>NZ_JALHRX010000001.1 GCF_023952475.1 Cupriavidus sp. WGlv3
GGAGATCGGCATGGAAGCGGCGCTGCGGCGCATCTTCGAAGCCTACCGCCGGCACGTGAGCGACGCGCGCGTGCTGGTCAACCAGGGCTGAGCCCGCCGCGCGTGCAAAGCAAGACGGCGGTGCCATGGCACCGCCGTCTTGCATCGGGCACGCTTAGCCCACCGAGACCTCGATCCGGCGCGGCCGCGCTTCATCGCGGCGCGGGATGGTCAGCTTGAGCACGCCATCCTGCAGGTTGGCCTCGATCCCGGACGCGTCGAGATCGGGACTGAGCGTGAACGTGCGCGCATAGCGCGGCTGCCGTACCTCGGCATGTTGCACGCGCAGGCCCGCCGGCATCGGCAGCACTGCCTCGCCCTCGATGCGCAGGCTGCTGTCGTGCACGTTGACCTCCAGCTTCTCGCGTGGCACCCCCGGCAGGTCCGCCCACAGCGTGACGCCGGCGGCGGTCTCGAAGATGTCGACGGCGGGAATCAGCGTCATGGCCGCCTCATCCCGGCGCTCCGCCACGGCACCGCCCTGCCCGGCCGCATCGGCCTGGTCGCGCTGGACGACTTGATTCGAATCGGTCATGGCTACCTCCTCACATTAGCTGACGGTGATGGCACGCGGGCGCGAGGCCTCGCGCTTGCCGACGCTGATCGACAGGCAGCCGTTGGCATAGCGTGCCTGCACCTTGTCGGGATCGGCCGCCTGCGGCAACTCGATCACACGGCGGAAGCTGCCGGCAAAACGCTCCTGCGCGTAGGGCCGCGCCTCGGCGTCGCCCTCGGGCTGCGTCGCGGCGCGCTCGCCGCTGATGGTCAGCAGGCCCTTGTCCACCGACACCTCGAACTGCTCCGCCTTCAGGCCCGGGGCAAACACCACGATCTCGATGGAGTCGTCGGTGGTGCCGATATTGAGCGGCGGAAACGCACCGAAACGCCCGGAGCGCAGGCTCGACGGAAAGCCGCCGAACAGGCTGGCCATCTGCCGTTGCATCCGGTCGAATTCACTGAACAGGTCAGTCCCGAAAATGAAGTCACTCATGGTTGGATCCTCCTTCTGTGCAGCGGGGAGGCGCACGGACGCCTTGTTTCCCGGCCGCCGGTGCGCCGGCTGGCGGGGAAGCCACAGCGCGTTGCTGCAGCGGCTGGGCAATCCTTAATTAGTGTCCGGGCCGGAGGATTTCAAGAGGGGTTGGTGCAGGCTGCCCGGCGCCTCAGGCACCGGCGCGATCGAAGCCGGCCTTGCGCGCCAGCACAATGGCCTGGCCGCGGTTTTCCACTTCCAGCTTGGCGAAGATGCTGGTGATATGGTTGCGCACGGTCTTCTCGCACAGGTCCAGGTGGGCAGCGATCTGCGCGTTGTCGCGCCCCTGCGCGATCAGTTCGACGATATCGCGCTCGCGGCGCGTGAGCGCGGTAAACGCGGGGGAGCGTGCCGGCTGCGCCGACGGCAGGAACGCACGCACCTCGTCGAGCCAGCGGCGCCACGCCGGCTCGTCCTCCAGCAGCAGGTGGTTGCCGCTTTCCAGCGGCACGAAGCGCGCGCCGGGAATCTCGCTGGCAATCAGGCGGCCTTCATCGAACGGCACGCGCGCGTCGCGCACCGCGTGTAGCACCAGCGTCGGGCACGACACGCGCGGCAGCAGCGCCACCACGTCGATGTCGTTGAACACGCGCATGAAGCGCGCGGCATTCAGCGGCGAGGTCGACACCCGCTCCAGTTCGTTGAACCAGGCATGCTGCTCGGCGGTGCCGCCCGGGATGAACTGGGTGGTGAAGAACTGGCGGAAGGCGGGGTTCTCCTGGCCCCAGCCCAGTTCGGCCAGCTTGTTCATCAGCTCGGCTTCCTCCAGCAGGCGCTGGCTCAGATGGTCGCGCTTCAGGCGCCCGCGCGCGTAGCCGCCGTGCAGCACCAGATGGCTGACCCGCTGCGGATGCGCCACTGCGTAGGCCACGGCGATCGATGCGCCCTGCGAGATACCCAGCAGCGGGAAATGGTCCACGCCGGTGGCGTCGACGATGGTTTCGAGATCGCGCAGCCAGGCATCGAAGGACAGGTCCTCGATGTCGCGATCGGACAGGCCGCAGCCGCGCTCGTCATAGCGGATCAGCGTATGCGTGTCGGACAGCGCCGTGATCATGTGGCTCCACACCGGGCTGCCGACATCGAACTCCAGATGGCTCATCCAGTTGGCCGCCTTGACCAGCGGCGCGCCGCTGCCGGTGATGGCATAGGCCAGCCGCACGCCATCGCGGCTGGTGCACAGGCGGATCTGCTGCTTGAACATCGGCATGTCGGGGCCGCGCGGGCAGGAGCTGCCTGCCGGCGGCCGCGGGCCGCGGCCGCCATGCGGGCGCGCCGCGTGACTTCCCTAGCTTAGGCAAAGGACGGGCGGCGCAAAAGCGCCGCCGCGGGTTCAGGACAGGCATTCCCCGCTACCGCGCGCATCGCTGCGCGCGCCGTCGGTATACGGATCACGAGAGGAGTCGCGCGACCCGCCAAGCGCGCCCTCGGTGAAGACGTCGAAACGCCCCATGCGCGCGCCGTCGGTATAGGGATCCGCCTTGCGCATTCCGTCGTGGCTCACGTCGAAGTCGCGCACCCGGCACACGGAAAGGTTGCCGCGCGCCACCACGGGCAGCAGCACGTTCCCTGCGTCCGGACTGCGCGCGCCCTCGGTAAATGCATCGCGCTGGGCGGCGTGGCGCGGCATGGCGGCGGCCAGCGCTTCGCCATAGGCACCGGCACGGGCCGGCTGGCTCAAGCCGGCGGCGAGTGCGGCAGCGGCAACGAGGGCGTGGGCAAGATTCCTGTGCATTGCAATCTCCAACTGCGGTAGCCGTCGGCAGGTCTGCCGCGGCGGATCCGTCATGCGGGCGAACGACGACAAAACGGCGCGGCTGCACGGGATCGCCCGTGCCGTGCAAGCCATGGCCTGGCGCCGGCCGGCTGCCATCCCATCAGGGCAGCGGCGTGGCGCCGGACTCCGGGTTTCCGGGGGGGTGCTGGGGCAGTCTGGAGGCCGCCGCGCCGATGAGGGAACTGCCGCCAGGCGCGGGGCTGAGACAAGCTAGGGGAGCATTGTCGGACGCGGACCGGCTCGCCGCATGAGGCCACGGTCCCGGATCGGGCTGCCGCATGGCCGTTTTCCGGGACCTGTGCCCCGCCGCGGCGTCGTGGGGTCAAAGCGCGGCCAAAAGAAAAGCCCCCGGGGCGCCTGGCGGCGCAGGCCCGGGGGCTGGCGGAGCGGGCGGCGGGCGCGGCCCGCGCGCGCTCAGATCTCGACCTTGGTGCCCAGTTCGACGACCCGGTTGGCCGGGATCTGGAAGAAGTCCGACGGCTTGGCGCCGTTCTGGTGCATCCACGCGAACAGGCTTTCGCGCCACATCGGCATGCCCGGCAACTTGGACGGGATCACCGATTCGCGGGCAATGAAGAACGAGGTCTCCATCAGCTCGAAATGCATGTCCAGCTTGCGATCGGCCAGGTCCAGCACCTTCTGCACGTCCGGCGTTTCCTTGAAGCCATATTCGGACTTGAGGATGAACACGCCGCCGCCCAGGTCCTTGCAGCTCAGGCGATGGTCGTCGTCGACGTACGGGACGTCGCGCGTGATGAAGTTCAGGAACACCACGCGCTCGTGCAGCACGCGGTTGTGCTTGAGGTTGTGCAGCAGCGAGACCGGCACCGAGTCGGTGTTGCCGGTCAGGAACACCGCGGTGCCCTCGACCCGGTGCGGCGGGTGCGCCAGCAGGCCGGCGATGAACGGCTCGAGCGGGATGCCGTCTTCCAGGCTGCGCGCGCGCAGCAGCTTGCGCCCGCTGTACCACGTCATCAGCAGGAAGAACGCGCTGCTGCCAAGCAGCAGCGGGAACCAGCCGCCCTCGGCGACCTTGAGCAGGTTGGCCGCGAAGAATGACAGGTCGACCACCAGGAAGGCCGCGCCCAGCACCGCGACCAGCGCCGGGTTCCATTTCCAGACGTTGCGCATGCACACCGTCGCCAGGATGGTGGTGATGACCATGGTGGTGGTCACCGCGATGCCATAGGCCGCCGCCAGGTTCTCCGACTTCTTGAACGAGATCACCACGCCGAACACCAGCGCCAGCAGCATCCAGTTGACCACCGGCAGGTAGATCTGGCCGATCTCGGCCGCCGAGGTGTAGCGCACGCGCATGCGCGGCAGGAAGCCCAGCTGGATCGCCTGGCTGGTCAGCGAGTACGCGCCC
The DNA here is from genome assembly GCF_023952475.1 of Cupriavidus sp. WGlv3. Classification (GTDB taxonomy): domain Bacteria; phylum Pseudomonadota; class Gammaproteobacteria; order Burkholderiales; family Burkholderiaceae; genus Cupriavidus; species Cupriavidus phytorum. Next base: position 4,219 of record NZ_JALHRX010000001.1, read on the forward strand.
GAGATCACCGCCTGCGAGGCGATCACGGTGGCGCAGGTGGCCAGCAGCACCATCGGGATCAGCAACAGCTCCGGCACCATCAGGTAGAACGGGTTCTCGGCGCCGGCCGGATTGTTCAGCAGCATCGCGCCCTGACCAAAGTAGTTCAGCATCAGGCACGGCATCACCAGGATGAACCAGCCGATGCGGATGGGGCGCGCGCCGAAGTGGCCCATGTCGACATACAAGGCCTCGGCCCCGGTCAGCACCAGGAACACCGAGCCGAGCACGATGAACGCCTGCAGCGAGTGCTCGACCAGGAAGGTGATGCCGTAGTAGGGATTCACTGCCTTCAGGATCTCCGGCGCCTGCACCAGGTTGTAGACGCCCAATGCGCCCAGCGCGAGGAACCACGCCAACATCACCGGTCCGAACAGCTTGCCCACCGCCGCGGTGCCGTGGCGCTGGATCAGAAACAGCGCGGCCAGGATCACCAGCGTGATCGGTATCACGAATTGCGACAACTGCGGCGCGGCGATCTCCAGCCCTTCCACCGCCGACAGCACCGAGATCGCCGGCGTGATCACCGCGTCGCCGTAGAACATGCAGGCGCCGAAGATACCCAGCATCATCAGCACTTTGGCCTTGCCGGAGCGCGGCGCCACGGTGCGCAGCACCAGCGCCATCAACGCCAGCACGCCACCCTCGCCGTCGTTGTCGGCCCGCATCACGAACACCACGTACTTGATCGAGACCACGATGATCATGGCCCAGAACAGCATGGAGATCACGCCCAGCACGGCGTCCGTGCTGAAGGCAATGCCGTGCTCCTTGCTGAAGCATTCCTTGAGGGCGTAGAGCGGGCTGGTGCCGATGTCGCCGAAGACGACGCCTACCGCGCCGAGCACCAGCGCGCGCGTGCTGGGGCTCTCGACAAAATAGTGGCTGGTTGTGGATTGGGTCATGAAGTTGGGTCTGCTCGACCGGAGCGCCGGCAGGTTTGTTGGCTCTGCCGCGGCCGGTCCGATCCGGCGCAACAGTTTGCTGCGCGCGGGGCCGGTGCTGGTTGCGGTTCTTATTGCATTGCACAAACGCGCGCAATTCTAGTTGAACTGTCGACTATCGACCACTGCGGCAATAAGGGATGCCGCTTTCGTGACTTCGCAAGAATGGGAGGGAAGTGGCGGATGGTCAAGCCCCGCCGGAGCAAAACAGCGACACCTTGCGCCCGCAAGTGCCGTTGCGGCAGGACAACAATAGTGAACTACACGTCACCCGCAGTCGGCTCAGACGCCGAGATAGCGGTCCAGCGCTTCCGGCTTGCCGGCCAGGTCCGAGGCGGGACCGGACAACACCACCCGGCCCTTTTCCAGCACCACGGCACGGTCGGCATGGGCCAGCACCGAACGGAAATTGCGGTCGACCACCACCGACGCGATGCCGGTGCTGCGCACCGTGGCGATCACCGCCCAGATCTCGCGCACGATGCGCGGCGCCAGTCCTTCGGTGGCCTCGTCCAGCACCAGGCAGTCCGGATTGGTCATCAGCGCGCGGCCGATCGACAGCATCTGCTGCTCGCCGCCGGACAGCTGCTGGCCCCCATGGGACAGGCGTTCCTTCAGGCGCGGGAACAGATCGAGCACGCGCGCCTCGTCCCAGTCGTTGCGGCCGTGGCAGCCCTTGCGCGCCGCCATCAGCAGATTCTCGCGCACCGACAGGCTCGGGAAGATGCCGCGCCCCTCCGGCACGTAGGCCACGCCGAGGCGTGCCACCTCGAACGGCTGCGCGCGCGAGACCTCGCGGCCGGCCACCAGGATGCGGCCCTGGCGCTGGCGCACATGGCCCAGCAGCGTGCGCAACAGCGTGCTCTTGCCCATGCCATTGCGCCCCAGCAGCCCGACCGTCTCGCCCGCGCCGACGGTGAAGTCGATGTCGCGCAGCACATGGCTGGAGCCATACCAGGCGTTGATGCCGGTGGCCTCGATCATCGGCGTGGCGGGGGCCGCCGCGGGGTTCTGCTGGTTCATGCGGCCTCGTCCTCTTCCTCGCCCAGGTAGGCGACCTGGACTTCGTGGTTGGTGCGGATCGCCTCGGGGCTGCCGGTGGCGATCACGGCGCCGTTGACCATCACGGTGATGCGGTCGGCAACCGAGAACACCGCGTCCATGTCGTGCTCCACCAGCAGGATGGCGTGGCCTTCGCGCAGGCCGCGCAGCAGTGCCAGCATCCGGGCCGATTCTTCCGCGCCCATGCCGGCCAGCGGCTCGTCCAGCAGCAGCGCGACCGGCTGCGTGGCCAGGCACATCGCCACCTCCAGCTGGCGCTTCTGCCCGTGCGCAAGGTCGCTGGCGCGCCGGTCAGCCAGGTGCTCCAGCCCGGCCCGCTCCATGGCCTCGTCGGCCAGCGTCGCGGCGGTGCGGCAGCCCTGGGCGCTTTCCCACAGCCGCCAGGCGCGCTGGGCGCGCGACTGCGCCGCCAGCCGGCAGTTCTCGCGCACCGTCAGCGGCAGGAAGATGTTGTTGCGCTGGTAGCTGCGCCCCACTCCATGGCGCGCCAGCCGCGGCTGCGACCAGCCGGTCACGTCCTCGCCCTTCAGGCGCAGCCGGCCCGAGGAAGGCGGCAGTTCGCCGGACAGCATATTGATCAGGGTCGACTTGCCGGCGCCATTGGTGCCGATCACGGCGTGGATCTCATGCAGCGCCAGCGTCAGGTCGACCCCCGCCACGGCGGTCAGGCCGCCGAAGCGCCGGGTCAGCTGCTGCGCCTCGAGGATGGGGGTGGCGGGCGCGTTCATGCGGCCTCCGTATGGCTGCGCGGCTCCGCCGCGGCTTCGTCGGTGCCGGAGCCGGCATCGCCATTGCGGCGGCGCCGGCGCCCGTGCCGCAGCACCGACGGCAGGCTGACCAGCCCGCGCGGCAGCAGCGCCACCGCGACAATGATGAAGCCGCCCATCAGCAGCTGCCAGTGCTTGGTCAGCGTACTGAACCACTCGGCCAGCAGCACGAACGAGAACGCGCCCAGCACCGCGCCGGCGAGGCTGCCGACGCCGCCCAGGATCACCATCAGCATGGCGTTGCCCGACTGGTGCCACGACGCGATCTCCGGATTGACGAAGCCGAACTGGATCGCATAGAGAAACCCGGCCAGCCCTGCCAGCAGCCCGCCCGCGACAAAGGCGCTAAGCTGGTAGCGGTAGGTGGCATAGCCGGCCGCGCGCATGCGCTGCTCGTTGTGGCGGATGCCGACCAGCGCGTGGCCGAAGCGCGAGCGCAGCACCAGCATCAGCACCGCGACCGTCGCCACCAGCCCCAGCCACACCAGCCAGTAGAAATGCATGGGGTCGTTCACCGTCAGCAGGTGCTCGCCGGGCACGGGGAATTCCGGGCGGAAGTAGATATAGGTGCCGTCGCTGCCGCCCGCGACCTTGGTGTCGTGGAACACGAAGTACACCATCTGCGCGAACGCCAGCGTCACCATGATGAAATACACGCCGCGCGTGCGCAGCACCAGTGCTCCCACCACCAGCGCCAGCGCGGCCGATGCCGCCAGCGCGCCGGCCAGCAGCACCCAGCCGTTGCCGGGCCCGCTCTGCGGCGCCAGCATGGCGGTGGCATAGGCGGCCATGGCGAAGTAGGCGGCGTGGCCCAGGCTGACCAGCCCGGTGTAGCCGATCAGCAACTGCAGCGACAGCGCGAAGATCGCCATGATCATCACCTTGCTGAGCAGCTCGATATAGAACTTGTGGCTGTCCGCGGTCAGCAGCAGCGGCAGCCCGGCCAGCACCGCGAAGGCCACCACCCAGCCCAGCGCGGTGGCGAGCGTGGCGTTGCGCGCAGCGCGCCGGCGCGTCGGCAATGTCGTCGGATTCATGTCATCCCGCCTTGAACAGCCCCTGCGGCTTCCACAGCAGGATCACCGCCATCAGCAGGTAGATCAGCACGCCGGCTGCCTCCTGCCAGAACACCTTGCCGAAGGTATCGACAAAGCCCAGCAACAGCGACGCCACCAGTGCGCCCTTGACCGAGCCGATGCCGCCGATCACCACCACCACGAAACAGACGATCAGCACCTGCGCCCCCATGCCGGGATAGACCGACGACACCGGCGCGGCGATCATGCCGGCCAGCACCGCCAGCGCCACGCCGAGCGCGAAGACAAAGCGGTAGAGCACGGTGATATTGATGCCGAGCGACTGCACCATCTCGCGGTTGGTGGCGCCGGCGCGGATCATCATGCCCAGCCGCGTGCGCCGGATCACGTAGTACATCGCCAGCGCCACTACCAGGCAGATGGCGGAGATGAACAGCCGGTACACCGGATACGTCATGTCGTTGCCGATCGGCAGCGCGCCGTCGAGCAGCGCCGGCACCTGCACGCCGTGCACGTCGTCGCCGACCAGGATGCTGCGCAGCTCCTCGAACACCAGGATCAGGCCATAGGTCATCAGCACTTGCTGCAGGTGGTCGCGCTCGTACAGGTAGCTGAAGAAGGCCCACTCCAGCACATAGCCGAACGCCACCGCCAGCACGATGCCGAGCGGAATGGCGATGAACAGGTTGCCGGTCAGGCCGGCCAGCGTGAAGGCCAGGTAGGCGCCCAGCATGTAGAAGCTGCCGTGCGCCAGGTTGATCACGCCCATGATGCCGAAGATCAGCGTCAGGCCGCTGGCGACCAGGAACAGCAGCAGGCCGTACTGGACGCTGTTCAGGCATTGGATGAGGAAGGAGACGATGTCCATGCGGGCAATACATCAAGGAACCGATAGCCACGCACGCTGGTGGCAAGCTCTCCTCTCCCGCGAGCGGGAGAGGGGAGAAAACACGCGGGTGTTAAAGCGCTTACAGCCGGCAGCCGCGCGCCGGATCGGCCAGCGCCTTCACCGCCACGGAACTGACCTTGTTCTCGCGCCCGTCCACCTTGCGCAGGTAGAAGTCCTGCACCGGGTTGTGCGCCTTGGACAGCGTGAAGGTGCCGCGCGGGCTGTCGATCCTGGCCGCGCCCATGGCCTTGTACAGGTCGGCCTTGCGCGTCATGTCCCCCTTGACCGCGGTGGCACCGGCCGCGAGCAACTGTGCCGCGTCATAGCCCTGCACCGCATAGACATCGGGCTGCAGCTTGAAGGCCTTGGCGTAGTCCAGCCGGAAGTTCTTGTCGCGCGCATTGGTCAGGCCGTCGGCATAGTGCAGCGTGGTCTCCAGCCCCTGCGCGGCGTTGCCCTGCGCCTCGAGCGTGCCGTCGGTCAGGAAGCCCGAGCCATACAGCGGGATCTTGTCCTTCAGCCCCGCCGCGGCCCAGTCCTTGACGAACTTGACCGCGCCGCCGCCGGCAAAGAACACGAACACGGCATCGGGCTTGAGCGAGGCCACTTCGGTGATCAGCGCCTGGAATTCGACATTGGGGAACGGCAGGCTAAGCTCCTTCACCACCTTGCCGCCCTTGGCCTCGAACGCTTCCTTGAAGCCCTTGACCGACTGCTCGCCGGCGGCGTATTTCCAGGTCAGCGTCACCACCTTCTTCAGGCCGCGCTCGCCCAGCACCTGGCCCATCGCATAGCCCGGCTGCCAATTCGAGAACGAGGTGCGGAAAATGTTGGGCCCGCACAGCGGCCCGGTGGCCTCGTCGACGCCGGCGTTGGGAATGATCAGCAGCGTGTTGTTTTCCTTGGCCACCTTGACGATGCCCATCTGCACGCCGGAATGCACCGTGCCGACCACCACGTCGACCTGGTCGCGCTTGACCAGCTTGGTGGCGTTCTCCGGCGCCTTGGCCGGATCGGACTCGTCATCGACCTTGAAGTACTCGATCTCGCGTCCGCCCAGCTTGCCGCCCTGCTGCTGCACGTACATGCGGAAGCCGTTCTCGATGGCGTTGCCCAGCGCGGCATAGGTGCCGGTGTACGGCAGCATGAAGCCGACCTTGATCTTGCCGCCGGCGGGGGCGCCGGCCGCGGGGGCCGCGGTCTGCGCGGAAGCGCCGGCCATGGCAAAGACGGTGGCGACGGCAAGGCAGGCAGGCGCAAGCCTGCGCGATGGGAAGCGACGCATGGTGTCTCCTGGTGGTCAAGCCGGTTGGCTCGCTGGACCGTTGCCGGTCACCCTGCCCTTGCCACGGTGCCGCCGGCGCATCTGGCACCGCGAACCCCTGCGCAATCGGCGGGAAGCCGAATTATTTTAGGTTTGAAGTATATGCGTTTATATGCTGAACCGCAGCCAGCGTCAACGGATCTTTTTGGTCGCGATGGGGCGAATGTCCGCATCGCGCGAGTTTAAGCAAGGTGGTCTGGGGGGCATATCGATGGATACCCTCGATCTGCGCCATGGTGCCGTACTCGTCGTCCTCGCCCTGCACCGCCAGCACCGGGCATTGGATGCCGGACAGCAGCGGCCGCAGGTCCCAGCGGCGGAATTCCGGGTCAAGCCAGATATCGTTCCAGCCCCAGAACGCGGAATCGACATCGGCATGGTGGCGTGCCAGCCGCTCGCGCAGGTCGGTTTCGAGGTAGGCCTGGCGCGTCGCCGCGATGCTTTGCACCGACAGGTCTTCGACCACGATATGCGGCGCCAGCACGGTGATGCCCGCCACTGCACGCGGAAAGCTGGCAGCGTGGATCAGCGCGATCGAGCCGCCGTCGCTGTGGCCGAGCAGCCAGGGCGTGCCGTGCGCGCGTCCGGGCCCGATCTCCAGGGCATCGAACAGCGCGGGCAGCGCCTCGCGCGCCTGCCGGTGCATGAAATCGGGGCGCCACTTCTCGTCGTGCGGCCGCGGCGAGGAGCGACCGTAGCCGTAGCGGGAAAACACCAGCCCGCGGTAATTGCCGGCCTCGCAGAAGTCCAGTGGAAAGTCGCGCCACATGCTGACCGAGCCGAGGCCCTCGTGCAGGAACACCACCAGCGGGCGCTGCGCGCGCTCCGGGCGCAGCCACTGGTACTCGATCTGGATACGGCGGTTGTCGAACGGGATCTCGACCAGGCTGCCGGGCATGGACATTGGTTGCATCGGTTAAGGAAGTTCAGCCGCGCGCGGCCTGCTCGCGCTGGCGCAGGCGGAAGCGCTGTATCTTGCCGGTCGCGGTCTTGGGCAGCTCCGGCACGCATTCGATCAGGCGCGGGTATTTGTACGGCGCCAGGCGCGACTTGATAAAGGCCTGCAGTTCCGCCGCCATGCCGTCGTGCCATTGCTGGCCGGGGCGCAGCACCACGAAGGCCTTGGGCTTGACCAGTTCGTCGGCATCGGTCACGCCGATCACCGCCGCTTCCAGCACGGCCGGATGCTGCGCCAGCGCGGCCTCGACCTCGAACGGCGAGACGTAGATGCCGCCGACCTTGAGCATGTCGTCGCTGCGGCCGGCGTAGGTGTAATAGCCGTCCGCATCGCGCAGGTACTTGTCGCCGCTGCGGGTCCAGGCGCCGACAAAGGTCTCGCGGCTCTTGTCGCGATTGCACCAGTACATCAGCGCGGCGCTCGGGCCCTTGATGTAGAGCTCGCCGATCTCGCCCGCGGCGCAGGGCTGGCCCTGCTCGTCGAGCAGCCTGATTTCGTAGCCGGGGACCGGCACGCCGGTGGTGCCGTAGCGCACCGCCCCCGGCCGGTTCGACAGGAAGATGTGCAGCATCTCGGTGGAGCCGATGCCGTCGAGGATGTCGCAGCCGAAATGCGCCAGGAAGCGTTCGCCGATATCGCGCGGCAGCGCCTCGCCGGCCGAGGTGCATACGCGCAGGGCCACCTGCGCGCGCGGCGGCAGCTCGGGCGCGGCCAGCATGCCGGCGAACAGCGTCGGCACGCCGCAGAACACCGTCGGCTTGTGCTCGCACAGCCGTTTGAACACGGCCGCGGGCGTGGGCCGTTCGGCCATCAGCACGGTGGTGGCGCCGACCGACATCGGGAAGGTCAACGCGTTGCCCAGCCCGTAGGCAAAGAACAGCTTGGCCGCGGAGAACACCACGTCGTCCTCGCGGATGCCCAGCACTTGCCGTGCATAGAGGTCGGCGGTATGGAACAGGTTGGCGTGGGTATGCACGGTGCCCTTGGGCCGGCCGGTCGAGCCGGACGAGTACAGCCAGAACGCCATGTCGTCGGGCCCGGTGCTGGCAGTCGGCACCGGTGTGCGCGTGCGCGCCAGCATCGCGCCGACACTGCAGGATGGCGCGGCGCCGGCGTGCGGCGCGGCCTGGATCACGGTCGGCGACAGCCCGCTCTTGTCGATCGCGGCCTGCATCACCGGCAGCAGCGGCTCGGACACCACCACCGCGCGCGCGCCGCTGTGTTCAAGCATGTAGGCGTAGTCGTCGGCGGTCAGCAAGGTATTGACCGCCACCGGCACCACGCCCGCCAGCAGGCAGCCGAGGAACACCACCGGAAAATCGACCGTATCCAGCGCGCACAGCAACAAGCGCTCTTCCTGGCGCAAGCCGGCCGCGCGCAGCGCGCCGGCGAAGCGGCGGGCCCGGTCGTCGAGTTCGGCGTAGGTCAGCGCGGTGGTGTCGTCGCGATAAGCAGTCTTGCCGCCGCGGCCGGCCGCGAGGTTGCGCGACAGCAGGTCGTCGGCGGCGTTATAGCGTGACGGCAGCGCCGCTGCGGCACTGGCGGTGCCGTCGGAGGCCGCGGCAGGGTTGGGGGGCGTCATGTCTGCACTCCTTGGTCTCGCGCAGCGCGGGCCGCCGCGGCGCGGCAGGCGCGCGACGGCGCCAGGCCAGTCGCTGTTGTCGGGACCGGCCGGGTCGCAGCCGGGATCCGCTTGTTGATGCATTTTATTTCACATCAACTATTATGCAACCAAGGGAATGCACTATAGGACAGGGTTCGCGCTGGCAGCCGCCTGCGGCACCACTTGGGGCGACCCCGCTGAACGTATAATGCGCCCCTGCTTTTGCCCGCGCCTTCCTTTGGCCGCACCAACCCCGACCGACACCATGCGCCGCGATTCCGCACCGCTGCCCGCCGCCAGCGCCGCCGAGGCCGACACCCCTGCCGCGCCCGCTGCCAACGCCGAACGCGACCCCTACCTGACCCGGCTGGGCGAACGCATCCGTTCGCTGCGCGCCTCGCGCGGCATGTCGCGCAAGGACCTGGCGCGCGGCGCGGCCGTGTCCGAACGCTATCTGGCCAACCTGGAAACCGGCACCGGCAATGCCTCGGTGCTGCTGCTGCGGCAGGTGGCGCGCGCGCTCGATGTGCCGCTGCCGGTGGTGCTGGCCGAGGTGGACACCCTCAACGGCCAGCAGGCGTCCGAGTTCGCGCAGATGGTCCAGTGGCTGGCACAACTGCCCGCCGGCGACCTCGCGCGCGTGCGCGAAGCCTGCCGCCATGCGCTGGCGCCGGAGCCGTCCGGCGATGCGCGCCACCGCCGCATCGCGCTGATCGGCCTGCGCGGCGCCGGCAAGTCGACGCTCGGGCGCGCGCTCGCCGCAGTGCGCGACGTGCCCTTCGTCGAACTGAATACCGTGATCGAGCAGGAAGCGGGCGCCAGCCTGTCCGAGATCCACTCGCTGTACGGCCAGGCCGCCTATCGCCGCTACGAAATGCGCGCGCTGGAGCGGACCCTGCGCGAACACGACCGCATGGTGCTGGCCACCCCCGGCAGCCTGGTGTCGGAACCGGCCACCTTCAACCTGCTGCTGGCGCAGTGCTACACCATCTGGGTGCGCACCTCGCCCGAAGAACACATGGCGCGCGTGGTGGCCCAGGGCGACATGCGGCCGATGGAAGGCAACCGCGAGGCCATGGCCGACCTGCGCCGCATCCTCGAAGCGCGCGCGCCGCTGTATGACCGGGCCGACCTGTCGATCGACACCAGCGGCCAGGACGCCGCGACCTCGCTGCAGCAACTGCGCGCCCAGCTGCAGGCCGCGGGCGCCTGAGCCCGCCCCAGCGCGCGCCCCGGAGCGCGCCGACAAAGACGTTGCACCGGCCGTATCCATGCACTATATTTCATCAAAAGCCGCAAGGCACGATAGTGCACTCTGGAGACAGCCATGTCCACGCCGGCAATCGCCCCGCACCACCCCGTCCAGGCAGACGCGCCCGCGCCGGTCACGTTCGAGCGCCATCCCGACCAGTACCGCCACTGGAAGCTGAGCTTCAACGGCCCCATCGCCACGCTGGCGCTGGATGTCGATGAGGAAGGCGGCTTGCGTCCGGGCTATGCGCTCAAGCTCAATTCCTACGACCTCGGCGTCGACATCGAACTGCACGACGCGCTGCAGCGCATCCGCTTCGAGCACCCGGAGGTCCGCACCGTGGTGCTCACCAGCGCGCGCGAGCGCATCTTCTGCTCGGGCGCCAATATCTTCATGCTGGGGCAGTCGTCGCATGCGTGGAAGGTCAACTTCTGCAAGTTCACCAACGAGACCCGCAATGCCATCGAGGACGCCAGCCGGCACTCGGGGCTGAAGTTCATCGCCGCCTGCAACGGCACCACCGCCGGCGGCGGCTACGAGCTGGCGCTTGCGTGCGACGAGATCGTGCTGGTCGACGACCGCTCGTCCGCGGTGAGCCTGCCCGAGGTGCCGCTGCTGGGGGTGCTGCCCGGCACCGGTGGCCTCACCCGCGTAACCGACAAGCGCCATGTGCGTCGCGACCACGCCGACATCTTCTGCACCACCACCGAAGGCGTGCGCGGCCAGCGCGCCAGGGACTGGAAGCTGGTCGACGAAGTGGTCAAGCCGGCGCGCTTCGCCGAATACGTGGCCGAGCGCGCCGCGGCGCTGGCCGCCACCAGCGACCGTCCGCAAGGCCACCACGGCATCACCCTGACGCCGCTATCGCGCGCCGTGGAGCCGGACGGCTATCGCTACGAGACCGTGCGCGTGCATGTCGATGCCAACGCGCGCAAGGCCACGCTGACCGTGTTCGGCCCCGACAAGCACCAGCCCGCCGACCTGGCCGGCGTGGTCGCGGCGGGCGCGCAATGGTGGCCGCTGAAGATGGCGCGCGAACTCGACGACGCCATCCTGACGCTGCGCACCAACCATCTCGACATCGGCATCTGGGTGCTGAAGACCGATGGCGACCCGGCCGCGGTGATGGCGGCCGATGCCCTGCTGCAGGCGCACGCCGGCCACTGGTTCGTGCGCGAGACGCTGGGCATGCTGCGCCGCACGCTGGCGCGGCTGGACGTGTCGTCGCGCAGCCTGATCGCGCTGATCGAGCCCGATTCCTGCTTTGCCGGCACGCTGCTGGAACTGGCGCTGGCCGCCGACCGCAGCTACATGCTGCACCTGCCCGACGCCCCCGACGACGCGCCCCGCGTGTTCGTCTCGCCGCTCAATTTCGGCCACTACCCCATGCCCAACGGCCAGACCCGGCTGGCTGCGCGCTTCTACGGCGACGAGGCCGCGCTGGGCCCGGTGCGCGACCATATCGGCGCGCCGCTGGATGCGCTCAGCGCCGATTCGCTCGGCCTGATCACCGCGGCGCCGGACGATATCGACTGGGAAGACGAGATCCGCATCGCGCTGGAAGAGCGCGCCAGCCTGTCGCCGGATGCGCTCACCGGCATGGAAGCCAACCTGCGCTTCGGCGGCGCCGAGACCATGGAGACCCGCATCTTCGGCCGGCTCACCGCCTGGCAGAACTGGATCTTCCAGCGCCCCAACGCCGTCGGCGAGAACGGCGCGCTGAAGGTCTTCGGCAGCGGCAACAAGGCCCGCTTCGACTGGGACCGCGTCTAGCGCGCCCGCCAGGACCACACAGGAGACCGCCCGTGAGCATCGACTACAGCCAGAAGATCCCCAACAACGTCAACCTGTCCGACGACCGCGCGCTGCAGCGCGCGCTGGAGCACTGGCAGCCGGCCTTTCTCGACTGGTGGCGCGACATGGGACCCGATGGCTCGCACGACTTCGAGGTGTACCTGCGCACCGCGGTGTCGATCGATCCCTCCGGCTGGGCGCATTTCGACCACGTCAGGATGCCCGACTATCGTTGGGGCATCTTCCTGCAGCCGGCCGATCCCGAGCGCCGCATCCACTTCGGCGAGCACAAGGGCGAGGCCGCGTGGCAGGAGGTGCCGGGCGAGCATCGCGCCAACCTGCGCCGCATCATCGTGACCCAGGGTGACACCGAGCCCGCCTCGGTCGAGCAGCAGCGCCACCTCGGCCTGACCGCGCCCAGCCTGTACGATCTGCGCAACCTGTTCCAGGTCAACGTTGAAGAAGGCCGCCACCTGTGGGCGATGGTGTACCTGCTGCACCGCTATTTCGGCCGCGACGGCCGCGAGGAAGCCGAGGCGCTGCTGGAGCGCCGCTCGGGCGACCAGGACAACCCGCGCATCCTCGGCGCCTTCAACGAACGCACGCCGGACTGGCTGTCGTTCTTCATGTTCACGTACTTCACCGACCGCGACGGCAAGTTCCAGCTGTGCGCGCTGGCCGAGTCCGGCTTCGATCCGCTGGCGCGCACCACGCGCTTTATGCTGACCGAGGAAGCGCACCACATGTTCGTCGGCGAATCCGGCGTATCGCGCGTGATCCAGCGCACCTGCGAGGTCATGCGCGAGCGCGGCATCGAAGACCCGGCCGAAATACGCGCCGCCGGCGTGATCGACCTGCCGACCATCCAGCGCTACCTGAACTTCCACTACAGCGTCACCATCGACCTGTTCGGCGCCGACCAGTCGTCGAACGCCGCCACCTTCTACAGCGCGGGCCTGAAGGGACGCTTCGAGGAAGGCAAGCGCGCCGACGACCATGTGCTCAAGAACGATGTCTACCGCGTGCCGGAAGTGCGCGACGGCCGCCTCGGCGAGCGCGAGGTGCCGATGCTCAACGCGCTCAACGAAGTGCTGCGCGACGACTACATCAAGGACAGCATGGGCGGCGTGGCGCGCTGGAACAAGGTCATCGAGAAGGCCGGCATCCCGTTCCGGCTGACCGTGCCGCACAAGGCCTTCAACCGCAAGATCGGCACGCTGGCCAACGTCCATGTCTCGCCGGACGGCAGGCTGATATCGCCAGCCGAATGGAAGGCTCACGAACGCGACTGGCTGGCAACCGACGAAGACCGCGCCTTCGTCGCCTCGCTGATGGGCCGCGTCATCGAGCCTGGCAAGTATGCGAACTGGATCGCCCCACCGGCGGTGGGCATCAACCGCCAGCCAATGGATTTCGAATACGTGCGCTTCAACTGAAACCCGACACGCCATGGGCGCCCCCGACATCATCAAGCAGCACCTGATCGATCCGGAAATCTGCATTCGCTGCAACACTTGCGAAGACACCTGTCCGATCGATGCCATCACCCATGACGACCGCAACTACGTGGTCCGGGCCGACGTGTGCAACGGCTGCAACGCCTGCCTGTCGCCGTGCCCGACCGGCGCCATCGACAACTGGCGCACCATGCTGCGCGGCCAGGCCTACCCGATCGAGGCACAGCTGCTGTGGGACGAGTTGCCGGCCGAGGTGCCGTTGCCGGATCTGGACAGCGCCGATCAGGCCGCGCCGGCCACCGCCGGCAGCGGCACCACCGCGCCCGACGACGCCGCGATCCAGTCGGTCGAGACCAGCCGCCACACCTCGCCGCGCGCGCCATGGTCGGCCGCCCATCCCTATGTGAACCTGCACGGCGTGCGCGCGCCGGTGACCGCCACCGTGGCCGGCAACTACCGGCTTACCGCCGCCGACGCGTCCAGCGATATCCACCATATCGTGCTGGATCTCGGCACCCACTTCTTCCCGATCCTGGAGGGCCAGTCGATCGGCATCGTCCCGCCGGGCACCGATGCCGCGGGCAAGCCGCATTACATCCGCATGTATTCGGTCGCCAGCCCGCGCGACGGCGAGCGCCCGGGCTATAACAACCTCGCGCTGACGGTCAAGCGGGTCGAGCAGGACCACGACGGCAAGCCGGTGCTTGGCGTGGCGTCGAACTACCTGTGCGACCTGGCCAAGGGCGACACGGTGCAGGTGGTGGGCCCGTTCGGCGCGACCTTCCTGATGCCCAACCACGCCGAGGCCAGCGTGATGATGATCTGCACCGGCACCGGGTCGGCCCCGATGCGCGCCATGACCGAGCGCATGCGCCGCAACCTGGCGCAATTCAGCGGGCGCCGGCTGCTGTTCTTCGGCGCGCGCAATGCCGCCGAACTGCCTTACTTCGGCCCGCTGCTGAAGCTGCCCAGGGATTTCCTCGACATCCACTTCGCCTTCTCGCGCGACCCGGCCACGCCGCGCCGCTATGTCCAGGACGCGATCCGCGAAGCCGCCGACAGCGTTGCCGCGCTGCTGGGCGACGCCAACGGCCATGTCTATATCTGCGGCCTGAAGGGCATGGAGGAAGGCGTGCTGGCCGCATTTGAAACGGTCTGCGCCGGCGCCGGTCTTAACTGGAAGGCGCTGGAAACCAACATGAAGGCCGAAGGACGGCTGCATATCGAAACCTACTAGCCGCGCCTCCGAGACGGGCGCGCCGCGTCATAGGCTGGAATCTTCGAGCAGCCCCTTCCCTTCTGAAATTCATCGCCTATAATCTTTCTGAAGAAACAGGAGCATAGGCAATGCAATCGAGGCGGATTCCGGAAACCGATCCCGCCGGCGGTCCCGACCCCGGCACCACGCTGACCAAGGCGGTCATGCGCGCCGCCGGCTTCCTGGGCATCAGCCAGGCCATGGTGGCAAGCGTGCTGGGCATCAGCACGGCCTCGGTCTCGCGCATGGCCTCGGGCGGCTATGTGCTCGACGCGCACCGCAAGGAGTGGGAGTTCGGCGTCTTGTTCGTGCGCCTGTTCCGCTCGCTCGACGCCATCCTGGGCCACGGCGACCAGGCCCGGCTATGGCTCACCCACGACAACCTCGCGCTGGGCGGCAAACCGCTCGAGCTGATCCGCACCACCGAAGGCCTGGTCCGTGTCGTTCACTACCTGGACGCCACCCGCGGTCGCATCTGAGCGCCGGCAGTTCGCGCTCACGCTGTGGCGGGCGGTGGAAGCCCAGCATGTGGTCTCGACCATGCCGCTGGTCGACAGCCTGGAGGAACAGGCGGTCCTCGAAGCCGTGCTGGATGCCGGCAAGCCCGTGGTGCCGGTCGAGGCACGCCATCTGCACTATCTGCTGTTCACCCCGTTCCGCTATCCGCCCTCGCCCTGGGGCTCGCGCTTCCGCGCCAGCCAGGATCCGGGCGTGTTCTATGGCGCCAACGAGATCCGCACCGCCTGCGCCGAGCTCGGCTACTGGCGCTGGCGCTTCCTCAACGACAGCCCCGCGCTGCCCCGCATCGACGCGCGCGCGCAGACGCTGTTCGAAGTGCGCGTCGAGACCTCCGGCGTGGCGCTGGACCAGCCGCCGCTCGACCGGGATCGCGCCGCATGGACCGACCCGGATCATCACGAGCCCTGCCAGGCGTTCGGCCGCATCGCGCGCGAAGCCGGCCTCGGCATGATCCGTTACACCTCCGTGCGCGATCCGCAGCACGGCCCCTGCGGGGCGGTGCTGACGCCGCGCGCGTTCTCGCACCCGGCGCCACTGGCCACCACCACGTGGATGCTGACCGTGCGCCGCGACCGCGTGATCTGGCAGCGCGACGATCTGCAACAGCGCGACAGCTTCGAATTCGAGGCCGCGCTGTGGCAGCGCACAAGCGATACCCCCGAGGTCGGATGAACCTCCGCCCCGCCGCGACGATCTAATCGTTATGGCACGCGGCAATGCGCATCGCTGACAGGTTTTGTTAAACAGGTGTTGCATTGCGCAACCGGATGCCATATAATCTTTTCTTCGACGGACGCGGGGTGGAGCAGTTGGCAGCTCGTCGGGCTCATAACCCGAAGGTCGCAGGTTCAAGTCCTGCCCCCGCAACCAACCGCACAGATGCATGTCTGTGACGCCGTCAAAGCAGACAAACCCGCCATCGGCGGGTTTTTTGTTTTTGTGCCGCCGCGCGGGGGTCGCGGCACTGGCCGTGACGGTATCCGGCCCATGGTGCACCACCGCTCCTACGGCCCCCCGGCGCCCTCTGCGAGGGTGATACACTTTCGCCATTCTCCCGGACGCCCCTCATGAAATTCTGCTCGAACTGTGGTCATGCGGTCGTGTTGCGCGTGCCTGACGGCGACAACCGCCCGCGCAGTGTTTGCGACAACTGCGGCACCATCCACTATGTCAATCCCCGCAACGTGGTCGGCACGATTCCGGTCTGGGAAGACAAGATCCTGCTGTGCAAGCGCGCGATCGAGCCCCGCTACGGCTTCTGGACCCTCCCTGCGGGCTTCATGGAGATCGGCGAGACCACTGCCCAGGCGGCCTCGCGCGAAACCCTGGAAGAAGCCGGCGCGCGCGTGCAGGTGGGCGAGCTGTTCTCGATCCTGAACGTGCCGCATGTGCATCAGGTGCACCTGTTCTACCTCGCCACGCTCGACGACCTCGACATCGCGCCCGGCGAGGAAAGCCTGGAAGTGAAGCTGGTGTCGGAGGCCGATGTGCCTTGGGATGAACTGGCCTTCCCCACCGTGATCCATACCCTGCGCTGCTTCTTTGCCGACCGCGCCGCCGGCCGCCTGCAGGATGGCAGCTTCCGGCTGCACAGCCTGGACATCGACAAGCCCATGCGCCCGCTGACCAGCCGGGCCACGGTCACCCCCTGAGCGGCGGGCCCGCCGCGCACCGCCCTCCGGCGCAGCCCGCATGATTGCCTGGCTGGACCCGCAAGATCCGTTTCCCCCGGTCGAGCACGCGCTCGGGCCCGATTCCGAGGCCCCCGGCCTGCTGGCCGCCAGCCGCGATCTGTCGCCGCAGCGGCTGCTGCTGGCGTATCGCCAGGGCATCTTCCCATGGTATTCGAGCGGCCAGCCGGTGCTGTGGTGGAGCACCGATCCGCGCATGGTGCTGCCGCCGCCGGCGCTGCGCGTCTCGGCCAACCTGCGCAAGACGCTGCGGCGCGTGCTGCGCGATGCCGACTGGGAAATCCGCGTCGACCACGATTTCCTGGCGGTGATGCGCGCCTGCGCGACCACGCCGCGCGAGGGCCAGGACGGCACCTGGATCACCGATGCCATCATCGCCGCGTACGGCACCCTGCACCGCAACGGCCTGGCCCACTCGGTCGAAAGCTGGTACCGCGGCGAGCGCGTCGGCGGCCTGTATGGCGTGGCGCTGGGACGGATGTTCTTTGGCGAATCCATGTTTGCGTACCGCACCGACGCGTCCAAGATCGCGCTGGCGGCGCTGTGCGCGTTCCTCGGCAACCACGGCGTGGCGATGATAGACTGCCAGCAGGAAACCGACCACCTGGCCTCGCTGGGTGCGCGCCCCATCCCCCGCGCCGAATTCGTGACCCATGTGCGCGCGGCAACGGCACGGCCGGCGATCAGTCCGTGGCGGTTCGACAAATCGGTGCTGGAGCGCTGGGTCGGGACACCCGCCGCGCCGGCAGGCTGAATCCCGGCACGGGTGCCGACGCTGACGCGGCGGACCACCGTGCAAGCGCCGTCCCGCCCGGAGCCCCCTGAGTCATGAGCAAGCTGAAGGAACTACCGCTGTCCGCGCTGCAGTTCTATGCCACGGCGCCCTACGCTTGCAGCTATCTCGACGGCCGCATGGCGCGCTCCCAGGTGGCCACGCCGGCGCACCTGATCAATGCCGACGTCTATTCGCGCCTGGTGCGCGCGGGCTTCCGCCGCAGCGGCATCTTCACCTACCGGCCGTATTGCGACGATTGCCACGCCTGCACGCCGTGCCGCGTGCTGGTCGACCAGTTCACGCCGGACCGCTCGCAGCGCCGCGCGTGGAGCCGCCACCAGCACCTGCAAGCGCTGGTGGCGCCGCTGACCTACGTCGAAGAGCACTATTCGCTGTACCTGCTGTACCAGTCGATGCGCCACGCCGGCGGCGGCATGGACCAGGACAGCCGCGACCAGTACGAGCAGTTCCTGTTGCAGAGCCGCGTCAACTCGCGCCTGGTCGAATTCCGCGATCCGCCCGGCTCGCCCGAGGCCGGGCGGCTGCGCATGGTCAGCATGATCGACGTGCTCGACGACGGGCTGTCGTCGGTCTACACCTTCTACGATCCGCTCGAGCGCAACGCCAGCTACGGTACCTACAACATCCTGTGGCAGATCCACCAGACCCATGCGCTCGGGTTGCCGCACCTGTACCTGGGCTACTGGATCGCCGACAGCCGCAAGATGGCGTACAAGGCGCGCTTCCGGCCGCTGCAGGTGCTGACCGGCAACCACTGGCATGCGTTCGAGGACGTCGCCGCCGAGGCCGCCGAGGCCGAGAAAGCCGCGGCGCCGGTGCCGCCCGCGACGCAGCCTTAGCCCGGCCAGGCCGCGGGCCGCCGCCGCGGCCGCCCTCGCGGGCGGACCAGCCGCTACAATGCCGCCCTGGTCCCGACTTCCGCGCCGCCCCGCCGGCCGCCTGCCCACGTGCTCAACGCGCTCTACCCCCTGTTTCGCCCCGCCCTGTTCTCGATGGATGCCGAGGATGCCCACCATTTCACGCTGAACAACCTGCTGCGCGCCCACCGCATGGGCCTGGGCGGCTGCATCGGCAACCGCATCGCCGACGATCCGCGCACGGTCATGGGCGTGCGCTTTCCCAACCCGGTCGGCCTGGCCGCGGGGCTGGACAAGGACGGCGCCTATATCGACGGCCTCGCCGCGCTCGGCTTCGGCTTTATCGAGGTGGGCACGGTCACGCCGCGCGCGCAGCCGGGCAACCCGCGCCCGCGCATGTTCCGGCTGCCGCAGGCGGATGCGCTGATCAACCGCATGGGCTTCAACAACGGCGGCGTCGATGCCTTCGTCGCCAACGTGCAAGCGTCGCGCTGGAAGGCCGAGGGCGGCGTGCTGGGGCTGAATATCGGCAAGAACGCCGATACCCCGATCGAGCGCGCCAACGACGACTACCTGTACTGCCTGGAACGCGTCTATCCGCACGCCAGTTACGTGACGGTCAATATCTCGTCGCCCAACACCAAGAACCTGCGCCAGTTGCAGGGCGCGAGCGAGCTCGACAGCCTGCTGTCGTCACTGAAGGACGCGCAGCAGCGCCTGGCCGACCAGCACAAGCGCTATGTGCCGCTGGCGCTGAAGATCGCGCCGGATCTCGACGCCGACCAGATCGGCAATATCGGCGATGCGCTGGTGCGCCACCGGATCGATGGCGTGATCGCCACCAACACCACCATCTCGCGCGACGCGGTCAAGGGCCTGCCGCATGCCGACGAAGCCGGCGGCCTGTCCGGGCGCCCGGTGTTCGAAGCCTCGACCCGCGTGGTGCGTGCGCTGCACGGCGTGGTCGGCGACGCGGTGCCGATCATCGGCGTGGGCGGCATCTTCGGCGGCGCCGACGCGCGCGCCAAGACCAACGCCGGCGCCCAACTGGTGCAGGTCTACAGCGGCCTGATCTATCGCGGCCCGGCGCTGGTGCGCGAGTGCGCCGCGGCGCTGCGCCGCTGAATCCGGCGGGGCTGCCAAGGCCCCCGATCCCGCCCGGCCGATGCGCCACCCGCACGGCCCAGGTCGAGGAAAACCTCGACACCCTGGCGGCACGCAATTGCATGAAGATGCAGCCACCGCAATCAGGGTAATCCACAAGCAAACCCCGGTTCCCGCGCAATTAAATGCGCCTCGATGGCGGATAGCGGGCGTCTGACAGCATCGGATGCCCCACTTCCGCATGATGACTGTCCATTTCGTGCGCGGGAAGTGGTATCCTCGCAGGCTTATCGCTGTCGCATCCGCCGCGTCCGCGCACGCTCCCTCCCGCCGCAGGAAGCCGCCGCGCCCGCCCGGACCGGCACCGTGCGCCAGCCGGCGCGCGGGCCAGGACGGCGGACCGAACCATCCGCGGCCGTATCCAATCCAGAACCGAGTTTCGGGGGAGCACACATAATGAAATCCACCAAGGGTCTCGCAGCATCCAAAACCATCCTGGGCGGCGCCGTGGCGCTGGCACTGCTGTACGGCGGCGCCGTGCAGGCCCAGACCGTCAAGGTGCTGTCGATCGTCGACCATCCCGCGCTGGACGCCATCCGCGACGGCGTGCGCGCAGAACTGAAGGCGGCCGGCTATGACGCCGACAAGAGCCTGAAGTGGGAATACCAGAGCGCCCAGGGCAACACCGGCACCGCCGCGCAGATCGCCCGCAAGTTCGTCGGCGACAACCCCAACGCCATCGTCGCCATCGCCACGCCGTCGGCGCAGGCCGTGGTCGCCGCCACCAAGACGGTGCCGGTGGTGTACTCGGGCGTGACCGATCCGGTCGCGGCGCAGCTGGTCAAGAGCTGGTCGGCGTCGGGCACTAACGTCACCGGCGTGTCGGACAAGCTGCCGCTCGACAAGCAGGTCGCCCTGATCAAGCGCGTGGTGCCCAAGGCCAAGACCGTGGGCATGGTCTACAACCCGGGCGAAGCCAACTCGGTGGTGGTGGTCAAGGAACTGAGCGCGCTGCTGGCCAAGGAAGGCCTGACGCTCAAGGAAGCCGCCGCACCACGCACCGTCGACATCGGCCCGGCCGCCAAGAGCCTGATCGGCAAGGTCGACGTGATCTACACCAACACCGACAACAACGTGGTGTCGGCGTACGAGGCGCTGGTCAAGGTCGCCAACGAATCGAAGATTCCGCTGGTCGCGGCCGATACCGACAGCGTCAAGCGCGGCGCCGTGGCGGCGCTGGGCGTCAACTACGGCGACCTGGGCCACCAGACCGGCAAGGTGGTGGTGCGCATCCTGAAGGGCGAGAAGCCGGGCACGATCGCCTCGCAGACCAGCGACAACCTGGAACTGTTCGTCAACACCGGCGCGGCCGCCAAGCAAGGCGTGACGCTGTCGCCGGAGCTGGTCAAGGAAGCCAAGACGGTCATCAAGTAAGCACAGCCACGCCCTGCCATGCCGCCGCCGCGAGGCGGCGGATGCGCCGGCCAGGCCTACCCGGCCCGGCCGGACCGACCAGGGCGAGGCGGCCGGCGGCCCCACCCGGGCGTGCCGGGCGCACTGCCCCGAAACCGGCGCCAAGGCAGACGCCGGACCCCGCAACAGGATTCCCCCATGTCCCTCTTTTCCCTTCTGGGCGCCCTGGAGATCGGCCTGATCTTCAGCCTGGTGGCGCTCGGGGTGCTGATTTCCTTCCGCATCCTCAACTTTCCCGACCTGACCGTTGACGGCAGCTTCCCGCTGGGCGGCGCCGTGGCCGCGACGCTGATCGCCGCGGGCCAGGATCCGTTCCTGGCGACCGTGGTGGCCATCGCCGCCGGCGCGCTGGCCGGCTGGATCACCGGCTGGCTCAACGTGCGCCTCAAGATCATGGACCTGCTGGCCAGTATCCTGATGATGATCGCGCTGTACTCGATCAACCTGCGCATCATGGGCCGCCCCAACGTGCCGCTGATCACCGAACCCACGCTGTTTACCGTGCTGCAGCCCGAGTGGCTGCCCGACTACGTGCTGCGCCCGCTGGTGCTGTTCGTGGTGGTGGTGGTGGCCAAGGTCGGCCTGGACTGGTTCTTCAGCTCGCAGCTGGGCCTGGCGATGCGCGCCACCGGCGCCAACCCGCGCATGGCGCGCGCGCAGGGCATCGCCACCGGCCGTGCCACGCTGGCCGGCATGGCGCTGTCCAATGCGCTGGTAGCGCTGGCCGGCGCGCTGTTCGCGCAAACGCAGGGCGGCTCGGATATCTCGATGGGCATCGGCACCATCGTGATCGGGCTGGCCGCGGTGATCATCGGCGAGACCATCCTGCCGGCACGCCGGCTGATCTGGACCACGCTGGCCGTGGTGCTGGGCGCCATCCTGTACCGCTTCTTCATCGCGCTGGCGCTGAACAGCGACTTCATCGGCCTCAAGGCGCAGGATCTGAACCTGGTCACCGCCGCGCTGGTGACGATCGCACTGGTGCTGCCGGCGACGCGCAAGAAGCTGTTTGCCCGCAAGAACGGAGGTGCCTGAGATGCTGCGCGCACAAGACCTGAAGCTCACCTTCAACCCGGGCACCCCGATCGAGACCCGCGCGCTGCGCGGCCTCAGCCTGGAAATCCCGAGCGGCCAGTTCGTGGCGGTAATCGGTTCCAACGGCGCCGGCAAGTCGACCTTCCTGAATGCGATCAGCGGCGACCAGATGGTCGACGCCGGGCGCATTACCATCGATGACACCGACGTCACGCGCAAGCCCGCCTGGGACCGCGCCCACCTGGTGGCACGCGTGTTCCAGGACCCCATGGCCGGCACCTGCGAAGCGCTGACGATCGAGGAGAACATGGCGCTGGCGATGGCCCGAGGCAGCCGCCGCGGCTTCCGCCCGGCGCTGAACCGCGCCTCGCGCGAGCTGTTCCGCGAGAAGCTGCGGCTGCTCAACCTGGGCCTGGAAAACCGCCTGACCGACCGCATCGGCCTGCTCTCCGGCGGCCAGCGCCAGGCGGTCAGCCTGCTGATGGCCTCGCTGCAGCCGTCGCGCATCCTGCTGCTGGACGAGCACACCGCCGCGCTCGACCCGAAGACCGCCGCGTTCGTGCTGGAACTGACCGCGCGCATCGTCGAGGAAAGCAAGCTGACGACGATGATGGTGACGCACAGCATGCGCCAGGCGCTCGACTACGGCCAGCGCACGGTGATGCTGCACCAGGGCCAGGTGGTGCTGGATGTCTCCGGCGACAAGCGCAAGGGGCTCGATGTGCCGGACCTGCTCAAGATGTTCGAGCAGACGCGGCATGAGCAGCTGGATGACGATGCGCTGTTGCTGGGGTGATAGCGCCGGCAAGAAAAACGGGGAGCTTCGGCTCCCCGTCTTCTTGCTCGTTAGCGCTTGCGCGTCCCGATGTTGCCGATGATCAGTCGATCGTGATACGCCGCTGCTTGATCACCCCCGCCCACCGCGTGCTTTCCTTCTGGATGGCCGCCGCCAGCTGCTGCGGCGTGCCGCCCGCCGCTTCCATCCCCAGCGTCGCCAGCTTCTCCTTCAGCGCGGCATCGGCCAGCACCGCGTCGGCATGCTGGCTGAGCTTGCGCACGACCTCGGGCGGCGTACCCGCCGGCACCATCAACGCATACCACGACACCGCCTCGAACTTCGGGAAACCCTGCTCGGCGATCGTCGGCACCTCGGACAGCACCGTCGAACGCCTGGCGCTGGCCATGCCGAGCGCGCGCAGCTTGCCCGCCTTGATATAGGGCAGCGCCGCCGACAGCTGCGCAAACATCATCGTCACCTGCCCGCCGACCACATCGGTCATGGCAGGATTTACGCCCTTGTAGGGCACGTGGTTCAGCTTGACGCCGGCATCGAGCTGCAGCAGCTCGCCGGCCAGATGCGCCTGGCTGCCGGCGCCGGGCGAGGCGAAGCTCAGCTCGCCCGGCTTCTGCGCGGCCAGCTTGAGCAGTTCCGCCAGCGACCTGGCCGGCGTCGCCGCGTTGACCACCAGCACGTTCTCGGCGGTGGCGAGCATCGCCACCGGCGCCAGGTCGGACGGCTTGTAAGGCAGGTTGGGCATCAGCGTGGGATTCACCGCGATATTGCCGACCGGCACCAGCGCGACGGTGTAGCCGTCCGGCGCGGCCTTGGCCACCATGTCGACACCGATGGTGCCGGCCGCGCCGGCCTTGTTCTCGACCAGCACGCTTTGGCCGGTGGCCCTGGCCAGGCCCTCCCCGACCGCACGCGCCAGCACGTCGGCCGGGCCGCCCGCGGCAAACGGCACGATCAGGCGTACTGGCTTTGCGGGATAGGCCGGCGGCTGGGCATGGGCCGGGCCCGCACCGAGCCATGTCGCGCAGGCCGCCGCGCAGGCGAGCAGGCCATGCACGGCAAGGCGCCGGATGTCAGGATTTACGAACGGCCTTACAGCGGCGATGACAGTGGCATTCACAGCGGATTTCATGACGGTTCCCCCAATTGGCAGTGACCAGGCGATGGTTCCCCGGCCGCGGCATCGGTCAGTGCAAAGCCCGCCCGTTCGGCTTCGTCGGCCATCGCGGGCAGGCAGGCATAGTCGGCAGGCTGCACCGCGACGAAGCGCGCCAGCCCCAGCGACGCCAGCAGCGCGGTGCCGGTGGCGTCCTCATGCAGGCCCAGCAAGGCCGCGCGCACGCGCATGCATTGCCGCGGATCGGCATCCACCGACGCGACCAGCACCGGGATCGGTGCGGGCGGAGTCAGCGCCAGCGTCTTCAGTTGCGCGGCAAGCGCCGGGTCATAGCGGCGCAGCAGGTCCATTACATAGCTGTCGACGACCCCCACCTCGGCATCGCCGGCCAGCACCGCGTCAATGACCTCGCGCGGGGTTGGCGTCTCCATGGCCGCGGGCCGGTACAGCGCCTGCGTACCCGGCGGGGCCAGCCGCATCAGGTAATGGCGCGGCGCGTTATAGCCCGAATTCGACTCAGGCAACATGCATGCCAGTCGCCCGCCGAAGGTCTGCGCCAGCTGCTGCGCCGGCGCATCGGCACGCCCGATGAATTCGGTGAAATAAACTGGCCTGCCGCCGTAGCGCGCCTGCGCCGGAACCGGCGCGGCCAGCAGCTGCGGCGTGACCGGCGCGCTCGCATACGGATAGCCGCACATGAACACGCAGCCGCAGTCGGGCCGTGCCCACAACGCGCTGACCGGCGCGGGCGCGGCGTGTTCGACATACGGCAACGCCACGCCGGCGCGCTCGGACACGCGTGCCAGCAGCGTGCGCCAGGCCGCTTCGGCCTGCGGCGTCACTGCGTACATGCGGGCATTGGCGATCATGCGTACACCAGCTTCTGGCCCACCCCGCGCTCGCCGGCCTTCCTCAGGATGGCATGTCCCAGCGCGATATCGCTCAGCGACAGGCCGCGGTGCCAGAACAGGTTGGTTTCGTCGTCGCGCTGGCGGCCCGGCTTGCGGCCGGCGACGATCTCGCCGAGTTCGCCGTAGAGCGTCCGTTCCGACAGCTTGCCCGCTTCGACATGCGCGCGCAGCGAGCCGAACATGCCGCCCTTGCACTGCCCCCAGTCGTCCACCACCATCCGCGTCATGATGTCGGTCAGCGACAGCTCGACCGCGCTCATGGTGCCGTAGGGCACGACGAAGGCACCGGGCTTGATCCATTCGGTCCTGAGCATCGGCGTCGGGCGCTCCAGCCGCGATGCCTCGACCACGATGTCGGCGCCGCGCACGCACGACTCCCAGTCCTCGGTCACCACGATCTTCTTGCCGAGATCGCGCTCAAGCCGCGCGGCAAAGGCATTGCGGCTTTCGGGACGGCGCGAGTGCACGCGGATCTCGTCGAAGTCATAGAGGCTGTTTAGCAGGCGCACGTTCCAGTACGAGGTGCCGCGCGCGCCGATATGGCCCAGCACCTTGCTGTCGCGGCGCGCCAGGTGCTTCGCGCCGAGCGCGGTCAGCGCACCGGTGCGGGCATCGGTGATAAAGGTCGCGTCGATCACCGCCACCGGCATGCCGGTGCGCGGATCGAACAGATTCAGCATGGCCATCTCCGACGGCAGGCCGAGCTTGTAGTTGTCGACGAAATCGCCGACCACCTTGACGCCGGCCAGCCCCAGCGGCGCTACGTAGCCCCGCAGCACGTTGAAGTGGCCATTGAAAGCCGGGTCCGGCATCAGGTGCACGCGCGGCTCGATCACGGTCTGGCCGTTGCCCTGCGCCACCAGTGCCTGCTCCACCGCGTCGATGATTTCGGCATCGGTCATTTCCAGCCGCGCGATGTCCCGGCCGTTGAGGTAGGTGATAAGAATATTTGCCATACGGTCCCCGCTCTCCAGATCAGTGTGTGTGGTGTTTCGATGGAATCCAGTTTAGGTATGGCGTCATTGACTGTCATATGCTTATATGTCCGCCTGCCTTAACATCAGGTTAATGCCATGAAAATGAACCTGCGCCAGATCGAGGTGTTCCGCGCGGTGATGCTGACCGGCTCGATCAGCGGCGCGTCGAAGCTGCTTTATGTGTCGCAACCAGCGATCAGCCGGCTGATGTCGCATACCGAACAGCGGCTCGGGCTGGAACTGTTCCGGCGCACCAAGGGGCGGCTCTACCCCACGCCGGAAGCGCGGCGGCTGCTGGGCGAAGTCAATGCGGTCTATGAAGGGATCGAGCGCGTCAACGAGATCGCCGAGGACCTCGTCGCCAACCGCACCGGCAGCCTGCGCATCACCTGCAGCCCCAACCTGGGCCAGACCGTGCTGCCGCGTGCGATCGCCAGCTTCCGCGCCGCGCACCCGGCGGTGCGTGTGGTGGTGCGCACGCAGATTCCCGGCAACATGCTGCGCGCGCTGCTATCGGGACAGGTCGACCTGGCGGTATCGAACATGCCGCTGGTGCATCCCAACCTCGAGGCGCGGCTGCTGGTGAAGAACGAGATCGTGGCGCTGGTGCCGGTGGGACACCGGCTGGCGACGCGCAAATGGGTGCGCCCCGCAGACCTGATCGGCGAAGACCTGATCGGCTATGGCCCGGAAGTGCCGTTCGCGCTGCTGGTGCACGAGATGTTCGGCAACGATGGCGACCAGCCCGACATGCGGGTGCAGGTCGAGCAGGCTCATGTGGCGCGCGCGCTGGCGCAGGCCGGCGCCGGCATCGCGCTGGTCGATGCCATGACGGTATTCGGCGCGAACTGGCCCAATATCGTCGCCGTGCCGATCCGCACCAAAGTCAATGCCTCGGTGCAGATTTTCCATGTGCAGACCGAGCCGCTGTCGCGGCTGTCGCTGGAATTCGTGGAAACGCTGACGGGGATGATGAAGCGTTAGGCCGCGGCGGCGATGGAAGAACGGGCTGCGGCCAAGCGTGAAGGCCTCAGGCTGTCGCCGCCTTGTCCAGCCACCGCGCCAGCTGGTCGGTGACCGCGGTACTGGAAAACGAGCAGCTGTCCTGCGCGAACACCGCCGCCATCTCCAGCCGGCGCAGCAGTTCTTCCATGGCCTGGCCGTAGACCGGCGGCAACGCCAGCGCGCTGCCGGCATCGCGCCATTCGCGCACCAGCTCCTGCGCCGGCTTTGCGCCGGCCACGTGCTGCTCCAGCGCGGCGCGCATGCGCGCCAGCGCGTCCGAATTTTTAGCGCTCATGAACGCGCCCTCCTTTCCTTGTAGAGTTCGCGGAACGTGCGGCCCGACGGCGCCGGCATGTCGCGTGTTTCGGTCCAGCCCTTGCCCGCCAGCGGCAGGCTGGCGATCAGTCCGTTGCTGCCGCCCATGCGGCCCAGCAGCCAGGCACCGATGCGGGCCGTCAGCGCATAGAGTTCGGGCCGCTTCGCCACGTAGCCCCAGGCCTTCAGCGCAAAGCGCTCCTGCCATGGCCGCAGGCCGCGTTCCATCTGCTTCTCGCGCAGCTTGCGCAGCAGGTCGGACAGCGGGATCGATGCCGGGCAGACGCGATTGCACTCTCCGCACATGGTGGCCGCCTGCGGCAGGTCGACGGTCTTGGCGAGGCCAACGTAACTTGGCGTCAGCACGCTGCCCATCGGCCCGGGATAGACCCAGCCATAGGCATGGCCGCCGATCTTCTGGTACACCGGGCAGTGGTTCATGCAGGCGCCGCAGCGGATGCAGCGCAGCATCTCCTGGAAGTCGCCGCCGATCAGTCCGCTGCGGCCGCCATCGACCAGCACGAAATACATATGCTCGGGACCGTCGCGCTCGCCCTCGGCGCGCGGCCCGGTCAGCAGCGAGAAGTAGTTGGAAATCGCCTGGCCGGTGGCCGAGCGCGGCAGCAGCCGCATCACCGTGGCCAGGTCTTCCAGCGTCGGCAGCACCTTCTCGATGCCGGTCACCGCCACGTGCACGCGCGGCATCACCGTGCACATGCCTTCATTGCCCTCGTTGGTGACCACCGCCACCGAGCCGGTCTCGGCGATGATGAAGTTGCCGCCGGTGACGCCCATGTCGGCGCTGAGAAATTCCGGGCGCAGCACTTCGCGCGCCTCGCGCGTCATCTCCGGGATCTCGGTCAGCCGCGGCTTGTGGTGGACCCTGGCGAACAGGTCGGCGATCTCGTCCTTGTCCTTGTGCACCACCGGCGCAATGATGTGCGACGGCGGCTCCGAGTCGTTGATCTGCAGGATGTACTCGCCCAGATCGGTCTCGATGCTCTGTACGCCCATCTCGCCCAGCACCTGGTTCAGGCGCATTTCCTCGGTCACCATCGACTTGCTCTTGATGACCTTCTTCACCCCGTGCTTCTGCGCGATCTCCGCAACCAGCCGCGCGGCATCGGCGGTGGTTTCGGCAAACAGCACGGTGGCGCCGCGGCGGGTGGCGTTTTCTTCGAACGTGGCGAGCCAGACGTCGAGGTTTTCCAGCGCGCGGTTGCGGCGCTCTTTCAGGGCCTCGCGCGTGGCGTCGAAATCGATATCGCGGATCGCATCGGCGCGCGCAGTGACGAACTTGGTCGAAAGCTTCTTCAGGTTCTGCTGCAGGCGCTGGTCGGCAAGCTTCTGCCCGGCGCGCGCCTTGAATTCCATGCTGTGGACTTGCATCGTGGCGAATTCCTGATGGTGTCGTCGCGGTCAGGCGTCGCCCGCCAGCACCTGCGCGATATGCAGCACGCGGGTGCGGCTGTCGCCGGTGCGGCGCAGGCGGCCTTCGATATTGAGCATGCAGCCCAGGTCGCCCAGCACCACGGCGTCGGCGCCGGTGGCCTGGATGTTGGCGCATTTCTCGTCGACGATGGCCGTTGAGATATTGCCGTACTTGACCGAGAAGGTGCCGCCGAAACCGCAGCAGGCCTCGCAGTCCTGCATCTCGGTCAGCTGCACGCCGGGCAGGCGCGACAGCAAGGCGCGCGGCTGCTGCTTGACCCCCAGTTCACGCAGACCGGAACAGGAATCGTGGTAGGTGACCTGGCCCGCGAACGTCGACGGCAGGGCCTCGATCCGGGCCACGTTGGCGAGGAAGTCGGTCAGCTCGAACACGCGTTCGCGCAGCCGCTCGTAGCGGCCGTTCAGTTCCGGATCGTCGCGCAGCAAATCGGCGTAGTGATGCCGGATCATGCCGCCGCAACTGCCCGACGGCACCACGATGTAGTCGAACATCTCGAATTCGCACAGGAATTTCTCCGCCAGGTCGCGCGACACCGCGCGCTCCCCCGAGTTGTAGGCCGGCTGGCCGCAACAGGTCTGCGCCTCGGGCACCATGACCTCGTAGCCGGCGGCTTCCAGCAGCTTGAGCACGGAAAAACCGATCTCCGGGCGCATCAGGTCCACCAGGCAGGTGTGGAACAGACCGACTCGCATTGTTGACTTCTCCCAGACCCTGAAACCCCGCAATTATGCGCGTTCGGCGCCGCGGGTGGCGCACAAAGCGTTCAGCGCAGCGGTGAATGCGGTGCCATGCACGGCACCCGGGGTCGCGACATCACGGGCGCTTTCTTACCGTAATGTCATTTCACCTATTGAAATTTTCACGATGCGAGATAGAATCAGGCAGACGTTTAAAAATGCCGCAAGGCAACATTTCTACTTTTCCCAATGTCCGACGCAGACAAGTCACCCGGCAAGACGTCCATCCAGGTCATCGAGCGCATGATGACCCTGCTGGACGCCCTCGCCCAGCATGCCGACCCGGTCAGCCTGAAAGAGCTGTCGCTGGCCACCGGCCTGCATCCCTCCACCGCGCACCGCATCCTCAACGACATGGTCGCGTGCCGCTTCGTCGACCGCTCCGACCCCGGCAGCTACCGCCTCGGCATGCGGCTGCTGGAGCTGGGCAACCTGGTCAAGGCGCGCCTGTCGGTGCGCGACGCGGCGCTGGCGCCGATGCGCGCGCTGCACCGCGTCACGGGCCAGACCGTCAACCTGTCGGTGCGCCAGGGCGACGAGATCGTCTATATCGAGCGCGCGTACAGCGAGCGCTCGGGCATGCAGGTGGTGCGCGCCATCGGCGGCCGCGCCCCGTTGCACCTGACCTCGGTGGGCAAGCTGTTCCTCGCCGCCGACGAGTCGGCGCGCGTGCGCAACTACGCCACCCGCACCGGGCTGGCCGGCCACACCCGCACCTCGATCACCGACCTGGCCAAGCTCGAACGCGAACTCAACTGGGTCCGCACCAACGGCTATGCCCGCGACAACGAAGAGCTGGAACTGGGGGTGCGCTGCATCGCCGCCGGCATCTATGACGACTCGCGCCGGCTGGTGGCGGGCCTGTCGCTGTCGGCGCCGGCGGACCGGCTGCAGGACAGCTGGCTGCAGAACCTGAAGGACACCGCCCTGCAAATCTCGCGCGGCATGGGCTACGTGACCGAAGCCGCCGCCTGAGGCCCATCGGGGCCATGCACCGCCGACGCGCGGACTGCCGGCAAGGCAGTCCGCGCGTTTTGCTTTGGCACGCCGGAGATCTATACGAGAGACCTATGCATAAGGGTTTACCCGTTGTTTTCAGATAACCAGCAAACCTTATAATCGACGGTCATGCGAACCCGCACCGTCACCCTTACCGAACAGGTCACGCGCCAGCTGCGCGCCGAAATAGAAAGCGGCGCCTACCCCGTCGGCAGCCGCCTGCCGACCGGCCGGCAGCTGGCCGAGCAATACGGCGTCAGCGCCGCCGTGATCCGTGAAGTCACCGAGCACCTGCGCTCTCAAGGCTTTGTCGAGTCGCGCCAGGGGGTGGGCTGCACGGTGCGTTCGCGCACCGGCGCATCCGGCTTCCAGCTGCCGCGCGATCCCGAGTTCGACGCCGGCGAGCTGGCCGACCTGTACGACCTGCGCATCGACCTGGAAGGCGCCGCCGCGGCGCTGGCCGCGGTGCGCCGCACCGATGACGACGTGGCCGCGCTGACGGCCCTGCTGCAGCGGCTGCAGGCACGGCTCTACGACCCGCAGCCGGCCGCCGATCTCGACGCGGCCTTCCATATCGGCATCGCCGCCGCCACGCACAACCCGTACTACCGCCAGCTGCTGCAGTACCTGAACCTGCAGCTGCACCAGGCCGTCGCTACCGCGCGTGCCAATACGCTGCGCCAGCCCGGGCTGGCCGAGACCGTGCATGCCGAACACGAAGCCATCGTCGCGGCCATCCGCCATGGCGATGCCGGCGCGGCGCGCGCGGCGGCGGTGGCGCACCTGCAAAGCGCCGCGCGCCGCCTGGGGCTGTCGCTACGCGTGCGCGCGGACACAGCCACGGCGCCTGGCGCCACCAGTCCCGCATCCCTTTCCTGACAAGACACCACCATCATGCAAAACGGATCCTTTGCCCAGCGGCTCACCGAAGCCCTGGGCCCCGACACCGCGCTGACCCAACCCGACGAGATCGCGCCGTGGCTGTCGGACTGGCGCGGCATCTACCGTGGCCAGGCCCAGGCGGTGCTGCGGCCCCGTAGCGTCGACGAAGTGTCGCGCGCGCTGGCGCTGTGCCAGCAGGCCGCGGTGCCGGTGGTGCCGCGCGGCGGCAATACCGGCCTGTGCGGCGGCGCCACGCCCGACGCGCGCGCACAGAACGTGGTGCTGAGCCTGGACCGCATGAACGCGGTGCGCTCGCTCGACACCATCGCCAATACCATGGTGGCCGAGGCCGGCTGCATCCTGGGCAACCTGCGCCGCGCGGCGCAGGACGCCAACCGATTGCTGCCGCTGTCGCTGGCGGCGGAGGACTCGTGCCAGATCGGCGGCAACCTGGCCACCAATGCCGGCGGCGTCAACGTGGTGCGCTATGGCATGACACGCGAACTGGTGCTGGGGGTCGAGGCCGTGCTGCCCAACGGCGAGGTCTTCCACGGGCTGCGCACGCTGCGCAAGGACAATACCGGCTATGACCTGAAGCAGCTGCTGATCGGCTCTGAAGGCACGCTCGGCGTGATCACCGCGGCGGCGCTGCGCCTGTTCCCGCGCACCGATACGCGCAGCGTGGTGCTGGCCGCGGTGGCCTCGCCCGCGCAGTCGCTGGCGCTCTATGAACTGCTGTTCGAGCAATGCGGCGCACGCCTGCAGGCCTTCGAGTTCTTTACCGGCGCTTGCCTGGACCTGGTGCTCGCGCATGCGGAAGGCGTGCAGGAACCGTTCGCTCAGCGCTACCCGGCCTATGTGCTGGTGGAGCTGGCCGACACTACCGATGAGGCGGCGCTGAACGCGCTGCTGGAACGCGTCATCGGCGAGGCGCTGGAACGGGAGCTGTGCCTCGATGCCGCGGTCTCCGCTTCGCTGGCGCAGTTGCAGGCGCTGTGGAAGCTGCGTGAGGAAATCTCCGAAGCGCAGCGCGCCGACGGCCCGCACCTCAAGCACGACGTGTCGCTGCCGATCGAGCAGATCCCCGCCTTCATGGCATCGATGGAAGCCCGGCTGCGCGCGCTCGATGTCGCGATCCGGCCCTTCGTGTTCGGACACTTCGGCGACGGCAACCTGCACTACAACCTGTCGCGTCCCGCCGGCGCTTCCAGGGACTGGGCGGCCACGCAGGGCGATGCCGTGACCGATGCGGTGCTGGACGAGGTGATGCGCTACGGCGGCAGCATCAGCGCCGAGCACGGCATCGGCCAGCTCAAGCGCCATGCCTTCCTGGCGGTGAAGGATCCGCTGGAATTGCGGCTGATGCGCGAGCTCAAGGCGGTGTTCGATCCGGCCGGGATCATGAACCCCGGCAAGCTGCTCTGACCGCTGCCGCACCAAAGCAAAACGCGCCGCAATGCGGCGCGTTTTTTTCCGGTCAGGCGTGCGGGCTCAGATGCCGCGCGATTGCTGCGAGGCCAGCACCGCGTGGGCGCTGCCCGGACCCTGCGTCAGGTTCGGCGACGACGGGAAGCCGCGCTGCGGCGAGGACGGCGAATGCTCGAGCCAGTCCTTGACCCGGTTGGCATCGGCAAAGCGAGACAGCTTGCCGGCCGAATCCAGGAACACCATCACCACGTTGCGCCCGTGCACACGGGCCTGCATCACCAGGCACTGGCCGGCCTCGGAGATAAAGCCGGTCTTCTGCAGGCCGATCTCCCAGTTGCCGCCGCGCACCAGGCGGTTGGTGCTGACGTAATGCTGGGTGCGGCCCAGCACATTGACTTCGTGCTCGGTCTGGGTCGAGTACTCGCGGATGGTCGGGTTGCGGTACGCGGCATTGACCATGCGCACCAGGTCGGTCGCGCTCGACACGTTGCTGCTCGACAGGCCGCTGGAATCGACGAAATGGCTGTCGTTCATGCCGAGCTCGCGCGCCTTGCGGTTCATGGCCTGCACAAAGGCCGGCAGGCCGCCCGGGTAGTGGCGGCCCAGCGCCGAAGCGGCGCGGTTCTCGGACGACATCAGCGCCAGCAGCAGCAGTTCCTGGCGCGTCAGCTGCGTGCCGAAGCGCAGGCGCGAGCTGCTGTGCTTCTCGGTGTCACGGTCTTCTTCGGTGATGGTCAGCACCTCGTCCATCGGCAGGCGCGAGTCCATCACCACCAGCGCGGTCATCAGCTTGGTGATCGATGCAATCGGCAGCACTGCGCCGGCATTCTTCTGGAACAGCACCTCGTTGGAGTTCTGGTCCATCACCAGGGCGACGCTGGAGCGCAAGGCCAGCGCATCGTCGGTGTCGCGCAGGCCCATGGCCTCGCCCAGCGACGGCTTGGACGGCGTAAACGCAGCCCGCACCGGGGCCGCGCGCTGCGCCACCACGACGTGGCGCTTGCCCTTCTTCAGCACCACGACCTTGCGCGCGGAGCGTGCTTCGCTCTTCGCGACCCTGGCATTGCGGGAGCTCTTGGCAACAGGCTTGGAAGCGGTCTTTTTCTCCGTTTTAGCGGATTTTGTCTGCTTTTTGCTTGTTTTTTGCGTGGATGAGGCCGTGGTGGCCGCTTCGGCCACGGGCACCGCGACCATCGACACCGACACCAATACCGCGGCGGCGACGGCGGACAAGGGTGTGGAGCCGAAGAATCTGGAGAAAATGGAATCAGACCGGAACATGATTCGTTCAGCGCATAGGAATGGCGCTAGTGTAGGAAATAAAGAAATTGTTAGCAAGATTAAAGACTTACAGACGCTCCTTAAAGTTCGATTCACATACATTTCCACATTGTGGAAAAAGTACGTAATGCGTCACGTCCGCTATCGAACTCCAATGCGCTCGACCAAGCGCAGTCCGGCTCACCCTTGCTACCCCTTCGTAGCGACGAAGCCAATATGCGAAGTCTCTTGTGATATCGGCGCCCATCGTTACATGTTGAAACAAATTTCACTATGAGAGAAAACGCGCAAACCCGCTGACCGGCTCACGTTCCGTGGTGAGGCGGTTTGCGATGGCCTCCGGATCGGCAAAGCCCAGCGACATGCCGCACACCACCATTTCTTCAGGTGGCAGCCGCAGGTGGCTGGCGATGATCTTGTGAAACTGCGTGAACGCCGCCTGCGGGCAGGTATCGAGCCCGCGCGCCCGGGCGGCAACCATGATGCTTTGCAGGAACATGCCGTAGTCGAGCCAGCTGCCCTGTTCCATGATGCGGTCGATGGTGAAGATGAGGCCCACCGGCGCATCGAAGAAACGGAAGTTGCGCGCATGCTGTTCGTGCATGCGCGCCTTGTCTTCGCGGCTGATCTCGAGCAGCCCGTACAGGTCCCAGCCCACCTTGCGCCGCCGCGACAGGTACGGATCGGCCCATTCGCGCGGATAGTACGGGTACTCCTCGCGGTACTTGCTGTCGCGCTCGGGATCTTCATAGGCGGCCAGCACGTCGGCGCACAGCTTGGCCTTGGCCTCGCCCGACAACACATAGACGCGCCACGGCTGCGTATTGGTGCCGGACGGCGCGCGGCTGGCTACCGCCAGGATCTCTTCCACGGTGCTGCGCGGCAGGGGCGTATCGAGAAAGGCCCGCACCGAGCGCCGCGTCAGGATCGCGCGATCCACGCAGTCCACGGCCTCCTGCGAGCCGAGTTGATTCTCGTGGGACATCTTGTTCATCTCCTGTTGCCCCGCCCTATTCCCGTGCGCCCGTCACCGCGCCCGCCGCCGCCAACGGCAGCAGCGCTTCGCGCAACGCGCCCGGCAACGGTACCGGGCGGCGCGTAGCGCGATCGACATAGACGTGGATGAAATGCCCTTGCGCGGCAGCGACCTCGTTGTCGCCGCTGAACAGGCCGACCTCATAGCGCACGCTCGACGTGCCCAGCCTGGCTACGCGTAAACCCGCTACCACGGTCTCGGGAAAACTGAGCGACGAGAAGTAGTTGCACTGCGTCTCGATCACCAGCCCGATGGTGTCGCCCGACATGACATCGAGCACGCCCTGCCGGATCAGGTAGGTATTCACCACGGTGTCAAAATAACTGTAGTAGACAACGTTGTTAACGTGGCCATAGACATCGTTATCCATCCAACGCGTGGTGATCGGCTGGAAGTACGGATAGGCACTGCGCGATTCGGCTTGCGGTTTCATGGGGCGAGAGGGAGACAGGACGCGAGGCAGTACGAAATGCGAATATTCTGAACCAGCGACCTACGCGATACGAACGCGCGGACGCTAGCGACGGATGACAAGCGCGACACCCAGCGCGGCCAGCACCATGCCGGCGGCCGCCAGCGGCGGGAAACGCTCGCCGAACAAGAGCCAGGCCATCACCGCCGTGGTAGGCGGGGTCAGGTACATCAGGCTGGACACCTTGGTGGCCGCACCTTGGCGGATCAGCAGGAACAGCAGCGAGATCGCGCCGATCGACAACGCCACCACCGACCACGCCAGCGCGCCGAGCATGGCGGCAGTCCACTGCACCTCCCGCGTCTCGAACAGGAACATCAACGGCACGCAGGCGAGCGCCGCCGCGGCGAACTGGATCACCGAACCCATGCGCAGGTCGAACACCGGGCAGAAATGCCGCTGGTAGACCGTGCCCACGGTAATGCTGAACAACGCGCCGCCAGCCAGCGCGAGGCTTGCCGGCGTCAAGCCGCTGGCGCCGAGCTTGTTCGCCACCACCAGCGCCACGCCGGCAATGCCCAGCAGCAGGCCCAGCCACTGGCGTGCGCCGATGCGCTCGCCCATGCGCGTGGCAATCAGTGCGGTCAGGATCGGCTGCATGCCGACGATCAGCGCCGATACGCCTGCCGGCATGCCGAGCTTGATCGCGGCCCATACCCCGCCGAGATAGCCCGCCTGCAGCAGCAGGCCTGCCACCGCGATATGCCCCACTGCGCGCCAGTCGGTTGCAGTCGATCCCGTCACGCGCGGCAGCGGCACGCGCGCCAGCAGCACGAACGGCACCATCAGCACCAGCACGCCGGCAAAGCGCAGGAACAGGAAGGTCATCGGCTCGGCATACGGCATGCCGTATTTGGCGACGATAAAGCCGGTGCTCCAGATCAGCACGAACAGCCACGGCATCGATGCCACCCACAGCGTGGCACGCGGGCTGGCCGCACCGCGGCGGCCCGAGTCGATCGCCTCGCTCATGACGCAAGCCTTGCGGCAAGTTGCGCGTACCGGGCGTGATATTGTTCGGCGAGCCGCACCGTCTGCGCATGGACGGCAACGGTGTCTTCGATCTGGTTGCCGTAGCCGCCGGCCATGGTCACCGCCACCGGCAGCCGGCGTGCTTGCGCGGCGTCGAACACCAGGCGGTCGCGCCGTGCCAGGCCAGCCATGGTTAGTTTCAACCGCCCGAGCCGGTCGCCCTCGTGCGGGTCCGCGCCCGCCAGGTAAATCAGCAGGTCCGGCTCGAAGCGGCGGAACAGCGTGTCCAGCGCGGTCTGCAGCGCCTGCGCGTAGGCCTCGTCGTCGCAGCCATCCGGCAGGCCGACGTCGAGGTCGCTCGCTTCCTTGCGAAACGGGTAGTTCTTCTCGCCGTGCAGCGACAGCGTGAATACCGATGGGTCGCCGTGCAGGATCGATGCGGTGCCGTTGCCCTGGTGCACGTCGAGGTCGATCACCGCGACGCGGCGCACCGCGCCGTCGCGCTGCAGCACGCGCGCCGCGATCGCGGCGTCGTTGAAGACGCAGAAGCCGCCGCCCTTGTCCGCGTACGCGTGGTGAGTGCCACCGGCCAGGTTCACGGCAATGCCTTCACGCAGCGCGCTGCGGCAGGCCTCGATAGTGGCGCCCGCCGAACGGCGCGAGCGCTCCACCATCGCTTCGGACCACGGAAAGCCGATCTCGCGCTGGCGCGCGGCGTCGAGCGTGCCGGCCGAGGCCGCCTCTACATATTCCGCCGTGTGCGCCAGCAGCAGCGCATCGTCGCCGGCGCGCGGCGCCTCGGACAGGCGCAGCCCCGGCACCTGGGCCGACACCGCGTCGCGCAGCATGCTGTACTTGCGCATGGGGAAGCGATGTCCCGGCGGCAACGGCAGCACGAAGTGGTCGGCGTAGAAAGCGAGCATGGAAAGAGGCCTGGGCGATTCTGTTCACATCTTGTTGGTGTTCCGGCCTCGGCCGGTCGTACCGGCGCGGGCAGCCTGGCATGGTAGCACCCCTGCCCTGGCATTGCCGGCGGACCCCGGAATGCCTACGACGCCACTTGCAGCAAGCCCGAATCAACCGGATTTTGTGCGACGCACAAAATCTCCTTGACATTGACTCGGCCGCCCCTAAAATACGGCTTGTTGCGGCGCACAAACGCAAAAACGAATTGGCGCCCTGACCCACCCACACGCCTGGGCTGGCCGAAACGGGCTCAACACCGTCACGGCCCTGACATCTAGGCGGCTTAATTTGCTTGACCTTGAAGTTCACCACTGGAGACCAGCAATGATCCTCACCCCGGAACAAGTCGCAGCAGCACAAAAGGCTAACCTCGAAACGCTGTTCGGCCTGACCACCAAGGCGTTTGAAGGCGTCGAAAAGCTCGTCGAACTGAACCTGCAGGTCGTCAAGACCACCTTCGCCGAAAACGTCGAGAACGCCAAGAAGGCGCTGTCGGCCAAGGACGCCCAGGAGCTGCTGGCGATCCAGGCTGCCGCCGTGCAGCCGGTCGCCGAAAAGACCCTGGCCTACACCCGTCACCTGTACGAGATCGCTTCGGAAACCCAGAGCGAATTCGCCAAGGTGGCCGAGGCTCAGCTGGCCGAAGGCTCGAAGAACGTCCAGGCCCTGGTCGAGAACTTCGCCAAGAACGCCCCGGCCGGTTCGGAATCGACCGTGGCCATCGTGAAGTCGGCGATCTCCGCTGCCAACAACGCCTACGAGTCGGTGCAGAAGGCGACCAAGCAAGCGGTCGAAATCGCTGAAACCAACTTCCAGGCCGCCGCCACGGCTGCCACCAAGGCTGCCCAGCAAGCCAGCGCCACGGCCCGCACGGCCACGGCGAAGAAGGCCACTGCTGCCTGATAGCCAGCGTTGAAGACGGACCGGCTGCGGCCGGTCCGTTGGCAAAGCCCATTGCCACGGGTTGCCGTGGGTTTTGCCAACGATGAAGGGAGTGCCATGACCGACCGGCCCGGCGCTGCCTTGTCTGCCGATGTCTCCTCGGTACCGCGGTCTCCTTGTCCAAAGGTATCGTTAA
Source organism: Cupriavidus sp. WGlv3 (assembly GCF_023952475.1). Lineage (GTDB taxonomy): Bacteria > Pseudomonadota > Gammaproteobacteria > Burkholderiales > Burkholderiaceae > Cupriavidus > Cupriavidus phytorum. Next base: position 42,500 of record NZ_JALHRX010000001.1, read on the forward strand.
ACCCGACCTCTACAGGTCGGGTTTTTTTTGGGCTCTCGCCTCAGCCAGCCTTTCCCGCCGCCCTTTCCCCCTCTCGCTGCAAGCCGCCACGCATTGACGCTGATAAGTTATGGCGGTTAATTGCGAAACCACGCAAAACAAAGCCCGCCATCAAGGCGGGCTTTGTCATGGCAGCGGCCAGCGCCTCAACGCTTGCGCGGCGGCGGCACGTCGGTGCACGTGCCTTCGTAGATCTCGGCCGCCATGCCGATCGACTCGCCCAGCGTCGGGTGCGGATGGATGGTCTTGCCGATATCCACCGCGTCGGCGCCCATCTCGATCGCCAGGCACACTTCGCTGATCAGGTCGCCGGCGTGCGTGCCGACGATGCCGCCGCCGATCACGCGGTGCGTTTCTTCGTCGAAGATCAGCTTGGTAAAGCCCTCGTCGCGGCCGTTGGCGATGGCGCGGCCCGAAGCGGCCCACGGGAACACGCCCTTGCTGTACTTGATGCCCTGCGCCTTGCACTCGTCCTCGGTCAGGCCGGCCCAGGCCACTTCCGGATCGGTAAAGGCTACCGACGGGATCTGCTTGGCATCGAAGAAGGCCTTCTCGCCATGCGCGGCCTCGGCGGCCACATGGGCTTCGTGCACGGCCTTGTGCGCCAGCATCGGCTGGCCGACGATATCGCCGATCGCGTAGATGTGCGGCACGTTGGTGCGCATCTGCTTGTCGACGTCGATAAAGCCGCGCTCGGTCACGGCAACGCCGGCCTTCTCGGCGCTGATGCGCTTGCCGTTGGGCGAGCGGCCCACCGACACCAGCACCAGGTCATAGCGCTGCGCCTCCGCCGGTGCCTGCTCGCCCTCGAACCTGACGTAGATGCCGTCGGGCTTGGCCTCCACCGCGACCGTCTTGGTGTTCAGCATCACCTTGCCGAAGCGGTCCTTGTTCTTCTTTTCCCAGACCTTGACCAGGTCGCGGTCGGCGCCGTTCATCAGCCCCGGCAGCATTTCAACGACATCGATTTCGGCACCCAGCGTGCTGTACACCGTCGCCATTTCCAGGCCGATGATGCCGCCGCCGATGACGAGCATTTTGTTGGGCACTTCCGGCAGTTCCAGCGCGCCGGTCGAGTCCACGATGCGCGGGTCTTCCGGGATGAAGGGCAGCTTCACCGCCTGGCTGCCGGCGGCGATAATGGCCTTGTCGAAGCGGATCACGGTCTTCTTGCCGGTGCTGCGCTTGCCCTCGCCCTCGGTCAGTTCGACTTCCATGTGGTGCGGATCGAGGAAGTTGCCGATGCCGCGCACCACCTGAACCTTGCGCGCCTTGGCCATGCCGGCCAGGCCGCCGGTCAGCTTGCCCACCACCTGGTTCTTGTAGTGGCGCAGGCCGTCCAGGTCGATCTTGGCTTCGCCGAACAGGATGCCGTGGGCGGCCAGCGCCTTGGCTTCGTCGATCACCGCGGCGTTGTGCAGCAGCGCCTTGGACGGGATGCAGCCCACGTTCAGGCAGACGCCGCCGAGCGTGCTGTAGCGTTCCACCAGCACGGTGTTCATGCCCAGGTCGGCGGCGCGGAAGGCGGCAGAGTAGCCGCCAGGGCCGGCACCCAGCACCAGCATCTCGCACTGGATATCGGCACCGCCGGCATGGCTGGCGGCCGCCGGGGCGGGCGCTGCTGCGGGGGCGGGCGCTGCGGCCTGCGCGGGTGCCGGGGCCGGGGCCTGCGCAGGCGCGGCGGCTGCTCCAGCCTGGGCCTCGATGGTGCAGATCACCGCGCCCTGGCCTACCTTGTCGCCGACCTTGACCTTGACGTCGACCACCTTGCCGGCAGCCGACGACGGCACGTCCATGCTGGCCTTGTCGGACTCCAGCACGATCAGGGACTGCTCCACCTCGACCGTGTCGCCGGCCTTGACCAGCACCTCGATCACTTCCACCGCGTCGAAATCGCCGATATCCGGCACCTTGACTTCGATCACACTCATATTTGCTCCTCTATGCGCGCCCGCCTCTCGGCTTCAGGGCGCGCCGTCGTTGTTGGTTGCTGCGTCGCCGGCCGCCGGCTCGCCGTCCGTGGCATCGTCGGCGAGTGCCGCCGCGGCGTCTTCCTGGTGCAGCCGCACCGTATGCATCTCGATCGGTCCCGACGAACTCTTGTCGAACTCCACGCCGGCATCGACGCCGATGCGCGCGATCTCGCCCGCGCCGAGGTCCGGCCGGTCATAGACCGCATGCATCGCGCCCAGCGCGTAGTTGCGTCCCGAGCCGATACCCCAGAAGCGGTCGAACGAGAACACCTCGCGGTACGAGTAGACGCCGAAGATGCCCGCTGGATTGGCGATCAGGCATACGATCTGCGACGACTCGTAGGGATCGTCATCGTCTTCCTTGGTGTTGACGAAATAATCCGTCTTCAGCTTCTCGTGCACCTTCAGGAAGGTGCGGAACACGTCGTCGCGCGAGCCCAGCCTGCATTCCTCGCCCAGGCCCGCCAGCAGCGTGCGCATGACCGGGAAGTGCGCGGTCGTCCCGGCCAGCGCGATAAAGCCGTCGCCGACCGGAAAGACCTTCTGGTTGCGCTCATACGCGCGCGACAGCCGCGTATCGCCGAAGGTGACCAGCGCGTCCGCCGCGATCGCCACCTCGGCGCCCTTCTTGACGACAACACAGGTAGTCATGGCTCGCTCCTATCGTCAGGCTTGGGCGCACACCGGCAATGCCGGTGCGCGCTGCCGAGTTAGAGCAGGATACGGCGGAAGTCCGCCAGCAATTGCGCAAAGTACGTGTTGAAGCGTGCGGCCTCGGCACCGTCGATGACGCGGTGGTCCCACGACAGCGACAGCGGCAGCGTCAGGCGCGGCGCGAACTGCTTGCCGTCCCACACCGGCTTCTGGAACGACTTGCACACGCCCATGATGGCCACTTCCGGCGCATTGATGATCGGCGTGAAGTACGTGCCGCCCAGGCCGCCCAGCGACGAGATCGAGAAGCAACCGCCCTGCATCTGGTCCGGCTTGAGCTTGCCGTCGCGCGCCAGCTTGGCCAGCTCGCTCATTTCCTGGCTGATTTCCAGCACGCCCTTCTTGTCGGCGTCCTTGATCACCGGCACGACCAGGCCGTTCGGGGTGTCGGCGGCAAAACCGATGTTGAAGTATTTCTTCAGCACCAGGTTGTCACCGTCGAGCGAGGCATTGAAGTTCGGGAACTTCTTCAGCGCCGCGACCGTGGCCTTGATCATGAACGCCAGCATGGTCACCTTGATGCCGGACTTCTCGTTTTCCTTGTTCAGCTGCACGCGGAAGGCTTCCAGCTCGGTGATGTCCGCTTCGTCATGGTTGGTGACGTGCGGGATCATGACCCAGTTGCGGTGCAGGTTGGCGCCGGAAATCTTCTTGATGCGCGACAGGGCCTTGTTTTCCACCTCGCCGAAGCGGGTGAAATCGACCTTCGGCCACGGCAGCAGGCCAAGCTCGCCACCGCCGCCGCCAGCCGCGGCCGCCTGCGCAGGCGCGGCAGCCTGGCCAGTCATCACGCCCTTGACGTAGTGCTGCACGTCCTGCTGGGTGATGCGGCCCTTGGGGCCGGTGCCGGCCACGCGCGACACGTCGACGCCCAGCTCGCGCGCGAACTTGCGCACCGAGGGGCTGGCATGGGCGGCCTTGCCGCTTACGCCAGCGACGGCCGGCGCGGCGGCAGGCGCTGCTGCCGGAGCGGGGGCAGCCGCGGGCGCGGGTGCCGGTGCGGGCGCGCTGGCTGCGGCCGGGGCCGCCGCGGCAGCCGGAGCCGGTGCGGCGGCCGCGCCGGCGGCGCCTTCCAGGATCAGCAGCAGCGTGCCTTCGGACACGTTGTCGCCGACCTTGACCTTGACTTCCTTGACCACGCCGCCCTGCGGCGAGGGCACGTCCATGGTGGCCTTGTCGGATTCCAGCGTCACCAGCGCGTCTTCGGCGTTGATGGTATCGCCCGGCTTGACGTGGACTTCGATGACCGGCACGGCATCGTAGTCGCCGATATCGGGTACCTTGACCTCGATGGTGCCGCCACCGCTGGCGGCAGGCGCAGCCGCGGGAGCCGCTGCCGGTGCGGGAGCGGGCGCAGGTGCCGGGGCGGCGGGCGCCGGAGCGGGCGCGGCGGCGGCAGGCGGTGCCGCGGAGGCCTCGTTCGCCGCTTCCAGCATCACCAGCACCGAGCCTTCGGACACGTTGTCGCCCACCTTGATGCGGACGTCCTTGACCACGCCGGCCTGCGGCGAGGGCACGTCCATGGTGGCCTTGTCCGATTCCAGCGTCACCAGCGCGTCTTCCGCGTTGATGCTGTCGCCGGGTTTCACATGCACTTCGATGACGGGGACGGCGTCATAGTCGCCGATATCCGGCACCTTGATTTCAATTGCTTGACTCATTCAGTGTCTCCTGAGCAGGCCGGCACGCGCGACATCCGCAAGCGGCGAGATTACCTTCGCCGCCCGCTTCTGTCACGCCGCCATGCCGCAAGGCGCCATCGGGACTGTGCCGGGGCGCCCGCGGCACGGCGCTGCCGTACTGCGGGGGTGGGTGCAGGCTGCCGGATCAGACCGACATCGGGTTAGGCTTGTTCGGGTCGAGGTTGTACTTCTTGATGGCCTCGGCGACCTTGTCGCGGCCGATCGCGCCCTCGTCGGCCAGCGCCTTGAGCGCGGCCAGCGTGACCCAGTAGCGGTCCACTTCGAAGAAGTGGCGCAGCTTCTCGCGCGTGTCCGAGCGGCCGAAGCCGTCGGTGCCCAGCACCACGTAGCGGCGCGGCACATACGGACGGATCTGTTCGGCGAAGGTGCGCACGTAGTCGGTCGAGGCAATCACCGGGCCGCGCGCCGACTTCAGCTTCTGCGTGACAAAGGCTTCGCGCTGGGTCTCGGCCGGGTGCAGCAGGTTGTAGCGCTCGGCGGCCTGGCCGTCGCGCGCCAGCTCGGTGAAGCTCGGGCAGCCCCACAGGTCGGACTCGACGCCCCAGTCCTTCTTCAGCAACTCGGCGGCGGCGATCACCTCGCGGAAGATCGTGCCCGAGCCCAGCAGCTGCACGCGCGGCGCGTTGCTGTTCTCGACGCCCTTGCGGAACTGGTACATGCCCTTGACGATGTCCTGCTCTACGCCAGCCGGCATTTCCGGATGCTCGTAGTTCTCGTTCATCACCGTCAGGTAGTAGTAGACGTCTTCCTGCTCGGCATACATGCGGCGCAGGCCGTCCTGCATGATCACCGCCAGCTCGTACTGGAAGGTCGGGTCATACGAGATGCAGTTGGGGATGACGGCGTGGAACACGTGCGAATGGCCGTCTTCATGCTGCAGGCCTTCGCCGTTCAGCGTGGTGCGGCCGGCGGTGCCGCCCAGCAGGAAGCCGCGCGAGCGCATGTCGGCGGCGGCCCAGCACAGGTCGCCGATACGCTGGATGCCGAACATCGAGTAGTAGATGTAGAACGGGATCATCTGCACGCCGTGGGTCGAGTACGACGTGGCGGCGGCGATCCAGTCGCACATGGCGCCGGCTTCGTTGATGCCTTCCTGCAGCACCTGGCCAGTCTGCGATTCCTTGTAGAACATCAGCTGGTCATGGTCTTCCGGCACGTACTTCTGGCCTTCCTGGTTCCAGATGCCGACCTGGCGGAACAGGCCTTCCATGCCGAAGGTGCGCGACTCGTCCGGCACGATGGGCACTACGTGCTTGCCGATCTGCTTGTCCTTCAGCAGCGTGTTCAGGATCCGCACGAAGGCCATGGTGGTGGACACTTCGCGGCCTTCGCCGGTGGCCTTGAGCAGGGCTTCGAACGCCTTCAGCTCGGGCACCTGCAGCGCTTCGGCCTTCTGCCGGCGCGCCGGCAGGTAGCCGCCCAGGTTCATGCGCGCCTGGCGCATGTATTCCAGTTCCTTCGAGCCTTCCTCGAAGGTGATGTACGGCACGTCTTCCAGCTTGTCGTCGGCAACCGGCAGGTTGAACTGGTCGCGGAACTTGCGGATCGCGTCGACCGGCATCTTCTTCTGCTGGTGCGCGACGTTCATGGCCTGGCCGGCGTCGCCCATGCCATAGCCCTTGATGGTCTTGGCCAGGATCAGCGTGGGCTGGCCCTTGTGCTCGCTGGCGGCCTTGTAGGCGGCGTAGATCTTGTGCGGGTCGTGGCCGCCGCGGTTCAGGCGCCAGATGTCCTCGTCGGACCAATCGGCGACCATCGCCTTCAGCTCAGGGGTGTTGAAGAAGTGCTCGCGCACGTAGGCGCCGTCCTTGGCCTTCATGGTCTGGTACTCGCCGTCCACGCATTCCATCATGCGCTTCATCAGCAGGCCCTTGGTGTCGCGCGCCAGCAGCGCGTCCCACTTGCTGCCCCACACCACCTTGATCACGTTCCAGCCGGCGCCGCGGAACTCGGACTCCAGTTCCTGGATGATCTTGCCGTTGCCGCGCACCGGGCCGTCCAGGCGCTGCAGGTTGCAGTTGATGACGAAGACCAGGTTGTCGAGCTTCTCGCGGCCGGCCATGCCGATCGCGCCCAGCGATTCCGGCTCGTCGGTCTCGCCGTCGCCCAGGAAGGCCCAGACCTTGCGGTCGCCGGCCTTGGCCAGGCCGCGGCTGTCCAGGTACTTCATGAAGCGGGCCTGGTAGATGGCCATGATCGGGCCGAGGCCCATCGACACCGTCGGGAACTGCCAGAAATCCGGCATCAGCCACGGGTGCGGGTACGACGAGATGCCCTTGCCGTCGACTTCCTGGCGGAAGTTATCGAGCTGGTCGGGCGTCAGGCGGCCCAGCAGGAAGGCGCGCGAGTACACGCCCGGCGCCGAGTGGCCCTGCACGAAGACCAGGTCGCCACCGCTCTGTTCCGACGGGGCGCGCCAGAAGTGGTTGTAGCCGACGTCGTACAGCGTGGCCGCCGAGGCAAACGACGAGATATGGCCGCCGACGTTGGTGTGCTTGTTGGCGCGCAGCACCATTGCCATGGCGTTCCAGCGGGTGTACGAGCGGATCCGGTGCTCGATGTCCTGGTCGCCGGGGATGCGGGCCTGCTGCTCGACCGGGATGGTGTTGATGTACTGGGTCTCGGCGTGGAACGGCTGGGTCACGCCGTTCACGCGTGCGTATTCGATCTGCTTGTCGATCAGGAAGGCGGCGCGCGCCGGGCCTTCCGCGGCCAGCACGCCCTGCAGGGCGTCGAGCCATTCATGGGTTTCCTGGGGATCGGCGTCGTTGGCGCTCGAGGCGCCGAGGATCTGCTCTGGTACGGCGGACATGACTGTCTCCTGGGTGAATTCTTGGCTTCCGCGTCCGCGCTGGCAGCGCCGGACACGACTCAACGTATGACTCGCACCGACTTGCGGAGGATCGGCGCCATTGCCGCCTTGCATCGGGGCCGCCGCCGGGAAACCTGTTCCGGTTTCTCCGCGCGGCAGACGCATGGCTACCGCCCGCATTCTTGGGTCGGACCGATTCTATGGAAGCCCAATGTCGAGCACAAGGGAAATTTTCAAATTGCGATATCGTTTTTTATAATGTGGAATTATGCGGCAGCGCACCAAGAAGCACCGTTGAACCCGCATGCCGCGTGCCTTCACCCTGCCGCCGCCGGCACGCGGCGCCGGGATTTCATTGGCGCTTTCCCCAAGCGACGCACCGCAATAATCTCGGTACACTGGTCGGTCAGCCGTCAATCCCTCCCATGCCGTTTTCCAACCGCCTCGATCGTCTTTTCCGCAGCCTGCGTGCCGCCATGCTTCCCTCCGATGCGTCGGGTACAGCCAAGGCCGCCGGCGGCGAGTCCGCGCATGTCCCGCATGCGCCTTCCGCAGCGGCCGGCCTGGGGCCGATCGAGGCGCTGGGACCGGACGACGGCGTCCCGGTGGCGCCGCCGCGCGGCCTGTGGTGGCTGCGCTGGCGCAACCTGGTCGCCACCAGCTGGTTCATGTTCATCCCGCTGGTTGCCATTGTGCTCTTCACCGTGGCCATGGGCGTGATCCTGTGGTCGCTGCACGAGACCGAACGCCAGCAGCAGCGCGACGCGCTGTACCGCGACGCGGCCTGGGCGCAGCAGCGCGTGCGCCTGTCGCTGCTGAGCAACCAGGACCAGCTGGCCTCGCTCGCGCGCGACATCGCCGCCGCTCAGCTGGAGCAAGGCGCCTACCGCACCGCGGCGCAGGAAATCCTGCGCGAGAACCCCGAGATCGTCTTCATCAACTGGCTCGACGCCACCAAGCGCGGGCGCTGGTCGCTGCCCTCGACCTCCGAGTTCGCCAGCCGCCTGCGCGAGAACCAGGACCAGCCGCTCGAGCCCGAAGTGCTCGACACCTTCGACGCCGCGCGCGAGACCCAGCGCGTGGTCTACTCGCGCCCGCTGGTCAACGAACGCGGCGACAGCTTCATGCTGATGGAAGTGCCGATCGTGCGCGACAACGAGTTCCTCGGCACGCTGGGTGCGCTGTATTCGATCAACGGCATCCTGACCCACCTGCTGCCGCCCGAGCTGACCGAGCGCTACCGCTTCTCGCTGATCGACAAGAACAACCAGACCCGCGCCAGCACCTCGCTGCGGCCAGTGCCGGGCAACGCGCTGTCGTACGAGGTGCTGCTCGACCCGCCGGGCCATTCGCTGTCGCTGCGCGCCGATGCCTATCCGCCGGCATCGAACCTGCCCAACAACATGCTGCTGTGGCTGGTGGTGGGGCTGTCCTGCTTCCTGCTGTGGAGCCTGTGGAGCATGTGGCGGCACACCAGCCGCCGCTCCGAGGCGCAGCGCGCGCTGCTGGCCGAGACCTCGTTCCGGCGCGCGATGGAAAACTCGATGCTGATCGGCCTGCGCGCACTCGACCTGAACGGCCGCATTACCTACGTCAACCCGGCGTTCTGCCGCATGACCGGCTGGCAGGAAAACGACCTGGTCGGGCGCCTGCCGCCCTTCCCCTACTGGCCGCCCAACGACCAGCAGGAGATGCAGAAGCAGATCGACCTGACGCTGCAGGGCAAGTCGCCCGCCGGCGGCTACGAGATGCGCGTGATGCGCCGCGACGGCAGCAGCTTCTATGCCCGCATGTATGTGTCGCCGCTGGTCGACAGCCGCGGCCGCCATACCGGCTGGATGAGCTCGATGACGGACATCACCGAGCCCAAGCGCGCGCGCGAGGAACTGGCCGCCGCGCACGACCGCTTCACCACCGTGCTGGAAAGCCTGGACGCCGCGGTGTCGGTGCTGGCCACCGACAAGGCCGAGCTGCTGTTCGCCAACCGCTATTACCGCCAGCTGTTCGGCTGGGAGGCCGAGGGCCACGTCAAGCTGGCCGGCGACGAGCTCGACAAGGACCAGGTCTCCAGCGACAACACCGACTATGTCGATGCCTATGCCGGCCTGCCGGCATCGGAGCTGATGCCGTACGCGTCGGATGCGCGCGAGGTGTTCGTGCCCGACATGCAGAAATGGTTCGAAGTGCGCCGCCGCTATATCCAGTGGGTCGACGGCCACCTGGCGCAGATGCAGATCGCCACCGACATCACCGTGCGCAAGGCCGCCGAGGAAATGGCGCGCCAGCATGAAGAGCGCCTGCAGTTCACCAGCCGCCTGACCACCATGGGCGAGATGGCATCGTCGCTGGCGCACGAGCTGAACCAGCCGCTGGCGGCGATCAACAACTACTGCATGGGCGCGGTGGCGCGGCTGCATTCGGGGCGCAGCACGCCCGAGGACCTGATCCCGGTGCTGGAGAAGACCTCGGCGCAGGCGGTGCGGGCCGGCACCATCATCAGCCGCATCCGCGGCTTCGTGAAGCGCAGCCAGCCGCAGCGGCGCGAGGCCGCGCTGCACGACATCGTCGCCGACGCGGTGGGCCTGGCCGACCTGGAGGCCACGCGCCGCCGCGTCACCATCCTGACCCGGCTGCCGGCGCCGCCGCTGACGGTCTATGTCGATCCGGTGCTGATCGAACAGGTGCTGGTGAACCTGCTCAAGAACGCGGTCGAGGCCATGGCCGGGCTGCCGGCGATACGCGCCGGCGGCGTGGTGCGGCTGCACGCGCGGGTCGAGTCCGGCGAGATCGGCGACAACGTCCATATCGACGTGATCGACCAGGGCCCGGGCGTCGACGAAGCCACCAAGGAGCGGCTGTTCGAGCCCTTCTTCAGCACCAAGTCCGACGGCATGGGCATGGGGCTGAACATCTGCCGCTCGATCATCGAATCGCACCAGGGCCGGCTGTGGGTCGAGAACAATGTCGACGGCATTGGCTGTACATTCAAGATCATGCTGCCGCTGCAGTCGGCGCTGGCCGAAACCCTGGCCGAATAACCAGAGCCCGCGCATGCGGGCCGCGCGCACCCTTGCGCATCATCGACTGCCCGATGCCGGCCGCGCCGCTTCCCCTCCGACGTGGGGGGCCTGTCTCGCCACAGAGGGCCGCTGCCGGTTACACTTCGCAGCAATGAATTGTTGTCCCGAGGAGACTACATGACCGCAACGCCAAACCCCACGCCCCACCGCGGCGAGACCGTGTTCATCGTCGACGACGATGAAGCCATGCGCGACTCGCTGACCTGGCTGCTGGAGGGCAATGGCTATCAGGTGCGCAGCTTCACCAGCGCCGAGCAGTTCCTCGCCGCCTACGACGCCAGCCAGGTGTCCTGCCTGATCCTGGACGTGCGCATGCCCGGCATGAGCGGGCCCGAGCTGCAGGAGCGCATGCTGGCCGAGCAGATCGATATTCCGATCGTCTTCATTACCGGCCACGGCGACGTGCCGATGGCGGTATCGACGATGAAGCGCGGCGCGATCGACTTTATCGAAAAGCCCTTCGACGAGTCCGAGTTGCGCGCGCTGGTCGAGCGCATGCTGCAGAAGGCCCGCACCGACCACTCCACCGCGCGCGAGCAGCGCGCCGCCAAGGACCTGCTGGGCAAGCTGACCACGCGCGAGCAGCAGGTGCTGGAGCGGATCGTGGCCGGCCGCCTGAACAAGCAGATCGCCGACGACCTGGGCATTTCCATCAAGACCGTGGAGGCGCACCGCGCCAACATCATGGAAAAGCTCAACGTCAACACTGTCGCCGACCTGCTGCGCCTGGCGCTGTCTCGCAACAGCTGAGCGGCTGGCGCCCGCCCTTGCCTGGTGCGGCCCAAGGCCGCGCCTGCGCCCCGCTGCGCCCTTCCCCACGCCCTGCCGCACACCGCTCAGCGCCCGAGGTAATCCTCGTCGCGGAAGGTCGCCACCCACTGTGGCCGATAGACCACAAACACCGCGACCAGCATGCCGGTGAGGAAGGCCTCGCCGAAGGCCAGGATGACGGCTCCAAGCAGGCTGTCGGCAAGGCTCAGTGGCTGTCCCGGCATGGTCAGGTAGCGCCACGCCGCCTGCGCCGCCCCGGCCCCCAGCGCGGCCAGTCCGGCGGTGAAATACCCATGCCCCAGGATGAAGACGAACGGGTGGCGCGGCAGCAGGCGCCGCATCGCCGCCTGCAAGCCGGCCGAGAGCAGCGCCGGCAACAGTGCCAGCCAGACATAGCGCACCCACAGCGCAGCCCAGTCGAACTGGCTCCAGCCGTGCCCGGCCAGGTACTCCAGCCCCAGCAGCGAGACCACGTCGGCGGCGAACAGCGACAGCAGCGCCAGCGGCAGCCCGAACAGCGTCACCATCAGCGTGGCGCCGAGCAGCTGGATCACCATGCCGCCTGCCAGCGTCGCGCGCACCGTCCACAGCAGCGCCACCAGCAGCATCGCGCCGAGCCAGGCATTCTGCAGCGCATCGCGGCGCAGCAGCCGCCAGGGCCGGCGCGTCAGTGCCCACAGCAGTCCGCACACGGACAGCAGCACCAGCAGCGGATCGGACAGTGTCGAGGCAAGCGCGGTAGGCATGCGGCCGATGCTACCAGTGCTGGGCCGGCGCCATCGCTGCCGTCGGTCAAGCTCAGTGCGACTGGCCTCGCGCAACCCTTATAATTCCGCCTTTGGCCCCTGCCGCGCGCCCGCGCGGGCCGGCGCCGCCACCTTCTCGCCATCATTCCCGCCCTGCCTCCATGCCTGCCCAACTGATCGACGGCAACGCCCTTGCCAAGCAAATCCGCTCCGAAGCCGCCCAGCGCGCCGCGCGCCTGACCGAACGCGGCCACCAGCCCGGCCTGGCCGTGGTCCTGGTGGGCGAAGACCCGGCCAGCCAGGTCTACGTGCGCAACAAGGTCAAGGCCTGCGAGGACAATGGCTTCCATTCATCGCTGGACCGTTATCCGGCCGACCTGTCCGAGGCCGACCTGCTGGCCCGCATCGACGCCCTCAACCGCGATCCCCGCATCCACGGCATCCTGGTGCAGTTGCCGCTGCCCAAGCACATCGACAGCCACAAGGTGCTCGAAGCGATCGCCCCGGAAAAGGACGTCGACGGCTTCCACGTGGCCAACGCCGGCGCGCTGATGACCGGCGCCCCGCTGTTCCGCCCGTGCACGCCCTACGGCTGCATGAAGATGCTGGAATCGATCCAGTACCCGCTGCGCGGCGCGCGCGCGGTGGTGGTGGGCGCCTCCAATATCGTCGGCAAGCCGATGGCAATGCTGCTGCTGCAGGCCGGCGCCACCGTCACCATCTGCAACAGCAAGACCCGCGATATCGGCGCCCACACCCGCGACGCCGACGTGGTGGTGGCCGCGGTCGGCAAGCGCAACCTGATCACGGCCGACATGGTCAAGCCCGGCGCGGTGGTAATCGATGTCGGCATGAACCGCGATGACCACGGCAAGCTGTGCGGCGATGTCGACTTCGCCGGCGTGCGCGAAGTCGCCGGCTACATCACGCCGGTGCCTGGCGGCGTGGGGCCGATGACCATCACCATGCTGCTGATCAATACACTGGAAGCCGCCGAGCGCGCCGCGGGCTGAGCTTCGCGACTTGCCGCCGGCGCCCGATGCGCCACCCGGGGCCCTGGAAAATCCACCGCCCCGGCCCCATCTGCGGGAATATTGCCTGACCAAGCCGAGCCAACCGAGCAGCCAACCGAGAACACGCCATGGACCACGCCGCCAACGCTACCAATCCGCTGCTGGACTTTTCCGACCTGCCCCGCTTTGCCGAGATCCGGCCGGAGCACATCAGCCCTGCGCTCGACGTGCTGCTGGAGCGCGCGCAACAGGCCGTCGCCCGCGCCGAGGATCCGGCCACGCCCGCCGACTGGGCCAACGCCGTGCAGGCGCTGGAAACCGCCACCGAGCCGCTGGGCCGCGCCTGGGGCGTGGTCAGCCACCTCAGCGCCGTCGCCGATACGCCCGAGCTGCGCCAAGCGCATGCCGAAAACCTGCCGCGCATGACCGAGTTCTGGTCATCGCTGGGCCAGAGCCTGGCGCTGTACGACAAGTACAAGGCGCTGGCGGCCAGCCCCGAGTTCGCCGGCATGAGCGCGGCGCGCCACCAGCTGATCGAAAACGAGCTGCGCGGCTTCCGCCTGGGCGGCGCCGAACTGCCCGAGGACAAGAAGCCCCGCTTTGCCGAGATCCAGGAGCAGCAGGCCCAGCTGTCCAAGGCCTTCTCCGACCACGTGCTTGACGCGACCAACGCCTACGCGCTGGTCATCGAGGATGAGGCGCGCCTGCCCGGCCTGCCCGACGATGTCCGTGAAGCCGCCCGCCACGCCGCAGACAAGGACGGCAAGGCCGGCTGGAAGTTCACGCTGCACTTCCCCTCTTACTTCCCGGTGCTGCAGTACGCCGACGACCGCGCGCTGCGCCAGACCCTGTACGAAGCCAACGTCACGCGCGCGTCCGAGCTCGGGCCGCAGCACGGCCAGGGCCAGGCCGACTGGGACAACACCGCCAATATGCGCGAGCAGCTGGCGCTGCGCCGCGAAGAGGCGCAGATGCTGGGCTACCAGTGCTATGGCGAAGTCTCGCTGGTGCCGAAGATGGCCGAGTCGCCCGCCGAGGTGCTCAAGTTCCTCGACGAACTGGCGGTCAAGGCGCGCCCCTATGCCGAACAGGACTGGGCCGAGCTGAAGGCCTTCGCCGCGGCCGAGCTGGGCCTGCCGGAGCTGGCGCCGTGGGACGTGGCCTATGCCTCGGAGAAGCTGCGCCAGCAGCGCTATGCGTTCTCCGAACACGAGGTCAAGCAGTATTTCCCGGAAGCCAAGGTCCTGGAAGGCCTGTTCGGCGTGGTGCAGAAGCTGTTCTCGGTGCGCATCGAGCCCGAGCAGGCGCAGACCTGGCACCCGGACGCGCGCTTCTTCCGCGTCTGCACCGCCGACGGCACCCTGCTGGCCCAGTTCTACATCGACCTGTACGCGCGCGAAGGCAAGCGCGGCGGCGCGTGGATGGACGACGCGCGCGGTCGCAAGGTGCTCGAGCACGGCGGCGTGCAGACCCCGGTGGCCTACCTGACCTGCAATTTCTCGGCGCCGGTCGGCGGCAAGCCCGCGCTGTTCACGCACGATGAGGTCATCACGCTGTTCCACGAGTTCGGCCACGGCCTGCACCACATGCTGACGCAGGTCGGCGAGCTGGGCGTGTCGGGCATCAACGGCGTGGAGTGGGACGCGGTGGAGCTGCCGTCGCAGTTCATGGAGAATTTCTGCTGGGAATACGAAGTGCTGACCGGCATGACGCAGCACGTCGACACCGGCGCGCCGCTGCCGCGCGCGCTGTTCGACCGCATGCTGGCGGCCAAGAACTTCCAGAACGGCATGATGACGCTGCGCCAGATCGTGTTCTCGTCGTTCGACATGCATCTGCACACCGACTTCGACCCGGCCGGCGCCACCTCGGTGCTGGAACTGTCGCGCCAGATCAACGACCGCGTGCACGTGGTGCCGCAGCATCCGCTGTCGCGCTGGCCGAACACCTTCAGCCATATCTTCGCCGGCGGCTATGCCGCGGGCTATTACAGCTACAAGTGGGCCGAAGTGCTGTCGGCCGATGTCTACGCGGCGTTCGAAGAGGCCGCGCAGCTCTCGGGCACGGTGCTCGACAGCGAAACCGGCGCGCGCTACCAGCGCGAGATCCTGTCGGTGGGCGGCAGCCGCCCGGCGATGGACTCGTTCGTGGCCTTCCGCGGCCGCGCGCCGCAGATCGACGCGCTGCTGCGCCACGGCGGGATGGCGGCATGAGCGCGCTGGGACTGCCGGGCCAGGGCCCCTTGCGCATCGCCAGCTGGAACGTCAATTCGCTGAAAGTTCGCCTGCCGCAGGTGCTGCAATGGCTGGCCGAACAGGACCAGGCCGGCGCGCCGATCGACGCGCTGTGCCTGCAGGAACTGAAGCTGCCCGACGACAAGTACCCGCTGGCCGAACTGGAGAACGCCGGTTTCCACAGCGTCTACACCGGCCAGAAAACGTACAACGGCGTCGCCATCCTGGCGCGCGACGCGAGCATGCCCGGCCCCGTCGACGTGGTGCGCAACATCCCCGGCTTCGAGGACGTGCAGCAGCGCGTGATCGCCGCGACCTACGGCGACCTGCGCCTGGTCTGCGCCTATTTCCCCAACGGGCAGGCGCCCGACTCGGACAAGTTCGCCTACAAGCTGCAATGGCTGGAAGCGATGACCGCGTGGCTGCGCGAGGAAATGGCGCGCCACCCGCGGCTGGCGCTGCTGGGCGACTTCAATATCGCGCCGGAGGACCGCGACGTGCACGACCCGGCCAAGTGGGAAGGGCAGAACCTGGTCTCGCCGCCGGAGCGCGCCGCCTTTGCCGCGCTGGTCGAACTGGGCCTGGCCGATGCGTTCCGCAAGTTCGAGCAGCCGGAAAAGGCGTTCTCGTGGTGGGACTACCGCATGCTGGCGTTCCGGCGCAATGCCGGGCTGCGCATCGACCATATCCTGCTGTCGCCGGCGCTCACCGAGCAGTGCAGCGCTTGCGTGATCGACCGGGTGCCGCGCACGTGGGAGCAGCCGTCCGACCACACGCCGGTGGTGGCGACGCTGCATTGCGGCTGACCCTGCGCGGCGTGCGCGCCTGCCGGCCGCACTGGCGCGTGGCGCGGGTTCAGGCAAGCCCGGGCAAGCCCCGCTCGCCGCGCCCGGCCGCGCCCGCTACACTGCGGGCATGAGCCCTCCCGCCCAGGCCATGTTTCGCCATCGCAATCTCCCTCACCTGCTGCTGCAAGCGCGCGAAGCGTTGCTGGCCGGCTTCCGGCCGATCCTGCGGCAGTTCGGCGTGACCGAGCAGCAATGGCGCGTGCTGCGCACGCTCAACGAGCGCGGGCCGATGGAGCCCAACCAGCTCGCCGAGGCCTGCCTGATCCTGAGCCCCAGCCTGACGCGCATGCTGGCGGGCATGGAAGACGCCGGGCTGGTGGCACGCACGCGCTCGGCCACCGACCAGCGCCGCCAGCTGATCAACCTGACCGGTGCCGCGCGCGAGATCATAGCGCAGATGGAACCGCTGATCGACGCCCGCTACCAGCAGCTCGCGCAGCAGCTGGGGGCCGAGCGCCTGGCCGAGGTCTATCGCGCGCTCGACGCCATGCTGGCCAGCCTGGGCCCGCAGGCCGCACCACAATCCACTGCGCCAGCCCCCGCCGTCTTGCCGCCGTCCGGACGCGGCGGCGAAGCCGGCTAGCCCGCACCGTTTCTTGCCGATGCCTTCGCCTACCACCGCATCCCTGCTGCCGCGCCTGTTCCCCTGGAGCCAGCGCGTCGACCCGACCACGCTGCGCGCCGACCTGGTCGCGGGGCTGCTCGGCGCCGTGCTGGTGTTGCCGCAGGGGGTGGCGTTCGCTACGCTGGCCGGCCTGCCGCCGCAGTACGGCATCTACAGCGCGGTGGTGCCATGCATCGTCGCGGCGCTGTTCGGCTCCAGCTGGCACGTCATGTCGGGGCCGACCAACGCCAACTCGCTGGCCCTGTTCGCGATGCTGAGCCCGCTCGCGTTCGCGGGCAGCCCGGCCTATATCGGGCTGGCGCTGGCGGTGACCATCGTGGTGGGCGTGATGCAGCTGGCGGTAGGCACGCTGCGGCTGGGTTCGCTAGCCAACTTTATTTCGCCGTCGGTGCTGCTCGGCTTTACTTGCGGCGCGGCCACGCTGATCGGGCTGTACGCACTGAAGGACCTGTTCGGCCTGTCGGTGCCGACCGGCACCAGCGCCTTCGGCGTACTGCGCCATCTGTTCGAGCATGCCGATGCCATCAACTGGGACGCGGCCGTGGTGGGCGCGGTCACGCTGGCGGTGACGCTGCTGTGCAAGCGGCTGTGGCGGCGCCTGCCGTTCATGCTGCTGGGCCTGCTGGCCGGCTATGGCGTGGCGCTGCTGCTGAACCAGGCCGGCGGCCACCACGTCAACGTGGTCGGGCCGATTCCGTCGGCGCTGCCGCACTTCCAGGTGCCGGACGTGGACTGGCGCAAGCTGCCCGACCTGCTCGGCATCGCCGCGGCGCTGACCATCGTCGCGCTGGGCCAGTCGATCTCGATCGCCAAGGCGGTGGCGTTGCGCTCGGGCCAGCATATCGATGCCAACCGCGAGTTCATCGGCCAGGGCCTGTCGAATATCGCCGGCGGCTTCTTCTCCGGCTATATCTCGTGCGGCTCGCTCAACCGCTCGGTGCCCAACTTCGAGGCCGGCGCGCGCACGCCGCTGGCGAGCGTGTTCTCGGCGCTGTGGCTGGTGGCGCTGGTCGCGGTCAGCGCGCCGCTGCTGGCGCAGATTCCGATGGCGGCGATCGCGGCGATGCTGCTGCTGGTGGCGTGGGGCCTGCTCGACATCGCGCGGCTGCGCCGCATCTTCACGCTCAGCCGCACCGAGTTCGCGATCGCCATCGGCACCTTTGCCGCCACGCTGGTGATCCGGCTGGAAATGGCGGTGCTGCTCGGCACCGTGCTGTCGCTGGTGGCCTACCTGTACCGCACCTCACGGCCCGCGGTGCGCAGCCTGGTGCCGGATGCCGACGATCCCGGCCGGCGCTTCACGCCGCTGGACGAGCTGCGCCGGCCGCAGCCGGAATGCCCGCAGCTCAAGCTGCTGCGCATGGAGGGTGCGATCTACTTCGGCGCGGTGCAATACGTGACCGACCGCCTGCACTGGCTGCGCACCGTCAATGCCGGCCAGACCCACCTGCTGGCGATGACCAAGAGCATGAACTTCATCGACCTCGCCGGCGCGGAAATGTGGGAATACGAGCTGAGCGAGCGCCGCGCGCTCGGCGGCGACCTGTACTTCCACCGTCCGCGCACGCAGGTGCTGCAGACCTGGGCGCAGACCGGCTTTACCGACAAGCTCGGCGCCGACCATGTGTTCCCGACCAAGCGGCAGGCGCTGCACACCATCATCGGCCAGCTGTCGCCGGAAGTCTGCGCCCGCTGCACGGTGCGCATCTTCGAGGAATGCGCGTCGCGGCCGGGCGCCACGGCGGCGACGGCAGCGTCCGCGCAGCCATGAACGCAGCGCCCGCACCGGCGCGCTTCGCCACGGTCACGGCGGCAAAAAGAAAAAGGCGTAAGAAACTGGGATTGCCTGCGCCGGCGGCGCCGGCTGGCATGCAAGGCCGGACGGCCTATGCTCTGCTACCTGATTCCGGATGGGCGCCCGCGGCTTGCCTGGGGCTGGCCGGGGCATCCATCCGCATCAGATTGGCGCCACGTGGGCGCGCTTGACGACGATAGGCTGCGGTGCGCCCTGCTCGATCAGCACCACGGCGGCGCGTTCGATGGTTTCGCGGCCGGCGCGGAATGCTTCTTCCAGTGACAGCACCTGGTCGGCGCTGAAACCTTCCCACAGTGCTTCGCGTGTCACCACGCAAGTCACCTTCTCGCCATTGACAAGTGCCTGGAACAACAAGCCTTCGTTATTGATGTCGTAGCGCTCTTGCTCTTGGAATTTGATATCCATCGGTGCAGCCCTCCATATGCAAGTGGAGAAACATCCTAACATGGCTCCGGCAAAATCGTATGGGTGGAACCCTATGCGATAGGGTTCAATCGGAAGACCACCGCGACCGCCGTTCGGTTCCGTCGGCCAACCCCTTCGCACGCGGGGCACGTTCGCGCAGCTTGCCATGGCAATTGCGTCAGGCAATTGACAGCGCCGGAAATCATGCTAGAATCTCGTTCTTCGTTGGGGCGTTAGCTCAGTTGGTAGAGCAGCGGACTCTTAATCCGTAGGTCGAGTGTTCGAGTCACTCACGCCCCACCAGCGAATACAAGAAAGGCCGGAAGCAGCGATGCTTCCGGCCTTTTGCTTTGGGCGGCGCGGATGCGCCGCGGCACCTCGTCACGCGCCGACGCTGGCCCGCTCGAACAGCGTGTGCGCCAGCGTGCGATGGCGCAGCAGCACGGCAGGCAGGTCGGCGGTGAGCAACTCGCCGTCACGCACGACTTCCCTGCCATTGATCACGCTGGCCGCGACATTGGCCGGCGTGCAGAACACCAGCGCTGCCACCGGATCATGGCCGGCGCCGGCAAAGCCGACCGACGACAGATCGAAGGCGACGAAGTCCGCCGACATGCCCGGCGCCAGCGCGCCGATATCGTCGCGGTTGAGCACGCGCGCGCCGCCCAGCGTGGCGATTTCCAGCGCCTCGCGCGCGCTCATCGCGGCCGGCCCGTAGCCGACCCGCTGCAGCAGCATCGCCTGACGCGCCTCGCCCAGCATATGCGCGCCGTCGTTCGACGCGCTCCCGTCCACGCCCAGCCCCACCGGCACGCCCGCATCGCGCATGGCACGCACGGGCGCGATGCCCGATGCCAGCCGCATGTTCGAGCACGGGCAATGCGCCACCCCGGTGCCGGTCCGCGCGAACAGCGCGATGCCCTCGTCGTCCAGCTTGACGCAGTGCGCGTGCCACACGTCGTGGCCGACCCAGCCGAGGTCTTCGGCATACTGCGCCGGCGTCAGGCCGAACTTCTCGCGCGAATAGGCGATGTCGTTGTCGTTCTCGGCCAGGTGCGTATGCAGTGACACGCCGTAGTGCCGCGCCATCACCGCCGATTCCCGCATCAGGTCGCGCGATACCGAGAACGGCGAGCACGGCGCCAGCACCACGCGCAGCATCGCGTGGCGCGCGCTGTCGTGGTACTGCTCCACCAGCCGCTGGCTGTCGCGCAGGATGGCGGCCTCTTCTTCCACCACCGCGTCCGGTGGCAGGCCACCCTTGCTGCGGCCCACGCTCATCGAGCCGCGCGCGGCATGGAAGCGCATGCCCATCTCCTGCGCCGCGGCGATCGAATCGTCCAGGCGCGAACCATTGGGAAACAGGTAGAGGTGGTCGCTGGTGGTGGTGCAGCCCGACAGCATCAGCTCGGCCATCGCGGTCTTGGTCGACACCGCGATCATTTCCGGCGTCAGGTGCGACCACAGCATGTACAGGTTGCTCAGCCACGAGAACAGCTCGGCGTCCTGCGCCGCCGGCACCGCGCGCGTCAGGCTCTGGTACATGTGGTGGTGCGTGTTGACCAGCCCGGGCGTAACCACGCGGCCGCGCATGTCGAGGACCTGCGCGCTGCCGTCGTCGACCATGCGCCGGTATTGCGGCGGCAACTCAGCGGTGGGGCCAACCCATTGCACCGCGGGACCTTCGGCGACCAGCGCGCCGTCGCGGATCTCGCGGCGCTGCGCGTCCATGGTCACCAGGACGTCGGCATTGAGGGCAATCAGGGTCATGGCGGCATTCCTTCTGTGAAGCGGATGGGATTGAGGGGCAGATACGATCGCCGCCAGTCTACGGCGGCGCGTTGCCGCCTCCCAAGCATAGAATTCCGAGCAGCCTGTCCACAAAAAGTGGACATCTACCAGAGCCCGCCTCAGCGGGCCTGCGCGAACAGCGTCGCCAGCGCGTCGCCGATGCGCTCGGCCATCAGCCCCGCCGCGGCGCTGAGCTGGCCGCCGGCGCGCGCCACCAGTGTCAGCGTCTGGCCCTGCAGGTGGCGGTCGCGCAAGGGCACGTACACCAGCGCCTGGCGCGCGCGCTCCTCCATCACATCGAGCGGGTTCAGCAGCGCGATGCCGGTCCCCAGCAGCACCAGCTGGCGGATCAGTACGGTCGAGGTCGACTCCGCCACCGGCGAGACTTCGATTGCGTTGCGCGCAAAGGCCGCATCGAGGATGCCGCGGATCGACAAGGAAGCTGCCGGCAGGATCAGCGGATAGCCGACGCACTCGCTCAGCAGCACCGATGGCCGCGCCGCCAGCGCGTGGTCCGGCGGCACCACCGCGCCGATCTGCCAGTCGCTGCTGGCCAGCACACGAAAGGCCGGCAGTTCCGGCAGGTCATAGCCCAGACCGAGGTCGGCATCGCCCTGCTCCACCGCCGCCACGATGTCGGCCACCGGCAGGTCGTTGACGCGCACCACGATGCCCGGATAGCGCTGGCGGAAGTCATGCACCAGCGACGGCATCAGCGAGCCCGCCAGGCCGGCCGTCACCGCCACCGTGACCTCGCCCCGGCGCGCGCCCTTGAAGTCCTCGATACGCTCGCGCAGCGCGTCGTGTTCGCGCAGCGTCTGGCGGACATGTGCCAGCACCATCTCGCCGAGCGGCGTCAGCCGCAGGCGCTTGTTGATGCGCTCGAACAGCGGCGCGCCCAGTTCCGCCTCCAGGTCCAGGATCTGCCGGTTGACCGCGGTCGGGGCTACATGCAGGTACTCGGCCGCCTTGCGGATGGAGCCGCGGCGGACGACCTCGTCGAGATAGCGTAGGACTCTGGCGTGCATGGATCTGGCAAACAGGTGGGTTCGGGTGGCGGGCCGTGGCACATGACGGCGGCCTGGCATTGTAGCGGCCAGGCATCGCAAAAAATGCCGCAAAGGCTATTGCGCCGCATTCGATACCTTGCTACAATCTTTTTCTTCGTTGGGGCGTTAGCTCAGTTGGTAGAGCAGCGGACTCTTAATCCGTAGGTCGAGTGTTCGAGTCACTCACGCCCCACCAGCGAATTCAGAAAAGCCGGAAGCCTTGCTTCCGGCTTTTTGCTTTGGCGCTTGCGTCCCGGCCACGCGCGCGATCGGCAGTGCAGCCCGATTCTTGATACGCGGGTTCTCACCAATTCCCCTGCAGGCGCTTTCCCGGTTGAATCGCTCCGGCGCCATTGTGGAACACAGTTCCGTATCGCGGAACTATCGCAAGGCGCCGGCCGTACCGCATCCCGGCACGGCCCGGTCATGCCAGCCGGGGAAATCCTGACAGCGCGGGCGCCGGATCCGTAGCCGATCCGCGGACACGCCTGCAACCTGGCTGGCGCATCAGTGAAAGAAGAATGGAGGCCCTCCTTGAAAGCAGTCCTTAACGCCGGCGCAGCCGCATGCATCGCGGCCCTCGGCCTGGCCCACGCCGGCCTGGCGCACGCCCAGTCCTACCCTGCCAAGCCGATCCGCCTGATCGTGCCGTTCGCGGCCGGCGGCACCACCGATATCGTGGCGCGCGCGGTGTCCGACGGCCTGGGCCGTGAACTGGGCCAGCCGGTGGTGGTGGAAAACCGCGGCGGCGGCGGCGGCGCCATCGGTGCCGACGCGCTGGCCAAGTCCGCGCCGGACGGCTACACGCTGGGCATCGCCACGGTCAGCACCATGGCGACCAACCCGGCTACCAATCCCAAGAACCCGTACGATCCGCTCAAGGACTTCGCGCCGATCACCAACCTGGTGAACGTGCCCAACGTGCTGACGGTGAATCCGAAGGTTCCGGCCAAGACCCTGAAGGAATTCGTGGCGATGTTGAAGGCCAACCCGGGCAAGTACAGCTACGCCTCGGCCGGCAAGGGCAGCATCTCGCATCTGGACGGGGAACTGTTCAAGGACATTACCCAGACCGACATGGTCCATATCCCCTACCGTGGATCGGGCCCGGCGCTGAACGACACGCTGGCCGGCCAGGTCAACGCGCAGTTCGACAACCTGCCGTCGTCGATGCCGCATATCCAGGCCGGCAAGCTACGCGCGCTGGCCGTGGCGGCGCCCAAGCGCGTCGAGGGCCTGCCCGATGTGCCGACCTTTGCCGAAGCCGGCATGAAGGACATGAACAACATGGCCTGGTACGGGCTGGTGGCCCCGGCCGGCACGCCGGCGGCGATCATCACGCGCGTGCATGACGCCGCGGTCAAGGCGCTGCAGGACCCGAACGTCAAGCGCCGCCTGGCCGACAGCGGGGCCTACACCGACGGCAACACGCCGCAGCAATACGCCGCGCAGATCAAGCGCGAACTGGACCTGCGCAAGAAGATCGCGCGCGACCAGAACATCACGCTGGAATAAGCCGGCAAGGCGGCGCGAAGCGCCCCCGACCCGAAACCGGCTGCCACGGCAGCCGGTTTTTTTTGCGCGGCTTCCGAAAATGCCCGCCGCGCCACTCAGATTCTTCCTATTGCTGGCGCGTTTGATCCCGCGCAGCACCCCTGCCGTGCCGGTAACGTTCAATACGACTAGAAGAAACTTTCACTTTGCGGACATGCGCCGACTCGGTACATTTACCGGGTGCTACGCCACACGCGCCGGCAGTCGACCGGCCAACGTCCGGCCCCAACCGGTTTCGCGCAGGCGCTGCGCGACCGTCATTCGCGAGGATTGCAAAATGCTGAAGAAGACCCTGATCATTGCAGCCCTGGCCGCG
The DNA here is from genome assembly GCF_023952475.1 of Cupriavidus sp. WGlv3. Classification (GTDB taxonomy): domain Bacteria; phylum Pseudomonadota; class Gammaproteobacteria; order Burkholderiales; family Burkholderiaceae; genus Cupriavidus; species Cupriavidus phytorum. The sequence goes on from NZ_JALHRX010000001.1 coordinate 65,989, forward strand.
CTCGGCGCGACCCAGGCGTATGCGCAGAAAAACTACACCGATGGCGGCGACCTCTACAGCGGCAGCCACACCAACAAGGCCGGGCCGAACCAGAGTGCGGCCAAGTCCGGCAAGTTCGACCCGTACACCGACGGCGCCAAGCAATCGACCAAGTCGCAGCTGAACAGCTCCGGCAAGAAGTTCGATCCGAACACCGATGGCGCCAAGGCCGGAAAGTACGACCCGTACACCGACGGCGCCAAGGCGGGCAAGACCGATCCCTACACCGATGGCGCCAAGGCGCCCGCCAGCCAGGGTAACAAGGCGCAGTAACCCGCCTTCGTCCAGGCAGACAGCCCGCGCGTGCGGGCTGTTTTGTTTTAGGGTTGGCGTGAGCTCAAGCGGCCAGCGCCTGCGCCGGCCGCGCCGGCTGCATGGTGCCGCGGTCGCGGAATGCGGCATGCCAGGACAGCGCCTCTTCCACCAGGTGCGGCGTCTGGCCGCCGTACGCGCAGGCGCGGTGGAAATAATCGCCCAGCAGGTCGCGGTACTGCGGGTCGGCGCAATTGGCAATCACGGCGCGCGCGCGTTCCCGCGGCGCCAGGCCGCGCAGGTCGGCCAGGCCGTGCTCGGTGACGATGATGTCGACATCGTGCTCGGTATGGTCGACGTGCGCCACCATCGGCACGATGCTGGAGATATCGCCCCCCTTGGCTACCGACTTGGTCACGAACACCGACAGGTGCGCATTGCGGGCAAAGTCGCCCGAGCCGCCGATGCCGTTCATCATGTGCGTGCCGCCCACATGGGTCGAGTTGACGTTGCCGTAGATATCGCACTCGAGCGCCGTGTTGATGGTGATCAGCCCCAGCCGGCGCAGGATCTCCGGATGGTTGCTGATTTCCTGCGGCCGCAGCAGCAGGCGCGAGCGGTAACGGTCCAGGTTTGACAGGAAGCGCTGGTACAGCGCGCGCGTCAGCGTCACCGACGAGGCCGAGGCGAAGGCCAGGCGCCCCGCATCCAGCAGCTCAATGGTGCTGTCCTGCAGCACTTCGGAATACATCTGCAGGTCATGGAACGGCGACTCGACCATCCCGTGCAGCACCGCGTTGGCAATGGTGCCGATGCCGGCCTGCAGCGGCTGCAGCGACGGCGACAGCCGCCCGGCGCGCACTTCGCGCAGCAGGAATTCATTGAGATGGCCGGCGATCTGGCTGGTGTCGGCATCCGGCGGCAGCGCGTTGGACGGGCTGTCGTCCTTGGCGGTGATGACGATGGCCGCGATCTTCTCGGGATCGATCGGGATATACGGCAGGCCGATGCGCTGCGCGGGCGCGATCAGCGGGATCGGCTGGCGGTACGGACGCTGCACCGGGAAATAGATGTCGTGCAGCCCTTCCAGCTCCAGCGGCATGTTCAGGTTGATCTCGACGATCACCTTGCGCGCCAGCATGGCGAAGCTGGCCGAATTGCCGACCGAGGTGCTGGGAATGATGCCGCCCTGCTCGGTAATCGCCACCGCTTCCACCACCGCGACGTCCACCGGCGCGATCTGGCCCGAGCGCAGCTGCTCGACGGTCTCGGACAGATGCTGGTCGATGAACATGACTTCGCCCGCATTGATCTTGCGGCGCAGCGTGGCATCGGACTGGAACGGCAGGCGGCGCGCGATCACGTCGGCCTCAGCCAGCACCCGGTCGATGTCGTTGCCGAGCGAGGCGCCGGTCATCAGGGTGATGCGCAGCGGCTCGGTGGCCGCGCGCCGCGCCAGCGCGAACGGCACTTCCTTGCAGTCGCCCGCGCGCGTGAATCCGCTCATGCCTACCGTCATGCCATCGCGGATCAGCGCGGCGGCCTCGTCGGCCGAGACTACCTTGTCATCCAGCCTGGCCAGGCGAATGCGTTCCTTGTACATCTTGATCTCCGGTCTGACGGCCGGCCGGTGCCTGCGCCGTTCGCCCCGTACGTGCCTGGCGGCTGGTTGCGGGGTCTCCGGCAGGCAGTGTAGCCAGCCGCGCCTATTCCAGCGATGATTTAAAGTCATCCGTCCAAGTCGCTTTTTTCATAACTTGGCGGTTGGCGCGCGCAGCCGCCGGCACTATCGTGCGGGTCCGCCTCAGGACATTCCCGCAGTGTCACAAATCTGGCAAAAGTTTCTGGTAGTCTCGCCGTTCGGTCGACCCAGCCCGCCCCAGAGGCTGTGGCGACCGTGCCGCCCGGGCCGGCCATGCTCCGGCCCCTTGCACCCCCTGCGGGTGCCTGTGCATTGCGGTGGCGGCAAAACACAACAGGAGACGCCATTCATGCAGCCAAGACCCCTCGAACCCAGCGAGCCGGTTGTCCTTGCCCTGATTGACGCAGTCACCGCCTGGCAAGGTGCGTTGGACCAGACCCTGCGCGCCTCGGGCCTTAACTATTCCCAGTGGCTGCTGCTGCGGGCCATCCGCCAGGGTGCCTTCAAGCGCGGCTTGCCGCTGACCGGCCCGATGCCGCTCGAAGCCGCGCAATCGGAGACCCTGCTCGACGAACTGCGCCGCGACGGCTGGATCGAATACACCGCGACGGTGGCGCCCCGCATCGCCGAAGGCGCCACGGCACGGGTGCAACGTACCGCGCAGGCGCTGAGCGCGCTGCACAGCGTCTCGGTCGCGGCCTTCAATTCGCAGGAGCGTGCCGCGCTGGGCAGCCTGCTGGACCGGATGAAATCCACGCTGGACGGCCACACTTCGCGCCAGGTCAGGGCCGTCTCCGAGGCTCCCCGGCAGGAACGGCACAGCCAGCACACCCAGCACACCCAGGCGCTGCCCTGCCCCGGCCTGCCGCCGGTCGCGCACCGTCCGTCTTCCTGCCCCAGCCTCGCCACGCGCTTCTGAGCGCTGCCCGGGTCCCGCGGCTTGCCGCCGGGACCCGTCCGTGCCCCTCCCTCGCCATCGCCAGTACCCGCCACTTTGTTGCGCCGGGCACTCGGATTTTTCCTAAAGTATGAGCATGCCCCGGCACATGCCCCGGCGACCCATCGACACCGCGAGGAGGGGAACATGCCGCAGGAGAACGAAGACAAGGTCGCGCACCTGCTGGACGAACTGGCCAACTTTGCGCGCGGGCGGCTGCCGGCGGCGATGTTCAGCGTGGTCGAGCCCTTCCTGCTGCATTACTACGACCAGGCCGACGCCGAAGACCTGCTGCGGCGCGAAGTGGCCGACCTGTACGGCGCCGTGATGGCGCACTGGCAGACGGCGCAGAAATTCACCCCCGGCAGCGCCCGCATCCGCGTCTACAACCCCAACCTGGAAGAGCACGGCTGGCACTCCGACCACACCGTGGTCGAGATCGTCAACGACGACATGCCGTTCCTGGTCGACTCCGTCACCATGGAGATCAATCGCCAGGGCCTGGCGCTGCATTCGGCCATCCATCCGGTGTTCCGGGTCTGGCGCGGCGGCACCGGCATCGAGCGGATCGCCCCTGCCGGCGCCGGCGAGGGTGGCGACAATTCGCGCCTGGAGTCCTTTATCCATTTCGAGATCGACCGCACCGGCGAGTCGTCGCGCCTCGACGCCTTGCGCAACGGTATCTCGCAGGTGCTGGTCGACGTGCGCGCCGCGGTGGAAGACTGGCCGAAGATGTGCGACATCACCCGCGCCACCATCGGCGCGATGGCGCAGGCGCCGGACGCGGCTTCAGCGGAGAGCGTCGAGGCGCGCGCCTTCCTGGAATGGATGATGGACGACCATTTCTCCTTCCTGGGACAGCGCGACTACCAGCTGGTGGCGCGCGACGGACGCTACTTCCTGCGCGGCGTGGCGGGCTCCGGCGCCGGCATCCTGCGTGAAAGCCTGCGCGAGCCCGACGCCGAAGACCTGACCCCGCTGCCCGCGGCGGCCACCGCGATCATCGAAGGCAGCTCGCCGATCTTCCTGACCAAGGCCAATTCGCGCGCCACCGTGCACCGCCCCGGCTATCTCGACTACGTCGGCGTCAAGCTGCTCGACGAAAACGGGCAGCTGTTCGGCGAGCGGCGCTTCGTCGGCCTCTACACCTCGACCGCCTACATGGCGCCAATCGCCGACATCCCGCTGGTGCGGCGCAAGTGCGCCAACATCCTGGCGCGCGCCGGCTTCCTCGCCAAGGGCCACCTGTACAAGTCGCTGGTCACGATCCTGGAACAGTATCCGCGCGACGAACTGTTCCAGGCGACCGAGGACGAGCTGTTCGATATCACCACCGGCATCCTGCGGCTGCAGGAACACCAGCGCACGCGGCTGTTCGTGCGGCGCGACCGCTTCGACCGCTTTGTCTCGTGCCTGGTGTTCGTGCCGCGCGACAAGTACAACACCGACCTGCGCCAGAAGATCCAGAAGCTGCTGACCGCCGCTTTCCACGGCACCAGCTGCGAGTTCACGCCCTTGCTGTCGGAATCGCCGCTGGCGCGCATCCAGCTGATCGTGCGCGGCGAGCCCGGCACCATGCCCAAGGTCGACACGCAGGAGCTGGAAGCGCGCATCGTGCATGCCAGCCGCCGCTGGCAGGACGACCTCGCCGAAGCGCTGCACGAAAGCCACGGCGAAGAGCACGGCAACCGGCTGCTGCAGCGCTATGGCGGCTCGTTCCCCGCCGGCTACCGCGAAGACTATCCGGCGCGCACCGCGGTGCGCGATATCGAGCTGATGGAGCATGCGCGGCGCGGCAACGGCATGGCGATGAACCTGTACCGGCCAATCGAAGCCGCGCCGGCTGCGTTCCGCTTCAAGGTGTACCGCGCCGGCGAACCGATCGCGCTGTCGCTGAGCCTGCCGATGCTGGAGCACCTGGGCGTGCGCGTCGATGAAGAGCGCCCCTACCTGATCGAGCCCGACAGCGGCGCACCGGTCTGGGTGCACGACTTCGGACTGGAAATCGCCGACGGCGGTGGCGCCGCGGAATTCGACATCGCGCGCGTCAAGGCGCTGTTCGAGGACGCCTTCGCGCGCGCATGGCACGGCGAGATCGAGAACGACGATTTCAACCGCCTGGTGCTGCGCGCCGAACTGGCCGCGCGCGACGTCACCATCCTGCGCGCCTACGCGCGCTACCTGCGCCAGGTGGGCTCCACCTTCAGCGACGCCTATATCGAACGCGCGCTGACCGGCAATGCCGGCATTGCCGCGATGCTGGTGGCGCTGTTCGTGGCACGCTTCGACACCTTCAGCCAGGTGGCCGCCGACGCCGCGCGCCAGGCGCGCTGCGACAAGCTGCTGGCCGATATCGGCACGGCTTTGGACAAGGTGCCCAACCTCGACGAAGACCGCATCCTGCGACTCTTCCTCGGCGTGATCAACGCCACCGTGCGCACCAATTATTTCCACCGCGGCGAGGACGGCCAGCCGCGTCCGTACCTGTCGTTCAAGTTCAATCCGGCCCTGGTGCCGGGCCTGCCCGAGCCGCGCCCGATGTTCGAGATCTGGGTCTACGCGCCGCGCGTGGAAGGGGTGCACCTGCGCGGCGGACGCGTGGCGCGCGGCGGGCTGCGCTGGTCGGACCGGCGCGAGGACTTCCGCACCGAAGTGCTGGGCCTGATGAAGGCGCAGATGGTCAAGAACACGGTGATCGTGCCGGTCGGCTCCAAGGGCGGCTTCGTGGTCAAGCGCCCGCCGCCGCCGGCCGACCGCGACGCCTTCCTGCGCGAAGGCATCGCCTGCTACCAGACCTTCCTGCGCGGGCTGCTGGACCTGACCGACAACCTCGTCGGCGGCGAGCTGGTGCCGCCGCCCGAGGTGGTGCGTCACGACGACAACGACCCCTACCTGGTGGTGGCCGCGGACAAGGGCACGGCCACGTTCTCGGACTTCGCCAATGCGATCTCGGCCGAGTACGGGTTCTGGCTGGACGATGCCTTCGCCTCCGGCGGCTCGGTCGGCTATGACCACAAGAAGATGGGCATCACCGCGCGCGGCGCCTGGGAATCGGTCAAGCGGCATTTCCGCGAGATGGGCGTCGATATCCAGTCCACGGATTTCACCGTGGCCGGCATCGGCGACATGTCGGGCGACGTGTTCGGCAACGGCATGCTGCTGTCGCCGCATATCCGGCTGGTGGCTGCGTTCGACCATCGCCACGTCTTTCTCGACCCGGATCCGGACCCGGCGCGCAGCCTGCAGGAACGCGCGCGGCTGTTCGGGCTGCCGCGCTCGAGCTGGGCCGACTACGACGCCACGGCGATTTCCGCCGGCGGCGGCATCTATCCGCGCACCGCCAAGACCATCCCGCTGTCGGCGCAGGTGCAGGCGGTGCTCGGCATCACCGCGAGCGCGCTGTCGCCGGCCGAGCTGATCCACGCCATCCTGATGGCGCCGGTGGACCTGCTCTACAACGGCGGCATCGGCACCTACGTCAAGTCCAGCCAGGAGACGCACCTGCAGGCCGGTGACCGCACCAACGACGCGGTGCGCGTCAATGGCAACGAGCTGCGCTGCAAGGTGGTCGGCGAAGGCGGCAACCTCGGCTTCACCCAGCTGGGCCGCATCGAGTTTGCGCGCAAGGGCGGCCGCATCAACACCGATGCCATCGACAACTCGGCCGGCGTCGACTGCTCCGACCACGAGGTCAATATCAAGATCCTGCTGGGACTGGTGGTCGCCGACGGCGAGATGACCGAGAAGCAGCGCAACAAGCTGCTGGCCGAGATGACCGACGAAGTCGGCCTGCTGGTGCTGCAGGACAACTACTATCAGACCCAGGCGCTGTCGGTGGCCGGCCGCAGCAGCGGCGCGCTGCTCGATGGCGAGGCGCGCCTGGTGCGCTGGCTGGAACGCGCCGGGCGGCTGAACCGCGCGCTGGAATTCCTGCCCTCGGACGAGGACATAGCCGAGCGCAAGCTGGCCGGCGAAGGGCTGACCTCGCCCGAGCGCGCGGTGCTGCTGGCCTACAGCAAGATGTGGCTGTACGACGAACTGCTGGGCTCCGACGTGCCGGAGGACGCGCTGGTCGCCGGCCTGCTTGCGGATTACTTCCCGGTGCCGCTGCGCCAGCGCTATGGCGAGGCCATGCAGCGCCATCCGCTGCGGCGCGAGATCCTGTCGACGCACCTGACCAATATGCTGGTCAACCGCATCGGCGCCACCTTCGTGCACCGGATCATGGAAGAAACCGATGCGCGACCCGCCGATATCGTGCGCGCGTGCCTGATCGCGCGCGACGTGTTCGCGCTGACCGCGCTGTGGCAAGAGATCGACGCGCTCGACAATCGCGTGGCCGACGCCGAACAGGCGCGCATGTTCGGCTCGGTGGCGCTGCTGCTGGAGCGCGCATGCCTGTGGTTCATCCGCTATCTGCGCAGCGGCAGCAGCGCCACAGAAGACCTGGCGCGCTTCGCGCAGGCGGCACAGTGGCTGGGGCCCCGCTTGCCGCAACTATTGCCACAAGCCGATGCCGCGGCGTTAGCCGAGCATACGCGTGCGCTGATCGAGGCGGGGGTGGGCGAGACGCTGGCCGCGCGCGTGGCCGGCAGCGAGATTTCCGCCGCGGCGCTAGACATCGCCGAAGTGGCCACGGCGTGCGAGCGCAGCCTGGACCTGGTGGCGGGGGTCTACTTCGCGCTGGACAGCCACCTGAGCTTCAGCTGGCTGCGCGAACGCGCGCTGGCGCTGCCCTCGGACACCCATTGGGACCTGCTGGCACGCACCACCACGCTGGAAGACCTGGGGCGGCTCAAGCGCGCGCTGACCGTCAGCGTGCTGTCGCAGGCGGGCGACCAGGCCTCGCCGGAAGCGATGATCGACGCCTGGCGCGCCAGCCGCCACGGCGCGCTCGAACGCTTCACGCGCATGCTGGCGGACCAGCGCGCGTCGGGGGCGGCAGGGCTGTCGATGCTGTCGGTCGCGGTGCGCGAGATCGGCATGCTGGAGCGAAGCTAGCCGCGCCGGATGCCGGGCGGCTTAATCGTCGGTGTCAGCGTCAGGGTCAGCACCGAGATCCGCGTCGGCATCGGCGCCGCGCGGTCGCAGCTCGAGGCCGAGCAGGATCAGTAGCTCGAAGGCATCGGACAGCAGGTGCTTCTGCCGCGGCAACAGGCTCGCGTACGGCATGTCGTAGATCGACTGGTGCGCCGCGCGCTCGCCCTTCAGGCCGCGGTCGCGCGCGATGTCCGACAGCAGCGCGGCAAACCCGGACAGGTCCTGCGCCGCCAGCGCCGAGTTCAACACCTTCGCGATAACTTCGGGCGAAGCGTTGGCCCAGCCCATGCGCTCGGCATTGGAAGCGGGGTCGTTGGGAAGGTCGGCAAAGTCCATGTTGTGTTTAACGGTCCTGCCTGAACTAGCTTAAGCCGCCAACGATGTGAATTTGACCCCACACAGGTGGGGTAACATGGCCTGCCCGCCCGCTGCCGGTCAGCGCGATGCGGGCTTGGCGCGGCCATGGGCCGGTGCCTTCCGCGGTACCTTCGCCGGCGCCTTTGGCCGTGCTCCGGCGGGCCGCTGCGCCGGTGCCTTTTGCGCTGCGCTGGCGGGTACCTGGCGATAGGTCGTGCTGCCATCTTTGGCCGTGCGCGCCACGACATGGTTGCGCGCGCCACATTGCGGGCAGCGGAACACCAGTCCCTGCCCTTCATCGCGGATCTGCACCTCGTCCGGCTCCCAGCTGGCGCCGCAAGCCTGGTTCCCACACACAAACATGAATTCTCCTGGAAGATCGTGCCAATCGACTGCCGGCACGGACGCGATTATCAGGCCTGCCGCGCGCGAGCGGGTCGATTTGCCGCCAATTGTGCCGGTCGGCCGGCATGGCCCGGCGTTTCAAGCATTGCGCTGCACCCATTGCTGCGCCCACGCAATCGCCGCGGCCCGCGCCTCCTCCGGCGTGGCATGGGTGATCGGTGGCGCCCCGCCTTCCAGCACCACGGCGCCCGCTTCCCAGATATCGCACAACGCCTTGAAGCGCCCCATGCCCAGCGCATGGCAGAACACGTGGATGACGAAGCCGCGGTACTCGAGCACGTCGGTGGCGGCATCGGTCAGCACCTGGTCCGCGGTGACGTCGGCAGGCAGCAGTGGCGCATCGGACTGACGCGGTTCGCGCTGATCGGCCGCCGTGCGCGCCGACCGTGCCAACGCGCCCCCGACCGCCGCGCCAAGCAGCACGCCCAGGCCGAACCAGCAGGCTTTGCTTCCGCTTTCAGCCATGGCATCTCCTGTAGCGACCCGGCGGTCGCGGCAAGACAGCGTCGTGAAGACTGTTACCGGTTTCAGGTTATACCAGGCAACGATCACGTACCGGCGCACCGAGGGCCGAAATTGAGAATCAGGAGGATGACCGAACGGCATGCCGCGGCTATACTGTACATCCATACAGTATCAGGACACTGCCATGCCCTTGTACCAGTCCGATTCCATCCTGCTCGAAGCCCATTACTTCGGCGACGACACCGAATCCGTGCGCCTGCGCTGCGGCAGCGTCTGCGTCAACGCCGGCGCCATCCTGGTCGACGGCATCGAGCTGCGCCAGCTGCAGTCGCTGCGCTGGACCCCGGACTTCCTCTCGTTCGAGGCGCAAGGCATGCGCCACCGCTATCCGGTGAGCCGCCCGGCGCTGGTCGGCCCCGCGCAGGCGCGCTTTGCGCTGCTTTAAGCTACACCTTCCGCTTCCACCCATGCGCCGCGCGCCATGCCCCCATGCCAGACCTGAGCCCGACCGCCCGCCAGCTGATCCACGCACTCGACCTGCGGCCGCATCCGGAAGGCGGCTACTACCGCGAAACCTATCGCAGCGAGGAACGCGTCGCATGCCAGGACGGACGCACGCGCGAAGCCTGCACCGCCATCCACTACATGCTTTGCGGCAGGGACTATTCCGCCTGGCACCGCATCCGCTCCGACGAGCTGTGGCACTACCACGCCGGCACCCCGCTGGACGTGCACCGTATCGTCGACGGCACCATCCTCACCCAGCGCCTGGGCGACCCGCTGCGGCATCCCGGCGCGGCCTTCCAGGCGCTGGTGCCGGGGGGCCAGTGGTTTGCCGCCGAACGCGTGGACGCTGGCGACCCCGAGGACTTTGCGCTGGTCGGCTGCACCGTGGCCCCAGCCTTCCAGTTCAGCGAGTTCGAACTGGCCAGCGCGGCGGTGCTTGCCGGGCTCGTGCGCGGACATGACACGCGGTGGCAGCGGCTGCTACGATAGTGCCGCACAAAAAAACAGCCCGCCGCGGCGGGGTGCGGGCGGGCTGGTGAGTACAGCCAGCGCAGTCTACGTGCACACGCGTTGTCGCCATGCCCGAAGCACCCCGGTATCCCGGCGCTTTTTCTGATTACCGGCCCGAGGGGTCACATGGCCGATGCCGATACCGGCCACTGCGCCGCAAAAGACACCAGCGCTGTCAGACGGTCACCGATACCGGCCGCGGGAAGCAGCGTGGAGACTGGGGCATCTTCCACCATGGAGGTGCGCCATGCCGGCCAAGAACATCCACGTCGTACCGCTCGACAACGGCTGGGCCATTGAATCCGAAGACGGCGCGGGCGGGCGCCAACTTTACGCGACGCAAGAAGACGCGATCGCCGCGGGCACCGAGAAAGCCCGGCAGCTCCAGGCAGAACTGCTCGTCCACGGCCGTGACGGCCGCATCCGGATGCGCAACAGCTTTGGCAGCGATCCTCGCGATATCAAAGGCTGAAAAGTCCAGCGCGTCAGCCGCCGCTGGCGCGCTGCCCCTCCACACGCGCACGCGTCGCGTAATAAGCAAGCACCAGCGATGCGGTCAGTGCCAGGCCGGCTACTGCCAAGGCAATGCATGTTGTGCCGACGATTCCGTTGCCCTTGTCGCTCATTACAGCCTCCGTCGCGATGAAGTCCGCTGTGCCACAACTATAGGTGCAACGGGCTGAATCGAAAAACGGCCACGCCTGCGCTCACGCGGAGACCACGCTGGTTGCAGGCGCGAAGTAGCACGCGTTTGCCACCGGGACACGGAAATAAAAAACCCGCTTGGCGATTTACCAAGCGGGTTTTTTTGTCTGGTCGGGGCGAGAGGATTTGGAACTCCCCAGGCTCCCCAGTTGTAATCCGTGCTAGAGCGGCGGGTCGTACCGGTTCAGGACAATCGAAGTCTACGCCATAGGCAGCCCATGTACATGTGATGCTTGGATCATCGACCCGGATGAACTCTGTCGAGATTTCGTAGATGGGGCGTTGTGGGCCTGAAGACGTGAAGGACTGGCTGAACACCGGATGCCATACAGTATAGCGATGCCCAGCCTTGGATTCCGTTCCTAATCTGGCACAGGCACCCGGCAGTCTGCAACCGGTCGTTGAACCAAACCGGTGCGAATCTTCCAATCCTCAAATCAGGCTTACCTGATTTTTTTCTCTTCCTTCGGCTGAAATACTGACGCTTTTATGGCAGCCTCGTGAGATAGATATGTGCTCCCATTCGAAGAAACTAGCCTCTCAAGGGATTCTCGTCATTCGCCTATGTGCAATGATCCTCTTGGGCCTGTGCCTTTCCTTGCCCGCATTCGCAGAGTGTCTCTTTACCACCGGCAACACATTAGGCACAGCAACACTCACGCCGCCGGTCAAACTCAACGTACCGCGCAACACCCCTAATGGGACCATCCTCTATGATAGTAATTGGGTTACCTCGGGACCCACAACCGTAAGTTGCTCGGGCACAGGCGACTTTCAGGTCGCCCGAGGCTATGCGACTGCAATGCAGCTAGCCCAAGGTTACTCCAACGTATACCAGACCTCCGTTCAAGGCATAGGCGTCAAGGTGGGATGGGTTAACTGGCTACAAGGTGGATCTATCAACGACGCGTCGCTAGCATGGCCACCGTTCTCAGAGACAGTTCGGTCAACAACGTGGCCGTATGGACCCATGGGACAGTTTCGGCTTCAGCTGATCGTGATAGGACCGGTTACGACAGGAACGATCACGCTACCGAGCCTACTGGCGCAGGCATCCTATGGTTCGCTGATCGTCAATCAGCTTCTGATAGCAGGTAATACGCAAGTTGTTGCTCCGGCTTGCTCAGTGCAAAACACCTCCGTGTTCGTCAGGCTACCGACAATCAGCGCCGCTTCCCTATCTAAGGTGGGCTCGACGTCCGAGAAAACCGGATTTCATCTTACCCTCAACTGCTCTGGGGACACTGTCGTTGCCATGACCGTCACCGATGCCACACAGCCAGGCAACGTCGGGAGCAACTTGACCTTGGGAAGTGATTCCGCCGCTTCCGGAGTGGCATTTCAGATTCTCCACAAGGATGCGCCGATCAGTTTCGGATCAGACACTGCGGCAGCGGGTAACCCGAACCAGTTTATCGTTGGAAATTCAAGCGGTGTCGCTAGCATGGATATCCCGCTCGCTGTACGCTATATCCGCACGGGCACAGTGACACCGGGCGGGGCGACTGGCTACGCTACCTTCACAATGAGCTATCAATAATCTGATCCCGCTGCGATGCTCGCTAACCCGAAGTCGCGCGAACCTTCATGATCCTGTTCCTGGCGGAAGCTATGACCGGGCGAGCGAATCACTGCATAGAACGCACATCCTTTTGCTCGAATGCATCTTGATTCGAGATCATAAAAAGTTTAGCGTTGTTGATTCCTCATATTTGGATATGAATATACCTAGTGGATGTAGCGAGGAATCTGGTCACAGTGCACCGCAAAAGCGAAGGATTTGACGGCGGCCAGTTCGTACAATTTGACATCGCCGTCAAGGGCCCATGGCGCCCAGTTAGCGACTGCACCTCGAAGTCGCGCCAGAGCTCCTTGGCACGGCGCAGCACCTCGTTGATTTCCGGCGTGATCAGCCAGTCCACCGCCTCGCCGCCGCTGACAGCCGTCTTGGTCGGTATGAAGTGGATGATGCCGGCGAGGCGGTCAACCTGCAGCCAGCGGAGCTCCCTGATGTCGGTCGACCGCTGGCAGGTCAGGTAGCACAGTCGAACACCTGCATTTCTGGGCCCGTCGGCACCTTCCCCTGCGATGCTGGGGAGCAAGGACTAAACCGTGAAGGACATCCGGGCAAAGGCTCTCACGGGCGCGAAGGAGGGGGCTATTACATCGAGGTCCTGCAGGTCGCCGGCGCGCACACGGATCGCGCGACTACCGAGGGCTACATACAAGCAGCGCGAGGTACCGGATTCGACGGTGAGTCTGCACCTCCCGGCCGCGTGAATATTGGAGGTCATCCAGAAAGATGGTCAGCGACGCTACTCCGAAGGGGCCAATAAAAAACCCGCTTGGCCTTATACCAAGCGGGTTCTGTCTGGTCGGGGCGAGAGGATTTGAACCTCCGACCACCTGCACCCCATGCAGGTACGCTACCAGGCTGCGCTACGCCCCGAAGCAAAAGATTATAACAGAAGCATTTCTCGTATGACTAGCTCCTGACGTGGAAATTATCCGCGCTTTGCAATCTCGCGCAACTGCGCCAGCAGGTGCTGCACGTCGACCAGTGCGTTGCGCAGGCCGGCGATGTCGACCGACAATGTCGGCGCTTTTTCCACGCCGGCTTCCATCGATTCCTGCGTTGCCGTGGCCGCGCTGTGATGGCGGCCTTCGTCGAGGCGATTGCGCGCGCCGTTGATGGTGAAGCCCTGCTCGTAGAGCAGCTCGCGGATGCGGCGGATCAGCAGGACTTCATGGTGCTGGTAGTAGCGGCGGTTGCCGCGGCGCTTGACTGGCTTGAGCTGCGTGAACTCCTGTTCCCAGTAGCGCAGCACGTGCGGCTTGACGGCGCAAAGCTCGCTCACCTCACCGATGGTGAAGTAGCGCTTGGCCGGGATCGGCGGCAACGCGATGCGGTCGCTGGGTTTGTCCGACATGCAGTGTGTAGACGAGCGTCAGGCCATGCCGGCCAGGAGGTTGGCGCGCGTCACGCGCGCGCCCAGAAGAATACCGATGCCGGCCTCGGGAAGCAATCCGCCGTTCGGGTGACGGATCAGCCGGCGATGCCGGCGCGTTCTTCGACCAGGCCCTTGAGCTTCTGGCTGGCGTGGAACGTCACCACGCGGCGCGCGGTGATGGGGATGACTTCGCCGGTCTTGGGATTGCGGCCGGGCCGCTGCGGCTTGTCGCGCAACTGGAAGTTGCCGAAGCCGGAAAGCTTGACGCTGTCGCCCTGCTCCAGCGCTTCGCGGATGACATCGAAGAAGGCCTCGACCATGTCCTTCGATTCACGCTTGTTCAGGCCCACCTGGTCGAACAGCATCTCGGCAAGCTCGGCCTTGGTCAGCGTGGGAACTTCGGCCGAGCGGGCGTCCGGCATTGCCTCGTCAAGGGAGGATGCCTGCCGGTCGCTCATCTCACCCAGTGCTGCAGCGGTCATGGAATTCGCGTCTCGATCATTCATGTCGATCGCTCGAGTGTCTGTCTGGCGATCCGCCCGGGGCGAGCCCGGGCGCCCTTTTTATCGTGCCCCGTCGGTCCTGGCGACGGATCAGCCGCGCAGCCGCGCCTGGAAGGCTTCAGCCAGCGCGTCGACCATGCAGCGCACCGCGCTGTCGACGGTTTCGTCCTGGAGGGTCGACCCAGTATCTTGCAAGGTCACCCGGAACGCAAGGCTTTTCTCGTCCGCGCCGATGGCGGTGGAAGCCCCCTTGGGACGGAACTCGTCGAACAGCACCAGGCCCTGGCAGAAGCGGCCGTAACCCTGTTTTTCCAGGGCCGCGCGCATGGTGTCGAGCAGGTCCTGCACGCGTACCGATTGCTTCACGACCACGGCCAGGTCACGCACGGCGGCGGGGAACTTGGAGATCTCGGTGTACGCCGGCAGGCCGGTGCCGCGCAGCGCGTCGAGCTGCAGTTCGAACAGCACCGGCGCATGCGCCAGCTCATATTCCTGCAGCCAGCGCGGATGCAGTTCGCCGACCACGCCCACGGGCTGGCCGTCGAGCAGCACGCGCGCGGCGCGGCCCGGGTGCAGCGCCGGGTGCGAGACCGGTTCGAAGCGCGGCACGCGCGGATGGAACAGCGCCTCGACATCGCCCTTCATGTCGAAGAAGTCGACATTGCGCGTGGCGATGCCCCACTGCTCTTCGAACGCCGGGCCGTAGGCGATGCCCGCCGCCATCATCGGCTGGTCATAGCCGGCCACGGTAAGGGCGCCGTCCCTGACCTCGGCGTCGCGATGGAACACGCGGCCCACCTCGAACAGCCGCACGCGCGCGGCCTTGCGGTTGAGGTTGTAGCGCACCTTGTCGAGCAGCCCACCGATCAGCGTCGAGCGCATCACCGCCAGCTGGCTGGCGATCGGGTTGAGCAGGCGGATCGGCTTGTCGTTGGCAGCAAAATCACGCTCCCACTTGTCTTCGACGAAGGCGAAGTTGATCACCTCCTGGTAGTCGCGTGCGGCCACGGCATGGCGCACCACGTGGGTGGAGCGGCGAGCTTCGTTGGTCGGGCGCATTTCGCTTTCGGCGACCGGCGGGCGCGCCGGGATGCGCTCGAAACCGTAGATGCGCGCGACTTCCTCGATCAGGTCTTCCTCGATCTCGATATCGAAGCGGTAGCTCGGCGGCGTGACTTCGAACACTTCGCCTTCGGCACCCTGCGTACGCGTGAACGGCAGCTGCAGGCGCTGGAACACGTCGGCGATGGCCGCCGGCGACAGTTCGATGCCGAGCACGCGCTCGGCGCGCGCCACGCGCAGGCTGACCGGCTTGCGCACCGGCAGGTTGACCACGTGGTCGTCGACCGGGCCGGCCTGGCCACCGCAGATCTCGAGGATCAGCGCGGTGATGCGCTCGATATGCTCGACCGTGGTGGCGTAGTCCACGCCGCGCTCGAAACGGTGTCCGGCGTCGGTCGAGAAATTGTAGCGGCGGCTGCGGCCCTGGATCGCGGCCGGCCACCAGAACGCGGCCTCAAGATAGATGTCGGTGGTGTCCAGCGTCACCGCGGTGCTGTCACCGCCCATGATGCCGGCGAGGCTTTCGATTTCCTTGTCGTCAGCGATCACGCCGACCTGCTCGTCGACCTCGATGGTATTGCCGTTCAGCAGCTTGAGCTGTTCGCCCTTGCGGCCCCAGCGCACATCCAGGCCGCCATGGATCTTGTGCAGGTCGAACACGTGCGACGGGCGGCCCAGCTCCAGCATCACGTAGTTGGAAATATCGACCAGCGCCGACACGCTGCGTTGGCCCGAGCGCTCCAGCCGCTGCACCATCCACAGCGGCGTGGCGGCACGCGCGTTGACGCCGCGGATGATGCGGCCGGAGAAGCGGCCGCAAAGATCGGGTGCCGATACCTTGACCGGCAGCTTGTCCTGGATCGTCACCGGCACCGGCTTCATGTCGGGCAGGTTCAGCGCGGCACCGGTCAGCGCGGATACTTCACGCGCCACGCCGTGGATCGACAGGCAATCCGCCTTGTTCGGCGTCAGCTTGATGACGAAGACCTGATCGTCGAGGTCCAGGTACTGGCGGATGCTCTGGCCGACCGTCGCGTCTTCCGGCAGCACCATCAGGCCGCCGTGGTCTTCCGACAGCTTCAGTTCGCGCGCCGAGCACAGCATGCCGTAGCTGTCGACACCACGCAGCTTGCCGACCTTGATCTCGAACGGCTTGCCGCCGTCCTCTGCCGGGGGCAGCACCGCGCCGACCAGCGCGCACGGCACCTTGATGCCGGGCTTGACGTTGGGCGCGCCGCAGACGATCTGCAGGGTCTCGCCGGTGCCGGCATCGACCTGGCACACGTTGAGGCGGTCGGCGTTGGGATGGCGCTCGGTCGACAGCACGTGCGCGACCACCACCTTGTCGAACGGCGGCGCGACCGGGCCCACCTCTTCCACTTCCAGGCCGGCCATGGTCAGGCTGTGCGACAGCGCGTCGGTGGAGATCTTTTCAGGGTTGGCGAAGGTGCGAAGCCAGGATTCCGAGAATTGCATGGCGCTTCTGATCCGGTAAGTATTCTGTGTAGTCGGTGACGAGTTTGACGTTGCGCCGATCAGGCGAACTGGCGCAGGAAGCGCACGTCGCCCTCGAAGAACAGGCGCAGGTCGTTGATGCCATAGCGCAGCATGGTCAGGCGCTCTAGGCCGGAGCCGAACGCGAAACCGATATAGCGCTCGGGATCGAGGCCCATGTTGCGCAGCACGTTCGGATGCACCTGGCCCGAACCGGAGATTTCCAGCCATTTGCCGTTGCCGAAGGCCATGTCGATTTCCGCCGACGGCTCGGTGAACGGGAAGTACGACGGACGGAAGCGCACCTGTATGTCGTCGCGCTCGAAGAACTTGCGCAGGAAATCGGTGTACACGCCCTTCAGGTCGGCAAAGCTGACGTCCTCGCCGATCCACAGGCCTTCGACCTGGTTGAACATCGGCGAATGGGTGGCGTCGCTGTCGACGCGATAGGTACGGCCCGGGCAGATCACCTTGATCGGCGGCATCGCCTTGCCCGCGTACTTTTCCACGTGCATCTTGGCGTAGCGCACCTGCATCGGGCTGGTGTGCGTGCGCAGCAGCAGGAGCTTGTCGTCGCTGTCGCGGCCATCCACGTAGAAGGTGTCCTGCATCGAACGCGCCGGGTGGTTGTCCGGGTTGTTCAGCGCGGTGAAGTTCATCCAGTCGGTTTCGATCTCGGGGCCGTCGGCCACGTCGAAGCCGATCGAGCCGAAGATCTGCTCGACGCGCTCCCAGGTGCGCATCACCGGATGCAGGCTGCCGCGCGCCACCGCGCGGCCCGGCAGCGTGACGTCGATGGCCTCGGCGGCCAGGCGCGCGTTCATCAGCGCGTCGGCCAGCGCCTGGCGGCGCGCCTGCAGCGCGGCTTCCACCTGCTGCTTGACCTGGTTGATGCGCGCGCCCTCGCTCTTGCGGGTCTCCGGGTCGAGCTTGCCGAGGCCCTTGAGCAGTTCGGTCAGCGCGCCGGTCTTGCCGAGGAAGCGGGCCTTCTCGTTTTCCAGCGTGGCGTTGTCATTGGCGGCGGCGAAAGCGGCCTGGGCGTCGGCGACGATTTGGTCCAGATCCTGAGACATGGCGGCGGTCGTGGAGTGTTCTGGCGTCGGCGCAACCCTGTCATGCGACAAGGCCGGCCCGACGTGGGTTGGCACTTCGTGCGGTATGCGTTTCCGGATGCGGTCTCGTCAACAATCGCAAAACGGCATCCGGAAACGCAAAGAAAAACGGGGCTCGGTGAGGAGCCCCGTTTCAGCAGACCTTGCGGTCAGCGGTCGACCTTGCGGTCGGTGCTTGCCCGGCAGCGCTTGCGCGCCGCCGGAGCCGGCATCAGGCAACGGTGGCTTTCACCTGGTTGACGATGGCGGCAAAGGCAGGCTTGTCGTGAATAGCCATGTCCGACAGCACCTTGCGGTCCAGTTCAATCGAGGCCTTCTTCAGACCGTTCATGAACACGCTGTAGGTCATGCCATGCTCACGCGTCGCGGCATTGATACGCGCAATCCACAGCGCGCGGAACACGCGCTTCTTGTTGCGGCGATCGCGGTACGCGTACTGGCCGGCACGCATGACCGCCTGCTTGGCGATGCGATAGACATTATTGCGACGGCCGCGGTAACCCTTGGCAGCGTCGATAACCTTCTTGTGACGGGCCCGTGCAGTGACCCCACGCTTTACTCGAGGCATGTAATTCTCCTTTCGTTGTCGTCAGGGGTTATGCGTAAGGCATCATCGCGCGCACCGACTTCAGGTTCGTCTCATGGACGTCCTGAGTACCGCGCAGTTGACGCTTGTTCTTGGTGGTCTTCTTGGTCAGGATGTGACGCTTGAAGGCCTGGCCACGCTTGAACGAACCGTTCGGACGGGCAGTAAAGCGCTTGGAGGCGCTTTTCTTCGTCTTCATCTTCGGCATGAAAAACTCCAGCTCATATGACATGCATGCAGGTGGACGGCTTACGCCGACGCTTGCAAGACCCGCATCCACTTGTTGTTGCGCGATGGTCCTTGCGGACCCCGCGCGACTTCCGCACGAAGCAACGCCGGGATGACTGGCATCCCGGCCGCCGCACCGCACAGGAATTACTTCTTCTTCTTGGGGGCGAGCACCATCACCATCTGGCGCCCTTCCATCTTCGGCATCTGCTCGACCTGGCCGATTTCTTCCAGGTCCGCCTTCAGGCGTTCGAGCATGCGCGCGCCGATTTCCTGGTGGGCCATCTCGCGACCACGGAACCGCAGCGTGATCTTGGTCTTGTCGCCATCTTCCAGGAAGCGCTTCAGGTTGCGCAGCTTGACGTTGTAGTCGCCATCATCCGTACCCGGCCGGAACTTGACTTCCTTGACCTGGATGATCTTCTGCTTCAGCTTGGCCTCGTGGGCGCGCTTGGCTTCCTCGTACTTGAACTTCCCGTAATCCATGATCCGGGCGACGGGCGGAGTCGCGTTGGGGGCGATCTCAACCAGGTCCAAGTCCTTGTCCTCAGCCAGCCGCAGAGCGTCCATGAACTTGACGATGCCGAGCTGCTCGTTATCAACCCCTACCAGGCGCAGTTCAGGCGCGCTGATTTCCCGGTTGATGCGATGACCTTTGTCCGTAGCGATGTTGCGTTACCTCAAGAAGACAAAAAAACAAGCCGTGCTCACCACCCTCAGGCTTTGCTGGCGACGTCGTGTTGCAGACGCTCAACAAACGCGGAGACGGGCATCACACCCAGATCCACGTTGCCACGGGCACGCACGGCCACTTGATTGGCATCCCGCTCCTTGTCGCCCACTACCAGCAGGTAAGGGACCTTTTGAAGCGAATGCTCGCGGATTTTATACGTAATTTTCTCGTTGCGCAAATCCGCCTTGGCCCTAAACCCTTGTTTTTGCAGCAATTGCACGACGCTTTCGGCGTATTCTGCCTGCGAATCCGCAATATTCATCACCACGACCTGGTCCGGGGCCAGCCAGGCCGGCAGCGCGCCGGCATGGTTTTCCAGCAGGATGCCCAGGAAGCGCTCGAACGAGCCCAGGATGGCGCGATGAAGCATCACCGGGCGCTTGCGCGAGTTATCTTCGGAGACGTACTCGGCATCCAGGCGCTCGGGCAGCACCAGATCCAGCTGCAGCGTGCCGCACTGCCACGAGCGGCCGATGGCGTCCTTGATGTGGTACTCGACCTTGGGGCCATAGAAGGCGCCCTCGCCCGGCAGCTCTTCCCAGTCCACGCCGCAGGCGCGCAGCGCCAGGCGCAGGCCTTCTTCGGCGTGGTCCCAGATCTCGTCCGAGCCGGCGCGCTGCGCCGGGCGCAGCGACAGCTTGACCTTTACATCCTTGAAGCCGAAGTCGTCATAAACGGAGAAAGCGAGTTCGTTGAAGGCCTTGGCCTCGGCCACGATCTGCTCTTCCGTACAGAAGATATGCGCATCGTCCTGCACAAAGCCGCGCACGCGCATCAGCCCATGCAGCGCGCCGGACGGCTCGTTGCGATGGCAGGCGCCGAACTCGGCCAGGCGCAGCGGCAGGTCGCGGTACGAGCGCAGGCCGTGGTTGAAGATCTGCACATGGCCCGGGCAGTTCATCGGCTTGATCGCGTAGTCGCGCTTCTCCGACTCCGTGACGAACATGTTTTCCTTGTAGTTCTGCCAGTGGCCCGACTTCTCCCACAGCGAACGGTCCATCACCTGCGGCGTGCGCACCTCGTCGTAACCGGCGTCCGTCAGGCGGCCGCGCATGTATTGCTCGACGGCCTGCCACACCTGCCAGCCCTTCGGGTGCCAGAACACCATGCCGGGCGCCTCTTCCTGCAGGTGGAACAGGTCAAGCGTCTTGCCCAGCTTGCGATGGTCGCGCTTCTCGGCCTCTTCCAGCATGTGCAGGTAGGCTTCCTGGTCTTCTTTCTTGGCCCATGCCGTGCCGTAGATGCGCTGGAGCATCTCGTTGTTGGCATCGCCGCGCCAGTAGGCGCCGGCCACCTTCATCAGCTTGAAGACCTTGAGCTTGCCCGTCGACGGCACGTGCGGCCCGCGGCACAGGTCGACGAAATTGCCTTCGCGGTACAGGCCGATTTCCTGGTCGGCCGGGATCGAGCCGATGATCTCGGCCTTGTACTTCTCGCCCATCGACTCGAACAGCGCCACCGCTTCGTCGCGGTTCCACACTTCGCGCGTGACTTTTTCGTCCTTGCGCGCCAGCTCCGCCATTTTTTTCTCGATGGCGGCAAGGTCTTCGGGCGTGAAGGGGCGCTTGTAGGCGAAGTCGTAGTAGAAGCCGTTCTCGATCACCGGTCCGATCGTCACCTGCGCCTCCGGATACAGTTCCTTGACGGCATAGGCCAGCAAGTGCGCCGTGGAGTGGCGGATCACGTCGACGCCGTCGGCATCCTTGTCCGTGACGATGGCCAGTTCCGCATCGCGCTCGATCCTGTAGCTGGTGTCG
Source organism: Cupriavidus sp. WGlv3 (assembly GCF_023952475.1). GTDB lineage: Bacteria > Pseudomonadota > Gammaproteobacteria > Burkholderiales > Burkholderiaceae > Cupriavidus > Cupriavidus phytorum. The sequence goes on from NZ_JALHRX010000001.1 coordinate 87,274, forward strand.
ACCAGCTGGCCATCGACCTTGCCGGCCAGCGCAGCCTTGGCCAGGCCGGCGCCGATGCTCTGCGCCACTTCGGCAACCGTCACCGGGCCGGGAAACTCGCGGCGGGACCCGTCCGGCAGCGTGATTGCGATCATTTCGACTCTCCAGGTTCCGCCGGCGGCGCCTTGCGCTGGCCTGAGCGGATCAAACTGCATCTTGTGGCGCCTGCCCGCATGCCTGCGTGCTGGCGATTGGTTCTTGGCTGCCCCGCCCTGCCGCGCGGGAAGGCGGCAGCTTATCAGGGCTGCTGGCAAGCGACGGACGAAAAAAAACGCGGCCAAGGCCGCGTTTCTCTTTGTCAAACCCGATCCAACCGGGTCGAAGGCGCACCTCGACTACTGTCGCTTGCCAGCGGTAGTAGTTCGCGGTGTCATAACCATGATGCCCTTCCGTTCCGTATGGGGTTGAATCGGACTTGCCGCACTGCTTTTACTGCTTTACTGCAATTCGTTGGTAGGCTCGATTGGACTCGAACCAACGACCCCCACCATGTCAAGGTGGTGCTCTAACCAGCTGAGCTACGAGCCTAGCGAAGCCGCAAGTATAGCATCACTTTCTTTTTGCCTGCAACACCCCCTGGACCTCTTCGATCATCAGCAGTGCCCGCTGCAGCTGCGTGGCCTCGGACACCTCGGCGGTGAACTGCATGCGCGCCACCCCCTTGCTCGACAGCGTCTTGACCCCGGTGACGTTGATCTTCTCGCGCGACAGCACTTCGGAGATGTCGCGCAGCAAGCCCTGCCGGTCGATCGCCTCGACCTGGATGTCGACCGGATAGACCGCGGCGTGGCTCTTCTGGCCCCACTCGGTCTGGATCACGCGCTCGGGCGCGCGCGCCGACAGCTGCTGGAAGGTATGGCAGTTGCGGCGATGGATCGACACGCCGCGCCCGCGCGTGACGAAGCCGACGATCTCGTCGGGCGGCGCCGGCTTGCAGCAGCGCGACATCTGCGTCATCAGCGAATCGACGCCCACCACCAGCACGCCGCTCTTGGCGCCGCGCGCCACGCTGGTGGCGCGGCTCTTCTTGGTGACGGCGTCTTCCTCGCTCAGCGGCGCCTGGACTTCGCCTTCCGGGTGGCGCAGCGCGTGCTCGACATGGCGCAGACTGAACTCGTCCTTGGCCACCGCGGCGAACAGCTCGTCGGGGGTCTTGAAGCCCAGCCGCGTCGCCAGGTCTTCGAGCTTGACCGCGGTCTTGCCTTCGCGCTGCAGGGTCTTGTCGATCAGCGCGCGGCCCTGCGCAATGGTTTCCTGCGAATCCAGCGCGTTGAACCACGCGCGCACCTTGGCGCGGGCGCGGCTGCTGGCGAGGTAGCCGAGGTCGGCATTGAGCCAGTCGCGCGACGGCCCGCCCTGCTTGACCGCGATGATCTCGACGGTCTGGCCGTTCTTGAGCGGCGTGTTCAGCGGCACCATGGTGCCGTCCACGCGCGCGCCGCGGCAGCGGTGGCCGAGGTCGCTGTGCAGGTAGTAGGCAAAGTCCACCGCGGTCGCGCCCTGCGGCAGCGCCACCACGCGCGCCTGCGGCGTCAGCACGTAGATGTGGTCGTCGATCGCGGCGTGCTTGATCTGCTCCCACGATTCGTCGTGCGCCACGCTGTGGTCGGCATCGTCCTTCCACGCCAGCAGCTGGCGCAGCCAGGCGATCTTTTCATCGTAGCGCTCGCTGGCGGAGAACTGCCCGGCATAGCCGCGGCTGCCCGCCTCCTTGTAGCGCCAGTGCGCGGCCACGCCGTATTCGGCGAAGTGGTGCATCTCGTGGGTGCGGATCTGCACCTCGAAGGCGCGCCCGTCGTCGCCGATCACCACCGTGTGCAGCGACTTGTAGCCGTTGGCCTTGGGCCGCGAGATATAGTCGTCGAACTCGCGCGGGATCGGCTGCCAGATATGGTGAACGATGCCGAGCACCGTATAGCAGTCCTTGATATCGTCGACGATCACGCGGAACGCGCGCACATCGTACAGGTCGGCAAAATCCAGTTCCTTGCCGCGCATCTTCTTCCAGATGCTGTAGATATGCTTGGGGCGTCCGCTCACCTCGGCGCGGATGCCGGCGGTGGCCAGTTCAGATTGCAGCCGCGCGATCGCGCCGGCGATATAGCCTTCGCGCTCGATGCGCTTTTCATCCAGCAGGCGGGCGATGCGCTTGTAGGTATCGGGCTGCTCGAAGCGGAAGGCCAGGTCTTCCAGCTCCCACTTCATCTGCCAGATGCCCAGGCGGTTGGCCAGCGGCGCGTAGATGTCGAGCGTTTCGCGCGCCACGCCGGGCAGCGGTGCCTGCTTGGTCTCGGCCAGCCAGCGCAGCGTCTGCAGCCGCGACGCCAGCCGCACCAGCACCACGCGGATGTCCTGCGCGAAAGCGAGCAGCATCTTGCGCAGCGCCTCGACCTGCTCGTGGCGCGCCTGGGCTTCATTCTTCGACGGCGCGGCCGATTCCACCTCAGGGCGGCTGCCGGCGATGGCGCCGATGCGCAGCAGCTGCCGCACGCCATTGACCAGCCGCGCCACTTCCTCGCCGAAGCGCGGCTCGATCTCGGCTTCGGTCTCGGGCACGAATGCCGCCAGGCCGAACAGGCACGCGGCCGCGCGCGCGGAATCGTCCACGCGCAGGCCGTCGAGGATGCGCAGCATCCCCTCCGCGTGCGACTGCACGGTCTCGCCGGTTGGCAGCGCAACGCCGGCACCGTGCTCGCGCACGTAGGCCAGTGCGCGCTCGACCAGCTCGGTATCCGGAATGCCCGCGACCCGGCCAGCCAGGTCGGTCGACGTCACCATGTCACAGCGCCTGTATCAGTTGAGCGCAGCGGTCACCACCACTTCGATCAGGTAATCGGGATTGGCCAGGCGGGCTTCGACGGTGGCGCGCGGCGGCGTGCTGCCTTGCGGCACCCAGGCGTCCCAGACCTCGTTCATTTCGCCGATCAAATCGATATTGGTCAGGAAGATCTGGCACGACAGGATGCGGGTCTTGTCGCTGCCGGCCTCGGCCAGCAGGCGGTCGATATGGCCCAGCACCTCGCGCGTCTGGCCGCGGATATCGGCCTTGGGATCGACCTCGGGGACCTGGCCGGCCAGATACACCACACCGTTGTAGACCGCGTATTCAGACAGGCGCTTGCCCACGTGGGCACGCTTCAGTTCAGGAAGGCTCATGGCAATGCATAACTCGATAAAAACAGCCGGATCACAAACAGGCCGGCAACTCGGGCCGGCAACCCATGCCGGCCGCGGGCGCGCTCAGGCGCCGGTAAAGAACTGGCGCACGATCGCGATTTGCGCCGGATCGACAAAGGTCGGGGCGTGGCCCACGTCGGGCACTTCCACCGAGCTCACATGCTGGCCGCGCGCCACCATCTCGGCCACGGTCTCGCGCAGCAGCAGGTCGGACTGCGCGCCGCGCACCACCAGCACCGGCGCCTCGATGGCTTCGAAGCTGCGCCACAGCGCGGCTTCGCCGGCGGCGATGGCCTCGGGCGTCGACTTGCGGAACGGCAGCGCCAGCTGCGGATCGTAATGCAAGCCCCATTCCAGGCCGTCCGCGCCCTGCATCGGTTTCAGGATGGCGGCGTTGAGCTCGCGCCACTGCTCGGCGCTGTGGCGCCCGAACGAGGCGCTGATGGTCTGCAGGTACGCCAGCCCTTCCTCGAAGGTCTTGAAGCGCACCGGCAGGCCGAGATAGGCGCCGATACGCTCGACCGCCGAGGGCGCGATGCGGGGACCGACGTCATTGAGCAGCAGCCTGCGCACCGGCGACTTGGGCAGGCCGGCCAGGCCCATGCCGATCAGCCCGCCCATCGAGGTACCGAACCAGTCCACCTTCTCCACATTGAGCCGCGCGATCAGCGTGACCATGTCGGCGACATACTGCGGCACCACGTAAGCGTTGGCGTCGGCCAGCCATTCGGAACGGCCGCGGCCGACCACGTCCGGGCACACCACGCGGTAGTCGCCGCACAGCGCGCGCGCCACGGCGTCGAAGTCGCGCCCGGTGCGCGTCAGGCCGTGCGCGCACACCAGCACGCGCGGATTGGCGGGGTCGCCCCACTCGTGGTAGGCCATGCGGTGCAGGCCCGCCGGACTGATGCACTGGACGAAACCGAGACGCGGACTGGCAGACATCTGGACTCCCTGACAAACCGGACCGCACAGCGCCAGGAGGCGCCGCCGCCGGAAGTTGAGCAAAGCTGGATTGTACGCCGCAGCGGGTACAATGCCACAGCACAGTGTCCGCGCCCTCGCGCGCGGGGCGCGCACCGCCACGGCGCGCGCCGCCCATCCGGCGGCTGTACTGCCGTGGCATCCCCTTTCTCTCGACGGAGGCTTACATGCTCAACGGCAAGACCGCACTGGTGACTGGCTCGACCAGCGGCATCGGGCTCGGCATCGCAAAGGCGCTGGCGGCGCAGGGCGCCCACATCATCGTCAACGGCTTCGGTGACGCGGACGCCGCAAAGAGCGAGATCGCGCAGGCCGGCCAGGGCATCCGCGTCGGCTACCACGGCGCCGACATGAGCAAGGCGGCCGAGATCGAAGAGATGATGCGCTACGCGCAGTCCGACTTCGGCGGCGCCGACATCCTGGTCAACAACGCCGGCATCCAGCACGTCGCCACCATCGAGGATTTCCCGCCCGAGCGCTGGGACGCGATCATCGCCATCAACCTGACCTCGGCCTTCCACACCACGCGCCTGGCGCTGCCCGGCATGAAACAGAAGAACTGGGGCCGCATCATCAACGTCGCCTCCACCCACGGGCTGGTGGCGTCGGCGCAGAAATCCGCCTACGTCGCCGCCAAGCACGGCATCGTCGGCTTCACCAAGGTGACCGCGCTGGAAACCGCGCAGACCGGCGTCACCGCCAACGCGATCTGCCCGGGCTGGGTGCTGACGCCGCTGGTGCAGAAGCAGGTCGAAGCCCGCGCGCAGAAGGAAGGCATCCCGGTCGAGCAGGCCAAGCGCGAGCTGGTGCTGGAGAAGCAGCCCTCGGGCCAGTTCGTCACGCCCGATGAACTGGGCGCGCTGGCCGTGTTCCTGTCGTCCGAAGCGGCGCGCCAGGTGCGCGGCGCGATCTGGAACATGGATGGCGGCTGGGTGGCGCAGTAAGGTGCCACATTGGCGCACCACAGCAAGGAGCAACAAGCAATGATGCAACGACGACGTTTTCTCGGGACCCTGGGCGCGCTGGCGCTCGGCACGCTCGCCGTGGGCGTGCTGGGCCCCGCGGCCGATGCCTTCGCGCAGGCGAAGCCGCTGGCCATCGACGTCTACAAGAGTCCGCTGTGCGGCTGCTGCGAGGACTGGGTCAAGCACCTGCGCGCCAACGGCCTCACCGTGACGGTGCATGACGTCGAGGATACCGGCGAATACCGCAAGCGCTTCGGCATGCCCGAGCGCTTCGGCTCCTGCCATACCGGCCATATCGCCGGCTATGCGATCGAGGGCCATGTGCCCGCCGTCGATATCCGCAAGCTGCTGGCGGCCAAACCCAAGGCAGTCGGGCTGGCAGTGCCGGGCATGCCGGTCGGCTCGCCGGGCATGGAACAGGGACCGCGCAAGGATCCCTTCGACGTGCTGCTGGTCAAGGCAGACGGCGCCGCCTCGGTATTCAGCCGCCACAACAAGCCGGCGGCCTGACGTGCCGCCGCGCCGGATGCGCCGCGGCGCATCCGGCCATCCCTACACCTGTGCGAGGCGCTGCAGCGCCGCCTCGACCTCCCGCCACACCGCCTCGGTCTCACCCTCGGTGCATTCGCCGTGCTGGCGCTTGATCGCGCCCAGCCGGTTCAGCACCAGGTGCTGGTCCGGCACCACGCCAGCGTTGGCCAGGCACGCCTGCACGCAAGCCAGCGGACACCCGTCCAGCGCCAGGATCGGCCGGCCCGAGCGCGCCACCCGGGTCAGCGCCGGCACGCCGCCGCCCACCCCGCTGATGCACGACATCTCCGCGCGGCCGCCGCGGTCGAGCTTCACCGCGCAGGCATTGGCCAGTTGCGCCACGCTGGAGCAGCCGGAGCAGGCGTAGACCAGGGGCAGTGATCGGATGGGGGAAGCCGGCATCGCGCACCTTCCGTAAAGACTTGTGTTGGCAGGCCCAAGCCCGCTGGGAACCGGCCAGCATAGTGGCTTGTGCGTGAGCGGGCCATTCGCCGTTAGAGCTAGCCCGCCCCGCCGGTCGGCGTAGTCGGTTACCGCTGCGCCAAATGAAAAAAGCCCTGTGGCGCAGTGCGCCACAGGGCTCGTCAGGCCTTGACCGAAGGCTGGCTTACAGCAGCGGCGCCCCCGTCTTTGCCTGGATTTCCTCGCGGCTGACGCCCGGCGCGGTCTCCACCAGCTTCAGGCCGTCCGCGGTCACGTCGATCACGCCCAGGTCGGTGATGATGCGATTGACCACGCCGACGCCGGTCAGCGGCAGGTTGCACTGCTTCAGGATCTTGAGGTCCTCGGTGCCGTCCTTCTTCTTGGCGGTGTGTTCCATCAGCACCACCACGCGGCCGACGCCGGCGACCAGGTCCATCGCGCCGCCCATGCCCTTGACCATCTTGCCCGGGATCATCCAGTTGGCCAGGTCGCCCTTCTCGCTGACCTGCATCGCGCCCAGGATGGCCAGGTTGATGTGGCCGCCGCGGATCATCGCGAACGAGTCGGCCGACGAGAAGATCGACGAGCCCGGCAGCGTGGTCACGGTCTGCTTGCCGGCGTTGATCATGTCGGCGTCGACCTCGGCCTCGGTCGGGAACGGGCCGATGCCGAGCAGGCCGTTCTCGGATTGCAGCCAGACTTCCATGCCTTCCGGCACCCAGTTGGCCACCAGCGTCGGCAGCCCGATGCCCAGGTTGACGTAGAAACCGTCCTGCAGCTCGGCCGCGGCGCGCGCGGCCATTTCGTCACGTGTCCATGCCATGATGGGTCTCCTTAGCTGGCCGCGCGCACGGTGCGCTGCTCGATGCGTTTCTCGGGGTTGGTGTTGAGCACCAGGCGCTGCACGAAGATGCCGGCAAGGTGGATCTCGTCGGGATCGAGCTCGCCGGTCTCGACGATCTGCTCGACCTCGGCCACGGTGACCTTGCCCGCCATCGCGCACATCGGGTTGAAGTTGCGCGCGGTGCGGCGGAACACCAGGTTGCCGGCCTTGTCGGCCTTCCAGGCCTTGACCAGCGCCACGTCGGCGGTCAGCGAACGCTCCATCACATACTTTTCACCGTCGAATTCGCGGATTTCCTTGCCTTCGGCGACGATGGTGCCGACCCCGGTCTTGGTGAAGAAGGCCGGGATGCCCGAGCCGCCGGCGCGCAGCTTTTCGGCCAGCGTGCCCTGCGGGGTGAATTCCAGTTCCAGTTCGCCGGCCAGGTACTGGCGCTCGAACTCCTTGTTCTCGCCCACGTAGGACGAGATCATCTTCTTGATCTGGCGCGTGGACAGCAGCAGGCCGAGGCCGAAACCGTCGACGCCGGCGTTGTTGGAGATGCAGGTCAGCTGCTTGGCGCCGCTGTCGCGCAGCGCGCCGATCAGCGCCTCGGGGATGCCGCACAGGCCGAAACCGCCCACAGCGATCGTCTGGCCGTCGCGGACGACGCCTGCAAGCGCTTCTGCGGCGCTGGCGTAGACCTTGTTCATGCTTCGCTCCTTCCTCGGTAGTCCCTGTCGATCTCCCCGCCGGCGGGTAGTGCGGCGGGCGACGCAGGGAAATTGTAACGGTACAATCGGCAACGGGCGGTCGGCCGTCGCCGTAACGCGTCCGACCGACAGCATACGCAAGCACAGCCGGCTACGCCATTACGTAAAAATACATAAGCAGATGCCCGCCATCGACTACCAGACCGCCTTCCAGCTCGCCCCCGTGGGCCTGGTGCTGTCACGCGAGCGCGTGATCGAGGATTGCAACGAAGAGGTCTGCCGCATCTTCGGCACCACGCGCGAGGCCCTGCTGGGCCAGTCGTTCCAGGTGCTGTATCCCACCGCCGACGAGTTCGAGCGCACCGGTGCGCGCATCGCGCCGATCATGGGCAAGCGCGGCATGTATTCCGACGAACGCATCATGAAGCGCGCCGGCGGGGAACTGTTCTGGTGCCACGTCACCGGCCGCGCGCTGGACCGCAGCCAGCCGCTCGGCGCCGGCATCTGGACCTTCGAGGACTTGTCGCAGAAGCGCCAGGTCACCGCCGAACTGACCGCGCGCGAACGCGAGATCGCGGCGCAACTGGTGGAAGGCAAGACCAGCAAGCAGATCGGCAAGCTGCTGGCGATCAGCCCGCGCACGGTCGATATCTATCGCGCGCGGCTGATGAAGAAGTATGGGGCGAGTACGTCGGTGGATCTGGTACAGCGGTTGGTGGCGCACTGACGCTGGCAACCATCACCCTTCGATGATCGCCCGGATCTCCGCCGGCACCGGCACCGATTTCTCCTGCGCATAATCGCACCACACCACCTTGGCCCCGCCCTCGGCCCACACCACCTCGGGCAGGTCGGTGCGCCGGATTTCCATGCGCGTCTCGAAACTGGTGCGGCCCAGCTGTCCGGCATAGACCCGGCATTCGATCTGGCCCGGATAGCGCAGCTGCTTCAGGAAGGTCATATGCGCATTGATGATGACCGGACCCTGTCCGTTCGCATCCTTGCCGCCGCGGCCCAGCGAGGCGAACCATTCGATGCGCGCCTGCTCCAGGTACTGGAAATAGACGGTGTTGTTGACATGGCCCATGGCGTCCATGTCGCCCCAGCGGATCGGCATCACCACGGTATAGACGTGCTTCATCTCAGCCTCCAATGCAACAGGCCCGCCGATGCCGGCGGGCCTGCTTCATGACTTAGCGCTTGGCGATCGCGCCTTCGGCCTTGGTGACAAGGTCGGCGCCGATCTGCTTCTTCCACTTGTCGTAGACCTTGGCGGTGGCCTTGCGGAAGGCGTCATGCTCGGCCGGGGTCAGGTGCGTGACCTTGACGCCGTGGGCCTCCATGTCCTTCCATGCGGGTGCACCGGCCTCGGCCAGGCCCTTGCGGGCCAGCGCGATTTCCTGCTTGCCGGCGTCGATGGCGGCCTGCCTGACGATCTCGCGGTCGGCCGGGGTCCAGCTTTCCCAGATCTGCTTGTTGACCACGAAGATCAGCGGATCGGCGACGTAGCCCCAGGTGGTGACGTACTTCTGGCCGACCGTGTACAGCTTGGCGGCGGCGAACACCGACTGCGGGTTCTCCTGGCCGTCGACCGCCCCCGAGGCCATCGCCGGCTGCGCGTCGGCCCAGCTCATCTGGGTCGGGTTGGCGCCCAGCGCGTTGAAGGTCTCGATGTACAGCGGCGAACCGACCACGCGCAGCTTCATGCCCTTCAGGTCTTCCGGCTTGCGGATCTCGCGCTTGGAGTTCGAGACCTCGCGGAAGCCGTTCTCGCCCCACGCCAGCGGCACCACGCCGGCCTTTTCCAGCGTGGCGAAGATCGACTTGCCGACCTCGCCCTGCGTCAGCGCGTCGAGCGCCTTGTAGTCGGGCATCAGGAACGGCAGCGAGAACAGGTTCAGCTCCCTGACCTGCGGCGACCAGTTGATGGTCGAGCCCACCGCCATGTCGATCACGCCCTGGCGGATCGCCGAGAACTCGCGAGTCTGGTCGCCGGCCACCAGCGAGGTGCCCGGGTAGAGCTTGATGTTGATGCGGCCGTTGGTGCGCTGCTTGACCAGGTCGGCCCAGATCTCGCCGCCCTTGCCCCACGGGAAGGCCGGGCCGAGCACCAGCGACATCTTGTACTCGGACTTGTAGGTCTGGGCCATCGCACCGGCGGGGGCGAAGGCGGAAGCGGCCAGGGCGGCGGCCGTGGCGAGCATCAGGGCACGACGTTTCATTTCATCTCCTCAGGGGAAAAGCGTCAGGTTCTTGTTGGTGAATGCAAAATCAAGGCAACAGCGATCAATAGCCGAGGTACTCCGGCAGCCACGTCGCCAGCGGCGGATAGGCCAGCACCATCAGCATGGCGACAAACATCGCCAGCAGCATCCAGATCACCCAGGGCACGGTTTCCTCCATGCGCACGCGGGCGATCCGGCACGACACCATCAGGTTCACGGCCAGCGGCGGCGTGAACTGGCCCAGCGCCACCTTCAGCGTCAGCACCACGCCGAACCACACCGGGTTCCACTGGAAGGCATTGGCGATCGGCAGCAGCAGCGGCACGAAGATCAGGAAGATCGAGATGCCGTCGAGGAACATGCCGACCGTCATCAGCAGCAGCACGATCAGCGCCAGCACGCCATACTCGCCCAGGCCGGAGGTGGCGATCGCCTGTGCCAGCGGGTCGATCACGCCCAGCGTCGACAGCGCATAGGCAAAGATGCCGGCCAGCGCCACCACCAGCAGGATCACCGCCGAGGTCTCGGCCGCCTCCTGGAAGATCGTGAACAGGTCGCGCATGCCGATGCTGCGGTACACCACCATGCCGACGAAGAGGCCATAGACCACCGCCACCACGGCGGCCTCGGTCGGCGTGAACCAGCCGGCGCGCATGCCGCCCAGGATCAGGAACGGCGCCACCAGCCCCCACGCGGCCTCGCGCAGGCTCTTCCAGAACGGCGGGCGCGGCAGCGCGGCTTCGGCGGCGCCCATATTGTGCTTGCGCGCCAGCCACACCGCCGGCACGATCAGCGCGATGCCCGCGAGCACGCCCGGGATCATGCCGGCCGCGAACAGCGCCGGCACCGATGCGCCCGGCACCAGCACGCTGTAGATGATGAACGCCACCGACGGCGGGATCAGGATGTCGGTGGCCGCGGCCGCGCCGACCACCGCCGCGCTGTAAGAGCCGGGATAGCCCGCGCGCGACATCGCCGCGATCATCACGCCGCCGACCGCGGCCGCGTTGGCCGGGCCCGAACCCGAAATGCCGCCGAGGAACATCGCCACCAGGATCGCCACCAGCGGCAGCATGCCCGGGCCGCGCCCGACCACGGCGATGGCAAAGGTCACCAGCCGCTGCGCCACGCCGGAGCGGTCGAAGATCGAACCCACCAGCACGAACATCGGGATCGCCAGCAGCGGATACTTGGCCAGGCCCGCGTAGAAGTTCTGCGGCACCGCCAGCAGGCCGAACATCTGCGTATCGAGATTGGACAGGCCGATCGCAACCAGGCCGCCCAGCCCCAGCGACACGCCGATCGGCACGCCCAGCAGCATCAGGCCGATAAAGACCACGAACAGGATGATGGCAACCAGCGTCATTGCGCACGCTCCGTCGCCGACCGGCTCTGTTCATGCAGCGCCTTGAGCGCCCGCACGTTGCGCACCATCAGCGCCAGCGCGCGCAGCGCGATGCCGGCCGACAGCACCGGCAGCCAGATCGAGTACCACCAGCTTGGCACGCCGATGCCGGGCGAAGTCTCGCCGAAGGTGTATTCGTCCCAGGTGATGCGCGCCCCCAGCACCGCCAGCGCGATAAACATCACCGCCACCGCCAGCGCCGACAGGATCGCCAGGCGCCGCTGCCGCGCGGCGCTGCCACGTTCGAAGAAGAACTCGATGCGGATATTGCGGTCGCGCGCCACCGCGGCGCTGCCGGCGACCAGGGCCAGCACGATCATCAGGAACACCGAGAACTCCTCGGTCCAGGCGAACGACTCGTCGGTGAAATAGCGGACCACCACGTTGGCGAAGGTAATGCCGACCAGCAGCACCATCACGATCACGCCAATCCAGTCCTCGAGGCGGGGCGATACCCGGAATTCAGCGTCCTGCGCTTCGTCGGCGGCCTGCGGGATCACCGCGGAATCGACGACGTGTTGCGGCACGGCGTTGCGCCGTGCCTCTTGTTGTTGCTCCATCTCCCCGGCCTCCGGTCCAGGCCCGCTCGGGCCATGCGGCCACCGCGGCGTTCTCGCTTTGTATGTAAAGACTTAATCTGCAGACATGGCGGATTATGCCAAGACTGGCCTGCCACGCACGAAATTTCTGAATAATGACGCGTACTGACGACGGCGCGCCCAAGGGGACCGGATAAGCCCAGGGTTGGCGCTCGGGCATCCCGCGGCGCTTTTGGCGCCTGGGCGGGATGCGGGGGACTTGCGCCCCCGGTGTCAGCGCGCGGGCGCTCAGACCATGCCGTCGTCGGCGGTGATCACGGCGCCGTTGATGAACTGCGACTGGTCCGAGGCCAGCAGCAACAACAGCCCGTCGAGGTCTTCCGGCTTGCCCAGGCGCTTGCGCGGCAGCATCTGGATCAGCTTCTGCCCGGCGTCGGAATCCCAGTGGTGGTGGTTGATATCGGTATCGATATAGCCCGGGCAGATGGCGTTGGAATTGATGCCATGGCGCGCCCATTCCAGCGCCATGGCCTTGGTCATGTGCACCACCGCCGCCTTGCTCATGCAATAGACACCGATCTGCGACAGCACCTTCAGCCCCGCCACCGATGCGATATTGACGATACGCGCCTGCGGCAGCGGGCTGCCGTTGCGCTCGGCGCCCTTGGCGCGCGCGATCATGCGCTTGGCGACTTCCTGTGCAACGAAAAAAGCGCCGCGGGTATTGGTGTCGAAGACGAAGTCGAAGTCTTCCGGGGCCACCTCGGTCAGCTTCTGCGTGGTCGACACGCCCGAATTGTTGACCAGGATATCGATGGCGCCGGCTTCGGTCTCGGCGTGCGCCACCGCGGCGCGAATGCTGTCCGGGTCCGTCACGTCCAGGCGCACCACATGGGCGCTGCCGCCATCGGCCTCGATCGCGGCGCGCAGTTCCTTGAGCCGCTCGGTGCGGCGCGAGGCCAGCACCACCTTGGCGCCGGCGGCGGCGAGCACCGTGGCGAAACGCGAGCCCAGCCCGCTCGAGGCGCCGGTCACCAGCGCCACCTTGCCTTCCAGATTGATCGACAAACCCATGGTTACCTCTTGTGCGGGAGCCCCTCAGCCCTCATCAGGAGCAGAAGGCAGCATATCAAAAAAAAGAACGACCGTTCCAAAAAAATCCTTGCCTGTGGGTGGCGAGTCCCGGACAATGCCGGAGATTCTAAGAACTTGGCCCGCAAAGGGAAAGAGGGAAAACGCGCGATCCGGCCGGCTATCGGCCGCAAAAAGCCGTCAAAAATCCCCTCCCCTGCCCACCGGCGCAAGTTCCAGCAGAACGATCACCGCACTTCCCACAATTGCAAAGCTAGCAGCAAAGAAATAGAGGGTTAGAGACAATGGATCAGCAACAGCTCCTGGAGCAGTTCGGCCCGCGCGAAGCCATGGAATACGACGTGGTCATCGTCGGCGGCGGCCCCGCCGGCCTGGCCACGGCCATTCGCCTGAAGCAACTCGCGCAGGAGAAAGGCGCCGACGTCAACGTGTGCGTCCTGGAAAAGGGCTCAGAGCCCGGCGCGCACATCCTGTCGGGCGCCATCATGGACCCGCGCGCCCTGAATGAGCTGATCCCGAACTGGAAGGAGCTGGGCGCGCCGCTGAACCAGGCCGTGACCGAGGACAAGTTCCTGTTCCTGAACGAGACCGGCTCCAAGGGCACGCCCCCGGCGCTGCTGCCCGAGTGCTTCCACAACGAAGGCAACTACATCGTCAGCCTGTCCAACTTCGTGCGCTGGCTGGGCCAGCAGGCCGAGGCGCTGGGCGTGGAGATCTTCCCGGGCTTCGCCGCCGCCGAGGTGCTGTACAACGAAGACGGCTCGGTCATGGGCGTGGCCACCGGCAACATGGGCATCGACAAGGAAGGCGAGCCGACCGACAACTTCCAGCTGGGCATGGAGCTGCATGCCAGGTACACGATCTTCGCCGAAGGCGCGCGCGGCCACCTGGGCAAGCAACTGATCGCCCAGTTCGGCCTGGACGCCGGCAAGGATCCGCAGAGCTACGGCATCGGCCTGAAGGAGCTGTGGGAGATCGACCCGGCCAAGCACAAGCCCGGCCTGGTGGTGCACACCGCCGGCTGGCCGCTGGACCCGGCCACGTACGGTGGCTCGTTCCTGTACCACATGGAAGACAACAAGGTCGCGGTCGGCTTCGTGGTCGGCCTGGACTACACCAACCCGTGGCTGTCGCCGTTCGAGGAATTCCAGCGCTTCAAGACCCATCCGGAAATCCGCCAGTACTTCGAAGGCGGCAAGCGCCTTTCGTACGGCGCGCGCGCCATCACCGCCGGCGGCCTGCTGTCGCTGCCCAAGACGGTGTTCCCGGGCGGCGCGCTGGTCGGCTGCGATGCTGGCTACCTGAACGCCTCGCGCATCAAGGGCAGCCACGCCGCGATCAAGACCGGCATGCTCGCCGCCGAGGCCGCCTACGACGCGCTGCAGGCCGGCCGCCAGCACGACGAGCTGAGCGCCTACCCGGCCGCGTTCGAGCAGAGCTGGCTGTACAAGGAGCTGCTGCAGGCCAAGAACTTCAAGCAGTGGTTCAAGAAAGGCCGCACCACCGCCACGCTGATGACCGGCATCGAGCAATGGCTGCTGCCCAAGCTCGGCGTGCGCAACCCGCCCTGGACCCTGCATCGCGAAAAGCCGGACCATGTCTACCTGAAGCCGGCCGCCGAGTGCCAGAAGATCGACTACCCCAAGCCGGACGGCAAGCTGACCTTCGACCGCCTCAGCTCGGTCTTCATCAGCAACACCAACCATGAAGAAAACCAGCCGGCGCACCTGACGCTGAAGGACGCCAGCGTGCCGGTCGACATCAACCTGGACAAGTACGCCGGCCCCGAGTCGCGCTATTGCCCGGCGGGCGTGTACGAGTTCGTGCAGGACGAGACCTCGGGCAAGGAGCGCCTGCAGATCAACGCGCAGAACTGCGTGCACTGCAAGACCTGCGATATCAAGGACCCGACCCAGAACATTGTGTGGGTGACGCCGGAGGGTGGCGGCGGGCCGAACTACGTCGGCATGTAAGACGGCCGCGCAAGCGCGCTGCAAGTGAAAACGGCACCGGATTCTCCGGTGCCGTTTTTTTTGGTGATCGCGGCATGCGTTAGCGTGCCCGCTGCCGCGCTGCCAGCGCCTGGTCGACCACCTCCGCCTGCAGCGCCTCGCTGGGATTGTCGAAGGCCTGCCTGCGCAGCGTCTCCAGCTGCAGCCGCCGATCCTGCTCCGACAACCCCGCGAACGCCTCGATCTGCGCGCGGCGCGCGGCGTAGTCGTCGTAGCGCTGCTGCCATGACTGCTCGGCCTGCGCCTGCTGCTGGTAGCGCTGCGCCACCTCGGGACCGTATGCCTGCGCCAGCGCGGCGCCGATGTCCTGCGTGGTGCGTCCAGCCCCCTGCAGGTGTGAGAGGGTCTGGCTGATGGCCTGCGGGCGCGCGCTGGCTGCGCGTGCGGCACGCAAGGGTTCAGGCAGCGTGGCGTTTAGTTCGGCCAGCCGCTGCCGCCGCTGCGCGTCGTCCAGGCCCGCCTGCGTCACGATCTCCAGCCGCGCCAGCATGGCCTCGTCGTAGGCCTGCTCGTCGCCGAACCAGGCCTGCGCCACCTCGGGCAGCCAGCGCTGGCGCGCCGCGTTGCGCTGCGCCAGCAGCGCGCGCAGCTGCCGCACCTGCTGCGCATCGAGCGTGCCGTCCGCATCCGCGAGCGGCTTGCGCGTGGCCTCGGGCAGGATCTCCGCCAGGCAGGCGACGTAGCGGCGCCACAGCTGCCACGCCTGTCCGGCCGCGGGCTGCGGCACATGGCGGCGGATGTCGTCATGCACCAGCGGCTCGAGCGCATCGATGCCGCCGGCGTCGTGGCGCGCGCCCAGAAAATAATCGAAATAGGTGCGCAGCGCGCGGGTCAGCCGCAGGTTGCCCGCGGCATCGGCCTCGGGACCTGCGGGCATCTCCACGCCGGCGAGCGATGGCCAGGTGGAGGCGCCAGCGGGCGCCGGATGCGCCGATGACGCGGATGGACGCGCAGCGGCGGCCACCGCCGCCTGCCGCGGCACGGGCGCCGGGTCCGCCGGCATGGTCAGCCAGTACACCGCAGCGGCCGCGGCGCCGGCCGGCAGCAGGGCCAGCCAGAACCGCGGCGCACGCTCAGAGCTGGTCATTGCGCAGCCGGTTGGCGTGGTTGAGGATGACCGTGCGCGGATCGGCATCCTGGTACAGGCCTGCCATCTGGTTGACCTCGTCGAGATGGTTCCAGTAATAGCCGGTGGCCAGCACCCGGCCCCACTTGCTGCTGCAGACCGAGACCAGCCCGTCATTGGCGCCGGCACCCTTCAGCGCCATCAGCCCCGCCGCGGTCGACATCATCACCGTGGACGGATCCAGCAGGTTGGAGCGCAGCAGGCTGAGCGGGCCACCCTGCCCGGTCCACGAATACGCGGCCAGGGTATGGGTGACGAGATTGCCCGTGGCGTCGCGCGCCTGGCGCTGCTCGGACACGGCGCCGGCGCTGTCGCAGTCCGTGCCCAGCGCCGACCTGGTGCCAGGCACCAGCGTTGCGTCGAGCCGCGCATTCTGCTCGGCGGCGCCGCGCGTGGTCAGGCTCTTGAGCGAGGCCAGCGCGTCCTGGTCCAGCGCCTGCCCGTTGCTGATGCCGTTGAACCAGCCGACCGTATCGAACACGCCCTGGATCAGGCTGACCAGCACCGGTCCGGCGATCGGGATGGTGCCGATGCCGTGGATCAGGTCGAGCACGGTGTCGGCCACTTCGCTGCCGCGGTGCGGGCTGCCGATGGTGGTGACGGAGGCCACGTCCTGCGGCGACATCGCCGCCAGCACGCGCGAGGTGGGCCCGCCCTGGCTGTGGCCGATCAGGTTGACCTTGTCGGCGCCGCTTTCCAGCTTGACCGCGCGCACATAGGCCTGCAGCGCCAGCGCGCGCTCGGCATCGCTGTTGAACGATGGCACCGTGGCGACATAGACCTGCGCGCCATGGGCCCGCAGCACTTCGGGAATGCCATACCAGTAGTCGAGCACGCCGGCCATCTTCGCCGCGCCGGTCAGGCCGTGGACCAGCACGATCGGGAAGCGCGTCTTCGCGTAGTCGCCATTGGCGGTGACCGCGGCGGCGGGTGCCGGCTGCGCCAGCATGGCTGCTGCGGCCAGCGCCGCGGCGGTGCCTGCCAGCCTGCGCCGGGAATTGCGGGACTGCTGCGTGCGTGCTACGGGCGTGCGTTGCCCGCACGCGTGGTGTTCGCCGTGCTCCATCTGGTCTCCTCGGTGGTGGGTCTTTTTATGTTGGAAGCAGTAAAGACGGCCCGCCCCGGGGAGACAATCAAAACATTAGCGGATTCCCTCTAAACGGCTGCTACCGCGGCGGGCTGCACCGGCATGCGGGTGCTGGAAAGCAGCTGTTCGTAGATGTAGCACTGCAGCAGCGTCAGTTCGCGCTCGGCCAGCACATCGAAGGCCACGCCGAACGCGGGAAAGTCGGCATCGTCGCCGGCGGCCCCGGCTGGCGCCACGCGGACCCAGCCATCGATCACCACCTCGCTGTCCAGCGACGCGGTACGCAGGTTGAAGCGCAGGCGCACGCGGCTGCCGGGCGCGGGGGCCGGCGCCGTGGTCTGCACCAATGCGCCACCGGTGCTGAGGTCGGACAGCAGCGACAGGCGCGCCACACCGCGGTCGATGCCGTCGTCATCGCCCGGTTCGGTCAGGTACGCGGCCAGGCGGGTCGGCACGCGCGCCGCCTTGCGCACCGGCGTCGCGTGCTGCTGCACCGGCGCGGACAGCACCAGATAGCGGAACGGGCTGCGGCACACGGCGGTGATGGTCGAGGTGAAGCTGTGGATGGCCTGCCCGGAGAAGCCGCGCAGCACCACGCCATCGCCGGCCTGCAGCGGCAGGTCGCGCCCGCCCAGCTGCGGCCACGTGACAAAGAGGCCCTGCTCGATAAAGCCGATCAGGCGGCTGGCGGCCGGCCGCGCGGCCTCGCCATCCAGCTTGATATGCAGCAGCGTGCCGACCTGCAGGCCGAGCGGCCCGGTGGCGGGACGCAGCTCGTCGGCGGCCTCGTCGCCGGCATCGTCGCGGCACACCGTTCCGTGGTGGAACACCAGCGCCAGGTCGCGCGCATCGGGAATGATGTTGCCGCTGCCGAGCACCAGGTTGCCATCGCCATCGAGCAATGACCAGGGCAGCGGATGGCCGACGGGAAGATCGTTAGGGGTGAGCTGGATCATGGCTGTTTGCAGTTGGCCCCGGGTGGGCGTGCTGGGACGAGACGAGCCCTGGGCGGGACTGACGTTCGGATTCCGCCGCCTGTATTGGGCTTCTATCGGCGTCCGCGCGGCGAAATTTAGTGCCGGGCAATGGATTGCAAGGCCGCATGTGTAGCATCGGTTACCTGCAGCAAGCTTGACGCGACGCAAAGTTGAGGCCAGAATCGTAAAAAATCTGTCAGACAGCCTGACATATCGAGCCCCATGAACACTCTCTTGCCCCGCCCGGCTTCGCTTGCCACCCGTATCGCACAGACCCTGCATGACGACATCCTTGCCGGCCGCTACGGCGCGGGCGCGCGCCTGCCGGCCGAGTCCGCGCTTGCCGACAGCTTCGGCGTGAGCCGCCCGATCGTGCGCGAGGCCATTGCCCAGTTGAAGGCCGACGGTGTGCTGGTCACGCGCAAGGGCTCCGGCGCCTATGTGTCCGACACCCCGGGCGGCCAGGCCTGGCGCGTGGCCAGCGCGCCCGACGGCGGCCCGACGCTGGCCCAGCTGTTCGAGCTGCGCCGGGTGGTGGAAACCGCCTGCGCTGAAATGGCGGCGCGGCGGCGCACCGCGGCCGACGTTGACGCCATCCGCGCCGCGCTGGCGGCAATGCAGGCGCAGGCCGACGGCCACGGCGACATGGCCAGCGCGGCCGCGGCCGACATGGCGTTCCACCACGCCATTGCCGAAGCCGCGCACAACCCCTGCTTTACCGGGCTGACCGATTTCGTCAGCCAGCAGATGCTGGCCGCGCGCCGGCGCGCGTGGGAGAACACCGCGCGCCTGAGCAGCGCCACCGGCGCGCCGCGCGCTGCCGACCAGGAGCACGCGGCCCTGGCCGAAGCCATTGCCGCCGGCGACGCCACGGCCGCGCGCAACGCCGCGCAACAGCACCTGGCCGCCGCCGCAGCGCGCCTGGGCCTGCCCGCCTGAACCCGGATATATCGAGACCCCTGAACCCTGAAGCAAGGAACAACCATGGAAACTGTGGATTGCGTCGTGATCGGCGCCGGCGTGGTGGGACTGGCGGTCGCGCGCGCACTGGCGCTGCAAGGCCGCGAAGTGATCATCCTGGAAGCCGAGAACGCCTTCGGCACCATCACCAGCGCGCGCAACAGCGAGGTCGTCCATGCCGGCATCTACTATCCGGCGGGCTCGCTCAAGGCCCAGCTGTGCGTGCGCGGCAAGGCCATGCTCTACGACTACTGCGCCAGCCGCCACGTGGCGCACCAGCGCTGCGGCAAGCTGATCGTCGCCACCAGCGCGGCACAAGTGGCGACGCTGGAAGGCATCCGCGCCAAGGCAGCGGCCAATGGCGTGGACGACCTGCGCCTGATCGACCGCGCCGAAGCGCAGGCGCTGGAGCCGCAGCTGCAGTGCCACGCGGCGCTGCTGTCGCCGTCGACCGGCATCGTCGACAGCCACGGCCTGATGACGGCGCTGCTGGGCGATGCGGAAAACGCCGGCGCGATGCTGGCGGTGCAGTCGCCGGTGCTGGGCGGCGCGGTCACGGCGCACGGCATCCGGCTGGAGATCGGCGCGGAAGACGGCAGCACCACCACGCTGCTGGCGCGCACGGTGGTCAATTCGGCCGGGCTCACGGCACCGGAGCTGGCGCGCCGCATCGACGGCATGCCGGAAGCCCATATCCCGCCGCAGTACTACGCCAAGGGCTGCTATTTCACGCTGGCCGGCCGCGCGCCGTTCTCACGGCTGATCTATCCCGTGCCCGAGGCCGCCGGACTTGGCGTGCACCTGACCATCGACCTGGGCGGCCAGGCGCGCTTCGGCCCCAATGTGCGCTGGATCGACGAGATCGAATACGGCGTGGATGCGGCCGACGCCGACGCCTTCTATGACGAGGTGCGCCGCTACTGGCCGGGACTGGCCGACGGCGCGCTGCAGCCCGGCTACGCCGGCATCCGCCCCAAGATCAGCGGCCCGCACGAAGCCGCCGCGGACTTCCGCATCGACGGCCCCGCCGTGCACGGCGTGTCGGGGCTGGTTCACCTGTTCGGGATCGAATCGCCGGGGCTGACCTCGTCGCTGGCGCTCGCCGAGCGGGTCTGCGCGGCGCTGGACTGAAGCGCCCCGTCGCCCTCCACGCGAAAGCTCATCGCGGCGCAGAAGGCCCCCGCCGCCGCGGCCACGGCGGCGAGCCCGAAGGTGTGCGCCGGCGCCAGCGCATTCCAGGTCCAGCCCATCGCCAGCCCGCCGAGCGTGCCGCCGACGCCGTAGGAGATGCCGGTGTACATCGCCTGCCCGCGCCCCTGCAGCGGCCCGGCAAACCATGCCTGCAGGCGCTTCAGGCTGGCGCTGTGGTGCGCGGCGAAGGTCGCCGCGTGCAGCACCTGCACCAGCGCCATCAGCCACGCCAGTTGCGCGAAGTAGCCGGTCAGCCCGAAGCGCAGCGCCGCCAGCACGAAGGTGCCCGCCAGGATGGTGCGCAGCGCCAGGCGCGCGAACAGCAGCCCCTGGTAGTAGAAGAAGACGATCTCGGCGACCACGCCGATGGTCCACATCATGCCGATGGCGAACTTGCTGTAGCCCAGCGTCTCCAGCCACAGCGAGTAGAACACGTAGAGCGCGGCGTGCGCGAACATCATCAGGAAGGCCGACGCCAGGAACCAGGCCACGTCCGGACGGCGCAGCAGCGGCAAGGCGCGCGGCGGCGTCGTGCGCGGGCCCTCGTCGGCCGCGTCGCGCATGGTCAGCACCACCCCGGCCAGGATCGCCAGCACCGCGCTCGCCACCCACGGGAACGCGCGCATGCCGACCGCCTCGAACAGCGCCCCGCCGGCCAGCACCGCGCCGATAAAGCCGAGCGAGCCGAACATGCGGATGCGGCCGTAGCTGTGGTCGAAGGCGCCGTAACGACGCAGCGTGGAAATGGTCAGGGCATCGCCCAGCGGCGACATCGCGCTGGTCAAGAGGCTCAGCGTCAGCATCATCGCCATCATGCCGCCGTAGCTGCCGACGCCCGGCAGCACCAGGAACGCCAGCAGCGAGGTGAACGCGCTGACGCGCAGGATGCGCACGCGCGTGTGCATCATGTCGGAGAGCCAGCCCCACAGGTAGGGGCCGGCGATGCGGCTGACCTGGAAGCTCGCCATCAGCACGCCGATCTGCACCGGGTCGAAGCCGCGGTCGGCGAAGTACAGGCTGACGTAGGGCGAGATCAGGCCGACGTAGCCGTAATAGCCCAGGTAGAAGAGCCCGAAGCGGGCATGGTCGGGGCCGCCGGCCCCGCTTTGGCCGCCCGCGCGCTGCGGCGTCAAGTCAGCGGGTCTGGCCGGCCTGCGCGGGGATGCGCGGCGTTTCGACGCGGACGTCGCCGCACTGGGCGCGGTGGCGCAGCGCGTGGTCGATCAGCACCAGCGCCAGCATGGCCTCGGCGATCGGCGTGGCGCGAATGCCCACGCACGGATCGTGGCGGCCGAAGGTCTCGACGGTGGCGGCGTTGCCGGCCTTGTCGATCGATTCGCGCGGGGTGCGGATCGACGAGGTCGGCTTGATCGCCAGCGACACGGTGATGTCCTGCCCGGTGGAGATGCCGCCCAGCACGCCGCCGGCGTTGTTGCTGCGGAAGCCCGCGGCGGTCAGCTCGTCGCCATGCACGCTGCCGCGCTGCGCGACGCTGTCGAAGCCGGCGCCGATCTCGACCCCCTTGACCGCGTTGATGCCCATCATCGCGTGCGCGATATCGGCATCGAGCTTGTCGAACAGCGGCTCGCCCAGGCCCACGGGCACGTGGCTGGCCACCACCTCGATACGCGCGCCGACCGAGTCGCCGTCGCGGCGCAGCGCGTCCATATAGGTTTCGAGCTCGGGGATGATGTCGGCATTGGCCGCGAAGAACGGGTTCTCAGGCACATGCGACCAGTCGGTGAACGGCACCGCGATCTCGCCCAGCTGCGACATATAGCCCCGGATCTCGGTACCGTACTGCTCGCGCAGCCATTTCTTTGCCACCGCGCCCGCCGCCACCACCGGCGCGGTCAGGCGCGCCGACGAGCGGCCGCCGCCGCGATAGTCGCGGATGCCGTATTTCTGCCAGTAGGTGTAGTCGGCATGGCCGGGGCGGAAGGTCTCGACGATATTGCCGTAGTCCTTGCTGCGCTGGTCGGTGTTGCGGATCAGCAGGCAGATCGGGGTGCCGGTGGTCTTGCCCTCGAACACGCCGGACAGGATCTCGACCTGGTCGGGTTCCTTGCGCTGGGTGACGTGGCGCGAGGTGCCGGGCTTGCGGCGGTCCAGGTCGCCCTGGATATCCGCCTCGGTCAGCGCCAGGCCCGGCGGGCAGCCGTCCACCACCGCGCCGATGGCCGGCCCGTGCGATTCGCCAAAGGTGGTGACAGTGAAAAGCAGGCCAAGGGTGTTGCCGGACATGATGGAAACCGCACAGGAATTGGGGACGGCCTCCATTGTAAGGCCAATGGCCGGGGTCGGCGGGCCTCGGCGGCGTCGGCAGGTCAGGCGGCGACGCCCTGCGGCACTGGTGCCAGCTCCGGGTAGAACTCGGCGCGCATCCGCGCCATATAGGCCACCAGGTTGGCATGCCCCTCGGCCGCGGTGCGGATCGGGGTGTCGAATACGGGGCACAGCAGGCTGCCGGCAAAGGCGAACAGCGTGGCATCGGCCCCGCACGGCTGGTTGCCCATCAGGTAGCGCTTGTCGCCCAGGATGTCGGCGATCGAGGCCACGCCCTTGCTCGCCAGCGCCACCAGCTCTTCCTCGCTATGCCGGCCCAGGCCCTGCCCCCACAGCGTCTTGCGCACCTTGTAGCGCACCAGCCGCTCGGCCAGCCCGCGCACCGGCGCCGGCACGCTGCGGAAGAACTGGGCCGGGCCCTTGTCGAAATTGGCCTGGTCGAGCCAGCGCACCCGCGCCACCGCCCAGTAGAGATGGTCCTCCATCAGCTTTTCGGCGGCCCAGGCAATGCCGCGCTCGGCCGCACTCAGGCCCGCGTCGAAATCGATGTGGTAGGTCTTCTCGATATGCCAGCGGATCATGGTGGAATCGGCCACGATCCGGCCCATGTCGTCCAGGTACGGCAGCTTGCCCTTGGGCGCGCGCCGCAGGCTGCCGCGGCGCGCCGTGTATGGCAGGCCGGCCAGCTTGAGCAGCATCTCGGCCTTGGTGACGAAGGGGCTGGCATCGGGCAGCCCGAAGGCGGGGCCGAAGGTGTAGAGGGTGATCATCGGGGTCGCCTTTGCCTCAGCTAGCGCCAGTCGCCGCGCAGGGCCTGCACCATCTGCTGCAGCCCTTCCGGGGTGGCCGACTCGGGCGGCACCGGCTCGCCCACCACCAGCTCGAGCCGGTTCAGGATGCCGCGTCGGAACGGCCGCGACATCGCCGGCGCGCCCTTGCGCGAGAAGAAGCTGCCCCACAACCCGCGCAGCGCCATCGGCACCACCGGCACCGGGGTGCGGCGGATGATCTGCTGCACGCCCTGCTTGAACGGATTGATGTCGCCGGTGGCGGTGATCTTGCCTTCGGGGAAGATGCAGACCAGGTCGCCGTCGTCCAGCGCCTGGGCCACGCTGTCATAGGCGCGCCTGAGCATCTCGGGGTCCTGGTGCGCCGGCGCGATCGGGATCGCGCGCGCCTGGCGGAAGAACCACGACAGCAGCGGCACCTTGAAGATGCTGTGGTCCATCAGGAAGCGCACCGGGCGCGGGCTGCATGCCATCAGCACCACCGCATCGGCAAAGCTGACGTGGTTGCACACCAGCACCGCCGGCCCTTCGGTGGGGATGCGCTCGGCGTTGATGCGGCGCAGGCGATAGAGCGTATGGACCAGGATCCACGCGATAAAGCGCAGCAGGAATTCCGGCACCAGCGAGTAGATGTAGACCGCCACCACCGCATTGAGCAGCCCCACCACCAGGAACAGTTGCGGGATGGTATAGCCCGCCTGGGTCAGCGCCACGCCCAGCAGCGAGGCCGCGATCATGAAGAAGCTGTTCAGGATGTTGTTGGCGGCGATGATGCGGGCGCGGTGCGTGGGCGCGCTGCGGCTCTGGATCAGCGCGTACAGCGGCACGCTGTAGAAGCCGCCGAACATCGCCAGCAGGAACAGGTCGGCCAGCACGCGCCAGTGGTGCGGCTCGGCCAGGAAGGCGCCGATGCCGCTCAACGCGGCCGGCGCCTGCCCCTGGCTGGCAAAGTACAGGTCGACCGCGAACACGGTCATGCCGATCGAGCCGAACGGCACCAGCCCGATCTCGACATGGCGCCCGGACAGGCGCTCGCATAGCAGCGAACCGGTGCCGATGCCCAGTGAGAACACCGCCAGCAGCAACGTCACCACGTTCTGGTCGCCGCCTAGCACATCCTTGGCGTAGCTGAAGAACGAGGTCAGGAAGGTGGCGCCGAGGAACCACAGCCACGAAATGCCGAGCAGGCTCAGGAACACGGTGCGGTTGCCGCGCGCCAGCATCAGGTTGCGCCAGGTCTCGGAAAACGGGTTCCAGTTGATGCGCAGGTCCGGCTGCGGCGCCGGCGACGCCGGGATCCGGCCCGCCACCAGCCGTCCGGCCACGGCGATGATCACGCACGCCACGCCCACGTACAGCGGCCCGACCATGGCGCCGCCCTGCTGCAGCCCCGCCAGTTCGCCGCCGATCAGCGTGCCGATCAGGATCGCGACGAAGGTGCCCATCTCGACCAGCCCGTTGCCGCCGACCAGTTCGCTCTCGTCGAGGTGCTGCGGCAGGTAGGCAAACTTGACCGGCCCGAACAGCGTGGAATGCAGCCCCATCAGGAAGGTGCCGGTGTACAGCAGCGGCGCGCTGTGCCAGGCAAAGCCGGCCAGGCCCAGCACCATGATGGCGATCTCCAGCGACTTGACCAGCCGGATCAGCCGTGACTTCTCCAGCTTGTCGGCGATCTGCCCGCTGGTGGCCGAGAACAGCACGAATGGCGCGATAAAGATGGCCGAGATCAGGAACGCCGCGCTGCGCGCGTCGACGCCCTCGAACAGCGCCGTGTGGTACGTCACCAGCGAGGTGAAGGCGACCTTGAACACGTTGTCGTTCATCGCCCCCAGGAACTGGGTCCAGAAGAACGGCGCGAAACGGCGCAGGCCGAGCAGTCGGAACTGGCTGTGTTGGCTCATGGAGGGGCCGGTCGGTGGCGACCGCCAACGGGAATGGGAACGCCGGCTAGTGTGCCGCAGCCGCGGCCTTGCCGCCACCTTGCCGCGGCCGGGTGGCGCCAACCGAGGGTATTTCCGCAGGCGGCTTCAGTAGGCTGGGGGCTTCGGGCGGACTCTACCGGCGCGGCCCGGCGCCCTCACTCGGCGCGCTCTTCCGGCCAGTCCCGGATATAGGCCTTGAGCATCTTGTTCTCGAAGCTCTGGTCCTCGACCACGGCCTTGGCGACGTCGTAGAAGGAGATCACGCCCATCAGCGTGCGGTTGTCGAGCACCGGCAGGTAGCGGGTGTGACGCTCCAGCATCATGCGGCGGACCTCGTTGACGTCGGTTTCCATGGTGCAGGTCAGCGGCGCATCGTCCATCACCTTGCGGATGCTGCTGGTGCCGACGTTGCCGTGGTTGCGGGCCAGGGTCTCGATGATCTCGCGGAAGGTCAGCATGCCGACCAGGTCGCCGTATTCCATCACCACCAGCGAGCCGATATCGTGCTCGGCCATGGTGTGCACGGCGACCAGCAAGGAGGTGTCAGGCGTCACGGTATAGAGCGTATTGCCCTTGATCTGGAGGATGTCGCTGACTTTCATGTTGGTCTCCGCTGCCTGCGCTCACACTGAGCTGAAACTGAGGGTATCGCGCCGGCCGTGGCACCGGGGGCGATACCGGTCACATTGTTATCTGTCTATGGGTGTGCGGGCACCGTGTGCCCGTTGGCCGATCCTAGCCCAAACCCGCCGCCAAAGTAAAGCGGGAGGCCGGTTTGCGGGCCGCCGGCGCGCGTGGGCGGGCGCACGATGCTACGATGCTGGCCGGAGACAACTCAAGGCCGACCGACCATGTCCGGAACCCGCTTCGACACGCTGGCGCTGCACGCCGGCGCCGCGCCCGACCCCGCCACCGGGGCTCGCGCCACCCCCATCCACCTGACCACGTCCTTCGTGTTCCGCGACAGCGAGCACGCCGCGTCGCTGTTCAACATGGAACGCGCGGGGCACGTCTACTCGCGCATTTCCAACCCCACCGTGGCGGTGCTCGAGGAACGCATCGCCGCGCTCGAGAACGGCGCCGGCGCCATCGCCACGGCCTCGGGCCAGGCCGCGCTGCACCTGGCGGTAGCCACGCTGATGGGCGCGGGCTCGCATATCGTCGCGTCGTCGGCGCTGTACGGCGGCTCGCACAACCTGCTGCACTACACGCTGCGCCGCTTCGGCATCGAGACCACCTTCGTCAAGGCGCGCGATATCGACGCCTGGCGCGCCGCCATCCGGCCCGAGACCCGGCTGCTGTTCGGCGAGACGCTGGGCAACCCCGGCCTCGACGTGCTCGACATCCCGACCCTGGCGCAACTGGGCCAGGACCATGGCATCCCGCTGCTGGTCGATTCCACCTTCACCACGCCCTACCTGCTGCGCCCGTTCGACCATGGCGCCGGCCTGCTCTACCACTCGGCCACCAAATTCCTGGGCGGCCACGGCACCACCATCGGCGGCGTGCTGGTCGAGGGCGGCACCTTCGACTTCGAGGCCTCGGGGCGCTTCCCGGAGCTGTCCGAGCCCTACGAGGGCTTCCACAACATGGTGTTCACCGAGGAAAGCACGGTGGCGCCGTTCCTGCTGCGCGCGCGCCGCGAAGGGCTGCGCGATTTCGGCGCCTGCATGAACCCGATGGCGGCGTGGCAGCTGCTGCAGGGCGTGGAGACGCTGCCGCTGCGCATGAGCCGCCATGTCGACAACACCCGCAAGGTGGTGCAGTTCCTGGTCTCGCATCCGATGGTCGAGTCGGTGTCGTACCCGGAGCTGGAATCGCACCCCGACTACGAACTGGCCAAGCGCCTGCTGCCGCGCGGCTGCGGCGCGGTGTTCAGCTTCAACCTGAAGGGCAACCGCCTGGCCGGCCAGCGCTTTATCGAAAGCCTGTCGCTGTTCTCGCACCTGGCCAATGTCGGCGACGCGCGCTCGCTGGTGATCCACCCGGCCTCGACCACGCACTTCCGCATGGACGCGGCCGCGCTGCAGTCGGCGGGCATCACCGAAGGCACGATCCGGCTGTCGGTCGGCCTGGAAGATGCCGACGACCTGATCGACGATCTCAAGCGCGGCCTGAAGGCAGCGGAGAAGGCCATGGGCGCCGGCAACAAGGGAGGGCAAGCCTGATGGAACTGAATCTTGCCGGCCAGCCGGCCTACGCCTATACCGGCGGCAAACCGTTCGATCCCGCCCTGCCCTGCGCCGTCTTCGTCCACGGCGCGCAGAACGACCACAGCGTCTGGGCGCTGCAGACGCGCTGGTTCGCCAACCATGGCTTCTCGGTGCTGGCGGTGGACCTGCCCGGCCATAACCGCAGCCAGGGCGCGCCGCTGGCCACGGTCGAAGCCATGGCGGACTGGGTCATGGCGCTGGTGGCCGCCGCCGGCGTCACCGCGCCGGCCTTCGTGTTCGGCCACAGCATGGGCTCGCTGATCGCGCTGGAATGCGCGGCGCGGCATCCGCAGGCGGTGCGCGGCATCGGCCTGCTGGCCACGGCCTATCCGATGAAGGTCTCGGACGCGCTGCTCGACGCCTCGCTCAACCGCGAGGGCGACGCCATCGCCATGGTCAACACCTGGTCGCATTCCAGCCTCGCCAACAAGCCGTCGTCGCCGGGCCCCGGCGCGTGGATGCATGGCGGCAGCCAGCGGCTGATGGAACGGGTGTCGCGCAACAACCCGCAGGCGCATGTGTTCCACAATGACTTCTCGGCCTGCAACGCCTATGCCCATGGCGAGGAAGCCGCCGCGGCGGCGGCGTGCCCGGCGCTGTTCATCACCGGCAGCAAGGACATGATGACCTCGCCCAAGGCGGCCCAGGCACTGGCCGGCAAGATGCGCAGCGCCAGCGTGGTGACGGTGCCGTGCGGCCATGCGCTGATGGGCGAGCGTCCGGATGAAGTGCTGGATGCGCTGGCGGCGTTTGCGCGCAAGGTGGTGGCGGCGGGCTGACGCTGGTCCCGGACGGCTGGCCACGCCGGCGGCCGTCCGCATTACATCACGTCGCCGAAGGTCTACACTGCAGCAAACAAGACCTGCCGGAGACAGCCATGGCCCAGGCGCATGCACGCGAGTTCGAGAATTTCGCGGCCTTTTATCCCTACTACCTGAGTGAACACCAGAACCGTACCTGCAGGCGGCTGCATTTTGCCGGGTCGACGGTGGCGCTGCTGTGCCTGGTGGCGCTGGTCGTGACCGGCAATTTGTGGTGGCTGCTCGCTGCGATAGTGGCGGGCTATGCGTTTGCCTGGGTCGGGCACTTCGGGTTCGAGAAGAACCGGCCGGCTACGTTCCGGCATCCCGTTTATAGCCTGATGGGGGATTGGGTGATGTATTTCGATATCTGGCGGGGGAGGATTCCGTTTTGATCGGCTAGCCCATGCGATTGGGTGCTCCCTCTCCCGCGCGCGGGAGAGGGGAGCAAACCGGCAAGCGGCCAGCGTGGTCGGCGATGAGCACCCCACTCACACTTGCCCATGCCACCCCGGTGGCACCACCTCCAGCGCACGCCGCGGGCGCTGCCCGTCGCCATCGCCGGCCGTCGGCGGCAAATCCACCGGCTGCTGCCGGAACACCGCCTCCAGCGTCTGGTCCAGTTGCGGATTGTCCAGGATCGACTTGAGCGCATCGGCGCCTCGCAAATGCTGCGCCAACGCCGTGCGCGGCAGCCGCGGCAGGTTCAGCACCAGCCGGTCGTGCAGCGTGCGCAGCGTCACCTGCGACGGGTCACACAGCAGCGCCCAGTGGGCCTGGCCGCGCTCCTGCTGCAGGCGGCCGACCAGGTGCATGGCCTTGAGCTTGTCCAGCAGGCCGGCGAGGTAGTCGGCCTCGACCCGCAGCTTGCGGCTCAGGTCCAGTTCGCCGACGCTGCGCGGCACTTCATCGCGGGCGCGGTAGAGCAGCAGCAGCACGCCCAGCGCGTCGAAGAACTCGCTGCCGGCAAAGCTGCGGCGGCGCCAGTAGCCCTGCCGGATCACCGGCAGGTTGGCGGCAATGGTCGCGCCCAGCAGCGTCACCAGCCAGCTCAGGTAGATCCAAAGCAGGAATAGCGGCAGCGCGGCGAAGGTGCCGTAGACCGCGGTGTAGGCCGGGATCTCGGTGATGAAATAGCCGAAGCCGCGCTTGGCGAATTCGAACGCCACCGCGGCGACCAGCCCGGCCACGATGGCGTCGCGCCACTCGACATAGGCGTTCGGCACCGCCGTGTACAGGAAGGCAAAGGCCAGGGCCGACAGCAGCACCGGCGCCGCGCCCACCAGCAGGCCCACGCCCACCGGCATGGTGCCGACATAGCCCGCCGAGATCGAGATCAGGTAGGAGCTGATCGACAGGCTGGCGCCGATCAGCACCGGGCCGAAGGTCAGCACCGCCCAGAACACCAGCACCCGCTGCGCCAGCGGGCGGCGCTGCTTGACGCGCCAGATCGCGTTGAGCGCGTCCTCCACCGTCAGCATGGTCAGCACCGAGGTCACCATCAGCCCGCCCAGGCCCATCGCGGTCAACCCGCGCGCGCTCTTGGCGAACATGCCGAGATAGCGCTGGATCGATTCGCTGACGTTGCCGGGTATCAGGTTCTGGAACAGGAATGCCTCGATGGCGTTGCGGAAGTCGCGGAACACCGGGAACGCGGCCAGCAGCGCGAAGGCCACGGTCAGCACCGGCACCACCGCCAGCACGGTGGTGAAGGTCAGGCTGGCCGAGACCTGCGGCAACCGGTCTTCGGCGGCGCGGCGCAACGCATAGCGTGCCAGGGCACGCACCTTTTGCAGGTTCCATTCCCGGCGCAGGCGGGCGACGCGGGCTCCAATCATGCGCAAGCAACCTCCTGGATCTGGTCTGTCGGATCGATTGTCGAATTCAAGGATGGCCCCGTTGCGCGTGCGGCGCGTGGCCATCGGGAGAGGGCGCGGGGGGCGCATCTATAATACGCGCATTGTTGCCGGCATCCTCGCGCGTCACCCTTCGCAGCCCCTTCACCGCCGGCCGTCCCGCTCCATGACCGAGATCCTCGTCCTGTACTACAGCCGCCACGGCAGCACCCGCAAGCTCGCCGAACTGATCGCCACCGGCATCGACAGCGTCCCCGGCGCGCAGGCCCGCCTGCGCACGGTGCCGCCGGTTTCAACCGTGTGCGAGGCCACCGCGCCGGACATCCCCGCCGACGGCCCGCCCTATGCCGAACTGCGCGATCTGGAGGAATGCGCCGGGCTGGCGCTGGGCAGCCCCACCCGCTTCGGCAACATGGCCGCGCCGGTGAAGTACTTCCTCGACGGCACCGTGGCCCAGTGGCTGTCGGGCGCGCTCGCCGGCAAGCCCGCCTGCGTGTTCACCGCCACCGGCAGCCTGCACGGCGGGCAGGAGACCACGCTGGTGTCGATGATGCTGCCGCTGCTGCACCACGGCATGCTGATCCTGGGCCTGCCCTATTCCGAGAAGGGCCTGATGACGACGGCCTCCGGCGGCACGCCGTACGGCCCCAGCCACCATGCCCACGGCGACAACCGCGGCCCCGTCACCGAAGACGAGTCGGCGCTGGCCATGGCCATGGGCCGCCGGCTGGCGCAGACCGCACTGCGCCTGGCCGGAGCGCAGGCATGACGCCCGCCGCCGATAGCGACAAGGCCCTGCACAGCCCGTGGCTGTACCGGCTCAGCGTGGGCAGCCTGCTGGCGCTGCTGGTGCTGTGCATTGCCTGGGAATGGTTGCTGGCGCCGCTGCGGCCGGGCGGCTCGTGGCTGATCCTCAAGTTCCTGCCGCTGCTGCTGCCACTGCGCGGCGTGCTCACGCGCAACCGCTACACCATGCAGTGGTCGTCGATGCTGATCCTGCTGTTCTTCACCGAAGGCATCGTGCGCGCCACCAGCGACCGCGCGCCCTCGTCCACGCTGGCGTGGGTCGAGGTGGCGCTGACGCTGGTGTTCTTCACCAGCACCATCCTCTACCTGCGCCCGTACAAGCGCCGCGCCCGCGCCGCCGCCAAGGGCGCTGCGCGCAAGTCCTGAATCGCGTCCACCCATCGCCATGACCTCGCCTCAAGACTCCTTCCTGGCACTGTGCCGCGCCGCGCTGGGTCCGCAGCACGTGCTGACCGACGCGGCCGACCAGGCGCCCTACCTGACTGACTGGCGCAAGCGCTATCGCGGCGAGGCACTGGCGGTGCTGCGCCCCGGCACCACCGCGGAAGTCGCCGAGGTGGTCCATGCCTGCCACGCGCACCGGATCGCCGTGGTGCCGCAGGGCGGCAACACCGGCCTGTGCGGCGGCGCCACGCCGGTGGCGGCCGCGCCGCAGGTGGTGATCTCGCTGCAGCGGCTCAACCGCATCCGCCAGGTCGATCCGCTCAACAACACCATCACGGTCGAGGCCGGCGTGGTGCTGCAGCAGCTGCAAGAGGTAGCGCGCGAGCACGGCCGGCTGTTTCCGCTGAGCCTGGCGGCCGAGGGCAGCTGCACCATCGGCGGCAACCTGTCGACCAATGCCGGCGGCACCGCGGTGCTGCGCTACGGCAACACGCGCGAACTGTGCCTGGGACTGGAAGTGGTGACGCCCTCGGGCGAAACCTGGCACGGGCTGCGCGGCCTGCGCAAGGACAACACCGGCTACGACCTGCGCGACCTCTTTATCGGCGCCGAAGGCACGCTCGGCATCATCACCGCCGCGGTGATGAAGCTGTTCCCGCTGCCGCGCGCGTCGGTCACGGCGCTGGCCGCGGTGCAGAGCCCGCGCGCCGCGCTGGCTCTGCTGGCCATCGCCCAGTCGCACGCCGGCGCCATGCTGACCGGCTTCGAGCTGATGTCGGCGCTCAGCATGACGCTGGTGACGCGGCACTTCCCGCAGCTGCGCTATCCGTTCGCCGACATGCATCCGCAGCTGGTGCTGCTGGAGCTGTCCGACAGCGAGAGCGAAGCCCATGCGCGCGGCATCTTCGAGACCATGATGTCGGCCGCGTTCGATGCCGGCGTGGTCGCCGACGCGGTGGTGGCGGAGTCGGTGCAGCAGTCGCGCGACTTCTGGAACCTGCGCGAGCATATTCCGCTGGCGCAGGCGGAAGACGGCAAGAACATCAAGCACGATATCGCCGTGCCGGTCTCGCGCGTCGCGGACTTTATCGAGTGCACCGACGCGCTGCTGCAGAACGCCTTTCCCGGCGCGCGCATGGTGACCTTCGGCCATCTCGGCGACGGCAACCTGCATTACAACGTGGCGCCGCCCGAAGGTGTCGACCACGATGACTTCCTGGCGCACCAGGACCAGGTCAACCGCATCGTCCACGACAGCGTGCGCTCGCATAACGGCTCGATCTCGGCCGAGCATGGCCTGGGCCAGCTCAAGCGCGAGGAAAACCGGCACTACAAGAGCGAGGTCGAACTTGCCATGATGCGGGCGATCAAGGGCGCGCTGGATCCGCTCGGGCTGATGAATCCCGGCAAGGTGGTGTAAGCGCGCCTGCGCTCAGCCGCGCAGCCCGGTGTGGCGCAGTTCGGTCTGGCGCAGTTCGGTCTGGATAAAGGCCGCGACGTGCTCGAGCAGCTCGTCGAGATGGCCGCGCAGCACGGCAAAACCCGCATGCTGCGCCAGCGTGGCCTCGTCCATGTACAACGCCCGGTTGATCTCGATCTGCAGGCTGTGGCGCCGCCGCGCCGGATCGGCATAGGCACGGATCAGCTGCGCGCCCTTGTACGGCCAGTTGATGGCCACCTCGTAGCCCAGGCTGCGCAGGCACTCCGCCACCAGTTCGAGGAACGCCGGCGAGCAAGTGGAGCCGTCGCCGTTGCTGACCACGAAATCGGGCCGCGCCGCGCCGTTGTCGAGGTTCATCGCATTGCCGCGCGACTTCATCGAATGGCAGTCGAGATGCCACACCGCGCCGCAGCGCGCATGGTGCTGCGCCAGCAGCCCGGACAACGCGGCGTGGTACGGGTCGTAGTAGGTCTTGAGCAGGTACTCCGCCATGTGCGGCGACAGGGTCGCGGCATAGACCGGCACGCCTGGCAGCGCCAGCCGGCGCAGCACGCCCATGCCGCGGCCGGACTTGTCGCTGGGGCGCACTTCGTAAGGCATGGCGCCATCGATCAGGTCGGGGTCGATATCGTCGCGGGCGCGGTTGACGTCGACCAGCCAGCGCGGGAAGTCCGCGCACAGCAAGGTGCCGCCCACCCGCGGCGCATGCGCGAAAAGCTGGTCGACATAGGCGTCCCAGCCCGACAGCAGGGCCTCGGGCGGCGCCGCCAGCGGCAGGGTCTCGGCATGCAGCAGGCCGCTGTGCGGCGAATCCACCAACAGCGGCAGCGCCGCGCCGGCCGGTTCAGTCAGCGAATACGGAAGCGTCATGGTCAGAATTTGTGCTGGATGCCGACGCCCACCGTGGTCACGGTGTCGCCGGACTTGTGCGAGTTGGGATCCTCGCGGTCAAAGAAGACATAGGGCATGGTGCGTTTGCTCAGGCTGTAGCCGTAGCCGGCCTGCACCCTGCTGAGCCGGCCCTGCGGGTCGCGCTGCACCGCGCGCTGCATATAGTTGACGGTGAGCTTGTGCGCGCCGTACGGCACGGAGAAGCCGACCAGCCAGTAGGGCACGTCGGTGCGCGTGGTCGCGGTGCCGGCGTAGCGGTCGCGCCCGACGATGCCGTAGAGGTTGACCACGGTGAAGTCGTACGAAGCCACCGCCTGCACCTTGTCGCGGAAATCGTTGGCCACCAGGCCGCCGCTCTTGGCATCGCGGGAATAGCCCAGTCCTGCCGCGAACTTGCCGGCGGCGTAGTTCAGGCCCAGGTCGAACTGGCGGAAATCGTCCTCCGCCTGCACCGGCGGCCGGGTATTGGGCGCGGCCGAATCCGGCCCCGCCAGGTTCATGCGCGCCCGCACCGAGAAGCCGCCGAAGCTCGGGGTCATGTAGCCGAGCGCATTCGACACGCGGTTGCGCGCGTTCAGCACCCGGGTGCCGATCGCGGTGGCGCCCGCATCGTGGATGGCGAAGTCGATATTCTGCGTCACCTGCGAATAGATCGGCGAACCCACGATCGTCGCTGAATCCAGCCGGCCCAGCGCGAACGCGCCGAAGCCGCCCTGCAGGCCGACGAAGGCATGGCGGAACTGCGGGTTGGTGGCGACGCCGTTGTCGGCGCCGAAGCCCTGCTCCAGGCCGAATGCCGCGCGCAGGCCGCCGCCCAGCTCTTCGCTGCCGCGCAGGCCCCAGCGCGAGGCGTTGTCCGCCATCTGCGCGGCCCGGCCATCGGGCCCCTTCTGGTATTCGATGTCGGTGTCGATGCGGCCATACAGCGTCACCGTGGCGTCGGCCGCGGCGGACATCAGCGCCAGCGCGCCGCCGAGGCAGGCGCGTGCGAGTGCGCGCCGGGTGTGGATACCGTTCATGCTGCTGCTCCCCTGTCGTGGTCTGTCATGCAAGAAATCCCCCCTCTGTGGTCCAACTGCCGCGTGTTCCGCCGGCGCAGCGCGCACGCACCCGCCCATCCCGCGCGGGCGGGATGGAACCGTTCAATCGGGAGCATGATCGGGCCGCGCCGGGCCGCGGCTATCTAGTCATTCAAATGGCAGGCGGACAGGCGTCCGCCGATATCGCGCAGCAGCGGCACCTGTGTCTTGCAGCGCGCGCTCGCGTGCGGGCAGCGCGGATGGAAGGCACAGCCACCGGGCGGCGCCAGCGGGCTGGGCAGTTCGCCGCGGATGGGCTGGTGCGCGGGCGGACTGGCGCCCAGGCGCGGCGCGTCGGCCAGCAACGCGCGCGTATAGGGATGGTTGGGCGCGGCGAACACCTCGCGCGCGGGGCCGCTTTCGACGATGCGGCCCAGGTACATGATCACCACGCGATCCGACATATGCTCCACCACCGCCAGGTTGTGGCTGATGAAGACATAGGTCAGCGCGTGCTCGCGCCGCAGCTGCATGAACAGGTTGATGATCTGCGCCTGCACCGAGACATCGAGCGCCGACACGGCCTCGTCGCAGATCAGCAGGCGCGGACGCAGCGCCAGCGCGCGCGCGATCGCCACGCGCTGGCGCTGTCCGCCGGAGAACTCGTGCGGATAGCGCTCGGCATAGCCGCGATCGAGCCCCACCTGCTGCAGCAGCTCGCCGGCGGCGGCGGCGGCGCGCGAGCGCTTGACCAGGCCGTGGTAGACCGCGCCTTCGGTAATGGCCTGGCCGATGCGAAGGCGCGGGTTCAGCGACGCATAGGGATTCTGGAACACCATCTGCACCGCGCGGTGATAGGCGGCCGAAGCGAGATCGGCGCGCTGGCCTTGCCATGCGATCTCGCCGCCGGTCCGCGGCAGCAGGCCGGCCAGCATGCGCCCCAGCGTGGACTTGCCGCAGCCGGACTCGCCCACCACGCCGAGCACCTCGCCCTGGCGCACCTGCAGCGAGACATCGTTGACGGCATGCACCGCCTGCGCCGGCTTGCCGGCCATGCGCGCGAGCAGGCCGGGCTTGAGCAGAAAGCGTTTCTGCAGGTTGTGCGCTTCGAGCATGACCGTCATGCCGCCTCCAGGGGATAAAAGCAGCGCAGCGTGCGGCCGCGCACAGTGGTTTCGACAGGGACCTGGGCGCACGCCGGGCGCGCGCGCGGGCAGCGCGGCGCGAAGGCGCAGCCCGGCGGCAGCGCCGCCAGTGCCGGCGCCGCGCCCGGAATCGCGCGCAGGGTGGCGCCGCGCATCGCCGGCGTCGGCAGCGAATCGAGCAGGCCGCGCGTGTACGGATGCAGCGGCCGGCTGATCAGTTCGGCGACCGGACCCTGCTCCACCACCCGGCCCGCGTACATCACGCAGACGCGGTCGACCAGGTCCTTGACCACGGCAAGGTCGTGGCTGATCCAGATCGCGGCAGCGCCGGTCTCGCGCACGAGTTGCTTCATCTCGTAGAGGATCTGCGCCTGGATGGTGACGTCAAGCGCGGTGGTGGGCTCGTCGGCGATGATCAGGTCGGGCCGGTTGATCAGCGCGTTGGCGATCGCCACGCGCTGGCGCATGCCCCCGGACAGCTCGTGCGGATAGGCGCGCATGCGCTCATGCGGCGCCGGGATGCCGACCCGCGCCAGCGCATCGACCGCCTGCGCATACGCCTGCGCGCGAGTGCGGCGGTGGTGCACCAGCACGGTCTCGGCAAGCTGGTCGCCCACGCGCATCACCGGATTGAGCGACATCATCGGATCCTGGAACACCATCGCGATGCGGTCGCCGCGCAGCGCCTGCCACTGGCGCGGCGAGCACGCCAGCAGCTCCTGTCCCTTGAAGCGCACCGAGCCGCCGGTGACGCGCCCGG
This sequence comes from Cupriavidus sp. WGlv3, assembly GCF_023952475.1. Classification (GTDB taxonomy): domain Bacteria; phylum Pseudomonadota; class Gammaproteobacteria; order Burkholderiales; family Burkholderiaceae; genus Cupriavidus; species Cupriavidus phytorum. Next base: position 123,855 of record NZ_JALHRX010000001.1, read on the forward strand.
GCGGGTCCAGCAGGTTCATCAGCGAGAACGCCGTCACCGACTTGCCCGAGCCGGATTCGCCCACGATCCCCAGAATCTCGCCCGGCTCCAGCGTGAACGACACGCCGTCGACCGCCTTCACCGCGCCGTGCGCGAACGCGAAGCTGGTGCTCAGGCCGGAAACTTCCAGTAGTGCCATGCCGGGCTCCTTACGCTTCCAGCCGCGGGTTGAGCACGCGGCGCAGGCGGTCGCCCACCAGGTTGATCGAGCCGATCAGCAGCACCAGGGCCACGCCCGGGAACACGCTGATCCAGTACTTGTTCGACAGCATGTATTCGAAGCCGTTGGCGATCAGCATGCCCAGCGACGGCTGCGTGCGCGGCAGGCCGATGCCGAGGAAGCTCATGGTGGCCTCGAGCGTGATCGCATGTGCGATCTGCAGCGTGCCGGTCACCACCAGCGGCGCCATGCAGTTGGGCAGGATATGGCGGAACATCACGCGCAGCGCCGGCAGCCCCTGGCCCAGCGCGGCCTCGACATACTCCTTGCGCCGCTCCACCTGCGCCGCGCCACGCACGGTGCGGGCAAAGTAGGCCCACTGCACGATCACCAGCGCCAGCAGGGTCTTGTCGACGCCCTGCCCCAGCACCGCCAGCAGGATCAGCGCCACCAGCACCGCCGGCAAGCTCAGCTGCAGGTCGACCACGCGCATGATGGCGGCATCGACCACGCCGCCGAAGTAGGCCGCGGCCAGCCCCACCGCGCTGCCCACCATCAGCGCCACCACCGCGCTGATCACGCCCACGCCCACGCTGATGCGGATGCCGTAGAAGATGGCGCTGAGCAGGTCGCGCCCGGCGCCGTCGGTGCCGAGCCAGTAGTGTGCCTGGGCTTCATAGCCCGTGCTGCCGGGCGGCAGCTCGGAATCGATCACCGACACCGTGGCGAGGTCATAGGGGTTCTGCGGGCTGAGCGCATGGGCCAGCACGGCCACCAGCAGCAGCACCAGCAGCAAGGCCAGCGCGGCGGCAGAGACGCGGTTGGCGCAGAAGCGCCGCAGCAGCGAAGGCCGTGCCGGCGGCGCGGCGGCTGGCGCCGGCGCGAGCGTGGGGAGCGCGGGAACGGCTTCATCGTTTTCGGATAGAGGCAGGGACATCGGTTCGGTCTCGGTCTTCGGTATGCAGTCTTCGGGTAGCGGGGAATGGAGGCGGCAGGGGCTAGGCTGCCTTGTGCCGCAGGCGCGGGTCGAGCACCACGTACAGCAGGTCGACCACCAGGTTGAGCACCACGAACAGCAGCAGCGTGACCAGCAGGTACGCCACCACCACCGGGCGGTCCAGCGCCAGCACGGAATCGATGATCAGCTTGCCCATGCCGGGCCACGAGAACACCGACTCGGTCACCACCGAGAAGGCGATCAGGTGGCCGAACTCCAGCCCGACCACGGTCACGATCGGGATCAGCACATTGGGCACCACGTGGCGCAGCACCAGCCGCGCCCCGCCCACGCCCTTGGCGCGGGCAAACTTGATGTATTCCTGCCCCGCCACCTCGCGCGTGCCGGCCTCGGTCAGCCGCGCCACCAGCGAGATCTTGAACAGCGACAGGGTCAGCGCCGGCAGCAGCAGGAAGCGGATGCCCTCCCAGCTGCTCACCGACAGCGGCACGCCCAGCACCGTGCTGACCGGCCCGCGTCCGCCCGACGGCAGCCAGCCCAGGTTCACCGAGAACACCAGGATGCCGATCATGCCGATCCAGAAGGTCGGCATGATCACGCCGCCGAGCGAGGCCGCCATCAGCATCCGCGCCAGGCGGCTGTGCGGCTTCAGGCCTGCATAGACGCCCATCGGGATGCCGATGCCGAGCGACAGCAGCAGCGCCGTCACCGCCAGTTCCAGCGTGGCCGGCACGCGGCTGACGATCAGCTCGATCGCGGGCCGGTTGTAGACGAAGGAGTCGCCGAGGTCGCCATGCAGCGCGCCCGCGAGAAAGCGCAGGTACTGCTGCGGCACGGGCAGGTCCAGGCCGAGCGCATGGCGGGCCTCGGTGATCTCCTGCTCGGTGGCGGTCGGGCTGACCAGCAAGTGCACCGGGTCGCCGATCAGGTTGACCGCGCAGAAGGTCAGCACCGACATGATCCAGAGCACCGCGATGCTCTGCAGCAGCCGTTTGAGTAGGGTTTCAAGCATGGTAGGAAGCCGGTGGGATGCGGATACGGGTTGGGCGCGGTCAGCGTTGCGGCGCAGCCAGCGGCGCCGGGCGGATGTTGCCGGCATAGGTGAAGCCGTCGCTGCGCGGCTGCACCGCAAGCCCGTCGCGATAGGCCCAGGCGGCGCGCAGGTGATGCAGCGGGACGATGCCGGCGTCGGCCGCCAGCCGCTCCGCCGCGCCCTGCTGCGCCAGCTCGCGCGCGGCCGGAGCCATGGTGCGCATGGCCTGCCCGATCAGCTCGTCGACGGCCGCGTTGGCATAGCCGCTGCGGTTGTTGGCGCCCAGCCCGGCGGCCTTGTCCTGCGCATGCGCCACCGCCACCAGCGGCTCCAGCGAATCGCCGCTGACCGCGCCGATGCCGAGCAGGAAGGCGCTGAACTCGGGCTTGCCGCCGGCGCCGCCCGAGGTGGCGCGGGTGATATAGACCGAATACGGCAGCGTGCGCACCTCGGTGCGGATGCCGGCGCGGGTCAGCATCTGGCCGACCGCCTCGCAGGTCTTGGCGTCGTTCAGGTAGCGGTCGTTGGGGCAATGCAGCGTCAGGCGGAAGCCCTGCGGATAGCCGGCCTGCGCCAGCAGCCAGCGCGCCCGCTCCACGTCGGCGCGCGGCGCCGGCACCGTCGGGGCGAAACCGAAGAAGCCCTGCGGCACCATCTGCCCGGCCGGCACGGAATCGCCCTTGGTCACGCGCGCCGCGATCAGGTCGCGGTCGATCGCCAGGCTGAGCGCCTGCCGCACCCGTACGTCGCGCAACGGATTGGCCGCCAGCGGCTGGCCCGCGTGGTCCTGCACATAGGGCGAGACCGCGCGGGCCTGGTCCAGCTGCAGGTAGTTCAGCATGTACGAGGTGGCGGAGACGGTGCGGATGCGGCCATTGGTGCGCGCAAAGGCCTCGGCAATGCTGGCCGACGAGGCGTCGATCACGTCCACCAGCCCCGACAGCAGCGCCGAGGCCCGCGCCGGCTCCTTCGGGATGAACTGGAACACCACCCGCTGCCACGGCTGCGGCCCGCCCCAGTAGCCCGGATTGCGCGACAGCGTCAGCTGCTGGCCGTGCTCCCATGCCACCAGCCGGTACGGGCCGGTGCCGATGGCGGCATTGCCATGGGCGAAATCGGCCTCGCGCACGCCCGCGCCGAGCGAGCGCGGCAGCATCGCCACCATGCCCACGTTCTGCGGCAGCACCGGGTTGGGCGAGCGCGTGCGCACGCGCAGCGTCAGCGGCCCGGTGACCTCCACCGCCACCACCGACTTCAGGTAGGTGCGGAAGGTGCGCGCGCCCGGCAGCTTCAGCGCGCGCTCGATCGAGTAGCGCGCGTCCTCGGCGGTGAACGGCTCGCCATTGCTGAAGCGCACGCCGGCACGCAGCTGGAACTCCCAGGTGCGGTCGTCCAGCTGGTGCCAGGCGGTGGCCAGCAGCGGCACCGGGCGCAGCGCATTGTCCAGGCCGACCAGGGTCTCGTAGACATGGCCCCACAGGTTGCGCCCGGCGGCGTCGAGCACATGGGGATCGGCGGCGCTGATCTCGGCCTTGTAGCCGATGCGCAGGTCGGCGGCCTGGGCGTTGTTCGCGCCGGCAAGCAGCGTCGCGCTGGCCAGGACGGCGGCCGCAAGGCGCGACGCCAGGTTGACGATGGGTCTGGGCATGGTGGGGTGGTTCGCTTCCCGATACATTGTTTCATTCAGTGATACCGCGTATCGAAGGATAAGACATCGAGGCCGTTCCCGATAAGCAGGGTTTACCCCCGAGGCGCCCTTCAGGCAAAAAAAACGGCGCCGAAGCGCCGTTTGGGACGGGAAGTGCGCGGGACGTGGCCGCGCGGTATCGGGCTCAGCCGCCCGTGTAGCCGAGTGCCCGCGACAGGTTGGCGGCCTCCGCCACCACCATCGCCACATGCTGGTCCAGCGCCTGCTGCGTGGTGCGGCTGGCCGGGCTGGCGATGCTCAGCGAGGCCATCGCCGCGCCGCTGTGGTCGCGCAGCGGCGCGGCGGCGGAGACCGCGTCGGCATCGCGCTCGCCCACCGAGATCGCATAGCCGGCGGCACGGATCGCCGCCAGTTCCTCGCGCAGCGCCTGCGGCTCGATGATGGTCTTGGCGGTGAAGCGTTCCAGCTGTTGCGCCAGCACTGCCTCCAGCACCTCGGGTGCGGCGAAGGCCAGCAGCAGCTTGCCGGAGGCCCCCACATGCAGCGGCCGGCGGTTGCCGATTTCGGTATGCACCCGCACCGACTGCGTCGACTCGTGCCGCGCCACGCAGACCGACTCGAGCCCGTCGCGCACGCGCACGATCACGTTCTCGCCGCAGGCTGCGCCGATCGCCGCCAGCCGCGGGCCCACCAGCTTGACCAGGTCGAACTGTTCGCGCGCGGCATTGCCCACCAGCAGCGCGTTGTAGCTGAGCTTGTAGACCGCCGCCGGCGACTCGCGCGCGATCAGGCCGCGGTGCTCGAGCGTGGTCAGCAGCCGGAACGCGCGCGCCTTGGTCAGTCCGGCGCGCCGTGCCAGCTCGGTCACGCCCAGCGATGGGTGCTCGGCCACCAGCATCAGCAGGCCCAGGGCCTCGTCCACCGCTTCAACGATGTAGGTCATCGATCCTTTTCGTCCAGATTCAGGAATATCCAGCGCAGATTGTAGCGGTCGCCGCAATCGTTCGCGCTGCAAGTGCCTTGCGCTCGGCCTCGATGCAAGGCTCCCCGTCCGTACCGAATACACCCTTCTGCACTTCCGAATACAACGCAGCGGGCAAGCTACGCAATACTCTCGGGATCGCCGTGCCAGCATCGCCCCGTCCCGCCCCGCCCCCTCGCTGGCACCACCTGACGCACCGAAGGAGAACAGATGAGCATCAACGGCAAGGCCTACATCGTCGGGGCCTACGAGCACCCGACCCGCAAGGCACCCGACAAGACCGTGGCACAGCTGCACGCCGAGAGCGCCAAGGGCGCGCTGCAGGACGCCGGCCTGACCCTGGCCGACGTCGACGGCTATTTCTGCGCCGGCGACGCGCCCGGGCTGGGCGCGGTCAACATGGTCGACTACCTCGGCCTGAAGGTGCGCCATGTCGATTCCACCGACACCGGCGGTTCGGCCTACCTGGTCCATGTCTCGCATGCCGCGCAGGCGATCGCCGCCGGCAAGTGCAACGTCGCGCTGATCACGCTGGCGGGCCGGCCGCGCTCGGAAGGCTCCACCGGCACGCAGGCGCGCAACTGGGGCGCCAACCTGCCCGACCTGCCGTTCGAAAGCCCGTTCAGCCCGGTCACGGTCAACCTGTACGCGATGGCGGCGATGCGCCATATGCACGAGTACGGCACCACCGCCGAGCAGCTCGCCTGGGTCAAGGTGGCGGCGTCGCACCACGCCCAGCACAACCCGCACGCCATGCTGCGCGACGTGGTCACGGTCGAAGACGTGCTGAACTCGCCGATGATCTCGGATCCGCTGCACAAGCTGGACTGCTGCGTGGTCTCTGACGGCGGCGGCGCGCTGGTGGTGGCGCGTCCGGAGATCGCGGCCACGCTGCGGCGGCCCAAGGTGAAGATCCGCGGTGCCGGCGAATACATCAAGGGCCAGCTCGGCGGCGAAGTCGACCTGACTTGGTCCGGCGCGCGCTTCTCGGGCGCGACGGCGTTTGCCGAAGCGGGCGTGACCCCGGCCGATATCAAGTACGCGTCGATCTACGACAGCTTCACCATCACCGTGCTGATGCAGCTGGAAGACCTGGGCTTCTGCAAGAAAGGCGAAGGCGGCAGGTTCGTCGCCGACGGCAACCTGATCTCGGGCGTCGGCAAGCTGCCGTTCAATACCGATGGCGGCGGCCTGTGCAACAACCACCCGGCCAACCGCGGCGGCATCACCAAGGTCATCGAAGCCGTGCGCCAGCTGCGCGGCGAGGCCCACCCCGCGGTGCAGGTCGCCAATTGCGACCTCGCGCTGGCGCAGGGCACCGGCGGCTACCTGGGCTCGCGCCACGGCAGCGCCACCCTGATCCTTGAACGTGAATAAAGCGCGGGAGCACTGACATGACGACCCCACACATCCCCGCCGCCTACAAGGCGCCCGACGAACAGCCCGACAACCTGCCGTTCTGGCAGGCCGCGCGCGAGGGCAAGCTGCTGGTCAAGGTCTGCGACGACTGCGGCAAGCCGCACTGGTATCCGCGCGTGCTGTGCCCGTTCTGCATGGGCACCACCTCGTGGCAGCAGGCCAGCGGCCGCGGCACCATCTACACCTACAGCGTGACGCGCCGTGCCGGCCCCAACCCGTTCTGCATCGCCTACGTGAAGCTGGAAGAAGGCGTGACCATGATGACCCATATCGTCGACTGCGATCTCGACACGGTGCGGATCGGCCAGAAGGTGCAGGTCAAGTTCTCGCCCAGCGACGGCGGCGCACCGGTGCCGACCTTCACGCTCGCCTGAGGCCGCGCGGCGGTAGCGGGCGTTGCGCCCGCTACCGCCGCGGCCTGCTTGCTACCGGTTGCCTATTGCCGGCCCGCCGCCATGCTGCCGAAGCGGCCGCTGCTGAAGTCGCGGAACGCCTCGGCGATCTCGGCCTCGGTGTTCATCACGAACGGGCCATGGCCGACGATGGGCTCGTCGATCGGCTCGCCGCTGAGCAGCAGCACCACCGCATCGGTGCCGGCCTCGATGCTGACCGCATCGCCGGCGCCATCCAGCACTACCATCTCGGCATCGCGCACGGTGGCCTCGGCGTTGACCGTGACCTTGCCGCGCAGCACCACCAGCGCGGTATGCCAGCCCTCGGGCAGCGCCACGCGCGTGCCGGCCCCCTGGTTCAGGCGCATGTCCCACACATGCATCGGCGTAAAGGTGCGTGCCGGGCCGCGCTTGCCTTCGTATTCGCCGGCAATCACGCGCACCGTGCCGGCGTCGCCGGGCATCGGCACCGCCGGGATATCGCGGTCGACGATGGCCTGGTAGCCCGGCGCGGCCATCTTGTCGCGCGCCGGCAGGTTGACCCACAGCTGCACCATCTCCAGCGCGCCGCCGCTTTGCGTAAACGCGGGCGAGTGGAACTCTTCATGCAGGATGCCGGCGCCCGCCGTCATCCATTGCACGTCGCCCGGACCGATGACCCCGCCCTGCCCGGTCGAGTCGCGGTGCGCGACCTCGCCCTTGTAGACGATGGTCACGGTCTCGAAACCGCGGTGCGGATGCTGGCCGACGCCGCGCGGACGCTGCGTCGGCGTGAAGTCCGCCGGGCCGGCGTAGTCCAAAAGCAGGAACGGACTCAGCTGTTTGCCGTGGCTGGTGTACGAGAACATCGAACGCACCGGGAAACCATCCCCGACCCAGTGCGGACGCGGTGCGCTGTAGACACCCAGAATGCGCTTCATGTCGATCTCCGAGAATGCCGGCCATGCGGGGGCCGGCAATGATCCATGAAGCGATGATAGGTGCCGCGGCCAGTGCGCGGTAGGCGGCGGGATTGCGATGCAGCGTCCTGCCGCTGGAACGACGCCGCCAGCGGTCAGAAGCGGTAGCGCACGTAGCCCATGCTGAAGTCGGTGCCGGGATTCGGGTCCTTGATGCCGGCGTTGGACAGGTGCTGGAAGCGGTAGCCGATGGTCAACCGCTGCGCCTTGCCGAAGGCGACGCCCACGCCGATCATGTCGGAAAACTGGAAGGCCGAGCCCATGCGATGGCCGCCGGCGATTTCGGTGTGGCTCAGCACACGCAGGCCCACCGAGGCCTCGACGAACGGCGTGGCGTACTCACCCGCATAGCTGAGCCGGAAGATCGGCGACACGCCGAACTCCATCAACTGGCTCGATGGCCGCGACGACAGTGCGCGCCAGTTGGCGACATTGACCTCGCCGTCCAGCGCCAGCGCCAGCCGGCTCGACAGCTGCCACTGCACGATCTCGTCCCAGCGCGCCGACACTTCGTATTTCTCCACGCCGTGCCGGTTGTCGCGCCCATAACCCGCCTGCATCGAGAATCCCGCGGCGCCGGCGGAGGACGGCAGCGCCAGCAGGCCAGCCGCAATCGACGCCAGAGCCGCGCGCGGCAGCCTCCCTGGCAATGTGTCTTTCTTCACTGACATCCGTATCTGTCGGGCAGCGCCTGCGAGATCGACGCGCCACCGCTTTGTTTTGATCACGGCTCGACACGATAGCAGCGCTTCGATATTGCAGAAGCCCGTTCCAGGCAAACACAGTGTTCCAAAGCCGGAACAATGTTGCGGGACGCGCCACGAAGGCGAGGCATGGCGACCCGCCCGCAGCGTCATCCAGACAAAAAACCCCGGCAAGACCGAGGTCTTCCGGGGTTCCATGGATGGCCCGCACAGGCGCGGCGGGCCACGCCAGCTGTCAGTCCTTCAGTTCCACCAGCAGGTCCTTCGCCGCCACCCGATCGCCCGCCTTCACATGCACCGCCGCGATCTCGCAGTCCCGGTCCGCGGCGATATGGGTCTCCATCTTCATCGCCTCCAGCGCCAGCAGCGTGGTGCCCGCGGCCACACGCTGGCCGGGCTGCACCGCCACTGTCACGATCGAACCCGGCATCGGCGCGGCGACATGCAGCGGGTTGTCCGGCTCGGCGACCGCCCGACCCTGGCGCGCGGTCGCGGCCTGCGCGGTGTTGCGCTGTTCGACCAGCGTGGTGCGCGACTGCCCGTTCAGCTCGAACTGGACCTTGATCTTGCCTTCGTCGGCATCGGGATGGGTGCCCTGCAACGACACCAGCAAGGTCTTGCCGGGCTCGATGTCGATCGCCACCTCTTCCTGCGGCTGCAGGCCGTACAGGTAGGCCGGCGTGGGCACCACCGAGGTATCGCTGTACTGGCGCACATGCGCGTGGTACTCGGCGGCCTGCTTGGGATACATCAGGTACGAGGCCAGCTGGCGGTCGTCGAGCGGCTGCTCGCACGCCGCCGCGCCGGCGGCGCGGGCCGCGTCGAGGTCGACCGGTGCGATCTGGTCGCCGGGCCGGTACGGCGCCGGCGGCTCGCCGCGCAGCACCTTGCGCGACAGCGCCGCCGGGAAGCCGTCGGGCGGGAAGCCCAGCTCGCCCCGGAACAGCGACACCACCGACTCCGGGAAGGCGATCTCCTTGCCCGGATTGCACACGTCGGCGGCGCTCAGGTCGTTGGCCACCATCATCAGCGCCAGGTCGCCGACCACCTTGGAGGTCGGCGTGACCTTGACGATATCGCCGAACATCTGGTTGACCTCGGCGTAGGCGCGCGAGACCTCGGTCCAGCGGTGTTCGATGCCAAGCGAGCGCGCCTGCTCGCGCAGGTTGGTGTACTGCCCGCCCGGCATCTCGTGGCGATAGACGTCGGCGGTGCCGGCGCGGATCTCGGATTCGAACGGCGCGTAGTAGCGGCGCACCCCCTCCCAGTACATCGACGCCTCGTGCAGGCGTTCCAGGTCCAGGCCCGGGTCGCGCTCGCTGCCGGCCAGCGCCGCGGCGATGCTCGACAGGTTGGGCTGCGAGGTCAGCCCGCTCATCGCGTCGAGCGCGCCGTCGACCGCGTCGCAGCCGGCCTCGATCGCGGCCAGCGCCGACGCGGCCGAGATGCCGCTGGTGTCGTGCGTGTGGAAGTGCACCGGCAGCCCGGTCTCTTCCTTGAGCGCCCTGACCAGCGCCGCGGCCGCCTGCGGCCGGCAGATGCCGGCCATGTCCTTGATGCCCAGCACATGCACGCCGGCTTGCTGCAGCTCGCGCGCGATGCCGACGTAGTACTTCAGGTCGTACCTGGAGCGCTTCGGATCGAACAGGTCGCCGGTATAGCAGATCGCGCCCTCGCACAGCGCGCCGCTTTCCCCCACTGCATCGATCGCCACGCGCATATTGCGCACCCAGTTGAGCGAATCGAACACGCGGAACACATCGACACCGGCGCTCGCCGCCTGGCGCACGAAGAAGCGCACCACGTTGTCGGCATAGTTGGTGTAGCCGACCGCATTGGAGCCGCGCAGCAGCATCTGGAACAGCACGTTGGGCACGCGCTCGCGCAACTGCTCCAGGCGCTGCCACGGGTCTTCCTTGAGGAAGCGCAGCGCCACGTCGAAGGTGGCGCCGCCCCAGCACTCCAGCGAGAACAGCTGCGACAGCTCGCGCGCATAGAACGGCGCGATCGGCAGCATGTCGGCGGTGCGCATGCGCGTGGCGAACAGCGACTGGTGCGCGTCGCGCATGGTGGTGTCGGTCAGCAGCACCTGCTTCTGCTCGAGCATCCAGCGCGAGAATTTCTCCGCGCCCAGCTCGCGCAGGCGGTCGCGCGTGCCGTACGGCAGCGCGGCGCTGGTGTCGATCGCCGGCAGCACCGGCGCGGGCAGCGGCAGCGACGGCAGCGTGCGCCCGCTCAGCTCCGGGTGCCCGTTGACGCTGACCTCGCCCAGGTAGCGCAGCAGCTTGGTGGCGCGGTCCTGGCGCCTGGCAAAGGCCAGCAGCTCGGGGGTCTTGTCGATAAAGCGCGTGGTGACGTCGCCCGAGCGGAACGCGGGATGGTTGATGACGTTCTCGAGGAACTGCAGGTTGGAGGCGACGCCGCGGATGCGGAACTCGCGCAGCGCGCGGTCCATGCGCCGCATCGATTCCGGCGCGGTCGGCGCCCAGGTGGTGACCTTGACCAGCAGCGAATCGTAGTACGGCGTGATCACCGCGCCGCCGTAGGCGGTGCCCGCATCGAGCCGCACGCCGAAGCCGGCGGCGCTGCGATACGCGGTCAGGCGGCCGTAGTCGGGCAGGAAACCGTTTTCGGGGTCCTCGGTGGTGATCCGGCACTGCAGCGCATGGCCGTTGAGGGCGATGTCCTGCTGCACCGGCACGCCCGCGGCGCGCACCACGATCCTGCCGTCGGCATCGCGCGTGTTCTCGGTCATGCCGATATGGCCGCCCTCGGTGATGCGGATCTGCGCCTTGACGATATCGATGCCGGTCACCATCTCGGTGACCGTGTGCTCGACCTGGATGCGTGGATTGACTTCGATGAAGTAGAACTGGCCGGAGTCGGCATCCATCAAAAACTCGACCGTGCCGGCGTGGGTATAGCCGACCGCGCGCATCAGCCGCAGCGCCGACTCGCACAGCGCGCTGCGCCCGGCATCGTCCAGGTACGGCGCCGGCGCGCGCTCGACCACCTTCTGGTTGCGCCGCTGCACGGTGCAGTCGCGCTCGTACAGGTGCACCAGGTTGCCGTGCGTGTCGCCCAGCACCTGCACTTCGACGTGGCGCGCATTGCGCACCAGTTTCTCGACGTAGACCTCGTCGTTGCCGAATGCCGCCAGCGCCTCGCGCCGCGCCGCGGCCAGCGCGCCCTCCAGGTCCTGCTCGCTCTCGAGCACGCGCATGCCGCGCCCGCCGCCGCCCCAGCTCGCCTTCAACATCAGCGGATAGCCGATGCCGGCGGCGAGGCGCTTGCACGCCTCCAGGTCATGCGGCAATGGATCGGTAGCCGGCATCACGGGCACGCCCGCGGCGATCGCCGCGTTGCGCGCCGCGACCTTGTTGCCGAGCTTGCGCATCACCTCCGGCAACGGGCCGATCCAGCGGATGCCGGCATCGATCACGGCCTGCGCGAACTCCGGGTTCTCCGACAGGAAGCCATAGCCCGGATGGATCGCGTCGACCCCGGCCTGCCGCGCAATGCGCAGGATGTCGTCGATATCGAGATAAGCCGCCAGCGGCTTCTTGCCCTCGCCGACCAGGTAGCTCTCGTCGGCCTTGAAGCGATGCAGTGCGAGGCGGTCTTCCTTCGAATAGATCGCCACCGTGCGGACGTTCATCTCGGCGGCCGCGCGCATCACGCGGATCGCGATCTCGGAGCGGTTGGCAATCAGCAGGGATTGGATCGGGCGGTAGTCCATGGCGGCAAGAAAATGGCCCTCCGGGCGCGCTGGCCACGGAAAGTCGGGTGATGGGGAATGGCGGATCACAGGCGCGAACCAGCATGCGCCTGCATCCTGGTGGGCGCAAGAAACGAGCCACCGACGCTCTTGTTGATTTACAAAAGGATTTTCAGTGCCGCCACGCCCGCTTGGAATTCAAAACTGAAATTCCCCCGCCGTTTCATGCGAATTCCAGCTATCGCCCCGTACCGGTCTTGTCCACCTGCAGCGCGAATTCGATGCACTCCGCGCTCGGCCCCGTCCACTGGCCAAACCCGATCCAGCCGTGCCCCCTCAGCGTGACCTCGTCGCGGCGCAAAATGAATGGCTCGGCGCCGTCCATGCAGACGTGGGTGCCGTTCGAGCTCCTGTCGATCAGCACATACCTGCCGGCGCGCGGCTCGGCCATGGCCTGGAACCGCGACGCGAGGCGGTCCGACACCACGATGGTCATGCCGGCGTCACGTCCGATGGTAACCGGCGCCGAGACCGCGTTCATCTCGACCACGGTGTCCCGGTAGCGCAAGGTGAGGAAGGCGGCATGCGCCAGCGGCTCCTTGAACCCCGCGATCAGGGTCAGGTCGGTGGCCTGCTGCCAGATCGCCTCGTACAACTCGACCGGCTGCGCCCTGCCGCGCACGTGGATCGGGTACAGGTAGCGCGTCATCTGGCGCAGCGGCGCGGGCAGGTCCGCGACCGCATCCTTGCTGGTGATGATCTGTCCGCGCGCGGCGAGCCCGGCCAGCCGCGCGGCCAGGTTGACGGCGTCGCCGAAGACATCGCCGGACGCATCGGACAGGATCGGGCCATGATGGAAGCCGATGTGGGACGACATGGTGAAGCCAGCCACGGGCGGCAGCTCGGCAACCGCCCGCTGTATGTCCAATGCCGCCTGCAAGGCCTGCTCGGCACAGGGGAACAGCACCATGACCTCATCGCCGATGGTCTTGACCAGCCGGCCTTGCGAGGCCTCGGAACAGGACTTCATCGCACCGATGCAACGGCCGACCGCGGCAAGGGCGGCGGCGTTGCCCGCCCGCTCATAGAGCCGCGTACTGCCGCTGACATCCGCGAACAGTACCGAACCCTCCGACGCCTGGTGCAGCAGTTCCCGGTCCATGTGCATCCCGATCCGTCCCGCCATCGCCGCGCGGCGCTCCGGCCAGCTGCCGGCGCCACGCCCCCGCATGCAGGGAATTCTGGCACCGGCAAAGCCGATGCTCAATATGAATCTGGAGCGCGCTGGGGCGAGGGAGGGAAGGAGATCGGCGCACGCATCATGTGAACGGCGCAAGGCAACGCGAACGGATTGCCGATGATGAGGGATGCGCCCTGCGGGGCGCCCAAAAAACAAAACCCCGGAAGACCGCGATCTTCCGGGGTTCCGCCGCCAAGGACGGTTGTCATTGGCGGAGACGGAGGGATTCGAACCCTCGATCCAGGTTTTGGCCCGGATGCTCCCTTAGCAGGGGAGTGCCTTCGACCTCTCGGCCACGTCTCCCAAACTTGCGTTGTGTGAGGGAGCCACACAACGAAGCGCGTATTCTAGCGATGCCACCGGGGTTGGTCAATGAAAAATCGATGACTCAACACAAATTTTGCGGCCTCGCCAGAAAAGCTTACGAACGGATCACGCCTGTTCCAGTTCGAAGGCCTTGTGCAGCGCGCGCACGGCCAGCTCCATGTACTTCTCGTCGATCAGCACCGAGATCTTGATTTCCGAGGTGGAGATCATCTGGATGTTGATGCCCTCTTCCGACAGCGTGCGGAACATCTTGCTGGCGATGCCGACGTGCGAGCGCATGCCCACGCCCACCACCGACACCTTCGACACCTTGGGGTCGCCCGACACGCTGCCGGCGCCGATGTGCGCCTTCACGCCATCGTTCAGGATCGCCAGCGCGCGCTGGTACTCGCCGCGCGGCACGGTGAAGGTGAAGTCGGTCTTGCCGTCGACGGACTGGTTCTGGATGATCATGTCGACGTCGATGTTGGCGTCGGCGACCGGGCCCAGGATCTGGTAGGCGATGCCGGGCTTGTCGGGCACGCCCAGGACGGTGATCTTGGCTTCGTCGCGGGCAAAGGCGATGCCGGAGATGACAGCGGCTTCCATGGTGGAGTCTTCTTCCTCAAAAGTGATCAGCGTGCCCGAGTGCATTTCCTGCTCGAGCGGCATAAGCGGGTCGGTCAGCGACGACAGCACGCGGGTCTTGACGCGGTACTTGCCGGCGAACTCCACCGAGCGGATCTGCAGCACCTTGGAGCCCAGGCTGGCCATTTCCAGCATTTCCTCGAAGGTGATCTGGTCCAGGCGGCGGGCATCCTCGACCACGCGCGGGTCGGTGGTGTAGACGCCGTCGACGTCGGTGTAGATCAGGCACTCGTCGGCCTCGATCGCGGCGGCAATCGCCACGGCCGAGGTGTCGGAGCCGCCGCGCCCCAGCGTGGTGATGTTGCCGTCGTCGTCGATGCCCTGGAAGCCAGTGATCACCACCACGCGGCCGGCGTCGAGGTCGGCCAGGATGCGCTCGTCGTCGATCGATTCGATGCGGGCCTTGGTGTAGGACGAATCGGTCTTCACCGGAACCTGCCAGCCGGTGTAGCTGACGGCGTCGATGTCCTCGCCGTGCAGGGCGATCGCCAGCAGCGCCACGCTGGCCTGTTCGCCGGTGGAGGCGAGCATGTCCAGTTCACGCGGATTGGGCTGGGGCGAAATTTCCTTGGCGAGTCCCAGCAGGCGATTGGTCTCGCCCGACATGGCCGAAGGCACCACGACTACGCGGTGACCGGCGCGGTGCCACTTGGCCACGCGCTTGGCGACATTCTTGATGCGTTCCGTGGAACCCATCGAAGTGCCGCCGTATTTGTGAACGATGAGAGCCATCTTCTTGTCGACGCCAGCGATTGTGCAAAGCCCTTGAAAATACACGAAGCGGCCCGGTCAGGCAAGGCGCACGGGGACTATCTGGGCCAGACCGATGTGATGCCGGCGGCTGGCGAGCGCCATCGAGGTGCCGTTCGGCAAGGTCAGCGCGGCGGCGTTGCCAGCGTCGGCGCCTGCGGTTGCCACGCCACGCGCCAGCGCGGCGCCGGTGCGGCGTCGGGCCAGCGGCGATGCATGCCCAGTCCGGCGGCGAGCACCAGCGTGTCCCCGGCCCACAGCAACGGCAGCCAGGCCCGGCGCCAGGCCGGGATGCCGGCTTCCTGGCAGGCCTGCTTCAGCGCCCGCGCGGGGCCGCCGGGGCGCAGCACGATGCGCTCGCCGCCGCTGCGCGCGGCCAGGCGCAAAGGCTGCCGCAGCACCGCTTCGGGCACGCCGAAGGTGTCGTCGCGGAAGAAATGGAGTTCGCCGCGCCAGGCGGGCACGACGATGCGCGCCTCGCCGCGCCAGTCCAGCAGCACCGGCGCGGGCGCCTGCGCCGGCGGCGGCACGCAGGCCAGCACGCGCTCGCGGAAGCGGCGCAGCACCAGGCCTTCATGCGCGATGGCCGGCTCGCCGCCCGTGTGCGCAATCAGCTGCTCGCGCATCGCCGCCAGCCGCGCGGTTGAAGGGGCGCGCACGCCGAGGTCGCGCAGCCACAGGCGCAGCACCGCATCGGCCTGCGCCGCCGGCAGCGCGCGCAGGCCGGGCAGGTCGAGTTCGGACAGCGTGTCGGCGTCGCGGCCGGCACGCGCCAGCGTCGCCAGCGCGGTGGCGGCGAGCTGGTCGATCAGCGCGCCGGCCTGGGCAAAATGCGCGGCCGCCTGCACCACGTTGATCGCCAGCGCGGGAAATGCCGCCTGCAGGGCCGGCAGTTGCGCACGCAGGGCGTTGCGCGCATAGCGGCCGTCGGCATTGGACGGGTCGTCCACCCACTGCAGCGCGTTGGCGGCGCAGTAGGCCTCGATGCCGGCGCGCGGAACATCGAGCCACGGGCGCAGCAGCATCACGCCGCTGTGCGGATCCAGCGGGCGCAGCGCCGGCATGCCCGCCATGCCGGCCACGCCGGCGCCGCGGAACAGCCGCAGCAGCACGGTCTCGACCTGGTCGTCCTGGTGATGGGCAAACAGCAGCATGCGCGTGCCGCTGTCGGCGCACATCGCCGCAAGCGCGGCATAGCGCGCGCGGCGCGCGGCGGCTTCGATGCCCTCGCCCGCCGACGGCCGCACCGACACGCGCCGCACGAAATAGCCGACCTGCCACTGCGCGCACAGCGCGGCGCAGAAGCGGTCCCAGTCGTCGGCCTCGGCCTGCAGGCCGTGATGGACATGCAGCGCCACCACGCGCGCGCCATCGCCCGCCTGCGCCACCGCCGCGCGCGCGGCATGCAGCAGCGCGACCGAGTCGCGCCCGCCCGACAGCGCCACCGCGACCGTCGGCGCAGCCGCCGTGGCGTCGCCAGAAACAACAAAGGCCGCACCGGCCTGCAGGGCCTGTGCGACCTTGTCGGTCAGCCGGGCGGACGGGTCAGTCCTGGGCGCCGGTTTCCTTGAACTTGCCATAGGCCAGCAGGCGCTCGTAGCGGCGCGCCTGCAATTCCTTCACGCTCATGCCCTGGAACTGGCGCAGCGACTCGGCCAGCGAGCGCTTGAGCATTGCCGCCATGCCCTTGTAGTCGCGGTGCGCGCCGCCCAGCGGCTCGCTCACGATCTTGTCGATCAGGCCCAGCGCCTTCAGCCGGTGCGCGGTCAGGCCCAGCGCCTCGGCGGCTTCCGGCGCCTTCTCGGCGGTCTTCCACAGGATCGAGGCACAGCCTTCCGGCGAGATCACCGCGTAGGTGGCGAACTGCAGCATCTGCACCACGTCGCCCACGGCAATTGCCAGCGCGCCGCCCGAACCGCCCTCGCCGATGATGGTGGCGATCAGCGGCACCTTCAGGCCGGCCATCACGTATAGGTTGTGGCCGATGGCCTCGGACTGGCCGCGCTCTTCGGCATCGATGCCGGGGAACGCGCCCGGGGTGTCGACGAAGGTGAAGATCGGCAGGCCGAACTTGTCGGCCAGCTCCATCAGGCGCTTGGCCTTGCGGTAGCCCTCGGGCTTGGGCATGCCGAAATTGCGCATGGCGCGCTCTTTCGTGTCGCGGCCCTTCTGGTGCCCGATCACCATGCACGACTGGCCATTGAAGCGGGCCAGGCCGCCGATGATCGACAGGTCGTCGGCGAAGGTGCGGTCGCCGTGCAGTTCGTGGAAATCGGTAAAGATCTCGCGCACGTAGTCCAGCGTATAGGGGCGCTGGGGGTGGCGGGCGATTTGCGCAACCTGCCACGGGGTCAGGTTGGCATAGATATCTTTGGTCAGCTGCTGGCTCTTGCCGGCCAGCCGCGAAATCTCTTCGGAAATATCGACAGCCGAATCGTCCTGCACGAAGCGCAGTTCTTCGATCTTTGCCTCGAGTTCGGCAATGGGCTGCTCAAAATCCAGGAAGGTGGTTTTCATAAAATCACACGTACCTGTCTGTGAAGGGGCGCATTCTACCGGAAATTGGGCGCTATCTTAGCGCCTGCCAGATAGCCCGGACTGCACCCGCCGTTAAATTTTGTTGTTGCGATGCTTAATACGTCACAGGCAATGGGTCGAGGCTGCGCCACATATACCAGGTGGCCACGGTGCGCCACGGCTCCCAGTTGGCCGCCACCTCGCGCGCCTCGCTGCGCGTGACCGGTTCGCCGCTGAAATAGTTGGTCGAGATGGCGTTGATCAGCCCGATGTCGTCAAGCGGCAGCACATTGGGCCGCATCAGGTTGAACATCAGGAACATCTCGGCGGTCCAGCGGCCGATGCCGCGGATCTGCGTCAGCTCGGCGATGACGGCCTCGTCGTCCATCTGCGCCCACTGCGCGACGTGCACGGTGCCGGCCTTGAAGTGCCCGGCCAGGTCGATCAGGTATTCCGCCTTGCGCTTGGACACGCCGCAGCCCGCCAGTTTCTCGGGGCCGGCACGCAGGAACTGCGCCGGCGCTAGCCGGGGGCAGACCGCGTGCAGGCGTTCCCACACCGACTGCGCCGCCTTGACCGAGATCTGCTGGCCCACCACCGCGCGCGCCAGCGTGACGAACGGGTCGCCGCGCGAGACCAGGTGCGCGGGACCGTAGGTCGGGATCATCTTGCGCAGGATGCGGTCGCGCTTCATCAGGTCCGCGCAAGCCTCGTCCCAGTAGGCGGGTCGCACCGTGTCGGCCACGGTCTCGACCGGCAGCGGCACCGCCTGCGCCTCGGGCAGCACGGACCTGGCGTTGCGCGTGGCCTTGGCCGCGGGCCGCGCGTCCTTGCTGGTGTCCTTGCCGTCGGGCAGCGGCGCTTCCCTGGCGCCGGCCTTGGCCGGGCGCGGGCCGGCCGCCTTCGCCCGGCCCGCGGCGGCGGGGGACGTGGCGGTGGCGGGCTTGCGCGCGGCAGCGTTCAAGCACGCCTCCACTCGGTGGCACCACCCGGTTTGTCTTCCAGCACGATGCCCGCTTCCAGCAACTGGGCGCGGATGCGGTCCGCCTCGGCGAAATTGCGCTCGGCCTTGGCCGCCTTGCGCGCCGCGATCAGCTTCTCGATCTCGTCCGGCGCCGGGCCGTCGTCGGACTTGCCGCCCTGCAGGAAGGTATGTGGATCACGCTCGAGCAGGCCCAGCGTGCCCGCCAGCCCCTTGAGCTGGCGCGCGGCCGCGGTCGAGCCGGTGCGGTTGATCTCGCTGGCCAGGTCGAACAGCACCGACATCGCGATCGGCGTGTTGAAGTCGTCGCCCATGGCCTCGGCAAAGCGCTTCGCGTGCGGCTCGTCCCAGTCCACCGCGCAGCCGCCCGGCTGGCTGTCCTTGAGCGCCGTGTACAGGCGCGTCAGCGCGTGGCGCGCATCGTCCAGGTGCGCGTCGCTGTAGTTCAGCGGACTGCGATAGTGCGCGCGCAGGATGAAGAAGCGCACGACCTCGGCGTCGTACGCCTTCAGCACCTCGCGGATGGTGAAAAAATTGCCAAGCGACTTGGACATTTTCTCGTCGTTGATGCGCACGAAGCCGTTGTGCATCCACAGGTTGACGAAGGGCTTGCCGCTGGCGCCTTCGGACTGCGCGATCTCGTTCTCGTGGTGCGGGAACTGCAGGTCGGCCCCGCCGCCATGGATGTCGAAATGCTCGCCCAGCAGCGCGCAGCTCATCGCAGAGCATTCAATGTGCCAGCCCGGGCGGCCGGCGCCCCATTTCGAGTCCCACTTGCTCTCGGGCGGCTCGCTGGCCTTGGCGGACTTCCACAGCACGAAGTCGAGCGGGTCCTGCTTGGCATCGTTGGCGCTGACGCGCTCGCCGGCGCGCAGGTCTTCCAGCGACTTGCCGGACAGCTTGCCGTAGCCGTCGAACTTGCGCACCGAGTAATTCACGTCGCCGTCGCTGGCATGGTAGGCCAGGCCCCTGGCCTCGAGCTTGCCGATCATGTCGAGCATCTGCGGCACGTAGTCGGTGGCGCGCGGCTCGTAGTCGGGACGGATCACGCCGAGCGCGGCGGCATCCTCGTGCATGTACTGGATGAAGCGCGTGGTCAGCTCGCCGATGGTCTCGCCATTTTCGACCGCGCGGCGGATGATCTTGTCGTCGATATCGGTGATGTTCTGCACATACGTCACCTCGTAGCCGGCGGCGCGCAGCCACCGGTGCACCATGTCGAACACCACCATCACGCGCGCGTGGCC
The DNA here is from genome assembly GCF_023952475.1 of Cupriavidus sp. WGlv3. Classification (GTDB taxonomy): domain Bacteria; phylum Pseudomonadota; class Gammaproteobacteria; order Burkholderiales; family Burkholderiaceae; genus Cupriavidus; species Cupriavidus phytorum. The sequence continues at coordinate 143,557 of NZ_JALHRX010000001.1, forward strand.
AACGTGACAATAGTCGTACACGGTCATGCCGCACACATACATGCGGACCTTGCCGGGTTCGATTGGCACGAATGGCTGCTTCTCACGCGCGAGCGTGTTGTAGATGTTGAGGGGCTGCATGAAACGAAGTGAGTGGTGAGAGGAGTCTGCCGGTTCCACACGGCAGGCAGCGCGAACGCCGCTGCTGGCGCAATGCCGTCGCGCCCCATATCTTACCGGAAGGCGGTGCGCGAGTCGGACCCGCGGCCTGGCCGCCACGGCATCGCCTTCGTGCCGCACTTGCCGCTTTGCTAGAATGCCGCGGAGTATAACGGACCCGTCCTCAATGAGCCTGCCGCTGCCCTCCCCGTTTTCTGCCGTCTCCGCTACGCGCACGCGCCGGCGCGGACCCTGCACCGTTCTGCCGCTGCTGGCCCTGGCCGCGGCGCTGGCAGGGCCAGCATCCGCGCAGAATGGCCCGTTGTCGCTGGCGGTGCCGACCTCGCCGGTCGGCGGCATCCAGTCGACCGACCCTGGCATGGGCGAGGCCCAGCAAGCCGCCAACGCGCGCCGCTACGAGGACGCCATCAAGGGCTTCGACCGCGTGCTCGCCACCAACCCGCGCAATGCCCAGGCCCGCTTCCAGCGGGCCTGGGCGCTGGCCCAGGCGGGCCGCGAGGACGAAGCGATCCAGGCCTTCAGCGAGATGGCGCAGGACTTTCCCGAACTGCCCGAGCCGCACAACAACCTGGCGCTGATCTATGCCAAGCGCGGCGACCTGAAGCGCGCCGAAGCCGAATTGCTGCTGGCCACCGAGGTCAAGCCCGCCTTCGCGGTCGGCTACACCAACCTGGGCGACGTCTACCGCCGCCTGGCCGAGCAGGCCTACACCGAAGCGCTTCGCCGCAATCCCGGCGATGCCCGCGCCAGTGCCGGCCTGCGCCAGCTGGCCCCGGCTTCCGCCGTGGCAGCGCCACCGAAGCCGGCCGCACCCGCGGCCACCGGCCGCAAGTCGGCGCCGGGCGGGCGCCAGTCGCCGGCCAGCGCCCCCGCGGCCAACTGACAGCATTCATCCGCAGGCCCGGCGCGGCATGCCCGGGCCGTGTCCATCCCGACTTACCGGAGTTCCCTTCATGATCCGTTCCCGTCGCATCGTCATTGCCGGCCTGGCCGCAGGCGCGCTGGCGCTGTCCTCGTTCAGCGCGCTGGCCCAGCAGAAGGCCGCCGAGCGCGTCCAGTTCGTCACCAGCGCCGGCAAGTTCACGGTCGAGCTCTATCCCGAGGCCGCGCCCAAGACCGTCGCGAACTTCCTGGAATATGTGAAGAGCGGCTTCTACAGTGGCACCATCTTCCACCGCGTGATCAATGGCTTCATGGTGCAGGGCGGCGGCTTCGACCGCGACATGAAGGAAAAGCCGACGCGCGCACCGATCCCGCTGGAAGCCCGCAACGGCCTGAAGAACAAGGCCGGCACGGTTGCCATGGCGCGCACCAGCAACCCGGATTCGGCCACCGCGCAGTTCTTCGTCAATGTGGTGGATAATCCGAATCTCGACTACCCGCAGCCGGACGGCAATGGCTATGCCGTCTTCGGCAAGGTGGTGGAAGGCATGGACACGATCGACAAGATCAAGACCGTGCCGACCACGGCCTACGGCCCGATGCGCAACGTGCCGGCCGCGCCGATCGTGATCGAGTCGGCCACCGTCGTCAAATAATTACCGAACAGAGGAAACCGCCATGTCCAAGGTACAGCTGCAGACCAACAAGGGTGTGATCACCCTGGAACTCGACGCCGAGAAGGCTCCGAAAACGGTGGAGAACTTCCTGTCGTATGTCCGCAAGGGCCACTACGACAACACCATCTTCCACCGCGTGATCAAGAACTTCATGATCCAGGGCGGCGGCTTCGAGCCCGGCATGAAGCAGAAGGACACCGACGCCCCGATCGAAAACGAAGCCGGCAACGGCCTGAAGAACGACCGCTACACCGTGGCGATGGCGCGCACCAATGCGCCGCACTCGGCCACCGCGCAGTTCTTCATCAACGTGGTCGACAACGACTTCCTCAACTTCTCGTCGCCGACCCCGCAGGGCTTCGGTTATGCCGTGTTCGGCAAAGTGGTCGACGGCACCGACGTGGTCGAGCAGATCAAGGGCGTGCGCACCGGCAGCTCGGGCTTCCACCAGGACGTGCCGCTGGAAGACGTCGTGATCGAGAAGGCCGTCGTCGTCGAATAAGCCGATGCCTGCCGATTGCGGTACCGTGCGCGCGCGCGTGCCGGCCTGCGTGCCGGCCTTTTTCTCCCGACACCACGCATGACCGCAATCTCCCACACGCCGGTGGCCGGTCCCCTCGAGGTACAGGCGCCGGCGTGGTTCATTTCAGACCTGCATCTGACGCCCGGCATGCCGCGCACGCTGGCGGCCTTCGAGCGCACGCTCGAGCGCGCCGCCGCGCACGCGCGCACGCTGTTTATCCTGGGCGACTTCTTTGAATTCTGGGTCGGCGACGAAGAAACCGAGGCGCCGTTCGCGCAACGCGTGGCGCTGGCGCTGCGCGCACTGGCCGCGCGCGACGTGGCGGTGTACCTGATGCACGGCAACCGCGACTTCCTGCTGGGCCGCCGCTTCGCCGACGCCGCCGGCGCCACGCTGCTGCCCGATCCCACCTTGATCGATTGCGCCGGCCAGCGCGTGGTGCTGAGCCACGGCGACATGCTGTGCATCGACGACGAACGCTACAACCGCTTTCGCCGCTGGACCCGCAAGCGCTGGGTGCAGCGCGTGTTCCTGGCGCTGCCGCTGCGCGCGCGCCTGGCCGTGGCCCGCAAGCTGCGCGCGGACAGCGAAGGCAACCGCGCCCGGCAACGCAGCGCCGGCGCGGCGGTACCGGTGGTCTATGGTGATGTGGCCCCCGCGGCGGCGGCCGAGTTGCTCGGCGCCGCTGGCGCGTCGCTGCTGGTCCATGGCCATACCCATCGCCCTGCCCGCCACGAAGAAGGTGCAGGCGTGCGCTGGGTGCTGACCGACTGGGACCTGGATGGCGCGCATCCGCGCGCCGCGGTGCTGCAGCTGGACCGCGACGGTTTCCGGCTGCTGCCGCAGACCGACTGAGCGGCGCCAGCCATCGCCGGGCGCCCTTACTTCATCAGCTTGCGCAGCTCGCTGGCATCGAACGGGTCGTTCGGCGTGTTTTCCAGGTGTTCGCCAAGCCGGTCTAGCGCGGCCAGCACGGCCTCGATGCGGTCATGCTGGAGCGCGGCGTTGTCGATCAGGCTCTTGAGCGCCAGCGACACCGGGTCGTCCGCGTTGGGCGTGATGCCGTAGGCCGAGAACTCCTGCTTGGCACCCTGCTGCACCGACGGCGCATCGGGCAGGATGATGCGGGCCGGAATGCCGACCGCGGTCGCGCCCGCCGGCACCGGCTTCAGCACCACCGCGTTGGAGCCGACGCGCGCACCGTCGCCCACCACGAACCCGCCCAGCACCTTGGCGCCCGCGCTGACCACCACGCCGACGCCGAGGGTCGGATGCCGCTTCTGGCCCTTGTACAGCGACGTGCCACCCAGCGTCACGCCCTGGTAGATGGTGCAGTCGTCGCCGATCTGCGCGGTCTCGCCGATGACTACGCCCATGCCGTGGTCGATAAACACGCGCCGGCCCAGCGTCGCCGCCGGATGGATCTCGATACCGGTGAAAAAGCGCGACCAGTGCGAGATCCAGCGGCCCAGCCAGTGCCAGCCCGCGCGCCAGCACGCGTGCGCCAGCCGGTGCAGCAGCACCGCGTGCAGGCCCGGATAGCAGGTCAGGACTTCCAGGCGGCTGCGCGCGGCGGGATCGCGCAGCATGATGGTGTCGATATCTTCCTTCAGGCGAGAGAACATCTTGGTCGTGTCGTGGTGCCGCGCCGTGCGCCACGCCACGCGGGCCAGGGCCCGGGGCGGGGTCGCCGGCGCGGTCGGGGGCCGGTGAAGAGGATCAGGAGTGTAAGGGATTTGCCGGCCCGCCTTGCGGCGCCGGCGTTTGGCCCCTGATCCGCCAGGGACATTGCTGCGATGCTGCGATCAACATCGACCGGGCCTGCACCCACCCGCGGCGGCAGGACACCCGGCCACGCCGCCTCGGCATGCACCGTTCCGGTCCCACATCGCATCGCTACGGGTTGCTGCCACGGTCCTTTGCTCCTGTCACCGGTCGGCCGGCGGGCCAGACGGGTTCTGCGCGGCAATCAGCATGTGCTTGGCAATGCCGCGCAGGATGTTCACTTCCTCGCGCTCGAGGCCGCTGCGCGCCAGCAGGCGGCGCAGCCGGGTCATCAGCTTGCGCGGATTGGACGGATCGAGAAAGCCGATCGCCTCCAGCCCGGCCTGCAGGTGGCCGAACATGGCCTCCACCTGTTCGGCCGTGGCCGGCTCGCCAGCATAGCCGATATTGGCGCCCGCGTCCGGGGCGGCCTCCAGCAGCGTCAGCCGCATCTCGTAGGCGATCAGCTGCACTGCCTGCGCCAGGTTCAGCGAGGCATAGGCGGGATTGGCGGGGATATGGGTCACGGCGTTGCAGCGCTGCACCACCTCGTTGGGCAGGCCATAGCGCTCGTTGCCGAACACGAACGCCACGTCGCCGCTGCCGGACAGCATCTGCCGCGCCCGCGCGGCGGCGGCGCGCGGCAGCAGCCGCGGCGGGCCGAACTCGCGATGGCGCGCAGTCATGGCCACGGTCAGCGCGGCCCCGGCCAGGGCCGCGTCGACCTGGTCGACGATCACGGCGGCGGCCAGCACGTCGTCGGCGCCGCTGGCCATGGCGATGGCATCGGGATGCCGCAGCACCTCGGGCTCGCGCGGCGAAACCAGCACCAGGCTGCCGAAGCCCATGGTCTTGATCGCCCGCGCCACCGAGCCGACGTTGCCGGGATGGCTGGTTTCCACCAGCACAAAGCGCACGCGGCCGAAGGCATCCCCGCCTGACGTGGGGGTGGCTGGCTGGCTCGTATCAATTGCCGGGTTCATATACAATTCGGGGTTCTTCTTTGGCGCGGCGCCAGGTTTATGCATGCCCGCGAGACGTTCGCGACACATTTGCGAAGCGTCGAGCAACAAGGCCGGCGACGCCCCACGTTCTTCTACAATCCGTTGTGTTGTCAGCTGCCCATGAGCGGGCGAGCGGCGCTTTGGCGCCCCGCCGCGCGATCGTGGCCGGCCTGGAGAGATTCATGCATCCGATGCTCAATATCGCCATCAAGGCGGCCCGCAAGGCGGGATCCATCATCAACCGCGCGTCGCTCGACGTCGATCTGGTGCGCGTCTCGCGCAAGCAACACAACGATTTCGTTACCGAGGTCGACCGCGCCGCCGAAGCCGCGATCATCGAGATCCTGCGCACGGCCTACCCGGAACACGGCATTCTAGCGGAAGAGTCCGGCCAGTCCTGGACCGAAGAAGAAGCCACCCACGAATACACCTGGGTCATCGACCCGCTCGACGGCACCACCAACTTCATCCACGGCTTCCCGCAATACGCGGTCTCGATCGCCCAGCTGCACCGCGGCACGCCAGTGCAGGCGGTGGTCTACGACCCGACCCGCGACGAGCTGTTCACCGCCACCAAGGGCGCCGGCGCCTTCCTCAACAACCGCCGCATCCGCGTCACCCGCCGCGACAAGCTGGCCGACTGCCTGATCGGCACCGGCTTCCCCTTCCGTGACCTGGAAGGCGTGGAAGAGTACCTCGAGATCTTCGCGCTGATGACGCGCAGCTGTGCCGGCCTGCGCCGCCCGGGCGCCGCCGCGCTGGACCTGGCCTATGTGGCCTGCGGCCGCCTCGACGGCTTCTTCGAGCGCGGCCTGCAGCCGTGGGACATGGCCGCCGGCATGCTGCTGATCACCGAGTCGGGCGGCCTGGTCGGCAACTACGCCGGCGAGCCGCGCCAGCTGGAACAAGGCGAAGTGCTGGCCGGCAACCCCAAGGCCTTTGCGCAGATGGTGCGCCTGCTGTCGCCATACTCGCTGGACAACACCAAACCCAGCGCCAAGCCCAGCGCCGCCTGACGCTGGCAGATGGCCTGAGCGGCCATGCCAGCAAGCACGCCCGCCGCATCCCGGCGGGCGTTTGTTTTTCCGGGGCCGCATGCCCGTGCGTCCTGCATTGCGGCCTCGTCTCATTCCCCGGCGAGCCATGATCCTGGTCAAGGCCGCGCCGCCCTGCGCTCACCAGAATGAATCCATGCGCCACGCCATGTGCGCGCGGATCCAGCCACAGGAGAGCCAGCATGTTTCCCGAGTACCGCGACCAGATCACCGCCCTGAAGACGCAGGACGCCCGCTTTGCGCGGCTGTTCCACCGCCACAATTCGCTCGACCAGGAAATCCACAACATGGAAGCGGGCCTGGTGCCGGCATCCACCTTCGAGATCGAGCGGCTGAAAAAGGAGAAGCTGCTGCTCAAGGACCAGCTCTACCAGATCCTGCGCCGCACCGCCGCCTGACCGGAGGCGCGCAGATGACCGATCGCGACACCCTCCCCACCCGTATTCCCACCCCCACCACCACACGGCCCCGTGCCACCGCCAGGGGCGATGTGCTGCCCACCAGGTCGGCGCTGTCGGCGCAGCGCAATGAAGTCGACAGCGCAGTCGACGCCGCGGTGCAACTCGCGGCAAGCGGGATGCAGGACATCCTCGCCAGCCAGGCCGGCGATGGCAGCGGCATGCTGGGCGCCATCCGCACGCTGCTCGACGGCATGGCGCCAGACGAGGCCGCGCAATTGCGCAGCCTGATCCTCGAAGGCGACCCGGCCGCCTGGCACGCTGGCCGCCAGCGCCACCCGGACGATGAGCTGTCAGCCGGCTGGCGCGAAGGCGCATATCCGTACCAGAACCTGATGTCGCGGCGCAGTTACGAGAAGCAAAAGTACCGCCTGCAGGTGGAACTGCTCAAGTTCCAGGCCTGGGTGCGCGAAACCGGCCAGCGCGTGGTGATCCTGTTCGAAGGCCGCGACGCCGCCGGCAAGGGCGGCACCATCAAACGCTTCATGGAACACATGAACCCGCGCGGCGCCCGCGTGGTGGCGCTGGAAAAGCCCACCGAAGCCGAACGCGGGCAATGGTATTTCCAGCGCTACGTGCAGCATCTGCCCTCGGCGGGCGAGATCGTGCTGTTCGACCGCTCCTGGTACAACCGCGCCGGCGTCGAGCACGTGATGGGCTTCTGCTCGACCCGCGAATACCAGGACTTCCTGCAGCAGGCGCCGGATTTCGAGCGGCACCTGGTGCGCAGCGGCATCCACCTGTTCAAGTTCTGGTTCTCGGTCAGCCAGAAGGAGCAGCGCCGGCGCTTCCGCGAGCGCGAGATCCATCCGCTCAAGCAATGGAAGCTCAGCCCGGTCGACGTCGCCTCGCTCGACAAATGGGACGAGTACACCCACGCCAAGGAGGCGATGTTCGCGCATACCGATACCGCCGATGCGCCCTGGACTGTGATCCGCTCCGACTGCAAGAAGCGCGCGCGGCTCAATGCGCTGCGCTACATCCTGTCGCGCTTTCCCTATGCCAACCGCGACACCACCGCCATCGGCCAGCCGGATCCGCTGATCGTCGGGCGCGCGCTGGGCAACTGAACACAGCGCCGAAGCACAGGACGCAGCCGCTTTCGTCCGCTTCGCGCCATTGCCTCCCACAACCGAAAAGGACCCCATGTTCAAGCACATCCTGCTCCCCGTCGACGGTTCGGAGCTGTCGCACCAGGCCGTCTCCGCCGGCATCCAGTTCGCCCGCACCGCGGGCGCGCGTCTCACGCCTTACATGTGCGTGGAAAGCTATCCCTATGTGCTGACCAGCGACAGCTCGCACGAAAAGCGCGACGCCTACCAGCAGCGCGTCGAAGCGGAGGCGCGCCAGGAACTGGCCAAGGTCGAGTCCGCGGCCGCGCTGGCCGGCGTGCCATGCAGCGGCCACGTTTCCAGCGCTTCGGCGCCGTACCAGGGCATCATCCATGCCGCCCGGGACCTGGGCTGCGATGTCATCTTCATGGCCTCGCACGGCCGCCGCGGACTCAGCGGCCTGCTGCTCGGCAGCGAAACGCAGAAAGTGCTGACCCATAGCGACATCCCGGTGCTGGTGTTCCGCTGATCCGGCACCCGCGCAGCGCGCCTGCGCCGCTTCGGCGGCAGCACCGTGCTGTACCATATCGCCCATATTCGAAAACGCCCCTTCGTGCCGCGGCCACAGGCCGCCGGAGCAGCGCCCGGCCCGCCCCCGCGGGGGCGCTTTTCCGCGGCACGCAAGGTGCGCTCGGCGCGGATCGGGCGGCTCGACGCAGGCCCACCGCCAGACAGGCTAAATGGCAATGGGATTGCAGAAGAAAACCGACCCTGAACAGGCACAGGCAGACGCCACAGGCAGCCGCCACACGCCCATGATGCAGCAATATTTGCGCATCAAGGCGGACCACCCCGACACCCTGCTGTTCTACCGCATGGGTGACTTCTACGAACTCTTTCATGACGATGCCGAAAAGGCCGCGCGCCTGCTCGACATCACGCTGACCGCGCGCGGCGCGTCGAATGGCGTGCCGATCCGCATGGCCGGCATCCCCTTCCATTCGGCGGACCAGTACCTGGCGCGGCTGGTAAAGCTGGGCGAGTCGGTGGCGATCTGCGAGCAGATCGGCGACCCCGCCACCAGCAAGGGGCCGGTGGAGCGCAAGGTGGTGCGCATCGTCACCCCCGGCACGCTGACCGATGCCGCGCTGTTGCCAGACAAGGCCGATACCTTCCTGATGGCCGTGCACCAGCAGACCACGCGCCGCGGCGTCAGCAAGACCGGGCTGGCGTGGCTGAACCTGGCCAGCGGCGAGCTGCGCCTGATGGAATGTGAGGCGGCGCTGTTGGGCCGCGAGCTGGAGCGCATCCGCCCGGCCGAGCTGCTGTATGCCGATGGCATCGAACTGCCCGCGCTGGCGTGCGCACGCACGCGCCTGCCGGAATGGCATTTCGACCAGGACGCCGGCACGCGCCGGCTGCGCGAGCAGCTGGGCGTGGCCAGCCTCGACCCGTTCGGCTGTGCCGGGCTGGGCGCCGCGCTGGGCGCGGCGGGCGCGCTGCTGAACTACGCCGCCACCACGCAGGGCCAGTCGCTGCGCCATGTGCAGGGCGTGAAGGTCGAGCGCGAATCGGAATACGTCGGACTGGATTCCGCCACGCGGCGCAACCTGGAACTGACCGAAACCCTGCGCGGCGGCGAGTCACCGACGCTGTTCTCGCTGCTGGACACCTGCTGCACCGCCATGGGCAGCCGCGCGCTGCGCCACTGGCTGCACCACCCGCTGCGCGACCCGGCGGTGCCGCAGGCGCGCCAGCAGGCCATCGGCGTGCTGATCGACCAGGGCACCGACGCGCTGCGCGGGGCACTGCGCCGGCTCGCCGACGTCGAGCGCATCACCTCGCGGCTGGCGCTGCTCAATGCGCGCCCGCGCGACCTGTCGTCGCTGCGCGACACGCTGCGCGCGCTGCCCGAGGTGCAGGCCTGCCTGCAGGACGACCAGGGCAGCCTGCTGCTGGCGCAGACCCTGCAGGACCTGGCCGTGCCGCACGACTGCCTGGACCTGCTGGTGCGCGCCGTCGCCGAAGAACCCGCCACCGTGGTGCGCGACGGCGGCGTGATCGCCCGCGGCTTCGATACCGAGCTCGACGAGCTGCGCGATATCTCCGAAAACTGCGGCCAGTTCCTGATCGACCTGGAAGCGCGCGAGCGCACGCGCACCGGCATTGCCAACCTGCGCGTCGAGTTCAACCGCGTGCACGGCTTTTATATCGAGGTCACCAACGGCCAGGCCGACAAGGTGCCCGACGACTACCGCCGCCGCCAGACCCTGAAGAACGCCGAGCGCTACATCACGCCCGAGCTCAAGGCCTTCGAGGACAAGGCGTTGTCGGCGCAGGACCGCGCGCTGGCGCGCGAGAAGCAGCTCTACGATGGCCTGCTGCAGGCATTGCTGCCGCATATCGGCGAGCTGCAGCGCGTCGCCGCCGCGCTGGCGCGGCTGGACGTGCTGGCGGCACTGGCCGAGCGCGCGCAGACGCTGGACTGGTCGGCGCCCGAGCGCGTCGCCGAGAACGTGATCGACATCGTGCAAGGCCGCCATCCGGTGGTCGAGGGCCAGCTCGCGGCGGAGTCGGTGGCATTCATCGCCAACGACTGCCAGCTCAACGAGGCACGCAAGCTGTTGCTGATCACCGGCCCGAACATGGGCGGTAAATCGACCTTCATGCGCCAGACCGCGCTGATCGTGCTGCTGGCCTGCGTTGGCGCCTATGTGCCGGCGCGGCGGGCGGTGATCGGGCCGATCGACCGCATCTTCACCCGCATCGGCGCCGCCGATGACCTGGCCGGCGGGCGTTCGACCTTCATGGTCGAGATGACCGAGGCCGCCGGCATCCTGCATCACGCCACGCCGGCATCGCTGGTGCTGATGGACGAGATCGGGCGCGGTACCTCGACCTTCGACGGCCTGGCGCTGGCGTGGGCAATCGCGCGCCACCTGCTGTCGCACAACCGCAGCCATACCCTGTTCGCCACGCATTACTTCGAACTGACGCAGCTGCCGCAAGAGTTTCCGCAGGCGGCCAACGTGCACCTGTCGGCGGTCGAGCATGGCGACGGCATCGTGTTCCTGCACGCGGTGCAGGACGGACCGGCCAGCCAGAGCTACGGCCTGCAGGTGGCGCAACTGGCCGGCGTGCCGCAGCCGGTGATCCGCGCCGCGCGCAAGCACCTGGCCTGGCTGGAACAGCAATCCGCCGACGCCACGCCCACGCCGCAGCTCGACCTGTTCGCCGCGCCGCCGACACCTGACGAGGACGAGGCCTGGGACGATGGCGATGCCGGCACGGCGGCGGCCGCCCTCCCCGCCGCGCTGGCGCCTGAGCAGGCAGCCGTGATCGACGCGCTGGCCGACCTGGATCCGGACACGCTGACGCCGCGCGCGGCGCTGGAGGCGCTGTACCGGCTCAAGGCGCTGGCGGGCGAGGCGGTCGATACGGCATGAAGGCGCTGCGCCGGGCCCTGCCGACCCTGCTGCTGCCATGGCTGTGCCTGGCCGTCATGGCGGCGGCCGCGCCGCACGCGCTGGCGGCGCGGGCACCGGCCAAGCCGCAGGTGGTGCGCGTCGCGCTGATCGCCGACCTGCCGCAATGGCCCGCCGCGGAAGCCAACCTGGCGACGCTGCTCGACCACTTCGCCGAGCGCAAGCTGAACCTGGTAATCCATGCCGGTGGCATCAAGGGCGATACGGAGTCATGCAGCGACGCCGTGCTCAGCAGCCGCCAGCAGCTGCTGAGCCAGTCGCCGCTGCCGCTGGTCTATGTGCCGGGCGAAACCGATTGGTCCGAGTGCCGGCTGCCAGTCAACGGCAGCTTCGACCCGGTCGAACGGCTGAGCCGGCTGCGCGAGCTGTTCTTTCCGGAAGACGCCACGCTCGGAAGGCAGACGCGGCCGCTGGTGCGGCAATCGGACCAGGCGCTGTTCCGCAGCTTTCGCGAGAACATGCGCATCAGTGTCGGCGACGTGCTGATCGTCGGCCTCAACGTGCCGGGCGACAACAACCACTACCGCGACGAAGGCGGGCGCAACAGCGAATTCGAGGACCGGCGCGAAGCCAACCGGCAGTGGCTGGCGCGGGCATTCTCGGTGGCGCGCCAGCGCGATCTGAACGGCATCGTCGTGGTGGCCCATGCCGATCCGCATTTCGCCAACGGCTGGGAGAAGAAGGGACGGCCCACGCTGCTCGACGGCTTCATGCGCCATCGCACGCGCGACGGCTACCTCGAATTCAAGCGGCAGCTGCGCGACCTGAGCGCGCGCTTCAAGGGCCAGGTGTTGCTGGTGCACGCCGCCGGCAGCGGCGCCGACAGCGGCTTCGGCATCGACAAGCCGCTGCGCGACGCGGCCGGCAAGGTGCTGCAGAACTTCACGCGCGTGTCGCTGCCGACCAGCACGATCTCGCAATGGGCCGAGCTGGTGATCACGCCCGCCGCGGCGTCGCCGTTCGCGGTGGTGCTGAAGGATGCGCCGGCACCGAACTGACGCGCGCGCCAAAGCAAAGAAGCCGGCAACGGCCGGCTTCCTGATGACAGCACTGCAAGCGAAGGCTCAGTGCAGCGTGCGGGGAGTATCGTCGTCCTCGTCTTCATCCACCACTTCAACGCCCGAGGCGCCGTGGGCGTGGCCATGCTCGACTTCCTCGGCGGTGGCCTCGCGCACTTCCGAAACCTTCAGCCAGAAGCGCAGCGCCATGCCGGCCAGCGGATGGTTGCCGTCCAGCACGACCTTGTCTTCGGCCACGTCGGTCACGGTGTAGATGACGGAGTCTTCTTCGTCGCCGTCCTCGGGCATGCCTTCGAACTGCATGCCGACTTCGAGCGGCTCGGGGAAGCGGTTGCGCGGCTCGACCTTCACCAGGTCGGCATCGTAGTCGCCGAACGCGTCTTCCGGCTCCAGCTGCAGCTGGGTCTCGAAGCCGGTGTCATGGCCGTCGAGCGCTTCCTCGATCTTGGGGAACGTGCCATCATAGCCGCCGTGCAAATAGACCATGGCTTCATCTGACTCCTCGATCAGATTGCCTTGCGCGTCCGATAGCTTGTACATCACGGACACCACCGTGTTCTTAGCGATTTTCAATTCTTGACTCCATGAACGATTCCGCATTATACGCGCAGGCCCTGCCCCCTGGCCCCGTCGATCCAGACACTCCGCTCGACTTGCTTGGTGGCATGACGCCTGCTGCATTCATGCGGGATGTCTGGCATCGCAAGCCCTTGCTCATTCGACAGGCGGTGCCGGGAATTGTGCCGCCGGTGTCGCGCGATGCGCTTTTCGATCTCGCCAATCGCGACGACGTCGAATCGCGCCTGGTGACGCACTTCCGCAATCGCTGGAAGCTCGCGCATGGTCCATTTGCGCGCGAAAACCTGCCCGGCGTCAAGACCCGACAGTGGACCCTGCTGGTGCAGGGCGTCAACCTGCACGATGCCGCCGCGGCGGAACTGATGGGCCGCTTCCGCTTCGTGCCCGACGCCCGCCTCGACGACGTGATGATCAGCTACGCCACCGACGGCGGCGGCGTGGGTCCGCACTTCGATTCCTATGACGTGTTCCTGCTGCAAGTCTCGGGCCGGCGCCGCTGGCGCATTTCGTCACAGACCAGCCTCGAGCTGATTCCGGACATGCCGCTGAAGATTCTTGCCGACTTCAGTGCGGAACAGGAATGGGTGCTGGAACCGGGCGACATGCTGTACCTGCCGCCGCAATATGCGCACGATGGTATTGCCGAGGGCGAATGCATGACCTGCTCGATCGGTTTCCGCGCGCCCGCCTATCGCGAATTGGCCGGGCACTTCCTGGCATGGCTGTCGGAAACGGTGGAAGACAACGAGGATCTCGGCGGCCGTTATGCCGATGCCGGCGAGCGCGCCGCGACCCGGCCCGCGCAATTGCCGGCCGGCATGGCCAAGGCGGTGGCGGACCGGCTCAAGGCATTGCAATGGAACAGCCAGATGGTGTCGGAATTCCTCGGCAGCCATCTGTCCGAACCGAAGCCTGGCGTTGAATTTGCAGAGATCGCTGACATGCCGTTGCGCCGTTATGCGACACTGGCGTCCCGGCATGGGGTGGTGCTGGCGCCGGCATCGATTGCGCTTTACGACCGGGCCAATTTCTTCCTGAATGGAGAAGCCTACGAGCCGCCGGCCGAATTGATGCCGTGGCTGAAGAAGTTGGCCGATAATCGGCAGCTTAGTGCGCAGGAGGTAGGAAACTGTGCTGACCTGCCCGATCTGATGGAAACATTCCATCACTGGACCCTGGAAGGATGGTTGCAATTGGGGCCGCGGCTGTAATAATGCGTAACATTGCGAATCAGCAAATTTCGGCGCTACACAAGCCGGGAAAACGCGGATATAATCGTTGGCTGGCTAGTACTGTGGACCACTGCATATGTCGGCACCCGGGAGGGCCTAATTTTGCAGTTCAAGAGCGATAATTACCGGTAATTATTCATCGCCTGTTTTTCGTTATTACAAGTTAAAGGACGAACAATGAAGAAGTCTCTCCTGATCGCATCGCTGCTGGCCGCTGTTGCTCTTGCTGCTTGCGGCAAGAAGGAAGAAGCTGCCGCCCCGGCCGCTGACACGGCTGCTCCGGCTGCTACCGCTCCTGCTGCTGAAGCTTCGGCTCCGGCTGCTGAAGCCCCGGTCGCTCCGGCTGCTGACGCTTCGGCCCCGGCTGCTGACGCCTCGGCTCCGGCTGCTGACGCTTCGGCTCCGGCCGCCAAGCAGTAATCGGTTTCTGACCGATAAAAAAACCGGCCTTCGGGCCGGTTTTTTGTTTCTGGGGCGCGCCCTCGCGCGGTCCCTGCTGCCACGGGCCTCAGGCCCGGACCGCCTGCCACGCCAGGCCTTCGTCCTGATCCGCCACCAGCACTTCGCTCGGCCTGGCGCCCAGCGCCGCCGCCAGCGCACCGGTGGCCAGTTCACGCGTGTTGTTCTGCTTGCTCAGGTGGGCCGCCACCACGCGGTTCAGGCCATCATGGGCCACCTGCGCCAGGATGCTGGCGGCCACTTCATTGGCCAGGTGGCCGAAGTCGCCGCCGATGCGCCGCTTGAGCGAGGCCGGGTAGACCGAATTGCGCAGCATCTCGCGGTCATGGTTGCATTCGAGCACCAGCGCATCGACGCCCGCCAGGCGTGCGGTCACGTAAGGCGTTTCCATCCCTGCATCGGTCAGCACACCCAGCCGTGCCTGCCCGTCCGAGAGCACGAACTGCACCGGCTCGCGCGCGTCGTGCGGCACGGTGTAGGGCAGCACCTGCAAGCTGCCGATGGCGAAGCCATGGTCGGCACAGCAAACCCGCACGTCGGCCACGTCGGCACCGCGCAGGTGCGAGGTGGCCAGCCAGGTGCCGTGGCTGGTATAGACCGTCAGGCGATGGCGCGCGGCAAAGGCATAGGCCGAACCGACATGGTCGCCATGCTCGTGCGTGACCAGCACGGCGTCGAGCTGGTCCGGCGTGACGCCCAGGCGCTCCAGGCGCCGGGCGGTCTCGCGGATGCCGAAGCCGCAGTCCAGCAGCACGCGCGTGGTGGTGGTGTCTTCGCGGGATTCGATCAGCAGCGAGTTGCCCTCGCTGCCGCTGCCGAGGAAGGCGAAGCGCATCATGGCCGCGCCCTCCCCGCCAGGCACCGGCCAGGATGGCCGGCTGGCAAGCCAGCACTCATGCGCCGGCTCAGTGCAGTTGCTCGTCGATCAGCGACAGGATGCGCTTGCCGACTTCGCCGTTCTCGGGCTGGCCGGCGTCGTTGAGCACCGTCACCAGCGTGCCGCTGCCCGTGCCCTTGAGCGAGACGCGGTACTTCTTGGCGGTCTTGGGATCATCCGGCTTGGTGAACAGCTTGGAGAAGAAGCCGCGGTTGTCGACCGTGTTGCGCGGGTCGACATAGCGCACGAAGTACAGCCCTTGCGCGCGATCGCGGTCTTCGACGGTGAAGTTGACTCGGTCCAGCGACAGGCCCACCGAGCGCCAGGCGCGGTCGAACGGCTCGGGCAGCTGCAGCGCAGGGGCGCCGTTGACCTGGGCCAGGTACGACTTGTTCGGCGCGGCCCCGTCAGCACCGGCAGCGGCACCCGCGGCGGCCGCAGTGCCGGCGGCAGCGCCCGCCGCCGCGGCGGTATTGCCGGCCGGCGTCGGGTTCTTGGCCATGCGGTCGGCCTGCTCCTTCTGCACGCCCAGGCGCTGGGCCAGGCGCGACAGGAATTCGGCTTCCAGCTCGGGATCGGCCGGGCGCGGAGTCCACACGGTGCTCGACTTGTCGATGCCGGTCAGCTGTTCCTGCGCGCCGCGGTGGCTGATGAAGACTTCCAGCGTGCCGTTCTGCGAGCGCTCGACGCGGGTGCGGAACTTGTCGCGCTCCGAGGTCGAGTACAGGCCGTCGAACACCTTGCCGATGGTGTTGCGGATGATGTCCTGCGGGATCTTGGCGCGGTTCTCTGCCCAGTCGGTTTCCATGATGCCGGTCTCGGGCGAGTCCTGCACCAGCAGGAAACCGCTCTCCTGCCAGAAGCCGCGCAGTTGCTGCCACAGCTGGTCGCCGCGCATGCCGTTGCTGATCACCAGCCAGCGCTGGTTGCCGTCGCGCTCCATGCGGATGCCCTGCGCCGACGGCAGCACGTTCTCGGTCGGCGATTGCTCGCGCACCTTGGTGGCCTGGCTGTAGGTCGAGAGCGTCGAGGTGCCGTTGGCATCGGGCACCGAGTAACGACGGTCGCCTTCCAGCTTGGTCAGGTCGGGCGGCACGTCCAGCGTGGGCGTGCGCTTCGAGGCCGACGACTTGTAGTCGATCTTGTCGGGCTGCATGGCCTCGTTGAGGCTGCTGCAGCCGGTCAACACACCTGCGGCGAGCACGGGCACAACCAGGGCGGCGCGGCGGACTTGCGTCGCGCCACGGCGGTTAAGCTTCAGTTTCATTGACACGCAATCCTAGTAGGTAAGGCGGACAGCAGGACGCCGCGGAAAATCAGGCCAGCAGGCCGGCGGCGGCCAGTGCCTTGCGTACGTAGTCGTGGTTGCCCTCGGACAGCGGGGTCAGCGGCAGGCGGATACCGCCTGCCATCTTGCCCATCTGCTGGAGCGCCCACTTGACGGGGATCGGATTGGCTTCGATGAACATGGCCTGGTTCAGCCCGATCAGTTCCATGTGCAGGCGGCGCGCGGTGACGACGTCGCCCTTCAGTGCCGCCGCGCACATCTCGTGCATCTTGCGCGGCGCCACGTTAGCGGTCACCGAGATATTGCCGTGGCCGCCCAGCAGGATCAGCGCCACCGCGGTGGGATCGTCGCCGCTGTAGATGGCGAAGCCTTCCGGCGCGCCCTTGATCAGCTGCGCGGCACGGTCGATATTGCCGGTCGCTTCCTTGACACCGACGATGCCCGGCACCTGCGCCAGACGCAGGATGGTCTCGTTGTTCATGTCCGCGACCGTGCGGCCGGGGACGTTGTACAGCAGCACCGGCAGCTCCACCGCTTCGGCGATGGTGCGGAAATGCCGGTACATGCCTTCCTGGGTCGGCTTGTTGTAGTACGGCACGACCTGCAGCGAGGCATCGGCGCCCACCTTCTTGGCGAAGGCGGTCAGCTCGATGGCTTCCTTGGTGGAATTGCCGCCGGTCCCCGCGATGATCGGGATGCGCTTGCCGGCCTGTTCGACGGCAACGCGGATCAGTTCACAGTGCTCCTCGACGGTCACCGTCGGGGACTCGCCGGTGGTGCCCACGATCACGATGGCGTCGGTGCCTTCGGCAACGTGCCAGTCGACCAGTGCGCGCAGGGCCGGGAAGTCCAGGCTGCCGTCCTCTTGCATCGGGGTGACGATGGCAACGATGCTGCCGGTAATCTGTGTCATAACGTTAGGGAATTCGGGATGCGAATAACGGGATTGTACCGGAACCGCAGGCCGCTTCGACCGCTGCCCGGACAGGGGTTGATACCAACTGTTTCAACGCATGCGGCGCCGTTTGCGCCGACAGCGCGGCGCGCCGCTCAGGGATCGAGCCGGTAGCGTGGCGGCGCGGCCGCACCAGCTGCCGGCGCCGCCTCGCGCACCGCACATAGGCGCTGCACGAAGGCTGTTTTCGGCACTTCGACCACGCCGTCCTCGTAGGCCACCACGCGCAGCCCATGGGCGTGCGCGACCTCGAGCAGCTCGCCCGGGCGCAGCAGGAAATCCGGCCGCGACGGCTTGCCCACGGTCTCGTTGCCAGCGGCGAAGGTTTCGTAGATCCAGCAGCCGCCCGGCGCCAGCGCGGCCGCCAGGTGCGGCCACAGCGGCCGGTGCAGGTAGTTGGTGACGACGATGGCGTCGAACGGGGCCTCGCCGGCCAGCGGCCAGTCGCCCTGCTCCAGGTCGGCCGCGCGTCCGACGACGTCGGCGGGCAGGCTGGCGATGGCGTCGGCATCGCGGTCGACCGCCAGCACCTGGTGGCCGCGCGCGGCCAGCCAGGCGGCATGGCGGCCGCCCCCACAGGCCAGGTCCAGCACCCGCGCGCCCGGGCGCAGCAGATGGGCCCAGCGCGTGACCCAGGCGGAGGGCGCGGCAATACCGGCGTGCGACAGCGTCATGGCAGCCCCGATCAATTGAGCAGAAGCACGATCGGGCGCAGCAGCAGCTCGATCACGGACATCAGCACATTGACCACCGGCGTCATCCAGATGGTGGTGATCACCCCCGCGGCCACCAGCGCCAGCACCACGAAAATGCCGTACGGCTCGATGCGCGACACCGCGCGCGCAATGCCCTGCGGCAGCAGCGCGGTCAGCACGCGGCCGCCATCCAGCGGCGGCACCGGGAACAGGTTGAAGGCCGCCACCACCAGGTTGACGCGCACGCCGGCCAGCGCCATCTCGCCGAAAAACGGCTCGCGCACGCCGCCCCAGGTCAGGCCGATCGCCAGCAGCACCCAGACGAAGGCCTGCACCACGTTGCTGGCCGGGCCCGCCAGCGCCACCCACATGCCATGCCAGCGCGGGTTGCGCAGGCGCTCGAACACCACCGGCACCGGCTTGGCGTAGCCGAACACGAACTGGCCGCTGGTCATGATGTACAGCAGCAGCGGCACGGCGATGGTGCCGATCGGGTCGATATGGCGGATCGGGTTCAGGCTGACGCGCCCGAGGGCATAGGCGGTGCTGTCGCCGAACAGCTTGGCCACGTAGCCGTGCGAGGCCTCGTGCAGCGTGATGGCGAACAGCACCGGCAGGGCATAGACCGCGAAGGTCTGGATAAGGGAGGAATCCATGAGCGCTATTGTAGCGGCCCGCCGCCGCCCGGGCGCACGCTGGTGCACCCGACCGCAGGCGCGGCGGCGCCGCGGGTCAGAGGCCGAAGCGGGCGATGTCGCCGCGGCCGGCGCGCACCAGTTCCGGCTCGCCGCCGGTCAGGTCGATCACCGTGGTCGGCTGCGCCGGCGCCGGCCCGCCGTCCACCACCAGGTCGAGCTGTTTTTCCAGCCGCGCGCGGATCTGCGCCGGATCGTTGAGCGGTTCCTCGTCGCCCGGCAGCTGCAGCGTCGCCGAGATCAGCGGCTCGCCGGTCTCGCCCAGCAGCGCCAACGGGATGGCATGCTCGGGCACGCGCACGCCGATGGTCTTGCGCGCCGGGTGCGACAGCCGCCGTGGCACCTCCTTGGTCGCCTCCAGGATGAACACATACGGGCCCGGCGTGGCGCCCTTGAGCCAGCGGTACTGGCGGTTGTCGACACGGGCAAAGTTGCCGAGCTCGGACAGGTCGCGGCACATCAGCGTCAGGTGGTGGCGGTCGTCGATGCCGCGCAGCCGGCGCAGGCGCTCGACCGCGGCCTTGTCGTCGAGCCGGCACGCCAGCGCATAGCTGGAGTCGGTCGGCAGCGCGATCAGCCCGCCCTTCTGCAGGATCTGGGCCGCCTGCTTGAGCAGGCGCGACTGCGGGTTGAGCGGATGGATCTCGAAGTACTGGGACATGGGCCAGGGAGCGGAGTCGGATGGAACGGAGCGGCATCCGGGGGCTGGCCCCGGCCAGGCGGGGCGCCTACCAGTCGTGCCAGACCGGCGTGACCGTGGGCGGCAGCGGCGGCAGCGTGCCGAGTTCCACCCGGCCCTCGCCGGGCCCATGGAAGTCCGTGCCGCGCGAAGCCAGCAAGCCGTAGCGCCGCGCCACCTCGGCGTAGCGGCGGTACTGGTCGAGCGTATGGCTGCCGGTCACCACCTCGACCGCGCCACCGCCCAGCGCCGTGAATTCATCGAACAGGGCGTCGTGCTGGGTGTCGGTGTAGTGGTAGCGGCCCGGGTGCGCCATCACCGCGATGCCGCCGGCGGTGCGGATCCAGCCCACCGCTTCGGCCAGGCTGGCCCAGCGGTGGCCGACATAGCCCGGACGCCCCTCCGACAGGTACTCGCTGAAAACATCGCCGATGCTGGCGCAGCGGCCCTGGTCGACCAGCCAGCGTGCGAAATGCGTGCGCGAGATCAGGTCGGGGTTGCCCACGTACTGCAGGGCCCCTTCATAGGCACCGTCGATGCCAACCCTGGCCAGCGCATCGGCGATATCGCGCGCGCGGCGCGCGCGGCCCGAGCGGGTCTCGGTCAGGCCATCGATCAGTTCCGGGCAGAACGGGTCAATCTGCAGGCCGACGATATGCACGGTCTGCCCGGCCCAGGTCACCGAGATTTCGACGCCCGGCACATAGCGCATGCCGAATTCCTCGGCCGCGGCGCGTGCCTCGGCCTGTCCGCCCAGCTCGTCGTGATCGGTCAGCGCCCAGAACGCAACCCCCGCGTCGCGGGCGATCTGCGCCACGGCGCGCGGCGCCAGCGTGCCGTCGGAAACGGTGGAATGGCAATGCAGGTCGGCATTGATGGCGTGGGCGTTTTGCATGGTGGCAATTCTACTCCGGTCGCCCCTGGCCTGCGCGGCGCCGCCGCCTCCCGACCGGCCAGGCAAAGCCATGCCGGCAACGCTGGCGTCGGCGGAAAGGCGCCGGCTGCGGGGTATAGTCGGGCTTTGCATCGTCGATTCGCGGGCACCTGGCGTGCCTGCCATGCCCATGTCCACCGCTACCCCAGCCACCGCTCCCGCCACCGCCCCGGCCACCACCACCGATGTCCTGATCGTCGGTGCCGGCCCCGTTGGCCTGTTCGCCGCGTTCCAGGCCGGCGTGCTCGGCCTGAAATGTGAACTGATCGATGTGCTCGACCGCGCCGGCGGCCAGTGCACCGAGCTCTATCCCGAGAAGCCGATCTACGACATTCCCGCGGTGCCGGGATGCCTGGCGCAGGACCTGGTGGACCGGCTGCTGGAGCAATGCGCCCCGTTCGACTTCCCGATGCACTTCGGCCAGCGCGCCGAAAGCGCCGCCGAAATCCCGGCGCCAGCCGCGCCGGAAGGCCATGCCGGGCACCAACGCCTGCTGGTAACGACCGACGGCGGCAAGCGCTTCGATGTCGCCGCGGTGCTGGTCTGCGCCGGCGCCGGCGCGTTCGCGCCGCAGCGCGTGGCGCTGCCCGAGGCGCCGGCGCTGGAAGGCCGCCACGTGCACTACGCGGTGCGCGATGTCTCGCACTTCGCCGGCAAGCGCGTGATCGTCGCCGGCGGCGGCGACTCGGCGCTGGACTGGGCCCTGGCGCTGCGCAAGGTCGCCGCGCGCGTGACGCTGCTGCACCGGCGCGAGGGCTTCCGCGCCGCCGACGGCAGCGTCGCCGAGATGCGCCGCGCGGTGGCCGAGGGCGAGATGGACTTCGTGGTCGGCATGCTGGGCGCACTGCGCACCGAAGGCGCGGACGGCGCGCTCAGCGAAGTCGAAGTGCGGACCCGCGACGGCAGCACCGTGCTGCCCGCCGAGGAACTGGTGGCGCTGTACGGCCTGGTGTCCGAGCCCGGCCCGATCGCGCAGTGGGATATGGATATGCGCGCCGGCCGCATCCTGGTCGATACCACCACCTACGAAAGCTCGCGCCGCGGCATCTTCGCCGCCGGCGATATCGCGTTCTACCCCAACAAGCAGAAGCTGATCCTGTCAGGCTTCCACGAGGCCGCGCTGGCATTGCGCCGCGCCTACCACTACGCCTTCCCGGAAAAGGCGCTGGTGCACGTGCACACCAGCAACAACGCCGCGCTGAAGGAAAAGCTCACCCACGCCTGAAGCCTGCACTGCCGCAGGCGCCGGTATCACCGGCCGGCACAGAACGATTCCACCAGTTCCGCCACGGCCGCGGGCTGGTCGTGGTGCAGCATATGGCCGGCGTCCTCCACCACCGCCTCGCGGAAGTCGCGGAAGGCGCTGAAGCGCTGCCTGAATTCGTCGATGGCCTGCTTGTGGGCGATATGGCGCAGCGTCTCCGAATCGCGCGCTTCCACATGCAGCACCGGCGCGGTGACCTGCGCCCACACCGCCATCACTTCATCGAGCCGGTACAGCATCGGGTTGACCAGCTTGTGCGCGGGGTCGCCCAGGATCTCCCAGCGGCCCTCGGCATTGCGGCGCGACCAGTGCGCGGCCAGGAACGCGGCGCGGTCGTCCGGCAGGCGCGGGTTGGTCTTCTGCAGGCGCGCGGCCACGCCATCGAGGCTGTCATAGGTCTTCAGCTCGGCGCCGGCGCGCACTTCGTCGAGCCAGCGCGCATAGCGCCGGGGCGCATGCTCGGGCCGCGTCGCGGTCATGCCGAAGCCCTCCAGGTCCACCACGTGGCGCACGCGCTGCGGGCGGATGCCGGCATACAGGCAGATCACGTTGGCGCCCATGCTGTGGCCGACCAGGTCGACCTGCCCTTCGGGCGCATAGTGGTCGAGCAGAGCCTCGAGGTCGGCGAGGTAGTCGGCAAACCAGTACGACTGCGTGCCGGGGTAGCGCGTGGGCCAGTCGGTCGCGCCGAAGCCGCGCCAGTCCGGCGCGATCACGTGCCAGTCGCCGCGCAGGTGGTCGACCAGGAACTGGAACGACGCGGCCACGTCCATCCACCCATGCAGCATGAACAGCTTGCGCGCACCAGGCGTGCCCCAGTGGCGCACGTGGTAGCGCAGCCCGCGCACCGTGATAAATTCAGACCGCGAGGTTTCCTTGATTGTCATTGTCTCCACCCTTGCGTCGGGATCTTGCCCGCCGCGGGGGCTGGCGGGGAAACCACGACAAAATAGAACGATCGTTCGCTTGTGCGCATTATAGCGGCAGCGGCTGTCAGCGCCGCTGACCGCTCGCCGTTTGCCGCGAGGCGGACCCCAACGGAGACCCTGAATGGCCGCAGCTGCCTTGCCGGCAAGCCGGCGCGACGACTACCGCGCCCTGTACGAATCGTTCCGCTGGGAAATTCCGGCGCAGTTCAACATCGCCGAAGCCTGCTGCGGCCGCTGGGCCCGCGACCCGGCCAGCATGGACCGCATCGCGGTCTATACCGAGCACGAGGACGGTCGCCGCAACGCGCACAGCTTTGCCTATATCCAGGCCGAGACCAACCGGCTGGCGGCGGCGCTGCGCGCGCTGGGCGTGGCCCGCGGCGACCGCGTCGCGATCGTGATGCCGCAGCGCATCGAGACCGTGATCGCGCATATGGCGATCTACCAGCTCGGCGCCATCGCCATGCCGCTATCGATGCTGTTCGGGCCCGAGGCGCTGGCCTACCGCATCGCGCACAGCGAAGCCGGCGTGGCAATCGCGGACGAGACCTCGATCGACAACCTGCTGGCGGCGCGCCCCGAGTGTCCCGCGCTGGCCACCGTGATCGCCGCCGGCGATGCCCGCGGCCGGGGCGACCACGACTGGGACTTGCTGCTCGCGGCGCAGCTGCCGACCTTCGTCGCCGAGCAGACCAAGGCCGACGAGGCTGCGGTGCTGATCTACACCAGCGGCACCACCGGCCCACCCAAGGGCGCGCTGATCCCGCACCGCGCGCTGATCGGCAACCTGACCGGCTTCGTCTGCTCGCAGAACTGGTATCCGCAGCACGACGACGTGTTCTGGAGCCCGGCCGACTGGGCCTGGACCGGCGGCCTGTGGGACGCGCTGATGCCGGCGCTGTACTTCGGCAAGCCGATCGTCGGTTACCAGGGTCGCTTCTCCGCCGAGCGTGCCTTCGAGCTGCTGGAGCGCTATGCCGTCACCAACACCTTCCTGTTCCCGACCGCGCTCAAGCAGATGATGAAGGCCTGCCCCGAGCCGCGCCGGCACTACGACATCCGCCTGCGCGCGCTGATGAGCGCCGGCGAGGCGGTGGGCGAGACCGTGTTCGGCTGGTGCCGCGACGCGCTCGGCGTGCTGGTCAACGAGATGTTCGGTCAGACCGAGATCAACTACATCGTCGGCAACTGCACCGCGCAGAACGACGACGCACGGCTGGGCTGGCCGGCCCGGCCGGGTTCGATGGGACGCCCCTACCCCGGCCACCGCGTGCAGGTGATCGACGACGAAGGCCGCCCCTGCGCGCCGGGCGAGGACGGCGAGGTGGCGGTGTGCGCCACCGACAGCGCCGGCCATCCGGACCCGGTGTTCTTCCTCGGCTACTGGAAGAACGAAGCCGCCACCGCGGGCAAGTACACCGAGCGCGACGGCCTGCGCTGGTGCCGCACCGGCGACCTGGCGCGCGTCGATGCCGACGGTTACCTGTGGTACCAGGGACGTGCCGACGATGTGTTCAAGTCCTCGGGCTACCGCATCGGGCCTAGCGAGATCGAGAACTGCCTGCTCAAGCATCCCGCGGTCTCCAACTGCGCCGTGGTGCCGTCGCCCGATCCGGAGCGCGGCGCGGTGGTCAAGGCCTTCGTGGTGCTGACGCCGTCGGTGGCGCGTTCGTTCGACGGCGACGCCGCGCTGGTCGCGGAGCTGCAGGCGCATGTGCGTGGCCAGCTGGCGCCGTACGAATATCCGAAGGCGATCGAATTCATCGACCAGTTGCCGATGACGACCACGGGCAAGATCCAGCGGCGCGTGTTGCGGCTGCTGGAACAGGAGCGCGCCGCCGAGCGCCTCCGCTCAGCCTAGCCGGCCGATGCCTCCAGCCACGCCAGCTCGTCCTCGTCGAAGCCCGCGGCGCGGCGGGCCTCGAGGTTGAAGGGTCCGCGCAGCTTCGGCGCGCGGTACTGTTCGGCCAGCCGCGCGTAGGTGACGACGGGATCGAGCCCGCGCTGCGCGCACAGCCAGCGGTACCAATGGTTGCCGATGGCGACGTGGCCGACCTCGTCGCGCAGGATGATGTCGATGATGGCCGCGGCGGCATGGTCGCCGGCGCCGGCCAGCCGGGCGCGCACCGGCGGCGAGGCATCGAGCCCGCGCGCCTCGAGCGTGCGCGGCACCAGCGCCATGCGCGCGAGCACGTCACCGGCGGTCTTGTCGGTCATCTCCCACAGGCTGTTGTGGGCCGGGAAATCGCCGTAGGCGGCGCCGAGGGTGGCGAGGTGGTCGGCCAGCAGCGTGAAGTGGTAGGCCTCTTCATCGGCCACGCGCAACCAGTCGCGGTAGTACGCGGGCGGCATGCCGGCAAAGCGCCAGGCCGCGTCCAGCGCCAGGTTGATGGCATTGAACTCGATATGGCACAGCGCGTGGATCATCGCCGCGCGCCCGGCCGCGGTCTGCAGCGAGCGGCGCCGCTCGACGTGCTGGGGCGCCACCAGGGCGGGCCGCGCCGGTCGGCCAGGGATCGCGTGGGTGGCCTCGGCATGGATCGCCTCGCCCGCTTCCAGGGCGGCATCGGGCAACGTCATCACATGGCGATAAAGTGCGCGCGCCGCCACGGCCTTGTCGCGCGGATCCGTCCGGCACAGCACCGCCAGCGCCTGCCGGCGTGGCGAAGGAGACGGGTCAGGCGGCGCGGCGTCGGGTGTTTTTTCTGGCATGGGCGTAAAATCCGGGTCTGCCGCCATTGTAGGGCCTGGCCGGCGCCCGCCTGCCGCGCCAGCCGCGCAGCGCGGCGCCGCCCCGTTCCCCGGCACCGGCCCTTTAAAGTCCGGCGGCAACCCCCACTTCAACCAAAGCCATTCGTGCAGGAGACCTCATGGCGCTTTACCAGCTCGGCGACGTCAAGCCCAGTATCGACAGCGAAGCCTACGTGGCCCCCGAAGCCACCATCATCGGCAACGTGACCCTCAAGTCCCGCGCCAGCGCCTGGCCCGGTGTCGTGATCCGCGGCGACAACGAGCCGATCGTGGTCGGCGCGGACACCAATATCCAGGAGGGTTCGGTGCTGCATACCGACCCGGGCTGTCCGCTAACGCTGGGCGACAAGGTCTCGATCGGCCACCAGGCCATGCTGCACGGCTGCACCGTGGGCGAAGGCTCGCTGATCGGGATCCAGGCCGTGGTGCTGAACCGTGCCGTGATCGGCAAGGAATGCCTGGTGGGCGCCGGCGCCGTGGTGACCGAGGGCAAGGTGTTCCCGGACCGCTCGCTGATCCTGGGCGCGCCCGCCAAGGTGGTGCGCCAGCTGACCGATGCGGATGTCGCCAACCTTTACCGCAATGCCGAGACCTACGCCACGCGGCAGGCCCTGTACAAGCAACAGCTCAAGCGGATCGGCTGACGACCGCCGAGCCTCTACCGAAACCCGACCGATTATTGTGACCGATACCACCACCCCCGACACCCTGCAGAAATTCCTGTTCGACGCGGCCCCCGTGCGCGGCGAGCTGGTGCGCATGGAAGCCACCTGGCAAGAAGTGCTCGGCCGCCACAGCTACCCTGCCCCGGTGCGCCGGCTGCTGGGCGAGATGATGGCCGCCGCGGCGCTGCTGTCGGCCAACCTGAAGTTCAACGGGGCGCTGGTGATGCAGCTGCACGGCGACGGCCCGGTGCGCATGCTGGTGGTGGAATGCCTGTCCGACCTGTCGATGCGCGCCACCGCCAAGCTGGCCGAGGGCGCGCAGCTGGCCGACGATGCCACGCTGGCGCAGATGGTCAACGTACACGGCCACGGCCGCTTTGCCATCACGCTGGACCCGAAGGACAAGCTGCCGGGCCAGCAGCCGTACCAGGGCATCGTGCCGCTGGCCGATGCGCACGGCCCGCTGGGCTCGATCAGCGCCGTGCTGGAGCACTACATGCAGGCCTCCGAACAGCTCGACACGCGCCTGTGGCTGGCCGCGGACGATCATGTCGCCGCCGGCATGCTGCTGCAGAAGCTGCCGGCCTACGGCGGCACCGCCGAAGTCGGCGAGACCGGCGCGCCGCTGGCCAGCCACGCCAAGGCGCAGGACCTCGACACCTGGGATCGCGCGGTGCAGCTCGGCACCACGCTGAAGGCCGAAGAACTGCTGGCCGAGATGCCCGACACGCTGCTGCGCCGCCTGTTCTGGGAAGACCTGCAGGACGCCGGCCTGCGCGTGTTTGAGCCGCTGACGCCGCATTTTTACTGCAGCTGCTCGCGCCCGAAGGTGGCCGGCATGCTGCAATCGCTGGGCCACGCGGAGATCGAAAGCATCATCGCCGAGCGCGGTCAGGTCGAGATCCACTGCGACTTCTGCGGCCAGCGCTATGAGTTCGACCCGGTCGACTGCGCGCAGCTGTTCTCGGCCACGCCAGTCGCCACTGGCGCCGGCGCCGGCGCAACCCAGCACCACTGATCCGCCTTCGGCAGCGCCTGCGTGCGCTGCCGCACCGGCGCGGGCAATGCGGGGCAGGTGGCGGGCGGCGCGATGGAAACATCGGTGTTGCCGCCCGGTCCAACGGCTGTACGATGGCAGCATCCAGCTGCCGGCCAGCGAGCCTGAGAACCGCCATGTCCGCCCGAGCCAACCCTCCCCTGCCTGACTTCGCCTGCCGCGCCCGTTATCCGTGGCGCGGCGCGGCAGCATGCGCCGCGCTAGGCGCGCTGCTGCTGGCCGCCGGGTGCGCGCAGATCCCGCGCGACGCCAATGGCTCGCCGCCCACCGCGCGGCTGGCGCCGAATGCGCTGCCACCGGCGCCACTGAGCGCCGAAGACAACCAGAAGCTCGACGCGCTCAACCAGCAGGTGCTGCGCGACCAGGCCGCGGCGATCGCGCTGGACCAGCAGGCCGCGGCCGCGCGCGCGGCCTATGCCTATCCCAACACCAGCTGGAACCTGTTTTACGGGGGATGGGGTGGCGGCCACTGGGGCGGCGGCGTCAGCGTCGGCATGCCCGGCTGGGGCTGGGGCGGCTATCCGTACGGCTGGTGGTGAACGAGTTGCGGCTGGCTTGATGCAAGTAGAAGCAAGCCGCCGGCAGTCATGGTGAACGGCTTAGTGGCCACCCCGGCCGGCAACCGAATTCGGTGGCGGCGGGAGCGGCGGCGTGGCGCTGACCTTGGGCGCCGGCGCGACGAACTGCACGAAGACCTCGCCTTCGCGCACCATGCCCAGCTCATAGCGGGCGCGTTCCTCGATGGCGCCGGTACCGTCCTGAAGGTCGGCCACTTCGCCTTCCAGCTTGGCGTTGCGCAGCTTGAGCGTCTGGTTGCGGGCGCCCTGCTCGGTCAGCTGGCGGTTCAGATCCCACACGCGCAGCCAGCCGCCCTTGCCGAGCCAGAGCGGGTACTGGATGGCAAGCAGCAGCACGAACAACAGCAGCGAAATCAGGCGCATGAAAGGTGGCGGACAGGAATTTCCGCACAATGATCTGCGAACTCCGCCTGGAAGGCAATTGCCAGGCAGATTTCGATACAAAAACGGCGGCGGCCAGGAAGTCCCGACCGCCGCCATGCCATTCGCCCGCAGCCGCTCCCGCTGGCGCGGGAACGACGCGGCAAACCTCAGCGCAGGTTGTAGAACGCGCCCTTGCCCGGGTAGCTGGCGATATCGCCCAGGTCTTCCTCGATGCGCAGCAGCTGGTTGTACTTGGCCATGCGGTCCGAGCGCGACAGCGAGCCGGTCTTGATCTGGCCGGCGTTGGTGCCCACGGCGATGTCGGCAATGGTGCTGTCCTCGGTTTCGCCCGAGCGGTGCGAGATCACGGCGGTGTAGCCGGCGCGCTTGGCCATCTCGATGGCGGCGAAGGTCTCGGTCAGGGTGCCGATCTGGTTGATCTTGATCAGGATCGAGTTGCCGATGCCCTTCTCGATGCCTTCCTTCAGGATCTTGGTGTTGGTGACGAACAGGTCGTCGCCGACCAGCTGCACGCGCTTGCCGAGCTTGTCGGTCAGGGTCTTCCAGCCGTCCCAGTCGCCTTCGGCCATGCCGTCCTCGATCGACACGATCGGGAACTTGTCGCACAGGTTGGCCAGGTAGTCGGCGAACTGCGTCGAGCTCAGCTTCAGGCCTTCGCCTTCCAGCTGGTACACGGCTTCGCCTTCGTGGTAGAACTCGCTCGCGGCGCAGTCCAGCGCCAGCAGCACGTCCTCGCCGGCGCGATAGCCGGCCTTCTCGATGGCCTGCACGATGGTGTTCAGGCACTCCTCGTTGGACGAGAAGTTCGGGGCGAAGCCGCCTTCGTCGCCCACCGCGGTGGACATGCCCTTGTCGGCCAGGATTTTCTTCAGCGCGTGGAAGATCTCGGCGCCGCAGCGCAGCGCTTCGCGGAAGCTGGTCTGCGACACCGGCATGACCATGAATTCCTGGATGTCCAGGCTGTTGTTGGCATGCGCGCCGCCGTTGACGATGTTCATCATCGGCACCGGCAGCTGCATTGCGCCCGAACCGCCGAAGTAGCGGTACAGCGGCAGGCCGGCTTCTTCAGCGGCGGCCTTGGCGACAGCCATCGACACCGCCAGCATGGCGTTGGCGCCCAGGCGGCCCTTGTTCTCGGTGCCGTCGAGGTCGATCAGGGTGCGGTCCAGGAAGGCCTGCTCGGAGGCGTCCAGGCCCATGATGGCTTCGGAGATCTCGGTGTTGATATGCTCGACCGCCTTCAGCACGCCCTTGCCCAGGTAGCGGCCCTTGTCGCCGTCGCGCAGCTCGATGGCTTCGCGCGAACCGGTCGACGCGCCCGACGGCACCGCGGCGCGGCCCATCACGCCGGATTCCAGCAGCACGTCGCACTCGACCGTGGGATTGCCGCGCGAGTCGAGAACCTCGCGACCGATGATATCTACGATTGCACTCATGAATTCCTCTCTGACTGTTGATTCTTGCTGCTGCGGATCACTTCAACCTGCGCGCGTGTCAGGCGCGTGTCATGTGCGCAAGTCCTGCGCGCATGACGGCTGCCGGGGCTGCCGGCTCAGGCGGCGCCTTCGACCACGATCATATTCATCTTCGCCGCATGCTCGCGCGACTTGCGCGCGGCGCGGTAGGCCTCGCCGTCGTGGAAGGCCTTGGCGGCGTCATAGCTGGGGAATTTCAGCACCACCACGCGCGTCGGCGCCCAGTCGCCCTCGAGCGGCTCGGTCTTGCCGCCGCGCACCAGCACCTCGGCGCCATGGATCTGCATGGCCTTGCTCGAAAGCACCTTGTATTGCTCGTACTGCTGGGGGTCGGTCACGTCGACGTAGGCGATGATAAAGCCCGCGGCCATGGAGAATCTCCCGATTTTTTGTATTGTCTTTCGATATGGTTTGTCACCGCCGGCATCCGTGACCGGCGCGGCGGCGACAAGCCGGGCTGGCTCAGGCGCAGGCCGGCCAGCCGAAGTTGTCTTCCAGGAAGCCGGCGCGCTTGACCAGCGTGTCGAGTTCCTTGAGCACGGACAGCAGTTCCTTCATGCGCGACAGCGGCACCGCGTTGGGGCCGTCGGACATGGCCTTGCTCGGATCCGGATGCGTCTCCATGAACAGGCCCGCGACGCCGGTGGCAACCGCGGCACGCGACAGCACCGGCACGAACTCGCGCTGGCCGCCGGAGCTGGTGCCCTGCCCGCCGGGCAGCTGCACCGAGTGGGTGGCGTCGAACACCACCGGGGCGCCGGTCTCGCGCATGATCGCCAACGAGCGCATGTCCGACACCAGGTTGTTGTAGCCGAACGAAACGCCGCGCTCGCAGGCCATGAAGACGTCGTCGGGCAGACCGGCTTCGCGTGCGGCATCGCGCGCCTTGTCGATCACGTTCTTCATGTCGTGCGGCGCCAGGAACTGGCCCTTCTTGACATTCACCGGCTTGCCGCTCTGCGCGCAGGCACGGATGAAATCGGTCTGGCGGCACAGGAACGCGGGCGTCTGCAGCACGTCGACCACGGCGGCGACGGGCTTGATCTCGTCGATCTCATGGATGTCGGTCAGCACCGGCACGCCGATCTCGCGCTTGACGTGGGCCAGGATCTCCAGGCCCTTCTCCATGCCAAGGCCGCGGAACGACTTGCCCGACGAGCGGTTGGCCTTGTCGAACGACGACTTGTAGATGAACGGGATGCCGAGCTCGGTGGTGATGGCCTTGAGCTCGCCCGCGGTATCCAGCGCCATCTGCTCGGACTCGATCACGCACGGACCGGCGATCAGGAAGAACGGCTGGTCGAGGCCGGCCTCGAATCCACAGAGTTTCATGACTGTCTCTCCTGCTTGCGCCGGGCCTTACGCGCCCTTGCGCTGCTGGCTGGCCAGCGCGGCTTCGACGTAGGCCTTGAACAGCGGGTGGCCGTCGCGCGGGGTCGAGGTGAATTCGGGGTGGAACTGCACGCCGACGAACCACGGGTGCATCGACTCGGGCAGCTCCATCATTTCCGGCAGGTTCTCGGTCGGCGTGCGCGCCGAGATCACCATGCCGGCCTTTTCCAGCGTCGGCACGTAGTGGTTGTTGACCTCGTAGCGGTGGCGGTGGCGCTCGTTGACCTCGGCGCCATAGATGGCGTTGGCCTTGGTGCCTTCCTTGACCGGCACGCGCTGCGCGCCCAGGCGCATGGTGCCGCCCAGGTCGGAATCGGCCGAGCGCTGCTCGACCTTGCCTTCGCGGTCGACCCACTCGGTGATCAGCGCGACCACCGGGTGTTCGGTTTCCAGGTTGAACTCGGTCGAGTTGGCGTCGGCCATGCCGGCCAGGTGGCGCGCAAACTCGATCACCGCCAGCTGCATGCCCAGGCAGATGCCCAGGTAGGGGATCTTGTTCTCGCGGGCGTACTGGATCGCGCGGATCTTGCCTTCGGTGCCGCGCTTGCCGAAGCCGCCCGGCACCAGGATCGCGTCCAGCGGGGCCAGCACTTCGAGGTGGCCCGATTCCAGTTCCTCGGAATCGATGTACTCGATATTGACGCGCGTGGCGGTGTGCATGCCGGCGTGGCGCAGCGCCTCGATCAGCGACTTGTACGACTCGGTCAGGTCGACATACTTGCCGACCATGCCGATGGTGATTTCATGCTCGGGATTTTCCTGGGCGTTGACCAGCTTTTGCCACATCGACAGGTCGGCCGGCTTCGGATCCAGGCGCAGCTCCTCGCAGATCAGGCGGTCCAGGCCCTGCTCGTTGAGCATCTGCGGGATCTTGTAGATGCTGTCCGCATCCCACACCGAGATCACGGCGTCTTGCGGGATATTGGCGAACAGCGAGATCTTGGCGCGCTCGTCGTCCGGGATCGGGCGGTCGGCGCGGCACAGCAGCGCGGTCGGCGAGATGCCGATTTCGCGCAGCTTCTGCACCGAGTGCTGGGTCGGCTTGGTCTTCAGCTCGCCGGCGCTGGCAATGAACGGCACCAGCGTCAGGTGCACGAAGGCGCAGTGGTTGCGGCCCATGCGCAGGCTCATCTGGCGCGCGGCTTCCAGGAACGGCAACGACTCGATGTCACCCACGGTGCCGCCGATTTCCACCAGCGCCACGTCGGCCTTGCCGTCGTGCGACGCGGCCGCGCCCTTCTCGACGAAGGCCTGGATCTCGTTGGTGATATGCGGGATCACCTGCACGGTCTTGCCCAGGTATTCGCCGCGGCGCTCCTTGCGGATCACCGATTCGTAGATCTGGCCGGTGGTGAAGTTGTTCGACTTGCGCATCTTGGCCGAGACGAAACGCTCGTAGTGGCCGAGATCGAGGTCGGTTTCCGCACCGTCTTCCGTGACAAACACCTCGCCATGCTGGAAAGGGCTCATCGTGCCGGGATCGACGTTGATGTAGGGATCGAGCTTGAGGAGGGTGACTTTGAGACCGCGCGACTCAAGAATGGCCGCGAGCGAGGCAGCAGCGATGCCCTTGCCGAGAGAAGAGACGACGCCACCGGTGACGAAGACGAATTTGGTCATAAACCGAGCTTGCCGGGGAAATCGGGATTATACATGAGAGCCCGTTCCCCGCCGACCCGGAAATTGTGACAGCAGCCCGTCCCCGGCGCGCCGCGCGCCCCGTTGGGGCGCATGCGCCGCACGCCCGCTCAGCGCCCCTGCTCGCGCATCGCGCCGATCAGTTCGCGCACCAGTTGCGCGGTCTGCTGCGGCCGTTCCATCGGGTACAGGTGGCCGCCCTCGATAAAGCGCAGGTTGGGCCCGACCAGCCGCCGCGTCGCCCCCAGGCCGCACTGCCGCAACTCGCGCGAGCGCGTGCCGGCGACGAAGCCGACCGGCACCGGCGCGCCGCGCGCGACCTTGCGTCCGAGGCTGGTCGGCAGCGTGCGGTAGATCCAGTATTCGACCTCGCGGTCGAAGCGCAGCCGGCGCTCGCTGTCCTTGCCGGTGGGCTCGGTGCCGTGGATGGCATAGTCGCGTAGCACTTCCTGATCCCACACCGCGAAGTTGGGCTTGGCGCGGAAGTGTTCCCACACCGCCTCGGCGTCCGGCCAATGCGTGCGCCGGTTCCTGGTCACCGCCGCCGGGCCGGGCTTCTCATCGATGCCCAGCATCTGGGCGGTTTTCAACAGCGACGCGCGCCAGCCGGCGATGATCGGCGAGTCCAGCATGACCACGCCGCGCACCCGCTCCGGGCGGCGCAGTGCCGCCATCAGCGACAGGAAGCCGCCCAGCGAATGGCCCACCAGCCACACCGGCTGGCGGTACTGGCGGTCGATGTCGCCCAGCAACTCTTCCACCAGGTGCGGCCAGCCGCGTGTCACCGGGAATTCCGGCTTGTGGCCGTAGCGGTCCACGGCGCGGAACTCGAACTCGCCGTCGAGTTCGCCGAACAGCTTGCGGTAGGTCGTTACCGGGAAGCCGTTGGCGTGGGAAAAATGGATGATCTCGCGCATATCCGCCGTCGCCTCAGTCCGGCTTGCGCGGATGGACGCGCCTGGCCCGCACCGGCTGGGCCCAGCGGTCGGCCTCGCCGGAGCGCGCCAGCGAGAATTCCGCGGGCGCGGCCGGATCCCACTCCGGGTTATGGATCTCGCCGAAGACCTGGCGCAGGCGATGACCCCAGGTGTCGCGGATCATGCGGAAATAGGCGTTGCGCTCGTCGATATTGACAAAGCGGGTCACCTGCAGCGAATCGGCTTCATAGACCAGCAGGTCCAGCGGCAGGCCCACCGAGATATTCGACTTCAGCGTCGAATCCATCGAGATCAGCGCGCACTTGGCCCCTTCCGCCAGCGGCAGCGACGGATGCACGACGCGGTCGACGATGGGCTTGCCGTACTTGGCCTCGCCGATCTGGAAGTAGCAGTTCTCGGGCGTGGCTTCGACGAAATTGCCAGCCGCGTAGATATTGAACAGCCGCACCCGCTCGCCGCGCACCTGGCCGCCGAAGACCAGGCTGACATTGAACTCGATGCCGGCGTCGCGCAGCGCGTGGGCGTCGCGCCGGTGCACCTGGCGCACCGCCTCGCCGACGATCGAGGCGGCCTCGAACATGTCGCGCGCGGTCCACAACGAACGCTTCTCGTCATGGTCCTCGATCAGGATCTGGCGCACCGACTGGCTGATGGCCAGGTTGCCGGCGGTCATCAGCACCATCACCCGGTCGCCAGGCTCCTCGAACACGGTCATCTTGCGCGCGGTGGAGATGGCGTCTACCCCGGCATTGGTGCGGGAGTCGGACAGGAATACCAGGCCGGCATCCAGCCGCATGGCTACACAATACGTCATGGTTTGTCTTGATGTTCTTGGTGGCGGCCGGCATGGGCCGGCAGTGGCCTGCATCACTCTGGATTCTAGCGCCCGTGCACCGGCACCGCGCCACGTCTGGAAGCAAGCACCTAATCAGTTAGAAAGTGGCGTGATTGTTACATTGACTTCCAGCGTCTCGCCGGCGCCGCCGTCCAGAATGCCCCGCACTGGTGCCGCCGACGCGTAATCGCGCCCCACCGCCAGCCGGATATGGCGCTCGTCGGTCAGGCAGCCGTGCGTGATGTCGATGCTGCACCAGATTTCGCCGGCCGGGTCCAGGCATATGTCGGCCCAGGCATGGCTGGCCAGTTCAGTGGCGGCCGGGTCGTAGAAATATCCGCTGACATAGCGCGCCGGGATGCCCAGCGCCCGGCACGCCGCCACCATCACCTGCGCCTGGTCCTGGCACACTCCGCTGCCCAGCGCGAAGGCCTCCGCCGCCGAAGTGCCGACATCGGTGGTGTTGGGCTTGTAGCGCACGCGCTCGCCGATGCCGCGCGCCAGCGCCAGCAGCGCATCGATATCATGCCCGGCCGCCAGGAATGGCGCGGCAAACGCCCGCATCGGCGCCGGCGCCGAGGTCAGCGGCGTGCTGCCGAGGAAGTACAGCGGCGAGACCCGCGCCTCGCCGTCCGGCGGCGCATCGCAGAACGCATGGTGCCCGTCGCGGTCGAGCTCGCCATGCGGCGGCAGCACTTCAACCTCGCCGCTGGCTTCGATGGCGATGGTGCTGGCGGGCCCGGCCACCGTGAAGTTGTGCACGATGTTGCCGAAGCCGTCGCGCGCCGCCGACGGGTTGCCGGGCGTCGACAGCTGCCAGTAGTCCACGGTCTGCAGCGGGCCCGAGCGCGGCTGCAGACGCACTTCGTGCACGCTGCGCCGCACCGGTTCGGTGTAGCGGTAGACGGTATGGTGGTGGATCTTGTATTTCACGGTATCAGGGCGCGGCGGCGGCACGGGGGACTGCCGGCGGCCCGGCTCAGGCTGCCTGCAACGGCACCAGGAAGTCCCGGCTGATGCCGTTGCCGAGGTCGCCGATGCGCTCCAGGAAGCTGGTCAGGTACGCATGCAGGCCGACGGCAAAGATATCGTCGATGCGCGCGTACTTCAGGTCGGCGTGGAGTTTACCAGCCTGCCGCTCGGTTTCCGCCGAATGCTGGTTGCGCACCGTATGCAGGATGGCCACCACCTCGTCCATGCTCGACACCAGCGAACGCGGCATGTCCGGGCGCAGAATCAACAGTTCGGCCACGCGCTGCGGCGTGATCACCGCGCGATAGACCTTGCGGTAGACCTCGAAGCCCGACACCGAGCGCAGGATCGCCGCCCAGTGGTAGAAATCGTTGTGGGCGCCCTGGTCGGGATTGGCCTCGCGCTCCTCGCCCTCCCGGCCGTTAGACGCCTGGAACTTGACGTCGAGAATGCGCGCGGTATTGTCGGCGCGCTCCAGGAAGGTGCCCAGGCGCATGAAGTGGAAGGCATCGTCCTTGAGCATGGTGCCGAACTGCACCCCGCGCGCCAGGTGCGAGCGGAACTTGACCCATTCGAAGAAGCGCGCCGGATCTTCCTTCAGCACGCCATCGGCAATCAGGCGCTGCACCTCCAGCCAGGTGGTGTTGACGGTTTCCCAGACCTCGGTGGTGAGCGAGCCGCGCACCGCGCGCGCGTTCTCGCGCGCCGCGCGCAGGCAACTCATGATCGACGAGGCATTGGTCATGTCGCGCACCATGAAGTCGATCACGTCGTCGCGCGACAGCAGGCCGTACTTGTGGTCGAAGACCTCGGTCAGCTCAGAGATATCGAGCATGGCCCACCAGCCCTGCTCGGCCACTTCGGCCGACTGCGGCAGCAGCGAGGTCTGGTAGTTGACGTCGAGCATGCGCGCGGTATTCTCCGCGCGCTCGGTGTAGCGGGCCATCCAGAACAGGTGGTCGGCGGTGCGGCTCAGCATGCGGGCTCTCCCGAATCGGCGTTCATCGTTCCAGCACCCAGGTGTCCTTGGTGCCGCCACCCTGCGAGGAATTCACCACCAGCGAGCCCTCGCGCAGCGCCACGCGCGTCAGCCCGCCCGGCACCATGCGCACCTCCTTGCCCGACAGCACGAACGGGCGCAGGTCGATATGGCGCGGCGCGATACCGGCGTCGACATAGGTCGGGCAGGTCGACAGCGCCAGCGTGGGCTGTGCGATGTACTGCTCCGGCCTGGAGCGGACCACCTCGCGGAAGGCATCGATCTCGGCGCGCGTCGCTGCCGGCCCGACCAGCATGCCGTAGCCGCCGGCGCCGTGGGTTTCCTTGACCACCAGTTCGGACATATGGTCGAGCACGTACTGCAGGTCCTCGGCGCGCCGGCACATATAGGTCGGCACGTTGCTCAGGATGGCCTCTTCACCCAGGTAGAAGCGGATCATGTCCGGCACATACGGATAGATCGACTTGTCGTCGGCGACGCCGGTGCCGATCGCATTGCAGATGGTCACGTTGCCGGCGCGGTAGACCGACAGCAGGCCCGCGGCGCCGAGCGCGGAATCGGGGCGGAACGCGAGCGGGTCGAGGAAGTCATCGTCGACGCGCCGGTAGATCACGTCGATGCGTTGCGGGCCCTGCGTGGT
The DNA here is from genome assembly GCF_023952475.1 of Cupriavidus sp. WGlv3. Classification (GTDB taxonomy): domain Bacteria; phylum Pseudomonadota; class Gammaproteobacteria; order Burkholderiales; family Burkholderiaceae; genus Cupriavidus; species Cupriavidus phytorum. Next base: position 180,546 of record NZ_JALHRX010000001.1, read on the forward strand.
GCGCATGAACAGGTGGTTGTCCTCGACGAAGAGATCGCTGCCTTCGACCAGCTCCACCCCCATCTGCTGCGCCAGGAAGGCGTGCTCGAAGTACGCCGAGTTGTACATGCCCGGCGTCAGCACCACCACGGTGGGATCGGCGATCGCCTGCGGCGAGACCCCGCGCAGCATGTCGAGCAGCAGGTCGGGATAGTGCGCCACCGGCGCCACGCGGTTGCGCGCGAACAGGTCCGGGAACAAGCGCATCATCATCTTGCGGTTCTCGAGCATGTACGACACGCCGGACGGGACGCGCAGGTTGTCTTCCAGCACGTAGAACTCGCCCTCGCCGGCACGCACCACGTCGATGCCGGCGACATGCGCATAGACGTCGTGCGGCACGTTGACGCCCAGCATCTCGGGCCGGTACTGGGCGTTGTTGTAGATCTGGTCGGGCGGGATCACGCCGGCGCGGATGATGTCCTGGCCGTGGTAGATATCGTGGATAAAGCGGTTCAGCGCGGCCACGCGCTGGCGCAGACCCTTTTCCAGCAGCGCCCATTCGCTCGCCGGGAATATGCGCGGGACCACGTCGAACGGAATGGTGCGCTCGGTGCCGCTGTTGGCTTCGTCCTTGTCGCCGTAGACGGCAAAGGTGATGCCCACGCGCCGGAACACCAGGTCGGCCTCGGCGCGCTTGTTGGCCATGGTGCTTTCGGTCTGCCGCCCCAGCCATTCGGCGAAATGCCGGTAGTGCGGGCGTACCGCCCCTTCAGGCAAGGCCTGTCCCGCATGGATCAGCGCCGGCGCACTGCCGTCGCGCCAGTCCAGCATCTCGTCGAAGTACCGCGCCGCCATGATGGCCGCTCCTCCATGTCGCGGGCGCCGCTGCCGGCCGCCCTGGTTGCCCTGGCTGTCTTGCCCTGCCGCGCGGCCGCGCCGGTTGGCGCAAGCCGCGGTGATGCCGTCGAGTCACCGGCCCTTCCAGCATACCCGTGCCGGCGAAAGCCGCAAGGTGGCCGACGGGCCGCCCGTGCCACCGCTCCCGCGCCGCATCGGCACCGAAACCAGGCTAGCAAGATGCCTGCCAGCGCACGCAAAAACGGCCGCCGGCGAGGCCGGCAGCCGTGGTTGCGAACCATGGAAAAAGCGGGATGCTCGCCCTGGACCATGCCCCTCCGTGGGCACGTTGGCGCAAGGTCAGCGCGCCGCGCCTGCCCCCTGCCGCACGGTGGCCTGCAGGATGGTGTCGACCAGCGCTTCGGGTGACTGGCGGATATCGAGCGCCAGCGCGTCGCCGGGTTCTTCGAGCGTATTGAACTGGCTTTGCAGCAGCTCGGGGTTGAAGAAATGCTCGGTGCGCGCGGACAGGCGCTGGCCGATCAGTTCGGCATCCCCCTTCATGAACACGAAGGTCACGCCGCCGTCGGGCGGAGTCAGGCGGTCGCGGTAGGCCTGGCGCAGCGCCGAGCAGGTGAACACATGGGTGCGGCCTTCGGCTCGGGCGGTGTCGATGGCCGCGCGCATCGCCGCCAGCCAGGGCCAGCGGTCATCGTCGGTCAGCGGGATGCCGGCGTGCATCTTGGCCTTGTTGGCGTCGCTGTGGAAGTCGTCGGCGTCATGGAAGCCGCAGCCCAGCCGCTGCGCCAGCAGCTGGCCGACCGTGGTCTTGCCGCTGCCGGAAACGCCCATCAGGATATAGATCATGTCTGCTCCGTCGGTCTTGGTATCGGATGGTGGGACCATCCTTGTCGGTTGATTGCCTGTCCTGGTCCGGTTATTGTGCGACGGATCGCAACTCGGCGGTACGGCCGTCGGCGCCGGCCGCTGCGGCATCCAGTTCGGACAGGTCGAGTGCGCTGCCGCCCTCTTCCGCGACCCGTGCGTGGCGCCGGAACAGGCCGAACAGGCCGCGCCCCAGGCTGAACTGCGCGAACGGATCGGCAGGCGCGCGTGCCGGCGCCCGCGCCGCGAATTCGGCCTCGTCGCCCAGCCATTGCAGCGTGCCGGCGACGGCGTCGACGCGGATGCGATCGCCATCACGCACGCGCGCCAGCGCGCCGCCTGCCAGCGCCTCGGGGCCGACGTGGATCACCGCCGGCACCTTGCCCGAGGCGCCGGACATGCGCCCGTCGGTCACCAGCGCCACCTTGTGGCCGCCGTCCTGCAGCGCGCCCAGCACCGGGGTCAGCCGGTGCAGCTCCGGCATGCCGTTGGCATTCGGCCCCTGGAAACGCACCACCGCGATCAGGTCGCCTCCCAGTTCGCCAGCGTCGAACGCCGCCTGCAGCGCCTCCTGCGAATCGAACACCCGCACCGGGGCCTCGACCACACGGTGCTCGGGCGCCACGGCCGACACCTTGATCACGCCGCGACCCAGGTTGCCCTGCATCAGCCGCAGGCCGCCCTCGGCGGAGAACGGCGCGGCGGCCGTCGCCAGCACCTGCGGGTCGCCGCTCCGCGCGGCGCCGTCGCGCCAGTGCAGCACGCCGTCCGTCATCACCGGTTCCTGCGCGTAACGGGCCAGGCCCGGGCCCGCCACGGTCTGCACGTCCTCGTGCAGCAGGCCGGCCTGCAGCAGCTCGCGGATCACGAAGCCGGCGCCGCCGGCGGCATGGAAGTGGTTCACATCGGCCGAGCCATTGGGATAGACGCGCGCCAGCAGCGGCGTGATGCGCGACAGCAGGTCGAAATCGTTCCAGTCGATGACGATGCCGGCGGCGCGCGCCATCGCCACCAGGTGGATGGTGTGGTTAGTCGAGCCGCCCGTGGCCAGCAGGCCGACCATGGCATTGGCGATGGCGCGTTCGTCGACGATGCGCGCCAGTGGCAGGTAGTGATCGCCGCGCGCGCGCAGCGCAATCGCGCGCTGCGCCGCCGCGGCCGTCAGCGCATCGCGCAGGCCGCTGTCGGGGTGGACGAAGGCCGCGCCCGGCAGGTGCAGGCCCATGATTTCCATCAGGAACTGGTTGCTGTTGGCGGTGCCGTAGAAGGTGCAGGTGCCGGCGCCGTGATAGGCCTGGCATTCGGCTTCCAGCAGCGCATCGCGCCCGACCTGCCCGGTGGCGTAGAGCTGGCGCACGCGCGCCTTTTCCTTGTTGGGCAGCCCGCTGGCCATCGGGCCCGCGGGCACGAACACCATCGGCAGGTGGCCGAACTGCAGCGCGCCCATCAGCAGGCCCGGCACGATCTTGTCGCACACCCCCAGCATCAGCGCCGCATCGAAGGTGTTGTGCGACAGCGCCACCGCGGTGCCCATGGCAATCGCATCGCGCGAGAACAGCGACAGCTCCATGCCGGCGTTGCCCTGCGTGATGCCGTCGCACATCGCCGGCACCCCGCCCGCCACCTGCGCCACCGCGCCGACCGCGCGCGCGGCCTCGCGGATCACGGCGGGATAGCGCTCGTAGGGCTGGTGCGCCGACAGCATGTCGTTGTACGAGGTCACGATGCCCAGGTTGGGCGCATGCTCGACGCGCAGCTTCAGCTTGTCGCTGGCCGGCAGCGCGGCAAAGCCGTGCGCCAGGTTGGCGCAGGACATGCCGTGCAGCGGCCCCAGCTCCGCCTGCGCTCGGTCGCAGCGGGCAAGGTAGGCGGCACGGCTGGCGCGGCTGCGCGCAACGATGCGGTCGGTAACGGCCTGAAGCTCGGCATGGACGGCGGAAGGCATGGCGTGACGGTCCTTGTGGGCGGAATGAGGCGTAGCGAGGGGCGCCGCAGCGCCGCTATCGTCTGTAGATTTTCTACAGATTGGCCGCCATTATACCCAGCGCCTGCCGCCCGTCGACCCGCAAGCGTAGCAAAATCACGCAGAAAATTCTGTAATCAGGACAAACCCGGAGAGCCAGCCTGGCCTCATCTCAGGCAAGATTCGGCGCCAATCGATGTAGAATCTCTACATATCCTTTCCACGCCGACACCGCCGCCTGCCGCCATGCGCGACCGCATCCTTGCCGTCTACGACACCCTTCGTCCTTCAGAACGCCGCCTGGCCGACTATGTCGCCCGCCACGGCGCCGCCGTGATCCGGCTGTCGATGCCGGAACTGGCCGAGCGCGCCGGGGTATCGCAACCCACCATCGCGCGCTTCTGTGCGGCGCTGGGCTACGACGGCTTCCGCGAATTCAAGCTGCAGTTCGCGCAGAACGTCGGCGGCGGCACCCCTTTCGTGCACCAGGATGTCGCCGCCGACGACCGCCCGGCGGACATCGCCGGCAAGGTGTTCGACCGCACCATCGCCACGCTGATGAGCGTGCGCAACGCGCTGTCGGCCGACCAGATCGAGCATGGCATCCAGCTGCTCGCCGGCGCGCGGCGCATCGAGTTCTATGGCTGCGGCAACTCCGGCATTGTCGCGCTGGACCTGCAGCACAAGTTCTTCCGCCTGGGCATGCCGACCGTCGCCTATGCCGACCCGCACGTGTTCAGCATGTCGGCGGCGCTGCTGGCGCCGGGCGACGTGGCCGTGCTGGTCTCCAACAGCGGCCGCACCTGGGACATGCTGACCGCCGCCACGCTGGCACGCGGCAGCGGCGCGAGCGTGCTGGCGCTGACCCACAGCGGCTCGCCGCTGGCCCGGCTGGCCGATGTCTGCGTGTTCTCGGACGTCGAGGAAGACAGCGAGGTCTACACGCCGATGACCTCGCGCATCAGCCACCTGGTACTGGGCGACGTGCTCGCTGCCGGCGTTGCGCTGGCGCGCGCTGACACCGTCGCGCCGCGCCTGCAGCGCGCCAAGGCGCATCTGCGCGAGCGGCGCATCGCCGGTGCGGAGCCTGCGCCGGCACGCAGCCGGGGCCGCACCGCGGCGACGAAGCCCGCCATGCCTGCCCAACCTGTACCGCCCGCGGCGCGCCCCGGCCGCCGCAAACCCGGTTGACCGCCCGCGGCACCGGCGCGCCCTAGCGCGGCGCCGGCGGCCGTTCCCGCCAGTAGCGCGGCTCGGCCTGCCGGAACATCGACAGCGCGTGACCCGCGCGCGTCGTGTCCATGGTCACCGCGCCGGTTTCGTCGGTGCGATAGCGCAGGATGCCCGCGCGGCCAAAGCGCTCCCAGACTTCGGCGTTCGGATGGCGATAGCGGTTGCCATAGCCAAGTTGGAACACCGCAGCCGCGGGCCCGACCGCCTCGATCCAGTCCGCGCCGGACGACGTAATGCTGCCGTGATGCGCCACCACCAGCACGTCGGCGCGCAAGGCCCCGGCTGGCAAGCGCCCGATCAACGCACGCTCCTGCGCCAGGCCGATATCGCCGGTCAGCAGCAGACTGTGCGCGGCAGTGTCCACGCGCAGCACGCAACTGCGCGCATTGCTGGCGATGGCGGCCTGCTGCGACTGCTCAGGCAACGGGTGCAGCACGGCAAAGCGCACGCCGTCCCACTCCCATCGCTGTCCCGCTGCGCATGGGCTCCATTCGGCTGGACCGGCCCCAGGATGGTGAGCTCCCAGCAGCGGGTGGCCAGCAGGCGCACCGGTGCTACGTGCCACCACGTCGACCGTTCCCACAATGTCCGCCACGCCGCCGGCATGATCGATGTCTTCATGGCTGACCATCAGGTGGTCGAGCCGCGCCACCCCCTCGGCGCGCAATAGCGGCACCACTACCTGCGCGCCCGCGCTGGAACCGCTGGCATAGCCTGGCCCCGCGTCGTACAGCAGTGCGTGCGTGCGCGTGCGCACCAGCACCGCCGTGCCCTGCCCGACGTCGAACATCACCGCGCGGAACTGGCCGTCGGCCACCGGCGGGCCGCGCGCCACCAGCATCGGCAGCATCAGCAGTCCGCCATGCCGGCGCAGGCGCGCCGAAGCCACGGGCGCCACCAGCAGCGCCACGCCGAGCGCGGCCAGCAGCAGCGCCACCGGCCCCGCGCTGGCGGCCTCCCACATCGCCCCGGGCAGCATGGCAAACCATTGCAGCACGGCAGCCAGTCCCTGCATGGCAAAGTGGGCGAGCGCCATGACCGGCACGGCCAGCCACAGCGGCAGCGCGGCGCCCAGCAGCGCCAGCGGCGTCACCAGCAGGCTGACCACGGGAATCGCCAGCGCATTGGCGAACGGCGACACCACCGAGACCTGGCCGAACAGCAGCAGCGTCAGCGGCACCAGCCCGATGGTCACGGCCCACTGGGTGCGCGCTGCCGCGGCAAGCGCGGCCCGCAGCCGTTGCCAGCGCCCTGCGATCGCAGCGTCGCGTCCCGGCCGGGCAGCGAAGAAGATCACCGCGACGGCACCGAAGGACAGCCAGAAGCCGGGCAGCATCACCGCCCACGGATCCAGCAGCAGCGCCACCAGCGCCGCCCACGCCAGCACCACCGACGCCGGCGGCGCGCGTGCTCCCCACACCGCAACCGCCGCGACGCAGAGCATGGCGACGGTGCGCAGCGCCGGGATCTGCATGCCGGCCAGCATGCCGTAGCCCAGCGCGGTGGCCACTGCCATCACCAGCGCGGCTTGCCGCGCCGGCAGCCACAAGGGCAGCGGCCGGCGCAGGCAGCGGCCGCAGCCGAACGAGTGGCGCCACAACAGTCCGGCAAGCGACGCAGCCATGCCGGCCACCATGGTGATATGCAGCCCCGAAATGGCCACCAGGTGGCTCACCCCGGTGCGCCGGAACAACTGCCAGTCTTCCGCCTCGATGCCGCGCTGGTCGCCGATCACCAGCGCGACCAGCACCGCGCCATAGCGCGCTCCGGCCGGCAGCGCGGCGCGCAAGTGGTCGCGCACGGCGGCGCGCCAGGCTTCGATGCGCCAGGCCAGCCGCTCGCCGGCAGCCTCCTGCGGCGGACCCTGGGCGCGGCGCACGTAGCCGGTCGCGCCATAGCCTTGCGCCAGCAGCCAGTAGGCGTAATCGAAGCCGGACGGATTGGCGAGCCCGCGCGGGCGCCGCAGGCGCAGCGTCAGCGTGAAGCGTTGCCCTGGGCTCAACGCTGGCGGCGCGTCGCGCCAGCTGAGGATGACCCGGCCCGGCAGCGGCGGGGCCGAACCGGCTGACTGCTCGACAGTGAACGCGAAGCGTGTGCCGGTGGCGGTTTGGGTGGGCAGGCCCGAGACCACCCCGCGCACGTCGAGGTCGCGCGCTTCCAGCGCCATGGGCAGCCATTCGCGCAGGCGCAGTTCGGCGCGCCAGGCGGCCCAGCAGTACGCCATGGCAAAGGCCAGCGCCACCAGTACCAGGCCTTGCAGCATGGCAGGCAGGCGCCTGCCCCACAGGGCCACGATGGCGCACAAGGCCAGCAGCGCGGCGCCCAGGCGCAGTCCGTGCGCCTGCGGCAGCGTCGACTGCTGCTGCAGGGTCCAGGATCCGGCTACGAATGCCACCACGAAGCGACGCACGGCACCTCCTCCGATGATCTTGCATGACCTGGAGTTGTACCCGCGCGCAGGCGCGGCAAGCTTGTCAGCCTGTCAAGAAGGCGTGGAAGTTGTGTGACCGCCAGCGAGCGGAGGCGCCATGGTGTCGGCGAACGCCGCCAGCCGCGGCAGCGCCGCCACGGCATTGCGCCAGGTCGCCTGCGCCAGCGTCAGGGCATCGATGCCACGCAGTTCCGCCATCACGCGCGCCACGCCCGCCACCTCGGCCGGCGTATTGCGCGCCTTGTGCTGTTCGCCGAACTGGTCATCCGACAGCCAGGCCGGCGCGATGTCCGGCGCATCGGTTTCCAGCACCAGCGCCTCCAGCGGCAGCTCCGTCGCCAGCCGGCGGATCTGGCGCGCGCGGCTGAAGGTGACATTGCCGCCGAAGCCCAGCTTCAGGCCCTGCTCGACGAAGCGCCGCGCCTGTTCGTGGCTGCCGTTGAAGGCATGGGCGATGCCGCGTTTGACGCCGAGCTTGCGCAGCTGCGCGCCGACCTGGTCCTGCGACTTGCGCACGTGCAGCAGCACCGGCAGGTCGAACTCGCGCGCGATCTTCAGTTGTTCGACGTAAAGCCAGGTCTGGTGGTCCGCATCCAGCCCCGCGACGAAGAAGTCGAGCCCGATCTCGCCGATGCCGACGAAGCGCGGGTCGCCCATGCTGGCGGCGACCTGGCGCCGCAGCGTGTCGAGCTCGGGCTGGCCCGCGCCAGGCGAGCACAGCGGATGGATGCCCAGCGCATAGACGCAGCGCGCGTCGCGCTGCGCCAGCGCGCGCACGGTGTCGAAGTTCCACGCCGCCACCGCCGGCACCACGATGCCGCGCACGCCGGCGGCCTCGGCCGCGTCGGTGACCTGCTCGCGGTCCGCGTCGAACTCGCCGGCGTCGAGGTGGCAATGGGTGTCGATCCACATGGCCGCGGGCGCTTCAGCGTTCCTGGTGCAGGTGGCCGTCGCGCAGCCGCAGCACGCGGTCGCAGCGGCCGGCCAGGTCGAGGTCGTGGGTGACGATGACGAAGCTGGTGCCGAGCGTGCGCGACAGTTCCAGCATCAGGTCGTAGACGCCGCCGGCGGTGTGGTCGTCGAGATTGCCGGTGGGCTCGTCGGCCAGCACGCATGCCGGCTGGCCCACCAGTGCGCGCGCAATGGCGACGCGCTGGCGCTCGCCGCCGGACAGCTCGCCCGGCCGGTGCCGCGAGCGCCCGCCCAGCCCGACGCGCTCCAGCATCGCCTGCGCCACCTCGCGCGCGGCGGACTGGGTCAGGCCACGGATGCGCAGCGGCATCGCCACGTTGTCGAGCGCGGTGAATTCCGGCAGCAGGTGGTGGAACTGGTAGACAAAGCCCAGCGAGCGGTTGCGCACCACGTTGCGCTCGCGCTCGCGCAGCGCGGTGAAGGGCTTGCCGTGCAGCGCGACACGGCCGGAATCGGGCTCGTCGAGCCCGCCCAGCACATGCAGCAGCGTGCTCTTGCCCGAGCCCGAGGCGCCCACGATGGCCACCTTCTCACCCGCGTTGACGCGCACGTCAACGCCGCGCAGCACGTCGACGTCGAGCTCGCCCTGGCGGAAGCGCTTGGTCAGGCCCTCGGCCACCAGCACCGGCGCACCGGTGCGCGGCTGGCCCGGCGCGGGCGTGGAAGTATCGGCTTGCAGCACGGCTTCACTCATAGCGCAACGCCTCCGCCGGGTTGACGCGGGCGGCGCGCCAGCTGGGATAGAGCGTGGCCAGCGTGGCCAGCACGAAAGAGATGATGCCGATGGTGGCGATGTCGTTCACGCGGGGATCGGAAGGCAGTTGACTGATGAAATAGATGTCGCGCGGCAGGAACTGCACGTGCAGCAGCCGCTCGATGAAGGGCACGATCACGTCGATATTGGTGGCGATCAGCGTGCCGCCGGCCACCCCCAGCAGCGTGCCGATAAAGCCGATGGCCACGCCCTGAACGATGAAGATCTTCATGATCGAGCCCGGCTGCGCGCCCATGGTGCGCAGGATGGCGATGTCGGCCTGCTTGTCGGTGACGGTCATCACCAGCGTCGACACCAGGTTGAACGCGGCCACCGCGATGATCAGCGTCAGGATGATGAACATCATCCGCTTCTCGGTCTGCACCGCGGCAAACCAGTTGCGGTTCTGCTTCGACCAGTCGCGCAGGTAAAGCTCGCCCGACATGGTGCCGGCCAGCTCCTGCGCCACCAGCGGCGCGCGCTGCATGTCCTGCAGCTTCAGGCGCACTCCGGTGGGACCGCTCAGGCGGAACAGGGTCTCGGCATCCTGCAGGTTGACCAGCGCCAGCGCGCTGTCGAACTCGAAGTGTCCGGAGGAAAACACGCCCACCACGGTGAACTGCTTGAGCCGCGGCAGCACGCCCGCCGGCGTGATGGTGCCCTGCGGCGCCAGCAGCGTGATCTTGTCGCCGACCTGGACGCCCATGGCATTGGCCAGCTCGTTGCCCAGCGCGATGCCGAAGCTGCCCGGCACCAGCGCCGCCATGCTGCCGGCGCGGAACTGGCTGCCGATCTCCGACACCTTGGGCTCCTGCGACGGCTCCACGCCGCGCAGCAGCACGCCGCGCACCGCATCGTCGCGGGTCACCATGGCCTGCGCCGCCACGTAGGGCGCGGCCCCGACCACCTCCTTGTTCTGCAGGGCCTCGGCCGCGGTCCTCTGCCAGTCCGGCAGCGCCGACGGGCCGATCACCTCGATATGCGCCAGCACCGACAGCATGCGGTCGCGCACTTCCTTCTGGAACCCGTTCATCACCGACAGCACCACGATCAGCGCGGCCACGCCGAGTGCGATGCCCAGCATCGAGATCATCGAGATAAACGAAATGAAGGTGTTGCGGCTGGCGCGCTTGCTTGCGCGGGTATATCGCCAGCCGATCTGCCACTCGTAGGGAAATTTCAAGAGGATTCCTGTTGTTTCGGAAAAGCGCCAGTGCCCGTCGGGGCGCCGCCGGCGGCACGCAGGCGAGCCGTGGCGGGCGGCGCCGCGCTCACGTTGCGGTCCAGTTCGGGCTGGCGCGAGCCAGCCGGGAGTTTACAATCTCGCCACCATGATGACGCACCTGACCCTGATTGTGCCCTTTTCCGTCCCGCCCGGCGCCGGCGACGACGGCCGCGACGACGTCGTGCCCGGCGCGCTGCTGCGGCAATTGGAGCTGCCAGCGCTCGGAAAGTTGCTGACCCGGGCCGCGCCCGGTCCGCGCGAGCGGCACGATGACCCGTTCCTGCGCAGCCTGCCGCAGGAACGCTGGCTGGCCGGCAAGGCCGGGCTGGACACGGTGCGGGTGCCGCTGGCGCCCTATATGCGGCTGGCCGACAGCGCCGGCGCGGCCACGGCCACCCCGGCGGGCACCCCGGCCGCCGACGGCCAGTCCTGGGCGTGCCTGCAGCCGGTGCACATCCATGCCGCGCGCGACCACCTGGTGCTGATGCCGCCGGGCCAGCTCGGCCTGCGGCCGCAGGAAGCCACCGCGCTGCGCGAGGCCATCGACGCGCTGCTGCAGGAATCCGGCATCGCGCTGGAAACGCCCTGCCCGCAGCGCTGGTACCTGCCCGAGGCCGTGTTCGGCCCGCTCGAGGCGACCACGCCGCTGCGCGCGGCGGGCCGCAATATCGACATCTGGATGCAGGCCGGCGAACGCGCGCGCGACTGGCGCCGGCTGCAGAACGAAATCCAGATGACGTGGTTCGACCACCGCGTCAACCAGGCCCGCGAGGCCGCCGGCGAGGTCCCGGTCAATTCGGTCTGGCTGTACGGCGGCGGCGCGCTGCAACCGGTGCCGCGGCTGGCCGACACGGTGCTGAGCAACGACCCGTTCCTGAGCGGCCTGGCGCTGGCCGCCGGCAGCCGCGTGCTGCCGGTGCCGGCGGGCCTGGCCGGCGCGGCCGCGCTCGAGGGCCCGGTGCTGGCCTTGCTCGACAGCGCCACCGAGGCGCATATCGCCGAGGACTGGGGGCTGTGGCTGGACCGCATGCACGCGCTCGATGCGGACTGGTTCGGTCCGGCGCTGGAAGCGCTGGCGGCCGGCCGGATCGGCGCCATCACGCTGGTGCTGGGGGGCGAGAACCACTTTGCCGAGTTCACCGTGCGGCGCGCCGACCTGCGCAAGTTCTGGCGCGGCATGGGCCAGCGCGGCGACTGGCGCGCGCTGCTGTCCGACCTCGCCCTCGCCGCCTGAAGCCTGAAGCCATCGCTCCCTACACCCCACTGCCGCCCCGCCCATGACCCGGATCGCCATCCGCCAATATTCTCCCGAACACGCCAGCGCGCTGGCCGCCGCCGGCCTGCACCCGACCCTGGCGCGCATCCTGGCCGCGCGCGGCGTGGCCCGCGCCGCCGAGCTCGCCACCGATTTGCCCGAACTGGTGCCGCCCGCGGCCATGAAGGGCATCGACCACGCCGCGGCCTACCTGGCCGACGCCATCGCTGCCGGCAAGCGCCTGCTGATCGTTGCCGACTATGACTGCGACGGCGCCACCGCGTGCGCGGTGGGCGTGCGCGGGCTGCGCATGCTGGGCGCGCGGGTCGAGTACATCGTGCCCAATCGCTTCGAGTACGGCTATGGCCTGACGCCGGAGATCGTCGCGCTGGCGGCGAAGCAGAATCCGGACGTGATCGTCACGGTCGACAACGGCATTGCCAGCGTCGATGGCGTCGCCGCGGCCAATGCGCTGGGCATCGACGTGGTGGTGACGGACCACCACCTGCCCGGTTCGGAACTGCCGCAGGCCGCGGTGATCGTCAACCCGAACCAGCCGGGCTGCGCATTCCCCAGCAAGAACCTGGCGGGGGTGGGCGTGATGTTCTACGTGCTGCTGGCGCTGCGCGCCGAGCTGCGCCGCCGCGGCGTGTACACCCCGCAGAGCCAGCCGCCGCTGCAGACACTGCTGGACCTGGTGGCGCTGGGCACCGTGGCCGACGTGGTCAAGCTGGACACCAACAACCGCATCCTGGTCGCGCAGGGCCTGCGCCGCATGCGCGCCGGCCGGATGCAGCCCGGCGTGGCCGCGCTGTTCCGTGCCGCCGGCCGCGAGGCCGCGCGCGCCAATACTTTCGACCTTGGCTTCGGCCTGGGCCCGCGCCTGAATGCGGCCGGCCGGCTGGCCGACATGTCGCTGGGCATCGAGTGCCTGCTGACCGACGATGCCAACCGCGCCTGGGAAATCGCCCAGGAGCTGGACAGCATGAACCGCGAGCGCCGCGACATCGAGGCCGGCATGCAGCAGGAGGCGCTGCAGATCCTGGAGCAGCCCATGGCCGGACTGGCGGGGCCGGACGCGTCGGGGCGTTTTACCGTCAGCGTGTTCAACGATACCTGGCACCAGGGCGTGATCGGCATCGTGGCGTCGCGGCTGAAGGACAAGTTCCACCGCCCCACCATCACCTTCGCGCCAGGCGACGACACCACCGTCAAGGGCTCGGGCCGCTCGATCCCGGGCTTCCACCTGCGCGATGCGCTCGACCTGGTGTCCAAGCGCCACCCCGGCATGCTGCTCAAGTTCGGCGGCCACGCCATGGCGGCGGGGCTGACCGTGCGCGCCGAGCGCTTTGCCGAATTCCAGGAAGCCTTCGAGGCGGTCGGGCGCGAATGGCTGACCGACGACCAGCTGGCGCGCGTGATCGAGACCGACGGCGATATCGAAGAGCAGTGCTTCAGCCCGGAGTTCGTCACCCTGCTCGAGCAGCAGGTGTGGGGCCAGGGCTTCCCGGCACCGACCTTCTGCGGCGAGTTCGATGTGCTGCGCCAGAGCGTGCTCAAGGGCAAGCACCTGAAGCTGCAGCTCGGGCGCGGCAGCCAGCGCTTCGACGCGATCTGGTTCAACCATGCCGACTCGCTCGGCGCCAGCGCGCAGGTGGCGTACCGGCTCGACAACAACACCTTCAACGGCGTCACCCGCGTGCAGCTGGTGATCGAGCACGCGCAGTAGCGTGCCCGGGGGCGCAGTGCGCCCCGCTCAGCCGCGCGACGGCAGGTAGCTGGCCGGGTTCACCGGCTTGCCGTTGCCGCGCACTTCGAAGTGCAGCTCGCTCGGGCTCGCGCCCATGCGGCCCACGTCCTGCCCCGCCGACACCTGCGTGCCCTCGCTGACCAGCGGCTGGTCCAGGTTGCCGTACACCGTGAGCCAGTCGTCGTTGTGCTTGACGATCACCAGCATGCCGTAGCCGCGCAGGTTGCCGACGTGGATGGCGCGGCCGGCGGCAGCGGCGCGCACCGTGCCGTTGGCCGGCACGGCGATGCTCAGGCCCTTGCTGGCGGGCGGGGAGAAGCCGGCCGTGACGCGGCCGTCGGCCGGCCACTGCAGGCGGATGCTGCTGGCCGGCGGCCGGGATGCCGCGGCGCTGTCGACACGCGGCGTATCGGTCACGGCCTGGCCGGTGCCGGTCGACGCGGTCGCGCTGCCGGCCGCGGCGCCGGGCGGCCGCACCCGGATCAGCTGCCCCACCTCGATCTGGCTCGGGCTGGTGATGTCGCTGTTCCAGCGGGTCAGATCGCGCACGCTGCGGCGGTGCTTGCGGGCGATCGAATACAACGTGTCGCCCCGCTCGACGCGGTAGAAGCCGTCCGGCGCGGGGCCGGTGTCCATGGTGCCGCAGCCCGCGGCGACCATAGCCGTGGCCGCCAGCAGCAGGCCCAGCGCGCGGCGCCGGCCTGGCTCGATGTCATGTCTGGTTTGCGTCATTCGTCCCTGTTCGTTGTCTTGCCGGGGGCGGCTTGCAAACGCGTATTATCGCCGCGTGCGCTGCCCGACACCGCCGGATAGACCGTTGCGGGCGTATTCCGTTCGCCGTGCGCGGCCCGCGAACCGGCCCGCATCGCCGAATCCGCGCCCGGATCACGGCCCCGATCCGCTATAATTCGAGGTTTTCGAAGCGCAGGAACATCATGGAAGCAGAACGCCTCAACGCCATCTCCGGTGCCATCTCCGATCTCCGTTCCCGGACGGAAGATCTACGGGGGTATCTTTGACTACGATGTCAAAGTAGGAAGGCTGGACGAAGTCAACGGCCTGCTGGAAGACCCCGACGTCTGGAACAACCCCAAGCGGGCCCAGGACCTCGGCAAGGAAAAGAAGATGCTCGAGGGCGTGGTCGGCGTCCTGGGCAAGCTCACCGATGACCTCGTCGGTGCGGAAGAGCTGTTCGAGCTCGCCAGGGAAGAAGGCGATGACGACACGCTCGAGTCGATCGAGGCCGACGTCAAGGGCTTCGAGGCGGTGGTGGCGGACATGGAATTCCGCCGCATGTTCGCCGGCGAGATGGACCAGGCCAACGCCTTTATCGACATCCAGGCCGGCGCCGGCGGCACCGAAGCGTGCGACTGGGCCTCGATGCTGCTGCGCCAGTACCTGAAGTACTGCGAGCGCAAGGGCTTCAAGGCCGAGGTGCTGGAAGAGTCCGAGGGCGACGTGGCCGGCATCAAGAGCGCGACCATCAAGATCGAGGGCGAATACGCCTTCGGCTACCTGCGCACCGAAACCGGCGTGCACCGCCTGGTGCGCAAGTCGCCGTTCGATTCGTCGGGCGGGCGCCATACCTCGTTCTCGTCGGTGTTCGTCTACCCCGAGGTGGACGACTCGTTCGAAGTGGAAGTCAACCCGGCGGACCTGCGCGTGGATACCTACCGCGCCTCGGGCGCCGGCGGCCAGCACATCAACAAGACCGATTCGGCCGTGCGTATCACGCACATCCCGACCGGCATTGTGGTGCAGTGCCAGAACGACCGCTCGCAGCACCGCAACCGCGCCGAAGCCATGTCGATGCTGAAGTCGCGCCTGTACGAGCACGAGATGCGCAAGCGCCAGGCCGAGGCCGACAAGCTCGAGGCCGGCAAGACCGACGTGGGCTGGGGCCACCAGATCCGCTCCTACGTGCTGGACCAGAGCCGCATCAAGGACCTGCGCACCAACGTGGAAATGTCCAACACCCAGAAGGTGCTGGACGGCGACCTGGACCCGTTCATCGAGGCCAGCCTCAAGCAGGGACTTTAAGACCGTACCCGCCGCCGGCCGGCGGCGGCACAGCAACCCATCCATCGCTGTACCGCCGCCCGCGCCATGCCGGCACGACGGCCTTTCCGACCGGGGCACCATGAGCGAAGCCAATCACCTGTACATCATCACCGGCGCCTCGCGCGGGCTGGGCGCGGCACTGACCAACGCCCTGCTGGTGCCGGGCAACCGCCTGATCTGCGTCGCGCGCAGCCGCAACACCGAGCTCGAACGCATCGCCACGCTCAGCGGCGTGCCGGTGGCCTGGCACCTGCAGGACCTGGCGCAGGCCGGCCCTGCGGCGACCTGGCTGGCCAGCGTGCTCGACACGCTCGACCTGCCGCCGACCAGCGCCACGCTGATCCTGAACGCCGGCGTGGTCGAGCCGATCGGGCCGATCGCGGCGCTGCAGGAAAAATCGCTGGTGCCGCACCTGCTGACCAACCTGGCGGCGCCGATGACCATGACCGCGGCGTTCCTGGAGCGCACCGAGAAATTCGGCTGCCCGCGCAAGGTGCTGGCGATCTCCTCCGGCGCGGCACGGCGCCCGATCGAAGGCTGGAGCGCCTACTGCGCCGGCAAGGCCGGGCTCGACATGTTCATGCGCTCGGTCAACGCCGAATACGCCCAGGCCGAGGCGCCGCGCACCGTGCGCGCGGTGGCGCTGGCGCCGGGCGTGATCGATACCGGCATGCAGGCCACCATCCGCAATGCCGATTTTGCCCAGGTGCAGCGCTTCCGCGAACTCAAGGCCACCCGGCAGCTCGCCTCGGCCGAGGAAACCGCCGGCCGCATCGTCGCCTACCTGCACCGCCCGGATTTCGGCAGCACCGAGCTGGACGATCTCCGCAACTACTGAAGCCATACTGAACCCGCGCGCTGCCCGGCGCGCGACCGACACGACATCATGACCGAACCGAACCGCGCCCAGGCCCCGGCGCAGAACAAGGCCGCCGCCGACACGCCCGCCGTCGACGAAAACAAGATCATCGCGGAGCGGCGCGAGAAACTGGCCGCGCTGCGCCAGCAAGGCGTGGCCTTCCCCAACGATTTCCGCCCGACCCACCAGGCCGCCGCGCTGCAGGCGCAGTACACCGACACCGAGCAGGCCACGCTCGAGGCCGCGCCGGTCGAGGTCGCCATCGCCGGGCGCATGATGCTCAAGCGCGTGATGGGCAAGGCCAGCTTCGCCACGGTGCAGGACGGCAGCGGCCAGATCCAGTTCTACATCACCCGCGACAAGGTCGGCGAAGAGGTCTACGCGGCCTTCAAGCACTGGGACCTGGGCGACATCATCAGCGCCCGCGGCGAGCTGTTCCGCACCAACAAGGGCGAACTGTCGGTGCAGGTGCGCGAGCTGCGCCTGCTGTCCAAGTCGCTGCGCCCGCTGCCGGACAAGTTCCACGGCCTGGCCGACCAGGAAATGAAGTACCGCCAGCGCTATGTCGACCTGATCGTGTCGCCGGAAACGCGCAACACCTTCCGCGCGCGCACCGACGCGATCTCGTCGCTGCGCCGCCATATGGCCGACGCCGGCTTCATGGAAGTGGAAACGCCGATGCTGCACCCGATCCCGGGCGGCGCCGCGGCCAAGCCCTTCATCACGCACCACAATGCGCTGGACATGCAGATGTTCCTGCGCATCGCGCCCGAGCTGTACCTGAAGCGCCTGATCGTGGGCGGCTTCGAGCGCGTGTTCGAGATCAACCGCAACTTCCGCAACGAGGGGGTGAGCCCGCGCCACAACCCCGAGTTCACCATGATGGAGTTCTACGCGGCCTACACGGACTACCGCTGGCTGATGGACTTCACCGAGGACCTGATCCGCAAGGCCGCGATCGACGCCCGCGGCAGCGCCGTGCTGACCTACCAGGAGCGCGAGCTGGACCTGTCCAGGCCGTTCCACCGCCTGACCATCTGCCAGGCGATCCAGAAGTTCGCGCCGCAGTACACCGACGCGCAGCTGGCCGATGCCGAATTCCTGCGCACCGAGCTGAAGAAGTTCGGCGTCAACACCAACGCGCCGCAGTTCCTCAATGCCGGGCTGGGCACGCTGCAGCTGGTGCTGTTCGAGGAAACCGCCGAGAGCCAGCTGTGGGAGCCGACCTTTATCGTCGACTACCCGGTCGAGGTCTCGCCGCTGGCACGCGCGTCGGACACGGTGCCGGGCATCACCGAGCGCTTCGAGCTGTTCATCACTGGCCGCGAGATCGCCAACGGCTTCTCCGAGCTGAACGACGCCGAGGACCAGGCCGACCGCTTCCGCAAGCAGGTCGAGCAGAAGGACGCCGGCGACGAGGAAGCGATGTACTTCGACGCCGACTACATCCGCGCGCTGGAATACGGCATGCCGCCGACGGGCGGCTGCGGCATCGGCATCGACCGGCTGGTGATGCTGCTGACTGACAGCCCGAATATCCGTGACGTGATTCTGTTCCCGCATCTGCGCCGGGAAGACTGATGGCGATCAGGGCTGTGTAGCAGCTCCAAAGAAAAAGGCCGGCATTCAAGCCGGCCTTTTTATCATTCCTGACATCAGGAATTCATTCCGCTTCCTCGATCCACGCCTGCTGGATCGCCTCCAGGATCTTCTCGCCCGAACGCGCCGGATCGTCGGCAAAGCCGTCGAGTTCCAGCACCCAGCGGCGCAGGTCGGTAAAGCGCACGCCGGACGGATCGACATCCGGGAACTTGTCGTACAGGGCTTCGGCGATGGCGTAGGTATCGGTCCACTTCATGGGCTTGTTCTCCGCAGGGATCGGTGCCGTCGGCTCAGTGGCCTTCCTTGGCGTGGTTGATGGTGTACTTGGGAATCTCGACGGTCAGGTCGTCCTCGTCGACGATGGCCTGGCACGACAGGCGCGAGTTGGGCTCCAGGCCCCAGGCCTTGTCGAGCAAATCCTCTTCCTTCTCCTCGGCCTCGTTGAGCGAGTCGAAGCCCTCGCGCACGATCACATGGCACGTGGTGCAGGCACAGGACTTTTCGCACGCGTGCTCGAGATCGATACCGTGGGAGAGCAGCGAGTCGAGTACGCTGACGCCCTTCTCGGCCTCGATCACCTTCCCTTCCGGGCAGTATTCGACGTGGGGCAAAACAATGATCTGTGGCATGTCGTTTCCTGGGTTCTGTAGTGCGGTGCAGAGGTGGTGATCAGCCCAGCTCCTGCACCTTGCGCCCCGCCAGTGCGCTTTTGATCGAGCGGTCCATGCGGCGCGCCGCAAATTCGTCGGTACCGTGCGAGAGCTGCTCCACCGCGGCGCGGATGGCGAGATGGTCATCGCCGGTGGCAATCTCGCGCACCGTCGCCATCAGCGCTTCCACCGCGGCGCGCTCGTCGGCGGACAGCAGGTCGCCATCGGTTTCCAGCGCGCGCTGGGTGGCCTCGACCAGGCGGTCCGCTTCCACGCGCTCTTCAGCCAGCGCGCGGCTCTTCATGTCGTGCTCGGCCTCGCGGAAGCTGTCCTGCAGCATGCGCGCGATATCGTCGTCGGCCAGCCCATACGACGGCTTGACCGTGACCGAGGCTTCCACGCCCGAGTGCGTCTCGCGCGCGGTCACCGACAGCAGACCGTCGGCGTCCACCTGGTAGGTCACGCGGATGCGCGCCGCGCCCGCCACCATCGGCGGGATGCCGCGCAACTCGAAGCGCGCCAGCGAACGGCAGTCGCTGGCCAGCTCGCGCTCGCCCTGCAGCACATGGATCGCCATCGCGGTCTGGCCATCCTTGAAGGTGGTGAATTCCTGCGCGCGCGCCACCGGGATGGTGCTGTTGCGCGGGATGATCTTCTCGACCAGGCCGCCCATGGTCTCCACGCCCAGCGACAGCGGGATCACGTCGAGCAGCAGCCAGTCTTCGCCCGGGGCATGGTTGCCGGCCAGCAGGTTGGCCTGCATCGCGGCGCCCAGCGCCACCACGCGGTCCGGATCGAGGTTAGTGAGCGGAGTCTGGCCGAAGAAATCGCCCACCGCCTTGCGGATCGACGGCATGCGCGTGGCGCCGCCGACCAGCACCACGCCCTTGACGTCTTCGGGCGTCACGCCGGCGTCGCGCAGCGCCTTGCGCACCGGCGCCAGGGTCTTCTGCACCAGATGCGCGGTGATCTGCTCGAAGGTCTCGTCGGTCAGCGTCAGGTGCACGATCTCGCCGGAGTCGAGCACGGCATCGATCACGGTGCTGTCCGCTTCCGACAATGCCTCCTTGGCGGCGCGCGCACGCACCATCAGCAGGCGCATGTCCTGTGCCGACAGCGGCTGCAGGCCGGCCTGCTCGACGATCCAGCACAGCAGGCGCTGGTCGAAGTCATCGCCGCCCAGCGCCGAATCGCCGCCGGTGGCCAGCACCTCGAACACACCCTGGGTCAGCTTGAGCACCGAGATGTCGAAGGTGCCGCCACCGAGGTCATAGACGGCATAGATGCCTTCGGCGGCGTTGTCGAGGCCGTAGGCAATGGCCGCGGCGGTGGGCTCGTTGAGCAGGCGCAGCACTTCCAGCCCGGCCAGGCGTGCGGCGTCCTTGGTCGCCTGGCGCTGGGCCTCGTCGAAATACGCCGGCACCGTGATGACGGCGCCGACCAGGTCGTCGCCGAGGCTGTCTTCCGCGCGCTGGCGCAGCGTGGCCAGGATCTCGGCCGAGATCTCGACCGGGCTCTTCACGCCGGCCGCGGTCTTGATCTGCACCATGCCGGGCGCATCGACGAAGTCGTACGGGCTGTGCTCGATATTGGCGACGTCGCGCAGGCCGCGGCCCATGAAGCGCTTGACCGAGACGATGGTGTTCTTGGGGTCGCGCACCGCTTCGTCCTGGGCCCGGTAGCCGATATGCGCGGTACGGTCCGGCAGGTAGCGCACCACCGACGGCAGCAGCGCGCGGCCGCGCTCGTCGGCCAGCACTTCGGGAATGCTGCTGCGCACCGCGGCCACCAGCGAGTTGGTGGTGCCGAGGTCGATGCCGACGGCAAGGCGGCGTTGGTGGGGCGCCGGCGACATGCCGGGTTCGGAAATCTGGAGCAGTGCCATGGTAATTCTTCGCTGTCTTGTACGGCAGGGGAAACCGCCATGCGGGGCGGCATGCGTGCGGTTTTCAGGCCGGGCGCCATTGTGTCATGGCCCCGGCGATCTTGCCGGTCAGTCTTCCAGCCGGTCGATGGCCTCGCTGGTATCGTGCTCGATCTTCTCGATAAACATCAGTTGCCGCACCGCGCCGCCGGCCGCGTCGTTGTCGCCGGCATCGAGCAGCGCGCCCAATGCCGCGTGGCGCTCGCGCTTTTCCAGGCGCAGTTCACGCAGCAGCGCATCGAGGCGGTCCACGTCGCGCGCTTCCACCGCGTCCTGCAGCGCCTCGCGCCATTCCATCTGCTGCATCAGGAAAGCCGGCGACATGGCGGTGTTGTTCTCCGCCTGCACGTCGACGCCGCGCAGCTTGAGCAGGTAGGTCGCGCGCCGCAGCGGCTGGCGCAGCGTGCGGTAGGCTTCGTTGGCATGCGCGGCCCACTGCATCGCCACGCGCCGCTCGGCATCGCCGGCCTTGGCGAAGCGGTCCGGATGCGCCTGCGACTGTACGGTGCGGTACGCCGCGTCCAGCGCGGCCTCGTCGACGCCGTACTGCACCGGCAGGCCGAACAGCGCAAAAAAATCGTCTTTCAACTGCTTCCCCAAGAAAAAAGAGCGGCCGCGCCGCCCTTCGTCCGTGCTGCCCCCGCTACCGCGCGGGCTGGCTGGCCCACTCGGCCGGCGGCTCGTTGCGGTAGCACTTCAGGCAATTCACCCGCGTGCCGATCATGGCGGCGCGTCCGGCCTCGCTCTGCGTCCACGGCCGCGACTGCCACGGCGGGTCATGCCGCACGTGCTGGCCATGGCCGCAGTCGAGTTCAGCCACCCAGTGGCCTTCCTCGTCCCGGCGGAAGCCGACGATGCTGCGCTCCACCGGCCCGGCCCGCGTCAGCGCGCGTCAGACCGTGAACGACTCGCCGCAGCCGCACTCGTCCTTGACGTTGGGATTGTTGAAGCGGAAGCCTTCATTCAACCCTTCGCGCGCGTAGTCGAGTTCGGTGCCGTCGATATACGGCAGGCTCTTGGCGTCGACGATGACCTTGATGCCGTGCGATTCGAACACCTGGTCTTCCGGCAGCAGGTCGTCGACGTATTCCAGCTTGTAGGCCAGGCCCGAGCAGCCGGTGGTCTTCACGCCCAGGCGCAGGCCCACGCCCTTGCCGCGACGTTCCAGGTAGCGCGCCACATGCTTGGCGGCCTTCTCGGTCATGGTGATCATCGTTGCGTTCCTTCGTCGATGCCGTGGTCAGTGCGACAGGATCAGGCGGCGGCCTGCTCGGCGCCGTGCTTCTTCTTGTAGTCTTCGACGGCGGCCTTGATCGCGTCTTCGGCCAGGATCGAGCAGTGGATCTTCACCGGCGGCAGCGCCAGTTCCTCGGCGATCTGGGTGTTCTTGATCTCCAGCGCCTGGTCCACGGTCTTGCCCTTGACCCATTCGGTCACCAGCGACGACGATGCGATGGCCGAGCCGCAGCCGTAGGTCTTGAACTTGGCGTCTTCGATCACGCCAGCCTCGTTGACCTTGATCTGCAGCTTCATCACGTCGCCGCAAGCCGGGGCACCGACCATGCCGGTGCCGACCGCATCGTCGTTCTTGTCGAACGAGCCGACGTTGCGGGGGTTTTCATAGTGGTCGAGAACCTTCGTGCTGTATGACATTTGGCTTACCTCTTGCGTATCTTTTACGGGGGTCTTGCTGTTATTTTGGCGGGATCCGGCGGGTACTCATGCGCTCAGTGCGCGGCCCACTGGATCGAATTCAGGTCGACGCCGTCCTTGAACATTTCCCACAGCGGCGACAGGTCGCGCAGCTTGCCGATCTTGCTCTTGAGCAGCTCGACGGTGTAGTCGATTTCCTGCTCGGTGGTGAAGCGGCCGACCGTGAAGCGGATCGAGCTGTGCGCCAGCTCGTCGTTGCGGCCCAGCGCGCGCAGCACATACGACGGCTCCAGCGAGGCCGAGGTGCAGGCCGAGCCCGACGACACCGCCACGTCCTTGATCGCCATGATCAGCGACTCGCCTTCGACGAAGTTGAAGCTGACGTTCAGGTTGTGCGGCACGCGGTGTTCCAGGTCACCGTTCAGGTAGACCTCTTCCATGTCCGACAGCCCGTTCCACAGGCGGTCGCGCAGCATGCGGATGCGTTCGTTTTCCGTCGCCATCTCTTCGCGGGCGATGCGGAAGGCTTCGCCCATGCCGACGATCTGGTGCGTGGCCAGCGTGCCCGAGCGCATGCCGCGCTCATGGCCGCCGCCGTGCATCTGCGCCTCGATGCGCACACGCGGCTTGCGGCGCACGTACAGCGCGCCGACGCCCTTGGGGCCGTAGGTCTTGTGGGCCGAGAACGACATCAGGTCGCACTTCAGCTTGTTCAGGTCGATCGCCACCTTGCCGGTCGCCTGCGCGGCGTCGCAATGGAAAATGATGCCCTTCTCGCGGCAGATCGCGCCGATCTGCTCGACGTCCTGGATCACGCCGATCTCGTTGTTGACCAGCATCACCGACACCAGGATGGTGTCCGGGCGCAGCGCCCGCCTGAACACTTCCATGTCGAGCAGGCCGTTGTCCTTCACGTCCAGGTAGGTCACTTCAAAGCCCTGGCGCTCCAGCTCGCGCGTGGTGTCGAGCACGGCCTTGTGCTCGGTCTTCACGGTGATGATGTGCTTGCCCTTGCCCGAATAGAAATTCGCGGCGCCCTTGATCGCCAGGTTGTTCGATTCGGTCGCCCCCGAGGTCCACACGATTTCGCGCGGGTCCGCGCCGACCAGAGCGGCCACCTGCTCGCGTGCTTCTTCCACCGCGCGCTCCGCTTCCCAGCCGTACGCATGGCTGCGCGAGGCGGGATTGCCGAACTGCTCGCGCAGGTACGGAATCATCTTGTCCGCCACGCGCGGGTCCACCGGCGTGGTGGCCGAGTAATCCATGTAGATGGGGAAATGTGGGGTGCTCATCGTTATGACTGCCTTGTAAGGGACCGCTGATCGCTGTGTTGCTGTCTTGCCGGCGCGCTCAGGACTGCGCCAGGCTGAAAACTGAATTCACCATTCTGGCCCGGACCGGTTTTTCCTGCTTGTCGGCCTTGCCGCGCGCGGCGGCGGCGACCGGCTGCGCGGCGTCTTCGCGCATGTCGTGCAGCACGGCGGGCTGGCGCTCGCGCTGCTGGTCCACCAGGTTCTTGAGGGAAACCGAGTCGAGGTACTCGACCATCTTCTGGTTCAGCGTGGCCCACAGTTCGTGGGTCATGCAACGCCCCGAGCCGTCATCTCCGTTACAATTGCCCTTGCCGCCGCACTGGGTGGCATCCAGGGGCTCGTCCACGGCGATGATGATGTCGGCCACGGTGACGTCCTCGGCCTTGCGCGCCAGGCTGTAGCCGCCGCCCGGGCCGCGCACGCTTTCGACGATCTCGTGCCGGCGCAGCTTGCCGAACAGTTGCTCCAGATACGACAGCGAGATTTTCTGCCGCTGGCTGATGCCGGCGAGCGTGACCGGTCCCTGGTCCTGGCGCATGGCCAGGTCGATCATCGCAGTGACCGCGAAGCGGCCTTTGGTGGTCAGTCTCATGGTGCAGGGCTCTGGGGTGAAGCGTGGGGGTGAAGCTAATACTTGATCGTTTCCGTCAAGTATAAAGGTACCCGACTAATTCAGTCAACTACCCCTGCCGCACCGCACCACCTGCACCGCACCACCCCGCCCTCAGGCCTGGCGCCCCCCTGCAGCCGCCGGCGCAGGTGCCACGCGCGGCGGCACCAGCAGCGACAGCGGCTGTTTCAGGATGCGCCGCCGCACGGCCGCGCTCAGCTCGGCGCGATCGATGCGCCGCAAGTTGCGTGACCGCAGCGCCATATTGAATGCCAGCGCAAAGCTGACCGCGACGTTCAGCATGCCCATCAGCGCAATGCCCGCCACTGCCAGCCACAACGCCGGCATGCGCAGTGCGTCCCAGCCCAGCACGCCAATCGCCGCACCCACCGACCCGGTCGACAGCGTCACATGCCGCACTTCCATATGCGGGCCGAAAAAGCTCAGGATCTCCGGCCCCAGCCCCAGCAGCAGTCCCAGCGACACGTTGGCGACGATGCCCGACAGGTTGCGTTTCCAGAAGTCCGCCACCCGGGTGGCGCCGTGCGGGCCCAGCACGTACTGCAGGCGCCGGTGGTAGGCCATCACGTCGTGCACGCGGTGCAGCGCGAACCAGTTGTCGGCCCAGCCCGCGAACAGGCTCGACAGCCACAGCAGCACGCCGGTGAAGGCGGCGTACAGCGGCGTCGGTCCCAGGATCGAGAAGGACTCGATGGTGGCGATCGCCTTGGCCGGCGTGATCAGGTTGGTGCCCAGCAGCCGGTGCGCCAGCCACTGCACGCCCAGCGCCACCGGGAACACCACCGCCAGGTTGCCGGCAATGGCCGCCGCGTTGGATCGGATCATGGCGACGGTGTCGTCGACAAAGATCTCGCGCCCCTCCGGCCGCCCCGCGTTATCGAGCCGGTGCGCCAGCGCCGGCCCGGTCATGGCCGGCTGCTTGGTCGCCAGCGTGAAGTGCGCGAAATGGATGGCGAGGAAGCTGCCGGCATAGTTGAGCGAGGCCAGCACGCCCTCGCTGAACTTGTCCAGGTGCAGCCCGTAGATCAGGAACTTCAGGTACACCGTGGCCACCGAGACCAGGCCGCCGCCCGCCGCGGCGCGCACCAGCTCGGCATATTCGCGGCGGTCGCGGGTGATGTAGTGCTCGCCGGTCTCGGCCGAGCGCTCCACCACCTTGCGCGCCAGCTGTGCGAACGAGGTGCCGGCCAGATGCGCAATGCTGCGCCGCGCCTGGGTCGAGCGGATCAGCTCGGCCACCAGGTGCGCCGGCATGCCGGGACGGCCCGGCTCGACCCACGCCGCAAGCAGCAGCTCGATGCGGCTGAGCTGCACCTTCATGCGCTCGATCTGGAACACCACCTCGACCGACACGCCGTTTTCCTCCAGATCTTCGTACACCTGGCGGGCGGCGGCGTGGCAGCCGTCGAGCAGCGCGCGGAAGTAGTTCAGGCGATGGCCGAAGCTGTTGTCGTCACGGCGCAGGCCGTCCTCGCGCAAGGCCTGGATGGCCTCGTCCAGGCGAAAGAACGGGGTCTCCTCGACACGCCCCGCCAGCCGCGAGCGGATCGCCTGGCTCAGCCCGGTGGCGCGCACCTGGCTGACCAGCACCGCGATGCTGGTGGCCAGGGTCTGGCCGAGCGCCTCGCGATAGCGCGCCAGCCCAGCCGCCTCCCCCTCGGCGTGGCCGGTTTCCAGCACGCGGGCCACCCTCGCCATCAGCGCAGCGTCGATGGCATCGACCCACTCGGCATCGTCGTCGCCGACGAACACCAGCGCAAACAGCGCGGCCATGTCGCTGCGGTTCGGCGGCGGCGGCAAAAAACGGCTCTGCAGCCGGCTCACCATCTCGCTGAAGAAGCCGGGATGCTGGGCCACGCCGGTATCGCAGAACAGGCCGGTGGGGTCGTTCTCGCGCAGCAGGCTGCGCACCGTCTGCGCAAAGCGCGCGGCCCAGTCCGGATGCCGCTCCAGCACCTGCAGCAGGTAGCGCAGGCGCACGTGCTCCGGATGGCGACGCGGCGCGCCGTCTTCCTGGCTGTCGGCATCGGCACCGAGGCCGCCGTCGCGGCGGATCCAGAAGGCCAGTTCGATCAGCCAGCCGTTGCGCTCGGCCAGCGGCGCCTCCGGATCGGCCGCACTCAGGATGGCGTCGAGCTGCAGGCTGGCATTGCGCGACTCGCGCCATTTGCGAAACAGTTTGCGAAGCATGGATTCTCGTCGGGATCGGGCCGCCGGCCGCGGGCGCAGGACGCCGCGCGGTGGGGGGAGGCCGGGAAAGACCGGGCAGCGGACCGGCTCAGCCGGCCGGATGCTGCAGGCGCTGGCGCAGTTCGGCCACCAGGCCGTCGCAGGCATCCTCGATGTAGTCGAGCACGCGCTCGAAGCCATCGCCTTCGCCGTAATACGGGTCCGGCACTTCGTCGGCGTGGTGGCGGGTGGCGAAGCTCATCAACAGCCGCACCTTGTCGCCGGCATCCGGGCGCAGCCGCAGCAGGCCGGCCAGGTTCTCGCGGTCCATCGCCAGGATCAGGTCGAAGCGGTCGAAGTCGGGCACGCCGACCTTGCGCGCGCGCAGCGCCGACAGGTCGTAGCCGCGCTGCAGCGCATGGCGCTGGGTGCGCGGATCGGGGGCGCGGCCGAGGTGGTATTCATGGGTGCCGGCCGAATCCAGCTCCACCAGCGCCGCCAGTCCGGCGGCATCGAGCTTGGCGCGCAGCACGCCCTCCGCCGTCGGGGAACGGCAGATATTCCCCATGCAACACATCAGGATGGCGTATGGCTTCATCGGATCAAGGCTTGGCTGGGTGGCATGGAGGCGCGATTCTACCTGCCGCCCTTTCCGCCGGCCCCGCGTGTCGCAGCGCTGGGCGGTGGCGGCGCTAGGCGAGCTGCCTGGCCAGCCGCTCGCCGTGCGCAAACCCCGCCACCTGCGCGGCCTCGGCCGACTTGTAGTGATCGGTGATGCGCGAGCTGTCGGTCAGCGTGCCGGCGGCCCGGATGTTGGTGCCGGGGCGGCACACGCGCACGGTGTACGACCATTCGCTTTGTGAGCGCTGCCTGACCTGCACTTGCACTTCGTGGGTTTCATAGACCTTCTTTTTCCATTCGCCGATGTCGGTCATTGTGGTTTCTCCACGGGAAATGGGGGTACCCGCCGGCGCGCTAGCTGACCTCGCCCGCGTCGATCGCGCGCATCGCGCCGGCCTCCGCCAGCGCGATCGCGGCCTCAGGCGTGGGCGCGTCGCCGGCAATTGCCTCGAAGCTCGGGCCGGTCGGTTCGCCGAACGCGTCGGCGATGCGCATCTGTGCAGCAAAGCCGCCGGCGGCATTCGGGACCGCGGTGACGACCACCGCGTAGCCGCCGTATTCAAACTGGCGTTCCATCGTGCCTCCTTCGCCGCGGTCCGTTGCCCGGCTCCGCTGGCGCTGCCGAGGATTTCACTATAGGCGAAGCGCGCCCGGCGTTGCGGCGTATCAGGCAGGCGGCAGCGCGCTCTCGCCGCTGGCGCCGAACACCTGCGCCTTGAGCTTGGCCAGCTGGTCGCGCACCTGCGCGGCCTGTTCGAACTCCAGGTTGCGCGCATGGTCGAGCATGAGCTTCTCCAGCCGCTTGATCTCCTTCGAGACCTGCTTTTCGCTCATCTCCTCGTAGCGGGCTTGCTCCTGCGCCGCCTGCAACTCGGCCCGGGCGTCGCTGACGTTGTAGACGCCGTCGATAATGTCCTTGATGCGCTTGACCACGCCGCGCGGCGTGATGCCGTTGGCTTCGTTGAAGGCGATCTGCTTGGCGCGGCGGCGCTCGGTCTCGTCGATGGCCTTTTTCATCGAGTCGGTCATGCGGTCCGCGTACAGGATGGCGGTGCCGTTGACGTTGCGGGCGGCGCGGCCGATGGTCTGGATCAGCGAGCGCTCGGCACGCAGGAAGCCTTCCTTGTCCGCGTCGAGGATCGCCACCAGCGATACCTCGGGGATGTCCAGCCCCTCGCGCAGCAGGTTGATCCCCACCAGCACGTCGAAGGTGCCCAGGCGCAGGTCGCGGATGATCTCGACGCGCTCGACGGTATCGATATCCGAGTGCAGGTAGCGCACCTTGACGCCGTTCTCGGTCAGGAACTCGGTCAGCTGCTCGGCCATGCGCTTGGTCAGCGTGGTCACCAGCACGCGCTCGCCGGCGCCGACGCGGGCGTGGATCTCGGACAACAGGTCATCCACCTGCGTGGTCGCCGGACGCACCATGATGATCGGGTCGACCAGGCCGGTCGGCCGCACCACCTGCTCCACCACCTGGCCGGCGTGCTCCTGTTCGAACTGCGCCGGCGTCGCGGAGACGAACATCACCTGGCGCATCTTGCGCTCGAACTCGTCGAACTTGAGCGGCCGGTTGTCCAGCGCCGACGGCAGCCGGAAGCCATACTCCACCAGCGTGGTCTTGCGCGCGCGATCGCCGTTGTACATGCCGTTGAGCTGGCCGATCAGCACGTGCGACTCGTCCAGGAACATCAGCGCGTCGGGCGGCAGGTAGTCGACCAGCGTCGGCGGCGGGTCGCCGGGGCGTGCGCCGGACAGGTGCCGCGAATAGTTCTCGATGCCCTTGCAGAAGCCCAGCTCGGACAGCATCTCGAGGTCGAAGCGGGTGCGCTGCTCGAGCCGCTGCGCCTCCACCAGCCGGTTTTCCTTGTGGAAGAACTCAAGCCGCTCGCGCAGCTCGGCCTTGATCGCCTCGATCGCGCGCAGCACGGTCTCGCGCGGGGTCACGTAGTGGCTCGACGGGTAGACCGTGAAGCGCGGGATCTTCTGCCGCACCCGCCCTGTCAGCGGATCGAAGAAATGCAGCGACTCGACTTCATCGTCGAACATCTCCAGCCGCACCGCCATCTCGGCGTGCTCGGCCGGGAAGATGTCGATGGTGTCGCCGCGCACGCGGAAGGTGCCGCGCTGGAAGTCGGTCTCGTTGCGGGTGTACTGCATTGCGATCAGGCGCGCGATCACGTCGCGCTGGCTGATCTTGTCGCCGGCCCGCAGCGTCAGGATCATCTGGTGGTATTCGGTCGGGTTGCCGATACCGTAGATTGCCGACACGGTCGCGACGATGACGGTGTCGCGGCGCTCCAGCAGGCTCTTGGTCGCCGACAGCCGCATCTGCTCGATATGCTCGTTGATCGACGAGTCCTTCTCGATAAACAGGTCGCGCTGCGGGACGTAGGCCTCGGGCTGGTAGTAGTCGTAGTAGCTGACGAAGTACTCGACGGCATTGCGCGGGAAGAACTCGCGGAATTCCGCGTAGAGCTGCGCCGCCAGCGTCTTGTTGGGCGCGAACACGATGGCCGGCCGCCCCATGCGGGCGATCACGTTGGCCATGGTGAAGGTCTTGCCCGAACCGGTGACGCCCAGCAGGGTCTGGAACGACAGGCCGTCTTCCACCCCCTCCACCAGCTGCCGGATTGCCTCGGGCTGGTCGCCGGCGGGCGGGAACGGCTGGTACAACTGGAACGGGGAGCCGGGAAATGTGACGAATTTGTCTTCGTCCAGGGCCGGCGCGGCTTCGGCAAGGTTCGTCATAGGGGCGTGACTAGGGAAATACCTGAGGAAAACGGGCGGATTACGCTAGAATCTTGGGGTTGTCAGCCCCCGCTTCAAGCCAAGAAGAGCGCGGCCGGGCCTGCCAGCCTCCAGCGCAGTACGGAGCATTCTACGCCTTCCGTTTTTCACATAGCCGACCACGAGATTCCAAATGAGTTTGTTTTCTGCCGTCGAGATGGCCCCGCGCGACCCGATCCTGGGCCTCAACGAAGCCTTCAATGCCGACACCCGCGCGACCAAGGTCAACCTGGGCGTTGGCGTGTACTTCACCGACGAAGGGAAAATCCCGCTGCTGCGTGCCGTCCAGGAGGCAGAAAAAGCCCGTCTGACCACCGCCACCCCGCGCGGCTACCTGCCCATCGAAGGCATCGCGGCCTATGACCAGGCGGTGCAGACGCTGCTGTTCGGCAAGGAATCGCCGCTGATCACGGAAGGCCGCGTGGTGACGGCCCAGGCACTCGGCGGCACCGGCGCGCTGAAGATCGGCGCCGACTTCCTGAAGCGCCTGTACCCGGACGCCAAGGTCGCCATCAGCGACCCGAGCTGGGAAAACCACCGCGCGCTGTTCGAATCCGCCGGCTTCCCGGTGGTCAACTACGCCTACTACGACGCCCCCAGCCACGGCCTGAACTTCGCCGGCATGGTGGAATCGCTGAAGTCGTTCCCGGCCAACACCATCGTCGTGCTGCACGCGTGCTGCCACAACCCGACCGGCGTCGACCTGTCGCCCGAGCAGTGGCAGCAGGTGGTGGAACTGGTCAAGGAACGCAACCTGATCCCGTTCCTGGACATGGCCTACCAGGGCTTTGCCGACGGCATCGACGCCGATGGCGCCGCGGTGCGCCTGTTCGCTGACTCGGGCCTGCCGTTCTTCGTGTCGAGCTCGTTCTCGAAGAGCTTCTCGCTGTACGGAGAGCGCGTCGGCGCGCTGTCGATCGTCACCACCAGCAAGGAAGAGGCGCAGCGCGTGATGTCGCAGGTCAAGCGCGTGATCCGCACCAACTACTCCAACCCGCCGACCCACGGCGGCACCGTGGTCGCGACCGTGCTGAACAGCCCGGAACTGCGCGCCATGTGGGAAGAAGAACTGGCCGAAATGCGTGACCGCATCAAGCTGATGCGCCACGCGCTGGTCGACAAGCTGGCTGCCAAGGGCGTGCCGGGCGACTTCTCCTTCGTCAAGGCCCAGCGCGGCATGTTCTCGTACTCGGGCCTGACTTCGGCCCAGGTCGACCGCCTGCGCAACGAGCACGGCATCTACGCCGTCGGCACCGGCCGCATCTGCGTGGCGGCGCTGAACAGCCGCAACATCGATGCGGTGGTCGACGCAATCGCGGCGGTGATGTAACACCGGCATCAGTTGCCGCGCCGCAACGGCCGGTAACTGGCGTGCGCATCACAATGCAATAGCAAAAAAGCGGCTTCGGCCGCTTTTTGCATTTGTTTGCGATGTTTGTAGGACGTTGTCACGGAAAAATCAGGCCTATGCCTATTGTGTTCCGCGCATGGGGAAGTACTTTAAGGTATATGCTGCAAAGCAAGATCGTTAGCACGGTCGTTCGGTTCAGGCATAATCGGCGCCACACGATCCAAGGTGTATTGTCAGTACATTGTTACTTGGTGGTACGCATTCTCAGTAAGACCAGGCAGAAACGGCATGCTCTATCAATTGCATGAGTTCCAGCGCTCGATCCTGCACCCGCTGACCGCGTGGGCCCAGGCGACCGCCAAGACCTTCACCAACCCCCTCAGCCCGATGTCGCTGGTACCTGGCGCGCCCCGCCTGGCCGCCGGCTACGAACTGCTGTACCGGCTCGGCAAGGAATACGAAAAACCGGCGTTCGATATCAAGTCGGTGCGCTCCAACGGACGCGACATCCCTATCGTCGAGCAGACCGTGCTGGAGAAGCCTTTCTGCAAGCTGCTGCGCTTCAAGCGCTATGCCGACGACCCCGAGACCATCAAGCTGCTCAAGGACGAGCCGGTGGTGCTGGTGGCCGCGCCGCTGTCGGGCCACCATGCCACGCTGCTGCGCGACACCGTGCGCACGCTGCTGCAGGACCACAAGGTCTACGTGACCGACTGGATCGACGCGCGCATGGTGCCGGTCGAGGATGGTGCCTTCCACCTGTCGGACTACATCTATTACATCCAGGAATTCATCCGCCATATCGGCGCCGAGAACCTGCACGTGATCTCGGTATGCCAGCCCACGGTACCGGTGCTGGCGGCCATTTCGCTGATGGCGTCGGCCGGCGAGAAGACGCCGCGCACCATGACCATGATGGGCGGCCCGATCGACGCGCGCAAAAGCCCGACCGCGGTCAACTCGCTGGCGACCAACAAGTCCTACGAGTGGTTCGAGAACAACGTCATCTACACCGTGCCGGCCAACTACGCGGGCCACGGCCGCCGTGTCTACCCGGGCTTCCTGCAGCATGCCGGCTTCGTCGCGATGAACCCGGACCGGCACCTGTCGTCGCACTATGACTACTACCTGAGCCTGGTCGAGGGCGATGCCGACGACGCCGAGGCGCACGTGCGCTTCTACGACGAATACAACGCGGTGCTCGACATGGCCGCCGAGTACTACCTCGACACCATTCGCGAGGTGTTCCAGGAATTCCGCCTGGCCAACGGCACCTGGGCCATCGACGGCAAGCCGGTGCGCCCGCAGGACATCAAGAGCACGGCGCTGATGACCGTCGAGGGCGAGCTCGACGATATCTCCGGCGCAGGCCAGACCGCCGCCGCGCACGACCTGTGCGCCGGCATCCCGAAAAACCGCAAGCAGCATTTGAACGCGGAGCGTTGCGGCCACTACGGGATCTTTTCGGGCCGGCGCTGGCGCGAGGACATCTACCCGCAGCTGCGCGACTTTATCCGCAAATACCACCAGGCCCCGGTGACCGTGGCCAGCAAGTAAAAAAACGCCCGCGCAAGCGGGCGTTTGTGTATGGCAGCGCCGCCGGCGGCTCAGGGCTTCTTCAGGTAGCTCAGCAGCATGTCGGTGTGCAGCTCGGCAAAGCGCTCGTGCTCCTGCTGCGACGCCACGTCGCGGCCGATCACGGCGCTGATGGTGTAGCGGTTCGACAGCACGTAGTAGCCCAGCGCGGAAATCGTCAGGTAGAACTGCGGCACGTCGATCTGGTCGCGGAACAGTCCCTGCTGCTGGCCGCGCCGGATCACGTCGGCGAGCACGTCGACGACCGGGTTGATCAGCTGCTGCAGTTGCGACGATTTCTTCAGGTGCCGCGCCTCGTGCAGGTTCTCGCTGTTGACCAGGCGGATGAACTCGGGGTGCTCGTAGTACCAGTCCCAGACGAAGCGGGCCAGCGTGCGCACGCCCTCGACCGGGTCTTCGTCGACCAGGTGCAGTTGCTCTTCGGCGGCGCGGAAGTTGGCGTATTGCTTCTCCAGCACCGCCAGGAACAGGCCCTCCTTGCTGCCGTAGTAGTAATACAGCATGCGCTCGTTGGTTTCCGCGCGCCGGGCAATCTGGTCGACGCGGGCGCCGGCCAGACCAC
This sequence comes from Cupriavidus sp. WGlv3, assembly GCF_023952475.1. Lineage (GTDB taxonomy): Bacteria > Pseudomonadota > Gammaproteobacteria > Burkholderiales > Burkholderiaceae > Cupriavidus > Cupriavidus phytorum. Next base: position 213,615 of record NZ_JALHRX010000001.1, read on the forward strand.
CCTTGGCGAATTCCTCGGTGGCCGCAGCGAGGATGCGTCGGCGCGTCCCTTCCGGGTCGCGTTTTGTCTTGGGCTCTGTTGACATGAGGTGTGGTCGATCGTTGCGCGGATTATGGCACAGGCCGGAATGCGGCAATCCGGCCGCGCGACGCGCATCATCGCCGTTTCTGTCCGCCGGCGAAATCGGGGATAATCCTTGCGGCGCGAAAAACCGCAGGGTCCGCAGAGACCCCGGTGCCGCAGGGGCCGCCAGCACATTGTCCGCCCCGGAAGGGCCGCCGTTATGTCGCCAACCGCTCACAGCATCGCGCAAATATCGTGCTTTGCCCGTGGCCGCGCCGCGCTGGTGCGGCTGCCGGTGCGGCTGCTGGCGCGCTATTTTGACCCCGCTCTTGTCCCCTAATTGCTGTCCGTTGTCGTGAATCCCGCCGTCAAGTCCCTCGCCGACCGTCTCGAGGCGCTGCTGCCGCAGACCCAGTGCACCAAGTGCGGCTTCAGCGGCTGCCGCCCTTATGCCGAGGCCATGGCCAGCGGCGCAGCCGCCTGCAACCGCTGCCCGCCCGGCGGCGCGCAGGGCATCGCGCGCCTGGCCGCGCTGCTCGGCACCGAACCGCTGCCGCTCGATCCGGAGCGCGGCAGCGAGCAGCCGCGCGCGGTCGCCCGCATCGACGAGAGCCTGTGCATCGGCTGCACGCTCTGCATCCAGGCCTGCCCGGTCGACGCCATCGCCGGCGCCGCCAAGCAGATGCATACCGTGGTCCCCGAGTTGTGCACCGGTTGCGACCTGTGCGTGCCGCCCTGTCCGGTCGACTGCATCGACATGGTCCCCGTCACCGGCACGCGCACCGGCTGGGACGCGTGGTCGCAGGCGCAGGCCGATGCCGCGCAGGCGCGCTACCTGGCGCGCAACGCGCGGCTGGTGCGCGAGCGCGAGGAAAACGATGCGCGCCTGGCCGCCAAGGCCGCCGCCAAGCTCGCCGCGGTGCAGGCCGAAGCGCCCGAGAACGACGCCGAGCGCGCCGCGCAGGAACGCAAGCGCGCCATCATCCAGGCCGCGATCGAACGCGCGCGGCAGAAGCAGCAGGCTGCGCGGCCGCGCAATACCGACAACGTGTCGGCCGCGGTGCAGGCGCAGATCGATGCCGCCGAAGCGCGGCGCGCGCGCGCCGGGCTGGCGCCGCGGCAGGACGATCCCCATCCCGCGCAGGACCCGGACAACGACCCGAAAAAAGCATCATGAACGCTGCCAAGTGCCGTGCCATCTTCGAGACGCTGCGCGAAGTCAATCCGGCCCCGGCCACGGAACTCGAGTACAGCTCGCCGTTCGAGCTGCTGATCGCCGTGCTGCTGTCGGCGCAGGCCACCGACGTGGGCGTGAACAAGGCCACGCGTCGGCTGTTCCCGGTCGCGCATACCCCGCGGCAGATGCTGGAGCTTGGCGAAGCCGGCCTGAGCGAGTACATCAAGACCATCGGCCTCTACAAGACCAAGGCCAGGCATGTGATCGAGACCTGCCGCATCCTGGTCGAGCGCCATGGCGGCAAGGTGCCGGCGCAGCGTGAAGCGCTGGAAGCGCTGCCCGGCGTGGGGCGCAAGACCGCCAACGTGGTGCTCAACACCGCGTTCGGCCAACCGACCATCGCAGTCGACACGCATATCTTCCGGGTCTCCAACCGTACCGGCCTGGCGCCGGGCAAGAACGTCGACATCGTCGAGCAGAAGCTGCTCAAGTGCGTGCCGCATGAATTCCTGCACGACGCCCATCACTGGCTGATCCTGCACGGCCGCTACGTGTGCAAGGCGCGCAAGCCGGAATGCTGGCACTGCGCGATCGAAACGCTGTGCGAGTTCAGGGAGAAAACCCCGGCGCCACAGCTGTAGCCGCGGCCGGCTCGGGCGCCGGGTCGGGCAAATGCGCCAGCACCAGCGCCAGCTGCAGCGCGGTGCGCGCGACCACGTCGACATCGGGACTGTAGCCGTGGCGGATCCAGCGCACGGCAAGGTGGACCACGCCGCCCGCCACGCCCGCCGTCAGCAGCGGGTCACGCTCGCGCCCCGGCGGCAGCAGCGCCTGCGCCAGCAGCCCGCCAAATTCATCCAGCGAATCGGCCAGCGCGCCGTCAACCAGCTTGCTGACGCCGCGGATTTCCACCAGGAACACCCGCGCCGAGCGCGGTTCCCGCTGCAGCGCGCCGAAATAGGCGCGCAACATCGCCAGCGCCCGTTGCGCGCCGTCGTGGCCGGCGGCCTCGCCCGCCTGCACCAGGGTGTGCAGCAGGCGGTGCGTCACCGTTTGAAACGATGCCAGCAGCAAGGCCTCGCTGTTGGCGAAGGACTCGTAGAAATAGCGTTCGGTCAGGCCTGCGGCCTCGCACACGGCCTTGACGGTGGCGTTCTGGTAACCGCGCTCGCCGTAGACCTGCACGGCCGCGGCAATCAGTTGCGCGCGACGCTGGGCACGGCGCTCTTCGGCTTCGGCGCCGCGATAGCGGCGCGCGGGAGTCAGCTCGGGGGTCATGCGCGCCATTATGACATTCCCTATTGTCAGAAAACTTGCCGGATCCCTTCTGACAATCTATGTTGTCAGAAGTGTCACTGACCGGATGCCTCCCATGCGCGATGCCAGTTCCGATGACGCAGTTCTCGATGTGCTGATCGTGGGCGCCGGCCTGTCCGGCATCGGTGCGGCGCGCCAGTTGCAACGGCGCTGCCCCGGCAAGCGCTACGCCATCCTCGAGGCGCGCGACGCCATCGGCGGCACCTGGGACCTGTTCCGCTACCCCGGCATCCGCTCCGACTCGGACATGTACACGCTGGGCTATCGCTTCAAGCCCTGGCGCGGCGCCAAGGCCATCGCCGACGGCCCGTCGATCCGCGCCTATATCGGCGAGACCGCCGCGGAAGCCGGCATCACGCGCCAGATCCGCTTCGGCCACCGCGTGGTCAGCGCGGCATGGCACAGCGCCGACGCGTGCTGGACCGTCGAAGCCGAACGCGGCACCGACGGCAGCCAGGTGCGGCTGCGCGCGCGCCTGCTCTATGTCTGCGCCGGCTATTACAGCTATGCCGAGGCGCATCGTCCCGCGTTCGACGGCGAGGACCGTTTTCGCGGCCGCATCGTGCATCCGCAGTTCTGGGACGAGTCGCTGGACTACGCCGGCAAGCGCGTGGTGGTGATCGGCAGCGGTGCCACCGCGGTCACGCTGGTGCCGGCGATGGCCGGCCGCGCGGCGCACGTGACCATGCTGCAGCGCTCGCCCAGCTATATCGTGTCGCGCCCCGGCGAGGACGCCATCGCGCGCACCCTGCGGCGCGTGCTGCCGGAGCGGCTGGCCTACAGCGCCACACGCTGGAAGAACGTGCTGCTCGGCATGACCTTCTTCCAGCTGGCACGGCGCCGGCCGGAACGCGTCAAGGCGCGCCTGGTCGGCATGGCGGCGGCGCAGCTGCCGGCGGGCTTCAACGTGGCGACGCATTTCACGCCACGCTACAAGCCCTGGGACCAGCGCCTGTGCCTGGTGCCCGACGGCGACCTGTTCCGCGCGCTGCGCGAGGGCCGCGCCTCGGTGGTCACCGACACCATCCAGCGCTTCACCGAAAACGGCATCGAGCTGGCCAGCGGCAAGTCGCTCGACGCGGATATTGTGGTCACGGCCACCGGGCTCAAGCTGAACATGCTGGGCGACATTGCGCTCACGGTCGACGGCCAGCCGCGCCGCCCCGCCGACTGCCTGGCCTACAAGGGCATGATGCTCAGCGACGTGCCCAACCTGGTGCTGGCGTTCGGCTACACCAACGCTTCGTGGACCCTCAAGGCCGACCTGACCGCCGAGTACGTCTGCCGCCTGCTGCGCCACATGGACCGCCATGGCCACCGCATCGCGGTGCCGCGCGCGCCCGCCGCGGTGCAGCCGACGCCGTTCCTGGATTTCACCTCGGGCTATGTGCAGCGCGCCGCCGGCGTGCTGCCGCGCCAGGGCGACCGCAAGCCGTGGCGCGTGCACCAGAACTACCTGAAAGACCTGCTGACGATACGGCACGGCCGCATCGCCGATGGCGTGCTGCAGTTCGGCGCGCCACCGGCGCTGCGTGAGCCGCGCAACGCGCAGGAGGCAACCGGCGCCAGCACCGTCGCGGCCGTCGCCGCCAGCGAGGTACAGCCATGACCGTCGCGCTCATTGCGCTGGCCGTGCTGCTGGTCCTGCTACTGCTGTCAGGCGCCGCGCTATGGCTGTACACGTGGCGCACCGCCCGGCGCATCGAAGCCGCGATGCCGCCGCCCGGCCGCTTTGTCGACGTGCCCGGCGCGCGGCTGCATGTGGTGGAGCGCGGGCAAGGCCCGGCGCTGCTGCTGGTGCACGGCCTGGCGGGCCAGCTCGAGAACTTCGGCTACGGCATGATCGCGCCGCTGGCGGAGAGCTTCCGCGTCATCGCCGTCGACCGCCCCGGCGCCGGCCATTCCACGCGCACGCCCGGCAGCGCCGCCGACCTGCCCGCGCAGGCCGACGCGCTCGCCGCGCTGTGCGACCGGCTGGGCCTGGACCAGCCGTTGGTGGTGGGCCATTCGCTGGGCGGCGCGATTGCGCTGGCGCTGGCGATCCGGCATCCGGAACGTGTCGGCGGCCTGGCGCTGATCGCGCCGCTGACGCATCCGCCCAGGGAGATCTCGCCGGTGTTCCGGGCCATGACCGTGCCGCGCGCATGGCAACGCCGGCTGCTGGCCTGGATCCTGGTGGTGCCGATGTCGATCCGCCATCGCGCCGAGGTCATGGACATCGTGTTCGGCCCCGACCCGGTGCCGGACGACTTCCCGACCCGCGGCGGCGGCCTGCTGGCCCTGCGCCCGCGCCACTTCCTGGCGGCGTCCGAGGACCTGATCGGCGCCGCGCACAGCCTGCCGGCGCTGCTGCGCGACTACGGCACGCTGCGCGTGCCGGTCAGCGTGCTGTACGGCCGCGACGACCGCATCCTCGACTTCGCCGAGCATGGCGAAGCGCTGGTGGCCAGGGTGCCGGGCGCCACGCTGACCCTGGTCAGCGGCGGGCATATGCTGCCGGTGACCGCCATCGCCACCAGCGTCGACTTCGTGCGCGCCGCCGCCGCGCGCATGCAGGTATCCGCGCCGCGGCCGCCTCAATTCGCTTGATCCTGAGAGACCGCCCATGGCCACCACGACAGGTTCCAACCCCTACAAGCAGGATCTCTTCGCCGCGTTGCGCGCCGTGCGCAAGCTGATGGCGAACGGCAACGACACCGAGCAGGTATTCCGCATCATGCGCGCGCTCAACGGCCCGTCGATGCCGCGCAACTTCAGCCGCCTGCTGGCTACGCACGACGGGCGCCGCATGGTCTACCAGCGCATCGAACTGGCCGAGCGCCTGTCCGATCCCGCTTATGTGGCCGGCTTCGCGCCGGGCACGGTCGGCGCCGCCTATCGCGCCTTCCTCGAACGGACCGGATACAGCGCGGACGGGCTGGCCAGGGTGTCGAACCTCGACCAGGAGCCGGTGCTCGAGGACGCCTACCTGTGGTTCGGCCGGCGCACGCGCGACATCCACGACATCTGGCACGTGCTGACCGGCTACCGCGCCGACGAAAGCCTGGGCGAAGCCGCGCTGGTGGCGTTCAGCTATGCGCAGACCGGCGGCAGGGGCTGGGCCATCATCGCCATCGCGGCGTCGCTGAAGAGCCTGCGCGTGACCGGCAGCCTGGCCTTTGCGCGCGCCGTGCTGGAGGGCTACCGGCTGGGCCGTCGCGCCGGCTGGCTGCTGGGCGAGGATTACGAGCAGCTGCTGGACGAACCGATCGACGCGGCGCGCGCACGGCTCGGCATCGGCGCGCCGCGGCGCTACCTGGCCTGCAATCCCATGCAGGAATGGACCGCCTGATCGCTGCGCCAGGCAAGGCCTAAGAAAAAAAGCGACCACCACGGGTCGCTTTTTTTGTTCGCGGGTAAGCCGCGCGCTCAGACGATGCGGCAGGCTTCGTCGAACGACAGGCGCGGGCCGCGCGGATACAGCTTGTCGGCGACGCCATAGCCCAGGTTGCACAGGAAGTTGACCTGCCACTTGCCGTCCGGGAAGAATGCCGCGTTGACCTTGTCGGCGTCGAAGCCGCCCATCGGGCCGCAGTCCAGGCCCAGCGCGCGCGCCGCGAGGATAAAGTAGCCGCCCTGCAGCGAGCTGTTCATCAGCGCGTCGCGGGCGATCTTGGCGTCGTTGCCGGCGTACCAGGAGCGGGCGTCGGCGTGCGGGAACAGCTTGGGCAGCTGGTCGTGGAAGGCGGTGTCGAAGGCGATGATCGCGGTCACCGGCGCCGAGCGGGTCTTGTCGACGTTGCCGGCCGAGACGCAGTCCACCAGGCGCGCCTTCTCGGCGGCGCTCTTGACGAACACGATGCGCGCGGGGCTGCTGTTGGCAGCGGTCGGGCCGAACTTCATCGCTTCATAGATCTGGTGCAGCACGGCGTCGTCCACATGGCGGTCCTGCCACACGTTGTGCGTGCGGGCTTCGGTGAACAGTTGCGCCAGCGCGGCGTGGTCGATCTGGGACATGCGCGTCCTTTCTGTACGGGAGGTGAAAGAAGGCGCGATTGTACCCAAGCGCCGGCGCGCCCCACGACAGCGCCTTTGAGCAACCCGTTCAATTCCCTTGCATGTCGGCCCGCGCCGGCGCCGGCGCGCTGCCGCGGCGGGTCAGCCACAGCACTCCCGCCAGGATCAGGCCGCCGCCCAGCGCCTGCGCCGCGCCGATCTGCTCGCCCAGCAGCAGGGCCGCCAGCACCACGGTGACCACCGGCTCCAGCGTCGACAGCATCGACGCCTGCGCCGCGCCCAGCCGCTGCAGCCCGGCAAAGAAGGTCAGGATCGCCAGCACGGTCGACAGCAGCGCGATCCCCGCCAGCGCCAGCCAGCCGCCGGCATCGGCCGGGAACTGCGGCGGCGTGCCCGCGCCCGCGCGCAGCACGCAGACAGCGCCGTAGACCAGTGCCGCCGCGGTGCAGATCACGGTGGTGGTGGCGATCGGATTGACGCCGGCGGTCAGGCGCGCGCCGACGATGATGTAGACGGAATAGATCACCGCCGCCGCCAGCCCCAGCGCGATTCCCAGCGGCGAGCCCGCGCCGCCGCCGACGGTCAGCCCGGCACCCACCGAGCACAGCACCAGCGCCACCACCGCGGCGGTGGTCAGCCGCTCTTTCAGGAAGATGGCGGCGAGGATGGTCACGAACAGCGGGTACAGGTACAGCAGCAGCGCCACCAGGCTGGCCTGCGCATGGTTGAGCGCGCTGAAGAAGCAGAACGACTGGCCGACATAGCCGATGCCCCCCATCGCCGCCAGCGCCAGCACGCGCCGCCATGGCGGCAGCGCGATGCCGCGCGTGCGCATCACCCACGCCAGCGCCGCCGCGGCCAGCATGAAGCGCACCAGCAGCAGCCCGTACACGTCCGCGCCGGCGGCGTAGGCAAAGCGCGCGAAGATGGCCATGGCGCCGAAGGCGCTGGCCGAGACCGCGATCAGCAGCACGCCGGCCAGCTTGTCGCGGGCAGCGGTCGGGGCGGTGGGGGCGGAAGCGCTCATCGGGCAGGCAGGGAGTCGGCGATCCCGCATTCTACTTGGCGCCATCGCCACGGTCGGGCCGCCGGCAAGGGTTGCCCCCGTCGTCTACAATGGCGCCACCATGTTCAATCCCTCACGAGAAGAAGTCCGCCGGTTCTTCTGCGATGCCTGGCAGAAGCAGATCGCAGGCGGCGTGCTGACCCCGCTGGAAGCCATTGCCGTCGACTGGATCGGCGAGCACCCCGAGTACCACGAGTTGCTGCGCGACACCGAAGGCGCGCTGGCGCAGGACTACACCCCCGAGCAAGGACAGACCAATCCCTTCCTGCACCTGGCGATGCACCTGTCGATTTCGGAGCAGGTCTCGGTCGACCAGCCGCGCGGCATCCGCCAGGCTTACGAGGCGCTGGCGCGCCGGCTCGATTCCCCGCACGAAGCCCAGCACCAGGTGATGGAATGCCTGGGCGAGATGCTGTGGCAGGCCCAGCGCAGCGGCCAGCCGCCCGACGGCGACCACTACGTCGACTGCGTCAAGCGCCGCGCCAACCGCTGACGTGGCCCCTCCGGTGCGCGCCAAAAGTGCAGCGTACAATTCCTCACAAGCCGTTGCGGGCATGCGTGATAGGCTTTGGGCTCCGAGTTTTCCCCTAGTTACGTTGCCATCACCCGGCAACGTCGCGCATCTTCATGCCCCCTACTGCTTTTTTCTCGCGGCAGCGCCTGGCGCCAGCCAGCCGTGCCGTCGCCCCGCTCTGCCTGTCGCTGATGCTGGCCTGGCCGCTGGCCGGCCATGCCGGCGTGGCGCTGCTGCAGCCGCCACGCGTGATCGACGGCAACCAGCCGCTGACGCTGACCCTGGTGGTGTCGGCCGACACTGCCACGCGCCGCTACCGTATTCCCGACACGCTCGAAGTGACCGCCTCCGGCGAGATGCAGGCGCCGGTGCGGCTGGTGCTGTGGCGCGAAGTCTCAGGCCCCGCCGTGGTCAACCTGCGCCGCGGCGAGCATCGCGCCATCCGCTACACGGTGACGCTGCCGCCGGTGCTGCGCGGCCTGGTGCGGCTGGATGCCACCGGCATCGACGCCGCGCCGGTGCTGGTCACGCTGAACCGGCTGCCGCAGCCGGGCGAGGTGGCCATGTCGACGCCGCCGGTGGCCAGCCAGGCTCCGGCCACGGTGGACAGCCCTGAATCCGCCGACAGCGCGCCCGTCCCGGTGACGGGGATCACCACGGCCGCGGCCACGGCCCCCGCCCCGGCCGACCTGCGCGACAGCGCCCGTCTGTCGTTCCACGACCCGATGTACTTCATGGTCGGCGCGCACGGCGGCGCCAACGCCAAGTTCCAGTTCAGCTTCAAGTACCGCATTTTCGAGGGCGAGGATCCTGCCTCGAAGCGCCTGTTCGACAACCTCTACTTCAGCTACACCCAGTTCTCGCTGTGGGACCTGAACGAAGATTCGGCGCCGTTCCGCGACACCAACTACCGGCCCAGCCTGTTCTACTACCTGTCGGATACCGGCGTGCGCAACAGCGTGATCAGCCGGATGTCGCTGGCCACCGGCCTGGAGCATGAATCCAACGGCCGCAACGGCGTGGAGTCGCGCAGCATCAACACGGTGTTCGTCAAGCCGACCTTCTATTTCGGCGACCAGAACGACTGGCACTGGCGCGTCGCGCCCAAGCTCTACGCCTATGTGGAAAAGGCCGACAACCCGGACATCGCCCACTACCGCGGCTTCATGGACCTGGGTATCGCCTATGGGCGGCCGGACTCATGGGAATTCTCGGCGACGCTGCGCAAGGGCACGCGCAAGTGGTATGGCAGCGTCGACGCGCAGCTGACCTACCCGATGGCGCGGCTGATCCCCGGCACCGCGGGGTACCTGATGGCGGGATATTTCGTCGGCTATGGCGAGAGCCTGCTCGACTACAACCACAAGCTGCCGTGGCAGTTCCGCATCGGCTACGCGCTGACGCGCTGATGCGCTGATGCCGGGCGGCGCTAGCCCACCAGCGGCTTGCCGCTGGCCTTCAGGCGCGCATTGGCCACGGCCGCGGCAAACTGCCCGTGGCCATGCCAGCCGGTGGCCCGGCCCAGCTTCTTGCCGTTCTGGAAGAACATGAACACCGGGATGCCATGCAGGCCGAAGCGCCGCCCCAGCGTCGGGTGCGCATAGACGTTGGCATGCAGCCAGTGCAGTTCCAGCGCGCGCACCGGCCCGGGATTGGCCAGCATCGCCTTCTTGGCCATTTCGCAGTTGAAGCAGTCCACGCCCCAGAAGAACACGCACACCAGCGCGTCGCCGGCCGCGGCGATGGCGCCGTCGATGGTGGCGTCGTCGACCTCGCGCATGGCAAAGGCATCAAAGGCGCGGTGGTCGAGATGCGGGGCCGCGGACGGGTCCGGCGCGCCGGCTTGCGGTTCGGTGCTCATGGTTCGCTCCTGATGCGGTGCGCCCCGGATGAGCGCGCTGCCAATGACGAACGCCCGGGCCGGCAGGCACCGGGCGTCGGGCCGTGACGGGACGGCAGGGGCGGCGGCTTACTTCGGCGCCGCCACCGTGACCAGGGCCGGGCGCAGCACGCGGTCGGCAATGGTGTAGCCGCGCTGGAGCACGGTGACCACGGTATTGGGCTCCTGCTCCGCCGGCACCATCGAGATGGCCTGGTGGCGGTGCGGGTCGAACTTCTCGCCTACCGGGTTGAGTTCGACGATCTTGCCGCGCTCGAAGGCGGCGGCCAGCTGGCGCGCGGTCAGTTCCACGCCTTCGCGCAGCTTGGCGATATCGCCGGAGCCATCGGCCAGCGCGGCCTGCAGGCTGTCCATGACCGGCAGCAGGTTGTCGGCAAAGTTCTCGATGGCGAACTTGTGCGCCTTGGCGACATCCTCCTGCGCCCGGCGGCGGATGTTCTCGCTTTCGGCCACGGCGCGCATGTACAGGTCGTAATGCTCGCTGGCCTTGGCTTCCAGGGCGGCCAGCTGGGCCGCCACGTCGTCCACGGCGGTAGCCGCGGTTTCGGGCGCGCCGGTTTCCGGGCTGGCGGTGGCGGTGCTGGCCGCCTCATCGCCCGCAGGCGTCGCAGTCTGGTTGGATGGCGTCTGCTTCTGGTCTTCCATGTCGATCCGTATCAATGCAGTATCGCGGCCCGCCGTGGGGCTGGCCGCGGGTGGTAAATCGGCGTGTGTCCGATGCAGGTGGTGGCAGCTCGCCGCATTTCAAGAGTGGCGCCGGCGCGACGCCGAAACACACGGTTACAAAGCCTCGCCCGTTGCAATCGACGCCTTATTGCTTTGCGCCAATGCCCTCACTAAGATTCTTAGTAAGAAAAATGACAAAAATGGCGAGGGCCCAGGAGATGGTTCATTTTTGTGCCGCTTCCGAAAGGTTGGCCATGCATAAGCTCCCAGTCGTGACGCTGTGCCTCGTGGCCGCACTGGCGGTCATGACCGCCTTTATCTGCCTGTCCGGCGCATTTACCCCGCGCGAGACGGAGTATGGCAGCGGCAAGGCGGTGTTCAAGCACTACATCGTTCCCTTCGTCAGCCAGGACGTCGCGCAGGAATAAGCTGCCCGACCTGGCGATCCATCGCGCGGCGGCACCGGCAACGGTGCCGCCGCGCTGCCATCTCAGCCATTGAAGTCGTCGATGCGGCGGCGGTCGCGCTTGGTCGGGCGCCCCTGGAGCTGGGCCGATGGCTCGGGCTGCAGGCGCCGGCGCTCGGCGTCGGCGGCCCGGCGCGACTGGCTCTCGGCACTTTCCTGGTACAGCGTCTGCGCCACCGGCGCCGGCCCGCGCGCAGCGGCGATGCCCTTCACTTCGAGTTCCCAGCGCTGCTGGTGTGCCTCCAGCGCAACCTTGTCGCCGGGCTTGACCTCGCGCGAGTTCTTGCACAGCTGGCCGTTGACCGTCACCTTGCCGCGCTCTACGGCTTCGGCCGCGAGCGAGCGCGTCTTGAAGAAGCGCGCGCACCACAGCCATTTGTCGATGCGCTGGCGCGCATCCGCCTCGAAATCCACGTTCATGCCGCCGCTCCCCGCGCCTGCGCACGCGTGCGCCGCGCCTCCAGTTCATGCGCATGCGGCATGGCGAGCGGCCAGCCCTGCAGGTGCTGCAGCGCGATCTCCGCCATCGCCGCGACCCACGGCGCGGCATCGTTCATGCACGGAATGAAGTGGAAGTCCTTGCCGCCCGCGACCTTGAACTCAGTCTGGCCTTCCATGGCGATTTCTTCCAGCGTTTCGATGCAGTCCGCCGGAAAGCCCGGGCAGAACACGTCCACGCGCCCGGCGCCGACCTTGCCCAGCTCCGCCAGCGTCGGCGCCGTATAGGGCTGCAGCCACTCGGCCTTGCCGAAGCGCGACTGGAACGTCACCTGGTACTGGCCCGGCTGCAGGCCCAGCGCCTCGCCCAGCAGGCGGCCGGTCTTCAGGCACTCGCAGTGGTAGGGATCGCCCAGTTCCAGCGTGCGCCGCGGCACGCCGTGGAACGACAGGATCAGCTTGTCGCCCTGGGCGAAATCCGGCATGCCATGCCGGCTCCAGTAGGCGGCGACCTGCTGCTGCAGCGCCGAGATGTACGCGGGATGGTCATGGAAATGCTTGACCAGCCGCAGCTCCGGCTGGTCGCGCCACTGGCCCAGCACCCGGAACACCTCGTCGAAGGCGGTGGCGGTTGTAGTGCCCGAGTATTGCGGATACATCGGCAGCACCAGCACCTGCTCGCAGCCCTGGCGGCGCAGCGCTTCCATCACCGAAGCGATCGACGGGTTGCCGTAGCGCATCGCGCACGCCACCGTCACGTCGTGGCCGTTCTGGTGCAGCAGCCGCTGCAGCGCATGCGCCTGGCGCTCGCTGTAGACCAGCAGGGGCGAGCCCGTCATATGGGCCTCGCGCAGCCAGATCGATTCGTACTTGAGCGCCGACGCGCGCGAGCGCAGCGGCAGGATCACGCCGTACAGCAGCGGCAGCCACGCCGCGCGCGGGATCTCGACCACGCGCGGGTCGGACAGGAATTGCTTCAGGTAGCGCCCCACCGCCTTGGGCGTGGGGGCATCGGGTGTGCCCAGGTTGACCAGCAGGATCGCCGTGCGCGGCGCCTGGCCGTGCTGGTAGGCCGGTTCGGGAGAAAACGTCATGTCGCTTCCGGGTTGGCGCGATGCCGGGATGGGACGGGCGCGGTGACGGGCGCGGCGCAGCGGCGCCGGGCTCGCGCGGTGGGAATGGAGCCGCCGGTCAGACCGGAACGCCGGACCACTAGTTCTGGCTCAGCGCGCTCGACAGCAACCGCGCGGTAATGTCGACGATCGGGATCACGCGCTCGTAGGCCATGCGCGTGGGGCCGATCACCCCCAGCGTGCCGACGATCTGCCCGTCGACCTCGTACGGCGCGGTGATGACCGCCATGTCTTCGATCGGCACCAGCCGGCTTTCGCCGCCGATAAAGATCTGCACGCCCTGCGCATGGCTGGACACGTCCAGCAGCTGCAGCAGGCTGGTCTTGTGCTCGAACACGTCGAACAGGCGCCGCAGCTTGTCCATGCTCGAGGCGAGGTCGTCGACTTCGAGCAGCTTGCGCTCGCCGCTGATATAGACGTGGTCGTCGTCCTCGTCCTCGGCGGCGCTGCCGGCCTCGACCGCGGCCTGCATCAGCTGCGACATGTCGCGGCGCAGGTCCTGCAACTCCAGCCGCAGGTGGCTGCGCACGGTGTCGAAGCTCATGCCGGCATAGTGCGAGTTGAAGAAATTGGCGGCCTCGATCAGCTGCGCCGGCGTGTAGGGAAGTTCGGTCTGGATGATGCGGTTCTGCACGTCGCCCTCGGGGCTGACGATGATCAGCAGGATGCGCTTGTCCGACAGCCGCATGAACTCGATCTGGCGGAACGCCTGCGCGCGGCGCGGCGTCATCACCACGCCGGCAAAGTGCGACAGGTTCGACAGCGTGCGCGCCGCCGCGGTAATCATGCGCTGCGGCCCCAGCTGCTGGCCGCCGAGCTGGTCCTGGATCTGTCCGGTCAGCTCGGCCAGGTCGGCGTTGCGCTCGAGCGGCTTGGCGGTCAGCATCGAATCGACGAACAGCCGGTAGCCGCGCGGCGTCGGGATGCGGCCGGCCGAGGTGTGCGGGCTGGCGATAAAACCCATTTCCTCGAGATCGGACATCACATTGCGTATCGTCGCCGGCGACAGGTCCAGCCCCGAGTACTTGGACAGGGTGCGGGAACCGACCGGCTGGCCTTCGGCAATGTAGCGCTCGATCAGGGTCTTGAGCAGCGTTTTGGAACGTTCATCCATGATGCCCCGATTTTACGCAAGTTTTGGACCTTCTGGCGGACCGGCCCGATGTGCCGCCGGATGGGCCGCCGGCGCCTGCTGACAACCGTCACGGCGGTATGGTCTAATCCCGGCATGTCCGCCCCAGCCAAAGCCAGCGCCGTGCGCACTCCATTCAAGACCGTCGCCCTGGTGGGCAGGTACTCCACCGCCGGCATCGAAGGGCCGCTGGAAGAGATCGCCTCCTATATCCTGCGCAACGGCCAGGATGTGGTGTTCGAGCGCGAGACCGCGCTGGCCACCGGGCTGACCGCCTACCCCGCCCTGTCCGCCGAGGAGATCGGCACGCAGGCCGACGTGGCGGTGGTGCTGGGCGGCGACGGCACGCTGCTGGGCATTGCGCGCCAGCTCGCCGGCTATGACGTGCCCCTGATCGGCGTGAACCACGGGCGGCTCGGCTTCATGACCGATATTGCGCTGGAAGACGCGCACACCGTGCTGCCCGACATGCTCGACGGCCGCTACGAGTCCGAGACCCGGCTGCTGCTGGCCTCGCGCGTGGTGCGCGACGACATGGACATCTTCTCGGCGCTGGCGCTGAACGATGTGGTGGTGAACCGCTCCGGCATCTCCGGCATGGTCGAGCTGGCCGTTTCGGTCGACGGCCACTTCATGTACAACCAGCGTTCCGACGGCCTGATCGTGTCGACCGCCACTGGCTCCACCGCCTACGCGCTGTCGGCCGGCGGCCCGATCCTGCATCCCACGCTGTCGGGCGTGGTGCTGGTGCCGATCGCACCGCACGCGCTGTCGAACCGGCCGATCGTGCTGCCGCACGACGCCGAGGTCACGATCGAGGTGGCGAGCGCACGCGACGCCAGCGTCAACTTCGACATGCAGTCGCTGACCTCGCTGCTGCCGGGCGACCGCATCGTGGTGCGGCGCTCGCAGAAGACCATCAACCTGCTGCACCCGGTGGGCTACAACTACTACGCCACGCTGCGCAAGAAGCTGCACTGGCACGAATACCCGTCCGAAGACAACCGCCTCTGAGCGCCATCCAGCCGCCCCTCAGCCCGAGCCCGACCCTTCATCGGACCGACCACCCTTCCCCGCCACGATGCTGCGCAGCCTGTCCATCCGTGATTTCGTCATCGTCGACACCCTCGACCTGGACTTCGCCTCCGGTTTTACCGTCTTCACCGGCGAGACCGGCGCCGGCAAGTCGATCCTGATCGATGCCCTGGCGCTGGTGCTGGGCGAGCGCGCCGATGCCGGCGTGGTGCGCGAAGGCGCGCCGCGCGCCAGCGTCAGCGCCACCTTCTCGACCCATGCCGCGCTCGATGCGTGGCTGGCCGAGCGCGAGCTCAACAGCGAAGAAGACGGCGGCGTGCCGACCGTGCTGCTGCGTCGTACGGTCGATGCCGGCGGCCGCAGCAAGGCCTTTATCAACGGCGCCGCCGCCACCCTGGCGCAGCTGCGCGAAGTCGGTGACCAGCTGGTCGACATCCATGGCCAGCATGCGCACCAGCAACTGCTGCGCCCGGATGCGCAGCGGCTGCTGTTCGACGCCCACGCCGGCCTGACGCAGCAGGCCGTCGCGGTCGCCGAGGCCTGGCGTGCCTGGCGTGCCTGCGTGCGCCAGCGCGAAGCGGTCGAGCACCAGTCGCGCGAGATGCAGCTCGAGCGCGAGCGGCTCGAATGGCAGGTCGGCGAGCTCGACAAGCTCAACCCGCAGCCGGGCGAATGGGACGAGATCCAGTCGGAGTACAACCGGCTCTCGCACGCCGCCGGCCTGATCGACGGCAGCCGCGCCGCCCTCGACGCGCTGTCCGAGGCCGACGGCTCGGTGCTGTCGGCGCTCAACGGCATCGTGCACCGGCTGCAGCAGCTGGCCGATGTCGACCCCGCGCTGCGCGACGTGCTGGCCGCGCTCGAGCCGGCGCAGGTGCAGGCCGAGGAAGCCGCGCATTCGCTGACGCGCTATGTCGACCGGCTCGAGCTCGACCCCGAGCGGCTGCAGGCGGTCGAGGAGCGCATGCAGGCGCTGCACGCCACCGCGCGCAAGTACCGCCTGCCGCCCGAGCAGCTCGCCGATGAGCTGGTCGCGCGCCGCCAGCAGCTCGACGACCTGCAGGCCGCGCAGGACCTGAACAAGGTGATGGCGCGCGAGGCCGCGGCCAAGGCCGCCTACCTGACGCTGGCGCAGCACCTCAGCCATGCCCGCCAGCAAGCCGCGCAGGCGCTGTCCGG
Source organism: Cupriavidus sp. WGlv3 (assembly GCF_023952475.1). Lineage (GTDB taxonomy): Bacteria > Pseudomonadota > Gammaproteobacteria > Burkholderiales > Burkholderiaceae > Cupriavidus > Cupriavidus phytorum. The sequence goes on from NZ_JALHRX010000001.1 coordinate 229,697, forward strand.
CGCGGTCACCGACGCCATGCAGGGCCTGTCGATGGCCGGCGGCAGCTTTGTCGCGGCGCTCAATGCGCTCGACGAAGGCCAGAGCTACGGCCTCGAGCAGGTCGAGTTCCTGGTGGCGGGCCACGCCGGCGTCAGCGCGCGCCCGCTGGCCCGGGTGGCCTCCGGCGGCGAACTGGCGCGCATCAGCCTGGCGATCTCGGTGATCACCAGCGAAGCCTCGCCCACGCCCACGCTGATCTTCGACGAAGTCGACACCGGCATCGGCGGCGCGGTCGCCGAGGTGGTCGGCCGGCGCCTGCAGGAACTCGGCCGCGCGCGCCAGGTGCTGTGCGTGACCCACCTGCCGCAAGTGGCGGCGCAGGCCGGCACGCATCTGCTGGTCAGCAAGGAAACCATGGCCGAGGCCGACGCCTCGGTGACGCGTTCGCGCATCCGCGTGCTCGACCCGGCCGGCCGCGTGGTCGAGACCGCGCGCATGCTGGGCGGCGCCACCGTCACCGCCACGACGCTGCAACATGCCGAGGAGATGCTGGCGCAGGGCATGGCCGACAGCGGCGCCGGCCAGCCCGCGCGCGCGGGCAAGGACGGCAAGCGCGGCCGCCGCGCCGCCGCGGGCTGAACGCCGCCCCCGATTGCGCGGCCTTGCGTGGCATCGTCCATTTATTCATTGAAAGGAGCTTCCCCATGACCCGCCCAGCGCCGCCCACCGGCCACCGCCCGCGCGCCTCGCTGCGCGCGGTGCTCGCCATTGTCACCGCCGCCTCGGCCGCACTGCTGGCACTGTCCGCCTGCCAGGCCCAGCCCAAGGCCTCGGCGCCGCCGCCGGGCAGCATCAGCGATGACCGTGCGCTTGGCGACATCATGGTCCGCTTCAAGCCGCCCGCGGTGGACCTGTCCGAAGACGCCGGCAAGCTGCTGGCCGAGATCAAGGGCCCGATCCGCTACGTGGTCAAGCGGCCGATGTCGGGCGGGGTCTGGCTGGTCACGGCGATCTCGCCGTCGGCCGACGCCACCCTCGACCAGGCCGTCGACACGCTGCGCGCCACGCCGCGCATCGAGACCGCCGAACCCGACCGGCTGCTCAAGCCCAGCCGCAATATTCCCACCAGCCGCGACATGCCGGCGCGCTAGCACGGGGCGGAATCTGTACGGAACGCCGCATTAACGAACGCGAACGATTCCAAAGCCGGCCTTGCACAACCCGGCGGGATCGTATTCGCTACATAGCATGCCCACGCGCCGGCCCGGCCCGAGCGCGCTACGCCCCAGGGAGGAGAAATCCATGCCGCAATCCGCGCTGTCCGTATTCCGCCGCAGCCTCGCGGCCCGCCGCTGGCGGGCCATCGCCCTGGCCGCCGCCGCTGCATGCGGCGCGGTCCCGACCGGCACGGCACTCGCAGCCGGCGCGCAGTCCGCACCGGCCTATACCGGCCACATCATCGTGCGCTGGCGCGACGGCACCACCGCGGTCGACGGCAATGGCGCCGGCAAGTCGCCGGCTGCCGCCGAAGCCCTCAAGCAGCTGAGCGAACGCACCGGCATCGCCGTCACGGCGCGCCGCGCGATGGGCGGCAACCTGCAGCTGCTGCAGGTGCCCGACGCCTTTGCCGCCGACCCCGAGGCCGCGGCGGCACGGCTGCGCCAGGATCCGCGCGTGGCCGACGCCGTGCCCGACCGCTGGCTGCGGCTGCACGACACACTACCCGACGATCCCGAGTTCCAGGTCAACCAGCCGTACCTGAAGGGCACCGGCACCGCCGTCGGCGGCGTCAACCTGCCGCGCGCATGGGACCGCACCGGCGGCAGCAGCGGCATGGTGGTCGCGGTGGTGGACACCGGCATCCTGCCCCATCCCGATCTGCAGGGACGGCTGCTGTCCGGCTTCGACTTCATCAGCACCACCACGGTCTCCAATGACGGCGACGGCCGCGACGGCGATCCGACCGATGCCGGCGACGGCCTGCCGGCCGGCTTCACCTGTCCGGGCAGCAGCACGCCTACGCCGGAGCCGACCAACAACAGCTGGCATGGCACGCGCGTGGCCGGCGTGCTGGGTGCGCTGACCAACAACGCGCGCGATATCGCGGGGGTCGACTGGAATGCGCGCATCCTGCCGGTGCGGGTCTCGGGACGCTGCGGCGCGCTGCTGTCCGACACCGTCGACGGCATGCGCTGGGCCGGCGGCCTGCCGGTGCCGAACGTGCCGGCCAACCCGACCCCGGCGCGCGTGGTCAATATCAGCCTGGGCGGCGGCACCTGCAGCGGCATCGAGCAGCAAGCCGTCAACGACCTGAATGCGCGCGGCGTGGTGGTGGTGGCCGCGGCCGGCAACAACCGCGGCGCGGTCGAGGCGCCGGCCGACTGCAGCGGCGTGATCGCGGTCACCGCGCACGCCAACGGCGGCGAGAACGCCAGCTATGCCAACGTCGGCCCGCAGGTGGCGATCAGCGCGCCGGGCGGCGGCTGCGGCAACTCGCAGGTGGTCGACGGCCGCTGCACGGTCACGCCTTCGGTGATCCGCACGCTCAGCAACGACGGCAAGACGGCGCTGGGCAACTACGTGGTGGCGTCGGCGGCGGGCACCAGTTTCGCCGCGCCGATGGTCTCTGGCGTGGTGTCGATGATGTTCACGCTCAACGGCTCGCTGACGCCGGCGCAGGTCACCGCGGCGCTGAAGAGCTCGGCGCGCCCGCATCCCTCCGGCACCTTCTGCACCACTAATCAGGGCGTATGCGGCGCGGGGCTGCTCGATGCCGACGGCGCCCTGCTGGCGGCGCTGGGCATGCCACCGCCACCGGCCGCGCCGGCACCGGCCGCGGATGGCGGCGGCGGCGGTGGCGCGGTGCCGCTGTGGAGCGCGCTGCTGCTCGCCGTGGCGGGACTGTTCAGCTTCGCGCTGCGCCGCCGCGGCTAGCGGCAGCGGTGGCACTCAGGCGGCGGCGCCGCGGCGCCGCTATCGCCCGCCGCTATCGCGCGCCGGCCGCCGCGCCAGCCACCATTCCTGCAGAACCCAGCACAGCAGGCCGGCCACGGCGCCGGCCGCATGCGCCACGCGCACCACGCCGAAGCCCCACGCCGGATCGAACACCACCGGCGCCAGCCACGACTGTTCCACCCAGACCTTGGCCAGCACGCCCAGGCACAGCAGCACGCCGGTGATGCGCGCCAGTCCCGGCGCGCGCAGCAGCCCCAGCGCGCCCCACAGCGCCAGCCCGTGCAGCGCGCCCGAGAGCCCGCCGTACCAGGCAATGGCCGGCACGCGCAGCAGCACCAGCTGCACCGCGATGCCGCACGCCACCAGCACCAGCAACAGGCTGCGCGCCCGCGCCACGCGCGCGCAGATCGCCAGCACGCCGGTGGCGGCGAGCATGTCAGCCAGCCAGTGATGGCCGTCCAGGTGTACCCACATCGCCGTGGCCAGGCGCCACCACTGGCCGTCCACCCGCACGGCATCGCGCAGGTACAGGCCATGCGCGTGCCACCACGGCAGGAAGGTGAACGCCGCCGACAGCGCCCATACCAGCGCCACCGCCGCCAACAGCCCCGGCCAAGATGCGCCGGCGGGTGCCGGCGGCCCCGCGGCGTCAGTCCTCACCGAACACGGCCCGCCACAGCGTGCCCACCGCGGCGGTCTGCGCGGCCATCGATGCCGGCGCCACGCGCGCATGGACCTGGCCGTCGAGGCGCAGCTGGTGCTGGCGCGCGCGGAACAGCCGGTAGGCATCGCCCACCGCCAGCGCCAGCGTGGCATCGATCAGGCCCAGCTCGCCGGCTTCGCGCAGCAGCGCGATATTGCCGGCATTGCGCGTCAGCTGCGGATGGGCGCGGCTATGCAGCAGCACCAGGTACTGCACCGTGAATTCGATATCGACCATGCCGCCGCGATCGTGCTTCAGATCGAACAGGTCGGTGGGGTTGGGATGGCCTTCGGCAACCTTGCGGCGCATCTGCGCGATCTCGTCGCGCAGCGCCGCGGCGTCGCGCTCCTGGCACAGCACCTCGCCGCGCAGCGCCTCGAAGCGCGCGCCGATGGCGGCGTCGCCGGCGCAGAAGCGCGCGCGCGTCAGCGCCTGGTGCTCCCAGACCCACGCGGTGTTGTCGCCCTCGCGCAGCTGGTAGCGGCGGAACGCGTCGAAGCTGGTCACCAGCAGGCCGGCCGCACCATTGGGGCGCAGCCGCGTGTCGACGTCGAACAGCGCGCCGGCCGCGGTATGGCTGGTGAGCCAGGTGATCAGGCGGCGCGCATAGGCGGCATAGACCTCGGGCGCGCGCTCGTGCTCGTCGTCGTACAGGAAGATGATGTCCAGGTCCGAGGCATAGCCCAGTTCCTTGCCGCCCAGCCGGCCATAGGCGATCACGGCGAAGCGCGGCACCTCGCGGTGGCGCGTGGCGAGCTGGCGCCACACCGTCTCCAGGGTCGCGTCGAGCATGGCATCGGCCAGGTCCGAAAGGCGGTCGGCCACCTGCTCCACCGTCAGCATGCCCTGCAGGTCCTGCAGCAGCACGCGGAAGGTCTCGGCATGGTGCTCGCGGCGCAGGATGTCCATCTGCTGCTCGACCTGCCCCTCCGCGGCCAGCAGCCGTTCATGCAGGCGCTTGCGGAACGCGGTCCAGTCGGGCGCGCCGGCCAGCGCGTCGCTGTCGAGCAGCTCGTCGAGCAGTTGCGGATGGCGCGTCAGGTAGGCTGCGGCCCAGCGCGAGGCATGCAGCGTCTGCGCGACGCGGTCCATCGCCTGCGGGTATTCGGAAAGCAGCGACAGGTAGGAGGCGCGCCGGCTGATCGCCTCGAGGAAGTCGATAAAGCGTCCGATGGTGCTGTCGGGATCGTCCTGGCGCGCGGCCAGGTCGAGCGCGCGGTTGACCAGCTGGTCGAAGCGCGCGCGGCTGGCTTCGGACAGCGCGCGGTAGCGCAGCGACGCGGCGATCGCGCGCAGCCGGTCCAGCAGCGCATTGCAGTCGGTAAAGCCGGCGGCCTGCAGCCGCTGGCACGGCACCGCGCTGTCTTCCACACTGTCGGCCGCGCCCTGCGACGGGTCCTGGCGCGGGTTGTCCTGCGCGCGCGCGGCGCTGTCTTCCATGACGATGTCCGGCCACAGCGCCTCGCACGGGCCGGCGTCGGGGTCGGAGAAGGTGGCTTCGAATTGCTGCGCCACCGGTTCCTGCAGCTCGGCAAGCCGCGCCAGCAAGGCCGGCCAGTCGGCGCAGCCCATCATCTGCGCCACCGCGTGCTGCTCGTCCGGTGAGGTCGGCAGATGGTGGGTCTGCGCGTCGTCGCGGTATTGCAGCCGGTGTTCGAGCTGGCGCAGGAAGCGGTAGGCGTCGCCCAGCTGCCCGGCCTGCGCGGCGGGCAGCAGGCCGCGCTCGACCGCCACCGCCAGCACCTCCAGCGTCGGCCGGATGCGCAGCGCGGGATCCTGGCCGCCGCGGATCAGCTGGAACACCTGCGCCATGAATTCGATCTCGCGGATGCCGCCACGGCCCAGCTTGATATTGAACGAGCGCTGGTTGACACCGTGCCCGGGCAGGCCGCCGCTGCGCTTGGCGGCCTCGCTGCGGATCTGCGCATGCAGCGAGCGGATCGCCGCGATCACGCCGTAGTCCAGGTAGCGCCGGAATACGAACGGCGAGGTCAGCCGCGCCAGCAGACCGGCGGTCCGCTGCGCATGGGGCGAGTCCAGCGCCGACACCACGCGGCCCTTGATCCAGGCGTAGCGCTCCCACTCGCGGCCCTGCACCACCAGGTATTCCTCCAGCATGCCCAGGCTGCAGGCCAGCGGCCCGGCATCGCCGTTGGGACGCAGCCGCATGTCGACACGGAACACATAGCCGTCGGCGGTCACGTCGGCGAGCAGGTTGATCAGGCGGCGGCCCAGGCGGATGAAGTACTCGTGGTTGGACAGTGTGCGCGGGCCGCCCTGGGTGTCGCCGTCCTCGTCGTAGAGGAAGATCAGGTCGATATCGGACGAGACATTGAGCTCGCGCCCGCCCAGCTTGCCCATGCCCACCACCACCAGCTCCTGTACCTCGCCACTGTGGGCGCCGACCGGGCGGCCGAAGGTGGCGGCAAGATCGTCGCCCAGCACCGCCAGGCCGTGCTGGATCGCCAGTTCGGCCAGGTCGGTCATGGCGCCGGTAACCTCGCCCAGCGTGGCCAGGCCGCGCAGGTCGCGCTCGATCACCGCGCACATGACCTCGGCGCGCAGCCGACGCAGCGCACGCTTGGCGGCATCTTCGGCGTCGGCCGAGGGCGCATGCAGCGCCTGCAGCCGTGCCGCCATCCAGGCGCGCGTAAGCGGCTGCGCCACCGCGGCGGCGAGGACTTCCGGAAGGTCCGGGCGGGCCTGCAGCACGCGCCGCGCGTAGTGCGAGTACGAGGCCGAGTACAATACGTCGCCGCCTGCCCGGGCGCCTTCGCCATCCGGCTGCAGCGCCTGCGCCGCGGTGACGGCAAAGGCGCCGGCGGACATGGTGCCGGGGCCCTGCCCCGGCGCGACGGACGCCGCATGGGCGGGTTCCGGTGTGGCGCGCGCGCCATGTTGGTCAGCAGCGTCGCCAGTGGCGGAACTCGTCGGATCAGAGGCAGTCATTCCAGTATTTGAAATGCGAGCAAAGGTGCGAAAGGTGCGGCCAGGGGTACCCCGCCGCGGTGCGCGCAGCTTGCGCATTTCTTGTTTTAGCCGGCCGGGCACCAGATTGGAGAGCGGCTAGTATTGTCGGATAATCTGCGCATGTCCAGCCGCGCCCCACAACCCGCTGACGGTTCTCCCCCCAATGGCGGCGCGGGCGGGCACGAGGCCGCCACCACGCTGCCCGCTACGCCCACCGGTTCCCTTGGTATTGACACTCCTGACGCCCCCCGACGGAGTTCTACGTGGGCGCGCGCCGGCGCGCTGGGTCGCGCCAGTGCGCGCGCGGCCGCGGCGGCCTTGCACCATCCGTTCTGGCGCGGCCTGGGGCGCGCGCTGGTGCGCCTGGCGCTGGTGCTGGCCGTGCTGGCGCTGGCGGCGGGCCTGCTGATCCGCTTCGTGCTGTGGCCGCAGGCCTCGGCCGCGCGCGAGTGGCTGGAACAGCGCGGCTCGCAGGCGCTGTCGGCGCAGGTCGGGATCGGCTCGCTCGAAACCTATTGGGACGGCTGGCACCCGGCCTTCCGCGCGCGTGGGCTTAGCGCGGTGGACGGCCAGCAGCGCGCGCTGCTGTCGGCCGCCACGCTCGACGGCAAGCTGGCGTGGCGTTCGCTGGTCAGCATGAACCTGCAGTTCGTCAGCCTGAGCGCGAGCGGCACCGACATCCTGGTGCGCCGCACCCCGGAGGGCAGGCTGCTGGTCGCCGGCATGGTGGTCGATGCCACCGGCGGCCAGCAGGACGACGACCGCTTCCTGGGCTGGCTGATGTCGCAGGGCCGCGTGGCGCTGTCCGACGGCAAGCTGCGCTGGCTCGACGAAAAAGCACGCCTGCCCCGACTCGACATCGGCGAGATCCGCCTCGAAACCCGCCGCGACGGCGCGCGCCACACCTTCCACCTGGAAGCGCGCTCGCCGGCACTGGGCCCGCGCCCGCTCGAGGTGCGCTCGACCTTCCGCGACGACTACCTGCACAGCGCCGGCAACTGGCGCCACTGGGCCGGCCAGGCCACCTGGGACCTCGGCCAGCTGCAGTTGCCGGTGCTGCAGCGCTACCTGGCGATGTTCGAGCGCGTCGCCAGCGGCACCTTCAGCACCGACGGCAGCATCGAATTCCGCCAGGGGCGCATCGTGCGCAGCCAGACCCGGCTGCGCGCCAGCGGCGTCGACCTGCAGCTGGCCGGCGCCGCCGCGCCGCTGCGGCTGGCCAACGCGCAGGCCCTGCTGCTACACCGGACCGAGCGCGACGGCAGCAACCTGCTGACCGTCGACACGCTGCTATGGCAGCCCCTGCAGCCGCAGCAGGCCCAGCAGCCGGTAGTGTCCGACGCCAGCAACGCGCCCGCGGTGGCCGACGGCAGCTGGCGCGAAGGCATGCGCAAGGTCGCCATCGGCTGGGCCCGGGCCAAGGACGGGACCCTGAACAAGTTCTCGCTGAAGGCGCCCTCGCTGGACCTGAACACGGTGCGCGCGCTGGCCACCTCGATGCCGATCGATACCGCGGTGCTGCGCCAGCTGCGCGCGCTGCAGCCTGCGGGGCACATCGACAACCTCAACGTCAGCTGGACCCGCGCGCGCACCGGCATGCTCGAGCGCGGCGGCGGCAAGCCCCACTACAGCATCCAGGGCACGCTGCGCGAGGTCTCGATCAACGGGCAGCCCGCGGTGCCGGCGCTCGACGCCGCCGGGCATCCGCGCCTGGGCACGCCGGGCTTCTCGCGCCTGTCCGGCACCTTCGCCCTCGACGACCAGCAGGGCACGGCGCGCTTCGAGGGCAATGACGCGGCGCTGGTGCTGCCGGGGCTGTTCGAAGACCCGCGCCTGGGGTTCGACCAGATCGGCGGCGACGTGCGCTGGCAGCGCCGCGACGGCAAGCTCGCGGTGACGCTGGAGAGCGTGCGCTTTGCCAATGCCGACGCCGCCGGCTCGGTGCGCGGCACCTGGCGCGAAGGCGGCGATGGCGTCTCGGGCATCGCCGACCTGGCCGGCGAGATGACCCGCGCAAGCGTCGCGCGCGTGCCGCGCTACCTGCCGCTGAGCATCCCCGCCGCGACCCGCCACTACCTGTCCGGCGCGCTCACCGGTGGCGAGGCTGCCGGGGTCAGCTTCGTGCTGCGCGGCGACCTCGCGCACTTCCCGTTCCAGGCACCGCACGAGAAGGCCGGCGAGTTCCGCGTCGAGGTCCCGATCGAACACGTCAGCTACCAGATCGCGCCGCATGACGCGAGCCACGAGCCGGCCCATGGCACCCCCGGCGCATCGTCGTGGCCGGTGTTCACCGACATCGCCGGGCGCGTGGTATTCGACCGCGGCGGCATGACTTTCCTGGCGCGCCGCGCCACGGTGCAGGACATTGCCGGCGTCACGCTGCACGATGTCAGCGGCCGCATCGACGACCTGAGCCCGCGCGGCAAGCTCGCCATCGAGGGCAGCGCCACCGGGCCGGTGCAAGGCTTCGTACGCTACATCAACGCCTCGCCGGTGCGCGAGTGGACCGGACACGTGGCCGATGCGGCCCGGGCCGGCGGCAACGGCGAGCTGAAGCTCAAGCTCGAGATGCCGCTGGAGCACGCCGACGCGGCCAAGGTCGATGGCCGCTTCCGCTTTCCCGGCAACGATGTCGTGCTCAGCCCGCAACTGCCGCTGCTGGGCAATGCCAGCGGCGTCATTACCTTTAACGAGCATGGCTTCGGGCTGGAGAACATTCGCGCGCGCTTTCTTGGCGGCGAGCTGCGCCTTGCCGGCGGCACGCAGCCGGACGGCGCCACGCGCGTGAACGCCAGCGGCCAGGCTTCGGCCGCCGGGCTGCGCGAGGCTGCCGCGGGCACGGCGCTGGCGCCGCTGGCGGCGCGGCTGGAAGGCGCCACCGGCTACAGCGCGGTGATCGGCGTGCGCGAACGGCAGCTGCAGGTCCAGCTGAACTCCGAGCTCAACGGCATGGCGCTGCAGCTGCCGGCGCCCCTTGCCAAGGCCGCCGCGCCCGCATTGCCGCTGCGCGTCGAACTACGCCCGGCCGCGCCTGCGGCCAATGCCGCGCGCGGCGGCACCGACGAACTGGCGCTGCAGCTGGGCAATGTGCTCAACGCCCGCTACCTGCTGCGCCGCGACGGCGGTGGTAGCGGCACCAGCGGCTTCGAAGTGCTGGCGGGCGGCATCGGCGTGCAGCAGGCGGCGCCGTTGCCGTCCGCGGGCGTCAGCGCCGGGGCCACCTTCGACCAGCTCGATATCGATGCCTGGCGCGCGGCCTTCGCCGGTGGTGCTGACGGCGCGGGTGCCAACGAGCCGCCCTCGCCGTTCCTGCCCAGCCGCATCGCGCTGCGCGCGCGCACGCTGCACGGCATGGGCCGCACGCTGGACGAGGTCGCGCTCGACGCCAGCCGCGAGGCCGACGGCTGGAACGCCAGGGTCGACTCGCGCCAGGTTGCCGGTGCGGTGCAATGGCGCCCGGGCGCGACGGCTGCCGCCGCTTCGCTGCGCTTGCGCCTGGCGCGCCTGAACGTGCCCGATGCCAACGACGAGCACAACGTGGTCGATGCGCTGGCGAGCAGCATCGACACCTTGCCCGCGATCGACCTGGTCGCCGACCAGTTCATGCTGCGCGGCCACGACTTCGGCAAGCTCGAGGTCAAGGCGCATACCGAGACAGGCGCCGGCGGCACCGATCCGGTCTGGACCCTGGACAAGCTGCAGATCGAACAGCCCGGCGCCACCCTGACCGGCAACGGCAGCTGGCGCGTGCCGCGCCGCCTGCGCGCCGACGCCAGCGCCGAGCGCCGCACGCTGCTGTCGTTCGCCATCGACGTGCGCGATGCCGGCGCGACGCTGGACCGGCTGGGGCTGCCGCATACCCTCAGCGACGGCAAGGGCAAGCTCGAGGGGCGCGTGGCGTGGCGCGGCTCGCCGCTGTCGATCGACTACCCGACGCTGACCGGCAAGCTGTCGCTGGACCTGGAGAACGGCCAGATCCTCAGCGTCGAGCCGGGCGCGGCGCGCCTGCTGGGCGTGCTCAGCCTGCAGGGCCTGCTGCGCTTTGCCACGCTGGACTTCCGTACGCTCTCGGGGCGCGGGCTGCTGTTCGACCGCATCACCGGCAGCGGCACCATCGAGAACGGCGTCGGCACGATCGAGGATTTCAAGCTGCGCAGCCCGCAGATCATCGCCAGCATGAGCGGCACCGCCAACCTGCTGCGCGAGACCCAGGACCTGCGGGTCGAGGTGGTGCCGCGCATCAACGCCACCACCACGTCGATCGCCGCGGCCTTTATCAACCCGGCGCTGGGCATCGGCACGCTCGCCGCGCAGCTGCTGTTCGCCGACGAGTTCTCCAAGATGTTCACCCGGCACTACCGCATCTCGGGCAGCTGGGCCAACCCGCAGGTCGGCAAAGTGGAGGACAATGAGGCGCAAGGCCCGACCTTCGACAACCGCGCGGATCCGGCCTTCCCGCGCTAGAAGAAGATGCCGCCCCCCCATGAGCCCAGCCAATCCAGCCAGCCCTGCCCCGTTCCGCGTTGCCGCCGTCCAGACCGTGACCGGCACCTCGCTTGACGCCAACCTGGCGCGCGCCGAGGCGCGCATCGCCGAGGCCGCCGCCGGCGGCGCCGAACTGGTGCTGCTGCCCGAGTACTTCTGCATCATGGGCCGCGCCGAATCCGACAAGGTGGCCGTGCGCGAGCACGACGGCGACGGCCCGGTGCAGCAGTTCCTGGCCGACGCGGCGCGCCGCCATGGCATCTGGCTGGTCGGCGGCACGCTGCCGATGTGGTGCGACGACCCGCAGCGCGTGTACAACACCTCGCTCGCCTTCAACCCGCGCGGCGAGCGCATCGCGCGCTACGACAAGATCCACCTGTTCGGCTTCACCCGCGGCACCGAAAGCTATGACGAGTCGCGCACCATCCTGGCCGGGCGCACGCCGGTCAGCTTCGATGCGCCCTGCGGCCGGGTGGCGATGTCGGTGTGCTACGACCTGCGCTTTCCGGAGCTGTACCGCGGCCTGGCCGCCGACGGCGGCACCAGCCTGATCCTGATGCCGGCCGCCTTCACCTACACCACCGGGCAGGCCCACTGGGAAATCCTGCTGCGCGCCCGCGCCATCGAGAACCAGTGCTATGTGCTGGCGGCGGCGCAGGGCGGCAAGCACGAGAACGGCCGGCGCACCTGGGGCCATTCGATGCTGGTCGACCCGTGGGGCGAAGTGCTGGCGATGCTGCCCGAAGGCGAAGGCGTGGTCGGCGGCGTGATCGACCCGGCGCGGCTGGAGGAAGTCCGGCAGAACCTGCCGGCATTGCGGCACCGGGTGCTGTAGCATGTACGCAAGCGCGGGGGCCGATGGCGCCCTCGCCCACAGGATTGTTTGCCGCGCCGGCCAGCCCGCGCGGCCCAAGGAAAAAAAGGACCTCTCATGAACGCCGGCGATCTCGGAATCCGCAACCTGGCCACCGCGCAGCAACTGCTGCTGGCGCCGTACGGCCTGGACGAAGCCAGGCTCCAGCGCGTGCTGGCCGATATCTTCACGCACAAGGTCGACTACGCCGACCTGTACTTCCAGTACACCCGCAACGAGGCCTGGAGCCTTGAGGAAGGCATCGTCAAGTCGGGCAGCTTCAGCATCGACCAGGGCGTGGGCGTGCGCGCCGTCTCGGGCGACCGCACTGCCTTTGCCTATTCGGACGACATCAGCCTGGCGGCGCTGTCGCAGGCGGCAGCCGCCACGCGCACCATCGGCAAGGCCGGCAGCGGCCGCGTCAAGGTCGCCGGCGAGCTGGCCACGCATGCGGGGCGCAACCTGTACACGCCCAACGACCCGCTCGATTCGATGAGCGCGGCGGAAAAGGTGGCGCTGCTGGAGCGCATCGAACGCATGGCGCGCGCCAAGGATCCGCGCGTGGTGCAGGTGATGGCAGGCCTGGCTGGCGAATACGACGTGGTACTGGTAGCGCGCAGCGACGGCGTGATCGCCGCCGACGTGCGCCCGCTGGTGCGGGTCTCGGTCACGGTGATCGCCGAACAGGGCGGGCGCCGCGAGATCGGCTCGTCGGGCGGCGGCGGCCGCTATGCCTACGGCTATTTCACCGACGACCTGCTGCAGCAGTACGTGGACGAGGCGGTGTCGTCGGCGCTGGTCAACCTGGATGCGCGCCCGGCCCCGGCCGGCGCCATGACCGTGGTGCTGGGCCCGGGCTGGCCCGGCGTGCTGCTGCACGAGGCGGTCGGCCACGGCCTTGAAGGCGACTTCAACCGCAAGGGCTCGTCGGCGTTCGCCGGCCGCATGGGCGAACGCGTCGCGGCCAGGGGCGTGACCGTGGTCGACGACGGCACGCTGGCCAACCGCCGCGGCTCGCTCAACCTCGACGATGAAGGCAACCCGACCCAGTGCACCACGCTGATCGAGGACGGCATCCTGCGCGGCTATATCCAGGACACGCTCAACGCGCGCCTGATGAAGATGCCGGTCACCGGCAACGCGCGCCGCGAAAGCTATGCCGCGCTGCCGATGCCGCGCATGACCAACACCTACATGCTCAATGGCGACAAGGACCCGCAGGAAATCATCGCCAGCGTCAAGAAGGGCCTGTATGCGGTCAATTTCGGCGGCGGCCAGGTCGACATCACCAACGGCAAGTTCGTGTTCTCGGCCAGCGAAGCCTACATGATCGAGGACGGCAAGATCACGTACCCGGTCAAGGGCGCGACCCTGGTCGGCAACGGCCCGGAATCGCTCAAGGACGTGACCATGATCGGCAACGACATGCGCCTCGACTCCGGCGTAGGCGTGTGCGGCAAGGAAGGCCAGAGCGTCCCGGTGGGCGTGGGCCAGCCGACGCTGCGCATCGAGAATATGACGGTCGGCGGGACGGCCTGAGGCCGCTGGTTTGCTCCCCTCTCCTTGCAAGGGGGAGAGGGAGTACCCAATCAGCAAGCAAGACGGCCGCCCTTCACGGCCGCACTTCATACACCAGATTGAACGGCGTCTGCGCCGCCCGCCGGAAGCCGCGGAAGCCCGCCTGCTCCGCCACCGCGCGCATGCGCGCCTCGCCCGCCTGTGCGCCCAGGCACAGGCCGACTTCCTGCGAGCGCGATGCCGGCGTGCAGATGAAGGTCGACGCGGAATAGAACACCCGGCCCACCGGGTTCAGGTTCTGCTCCAGCGCATCGTTGGCAAAGGGCTCGACGATCATCCAGGCGCCGTCGGCGCGCAGGCTCTCGCGCACGTGGCGCGCCGCTCCGACGGGGTCGCCCATGTCGTGCAGGCAGTCGAACACCGCCACCAGGTCATAGTCGTTGCCGCCATAGCCCTTGGCACTGGCCACCTCGAAGCGCACGCGCTCGGCCACGCCGGCGCGGCGCGCGGCCTCGGCCGCATGGCGCACCGAGGGCTCGTGGTAGTCGAAGCCGACGAAGCGCGAGGCCGGAAACGCCTGCGCCATGATGATGGTCGACGCGCCATGGCCGCAGCCCACGTCCGCCACCAGGGCCCCGGCCTTGAGCCGCGCCGCGATGCCGTCGAGCGCCGGGATCCATTCCGACACCAGGTGCGCCGCATATCCGGGCCGGAAGAAGCGTTCGGTGCCGTGGAACAGCGCGGGGTCGTGCTCGTGCCAGCCCAGCCCGCGGCCATTGCGGAAGATGTCGATCATCTTCGGAATCGCGCGGAACTGCGCCACGGCAATCTGGAACGCGCCCGGGATAAAGGCCGGGCTGCCTTCCTGCGCCAGCGCATAAGCCTGTTCCTCGTTCAGGCTGAACTGCCCCGAGCCCGCGTCATAGTCGACATAGCCGCTGGCCGCCTGCGCCGACAGCCATTCGCGCAGGTAGCGCTCGTCGGTATGGGTCTTGGCCGCCAGCATGGTGACGCTCATCGGCTTTTCCGCCAGCGCCTTGTACAGCCCGAGTTCATCGCCGACGACCACGGTCGCGGCATGCATCACCGCGCCGATATCGCCGACGAATTTTTCCATGAAGGCATTCAGCCTCGCTTCATCGACGCTCATGATGCACCTCCCCGTGCCCACTGCTCCCCGCTTCCAATATAGCCATCGGCTATGCCCGGAAAAGCCGAAAAGCGACGGCGACAGCAACTTCGCAAGGCATCGCGGGAATGCAAGGCGGGTTGGTGCGCCAGCGCACGGCATGGCTGCGGCGACACTTGCCAACCCCGGCAAAAGGCGCTATAAAGATGCTTCGTCGCGCGGCCAGCAGCCGATGCGCAACGAAAATTACCGAAGCGGCGCGCAATTTCCTGCCTTTCTGCCACGCAGTGCAGCATAAATCCGGCGCCCGCGAAGCAAATCGTTTCAAGCTGACCCAAGCCAACGCCTTTTCCCGCCATGTCCGCTAAGTTTTACTTTTACTTTTTTAGCGATCTCACACCGCTGGCGGATAGGGAGGGATGGCTGTAAGCAGCGCCCCGAATACAAAAAAGACCGCCAGCGACCCTGGCGGTTTTTTTATACCCCTTTGTTTTCCCACACCCTCACGACCTCACAAGAATCCTGGAGCCATCATGCTGAAGAACACCGACGACCTGCGCATCCGCGAACTCAAGGAGCTGCTGCCGCCCGCGCACCTGATCCGCGAGTTCGGCTGCTCCGAACAGGCTTCGGACGTGATCTACGGCGCGCGCCAGGCCATGCACCGCATCCTGCACGGCATGGATGACCGCCTGATCGTCATCATCGGCCCGTGCTCGATCCACGATACCCGCGCCGCGCTCGAATACGCCAAGCTGCTCAAGGTGCAGCGCGAGCGCTTCGCCGGCGAGCTGGAGGTGGTGATGCGGGTGTATTTCGAAAAGCCGCGCACCACGGTGGGCTGGAAAGGTCTGATCAACGACCCGCACATGGACGGCAGCTTCAAGATCAACGACGGCCTGCGCACCGCGCGCGAGCTGCTGCTGACCATCAGCGAAATGGGCGTGCCCACCGGCACCGAGTACCTCGACATGATCAGCCCGCAGTACCTGGCCGACCTGGTCAGCTGGGGCGCGATCGGCGCGCGCACCACCGAGTCGCAGGTGCATCGCGAGCTGGCCTCGGGACTGTCGTGCCCGGTCGGCTTCAAGAACGGCACCGACGGCAACGTCAAGATCGCGGTCGACGCGATCAAGGCCGCGTCGCAACCGCACCATTTCCTGTCGGTGACCAAGGGCGGGCATTCGGCGATCGTGTCGACCTCGGGCAACGAGGACTGCCATGTGATCCTGCGCGGCGGCAAGGCGCCCAACTACGACGCCGCCAGCGTGCAGGAAGCTTGCGACGCCATCGCCAAGGCCGGCCTGGCCTCACGCCTGATGATCGACGCCTCGCACGCCAACAGCAGCAAGAAGCACGAGAACCAGATCCCGGTGTGCGCAGACATCGGCCGCCAGATTGCCGGCGGCGACCAGCGCATCATCGGCGTGATGGTCGAATCGCACCTGGTCGCCGGGCGCCAGGACCACGTGCAGGGCCAGCCGGTCGACGAACTGACCTATGGCCAGTCGGTGACCGATGCCTGCATCGGCTGGGACGACTCGGTCAAGGTGCTCGAGGGCCTGGCCGAGTCGGTGCGCCAGCGCCGGCTGGTGTCGGGCAGCGGCAACTGAAGCGCAGACGGAAGCAACGACCGAAGCAACCACGGCGGGCACTCAGCCCGCCGTGCTACATCCGGCTGTCGTGCATGGCGCCGCCGCTGAGGTCGGCCAGTTCCGGCGTCACCTCGGCGTAGCGCAGCGGTTTCCCGCCATGGCGGGCGGCAAAGGCCGTGGCGTCGCTCTCCGTACTGAAGCTGGCCAGCGTCGGCCCCATCGATCCGTGGCGCCGGCTGCCGGCCACGTAGATGCCGGTGGTGGCGTCGAACCAGTGGCCGCGTGGCCGCTCCCAGTCGGCGCGCGCCATGTCCTGCACGAAGGCCGCGCGCACCGGCCGCACCTGCTCCGGCTGCAGCAGCGCCTGGAACATCTCCACCGTATCGCAGAACCAGTGCGGGCTCGCCTCGCCCGCATAGAACACCTGTGCCTTGGGCCCGCCGTAATCGGCCAGCAGCATGCCGTCCAGCGCGCACGCGGTGGCGGCGTCGAACTCTTGCGGCTGTGCCGCGGTTTGCGGCTTGCGGCCACAGCCGGCGAGCAGGACGGCGCTGCCGGCAAGGGTCAGCAACAGGTGGCGGCGAGGCCATGAGAACGGGGTACACAGCGGGGTACACATCAGCGGAAACTCCTGGCGGCAAGGCCCAGCGGCACGGCGATCCACGCCAGCAGCGCCGCGCCGGTCGGCCACGGACTGGCCAGCGCGGGCGGCACGATGCTGGCAACGCCCCCGGCGCTGCGCAGCTGGTCCAATGAAAAGGCATTGACGATGCGAAACAGGTCGGCGGGGTTCAGCAACAGCAGCCACGCGATCCAGTCGGTGGCGGCATGCTGCGCATCCGCTCCGCTGCCGGCGACCAGCATGCCGAGCAGCAGCAGGTCAAACACCAGCACGAAGAAGAACCACAGCCCGATCGCCAGTCCCGACGCCTGCGCGCGGTCGCGGCTCAGCACCGACAACCACAGCGCCAGGCTCAGGAACGCCAGCCCGAGCAGCACCGCGCTGGCGACGAAGCCTAGGGTGTGATACAGCCCGGCCCAGCCGAACTGGCGCGCCAGCAGCAGCGCCATCAGCGCAAAGCCGCCGGCCGTGGCCAGCACCAGGGCGGCGGCCAGGCCGAGGTACTTGCCCAGCAGCAGCTCGCCGCGCGTCAGCGGCAGCGACAGCAGCAGGTCCAGCGAGCCGCGCTCGCGCTCGCCCACCACGGCGTCGAAGCCCAGCAGCAGGGCGATCATCGGCACCAGGTAGATCACCAGGCTGGCCAGGCTGGTGATGACGAACTCGAGCGAGCGCGGGCCCAGCACGCCCTGCTCGGCGCCGCCGAAGTAGCCGATCGCCAGCGACAGCGCCGTGAACACCGCGGCCACCGCCAGCACCCAGCGGTTGCGCATGCGGTCGCGGAATTCCCTGCCGGCCAGCGCGGCCACCTGCCGCGCGTCGAACCAGTCGCCCATGCTCATGCCCTCATCCCCTCATGCCGAGAAACAGGTCCTCGAGCGACGGCTCGTGGATCTGCAGGTCCAGCAGCCGGCCGGCGAGCGGCTGCAGCGCGGCCAGCACCGTCATCTTGGCGGCGGGCGCACAACGCACCGTCAGCACGCCGGGCGGCGCACTGTCGATCTGCAGCGCGGGCAGCGCGCGCAGCCGGCGCAGCGCCTCGTCGCGCGCGCCCGCCTCGACCCGCAGCACCAGCGTCAGCGGCAGGCCGGCCCGGGCGCGCAGCGCCTCGAGGCTGCCGGCGGCCTGCAGCCGGCCCGCGGACAGGATGGCAAAGCGGTCGATGCGCTGCTGCAGCTCGGCCAGGATGTGCGAGGTGATGACGATGGTCACCCCGCTCGCGCGCAGCGCGTTCAGCATGGCGTAGCAGTCGCGGATCGCGGCGGGATCCAGGCCGTTGGTCGGTTCGTCGAGGAACAGCACGCGCGGCGCGCCCAGCAGCGCCTGCGCAAAACCCAGCCGCTGCCGCATACCCTTCGAATACTCGCGCACCGGACGCGCGGCGGCAGCGGACAGGCCGACCTGGTCGAGCATCGGCGCGCAGGCGTCCGCCTGCACGCCCTTCAGCCGCGCAAAGAAACGCAGCGTCTCCAGGCCGCTCAGGTTGTCATGCAGCACCAGATGTTCGGGCAGGTAGCCGATGCCGCGGCGTGCCGCCCGAAATGCGCGGCCGCCCACGTTGGCACCGGCCACGCGCAAGGTGCCGTGCGTCGGCGGCAACAGACCCAGCATCATCCGGAACAGCGTGCTCTTGCCAGCGCCGTTATGGCCGATCAGCCCGAGCAGCTCGCCCTGCCCCACGCTCAGGCTGACATCGTCGACGGCGCGCAGCGCGCCGAAGTGCTTGCTGACGTTGGACAGCACGATGGCATCCATGGCCGGTTCAGCGGCTGGCGTCGGCCGGCTCATGCCATTGCCTCCAGTTGGCGCGGGCCGGGCGCATGCGCGGATATTCGTCGACCACTCCCGGCGCACGGATCACCGGAAACTGGCGCCCGGCCAGCCGCAGCGCCTGCAGCGCGGGGCTGCCCAGCAGCAGCGCCACGCCCGGATAGCGCCAGCTGAGCCGGTCGACCACGTCATTGGCCCGGTACGGGATATCGCCCACACCATCGGCATCACGGTCCCAGCCCAGGTAGTTGCTCCAGTAGTTGCCTTGCGCGCGCTCGGACGGGTTGCGTCCGCCCCAGGCCTCGTCGCGCGCGCCCACATAGCGCACCGGCTCGCGGTTGCCGATAAAGTCATTGCCCTGCACCACGTTGCGCGTCGATCCTGCCGACAGGTGCACGCCGATGGCGTTGCCGAGCACCAGGTTGCCGCGCAGCTGCGCATACTCGACGTCGTAGATGAAAAAGCCGCGCTGGTTGTGCGCGACCACGTTGCCCTCGATCACCGAGTCCTGCAGCGTGCGCAGCATGATGCCGTGGTCGGCATTGGCCCAGGTGCGGTTGTTGCGGACCACCTGGTCGCGCACTTCCATCAGCGCCAGTCCGCCGCGGTTGCGGTAGCTGTCGTTGTCTTCCCACAGGTTGTGGTACGAGTTCATGTAATGAGTGCCATAGCGGCTATGGTGCAGCCGGTTGCCGCGAAACACGGCATGGTGCGAGACGTCGACGTAGAGCGCGTCGCGCACGAAGCTGATGTGGTTGTCGAGGATGCGCGCGCCGCGCGTGTTGTAGAGCTGCACGCCGTTGCCGCGCTGCGCCGAGTTGTAGTCGCGCTTGCCGGTGATGGTGTTGGCCTCGACGCGGACCTCGTCGGCCTTTTCGATCCACAGTCCGAACAGGTTGTAGGTCAGCTCGCAGTGCCGCACTACCGCGCGGTGCGCGCCGGGCTGGATGTAGATGCCGGCGTTCTGGTCCTTCAGGCTGTCGCCGGAGTCGCGCACGATCAGCCCCTCGACCGTCACGTCGGGCGCGGCGATGCGCAGCGTATCGCCGCGCAGAGCGCCGCTGAGCGTGGGCCGCGCGATGCCGCGCAGCACCAGCGGCCTGGAGACGGTAAAGTTGCCGATGTAGTGGCCGCGCGCGATCTCGATGGTGTCGCCGGCAGCCGCGGCATCGATCGCCGCCTGCAGCGACTGGCCGGGCTGCACGCGCCAGGTCGCTGCTTGCACGCAGCCTGGCTCGCACGCAAGGCATAGGAAGGCGATACCGAACAGCAGCTTCATGCGGCCAGCATCCCCATCGCCTTCAGCGCCAGGAACAGCGCGGCACCGATCAGCAGGTTCTTGAAGCCGACATAGCTGAGCATGTCCATCACGGTGGCGCGGCGATGGTGGCCGCGCCACCACGGGCCGTCCTTGACATAGCGCTTTGCCGACAGGCGGATCAGCACCTCGTAGAGGCTCCAGCCCAGCCACCAGCCGATCACCGCGCCGGCGCGCAATTGCCCGCTGGCCGCCAGCGCCCACGCCACGGTTGCCGCCAGCGCGACGGCCACACCTGCCAGCTGCAACGCCGCGGCGGAGCGCCAGCCCTGCCCGCTCCAGGGCCACAGGTGGTCCCATAGCTCGGCGAAGCAGCGCGCGGCGCCGATCGTGGCGGCGTAGGGCGGCGTCACGGGCTCGGTCGGCATGCGCGGATCGGGGCCCGACGGCTGTGCCGCGGCGGCCGTCACCGGCACCAGCGGAATGAAATACCCGTCGCGCCCCACCGGCGTCAGCGGCAGCCCGTCGCGCTCGCGCCGCTTGCGCTCGCGCGCCAGCGGCGGGCAGCCGTGCGTATCGGTATAGAGCACCATGCAGTCGAGGCAATGCAGGCACTCGCGCTGGTCGATGCGGCCATCGGCATCGATCGCCTGCGCGCCGCAGCCCGCCGCGCACGCCTTGCAGCGGTTGCACTCAGGCTTGCGCCGCAGGCCGAACCAGCGAAACGTGCTTGGCATTGCCAGCGCCGCGCCGAGCGGGCACAGGTACTTGCAGTAGGGCCGTTCGATCAACAACGACAGCGCCAGCAGCGCGCACGCGAACAGCCCGTAGGGCCACGCGCGGTTCGCGATGCCGACCAGGAAGGTGGTCTTGAACGGCTCGATCTCCGCCAGCCGCTCGGACAGCCCCATCGAAAACACCGACACCGCCAGCAGCCCGAAGAACACGCCGTACTTGACCCACTTGAGCCGGTCGTGCCAGCGCCGCGGCAACTGCCGCTGCCAGCGCTTCAGCCCCACCAAGCGGCCGAGCTTGTAGAGCGCCTCGGACAGCGAGCCGAACGGGCACAGCCAGCCGCAGAACAGCCCGCGCCCGAACAGCAGCACCGTGACGATGATGAAGATCCAGAAGCAGAAGATGAAAGGGTCGCTCAGGAACAAGGCCCAGTCCCAGCGCAGCAGCAGCGCGTGGAACCACGTCAGCACCTGCGTTACCGAAGGCTGCGCCATCGCGCCAAACCCCACGAAGACGATGCTGAGGGCCCAGGCCGTGTACTTGAACGCGTTGACCGGCCATTTGTGCCGGTGGGTGGAGCGCCGCGTCAGGCGGTCGCGCAGCGCGTAGACCAGCGTGACCGCGCCCAGCAGCGCCACGAACAGCGCGATGGTGCCGGCCTGCCGGCGCCAGACCTTGCGCCACGGCGCCTCGGGCACGTCGATATGGGGACGGCCGCCCTGCAGCAGCGCCGCCGGCAGCCAGTACGGCGCGTCGAAGCTGGCAAAGCTGCGCGTGCCGGTGGCGCGGTCGACCCGGTTGCCGAGGAACGACAGCTTCCACGGATACGCCGCCGAGAACGCCGGCGAACGGATCACGAAGATCGCCGACTCGGTCGGCGCCGGCGCGCCCGGCGCGGCCACGCCATAGAGGTTCAGGTAGTCGAGGTCGCGGAAGGTGAAGGCGTCGGCGTCCTGGCGCACCTGCACCCGGTCATAGATGCCGCCACGCACGAAGCCCGAGCCCTTCAACGACTCGGTGCCGGCGGTACGGATCACGAAGATGGCATGTTCGCCCGGCCGCACCTGCGCGCGCAGCCCCTGCCAGCCGGCATCGCCCAGCACGCTGCGTGCGATATCGGGATGATTGAGGTCGCCGAACCACAGCTCGATAAACGGCCCGCCGCTGCCTGGCAGGCCGACCTGCGCGGGCTGCACCAGCAGGCGCTGCACCGCGCCCATCGCCACCAGTTGCGGCCAGCTGTAGTGCGTGCCGCTTTCAACGTAGCGCGCCGGCGCGCGTTGCGTCGGCGCCAGGATGCCGACCTGCCGCGCCACCGCCGCACCCGCCGTGGTCAGCACCTGGTTCTGCGCGATCACCGTCACCGTGGCGCCCGAAATCGCATCGACCCCGACCACGCCTTCGTCGGGTCGCGACTGCCCCACTTCGATCTTGTCTGCGACCGACTTGCCGACGTATTGCCGGTTGAATTCCAGCAGCGCCGATTCCGGGATGCCCAGCAGCAGGATCGGCTCCGAATGCTTCAGCACCTTGACGCCGGCATAGCGGCCCTGCGTGTCCATGCCGATCAGCGTCACCACCGGCTTGCCCGAATACGCCGGGGTATCGGTGATGTCGGTGGACAGCATGACGTAGCCGAGCAGCTCGCGCGCGCCGCCGGGGCCGGTGCGATAGCCCTCGACATAGGGCGGCTGGCCCAGGCGCGCCGAAAAATGCGTGGCGCCGGGCAGCACCTGCGTACACGGCACCAGCGCGCACAGGTCGGCGGCGGTGGCGAGCTGCGGCGGCAGCTCGGCCTCGTAGGCGCCCGCATGCGCCGGCGCGACCAGGCCGGCCGCGAGCAGCCACGCGGCCAGGACCGCGGCCAGTCCTTTGAAGATTGCGTGCATCATGGAAAGGCGGCAGGCGCGGCGCTGCCCGCGGCAAGGCGCCGCGCGCAATGCTCCGCGCCGGGCCGTCTCAGGCCTCGACGATCATGCGGCTGCGCATCTCGAGATGCAGCGCGTGGCAGAAGTGGGTGCAATAGCACCAGAACACGCCGGGCTTGTCGGCGACGAAGGTCACCGACGCCGTCTCCTGCGGATTGACGATGAAGTTGATGTTGTATTTCGGGATGGCGAAGCCGTGCGTCAGGTCCTCGATCTTGTCGAGGTTGGTCAGGATCAGCGTGACCTCGTCGCCCCGCTTCAGCTTGATCTCGCGCAGGCTGAACACCGGCGCCTGCGAGGTGAGCTTCACCGTCACCTTGCGGCCGTTGCGGACCACGCCCGATTGCTGCGCATCCTTGATCGCCAGCGGGAAATCGTCGAGCGCGTAGACCTGCTTCGGCCGCAGCAGCTCGCGCCGGAAGATGATGAAGTCGTGCGGTTCGCTGTGCACCGGATGGTCCGCCAGCAGCACCATCTTGTCGCCGGAGATGTCGATCAGCTGCTCGTTCTCGGCGTGCAGCGGACCCACCGGCAGGAAGCGGTCCTTGGAGAACTTGCAGCCCACCGCCAGCAATTTGCCGTCGGCGGCGACGGTCTCGGATTGCGAGGCATTGAGGTGGCCGGGCTGGTATTGCACGTCGAGCCGGTCGATCACGTACTTGGCGCTCTTGTCGCCACGGTGGAAGCGGATCGCCGCGTCGATGTTCCACTTGACCACCTGGCTGTCCAGGAACAGCGTGGTGTAGGCATTGCCGCGCCCGTCGAAGGCGGTATGCAGCGGCCCCAGGCCGAGCTCGACCTCGGCCACGATGGCGTCATCCAGCTTGGCCAGCTTGCCGTCGAACCAGTCCAGCACCCTGGCCAGCTCGATCACCGTGCCGGTCGGCGACAGCTTGCCGGCGCAGATAAAGTACTTCTGGTCGGGACTGGCGTTAACGCCGTGCGGGTTCTTGGGCACCGAGACATAGGCGGTCAGCGCCGTGGCCGGGTCCTGGTTGGCGGCATGCGTGCCGTCGACCACCGGCACCTTGGAGTCGCCGATGGTCCTGAACTTGCCGGCCTTCACGGCCGCCTCGATGCGGGCAATGTTGAAGAACAGGCAGGCATCGCGCTCGGCCGACATCATGTCCTCGAAGCGCACGCCCATTTCCACGTTGTACTGGTTGGTCGCGGCCAGCTTGCCGTCATACGAAGTCGCCACCAGGTCGCAGTTGCCGTCGATCCGCACCTGCCAGCGCACCGCCATCGTCTCGGCGTCGACGCAGGTGAACAGCGAGCGGTACTTGGTGCCGTCCTCGGTCGGCGTATTGGGCAGCGGCACGCCGAACTCGGCGCCGCAGAACACGCGCGTGGTGTAGTTGATGCTGGCGTCGACGGGATCGCGCTTGTCCGGGAAGATGCCGTGGAAGCCCTGCACGTTGGGCAGCTCGGTGATCTTGTCGCAGATGAAGTAGTCGAGCCGGATGCGCGCCAGCCGGGCATTGATCTTGTCGTTGATCCAGGCATAGCGTCCGTCGTAGTTGCCGTCCTTGTACGAGGCATGCACGTGATGGGTATCGCCGACGGTGTATTGCAGGCTGCCGTCGGGGCGCGTGCCCATCACGCGCTTCGATTCATTGGTGATGCCCCACCCCGTCAGCGCGTCCGGCACGAAGCACGGAATCCGGTGCAGCTCGCGCCCCGACGGCAGGCCCAGCACGCGCATGTCGCCGGCATGGCCGCCGCTCCACAGCCCGTAGTAGGTGTCCAGCTCGCCGGGCTTCAGGTGCACCGTGGTAGCGGTGTTGCCGGCATGGGTGGCGTGGGCACCGGCGCCGCTGGCAGCTGTCGCCGCGACCGGCGCGCCACCGTTGTCGGTGCACGCCGCCACGCCGGCAAGGCCGGCGAGCGCCGCGGTATTGATGAAGCGCCGCCGTCCGGGCGCAGCCGGTGCATCGTGGGTTGGCAGGGGATGCTGCGTATGCCTGGTCATCTTCGTTCCTCGAACCGTCATGGCAAAGGCGGAGTCCGCTCCGCCGGCTTGCTGCTTGTGTTGTCTTGTGGTGGCTTGCTGCTGCCGGCTACAGATGGTCGAAGCAGTTGGCGCGATCGAGGTTGATGATCGTCATGGTTCTCTTGAATATTCATTATCGATGCATGTTTTTCTCCGGCGGCGCACACAGAATGGCGGCACGGCAAGGCTTACCGCCGCTTTCGCGATCGATACCACCCTCGTCATGCGCTTCAAGACCCTACTGCCTGCACAGCCTTCCCTTCCCCACATCGACCACGTTGACCACATCGACCGCAGGCGCCGCGCCCTCGTCCGCAGCGCCGCGAGCGTGCCGCTGCTCGCCACCGGGATGTTCGTGCGGCCGGCGCTGGCCGATCCCTCGGTCACGCGTGCATCACGCCGCTTGCTGGGCACGCGCGTCGACATCGTCGTGCAGGACAACTGCCACGGCGCGGTGCAGGCCGCCATCGCCGCGGCCTTTGCCGAGATGGCGCGGCTGGAGCAGTTGATGAGCCGCTATCGCCCTGACAGCCAGGTCAACGCGCTGCAGCGCGCGGCGGGCCGCCACGCGGTGCGCGTGGCGCCGGAACTGATGACGGTGCTGCAAGCCGCCGCGGCAATTTCGGCACGATCGCGCGGCGCCTTCGATATCACCGTCGGCGCGTTCGCGGGCTGGCGCTTCGGCGCGGACGGCAACCGCTTGCCCGACGCCGCCGAACTGGCGCGCGAGCGCCCGCTGGTGGATTACCGGCAGGTGCGGCTCGACGCCCGCCGCGGCCAGGCCATGCTGGCCCGCCCCGGCATGCGCCTGGACCTGGGCGGGATTGCCAAGCTGCCGATCCTCGATGCGGGCATGCAGGTGCTGCGGCGCCACGGACTGGCCAATGCGATGATCAACGGCGGCGGCGATGTGCTGGCCATGGGCCAGTTGCAGGGGCGCGACTGGCGCATCGGCCTGCGCGACCCGCTCGCGCCGGCCCGGCTGCAAGGCGTGCTGCAGGTGAGCGACGCCGTGGTGGTGGCGTCCGGCGACTACGAGCGCTGCTTTGCCATCGGCGGCCGGCGCTATCACCATGTGCTCGATCCCGCCACCGGCCTGCCGTCGGCCGGGCCGCACGGGGTGACGCTGGTGGCACCCACCGTGGCCGCGGTAAACGGACTGGGCGCCGCGCTGATGGTGGCCGGCCAGGCAGCCTGGGCTCGGTTGGTCGGCGGAGGCGCCGGCATCGATGGGCTGATCGTGGGCGACGGCGGCCGATGGATGTCGGCAGGCATGGCGCAACGTCTGCGGCTGGCCTGAACACCTTGCCGCGGACGAAAAAAAGCCGCTTCGAGCGAAGCGGCTTCCTTGCGTGCAGGCGGCCAGCGCCGCCGGCCGTTACTTCTTCAGCACCAGGTCGCCCGGCAGCGACTCGATGTAGGCGGCCATGTCCTTCAGTTCCTTGCGCGTGAACGGGCGCGGCTTGCCATCCTTGCCGGTGACCGCCGGATTGGCGTTGACCTGCCCGGCCATGATCGCGTTGGAACGGCCCACCAGCGCATTGCCAGACACCTGGTAGGACATCAGCGCGTGATACAGGTAGTCGGCATGCTGGCCGGCCAGCTTGGGGTAGTCGGGCGAAATCGGCTTGTTCATGCCGGCGCCATGGCAGGCCACGCAGTTGCCTTTTTCGACCAGGGTCTTGCCGTTGGCAAGATCGGCGGCCGAGGCCGGCATGGCGGCAGCACCCAGCACGAGTGCGCCGAGCGCGAACGAAAGCGTCTTGAGCGTCTTCATGTGGGGTCTCTTACCTGAGGGAATTGTTCTGCGTATCGGCCTTCTGCTGCGAGTAGTAGGCCGCCACGTTGGCGATGTCCTGCTCGGTCAGCGTCGCGGCGATGCTGCGCATGGTGGGGTGCTTGCGCTCGCCCTTCTGGTAGGCCTTCAGCGCGTTCTCGATGTACTTGGCGCTCTGGCCGCCCAACAACGGCACTTCATAGATCTCGGGGAAGGACGCACGGTAGCCCGGAATGCCGTGGCATCCGATGCACATTGCAACCTTGTCCTTGGCAGCGTCTCCATTGCCCTTGACTTCCTGTGCCTGCACGGCCGTTGCAGCCGCGCCCAGCACCACCATCGTGAGGAGCTTTTTCATTGTCTTTGCGGATTGGAAGTTAAACCGTGTGACCTGCCCTGCCGGGCGGAGACGGTTTCAGAATGCTTCTGCGGAGCAACCAGGGCAGCCCGTCGGCCCGAGGTGCAACCCGCCAGAGATGTCGCATCCGGTCGGTTTGCCGGGGTGTGGAACACCATTCTGGAACCACCTCGCGCAATCGCCGCGACCCGGAAGGGCCGCTGGGACTTCTGAACGCGGACTGCCGGATACTGGAGAACTGGACGTGGGGGCGCGTCAAACCGCCGCATTGTACCGCAGCCGGCACCTGCCAGTCCAGCCAGCGGTCCGGGCCGCCGGAACCCTGTCTGACGGCCCCAACACGAACCGCAAAGGTCTTTTATACTGGCCCATCCCGGGAATCCGCACGACCGTTCGCGGACGCTGCCGCCAGCGGCACGCGGGCGCCCGTCACGGGCCCTTTTTCCATAACGAAAGCGCGCGTCACAGCGCGAAGAGACCGCGCGCCAAGCACGCCAACCCGGCCCTCGTCCGCGAGCGGCCGCCACCTCAGGTTGCCTCATGTCAAACACCGCCAACGCCCAAGCCTCCTCCCAGCCGGTCCGCTTCGAAGGCAGCGACCAGTACGTTGCCACCGACGACCTCAAGCTCGCCGTCAATGCCGCGCGCACGCTGCAGCGCCCGCTGCTGATCAAGGGCGAGCCCGGCACCGGCAAGACCATGCTGGCCGAGGAAGTCGCCGCCGCGCTGGGCATGCCGCTGCTGCAATGGCATATCAAGTCGACCACCAAGGCGCAGCAGGGCCTGTACGAGTACGACGCCGTATCGCGCCTGCGCGACTCGCAACTGGGCGACGACCGCGTCCACGACATCCGCAACTACATCGTCAAGGGTGTGCTGTGGCAGGCGTTCGAGGCCGATGAGCAAGTCGTGCTGCTGATCGACGAGATCGACAAGGCCGACATCGAATTCCCCAACGACCTGCTGCGCGAACTCGACCGCATGGAGTTCTATGTCTACGAGACCCGCGAGCTGGTCAAGGCCAAGCACCGTCCGCTGGTGATCATCACCTCGAACAACGAGAAGGAACTGCCCGACGCCTTCCTGCGCCGCTGCTTCTTCCACTACATCAAGTTCCCCGATGCCGAGACCATGCAGCAGATCGTCGACGTGCACTACCCCGGCATCAAGCGCGAGCTGGTTGCCGCCGCGCTGGAATCGTTCTACGAGATGCGCAACCTGCCGGGCCTGAAAAAGAAGCCGTCGACGTCCGAGCTGATCGACTGGCTCAAGCTGCTGATGGCCGAGGACATTCCGCCCGAGGCGCTGAAGAGCCCGGACAAGAAGGCCGCGATCCCGCCGCTGCATGGCGCGCTGCTGAAGAACGAGCAGGACGTGCACCTGTTCGAGCGCCTGGTGTTCATGAACCGCGCCAACCGCTGAGCGCGCGGCCAAGCCCGATGACCGACACGACCGCTTTTGCCAAACCCGTGACCCTGGCGGGCCGGCATGCCACGCTCGAACCGCTGCGCCCCGGGCACGCCGACGGCCTGCGCGCCGCCTGCGCCGACGGCGAGCTGTGGAAGCTCTGGTACACCAGCGTGCCGGCGCCCGAGCGCATGGAGGCCGAGATCGCGCGGCGCCTGGACCTGCAGCAGCGCGGCACCATGCTGCCGTTCGCGGTGCGCGACGCGGCCGGCGAACTGGCCGGCATGACCACGTACATGAATATCGACGCGGCCAACCGGCGCGTCGAGATCGGCTCGACCTGGTATGCGCGCCGGGTCCAGCGCACGCCGCTGAACACCGAATGCAAGCTGATGCTGCTGGGCCATGCCTTCGACCATCTCGACTGCATCGCGGTGGAATTCCGCACGCACTGGATGAACCAGCAGAGCCGCGCCGCCATCGCGCGCCTGGGCGCCCGGCAGGACGGCGTGCTGCGCAACCACATGCGCATGCCGGACGGCACGCTGCGCGACACCGTGGTGTTCTCGATCATTGCCAGCGAATGGCCGGCGGTGCGACAACACCTGCAATTCCAGCTCGAGCGCCCGCGCTGACGCGCCGCGCCGACTGAAAGCGAGGCACCATGCTGATCGATTTCTTCTTCTCGCTGCGCCACGCCAAGCTGCCGGTATCGGTCAAGGAATACCTGACCATGCTGGAAGCGCTCAAGGCGCAGGTCATCACGCCCTCCATCGACGAGTTCTACTACCTGTCGCGGATGACGCTGGTAAAGGACGAGAAGCACTTCGACAAGTTCGACCAGACCTTCGCCGCCTACTTCAAGGGCGTGGAAAGCCTGGTCGACTGGAAGTCCGACATCCCGCTCGACTGGCTGCAGAAGACGCTGGAACGCGAGCTGTCGCCCGAGGAAAAGGCCAAGATCGAGGCCATGGGCGGCCTCGACAAGCTGATGGAGCGCCTCAAGCAGCTGCTCGAGGAACAGAAGGAAAAGCACGAGGGCGGCAACAAGTGGATCGGCACCGGCGGCACCTCGCCGTTCGGCCATGGCGGCTACAACCCCGAGGGCATCCGCATTGGCGGCCCGTCCAAGGGCAACCGCACCGCGATCAAGGTGTGGGAGGCGCGCGCCTACAAGGACTATGACGACCAGGTCGAACTGGGCACGCGCAATATCAAGGTCGCGCTGCGCCGGCTGCGCCGCTTCGCCCGCGAAGGCGCCGACACCGAGCTGGACCTCGACGACACCATCCATTCCACCGCGGCCAACGCCGGCCTGCTCGACATCAAGCTGCGGCCCGAGCGCCACAACAAGGTCAAGGTGCTGATGCTGATGGACGTGGGCGGCTCGATGGACGACCACATCAAGCGCGTCGAGGAACTGTTCTCGGCCACCAAGACCGAGTTCAAGCACCTGGAGTACTACTACTTCCACAACTGCCTGTACGACTACGTGTGGAAGAACAACCGCCGCCGCCACGCCGAGAAACTGGCGACGTGGGACCTGCTGCACAAGTACACGCCCGACTACAAGATCATCTTCGTCGGCGACGCCACCATGAGCCCGTACGAGATCCTGCAGCCGGGCGGGTCGGTCGAGTACAACAACGCCGAGGCCGGCGCGGTGTGGCTGAACCGGATGACCGAGCAGTTCCCGCACTTCGTCTGGCTCAACCCCGAACCCGAAGGACTGTGGCAGTACCGGCAGTCGATCACGGTGATCAACCAGCTGATGAAAGGACGGATGTTCCCGGTCACGCTGGCGGGGCTGGAACAGGCGATGAAGGTGCTGTCGAAGTAAGATTTGAAACGCGCAACGCGCGCCGCAGCCAACGCCGCCCGAACAAGGCTCCCCTCGCCCGCTTGCGGGAGAGGGGTGGGGGAGAGGGCCGGAGTACCCACGGAGTGAGGCGCGTCGGTTTGCCAGCGCCTGCCCTCTCCCCCGGCCCCTCTCCCGCGCGCGGGAGAGCGGAGCAAACCACCGGCATGCTGGAACCTCTGACTCACCCCGGCCGCGCCAGGTCCGCCCCCTCCATCACCCACGCCCTGAACGTGCGCAACGCCGGCAGGTGCTGCTTCTGCTCCGGATAGCACAGGTAATAGCCCTTCTTGGCCAGCACCTGCGCGGGATGTGCCACCACCAGCGCGCCGCTGGCCAGCTCCGCCTCGATCAGGCAGCGCGGGATCAGAGCGATGCCCAGCCCCGACAGCGCCGCCTGCGTCAACAGCGAGAACTGGTCGAAACGCGCCCCGCTCCAGGCGTCGCGCGTGGGCAGGCCGAGCGTGGCGAACCAGTCGGGCCAGGCCTCGGGCACGGTGGTGTGGTGCAGCAGTGGATAGCGCAGCAACGCCGCCGGCGTCGGCGCGACGCCATCGGGCTCGGACGCCAGCAGGCCAGGCCGGCATACCGGCAGCACCTCGCGGCCGGTCATGTAGTCGGCCAGGCTGCCGGGCCAGACGCCATCGCCGAAGCGGATCGCGGCATCGAGATCCGGTTCGGAGAAATCGTAGCCCTGCGCGTGCGGCACGAACTCCAGCGTCACCTCCGGATGCCGCGCAAAGAACTGCGGCAGCCGCGGAATCAGCCACTTGGCGCCCAGCGTCGGCATGCTGGCGATATGCAGCACGCCGCCCCGCCCCTGCCCCGCCATCAATTCCACCGTGGCGGCCTCGAGTTCGTTCAGGCTGGGCGCGATGCGCTCGAGGTAGCGCTCGCCCGCCGGGGTCAGCACCAGCCGCTGGCGCACCCGCTGGAACAGTTCGACGCCGAGATAAGCCTCGAGGCTGCGCACCTGCTTGCTGACCGCGCCCTGCGTGACATGCAGCTCACGGGCGGCTACGGTAAAGCTGTTATGGCGCGCCGCCGCCTCGAAGGCGTGCAACTCGGTCAGCGACGGACATAGGCGCCGCATAAATCACCTCTACTTCACGACCAAATGGAATGAGCTAGGGATTTTATTTCGTTTGCGAGGGTCCTGCTTGCACGAGCAGAATCGTGAAAACGCCTTTGTCTCTTCCTTGATACCTTTCGCCACATAGATCATGCAACGTCGCCACCTGCTCCGCGTCCTGGCCGCCACCTCGGCCGCCCTCGCCACCGGCCTGTCGTTCAGCGCCGTCGCCCAGTCCGGCTATCCGACCAAGCCGATCACGCTGGTAGTGCCGTTCCCGGCCGGCGGCACCACCGACATCGTCGCGCGCATCGTCGCCGACAAGCTCGGCCAGCAACTGGGCCAGGCCGTGGTGGTCGACAACCGCGGCGGCGCCGGTGGCAGCATCGGCACCACCTTCCTGTCCAAGGCCGCGCCGGACGGCTATACGCTGGGCATCGCCACGGCCTCGACCCACGGCATCAATCCGGCGGTCTACCCGCGCCTGTCCTACGATGCCACCAAGGACTTCACTACCATCACCAACCTGGCCTCGGTGCCGAACGTGATGAGCATCCACCCGTCGGTCAAGGCCACCGACATGAAGTCGTTCATCGCGCTGGCGCAGGCGCAGCCCGGCAAGCTTGCCTATGGCTCGGCCGGCAACGGCAGCGTCTCGCACATGATGGGCGAACTGTTCAAGATCAGCAGCAAGACCGACCTGCTGCACGTGCCGTACAAGGGCGTGGGCCCGGCGCTGAACGACGCGCTGGCCGGCCAGGTGCAGGTGCTGTTCGACAACCTGCCGTCGTCGCTGCCCTTCATCGAGGGCGGCAAGCTGCGCGCGCTCGCGGTGGCGGCACCCAAGCGCGTGGCCGCGCTGCCCAATGTGCCGACCTTTGCCGAGCTGGGGCTGGGCGAAGTCAACGACGCCGCCTGGTTCGGCCTGATCGCGCCGGCCAACCTGCCGGCCGACCTGCAGAACAAGCTCCATGCCGCCGCGGTCAAGGTACTGGCGCTGCCGGAGGTCAAGGCCAAGCTGGAGAAGCTCGGCGCCACGCCGGTGGGCGACACCCCGGCGCACTTTGCCGCGCAGATCAAGACCGAAGTGGCCAAGAACAAGCGCGTCGCCGCCGCCGCCAAGATCTCGCTCGACTGAACGCAACGCACACCATGACCGACACCGACCGAACCATCGCGGACAGTCCGTTCTGCCTGTACCAGCCCGAGGGCGAGCCCGCGGCGCTGTTCCTGGACTCGCCGCACAGCGCGACCACCTACCCGACGGACTTCCGCCCCGATCCCGCGCTGCCGCTGCCGCTGCTGCGCCAGGCCGAGGACACCTTCGTCGACGAGCTCTACGCCGGCGCCCCGGCGCGCGGCATTCCGCTGCTGTGCGCGGGCTTTCCGCGCAGCTACCTCGACGCCAACCGCGCGCTGGAAGAGATCGACGAAGCCCTGCTCGACGCGCCCTGGCCGGGCGCCAGGCAGGAAACCGCCAAGACCCGGCTGGGCAAGGGCCTGGTCTGGCGCGTGCTGGACACCGGCGAAGCCATCTACGACCGCAAGCTGAGCGTGGCCGAGGTGCAGGCGCGCATCGAACGCTGCTACCTGCCCTACTACGCGCAGCTGCAGAAGCTGGCCGAGCACGCCGTCGCCAGCCATGGCAGCGCCTGGCATATCAACTGCCACTCGATGCCCAGCCACGCCGCGCCGTTCGCGACCGAATTCCCCGGACTGGAGCATCCGGATTTCGTCGTAGGCGACCGCGACGGCACCACCTGCGACAAGCGCTTCACCGACCGCGTGGAGGGACTGCTCAAGGAGATGGGCTACGAGGTCTGGCGCAACCACCCGTACAAGGGCGTCGAGATCGTGCGCGTGGTCGGGCAGCCGCAGGCCGGCCGCCACAGCCTGCAGCTGGAGGTCAATCGCAAGCTCTACATGGACGAGGCCGGCCTCACGCATACCGCCGGCTTTGCCAAGCTGCGGCATGACCTGAACAGCCTGCTCGACGAACTGCTGCGCTTTACGCGCGCGATGCCGTCGCGCGTGGCCTGACGCGGCCGCGTCCCGGGCCCCGGCTTCCCCGCCTTGGCCCGGCCAGGAGAATTCCTGCCCGCGCCGGGATCACTTGGCGCGGACGGTGGTGAGCTGGCCATGCTTTAGAAGAATGGGTAACAAGATTTAGGAACTTTGGCAGATGGGTTTCCTCTATCATGGCAATCCTTTGCGAACCCATCCTGGGTGCCGGCCCCTGGCGCCGGCAGGCAATCCCAGGCAAGCACACACGCTCACAACGCTAACACCGTGATCCGACGAATCTCCGCAATGCTCGGCAGCCGGCTGCGCATGGTGGCCGCCGCCGTAGCCGGTGCGATCGCGCTGGCAGGCTGCGCCAACCTCCCGGACGAGGCCGCCGGCGCCGCCGCCAGCCCGGCGCCGGTCCCCGCAACCGCAGCAACCACCGCAGCACCAGCCCGCCCCGCCGCTATCCCCGCCCCGGCAGTCTCCGCTTCAACCCCCACCAAAACTATCAACCTGCCCGACCGCGGCCGCGTCAGCCTGTCCGAGTACCGCGCGCGCATGCGCGAACAGCTGATGAAGACCGAGAACGCCAGCAGCGATGTCGCCGACTGCGCCGCGCACGCCAGCTGGGTGGTGCCGCGCTCGGCCACCTACGATGCGCTGAAGATCCCCACCGGCGCGCTCGCCGCGGGGCAGGCCACCACCGAACCCTGGAGCGGGCGGTTCTCGCCGGGCAAGCAGGCGGTGCCGGTCAGCTCGGTGGTCACCTTCGCCGCCACCGCGCACAAGCGCAAGGGCAGCGAAGACTGGCAGCCGGTGAAGGTGCGCTGCGGTTATGACGACGGCATGATGCTGGCGTACGAGTTGCTCGACAGCAGCGGCGCCACCATCAGCGAGCCGGCCGCCGCGCCGGCGGTGCCCACCGCCACGCGCACGTCGGCCAGCAAGAGCCGCAAGGGGGCCAAGGGCAAGAGCACGGCGTCGAAGTCCGGCAAGGCTTCGGCATCGAAGTCGGTGAAGTCGAGCTCTGCCAAGTCGACGTCGGCCAAGGCGAGCAGCAATAGCAAGAAGAAGCAGTAGGCGCAGGGAGGCAGCGCACGCCGATGAGGGCGCTAGTTGTCTCCCCTCTCCCGCTTGCGGGAGAGGGGCCGGGGGAGAGGGCAGGCGCACGGCAAGCACGATGACGCTTCACTCCGTGGAAACACCGGCCCTCTCCCCCGCCCCTCTCCCATAAATGGGAGAGGGGAGAAGACCATTAGCAAGCCACCGCTCAGCCCAGATAATCCAATATCGCCTGCAGCATCGCCGTGCCCAGCAGCGCACTGCGCGCACCATTCCATCCGACCGCCGGATCCGGCAGGTCGGCGTTGTCCTTGAACGGCATCTCCAGCGTCAGCGCCAGGCAGCCGAAGGTATGGCCGATGTACTTCGACGCCAGCTTGAGCGCGTCGGCGTTGTACTTGCTGGCCGCATAGCCATGCACGTCCTGGAAGTCCGGCGAGGCCCGCTTGAAGGCCTCGATAAAGCGCTGCTGCTCGCGCCGGCGCGCTTCGGTGAAGCCCGGCAGCATCTCGCTGCCGGCGACGAAGTTGTACGGCAGGCCCTCGTCGCCATGGATATCGAAGAACATGTCGCAGCCGCTGGCCTCGATCGCGCGGCGCACGTGGTAGACCTCGGGGCTGGACTCCGGGCTAGGCGCCATCCATTCGCGGTTCAGGTTGGCACCCGCGGCGTTGGTGCGCAAGTTGCCGCGCGCCGAGCCGTCGGGGTTCATGTTCGGCACGATATGGAACACCGCGCGCTCGAGCAGCTTGCGCGCGACCGCGTCGCCCGCCCACACGCCGGTGCCGGTCAGGCGCTGCAGCACGCCCTCGACGAACCATTCGGCCATGCTCTCGCCCGGGTGCTGGCGCGCGATCATCCAGATGGTGGACTTGCCGGGACCGGGCGCGCCGATGGTGACGCGCGTCATGTCGCGCCCGTCGACGGTGCTGCCCAGGTGCGACAGCCGCGCCAGCGGCGAGCGCTGGCAGCTCGCCAGCAACGACAGGTGGCGCTCGTCCGGATACGGCTCGAAATACGCGAACCAGATGCTGTCGTGCTCGGGCGTGACCTCCACGGTCATCACCTGGCCGTCGAAACGCGTCGGCACGCGGAACCAGTTGGCGCGGTCGTACGACGCCACCGCGCGGTAGTCGCGCCAGCCGTCCGGATAGGTGCAGTCGCCGGCGTTCAGGAAATGCATGCGGCAGGCCTGCCCGGCCGCGCCCTGCAAACGGAAGTGGAACCACTGGCGGAAGTCGGCCTGCGAATCGGCACGGATGCGCAGGCGGATATCGTCGGCGCGGTCGAGCGCCTCGACCTCGATGGCACCGGAATCGAAATGCGAAGAGATATGCAGCATGGCTGGCGGTCTCGTGGCGATGGGTTCAGGACGCGTGGTCAGTCTTCGAGGCGGCGGCGGAATACCCAGCGGGTCGCGTCCGAGGCCGCCTGGTCGAAGGCATAGCCGTCTTCGGCGAAGCGCTTGAGCTTGTCCGGCTCGGTCACGCCGTGCGTCACGGCGTAGCGCGCCATGGTGCCGCGCGCGCGCTTGGCGTGGAACGAAATGATCTTGTAGCGGCCGCCCTTCCAGTCCTCGAACACCGGCGTGACGATGCGCGCCTGCAGCACCTTGGGCCGCACCACCTTGAAATACTCTTCCGAGGCGAGGTTGACCAGCACCGGCGCGCCCTCCTGCTTGAGCTCGGCCATGTCGGCGTTGAGCAGCTGCGTGACGTCGTCGCCCCAGAACGCGTACAGGTCCTTGCCGGCGGCATTGTCAAGGCGCGTGCCCATTTCAAGCCGGTACGGCTGCATCCAGTCCAGCGGGCGCAGCACGCCGTACAGGCCGGACAGGATGCGCAGGTGCTTCTGCGCAAAGCCAAGCTCGTCGGCCGACAGCGATTTCGCGTCGAGGCCGTCGTAGACATCGCCGTTGAAGGCCAGCACCGCCTGCTTGCTGTTGGCCGCGGTGAAGCCCGGCGACCAGTCGGCGTAGCGGGTCACGTTGAGCACCGCGAGCTTGTCGGAGATGTCCATGAGGGCGCCCACGTCCTGCGGCGCGAGCCGGCGCAGGCGCTCGATCAGCGCGGCGGAACGGTCGATGAAGCGCGGCAGCGTGTGGGTCTTGATGCGGGCGGGAGTCTCGTAGTCCAAGGACTTGGCGGGAGACAAAACGATGAGCATGGCAAAATCGCGGCAGTAGCCAAGGACAAACAAGCCCAGATTGTAGCGAATGCGCCTCGACACCACCGCAACCATCCCGCCCGCCGGCACTGCCGGAGACGCCGGCCGCCCCGCCGGCATCACATCCGCGCCGCGCGTGGTGCTGGACTCCAATATCTGGGTCGACCTGCTGGTGTTCCAGGACCCGCACGTCGAGCCGATCCGCGCCGCGCTGGAAGCCGGCACCATCGCCCCCGTGATCCGCGCCGACTGCCGCGAGGAACTGCGCCGGGTGCTGGCCTATCCGCAATTTGCCCGTTTTGACATTGATATCGGCGCCGCGCTGGCCACCGTCGACCGCCTCGCCAGCCTTGAAGCGGCGCCGCCGCAGGCCGACTGCGACGCGCTGCGCCTGCCGCGCTGCAAGGACACCGACGACCAGAAGTTTGTCGAGCTGGCGCACTTTGCCGGCGCCGCCTGCCTGGTGTCGAAGGACAAGGCCGTGCTCAAGCTGCGCAGCCGCCTGCGCCGCAGCAGCCGCGTGGAAGTGATGACGCCGCCGGCGTTCGGCGCCTGGCTGGCCGCGCTGGACCCGGCCGGCGATCCGCTTTAAGGCCGATCCGCTTTAGAATGGCGGCTCGCGGCGCCGCCCTGCGCCGCCGCACGCCTGCCTACCGTTCCCACTGCATTGACTCGCGCTCTATGTCCGCAGACACCACGCTCGCCCCCCTGACGCCGCCGCCGTCGCGCCTGCCCAACGTCGGCACCACCATCTTCACCGTGATGTCGGCGCTCGCCGCCGAAAAGAACGCGGTCAACCTGGGCCAGGGCTTCCCCGACTTCGACTGCGACCCGAGCATCGTCGATGCCGTGGCCGGTGCCATGCGCGCCGGCCATAACCAGTATCCGCCGATGGCGGGCGTGCCGCGCCTGCGTCAGGCCATCGCCGCCAAGATCGCCAGCCTGTATGGCCACCAGTACAGCTGGGACAGCGAGATCACGGTCACCGCGGGCGCCACGCAAGGCATCCTGACCGCGATCCTGTGCGCGGTGCATCCGGGCGACGAGGTCATCGTGCTGGAGCCGTGCTACGACAGCTACCTGCCCGCGATCGAACTGGCCGGCGCCACCGCGGTGCCGGTCGCGCTGGAAGCGCCCGCGTTCCGCGTGCCCTTCGACAAGCTCGCCGCCGCGATCACGCCGCGCACGCGCATGATCCTCATCAACACGCCGCACAACCCCACCGGCACGATCTGGCGCGCCGGCGACATGGATCAGCTGGCGCAGATCCTGGCCGGCACCGACATCCTGCTGCTGTCGGACGAGGTCTACGAGCATATGGTCTACGACGGCCAGCAGCATGAATCGGTGTCGCGCCATCCCGAGCTGGCGCGCCGCAGCTTCGTCATCTCCAGCTTCGGCAAGACCTATCACGTGACCGGCTGGAAGGTCGGCTACGTCGCCGCCCCCGCCGCGCTGATGGCCGAGTTCCGCAAGGTGCACCAGTTCAACGTATTCACGGTGAATACGCCGGTGCAGCATGGCCTGGCCGACTACATGGCCGATGCCGCGCCCTACCTGCAGTTGTCGGCGTTCTACCAGGCCAAGCGCGATTTCTTCCGCGCCGGGCTGGCGGGCTCGCGCTTCAAGCTGCTGCCGTCGGACGGCACCTATTTCCAGTGCGTCGATTGTTCCGCGATCTCGGACCTGAGCGAGGCCGACTTCGCCATGTGGCTGACGCGCGAGATCGGCGTGGCCGCGATTCCGGTCTCGGCCTTCTACTCGCAGCCGCGTGAATCGGGCGTGGTGCGGTTCTGCTTTGCGAAAAAGGAAGAGACGCTGGCGCTTGCGCTGGAACGGTTGGGGCAGCTTTGAAGTGAAACGAAAACGCCCGCAGATCGCGGGCGTTTTTTCCTTGTGGGGGCGGTTTGCTCCCCTCTGCGCTTACTTCCTCCGGCTCATCATCAGCTCGGTATTCGCCTTGCGGTCGGCATTGACCTTCTGCACCGACTCCCGCTGCGACAGTGTCTTCAGGTAGTCCTTGACCGGCAGCTCCGCCAGCATGTCGGTGCCGTAGATGATCTTGGTGCAAGACGACACCAGCGGCAGGTGCACCGCGGCGGCGCAATCGGCCAGCGTGAAGCGGTCGCCGGCGATGTAGGGCGAGAACTTCGCCAGGCTGGCGAAGGCGGGGATATAGCGGCTCAGCAGCTTGTGCTGGCGCTCCTTGACGCTGTCGCTGACCTTGCCGCCGAAGAAGGCTTCCGCGTACAGCTCGCGCGCGGTCAGCTCCAGGTAGAGCTCCAGGAACACGATGATCTCGCGCACCTTGGCCGCCTGGTACGGGTCGGCCGGCAGCAGCGGCGTCTGCGGGTAGGCCGCTTCCACGTATTCGGCGATGGCCTCGGACTCGCACAGCGGGCCGGATTCGGTGATGATGTAGGGCACCTTGCCCGCGGGCGTCGCCGCCGGGTCGGTCTCGCCGATCCAGGCCAGCACCTCTTCGAACGGCACGTTCTTTTCCAGCAGCGCCAGCTTCACTTTGTTGTAGTAGTTGCTGGCGGCAAATCCGCAGAGCTTCAGCATGTCGTCTGTCTCCGTTATGGGATGGGTCCCCGCATTGAATCGCGTGGAACGGGGGATTGTGGACCATCCGGCGTCTGCAGGGAACCGGCTGGCCGATCAGCGCACGCCGCCTGCCCCGCCGGTCTGTCGCGGAAGGTGCAAAAAACGTACGATCGTGCTAATTTAACCACAACTTTTGGGACGAATGATGAGCACTTTCACCATCGATACGCTGGGTATCGTCGGCACCGGCGCCATGGGCCGGGGCATCGCGCAGATCGCCGCGCAGGCAGGCCTGACCGTCAACCTGTACGACGCCAACCCGCAGGCGGTGGAAGCCGCGCGCAAGTACCTGCAGGACACGCTGGCCAAGCTCGCCGACAAGGGCAAGCTCAGCGCCGCCGACGCCGAGGCCGCGCTGGCCCGCGTCAGGCCCTGCGGCGCGCTGGAAGACCTGGCCGGCTGCGACATGGTGCTCGAAGCCATCGTCGAGAAGCTCGAGGTCAAGCGCGACCTGATCGCCAGGCTCGAAGCGATCATGCGCGACGACGCCATCATCGCCTCGAACACCTCGTCGCTGTCGATCACGGCGATCGCCGTCGGCGCGAAGCACCCCGGCCGCATCGCCGGCTACCACTTCTTCAACCCGGTGCCGCTGATGAAGGTGGTCGAGGTCATCGACGGCCTGTCGGGCAACCCGGCGGTGGGCGACGCGCTGATGGCGCTGTCGCGCCGCATGGGCCATACGCCGGTGCGCTGCAAGGACATGCCGGGCTTTATCGTCAACCATGCCGGCCGCGGCATGAATATCGAAGGCCTGAAGGCCGCGCAGGAAGGCGTGGCCGGATTCGCCGATATCGACAACATCATGCGCGAGCAGGCCGGCTTCCGCATGGGCCCGTTCGAGCTGATGGACCTGACCGGGCTGGACGTGTCGCACCCGGTGATGGAATCGATCTACAACCAGTTCTACCAGGAGCCGCGCTACCGTCCGTCGCCGATCACCGCGATCCGCACAGTCGGCGGGCTGATCGGGCGCAAGGCGGGCGCCGGCTTCTATGCCTACGCCGATGGCCAGAAGCAGGTGCCGGCCGCCGCCGCGGTGCCGGCCGCGCGCCCGTCGAGCGTATGGGTCAGCCACGCCAGCGAGCGCGGCCATGCCATGGTGACCAGGCTGCTGGGCGCGCTCGGCGTGACCCCGGAAGGCGGCAACCAGCCCTCGGCCGACGCGCTGATCATCGTCACGCCGCTGGGCCTGGACGCCACCACCAGCGCGCTGCAGCAGGGCCTGGACCCGGCCCGCACCGTGGCCATCGACACGCTGCTGCCGTTCGAGGCCACCAAGCGCCGCACGCTGATGACCACGCCGGCCACCAGCGCCGCCGCGCGCGACGCCGCGCATGGCCTGTTTGCCAGCGACGGCGTGCCGGTCACGGTGATCCGCGACTCGGCCGGCTTCGTTGCCCAGCGCGTGCTCTGCTGCATCATCAATATCGCCAGCGATATCGCGCAGCAGCGCATCGCCACGCCGGCCGACATCGACCTTGCCGTGAACCTGGGCCTGGGCTACCCGAAGGGCCCGCTGGCGCTCGGCGACGCGGTCGGCCCGCGGCTGGTGCTGGAGACGCTGCGCAATATGGAAGCGCTGACCGGCGACATGCGCTATCGCCCCAGCCCCTGGCTGTGGCGCCGTGCCGGCCTGGGCCTGTCGCTGCTGGCCGAAGAGCAGTAACCGGTCCGTCGTCCCGGCCGCCCCCACCGCCCGCCCCCACCGAGTCCCCGCCATGCCTGCACAGCTGCTTTCCCGCCGCGTCGATTCGACGCTGGTGCTGACCATCTCGAACCCCGAGGCACGCAACGCGCTGCATCCGGATATCTACGCGGCCTCGCAGCAGGCGCTGGAGCAGGCCGCGGCGGATGACTCACTGCGCGCGGTCATCATCACCGGCGCCGACGGCATCTTCTGCGCCGGCGGCAACCTGAACCGGCTGCTCGGCAACCGCAGCCAGCCGCCCGAGGTACAGGCCGCCAGCATCGCGCTGCTGAACGGCTGGATCGAGTCGCTGCACGCCTTTCCCAAGCCGATCATCGCGGCGGTGGAAGGCGCGGCCGCGGGCGCGGGCTTCTCGGTGGTGCTGGCGTGCGATTTCGTGGTCGCGGCCAGCGATGCGAAGTTCGTGATGGCCTACGTGTCGGTGGGCCTGACCCCCGACGGCGGCGGCTCGTACGAGATCGCACGCGCGCTGCCGCGGCCGCTGGCGAGCGAGCTGATGATGGAAGGCAAGCCGGTCGACGCCGCCCGGCTGGCGCAGTTCGGGCTGGTCAACCGCGTCACCGAGCCGGGCCAGGCGCTGGATGAAGCGCTGCGCCTGGCAGCGGGGCTGGCGCGGCAGTCGCCGCACGCGGTTGGCCGCATCAAGGCGCTGATCAACCATGCCGCCACCGCCTCGCGCGCCGAGCACCTGCTGGCCGAGCGCGACAGCTTCGTCGCCGCGCTGCACCACCCTGACGGCGGCGAAGGCATCAGCGCCTTCCTGGAGAAGCGCAAGCCGCAATACCGCTGATCCGCGCGGGCGGATCACCATCACGGCCAGCCCGCGGCAGACGGGCATGCCGGCACAATGCAAGGAGACCACGCATGGAATTGCCGCCGTCCTCGCGTCGCCGCATCTACCTGATGCGGCACGGTGCCGTGTCTTACTTCGACGACGCCGGGCGCCGCACCGCCCTGCCCGAGCTGGTGCCCCTGAACGAGACCGGCCGCATGCAGGCCAGCGCCGCCGGCCGCGCCTTTGCCGCGGAGCAGATCCGCTTCGACCGCGTCATCGTCAGCGGGCTGCCGCGTACCGTGGAGACCGCGCAACGCGTGCTGGCCGAGCTGCCGGAGATGGACGGCATCGCCCCCGAAGTCTGGCCGGAGCTGCAGGAAATCCGCGGCGGCGACCTGTCCGCCATTGCCGATGAAAACCTGCGCGATGCCTTCGTCGGCGCCTTCGAAGGGGAAGTGCCGGAACACAAGCGCTTCCTCAACGGCGAAACCATCGGCGCCTTCCTCGACCGCGTGCTGCCCGCACTGGCGCGCCTGCGCGACGACCCCGACTGGGATACCGTGCTGATGGTGCTGCATGGCGGCACCAACCGCGCCATCCTGTCGCAGGCCATCAGCTGCGGGCGGCGCGTGTTCTTCGGTTCGCTGCTGCAGACCGCCGGCTGCATCAATGTGCTCGACATGGGCGACGGCCCGCTCGACTGGGTGGTGCGCATGACCAACTATTCGCCGCCGACGCCCGTGCACAGCGGCTCGCGCCACACCACCATGGAAGTGCTGCTGCACCAGTATTTGCGCGGACGCCAGCCGCCCGGCTGAGGGTTCCCGCCCCCGATTCCCTCATCGAACCCGAACAGAAAACCAACGGAGACAGCATGACCAGCAACGTATCGCACTTCGAAGGCACGCGCCCGGTGGCCGACCAGCAGCGTTTCGACACCGCCGCGCTGGAAGCCTGGATGCGCCAGCACGTGGAGGGCTTTGCCGGCCCGCTGACCGTGGAGCAGTTCAAGGGCGGCCAGTCCAACCCGACCTTCAAGCTGGTCACGCCGGGTCAGACCTACGTGATGCGCGCCAAGCCCGGGCCCAAGAGCAAGCTGCTGCCGTCGGCGCACGCGATCGAGCGCGAATACCGCGTGATGGCCGCGCTGGCGGGCACCGATGTGCCGGTGGCGCGCATGTATGCGCTGTGCGAGGACGAATCCGTGATCGGGCGCGCCTTCTACATCATGGAATTCGTCGCCGGCCGCGTGCTGTGGGACCAGTCGTTGCCGGGCATGGGCACGGCCGAGCGCAGCGCCATCTACGACGAGATGAACCGCGTCATCGCCGCGCTGCACTCGGTCGACTACAACGCCATCGGCCTGGGCGACTACGGCAAGCCCGGCAACTACTTCCAGCGCCAGATCGAGCGCTGGACCAAGCAGTACAAGCTGTCCGAGACCGAGTCGATCCCGGCCATGGACGCGCTGATGGACTGGCTGCCGCAGCATATCCCGCAGGAAGACGCCGACCTGACTTCGATCGTGCATGGCGACTACCGCCTCGACAACCTGATGTTCCACCCGACCGAGCCGCGCGTGCTGGCGGTGCTGGACTGGGAGCTGTCGACGCTGGGCCACCCGATGGCCGACTTCAGCTACCACTGCATGAGCTGGCATATCGCCCCGGGCCAGTTCCGCGGCATCGCCGGGCTCAACTTCGCCGCGCTCGGCATCCCGGATGAAGCCAGCTACCGCCGCCTGTACGAGCAGCGCACCGGCCGCCCCATCACCGGCGACTGGAACTTCTACCTGGCCTTCAGCATGTTCCGCATCGCCGGCATCCTGCAGGGCATCATGAAGCGCGTGGTCGACGGCACCGCCTCTTCGGCGCAGGCCACCGACGCGGGCAAGCGCGCGCGGCCGATGGCAGAGATGGGGTGGGAGTATGCGAAGAAGGCGAAGGGCTGAGGCCAAAGGCTAGAGCCTAACGGCTTGCCGACGGTTTGCTCCCCTCGCCCGCTTGCGGGAGAGGGGCCGGGGGAGAGGGCAGGCCGTGGCATACCGCAGCGCCTGACTTCGTCGATACGCCGACCCTCTCCCCAACCCTCTCCCGCAAGCGGGAGAGGGAGCACGCAATCGGCATTTTCGAGACCGTGCAGCGCATAGCACGCCGCCAGTATCAATCCCCCAGCGCCACCCCCTCACGCCGCGGATCCGCCCCACCGGCCCACACCGTCTTCCCGTCCGGCCCCTGGCGGCGCACGATCGCCTGCGTGCCGCTGGTCATTTCGATCGCCGTCACCTGGTGGCCGCGCGCCTGCAGTGCCTGCACCAGCCCCGGCGAGACCAAGCCCTGCTCGACTTCGGTCGGGCCGTTGCGGCTGCCGAAGTTGCCCATGCCGATCGCCGCCTGCGGGTCCAGGTTCCAGTCGAGCATGCCGACCAGCGCCTTGGATACGTATTCGATGATCTGCGAGCCGCCCGGGGAACCGACGGTCGCCACCAGCTGGCCGCTCTCGCGGTCGAACACCAGCGTCGGCGCCATCGATGAGCGCGGGCGCTTGCCCGGCTGCACGCGGTTGGCCACCGGCTTGCCGTTTTCGCTGGGCACGAAGGAGAAGTCGGTGAGCTGGTTGTTGAGCATGAAACCTCGCACCATCAGATGCGAGCCGAAGTACGACTCGATCGTGGTGGTCATCGAGATGGCGCCGCCGCGGTCGTCGACCGCGACGATCTGCGAGGTGGAAATGCGCGGCGGCGAGCGGTCCGGCGCAAAGGCCAGCGTGGCGCCCGGCGGCGTGCCCGGCTGGGCCTTGCCCATGCTCTGCTCGCCGATCAGTTCGGCGCGCGCGGCAAGGTAGGACGGGTTGACCATGCCGCTGACGTCGACCGGCACGAAGTCCGCATCGGCAACGTACAGGCCCCGGTCGGCATAAGCCAGGCGGTCGGCCTCGGCAATCGCATGGACGGCGTCGGGATGGGCTTCCAGCTGCGCCGGCGTGTTCACCGCCTGTGGCTTGAGCGCCGCGAGCGCGTATTTGGGATTTCTGGTTTCCAGCGCCTGCAGCGTGCCGAGGATCTGCGCGATGGCGATGCCGCCCGACGACGGCGGCGGCATGCCGCAGACCTTGTAGCGCTTGTAGTCGGTGCACACCGGCACGCGCTGCTTGGCGCGGTAGCTGCCGAGGTCGGCCAGCGACAGCGAGCCGGCATTGCTGCCGTTGTTGACCTTGGCGACGATGTCGCGCGCGATCGGCCCGCCGTAGAGCACGCCCGCGCCGCGCCGGGCAATGTCGCGCAGCGTCTGCGCCAGCTTCGGGTTCTTCAGCACCGTGCCGGCCGGCTTGGGCTTGCCCTGGGCATCGAGAAAGTAGGCGGCCATCTCCGGCGATCCGGCCAGGAACTTGTCGGCCGCGACCTGCGTGTAGAGTCGCTGCGAGATCGGGAAGCCCTTCTCCGCCAGCTCGATGGCGGGCTGGAACAGCCGGGCCCAGGGCAGCCGGCCGTGCTTGCGGTGGACCATCTCCA
The DNA here is from genome assembly GCF_023952475.1 of Cupriavidus sp. WGlv3. GTDB lineage: Bacteria > Pseudomonadota > Gammaproteobacteria > Burkholderiales > Burkholderiaceae > Cupriavidus > Cupriavidus phytorum. The sequence goes on from NZ_JALHRX010000001.1 coordinate 274,499, forward strand.
GCGCGCGCATCACGCCCGGGGTGCCGACCGAGCGCCCGCCGATCTGGGCCTCGCTGAACGGCATCGGCTTGCCGTCCGGACGCATGAACAGGTTTTCGGTGGCACCGGCGGGAGCGGTCTCGCGGCCGTCGAAGGCCTGCACGTTCTTGCCGTCCCAGTACATGATGAAGGCGCCGCCGCCGATGCCGGTGGCCTGCGGCTCGACCAGCGTCAGCACGGCCTGCATGGCGATGGCGGCATCGATGGCCGAGCCGCCCTGGCGCAGCATGGCGCGTCCGGCCTCGGTGGCGAGCGGATTGGCCGCGGCCGCCATATGGCGCTGCGCGTAGACCGTGGCCATGCCGGGGCGGTAACCCGACGCCACCTCCGGCGCCGGCGGCATCGCCGCGGGCGGAGTCGCTGCTGCCGGCGTAGCGGGCGCGGCCGGCGTGGCCGTGCTTCCGCCCGGGGTACCACAGGCACCGAGCAGCGCCGACAGGGCCAGCGCCAGCGCACCGCGCCACGCCGTCGAAGTGAGGTCAGGGATAGCCATGCGAGATCTCCGGCAGAAGGATCCAACGATTGTAGTGGCGATCGGGGCATCCCGCGAGGACGGAAGTCTGGGGTGCGCCACTCCGTATCGGGCAGCCGGCGGCGAAAAAATATTTCACCTGCCTCAACCCCGCCGGTCTGTGTGGCCCGTTACATCGATAGGCCGTCACGCCGGCGCCCTGCCCGCGGCCTTCCAGGAGAACAACATGCAACCACGCGCACCGGTCTTCTTTTCCAGCCTTGCCGCCACCCTGGCGCTCGCGCTGGCCGCATGCGGCGGCCCGTCGCGGCCGCTGCCCGAGCAGGCTTCCCGGCCAGTTTCGCCAGCGATTGCTCCGGCGCCGCCTCCCGACCATGACCACGCCGCCAGGGCAGCCCAGTCCAAACCCGTCGCGGAAATGCACAGCATCGAACCGCACGCCACGCTGGCAATGCCGCACCCTTACCCCTTGCCAGCACCCGCGCCGGAGGAGCGTGAACGCTACGGCGCCATCGACGAGAACGGGGTCCGGCTGGTGGCACAGGCACCGGTGTCCACCTTCAGCATCGATGTCGATACCGGCAGCTACAGCAACGTGCGGCGCCTGCTCAATGCCGGTCGCGTGCCGCCGGCCGATGCGGTGCGCGTGGAAGAACTGCTGAACTACTTCCCCTACGACTATGCCCAGCCCGCCAACGGCCGCCCGTTCGCCGTGCACACCGCGCTGGCGCCGGCGCCCTGGCACCCGTCCAATGTGCTGTTGCGCATCGGCATCAAGGGCAAGGACGTGGCCAGCGGCGCGCTGCCCGCCGCCAACCTGGTGTTCCTGGTCGACGTGTCGGGCTCGATGAACGCGCCGGACAAGCTGCCGCTGCTGAAGTCCTCGCTCAAGCTGCTGGTGAACCAGTTGCGCGCGCAGGACCGCATCACGCTGGTCACCTACGCCGGCAGCACGCGCGTGGCATTGCCGCCCACGCCGGGCAGCGACAAGGCCGCGATTAGCGCCGCCATCGACCAGCTGGTGGCGGGCGGCAGCACCGCCGGCGCCAGCGGCATTGCACTCGCCTACCAGGCCGCCCAGCAGAGCTATATCGCCGGCGGCATCAACCGCGTGCTGCTGGCCACCGACGGCGACTTCAACGTGGGCGTGACCGACTTCCGCCAGCTCAGGAGCATGGTGGAGGACAAGCGCAAGTCCGGGGTGTCGCTGTCGACGCTGGGCTTCGGCACCGGCAACTACAACGAGCAGTTGATGGAGCAGCTGGCCGATGCCGGCGACGGCGCGTACTCCTACATCGACAACCTGATGGAAGGCAACAAGGTGCTGGTCAGCGAGATCAGCTCGACGCTGGCGACAATTGCGCGCGACGTGAAGATACAGGTCGAGTTCAACCCGGCCACGGTGACGGAGTACCGGCTGATCGGCTATGAGAACCGCATGCTGGCGCGCGAGGATTTCAACAACGACAAGGTCGACGCCGGCGATATCGGCGCGGGCCATACCGTGACCGCGCTGTACGAGCTGACGCTGGCGGGGCTGCCCGGGCTGGTCGACCCGCTGCGCTACCAGCGCGCGGCGCCGGCGCCGGGGCGCGATGGCGAGCTGGCGCATGTGCGGCTGCGCTACAAGCTGCCGGCGGCCAGCACCAGCCAGTTACTGGATGTCACCGTGGCGCGGCAGGCGCTGCGTCCGCTGGCCCAGGGCGACGACGACTTCCGCTTTGCCGCGGCGGTGGCCGGCTTCGGCCAGGTGCTGCGCGGCGGCAGGTTCACCGGCGACTGGCGCCACGCCGACGCGCGCGCACTGGCGCAAGGCGCGCGCGGCGCCGACCGCTTCGGCTACCGCGGCGAGTTCGTCAAGCTGGTGGACCTGGCGCAGAGCCTGGCCACCGCAACGCCGGCAGCCTCTCATGGCGCCGCACCGGCCGGGCATGCGGCACGCTGAGCCGCATCGCGGCGCACAGCCGGCGCAGGGTTGTGCGGACTGTCGCGCCGCCCTGCGCTCTCCTATACTCGGGCGCATGCAGGCCTCCGCCCCCGCCCCATCCGCTGCTCCCGCCGACGCGCTGCGCACGCTGCCGGACCACGACCTGATGCTGCTGGTCGCGGGCGGCATCATCGAGCAGCCCGTCACCGAGCTGTTCCGCCGGCATAACGCGGGCCTCTACAACTACCTGGCCTGGCTGTGCCAGGGCAATACCGGCGAAGCCGAGGACCTCGCCCAGAAGACCTGGGTCAAGCTGATGACCCGCTGCGGCGACTACCAGCCGAGCGCGGCGTTCCGCACCTTCCTGTTCCAGATCGCGCGCAATGCCTGGCTCGACCAGGTGCGCAGCGCCGATGCGCGCCAGCGCGACGCGCTCGACGACCACCTGCCCGAGCTGCCCGCCGACGACCTGTCGCCGGAAGCCGAACTGCAGCTGCGACAGCATGCGCAGCACGTCCACCGCGCGCTGCTGCAGTTGCCGGTCGCGCAGCGCGAAGTGGTGGTGCTGCGCTTCTTCAGCAATATGAGCGTCGAAGATATTGCCGCAATGCTTGGCGAGAAGTTCGAGACCGTGAAGAGCCGGCTGCGCTATGCCTTTGCGCGCCTGCGCGCGGACCTGGCGGGCAGCGTGCCGGAGTCGGGGCCATGAGCGCGGGCAACGCCGCATCGCACGCGGCCGAACGTTTCATCGCGGGCGAGGACCGGCTCTCGGCCCTGCTGAAAGCACTTCCGCCCTACCCGCCGCCGGCGGCACTGGAAGCCGCCGTGCTTGCTGCCGCGCGCGCCGCGCAGGAGCAAGCCGGGCGCCAGCAGGCCGAGGCCGCGGCACTGCCCTTTGCCGCGCCGCCGGCGCTGGCCGCGGCCGTGCTGGAAGAAGCCGCGCGCCTGCAGGCGGCCCAGTCGGCGCGGCGCGATGCGGTGCTGGCACGGGTGGCCGCCGGCGCCGCCGCTGAGGACGCGCTCGGCGCGCGCCTCGGTCCGGATGCGGCGGCGTGGCTGCGGGCACAGGCTGCGGATTCAATACGAAACGCCGCACAACCCTCGGCGACGGAGCCGTCCACGCATGCCGCGCGCGCGCGCCGGTGGTGGCGTTCGCTCGGACTGGTCGCCAGCGTCGCGGCGGTGGCCGGACTGACCACCAGCATCGTGCTGCGGCAGATCGACGATGGCGCGCTAATGCCGGCGGGGACGGCCGAGATGGCGGCGACCGAGATGGCCGCGCCCGCGCCAACGCCGGCAGCGACGGCTGCACCATCGCCGCCCTTGCCGGAAACCGCCGCAGCACCGCCCCCCAAACCCGCAGCCCCGGCCGCCAAGGCAGTTGCACCTGCTGCCCGCCCGGCACCCCGCGCAGCGCCTGGCACGGAGGCCACCCGAAGCGTTCCGCGCGAACCCGCGCTGGATAGCGAGGCCCCGGCACAAGCGAACCCGCCTGCGCCGCCCGCGCCGGCGATCGCTGCCGCGCCGCAGGCACCCGCTGACGCAGCCATCGCGGAAGCCGCACCATCGGCGCCCGCGCCTGTCGCACCGTCAGCCTATGCGCGCAAGGCTGCCCCAGCGATGGCTTCGCGCGCACCGGCGGCGGCGTCCACCCTGACCGTCTCGACCCAGGACGATCCCGCGGCCATCGCGGCGCGCCTGGGCACGGCAGCGCCGCTCAGGCTGTGGGCAGCCGAGCCCGACCATGTGGAGATCCGGGAATGGACGCAACGGCTGTGGCAGGCGATGCCGGCGGGACAGCGCCCGCCCGTGCCGGTTGCGGTGCAGGCCGATGCCACGCTGGCGCCTGGCCAGGTGCGGATCGAGCTGCGTGGAGAGTTGCCGCGGGGCGCGCCGCAATGAGCGCGCCGCGGCGTGAGGGTCAGCGCGTGGCGAACGACCAGCTCAGGTCCACCGGCTGCGCGCCGAGCCGGCCCGTGACCCGCACGGTATAGCGCTGCTGGCTGGCCAGCGGCGCTACCGGCGTGCACACCGCCAGGCCGCGCGCGGCGCTGCTCAGGCCCGAGGAACGGCTGTCGACCTTGATGCAGTCGACGTTGCCGCCTTGCGCATCGGTGATGACGAAGTTGTCGGCATCGAACTGCAGCGAGGTATTGATCGCCTGCAGCGACACCGGGTAGCCCATGGTGCGGTTTTCATAGCCTGGGGCCGGATTGGGGCTTTCGGTGTTGACCCAGTTGACCGGCACGTCGTTCTGGCCGTCGAACGGATAGGCCACCATCTGGTTGTCGCTGCCGCCCTTGACCCGGTCGGCGAGGTCGACGGTCTGGTAGTAGCTGGCCGAGGTGCCGCTGCCGTTGGCGCCCACGCGCTCGGCAAAGCCGCTGCCGGCCGAGCCATAGCTGCCCAGCAGCGCGGCGCGGTGGAACGGCGCATCGACCAGGTCCGACACCAGTGCGTCCTTGGGCGACATCGACAGCTGCGCGTTGGCCACCGAGGTCCAGCGGTTGGCGCCGGCCACCACTTCCGCGGTGGCATCGGTCGGATAGGCGGCCTGGATGCGCTCGTGGGCGGTGGCGCCGGTGTAGCCCGGATTGCCGCTGCTTTCGTCGTGCGTCAGCGTGGCATTGGCCAGCATGTAGTCGGTATGCGCCTGCGCGGCGGCATTGAGCGGGTCGCGCGCCGCCAGCGGCGGCAGGCCCACCTGCTCGCGGCGATAGTTGGCGTAGCACAGGCCGGCGGTGCGCGGCTCTTCCAGCACGCGGTAGTTGCCGACCGCGCTGCCGCGCGCCGGCAGCAGCACGATGCCGCTGCCCGGAGCGGCGGCGGGCGCGGGACCGCTGACGGTGTAGCAAGCCCCGGCCGTGGTAGTGGTGGTGGAGCCGGCCGGCGAGGTCGGCGACGGCGACGTGGTTGCACCCTGGCCGCCAGCGGGCGCGCTGGCCTGCGCGCCGGCCGGGGTCGATGCGCCGGGCGCGGCACTGGCCGTCGTGCCACCGTCGCCGCCATCGCCGCCGCCGCAGGCGGCCAGCGCCAGCGCCGCGGCGGTACAGAGCGTGGTCAGGGCCAGCGTGGTGTGCCGCGCGCGGCGCGGCGGCATGGAAGGGCAATCGGCAGGCAAGCGTTTCCCAATCATCGGTCTGAGTCGTCGTGGTGGAGTTCGGCGGATTGTTCTGCCCGGGGTCTGCCCGGGGGATCCGCGAGTGCGGACGGCCGGCGCGACAACCATCGCGGGCACCTTGCAGGACGGGCTCGCTGTGGCTTTGCCGGGGGCAGAAAGACGGGACGATGGTATGGGCCGTGACCGCGAGGGTCTAGCCCGCGAACAATTGCTTACGTGTGACCCGCGCGCGCCGCACCTGACGCAATCCCAACGGAATTCAAGCTGCGGCAGTGTCCGTCGAGGCGTCAGCCCGCCGCGGTCACGTCGGCCATGCCGCTGCCGAGCGAGGTCATCACCGCCATCAACTGCTCGCGCAGCCAGCGGTTTGCGCCGTCGTTCTCGCCGCCCGCGTGCCAGTACAGGTGCAGCTCCAGCGACGGCACCTTGAACGGCAGCGACAGCAGCCGGTTGGCATAGGGCTCGTTGGCGATGCGGGCATAGCGCAACGGCAGCGTGGCCAGCAGGTCGGTGCAGCTGACCACGCGGCACGCCGCGGCGTAGTGCTGGCAGCGCAGCCGCACGCGCCGGGTCAGGCCCATGCGATGCAAGGCCTGATCCTCCAGGCCGGCGCCGCGGCGGCGCGACGACACGTGGACGTGCTCGGCCGCGAGGTAGCGCTCCAGCGTCAATTCCTTCTTCACCAGCGGATGATCGCGCCGTGCCAGCACCACCATCGGGTCGGCCATGAACGGTGCATGGTGGATCGCCGGCGACACCGGCAGCAGGATGTCGAGCGCGGCGTCGAGCGTGCCGGCCAGCAGTTCCGATTCCATCTCGCGCCGGTCGAAGCGGATCGCGGCAATTTCCACCTGCGGCGCCATCGCGGTGACGCGGCTCATCAGCGGCGGCAGCAGCGTCGACTCGAGCGCGTCGCGCATGCCGATGGTGAAGCGGCGCACGGTGTTGGTGGGATCGAAGTGCGGCGTGTCCTGCAGCGTGCGCGCAAACGACTGCAGCGCGCTGCGTACCTCGGCCGCCAGCGACCGGGCCAGCGGCGTGGGCGCCATGCCCTGCCCGCGCCGCTCGAACAGCGGATCGTCGAACAGCGTGCGCAGCCGCCCCAGCGCGTGGCTGACCGCGGGCTGCGTCAGGTTGAGCTGGCGCGCGGCCGCGGTGATGCTGCCTTCGCTGTAGATGGCGTCGAATACGACGAAGAGGTTGAGGTCGATGCGGGAGAGCTGCATGCCGATGATTCTGGCACGGAATGCAGGGAATTGATACTGGCAAATCCAGAAAATTCATTTTTCTAATTACCCGCTTTCAGATAGAGTGCATTGCATCGGCAAGGGTAGTTACCCCGAGAGCCCGAAGACCCAGCCAACCGGCGCCGGCGGCCGCCCGCGCCCATCGATCCCGTAGCGAGGAGACCACATGGATTTCGAGTACAGCCCGAAGGTCAAGGAGATGCAGGCCAAGCTGCTGGCCTTCTTCGACCAGCACATCTATCCGAACGAAAAGCGCTTCGCCGAGGAGATCGACGCCAACCGCCGCGCCGGCAACGCCTGGATCCCCACCAAGGTGATCGAGGAACTGAAGCCGCTGGCGCGCGAAGCCGGCCTGTGGAACCTGTTCCTGCCGCGCTCGCCGCGCGCGCCGCAGGGCCTGTCGAACCTGGAATACGCCACGCTGTGCGAGATCATGGGCCGGGTGCCCTGGTCGGCCGAGGTCTTCAACTGCGCCGCTCCCGATACCGGCAACATGGAGACGCTGGAGCGCTACGCGTCGGAAGAGCTGAAGGACAAGTGGCTGGAGCCGCTGCTGGCCGGCGAGATCCGCTCGGCCTTCCTGATGACCGAGCCCGCGGTGGCCTCGTCCGACGCGACCAATATCGAATGCCGCATCGAGCGCGATGGTGACCACTACGTGATCAACGGCACCAAGTGGTGGTCGTCGGGCGCCGGCGACCCGCGCTGCAAGGTCTATATCGTGATGGGCAAGACCGATCCCGAGGCCGGCCGCCATGAGCAGCAGTCGATGGTGGTGGTGCCGGCCGATACCCCGGGCATCACCATCAAGCGCTTCCTGCCGGTATTCGGCTACGACGACGCGCCGCACGGCCATATGGAGATCGAGCTGAAGAACGTGCGCGTGCCGGTCGCGAACATCCTGCTGGGCGAAGGCCGCGGCTTCGAGATCGCGCAGGGCCGCCTCGGCCCGGGCCGCATCCACCACTGCATGCGCAGCATCGGCGTGGCCGAACGCGCGCTGGAACTGCTGTGCAAGCGCGCGCTGTCGCGGGTCGCGTTCGGCAAGCCGGTGTCGGCCCAGGGCGTGACGCAGGAGCGCATCGCCGAAGCCCGTTGCGAGATCGAGATGGCGCGCCTGCTGACGCTCAAGGCCGCGTACATGATGGACACGGTCGGCAACAAGGTGGCCAAGGCCGAGATCGCCATGATCAAGGTGGTGGCCCCCAACGTGGCGCTGAAGGTGATCGACTGGGCCATCCAGGTCCACGGCGCCGCCGGCGTTTCCAGCGACTTCCCGCTGGCCAGCTGGTGGGCGCACCAGCGCACGCTGCGCCTGGCCGATGGTCCGGACGAGGTGCACCGCAACGCCATCGCCAAGCTGGAGCTGGCCAAGCACATGAACGTCAATCCGGACACCATCAAGATGCCGGTGGCGCGCGGCTTCTGAGCGCCCCGGAGCACCCGGTAGCGCCGGCAGGGGCCCGCCCCTGCCGGCATTGTGGAAAACGCGCAGCCGACCTGCGCGTTTTTTTCTTCTGTGCTTAAATCGCGCGGTTCGCCACGTCGGTGGTCGATGTGGCCGTTCCCATGAATGCAGCCAGGAGACCCCTGCAATGATCGACGTTTACACCTGGGCCACGCCCAATGGCCACAAAGTCCACATCATGCTGGAGGAGTGCGGACTGGAGTACCAGGTCCACCCGATCAACATCGGCGCCGGCGACCAGTTCGGCGAGGACTTCCTGAAGATCAGCCCCAACAACAAGATTCCCGCCATCGTCGACCCGGACGGCCCCGACGGCAAGCCGATCTCTCTGTTCGAATCGGGCGCGATCCTGCTCTACCTGGCCGGCAAGACCGGCAAGTTCCTGCCCGAGGACGTGCGCGGCAAGTACGAGACACTGCAGTGGCTGATGTTCCAGATGGGCGGCGTGGGTCCGATGCTGGGCCAGGCGCACCACTTCCGCATCTATGCGCCCGAGCAGATCGAGTACGCGGTCAACCGCTACACCAACGAGGCGAAGCGCCTGTACGGCGTGATCGACACGCAGTTGTCGAAGCACGAATGGCTGGCCGGCGAGCAGTACACCATCGCCGATATCGCCACCTTCCCGTGGCTGCGCAGCTGGCAGAACCAGGGCGTGGAGCTGGACGACTACCCGCACCTGAAGCGCTGGTTCAACCAGATCGCCGAGCGTCCCGCGGTCAAGCGCGGCGTCGAGGTGCTGGCCAGCGCGCGCAAGGCGCTGCAGGACGACAAGGCGCGCGAAATGCTGTTCGGCGCCACGCAGTACAAGCGCCACTGAAAGCCGCGCGGCGGCCACGGCGGCCGCCGCCGTCATCAGGCCAGCGCCAGCGCCGTGCGCGCCACGGCATGACCATCCGCGCGCCGGCCGCCACGGGCGTCCACGCCATCATGCGGGGCATCGCCCGCGCCGAAGCAGCACAGCAGGCCGGTGCCCGGCACCAGCACGTCGAGCCGGCATGACTCGTGCGCGTCCGGCGCGTAGAGCGCGCCGGGCTGCAGGAAGCTCATGTCACCGGCGCTGCGCACCAGCGCGCCATGCCAGTGCAGGGCCAGCGCGCCCCGGTAACACAGCGCCCAGCGCAGGCCACGCGCCTGCAGGTGCCGGCCCCAGTCATCCAACGAGCCATCCAGCTGCACAAACTCCGGGCGCATGCCGTGCTGCGCCTGCCAGTGATCCGCTTCCAACACGTCCGCCAGCGCATGCGGCGCGGCCAGGCCATCGGCATCGGCCCCGGCCCCGGCCCCGACGGGAGCAATGGCGCCCAGCGCGCACTGCCACGCACCCTCGGGCATTGCCACGGGACGCGATGCCTCGGCCGCGCCTTGCGGCACCGCGCGCACCAGGATGGTGTCGGCCACCGCCTGAATTTGCATCGGCACGCCGGGCGCGGGCGCGAACAGTTCGCCCCCGCCCACCAGCAAGCTGCCGCGGCCGGGCGAAGACAGCCGCAGGCCACCGCGCAGGCAACCCCACCATTCATGGCAATCCGCTGAAAATTCGGGCTGGCGCTCGCCGGCGCAGAGGAAGACGTAGTCGCAGGTGCAGCCGAGACCGGCAGCGGCGGCAAGCAGGCGTGGCTGGAATCCGGGAAGGAAATCCGACCGCGCGTGGCGGTCGGCATCGATGGCGCGCATGCGCGCCTCGAACAGCGTGAAGATCTGCATGGCAATCCCCCTGCAGGGCAACAGGCGCGCTGCGCCTGTCCGCGCAGCCGGCGCACGCGTAGCGGCGTGACGCTCGGTCTTGCGCGATAACCCGTCTGGCACGGCGCTGCGATGCAGCCCGCCCGGTTGATGCCATCGTGCCGCGCCATGGCCTGGCGCGCCCCTCAATTTGCGGATCGGACACCGATAGTGAGGATGAGGATAAGTTGTCGTGGCCTCAAGGTCAAACCCTTAGCCTCAGACCACTCCGAACTTTTGTTGATCCCATGACTACTCGAAATCTCAGACTTTTCGGATTGCATCTCGCCTGGCTGCGCAAGCAACGAGGCTGGTCCCAGGAGACCCTTTCGCTCGAAAGCGGACTGTCGCGCTCCTACCTGAGCGGCATTGAAAGCGGCAAGCGCAACCTGGCGCTGGCCAACATCTGCAGGCTGGCCGAGACCCTCGCCGTGCCTACCGCCGAGATGCTCGACTTCAGCCGCCACGATGTCAGCCAGCTGCAGGTCGAGCAATCGCGCGCGCCGTTCGGCAACCGCCAGCGCGCGGCGATCGAGGCCACCATGCACCATATGGCCGAGCTGACCGAGCCCGAGCTGAACCTGGTCGCCGCGGTGGCGCGGGCGCTGGCGGGCAAGGGCAGCTTCCGCCCGGCGCTCGGGCACGGCAGTTCCGGCACCAGGCCGGCACCCGATGCCGACGCGACCCCGGAAGGCTAGAGCCCCAGCATGCCCTGCCGTTCGATGAAGCCGATCACCTGGTCCAGCCCCTGTCCCGACTTGACGCTGCCCATCACGAACGGCCGGCTGCCACGCATCTTGCGCGCATCGCTTTCCATCACCGGCAGCGATGCGCCCACATACGGCGCCAGGTCGGTCTTGTTGATCACCAGCAGGTCGGACTTGGTGATGCCCGGCCCGCCCTTCCTCGGAATCTTCTCGCCCCCGGCGACGTCGATCACGTAGATCGTAAGATCAGAAAGTTCTGGGCTGAAGGTCGCGGCCAGGTTGTCGCCGCCGGACTCGATGAAGACCACGTCGGCATCCGGGAAGCGCGCCAGCATGCGATCCACCGCTTCCAGATTGATCGATGCATCCTCGCGGATCGCGGTGTGCGGGCAGCCGCCGGTTTCCACGCCCAGGATGCGCTCGGCCGGCAGCGCACCGGAGATCGTCAGCAGGCGCTGGTCTTCCTTGGTGTAGATGTCATTGGTGATCGCGACCAGGTCATAGCGGTCGCGCATCGCCTTGCACAGCATCTCCAGCAGCGTGGTCTTGCCGGAGCCGACGGGCCCGCCGACGCCGACGCGCAGCGGAGGGTTTTTCTTGGTACGGGCGTGGGTCATGGTGCGGTATCGGTTCAGGATCGGAACAGCCGGGAGTACTGCGTTTCGTGGCGCGCGCACAGCAGTCCCAGCATCGGGGAAAACGTCGACAGTTGCGGCGGCGTGGCTTCGGCGCGGCGGCCGGCTTCGTCGACGGCGTCGAGCACGGCGCCATGCAGTCGGCGCAGCATGTGCTGCCCCGCCACTTGCCCCAGCGGCACCGCCTTGATCGCCGCGGCCACCTGGTTCTCGGCCCAGTTGAAGCAGTAGGCCGCCAGGCCATCGCGCGCACCGATCTCCAGCGCCACGCAGGCGGCGGTGAACGCGGTCGGCAGGCATACCGGCGACAGCGTGGCGAGCGTGTCGCGCAACGCCGGCGTGCCCCACTCCATCTGCGCGATCAGGCGGGCCAGCGACCAGCCCATCTGCTCGGTCTCCAGCCGCAGCTCGGAGGTCTCGCGGGTGGCGTGGAACCAGTCGTTCCAGGCCCGCACCTGCGCGGCGTCGCCCGCCTGCCAGTGGCGATGCAACAGCAGCCACAGCGGCGCCTCGCATTGCGCCTGGACATGCCGCAGGTTGTCGTAGATCCAGCGCTCCGCCGTCTGCGCGTCATGCACGCTGGCGCATTCGATTGCGGCCTCGAGACCTTGCGAATAGCTGAAGCCTCCGATCGGCAGCGATGGCGAGGCGAGGTGCAGCAGGGAGATGAGTTGGTGGAGGTGGGTCATCAGACGACGCCTCGCTTTGCGATGGTTTGCTCCCCTCGCCCGCTTGCGGGAGAGGGGTCGGGGGAGAGGGCCGGAGCATCCACGAGCCCCAACTCCAACAATACCTCGCGTACTTTTTCTAGTACTGCCACCGTATTTGCCAATACATCATGGTTCCAAAACCGCACCACACGATATCCCTCGCGATGGAACCAGACATCTCGTGTCGCATCAGCCTCAGAGCCATGCTGGCCGCCATCCACTTCGATGACCAATTTGAATGCGATGCAGACGAAATCCGCGACATAAGGCCCGCACTGCTGTTGACGCTTGAATTTCAACCCAAGAAATCGGTGGGCACGGAAGTGGTACCAAAGACGTTGCTCCGCCTTGGTCTGGTTGGAGCGGAGCATGCGGACGAACGTTGGCCCTGGCACACGCCTGCCCTCTCCCCCATCCCCTCTCCCGCAAGCGGGAGAGGGGAGCGCGGTGTCGGTATTGGTAAGGTTCTCAGCCAGATTCACATTCGCGCCTTCATGTCTTAAGCATCATTGGCAATCAATGCTTATGCATGCAGTCTGCATCGTCAACATGATGCACGTCGCGATGCCCATGCGAGTGCCCATGATGCTCATGAAACACCGCCTGCGCCGCCGCATAATCCTCCGCGAAGGTAGCGTCGTGCCCATGCTTGTGCCCGCCGCCATAGGCGCCCGCCTCCGGCTCGAACGGCAGTTCGGCGCGTTCCGCCTGCACGCCCAGCCGCCGCAGCATGTCGGCCAGCACCGCGTCATATTCGAGCCGCAGGTAGTCGCGCCCGATCTCCACCGGCGTGTGGCGGTTGCCGAGGTGGTAGGCCGCGCGCATCAGCGCGTGCGGGTCTTGCGCGCGCACTTCCAGCACGGATTCGGCGGCGGCCTGGACCTCGATGAAGCTGCCGTCTTCGGCCACCAGCAGGTCGCCGCCGCGCAGCACCGTGCCGCGCGGCAGGAACAGCGCGGCGTCGGTGCCGTTGTCGAGCACGGCGCGCAGGCGGCTCTTGCTGCGGTCGGCGAAGGGCAGTACCAGCTTGGGTGCGCGGCGCACCAGCACGCTGGCGATGCCGTGCGGGGCGATCAGATGTTTATCGATCTTCAGCATGGCAATTCCGCACCCATCAAAACAGGAAATAGCGCTGCGCCATCGGCAGCTCGGTGGCGGGCTCGCAGGTCAGCAGCTGGCCGTCGGCAACCACCTGGTAGGTCTCGGGATCGACCGTGACATGCGGTTGCCAGTCGTTGTGGACCATGTCGCGCTTGCTGACGGTGCGGGTGCCGCGCACCGCGGCAAGGGTCTTGGCCAGCCCGTAGCGTTCGCCGATGCCGGCCGCCAGCGCCGCCTGCGAGACGAAGGTCAGCGAGGAACGATGCAGCGCCCCGCCTGCTGAGGCAAACATGGGCCGGTAGTGCACCGGCTGCGGCGTCGGGATCGATGCGTTGGGATCGCCCATCGCGGCCGCGGCGATCATGCCGCCCTTCAGGATCAGGCTGGGCTTGACGCCGAAGAACGCGGGCCGCCACAGCACCAGGTCGGCCCACTTGCCGACCTCGACCGAGCCCACTTCATGCGCAATGCCATGGGTCAGCGCCGGGTTGATGGTGTACTTGGCGACATAGCGCCGGACGCGGAAGTTGTCGTGCCCGCCGCGCGCATCGTGCGGATCGCCCGGCAGCTTGCCGCGCTGCGTTGCCATCTTGTGCGCGGTCTGCCAGGTTCGGATGATCACTTCGCCAACGCGGCCCATCGCCTGCGAATCGCTCGAGATCATCGAGAACGCGCCGAGGTCGTGCAGGATGTCCTCGGCGGCGATGGTCTCGCGGCGGATGCGGCTTTCGGCGAAGGCAATGTCCTCGGCGATCGACGGGTCGAGGTGGTGGCACACCATCAGCATGTCAAGATGCTCGTCCAGCGTGTTGACGGTGTACGGGCGCGTCGGGTTGGTCGACGATGGCAGCACGTTGGCCTCGCCGCACACCTTGATGATGTCCGGCGCATGGCCGCCGCCCGCGCCTTCGGTGTGGTAGGTATGGATGGTGCGGCCCTTGAACGCGGCGATGGTGGCCTCGACGAAGCCGGCCTCGTTGAGCGTATCGGTGTGGATCGCCACCTGGGTGTCGGTCGCGTCCGCCACCGACAGGCAGGTGTCGATCGCCGCCGGCGTGGTGCCCCAGTCTTCATGCAGCTTCAGGCCGATGGCGCCGGCTTGCACCTGCTCCAGGATCGGCCCCGGCTGGCTGGCGTTGCCCTTGCCCAGCAGGCCGATATTCATCGGGTAGGCATCGGCCGCCTGCAGCATGCGCTCCATGTACCACGGCCCCGGCGTCACGGTGGTGGCGAAGGTGCCGGTGGCGGGCCCGGTGCCGCCGCCGATCATGGTGGTGACGCCGCTCGTCAGCGCCTCGTCGATCTGCTGCGGACAGATGAAGTGGATATGGCTGTCGATGCCGCCGGCGGTGACGATCATGCCCTCGGCCGCGATCACCTCGGTACCGGGGCCGACCACGATGGTGACGCCGGGCTGGATGTCGGGATTGCCGGCCTTGCCGATCGCCGCGATGCGCCCGTGCTTGAGGCCGATATCGGCCTTGACGATGCCCCAGTGGTCGACGATCAGCGCATTGGTGATCACGGTGTCGACGCAGTCCTGGGCCATGCGCTGGCTCTGCCCCATGCCGTCGCGGATCACCTTGCCGCCGCCGAACTTGACTTCCTCGCCGTAGATGGTGAAGTCCTTCTCGACTTCGATGATCAGCCCGGTATCGGCCAGCCTCAGGCGGTCGCCGGTGGTGGGGCCGAACATTTCGGCATAGGCCTGCCTGGAGATCGATGCCATCACAGCGCTCCCATGATCTTGCCGTTGAAGCCGTAGACGATGCGGTCGCCCGCCAGCGCCACCAGTTCCACGGTGCGGGTCTGCCCGGGCTCGAACCGCACCGCGGTGCCCGCGGCGATGTTCAGGCGAAAGCCGCGCGCGGCCTCGCGCTCGAACGACAGCGCCGCGTTGGTTTCGTAGAAGTGGAAGTGCGAGCCGACCTGGATCGGCCGGTCGCCGGTATTGGCCACGGTCACGCTGACGGTGGCGCGGCCGACATTGAGCGCGATCTCGCCCTCGGCGGGCATCAGTTCACCGGGGATCATGGCGGTCCTCCTCAGGCCACCAGCAGGCCGGCGCCGTACAGCGCCACGCCCGCGCCGGCCGCGCGCGCGAGCCAGCCGGCGCGGCCGCGCAGCAGCGTGCCGGCGCCGATGCCCAGCAGGTGCAGCGCCATGGTGGCCGCGGCAAAGCCGCCCACATAGGCCAGCACCGCCGGCAGCGCGCCCGCGCTGGCGGGCAGTTCCGCGCCATGCGCATAGCCGTGGAACACGGCAAAGCCGCCCACCAGCAGCGTACCGGCCCACGCCGGCAGCTGTGCGCGCAGGGCCAGCAGCAAGCCGATCACCAGCAGCGAGGCCGCGATCATCGGCTCCACCGCGGGCAGCGCCAGGCCGGCGAGGCCGAGCGCGGCACCCACCAGCATCAAGCCCACGAAGGCCAGCGGCAGGCGCAGCGTATCGGCGGCGGAGCGCGCCACCAGTGCGCTCCATACCCCCACCGCGGCCATCGCCAGCAGATGGTCGGCGCCGGTGAACGGATGCGCCAGGCCGGCCCACAGGCTGGCGCCGACGGTGGCCGCATCATGGCCGGGATGCGCCAGCGCGGCGCCGGCGGCAATGGTCAGGAAGGCGCCCAGGGCAAGGCGCAGGCAAGCGGTACGGGTCATCGTAGTCATCGGATTGGACTGGTTATCGGTTTCGGTGATCGATGCGTTTCAGACAATGGGATGGTGGACGGTCACCAGCTTGGTGCCGTCCGGAAAAGTAGCCTCGACCTGGATCTCGGGAATCATTTCGGCGACGCCATCCATGACATCCTCGCGGCTCAGCACGGTGGTGCCCTCATGCATCAGCTCGGCCACGGTGCGGCCGTCGCGCGCGCCCTCCATGATGGCGGCGGTGATCAGCGCCACCGCTTCCGGATAGTTCAGCTTCAGGCCGCGGGCCTGGCGCCGCTCGGCCAGCAGCGCGGCGGTGAAGATCAGCAGCTTGTCTTTCTCTCGCGGCGTCAGTTCCATCTCTCGTTCCTGTTTGGTGTTCGATTGCGTAGTGACGGGCTACGTCGCCCACAGCCGCAGCGGTTGCGCCGCGACGCCATGGAGCGGCAGGCGCAGCGCCTGCCAGGTATCGGTCATGACCTGGCGCACCGCTTCCATGTGCCGGCCCAGCACGCGCAGCAGCAGCATCGACTGGCCGTTGGCGGCGAGACAGGTCACGCCGGCGCGCAACGCCGGCGTATAGGGCAGCCGCTCGGCCAGCGTTTCGGCAAGGTCTTGCGTGGCGCCTGCGCCGACGGCCCACAACGTACCCAGCACGTTCAGCCCGTCCAGCCCGGGCACTGCATGGCGCAGCGGCGATGCCGCCTCGATCTGCGCTTGTTCGATCCACAGCGCGCGCTCACCGGCGCCGATGCGCGTATCCAGCCACAGCGCACCGCGCGCCCACTGCTCGCCCGAGGCCTGGCGGCCGAGCACCACGGCATCCCAGCCGATAGCGCTGCCGCCCGGCGCGACCTCGAGCACGGTGGAAATCCGCGCGCGCGCGTCGTCGAAGACGATGTTCTCCTGCGGCAGCCAGTCCAGCCGCGCGCCCTCTCCCACCGCCAGCCGCACCCGCTGGGCCGCGTCGCGGCCGAGCGACTTGTACCACTTGGTGGCGCCCGGCGTGGCCAGCACCGCATGCGCGCCGGCCTCCACCGTCACGTCGATCTCGAGGCTGTCGCCACCCGCCACGCCGGCCGGCGGATGCAGGATCACCGCGTGGCAGATGCCCCCTTCCGGGTACAGCGGCTTCTGCACCAGCAGCGGGCCCCGGTGACGCCGCTCGGTCAGCACGGTGCGTTCGCCTCGCGGCGCAAAGCGCAGCTGCAGCGTGGCCTGCCAGGCCGCCGGGATGGCGAGGGACGAAGGAAAATCGGGATGGCGCATCGATGGCGAATGGAACTTGCGCGCGCCCTACACGGCGATCAGCTCGCGCACGCCGTCCTGCTCCATGCTGGCGCCGGCGCCGCGCGCTACCACTTCGCCGCGGCTCATCACCACATAGTGGTCGGCAATGTGCCGCGCGAATTCGTAGTACTGCTCGACCAGCAGCACCGTCATGCCGAATTCGTCGACCAGCAGCCGCAACGCGCGGCCGATGTCCTGGATGATCGAGGGCTGGATGCCTTCGGTCGGCTCGTCGAGGATCAGCAGTTGCGGCTCGCTCATCAGCGCGCGCCCGATCGCCAGTTGCTGCTGCTGGCCGCCGGACAGGTCGCCGCCGCGGCGCAGGCGCATGGTGCGCAGCACCGGGAACAGCTGGTAGATGCGCTCCGGCACACCCGCCGGCCGCGCGCGGCTGGCGGCGCCGATCAGCAGGTTCTCCTCGACCGTCAGCCGCGGGAAGATCTCGCGCCCCTGCGGAACATAGGCCAGGCCGGCCGCGACGCGTTCGTACGGCGCCTTCTTCTCCAGCGGCTTGCCGTCCCAGTGGATGCTGCCGCTGCGCGTCGGCACCACGCCCATCAGGCATTTCAGCAGCGTGCTCTTGCCGACGCCGTTGCGGCCGAGCAGCGTGGTCAGCCTGCCTGCCGGCACCTCGAAGCTGACGTTGCGCAGGATATGGCTGCCGCCGTAGTACTGGTTCAGTGCATTGACCTGCAGCATGCCTATCTCCCCAGGTAGGATTCGATCACGCGTTCGTCGTGCTTGACGCTGTCGAGCGTGCCTTCGGCCAGCACGCTGCCCTCGGCCAGCACCGTGACCTTGCCGGCCGCGCCCGCCAGCGCGGCGACGAACTCCATGTCGTGCTCCACCACCATCATCGAGCAGCTGCCGCGCAGGCCGTTGAGCAGGCTGGCGAGCTGCATGGTTTCTTCATCGGTCATGCCGGCCACGGGTTCGTCGAGCAGCAGCAACTGTGGCTGCTGCATCAGCAGCATGCCGATCTCGAGCCGCTGCTTCTGCCCGTGCGACAGCAGCCCGGCGGGCCGGTAGGCCTCGGCCTCGAGGCCGGTCAGCGCCAGCGTCTGCTCGATGCGGCGATGCCCGGCCGCGGTCAGCCGCGCGCTCAGCGACGACCACCAGCGCTTGTCGGCCTGCATCGCCAGCTCCAGGTTCTCCCACACCGCGTGCTGCTCGAACACGGTGGGTTTCTGGAACTTGCGGCCGATGCCCACCTGCGCGATGCGCGGCTCGGTCATCCGCATCAGGTCGATGGTCTGGCCGAGGAACACGCGCCCGCTGACATTGGCGTTGCGCGGGCCGGTCTTGCCGGTGATGACATCCATCATGGTGGTCTTGCCGGCGCCGTTGGGGCCGATCACGCAGCGCAGCTCGCCGTGGTCGATCGACAGGTTCAGCTTGTTCAGCGCGCGGAAGCCGTCGAACCGCACGGTGACGTCCTCGAGGTAAAGGATCGGGCCGTGCGACACGTCGATGGTGCCGGGCTCGACGATGCGGCCCAGGCCGGTGGCATCGCCGCTTTCGGCCTGACCGTGTTCGAGTGCGGTGCTCATGCTTCACCTCCGCTGCGGCCCGCGACCGCCGGCGTGGCCACCGGCTCCTGCGCGGCCGGCTGCGCGCGGCGCTCGCGCCAGCGCTGCCACAGGCCGGTCACGCCGTCGGGCAGGTACAGCGTCACCAGCACGAACATCGCGCCCAGCAGGAACAGCCAGTATTCGGCGAAGTGCGCGGTGAACAGCGTCTTGGCGCCATTGACCAGGAACGCGCCGATCACCGGCCCGACCAGCGTGCCGCGCCCGCCCACCGCCACCCACACCGCCATTTCGATCGAATTGCCGGGCGACATCTCGCCCGGGTTGATGATGCCGACCTGCGGCACGTACAGCGCGCCGGCGATGCCGCACAGCACCGCCGAGAAGGTCCACACGAACAGCTTGTAGCCGAGCGGGTTGTAGCCCGAGAACATCACGCGCATCTCGGCATCGCGCACCGCCGTGACCACGCGGCCGAGCTTCGAGGTGACGATGTAGCGGCAGGCGACGAAGCCGGCCAGCAGCGCCAGGAAGGTCAGCACGAACAGCGCCGTGCGCGTCTGCGGTGCGGCGATGGCAAAGCCGGCGATGCGCTTGAAGTCGGTAAAGCCGTTGTTGCCGCCGAAGCCGGTCTCGTTGCGGAAGAACAGCAGCATCGCCGCATAGGTCATCGCCTGCGTGATGATCGACAGGTACACGCCCTTGATGCGCGAGCGGAACGCAAAGAAGCCGAACAGCCACGCCAGCACGCCCGGCACCAGCACCACCAGCAGCAGTGCATAGCCGAGGTGATCGGTGCCGTGCCAGAACCACGGCAGGTCCTTCCAGTCGAGGAACACCATGAAGTCCGGCAGGTCGCTTTTGTACACGCCTTCGCGCCCGATCGAACGCATCAGGTACATGCCCATGGCATAGCCGCCCAGCGCGAAGAACAGCCCATGGCCGAGGCTGAGGATGCCGCAGTAGCCCCACACCAGGTCGAGCGCGATCGCCGCCAGCGCGAAGCACATGATCTTGCCGACCAGCGTCAGCGCATACGCCGACAGGTGCAGCGGATGGGCTTCCGGCAGCAGCAGCGCGCACACCGGCACGCCGATGCCGACGATTGCCGTCAGCGCCAGCAGCGCGATCCAGCCGCGCGGCGAGAACAGCGACTGGCGTTCGGGCACGGCCAGCCGGAACGGCGCCGCGGAAGAATTGGGTTGGAATCGCTGCATCATGCCTCCGCGCTGCGCCCCTTGAGCGCGAACAGTCCCTGCGGCCGCTTCTGGATAAACAGCACGATCAGCACCAGGACCAGGATCTTGGCCAGCACCGCGCCATAGAAGGGTTCGATGAACTTGTTGAGGATGCCCAGCCCGAAGGCACCGACGATGGTGCCGGCGAGCTGCCCCACCCCGCCCAGCACCACCACCATGAACGAATCGATGATGTAGGCCTGGCCCAGGTCGGGACCGACATTGCCGATCTGCGACAGCGCGCAGCCGCCAAGCCCGGCGATGCCGGCGCCGAAGGCAAAGGCATAGCTGTCGACCTGCCAGGTGCGCACGCCCACGCACGCGGCCATGGTGCGGTTCTGCGTGGTGGCGCGCACGAACAGGCCCAGCCGCGTGCGGTTGAGCACTGCCCACGCCACCGCCACCACCGCCAGCGCGAACAGGATGATGACCACGCGGTTGTATGGGATCACCAGCCCCGGCAGCCATTCGAAGCCGCCGCTCATCCAGCCGGGGTTGGACACTTCCACGTTCTGCGCGCCGAACAGCGTGCGCACCGCCTGCATCAGCAGCAGGCTCACGCCGAAGGTGGCCAGCAGCGTTTCCAGCGGGCGCCCGTACAGGTGGCGCAGCACCAGCCGCTCCAGCACGAAGCCCACCATCGCGGCAGCCAGGAACGAAGCCGGCAGCGCCGCGGGCAGATACCAGTCGAGCGCGCCCGGCGCATAGGCGCGGAACAGCGACTGCACCACGTAGGTGGCATAGGCGCCGATCATCAGGAATTCGCCGTGCGCCATGTTGATCACGCCGATCAGGCCATAGGTGATGGCGAGTCCTAGCGCGGCCAGCAGCAGCACGCTGCCCAGGCTCAGCCCGGCGAACAGGTTGCCGATCACTTCGGCGCGGCGCTGGTCGGCCTGCAGCGTGTCCAGCGCCTGCTGCGCGGCCAGCCGCACGCTGCCGTCGGGCTCGCGGTAGCGGCCGGCGCTGTCGCGCTCCACCAGCGGCGCCAGTTTCTGGCGGCTCTGGGGGTTGCTGTCCCTGGCCAGGATGCGGATGGCTTCGAGCCGCGCCTCGCGCGCGGCAGGCTCAGGGGTCTCGCCCAGCAGCAGGTTGGCCCAGATCACGTCCAGGCTGGCGCGCAGGCCGGCATCGGCCTCGGACTTGCGCGCGGCTTCCACCGCCGCCAGCGACGCGCTTTCGGGCTGGTCGCGCAGCGTGGCCACCGCCTGCGCGCGCACCGCGATGTCGGGCGACTGCAGCAGCAGGCTGCTGGCGGCGCTGTCGACCAGCGCGCGCAGGCTGTTGTTCAGGGTCAGCGCTTCGAGTTCGTCGGCCTTGACCGAGACCGGCTTGCCGGTGATCGCATCGACCAGCTTGTCGCCATGCTGGCGCACCATGCCGACCGACGGCGCGTATTGCAGGGTGTCGTCCTGCAGCGCCTGCAGGATCGGGCCGGCTTCGGCGGGCGCTGCCCCGGCCAGGGCTGACAGCGCGGCGGTCTTGGCGTCGAAGTCGTCTTCGGCGAGCGGCTTCAGGTCGGCCTGCGTCAGTGCGCTGGCCCAAGGCGCCGCGGCCAGCAGCAGAGCTGCGAGCAAGGCGCGCAGCCAGGCAATGGCGGAAACGGAGAGTGGATTGCGCATAAGAGCCGGCAAGTGCGATGGTGTTGGCGAACTGAGGGAATACTCCCCTCTCCCGCACGCGGGAGAGGGGGCCAAACAGAGCGACCGAGCCCCTTACATCGCCTTGTCCGGCTTCCCTTCATTGCCCGCGATGAACGGGCTCCACGGCTGCGCGCGCACCGCCTTCGGGGTCTTCCACACCACCGCGAACTGACCGTCGCCCTTGACCTCGCCGATCATCACCGGCTTGTACAGGTGGTGGTTCTCGCCCATGGTCAGCGTGAAGCCGTCCGGCGCCTTGAAGGTCTGGCCATACATGGCCGCGCGCACTTTAGCGGTGTCGGTGCTGCCGGCCTTCTTCACCGCCTGCGCCCACATGTGGATGCCGACGTAGGTGGCTTCCATCGGGTCGTTGGTCACGCGCTTGTCGCCGCCGGGCAGGTTGTTGGCCTTGACCCAGGCCGCCCACTGCTTGCGGAAGGCGTCGTTCTCGGGGTTCTTGACCGACATGAAGTAGTTCCACGCGGCCAGGTGGCCCACCAGCGGCTTGGTATCGATGCCGCGCAGCTCTTCCTCGCCGACCGAGAACGCCACCACCGGCACGTCCTTGGCCTTGAGCCCGGCGTTGCCCAGCTCCTTGTAGAACGGCACGTTGGAATCGCCGTTGATGGTCGAGATCACCGCGGTCTTGCCGCCCTGCGAGAACTTCTTGATATTGGCGACGATCGTCTGGTAATCGCTGTGGCCGAACGGGGTATAGACCTCTTCGATGTCCTTGTCGGCCACGCCCTTGCTCTTCAGGAATGCGCGCAGGATCTTGTTGGTGGTGCGCGGGTAGACGTAGTCGGTGCCGAGCAGGAAGAACCGTTTGGCGCCGCCGCCCTCCTTGCTCATCAGGTATTCGACCGCGGGGATGGCCTGCTGGTTGGGCGCCGCGCCGGTGTAGAAGACGTTCTTCGACATCTCCTCGCCTTCATACTGCACCGGGTAGAACAGCAGCGAGTTGAGTTCTTCGTAGACCGGCAGCACCGACTTGCGCGACACCGAGGTCCAGCAGCCGAAGGTCACCGCCACCTTGTCCTTGCTGACCAGCTGGCGCGCCTTTTCGGCGAACAGCGGCCAGTTCGACGCCGGGTCCACCACCACCGGTTCCAGCTTGCGCCCGAGCACGCCGCCGCTCTTGTTGATCTCGTCGATGGTCATCAGGGCGACGTCCTTCAGCGACGTTTCCGAGATCGCCATGGTGCCGGACAGCGAATGCAGGATGCCGACCTTGATCGGCTCCTTGGACTGCGCCAGCGCCAGCGGGCTGGTACCGATCATCGCCGCGGCGGCTATCGCCGACAGCTTCAGCATGTCACGTCGTTGCATTTGCAGCTCCCGTTTATGGTGTTGGTCAGGGACTACGCTCCCCGGGTGATGCATCTGCAACTAGCGTGCCACGGCGATATCGCACGCGCGGCGCGGCTACAGGGGGTGCGCGGGGCCGGTCGCCGGCTGCCGGGCGCGTGCGCACCATCGCCGTGCAGCGAATCAGCGCACTGCGACAGTGCGTGCCGGCCGCCGCGTCCGATCCCGGTGCATGGCGCACATTGCCGGAACCGGCTTGCGCCACCGTGGCGCCATTGGCGAGCGCCGGCGTGCCAGCGCACTGGCCGGCGCCGATTAAGCAGGCGCTTAAACCCGGATTCGAATGCATGTAAATCCGTACATTCAATGATTAAGGCCGGTGCGCCGCGGCACTACGGTGAAAGATGGCCGCGGTCCCGCCTGAGGACCAGGCCGTGGCATTTCCCGGACCCACACAAAAGGAAGGAGAAACCATGCCGTACGCTGCCGACCCCCACGCATCCCCCGCCGAGCCGCAGCCGCAGCCGCGCGCCACCCCGTACTGGCGCCCGCGCCGCGGCAAGCTGGCGCTGGCGGCGCTGGCGCTGACCCTGGGTGCCTGCGGCGGCGGCGACGATCCCCCGCCTCCGCCCCCGCCACCGCCGGTCACGCCCACTGCCGGCTGCGAGCTTGATGGCAGTACCGGCGGCCAGGCCGTGGTGCTGCCGGGCGACCCCAACGCGCCGGAGCAGGCGACCGGCTATGCGCCCAAGGTCACGGTCTACAGCAAGACCTATATGGCGGTGACCAACAACCCGGTCTCGACCAAGGCGGCATGCGACGTGCTGAAGGCCGGCGGCACCGCGATCGACGCCGCGGTGGCTGCGCAGATGGTGCTGAACCTGGTCGAGCCGCAATCGTCCGGCATCGGCGGCGGCGCCTTCATCCTGCATTTCGATGCGGCGACGCGGCAGCTCACCGCCTACGACGGCCGCGAGACCGCGCCGGCCGCCGCCGACGAGAACTACCTGCGCTGGAAGTCCGCGGCCGACCCGACCACGCCCCTGCCCAATGCCCAGCGCAGCGGCCGCTCGATCGGCACCCCGGGCACGCTGCGCGTGCTCGAGCTGGCCCACCGCGACTACGGCAAGACCGCCTGGAAGGAACTGTTCGCGCCGGCGATCAAGCTGGCCACCGACGGCTTCGCGATCCCGCCGCGCATGGCCGCCGCGATCTCCGACAGCGCCACCGTCGCCAATATCAAGCGCGATCCGGAGATGGCCGCGTACTTCCTCAATCCCGACGGCACCCCGCGCGCGGTCAACACCGTGCTGCGCAACCCCGCGCTGGCGGCGGTCTTCAGCGCCGTCGCCGCAGACGGCGCCGACGCCTTCTACAAGAACGGGCCGATCGCCCAGGCCATCGTCGCCAAGATCCAGACCACCTACGACGGCAATACCACGCCGGGCGTGACCACGCTCGACGACCTGGCCAACTACCAGGCCAAGAAGCGCACGCCGGTGTGCACCACCTACCGGCAGTACGAGGTGTGCGGCATGCCACCGCCGTCGTCGGGCGGCATTGCGGTGGCGCAGATCCTGGGCATCGTCGAGAACTTCGACATGGCGGCGCACAAGCCCACGCTGGTCGATCAGAACGGCGGGCGGCCGAGCGTGCTGGGCGCGCACCTGATGGGCGAAGCCGGGCACCTGGCCTATGCCGACCGCAACAAGTACGTGGCCGACACCGACTTCATTCCGTTGCCCGGCGGCACCTCGGACACCATGCTGAACAAGCCCTACCTGAGCCAGCGCGCCAGCCTGATCAGCACCACCGGCTCGATGGTCACGCCGGTGGCGGCAGGCAACCTCGGCGACGTGCCGCTGGCGCCGTCGATGGTGGAGGAGCGCGGCACCACGCACCTGTCGCTGCATGACAAGTACGGCAACGTGGTGGCGATGACCACCACCATCGAGGCCGGCCTGGGCTCGTACCACATGACCAACGGCTTCCTGCTCAACAACGAGCTGACCGACTTCAATGCCGATCCGGCGCCGGGCGGCGTGCTGGTGGCCAACCGGCTGCAGCCGGGCAAGCGCCCGCGCAGCTCGATGGCGCCCACGGTGGTGTTCCAGCGCAACGGCGACGGCTCGCGCGGCGACTTCTACATGACCACCGGCTCGCCGGGCGGCGCCACCATCATCCAGTTCGTCGCCAAGACCCTGGTGGCTTCGCTGGACTGGGGCCTGGATGCGCAGCAGGCAGTGTCGATGATCGACTTCGGCGGCTCCAACGGCGCCGGCTCGGCCATGATCGTCGGCGGCGAGCATCCCAACGTCGACACCAGCACGCCGGCCGGCGGCCTGCCGGGCGACAACGACCCGCTGGTCCGGGGCCTGCGCAACCTCGGCCACACCGTCAACACCGCGGCGCAGTCGAGCGGGCTGAGCGCCATCATCCGCACCACCATCGGCGGCTCGGCGGTGCTGGTGGGCGGCGCCGATCCGCGGCGCGAGGGCGTGGTGCTGGGGGATACGTTCAAGCCCTAAGTCGCGGCAAAGAAAAAGGGGCCCCGCGGGGCCCCTTTTTTTCGATGCCAGGACGCCGGTCCTTACATCACCATCATGTTGGCGTTCAGGTTGTGCATGATCCACAGCGAACCCGCCACCACGATCACCAGGATCAGCGCCGTGAACAGCAGCGCGATCACGTTGCTGCGCTGTTCGGACGAAGAGTCCAGGTGCAGGAAGTACTTCAGGTGCACGATCATCTGGACCACGGCCATGCCGAGGATGGTCCACAGGATGGTGGCCTTGTCCATGGTGCCGTCCATCACGATCTTGAACGGGATCACGGTCAGGATCACGGCCAGGATGAAGCCGATCGCGTAGCCCTTGAAGCTGGCGTGGCCGCCAGCGTGGCTGTCATGCGCGTGCGAGTCGTGGGCGCCGTGCGCCGCCGGTGCGTTGTGTTGTGCCATCACAGATGTCCCATCAGGTAGACCACGGTAAACACGCCGATCCAGACCACGTCCAGGAAGTGCCAGAACAGCGACAGGCACATCAGGCGCTTGCTCAGCGTCGGGGTGATGCCCTTCTTGCCGAGCTGCCACATCAGCACGATCATCCACAGCATGCCGCTGGCGACGTGCAGGCCGTGGGTGCCGACCAGCGTGAAGAACGACGACAGGAAGGCGCTGCGGCCCGGGCCGGCGCCTTCGGCGATCAGGTGGTGGAACTCGTTGATTTCCATCGCCATGAACGCCAGGCCCAGCAGGAAGGTGATGCCGAGCCAGGTCTGCACGTGCTTGAGGCTGCGGTTCTGCAGCGAGATCATCGCCATGCCGTACGTGATCGAGGAGAACAGCAGGATGAAGGTCTCCACCAGCACGTAGTTGAGCTCGAACAGCTCCTTCGCCGACGGGCCGCCTGCCACTTCGCCGCGCAGCACGGCGAAGGCCGCGAACAGTCCGGCGAAGATGATGCAGTCGCTCATCAGGTAGATCCAGAAGCCATACACCGTATTGGCACTGGTATCGTGGTGCGCATGGTCATGGCCGTGCGCGCCGGCGTGAGCCGGGGCGCCTGCCTGCGCGGGATTGCGGTCTAGGACTTGAGTCGACATGGTTCTCAGGCTTGCGAAGCAATGCGCTGCAGATGGCGCGTTTCGATCTGCTCGACCTCGGTGGCCGGCACGTAGTAGTCGATGTGGTCGTCGTTGCTGCGGTGGATGAACGCCCACACCATGCCCACCAGGCCAACGATGGCCAGCCACCAGATATGCCAGGTCAGGGCAAAGCCGAACACCAGGCTGAAGGCGCCGATGATGAAGCCCGCGCCCGTGTTCTTGGGCATGTGGATCTTCTCGTAGCCTTCGGTCGGCAGGGTCTCGCCGCGTGCCTTCATGTCGGCGAACGCGTCCAGGTCACGCACCACCGGGGTGTGCGCGAAGTTGTAGAACGGCGGCGGCGACGAGGTGGCCCACTCCAGCGTGCGGCCGCCCCACGGGTCGCCGGTCACGTCGGCCAGCTTCTTGCGGTCGCGGATCGACACCACGATCTGCAGCACCTGGAAGAAGATGCCCAGCGCGACGAACACCACGCCCACCACGGCCAGGTACAGCCACGGCGTCCAGGCCGGGTTGTCGGTATGGTTCAGGCGGCGGGTCATGCCCATCAGGCCCAGCACGTACAGCGGCATGAAGGCGAAGTAGAAGCCCACCAGCCAGCACCAGAACGAAGCCTTGCCCAGGCGCTCGTTCAGCTTGAAGCCGAACGCCTTCGGCCACCAGTAGGTGATGCCGGCCAGGTAGCCGAACAGCACGCCGCCGATGATCACGTTGTGGAAGTGGGCGATCAGGAACAGGCTGTTGTGCAGCACGAAGTCAGCCGCCGGCACCGCCATCAGCACGCCGGTCATGCCGCCGATCACGAAGGTGATCATGAAGCCCAGGGTCCACAGCACCGGCGAGGTCATCTGCACGCGGCCGCGGTACATGGTGAACAGCCAGTTGAAGATCTTCACCCCGGTCGGGATGGAGATGATCATGGTGGTGATGCCGAAGAACGCGTTGACGTTGGCGCCCGAGCCCATCGTGAAGAAGTGGTGCAGCCACACGATGAACGACAGCACCATGATCGCGGCGGTCGCGTACACCATGCCCTTGTAGCCGAACAGCTTCTTGCCCGAGAACGTGGCGATGACTTCAGAGAAGATGCCGAACGCCGGCAGGATCAGGATGTACACCTCGGGGTGGCCCCAGATCCAGATCAGGTTCACGTACATCATGGCGTTGCCGCCACCGTCGTTGGTGAAGAAGTGCATGCCGAGGTAGCGGTCCAGGCCCAGCAGCGCCAGGGTCACGGTCAGCACCGGGAAGGCGGCGACGATCAGCACGTTGGTGCACAGCGCGGTCCAGGTGAACACCGGCATGCGCATCAGCGTCATGCCAGGCGCGCGCATGCGCAGGATCGTGACCAGGAAGTTCACGCCGGTCAGCAAGGTGCCCAGCCCTGAGATCTGCAAGCTCCAGAGGTAATAGTCCACCCCTACGCCCGGGCTGTAGTCCAGCCCCGACAGCGGCGGGTAGGCCAGCCAGCCGGTCTTGGCGAATTCACCGACGCCCAGCGAGATGTTGACCAGCATGGCGCCCGCCACGAACAGCCAGAACGACAGCGTGTTCAGGAACGGGAAGGCCACGTCGCGCGCGCCGATCTGCAGCGGCACGACCAGGTTCATCAGGCCGGTCATCAGCGGCATCGCCACGAAGAAGATCATGATCACGCCGTGGGCGGTGAAGATCTGGTCGTAGTGCTCGGGCGGCAGCACGCCGGTGGCGCCGTTGGTGGCCAGCGCCAGCTGGGTGCGCATCATGACCGCGTCGGCAAAGCCGCGCAGCAGCATGATCAGCGCCACCAGGCAGTACATCACGCCGATCTTCTTGTGATCGACCGAGGTGAACCACTCGTTCCAGAGATAGCCCCACTTCTTGAAATAGGTGATCGCGCCCAGCAGCGCGGCACCGCCCAGGGCGACACCGGCCAGCACGACCATGATGATCGGCTCATGAAACGGAATCGCCGACAAACTCAACTTGCCAAACATCATTGCTCCCAGGATTACGCGCCTGCCGGCAGCGCAGCCGGCGTGGTCGAGGACAGCTGCTCTTCACCGAGGGTGTTGCGCGACGTGCAGATCGGGCCGCCCTTGAACCCGTCGGCGGCCAGTGCGGCGCCGCCGTGGCCCATGTACTTGTGCAGGATGTTGCGGAACAGCTGGTCTTCCACCTTGCCGTAGTACGCGACCGGCTCCTTCTCGCTGGGCTGTGCCAGCGTCTTGTAGCCGTCAACGCCCAGTTCGGTGGACGAGGCGCGAACCTTCGCCACCCACTGGTCGAACTCGTAGTTCGACATGGCGATGGCCTTGAACTTCATGCCCGAGAAGCCGCCGCCGCTGTAGTTGGCGGACACGCCGTCATAGCTGCCGGCTTCGTTGGCGATCAGGTGGAGCTTGGTTTCCATCCCGGCCATGGCGTACACCTGGCTGCCCAGTTGCGGGATGAAGAACGAATTCATGATCGAATCCGAGGTGATCTTGAAGTTCACCGGGGTGTCGACCGGGAAGGCGATCTGGTTGACGGTGGCGATGTTCAGTTCCGGATAGATGAACAGCCACTTCCAGTTCAGCGCCACCACTTCGACCGTGACCGGCTTCTTGCTGGATTCCAGCGGCTTGTACGGGTCGAGGTCGTGCGAGGACTTCCAGGTGATGATGCCCAGCGCAATGATGATCAGGCAGGGGATCAGCCACACCACCACCTCGATCGCGGTCGAGTGCGACCAGTCGGGTTCGTAGCGTGCCGAGGTATTGCTGGCGCGGTACTTCCAGGCGAACACCAGCGTCAGCACGATCACCGGCACCACCACCAGCAGCATCAGCCAGGTGGCGATCAGGATGATGCCTTTGATGTCGACGCCGACCTGCCCTTTCGGGTCGAGCAGCGTCATGTTGCAGCCGGCGAGCAGGAGCAGGCCAAGGCAGGGCAGGAACCGCGTCCACCGCGGCAGTATGGGTTTCTTCATGTCACGACTGGTTTGGTTACACCGCGCTTTGGGCAAAAGCGCGGCTAAACCGCCTGATGCTTGCGCAAGAGGCGTGGGGCTGAGGGAAAACCGGAAGGACGTGTCCTTAGCTGGCGTTGCGGTCTGGGGGCGGATCCTGCGCCCGGGGACCATGCGGCCTTGCAACGCCATGAACACGGAAGGACTGACTGCGCGCGCTGCAGGCCCTGTGGGACCTTGCCGGCGCTGCGGCACCTGGCCGAAACCGCGAACGGTCCCGGCTCAGTACAGCGGCCGGGTAGCGTTGGAATACGAGGCTTTTGCGCCTCCCGACGGACCTGCCATCAGGACTGACCTGCGGGCAGGCGCGGTTTTCGGCCGGGGAGCGCAACACGTAAAACATCGTGGGCGCGACTGTACCGCAACGCAACATTAGGGGTAAACCCAACGCTACGGAACACACTGTTCATTTAAACGGACAATCAGTGCATTGGTGCACCGCGCTGTCTTTGATCCACGTCAACATCACAAAAACGCAGGTAAATATGCAGAAAGCCGCGCTTTGCGCGGCTCTCAGGGGTGCGACACCGCGCTGTGGCATATTGTCGCAGTGCCGCATGCGACGCCGCGCCTCAGCCGTAGCGGCGCGTGATCGACTCGGCGATACACACCGGGCGCTCGCTGCCCTCGCGCTCCACCGTGACCTCCCAGGTGGACTGCGCGCCGACCAGTTCGGGCGAGTTGGGCAGCGGCTCCAGGCGCTCGACCTTGAGCAGCTTGATGCGCGCGCGCAGCTTGCTGCCGACCGGCACCGGTGCGGTGAAGCGCACGCGGTTCAGCCCGTAGTTGACGCCGATCTTGGACGGCATGCTGAGCGCGTTGTGCATGAACTTGGGCAGCAGCGATAGCGTCAGGAAGCCGTGCGCGATCGGGCCGCCATAGGGCGATTCCTTTTTCGCACGCTCCACGTCGATGTGGATCCACTGGTGGTCGCCGGTGGCCTCGGCAAACTGGTTGACCTGCTGCTGGGTTACCTCGATCCAGTCGCTGACCGCGACTTCCTGGCCCTGCAGCCCTTCCAGTTCTTCCAGCGTTGCGATGGTACGCATGTCGATCGTCTCCTCGTGACGGTTAAATGTGGTTACGCGGGCCGGCGGCCATACATGCCCATGCCCTTGACGGTGCACACCAGCTCGCCGCGCTGGTTAGTGGCCTCCCACTGGGTATGGACCACGCCGCGGTCCGGCTTGGACTGCGACGGCCGGCTGTCGAGCACATTCAGCACCACGGTGAGCGTGTCGCCGGCATAGACCGGCTTGAGCCAGCGGATCTCGTCGACGCCGGGCGAGCCCATGCTGGCCGACTTGCCGGTGGTGCTCAGCACCAGCAGGCGCATCATGATCGAGCACGTCATCCAGCCGCTCGAGATCAGCCCGCCGTAGATGCTGTTGCTGGCGGCTTCCTTGTCGATATGGAACGGCTGCGGATCGTACTGGCGCGCGAAGCTCAGGATCTCTTCCTCGGTGACGAGGTAGGAGCCCAGTTCACGGCGGCTGCCGACTTCAAAATCCTCGAAATACAGCATGGGGGGTGTCTCCGTTGTGGATGCGGTTGACTTGTCCGCACGATCATCGCATGGCAGGCGGGCGCGCGCGTCCGTATTTGCCGAACCCGCCCCTAACAGCGCGCAAAGAAAAAAACCGCGCCTGGACTACAGCGCGGTTTTGACTGGACTGGCAGGCTCAGGCAGCTTCCTGGAACCCGGGCTGGGCGGCGAACCTGCCCAGGTGATGATCGACGTCGCCGAAGCTGGTGTTGATCATGGTCAGCCGCTTGAACATGTGCGCGGCCGGCA
This sequence comes from Cupriavidus sp. WGlv3, assembly GCF_023952475.1. Taxonomy (GTDB): domain Bacteria; phylum Pseudomonadota; class Gammaproteobacteria; order Burkholderiales; family Burkholderiaceae; genus Cupriavidus; species Cupriavidus phytorum. Next base: position 305,700 of record NZ_JALHRX010000001.1, read on the forward strand.
GCTCGTTGGTCACGCCCATGCCGCCGTGGATCTGCACCGCCTCCTGGCCCACCGTGCGCGCCGCCTGGCCCACGCGCGCCTTGGCGGCGGAGACGTAGCGGCGCCGCTGTTCCGGCGAGACCTCCTCGAAGCGCGCCGCGGCCAGCAGCGTGATCGAGCGCGACTGCTCGGCGTGGATGAACATCTCGACCATGCGGTGCTGCAGCGCCTGGAAGCGCGCGATCGGCACGCCGAACTGCTGGCGCGTCTTGGCGTACTCCAGCGTCGCGGCATTGAGCGTGTCCATCACGCCCACGGCCTCGGCGCACAGCAGCACCGCGGCATAGTCGGCCACCTGCTCGACCAGCGCGAAGGCCTTGCCGGCTTCGCCCAGCAATTGCGCGGGCGCGTCCTGGAAGGTGATATCGGCGGCGCGCAGGTTGTCGATGGTGCGGTAGTCCTTGATGCTGACGCCAGCGCCCTTGGCATCGACCAGGAACAGCGAGATGCCATCCTGTTCGGAGTCGCCGCCGCTGCTGCGCGCCGACACGATCAGGCGGTCGGCCTGACCGCCGTGCACCACCACGGTCTTGCGGCCGTTGAGCTTGCCGTCGCGCGCGCTGACGCGGACGTTGTTCAGCTCATAGCGCGCCTGCGGCTCGTTGAACGCCACCGCCAGCTTCAGCTCGCCGCCGGCCACCTGCTCCAGCAGCGCGTCCTGGCCGCCGGCCAGGCCGAGGGCGTAGGCGCCCACCACGGTGGCCAGGTATGGCTCGACGATCAGGCCGCGGCCCAGTTCCTGCTGCACCACCATCATGTCCAGGGCCTTGCCGGCAAAGCCGCCCTGCGCTTCCGGCACCGGCAGCGCGGTCAGGCCCAGCTCGGCCAGCGCGCCCCATGCGGTCTCGCCGTAGCCGGCGGCGCTTTCGTAGCGCTTCTTGCGCTCTTCGAAACCGTAGTCCTTGTCGATGAAACGGCGGACGGCGTCGGCCAGCTGCTTCTGTTCGTCGCTGAGATTGAAGTTCATGATGCGTGTCTCCTCACAGCCCCAGAATCATCTGGCTGATGATGTTCTTCTGAATTTCGTTGGACCCGCCGTAGATGGAGGTCTTGCGATAGTTGAAGTAGTACGCGGCCAGCGGCGCGGCGTCGTCGTAGCCGGTCACGGCGTGCTCGGTCTCGCACTCCAGGTAGGCGGTGTCGAACGGCTGCGCGTACGGGCCGACGGCCTCGACCATCAGCTCGGTCAGCAGTTGCTGGATCTCGGTGCCCTTGATCTTCAGCATCGAGGCCTCGGGGCCCGGGCCCTTGCCCGCCGCTTCGCTCGACACCACGCGCAGCACGGTGATCTCCAGCGCCATCAGCTCGATTTCCAGCGCGGCCACCTTGGCGCCGAACACCGGATCTTCCAGCAGCGGCTTGCCGTTCTTCTGCTGCTGGCGCGCCACGCGCTTGAGGAAGCCCAGCTCGCGCTTGGAATTGCCGACGCGGGCAATGCCGGTACGCTCGTGGCCGAGCAGGTACTTGGCGTAGGTCCAGCCCTTGTTCTCTTCGCCGACGCGGTTCTCGACCGGCACCTTGACGTTGTCGAAGAAGACTTCGTTCACTTCATGCTCTTCATCGAGCATGATGATCGGGCGCACCGTGATGCCCGGGGTTTTCATGTCGATCAGCAGGAACGAGATCCCCTCCTGCTTCTTGGCCTCGGGATCGGTGCGCACCAGGCAGAAGATCATGTCGGCGTGCTGGCCGAGCGTGGTCCAGGTCTTCTGGCCGTTGACGATGTAGTGCTTGCCGTCGGACGTCAGTTCCGCGCGGGTCTTCAGCGAGGCCAGGTCCGAACCCGAGCCCGGCTCCGAATAGCCCTGGCACCACCAGTCGGTGCAGTCCAGGATGCGCGGCAGGTAGTACGACTTCTGCTGCTCGTTGCCGTACTTCATGATCACCGGCGCGACCATGGCCACGCCGAACGGCAGCACGCCGGGCGCGCCGACGCGGGCATTCTCTTCGTCCCAGATATGGCGCTGGGTGGCGTTCCAGCCGGTGCCGCCGTACTGCACCGGCCAGTGCGGCGCCGACCAGCCCTTGCCGGCGAGCAGCTTGTGCCAGCGCACCAGGTCGTCGCGGTTCGGACGGCGGTGGTTGAGAATCTTGCCGCGGATATCCGCCGGCAAGTTGGCTTCGAGCCAGCTACGCACTTCCTCGCGGAAGGCGTCGTCGGACGCCGAGTAGTTGAGATCCATGCCCGTCTCCAGTGGTGCCGGCATGGCGCGGGCCGCCGGCGGTTTGTTCTGCCTGCGCGTCATGCGCCGACAGCAACGGGCACAGGACGCAATTCAGTGAGCCGTCTGCTTCAGCGCATCCGGCACCACGAGCGGAAAAGTATCGATGCCCTCCTCGGCCAGCGCCTGCACCTCCTCCGGCGAGGCCGAGCCGCGGATGCCGCGTTCCGGCGCCTCGTCATAGTGCATGCGCCTTGCCTCCTCGGCAAAGCGATCGCCAACGTCCTCGGTCTGCGCCAACACCTGCTTCACTGCTTTCATGTACAGCGCTTGCAGTGCCGCCGGCGCCGCGGCGGTTGCCGCTGGCTGCGCCGGCCTGGTCGCAGCCTTCGGCGCGGTCGCGCCTGACAGGTTCAGGCGCGGCGCGCTCGGCAGCCGCGTCACGGCGTGGTCGCCACAGACCGGGCATTGGACGAGGTCGCGCGCGATTTGCGACTGCGCCTCTTCCTCCGAGGCAAACCAGCCCTCGAAACGATGGTCATGCGCGCAGCGCAGGTCGAGCACCTTCATGATCTTTCCAGCCCGTCAAAAGCTATATTATCCGCGAAACCAAATTTTGTGAACGGTCGTGCTAAATTTTTTAGAACGACCGTTCGGAACCACCCTAGGGCGTTTGCGCCGGACGGCATCACCGATGTCCCGCCCCGTAGTCAGGCATGGGTTGTTCACCCGGCGCCCAGGCACCCGAGATCACTTTTTCCAGCCAAAACGCGCCGATGATGGTCTTTACGTCGGTGATGCGGCCGCTGCGCACCCAGTCGATCACCTGCCCCGCCGGGGCGATGAAGGTTTCCAGGAATTCGCCGTCGTCGAGCTGCGCCTCGCCATGCGTCAGGTCGCGCGCGAGCAGGATATCGATGAACTCGGTCGAATACGAAATCACGGGATGGATGCGCGTCAGGTAGTCCCAGCGCGCGGCACGGTAGCCGGTTTCCTCGAGCAGCTCGCGTTCGCCACAGCGCTGCGCGCCCTCTTCGGGGTCGAGCTTGCCGGCGGGAAACTCCAGCATCACCTCGCCCACCGGGTAGCGGAACTGGCGCTCCAGCAGCACAGTGCCGTCGTCGAACAGCGGAATCATCATGACCGCGCCGGGATGGACCACGTACTCGCGCCCGGTCTGCTTGCCGTCGGGCAGCCTGACGATGTCTTGCTTGAGGGTAAGGAACTTGCCGCGATGGACCGTGGCCGACGCCACGCACACTTCCTTCAGTGCGTCGTCGCTCTCGTCGTGCTCGGAAAGGCCGGCGGATGCGGCGGGAAGTTGGGTGCCGCGTTGGATCTTGTCGGTCATGGACGCTCCGGATCAGGCAGGGCCCGGCGCCGACAAGACCGGCTTCAGGCCGTGCGGTGTTTGACGAGGTATTGCCAGGTGAAGCCGGGGAAGGCAAACACCAGCATCATGCAGGCCGTGATGGCGTAGAACTGCCAGCCCTGGGCAAAGGTGCCTCCCAGGTTGGCTTCCGCCGCAAAGCCGGCGGCGCCGGCCACCGCGAACCAGACGATCAGTTCGAGCAGGCGCAGCCACAGCGGCTTGCGCGCCTGCCGCAGCGGGATCACCACGAACAGGCGCTGGTTCACGAACGGCAGGTTCGCACAGACCAGTGCCAGCAGGATGACAAACCAGCCGCTTGCGGAGGCGCTCATATTGCGTGGCGGATCAGGAACCCAGGGTCGAGCGGATGGCCTGGTAGCACAGGTTCATCAGCGCGGCCGGGAACAGGCCCAGCAGGATCACCGCGGCGCCGTTCACGCTCAGCATCGAACGCAGGCCGAAGGTGGCTTCCAGTTCCTCTTCGCCGGCGGGCGCATCAAAGTACATCAGCTTGACGATGCGCAGGTAGTAGAACGCGCCGATCAGCGAGAACAGCACCGCCACCACCGCCAGCCAGGTCATGCCGGCCTTGACCACCGCGTCGAGCACCGCCAGCTTGGCATAGAAGCCCACGGTCGGCGGGATGCCGGCCAGCGAGAACATCATCACCAGCATCAGGAAGGCAAACCACGGGTTGCGGCGCGACATGCCCTTCAGGTCTTCCAGGGTCTCAGCCTCGAAACCCTTGCTGGTGCGCAGCAGGATGATGCCGAAGGTGCCGAGCGTGGTCAGCAGGTAGGTGACCGAGTAGAACATCGCCGAGCTGTACGCATCGGCAGCGCCGTCAGCCTTGTTGGCGACCACGCCCGAGAGCAGGCCCAGCAGCACGAAGCCCATGTGCGAGATGGTCGAGTACGCCAGCATCCGCTTCAGGTTGCTCTGCACGATGGCGGTCAGGTTGCCGATCGCCAGCGAGATGATCGACAGCACCACCAGCATCATCTGCCAGTCGCTGGCCAGCGGCAGCAGGCCTTCCACCAGCACGCGGATGAACAGCGCGAACGCCGCCACCTTCGGGCCGCCGGCGATCAGCAGCGTCACCGCGGTCGGCGAGCCCTGGTAGATGTCCGGAATCCACATGTGGAACGGCGCGGCGCCCAGCTTGAACGACAGGCCGGCGACGATGAAGACCACACCGAAGGCCAGCATCGTGGTGTTGATGCGGCCGGACTCAACCGCGCGGAACACCTCGCCCAGGTTCAGCGAACCGGTGGCGCCGTACATCATCGAGATGCCGTACAGCAGGAAGCCCGAAGCCAGCGCGCCCAGCACGAAGTACTTCATTGCCGATTCCGAGGTCACGCGCGACTCGCGGCGCAGCGCCACCAGCGCGTACGACGACAGCGACAGCAGTTCCAGGCCCAGGTACAGGGTCAGGAAGTTGTTGCCGGTGATCATCACGATCTGGCCGCCCAGCGTGAACAGCGCCAGCATGTAGAACTCGCCGGCGAACATGTCGCGCTCGGCCAGGTAGCGGCGCGTATACACCAGCGTGACGAACAGGCCGGCCGCGCAGAACGCCGACAGCACGTTGGCCATCGGGTCGATCACGACCAGGTTGGAGAACGCGTAATGCGTCTCGCCGGCAGCGGCGTTCATGCCGAACCAGGCGGTCAGCACCAGCGTGGTCAGCAGCGACAGCGGATAGGCCACGCTCTGCTTGCCCTTGCCACGGGCCAGGTCGATCCAGTTGATCGCGGCGATGGCGATCGCCAGGAAGATGATCGGCGCCACGGGGGCGAGTGTCGAGGACGGTTGCATGTTGATATCTCTCCCCGATTACAGCTTCGACTGCGCCGCGTGCTGCAGCAGGTTGACCACGGACGGGTGCATCACGTCGGTAAAGGGCTTCGGGTGCAGGCCCATGTACAGCGTCATCAGGGCCAGCAGGCCGAGCATGACGAACTCACGCTGGTTCAGGTCGACCAGCTCGCGCACGTGCTGGTGCACGACGTCGCCGAAGATCACGCGCTTGACCATCCACAGCGAATAGGCGGCGCCGAAGATCAGCGCGGTGGCAGCCAGCAGGCCGATCCAGAAGTTGAACTTGACCGCGCCCAGGATCACCATGAATTCGCCGACGAATCCCGAGGTGGCCGGCAGGCCGCAGTTGGCCATCGCGAAGAACACCGACAGCGCGGCGAACTTCGGCATGGTGTTGACCACGCCGCCGTAGTCGGCGATCTGGCGCGAGTGCACGCGGTCGTACAGCACGCCGATGCAAAGGAACATCGCCCCCGAGATAAAGCCGTGCGAGATCATCTGGATGATGCCGCCTTCGACGCCGATGTCGCTGAAGATAAAGAAGCCCAGCGTGACGAAGCCCATGTGGGCGATCGACGAGTACGCCACCAGCTTCTTCATGTCGGCCTGCACCAGCGCCACCAGGCCGATGTAGATCACCGCGACCAGCGAGATGGTGATGATGAACGGGGCCAGGTAGTGGCTGGCGTCAGGCGCAATCGGCAGCGAGAAGCGCAGGAAGCCGTAGGCGCCCAGCTTCAGCATGATCGCGGCCAGCACCACCGAACCGCCGGTCGGCGCTTCCACGTGGGCGTCGGGCAGCCAGGTATGCACCGGCCACATCGGCACCTTCACCGCAAACGCGACGAAGAAGGCGATAAAGATCGCGATCTGCTCGTTCATCGACAGCTTGGCCTGGTGCCATTGCAGGATGTCGAAGGTGCCGGTCTTGTTGTACAGGTACAGCAGCGCAACCAGCGTCAGCAGCGAGCCCAGCAGCGTGTACAGGAAGAACTTGAAGGCCGCGTAGACGCGGTTCGGGCCGCCCCAGACGCCGATGATGATGTACATCGGGATCAGCGTGGCTTCGAAGAACACGTAGAACAGCATGCCGTCGAGCGCGCAGAACACGCCGACCATCAGGCCCGACAGGATCAGGAACGAGGCCATGTACTCGGCCACGCGCTCGGTGATTACCTCCCAGGCCGAGATCACCACGATCACCGTGATGAAGGCGGTCAGCACCACGAACCACATCGACAGGCCGTCAACGCCCAGCAGGTAGTGGATGTTGAAGCGTTCGATCCAGCTCGCCTTCTCGACGAACTGCATCGCCGCGGTGGCGCGGTCGAAGTTGAACACCAGCGGCAGCGTGACCACGAAGCTGGCGATCGAGCCGAACAGCGACATCCAGCGCACGAAGCCGGGGCTGCGGTCTGAGCCGAAGGCCAGGATCAGCAGGCCGAAAAAGACAGGCAGCCAGATTGAGAAAGACAGAACCATTTCTATGTTTTCCTTACTTGGTGCCTATCACTTGGTGCCGATCACGCCCGTGATCGTCAGCGTCAGCAGCACCAGCATGCCGACGATCATCGCGAACGCGTAGTGGTAGATATAGCCCGACTGCAGGTAGCGGCTGGCCGAAGCAAACGATGCCACCACGCGCGCCGCGCCGTTGACGAACAGGCCATCGATCAGGCTCTGGTCGCCGCCCTTCCACAGGCCGGTACCGAGCAGACGTGCGCCGCGGGCGAACACGGCCTGGTTGATGGCGTCCATGTAGTACTTGTTGTCGAGCAGCTTGTACAGGCCCGAGAAGCGATTGGCGATGGCCTCGGGGATATCCGGGCGCTTCATGTAGAAGAACCAGGACAGCACCACCCCGGCGATGGCCAGCCACAGCACGGGCGTGGTCAGCGAGTGCTGCGCCATCGCCACCCAGCCGTGGAAGGCTTGCTTCAGCTCGGCCATGGCGTGGTGATTTTCGCCGACGAAGATCACTTCCTTGAAGGCGATGCCGTTCTTGAAGAAGTCGCCGAACAGCATCGGCTCGATCGCGATGGCGCCGATGATCACCGACGGGATCGCCAGCAGCACCAGCGGCAGCGTCACGACCCAAGGCGATTCATGCGGCGTCTCGCCGGCAGACAGGCCATGGTGATGGTCGTGCGAGACTTCCTCGTCCTCGTGGTCGCCTTCATGGTGCTGGTGGGCATGGTTCTGGCCCCAGCGCGACTTGCCATGGAACACCAGGAAGTACATGCGGAACGAGTAGAACGCGGTGACGAACACGCCCGCCAGCACGGCGAAGTAGGCAAAGCCCGAACCGGCGATATGCGACTCGGCCACGGCCTCGATGATCGAGTCCTTCGAGTAGAAGCCCGCGAAGAACGGCGTGCCGATCAGCGCCAGCGAACCCACCAGCGACGTGATCCAGGTGATCGGCATGTACTTGCGCAGGCCGCCCATGTTGCGGATGTCCTGGTCGTGGTGCATGCCGATGATGACCGAGCCCGCGCCCAGGAACAGCAGCGCCTTGAAGAAAGCGTGCGTCATCAGGTGGAACACCGCCACCGAGTAGGCCGAGGCGCCCAGCGCCACGGTCATGTAGCCCAGCTGCGACAGGGTGGAGTACGCCACCACGCGCTTGATGTCGTTCTGGATGATACCCAGGAAGCCCATGAACAGCGCGGTGATGGCGCCGATCACCAGCACGAACGACAGCGCGGTGTCCGACAGTTCGAACAGCGGCGACATGCGCGCGACCATGAAGATGCCGGCGGTCACCATGGTGGCCGCGTGGATCAGTGCGGAGATCGGGGTCGGGCCTTCCATCGAGTCAGGCAGCCAGACGTGCAGCGGGAACTGCGCCGACTTGCCCATCGCGCCGATGAACAGGCAGATGCACGCGACGGTGATCATCATCCAGTCGGTGCCCGGGAAAACCACGGTAGCCAGCTGGTCGCGCGCGGCGAATACTTCGGTGTAGTTCATGCTGCCGGCGTAGGCCAGCAGCAGGCCGATGCCGAGGATGAAGCCGAAGTCGCCAACGCGGTTGACCAGGAACGCCTTCAGGTTGGCGAAGATCGCCGTCGGTCGCGTGTACCAGAAACCGATCAGCAGGTACGACACCAGGCCCACCGCTTCCCAGCCGAAGAACAGCTGCAGGAAGTTGTTGCTCATCACCAGCATCAGCATCGAGAAGGTGAACAGCGAGATATAGGCGAAGAAGCGGTTGTAGCCGGGGTCGCCGTCCATGTAGCCGACGGTGTAGATATGCACCATCAGCGAGACGAAGGTCACCACGACCATCATCATCGCCGTCAGCGAGTCGACCAGGAACCCGACCTCCATCTTCAGGTCGCCGATGGCCATCCACTCGTAGACGGTGCCGTTGTAGCCGGCGCCGTTCATCACGTCGAGCAGCACCATCACCGACAGCACGAAGGAAATGGCCACGCCGAGAATCGTCGAGGTGTGGGCCACGATCCGGCCGCCGCGCGACTCCGAGGAAAACAGGCCAAAGAACTTGGTACCGAACAGGCCGGCGATCGCTGAGCCGACTAGCGGCGCCAGCGCAATCGCGAGCAGCAGGTTGGGGTTGAGCGTGGTTGCCATAGGACGCTTAGTGGTGTGCGGTCGGTGAGTCTTGGGTATCTGCGTAGTGCGGCACGGATCAGTACTTCAGGGTGTCCATGTCGTCCACGTTGATCGTATCCAGGTTGCGGAACAGCACCACCAGGATTGCCAGACCGATTGCCGACTCGGCGGCGGCCACCGTGAGGATGAAGAAAACGAAAACCTGACCAGCCAGATCGCCCAGGTAATGCGAGAAGGCGACGAAGTTGATGTTCACCGCGAGCAGCATCAGTTCGATCGCCATCAGCAGCACGATCACGTTCTTGCGGTTCAGGAAGATGCCGACGATGCTGATCGCAAACAGGATCGCACCGAGCACGAGGAAGTGGGCGAGAGAGAGCACAGCGTTTCTCCGGGCTTTAGTTCTTATTGGCGGCAGCCGCGGCTTCCGTCTGCGGATTCTGGGCTTCGGCCTGCATCGGCACCAGGCGCACGCGCTCGTCGCGGCGGGTACGCAGCTGCGCCGACACGTCCTGGGCCTTGGTGTCCTTGCGGCGGCGCAGGGTCAGCGCGACAGCGGCAATGATCGCCACCAGCAGGATGATGCCGGCCACTTCGAAGGCGTAGATGTAGTCGGTGTAGATCAGCTTGCCGAGCGCAGCGGTGTTCGAGTAGCCCGGTTGCTGCGAACCGCTGGCCACCACCGGCGCGGTGGTGCCGATGAAGTTGCGCACCAGCACGATCGCCATCTCGGCGATGATCAGCGCGCCCACCACCGAGGCCATCGGCACGTAGGTCCAGAAGTCGCGGCGCAGGTGCTCGATGTCGATATCGATCATCATCACCACGAACAGGAACAGCACCATCACCGCGCCGACATAGACCAGCACCAGCAGGATGGCGAGGAATTCCGCCTTGAGCAGCATCCAGATCGCGGCGGCCGTGAAGAACGACAGCACGAGGAACAGTGCGGAATGCACCGGGTTCTTCGCAGTGATGACTTTCAGTGCGGAGAGCACCAGCACCAGCGCAAAGACATAGAATATGGTGGTCGTGAGTTCCATGGTTCCTATCGGATCCTCTCAGGGCCGTCCGGCACAAGCCTTCCCCTTCGGGTGGCCCGCTCCTGCGGCATCCTTGCTTTGGCCCCTCGCATTGAAGGGACCGTATTCAAATTCGGTGGCAGAAGCAGCCAGGTCTGTTACGGGTGGCCGCCCTGCCGTTTGGCGCGTGCGCCGGTCAGCGATACTTGGCGTCGGCAGCCTTGGCCGCCGCGATCTGCGGCTCGTAGCGGTCGCCCACGGCCAGCAGCATGTCCTTGGTGAAGTACAGGTCGCCGCGCTTCTCGCCGTGGTATTCCAGGATCTGCGTTTCCACGATGGCGTCGACCGGGCAGGCCTCTTCGCAGAAACCGCAGAAGATGCACTTGGTCAGGTCGATGTCGTAGCGGGTGGTACGGCGCGTGCCGTCGTTGCGCACGTCCGACTCGATGGTGATGGCCAGCGCCGGGCACACCGCCTCGCACAGCTTGCAGGCAATGCAGCGCTCTTCGCCGTTCGGATAGCGGCGCAGCGCGTGCAGGCCACGGAAGCGCGGCGAGATCGGCGTTTTCTCTTCCGGGAACTGGACGGTGACCTTGCGCGCGAAGAGATAGCGGCCGGTCAGCGCCATGCCCTTGAAGAGTTCCTTCAGGAGCAGGCTGTTGAAGAAGTCCTTGATGGCGAGCAGCATGACGATTGCTTCCTAGTATTTCCACGCGGTGCGCGCTGCCGCATTGCAGCGCCGCACCGTCGCTTGGCTGTTCAGTGCCAGATGTTCCACGGCGACTTGATCCAGATCGCCACGATGATCAGCCACACCACGGTCAGCGGAATGAACACCTTCCAGCCCAGGCGCATGATCTGGTCATAGCGGTAGCGCGGGAACGAGGCACGGATCCAGATAAAGACCGACAGCAGCAGGAAAACCTTGACCAGCAGCCAGAAGAAGCCGGGGACCGCGTTGGTGACCACGCTCGAGAACGGAGGCGCCCAGCCGCCCAGGAACATCAGCGCGGTCATGGCCGAGATGATGATCATGTTGATGTACTCGGCCAGGAAGAACAGCGCGAAGCCCATGCCCGAATATTCGATCATGTGGCCGGCCACGATTTCCGATTCGCCTTCCACCACGTCGAACGGGTGGCGGTTGGTTTCGGCCACGCCCGAGATGAAGTAGACGCCGAACATCGGCAGCAGCGGCAGCCAGTTCCACGACAGGATGTTGATGCCCATGTCAGCGAAGTAGCCCGTGTTCTGGCCGTTGACGATGGCCGACAGGTTCAGGCTGCCGGCAACCATCAGCACCGTCACCAGCGCGAAGCCCATGGCGATTTCATACGACACCATCTGTGCCGCGGCACGCATGGCGCCGATGAAGGCGTACTTGGAGTTCGAGGCCCAGCCGGCCAGGATCACGCCGTAGACGCCGACCGAGCTGATCGCCATCACGTACAGCAGGCCGGCGTTGACGTCCGCCATCACCACTTCGGCCTGGAACGGAATCACGGCCCAGACCGCGACGGCAGGCATCAGCACCATCAGCGGCGCGATCAGGTACATGCCGCGGCTGACCTGCGTCGGCATCATGACTTCCTTGAGCAGCAGCTTCAGCACGTCGGCGATCGGCTGCAGCAGGCCCAGCGGGCCGACGCGGTTCGGGCCGAGACGGACGTGCATCCAGCCGATCAGCTTGCGCTCCCACAGGATCAGGTAAGCCACGCACAGCAGCAGCGGCACCACGATCAGCACGGCGCGGATCAGGATCCACAGCGGCGTCCAGTACGCGCCCAGCACGCCCTGCCCTTGCGAGGTAATCCAGTCAATCATGTCTTCTTCTCGCTGTTGTTCTTACGCCGTGACCGCGGCGCCGGCTTTGGCCGGTGCCAGGTCGATGGCCTTCTCTACGGTGACCGTGCCAAACATGCCGCCCAGGCCCATGGCCCCCGGCGTTGCCGCCGGCACGCGCACGGTGTTGGCCGGCAGCGTGGCTTCGAGCACGGCCGGCAGCACCACGCTGCCCTGCCCTTGCGTGACGCGGACCGGGTCGCCCGACTGGATGCCCAGGCGGGCAAACAGGTCGGCCGGCAGCGCGATCTGCATGGCGCGGCGCGCGGCAGCGGTCAGCTGCAGCGAGTCGGCGCGGCGCACGATCGGGTCGGCGTGGTAGATCGGCACGTCGGCGATGCGTTCGATGCCGTTGGCGGCAGCGGCGGCAACGCGGATCGGCGCGTCGGTGGCGTTGTCCAGTTGGGTCTCGACCGGCGCCGACAGCGCTTCGGCACGGACCGACTCGGCGGTTTCGTAGTCGAAGCCGGCGACGTCGAGCAGGTTGCCCAGCACGCGCAGCACCTTCCAGCCCGGACGCGACTCGCCCAGTGCGCGCACCACGCCGTTGAAGCTCTGCGGCTTGCCTTCGCAGTTGACGAAGGTGCCGGAGGTTTCCGTGAACGGCGCGACCGGCAGGATCACGTCGGCGTACTGCATGGCCGCTTCCGAACGGAACGGCGACAGCACCACCACGGTGTTGGCCTGCGCCAGCGCGGCCAGGGCCTTGCGCGGATCGGCGGTGTCGAATTCCGGCTCGGTGTTCAGCAGGATGTAGGCCTTGCGCGGCGCGTCCAGCATCGCCTGCGCATTGGCGCCGCCCTGCTTCGGCAGCGCGCCGGCGATGTAGCCGCCGACGGTGTTGGCCGCTTCGGTCAGGAAACCCAGCGTCGCGCCCGTTTCGGTGGCGATCCACTGTGCCAGCGCATGCAGCGCCGAGAACTGCGGATGACGCACGGCCTCGTTGCCGAGGAACACGGCACGGCGCTCGCCCTGCAGCAGCGCTTCCGCCACCTTGGCGGCGGCGTCGCCACCGTCGAACCCATCGGTGCCGGCCGGGGCGGCCACGCCCTTGGCGGCGGCCACGGCACGGGCCACGCCGGCGAGTGCGGCAGTCCAGCCGGACGGCGCCACGTCGATGCGGGTCGCGGGCATCAGCAGGTCTTCACCGCCGGCACCGAGCACGGCCACGCGAGCGCCCTTCTTGGTCGCCTGGCGCAGGCGCGAGGCCAGCAGCGGATGATCCTTGCGCAGCGACGAGCCGATCACCAGCACGCGTTGCAGCGCGGTGACGTCGGCCACCGGCAGGCCCAGCCACGGCGCGCCCTTCAGCGCAGGCGAGAAGTCGGACTGGCGCAGGCGGAAGTCGACGTTGTCGCTGCCCAGGCCACGCACCAGCTTGCCCAGCAGGAACAGCTCTTCCAGCGTGCTGTGCGGGCTGGCCAGCGCGGCGATCTGGTCGGCGCCATGCTCGCGCTTGATGCCGGCCAGGCCATTGGCCACGTATTCCAGCGCGGTCTGCCAGTCGGTTTCCATCCATTCGCCGCCTTGCTTGAGCAATGGGCGGGTCAGGCGGTCGGCGCTGTTCAGGCCTTCATACGAGAAGCGGTCCTTGTCGGAGATCCAGCACTCGTTGATGTCTTCGTTTTCCAGCGGCAGCACGCGCATCACGCGCTGGTTCTTGGTCTGCACCACCAGGTTCGCGCCCAGCCCGTCGTGCGGCGACACCGACTTGCGGCGCGCCAGTTCCCAGGTTCGGGCCGAGTAGCGGAACGGCTTGCTGGTCAGCGCGCCGACCGGGCACAGGTCGATCATGTTGCCCGACAGTTCCGAGTCGACGGTCTTGCCGACGAAGGTGGTGATCTCCGAGTGCTCGCCGCGGCCCAGCATGCCCAGCTCCATCACACCGGCCACTTCCTGGCCAAAGCGCACGCAGCGGGTGCAGTGGATGCAGCGGGTCATCTCCTCCATGGAGATCAGCGGGCCCACGTTCTTGTGGAACACCACGCGCTTCTCTTCCTTGTAGCGCGACTCCGAGGCACCGTAGCCCACGGCGAGGTCCTGCAGCTGGCACTCGCCGCCCTGATCGCAGATGGGGCAATCCAGCGGGTGGTTGATCAGCAGGAATTCCATCACGGACTTCTGCGCCTTGACCGCCTTCTCCGAGTTGGTGAAGACCTTCATGCCGGGGGTCACCGGCGTGGCGCAGGCAGGCAGCGCCTTCGGGGCCTTCTCGACCTCGACCAGGCACATGCGGCAGTTGGCCGCGATGGACAGTTTGCGGTGGTAGCAGAAGTGCGGGATGTAGGTGCCCAGCTTGCGGGCGGCTTCCATCACCAGGCTGCCCTCAGCAACCTCAACCTTCTTGCCGTCGATCTCTAGTTCAACCATGTTCTGCCACGCTTAGATGTAGGCCGGAACCATGCACTGCTTGTGTTCGACGTGATATTCGAACTCTTTCCAGTAGTGCTTGAGCATGCCGCGGACCGGCATCGCCGCGGCATCGCCGAGCGCGCAAATGGTGCGGCCCATGATGTTTTCCGCGACGTTGTTGAGCAGGTCCAGGTCTTCCTGGCGCCCCTCTCCGTGTTCGATGCGATTGACCATGCGGTACAGCCAGCCGGTGCCTTCGCGGCATGGCGTGCACTGGCCGCACGATTCCTCAAAATAGAAGTACGACAGGCGCAGCAGCGAGCGGACCATGCAGCGCGTCTCGTCCATCACGATCACAGCGCCCGAGCCCAGCATCGAGCCGGCCTTGGCGATCGAGTCGTAGTCCATGTCGGACGCCATCATCAGGTCGCCCGGCACCACCGGCGCCGACGAGCCGCCCGGGATCACCGCCTTGATGCGCTTGCCGCCGCGCATGCCGCCGGCGAGTTCCAGCAGCTTGGCGAACGGCGTGCCCAGCGGAATCTCGTAGTTGCCGGGACGCTCGACGTCGCCCGAGATCGAGAAGATCTTGGTGCCGCCGTTGTTCGGCTTGCCCAGCTTCAGGTAGTTCTCGGGGCCGATGGCCAGCAGGAACGGCACCGCGGCGAAGGTCTCGGTGTTGTTGATGGTGGTCGGCTTGCCGTACAGGCCGAAGCTGGCCGGGAACGGCGGCTTGAAGCGCGGCTGGCCCTTCTTGCCTTCCAGCGATTCGAGCAGCGCGGTTTCCTCGCCGCAGATGTAGGCGCCGTAGCCGTGGTGGGCGTGCAGCTGGAAGCTGAAGCCCGAGCCCAGGATGTTGTCGCCCAGGAAGCCGGCCGCACGCGCCTCTTCGAGGGCTTCCTCGAAGATCCTGTACTCGTTCCAGATCTCGCCGTGGATGTAGTTGTAGCCCACGGTGATGCCCATCGCGTACGCGCCGATGGCCATGCCCTCGATCAGCGAATGCGGGTTGTAGCGAATGATGTCGCGGTCCTTGAACGTGCCGGGCTCGCCTTCATCGGTATTGCAGACCAGGTATTTCTGACCCGGGAACGTGCGCGGCATGAAGCTCCACTTCAGGCCGGTCGGGAAGCCCGCGCCGCCGCGGCCACGCAGGCCCGAGGCCTTGACGTCGGCGATCACCTGCTCGGGCGGGATCTTCTCGGTCAGGATGCGCTTCAGTTGCTGGTAGCCGCCACGCTTGACGTAGTCTTCCAGGTGCCAATTCTTGCCGTCCAGGCCGGCCAGGATCAGCGGCTGGATATGGCGGTCGTGCAGACTGGTCATGTTACTTGCCCCCCTTGGCCGCTTCGCTCTTGAGCTCGTCGACAAGCGCGTCGAGCTTGTCGTCGCTCATGAAGCTGCACATGCGGGTGTTGTTGACGATCATCACCGGCGCATCGCCGCAAGCGCCCATGCACTCGCCCTCTTTCAGGGTGAAGCAGCCGTCAGCGGTGGTCTCGTTGTAGTCGATCCCGAGCTTGCGCTTCAGGTACTCGCCAGCCCGCTCGCCGCCCGACAGGGCGCACGGCAGGTTGGTGCAGACGGCGAGCTTGAATTTGCCCACCGGCTTGGTGTCGTACATGTTGTAGAAGGTCGCCACCTCTTCCACCCACACGGGCGGCATCTCGAGGTAGCTGGCGACGAACTGCATGACTTCGGGGGAAACCCAGCCCACCTCGCCCTGTGCCACGGCAAGCGCCGCCATCACGGCCGACTGCTTCTGGTCGGCCGGATACTTCGCGATCGCGCGATCGATTTCCTTGAGAGCTTCTGCTGATAGCATGGTCATTGCAGTAAAACGGCGGAGGCAGCGCCACTGGGCGTCCATCCGCAGGTTTGCAGCCGTCGCTGCCGTTCCGCCGGCGGGCCTTAGGCCGTGCCGGTCCGCCGCGGGTCTTCCGGGCCGCTCCGCCCGGCGGAGCCCCTCGGAAAGCGCCCGGATCGTCGTCCGGGCCGGCGGTCCGTGATTAGCGGTCGATCTCGCCGAAGACGATGTCTTGCGTGCCGATGATCGTTACCGCGTCAGCAATCATGTGTCCCTTGGCCATTTCGTCCAGCGCGGCCAGGTGCGGGAAGCCAGGCGCACGGATCTTCAGGCGGTACGGCTTGTTCGCGCCGTCCGAGATCGCGTAGATGCCGAACTCGCCCTTCGGGTGTTCCACCGCCGCATACGCTTCGCCTTCGGGCACGTGCATGCCTTCGGTGAACAGCTTGAAGTGGTGGATCAGTTCTTCCATGTTGGACTTCATGTCCACGCGCGAGGGCGGCGCCACCTTGTGGTTGTCGGTGATCACCGGGCCCGGATTGCGGCGCAGCCATTCGATGCACTGCCTGATGATGCGGTTGGACTGGCGCATCTCTTCCACGCGCACCAGGTAACGCGCGTAGCAATCGCCGCCCACGCCCACCGGGATGTCGAAGTCCAGCTTGTCGTACACCTCGTACGGCTGCTTCTTGCGCAGGTCCCACTCGATGCCCGAGCCGCGCAGCATCGGGCCGGTAAAGCCCATCTGCAGCGCGCGTTCCGGACTGACCACGCCGATGTCCACCAGGCGCTGCTTCCAGATCCGGTTGTCGGTCAGCAGCGTCTCGTATTCGTCGACGTACTTCGGGAAGCGGTTGGTGAAGTCCTCGATGAAGTCCAGCAGCGAGCCCGAACGCGCTTCGTTCATGACCTTGATGGCACGCTCGTTGTGGATCTTCGAGGCACGATATTGCGGCATCGTGTCAGGCAGGTCGCGGTAGACGCCGCCCGGACGATAGTAGGCCGCGTGCATGCGCGCGCCCGACACCGCCTCGTACATGTCGAACAGGTCTTCGCGCTCGCGGAAGGCGTACAGGAACACCGCCATCGCGCCCACGTCGAGGGCGTGCGCACCGATCCACATCAGGTGGTTCATGATGCGGGTGATCTCGTCGAACATCACGCGGATGTATTGCGCGCGGACCGGCACTTCGACGTCCAGCAGGCGCTCGATCGCCATCACGTAGGCGTGCTCGTTGACCATCATCGACACGTAGTCGAGGCGGTCCATGTAGGGCACGCTCTGGATCCAGGACTTCTGTTCGGCCAGCTTCTCGGTGGCACGGTGCAGCAGGCCGATATGCGGGTCGGCGCGCTGGATGACTTCGCCGTCCAGTTCCAGCACCAGGCGCAGCACGCCGTGCGCGGCCGGGTGCTGCGGGCCGAAGTTCAGGGTGTAATTCTTGATGTCTGCCATGGCGCGTTCTCAGTGCTCCAAACCGCCGTACTTGTCCTCGCGGATCACGCGCGGCGTGATTTCGCGCGGCTCGATCGTGACCGGCTGGTAGATGACCCGCTTCTGTTCGGGGTCGTAGCGCATCTCGACGTAGCCGGAGACCGGGAAATCCTTGCGGAACGGATGGCCGACGAAACCGTAGTCGGTCAGGATGCGGCGCAGGTCCGGATGGCCGTCGAACACGATACCGTAGAAATCGAAGGCTTCGCGCTCGAACCAGTTCACCGAGTTCCACACGTCGATCAGGCTGGCCACCACCGGGAAATCATCTTCCGGAGCGAACACGCGCAGGCGCAGGCGCCAGTTGTGGGTAACCGACAGCAGGTGCGAGACGGCGGCAAAGCGCGGGCCGTCCCAGGCGCCGTCGCCGAATTCGGAATAGTCGACGCCGCACAGGTCGATCAGCTGCTCGAAGCGCAGCGAGGGATCGTCGCGCAGGATGCGGGCGGCTTCCAGGTAGTCGCCGGCCTTGACGATCAGCGTCAGTTCGCCGGTCGCCTCGATCAGTTTCTGCACGCGCTTGCCGAGAGCCTTCTCGAGCGCGGCCTTCAGGATGTCGAGCTTCGCCATTTCAGCCCTTGCGCGCGATGGTGTTGGTACGCTTGATCTTGTTCTGCAACTGGATCACGCCGTAGATCAGCGCCTCGGCCGTCGGCGGGCAGCCCGGCACGTAGATATCCACCGGCACGATCCGGTCGCAGCCACGCACCACCGAGTACGAATAGTGGTAATAGCCGCCACCGTTGGCGCACGAGCCCATCGAGATCACCCAGCGCGGTTCCGCCATCTGGTCGTAGACCTTGCGCAGCGCGGGGGCCATCTTGTTGCACAGCGTGCCGGCCACGATCATCACGTCCGACTGGCGCGGCGACGGGCGGAACACCACGCCGAAGCGGTCCAGGTCGTAGCGCGCGGCGCCGGCATGCATCATTTCCACGGCACAGCAGGCCAGGCCGAAGGTCATCGGCCACAGCGACCCGGTGCGGGTCCAATTGATCAGCTTGTCAGCGGTAGTCGTGACGAAGCCTTCGTTGAGAACGCCTTCGATTGCCATTTCACATCACTCCCAATCGAGCGCGCCCTTTTTCCAGATGTAGACGAAGCCCACGATGAATTCCAGCAGAAACACGCCCATGGCGATGAAACCCGGCCAGCCGATATCCCTCAGGGCAACACCCCAGGGAAACAGGAAGGCGGTTTCGAGATCGAACAGGATAAACAGGATGGCGATGAGGTAGTAGCGCACGTCGAACTTCATGCGCGCGTCCTCGAACGCTTCGAAGCCGCACTCGTAAGGAGACAGCTTCGCGGGATCGGGCTTGTTCGGACCGAGGATCCGACCGATCGACATCAGTGCCACGCCAAGCACGACACCGAAGATGATGAAGATGAGAACGGGGAAGTAGGCTTCGAGATTCAAGGTACGGCCAGCCTTATCTGGAATGTTGTCAACAGCACCAGCTGAAGCGGCGTCCTGTTGCCCACCCCAGGCGCTAAGCCATGAGAATCACGGCGCGCCGCCTTGCGGACTGCCGGAGCCCCATGCGCGGGTGCATTGCCCGGCCAGGGACTCCGATCAAGTTGTTTGGTGCCGACGGCGAGACTCGAACTCGCACAGCTTTCGCCACTACCCCCTCAAGATAGCGTGTCTACCAATTTCACCACGTCGGCTGGGGGAGAAACAATATTGCCTGGCGCCGGGTTTTGAGGCCCTTCAGGTCCGTTACAAAGGCTTTCGTCTCTGCGTGGAACCCATCGCTGGGGAATCGTTTCAAGCCTTGCATTCTAACCCAAATTTCTTGCTTTGTTCAACGCACAACTGCAAAAAAACTCAGGAATCCGCCGCAAGGCAATCGGATTATTTCGGTACAGCAGGGGCTGCGGGCGCAGAAGCGTCTGCAGCAGCAGCCGGGGCCGCGGCCGCGGCCGGGGCCGATGCGCCTGCCGTGGCGGGCGCCGAGGCCGGGGCGGCGCCCATCACGCCCAGCGACGCAGCGGGCTTGTAGTTGCCCAGCAACGTCAGCGCCAGCGTGCACACGAAGAACAACGTGGCCAGCACGGCGGTGGTGCGCGACAGGAAGTTTGCCGAGCCGGTGGCGCCGAACAGGCTGCCGGAGGCGCCCGAGCCGAAGGCCGCGCCCACATCGGCGCCCTTGCCATGCTGGATCAGCACCAGGCCGATTACGCCCAGCGCCGACAACACCTGCAGCACCACCAACAAAGTCTTGAAGATTGCCATTTGATTTAAATAACTTACTTGCCTGATCGGTCGATCGGAACGGCCGGCATTCAGGCGTTGCCGATCGCGAGAAAATCTTCCGACTTGAGCGAGGCGCCGCCAATCAGCCCCCCGTCGATATCGGTCATCGAAAACAGCTCGGCCGCATTGTCCGGCTTGACGCTGCCGCCGTACAAGATTGCCATGCGCTCGGCCACGCCCGCATCGCGCGCGGCGAGCTGGCCGCGCAGGAAAGCATGCACCGCCTGCGCCTGCGCGCTGGTGGCGGTCTTGCCGGTGCCGATGGCCCACACCGGCTCATAGGCCAGCACCACGCGGCCCAGTTGCTCCACCGTCAGCGCTTCCAGCACTGCCTGCAATTGCCGGCCGACCACGGCCTCGGTCTCGCCCGCCTCGCGCTGGGCCAGGGTCTCGCCCACGCAAACCACCGGGACGATGCCGAACTCCAGCGCCCGCAGGGCCTTGGCCGCGACGGCCTGGTCGGTCTCGCCATGGTAGGTGCGGCGCTCGGAGTGGCCGACCAGCACATAGGTGCAGCCGAACTCGCCCAGCATGGACGCCGCCACTTCGCCGGTGAAGGCGCCGCGCGCCTCCGCCGACACGTCTTGTGCACCCCAGGCCACCCTGGAGCCATTCAGCAGCGCCTGGCATTGTGCAAGATAGGGGAACGGCGCGCAGACCGCCAGCGTCGCGCCGGTCACACCAGCGCCAGCCTGGATGCCTTCCAGCAGTGCCGCGTTGGCAGCCAGGCTGCCGTGCATCTTCCAATTGCCGATGACGAGCTTTTGTCTCACGAGGTGCCCCTCCCAAATCAAACCCGCTATTGTAGCGTGTGGCAGGGGCAAGGCGCTATGCCCGCCGGTACGCCCGCCGATTTACCAGGTCAGCACGATCTTGCCGATATGCTCGCTCGACTCCATCAGCCGGTGCGCGTCCGCCGCCTGCGCGGCCGGGAACACCTGGTGGATCACCGGCTTGATCTTGCCGGCCGCCAGCAGCGGCCACACCTGCTGGTGCAGCGCCGCGGCGATCTTGCCCTTGAACGATGCCGGGCGCGGACGCAGCGTCGAGCCGGTCACGGTGATGCGCCGGCGCAGGATGTCGCCCAGCGGGATCTCGGCCTTGGCACCGCCCAGCAGCGCGATGATGACGATGCGGCCATCGTCGGCGATGCACTTGAGCTCGCGCGCCAGATACGGACCCGCGACCATGTCGAGGATCACGTCGACACCCTTGCCGCCGGTCAGCGTGGCGACTTCGGCAACGAAGTCCTGGGTCTTGTAGTTGATGGCGCGATCGGCACCAAGGTCTTCGCAGGCCTTGCACTTGTCGTCGGTGCCGGCGGTGACGAACACCTTGTAGCCCAACGCCTTGGCGATCTGGATCGCGGTGGTGCCGATGCCGCTGGAGCCGCCCTGGATCAGCAACGTTTCTTCCTTGCCGCGCGGGCCCTGGCCCAGGTAGCCGCGATCGAACACATTGCTCCACACGGTGAAGAAGGTTTCCGGCAGCGCCGCTGCTTCGATATCGCTCAGGCCTTGCGGCGCGGGCAGGACCTGCGCCAGCGGCGCGGTGCACAGCTGCGCGTAGCCGCCACCCTGCACCAGCGCGCAGACGCGGTCACCGGCCTTGAGGCCGAAACGGTTGTCGGCATGGTCGAGGTCGCCGCCCACCACCACACCGGCCACTTCCAGGCCAGGCAGGTCCGAAGCACCCGGCGGCACCGGGTAGTTGCCGGTGCGCTGGAATACATCGGGACGGTTGACGCCGGCGGCAGCCACGCGGATCAGGACTTCGCCCGCGCCCGGCACCGGGTCGGGACGCTCGGTCAGCTGGAGGACTTCGGGGGCGCCGTATTCGCGAATCTCGATGGCTTGCATGCTTGCTGCTCCTTGTCTTCTGTCGGGTCGGTGTGAGCTTGCGCTCGATAGGGTTGCCGGCAGTGTAAACAAAAAAACGGCTGGACATGGTCCAGCCGTTTTCTGGTGGCGCCTCCGTCCCGGAGGCGCCGGCGGGCAAGACTGCCCGCGGTATTACTGCTGTTCCGAACCACCGGCCGGCGCTGCCGGCGCGGCGCTCTCGCCGGCGTTGATCGGGCTGATGCTGCCGCCCTCTTCCGCCAGCGCCGCCTTCAGCGACAGGCGCAGGCGGCCCTTTTCGTCGGCCTGGATCAGCTTGACGCGGACCTGCTGGCCTTCCTTCAGCCAGTCCTTGATGTCCTTGACACGCTCGTTGACGATTTCCGAGATGTGCAGCAGACCGTCCTTGCCCGGCAGGATGTTGACGATGGCGCCGAAGTCCAGCAGCTTCAGCACGGTACCGGCGTAGATCTTGCCCACTTCGGCTTCCGCGGTGATGCCCTCGATGCGGCGCTTGGCTTCGGCCATGCCTTCGGTCGAGGTCGAGGCGATGGTGATGGTGCCGTCTTCCTGGATGTCGATGGTGGTGCCGGTTTCCTTGGTCAGCGCCTGGATGGTCGAGCCGCCCTTGCCGATCACTTCGCGGATCTTGTCCGGATGGATCTTCATGGTGATCATGCGCGGGGCGTGCGCCGACAGCTCGGTGCGGGCGTGGCCCATCGCTTCCTGCATGTTCGACAGGATGTGCAGGCGGCCTTCCTTGGCCTGCGCCAGCGCGACCTGCATGATCTCCTTGGTGATGCCCTGGACCTTGATGTCCATCTGCAGCGCGGTGATGCCGTTGTCGGTACCCGCCACCTTGAAGTCCATGTCGCCCAGATGATCTTCATCGCCCAGGATGTCGGTCAGCACCGCGAACTTGTTGCCTTCCAGGATCAGGCCCATGGCCACGCCGGCCACGTGCGCCTTGACCGGAACACCGGCATCCATCAGCGCCAGGCAGCCACCGCACACCGAAGCCATCGACGACGAACCGTTGGATTCGGTGATTTCCGACACCAGGCGGATGGTGTAGGCGAACTCATCGTCCTTCGGCAGCACCGGGATCAGTGCGCGCTTGGCCAGGCGGCCGTGGCCGATTTCGCGGCGCTTCGGGCTGCCCACGCGGCCGGTCTCGCCGGTGGCGAACGGGGGCATGTTGTAGTGGAGCATGAAGCGGTCGCGGTATTCGCCGGCCAGCGCGTCGATGATCTGCTCGTCGCTCTTGGTGCCCAGCGTGGCCACCACCAGTGCCTGGGTCTCGCCGCGGGTGAACAGCGCCGAGCCGTGCGCGCGCGGCAGCACCGACGAACGGATCTCGATCGGGCGCACGGTGCGGGTGTCGCGGCCGTCGATGCGCGGCTCGCCGTTCAGGATCTGGCCGCGCACGATCTTCGCTTCCAGGTCGAACATGATGTTGCCGACTTCCACCTTGTCGGCTTCGACGCCGGCTTCCGCCAGTGCGGCGGCCACGTTGGCCGACACTTCCTTCAGCTTCTGGCTGCGCGCCGACTTCTGGCGCAGCTGGTAGGCCTCCTGCAGCAGCGGCAGTGCGACTTCGGTGACCTTGGCGATCAGCGGCTCGTTCTTGGCGGCCGGGGCCCAGTCCCACTCGGGCTTGCCGCCTTCGCGCACCAGTTCATGGATGGCGTTGATGGCAGTCTGCATCTGCTCGTGGCCATAGACCACGGCGCCCAGCATCACGTCTTCCGACAGCTGGTTGGCTTCCGACTCTACCATCAGCACGGCACGCTCGGTACCGGCGACGATCAGGTCCAGGTCAGAGGTGGCGAGCTGCGAGCGGGTCGGGTTGAGCAGGTACTGGCCGTCCTTGTAGCCGACGCGCGCGGCGCCCACCGGGCCGCTGAACGGGATGCCCGACACGGCCAGCGCGGCCGACGCGCCGATCAGCGCGGGGATGTCGGCGGGCACATCCGGGTTCAGCGACACCACGTGCACCACCACCTGCACTTCGTTGTAGAAGCCTTCCGGGAATAGCGGGCGCAGCGGACGATCGATCAGGCGCGAGGTCAGGGTCTCGTTTTCCGACGGACGGCCTTCGCGCTTGAAGAAGCCGCCGGGGATCTTGCCGGCGGCGTAGGTCTTCTCGATGTAGTCGACGGTCAGCGGGAAGAAGTCCTGGCCCGGCTTCGGGTTCTTGGCGGCGACCACGGTCGCCAGCACCACGGTGTCTTCCACATCGACCAGCACGGCGCCGCCGGCCTGGCGGGCGATTTCGCCGGTTTCCATGCGGACCTTGTGCTGGCCCCACTGGAATTCCTTGACGACCTTGTTGAACATGGACATGTGCATTCCTTGACTTGCGTGCTGGCCGCGCGATCTACGCAATGACACGCGCGCGGCCTGCGACGCCTGCGTTCTCAGCCGCAGGCAAACTGCCGGGTTGCCGGTCGCGGTCGCAGGGAAGTGCTATGCCATTCCAGCGCGGCACCGGCGTTGCCGATGCCGTGCTGGAATGACACAAAGCCCTGTTTCCTTGCCCGATCCGGGTGTTGGATAAAAAGAACAACTTACTCCGTTGCGCGGTTTGCCGCAACGGCGCCCGCGCCATCGACATGGCCGGGCGGCGTGAAGCGAAATTCACTCCATTCACAGCCTGCACTCCGGCGACACGGATTCGCCCCGCCAGAAATGCAAAATGCCTGCTCAGCAATGCTGAAGCAGGCATCGAGGCCTCACGCGAAACCGTGCAAACCCAGGAATCGCGCTGCCATCGGACGCAACCTTACTTGCGCAGACCCAGCTTTTCGATCAGGGCGCGGTAACGGTCGGCATCGTTGGACTTGAGGTAGTCCAGCAGGCGGCGACGGCGGCTCACCATGCGCAGCAGGCCGCGGCGGCTGTGGTGGTCCTTCATGTTGGCCTTGAAGTGCGGGGTCAGTTCGTTGATGCGGGTGGTCAGCAGGGCCACTTGCACTTCGGGGCTGCCAGTGTCGTTGGCGCCACGTGCGAACTGCTTGATGACTTCGGACTTGTTGATATCGGCGACTGCCATGATGATTTCCTTTCACTTGCGAACGCTACAGCGCGGGATGCGCCGCATGCGTCGTGCCATGTAATTGACTGGCTGTTGCCGCCACCGGACCGGGGCCAGGTAACGACAGCCGCGGATTATAGCCGAAAAGCCGGTACAAGAGTACCCGGCGCCCCGCCGCTCACGGACGTTCCATCCTGCAGGTGGTCGGCAGCGTGGACTGCGCGGCCTTGAGCTTGCGCACGGTGCGGAAGCCATAGCCCGAGCCTTCGTTGTCGAAGCGCACGGCGCCGCCCTGGCGCTCCATTACCGACACATACAGCGGCTGCAGCACCTGGTGGTCGTCGGCCCGCACGGTGGCTTCGTGGAAGTCGTTGACGTAGCGCATATGCTCGAGCGCGCGCGCCACCTTGACCGCGTCGGTGGAGCCGGCCTGCGTGATCGCGCGCGCCAGCATCTCGACCATCATCTGCATGCGCAGGTGGACGTAGTCGTCCTTGGGCTCCGGATAGCGCGCGCGGAATTCCTGGTAGAACGCATCGGACGCCGCCCCGCCCACGTTGGGATGCCACTCGGCCACGGCCAGCACGCGCCCGACCCCGGCATCGCCCATCGCCGCCGGCGCGCCCAGGCCATTGCCGTAGAACGTATAGAACTTGGCCCGCAGCCCGCCCTCGCGCGCGGCCTTGACCATCAGCGTCAGGTCGTTGCCCCAGTTGCCGGTGATGACCGCATCGGCCCCGCTGGCCTTGATCTTGGCGATATACGGCGCGAAGTCCTTGATCTTGCCGATCGGGTGGAATTCGTCGCCGACGATCTGGATATCGGGCCGGCGCGCCGCCAGCATCTCCCGCGCCGAGCGTGCCACCTGGTGGCCGAAGCTGTAGTCCTGGTCGATCAGGTACACGCGGCGCACCGCCTGGTCCTGGCGGATGACCTCGGTCAAGGCCTGCATGCGCATGTCGGCGCTGGCATCGAAGCGGAAATGCCAGAAACTGCAGTTCTCGTTGGTCAGGCTGGGATCGACCGCCGAATAGTTCAGGAACAGCACGCGCGCATCCGGCTGGCGCGCGTTATGGCGGTTGATGGCCGACACCAGCGCGCCCGCCACCGCCGAGCTGTTGCCCTGCAGGACAAAGGGAATGCGCTTGTCGGTCAGCGCGCGCAGCTGGATCAGGCTTTCATCGACATTGCCCTTGCTGTCGAAGGTGACCAGCTCGAGCGGCCGCGCACCTTCGGCGGTCTTCACGCCGCCGCGCGCGTTGATGCGCTCGATCGCCAGGCGCAGGTTGCGCGCCACCGCTTCGCCGGCATTGGCGAACGGGCCGGACAGGCCGTCGATCATGCCCAGCCGGATCGGCTCCTGCGCCGATGCGCCCGCCGCTGCCGCCAGCAACATCCCACCCAGCCATCCCCGCCACCGCGCCACAACCGTCATTCATCTCTCCTGGAAAGCGCAGGATAGTAAGGCAGCGTCCGGTTGCGGGCAAATACCGGCGCGGACCGCACTCGCATCGCCGATTCCACGGAGAACCGCCAGGGTTATCGGCAGATCCACACAAAAGCTGCGTTGGATGCACACACCGACCGCCGCCGGACTACACTGGCGGTATCCATACCCCATCCATCGATCGAGGTCCAGCCATGAATTCCGTGATCGGCAAGGGCGCGCGCCGTCTCATGCTGGCGCTGGGCGTAGCCATGCTGTCCGCCTGCGCCACGCTGATGCCGGTGCAGGAAGGCAGCCGGCTGGTGGGCCAGCCGCAGGCCGCGGTGCAGGCCATGTTCGGGCCGCCCACCGATGTGTTCCCGCTGCGCGATGGCACCACGCGCTGGATCTACTCGAAGCAGCCGATGGGCCAGTATGCCTATGGCGCCGACTTCGACCGCAACGGCAACCTGACCGCGTTCCGCAACATGCTGTCGACGCCCGAGCTGTACAAGGCGCAGGTCAACACCTGGACCAGGCGCGACGTCGCCGAGCACTTCGGCGTGACCCGGCTGCCGGTCAGCTACTACCCGCGCATGCGCAACGAGGTATGGTCCTACCGATTCCTCCACGAAGACGTATGGCCGTCGCTGTTCCACTTCTACTTCGACGATGCCGGCGTGCTGCGCCGGACCCAGATCACGCCCGATCCGCTCTACGACCCCGACGAGCGCCGCTTTTTCTGACCCGCCGGCGATATGAGACATGCGCCCATGAAAAAGCCCGCCATCCCCGGGTCGGGAGTGGCGGGCCTGGTCCGTACGTTCGGGCCGGGTAGGCCTTCCGCCGTCAGCGCAGGAGCCTGGGTCAGATCTGCGGGTTGATCTTCTGCACGGCCTTGTCGTGCAGCTTGTTCAGTGCCGCCAGATAGGCCTTGGCCGAGGCCGCGACGATATCCGGATCGGTGCCCACGCCGTTGACGATGCGGCCGGCCTTGGACAGGCGCACGGTCACTTCCCCCTGGGCCTCGGTACCACCGGTGATGGCGTTCACCGAATACAGCACCATCTCGGCGCCGCTGGCCACGCGCGACTCGATCGCATGCAAGGTGGCATCGACCGGGCCGTTGCCCTCGCCCTCGCCGCTCTGCTCCTGGCCGTCCATGCTGAACACCACGCGCGCATGCGGACGCTCGCCGGTCTCGGAGCGCTGCGACAGCGAGATGAAGCGGAAGTGTTCGTTGGCGTCGTGCTGGGCCTCGTTCGAGACGATGGCGACGATGTCCTCGTCGAAGATCTCGGCCTTCTGGTCGGCCAGCTCCTTGAAGCGCGTGAAGGCGGCGTTGACCTCGCTCTCGCTGTCGAGCTCGATGCCCAGCTCCTGCAGGCGCTGCTTGAAGGCGTTGCGGCCCGACAGCTTGCCCAGCACGATCTTGTTGGCGGTCCAGCCCACGTCTTCGGCGCGCATGATCTCGTAGGTGTCGCGCGCCTTGAGCACGCCGTCCTGGTGGATGCCCGAGGCATGCGCGAAGGCGTTGGCGCCGACCACGGCCTTGTTCGGCTGTACCGCGAAGCCGGTGATCTGCGACACCAGCTTGGACGCCGGCACGATCTGCGTGGTGTCGATGCCGAGGTCGAGGTTGAAGTAGTCGCGGCGCGTCTTCACCGCCATCACCACTTCTTCCAGGCTGGTGTTGCCGGCACGCTCGCCGAGGCCGTTGATGGTGCATTCGATCTGGCGCGCGCCGGCCATCTTGACCGCCGCCAGCGAGTTGGCCACGGCCATGCCGAGGTCGTTATGGCAGTGCACCGACCACACCGCCTTGTCCGAGTTGGGAATGCGCTCGCGCACCGAGCGGATCAGCTCGGCATAGCCTTCCGGCACGGCGTAGCCCACCGTATCGGGCAGGTTGATGGTGGTCGCGCCCTCGGCGATCACGCCTTCGAGCACGCGGCACAGGAAGTCCATGTCCGAGCGGCTGCCGTCTTCCGGCGAGAACTCGATGTCGTCGGTGAACTGGCGCGCAAAGCGTACCGCCAGGCGCGCCTGCTGGTAGACCTCGTCCGGCGTCATGCGCAGCTTCTTCTCCATGTGCAGCGCGGAGGTGGCGATGAAGGTGTGGATGCGGAACGAGTTGGCCGGCTTGAGCGCCTCGGCCGCGCGGGCAATGTCCTTGTCGTTGGCGCGGGCCAGCGAGCAGATGGTGGAATCCTTGACCACCTGCGCGATCGAGCGGATCGCCTCGAAGTCGCCGTTGGAGCTCGCCGCGAAACCGGCCTCGATCACATCGACCTTCAGGCGCTCCAGCTGGCGCGCGATGCGGATCTTCTCCTCGCGCGTCATCGAGGCGCCGGGCGATTGCTCGCCGTCACGCAAGGTGGTGTCGAAAATGATGAGTTTGTCAGACATGGTGTGGAGCTCCTGATTTGCTTGTCGTGTGCTGTCCCCGGCATGCTGCGTCCGGGGCTTTACCGCCTGTTCCGCGCTCCACGGCTGTGGAATGCAAAACGCCCCGGCGTGCATGAAGCAGGCCGGGGCGTTGGAATTTCCTTGCGGATTCCGCGCTAAGGGGTAAGTCCGTCCTTAGCGCGCGCGCGTCCCGACCTGATGGCCTAGTAGGCCACCTAGGGTGGTGCGGGCGATTAGGACTTGGCGCGAAATCATGGCTGCGACTATAGCCGACTTGGCGCGCACGCGCAACACAGGGTTTTGCCGCACGCGCCGCCTGCGGAGGTTCTCAGCCCTTGGGCGGGATGCGCAGCTTCTGGCCCGGGTAGATCTTGTCCGGGTGGCTCAGCATCGGCTTGTTGGCCTCGAAGATCTTGTTGTACTCGGCGCCGTTGCCATAGGCGGCCTGCGCGATCGCCCACAGCGTGTCGCCCTTGACCACGGTGTGCCAGCCCGATTCCGCGGACTCGACGTTGACCGACATCTTGTCCTCGACCTTGTCGACGCCCTCGACATTGCCGGCGCACAGGATGATCTTCTCGCGCGTGGCCTGGTCGGGTGCCACGCCGAACACGGTGACGAGTCCCTGCGAGCCGTCGACCTGTACCATCAGCCCGGTCGCGTCCAGCCCCATCTTCCTGATATACGCCTCGATCGCGTCGCCCGCGGCGCGATTGGCGGCATCGACCTTCTCCGCCGATGCATCCGCCGCGGCCGCTGCCTGCGCGGCCTTGGCCTCGCCGGTGCCGAACAGCTTTTCTCCCGCTTCCTTGATGAAGTCGAACATGCCCATGACATCCTCCTGACGGTGGGTGGAAAACACTGCAGAGTGCCACGCCCGGTCGGCCGCGGCACGAAAACAATGGTGAATCCCGCAATGCATGAAGGGCGCCTGAGCGCCCTTCTGCGATTTATTCCCGCGGCTTCTTCTCGATCGCCGGCTTGCCATGCATGGCCCGCCAGGCCCACAGCACATAGCCCGAGATCGCGTAGGCCACGAACAGCCCGAACAGCGCCACTGGCGGATCGGTCGAGACCACCACGAACAGCACCAGGACCAGCACCATCATGCCGAACGGCACGCGGTAGCGCACGTCGAGCGCCTTGCCGCTGTAGAACGGCGCGTTGGACACCATCGACAGCCCCGCGTACAGCGTGATGCCGAACGCCACCCACGGCATCCACAGCTCCTTGACCGGCAGCTTGTTGTCGATCACCAGCCAGACGAAGCCGGCCACCAGCGCCGCCGCGGCCGGGCTCGGCAGGCCCTGGAAGAAGCGCTTGTCGACGACGCCGATATTGGCGTTGAAGCGCGCCAGCCGCAGTGCCGCGCAGGTGCAGTAGACGAAGGCGGCGATCCAGCCCCACTTGCCCAGGTCATGCAGGATCCATTCGTACATCACCAGCGCCGGCGCGACGCCGAACGAGGTCATGTCCGAGAGCGAGTCATACTGCTCGCCGAACGCGCTCTGCGTATTGGTGATGCGGGCCACGCGCCCGTCCATGCCATCGAGCACCATCGCCGCGAAGATGGCGATGGCGGCGGCGTCGAAGCGCATGTTCATCGCCTGCACGATGGCGAAGAAGCCGGCGAACAGCGCCGCGGTGGTGAAGGCATTGGGCAGCAAGTAGATGCCGCGCCGGCGCGGCCGCTGGTAGGCGATGTCCTGGTCGTCGGCGGCTTCGTCGTCGAAGTCGTCGTCGGCGCCGCGCAGCTGGTTGTGGCGGAACGGCCGCAGGTGGGTCACGTTGCCGCTGCTGCTGCGCTTGTTACGTCGATGGAAGGCAACCATCACTGTCCTCCGGTCAGGCCGCCGCTCACTGCACGTCGAGTTCGGCGAGGATGGTCGACGAGGCCGACACCTTCTCGCCGATGGTCACGCGCGGGCGCGCATCGAGCGGCAGGTACACGTCGACGCGCGAGCCGAAGCGGATAAAGCCGTAGCGCTGGCCGCGCGAGAGGTTATCGCCGGGCTTGGTGTAGCACAGGATGCGGCGCGCCACCAGGCCGGCCACCTGCACCAGCGTCACCAGCTGGCCATCGGCCGCGCGGCGGATCAGCACCGCGTTGCGTTCGTTTTCGGTCGACGCCTTGTCCAGGTCGGCATTGACGAACTTGCCGGGAAAGTACTCGACCTTCTCCACCGCACCGTCGACCGAGACGCGGTTCGAATGCACGTTGAAGACGTTCATGAAGACGCTGATCTTCAGCGCCTCGCGGTTGGCGTACGGGTCCATGGTCTTCTCGACCACGACGATGCGGCCGTCGGCCGGCGCCAGCACGGCATTGGGCGCCGACGGGATCGGGCGCGGCGGGTCGCGGAAGAACTGCAGCACGAATACCGTGATGATCCACAGCGGCAGCGCCCACCAGAAGCCCGCGCTGGCATGCACCAGCAGCGAGATGACAAAGGCGCCGGCCAGGAACGGCCAGCCTTCACGGGCGATCAGCGGATGAGGATAGTTCATGCAGTACGAATTTCGATGGAGTCAAAGCCAGGCCAGGACGCCGCATTGGCAAGCCCATAGGGGCGGCGGGAATAGCCGCCGTCTTGCGCCCGGAGAGCAGCATCCGGCACGCCTTGCCTGGAAAGTTCGACAAGGATAACAAAAAGCCGTTCAGGTTCCGGCTTATTCCCTTCCGATGATAGAAGGGCAAGGCACGGAACGCTGAACGGCTTCGGCCCGCCGCCGTGCGGCGCGGGCCATCAGGCAGCGCTGTGGATCAGTTCTTCGACTGGTCGACCATCTTGTTCTTGGCGATCCACGGCATCATCGCGCGCAGCTTCTCGCCCACCACTTCGATTTCGTGCTCGGCGTTCAGGCGGCGGCGCGAGATCAGCGTCGGGGCGCCGGCCTTGTTCTCCAGCAGGAAGCTCTTGGCGTACTCGCCGGTCTGGATGTCCTTCAGGCACTGCTTCATCGCCTTCTTGGTTTCCTCGGTCACCACGCGCGGGCCGGTGACGTACTCACCATACTCGGCGTTGTTCGAGATCGAGTAGTTCATGTTGGCGATGCCGCCTTCGTAGATCAGGTCGACGATCAGCTTGAGCTCGTGCAGGCACTCGAAGTAGGCCATCTCCGGCGCGTAGCCGGCTTCCACCAGGGTCTCGAAGCCGGCCTTGATCAGCTCGACGGTGCCACCGCACAGCACGGCCTGCTCGCCGAACAGGTCGGTTTCGGTTTCTTCGCGGAAGTTGGTCTCGATGATGCCGGCACGGCCGCCGCCGTTGGCGGTGGCGTACGACAGCGCGATGTCACGGGCGGCGCCGGACTTGTTCTGGTGCACGGCGATCAGGTGCGGCACGCCGCCACCTTGCGTGTAGGTGGCGCGCACGGTGTGGCCCGGGGCCTTCGGCGCGATCATGATCACGTCCAGGTCGGCGCGCGGGATCACGGCACCGTAGTGCACGTTGAAGCCGTGGGCGAAGGCCAGCGCGGCGCCTTCCTTGATGTTGGCGTGCACTTCGTTCTTGTACACGTCGGCGATCTGCTCGTCCGGCAGCAGGATCATGACCACGTCGGCGCCCTTGACGGCCTCGGCCACTTCCTTCACCTGCAGGCCGGCGTTGGCGGCCTTGTTCCACGACGCGCCACTCTTGCGCAGGCCGACCGTCACATTGACGCCCGAATCCTTCAGGTTCAGCGCGTGGGCGTGGCCCTGCGAGCCATAGCCGATGATGGTGACATTCTTGCCCTTGATCAGCGAGAGGTCGGCGTCCTTGTCGTAAAACACTTTCATGATGATTCCTTCAATCTCTGTCTTTTGTATGAGAGGAGCGGCATCCTCGCGCGCATCGTGTGCGCGCGGATCGCGCCGCCCCGGGGATACTGCGTGAAGCCGTTGGGTGAGCCGGGGCCGGTCAGACCTTCAGGATGCGCTCGCCGCGGCCGATGCCCGAGCCGCCGGTACGGACGGTCTCGAGGATGGCGGTACGGTCGATCGCGTCCAGGAACGCATCGAGCTTGACGCCGTTGCCGGTCAGCTCGATGGTGTAGGTCTTCTCGGTGACATCGATGATGCGGCCGCGGAAGATGTCGGCGGTGCGCTTCATTTCCTC
Source organism: Cupriavidus sp. WGlv3 (assembly GCF_023952475.1). GTDB lineage: Bacteria > Pseudomonadota > Gammaproteobacteria > Burkholderiales > Burkholderiaceae > Cupriavidus > Cupriavidus phytorum. The sequence continues at coordinate 338,264 of NZ_JALHRX010000001.1, forward strand.
GCGCTCCTTGCCCACCGCGCGCACCTTGACGAGCATCAGCTCGCGTTCGATGTGCGCGCCTTCGGTCAGGTCGACCACCTTGACCACTTCCACCAGCCGGTTCAGGTGCTTGGTGATCTGCTCGATCACGTCGTCCGAGCCGGAGGTGACGATGGTCATGCGCGACAGCGACGAGTCCTCGGTGGGTGCCACGGTCAGCGTCTCGATGTTGTAGCCGCGGGCCGAGAACAGGCCCACCACGCGCGACAGCGCGCCCGGTTCGTTTTCCAGCAGGACCGAAATGATGTGTCGCATTTACAGGTCCTCCGCGCCGAGCAGCATTTCGGAAATGCCCTTGCCGGCCTGGACCATCGGCCAGACGTTTTCGGTGGGATCGGTCTGGAAGTCCAGGAACACGGTACGGTCCTTCAGGCGGAACGCCTCGCGCAGCGCCGGCTCGACGTCCGAGCTCTTCTCGACGCGCATGCCGACGTGGCCATAGGCCTCGGCCAGCTTGACGAAATCAGGCAGCGCATCCATGTAGGAGTGCGAGTAGCGGTTGTCGTACTCGATCTCCTGCCACTGGCGCACCATGCCGAGGTAGCCGTTGTTGAGCGAGCAGATCTTCACCGGGGTGTCGTACTGCAGGCAGGTCGACAGTTCCTGGATGCACATCTGGATCGAGCCTTCACCGGTGATGGTGACGACTTCCTTCTCGGGGAATGCCTTCTTGATGCCCATCGCGTACGGCAGGCCCACGCCCATCGTGCCCAGGCCGCCGGAGTTGATCCAGCGGCGCGGCTCGTTGAACTTGTAGAACTGCGCGGCCCACATCTGGTGCTGGCCGACGTCGGAGCAGATGAAGGCGTCGCCGTGGGTCAGTTCCCAGATCTTTTCGACCACGTACTGCGGCTTGATGATCTCGGAGCTGCGGTCGTACTTCAGGCAGTCAACCGAGCGCCATTGCTCGATCTGCTCCCACCACCTGGCCAGGGCCTCGCGCTTGGGCTTGATGTCGCTGGCCTTGATCTGGGCGATCAGTTCCTGCAGCACGTCCTTGACGTTGCCGACGATGGGGATGTCGACCTTGACGCGCTTGGAAATCGACGACGGGTCGATGTCGATATGGATGATCTTGCGCGCCTGCGAGGTGAAGTGCGACGGGTTGCCGATCACGCGGTCGTCGAAGCGGGCACCGATGGCGATCAGCACGTCGCAGTTCTGCATGGCCATGTTGGCTTCATACGTGCCGTGCATGCCGAGCATGCCGACGAACTGCTTGTGGGTGCCGGGGAACGCGCCCAGGCCCATCAGCGTGTTGGTCACCGGGTGGCCGGTCATCGCGGCCAGCTGGCGCAGTTCATCGCTGGCATTGGCCAGCACCACGCCGCCGCCGCTGTAGATGTACGGGCGCTCCGCGTTCTGCAGCAGTGCCACGGCCTTGCGGATCTGGCCCGAGTGACCCTTGTTCACCGGGTTGTACGAGCGCATGTCGATCGACTTGGGGTACTCGTACTTGCAGGCATTGCGCGAGACATCCTTGGGGATGTCCACCACCACCGGGCCGGGACGGCCGGTCGAGGCAATGAAGAACGCCTTCTTGATGGTCGCGGCGAGGTCGCGCACGTCCTTCACCAGGAAGTTGTGCTTGACGATCGGACGGGTGATGCCGACGGTGTCGCACTCCTGGAAGGCGTCCTGGCCAATGGCGTGGGTCGGCACGTTGCCGGTGATCACCACCATCGGGATCGAGTCGAGGTACGCGGTGGCAATGCCGGTGACGGCATTGGTCACGCCGGGACCCGAGGTCACCAGGGCGACGCCCACCTTGCCGGTTGCGCGCGCGTAGCCATCCGCGGCATGGACCGCGGCCTGCTCGTGGCGCACCAGGATGTGCTCGAACTTGGTTTGCTTGTGGAGCTCGTCGTAGATATACAGCACTGCGCCGCCGGGGTAGCCCCAGACGTACTCGACGCCTTCTTCGGCAAGTGCGTGAACGAGAATTTCCGCCCCGATCATTTCGGGTGCGGCAGATGAATTGCTGTCGGCGTGGGAGAATTCCGCGCTGGGCATGTTCATTTCAGTCCTTTGCAATTTTCGGCAAAAAATTGTTTGGATGCTCTCTGCCGAACTTGTGGCTCGGGTTCAAGCGGTGCGCGTCTGCATGGAGACCGCCTCATAAGCGGCCGGATGAGACAACCACTGATGTCGTGTGAACCGTCGATGATACTGCAATGCACCAGCGCGGTCTACGGTTGTTTACGCCGCCGGCATCGGCAAGTTCCCCGAATCGCGAAAAAGTTTGCCGCAGCGCCATGTATGTCCCGCCATACAAAACGGTACAGCGCAGCCAAATTTTGCTAGCATCCCAGCACATCGGGGCGCTGCGCGTCCTTGGCAGCACATTCACCAGAACCGGGCACAGGTCCCGGCGCAATAAGCCCCAACCGCCTGAATGGCCACCGACCAGGAACTGTCCGCCTTTCTTGCCAGCGTCGAGCGGCGCGCCTTCAAGCAGGCCGTGTTTGCCGTCCGCGACGACGAGGCCGCGCTGGACATCGTCCAGGACGCCATGATCAAGCTGGCCGAAAAGTATGGCGACAAGAGCGCCGCAGAACTCGCGCCGCTGTTCCAGCGCATCCTGCAGAACACCATCCATGACTGGTTCCGGCGCCAGAAGGTGCGCAATACCTGGGTCTCGCTGTTTTCCAGCCTGCGCGACGACCGCAACGGCGACGACGACAGCGACCTGCTGGAGACGCTCGAGGCACAGGCCGGCTCGGAATCGGCCGAAAGCAGCGCCGACAAGGTCGAGCGCGCCCAGGTCATGCACATCATCGAGCAGGAGATCCAGCGCCTGCCCACGCGTCAACGCCAGGCATTCCTGATGCGTTACTGGGAAGATATGGACGTCGCCGAAACCGCGGCCGTGATGGGCTGTTCCGAAGGCAGCGTCAAGACGCACTGTTCCCGTGCCACGCATACACTTGCGCAAGCCCTGCGCGCACGGGGGGTCCGACTATGAGCAGAAACGACAAAGAAATCCGCGAACGCCGGTTTGCGCATGAGGTTCGCGCGGCACTCGACGCCGGCGCCGAAGCCTTGCCGGCCGACATTTCCGAACGGCTCGCCGCCGCGCGCCGGATGGCGGTCGCCCGCAAGAAGGCAGAGGCGCCCGTGCTGGTGCCGCAGCTTGCCATGCCGGGCGCGCACGCGCCGCTGTTCGACGACGACACCTCGCCGCTGCACCGCGCCGGCGCCTGGCTGCGCCGGCTGGGGCTGGTCTGGACGCTGGTGGCGCTGGGCGCCGGGCTGGTGGGCATCTATCACTGGCAGGAGCAGAAGCGCATCGAGGAACTGGCCGATATCGACGCCGCCATGCTGCTCGACGACCTGCCGCCCACGGCTTACGCCGACGAGGGCTTCCACGTGTTCCTGAAGCACGGGCAATAGCATGGCGCCCCCGCTTCCCTACCCCGACGCCCTGCGCCGCCGGCTGGCCGCCCTGCTGGCCGGCGTAGCCGCCTGCTGCGTGCTGCTTCCCGCCACGGCGCAGGCACAGGGGGCTTCCGCGGTGGACGGAGCCGCTGCCCCCCATGCGGCCCAGCCGGTCAGCGCCAAACCCGCCTGGGCCGACCTGAGCCCGGTCAACCAGCGCATCCTGGCGCCACTGCAGCCACTGTGGGACAGCCTGCCGGAGCTGAACCGCCACAAATGGCTGCGCATCGCCGCGCGCTATCCGAAGTATTCGCCGGCCGAGCAGGCCCGGCTGCAGGCGCGCATGGCGGAGTGGGTCAGGATGACTCCTCAGCAACGACGGCTGGCGCGCGAAAACTACCAGATCACCCGCTCGCTGCCGACCGAGAAGAAGGCCGAGGCCTGGGACAAGTACCAGCAGTTGCCTGAAGAGCAGAAGAAGAAGCTGGCCGCCGCCGACCATGTGCCGCGCCGCCCCGGCGCCGTCAGCGCGCTGCCCAGCGGCAAGCGCCTGCCCAGCGACACCGGCCGCCAGCTGCGCCATGAACACAAGGCGGGCGCGGGCCACGCTGGCCATCCGGCCGGCACGGCGGCCAGCGAGGGCGCGGCGCTGCCCGCAGCCGCGGCAGCTGCCGTGGCCGCGGCGTCCGCCCCCGCCGCTGCCACTCCGGCAACGCCCGCAAGCGCCGCGCTTCCCGCGGCCAGCGCGCCGTCCATCGCGCCAGCCCAGGCCCCCACCGAAGCGACGGCCGCGGCGTCCGACGCCACCGTGCGCCAGTAATTGGCGGGCCATTTGGCATAATGGCCGTTTGAGGCCGGCCAGCGCACGCGGGCCAGCTTCGCCAGGCCCGCAACGGCATCCGCATGCCGCGCGCCGGCGCCCTGTTCAGAACGCCATCGATGCCCGCTGCCACCCTCGACCCCGTACCCCCTGCCACGTCCGCGCCGGCCGCCCCGCCGCTGCGGCGCCGCGTCGCCTGCATGCTTTATGAAGGCGTGCTGCTGTTCGGCGTGCTGAGCGCCTCGACCGCCGCCTACCTGCTGGTGCGGCCACTGCTGCAGAAGCTGGGCGCGGATGGGCCGCTGGTGATCCAGCTGTGGAGCTTCCTGGTGATGGGCCTGTATTTCACCTGGTTCTGGCAGCGCAACGGCCAGACCCTGGCGATGCAGACCTGGCGCATGCGCGTCGAAAACGCCGCGGGCGTGCCGCCGAGCTGGCCGCAGGCGGCGCTGCGCTACATGCTGGCATGGCTGTGGTTGCCGCCGTCGGCCGCCGTCGGCCATCTGCTCGGGCTGGTCAAGGGCCCGTTTGTCGGCGTGCTGTGCGCCGGCCTGCTGATCTGGATCCTGCTGGCCTGGCTGGACCCGCGCCGCCAGTTCCTGCACGACCGCCTGGCCGGCACGCGCCTGACCGACCTGCGCACCAAGCCATGAGCCTGGGCGCCGCCGGCATCCGCCGCATCGCGGTGACCATGCAGGCGGCCGCGGCGCTGGGCATTGCCGCGGCGCTGGTACGCACCGCCGCATGGCCGTGGCCCGGCGCGCTGGCCGCCGGCGCGGGGCTGATCCTGGGCGGCTTCGCGGCCGGCATTGCCATCGCCTTCGCGCTGAGCGGGCGCGGCCTGTGGGTCGCACGCGGCGATCACCCGCCCGCGCCGCCCGCTGAACTTGCCGCCACCCGCAGGCCGCTGCGGCTGGCACAGGCATTGCGCTGCTACGCAACCGAATGCCTGGCGGTGCTGCGCATGTTCGACTGGCTGCAGCCCTTCCGCGCGCGGGCACCGTTTGCACCGGCCGACCCTGCCCGGCCCGGCCGCGATGCCCCGCCGGTGCTGCTGGTCCACGGCTACGCCTGCGGCCAGGCGATCTGGCTCGACATGCAGCCGGCGCTGGCCGCCGCCGGCTACCGCTGCCAGGGGATCGACCTGGAACCCGTGTTCGGTGACATCGACGACTACGCGCGCGCGCTGCTGGCCGCGATGCGGCGCATCCGCGCCGAAAGCGGGCGCGCGCCGCTGCTGCTTTGCCACAGCATGGGCGGGCTGGCCGCGCGCGCCGCGCTGCGGCTGACCGGCGACGAGGACCTCTGCGCCGGCATCGTGACGCTGGGCAGCCCGCACCATGGCAGCGCGCTGGCGCGCTTTGGCGGCGGCCACAATGCGCGCCAGATGCGCTGTGGCAGCTCCTGGCTGCGCGCGCTCGCGGCCGCCGAAACGCCGCGCCTGCGCGCGCGCATGATCTCGATCTTCAGCTGGCACGATTCGATCGCGGGCCCGCCCTGCACCGGATGGCTCGACGGCGCCGGCCATATTCCGCTGTCCGGCATCGGCCATGTGTCGCTGCTGCGCCATCCCGCCGCGGTGCGTGCCGTGCTCGACGCACTGGCCGAACTGTCCGCGCGCGGCCGCTGAGCCGGTCGCTGAGCCGGTAGCGAGCGGGCCCATGCAGCGGCTGTTCCGCGGCCGCAACGATTCACATGTCAGTCATGTTTTCGTCACCGTCGCGTCATTGCAGGCTGGCTGAATGCAGCCATCGCCGCAACCGGGACTGGCATGGTGCAAGCAATCCGATCTGCCCGCGGGTATCTGTCGAAGGCCTCGCAACTGGCGCCATGGCTGCGCCGCAGCGCTGACAGCGGCCCCGCCGCGCCGGTGACCGCCTTCATGGCGCCGGCGCTCGATGGCGCCGCGCTGGCGCCGCCACGCGAAGCACAGGAAACCTATCCCCCCGAGCCGCACCCGATCCAGCGCTACCGCGCCATCTGGCTGTCGGACATCCACCTGGGCACGCCCGGCTGCCAGGCCGACTACCTGCTGGATTTCCTCAAGCACAACGAATCCGACCAGCTCTACCTGGTCGGCGACATCATCGACGGCTGGCAGCTGCGCCGCGGCTGGTACTGGCCGCAAAGCCACAACGACGTGGTGCAGAAGCTGCTGCGCAAGGCGCGCAAGGGCACCGAGGTGATCTATGTCCCCGGCAACCACGACGAAGCCGCGCGCCAGTTCGACGGCATGGCCTTCGGCGACATCACCGTGCGCGAAGAGGCGATCCACGTTACCGCCAGCGGACGCCGCCTGTGGGTGGTGCATGGCGACCTGTTCGACGGCGTGGTGCAGCACGCGCGCTGGCTGGCCTACCTGGGCGATTCGCTCTACACCATGATCCTGGCGCTCAACCGGCACTTCAACCGGCTGCGCGCGCGCCTGGGCTTTCCGTACTGGTCGCTTTCGCAGTACCTGAAGCACCAGGTCAAGAACGCGGTCAACTACATCGGCGCGTTCGAGAGCGCGATGGTCGACGAGGCGCGCCGCCGCGGCTGCGACGGCGTGGTCTGCGGCCACATCCACAAGGCCGAGATCCGCGAGGTCAACGGCCAGCTCTACTGCAACGACGGCGACTGGGTCGAAAGCCTGTCGGCGCTGGTCGAAACCCTGGAAGGCGAACTGAAGATCGTCTACTGGACCACGCTGCTCGACGCGCCCGCGCCTGCCGTGCGCCGGCGGCGCCGCGCCGCCGTGGCCGGCTGAACCGCGCCGGTCACGCTTGTTTCGCATGGCTCCATCCGCCCCCCGCCATCCGCATTGCCATTCCACCGCGCCCAAGGAGGCTGCATGAAGATCCTGATCGTCACCGATGCCTGGGAACCGCAGGTCAATGGCGTGGTGCGCACGCTCAAGTCCACGCGCCGCGAACTGGAGGCGCTGGGCCACACGGTCGACATGATCACGCCGCTGGAATTCCGCACGGTGCCATGCCCGACCTACCCCGAGATCCGGCTGTCGCTGCTGCCGGGCGCGCGCGTGCGGCGGCGCATCGAGGCCTTTGGCCCCGACGCCTTGCACATCGCCACCGAGGGCCCGCTCGGGCTTGCCGCGCGCAGCCATGCGCTGCGCCGCAAGCTGCCCTTCACCACCGCCTACCACACGCGCTTTCCGGAATATGTGCAGGCGCGCTTCGGCATTCCGCTGGCGTGGACCTACCGATTCCTGGGCTGGTTCCATGGCCCGGCCCAGGCGGTGATGGCGCCGACGCCGGTAGTGCTGGATGACCTGCGGCGCTACGGCATCAACAACGCCGTGCTGTGGACGCGCGGCGTGGACCTCGACGTGTTCACGCCGCAGCGCGCCAACGTGCTCAACACCGCCCACCCGATCTTTTTGTACGTTGGCCGCGTGGCCGTGGAGAAGAACGTCGAGGCGTTCCTGGCACTGGACCTGCCCGGCTCCAAATGGGTGGTCGGCGACGGCCCGGCGCTGCCGGCGCTGCGCGCGCGCTATCCCGGCGCCAACTATCTGGGCGTGCTGAGCCAGCCCGAGCTGGCGCGGGTGTATGCTTCCGCTGACGTGTTCGTGTTCCCGAGCCGCACCGACACCTTCGGGCTGGTGCTGCTGGAAGCGCTGGCCAGCGGCCTGCCGGTGGCCGCGTATCCGGTCACGGGCCCGATCGACGTGCTCGGCGACAGCCCCGCCGGCGTGATGCACGAAGACCTGCGCGAGGCCTGCCTGGAAGCGCTGCGCATCGACCGCGCCACGGCCCGGGCCCATGCCGAGCGCTTCTCGTGGCGCGCCGCGTCCGAGCAGTTCCTGGCCCACCTGCGGCCGTTCGCCGCCGCCAGGCCAGGCCGGGGCGGCGCAGCGGCCCCACCCGCCACAGCCAAGCCTTCCGCCCCGCAAACCCATGCCGAAACCGCATCCGGAACTGCCGTCCGACCCGCCAATGCAGAGGCCGCCGCCCGCAATGCAGAGCGCTGAGTACTCCGTCGACCAGAATCCGCACAAGGGCAACCGGGGCCTGGCGCGCGCCTGGCATGCGGCCATCAATTCGCTGTCGGGACTGCGCTATGCGGTGCTCGAGGAAAGCGCGTTCCGCCAGGAGCTGACCCTGGTGGTGATCCTGACGCCATGTGCCTTCCTGGCGCCAGTGACGGCGGTCGAACGCATCCTGCTGCTGGGCACGCTGCTGGTGGTGCTGATCGTGGAGCTGCTCAACTCCAGCGTCGAGGCCGCGGTCGACCGCATCTCGCTGGAGCGGCACAGCCTGTCCAAGCGCGCCAAGGACTTCGGCAGCGCCGCCGTGATGCTGGCGCTGGTGCTGTGCGGCGGCACCTGGATCACCATCGCCGGGCCGCACGTGCTGCGGTGGGCGCAGGCGCTGGCCGGCTGAGCCGGCCCGGGGCGGCGCGCAGAATGGGCGCGGCAGGCCGATTGCTTATAATCGCTACCCTGCCCCCGACTTACCGATCGCACCGATCGCCCGGACGCCCATGGAACCGAAACCGCAAACCGGACCCCGCCGCACCAGGGACCGCATCCTCGACGTCTCGCTGCGCCTGTTCAACGAAGTCGGCGAGCCCAACGTCACCACCACCACGATCGCGGAAGCGATGGAGATCAGCCCCGGCAATCTCTACTACCACTTCCGCAACAAGGACGACATCATCAACTCGATCTTCGTGCGCTTCGAGCAGGAGATGGAGCGCCGCCTGAAGATGCCGGACGACCACAAGGCCACGCTCGACGAAAGCTGGGGCTACCTGCAGTACATGTCCGAGTTCCTGTGGAACTACCGCTTTCTGTACCGCGACATCAACGACCTGCTGGCGCGCAACCGGATGCTGGAGACCAACTTCAAGCGCATCGTCGAGCAGAAGCAGCGCTTTGCGCACGAGATCTGCCGCCAGTTCATCGAGGACGGCGAGATGGAAGCCACGCCCGAGCAGGTCGAGGCCATCTGCACCAACATGGTGGTGGTCGCCACCTACTGGCTGTCGTTCCAGTTCGTGCAGCATCCGCGCCAGTACAACGATCCCGAGCAGATCCGCGGTTACCTGCACGGCTCGAGCTACCACATCTTCTCGATCCTGGCGCCCTACCTGCGCGGCCGGGCGCGGGAGGCATTCGACCAGCTGGCGCGCGACTACGCGGCAGCCAAGGCCGCCGCCGGCGCGGCAAAAAAGGAAGCCAAGTGAAATCCGTCTGCGTGTATTGCGGTTCCAGTCCTGGCAACCGTCCCGAATACGCCGAGGGCGCGCGCCTGCTCGGCCGCACCCTGGCCGAGAACGGCCTGACGCTGGTGTACGGCGGCGGCAAGGTGGGCCTGATGGGCATCGTCGCCGACGCCGTGCTGGAACATGGCGGCCGAGCCATCGGCATCATCCCGGAAGCGCTGATGCAGAAGGAAGTCGGGCACCGCGGCCTGACCGAGCTGCACGTGGTGCGCAACATGCACGAGCGCAAGCAGATGATGGCCGACCGCGCCGATGCCTTTGTCGCCATGCCCGGCGGCGTAGGCACCTTCGAGGAACTGTTCGAGACCTTCACGTGGCTGCAGCTGGGCTACCACGCCAAGCCGGTGGGCCTGCTGAACCTGGCCGGGTTCTACGACGGCATGCTGGGCTTCCTGTCGCATGCCGTGCAGGAAGGCTTCCTCAAGCGAGTGCATGCGGACCTGCTACACGTGGCCGACACGCCCGCCGGCCTGCTGGAGCAGCTGGCCGCTGCGCCGCGCGTGCACGTCGACAAGTGGCAGGAGGCGCGCGACAAGACCTGAGCGCGCCCCGAGGCCGGCCTCCCGGGCCCGGCTCAGAACGACGAGCCCGGCTGCTGAAGGAACGCCTGTTCCTCGGCGGTGCTCTGCCGGCCCAGCACCGCATTGCGGTGCGGGAAGCGGCCAAAGCGCGCGATGATCACGCGGTGCTTCTCGGCCCACTCGACCGCATCCACCACCCCGCCGCTGGCTTCGCGCAGCTGCGTCATCAGGCGCACCGCCTCGTCCTGGTCTTCCGGCGACTCCGAATGCTCGAACGGCATGTAGCAGAACATGCGGTGGTAGTCGGTCGGCAGCGCGCGGTCCATGCCGCTGGCGACGATGCGCCGGGCCAGTGCCAGCGCCTGCGCATCGGTGCCGAAGCTGCGCGGGTCGTTGCGGAACATGTTGCGCGGGAACTGGTCCAGCATCACCACGCGTGCGCACGCGCCCTCGGGCGTCACCGACCAGTCGTCAGGCGCCCCGTCGCAGGCGACCTGCCAGTCAGCCAGGAAGTTCGCGCGAATCTGCGCATCGAACGCATCCGACTTGGTGAACCATTGCGGGCGCGCCGTATTCCAGGCGGCCGAACCGGGCTGGTCGAACCAGAAATCCAGTACACGCAGGGCGTCTTCAGGCAGTTGGGCTGTCATCGGCAGGGGAAACCTTTCGGGGTAGAAACGGAAACGTTGGCGCCTCAGCGCGCCACGTTGCGCATCCAGTCAGCGGTCTGGAAGAAGGCCTGCATCAGGCGCAACTGCAAGTCTTCGGGCAGGCCGATGTCCTGCATCGCCAGCGCCATGCAGCGCATCCACTGGTCGCGCTCGCTGACGCCGATCTCGAACGGCATGTGCCGCGCGCGCAGGCGCGGATGGCCGAAGCGCTCGATAAAGTGGTTGGGGCCGCCCAGCCAGCCGCACAGGAACCAGAACAGCTTGTCGCGCGAGCCCTCGAGCGAGGGCGGATGCAGCGCGCGCAGCCCGGCGAACTGCGGCTCCAGGTCCATCAGGTCGTAGAAGCGGTCGACCAGTTCGCGCACGCGCGCCTCGCCGCCCACCAGTTCAAAGGCAGTGACCTCGGCATTGCCGGGCTTGTCGTCGGATTCAGTACTCATCACACACTCGTTCTGCGGCGGCGCCGGCACGCGGGCTCAGGCATCGCGCAAGGTCGCCAGCGCGGGCTGACGCAGCACTTCGCGCAGGCCCAGCCAGCCGCCGGCAAAAGCGCACAGCATGCCAGAAACCACGCCGACCGGCACGATCCACGCATTGAAGCGGTACGGGAAATCGAACACGAACTGCGACAGCCCCCAGCCCACCGCGATCGCGCCGAGGCTGGCCAGCAGGCCGGCGAGCCCGCCCACCACCAGGAACTCGGCATACTGGGTCTGCCGCACCAGCGCGGCCGAGGCGCCCAGCGCCTTGAGCAGGCCCGCGTCGCGCATGCGCTCGTCGCGCGCGCCGGACAACGCGGCGTACAGCACCGTCACCCCGGCGGCGAGCGTGAACACGAACAGGAACTCCACCGCCGCGATCACCTGGTCCAGGATGTCCTGGATCTGGCGCAGGATCATGTCGGTGTTGACCACGGTGATGTTGGGAAAGGCCGCGATCAGCCGGTTGCCCAGCGCGGCGCTGGCGGGCGGCAGGTGGAACGAGGTGATGTAGGTCTCGGGCATGCCCTGCATTGCCCGCGGCGGCAGGATCACGAAGAAGTTGACCCGCATCGAGCCCCAGTCGAGCTTGCGCAGCGAGGTCACGCGCGCCTGCACCGGCTGGCCCGCCACGTCGAAGCGCAGCGTGTCGCCGAGCCGGATGCCCAGGGTCTTGGCAATGCCCTCTTCCACCGACGCGCCTGCCTCGGCGCCGTCGGACCCGTTCGACCAGCGCCCGGCGATCACGCGGTTGCCCTCCGGCAGCGCATCGGTATAGGACAGGTTGAACTCGCGCTCGACCAGGTTGCGCGCGCGCCCGTCCTCGAAGCTGTCGCCGCGGATGGTGCGCTCGCCGATATGGGTCAGGCGCCCGCGCACCATCGGGTAAAGCAGGTCGGTGATGCCGGCGCCGGCCAGCATCTGGCGCAGCGGCTCGCGCTGGTCCGGCTGGATATTGATGATGAAGCGGTTGGGCGCGTCGGCCGGCGTGGCGTTGCGCCAGGAATCGACCAGGTCGTTGCGGGTCATGCCGAGCAGCAGCAGCGCCATCAGCCCCACCGCCAGCGCCACCGTCTGCAGCACCGTGACCGCGCGGCGGCGCTCCAGCACCGCCAGCGCAAAGCGCCATCCCATCGCCGCGCGCCCGCGCAGGCGCCCCCGCAGCAGCCGCGACAGCAAGGTCAGCAGGCCCAGCGCCAGCACGCCGAACACCACCCCCGCGGCGACAAAGCCGCCGGCGGTGGTCAGTCCCAGCCGCAGGTCGCGCGCCGCCACCAGCAGCAGCGCGACAAAGGCGCCCAGCCCCAGCGCGTAGGCCACCCAGGCCGACACCGGCGGCAGCCCGATATCACGCCGCAGCACCCGCAGCGGCGCGACCCGCGTCAGCGCCAGCAGTGGCGGCAGCGCAAACCCGGCCAGCAGCACCAGCCCGGCCAGCACGCCCACCAGCGCCGGCAGCAGCGACGGCTGCGGCAGCGACACCTTGAGCAGCCCACCCAGCGACAGCAGCAGGCCATAGTGCGCCAGGTAGCCGAGCAGCACGCCGGCGAGCGCGCCACCCGCGCCGACCAGCAGGAACTCCAGCCCGAACGCCCGCAGGATCTGCCCGCGCGACAGCCCCAGGCACTTGTAGACCGCGCAGGCATCGGTGTGGCGCTGCATATAGCGGCGCGCCGACATCGCGATCGCCACCGCCGCGATCATCGACGACAGCACCGCCACCAGCGACAGGAAGCGCTCGGCGCGGTCCAGCGTGGCGCGCATCTGCGGCTGGCCCGATTCCAGCGACTCGACCCGCGTATTGCGCAGCTGGCGGCGTTCGATCTCGTCCTGCGCCCATTTCTGGAAGGCCGCGCCGGCGGCGTCGGGGCCGGCCACCAGCAGCCGGTAGGTGACGCGGCTGCCCCAGCCGATCAGCCCGGTACCGTCCAGGTCCGACAGCGGCATCAGCACGCGCGGCGCGAAGTTCATGAAGCCGGTGCCGCGGTCGAGTTCCTGCGTGATGATGCGGTCGATGCGGAAGCTGCGGCTGCCCAGGCGCAGATTGTCGCCCACCGCGACGCCCAGCGCGCCCAGCAGCGCCTCGTCGACCCATACCGTGCCCGGCGCGGGAATGCCGTCCGCGGGCGCATCCGGCCCGCCCGGCGCGCCGGTCACCCTGAGCCGGCCGCGCAGCGGATAGCCGTCGGTGACGGCCTTGAGCGCCGCCAGCTGGCTGGGCGGCTCGGCGCCGGCCTGGGCCTTGCCCTCGGCGGTGGCCATGCTCGGGAAAGTGACGGTCTGCGCCACCGCCAGGCCGGCGGCCCGGGCACGCTGCGCGAACGCGGCGTCGAAGGGCTGGTCGGCCACCAGCAGCACGTCGGACGCAATCATCTGGCGCGCGTCGCGCTCCAGGCCCAGCCGCATGCGGTCGGCCATGAAGCCCACGCTGGTCAGCGCGGCCACGGCCAGCACCAGCGCAAACAGCAGCAGGTAGAGCTCGCCCGCCAGCCAGTCGCGCCGCGCCATGCGCAGCGCCTGGCGCCAGGCGGAGAATTTGCCGCCAGCGGCGGCGTGCAGTCCAGCAGGTTGGGCGGCGGTGGCCGGGACGTCGATGGCGGACTCGGAGGGCATCGGTTGGTTGGTTCTTGGTTGCTGGCGCCGGTGCGCCTCGGGTCAGTCAGTAATGCAAAAAAAGCTGGCGGGAACGGCCGTGCCGCTAGCGCGGCACATCATGCCGGGTACCGCCGCGCAGGCTGGCATGGAGCCGGCGCACCCCGCGCCACAACTTCGGCAGCAGCCACACCGAGCCCACCAGGAACACCGCCAGCAGCACCAGGAACAGCACCGGCAAGAAGAACGCCAGCAGCAGGCTGCCGGTGGCGGTCAGGTCCTCAGTGAATGAGGCCGTCCAGTTGGAAAACGGTTCCGGCGACACGTTGATCAGCGCGCGCGTGCCGGCCTTGACCGCATGCGCGGTGCCGGCCAGCGTGCCGCCGATCAGGCCCGCCGCCACCACCCATTGCGGATCCAGCTGGCCGAACGCGGCGGCCGCCAGGATCGCCCCGGCCGGAATGCGGATGAAGGTATGGATGCCGTCCCAGACGGTGTCGAACGCCGGCACCTTGTCGGCGAAGAACTCCGCCACCGCCAGCACCGCGGCCACGCCGATCACCCACCAGGACTCCAGCGGCTGCAGCCCGGGCGGCAGTTCCAGCCAGCCCAGCCGCGCCAGCACCCCGGCGGCGAGCACGGCTAGATACAGGCGAAATCCGCTGGCCCAGGACATGCCCGCGGCCAGCGCGGCGGTTTCCAGCATGGCGCTCCTTGCAAGGGTCCGGCGCGGACCGGTGCAGAGACCGGCGCGCCCTGGCAGGGAGTGTAATACGGACCGGCCCGACCGGTCCGGGACCGGTCCGGCCGTGGCTCAGCTGCCTTCCTTGCCGTCCGGTCCGAACCACGGCAGCGCCTCCTGCGGGGTCAGGATGCCCGCCGGCTCGGCCATGGTATAGCCCGGCAGCGCCTCGATGCGCCGCGCAAAGGCCGGATCGGCCAGCAGGGCCAGCAGCGCGGCCATCCAGCCGGCGGTCTGGTCGTTCTTGCGCAGCGCCAGGTAATAGGCCTCGCGCGTCAGCGGCACGAACGCCAGCCCGTGGGCCTCGGCGTTCATGCGCAGCCCGAAACCGGCCTGGGCACGGCCGCTGTGCACGGCTTCCGCCACTTTTTCATTGCTGAACTCGGTCTCGTCGTAGCCATTGACCAGGTCGGGATACAGGCCCTCGGCGGCCAGCAGCTGGTCGAACAGCATGCGCGTGCCTGAACTGCGCTGCCGGTTGACGAAGCGCGCCTGGCTGCGCGCCAGGCCGCGCAGGTCGTGCACCTCGCGCGCCAGCTCGGGCGCCAGGATCAGGCCCTGCTCGCGCCACGCCAGCCGCAGCAGCCGCACGGCGCCGGGCCGCAGCCACTTGCGCAAGGTCACATGCGCCACCGAGCCCGCGGTCTGCACCGGCGAGACATAGAACCCGGCCAGCTCCGACTGGCGCTCCTGCAGGCAGATCAGCCCTTCCACGCTGCCGCAGAACACCGTGTCGAGCTGCAGCGGACTGCCGGCCGTGCCCAGCGCGGCGGCCAGCACTTCCACCGCCGGGTCATGGCTGCCGGTGAAATGCACGCACGACTGCGGCTGCTGGGCGTCGTCCAGATCGGCGATGAACTCCGCCATGGCGCGCTGCACCGCCGGCTCGATCGACTCGCGCAGGCGCAGCTCGGCGCGCAGCAGGCGCTCGCCGAAGCGCGTCAGCGAGGCGCCGCGCCCGCGCTCCATATCCAGCATGCTGCGGCCAAGCATCTCTTCCCATGACCGCATCACCCCCCAGGCATGGCGGTACGACAGCCCGATCTCGCGCGCGGCGCGGTGCAGCGAACCGGTTTCGCGCACCGCCTTGAGCAGCTGGAACACCTTGGCATTGGCGCGCGGATTGTCGTCGGAGGCGATCACCGGAAACAGGTCGAAGCGGAAAGTCATAGGTTCCCCGCTACATATTTACTTGTCGAACTCGGCTGGACCACAATGAATACCCATTCTTATGTTGTTTTGCCGGATTCTCCCTGAGATCCGGAGGCAAAATCAATTATGTCGGCAAGAACATAATAACGAGGAGATCGCCCATGTCCCGCCGTGCCCAACCCTTGCGCCGCCGTGCGCGCCACCTCGCCGTGCCGCTGCTGTGCCTCGGCCTGCTGTCGGCCGCGCAGGCCGGCGAGATCAAGCTCGCCACCACCACCAGCACCGAGAACTCCGGCCTGCTGAAGCACCTGCTGCCGCGTTTCGAGCAGACATCAGGCGTCAGGGTAAAAGTCATCGCCGTCGGCTCGGGCAAGGCCATGAAAATGGGCGAGATGGGCGATGTCGACGTGCTGCTGGTGCACGCGCGCAAGATGGAAGACGCGTTCGTCGCCGCCGGCTACGGCGTCAACCGGCGCGACGTGATGTACAACGATTTCATCTTGGTCGGGCCGGCCAGCGACCCGGCCGGGGTCAAGGGCGGCAAGGACGTGCTGGCCGGGTTCCGCAAGCTCGCCGCCAGCGGCAGCAAGTTCATCTCGCGCGGCGACAACTCCGGCACCGACGTGATGGAGAAGGACTACTGGAAGCAGCTCGGCATCGAACCCAAGGGCCAGCCTTGGTACGTCAACGCCGGCCTGGGCATGGGCGAGGTGCTGACCATGGCGGCACAGATGCCGGCCTATACGCTGTCGGACCGCGCCACCTATGGCGCCTACCGCGCCAAGACCGGCCTGGCAATCGCCATCGAGGGCGATCCGAAGATGTTCAACCCGTACGGGATCATCGCGGTCAACCCGGCCAGGCATCCGGGCACCAACTACAAGGATGCGATGAAGCTGGTGGAGTGGATCACGTCGAAGGAAGGACAGGACGTGATTGGGGGCTACAAGGTGGATGGGGAGCAGTTGTTCTTCCCGGACTACAAGGCCAAGTGACGTCCTATTGAGAGGGTCTCACCTGGCCCGCTGCGCCCAGCACCTGCTCGATAAACGCCGATTTAGCCGCGCGGTAGTCGCTCATTGCCGCACCGTCGTAGCTGCGCTTCAGTGCGTTGTAATGGTCGACCAACCCCGGATCGGCCCGGAGGCAATCACGGAAGCGAACGAATACGTCGAGGGGCGCGCCGCGCGCCACCAGTTGGATGCCCACCGGTGGCCGCAGTTCGTCGTGCTTGAAGGCAGAAAACCCAGCCGTACGCACCGAGCCCAGGTTCCTTTCATATAGCGCGACCAGCACCCGATCGGCCTCGGCAAACGTTTCCTCGCTCACCTGCACGCAGATGTCGAGGTCACCCTTGGTCAGGCAGCCGCTCACCGACGTGGCACCGACGTGCTCAATGACTGCGTCGGCGGGCAGGACCGCGGCAAGGCGTCGCCAGAGCGCCCGGAACAAGCGCTCCGCGGCGACGCCGCTCAGCTCGGAAGGGTCGAGCCGCAGCAGTTCAGCGCCGTCCTCGGACATCTCGCCGCCTCATCCCGCCTCGGCCTCCAGCCGCGGCAACTGCGGCAGATCCGCCGCCACCTCCGCGATCATGCGCCGGATCCACATCACGTCCGGCGCGGCATGGCAGCGCTCGTGCCAGAGCTGGTAGAAGCGCATGCGCGGGAACGACACCGGCGACGGCACCATGCGGATCGGCAGGTACTGCGCGTAGTGCGCGGCGAACTGCCGGCCGGTGGTAAAGACCATGTCGGTCTTCATCAGCACATACGGCACCAGGCCGAAATACGGCAGCGTGACCTGGATATTGCGCTTGTAGCCCTGCTCGGCGAGCGCCTGGTCGATCATGCTGCGCTGCATCGACGCGTAGGGCGCCGGCGCCAGGTGCGGCATTTCCAGGTAGTGCTTGAGCGTCAGTCCCTTGCGCGCCAGCGGGTGCTGCGCGCCCAGCATGCACACCACCTCGTCGTCGAACAGCGGCGAGATATGCAGGTGTTCCGGCGGCGACAGCCAGTTGCCGACCACGATATCCAGCTGTCCCTGCTCGAGGTCGTCGAGAAAATCCGACGACGACGTCATCGGATGCACGAACAGCTTGGCGCCCGGCGCCAGCCGGCGCACGCGCTCGACGATATTGGGCAGGAAGAAGGCGTCCAGGTAGTCGGGCGCGCCAAGGTGGAAGGTGCGCGTGGTGGTGGCCGGGTCGAACTGCTGCGGCGGCCGCGCGATGCGGTCCATCGCCGCCAGGCTCTGCTCGGCCAGCGCCAGCAGTTCGCGGCCGCGCTCGGTGGGCACCATGCCGTTTTTGCCTCGCACCAAAATGGCGTCGCCGGTGATCTCGCGCAGGCGCTTCAGGGTATTGCTGATGGCGGGCTGGGACTGGCCTAGACGCACGGCGGTGCGGGTCACGCTCTGCTCGGTGAGCAGGGTGTGGAGCACCCGCAGCAAATAAGTATCGAGATGGTCGCGTCCGTGCATGGCGATGGCGGCCCTCCGGCGAGGGCCGGATGGGTGGCGTGGGGGATGGGAACGGCGCATAGTGTATGACAGGCACCCCACAATTGGTCAAATCAGCATACCGCTCAGTGCGGCCGGGCACCGACGGGCGTTCCCGCTGATGGCGCATATCACCTGGGTCGAATATTGCATGAAACGTAGCGATGCTATGTTTCCGCCATCCCCAAGAGAGAGAAGACCATGGAGACGCAAACCATCCGCTTTTTCCACCGCGGCCAGGTCAAGGAAGTATCCGACGCCCCCATTACCCGCACCGTGCTGCAGTACCTGCGTGAAGACGCGCGCTGCACCGGCACCAAGGAAGGCTGCGCCGAAGGCGACTGCGGCGCCTGCACCGTCGTGATCGGCGAACTGCAGGACGGCGGCGACGTCGAATTCAAGGCCGTCAACGCCTGCATCCAGTTCCTGCCGACGCTCGACGGCAAGGCCCTGATCACGGTCGAGGACCTGCGCCAGGCCGACGGCAACCTGCATCCGGTGCAGGAAGCCATGGTCGAGTGCCACGGCTCGCAATGCGGCTTCTGCACCCCCGGCTTCGTGATGTCGCTGTGGGCGCTGTACCAGCAGCACACCCCGGGTGGCGAGGCGCCCTCGCGCCAGACCATCTGCGACGCCCTGACCGGCAACCTGTGCCGCTGCACCGGCTACCGCCCGATCATCGATGCCGGCGAACGCATGATGGCCCTGCCCGCCCCCACCGCGGACAAGCTCAACCCGCGCCAGATCGCCGACACGCTGCGCAATTTGAAGCGCGGCGAAACCTTCCGCTACCGCGCCCAGGGCCAGGAGTTCTTCGCCCCGCGCACCGCGGCCGAGTTCGGCGCGATCAAGGCGGCGCAGCCCGATATCCGCATCCTGGCCGGCAGCACCGACGTCGGCCTGTGGGTCACCAAGCAGTTCCGCGAGCTGGGCAACCTGCTCTACTTGGGCCAGGTGGAAGACCTGAACCAGGTCGAGCAACGCGAAGGCATGATCGAGATCGGTGCCGCGGTGACGCTGGAGAAGGCCTACGCGGCACTCAACGCCGCACACCCGGAACTGGAAGAGATGTGGAAGCGCTTTGCCTCGCTGCCGATCCGCAATGCCGGCACGCTGGGCGGCAATATCGCCAACGGTTCGCCGATCGGCGACTCGATGCCGGCATTGATCGCGCTGGGCACGGAAGTGGTGCTGCAGCATGGCGAGACGCGCCGCACGCTGCCGCTGGAAGACCTGTACCTGGCCTACCAGAAGACTGCCATGCAGCCGGGCGAGTTCGTCGCCGCGCTGCGCGTGCCGGTGGCCGGCCCGCAGCACTTCCGCACCTACAAGCTGTCCAAACGCTTTGACGAGGATATTTCCGCCGTGTGTGCCGCGTTCGGCATCACCGTGCAGGACGGCATCGTCACGCAGGCCCGCATCGCCTTCGGCGGCATGGCGGCGACGCCCAAGCGCGCCGCCGCCACCGAGGCCGCCCTGACCGGCCAGCCGTGGAACGAAGCCGCCGCCCGCGCCGGCATGGCCGCGCTGGCGCAGGACTACACGCCGCTGTCGGACATGCGCGCGACCGCGTCGTACCGCAGCCGCGGCGCCGCCAACCTGCTGTACCGGTTCTGGCTGGAAACCAACGCCGACGCACTGCCCGCCGCAGCTGTCAATGTGCGCGCCCCCGGCGCCGGCATCAACGAAACCGCCACGGCCTGAGCCAGAGAACAAGGAACGAAATCGGCATGAACAAGCAAACCGAACCCTTCCTGCTCGACGCCGCCGCCGAACAGGTACCGCAGGTCGGCATCTCGCGTCCGCACGAATCCGCCCACCTGCACGTGGCCGGCACCGCCACCTACACCGACGACATCCCCGAGCTGGCCGGCACGCTGCACGCCGCGCTCGGCATGAGCGCTCGCGCGCACGCGCGCATCAAGTCGGTCTTGCTCGACAAGGTGCGCGCCGCGCCGGGCGTGGTCGACGTGCTGACGGTGGACGACATCCCCGGCACCAATGATTGCGGCCCGATCATCCATGACGACCCGATCCTGGCGCGCGGCGTGGTGCAGTTCATCGGCCAGCCGGTCTTTATTGTGGTGGCGACCTCGCATGACGCGGCCCGCCGCGCCGCCCGCCTCGGCGTGATCGACTACGAAGACCTGCCGCCGGTGCTGTCGCCGCAGGCCGCGCACGAGGCCGGCAGCTACGTGCTGCCGCCGATGCACCTGACGCGCGGCGAACCGGCCGCGCACATTGCCGGCGCGGCCCACCAGGACAGCGGCACGATCCACCTGGGCGGCCAGGAGCAGTTCTACCTCGAAGGGCAGATCTCGTACGCCGCGCCGCGCGAGAACGACAGCATGCAAGTGTGGTGCTCGACCCAGCACCCCACCGAAATGCAGCACGCCGTGTGCCATATGCTGGGCTGGCAGGCGCACCAGGTGCTGGTGGAATGCCGCCGCATGGGCGGCGGCTTCGGCGGAAAGGAATCGCAGTCGGCGCTGTTCGCCTGCTGCGCCGCGCTGGCCGCGTGGAAGCTGATGTGCCCGGTCAAGCTGCGCCCGGACCGCGACGACGACATGATGATCACCGGCAAGCGCCATGACTTCGTGTTCGACTACAGCGTCGGCCACGACGACGAGGGCCATATCGAAGGCGTCAAGGTCGAGATGGTGTCGCGCGCCGGATTTTCGGCGGACCTGTCGGGCCCGGTGATGACCCGCGCCATCTGCCACTTCGACAACGCCTACTGGTTGCCGAACGTGCAGATCGACGGCTACTGCGGCAAGACCAACACGCAGAGCAACACCGCCTTCCGCGGCTTCGGCGGCCCGCAGGGCGCGTTCGCGGTCGAGTACATCCTCGACAATATCGCGCGCACGGTCGGCAAGGATGCGCTCGACGTGCGCCGCGCCAACTTCTACGGCAAGACCGGGAACAACGTCACGCCTTACGGCCAGACCGTGGAAGACAACGTCATCCACGAGCTGATCGACGAACTGGTGGCCAGCAGCGAATACCGCGCCCGCCGCGAGGCCACGCGCGCGTTCAACGCCAGCAGCCCGGTGCTGAAGAAGGGCATCGCCATCACCCCGGTGAAGTTCGGCATCTCGTTCAACGTGGCCCACTTCAACCAGGCCGGCGCGCTGGTGCACGTCTACAACGACGGTTCGGTGCTGGTGAACCACGGCGGCACCGAAATGGGCCAGGGCCTGAACACCAAGGTGGCGATGGTGGTGGCGCACGAGCTCGGCATCCGCATGGAACGCGTGCGCGTGACCGCGACCGACACCAGCAAGGTGGCTAATACCTCCGCCACCGCGGCGTCGACTGGCGCCGACCTGAACGGCAAGGCCGCGCAGGACGCCGCGCGCCAGATCCGCGAGCGCCTGGCCGCGTTTGCCGCGCGCAAGGCCGGCGTGGAGCCGTCCGCGGTTCGCTTCAACGATGACCTGGTCAGCGCCGGCGAGCTGCGCCTGTCGTTCGGCGAGCTGGCGCGCGAAGCCTATGTGGCGCGCGTGCAGCTGTGGTCCGACGGCTTCTACACCACGCCCAAGCTGCACTGGGACCAGAAGTCGCTGCAGGGCCGCCCGTTCTACTACTTCGCCTACGGCGCCGCGTGCTCCGAGGTGCTGGTGGACACGCTCACCGGCGAATGGAAGCTGCTGCGTGCCGACGCGCTGCACGACGCCGGCCGCTCGCTGAACCCGGCGATCGACATTGGCCAGGTCGAAGGCGCCTTTATCCAGGGCATGGGCTGGCTGACCACCGAGGAACTGTGGTGGAACAAGGACGGCAAGCTGATGACGCACGCCCCGTCCACGTACAAGATCCCGACGGTCAACGACTGCCCGGAGGAGTTCAACGTACGCCTGTTCCAGAACCGCAACGTCGAGGACAGCATCCACCGCTCCAAGGCCGTGGGCGAGCCGCCGCTGCTGCTGCCGTTCTCGGTGTTCTTCGCGATCCGCGACGCCGTGGCCGCGCTGGGCGACTACCGCATCAACCCGCCGCTGAAGGCCCCGGCCACCAGCGAGGCGATCCTCGATGCCGTGGATGCCGTGCGCGCGGCGGCGGCGCAAGGGGCTGCTCGGGTGGCTGCTCCCGCAGCCTGAACGGTGGCAAGGAAGCGCGCGCCTGCGGAGGCCCCGGACTTTCCCCCCTCGACTGCATTGACAGGCGAGGGGCCGGTGGCAGAAGCAGGCGCGCGCCACCGCTGACACAAGCGATACCACGCATCACCACAAGGCCCTCGACCATGCAGGACGCACCGCTCAAACCCTTCCGCTTCGCCGACGCCGCCCGCATGGTGCGTGCCGGCGTGCCGGTGGCGATGGTCACCATCGTCGAGGTCAAGGGCTCGGCGCCGCGCGAGGCCGGCATCCGCATGCTGGTCAGCGCCGACGACCTGGTCGGCACCATCGGCGGCGGCCACCTGGAATGGCGCGGCATGGACATCGCCCGCGAGATGCTGGTGCATGGCGAGCCGCGCCGGATCGAGCGCATTCCGCTGGGCCCGGCGCTGGGGCAGTGCTGCGGCGGCGTGGTGCAGCTCGCGTTCGAGGTGCTGGGCCCGGCCGACCTGGCCTGGCTCGATGGGGTCGAGCGCAATTTCGCCGCGCAGCGCGCGCTGCAACGGCAGGTGCCGGCCCGTGGCGCGGTGACTTTTTGCGACAGCCGCGCGGTGCTCGCCGGCGTGGAGCTGCAAACGGACGGCAGCTGGACCGACACGCTGGTGCCCGACACCATGCACGTGGTGCTGTTCGGCGCCGGCCATGTCGGCCATGCGCTGGTCAAGGTGCTGGCCACGCTGCCGTGCCGCGTGCACTGGGTCGACGAGCGCGACACGCTGTTCCCCGGCGGCCTGCCCGACAACGTCGAGGCCGAAGCCAGCGACACGCCCGAGGCCGTGGTCGCGCAGGCGCCGGCGGGCAGCTACTTCCTGGTGATGACGCACAGCCATGCGCTCGACCAGACCCTGTGCGAGGAAATCCTCAAGCGCACCGATTTCGCCTACTTCGGCCTGATCGGCTCCAAGACCAAGCGCGCGCGCTTTGAACACCG
The DNA here is from genome assembly GCF_023952475.1 of Cupriavidus sp. WGlv3. Classification (GTDB taxonomy): domain Bacteria; phylum Pseudomonadota; class Gammaproteobacteria; order Burkholderiales; family Burkholderiaceae; genus Cupriavidus; species Cupriavidus phytorum. The sequence continues at coordinate 361,435 of NZ_JALHRX010000001.1, forward strand.
CATGGCCGAGCACGGCATCGACCCGGCCCGGTTTGCGGAAATGACATGCCCCATGGGGGTTCCCGGGATCACCGACAAGGCTCCGGCTATGATTGCGGTTGCCATCGTCGCCCAGCTGCTCCAGGTCCGCGAACAGCGCCTTGCCGCGCTGCGTGCGGGCCGCACGGAGACGGTGCATCCCTGAACCCGTGCCGCCGGTGCTGCCGGCCGGCACAGAAAAGCCCAGAAACGAGGCCCCCATGACCATCGATGCCGCGCTCGCGGAACAGATCCGCCGCACCCCCAAGGCCGAACTGCATGTGCATATCGAAGGCACGCTTGAGCCGGAACTGATCTTCCGGCTGGCGCAGCGCAACCAGGTGGCACTGCCCTACCCGAGCGTCGACGCGCTGCGCGCCGCCTATGCCTTCACCGACCTGCAGTCGTTCCTGGACATCTACTACGCCGGCGCCAGCGTGCTGCTGACTGAGGAAGATTTCTTCGACATGACCATGGACTACGTCAAGCGCGCCGTCGCCGACAACGTCCGCCACGCCGAGATCTTCTTCGATCCGCAGACCCATACTGCGCGCGGCGTGCCGATCGGCGTGGTGATCGACGGCATTGCCGATGCGCTGGCGCAGGCCCGCACCGAATACGACTTTTCGAGCAGCCTGATCCTGTGCTTCCTGCGCCATCTGTCGGAGGAAGACGCGTTCGCCACGCTGGAGGCGGCGCTGCCCTATCGCGACCGCTTCGTCGGCGTCGGGCTCGATTCGTCGGAAAAAGGCAACCCGCCCGAGAAATTCGCGCGCGTGTTCGCGCGGGCGCGCGAGCTGGGCCTGCACCTGGTGGCACACGCGGGCGAGGAAGGCCCGGCGCAGTATGTGACCGATGCGCTCGACATCCTGAAGGCGGAGCGCATCGACCACGGCGTGCGCGCCATCGACGATGCCGCGCTGGTCGAGCGCCTGGCACGCGAGCGCGTGGCGCTGACGGTGTGCCCGCTGTCGAACGTCAAGCTCAAGGTCTATCCCGACCTGCGCGACCACCCGCTCAAGCGCATGCTGGATGCGGGCGTGGCAATCACCCTGCATTCGGACGACCCGGCCTACTTCGGCGGCTATATGAATGCGAACTGGGAAGCCACCTTCGACGCGCTGCCGCTGGACGCGGCCGACGCGCACAAGCTGGCCCGCAACAGTTTTGAAGCGGCCTTCCTGCCTGCCATGCAGAAGGCCGAGTTCCTGGCGGAAGTCGACCACTTCTGGTCCGCTCCGCCCAAGTCCCCGCCCGCGACGGCCCCCGCGGCCTGAGCACGGCGCATGCCAATAGCCCGGCCTGCTGCTTGCACCATGCGGTGCCGCGCGGGCCGGCCACGAGAGACAAACCATGACGACCCACCCCACCACTGACTCCCGTACCCGCGCCATTCGCGGCCGCGTGCTGCATTTCCTGCGCGACCCGCAATTCCATGAGGACGCGTATCAGTATTGGGACGACGGGGTGCTGATCGTCACCGACGGGCGCATCGCCGCCGCCGGCGACTACGCGCAGCTGGCCGCGCGCATCCCGGCCGGCGCCGAAGTCATCGACCACCGCGGCAAGCTGATCGTGCCCGGCTTTATCGACACCCACGTGCACTACCCGCAGACCGACATGATCGCGTCGCCGTCGCCGGGCCTGCTGCACTGGCTCGACACCTACACCTTCCCCGAAGAGCGCCGCTTCGCCGACCCCGACTACGCGCGCGGCGTGGCCGGCTTCTTCACCGAGGAACTGCTGCGCAACGGCACCACCAGCGCGGTGGTCTGGAGCACGGTGCACAAGGCCTCGGCCGACGCGCTCTTTGCCGAGAGCGAGGCGCGCAACCTGCGCATGGTCACCGGCAAGGTGATGATGGACCGCAACTGCCCCGAGTTCCTGCGCGACACCGCCGAAAGCGGCGCCCGGGATTCCGCCGACCTGCTGTCGCGCTGGCATAACAAGGGACGGCTGTCGTACGCGATCACGCCGCGCTTCGCGCCGACCTCGACCGAGGCGCAGCTGGCCGCCTGCGGCGAACTGGCGCGCGCCTACCCCGACGCCTTTATCCAGACCCACGTGGCCGAGAACCGCGACGAGGTCAAATGGGTGGCCGAGCTGTTCCCGGATTCGCGCAGCTACCTGGACGTGTACGACCGCTACGGCCTGCTGCGTCCCGGCGCGATGTACGGCCACGCCATCTACCTGGACCAGGACGACCGCCGCCGGCTGGCCGACAGCGGCGCCGCGGTGGCGCACTGCCCGACTTCCAACCTGTTCCTGGGCAGCGGCTTCTATGACTTCCACCAGTCCGATGCCAATCGCCTGAACGTGACGCTGGCCACCGACGTCGGCGGCGGCACCTCGTTCTCGATGTTCCGTACCATGAACGCCGCGCACAAGGTGGCGCGCATGGGCGGCTACTACCTGACCGCGCTGCGCATGTTCTACCTGGCCACCCGGGCCGCGGCCGAGGCGCTGGGCTGGACCGGCCGCGTCGGCAGCTTTAGCGAAGGCTGCGAGGCCGACTTCGTCGTGCTGGATCCGAAGGCCACGCCGCTGATCGCTCGCCGCAGCAACCGCTCGGAAACGCTGGAAGAAGAGCTGTTCGCCTTTGCCATGCTGGGCGACGACCGCGTGATCGACAGCGTCTACGTGATGGGCGAGCCGGCCAACGTCCCGGCAGCCTGATCCGCCACACTTCCGCATCCGTAACCCGCCGCACCCGCGGCGGGCGCGCCCTTACCGCTTCCGCCGTCCCACCGGCTTGACGACCGTCAAGACTGCCTTCGACAAAGCCTTCTAACCTTGCGGTTCCGCCGCGGCCGCTCTGCCTTGCCGCGCACCGATATCCATCGACCGCAATCAGAAGGTTCTGCATGACCGCATATCAATCCGCTCAATCCGTCGACCCCGCCCCCGGGCACGCCCGGGCGCATGCCGGCGCGCGCGCCCGTGCGCAGCACCAGGCTCCGCTGCCTGAACCGATCGCACCGGACGCGCCGCTGCCGTCGCGCAAGATCATCCGCGGCTGGCTGATCCCGCTGGGCCAGCGCAGCACGCCGCGCGCGCTGATGCTGTTCGGCTTCGATTACCTGTTGTTCGGCGCCGTGCTGGCTGGCGTGGTGCTGGCGCCGCACTGGGCCGCCAAGCTCGCGCTGGGCGTGCTGGCGGGGCTGGTGATTGCGCGCCTGTTTATCATCGGCCACGATGCCTGCCACCAGAGCCTGACCCCGCGCCGCGGCCTGAACAAGTGGCTGGGCCGGCTGACCTTCCTGCCGTCGCTGACGCCGTACAGCCTGTGGGAAGTCGGCCATAACGTGGTCCATCACGGCTACACCAACCTGAAGGGCTTCGACTTCGTCTGGGCGCCGTATTCGCTCGAGGAATTCAACGCCCTGCCGCGCTGGCGCCGCGTGATGGAGCGCATCTACCGCACCGGCTTCGGTCCGGGCCTGTATTACCTGGTGGAGATCTGGTGGTGCAAGCTGTTCTTCCCCAGCAAGCGCCAGATGGCCACGCGCCGCCCGATCTTCACCGGCGACTGCGTGCTGGTGGCCGCGTTCGGGCTGGCCTGGATCGGCGCGCTGGTCGGCCTGGCCCTGACCACGCAGCAGTCCGTCTGGATGCTGGTCGGCGCCGGCTTCGTGCTGCCCTTCCTGGTGTGGAACATCACCGTCGGCTTCGTGCTGTACGTGCACCATACCCACACCAGTGTTGCGTGGTACGACACCAAGACGATGTGGGCCCGGGCCCAGCCGTTCGTCTCGACCACCGTGCATCTGCGCTTTCGCCATGGCATCGGCGCGGCGCTGCACCACATCATGGAACACACCGCGCACCACGTCGACATGAGCGTGCCGCTGTACCGCCTCAAGCGCGCGCAGGCGCTGCTGGAGCATGCGCTGCCGGGCCGCATCATCATCGAGAACTTCTCGTGGCGCTGGTATTTCGACACGGCGCGCCGCTGCAAGCTCTATGACTTCAAGGCGCTGTGCTGGACCGATTTCCGCGGCCGCCAGACCAGCGAGAACGCGCCGGTACCGGCCTGATCGCCTTGCCGGCCGCGACGGCGGTGGACGATCCACCGCCGTCGCGGTTATAATCGCCGCTTCCATTGGGGAGTAGCCGCCCTGCTCTCACCGCGCCGCGCAATGCGGACTCCGGGGGACAGGGGCGTACGTCAACAGACTTGACCGCTTGCGGTTATGGCGTGCGCAGCTCCGGACCCGCCTGGCCAAACCGGCCCAGGCAGCGTCCATGCCTGGCGAGACCGATGACCATCCCTTTCTGGCCGGGCCGGGAAAGGGTTGCGTCATTGGCATCTCGCGATGCATTGCGGCCCGGTTACCCCACAAGACCAATATGGAAGCCTTCCTCGTCTCCACAGGCATCGTCGCTCTCGCAGAAATGGGCGACAAGACGCAATTGCTGTCGCTGGTGCTGGCCGCGCGCTACCGCAAGCCGGTGCCCATCATCCTCGGCATCCTGATCGCCACGCTGTTCAACCACGGCTTCGCCGGCGCGCTCGGCGGCTGGATCACGCACGTGGTTGGCGAAAGCCTGCTGCGCTGGATCCTGGGACTGGGCTTTATCGCGATGGCCGCGTGGATGCTGATCCCCGACAAGCTCGACGACGCCGAGCAGGCCAAGCCCGTCAAGGGCTTCATCGGCATCCTCGGCACTACCATCGTTGCCTTCTTCTTTGCCGAGATGGGCGACAAGACCCAGATCGCCACGGTGGCACTGGCGGCGCGCTTCAGCGATGCGGTGCTGGCGGTGGTCATGGGTACCACTTTCGGCATGATGATCGCCAATGCGCCGGCCGTCCTGCTTGGCGACAAGTTCGCCAACAAGATGCCGATCGGGCTGGTGCACAAGATTGCGGCGGGAATCTTCCTGGTGCTGGGGGTGCTGGCGCTGCTGAATATCGGCGGATAAAGCGCCAGGCAAAAAAAACGGGGCACAAGGCCCCGTTCAAACCCTCGCCGGTCCGGTACTGACGGCTGCCAACTGCGCAACCCTCCGGACCGTCGATCACCGATGCTCGGATTTCGCGGGCCGGCTCTGCAAGAGCGCAGCCCAATGCTGATCAGCGCAGAACACGTTAATTCGTAGTCTTGGCACCGCCTTCGAACCACTGCCCCAGCAGCGCACGTTCGTCGTCGGTGATCTGCGTCACGTTGCCCAGCGGCATCGCCTTCTGCTGCACCGCCTGCTGGTAGATCAGCTGGGCGTGGGCCTTGATGTCCTCAGGCGTCTCGAGCTTGATGCCCTTGGCCGCGGTCGGCATCATCTTCGGCTGCTCGGCGTGGCACTGCACGCAGCGCGCGTTCATCACTTCCTGCACCTTGGCGAAGCTGACCGCCGCGGCGGCCTCGCCATCGGCCTTGGCCACGGCCGGGCGCGGCTGCGGCGCGATCATCACGGCGACAACTCCCAGCGCGGCGACGCCGGCGGCAGGCCACAGCACGTTGATCTTGCCCTTGTGCTTCAGGATGAAGAACTGGCGGATCAGCACGCCCGACAGCATGATCAGGATCAGCACCACCCAGTTGTACTTGTGGGCGTAGGTCATGCTGTAGTGGTTCGACAGCATCGCGAACAGCACCGGCAGCGTGAAGTAGGTGTTGTGCACGCTGCGCTGCTTGCCGCGCTTGCCGTGGATCGGGTCCACCGGCTGGCCGGCCTTCAGTGCCGCGACCACCTTGCGCTGGCCCGGGATGATCCACGCCAGCACGTTCGCGCTCATGATCGTCGCCACCATCGCGCCGGTCAGCAGGAACGCCGCGCGGCCCGAGAAGATATGGCACGCGACGTAGGCGGCGGCGGCGATGTAGATCGCCACCAGGATGCCGACCAGGCGGTCGTTCTTGTTGAACAGGCGGCAGATGCTGTCATAGACGATCCAGCCGATCAGCAGGTACGACACCGCGAAGCCGACCGCCGCGCCGGGCGACATGTCGAACACGTTCTTGTCGATCAGGAACGTGCTGGCGTTGAACAGGTACAGCACCACCAGCAGCGCAAAGCCGCTCATCCAGGTCGAATACGACTCCCAGTAGAACCAGTGCAGGTTCTCCGGCAGCGACTTGGGCGCGGTCAGGTACTTCTGCGGGTTGTAGAAACCGCCGCCGTGCACCGCCCACAGCTCGCCGTCGACGCCCTTTTCCTTCAGGTCCGGCGCGGTGGGCTTGGTCAGGCTGTTGTCCAGCCACACGAAATAGAACGAAGAGCCGATCCATGCGATGGCGGTGATGACGTGCACCCACCGCAGCAGCATATTGGCCCAGTCGAGGATATAGCCTTCCATGTCTTGTCTCCTGTTTCCCTATGCCACCGCTTCAGCTGCCGCGGTAGGTCGAGTACGACCAGGGCGAAACCAGGAGGGGCACGTGATAGTGCGCGTTGACGTCGGCAATGCCGAAGCGCAGCGGCACCACGTCCAGGAAGGCCGGCTCGGGCAGCTTCACGCCCTGCGCGCGGAAATAATCGCCGGCGGCGAATTCCAGCTCGTACACGCCCGCGGCGAGGTCGGCGCCCTCCAGCAGCGGCTGGTCGCAGCGGCCGTCGTGGTTGGTGACCACGGTCTTCAGGGTTTCGCGACGATTGTCGACAATTTTATGGAGAGTAATCGACATGCCCTGCCCGGGCGTGCCCGCAGCGGTGTCGAGAACATGGGTGGTCAAGCGTCCCATCGTATTTGTCCTTTTGCGATTGGGTTGTGAGGGGCGCCGCTGCCTTCACTAGCACCATGTGTGGGATGGTGCCCGCTCGGTACGTCTGGTAACGCATCCCGGCGCTGGGTTGGTGCGTGGCGACAATGCGCCTGCACTTGCCCGTTGGCAATTCAGGGATTTCCCTGAGTTGTCGAAAACCTGAGTTGGTTTTGTTGACAATATTGAGGCCGTAACCAAATAATTGTCAACAATTTTTGGATCACCGTACCCTGATACGCAGGATTTACGGTGCCCTGCCTGACCTGCCGGTGCCACGATGTCCAAGAGCCTGAAGCTGATTGCCGCTAACGCCGAATCCAAGGCCGGCGAGCCGACCGAGATCCCGGGCAAGCCCGCCAAGCCCGCGCGCAAGGGCTCGGTCGAGGAGCGCATGTACCACGAGATCTACGACGCGATCATGGAGCACCGGCTGCCGCCGCGCACCAAGCTTACCGAGCATTCGCTTTGCGAGATCTATGCCACCGCGCGCCACACCGTGCGCAAGGTGCTGTCGCACCTGGCGGCGGACGGCATGGTCGACCTCGAGCCCAACCGCGGCGCCTTTATCGCCAGCCCGTCGACCGACGAGGCGCACGACATGTTCGAGCTGCGCCAGATGCTGGAGCGCGCGGTGCTGGAAAAGCTGGCCGGCATGGCCGACGTCAAGGCCGTGATCGCCCCGCTGCGCCAGATGGTCGCCAATGAGCGCCAGGCCTTCCTGACGCACGACCGTCCCAAGTGGATCCGCCTGTCCGCCGAATTCCACACCGCGCTGGCGGAACTGTCGGGCAATGCGCTGCTGGTCAACATGATGCGCCGCCTGGTGTCGCGCACCACGCTGATGATCGCCAGCGTGGAAGCGCCGGGCAACAACGCCTGCTCGTTCGACGAGCACGAAGAAATCCTCGACGCCCTCGAACAGGGCAATGCCGCACTGGCCCAGTCGCGCATGGCGCACCACCTTGGCGCCTGCGCCGACCGCGTGCAGCCGGACGAACCGGGCAACTTCGATCTTCGCAGCGTGCTGGGTCGCTCCACCTAGCACGGTGTTCCCGTCACGCCCCCGCAAGAAGAAGGCAGCAGGCCCGTCGTCAGTACCGCGCCCAGGCAGGGCAAACGAGAGCGCGGCGACGGCGGGCCCATAACAACACCGACCAAACTGCCGGCACGGACGTGGCGTTCCCATCAAACCAAAGGAGAGGAGACGCACCAATGAATTCCGCAAGCACCGCGGTCCCGACGGACCTCACCAACGAGCGTTTGCCTTCCGGGCGCCTGCTCGCGCTCGGGTTGCAGCACGTTCTGGTGATGTACGCCGGCACGGTTGCCGTGCCACTGATCGTGGGTGGCGCGCTCAAGCTGCCCAAGGACCAGCTGGCGTTCCTGATCAACGCCGACCTGTTCGCCGCCGGCCTGGCCACGCTGATCCAGGCGATCGGCTTCTGGAAGTTCGGCATCCGCCTGCCGGTGATGATGGGCGTGACCTTCGCCTCGGTGGCGCCGATGATCGCCATCGGCACCGATCCCAATGTCGGCCTGCTCGGCATCTACGGCGCGGTGATCGCGTCAGGGATCTTCGGCATCCTGATCGCGCCGCTGATGGGGCGCATGCTGGGATTGTTCCCGCCGGTGGTGACCGGCACCGTGATCACGCTGATCGGTGTGTCGCTGATGCGCGTGGCCATCAACTGGTCGGCCGGTGGCCAGCCCACCACGCGCGCCGTCATCGACGGCGTCGTCAAGGAAGTGCCGAACCTGGCCTATGGCGACCTGGCCAACCTTGGCATCGCCGGCCTGACGCTGATCATCATCCTGCTGCTGACCAAGTACGGCCGCGGCCTGGTGGCCAACTGCGCGGTGCTGCTCGGCATCATCATCGGCACGCTGGTGGCGATGGGCCTGGGCAAGGTGTCGTTCGAGGGCCTGGACGAAGCCAGCTTCGTCGCCGTGATCACGCCGCTGCATTTCGGCATGCCGACCTTCCAGCTGACCGCGATCCTGTCGATGTGCATCGTCATGCTGATCACGCTGGTGGAGTCGACCGGCATGTTCCTGGCGCTGTCGGACATCACCGGCAAGAAGCTGAGCAACGACGACCTGACCCGCGGCCTGCGCGCCGACGGCCTGGGCACGGTGATCGGCGGCATCTTCAACACCTTCCCCTACACCTCGTTCTCGCAGAACGTGGGCCTGGTGACGGTGACCGGCGTGCGCTCGCGCTACGTCGCCGCGGCCGGCGGCATCATCCTGATCGCCTTCGGCCTGTTTCCCAAGATGGCCCACGTGGTGGCCTCGGTGCCGCAGTTCGTGCTGGGCGGCGCCGGCATCGTGATGTTCGGCATGGTCGCCGCCACCGGCATCCGCATCCTGGGCTCGTGCGATTTCAACCGCAACCGCAACCGCCACAACCTGTTCATCGTTGCCATCTCGATCGGCTTCGGCATGATCCCGACGCTGGCGCCGACGTTCTTCCAGTACCTGCCCAAGTGGACCGACCCGTTCACGCACAGCGGCATCGTGCTCGGCACCATCGTGGCGGTGGCGCTGAACCTGTTCTACAACGGCATCCAGTCGCGCGAAGAGGCCATGCGCAACGCCGCGGCCAACTCGCACGGCACCGAGTAATCGAAGTACCGGCAACGCAGGGCCGGCCCCGCCAGGGTCCGGCTCCCGGATGCAGACCGGCGCCGCCGCCGGCACGACTGGCATGCTCATTGCGTGACGATCGGCGCCTGCGGCGGGACGGCGGTGCCGGGTGGTTTCCTGAAGCAAGCAACGACACATGACAAACGATAACTATCCACGCGATCTCATCGGTTACGGCGCCCGCCCGCCGCACGCCCGCTGGCCGGGCGGCGCGCGCGTGGCGCTGCAGTTCGTGCTCAACTACGAAGAAGGCGGCGAGAACTGCGTGCTGCATGGCGACGCCGCCTCCGAGCAATTCCTCTCCGAGATCGTCGGCGCCGCGGCCTACCCCGAGCGCCACATGAGCATGGAGGGCATCTACGAATACGGCTCGCGCGCCGGCGTCTGGCGCATCCTGCGCGAGTTCGAAAAGCGCGGCCTGCCGCTGACCATCTTCGGCGTGTCGATGGCGCTGCAGCGCCATCCGGAACTGACCCGCGCTTTTGTCGAACTGGGCCACGAGATCGCCTGCCACGGCTGGCGCTGGATCCACTACCAGAACATCGACGAAGCCATCGAGCGCGAGCACATGCGCATCGGCATGCAGATCATCAAGGACCTGACCGGCGAGCTGCCGCTGGGCTGGTACACCGGCCGCGACAGTCCCAACACGCGCCGCCTGGTGGTCGAGCATGGCGGCTTGCTGTACGACTCCGATTACTACGGCGACGACCTGCCGTTCTGGACCGAGGTCGAAGTGACCGGCGGCGAGAAGAAGCCGCACCTGGTGGTGCCGTACACGCTGGATTCGAACGACATGCGCTTCGCCACGCCGCAGGGCTTCAATACCGGCGAACAGTTCTTCCAGTACCTGAAGGATGCGTTCGACGTGCTGTACGACGAAGGCGACCCGAACGGCCAGGACAGCCCCAAGATGCTGTCGATCGGCATGCACTGCCGCCTGCTCGGCCGCCCGGGCCGCTTCCGCGCGCTGCAGCGCTTCCTCGACTACGTGCAGGGGCACGACAAGGTGTGGATCTGCCGCCGTGTCGATATCGCCCGGCACTGGGCCGCCACCTACCCCTACACTCCCCGGAATCAAGCATGAGCCAGACCTACACCATTGCCCAACTCAACACCATGCCGGTCGCGGAATTCGTGCAGGTGCTGGGCGGCATCTACGAACATTCGCCGTGGTTTGCCGAGACCGCCGCCGCGCAACGGCCGTTCGCCGACGGCGCCGCGCTGGCGCAGGCGCTGCGCCAGGCCGTCGATGAAGCCGGCGAGGCGGCGCAGCTGAAGCTGGTGCGCGCCCACCCGGAGCTGGCCGGCAAGGCCGCCGTGCGCGGCGAGCTGACCGCCGAGTCGACGCGCGAGCAGAGCGGTGCCGGCCTGAACCAATGCACGCCCGAGGAGTTCGACCGCCTGCAGTCGCTCAACGCGGCGTACAACCAGAAGTTCGGCTTTCCGTTCATCCTCGCGGTGCGCGGCTACGACCGCCACGGCATCATCGCCGAGTTCGCGCGCCGCGTTGAAAACACACCGCAGCAAGAGTTGCAAACTTGCATCAACCAGATCCATCGCATTGCACAGTTCCGTCTTGACGACTTAGTATCCGCCTGAACAAAAAAGCGTCACCTGTATAACAAAAAACGCTGTACCCCGATGCCGCCGGCCTCCCATGCAACACCCCACCGAGCCCCGGCCAGGCGGCACGAATAAAAGCACAAAGACATGACAAGAACCCGTCAGGGACCCAGTACACAACGTTCCAAGCAGGATCAAAACCACGGAGGTCTAACAATGCAGAAGCAGTACAAGCCGGCGCTCAAGCTGGCGGCGGTAGCGGCTACCCTTTTTTCCGGCGCGGCCATGGCCCAGTCCAGCGTCACGCTGTACGGCCAGGCCGACATGTTCGTCGGCGGCGTGAAGAGCCCGGGCTCGGGCGAGCGCGCATGGGTGGCCAATTCGGGCGGGATGCAGACTTCTTACTGGGGCATCAAGGGCACCGAGGACCTGGGTGGCGGCACCAAGGCCATCTTCGACCTGAACGGCTTCTTCCGTACCGACAGCGGCAACAGCGGCCGCTTCAACGGCGACTCGATGTTCAGCCGCAACGCCTATGTCGGCCTGCAGAACGACAAGGCCGGCACCATCAAGCTGGGCCGCAACACCACGCCGTACTTCATTTCGACCATCCTGTTCAACCCGCTGGTCGACTCGTACGTGTTCTCGCCGACGATCTTCCACACCTACTTCGGCGCGGTCAGCGGCGCCGTCGCCGATCCCGGCATCATCGGCGATTCGGGCTGGAACAACTCGGTGGTGTACAGCACGCCGAACTTCGGCGGCCTGACCGCCAACTTCATCTACGGCTTCGGCGAGCAGCCGGGCGCCGCGGGCAAGCAGAAGTTCGGCGGCAACGTCCTGTACTTCAACGGCCCGTTCGCCGCGACCGTGGCCTACCAGCAGGTGCGCTTCAACAACGTGCCGACCGACATGTCCGACCTCGGCCTGTCGCGCCAGGACGCCGCGCAGATCGGCCTGTCCTACGACTTCAAGGTGGTCAAGCTGTTCGCGCAGGGCCAGTACATCAAGACCCGCGCCACCACCGCGCCGTCGGGCGACATCAAGCACATCGACGGCCAGTTCGGCGCCTCGGTGCCGATCGGCGCCGGCAACCTGCTGGCCTCGTACGCCTACGGCAAGGTCGACAACTCGCTGGGCGACTTCAAGCGCAATACCTTTGCCGTCGCCTACGACTACAACCTGTCCAAGCGCACCGACGTGTACGCCGCCTACTACTACGACAAGATCACCGGCATCGAGCACGGCGATACCTTCGGCGTGGGCGTGCGCCACAAGTTCTGATGCGCTGAAGCGTCACCGGCAGCACTGGAGCCCGCCTTTCCGGCGGGCTTTTTCTTTGCGCACGGCGCGCCTCGCGCGCAATGGCTCCACTTCAATAATGCTGCGCTGCGCCACGCCTGCGGCGCTCCCACGCCGGATTGGAAACTGCCGCTCCATAGGCGGATTCAATTGGATTGGCCCCGGCGCGCTTCCTAGATTGGTGTTCCAGGCCTCAAAAACCAATGACAGCGAGGTGACACATGCGGCGATACGCGAAGACCCGGTCTGAACTGATGGCCATCCTGAACCAGTGCCTCGACAACAACCCCGAGTGCGGCGAGTGCGAGCTGCACGCGGTGCGAATGCACCAGCCTGACCATACCGGTTGCAACTGGAGCGCCGAGGTCGATTTCCCGCAGGAGTCCATCGATAACCTGGGACACCAGCTCGCAGCGGCAAAATCGATTATCGTGGTCATGCGCGAGCAGTACAACGTGCTGCAATAGCCACCATCCCAACCGGCCCTGGCCGCGCGGATGCGGCGGGGCAACAAACAAAAAGGCCGGGTCATCGACCCGGCCTTTTGCATGGCAAACGCCGCGCGGCGAATCAGCGCACCGCGTTGCACTCGGCCACGGCAACGGCCGTCATATTGACGATCCGGCGCGTGGTGGCCTGCGGGTTCAGGATGTGCACCGGCTTGGCCGCGCCCAGCAGGATCGGGCCCACTGTCACGCCCTGGCCGCCCGTGATCTTGAGCAGGTTGAAGGCAATGTTGGCGGCGTCCAGCGTCGGCATCACCAGCAGGTTGGCACTGCCGGCGAGCTTGGTCGACGGCAGGAAGTGGCGGCGCACGTCCTCGACCAGCGCGGCATCGCCCTGCATCTCGCCTTCGACTTCCAGGTGCGGTGCCTCGCGCGCGAGGATCTGCGCGGCCTCGCGCATCTTGCGCGCCGACGGGCGCGTCGACGAGCCGAACATCGAGTGCGACATCAGCGCCACCTTGGGCTGCAGGCCGAAGCGCGCGATTTCTTCGGCGGCCAGCTGGGTGATGGCCGCCAGCTGTTCCGCGCTGGGGTCGTCGTTGACGAAGGTGTCGGTGATGAACAGCGTGTACTTCTCCAGCATCAGCGCGTTCATCGCCGCGAACACATGCGCGCCCGGCGCCAGGCCGATCACATCGCGCACGTGCTCGAGGTGCGCCTCGAAGCGGCCCACGGTGCCGCACAGCAGCGCGTCGGCGTCGCCCATGTGCATCAGCATGGTGCCGATCAGCGTGTTGGAGCGGCGCAGCGCCACCTTGGCCATGTCCGGGGTCACGCCGTCGCGGCCGCGCAGCGCGTGGTAGGCCTCATGGTAGGCGCGGTAGCGCGGATCGTCCTCGGGGTTGATCAGCTCGAAGTCCACGCCCGGCTTCAGGCGCAGGCCGGCCTTGTCGATACGCATCTGGATCACGTGCGGACGGCCGATCAGGATCGGACGGGCCAGGCCTTCGTCGACCACGCCCTGCACCGCGCGCAGCACGCGCTCTTCCTCGCCCTCGGCATAGGCCACGCGCTTGGGCGCGGCCTTGGCGGCCGAGAACACCGGCTTCATGATCAGGCCGGTGTGGTAGACGTAGGTGGAGAGCTGCTGGCGGTACGCTTCCAGGTCCTTGATCGGGCGCGTGGCCACGCCGGACTCTTCGGCGGCCTTGGCCACCGCCGGCGCGATCTTCTCGATCAGGCGCTGGTCGAACGGCGTCGGGATGATGTAGTCCGGGCCGAACTTCAGCTCGCGCCCACCGTAGGCCGCGGCCACGGCATCGTTCAGCTCGGCCTCGGCCAGCTCGGCGATGGCCTTGACGCAGGCCAGCTTCATCGCTTCCGTGATCTTGGTCGCGCCGCAATCGAGCGCGCCGCGGAAGATGTACGGGAAGCACAGCACGTTGTTGACCTGGTTCGGGTAGTCCGAACGGCCGGTGGCGATGATGCAGTCCGGGCGCGCGGCCTTGGCCACTTCCGGGCGGATCTCGGGCTCGGGGTTGGCCAGCGCCAGGATGATGGGCTGGTCGGCCATGGTCTTGACCATCTCGCCGGTCAGCACGCCGGCGGTCGAGCAGCCCAGGAAGACGTCGGCACCCTTGACGATGTCGGCCAGCGTGCGCGCCGAGGTGTCCTGCGCGTAGCGGGCCTTGTTGGCTTCCATGTTGGCGTCGCGGCCCACATAGATCACGCCCTTGGAATCGACCACCGAGATGTTCTCGCGCTTCACGCCGAGACTGACCATGGTGTCGAGGCAGGCAATGGCCGCCGCGCCGGCACCGGACACGGCCAGCTTCACCTTGGCGACGTCCTTGCCAACCACCTTCAGGCCGTTGAGCAGCGCCGCGGTCGAAATGATCGCGGTGCCGTGCTGGTCGTCATGGAAGACGGGGATGTTCATGCGCTCGCGCAGCTTCTGCTCGATGTAGAAGCACTCCGGCGCCTTGATGTCTTCCAGATTGACGCCGCCCAGCGTGGGCTCCAGCGCGGCGACGATCTCGACGATCTTGTCCGGGTCGCGCGCGTCGAGCTCGATGTCGAACACGTCGATGCCGGCGAACTTCTTGAACAGGCAGCCCTTGCCCTCCATCACCGGCTTGCCGGCCAGCGGGCCGATGTCGCCCAGGCCCAGCACGGCGGTGCCGTTGGTGACCACGGCCACCAGGTTGGCGCGCGAGGTGTACTCGGCGGCGGTGGCGGGGTCCTTGGCGATTTCCTCGCAGGCGTAGGCTACGCCCGGCGAGTAGGCCAGCGACAGGTCGCGCTGGTTGGACAGCGCCTTGGTCGCGGTGACCTGGATCTTGCCCTTGGTCGGGCTGCGGTGGTATTCCAGCGCGGCGAGGCGCAGCTGCGCTTCAGGACTGTTCGGGGCATGTTGCGGTGCATCACCGCTGGTCTTGCTGCTCATTGGCTCGTCCGGAAAATGGCCCGGACCGGAAGCGCCCCTCTCCCGCCATGGTTCGGCCCGGCTCAAGCGACAAGCCGGCAGCGAAGGACAAGCTCTGGCAGCGAAACTGACGATTCCGGCCGCCAGGCCGGAAAAATCGAGCAGCTATTCTAGCCCACGCGCCCGCGCAAAGTACCACCGCGGCACGCCTGCGGGCGGCATTTTGCGCGGATTCTGGCCGTTAAACAGCTTTTACCATTGGGTATGCAATGGCGGTGCAGAAGCATGCTCCTGCATGCATCCGCACGCATTGCACTGCCGGGCCTGGGACGGCCGGTGGCAGCTGATGGCGGTCGCGCTACTTAGCGTTCTTCTCCACCTCCAGCGTCACCCGGCGCGGACGGCCGCTGTCGGACGGGAAGTCGGTGAAGGCGCTGCGGATCAGGTAGGGCATCATCGCCGGCAAGCTGCCGTTCTCGGCCTGGTTCTGCGCGGTGACCTGCCAGACCCGCTTGCCGCTGGCCGCGTCCTTGAAATACACCCGCAGGCTGGAGAACGTCACCGGCACGTCGCGCACCACCGTCTGCGGCGGCCAGTAGCCCGGACCCCACGGGCCCCATGGCCCCCACGGCCGGTAGTAGCCCGGTCCCCAGTACGGACCCCAGTACGGGCCCCACGGGCCGTACCACGGGTCCGGGTAGACCGTCTCGGCCACGCGCACCAGCCCCGGCGCCGAGTCGTAGTCCATGCTGACCAGGTAGCGCGCCTGCCGGGCTGGCACCTGCTCGAAGCCGACCCCGGCCAGCGCCGCCGCCAGCCATTGTTCATAGGTCTGCCGGTCAAGCTGGGCCGCCTGCTCGGCGCTGCGCTCGAAACTGTAGGTGCGCGGCGCGTCGTTCTGCCAGCCCGGCAGGCGGAACGCCGTGACATCGGTGGTCACGGTGCTGGCGCACCCCGACAGCAGCAGCGCCGCCAGCAGCGCCAGCGCGCCCCACGTCCTGCGCAGCCCCGGCCACCGGCCCGCTGCCTCTTCATTGCCGACCCCGCCTGCGCGCTGCCACATAGTGCTACCTCGCCCTTCTGTCCACTGAAACCCTGCGTGTCTCTGAGACCACGCCGGCGCCGCGGAATTCCCCGCGCCCGCTTGGTGCGGCGCCCGCCAGACCGCGCCCCGACCCCTTGGCTACAATGAGGACTTCAGCGCCATGCTCTGCTTGCTCGCGTGGCCGCCCCCTTTTTCCTAACGGTCTACCGAAGACAGGATCCCTCCATGCTGCGCACCGACACGCCCGTTACCGTCTATCGCAAGGACTATACCCCGCCGCCGTTCGCCATCGACCACGCCGCGCTGGTGCTGGAGCTCGATCCCCAGCGCACCGTCGTCACCAGCACGCTGCGCTTCGCGCGCACGGCGGGCGCCCCCGACGCGCCGCTGGTGCTGGCCGGCGAAGAACTCGAACTGATCGGCGTCAGCCTGGACGGCAAGCCCGTGGCCAACGCCACCCAGGACGGCGGCACGCTGACGCTTGCCGGCCTGCCGGCGCAGGGCACGCTGGAAATCACCACCGCGTGCCAGCCCGCGGCCAACACCACGCTGTCGGGGCTCTATGTCTCCAACGGCAACTTCTTCACCCAGTGCGAGGCCGAGGGCTTCCGCCGCATCACCTATTTCCTCGACCGCCCCGACGTGATGGCGACCTACCGCGTCACGCTGCGCGCCGACCGCGCCGCCTATCCGGTGCTGCTGTCCAACGGCAACCTGGTGAGCCAGCGCGAACTGCCCGATGGCCGCCACGAAGCCGTGTGGGAAGACCCGTTCCCCAAGCCGTCCTACCTGTTCGCGCTGGTCGCGGGCAAGCTCGAATGCATCGAGCAACGGATCCAGTCCGCCTCCGGCAAGGACAAGCTGCTGCAGGTGTGGGTCGAGCCGCGCGACCTCGACAAGACCCGCCACGCAATGGACTCGCTGGTCCATTCGATCCGCTGGGACGAGCGCCGCTTCGGGCTGGAGCTGGACCTCGAGCGCTTCATGATCGTCGCCGTGGGCGACTTCAACATGGGCGCGATGGAGAACAAGGGCCTGAACATCTTCAACACCAAGTACGTGCTGGCCAATGCGGAAACCGCCACCGACACCGACTTCGCCAATATCGAGGCAGTGGTCGGCCACGAGTACTTCCATAACTGGACCGGCAACCGCGTGACCTGTCGCGACTGGTTCCAGCTGTCGCTGAAGGAAGGCCTGACGGTGTTCCGCGACCAGGAATTCTCGGCCGACATGATGGGCTCGGAATCGGGCCGCGCGGTCAAGCGCATCGAGGACGTGCGCGTGCTGCGCCAGGTGCAGTTCCCCGAGGACGCCGGGCCGATGGCGCATCCGGTGCGCCCCGACAGCTACGAAGAGATCAACAACTTCTACACCGTCACGGTGTACGAGAAAGGCGCCGAGGTGGTGCGCATGTACCAGACCCTGCTGGGCCGCGACGGCTTCCGCAAGGGCATGGACCTGTACTTCCAGCGCCACGACGGCCAGGCCGTGACCTGCGACGACTTCCGCGCCGCCATGGCCGATGCCAACGGCCGCGACCTGAGCCAGTTCGGGCTGTGGTACAGCCAGGCCGGCACGCCGGTGGTGACCGCGCGCACCGCGTGGAACGGCGACGACGGCAGCCTGACGCTGACGCTGTCGCAGCGCTGCCCCAAGGTCGGCATCGAGACCCGCGCCGGCACGCCCGACAAGCAGCCCTTCCATATCCCGTTCGCGCTGGGCTTGCTGGGCGCCGACGGCCACGACCTGCCGCTGCAGCTGGAAGGCGAAAGCGCGCCCGCCGGCACCACGCGCGTGCTCGACTTCACGCAGGCCGAGCAGAGCTTCCGCTTCATCAACCTGCCACGCGGCGCCGAGGCCCCGCTGCCGTCGCTGCTGCGCAATTTCTCCGCGCCGGTGATCGTCGATGCCGAGTACACCGACGCGCAGCTGACCTTCCAGCTGTCGCACGACAGCGACGCCTTCAACCGCTGGGAAGCCGGCCAGCGCCTGGCCACGCGCGCGCTGCTGCAGCTGGTGGCTGACGTGCAGGCCGGGCGCGAGCTCAGGCTCGATCCCGCGCTGGTGCGCGCCATGCGCGCGGTGCTGACCGACGACACGCTCAACCCCGCCTTCCGCGAGCAGGCCCTGGTGTTGCCGGCCGAGGCCTACCTGGCCGAGCGCATGGGCGTGGCCGATCCCGCCGCCATCCACCGCGCGCGCCAGTTCATGCGCGAAGGCCTGGCGCGCGCGCTGCAGGCGGACTGGCTGGCCGCCTACGAAGCCAATGCCACGCCGGGCCCGTATTCGCCCGATGCCGCTCCGGCGGCGAAGCGCGCGCTGCGCAACCTCGCGCTCGGCTACCTGGCCGACAGCGGCGACCCCGCGATGCAGGCGCTGGCCGACCAGCAATACCAGAATGCCGACAACATGACCGACCGCTTCGCCGCGCTGTCGGCACTGGTCAACAGCTTCGCCCCCGGCCGCGAGCATGCGCTGGCGGACTTCTACCAGCGCTTCGAAGACGACGCGCTGGTGATCGACAAGTGGTTCTCGCTGCAGGGCATGCAGCGCGGCAGCGTCGGCCCGCAGCCCGGTGGCCCGCACGCGGGCAAGCGCACCATCGACACCGTGCGCGCGCTGATGGAGCATCCCGCCTTCAACCTGCGCAACCCCAACCGCGCGCGTTCGCTGATCTTCAGCTTCTGCTCCGGCAACCCGGCGCAGTTCCACGCCGAAGACGGCTCCGGCTACCGCTTCTGGGCCGACCAGGTGCTGGCGCTGGACGCCATCAACCCCCAGGTGGCGGCGCGCCTGGCGCGGGTGATGGACCGCTGGCAGAAATATGAACTGGCGTTGCGCGACCGCATGCGCGCCGAGCTGGAACGCGTCGCCGCCTGCAGCACGCTGTCGCGCGACGTGCGCGAGATCGTCGGCAAGGCGCTGGCCGGCTGAGCGCGGCCGGCCGACGCCCCCCGATGCCCGGTCCGGCGCGGCCGGGCATGTAGAATTGCGGCCATCCAAGGAGAACCAACCATGACTCGCATCAGCCTGACCCGCTACCTGGTCGAGGAACAGCGCAAGCACAACACCATCCAGCCCGAACTGCGGCTGCTGATCGAAGTGGTCGCGCGCGCCTGCAAGGCCATTTCCAACGCCGTCAGCAAGGGCGCCCTCGCCGGCGTGCTGGGCTCGGCCGGCACCGGCAACGTCCAGGGCGAAACCCAGCAGAAGCTGGACGTGATCGCCAACGAAGTGCTGCTCGACGCCAACGAATGGGGCGGCCACCTGGCCGCGATGGCGTCGGAAGAAATGGAATCGTTCTACGAGATTCCCAACCGCTACCCGAAGGGCGAATACCTGCTGATGTTCGACCCGCTCGACGGCTCATCGAACATCGACGTCAACGTCTCGATCGGCACCATCTTCTCGGTGCTGCACATGCCCAAGCCGGGCCAGACCGTGACCGAGGCCGACTTCCTGCAGCCCGGCACGCACCAGGTCGCCGCCGGCTACGCGGTGTACGGCCCGCAGACCACGCTGGTGCTGACGGTCGGCAACGGCGTGCACATGTTCACGCTGGACCGCGAGGCCGGCAGCTTCGTGCTGACCCAGTCCAACGTCACGATTCCGGAAGACACCAAGGAATTCGCCATCAACATGTCGAACATGCGCCACTGGGCCCCGCCGGTGCGCAAGTACATCGACGAGTGCCTGGCCGGCGACGAAGGCCCGCGCGGCAAGAACTTCAATATGCGCTGGGTGGCATCGATGGTCGCCGACGTGCACCGCATCCTGACCCGCGGCGGCATCTTCATGTACCCGTGGGACAAGCGCGAGCCGGAAAAGCCCGGCAAGCTGCGCCTGATGTACGAGGCCAACCCGATGGCGATGCTGGTCGAACAGGCCGGCGGCGCCGCCACCAATGGCGAGCAGCGCATCCTCGACGTGCAGCCGGAAAAGCTGCACCAGCGCGTCTCGGTGATCCTGGGCTCGAAGAACGAAGTGGAGCGCGTCACGCGCTACCACCAGGAAGCGCAAGCCAAGGCCTGATACCGGCCAGGGCCAGCCTGAAACGGGGCGCTCCGCGCCCCGTTTTTCGTGCCGGCGCCGGATGACATCGGCGACACAAGAGGGCTTCACAAGGCCGGAAAACGCTGCTACTATTGCGGGCTGTTCCAGATCGCCGGAACATGTTGCCGAAGTAGCTCAGTCGGTAGAGCAGCTCATTCGTAATGAGAAGGTCGGGGGTTCGATTCCTCTCTTCGGCACCACCAGAATTCCAGGGCCCAGCCCGCGCAAACCCGGACAGCGTCACGCTCTCCGGGTTTTTTGTTGCCTGCGTTCTTGCGATGGCGGCGGTGTACAGGGGGGCAGCGGCAATGCCGCCGGCTGGCGCCCCAGCCGTTGCGCCCACCAGTAGCGGAAGGGGTGATCCAGATCGGGATAGAGCACCGGCTGGCTGAAGCAGCCGGCACGCTTCATCAGGAGATAGGCGGCAAGCATGGCCGCCCAGAAAGCTAGCAGTTCCACGATCACGGCCGCCGCGGATGTCGGGGTGGCCGTTTTCATTATAGGTAGCCGCCTTCGGCATGGGGCCGATGGCGCACCCCGTGGATACCCTAGGCGCCGGGCATCGTTCAGTACACCTCCGGCACGATCATCTCCTTCGGCACCGGCTGGCGCACGTAATCCTCGTGTCTCTCGCGCCCGGGCAGCACCACCGTGGGGGTCTCCACTTCGGCATACGGCACCAGGCTCAGCAAGTGATGGATGCAGTTCAGCCGCGCGCGCTTCTTGTCGTCGGCCTGCACCACCCACCATGGCGCCTCGGCGATGTGGGTACGCTCGAGCATGATTTCCTTGGCCCGGGTGTAGTCTTCCCAGCGGCGCTGCGATTCCAGGTCCATCGGGCTGAGCTTCCACTGCTTGAGCGGGTCATGGATGCGGCTCAGGAAGCGCAGGCGCTGTTCGTCGTGCGTGATCGAGAACCAGTACTTGATCACCTGGATGCCGGAACGCACCAGCATCTTTTCGAATTCGGGCACGGAGCGGAAGAACTCTTCATACTGGTCGTCGGTGCAGAAGCCCATCACGCGCTCGACGCCGGCGCGGTTGTACCAGCTGCGGTCGAACAGCACGATTTCGCCGGCGGCGGGCAGCTGCGCGACGTAGCGCTGGAAGTACCACTGGGTGCGTTCGCGGTCGTTGGGCGCGGGCAGCGCGGCAACGCGGCACACGCGCGGGTTCAGCCGCTGGGTGATGCGCTTGATCACGCCGCCCTTGCCGGCGGCGTCGCGCCCCTCGAACAGGATCACGACCTTGTGCCCGGTGGCTGCGACCCAGCTCTGCAGCCGCACCAGTTCGCCCTGCAGCCGGAACAGTTCGCGGAAATATTTCCGGCGGCTGTCCTGCTCGGCCTGGTCGTCCAGGTGCACGGGATCGCCGAAGGCCTCACTGGCCTCGCGGTCGTCCAGTTCCAGTTCGATCTCTTCGTCGTAGTAGTCGGCCACCTCGTTGTGGATGCGCCGCACCAGCTCTGCTTCACCCGGTCTCATCTGCTTGCTCCCCCTGTGGATACAACGCGGTCGCGGCGATGCTGGCATGGCCGTATTGCAGCCGCGTGAAGGCGGAGCAGGTCGCCCTGCCCCGCCCCGCACGTGTTACGCCTTTCAGCCCGCGGGATTGATGTTGTGGTTATGGCGGAACAGGTTGTCGGGATCGTAGCGCCGCTTCACTTCCACCAGCCGGTCGAAATTGGGCCCGTAGGCAGCGCCGACGCGGTCAACCTCCTCCTGCGTGAGGAAGTTGACATAGACGCTGCCCAGCGCGAACGGCGCCGCCGCGCGGAACACCTCGCGCGCCCAGCCGATGCACCGGTCGTCGTCCGCGGGGCTGTCCCAGCGCCCGTGCAGGTTCATGATGAACTTGGCGTCGCGATTGGCATAGGCGGTGGCGTCAGGCGCGACGCGGTTGGTCTGCCCGCCCATCGCGCCGATAAAGACCTCGCATTGCGGCGACGGCAGCTTGCCGATCTGCTCGATCAGCATCGCGATCAGCCCGTCGTCGAGGCCCGCGAAGTTGTGCGACTTCCAGTAGTTGCGCGCGCCCGGCGTCAGCAGCGGATCGAAGGCCTGCTGCCACGCGGTCAGCGGCATCGGCCCCAGGTGCTCGCCATACGGGGTGCCAAGTTGGCGCAGCGGCTCCACCAGTTGCGGCCCCTGCTCCGGCGGACCGATATAGCAGATTGCCAGCGCCGCCACCGGCTTGCCGTGCACCTCGGGCGGCAGGAACGGCAGCGGCGGCGCCTGCCGCAGCACCACCCACACGGTCAGTTCGTCGGGCATCGATTCATACAGTTCGCGATAGGCCGGCAGCACGCTGGCAGCCTGCTCCAGCGGATAGACGACCAGTCCCCCATAGACCTGCGGCCCGACCGGGTGCAGCCGGAACTCGAACATCGTCACCACGCCGAAGTTGCCGCCGCCGCCGCGCAGCGCCCAGAACAGGTCGGCGTTCTCGTCGCTGCTGGCGCGCACCAGCTTGCCGTCGGCGGTGACGACCTGCGCCGACACCAGGTTGTCGACCGTGGTGCCGAACTTGCGGCTGAGCCAGCCGAAGCCGCCCCCCAGCGTCAACCCGGCCACGCCGGTGGTGGAATTGATGCCGAGCGGCGTTGCCAGGCCCTGCGCCTGCGCTTCGTGGTCGAAGTCGCGCAGCGTGGCGCCCGGCTCTACCCAGGCGCGTTGCGCGTGGGGATCGATGCGCACCGAGCGCATCGGCGACAAGTCCAGCACCATGCCGCCCTCGCAGATCGCCAGTCCGCCAATGTTGTGGCCGCCACCGCGTATCGACAGCAGCACGCCGTGCTCGCGCGCGAAGTTCACCGCCGCCGCAACGTCGGCAGCGCCCGCGGCCTGCACGATCCACTGCGGGTGGCGATCGATCATCGCGTTCCAGATCCGGCGCGCGTCGTCATAGCCGCCGTCGCCCGGCTGGAGCAAGCGCCCGCGCAGCTGCGCCTTGAGTGCCTCAATATGTTCCTGCGATGGCTGAGCCATGATCTGCCTCCCGATGCTGGTTGGAAACATCGGACGACACGCGGCGTCAGGAGCAAAAAAATGGCCACGAGGACCGATGACTTCATCATTTAAGGCAGGCACCGCGAGAATGTAAATGCGCGCTGCGTCCGGCGCATTCCGCGGGTGGGGCCAAATCCTGGCGTGGCCGCGCGGCCTATCATGGAGGCACGGTGCCCGTGCGCCGTGCACCTGCACAATGGACCCTGCCAGCCAACCTCCCCTGTTCCTGTGCGGCGACGTGATGACCGGTCGCGGCATCGACCAGATCCTGGCGCATCCCAGCCAGCCGCTGCTGCATGAATCGTATGTGCATTCCGCACTGGACTACGTGCGCCTGGCGGAACGCAAGGCCGGCCCGATCGCGCGCCCCGCCGGGCCGGACTATCCGTGGGGCGACGCGCTGGCGGAACTGGCAAGCCGCGCCGCGCGGCCGCGCATCGTCAACCTGGAAACGGCCATCACCACCAGCGACGATGCCTGGCCCGGCAAGTCCGTGCACTACCGCATGCATCCGCGCAACGTCGATTGCCTGCAGGCCGCCGGCATCGACTGCGCGGTCCTCGCGAACAACCATGTGCTGGACTGGGGCCGCGCGGGCCTGGCCGATACGCTCGACGCGCTGGACGGCGCGCACATCGCGCACGCCGGCGCCGGTCCCGACGAGGCCAGCGCCGCACGCGCCGCGGTGCTGGCGCGGCCCGGCAGTGGTCGCGTGGTGGTGCTCGCCTTCGCCATGCCAAATGCCGGCACACCGGCCGCGTGGCGTGCCACCGCGGGGCACTCGGGCGTGAACCTGCTGGACGACTGGTCCGCGGCTGCGCAGCAACGCATTGCCGCGCAAGTCCATCAACTGCGGCGCCCGGGCGATGTGATGGTGCTGTCGATCCACTGGGGCCCGAACTGGGGCTACCACATCGATCCCGCGCAGCGCGCCTTCGCCCGCGCGCTGGTCGAGCATGCCGGCATCGACATCGTGCACGGGCATTCCTCGCATCACCCGCTCGGCATCGAACTGCATGGCGGCAAGCCGATCCTGTATGGCTGCGGCGATTTCATCAACGACTACGAGGGCATTGGCGGATACGATAGCTACCGCCCGGACCTGGCACTGATGGCATTCGTCAGCTTCGATGACGGCGGCAGCGCGGACCTGCGACTGGTGCCCTTGCGGCGCAGCCACTTCCGGCTGGCGTATGCGCGCGAAGTCGACATGGCATGGCTGCAAGCCATGTTCGAAGCACAGGGAAGCGCGCTTGGCACACGCGTGGCGCGCAGCGGACTCCACGAGTTGCGGCTGTGGGCGGCATAAGCGCAAGCCATCCCTGCCACGATTCCGATACTTGCCGGTACTGGCAAAAGGGTCGGCGCAAAAACAGAAAGGCCAGCGCGATGGCTGGCCTTCCGGTTCATTCAAGTGCCACGTGTGTCGGTTCGGTGTAACGCTTCCACAGAGTGCTGATCCGCTTCTGCATTCATTGCCCAACGCTAGCTCGGTCGCCCATCCTGCGGCACCCCAGGACATATCTGCAGGATAGTACAAATCCCCGCGGATCAAAGCGCGATCAAGGAAGCGCGCGTTTCAGCCGACCGTGATGCGGTCGTCGAGCAGGCGGATCTGGCCGCCGGGCTTGTCTTCCATCACTTTGAGCACGCGGCTGCCCACCTGCAGCGTGACCCCACCATGGATGCGCCGCGCGGCGTCGATGACGGCATCGGCGGCGGGCTGCATCTGCTGCCCCAGTTCGGTCAGGCGTGCCTCCAGCTCGAACAGGTCGCGCGACAGCTTGAACAGCGTCGCGCGCGCCTTTTCGCGCAGGTCGCCGACGGCGCGCTCCGGGTGCTTGGCAAAGAAATCCACCAGCTGCCTGACCTTGTTCTGCTCCTCCAGCATGCGCCGGCGCTCGGCCTCGAGCGCGGCGCGCTGCGCGTCGGCATAGGGATTGAGGCCCACCTGGATGCTGGTGGCGGTGCCGGCCGGCGCGCCCAGCACCGCGGCGCGCACCGCCAGCAAGGCGCGGCTGCGGCCGCCGCTGATGCTGCCCTGCACGCCGGTGCCGCCCACCACGATGCGCTGACCCGCGGCGACATCGCTCTGTCGGATGCCGCTGTCGACGGTGACTTCGGTGCCGGCCTCGACCACCGCATTCTCGATGAAGCGCGCCTTCACCGCGCCTTTGCAGCGCACGCTGGCGCGGCTGATGCCGCCTTCGGCATGGGCGCTTTCGGACTTGCCGATAATGCCGCCCTTGACGATGACGTTGCCGCCGGCCTCGACGCTGGCGGCTTCGATGGTGCCTTCGACCACCACGTCGCCGCTGACATTGACCGACATGCCGGTGCGGATGTCGCCCGACACGCGCAGCGTGCCGTCGAAGGCCACGTTGCCGGAGTGCAGGTCCACCGATTCGACCTGCACCACGGGACTGACCGAGATGCCATAGACGCCGACCACCGGCGATCCGGCAATCACCGCGCGCAGCAGTGCGGGGTCGTCCGCATCCGCCGCCGCGCCGGTCAGGCCCTCGGCAAACGGTGGGTCGTCGACCGCATCGGCGGCAATCGGCTTGCCGAACACGTCGACGCCGGCATGGCCCGGCACCGCCGCAACGCGCCGCATCAGCGGCGTGCCGGGGCTGACCAGCAGCAGGTTGCCCAGCTCGCGCAAATCGACCTTGCCGGCATCGTCGTCGCTGTGCGCCGGCTTGCGCGGCTCCAGCAGGTTGATGAAGCGCGCGGGCTCGCCCTGCCGCGGCGCGATGCCTGCGGCGATGGTGCGCAATTCGCAGCCGCCTTCGGCCAGTGCGGCGTCCAGTGCGAGCGACTGGATCGGCGCCACCACGCCGCGCTCTGCCATGGCGCGGCGGATCTCGTCCGCGCTGACCGGCCGGCCGCCCTCCGGCGGCATCAGCGTCAGCCGCACGGCCAGGCCGTCGGCGCTGATGTCAAGCTCGAACGCGCCGTCGATCAGCGCGCCGATGGTGGCATCGATCTCGTGCTCGGCGCGCTGGCATTGCGCCAGGAACTGCGCCACCGCACGCGCATCCAGCCGCGCGCCGGACCAGCCCAGTCCCTCCAGGCACTGCTGCAGCGTGGCTGGGTCCGGCGGCAGCCGGCCAGGCTGCGGCGTGTAGCGTGCATGCACCTGTTCGCCCGGCTCGGCAAGCTCCAGGCGCAGTCCCGATTCATGCGTCATGCGTCCCCTGAATCGTCTGGCGGCGACGGCGGCTGCCGGCGCTCTGCTTGTTATCGATACATCACCAACGGCAGGCGCGCCTGGAACTTTAGCCCACCACAGCGCAAGGGCGGCCACCGGGCGACTTTTCGGTAAACTGTCGCCATTCCGGGGCGCGCCGCGCCCCGCCGCCTGTGCAGTCCTCCAATGTCAAATACCCACGAAATCCGCCCCGGCCAGTCCATCGAGCTGCTCAAGGAACTCCATATCCTTACGCGCGACGGCAAGATGAACCAGGACAGCCGGCGCAAGCTCAAGCAGGTCTACCACCTGTTCCAGTTCATCGAACCGCTGCTGCAGGAAGTCAAGGCCGCGCGCGGCCGCGTCACGCTGGTGGACCACGGCGCCGGCAAGTCGTATCTGGGCTTCATCCTGTATGACCTGTTCTTCAAGGCCCTGCAGGACGACTCGCACATCTACGGCATCGAGACCCGCGAAGAACTGGTGAAGACCTCGCAGGCGCTGGCGGCGCGGCTGGGGTTTCCGGGGATGTCTTTCCTGAACCTGTCGGTGGCGGATTCGATCACCTCGCCGCAGCTGCCGCCCACCGTCGACGTGGTCACCGCGCTGCATGCGTGCAATACCGCCACCGACGACGCCATCCGCTTCGCGCTGGCCAAGCGCGCGCAGCACATCGTGCTGGTGCCGTGCTGCCAGGCCGAGGTGGCGAGCGTGCTGCGCAAGCACAAGGGCAAGCTGCTGGCGGGCAATCCGCTCACGGAGATCTGGCGCCACCCGCTGCATACGCGCGAGTTCGGCAGCCAGGTGACCAACGTGCTGCGCTGCCTGCAGCTGGAGGCGCACGGCTACCAGGTCAGCGTGACCGAGCTGGTGGGCTGGGAACACTCGATGAAGAATGAGCTGATCATCGCGCAGTACAAGGACCTGCCGCGCCGCCGGCCGGCCGAGCGGCTGGAAGAAGTGCTGGCCCGGCTGGGGCTGGAAGAAATGCGCGAGCGCTTCTTCACCGCGCCGGTAGCGGCGGCGTAACTACGCCTTCCCGGGCTCGGATCCAGGCCCGGACCCCGGCTCGTCCTCGCCCGCCATCCAGCGCCGCCAGCCCTCGTGGCCAAGGCGGCGCATGACCGCCTGGTTGCGCTCGTAGATGTCCGCCGCATCGGGGAAGGCCGCCGCCGCGCGCGCGATCGAGTCCTCGCGCAGCAGGTGCAGGATAGGGTATGGCGCGCGGTTGGTGTAGTTCTCGATATCGTCCGGCTCGGTCCCGGCAAACTGGTAGTGCGGATGGAAGCTGGCGATCTGCAGCGTGCCTTCCAGCCCCAGGCTGGCGAGCAGGCGCTCCGCAAAGTACAGCAGGTCGTTGAAGTCGAGGAAATCGGCCACCGCGTGCGGCAGGATCAGCAGGGTGGTGTCGATCTGCGCGGGGTCGGCATCGGCCAGCAGGCGCAGTTCGTGCTCCAGGTCATCCATCACGTCGGGCGCCTCGGTGACGGGGCTGACCACATAGCGCACCTGCTCCTTCACGTACACGCTCTTGGCGAACGGGCACAGGTTGAGCCCGATCACTGCGCGCTCGAGCCAATGGCGGGTGGCGGCAATGACGGCATCGTCGGAGTGGCTGGCGGGGTGCGTGGCGGAAGACATGATGGCAAGGTGCGGCAAACCGTCATTCTAGCGCTGCCGCAGGCTCTATAATCCGCGGCGGAAATACCCCTGCCCTGCCGAGCCCCGCCGATGCCCTCTACCGCCACGCCCGCCCGCGACCATGCCACCCATGCCACTCCCGACGTCGCCGTCATCGGCGGCGGCCCGGCCGGGCTGATGGCGGCCGAAGTGCTGGCGGCGCACGGCGCCAGCGTCGCGGTCTATGACGCCATGCCGTCGGTCGGGCGCAAGTTCCTGATGGCCGGCAAGGGTGGCATGAACCTGACCCATGCCGAGCCGGAGCCGGCCTTCCTGGGCCGCTACGGCGCGCGCACCGGGCAACTGGCACCAATGCTGGCTGACTTCGGCGCGCAGGCGCTGCGCGACTGGGTGCATGGGCTGGGCATCGAGACCTTCGTCGGCAGCTCCGGCCGCGTCTTCCCGACCGACATGAAAGCCGCGCCGATGCTGCGCGCGTGGCTGCACCGGCTGCGCGAGTCCGGCGTGCAGTTCCATATGCGCCATCGCTGGCTGGGCTGGGACGATGGAGACGGCGCCCCGCATGCGCTGCGCTTTGCCACGCCGCACGGCGACACGGTCGTGCGCGCACGCGCCGTGGTGCTGGCGCTGGGGGGTGCCAGCTGGGCCAGGCTGGGTTCCGATGGCGCATGGGTGCCGCACCTGGCCGAGCGCGGCGTCGAGATCGCGCCGCTGCGTCCGGCAAATTGCGGGTTCGACGTGGCATGGAGCGAGGACTTTGTCGCGCGCTTTGCCGGCGCGCCGGTCAAGCCGGTGGCAATCGCGCTGAATGACCGTGACGGGCACGCGCACTACCGCCAGGGCGAATTCGTGATCAGCCGCGACGGCATCGAAGGCAGCCTGGTCTACGCGCTGTCCGCACCGATCCGCGACCGCATCGAAGCCGATGGCGAGGCCACCATCCACCTAGACCTGCTGCCGTCGCACAGCGCCGAACAGGTCAGTGCGCAGGTCGAGCATCCGCGCGGCTCGCGTTCGCTGTCCAGCCACCTGCAGAGCCGGCTCGGCATTACCGGTGTCAAGGCCGGCCTGCTGCGCGAATGCCTGTCGCGCGAGGCCATGCTCGATCCCGGCACGCTGGCCGTGTCACTGAAGGCGCTGCCGTTGCGCGTGCTGCGCCCGCGCCCGATCGACGAGGTCATCAGCAGCGCCGGCGGCGTGCGCTTCGAAGCGATGGATGCCAGCCTGATGCTGCGCGCGCTGCCCGGCGTGTTCTGCGCGGGCGAGATGCTGGACTGGGAAGCGCCGACCGGCGGCTACCTGCTGACGGCCTGCTTCGCCAGCGGCCGCACGGCGGCGCTGGGGGCCGCGGCTTATCTCAGGACACAGGCTTAAACCGCCCTGCCACCAACGATGCTCAGCGCCACCGCCTCGGCCACTTCGATCCCATCGATGGCCGCGGAGTAGATGCCGCCCGCATAGCCCGCGCCCTCGCCCGCCGGGTACAGGCCCTTGACGTTGATGCTCTGGTAGTCGTCGTGATTGCGGCGGATGCGCAGCGGCGACGAGGTGCGCGTCTCGACCCCGGTCAGCACCGCGTCGTGCAGCGCAAAACCCGGCAGCTTCTTGTCGATCTCGGGAATGCCCTCGCGGATTGCCTCGATCACGTAGTCGGGCAGCGACGTGCTCAGGTCGGTCGGGGTCACGCCCGGCTTGTAGGAAGGCTCGACCGAGCCCAGCGACGTCGACGCGCGGCCGGCGATAAAGTCGCCGACCAGCTGGCCCGGCGCGTTGTAGTTGCGGCCGCCCAGCTCGAACGCGCGTTCTTCCCACTTGCGCTGGAACTCGATGCCGGCCAGCGGGCCGCCCGGGTAATCTTCGGGCGTGATGCCGACCACGATGCCGGCATTGGCATTGCGCTCGGCGCGCCTATACTGGCTCATGCCGTTGGTCACCACGCGGCCCGGCTCCGAGGCCGCGGCCACCACGGTGCCGCCCGGGCACATGCAGAAGCTGTACACCGAACGGCCATTGCTGCAGTGATGCACCACCTTGTAGTCGGCCGCGCCCAGCAGCTTGTTGCCGGCGAACTTGCCGAAGCGGCTGCGGTTGATCAGCCCCTGCGGATGCTCGATGCGGAAGCCCAGCGAGAACGGCTTGGCCTCCATGAACACGCCGCGCTCGTGCAGCATCTGGAAGGTGTCGCGCGCGCTGTGGCCCACCGCCATGATGACGTGGTCGGCCTCGAGGTATTCGCCGTTGGACAGCTTCAGGCCGCGCACCCGGCCGCCATCGATTTCGATATCGTCGACGCGGGTCTCGAAGCGGATCTCGCCGCCCAGCTCGATGATCTCGGCGCGCATCTTCTCGACCATGCTCACCAGCCGGAAGGTGCCGATATGCGGGCGCGCCTTGAACAGGATGTCTTCCGGCGCGCCGGCCCGCACGAACTCGTCGAGCACCTTGCGGCCATAGTGCTTGGGGTCCTTGATCTGGCTGTACAGCTTGCCGTCCGAGAAGGTGCCGGCACCGCCTTCGCCGAACTGCACGTTCGACTCGGGATTGAGCACGCTCTTGCGCCACAGGCCGAAGGTGTCCTTGGTGCGCTCGCGCACCGCCTTGCCGCGCTCCAGGATGATGGGGCGGAAGCCCGACTGCGCCAGGATCAGGCCGGCCAGCAGGCCGCACGGGCCCATGCCGATCACCACCGGGCGCGGATACGTGCCGCCCTGCGGCGCGCGCGCGACGAAGTGGTACGCCATGTCGGGCGTCACGCTCCAGTTCGGCTTGCCGGCCATGCGATG
The DNA here is from genome assembly GCF_023952475.1 of Cupriavidus sp. WGlv3. Taxonomy (GTDB): domain Bacteria; phylum Pseudomonadota; class Gammaproteobacteria; order Burkholderiales; family Burkholderiaceae; genus Cupriavidus; species Cupriavidus phytorum. The sequence goes on from NZ_JALHRX010000001.1 coordinate 392,268, forward strand.
GATGGCCGCGGCCTCGTCGCGCACCTCGATATCGATGATGTAGGTCAGCTTGATATCCGAACGCTTGCGCGCATCGTGGGCACGGCGGAATACGGTATAGCCGATCAGGCCGTCTCCCTTGACGCCGATCTGCGCGGCACCGGCGCGCACGGCGGCGTCGAGGTCGCTTTCGGTATGGTCGAGCGGGAGTTTGACTTCACTTAGACGTAGCATGGGGAACCCGGGAACTGCGGCCGGGGGGTTGGGCACACCAATGTGCCAGGCCGGCCGGAGCGCAATTTTATCGCCTTTGGCGCGCCGGGTCGGGAATCCGCAGCGGAGCAGGCCGGGCGGCCGGTCGCGGACGGTGCCAGCGCAGCGCCAGCCGCGCCCGCAACCGTGCCAGCCAACCCGGCGGCACCGTGACAGACAAGGCGCCGCCCCGGCTCGCCGACACCGTCAGCCAGCCCCGCGCTGGAACGATCCAGGTGTCGCCCGCGCGCAGGCGCTGTTGCGGCATGTGGCAGTGGCCGGCGAGCCATTGCATCGGCCCGGCCAGCGCCATCTCGCCGGTGGCGACGTGCAGCACGGTTCCGGCCGCTACATGCAGCCGCAGGGCATGGCCGGCCGGCAGTGGCATCACGGTCGGGGTGTAGTCGAGATCGCCTGGCATGGCAGGACTCCGGTAGCTGGCACAGGACTCCAGCGTATCGACCGGCTGCCGCGCGCGGCAGGCACACGACCTCACCGCCGCGACCGGAACAGCGACCAGGATTTCCCCCTGTTACGATACAGAGCCCCCGCCTCTGTATCTGTACCGATACGGCCAACCGCGCCACGATGCCGCCATGGATACCGCCCCACTCTATCGCCAGCTTGCCGGCCATTACCGTCGCGCCATCGACTCCGGCACGCTCGCCGCCGGCGACCGCATGCCGTCGGTGCGCGCGCTGATGGCGCTGCACGGCGTGAGCCTGTCGACGGCGCTCCAGGCATGCCGGCAACTGGAAAGCGACGGCCTGCTCGAAGCACGGCCACGCTCGGGCTACTTCGTGGCCGCGCCGCGGCGCGCGGCGCTGGCCGCGCTGTCCGAGCCCGCCGCCGCGCTGCCCGACCCGGCCCAGTACGTCGGCATCCACCAGCGCATTTCCGGCCTGCTCGCGCGCGGCCAGCATGAGCACGTCCACACCAACCTGGGCGGCGCCTACTGCGCGCCCTCGCTATACCCGACCGAGGCCCTGCGCAGTGCCGCGGCGCGCGCGCTGCGCCGGCATCCGCAGCTGTTCGGCGAGGGCGTCGAGCCCGACGGCTACCAGCCGCTGCGCGCCGCGATCGCACGGCAGGCCCTGCACAACCGCGTGCAGCTGGCCCCGGAGCAGATCGTCATCACCAACGGCTGCACCGAGGCGCTGAACCTGGCGCTGCGCGCGGTGGCGGGCCCCGGCGATGTGATCGCGGTGGAGTCCCCCACGTACTATGGGCTGCTGCAGATCCTGGAGAGCCTGGGCATGCGCGCGCTGGAAATCCCGTGCAGCCCGCAGACCGGGATCTCGCTCGAGGCGCTGGAGCTGGCCGCGCAGCACTACGACAACATCCGCGCGGTCGCGGTGGTGCCGAACCTGCAGAACCCGCTCGGCTGCATCATGCCCGACGCGCACAAGGCGCGGCTGGTGCAATGGTGCGAGGCGCGCGGCATCGCGCTGATCGAGGACGACTGCTTTTCCGCCACCGCCGACAGCGACGCGCCGCCGGCCGCGGCCAAGGCCTGGGACGGCAGCGGCAACGTGATCCACTGCGCTTCGCTGCACAAGGTGCTGGCGCCCGGCATGCGGCTGGGCTGGATCGCCGCGGGCAAATGGCAGGCGCGTGTCGAGATGCTGAAGTTCGGGCTGTCGCGGCCCAACGAGATGCTGTCGCAGATGGCGGCAGCCGATTTCCTGGCATCGGGCGCGCATGACCGCCACCTGCGCCGGCTGCGCACGCGGCTGCGCGCGCAGCGCGAATGGTTCACGCAGGCCATCGCCGCCGGCTTTCCGGCCGGCACGCGGCTGGGCGCGCCGCGCGGCGGCATGCACCTGTGGGTGGAGCTGCCCGCGCAGGTCTCGTCCGAGGCGGTGTTCGACCAGGCGCTGCAAGCCGGCATCCGCGTGATGCCGGGCGTGATGTTCTCCAACGCCGGGCGCTTCGACCACTGCCTGCGCATCAACTGCGGCGCCCCGCGCTCGGCGCAGATCGAGCGCGCGCTCGGCACGCTCGCCGCGATCGTGCAGCGGCTGGCGGGCTGAGCGATGCGCAGAGTGGCGCCCGGGGTTCGTGCCGGTGCCACGCCGATTTGCAACAACCCTCCCTTTTTGCCGGCGCCTCGCCTATCCTAATGCGCTGGTGTACAGGCGCCTGTCCGGCTGGTCCCCGGAGGCCCGATCGCATCGGTTGCACGGCCGCCGCGCACCTTCACAACAAGAACAAGGAGAATGGCCTTGACCAGTACATCCGTGGCGCCGTCCGCCGGCCAGGGTAGCGGCGACCCTGCCCGCAACCTTCCCGACGATTACCAGGCCCTGTTCCAGCTGGCACCCGTTTCGCTGTGGCTGGAAGACTTCAGCGCGGTGCGCGAGTGCTTCGCGCAGTGGCGGCAGCAGGGCATCACCGACGTGCGCGCGCACCTGCGCGCCGACCCGCGGCGGGTGGCGCAGTGTTCCGCACTGATCCGCGTGATCGCGGTGAACCGGCGCACGCTGGAGCTGTTCCGCGCGGCCGACCTCGACGACCTGGTGGCCAACCTCGACACCGTGTTCCGCGACGACATGTTCGAGCAGCATGTCGAAGAACTTGGCCAGCTGTGGGACGGCGCCAACGGCTTTGCCAGCCAGACCGTCAACTACGCGCTGGACGGCACGCGGCTCGACATCCAGCTGGAAGCCACGGTGATGCCGGGCCACGAACAGAGCTGGGAGCGCGTGCTGCTGTCGATCAAGGACATCACCCCGCGCCTGCGCGCCGAGCGCGAGCTGCGCCGCAGCGAGCAGTATGCGCTGGGCCTGTTCGAGCATTCGCCGGTGTCGCTGTGGGTCGAGGACTTCAGCGCGGTCAAGGTGCTGATCGACGAGGTGCGCGCCGCCGGTATCACGGACTTCCGCACCTTCCTCAACGTCCATCCCGACTTTGTCTCGCGCTGCATGCAGGAAATCCGCGTGCTCGACGTCAACCAGCAGACCCTGCTGATGTTCGGCGCGGACAGCAAGGCCACGCTGCTGTCGCGGCTCGGCGACGTGTTCCGCGACGACATGCGCATCCACTTTGCCGAGCAGCTGATCGACCTGTGGCACGGCCGGCTGTGGCAGCAGCGCGAGGTCATCAACTACGCGCTCGACGGCCGCGCCGTCGACGTGTTCATGCAGTGGTCGGTGTTCCCGGGGCGCGAAGCGGACTGGGACCAGGTGCTGGTGTCGCTGACCGATATCACGGCGCGCAAGAAGGCCGAGGCCTATGTCGAGTTCCTTGGCAAGCATGACGTGCTGACCAAGCTCTACAACCGCGCCTACTATGAGGACGAACTGGCGCGGCTGGGGCGCAAGGGCCCGTGGCCGGTCAGCGTGGTGGCGGTCGACCTGAACGGGCTCAAGGCCGTCAACGACCAGTTCGGCCACGCCGATGGCGACAGCCTGCTGCGCCGCACCGGCGAGGTGCTGAAGAAAGCGGTGGGCGAGCAGGCCTGCGTGGCGCGCACCGGCGGCGACGAGTTCATGGTGCTGCTGCCCGGCCGTGACGAGCGCGGCGCCGCCACCGTGGTCGAGCAGATCGACAAGGTGGTGGAGCTGAACAACCAGTTCTACCCCGGCACGCGGCTCAGCTTCTCCATCGGCCACGCCACCTGCCAGTCAGGCGAACGCCTCGGCGATATCGTCAAGCTGGCCGACAGCCGCATGTACCAGGCCAAGCGCGACCACTATGCCGCGCTCGCCAACGAACGCCGCCGGGACTGAGGGCCGGGCGCTTCAGGACTATGCTTCAGCCCGGCGTGCACTCGCCGCGCATCAGCGCCCATTCCTCGCACTGCTTGCCCGACGGGAAGGTGCAGATGCCGGTCTGGCCAGCCGGCGTCGACACGATCTGCAGCTTGCCGCCGCGCTGCGCGCAGTTGACCGAGGCAGGGTTGGCCATGCCGATGGCGGCGCCGGTGCTGGCCGGGCTAGCGGGGCGCTCGGCGGGCGTGGTGGTGCAGGCGGCCGCGGCAAGGCTGGCGGCCAGCCAAAGGGCTACGGGAAGAAAGCGCATCGGCATCTCCGGCAGGAAACAGGTCTGCAAAACGAAAGAGCCGGCTGGCGCCGGCTCTCTTGCTGCTTACAGGTAGACGATCAAACCCACGCCCAGCACGATCAGGCCGAACTTGGCCACGTAGTACAGCTGGCGGTTCCACGCCTTGAAGCGGCGGCGATACTGGCCGCCCAGCCAGACAAAGCGGAACAGGCGGTTGATCATGCCGGTCTGGTCGTGCTCGTCGTTGGGCGAGCTGGCCGCGGTCATGACCTTGCGGCCCATCCAGTGGTTGAATTTCGCGGCCCAGCCGTAGCGCATCGGGCGCTCGATATCGCAGAACAGGATCAGCCGGTTGGCGTCGCTGCGGTTCTCGGCCCAGTGCAGGTAGGTCTCGTCGAACACCACGCCCTCGCCGTCGCGCCAGCTGTGGCGCTCGCCGTCGACCTCGATATAGCAGCGGTCATCATTCGGCGTGGCCAGGCCCAGGTGATAGCGCAGCGAGCCGGCAAACGGGTCGCGGTGCGGATTGAGCTTGCCACCGGGCGGCAGCTCGGCGAACATCGCCGCCTTGACCGTGGGCAGTTCGCGCAGCAGCGCCACGGTCTTGGGGCACAGCTGTTCGGCCGACGGATGCTGGGCCTCGTACCACTTCAGGTAGAAGCGCTTCCAGCCGTACTTGAAGAAGGAATTGAAGCCGGCGTCGTCGTTCTTGTCGGCGGCCTTGATCTTGCGCATCGCCGCCAGGGCCAGGCCTTCATCGCGGATCTCCGGCCAGGCGGCGCGCAGCTTTTCCAGGTCGGGGAAATTGTCGACCGGGATGTACGGGGTACGCGGCACGCCCGAGAACGCGTACATGAAGCAATTGATCGGGGCCACCAGGGCCGAATGGTCCAGCAGCTGGCGCCACAGGCGCAGGCGCACCTTGCCGCGGAAGTGCACATACAGGATGGCACCGAGGTAGCCCGCGACGATTATCCACTTGATCACCGAAATCCTCCTGGTCAGCCGTCTCCGCCGCATGGCGCGGCCCGGCTGGGCGAAAACCCGTATTTTAGCGAAACGGCGGAGGCACCGCAGCTTGCGCCGGCTGCGGCACGCGCCGGGCCGGCGCACGTGCCGGCCAGCGGCGAATCAGGCGTCGCCGCGCGACTGGCGGGCGATGCGCTCGATCAGCGCGCGCGCGTCGTCGGGCTGGCCCTGCAGCGTCAGCAGGCGCGCGTTGAGCACGAGGTTCTCCAGCACCAGCTTGGCGGTCGAGGCCCACATCGTGGCCAGCAGCGCTTCCACTGGCAGGCCGGACGCTTCGAGCTCGCTGGAGCGCTCGGCGATCAGGCGGCAGGCCAGCCGGCGCAGCGCGGCGTCGTCGAACGGCAGGTCGGCGTAGTCGATCGGGTCTTCCTTCTCGACTTCCGTCATCAGTTGCAGCAGGGTGTCTTCGGTCATGGGCAGACTCCTGGCGGGGGGACGTCACACTACACGCAGAAAGCCATTGGCATAGCCTACCATCACGTCGGCCATGCGGTCGCTGCGGCCCAGGCACCACGCCTCCCATGCCGCCACCGCGGGCCGTTGCCAGATGTGCAGTCGCTGCAACCGAAGCTAATGCAGCGCGCGCCGGCTTGTCAATCGACAAGCCGGCGCGCGCTGGTCAGGCTGGCGGGAGTGCGGGCTTCAGAGCGCCGGCGGCTGGCGGCGGAAGCCGACGCCAAAGCGGTTCCACGCGTTGATGGCCGAGATCAGCAGCGTCAGGTCGGCCATCTCTTTTTCCGAGAACTGCTCGCGCAGCGCCTGGTAGTCCGCATCCGGTGCCTGGCTTTGCGGCAGCAGCGTCAGCGCCTCGGTCCACGCCAGCGCGGCGCGCTCGCGCGGGGTGAACCAGCCCACTTCACGCCAGGCCGGCAGCAGGTTCAGGCGGCGCTCGCTTTCGCCGTGCTTGCGCGCGTCGGTCACGTGCATGTCCAGGCAGAAGGCGCAGCCGTTGATCTGCGAAGCGCGGATCTTGACCAGTTCCTTCAGCGTGGTTTCCAGCGAGCAGCGCGCCAGGTAGACCTCGACGCCGACCATTGCCTTGTAGGCGTCGGGAGCCACGTCTTGCCAGTTCATCCGTTCTTCCATGATCGATCTCCGGTTGGGTTCAGTTGGATTCAGCGGGCGCTGTGGCAGCGCCGACGGAATGAAAGATAGCCGCGCACATTGGCCCCGTACACTGCCAATTTCCGGCAGAATCAGTAGACCAATCGAGATCGACGCCATCCGCCATGGAACTGCACCTGGCCCTGGACCATGCCGGCGACCTGACCGCGCAGATCGTCCACCACATCCGCGACGCGATCCAGGGCGGCCGGCTCGAAGCCGGCGCGCGCATGCCGCCCTCGCGCCTGCTCGGCACGCAACTGGGCGTGGCGCGCAAGACCGTGACCACCGCCTATGAGCGGCTGGTGGCGGAAGGCTGGCTGCACGCGCGCGTCGGCGACGGCACCTATGTCGCGCCGGGGCTGGCGCGGCCGGCGGTGCGTATCGCCGCGGCGCCGGTGCTGCCGCCGGCGGTGCAGCGCTGGCTGGCCGTGCCGACTCCGTTCCTGGGGCCAACGGGCGGCGCCCGCTATGCCTTCCAGCCCGGGCAGGCCGATACCACCCGCTTTCCGCATGAAGCCTGGTCGCGCTGCGTACGCGCGGCGCTCACGGCTGAGCGCACACGTGCGCCCGGCCCGGCCGATCCTGCCGGCGAGATGCCGCTGCGCCAGGCGATCGCGCGCCATATCGCCTTTACCCGCGGCGTGCAGAGCGCGCCGACCGACATCCTCGTCACCAGCGGCGCGCAGCAGGGCATCGACCTGCTGGCCCGGCTGCTGCTCGGGCCGGGCGCGGTGGTGGCGATCGAGGACCCCGGCTATCCGATGGCACGCGCCTTGTTCCAGGGCCTTGGCGCGCGCGTCGTGCCGGTGCCGGTCGACGACGAAGGCCTGGTAGTGGTAGCGCTGCCCAACGACGCCACCCTGGTCTATGTCACGCCCTCGCACCAGTCGCCGCTGGGCGTGCCGATGAGCCTGGCGCGGCGCCAGGCCCTGCTCGACTGGGCCGCGCGCCGCCATGCGGTGATCCTGGAAGATGACTACGACAGCGAGTTCCGCTACGGCGGCCAGGCGCTGGATGCGCTGCAGACGCTGGACCGGCACGGCCGCGTGGTCTACCTGGGCACGTTCTCCAAGACCCTGGCGGCCAACCTGCGGGGCGGCTATGTGGTGGTACCGCCGTGGCTGATGCCGGCGGCGCGCAAGGTCAAGCACCTGATGGACTGGTACACGCCGACGCTGCTGCAGCAGGCGCTGGCGCGCTTCCTGTCCGAGGGTCACCTGCTGCGCCATATCCGGCGTTCGCACGCGCGCCATGCCCAGCGTCGCGCGCGCTTGCTGGCACGGCTGCAGGGCGACCTGTCACCGTGGCTGGAGCCGCTGCCGGCGGTGGCCGGCTTCCACCTGGCGGCACGGCTGCGGGTGCCGGTCGCCACCGAGGCGCTGGTGTCGATGGCGCGGCTGGCGGACCTGGAACTGGCCACGCTGGACCCGTGCTATGCCAGTCCGCCAGCCAGTTGCGCCGGGCTGCTGCTTGGCTTCGGCGCGATCGATCTGCTGGATATCGACCCTGCCCTGGACCGGCTGGCGATGGTACTCTCTGCCTTGGCTCCCACCCCGCCGCGCCCCGCGTGATGCGGCCGGCACCGGGAGACGCCAGCCACGCACGGCAAGCGGGTGACACACCTGCGACATGGCGCCTCAGTCATGCTTGCCGGGCGAATTTGCTGTGAACAAAACGGATGTACGAAAGTCTCATTCGCACTTCCAAACAACCCGAGTCGCGTTCATGACCAAGCGTTTGTTGTCCGCCATGCGTCAGTACGCATGGTTTGCAGGGGTGAAGCACCATGTCGTGCAGGGCGTCGAAGCCCTGGCCGAGTTGCTCAAGTCCCCTTCCGCCGCGGCGCGCGCCGTCGCGGCCATCGTTGCCGAAACCGAGCAGGGCGTACAGGTCTGGGTCTCGTACTTCGGCAAGCCGCTGGACCCGCACACCAACTATGTGCTGTGGCCGAACCGGGCGTTGCGTCCGGCGCGGCGGCGCATCCAGGCCTCCCCCATCGAGCTGTTGCAGAACCAGCGACGGCGCGACGACTAGTTGCCCCGCGCAGGCCATTCCGGGCAGGCGGCGCCTTCACTACAATGGTTGGGGTATGCCGTCATCGACAAGGAGCCGACATGTCCGAACCGCTACACGACGAAGCGCTGGTCAATCTCTACCTGGAACGCATCTCGGCCCTGTCGGTCAGCGCCTTCGATGGTGCCGACGTCAGCGGCGAACTCGATGCGGTGATGCGCGAAGCCGTGACCAGCTGCCAGGCCGCCGGCGGGCCGCAGGCACAGGGAACGCTGACGGTGCTCGCCGCGCGCTTGCGCGATCGCGCCGATGCCGCCGATCGCGAAGACCAGCCGCTGGTGCGCGATACCTTCAGGCTTGCGGCGGAACGCGTGCCGGCCTGACGCTCAGGCGCTGCAAGTCCATGCGTGCACTGGCCGCATTGTCATCGATGTCAAAACACTAAGGGAATCCGGCCGGTCGGCCTGCGGAACAACGCTTGAGGAATTGCGGCGGTTGCCGCGGATGGCTGCTGCCAGGCGTTGGTTGCGGGGGCAGGACTTGAACCTGCGACCTTCGGGTTATGAGCCCGACGAGCTGCCAACTGCTCCACCCCGCGTCTGAAGGAGATGGATTATGGGTGATCCGCCGGCGCATGGCAAGCACTATTTGCGTCGGCGCATCAAATTGTTCTCCGCCGCGGGCAAATCGATACATCACAACGTGATATAAACCGCTGCGCGCGATGGCTTGCCGCGCTTATTCAGCAGGCCCCAGCAGGCGATCAACCAGCGCATAGCCGGCGCCGAAGGCGGCCACCTCGGCCGCATGGCGCGTGGCGAACTGCTGCGGCCCGCTGGCGAGCAGTTCGGTATCGCCCGCATCGGCCGGATCGGCACCTTCCTGCGATACGCGTACTTCATAGCCCCAGCGGCCGATGCTGTCCTGCCCCTGCGGCGACACCAGGACGTAGACGTCCATGCCGCGATATGCCTCGACGCGCCAGTCTGCGTTTTCCATGCGCCCGACTCCCGATCCGTGATGGTTCTTCGAGACTAGGAGGCGCCACGCGCGACCGCAAGGCATAACGCGAGCGCGCGGCAAGACGGCACGCACACTTGAGCGGCAAAGAAAAAGGGCTTCCGTTTCCGGAAGCCCTTTTTCTTTCTGCATAGGTGGCGCGGCTGGCAGGATTCGAACCCACGACCCCTTGGTTCGTAGCCAAGTACTCTATCCAACTGAGCTACAGCCGCACGCGAGAAAAAGATTATAACCGAGTTTTCGTTTTTGTGAAGCCCCCTTCCAACTTTTTTGTGATCTTTATTGGGTCGGGTCGATGCGGCCCGCCCCCGGGGCAGCCTGCCAGCAGGCTTTTCCTATAATGGCAGACTGAAGAAGTGATCCGGACCATGAACAAGGCATTTGTTAAAGAGTCCTCGGGCGACGAGGACGACGATCTTCCCGAAGGCGCAGCACCGCTCCCACCCGGCACCAAGAACTACATCACCGCGGACGGCTATGCGCGCCTGCGCGATGAGCTGATGCACCTGATCGATGTCGAGCGGCCCGACGTGGTGCAGATCGTCTCGTGGGCGGCGTCCAATGGCGACCGCTCCGAGAATGGCGACTATCTCTATGGCAAGAAACGCCTGCGCGAGATCGACCGCCGCATCCGCTTCCTGACGCGCCGCCTGGACAAGGCCGAAGTGGTCGACCCGTCCCTGCAGGGCGACAACGACCAGATCTTCTTTGGCGCCACCGTCACCTACGCGCACGCCTCGGGCGAAGAAACCACCATCACCATCGTCGGCATGGACGAGGTCGACCTCGACCACAACCACGTCAGCTGGATTTCGCCGATCGCCAAGGCGCTGCTCAAGGCGCGCGAAGGCGACACCGTGGCGTTGCGCACGCCGGCCGGCGTCGAGCAGATCGATATCCTGGAAGTCCGCTACCCGGCGCGCAAGCAGTAAGCCGGCGCCGGCGCTTCAATTGTCGTTGCGGTCGCGGAAGATGCGGATGACGTCGGGGTTGCGGCGCAGCCCGCGCATCACGTTGGCCAGGTGCAGGCGGTTCTGCACCTGGATGATGAACTGCATGTAGGTGGCTTCCTGCTGGCCGGCGTCCTGCTGTTCCATCGCCACGTGGGCAACGTTGGCGTCGGCGGCGGTCAGGTCCGCCGCGACGCGCGCGACGATGCCCTTGACGTTGCGCACCATCACCTTGATCGACACATCGAAGGCGCGCGTGGTCTTCTTGGCCCACATGACCTCGATCCAGTGCTCCGGATCCTTGCTGTGCAGGCGCTTGGCGATCTTGCAGTCCTGCACGTGGATCTGCAGCCCTTCGCCCTTGCCCAGGTATCCGACGATGGAATCGCCCGGAATCGGGCGGCAGCACGCCGAGAAGATGATCGACATGCCCTCGTCGCCGGTGATCGGCACCGCGGGCGCTTCCTCGCCGGCAAAGGTCTGCACCGCCGCCAGCAGCGCGCTGTCGACATCGCCGGACAGCTCCTGCAGCAGGATCTCCATGCGCTTGGCCACCACCGCCGGCACGCGCCGGCCCAGCGCCAGGTCGGCGAAGATGTCTTCGCGCTGCTTGTTGCCGGTCCACTGGATCATGCGGTCCCACACCGACTGCGGCACCGCCTTCAGCTCGATGCCGAGCTGGCGCGCCGACTGCTCCAGCAGGCGCTCGCCCAGCTGGATCGCCTCGTCCAGCTTGGTGGTCTTCAGGTAGTGGCGGATCGCCGCGCGCGCCTTGCCGGTGCGCACGAACGACAGCCACGCCGGATTCGGCTTGGAGTACGGCGCCGTCACCACCTCGACGATGTCGCCGCTCTTGAGCTCGGTGCGCAGCGGCAGCATCTCGTTGTTGATCTTGACCGCGACGCACTGGTTGCCCAGGTCGCTGTGCACCGCGTAGGCAAAGTCCAGCGCGGTGGCGCCGCGCGGCAGCGCGCGGATATGGCCCTTGGGCGTGAACACGTAGACCGCGTCCGGGAACAGGTCGATCTTGACGTGCTCGAGGAATTCCTGCGAATCGCCGGTCTGGCTCTGGATATCGAGCAGCGACTGCAGCCACTGGTGCGCCTGCTGCTGGATATCGTTGGCGTGGTCGGCCTGGTGCTTGTACATCCAGTGCGCGGCCACGCCGGCCTCGGCGATCTGGTGCATGTCGCGCGTGCGGATCTGGAACTCCACCGGCGTGCCGAACGGCCCCACCAGCGTGGTGTGCAGCGACTGGTAGCCGTTGATCTTGGGGATCGCGATGTAGTCCTTGAACTTGCCCGGCATCGGCTTGTACAGCCCATGCAGCGCGCCCATCGCCATGTAGCAGTGCATCTGCGTTTCCACCACCACGCGGAAACCGTACACGTCCAGCACCTGCGAGAACGACAGCTGCTTGTCGTGCATCTTGCGGTAGATGCTGTACAGCGTCTTCTCGCGCCCGGACAGCTCGGCGACGATGCCGGCATCGGCCAGCCCCTTCTGCGCGGCCTCGAGGATGCGCTTGACCACTTCGCGCCGGTTGCCGCGCGCGGCCTTGACCGCTTTTTCGAGCGTGGCGTAACGGAACGGCGAGCCGACCTTGAACGACAGCTCCTGCAGCTCGCGGTAGATCGTGTTGAGACCGAGACGGTGCGCGATCGGCGCATAGATCTCCATGGTCTCGAGCGCGATGCGGCGGCGCTTCTCCGGCGGCACGAAGTCGAGCGTGCGCATGTTGTGCGTACGGTCGGCCAGTTTCACCAGGATCACGCGCACGTCGCGCGCCATCGCCAGCAGCATCTTGCGGAAGCTCTCCGCCTGCGCCTGCTCGCGGCTCTGGAATTCGAGCTTGTCCAGCTTGGTCAGGCCATCGACCAGTTCGGCGACCTTGGGGCCGAATTTCTCGGCCAGCTCGCTCTTGGTGATGCCCTGGTCTTCCATCACATCGTGCAGCAGCGCCGCCATGATGGACTGCACGTCCAGCTTCCAGTCCGCGCACAGCTCAGCCACCGCCACCGGATGGGTGATGTAGGGCTCGCCGCTCTGGCGGTACTGGCCCAGGTGGGCCTCGTCGGAAAACTGGAAGGCCTCGCGCACGCGCGCCAGGTCGGGCGCCTTCAGGTACGCGAGCTTCTCCATCAGCCGGGTGATGGAGATGACCTGCTGGCGCGGCGGCACCGCCGGCTGCGAGGTCGGGCCGAAGAAGTGCCGGTATGACTGCGCCAGCACTGCATCGATAAACAGGCTGTCGGCTGCCGGCGGCGCCACTTGCTGCACCGCGGCCAGTTCGTCCTGCACTGCCGCGCCGCGCGCCTTGCCCGGTGCCAGCGCGGGCGCGACGGCGCGCTCGCCGACGACATCGTCGCCGAGCGGATCGGGAAGATTGGGAGCGCCGGTGCGCGCGTTCACGGAAGACTGGCCCGGAATGGTGCGCTTACGCGCCGCGGGCGGGGCCGCATCGCCAGGCGCCGGCACGACGGCGGTCGGCGACGGCTGGGATGGAGGCTTGGAGGGCGGATGCGGCGATGGCATGGCGGCGGCCCGGGAAATCCAGCTGGGGAGCCTGGAACAGTGCTGGCACGATGCAGGGATGAGCCATGGGCCGCCTGGTCGATCAGGTCGGGACCTTTTTCAGCATCTCGATGCCGACCTGGCCCGACGCGATCTCGCGCAGTGCCACCACGGTCGGCTTGTCCTTCGCTTCGACCTTGGGCGTGTGGCCCTGCACCAGCTGGCGCGCACGGTACGTGGCCGCCAGCGCGAGCTCGAAACGATTCGGAATGTGTTTCAGACAATCTTCGACGGTAATACGCGCCATATCAAATCCACCTTGGGACAAAACCTTACGTTGGGTTGCTATTTTACAGCACGCGGCGGGAAACGCCGCCGGCGCCCCGCGCGGCTGTCATCGGCAGGCATCGTTTCAGTGGATGCCAAGCTCGATGAACAGCTCCGCGTGTCGCGCCTTCTGCGAGGAAAAGCGTAGCCGCGTGGCGCTGATGATGTTGCGCAACTGCTCCAGCGCATCGTCGAACACCTCGTTGATGATGACGTAGTCCGACTCCGAGGCGTGGGCCATTTCGCTGCCCGCGGCCAGCAGGCGGCGCACGATCACGTTGGGCTCGTCCTGGCCGCGCTTCTTCAGGCGCTCTTCCAGCGCGGTCAGCGACGGCGGCAGGATGAAGATCTCCACCGCGTTGGAAAAACGCTGGTGCACCTGCTGCGCGCCCTGCCAGTCGATCTCGAGCAGCACGTCGTTGCCTTGCGCCATCTGCTGCTCGATCCACACGCGCGAGGTCGCGTAGTAGTTGCCGTGCACCTCGGCCCATTCCAGGAAGTCGCCGCGGTCGCGCGCGCTGCGGAAGGCGTCGACGGTGACGAAGTGATACTCGCGACCGTCCTCTTCGCCCGGGCGCGGCGCGCGCGTGGTGTGCGAGATCGACAGGCGGATGGCCGGGTCCTGCGCCAGCAGCGCGTTGACCAGCGTCGACTTGCCCGCGCCCGAGGGCGCCACCACCATGAAGAGGTTGCCGGGGTAGACGGTGTCGATGGCGGTGTGGGAGGTCGCGTGGGCGTTCGGATTGGCGGCCGTTGGAGAAGTTGGGCTCATGATGTTTCGGTGACTGTCTTACTCTAGATTCTGGACCTGCTCGCGCATCTGCTCGATCAGCAGCTTGAGCTCCATCGAGGCATCGGCCAGCTCCTTGGCGGCGGCCTTGGAGCCCAGCGTGTTGGCCTCGCGGTTGAGCTCCTGCATCATGAAGTCCAGGCGCTTGCCCACCTGGCCGCCCTTCTTCAGGATATGGCGCGTTTCGTTCAGGTGCGCCTGCAGCCGCGACAGCTCTTCGGCGATATCGATGCGGATGCCGTAGACGGTGGCTTCCTGGCGGATGCGCTCGGCGATCTCGTCGCGGCTCATCGACGGCATGCCGTTGGGCGCGGCCAGGTTGAAGGCCTCCTGCAGGCGCTCGGTCAGCTTTTCCTGGTGATGCGCGATCAGCTGCGGGATGGTCGGGGTCAGGCGCTCGACGATCGCCAGCATGGCGTCGATGCGCTCCGTCAGCGTGGCCTTGAGCGCGTCGCCCTCGCGCCGGCGCGCTTCGAGCAACTGGTCGAGCGCCTCGCGCGCGGCGCCGAGCACGGCCTCGCGCAGCGACTCCTGCGACAGCTCCGGCTCGACCAGCACGCCGGGCCAGCGCAGGATCTCGCCCATGCGCAGGGTGCCGGCGCTGCTGAAGGTGGCGGCCACGGTGGTTTCGAGCGCGCGGATCTGCGCCAGCAGTCCGTCGTTGAGCGCCAGCGTGGCGCCGCCGGCATCGGTGCGCTGCAAATTGATGCGGCATTCCAGCTTGCCGCGCGACAGCTGGGCCATCAGCATCTCGCGCAACGCCGGCTCGAACGCGCGGCACTCCTCGGGGGCCCGGAACAACAGGTCGAGGAAACGCGAATTGACAGTGCGGAATTCCACCGAAACAGACGCGGAGCGCCCGCTGGGCTCGCCCTGCGCGTTGGTCAATGGCGCCTGGCGCGTCGCCAGGCCGTAGCCTGTCATGCTGTGGATCATTGGTTGTTCTCGTGATTGGCGCCGCACCGGCGCGAAGCGGCCGCGGCCTGCCGGTGGACGCCCGCTCGGCCGGCGCGCGGCGCAGCCTGCGGGGGGCGCCCTCAAAACGTTGAAAGGCGGGCAATAACGCCCGTATTTGTGTTCTTTACAAGTGACCGATTAGCCCGGACAATCCGGAGGCAAATCCGCGGGGGCAACTCCGGTCCTATTCCCATGACAGAGCCAAAGGGCACGCCACAACCGAAGAGTGCACCGCTGCCCGTCGGCACGCTGCTGTCCAACTATCGTATTGTAAAGAAGTTGGCCAGCGGGGGGTTCAGTTTCGTCTACCTGGCCACCGACGAGACCGGCGCGCCAGTCGCCATCAAGGAGTACCTGCCGTCGTCGCTGGCGCGGCGCAACCCGGGCGAACTGATCCCCGTGGTGCCCGACGAAAACGCCGCGGCGTTCCGGCTGGGCTTGAAGTACTTTTTCGAAGAGGGCCGCTCGCTGGCCCGCATTTCCCATCCCAGCGTGGTGCGCGTGGTGAACTTCTTCCGCGAGAACGCCACCGTCTACATGGTGATGAACTACGAGCTGGGCAAGACGCTGCAGGAGCATGTGCTGGCGGCCCGGCAGCAGGGGCGCGCCAAGGTGCTGCGCGAGCATTTCATCCGCAAGGTGTTCCACGACCTGATGAGCGGCCTGCGCGAAGTGCATATCCACAAGCTGCTGCACCTCGACATCAAGCCCGGCAACATCTACCTGCGCGAGGACGAGTCGCCGATCCTGCTGGATTTCGGCGCCGCGCGGCAGACCCTGACCATGGAGGCGGCGCGCTTCCAGCCGATGTACACGCCCGGCTTCGCCGCGCCGGAACTGTACGGCAAGCACACTGACCTGGGCCCGTGGACCGACGTCTACAGCCTGGGCGCGACGCTCTACGCCTGCATGGCCGGACTGCCGCCGCAGGAAGCCAACCAGCGCGAGAAGGACGACCGCATGGGCGAGGCGCTGATGCGGCTGCGCAGCAGCTACACCAACGGCCTGGTCGACCTGGTCGAGTGGTGCCTGCGGCTGGAGCCCTCGGGCCGCCCGCAAAGCGTGTTCCGGCTGCAGAAGGAATTGCGCGAACAGACCAACGCGCTGGGCGAACAGGCGCTGGCGCCGCCGACCCAGGCCCCGGCACCCGCCCCCATGCCGCCGGAAAAAGCGCCCGCGACCTCGCGCTTCCTGACGCTGCTGCGCCGGCGGGACGAGCCGGCATCCGGCGCGAGCGTCGACTGAATCACAAACCCGGTCGCGACGCATCCGCGCGCGCGGCCCGGCCATCGAACCCCAAGAAAGCCAACCAGCCAACATGCGATTCTCTGTCTACCAGGAAAGCAGGAAAGGCGGCCGCCGCGTCAACCAGGACCGCATGGGCTATTGCTTCACGCGCGACGCACTGCTGATGGTGCTGGCCGACGGCCTGGGCGGCCACGCCCACGGCGAAGTCGCCGCGCAGCAGGCGCTGCAGACGCTGGCGCGCCAGTTCCAGCTGCAGGCGCGGCCCGCGGTGCGTAACCCGGCCGAATTCCTGCAGGACACCATCATGCTGGCGCACCGCGAGATCCACCGCTATGCCGAAGCCAACCAGATGGCCGACGTGCCCCGCACCACGGTGGTCTGCTGCCTGGTGCAGCACGGCCAGATCCACTGGGCCCATGCCGGCGATTCACGCTATTACCTGCTGCGCAAGGGCCGGCTGCTGACGCGCACGCGCGACCACTCCAAGATCGAGAACCTGCTGCAGCAGGAGCGCGTGCTGCCGATGGAGGTGGCCAACCACCCCGAGCGCAACAAGCTCTACAACTGCCTGGGCTCGCCCAACCTGCCGCTGATCGACCTGGGCGGTCCGGTGCGGCTGGAACCGGGCGACGTCGCCCTGCTCTGCTCCGACGGCCTGTGGGGCCCGCTGGACGAGCCGGTGCTGGTGGACAAGCTGTCGCGCTTGTCGGTGGTGCAGGCGGTGCCGGCGCTGATCGACCAGGCGCTGCAGCAGGCCGGCGAAGGTGCCGACAACACCACCGGCATCGCCATGATGTGGGAGCTGGACAACACCACCGCCGGCCAAGATGCGGTGATGACCGACACCCTGCCGCTGAACGCCTTCACCACCTCGATCCTCGAACGCAACGGCACCGACAGCGACCTGTTGTCCGAGGAAGAGATCGAGCGCTCCATCGCCGAGATCCGTGCCGCCATCGACAAGACCAGCAACCTGATGCGGTGATGGCCCCCGCAAGGGCCGGCCGGGTTGGAGCGCCAGCGCGCACCGGCTGGCAGCGGTAGAATCGCGGTCTCTTCCCTTCTACCCCTTGCGGACAAACCATCTCATGCGACCCAGCGGCCGCGCAGCCGATGCGCTGCGTTCCATCAGCCTTACCCGCCACTACACCCGCCACGCCGAAGGCTCGGTCCTGTGCGCCTTTGGCGATACCAAGGTGCTGTGCACCGCCAGCGTGCTGGCCAAGGTACCGCCGCACAAGAAAGGCAGCGGCGAAGGCTGGGTCACGGCCGAATACGGCATGCTGCCGCGCGCCACGCATACGCGTTCCGACCGCGAGGCCGCGCGCGGCAAGCAGAGCGGCCGCACCCAGGAAATCCAGCGCCTGATCGGCCGCGCCATGCGCTCGGTGTTCGACCTGGCGGCGCTGGGCGAATACACCCTTCACCTCGACTGCGACGTGCTGCAGGCCGACGGCGGCACCCGCACCGCGGCCATCACCGGCGCCTTTGTCGCCGCCCACGACGCGGTGGCGACCATGCTGCGTGACGGCCTGATCGCCGCCAGCCCGATCCGCGACCATGTCGCCGCGGTTTCGGTCGGGATGGTCGACGGCGTGCCGGTACTGGACCTCGACTACGCCGAGGACAGCAACTGCGACACCGACATGAACGTGGTCATGACCGGCAGCGGCGGCTTTGTCGAGGTGCAGGGCACCGCCGAGGGCGCGCCCTTCAGCCGCGCCGACCTCGACGCCATGACGCGCCTGGCCGAAGCCGGCATCGCCCGCCTGGTTCAACTTCAGCGCGAAGCGCTGGGCCTGGCCTGAGCCACGGAGCGCGCGATGCAACGCCTGGTACTGGCCTCCAACAATCCCGGCAAGCTGCGCGAGTTCGGCGCGCTGCTGGCTCCGCTCGGCTTTGACGTGATGACGCAGGGCGAGCTCGGCATCCCCGAGGCCGAAGAGCCCTTTGCCACTTTCGTCGAGAACGCGCTGGCCAAGGCGCGCCATGCCAGCCGGCTGTCAGGCCTGCCCGCGCTGGCCGACGACTCCGGCATCTGCGTGCAGGCGCTGGGCGGCGCGCCCGGGGTCTATTCCGCGCGCTATGCGCAGATGGCAGGACAGGCCAGGTCGGACACCGCCAACAACGCCTACCTGGTCTCGCAGCTGGCCGGCAAGCTGAACCGGCACGCGTACTACTACTGCGTGCTGGTGTTCGTGCGCCACGCCGATGACCCGTGCCCGATCATCGCCGAAGGGGTGTGGCATGGCGAGGTCGTCGACGCGCCGCGCGGTGCGGGCGGCTTCGGCTACGACCCACACTTCCTGCTGCCGGCGCTGGGCAAGACCGCGGCCGAGCTGCCGCCGGAAGAGAAGAACCGCGTCAGCCACCGTGCCCAGGCGCTGCGCGCCCTGGTGGCCCGGCTGCAGGCCGAGGCCGCGGAGCTTGCCACCCGATGATTCCGATCGTACCGGCCTCCGCGTCCGTGCCCGTCGACAGCAAGCAGCTGTGGCTCAAGCCCGGGCAGATCAGCCTGCCCGGCTCGCCGCCGCTGTCGCTGTACGTGCATATCCCGTGGTGCGTGCGCAAGTGCCCGTATTGCGATTTCAACTCGCACGCCGCGCCCGGCGCCGACAACCACGAGATTCCGGAAGACCTTTACCTGGACGCGCTGCGCGCGGACCTGGAGCAGTCGTTGCCGCTGGTATGGGGCCGTCCGGTGCATACCGTCTTTATCGGCGGCGGCACGCCCAGCCTGCTGTCGGCGGCGGGCATGGACCGGCTGCTGTCGGATATCCGCGCCCTGCTGCCGCTCGACGCCGATGCCGAGATCACGATGGAGGCCAATCCCGGCACCTTCGAAGCCGACAAGTTCGCCAGCTACCGCGCCAGCGGCATCAACCGGCTGTCGATCGGCATCCAGAGCTTCAATGACCGGCACCTGCAGGCACTGGGCCGCATCCATGGCGGCACCGAAGCGCGCCGCGCCATCGACATCGCCCAGGCCAGCTTCGACAACATCAACCTGGACCTGATGTACGCGCTGCCCGGCCAGACCCTGCAGGAATGCCAGGCGGACGTCGAAGCCGCGCTGGCCTGCGGCACCACGCACCTGTCGCTGTACCACCTGACGCTGGAGCCGAACACGCTGTTCGCGAAGTTTCCGCCGGCATTGCCCGACGACGACACGGCGTACGAGATGCAGGACTGGATCGAAGCGCGCACCGCAGCGGCGGGCTATCGGCACTACGAGACCTCGGCCTACGCGAAGCCGCATCGCGAGGCGCGCCACAACCTCAACTACTGGCGCTTCGGCGACTACCTCGGCATCGGCGCCGGCGCGCACGGCAAGCTGTCGTTCCCCCAGCGCGTGCTGCGCCAGATGCGGCACAAGCATCCGGCAACCTACATGGCGCAGGCCATGGCCGGCAACGCGGTGCAGGAGGCGCGCGACGTCGGCGCCGACGAATTGCCGTTCGAGTTCATGCTCAATGCGCTGCGCCTGACCAACGGCGTACCGGCCTCGAGCTTCCACGACTACACCGGGCTGCCGCTGCACACCATCAGCAAGCAGCTGGCCGAGGCCGAGAAAAAGGGTCTGCTGGAAGCCGACCTGACCACGATCCGCCCCACCGAACTGGGCCGGCGCTTCCTCAACGACCTGCAGGAGATGTTCCTGAAAGACTGAGCGGCCCCATGCCGGCAGCGATAAAAAAAGGCCACGCTAGCGCGTGGCCTTTCACTTCTGGCAAACGTCAGGCTGGCAGGTCAGTACGGCGTGGCCATGTCGTTGGCCACGCGCGCACGCATGCCCACTTGCAGGCTGCCCAGGTTGGACTGCGTCACCGTGGCGAGGCGGCCGTCATCGAGCCGCACGTTGACGCGATAGGCCGTCTGCGTATTGCTGCCCGCACGCTTCTCGATCTGGTTGCCGGCCACGGCGCCGACCACGGCACCGCCGATGGTCGCCGCGGTCTGGCCGCTCCCGCCGCCGATCTGGTGGCCCAGCAGGCCGCCCGCGGCGCCGCCGATCACGGTGCCCAGCAGGCCCGAGCTGCCTTGCGTGGTGGTGACCGGCTCGATCGATTCCACGCGGCCGTAGTATACCGCGCCGGCCGGTGCCTGCGAGGTGTGCGGGTTCTGGTAACCCGGGGGCGGCGCGTTGTAGCCGGTGTTGTAGCCCTGGTCGTAGCCGCTGTTGTACGGCGCCGCACAACCGGCCAGCGCAGCCGCCGCGGCCACCGGAACGATCAGCCATGTTTTGCTAGGGGTTCGCATTTTGCGCATTTTGAGTTCTCCTCTGTTGCCAGGCGAAAGCCGGGGATGCGGCACACACCGCAGTGCCCGGTACGACCATATGAGCGCTGGCGCGATATGAAGGTTCCGCCATGTCAGACAGAGTCCGACAGCACAGCAGAGGATGTGGCAGCAACTGCGGCTGCGCCCGAGCCGCGACGCAAGTCGCCATCAGGGCGCGCGGGCCTTGTATAATGCGCGGCCAGACCGTTGCGTCTGCATGCGGCAATGCGCCGGAGGCCCCGCCCTTTCGCGCTACAATGCCCGCCCTTTTCCGGAAGCGTGGCCGAGTGGTTTAAGGCAGCAGTCTTGAAAACTGCCGATGGGGTGACCCATCCGTGAGTTCGAATCTCACCGCTTCCGCCAGACAAGAAAACGGCCCGCACCAGCGACTGGTGCGGGCCGTTTTTCATTGGGCGTCGTCGTGCAAGCCTTGCTTCAGCAGCCGGTAGGCTTCGGCCTCGGAGATTCGCAGCCGGTATTTCGTGGCCAGCACGCGCGCCAGCCCGCGGGCCGCGCCCGGAGGGCTGTGCCGCAACTGCTCGCGGTAGGCCTCGACTTCATAGCGCAGGCGCCAGCGCCGGCTGGCCAGGTAGAGCACGCCCATCAGGCCCCAGCTGCGCCAGAACTGGCGCACGTGGACCTTCTCATGCTCGATCAGCGCCTGGGTGGCGCCGGGGCGCAGCAGGATCAGCGGACCGGGCGTGAAGCCGTCAAACCCGCGCGGGATCAGCCAGCGGGTTTCGATGACCAGGCACAGGGGCGAGCGGCAGCAGCGGAGCATGCCTCTAGCATAGCGCGCCGGCCGTGCCCGCGCGTGCGGTCTGGCTGCGCGCTCAGGCGGCTGCGCGCAGCGGCGCGGCCGCTGCAGCCAGGGTCGCCCGCGCGCCGGCCTGGCCGCGCGAGCGGCCCGAGCTCAGGTAGCCGGCGATCGATTCCTGCGTGACCTCGCCCAGGTAGGCGCCGTCGGCGCCCATCACCGGCAGCCAGCTGGTGTTGTGCTGGTACATGCGCGACAGCACGATGCGCAGGTGCTCGTCGAACGCGGCCGTGGCGGCGAACGGGCGCATTACCTCGCGGCATGTGCCCTGGCCCGACCGCGCGTCGCGGCGCGTGACGTAGCCCAGCGCCACCTGCGCGTCGTCCACCACCGGCAGGTGGCGCACGTCGGCGTCGTCCATCACGGCGAGCGCCTCGGCCAGCGGCATGCCCGGATGGCAGCTCGGGGGCATGGTGGCGGCATCGCCGGCGCGCACCAGCAGCAGCCGCTTGAGCGTGTTGTCATGGCCGACGAAGGCCTGCACGAACTCATCGGCCGGGTGCGCCAGCAGCGCGTCGGGGTGGTCGAACTGCACCAGCTTGCCGCGGCGGAACACCGCGACCTTGTCGGCCAGCTTGATCGCCTCGTCGATATCGTGCGAGACCATGATCACGGTCTTGCCGAGCTGGCGCTGCATCTGCAGGAATTCGTTCTGGATGCTCTCGCGGTTGATCGGATCGACCGCGCCGAAGGGCTCGTCCATCAGCAGCAGCGGCGCGTCGGCCGCCAGCGCGCGGATCACGCCGATGCGCTGCTGCTGGCCGCCGGACAGCTCGCGCGGATAGCGCGACAGCAGCCGGACGGGATCGAGCTGCACCATCGCCATCAGCTCGCGCGCGCGTTCGCGGCACTGCTTCTTGTCCCAGCCCAGCAGGCGCGGCACCACCATGATGTTCTCTTCGATGGTCATGTTGGGGAACAGGCCGATCTGCTGGATCACGTAGCCGATCTTGCGGCGCAGGGTCACGCCGTCGAGGCCGCGCGTATCCTCGCCTTCGATGCGCACCGTGCCCGAGGTCGGCTCGATCAGCCGGTTGATCATCTTCAGCGTGGTGGTCTTGCCGCAGCCCGACGGGCCCAGGAAGACGCAGATCTCGCCGCGCGGCACCGTCAGCGAGACGGCGTCGACGGCGCGCATCTCGGTGCCGTCTTTCTGCGGGAAGGACTTGGTGAGTTGGTCGAGTTCGATCATAGACGGATCCCCTTCGGCGTCAGCGCCCGCTGCAACCACTGCAGGAAGGCGTCCGCCACGATGGCGAGCAGGCTGACCAGGACCGCGCCCACCGCCAGCTTGCTCATGTTGCTCTGGCTGATCGCCTGCAGGATCAGCACCCCAAGGCCACCCGCGCCGATGATGGCGGCAATGGTGGCAACCCCGATATTCATCACCACGGCGGTGCGCACGCCGCCAAGGATCACCGGCACCGCCAGCGGCAGGTCCACCAGCCGCATGCGTTCCCAGGTGGTCATGCCGATGCCGCGGCCCGCTTCCTGGATGCCGGGGTCGACATTGGCCAGCGCGGTATAGGTGTTGCGCATGATCGGCAGCAGCGAGTACAGGAACACCGCCGTCACCGCGGGCACGTAGCCGAGCGCATGGCCAAAGCGCGCGAAGATCGGGATCATCAGCCCGAACAGCGCGATCGACGGCAGCGTCAGCACGATCGTCGCCAGCGCCAGCAGCGGCGTCGCCAGCGCGCGGAAGCGCGTGATCAGGATGCCCAGCGGCACCCCGATCAGGATCGCCAGCCCCACCGCCGAGCCCACCAGCGCGAGGTGCTCGCCGGTCAGCTTCAGCAGCGTGGGCCAGCTGTGTTGCAGGTATGCGAACAAGTCCATGCGGCCCTCCTCAGATCAGTCCGTGGCCGCGCAGGAAGTCCTCCGCCACCTTGTCAACCGGCTGCTGGCCGATGTCCACCTTGTAGTTCATCTCGGTCATGCTCTGGTTGTCGAGCCTGGCCGCGAGTGCGTTGAGCAGGCCCGCCAGTTCCGGATGCTTATCGAGCACTGGCTTGCGCACCACCGGCGCCGCGTTGTACGGCGGGAAGAAGTGCTGGTCGTCCTCGAGCAGCACCAGGTCGAAGCCCTTGACGCGGCCGTCGGTGGCGTACACCAGCCCTAGTTCCACCTGGTTGTTCTTCAGCGCGGTGTAGACCAGGCCCGGATCGAGCTGGATCACGTCGCGGCGCGAAAACGGCAGCTGGTACTGCGCCTTGAGCGGCTCCAGCCCGTCCGGGCGCGCGGCGAATTCCATGTCGACGGCGAACGGATGGCTGGCGTCGCCGGCCTTGCGCATCTGCTCGGCAAAGGCCGACAGCGTGGTCGCGCCGCTGGCGGCCGCGCGCTCCTTCGGCATCGCCAGCGCATAGGTGTTGTTGATGCCCGAGGCGTCCAGCCACACCAGCCCGCGCGCGCCGTCCATCTGCTTGACGCGCGCATAGCTTTCCTGCGCGTCGAGCTTCTCCTCGACCTTGTTGAACACGATCAGCGCGGTGCCGGTGTAATCCCACACCACGTCGAGCTGGTCGTTCTCCATGGCCTGGCGCATCAGCGTGCTGCCCAGGCCGGCGGTCAGCTCGGCGTCGAAGCCCTTGGCGCGCAGGTACTTGGTGGTCATCGAAGACAGCAGCAGCTGTTCGGTGAAGTTCTTGCCGCCCACACGGACGGGCGCGCCCGCGGCCCGGGCTTCGGGCGCGGTGGCCAGCGCCAGGCCGGCGGCGAAGGCGGTGACCGCTGCCACCAACAACACCACCCGGCGCGCGCGGCGGCGGATGTATTGCATTTGCTTTTCCATTTCAGTATCCCGGTTCAGTGCGCCAGGCCGCGGCGGCGCAGGTAGAGCTGGCCGGCGGCGGCAAACAGTGCATCGAGCGCCAGCGCCAGCAGCGCGGTGGCGGCGGCGCCCAGCAGCAGCAGCGGCTGGTTGTTCAGGTAGATGCCCGGGAAGATCAGCTCGCCCAGGCTGTTGGCGCCGATCAGAAACGACAGCGGCACGGTGCCGACATTGATCACCAGCGCGATGCGGATGCCGGCCAGCATCACCGGCAGCGCGTTGGGCAGTTCCACGCGCAGCAGGCGCTGGGCCGGCGTCATGCCGATGCCGCGCGCCGCTTCCAGCAGCGTGGGCGAGACATTGCGCAGGCCCTCGTAGGTATTGCGTACGATCGGCAGCAGCGAGGCCAGCCACAGCGCCAGGATGGCGGGCCGCTCGCCGATGCCGAGCACGGCCAGCGCCAGGGCCAGCACCGCCAGCGACGGCACGGTATTGCCGACATTGAAGACCTGCATCAGCCGGTCGGCCCAGCGGCGCATGCACGGGCGGCTCAGCGCGATGCCCGCCGGGATGCCGGTGGCCAGCGCCAGCGCCATCGACAGCACCACCAGCCGCAGGTGGTCGCCGACGTCGTAGAGCAGGCGCTCCTGGTACTGGCGAATCACATCGACGCCGATCCACGCCACCAGTGCGACCAGCGCGGCAAGCGTCAATCCCGCCCAGGCCAGCGCCCGTGCCGATTGCTTTGACATACTCTCCCCTCCTCCGGGCCAAAAAGCGCGCAGCACGCCACTTTCCGGCGACGGAAAACAATATGGGCTGGTGCGTGCGGAGATGGGGCGCCACCAGGCCCGGTTCAGATTGCATTGCCGCCATGACCGGCACGATTGCCGGCGGACGGTCTGTGGATTCGTCCGCCGTGGGCGGGGAATCGCGATTGACGGGATGCCGTTGGACGGCAGTCCCTGAAGCGGCGCAACCGGCGGTGCAAGCACATCGCGAACGGTTGGCCAGTGGCAGCGCAAGTATTGAAGTTTTCCGACGCGCCGCCGGTCCATCGGCCGTTGACTGGCAAGGGCTGGCGGGTTTTTACCCACCCTGCTTCTCGCATCAACGGATGACAAAGAGAGCGCTATTATAGCGATCTTCATCGATCTTGTCATCTTTGGCCTTTCCGGGGACGATCTGGCACCGATTTTCGGGCTTCCCGGCGCCGCTGCCGGAGGCCCCGGACACGACACATGCAGCGCCGCGATCGTTCTGAAATCAATACAGCGGCTCACAAGACTTGGCGCACCAGCAGAACAATCTGTTGCCCGTGCGCCCTCTACTCTTTCCCCGCCAAACCACTAAATTGACGAGGTAGCTGAAACGACGGACCGGCCGGCCAACGCCACCGCGGACCGCCCCACAGGAGCAAGACATGGACACCCGTACCCTCACCACCATTCCCGCCACCGCCGCGGAAAGCGTGCAGCGCTCGCGCACCGTCGACCGCGTGGTGCGCGGCATCGCCACCTCGGACGGCGCCGGCGTCAAGCTGACGCGCGTGCTGACGCAAAACCTGCAGCGCCGGCTGGACCCGTTCCTGATGCTCGATGCCTTCGGCACCGACAGCAAGGACGACTACATCGGCGGTTTCCCCGATCACCCCCACCGCGGCTTCGAGACCATCACCTACATGCTGGCCGGGCGCATGCGCCACCGCGACAGCGCCGGCAACGAGGGCCTGCTGCAGAACGGCGGCGCGCAGTGGATGGTGGCGGGCGCCGGCGTGGTCCACTCCGAAATGCCCGAGCAGGAGGACGGCCGCATGGAAGGCTTCCAGCTGTGGCTGAACCTGCCGGCCGCCGACAAGATGACGGCGCCGTGGTACCGCGACCTGCCCGCCGCCGAGATCCCGACGGTGGCGCTGGAGCATGGCGCCACGGTACGCGTGCTGGCCGGTGCCAGCCATGGCGTGGGGGGCGCGATCACGCGCCCGGTGACCGAGCCGGTCTACCTGGACGTCGACCTGCCGGCCGGCCAGTCCTTCGCGCAGGCGCTGCCGGCCGGGCACAACGCCTTTATCTACGTGTACCGCGGCGAAGTCTCGGTCGGCGCGGGCGACGACCGCGCCGTGGTCGCGGCGCAGCGCATGGGCGTGCTGGACAACGCCGGCCAGGCTGACGGCGTCATCGTCAGGGCCGAGGCCGACGCGCGCTTCCTGCTGATCGCCGGCCGCCCGCTGAACGAGCCGATCGCGCAGTACGGCCCGTTCGTGATGAACACGCAGGAGCAGATCTACCAGACTCTGGCGGATTTCCGGGATGGGCGGTTTGCGACTGCTACGGGCGCGTAATCCGGCGTCCGATCTGCTCGCCAGCGTCACAAGACCGCCGCCTCCGGCAAGGAGGCGGCGGTTTTTTTGTGCTGCGCCGGCATGCGACTTGCAACCACCCGCCAATCCGTTGCACAGACTGGACACCAGCCCGATTCGGGCCTTGCGGACCCCGCGCACTTATATAATTCGTCACCAATATCCGGCATCACGAACCGATGATGAATGCTGCAATGCGTCGCGGCGATGCTGCGCCACGCACTGCCGCGCTTTGACGCATCCCCGTTGCTGCCACAACAACAACCCGAGCCGCCTCAGTGACATCACAACTCCCTCCCCGGCTGGCGCTGGCCCATATCAGCAAGCGCTACCCGGGCGTCGTCGCCAACGACGACGTCAGCCTCAGCGTTGCGCCCGGCGAGATCCATGCCGTGCTGGGTGAAAACGGCGCCGGCAAGTCCACCCTGATGAAGATCATTTTCGGCGCGGTTCGTCCGGATGCCGGCGAGGTGCACTTCAACGGGGCGCCGGTCAGCATCGGCAGCCCGCACGACGCCCGCAACCTGGGCATCGCCATGGTGTTCCAGCATTTCTCGCTGTTCGACACGCTCACCGTCACGGAAAACATCGCGCTGGGCCTGCCGGCCGCCCAGCAGGGCAACATGAAGCAGCTGGCCGAGCGCATCCGCGCCACCGCCGAGCGCTACGGCCTGCCGCTGGAGCCCAACCGCCATGTGCACACGCTGTCGGTGGGCGAGCGCCAGCGCGTCGAGATCGTGCGCGCGCTGCTGGCCAGCCCGCAGCTGCTGATCCTGGACGAGCCCACCTCGGTGCTGACGCCGCAGGCGGTGGAAACGCTGTTCGTCACGCTGCGCCAGCTGGCCGCCGAAGGCACCAGCATCCTCTACATCAGCCACAAGCTCGACGAGATCCGCGCGCTGTGCCATCACGCCACCGTGATGCGCATGGGCAAGGTCACCGGCGTGTGCGATCCGCGCCAGGAAACCGCAGCGTCGCTGTCGCGCCTGATGATCGGCGGCGAGCCGCCGCGCGAGGCGCGCGTGGCCGCGCAGCGCGGCTCGGTGCGCCTGAGCGTGCAGGGCCTGTCGCTGCCGCGCGCGCATGCGTTCGCGACCGAGCTGAGCCAGGTTGCGCTCGATGTCCACGCGGGCGAGATCGTCGGCATCGCCGGGGTCTCGGGCAACGGCCAGCAGGAATTGCTGGCCGCGCTGTCCGGCGAGGACACGCGCGCCGACGCCACCTCGGTGCAGCTCGATGGCAAGCCCGCGGGCCGCCTCGATGCGCGCCAGCGCCGCCGCGCCGGACTGGCCTTCGTGCCGGAAGAGCGCCTGGGCCGCGGCGCGGTGCCGGGCATGAGCCTGGCCACCAATATCCTGTTATCGCACCAGACCCCGCCCTATGTCCGGCAAGGCATGATCTCGCCCGGCGCCGCCAGCGGGCTGGCGTCGGCGGTGATCAACCGCTTCCGCGTCAAGGCCAGCGGGCCGCACGCGC
This sequence comes from Cupriavidus sp. WGlv3, assembly GCF_023952475.1. GTDB lineage: Bacteria > Pseudomonadota > Gammaproteobacteria > Burkholderiales > Burkholderiaceae > Cupriavidus > Cupriavidus phytorum. The sequence continues at coordinate 420,165 of NZ_JALHRX010000001.1, forward strand.
TGGCGCGCAGCCTGTCGGGCGGCAACCTGCAGAAATTCATCGTCGGCCGCGAGATCGAAAGCGGCCCGAGGGTGCTGATCGTGGCGCAACCCACCTGGGGCGTCGACGTCGGCGCCGCGGCGCAGATCCACAACGAGATCCTGGCGCTGAAGGCCACCGGCTGCGCCATCCTGGTGGTGTCGGAAGAGCTCGACGAGCTGTTCGCGATCTGCGACCGGCTGCACGTGATTGCCAAGGGCCGGCTGTCGCCATCGCTGCCGACCGAGACCGCCACGCGCGAGCAGGTCGGGTTGTGGATGAGCGGCTTGTGGCCAGGCGGACCGGCCCAGGCCCATGCCCAGGCAGGCATGGAGGTGGCAAGCCATGGCTGATGTGCGCACCCTGCTGCCCCGTTCCCCCCTGACGCTGGCGCCGCGCGGCATGCCCTCGCGCGCCATGGCCTACGCCTCGCCGGTGCTGGCGCTGGCGCTGACGCTGCTGTTCGGGGCGCTGCTGTTCCTGGCGCTCGGCAAGGATCCGGTGGCCGCGCTCAAGGTGTTCCTGGCCGATCCGCTGCGCGACCAGCGTGCGATCGGCGAGGTGCTGCTCAAGACCGTGCCGCTGGTGCTGTGCGCGCTGGGCCTGTCGGTGTGCTACCGCGCCAACGTGTGGAATATCGGCGCCGACGGCCAGCTGATCGCCGGCGGCATCTGCGCCGGCGCGGCGGTGCTGGTTTTCGATGTGCCGGGACAAACCATGAACGGCACCGTGGTGCTGGTGCTGGCGTCGCTCGCCGGCATCGCCGGCGGCATGGCGTGGGCCTCGCTCACCGCGCTGCTCAAGGACCGCTTCAACGCCAACGAGATCCTGGTCTCGCTGATGCTGACCTATATCGCGCAGCAGCTGCTGCTGTGGGTGGTCAACGGACCGCTGAAGGATCCCAACGGCATGAACTTCCCGCAATCGAAGGTGTTCTCGTCCGAGTACCTGCTGCCCAACCTGATGTCGGGTTCGCGGCTGCATGCCGGCTTTGTGGTGATGCTGCTGCTGGTGGCGGTGATGACGGTGTTCGTGTTCCGCAGCTTCGCCGGCTACCGGCTGCAGGTCGGCGGCACCGCGCCGGCGGCGGCGCGCTATGCGGGCTTCTCGGCGCGCAGCGCGCTGTGGAGCGCGCTGCTGATCTCGGGCGCCACCGCCGGCCTGGCGGGCGCGTTCGAAGTGGTCGGGCCGATCGGGCAGCTGCTGCCGTCGATCTCGCCGGGCTATGGCTTCACCGCCATCATCGTCGCCTTTATCGGGCGGCTGCATCCGGTCGGCACCGTGTTCGGCGGCATCATGATGTCGCTGTTCTATATCGGCGGCGAGATGGCGCAGTCGCGCCTGGGCCTGCCTTCGGCGCTCGGCTGGGTGTTCCAGGGCATGCTGCTGTTTTTCCTGCTGGCGTGCGACACGCTGATCGACAACCGCCTGCGCTGGCGCGCCACCACGGCCTGAGCGGAGCCCACCAAGAACATGGAACAACTCGCCCCCCTCATCGCCACCGCCATCAACGCCGGCACGCCGCTGCTGCTGGCGGCGCTGGGCCTGCTGATCAACGAACGCTCGGGCGTGCTCAACCTGGGCGCCGAAGGCATGATGCTGGTCGCCGCGGTGGCCGGCTTCATGGTCGGCTATCAGACCCAGTCGCCGCTGCTCGGCTTCGCCGCCGGCGCGCTGGCCGGCATGCTGATGGCCACGCTGTTCTCGTGGCTGGCGCTGGTGCTGGCCACCAACCAGGTCGCCACCGGACTGGCGCTGTCGATCTTCGGCACCGGCCTGTCGGCCTTCATGGGCCAGCGCTTCGTCGGTTTCGCCATGCCGGCGCAGGCCAAGGCCGTGCCGGGACTGGCCGACCTGCCCTTCGTCGGTCCGGCGTTCTTCCAGCATCACTGGATGGTGTATTTCAGCCTGCTGCTGTGCTTCGCCATCATGTGGTTCCTGTTCCGCTCGCGCGCCGGGCTGACGCTGCGCGCGATCGGTGAATCGCCCGAGTCCGCGCATGCGCTGGGCTACCCGGTGCGCACCATCCGCTTCGGCGCGCTGCTGTTCGGCGGCGCCTGCTGCGGGCTGGCGGGCGCCTACCTGTCGCTGGTCTACACCCCGATGTGGGTCGAGAACCTGGTCGCGGGCCGCGGCTGGATCGCGCTGGCGCTGACCACCTTTGCCACCTGGCGCCCGGGCCGCGTGCTGGTGGGCGCGTGGCTGTTCGGCGCCGTGACCATCCTGCAGTTCTACCTGCAAGGCGTGGGCGTGTCGGTGCCGTCGCAGTTCCTGTCGATGCTGCCCTACGCCGCCACCATCGTGGTGCTGGCGCTGATCTCGCGCAATCCGGCGTGGATACGCCTGAACATGCCGGCGTCGCTGGGCAAGCCGTTCCGCCCCGGCAACGCCTGATCGTTTTTCTGACGGAAATCCCCGAGCCATCAACCATTCACTAAAGGAAAAATCATGATCGTCACGCGCAGGAAGACCCTGGCGGCGCTGGCCGCCACCGCCGTGCTGGCCCTGGCCGGCTGCGGCAAGAAAGAGGCCGACAAGCCCGCCGAACCCGCCGGCGCCGCTTCCGCGCCCGCTGCCGGGCAGGCGGCCGAGCCGCTCAAGGTCGCCTTCGTCTATATCGGCCCGGTCGGCGATGCCGGCTGGACCTTTGCGCATGACAACGGCCGCAAGGCGGTCGAAGAGAAGTTCGGCAACAAGGTCAAGACCACCTTCGTCGAGAACGTGCCCGAATCCGCCGCCGATGCCGAGCGCGTGTTCCGCGACCTGGCCAGCCAGGGCAACAAGCTGATCTTCGGCACCACCTTCGGTTACATGGAGTCGATGCTCAAGGTGGCGAAGGAATTCCCGGACGTGAAGTTCGAGCACGCCACCGGCTTCAAGACCGCCGCCAACCTGGCCCAGTACGACGTGCGCACCTATGAAGGCGCCTACCTGGCGGGCGTGGTCGCCGGCAAGATGAGCAAGACCGGCAAGATGGGGGTGGTGGCGTCGGTGCCCATCCCCGAGGTGATCCGCAACATCGACTCGTTCACGCTGGGCGCGCGCAGCGTCAACCCCAACGCCACGGTCAAGGTGGTGTGGGTCAACAAGTGGTTCGATCCGGGCAAGGAACGCGAAGCCGCGACCACGCTGATCGGCCAGGGCGTCGACATGCTGATGCAGAACACCGACTCCGCCGCCGTGGTGCAGACCGCGCAGGAGAAGGGTGTGCATGCCTTCGGCTGGGACAGCGACATGACCAAGTTCGGCGACAAGGCCCACCTGGCCGCGTCGGTGATCTCGTGGGGCGTCTACTACAACAAGGTGGTGGAAGACGTGCTGAACAACCAGTGGAAGAACAGCACCACGTGGTGGGGCCTGAAGGAAGGCATGATCGACCTGAAGAGCTACAACGCCGACGTGCCGGCTGAGGTCAAGGCCCTGGTCGACGAACGCAAGAAGGGCATCATCGACGGCACCGCACCGATCTGGAAGGGTCCGATCAAGGACAACACCGGCAAGGAACAGCTGGCCAAGGACCAGGTCGCCGACGACAAATTCCTGCACGGCGTGAAGTTCTATGTCGAGGGCGTGGAAGGGAAAATCCCGGGTTGAGCATCTGCGCGCACCTCCGGAACTTGAAGCCCGCGAGACCGGCCCAACCTCTCTGCGTATGCGCCGGTCTCGGGCGCCCGCCATGTGAAGGAGGCCTCTCATGTTGAAGCGTTTTTCGGCCCTGTGGACGCTGGTTCGCCGCGACGGCCGCCTGTTCTGGTACGCGCTGCGCCATCCGGATGCGCCCGCGTGGCTCAAGCCCGCCGCCATCGGCCTGCTGTTCTACGCGATCTCGCCGATCGACCTCGTGCCCGACGTGGTTGCCGGCCTGGGGCTGGTCGACGACGTGGTGCTGATCCCGCTGGCCGTCCACCTGATCCTGAAGCGCCTGCCGCCGCATATCCTGCGCCAGGCGCAGGCGCGCGCCACCGCCACCACGGTCCGGCCGCACTGAAGCAACCAACAAAAAAATCCCCGGGACACCGCGTGTCCCGGGGATTTTTTTAATTCACGCGCAGAACGCTTTCAGTGCGGCAGCAGGATGGTCGAGCCGGTGGTCTTGCGCGCTTCCAGGTCGCGGTGCGCCTGCGCCACCTCGGACAGCGCGTAGCGCTGGCGGATGTCGACCTTGACCTTGCCGGTGGTGACGGCGTCGAACAGGTCGGCCACCATCGGCTCGAGCAGTTCGCGGTGCACCACGTAGGTCATCAGCGTCGGCCGCGTCAGCCGCAGCGAGCCCTTGTTGCCCAGCACCGACAGGTCGAACGGCGGCACCGGACCCGAGGCGTTGCCGAAGCTGACCATGGTGCCGCGCGGCGCCAGGCAGTCGAGCGAGCCGCGGAAAGTATCCGCGCCGATCGAGTCATAGACCGCCGGCACGCCCTTGCCGTTGGTGATCTCCCGCACCCGCTCGACGAACGACTCGCGCGTATAGACGATGGTGTGGGCGCAGCCGTTGGCGCGCGCCAGTTCGGCCTTTTCGTCGCTGCCGACGGTGCCGATCACGGTCACGCCCAGCGCCTTCAGCCACTGGCACGCGATCAGCCCGACGCCGCCCGCGGCCGCGTGCAGCAGCACGGTGTCGCCCGGCTGCACCTTGTAGCTGTCGCGGATCAGGTACTGTGCCGTCAGGCCCTGCAGCATCATTGCCGCGGCGGTGTCGAACGGGATCGCATCGGGCAGCCGCACCACGATGTCGGCCGGCATTACCCGCACCTGCGCGTAGGCGCCGGTGGGACGGCCGGCATAGGCCACGCGGTCGCCCACGGCCACGTGGCGCACGCCCTCGCCCACCGCCTCGACCACGCCGGCGCCTTCCATGCCCAGCCCGCCCGGCAGCGGCTGCTTGTACAGCCCGGTGCGGAAATAGACATCGATATAGTTCAGGCCCACCGCCTCGTGGCGCACGCGCACTTCGCCGGGGCCGGGGTCGCCCACCTGTACATCGACCCACTGCATGACTTCGGGACCGCCGGTCTGCTCGATCCGGATGGCTTTGCTCATCTGCGTCGCTCCTTGTTTTGGTGAGGCATCGATCGGGAATGCGTGGAATTTCAGCCGGCCTGCGCCGCGCCGTTCTCGCGCGCAAGCCCGGCCAGCAGCAGCTCGGCGCTGGCCACGTTGGTCGCGCACGGCACGTTGTGCACGTCGCAGGCGCGCACCAGCGCGTTGATATCGGGTTCGTGCGGCTGCGGCGTCATCGGGTCGCGCAGGAACACCACCGCGCTGACGCGCCCTTCGGCCAGCTGCGCGCCGATCTGCAGGTCGCCGCCCCACGGCCCCGACAGCATGCGCGAAACGTCGAGCCCGACTTCGTCGATCAGGCGCCCGCCGGTGGTGCCGGTGGCAAGCAGTTCGCACTGCGACAGGAAGTCGCGATGGCGTGCGGCGAAGGCGACGATGTCGTCCTTCTTGTGGTCATGGGCGATCAGCGCTATGCGGGGCATACGGGGCCGGGTCATCAGGGCGTCCTTTTGCGAGGTACGGGAAACGGGAGGAAACTGCTGGTCAGAACGTGCCAGGGAAAGCGCCGCCGTCGAGCAGGATGTTCTGGCCGGTGATGTAGCCGGCATGGCGGCTGCACAGGAAAGCGCAGGTGGCGCCGAACTCGGCCGGCTCGCCGAAGCGGCGCGACGGGTTGGCCGCGGCGCGGCGCTGCGCCACTTCCTCGACGCTCAGGCCGGCCTTCTTCGCGCCGCCTTCCATGGTCTTGAACAGCCGGTCGGTATTGAACGGCCCCGGCAGCAGGTTGTTGATGGTGACGCCGTGCTGCGCCACTTCGCGCGCGACGCCGGCAACGAAGCCGGTCAGGCCGGAGCGCGCGCCGTTGGACAGGCCCAGCACATCGATCGGCGCCTTGACCGCGCCGCTGGTGATATTGATGATGCGGCCCCACTTGCGCGCGATCATGCCATCGACGGTAGCCTTGATCAGCTCGATCGGGGTCAGCATGTTGGCGTCAAGCGCGGCCAGCCAGTCGCTGCGCTCCCAGTCGCGGAAATTGCCCGGCGGCGGGCCGCCGGCGTTGTTGACCAGGATGTCGAGGTCGCCGAGTTTGGCGGCGGCGTCCAGCGCCGCCTTGCGGCCCTCGGGCGTGGTGATGTCGGTCGCCACCGCGATCACGCGGCGGCCATGGCGCGCGCGCAGGTCGGCCGCGGCCTTTTCCAGCGCCTCGGCGCCGCGCGCCACGATCACCACGTCGACGCCCTCGGCCGCCAGCGCGTCGGCGCAGGCGAAGCCCAGGCCCTTGCTGGCGCCGCATACCAGCGCATGCTTGCCGCGCAGTCCCAGATCCATGTGTTTCTCCCTAGTCTGTTGTCTGTGACGGACCCGCGCCGGGCGGGCCCGCAAATCAGTTTTTCCTTGCCGACAGCAAGTACATGCCGCCCAGCACCAGCGCGCTGCCGGTCAGCTGCACACCGCTGACGGGCTCGCCGAGCAGCCAGAAGGCCAGCAGCAGCGTCGACACCGGCCCGATCATGCCGGCCTGCGACGCCATCGGCGCGCCGATGCGCGACACCGCCACCATGGTCAGCGACACCGGCAGCACGGTGCAGAACACCGCGTTGACCAGCGACAGCCACAACACCGGCGCCGGCTGCGCCAGCTCCGCCAGCGGCCGGCCCAGCACCAGGTACTGGATCACGCAGCAGGCGGTCGACACGCACATGGCATACGCCACCAGCCGCAGCGAACCGATGCGCCGCACCAGCTCGCCGCTCAGGATCAGGTAGATACCATAGGTGATGGCGCTGCCCAGCACCAGCGCGCCGCCCAGCCACACCTGGCTGCCGCTGACATCGAGGTCATGCGCGAACACCAGCACGATGCCGGCATAGGCCAGCAGCAGCGACAGCCACTGGTGCCTGCCGATCGGCCGGCGCAACAGCAGCGCCGTAGCCAGCAGCACGAACGACGGCGTCAGGAACAGGATCAGCCGCTCCAGTCCGGCGGTGATGTACTGCAGCCCTATGAAGTCCAGGAAGCTGGACAGGTAGTAGCCGATAAAGCCGAGAAACACCACCCGGCCCCGGTCGGCCCACGACAGCGGCGCCAGCCGGCGCGACTGCCACCAGCCGATCGCCATGAACAGCGGCACCGCGAACAGCATGCGCAGCGTGATCACCATCACGGCATCGACGTTGTAGCGGTACATCAGCTTGGCGACGATCGCCTTGGCCGAAAACAGCACCGCGCCCACGGCGGCGATGACGAGACCGGAGCGCTGCGGCGAAGGCAGCGCGGCGGGCATGGCGAGAGACTTGTGGGAGGCGGGCACGAAGAATACGGGGGAAAGCGGACCGGCACGGCGGCCCCGCAAAACGACCCGACGATTGTATTCGAAAAGGCGCGAGGGCATCGGACGCCGCCCCGGCCGCGCGCGCCACCTGTTTTGCGGCCTTCCTCGGTATACTCTGGGTCACCTTCAGCCACCGCGCCTGCTTCGTGCCCCAGCCCGCCGACACGCCTTCCGGCAAGCCCGCCGCCGACTATGACTTCACCGAGCAGGTGGGCCACCTGCTGCGGCGCGCCTACCAGCGCCATGTGGCGATCTTCCAGCAGACCATCCCCGATTCACAGCTGACCGCGGCGCAGTTCGTGGTGCTGTGCGCGGTGCGCGACCGGCAGCCGTGTTCGATGAACGAGGTGGTGCGCGCGACCGCGATCGACCAGGCCACGGTGCGCGGCATCATCGACCGGCTCAAGTCGCGCAAGCTGATCGCGGTCTCGCATGATCCCAACGACCGGCGCAAGGTGGTTGTGACGGTCACGCCCGCCGGGCTGGCCCTGATCGACGAGACCGTGCCGTTCGCGAAGGAAATCTCGGAGCAGACCTTCGGCAGCCTGAATCCGGCCGAGCGCGTGGCGGTGACTTACCTGCTGCGCAAGATGAGCGAGATTGACGAGGGGAATGGCGGCTAGCGCCGCCGAGGGTTTTCTCCCCTCTCCCGCTTGCGGGAGAGGGAGTACACAATCAGCTTTTGTTTGCGGACATCGATGCCATCGCCGCCAGCACCGTCTCCGGCACGAACGGCGGCCGGCGCAGGCGCACCCCCAGCGCATCGAACAATGCATTGGCAATCGCCGGCGCGCCCGGCAGCGAGGCCGATTCGCCCGCGCCTAGCGGCGGCTCTGACTGGCGCGGCATCAGCACCACCTCGATCGGCGGGATTTCCGGGAAGGTCAGCAGCGGATAGCTGCCCCATTCGCGGCTGGCGACACCGTCGGCATCGAAGCGGACCTGCTCCTTCAGCACGCGGCTGAGGGTCTGCACCACATTGCCGTGGACCTGGTGGCGCACGCCGTCGGGATTGACGACCATGCCGGTGTCCTGCCCCACCACCACCTTGTCGATGGTGATGCGGCCCGTGCCCGCGTCCACGGACAGGTCCACCACCCACGCGGCCCAGGCCGCGCCGAAGCCGGGAAAACGGCTGTGGATGTAGCGCGCGTAGGCCACGCCCCGGCCGCGCAGCCGTCCTTCGGCATCCGGCACGCCGCGCGCTCCGGCCGCGCCGCGCTGCCAGCCGGCCGCGTCGGCGACGGCGCGCAGCAAATCCGCGGCGCGTTCATCCGGCAGGTGGCGCAGGCGGAATTCCACCGGATCGGCGCCCGCCTCCGCCGCCAGCTCGTCGATCACGCTCTCGTGCGCGAACGCATTGGGCAGCGCCGACACGCCGCGCAGCCACGACGCGCGCACGATCGCCGGCGTGTCGTCGCAGCCGATGCGGCGTGCGGCATACGCGTAGGGCGGCACCGCGGTGCGGTCGCCCATCTCAAGCGTGCGCGGCGCGTTGGGCACGACTCCGGTCAGCACCAGCGCCAGCGTGGGCGCGTCGTTGGACGGATAGCGGCTGGTGAAGTCGTAGCCGAGCAGCGCGCCATCGGCGCCGAGCGTGGCGCTGACATCCATCAGCTGGGCCGCGCCCTTGGGCTCCCACAAGTGTTCCTGCTCGCGCGACAGCTGCACGCGCACCGGCCGCCCCACCGCACGCGACAGCAGCGCGGCGTCGGCGCAGACGTCGTCGGCACAATTGCGGCCGTAGCAGCCGGCGGCCTCCATGCGCACGATCTCGATGCTGTCCTCGCCGAGCCCGCACAGCCTGGACAGGTCGATACGCAGCATGTGCGGGTTCTGCGTGCCGGACCATACCGTCAGGCCCTCGTCGTGCCAGTCGGCCACGGCGCAGGACGGGCCGATGGAGCCGTGCATCTGGTACGGCCACACGTAGCGACGCTGCAATACCGTACCGGCGCCGCCGGCGGGCAGGTTGCCCTCGCTCAGCAGCTCGCGCCGCGTGGCCGGGTTAGCGCGCAGCGCCGGCTCCGGGTCGTCCAGCGCGGGCAACGGCGGCACCGGCTTCCAGTGAACGCGCAGCCGGCGCGCGGCCTGCACCGCATATTCCTCGCGCTCGGCCACCACGCCGACAAAGTCGCCCTGCACCACCACCTCGACCAGGCCGGGCAAGTCGCGCACCGAATCGCGGTCGATGGCCAGCAGACTGTTGCCGACGAAGGTGCCGCTGTCGCGCCCGGCATACGGTGGGCGCACCACGCGGCCGTGCAGCATGCCGGGGACGCGCACGTCGTGGACGAAGGTCAGCGCCCCGCGCGCCTTGTCGGGGATATCGACGCGCGGCGCCGCGCGGCCGACGATGCGGTAGGACTCGACCGGCTTGACCGGCACGTCTTCGGCCAGCGGCAGCTCTACGTGCTCGCCGGCCACCAGCGCGGCGTAACGGATGCTGGCCTGCGTGCCGCGCACGCGGAATACGCCGCTCTCCGCTTCCAGCGCGGAGGCGTCGACGCCGAGCTGCAGCGCCGCGCGCGCCAGCAGCCACGCGCGCGCCTGGGCCGCCGCGCGGCGCAGCGGCAGCGCCGAGATCTGGATCGAGGCGCTGGCGATGGTCGGGCCCTGGTTGGGCGTGGCCTCGGTATGGCCCAGCACCATGCGCACGTGATCGAGGGGTACATCGAGTTCTTCGGCGACGATCTGCGCCAGCGCGGTGCGGATGCCGGTGCCGAGGTCGACGTGGCCGTTGAAGGCCAGCACCTCGCCGCTGTCGCGCACGGCGATAAACAGGTCCGGCAGCGCGGGCACATAGTCCGACGCCGCGCCGGGCTGGCCCGGCGCCGGGCGCGCGGCCGCCTGCGGGGCGCGCGTCACCAGCAGCACGCCGGTGGCCTGCAGCAGCGCCAGCCGCAGTGCGCGTGGCGTGGCGGCGTCGGCCTGTGCCGGGGGTTGCAGCTGCGTTGCCGTCATCGTTTCATTCTCTCCGTCACCGCTCACCTGATCTGGCCAAACCGGGCCACCGTTATACTGCGCCAACAGGCACCCAGCAGAACCACCCACCATGACCACCAAGACTCCGGCCGCGCCCGCCACCCCGCGGGCGGCAGCCGGCACCCGGGCCCGGCAGGCGCAGGACAGCCGCGAGCGCATCCTCAAGGCTGCCATCAAGGTCTTCGCCCAGCGCGGCTACGACGGCGGCCGCATCGAACGCATCTCGTCGCTGGCCAAGACCTACGACCGGATGATCTACTACTACTTCGGCAGCAAGGAGAAGCTGTTCGTCGAAGTGCTGGAGACCATCTACCTGCAGCTCAACCAGGCCGAGCAGCAGCTGGAGCATGAGCTCGATGCCGCCGACCCCGTGCGCGCGCTGTCGCAGCTGATCGACTTCGTCTGGCAGTACTACCTGGACCATCCCGAGTTCGTCGCCATCCTGACCAGCGAGAACATGAGCCAGGGCAAGCACGCAAAGAAGTCGGTGCGGCTGCGCGAGATCTCCAGCTATGCGCTGTCGGTGCTCGACGGCATCCTTGCGCGCGGCAAGGACGCCGGGCTGTTCCGCGCGGACGCCGGCGCGCGCGACGTGTATATGGTGATCGCTTCGCTCGGCTACTTCTATAACTCCAACCATCATACGCTCAGCGCCTTCCTGGGCGAGCCCATGATGAGCCCGCCCGCGCTGGCGCACTGGCGCGATGTGATCCAGCAGACCGTGCTGCGCACGGTGGCCGTGCCCGGCGCCGTGCCGGAGGCGCATGTGCCACCCGCCGCCGCGCCGCGCAAGGCGGCACGCGCCAGGCGCGCGGCGGCAGGCTGAGACCGGCACGGGCGCCATCGGCCAGGCTCAGGCGGCGGCGCGCACGCCTGCCATTTGCGCCAGCGCCTGGTCGCGCGTCAGCACCGTGGCGTATTTCTGCGCCATGTCGAACAGGTTGGCCTCGTGCGGCCCCAGTGCGCGGTCGCCCACGCAATCCGACACCACCAGCGGGCGGAACCCCAACGACATGGCATCGACCACGCTGGCGCGCACGCAGCCGCTGGTGACGCAGCCCGCCACCAGCAGCGTCTGCACGCCGCGCTGCGTCAGCCAAGCCGCCAGCGAGGTGCCGAAGAACGCCGACGGCACCGTCTTGCGCACCACCAGCTCGCCCGCCGCGGGCGCCAGCTCGGGCACGATCTGGCTGTTGTGGCCGTCTTCCTTCAGCGTCAGCATGCCCGGCACCTTGAGCGTGAAGATGTTGTGGTCGCTGTCGTCGTCGGCGAACACGATGCGGCTGTGCGCCACCGGCCAGCCCTGCTCGCGCGCGGCGCGCAGCAGCGGCTGGGTGTTGCGGATGGCTTCAGGGATATTGCCGCCGCCGAACACCGCCGGATCGGCAAAGCCGTTGACGAAGTCGATGATCAGCAGCCCGTACGGCGCCTTCAGTTCCATCGCCGCGCCGAAGCCCTGGCGCTGGTAAGTCTGCACTGCGTCATCCATGGCGCGAGTCCTTGTCTGCCTGATAGAGCGAGGCGGCCGGGGCATGGTGCCCGTCCATCACCTTGCCGCGCACCACCACCGGCTCGCCGTCGAGGCTGACGGTGCAGTGACGCACGGGGATATCGATATGGCAGGCGGTGGTGCGGCTGCCGCCGGCTTCGTTGTTGGGGCCGAACGAGCACAGGAAGTTGCCCTCGTAGGCGCGTGCATCCATGCCGATGGTGGCCTCGCGGTCGTACATCGCCAGCGCCGACCAGCTCGCGCGCGGCTGCAGGCCCCAGCCGATATGCGACATGGCATACGCTTCCGGATCGTTGAACGAGGCCATGTAGTCGGCCAGCAGCTCGGCATCGACGCCGCCTTCGATGCGGCGCACGTAGCCGGCCTCGACCGTGATGCGGATCGGCGCCTGCAGATACGACTTCATCGGCAGCAGGATGTCGCCGCGGTCCAGCACGATGGTGCCGTCGGTGCCGCCCTCGTCGGGCCAGGTCAGCACGAAGCCGCTCGGCCAGTGGTCCCAGCGCCCGGGCTCGTCGACAAAGCCATACTCGCTGATCGCGGGAAATTCGCCCAGGCGGCAGCGCAGGTCCATGCCGGCATCGGACACGATATGCATCTCGCGCGCCTTGCCCAGCCGCTGCGTGGCGGCCTTGACGCGCGCGCGGTCGGCCTCGGTCGGCACCAGCCGCGCCAGCACCTCTGGGGGCTCCACCGCCAGCAGGATCTTGGTGCCGCCGGACAGGATCTCGTGCTGCTCGGGCGAGAACAGCAGCGTCATCAGGTCCAGCACCAGGTCGCTCGCCTTCAGCGCGGCGATCGCCGCCGGATTGCCGGTCAGCGGCGTGGTGCCCAGGTAGGCCAGCGCATCGCGGCTCAGCGCCTTCTCGCCGTTGACGGGCGGCAGGTCGAGCCGGTTGACGATGGCGCCCATCGACTGCGCCGCCACCATTGCCGTGCGCAGCGTCTGCGGATGCGTCGCGGCGCCGGTGAGCACGGTGACGGTCTGTCCGCGCTGCAGCTTCGACAGCGTCAGCACCTGCTTCCACGCTGCCGTCAGGTCGTAATCGCTTACGGGCATGTTCGCTCCCTATCCATCAATTCAGCGTTCAATTCAGCGACGCGCCGAGGAAATCGCCGAAGGCGCGGTAGAAGCCGGCCTCGTCGTCCCACGGGATCATGTGCCCGGCATTGGCGACGTGCGCGACCAGCAAGCCCGGCAGCAGCGTGCGCATCTCCTGCACGTCTTCCGCGCGGATCACGTCGCCGCGGCCGGCGGTCATCAGCAGCGCCGGCACGGCGAGCTGCGGCAGGTCGGCGTGGATGTCGTCCTCGTGGAAGCCGTTGAAGCTGGCCAGGATCGCGCGCTCGTCGCAGGTATGCAGCCATTGCGCGCGCAGGCGCAGCTGGTCCTCGGTCCAGGTCGGGCAGAAGGCGCGCATGCCTTCGGCGTCGATGCCGTGCTGCGCCAGCCGGATCGAATCGATGTACCACGGCAGTTGCGACGGGTAGGCGCGGCGCCCCGGACCCGACACCGGCGGATCGACCAGCACCAGCCGCGTCAGGCCCGCGGGCTTGGCGCGCGCGGCGCGGATGCCGATGCGCGCGCCCATCGAATGGCCGACCACGGCATAGCGCTGCAGTCCCAGCGCCTCGGCAAAGGCGACCACGTCGGCGGCCTGCGCATCGAGGCCGTAGTCCAGCTCCGGGCCGGACTGCGACAGGCCGCGGCCGCGCACGTCGAGCACATAGGTATCGAACTGCTGGCCGAAGCGCTCGCCGACAAAGCCCCAGGTCACCGCGGGACTGGTGATGCCCGGCACGATGATGACGGCATCGCGCTGCGCGCGCGCGCCCGCCTGCCCGCCATAGCGCAGGTAGTGCTGGCGGATGCCGTTGGCGTGGACGTGGGCGCCGTAGAGAAAGGTGCTGTCTGCCATGGCCCGCTCCTTCAGTACGCGCCCGACAGCAGCGCGCCGGCGCCCGGCACCACCGGCTCCAGCCCCAGGCGCTTGAGCAGCGCATAGGTGGTGGCAACGGCGGCGGTGACGACCGGCTTGCCGGTCATGGCCTCGACCTTCGCTACCGCCGGCAGCGACGGCATCTGCACGCAGGCCGACAGCACGATCACGTCGGCATCGGCGGTGTTCATCTGCGCAACGATCTCCGGCAGCCTGGCCGGGTCATGGCGGCCGACCTCCAGGTTGTCGGGGATCTCCAGCGCGCGGTAGTCGACCACCTCGTAGCCTTCATTGCGGATGTAGTCCACCACCAGTTCGGTCAGCGGCTTCATGTACGGCGCCACCACCGCGATGCGCTTCGCGCCCATCACCTTGAGCGCATCGACCAGCGCACCGGCGCTGGTGATCACCGGCGCGTCGCCGCCGTTCTCGGCGGTATGCGCCTGCAGGCGCTGCTCGGAGACACGGTGGTAGCCGTGGCCCATCGCCATGATCGCCACCAGGCAGGCGTAGCCGAGCACGTCGACGCGGGCGTCGCTCAGTTCCACCGCGCAGCGGTCGGATTCCGCATCCATCGCGGCCAGTTCTTCCTTGACCACCTTCTTCATCCGCATCCGGCTCGAGTGGAAGGTGAAGCGCTCCGGGCGCACCAGCTGGCGCGCGGCCAGCATCGCCGGGATCTCGGTTTCCATGGTGGTGTTGGAGCTCGGCACGATCTGGCCGATTCGGAAAACTGTCTGCACTGTCGACTCCGTCATCTGTTTGTCTGCCCTTGGTTGCGCTTTGGTCGCGCTCGCGGTCGGTCTGCCTGCAGCAGGCCTAGGGGCCTGCATGCTGCGAACGATTGTAGTGTACACACTTTATATAGGCAAACACATTCTGCATCGGCAGCGATTCACTCGTTCAGTGCACACTGAATCCATGAATCCCTGTTTTTGCGCATGATTTCGCCATTGCAGCGCATCATTGCAATGAGATCACATCGACATCAGGGTTTTCCATAGGATCGCAAAGTTTCGCCTTTACCTTGATATTTTGAGTGTGTACACTCGTTTCAACGGTCGGCCGCATGGCCGCGCCAGCCCCCATCGACCTTGTGTCATTGCCAGGAGAAATAACGTGCAAGGCAAACCGCGAATCGCAGTTGTCGGCGCCGGACTCGGAGGAACGGCCGCGGCCGCCCTGCTGCAGCGAGCCGGCTTCCAAGTCAGGCTGTATGAGCAGGCACCGGCGTTCTCGCGCCTGGGCGCGGGCATCCATGTCGGGCCCAACGTGATGAAGATCATGCGGCGCATCGGCATCGAGGACGCGCTCAACGACATGGGCTGCCACCCCGACTACTGGTACAGCCGCGACGGCGTCACCGGCGAGGTGATCGCGCAGATCCCGCTGGGCGACTATGCGGTGCGCCACTACGGCGCCAGCTACCTGACCGTGCACCGCGGTGACTTTCACAAGCTGCTGACTGACGCCGTCGCCCCGGGCACGCTGTTCTTCGACAAGAAGCTGGAAAGCGTCACCGACCAGGGCGATGTGGTGCAGTTGCGCTTCACCGACGGCACGGTCGAAGAGGCCGATATCGTGATCGGCGCCGACGGCGTCAACTCGCGCATCCGCGAGACCCTGCTGGGCGCCGAGCCGCCCAAGTACACCGGCTACGTCGCGCACCGCGCGGTGTTTCCGATCTCGCGCGTCAAGGGCTTCAAGCACGACCGCTGCACCAAGTGGTGGACCGATGACCGCCACATGATGGTCTACTTCGACACCAGCAAGCTCGACGAGATCTACTACGTCACCGGCGTGCCCGAGCCCGAATGGGACATGAGCAAGAGCTGGGTGCCGAGCAGCATCGAAGAGATGCGGGCGGCCTTCGACGGCTGGCACGAAGGCGTGCAATCGCTGATCGAAGGCACGGTCGAAGTGACCAAGTGGCCGCTGCTGGAGCGTGACCCGCTGCCGCTGTGGAGCCGGGGCCGCCTGGTGCTGCTGGGCGACGCCTGCCACCCGATGAAGCCGCACATGGCGCAGGGCGCCGCGATGGCGATCGAGGATGCCGCCATGCTGACGCGCTGCTTCACCGAAGCCGGCACCGACGACTACGCCAGTGCCTTCGCGCTGTATGAAGCCAACCGCGCCGAGCGCGCCGGCAAGGTCCAGCTGGTTTCGCACAACAATACCTGGCTGCGCAGCAACGAGAACCCGGACTGGTGTTTCGGCTACGATGTGTTCAACGTGCCGCTGGTGTCGGCCGGGAGCAAGCCGCTGTCCGAAGCCGCCTGACCGCCTGACCGCCCTGCCCGCCGCCGCCCCTCGCCAGAATGGGGCGCGGCGCTGCGATGCGTGATGTTCAAACCGCCCCCAGCCCCCGATGAACACGCCCCGCCCCCTGACCCTGCAGGTCAACCACGCCGAGCACACGCTGGACGTGGCGCCTGACACGCCGCTGCTCTACATCCTGCGCAACGACCTGTGCTGCAACGGGCCCAAGTACGGTTGCGGCCTGGGCCAGTGCGGCGCCTGCACGGTGCTGGTGGACGGGCTGCCCGCGCGTTCGTGCGTGCTGCCGGTCAAGGCCGTGGTGGGCCACGCGGTGACCACGCTCGAGGGCCTGGGCACGGCACAGCATCCGGACCCCGTGCAGCAGGCGTTTATCGAAGAACAGGCCGCGCAATGCGGCTACTGCCTGAACGGCATGATCATGACCGCCAAGGCGCTGCTGGCGCAGAACCCCGATCCCGACGAAGCCCAGATCCGCGAAGCCTTGCGCTTCAACCTGTGCCGTTGCGGCACGCATGTGGAAATCGTGCGCGCGGTCAGACGGGCCGCGGTGCTGCAGCGGCAGGCCGCACAAGGGGCAGCGTCGTGAGCGCCGGCATCGTGCAAGCGACGGCACCGGCCACGGCACTGGCCGCCGGACTGCCGCCGGGCGCCGCCGATTGCCTCGTGGCCCATGTACTGACCCCCCCGGGCCTGCGCTGGGTCGGCGGCGAGCCGCTCGCGGCGCGCCTGCTGCACGCGGAGCGCGACGCCGCCCTGGCGCTGCCCGGCATCCGCGCGGTGGTGGTCCGCAATAACTTTGCCGGCGTGGCCGCGGTCTCGGCCGCCCAGGCCGCCGACGCGGCACGGGCCCTGCGGGCGCGCTGGTCTGGTCCGCCGCGCGCCGACGCCACCCCTGCGGCGCGCCACACAGTGGCGCAACGCGGCGATGCCGCCGATGCGCTCGAACACGCCCGCGCATCCAACACGCAGCACTACCAATGGCCACTGGCGGGCACCCGCGACGATGCCTGCTGCACCGTTGTCGCCGACTGGCGCGACGGCACGCTGACCGTATGGCTGCCCGCCACGCGCCCCGGCGCACTGCGCTCCGAGCTCGCTGCGTTGCTGGGGATCGCGCCAACGCAAGTGCAGCTGGTCTGCTGGCAAGCGCCCGACGACCGCGCCGACCCCGCGCTGCTGGCGCCGCACGCCGCCGCCGATGCGGCCCTGCTGGCCCACGCCACCGGCCAACCGGTGGTGCGCCGGCTGCGCGCCGCCGAGGTTGGCCTGGCCGAGGCCGCGCTCGATATCCGCGTCGATAGCGCACGCACCGGTGCCACCGTCGACGCCTATGCCGCCACGCTGGCGAGCGCCACGGCGCCGGCGTCGCCGCTGGCGCTGTGGCTGACCCATACGCCGGCGCCGGTGACGGACAGCATCGATGCGGGCCATGGCGGCGACGCTGCGCTGCCGCCGTATCGCATCCCGCATGTCGAACTCGCCGTGTCCGGCGACCCGGCTGCATTCGCAGCCGCGCCGCTGACGGCAGCGCGCGCGCAGGTGTTCGCGCGCGAATCCCATCTGGACGAGCTTGCCGCCGCCAGCGACGCCGACCCGGTGGCGCTGCGCCTCGCGCATCTGGACGACCCGCGCGGTGCCGCGCTGGTGCGGCAGGTGGCCGAGCGCGCCGGCTGGCACCTGGACGCCAATGCCGCCGCGCCACGCGCCAGCTCGGCCGCGGGCAATGTGCGGCGCGGTCGCGGCTTTGCCTACGCCCACACCATCGACCATGACGCCGGCCAGAGCTGGTCGGCGTGGGTCGCGGAAGTCGAGGTCGACGGCAGCACCGGCGAGCTGGCGGTCACGCGCGTCACGGTCGGCCACGACAGCGAATCGCTGCCGCCACCGCAAGCCGCCGCGATAACGCGCTCGATGCCGCGCTCGATCGAGCGGGACGTGGCCGCAACCGCGCTGCAGCTGACCGCCGCCACGACGGCGTTCGACACCTGGCCGGCCGACACGCGTGTTGCCCGCGAAAGCTTGCCGACCATGCCGGCACAGGCGCTGCCGGAAGTGCGGCTGGCCGGCACGCTGGCCACGCACGATGCACTGGCTGCCGGTCCCACGGACTCGATGCCGGCGGCCGCCGCCGTCGCCAATGCCATCTTCGATGCCACCGGCGTGCGCCTGCGCAAGCCACCGTTCAGCGCCGAACGCATCCGCCTGGCACTGGCCGAGTCCAATCCCGGCAACCAACGCAAGAAGCGCGGCTGGATCGCAGCGGCGGCCGCCGCCGCGGCCGGGGTGTGCGCCACGCTGTTGCCCTGGCGCGCACCGATCGCACCGGTAGCGCCGCCCGAGCCCGGCTTCTATTCCACCGCCACGCTCGAGCGCGGCCGGCTGGTGGCCGCTGCCGGCGACTGCGCGGTCTGCCATACCGCGCCGGGGGGCGCGAAGAACGCGGGCGGCCTGCCGCTGGAAACGCCCTTCGGCACGGTCTACAGCACCAACATCACGCCGGATGCGCAGACCGGCATCGGCAACTGGTCGTTCGCCGCTTTCGAGCGCGCCATGCGCGAAGGCATCCACCGCGACGGCCGGCGCCTGTATCCGGCCTTCCCGTACACGGCCTTCGCCAAGATCAGCGATGGCGACATGCAGGCACTGTACGGCTATCTGATGTCGGCCGAGCCGGTGACATCCGCCGTGCCGCAGACGCAGCTCGCCTTTCCGTTCAACCTGCGGCCGCTGCTGGCCGGCTGGAACCTGCTGTTCCATCGCAATGAACGCTTTACGCCGGACCCGTCGCGCTCGGCGCAATGGAATCGCGGCGCGTACCTGGCCGAGGGGCTGGGCCACTGCAGTGCCTGCCATTCGCCGCGCAACGCGCTCGGCGCCGAGCAAGGCGGGCGCCGCTACCTGACCGGCGGCAGCGCCGAAGGCTGGGAAGCGCCGGCGCTGACCGCGCTGTCGCAAGCCCCGGTGCCGTGGACCGAGGCCGCGCTGTTCACCTACCTGCGCGGCGGCTATGCGCCGCACCATGGCGCCGCCGCGGGACCGATGGCGCCGGTGGTGGAAGAGCTCGCGCAACTGCCCGAGGACGACGTGCGCGCGATCGCGCATTACGTGGCCTCGTTCGGGGCGCCCGCACCGGCACCGTCGGTGCTGGCGGCGCAGGCGGCGCAGGTCGAACAGCGCAGCCAGCAGGCCGCGCGCACGCTGGGCGGTCCCGCCGAACGCCTGTACCAGAGCGCCTGCGCGGTCTGCCACCAGTCGGACCAGGGCATCGCGCAGTTCGGCGTGAAGCCGTCGCTGGCGCTCAATACCAACCTGCACAGCAAGCTGCCGGACAACGTGATCCAGGTGCTGCTACGCGGCATGCCGGCACCGCCCAACAGCGAACTGGGCGCGATGCCGGGCTATGCCGACACGCTCGACGACCAGCAGATCGCGCAACTGGCGCAGTACCTGCGCGCGCGCTTTGCGCCCGACAAACCCGCATGGCAGGACCTGGAGAACACCGTCGCGCGGCTGCGCGCGGCGCCTGCCCACTGAATCGCCGGAGCAACGTGCACCACGCTGGCGGGCCTTGCGCAGCGGCGCCGGGCGCGTGGGCGTGACCGAGCCTGCGCCAGCCGGCCGGCGCGCGGGAAAACCCCGAGGAGAGAAACGCAATTCGGCCTTGCCCGCCAGTTTCATGTAGCTTACGCTGAACGATCATGTAGTGCGCACTACATGAGTGCCAGCGCGCACGCAGCGGTGCCTCCCCGCACAAGGACGGCGCGCCGGAAGCGGCGGACAAGAACACAAAACCATAAAACCGGCCCGATACATCACCGGACACGCTGGCGCGGGGCTTGCATGGTTCCGCCAGACCACCGGCGCACCGGGACACCGGGCGGGCCTGACCAAACCAAGGGTAGACAACCAGGAGTGACTATGTCGTATCAGTACCAGGAAGCTGTTGCAGGCGTGCTACCGGGTTAGTTCTAGCCTCGCCAGGTGGAAGCCATCGCCCCCGACGCATTCCGCAGCAGATGGCATCACGTGCCAGCCTGCTTCGCCCCGCGCGTGCTTCCGAGTTCCAGAATCAGCCTATAACGAGACAGGTAGACAAACATGTCGTCATCCATTTCATCCATGGCCACCACGACCATCCCGGACGCCACGCTAGGCTCGGCCCCGCAGCCCAGCGCGCGCGCAGCGTCGTCGCAACCGATCACGATCGAGCAAGGCATCCGCGCGGCCGGCGTCGGCCGCTTCCAGTATCGGCTGTTCGTCATATTCGGCCTGGTGTGGCTCGCCGACGCGATGCAGGTGCTGTCGATCGGCTTCACCGCGCCGTCGATTGCGGCCACCTTCGGCATTCCGGTGCCGACGGCGCTGCAGACCGGCACCATGTTCTTCGTCGGCATGCTGATCGGCGCGTTCGTGTTCGGCCGTCTGGCCGACCGCATCGGCCGCCGCCCGGTGCTGATGATGGCGGTGGTCATCGACGCCATCTGCGGCGTCGCCTCGGCCTTCGCGCCGGACTTCCAGTGGCTGCTGCTGCTGCGTTTCCTGACCGGCATCGGCGTCGGCGGCACCCTGCCGGTCGACTACACCATGATGGCCGAATTCCTGCCGTCGGACCGGCGCGGGCGCTGGCTGGTACTGCTGGAGTCGTTCTGGGCGGTCGGCACCATCCTGCTGGCGATCCTGGCGCTGATCGCGGTGTCGCGCGGCGACGATGCCTGGCGGCTGATCTTCCTGGTGACCGGCATCCCGGCGCTGGTCGGCGTGGTGTTCCGCTTCTTCGTGCCCGAGTCGCCGCTCTACCTCAATAAATCGGGGCGCTCGGACGAGGCCCGCGCGGTGCTGCAGCGGGTGGCCGCGGCCAACCGCGTGGCGGTGGAGATCGGCGCGCTGCAGCCGCAGAAGATGGAGCGCAAATCGGTGTTTGCGCTGTTCGCCGCCGGTTGCCGGCGCCGCACCGTCTGCCTGCTGGCCGCGTGGATGCTGATCTCGATCGCCTACTACGGGGTCTTCGTCTACCTGCCGGTGAAGCTGGCGGGCCAGGGCTTCGGCTTCATGCGCGGCCAGGTGTTCCTGATCGTGCTGGCGCTGGTGCAACTGCCGGGCTTCGCGCTGGCTGCGCACGGGGTCGAGCGCTGGGGCCGCAAGCCCACCCTGATCGGCTTCCTGCTGCTGAGCGCGGCCGGCTGCATGCTGTACAGCCTGGGCCAGTCCCCGGCGCTGGTGATCGGCTCGACCCTGCTGATGAGCTTCTCGCTGCTCGGCACCTGGGGCGCGCTGTACGCCTTCACGCCGGAGGTGTATCCGACCGACCTGCGCGCCAGCGGCATGGGCACTGCGGGGGCGATGGCGCGTTTCGGCGGGCTGTTCGCGCCTTCGATCATCGCGCCCATCATGGCCAGCCAGTTCACGCTGGCACTGGCGCTGCTGTCCTCGTTCCTGGCCGTGGCGGCGCTGGCGATCTTCCTGGTCGATATCGAGTCGAAGGACCGCGCGCTCGACTAGACGAAGGCGCCACGGGGTAGCAGCGGGGCCGCGGTCACGCGCCTGCCGGGTGCGGCGGCCCGCTTCCATTACAATCCGGCTGCAACGGCGCGGCGCGCGAGCCCCAACCGGCCTCGCGCGCCCGCTTCACTCGCCATCCCGCCGAGCCCTCGCCGCCAGCCATGAAACAAGACCCGCGCTTTCCCAACCTCTTCATCCTCGACCACCCGCTGATCCAGCACAAGCTCTCGCACATGCGCGACAAGGAAACGTCGACGCGCACGTTCCGCGAGCTGCTGCGCGAGATCACGCTGCTGATGGGCTACGAGATCACCCGCAACCTGCCGCTGACCACGCGCCGCATCGAAACCCCGCTGGTCGAGCTGGACGCGCCGGTGATCGCCGGCAAGAAGCTGACCATCGTGCCGGTGCTGCGCGCGGGCGTGGGCATGAGCGATGGGCTGGTCGAGCTGATTCCGTCGGCGCGCATCGGCCATATCGGCGTGTACCGCGACGAGCAGCACCGCCCGGTGGAATACCTGGTGCGCCTGCCGGCGCTGGAAGACCGCAGCTTCATCCTGTGCGATCCGATGGTCGCCACGGGCTATTCGGCCGCGCACGCGGTGGAAGTGCTCAAGCGCCGCGGCGTCAAGGACGAGGCCATCACCTTCGTCGCGCTGGTGGCCGCCCCCGAGGGCGTTGAAGTGTTCCAGAAGGCGCATCCGGGCGTAAAGCTGTTTGTCGCCTCGCTCGATAGCCACCTGGATGCCGATGCCTATATCGTGCCCGGGCTGGGCGATGCGGGCGACCGGCTGTTCGGCACCAAGAACTGACGGCACGGACGCGGGCTGGCCGGCGCTTGACCGGCCTCAATAGCCCGCCTGCAGCGGCTCCCTACACTGGCGGCAAGCCGGCGAGACCTCGCCGCGTCCAGCGTCCACACATACAGGGAGCCACGCATGGAAGCCTTCAAGATCCTGTTCAGTACCAGCACCGGGCTGATGAGCCTGGGCGTGATCGTCTTCATCATCGGCATGGGCTGGTTCTTCGCCCGCCTGTTCGCGCGCAAGATGCGCGAGGATGCTGAAGCGGCGAAGGCGCGCGACGCGGCGCAGCGGCGCTGACGCCCGAACCACCGCTGGTGCACTCCCTCTCCCGCTTGCGGGCGAGGGAAGCAAACCGGCAGAGCGCTCTTACTTCTTCTTCCCCAGCAAACTCCCCAGCACGCCGCGGATCAGCTCGCGCCCGACCTGCGAGCCCACCGTGCGCGCCGCCGACTTGGCCATCGATTCCAGGATCGAATCGCCGCGGCCGCTCTTGCCGGTGCCCTTGGTCAGCGTGCCGAAGATATCGCCAGCGGTGCCCAGCCAGCCGCTGTCCTGTTCACCCGCCTGCTGCCCGCCCGGCGCGCCGCCATTGGCCACCGTCGGCACGCTGCCGCGCAGCTTTTCATAGGCGGATTCGCGGTCGACGGCCTTCTCATAAGTGCCGGCCACCAGCGAGTTGGCGATCAGTTGCTTGCGCTCGTCCTCGGTCGCGGGGCCGATGCGGCTGCCCGGCGCCAGCACCCAGGCGCGCTCGGTCACGCACGGCGTGCCCTTGGCGTCGAGGAACGACACCAGCGCCTCGCCCACGCCGAGTTCGCCGATGGCGGTTTCCAGGTCCAGCTTCGGGTTGGCGCGCATGGTGGTGGCCGCCACCTTGACCGCCTTCTGGTCGCGCGGGGTGAAGGCGCGCAGCGCATGCTGCACGCGGTTGCCCAGCTGCCCCAGCACCGTATCCGGGATATCGACCGGGTTCTGCGTGACGAAGTACACGCCCACGCCCTTGGAGCGCACCAGGCGCACCACCTGCTCGATCTTGTCGAGCAGCGCCTTGGGCGCGTCGTTGAACAGCAGGTGGGCCTCGTCGAAGAAGAACACCAGCTTGGGCTGGTCCAGGTCGCCGGCCTCGGGCAGCTTCTCGAACAGTTCGGACAGCATCCACAACAGGAAGGTCGCGTACAGCCGCGGCGAGTTCATCAGCTTGTCGGCGGCCAGGATATTGACCACGCCCTGGCCCTTGTCGGTCTGGATAAAGTCTTCCAGGTTCAGCATGGGCTCGCCGAAAAACACGTCGCCGCCCTGCGATTCCAGCGCGATCAGCCCGCGCTGGATAGCGCCGACCGAAGCGGCCGAGATATTGCCGTATTCGGTGGTGAACTGGCTGGCGTTGTCGCCGACGTACTGCAGCATCGCGCGCAGGTCCTTGGCGTCGAGCAGCAGCAGGCCGTTGGCGTCGGCAATGCGGAACACCAGGTTCAGCACGCCCTGCTGCGTATCGTTCAGCTCCAGCATGCGCGACAGCAGCAGCGGCCCCATGTGCGAGACCGTGGCGCGCACCGGGTGACCCTTCGCGCCGAACACGTCCCATAGCGTGGTGGGGCAGCCGCCCCAGACCGGCTCGGGCAGGTTCAAGTCGGCGAGCCGCTGCTTGAGCTTGCCCGACGGCTGGCCCGGCTGCGAAATGCCGGTCAGGTCACCTTTGACATCCGCCATGAACACCGGCACCCCCAGGCGCGAGAACCCCTGCGCCAGCGTCTGCAGCGTGACGGTCTTGCCGGTGCCGGTGGCGCCGGTGATCAGCCCGTGCCGGTTGCCCATCTGCGGCAGCAGCACCAGTTCATGTTCGGCATTCTTGGCGATGAGGATGGGGTCGGCCATGATGTTCCTGGATTCCGTGAGGGTCGGTTAGGTCTGGGCGGCGCAGGCAGGTCCGCGTGATAAAATCCTGGGCTGATTATAGCCAGCCGCCAGGCATATCCGTCACCTGGCGCGCGCCGCCCGCCGGCCTTGCCGATGCAGCCGCGGCGCGCCTGGCGACCCCGCACAACATCACCGCAGATCACCGCATTCCGCTTCGGAGAGAATCATGGCCGGTCACTCGAAATGGGCCAATATCAAACACAAGAAAGCCGCCGCCGACGCCAAGCGCGGCAAGATCTGGACCCGCCTGATCAAGGAAATCACCGTCGCCGCCAAGCTCGGCGGCGGTGATCCCGACTCCAACCCGCGCCTGCGCCTGTCCATGGACAAGGCGATGGACGCCAACATGCCCAAGGACAACATCCAGCGCGCGATCCAGCGCGGCGTGGGTGGCCTGGAAGGCGTGAACTACGAGGAAATCCGCTATGAAGGCTACGGCCTGAGCGGCGCGGCGATCATCGTCGACTGCCTCACCGACAACCGCACCCGCACCGTGGCCGAAGTGCGCCATGCGTTTTCCAAGCACGGCGGCAACATGGGCACCGAGGGTTCGGTGGCGTTCATGTTCACCCACTGCGGCCAGTTCCTGTTCGCCCCCGGCACGCCGGAAGACAAGCTGATGGACGCCGCGCTGGAAGCCGGCGCCGACGATATCGTCACCAACGACGACGGCTCGATCGAAGTCACCTGCCCGCCCAACGATTTTTCGGCGGTCAAGGCCGCGCTGGAAGCCGCCGGCTTCAAGGCCGAAGTTGCCGACGTGGTGATGAAGCCGCAGAACGAAGTCAGCTTCAGCGGCGACGACGCGGCCAGGATGCAGAAACTGCTCGACGCCCTGGAAAACCTGGACGACGTGCAGGAAGTCTTCACCAACGCGGTGATCGAAGACTAAAACGGTAACAAGCTCCCCAACGGCGGCAGCCCGGCTTTCAAGACCCAGCTGCCGCCTTTTTGCATGCGTTTCTTTTCTGGCAGTGGATCATGAAAGTATTGGTTGTCGGCTCGGGTGGACGTGAACACGCGCTGGCCTGGAAATTGGCCCAGTCGCCCAAGGTGCAGGTGGTGTACGTCGCGCCGGGCAACGGCGGAACCGCGCTCGACAAGCGCCTGCAGAATGTTCCGCTGACCGATCCTGAGGTCATCGCGGCCTTTGCCGAGCGGGAAGGCGTGGCCTTTACCGTGGTCGGCCCCGAGGCCCCGCTGGCAGCGGGCATTGTCGATATCTTCCGCGCCAAGGGGCTGCGCATCTTCGGGCCCACCCAGGCCGCGGCGCAGCTGGAATCGTCCAAGGATTTCGCCAAGGCCTTCATGCAGCGCCACGGCATTCCTACCGCCGCCTACCAGACCTTCGCCGACGCCACCCAGGCGCATGCCTACATCGACGCGCAGGGCGCGCCGATCGTGATCAAGGCCGACGGCCTGGCCGCGGGCAAGGGCGTGGTGGTGGCGATGACGCTGGAGGAGGCGCACCAGGCGGTCGACATGATGCTCGACGGCAACAAGCTGGGCGACGCCGGCGCGCGCGTGGTGATCGAAGAGTTCCTGGAGGGCGAGGAAGCCAGCTTCATCGTGCTGGTCGACGGCAAGAACGTGCTGGCGCTGGCCACCAGCCAGGACCACAAGCGCCTGCTCGACGCCGACGCCGGCCCCAACACCGGCGGCATGGGCGCGTACTCGCCGGCGCCGGTGGTCACGCCCGCGCTGCACGCGCGCGCGCTGCGCGAGATCATCCTGCCGACGGTGCGCGGCATGGAAAAGGATGGCATCCCGTACACCGGCTTCCTTTACGCCGGCCTGATGATCGACAAGGACGGCAACCCCAAGACGCTGGAATTCAACTGCCGCATGGGCGATCCGGAAACCCAGCCGATCCTGGCGCGCCTGAAGACCGACCTGGTCGACGTGATGGAGGCCGCCGTCTCCGGCAAGCTCGACAGCATCGAGCTGGACTGGGACCGCCGCACCGCGCTGGGCGTGGTGATGGCCGCCTACAACTACCCGGACAGCCCGCGCAAGGGCGATGCCATCACCGGCATCCCGGCCGAAACCGACGACAGCGTGACCTTCCACGCCGGCACCACGCTCAAGGACGGCACCTTGCTGACCTCGGGCGGGCGCGTGCTGTGCGTGGTCGGCCTGGCCGACACCGTCAAGGCCGCGCAGCGCGCCGCCTATGCCGCGGTCGAGCAGATCCGCTTCGACGGCATGCAATACCGGACCGACATCGGCTACCGCGCCATCAAGCGCTGACCGGCCGCCGGCGGCCCCTGGCGACTAACAGGCCGCCCAGCCGGTACAATCGTGACAATGCTGTGACGCAACCGGCAGCCGACTGGCTGCCGGAGTGCCATCCGGCCGGTCCATTCGTCGGTTCATCCGATTCAGCCCACCATGATCGATTCCCAGGCAGTCCGTGCCTATCTGCTCGGTCTGCAAGACCGCATCACCGATGCCATCGGTGCCATCGACGGCCAGCCGTTCCTGACCGACACCTGGGAGAAACCGCCCACCGAACGCCTGCGCGGCAGCGGCCGCACCCGCATCCTCGAAGGCGGCGCGGTGATGGAGCGCGCGGGCGTGGGCTTCTCGCACGTCAGCGGCGACACCCTGCCGCCGTCGGCCACGGCCAACCGGCCGGAACTGGCGGGGCGCAGCTTCGAGGCCATGGGCGTGTCGCTGGTGTTCCATCCGCGCAATCCCCATGTGCCCACGGTGCATATGAACGTGCGCTGCTTCCTGGCGGTAAAGCCGGGGGCGGAACCGGTCTGGTGGTTCGGCGGCGGCATGGACCTGACGCCCTACTACGGCAACGCCGACGACTGCAGCCACTTCCACCGCACCTGCCGGGAGGCGCTGGCGCCGTTCGGCGACGAACTGTATCCGCGCTTCAAGCAGTGGTGCGACGAGTATTTCTTCCTGAAGCACCGCAACGAGGCGCGCGGCATCGGCGGCATCTTCTTCGACGACTTCTCCGCGCTTGGCTTCGAACGCAGCTTCGCCATGATGCAGGCGGTCGGCGACGCCTTCCTGGACGCCTACCTGCCGATCCTGCAGGGCCGCAAGGACACGCCCTACGGCGAGCGCGAACGCGCGTTCCAGGCCTACCGGCGCGGGCGCTACGTCGAATTCAACCTGGTGTTCGACCGCGGCACGCTGTTCGGCCTGCAATCGGGCGGACGCGCCGAATCCATCCTGATGTCGATGCCGCCGCTGGTAAGCTGGCGCTATGACTGGCAACCGGAACCGGGCAGCCCCGAAGCGGCGCTGTACACCGATTTCCTGCCGGCGCGCGACTGGGCCTGACGGCTGAGCCATGGCCCATCCCGCGCCCCCCCGCAAGCCCGCCGCCGACGCGGGCGCCTCGCCACAGGCTGGCGCCGCCCGCCCCTACCGCCTCGGTATCCTGGGCGGCACCTTTGATCCGCCCCATGTCGGGCACCTGGCGCTGGCCCGGCT
Organism: Cupriavidus sp. WGlv3; assembly: GCF_023952475.1. GTDB lineage: Bacteria > Pseudomonadota > Gammaproteobacteria > Burkholderiales > Burkholderiaceae > Cupriavidus > Cupriavidus phytorum. Next base: position 447,909 of record NZ_JALHRX010000001.1, read on the forward strand.
GTGCATCGACCATCTGGGCCTGGACGAGCTGGTGTGGATTCCCACCGGCCAGTCCTGGCAGAAGGGCGACGACGTGACCCCGGCCGCCGACCGCCTGGCGATGACCCAGCTGGCTGCCGCCGCGCTCGGCGACAGCGGCGCCAGGATCCGCGTCAGCCGCATGGAAGTGGATCGCGCCGGCCCCAGCTACACCATCGACACAGTGCGCCAGCTGCGCGACGAATACGGTCCCGAGGCCTCGCTGTGCTGGCTGATGGGTGCCGACCAGCTGCTGCGCCTGCACACCTGGCATGGCTGGCAGGAACTGTTCGCGCACGTGCACTTGTGCACTGCGACACGGCCGCGCTTTGCGCTGGAGGCGCTGGAGGGTCCGGTGCTGGCCGCGCTGGCCGAGCGCCAGGCCGACACGCACCTGATACAATGCACGCCCTCCGGCCGGATGTGGATCGACCAGACGCTCGCCGTCGACCTCTCTTCCACCCATCTGCGCCAGCGGCTGGCGGCCGGCCAGCCGGCAGATGACCAACTGCCGCCCGGCGTGGCACACTACATTGCCAGCCACGGGCTGTACCGCAACGCCCCGGCCCGGGCATGACCAGGGTTGCACCGACCCCGGCGCCCACCCCCAAACCGATCTGAGCTGAACAAGAAGACACCCATGGATATTCGTAAACTGCAACGCGCCATCGTCGACGGGCTCGAGGATGTCAAAGCGCAGGACATCAAGGTGTACGACACCAGCCACCTGACGGAACTGTTCGACCGGGTGGTGATTGCCAGCGGGACATCCAACCGGCAGACCAAGGCGCTGGCAGCGTCGGTGCGGGATACGGTGAAGGAAGCGGGCGGCCATATCGTGGCGGTCGAGGGCCTGGAAACCGGCGAATGGGTGCTGGTCGACTGCGGCGATGCCGTGGTCCACATCCTGCAGCCGCAACTGCGCCTGTACTACAACCTGGAAGAGATCTGGGGCGACAAGCCGGTGCGCATGAAGCTGGCCACCGGTGCCCGCAGCCTGGCCAAAGCCAGCGAGCCAATGGACGAAGACGAGGACGAGGCCCCGGTGCGCACCGTGCGCCGCGCCAGCAACCTGCGTCCGGCGCTGGCGCGCCTGCCCGAAGGCATGAAGGAGCCGTCGCCGCCGATGGGCCACGAGGACACCGACGCGGACGCCATCGCCACCATCCGCAAGCCGGCCCGCAAGAGCGCCGCCAAGACGACGGCGAGCAAGGCCACCGGCACGCGCGCCGCCGCGCCGCGCAAGAGCGCCGCCGGCACCACCGCACGCAAGACCGCGACCAAGACGGCCACCAAGACCGTAGCCAAGAAGGCGCCTGCCAAGAAAGCACCCGCCAAGACCGCCGCAGCCAAGCCGGCCGCGCGCAAGCGCGCCACCCGCTCGGCCTGAGCCCGGTGCGCGGCCGTTGGGCGTCAGTCCGGCGGCCGTGCTGCCCCACCGCCCCACCCCATCGCCTGACCCATGCAACTGGTGATCGTGGCTGTCGGCCACAAGATGCCCGGCTGGATCGAAGCCGGCTTCAGCGAGTACGCCAAGCGCATGCCGCCCGAGCTGCGCATCGAGCTGCGCGAGGTCAAGCCAGAGACCCGCTCCTCCAGCAATAACGCCGCCACCGTGATGCAGCGCGAAGCCGCGCGCATCGAGACGGTGCTGGGCAGCCTGTCGAAGCAGTGCCGCATCGTCGCGCTGGACGAGCGCGGGCGCGACTTCACCACGGTGCAGCTCGCCGCGCAGCTGACCGACTGGCAACGCGAGGGCGGCGACGTGGCCTTCCTGATCGGCGGCGCCGACGGGCTCGATCCCGCGCTCAAGACCCGCGCCAGCACGCTGATCCGGCTCTCCAGCCTGACCCTGCCGCACGGCATGGTGCGCGTGCTGCTGGCCGAACAGCTGTACCGCGCGTGGTCCGTCACGCAGAACCACCCCTACCATCGGGCCTGATTCCACTGATTCCCGGCCGCCGCCGGAAGGCCCCTGCCGCGATGCCCGACACCCTGCACGACTACCTCTATCTCGCCTCGCAAAGCCCGCGCCGGCGCGAGCTGCTGACCCAGCTCGGCGTGCGCTACGAACTGCTGCTGGCCGACGACGATGAAGACGCCGAAGCGCTCGAAGCCGTGCTGCCCGGCGAGACTCCCGACGACTATGTCCAGCGCGTGTGCGCGCTCAAGGCCGAAGCCGCGCTGCGCCGCCGCGAACGCCGCGCGCTGCCGGACGCGCCGGTGCTGACCTCGGACACCACGGTCTGCCTGGGCGGCCGCATTCTTGGCAAACCCGCCGACGGCGCCGACGCCGCGGCCATGCTGGGCGCGCTCGCGGGCACCACCCATCGCGTGCTGACCGCGGTGACGGTGGTGTCGACCACGGGCATGCGCCATGCGCTGTCGGTTTCCGAAGTCACCTTCCGCCCGCTGCAGCCCGCCGAGATCGAGCGCTACGTCGCCAGCGGCGAGCCGCTGGGCAAGGCCGGCGCCTACGGCATCCAGGGCCGCGCGGCCGAGTTCGTGGCGCGGATTGCAGGCAGCTATTCAGGTATCATGGGCTTGCCCTTGTTTGAGACGGCCGCGTTACTTCGCCAGGCCCGCCTTCAGTTCTGAGCCGCGGCCTCCGTGCCCAGACAAGACCCGGCCCCCGCGCCGGGCCAACCTCTACAGCCGGGCCACCGGCGACGCGTTTCACCGCTATGACTGAAGACATACTCGTCAACATCACGCCCCAAGAGACCCGCGTCGCCATCGTGCAGCAGGCCGCCGTCCAGGAACTGCATGTCGAACGCACGCTCACGCGCGGGCTGGTCGGCAACATCTACCTGGGCAAGGTGGTGCGCGTGCTGCCCGGCATGCAGTCGGCCTTTATCGACATCGGCCTGGAGCGCGCCGCCTTCCTGCATGTGGCCGACATCTGGCATCCGCGCGACCCGGACCGCAACAACACCACCCCGCAGCTCGCCATCGAGAAGACCCTGTTCGAGGGCCAGGCGCTGATGGTGCAGGTGATCAAGGACCCGATCGGCACCAAGGGCGCGCGGCTGTCGACCCAGGTCAGCATCGCCGGGCGCACGCTGGTGTACCTGCCGCAGGACCCGCATATCGGCATCTCGCAGCGCATCGAGGGCGAGGTCGACCGCGAGGCGCTGCGCAGCCGCGTGCAGGGGCTGGTGCCCGCCGACGAGCGCGGCGGCTTTATCGTGCGCACCATCGCCGAGGAAGCGACCGACGAGGAACTCGGCAACGATATCGCCTACCTGCGCAAGATCTGGGGCGCGATCCGCCAGAACGCCACCACCCTGCCCGCGCCCAGCCTGCTCTACCAGGACCTGAACCTGGCCCAGCGCGTGCTGCGCGACTTCATCAACGACGCCACCGGCGTGATCCAGATCGACTCGCGCGAGAACTACCAGATGCTGCTGGAGTTCGCCAAGGAATACACGCCGGCGGTGCTGCCCCGGCTGTCGCACTACACCGGCGAGCGGCCGATCTTCGACCTGTTCAATATCGACGCCGAGATCGAGAAGGCGCTGTCGCGCCGGGTCGACCTGAAGTCGGGCGGCTACCTGATGATCGACCAGACCGAGGCGATGACGACCATCGACGTCAACACCGGCGGCTACGTGGGCGCGCGCAACTTTGACGACACCATCTTCAAGACCAACCTGGAGGCGGCCCACACCATCGCGCGCCAGCTGCGGCTGCGCAACCTCGGCGGCATCATCATCATCGATTTCATCGACATGGAGAACGCCGAGCACCGCGACGCGGTGCTGTCCGAGCTCAAGCGCGCGCTGTCGCGCGACCGCACCCGCATCACCGTCAACAGCTTCTCGCAGCTGGGGCTGGTCGAGATGACGCGCAAGCGCACGCGCGAGTCGCTGGCGCATGTGCTGTGCGAACAATGCCCGGTGTGCCAGGGCAAGGGCCAGGTCAAGACCCCGCGCACGGTCTGCTACGACATCCTGCGCGAGATCATGCGCGAATCGCGCCAGTTCAACCCGCGCGAGTTCCGCATCCTGGCCTCGCAGGAAGTGATCGACCTGTTCCTGGAAGAAGAAAGCCAGCACCTGGCGATGCTGGGCGACTTCATCGGCAAGCCGATTTCGCTGCAGGTGGAATCGACCTTCCACCAGGAGCAGTACGACATCATCCTGATGTGAAGCGGCCGGCGCGCTTTTTTTCGCCGCGTTTACCGCCACCATGGCAAGACAGCCCGCCAACTGGCGGGCTGTCTTGCTTTACGGCCGGATCACCACGTGCGGGCTGATCACCAGCGCCGGTTCGGGCTGGTAATACACCGGCGGCGGTGGCGGCGGCTGGTACACCACCGGGCGGTCCTTGCACTTGCGCTCTTCCTTGTACTCGCCGTTGTCCTTCCACTTGCGCTTGATCTTGCAGTTGCCGACCCAGAATTCTTCCTTGTAGTCGTCGCCTTTGTGATAGCGGCCATGGTGCCGCCCATAGTAACGGTCATCGTCGTCCCAGTCGTCATCGGCATGGGCGGTGGCACAGAAGGTGCCGAGGAGCACGGGCAGGACCACGAGGGATACCAGGAGACGGGGCTTCATGTCGGAACGGGCAAGAACAGGTTGGGGCGAGGCTAGCACGCGCGCGCGCACTGCAGTGTTTCAAGCTGTTTAATTACGTAACTGCGAACGTAAGCGCGAACGTAAGTGCGAACGTAAGCGCGATGCATCGACGGCGCTTGTCCGATGGCTGGCGCACGCGGGGATTCCGGACTCGGTAATGGCCCTAGCCCATTTCCGTTTGCCATCCGCTATAACTAAACGAAGGTAGTCAGCGGCCTTCGCACGGAGGCCGCTCCCGGCTGTCCGCGCGAGCCGTTCGGGCGCGCATGGCCGTTCGGCAAGCAAGGAGTCCGGCATGAACGCCACGAACCATGGGGCCTGTGTGCTGGCCCTCCTGTTATCGGTGGCGTGCGCGCCATTGCCGATCGCCAGGCGCGCGCCGGCGCCGCCGCCCCAGGCCAGGGTCGAAGTCCCCGAGGCGCCCAAGGAGCGCGCCACGCCGATCGCGCCCAAGGCCATCAACATTGCCGCAGCCTGCAAGCGCACCGAGGAAGACGGCTTCCGCGAAGACGCGCTGATGGACGTTACCGCCAACGAGGTGCGCGCGCTGAAATGGAAGCTGTGGGTATCGCGGCGCGGCAGTTGCGAATTCAACCTGGTGCAGTTCCGCCAGGTCCGCGCGACCCCGCACATCGAGCTGCAGGCGATCGACGGCAGCCAGTGCAAGCTGCTGGTCTGGCAGGATCCGCGCCGCGTCACGCTGGCGCATAACCGCTGCGAGAAGTACTGCACGCCCGGCATCTACGAGCAGGCGTGGCCAGTGCTGTTCGATCCCAAGAGCGGTGCCTGCGCCGAAGTGCGCTGAGCGAAGTATGCGGAACCACCCGGCGCTGCCGCACCGCGGCGCCGCTACTTCGCCTTCGGCACCCGGCCCATCAGGTAGAACTCGTCGTTCGGGCGCATGCCGATGGTATTGGCCATGCGGTTGGACAGGCCGAAGAACGCGGTGATCGCGGCGATATCCCAGGCATCCTCGTCGGAAAAGCCGTGCGCGCGCAGCGCCTCGAAATCGGCCTCCTCGATTTCATGCGAGGCCGTGCAGACCTTCATGGCAAAGTCGAGCATGGCGCGCTGGCGCGGCGGGATGTCGGCCTTCAGGTAATTCACCGCGACCTGGTCCGCCACCAGCGGCTTCTTCTCGTAGATGCGCAGGATCGCGCCATGCGCCACCACGCAGTACAGGCACTGGTTGGCGGCGGACGTGGCCACCACGATCATTTCGCGCTCGCCCTTGGTCAGGCCGCCGTCCTTGAGCATCAGCGCATCGTGATAGGCAAAGAAGGCGCGGAACTCGTCGGCACGGTGCGCAAGCGCCAGGAACACGTTGGGAACGAAGCCGGCTTTTTCCTGGACTTCCAGCATGCGCGCGCGGATATCGTCAGGGAGGTCGGCCAGCGCCGGGATGGCGTAGCGGCTGATCGGGAATGCCGTGTCAGACATGGTGGTCTCCGGTTGGATTGGCGTCATCGTCGTGAGGCTTCTGCACCAATACTAACGGATTGCGCGCAAGCCGGCGGGCCGCATGTCGACCATCCATCGCACGGACAGATGCCGGCCGGATCAGGCATACTACGCACCTTCCGAACCAGGCGGGCCCCTGACCGCGCTACTGTTCCCGATGAAACGTATTCTCATCGTCAAGCTGACTTCGCTCGGCGACATGGTGTTCACCCAGCCGCTGGTGGCTGACCTGCAGCGCGCCTTTCCCGGCGTCAAGATCGACTGGATCGCCGACTCCTACTGCGCCGACGTGCCGCGCTGGAACCCCAACATCGACCGTGTGATCGCCGCGCCGCTGCGCGGCTTCAAGAAGGCGCGCAACTGGGCCGGCCTGCGCGAGATCTTCACTGCCCTGCGCGCCTTGCGCCGCGAGAAGTACGATGCGGTGCTGGACGTCCACGGCGTCTACAAGAGCGCCATCGTCACCTTCCTCGCCCGCACCCGCCATCGTTACGGCCTGCCGGTCCAGGAACTGGGCGAGAGCGGCGCAAGCTTCGCCTACAACCATGTGTTTCAGCCGTTCGTGGAAGAGGACTGCGCGCGCAACCGCATGCGCCGCGCCGTCAGCCGCGCACTCGGCTACGAAATGACCCGCGAGATGGACTACGGCCTGGAAATGCCGGCCGACACGCCCGCTGCCGCCGGCAAGGGTCCCTATGCGATGCTGTTCCACGCCACTTCCAGCGAAGAAAAGAAGTGGCCGGTGGCCGACTGGATCTGCGTCGGCAGCGCCATCTCGGCGCGCGGCCTGCGCGTGCTGGTGCCCTGGGGCAATGACGCCGAGCGCCTGGAAGCCGAGACCATCGCCGCCAGCGTGCCCGGCGCCGAGGTGATGCCGCGCCTGAGCATCACCGGCGTGGCGCAGATGGTGGGCAAGGCGTCGCTGGTGGTCGGCATGGACACCGGCTTCGTGCATATTGCCGACGCGCTGCGCCGGCCGACGGTGATCCTGTTCACCACCACCTCGCGCCACCTGTACGGCGTCGATGCGCCCGGCCGCGCGGTGTCGCTGGGCGGCGGCGGCGTGGTGCCGCAACGGGCCGAAGTGCTGGCAGCCATCGACGAAGTGATGCCGCAGGTCATTTCGACCAGCTGATCTCGCCGCCAGGGCGACAAAAAAAGGGCCGGTGCAAATGCACCGGCCCTTTTTGCTGGATGGTCCGCAACCGCCTAATGGCTGGCAAACTGGATCCGGTGCAGCCCGGCGTACAGGCCATTGGCCGCCAGCAGCTGCGCGTGGGTGCCGGTCTCGGCGACGCGGCCATGGTCGAGCACGGCGATGCGGTCGGCATTCTCGATGGTCGACAGCCGGTGCGCGATCACCAGCGTGGTCCGGCCCTTCATCAGCTCCTCCAGCGCCGCCTGCACCTGGCGCTCCGATTCCGAGTCCAGCGCCGAGGTGGCCTCGTCCAGGATCAGGATCGGCGCATCCTTGTACAGCGCGCGCGCGATCGCCAGGCGCTGGCGCTGGCCGCCGGACAGCTTCATGCCGTTGTCACCGATATTGGTCTGCACGCCCTCGGGCAGGCCCTTGACCGTTTCCGTCAGGTAGGCCGCCGCCAGCGCGCGTTCGACGCGGTCCATGTCGATCTCGCTGTCAGGCTGCGCGCCATAGGCCACATTGGCCGCGACCGTGTCGTTGAACAGCACCACGTCCTGGCTGACGAAGGCGATCTGGTTGCGCAGGTCCTTGAGCGCCAGCTCGGTCAGCGGCACGCCGTCCAGCAAAATGCGACCGGAGGTGGGATCGAAGAAGCGCGGCACCAGGTTGACCAGCGTGGTCTTGCCGCTGCCCGACGGCCCCACCAGCGCCACCACCTCGCCCGGGCTGACGCGCAGGTCGATGCCTTCGAGCGCGGCGCGCGGCGCCTCGCCGTAGCGGAAGCCGACCTGCTCGAAGGCCAGTTCGCCGCGGGCTCGGGCGAGCGGCTTGCCGCCGTCCTGCGGCTCGACCGGTTCGTCGATCAGCCGGAAGATCATCTCGGCGGCGGTAATGCCGCGCGTCAGCGGCTGGTTGATGTCGGTCAGGTGCTTGAGCGGCGAGATCAGCAGCAGCATCGCCATCACGAAGCCGGTAAAGCCGCCCACCGTGGTCTGGTTGGCCTGCGCCTGCACCATCGCGATGGTGATGATCACCGACAGCGCCAGCGCCGCCAAAAACGCCGTGACCGGCTGGTTCAGCCCGCCCGCCACCGCCATGCGCATCGAGTAGTTCTTGAGCCGCTCGGCCACGGTGCGGAAGCGCCGCAGTTCATAGGCCTCGCCGCCATGCAGCTTGACCACCTTGTAGCCGCCCACGGCCTCTTCGACCACATAGGCGGCATTGTTGGTATAGGTCTGGTGATCGCGGTTGAGCTTGCGCAGCCGGCGGTTGATCTTCGACATCAGGTAGCCGATCACCGGCAGGATCACCGCGACGATCAGCGTCAGGCGCCAGTTGGTATAGAACAGGTAGATCAGCAGCGCGACCACGGTCAGCGAATCGCGCACCAGCGTGATAAACACGCTGGTCAGGATCTGCAGCACCTGGTTGACCTCGAAGATCACCGCGTTGATCAGCGACGCCGCGGTATTGCGGTGGTAGAACGACGCCGGCGCCTGCAGCAGGCGCTCGAACATCTGCAGCCGCATCTTCAGCAGCACGCGGTTCGAGATCAGGTTGAGCAGGTAGCCCGAGGCAAACTGCGCCACGCCGCGGATCAGCGCCACGCCGGTCAGGATCGCCGGCACATGCCACAGCGTGCCGGCGTAATCGCCGCCGAAGCCCTTGTCGAGCAGGTCGTTGACGACCTTGGGGATCACCCCTTCGCTGGCGGCCACCACCGCCATGGCGAGGATGGCGCCGATAAAGATGCGCAGCTCGGGGCGCAGGTAAGACCAGAGCCGGCTGGCCATGCTGGACGGCACGGCGGCACCTGGCGAGATGGGCGGTTTGGATGTGGTCACTGGATTTTCTTCTGGATGATGGCGGCGTTGCGGCACCGTGGCGTGGCGCTAGCCCGGCCGCTTCTGGCGCGCGACGCGCAGGAAGGGCCTGACGAAGACCTGGAACAGGAAGCGCTGGTAGACATAGCGGCGCAGATAATAGCCGACACTGCGGCGCGCCTTGTCGGTGGCGTCGAGGTCGGCGCGATGCGTTTCCAGCGACGAGGCCTCGGCCAGTTCGGTCAGGCCGATGCAATACGGGACCACGGCACGGACCGACACCAGCCCGCGCCGCTCGAACGCGGACCAGTAGTCGGCAGCGCACCAGGTCGGCTGCAGCCCCGCCACCAGCCGCTCGGCCGCGGCACGGGTGACGACATAGCCATGCGCGCGCCACCATTCGCCATAGCGTCGCACCAGCTTGCGTTGCGGGCCCAGCGGCCTGGTGCCCCAGCGGGTGAACTTGTCGACATGCGACAGCAGCACGACCTCCGGGCGGGCCGGGTCCATCTGGGACGCCAGCGCCTCGAGCACCGCCGGCACGTCATCGCCCAGCAGTGCATCGTCTTCCAGCACCAGCGCCAGGCTGGCCCCGTCCTCGAGCATCTTGCGGTAGACCCCCAGATGGCTCAGCGCGCAGCCGATCTCGCCGCGGCTCATCGCGCGGTAGCTGGTGCTGGCGGCCTGCGCGTCGTAGCGGCGCGCGACCTCTTCCTCGGCCAGGGCGCGTCCGTTCACGGCGGCAAACACCTGGAACGGCACGCCCAGGCGCATCAGCTGGCCGGCAATGCGCTGGCGACGCGCCTCGGCGCTTTCGAGATTGATCACATAGGCGCCGATCATGCCGCCACCGCCGATGCGTCCTGGCCGATCCGGCGCCGAAGGGGGATCGATGCGGCGGAGATCGATGCGGCACATGCCACCAGGGATAAAACCGTTTCCATCCCTGCGAATCGGGACCAATGTGCTCGTGTCATCAAGTTGGCAACTGAGATCTGGGCTTCGGCGCGCGCGGCGCGCACCGGCAAATCGAAGGCAGGCGGCTGCGGGGCCACTGCGCCGGTGCGGTAGAATACGCGCTCTTCCATCAGCGCCCGGCTGGCGGCGACGCCGGCGGCCTGCCGGTCTGGCCCGGACGGGGCGCGCCCCTACGTTCCATGAAAGTCTCCGCCGTCATCATCACCAGGAATGAAGCTCACAATATCGGGCCATGCCTTGAAAGCGTGTCCTGGTGCGAAGAGGCGATTATAGTGGATTGGGCCAGCACGGACGACACGGTGGCGATCGCGCGTGCCGCCGGCGCCACCGTGATCCAGACCGAGGACTGGCCGGGTTTCGGCCCGCAGAAGAACCGCGCGGTCCAGGCCGCCAGCGGCGACTGGATCCTCAGCCTGGACGCCGATGAACGCGTCACCCCCGCGCTGCGCGACGAAATCCTGAACCAACTGCAGCACAACGACGCCCAGGCGCTGGCGCTGCCGCGCCTGTCCGCGTTCTGCGGCACCTTCGTGCGCCACGCCGGCTGGTATCCGGACTACGTCACCCGCGTCTTCCGCAAGGGCCGCGGCCGCTTCACCGACGATCTCGTGCACGAACACCTCAAGGTCGACGACCCGGTCGCGCGGCTGCGCGAGCCGCTGGTCCACTACAGCTACCGCTCGCTGTCGGACGTGCTGCGCAAGATCGACAGCTATTCCAGCGCCGGCGCGCAGCAGGCCTATGCCCGTGGCAAGCGCAGCTCGGTCGCGTCGGCGGCGGGCCACGGCCTGTGGGCGTTCGTGCGCACCTACCTGCTCAAGCGCGGCTTCCTCGACGGCGGCGCCGGCTTCGGCGTCGCGCTGATGAATGCGCAGGCCAGCTACTACAAGTACGCCAAGCTGGCGCAGCTGCACGCCGCGGCCGAAAACAAGGCCGCCGGCTGAAGCGCCCGACGCGGCCGCGCGCCGCCCCACCCTTATCTTCTCGATCGATGAAAGTTGGCATCTCCTGCAATCGCTTCGGCGCCGGCGGCGGCCTGGAGCGCTATGCGCTCGACATCAGCCGCGCCATGGCGAAGCGCGCCGGTACCGAGGTCTCGGTCTACGCGCGCCGCTTCGACGCCGGCGTGGCGGCGTCCGCCGGGGTTGCCGAGCATCGGATCGTGGTGTCGTGGCTGCCGGGCAAGCTGCGCGACCGCTATTTCTCGTGGCGGCTGCAGGGGCTGCGCGATGCCGGCGAAGTGCTGATCGGCTGCAACCGCGTGCGCGGATCCGATATTGCCATCTGCGGCGGCACGCATCGCGGCTATCTCGCCGCGCGCGGCACGCCGGCGCGGCGCTCGGACCAGTGGCAAATCGATCTCGAAAGCGCGCAATATGCCGGCGCGCATCGCGTGGTGGCGCATTCCGCGCTGATGCGGCGCGAAGTGATCGAGCTGTACGGCATCGCGCCCGAGCGCGTCGAGCTGGTCTACCCGCCGGTCGACACGCGGCGCTTCACGCCGGTCGATGACGGTGCGCGCGCCGAGCTGCGGCGCGAATTCGGTTTCGGCGACGACGAGATCGTGTTCCTGTTCCCGTCCTCGGGCCATGCGCGCAAGGGCTTCGACCTGCTCGCCGATTATTTCTCGCGCTCGGACCTGCCGATCACGCTGGCGGTGGCCGGCCGCCCGGTCGGGCGCACCATCGCGCGCGTGCGCGAACTGGGCTACAGCAACCGCATCGACGCGCTCTACCGCGCTGCCGACTTCACCATCCTGGCATCCGGCTATGAACCGTTCGGGCTGGTGGGGGTGGAATCCGTGCTGTGCGGCACGCCGCTGGTGTTTGCCGACAATATCGCCTGCCTGGAAGTGATCCGGCCACAGGCCATGCACGCGTTCTCGCGCGAACGCAGCGAGACCCTGGACCATGCCATCCGCGCGGCGGTGGCGTCGGTGCGCAGCGGCCAGGCGCGGCTGGCGAACCCGCTGGCGCTGCTCGACTACGACCCGGGCATCGAGGTCCATGTCGACACCCTGCTGCGGCTGGCCGCCGACGCGCGGGGCGCCGCCTGATGCAGCACCCGACGCAAACTCCGGCAGCGCTTATTCGTAGACCGTGCTGACGGCGTCCGCCGACAGCACCTGGCGCAGCGCGGTCAGTGCCTCGTCGGAAGGCACCACCTGCCAGTCGGGGCCGAGCATGGCCTCGCAGCTGGCGGACTTCGCCTCGTAGCGGATCCGCACCGGCAGGCCCTGCGCGCCGCTGGCGCGCGCGAGGTGGGGCATCAGCAGCTCGCGCAGCATGCCGGTCGAGGAATTGCCATTCATCGACAGCCGCACCGCGCTGGCAAAGCGCACCCGCGCGGCGACCAGATCCATCACCGATTCGGCGGTGAAGCGAACGCCGCCGGTGAAGGTATCGTGGCGCGCATTGCCGGTGGCAATCAGCAGTTCGTCCTCGCGGAACATCTGCCGGTTGGCGTCGAAGACCTCGTTGAACACGGTCATCTCGACCAGGCCGGTGCCGTCGTCGAGCGTCACGATCAGCATCTTGCCGCGCTGGGTCATCTGCGTGCGCATGCCGCTGATCACGCCGGCAATGGTCTTGCCGCGCACGTCGCGGCCGAAGCCGCCGCCGTTGCCCTGCACTTCCTTTTCCAGCCCGGCCAGCGTGCCCTTGTTGAAGCGGCGCACCTCGTCGCGGTAGGCATCGAACAGGTGGCCCGAGAAGTAGTAGCCAAGCGCCTGCTTTTCTTCCTGCAGCGTGCGCTTGGGGCTCCAGCGCGGCTCGTCGAGCAGCTCCGGCCGGTGCGCGTCGCCGGCGTCGCCCATCAGGTCGAACAGCGATACCTGGTTGGCGGATTCGGCCTTCTGCTCGGCGGCTTCCATCGCGATCGGCACCGAGGCGAGCAGCTGCGCGCGGTTGTCGTTGAGGCTGTCGAAGGCGCCCGCGCGGATCAGCGCCTCGATGGTGCGGCGATTGACCTGGCGGCGGTCGACCCGCTCGCAGAAATCGAACAGGTCGGTGAAGGGCCGCTCCTCGCGCGCGCGCAGGATGTCTTCGATCGCGCCCTGCCCGCTGCCCTTGATGCCGCCCAGGCCGTAGCGGATGGTCCTGGGATCGGTCGGCGCGAAGCGGTATTCGCTGGCGTTGACGTCCGGCGGCAGCACCGCGATCTTGTTGAGCTTGCAGTCCTCGTAGAGGATCTTGACCTTGTCGGTGTCGTCCATGGCCAGCGACATGTTGGCTGCCATGAATTCGGCCGGGTGATGAGCCTTGAGCCACGCGGTGTAATAGGCCAGCAACGCATACGCAGCCGCGTGCGACTTGTTGAAGCCGTAGCCCGCGAACTTCTCCATCAGGTCGAAGATGTCGTCGGCCTGCTGCGCGGACAGCCCGTTCTTGTCGGCGCCCTCGCGGAACATGACGCGGTGCTGCGCCATTTCCTCGGGCTTCTTCTTGCCCATCGCGCGGCGCAGCAGGTCGGCGCCACCGAGCGAGTAGCCGCCGATGATCTGCGCCATCTGCATCACCTGCTCCTGGTAGACCATGATGCCGTAGGTCTCTTTCAGGACGGGTTCGACGCGCGGATCGGGATACTCGACCTTCTCGCGGCCGTGCTTGCGCGCGCAGAAGCTGGGGATCAGGTCCATCGGGCCGGGACGGTACAGCGCCACCAGCGCGATGATGTCCTCGAAGCGGTCAGGCTTGGCATCCTTGAGCATGCCCTGCATGCCGCGGCTTTCCAGCTGGAACACGGCGACCGTGTTGGCGGTCTTGAGGATGTCGAAGGCGGGGCCGTCGTCGAGCGGGATCTGGCTGCAGTTCCAGTCGGACTTGCTCGGGTCGAGGCGGCGGATATAGCGCTCGGCCCAGTCGAGGATGGTCAGCGTGGTCAGGCCCAGGAAGTCGAACTTGACCAGGCCGGCGGCCTCGACGTCGTCCTTGTCGTACTGGCTGACCACGCCGCTCATGCCGTCGTTCTGCGCGCCCTGCGTGTACAACGGGCAGAAGTCGGTGAGCCGGCCGGGCGCGATCAGCACGCCGCCGGCGTGCATGCCGACGTTGCGGGTCATGCCCTCGACGCGCTGCGCCAGCTCCAGCAGCTGGCGCACTTCTTCCTCGTTGCGCTCGCGCTCGGTCAGCAGCGGCTCTTCCTTCTTGGCCTCTTCGATGGTGACCAGCTTGCCCGGCTTGAACGGGATCAGCTTGGCGATGCCATCGACAAAGCCGTAGCCCAGGTCGAGCACGCGGCCCACGTCGCGCACCGCGGCCTTGGCCGCCATGGTGCCGAAGGTGGCGATCTGCGACACCGCGTCCTTGCCGTACTTCTCCTTCACGTAGGTAATCACGCGATCGCGGCCGTGCTGGCAGAAGTCGATGTCGAAGTCGGGCATCGAGACCCGTTCCGGGTTCAGGAAACGCTCGAACAGCAGCGCGTACTTGAGCGGGTCGAGGTCCGTAATGCCGAGCGCATACGCCACCAGCGAACCCGCGCCCGAGCCGCGGCCCGGGCCTACCGGCACGCCGTTGTTCTTGGCCCAGTTGATAAAGTCCGCCACGATCAGGAAGTAGCCGGGGAAGCCCATCTTGATGATGGTGCCGGTCTCGAACTCCAGCCGTGCATAGTACTCCGGGCGCTTGGCCTCGCGCACCGCCTCGTCGGGAAACAGCACCGCCAGGCGCTTCTCCAGGCCGTCCTTGGCCATGAACACGAGGTAGTCGTCGAGCGACATGCCGTCCGGCGTCGGGAACAGTGGCAGGCGCGGCTTGCCCAGTTCCAGCGTCAGGTTGCAGCGGCGCGCGATCTCGACCGCGTTCTCCAGCGCCGAGGGGATGTCGGCGAACAGCGCGCACATCTCGTCCTGGGTCTTGAAGTACTGGTCGGTGGTGAAGCGCCGCGTGCGACGCGGGTTGGCCAGCAGTTCGCCCTCGGCGATGCACACGCGCGCCTCGTGCGCGGTGTAGTCGTCGGGCGTCATGAACTGCACCGGATGCGTCGCCACCACCGGCAACTGCAGCGCCGCCGCCAGCTGCACCGCCTGCTGCACGTAGGCATCGGTGCCGGCGTGGCCGGCACGCTGCAGCTCGATGTAGAAGCGCTGCGGGAACACCGCGGCCCAGTGCTGCGCGGCGCGGCGCGCGCCTTCGGCATTGCCATTGGCGAGCGCCATGCCGATATCGCCGCCCATCGCGCCCGACAGCGCGATCAGGCCCGTGGCCAGCGGCAGGTCATCCTCGCCCGGTTCCAGGAACCACGACGGATCGATCTCGGCGCGGCCGCGATGCTGGTTGCCCAGCCACGCGCGCGACAGCAGCATGCACAGGTTCAGGTAGCCGCGCCGGTCCTGCACCAGCAGCAGCAGGCGCGCGGGCTTGTCGCGGTCCTCGGCATTGGTCAGCCAGACGTCGGCGCCGACCACCGGCTTGATGCCCTTGCCGCGCGCTTCCTTGTAGTAGCGGATCAGCCCGAAGGCGTTGGCAAGATCCGTCAGGGCAAGCGCGCCCATGCCATCGGCGGCGGCGGCCTTGACGGCATCATCGAGGCGGACGATGCCGTCCACGACGGAGTATTCGGAATGCAGGCGGAGGTGTACGAAGCGGGGTGCGGACATGGGCGACATTGTACCGGCTCGGCCCGCGGGCATGCCGCCAATGTTGCGTGCCACGCGAGCCGGCGCGCCGCGGCGCATAGCTGATCGGCGTGCTGGGGAATGCGCCGCGGGAAGCTTGCGCGCACGCTATAATTTCGCCTTTCCAATCAGGCAGTTATCGCAGGCTGTCGGCGCCCCTCGGGAGCCGCCGCGGCGGCGCAGTGTCCCATGCAGATCGTCAATATTTCCGCTTACAAGTTTGTCTCGCTGGACAACATCGAGACCCTGCGCCCGGCCATGCGCGAGCGCTGCGAGGCGGCGGGCCTGAAGGGCACGATCCTGCTCGCGCCGGAAGGCATCAACATGTTCCTGGCCGGCCCGCGCGCAGCCATCGACGGCTTCATGGCGTGGCTGCATGCCGATGCGCGCTTTGCCGATATCGCGCCCAAGGAAAGCCTGTCGGACCACCAGCCCTTCAAGCGCATGCTGGTGCGCGCCAAGAAGGAAATCATCACCATGAAGATGCCGCTGATCCGTCCCGAGGCGGGCCGCGCGCCGTCGGTGCGGCCGGTGGACCTGAAGCGCTGGCTGGACCAGGGACACGATGACGAAGGCCGTCCGGTGGTGATGCTGGATACGCGCAATGATTTCGAAGTGGCGGTCGGCACCTTCGCCGACGCGGTCGAGTACGACATCGCCAAGTTCAGCGAATTTCCCGACGCTGTCGCCGCGCACAAGGCCGAGCTGGAAGGCAAGACCGTGGTCTCGTTCTGCACCGGTGGCATCCGCTGCGAGAAGGCCGCGATCCACATGCAGGAAGTCGGCGTCGAGCGCGTCTACCAGCTCGAGGGCGGCATCCTGAAGTACTTCGAGGAGGTCGGCAGCAGCCACTATCGCGGCGACTGCTTCGTCTTCGACTACCGCACCGCGCTGAACCCGAGCCTGGAGCCGGCCGGGCCCAAGCAATGCTTTGCCTGCCGCGCCGTGGTCACGCCCGAACAGCAGCAAAGCCCGCACTATGTGGTCGGCAAGAGCTGCCCGCACTGCATCGGCGGCAAGGACCGGGCCGCCGCCTGAGGACTGCGCACGCGGCTCAGGCCGCCAGCAGGTGGTAGAGGTTGCGCAGCATGCCGGCGGTGGCGCCCCAGATAAAGCGCTGGCCGCCGTTGTCGCGCGGATAGGGCATGGCGTAGAACATGCGTTCGCCGTCGACCCAGCGGAACAGGCGCCGCTCATGGTGCGACGGGTCCATCAGGAAGGCCAGCGGCACTTCGAAGACATCGGCCACTTCCGAGGCGTCCGGCCGCAGCGTAAAGCCATCGCGCACCAGGCCCACCACCGGGCTGACGTGGAAGCCGGTGCCGGTGATGTAGTCCGGCAGCGCGCCCAGCACCTCGACATAGTCGCGGGCCAGTCCCACTTCTTCTTCAGTCTCGCGCAGCGCGGTGTCGATGCGGTTGACGTCCCACGACTCCTGCCGCCCACCGGGAAAGCTGATCTGGCCGGCATGCGCGCTGAGATTGGCATTGCGCTGCGTCAGCAGCACCGTCAGGCCATCGCTGCGCTCGACCAGCGGCACCAGCACCGCGGCGTCGCGCAGCCCGCGGCTGCGATCGTAGACCCGTGATTCGTCGGTCAGCTCCGGAGCCCACGCCGGCGGGGCCTGGAAGCGGTGCCGGATAAAGTCGACCTGCAGGCGCGGCGCGCTCAGCGCACCGTTGCGCAGGTCGGTATCGATGACGGGAAGGGATTCGGGATCGAAGGCGGGACGCATAACATCGCAAGTATGACAGAAGCGCGCCATCTGGCGCCGCAGCAAAGCACGGCGGTGGACCCGCGCGACCATGCAAAAAGGGCACCCTGAGGTGCCCTTCCTGAGGAAACGCTGGCCGGGTTGCCCCGGCCGGCATGTCCAGCTTACTGTGCAGCAGCCTTGGCAGCGACAGCAGCTTTCGACACCAGCTTTTCCTTGATACGTGCGGACTTGCCCGAACGCTGGCGCAGGTAGTACAGCTTCGCGCGACGCACGTCGCCACGGCGCTTGACTTCGATGGCAGCGATCAGCGGCGAGTACAGCTGGAACGTACGCTCCACGCCTTCACCCGACGAGATCTTGCGCACGATGAAGGACGAGTTCAGGCCGCGGTTGCGCTTGGCAATCACGACGCCTTCGTAGGCCTGCACGCGCTTGCGGTTACCTTCGACCACGTTGACGCTGACGACGACGGTGTCGCCGGGCGCGAATGCGGGGATGGTCTTGTTCGCGGTCAGGCGCGCGATCTCTTCCTTCTCGATCTGTTCGATGAGGTTCATCGTTTCTTCTCCGTAACCATCGTGCCGGCGTTGTATGCCCCAGGATGTCCCGGGCCCCGGCAGAGGATGGGGTTTTACCTGGCGGGAGTTTCCCCCCGCCCTTCCTTCGCCGCCCATTCCGACAGGAACTTCTCGTCGGCACGGGTCAGCAAACCTTGTTCGCGGGCCGCCTCGATCAGGTCGGGACGCTTGCTCGCGGTATTGGCCAGCGCCTGCTGGCGCCGCCATTTTTCAATCTCGGCATGATGGCCCCCGAGCAAAATGTCGGGGACCCGCACGCCTTCATATTCTTCCGGCCGGGTGTAATGCGGACAATCCAGCAGGCCATTGACAAAACTATCCTGCACCGCCGACTGCGCATCGCCCAGCACGCCGGGCAGGTGGCGCACCACCGCGTCGATCAGCGCCATCGCCGGCAGTTCGCCGCCCGACAGCACGAAATCGCCGAGGCTGATTTCCTCGTCCACGCGGCGGTCGATCAGCCGCTGGTCGATCGCCTCGTACCTGCCGCACAGCAACACCAGGCCCGGCCGCTGGGCCAGCTCCATGACCTTGGCATGCGTCAGCGTCTGGCCTTGCGGCGACATCAGCACCACATGCGGCTTCGGTACGCCGGCTTGCGCCTGCGCCGCCACCGCGGCATCGATCGCATCGTCCAGCGGCTTGGCCAGCATCACCATGCCGGGACCGCCGCCATAGGGCCGGTCATCGATGGTGCGGTAGTTGTCGACGGTGAAATCACGCGGATTCCAGCTGCGCAACGCATACCGCTGCTGCTTGGCCGCCCGGCTGGTAATGCCCCAGTCGGTCAGCGCGCGAAACATTTCGGGAAACAGCGTGATCACGTCGAACTGCATCCGCTCTCTCCCATCCTTGTTTCACACTGCGTCACACCTGCGCAGTCACTGCTCAGTAATCGAGTCCCCAGTCCACCACGATGCGCTTGCCGGCGGTATCCACCGTGCGCAGGAACGCGTCGACAAATGGAATCAGCCGTTCGCCGGCCTTGCCGTCGGGCTGCACGAAGGCAACCTGCAGGATCTGGTGGGCACCGTTGTCGATCAGCCCGGACACTTCGCCCAGCAACTCGCCTTGCTCGTTGCTGACGCTGCAGCCGATCAGGTCGACCCAGTAGAACTCATCGTCTTCCGGCGCCGGAAAATCCGCGCGCCGGATCCACACGCGACGGCCACGCAGCGCTTCCGCAAGATTGCGGTCGGCCACGCCGGCAGCCTGCGCCACCACGGTACCGCTGTGCTCGCGCGACTGCGCGATCTTCACGCAGACGGGCCCGGCGCGTGCCGCATCGGCCGCCACCAGCCCCGCCTGCGGCGGGCTCAGCAGCCACCAGCGGCGGGCGTGCAGCAGCGCCGACGCATCGTCGGCATGCGGCTGGACCTTGATCCAGCCACGGATACCATAGGCAGCGCTGACATAGCCCACCTCCACCAGGTCCTCCGGCAGGGGCTCGGCATGCAGCAGCGCTGCGGGCAGCCTGAGCGCCTTGGCCGGCTCGCCCTGCGGTCGGTTCATGGACCGGTTCAGCGGCGGCCGCGTCGGCCGCCCGGCGTCCTGCTTTCGCTCGGTCACGTGTGCGCGTGGTCCAATGCAAACGCGCCCCGCCGGTTAAGGCAGGGCGCGTTGCAAGCGGCAATCAGGCAGCAGCCTTGGTGCCTTGCTTGACCAGGCGGGCAACGGTCGGCGACAGCTGCGCGCCAACGCCTTGCCAGTAGGCCAGGCGGTCTTGCGACAGGCGCAGGCCTTCTTCACCTTCGGCTGCCAGCGGGTTGTAGAAACCAACGCGCTCAATGAAACGACCATCGCGACGGTTGCGCGAGTCGGTGGCGACGATGTTGAAGAACGGGCGCTTCTTGCTGCCGCCGCGAGCCAGACGGATAACGACCATGGAATGAGTCCTCAGAAAACGGGGTGTTCAAGGGCGTTCGAACACGAAACGCAAGAGTATAGCCCAATTCCCGAGGCCAAACAAACACTTAGGCGGTTGACGCGTGAACGCGGCGCAGGCATCGTGGCAAAAACCGCGACAGGAGGCCACACATGCGCCCCGCTCTGCACTTCATGGTTGGCATGGTACCGCGTACGCTGCTGGCGCTGATGGTACTGGCAACGAGCCAGTCCGCGCTCGCCGCCCTGCCGCTGGACCAGCTGCGCCTGCCGCCCGGCTTCCGCATCGAGGTGCTCACCGATGACGTGCCGGGCGCGCGCGCCATGGCGATGTCGCCGTCGGGCACGCTCTTCGTGGGATCGCGCAGCGAAGGCAAGCTCTACGCGGTCAGCGATGCGCTCGGTACCCGCCCGCGGGTGCGCACCGTCGCCACCGGACTGCGCAATCCGCTTGGCGTGGCCTTCCATGACGGCAGCCTGTATGCGTCCTCGGTCTCGAAGATCGTGCGGCTGGACCAGATCGAGGCCCGCCTGGAGCAGCCGCCCGCGCCCAGGGTGGTGAGCGACCGCTTCCCGTCGGACGGCCACCACGGTGGCAAATTCATCGGCTTCGGCCCGGACGGCTACCTGTACGTCGCCACCGGCGCCCCCTGCAATGTGTGCGAGCCAGACGAAGCCCGCTATGCCAACATCGTCAGGATGAAGCCCGACGGCACCGGCCTGCAGGTGGTGGCGCGCGGCGTGCGCAACACCGTCGGCTTCGACTGGCACCCGGCCACGCGCGAACTGTGGTTCACCGACAACGGCCGCGACCGCATGGGCGACGACGTGCCCGACGACGAACTGAACCGCGTCACCGCGCCCGGCCAGCATTTCGGCTACCCGTACTGCCATGCCGGCAACGTCGCCGACCCGGAATTCGGCGGCAAACGCCCCTGCTCCGAGTTCGTGCCGCCGGTGGCTCGCCTGGGCGCGCATGTCGCCGCGCTCGGCATGCGCTTCTACACCGGCACGCAGTTCCCGCCGGACTACCGCAACAACGTCCTGATCGCCGAACATGGCAGCTGGGACCGCAGCGAGCCCTCCGGCTACCGCGTGGTCCGCGTGGTGCTGGACGCCGCCGGCAAGGCCGTGCGCCAGGAGGTGTTCGCACAGGGCTGGCTGCGCGGCGGCAAGGCCTGGGGCCGGCCCGCCGATGTCCTGGTCGCGCCGGACGGTTCGCTGCTGGTCAGCGATGACCATGCGGGGGCGATTTACCGCATCCGCTACCAGCCCTGAATCCGGCGGAAAGCCCCGCCCGGCGCGGCTTTGTGCGGTCGAAACAATCCGTTACACCGGTAACGGGATTGGCATAGGCGCCCCGATGCCCCATGCGTACCATGAACCCATCTTCCAACAGCAACACAGCGCGACAGGACCCTGGGAATCCGCATGCTCACCCGCTCTCTCCTGCGCGACCTGGTGGCTGGCATCCTGGTGGCCTCGGGCCTGGTCGGCGCGGTAGGCGCCAGCCATGCCCAGGTCGCGTTCTGGCAACAAGTCCGTTCCGATGGCCGGCCCGCCCGGATCCAGTCCGGCGATGGCTGGCAGATGGCCAGCGTGCGCGCCGAAAGCCGTGAACACGTGCAAGCCCAGATCGACCGCATGGAGGCGCGCGCCCGCGCCGACGACCGCCTCAGCGGCCGCCGCGCCGCGCTCGCCGGCGCCCGCGACGACAACCGCGGCCGCGGCCCGGAACGCAATCCCCCCAATGACGCCCGCAACGAGCCGCGCCAGGGCCAGGTAGGCCCTGGCTGGCAGGCACGCGGTCGCGACAACGGCCGCTGATCGGAGCCGGCGCCGTTTCCCTGGCGGCTGGATACCGCGCCCCGCCACTCGCTGCGGAACTCCGCCCCTGCCCGGCCTGTCTCTACTTAAGTGTGTGCCCCGATTCCGGGCGCACGCACAGGCTGCCGCCCGGCGCCGTCCGGGGCTCACAGCGTGCCGTCATGTGCGGACGGCAATCGAACTGACCTGCCTCTGCCCGACACCTCCTGCCGGGACCCGACCAAGACGGCCCGGGCGCAGCCTCCAGAATGACAATAATTCTGTGAGGTTTGTCATGTCACCCCTGCTTAGCGACCTGGCCGAACACGCGGGCCAGCTATCGCTGTCGATCCTGTTCATGGGCATCCTGACCCTGGTTCTCTACAGCGAAACCCATATCAGCGAGCACGCCTCGGCCTTTATCCGCGGCCTGATCGCCGGCGGCTGGCATTAGCGCCGCTGGCGCCTTTTGACGCACTTCCCTTCCTTGCGCTGACTGCCGGCGTACAATGTGGCCGGCCGGTACCCTTGTGCCGTCACTTCCGTGCCGGCGCAACGCCTGCCTGCACCCCAGGCCTGAAACTTCCCTTCCGACCATGTCCGCAGCCACGCCAGTCCGCCACGCCTCTCCGCTCGCCGCGCCGTCCGCGCGCGGCAAATCGAAGCTGCTGACCGTGGCGCTGGCGTTCCTGTTCGGCAGCCTGGGCGCGCACCGTTTCTACCTGGGCGGCTTGCGCGACCTGTATGGCTGGGCGCACCTGCTGGCGCTGCTGGCCGGCGCCATCGGCGTGGCCTCGATGGCCACCGGCGCGGGCAGCCCGGCACTGAACTGGACCTTTGCCGTGGCCGGCGGCATTTCCGTCATCAGCGCGTTCCTGGCGGCGATCGTCTACGGGCTGCGCCCGGACGACAAATGGGATGCCCGCTTCAACCCGCACGGCAAACCCACGCGCTCGGGCTGGCCGGTGGTGATCCTGGTGATCCTGTCGCTGCTGATCGGTACCGGCCTGCTGATGGCGGGGCTGGCGATCAGCTTCCAGACCTTCTTCGAGTCGCAGGTGGAGGCCGCGCGCGAACTGTCGCAGTAGGCTCCCTGCGCGCTGTCTCCCTCGCTCATCTCTTGTGCGCGGTCAATGCGGCCGCAATCGCCGGTTTCCCTTTCGGCCAATTCGCCCATACTGGTAGAGCCGTCCGATCCTGGCGGCGCGACGCGCGGCGAGGCCACGCCCCGGCAGCGCAAAGGAGCAAGTATCGACATGCCAAGCTATGAGGAAGGACGCCTGGCGGCGATCGCCGTCAGGCTGGCGCTGTCCTCGGGACTGCCGCCATCGAGCGCCAAGGCCGCGCTGGAACTCGCCAGCAGCATGATCGGCGACCAGCAAGCCACGGCAGCCGCTCTGAAGGCTCAGAACAGCGAACCCTGCGGATCGTCCTTGCCGCTGGGTACCGCCGCCGGCGGGCGAAAACGTGAAGTATCCAGTTCAAACCGGTTGTAGCGGAAGCCGAGCCGTTCGGCGGCCTTGTAGAAGCGCTGGCGCAGCAAGTCCGCCCACACGCCGGTGCCGCGCATGCGCGTGGCAAAGTTCGCATCGTAGGCTTTGCCTTCGCGCATGTCCCGCACGCGGTTCATGACCCGTTCGGCCCGGTCGGGGAAGTGAGCCTGCAGCCACTCCTCGAACAGCGGCCGCACTTCCCACGGCAATCGCAGCACGATGTAGTTCGCATACACGGCGCCCGCCTCGCGCGCCGCTTCCAGCACGCGCTCCAGGTCAGGCTCGGTGATGAAGGGGATCACCGGGGCAATGCTGACCCCCACCGGGATGCCGGCGTCGGTCAGCGTGCGGATGGTGCGCAACCGGCGCGACGGCGTCGCCGCGCGCGGCTCCAGCGTGCGTGCGATGTCAGCGTCGAGCGTGGTGATGGTCAGTGCGGCCACTGCCAGCCGCTTGGCCGCCATCGGCGCGAGCAGGTCGATATCGCGCTCGATCAGTGAAGACTTGGTGATCAGCGCCACCGGGTGATCGCATTCATGCAGC
The DNA here is from genome assembly GCF_023952475.1 of Cupriavidus sp. WGlv3. Classification (GTDB taxonomy): domain Bacteria; phylum Pseudomonadota; class Gammaproteobacteria; order Burkholderiales; family Burkholderiaceae; genus Cupriavidus; species Cupriavidus phytorum. Next base: position 471,548 of record NZ_JALHRX010000001.1, read on the forward strand.
ACTTCCAGCAGGCTGCGCGTGATGCGCTGGTCACGCTCGATCGGCTGGTAAGCGTCGGTGTTGACGCCCAGCGCGATGGTCTCGCAGCGGTACGACGGCCGCGCCAGCGTTTCGCGCAGGCGCTCGGCGGCATTGGTCTTGGCATAGAGCTGCGTTTCGAAGTCCAGCCCCGGCGACAGGTCCAGGTAGGCGTGCGTCGGCCGGGCAAAGCAATAGATGCAGCCGTGCTCGCAGCCGCGGTAGGGATTGAGCGAAACGTCGAACGGGACATCGGGCGAGGCATTGCGCGTCAGCACGGAACGGGCACGTTCGAGATGGACTTCGGTGCGTAGCGGCGGCAGCGGCGCGTCGTCAGCGCCCGCGCTTGCCTCGAGCGCCGCAGCGGTGTCTTCCGGCGCCGGACCCCAGCCATCGTCGAACGTCTCGCGCTGGTCGCGCTCGAAACGCCCCTGCAGGTTGCTGACGGCGCCGCGGCCCTTGCGCGCCACGGGCGGGCGCGCGCCGGCCTGCGCGTCGGCATCGGCCTCGCGCCGCGTTGCGCCGGCGAGAGGTCTGGCGGGGGATTTGGGCTTTGGCAGGGGGCGCTCCATGCTGGCCTTCGTTACGCGGCCTGGCTCTTCTCCTCTACCGAGATGGCCAGTGTCTCCTTGATCTCTTCCATCACCACATAGCTCTTGGACTGCGCCGCGCCCGGCAACTGCAGCAGGATGTCGCCCAGCAGCCGGCGGTATTCGCCGATCTCGCGGATGCGCGCCTTGATCAGGTAGTCGAAATCGCCCGACACCAGGTGGCATTCCAGCACCTCCGGAATGCGCAGCACCTCGCGACGGAACTGCTCGAACATATTGCCCGATTTGTTGCCCAGCGAGATCTCGACGAACACCAGCAGCGCACTGCCCAGCAGCGCCGGGTTGAGCCGTGCGTAGTAGCCCATGATGACACCATCGCGCTCCAGGCGCTTGACGCGTTCGATGCACGGCGTGATGGTCAGCCCGACCGCTTCGGCCAGGTCTTTCATCGACATCCTGCCGTCGCTCTGCAGCGCGGTCAGGATCTTGCGGTCGAGCCGGTCGAGCGTACGCTGGGGCTGGCGACTCGTTCTCATGAGTTTTTCCTGTTTTCCTGAGAAATTCGGTAACTATGACTGGAATGCATTCAATAGTATAGAGACAAATCCTCTATACCGTAGTCATCGCAGTTGGAGCCCCCGAAATGCGCGTTCTCGTACTTGGCAGTGGCGTAATTGGCGTCACCAGTGCGTGGTACCTGGCCAGGGCCGGTCACGAAGTGACCGTGGTCGACCGCGAGTCCGGCCCAGCGCTCGGCACCAGCTTTGCCAATGCGGGCCAGATCTCGCCCGGCTACGCGTCGCCGTGGGCGGCGCCCGGCGTGCCGCTCAAGGCGATCAAGTGGATGTTCCAGGAACACGCGCCGCTCAGCATCCGCCCCGACGGCACGCTGTTCCAGCTGCAATGGATGTGGCAGATGCTGCTGAACTGCAGCGCCGGGCGCTATGCCGTCAACAAGGAGCGCATGGTGCGGCTGGCCGAATACAGCCGCGACTGCATCCGCGCGCTGCGCGCGGAAACCGGCATTGCCTACGAAGGCCGCCAGCAAGGCACGCTGCAGGTGTTCCGCACCGACGAGCAGCTGCACGGCGCGGCCAAGGACATCGCGGTGCTGGAACAGGCCGGGGTTCCCTACCAGTTGCTTTCGCGCGAAGAACTCGCCGCGAGCGAACCGGCGCTGGCCGCCGTCCGCCACAAGCTGGCCGGCGGCCTGCGCCTTCCCAATGACGAAACCGGCGACTGCGCGCTGTTCACGCAGCGCCTGGCCAACATGGCCGGCACGCTCGGCGTCCGCTTCCTGTACAGCCGCTCGATCGACGGCCTGCTCAGCCAGGGCGATGCCGTCACCGGCGCCGTGGTCGACGGCGAGCCGATGGCGGCGGACCTGGTGGTGGTGGCGCTGGGGAGCTGGTCGACGCAGCTGGTCAAACCCTTCCTGCGCGGCATGTCCAACCTGCCGGTGTATCCGCTCAAGGGCTTCTCGATCACCGTGCCGCTCAGCGATGCCTCGCGCGCGCCGGTCTCGACGGTGCTCGACGAGACCTACAAGGTGGCCCTGACCCGCTTCGACGACCGCATCCGCGTCGGCGGCATGGCGCAGATCGTCGGCTATGACCGCAGCCTCGACCCGGCCAAGCGCCGCACGCTCGAGCACGTGGTGACCGACCTGTTCCCTGGCGCCGGCGATGTCAGCCAGGCCACCTTCTGGACCGGCCTGCGCCCGATGACCCCGGACGGCACGCCCATTGTCGGCCCGACCCAGGTGCGCGGCCTGTGGCTGAACACCGGCCACGGCACGCTCGGCTGGACCATGGCCTGCGGCTCCGGCAAGCTGCTGTCGGACCTGGTCTCGGGCAAGTCGCCGGCGATCCGTGCCGACGACCTGTCGGTCAGTCGCTACCTGAAGCCGGCGCGCCATCATCTGGCGCCGCGTCCGGCAGCCGCCTGATAAAAGGCCGGCTTCCCCAAGCAAAAAGGGCGACCTTGCGGGTCGCCCTTTTTCTATCCGCGCGCCGCGCGCTACGCTCAGAACTGCTCGGCGCTCAACGCATTGACCGGCGCCCCGCCGCCGACCACGGCATCGCGCAAGGCCGATGCCTGCGACAGGATGTGCTCGGCAAAGAAATGCGCGGTTGCGATCTTGGCCTCGTGGAAGGCCGGATCGTCGGCGCGCTTCGCGTCCGCAGCCAGCATGGCACGGCCGAACTGCCAGCCGGAGAACACGATGCCGCACAGCTTCAGGTAAGGCACGCTGCCGGCGAAGACCGCGTTCGGGTCCGACTTGGCGTTGGCGACGACGAACTCGACCACGGCTTCCAGCGCGGCACGGCCCCTGGCCAGCTGCGCCTGCACCGCGGTGAAGGCGGAGCCGCCGTGCCGGCCCAGCGCGGACTCGGTCTCGGCGATCTGCGCACAGATTGCGCGGGCGGCGGCACCGCCGTCGCGCATGGTCTTGCGGCCCACCAGGTCGTTGGCCTGGATCGCCGTGGTGCCCTCGTAGATCGGCAGGATGCGCGCGTCGCGGTAGTGCTGCGCCGCGCCGGTTTCCTCGATAAAGCCCATGCCGCCGTGCACCTGCACGCCGAGACTGGTGACATCGATCGACAGCTCGGTGCTCCAGCCCTTCACCACCGGCACCATGAACTCGTAGAAGGCCTGGCTCTGACTGCGCACGGCTTCGTCGGGATGCTGGTGCGCCGCATCGCTGGCGGCCGCGGCCACGTACGCCACCGCGCGCGCGCCTTCGGTCAGCGCGCGCATGGTCATCAGCATGCGCTTGACGTCGGGATGGTGGATGATGGTCACCGCCTCGCGCGCCGAGCCATCGACCGGGCGGCTCTGCACGCGCTCGCGCGCATACGCCACCGCCTGCTGGTAGGCGCGCTCGGCCACCGCGATGCCCTGCATGCCGACCGAGAAGCGCGCCGAGTTCATCATGATGAACATGTACTCGAGGCCGCGGTTCTCTTCGCCGACCAGCGTGCCGATCGCGCCGCCATGGTCGCCGAACTGCAGCACCGCGGTGGGGCTGGCCTTGATGCCCAGCTTGTGTTCGATCGAGACGCAATGCACATCGTTGCGCGCCCCGTTGCTGCCATCGGCATTGACCAGGAACTTGGGCACGATGAACAGCGAGATGCCCTTCACGCCTTCGGGCGCGTTGGGGGTGCGGGCCAGCACGAGATGGACGATGTTCTGCGCCATGTCGTGCTCGCCGTAGGTGATGAAGATCTTGGTGCCGAAGACCTTGTAGGTGCCGTCGCCCTGCGGCTCGGCGCGGGTGCGCACCGCAGCCAGGTCCGAGCCTGCCTGCGGCTCGGTCAAATTCATGGTGCCGGTCCACTCGCCCGAGATTAGTTTGGGCAGGAAGGTGGCCTTCTGGTCGTCGGAGCCCGCCGTCAGCAGCGCCTCGATCGCGCCGTCGGTCAGCAGCGGGCACAGCGCGAACGACAGGTTCGCGCTGTTCAGCATTTCGTTGCACGCCGTGGCGATCAACTTGGGCAGTCCCTGGCCGCCGAACTCCTGCGGATGCAGCACGCCCTGCCAGCCGCCCTCGCCGAACTGGCGGAAGGCTTCCCTGAAGCCGGGCGTGGTGGTGACCACGCCGTCCTTCCAGCTGCTCGGTTCCAGGTCGCCGGCGCGGTTCAGTGGCGCGACCACCTGCTCGTTGAACTTGGCGGCCTCGTCGAGCACGGCCTCGGCCGTCTCGGGGGTGGCTTCCTCGAAGCCGGGCAGATTGCTGACGGCCTCAAGGCCGGCCAGCTCGTTCATGACGAACAGCATGTCCTTGATCGGCGCACGGTAGGTCATCGATGTCTCCCAACATGTATGAAAAAGCCGTTCGCGGGTCGCCCCCGGAACGGCTCGTTACTTGCCTGCTGCTATCCGTACCGGCCGCAGTGCGGCCGGCGCGGCATCAGCCCAGTGCTGCCACCAGCTCCGGCACCACGGTGTTCAGGTCGCCCACCAGGCCGTAGTCGGCCACGGAGAAGATCGGGGCCTCGGCATCCTTGTTGATTGCGACGATCACCTTGGAGTCCTTCATGCCGGCCAGGTGCTGGATCGCGCCCGAGATACCGACGGCGATATACAGCTGAGGCGCGACGATCTTGCCGGTCTGGCCGACCTGGTAGTCGTTCGGCACGAAGCCGGCGTCCACGGCGGCGCGCGAGGCGCCCAGCGCGGCGTTGAGCTTGTCGGCCAGCGGCGTCAGCACCTTGGTGTAGTTTTCGCCCGAGCCCACGCCACGGCCACCCGAGACGATGATCTTGGCGGCGGTCAGTTCCGGACGGTCGCTCTTGGCCACTTCGCGCGAAACGAATTGCGAAACGCCCGCGTCGGCCACGGCCGGCAGGGTTTCGACGGCGGCCGAGCCACCTTCGGCAGCGGCGGCGTCAAACGCGGTGCCGCGCACGGTAATCACCTTGATCTTGTCTTCCGACTTGACCGTGGCGATGGCGTTGCCGGCGTAGATCGGACGCTCGAAGGTGTCCGGGGCGTCGACCTTGGAGATTTCCGAGATCTGGGCCACGTCCAGCTTGGCGGCCACGCGCGGCAGGATGTTCTTGCCGTACGGGGTGGCCGGGGCCAGGATGTGCGAGTAGTCGTTGGCGATGGCCAGCGCCTGCTCGGCCACGTTCTCGGCCAGGCCGTCGCCGAAGTAGGCGGCGTCGGCCAGCAGGACCTTGGTCACGCCGGCGATCTTGGCGGCGGCATCGGCCGCGGCCTTGGCGTTGGAACCTGCCACCAGCACGTGCACGTCGCCGCCGCATTGGGCTGCGGCGGTCACGGTGTTGAGCGTGGCGCCCTTGATCGATTGATTGTCGTGTTCAGCAATGACGAGTGCAGTCATGTTCTATCTCCCCCGCGCTCAGATAACCTTGGCTTCGTTCTTCAGCTTCTGCACCAGCGTCGCGACGTCCGGCACCATCACACCCGCGCTGCGCTTGGGCGGCTCGACCACTTTCAGGGTCGACAGGCGCGGCTTGACGTCGACGCCGAGGTCTTCCGGCTTGACGGTGTCGAGCGGCTTCTTCTTCGCCTTCATGATGTTCGGCAGCGTGACGTAGCGCGGCTCGTTCAGGCGCAGGTCGGTGGTCACCACCGCCGGCAGGCTCAGCGACAGCGTTTCCAGGCCGCCGTCGACTTCACGCGTCACGGAAGCCTTGCCGTCGGCGACGACCACCTTCGAGGCGAACGTGGCTTGCGGCAGGCCGGCCAGCGCGGCCACCATCTGACCGGTCTGGTTGGAGTCGTCGTCGATGGCCTGCTTGCCCAGGATCACCAGTTGCGGCTGTTCCTTGTCGATCAGCGCCTTCAGCAGCTTGGCCACGGCCAGCGGTTGCAGGTCTTCGTTCGATTCCACCAGGATGCCGCGGTCGGCACCGATGGCCATCGCGGTGCGCAGCGTTTCCTGGCACTGCGTGACACCGCACGACACGGCGACCACTTCGGTGACAACGCCGGCTTCCTTCAGGCGCACGGCCTCTTCCACGGCGATTTCGTCGAAGGGGTTCATGCTCATCTTGACGTTGGCCAGATCGACGCCCGAACCGTCCGCCTTGACGCGGACCTTGACGTTGTAATCCACCACCCGCTTGACTGCGACGAGTACTTTCATGCGCTCACTCCACTGATAGCTGATAGTCAGAAATTTTGTTCGCTCGTCATTATAACCACCGGGTTGGCGGCTCTCCTATTTTTCGAACGATCGTACTATTTTATCGGCAAAATGATGCCGGGCATAGGCCCGGCACCTTTTTTACCGGTCAGGCGATTGTGCCGCAAAGCCAGGCCGGCAGGCCTCGTCCGATTGGATGAAACCCTCGAGTGACGCCGGCTCACCAGGAAATTACCAGGCAGTGATGACCGAGTCCTTGAAGGTCGATGTGACGTATTGCTTGATTTCCGGCGAGTGGTAGGCCTTCACCAGCTTGGCCACCCAGGGCTTGCTCTTGTCGGCCTCGCGGATCGCGATCAGGTTGGCGTACGGCCCCTTGGGGCCTTCCATGGCGATCGCATCCTTGGTCGGCGACAGGCCCGCGGACTCGGCATAGTTGCCATTGATGGCGGCGGCGTCCAGGTCATCCAGCGAACGCGGCAGCTGCGCGGCGTCGAGCTCGACGATGCGGATCTTCTTCGGATTCTCGACGACGTCCAGCGGCGTGGCCTTCAGGCCGGCGTTGGGCTTGAGCTTGATCACGCCCTTGCTCTGCAGCAGCAACAGGCCGCGGCCACCGTTGGTGGGGTCGTTGGGCACGCCCACGCGCGCGCCCTGCTTGAGCTGGTCGAGCGACTTGAGCTTTTTCGAGTACACGCCCATCGGGAACGTCACCGTGTAGGCGATATGCGCGAACTTGTAGCCGCGGTCCTTGATCTGGGCTTCCAGGTACGGCAGGTGCTGGTAGCTGTTGGCATCCAGGTCGCCTGCGGCGAGCGCGGCGTTGGGCTGGATGTAGTCGCTGAACTCGACCACCTGGATATTGAGGCCGTCCTTGGCGGCGACCTTCTTCACCTGTTCCATGATCTGGGCGTGCGGGCCGCCGGTGACGCCGATCCTGATCGGTTTGTCCTGGGCGCTTGCGCCAGTGGCCAGCGAGGCGCCGAGCGCGGCGCCGAGGATCCATTGCAGCAGGTTGCGACGTTGCATGATGTGCGTTCCTATCTCGATAAAGTTGGGGTTCAGCGATGGCTGATGCGGCGGACCAGCCAGTCGCCGAAGCTCTGCACCGCCTGCACGAACACGATCAGGATCACCACCACCGCCACCATCACCTCGGTGATGTAGCGCTGGTAGCCATAGCGGATGCCGAGGTCGCCCAGGCCGCCGCCGCCGATCGCACCGGCCATGGCCGAATAGCCGACCAGGCTGACGAAGGTGATGGTCAGGCCGGCGACGATGCCGGGCATGGCCTCGGGCAGCAGCACCTTCCACACGATCTGGCGCGTGGTGGCGCCCATCGACTGCGCCGCCTCGACCAGGCCCTTGTCGACTTCGCGCAGCGCGCTTTCGACCAGGCGCGCGATAAACGGGATCGCCGCGATGGTCAGCGGCACGATCGCCGCGGTGGTGCCGATCGACGAACCGACGATAAAGCGCGTGAACGGGATCACCACCACCAGCAGGATGATGAATGGAATCGAACGCACCGCGTTGACCACCACGCCGATGGTGCGGTTGAACAGCGGGTGCGACAGCACGCCGCCCCGGTTGGTCAGGTGCAGCAGCACGCCCAGCGGCACGCCCAGCAGTGCGCCGACCACGCCCGAGATCGCCACCATCAGCAGGGTCTCGTTGAACGAGGTTAGGAACAGGTCAAACATTTCAGACCACATGCTCGAACTCCTCCACCACCACGCCTTGCGCCTGCAGGTATTCCATTGCCGCCTTCACATCGGCCAGTTCGCCGGTGGCCATGATCGCCAGCGAGCCGAAGGCCTGGCCCTGGATCTCGTCGATATGGCCGTGCAGGATATTGAAGTCCAGCCCGTAGCGGCGGATCGCCTGCGCCAGCACCGGCTGGTCGACGCCCTCGCCGGTGAAGGCGAGGCGATAGACGTGGTCGCGCCCGTTGCCGAGCCGGCTTTCGACGCGCTTGAGCACGCTCGCCGGCAGTTCCTGCGAGATGACGTCGCCGATCATGGCGCGCGTGACCTCGTGCTGCGGGCGCAGGAATACGTCGATCACGCGGCCGCTTTCCACCACCTGGCCGGCCTCGAGCACGGCCACGCGGTCGCACACCTGCTTGATGACTTCCATCTGGTGAGTGATCATCACGATGGTCAGGCCCAGCTCGCGGTTGATCTGCTTGAGCAGGTCCAGGATGGAACGGGTGGTTTCCGGGTCCAGCGCGGAAGTGGCCTCATCCGACAGCAGCACCTTGGGCTGGCTCGCCAGCGCGCGCGCAATGCCCACGCGCTGCTTCTGCCCGCCGCTGATCTGCGCCGGGTAGCGGTCCTTCAGCGCCGACAGTCCGACCAGCTGCAGCAGCGGTAGCACGGTGGCGGCGATTTCAGCCCTGGGCTTGCCGGCCAGCTCCAGCGGCAGCGCCACGTTGTCATAGACGGTGCGCGACGACAGCAGGTTGAAGTGCTGGAAGATCATGCCGATCTCGCGCCGCGCCAGGCGCAGCGCACCGTTGTCCAGCGCGGTCAGGTCCTGGCCGTCGACGATGACGCGGCCGCTGGTGGGCCGGTTCAGCAGGTTGATGGCGCGCACCAGCGTGCTCTTGCCGGCGCCGCTGCGGCCGATGATGCCGAAGACTTCGCCCGCCGCAATCGACAGGCTGACGTCCCGCAATGCATGCACGTCGCCAGAAGCGCCCGGGAAGCGCTGCGACAGTCCTTGCAGTTCGATCATGGAAAAGGTGACCAAAAGAAAACGGCAACAGGCGAGGGATCTCCAGCGCTGTTGCCGCTCGTTATTTTTCTGAAGCGCGTATTTTATGCGATCCGCTTCATACCAGAAACGACTTTTTGCCGATGTCTTTATGCGTTCCCGGCATATAAAGACCCGGCAAGTCGATCAGGAGGCACGCCAGGACGGCGGCCGCTTGTCGATAAAGGCCAGCACCCCCTCCAGCGCCGACTCGTCCATCATGTTGCAGGCCATGGTCTGGCCGGCCAGCTGGTAGGCGGCCTCGATGCCCATCTCGAGCTGGCGGTAGAACAGCCCCTTGCCGGCCGCGACGGCGGCGGCAGGCTTGGCGCAGATGCTGGCGGCCAGCCGCGCCACTTCGGCGTCCAGTTCGCCGGCCGGCACCACCCGGTTGACCAGCCCGCGTTCGCGCGCACTGGCGGCGTCGATCATGTTTCCGGTCAGCAGCATCTCCATGGCCTGCTTGCGGTGCAGGTTGCGCGACAGCGCCACGCCCGGGGTCGAGCAGAACAGGCCCAGGTTGACGCCGGACACGGCAAAGCGCGCATCGTCCGCGGCCACCGCCAGGTCGCACATCGCCACCAGCTGGCAGCCGGCCGCGGTGGCGATGCCGTGGACCCGCGCGATCACCGGCTGCGGCATCTGCTGGATCGCCATCATCATGCGCGTGCAGCGGTCGAACAAACGCCGGTAGTAATCGTGCGACGGCGCCGCGCGCATCTCGCGCAGGTCATGCCCGGCGCAGAAGGCCTTGCCGGCACCCGCCAGCACCACCACGCGCACGCTATGGTCGGCGGCGAGCCGGCGCAGCGCATCGGTGAGCGCATCGAGCAGCCCTTCGGACAAGGCATTGAAGGCCTGCGGCCGGTTCATGGTCAGTCGCGTCACGCCGGCGGCGTCGCGCGATTCGGTCAGCAGCGGCGCGTCGACGCGCGCATCGTTCTCGGCCATGGCGGCGGTCTCCTAATGCTCCAGCAGCACCTTCAGGTGCGCCAGCACGCTGCGGCCCAGCGCGCTGAGGTTGTAGCCGCCCTCCAGGCAGCTGACGATGCGGCCCTGCGCGTGGGTGCGCGCGACCTCGACCAGCTGGCCGGTGATCCAGGCGTAGTCCTGCTCCACCAGGCCCATCTGGCCCAGGTCGTCCTCGCGGTGCGCGTCGAAGCCGGCCGAGATGAACAACATCTGTGGACGGAATTCATTGAGGCGCGGCAGCCAGATGGTCTCGACCACTTCGCGCACCGCCATGCCGTTGCTGTAGGCCGGCAGCGGGATGTTGACCATGTTCGGCGCCAGGTGCTCGGTGCCGCTGTAGGGATAGAACGGGTGCTGGAAGATGCTGCACATCATCACGCGCTCGTCGCCGCGGAACGCCGCCTCGGTGCCGTTGCCGTGGTGCACGTCGAAGTCGATGATCGCCACGCGCTCCAGCCCGTGCGCCTGCAGCGCATGGCGCGCGGCAATGGCCACGTTGTTGTAGAAGCAGAAGCCCATGGCGCGGCCGGGCTCGGCGTGGTGGCCGGGCGGGCGCACGCAGCAGAACGCGTTCTCGAACTCGCCGGCGATCACCGCATCGGTGGCCGCCACCGCCGCTCCCGCGGCCAGCGTGGCGGCAGCGAGCGTGTGGGCGTTCATTGAGGTGTCCGGATCGATCGCGTGGTAGCCGCTCGACGGGCTGGCGCTTGCGAGCGCGTCGACGTGCTCGGGCCGGTGCACGCGCTCGAGCTGCTCGCGCGTGGCGGGCGGCGCCTCGCGGCGCTCCAGCAGCCCGTCCAGGCCATGCGAAATCAGGTGATCCTCGATCGCCTGCAGGCGCTCCGGACACTCGGGGTGGAAGTGCCCCATTTCGTGCCGCTGGAACTCGGGGTGCGTGTAATAGCCTGTCGGCATCTCTTATCGTCGCAATGGGTTGCAGTGCGTCGCCATGTTGTCTCCAAACGTTACGTTAGCACACGCCACGCCTGGCCACCCAGCAGCACCGGCGCGCCATGCCGCACCCGCCGCGCCGCGGCTGCCGCGGTGGCATCCGCTATACTCGGTGCGACTTGCAAAGGACACCATGACCGACACCCAGCGCTCACTGCGACGCCCCCTGCTGGGCGCCGCGCTTTCCGCTGCCGCACTCGGACTCTGCGGCCTCTCTCCCAGCCTGCTCGCCGCCGGCAAACGCCGCGTCAGCGTGCGCGAGGAGGAAATCGAACCCGGCCGCTACCGCGACAACCCGCAAGCACGTGCCTTTATCGACGAGATGGTGGCGCGCCACGGCTTTGAGCGCGGCATGCTGCAGGAATGGTTCGGGCAGGCGGTCTACTCGGCCACCGTGGTACGGCTGATCATGCCGCCCGCCACCACCGGGCGCAAAAGCTGGCGCACCTATCGCTCCCGCTTTATCGAGCCGATCCGCATCAATGCCGGCGTGCGCTTCTGGCAGGACAACCGCGACACGCTGCGCCGCGCCGAGGCCGAATTCGGCGTGCCGGCCTCGGTCATCGTCGGCATCATCGGCGTCGAAACCATCTACGGCCGCGACATGGGTTCGTTCCGCGTGCTCGATTCGCTGTCGACGCTGGCGTTCGACTATCCAGCCACGCCCAACCGCGAAGCCCGCAGCACGCTGTTCCGCAACCAGCTGGCCGACTACCTGCTGTGGTGCCGCGACACCCGCACCGACGTCTACTCGGTGCTGGGCTCGTACGCCGGCGCCATCGGCATTCCGCAGTTCATGCCGACCAGCCTGCGCGAATACGCCCTCGACTACGACAACAACGGCCACATCGACCTGCGCAACAGCCCCACCGATGCCATCGGCAGCGTGGCGCGCTTCCTGCAGCTGCACGGCTGGGAGCCGGGCCGTCCGGTGGTGTGGCGCATTGCCCCCGACACCGGCAGCCTGGGCATCGCCACCGCGGCAGCCGATGGCGAGCCGTGGCCGACCCGCGCCCTGAACCAGCTGACCCGCGCCGGCCTGAGTTTGGACGAGCCCATCAACCTGGCGCGCGAAGGCGAAACCGGCGTGCTGGTGGTGGACCTGCCCACGCCCGACCAGCCCACCGAATACCTGCTGGGCCTGCGCAACTTCTATGTGCTGACGCGGTACAACCGCAGCTTCTTCTATGCGCTGGCGGTGTACCAGCTCGGCGAGGCGGTCAAGGCGGCGATGGGCTGAGGCGGCACGGCCAAAGTCAAAAAGGCCTCGCGTGAGCGAGGCCTTTCTTGTTTGCTGCGGCGCTGCGGATCAGGCCGGGAACACGCCGGTCGAGAGGTAACGGTCGCCGCGGTCGCACACCACGAAGACGATGGTGGCGTTCTCGACTTCCTCGGCGACGCGCAAGGCCACGCACAGCGCACCGGCGGCGGAAATGCCGCAGAAGATGCCCTCTTCCGATGCCATGCGGCGCGCCATGTGCTCGGCATCGCCCTGGCTCACCGGCTCGGTGCGGTCGATGAACTTGGGATCGTAGATCTTGGGAAGATACGCTTCGGGCCACTTGCGAATGCCCGGGATGCGCGAACCTTCGGCCGGCTGCGCGCCGACGATCTGGATCGCGGGATTCTGCTCCTTGAGGAAGCGCGACACGCCGGTGATGGTGCCGGTGGTGCCCATCGCCGAAACGAAATGGGTGATGCGGCCGTCGGTATCGCGCCAGATTTCGGGGCCGGTGCCTTCGTAGTGCGCCTGCGGATTGTCCGGGTTGGCGAACTGGTCGAGGATCACGCCCTTGCCGTCGCGCTCCATCGAATCGGCCAGGTCGCGCGCATATTCCATGCCGCCCTTGACCGGGGTGAGGATGATCTCGGCGCCGTAGGCCGCCATGCTCTGGCGGCGCTCGAGGCTGAGGTCCTCGGGCATGATCAGCACCATCTTGTAGCCGCGGATGGCGGCCGCCATGGCCAGCGCGATGCCGGTATTGCCCGAGGTCGCTTCGATCAGGGTATCGCCCGGCTTGATGCGCCCGCGCGCTTCGGCCCGGGCGATCATCGACACCGCCGGGCGGTCCTTGACTGAGCCGGCCGGATTGTTGCCTTCGAGCTTGCCGAGGATCACATTGCCGCGCGCGTCGTTGACGGCACCGGGGATGCGCTGCAGTCTGACCAGCGGCGTATTGCCGATGGTGTCTTCAATTGTCTTGTAGGCCATGGGGCGAAGGAGGGTCGCAAACGGGGGAATCCGGAGGATTCCGGGGGATTCCAATTCGCCGGCCATTGTAATCCAGACCCCTATCCCCTCGCCGGCAGGCGGGATTTGCCCCGCCGCCCGCCCGCATCCGTCGTGGCTCAATCCGCTTCGCGGTTGCCTTCGCCCAGCAGGTGATACAGCAGGATGCAGCCGAAGGTGGCGGTGCCGATGCCGCCCAGCGTCATGCCGCCCAGCTTCAGCGTCAGGTCCCCGGCCGCCACCGTCAGCGTGGCGCCCACCGTGATCAGGTTGCGCGAGCTGGAGAAATCCACGTGGTTCTGCACCCAGATGCGGCCTGCGGTGGCCGCGATCAGGCCGAACACGACGATGGTCAGGCCGCCGATCACCGGCCCCGGGATGGTCAGGATCAGGGCGCCGAACTTGGGCGAGAAGCCCAGCAGGATGGCCACCGCGGCCGCCACCACGAAGATCAGCGTCGAATAGATCTTGGTGACCGCCATCACCCCCATGTTCTCGGCATAGGTGGTCACGCCGGTGCCGCCGCCACTGGCCGACAGCATGGTGGCGATGCCGTCGCCGATAAAGGCGCGGCCGATGTACGGATCCAGGTTGCGGCCGGTCATCACGCCGATGGCCTTGATATGGCCGAGGTTCTCGGCCACCAGCACGATCGCCACCGGCGCGATCAGCAGCATCGCGCCCAGTTCGAACGTCGGTGCGGTGAACGCCGGCAGGCCGAACCAGCTGGCGGCGGCCACGCCGGAGAAATCGATCGGCTTGCCCAGCCCCGTCACGTTGGTGCCCAGGTAATAGGCAACGTAGCCGGCCAGGCCGCCGATCAGCACCGGCAGGCGGCCGATCATGCCGGGCGCGCGCACCGCGACCAGCCCCACCGCGACCACGGTGAGCAGCCCCACCCAGGTATCGAGCGCCGCGCCGCTGACCGCCTTGACCGCCACCGGGGCCAGGTTCAGCCCGATCGCCGCGACGATGGCGCCGGTCACCACCGGCGGCATCAGCTTTTCCACCCAGGCGTAGCCCACTGCCTGCACCACCAGGCCGATCACGGTGTACAGCGCACCGGCGGCAATGATGCCGCCCAGCGCCACCGGGATATTGAGGTTGGGGCCGCTGCCGGCATAGCCAGTGGCGGCGATCACCACCGCAATGAAGGCAAAGCTGGAGCCCAGGTAGCTGGGCACGCGGCCGCGCACGCATAGAAAGAAGATCAGCGTGCCGATGCCGGAAAACAGGATGGCGATATTCGGGTTGAAGCCCATCAGGATCGGCGCGATGGCGGTCGAGCCGAACATCGCCACCACGTGCTGGATCCCGGCCAGCAGTGTCTGCCCCGCGGGCAGCCGCTCATCGGGGCCGATCACGCCCTCGGTCTTGAGCCGCCATTGCGGCAGGAATCCCGCGTCCTCGCCATTCGCCATATTGTCTTGCTCCCTGTGGTCCGGGCGGGCCACCGGATCGGCGGCCGCCGCGCTTGTGCCTGGTTGTTAGGTTGTGGAATGCCGGTCGGCAGCCGCGCCGCAGGTCCTGCCTGCGCGGCGTCCGCATGATACTCCGCCGCCACGGGGGCTGCGAATCCGACAAGCTTTAGCACAACGCATACCAGCCACAACGCACCCGGCTGCAGCACGACCGGGCACAGGGCCGCAGTGGCGGTGCTAGCGGGCCGGCTTTGCCGGTGCAGGCGTTGCCTTTGCCCCCTTGGCGGGCGCCGGCGTGGCCGCCGGTGCAGCGGATGGCGTGGCGGGGGACGCCCCCTTGCCGGCGATGGTCAGGCCGGCGTCCTGCAGCTTGGCCACGGACTTGGGCCCGATGCCGCTGACGCGCTCGGCGAGATCGGCGGCGTCCTTGTACGGCCCGCGCTTGTTGCGTTCTTCGACGATGTGGCGGGCCGTGGCCGGGCCCACGCCCTTGACCGAGGTCAGCGCTGCTTCGTCCGCGGTGTTGACGTCGACCGCGGCACGGGCGGTGCCGCCGGCAAGCAGGCACAAGGTTGCCGCGAGGGAGATCAGGGAAAAACGCCGGGCAAGTTGCCGGATCCAGTGCATGGCCATGAAGGCTCTCCTTTCCTGTGGATGGTCTGAGGTACCACCCCCGCCGAGGTGGCGAGGTCAGGTCAGGATAGGGGCGCGCCGCGAGCGCGGCGCATGCGGCAACAAAAGTTGACACCGGCGGCACGAAAGCGTGTCAGCCGGCGTGAAGCAGGGACGATGCGAGGTTCAGCCGTTGCGCTCGAGCAGCCAGCGGCAGTAGCGCGCCACGCCTTCCTCGACGGTCAAAAAGCGCTCGCCGTAGCCGGCGCCGCGCAGCCTGGACACATCCGACTGCGTAAAGCACTGGTACTTGCCGCGCAGTGCGTCGGGAAATTTGACGTACTCGACCAGCCCTTCCTGCACCAGGTCATCCAGCGACAGCGGCGGCTTGCCTTCGGCCTCGCGCAGCGTGTTGACCACGGTCGCGGCGATGTCGTTGAACGGCTGGGCGCGGCCGGTGCCCAGGTTGAACAGGCCGGACTTCTCCGGATGGTCGAAGAAGAACAGGTTGACCTTGACCACGTCCTCGACCGAGATGAAGTCGCGGCTCTGCATGCCAGGGCCATAGCCGCCGTATTCGCCGAACAGCTTCACCGTGCCGTCGGCGCGGAACTGGTTGAAGTTGTGGAACGCCACCGAGGCCATGCGGCCCTTGTGCGTTTCGCGCGGCCCGTACACGTTGAAGTAGCGGAAGCCGACGATCTGCGACAGCGCCGACGGCAGCCGGCGCCGGACGATCTGGTCGAACAGGAACTTGGAATAGCCGTAGACGTTGAGCGGCCGCTCGAACTCGCGGTCTTCGCGGAACACCTGCGAGGCGCCGTAGGTCGCCGCCGACGATGCGTACAGGAACTGCGTGCCCTGCTCCAGGCAGCTCTCCATCAGCGACAGCGTGTAGCGGTAGTTGTTCTCCATCATATAGCGGCCGTCGGTCTCCATGGTGTCGGAGCAGGCGCCTTCATGGAACACCGCGCGGACCTTGCCGAACTCGCCGCGGGCAAAGCGCGCGAGGAAGTCCTGCTTGTCCAGGTAATCGGCGATCTCGCAGTCGACCAGGTTGTGGAACTTGTCGGCGCGGGTCAGGTTGTCGACGGCGATGACGTTGGTCTCGCCGCGTTCGTTCAGGCCCTTGACGAGATTGCTGCCGATAAAACCCGCGGCGCCGGTGACGATGATGGTCATGGTCGGATCAGGATGGGGCGCCGCGCCTCAGGCAGCGGCGCCGAACAATTCGGGATAAGTGACGACGGCGGTGCCCAGCTTGCCGACCACGATGCCGCCGGCGCGATTGGCATGCTGCACGGCTTCCTTGAGCGGCACGCCGGCACCCATCATGGTGGCGAGCGTGGCAATCACGGTGTCGCCCGCACCGGATACATCATAGACCTCGCGCGCCTGGGCCGAGACGTGCAGCACTTCGGCTTCGGTATAGAGCGTCATGCCCTCTTCCGAGCGCGTCAGCAGCAGCGCTTCGAGCTGCAGCGCGCGGCGCAGGTTCTGCGCGCGGATGGTCAGGTCGGCCTCGGTCTTCCAGGCGCCGACCACGGCGCGCATCTCGGCGCGGTTGGGGGTGATCAGGGTGGCGCCGCGGTAGCGCGAGTAGTCGTCGCCCTTGGGGTCGACCAGCACCTTGCGGCCGGCCGCGCGGCCGGCGTCGATCATGCGCGTGACGTGGGTCAGCCCGCCCTTGCCGTAGTCGGACAGCACCAGCACCTGGTAATCGTTGACCAGGCCCTGGAACTTGTCCTGTACCGCGAGCAGCACTTCATGCGCCGGCGTGTTCTCGAAATCCACGCGCAGCAGTTGCTGCTGGTGTGCCACCACGCGCAGCTTGATGGTGGTGTTGATCTTGGCATCGCGGTGCAGGTAGGGCTGCACCTGGCTTTCGGCCAGCAGCGCCTCGAGCGTGCGCGCCGGCTCGTCGTCGCCGACCACGCCCAGCATGCCGACGCGCGCACCCAGCGCCGCGGCGTTGCGGGCCACGTTGGCGGCACCGCCCAGGCGCTCGTCGCTGCGCTTGACCTGCACCACCGGCACCGGCGCTTCCGGCGAAATGCGCTCGACATCGCCGAACCAATACCGGTCCAGCATCATGTCGCCGACCACCAGGATATGGGACTGCCGGATCTGCTCCTGCGGAATGACGGTCTTGTTCATGAAGATCCTTGGCAATATCGCGGCGGCCGCGGCCGCCGCGTTAGCTTATCGGTTGATGAGTCCGTTGACCCGCGTGCGCCTTATTCGTTCGCCGGCGGCGCAGCCTTGCGGGTCGGGCGGCCGATGGCGTGGTATTCCACACCGGTCTCGCGCATCGCCTCGGGCTCATACAGATTGCGTCCATCGAAGACCACCGGCGACTTCAGCCGCCGCTTGATCTGCCCGAAGTCCGGGCTGCGGAACACCTTCCATTCGGTCACGATCGCCAGCGCGTCGGCGCCGTCGAGCGCGTCCATCTGGTGCTGGTGGAAGCTCACGCGCGCGGCCCCGCCCGGCACGTCGGCCAGGTCCGCCTCCAGCACCCGGCGCGCCTCGGCCATCGAGACCGGGTCATGCACCCGCAGCGACGCGCCGCGCGACACCAGTTCCCGCGCCAGCACGCGCGACGGCGCCTCGCGCATGTCGTCGGTATTGGGCTTGAAGGCCAGGCCCCAGACCGCGAACACGCGGCCGCTCAGGTCGTCGCCAAAGCGGCGCACGATCTTTTCGCCCAGCACGCGCTTCTGCGCGCCATTGACGGCTTCCACCGCCTCCAGCACGCGCATCGGCTTGCCGTGGTCGGCGGCGGTGCGCATCAGCGCCTGCACGTCCTTGGGAAAGCACGATCCGCCATAGCCGGCGCCGGCATACAGGAAACTGTAGCCGATGCGCGGGTCCGAGCCGATGCCCATGCGCACCAGCTCGATGTCGACGCCGACTTCGTCGGCCAGGTTGGCCAGCTCGTTCATGAACGAGATGCGCGTGGCCAGCATCGAATTGGCGGCGTATTTGGTGAACTCGGCCGAGCGCACGTCCATGTAGAAGGTGCGCTCATGATGGCGGTTGAACGGCGCGTACAGCTGCCGCATGGTGGCCTGCGCGTGGCGGCCGGCGGCGTCGGCGTTGCATCCCAGCACAATGCGGTCGGGGCGCATGAAGTCTTCGACCGCGGCGCCTTCCTTCAGGAACTCGGGGTTCGACACCACCGAGAACTGCAGGTCTTCCAGCCCGCGCGCGGCCAGTTCCTCGCGGATCGCGGCGGTGACGCGGTCGCCGGTGCCCACCGGCACGGTCGACTTGTCGACCACCACCTTGAAGCCGGTCATGTGGCGGCCGATATTGCGGGCCGCCGCCAGCACGTACTTGAGATCGGCCGAGCCGTCCTCGTCCGGCGGCGTGCCCACCGCGATGAACTGCACGTCGGCATGCTCGACACCGGCCGCCACGTCGGTGGAAAAGGTCAGGCGGCCGGCCTCGCGGTTGCGCTGGATCAGTTCCTGCAGGCCCGGCTCGTAGATCGGCACGCCGCCCGCGTTGAGCAGCGCGATCTTCTGCTCGTCCAGGTCCAGGCAGAACACATCGTTGCCCTGCTCCGCCAGGCAGGCGCCGGTGACGAGACCGACGTAGCCGCTGCCGATAATGGTGACTTTCATAGCTTCAATTCACATCCGTTGCACGGCCACCGGGAATCAGCCCAGCGTTTCGGAACGCCGCGGGGCATAGGTTTCCCAGCGGTTGCAACCAGGGCACTGCCAATAGAACAGCCGCGCACGGAAACCGCATTCGCGGCAGGTATAGCGTGCCAGGTTGCGCGTGCGCAGTTGCAGCAGGTCGCGGATGGCGGTAGTTTCCTTGGCCTCGTCGCCGTCCTCGGCGCCTTCGGCCTGGCCAGTCGCGGCCCCGACCACTGCGGCCTGCGCGGCGGGCTCGGCGGCGACTGCCGCCTGCGCCTCGAAGTACTTGGTCAGCGCCAGCAGCGTCGGCTGGCGCCGCAGCTGTTCGCGCATCAGGCGCGCCGCGGCTTCGGCGCCGTTCACTTCCAGCTCGGCCTTGTACGCGGTGTCGAGCACCTCGGGCGCGAGCTTGCCCTTGAGCAGGCCGCGCAGCCATTCCAGCGCCACGCCTTGCTCGTCCAGGGCGGCATAGGCCTTGACCACGCGCTCGGCCACCAGCGGCAGGAAGGAGGCGTCCTGGCGCTCGATGCCGAGCCAGTGACCCAGTGCCGCGCGCGCATCGCCCGCCGCGGCGGCGACGTCGCCCAGCAGGATCGGCGCGCGCACGTTGGCGGGATTCTCGGCCACGGCCTGGTTCAGCCATTTCACCGCGTCTTCGGGGCGCTTGCGCTGCAGCGCGTCCTGCGCCAGCTCGCAGCAGAACTGCGCGATTTGCACGCTGTAGCTCTTCTGCTCCAGCGTCTGCAGCTCACGCGCGGCATCGATCGCCTTCTGCCATTCCTTTTCGACCTCGTAGAGCTCGAGCAGCACGCGCTTGGCCGATGCCGCGTAAGGTCCCGACATCAGCCGGCGCAGCGATTCCTCGGCACGGTCCAGCAGGCCCGCGCGCAGGTAGTCTTCGCCCAGCTCGAACAGCGCATGCTCGCGCTCGGGCTCGGGCAGGTCGGGGCGCGTGGCCAGGTTCTGGTGCACGCGGATGGCGCGCTCGGTTTCGCCGCGGCGCCGGAACAGCGCGCCCAGCGCAAAGTGCAGTTCGGTGGTTTCCGGGTCCAGCCGGGCGACTTCGACAAAGGCGTCGATGGCCTTGTCGGGCTGCTCGTTGAGCAGGAAATTGAGTCCCTTGAAGTAGGAGCGCGGCAAGGCGCCCTGCTCGCTGATCATCTGGCGCACGTCGAAGCGCGCCGCCATCCAGCCAAGGCCAAAGACAAGTGGCAGCACCAACAGCCACCAGGTTTCGAACATCATGGATCAGACTTTCGGGCCGACTACGTTATAGGGAGAGTTGCCGTCGCGCGGCACCGGGGCGGCGCTTGCCGGTGCCGCCGATGGCGACGCCGTCGACGCCCTGGCGTCCGCGGCCGCGCGCCGCAGCCTGGCCAGTTCCATGCGCTGGCGCATCAGCCCCGGCGCCACCGCGGCCAGCGCCGCCACCGCGCCCAGCGCAAACGCGGCAAACAGAATCAGGATCAGCGGCGCATGCCAGACGGCATTGAAGAACAGCTGCAGCGAGGCTTCTGCGGTATTGCGCAGGGCCAGCACGAACAGCAGCACGAATACGACGATGCGGACGATCCAGGCAAACAGTTTCATGCGGGTAGGCGGCGAGGCAGCATGGCGTTGGGGCGGGCAAGCACAAAGACTGCGGCTGGCAGGACGCCTTGTGCAAGGCCCGGCAAAGACCCCGGCATTGTAACGGAATCACTTCACGGATTCGGTAACGTGGCGGTAACTGCGTGCCGGCGCGCGCCTCGCAGCTGTCGGCACTCTGCCTTGCAGGCGCTGGAGCGTGCCGCCTCGGCTCGCATCGGCCAAAAAAAAGCGCCCCAAGGGGCGCTTTTCTACAACTCAGTAGCAGGCAATGCCAGTCGAATTCAGGAACGGATGAAATCCAGTCCGCTCTCGTGCAACCCCGTCGGCGTGGCGGATGCCGCGCCCTGGCCTGCCTTGCCCGGCAGGGCTTGCGCCGTGCCGCCGGAATGGCCGTTGCCGTTGGTGCCCGCAGGCACCGGCTGGCTGCGGTCAACCCGTTCGCGCAATTCCTTGCCCGCCTTGAAGTGCGGCACCCGTTTTTCAGGTACCAGCACCCGCTCGCCGGATTTGGGATTGCGCCCCACGCGAGGCGGACGCCGGTTCAGACCAAAACTGCCGAATCCGCGGATCTCGATGCGGTGGCCGTCGGCCAGCGCTTCGGACATCGCGTCGAGTATCGTTTTCACCGAGATGTCCGCATCCCGCAGCAGCAGCTGGGGGAAGCGGGCAGCCAGTTTTTCGACAAGCTCCGACTTGGTCATGGGCATACGCGCAAGCGCGGGGGCCTGCGATTACTGGTTGTCCTGGCCGAGCTTGGCCTTCAGCAGGGCACCGAGGTTGGTCGTGCCAGCCGTGCCGGTGTCGGCCTGGAATTTCTGCATCGCTTCCTGCTGCTCTGCGCTGTCCTTGGCCTTGATCGACAGGTTGATGTTGCGCGACTTGCGGTCGACGTTCACCACCAGGGCGGTGATCTGCTCGCCTTCCTTCAGCACGTTGCGGGCATCTTCCACGCGGTCAGCGGAGATTTCCGAGGCGCGCAGGTAGCCTTCGACGTCGTCGGCCAGCTGGACCACGGCACCCTTGGCGTCAACGGCCTTGATCGTGCCCTGCACCAGCGAACCCTTGTCGTTGGCCGAGATGAAGTTGTTGAACGGGTCGCCCGACAGCTGCTTGATGCCCAGCGAGATGCGTTCCTTGTCGACGTCGATGCCCAGCACCACGGCTTCCACTTCGTCGCCCTTCTTGTACTTGCGCACGGCCTCTTCGCCGGACTCTTGCCAGGACAGGTCGGACAGGTGCACCAGGCCGTCGATGCCACCAGGCAGGCCGATGAACACGCCGAAATCGGTGATCGACTTGATCTGGCCGCTCAGCTTGTCGCCCTTCTTGTGGTTGCGCGAGAAATCGTCCCACGGGTTGGCCTTGCACTGCTTCATGCCCAGGCTGATACGACGCTTGTCTTCGTCGATATCCAGCACCATGACTTCGACTTCGTCGCCCAGCTGGACCACCTTGGACGGGGCCACGTTCTTGTTGGTCCAGTCCATTTCCGACACGTGCACCAGGCCTTCGATGCCGGCTTCGATCTCGACGAACGCGCCGTAGTCGGTCAGGTTGGTGACCTTGCCGAACAGGCGGGTGCCTTGCGGATAGCGGCGCGAGATGCCGACCCACGGATCTTCGCCCAGTTGCTTCACGCCCAGCGAGACGCGGTTCTTTTCCTGGTCGAACTTGAGGATCTTGGCGGTGATTTCCTGGCCAACCGACAGCACTTCGCTCGGGTGGCGGACACGGCGCCAGGCCAGGTCGGTGATGTGCAGCAGGCCGTCGATGCCGCCCAGGTCAACGAACGCACCGTAGTCGGTGATGTTCTTGACGATACCGTTGACGATGGCGCCTTCCTTCAGGGTTTCCATCAGCTTCTGGCGCTCTTCGCCCAGCGTGGCTTCGACCACGGCGCGGCGCGACAGCACAACGTTGTTGCGCTTGCGGTCCAGCTTGATGACCTTGAATTCCAGGGTCTTGCCTTCGTACGGGGTGGTGTCCTTGATCGGACGCACGTCAACCAGCGAGCCCGGCAGGAACGCGCGGATGCCGTTGACCATCACCGTCAGGCCGCCCTTGACCTTGCCGGTCACGGTACCCGAGATGATTTCGCCGTCTTCCAGGGCCTTCTCGAGGTTCAGCCACGAGGCCAGGCGCTTGGCCTTGTCGCGCGAGAGGATGGTGTCGCCATAGCCGTTCTCGAGTGCGTCGATGGCCACGGAGACGTAGTCGCCGGCCTGCACTTCGAGTTCGCCCTGGTCGTTCAGGAACTCCTCCACCGGCACAAATGCCTCGGACTTGAGGCCGGCGTTGACGACCACGAAGTTGTGATCGATGCGCACGACTTCAGCGGAGATCACTTCGCCAGCCTTCATATTGGAGCGGGCGATCGATTCCTCGAACAGTGCGGCAAAGGATTCGTTAGTTTGCAGGTCGGACATAAACGTAAGGTGAAATCCGCAATACGCTGGCCGGCGCGACGATCGCGCTCAGTCTGCCAGGGCAGCGGGGTCAGGTTTTACAAAGCCAGCGCGGGCCAGGGCCCGGACTGACGCCATCTGGTACGGAAGAAGCGCGCCGCTTCTACGGATGCGCCCGCTGCATGTCATGCATCGGGCCGCACAGCGGCAAACCACTCCAGCACCTGCGCCACTGCCTGATCCACCGTCATGTCGGAGGTATCGAGCAGCTTTGCATCCTCGGCGGGACGCAGCGGTGCGGCGGCACGGGTGCGATCCCGCGCGTCGCGCGCCTCGAGGTCACGCAAAAGGTCTTCGATATTAGCAGAAATTCCCTTATCAATCAATTGTTTATAGCGCCTGCGCGCGCGCGCCTCGACACTCGCGGTCAGGAACACCTTGAGCTGGGCGTCCGGGAAGATCACGGTGCCCATGTCGCGGCCGTCCGCCACCAGCCCGGGCAGCTTGCGGAAGCTGCGCTGCAGCTGGGTCAGCGCGTCGCGCACCGGCTGGTGCACGGCGATGGCCGAGGCGCGGTTGCCGATCGCCTCGGCGCGGATGGCCAGGCTCACTTCCTCGCCTTGCAGCCACACGCGGTCGGGCCCGAACTTCACATCGAGGCGCGAGGCAGTCCGCGCCAGGGCGTCCATGTCGGCCAGGTCAACACCCGCGCGGTCGCTGGCCAGCGCTACCAGCCGGTACAGCGCGCCGCTGTCGAGCAGGTGGAAGCCCACCGCGTCGGCAACCTTGTGCGCCACCGTGCCCTTGCCGGAGGCGGTCGGTCCGTCAATGGTGATGACGTTGACGATAGTCATTGCTTATGGCACCCAGTGAAACGATTGATTGTTATTTCTATTGAGAATCATTACCATTTGATCCATGCATCGCGCCGCGGCAAGCGCAGCGCATCCCTCAGTATTGGTCGCGAGGCAATCTACCATGGCAAAAACCCTGACGTTCGGCATCATGCACCTCGGCATCGCGTTCAGCGTGACCTATGCGCTGACCGGCAGCCTCGCCGTGAGCGGTGCCGTCACCTTTGTCGAACCGGCCATCAATACCGTGGCCCACTACTTCTTCGACCGGTATTGGGACAAGCGCGAACGCCGCCAGGCCTCGGCGGCCGGCGGCAGCGCCGCAGCGCCCGTCAACCCTGGCACCGGCGCCGATCTCGTCAGCGCGTGACGCCGGCGAACACGCTGAAGTAGTCCGGGAAGGTCTTCGCCACGCAGCCCGGATCATTGATCCGCACCGGCAACGGGCCGAACGCCGCCAGCGAGAAACACATCGCCATGCGATGGTCATCATAGGTGCCAATGCCGTCGGCCGGGGTCTGCCACGGCTGCGGCGGGGTCACGCGCAGGTAGTCGGCGCCTTCCTCGACCACGGCGCCCAGCTTGCGCAGTTCCGTCGCCATCGCGGTGATGCGGTCGGTTTCCTTGACGCGCCAGCTGGCGATATTGGTCAGCGTGGTGGTGCCTTCGGCAAACAGCGCTGCCACCGCCAGCGTCATGGCGGCGTCGGGGATATGGTTGCAGTCCAGTTCGATGCCGTGCAGGCGCCCGTCGTCGCGCTCGGTGCCGCGCACTTCGATCCAGTTGTCGCCCGCCATCACATTGGCGCCCATGCGGTTGAGCGCATCGGCAAAGCGCACATCGCCCTGGATGCTGGCCATGCCGACGCCTTCGACCCGCACCGGGCCGCCGCCGATCGCGCCGGCGGCCAGGAAATACGAAGCCGACGACGCATCGCCCTCGACAAAGATCTCGCCCGGCGAGCGGTAAGCCGCCCCTGCGGGCAGGATGAAACGCTCCCAGCCCTGCCGCTCCACCTCGATGCCGAAGCGCGCCAGCAGGTTCAGCGTGATCTCGATATACGGCTTGGAAATCAGCTCGCCCACTACTTCGATCTCGATGCGGCCGCTGGCGGACTGCGCCAGCGGCAGGCTCATCAGCAGCGCGGTCAGGAACTGGCTCGAGACATCGCCGCGCACGCGTATCGGCGCGTCGATGCGCAGGCTGGCCGGCTGGATATGCAGCGGCGGGAAGCCTTCGTTGCCAAGGTAGTCGATCACCGCGCCGACCTGGCGCAGGCCATCGACGAGGTCGCCGATCGGCCGCTCATGCATGCGCGGCACGCCGGACAGCTTGTAGCTGCCGCCCTGCAGCGCCAGCGCGGCGGTCAGCGGACGGATCGCGGTGCCGGCGTTGCCCATGAACAGCTCGGCCGACTTGTTGGGGAAGTTGCCGCCGGCGCCGGTGACGATGTAGTCGGCGCCATCCTGCCGCCAGGCCACGCCCAGCGTGCGCAGCGCCTGCAGCATCACGCGCGTGTCGTCGGAATCGAGCAGGTCGCGCACGCGGGTCTCGCCGTTGGCCAGCGCGGCCAGCAGCAGCACGCGGTTGGAGATGCTCTTCGAGCCCGGCAGCCGGACGGTGCCGTGGGCGCGGGTCAGGGGGCCTAGCGTCAGGTGTTCCATGGATATCGTGGGCGCCGGGGCGCCGCGTTCAGGCGATGGGCCAGGGCCATCAGGGTTCGATATGGTTGTTGCCCGCGGCACGCTCGGCGCCCCAGGCCAGACGGGTCTTGCTGGCACGCGTGAAGATGCGCTCGAGCGCGTCGCCGTCGCCTTTCTCGATCAGCGTCTTCAGGTGCGCCAGCACCGACTGGTAAGTATTCAGTTCGCGCAGCAGCGCCTCGCGGTTGGCAACGCAGATGTCGCGCCACATTTCCGGCGACGAGGCTGCGATCCGCGTGAAGTCGCGGAAGCCGCCGCCGGCAAAGTCCAGCTTCAGCGCCGCATCTTCGGCGTTGGCCACCTGCGCCACCAGCGCGTACGACAGCACGTGAGGCAGATGGCTGACCGCGGCAAACACCGCGTCGTGCTGGACCGCCGACATCACGTGGCAATGCGCCCCAGCGCTTTCCCACATGGCGCGCACCGCGGCAACATCGGCGCGCGCGTTTTCCTGCAGCGGGCACAGCACGGTCTTCTTGCCGTCGTACAGGTCCGGCAACGCGGCTTCGACGCCGTTGAGCTCGCGTCCGGCGATCGGGTGGGCGGGCACGAACTGCGCGGCCTTGTCGCCCAGCGCAGTCTTGGCGGCGATGATCACGTCGGACTTGGTGCTGCCGGCATCAGTGACGATGGTGCCCGGCTGCAGGTGCGGCTCGAGCGCATGCAGCAGCGCAAAGTTCTGCGCCACTGGCGCGCACAGCACGATCACGCTGGCACCGCGCGCGGCATCGGCCAGCGTCGCGGCCTCGTCGATCACGCCAAGGTCCAGCGCCTTCTGCAGCGAAGCCGCGGAGCGCCCGACTCCAACCACCGTGCCCACCACGCCGGCGCGCTTGAGCGCCAGCGCGAGCGAGCCGCCGATCAGGCCGACACCGACAATGACAACACGGGAAAAATGCAATGCACTCACAATCACAGGCCGCAAGCGGCGGTAGTTCGGTTCAGACCGAGGTCAATCAATGGGCGGCGCAACCACTGGCGTTTGCAACGGCCCGCCTCAGGCCAGCGCCCGCTCCAGCGCCGCGATAAACGCCGCGTTCTCTTCCGGCAAGCCGATGGTCACGCGCAGCCAGCGCGGCAGGTTGTAGTTGCCCACCGGCCGCACGATCACGCCCTGCCGGAGCAAGGCCAGGTTCACGCGCGCGCCGGCGCCGTCATCGTCGCCCACGCGCACCAGCACGAAGTTGCCGGACGACGGCACGTATTCCAGGCCGAGCCGGTCGAACGCTTCAGTCAGCTGCCGCTTGCCATCGCGGTTCAGCTCCGCGCTGCGGCGCAGGAAATCGGTATCGGCAAGCGCGGCGATGGCGGCGGCCTGCGCCACGCTGTTGACGTTGAACGGCTGGCGGATGCGGTTCAGCAGGTCGGTCAGTTCCGGCTGCGCCACCGCATAGCCGATGCGCAGGCCCGCCAGGCCATAGGCCTTGGAGAACGTGCGCGACACCATCAGGTTGGGGTAGCGTCGCACCCAGGCAATCGCGTCGTATTGCTGGTCGGCATCGAGGTACTCGTTGTAGGCCTCGTCCAGCACCACCACGACATGGCGCGGCACCTGCTGCAGGAACGCCTCGATCTGCGCCGCCGGCAGGAAGGTGCCAGTCGGGTTGTTGGGGTTGGCGATAAAGACCAGGCGCGTATCCGGCGCAATCGCCGCGGCCATCGCGTCAAGGTCGTGGCCGTAGTCGCGCGCGCGCACTTCGATGGCGCGGGCGCCGATCTCCTGCGTGGCCAGCGCGTACACCGCGAACGAGTACTCGGCATAGACAATCGACTGGCCCGGCTCCACCAGCGCATGGGCGGCCAGTTCCAGGATATCGTTGCTGCCGTTGCCCAGCGTCAGCCAGTCGGCGGGCACGCCGAAGCGCGCGGACAGCGCGTCCTTCAGCGCAAAGCCGTTGGCATCGGGATAGCGGCCCAGTTCGGCCACGGCCGCGGCTACCGCGGTGCGCGCCGATTCCGGCATGCCCAGCGGATTCTCGTTGGAGGCGAGCTTGACGATGCCGGCCTCGTCCAGGCCGAACTCGCGCGCGACTTCGGCAATCGGCTTGCCTGCCACGTATGGCGAAATCGCCCGCACATAATCCGGCCCGAACACCGTAGCGCCGCCTTGCTTGCCCTGCTCTGCCATCTTGTCTCCTTGTGCTGGTCCGGCTGCCTTACTTGCTCGACGGATACGAGCCGAGCACCTTCAGGTAGGCGGCGTTGCGGCGCAGCTCTTCAATCGCGCGCGCCACCGACGGTTCATGCTGGTGCCCTTCCACGTCGACGTAGAAGTAGTATTCCCACGCGCCGCTGCGCGCCGGGCGCGACTCGAAGCGGCACATCGACACGCCGTTCTCGGCCAGCGGCGCCAGCAGCTGGTACACCGCGCCGGCCTTGTTCGGCACCGACAGGATCAGCGAGGTCTGGTCGCTGCCCGAGGGCTCGGTCTCATAGCGGCCGATCACGGCAAAGCGCGTGCGGTTGTGCGGATCGTCCTGGATATGCGTGCGCACCAGGTGCAAGTGATAGCGGTTGGCAGCGGACTCGGCGGCAATCGCGGCCACCGTGGGGTCTTCGCTGGCCATGCGCGCCGCTTCCGCATTGCTCGACACCGCCTGGCGCTCGAGCTGCGGATAGTTGGCGGTCAGCCAGTGCTGGCACTGCGCCAGCGCCTGCGCATGCGCGCGCACCACCGTGACGCCCTTCATGTCGGGTGTCGCCGCCATCAGGTTGTGGTGCACCTTGAGCGCGATCTCGCCGCTGATCTTCAGCGAGGTCTGCAGAAACAGGTCGAGCGTGCGCGACACCGCGCCCTCGGTGGAATTCTCGACCGGCACCACGCCGTATTCGACCGTGCCCGCCTCGACCGCGCGGAACACCTCGTCGATGCTGGGGCAAGGCACGCCCGACACCTCGTGGCCGAAATGCGCGTACAGCGCCTGCTCCGAGAACGTGCCGGCCGGACCAAGGAATGCCACTTCCAGCGGCTTCTCCAGCCCGCGGCAGGCGGACATCACCTCGCGCCAGATTGCCGCCACGCTTTCTCCCAGCAGCGGGCCCGGGTTGGCTCCTTGCACCTTGCGGATGACCTGCAGCTCGCGCTCCGGACGGAACACCGGCGCGCCGTACTTCTTCTTGACCTCGCCCACTTCGAGCGCCAGCTTGGCGCGGCGGTTCAGCATCGCCAGCAGTTCGCGGTCGACGCTATCGATCTGCTCGCGCAGCGGTCCCAGCTCGACCGACAGCTTACGCTCGGCATCACTCAGGGGGCTGTCGCCGTTCTGCGGCGCATTGGGCGGCGTCTCCTCGCGCGCGGGGGTGCGGTCTTGGCTTGTCATGTTGTATCAATCCGGTGGGCCGCCGGGCGTGGCGGCCAGGAACACTGCCCGAGCGGGCCGGCATGCCGTCGCTGGCATGCGCGGGCCGCCTTCGGGAATGCGCGTCAGGCGGAGGTCCGCTCGAACTCGCGCATGAATTCGATCAGCGCCATCACGCCTTCCAGCGGCATGGCGTTGTAGATGCTGGCGCGCATGCCGCCCACGGTCTTGTGCCCCTTCAGTTGCACCAGGCCGTTGGCTCGCGCCTGCTGCAGGAACGCCTCGTTGCGCGATTCATCGCCCAGAAAGAATGGCACGTTCATGCGCGAGCGGCAGCTGGGATGGATTTCGTTGCGATAGAAATCGCTCTGGTCGAGGTAGTCGTATAGCGCCGACGCCTTGGCGATATTGCGCTGTTCGATCGCGGGCACGCCACCCTGGCGCTTGAGCCACTGGAACACCAGGCCGGCAATATAGATCGCATAGGTCGGCGGCGTGTTGTACATCGAGTTGTGCTCGGCCACCTGACGCCAGTTGAATGCCGACGGGCACAGCGGGTGGGCATGGCCGATCAGGTCCTCGCGCACGATCACGATGGTGACCCCGGCTGGGCCGATGTTCTTCTGCGCGCCGGCGTAGACGACCTGAACGCGCGACCAGTCGATGGGCCGCGACAAGATGTGGCTGGAAGCATCGGCCACCACGACGCGGTCGCCCTTGACCTGGCCGATGTCTGCAATGTCCTGGAACTCCACGCCGACGATGGTCTCGTTGGTGCACAGGTGGACATAACCGGCATCGTCCGACAGCTTCCAGTCCGCCACGTCCGGGATGCGGTGGTATTTCTGTGCCTCGCTACTGGCCGCGATATTGACCGCGCCGTAGCGGCGGGCCTCTTGCTCGGTCTTGACCGACCAGGTGCCGGTGACGACGAAGTCGGCCTTGGGTGCGTCGGCATGGCGCAGGCGCATCAGGTTCAGCGGCACGATGCCGTTTTCGCCGATGGCGCCGCCCTGCAGGAACAGCACACGGTAGTTGGCGGGAATATGCAGCAGCTCGCGCAGGTCGGCGATGGCCTGGTTGTGGATGCCTTCGAACTCGCGGCTGCGGTGGCTCATCTCCATCACCGACACCCCGGTCCCGCGCCAGGACAGCATCTCCTCGGCGGCCTGTTGCAGCACTTCGGCGGGCAGCGCTGCCGGGCCCGGCGAGAAGTTGTAGACGCGTTCGGCCAATGCACGCTGCATCATGCCGGCAAGAGCGGGATTCTGGGGATCGTTCATGAGACGGGGGGATGGAAAAATGGCTGCCGGTGTTACCCAAGCAGCCATTATCCCTCAAACCCGCGCCCCGTTGGGCGCCCGGGGGCCAGCCCCGGGATTACAGCGCCCGTCCGAACGCGCTCGGACGGGTGACGGGCGGATCCGTTGCGGATCACGCCGGCATCACTTCGAAGCGGCGGTGATTTCCTTCTCGGCGGCGTCGCGCATCGACTTGCCGACCTGCGGGCCGTACTTCTGCATCATCGAGCCCCAGATTTCCTGCGTTGCCTTGCCCTGGTTGGACATGAACTTCTGGCCGGTCGGCGACTTCAGGAAGGTGGTCAGGTCCTTCAGTTCCTGCGTGGTGTAGTACTTGCCGAAGGCATCGTAGTGCGCCTGGATCGCGTCCTTGCGGAACGCGTCGGTAGTGAACGCCGTGCCGGCGCCATCCACCACACGCTGAACCGCGCCGTTCTTCTTCAGCTTTTCAACCGCGGCCTGCTTCTGCTTGTCGTTCAGGGTCTTGTTTTCGACCAGCACCTGCTCGAGGACCAGCGGCGCTTCCTGCTTGGCGCCTTGCTGCCAGTTCTCTGCCTGGCCCTTCACAGCCTGGTCTGCCTGCATGACGGAAAGCAGTTCCTTGATGGCTGCCGTTTTTTCCGCGTCCTGTGCGTGGGCATGCTGCGCCATCATGAAGGTCGGAACAAAAGCAGCCAGAACAGCGATACGTCGATAGGTTTTGAGCATTGTGACTCCCTGGTAAATACGTCCGTTTTAGTCCGGACAGCCGCGAGGCGAGTTCCGGCTGGCGTCCTATTGTTGCAACAATTTACGTTTGGTCTTAAGGATTAGCGTCGGCGTCCGCACCTGCGGCACCTTCGGCACCCTCGGCGCCTTCCGCACCGTCGGCTTCGTCCGGCTCCTCGCCGTTGCCGCCGTTGTCGGCATCGCTTTCAACGATGCGCTGCAGCCCGGACAGCTTGGTGCCCTCATCCACGTTGATCAGCGTGACACCCTGCGTGGCGCGCCCCATTTCGCGGATTTCCGCCACGCGGGTACGGATCAGCACGCCGCCGGTGGTGATCAGCATGATTTCGTCCTCGGGCGAAACCAGTGCAGCAGCCACCACACGGCCGTTGCGCTCGCTCGTTTGGATCGCAATCATGCCCTTGGTGCCACGGCCATGTCGAGTGTACTCGGCGATAGGAGTGCGCTTGCCGTAACCGTTCTCGGTCGCGGTCAGCACGCTGCCGCGCACGCCCGCATCTGCCGACTCTTCAGCGGTCTCGGCCGGCGCCACCAGCATCGCGATCACGGCCTGGCCGTCTTCCAGGTTCATGCCGCGCACGCCGCGCGCCTGGCGCCCCATCGGACGCACGTCGTTCTCGTCGAAGCGCACGGCCTTGCCCGCGTCCGAGAACAGCATCACGTCGTGCTGGCCGTCGGTCACCGCCGCGCCGATCAGGTAATCGCCGTCGTCCAGGTCGACTGCGATGATGCCGGCCTTGCGCGGGTTGGAGAATTCGGTCAGCGCGGTCTTCTTGACGGTACCGCGCGCGGTCGTCATGAAGATGAAGTGCTCGGCGTCGAACTGCCGCACCGGCAGGATCACATTGATCTTCTCGCCTTCCGACAAGGGGAACATATTGACGATCGGCCTGCCGCGCGAGTTGCGCGAGCCCTGCGGGACCTCGTAGACCTTCAGCCAGTACAGCCGGCCGCGGTTGGAGAAGCACAGGATGTAGTCGTGGGTATTGGCCACGAACAGGGTGTCGATCCAGTCGTCTTCCTTGGTCGCCGCCGCCTGCTTGCCCCGGCCACCGCGCTTCTGCGCGCGGTATTCGGAGATGGGCTGGCTCTTCATATAGCCGCTGTGCGACAGCGTGACCACCATGTCCTGCGGGGTGATCAGGTCCTCGGTATCCA
This sequence comes from Cupriavidus sp. WGlv3, assembly GCF_023952475.1. Taxonomy (GTDB): domain Bacteria; phylum Pseudomonadota; class Gammaproteobacteria; order Burkholderiales; family Burkholderiaceae; genus Cupriavidus; species Cupriavidus phytorum. The sequence continues at coordinate 503,369 of NZ_JALHRX010000001.1, forward strand.
GTTCGGTCGCGTTCAGTTCGATCTGCGAGCGCCGCTCATCGCCGAATTCGGCGCGGATCGCGGTGAGTTCGTCGATGATGATGGTGGTAATACGCTCCGGCCGCGCCAGGATATCGAGCAGGTCGGCGATCTCCGCCATGATGTCGCGATATTCCTGGACGATCTTGTCTTGTTCGAGGCCGGTGAGGCGTTGCAGGCGCATTTGCAGGATTTCCTGCGCCTGGCCGTCGGACAGCCGATACAGGCCGTCGGCCTGCATGCCGAATACGGCCGGCAACCCGTCCGGCCGGTACGATGCGCGCCCGCCCGGTGTTTCGCCTTCCGCCCGGGCCAGCATGTCGCGGACCAGCGCCGAGTCCCATGCCTTGCTCATCAGTTCCTGCTTGGCGATCGGCGGCGTCGGCGCAGCCTTGATGATGGCAATGAACTCATCAATGTTGGCCAGTGCCACGGCCAGGCCTTCGAGCACATGGCCGCGCTCGCGGGCCTTGCGCAGCTCGAACACGGTGCGGCGGGTAACGACCTCGCGGCGGTGCGCCAGGAAGTACTCCAGCATCTGGCGCAGGTTCAGCAGGCGCGGCTGGCGGTCGACCAGCGCCACCATGTTCATGCCGAAGGTGTCCTGCAGCTGGGTGTTCTTATATAGGTTGTTGAGGACGACCTCTGGCACCTCGTTGCGCTTGAGCTCGATCACCACCCGCATGCCGGACTTGTCCGACTCGTCGCGGATATCCGAGATGCCTTCGATCTTCTTTTCCGTGACCAGCTCGGCGATACGCTCCAGCAGGGTGCGCTTGTTCACCTGGTACGGCAGCTCGTCGACAATGATGGCCTGGCGCTGGCCCCGGTCGATATCCTCGAAGTGCGTCTTGGCGCGCATCACCACGCGGCCCCGGCCGGTGCGGTAGCCTTCGCGCACGCCCTGAATGCCATAGATAATGCCGGCGGTCGGAAAATCCGGAGCCGGAATCAATTCAATCAGCTCATCCACGGTCGCCTGCGGGTTGCGCAACAGGTGCAGGCAACCGTCGACGATTTCATTCAGGTTATGCGGCGGGATATTGGTGGCCATGCCCACCGCAATACCCGACGAACCATTGATTAGCAGATTGGGAATACGCGCCGGGAGAATCGAGGGCTCTTTTTCAGAGCCGTCGTAGTTGCTGTCGAAATCGACGGTTTCCTTGTCGATGTCATGCAACATCTCGTGGGCGATTTTCGACAGCCGGATTTCGGTATAACGCATGGCCGCGGCGTTATCACCGTCCACGGAACCGAAATTCCCCTGGCCATCGACCAGCATGTAGCGCAGCGAGAAGTCCTGCGCCATGCGCACAATGGTGTCGTAGACTGCGGTATCGCCGTGCGGATGATACTTACCGATCACATCCCCAACGATACGGGCCGACTTCTTGTAGGCGCGGTTCCAGTCGTTGTTGAGTTCGTGCATCGCATACAGCACGCGCCGGTGCACCGGTTTCAGGCCATCCCGGACATCTGGAAGCGCGCGCCCGACGATCACGCTCATGGCGTAATCCAGGTAAGAGCGGCGCATTTCCTCTTCCAGGGAGACCGGAAGGGTTTCTTTTGCGAATGGATCCATTGCGGCGTGGTTTATGCGGCAGGTTTAAGCAAATGACAGGCCTTTGGCACGCGGCGCCAGTGGGCGCCTGACGGCTGGGCAACGTGCCATTCTAACATGCCGGCACCCCCTGCCCGGCGCTCTCCGGACAGGCCCCGCGGGAGCCTGCGGAGGCCGCTGCTGAAACCCGGAATCCCTGATGCCACAAGGCTTTGCGGGCGATACAAGACCCATGTTGCACAAACACCACAGGCCCAAAACCCATGCGGCGAATCGAATATATTTACTTCTTAGGAAACGACCCTTGTGGCACAATTCCCCAGCGAAGAGCCAGACATTGTTCGAAGTGGAGCACCCGCCACATCGAGAATGTTATACTCCGAAGAATGTATGACTTGTTTTCGTCCATTTGCTCGCAGTAACCCTGCGGTGATCTCATCCTGAGAGGAGAAATATGAAAAAATTTGCCAAGCTCGCGCTCGTTGCAGCTACCGCAGTAATGGCTGCATCCGCTCAAGCTCAGTCCGTCCCTTATGAAAAGAAGGCAGTGAACGACAACTGGGGCAACGGTACGAGCGAGTACGTGTGGAAGAATGGCACGAACGAGCTCTGCTGGCGCGACAGCTCCTGGACCCCGGCCACGGCCAACGCGCTGTGCGACGGCGCCCTGGCCCCGGCCGTAGCGGCACCGGCCCCGGCTCCGGTGGCTCCGCCGGTCGTCTCGAGCGAGAAGGTCACTTTCGCTGCTGACACCCTGTTCGACTTCGACAAGGCTGTGCTGAAGCCCGAAGGCAAGGCCAAGCTGGACGACCTGGTCTCGAAGCTGCAAGGCATCACCCTGGAAGTCATCATCGCCGTTGGCCACACCGACTCGTTCGGCTCGGACAAGTACAACGATCGCCTGTCGATCCGCCGCGCTGAATCGGTCAAGGCTTACCTGGTGAGCAAGGGCGTCGAAGCCAACCGCGTCTACACCGAAGGCAAGGGCAAGCGCCAGCTGAAGGTTGATCCGAAGTCGTGCAAGGGCAACCGCAAGTCGCAGATCGCCTGCCAGCAGCCGAACCGCCGCGTGGAAGTCGAAGTGGTCGGCACCCGCAGCGCACGTTAATCGGAACCCTTCCGATCCAAGAAGCCCAGCGCAAGCTGGGCTTTTTTTTTGGTACAGTTGCCCGGACTGTCCCCTTCCTCCACCGCCGCGGCCAGCGCCGCCGGACCCGCATACGATGACGTTGCAATCGCACACCCTCCCCGCAGCCGACGCCGCCAGCCAGCACCCGCCGCGCCGGAATGCCGACCCCAAGGAAATCGACAAATTCAGCGAACTGGCCCACCGCTGGTGGGATCCGCAGAGCGAATTCAAGCCGCTGCATGAGCTGAATCCGCTGCGCCTGGGCTGGATCGATGGTATCGCCGGACTGGCGGGCAAGCGGGTGGTCGACGTGGGCTGCGGCGGCGGCATCCTGTCCGAGAGCATGGCGCGCCTCGGCGCCACCGTGCGCGGCATCGATCTCTCCACCAAGGCGCTGAAGGTGGCCGACCTGCACAGCCTCGAGTCCGGCGTCGCCGTGACGTACGAGGAGATCGCCGCCGAAGCGCTGGCCGCGCGCGAGCCGGCCAGCGTGGATGTGGTCACTTGCATGGAAATGCTGGAACACGTGCCGGATCCGGCTTCGATCGTGCAGGCGTGCGCGACGCTGGTGCGGCCGGGCGGCCATGTGTTCTTCTCGACCATCAACCGCAACCTGAAGGCGTACCTGCTGGCCATCGTCGGCGCCGAATACGTGCTCAACATGCTGCCGCGCGGCACCCACGACTACGAAAAGTTCATCACGCCCTCCGAGCTTGCCCGCTTCGCGCGCCAAGCCGGCCTGGACCTGGTCGAAATGCGCGGCATGACCTACAACCCGCTGTCGCAGGTCTATACCCTGGGCCGCGACACGGACGTGAATTACCTGATGGCGTTCCGCCGGGTGGCGGCATGAGCGCGGCGATCGCAGGCGTCTTCTTCGATCTCGACGGCACCCTCGCCGACACCGCGCCGGACCTGGCTGCGGCGGCAAACCGGCTGGTGGTCGAACGCGGCCGCCCGCCGGTGGCCTATGACAAGCTGCGCCCCGTTGCCTCGCATGGCGCGCGCGGACTGCTGGGCGCGGCGTTCGGCTTGCGCCCGGAGGATGCCGAATTTCCGGCCCTGCGCGATATCTTCCTGGATTACTACGAGGCCGACATCGCGGTGCACACGCGCCTGTTCGACGGCATGCCGCAGGTGCTGGACGCGCTCGAGGCGGCGGGCATCCCGTGGGGCATCGTGACCAACAAGATCGCGCGCTTCACGGTGCCGCTGGTCGCCGCGATCGGTCTGGCGCCCCGCGCCAGCGCCGTGGTCAGCGGCGACACCACGCCGCACGCCAAACCCCACCCCGCCCCGCTGCTGCATGCCGCCGCGAGTGCCGGCGTCGACCCGAGCCGCTGCGTCTATGTCGGCGACGACCTGCGCGACATCCAGGCCGGCAAGGCCGCCGGCATGATCACCGTGACCGCCGCCTATGGCTACTGCGGCGACGGCGACCCGCCCGAGGCCTGGGGCGCGGACCACCTGATCCGCCACCCGGCGGAGCTGATCCCGCTGCTGGTGCCCGCCGCGGTCGCCTGAAAGTGCGCTGGCAGTATCCGGGGACCCGGCCTGGAACTCCCCAAGACAGCTTGCGTCCAACCGGGTACAATCCAGCTTCCTCACTGGGGCCGACCTGGTTTCGACGTGGGTTACAAAGCAGTGGAGGGCATACCGAGGACCCGTCACCTCGTTAATCAATGGGAATGCAATAACTGCTAACGACGAACGTTACGCACTGGCAGCCTAAGGGCCGCCGTCCTCGCACTGGCTCGCTGACGGGCTAGGGTCGCAAGACCACGCGAGGTCATTTACGTCAGATAAGCTCCGGAAGGGTCACGAAGCCGGGGACGAAAACCTAGTGACTCGCCGTCGTAGAGCGTGTTCGTCCGCGATGCGCCGGTTAAATCAAATGACAGAACTAAGTATGTAGAACTCTCTGTGGAGGGCTTGCGGACGCGGGTTCGATTCCCGCCGGCTCCACCAGTATTCAGTCCGATGCAGTACCAGCAGGGCCAGAAACCCGCGACAGCTCAGGCTGCGCGGGTTTTTCTTTATTCGGCCGCGCCACCCGCATGCGCCAGGAAAAAACAACATCCCCAGATTTGGGGATGCGGGGCGCGCCGCACAGGCCCATGATGCGATACGGGCGATCCGCGACTCGCCCGCTGCCACTTCGAGCCCTCGTCCACCCGGCCGAGGGCTTTTTCTTTTTGTGCGACGGTTAGGGACGGGAAAATTTCCGACCCCAAAATAGGCCAAGCCTTATCGCTTCACGAGTGTGCGGGTCCTATCGTAGCAAGGAACTTTGACTGGCATGCCGCTGGCTGTCATGGGCTGGATTCCCGCGCACCCGCGGGAGTTCGACAAGGCAAGCCGCATCCCTGACCCCTGCTATGAACCGAACCCAACTGTTCCATCTCCTGCGCCGCTGGCTGGTCGTGGTGGCGTGCTTCGCGGCACCACACCTTGCTGATGCGAAGTGCACTGCCACGCCATCTCTGCCTTATGACCAGACCCTCAACAGCATGGCCATCGCGGTCAACCTTGAAGAAGGCAGCACGATTCCCGGAACGGTGCGCCAATACCAGTTCAGCGGCAGCTGCGCCAACGTGCTGCCCTGGGTGGTGCCTGGCGCCCCGATCGTCTCGTGCTACTACGGGTCCGGTATCGAAGTGAAGCCAGGGGTCTATTCCACCGGCGTCCCGGGCGTCGGCATACGCCTGCGCAATGCCGCGGGCCAGCCGATGACCAATGCCGCAGGGGTCTGGTGCGACACCCGTGCGGCCAACCTGGGCTACCTCAATGCCGACATGACCTATTCCGTGTCGGTCACCATCGAGTTCGTCAAGACCGGACCAATTTCGCCCGGCAATCTCGACCCCGCCCAGACCCGCTTCGGTTTCGGGGTCTATGGCGGGTCGTTGGAAGGCGCGCTGGGCGGCACGGGCAACCGCGACAACTACATCGGCTTTTCCGGCACTATCGCAACGCGCGAGATCGCCTGCAATGTCGTCGCGCCCACCACGGTGAGCCTGCCTGCGATCAGCGCCAGGACGCTTGCGACGCAAGGCTCCGGCGGCAACACGCCGTTCGCCGTCCAGCTGAGCTGCAACAGCGCAGCCATCGTCGGCATGACGCTGGACGGCGCCGCCGGCACGCCGGTGATGGCGGCCGCGGCCGGCATCCTCGGCCTCAGCAACGCCGGCGCTGCCGATGCAGCGAGCGGCACGGGCGTGCAGATCATGAATGCCGGCGGCACGGCGCCGGTACCCCTGCAGGTGCGCAATGCCATGGGGAGCATCCAGGCGAACGTACCGGCCACCTATCGATTTGGCGCCCGCTATGCCCGCCTTGGCGGCAACCCGTCGCCGGGTAACGTCAGCAGTTCGATGGTGTTTACGCTGGACTACCAATAAGGGCCAGCGCGGCAGTGATGTAGCGGAGGCATGGTTCATCGCTACATCCCGGAACCGAAGGACTACAATAGCCCGCTGCAGTCCTTCAAGGCTTTCGCGATGTCCGACCATCCCCGCTTCACCATCAACCGCTCCATGATCGCCCTGGTTCCGGAACAGCCGTTCCTGGACTGGATCCAGGCGGTCGATCCCCAGCCCGTGGCCGGCCTCACGCTGGAGCAGGTGCGCGAAGACCAGAGCGTCTTCCTGCTGCCCGAGGAGCTGGCCGACACGCACGAGAATGCCGTCCACTGGGTCGAAAAGCGCTGGCAGGATTTCTTCGAATTCATGCTCGGCGAATGGTTCGACGACTCGGCATGGCCCGAGGAACTATCGCTGAAGATGTTTCGCGAGTGGTTCAGCGTGCGCTATCACTCGATGGTGTTCGACATGGCACCCGACGTGCCGGTGATGCACGACGACTGGGACGACGAGGACGATTCGTCCGAGCTGCTGCACTGATCTCCCGGCCGCTCCTCAGAGGAAGCGGTCCAGTATCTTGCGGCTGTGCTTGTCCAGCGCCATCAGGTCGCGGATCAGGTAGTGGATGCCGTGCGTGTCCGAGATCAGCAGCGTGCTGCCGGCCAGGCGCCGGATCGCTTCTTCGCCGCGCAGCACCAGGTCGGTCTGGCCACGGTCGGTCTTGACCGTCCACACGCTGGGCGTGGCGTAGGTCGACACACTGACGATGCGCTCGATCTCCGGCATGAATTCACGCGAGGCCAGCTCCGCCTCGATCATGTCGCGCTCGGCGATGGGCAGGTCTTCCAGCCTGGGAATCCATACCACCTCGTGCCCGTCCGCGCTCATCATGCCGATGCCGCCCTGCGGCGCCGAGATCGGGAAGGCGCGCACCGGCACCACGCCCTCATGGACGGTGCCGTCCTCGGCGATCAGCACCAGGCGGCCGAACGGATTGCGGTCCAGCGTGAACACGGGCGTCGGCGCGGCGGCGGCGATGTCATTGAGCATGGGCAGTCTCCGGGATCTGGATGGCCTCTTCGGTGTCTTCGTCTTCGGTGTCGACATTGCGCGCCTGCGCCTGGTACAGCTTGTAGTACGCGCCTTCGCGCAGCAGCAGTTCGTCGTGGCTGCCCACTTCGACGATCTGGCCGCGGTCCATCACCACCAGCCGGTCGGCCTTGCGCAGCGTCGACAGGCGGTGCGCGATGGCAATGGTGGTGCGGCCCTGCACCAGGTTGTCGAGCGCCTTCTGGATTTCCTTCTCGGTGGCGGTATCGACCGACGAGGTGGCCTCGTCCATGATCAGGATGCGCGGGTTGATCAGCAGCGCGCGCGCAATCGAGATGCGCTGGCGCTCGCCGCCTGACAGGGCCTGGCCACGCTCACCGACCAGCGAGTCATAGCCGTGCGGCAGCCGCAGGATGAACTCGTGCGCATGCGCGGCGCGCGCCGCGGCAATGATCTCCTCGCGCGTGGCGTCCGGCTTGCCGTAGGCGATGTTGTCGGCAATCGTGCCGAAGAACAGGAACGGCTCCTGCAGCACCAGGCCGATATGGCGGCGGTACTCCGATACCGGCAGCGAGCGGATATCGACCCCGTCGACGCGGATCGCGCCTTCCGAGACATCGTAGAAGCGGCAGATCAGGTTGACCAGCGTGCTCTTGCCCGAGCCGCTATGCCCGACCAGGCCGATCATCTCGCCCGGCGCGATCGACAGGTTCAGCCCGCGGATCACCGCGCGGTTGCCGTAGCGGAAGCCCAGGTCGCTCATGTCGATGGCGCCCTCGACCCGGTCCAGCCGGGCCGGCCGCGCCGGCTCCGGCACGCTCGACACATGGTCCAGGATGTCGAAGATGCGCTTGGCGCCGGCGGCAGCTTTCTGCGTTACCGAGACGATCCGGCTCATCGAATCCAGCCGCGTATAGAAGCGGCTGATATAGGTCAGGAACGCCACCAGCACGCCCACCGTGATGGCACTGTGCGATACCTGCCAGATGCCGAACACCCACACGATCAGCAACCCGATCTCGGTCAGCAGCGTCACCGTCGGCGTGAACAGCGACCACACCGCGTTAACGCGGTCGTTGATCGCCAGGTTGTGCTTGTTGGCCTCGCGGAAGCGCGTGACTTCACGCTTTTCCTGCGCAAACGCCTTGACCACGCGAATGCCGGGGATGGTGTCGGCCAGCACGTTGGTGATCTCCGACCAGATCCGGTCGATCTTCTCGAAGCCGTGACGCAGCCGGTCGCGCACCAGGTGGATCATCCAGGCGATGAACGGCAACGGCACCAGCGTCACCAGCGCCAGCCACGGGTTGATCGAGACCAGGATCACCGCCGTCATCACGATCATCAGCACATCGGTGGCGAAGTCCAGCAGGTGCAGCGACAGGAACACGCAAATGCGATCACTTTCCGAGCCGATGCGCGCCATCAGGTCGCCGGTGCGCTTGCCGCCAAAATACTCCAGCGACAGCTTGAGCAAATGTTCATACGTTGTCGTGCGCAGATCGGCGCCGATGCGCTCGGATACTCGCGCCAGCAGGTAGGTGCGCGCCCATCCCAGCGACCACGCCACCAGCGCCGCGCCGAGCAGCCCTGCGAGGTACAGGCGTACCAGCCCATAGTCGATCGGCACGCCGTTCTGGAACGGGATCAGCACCTTGTCCATCAGCGGCATGGTCAGGTATGGCGGCACCAGCGTCGCGGCGGTCGACAGCAGCGTCAGGAAGAAGCCGCCCAGCAGTTGCCAGCGGTATGGGCGGGCAAAGCGCCATAGCCGCAGCAGCGCCCACGTCGACGGCGGCGTCTCCAGCTCTCGGCTGCATTGCGGGCACTGTTCCTCGTCCGGCGGCAGCGGCGCCTTGCAGCTCGGGCACAATACCTCGCCCGCCACGGTGGCCGGTTGCGAGGCGGCGGCATCGCGCTGGGCCTCGAACTGGTCCGCCAGCCGCAAAGCGGCGGGATTGTAACCAAGCGTATATCGCCAGGTGGCGAGCCGGCCTGCCGGGCCGCTCAGTTCCAGCGTGCCCACGCCCGCGTGGTCGGTATGCGACAGGCGCAGCGCCGGGGCGATGTTCCATTCCCGCACATTTTTTTCACCGGGGGCGCGGGCAACGATGCGCTGGTCCGTCACAACCAGCCACCCTTGGGTAAAATGCAGCCTCGCGTCGAGGTCCAGTGCCAGTCCGGCCAGGACAGTCTCGCCGGGTCGGAGCCACGATCCGGCATCAGCCCGCCAGGGTTCATCGGCGGCAGTGGCGATAGGGACAGGCAGGGAGGACTGGGTCATGGATGGCGCGGCGTGCGTCCAGGGATTGCGGACATAACTTGAAACAAATTTAGGCCGGGCACGCGCTGGCGGCCCGCGAATTCGCCCGCAGTATACATAACGACGAACGCGCGGGTAGCCCTGATGCATTGCACAATCACTTTTACACCAAGAAAGTCAACCCGCTTCGTGCTGTAACGTTACTGAAAGGTTAGGCTTCCATTTCTCGGGCGTTCCGCCCACTGCCTCAAGCTAATTCAATGAAAAAGAAGGACATTGAGATTTTCGATGTCATGTCGCTGCGCGGCCCGAATATGTGGACATATCGGCCCGTTTTGGAGGCATGGGTCGATATCGGGGAACTGGAGGACTTTCCCTCCAACACGATTCCGGGGTTCTACGAGCGCCTGTCGGCCTGGCTGCCGTCGCTGATCGAGCATCGCTGCAGCATCGGCGAGCGCGGCGGCTTCCTGCAGCGGCTGAAGGAAGGCACCTGGCCGGGCCATATCCTGGAACACGTGACGCTTGAGCTGCAAAACCTGGCGGGCATGCCGGGCGGCTTCGGCAAGGCGCGCGAGACGCCGGTCCGTGGCGTCTACAAGGTGATCGTGCGCGCCTGGCACGAGGAAGTCACCCGCGCCGCCCTGTTCGGCGCGCGCGACCTGGTCATGGCGGCGATCGAGGACCGCCCGTACGACGTCGCGGCCACGGTGGAGCACCTGCGCCGCCTGGTCGACAAGCATTGCCTGGGCCCCAGCACCGCCTGCATCGTCGATGCCGCGGACGACCGCGACATCCCCGCGATCCGCCTGTCGGACGGCAACCTGGTGCAGCTGGGCTACGGCGCGCGCCAGCGCCGCATCTGGACCGCCGAGACCGACCGCACCAGCGCCATCGCCGAAAGCATCTCGCGCGACAAGGACCTGACCAAGAGCCTGCTCGAATCATGCGGCGTGCCGGTGCCGGAAGGCCGCCTGGTCGAATCGCCGGAGGACGCCTGGGACGCCGCCGAGGACATCGGCGTGCCGGTGGTGGTGAAGCCCTATGACGGCAACCATGGCCGCGGCGTGTTCACCAACCTGATGACCCGCGAGGAAGTGGAAACCGCCTACGGCGTGGCCATCGACGAAGGCAGCGGCGTCATCGTCGAGCGTTTCATCCCCGGCAACGAGCACCGCTTGCTGGTGGTGGGCGGCCGCCTGGTGGCCGCCGCCATGGGCGAGAGCGCCAGCGTGGTCGGCGACGGCAAGTCCACCATCGACGAACTGATCGAGCTGCAGATCAATTCCGATCCGCGCCGCGGCAGCACCGAAGACCACCCGCTCAACCGCGTGCGGCTCGACTCCGCCGCACGGCTGGAACTGAAGCGCCAGGGCATGGACGGCAGTTCGGTGCCACCGGAAGGCCGCACCGTGCTGATCCAGCGCAACGGCAACGTCGCCTTCGATGTCACCGACCGCGTGCACCCGAGCGTGGCCGCGCATGCCGCGCTGGCCGCGCGCGTGGTGGGGCTGGATATTGCCGGCGTCGACCTGGTAGCCGAGGACATCTCGCGCCCGCTGCACGAACAGCGTGGCGCCGTCGTCGAAGTCAACGCCGGCCCCGGCCTGCTGATGCATATCAAGCCGGCCGAGGGCACGCCGCGCCCGGTGGGCCGCGCCATCGTCAACCATCTGTTCCCCGAGTCGGAAGACGACCAGGGCCGCATCCCGGTGGTGGGCGTGACCGGCACCAACGGCAAGACCGTGGTGGCACGCCTGGTGGCGCGCCTGCTGCAGCTGTCGGGCAAGCATACCGGCCTGGCCTGCAGCGACGGCCTGTTCCTGGACCGCCGCCAGGTCGAAAGCGGCGACCGCGCCAACTGGGAAGCCGGCCACCGCATCCTGATGAACCGCGCGGTCGAGGCCGCCGTGTTCGAGAACGACAGCGGCAGCATCCTGTCCGAGGGCCTGCCCTATGACCGCTGCCAGGTCGGCGTGGTCACCAACTTCGACCAGCCCGACCATCTCGGCGACTATTACGTCGAGGACGAAGACCGCATGTACAACGTGCTGCGCACGCAGGTCGACGTGGTGCTGCAGAACGGCGCCGCCGTGCTCAACGCGCGCGACGAGCGCCTGGTCGAGATGGCCGAACTGTGCGACGGCGACGTGATCTTCTTCGGCCTGACCCCGGAGCTGCCTGCGATCATGTCGCATCGCGCCGCGGGCAAGCGCGCGGTGTACGTGCGCGAAGGCAAGGTCGTGCTGGCCACCGGCAACAGCGAGACCGCGCTGGTGGACGTGGCCGCGGTGCCGCTGACCTACGCCGGCCGCGTCGGGTTCCAGATCGAGAACGTGCTGGCCGCGGTCGCCGCCGGCTGGGCGCTGGGGATCTCCAATGACCTGATCCGCGCCGGCGTGGTGACCTTCGATGTGGGCCAGGTCGACGTGCCGGGCCGCTTCACGCTGTTCGAGCGCAACGGCGCCACCGTGGTGGTCGACGACGCCCACAACGCCCCCGCGCTGGAAGCGCTGGCGACCGCGCTGGAGCGCTTTCCGGCCGAGCGCCGCATGGTGGTCTACGGCGCCGGCGTGCAGCGCCGCGACGACGATCTGAAGCGCCAGGGCAAGGCCCTGGGCCAGCATTTCGACCGCGTGTTCCTGTGCGAGGACCGCAGCGTCAAGCGCGCCCTGCCCGACGCCGAGGCGCGCGCGCTGCTCAAGCAGGGCCTGTACGAAGGCCGGCGCGTGACCAAGATCATCGACGAAGGCACGCGCGCCAGCGCCATCGATGCCGCCCTGAGCCAGCTGGTGCCGGGCGACCTGCTGGTGCTGCAGTGCGACGAGGCCGCCACCGGCGCCACCGTCGACCTGGTGCACCACTGGATGGGCCAGCCTGCCCGCCGCGCCTGACGCCCCCAGCCCAACCGCGCATAGAAGACACGGAAACCGTTCTATGGAAGTCTCCCGTATCCGGGCCCTGCGGGGCCCGAACCTGTGGTGCCGCCACACCGCCATCGAGGCGATCGTGGCCTGCCAGGACACCGCCAACATGCTGTCGGCCCTGCCCGGCTTCGAAGACCGGCTGCGAGCCCGCTTCCCCGAGATCGGGCCGCTGCGCCCGGACGAGGAATCGGTCGAGCTGTCGCTGGCCCACGTGCTGGAAGTGACCGCGCTGCGCCTGCAGGCCGCCGCCGGCTGCCCGGTGACATTCAGCCGCACCGCGCAGACGGTCGAGCCCGGCATCTACCAGGTGATCGTGCAATACAGCGAGGAGGAAGTCGGCCGGCTCGCCTTCGAACTGGCCGAGGCACTGTGCCAGGCCGCGCGCCACGACACCCCGTTCGACCTCGCCGACGCGCTGCACCGCCTGCGCGAGCTGGACGAAGACGTGCGCCTCGGGCCGAGCACCGGCTCGATCGTCTACGCCGCGGTCGCGCGCGGCATCCCGTACCGGCGCCTGACGCAGGGCTCGATGGTGCAGTTCGGCTGGGGCAGCAAGCAGCGCCGCATCCAGGCGGCCGAGACCGACCGCACCAGCGCCGTGGCCGAGTCGATCGCCCAGGACAAGGAACTGACCAAGACCCTGCTGCACGCCGCCGGCGTGCCGGTGCCGCTGGGCCGCTCGGTGCGCAGCGCCGACGAAGCCTGGGCCGCGGCGCAGGAAATCGACGCCCCGGTGGTGGTCAAGCCGCGCGACGGCAACCAGGGCAAGGGCGTCGCGGTGCGCATCCGCACCCGCGAGGAAGTGATGACCGCCTATGAGGTCGCCTCGGACATCAGCTCCGACGTGATCGTCGAGCGCTATATCCCGGGCCATGATTTCCGCCTGCTGGTGGTCGGCAAGCAGCTGGTCGCCGCCGCGCGCCGCGATCCGCCGCAGGTGATCGGCGACGGCGTGCATACCGTGCGCCAGCTGGTCGACGAAGTGAACCGCGACCCGCGCCGCGGCGAAGGCCATGCCACCTCGCTGACCAAGATCCGCTTCGACGATATCGCGCTGGCGACGCTGGCCAAGCAGAACCTGACCGCCGATTCCTTACCGGCCGCCGGCACCCGCGTCGTGCTGCGCAACAACGCCAACCTGTCCACCGGCGGCAGCGCCACCGACGTGACTGACGACGTCCACCCCGACATCGCCGCGCGCGCCGTGGCAGCGGCGCAGATGGTGGGGCTGGACATCGCCGGCGTCGACGCGGTCTGCGAGACCATGCTCAAGCCGTTCGAGGAACAGGCCGGCGGCATCGTCGAGGTCAACGCCGCGCCGGGCCTGCGCATGCACCTGCAGCCGTCCTACGGCAAGGGCCGCGCGGTCGGCGAAGCCATCGTCTCGACCATGTTTGCCGACGGCGACGACGGCCGCATCCCGGTGGTGGCGGTGTCGGGCACCAACGGCAAGACCACCACGGTACGGCTGATCACCCATGTCATGGCCAGCAGCGGCCTGCGCATGGGCATGACCGGCACCGACGGCGTCTATATCCAGGGCGAGCGCATCGACACCGGCGACTGCAGCGGCCCGCGCAGCGCGCGCAACGTGCTGCTGCACCCCGACGTCGACGCCGCCGTGTTCGAGACCGCGCGCGGCGGCCTGCTGCGCGAGGGCCTGGCCTTCGACCGCTGCGATGTGGCGGTGGTGACCAACGTCGGCGAAGGCGACCACCTGGGCCTGTCCTACATCAACTCGGTGGAAGACCTGGCGGTGCTCAAGAGCGTGATCGTGCAGAACGTGGCGCCGCACGGCATGGCCGTGCTCAACGCCGCCGACCCGATGGTGGTGCGCATGGCCGACGCCTGCCCCGGCAGCGTCACCTTCTTCGCACACGATCCCGACCAGCCGGCCATGGCCACGCACCGCGCGCAGGGCAAGCGCGTGGTGTTCGTCGACGGCGCCGACATCGTCGCCGCGGAAGGCGATGCCGAAGTGCGCATCGCGCTGGCGGAGATCCCGCTGACGCGCAACGGCACCATCGGCTTCCAGGTCGAGAATGCGATGTCGTCGATCGCCGCCGCGTGGGCGCTGGGCATCGACTGGCCGGTGATCCGCCGCGGGCTGGCCACCTTCGTCAACGATGCGCAGACCGCGCCCGGACGCTTCAATGTGTTCGACTACCGCGGCGCCACGCTGATCGCCGACTACGGCCACAACCCGGATGCCATCCTGGCGCTGTGCAACGCGATCGAATCGATTCCCGCCACGCGACGGGTGGTGGTGATCAGCGGCGCGGGCGACCGCCGCGACGACGACATCCGCCGCCAGACCCAGATCCTGGGCGGCGCCTTCGATGAGGTCGTGCTGTACCAGGACCAGTGCCAGCGCGGCCGCGCCGACGGCGAGGTGCTGGCGCTGCTGCGCGAAGGCCTGCAGGGCGCGCAACGCGCCAGCCAGGTCGAGGAAATCCGCGGCGAGTTCCTGGCCATCGATACTGCGCTGTCGCACCTGCAGCCGGGCGACCTGTGCCTGATCCTGGTGGACCAGGTGGAAGAGGCGCTGGGGCATATCGCCGGGCGCATCGCGCAGGGCTGAACGGTCCGCTGATGCACAAAGGCCAGCTCCGTGGAGCTGGCCTTTTGCTTTGGCGCGGATCTCAATGCCGCCCGGGCAGCGACAACCTGCGCTCCAGCCGGTGCTGCAGACCGGACAAGCTCGTGCTCAGCACCCAGTAGATCGCCGCCACCGCCAGATACAGCGGCAACGGCTGGTAGGTGGCGGCGATCACCTCCTGCGCGGTGCGCAGCAGCTCGGTCACGGTGATGACCGATACCAGCGAGGTATCCTTGATCAGGCTGATCAGGCTGTTCGACAAACTCGGCACCGCCAGCCGCAGCGCCTGCGGGCCCACCACGTAGCGCAGCGCCTGCGCCGGCGTCAGGCCCAGGCTGTAGGCCGCCAGCCACTGCCCGCGCGCCACGCCCAGGATGGCGCCGCGCATGCTTTCCGACAAATAGGCGCCGACATTCAGGCTCAGCGTCAGCACGCCCGCGGGCGTCGGCTCCAGCGCGATGCCGATGCCGGGCAGCCCGTAATAGACCACGAAGATCTGCACCAGCAGCGGCGTGCCACGCATGATGCTGACGTAGCCGCGCGCCACCGCCTTGAGCGTACGGCTATGGCTGATGCCCATCAGCGCCACCACCGTGCCCAGCATCAGCCCGAACACCATCGACCACAACGCAAACTTGATGGTCAGCAGCGTGCCCTGCAGCAGCACGGGCAGGGAATCGACGACGAGCTGGAGAGCGGACATGGCGTGGCGGCGCGAAAAGGATCAGCAATAAAAGGGCACAAAGCAAAGCGGCGCGGCAGCCATGCAGGCCGCCGCGCCGCGACATGATAACGCCCTGCCGGCCGGCTTACTTGACCGGCTTGCCGGCGGGCTTGGTCACATCGGTGCCGAACCACTTCACCGACAGCTTGCCCAGCGTGCCGTCCTTGGCCAGGTCCTCCAGCGCATGGTTGATCGCCTGCGCGAACTTGGGATTGTCCTTGCGGAACGGGATCGCCACCTGCGTGGTTGCACCCGCCACGATCGCGCCAGGGCGCAGCGGCAGGTTGGCGGTCTTGACCAGGTACGCGACCATCAGCCGGTCGTTCAGCGCGGCGTCGACGCGCTGTGCCGCCAGGTCGCGCAGGTACTCCGGCGCGCCGGGATAGGTCTTGACCTCGATGCCGGCCACGGACTTGGCCAGGTCGTTGTAGTTGCTGCCCAGGCTGACGCCCAGCTTGTGGCCTTTCAGGTCTTCCAGCGACTTGAACTGGCGCTTGTCATCCTTGCGCTGGATCAGCTGCGCATCCGAGTAGACGTAGGGCGTGGAAAAATCGAGCACCTGCTGGCGCTGCGGCGTGACGTTGACCTGGTTGACGATGATGTCGAACTTGCCCGCCTGCAGGCCGGCGATGATGCCGCTCCATTCGGTGGTGACGAACTCCGGCTTGACGCCGAGCTTGCCCGCCACAGCTCGCGCCACGTCGACGTCGAAGCCTTCCAGCTCGTTCTTTGCGCCACGGAAGCCGAACGGGGGATAGGTGCCCTCCAGCCCGATCTTCAGCACACCGGCCTGCTTGACGGTGTCCAGCAGGTCGGCGGCATGGGCCGCCGTGGCCGCCAGGCCGGCGCCGGCCACCAGGGAAGCGGCCAGCAGGGATTTGAACCAGCCAGTACGAAGCGATCGCATATGTTCTCCAGTCGATGCGGATAAGCAGTGTGGGGCAGCGCCGGCCGGCCTCTTTTGGAGCGCCGCCGGCTGTTGTGCTGCTATGAGCCTATATCGGGCTCAACACTACCGCAAACACTATCGAATGCTAAATATCGATTCATCATGGCTAAATAACCGCGGGGCCCGGTTCCGCCCCGCGCGGCCCGCCCCGCCCTACTGGTAGGCCTTGTCGTTGGGCGCCGCGAACAGCGCCTTCATGTCGGCCGACATGGGATAGTTCATGTTGATGCCGCGCGGCGGGATCGGTGCCATGAACCACTTGTTGTACAGCTTCTCGGCGCGGCCGCTGGTCTGCAGGTCGGCGATCACGCCGTCGGCCAGCTTCTTGAACGAGGGATCGTCCTTGCGGAACATGCAGGCGTAGTTCTCGGTCTGCAGCGGCGCGCCCACCACCACCCATTCGGCCGCATTCTTGGCCTTGGTGCGCTCGCCGTACAGCAGCGGCTCGTCCATCACGAAAGCGGCGGCACGGCCGGTTTCCAGAATCAGGAAGGACTGGCCGTGGTCCTTGGTGCTGATCAGGTTCATGTTCATGGCCTTCTCGCCGTTCATCTTGACCAGCAATCGCTCGCCGGTGGTCCCCGCCGTGGTGACCACGTTGCGGTCCTTCAGGTCGGCAAACTCCTTCACGCCCGAATCCTTCTTGGTCAGCATCTTGATGCCGTAGACGAACAGGCTGTTGGAGAACGCGACCTGCTTCTGGCGCTCGAGGTTGTTGGTGGTGCTGCCGCATTCGATGTCGATGGTGCCGTTCTGCACCAGCGGGATCCGGTTCTGCGAGGTGATCGGCGTCAGGCGCACCTGCAGGTTGGGCATCTTCAGTTCGCTTTTCACCTTGTCGACGATCTGTAGCAGGATCTCATGCGAGTAGCCCATGACCTCCTTGCCGTCGGTGTACGAGAACGGGATCGACGATTCGCGGTAGCCGAGCGAGATCACGCCGCTGTCCTTGATCTTCTTCAGCGTGTCGCCGTCGGCGGCATGGGCGGCGCCGGCGGCCAGCAGCAGCGTGGCGGCCGCAAGCGCGCGGCGGGTGGCGGATCGATGGGGGTGCAGTGTTTGCATGTGGCGCTCCTTGTAGTGGGGCTTGGTCATTGAGGCATGTTTCATGGACAGCTTCAGGTACTGCAGACTTACCGGTAAGGCAACAACCCCTGCTCAGCCGCGGCGCTAGGCGCGCGCGGCGTCGAAATCTTCTGCGTCGATGGCGGGACGGCGCCCCGCCAGGCGGTCGGCCAGCAAGCCGGCACTGCCCATCGCCAGCGTAAACCCCAGCGCACCGTGGCCCAGGTTGAGCCACAGCCCCGACACCCGCGACGGCCCCACCAGCGGCAGGCCGTCCGGCGTGGCCGGTCGCAGCCCGGCCCACGGCTGCAGTTGCGCCAGCGGCTGGTCCGGCACGATGCCGGGAAACAGCGCGCGGGTCTGGGCCACCAGCGTGCCGACCCGTTCCGGATCGATGCGGGTGCCGCCGCGCACCAGGTCGGCCATGCCCGCCACCCGCAGTGTATTGCCGATCCGGGCATAAACGATCTTGTTGGCAAAATCCGTCACGCTGATATGCGGCGCGGGCGCGCCGCCGGCCAGCGGCACCGTGATGCTGTAGCCCTTGAGCGGCCACAGCATCGGCCGTACCCCGAGCGGACGCAGCAGCGGCACGCTGCCGATGCCGCCCGACACGATCACCACGTCGGCGGGCACCACCCCGGCCGGCGTGCGCACCCCGGTGACGCGCCCGCCCTGCTGCACCAGCCCTTGCACCACGGTGCCAAAGCGCATCGACACGCCCGCGTACGCGCCATCTTGCAGCAAGCGTGCCAGCGACAGGCAGAAGCGATGGCAGTCACCCACCTCCTCGCTGGGGGTATGGATGGCGCCGGCGATGTCGTCGCGGATGCCGGCCAGCGCCGGTTCCAGCGCCACGCAGGCAGTGCGGTCCAGCGCCTGCTGCTCGCAGCCCAGGCTGGCCTGGTAGTCCAGCAGCCGGCAGGCCGAAGCGAACGCCGCCGCGTCGCGGTGCACCACCAGCTTGCCGCGCCGCGCAAAATGGAAGCCGGCGCCGCCGTCGTCATGCTGGTGCCGGGCCACGAAGGCCTGCATCAGGTCGCGCGAATAGAAGCCCAGCCGCAGCAGCTTGCGCGTGGTCGCCTCGCTGGTGGCGGCGTTGCAGGCGGACATGAAGGCAGCCAGCCAGCGCCACTGCGCCGGGTCCGCCGCCGGGCGAAAGCGCATCGGCGAATCGCGCCGCAGCAGCCAGCCCGGCACCTTGGCCATCACGCCCGGCCCCGCCAGCGGCGCCACGTAGCTGTAGCTCAGCTGTCCGCCATTGGCAAAGCTGGTTTCCTCGCCGGGCCCGTCGTGGCGCTCGAGCACCGTCACCTGGTGGCCCTCCTCGGCCAGGCGCCATGCCGTCGTCATCCCCACCACGCCCGCGCCCACGATCACCACCTGCATTGCCGTTCCTTTGCTTGCATCCATCAGGCAGAGCGTAGTGCAACCGCACCGGCTTGCCCAATGCGAATACGTGCCAGAATATGTCTTCAGGCTATGGGCGCCATCGCCGCCTTGCCACGCCCTTTCCAACACGCCCGAGATGCCATGCGCCTGCGCCAGATCGAAGTGTTCCGCGCCGTGATGCTGACCGGCACCGTCAGCGAGGCCGCGCGCCTGCTGCACGTGTCGCAGCCGGTGGTCACGCGCGTGCTGCAGCATGCCGAGGCCTCGCTCGGCTTCCGGCTGTTCGAGCGGGTGCGCGGGCGGCTGCAGGCCACGCCCGAGGCCAACGCGCTGTACGGGGATGTCGAAAGGCTATATGGCGAAATCGAACGCGTGCGCCGGGTCTCGGAAAGCCTGCGTCACAAGGGTGCGGGCCGGCTGCGCGTGGCCGCCACGCCGAGCCTGGCCAACCCGCTGCTGGTGCCGGCGGTGCGCAGCTTCTGCGCGCGCCACCCCGACACCCAGGTGCAGGTGCTGACGCACCATACCGACGAGATCGTCGGCGCGCTGCTGGCCAACCAGATCGACCTGGGCTTTGCCTTCGCCCCGCCGCGCCACGAGGCCATCTCGAGCGAGCCGGTGGCGAGCGGCCGCATGCTGCTGGCGGTGCCGCGCGCGCAGCCGCTGCCCAGCGGCGGGCGCCGCCGCGTGGTGCCGATGCAGCGGCTGATGGAGCGCGCCTTTATCGGCTATGACGACAACAGCTCGCTCGGCCTGCTGGTGCGCCAGACCCTGGCCCGGCACGCGCTGGAACCGCGCTCGACGCTGGAGGTGCAGACCTACTCGCTGGCGCTGGCGCTGGTCGACGCCGGCCTGGGCATGACGCTGCTGGACCAGTACACCGCGCTCAGCGCCAGCGCGGAGCGCGTGGCACTGCATGACGTGGCGCCGGTGCTGCCGTTCGAGATCCAGATGCTGCGCGCCAGCCATCGCGCCGGTTCGAGCCTGGCCGACGATCTGCGCGCGCAGTTCGCGCAGGCCGCCGCAGCGCTGGCGGCAACGCTGCCACAGCGGCTGGAAGCGCCGACGGCAAGCTTCGATGCCGCCCCCGCCAGGCGCCGCGACTGACGGCAGTACAGATTGACAGCCGCGCGCGCCCTGCACCATCATCAAGCCGCCTGCAGGCACAACCTGCCAGCGCAATCCTGCCTATGTTCGTCCTGACCCTGATCCTGCTCGTCCTTGTCAGCGCCTTTTTCTCGATCTCCGAGATCGCGCTGACCGCTGCCCGCCGCACCAAGCTGCAAGTGCTGTCCGAACGCGGCGACGGTCGCGCCACGCGCGTGCTGCTGCTCAAGGAAGAGCCCGGCAACTTCTTCACCATCGTGCAGATCGGAGTCAACAGCGTCGCCATCCTGGCCGGTATCCTGGGCGAGAAGCACGTGTCCGACCTGCTGCTCGAAACGCTGTCGCCCTACATGCAAGTGGTGCACGCGCAGCGCGCCGCCAACATCGGCTCGTTCCTGATCGTGACGCTGCTGTTCATCCAGTTCGCCGACCTGATCCCCAAGCGCATCGCCATGACCTTTCCCGAGGCCTGCGCGCTGGCGGTGATCGATCCGATGCTGACGCTGCTGCGCGTGCTCAGGCCGCTGGTGTGGGTCTTCAACGCCGCCGCCGATGCCATGCTGCGGCTGCTGCGCCTGCCGACCAAGCCGGTCGACCAGATCACCACCGAGGACATCGCCGCGATGGTCGATGCCGGCGCCGAGGCCGGCGTGCTGCACAAGCATGAACTGCATCTGATCGAGAACGTGTTCGAGCTCGACTTCAAGGGCATCACCGCGATCATGACGCCGCGCGACGAGGTGGTCTACCTGAGCCTGGACGAGCCCGCCGACAGCGTGCGCCGCAAGCTGGTCAACCAGCCGCACGCGCAATACCCGGTGTGCGGGCACGACCTGGACGACGTGCAGGGCTATATCGATTCCAAGGACATCCTGCAGCTGCTGCTGGCCGATGAAAGCGCCGCGGTGATGGGCAATATCGGCCGCTACCACGACAAGAACGTGCTGGTGATTCCCGACACGCTGACCCTGTCCGAATCGCTGACGCGTTTCCGCGAGATGCACCAGAGCTTTGCCGTGGTCATGAACGAATACGGGCTGGTGGTGGGCATCGTCACGCTGGACGACATCGTCGGCGCGCTGATGGGCGACATCCTCTATTCCAGCGAAGACGAGCAGATCGTGCGGCGCGACGACAGCTCGTGGCTGGTCGATGGCCTGACGCCGCTGGTCGACCTGAAGAAGGCGCTGGAACTCGATACCCTGCCCGGCGAGGATTACGTCGATACCGCGGCCGGGCTGGTGATCTATGCGCTCAAGCGCATCCCGAAGAAGTCGGAGTCGATCACCGTGGCGGGCTATCGCTTCGAAGTGCTGGACATCGACCATCACAAGATCGACCAGCTGCTGGTGTCGCGCCTGCCGCCAGCACCCGAGGCGGAAGCGGCGGCGACGCCAGCGTAGCCGCGCCGGCCTGGCGATAGCGCTCGAGCGTGTCCGGCAGCCGGAACCACGCCACGTAGCCGAACGCCGCCACCACCGCTACCGCCGCCACCACACCGAGCCGCGACGGCGCCACCGAGCCCTGCGGCGCCGGCCCGTGCAGCGTGCGGTAGGCCGTGCCCAGCAGCGCGATCCACGCCAGCCCGAGCGCATAGCCGGCGGCCACGTCGGACAGCCAGTGCATGCCCAGGTACAGCCGCGACACGCCGATCGCCGCCACCGCCACCACGGTCAGCGCCAGCACCGGAATGCGTACGCGCCACGGCTGGCGCAGGCACATCAGCAAGGCCAGGAAGCCGTACGTGACCATGCTGCTGGTGGCGTGACCGCTGGGGAAGGAATACGACTCGAGGCCGCTGTAGATGCTGGCCGGACGCACCCGCGCCATGCCCAGCTTGAGCGCCATCACGCAGGCGCGCGCGCCGAGCAGCGCGGCCGCCCAGTACAGCGACACGATCCAGGCCCGGCGCCAGCACAGCCACGCGAACACCGCCACGCCCACCGCAACGGAAATGCGCCCGCCGCCCAGCTCGGTCACGGCCACCATCGCCAGGTCGAGCCAGTCGCTGCGCAAGGCGCGCAGGGCCGCGTACACCTGCTGGTCGAGGCGCACCACGTCCGCGTTTTCCGCGACCTCGCCGGCCAGCCAGAACAGCGCGCTGCCGCAGGCCAGCAGCACGGCGCCGGCCAGCAGCACCAGCAGCAGCTCGGCCACGTCGCGCTCGAGCACGCGCAGCGTAAGCGCGTCCAGCCGCCGCGGCCGCGCCGCCACGCGCGACGACAGTGCGCCCGCGCCCCACACGCGCCAGCGGTCCAGCCAGCGCAACACGGGCCGTAACAGCGCCACCAGCAGCGGCACCAGGCTTAGCAGCAGCAACGTCACCAGCGCAAACAGCGCAAGCAGCCCCAGCGCCGTGCCCGGCGTAAGCCAGGCCTGCACCAGGGCGCCCGCGCGCGCCGGCGCGTCAGCCACCGGAGGCCTCCGCCGTGCCGGCGCTGCCGCCGATCCTGGCGAGATTGGCGCGAGCCGGGGCCTCGCAGTCGGCGAACGCCGCGGTCAGGAACAGTCGCGGCCGCTGCGCCAGGTGGTCCAGCAATGCCGCGCGGCGGCGCATGAACTCGGCCCACAGCGCATCTCCCTGCAAGCCGGTGCGCGCCGCCAGCAGGGCGCGGTTCTCGGCGAAGACGTCGAGGCTGTGGGCATCGAACACGTCCGGCGGCGCGGCCAGCCTGAGCAGGTCGAGATCGAGCACGGTGTCGGCGCCCGCGCAGCTGGGTCGATGGCCGCGCGTATCGAGCACGATCTGCGCGGCACGATCCAGCACTGCGCGTGCTTCACCCGGCGCAACAGATTCGATCATGGCGGCCGAGGCGGCTTCGTTGTGCTCGCAGCCTGGCACATAGACCGCGTCATGGCACAGCACCGCCAGCGCCTGCGCGCGGTCCAGCGCCACGCCGCGCGCATGGGCGGCCTCGAACATTTCCAGGATATGGCGGCGGTCGTGGTAGCGCCGGTACGGCGTGTCGTGCAGCGCCAGCACATCGAGCACCGCCTGGCGCGGCAGGAAGTCCAGGCAGGCCATCGCCGCGGGCCAGTCCGGCGCGAAGCGCGGCTCCTCGCCCTGCGGCGTCGCCACCGGCTCGCTGAACACATCGGCGCGGCGCACCCACAGCAAGGACGGATCGCGCATGGCGCGGTAGACCACCACCGGCGCCAGGTCGGCCTCGAAGCGGCCGAGGCCTACCGCCGTATAGGCGCCGCCCTTGTAATGCCGGTACGGCATGCCGTAGACCAGGTCGGGATCGGCCGGCAGTTCGGACGGATCGCCGTGAAAGGCCTGGGAGGCCGATGCGGCGGCTGCTTTGTCGGAGGGCTGGGTCATGGTGCGGCGTCCTGCGTTGCGGATCGCCATGATAGTGCACCGGCCCGCGCGTCCGGCGGCACCCAGGCGCCACGCGTGGCCGCACCACAAAACCGGCCGTGGAAAAAACAAAACCGACGCGCACTTTCGTGGGCGTCGGCCTGAGTTTTACTACGCTGTTGTTGCCTGCCGGTGGTCGAGCCGGTCAGCTTCTTGTATGGCGGAGAGGGTGGGATTCGAACCCACGGTACCGTCGCCGGTACGCCTGATTTCGAGTCAGGTACATTCGACCACTCTGCCACCTCTCCGGTAACTTGTTGCCGTGTGGCGAAACCGAGATTATAGCCACGCTCTGCCAGCCGATGCAAGAGGCTGGCAGCAGATTTTTTGCGGCGCGTTATTGCGGCGCCTTATAGTTCCGGCTCCAGGCGGGTGGTGCCGCCCATATACGGCTGCAGTGCGGCCGGCACCGTGACCGAGCCGTCGGCGTTCTGGTAGTTTTCCAGGATCGCCACCAGCGTGCGGCCAACGGCCAGGCCCGAGCCGTTCAGCGTGTGCACCAGTTCCGGCTTGCCCTGCCCCGTGCGCATGCGCGCCTGCATCCGGCGCGCCTGGAAATCGCCCATGTTGGAGCACGAGCTGATCTCGCGGTAGGTGTTCTGCGCGGGAATCCACACTTCCAGGTCGTAGGTCTTGGTGCTGCCGAAGCCCATGTCGCCGGTGCACAGCACGATGGTGCGGAACGGCAGCTCCAGCTTCTTCAGGATCGCCTCGGCGTGGCCGGTCAGCTGCTCGAGCGCGTCGAAGGACTGGTCGGCGGGCACCACCTGGACCAGCTCGACCTTGTCGAACTGGTGCTGGCGGATCATGCCGCGGGTGTCCTTGCCATACGAACCGGCTTCGGAGCGGAAGCACGGCGTATGCGCGACGAAGCGCAGCGGCAGCTTCTCGCCGGCAATGATGGCGTCGCGCACGATGTTGGTCAGCGGCACCTCGGCGGTGGGGATCAGGTAGAAGTTCTCGATGCGCTCACCTTCCTCGCTGCCGACCTTGCGGGGCACCTTGAACAGGTCTTCCTCGAACTTGGGCAGCTGGCCGGTGCCGCGCATGGAGGCGGCATTGACGATGTATGGCACGTACATCTCGGTGTAGCCGTGTTCCTGCGTATGGGTGTCGAGCATCAGCTGCACCAGCGCGCGGTGCAGGCGCGCCATGCCGCCGCGCAGCATCGAAAAGCGCGAACCGGTGACCTTGACCGCGGTGTCGAAATCCAGCCCCAGCTTCTCGCCCACGTCGACGTGGTCGCACACGGCAAAGTCGAACTGGCGCGGCTCGCCGACGCGGCGCACCTCGACGTTCTGGGTCTCGTCGTTGCCCACCGGCACGCTGTCGTGCGGCAGGTTCGGGATCGACAGCATCAGCTCGCCCAGGTGCGCCTGGATCTCGTCCAGCCGCGCAGCCGAGGCCTTGAGCGTGTCGCCGATGCCGCCCACTTCCGCCATCACGGCCGAGGCATCCTCGCCCTTGCCCTTGAGCATGCCGATCTGCTTGGACAGGCTGTTGCGGCGCGCCTGCAGTTCCTCGGTCTGGGTCTGCAGTTGCTTGCGTTCGGCCTCGAGTGCCTGGAACGCCGCCACGTCGAGTTGGAAGCCGCGCGTGGCAAGGCGTTGCGCCACGGCGTCGATGTCTTTGCGGAACAGCTGGATGTCGAGCATGTTGCTAAGGTGGAGTGCAGGGCCAGCGACATGCCGGCGGACCCGCCATTTTACTGCACAGCCGTTAGCAAGCCGTCAAACCGGTTCGCCCGACTTGCCGCCCTTCGCGCCGTCCTTCGCGCTGTCCTTCGCGCCATCCTTCGCCTTCGCGGCGCGCTGTTCGCGATGCCAGGCCTGGTCCAGTTCGCGCAGGTGGCGCAGCTTCTCGGCGATCTTGCCTTCCAGCCCGCGCGGCACCGGCTGGTACCAGCCCTGCGCCTTGAGGTCGTCCGGGAAGTAATGCTCGCCGGCGGCATAGGCCTCGGGCTCGTCGTGCGCGTAGCGGTAGGCGTGGCCGTAACCCAGCTCCTTCATCAGCCGGGTCGGCGCGTTGCGCAGGTGCACCGGGACCGCGCGCGACTTGTCCTTGGCGACGAAGGCGCGCGCGGCGTTGTAGGCGTTGTAGCCGGCGTTGGACTTGGGTGCCACGGCCAGATAGATCAGGGCCTGGCCCAGCGCCAGCTCGCCCTCGGGCGAGCCCAGCCGTTCATAGGTCTCGGCCGCGTCCAGCGTGATGCGCGCGGCGCGCGGATCGGCCAGGCCGATGTCCTCCCACGCCATGCGCACGATGCGGCGCGCCAGGTAGCGCGGGTCGGCGCCGCCGTCGATCATGCGGCAGAACCAGTACAGCGCGGCGTCCGGGTCCGAGCCGCGCACCGACTTGTGCAGCGCGCTGATCTGGTCGTAGAAGGCATCGCCACCCTTGTCGAAGCGGCGCAGGTTCTCCGATAGCGCACTGCCCAGCAGCGCGGTATCGATCTGCGCGGCGCCGGCATTGCGCGCGGCACGCGCGACGATCTCGATGTTGTTCAGCAGCTTGCGCCCGTCGCCATCGGCCGAGGCGACGATCAGCTGCAGCGCTTCATCCTGCCAGCTGATGCCGCCCAGCTCCTCGGAGGCGCGCAGCGCCAGCTGGGTCAGTTCGGCATCGTCCAGGCTCTTGAGCACGTAGACCGCCGCGCGCGACAGCAAGGCGCCATTGACCTCGAACGACGGGTTCTCGGTGGTGGCGCCGATAAACGTGAACAGGCCGCTTTCCACATGCGGCAGGAACGCGTCCTGCTGGCTCTTGTTGAAGCGGTGCACCTCGTCGACGAACACCAGCGTGCGCCGGCCATGGGCGCGGAACTGCTCGGCGCGCTCGACCGCCTCGCGGATGTCCTTGACCCCCGACAGCACCGCCGACAGCGCGATGAATTCGGCGTCGAACGCATCCGCCATCAGCCGCGCCAGCGTGGTCTTGCCCACCCCGGGCGGGCCCCACAGGATCATCGAATGCGGCTCGCCCGACTCGAACGCCACGCGCAGCGGCTTGCCCGCGCCAAGCAGGTGCTGCTGGCCGATCACCTCGTCGATGGTGCGCGGGCGCAGGCGCTCCGCCAGCGGTTGCCGGGAACGGTCGGGAGAATCGGAAAACAGCGTGTCCGCCACGGTAGTCAGGCCCTGTCAGTGCGCAAGATGCAGAACGCCACAGTGTAGACCATCGGCGCCGGCGCGCTTGTGCGCTTGCGCGCGCGCTCAGGCGGCAAACGCCACCACGTCCTCGATCTCGACGCGGATGCCGATGCGTTCGCCCACGGCGTGGTTGTGGTGCGAGGGCACCAGCGCCAGCACGCGGCCGCCGCTGGCCAGGCGCAGCGTGTACAGGATCTCGGCGCCGCGGAAGGCCTTGTGCACGACCTCGGCGCGCATCGGGCTGGCGTCGTCGTGGATGATGTCGTCGGGGCGCACCAGCACGTCGACCGCCGCGCCGGCCGGCAGGTCCAGCGGCACGGCCGGGCGCAGCAGGCCCAGTTCCAGTTCGATCTGCGCGGCATCGCGCATCCGCCCAGCCATCAGCACGCCCTGGCCGATAAAGCCGGCGACGAAGCGCGAGGCCGGGCGGTGGTACAGGTCGTGCGCGCTGCCCCATTGCTCGATCACGCCGTCGTGCATCACGCCGATCTCGTCGGCCATGGCGAAGGCCTCGTGCTGGTCGTGCGTGACCAGGATGGCGGTGGTGCCCTGCGCCTTCAGGATCGCGCGCACTTCCAGGCTCAGGCGTTCGCGCAGGTCGACGTCGAGGTTGGAGAACGGCTCGTCGAGCAGCAGCAATTCCGGGCGCGGCGCCAGCGCGCGCGCGAGCGCGACGCGCTGCTGCTGGCCACCCGACAGCTCGTGCGGATACTGGCTTCCGGCGCCGTCGAGGCCCACCAGCTGCAACACCTCGTCCACCCGCGCCGCGCGCTCGGCCCGGCTGGCACGGTTCAGGCCGAAGCCGACGTTGGCCGCCACGTCCAGGTGCGGAAACAGCGCGTAGTCCTGGAACACCATGCCGATGCGGCGCTGCTCCGGCGCCAGCAGCGCACCCGACGAGGACACGGTCTGCCCGTCCAGCACGATGCGCCCGTCCTGCAGCGGCTCGAAGCCGGCAATCGCCCGCAGCACCGTGGTCTTGCCGCAGCCGCTGGGGCCCAGCAGGCAGGCGATATGGCCACGCGCGACCGAGAACGACAGGCCCTTGACCACCGCATGGCGGCCGAAGGCGTGACGGATACGATCCACCTCGATCACTGCCGGGGCGGGAACGGCGGCATCCAGGGCATCGGCACGGGTGGCCGGACGGCTGCGCGCCTGGGCGCCGGGCAGTCGTGAATAGGAATCGGTTCGCATGTGCGCATTATAGGGAGGTGCAGGGGACGTGCGGCCCGCGCATGACCTCCCGCGGCGCGCCGACGGCGCCGGCATTGCTAGAATGCGTCAGCCCGCACGCCGCGCCACCAGGCCAAGGTTCGGCGGGCGGCACTTTGCTCACTGTTCCCGCGCATGCTCCTGTCCAGCCGCCGCCGCTTCCATCCCCTGACCCTGGCCACCGTGGCGATGGCGCTGCTGATCGCCGTGCCGGTGCTGGTGATCGCCTCGGCCGTGCTGCTGCCCGCCGGCGACACCTGGCGCCACCTGATCGACACGGTGCTGGCCGAGTACGTGCTCAATACCGTCTGGCTGCTGTGCGGCGTCGCCGCAGGCGTGCTGCTGCTGGGCGTGACCACCGCCTGGCTGGTCTCGACCTGCCGTTTCCCCGGCCACGGCGTGATGGAATGGGCGCTGGTGCTGCCGATGGCGATGCCGGCCTATGTGATCGCCTACGCCTACACCGACGCGCTGCAGTTCGCCGGCCCGGTGCAGGGCTGGCTGCGCGAGCTGACCGGCTGGCGCGCGCGCGAATACTGGTTTCCCGAGATCCGCTCGCTCGGCGGCGCGATCGCGCTGTTCTCTCTGGTGCTGTACCCGTACGTCTACCTGACCGCGCGCGCCGCCTTCCTGCAGCAGACGCAGAACACGCTCGAGGCCGCGCGCCTGCTTGGCCACGGCACCTGGAGCCGGCTCTGGCGCGTGGTGCTGCCGCTGGCACGCCCGGGCATCGTCGCCGGCACCGCGCTGGCGATGATGGAAACGCTGGCTGACTTCGGCACCGTGGCCTATTTCGCCATCCCGACGTTCTCCACCGGCATCTACCGCGCCTGGTTCTCGCTGGGCGACAAGAACGCCGCGGCGCAGCTGTCGGCCTGCATGCTGCTGTTCGTCGCCGCGATCCTGCTGATGGAGCGCGCCAGCCGCGGCCGCGCGCAGGTGTTCGGCAATCAGCGCCGCGCCGCGGCCTGGACGCTGGACGGCGCACAAGGCTGGCTGGCTCTGGCGGCGTGCCTGGTGCCGGTGCTACTGGGTTTCGTGGTGCCCGCGCTGATGCTGTGCCGCATGGCCTTTACTGATGGCGACGCGCAGTTCGGCCCGCGCTTTGTCGGCCTGGTGCGCAACAGCTTCCTGCTCGCCAGCGCCACCGCGCTGGCGGCGGTGGCGGTCGCGCTGGCGGTGGGCTATGCCGCGCGCGCCGTCAACGGCAAGCGCAGCTGGCTGATGCGCGGGCTGACCCGGGTCTGCGGCATGGGCTATGCGCTGCCGGGCTCGGTCATCGCGGTGGGAGTGCTGGTGCCGGTGGCGCGGCTGGACAATGCGCTGTCGGCCTGGCTGCAGCAGCAGTTCGGGGTCTCGGTGGGGCTGCTGCTGACCGGCGGCATCGCCGCGCTGGTCTATGCGCTGCTGGTGCGCTTCCTGGGCGTGGCGCTGCAGACCGTCAACGCCGGGCTGGGCAAGATCACGCCCAGCATGGACGCCGCCGCGCGCAGCCTGGGCCACGGCCCAGGCGCCACGCTGCGGCGCGTGCATTTGCCGATGCTGCGCGGCAGCCTGCTGACCGCCGCGCTGATCGTCTTTGTCGACGTGATGAAGGAATTGCCGGCCACCTTCGTGATGCGGCCGTTCAATTTCGACACGCTGGCGGTGCAGGCCTACAACCTGGCCGCCGACGAGCGGCTGACCGAGGCCGCCACCGCCTCGCTGGTTATCGTGGCGGTCGGGCTGCTGCCGGTGATCGTGCTGTCGCGCACGATCCGCCGCCAGGCCCAGCGCTGAATCGCAACGGTTGCGCTAAAGTCGCGCGCGCCTCGCGCCGATAGCCTCTTATGGCCCGGCATCCGCCCGGGCGCGACCCGCGGCATGCCCGCCGTGCAAGAGCCTATGCTGCGATATCACATCCTGCTGTTCAAGTTGAACCGGCTCAGCCGCACCAGGCTGAGCGGCGTGGAAGAAGTCTCGCTGGCCGGACAGCTGGCCGAGATGATCGGCTCGGCCGACACCGCCGCGCGCGTGATCAACGACCTGTTCGACCACGCCAACCCGCAGGTACGCCGCATCGCCCTCAATGCGGTCCGCCGCGCGCGGCAATTCTCCGCCTCCGCGCTGCAGCCCGCGCTGGTGCGCCGCATGGCCGATGCCGAGGCGGCGGTGCGCCACGATGCCGTGTGGATCGTGCAGGAAACCCGCATAGACGGCGCCGAACTGCGCGCCGCGCTGCGCCGGCTGGCCGGCAAGGTGCAACTGCCATGGGATGCCGAGCGCGCCCGCGCCAACCCGGGCGATACCGCGCTGGCGGCACAGGTGCGGGCGCGCATGGCGCTTGACAAGCTGCTGGAGAAGAGCGCCGCAGAGCGCAACCAGGCGCTGGCGGCGATGGCGCTGGGCTCGACCTCGGACCAGCCCTATGCCGAAGGCACGGTCGGCCACAAGGGACTGCTGCACCGGGCGCTGGTGCGACGGCAGGCTGGGCGGCGGCTCAACAGCAGCGTCAAGCTGACGTTCCGCAAGGTCGAACCGACGCAGGTGACGGGGAACAAGCGGTTCTTGCTGTGACAGCAAGGTCTGGCTGCCGACAACTTGGCAACCGCTTGTTTGCCCCCTCTCCCGCGCGCGGGAGAGGTGAGAAAACCAGAGTCAAGCAATCCTTCGGCTTTACTTGAACCCCGCCCGATCCACCAGCTTCTGCGCCTGGGGCTGGTACTTGCCCAGCTCGGCCACGTTGATGGTGTCGGACTTGAACTCGCCCAGCGCCTCGAGCACGGGGTTGCTGACCTTCACGCCCTTCACCACCGGCCATTCGTTGTTGCCGTCGGCAAAGTAGCGCTGCGCCTCGTCGCTGGCCAGGTATTCCAGGAACTTGACCGCCGCTTCCTTGTTCGGCGCGTGCTTGAGCATGCCGCCGCCGGACACGTTCATGTGCACGCCCTGGCTCGACTGGTTGGGCCACACCACGCCCAGCTTGTCGGCCACGGCCTTGTCTTCGGGCTTGGTCGACTTCAGCAGGCGCGCGATGTAATAGGTATTGGCGATGGCCACGTCGCACTCGCCGGCGGCAACCGCCTTGAGCTGGTCGGTATCGCCGCCCTTGGGCACGCGTGCCAGGTTGGCGGCCACGCCGCGCGCCCATTGCTCGGTGCGGGCCTCGCCGTCGTGGGCGATCAGGCTGGAAATCAGCGACAGGTTGTAGACATGGCCGCTGGAACGCGTGCAGAGCTTGCCCTTCCACTTGGGATCGGCCAGGTCTTCATAGCTGGCAATGTCGCCGGCCTTGACCGCGGCCTTGTTGTAGGCGATCACGCGGCCGCGTGCCGAGAAGCCGAACCACTCGCCATTCGGATCGCGGTAGTTGGCCGGGATGCGCGAGTCCAGCACCTTCGACTTCACCGGCGCGAACACGCCGGCCTGCTGGGCGCGCCACAGGCGCCCGATATCCACCGTAATGAACACGTCCGCCGGGCTGTTGGCGCCTTCGTTGCGGATGCGCTCCAGCAGCGGATCTTCCTGGCCTTCGATGCGGTTGATCTTGATGCCGGTCTGCTTGGTGAAGTTGGCGTACAGCGCCTCGTCGGTCTGGTAGTGCCGCGCGGTGTAGAGATTGAGGACCTTTTCCTGCGCCGCCGCGGCAAGCGGCAGCGTCAGCAGGGCCAGTGCCGCGGCGCGCGGCAACAAGGTTCGGATGGTGGTTTTCACGCGGTTGGCTCCCCAGCATGGTTTGGGCAGCCGCCGGACACCCCAGGCCGCCCGGTGTTTGGATTCCGGTCAGCGGAAAACAATATTGATTCTTGTTCAGGTGGTCAAATTACATTTCTGTCATGTTGGGGCGGCGCTTGCGCCGCGTCAAGATGACCCGTCAACACCGGCATGAACGCGGCCTCAGCCGCGCCGCACCCACACCACCTTGCCGGCCTTGATGCCGAGCGTGCGCCGCTGCGGGTTGTAGTCCATGGTGCCGGGAAACTGCTGGCCGTCGCGTTCGCCCAGGCGCCATGTGCAGCCTTGCAGCAGGCCGATGACTTCGGCCTCGGGCTTGCCGACCAGCGCATCGTCGGCCAGCTTGTCCGCCGCACAGCCGGCCGGCGTGCCGAGCGAACCTTGCGGGCCCGGCGCCGGTGCCGGCGCCGCCCCTGGCTCCGCCGGGGCGGCCGCACAGCCGGCCAGCAAAGCGCCGCCCGCGGCCAGCCACAGCAGTTGATGGGTCCGGCTACGCATCATGGCAAGCATCGTAATCATGGGGGCTCCTGTCAGGGTTGGCGAGTCAGAGGATTCTGGGACACATGGCGCCACATCGGGTTCAGTTTCTTTTCACCCAGATCTGAAACTTTTGCCGAGTTGCCGCAGGAACCGCGTTTCTGCTGCCTGGTCCGCGCTTGACCTGGATAGACCAGCCTAACAGCCATGCGTGCTATCAAGGATCAGGCAGGCCCGGCGACGGCCGGGCCGACTCGCCCCACCCGTACCTACTGGGAGAAACGCATGACTGCAATGATGAAAGCCGCCATCTTTGTCGAGCCCGGCCGGATCGAACTGGCCGACAAGCCCATCCCCGACGTCGGCCCCAACGATGCGCTGGTCCGCATCACCACCACCACGATCTGTGGCACCGACGTGCATATCCTCAAGGGCGAATATCCGGTCGCCCGGGGCCTGACGGTGGGCCACGAGCCGGTCGGCGTGATCGAGAAGCTGGGCAGCGCGGTGGCCGGCTACCGCGAAGGCCAGCGCGTCATTGCCGGCGCGATCTGCCCCAACTTCAATTCCTACGCCGCGCAGGATGGCGTGGCCTCGCAGGACGGCAGCTACCTGGTGCCGCAGGGGCTGTGCGGCTGCCATGGCTACAAGGCCACCGCGGGCTGGCGCTTCGGCAACCTGATCGACGGCACGCAGGCGGAATATGTGCTGGTGCCCGATGCGCAGGCCAACCTCGCGCCGATCCCCGACGGGCTCACCGACGAGCAGGTGCTGATGTGCCCCGACATCATGTCGACCGGCTTCAAGGGCGCAGAGAACGCCAACATCCGCATCGGCGACACCGTCGCGGTGTTCGCCCAGGGCCCGATCGGCCTGTGCGCGACCGCCGGGGCGCGGCTCTGCGGTGCCACCACCATCATCGCCATCGACGGCAACGACCACCGGCTCGAGATCGCGCGCAAGATGGGCGCGGACGTGGCGCTCGATTTCCGCAACTGCGACGTGGTGGACGAAATCATGAAACTGACCGGCGGCCGCGGCGTCGATGCCTCGATCGAGGCGCTCGGCACCCAGGCGACCTTCGAGCAGGCCTTGCGCGTGCTCAAGCCCGGCGGCACGCTGTCCAGCCTGGGCGTGTACTCCAGCGACCTGACCATCCCGCTGTCGGCGTTTGCCGCCGGGCTGGGCGACCACCAGATCAACACGGCGCTGTGCCCCGGCGGCAAGGAACGCATGCGCCGGCTGGTCAACGTGATCGAGTCGGGCCGCGTCGACCTGGGCCTGCTGGTGACCCACCACTATCCGCTGGAGCATATCGTCGCGGCGTACGACCTGTTCACCAACCAGCGCGACGGCGTGCTGAAGATCGCCATCAAGCCGCACTGAGCCGCAGCAGGCGCCGGCTCGCCGCCGACTCAGCCCCTGGCGCGCTTGGCCAGGGTCTTCATCGCATCGGCCGGCAACGGGCCGTGGCAGGTGCGCTCGCCGCCGGCCTCACTGACCACCAGCCATACCTGGCCTGGCTGGTCCTTCGGGTGCAGCAGCCAGGCCGGGCCGCGCGCGTTGCTGCTGGGCGGCAGGTCTTCCAGCACGCCGGTGCTGGCCGATTGCAGCATCACCGCGCATTCGTTGGCGGGCACACGGGTGGCCGCGAGGAAGGCCGGATTGCCAACCACTTCGGGCAACGCCGAGTCCGGCGCGCGCAGGAAGGCATCGACATCGAACTTGCTGGCGCCACCGCCGCTGCTGGCGCACGCCGCCAGCGCGAGCACACCAGCGCTGGCGAGCAACGCCGCGCCACCGCGACGATACGTGCTGCCCGATCCTGCCGACCCTTCGTGCGCATCGATCATGGCGGCCCTCATTGCTTCATCACGTCGGCGCCCTTGGGCACCGTGAAGCGGAACGCATCGGCCGCCAGCGGCGGGTTCTTCTGCATGCCGGTGAAGGTTAGCAGCGTGGTGTTGCCGAACGCGTCGCGCAGCTCCATCGCCTCGAGATTGCCGGCCTTGAAGCCGATGCCGATGCGCTCGAACTGCGTGTCCTTGGCCTTGGGCGTCAGCTCCAGCCATTCCACGCCATCGCGCGTCGGCCCGTTCCTGACCACGAAGTTCTTATCGAGGTCGTTGCTGCCGAACAGGATCGCCGCCGGGCTGGAGCCCAGCGCGCCGTCAAGCTTGCGCTCGGTGACCTGGTTCAGGTCCTTGTCATAGATGTACAGGGTCTGGCCGTCGGCCTGCAGCAGTTGCTCGTAGGGCTTGGTATAGCGCCAGGTGAACTTGCCCGGACGCGAGAACACGAAAGTGCCGCTGGACGTGCCGGTCACCTTGACGTTGGCGCCCTGCCCCTTGACCTGGCGCTGCGTGAATTCGCCGCGCGCGCTCTTCACGCCGGTGACGAAGCTCTGCAGCTGGTCGGTGGCGGCGGCATGGGCCGGCGCCTGCATGGCGAACATCGCCAGCGCGACGCAGGCCGACACGAGGATGCGGTTGCGCATGATCTGGATCCTGGTTGTTATCGAATGCGTTGCCACGGTGCGGCGCCTGCTCAGGCAGCCCGCTGTATGGTCAACGTCTGGTTAGAGCAGGCAACTGGTGCAGGATTCCGCGCCGCGGGTAACCGGATATTACGGCAGATGGTGCGCGAACTGCGCCGGTTCGGGCACGAAAACTCTCAATTTGCGGTAAAGGGGCGAGTCAGGCGAAATTCGTATCGAGACGAAACACATCCTTACCTGCCGTGGAAGACAATGCCAAGCATGCACGTAGAGCACTCGCCACGCTGCCTCTTGCCTGTTGCTTCGCCGGGAGGCGGCCAAACACACTGGGCCGGCAATATGACCACCACCAAACCTACGGCCGGGCGTCAGCCATTCCGGCACGACGCCCGGCGCCTTGACCGCGACGAGATGAAGAGGATCGCGACGCGCCAGGTCAGGATTGAACTCGAAGCCCGGCAGGAAAAGAACGCTGCCAAGCCAGTAAATACTGCCATGGTAGTCACGGGCATTCTGGCCGGTGTAGCGTTCGTCTTTTCCGTGATGTCGTGGCTGAATGAGAGCACCCAGGACAAGATCGACAAGGCCACTGGTCCGCTCGCCTCCGGGATAACGGAGATGGATCGCCGCCTCACGGGTCGCCTCGATGCTGTCGATGCACGCATCGACCGCCTGGAGGTGCGGGTCGAAAAGGAGTTTGAAAACGTCAACGCCAAATTAGGGAGCGTCAACGCGAAGGTCGACAACGTCAACGCGAAGGTCGAGAACATCAACGCGAAGCTCGATTTGGTGCTCAAGCGCCGCTAGCACACAGGCTGGGCAATCTACGGCTAGCCGGGATGCCCGCCTCTGCTAGTCACTCATCATCCCGCGCGGCACCGCCACCCTGTACCAGGATGTCGCGGTTGCCGTTGCCCGACATGGCCGAGACCAGCCCGGCCTTCTCCATGTCCTCAAGCAGCCGCGCGGCACGGTTGTAGCCGATGCGCAGGTGGCGCTGCACCAGCGAGATTGACGCGCGCCGGTTCTTCAGCACCACCTCGACCGCCTGGTCGTACAGCGGATCGGCTTCGCCGCCGCCGCCACCGATGCCGGCACCGCCCCCAAAACTGTCGCCACCGCCGCCGTCATCGGCCAGGCCACCTTCGAGGATGCCCTCGATGTAGTTGGCCTCGCCGGATTCCTTGAGCTTTTCCACCACCCGGTGGACTTCGTCGTCCGAGACAAAGGCGCCGTGCACGCGCACCGGCAGGCCGGTGCCCGGGGCGAGGTAGAGCATGTCGCCCATGCCCAGCAGGGTTTCGGCGCCCTGCTGGTCGAGGATGGTGCGCGAATCGATCTTGCTGCTGACCTGGAATGCGATCCGGGTCGGCACGTTGGCCTTGATCAGGCCGGTGATCACGTCCACCGACGGGCGCTGCGTGGCCAGCACCAGGTGCAGGCCGGCCGCGCGCGCCTTCTGCGCGATGCGCGCGATCAGTTCTTCCACCTTCTTGCCGACCACCATCATCAGGTCGGCCAGCTCGTCGATGACGATGACGATGGTGGGCAGCTTGTCCAGCGGCTCGGGCGCGTCCGGGGTCAGGCTGAACGGGTTGGGAATCTTCTCTTCGCGGGCCGCGGCCTCGTCGATCTTCTTGTTGTAGCCGGCCAGGTTGCGCACGCCCAGCTTGCTCATCAGCTTGTAGCGGCGTTCCATTTCGCCGACGGCCCAGTTCAGCGCGTTGCCGGCCTGGCGCATGTCGGTCACCACCGGGCACAGCAGGTGCGGGATGCCCTCGTAGACGCTCATTTCCAGCATCTTCGGGTCGATCAGGATCAGGCGCACGCTTTCGGGCTTGGCCTTGTACAGCAGCGACAGGATCATCGCGTTGATGCCCACCGACTTGCCCGAGCCGGTGGTGCCGGCCACCATGCAGTGCGGCATGCGTGCCAGGTCGGCCACCATCGGCTTGCCGGCGATGTCCTTGCCCAGCGCCATGGTCAGGCTGGACGCGCTCTCGTTGTAGACCTGCGAGCCCAGGATTTCCGACAGGCGCACGGTCTGGCGCTTGGGGTTGGGCAGCTCCAGCCCCATGTAGTTCTTGCCCGGGATGGTCTCGACCACGCGGATCGACACCAGCGACAGCGAACGCGCCAGGTCGCGCGCCAGGTTCACCACCTGGCTGCCCTTGACCCCGGTGGCGGGCTCGATCTCGTACCGGGTGATGACCGGGCCCGGGTAGGCCGCCACCACCTTGACCTCGACGCCGAAGTCCTTGAGCTTTTTCTCGATCAGGCGCGAGGTGAATTCCAGGGTCTCGGCGCTGACGGTTTCCTGGTGCGGCGGGATCGGGTCCAGCAGCGACAGCGGGGGCAGGTCCGAATCCTGGATATCGGCGAACAGCGGCTGCTGCTTCTCGCGCTCGACGCGCTCGTGCTTGGGCACCGCCTGCGGGCGCACGATCTGCACCGGCGCCGCCTCTTCGATGCGCACGCGCTGGCCCTCGACGGTTTCCTTGCGCTCGGTCTTGGCGGCCTCGCCGATGATGCGGTCCTGCTTGCTCTCGCGGCGGGCCTTGAAGCCCAGGAACAGGGTCTCGACAAAGCCGCCGATCTGCTCGGCCACGCTCAGCCACGAAAAATGGAAGAACAGCGAAAGCCCGATCGCCAGCAGCAGCAACAGCAGCAGGGTCGCGCCGGTAAAGCCCAGCGCCACCTGCAGCCAGCCGCCGAGCAGGTCGCCCAGCACGCCGCCGGGCGCGCGCGGCAGCGCGGCGCGCAGCGGATACATGCGGATCGCCTCCAGGCCCATGCTGGAGAACAGCGTCAGCACGAAGCCGATCCAGCTGACGGTCACGCCCTGGCGGTGCAGGCCGTGGTCGGTGCGCTCCGGCAGTTCGGCGGTCAGCGTGCGCCAGCCGCGCCAGCAGCGGCGCACCAGCAGCACCGCCAGCCAGTAGGCGGAAAAGCCGAAGATGAAGAACAGCACATCCGCCACCCAGGCGCCGACGCGGCCGCCCAGGTTATGGATATCGGCGACCTGGTTGGCATGCGACCAGCCGGGATCGGTCTTGCTGTAGCTGGCCAGCACGCACAGGAAACCCAGCGTGACGGCCAGCAGCAGGAACCAGCGGACTTCGCCCAGCAGTTTGCCGATGCGGGATGGCAAGGCTGAGGGATCGGTGCGGGTGGTCGTGGTAGCTCGGGCCATGCCTGGTTGAAACTCGCGTGTTAGGGGATTCCGGATCGGTTTCGGACCGATGCCGCCGGCGGCCGGCGTCTTTGCCGGGTGACGGACAGGCATCGTGGCGGCCATTTTAACGTGGCCCGAGACTATCGCACCCATTGGAATTTGCAACAGTGAGCAAATGCGGCTCCTCTTATAATGTCGCTTTCGAGCAATGCCGGTGGGCACCATGCCGCACCGGCCACAGGAACGCATCATGGCAAAACACGCAAAAGTGCTGATTCTCGGTTCCGGTCCCGCCGGCTACACCGCCGCGGTCTACGCGGCCCGCGCCAACCTGGAACCGGTGCTGATCACCGGTCTGGCCCAGGGCGGCCAGCTGATGACCACCACCGACGTCGAGAACTGGCCGGGCGATGCCAAGGGCGTCCAGGGCCCGGAACTGATGCAGCGCCTGCTGGCGCATGCCGAGGAATTCAAGACCGAAATCATCTTCGATCACATCCATACCGCGAAGCTGGTCGACGAGCACGGCCAGCCGACCCGCCCGTTCACGCTGATCGGCGACGCCGGCGAGTACACCTGCGACGCGCTGATCATCGCCACCGGCGCCTCGGCCCAGTACCTGGGCCTGCCGTCGGAGGAATCATTCATGGGCCGCGGCGTGTCGGCCTGCGCCACCTGCGACGGCTTCTTCTACAAGAACCAGGAAGTGGCCGTGGTCGGCGGCGGCAACACCGCCGTCGAAGAAGCGCTGTACCTGTCGCATATCGCCAGCAAGGTCACCGTGATCCACCGCCGCGACAGCTTCCGCGCCGAGCCGATCCTGGTCGACCGCCTGCTGCAGCGTGAAAAGGAAGGCCGCGTGGTGATCCGCTACGACAGCGTGCTGGACGAAGTGCTGGGCGACGAGTCCGGCGTGACCGGCATCCGCGTGCGCGGCACCAAGACCGGCCAGGCCGAAGACCTGAAGCTGGCCGGCGTCTTTATCGCCATCGGCCACAAGCCCAATACCGACCTGTTTACCGGCCAGCTGGCCATGGAGAACGGCTACCTGGTGACCAAGTCGGGCCTGCAGGGCGACGCCACCGCCACCAGCGTGCCCGGAGTGTTCGCCGCGGGCGACGTGCAGGACCATGTCTACCGCCAGGCCATCACCAGCGCCGGCACCGGCTGCATGGCCGCGCTGGACGCCCAACGCTTCGTCGAAGCCCTGAAGTAAGCAACCCCTCCGCCGGCGGCTCATCACCGCCGCCGGCGCGTCACACGGGCGCGGGCCCCGCCCGCGGCCCGCCAGTCGATATAATCGGCGCCGAGCCTCCGGAGATTTTTTTCAATGACGCACGGCGCCCGCAAACCCGACCGACCGCCCCAACGCCTCGGCCTGAACGACCTTGCCAGGCTGCGCGACACCCTCAAGGCCGATACCGAGCGCCGCGAAGCCGAGCGCCTCGCCGCCGAGCAGGCGGCCGAGCGCGCCCGCGCCGAAGCCGATGTGTTCCGCACCAGCGTGGGCCAGGTCAGCCAGCTGCGCGACCGCAACCGCGCCCACCATCCCCCCAGCAAGCCCGCGCCGGTGCCGGTGCAGTCGCAGCGCAACGACCAGGCGGTGCTGCAGGCGTCGCTGTCGGACGAGTTCGATGTCGAAAGCCTGCTCGAGACCGACGAGACGCTGTCGTTCCGCCGGCCCGGCATCGGCATGGACGTGGTGCGCAAGCTGCGCCGCGGCGAATGGGTGCCGCAGGACAAGGTCGACCTGCACGGCCTGCGCAGCGACGAGGCGCGCGAGGCGCTGGCCGAGTTCCTGCGCCGCTCGGTACGCAATGGCGTGCGCTGCGTGCGCGTGATCCACGGCAAGGGCCTGGGATCGCCCGACAAGCTGCCGGTGCTCAAGGGCAAGGTGCGCAGCTGGCTGGTGCAGAAAGAGGAAGTGCTGGCCTTCGTTCAGGCACGCGAGGCCGAAGGCGGCGCCGGCGCGCTGATGGTGCTGCTGCGCCAGCCGCGCGCCTGACGCCGCGCCCGGATGCACGTTCCGCTCGAGTTGCTGATGGGGCGGCTGCCCCTGATCCTCCACATCATGGAGGTGATCGGCGTGCTTGCCTTCGCGGTCTCGGGCGTGGTCGATGCACGCAAGCAGCGCCTGGACGTGGTCGGCACCTTCGTGGTGGCCTTTGCCACCGCCTTCGGCGGCGGCACCGTGCGCGACGTGCTGCTGGACCGGCGCCCGTTCTACTGGGTCGACCATGAAGGCTATGTGCTGCTGATCTTCGTGATGTCGTTCGGCGCGTCGTTCGTGCTGCGCGTGGTCAGCCGGGTGGCCTCGGACCGGGCCATGATCGTGGCCGACGCCATCGGGCTCGGGCTGTTCTCGGTGACCGGCGCCTCGCTGGCGCTGGTGGCGCAGATGACGCCGACCGTGGCGGTCATGATGGGCATCATCTCGGCGGTGTTCGGCGGCGTGGTGCGCGACGTGCTGTGCAACGAAGTGCCGATGATCCTGCGCGACCGCTCGCCCTATGCCACCTGCTCGTTCGTCGGCTGCTGGATCTATATCGGCCTGACCTGGGTCGAGGTGCAGCAGGAGGCGGCGCTGCTGACCGGCGCGCTGGCGATCATCGCCATGCGCCTGGCGTCGGTGCGCTATGGCTGGAAGCTGCCCAGCTGAGCAGGGTCTAAAGCGGACCCACCAATGAAAACGCCGCCCTGCAAGGCGGCGTGTCGCTGCGCTGGCCGATCCGGCCGATCGCTCAGACCGCGGCTTCGTCCTGCTCGCCGGTGCGGATGCGGATCACGCGCTCGATCTCGGTGACGAAGATCTTGCCGTCGCCGATCTTGCCGGTGTGGGCGGCCTTGACGATGGCATCCAGCACGGTATCCAGCTGGTTCTCGGCCACCACCACTTCGATCTTGATCTTGGGCAGGAAGTCGACCACGTACTCGGCGCCGCGGTACAGCTCGGTATGCCCTTTCTGGCGGCCAAATCCCTTTACTTCGGTCACCGTCAGCCCGGTCACGCCGACGTCAGCCAGGGCTTCACGCACCTCGTCGAGCTTGAACGGTTTGATGATGGCGGTAATCTGCTTCATGACTGGCCCCTGTTTATCGTTTGTTCACGCGCCCGGCGGCGCATCGCCGCGGACGCGGCGCTCTCCGGGGGGCATTTTAACAGCCCTTGGACGCTTGCATTTTGGCCAGGGCCACAGCCGGCGCGGCCGCTGCGTGGGCTGGCGCGCATCAGGCGCCATTCGTGCCTGTGGATAACCCTGTGGGCAGCCGTTGGAGAACCTGTGCACAAACCAGCACTCCAGTACCGTGTCCGCCCCCGGCGCTCAATCCGGCACCTTCTCCAGATCCGCCAGCCACACCACCGACTCCGAGTCGCTGGGCGCGCGCCAGTCGCCGCGCGGCGACAGGGAGCCGCCCGAGCCCACCTTGGGCGCATTGGGCACGCATGAGCGCTTGAACTGGCTGGTGCGGAAGAAGCGGTCCAGGAAGATCGCCAGGTTGCGCTTGATGTCGGGCAGGCCGTACTGGTTGCGCACCACGTGCGGGCCGTTGGGCCAGATGCCGCGCTCGCGGTCGCCCCAGGCATGCTGCGCCAGGAAGGCGATCTTGGACGGGGCAAAGCCGAAGCGCAGCGTGTAGTAGAGATTGAAGTCCTGCAGCTCGTACGGGCCGATGGTGCTCTCGGTCTTCTGCTCGGGGCCGTGGTTGCTGTCGCCGGGAATCAGCTCGGGGCTGATATCGGTATCGAGCACCGCCAGCAGCACGTCCGAGCCGCCCTCGCCCACCTGTCCGGTCTCGGCGACCCAGCGCACCAGGTGCGAGATCAGCGTCTTGGGCACGCTGGCGTTGACGTTGTAGTGCGACATGTGGTCGCCCACGCCATAGGTACACCAGCCCAACGCCAGCTCGCTCAGGTCGCCGGTGCCGATCACGATGGCATGGTTGTAGTTGGCCAGCCGGAACAGGTGGTTGGTGCGCTCGCCCGCCTGCACGTTCTCGAAGGTCACGTCGTAGACCTTCTCGCCGGCGGCATAGGGGTGGCCCAGGTCCTTCAGCATCGCCAGGCACGACGGCCGGATATCGATCTCGGTCGCGCTGCAGCCGACCACCTGCATCAGCTGGCGCGCCTGCTGCAGCGTGCGCCCGCTGGTGGCAAAGCCGGGCATGGTGTACGCGAGGATATTGGCGCGCGGCAGGCCCAGCCGGTCCATTGCCTTCGCACAGACCAGCAGCGCATGGGTGGAATCGAGTCCGCCCGAGACGCCGATCACCACCTTGCTGATCTTGCTCGCCGACAGCCGCTGCACCAGCGCCTGCACCTGGATGTTGTAGACCTCCATGCAGCGTTCGTCGCGCTGGCGCGGATCGGCCGGCACATACGGGAAGCGCGCCACGTTGCGCTCCAGCGGCAGCGACTTTTCCAGCGTCAGGTCGAGCGGGAAGCGGACCACGCGGAACCGGTCCACCTCGGCCTTGTGCCGCCGCACCGAGTGGCCGAAGGTGACCTGGTGCATGCGCTCGCGCGACAGCCGCTCGACGTCGATATCGGCGAACAGCAGGTGCGAGGTATCGGCAAAGCGCTCGGACTCGGCCAGCAGCTCGCCGTTCTCGCAGATCAGTGCCTGGCCGTCCCAGGCCAGGTCGGTGGACGACTCGCCCTTGCCGGCCGAGGTGTACAGGTAGGCCGCCAGGCAGCGCGCTGATTGCTGCGACACCAGCTGGTGCCGGTAGCCCGACTTGCCCACCACGATATTCGATGCCGACAGGTTGACCAGCACCGTGGCCCCGGCCAGCGCCGCGAACGACGACGGCGGGATCGGCACCCACACGTCCTCGCAGATTTCGGCGTGGAAGCGGAAGTCGGGGATGTCTTCGAGCTCGAACAGCAGGCCGGCGCCGAACGGCACCTGCTGGCCCTGCAGCTCGATCGAATCGACCGCAGCGTTATCGGCGGCGCTGAACTGGCGCGCCTCGTAGAACTCCCAGTAGTTCGGCAGGTAGCTCTTGGGCACCACGCCCTGGATGCGCCCGCGCGCCACCACCACCGCGCAGTTGAACAACTGGTGCTCGACCCGCAGCGGCATGCCGACCACCAGCGCCGCCGGCAGCTTGCGCGAGGCCTCGACGATGGTGGCCAGCGCCGCCTGGCAGGCGTCCAGCAGCGCGCGCTGGTGGAACAGGTCGTCGCAGGTGTAGGCCGACAGCCCCAGCTCCGGGAACGCGACCAGCACAGCGCCGCGCTGCGCCGCCTGCGTCGCCAGGGTAATGGTCTCGTTGGCGTTGAAGGCGGGGTCGGCCACGCGGCAGACCGGCACGCCCACCGCGACGCGCGCAAAGCCATGCGAATACAGGTTGAAAAACAGGTTTTTCATATCGGGCCTTGGTGATGGGAGTCGTGCGGTGGGCCGTTGGACCAGCCGCAAGCGTGCGGGTCGCCCGCAGCATCCGTGGATGCCGGGGAAAGCACTATTGACCAGGATGCTCCATTTTACGACGCCGACCCCGGCGCGGGGTTTCCGGTAGACTCGACCGGTCCACAGAGGGAACTGGTGCAATGCAGTCTGAACCATGCGTGCCCGGCCAGGGCGAGCCGGCACGGGAATCGCTCGACCGAGCCGGCGCTGCCGACGCGCAATACCGTACCGAGATCGTCTCCGACCTGGGCCAGGTCGATGCCGCCGCCTGGGACGCCCTGG
Source organism: Cupriavidus sp. WGlv3 (assembly GCF_023952475.1). Taxonomy (GTDB): domain Bacteria; phylum Pseudomonadota; class Gammaproteobacteria; order Burkholderiales; family Burkholderiaceae; genus Cupriavidus; species Cupriavidus phytorum. Next base: position 546,805 of record NZ_JALHRX010000001.1, read on the forward strand.
TGGCCCGCCACGCCGACGCCACGCCCTTCCTCAAGCACGCCTTCCTGCACGCGCTGCACGCCAGCGGCAGCGCCTGCCCGGATACCGGGTGGCATCCGCGTTACCTGACCTTATGGGCGCCGCCCGCAGCGGGCCGTCCGCAACGGCTGGCCGCCGCCATGCCGCTGTACGCCAAGGCGCATTCCTATGGCGAGTATGTCTTCGACTGGGCCTGGGCCGACGCCTATGCGCGCAACGGCATCGAGTACTACCCCAAGTGGCTGGCGGCGATCCCGTTCACGCCGGTGCGCGGCGCGCGGCTGCTGGCCGAAGACGCCGAGGCGCGCCGGCTGCTGCTGCAGATGGCGCTGGCGCTGGCCGCCGACAGCCAGATGTCGTCGTTGCACATCCTGTTTCCGGACCAGGCCGAGGCCACGCTGATGGCGCAGGCCGGCATGCTGATGCGGCACGGCGTGCAGTTCCACTGGACCAATGACGGCTACGGCAGCTTCGATGACTTCCTCGCCACGCTGTCGCAGAAGAAGCGCAAGAACATCCGCGCCGAGCGCCGCCAGGTGGCCCAGGCCGGCATCACCTTCCGCCGCCTGCGCGGCGCCGAGATCGACGACGAGGCGTGGAAGTTCTTCAACCGCTGCTATCGCCAGACCTACCGCGAGCACCATTCCACCCCCTATCTGAACCTGGACTTCTTCCGCCGCATCGGCGCCGCCATGCCGCAGCACCTGCTGCTGGTGATCGCCGAGCGCGCGGGCAAGCCCATCGCCAGCTCGCTGCTGGTCTATGACGCGGCGCCCGAGGTCAGCACGCTCTACGGGCGCTACTGGGGCACGCTGGAATACCACCCGTGCCTGCATTTCGAGACCGCTTACTACCAGCCGCTCGAGTTCTGCATCGAACACGGCATCGGCACCTTCGAGGGTGGCGCGCAGGGCGAGCACAAGATGGCGCGGGGCTTCCTGCCGGTGGCGACGCGCTCGGCCCACTGGCTGGCGCACCCGGCCTTCGCCGATGCCGTCGAGCGTTTCCTCGCGCGCGAGCGCCAGGGCATCGACGCCTACCTGGACGAGCTGGGCGAACGCAACCCGTTCGCGCGTGCCTGACGCCTGCGTCGCTCAGCGCCACATGCGCCGCAGCGTGTCGTCGCCCAGCATGTAGTGGTGGAACAGCGATGCCATCGCATGCAGGCCGATGACCAGGTAGAACGCGGTGCCCAGGGTTTCGTGGAGGTCCTTGACAGTGTCCTTCAGCGCCGGGTCGGGCGCGACCAGTGCCGGCACTTCGATGCCCAGCGCAGGCAGCGCCAGCAGATGGCCGCCGGCATTCATCGCCAGCAGGCCCAGCAGCGGCTGGGCCAGGATGAACAGGTACAGCACCCAGTGCATGGCCGCGCCGGCCAGTTGCATCCAGCGCGCGCCCGGCTCCGGCGCGGGCGCGCCGCGCAGCAGGCGCCACAGCAGGCGCGGCACCGCCAGCACCAGCGCCAGCGCGCCGGCCCATTCATGCACCGCCATGGCCAGTGCGCGCGGCGGCGTGCCCCTGGCGAAGCTGCCCTTCAGCTCGATCGCGGCATAGGCCAGTGCCACGAGCACGAACACCGTCCAATGGAAGGACACCGCCAGCCGGTCATAGCGGCGCTGCGGCAAAGCCTGGATTTCGGTGATGGGATGCATGGGGACTCCTCTTGTTAGTACCCGCCTAGCGTAGCCCAGGCCACTTTACCGGGTGCTAACGCGCATCAAGCGCGCCACAAAAAAAACCCCGCCGGAGCGGGGTCTGTTCAGCGAGCGTTCAGCTTACTTCTTGTAGTTGGCCACGCCGTCGGTGATTTCCTTATGGGCTTCCTCGATGCCGGCCCAGCCTTCGACCTTGACCCACTTGCCGGCTTCCAGTGCCTTGTAGTGCTCAAAGAAATGCTTGATCTGGTCCAGCTGATTTTGCGGCACGTCCGACAGGCCCTTCATGTAGGCGGTGGCCGGCGACAGCTTGTCCACCGGCACGGCGACCAGCTTGGCGTCGACGCCGGCTTCGTCGGTCATCTTCAGCATGCCGAGTGCACGGCAGCGCACCACGGCGCCGGCCAGGATCGGGAACGGCGACAGCACCAGCACGTCGACCGGGTCGCCATCGCCCGACAGCGTCTGCGGGATATAGCCGTAGTTGGCCGGATAGCGCATGCCGGTGCCGATGAAGCGGTCGACGAACAGCAGGCCGGTCTCCTTGTCGGCCTCGTACTTCACCGGATCGCTCTGGGCCGAGATCTCGATGATGACGTTGAAATCGTTGGGGATGTCCTTGCCCGGGGTGACGAGGTTGAAGCTCATGCGGTTCTCCAGATGCCTGCGCTGTGTTGTCGGATGGCGGGCATTATAGCGGCTCGCGCCTGACCGGTTGCTGACAAGCCCCCGCCTGTCCTGACTTCGCTGGCCCGCTGCAACGCGTTGCAGCGACGCCGGCGTGGGCGATAATGGCGCATTCTTCAGCCGACACTGAATAGCCGCAGCCCCGATGCTGCCCTTACGCAGCCCCTAGCTGCCCCGGAGCCCCTCATGCACGCCCAGCACTTCGTCGCCAACCGCCTGATCGCGCCCGACAACGGCCTGCGCATCAAGGTCTTCGATCCCTCCAACGGCGAGCCCTTCGCCGAGATTGCGCGCGGCAACGCCACCGATATCAACGTCGCCGTCCATGCGGCGCGCCAGGCCGCCGACGGCGCCTGGGGCCAGATGGCCCCGGCCGAGCGGGTGCGCCTGCTCAACCGCGTCGCCGTGGCGCTGATCGCCCATGAAGAGGAACTGGGCGCGCTCGAGGCCCGCGACACCGGCAAGCCGCTGCGCCAGGCGCGCGCCGATGCCCGCGCGGTGGCGCGCTACTTCGAGTTCTACGCCGGCGCGGTCGACAAGCTGCACGGCCAGACCATTCCCTACAACCCCGGCTACACCGTGCTGACGGTGCGCGAGCCGCACGGCGTGACCGGCCACATCATCCCGTGGAACTACCCGCTGCAGATCTTCGGGCGCAGCGTCGGCGCCGCGCTGGCCGCCGGCAACGCCTGCGTGGTCAAGCCGGCGGAGGATGCCTGCCTGTCGCTGCTGCGCGTGGCCGAGATCGCCGCCGAGGCCGGCCTGCCCGAAGGCGCGCTCAACATCATCACCGGCTATGGCCACGAGGCCGGCGCCGCGCTGGCGCGCCATCCCGGCATCAACCACATCTCGTTCACCGGCTCGCCGCAGACCGGCAAGCTGGTGTCGCAGCTGGCCGCCGAGAACCACGTGCCGGTCACGCTGGAACTGGGCGGCAAGTCGCCGCAGATCGTGTTTGCCGATGCCGACCTCGACGCGCTGGTACCGGTGGTGGTCAACGGCATCGTGCAGAACGCCGGCCAGACCTGCTCGGCCGGCAGCCGCCTGCTGGTGGAGCGGCCGGTGTACGACGCGCTGCTCGACCGGATTGCCTCGGTATTCGAGTCGCTGCGCGTAGGTCCGGCCGAACTCGACCTCGAATGCGGCCCGCTGATCAGCCGCAAGCAGCAGCAGCGCGTGTGGGACTTCGTCTCCGACGCGCAGCACGCCGGCGTGGCGGTGATGGCGCAGGGCCAGATCGTGGCCGAGGCGCCCGAGGCCGGCTACTACCAGGTGCCGATGCTGTTCCGCGACGTGCCGCCCGCGCACCGGCTGGCACAGGAAGAAGTGTTCGGCCCGCTGCTGGCCGCGATGCCGTTCGACACCGAGGCCGAAGCCATCGCGCTGGCCAACGGCACGCCCTACGGGCTGGTCGCCGGGGTCTGGACCCGCGACGGCGGGCGCCAGCTGCGCCTGGCGCACAAGCTTCGCGCGGGCCAGGTCTTTATCAACAACTACGGCGCCGGCGGCGGCGTGGAACTGCCCTTCGGCGGCAGCGGCCAGTCCGGCTACGGCCGCGAAAAGGGCTTCGAGGCCCTGTACGGATTCACCACCCTGAAAACCATCGCCATTCAACATGGGTAACATCAATTTCCTGTCGGTCGCCTTCGCCATCTTCTTTTTCTGGATGGCCTGGCATGTGCGGAACAAGCGCGCCACCAATCCTTCCGGCATGCCGCGGCTGCAGGTGTTCAAGCGCAAGTGGGGCGACGTGGTCGGCGACCGCGTGCACTGGTGCCTGTATGTCGCGCTGCCGTTCCTGCTGGCGCTGATGATGGTGGCGAATGCCCTGAGGGGGCGCGGGCCGTTTTCGCATTAATCCCGCCCTGCACCGAACATCACCAAAACACTGAGGAGACAAGCCATGAGACTGGCCAACAAGGTAGCGATCGTCACCGGCGGCGGTTCCGGCTTCGGCGAAGGCATTGCCCATACCTTTGCGCGCGAGGGCGCCAACGTGGTGGTGGCCGACCTGCGCGAGGACGCCGCCGAGCGCGTCGCCGCGGCGATCCGCGACGCCGGCGGGCGCGCCCGCGCGGTGCGCGCCGATGTCTCGCGCGAAGCCGACACCGAGGCCATGCGCGAAGCCGCCCTGTCCGTCTTCGGCGACGTGCATATCGTCGTCAACAACGCCGGCACCACGCATCGCAACAAGCCCATCCTGGAAGTCACCGAGGACGAGTTCGACCGCGTCTACGCCGTCAACGTCAAGAGCATCTACTGGTCGGCGCGCGCGTTCGTCCCGCATTTCCGCCGGCGCGGCGGCGGCGTGTTCGTCAATATCGCGTCCACCGCCGGCATCCGGCCGCGGCCGGGGCTGGTCTGGTACAACGGTAGCAAGGGCGCGGTGATCACCGCCAGCAAGGCCATGGCCGCGGAGCTGGGCCCGGACAATATCCGCGTTAACTGCGTCAACCCCGTGATCGGTGCCACCGCGCTGCTCGAGGAATTCATGGGCATGCCCGACACGCCCGAGAACCGCGCACGCTTCCTCGCCACCATCCCGATGGGCCGCATGTCGACGCCGCAGGACGTGGCCAACGCCTGCCTGTACCTGGCCTCCGACGAAGCCGCCTTCATCACCGGCACCTGCATCGAAGTGGACGGCGGCCGCTGCGTCTGAAGCCGCGCCGCTAGTATTTCTGCTTGCTCAATCTTTCTGCTTGCTCAGTCGTACCGTAGCTGTAACAACGCGTCACACAGAAACGCATTGCCCCAGGAGACAGCATGACAACGACCGCAGTGACCCCCGGCGTCAGCGACGCCGCCTTTGAAGACGCCACCTACCGCAAGGTCAGCTGGCGCCTGGTGCCCTTCCTGCTGCTGTGCTACGTGGTGGCCTACCTGGACCGCGTCAACGTGGGCTTCGCCAAGCTGCAGATGCTGAACGACCTGCAGTTCAGCGAGACCGTCTACGGGCTGGGCGCCGGCATCTTCTTCATCGGCTACTTCCTGTTCGAGGTGCCGAGCAACGTGATCCTGCACAAGGTGGGCGCGCGCATCTGGATCGCGCGCATCATGATCACCTGGGGCGCGATCTCGGCGGCGATGATGTTCGTCACCACGCCGACCATGTTCTACGTGCTGCGCTTCCTGCTGGGCATTGCCGAGGCCGGCTTCTTCCCCGGCATCATCCTGTACCTGACCTACTGGTACCCGGCCAACCGGCGCGGGCGCACCACCACCTTCTTCATGACCGCGATCGCGCTGTCGGGCGTGATCGGCGGGCCGCTGTCGGGCTGGATCATGCAGTCCTTCGACGGCCACAACGGCTGGGCCGGCTGGCAGTGGATGTTCCTGCTGGAAGGCATTCCGTCGATCCTGGTGGGGCTGTGGGTGCTGGCCTACCTGGATGACCGCATCGCCCACGCCAAATGGCTGTCGGCCGAAGAGAAGGCGCTGCTGGAGCGCAATATCGCCAGCGAGAACGCGCACAAGGAAGACCCGCCGATCCGCACCGTGTTTGCCAGCCCGCGCGTGTGGCTGATGAGCGCGATCTACTTCTGCTTCGTGATGGGCCTGTACGGCGTCAGCTTCTGGCTGCCGACCATCATCAAGCAGACCGGGGTCAAGGGCGCACTCGACATCGGCCTGCTGACCGCCATTCCCTATGGCTGCGCGGTGGTCGGCATGGTGCTGGTGGCCTACAGCGCCGACCGCAGCGGCGAGCGCCGCTGGCATATCGCGGTACCGGCGCTGGCCGGCGCGCTCGGGCTGCTGCTGTCGGTGCAATGGCGCGGCGACACCACGCTGGCAATGGTGGCGCTGACGCTGGCGACGATCGGCATCCTGACCACGCTGCCACTGTTCTGGAGCCTGCCCACGGCGTTCCTGGCCGGCACCGGCGCGGCCGCGGGCATTGCGCTGATCAACTCGCTGGGCAACCTCGCCGGCTTTCTCAGCCCGTATGCGGTGGGCTGGCTCAAGGACCTGACCCACAGCACCGATTCCGGCATGTACCTGCTGGCCGCGTGCCTGGTGGTCGGCGCGGCGTTGACGCTGTCGGTACCGAAACGGCTGGTGAGCCGGAAGTGAAGTCGCGCGCGCGCCGCTTGCCGGCGCGAATGCGCTGTCGACTGACGCCGATGTAGGACCACGCCCGGCAGTGTCGCCCATTCCTGGGCCCTAGCATGGAAAAGAGACACCCGGAGTGATCCCGACGGGGTCCTCCGGGGCATCTGATTCCCAGCTTGCGAAGGAGGCCACGATGCCGCAACTGCCCCCGTTTGCCCCTACCCGTTCACTGAAGGTGGTCGAAGCGCGCCTGGCACGCCGCTCGCGCGTAAAGCGCCTGGTGCTGGCGCTCAGCGCCGGCGTGGTCGCGCTGCTGGCCCTGATGCCCGCCGCCAGCCATGCGCAGGCCCCCGTGGTGGATGCCAGCGCCGTGCCGGCAACCCCGGCAACGCCCGCTGCCGCCCCGGCCCCTGCGCCAGGCACGATGGCACCGACGCCGGGCGTCACCACGCCGCCCGCCACCACCGTCGCGCCGGCTGCCACGGTGCCGCCCTCCACCACAGTGCCGCCAGCGGCCACCATGCCGCCCGCGACCCAGCCAGCGCCCGGCATAACGGCGCCGGCCACGGCCGCGCCCCCGCCAACCGCTTCACCGATGCCGCCGCCCACCGGCACGCCGCCTGCGGTGCCCGCGCCGCCGCCGGTGGCAGCCCCGTCGCAGCCCCGGCCGCCGCTGAGCGTGCCGCCCGCGCCGCCGCCGCGCGACGCGATGGTGCAGCGCCAGGCCGGCCCGGTCGCCTATATCTGCGGCGGCGTGGCCGAGGACGAACAGGTCGCGCTGCAATCGCAGGCGCGCAAGTACAACATGAGCCTGCTGTTCACACAGGGCGCGCGCGGCGAGTACCTGTCGGATGTCGACGTCAAGCTGATGCGCGGCGGTAAGGAAGTGGCGAGCTTTGTCGCCGACGGACCGCGATGCCTGCTAAAGGCGCCGTCTGGCACCTACAACGTGCGTGCGACCTATCAGGGCCGGACCAAGAACATGACGGTCAGCACCAACAGCAAGAATGCGCAGATGCGGTGGTAGTGCGCTGAACCAGTGATGCCGTGATGCGCCCTGGGTGACCGCTTGGGTGCCCCCTCTCCCGCTTGCGGGAGAGGGGAGCAAACAAGCGGCGGATGGAACTGCGAGAGGCCATAAAATCCGCCCTCACCCCCCCTGCCCATCCCCCAGCATCTGCGCCACCGACCCCGCCGTTCCCGCCGCCCGCTCACCCAGCAAGCGGTGCAGCGTCCCCAGCAGCTCATCCTCGTTATACGGCTTGCCGAGGTACACGTTGACGCCGATTTCCTCCGCATAGCGGCGGTGCTTGTCGGCGGTGCGCGAGGTGATCATCACCAGCGGCAGGTGCGCGGTGCGCGCGTCGGAACGCACGTTGCGGGTCAGGTCGAAGCCGTCCATGTGCGGCATCTCGATATCGACCAGCATCGCGTCCGGCATCACGTCCTGCAGCTGCTTGAGCGCATCGACGCCGTCGCGCGCCAGCACCACGTGGTAGCCGGCGCGGCCCAGCAGGCGCTGAGTGGCCTTGCGCACGGTCAGCGAATCGTCCACCACCATCACGGTAGGCTGCGCCGCCAGGCCGGGCACGGGTTCGGCGGTGCCGTCGCCCGCCAGCTCCGCGACCGCGCCCGGTGGCGCGGACACGGCCTGCCGTTGCTGCGATGACGGCAGCGGCAGATCCAGCGGCAGCGAGCGGCCGCGCTCGCGCACGAAGCGCTGCGCCAGCACCACCGGGTTGTAGATCAGCACGATCTCGCCATCGCCGAGCGTGGTCGCGCCGGCGATGCCCTCCAGCCGCGCCAGGTGTGGGCCAATGTGCTTGACCACCACTTCGCGGTTGCCGACCACGTCGTCGACATGCACGGCGACGCGCTCGGCGCCGCTGCGCACCACCACGACGGGCGAATATTTGCGCCCCGCGGGCGCGGCCTCGCCCTGTTCCAGCAGCGCGCCGAAGTAGAAGAACGGCACCTCGGCGCCGGCCACGGTCGCGCGGCCATGGTTGTACGCGTCCAGCAGCGCCGGCCCCCGCAGTTGCTGCACCTGGTCGATCATGCCGCTGGGCACCGCATAGCGGCGCGCGCCCAGCGCGAACACCAGCACCTGCGTGATGGCCGTGGTCAGCGGCAGATGCACGGTGAAGGTGGTGCCCTGGCCGGGCTGCGATGCCAGCGTGATACGACCGCCCAGCGCCACGGTCTCGGCGCGCACCACGTCCATGCCCACGCCGCGGCCGGCGAGTTCGGACACCGCCTCCGCGGTGGAAAAGCCGGGGGTGAAGATCATCTCGGTCAGGCGCGCCTCGCTGGCGTCGTCGTCCGGCGCCAGCAGCCGGCGCTCGACCGCGCGCGCGCGGATGCGCGCCAGGTCCAGCCCGCCGCCGTCGTCGATGAAATGCAGCACCACCTCGTTGCCTTCCTGCTGCACCTCCAGCGTGAGCGCGCCGGTGACGGGCTTGCCCGCGCCGCGGCGTTGCGCGGCGGGCTCGATGCCGTGCGCCACCGCGTTGCGGATCAGGTGCTCGATCGGACCGGCCATGCGGTCCAGCACCGAGCGGTCGATCTCCACCGTGCCGCCCTTGATCAGCAGCCGCACTTCCTTGCCGGTCTCCGCTGCGGCCTGCCGCGCCACGCGGTAGAGCCGCTCGGCCAGCGCGTCGAACTGCACCATGCGCGCCTGCATCAGGCCGCGCTGCAGCCCGCGCGTCAACCGTGCCTGCGCAGCCAGGTCGCCGGCGGCGCGGTCGAAGCCGCGCTGCAGGTTCTGCTCGACGGTGGCGACGTCGTTGACCGACTCCGCCATCATCCGCGTCAGCTCCTGGAAGCGCGTGAAGCGGTCGAACTCGAGCGGATCGAATTCCTGCTTGTGCTGCGCATCGGCAATGCGCGATGCCATCTGCGATTCGGCCTGGATCTCGATCTCGCGCAGCTGCCCGCGCAAGCGCGCGACGTTGTCGTTCAGTTCGCCCAGGTAGGCGCGCATCGACTCCAGCTCGCTGTCCAGGCGCGCGCGCGTGGCACCGACCTCGCCGGCCTCGTTGATCAGCGTGTCGAGCGCGCGCGCCTGCACGCGCACCAGCGCGCGCTGCGGTTCCGCCGGTGCCAACGGTGCGAGCGGGGCGAGCGGCGCGGCCTGCGGCATCGGCACCATCACGTCGGACGGTCCCGGCACTACGGGCAGTTCAGGCAGAGGCGCCTCCGCGGGCGATGCGCCGGGAGCTTCGGCGTCTTCAGGCTCGGGCACGGCGGCATCGGCCGCTTGCTCGGGATCGGCCAGGCCGTTGACCACATCGGCATCGTCGGCCGGCAGCAGGCGGCCGGCCTGCAAGGCCTCGGCATGCGCCAGGATGCGGTCGTACCAGGCGTAGAGCCGCTCGAACACCTTCGGCGCAACCGGCTGCTGCCCCTGCGCGCGCAGCGTGCCGTCGAGCAGAGTTTCCATCTCGTGCGCGGCCTGCCCCAGTGCCATCGCTCCGGCCATGCGCGCGCTGCCCTTGAGCGTATGCAGCGCGCGCAGCACCAGCCCGCCATGGCGCGCGTCGTCGGGCGCGGCCTCCCAGCCGCGCAACAGCTTGCCCAGCTCGGGCAGCGAGCCCTGCGCCTCTTCCAGAAAGATCTGCACCAGCGCTGGGTCCGGTGCGATGCCAGCGTCGGCGGCCGGCGCCTCGGGCGCGCGCGGCGCCGTCGGCAGCGCGATCACCACCGCGTCATTGGCGGTGACAGGCGGCGCCGCAGGCGCTGCCCCGGCTTCGTCTGCCGGCGGCACGTCGGGTGCGGACTGTGCCGCGGGCGGCAGCCGGCCGAATACCTGCGCCATCGCATCATCGGTCTCCGCCGGCGGCGGCGCGGGCAGCGCCACGCGCGGCCGCAGCAGCGCGCGCTCGCCGAACTCGACCAGGCTGCGGCGCAACGCGGCATCGGCCTGCGGCCAGATGCCGGCGGCAAACTGGTGCAGCATGCCGCGCATGCGCTCGGCGGCCTGCTCCAGCAGGCGGAAATCGCCGGCATGCATCGCCACCGGATGCGAGCCCAGTTGCAGCAGCAGCGCTTCCAGCGCCTCGGCGATCTCGCGCACCGGCTCCAGGCCCACGGTCGACGCGCTGCCCTGCAGCGTGTGGGCGACGCGCAGCGCGAGCTCGCTCGGGCATGGATGGGCTTCGTGCCGCCATTCGGAGATATCGGTGGCGAACTGGCGCAGCAGGCCGTCGGCCTCCTGCAGATAGACGTTGTACAGCGCCAGGCCGATGCGCACCGGACCGATGACCTTGTAGTGGTCGTCCTCGTCCGACAGGCCGCCGGCCAGGCGGAACGGGATCACGTTGTCGTCGGGCGTGCCGGTGTCGGCAGGGGCGTCAGTATCGGCGGCCGTTGCGGCTGGGTCCGGATGCTCGTTCGACGCCGCGTCGCCAACCACGTCGGGCGCGGCCTGCGCCATGTCCGCGGCGGTGCCGGCATCGCGCACCGCCTCGGCGGCTGCCACCAGCGGCGCGATGTCGTGCCATGCCGCGGCGTCGCCGTGCAGCCGCGCCACCCACGCCGACAGCTCGGCATGCGCGCGGCGCAGCAGCCCCAGCAGCGCCGGCGCGGGCTCGCGCGCTTCGGCCAGCCACAGGTTCATCACCTGCTCCACCGCCCATGCCGCCTCGCCGTAGCGATGCAGGCCGACCATGCGGCTGGAGCCCTTGAGCGTGTGGAACGCGCGCCGCAGCCGGCTGAGCATGTCGGCATCGCGCAGCGCCTCGACACCGGCGCCAAGGTCGCCGGCGATGCCGCCCAGCACCTCGTCGGCCTCGTTCAGGAAGATGTCGAGCAGCTCGGCATCGATGGCGGCGTGGTCGCCGGCCGCGGGCATGGACGGCGTGGACGGCGTGGTCGCACCGGCCGGCACCGGCGCGGGCTCCGCGGGGATCGCGGCGAGCGCCATCACCATGCGCGCGCCGGCGTCGTCGCTGCCGGCAAGCCAGGCGTTGCACTGCGTGACGGCATCGGCGGCCTGGCGGCGCAGCGCGGCGTCGTCGTCGATGGCGGCCTGATCGGCCAGCGCCTGCAGCGCGGCCCGCAGCCGCTGCACCGCCGGCGCGTCGGCAACGGCGCCGGCACGCAGCGCTTCGTCGGCGGCGGCGCGCGCCGCGTCGAGCGGATCCTGCGGCGCGTGCGCATCACCCGCGGCAGCAGCCTCCGGCAAGGCCTCGGCGTGGCGCGCACGGCCGAACTCGAGCGCATCGGCGAACGCATGGACCACGCCAAGTTCCGCCGCCACCGTGCGCAGCAGCGCCGCGCGCGCGCCGGCGTCGGCAAGCTCGCCCTCATCGGCAAGGCGGGCCTTGACGGCCTCGACGGCAGCGCCGGCCTGCACGGCCTCGCCGGCCAGCGCGCCCGGCAGCGCCGGCGACGCCTGCAGCTGCGCCAGCGTCCCCGCCAGCGCGGCGAAGGCCTGGCGCGCGTCGCGCAGATGCGCGGCGCCGTCGGGGCGCGCCGCATTGCGGTCATAGCTGTCGAGCCAGGATTCGCCACTGTCGAGTTGCGCGCGCAGTTGCGCCACGGCCTCGCTGCGCTGCGCCTGGGCGCGCGCCTCGTCGACCATGCGCGCCAGCCAGGCCGGCGCGGCAGCGGCGCGGTCCGCCAGGCAGGCGGCCAGCGCGTCGCACTGCGCGGCAAAGTGCGCCGCGGCCGGATGGGCGGACTGTCCGTGCACGCGCCACGGCAGCGCCAGCGCACGCGACAGGAACAGCGCGATGCCGGCGGCGCCCAGCGCATCGCCCGCATCGCGCGCGCGCCCCGGCATCGCGGCCTGCGCCAGGCAACGCTGCAGCCCCGGCTGCGCCAGCGGCTGCGCGGCCTCGGCCAGTGCGGCCAGCGCGATCTCCCACGCGGCCTGGTCGGCGGCGGCGGCGCGTTCCAGCCCGGCCGCGGCCTGCTGCAGGTTGCGCGTGTCGATCGGGTCGAGCCAGCCGTAGTAGCGCAGCCGGAAATCGGCTTTTGCCTGCGCGTGGGCGGCATCGAGGCGGAACGCCGCCAGCGTGCGCGCGATGTCGGCGCGCAGTGCCGCCGCGTCGTCATTGGCGCCCTCGGCCAGCCCGGTGCATACCAGCAGGAACACCGCGTCGTTCAGCAGCGCCTGCGGCACGCGCACATGGCCCTGCTGGTACTGGCGCAGCAGCAGGTTGGCGCGGCCGGCAAAGCGCTTGGCGAGCAGGTCCGACGGCAGCAGGCCCAGCCCCAGCGCGCGGCACACCAGCCCGAGCACGTGCCAGACGCCGCGGTCGGGATGGTCGGCGGCACGGCGTGCTTCCTGCTCGTTGGCACGCAGCGCTTCCAGCGCCGCGTGCAGCGGCAGCCAGGCTTCGCGCAGCAGCGCCGCGTCGGCGCACGGCGTGGGCAGGCGCAGCGCCTTGAGCAAGGCCGACTCAAACTGCTGGCGCGCGCGCGTGACCGGAGCCGGCCCCTGCGCCGGCAGCAGCATGCCGGGCAGCATCTGCAGCTCGTCGAGCCACAGGTCGGCCGGATGCACACGCTCCTCCCCCAGCCTGGCGAGCACCGCGGCATAGGGCTGGAACAGGCGCAGCGGAGCCTCGTCGTCGCCGGCCATCAGGTCGTCGACATACTCGGCCAGCGCCTGCACGCCGGCGCGGAATACCGCCAGCGCCTCGGGGCCGGCGGCAACGGTGCCGGCGTCGATGGCGTCGAGCAGGCGGCGCAGCGCCTGGCAATACGGATCGGTCCCGCGCAGCCCGACGATATGCACCGCGCCGGCGGCCTGGTGCAGATGCTGGCCGGCCAGCCGCAGCGAGGTGGTATCGCGCGCGCCCAGCGCCTCGGGCGCCTGGCGCACTTCATCGACATAGTGGCCCAGCTCCGCGGCGGCGTCTTCGAGGGCGCTGCGCAGGCTGGGCGCCAGCCAGGCCAGGCCGGACAGGTCGCGCGCGGCGCCGCCGTCGGGCGACGGCTGCGCGCTGGCGGGCAACGGTGCGGGTTCGGGTTCAGGCACGGCGCCGGGGCCTGCCGGCTCGCGCGGGATCGGGGAATTCAGGGACATGACGGCTTCCCACTCAGGCGATCTTGAAGCGCGACACCGAGTTGCGCAGCTCCTCGCTCAGCAGCGTCAGCTGGCGCACCGACTGCGCGGTCTGGCGCGTGCCGGTGGTGGTCTGCTCGGTGACCTGCAGGATGCGTTCGATATGGCGCGCCACGGTGGTGGCCAGGTCGGCCTCGTGCGAGGTCGACTGCGAGATCTGCTCGATCAGCTCGGCGAGCTGGCGCGACACGCGCCCGATCTCGACCAGCGCGGCACCGGCGTGGTCCGACAGCCGCGCGCCTTCGACCACGCCCTGGGTGCTGCGCTCCATCGCGTGCACCGCGTCCTGGGTATCGGTCTGGATGGTGCGGATCAGCGCGCCGATCTGCTTGGTGGCCTCGCCGGAGCGTTCGGCCAGCCGCTGCACTTCTTCGGCCACCACCGAGAAGCCGCGCCCGGCCTCGCCCGCCGAGGCCGCCTGGATGGCGGCGTTGAGCGCCAGCACGTTGGTCTGCTCGGTAATGTCCGAGATCAGCTCGACGATCTCGCCGATCTCCTGCGACGACTCGCCCAGCCGCTTGATGCGCTTGGAGGTTTCCTGGATCTGCTCGCGGATGTCGTTCATGCCGGCAATCGCGTTCTGCACCGCGTGCTGGCCCTGTTCCGCGGCGGACAGCGAGGCACGCGCCACGTTGGCGGATTCGGCCGCGCCGCGCGACACCTGCGTGATGCGGTCGGCCATCTCCACCACCGACTCGCCGGTCTGGCGGATCTGGCGCGACTGCTCTTCGGTGGTCGACACCAGCTGGGTCGAGGTGGCCTGCACCTGCCCCGAGGCGTGCGTCACCTCGCCCGCGGTCTGCTGCACCCGGCCGACCAGCTCGCGCAGTTCTTCCACGGTGTAGTTGACCGAGTCGGCAATCGCGCCGGTGATGTCCTCGGTCACGGTGGCCTGGCGCGTCAGGTCGCCGTCGGCGATGTCCTGCAGCTCGTTCATCAGCTGCAGAATCGCCTTCTGGGTGTTGTCGTTGTTGCGCTTTTCGTCGAGCCGGCGGGCCTCGGCCTCGCGCTCGCGCGCCTCCGCTTCGAGCGCGCGCACGCGCGAATCGCGCAGGTACAGCGCCGCCAGGCCGACCAGGCACAGCAGCGTCAGCGCCGCCGACACCACGGTCGCGCCCAGCGTCAGCGGGCGGCTGCGCGCCGACTCCGCGTAGGCGCGCTGCAGCGCCGACAGTTCGGCGCGCAGCGCCTCGTTGTCGTTGAAGATCTGCTGCTGCGCGCGCTTGGCGGCGATCAGCCCGGGCAGGTTCTGCAGGATGGTCTGGGTGGTCTTCTGCACCGCCTCGAAGCGCTGCGACAGCTGCTGCAGGTAGCCGCGCGTCTCCTCGTCCGCGGCGGCGGACAGCCGCAGCGCCTCGCTGCCGTTGAGCAGGCCGTCCAGGGTCTCGCGGAAGGTATTGGTGTCCTTGCCCAGCAGGAACGCGGTCTCCGGGTTGACGCCTTCGCCGGCCAGGAACTCGTTCAGGTTCTTGCCCAGGCGCTGGGTCAGCATCACCAGCTGCGCCGAGGCCGCCACCTCGCGCGCATTGGCGCCGGACTGCAGCTTGATCGCGGCCACCTGTTCGGCGGACTCGAGCAGCTCGGGGTTGGAGGCGTTGAAGATCTGCAGGGTCTGGCCGATGGTGGTCAGCACCGGCTGCTGCGCCAGCACGTCGGCGGCGCTTTTCTCGGAGCGCTGCCAGGACTGCATCGCGGCCTGCAGCAGCGGCTCGGCCGCGCCGGTAGTGGCGCGCACGCGCTTTTCGTCGCTGCCCTGCTGCAGCGCCTTCAGGTCGCCCGACAGCGCATCCCGGGACTGGCGCAGCTGGGTGAAGGCCTGCGCATTGCCCAGCAGCGCGACCGGCACCGCCTTGCCCAGGCGCTGCGAGTGCATCAGCATGTCGCCGGCCACTTCGATCTGCGCGGCGGCATTGTTGGCGATGCGGTTATCCAGGTACACCGAGCCCAGCAGCGCCACCAGCGACACCACCACGCCCACGGTCAGCAGGCGCTGCTGCGAGGCGAACGGCATGCGCCCGAGCCAGCGGCCGAGGTGCTCCAGCGGGGTCGCGCCCAGCCCCGCGGCGACGGGCGGCACGGGCGCGGGTTCGGGGCCTCCGGCATAGGCCACGTCGGACCCGTCCGGAGCACCGGCGAGGCTGGTGGCAGCGTCGGCTGCCGGCGTGCGCCGGCCCAGGCTGAAATTCTTGAAACCCATGGCACCCTCTTCCGTTTTATCGTTGTCATTCCCCGGCGGCTCGTGCCGGGTGCGGCAGGCGATGGCCTGCGCGCCGTCATTGTCTGTGCCTGGCGTGACCGGCCCGCGCGCGTCAGGCGGCGACCTTGCCCGCCTGCAGGAAGGCTGGCGCGTCCAGCAGCGCGCGCACGTCCAGCACCTGCCAGTCGCGCCCCTCGCGGTCGGCATAGCGCTGCCCCTCCCAGGCCGGCGCCGGGTCGGGTCCGGCGGCAGCGGCGTCGCCGTGCGGCAAACCCAGGTCGGCGGCATGGCGCAGGCCGGCCACGCGCGTGGCCACGATCGCGCAGGCGCGCTCGGCGTCGCGCGACAGCACCACGATCTTGCTGCCCGGCTGCAGCGGCGTCGGCGCGCCGCCGCAGAACAGGCTGAAGTCGATCACCCCCATCAGGCTGCCGCGCGCGTTGACCAGGCCGCTGTACCACGGCTGGGTCAGCGGCACCGGGCTCGGCTGGCGCATATCCAGCACCTCGCCGGCATCGGCCAGCGGCAGCAGCCAGTGGCGCGCGCCCACCTGCAGCGCCAGGTAGCTGTCGGCGGCCGGCAGGCTGCGCGCCTCGCGCAGGCGCCGGGCCAGCATGGCCTGGTAATCCTGCAGGCGGGTGTGGCGGGCGCGGAGGTCTTGGCGTGGCGCGTTCATGTGCGGTCCCCGGAACAGGTGGCAGTGGCTTGCCGTGCGGCGGGCGCGGCCGGCGCAGGCGGGCTTAGTGCGCCAGCGCGGCGATCTTGCCCAGCAGCTCTTCGCCATCGACGGGCTTGACGATGTAGTCCGACGCGCCCTGGCGCATGCCCCAGATGCGGTCGGTATCCAGGCCCTTGCTGGTGCACATGATCACGGGGATGTCCTTGAAGCGGTCGTCGCGCTTGATCGCGCGGGTGGCCTGGTAGCCGTTCTGGCCGGGCATCACCACGTCCATCAGGATCAGGTCGAAGGCTTCGGCCTGCAGGCGGGCGAAGGCCTGCTCGCTGTTGCTGGCGACCGCGACCTTGAAGCCGCGCTTGCCGAGCAGGTCGGACATGAACAGCGCTTCGGTCGGGGAGTCGTCGACGATCAGGATCTTGTGAATGGCGGTCATGAGGTTTTCCTTCGATTCGTACACGGCGTGCCTGCGGTTCAGGCGGGCAACGCCTCGCCCGCGGGCTGGCATGGCAGGCAGGCCTGCACGGCCTGCAGCAACGCGTCGCGGGTAAATGGCTTGGCCAGGTGGTCATGCGCGCCGACCAGGCAGCCGCGCGAGCGGTCGAACACGCCGTCGCGCGAGGACAGCATGATCACGGGGATGGCGTGGAAACGCGGACTCTTCTTGATCAGCGAACAGGTCTGGTAGCCGTCCAGCCGGGGCATCAGGATGTCGCAGAAGACCAGGTCGGGATGCAGCTCGCCCACCTTGGCCAGCGCCTCGAAGCCGTCCTCGGCCAGCATCACCTGGTAGCCGGCCTGCGCCAGGAAGATTTCCGCGGTACGGCGGATGGTGCTCGAATCGTCGATGACCAGAACCTTGCGGCGCGGCGGTGGAGCGATCCCGGGCTTGAGGTCCGGATTGATGTCCGGCGCGGCGCCCGGAACAGGAACGCCAGGCGCCACACCGTGGGCGCCGGCGGTATTGACCCGCTGGTTTTCTTCTAAATGAGCGACCCGCATGTTGTTCCCGCGACCAGCGGCCCCTGGCGGAGCGCCGGCAAGCACCAGAGAACACCCGTGCGGAGCAGCGCGACCCATGCGCGCCCCGACGGACCCCCGAAATTCTTTTTATTTCCCTTCCAAGGCCGGGCTGAGCCCGGCAGTGGCGATGCGTGATCCCCGCATCTGCCCGCCGTCCTCCCCGCCGCGGGCGGAGGGACAGCCAGTCATTTTTGCAACAGAGTGTGACAAGACGCCGGGGGGCCGTCAATCCGGTGGGGCCAGCCCCCGGCGGCGTTCTGTCGCATCGGCGCGACGGGCGCGCCTGCCGTGTCGTTGTTCTTCTGGTTAGTGGCCGCTCAGATCGCGACCATCTCGAAATCTTCCTTGCGCGCGCCGCATTCCGGGCAGGTCCAGTTGATCGGCACGTCTTCCCAGCGGGTGCCGGGGGCGATGCCGTCTTCCGGCGCGCCGGCGGCTTCGTCGTAGATCCAGCCGCAGATCAGGCACATCCAAGTCTTGTATTCCATAACAGGCTCTGGCCACTCTCCATTAAAATCCAGCGCAGATGGTACCGAAACCGTGCCGCCGGCGCCAGCCGCGCGAGGGCCGGAATCGGGCCAGTTCCGCCGTGTTCGCACCCGTTAGCGCCTTGTTAGCGCACGATTGGCGGGCAATTGCAGCGAACTTCCGCTGTTTTTGCCGCATGTCAACGCTCGGGCCCAGGCCCGCCGAGCACGATCCCTGCAGTCCTGTCCTCACCTCAACGCCATGTCCCGTAATCAGCAGCTTTTCGACCGCGCCCAGCAGACCATTCCCGGGGGCGTCAATTCGCCCGTGCGCGCCTTCCGTTCGGTAGGGGGCACGCCGCGCTTCATCACGCGCGCCGAGGGCGCGTACATGTGGGACGCGGACGGCCAGCGCTATATCGACTACATCGGCTCCTGGGGCCCGATGATCGTCGGCCATGCCCATCCGGAGGTGGTGCGCGCGGTCCAGGAAACCGCCGCGCACAGCTTCTCGTTCGGCGCCCCGACCGAGGCCGAGATCACCATGGCCGAGGAAATCTGCAAGCTGGTGCCGTCGATCGAGCAGGTGCGCCTGGTCTCTTCCGGCACCGAAGCCACCATGAGCGCGCTGCGCCTGGCGCGCGGCTTTACCGGCCGCGACCTGATCATCAAGTTCGAAGGCTGCTACCACGGCCACGCCGACAGCCTGCTGGTCAAGGCCGGTTCCGGCCTGCTGACCTTTGCCGACACCACCCGCAACGCGCCGTCGTCGGCCGGCGTGCCGGCCGACGTGACGCGCCACACCATGGTGCTGGAGTACAACAACGTCGAGCAGCTGGAACAGGCCTTCGCCAAGCATGCGGGCGAGATCGCCGCGGTGATCGTCGAGCCGGTGGCCGGCAACATGAACCTGGTGCGCGCCAGCGATGCCTTCCTGCAGGCCATGCGGGAGCTGTGCAGCCGCGATGGCGCGGTGCTGATCTTCGACGAAGTCATGACCGGCTTCCGCGTGGCGCTGGGCGGCGCGCAGGCGCACTACGGCATCCGCCCCGACATGACCTGCCTGGGCAAGGTCATTGGCGGCGGCATGCCGGCGGCGGCGTTCGGCGGACGGCGCGACATCATGGCCAGCCTGGCGCCGCTGGGCGGCGTGTACCAGGCCGGCACGCTGTCGGGCAACCCCCTGGCGGTGGCGGCAGGCCTGACCACGCTCAAGCTGATCCAGGCGCCCGGCTTCTATGACCGCCTGGCCGCGCAGACGCGCAAGCTGGCCGACGGCCTGGCCGAAGCCGCCCGGGACGCGGGCGTGCCGTTCGCCGCGGATGCAGTCGGCGGCATGTTCGGGCTGTATTTCCGCGACGGCGTGCCCGGCAGCTTCGCCGAAGTCACACAGAGCGACACCGCCCGCTTCAACCGCTTCTTCCATGCCATGCTGGACCATGGCGTCTACCTGGCGCCGTCGGCGTTCGAAGCCGGCTTTGTCTCCGCGCAGCACGACGACGCCATCCTGGACGCCACCTTCGAGGCCGCGCGCAAGGCCTTCTCGGCGGCCTGAGCCGGCGCCTGCCGCCGGGCGCCACGTTGCGCCGGCGGCCCAGGCGTGACGACAAGGGCGGTGCGCTACACTTGGAGTTCGTCCAATCGCCGGAGCCTCCGATGCGCGCATCCTCGTCCCCTTCGCTGTCCACCCGCTCGCCGCTGTCCGTGTTGCGCTGGCTGGTGCTGGCGGTCATGGCCAGCCTGCTGTCGGCCTGCGGCTACAACGACTTCCAGGCCAAGGACGAGGCGGTCAAGGCGGCCTGGGGCGAAGTCATCAACCAGTACCAGCGCCGCGCCGACCTGATCCCCAACCTGGTCAACACCGTCAAGGGCTACGCCTCGCACGAGCGCGAAACGCTGGAAGCCGTGACCAAAGCGCGCGCCGCCGCCACCAGCATCCAGGTCTCGCCCGAGACCCTGAACGACCCCGAAGCCTTCAAGCGCTTCCAGCAGGCGCAGGGCGAACTGTCCGGCGCGCTGTCGCGCCTGCTGGCGGTGTCCGAGAACTACCCGCAGCTCAAGGCCGATGCCTCGTTCCGCGACCTGCAATCGCAGCTCGAGGGCACCGAGAACCGCATCACCGTGGCACGCCAGCGCTATATCGCCGCGGTGCAGCAGTACAACGTGCTGGCGCGCAGCTTCCCCACCAACCTGACGGCGATGATCTTCAAGTACCCGGTCAAGCCTTCGTTCACCGTGGAAAACGAGAAGGCCATCTCCACGCCGCCCGCGGTCAAGTTCTGACGGGATCGCAGCGATGCGCCACCCCCGGCGTTGGTTCCACCTGCACGGCTGGCTGGCCGCCGCCCTGCTGTGGCTGGCGGCCCTGCTGGGCGGCCCGGCGCTGGCGGCCGACGGCTTCGTCGCGGTCCCGCCGCTGAGCCAGCGCGTCACCGACCTGACCGGCACGCTGACGCCGCAGCAGCGCGGCGCGCTGGAAAACGTGCTGGCCGAGTATGAACAGCAGCGCGGCAGCCAGATCTTCGTGCTGATGGTACCCACCACCGATCCGGAGCCGATCGACGCCTACAGCATACGCGTGGCCGACGCCTGGCGCGCCGGGCGCCAGGGCATCGACGACGGCGTGATCGTGCTGATCGCCAAGGACAACCCGCCCGGCCTGCGCAAGATGCGGCTGGAGGTGGGCCGGGGGGTGCAGGGCTCGCTGACCGACGCCATGTCCAAGCGCATCCTGCAGGACGTCATGGCGCCCCACTTCCGCCAGAACGACTTCTACGGCGGGCTGGCGGCCGGCATCTCGGCGATCCAGGCCACCATCGACAAGGAAGGCCTGGCGGCGCCGCAGCGCAAGGCGCAGCAGGTATCGGCGGTGGACCAATGGCTGCCGGCGCTGCTGCCGCTGGCGATCATCGTGTTCTTCTTCCTGAGCGCCATCCTGCGCCGGCGCGGGCCGCAGATCGTCACCACCCGGCGCGGCCGCGACGTGATCGCCGGCGGCCTCGGCGGCCTGGGCGGCTACACCATCGGGCACGACTGGGGCCGGCGCAGCGGCGGCTGGGGTGGCGGCTTCGGCGGAGGTGACAGCGGCGGCTTTGGCGGTGGCTTTGGCGGCGGAGGCGGCGGCGGCTTCGACGGCGGCGGCGCGTCCGGCAACTGGTGACAGTACGAGGAACGACAACCATGCCGCATCTCAAACGCGCCCTGCACCATATCGCCACCACCGCCGGCACCGCGCGCAGGCACTTTCCGCCGGAAGCGCAGCAGCAACTGCACCACGCCGTGCACGCCGGCGAATCCAGCCACCGCGGCGAGATCCGCGTAGTGATCGAAGCCAGCCTGCCGGTCGGCGACGCCTGGGCCGGGGTCACGCCGCGCGAGCGCGCGCGCTTCCTGTTCGGCGCGCTCGAGGTCTGGAACACCGCGGACAAGACCGGCGTGCTGCTCTACATCAACCTGGCCGACCACGCCGTCGAACTGCTGGCCGACCGCGGCATCGACGCCAGCGTGGGGCCTGCCACCTGGCGCGAACTGTGCGATGAACTGGCGCAAGGGCTCAGGCAAGACCTGTCGGTACGGCCGGTGCTGGTCACGGTGGCGCGCGTCCACGGCTTGCTGGCCACGCACTTCCCGTCGGACGGCGGGCATAACCCTAACGAGCTGGACGATCGGCCGGTGTTTTTGTAGCTCCCCTGCCCCGGCTCAGCGGGCGGCAGCCGCCTCGCGACGCGCGCGCCGCCCACCCACCGCATACCACACCGCCGCCAGCACCTGCAGCACCACCAGCCCGGCCCATGCCGCCAGGTGCGCCGCCTTCGGGTAATGGCCGCCGCTGGCCGGCCACAGGTCGAGTACGAAGCCGACGCCCACCTGGCAGGCAAAGGTCGACAGGAACACGGTCAGCGTCAGCGCCGTGGTGGCGCGGCCGATCAGTGCGTCGGGAAAGCTGCGCGCAAGCACCGCATAGGTCAGGATGCCGCTCGAGCCGAACACGCCATAGGCGGCCCACAGCAGCACCGCCGGCAATGGCACCTGCGCCATCAGCAGCAGCTGGATCACGATAAAGCCGGTCATGCCGGTGCCGGCAAACGCATAGAGGCTCACGCCCAGGCGCTCCAGGTGGCGCGCGGCCCAGCCCGAGCCGACGCAGCCGGCCATCATGGCAAAGCCGATCACCGACACCAGCCGCGCGCTGGTGCCCGCGCCGTAGCCGGACACATCGCGCAGGAAGGCGCCCACCCACAGCGTCTGCACCGCCAGGAATACGCCCTGGTTGAGCAGCGTCAGCGGCACCACGCGCCAGAAGCGCTCGCTGCCCAGGATCTGGCGCGTGCCGCGCAGCTGCTCGCGCAGGCTTTCCTTGCCGACGCGGGGCTTGTCGGGCGCGCTGAACCACAGCAGCGCCGCCATCGCCAGCGACACGCCGGCCAGGCCGATGCTGACGGTGCGCCAGTCGGTCAGCGACAGCAGCCACGACAGGGGCGTGCCGACCAGCACCGCGCCCAGACCGCCGATCGCCATCACCACGCCGTTGAGCAAGGGCATGCGCGACAGCGGGAACCACATCGACAGCGCCTGGATGGCGGCGCCCAGGCACACCGACACGCCCACGCCGATCAGCAGCCGGCCGGCGGCCAGCCCGGCCATGCCCGGCGCGAGCGCGAACACCAGCGAGCCGGCCACCGCCACCAGCAGCATCGCCGCCTCGGTGCGGCGCGGGCCGTAGCGGTCCAGCAGGATGCCCGCCGGCAGCTGGGCGCAGGCAAAGCCAAGGAAATAGAAGCTGGTAAGCAGGCCGAGGTCGCCGGCATTGAGGCCAAGCTCGCGCGTCAAGTGCGGCGCGAAGCCCAGGTTGACGCCGCGGAACACATAGGACACCAGGAAGCCCAGCGAAAACACCGCGAGCACGCGCCAGCGCGCGCTGGCGGCCGCACCGGCGGCCGGTTGCGGGTGCGAGGGCTGCGAGGGTACGGAAGACAAGTTTGAAGTCGAAGTCGTCATGATGGCATGCATTGTCTTCCCCATCCCGGTGCAAAGCCAACGAAAGATACCTGCGGCAATTGTGAGTAGAATTTGACGGCCATGGCAAAAACCCCCGCCAGACCCGCCCAACGCCCCGCCCATCTGCCGCCGCTGCAAGCGCTGCGTGCACTGGAGGCTGCCGCGCGCCACCGCAGTTTCTCCCGCGCGGCCGAGGAGCTGGCCCTGACCCACAGCGCGATTAGCCACCATGTCCGCGCGCTGGAAACCAGCCTCGGCACCAAGCTGTTCCAGCGCAGCGGCAGCCAGATGGCGCCTACCAGCGTCGGCGCGCGTCTGGCCGAACAGGTGCGCGGCGCGCTCGACGACATCGAAAGCGCGCTGCGCGAGGCCGGCAACAGCGCCGCACCGCCGGTGATCCGGCTGCAGGTGAGCGTGATGGCCGACCTCGCCAATGCCTGGCTGATCCGCCGCCTGCCCAGCCTGCACGCCCAGGTGCCGTCGCTGGACCTGCACCTGCGGCTGCATGCGGAGATCACGCCGCCGGACCCGTACAGCGTCGATGTGGGGATCTGGCACCAGCGCATCGACCTGCCCGGCTTCGAGTGCCACAACCTGATCGAAGACCACGTGATCGCGGTGGCCAGCCCGGCGCTGCTGGCGCGCTACCCGGGCTTTACGCTGGCCGACGTGCCGCGCCTGCCGATGCTGCGCTTTGCCCTGCGCCCCTGGCGCGACTGGCTCGAGGCCGCCGGCCTGCCCGGCGACGAACCGGAGCGCGGCCCGATCTTCCAGGACGCCGGCCTGATGCTGCAGTCCGCCGTGGCCGGCCTGGGCGTGGCGACCGCGCGCGCACAGCTGGCGCACGACTACCTGGCCAGCGGCGAACTGGTGCAGATCGGCCCCACCCGGATCCCGTCGAGCCTGCATTACTGGGTGACCTGGCGCGAAGGCAACCCACGCGAAAAGGCCATCCAGCAGTTCCATGCCTGGCTGCAGGAACAAGTGCGGCTGGAAGACGCGCCAACGCCCCCGGCCGCCGCCGGCCATGCCGGACAGTTTCATCCGTGAAATTGTTTGGCGCGGCCAAGTTGGCAATACGAATCATTTTCGTCTAGGCCCGCGAAATCAAAGGCTTGGCGCCTGCCGGTACCCTCTCCGTCGCTTCCATTCCATGGCGCGCTACCTGGTCGCCGCGGTGTCCGAGTTTCACGGATGCAACCATTCGGCTCCGTGTGCCAGCGGCGCTGAAAAAACTGCACGCCCCATCCAAACAGATGAGAAGCGGCTGAGGCGCCCGGCCGCGATTCATGCAAAGGCTTGTCAACGTGCCCCTTGTCTCCATCGCGCCGCCGCGGCCGGCAGCGGCGCGGCACTAAAAGGCTGAGGCCGCAGGTGTCGCGAAAAGTCAGCGGAAGATGTATGCACTTCAAATCCTTGTAACGGATATGAAACTGTTTCGACGGGCAACGACGTGCAGTATCGGAGCCCTCCGTGGCTACCGTTTCCAATTTTTGCTTCCCTCCTTTGGGCGGGCGTTGCGCCTTAAAAATGCCTAGTCATGCACCGCGCTCTCCGGTTCGGTGGCCGATGCATCCCATTCCGGGCGAAAGTTTTTTCGCAGCGCAGCATAAATTGACCGGACGACGTAACAAGAGCGGAACGTTTTGAATCCGGCATGACCGGCAAGGCATCCCTCCAAATATCGCTTTATCTTTCTTTTCAATGACTTAGCCCGCTCTGGCACATTCGTCGCAGATATGTCGGCGCGAACAGAAGCCCGGAACAAAGGGGAAGTCTGAAACGAAAGCGGCAAACACACTGGCACGCGTTCGCCGAGGAGGATCAGTTTCAGGACAACCCCCGCAACCCAGGGCGGGAATTGGACTGGCGCTGTAAGCGGGGGCCACGCGGCAGGAACTGGCCCGCCTCGGCACCCGCCATGACATGGGTGTCGACAAGATAAAGCGGAGGTCATTCGGGCGCACGGGCCGCAAGCGCAAGCAAGCGGTCCGTGCCACCTGAATCCCGCGGCATGCCGGCATGCCGGTGCGCCCGGACAAGAACGGGGTGGAACAACAGAAATTGGGGAGCGCGCCGCGCCGCATCGCCACGATGCGCCGGCGCAAGCCTTAGAGCCAACGGAACGAGCGGCCGGCCCTGCCGGCCGCCAGTTCCGCAAAAAACAAGAATCCGGGGAAAATCTCATGAGCGCGTACGCCAACCGCCCGCTGCTGTACCTGTCGCAGCACCATGACGCCACGCTGTGCCGGCTGTTTGCCCAGCGCGGCTGGAAAATCAGCTTCGCGTCGAACCTGCAGGACCTGCAGGCCCTGCCTGCCGGCAACCAGCCGCTGGCCGCGCTGCTGGACCTGCAAGGCGGTTTCGGCGATGCCGAACTGGAAGCCTTCGAGCCCTGGCTGGCGCAGCGGCATGTCGGCTGGATCGGCATCGTCGCTGGCCAGCACGCACTGAGCGAGACCGCGCGCCGGCTGCTCGGCCTGTATTTCGTCGACTACCACACCGCCCCGCTCGAGCATCCGCGCCTGGCGGAAGCCCTGGGCCACGCACTCGGCATGGCCCGGCTGCGGCCCGGCGCGCAGCACGAGACCCCGCGTACGGCCCGCCCCGATGGCATGATCGGCAGCTGCCCGGCGATGCAGTCGCTGTTCCGCGGCATCGAAAAGGTGTCGCGCTGGGATACGCCGGTGCTGATCTCCGGCGAGTCCGGCACCGGCAAGGAACTCGCCGCGCAGGCCATCCACCGCGCCTCGGCGCGGGCCTCGCGCCCGTTCATCGCGGTCAACTGCGCGGCGATCCCGCCCACGCTGCTGATGTCGGAGCTGTTCGGCTACGAGCGCGGCGCCTTCACCGGCGCCACCAAGCGCAAGCCCGGCCGCATCGAGATGGCGCAGGGCGGCACGCTGTTCCTCGATGAAATCGGCGACATGCCGATCGAAAGCCAGACCAGCCTGCTGCGCTTCCTCGAGACCGGACGCATCGAGCGCCTTGGCGGCACCGAATCGATCGAAGTCGATGTGCGCATCATCTCCGCCACCCACGTCGACCTGGAAGCCGCGATCGCCGCCGAGCGCTTCCGCGGCGACCTGTACCACCGGCTGTGCGTGCTGCGCGTGCGCCAGCCCCCGCTGCGCGAGCGCGGCAGCGACATCCTGCTGATCGCCGAACACGTGCTGGACACCGTGCGCAAGCAGTCGCCGGCGCGCATCCGCGGCTTCTCGCCGCTGGCGCTGCGCGCGATCCAGCTGCACACCTGGCCCGGCAATGTGCGCGAGCTGATCAACCGCATCCGCCACGCCGCCGCCATGTGCGAAGACGGCGTGATCCAGCCCGAAGACCTGGAACTGGCCGCGCCCGCCGACGATCGCCCGCTCACGCTGGCCGCGATCCGCGAGGCCGCCGAGCAGAACGCCATCGTCGAAGCGCTGCAGCGGCACCATGAACGGCTGATCGACGTGGCCGCCGAGCTCGGGATCTCGCGGGTGACGCTGTTCCGGCTGATGCGCGACTACAAGCTGCAGGTGAAGAAGGGAGACCTGGGATTGATCTGCGTGCAGGGCTAGCACCACGACGCTTCCACTGAAGGATCGCCACATGTCCCCTGACGCCTACCTCGAAATGGCCGACACCGAGGCCAGCCACTGGTGGTTCCGTGGCCGGCGCGAGATCGTCGCCACCATCCTCTCCGGCCTGGCCTTGCCGCGCCACGCGGCTATCCTCGAGATCGGCGCGGGCACCGGCGGCAACCTGGCGATGCTGTCGCAGTTCGGCAGGCTCAGCGCGGTGGAAATGGACGACACCGCGCTGCGCCTGGCACGAGAGAAGACCGGCGACGCCTACGACCTGCGCCACGGCAAGTGCCCCGACCAGATGCCGTTCGCCGAGCGCAGCTTCGACCTGGTCTGCCTGCTCGACTGCCTCGAACACATCGCCGACGATGCCGGCTCGCTCGACTGCGCGGCCAGGCTGCTGAAGGCGGGCGGCGCGGTCTTCATTACTGTGCCCGCCTACCAGTGGCTATGGAGCGCGCACGACGTCTTCCTGCATCACCAGCGCCGCTACAGCAAGCGCTCGCTACACGCGCTGGCCAGCCGCTGCGGCCTGCACGTGGAGCGAATGTCTTATTTCAACACGATGCTGTTCCCGCTGGCCGTCGCCGCGCGCATGGGCGACCGGCTGCGCGGCAGCCGCCGCGCGACCGGCGCCGGCCTGCCGGCCGCGCCGGTCAACCACGTGCTGCACCGCGTGTTCCGCGCGGAGCGCCACTGGCTCGCGCGCGGCTCGCTGCCGTTCGGCATTTCGCTGATGGCCGTGCTGCGCGCATCGTGAACGCCAGCGGCACCGCGCCGGGACTGCGCCAGTTCACGCGCTTTCTGTTTTCCGGCGCCACCTCGACCGGCGTGCATGTCGCCATCACGGCCACGCTGATCAACGCGCTCGGCGCCTCGCCCGTGGCGGCCAACTGCGTCGCCTTCGTCTGCGCGACGGCGTGCTCGTACCTGCTCAATACCCTGTGGAGTTTTTCTTCGCGCTTGCGCAACCGCACCCTGCGACGCTTTGCCGGCGTCTCGCTGCTGGGCCTGGCATTGACCGTGGGTATCTCGTGGACCGCGCAACGGCTCGGCGCCAGCTATTGGGCCGGGCTGGCGGGTGTGGTGCTGACCGTTCCGGTGTTCACCTACCTGCTGCACCGGGCCTGGACCTACCGCGATTGATTCGCGGCAGATCCCGCTGGCATTGAGCTTCAGCGGCCGTTGCTGACCTGGCCGCGATCGATCCGGATCACCCGCCGGCCCGACGCCACGCCCCTACCTTGCCCGGTCTCCTGGTAGCGCCGCCGCACCAGGTAGATCGGCCGGCCCTTGGCCTCGTCGTAGATGCGGCCGACATATTCGCCGACCACGCCCAGGCCGATCAGCTGGATGCCACCGAGAAACAGCAGCGCCGACAGCAGCGACGCATAGCCCGGCACATCGATGCCCAGCACCAGCGTGCGCGCGACGATAAAGGCGCCATAGCCGAACGCCCCCAGCGCGATCGCCACGCCGATATAGGTCCACCCGCGCAGCGGCATGGTGCTGAAGCTGGTGATGCCCTCGAGCGCGAAGTTCCACAGGCGCCAGCCCGAGAACTTGGAATGCCCGGCGCTGCGTGGCTCGCGCTCGTACGGCACGATCACGGTGCGGTAGCCTACCCAGGCGAACAGGCCTTTCATGAAGCGCCGGCGCTCCGGCAGCTGCTTGAGGGCGTTGACCACGACCCGGTCCATCAGCCGGAAATCGCCTACATTGACCGGCAGCTTCTGGTCCGACAGCCGGTTATGGACGCGGTAGTAGGCACCTGCCGTCACGCGCTTGAGCCACGAATCGCAGGCTCGGCTGCTGCGCTGCGCCAGCACCACCTCGGCCCCTTCGCGCCAGCGCCTGACCAGTTCGGGAATCAGTGCGGGCGGGTCCTGCAGGTCGGC
Organism: Cupriavidus sp. WGlv3; assembly: GCF_023952475.1. Taxonomy (GTDB): domain Bacteria; phylum Pseudomonadota; class Gammaproteobacteria; order Burkholderiales; family Burkholderiaceae; genus Cupriavidus; species Cupriavidus phytorum. Next base: position 575,124 of record NZ_JALHRX010000001.1, read on the forward strand.
GTCGATCGGGATGACCGCATCGCCCAGTGCCTCGTCCAGGCCCGCAGTCAGGGCCGCTTCCTTGCCGAAGTTGCGCGTCAGGTCCAGCACGCGCACGCGCGGGTCGCGGTGCGAATGGGCGATCAGTTGGTCCAGGGTGTCGTCGGTGCTGCCGTCGTTCACCAGCACGATCTCGAAGCGGAGGGCGTCGAGGGATTCGAGTACTGGAATGACGCTGGCGAAAAACTTGCTGATGCTTTCTGCTTCGTTGTAGCAGGGCACCACCAGAGACAGCAGCCTGCTTTCGTATGGACCCGACATGATGCGCTCCCCGGACGGCGTGGCGCAGGTGGCCGCCGTCGTGCTCGCACGGTCCTGCGCATGGTCTTGTTATCGGCGCGGCTGGCGGATGGCATTGCGAGTCGTGCGATGCTGTCCTGCCGTGGCCTGCTGTCGGTTGCGTTGCTGCTGGAAATGCAGCGGCAACGCAGCGACGCACTGGCTTCATTCTGGTCAGGCCACCAGCGATATACAAGCACCGCCGAGGTTCCTGGCGAAGCGCGCAAATCCGCCTCGCGCAAGCGTTTCCAGATTGAATCACCACCTGCTTCGGCTGCGCGCCCGCCTGGCGTTTAGCTTCGCGTGGGTCTCGAGCGAAGCCTCCCATTGCCTCGCCATTTCCCCGCGTTTCTCCACTGAAACGTCGTGCGCCCGCCGACCCGAGCCTGGCGAAGCCCGATGCGCATGGTGAAGCCGCATCTTTTCGTGGCCGGATCCACCAAAGGCACGGTGTACGGTGCGCTCCGGCTCATCCTTTCGGCGCAGAGCCCGCGCCACCTCACCGTCCCCGTTCACCGGCCGTCGCTCAACAGGAAATTAAGCACGATTCGAAGCGGAAACGACGCCCCCGATCCATCGCCGTCAAGCGGGGCCAGCCCCGCATGCGAGGGCTGAAAAACCCCGTAAAACCAAGGCATCTCCGGCAATGGCGCACTCCTTGCAACCAGGCCACGCGCCCGCGGGCCGCATTGGGGAAGTGCGCGCCGGATTGACGAGAACGGGCCATCACCAGAGCCACAGCGAGACGCCATGAAAACCAATACCACGTGGGTCGGGGCAACCGGCACGGACGGCCTGCTCCAGCAGTGCGCCAGGCAGCGCTGGTTCTGGCCGGCGCTGTACGGAATCAGCGTGTTCTCGATCCTCTCGTTTGCCGGCGCCCGCTTGCTGGTGGACGCAGATACGTTCTGGCACATCGCCGCCGGCAAATGGATCCTGTCCAACCGCGCAGTGCCGGCCACCGATCCGTTCTCCTTCTCGTTCCACGGCGCCAAATGGGTGCCGCATGAATGGCTCGCCGAAGTCATCCTTGCCGCCTCCCATGCCTGGCTCGGCTGGGCCGGGCCGGTGCTGGTCACCGCGCTGGCGACCGCCATCACGTTGACCGTGCTGTTGCGGTTCCTGCTGCGCTATATCGAACCCCTGCACGCGTTCAGCGCCACCCTGCTTACGTTCCTGACGCTGGCGCAGCATCTGGTCGCCCGCCCCCATGTCATGGCCTGGCCGCTGATGGTGATCTGGACCGCGCAGCTGGTGCTGGCGCGCCAGCAAAACAAGCGGCCGAGCCTGTGGCTGCTGGTCGTCATGCTGGCCTGGGCCAACCTGCATGGCAGTTTCCTGCTCGGCATCGGGCTGGCGGCAGCGCTGGCCGCCGAGGCGGTCCTCACCGAAAAGCAGCCGGTCCGCAGCGCCAGGGCGTGGGCCCCCTTCCTCGCACTGACGGTCGTGGCGGGCCTGCTCACGCCGCACGGCGTGGATGGCCTGCTCTTTCCTTTCCACGTCTCTGGCATGAGCTATACGCTCAGCGTGATCGGTGAATGGAAACCGCCCGATTTCCGCCTGGTCCAGCCGGTCGAGCTGTGGCTCGGCATTGTGCTGTTTGGCGCGCTCTACTTCGGCTTCCGGCTGCCGGCGATGCGGATCGTGATGTGCTTCGGGCTGGTCCACCTTACCCTGACCGCGGCCCGCTATGCCGAATTGCTAGGACTGCTGGCCCCGCTGTTGCTGATGCCAAGCGTCGGGCCCCAGCTGCGCGCGGCGATCCGTCCGGAGATCAAGCTGCAGCTGTCGCCACCGCTGCTTCGGATCCTGACCTCGTTGTGCCTGGCACTGTTCATGACCAGCATCCTCCTGCTTGCCAAAGGCATCCCGCACGACCATCGGCGCATACAGCCCCGCGACGCCGTCAATGCGGCCATCGCGGCAGGCGGCGGCGGGCCGGTCTTCAACAGCTACAACTTCGGGGGCTACCTGATCTTCTCCGGCATTGCGCCGCTTATCGACGGCCGCGCCGACCTCTACGGCGACGACTTCGTGCGCCGGTATATGAAAGCCCATTCCGGCGACGCCAAAGCACTGCAGGACATGTTCGAGGAATACAGGATCCGCTGGGCGGTTCTTGAACCCGGGAGTCCTGCATTGAAGTGGATCGATGCCTTGCCGGGCTGGCGAAAAGTCCACGAGGATGACATTGCCGTCTCCTATGTCCGCGAACGATAGGGCCGCCAGCACGCTCGTGCGCGTATCCGGCTAGCCGGATACGCGCACCGCCCGCCGCGTACCGCGCGCCATGCCTGGCCGCGCACGAAGGCATCTCTGCCAGCGACACGCGCACGCATAACAAGCCCCGTGCCATCTGCACGGTACGTGCGCCGCCATCTGCATCCTGCAGTCCCGACCGCCCTGCGGCGCACCAGCTGTGGCCGCCCGCGCGCCTCTGCGTGTTCCCCGTTTCCCATGCTCGCGGACAACCATCGCGAAGCCTGGGTAAAACCCCGCTCCATCGGCTTCTCGCACATCTCTCCAAGGCGCGAAGGCTGCATGAACGCGCGTCTTGCCGTGCTGCTTTTTCCCCCGCGTTCCCCCCTGCGTGTGATGGCGGCCGCGTGCGTGCAGGCTCGGCATTGCAGCGCAGAAGCGCCGTACCCCGCCCCATGTTTCCAGACTGAATCACGCTGTCGCGCAGGGCTGCAAGCCTTGCCACACAAGGGTTTCGAGGACATACCCGGGAACTCCACCAGGTCTCTCGCACCGCGGCTCCCATTCGCAACGTTTCGATCCGGAAACGCGGCCCCGTCAAGAGCCGCCCTCATCCGTCAGTCTGGCAGGCACCGGCGCATGGGGCCAGGCCAGGCGGGAAGACTACGGCTTGTGATGCATGCCGCCCCCCGGCGCCATCGCCGCCTCATGCTTTTGGATGAAGTTGCCGAGCCGCTCGCATTAGTCCGGCGCACGTGGACACGTTGCGCGATCTAGGGCGTTCGTAGCGCCCTCGGGAATGGCTTGCCAGCGCTGCGTTTCCACCCAGCAACGAAGCCCCGCCGAAATGCCGCCGGCAGGCCTGCCAGCCCCGCGACGACTGCGGGCCGCTACCCGCAAACCCTTGTGGCACAACGGATTGCGCCGGGCTGGCCCGCCGCTTGCCTATGCCAGGCATGCGGTACCGCAGTCCTGGTTACCGCAGTGCCGGCGCAACGTTCGCCGGCATCAAACCAGAACGATACGGGGAGCTTCACCATGCCAGTCGTGCGCCAACCTGCGATGTCACACCGGAATACCGGCCACGCTGCTGCCGCCAGGGGCGCTGGCAGCGCGCCATTCCGTTGCAGGGCTCGCTCGGGCCACGTACAGCACGCCGCGCGTTGCATGCATGCGTCGGCGCTACGCCGGCTGCAATCACGCAACCCGCGCATCGAGCACGGCGGTCCCGGCCGGTGGCCGTTCCATGCCTGCGCAATCTGCGCCCCGCCCTGCTGCCGGGTTTCCAGGCGCTGATATCCGGTGCCATCCAGCGCCCTATCGCAGTTCCGTAGTCCTGCAGTGCTTGTTCCCAAACCAAAGGAGTCTGTCATGCAAAACCTGACCACCATGCTGAAGCAATTCTTCCGTGACGAAGACGGCGTGACCGCCATCGAATACGGCCTGATTGCCGCGCTCATCGCCGTTGTCATCATCGTTTCGGTTCGCCTGATCGGCACGAACCTGAACATCATCTTCGACTTCATCGGCGACACGCTGACCAACGCCCTGCCCGCCTGATAGCTGGCGGGCCCGCATGGCTGTCCGGTTCCGGGCGGCCATGCGGCAGACACTTCCAAAGCGAACCAACAACACCGACAACGGAGACGCCAAATGTCGAAGCTTCTCGCCAGTTCAGCCGGCTTTCTGCGCGACGACCGCGGTGTCACGTCCATCGAATACGCATTGCTTGGCAGCCTGATCGCCATGGCAATCGTCGGCTCCGTATCCGCGCTCGGCGAAACCGTGCAAGGCATGTACGAGCAGATTGCCGCCAGGATGCCCTGAGTAGCCGGATCCGATCCGTCCATACCGAACACAACCAAGCTGCCAGCACCCATCACCATGCAAGCCGCCACCGCCCTCGCGCCCTTCATCGGCCCCGCCACGATCGGCATCGTGCTCGCCGCCGCGGCGATCGACCTGAACCGGCGGCGCATTCCCAACTGGCTGACCTTCGGCGCGTGGATCGCCGCGCTGCCCGTGATGGCAGCCATGCACGGCCTGGGTACCGGCGCGCTGGCGTGGCTGTCGGGCTGGCTGGTGGGCCTGGTGCTGTTCCTCCCGTTCTACCTGCTGCGCGGCATGGCCGCCGGCGACGTCAAGCTGATGGCTGCGGTAGGTGCCTGGCTGGGCGCCTGCATGGCGCTGAAGATCGCGCTCGCCACCTTCGTGATTGGCGGACTGTGGGCACTGGTCCAGGTCTTTGCGACCGGACATGGGCGCACCACCCTCGCCCGCGTGGGACACATGCTGAAAGCCGCCGTGGCGCCTGGCTCGCAGTCCGCGCCACCACAGGCCGGGGAGTCCGCCGGATCCATGCCCTACGGCGTAGCGATTGCCGCGGGAACGCTGACCATGCTCTTTGCAGGCACATGACGCAAGCGAGGCAGCGCAGCGCGGGCAGCGGCAGCCTTCAGCAAGAAGACGAACTGACCAGGGAACGGGGGACGGCAATGAACGAGCATCACGACACAGGTCACGCACCACGGCTGCTCGAGCCCGTGGCGACCGGCAGGAATCTCCATGCCGAGCCTGCCACGCCGCCGTTGCCGCCGTGGCACGTGCTGCCGCGCACGATTGCCGATACCGGGCTGGAGATCGCGCAGTTGCTCGGGCTGCTGATGAAGGCCGCCTACCAGCACCGCACCGTCACGCTGGCGGTGCTGACCGACACGCTCAAGCTGCCCGCACTGGTGGTCAATGAAATCGCGGCGGTCGCGGTGCGCGAGCGCCTGCTGGAAATCGCGCACCGCGGCGCCAGCGACCTCGATGTGCGCTTCCGCCTGACCGATGCCGGTTATGTCCGTGCAGGCGAAGCCGCGGCGCGCTGCAGCTATGTCGGCACGGCGCCGGTGACGCTGGACGCATACATCGACGCGGTCAAGCACCACTCGGTCAGCCACGCCAGCGTGACCAAGGCGGATGTCACCGCGGCCTTCCACGACCTGGTGATCCCGGTCCAGCTGCTGGATTCGATCGGCATGGCGCTGAACACCTGCCGCGCGCTGATGATCTACGGGCCGGCCGGCAGCGGCAAGACCTACCTGGCACAACGGCTGGGTACGCTGTTGCCCGGCGCGGTGCCGGTGCCGCACGCCATCACCGTGGGTGGCGAGATCATCCAGGTGTTCGACCCGCTGGTCCATGTCCCGTGCAACGACGGCGAAGCCTCGCTGGCGCACCGCTCGCTGGACCGCCGCTGGACGCTGTGCCACCGCCCGGTGGTGCTGTCGGGCGGCGAGCTGACGCTGTCCACGCTGGACCTGCGCTATGACCGCACCTCTGGCTTCTACCAGGCCCCGCCGCACATGAAGGCCAACAACGGCATCTACATCATCGATGACCTGGGCCGGCAACTGGTGGGGGTGGCCGACCTGCTCAACCGATGGATCGTGCCGCTGGACCGGTCCATCGACATGTTCACGCTGCACACCGGCGTGCGCTTCTCGGTGCCGTTCGATGTCTGGCCGGTGTTCTCGACCAATCTCGAGCCGGGGGCGCTGGGCGACGATGCCTTCCTGCGCCGGCTGGGCAGCAAGCTCTATGTGGGCCCCTTGTCGGTGGACGACTACCGCGAGGTGTATCACCGCACCGCCGCCGACTTCGGGCTGACCAGCACCGACGCGGTCTTCGATTTCCTGGTCGACAGCCTGCACTACGCCAGCGATACGCCGCTGCTGGCGTGCATTCCGCGCGACCTGCTGCGTCTGGTGGATTCCGGCGTGCGCTACCACGGCAAGGCCACGCACGTGACCGAGGCCGGCCTGCTGTCGGCGTGGCAGAACTACTACGGACTGCGCACCTCGGCCGAACCGACGACGCATCCGGGCGGCGCCCACCGATGGTCGGACGATCACCGCGCCGCCGGCTGAACTGCACTACCGAAGATTCGGGACAACTGTAGGGGAGAGTCATCATGAAAAACACACGTGCAATCCTGATGCTGCTGGTCGCCCTCGTCGCCGGCGCGGCGGCGGTGGTGTCGGCGTCGCGATGGCTGGTCCAGCAGTCGTCCGGCTCCGTCAAGCAAGTGGTGGTCGCGGCCAACGACCTCAACCTGGGCCAGCCGCTCAACGGCGGCCAGCTGCGCATGGTCAGCTGGCCCGCGGGCAGCGTGCCGCCCGGCGCCTTCACCGACCTGAAGGCACTCGAAGGGCGCGTGGTCCGCACCAGCCTGCAGCGCGGCGAACCCGTTCTCGACGCCAAGCTGGCGCCGATCGGCACCAAGGGCGGGCTGTCCGCGGTGATCAACGACGGCAAGCGCGCCATCACGGTTCGCGTCAACGATGTAGTCGGCGTGGCCGGCTTCGCACTGCCTGGCAACTACGTCGACGTCATCGTCAACACCAACGAAGAAGCGAAGAGCAACCAGAACAGCAGCATCTCGAAGATCGTGCTCGAGAAGATCCTGGTGCTGGCGGTCGCGCAGCAGGTCAGCCGTGACGAAACCCAACCCAAGGTGGTCAACGCCGTGACGCTCGAAGTCTCGCCTGACCAGGCCGAGAAGCTCGACGTGGCGCGCAGCGTGGGCACGCTCTCGCTGGTGCTGCGCAACCAGATGGACGTGGCCGACATCAGCACCGGTGGCGCCACCAAGGGCACGCTGCTGGGCAAGGCACCGGAGGCACCGCCCAAGGTCGTGACCAAGACCGAGACCCGCACCGTGGTCAAGACGCGCACCGTGGCGAAAGCCCCCGCGCGCGGCAACTGCATCGGCGTGCTGGCAGGCATGCAGGGCGGCGTCGAGTGCTTCTGAGCGCCGGCACCACGGCATCCAACGAATCCTGAGCTGCAACACAGCCTCTCCGGGGGGAGATTCAAAATGAACCAGACACGATCCGACGTCGCAGGCGGCACCCGCATCCTGGTGCTGGCCGCCTTCCTCTGCACGCCTCTGGCCGCCGCGGCGCAGGCCGCCGTCGAGGCAGGCAACGTTACCCGGGCCACCGCACCGGCAACCGCCAAGGCGCCGCAGGGCCCGATGCAGATGACCATCAGCATGACGCCCGGCGCCGCCGCGCCGGCCGCGCAGGCCCCGGCCGCGACTTCGGCGGAGGCGCGCGGCCCCAACTGCACCGGCGCCATCCGCAGTGAATCCAGCGTGATTGTGGCGGTCGGCAAGTCCCAGCTGATCACGCTGCAGGAGCCGGTACGCAACCGTACCCTGGGCAACCCGGGCGTGGTGCAGGCCACCATGGTGTCGCCGCAGACGCTCTATGTGCTGGGCCGTACGGTGGGAACCACCAACATGATCGTGCAGGGCCGCAGCGGCAGCTGCAGCATCATCAACGTGGTGGTCAACGCCGATGCCGGCGGGCTGCAGACCTCGCTCGGCCAGTTGCTGCCCGGCGAGCCCGGCATCCGCGTGACCACCGCCGCGGACAACCTGGTGCTGACCGGCAGTGTCACCAACGCGCAGGCGGCGCAGCAGGCGATGGAAATTGCCCAGGCTTACGCCAACGCTGCGCACAATGGCGAGGGCAACGGCAACGGCGGCAACAAGAAGGGCAACGTGCTGAACATGTTGTCGGTCGATACCCCGCAGCAGGTGATGCTGGAAGTGAAGGTGGCCGAGGTGTCCAAGACGCTGCTGAACCAGCTCGGTTCCGCAGTGAACCTGCAGGGCGGCTTCGGCTCCTGGACCGGTGGCCTGGTGACGTCGCTGCTGACTGGCGCGTCGGCAGCCTTCTTCGGCAGCAAGGCCAACAACCTGCCGTTCGAGTTCGCCATCGATGCACAGAAGAACGACAGCCTGGTCAAAATCCTGGCCGAGCCGAACCTGGTCACCATCAGCGGGCAGGAAGCCAGCTTCCTGGCGGGCGGCAAGATCTATATCCCGGTGGCGCAGGCCAACGTGCTGAACGGGGCCGGTACGGTCACGCTTCAGGAAGAAGAGTTCGGCGTGGGCCTGAAGTTCACGCCCACGGTGTTGGCCAATGGCCGCATCCACCTGAAGGTCGCGCCGGAAGTATCCGAGCTGTCACCGACCGGCGCCACCATCCGTGGCGGCACCCTGACCGGCCAGACCGTGCTGCCGGTGATCACCACCCGCCGCGCCTCCACCACGGTGCAGATGCGCGACGGCGAGAGCTTCGCCATCGGCGGCCTGCTGACCGACAGCGCACGCGGCTCGCTCAAGGCGCTGCCGGGTGCCGGCGAAGTGCCGGTGCTGGGCACGCTGTTCCGCAGCACGCAATACCAGCAGGACCTGTCCGAACTGGTGTTCATCATCACGCCGCGCCTGGTCAAGCCGATGCAGACCAGCAACTACCCGCTGCCGACCGACAGCTTCTCCACGCCCAACCCGCTGTCGCTGTACTTCATGGGCAATATGGAAGGCGACGGCAAGCGTCCGACCCAACCCGCCCCGGCACCGTCGCAGCCCGCCGCGCCGGCCGCAGTCCCCGCCGCACCGCCGGCAGCACCGCGCAGCGAAGGCGCGCCGGTTACCGCGGTCTCGGCCATGCCGACCGGCAGGCCGCTGGACGAGCCGGCGCCGGCCGCGCCGCAAGCCTTGGCCGCAGCCAGCCCGCGGCCGGCCCTGCCAGCGCCGGCGGCCCCTGCGCGCAGCAGCGCGGTGGCGCCTGCACCCGCCGAAGACACCGCCGCGCGCATTGCCCGCATCGAGGCGACCGCCGCCCGGCTGGCGCAAGCCAGGGCCGCGGCCGCGGCCACCACCGGCCGCACGTCATCGGGCGGCAACTGACCCGCCGCGCCAACCGCAGAACCGGAGAACGACCATGAACAAGACTCTGAAGCTTTCGCGCGGCGCCACCGTGGTGGTGCTGGGCGGCCTGGCCTGCCTCGGCCTGTCGGCGTGCATGACCTCCACGCCGGTATGGGACGGCCAGCGCGGCGTGGCACTGGCCACCGTCACGCAAATGCAGATCATCAATCCCGACGCGCCGGCCGGCCTGCCTACCGTCACCGGCACCGACGGCAAGACCGCCGTGGCGGCGATGAAGAACTTCGACCGTTCGCTGTCGAAGGGCCAGCAAGGCGGGGCGCCTGCCATGACCATCGACTTCGGCGCCGGCGGCTATGGCGGCATTGGCATGGGCGGCGGCGGCCGCTGAGCACCGGAACCAGGGGGAGGCGATCATGTCTACATCGCGCTTCGCACGATCCACGCTGACGCGGCGCAAGCGCCAGCGTGGCGCAGTGGCCATCATCGTAGGGCTGTCGCTGGCCGTGCTGATCGGCTTTGTCGGGCTCGCACTCGACCTGGGCAAGCTCTATGTGACCAAGAGCGAGCTGCAGAACAGCGTCGATGCCTGCGCGCTGGCGGCCGCACGCGATGTCACGGGGGCCACGCCGCTGCTCGTGTCCGAGGCCGCCGGCCTCACCACGGGCACGAGCAACGCCGCCCTGTTCCAGGGCAAGGCCGTGGAAATGTTCGAGAACCTCAACGTCACCTACAGCGATACGCCTGACAACAACTTTTACCCCAAGAGCGAGGTTCCCTACTCGCTCGACAAGATCAAGTACGTGAAATGCACGGCCGAGCGCACCGGTATCGCCCACTGGTTCATCCAGGTACTCAATGCGCTGCCAGGGATGAATATCCAGCCCAGCACGGTCAATGCCATGGCCGTCGCCACCACCACCAGCGCACAAACCGCCTGCGCGATCCCGGTCTATATCTGCACGCCGCAAACCGCGAATCCGGTGCGGACCGCCTACAACCGTGGCGACTGGATCAAGTCCAAGGACGAGAAGGATCCCTACGGCCCCGGTAGCTTCGGCTGGGCTGACCTTACTCCGCCCGGCGGCGGCGCCTCCGAACTGGCGGAACTGCTGGCCGGCTCCGGGCAGTGCGACCTGTCGGTAGTAGGCTCCAAGGTCGGCCAGCCAGGCAGCATTTCGTCGCTGATACCCGCGTGGAACACCCGCTTCGGCATCTATACCGGCTCCTACAAGGGACCGGAGCACGGCACACCGGACTTCACGGGCTATTCCTACAGCGTTACAACATGGAATTCGCCCAATGGCGGCAACGCCTACCCGGACTTCATCCAGAAGCGCGGTGCCAATGAGCCGTACCAGACCGACGCGAACAGCGGACTGTCGACCCATGGCACGGCTTCGACCAAGGCGGTCCATCAGGCTGGCGCAGACCGCAGGCTGGTACAGGTGCCCGTGGTGAACTGCAACGACCTGGCCTCGACCAAGCAAGCCACGGTGGACTCCTGGGCCTGCATGCTGATGGTGCAGCCGATGCAGGATCCCAGCGTAAAGGACGTGACCTACATCGAGTACCTTGGCGATTCGAAGGATCCCACCAGCCCGTGCGCGACCCAGGGCGTGCCCGGATCCAGCACGGGTCTTGGTCCGCGCGTGCCGGTGCTGGTGCAATAGGAGCCGATCATGAAGCGATGCAGGCAACGCAGGTGCAACCGTCGCGGCGCGGTCGCCGTGGAGTTCGCGCTGGTACTGGTGCCCTTGCTGATGCTGGTGACCGGGGTGGCGGAGTTCGGGCGGGCCATCTACCAGTACAACGCCCTGGCCAAGGCCACCCGCGATGCGGCGCGCTTCCTGTCGCAGTACGCGCCCAGCGAACCGAATTATCCGGTGGACCAGGCCAAATGCATCGCCGTCTATGGCAAGACCACCTGCGGCGGCACGGCGCTGGTGAAAGGCCTCAGCACGTCGATGGTGGTGGTCTGCGACCGCGTCGACTCGACCGGCTGCGCCGGCAAGCAGTTTGCCAACGTCGCCATCTACGAAGGCGGCGGCAGTTCCGGCACGCCGGCGGGCACCATCAACCTGGTGGCAGTGAAGATCTCGGGCTTTACCTATTCGCCCATGCAGAGCTATCTCGAAGTGGGGGCCCTGGCGTTCTCCGATATCACGACGACAATGAGGCAGGTGCTATGACTCCGACCCGCGCTCCGCGCCTGCGTTCGCGCCAGACCGGCGCGGCCGCCATCGAGTTCGCCCTGGTCGCCAGCATCTTCTTCATGCTGCTGATCGGCATTGCCGAGTTTTCGCGCGTGCTGTTTTACTGGAACACCGCCGGCGAAGCCACCCGGCTGGGAGCCCGCATCGCCGTGGTGTGCGACGTCACCGACACCGCCATCAAGGACCGGATGACGCATCTGATGCCCTTGCTGAAGGCCAGCAATATCCAGGTCGCGTTCGAGCCCAGTGGTTGCGACGCCGACGACGACTCAGCGCGCAATTCCTGCCGCTCCGTCACCGTCAGCGTGGCCGACGTTACGGTCAAGACCTTTATTCCGGTGGTGCCGATCACGGTGTCGCTGCCCCCGTTCTCGACCACGCTGCCGCGGGAGAGCCTCGACTCTTCCACCGGCGGCAAGATCTGCAACTAGCGCGCATGAACCAGGAGCACACCATGCTCAGAATTCTGATTGTTTCCGAAGATGCCGACCGGTTGGCCGAGATCCACCGAATCAGCGCCACGGTGGGCAATTTCCAGGCCATGACGCTGCAGGATGGCCTGCCACGTCTCCCTCTGCATGCCAGCCGGCTGCGCATGGCGGACCTGCTGGTCCTTGAATTGCCGGTCATCAGCGCGCAGCAGATGCAGGCGGTCGAGCTGCTGCGCCAGCAGCATCCCGAGCTGCCATGCATCCTGGTCACGCCGGCGCCCAGCTCGGAGGTGCTGATCAAGGCGATGCGCGCCGGTATCCGCGACGTACTGCCGTGGCCACTGGACAAGGCGCAACTGGCCGAGGCGCTCAGGCGCGTGGAGGCCGCCCACGTGCCACGCGCCCAGGACAACGGGCAGGTGATTTCCGTGATCTCGTGCAAGGGTGGCGCGGGCACCAGCTTCATCGCGGCCAACCTGGGCGACGCGCTGGCACGGCACCTGGGCAAGCGCGTGCTGGTGGTCGACCTGAACCGGCACTTCGGTGACCTGACCTATATCGTCAGCGACAAGATCCCGCCCTCCACGCTGCCCGAGATCTGCAGCCAGATCGACCGCATGGACAGCGCCTTCCTCGAGGCCTGCCTGGTGCATGTGGACAACGGCTTCGACATGCTGGCGGGCGCGTCCGACCCGGTCAAGGCCAGCCAGATCCAGAAGGACAAGCTGGAGTGGATCCTCTCGGTGGTGCAGCCGGCCTACGACTTCGTGATCTTCGACCTGGGCCAGAGCATCGACCCGCTGTCGATCGGCGTGCTCGACCACAGCGACCGCATCTGCGTGGTGGCCGAGCCCGCGATCTCCTTCGGCCGTCCGGGCCGCAGGCTGCTCGATATCCTGAGCGCCCTGCACTACCCCGCCGACAAGGTCCGCCTGGTGCTGAACCGCACCGGCCGCAAGCACGAGATGCCGCGCGCCACCATGGAAGAGATCTTCGGCGTCAAAGCCGCCTTTATCCTGCCCGACGACCCGGCTGCGGTGGACGAGGCCATCAGCCATGGCGAGCCCGTGGCCAAGCTGAGCCGGCGCAGCGCCATGACGCGCGCGCTGCAGGCGATGGCCACGCAGCTCTGCACGCCGGCCGAGGCCGAGCGGCGCAGCCGCACCGAAACCGCATCGCCGCTGCGCCGGCTGATGTTGCGCGCGAAGAGCACCTGATTCATCGATTGCAGCCGACCGGCCACGGTCAACCGCACCGCCAACGAGGAGTCCATCATGTCGATCCGAGAACAACTGGCCAATGCCGGGCCTGCCTTCACTGCCAATGGCCACGCCGCGATCCAGTTTGCGACCTCTGCCGCCTCTGTCTCGGGCGGCTACCACCAGCTCAAGCGCGAGGTGCACGAAACCGTGCTCGACCGCGTCGAGCTGGAGCGCCTGGCACGCTATCCGCAGGAACAGGTGCGGCAGGAGATCACTTCGCTGGTCAACCTGATCGTCGACGAGCAGAAGGTGCTGCTCAACGACAACGAGCGCCGCCAGTTGGCCGTCGAGATCCATGACGAGATGTTCGGCTTCGGCCCGCTCGAGCCGCTGCTGAAGGACCCGACGGTGTCCGACATCCTGGTCAACACCGCGCGCCAGACCTATGTCGAACGACGCGGCAAGCTGGAGCTGACCGACGTCGTGTTCTACGACGACGCGCACCTGATGAAGGTGATCGAGAAGATCGTGTCGCGCGTCGGGCGCCGCATCGACGAAACCAGCCCGATGGTCGACGCGCGCCTGCCCGACGGCTCGCGCGTCAACGCCATCATTCCGCCCTCGGCCATCGACGGGCCGTTGCTGTCGATCCGCCGCTTTGCCGTGAATCCGCTGCAAGTCGCCGACCTGGTCAACCTGCGCAGCCTGACCCCGCCGATGGCGCAGCTGCTGCAGGCGCTGTCGCAGGCCAAGGTCAACGTGCTGGTGTCGGGCGGCACCGGCAGCGGCAAGACCACGCTGCTGAATATCCTGTCCGGTTTTATCCCGGAAGACGAGCGCGTGGTCACGATCGAAGACGCCGCGGAACTGCAGCTGCGCCAGCCCCATGTGCTGCGCCTGGAAACGCGCCCGCCCAATATCGAAGGCAAGGGCGAGATCACGCAGCGCGCGCTGGTGCGCAACGCACTGCGCATGCGTCCGGACCGCATCATCCTGGGCGAAGTGCGCGGCGGCGAGGCGCTGGACATGCTCAACGCGATGAACACCGGCCATGAAGGCTCGCTCACCACCATCCACGCCAACACTCCGCGCGATGCGCTGACGCGGCTGGAAAACATGGTCAGCATGGCGGGCCTGACCATGCCGGCCAAGGCCATGCGGCAGCAGATCGCCTCGGCCATCACGGTGATCGTGCAGGCCGCGCGCATGACCGACGGCCGCCGCAAGATCATCAGCATCCAGGAGATCACCGGCATGGAGGGCGACATCATCAACATGCAGGAGATCTTCACGTTCCAGCGCACCGGGGTGGACAAGGACGGCACCGTGCGCGGCAACTTCCGCGCCACCGGGGTCTATCCCAAGTTTGCCGAGCGGCTGCGCGTGTTCGGCGTGGGACTGCCTGACGATACCTACGACCCCGCCAAGCGCTACGAAGTCTGACCGGCCAGGGCACATACCAATACGATCCATCCGGGGGAGCTACACATGAGTACGATCTTCTACGCCTTCGGCATCCTGCTGTTCGTTGCCGTGGTGCTCTGCGTCGAGGGCATCTATCTGTGGTGGAACAATGCCCACGGACCCGCGGCCAAGCGTATCGAAGCGCGGCTGCGGGCACTGTCGGCCGGCGGACACGTTGGTGCCGAGCGGCTCTCGATCCTGAAGAAGCGCATGCTGGCCGACTCGCCGCGCATGCAGCAGTGGCTGATGCGGGTGCCGCGCATCGGCGCGCTCGATCGCTGGCTCGAACAGTCCGGCAGCAGCTGGTCGGTGGCACAGTTGTTCGGGTACTGCGCGATGGTGGTGCTGTGCACGGTCGCACTGATTCCGCTGTTGCCGGTACCGGCTTCCCTGGTGATGCTCGGCGCGGTGCTGGCCGCCATGCTGCCGGTGCTGCACGTGATACGCCTGCGCGGCAAACGGCTCAAGCAACTCGAGGCCCAACTGCCCGACGCGGTCGACATGATCAGCCGCGCCCTGCGCGCCGGCCATTCGTTCAGCGGGGCGCTCAGCATGGTCGGGCAGGAAATGAAGGCGCCGATCGGGCCGGAGTTCCGCACCACCTTCGAAGAGATCAACTATGGCGTGGCGCTGGACGAAGCCATGACCAACCTGGCCATACGCGTGCCGGTGGCCGACCTGCGCTACTTTGTCATCGCGGTGCTGATCCAGCGCGAAAGCGGCGGCAACCTTGCCGAGATCCTCGACACCATCGGCACCATGGTGCGCGAACGCCTGAAGCTATTCGACAAGATCCGCGTGCTGTCGGCCGAAGGCAAGATGTCGGCATGGGTGCTCGGGCTGCTGCCGTTCTGCACCGCCGGCCTGATCCTGGTAGTCAATCCGGGCTTCATGAATGTGCTGTGGGAAGACCCGCTGGGCTTGCGCATGATCGGCGGAGCGTTGGTGTCGATGAGCTTCGGCGTGCTGTGGATGCGCAAGATCATCCGGATCCGGGTCTGAGGCGTCGGCGGCGGTTGCCTCGGGGCAGTGCCAGAAGAAGCAGGGCTTGGACAGCCATACTGACGGGAGTCCATCATGCAAGAGATTTTCCAGGGGTTCCAGGGCGACCAGATGATCGTGCTCGCGCTGATCTTCGTGGCCGCGTTCGGCACGGTGTTCGGCGTGCTCCATGTGTTATCGCCCCATCGGCTGCGCGGCCGGGCCGAACAGATCGCGGGCCAGGCGGGGTCGTTCCAGCCCGACCAGGGGCGGCAGCAGGCGCTGATCGAAAGGCTGGTGAAGTGGGCGCAGCCAGTTTCGCGGCTGTCGCTGCCCAAGGAAGGCTGGGAGAATTCGCAGCTGCGCGTGCGCTTCATGAATGCCGGCTGGCGCAATGCCAGCGCCGCGCCGCTGTACTTCGGCGCCAAGACGGTATTGGCCGTCGGCCTGCCCATGCTGGGACTGCTGGCGGTCAGCAGCCAGCCCGGACAGCAAAGCCAGCAGCTCATGTTCGCGCTGCTGGCAGTGCTCGGCGCCATCGGCTACTACCTCCCCAACGTAGTCCTCGCCCGCAAGGTCTCCCAACGCCAGCGCACCGTCTTCGAAGAATTCCCCGACGTGATCGACCTGCTGACCGTCTGCGTCGAAGCCGGCCTCGGCCTGGACGCGGCGCTGATGCGCGTGGCGGACGAGCTGGCGCTGCGCTGCCCGGTGCTGGCCGATGAGCTGCAGCTGATGCTGCTGGAACTGCGCTCGGGCTTCTCGAAGGAAAAGGCGCTGACCAACCTGTCGCTGCGCACCGGCGTCGAAGACGTCGACAAGTTTGCGTCGATGCTGGTCCAGGCCGACCGCTTCGGCACCAGCCTGGGCGAGTCGCTGCGCGTGCTGTCCGACATGCTGCGCACCAAGCGCCGCATGCGTGCCGAGGAGCAGGCCGCCAAGATCGCGCTGAAGCTGCTGTTCCCGCTGATCTTCACCATCTTCCCGTCCTTGCTGCTGGTGTTGCTGGGGCCGGCGTTTATCCAGATCTATCGCGTGCTGCTGCCGACCATGGCGGGACAGGCCGGATAGCGCCTCCGGGAAACCGCGATCGTTTCCCCCGGCTGTCTCCCGGTGCAATGCCGGCAAGACAGTCACTTGCCCGGAACCCAGGTTCCGGGCTTTTTTGCTTTGCCGGGCCAATACCGGGGCTTGACCGGACGGGCTGGCTTCTGAAGAATGCAGGCAATCCCCTGCCGGCGCCGAGGCCACGCAGCGCGCGCCCTACCCGCCTGGAGTCCCGATGAAGCTACGCATCCTGAGCGACCTCCACATCGAACACAACCTGCCGCAGTCCGTACCCGCATGCGACGCCGACCTCGTGATCCTGGCCGGCGACATCGCCAACGGCCGCGACGGCATCGACTGGGCCATCGGCACGTTCAGCCAGCCCGTGGTCTACGTGCCGGGCAACCACGAGTACTACGAGAGCAATTTCGACACCGTCGACCAGCACATGGCCGAGGCCGCGGCAGCGCATCCGCGGGTGCGCCTGCTCAATGGCGAGGTGGCGGAATTCGACGGCGTGCGCGTCATCGGCACGACGTGGTGGACCGACTACACGCTGTTCGGCACCGACCGGCGCGACGAGGCGATGCAGGCATGCGCCAAGGCTATGTACGACCACCGGCTGATCGAGATCCGCGGCGACGACGGCCACATGCGCCAGTTCACGCCGCAGGACGCACTGGCACGCCACCGCGCCGCCTCCGATTGGCTTCAGGCGCAACTGGCGCTGCCCTACGCCGGCAAGACCGTCGTGGTCACGCACCACGGCCCGGACCTCGGCAGCCTGGATCCGCGCTTCTCCCACGACCTGGTCTCCGGCGGCTTCCTGTCCCGCCGGCCCGACCTGGTGGCGCAGGCAGACCTGTGGATCCACGGCCATACCCACACCAGCTTCGACTACTGCGTCGACAACTCGCGCGTGGTGTGCAACCCGCGCGGCTATGTCAGCCGCCGTACCGGCGAGGTGGAGAACAAAGCCTTTGACTGGTGCTGCGTGGTCGAGGTCTGACGCGACCGGGCCCGCGCACCACCGCGCCGGCCATCCAAACAAAAACCCCCGCGGACTCGCGCCCGCGGGGGTTTTTTCATCGCAGCCTGCCCTGACGGGCAGTGGGCTGGGAATGGATTACATCATGCCTTCCATGCCGCCCATGCCGCCCATGCCGCCCGGCATTGCCGGAGCCGACTCTTCCTTCGGCGTTTCGGCCACGGCGCAGTCGGTGGTCAGCATCAGCGAAGCCACCGAAGCGGCGTTCTGCAGTGCGGTGCGGGTAACCTTGGTCGGGTCCAGCACGCCCATTTCGACCAGGTCGCCGTACTCGCCCGAAGCCGCGTTGTAGCCGTAGTTGCCCTTGCCTTCGATCACCTTGGCAACGACCACCGAAGCTTCTTCACCGGCGTTCAGCACGATCTGGCGCAGCGGCTCTTCCATGGCGCGCAGCACGATCTTGATACCGGCGTTCTGGTCCGGGTTTTCACCGGTCAGGGCCGAGATCGCAGCGCGGGCACGCAGCAGGGCCACACCGCCGCCGGGGACGATGCCTTCTTCCACCGCAGCGCGGGTGGCGTGCAGGGCGTCTTCCACGCGGGCCTTCTTTTCCTTCATTTCGACTTCGGTGGCAGCGCCAACCTTGATCACGGCAACACCGCCGGCCAGCTTGGCCACGCGCTCTTGCAGCTTTTCACGGTCGTAGTCCGAGGTCGCTTCTTCGATCTGGGCACGGATCTGCTTCACGCGGCCTTCGATCGCACCAGCGTCGCCGGCACCGTCGATGATGATGGTGTTTTCCTTGCCGATCTCGATGCGCTTGGCCTGGCCCAGGTCGTTCAGGGTGGCCTTTTCCAGCGTCAGGCCGATTTCTTCAGCGATGACGGTGCCGCCGGTCAGGATGGCGATGTCTTCCAGCATGGCCTTGCGGCGGTCGCCGAAGCCCGGGGCCTTGACGGCGGCGGTCTTCAGGATGCCACGGATGTTGTTGACCACCAGGGTCGCCAGGGCTTCGCCCTCGACGTCTTCAGCGATGATCAGCAGCGGGCGGCCGGCCTTGGCCACTTGCTCCAGCACCGGCAGCAGGTCGCGGATGTTCGAGACCTTCTTGTCGAACAGCAGCACGAACGGGCTGTCCAGCTGGACAACCTGCTTTTCGGGGTTGTTGATGAAGTACGGCGACAGGTAGCCGCGGTCGAACTGCATGCCTTCCACGACTTCCAGCTCGTCGGCCAGCGACTTGCCGTCTTCGACGGTGATCACGCCTTCCTTGCCGACCTTGTCCATGGCTTCGGCGATGCGCTCACCGATCGAGGTGTCGCTGTTGGCCGAGATCGCGCCAACCTGGGCGATTTCCTTGCTGGTGGTGGTGGGCTTGCTGACCTTCTTCAGCTCTTCCACGGCGGCGGCGACAGCCTTGTCGATGCCGCGCTTCAGGTCCATCGGGTTCATGCCGGCGGCAACGAACTTCATGCCTTCGCGCACGATCGACTGGGCCAGCACGGTAGCGGTGGTGGTACCGTCACCGGCGTTGTCGCTGGTCTTGGAAGCCACTTCCTTGACCATCTGGGCGCCCATGTTCTGCAGCTTGTCCTTCAGCTCGATTTCCTTGGCCACGGACACGCCGTCCTTGGTCACGGTCGGGCCGCCGAAGCTGCGCTCCAGCACCACGTTGCGGCCCTTCGGGCCCAGGGTCACCTTGACTGCGTTGGCGAGGATGTTCACGCCTTCGACCATCTTGGCACGGGCGGCGTCGCCGAACACTACGTCTTTTGCTGCCATGTTCTGAATCTCCTGAAATCTGTACGGGTGGGGCTACAAGTAACGGATTACTTGTTGACCACGGCCATGATGTCTTCTTCGCGCATGACCAGCAGTTCCTGGCCATCCACCTTCACGCCCTGGCCGGCATACTTGCCGAACAGCACGCGATCGCCGACCTTGACGTCCAGGGCGATGTTGTTGCCCTTGTCATCCTTCTTGCCGGGGCCGATTGCCAGCACTTCGCCTTGATCGGGCTTCTCGGCAGCGTTGTCGGGAATCACGATACCGGACGCGGTCTTGGTTTCGTTGTCCAGACGCTTCACGATCACGCGGTCGTGCAGAGGACGCAGATTCATACGGACTCCTAGATACAAAGTGAGTTTTTGATCACAAATCGGCCGGCTACCGAGGCGACGGCCGTCAGAAATGTTCAGGTGTCGCAGGAGGGCTGTTAGCACTCACCCCTGACGAGTGCTAATTATAGGGACGGGGTAGGGGCATTTCAAGACAGGCGCTGGATACGGGTTTTCCCGGGGACGGGCGCAGCGCACATTGAGATCCGGCGCCGAGGATGGCGCCGGAAGCGATGCGGTCGATCATCGCGATAACGTCGACGATGCGGCACGAATCCGACTCGCGCCGCATTGCCTGCAGAATAATGCCTTGCTGCCTGGCCTTCGGCCAGCGTGGTGCCGGGGGGCGCCGCGCCGCAGCTCGCCGGCTTGCCCGGCGCTGCATTTGGCGTTTTTTTGCAGATGGCGGGCGTGATGCTATTTGCCGCCCTTCACGGTGGTGTACGCCGTAATCAGGTTCCGATAGTCGGGAATATGGTTGGAGAACAAGGTCCCCAGCCCCTCGATGTCGTTGCGCCAGTCGCGATGAAGCTCGCAGGCAACGCCGAACCACGTCATCAGTTGGGCGCCGGCCTCGGCCATGCGGTGCCACGCCGATTCGCGCGTCACCTCATTGAACGTCCCGGATGCATCGGTCACCACGAACACATCGTAGCCTTCTTCGATCGCTGACAAGGCCGGAAATGCCACGCAGACTTCAGTCACCACCCCGGCGATCAGCAACTGCTTCTTGCCGGTTGCCTTCACCGCCTTGACGAAGTCCTCGTTGTCCCACGCATTGATTTGCCCGGGACGCGGAATAAACGGCGCATCGGGGAACATCGCCTTGAGCTCCGGCACCAGCGGCCCGTTGGGTCCGTCCTCGAAGCTGGTGGTCAGGATCGTCGGCAGCTTGAAATACTTGGCCAGATCCGCCATGGCGAGAACGTTGTTCTTGAACTTGTCCGGCTCGATGTCGCGCACCAGCGACAGCAGGCCGGCCTGATGATCCACCATCAGTACCGCTGCCTGGCTCTTGTCCAAACGCTTGTAGGTCTTGCTCATCTTCCGCTCCTGTGAATGCGCGTCCGGTTCGGTTGGACACGCGTGGTGAAATCTTCTGCATGGCGCTGCAATCCATGCACGGCTGCCTGCTCACTCCCGGTGAACTAAAGCGGGCGCTGTGCGCCTGGATGGTTGTCCACCCGCAGCAGGAACGGATGAATGTGGATCTCTTTCCACACGCCCGCCTGCTGGAAGGGATCGGCCCGGTTGAAGTCGATGACCTGCTGTTTGTCCTGCGCACGCACGAGGAACAGGCTGCCGATCATGCGCGCGCCGTCGTCGGACATCAACGGCCCGCACATCACGCACCGGACCTCCGCGGTTGCCAGGTAGGCGCGATGTGCGTCGTAGCTGTCGAGCCGGCGCTGCAAGGCATCGGCGTGGTCAAGGCAATGAATGATGAAGTCCATATCCCATATACCTATTGAAATGCCGGGCCTGGCGCCGCAGCAGCCGGCGCGGGGATCGGCGTCGAGGCCCACGCCAGCATCTGCCACGCGCGCTCCCGCCGCTTCCACACGCTGAGGAAGCGGTTGTCGAGCGTGCGCTCCACGCCGTCGACCACGGCAACCAGCAGGGCCTTGCCCTGCATCACCGCGATGTCGTTGTAGATTTCCTGCCCCACCTCCTGTACCGAGGCCCGCAGGTAGCGCACCCGCCCGCTGCGCAGCGATGCCAGGTATGCCTGCTTGTCTTCGCGCAACGCCGACGAGTGCGTGTAGCTGAGTTCATCCGCCAGCAGGTCTTCCAGCCCCGCGATATCGCCGGCGAGCATCGCGCGGTATCGCGCAGCATCTGCCTGCCTGAGCGCAGCGAGATCTTCCATATATCCTCCGGTCTTCGTGTCCGGTTTGCCCATGTCGCTGTCTTCAGCCATGCAGATACGCCTTCACCAGCGTCTTGTCGCTCAGCAGCGCCTGCCACTCTCCGCGCCGCACTTCGTGGATGACCCGTCCCACCGAAAGCACGTAGGCGCGGTCGGTCATCTCCGCGGCAATCGCCACGCTCTGTTCCACCAGCACGATGCTCAGCCCGCGCTCGCGCAGCCGGTTGAGCACGGCCAGGATTTCCTTGACAATGCGCGGCGCCAGGCCCGTGGTCAGCTCGTCCATGATCAGCAGGTCGGGCTGCAGCAGCAGCGCGCGGGCGATCGCCACCATCTGCTGCTGCCCGCCCGAGAGCAGGCCAACCTGGCCGCTGCCGCGCTCGCGCAGCAGCGGGAACAGTTCGCAGACTTCGTCGTGCGTGAAGCGCATCGCGCCGCCACGCGCGCGCCTGCCGGCTTGCTCGGCAAGCCGCAGGTTGTCGCGCACCGACAGCTCGCCGAACAGGTTGCGGTTCTCCAGCACGACGGCAATGCCATGCTCGAAGCGGCGATGCCCCGGCACGTGGCCGATTTCCACCCCATCCTTGACGATGCTGCCCGCTATCGGCCGCACCAGCCCGGACAGCGTGCGCACCAGCGCCGTCTTGCCCGCGCCATTGGCACCTACCACGGCCACCGCCTCGCCCGGCCCGACCTCGATGTTGATGTCATGCAGCACTGGCACCGGGCTGTAGCCGGCGTGCAGGCCTTTCACTTTCAGCATGGTCAGACTCCCATATAGGCTTCGCGCACGCGCGGATCCGCCTGCACGGCTTGCAGCGTGCCGCTCGCGATGATTTCCCCGTAATACAGCACGTGGGCGCTGCCGCAGATCGTCATCAGCCCCATGTCGTGCGACACCAGCAGGATGGTCATGCCTTCGCCGTTCAGGCGCAGGATCCATGCGCGCAGCAATTCGATTTCCTCGCTGTTCAGTCCCGAGGACGGTTCATCGAGCAACAGCAGGCTGGGTTCGCCGATGCAGGCGCGCGCCAGTTCCACGATGCGCCGCTGGCCCGCGGGCAGCGCGCCGGCGCGGTGCTGCAGCAGGCCTTCCAGACCGAACTTCCGTGCGCATGCCAGCGCGGCTTCGTGCATCGACTGCAGCTCGCGGCGCGACAGCGGCGAACGCAGCATCGCATGCACCACGCCCGAGCGCGTGGCCTTGTGGCAGCCGGCCATCAGGTTTTCCAGCACCGTCATGTGCTCGAACACCTGCGGCGTCTGGAACGTGCGCACCAGCCCGGCGCGGCTGCGCTGCTGCACGCTGTCGGCGGTGATGTCGCGCCCCGCCAGCAGCACCTTGCCGCCCCTGGGCCGCAGAAAGCCGGAGATGATGTTGAAGCAGGTGGTCTTGCCACTGCCGTTGGGGCCGATCAGGCCGACGATGCCGCCGGCCGGCACATCGAACCCAACATTGCGTAGCACGTCAAGGCCGCCAAAGCTGTGCGCGACCGCTTCGACCCGCAGCAGGGCCTGTGCGCCTGCCGCGCCCGCGGCACTGGTGCCGAATTCAGCGATAGCGGATTTCATCGGACCTCCTTCAATGCGGGGTTCTGCGTGCGGCCGAAGGTGCGGCGATGCATGCGGCCAACCATGCCCGCGAGTCCACCCATGATCCCGCCAGGCATCAACGTGACCACCAGCACCAGCACCGCGCCAAACAACACCTGGTGGAAATCCCCCAATCCGCTCAGCAGCTCCGGCACCAGCGACACAAACAATGCGCCGATCACCACGCCGCAGGTGGAGCGCGCGCCTGCCACCACCGGCACCAGCAGGAATACGATCGAGCGCTCCACCGTAAAGCTCTGCACGCTGACGAACGACACGTAGTGCGCAAACAGGCTTCCCGCCAGCGAGCCGAGCATGGCCGACAGCACGAACATCGCGGTCTTCAGCCGGTGCATGTCGATGCCGAGCACCTGCGCTGCCGGGGCCGCGTCGCGCATGGCCCGCATGGCCAGGCCGGGGCGGCCCTTGACCAGGTTGTCCACCAGCCAGAGCAGCAGCGCCACCAGCGGCCAGGCAAAGTAGTAGTAGCGCTCCGGCGTATCCAGCAGGAAGCCGAACAGCGACAGCTTGGGGATGCCACCGATGCCCAGCGTGCCGCCGGTCAGCCAGTCCCATTCGAAGAACAGCACATTGGCGATGCTGCCGACCGCCAGCGTCGCCAGCGCCAGGAAGAAGCCGCCCAGGCGCAGCACCGGCAGGCCGATCGCCGCCGCCAGCGCCGCGCTGGCCAGCAGGCCTGCCGCGGCACCGGCCGGCGCCGGCCATCCGAGCACCGTGGTGCTGTAGGCCGAGGCATAGGCGCCGATGCCGTAGAACGAGGCCTGCGCCAGGTTGACGATGCCGCACTGCCCCAGCAGCAGGCCGACGCCCAGGCCGCCCACGGCCAGGATGGCGGCGAAGTTGAGCAGGTCGATGTGGTGGCGCGACAGCAGTTGCCCGCCCAGCGCCCACACTACCACCGCGGCCACCACCAGCCAGCGCGTGGCGTTGGATGATGCATTCATGCTTATCCTCCCTTGCGCCCCGCGCGGCCCAGCACGCCGTTGGGGAGCAGAATCATGATGACGACCAGGATCGACAGCGCGACCACGTCGCGATAACCCGACGGAAACCCCACCACCGCCAGCGATTCGGTCAGGCCCAGCAGCAACCCGCCCACCACCGCGCCCAGCGGATTGCCCAGCCCGCCGAGGATGGCCGCGGCAAAGCCCTTCAGCGTCAGGCCGATACCCATCTGGTAGTTCATCGACAGCAGCGGTGTCACCAGCACCCCCGCTACCGCGCCGAAGCCGCCGCCAAGCAGGAACGTCAGCGTGCGCATGCGGCGCACGTTGATGCCGGTGGTGGTCGCCCCGTCGGGGTCCAGCGACGCCGCCGTCATGGCCAGGCCCACCAGGGTCTTCGTGTAGAACAGCCGCAACGCCGCCACCAGCAGCACCGCAATGCCCACTAGCGCCAGGGCATGCACCGGCGCGGTCGCGCCCAGCAGCTCAACCACGCCCTCGCCGCCGATGGCCGGCAGCAGGTGCGAATCGCGCCCGCCGAAGTACAGCGCCGCGGCCGACAGCGCGAACGCCAGGCCGATGGTCAGCAGCAGGAAGCTCTCCTCGCAGGCGCCGCGGCGCATCATCGGGCGCACGAACAACGTGTCGATGGCCAGGCCGCTGGCGGTGCCGGCGGCAATGCCGCCGGCAATCGCCACCGGATAAGGCAAGCCCAGCGTCTTGAGCGCGAATACCGCAACCAGCGCGCCAATCACCGCAAACTCTCCCTGCATCGCATTGACGATGCGCGTGCCCTTGAAGATGATCGATATGCCCACGCCGATCAGCGCGTAGACGAAGCCGTTGGTGATCCCGGACAGGACCGCCTGGATAACTAGGGTGTCAGACATTGCCGATCCTTTTGCCGATGCGTTTTGCCGCTACACCGGCTAGGGCCGGGCCTTGTAGTCCAGCCGCACGAACTGGCCCTTCCGCAGCTTCGAGTAAGTAAAGCCGGCCAGCGTCATGCCGCCCATATCGGGCGCAGAAAAGTCATAGCCCATCGTGACGCCCTGGTAAGGCCGGCGCAGCGCGCTGCAGAGCTTGTCGCCGGCCACATCGGCGCCCGCCGCCTTCAGGCCGCTGGCCAGCGCCATCACCGCATCCCAGCCCACGGCCGCGAAATGCTTGGGCAGCTTGCCGTACTCCTTGCGGTAAGCCTCGACAAACTCCTTCTGCCCCGGCAGCGGATCTTCGGAAACGATGAACTCGGGATGGATGATGTTGTCGGCGGCCTCGCCCATGCCCTTGACGGTCTCGTAGGTGGCGGTGCCGTGCACGGAGATGATCGGTGCGCCGACCTTCAGCTGGCGCACATTGCGGAACGGCGCGGGCGAGGTAGAGATGACGACGATCGCGTCCGGCGTGGCGGCCTTGAGCTTGGCAGCCTGGGTGGTGACGTCGGTGGCGGCGATCTCGAATTTCTCGACCTGCACGAAGGTGACGCCGTATTGGCGGTCCAGCGTCTTCATGCTGCTCCACACCACCTGCCCGTAGCCCGAATCGTGCAGCACGCCGATGCGCTTGAGCCCGTTGTCGCGCGCATAGGACAGCACCGCGCGCGCATTCAGTTCCTGCGAGGGCGTCAGGTGGAAGACGCAGGTACGCTCGCGTTCCACCGCCGGCCCGAGTCCGGAGAACGCAAACAGCGGCACCTTCTGCGCCTGCGTGATGCCGCCGATTGCCACCGTCTGCGCGATGCCGGACGGGCCGACGATGGCGCGCACCTTGTGCGTGTGCAGCAGTGCGTTGGCCTTGGCCACGGCGGTATCGGGGCTGGAGCCGTCGTCCTCGACGACCAGCTCCAGCGGCCGCCCGCCGATGCCACCGCGGGCATTGATGACTTTCTGCGCCAGCAGCGCGCCTTCGCGCTCGGCCAGCCCCACGGCGGCAAGGCCGCCGGTCGTTGAAAACAGGCCGCCGATGCGCACCGGCTCCGCGCCCGGCCGGGCCTGGGCCAGCGCCGGCTGCTGCGCCAGCCCGAACATCACTGCGGCGACAGCCGCGCACAGGTCGCCGTGCGGCGTCCGGATGATTTGCTTGAGGTTCATGTCTCCATCCCTTTTGTCATGATTCATGGGTTCTGGGCGCGCTCTCGTGGCGCGCCTCAGTTGACGGCGGCTAGCGCGCCTCCCCGTCCGGCGCACTACTCCAGGCCGGCACATCGGCCAGCGCGGCAATGTCGAGATGGTTCAGGTCGCGCTGCTGCATCATCGCCAGGTACTGCCGCACCAGCGACGAGATCGGCAGCGCCACGGCGTTGTCGCGCGCCACGGCAAGTGCCAGGTCCAGGTCCTTCACCACCAGCGAGATCGGGCCCGCTGCGCCGTATTCGCGCTGCTTGAGCTTGTCAGCCTTGGTGCGGTAGTGCGCGCTGCCGACGATGCTGTCATTGATCGCATCGACCATCAGCGTGCGGTCCAGCCCTGCGCGTTCGCCGAAGGCCAGCCCTTCGCCGATCACCGCGGTGCTCATGAACACCATCATGTTGATCATCAGCTTGATCACGCGCGCCTCGTCGCCGCCGCCGACATAAGACTGGCGCGCGGTCAGGCAGGCCAGCAGCGGCTGCACCGCAGCGAACGCCTCGCGTGGCCCGGACACAAAGCAGCTCAGCTGCGCGCTCGCGGCCAGCGACACCGTGCCGGACACCGGCGCGCGCAGCCAGCTGGCCTCGCGCTGCGCCAGTGCCCCGGCAACCTCAGCCGAGGCTTCTGGCGATACCGTGCTCATGTCGACAAAGACCTGGCCCGCGGCCGCCGCGGCGGCAATGCCGCCGTCGGACAGGAACAGCGCGCGCAAGCTGCTGTCATCGAAGATGGTAGAGAACACCACATCGGATTGCGCTGCGGCATCCTGCGCGGACAGCGCGGCATTGGCACCCGCTGCAACGACCGGCTCGCACTGGGTGGGCACCTTGTCGAACACCGTCAGCGCGTGGCCGGCCTTCAGCAGGTTCAGGCACATCGGCCTGCCCATGGCGCCGATGCCGATCCAGCCGATGCGCGGCGATGACGAGGTGCGTTCGTGATTCACGTCTTTCATGTCCTTGCCTTCCGGCCTACTCGACCTTGACGCCCGACAGCGCAACGACCTTGCGCGTCTGCTGCGTCTGCGTTTCGATGTAGCGCGCAAACTGTTCCGGCGTCAGCTTCATCGGCACCATCCCCTGCGCCGCAAAGTGCTTCTCGACAAAGTCCTGTTCGTCGAGGATTTCGCGGATGGTGGCATTGAGCTTGTCGACCACCGCGCGCGGCACCTTGGCCGGCGCCAGCACGCCGTAGACCGCGGAGATGTTCATCTCCTTGTAGCCGGCCTCTTCGAAGGTGGGGACCTGCGGCAAGGCGCGCGTGCGCTTGTCGCCGCTGACCGCCAGCACCTTGAGTTTCTTCGCCGCGACGAAGCTCTGGATCGTCGGCAGCGCCGGGAACGTCATCAGGATCTGTCCGCCGACGACATCGGCCACCGCGGGCGCCGAGCCCTTGTACGGCACGTGCACAAGGTCCGTGCCGGCCAGCTTGTTGAACAGCGCGCCCATCAGGTGCGGCTGGCTGCCGGCCCCGAACGAGCCGTAGCTGAGCGCCTGTGGGCGGGCCTTGGCATAGGCCGCCAGCTCCTTCACGCTGTCCACCGGCAGGCTGCCCGATACCGCCATCACCAGCGGCACATAGCCGATCGCCGCCACCGGCGCAAAATCGCGCGCGACGTTGTAGGACACCGATGGCAGTACCACCGGATTGAGCACGAAGGTGGCGTCGTTGGTCAGCAGCAGCGTGTAGCCGTCGGGCTGCGCCTTGGCGACCGCGTCGGCCCCGATCACGGTGTTGGCACCGCTCTTGTTCTCCACCACTACCGGCTGGCGTAGCTTCTCGGACATGCGCTGGGCCAGTTGCCTGGCGATGATGTCGGTCGTGCCGCCGGGTGCGTAGGGCACCACCATGCGGATCGGCTGTGCGGGATAGGCCTGTGCCAGGGCGGAACTTGCGCCGGCGAAGCAGGCCAGGCCGAGCACGGCGGCGCACAGCGCGCGAGGGGTGTGAGTGTTCCGATCCATCATGTCTCCATCTATCGTTGTGAGGTTTCCCGGCTCGGGCGGCCGGATCTCCGTTCAGTTGAACAACCAGGGTTCGCGCTGCCGCCGCACCTGCTCGTACGCGTCGATCTGCGCAGCGTGGCGCAGCGCGAGCGCGATATCGTCCAGCCCGTTGAGCAGGCAATGCCGCTTGAACGGGTCGAGCGTGAAAGCGATCACCTCCCCGGCCGGCGTGACCACCTGCTGCGCGGCCAGGTCCACCTGCAGCCGGTAGCCCGGCGTGGCGGCCACTTCGGCAAACAGGCGGTCGACCACCTCCGGCGCCGCCACGATCGGCAGCAGGCCGTTCTTCAGGCAGTTGTTGTAGAAGATGTCGGCAAAACTTGGCGCGATCAGCGCGCGCAGGCCGAAGTCTTCCAGCGCCCACGGCGCATGCTCGCGCGAGGAGCCGCAGCCGAAGTTTTCGCGCGCCAGCAGGATCGACGCGCCGCGGTAGCGCGGCTGGTTCAGCACGAAGTCCGGGTTCAGCGGCCGCGTGCTGCAGTCCTGCCCAGGCTCGCCATGATCGAGGTAGCGCCACTCGTCGAACAGGTAGGGGCCGAAGCCGCTGCGCCGGATGGATTTCAGGAACTGCTTGGGCAGGATGGCATCGGTATCGACATTGGCGCGGTCCAGCGGCGCTACCAGGCCATCCAATGTGGTAAAGGCTTTCATTTGCTCGGCTTCCTCTGTGTGTTACAGCGCGCGGACATCGATGAAGTGGCCCGCGACGGCGGCCGCGGCCGCCATCTGCGGGCTCACCAGGTGGGTGCGCCCGCCCGGCCCCTGCCTGCCTTCGAAATTGCGGTTTGACGTCGATGCGCAGCGTTCGCCCGCCGCAAGGCGGTCGTCGTTCATGCCCAGGCACATCGAGCAGCCCGGCTCGCGCCATTCGAAGCCAGCGGCGATAAAGACCTGATCGAGCCCCTCGGCCTCGGCCTGGGACTTGACCAGCCCCGAGCCCGGCACCACCAGTGCCTGCCGGATGCGCGGCGACACGTGCCGGCCGCGCACGACCTGCGCCGCGGCGCGCAGGTCTTCAATGCGCGCGTTGGTGCATGACCCGATAAAGACCTTGTCCACCGCGACCGCTTCGATGGGCGTATTCGGCAGCAGGCCCATGTAGCGCAGCGCCGCCTCGATGCTCTTGCGCCGCACCGGGTCGCGCTCGTCGCGCGGGTCGGGAATGCGTTCGCCGACGGGCACCACCATTTCGGGCGATGTCCCCCAGGTCACGTGCGGGCGGATGGTGGCGGCGTCCAGATCGACCACGGCGTCGAAGGTCGCGCCCGGGTCGCTGCGCAGCGTGCGCCAGTATTCGACGGCCGCGTCCCACATCCGGCCCTGCGGGGCCTGCGGCCGTCCGTGCAGGTAGTCCAGCGTGGTCTCGTCCACGGCCACCATGCCGGTGCGCGCGCCGGCCTCGATCGCCATGTTGCACACCGTCATGCGCGCTTCCATGCTCAGGCCGCGGATGGTGCTGCCGGCGAACTCGATCACATGCCCGGTCGCGCCGGCCGTGCCGATGCGACCGATCAGCGCGAGCGCGATGTCCTTGGCGGCAATGCCCTTGCCCAGCCCGCCCTCTACGCGCACCAGCATCGACTTGGGCTTCTTCATCCACAGGCATTGCGCAGCCAGCACCTGCTCGACTTCCGAGGTGCCGATGCCGAACGCGAACGCCGCGAACGCGCCATGCGTGGAGGTATGCGAATCCCCGCAGGCTATGGTCATGCCGGGCAAGGTCGCGCCGCGTTCCGGCCCCACCACATGCAGGATGCCCTGGCGCAGGTCGTCCATGCCGAAGTTGACGATGCCGTGCTCTTCGCAGTTGCGGTCGAGCGCGTCGACCTGCGCGCGGCTCACCGGATCGGCGATGCCCTGGCTGCGCGCGGTGGTGGGCACGTTGTGGTCGGCGGTGGCCAGCACCGAGGCGGCGCGCCACACCTTGCGCCGGGTCAGGCGCAACCCTTCGAAGGCCTGCGGGCTGGTCACCTCGTTGACGAGGTGGCGGTCGATATAGATCAGCGCGGGGCCACCGGCCTCCTGGTGGATCACGTGGCTGGCCCAGAGCTTGTCGAGCAGGCTCGCGGGGCGGTTGGGGTCGGTCATGATGTCTCCTTGCTGGTCCTCAATTCAGTACTGCGGCACGCCCTCCCATTCCGGCACCAGTCGGGCGCCGGAATGGGGAGCTGCCTTTTGTTCCGGCCTGGACGTTGCGGATAGAATGCGTGCATGACTTCCGCCGCCAAACCCACCGCCCCCGTCGACCACGACACCCCGCGCAAGCTCGAAGAAGGCCACCGCGACTACGTCGCGGCGCTGGCGCGCGGCTTGGCGGTGATCCAGGCGTTTACCGAAACCACGCCGGAAATGACGCTCAGCGAAGTCGCCCAGGCCACCGGCATGACGCCCGCCAGCGCGCGCCGTGCCTTGCTGACGCTGCAGGCGCTGGGCTACATCGGCGCCAACGGGCGGCGCTTCGTGCTGCTGCCCAAGGTCCTGTCGCTGGGTGCCGCCTTCCTCAGCTCGATGAACCTGCGCGACATCGTCCAGCCCTTCCTGCAGGAAGTGGCCGAGCGCTTCCGCGACTCGGTCTCGCTCGCCATCCTCGACGGCGACAGCGTGGTCTACCTGGCGCATGTGCCCAGCCAACGGCGCATCGCGTTCCGCGCCTCGGTCGGCTACCGGCTGCCGGTGCATTGCACCTCGCTCGGCCTCGCCTTGCTGGCCCATGCGCCCAAGGCCCAGCAGAACAAGGTCCTGGACCAGGCACCGTTCCAGAAATTCACGCCGAAGACGCTCAGCGATGCGGATGCGCTGCGCGCGGCGCTGGCACGCACGCTCGAACAGGGCTATGCGGTCCAGGAAGGCCAGCTCGAACTCAACGTCCTGTCGATCGCCGTGCCCGTGCGCGATCCGCAGCAGCGCGTGATCGCCGCCATCAACTGCTCCACCGAGACCGAGCGCACCAGCCCCGAAGAGCTGGTCGCGACACGGCTGCCGGCACTGCGCGAAGCAGCCGCGATGATCGAGGCCGCGATCCGGCGGGCACCCACGCTGGCGCATTCGATCCTGGCGGCTTCCTGAGCGACGCACGCCTTAGCCCACCACCTCAGGCCGCCACCTCTGGCTCGATCGCCACATCCAGCGTCAGCAACTGGTAGCCGTCACGCTGCGGATTGGGCCCCACCTCGACGATATGGTCATTAATGGTCGAGAAGATGCAGTCGACCGGGTTGGCGGGGTCGCCCTTGAAATAGATCTGCGACGTCAGCGTGCGGTATCCCGGCTGCACCACCCGGTAATGGATATGCGGTGCGCGCTGGCGGTTGCGGCCCAGGCGCCGCATCAGCACGCCGACCTCGGTGTCCTCGCGCCCGATGATGTAGCCGCCCGGCCGCACCGTGAAGATCTGGAAGCCGCCTTCCGCATCGCAGCGCAGCTTGCCGCGCAGGTTGTCTTCGGACTGGGCGTCGTCTTCGTTCTCGTAGCGCCCGAACTGGTTGGGCTGCCACACGATCAGCGTCGCGCCCGGCACCGGCTGGCCCGTGCGCGCATCCAGCACGCGCCCGCGCACCTCGAGCCGCTGCCCGGGCTCGTCCGCCGTCGCCAGGTGGCAGGGGTTGCTGCCTTCGGCGACCTGGTCCTTGGGGAACGGGCCGGTCACGTTCTGCGGCGTTGCTTGGTCGCCGGTGCGCGCCAGGTCCAGCGCGCGCATGGTCAGGCCCATCATGTCGCACAGCATGATCAGCTCGTCCTGCGCGGACACCCGGCCCAGCCAGGCGGCAATGCGATAGAGCTGCGCGTCGGTCAGCTGCAGCTCGTCGAGCATGGCGTGGAAATGCCGTAGCGCCACGCCGAATTGTGCTTGCAGGGTAGCGTCCGAGCCGGGCGCGCCGGGGCACATGGCGTCCAGCGCGCGCTGCAGCGTGTAGTTGTCCTGGGTGCTCATCCTTGTCTCCATAATTCTGATTATTGGCTGGCGCCCGACAGGTCGATCGCGCGCGCCAGCAAGGTCCGGTCGGCCTTCAGCTTGTGCTTGGCGGGCTTGTGCGTCGGCGTGTGAGGAATCGCCTCGACGGTGGCGATATAACGCGGCAGCTTGTGCACGGCCAGGCGGGCGCGCGCCCACGCGAGCAGCTCCGCCGCATCGGCCGACTGGCCCGGGCGGAACTGCACCGCCAGCAGGATTTCTTCCTCGCCTAGCTCCGCCGGCACGCCGATGGCCGCCGCTTCTTCCACTGCCGGGTGTTCGCCGAAGATGCGGTCGAGCTCGGCACCCGACACGTTCTCGCCCTTGCGCCGGATCACATCCTTCTTGCGTGCGACAAAGACGTAGTAGCCGTCCTCGTCCTGGCGCACCAGGTCGCCGGTGGCGAACCAGCCGTCGCGGAACGCCGCCTCGGTCTGCACCGGGTCGCGGTAGTAGCCTTGCATCAGCGTGGGCGTGCGGATCAGCAATTCGCCCTCGCCGCCAGGAACCACTTCGCCGCCCTCGTCATCGACGATGCGGGCCTGCGGCAGCGGCACCGCCGGATCCGGATGCGGCGAGATCAGGCCCATGGTGCCGAGCTTGTGCGGGCCGTCGAACGGATTGGCGATCACGCCCGGGATTTCCGTCATGCCATAGCATTCGATCAGGCGCGGCACGTGGAACTCGTGCTTCATCACGCGCACCATTTCCCCGGTCTGCGGCGCGATAAACATCTTGGTGATGCGGTGGCCGGGCACGAACTCGGCCCGCGGGCGCCGGGCCAGGATGCTGCCCGCCGCCGCCACCAGGTTCACCTCCGTCGCGCCGGTCTCGGCGGCAAAGCGCCAGAACGACGACGCCGAGAACCTGCGCATCAGCACCAGGCAGCCGCCGCATGCCAGCGCCCCGCCCACCGAATACATCAGCGCATTGATATGGAACAGCGGCATCACGCACATCACGCGCTCGTCGGGCTGCAACTGCAACCGGCCGACGAAGGCTTCGGCGGTCAGCACGTAGCCGCGGTGGCTGTGCATCGCACCCTTGGGGAAGCCCGTCGTGCCGGAGGTGTAGATGATCAGCGCGGTGTCCCGGTCGCTGCCGTGGGCGGCAAGTTCATCGGCAAATTCATTGGTGTCCGCCGCCATCGACTGCTCCAGCGTCGGCACGCCATGGTCGCCGGACTCGTTGGCGCGCAGCCAGACTTCGCCGCCGAGCGCGCGGACGATGGCCGCGCCGGTTTCCAGCGTGGCCGGCGCGCATACCAGCCCGCACACCTGCGCATGCTCGAACACGTACAGCGCCTCGTCCAGACGGTATTCCGGGTTGGCCGGCACCATGGTCGCGCCCAGGCGCGCCAGCGCGAACATCAGCACGACCGTGGACGGATGGTTGGGGGACAGCACACCGACGCGGTCGCCGCGGCGCACGTGCATGGCCTGCGCCAGCCATTGTGCGGCCTGCGCGATCCGGGCCTCGAGTTCGCGATAGCTCCAGGTCTCGCCCTCGAACAGCAATGCCGGCTTGTCCGGATGCGCCGCCACGCGGGCCGCAAGGAAACCGGTCAGCGTGAAGTCGTGCGCCGGGTACTGCCTGAGCACGTCGAGCGGCGCCATCGTGCCGATGTGGGTGGCGGGCGCGTTCATGATGCTTGCGCCGGCGCGGCGCTGTAGGCGATGGCGTGTTCGGCGGCATCGGCCAGGATGAAGCCGATCGGCTGGCGGCGTTCCTCCTGCAAGTGGGCGATCAGGCTGGCCACGCGCGCCAGCAGCGGCACGCCCTTGAGCGCGGTGGCGGGATAGCCTGCGTCCAGCAGGACAGCGGGGATCGCGCCCGAAACATTGAGCGGGAGGGGCTTGCTGTAGTGCTCGGGCACGGCGGCGGCGACCGCTTCCAGCGCGGCCACGTGATCACCGGCGATGTCCAGTTCACGCGCAACGGCCAGCAGCCGGTGCGCGCGCGGATCCCCCAGCTTGTGCGTCGGATGGCCAAAGCCGGGCAGCGGCTTGCGCGCCTGGCGCACCGCCCGGACTACGGAGTTCGCGCTCTCGGCCAGCGTGCCGTGTTCTCGCCCGGCGAGCACTTCCGCCAGCAAGTGGCCCGCGCTTTCCGATGCGCCCAGGATCACCGAGCCGCAACCCAGCACGCCAGCCGCCACCGCGCCCTGCAACGCATCCGGCGCGGCGGCCAGCGTCATGCGCGCGGCCTGCACCGAGGGGACCAGGCCATGCTCCGCGATCGCGACGAGGCAGGCATCGGTGATCGCCACCAGCTTTGCGTCAGGCTCGCGGCCGATCAGCAGGAACAGGAAGTAGGCAGTGAAGCCGGTCTTGCCGATCAAAGCCTCGCTCAGGTCTTTCCCATGTACCGACACGCCGTGGATGTCCACCTGCGCGATGCTGGTCTGCCCGGCTGCCCGGGGGTGTATCGTCTCCGCCACGTCGTCTCCATTTTTGCGCTGTGCGCAATATAATGCGATATACGAATTATTTTAGGTGGAGGTGCGGAGCTCCGCAAGAACGGTAAACCCGCACCCGCCCTCATCATGTGCGGCCGGCACTGCCCTTCGGCGTGCAGGACCGGCATGCCGTTCAGGCGCCATCCGTGAACAGGTCCGCATTGCCAATCTTTGCGAGGGCGCCGTCGGTAAACAGACCCACCTGGCGCACCGCGCCGTCGGTGAACGGATCCATTTGCCGCGCGCCATCCGTGAACGGATCGGCCTTGCGCACGGCAATCCGGCGAAACTGCTCGTCAGCCAGGCGGCCCGACTGCGAACGCTGCAGTGCCTCGGCGACATGCCCACCGTTTGTGTAGACCTCGGGGGCGCGCACCGCGGCTTGCGCCCCGGCCGCCATCACTACCGTCAGCGCTGCGCCAATCGATGCTTTTTTCATCACATGCTCCTTTTCCATTGAGAAGAACCTCGTGTCCGGCGGGGCCCATGCCGCGCGCCTCTCACGATCCAACTATAGTTAAACCGTACCGTATGGTACTAGAATTGTTAGAGTGTGTTTATCAAATTCTTTGAAGAAATGGCCGTCGGCCTGGCGGCCGCTTGGAGCGCGCATGCATTTGGTAGACTGCGCGGGGCGACAGCGCCCCCTTGTCATTCCCGGCTACCCGATGGCATCACCCGCAAGCAATACCGACACCCCTTCGCACCGCCCGCCCCAGCGCATGACGCGCCGTGGCGAAGAGAAGCGCGCCCTGATCCTGAGCACCGCCGCCGACATGTTTCTCGAGCATGGCTACGACGGCGTCAGCCTCGACGACATCGTCAAGGCGTGCGGGGGCTCCAAGACCAACGTCTACAGCTATTTCGGCGGCAAGGACGGTTTGTTCGTGGCGGTGGTGGAACGGCTGTGCGACCGCTTCCTGGAAAAGACCGAGAAGGGCGTGGATGTGTCGCACTGCGATGCGGCGCAGGGGCTCGGCAAGATCGCGCACAGCTTCCTGCAGTCGTTGCTGGAGGAACGCCACCTGGCGTTCCTGCGGCTGATCTTCGCGGAATCGCGGCGCTTTCCCGCGTTGGGTAACGCCTGGTATACGCGCGGTCCGGCGGCGACCTGCGCCTATGTGGCGGCGTTCCTTGGCAGCCAGCAGGCCAAAGGCACGCGGCTCTCGGCCAGTCCCGAGGTCAGCGCCAGGCTGTTCCATGGCATGGTGCTGGCCAGCGTGCTGCACCGTACGCTGGCCACCGGCATCCGTCCGGACGATGCAGAGATCGATGCGCTGGTGCGTGACGCCATTGCGGTGATCGTGCCGGCGGTCGATGCCGCCACGCCATCGACTGAACGGCGCAAGCGATAGCGCCAGCCGCAGAGGGTAGCCAGGGACTGACTCGGCTCGCGTGCAGGGAACGCTAGAAACTCGCGGCGAGCCCGAACGACACCCCCGAGACGCCATTCCCGAAGACGTAGCGCACCACCGCGCGGATCCGGGTCACGAACACTTCGTGGGCGCTGGTGTCGAGTTCCAGGCCGGTGCCCAGCGTGGTGAGGTAGTTGAACCCCAGCGCCCCGGCCTGGTTGCCGAGGTAATGCGAGTGCGACAGCTCCAGCACGTAGCGCACCGGCCGGTCGAGCGCGCGCAGTCCGGTTGGCGCGCGCCAGCGCGCGTACAGGCTGGCGGTCTGCGCGACGGACGAGGCCTCCAGGCCGGACGAGTCGCCGAAGCTGCGCAGGTAGATGTTGGTATAGCGCAGTTCCACGTCGATATCGCGGTTGTCGCGGTGGCTTTCCCAGTCGAGCATCACCGATCCGCCCAGGCCATAGGCATTCATGACGCCGTCGTCGAGGAAGGCGATGTCGCGCTCGGTCTTGTGCTCGACCGCGAACTGGGCGATGGACAGGTCGCTGGCGACGCGGCCGAGCGAAGCGTTGAAGATGGGGCGGAACACCAGCTCCTTGCTGGGGATCAGCGGAAAATCCCAGCCGACGCCAACGGTGCCGGCGAAGGTGTTCCACTTGGCCGGCAGCTTGCGGGATTCCACCCCGTTGGAGGCGACAAAGGCGGGGTCGTAGCGGTTGTAGGCGATCGACCCTTCCAGATAGAGCGGAAACGACTGGCTCAGCGTAAAGCCCCCGCCGAGCTGCCACAGGGTCAGGTCGGGGTTGTCGGTGCTGGCACTGCTGATCGAAAGCGAGCTGGACGCCAGGTCCGGTACCACCGCAAACGACATCAGCGTCAGCACCGCACTGGCGTGCTTCTGCACATTGGTGCCGACCACGCGAAACGCCGGCTCCGTCTGCGCCAGCGCGGGCTCCGGCGCGGCCGCAAGGCCGGCCAGCAACATCAACACCAGGGGGCCTTGCGCTCGCATCGATTCCCTCATCCGGTCCTGGGCCATTCCACGCTACGACAGCATCGTGACAACAGCGTCATCGGCAGCTGGTCCAGGCTGGCGGACC
This sequence comes from Cupriavidus sp. WGlv3, assembly GCF_023952475.1. Taxonomy (GTDB): domain Bacteria; phylum Pseudomonadota; class Gammaproteobacteria; order Burkholderiales; family Burkholderiaceae; genus Cupriavidus; species Cupriavidus phytorum. Next base: position 612,242 of record NZ_JALHRX010000001.1, read on the forward strand.
GCGGCGTCACGCTTCCTGCGGGCCATGGTGGCGGAAGTGCCGCGTCCGCAGAAGTGAATCTTCTTGCCGCGGAATTAAAGGAAATGAAAGATGCCTTAAACCGGTGTGCGCGGCCGCGACTGCGCGCTTGTAGGAGCAATTCCGGCGTCTCATCGGCGCCTGCCCGACAGCGCCACGCCGGGCTGCTGCCTAGACTGGCCTTGTCGCCGCAGGCCCGCCAGGCGGGCATGTGCGGCATACGGCGCGCCGGGCCCCGACCGGCCGGCGCTTCCGACCCTAACCCTGGAGGTATTCCATGGATCCGAAACAAGCCGCTCGCCATACCCGAATCGCCAGCGTGATTGCGGCAGGCCTGGCAGGCCTCAGCTGCGCCGCGTCCATCGCACAGACCGCCACGCCTGCCACCCCCGCCACGCCGGCAACCCCTGCAACGCCTGCCGTGCCGGCCACCGCGGCCAGCCCCGCCGGCCCCGGCGCCGCGCCCGGCGTGACCCAGATCCAGCCGCCGAAGGACCCGCTGGTCGAGCGCCGCGAGGCACGCCGCGAGGCCGCCGCCGAATACAAGGCGAAGAAAAAGGCCGCCAAGGGCGAATACAAGGACGAAGTCGGCGCTGCCAAGCAGGAACGCAAGGTCGAGAACAAGGCGGCGGACGCAGCGGCCCGCCAGGAAATGACCGCGCCCAAGCAGTGACGCAGCGGTCGCGGCGCTCACCGCCGCACCAATGCAAACGGGCCCCGCGGGGCCCGTTTAGCCGTGTCAGTCGGCCAGTCCGCTGGCGTCGATATAGCCCAGCGCTTCGGTGACCGCGCGCCGCGCCTTCAGCACGTAGCAGACCCGCCGCTCCTGGATCGACAGCGCCAGGACGTCGGCCTGCACCAGCTCCGAGAACACATGGCCGGCGCGCCCCAGGCTCAGTCGCGCCACCTGCGCCAGGTCGGTGGCCGGCAGCCCGGCCTCGCCGGCTTCGAGCAGCGCGCGGCAGATGCGGATGCGTGCAGGTTCGGTCATCAGCGCCAGCGTCAGGGTACTTTCCTGGGTCTCCATGATCACACCTCGGTCTCCGGGCACGGCACCCGGGCCGGGCGATACGCGGCGGCGGGGGCGATGCGGGGGTCACTCTTTGCCGCGCAGCGTGGCGCGCGCGGTTTTCCCCGTTCTACGCGGCTCGCCCCGCAAAGGCAATAGGTGCTGCCACGGCCGGGCGGACACTGGCGCGATTACAACAGCGCCATGCTGCCCGGCCGGCCGCGCTCAGGCCATCACAAACGGCAATTGCCGCTGGCGCTTGCCGGTCAGCGTGAACAGCGCATTGGCCACCGCCGGCGCGATCGGCGGCACGCCGGGTTCGCCCAGCCCGGTGGGGTTGTCCTGCGACGGCACGAAGAACACGTCCACCACCGGCGCGTCGGTGATGCGCGGCGGCGGATAGTCGGGGAAGTTGCTGTTCTTCACCGCGCCGTTGTCGATCTCGATGGCAAACCCGGGCCGGGTCATGGCCAGCCCGAACACGCACGCACCCTGGATCTGGGCTTCGGCCGACAACGGATTGACCACGCGGTTGGCATGCACGCCGGCGGTGACGCGATGCACGCGCGGCTCGCCCTTCACCACCGAGACATCGACCACATAGGCCACCACGGTGCTGAACGACTCGTGCACGGCGACGCCCCAGGCATGTCCCTTGGGCAGCTTGCGCTTGCCGTAGCCGGACTTGTCCACCGCCAACTGCAGCGCGGCGCGATGGCGCGCGTGCTTCTTTTCGTCGAGCCGCGCCAGGCGGAACGCCACCGGGTCCTGCTTGGCGGCGGCGGCCATCTCGTCGGCCAGCGTTTCCTTGACGAAGGCGGTATGCGTATTGCCGACCGAGCGCCACCACAGCACCGGCACGTCCACCTGCGGATGGTGCACCGACATCTGCAGCGGCAGGTCGTAGTCGTTCTCGACGATGCCCTCGGTCATGGTGGCATCGACGCCGTTCTTGACCATGAACGGCTCGAACGGCGTGCCCTTCAGGATCGACTGGCCGACGATGGTGTGCTGCCAGCCCACCACCTTGCCCTGCGCGTCCAGGCCGATGCGGGCGCGGTGCAGGTGCAGCGGGCGGTAGTAGCCGCCGCGGATATCGTCCTCGCGGCTCCACACCACCTTGAGCGGCTCGGTGTGGCCCGCGGCGACCCAGGCCTTGAGCACGTTGGCCGCTTCGACGATGTAGTCCGAGGTCGGCACCGCGCGCCGGCCGAAGCCGCCGCCGGCCATCATGGTGTTGAGCACCACCTTGTCCGGCGCCAGCCCGAGCGTGCGGGCCACCGCGGCCTGGTCGACGGTCTGGAACTGCGAGCCCACCCAGACCTTGACCGACTGCACCTTGCCGCCGGCCACCTCGGGCTGCAGCGTGCAGTTCAGCGGCTCCATCGGCGCGTGCGCCAGGTACGGGAAGCGGAAGTCGGCCTCGATCTTGCGCGGCGCGCGCTGGATCGCCGCGGCGATATCGCCCTCGCCGGCGCGCGCGACCGTGCCGGGCTGGCCGGCCAGCTTCGCGTATTCATCGAACAAGGCCTGCGACGAGACTTTCGAGCCGGCGTCCTCCCACTGGACCTCGAGCGCATCGCGGCCCATCTTGGCGGGCCAGTAGCCGCTGGCGACCACGGCCACGCCGCTGCCGCCGCGGTCGACCGGCACCTGGAGCACGCCGCGCACGCCCGGCACCGCACGGGCCTTGTCGGCGCTGAGGCTTTTCACCTTGCCGCCGAAGCGCGGCGGCCGCGCCACCACCGCCACCACCATGCCCTTGAGCTGGGTGTCGATGCCGAACGGCGTGGTCGCTTCCATCTTGCCGCGCGCATCGAGCCGCGGCGTGGGCTTGCCGACGATGCGGAACTGCGCCGGGTCCTTCAGCGTGACCTGCTGCGGCACCGGCAGCTCCATCGCCGCCGGCGCCAGTTCACCGAAGGTGGCGCGCTGGCTGCCGGACGTGACCACGCCCTGCTCCACCTTGCAGCTGACCGGATCGACCTTCCAGCGCTGCGCCGCGGCCGCGACCAGCATCGCGCGGGCGCGCGCGCCGAGTTCGCGGTACTGCTGGAACGAGTGGTTCAGCGCGGTGGAGCCGCCGGTCATCTGCATGCCGAAGCCGGGATCCTTGTACGGGTCGCCCGCCGGGGCCAGCGCCGCGCGCACGTTGCGCCAGTCGGCATCCAGCTCTTCGGCCAGCGCCATCGGCAGCGCGGTATGCACGCCCTGGCCGAATTCGAGCCGGTTCACCGCCACGGTCACGGTGTTGTCCGGCGCGATGATCAGGAACGCCTGCGGCGCCGCCGGCGGCGCCTTGGGCTTGGCGCCTTCCTGCGCCTGCGCCAGCGGTGCCACGCCCAGCGCCAGCCCGCCGCCGGCCAGGCCGGTCAGCTTCAAGAAACTGCGGCGGTCGAGCGTCGCCACGCCGGCGTCGCCACGCGCTTCGCCGCTATTGCCTGCCTGGCCGCCAGCCAGGGCTTCGATGCCTCGGATACGCATATCGGTTCGCTCCCGCTCAGGCCAGCGCACGGGCGGCGTCTTTGATCGCCGCGCGGATACGCTGGTACGTGCCGCAGCGGCACAGGTTGCCGGCCATGGCCTGGTCGATGTCGGCATCGGTGGGCCGCGGCTTGCTGCGCAGCAGGCCGACGGCGCTCATCACCTGGCCGTTCTGGCAATAGCCGCACTGGGCGACATCGTGCTTGAGCCACGCGTCCATCACGGCGCGCCCGACGCGGTCGGTGCCGATGCCTTCGATGGTGGTGATGCGCGCACCGGCGACCGCGGAGGCCGGCGTCACGCAGCTGCGCGTGGCCTGGCCGTTGACGTGCACGGTGCAGGCACCGCACGCGGCCATGCCGCAGCCGAACTTGGTGCCGGTCATTTCGAGGTTGTCGCGCAGCGCCCACAGCAGCGGCGTGGACGGGTCCACGTCGACTTCACGGGTCTTGCCGTTGACGTTGATGGAGAGGGTGGTCATTTGGGGGACACTCCTTGGGTACGTTGCCCGCTGGTCATTGCCTGTGCGCCGCAGCCTGGCGCAACGGACAAGTGAGGATAGTGCAATTTGCGGCACCTTGCCGGACGCTGTGCGCACTAACGTGCCCGTGAGCGCCGGTTGCACGAACTTTGTGCAAGGAACGGCTGTCCCTCATGGATTGCCTTTCCATCCGGCGGGATTCCGGTGTGATCCGATCCCTGCCGCTGAAACAGTGCCATCGACTATTCCAGAAAACTCGTTGACCGCAGCCGGTACCGCCCCGGCCCGCAGCGCCGCTGCCCCGCCCGGCACGGCCGTCTCCTCCGAAGCCCGCGTCCGCGCCGCTTCGTCACCCTCGTTAGCGCGGCTCGACAGCATCCAGGCCCTGCGCGGACTGGCTGCGGCGCTGGTGGTGCTCTACCACTCCGGGCTCACGCTGGGCGGCGCCAACGCGCCAGTGCTGAACTGGCTGACCCACAACGTGATCAAGCGCGGCCATGTCGGCGTCGATGTGTTCTTCGTCATCAGCGGCTTCATCATCGCCTGGGTCGGGGTGCTGGCCCGGCCCCGGCCGGAGCGTCCGCTCGGCTTCATGATCCGGCGCCTGTGCCGGCTGGCGCCGCCGTACTGGACCATGTCGGCACTCCACGCGCTGCTGCTCAACCCGGTCACGCCGGCCGCGTTCGCCGCGTCGCTGGCGTTCCTGCCGACTTCCACCGGCCATGCGCCCTACTACGGCTATCCGGCGCTGTACGTGGGCTGGTCGCTCAACTACGAGCTGGCGTTCTACGCGGTGTTTGCGCTCGGGCTGCTGCTGGCCGGGCGGCGCGCGCTGCTGGTGGTGCTGGGGGTGTTCGCGCTGTTCACGCTGGTGCTGCCGTGGTGGCGCTTCGGCGCGCTGGTGGCCGATCCCACGCAGGGCTATCCGTTCGCGGCGCCGTGGCTCGCCATGGTCAGCAATCCGCTGGTGCTCGAGTTCCTGCTGGGCTGCGGGCTGGCGTGGTCCTATGCGCGCTGGCGCCACTTGCTGACGCCGGCGTCAGCGCTCGCGCTGCTGGCGCTCGGCAGCGCGGCGTTCGCGCTGTCGCTGCCGATGGTCGGGCCGGATTTCAGCCTGGCGGGACGCGGCTTGCCGGCGGCGCTGCTGGTGGCCGGCGTGGTCGCCGCCGAGCACGCCGGCATGCTGCGCGTGCCGCGCGCGCTGATCTGGCTGGGCGAACTGTCCTACGCCCTCTACCTGACCCATCCCACCGTGATCGAAGCGGTCAAGCGCCTGATGCCCGAGCTGGGCGCGCACCAGACCGCCATGCAGCTGCTGCGCTTTGCCATCGACGCCGGCCTGGCGCTGGCGCTGGCCTGGCTGCTGCACCGCTGGGTCGAGCTGCCCGGCATCGCGGCCGGGCGCCGGCTGGCACGCGGCTAGCGCTGCGGCAGGCCGGCCAGGAACAGGTACAGGGCCGTCAGTTCGGTATCGTTCATGCGCCCGAACGAATCGAACGGCATCACGCGGCTGAGCGCGCTGCCGTCGGGCCGCTTGCCGCTGCGCATCATCTCGATGAACGCGGCGGGCTCGCCGTAGCGGGCCATGGCGCCGCCTGGCGCGGGGCGCAGGTCGGCGGCCGGCGGCCAGTCGGGCGGCGCGCCCGGGATCTTGCCGCCCCGAAACTCCGGGCCGTGGCATCCCAGGCAGACATTGGCCACGTAGGCGCCATAGCGCGGCGTCGGCTCGGGCACTATCGCCGCCTGCGCCGGCAGGCTATGGTCGATCTTGGAAGCCGCGTCCTGCACCACCCCCACGCCATACAGGGCGCGCACCAGCCACGGCATGGTGATCTCGGCGGGCGCGCCCATCGCCGCGGGCAGGCTGCGCAGGTAGCCGATCAGCGCACCGAGGTCCTCGTCGCTGAGCCGGTTGTAGTCTTCGCTCGGCATGACCAGCAGCGGACGCAGCGAGGGCGCCACGCCATGGCGGATGCTGCGCACCCAGTCCACTGGCTCGTAAGCGGCAATGGCCGGGTTGGCGCGGGTCAGGTCCGGCGCGCGCACGCGCAGGCCGCCGGGGTCGTCGATTACCTGCTTGCCGCCCCCGCCGGCGCCATGGCATTCCATGCAGCCGCGCGATTCATACAGGTACTTGCCGTGGGCGATGGCGCTGGGATCGTCGCGGATGGCAACGGGGGCGACCGGGACTTCCACCACGCGCTGTGCCTTGCGCTCCCCTACCCAAGCCGCGCCGTACGCCGCCGCGGCCACCACGACGGCCGTGCCGGCAAGCCCCCATGCCGCCATCCGCAGAACCCGCGCCATTTGCCTTCCCCTGTCCGCCGCACTGGATGCCGCAGCTTGCGGCCAGTGCCCCGGGGGCTGTCGGTGGGAAAGGCAACATAGTGCAGCGCCGGCGGCACTCAGGCCAGCCCGGCCGGGGCGCGGTCGATGAAGCCGGTCATGCGCGCCAGCCGGCCATCGGCCGACACCGTGGCAAAGTCGGTGCCGACCACGAGCGCGGCTTCGCCGGCGGGGCCCAGCTCCCAGGTAAAGCGCAGGTGCTCCCCGTGCGCATCGACCGGGCTCACGCGGGTGAAGCGGAAACCGGGAAACTTCGCCTGCACCGCGGCGATCATCGCGTCGATGCCGGCATGGCCGTCGCCCCGCATCAGCGGATCCACATAGCAAGCCGTTTCCGTCCACGCCGCCGCGATCAGCTCGCGCCGGCGCGCGGCATCGGTCTCGTTCCAGGCGGCGAGGTAGCGGTCAGCAAGGGTGGCGGCGTGGTCGACCTGGGGGGACTGGGTGGCAGCGGACATGGCGTTCTCCTTGGGTTGGGTGGTCAGGGACTCGGGCCTGGCGTCAGGCCATGGCTGCATGATCGGCGCGGGGGCGCGGCGGCGCGATTACCGGGGAGGTTATCGGCGCGGATACCGGCATCGCGGACCCCGGCTGTTGCCGCCCTACCAAAAAATCGCCCCCGACACCAGCGGCAAGTAACCCCCCAACCTGCCCCCTGTCCTGCCGATGGCCACGCGCTTATCCTCGCTACATTGCCCCTACGCTGGGCGGCAGTCTGTCCGGGCGTTTCGGGGGCGTGCCGCCGGGCGCGCCGGTCACGCCGCCTCCTTCCCACCCGCATCGCACCGCCTTTGCCTCGCTCTCGTCCATGACGCCCGACACGGCCCCGCCGAGCCTTCCGGCCGCCCCAGCCCCTTCCGCCGCGCCGCGCCGCTGGCTGCCCTTGCTGCTGGCCGGCGCCTGCTACTTTGTGCTGGCGGCGGCGGCGCTGTGGCTGGCGCGGCTGCCCGGCACCGTGGCCTCGGTGTGGCTGCCCAATGCGTTCGGGCTGGGCCTGCTGCTGCAGCGGCCGCGCGCGGAGGCGCCGTGGCTGCTGGCCGGCATGCTGGTGGCCAGCGTGCTGGCCAACCACGGTGCCGGCGACAGCGTCGGCACGGCGCTGATGCTGACCGGCGCCAACCTGGCGGAGATGCTGTCCGCGCTGCTGCTGTTGCGCCTGCTGGACCGGCATGGCGTGACCGGACGCCACGGCCCGCTGGCCGCGTTCGCGGTGATGCTGGCGGTCGGCGGCATCCTGGCGCCGATGGTCGGGGCCAGCGCCGGCGCGGCGGCCATCGCCGCGGTCGCGGGCAGCCGCTTCGCGCCGGTGTGGTGGACCTGGTGGCAGGCCAGCGCGCTGGGCATGGCGCTGCTGCTGCCGCTGATGCTGTCGATGACCGCGGTGCGCGTGCGCGCCGCCGCCGCGCGGCCGATGCTGGCGCCGCAGGCGGGCGCGCTGGCGCTGAGCCTGGCCATCGGCGCGTTCGCGCAGTGGCAGGGCCACGACCCGTTCGCGGCAATGTCGCTGCCGCTGGTGCTGCTGGCGCTGGCCGGCAATCCGTTTGCCACCGCGCTGCTGGCGCTGGTGGCCACGCTGTGCCTGCAGGCGCTGATGCTGCTGTCGCACCGCCATGAAGCGGTGCCGCTGTCGGCCGCGGTGATCATGGTGCTGCCGGTCTGCATTGCCTACCTGACCGAACAGAACCGGCACGGCCGCGCCAGCCTGCGCAGCAGCGACAAGCGCTTTCGCCAGGCCATGGAGCATTCGGCCATCGGCATGGCGCTGGTCGACATGGACGGCCGCTGGCAGACCGTCAACCGCGCCATGACCGAGCTGCTCGGCTACAGCGCGGCCGAACTGCGCGAGCTGAGCTACCAGCAACTGACCCACCCCGACGACCTGACCGGCGACCTGCGCCAGGTGGCCAACCTGTTGTCGGGCAAGGTCGAGGCCTATCGCCTGGAAAAGCGCTACCGCCACAAGGACGGCCACTACCGCTGGGTGCTACTGGCGGTTTCGCTCGTGCGCGATGAACAAACCGGCGAGCCCCAGCACTTCATCACGCAGGTGGAAGACATCCACGCGCGCAAGCTGGCGCAGCAAGAGCTGGAACGGCTGTCGCGACGCATCCAGCTGGCGGTCGAAGCCGGCGGCGTGGGCATCTGGGAATGGGACCTGGCCGGCGCTGGCATCACCTGGGATGCGCGCATGCATGCGCTGCACGGCACCGACCCCATCGGCGGCGCGCCGCTGTCGGAGCAATGGATAGCGCTGCTGCATCCCGACGATGTCAGCCGCGTGCGCGGCGAGATGCGCCGCGCCATCCGCGGCGAGGCCGCGTTCGACACCGAATACCGCATCGTGCGCCCGGGCGGCGAGGTGCGCCACGTGCGCGCCATGGCGATGGCAACCCGCGGCGCCGACGGCACGGCCCAGGCGCTGGTCGGCACCAACTGGGACACCACCGAGCAGCGCCGGCTGACCGAGGCGCTGTTCGAGGAGAAGGAGCGCCTGCACATCACGCTGCGTTCGATCGGCGATGCGGTGATCTGCACCGACGCCACCATGCACGTGACCTTCATGAACCCGATCGCGGAACAGCTGACTGGCTGGACCATGGCCGCCGCCACCGGGCTGCCGCTGGAACGGGTCTTCCGCATCGTCGACGAGAGCAGCGGCGAGCCCATCCCGAGCCCGGTCGAGGCCTGCCTGCGCACCCTGACGCCGGCCTACCTGCAGGAAGGCGCGGTGCTGCAGAGCCTGACCGGCGAGCGCCACGACGTGCAGGACTCGGCCGCGCCGGTGCTGACCGCGCGCGGCGAGGTGCTGGGCGCGGTGCTGGTGTTCCAGGACATCACCGCCGCGCGCGCGATGCAGCGCGAGCTGGCGCGCTCGGCCATGCACGATGCGCTGACCGGCCTGCCCAACCGCACCTGGTTCGAGAAGCGGCTGCGCGAGTCGTGCGACGCGGCGCGGATGCACGGCCATCGCGCGGCGCTGTGCTTTATCGACCTGGACCGCTTCAAGATCGTCAACGACACCGCCGGCCACGGCGCCGGCGACGTGCTGCTGCGCGAGCTCGGCTACCTGATCCGCAACCATGTGCGCCCGGACGACGTGCTGGCGCGCCTGGGCGGCGACGAGTTCGCGCTGCTGCTCAAGGACTGCACCGTGGACCAGGCCGAGCAGGTGTGCCAGGGCGTGATCGATGCCATCCGTGGGCGCCGCTTCCCGTGGGAAGGGCGCGTGTACGACGTCGGCGCCAGCATCGGCATCGCCGCCATCGACCTGGACGTGCCGCCGGTCAGCGAGCTGATGAGCCGTGCCGACGTGGCCTGCTATGCGGCCAAGGCCGCGGGCCGCAGCCGGGTCTCGGTGTACCGCCGCGACGAAAGCGACGCGCGCCGCCACCACCGCGAGCTGGAAGTGGCCGCCGGCATCCACTCGGCGCTGGAGGCCAACCGCTTCCGCCTGTTCGCGCAGGAGATCCGCGCGCTGCAGCCGGAACACGAAGACGATGGCAGCGGCCACCGCCATATCGAGATCCTGGTGCGCATGGTCGACGAGCACGGCGAGCTGATCCTGCCCGGCGCCTTCATTCCGGCCGCCGAGCGCTATGACCTGATGGGCCACGTCGACCGCTGGGTCATCCGCAACGTGCTGCGCGGCTACGGCGAACGGCTGGGCGCGGTGCCGGGGCTGTCGGTATCGATCAACCTGTCGGCCAACTCGCTGGGCGAGCCCTTCCTGCTGCCGTTCCTGCATGCCGAACTGGAGGCCAGCGCCCTGCCCGCCAGCCGCATCCGGCTGGAGATCACCGAAACCGCGCTGATCAACAACATGGCCGCGGCCAACCGCCTGGTGGCGGAGATGCGGCGCGCCGGCTGCACCGTGTCGCTGGACGACTTCGGCTCGGGCCTGTCGTCGTTCGCCTACCTGAAGCAGTTCCCGGTGGACTTCCTCAAGATCGACGGCAGCTTTATCCGGCAACTGGCCGACAACGCGGTGGACCGCGAGATCGTCAGCTCGATCAACGACATCGGCCACCGCCTGGGCGTGCGCACGGTGGCGGAGTGGGTCGAGGACGAACGCACCCTCGATGCGCTGCGCGCGATCGGCGTCGATTACGCGCAGGGCTATGCGATCGGGCGGCCGGTGGCGCTGGACGTGTTCCTGGCCGGCTACGCGCAGCGCAACGCGCAGGCCTCATAGCCCGCCGGTCTGTCCACGCAGCGGCCGTGATACATTCGGCGCCTGTCCGCGTGGCCACCCGGCCGCCTGACCGAAACCAAGGGGAACCCGTTGTCGCTCGTGTCCGACCCGATGCCGGCGCCGCTGTATGCGCGCGTCAAGCAGCACATCAGCAGCCGGATTGCTGACGGCAGCTGGCCGCCCCATCACCGCGTGCCGTCCGAGACCGAGCTGGTCGAGGCGCTCGGCGTCAGCCGCATGACCGTGCACCGCGCGCTGCGCGAGCTGACCGCCGAGGGCATGCTGGTGCGGCTGCAGGGCGTCGGCACCTTCGTCGCCGAGCCCAAGCGGCGCACCGCGCTGTATGCGGTCAACAATATCGCCGACGACATCGCCGCGCGCGGGCACCGCCATCGCGCCCGCGTAATCAGCCTGGCGGCCGAGCGCGCCGGTCCGGCGCAGGCCGCGGCGCTGGAGGTCGCGCTGGAAGCGCGGGTGTTCCATTCGGTGATCGTCCACTACGAGGACGACGTGGCCATCCAGCTGGAAGACCGCTACGTCAATGCGGTGGTCGCCCCCGACTACCTGGCGCAGGACTTCAGCAGCGAAACCCCTTACCAGTACCTGTCGCGCATCGCCCCGCTGACCGAGGGCGAGCATGTGGTCGAGGCCGTGCTGGCGCTGCCGGAAGAATGCGAGCTGCTCGCCATCGAACGCGGCGAGCCGTGCCTGCTGATCCGCCGCCGCACCTGGTCCGCCGGGCGCGTGGTGACGTCGGTGCGGCTGGTGCATCCCGGTTCGCTGCATCGGCTGGAAGGCCGGTTCACGTCCTGATCCTTGCCCGCGCGGCGGCACTCACCCGGCCGCGATCCGGCGTCACCACGACGACCGCCGCGCCTCAGCCATGTTCCGGCTGCGTCGCTGCGAAGCTCGGCCGCTCGCGCATCGCCGCGTGCGCACGCCGCACGTTCGGGCACTTTTCCAGCAAGTCTGTCCCCTCGGGGAACATGCCCACATAGGCGATGATCGGCGCCAGCAACAGGTCCGCCATCGACAGCGTCGCGCCCACCAGGTAGTTGCGGTCGCCGTACACCTGCTCGAGCACCTCGAGATGCCGGGCGATCTCCGGCAGCGCGGCGTCGATCACCGCGCGGTCCGGCTGGCCGTTTGGTCCCTTCGGGAAGATGTACTGCAGCACGTAGCGCCGGATCATCGCATCGTAGGCATGGGCGTTGATCAGGCTGATCCACTGCTCGCCGCGCGCCTGGGCCGAAGGCCGCCCCTGCGGCAGCAGGCTGGGCCCATCGAAGGCATCGTCGATGTAGCCGAGGATGGCGCGGGTCTCGTAGAACGAGATCGGGCCATCGCACAGCACGGGGATGCGCCCGAACGGATTGAGCGCGAGCACTTCCGGCGCATGCGGCGGCAACGGCTTGAGCGTATAGGCCACGCCCTTTTCCGCGAGCGCCATGCGCACCGTGCGGCAATAGCTGCTGCGCGGATCGCCGATCACCACCACCGTCGCGGCGCTGCCGTCCGGGTCAAGGTAGTCGACCAGGCGGTTGTACACCGACTGCCAGCCGGTCGCGTGGCCATCGCGCGACTGCGTGTCCGGGAAGCCGCTGTGCCGCATGTGCAGATGCGTGCCGCCCTCCTGCGCCGTCAGCGTGACCTCGATCAGCGTCCTGATATGCGGCGGCATGGGCCCGGCTTCCGCCTGCCATGTATAGGCGAGGAAGTCGGCGCGGGAAACTACCTGGTACTCGCCGTGCACGGCATGCCGGGCACCGTCGCGGCCAGCCATCACGATGCGGTACTTGCCGCCCACGCGGGCGTCGGCGCTGGCCTCGATCACCCCCATGCCGCGCGGGCAATGCCAGGCGGCAAGCGCCGCCTGGTCTGTGAACGCATCGAACACCTTCTCGCGCGGCGCGCGGATGAAGCGGGTCATTTCCAGGTGAAAGCTAGCGGCTTCGGTCATGATTCGTTCCCTTGGTCCTTGGTTGCATGACCGGTGTCTGCGCTGACACCGGCGGCGTGGGTACGCTCGACAAATTCGACGAGGCGGTCCAGGTTGCCTTCCCAATGGCAGCGATAGGCCTCCAGCCAGTCGCGCGCGTCCCGCAGCGGGTCCGCGCGCAGGTGGCAGATGCGCCAGCGCGCGCTGACCTCGCGCTCGATCAGCCCGGCATCGGCCAGCACGCGCAGGTGCCGGGAGATCGCCGGAGCGGACATGGCGAACGGTCGCGCCAGCTCGCTGACCGGCGCATCCCCTTGCGCGAGCCGGGCAAGGATCGCGCGGCGGGTAGGGTCGGCCAGGGCGGCGAAGATGGTGGTAAGCGGATCGATTGGGTGTGGCATGAACTCATTTAACGCATTGGTTAAATGAAAGTCAAGGCGAAGCCTTGCAGATCCCCGGGAATACCCTGATTTCTATGAACTTGTATATACAGGAATATACATGCCTATGTGTTGACCCAAAGCGCGCGTTCCAGACCTGCAAGACCGAAGGAGTTTCCCGTGACCCAGACCCCCACCCAACCCACCCGTTTCCGCGATACCGAGATCCGCGCCCCGCGCGGCACCACGCTGACGGCCAAGAGCTGGCTGACCGAAGCTCCCCTGCGCATGCTGATGAACAACCTCGACCCCGAGGTCGCGGAGAACCCAAAGGAGCTGGTGGTCTACGGCGGCATCGGGCGCGCCGCACGCAACTGGGAATGCTATGACCGCATCGTCGAAGCCCTGACCCGCCTGGAAGACGACCAGACCCTGCTGGTCCAGTCCGGCAAGCCGGTCGGCGTGTTCCAGACCCACCGCGACGCCCCGCGCGTGCTGATCGCCAACTCCAACCTGGTCCCGCACTGGGCCAACTGGGAACACTTCAACGAACTCGACGCCAAGGGCCTGGCCATGTACGGCCAGATGACCGCCGGCAGCTGGATCTACATCGGCAGCCAGGGCATCGTGCAGGGCACGTATGAAACCTTCGTCGAAGCCGGCCGCCAGCACTACAACGGCGACCTGAAGGGCCGCTGGGTGCTGACCGCGGGCCTGGGCGGCATGGGCGGCGCGCAGCCGCTGGCCGCGACGCTGGCCGGCGCCTGCTCGCTCAACATCGAATGCCAGCAGAGCCGCATCGATTTCCGCCTGAAGACCCGCTACGTCGACGAGCAGGCCACTGACCTGGACGACGCGCTGGCCCGCATCGACCGCTACACGGCGCAAGGCAAGGCGATCTCGATCGCGCTGTGCGCCAACGCCGCCGAAGTGCTGCCCGAGCTGGTGCGCCGCGGCGTGCGCCCCGACATGGTCACCGACCAGACCAGCGCGCACGACCCGCTCAACGGCTACCTGCCCGCCGGCTGGAGCTGGTACGAGTACCGCGAGCGCGCGCAGCGCGAGCCGGCCGTGGTGGTGAAGGCCGCCAAGGCGTCGATGGCCGCGCACGTGCAAGCCATGCTGGACTTCCAGAAGCTGGGCGTGCCCACCTTCGACTATGGCAACAACATCCGCCAGATGGCCAAGGAAGAAGGCGTGGCCAATGCCTTCGACTTCCCCGGCTTCGTGCCCGCCTATATCCGTCCGCTGTTCTGCCGCGGCATCGGCCCGTTCCGCTGGGCCGCGCTGTCGGGCGATCCGCAGGACATCTACAAGACCGACGCCAAGGTCAAGGAACTGATCCCCGACGACGCGCACCTGCACCGCTGGCTCGACATGGCGCGCGAGCGCATCAGCTTCCAGGGCCTGCCGGCGCGGATCTGCTGGGTCGGCCTGGGCCTGCGCGCCAAGCTGGGCCTGGCGTTCAACGAGATGGTGCGCAGCGGCGAGCTGTCGGCGCCGGTCGTGATCGGCCGCGACCACCTCGACTCGGGCTCGGTCGCCAGCCCCAACCGCGAGACCGAGGCCATGCAGGATGGCTCCGACGCCGTGTCCGACTGGCCGCTGCTGAACGCGCTGCTGAACACCGCCAGCGGCGCCACCTGGGTCTCGCTGCACCACGGCGGCGGCGTCGGCATGGGCTTCTCGCAGCATTCGGGCGTGGTGATCGTCTGCGACGGCACCGACGAGGCCACCGCGCGCATCGCCCGCGTGCTGCATAACGACCCCGCCACCGGCGTGATGCGCCATGCCGACGCCGGCTACCAGATCGCCGTCGACTGCGCGCGCGAGCAGGGCCTGGATCTGCCGATGCTGCGCGACTGATCAGAGGCCACAAAACCTGATGTGTTCTCCCCTCTCCCGCCTGCGGGAGAGGGGCGGGGGAGAGGGCGGGCGTTCGCAATAGCGATACGCTCTCCTCTGTAGAGACGCCGGCCCTCTCCCCCGGCCCCTCTCCCACTAGCGTGGGAGAGGGGAGCAAACAAGCTGATTACACCAAGGCTCACCGGGAGACAACCGCATGCCATCCGATACCACTGCGCACGCCTACGATGGTGTCGCAGGCGCCCAGGCCGGCGCCCACACCCCAGCGCTGTCGCGCACGCGCGCCATTGCCGCCATCACCATCGGCAACGGCCTCGAGTTCTACGATTTCGTGGTCTACAGCTTTTTTGCCACGCTGATCGGCCGCCTCTACTTCCCCGTCGACAACCCCACCGGCCAGCTGCTGATGTCGTTCGCCACCTTCGGCGTCGGCTTCCTGATGCGTCCGCTCGGCGGCCTGCTGATCGGCATGTACGCCGACCGCGCCGGGCGCAAGCCCGCGGTGGCGCTGACGCTGTGGCTGATGGGCCTGAGCTCGCTGATCTTCGTGGTGACCCCGCCGTACGCGCAGATCGGCATCCTCGCGCCGATCATGGTGGTGATCGCGCGGCTGGTGCAGGGCTTCGCCATCGGCGGCGAGATGGGCGCGTCGACCGCGCTGCTGCTGGAATACGCCGACGACCGCACGCGCGGCTTCTATACCGCGTGGCAGCCGTTCAGCCAGGGCCTGGCGGCGCTGCTGGGCGCCGTCACCGGCCTGGTCCTGAGCAACCTGCTGGCACCGGCCGAGCTGGAAGCATGGGGCTGGCGCCTGGCCTTCCTGATCGGCATCCTGGTGATCCCGGTCGGCCTGCTGATCCGCCGCCGTCTGGAAGAGACCGCCACGCCCGCGCACCACGGCGAGCACGCCGCGCAATGGCCGCTGCTGCGCCAGCACGCGCGCGAGGTCTTTGCCAGCATCCTGTTGATGATCGGCCTGGCCTCTTCCACCTATATCGTCGTCTACTACCTCAGCAACTACGCCGTCAGCGTGCTGAAGATGCCGCTGTCGCTGGGCATCTGGGCCGGCTGCGTCGCCGCGGCGGTGCAGGTAGTGCTGTCGCCGTTCGCCGGCTGGCTGGCCGACCGCGTCGGCCGCAAGCCGGTGGTGCTGTGGTCGCGCGTGGCGCTGCTGGCGATGGTCTACCCGGCGTTCGTGCTGATCAATGCCGAACCGTCGCTGGCGCGGCTGCTGGTGGTGGTGGCGTGCCTGTCGGCGCCGATGTCGATGACGGCGCCGGCGTCGATGGTGCTGGTCAGCGAGGTGCTGCCCAAGCGCCTGCGCGCCACCGGCCTGTCGATCGCCTACTGCGTCGCCATCGCCATCTTCGGCGGCTTTGCGCAGTACTTCTCGACCCGGCTGATCCAGGTCACCGGCGACGCCAACGCCCCGGCACTGTATGTGATCGGCTGCGGCCTGGTGTCGCTGCTCGGCCTGCTGATGGTGCCCGAGACGCTGGGGCGTCGGCTGAAATGAGCGACCTGGCAGAGTTCGCGCCGGCGACCGAAGCTGCCGCCGCCAGCGGCCACGAGACGGTCTGGCGCGGCCGGCGCGATGCCGGCGAGGCCGGCGACACCCGGCGTCTGTTCGATATCGTCGCCGGCCCCGCCACGCCGCGCACGCCGGGCGTGCCGGTGCTGCTGGGCTTCTGCTGCGACGCCGGCGTGGTGCGCAACCAGGGTCGCCCCGGCGCGGCCGCGGGCCCGCGCGAGATCCGCCGCGCGCTGGCCGGCGTGCCGGCGCACGGCATCGGCCGCCTGATCGATGGCGGCGACATCCACTGCGACGGCGATGCGCTGGAGCCCGCGCAGCAGCGCCTGGGCCGCGCCGTCGCCGCCGAACTGGCGGTCGGCGCCTGGCCGCTGGTGCTGGGCGGCGGGCACGAAGTGGCCTGGGGCACGTGGCAGGGCCTGCGCATGCACCTGGACGCACACGGCGACCGCGGCCGCGTGCTGATCGTCAACCTCGACGCGCATTTCGACCTGCGCGCCAGCCGCCCCGGCAGCTCCGGCACCCCCTTCGACCAGATCGCCGCCGACTGCCGCCAGCGCGGCCTGCCGTTCGACTACGCCTGCCTGGGCGTGAGCCGGCTTGCCAACACCGCCGCATTGTTTGCGCGCGCGCACGCGCTGGGCGTGCGCCATGTCGAGGACACCGAGATGCAGGAGCGCCACCTCGACGCGCGCCTGGCCGAACTGGAGCGCTGGGTCGCCGATGCCGACCACGTCTACCTGACCATCGACCTCGACGTGCTGCCCGCCGCAGTCATGCCCGGGGTGTCGGCCCCGGCCGCCTACGGCGTGCCGCTGGCGGTGGTCGAAGCCATCGCCACGCTGCTGCGCGACAGCGGCAAGCTGCGCGTGGCGGACCTTGCCGAGTTCAACCCGCGCTACGACCGCGACGGCTGCGGCGCGCGGGTGGCCGCGCGCCTGTGTTACCGCCTGCTTGGCGGCTGACCTTCCCACCACCGCCAAACACGCACCGACGGTGTACTCCCACTCCCGTGCAGGGAGTGGGTAGTAAAGCGGCGGTAGTCCACACTCCCTCCACACCCCAAAACTCCGGGTTTACACCTAGAACACCGTTCGGATTCCCGAACGTCGCTTTCGCGCGGAGATCCGGTTTCCCGAACCGTGCGCCGGCATCACATCGTTTTCTCCTTTGGATTCAACAGCTTGCATGGCCCCAGCGACACCTTCGCGCTGGCACGGCGCGTGCAATATAGGCCGCCGCTCACAGCGCCAGACAGGTACGCCGGCACGCCCCCAGCGTCCCGGCCGATGCCAAAAAACAAAGGAGGACACACCCATGACCGACCCTGCCTTGCCCACCCCCGTCGCCATCCCGGCGCACCACCGGCACCTGTTGCCGCGCTGAACCCTGACACGGCCGGCCCGGCGCCCCGACGTCGCCCGGCCTTCCTGCAATACACAGTCGCCCGTCCCGTCACCGGGAACGGTCGCGCACAGGCCTGATCCACGATGAAACTGAATCGACTGCCCACCCTGATCTTCATTGCGATGCTGCTAGGCGTGCTGGCCGGCACCGCCGCGCACAACCTGGCGCCGGATGCCGCCACCGCCAAATCGATTGCCAACCACCTGTCCATCCTGACCGACATCTTCCTGCGGATGATCAAGATGATCATCGGCCCGCTGGTGTTCGCCACGCTGGTGGCCGGCATCGCCAGCATGGGCGACGGCCGCGCCGTCGGCCGCATCGGCATGAAGGCGATGATGTGGTTCATCGGCGCCTCGGTGACCTCGCTGCTGCTTGGCCTGGTGATGGCCAACCTGCTGCAGCCCGGCCACGGCATGAACCTGGCGCTGCCGGCCGCGGACGCCAGCGCGAACCTGAAGACCGGCGCGCTGAACCTGCGCGACTTCATCGCGCATATGTTCCCCAAGAGCTTCGTCGAGGCAATGGCGAACAACGAGATCCTGCAGATCGTGGTGTTCTCGCTGTTCTTCGGCTTTGCGCTGGGCACCGTCAAGGACGGCGTCGGCAAGCCGGTGCTGCAGGGCATCGAGGGCCTGGCCGACGTGATGCTGAAGGTCACCAACTACGTGATGGCGTTCGCGCCGGTGGGTGTGTTCGGCGCGATCGCGGCCGTGATCACCGCGCAGGGCCTGGGCGTGCTGGTGGTCTACGCCAAGCTGCTGGGCAGCCTGTACCTGGCGCTGGCGCTGCTGTGGGTGGCGCTGATCGCGGGCGGCTACTGCTTCCTGGGCCGCGACGTGTTCCGCCTGCTCAGGCTGATGCGCGCGCCGCTGATGATCGGCTTCGCCACCGCCAGCAGCGAATCGGCCTACCCCAAGGTGATCGACCAGCTGACCCGCTTCGGCGTCAAGGAGCGCATTACCAACTTCGTGCTGCCGCTGGGCTACTCGTTCAACCTGGACGGCTCGATCATGTACACCTCGTTCGCCGCGCTGTTCGTGGCGCAGGTGTATGGCATCCAGCTGTCGCTGACCCAGCAGATCACCATGCTGCTGGTGCTGCTGGTCACCAGCAAGGGCATCGCCGGCGTGCCGCGCGCCTCGCTGGTGGTGGTCGCCGCGGTGCTGCCGATGTTCGGCCTGCCCGAGGCCGGCATCCTGCTGGTGCTGGGCATCGACCACGTACTCGACATGGGTCGCACCGTGACCAATGTGCTTGGCAATGCGATTGCCACCGCCGTCGTCGCCAAAAGCGAAGGCGCCATCGGCGCGCCGGTAACGTCCGAGGAGGATGAACCCGCCGCGGATACCACCGGCCTGGCACCTGCCCAGGTCCTGGCGGCCAAGTAACACCGTCCGCCAGGCGTGCCAGGGCCCGGTTGCCGATCAGGCAACCGGGCCTTTTTGCATTGCGGCGGCCGGCACCCCTCGTTGGTGTGGTAAAAGTAGGCTCCCGCGCCCGGCTCCAGCCATTGCCGGCGCGGCGGCTATGCCACCTGCCTCGCCCAACACCTGATGACCGGCCCGCTACACCCTCCCGGCGATACCCCCCGCGCCAGCGCCGCCAGCCCCTCGGCTGCGGCGAACTCCGCTACGCCTGCCGCGGCCAACGGCTCGCGCCTGCCCCACGGCCTGCGCGGCGCCGCGCCGCTGCTGGCGCTGCTGGCACTGGCCGTACTGATTGGACTGGCGGGCGCGCTCGGCTACCGCTACACCTACGACAGCGCGCTGGCGCGCCAGGCCGAACGCGGGCAGGTCCAGCTGCGGCTGTACACGCAGGCGCTGGAAAGCGAGCTGGCGCACTACGACTACGTGCCCGGCCTGCTGTCGCTCGACGAGCGCATCGCCGCGCTGCTGCTGCGCCCCGACGACGCCACCCGCACCGCGCGCGCCAACGAATACCTGAGCGCGCTCAATGCCCGCGCCGGCACGCGCGTGATCTACGTGCTGGATGCGCACGGCAAGGTGCTGGCCACCAGCAACTGGCAGCGCCCGGACAGCTACCTCGGCGAAGACCTGAGCTTCCGCCCGTATTTCCGCTCGGCCATGGAGGGCCAGCTGGGCCGCTTCTACGGCGTCGGCACCACGCGCAGCGAATCCGGCTACTACCTGTCGGCGCCGCTGGGCGAGCGCGACAACCCGGTCGGCGTGGCGGTGGTCAAGATCGGGCTGGAGCCGCTGGAAAACCGCTGGCAGGGCGCCGACAGCCAGATGCTGCTGACCGACGAGAACGGCGTGGTGATCCTGGCCTCGGACCCGTCGTGGAAGCTGGCCGCGCTGCGCCCGCTGTCGGCCGAGGCGCGCGAGCGCCTGGCGCGCAGCCTGCAGTACAACCGCGCGCCGCTGCCGCAGTTGCCGCTGACCCGGGTGCGCAAGCTGGACAATGGCAACGGCAGCGCCGTCAGCACCACCAGCGACGAGCTGGTGCGCCTGCGCCGCGGCCCGCCGATGCTGGCCCAGCATGCCGCGCTGCCCGGCACCGACTGGCAGCTGACGCTGCTGACCAATACCTCGCAGGCGCGCGTGGCCGCGCTCAACACCGCGGCGCTGGCCGGCGTGCTGACCGCCTTCGTGCTGCTGCTGGGCGCGGCCTGGAACGTGCGCCGGCGCATCATCAACGAACGCCTGGCAGCGCGCGCGGCGCTGGAGGCGGCCAACAGCGAACTCGAGCGCAAGGTGGCCGAGCGCACCGCCGACCTGTCCACCAGCAACCAGCGCCTGCAGGCCGAGGTCACCGAACGCATCCGCGCCGAGACCGTGCTGCGCCAGGCCCAGGACGGGCTGCTGCAGGCCGGCAAGCTGGCCGCGGTCGGACAGATGTCGACCGGCATCGCGCACGAGCTGAACCAGCCGCTGGCGGCGCTGCGCACCATCTCCGGCAATACCGGCAAGTTCCTCGAGCGCGGCGACTACGCCACGGTGCGCGCCAACCTCGACACCATCATCGGCCTGGTCGAGCGCATGGGCCGCATCACCGGCGCGCTCAAGTCGTTCGCGCGCAAGCCCGGCAATGGCGGGCGCCAGGCAAACCTGGCCGAAGCGGTCGACAACGCGCTGTTCCTGTTGCAGACCCGCGTCGACGCGGTGCAGCCGGCGCTGCACCGCGATGTCGACCCGGCGCTGGCGGTGGTGTGCGACCCCAACCGGCTGGAACAGGTGCTGGTCAACCTGCTCGGCAACGCGCTCGACGCGGTGGCCGGCAAGCCCGGCCCCCGCATCGCCCTGCATGCGCACGTGGCCGGCGGCATGGTCCACCTGACCGTGCGCGACAACGGCGCCGGCCTGTCCGAGGAAGCCTTTGCGCGGCTGTTCGAACCGTTCTTCACCACCAAGCCCGCGGGCCAGGGGCTGGGGCTGGGGCTGACACTGTCGGCCGGCATCCTCAACGAGAACGGCGGCAGCCTGTCCGCCACCAACCATCCCGACGGCGGCGCCTGCTTCACGCTGGTGCTGCCGCTGGCGCTGGAATCTCATTCACCGGATGCCGAACATGCCGGCTGATCTGACCGTACTGGTCGTCGAAGACGATGCCGACGTGCGCCTGGGCTGCGAGCAGGCACTGCGCCTGGAAGGCATCGCCACGCGCGGCGTGGGCAGCGCCGAGGCCGCGCTGCGCGAGGCTGGCCCGAGCTACGCCGGCGTGGTGGTCAGCGACATCCGCCTGCCCGGCCAGGACGGCATGGCGCTGCTGGCGCAATTGCGCGCGCGCGACCCCGCGCTGCCGGTGATCATGATCACCGGCCACGGCGACGTCGGGCTGGCGGTGCAGGCGATGAAGCAAGGCGCCTATGACTTCCTGGAAAAGCCGTTCTCGCCCGAGCAGCTGGTCGATGCCACGCGCCGCGCGCTGGAGCAGCGCCGGCTCGCGCTGGAAGTATCAGAACTGCGAGAACGGCTGGCGGGCCGCGAGAAGCTCGAAACCCGGCTGATCGGCCATTCGCCCGCGGTCGAGCGGCTGCGGCGCCTGATCGCCGACCTGGCGGGCACCGACGCCAACGTGCTGATCCACGGCGAGACCGGCACCGGCAAGGAACTGGTCGCGCGCTGCCTGCACGAGGCCAGCCAGCGCCATGCGCGCAACTTTGTCGCGATCAACTGCGGCGGCCTGCCCGAGCAGCTGTTCGAAAGCGAGATCTTCGGCCACGAGGCCGGCTCCTTCACCGGTGCCGCGCGCCGCCGCATCGGCAAGGTCGAGCATGCCGAAGGCGGCACGCTGTTTCTCGACGAGATCGAGAGCATGCCGATGCCGCTGCAGATCAAGCTGCTGCGGGTGCTGCAGGAACGCGTGGTGGAACGGCTGGGCTCGAACCAGCCGGTGCCGGTCAACACCCGCGTGGTGGCCGCCACCAAGGCCGACCTGCGCGCGCTGTCCGATGCCGGCCAGTTCCGCGCCGACCTGTACTACCGACTAAACGTGATCACGCTGGAGCTGCCGCCGCTGCGCGAGCGGCGCGAGGACGTGCCGGCATTGTTTGAACATTTCGTCGCGCAGGCCGCGTTGCGCTTCGAGCGCGACGCGGTGCCGGCCACGCCCGCGGAACTGTCGGCGCTGGTGGCCTACCCGTGGCCGGGCAATGTGCGCGAACTGCGCAACCTCGCCGAGCGCCATGTGCTGGGCCTTGGCTGCAACCCAGGCCAGGGCGCCACCGCACCCGAGGCCATGCCGCTCGCGCAGGCCGTCGAGCAGTTCGAACGCGCGCTGATTGCCGACGCCATGCGCCGCCACGACGGCAACCTGAGCCGCGCCAGCGAAGCGCTGGGCGTGGCCAAGACCACGCTGTTCGACAAGGTGCGCAAGTACGGATTGTGAAGCTGTGAAGCGCCCGCTGAATTCAGCACACGCTGCAGACATTGCAGTCATGGGAACCATGACGAAGCTGGCAGGTCTGCACTGACAACCTGTTGTCATCACAACGCACTCAATGTGCGTTAAGAAACAAAAGCCCCGCAGATTTATGTTTTTTCCTACAGATACTTTGTCGTTTGCGGCATATTATTAGCTTCCAGCAAATCCAGCATCGAGACATCCAATACATTGGGATCGCGCTGCGCTTGCTGGAAATGCACAAAAGATCAAAACAACCACAAAAAGCAGCCTGGCCGGCGGGGGAGCGGGCCGGGCACACAGGGTCAGTCAACTGTTGGCAGTGACAAACGCGCGGCGCCAGTGCCAGGGGCCGCGTGCGCCATGACGGCGCGACTGCCTATGGACTACGGGTGATGGGATGAAACTTGATCCGGCACTGGCTGAAAAGCCTTACTACAGCACGCGGACAGCGGCAAAACTGCTCAACGTCTCACTGGGCACCGTCCAGAAGATGGTCGAGCGCGGCGAACTGGGGGCCTGGAAGACCAACGGCGGCCATCGGCGCATCCACAAGGAAACCGTGCATCGCCTGCTGGCGACGCGCATCGGGCCCGAGTCGGCGTCGCCGCACGGGCTCGACCTGGTGGTGTTCCACCCCAACCACCAGGAGGCGCAGCGCATCCACAGCCAGCTGGCCAAATGGGGTCTTCCTCTCAAGAGCGTGGTGGTGGACGACGTGCTCGACACCGTCATCACCTCGGTCAGCGAGCATCCGCGCGTGGTGCTCTACTACGTCGACGAGCTCAACGATGCCGAGTCGGCCACCGTCGAGAAGCTGCAGAACTTCTTCGCCAGCCAGCACGTGATCTTCGCCGTCATCACCAACCGCCAGGCCTATGACGGCGTGGCCGATGCCCTGCAGCACTGGGGCATCATGGTGTTCCTGAAGACGCCCTCGCTCGAAGAGGTCAAGGGCTTCCTGCGCGCGCAGCTGATGATGGGCCGCGCCGCCTGAAGCCTCGGGTCACGCCTCGGATCACGCTTCAGGCCACGGCCGCCGGCCGTGGCACTGGCCGGCCCGCGCCGCCGCCGTCCGCCTGCGCCAGCATCCAGCCGTACAGGTTGCGCGGATCGGGCGGCATCGCCACCAGCTCTACCGCGGTGCCGGCGCGATGCGCCTGCGCCGCGGCGTAGAGCCAGCGCAGCGCGGCATAGTCTTCCAGCGCAAACCCCACCGAATCGAATATGGTCACCTCGTCAGCCGCGGCGCGGCCAGGGGCCTGGCCGGCCAGCACCTGCCACAGCTCGGTCACGGGCGCGTCGGCGGGCAACTGCTGGATCTCGCCCTCGATGCGCGTCTGCGGTTCGTACTCCACCACGATGCGCGCGCGGCGCAGGATGTCGGCATGCAGCTCGGTCTTGCCAGGGCAATCGCCGCCGACCGCGTTCAGGTGCATGCCGGGCCGCACCAGGTCCGGCGTCAGGATGGTGGCGCGGGTCTTGTCGGCGGTGACGGTCGAGACGATGTCGGCGCCGGCCAGAGCGGCCTCGATCGAATCGGCACGCCGGATCGCCAGGCCTGGCACCGCGGCAAGATTGCGCATCAGCCGTGCAGTGGCGGCGGGATCGATGTCATAGGCGGCGATCTCGCGCACGCCCAGCATCGCATGGAAGGCCAGCACCTGGAATTCCGCCTGCGCGCCATTGCCGATCAGCGCCATGGTCGCCGCGCCGGGCCGCGCCATGGCGCGCGCCGCCAGCGCCGAGGTGGCCGCGGTGCGCAGCGCAGTGGCCAGCGTCAGGTCCGCCAGCATCAGCGGGAAGCCGGTCTCCACTTCGGCCAGCAGGCCGCACGCCATCACCGTGGGCATGCCGTGCTGGGCATTGCGCGGATGGCCGTTGACGTACTTGAAGGCATACTGGCTGCCGTCGCTGACCGGCATCAGCTCGATCACGCCGCGTGCGGAATGGCTGGCCAGCCGCGCGGACTTGTCGAAATCGGCCCAGCGCGCGAACGCCTGGCGCACCTGCGCGGCCAGATCGACGATGGCCGCCTGCGGGCCGATCGCGGCCACCAGCCGGGCGACGTCGGTGGCGTCGAGAAACAAGGATCGGACGGTATTCTTCATGACCCCTCCCCGCGTTCAGGCGGCCGCCGCGGCGACGCCGCGACCGCTGCTGCGGTCCAGCCGCAGGGTCATGCAATAGGCGCCGCCGCCCGACAGCATGAACGGCGACAGGTCGACCTCATGCAGCTGGTAGCCGCGCCGTCCCAGCTCGGTGCGCAGGTGCGGCGTGGTGCGAGTCATCACCACCTGGTCGTCGAGGTTGACCGCATTGACGCTGAAATGGCGCAGGTCGTCGGCGCTGGCCTCGATGCGCAGCCGTGCCGGCACGCGCGCGCGCAGTTCGCGCAGCGCCGCTGCGCTGAAGGCCGGCGGGTAGTACAGCACCTCGCCGCCCGACAGCGGGCAGAAGCACACGTCGAGGTGATAGCTCTGCTCGGTGGCCAGCTCCAGTGCCACCACGTCCTTGCCGAAATAGCCCGACACCGCCAGCGCCGCCTCGTGCGACGAACGCGGGCCGAAGCCAGCCCAGAAATGGCCGCGCCCCGCGTCCCAGATGCAATCGCCGGCGCCTTCCTGGTAGCACCCTTCCGGCAGCAGCGCGACTTCATCGAGCAGGCCGCGCTCGCGTAGCCGGCCAAAGATGTCCGCAAACGGCGCTTCCTCGCCGCGGCGCTGCGGGTAGCGGAAGCGGGCCAGCAACGCGCGCCCATCGAGCACCACGGCGGCGTTGGCGGGGAACACCATGTCGGGCAGCCCCGGCGCCCCCGGCGCCAGCTCTACCGCGAAGCCCGCGCGCCCGAGCGCGTCGCGCAGCGCGTGGAACGACTGCGTCGCATTGCGGTGCATGCCATGCGGATCGCGCGCCCAGGCGGCCGGGTCCATCCACGGGTTGATGCTGTACGACACGTCGTAGTAGGTCGGCTCGACCAGCAAGATGGTGGGGGTCTGGATCACGGCGGCTCCTGGTAAGCAATGGCGGGGCGACGGCGTCCTGTCAGGGAAATCCATCCGTCGATTGAATTCTGGTGCAAGCGCCCGTTAGCCAAAAGCCAGCAAACTGCCCGCTTTGCGCCTACCATTGTGCAAAACGCCAGCCGCGACTGGCGCTTTGCCAATCGCCCCCAAACCCTCCCTCTGCCCGCCCATGGATGCCACCGACCAGCAGCTGATAGCCCTCCTGCGCGACAACGCGCGCACGCCGGTAACAGCACTGGCGCAGGCGCTGCGGGTGTCGCGCGCGACGGTGCAGAACCGCATCGACAAACTGGAACAGGAAGGGCTGATCGTCGGCTACACCGTGCGCCTGCGGCCCGAGGCCGAGGCGCACCGCATCCGCGCCTGGATGACGGTCGCCGTCGACGGCAACAAGACCCGCACCGTGCTGCAGGCGCTGCGCGGCGAGCCCAACGTGCAGGCGCTGCACACCACCAACGGCCGCTGGGACATCATTGCCGAGCTGCGCGCCGACACGCTCGAGGCCTTCGACCGCGCGCTCGACCGGATCCGGCTGATCGACGGCATCAGCGCCACCGAGACCAGCATCCTGCTGTCGACCTACAAGTAAGGCCGTCGGGGTCCCGCATCTGGCGGCGCATTGCCCTGCCGTGCCCTTGTGCAGTGCGGCATGCCCCATCACCGGGATGCGCTGCACCAAGGACGACCCGATATATCACCCCGTGATATATTACGTGCACCATTCCAAAGCGCCCCCCGTCACAAGAATGCCAACCGCCCCCGTCTCCGCCCTGGCGCATAACGCCCGTGCCTGGCTGCGCACATTCGTTCCCTTGCCGGTCGCCGCCAGCCGCAAGGAGCGCCTCAAGAGTTGCTTCGGTGCCCTGCTGGGCCTGCTGTGCACGGAATGGATCAGCCACCAGACTCTGGGCGGCTTCAACCCCTGGTTCGTCGCGCCGATGGGCGCCTCGGCGGTGCTGCTGTTCGCGGTGCCGTCGTCGCCGCTGGCGCAGCCGTGGTCGATCATCGGCGGTAACTTGATCGCCGGGGTGGTCGGCGTGGCCTGCGCGCGCTGGATTCCCGACCCCGGCCTTGCCGCCGCCGTCGCGGTGGCCGTCGCCATCGCCCTGATGTTCCAGTTCCATTGCGTGCATCCGCCCAGCGGCGCGGTGGCCATCACCGCCGTCTTCGGCGGGCCGGCGGTCAGTGCGCTGGGCTTCGGCTTCGTGGCGGTGCCGGTGCTGTTCAATTCGATGCTGATGCTGATGATGGCGCTGGCCTTCAACAACCTGTCGCGCCGGCGCTACCCGCATCGTCCGCCCGAACCCGCGGTGCAGCATGGCACCAAGGACCTTCCGCCCACCCAGCGCGTCGGCGTCACCCGCGCGGACCTGGATGCGGCACTGAAGGTGCGCGGCGAATTCCTGGATATCGAGGAAGACGACCTCGAGCAGATCCTGGTCGCGGCGCAACTCCGCGCCTATCGCCGCCATTTCGGCAACGTGCTGTGCGGCGAAATCATGTCGCGGGACGTGATCACGGTGACGCCCGACCAGCCCGCGCATGAAGCCGGGCACCTGCTGTCGCGGCACCGCATCAAGGCGCTGCCGGTGGTGGATGCAACGCGCAAGCTGGTGGGGATCGTCACGCAAAGCGACTTTTTTGCGGCACAGCGCGATACCGGCGCGCGGCGTCTGGCCGGCACCGTGCGCAACCTGATGACACATGCCGTGGTCACGGCGCGGCCCGAGCAGCCGATGGTGGAACTGGCGCAGGCGTTTTCCGATGGCGGGCTGCATCATGCGCCGGTGATCGACGATCAGCGGCGCGTGGTGGGGATGGTGACGCAGTCGGATCTGGTGGCGGCGTTGTTGAAGAGTGGGGTGATGGCGGTACCGGATTAAAGGACTGGCGCGGGTGTTTGGCTTGATGCCAGGCGGTGGGTCGTCGCTCTTCGCGGACGCGGCTGTTTCGCCGGCGTAGCCGGCGAGTCACTTTTTGGCGGAGCGCCAAAAAGTAACCAAAAAGCGCGTCGCCTGTGCGGCTGGCAATCAATTCCACGGCGTTGGTGGTTCGGACGGTGGTGCTTTCCGTTTGGGCGTGGGTGCCCGTTCGGCCCTGCTACGCTATGTGAGTCAAGGGGGGTGCCTGCGATCACCCACTATTGGACAATCCCAATGAGGGTGTAGGCAGCCTGCTGCCGGCCGTATCGCGGGGACGCCTACGGCTGCTGCGCGGGCACAATTGCGCTGGCCGGGCATTTGGCCTTTGCGCGATTTCGCCAGCCCCGGTCACAGGCCGGCAGCGCCAAGCGAGCGCAGCGAAGCGTACCGTGCCAGAGCCCACGCCCCGCGATAGGGCCGGCGCAGCAGCCGTAGGCGTTCCTACGACAAGACCAGCAGCAGGGGCCACTCCGCGCTCTGGGCTCGTTCAACCATCATTCCAACGCCCCTCCCACCGTCGCGCACCACCGCGGCAGGCAGTCCCGCTATGTGAGGAAGCAAAGCCCCGTACGAAAACCCCCAGGCACACTACGATAAGACATGCCGCCCGCAGGGCAGTAAACGCGCTTTTTGGTTACTTTTTGGCGCTCGGCCAAAAAGTGACCCGCCCAGGAGGGCGGAACCACGCGGTTCAAAGGCCGACAGCATGTCATCAACCGCGCCGCCCCCCTTTCCCAGCCCCCCACCCTCCATAAGCTATATTTACGCCGTCCCCGTCACACCCAAACCCCCAGGGACAAACGGAGACCCCCCAACCATGAGTTCCGGCCAGTTGATCGAAAAAATCGCCGCCGTCTTCGCGCTGATCGTTCTGATCGGCGGCTCGCTGCTGGTGCTGGCGCCGTTTACCACGGCCCTGCTGTGGGGCGCGATCCTGGCGTTCAGCTCCTGGCACCCCTATACCGTGCTGTCGCGCTGGCTCGGCAACCGCCGCGGCCTGGCCGCGCTGATCTGCGTGCTGCTGGCGACGGTGATCGTGCTGGGCCCGTTCGTCTATGCCGGCGCCAGCTTCTCCGCGCACCTGGATGACCTCGCCGCGCTGGTCGACCGCTATATGGAGCAGGGGCTGCCACAGCTGCCGCTGTGGCTGAGCAGCCTGCCCTATGTCGGCGGCTACCTGCAGAGCTCATGGGACGGCCTGATCAATGCCGATTCCGAGATGGTCGCCAACGTGCGCAAGCTGATCGCGCCGGTCGGCCACGTGCTGCTCGGCGCGGGGCTGTCGATCGGGGCCGGGCTGGGGCAGCTGGCGCTGTCGATCATCCTGGCGTTCTTCTTCTACACCGGCGGCGAGTTCGCCATCGCCTGGCTGCGCGCCGGCATGCGCCGCATCGCCGGCGAGCGCGCCGACCACCTGCTGGAACTGGCGGGCAGCACCGTCAAGGGCGTGGTCTACGGCGTGCTGGGCACCGCCTTCATCCAGGCCGTGCTGGCCGGCATCGGCCTGTGGATCGCGGGCGTACCGGGCGCCGCCATCCTCGGCTTCGTCACCTTCTTCCTGTCGGTGGTGCCGGTCGGGCCGCCGCTGGTGTGGCTGCCGGCGGCGCTGTGGCTGTACCACACCGGCGCCACCGGCTGGGCCATCTTCCTGGTGGTGTGGGGCGTGGGCGTGGTCAGCATGGCCGACAACATCGTCAAGCCGCTGCTGATCAGCAAGGGCACCGGCATGCCGCTGATCTGGATCATGCTGGGCGTGCTCGGCGGCGCGCTGGCGTTCGGCTTCCTGGGCGTGTTCATCGGCCCGACCTTGCTGGCGGTGGCCTATGCCCTGCTGCGCGACTGGACCATCGGCTCGCAGGGCGAGCTGCAGCGCGACCTGCAGCAGGGCGCGGCGCTAGCATCCGCGCCGGCAACGGGCGCGGCGCCCGCTCCGGCATCGGCCCCGGCCGTGGTCGACAACCCCGATGTGCCGCCGGCCACCACCGGCAAGCGATCCGGCTGATGGCGGCACACGACGTACCCCCGGCTCCGCCGGACACCGCCCTGCACGACACCTCGCCGGCCGCGCTGCACCGGCTGGTGGCCTGCGAATACTGCGACGCCGTCTACGAGCGCACCCCGATCTCGCCCGGCGAGCGCGCGCTGTGCCTGCGCTGCGGCGGCCAGCTCTACCGCGAGAGCCGGCGCCACTACCACCGCCTGCTGCCGCTGGTGATCACCGCGCTGATCCTGTTCCTGATCTCCAACGCCTACCCCATCGTCGAGATGGACCTGAAAGGGGTGCGCACCCAGACCACGCTGCTGGGCGCGGTACAGGCGCTGTATGCGGACCAGATGGCGCTGGTGGCGGCGCTGGTGTTCGCCACCACCATCCTGTTCCCGCTGTCCGAATTGCTGATGATGATCTACCTGCTGGTGCCAATGGCGCAGCACCGCATGCCGGCCGGCTTCGACCGAATCGTGCGCGGCATCCGCCAGACCCGCCCCTGGGGCATGATCGAGGTCTTCATGATCGGCGTGCTGGTGACGCTGGTGAAGCTCTCGACCATGGCGCGCGTGCTGCCGGGCATTGCGCTGTGGTCGTTCGCCGCGCTGGTGATCGTGCTGGCGGCGATGCTGTCGTTCGATCCGCGCGACCTGTGGCGCTATCTGGAAACGCCCGATGACAAGGCCGCGGCGGCGGACGGGGAGCGCCGATGACGCGACCGCAGAGACCGCCGCCGCCCCCTGGCCGCCTGGCCCGTCCGCGCCAGCTAGCGCGCGAGGTGGTGGCGGAACTGACCGACGACGACGAGAACACCCCGCTGCCGCAGGTGCCCACCGCCAGCCGGCTCGGCCTGGTGTCGTGCCACGCGTGCGACCTGGTCAGCCCGCGCACGCTGGAAGGCGCGCCCTGCCCGCGCTGCGGCGCCATCCTGCACCATCGCAAGCCCGACAGCCTGGCGCGTACCTGGGCCTTCCTGCTGGCCGCGTACATCCTCTATATTCCTGCCAACATGCTGCCGGTGATGGTGACGCAGTCCATCCTCGGCACGCAGCAGGACACCATCCTGTCGGGCGTGATCTACCTGTGGCTGTCCGGCTCGCACATGCTGGCGGTGCTGGTGCTGGTCGCCAGCATCGTGGTGCCGCTGCTGAAGATGGTGATCCTGACCTTCCTGCTGCTGTCGGTGCATTTCCGCTCGAGCTGGCGGATCCGGCAGCAGACCCGGCTGTACGGCCTGGTGGAGGTGATCGGCCGCTGGTCGATGCTCGATATTTTCGTGGTGGCGCTGCTGGCCTCGCTGGTGCGGGCCGGGGCGCTGGCCACCATCATCCCCGGCGGCGGCGCGCTCGCCTTCGGCGCGGTCGTGGTCATGACCATGCTGGCCTCGCTCAGCTTCGATCCGCGCCTGCTGTGGGATTCGCTGGAACCTGACAATGCCCGACACTGACAACCAAGCCCCGGCGGGTGCCATGCCGCCCTCCCCGCCGCCATCCCCGCCTTCGTCGCCTCCGTCCGGCCTGCCCCGGCCCGAACGCCGGCGCCGCGCGCGCTGGCTGCCCTCGCTGGTATGGCTGATCCCGATCGTCGCCGCGGTGGTCGGGATTTCGCTGCTGATGCATACGCTGGCCTCGCGCGGGCCCGAGATCACCGTCAGCTTCCGCACCGCCGAAGGCCTTACGCCGGGCAAGACCGCGGTGCGCTACAAGGACGTCGACATCGGCCTGGTCAAGTCGGTGCGCCTGGCGCGCGACCGCTCGCATGTGGTGGCGACGATCGACCTGACCAAGGACGCCGAGAATTTCGCCGTCGCCGATACCCGCTTCTGGGTGGTGCGCCCGCGCTTCGCGGCCAGCGGCGTGTCGGGGCTGGAGACGCTGCTGTCGGGCGCCTATATCGGCGTCGACGCGGGCAAGTCAACGGAATCCGCGCGCGACTTCAAGGGCCTGGAAGTGCCGCCGGTGGTGACCACCGACGCTTCCGGCAAGCAGTTCGTGCTGCGCGCGTCCGAGCTGGGCTCGCTCGATATCGGCTCGCCGGTCTACTACCGGCGCGTGCTGGTGGGCCAGGTGGTGGCCTACCAGCTCGACCCCAACGGGCGCGACATCACGCTGCGCGTGTTCGTCAACAAGCCCTACGACAAGCTGGTCACCGCCGACACGCGCTTCTGGCATGCCAGCGGGGTCGACCTCAAGCTCGATGCCGGCGGGCTCAAGCTGTCGACGCAATCGCTGGTGACGGTGCTGCTGGGCGGCGTCGCGTTCCAGGCCCCTGACCACACCACCGCCACCGACGCCGCCGCCGAAAACACCCAGTTCCTGCTGGCCGGCGACCAGGGCGAGGCGATGAAGGAGCCGGAAGAGCTGGCGCCGACGCTGGCGGTGCTCAATTTCGACCAGTCCGTGCGCGGGCTGTCGCCGGGCGCGCCGGTGGACTTCCGCGGCGTGGTGGTGGGCCAGGTGCGCTCGATCGGCATCGAGTTCCAGCGCGAGAAGCGCGCCTTCCGCATGCCGGTGGTGGTCGAGCTGTACCCGTCGCGCATGGGCTTCCGCGAACGCGACGTCGAAGACCGCGAACGCGCGCGCAAGATCATCCAGGGCCTGCTGCAGCGGGGCATGCGCGCGCAGCTGCGCACCGGCAACCTGCTCACCGGGCAGCTCTACGTGGCGCTCGATTTCTTCCCGAAGGCGGCGCCGGCCAAGGTTGACCTGGACGCGCCGATTCCGGAGTTCGCCACCACGCCGGGCGCGTTCGACCAGCTGCAGGCGCAGGTGGGCGACATCGTCAACCGCATCGACAAGGTGCCGTTCGACCAGATCGGCCAGGACCTGCGCACCACGGTGACGAGCCTGAACCAGACCCTGGCCAGCGCCGACAAGCTGGTGCAGCAGCTCAACGGCGATGTCGCGCCGCAGGTGCTGGCC
Organism: Cupriavidus sp. WGlv3; assembly: GCF_023952475.1. GTDB lineage: Bacteria > Pseudomonadota > Gammaproteobacteria > Burkholderiales > Burkholderiaceae > Cupriavidus > Cupriavidus phytorum. The sequence goes on from NZ_JALHRX010000001.1 coordinate 644,617, forward strand.
GCGCTGCAGGACGCACGCAAGACCCTGACCGCGGCCAACGGCACGCTGGCGTCGGACGCGCCGCTGCAGCAGGACACGCGCCGCATGCTGCAGGAGCTGACGCGCACCGCCACGTCGCTGCGCACGCTGACCGACTACCTTGAACGCCACCCTGAAGCGCTGCTGCGCGGCAAGCCGGAGAAAGAATGATGAAGCGCCTTCCGCTCACCCTGGTCTGCGCAAGCGCCGCCGCGGCGGTGCTGGCTGGCTGCGCCTCGCCCGAGCCGCGCTACTACACGCTGGCGCAAGGCCCGGGCGCCGTGGCGGCGCCGGCGCCGGCAACCGCCCCGTCGACGGACACGCTGTGGCTGGAAGTGGCACCGGTGCGCGTGCCGGAGCGCCTCAACCGGCCGCAGCTGGTGGTGCGCGATGGCCGCAACGGTAACGACAGCGGAAGCGATGCCGGCGTGCGCCTGCTGGACCTGTCGCGCTGGTCCTCGCCGCTGCCCGACGAGCTGCGCGATGCGCTGTCGCAGCGCCTGCAGGCCACGCTGGGCGCGGTCGACACTTACCAGCAGGGGCTGTCCGACGTGCAGCCGCTGTACCGCATCACCACCGAAGTGCTGCGCCTGGACGCCGACGTGGGCCAGCGTGCCGGCGCCACCATCAACTGGACCGTACGCCGGCTGCCCGATGGCAAGGTGGTCAGCGGCAGGACCCAGGCCGAGCTGTCGGCGCCGGGCGCGGTCGACGGCGTGGTCGCGGCGTATCGCGAGATCGTCGCGAGTACCGCCAACGATATCGCGGCCGGCGTGCAGGCGCTGCGGCGCTAGCCGCCGCTACCGAGGGCCGCGTCGAGGTCGTGCCGGGCCGCGGCCATGGCCGCCAGGCATTCGGCCGCCCCGCCCTGCACCAGCCGGACCGGACACGCCAGCATCAGGTTCTTGCCGAGCCCGAAGTCCTCGACGGTAAACCCGCACGCATCCAGCGGCGTGCCGTCGGCATCGGTGGCCACCGTGACGCGCTCGCGCAGCGTGCCGGCATCGGCGCTGTAGGCCCATACGGGCTTGCCCAGCGCCACCGCAAAGCCGACTTCGAAGGCCGTGCCGGAATCCGCTTCGCCCGGGCCGCGGAAGTCATCCAGGTTGGCCATCACCAGGTCGGCGCGCCGCAGCAGCGCGATGTTGGCGTCATAGATCCAGCGTGCGGTGTCGGGGCCGGACAGGCCTGCGGGGGCGGACTGGTCGAGCGGATACAGGCCGGTGAAGCCATGCGCCGCGCACAGCGCCTTGAGATGCTCGCCCCAGGCGCGCGCGTCCTTGCGGAACACGTCAAAGCCGGCGAGGTAGATGGTGGTCATGGCACGTGGAAGAAGCGTGGGTGCGGCGCCGGGCCGCGAGGCTTGCAGCATAACCCGCGGCCCGCGCCGGTGGTACGCGGCCACCGCCCGAACATCGCACAGCTTGCGCGCAGGCGGCCGGCCGGGCGCCGACGCGGGCCGCGCCCTTGCGCTACCATTGCCCGTCACGCCTCGACCTCCTCGTCCCCATGCCCGCTTCCCAGATCCTCCAGGTCGGCCCGCTCGCGCCGCAGACCAATGCCACCCTGCAACAACAGTACGGCGCCGCGGCGCTGTGGCAGCAGGCCGATCCGCTGGCGTGGGCGCGCAGCGAGGGGCAGCAGGTGCGCGTGGTGGTGACCTCGGCGCGCCACGGCTGCAGTGCCGCGCTGATCGATGCGCTGCCGCGCCTGGAAGCCATCGTCAGCTTCGGCGTCGGCTATGACGCGATCGCGCTGGACGCCGCCCGTGCGCGCGGCATCCAGGTCAGCAACACGCCCGACGTGCTCAACGACTGCGTTGCCGACCTCGCCTTCGGGCTGCTGCTCGACGCGGCACGCGGCATCGCCCATGGCGACCGCTTCGTGCGCGCCGGGCGCTGGCCGCAGGGCGGCTTCCCGCTGACCACGCGGGTCTCCGGCAAGAAGCTGGGCATCCTCGGGCTGGGCCGCATCGGCGAGATCGTCGCGCGGCGCGCGCTGGGCTTCGACATGGAGATCGCCTACCACAACCGCCGCCCGCGCGCCGGCGCGCCGTGGCGCTTCGAAGCGGACCTGAAGGCGCTGGCAACGTGGGCGGATTTCCTGGTGGTGGCAACCGTCGGCGGACCGTCGACCGTGGGGCTGGTCTCGCGCGAAATCCTCGACGCGCTCGGCCCGCGCGGCATCCTGGTCAACGTCTCGCGTGGCAGCGTGGTCGACGAGGCGGCGCTGGTCGCGGCACTGGCCGAAGGCCGGCTGGGCGGCGCGGGCCTCGATGTGTTCCAGGACGAGCCCAACGTGCCGCCGGCGCTGCTGGCGATGGACCAGGTTGTGCTGGCGCCGCACATGGCCAGCGGCACGCACGAGACGCGCGCCGCCATGACCGCGCTGACGCTACAGAACCTCGACGCGTTCCTGGCCGGCGGCAAGGTGCTGACGCCGGTGCTCTAGGGCACCAACCGACAAGGACCGCGTGCCTATACTGGAGGCACCGGCTCCAGCCCACCTGCGGGCCGGCGTCAGGAGGCATCATGGCACGCAAGTTTATCGATTGCCGCGAGTTTCCGAGCGACACCCACTGCACGGTCGCGCTGAGCGCCGACAGCGAGGACGAACTGCTCGAAGCCGCGGTCCAGCATGCGGTGGCGGTGCACAAGCATCAGGACACGCCTGAGCTGCGCAGCCAGCTGAAATCCATGTTCAAGGAAGGCACGCCGCCGGCCTGAAGCCGGCAGGGCTGGCGCCGGCCAGGCGCCAGCCGATCCACCTCGGGGCTCATTCGCAGCCCCGGATACAGCACTTATCCCGGTTGGAATACCCGTGACGCCTGTCATGGCGCATCATTGACGCCCCGCTATATACAGACGTATATTGCGCCTGACAGTCCACCCGCTCCGGCCCTGCCGCGCCTGCCCATGCATGCCGGCGGCCGCTTCCCGAGGATTCCGATGCCTGCCTTCCGTTCCCGCCGCCGCGGGCTGCTGCTGGCCGCCGCCGCGATGCTGGCGCTGGCCGCCCCGCCCGCCTTCGCCGCCGACCTGGTGGTGTCCGCCGCGGCCAGCCTGACCAACGCCTTCAAGGCGCTGGCCGAGTCCTACCAGCGCGCCCACCCCGGCACGCAGGTGGTGCTGAACTTCGGCGCCTCGGACGTGCTGATGCAGCAGATCGTCAAGGGCGCGCCGGCCGATGTGTTCGCCTCGGCAGACCAGGAGGCAATGAACAAGGCCGAGGCCGAGAAGGTGATCGCGTCGGGCTCGCGCCGCAACTTCGCCGCCAACCAGGTGGTGCTGATCGTGCCGGCCGACAGCAAGCTGCCGATCGCCTCGCTGCAGGACCTGACGCGCCCCGAAGTCCGCCGCATCGCCTATGGCAACCCGGCCTCGGTGCCGGTGGGCCGCTACACCCGCGGCGCGCTGGAAGCGGCCGGGCTGTGGGACGCGGTTGCCGCCAAGGGCGTGCCGGCGCAGAACGTGCGCCAGAGCCTGGACTACGTCGCGCGCGGCGAGGTCGAGGCCGGCTTCGTCTTTGCTACCGACGCCACCGTGATGCCGGACAAGGTCAGAGTGGCGGTTCGGGTGCCCAGCCGCACGCCGGTGACCTACCCGATCGCGGTCACCAGCCAGGCGCGCCAGCCGAAGGAAGCGGCGCAGTTCGTCGACTATGTCGCCTCGCCGGCCGGCCAGGCGATCCTGTCGCGCTTCGGCTTCCACAAGCCCTGAGGCCGCGCCGCGCACGCCATGGATGCCGTCTGGGTACCGCTGCTGCTGTCGCTGAAGGTGGCCGGCTGGGCCACCGCGCTGAACGCCGTGCTCGGCGTCGGCGCGGCCTGGGCGCTGGCGCGCTGGCGCTCGCCGCTGCGCGACGTGGTCGACGCGGTGCTGACGCTGCCGCTGGTGCTGCCGCCGACGGTGCTGGGCTATTACCTGCTGGTGCTGGTGGGACGCCGCGGCGTGTTCGGCGAGTGGTTGGCGCGCCTCGGCATCGAACTGGTCTTTACCTGGCAGGGCGCGGTGCTGGCCTCGACCATCGTCGCCTTCCCGCTGGTGCTGAAGTCCGCGCGCGCCGCCTTTGAAGGCGTGGACCACCAGCTCGAAAACGCCGCGCGCGTGCTGGGCGTGTCCGAAGCCGGCATCTTTTTCCGCGTTACGCTGCCGCTGGCGGCGCGCGGCATCATCGCCGGCGTACTGCTGGCGTTTGCGCGCGCGCTGGGCGAATTCGGCGCCACGCTGATGATCGCGGGCAACCTGCCCGGGCGCACGCAGACACTGTCGGTGGCCATCTACGAGGCGGTCCAGGCCGGCGACGACAACACCGCCAACCTGCTGGTGCTGGTGACTTCCGTCACCTGCGTGCTGCTGCTGGTGATTGCCGGACGCCTGGTGCCGGCAGCCGCGCGCAATCCCGCTGAACTCTACGAACGCCGGCGCTTGCGTCCGCGCGTCCGCTAACGCCAGGGACTCGCATATCGCCATGAGCATGCACGTCAGCATCCGCAAGCAGATGGTCTCGGCCGACCGCCACTTCGCACTGGATATCGACTTCGACTCGGCCAGCCGGCGCATTGCGCTGTTCGGCCCCTCGGGCGCCGGCAAGAGCCTGACGCTGCGCGCCATCGCCGGCCTGCTGGCGCCGGACAGCGGCCGCATCGTGCTGAACGGCCGCACGCTGTTCGACGCCGACGCCGGCATCGACGTGCGCCCGCAGGAACGCCGCGTGGCCTACCTGTTCCAGGAATATGCGCTGTTCCCGCACCTGACCGTGGGCCAGAACATCGGCTTCGGCCTGGCGCGCGGCTGGCGCAATCCGCGCCGCGGTGCCGTGCATCCGCAGGCGCAGCGCTGGATCGATGCCTTCGGCCTGGCCGACATCGCCGGCAATTACCCGGCGGAGATTTCCGGCGGCCAGAAACAGCGCGTGGCGCTGGCGCGCGCACTGGTGGCGCAGCCCGACATCGTCCTGCTGGATGAACCGTTCTCGGCGCTGGACCCGGCGCTGCGCGCGCGCATGCGGGCGGAGCTGCGCACGCTGCAGGCCAGCCTCGACGTGCCGATGCTGGTGATCTCGCACGATCCCGCCGACGTCGAGGCGCTGGGCGACCACGTGCTCGAAATCCGCGAAGGCCGCATCTTCGGCAGCGGCACCAGCCGCCACCACCCGCCGGTCTACGCGCCGGTGTCGGCGCGCGTGGCCTGAGCGGCGCGCAGCAGGTCGACGTAGGCCGACATCCGCGCTCCTTTCGTTCAAGCCATCAGCAAACGCGCGGCAATCACCCACATGGTGATGCCGATCACCACCTCCAGCACCTGCCACGCCCGTGGCCGCGCAAACACCGGCCGCAGCAGCGCGGCGCCATAGCCCAGCGCGAAGAAGAACAGGAACGAGGCCGTCATGGCGCCCGTGGCGAATTCACGCGCGTGGCCCGCGAACTGGGTCGATACCGAGCCGATCAGCATCACCGTGTCGAGATACACATGCGGATTGAGCCAGGTGAAGGCCAGGCACACGGCCAGCGTCGGCGCCAGCGGCCGCGGCGCGGCATCGCTCGGGTCCAGCACCGCGTTCGAGCGCCACGCCGCGATGAAGCTGCGCGCGCCATACCAGAGCAGGAAGGCCGCGCCACCATAGCGCATCGCCTCGCCCAGCCACGGCAGCGTGCGGATCATCACGGCAAAGCCCGACACGCCCAGCAGGATCAGCAATGCATCCGACAACGCGCACACCAGGCAGACCCAGAATACATGCTCGCGCCGCAGGCCTTGCCGCAGCACGAAGGCATTCTGGGAACCGATGGCAAGAATCAGGGAAAGACCGAGGGAAAAGCCAGCCAGCGCGGCGTGCATTGCGGGGGAAACGACATGCTTTCGGGGCGGCCATTATTGCACGCCACGGCAGTCATCCCATCACGCCGAGGATCACGCTCGAGGCCTTGAATACAGCCACCGCGGCCACGCCGGCCTGCAGTCCCAGCGCCTCGACGCTGCCGTTGGTGACGATCGCGGCGACCGTGCCGCCGCCGTCGAGTTCGATCACCACCTCGGCGTTCACCGCGCCGGGCATCACGCGCGCCACCACGCCCGCCAGCTGGTTGCGCGCCGACAGCCGCAGGCCCGGCTCGGGCAGCCCCACCAGCACCGACGACGCCTTGATCAGCGCAAATGCCTCCACGCCCTCGGCCAGCTCCAGCGTCTCGACGCTCTCGTGCGTGATGGTGGCGACGATGCGCTGGCCGCCGGCCAGCTCCAGCACCACCTCGTCGTTGACCGCGCCGCCCTTGACGCTGGCCACGCGTCCGAACAGCTTGTTGCGCGCACTGGTCTTGATCATCATTCGCCTCATCAGGTGGATATCGTCGGCCGCGCCCTCGCCCAGCCGCGACAGCTGCGCGACGAAGCGCCGGTGCTCGTCCTCGAGCGCGCGATAGGTGCGGATCAGCTGGTCGCCGCGCGCGGTCAGGCGCGTGCCGCCGCCGCCCTTGCCGCCCGCGGCGCGCACCACCAGCGGCTCGCCGGCGCTGTTGTTCATCGCGTCGATGGCGTCCCACGCCGCCTTGTAGCTGATGCCGACGGCGCGCGCGGCGGCCGTGATCGAGCCGTGCTCGCCGATGGCGGCGAGCAGCGCGATGCGGTCCTTGCCGCCCCAGTCCTGCGAGCCGGAGCGGAACCAGATGGCTCCCTGGAGTTCAAGCATTGGGGATCGGGCGCCGCTGGCCGGCACCGCAATGAAGTCCGAAACGCGATTATGGTAATCCGATTCCGGGCTCGGCCCGACTCAGCCGGCCAGGTAGTGCGCGCGCAGCTGCGCGACGTCGACCTGCAGCGCGTCGCACAGGTAGTTGGCGACGCTGCCCCAGCCCGCGTCGATGGCCTGCATCGACGCGTCGAGATAGCTGGCCCGGACTTCCAGCAGCGGCATCATCACCGCGGCATCGACCCCGAGCCCGCCCATCTGCGCCAGCGCGGCCGCATTGAACTGCGCGTTGCGCTGGTTCGACTCCAGGTAATTGGCCAGGATATCGTCCTGGCCGACACCCAGTGCGGCCAGCAACAGCAGCGCGGCGAAGCCGGTGCGGTCCTTGCCCGCGGTGCAGTGGAACAGCAGCGTCTGGCCGCCCTGCACGGTCTGCATGAAGCCGCCGAAGGCTGCGCGGTAGCGCACCGGGAAATCGCGGTACACCTCGAGCATGAAGGCATCCATCTGCGCCGGCGTGCTGGCGCGCAGGCGCGGCATCAGCACGTCCATCGCCATGCTGCCTTCCAGCACCGGCACCGCCTGCCAGCGGAAGCGCTGGCCGAACGCCGCTTCGCCCGCAGACTTCTCGCCGGGCGAGCGGAAATCCACCACCATGTCGAGCCCGAGCGCCTGCAGCCGCTGCAGGTCGGCGTCGCTCGCCAGCGCCGGGTTGCCGCTGCGGTAGAGCCGGCCGTGGCGCACGCGGCGCCCGTCCGCGCCCACCAGTCCGCCCAGGTCGCGCGCGTTGCTGATGCGCTCGAACACCAGGTCCGGCACGTCCGGCATGTCCAACATGTCCGGCACGGCGCCGGTCGCCGCCGGTGTTGGCGGCATGGCCGCGAGGGCATGCGGGCAGGCCGCGCGTTGAAGCCACTTGAGCATTGTTCTTTCCAGTTTGTCGTTGTCCGGCGTACCGGTACCGGTGCGGTCGTGTCAGCGCGCGCGGTACGCCGGCACCTTCATGGTCGGCTCCAATTATTTCAGATCACTCCGGCTCGTGCATCAGGCGGCCCGGCGCAGCGCCGGCATCAACGCATGCGGACTGCCGCCCAGGCCTTCTGGGTGTAAGCAAACCCGCAAACCCTCGGGCTCGCGCGGGGCGCGTGGCGGCTGGCACAATACGCGCCATGAAACGCCTGTGCTCCGCCCTGTTCAAGCTGCTGCTGCTCGCCGCGATCGGCGGCGCGCTGCTGGCCGCCATCGCCATTCTCGCCGCCAACCGGCAGCTGCCGTCGCTCGACGCGCTCACCGCCTTCCGCGATACGCCGGACTACGTGCCCATCGGCAAGATGCCGCGCGCGCTGACCGAGGCCGTGGTGGCGATCGAGGACGAACGCTTCTACCTGCATGACGGTATCGATTATGTCGGCGTGATCCGCGCCGGCGTGGCCAACCTGTCGGACGAGCTGTCGCAGGGGGCGTCGACCATCACCATGCAGGTCGCGCGCAATTTCTACCTGTCGCGGGAGAAGACCTACACGCGCAAGCTGTATGAGGTGCTGCTGTCCTACCGCATCGAAAAAGCCCTCAGCAAGGACGAGATCCTCGAGCTGTACCTGAACAAGATCTACCTGGGACAGGGTGCCTATGGCTTTGCCGATGCCGCGCAGACCTACTTCGGCAAGCGGCTGGACCAGCTGACGCTGGCCGAGTGCGCGATGCTGGCGGGCCTGCCCAAGGCGCCCTCGGCCAACAACCCGGTGGCCAATCCCCGGCGCGCGCGCCAGCGGCAGGTGTATATCCTGCAACGCATGCTGGACCTGGGGCGGATTTCGCGCGGCGAGTACGACGGCGCCCTGCTGGAGCCGTTGCGCCTGCGCTGAGCCGCGCCGGCAAGCGCGTCGCTGCGCCTGCTACTCGAGCATGGCGCGGTGCCGGCCCAGCGCCTCCCGCACGATCTCCAGCAGCCCGCTGCCGGCATCGGCATCGACGTGCCCGAGCAGTGCCCTGCGCATGCGCGGCTCCCAGAAGCGCTTGATATGCCCGGCAATATCCGCGACGGCCTCGTCGCGATCGGGCATGGCTTCGAAGAAGCTGCCGATCTGGTTGGCCATGGTGACAAGGTTGTCGATCTTCATGCCAGGCTCTCTTGGGTGCTGTCGTGCTGCAGTCGTTGGGGGTGGGCATAGACCACGTGCGCGCCGGGACGCACGAAGCCTGCCAGGGTAATGCTGGTCTGTTCGGCAAGCCGCACGGCCAGCGCGGTCGGTGCGGAAACGGCCGCGAGCACGCCCGCGCCGATCGCGGCGGTCTTCAATACCATTTCATAGCTGGCGCGGCTGGTCACCAGCACCGCGCCGCTGGCGATGTCTTCACCGCTGCGGGCCAGCGCGCCGGCCAGCTTGTCGAGCGCGTTGTGGCGGCCCACGTCCTCGCGCACCAGCGCGACATGGCCGTCGGCGCGCAGCCAGGCGGCGGCATGGGTCGCGCCGGTATGGCGCTGCAAGGCCTGGCGCAGCTGCAGCTGCACGAAGGCGGCCTGGATCACGTCGGTATGGAAGCTCGCCGTGCTGTGCACCGGCGCCGGCGTGCGCATCACCTGTTCCAGCGATTCGGTGCCACATAGCCCGCAGCCGGTGCGCCCGGCCAGCGTGCGGCGCCGGTCCTTGAGACGCATGAAGGCTTCCGAGGCGATCTCCAGCTGCACGGCGATGCCGTGCGCGCGCGTGTCGACCTCGATGTCGTAGACCTCGCGCGCGCTGCCGACGATGCCTTCGCTCAGGCTGAAGCCGAGCGCGAAGTCTTCCAGGTCGGCCGGCGTGGCCAGCATCACCGCATGCGAGATGCCGTTGTACTCCAGCGCCACCGGCACCTCCTCGGCCACCTCGTCGGGTCCCAGCATCAGCTCGCCGCCGCGCCAGCGGTTGACGGCGAAGGTGCTGTGGGTCGGGCTTGCGGCGTCATCGGCCGCGACCGGATCGCGTTCCGGCGACTGCATGCAGCGCAGCATCGCATTCCCCTCCGCTCAGCCCGCGGCCTGCGCCGGGTCGGCGCTGGCCGCCTCCAGCAGCCGCAGCTGCGTGGCGTTGAAGTCCTGGTACTCGCGCTGCCATGCCGACGGCTGCGCCACCGGCAGCACCTGCACCGCGGTGACCTTGTACTCGGGGCAGTTGGTGGCCCAGTCCGAGTTGTCGGTGGTGATCACGTTGGCGCCCGACTCGGGGAAGTGGAAGGTGGTGTAGACCACGCCCGGCTGCATGCGCTCGCTGACAATGGCGCGCAGCACGGTGTCGCCGGCACGGCTCTGCACCCCGACCCAGTCGCCGTCCTTGATGCCGCGCTCTTCGGCATCGTGCGGGTGGATCTCGAGCCGGTCCTCGGCATGCCAGTAGACGTTGTCGGTGCGGCGCGTCTGCGCGCCGACGTTGTACTGCGACAGGATGCGCCCGGTGGTCAGGATCAGCGGGAAGGCGCGCGTGATCTTCTCGGTGGTAGGCACATACCTGGTGATGATGAACTTGCCCTTGCCGCGCACGAAGGCATCGATATGCATGGTCGGCGTGCCTTCCGGCGCGTCGGCATTGCACGGCCACTGGATGCTGCCCAACTGCTCCAGGCGCTGGTAGCTGACGCCGGCGAAGGTCGGCGTCAGCCGCGCGATCTCGTCCATGATCTCGGACGGATGCTGGTAGTCCATCGGGTAGCCGAGCGCATTGGCCAGCAGCATGGTGGCCTCCCAGTCGGCATAGCGCGCCTTGGGCGGCATCACCTTGCGCACGCGCGAGATGCGGCGCTCGGCGTTGGTGAAGGTGCCGTCCTTTTCCAGAAACGACGAGCCCGGCAGGAACACGTGCGCGTACTTGGCGGTCTCGTTCAGGAAGATGTCCTGCACCACGATGCATTCCATCGACGACAGCGCCTCGGACACGTGCTGGGTGTTCGGGTCCGACTGCACGATGTCCTCGCCCTGGCAGTACAGGCCCTTGAAGCTGCCCGCCAGCGCGGCCTCGAACATGTTGGGAATGCGCAGGCCCGGCTCGGGGCTGATCTCGACATTCCAGGCATCTTCGAACAGGCCGCGCACGGTCGAGTCCGACACGTGGCGATAGCCCGGCAGTTCATGCGGGAACGAGCCGATATCGCACGAGCCCTGCACGTTGTTCTGCCCGCGCAGCGGGTTCACGCCCACGCCCTCGCGGCCGATATTGCCCGTGGCCATGGCAAGGTTGGCGATTCCCATCACGGTGGTCGAGCCTTGCGCGTGCTCGGTCACGCCCAGGCCGTAGTAGATCGCGGCGTTGCCGCCGGTCGCATACAGGCGCGCCGCGCCGCGCAGCTGGTCGGCGGGGATGCCGGTGACGCTCTCCATGGCCTCTGGCGAGTTCTCCGGCAGCGCGACAAAGTCGCGCCACTGCCCGAACGCGCGGTCCTCGCAGCGCTCGGCGATAAAGGCTTCGTTGAGCAGGCCTTCGGTAACGATCACGTGCGCCAGCGATGTCACCAGCGCGACGTTGGTGCCCGGGCGCAGCTGCAGGTGGAAGTCGGCGCGGATATGCGGCGAATCTACCAGGTCGATGCGGCGCGGGTCGACCACGATCAGCTTGGCGCCGGCGCGCAGGCGCTTCTTCATGCGCGAGGCGAACACGGGGTGGCCATCGGTCGGGTTGGCGCCGATCACCATGATCACGTCGGCCTTCTCGACCGACTTGAAGGTCTGCGTGCCCGCCGATTCGCCCAGGGTCTGCTTCAGCCCGTAGCCGGTCGGCGAATGGCACACGCGCGCGCAGGTGTCGACGTTGTTATTGCCGAACGCCGCGCGCACCAGCTTCTGCACCAGGTAGCCCTCTTCGTTGGTGCAGCGCGACGACACGATGCCGCCGATCGAGTCCTTGCCGTGCCTGGCCTGGATCCGCTTGAATTCGGACGCGGCATAGTCGATCGCCTCTTCCCACGACACCTCGCGCCACGGGTCGGTGATCTTCGCCCGGATCATCGGCTTGAGGATACGGTCCTTGTGCGTGGCGTAGCCCCAGGCAAAGCGGCCCTTGACGCAGGCATGGCCCTCGTTGGCCTTGCCGTCCTTGTACGGCACCATGCGCACCACTTCATTGCCCTTCATCTCGGCCTTGAACGAACAGCCCACGCCGCAATAGGCGCAGGTGGTCACGGTGCTGTGCGAAGGCTGGCCCAGCTTGATGATGGAGGTTTCGGTCAGCGTCGCGGTCGGGCACGCCTGCACGCAGGCGCCGCACGAGACGCAGTCCGACTCCATGAACGGCTGGCTGGTGCCGGGCGAGACGCGCGAATCGAAGCCGCGGCCGCTGATGGTCAGCGCGAAGGTGCCCTGGGTTTCCTCGCAGGCGCGCACGCAGCGGTTGCAGACGATGCACTTGGAGGGATCGTAGGTGAAGTAGGGATTGGACTCATCCTTTTTCATCTGCGTGTGCGTGGCGATCGGGGCCGCGTCCGGACCGCCGTCGTTGTAGCGCACCTCGCGCAGGCCGACCACGCCGGCCATGTCCTGCAACTCGCAGTTGCCGTTGGTGGGGCAGGTCAGGCAATCGAGCGGGTGGTCGGAGATATACAGCTCCATCACCCCGCGGCGCAGGTCGGCAAGCTTGTCGCTCTGGGTCTTCACCTTCATGCCGGCTTCCACCGGCGTGGTGCACGAGGCCGGATAGCCGCGCCGCCCTTCGATCTCGACCAGGCACAGCCGGCACGAGCCGAACGCTTCCAGGGTATCGGTGGCGCACAGCTTGGGCACGGCGATCTGCGCCTCCATCGCGGCGCGCATCACCGACGTGCCGGCCGGCACGGTGACGCTGACGCCGTCGACCTCCAGCGTGACCAGTTCGGTGGAAAGGCTGGCGGGTGTGCCGAAATCAATCTCGTTGCGGGCGTTCATGGCGGTTTGTCTCCCGTGTCTCTGACGGACCTGGCTCAGGCGGCCCTGGCCGGATTGGATGCGAGGCCGAAGTCCTCGGGGAATTCGTTCAGCGCGGACAGCACCGGGTACGGCGTCATGCCGCCCATCGCGCATAGCGAGCCGTTGAGCATGGTGTCGCACAGGTCGCGCACCAGCTGCACATGCCGCACCGGCTGCTCGCCGGCGATGATGCGGTCCATCACTTCGACGCCGCGGGTCGAGCCGATCCGGCACGGCGTGCATTTGCCGCACGATTCGATCGCGCAGAACTCCATCGCGTAGCGCGCCTGCTTCGCCATGTCGACGGTCTCGTCGAACACCACGATGCCGCCGTGGCCGACCACGCCGCCGAACGCGGCATAGGCTTCGTAGTCCAGCGGCACGTCGAAGCGCGACTCGGGCAGGTAGGCACCCAGCGGCCCGCCCACCTGCACCGCACGGATCGCGCGGCCGCTGCGGGTGCCGCCGCCGTAGTCGACCAGCAGCTCGCGCAGCGTGACGCCGAACGCCTTCTCCACCAGCCCGCCATGCCGGATGTTGCCGGCCAGCTGGAACGGCAGCGTGCCGCGCGAGCGGCCCATGCCGAAGTCGCGGTAGTACTGCGCGCCGCGCGCCAGGATCACCGGCACCGTGGCCAGCGAGATCACGTTGTTGATCACCGTGGGCTGGCCGAACAGCCCCTTCAGCGCCGGCAGCGGCGGCTTGGCGCGCACCACGCCGCGCCGGCCTTCCAGGCTTTCCAGCAGCGCGGTTTCCTCGCCGCAGACATAGGCGCCGGCGCCCTTGCGCACTTCGAGATGAAAGCGCCGGCCGCTGCCGCGGATGTCGTCGCCGAGCCAGCCCGCGGCGCTGGCGATGCCGATCGCGCTTTCCAGCACGGCGATCGCGTGCGGGTATTCGGAACGGCAGTAGATGTAGCCCTGCTCCGCCCCGACCGCCAGGCCGGCGATGGTCATGCCTTCGATCAGCATGAAGGGGTCGTCTTCCATCACCATGCGATCGGAGAAGGTGCCGGAGTCGCCTTCGTCGGCATTGCAGACGATGTACTTGGTTGCGGACTGGGCGCCGAGCACGGTCTTCCACTTGATGCCGGTCGGGAACGCCGCGCCGCCGCGGCCACGCAGGCCGGAGTCGGTGACTTCCTGCACGATCCCGGCGGGCGGCATCGCCAGCGCGCGTTCCAGGCCGGCGTAGCCCTCGTGCGCGCGGTAGTCGTCCAGCGACAGCGGGTCGGTGATGCCGACCCGGGCGAAGGTCAGGCGCTCCTGCCGTTGCAGGAACGGGATCTGCTCGGTCGGGCCGTGTGCCAGCGCGTGCGCGCCGCCCTGCAACAGGCCGGCGTCGAACAGCCCCGGCACGTCGGCCGCGCCGACCGGGCCGTAGGCCACGCGGCCGGCAGCGGTCTGCACCTCGACCAGCGGCTCGAGCCAGAACATGCCGCGCGAACCGTTGCGCACGATGCGCACGGCCTCGCCGCGCGCGGCGGCTTCGCGGGCGATGGCGTGCGCGACCTCGTCGGCGCCCAGCGCCAGCGCGGTCGAGTCGCGCGGCACGAAGAGGGTGGTAACGGTGCTCATGCCTGCGCCTCCGCTTCTGCGGGGGTGGACGGTGCGCGCAGCGCGCGCACCAGCGCGTCGAAGCGCGCCGCATCGACATAGCCGTGCAGCTGCTCGCCGACCATCACCGCCGGGCCGCAGGCGCACTGGCCCAGGCAATAGACCGGCTCCAGCGTCACCTGTCCGTCCGCGCTGGTTCCATGGAAACCGCAACCCAGCGCGCGCTGCGCGTGCTCGGCCAGCGCCTCGGCGCCGACCGCCTGGCACGCCTCGGCGCGGCACACCTGCACCACGTGGCGGCCGGCGGGCTGCTGGCGGAAGTGATGGTAGAAGGTGATCACGCCGTGGACCTCGGCGCGCGACAGGTTCAGCGCGCGCGCGATCACGGGCACGGCGGTGTCGGGAATAAAGCCCTGGGTGTCCTGGATCTCGTGCAGGATCGGCAACAAGGCGCCCGGCATGTGCTGGCGTGCCGCGACGATGGCGGCGATGTGCGCGGCATCGGGCGATGCCGCGGCGCCGGGGGCACGGGGTGCGTGGGGGGCGATGTCTGGCATGGCGTCTCCTGTGAGGGCTCGCCAGGACCGGCCAAAGTGCCTGCCGGATCCCGCTTATATGCTATTTTTTTCCTATTTCCGGGCTACCGGATCGCCGTTTCGCCCGTTAGGCGGACTATATGAGAGTGACAGCGGGCCTTCAATAAGCTATTTTCTACATATGATCCGTATCTCGATCCAGCCTCACCTGCAAATCCGGGACGACGCCCGGCCGGGCGCCGAGCCGCTGGACGTGTCCCGGCTGGTGGCCCTGCTCGGCCATATCGGCGAATCCGGCAGCATCAGCCAGTCGGCCCAGGCGGTGTCGCTGTCGTACCGCTATGCGTGGGGCATCCTGCGCGATGCCGAGGCGCTGTTCGGCGGCCCGCTGATCGACAAGACGCGCGGGCGCGGCAGCGCGCTGACGCCGCTGGCGCAGCAGCTGGTGTGGGCCAGCAAGCGGATCGGCGCGCGGCTGTCGCCGACACTGGACAGCCTCGCGTCCGAGCTGGAGATCGAGCTGAAGAAGCTGATGGCGCAGCCCGAGGCCACGGCGCGGCTGCATGCCAGCCACGGCTTTGCGGTGGCGGCGCTGCGCGACTTCCTCGACGAGCAGCAGGTGCGGCACGACCTGAAGTACTGCGGCAGCGTCGAGGCCGTGGCGGCGCTGGCCGAAGGCGCCTGCGACATCGCCGGCTTCCATGTGCCGGTGGGCGAGTTCGAGCACGGCATGTGGCGCCACTTCACCACCTGGCTCAAGCCCGAGACCCACTGCCTGGTGCACCTGGCGGTGCGCAGCCAGGGGCTGTTCGTGCGGCCGGGCAACCCGCTCGGGATCCATACGCTCGAAGACCTGACCCGGCGCGAAGTGCGCTTCGTCAACCGGCAGGTCGGCTCCGGCACGCGGCTGCTGCTGGACCTGATGCTGGCGGCGCGCGGCATCGACGGCGCGCGCATCGAGGGCTACAGCAATGGGGAATTCACCCACGCCGCGGTGGCGGCGTACATCGGCAGCGGCATGGCCGACGTGGGCTTCGGCGTCGAGACCGCGGCGCGGCGCTTCGGGCTGGCCTTCGTGCCGGTGATCAAGGAGCGCTACTTCTTTGCGATCGAGCGCGCCAAGCTGCGCAGCGCGGCGCTGGCCGGCGCGGTCGGGGCGCTGACCAGCGAGGCCTTCCGCCAGCGCGTCAACGCGCTGCCCGGCTATGACGGCACCCTGACCGGCACCGTGCAGACCTTGCCAGAAGCCTTCCCGGACTACCGCGACACGCCGCCGCGCTAGCGTTGCAGCAACGACAGGCGGTCAGCATGGCCGGCCCACCGCTCGTGGTCCGGCAGCGGCCCCTTCGCCTTCATCAGCGGCAGCCAGTCCGGCCGTCGCGACAGCTCGGCGTTGAGCGCAAGGAAATGGCGCTGGTGTTCCGGCAGGTCATGCTCGGAATAGATGGCGCCGACGGGGCACAACGGCACACACATCGAGCAGTCGATGCATTGGTCGGGATCGATGGCCAGGAAGTTCGGCCCTTCGTGAAAGCACGACATCGGGCAGACTTCGACGCAGTCGGTATGGCGGCACTGGATGCAGGCATCCGTCACGACAAAGGTCATGGGGCAGTCACGGCACGGCAGGGAAATTAGTGAGTGATGGTAGCGGCCGGCCGGGGCGCGTGGGGCACCCCGGCTTGTGCGAGTCCTTCAAATCCGCTGAAGCGGCGGGGCGCCGCGCACGCCCGGAACCGCCGCGTCAGGCACCACCGCGTCAGGCGGTCTCGCGCATCAGCTCTTCCTTGCGCGCGGCCATGGCCTGCGCCACGTCGCGCAGGTCGACCTTTTCCTTGATCACGTTCTTGAACAGCTCGCCTTCCTCTTCCTCGACGTGGTGCGAGACGTATTCCGACAGCACCGTGAAGCTGGCCTCGAGCATGTCGCCGGCGGGATCCTCTTCGATCGCGGCGATCAGGTCCTTGGCGACCTGGTGCTCGACCTGGGCCTCGTCCAGCATGTCATCGATTTCTTCGCTGACGCCCCGCAATGCCGGATAGAAGATTTCTTCCTCGATGGTGGCGTGCACCGTGAGCTGGTGGCACACGTCGAGCGCGATCGATTCCTTCTCGTCGCGGTCGTCGGTGTCCTTGAACGCCTTGAACTGCTTCTTGACCGCACGGTGGTCGTCCATCAAGGCACCGAGTGCCTCGGCCTGGTCTGCGGGGATCTTCGACTTGTCCACGGTTCTCTCCTGGTGGGGAGCCGGCACTCCGGCTTCGCCCCGCAAGGCAGGCAGATTCCGTGCCCGCACCGCAGCGGGCGCCGTGGCCGCGCATGGCGGGCCGTCCTGCCGGTCATTGCAATTCCTGCGCGAAGCCTTGTAATTGTGCCCGCGGCGGCGCGTGAGGACGCGCATGGCGTGCCCGCATCGCCTTTGCCCGCCGGTATAGCGTTGCGCCGCTTTGATGGGGGACGGCACGCGCGGCATGAAAGTTGCGGCAGCTACGGCAACCGTTGCGTTATCGCGCAACCAGCCGGAACAGAATCCTCTGCCCGGACCGCTCTCACCAGCGTGCGGCGCGCGCGCCGTCCGACACCATCATGCCGACCACCTTCCTCTACTCCAATTGCGCCGATGCAGCGTCGGCGCTCCAGGATGAACTGCAGGCCGCCAGCGCCGCCGGCTATGGCATCGACCCGCAACACGTGTTCTGGGAGGCCGCGCCCGCCTCGGTGCCGGCACTGCAGCGCCCGCGCCTGCGCGCGCTGCAGCACCAGGTGCAACCGGGCGACGCGGTGGTCGCGCTGCGCCTGTGCAGCCTGGGCTGGAGCGTGCCCGAAGTGCTGGCCACGGTCCGGCGCTTCCGCCTGCTGGGCGTGGCGCTGTACTGCGTGCAGCTGTCGCGCGATGACCTCGCCAGCGCGATGCCGCCCGAAGCGGTCGAGGTATTGCGCGCGGTGGCCGCGCTCGAAGGCGCCACCCGCAGCGTGCGCGTGCGCGAGAGCCTGGCCGCGGCCAAGGCCATGGGGCGCCAGGTGGGCCGGCCGCCCAAGCACACGCCCGAGCAGCGCCACGCGATCCTGAGCGCGCTGTCGGCAGGCTATTCGGTCAGCGAGACCGCACGGCGCTTCAGCACGTCGCGCCAGACCGTGCTGCGCATCCGGGCGGCCGAGCCGCTGGCGCAGCGTGCGGCCGCCATCGCCCTGGCCGACGCCGAAGAATCCGCCACCGAAACGGCGACGGAATGAAACCCGCCGCCGCAACGCGCGGCACGGCAGTGTCGCGCCCGGTCACGTCTGGCTGGCTGCCATGACCGACCGCCCGCCCAACGCCACGGACCTGCCTGCGGCACTGGTCGATGCCATCAGCGGGTCGCCGGAGGCCACGCCGCTGCCCGCGCGCTTTGCCAGGCCTACCCTGCTGCTCGAAACGCTGCTGGCGACGCGGCTGGAATTGCTCAGCCGCGACCACGGCTGGCCGCCGCATACGCTGGCGCAGCGCCGCGCCGTGCTGATGCGGCTATGGGAGCAGCGCGCGCCGGGACTGTTCGAGCAGGACGGCACCGCCGACAGCATCGAACGCTGCCTGCAGGCGGCGTTCGCCGACGCGGCCGCCGGACGCCGGCTGGAAGCGGCGCTGCAGTTCAAGCGCGCCTACTACCTGGTGTGCTGCACGGCGTCGTCGGGCAGCCGCGCGCGGCTCCACGGCACCGGCGGTCCGGGCTAGCGGCACGTGCCGCAGTCACGCGCAGACCGCGCGCAGCGTCTCGTCCCACTCCGCCACGAAGCGGCCGATGCCGAAGCGCTCGCGCGCCACCCGGCAGCCGCGCTCGCCCCAGGCGCGCGCCAGTTCCGGATCATCCAGCAGTTCGCGCATCACGCTGACCAGCACCTCGATGCGGGTATCGACATAGCCGTTGTTGCCGCTCTGGATCACGGTAACCAGCTCGGTGGTGGCCAGCCCCACCACCGGCACCCCCAGCATCATCGCCTCCACCACCGCCAGCCCCAGGCTGGTGTAGCGGATCGGATTGAAGAAAAAGCGGTAGCGCGCGACGAACGCCGCCAGTTGCGGGTTGGCCACCTCGCCCAGCCCGCCCGCCTCCTGCGCCGCCATGCCGACCAGGTCCAGCGGCACCTGCTCGCGCACGCGTGCAAACAGATCGGCGCCGAGCCGGCGGCCGCGCCGCGACAGGTGGTTGACCACGCTGATGCCGCGCACCAGTTCGCCGCTGTAGCGCACCGCCTCGTCGACCAGCACGCCGTGTTCGATCACCCGGCACGGCGTGACGCCGCTGTCCCACATCAGCGCGTTGAACGGCGTCACGTGCACCAGCAGCATCGACGGATCCTGCACCGGGTGGCGCGTATTGGTCGGGTGTTGCTGCGGCGGATCGTGTTCCAGGTAGATAGCCGGCAGCGCGCGTTGCGCGGCGCTGAGCAGGTCTGCGCGGTCATGCTCGTAATGGTGGCGGTGCTGGTACAGCACGCAGTCGAAGCGGCCGGCCGGGACCGCATCGTAGGGCACCTCGTGCACGTTGGCGCCCCACGGCAACGCGCCCCCGACGCCGGCATAGCCGGGCGTGCCGTCATCGCGCGTGACCAGGTACAGCTCGTGCGGGATCTGCGACAGGTAATACAGGTAGTTCCCATGCACATGCCAGGTCAGGATGCGCAGTCGCCTAGCCATGGCCGCGCTCCTGGGCCGCGAGCGCCAGCGCGGCCTCCACCACGCTGGCCACGCTGATATTCGAGGCGCACGGGTGCCCGGCAAGCGGGCAGCGCTGATGCATGCACGGACGGCATGGCGGCTGGTCGGCCAGCACGCGGTGCAGCGTGGTGTCGAGCGGCGCCCAGCGCGCGCTGTCGCTGCCGCAAGAGACCACCACGCTGGGCGTGCCCACCGCCGCGGCGATATGCGAGGCGCCGGTGTCATTGCACAGCAGCAGGCGCGCGTCGCGGATCAGCGCGGCCAGCGTGCCCAGCGCGGTCTGCCCGCACAGGTTGACCACCGGCTTGCCCAGGCGCCGTGCCAGCTGCGCTACCAGCGCCGCCTCGTCGCGGCTGCCGGTCAGCACCACCTTCCAGTGGCGCCGCAGCGCGCGCCCGGCCTCGGCAAAGCGCTCCACCGGCCAGCGCCGCGACAGCATGCGCGCGCCCGCGTGCAGGCAGACGTATTCGCCGGCAACCAGCCCATGCTCGGCGGCCAACAGCCGCCAGCTGGCGTGGTCGAGCGGACGCAGCGGAAACGCCAGGCTGCGGTCCGCGCACGGATAGCCCAGCGCCTGCATCAGCGCCAGCAGCCGCTCGACCTCGTTGCCCTGCGGCCACGGCACCAGCACGCCGGCGCGGCTGCAGCGCGCCGCGGTGGAGTCCGGGCAGAAGCCGGCCATGCGTCGGGCGCCCAGCCGCTGCACCACGGCGTTGGTCAGCGCGCCGCTGCCGTGCAGCTGGATCGCCAGGTCGAAGCGCGCGGCGTGCGCGGCCGCGTAGAACGGACCCGCGGCGGTCTCGGCGCAAGGTTGTTCCGGCATCCCCGGTGCGCCGGGAAACACCATCAAATCATCCACCAGCGCACTGAAGCGGGACACGAACTCCTGCGCCCACGGCAGGCCGATCAGCGTGATGCGGGCCTCGGGCTCGCCCGCGCGCAGCGCCCGCAGCGCCGGCACCGCGCACAGCATGTCGCCGAGCTGGAGCGCGCGAAACACCGCGATGCGCCGCACGCGCGCGGGCGCCGCGCGGCGCCGCGCCGCTTGCTGCGGATGCCGCGCGAGGGGCAAGGGCGTGACCGGCTCGACGCGTGCGCTCATAGGAACACCACCCGGAAGGCCAGCGCGCCGCGCAGCCGCCAGTACAGCGATAGCGGCGGTATCAGCATCGAGGTGAACGCCATCTCGGCCACATGGGCCGGCGTCAGCGCCGCGCCGCGCAGGCGCCGCGCGCAGAATGCCGCGGTAAATCCGAGCCACAGCAGGCCCGCCGCCGCGGCCACGGCCGGCGCGCCCGCCAGCCATGCGATCGGCACGGCCAGCAGCGCCAGCACCGTCACGTAGTAATGCCAGGGCGGCACGCGCCGGATGCGTTGCCGGTACAGGCGCGGATGCTTCTTGTACAGCAGCGCGTCGAAGTACACCTTGGCCTGCGCCGCGACGCTGCTGCCCCAGGCAGCCGGCCGCACCGGATGCGCCACCACCGCCGCGGGCGCCCGTCCCACCGGGCAGACCTGCTCGATCAGGCGGAACTGCAGGTCCGAATCCTCGCGCCACGCGCGCGTGAAGCGCTCGTCGAAGCCGCCGATGCGCAGCAGCGCGTCGCGCCGGACGAAGCAATTGGCGGTGACGAACTCGGCGTGCGCGAGGCCGCCGGTATCGCGCTCATGGTCGGTCGGCCGCGCCGGCAGCGGCACGTGCACGGTGCCGGCCACGGCGCAGCATTCCGGCTGCTCCGCGAGCGCGGCGCAGCCCGCTTCGAGCCAGCCCGGATCCGGCACGGTGTCGTCGTCGGTAAAGGCAATCACGGATGCGCGCGCGCGGCGCCAGCCCGCATTGCGCGCGCCCGACGGCCCTTGCGTGCCCGGCACCGGCACATAGCGCAGCGCATGGTGCGGATGCTGCGCGGCCATCAGCGCCACCAGCCGTTCGATGCGGGCCTCGCAGCCATCGTCGGCAACGATGATCTCGTACGCGTGCGCAGGCAGGCGCTGCGCGCACAGCGCCTGCAGGCAGCGCGCCAGCAGCGCCGGCCGGCGCCAGGTGGGCACCACCACCGCGACGCTTGGCTCAGGCC
Organism: Cupriavidus sp. WGlv3; assembly: GCF_023952475.1. GTDB lineage: Bacteria > Pseudomonadota > Gammaproteobacteria > Burkholderiales > Burkholderiaceae > Cupriavidus > Cupriavidus phytorum. Next base: position 666,096 of record NZ_JALHRX010000001.1, read on the forward strand.
TGTCCATGGGCGCCTCCCGTCTGTGCCTGGGCGCCTCCGGCGCCGGGTTTCTCCAGCAGGAACGGGCCGATCACCAGCGCGTCCAGCGGCGAGGTCCAGAAGCACTCCACCGCATCGCGCGGCGTGCACACGATGGGCTCGCCGCGCGTATTGAACGAGGTGTTGACCAGGATCGGCACGCCGGTGCGGCGCTCGAACGCGGCCAGCAAATCGTAATAGGCCGGGTTCTGCTCGCGGCGCACGGTCTGCACGCGCGCGGTGCCGTCGACGTGGCAGACCGCAGGAATGCGTGCCGCCTGCTCGGGGCGCACGTCGTAGATGAACAGCATGAACGGCGCTTCGCCGCGGCCGGGCTTGGCCGCGCTGAACCAGTCCGGCGCGCGCTCCTGCATCACCACCGGCGCCACCGGGCGGAAGTCTTCGCGGTCCTTGATCTGGTTCAGCCGCTGCTGCATGCCGGGATCGATCGGCGAAGCCAGGATCGAGCGCGCGCCCAGCGCGCGCGGGCCGAACTCCATGCGGCCCTGGAACCAGCCGATGATCTTGTTCTGCGCCAGCAGCTCGGCGGTCTGCCCGGCCAGGTCGTCGAGCCGACGGTAAGGCAGCTTGGCCCAGTCGAGGAAGGCCGCGATCTCGTCCTCGCCATACGCCGGGCCCAGGTAGGCGTGTGCCATCGACCATTGCCGCGCAGGGCGCCCGCGTTGCAGGAAGTCGATCCACAGCGCCGCGCCCAGCGCGGTGCCGGCGTCGCCGGCGGCGGGCTGCACCCAGACCTCGTCGAACGGGCTCTGGTCGCGCACGCGCGCATTCATCACGCAGTTCAGCGCCACCCCGCCGGCCATGGCCAGCTGCCGTTCGCCGGTGGCCTCGGCCAGCCAGGTGGTCATGCCGACCACGGTTTCCTCCAGCACCTCCTGCAGCGAGCGCGCGATATCGAAATGCGCGGCGCCGAAGGCCTCGCCGCGCTGGCGCGGCGGCCCCAGCAGCGCTTCCAGGTCGGGCTGCGCCACGCGGTAACCGCCTTCGGCATCGCGCCGGACCATGTCGCGGAACACGCCAAGGTGCGCAGGCTTGCCGTAGGAGGCCAGCGCCATCACCTTGTACTCGTCCGACGAATGCAGGAAGCCCAGATGACGCGTGACGCGTTCGTACAGAAGCCCGAGCGAGTCCGGCAGGTCGATCTGCTTGATGCGCCGATACGCCTTGCCGTCGAACACGCCGTAGCTGGTGGTGGCGCGTTCGCCGCGGCCGTCCATGGTCAGCACCGCGCAGCGCGCGAACGGCGCCGCCAGGAAGGCACTGGCTTCATGCCCCATGTGGTGCTCGACGAAATGCCAGCGGAACGGCCCGTCGTGGCGCACGCCGCGAAAGCGCGCGGCCAGGTGGTGCGGCGCGCCGCCGGCCAGTTGCCGCGGCGCGTTGACCACGTACGACAGGAACAGCGGATCCCACGGCGACTCATGCCCACTGGCAGCGCCGTGCGCCGACGGTTCCAGCGGCAGCGTCACAGTGGCGTCATGCCGGCGCGCGCCCAGCATCAGCGCAGGGTCGAAGGCATAGGCGACATGATCGACGTCGCGCAGCGCGATGCCGGCCTCGCCCAGGCAATAGTCGATGGCGTGGAACGGCAGCTCCCACGCCGTGAACGGCACCGGGCGCTTGCCGTGCTTGATATGGGTGAAGCGCTCGTCTTCCGCCGCGGCGATGACCTCGCCATCGCGCGCCAGGCAGGCGGCGGAGTCATGGTAGGCGGCGTTAATGCCAAGGGTGTACATGGTCGGCCTCGTCATGGGGGATGTGGCAGGTTGCCCTGTCGTCCGGCATGGGCACCAAGGCGTCGAACTCAGCGGGCGCGGCCGCCACGACGGCAGGGCCCGGCCACGGCAGTTCGACCGCGGGCATGCTGTCGGGATTGCCGCCCAGCAGCGCCAGCGCGGCCTGCACCGCGTGCGCGGCCGGCACGTCTTCCAGGCACCGATGGTGTCCCTGCGGGCACATGCTCTTGTAGCAATAGCGGCACGGCACATCGGCAAACAGCGTGCGGTGCGACACCTGCCAGGGCGTGTGCTGCGGGTTGGTCAGCGCGTACAGGTCCACCACCGGCGTGCCCAGCGCGGCGGCCAGGTGAACCGGCCCGGTGTTGTTCGACACCAGCAGGTCGGCGGTTTCCAGCAACGCGCCCATTTCGCCCAGGCGCAAGGCGCCGGCGAGCGGCACCACGCGCGCGTGGCCGGCGGCGGCGCAGACCGCGCGCACGATGTCGTGCTCGGTGGCATCGCCGGTCACCAGCACGTGCGCGCCGGCCTTCACCGCCAGCGCGTGTGCCACCTGGGCAAAGCGCGCCGGCGGCCAGCGCCGCGACGGCGCGCTGGCGCCGGGATGCACCACCACCACCGGCCCGCTGCGCCCGCCGCGGATGGCAGCCAGGCGCCCCGCGACCGCGGTGCGGTCCGCCGCCAGCACGCGAAAGCGCAGGCGCGTCTCGCGTGCGACGGCTCCTACCTGCGCCACCAGGTCGAGCTGGCGCTGCGCCTCGTGGCGCGGACGCTGGCCCGGCTGCGTGCCCGGCTCGGTGTCGGGGATCCAGTCGCTCAGCAGCGTGTAGGGGTTTTCGCGGCAGCAGGCCAGCCGCAGCGGAATGCCCGCCAGCGCGCACAGCACCGCGGCGGGCAAGGGGCTCTGGCTGTAGACGGTAAAGATCACGGCCGCGTCGAAGCGGAAGCGCGCCAGCCAGCGCGCGCAAGCGGCGATCTCCGGCCCCGGCGCCGGTGCCGCCTGGGCCTCGGCATGCCTGGCCCACGGCGCGTCCCAGGCCAGCACGCGGCTGACCATCGGCAGGTGCGGCGCCAGGGCCGCCGCGCTGTGCGAGGTCAGCAGCGTCAGCCGGCGGCCCGGCAGTGCATCGGCCAGGGCCTGCATCGCCGGCGTGCTCATCAGCACGTCGCCCATGTTGTCGAGGCGCACGCACAGCACGCTGCGCGCGGATTGCCAGTTCATGGCGCCTCCGCATGGCATGGTGACGCTACCGTCGATGCGGCGGCGCCGATCGGACCCGCGGCCCGGGTGCGCGCAACCACCAGGCGCGCGGCGGTGTCGAGCGTGGGCACCACGTAGTCGGCCTGGCGCGCGGGCGACAGCTGCCATTCGGTCTCGTTGCCGCAATCGACCAGCACGGTGGTGCAGCCCGCGCGTTTGCCGGCCTCGACGTCATTGAGGATGTCGCCGATCATCCAGGACCGCGCCAGGTCGAGCCGCCATGCCGCGGCCGCCTGCAGCAGCAGCCCGGGCATGGGCTTGCGGCACAGGCACGCGCGCGCGTAGGGCGCCACCTGCCCTTCGGAATGATGCGGGCAATACAGGAAGCCGCTCAGCGCCGCGCCATGCTCGGCAAACATGGCCGCCAGCCGTTCACGCACCGGCACCAGCTCGGCCTCGGTATGCAGGCCATGGGCCACGCCGGGCTGGTTCGTCACCACCACCAGCGGCAGACCCAGGCCGCCCAGCAGCCGCAGCGCGGCGGCGGCGCCTGGCGCAAGCCGCATGCGCGCCGGATCGACGTTGTAGGGGACGTCGTCCAACACCGTGCCGTCCTTGTCCAGCAGCACGGCCGCGCGTAGCGGGGGTGCGAGGCTCATGGCCACGAGGTCTCCTTCATGGGCAGCACCATCACCTCGGGGATCACGGTTTCTTCCGGCTGCGTCAGCACGAAGCGCACCGCGTTGGCGACATTGGCCGGATCCTGCAGGTTGCCCTGGTCGATGTCGGGAAAGCGGTCGAGCAGGAACGGCGTGCGCATGCCGCCCGCGACGATCGCCGAGACCTTGATCCCGTGCGGCCGCAGTTCCGCATGCAGTGCGTGCGAGAAGCCCAGCAGCCCCCACTTGGTGGCGTGGTAGGCCGAGGCATTGGGCCACGCGCGCTTGGACGCGGTCGAGGCAATGTTGACGATATGCCCCCCGCCCTGCGCCTTCAGCACCGGCACGGCGGCATGCGCCATCAGGTAGGGGCCGTACAGGTTGACCATCAGCACCTTGCGCCAGGTCTCGGCATCGACCTCGTCCACCGGCAGCGTGATGTCGATGGCGGCGTTGTTGACGATGCCGTCGAGGCGCCCGCCGCGCGCGCGCACGGCTTCGAAGGCGGCGCGCACGGAAGCGGGGTCGGAGACATCCAGGTGCAGCGGCCACGCCTGCGCGCCGGCCTCGGCCAGCCCGCCGGCGCTGTCGCGCGCGAGCTTGTCGTCGATATCGGCCACGATCACGGCCGCGCCGGCCGCGCTCAACGTGCTGCAGATGGCGGCGCCCAGGCCCCGGCCCGCGCCGGTGACGAGATAGGTGCGGTCCTGCAGCGGCGTGGCGGTGCCGGTTTGCGCGGCGGGTCGTGGCGAATGCGAAGTTGGCATGGTGGTTCCCTGGCGATCGGTATGTGGTGGACTGTGATTCGGACTACGAATCGGACAACGAATCGGACATCGGTGCTGGCACCTTGTCGGCTGCGGCATGCAGCGATCAGGACCGGCATGGCCGGGTGCGCAGGCTTGCTGCCAGTGCGAAATGTGTGCCAACGGTCGGGCGAGCGCGCGGCAACCGGCATCAGCCGGCCGGCTGCGCGCGCTTGCAGGACCCTTGCGCCACGGCCCGCAGCAGCATCGCCACGCAGCCGGCAAAGGCCTCGTCGTACCACGCGTTGGCCCCGCTGACGGCGACCACGATGCCATCCACCACGGTGGCGCCACCGAGCAGGGTGTCGTCGCTGCGCAGCCGGTGCGGGCTGCAGTGGACCACCTGCGCGCTGGCCATGCCGGTGCGCCAGCTCAGGCTGGCCTTGGCGCGCGCGTAGCGGCTGTAGTCGGCATCCCAGGCCTCGCGCGACGGCAGCGAATGCTCATAGAGGATCGCTTCCTCGAAGGCGCAATCGCCGGGCTGCAGCGTCGGATCCATCACGACCACGTGCATGCAGCCGCTTTCGCCGACGGCCTTGTCGCACAACGAAGCCTGCAGCATCGGCAACGCCAGTTCGACCGCGCGCCGCGCCGCGGCGGGATCGCTGAACCGGCTGGCGCCGGCATGGGAGGCGCGGGGCGCCTGGCCCGCATCCGGGTTGAGTGGCATGGGCAGCTCCATCGATGGTTTGGGACGGCACGCCGCGCCGGCATGGCGTGCAGCGCGGCTTGCATCGGAGTCCTCGACACAGCAAACATCGGGCCGGTTGCAAGCCTGCTCTGCCTGGAGTCCAAGCGGAAAGATCGGTAAGCGCAAATTACAAAGCGGCGGCGTAAGAATGACTAAACCGCGCACGGGCAGGCTCCGTGCGTCTTCTTCGCAATGCGGGGAGCCTGGCCGCTCGAGAACCGCTATAACGCTTCTGCATCGGTTCCCCGCCCGAGGTGTTTAGCGCCGGAATATTGCACCGGGGCGATGGCACGCTAGCTGCAAGGGCCACCACCTCCATCCCGCCCGCGTTCGCGGTCACGGCGGCAAACCACCGGAGCCAACCATGCGCAAGATCGCGCTTATCAGCGAACATGCCTCGCCACTCGCCAGCGTTGGCAGCACCGACTGCGGCGGTCAGAACATCTATGTGGCGCATCTTGCAAGGCAGCTTGGCAGCCGCGGCTACCAGGTCGATGTCTTCACGCGGCGCGACAAGGCGCTGTTGCCCGAGGTGGTGTCGTTCGCGCCCAACGTACGCGTGATCCACGTCACGGCCGGGCCGCCGGTGCAGATCCCGAAAGAACAGCTGCTGCCCTATATGGAGGACTTCGGCGCGTTCCTGGCCGACTTCGTGCGCGGCGATGCCACCGGCTATGACGTGCTCCATGCCAACTTCTTCATGTCCGGGCTGGCCGCGCTGCGTGCGCGCCACACGCTCGGCATCCCGCTGGTGATGACCTTCCATGCGCTGGGCAAGGTGCGCAGGTTGCACCAGGGCAGCACCGACGGCTTTCCCGACGACCGCTTCGGCATCGAGGACACGCTGGTGCGCGAGGCCGACTGCGTGGTGGCGGAATGCCCGCAGGACCTCGACGACCTCGTCAATCTTTACAGCGCCGATCCCGCGCGCGTGCAGACCGTGCCGTGCGGCTTCGATGCGGCCGAGTTCGCGCCGGTGCCACGCGACGCGGCGCGGCGCGCACTGGGCTGGCCGCTGCATGGCTTCCGCGTGCTGCAGCTGGGGCGGCTGGTGCCGCGCAAGGGCATCGACAACGTGATCCGGGCGCTGGGCTGCCTGCGCCGCGACACCGGCCTCGACGCCACCCTGTACGTGGTGGGCGGCAACGCCGAGCAGCCGAGCGTGCAGGCCACGCCGGAAATCGGCCGGCTGCAGGACGTGGCCAGCGCCGAGGGCGTGGCCGAACGCGTGGTGTTTACCGGCCGGCGCGGGCGCGACACCCTGCGCCTGTTCTACAGCGCCGCCGATGTCTTCGTGACCACGCCGTGGTACGAGCCTTTCGGCATCACGCCGGTGGAGGCGATGGCGTGCGGCGCGCCGGTGATCGGCGCCGACGTCGGTGGCATCCGTTCCACCGTGGTGGACGGGCACACCGGCTTCCTGGTGCCGCCCAAGGCGCCGGCGGCGCTGGCGGCACGGCTGGCGCAGCTGGCCGCCAACCCTGCGCTGGCGCGCAGGCTGGGCGAAGCGGGCCGGCGCCGGGCGCAGGCGCATTTCACCTGGGCCGGCGTGGCCAGGCAGATGGAGGCAGTCTATGCGCGCGTCTGCGCCGGGGCGCCGGCACTGCAGGCCGGGGCCCGCCGTGTCGCGGCCTGATGCGGACACGACCGGCCCGCACGAGCAAGCAATACAAGGAGAGCGGAAATGAAGGAAAGCGATCGCAAGCGCATCCTGGTCACCGGCGGCGCGGGATTCCTCGGCTCGCACCTGTGCGAGCGGCTGGTGCGCGCCGGCCAGGACGTGCTGTGCGTGGACAACTTCTACACGGGCACCAAGGACAACATCGCGCACCTGCTGGGGCGGACCAACTTCGAGCTGCTGCGGCACGACGTCACCTTCCCGCTGTATGTGGAAGTCGACGAGATCTACAACCTCGCGTGCCCGGCCTCGCCGGTGCACTACCAGCACGACCCGGTGCAGACCACCAAGACCAGCGTCAACGGCGCCATCAACATGCTGGGACTGGCCAAGCGGCTCCGCGCACGCATCCTGCAGGCCTCCACCAGCGAGGTCTATGGCGACCCTGAGCACCATCCGCAGCAGGAAGGGTACTGGGGCCACGTCAATCCGGTCGGCATCCGCTCCTGCTATGACGAAGGCAAACGCTGCGCCGAGACCCTGTTCATGGACTACCACCGCCAGCACGGGCTGGACGTGCGCATCGCGCGCATCTTCAACACCTACGGGCCGCGCATGCACCCGGCCGACGGCCGCGTGGTCTCGAACTTCATCACCCAGGCGCTGGCCGGGCAGCCGCTGACGGTTTACGGCGACGGCGCACAGACGCGTGCCTTCTGCTATGTCGACGACATGGTCGATGCGCTGGTCCGGCTGATGGAAGCCCCCGCCAGCGGCACCCCGGTCAACCTGGGCAACCCGCGCGAAACCACCATGCTCGAGATCGCGCAGGCGGTGCTGCGCGCCACCGGCTCGCCTTCGCGCATCGAGACGCGCCCGCTGCCGGCCGACGACCCGCACCAGCGCTGCCCCGACATCACGCTGGCGCGCCAGCTGCTGGGCTGGGAGCCGCACACCGCGCTGGAAGACGGCCTGCGCCGCACCGTCGATTATTTTGCCGCGCGGCTCGCCGCGCAGGCACATGCCGAAGGCGCACCCGGCAACGTGGTGCCGGTGTCCGCCACGGCGCGCGAAGCGCGTGCCGCGCTCAGTTGACGGCGTGCCGGAGCGCGCGAGGGGACGGCATGGGCACGGCGATGGTGGTCGATCTCGCCGCAGCGGTGACCGTGATCTCGCCGCACCTGGACGATGCCGTGTTCAGCTGCGGCGGGCTGATCGCGGCCGCGCGCGCAGCGCGGGTGGTGACGGTGTTCGCGGGCGTGCCGCCGGCGGACATGCCGGCCCCCGACTGGGACCAGGCCGCCGGCTTCGCCAGCGCCGAGCAGGCGGTGCTGTCGCGCCGGCGCGAGGACAACCACGCGCTGACCATGCTGGGTGCGCACGCGGTGTGGCTGGAGTTCTGGGACAGCCAGTACGGGCGCCGCTACACCGCGCAACAGCTTGCCGACGCGCTGCACATCGTGCTGCTGACGCAGACCGAGGGCGTGGTGGTGGCTCCGCTCGGGCTGTTCCATTCCGACCATGCGCTGGTGCATGACGCCTGCCGGCTGCTGATGCTGGCCGCGCACGCGCGCGGCGCGGCCTGGAACGGGCCGGCAGCCGCACCCGCCGCCGCGCCGCCGCCCGTGCAGTGGCTCTATTACGAGGACGCGATCTACCGCCGCATGCCGGGCCTGCTGCAGCAGCGGCTGGTGCAATGCCGGGACAGCGGCCTGTGCGCCACGCCCGTCAACCTGCCGGTGGCGCAGTACCTGACGCAGAAGAGCTACGCGCTCAACGCCTACCAGAGCCAGCTACAGCTGTTCAGCGAAGACCGGCTGTGTGACCTGTGCGCACCCGAGCGCTACTGGATGCTGCAGCCGGCCGGCGCCGGCCCTGGCTGAGCCATGCGCGAGCCGGCCAATACCCATGCCGATACCAACCACCGCTGCCCCTGCCCGCCCGTCCCCGCGCGCCCGCCCCTGCGATATCAGCGTGGTGGTGCTGACGCACAACCGGCGCGATTCGGTACGCACCGCGCTGGCGCGCCTGAGCGCACTGCCGGAACGCCCGCCCATCGCCGTGGTCGACAACGCTTCGGACGACGGCACCGCGGCGATGGTGCGGTGCGAATTTCCGCACGCCGCGCTGCTGCGCAGCGCGCGCAACCTCGGCGCCGCGGGCCGCAACCTGGGCGCGGACTGGGCCCGCACCCGCTATGTCGCCTTCTGCGATGACGACTGCTGGTGGGCGCCGGGCTCGCTGTCGGCGGCCTGCGCCATGTTCGAGCGCCATCCGCGCGTCGCCGCGCTGACGGCGCGCATCCTGGTGGGCGAGCACCGCGGCGAAGACCCCACCTGCGCGCGCATGGCGGCCAGCCCGCTGCCCTCGGCGATGCTGCCGGGCCGCGCGATCCTCGGCCTGATGGCGGGTGCCACCGCGTTCCGCACCGATGCCTTCCGCCAGGCCGGCGGCTACCATCCGCGCTTCTTCCTCGGCGGCGAAGAAACGCTGCTGGCACTGGATCTGGCCGCGCATGGCTGGCAGCTGGTGTACGCGCCGCAGCTGGTGGTGCACCACCATCCCAGTCCGCTGCGCAATCCCGCGCAGCGCCGCTCGCTGCTGGCGCGCAATGCGATCTGGTCCGCGTGGCTGCGGCTGCCCTGGCATGTGGCGCTGGGCGAGACCGCGGCGGCATTGCCGCAGCTGTGGCGCTGCCAGGGATGGCGCGGCGTGGCCGAGGTGCTGGGCGGCATGCCGTGGGTATGGCAGGAGCGCCGCGTGATCCCGGCAGAGGTGCTGAAGCTGCGCCGCCGGCTGCGCGAGCCGCGCGCCTGAGGCGCGACCGCGCTACGCTTGCTGCGCGTCCTGCGCGGAGCGCACCGCCAGCGAACGGATCGCCGCCACCAGCTCGCCCACCCGCACCGGCTTGGACAGGTGCAGCTGGAACCCCGCCATCAGCGCGCGCATGCGGTCCTGCGGCTCGGCGTGCCCGGACAGCGCGATCGCGGTCATGCGCTTGCCCAGCGGCACCTGCATCTGCGCCTCGAGCCGTCGCACCCGGCGCAGCACGGTGTAGCCGTCTTCCTCGTCGAGCGCGAGGTCGCACAGCAGCACCTGCGGCCATTGCCCCGGATGCGTGCCCGCCAGCAGCGCGATCACGTCGTCGCCGCGCTGCTGCGCGATGGCATGGGCGCCGTAGTCTTCCAGCGAGGCGCTCAGCACCTCGCGCGTGGGCTCGTCGTCGTCCAGCAGCAGCACGCGCAGGCCCTTGAGCGCCTGCGCATCGGGCGCTTCGGGCGCCTCGGGCACGGGCCCGGCGCCTGGCGCGGCGCCCGCAGCGGCAGCCGGCGCGCGGCGCGGCTCCGGCTCCTGTACGGCGCGCATCGGCATCAGCAGCTGGTAGGCATGCGCGGGCCCGTCGGCAGTCAGCGTGACGCCGTGCTCGGCCAGCCATTCATGCAGGCCCTGCACATCCGGCAGCGGCAGTTCGCCCGGCGTGGCGGACAGCCGCAGGCCGGCCTGGCCGTCCAGCCGCTCGAGCCGCAGTTCCAGCCGCCCGCCCGGCTCGATGGTGGCAATCATGTGCTGGCACAGTTCCCAGATCGCCTTCTGCAGCACGCCCGGATCGCCGGTGACGCGCAACTCCGATTCGCTCTGCACCGTGAACAGGTTGAGATGGCGCTCGGCGATCAGCTCGCGCAGCCCGTCGACCACGCTGGCCAGCAGGATTTCCAGGCGCACCGGCTGCAGCGCCAGGCGCCGTTCGGCCCGCTCCAGCTCGCGCTGCTGCTGCTGCAACTGCCACATCTGGGTGTAGATGCCGCCGCGCTCGAGCAGCGTGGCATGGTTGCCGTCTTCAATGATGCGGCCGTGCTCCATCACCAGGATGCGGTCGGCATCGACGATGGTGGAGAGCCGGTGCGCGATGATCAGCGCGGTGCGCCCGCGCGCGACTGCGGACAGCTCCTGCTGGATCGCGCGCTCGGAGCGCGTGTCCAGCGCCGAGGTGGCCTCGTCGAAGACCACGATGGGCGGGCGCTTGAGCATCGCGCGCGCAATCGCCACGCGCTGGCGCTCGCCGCCCGACAGGCGCACGCCACGCTCGCCCACCTGGGTTTCGTAGCCGTCGGGCAGGCGGTCGATGAAGGCGTCGAGCTGCGCCGCGCGCGCCGCGGCGACGATGTCGGCGCGGGTGGCGCCTTCGCGGCCGTAGCCGATGTTGTAGCCGATGGTGTCGTTGAACAGGATGGTGTCCTGCGGCACGATGCCGATCAGTTCGCGCAGGCTGCGCTGGGTCACCAGGCGCAGGTCCTGGCCGTCGATGCTGATGCTGCCGCTGTCGGGCTGGTACAGCCGGAACAGCAGCCGCGCCAGCGTCGACTTGCCCGAGCCGCTGCCGCCCACCACCGCCACGGTCTGGCCGGCGCCGGCGCGGAAGCTGACGTCCCACAAGGTCTGGTGGCTAGGGTCATAGCTGAAGTTGACGCGGTCGAACACGATCTCGCCGCGGCTCACGCGCAGCGGGCGCGCGGCCGGCGCGTCGCGGTCCTCGCCGGGCTTGCCGTGCGCGTCGAGCAGCGCGAACAGCCGCTCGACGTTGGTCATGGCGTCGTTCGACTCGCGGAAGATAAAGCCCAGCGTGTTGAGCGGCAGCACCACCTGGATGATGTAGGCATTGATCAGCACCAGGTCGCCCACCGACAGCGAGCCCTGGATCACCCGTTGCGTGGCCAGCAGCATCACCGCGCCGACCCCCACCGCGATGCACAGGCTCTGCCCGATATGCAGCGCCGACAGCGCATACTGGTTTTCCACGCTGATGCCGATCCAGCGCTGCAGCATCTCGGACAAGCGCCGGGTCTCGAAGGACTCGCGCGCGAAGAACTTGACGGTGTCGTAGTTGAGCAGGCTGTCCACCACCTTGCTGTTGGTGGTGGCCTCGACCGCATTGACCTGGCGCTGCACGCGCATGCGCCGCTGCGTGAAGACATAGGTAAAGCCGGCGTACAGCACGAACACGCCCAGGATGATGGCGGCGAAGGCCGCGCCATAGGCGCCGATCATGATGGCCAGCACCGACACGATCTCCATCAGCGTCGGCACGATGGTGAAGACCGCCACGCCCAGCAGGAAACCGATCGCCGCGGTGCCCTTCTCGAGGTCACGGATCACGCTGCCGGTGGCCCGTTGCGCATGGAAGCGCGCGCCCAGCGCATGCAGGTGCGCGAAGGCCCGTTCCATGAAGCCCGCCACCGTGCTCTGCGTGACGTAGGCAAAGACCACGTCGCGCAGCTCGCTGAAGGCATTGCCGAGCAACCGCAGGATGGCATAGGCCAGCACCAGGAACACCGGCATTGCCACCAGCCCCAGGCGCGCGGCATCGGTACCGGCCGCGGCCGGCGTAACCTCGTCGACCACCAGCTTGAGCATCAGCGGCACCGCCACGGCACAGGCCTTGGCAAGCAGCAGCAGCGACACCGCGACCAGCACGCGGGCACGGAAGCGCCAGATCGCGCGGAACAGTTCAGCAGCGATGCGGCGGCGGGAGGCGGGACGGATGGTCTGGGGCATGCGCGCGGTTCAGGCGTCGTTCGGTGCCGCAAGGCAAGGCGCACGGGCGCGTGGCCGGCGCGCGGTCATGGGAGAAAGCAAGGGGAGAAGGCAAGTTCCATACCGATCGCAACGCGGCGCCATGGCGCGAAACCTGCAGCGGATCCGCTGCAGCGCCCGTGCGCGCTGCGCCACTGTCATCCGTCATGCCCGAGCGCAACAAGCCGCCTGTCAGCCGCGGCGAACTGAACGAATGCCGGCGCTGCCCGTTGTGGCGCAACGCCACCCAGGGCGTGCCCGGCGCCGGCGCGGCCCACGCGCGCATCATGCTGGTAGGAGAGCAGCCCGGTTCGCAGGAAGACCTGCAAGGCTCGCCCTTCGTCGGACCGGCCGGGCACTTGCTGGATGAAGCGCTGCAGGCCGCTGGCCTGGACCGCGACAAACTCTTCATGACCAACGCGGTCAAGCATTTCAAGTTCGAGTGGCGCGGCAAGCGCCGGCTGCACAAATCGCCGGCGCAGCAGGAGATCGAAGCCTGCAACCTGTGGCTGGAGCGGGAGTTGGAGAAAGTGCACCCGACGGTGGTGGTCGCGCTCGGCGCCACCGCGGCGCGCGCGGTGCTGGGCCGCAAGACCGTGACGCTGGCGGGCATGATGGAGACGCCGGTCGAGCATGAGGGGCGGCTGGTCATCGCCACCTACCACCCCTCGTTTGCCCTGCGCCAGCGCAGCGACGAGGCGCGGGCCGCGGCGTTCGACCGCATCGTGCGCAGCCTGCGGGCCGCCGCGCGCCTGGCGCGCGGCGCGAAGCCGGGCTGACCGGTCAGGACCGGCTTACGGTCGGCGGCGGGTCGGCGGCGCGTCGGGATCGCGGCTGCCGGGATCGTGCAGGTCACGCGCGCCGACGCCCGGCGGCATCTCGCCCTTGCCCGCCTTGTCCGGCTTGCGCGCCGGTTGATCGTCCTTGCGGTGTGATGCCGCATGCTCCCACTCGGCGCGGGCGCGCTCGCGCGAGCGCTGGTTGTCCGCGGCGTTTTCCTTCAGTTCACGGTCATCCAGGCCCTGGCGCCGGTCCAGCGCGGGATCGTTCGACGTATCGTGCTTGCTGTGCTTCATGACGCCTCCGCTGAGATGGGCCGCAATCGCGGGCCAGCGCTGAAGTGCGCGCAACTTCCGTTCCCGGGGCACTGGCCCCGGCCGCTGCCCGCGCCTGCTGGCACTGCATCGCCCGTCGCCGCCGCGTCCTTGTAACAACCGCCGGCGCTTGTAGAAAGTGCGCTGCGCCGGTGCGCCGCCCGGCCCCGCGCGGCAGCACGCGAGATGGCCCGGCAAATGCTTTTGCCGTACCAGCATGGCAGCGTTTGACAGGAGAACCCAGATGCAATCCACCATCCCCCGCGCCGCGGCCGTCGCGCTGCTGTGCGCGCTCGCCGGCGGCACCCTGGCGCAGCCCGAGACCGGCGTGCGCACCGACAAGGGCCCCAAGGGCAGCCAGACCATACCGCCGCCGGGCGCCAGCGTGGCGCCGGCAAGCACGCCGGGCGCAACCCCTACCAACCCCGGCGGCCTCGCCAAGGATCTCGGCGACGTGCCCAAGGAGCCGCACACCGCGGGCGGCCTGCCCGGCCGCGACAAGCCCAAGCCCGCGTCAGAAAGCGCCGGCAAGGCCGACCGCGATGGCCTGCACGGCAAGCCGCGCACGGGCAGCGGCGGGGCCTCGATCGACCAGACCCGCGTGCCGGACGCCAAGGGGCGCTGATCCGGACGCGACTTCAGGGCACCAGCACGAAGCGCTGGCGCGCGCCCCGGGCCTGCGCCGCCCACACGCGCCCGACCGCTTCCAGCGGCTCGGCGACGATATCGATCTCCATGCGCCCGGCGGCGGTATGCCGGCACAGTTCGGCGTAGGCCTGTGCCTGCGCCGCGATGGGGGCATGGTAGTAGGCGAAGCCCATGATGTCGAAGCACGTCTGGCGCGCGGCGGCGCCGGCAAAGGTGATGGTCGGCGCGACCGTGGTGCCGATATGGACCAGCCGCCCGCCGTGGCCGAGCGCCAGCAGCGCGGCTTCGGCAGGCGCGCCGCACAGGTAGTCCAGCACGATATCGACGCTGCCGTCGGCCGCATTGCGGTAGGCGTCGAGCAGGTCGCCGGGCTGGTCAAGCGGCACCACCGCATCGGCGCCCAGCCTTCGCGCACGCTCCAGCGCGCGCACGTCGCGCCCGGCGGCGATGACGCGGCCGGCGCCGAGCAGCTTGGCCGCGGCCACCGCCAGCAGACCCGAAATGCCGGTCGCGCCGAGCACCAGCACGGTCTCGCCCGGCTGCATGCGCGCGCGCCACGACAGCGGCAGCCATGCCGCCAGGCCGGCGTTGCCCAGCGCGGCTGCGCGGGCGTCGTCGATGCCGTCCGGCACCGGGAAGGTCAGCGCCGGGTCGACCAGCGCGCGCTGCGCCATCGAGCCGTACGGCGCGTGCGGCGCGTTGACGTTGAAGTAGACGCGCCGGCCATCGGAGAGGCGCCCTACGCCCTCGCGCCCCACCACGAAGCGGCCCGCGCCCGGCTTGAGGTAGTGGCGGCCTTCGGCAATGGCCATGTCCAGCCGCGTCAGCGCAGACGCGGCAACCTTGACCACCACCTTGCCGGGCTCGGCGACCGGGTCGTCGAACTCCTGGTACACCGGCGCCTGGCCGGCGAGCGATACCGCTGCTTTCATCTCTGTCTCTCCTTTTGCTGGCCTGGGCCGGCTGCGGCTTGGCATCGCCGCCCGGGCAGATTACAATGCAATCGATTGCACGACAAGCGCAAAGCCTGGTGACATCCGGGCCGATTGTAGGAATCGCCGCGGCCTTGCGTCCAATCCACTTTTTGCCGGTATCCCGATAACCAGGCGGTATGGCGCGCCGTCTGCCACACGTAGCACTTAGCGATGAGCAAGCCCACCATCAAGCAGATTGCCGAAGCACTCGACGTGCATCCGTCGACCGTATCGCGCGTGCTGAACCCGCAGACCCGCCACCGCATCGGCGACGAACTGGTGGCGCGCGTGCTGAAGGCGGCGCAGGACCTGCACTACTCGCCCAACCGCATCGCCGCGGCGCTGCGCACGCGGCGCTCCGGCACCATCGGCGTGGTGGTGCCGGACATCGGCAGCCCGGTGTTTCCGCCGATCGTGCTCGGCATCGAGAACGCACTGTCGCGGCACCGCTATATCCCGATCGTCGCCAATGCCGGCGGCGACAAGACGCGCCAGACCTTTATCGTCGACCAGTTGCTGGCGCGGCAGGTCGACGGCCTGATCCTCGCCACCGCCGAGCGCAACGACCCGGTGGTCGACCATTGCCTGGCGCAGGGCGTGCCGCTGGTGATGGTCAATCGCAGCGACGATGCCGGGCGCGTGTCCAGCATTGTCGGCGACCACCGCCAGGCGATGGCGCTCGCCGTCGGCCACCTGCACGCGCTGGGCCATCGGCGCATCGGCCATGTGGCCGGACCGACCAATCTCTCGACCGGCCACGAGCGCGAAGCGGGCTTCCTGCAGGCGGTGGCGGAGCTGGGTATGGCCGCCTCGCACTGCCCGGTGGTGCGCGCGCCGGCCTACACGGAAGCGGCCGGCCAGGCCGCGTGCGCGCAACTGCTGGCGCAGCGCCGGCGCGTCACCGCGGTGGTGGCCGCCAATGATTTCCTGGCGCTGGGGTGCTATGCGGCCGTCAACGCCTCGGGCGGCAGCTGCCCCTCGAACCTGTCGGTGGTCGGGCACAACGACATGCTGCTGATGCATGCGGTGGCCCCGGCGCTGACCACCATCCGCGTGCCGTTCTACGAGATGGGCACGCGCGCCGCCGCGTTGATGCTGGGCGCGCTGGACGGCAGCATCACCACCACTGCGCGGACCCTGCTGGCACCGGAACTGGTGGTGCGGGATTCGACCCGGCCGCTGTAACGCTGGCGCTCGCAAGGGCGCCGTTTTTTTCGACAATTTGTGCAATCGATTGCACAAATCCGGCCAGTAGAGCTACGCCATGGATCTCCGACAGCTTCGCTACTTCAAGGTGCTGGCCACGCTGCAGCACTTCGGCCGCGCCTCGGCAGCGCTGCATATCGCGCAGCCTGCGCTCAGCCGCCAGATCCGGCTGCTCGAGGAAGAACTGGGCGTGCGCCTGCTGGAGCGCCACGTGCGCGGCGCCACGCCCACGCCGGAGGGCCTGGTGCTGCTGGACCGCGCCTCCTTCCTGCTGCGCTACGCCGACCAGGTCAAAGTGGACATCGCCGACCTCGCCGCGTCGCCGCGCGGGCTGGTTGCGGTGGGGCTGACGCCGGCGCTGGCGCCGCTACTGTTCATCCCGCTGGCCGAAACGCTGCGCGAGCAGTATCCGGAGATCCGCCTGCGCCTGGTGGAGAATTTCGCTCCCGCGCTGCAGGATGCGCTGCTGCAAGGCACGCTCGACGTCGCGCTGCTGAGCGGGCCGGTGTCGAGCTCCGGGGTCTCGGCGGTGCCGCTGGTGGCGGAGAGCCTGTGCGCGATCGGCCCGCGGGGTGATGCCGCGCTGGGTGATGGGCCGGTGGAGATCGAACAGCTGCAGGGCCTCCCATTGATCCTGACCGGCGTGCCGAAGTCAGGCGTGCGGCTGGCGCTGGAAGCGCTGGCGGCGCGCCAGGGCCTGGAGCTGCAGGTCACGATGGAGGTGGAATCGATCGAGGTAGCCCGGCGACTGGTAGCGCGCGGGTTCGGCTGGACCGTGCATTTCGCCGCGGCGATCCGGGACGAACTGGAGGCCGGACACCTGCAGGCCGTGCCGGTGCAAGGGCTCGAACTGCATCGGCTGATCGGCTATGCCGCGGCACGGCCGCCGTCGCGGGCGACGCTGGCTGTGATGGAAACGCTGAGGCGGGTGGCGACGGAGTTGGCGGTGGCTGGGAGCTGGCCGAATTGCAGGGTGCTGGGGGAGATCGGGGGTGGTTCTTAGTGGGCGTTGGCGCGGTTAAGCACGTCTTCCCTTCCGCGGAGCTTTCGCTGCTCCTATCGCTCCTTGCGCGCAGCAAAACCCCCATCGCCATGCACCACCCTGCCACCCACCATCGTCAGCACCGAACGGATGCGGTGGATGTCTTCAACCGGGACGGTCAGGTAGGGCCGGTCCAGCACCGCCAGATCGGCCAGCTTGCCCGCCTCCAGCGTGCCGCGCGAAGCCTCATCGAACGAAATCCACGCCGCGTTGGCGGTATAGAGCCGTAACGCCTCCAGCCGCGACAGCCGGAACTCATCCTTGCGCCGGACTTCCCGGCCGATCGAATAGCCCCCGACATGGAACTCCAGCGCACGCCAGACGCCCGGGATACCGATGCGCGTGGCATCCGTGCCCCCTGCCACTTTCAGCCCGTGCTGCAGGGCCAGCCGCACCGGCGGCGCGGCCTCGGCCACATGATGGCCATTGGCGTGGCCGATGGCGCCGGCCTCGAAGTACGGCCCCATCTGCACCGTGTAGGCCAGCCCTAGCGCCTTCATGCGGCGGAAGGTCTCGGGCTTGCCGGTGTTCAGGTGGGCCATGGCCCAGCGCAGCTTGCCCAGGTCGTGGTGTTTTGCCACTTCCTCGAACACGTCGAGGATGGCGTTGGCGGCATCGTCGGTATAGGCGTGTATCTCCACCGGATAGCCGCGGCTGGCGGCAAAGGTGGCAACCTTCAGCAGCTCCTCGCGGTCCTTTGCCGACGGCTGGAATCCGGGCCCCATCTTCACGCCGTCGTCCATGCCGAACACCAGCATTTCGCCCGGTCCCAGGAAACGCAGCTTGCCGTCGCCCATGCGCGGCGGCAGGTAGGCCAGCGTGTTGCGGAACCACTCGGCCTCGTTGCCCGCGACCAGGGTCGGAATGCGATAGCCCACCCGCAGCGACAGCCGGTCTTCGCGCCACAGTGCGAACAGCGGATCGTACGCGGCGCCTGGCCCGGCAGTCGGGTCGATCAGCGCGGTAACACCGAGGCTGTTGAGCCGGCCGAAGAAGGCCTGCAGGCTGGCCTTGGCATCCACCTGGCTCTGCGCCAGGATGCGGCCGAACAGTGCCGACAGCGGCCGGATCGCGCCGAACACACGGCCGGTGAGGCGGCCTTCGCGGTCGCGTTCCATGCGGATGCCGGGTGGCAACGCATCGGGCTGGTCGAGGCGCAGCGCCTCGATCGCCCGCGCGTTGACCAGCGCGTAGTCGTACAGGTACTGCACGTAGGCCGGATTGTCAGGCAGCAACGCCGTCAGCTCGGCCGGCGTCGGCGCGCGTTTCTCGGTGAACTGGTCGGGGTGCCACGAGCCGGTCACGGCCACCCATTTGCCGGGGCCGCGCGCCAGCGCGGTCTTGCGCAGCTGTTCCAGGCCCGCAGCCAGGCTCGTGGTTTCGCCTTCGTACCAGTAGGTCTCGAAGGCATAGCTCTGGCCGCCGCGAATGGCGTGGATATGGGTGTCGATCAGGCCCGGAATCACCGTGCGCCCGCCCAGGTCGATGACCTCGGTGGCCGGGCCGGCCAGGCGGCGGATCTGCGGGTTGCCGCCGACCGCGACGATGCGCTCGCCGCGGATGGCGATGGCCTGCGCCACCGTATCGGTAGCGTCCATGGTGAGCACCGTGCCGTTCACGAGGATCCGGTCCGCGTGCGCGGCGGCCTGCGCCTGTGCCCCACAGGCAGCCATCAGGCTAGCTGCCGCCACGGCATGCGCGAGCGTACGTGCAATGCAACCCATACCTGTGTTCCGTGTGTCAGAAGAAGCGGCGCCCGACTCGCGCCGGGCGCCGGCACTGCATGCAGCGTTACTGGCCCGGCTGCGCGCCCGAGCGCTTGACGATGGGCTCGAGCTTGGCGATGTCGGCGGCAATCAGCTTGTCGAACGCGGCCGGCGTCGACGGCTTGGCCTCGGCGCCTTGCGCGATCAGCTTGTCGCGCGTCGCCGGCGCACCCAGCGCCTGCTGCATCGCCGTGTTCAGGCGCGCCACGATCTCCTTGGGCGTGCCCGCCGGCGCCAGCACGCCGAACCAGGCATCGAACACATAGCCCGGCACGCCCGCCTCGGCGATGGTGGGCACGTCAGGCAGCGACGGCACGCGCGCCGCCGTGGCCACGCCCAGGATGCGCAGCTTGCCGTCCTTGACGAACTGCAGCGCGGTGATCGACGGGGCGAAGAACATGTCGACGCGTCCGCTCATCACATCGGTGATGGCCGCCGGGGCGCCCTTGTACGGGATATGCCGGGTCTGCACGCCCGCGCTCACGTTGAACAGCTCGCCGCTCAGGTGCGAAGAGCTGCCGCTGCCCGCCGAGCTGTAGGTCACCGAGTCAGGCCTGGCGCGCGCCGCGGCCAGCAGGTCCTTGAGTGTGCGGTACGGGCTGGAGGCGCTGACCACCAGCAGGTAGGGCATGGTCGCCACGGTCGAGATGCCCTTCAGGTCGCGCGTGGTGTCGTACGGCAGCTTCGGATAGAGCGTGGGATTGACCGCATGGCCGGCGGAGGTCAGCAGCAGCGTGTAGCCGTCAGCGGGCGCCTTGGCCACCACCGCGGTGCCGATGGTGCCGCCGGCGCCGGGCCGGTTGTCGACGACGATCTGCATGTTCGACGAGGCGCTCATCTCGGCGCTGACGATGCGCGCCAGCAGGTCGGTGGCGCTGCCGGCGGCAAACGGCACTACCATCCGGATCGGCTTGTCGGGATAGCTGTCGGCGCGCGCCGCGCCGTGCAGCAGCGGCAAGGACAAGGCGGCGGCCAGCGTGGCGCACAGCATGTGGCGGAATCTCATGTGGGGTCTCCTGGATCGTCGGTGTCTTGGTAATGGCCCGGGCGAAGCGCCCTCAGAACACGTGGCGCATGCCCAGCGCAAAGGTCTGCGGATCGGCGCCGGCGGAGATGCCGAGCTCGTTGATGGCAAAGTCGTAGGTGGCGTTCTTCTTGTTGAAGATGCGGCTGTAGAAGCCGAATACCGAGGTGCGCTTGGACAGCGGGTATTCGTAGCCGACGGTGGCCTGCACGGCGCCGGTGTCCGGACCGCTGCGGAAGAAGCCGACGGTCTCGGTGGCGTTGCCGCGGCCATTGCCGGCGTAGCCGACGCCGGCGCGCAGGCTGCCGGTCCACAGCTTCTGCACCACCGAGGCGTAGTACGCATCGCGCTTCAGGTCGCCGGTGGCGGTGCGGTAGTGCAGCCGCTCGTAGATCACGGAAACCCTGGTGGTCGGGAACTGGTACGACAGGCCGATCTTCATGCCTTCGTCGTCGCGGCCCGCGGTCTGGTAGTTGTTGTGGCGCTCGTAGGCCAGCACCACGTTCAGCGGGCCGTTGTCATAGGCCCCGGCGAACGACCACAGGCTCGGGTTGCGCGGCACCGTGGTGCGCTCTTCATTGACGCCCCAGGTTACGCCGCCGCTGAAGCCGTTCCATTTCGGGCTGCGGTAGTGCAGGCTGTTCTTCTGTCGGCGGTCGAAGGCACTGGTGTCCTGGACGTTGTCGGAGGTCGGGGTCGAGCCGTTGCCGATCAGCGCCATATAGCCGGCCGTGGTCGGATAGAACGGATCGTAGGACGACGTGGCTTCGAGGTAGGGCGTGGTCCAGTTGCCCATGAAAAAGCTGCCGGCCGACCCGGCCAACCCGACGCGGGTATTGCGGCTGGCCAGTTGCCCGCTGCCCGTATCCAAAGAGATATTGCTTTCGATCTGCCAGATCGCCTTCAGACTGCCATACAGCGCCTCTTCGCCACGCATGCCGAACACCGAGCGGTTGTTGGTAAGGCGGCCGGTGCCGCCCAGCCTGGTGCCATCGGATGCCGTCGATGCGTCGGAATACTCCATCGACGTATTCAGCCGGCCATACAGCGTGACGTGGTTCTGCGCCGAAGCGACGGTGCAGCAGGCCGCGAGCGCCGCAAAGGTGGCGCCCGCAAGGGGGTTCTTCATGTTGTCTCCAGTGTCGGTCTTGCGCCTGTCCGAATCGATACGGGGATGCCTGCCCCGCCCCGTGCACGAAATCGCGGGCAGCAGCAACCCCTGCCCGGACTACGGCATCAGCAATGTCTGGATTCTTGATTGCGCTATCTCATGCGGCGGATGTACGCGGCGATGCAGCGTGAGGGGATTCTAGAAATCGGGTATCGCAGCGTCCATTCGCATTTTCTTTTGGTCACCATATCGATTTGTTATCGTGAAGGCGGACCACGCTGGCATGGACATTCGCAGCTTAGGGCGCAGGTGCGGGACCCGGTAGTGGGCGGTGGTGTGTCGCTGTGTTCCAGCCATGGGACGGCGTGAACACAGGAAGTGCTGAGTGTGCGGGACTACGGAGTGGGGGCAACAAAAAAGGGCCTGGCGGCCCTTTTTTGTTTGCTGCGGTCTGGACGATGCGTGGATCAGCCAGCGAAGTTCTTGCCGGCGAAGTCCCAGTTCACGACGTTCCAGAATGCCTCGACGTACTTCGGGCGGGCATTGCGGTAGTCGATGTAGTAGGCGTGCTCCCACACGTCGCAGGTCAGCAGCGGCTTGGCGTCGGTGGTCAGCGGCGTGGCGGCGTTGGAGGTGGACACCAGGTCCAGCGAGCCGTCGGCCTTCTTGACCAGCCAGGCCCAGCCCGAACCGAAGGTGCCGACGGCAACCTTGGTGAACTCTTCCTTGAACTTGTCGAACGAGCCCCACTTGGCGTTGATGGCATCGGCCAGTGCGCCGGTCGGCTGGCCGCCGCCGTTGGGCTTCAGCGAATCCCAGTAGAAGGTGTGGTTCCACACCTGGGCGGCGTTGTTGAAGATGCCGCCCGACGACTTCTTGACGATCTCTTCCAGGGTCGCGTTTTCGAACTCGGTGCCCTTGATGAGGTTGTTCAGGTTGGTGACGTAGGTCTGGTGGTGCTTGTCATGATGGAACTCCAGCGTCTCCTTGGAGATGTGCGGAGCCAGGGCATCATGCGCGTACGGAAGCGGGGGGAGCTTGTGTTCCATTGTTCTGTCTCTGTGGGTTGGGGTTGTGGGTCCGGAATTGCCGATTGTAGGGGACTTGCAAGACCCACGCAAACCGCGGCGCAAAGCCCCCTGCTCCGATGTTAGTTTGTCCGCGCGCGGCTTTCCGGGAGATTTCGGCGCGGCCTTTCGGGCCTGTGCCGCACGCGCATGGGAGGCGTTCCCGGCGCCGCGCGGCGGCTCAGAATTCCGGCAGCTTGGCCTGCACGCCGGCAATCGCCAGGTCGGCCACGCCTTCGGCCAGATGCGCTTCGACCACGCTGCCGGCGCGGATCTCGGCGGGAGCGCGCAGCGCGCGTCCGCGCTGGTCGAGCAGCACCGCATAACCGCGTTCAAGCGTGCGCTGCGGCGCCAGCAGCTCGAGCGCGCCGGCGCTGCGCGCCAGGCGCTGGCCGGCGCGCTCGTGCTGGCGCAGCGCGGCGGCCTGCAGCCGCTGCCACAGGCGCGTCGCGTCGGCGTGGGCCGCGGCGGCGTCGGGGCGGCATGCGCGCCAGCGCATCGCCAGCAACTGGTGGCGATGGCGCTGCGACACCACGGTGTCACGCAATGCCGACCGCAAATGTCGCGCCAGATTGTCGACCTGCGCGCGGCGCTCCTGCAGCTGCGCCTGCGGGCTGCGCACGCGCCGCGCCAGCCAGTCGAGGTGCTGCGCGCGCAGGTCGAGCCCGCGGCGCAGGCATTGCCTGAGCGCGTCGCGCGCGCGCGCGGTCTGCGCGAGCAGGTGCGCGCGATCCGGGCTGACCAGCTCGGCCGCGCCGGTGGGGGTTGGCGCGCGCACGTCGGCGACGAAATCGGCGATGGTGAAATCGGTCTCGTGGCCGACGCCGGAGACCACCGGCAGCGTGCAGCGCGCGATCGCCTGCGCCACCACCTCTTCATTGAACGACCACAGGTCTTCGATGCTGCCGCCGCCGCGGCACAGGATCAGCACATCGCATTCGGCGCGCGCGGCCGCCATGTCGAGCATGTCCGCGATCTTCTGCGCCGCACCCGCGCCCTGCACCGGTACCGGATAGACCACCACCGGCACATGCGGCGCGCGCCGCCGCAGCGTGCTCAGCACATCGCGCAGCGCCGCGGCCTGCAGCGACGTGACCACGCCGATGGTGCGCGGCTGCGCCGGCACCGCGCGCTTGCGCTCGGGCGCGAACAGCCCGGCCTGCGACAGCTTTTCCTTGAGCCGCAGGAAAGCTTCATACAGATTGCCGAGGCCGGCGCGGCGCATGGCCTCGACCCCCAGCTGCAGCTCGCCGCGCGCCTCGTACATCGAGACCACGGCGCGCACTTCGACCGCTTCGCCCTCGCGCGGCTGGAAGTCGACATGCTGGTTGCGTCCGCGGAACATCACGCAGCGGATCTGCGCGCGCGCGTCCTTCAGCGAGAAATACCAATGGCCGCTGGCGGCGCGCGTGAAGTTCGAGATTTCGCCCCGTACCCAGGCGAGCGGAAAACTGCGCTCGAGCACGCGCGCGATCGCGTGGTTGAGTTCGCCGACGGAGATCACCTCGCGGCCGCTGCGTGGCGTGGTGGCGGAAGGGTCACGCGAAAAATTAGGCAAGTCAGACATGGGGCAGCCGCGGTCAAGCGACGAAGATCAGACATGTCCACAGCATAACTGCAATGTCAAGGGGGTAGCGCTGATGGGCGAGCGCTCCCCTGAAAGGCGCATGGATTCGTGCAAGCCTTTGATTCTTATGCGGTTTATGAGCGCAACAAAAATTAGGCAATATAACCATTTCTCTTTTGCATCAACCACTTACATGCCGGGCCAAGGGCTTGTTCACAAAGTTATCCACAGCTTCTCTGGATAGAATGCGGCTTAAAAAGCATTTTTTCAGGCCGCGTGGCGGGTAGCGCGCTTATCGGATGCGCCAAGCGCCTCGATCTGCTCCCTGCCTACAGCCGCCCGCCGACAGCGCCGTCTCGGAACGCTTCTGCTGCATTTGCACATTTTCTCGGCAATACCAATAAAGCCCTTGTTTTTCAAAGCCTTGGATATCTTCTCCCGGATATATCCACAAGCCATCCACAGTCCTCTCCCTCGCCGCTGTGGACAAACCCCGTTTTTTACCCCGCCAGGCCGCTGCGGCGCCGGGCCACAGAGAATAGGCCTGCCTGCCTGTTTTTTAAGCAATGGATGGGACTGCCTTTGGAATCAATGGCTTATGAAAACTCTCAGGTACCTTTCCACAAGCCCTCCACAGTACTGTCCCGCTGCTTTGTGGAAAGTCGTGGCGAAAGGTGCGCTTGCGCACAGAAGCGGGGCCTGAAACCGTGGCAGCCGTCGCTGCCGCACGTGCCGGATGCGCCGCAGCCGCTGCGGAGCGCTGTTGCACAAAATTTAAGCAGCACCGGCTTTGCCCTTTCCGATCAATGAGTTAGCCATCTTGTCCGGCGGCTTTCCACAATCGATCCACAACACTGTCCCTGCCGGCTGTGGAAAGCGGCCGCCAGCGCGGCAAGGACACGACGCGCGCCGGAGACAGGCGCGCATCGTCCCTTGCCGCGCGTCAGGCCGCGGGTTAGAGTGGCGCCTGTTTTTTCAGAGCAATGCCGGAGCGCGCAGCAAGGCATCATGCCCACGCGCCTCAAGGCATGCCGGTTGGTGGTTTGGGGTTTCGTTATTCGGTTGTCGATCCCGGGGGTCCAATTGTTTTCCATCATTCAAGCGGCCGGCTGGCCGATCTGGCCGCTGTTGCTCGCCTCGGTCATCGCGCTGGCGCTGATCGTCGAACGCTTCCTGTCCCTCAAGCGCAGCAAGGTCCTGCCGGCGAAGCTCTATGAAGAGGCGCTGGCGGCCGCGCAGCAGCGCCGCGCCACGCCGGAAGTGGTCAACACGCTGGAACAGAATTCACCGCTGGGCCGCGTGCTGGCAGCCGGACTGCGCCACGTGGTGCTGCAGCCGCATACCTCGCGCGACGCCGCCAAGGACGTGATCGAGGAAGCCGGCCGCGTGGTCGCGCACGAGCTCGAGCGCTACCTGAACGCGCTCGGCACGATCGCCTCGGTGGCGCCGCTGATGGGGCTGCTGGGCACGGTGATCGGCATGATCGAGATCTTCGGCAGCCAGGGCGGCACCGGCACCAGCCCCGAGCAGCTGGCGCACGGCATCTCGGTGGCGCTGTACAACACCGCCTTCGGCCTGATCGTGGCGATCCCGGCGCTGATCTCCTGGCGCTACTTCCGCCGCCGCGTCGACGACTATGTGGCCGAGCTGGAATTCCGCGCCACCTCGTTCCTCGACGCCATCCTGCCGCAGCGCCGCGCCTGAGCGCAGCACGCACCCCGAACGCCATGCACTTCCGTTCCCGCCAGCGGCGCGAAGAGCCCGAGATCAACCTGATCCCGCTGATCGACGTGCTGCTCGTGATCCTGATCTTCCTGATGATCACGACCACGTACTCGCGCTTTACCGAGCTGCAGATCCAGCTGCCCACCGCCGACGCCGAGCGCGCGCGCCAGCAGCCGCAGGAAATCGTGGTGTCGGTGTCCGCGCGCGGGGTCTACTCGGTCAACAAGCAGGTGATGGAGCATAAGGACGTCACCAGCCTGGCCGACCAGCTCCGCACCGTCGCGGGTGCCGGTGGCCAGCCGCCGGTGCTGATCGTCAATGCCGACGCCCAGGCCACGCACCAGGCCGTGGTCAACGTGATGGAGGCCGCGCGGCTGGCCGGGCTGTCGCGCCTGACCTTCGCCACGCAGAGCGCGCAGCCGCGCTGAGCCCCAGGGCCGGCCTGCGCGCCAGCGTGCGCCGGCGGCCGGCGGCCTTGCTCCATGCGCACGCCAATGCCCATAATGGTTGGGTCGCCCGAGGGGCGTAGCCGCGAGCGCACTACAATCGCATCCCGACCATCGACTCTCGCCCGCCGCGTCCATGCCCGTTCCCCGCCATGCCCTTGCCGACTTCGTGACCGCCCAGTGGCAACGCCGCGGCTGGTTCGCGTGGCTCATGCTGCCGTTCTCGCTGCTGTTCGGCCTGGTCGCGCGGGTGCGCCGCCATGGCTACCAGCGCGGCTGGTTCAAGTCGACGCGGCTGCCGATGCCGGTGGTGGTGGTGGGCAACGTCACTGTCGGCGGCACCGGCAAGACCCCCGCGGTGATCGCGCTGGCGCATGCGCTGACCGAGGCCGGGCTGCGGCCCGGCGTGGTCTCGCGCGGTTACGGCGTGCAGCTGAAGCACCCGCGCCGGGTCAAGCCGACCTCGCAAGCCGGCGACGTCGGCGACGAACCGCTGCTGATCGCGCGCGCCACCGATGTGCCGGTCTGGGTCTACCCCGACCGCGCGCTGTGCGCGCAGGCCATGCTGGTGTCGCATCCCGGCATCAACGTGCTGCTGCTCGACGACGGCCTGCAGCACTACAAGCTGCAGCGCGACTTCGAGATCGTGATGTTCGACGCGCGCATGGGCGGCAACGGCCTGATGCTGCCCGCCGGCCCGCTGCGCGAGCCGCTCTCGCGCCCGCGCGACGCCACCCTGATCAACGACCCCAACTACCGCGCCACGCCGGACCGCCCGGGCGTGTACGGCATGCGCCTGGAGCTCGATGACGCCTGGCAGCTTGCCGACCCCACCATGGCGCGGCCGCTCAGCGCCTTTGCCGGACGGCGCGTGCTGGCGGCGGCCGGCATCGGCAACCCCGAGCGCTTCTTCGCCAGCCTGCGCGGCGCCGGCCTGGCGCCGAAGACACTGCCGCTGCCGGACCACTATGACTTCGTGGTCGACCCGTTCGTCGACCATCCCGATGCGCTCGACGCCGACGTGATCCTGATCACCGAGAAGGATGCCGTAAAATGCGAGCGCTTCGACGACCCGCGCATCTGGGTCGTGCCCACCAGGCCCGTGATCGACGCGGGCCTGATCGACAAAATCCGCCGCGCCGTGCAGGCGCAAATCCAACCCGCGCCGACCGCGCCGGCCGCCGCAAGCGGCGCCGCCGGGCGCAACGAGGAACACCGAGATGGACAACCGGCTGCTTGAAATCCTGGTCTGCCCGCTTTGCAAGGGCAAGCTGGAATACGACCGCGCCGCGCAGGAGCTGATCTGCCACGCCGACAAGCTGGCCTACCCGATCCGCGACGGCATCCCCGTGATGCTGGCCGACGAGGCCCGCCAGTCGGTGCCGGGCCGCGTGATCGAGCCGGACGCGCCGGCGGGCAACTGAGCAGCGCGGCCATGACCCTGCCTGCGTTTACCGTCGTCATTCCCGCACGGCTGGCTTCGACCCGCCTGCCCGACAAGCCCCTGGCCGATATCGGCGGGCGCCCGATGGTGGTGCGCGTGGCCGAGCGCGCGCATGCGTCGTCGGCGCAGCGCACCGTGGTCGCCACCGACGCGCCCGCGGTGGCGCAGGCCTGCGCCGCGCACGGCATCGAAGCCGTGCTGACCCGCGCCGACCACCCCTCCGGCACCGACCGCCTGTCCGAAGTTGCCGCGCAACTGGGCCTGGCCGATGACGCCATCGTCGTCAACGTGCAGGGCGACGAGCCACTGATCGAGCCGGCGCTGATCGACGAAGTGGCGCTGCACCTGGCGCACCACGCCGATTGCGCCATTGCCACCGCGGCCCATCCGCTGCACGACAGCGCCGAAGTGTTCAATCCCAACGTGGTCAAGGTGGTGTGCGACGCCGCCGGCCGCGCGCTGTATTTCTCGCGCGCGCCGATTCCGTGGGCGCGCGACGCATGGTCCGGCGTGCCGGCCATGCCCGCCGCGTCGGCCCGGGTGCCGCTGCCGGACATGCCGGTGCTGCGCCATATCGGGCTGTATGCCTATCGCGCCGGCTTCCTGCGCCGCTTCCCGACGCTGGCGGCAGCGCCGCTGGAGCAGGCCGAGGCGCTGGAGCAACTGCGCGCAATGTGGCACGGCGAGCGCATCGCCGTGATGCAGACCGCCGGCGCGCCCGCGCCCGGCGTCGACACCCAGGCCGACCTCGAGCGGGTGCGCGCGCTGTGGGCGCAGTCGATGGCCCAGGAAGGGCCCTGACCGGCATCCCCCAGCCATCGCCGCCGGCGCGGGCGGCGCCCGCCCGCTCAGGTCGATTCTGCTGCAACCGAACCGGGGGGCCGATTTCGGGCCGAATCCCCGCTGCCTCATGGCATAATGCTTGCCGATACAGAGCCGCCCCGCTGGCGCGAGCAATCGCGCCGCCGGCCAAGGCTCGGTGGGGAGATAAAGATAGAGCCCGTCCGGTGCGCCGCGCCGCCATCCCCCTGGCAGCCGCCGCCGGCCGTACGCGTGGGTACGCCTGAGCCGTGCCCGCGCTGAACGCAGTCAGCGCGCACCGGGACCGCAGTCAGTCTCGCGTCAAGTTACGGCGTTACCCTCCTTCTGATCTCCTGCCATACCGGATTAAAAACTCTGAGGACCCGTAAATGCGTTTGATCCTGTTGGGCGCGCCTGGCGCCGGCAAAGGCACGCAAGCCAAGTTCATCTGCGAGAAGTTCGGCATTCCGCAAATCTCCACCGGCGACATGCTGCGCGCCGCGGTGAAGGCCGGCACGCCGCTGGGCGTGGAAGCCAAGAAGGTCATGGACGCGGGCGGACTGGTGTCGGACGACATCATCATCGGCCTGGTGAAGGACCGCCTGAAGCAGGACGACTGCAAGAG
Organism: Cupriavidus sp. WGlv3; assembly: GCF_023952475.1. GTDB lineage: Bacteria > Pseudomonadota > Gammaproteobacteria > Burkholderiales > Burkholderiaceae > Cupriavidus > Cupriavidus phytorum. Next base: position 694,957 of record NZ_JALHRX010000001.1, read on the forward strand.
CGGCTACCTGTTCGACGGCTTCCCGCGCACCATCCCGCAGGCCGAGGCGATGAAGGACGCGGGCGTGGCGATCGACTACGTGCTCGAGATCGACGTGCCGTTCGACGCCATCATCGAACGCATGAGCGGGCGCCGCGTGCACGTGGCATCGGGCCGCACCTACCACCTCAAGTACAACCCGCCCAAGGCCGAGGGCGTCGACGACGAGACCGGCGAGCCGCTGATCCAGCGCGACGACGACAAGGAAGAAACCGTCAAGAAGCGCCTCGACGTCTACTCGCAGCAGACCCGTCCGCTGGTCGACTACTACTCGGCATGGGCCGCCAACGGCGACGCCGCGGCCAAGGTGGCACCGCCGAAGTACCGCAAGATCCTGGGCGTCGGCAACGTCGACGAAATCACGGCGCGGGTGTTCGAGGCGCTGAAGTAAGTGCCTCGCTGGTGCAGACAGCCATGAAAAAAGCGGCCGCCCGGCCGCTTTTTTTTTTGCCAATGCACCGCGTCGCTAATCGGCGCTTAGGCACCGCTACCCCTCGATTTCTTCGCCTGGCCCCCCTTGCACATCGGCCCTGCCTCCGTACAATGCTTAACGTTTACGTAAACGGAAACCATACCGAGGAGACAGCATCGTGGAAATCAAGGACAACGTCTTCATCATTACCGGCGGCGCCTCCGGGCTTGGCGCCGGCACCGCCCGGCTGCTCGCCGAAGCCGGCGCCAGGGTTGTCATTGCCGACCTGAACGAGGCCGCCGGGCAGGCGCTGGCAGGCGAGACCGGCGGCCGCTTCGTGCGCTGCGACGTCACCTCGGAAGGCGATGGCCAGGCCGTGGTCGCGGCGGCGCAGTCGCTTGGCCGCCTTGCCGGCCTGGTCAACTGCGCCGGCATTGCCACCGCCAACAAGACGGTCGGCAAGAATGGTCCGCATCCGCTCGATGCCTTCGACAAGACCATCCGCATCAACCTGATCGGCACCTTCAACATGATCCGCCTGGCCGCCGCGGCGATGGTGCAGAACGCCCCCGACAGCGAAGGCGAGCGCGGCGTGATCATCAATACCGCCTCGGTGGCGGCCTTCGACGGCCAGATCGGGCAGGCCGCCTATGCCGCGTCCAAGGGCGGCGTGGTCGGCATGACGCTGGCGATCGCGCGCGACCTGGCGCGCGACGGCGTGCGCTGCATGACCATCGCCCCGGGGCTGTTCGAGACCCCGATGCTGCTGGGCATGCCGCAGGAGGTGCAGGACGCGCTGGGCAAGATGGTGCCGTTCCCGTCGCGGCTGGGCCGGCCCGCCGAATATGCGAAGCTGGCGCGCTCGATCATCGAGAATCCCATGCTCAACGGCGAAGTGATCCGCCTGGACGGCGCGATCCGGATGCAGCCCAAGTAAGTAGCCCTGGCTGCTGCCCGCTCAGCCGGGCAGCAGCATCACCAGCATCAGCCCCGGCGCCGCCGCCGGCACCAGCGTCAGCTGCTCGAACTGCAACGCGCCCTGGCGCGGATGACGAAAGCCGCGGCGCCCGCCCTCGCGTTCTTCCACGTCCTGCGACAGCCAGGCGGCGCGGAAGTCGGCGCTTTCCGCCATCAATCCCTCGATCAATGCCCGCGTCGGCGCCGCATCGGCGTGGCGGATGCTGTGCGCGCGGAATTCGGCCACCAGCCGTGCGGCGCGATGGGGCCAGTCTTGCACCAGTGCCTGCAGCGCCGGCGACAGGAACATCGCGCGCAGCAGGTTGCGCTCGGTGGCGGCGGCCTCGAGCCAGCCGATGAACAGGTCCGCGGCGGCGGCGTTCCAGGCCAGCGCGGTCCATTGGCGGTCGAGCAGATACGCCGGTCCGTCGATGGCATGCACGCTGGCCAGCACCGCGGGCGGCACCGGCTCGCCGGCGGCGTGTTGCGGATCGCGCCGGCCGGCCAGCTCGAACAGGTAGGCGCGCTCGGCGCGCGACAGCCGCAGCGCCACAGCCAGGCTGGCCAGCGCGCGCGCCGACAGCGCCACCGGCCGGCCCTGCTCCAGCCATGTCACCCAGGTTGTGCTCAGCCCTGCCAGGTGTGCGACTTCCTCGCGGCGCAGGCCGGGCGTGCGGCGGCGCTGCCCGGGCGCCAGGCCCACGTCCGCCGGCGCCAGGCGTTCGCGGTGCGCGCGCAGGAAGGCGCCGAGCACGGCTTCGCGCGAGGCTGGCGAGGATGGCGGATCGGCAGGCGGGGCGAGTGGCGGCATGGCAGGCTGGTGGCGCTTATACCAGGATAAAGCGGTGACTTGTACCGGGAAAACGGCCCGCCTACAGTATGTCGAAGCCGCCTCGCGGGCAAGTCCCCTCGCCGACAACAACAGCGCCCGCCCGACCTCGCTCGGCCGCGGCTTAAAGGAGCCCAGCACCATGCAGCAACAGGAACTCGTCGCCGCCCAGTTCGGCGCCACCGCCAGCGCCTATCTCACCAGCGCGGTCCACGCCAGCGGCGCGGACCTGCAGCAACTGAAGGACGAACTGGCCGCGCTGATTCCCGCGGCCAACCGCGCGCGCAGCCGCGTGCTCGACCTGGGCTGCGGCGCCGGCCATGCCAGCTTTGCCGCCGCAGCGGTGGCGGGCGAGGTGACCGCTTACGATCTGTCGGCCGACATGCTGGCGGTGGTCGAGGCCGCGGCGCGCGAGCGCGGGCTGGCCAATGTGCGCACCCGCCAGGGCGCGGCCGAGCAACTGCCGTTCGACGATGCCAGCTTCTGCGCCGTGGTGTCGCGCATGAGCGCGCACCACTGGCGCGACGTGCCGGCCGCGCTGGCCGAGATCCGCCGCGTGCTCAAGCCCGGCGGCAAGGTGGTGATGATCGACATCGCCGGCACGCCGGACCCGCTGCGCGATACCTGGCTGCAATCGGTCGAACTGCTGCGCGACCCTTCGCACGTGCGCGACTACACCCCGGCGGGCTGGCGCGCGATGTTCGAAGCCGCCGGCTTTGCCGCGGAAGCGATTGCCGTCTCCGCAACCTGGCGCATCGGCATCGAGTTCGACAGCTGGGTGCAGCGCATGCGCACGCCGACGGTGGCGGTGGCCGCAATCCAGCACCTGTGGCAGGTGGCGCCCGCGGAAGTGCGCGAGCACTATCGCGTGCAGGACGACGGCAGCTTCGAGCTGGAAGCGGTGATGCTCACCGCGCGCTGACAGGAGCAAGCCCACTCAGGCCGCGGCGCTGATCGTTGGCGCCTCGGCCCGCACGGTCAGGCGCCGCACCAGTTCCCACACCGCCGCCGCGGCCGGCGACAAGGAGCGGTCCTCGCGCCGCACCATGACGATGCTGCGTTCCTCGCACGGCACCAGCGGGCGCCACACCAGCGGCGACGCCGCCGGCAGGGGCAGCGAGAACGACGGCAGCACCGACGCGCCGATGCCGGCCTCGACCATGCCGAACACGCTGGCCGAATGGCCCAGTTCCTGCACCACCTGCGGCACCACGCCATGGCGGCCGAACACGCGGTCGATCAGCGGCCGGCTGCCCGAGGCAAAGTCCAGCAGCACCAGCCGCATCCCATGCAGCGCCGACCACGGCACCGATTCCGCCTGCGCCAGCGGATGGTCGCGCCGGCAAACGAAGCAGAACGGGTCAGTTGCGACCGGCTCCACCAGCAGCCCATCGCGCACCAGCGGGTCGATCAGCACGCCGAAGTCCACCGCGCCGGCGCGGACCTGCTCCAGCCCGTCGGCCTGGACGTTGTCGCGCACGGTCAGGCGGATCTCGGGATATTGCGCGGCGCAGGCGGCCACGTAGAGCGGCATCAGCCGGGCGGAGATGGTCGGCGCGCCGGCTATCACTACGCGACCGCGATAGCGCTCACCTAGCTGCCGCGTTTCTTCGAGGGTGTCGTCCAGTTGCCCGAGCAGCCGCTCCAGCGCCGGCGCCAGCGCATGGCCGGCCTCGGTCAGCACCACTTCGCGCGTGGTGCGGTCCAGCAGGCGCACGCCGAGCGCGTCTTCCAGCTCGGCAACGCCGCGGCTGACTGCCGGCTGGGTCAGTCCGACCGCGTCCGCGGCCCGGCTGAATCCGCCACTGCTGGCCACGGCCAGGAACACGCGCAACTGGCGCAATGTGTAATTCATGCAACAAATGGATAAATAGATTCTATAAATGAATTTGCATTCTAGACCCGGCTAGCGTCCAATACTAGGCAAAACCCTAACATCGCAAGATTTCACCCGCAGTCATGTCCCGTATCGTCCGCAATCTCAAAAAGCTCTATGACCTGATCGACGGCTTTGTGCTCGTCATGCTGACCGCCATCGCCATCGCGCTGGCCGCGCCCGAACTCGGCACCGGCGACGGCCCGCTGCAACTCGGCGTGGTCACCAGCCTGGGCGTGGCGCTGGTGTTCTTCCTGCACGGCGCGGCGCTGTCGCGCGACAAGCTGGTGGCCGGCGCCAAGCACTGGCGCCTGCATGTGTTCGTGCAGGTCTTCACCTATGTGGTGTTCCCGGTGGTGGGCGCGCTGCTGATGCTGTCGCTGCGCAATACGCTGCCGGCCGACCTGCTGCTGGGGGTGTTCTTCCTGTGCGCGCTGCCGTCCACGGTGTCGTCGTCGGTGGCCATGACCTCGATGGCGCGCGGCAATGTCTCGGGCGCGATCTTCAACGCCACCATCTCGGGCCTGATCGGCATGCTGGTGACGCCGCTGCTGATGGGGCTGGTGATCAGCGCCAGCGGCGCCTCGATGCCGCTGGGCAAGGCGCTGACCGGCGTGGCGTTGCAACTGCTGCTGCCGTTCGCGCTGGGGCAGTTGCTGCGCCCGCTGATCGGCAGCTGGCTGGCCAAGAAGAAGCACATCACCAACAAGATCGACCGCGGCGTGATCGTGCTGATCGTCTACTCGTCGTTCTGCGACGCCACCGCCGAAGGCCTGTGGCACCAGTACCAGTGGCAGACCATCGGCGCGGTGATGGGCATCGCCGCGGTGCTGCTGTTCGTGGTGCTGGGCTTCACCACGCTGACCGCGCGCCGCCTGGGCTTTTCGGTGGAGGACGAGATCACCGCGGTGTTCTGCGGCTCGAAGAAGAGCCTGGCCAACGGCATCCCGATGGCCAAGATCCTGTTTGCCGGTCATCCGGCGCTGGGCCTGCTGGTGCTGCCGCTGATGGTCTATCACCAGCTGCAGCTGATCGTCTGCTCGGTGATCGCGTCGCGCTATGCCAACCGCGATGCGTTGCTGGAGGACCAGGCCACGGCACGGGCCTGAAGCACGCGCCCATGAAAAAAACCGGACATGCCCTGGGGCATGTCCGGTTTTTTCTGTGCCCGCCGCCTGCGCGGCGGATCAGACCGACGGATTCTTCGACAGCGGCGGATTGCGCGCGAAGTACGAGCGGATGCCTTTCAGGATGGCATTGGCCAGCTGTTCCTGGTGCGCGTTGTCGTTGAGCTTGCGCTCCTCTTCCGGATTGCTGATGAAGGCGGTCTCGATCAGGATCGACGGGATGTCCGGCGCCTTCAGCACCGCAAACCCGGCCTGTTCGACACGGGCCTTGTGCAGCTTGTTGATGCCGCCGATCTCGCCCAGCACCGCCTTGCCCACCAGCAGGCTGTCGTTGATCTGCGCGGTGGTCGACAGGTCCAGCAGCACGCGCGCCACCTGCGCATCCTTGTTGCCCATGTTGGCGCCGCCGATCAGGTCGGAGGCGTTTTCCTTGTTGGCCAGCCAGCGCGCCGCGGTACTGGACGCGCCGCGCTCGGACAGCGCGAACACCGACGCGCCGCGCGCCTCGGGCGACAGGAAGGCATCGGCGTGGATCGACACGAACAGGTCGGCCTGCACCCGGCGCGCCTTCTGCACGCGCACGTTCAGCGGCACGAAGAAATCGGCGTCGCGCGTCATCATCGCGCGCATATTGGGCTGGGCATCGATCTTGGCGCGCAGCCGGTGCGCGATCTGCAGCACCACGTCCTTCTCGCGCGAGCCGGCCGCCCCGATCGCGCCCGGGTCTTCGCCGCCATGGCCGGGGTCGATCGCCACGGTCAGCAGGCGGCGCATCTTGAATGGACGCTCGGCGGTGGGATTGTCGCGCGCCACCGGCGGCACCACGGGCGCATTCGGGGCCGGCACCGGCGGCACCGGTGCCGTGGACGGTGTCGAGGGCCGTGGCCGGGCCGCGGCCACCGGCGGCGGCGCGGTGGTGGGCGGCACCTCGCCCTTCTCGTCGAAGCGGCGCACCAGCGCGCCAATGGCATCTTCCTCGGCGCCGGCCGGGGCGCCGGCGATGCCTTCCGCGCCCGGCGCCGGGTCGGAGGTGGCAAAGCGGCGCTGCTTTTCCTCGGTGTCGCGCACCAGCTTCCACAGCGGGTCGGGCGGGTTGACCGGGTACAGGTCGAACACCAGCCGGTTGCGGTAGCTGCCGATGGGCGCCAGCGTGAACACCTGCGGCGCCACGTTTTCCTTCAGGTCGAACACCATGCGGACCACGCGCGGGCGGTTCTGGCCGACGCGCACGGTCTGGATATACGGGTCGTTCGGGGTGATCTTGGCCACCAGCTCGCGCAGCGTGGGCGACAGGTCGAGGCCGTCGATGTCCACCACCAGCCGGTCGGGGTCGCGGATCATCTGGTGCGCCGCGGCCAGCGGCGTATCGGATTCGATGGTGACGCGGGTGTAGTCCTCGGCCGGCCACACGCGCACCGCGACGATGCCGGCGCCGAACGCGATCTGCGGACCGGCCAGCGTCAGCACGGCGGTGCCGGCGCCCAGCTTCAGCGCCTGCGCCATCCATTTGCGGCGCGCCTGCAGCAGGCCGTCGGGTCCATCGGGGCGGTCGGTGGCAAGTCGCTTGATCAGCATGCGTTCAGCAAGGTAAGTCCAGTGGGAGTATAGGCGCGCAGCGTCGCGATCCGCCGCTCGCCGGCGTCATCGGCGCCGGCCATGTCCGATTGGAGCAACACGTGCAGGTCGGGTTCCCCCAGCAGGCGCCCGGCCTTTTCCGGCCACTCGACCAGATTGAAGGCCGGTTCGGCGAAGCAGTCGCGAAAACCCGCGTCGAGCCACTCTTCGGGATCGGCAAAGCGGTACAGATCGAAGTGGTAGACCGTCAGCGGCGAGCCGTCGGCGCGCGCGACATCATAGGGCTCGCACAGCGTATAGGTGGGGCTGCGGACCTTGCCCGCATGACCCAGCGCGCGCAGCACGGCGCGCGACAGCGTGGTCTTGCCGGCGCCCAGGTCGCCGGACAGCTGCACGTGCACCGTGCGCGGCGGCATCGCCTGCACGGCGGCGGCCAGCGCGGCGCCCAGGCGCGCGGTGGCGGCTTCGTCGGGCAGCGTCAGGGTGCGTTGTTCGAGCAAGGGCATTGCGTACAATTCAGGAATGATCGACCGAGTCGCCCCCGGGCAGGCGGATGCGCCGCCCACACCAGTACCAGACACCAGCGGCCACGCGGCCGCGGGCCCGGGGGAGCTTGCGGCGCTGGCCGAGTCGATCCGCGCATGGGGCGCGGCGCTGGGCTTTGCCTCAGTGCGCATCGCCGATGTCGACCTCGCGCACGCCGAGCCGGGACTGCTGGCATGGCTGGCGCAGGGCTACCACGGCGACATGGATTATATGGCCAACCACGGCCTGCGGCGCGCCCGTCCGGCCGAACTGGTGCCCGGCACGGTGCGCGCGATCGTGGCGCGCATGCCCTATGTCCCGGTCGCCGGCGCGCACGCGCAGGCCGCCGACTGGCGCCGCCACGAGCTGGCGCGCCTCGACGACCCGGCCACCGCGGTGGTGTCGCTGTACGCACGCGGACGCGACTACCACAAGGTGCTGCGCAGCCGCCTGCAGCAACTGGCCAGCCGGATCGAGGCCGAGATCGGCAAGTTCGGCTACCGCGTCTTTACCGATTCGGCCCCGGTGATGGAAGTGGCGCTGGCCAGCCAGGGCGGACTGGGCTGGCGCGGCAAGCATACGCTGCTGCTGGACCGCGACGGCGGCTCGATGTTCTTCCTCGGCGAGATCCTGGTCGACATCCCGCTGCCCACCGATCCGCCCGAGTCGGGCCATTGCGGCAGCTGCCACCGCTGCCTGGACATCTGCCCCACGCGCGCCATCGTCGCGCCCTATCGGCTCGATGCGCGCCGCTGCATTTCCTACCTCACCATCGAGCACAAGGGGGCGATCCCGGTGGAATTCCGCGCGCCGATGGGCAACCGCGTCTACGGCTGCGACGACTGCCAGCTGGCGTGCCCATGGAACAAGTTCGCGCACGTGGCCACGGTGCCGGACTTCGACGTGCGCAATGGCCTGGACGCACCCGACATGGTGGCGCTGTTCCAATGGACCGAAGCGGAATTCAACCAGCGCCTCGAGGGCAGCCCGATTCGCCGCATCGGCCATGAGCGCTGGCTGCGCAACCTGGCGGTGGGACTGGGCAACAGCCTGCGCACGGCACTGTCGGGCTCGCGCGCCGAGGACGCGGCACTGGCCGCGCGCATTCGCGGCGCACTGCTGGCGCGGCGCGAGACCGCCACCCCCATGGTGCAGGAACATATCGACTGGGCCCTGGCGCAAGGCGGCCCGCCGGCGCAACGGGCCGGCTGAACTCCCACCTTCCCGGTCAGCTCAGCTCACCAGCGCCAGCCACAGCGGCGTGGTGACGATCGCCGCCACCGTCATCAGCGAGATCGTCGCCGCCACCATCGGCCCGTTGCCGCCCATGCGCACGGCCAGGATGTAGGCGCTGGAGGCGGTCGGCAGCGAGGCGTACAGCACCACGATCTGGTATTGCAGCGCGGTCAGCGGCAGGTGCCGCCCCACCAGCCAGGCCACGCACGGCATCGCCAGCAGCTTGACCCCGGTCCACCACGCCACCGGCCCGGCGGTGCCGGTGGCGCCGCTCACCTGCAGCCCGGCGCCCACCGTCATCAGGCCCAGCGCGGTCGACGCCGAGCCCAGCCGGTTCAGCGTCATGCCCAGCACCTCGGGCGCGTGCAACCCCATCAGGTTGGTCGCCAGGCCGCCCGCGGTGGCCAGGATCAGCGGGTTGCGCGCCAGCTCCTTCCACAGCGCGGCCTGGCCATGCCGGGCCAGCGCCCACACCGCCGCCACGTTGCACAGCGGCACGGTGCAGCCGACGATCACCGCCATCAGCGCCAGCCCTTCGGACCCGCCCAGCCGCGCGGCCAGCGCCAGCCCGATATAGGAATTGAAGCGGAACGCGGTCTGCAGCCCCGAGGCAAAGCTGACCGGGTCCGGGCGCAGCACCCATTTGACGGCGTAGCCGCCGGCCAGGCCGGTGGCCAGCACCAGCAGCGCCAGCCCCAGCATGGCCGAAGTCGACGAGAAATCGAGCACCGCGGTATTGGTCGACTGCAGCAGCAGCGCCGGGAACAGCACGAAGTAGACCAGCCGCTCCACCCCGCCCCAGAAGGCGCGGTCGAAGGGGGAATAGCGCACCAGCAGCCAGCCGATCAGGATCAGGCTGAAGTCCGGGACCAGCAGGAGGGCGGAAGACATCTAGGGTTGTTGTTGTGGTGGCAGTGGCATGGCGCGGCACTGCCCGGGCAGCCGTCGCACAGAAACAGCGGCGGGAGAGATAACGGCAAAACCGCCGGAATGTGCAGACTAGGGCAGATACGGATAGGTATTCTTCCAGATTTCGGGCAGCATGGCATGCCAAGTTGTACGTCTGCCGCCATGTTGTCCCGCATCCGTTCCGCGCGCCTGCGCGTGGACACCCTCCTCCGCTCCCGACTCAGCCCTGGCCGCTGCCCTGGCTTCGGGCCGGGCCGCCGCCTGCGCCTGGCCGTCGTGCTGGCGGCGCTCGGCGCCGCGGCCGTGGTGCATGCCGTGCCGGGGCCGGCGCGCGCGGTCGAGATCGCCGGCGTGCGTTTCGACGACGCGGCGCGCGTGGGCGGCAAGGAACTGCAGCTCAATGGCGCGGCCCTGCGCACCGGCTTCCTGACCAAGGGCTACGTGGCCGCGCTGTACCTGGAGGAAAAGGCCCGCAACGCGGCCGTGGTACTCGGCACGCCGGGCGCCAAGCGGCTACAGTTACGCATCCTGCGCGAGACCGAACCGCCGGCGGTGGTGCGCGCGATCCGCCAGGGCATGCGCAACAACCACAGCGAGGCGCAGATGCAGGCGCTGGCGGCGCGGCTGGTACAGTTCGAGCGCACCCTGGGCGAGATCGGCACCGCGCACAAGGGCGATGTCATCAACCTGGATTTTTCCCCGCAAACGGGGACGGTCGTCGCCATCAACGGCACGCCGCGCGGCCGGCCGATTCCCGGCGAAGACTTTTACCAGGCCCTGCTGCGGGTGTTCCTGGGCGAACGCCCGGTCGACGCCGGCGTCAAGCGCGGCCTGCTGGGCGGCTGATCCAGATTACGCTGCCGGCGCACCGCCCGACCTGTGGCACTGCGACGGTTTTTTTGCTTCCGGGCGGCACCCTGCCCGGATTTCTGACGGGAGACATGATCTCATGCAAGCTGGCAAACTCGCACTGACCCTGGCCCTGGCGGCCGCCGCCACCGCGGCGCAAGCCCAGAGCTACCCCACCAAGCCGATCCGCCTGATCATTCCGTTCGCCCCCGGCGGCACCACCGACATCGTCGGCCGTGGCGCGGCGGACCAGATGAGCCGCATCCTGGGCCAGCCGGTGGTGGTGGAAAACCGCGCCGGCGGGGGCGGTTCGATCGGCGCCGACGCCATCGCCAAGGCCGCGCCGGACGGCTACACCATCGGCATCTCGACGGTCTCGACCATGGCCGTGAACCCGGCCTGCAACCCCAAGCTGTCGTACGACCCGATCAAGGACTTCAAGCCCATCACCAACCTGGCCAACGTGGCCAACGTGATCGCGGTGAACCCGAACTTCCCGGCCAAGGACTACAAGGAGTTCCTGGCCGTGCTGAAGGCCAACCCGGGCAAGTATTCGTACGCGTCGTCGGGCACCTGCGGCTTCGGCCACATGCTGGGCGAGCAGTTCAAGGTCTCGACCAAGACCTTCATGGTCCATATCCCGTACCGCGGCGCGGGCCCGGCACTGAACGACGTGCTGGCCGGCCAGGTGCCGATCATGGTCGACAACCTGCCGTCGTCGATGCCCTACATCAAGGCCAACAAGCTGCGACCGATCGTGGTGGCCTGGAACAAGCGCCTGGAGTCGCTGCCCAATGTGCCGACCTTCGCCGAAATGGGCCTGAAGGAGCCGAACGATCCGGCCTGGTACGGCCTGGTGGCGCCGGCCGGCACGCCTGACGACGTCATCAAGAAGCTCAACGAAGCCGCGGTCAAGGCCCTGCAGGACAAGGACTTCCAGCAGCGCCTGCGCACCGCCGGCGCCGAGCCGTCGGGCAATACGCCGGCGCAGCACGCGGCCGAGATCAAGAAGGAATTCGACAAGATGAAGAACCTGGTCAAGGTGCAGAACATCAAGCTGGAGCAGTAATCCGGCCGGTGTGACACCAACCGCCAAAGGCCGCCGCAAGGCGGCCTTTTTTCTAGCCCCGCCAAAAAGCACTAAAATCCAGCATTCGCCCCAGCCTGACCGCCATGCCCGCACCCTACGACGCCATCCTTACCGCCCCGTTCGGCAAGATCGGCGTGCGCACGGACGGCGCGCGCATCCGGGCCATCGTGTATCTTCCCGGGCACGTCGAGGCGCTTGGCCCGGCCGATGCGCTGACGCAGCGGCTCGCGGCGCAACTGGCGGCCTATTACGACGATCCCGACAGCGCCTTCGACGTGCCGCTGGCCGCCGCCGGCAGCGCCTTCCAGCAGCGCGTGTGGCAGGCCATCTGCGCCGTGCCGCGCGGCGCCACCACCACCTACGGCACCATCGCCGAAGCCATCGGCGCGATGCCGCGCGCGGTCGGCCAGGCCTGCGGGCAGAACCCGTTCCCGATCCTGGTGCCCTGCCATCGCGTGGTCTCGGCGCGCGGCATCGGCGGGTTCTCGCACCATGCCGAAGACGGCTTTTACCTCGACGTCAAACGCTGGCTGCTGCGCCATGAGGGCGCCATGCTGATATGAGCGGCGCCCCGGCGGCAGCCGAGCTCACCGCCGTCGCCAGCGCTGCCGACGCGGCCCTGGTCAGCCGCTTCTGCGACGCGCTGTGGCTGGAAGACGGGCTCTCGCGCAACACCATCGATGCCTACCGGCGCGACCTGACGCTGCTGGCGCGCTGGCTGCAGCACGAGCAGCGCGGCGAATTGCTGGACGCTGACGACGGCGCGCTGTCGGCGTACTTCAGCGCGCGCCATACGCAGACCCGCGCCTCGTCGGCCAACCGGCGCCTGGCGGTGTTCCGCCGCTTCTACCAGTGGGCGCTGCGCGAGCACCTGGTGCAGACCGACCCCTGCCTGCTGCTGCGCCCCGCCAAGCAGCCGCCGCGCTACCCCAAGACCCTGACCGAGGCCCAGGTCGACGCGCTGCTGGAGGCGCCCGACACCGCCACGCCGCTGGGACTGCGCGACCGCACCATGCTCGAGCTGATGTACGCCAGCGGCTTGCGCGTATCGGAACTGACCCAGATGAAGACCGTCGAGATCGGCCTGAACGAAGGCGTCGCGCGCGTGGTCGGCGGCAAGGGCGACAAGGAGCGCCTGGTGCCGTTCGGCCAGCAGGCCGGCGACTGGCTGCGGCGCTACCTGGCCGGCGCGCGTCCGGTGCTGCTGGCCGGGCGTGCCTGCGACGCGCTGTTCGTCACGCAGCGCGGCGAAGGCATGACGCGGCAGGCGTTCTGGCACCTGATCAAGCGCCATGCGCGCGATGCCGGCGTGCATGCCCCGCTGTCGCCGCACACGCTGCGCCATGCCTTCGCCACGCACCTGCTCAACCACGGCGCCGACCTGCGCGTGGTGCAGCTGCTGCTGGGACACGCCGACATCTCTACCACCCAGATCTATACCCACGTCGCCCGCGAGCGCCTGCGCGAGCTGCACCAGCAGCACCATCCGCGCGGCTGAACGCCAGGGCGGCGGCCACTGTCATGAGCAAATCCAGGCACGTTTCTGAAACCCCCGCCACGCAAGCGCTGCGCAAGCACGGCGTGGCCTTCGGCGAGCACCCCTATGACTATGTCGATCACGGCGGCACCGGCGAATCCGCGCGCCAGCTGGGCGTGCCCGAGCATGACGTGATCAAGACCCTGATCATGGAAGACGAGCGCACGCAGCCGCTGGTGGTGCTGATGCACGGCGACTGCTCGGTCTCGACCAAGAACCTGGCGCGCCAGACCGGGCGCAAGAGCGTGCAGCCGTGCAAGCCCGAGGTGGCGCAGCGGCACAGCGGCTACCTGGTGGGCGGCACCTCGCCGTTCGGCACCAGGAAGCGCATGCCGGTGTACGTGGAAGCGACCGTGCTGGAACTGGCGCGCATCTATATCAACGGCGGGCGCCGCGGCTACCTGGTCAGCCTGGATCCGAAGCTGCTGCCGGCGCTGCTGGACGCCCAGCCGGTGCAGTGCGCGCTGCCGGACTGACCTTGCCGGCCGCGTGGCGCTGCTTCAGGTCGAAGCAAGCCTCCACGCCAATCCGGGAAGTCAACGTCGTGGCGAGGCCCCTGCCGCGCTACAATCGCGCCAGCCTGAAAACATCCCACTCCACATGGCCAATCTGCTTTTTGCCCTTGCCGCCTACCTGATCGGCTCCGTTTCCTTCGCTGTGGTCGTCAGCAAGCTGATGGGGCTGCCGGACCCGCATTCCTACGGCTCGGGCAACCCCGGCGCCACCAACGTGCTGCGCACCGGCAACAAGAAGGCGGCGATCCTGACGCTGATCGGCGATGCCCTGAAGGGCTGGCTGGCGGTCTGGCTGGCGGCGCGCTTCGGCCCGGCGCACGGCCTCACCGACACCGGCCTGGCCATGGTGGCGCTGGCGGTGTTCCTGGGCCACCTGTTCCCCGTGTTCCACCGCTTCGCCGGCGGCAAGGGCGTGGCCACCGCGGCCGGCATCCTGCTGGCGATCAACCCCATTCTCGGCCTGGGCACGCTGGCCACCTGGCTGATCATCGCCTTCTTCTTCCGCTATTCGTCGCTGGCGGCGCTGGTGGCGGCGATCTTCGCGCCGTTCTTCCACGTGCTGATGAACGGCGTCGACGTGATGGCCGGCGCGATCTTCGCCATCAGCGTGCTGCTGATCGCGCGGCATCGGCAGAACATTGCCAAGCTGCTGGCGGGGAAGGAAAGCCGGATCGGGGAGAAGAAGAAGGTTTGAAGGAAGCGGGAGAGAGAGTACACCAGCGGTCATCAGACCGTAGCCGCTCCAAACAGCATCTCCACCCGCAGCCCGCCCCCCTCGGCATTCACCAGGTTCAGCTTCCCCCCCGCCTGCCGCACCAGCCGGTCCACGATCGCCAGCCCCAGCCCGGAATGCGCATTGCCGCCGCGCGCCGGGTCCAGCCGTACGAACGGCAGCGTGGCGCGTTCCTTGTCGTGGTCGGGAATGCCGTCGCCCTGGTCTTCCACCACCAGCATGTAGCCGTGCGGCGTGCGCGTGGTCGCGATGCAGACCGGCGGCTTGCCATAGGCGTAGGCGTTGTCGACCAGGTTGCCGACGATGCGGTCCAGCTGCGTGGCGATCATGCGGAAGCCCTCGCCCGCGCCCAGCGACAACACCACCTGGCGCTCCTGCTCGGCCAGCGAGGCCGCCAGCTCGTTGACGCGCCGGTCCACCGGCACTGGCCGCGCGGTCGACTCGCTGGTCTGCGCGAAGCTCAGGAACTGCTCGACGATGGCGGCCATCGAATCGACATCGCGCGTGACCCCCGCGGCGGCCTTGGGATCGGCCAGCATCTCGGCGCGCAGGCGCAGCCGCGCCAGCGGCGTCTTCAGGTCGTGGGCGATGCCGGCCAGCATGGTGTTGCGTTCCTGGTCGATGCGCGCGAGGTCGGCCACCATGCGGTTGAAGCGCTCGATCAGCTGGCGCAGCTCATGCGGGCCGCGCTCGCGCAGCGGCGGCACGGCGTGCTGGCGCGACAGCAGCGCGGCCGCGTTGGCCATGTCGCGCACCGGGCGCTGGATCTGCCACGCGATCAGCACGGCGAACACGATCGCCACGCCCACCACCAGCATCACCCCCGGCACCAGCCGGTTGTCCGGCGGCGGGTTGTGGACCCACAGGATCGGCATCGCGATCCAGTCGGCGCGGCTCGGCAGCTTGATCCAGATGCGCGGCGTGGTTTCGTCCTCCAGCCGGATCTCGGTGCCCTGCGGCAGCCGGCTGATGAACTGCTCCACCAGCCGGCGCGAGCGGCCGCCCTTGGGTGCGGTGGCGTGCTCGTCGGCATCGGCGGTGTTGGCGGTTTCCACCAGGCTGGGCAGCTTCGCCGGAGGCCGCGCATCGAGCGCGCGCTCGATGCTGTCGAGCTGGAACAGCATCTGCTCCACCGAATAGTCGACCTGCTGCTGGCGCCGGTCCATGCGCAGGATGGCCAGCCACGAGAAATGGCTGATCACCAGCACCGCGGCGATCAGCAGCGCAATGCGGCCGAACAGGGTATCGATACGTCGCAACTTCATCGGGAAGCAGTCCTGGTGGCGCCGGTGGCTATTCGGGGCGCCGGCGGCGCCGGCGCGGGGCCGGCGCCGGGTTATTCAGGGAGGCCCGCCGGAATCTCTTCCGCTTCGTCGGGCACGAAGGTGTAGCCGCGGCCGCGCACGGTCTGGATATAGCGCGGGCGCTGCGCATCCTCGTCCAGCAGCCGGCGCAGGCGCCAGATCTGCACGTCGATGCCGCGGTCGCTGATGCCGCTGGCGCTGCCGTACATCAGCTCGACGATGCGCTCGCGCGACAGCACTTCAAGCGGATGCATCAGCAGCAGCTTGAGCAGCGCGAATTCGGTATCGCTGATCGACAGCGGCTGGCCGGCACGCGCCAGCGTGCGCTGGCGGAAGTTGACGCGGAACGGGCCGAAGGCGACCGACTCGCGGTCCTCGGGCGCCGCCGCCGGGCGCGCCAGCTTGCGGCGCAGCACGGCGTTGATGCGCGCCAGCAGCTCGCGCGGCGAGAATGGCTTGCCGAGATAGTCGTCGGCGCCGATCTCGAGGCCGACGATGCGGTCGATTTCGTCGCTGCGGGCGGTAAGCAGGATCACCGGGATATCGTCGTTCCTGGCGCGCAGGTTGCGCAGCGCGGTCAGGCCGTCGACCTTGGGCATCATCAGGTCCAGCACGATCAGCGCCGGCCGCTCGCGCTCCAGGCGCGCCTGCAGGCCGTCGCCGTCATGCATCACCGAAACCGCGAAGCCCTGCTGGGTCAGGTACTCGCGCAGCAGGTCGCGCAGTTCGGGATCGTCGTCGACGACAAGGATCTGGGTAGGCTGGTTCGTTCGCATAGGCACATGATAGTCAGCCCGGGCGGCGCACACGCCAGATCGGCCGGGCGGTATTGTTTCCGGAGGTTACACCCGGGCCGCTGGTAATCCTCTGTAATAAAAGTGCGGGGCGCCGAAATACGGGCGTCCGCGCCCGCACATTATCCTTGCCGCATGACTTGCCGTCAGCGCCGCCCCATGCGCGCTGCACGGCACGCGCCGGCACGCCGGCGGCCCGCAGGCGCCCATGGCGATGCGGCATACTGCGGCATCGTCACTTGCCAGCAGAACACGACGGTGCGCCGCGCGCACCGTTCCCAGGATTGCGGACATGTCCAACCCCGAACCAGGCCAACCTAACCCCTCCCCCTCCCCGTCTTCGCGCCCGCCGCGCCGAAACCGGCACCGGCTCTATGCCGGGCTGCTGGTGCTGCTGCTGGCCGCGGGCGGCTGGTACTGGTATGCGCACCGCGGCGACGCGCCCCAAGGCGTCGCGGCAGGCCCGGGCGGTGCCCGCGGACCCGCCGCGGCTGGACCTGGCGGCCCGGGCGGGCGCGCGGGCATGCCGCGCTCTCCCGTGGTGGTCGCCGCCGTGGTCCAGCGCGACATGGACGTGGTCCTGAACGGGCTCGGCAACGTCACCCCGGTCTCGAACGTGACCGTGCGCGCGCAGGTGTCCGGGCCGCTGCTCAAGGTGCTGTTCAAGGAAGGCCAGATGGTCAAGGCCGGCGACGTGCTGGCCGAGATCGACCCGCGCCCGTTCCAGGCCGCGCTCGACCAGGCCGTGGGCCAGCTGGCGCGCGACCAGGCGCTGCTGCAGAACGCAAGGCTGGACCAGCAGCGCTACCGCACACTGCTGGGCCAGGATTCGATCTCCAAGCAGCAGGTCGATACCCAGGACGCACTGGTGCGCCAGTACGAGGGCGTGGTCAAGACCGACCAGGGCAACGTCGCCAACGCGCGCCTGCAATTGGGCTACACCCGGATCGTGGCGCCGGTGTCGGGCCGCATCGGCCTGCGCCAGGTCGATCCCGGCAATATCGTCAATACCGGCGACACCAACGGCATCGCGCTGATCACGCAGATCCAGCCGATCGCGGTGATGTACACCATCCCCGAGGACAACCTGCCGTCGGTGCTGAAAAAGCTCAACGCCGGCGAAAAGCTGCCGGTGCAGGCCTGGGACCGCCAGGTGCGCAACCAGCTCGGCGAAGGCACGCTGCTGACCACCGACAACCAGATCGACACCACCACCGGCACGGTCAAGCTCAAGGCGGTCTTCCCCAATGCCGACGGCATGCTGTTTCCCAACCAGTTCGTCAACGTGCGCACACGCGTCGATACGCTCCGGGACGCCACCGTGATTCCGGTGGCGGCGATCCAGCGCGGCCAGCAGGGCACCTTCGTCTATACCGTCGACGAAGCCAGCCAGGTCAAGGTGCAGGTGATCGAGCTGGGCCCCGGCGACGGCACCCGTAGCGCGGTGCTCAAGGGGCTCGAGCCCGGCCAGCGCGTGGTGGTCGACGGCGCCGACCGGCTCAAGGAAGGCATGACGGTCGAAACCGTCGACCCGGCCGCGCGCGCCGCCGCGGTGGTGCCGGCCAGCCAGCCGCGCGCGCGCGGACGGCGCCATCGCGATGGTGCTGGCGGTGTCGGCGGTGCCAGCGGCGCGCAGGCCGATGCCGGCGCTGCAGGCGCTGCAAGCGCCTCGGCACCGCAAGCCGAACGCCGTCGCCACCGCGAAGCCGGCGCCAGCGCACCAACCGCGCGCGCGCCGCAGCCGTAAGGACGCCGCATGAACCCGTCCCGCCTCTTCATCGAGCGCCCGGTCGCCACGGCGCTGCTGATGCTGGCTATCCTGCTGTCCGGGCTGGTGGCCTACCGGCTGCTGCCGCTGTCGGCGCTGCCCGAGGTCGACTATCCCACCATCCAGGTCACCACGCTGTACCCCGGCGCCAGCCCGGACGTGATGACCTCGTCGGTGACCGCGCCGCTGGAGCGCCAGTTCGGCCAGATGCCGGGCCTGAAGCAGATGTCGTCGTCCTCGTCAGGGGGGGCGTCGGTGATCACGCTGCAGTTCGAGCTGACGCTGCCGCTGGACGTGGCCGAGCAGGAGGTGCAGGCCGCGATCAATGCCGGCAGCAACCTGCTGCCGTCGGACCTGCCGATGCCGCCGGTCTACAGCAAGGTCAACCCGGCCGACGCGCCGATCATGACCATCGCCATGACCTCCGACACCATGCCGCTGCCCAAGCTGCAGGACATGGTGGATACGCGCGTGGCGCAGAAGATCTCGCAGATCCAGGGCGTGGGCCTGGTCACCATCAGCGGCGGCCAGCGCCCCGCGGTGCGGATCCAGGCCAACCCGGCCGCGCTGGCGTCGCTGGGCATGTCGATCGACGACCTGCGCACCGCCATCGGCGCGTCCAACGTCAACGGCGCCAAGGGCAGCTTCGACGGCCCGCAGCGCGCCTCCACCATCGACGCCAACGACCAGCTGCGCTCGGCGGACGAGTACCGCCAGATCATCCTGGGCTACAAGAACGGCGCGCCGATCCGCATCACCGACGTGGCCGAGATCGTGGACGGCCCCGAGAACAGCCGGCTGGCCGCATGGGCCAACGACAAGCCCGCGATCGTGCTGAACATCCAGCGCCAGCCCGGCGCCAACGTGATCGAGGTGGTCGACCGCATCAAGGCGCTGCTGCCGCAGCTGCAGAACGCGCTGCCGGCATCGGTGCACGTGCAGCTGCTGACCGACCGCACCACCACCATCCGCGCCTCGGTCGATGACGTGCAGTTCGAGCTGCTGCTGGCGATCGCGCTGGTGGTGCTGGTGATCTTCCTGTTCCTGCGCAATATCCCCGCCACCATCATCCCCGGCGTGGCGGTGCCGCTGTCGCTGGTGGGCACGTTCGGGGTCATGTACCTGGCCGGGTTCTCGATCAACAACCTGACGCTGATGGCGCTGACCATTGCCACCGGCTTCGTGGTCGACGATGCGATCGTGATGATCGAGAACATCATGCGCTACATCGAGAAAGGCGATTCGCCGATGCAGGCGGCGCTGAAGGGCTCCAGGCAGATTGGCTTCACCATCATCTCGCTGACCTTCTCGCTGGTGGCCGTGCTGATCCCGCTGCTGTTCATGGGCGACGTGGTCGGCCGGCTGTTCCGCGAGTTCGCGATCACGCTGGCGGTGTCGATCCTGATCTCGGCGGTGGTGTCGCTGACGCTCACGCCGATGATGTGCGCGCGGCTGCTGCATCATGTGCCGGAAGAGAAGCTGTCGCGCTTCCACCGCGCCACCGGCCGCTTCTTCGACAACGTGATCGAGCGCTACGGGCGCGGCCTGGAATGGGTGCTCGATCGCCAGAAGGCAACGCTGGTGGTGGCGGTGGCCACGCTGGCGCTGACGGTGCTGCTGTACCTGCTGGTGCCCAAGGGCTTCTTCCCGGTGCAGGACACCGGCGTGATCCAGGGCATCACCGAAGCCGCGCAGACCACCTCGTTCGGCGCCATGGCGCGCAAGCAGGAAGCCGTGGCCAAGGTGGTGATGCAGGATCCGGCGGTGGCCAGCCTGTCGTCGTTCATCGGCGTGGACGGCACCAACGCCACGCTCAATGCCGGGCGCATGCTGATCAACCTCAAGCCCAAGGACGAGCGCGATCCGATCGACGTGGTGACGCAGCGGCTGCAGCAAGCGGTGCACGACCTCGGCGGCGTGTCGCTGTTCACGCAGCCGGTGCAGGACCTGACCATCGAGGACAAGGTCTCGCGCACGCAGTACCAGTTCACGGTCGAAGATCCCGATCCCCAGACGCTGGCGACGTGGGTGCCGAAGCTGGTGGAGCGCCTGCGCCAGGAGCCGGAGCTGCGCGATGTCACCAGCGACCAGCAGAACAACGGCCTGCGCGCCTATGTCGATATCGACCGCGACGCCGCGGCGCGCTTCGGCATCACCACCGCGGTGATCGACAGCGCGCTGTACAGCGCCTTCGGCCAGCGGCTGGTGTCGACCATCTTCACGCAGTCGAGCCAGTACCGCGTGGTGCTGGAGACCATGCCGGAATTCCGTACCAGCCCGCAATCGCTGGCCGAGCTGCGCCTGCCCTCCTCGTCCGGCGGACAGGTGCCGCTGGGCGCGTTCGCGCGCATCACCGAGCGCACCGGGCCGCTGGTGATCAACCACCAGGGCCAGTTCCCGGCGGCGACGATCTCGTTCAACCTGGCGCCGGGCGCATCGCTGGGCGCGGCGGTCGACAAGATCACCCGGGTCGAGCAGGAACTGGGGCTGCCGATCTCGATGCAGACCAGCTTCCAGGGCGCGGCGCTGGCGTTCCGCGCGTCGCTGTCGAACACGCTGTGGCTGATCCTGGCCGCGGTGGTGACCATGTATATCGTGCTGGGGGTGCTGTATGAAAGCACCATCCACCCGGTCACGATCCTGTCGACGCTGCCGTCGGCCGGCGTCGGCGCGCTGCTGGCGCTGCTGGTGGCGGGGATGGACCTGGGCATCATCGCCATCATCGGCATCATCCTGCTGATCGGTATCGTCAAGAAGAACGCGATCATGATGATCGACTTCGCGCTCGAGGCCGAGCGCGAAGGCGGCATGAATCCGCGCGACGCGATCTTCCAGGCCTGCCTGCTGCGCTTCCGCCCGATCCTGATGACCACCATGGCGGCGCTGCTGGCGGCGCTGCCGCTGATGCTGGGCTCCGGCATCGGCAGCGAGCTGCGCCGGCCGCTGGGCGTGACCATGGTCGGCGGCCTGCTGCTCAGCCAGGTGCTGACGCTGTTCACCACGCCGGTGATCTACCTGGCCTTCGACCGCGTGGCGACGCGCGTGAAGGGCTGGCGCAAGCGCCGCTTCGGCGATCCGGAGGAAGGCGGCACGGGCGAGGAGCCGGTCTGAGCATGAATCTCTCGGCTGCCTTTATCCATCGCCCGGTCGCGACCGCGCTGCTCACGCTCGGCATTTTGCTGGCGGGGCTCGCGGCGCTGCGGCTGCTGCCGGTGTCGCCGCTGCCGCAGGTGGACTTCCCCACCATCTCGGTGTCGGCGTCGCTGCCCGGCGCCAGCCCCGAAACCATGGCCGCCACCGTGGCGACGCCGCTGGAGCGCGCGCTCGGCACCATCGCCGGCGTGACCGAGATCACCTCCAGCAGCTCGCTCGGCTCGACCCGCGTGACGCTGCAGTTCGACCTGTCGCGCGATATCGACGGCGCCGCGCGCGACGTGCAGGCCGCCATCAACGCCTCGCGCGCGACGCTGCCGACCAGCCTGCCCAACAACCCGACCTACCGCAAGGTCAACCCCGCCGACGCGCCGATCATGATCATCGCGCTGACCTCGCCGACCATGACGCGCGGGCAGCTCTACGATGCGGCCTCGACCATCCTGGCGCAGAAGCTGTCGCAGGTCGAGGGCGTGGGCCAGGTCACCATCGGCGGCGCGTCGCTGCCGGCGGTGCGGGTCGAACTGAACCCGACCGCGCTGAACAACTACGGCATCTCGCTCGAGGACGTGCGCAATACCATCAGCGCGACCAATGCCAACCGGCCGCTGGGCACGCTGGAGAACGCCAGCAACAACTGGCAGGTCTACGCCAACGACCAGGCGATGAAGGCGGAAGACTACATGCCGCTGATCATCCGCTACGCCACGCCGGGCACGTACTCGTCGGCGTCGGCGGGCGCGCTGATCGCCAGCACCGCCAACGCCACCGCCAGCGGCGGCGTCAGCACCAAGGTGGTCAACGGCGTCACCGTGACCACGCTGACCACCAGCAGCGGCACCACCACCATCACCAGCGGTGCCACCGGCGGCACCAGCGCCACCAGCGGCCCCAATTCGTTCGCGGTGCCGGTGCGGCTGCGCGACGTCGCCAACGTGGTCGATTCGGTGCAGGACATCCGCAACGCCGGCTCTGCCAACGGCAAGCCGTCGGTGCTGCTGGTGCTGAACCGCTCGCCCGGCGCCAACATCATCGAGACCGTCGACCGCGTCAACGAAATACTGCCGCAGCTGCAGAAGATGATCCCCGCGGCGATCTCGATGGACGTGATGATGGACCGCACGCCCACCATCCGCGCCTCGCTGCGCGAGGTCGAGCACACGCTGATGATCTCGGTGGCGCTGGTGATCATGGTGGTGTTCGTGTTCCTGCGCAACGTGCGCGCCACCCTGATTCCCAGCGTGGCGGTGCCGGTATCGCTGATCGGCACGTTCTCGGTGATGTACCTGGCCGGTTTCTCGCTGAACAACCTGTCGCTGATGGCGCTGACCATCGCCACCGGCTTCGTTGTCGACGATGCCATCGTGGTGCTGGAGAACATCTCGCGCCATATCGAGGAAGGCATGAAGCCGCTGGCGGCGGCGCTGCGCGGCGCGCGCGAGGTCGGCTTCACGGTGCTGTCGATGAGCCTGTCGCTGATCGCAGTGTTCATTCCGCTGCTGATGATGGGCGGCATCGTCGGGCGGCTGTTCCAGGAATTCGCGATCACGCTGTCGGTGGCGATCCTGGTGTCGCTGGTGGTCTCGCTGACCACCACGCCGATGATGTGCGCGCGCATGCTGCGGCCGGTGGAACCGGAACGGCAGGGACGCTTCTTCCGCGCCACCGAGCGCATGTTCCAGTGGCTGCATGACGGCTATGCGCGTTCGCTGGCGACCGCGCTGCGGCTGAGTCCGCTGGTGTGGCTGGTGCTGCTCGCCACCATCGCGCTCAACGTGTACCTGTATGTGATCGTGCCCAAGGGCTTTTTCCCGCAGCAGGACACCGGACGGCTGATCGGCTTTATCCGCGCCGACCAGGCGACCTCGTTCCAGGCCATGCGCGGCAAGCTCGACAGCTTCATCAAGATCGTGCAGTCGGACCCGGCGGTGGAGAACGTGACCGGCTTTACCGGCGGCTCGCAGCGCAATACCGGGCAGATGTTCGTCACGCTCAAGCCACTGGCGCAGCGCGAATCGGCCGACACCATCATTGCGCGGCTGCGCGACAAGCTGGCCAAGGAACCGGGCGCGAGGCTCTTCCTGCAATCGGTGCAGGACATCCGCGTCGGGGGGCGCCAGAGCAGCTCGCAGTACCAGTTCACGCTGCAGTCCGACGACCTGGAGGTGCTGCGCGCGTGGGAGCCCAAGGTGCGCGCGGCGCTGTCCAACCTGAAGGGGCTGGAGGATATCGACACCGACACCAACGACAAGGGCCTGCAGACCTCGGTGATCATCGACCGCGACGCGGCCTCGCGCCTGGGCGTGACCGCGCAGCAGGTCGATGCGGTGCTGAACGATGCCTTCGGCCAGCGGCTGGTGTCGACCATCTACCATCCGCTGAACCAGTACCGGGTGGTGATGGAGCTGAGTCAGGAATACCTGCAGGGGCCCGATGCGCTCAAGGACATCTATGTGGTCACCGGCAACGGCAACCGCGTGCCGCTGGCCGCGTTCGCGCGCGTGACGCCCAGCAGCACGCCGCTGGGCGTGAACCACCAGGGCCAGTTCGCGGCGTCGACGATCTCGTTCAACCTGGCCGAAGGGACTTCGCTGTCGCAGGCGACCGACGCCATCAACCGCGAGATGGCGCGCATCGGCGCCCCGGAGACCCTGCGCGCCAACTTCCAGGGTGGCGCCAAGGCGTTCCAGGACTCGCTCAAGAGCCAGCCCATCCTGATCCTGGCGGCGCTGGTCACGATCTATATCGTGCTGGGCGTGCTGTACGAGAGCTACGTGCACCCGCTGACGATCCTGTCGACGCTGCCGTCGGCCGGCGTGGGCGCGCTGCTGGCGCTGCTGGCCTCGAAGACCGACTTCAGCATCATCGCGCTGATCGGCGTGATCCTGCTGATCGGCATCGTCAAGAAGAACGCGATCATGATGATCGACTTCGCCATCGACGCCGAGCGGCGCGAGGGGCTGTCGCCGCGCGACGCCATCTACCGCGCCTGCCTGCTGCGCTTCCGCCCGATCCTGATGACCACCATGGCCGCGCTGCTGGGCGCGGTGCCGCTGGCGCTGGGCCGAGGCGACGGCGCCGAGCTGCGCGCGCCGCTGGGCATTTCCATTGTCGGCGGGCTGGTGGTGAGCCAGCTGCTGACGCTGTACACCACGCCGGTGGTCTACCTGACGCTGGACCGCTGGCGCCTCAGGATGAAGGCCTGGCGCCAGCGCCGCCGCGGCGCCGACACACCCGACCAGCCGGCCGCCGTCTAGTTTTGCAGTAATGCAGAGATTCGCCATGACCGCTTTTTCCCGCCTGCTGACCCCTGCCCTGCCGCTGGCGTGCACGCTGCTGCTGGCAGGCTGCGCCGTCGGCCCGGATTACCAGCGCCCCGACGCCCCGGTGTCCGCGGCCTTCAAGGAAGCCGACGCCGCCACGCCCGCCTGGACCGGCGACTGGAAGCCCGCCGAGCCGCAGGATGCGCTGGCGCGCCCCGACTGGTGGACCGTGTTCGGCGATGCGCAGCTCGACGCGCTGATGGCCGAGGTGCAGATCTCGAACCAGAACATCAAGGCCGCCGAGGCCCAGTACCGCCAGGCGGTGGCCTCGCTGCAAGCGGCCCGCGCGGGCTTCTTCCCGCTGGTCGATGCGCAGGCCGGCGCCTCGCGCGCGCGCAATGCCAGCGGCAACACGCTCAACGGACAGAGCGCCACGCTCGGCGCGACCTGGGAGCTCGACGTCTGGGGCCGGGTGCGGCGCCAGGTCGAAAGCAGCGAGGCCAGCGCGCAGGCGAGCGAGGCAGACCTGGCCTCGACCCTGCTGTCGACGCAGGCCACGCTGGCGCAGAGCTACTTCCTGTTGCGCGTGGCCGATGCGCAGAAGGCGCTGCTGGACCGCACCGTGGCCGACTACCAGAAGTCGCTGCAGCTGGTGCAGAACCAGTACGCGGCAGGCACCGCGCAACGCTCCGACGTGCTGCAGTCCGAGACCCAGCTCAAGAGCGCGCAGGCGCAGCAGATCGACATCCAGATCACGCGCGCGCAACTGGAACATGCCATCGCCGTGCTGGTCGGCAAGCCGCCGGCGGCGCTGGCGGTGGCCGCCGGCGAGTTCCGCGCCGCGCCGCCGCGCGTGCCGGCGGCGGTGCCGTCGCAACTGCTGGAGCGCCGCCCCGACATCGGCGCGGCCGAGCGGCGCATGGCCTCGGCCAATGCGCAGATCGGCGTGGCGCAGGCGGCCTACTACCCGACCCTGTCGCTGTCGGCCAGCGGCGGGCTGACCGCCAGCACGCTGGCGCGCTGGATGTCGCTGCCGGACCGGATCTGGTCGATCGGCGGCGGCCTGGCCGGCACGCTGTTCGACGGCGGCGCGCGCCGCGCGGCCAAGGCGCAGGCGGTGGCGGCCTACGACCAGACCGTGGCCAACTACCGCCAGACCGTGCTGGGCGCGTTCCAGGAAGTCGAGGACAACCTTGCCGCGCAGCGGCTGCTGGAACAGGAGGCGGTGGTGCAGAACGACGCGCTGCGCTCGGCGCGCGAGGCGCTGGCGCTGGTGAACAATCGCTACCGCGCCGGCACCGCCGGCCTGCTCGACGTGCTGACGGCGCAGACCAGCGCCTACACCGCGGAACGCACCGCGCTGTCGATCACCGGCCGCCAGTACACCGCGGCGGTGGTGCTGATCAAGGCGCTGGGCGGCGGCTGGCACGCGCAGCCGGCGGGTGGTAGCGGCAGCGCAAGCACCAGCGGGGAAACCGCCGCGCCCGCCACCGTCGGGCAGCGCTAGGCGCTGCGCTGCGGCGCGCTCGGCAGCGGCTGCGCGCAGATGCGCTCGCGCAGCCAGGTGGCGGCCTTGCCCAGCGGCCGCTGCTTGTGCCAGACCAGCTCCATCGCCACCGGCCAGTCCTGCTGCTGGAACGCCAGCGGCGGCGACACCAGCTGCGCCGCGGCCGGCGAATTGGCGACCACGTGCCATGGCACGAAGGCCCAGCCCAGTCCGCGCTTGACCAGCTCGACGATCACCCACTGGCTTTCCACCCACCACACGTCGGCGGCCACGCGCAGGCGCATCTTTTCCTCGCTGTCGGTGCGGGTCGCGACCATCAGCTGGCGGTAGCGCTTGAGTTCTTCCCAGTCCACCCGCTGCGACGCCAGCGGATGGTCGGGCGCGCACAGGATCTGCATCGGCATCCAGCCGAGCGCATGGAAGCCCAGCTCCGGCGGCAGCACCTCCTGGCGCCACATGATGCCGAGGTCGGCACCACCCTCCAGCACCAGCCGGCTGACGTCCTCCATCAGCGGGAACAGCAGTTCCAGCTCGACCGCCGGGAAGCGCCCGGAAAACTCCACCAGCAGCGCGCCCAGCGTTTCTTCCGGATAGAGCTCGTCGACCGCCAGCACCAGCCGCGTCTCGACACCCTCGCCCAGGCTCTTGGCGACGCCGCGGAAATGCTCGCAGCGCTCCAGGATCACGCGCGCCTCGGCCAGCAGGCGCTCGCCGGCCGGGGTCAGCACCGGGTAGCGGCCGCTGCGGTCGAACAGCGCGTTGCCGGCATCGATCTCGAGGTTGGACACGGCCGCGCTGACCACCGACTGGGCCTTGCCGAGCCGGCGCGCGGCGGCCGAGAACGAGCCCGTGTCGGCGGCCGCGACAAAGGCCTGCAATTGCTCCAGCGAGAGACTCATACGTATCTCCGCCCCCTCATGTATCTGTTAAAGCGATGGTATCCAACTTGGCAATCCCTGCCCAGCAGATAGACTAGGCCCCATCGTCTTTGCCAGCAAGGAGAAACCATGCGCAAAACCTGGGACCGGATCCGCCATGCCGTTGGCTTCGAGGTGGTCGGCCTGCTGATCTTCGCTCCGCTGGCGAGCTGGGCCTTCGGCTATGAACTGCACCAGATGGGGCTGATCGGCGCGGTCGCCTCGCTGATCGCCACCGGCTGGAACTACCTGTACAACGTGCTGTTCGACAAGGGCATGCTGCGTTTCACCGGCCAGCTGCGCAAGTCGGTGCCGGTACGCGTGCTGCACGCGCTGCTGTTCGAACTGGGCCTGCTGGTGGTGTTCCTGCCGTCGCTGGCGTGGTACCTCGATATCAGCCTGGTCGACGCGCTCATCATGGATATCGCCGTGGCCGGCTTCTACATGGTCTACGCGCTGGTCTACAACTGGCTCTACGACATCGTGTTCCCGGTGCCGTCGCTCAAGGCCCAGGCCACTTCCCCAGCCAAGCCGGAAAGCGCCGCGCTGGGCTGAGCGCGGGTTTTTCCCGACCCCGGATGCCAGCTGCCGGGGTCTTTCCCGTCTTGCCGCCACCGGCCGAATCGTTATACTCCATAACAAATTCGATCCGCCGGCGGCGGCGCCCTGCGCGTGGCCTCCGGCACGACCTGTACGCGGGGAGACACCATGAAGATCGCAATCGCCGGGGGCGGCATCGGCGGCCTGACGCTGGCGCTGCTGTGCCACCGCCACGGCATCGAGGCCGAGGTCTGGGAGGCCAGCGAAACGCTGCGCCCGCTGGGTGTGGGCATCAACCTGCTGCCGCACGCGGTGCGCGTGCTGTCCGAACTGGGCCTGCGCGATGCGCTCGCCGCGATCGCGGTCGAGACCTCGTCGCTGTCGTACTACAACAAACTGGGCCAGCGCATCTGGCATGAGCCGCGCGGGCTGGCCGCCGGCTATGACTGGCCGCAGTACTCGATCCATCGCGGCGAATTCCAGATGTTGCTGCACCGCACCGTGGTCGAGCGCCTTGGGGCCGGCGCGGTCCATACCGGCCACAGCTTCGAATCCGTGCTGGACACCGGCGCGCATGGCCAGGCGCGCTTCGTGCTGCGGCGCCGCGGCGACAACGCCGCGGTCGAGTCCAGCGCCGACGTGCTGGTCGGCGCCGACGGCATCCATTCGGCGGTGCGCCGCCATTTCTATCCCGGCGGCGACCTGCCGCGCTTCTCGCGCCGGCTGCTGTGGCGCGCGGTCACCGAGGCGCCGCCCTACCTGGACGGCCGCTCGATGTTCATGGCCGGGCACCAGGACCAGAAGTTCGTCGCCTATCCCATCTCCGAACCGCTGCGCCGCCAGGGCCGCTCGCTGGTCAACTGGATTGCGGAACTGCGCGTGCCCGACAGCGTGTCCGACACCCCGCCGCGCAGCGACTGGAACAAGCAGGTCGACAAGTCGGTGTTCCGGGCGCAGTTCGCCGGCTGGCGCTGGGACTGGATCGACATCCCCGCGCTGATCGACGGCGCCGAGGCCATCTACGAATTCCCGATGGTCGACAAGGACCCGCTGCCGCGCTGGACCTTCGACCGGGTCACGCTGCTGGGCGACGCCGCGCACCCGATGTACCCGATCGGCTCGAACGGCAGCGCCCAGGCCATCCTCGACGCGCGCTACCTGGTCGACAGCCTGCTCGGCAGCCGCGACACTGCTTACGCGCTGCGCGAATACGAGGCCGAGCGCCTGCCGCGCACCGCCGGCATCGTGCTGCGCAATCGCATGAACGGGCCCGAGCAGGTGATGCAGCTGGCCGAGGAACGCGCGCCGCAGGGGTTCAGCGACATCGACCAGGTGATCCCGCGCGCGGAGCTGGAAGCGATTTCGCTGCGGTACAAGCAGCTGGCGGGTTTCGACCGGCAGTCGATGCAGGGCAAGGCGTAAGCTTGAAAACACATAAGATCATTCAGCTTCGAGGAGAACCACCATGGCGTCCCACATCCCTGCCAGGCGCACCCGCCTCGCACTCGGCATCGCCCTAGCCTTCACCGCCGCCACCGCGCTCGCCGAGATCACCGTCGGCGTCAGCCTGTCGACCACCGGCCCGTCCGCTTCGCTCGGCATCCCGCAGAAAAACTCGCTGGCCTACCTGCCGCAGCGGATCGGCGGCGAGCCGGTGCGCTACATCGTGCTGGACGATGCCTCTGATCCGACCCAGGGCGCCAAGACGGCACGCCGCTTCGTCGCCGAGGACAAGGTCGACATCATCCTGGGCTCATCCGCGGTGGCGCCGTCGATCGCGATTGCCGAGGTGGCCGACGAAGCCCAGACCGTTCAGCTGGCGTTCTCGCCGATCGAGCTCAAGCCCGGGCGCGGCGCATGGACCTTCCGGCTGGCTCAGCCGGTGCGGCTGATGGCCAATGCCGTGGCCGCCACCGCCAAGACCCAGGGCGTCAAGACCATCGGCTTTATCGGCTTTGCCGATGCCTACGGCGAGACCTGGCTGAAGGATTTCACCGCCGCCGCCACCGCCAACGGCATCCGCCTGATCGCCACCGAGCGCTACGGCCGCGCCGACACCAGCGTGACCGCGCAGGCGCTCAAGCTGATCGCCGCCAAGCCCGATGCCATCCTGATCGCCGGCGCCGGCACCGGCGCCGCGCTGCCGCACACCACGCTGCGCGAGCGCGGCTACGGCGGCACCCTCTACCAGACCCACGGCGCGGCCACCAAGGACCTGATCCGCATCGGCGGGCGCCTGGTCAACGGCGCGATCCTGCCCGCCGGCCCGGTGATCGT
This sequence comes from Cupriavidus sp. WGlv3, assembly GCF_023952475.1. GTDB lineage: Bacteria > Pseudomonadota > Gammaproteobacteria > Burkholderiales > Burkholderiaceae > Cupriavidus > Cupriavidus phytorum. Next base: position 724,689 of record NZ_JALHRX010000001.1, read on the forward strand.
GCCGGAGCAGCTGCCCGCCGGCGATCCGGTGCGCAAGCCCGGGCTGGACTACGTCACCCGCTATGAAAAGCAGTACGGGGCCGAGACCCGTACGCAGTTCGGCGCCCACGCCTACGATGCCGGGCTGGTGCTGGAGCGCATCGTGCCGGTGGCGCTGAAGCAGGCCCGTCCCGGCACGCCGGCCTTCCGCCAGGCGCTGCGCCACGCGCTGGAAACCGAGCGCGACATCGTGGTCTCGCACGGGGTGCTGAACTTCAGTGCGCAAGACCACTATGGCTTTGACCAGCGTGGTCGGGTTATGGTGACAATTGAGAACGGCAACTGGAAACTGCTCAAATGATTCCCGACGCATCCGGCACCCCGCCCGCCACCCCCGCGCGGCGGGCTCGCACCGCCGCAGCCCCCGCGCGGCGCAGGACGCGCGATGCGCTGGCGCCCGACCCGGCCGCCGGCGACGGTACCGACGCCGGCTTCGACCCGCATGTGCCGAACATCGACTACGGCGTGCTCGACAACCTGGTCGGCTACGCCATCCGCCGCGCGCAGATCCGCATCTACGAAGACTTCGTGCAGTCGCTGGCGCAATGGCAGATCACCCCGCCGCGCTTCTCGGCGCTGGTGATCATCTCGCGCAACCCGCACCTGAAGCTGACCGAACTGGCGCAGATCCTGGGCATCGCGCGCTCCGGCGCGGTGCTGCTGGTGGATGCGCTCGAGGCCATGAAGCTGGTGGCGCGGCGCCCCGCCGCGGGCGACCGGCGCGCCTACAGCCTGGTGCTGACCCCGGCCGGACGCCGCACGCTGGAAGCCGCGACGCAGGCGGTGGTGGCGCACGACGCCCACGTCAGTTCGGCGCTCAGCGAAGCCGAGCAGGCCACGCTGAAAGCGCTGCTGGCACGGCTGGCGCCGCCGCGCGCCGGCTGAACCGCGGCGCCGTCGTAACTGTCATCCGATTGCGGACGGCCATGCGTTAACATGGCCGCCATGCCAAGAACCCTCGCCGCGCCCACCGCAGCGCGACCCGGCGCGCTGCCGCGCCGCCTGTCGCTATTGCTCTCGCCCCTCCTTGCCGCCGTGCTGCTGGCCGGCGGCCCGGCACTGACACCGGCCTACGCCAAGCCGCCCACCAAGGCGGCCAAGGCGACCAAGGCCACCAAGCCCGCCAAAGCGTCGAAAGCCGGCAAAGCCGCCGCCAAGGCCGCCACCAAGGCCGCCGCCGATCCGGCGCTGGTCGGCGCCGGCGTGCCCGCCCCGGTGGCCGCGGCCCTGCGCCGCGCCGGGGTGCCGGCCGCGGCGGCCAGCTTCTACGTGGTGCGGCTGGGCGACAGCACCGCGCGCGCCAGCTGGAACGCGCAGCAGCCGATGAACCCGGCGTCGACCATGAAGCTGGTCACCACCTTCGCCGGCCTGCAGCTGCTCGGCCCCGACTACCGCTGGCAGACCTCGCTCTACGCCGACGCGCAGCCGGGCTTCGACGGCACCGTCAACGGCAACGTCTACCTGCGCGGACATGGCGATCCCAAGCTGGTGCCCGAGGAAATGGCCAAGCTGGTGGCGCGGGCGCGCGCCGCCGGCGCCAGCACCATCAACGGCGACCTGGTGCTGGACCGCAGCTACTTCGCCGATGGCCTGGACAGCAACGGCACCATCGACGGCGAGGTGCAGCGCGCCTACAACGTCGGGCCCGATGCGCTTCTGTACGCCTTCAAGACGCTGTCGTTCACGCTGACGCCGGACCCGGCCTCGCAGACCGTGGCGGTCAGCGTCACGCCGGAGCTGGCGCAGCTCAAGCTGGACAACCGCCTCACGCTGACCAACGGCCGCTGCGGCGACTGGCAGAGCAGCGCCAGCCCGACCGTGCTGCCGCAAGCCGATGGCACCGTGCTGGCCTCTTTTTACGGCGACTATGCCAGCGACTGCGGCGAGCACGTGCTCAATATCGCCACGCTGTCGCATGCGGAATTCACCTGGGGCGGCTTTGTCGCCGAGTGGCAGCGCGCCGGCGGGCGCTTTGCCCGGCTGCCGGCGCTGCGCAGCGGCAAGGTGCCGCGCGGCGCGGTGCTGCTGGCGCGCCACCACGGCCTGCCGCTGGCGGATATCGTGCGCGACATCAACAAGTTCTCGAACAACGTGATGGCGCGGCAGCTGTTCCTGACCCTCGGCGCCGAGATGGATCGCGGCGGGCCCGCCAGCACCGGGCGCTCGATCCGCGTGGTGCAGCGCTGGCTGGCGCGCCAGGGGCTGGACATGCCGGGCTTGGTGCTGGACAACGGCTCGGGCCTGTCGCGCGCGGAACGCATCAGCGCCTATGACATGGCGCGGCTGCTGCAGCAGGCTGCGGCCAGCCCGGTCGGGCCGGTGCTGATCGACTCGCTGCCGGTGCTGGGCGTCGACGGCACGCTGCGCAACCGCCTGACCCGCGCCAGCGCGGCCGGCAGCGGCTACCTGAAGACCGGCACGCTGGCCGATGTGCGCGCGCTGGCCGGCTATGTCGATGCGGCCGAGGGCGGCCGCTACGTGGTGGTGAGCATGATCAACCATGCCAACGCCGCGCAGGCGCAGGAGGCGCACGACGCGCTGCTGCAGTGGGTGTACCGCGGGGCACCCTGATGCCGCCCGGGCCGGGCCACGCCACGGCGCCGTGGCCTGCGGCCAACGCCGCGGCGGCATTTTGTTAAGCGCTCGCTTACCAGCCCGCCATCCCACCCTATAATGCCAGGGTGCCGGCCGCGTCCTGCGGCGGCAGCCTTCCGGGCCGGCCTTCGGCCCCGGGCCGCATCGCCCCCGCTTCCTCTGACATGACTTCCCGACAACCCCCGGTGTGGTTGCGCCTCTGGCATCGCTTCGCACCGGCCGAACGCGCCGGCTTTATCGACGGCGCGCGCCGCTTTGCCCCGTCCCTGCCCGCGGTATTTTCCTGGGGCCTGGTCACCGGCGTGGCCATGAGCAAATCCGTGCTGACCGTGCCCGAGGCCATCGGCATGTCGCTGCTGGTCTACGCCGGCTCGGCGCAGCTGGCGGTGCTGCCGCTGTTCGCCGCGGGGCTGCCGCTGTGGACCATCTGGCTGACCGCGGCCATGGTCAACCTGCGCTTCGTCATCTTCAGCGCCGGCATGCAGCCGCATTTCAGCTACCTGACGCTGGCGCGGCGCACCGTGCTGGGCTTCTTCAACGGCGACCTGCATTTCGTCTACTTCCTGCAGAAGTACAGCACGCCCGGCTATGAGCCGGGCAAGGAAGGGTACTTCTGGGGCATGGCCCTGACCAACTTCTGCATGTGGCAGGTGTCGTCGATCATCGGCATCGTGCTGGCGAGCCTGTTCCCCGACAGCTGGGGCCTGGGGCTGGCCGGCACCATGGCGCTGATCCCGGTGATGATCGCCACCATCAACTCGCGCTCGACGCTGATGGCGGTGGTGATTTCCGCGGTGCTGGCGCTGCTGTGCTTCGACCTGCCGTACCGGCTCGGGCTGGTGGTGGCCGTGGTGGGCGCGATCGCCGCCGGCATGGCCAGCGACGAACTGGCCGCGCGTGCCGCGCTGCGCGGCATCCAGCGGCGCAAGCAGGCACCGCTCGCCAAGCCGGCGTCCGAGCCTGCGGACCTTCCGGGAGACCGCGCATGAGCCATACCGAAGTCTGGATCGCGCTCGTCGGCATGGCGGTCGTCACCGTGATCACGCGCGCGCTGTTTCTGATGGCGGGGGAGCACATCACCGTGCCGGACCGCATCCAGCGCGCGCTGCGCTATGCGCCGGCAGCGGCGCTGGCCGCCATCATCCTGCCGGACCTGATGACCTGGCAGGGGCATTTCACCGTGGCGTTTTCGAACTACAAGCTGATGGCCGGGGTGGCGGCGACGGTGTTCTACCTGCTGACCCGGAAGATGGTGGGGATGATCGTGGTGGGGATGGCGGTGTATACGGCGTTGCGATTGTTGGCGGGGTAATGTCGACGGCCGCGTGCCTGGCACGCGCCGGCCCTCACCCCCCAAACGCCGCCGCCGCCCGCTCCAGCCGGTCGCGCACCCCGGCCCAGTCCTGCCCCTCCGGCAACACCTCGAACACCAGCTGCGTATATCCCTGCCGGTCGAGCTTGCGCAGCAGCCGGTACAGCTCCTGCGCATACGCGGCGGCATCGGCAGGCGCCTGCACCCAGGTGCAGCGCTGGTCCGCCAGCGGCGCGCGCCCGACCCATGCCACGCGGGCATCCGCCGGCAGCGCTTGCAGGCGCGCGGCGGCGGCCTGCGCGTCGGCCAGCAGCAGCGGCGTGTGCGGCGCGTAGTGGGCCTTCAGGGTTCCCGAAGCGCGCGGCGCGGCGGCGTCCGGTGGCAGCGGGGCTTCGCCCAGCACCTGCGCGAGCATCCCCACCGTGACCGCGCCCGGGCGCAGCAGCACGGGCCCGATGCCCTGCTCCAGCCGCGACAGGTCGACGATGGTCGATTCGATGCCGACTTCGACGCCATCGCCCTCCAGCACATAGACCGCGTCGCCGAATTCCTCGCGCACATGCTGCGCGGTGGTCGGGCTGACCTGGCCGAACTTGTTGGCGGAAGGCGCGGCAATGCCGCCGCGGCCGCGCTTGAAGCGCGACAGCAGCGCCTGCGCCACCGGATGCGACGGGCAGCGCAGGCCGATGCTGTCCTGCCCGCCGGCGACGGCGGCGTCGATATGCGCGGCGCGCTTCAGGATCAGCGTCAGCGGGCCGGGCCAGAAGGCGTCGATCAGCTGCTGCGCGGCCGCCGGGACGTCGTCGGTCCAGTAGCCGATATCGGCACCGTCGACCACGTGCACGATCACCGGATGGTTCGACGGCCTGCCCTTGAGCGCGAAGATGCGGCCGACGGCCGCGGGATTCTCGGCATCGGCGCCAAGGCCGTAGACGGTCTCGGTCGGGAAGGCGACCAGTTGCCCGGCCTCGAGCAGGCGGACGGCTTCATCCAGTTCGGCGGCCGTGGGCGTGCGCGGCGACATCGTGTTCCTTCAAAAGGTGGCGTGGCGGTCGACGGAAACTCAGAGCGGGATATGCAGCGCCTGCGCGGCCGCGGCGAAGGCCGCGTCGGCGGCTTCGGCATGCTCGCCGATGCAGTTGACGTGCCCCATCTTGCGCGACGGGCGCGCATCGCTCTTGCCGTACAGGTGCAGCTTGGCGCCGGGTTGCGCCATCACTTCGTCCCAGGCCGGGGTGCGTTCCAGGCCGAACTCGAACCACACGTCGCCCAGCAGGTTCAGCATCTTGCCGGCCGAATGCTGGCGCGTGCTGCCCAGCGGCAGCCGCGCCATGGCGCGCACCTGCTGCTCGAACTGGCTGGTCTCGCAGGCGTCCATGGTGATGTGGCCCGAGTTGTGCGGGCGCGGCGCCATTTCGTTGGCGACCAGCGAACCATCGGTCAGCACGAAGAACTCGATGCACAGCACGCCGACATAGCCCATTTCCGTGGCAATGGCGGCAGCCGCGGCGCGAGCGCGCTCGGCGATCTCGGGCGAGACGCTGGTCGACGGCATCTCGGTCGAGAACAGGATGCCGTCGCGGTGCACGTTCTCGGCCAGCGGCCAGGTCGCGGTGGCGCCGTCCGCGCCGCGCGCGGCCAGCACCGACACCTCGTACGCCAGCGGCAACATCTGCTCCAGCACGCACGGCACGTGCTGCATTGCCTTCCACGCGGCGCGCACGTCGTCGCGCGTCTTCACGCGCGCCTGGCCCTTGCCGTCGTAGCCCATGCGCGCGGTCTTGAGGATGCCGGGCAGCACGTGCTCGGGCAGCTGGTCGACGTCGGCGTCGTGCTGGATCACCCAGTGCGGCGCCGTCGGCACGCCGGTGCGCTCGGCGCAGGCGGCAAAGAACTTCTTCTCGCCGATGCGGTTCTGCGCGATCGACACGCAGTAGCCGCGCGGCGCGACGAACGCACCCAGCTGCTCGAGCCGGTCCAGCGACAGCGACGGCACGTTCTCGAACTCGGTGCTGACCGCCTGGCACAGCTTGCCCATCTCGGCCAGCGCGGCCTCGTCGGTGTATTGGGCGCAGATATGCTTGTCGGCGACCACGCCCGCCGGGCTGTCCTGGTCCGGGTCGAGCACGCACACGCGATAGCCCATCGCCTGCGCCGCATGCGTGAACATGCGGCCGAGCTGGCCGCCGCCCAGCATGCCCAGCCACGCGCCGGGCAGGATGGGCGCGTCGGGACGGTCGACGCCGAACTCGGCGCGCGATTCCGGCGTGTGGGCTTCGGAGAGGTGGGGATGGATATCGGTAGGCATTGCTCGGTTCCGTGTGGGTCCGGAGGGTTACAGCGGCAGCATTACAGCGGCAAGGTCATGGCGCGCGCGGCTTCGGTCTGCTTCGCGCGGAACGCTTCCAGCGCGGCAGCCAGCGCGTCGTCGGTAGTGGCCAGCGTGGCGATCGCGTGCAGCGCGGCGTTGGCCGCGCCCGCTTCGCCGATGGCGAAGGTAGCCACCGGCACGCCCTTGGGCATCTGCACGATCGACAGCAGCGAGTCCTCGCCGCGCAGGTACTTCGACGGCACCGGCACGCCGAACACCGGCACGATGGTCTTGGCGGCGATCATGCCGGGCAGGTGCGCGGCCCCGCCGGCACCGGCGATGATGGCGCGCAGGCCGCGGCTGCGGGCGCTCTCGGCATAGCTGAACATGTCGTCGGCCATGCGGTGCGCGGATACCACCCGGGCTTCGAACGGCACGCCGAAATCCTTCAGCATCGCCACGGCGTGCTGCATCACGTCCCAGTCGGAGCTGCTGCCCATGACGACGCCGACCAATGGCTTATCTTGCTTGCTCACGTTTGATCCTTGCTTGTTTGCTGCCCTTTCCCGTGAGGGGAGAGGGCAGCACCGTCGGCTTGCGCGAAGCCGAAGGGAAACTTACTTCAACTCTTCGCCCGTCAGGCGCGTCAGCGCCTCGCGGTACTTCGCCGCGGTCTTCTCGATCACGTCGTCCGGCAGCTGCGGCGCCGGCGCGGTCTTGGGCCAGGGCTTGCCGTCGATGCGCACGGCTTCCAGCCAGTCGCGCACGAACTGCTTGTCGAACGACGGCGGGTTGGTGCCCACCTGGTACGAATCGGCGGGCCAGAAGCGCGACGAGTCGGCGGTCAGCACTTCGTCCATCAGCGTCAGCACGCCGTTGTCGTCCAGGCCGAACTCGAACTTGGTGTCGGCGATGATGATGCCGCGCGTGGCGGCGAACTCGGCCGCTTCCTTGTACAGGCGGATCGAGATCTCGCGCATCTGGCGCGCCAGCGCGATGCCGATGCGGGCCTCGACCTCGGCGAACGAGATGTTCTCGTCGTGCTCGCCCATCTCGGCCTTGGCCGCCGGCGTGAAGATCGGCTCGGGCAGCTTCTGCGCGTTCTGCAGGCCCGGCGGCAGCTCGATGCCGCACACCTTGCCGGTGGCCTGGTAGTCCTTCCAGCCACTGCCGGCAAGGTAGCCGCGCACCACGGCCTCGACCAGGATCGGCTTGAGGCGCTTGACCACCACCGCGCGGCCCCTGACCTGCTCCACTTCATCCGCGGCCACCACGGTCTCGGGCGCGATGCCGGTCTCGTGGTTCGGCACGATGTGGGCGAGCTTGCGGAACCAGAAGTTCGCCATCTGGTTCAGCACGCGGCCCTTGTCGGGGATCGGCTCGCCCATGATGACGTCGAACGCCGACAGGCGGTCGGTGGTGACGATCAGCAGCTTGTCGTTGCCGACGGCGTAGTTGTCGCGCACCTTGCCGTGGCCCAGCAGCGGCAGCGAGTTGATGGAGGACTGGTAGAGAGCGTTGGTCATGATGGTTCCGATAAAACGGCGAAGCCGCCGGGCGCTGGAAGCGTGCCGCGGCGGCCGGAACTGCAAGCCGCCTTCCCCTTGCGCGGAAGGCGGACACGGGACATTACTGCACGACCTGCGCCAGCTTGCCCGACTTGTACTGCTGCGCGATCTCGCTCAGCGCCACCGGCTTGATCTTGCCGGCCTGGCCTTCGCAGCCGAACGCCAGGTAGCGCGCCTTGCACACCTGCTTGGCGGCCTCGCGCGCCGGCTTCAGGTATTCGCGCGGGTCGAACTTGCTCGGGTTCTCGACGAAGAAGCGGCGGATCGCGCCGGTCATGGCCAGGCGGATATCGGTGTCGATATTGATCTTGCGCACGCCGTACTTGATCGCTTCCTGGATTTCCTCGACCGGCACGCCGTAGGTTTCCTTCATGTCGCCGCCGAACTTGCGGATCTCTTCCAGCAGTTCCTGCGGCACCGACGACGAGCCGTGCATCACCAGGTGGGTGTTGGGAATGCGCGCGTGGATTTCCTTGATGCGGTTGATCGCCAGGATGTCGCCGGTGGGCTTGCGGGTGAACTTGTAGGCGCCGTGCGAGGTGCCGATGGCGATCGCCAGCGCGTCGAGCTGGGTGGCCTTGACGAAGTCGGCGGCCTGCTCGGGATCGGTCAGCAGCATCGAGTGGTCCAGCTTGCCTTCGGCGCCGATGCCGTCTTCCTCGCCGGCTTCACCGGTTTCGAGCGAGCCCAGGCAGCCCAGCTCGCCCTCGACGGTCACGCCGATGGCGTGCGACAGCTGCACCACCTTGCGCGTCACGTCGACGTTGTATTCGTAGTCGGCCGGGGTCTTGCCGTCTTCGCGCAGCGAGCCGTCCATCATCACCGACGAGAAGCCCAGGTCGATCGCGGCCTGGCAGATCGCCGGCGACTGGCCGTGGTCCTGGTGCATCACCACCGGGATATGCGGATAGGCTTCGACCGCGGCTTCGATCAGGTGGCGCAGGAAGTGCTCGCCGGCGTATTTGCGGGCGCCGGCCGAGGCTTGCATGATCACCGGAGCGTTGACCTCGTCGGCCGCCTGCATGATGGCCTGCACTTGCTCGAGGTTGTTCACGTTGAAGGCCGGCAGGCCGTAGCTGTTCTCGGCTGCGTGGTCCAGCAGCTGGCGCATCGAAACGAGTGGCATGTCTAACTCCTAAATGAAAATGGGATGTCTCGGTATTCTTCTGTCGGCGCTCAATGCCCCACCCTGACGATCTTCAGGGTGTTGGTACCGCCCGGCTGTCCCATCGGTTCGCCGATGGTCAGCACGATGAAATCGCCCCGCTGCACCACACCTTGCGCCAGCAGCAGCTCCTCGGCCTGCTCCAGCGCGGTATCGCGGTCGGTGCTCGACTGCAGCGGCAGCGGCACCACGTTGCGGTAGAGCTGCATCTTGCGCTGCGACGCCAGGTTGGGCGTCATCGCGTAAATCGGTACATGGATGCGGTGCCGGCTCATCCACAGCGCGGTCGCGCCGGAATCGGTCAGCGCCGCGATCGCCTTCACCTGCAAATGATAGGCGGTGAACAGCGCCCCCATCGCCACCGACTGGTCGATGCGCGAGAAGGTCTGGTTCAGGAAATCGGTGTCGAGCTGCACCACCTCGGACTTCTCGGCCTCGATGCAGACCGCGGCCATGGCCTCGACGGTCTCGACCGGATAGCGGCCGGCGGCGGTCTCGGCCGACAGCATCACGGCATCGGTGCCGTCCAGCACGGCGTTGGCCACGTCCGAGACCTCGGCGCGGGTCGGCACCGGGTTGACGATCATGCTTTCCATCATCTGCGTCGCGGTGATGGTCAGCTTGTTGGCCTCGCGCGCCAGCCTGATCATGCGCTTCTGCAACGCCGGCACGGCGGCGTTGCCGACTTCCACGGCGAGGTCGCCGCGCGCCACCATGATGCCGTCGGAAGCCTGCAGGATTTCTTCCAGCACGCCCGGATGGATGGCCTCGGCGCGCTCGATCTTGGCGATCATGCGGGCCCGGTGGCCGTGCGGCTGGCCGGCCACGGCGGCCAGCTGGCGCGCCATTTCCATGTCGGTGGCGTTCTTGGGGAAGCTCACCGCGAGGTAGTCAGCGCCCAGGGCCATGGCGGTCTTGATGTCTTCCATGTCCTTGGCGGTCAGCGCCGGCGCCGACAGCCCGCCGCCCTGGCGGTTGATGCCCTTGTTGTTGGACAGCTCGCCACCCACGCGCACGGTGGTGAAGATCTCGTTGCCCAGCACGCGATCGACCACCAGCACGATCAGGCCGTCGTTGAGCAGCAGCAGGTCGCCCGGGCCGACGTCGCGCGGCAGGTCCTGGTAGTCCAGGCCGGCGCGCTCTTCGTTGCCAAGCTTGCAGCTGGAATCGAGGATAAAGGGCTCGCCCGCCTTGAGCAGGACCTTGCCGTGCTCGAACTTGCCCACGCGGATCTTGGGACCCTGCAGGTCGGCCATGATGGCGACCTCGCGCCCGCATGCCTGCGCCGCCTCGCGCACCAGCCGGGCGCGGTCGAGATGGTCCTGGGCGGTGCCGTGCGAAAAGTTCAGCCGCACCACGTCGACCCCCGCCGCGATCATGCGCGTCAGGATTTCCAGCGAGCTGGAGGCGGGGCCGATGGTGGCGACGATCTTGGTGGAACGGGTCATGCGGGGTTTCCTGGTTTCAGCGCTCGATGGCCCGACGGCCGGTTGGCGCGACCGGCGGGCCCACGGCTCCGCCAGGCGCGGGGCGGATGCGTCAGCCTGCGGCGCGCTGCTCCAGCACTTCGAAGGCGGGCAGCGTCTTGCCTTCCAGGAATTCCAGGAATGCGCCGCCGCCGGTGGAGATGTAGCCCACGCGGTCGGCAATGCCGTACTTGGCGATGGCGGCGAGCGTGTCGCCGCCGCCGGCGATCGAGAACCCCTTCGATT
>NZ_JALHRX010000010.1 GCF_023952475.1 Cupriavidus sp. WGlv3
CCCGCGGCGCGGCCGGCACGCTGGCCCCGGTGTCGGGTGCGGGGTCGAGCGTGGGGTCGGTCGCGGCAAGTTTCGAGGCAGGCATCCGTGTCTCCTTGGGCACTGCGGATGATGATGGAATGGGTGGGGGCCGGCTTCAGCCGAAGAACAGCGCTTCCACGTTGGCCGGCAGCGGCGTGCCGGTGGCCTGGGCGCGCTGCAGCAGCGACCAGTAATAGCGGTAGCTGGCGCGGTCGTGCAGTTGCCCTTCATGGCGGATCGGGGCCCAGTTGTTCTCGTGCGCCGACAGCAGGATCTGGCTGGCCGCGCCGATCTCTTCCGCGCCGGGGCGGAACGCCGCCACGATCGGGGCGATCTGGCCCGGATGGATGCTCCACTTGCGCAGGTAGCCGAATTCGCAGCGCGCGCGCAGCGCGTCGTCGCCGGCGCGTTGCGGCGCCTGCACGTCGGTGCTGACGTTGTGCGACGGCACCTTGCCGTGGCGGTGGCAGGCGGCCGAGATTTCCAGCATGGCGCGGCGCACCAGCGGGTGCTCGAACTGCTGCGGCGAGCGCATGGCCTCGCCGGGGATCGCGCCATGGTGGGCCGAGACAAAGTCCATCAGGCCGAAGCTCAAGCATTCCACCTGCACCAGCGCGGCGATATCGAAGGCCTGCTCCAGCGCCGCATGGGTTTCGATCAGCACATGGATCGGGATATGGCGGGCAATGCCGGCGCTGCGCGCCACCTGGTTGACATGGTCGGTCACGCGCGCGACCTCGACCACGTCGGTGACCTTGGGCACCACCACATAGGCCAGCCGCGCCCCGGCGGCGCGCACCAGCACGTCGACGTCCTGGCGCCAGCTGGGGTGAGCCGGGTCATGGATGCGCACGCCCACGCGGTTGTGGGCATTGAGCGGGCCATTGACCAGCTGCGCGCACAGTTCGGCGTGCTCACGCTCATGGCCGACGGCGGCGCCGTCCTCGCAGTCGAAGGTGATGTCGAAGACGGGGCCAAGCTCTTGTTGCAGGGCCAGCGACTTGCGCATCAGCTTTTCGCTGCCCGCGTAATGGTCACACACCGGCAACTGGACCGGGATGGCTTCGCCCTGGAACAAGACCTCGGAAGGATGCACGTGGATTCAGAAAGTTGAAGTTGGCGAACAGGGCAGGGCCGCACGGCCGCTGCCTATGAAAAAACCGGGGTCCGCGCCGATTCTGGAATCGTTGCGGAACCCCGGTCTTTCGTCGAGCGTTGGGAAGATCAGCCCAGCAGATGCTGCACGCCGGCCTTTTCTTCTTCCAGTTCCTTCAGGGTGATGTTGATCTTTTCCTGGCTGTAGGCGTCGATCTCCAGACCCTTGACGATTTCGTACTTGCCGTTGGCGCAGGTCACCGGGTAACCGAACATGGTGTCGGCCGGGATGCCGTATTCGCCGTTCGACGGGATGCCCATGGTGACGACCTTGCCATTGGTGCCGAGCACCCAGTCATGCACGTGGTCGATGGCGGCGTTGGCAGCCGAAGCGGCCGACGACAGGCCACGGGCCTCGATAATGGCGGCGCCGCGCTTGCCGACGGTCGGCAGGAACACGTCGTTGTTCCAGACCGGGTCATTGATCATGTCCTTGACGCTCTTGCCGTCGACGGTGGCGTAACGGTAGTCGGCGTACATGGTCGGGCTGTGGTTGCCCCACACGAACATCTTCTCGATCGACGACACCGGCTTGCCGGTCTTGGCGGCGACCTGCGACAGCGCACGGTTGTGGTCCAGGCGCAGCATCGCGGTGAAGTTCTCGCGCGGCAGGTTCGGGGCCGACTTCATGGCGATGTAGGCGTTGGTGTTGGCCGGGTTGCCGACCACCAGCACCTTGACATTGCGGCTGGCGACTTCGTCCAGCGCCTTGCCCTGCACCGTGAAGATCTGGGCGTTGGCTTCGAGCAGGTCCTTGCGCTCCATGCCCTTGCTGCGCGGACGGGCGCCCACCAGCAGGGCCACGTCGGCGTCCTTGAAGGCAACCTTCGGGTCATCGGTGATGACCACGCCGGCCAGCAGCGGGAACGCGCAGTCTTCCAGTTCCATCACCACGCCCTTGACGGCTTGCTGGGCTTGCGGCAGGTCGAGCAGTTGGAGGATGACCGGCTGGTCTTTGCCCAGCATGTCGCCGTTGGCGATGCGGAACAGCAGGGAGTAGCCGATCTGGCCAGCGGCGCCGGTCACTGCGACGCGCATTGGGGCTTTAGCCATGAGTAAATCTCCAAACGATAGAAGGGGGGATGCCGGTCGGTGGCGCGCCGGCGCCATGCAGAGGCGCGCGGTGTGTCACCGGGTGCTGGTTGTCGCCACAGCGGGGAGCGGCCGTCCGCCGGAGCCACGTGGCGGGGCCGGTGGGGGAGAGCCACAACGGGTCATGGTGATGCAACAAAGCGTTAGTCTACTGCTAAGCGAGGCGCCATTTCCAGACCGTGCCGCCGCGGGCGCGGTACATTTCCGCCTGGGGCAGCGGCTGGCGGGCCTGGAGGCGGGCGTTCGCGGGCGTGGACCAGCGCGAGTGTAGGCCCGGCCTCTGCATCCTGTCAATTCATATGTCTTATATAAGACATAAGACAATTAACGTAAGGCTGGACGTTACGCGCCCTTTTGTGGTGAAATCGCGCTATGTCCTCCCTGCCTACGTCCCTGACCGGCGCAGCCACACCCGGCGCGCAGGAATCTGGCGCCGCCACGCCTGGCGCCGGGACGCAGCCGCTTTCGCCGCCGGCGCCCGCGCCGGCCGCCGCGCCGCAGGCCGCCCCGCCAACTGGTGCCGCTTCTGGTCCCGCTCCTGGTCTGCAGTCAGTGCCATCGCCCACGTTCAGCCCGCTTTACCAGCAGATCAAGGCGCTGATCACGCGCAGCCTGCAATCCGGCGAATGGAAGCCGGGCGAGATGATTCCCAGCGAAATGGAGCTGGCATCGCGCTACAAGGTCAGCCAGGGCACGGTGCGCAAGGCCATCGACGAACTCGCCGCCGAGAACCTGGTGGCGCGCCGCCAGGGCAAGGGCACCTTCGTGACCACGCACCATGAAGACGTGGTCAAGTTCCGTTTCCTGCGCCTGGTCCCGGACGAGGGCGAACCCCATTATGGCGCCAGCCGCGTGCTCGAATGCAAGCGCCTGCGCGCCCCCGCCGAAATCGCGCGGCTGCTCGATATCCGCACCGGCGACAGCGTGGTGCAGATCCGCCGCGTGCTGACTTTCTCCGGCGAGTCGACCGTGCTGGATGAAATCTGGCTGCTCGGCGCCAACTTCAAGGGCCTGACCGCGGAAAAGCTGACCGAGTGGAAAGGGCCCATGTATGCATTGTTCGAGGCCGAATTCGGTACGCGCATGATCCGCGCCTCGGAAAAGATCCGCGCCGTGCCCGCCGACGAGACCGCCGCCGAGCTGCTGTCCGTGCCGGTGGGCGCGCCGCTGCTGTCGGTCGAGCGCGTGTCCTACACCTATGGCGACCGCCCCGTGGAAGTGCGCCGTGGGCTCTACGTCACCACCCGGCACTATTACCAGAACGACCTGAGCTGAAATGGCGGCGTCGCGCCAGCGGTGCGCGCCCCGATCATTGTGGGCCTGGCCATGGTTAATACCGGCGGTTGCGCGACGCGCTGGTTGGCGCGTAGCGTGACGCGCCGGATGTGCGAAGTGTGCGATTGTCGGGCGGCGCTTGTCGGGCCGTGATAGCAGAAAATTATTGGTGCAGCGCGCAACAAAGGCGCTAAAATCTCATGGATTTGCCCTAATGCATCCCGCTGCATGCAGGCAATGGCAGTTTCGTTTCTTTGTTTACCGCTAATGGGGTCTCGCATGGCTGAAGCCGTCAAACAAGCCAGGCCGGAGTTCCGGAATATCGGTATTTCGCAGATCGCGAAATACCGGTTGCCCTGGGCCGGCAAGGTATCCATCCTGCATCGCGTGAGCGGTGCACTGATGTTCCTCCTCCTTCCCTTCGTCCTGTATCTGTTTGAGCAGAGCATCACCTCCGAACTGAGCTTCGCAAAGTTCTCGGCCCTTCTGTCCGGCAGCTTTGTCAAGCTGGTTGTGCTGGCCCTGATCTGGGGTTATCTGCATCACTTCTGCGCCGGGATCCGCTTCCTGCTGCTGGATGTGCACGTTGGTGTCTCCAAGCCCGCCTCGGCCAAGTCTGCCGTCAGCGTGCTGGTTGTCAGCCTGCTGCTTACCCTGATTTTCGGCCTGAAGCTGTTCGGCCTGTTCTGAGGAGAATCAAGGTGGCAAATAACAATATCGGTCCCAAGCGTCTTGTCGTCGGTGCGCACTACGGTCTGAAAGACTGGCTGGCGCAGCGCGTCACCGCCGTGGTCATGGTGGTCTTCACCGTGATCCTGGCCATTGCCTTCCTGCTGTCGAACGGCGCTTCGTATGAAGCGTGGGCAGGTCTCTTCGCCAACCAGTGGATGAAGATCATCACGTTCCTGACCATCCTGTCGCTGCTGTATCACGCCTGGATCGGCGTGCGCGATATCTGGATGGACTATGTGCGTCCGATGGCGGTTCGCCTCGTGCTGCAAGTTCTTACGATTCTGTGGCTCGTCGGTTGCGCGGGCTACGCTGCTCAGATTCTCTGGAGGGTGTAATAAATGGTCGCAGTCAAGACTGGATTGCCGCGTCGCCGCTTTGACGTGGTCATCGTCGGTGCTGGCGGCGCCGGGATGCGCGCATCCCTCCAGCTCGCGGAAGCCGGCCTGAACGTGGCCGTGCTGTCCAAGGTGTTCCCGACCCGCTCGCACACCGTGGCGGCGCAGGGCGGCATCGGTGCCTCGCTGGGCAACATGAGCGAGGACAATTGGCACTATCACTTCTACGACACCATCAAGGGCTCGGACTGGCTGGGTGACCAGGACGCCATCGAGTTCATGTGCCGTGAAGCGCCGAAGGTCGTGTACGAGCTCGAACACTTCGGCATGCCGTTCGACCGCAACCCCGACGGCACCATCTACCAGCGTCCGTTCGGCGGCCACACCGCCAACTACGGTGAAAAGCCCGTGCAGCGCGCCTGCGCCGCGGCCGACCGTACCGGCCACGCGCTGCTGCACACGCTGTACCAGCGCAATGTGCGCGCCAAGACCCACTTCTTCGTCGAATGGATGGCGCTGGACCTGATCCGCGACCAGGACGGCGACGTGCTGGGCGTGACCGCGCTGGAAATGGAAACCGGCGAGGTCTACATCCTCGAGGCCAAGACCACGCTGTTCGCCACCGGCGGTGCCGGCCGCATCTACGCCGCTTCCACCAACGCCTTCATCAACACCGGTGACGGCCTGGGCATGGCCGCGCGCGCAGGCGTGCCGCTGGAAGACATGGAGTTCTGGCAGTTCCACCCGACCGGCGTGGCCGGCGCGGGCGTGCTGATCACCGAAGGCGTGCGCGGCGAGGGCGGTATCCTGCGCAACAAGGACGGCGAGCGCTTCATGGAGCGCTATGCCCCGACGCTGAAGGACCTGGCGCCGCGCGACTTCGTCTCGCGCTCGATGGACCAGGAAATCAAGGAAGGCCGCGGCTGCGGCCCGAACGGCGACTACGTGCTGCTCGACCTGACCCACGTCGGCGCCGAGACCATCATGAAGCGCCTGCCGTCGATCCGCGAGATCGGCCTGAAGTTCGCCAACGTCGACGCGATCAAGGAACCGATCCCGGTGGTCCCGACCATCCACTACCAGATGGGCGGCATCCCGACCAACTACCACGGCCAGGTCGTGGTACCGAAGAACGGCAACCCGAACGAAGTGCTCAACGGCTTCTACGCGATCGGCGAATGCTCGTGCGTGTCGGTGCACGGCGCCAACCGCCTCGGCACCAACTCGCTGCTCGACCTGGTGGTGTTCGGCCGCGCCGCCGGCAACCACATCATCGCGCAGAACCTGAAGCAGAAAGAGCACAAGCCGCTGCCGGCCGATGCCGCCGACCTGGCGCTTTCGCGCCTGGCCAAGCTGCAGGCTTCGTCGTCGGGCGAGTACACGCAGGACGTCGCCAACGACATCCGCAAGAACATGCAGTCGCATGCCGGCGTGTTCCGTACCCAGAAGCTGATGGACGAAGGCGTCGAGCGCATCCTGGAAGTGACCGAGCGTGCCGCCAACATCCACCTGAAGGACAAGTCCAAGGTCTTCAACACCGCGCTGGTGGAAGCCCTGGAAGTGGCCAACCTGGTGGAAGTGGCCAAGGCCACCATGATCTCGGCCGCGGCGCGCAAGGAATCGCGCGGTGCCCACGCGCACAGCGACTTCCCCAATCGCGACGACCAGAACTGGCTCAAGCACACGCTGTTCTACAGCGAAGGCAACCGCCTCGACTACAAGCCGGTGAAGATGGAACCGCTGACGGTGGAAAGCGTGCCGCCGAAGGCCCGTACGTTCTGAGCACCGCATCGTAGAGACAACAGGACCCACAGAAATGAAGCGTATTTTCGAAGTCTACCGCTACGATCCGGACAAGGATGCGGCGCCGCGCATGCAGACCTACGAGGTCGAGCTGGACGGTCACGAGCGCATGCTGCTGGACGCGCTGGTGAAGCTGAAGAAGCTGGACGAGACCATCTCGTTCCGCCGTTCGTGCCGCGAAGGCGTGTGCGGCTCGGACGCGATGAACATCAACGGCAAGAACGGGCTGGCCTGCCTGACCAACATGCGCGAGCTGCCGGACCGCATCGTGCTGCGTCCGCTGCCCGGCCTGCCGGTGGTGCGCGACCTGATCGTCGACATGACGAACTTCTTCAAGCAGTACAACTCGATCAAGCCGTTCCTGATCAACGACGAGCCGCCGCCCGAGAAAGAGCGCCTGCAGTCGCCGGAAGAGCGTGACGAGCTGGACGGCCTGTACGAGTGCATTCTCTGCGCCAGCTGCTCGACCTCGTGCCCGTCGTTCTGGTGGAACCCGGACAAGTTCGTCGGCCCCGCCGGCCTGCTGCAGGCTTACCGCTTTATCGCGGACAGCCGCGACCAGGCCACCAGCGAGCGCCTGGACAACCTGAACGACCCCTACCGCCTGTTCCGCTGCCACAGCATCATGAACTGCGTCGACGTGTGCCCGAAGGGTCTGAACCCGACCAAGGCCATCGGCAAGATCAAGGAGCTGATGGTCCGCCGCGCGGTGTGATCCCGCGGCTGTCTAAGTAGTAAGCGGCGCGTCAGCCAGAGCGGCTATATCTGGCGGGCGCGCCGAAAGTAGGAAGCCATGACTGAGAGTCCTGCCACCACCTTCTCCCATCAGGCCGATCCGCACAAGCGCGCCCGGTTGCGCTGGCGTGCCCGCCGCGGCCTGCTGGAGAACGACATCATCGTCGAACGTTTCTTCAACCGTTACGAGGAGAGCCTGTCCGACGAGGATGTGGCTGCGCTGAGCCAGCTGTTCGAGCTCAGCGACAACGAGTTGATGGACCTGCTCCTTGCGCGCAAGGAGCTGGACGGTGAGCTCGACACGCCCCCGATGCAGCGAGTCATTGCCCTGCTGCGTACGGTCTGAGTTTTGGTCAACATTATTATTCACAGCATTTGAAGGATCCGACATGACGCCGTCCGATGTGAAAGCCACGCTATCGTTCTCCGATGGTTCCCCCAGCGTTGAGCTGCCGATCTACAAGGGTACGGTTGGCCCGGACGTGATCGACATTCGCAAGCTGTACGGACAAACCGGTAAGTTCACCTACGACCCCGGTTTCATGTCGACGGCTTCGTGCAATTCCAAGATCACCTATATCGACGGCGACAAGGGCGAGCTGCTGTACCGCGGCTACCCGATCGAGCAGCTGGCGCAGAAGTGCGACCACCTCGAGACCAGCTACCTGCTGCTGAAGGGCGAGCTGCCCAACGCCAAGCAGAAGGAAGAATTCGTCGGCCATGTGATGAACCACACCATGGTCCACGAGCAGCTGCAGTTCTTCATGCGCGGCTTCCGCCGCGATGCCCACCCGATGGCCGTGCTGACCGGCCTGGTGGGTGCCATGAGCGCGTTCTACCACGACGCCATGGACATCGACGATCCGCACCAGCGCGAGATCTCGGCCATCCGCCTGATCGCAAAGATGCCGACCATGGTCGCGATGGCGTACAAGTACAACATCGGCCAGCCGTACATCTATCCGCAGAACGACCTGTCCTACTCGGGCAACTTCCTGCGCATGCTGTTCGCCACGCCGTGCGCCCCGTACACCGTGAACCCGGTGCTGGAGCGTGCGCTGGACCGCATCTTCATCCTGCACGCCGACCACGAGCAGAACGCATCGACCTCGACCGTGCGCCTGGCCGGCTCGTCGGGCACCAACCCGTTCGCCGCCATCGCCGCCGGCGTGGCCTGCCTGTGGGGCCCGGCCCACGGCGGCGCCAACGAAGCCGCGCTGAAGATGCTGGAAGAAATCGGCAGCGTCGACAACATTGGCGAGTTCATCAAGCAGGTCAAGGACAAGAACTCGGGCGTGCGCCTGATGGGCTTTGGCCACCGCGTGTACAAGAACTACGATCCGCGCGCCAAGCTGATGCGCGAAACCTGCCATGAAGTGCTGAACGAACTGGGCCTGCACAACGACCCGCTGTTCAAGCTGGCCATGGAGCTGGAAAAGATCGCGCTGGAAGACGAGTACTTCGTCAGCCGCAAGCTGTACCCGAACGTGGACTTCTACTCGGGCATCGTGCAGCGCGCGCTGGGCATCCCGACCTCGCTGTTCACCTGCATCTTCGCGCTGGCCCGCACCCCGGGCTGGATCTCGCAGTGGGAAGAGATGATCACCGATCCGGAATACAAGATCGGCCGTCCGCGCCAGCTGTTCGTCGGCGCCGCCACCCGCGACGTGCCGGACGTGGCCAAGCGCTAAGCTCGGCCCGCCGCTGCGCAGCGCAGCAAATCCAGACGCCCCGGCCCCGCCGGGGCGTTTGTCTTTGTGGCGCGGGCGCGGTTGTGCACTGCGGCGGCGGAAAGGGCAGGAAATTGCACCTTGAATGGTCAGAAGCGCAATTTGTGGAGGATTGTGTCGCGTTTTCCCAAATCCGTTCCGCATATATTGTGCGATAGTCGCGTGCGGCAGGAAATTTGACCCTATAATGCGGGCTGCTTTGCCGACGGCAGCCGGGCCACCCTTCCGGCGTGCGGTGCGGCAAGCGGGGCAGGCGAATCGCTTGCGCAATAGAGAACGCATCAAACGTTGTCTTTCCGAACCTTGGTCCCCATACCTCAGCGGGACTGACACTTGCCGGGCCCCGCATACGCTGTCTCTTCCTTGCAGGCCCGACTTCCGCGTCTCGGGTGGCGCTGGTCGCCAATCCCGATCCCAGTCGTCCGCGGGTGTTGTTCGATTGCGCAGGTCATACCGTTTCTGCCCGGATGACCCAAACATAAATCGAGGAGCTCCTGATGACGCTGTCCCGTCTTTCCACCATTTCGCTGGCTGCCATGCTGGCTACCTTTGGCGCCGCCGCCAACGCCGAAACCGTGAAGATCGCCATTGCCGGCCCGATGAGCGGCTCGGTGGCGCAGTATGGCGACATGGTCAAGGCCGGTGCGCTGACCGCCGTTGAACAGATCAACGCTGCCGGCGGCGCCGGTGGCAACAAGTTCGAGGTGGTGCTGATGGACGACGCCTGCGAGCCGAAGCAGGCCGTGGCGGTGGCCAACAAGATCGTCAGCCAGAACATCAAGTACGTGATCGGCCACGTGTGCTCGGGCTCGACCATTCCGGCCTCGGACATCTACGAGAACGAAGGCATCGTGATGGTCACGCCGTCGGCCACCGCGCCGCAGCTGACCGAGACCAAGAAGCGCAGCTTCATCTTCCGCACCATCGGCCGCGACGACCAGCAGGGCCCGGCCGCCGCCCAGTACATCATCGGCAAGGTCAAGCCGAAGAAGGTCGCGGTGCTGCACGACAAGCAGTCTTACGGCCAGGGCATCGCCAGCTCGGTGAAGAAGGACCTGGAAGCCGCCAAGATCCCGGTGGCGGTGTTCGAAGGCATCAACGCCGGCGACTCGGACTACTCGGCGGTGATCACCAAGCTCAAGTCGCAGGGCGTGGACTTCGTCTACTTCGGCGGCTACCACCCGGAAATGGGCCTGCTGCTGCGCCAGGCGCGCGAGCAGGGCGTGAAGGCCGCCTTCATGGGCCCCGAGGGCGTGGGCAACAAGGACGTGACCGCGATCGCCGGCCCGTCGTCGGAAGGCATGCTGGTGACGCTGCCGGCCGACTTCTCGGCCGATCCGGCCAACGCCGGCCTGGTCAAGGCCTTTGCCGACAAGAAGCGTGACGCCAACGGTCCGTTCCAGATGCCGGCCTATGCCGCCGTCAAGATCATTGGCGATGCCATCGCCGGTGCCAAGAGCACCGATCCCACCAAGGTCGCGGCGTACATGCACAAGAACGCCTTCACCACGCCGATCGGCAAGGTCGAGTACGACGCCAAGGGCGATCTGAAGTCCTTCAAGTTCGTGGTCTACACCTGGCACAAGGACGCCAGCAAGACCGCCGCGAACTAAGCAGGCGCTCCCTCCCGCACACGCCCCGCCCGTACCCCGGGCGGGGCGTTCTGGTATCGGGCTTCAAGTTCCTGAGGCTTCCCCAATGAATGAATTCCTTCCACAGTTCACCCAGCAGCTGGTCAACGGCCTGACGCTGGGTGCGATCTATGCGCTGATCGCCATCGGCTACACAATGGTCTACGGCATCATCGGCATGATCAATTTCGCGCACGGCGAGATTTACATGATCGGTGCCTATGTCGGGCTGGTCACGCTCACCGCCATCGGTGCCCAGGCAGGCTACCCCCTGCCGCTGGTGCTCGGCGCCGCCCTGCTGGTGTCGGTGATGGTCACCGGCGTCTACGGCTATGCGGTCGAGCGGGTGGCATACCGCCCCTTGCGCGGCGGGCCGCGGCTGGTGCCGCTGATCTCGGCCATCGGCATGTCGATCTTCCTGCAGAACTATGTCCAGATCGGGCAGGGCGCACGCGATGTCTCGGTGCCGGTGCTGATCTCGGGCGCCATCGAGTTCCAGATGGGCGGCGACTTCACCGTGACGGTGCCGTACTCGCGCCTGCTGATCGTCGGCGTGACGCTGGCGCTGATGGTGGCGCTGACGCTGTTTATCGGCCGCTCGCGCATGGGCCGCGCCTGCCGCGCCTGCGCCGAGGACATGCGCATGGCCAACCTGCTCGGCATCGACACCAACAAGGTGATCTCGTTCACCTTCGTGCTGGGCGCGATGCTGGCGGCGGTGGGTGGCGTGCTGATCGGGCTGACCATCGGCAAGCTCAATCCCTTCATCGGCTTCATTGCCGGCATCAAGGCCTTTACCGCGGCGGTGCTGGGCGGCATCGGCAGCATCCCGGGCGCGATGCTCGGCGGCGTGCTGCTGGGCCTGGCGGAAACCTTCGCCTCGGGCTACATGCCGGCCGAATACAAGGACGTGGTCGCCTTCAGCCTGCTGGTGCTGGTGCTGCTGTTCCGTCCGACCGGGCTGCTGGGCAAGCCCGATGTCGAAAAGGTCTGAGGGGAGGGTGTGACCATGACCAACAATGTTTCCGCAATGCCTGCGGCAAAGGCCGCGGCGCGCGGCGCCACGCCGGGCCAGTCGCTCAAGAACGCGATCACGGCGGCGGTGATGACCGCCATCCTGACCATCCCCATCCTCGGCCTGCAGCTCAAGCTGGAAGGCTACCAGGTGGTGCTGGAACCGCACTGGCGGCCGGTGTGGCTGGCCGTGGCGGCGGTGTTCCTGTTCCAGTTGTTCAAGCCGATGCTGTCGCGCGCGGGCAGCGCGGTGCGCCTGCCGGCGCTGCCGCAGCTGGGCGCGCAGCGGCAGCGCGTGGCGGTGTGGGTGCTGCTGGCGGTGGGGCTGGTGTGGCCGTTCTTCGGCTCGCGCGGAGCGGTCGACGTGGCCACGCTGGCGTTGATCTACGTGATCCTGGGCCTTGGGCTGAATATCGTGGTGGGCTATGCCGGCCTGCTCGATCTGGGCTATGTCGGCTTCTATGCCGTGGGCGGCTATACCTACGCGCTGCTGAACCAGTACTTCGGCCTGAGCTTCTGGGAATGCCTGCCGATCGCGGCGGCGATGTCGGCGGGCTTCGGCTTCCTGCTCGGCTTTCCGGTGCTGCGCCTGCGCGGCGACTACCTGGCGATCGTCACGCTCGGCTTCGGCGAGATCATCCGCCTGCTGCTGAACAACCTGACCAGCCTGACCGGCGGCCCGGACGGCGTCTCGGGCATTCCCAAGCCCAGCGTGTTCGGCATCGAGATGGCGCGCAGCGCCAGCGTCGAGGGCACGCGCACCTTCCACGAGCTGATCGGCCTCGATTACGCCAGCCAGCACATGGTGATCTTCCTCTACCTGATCGCGCTGCTGCTGGTCGGCATCACGCTGTTCGTGACCAGCCGCCTGATCCGCATGCCGATGGGCCGCGCCTGGGAGGCGCTGCGCGAGGATGAGATCGCCTGCCGCTCGCTCGGCCTGAACCCGACCCGCATCAAGCTGTCGGCGTTCACGCTGGGGGCGTCGTTCGCCGGCCTGGGCGGCGCGTTCTTCGCCGCGCGCCAGGGCCTGGTCAATCCGGAATCGTTCACCTTCATCGAATCGGCGCTGGTGCTGGCCGTGGTGGTGCTGGGCGGCATGGGCTCGCAGCTGGGCGTGATCCTGGCGGCAATCCTGCTGACCGCGCTGCCCGAAGTGGCGCGCGGCTTTGCCGAATATCGCATGCTGATCTTCGGCCTGGTGATGGTGCTGATGATGATGTGGCGTCCGCAGGGCCTGCTGCCCGCGAGCCGCCCGCACGTGGAGCTGCCCCGATGAATGCGCCAATGATGAATGCGCCGATCAATACAACGGCAGAACTGCTCAGGGTGTCGGGCCTGCAGATGCGCTTCGGCGGCCTGCTGGCCGTCGACGGCATCGATTTCGATGTGCGCAAGGACGAGGTCTTCGCCATCATCGGCCCGAACGGCGCCGGCAAGACCACGGTGTTCAACTGCGTCGGCGGCTTCTACAAGCCGACCGCGGGCGACGTCACGCTCGACGGCCACGCCATCGCCGGCCTGCCCAGCCACATGGTGGCGCGCAAGGGCCTGGTGCGCACCTTCCAGAACATCCGCCTGTTCAAGAACCTGACCGTGGTCGAGAACCTGATGGTGGCGCAGCACCTGCAGGTGCAGTCCGGCATCCTGCGCGGGCTGTTCGCGACCCCGGCCTACCGCCGCGCCGAGCGCGAGGCGCTGCAGCGCGCCGCGCAGTGGCTGGAGCGCATGGGCCTGACCAGCGTCGCCAACCGCGAGGCCGGCACGCTTTCCTATGGCCACCAGCGCCGGCTCGAGATCGCGCGCTGCATGATCACCCAGCCGCGCCTGCTGATGCTGGACGAGCCCGCCGCCGGCCTGAACCCCCAGGAAAAGCTCGAGCTGTCGCAGCTCATCGACCAGTTGCGCAAGGAGTTCGGCATTGCCGTACTGCTGATCGAGCACGACATGAGCCTGGTGATGGGCGTGTCCGACCGCATCCTGGTGATGGAGCACGGCAAGCCCATCGTGATCGGCAAGCCGGAAGAAGTGCGCAACGACCCGCGCGTGATCAAGGCCTACCTGGGAGAGGACTGATGCTGAAGCTGGAACGGGTCCATACCCACTACGGCGCCGTCGAGGCGCTGTCGGGCGTATCGATCGAAGTCAACAAGGGGGAGATCGTCACCCTGATCGGCAGCAACGGCGCCGGCAAGACGACGCTGATGATGACCGTGTGCGGCACCCCGCGCGCCTCGAGCGGGCGCGTGCTGTTCGAAGGGCAGGACATCACCCATCGCTCGACCCACGAGATCATGCGCCTGGGCATGGCGATCTCGCCCGAGGGCCGGCGCGTGTTCCCGAGCCTGACGGTGCTGGAAAACCTGAAGATGGGCGCGTTCTTCGCCAGGCGCGACGAGATCGAGGCGGGCATCGAGCATGTGTTCAAGCTGTTCCCGCGCCTGAACCAGCGCGCCGGCCAGCGCGCCGGCACCATGTCGGGTGGCGAGCAGCAGATGCTGGCGATCGGCCGCGCGCTGATGAGCCGGCCGCGCCTGCTGCTGCTGGACGAGCCCACGCTCGGCCTGGCGCCGCTGATCATCGCCCAGATCTTCGACATCATCCGCACCATTCGTGACGAAGGCGTCACCGTGTTCCTGGTCGAGCAGAACGCCAACAAGGCGCTGCAGGTGGCGGACCGGGGCTATGTGCTGGAGACCGGCAAGGTGGTGCTGGCCGATAGCGGCGCCAACCTGCTCGCCAACGACCGGATCAAGGCCGCCTACCTCGGCGGCTGACGCCGGCCGGCCGCCGCGCCTGCCGCGGCGGCCGCTCCTTTCCGCCATCCGCCTTTTCGCCATCCGCGAAATCCCCCTTTCGCCAATCACATTACATTGCCACCCCGACCCGGCCCGGCCCCGGGGCCGGACCGGTGGCATAATCGATTGCCAAGTCAAGCATTGCCGCAACGCTTGAAATAACGCCCGCTTCAGGCGGCTTCCGGCGCGATTATCATCATCATCGTGGTCCGGCTCGTCACCGCGACCGAAGCGGATAAAACCCCTGCAAACTACGCGCGGTCACCGCGGACCTCTCCTGCCAGGGAGTCGGTCTTCCGGCCCGCCATCGCATCATGGCCAAGACGCTCTACGACAAACTCTGGGATGACCACACCGTCCACGTCGAGGAAGACGGCACCACGCTGCTCTATATCGACCGCCACCTGCTGCATGAAGTGACCAGCCCGCAGGCGTTCGAGGGCCTGAAGCTGGCAGAGCGTCCGGTGTGGCGCATCAGCGCCAACCTGGCGGTGTCGGACCACAACGTGCCGACCACGGATCGCAGCCAGGGCATTGCCGATCCGGTGTCGAAGCTGCAGGTCGATACGCTCGATGCCAACTGCGACAGCTATGGCATTACCCAATTCAAGATGAACGACCACCGCCAGGGCATCGTGCACGTGATCGGGCCGGAACAGGGCGCGACGCTGCCGGGCATGACCGTGGTGTGCGGCGACTCGCATACCAGTACCCACGGCGCCTTCGGCGCGCTGGCGCACGGCATCGGCACCTCGGAAGTCGAACACGTGCTGGCCACGCAGACGCTGCTGGGCAAAAAGGCAAAGAACATGCTGGTCAAGGTGGAAGGCAAGCTGCCGCGCGGCTGCACCGCCAAGGACATCGTGCTGGCCATCATCGGCAAGATCGGCACCGCCGGCGGCACCGGCTACACCATCGAGTTCGCCGGCTCGGCCATCCGCGACCTGACTATGGAAGGCCGCATGACGGTCTGCAACATGGCGATCGAGGCCGGCGCGCGCGCCGGCCTGGTGGCGGTGGACGATGTCACGCTCGAATACGTCAAGGGCCGCCCGTACGCGCCGCAGGGCGTGGAGTGGGAGCAGGCGGTGGCCTACTGGCGCACGCTGCATTCGGATGCCGGTGCGAAGTTCGACCAGGTGGTCGAGCTGCGCGCGGAAGAGGTGCGTCCGCAGGTGACCTGGGGCACCTCGCCGGAAATGGTGATCAGCATCGAAGACCGCGTGCCGGACCCGGACAAGGAAAAGGACCCGAACAAGCGCAACGCGATGGAGCGCGCGCTCGAATACATGGGCCTGCAGCCCAACGTTCCGGTCGAGAGCATCAGCATCGACAAGGTCTTCATCGGTTCCTGCACCAATAGCCGCATCGAAGACATGCGCGCCGCCGCCTGGGTGGTGCAGAAGCTGGGCCGCAAGATTGCATCGAACGTAAAGCTGGCGATGGTGGTGCCGGGCTCCGGCCTGGTCAAGGAGCAGGCCGAGCGCGAAGGCCTGGACCAGATCTTCAAGGCCGCCGGCTTCGAGTGGCGCGAGCCGGGCTGTTCGATGTGCCTGGCGATGAATGCCGACCGCCTCGATGCCGGCGAGCGCTGCGCCTCGACCTCGAACCGCAACTTCGAAGGCCGCCAGGGCGCGGGCGGGCGCACCCACCTGGTGAGCCCGGCGATGGCCGCCGCGGCTGCCATCGAAGGCCACTTCGTCGATATCCGCAAGCTGGGCTGAACAAGCAAGGACAGAGCACATGGAAAAGTTCACCGTACACAGCGGCCTGGTCGCGCCGCTCGACCGCGAGAACGTCGATACCGACGCTATCATTCCGAAGCAGTTCCTGAAGTCGATCCAGCGCACCGGCTTCGGCCCCAACCTGTTCGACGAGTGGCGCTACAAGGATGTGGGCGAGCCCGGGATGGACAACAGCAAGCGTCCGCTGAACCCGGACTTCGTGCTGAACCAGCCGCGCTACCAGGGCGCGTCGATCCTGCTGGCGCGCCGCAATTTCGGCTGCGGCAGCTCGCGCGAGCACGCGCCGTGGGCGCTGACGCAATACGGCTTCCGCGCCGTGATCGCGCCCAGCTTCGCCGATATCTTCTTCAACAACTGCTACAAGAACGGCCTGCTGCCGGTGGTGCTGAGCGAGCAGCAGGTCGAACACCTGTTCAACGAGACCAACGCGTTCAACGGCTACCAGCTCACCATCGACCTGGACCAGCAGGTGGTGCTGACGCCGTCGGGGCAGGGCTACGAATTCGACATCGCCCCGTTCCGCAAGTACTGCATGCTGAACGGCTTCGACGATATCGGCCTGACCCTGCGGCATGCCGACAAGATCAAGGCCTATGAGGCCGAGCGCGTGGCGAAGATGCCGTGGCTGAACAACCGCCTGGTCGGATAAGGCTCTACGAGGAAAGACAACAATGAAGATCGCAGTCCTGCCGGGTGACGGCATCGGTCCCGAAATCGTTGCAGAGGCCGTCAAGGTCCTGAACGCGCTCGACGAGAAGTTCGAACTGGAAACCGCGCCCGTGGGCGGCGCCGGCTACGAGGCCGAAGGCCATCCGCTGCCGGAGAATACGCTCAAGCTGGCCAAGGAGGCCGACGCCATCCTGTTCGGCGCCGTCGGCGACTGGAAGTACGACAGCCTGGAACGCGCGCTGCGCCCCGAGCAGGCCATCCTGGGCCTGCGCAAGCACCTGCAGCTGTTCGCCAACTTCCGCCCGGCGATCTGCTATCCGGAACTGACCGGTGCCTCGAGCCTGAAGCCCGAGCTGGTGGCCGGCCTCGACATCCTGATCGTGCGCGAGCTCAACGGCGACATCTACTTCGGCCAGCCGCGCGGCCTGCGCGAAGCGCCGGACGGCCTGTTCCAGGGGGCGCGCGAAGCCTTCGACACCATGCGCTACAGCGAGCCGGAAATCCGCCGCATCGCGCACGTGGCGTTCCAGGCCGCGGCCAAGCGCGGCAAGAAACTGTGCAGCGTCGACAAGGCCAACGTGCTCGAGACCTTCCAGTTCTGGAAGGACATCGTCATCGATGTCAGCAAGGAGTATCCGGAGGTCGAGCTGTCGCACATGTACGTCGACAACGCGGCGATGCAGCTGGTCAAGGCGCCCAAGAGCTTCGACGTGATCGTCACTGGCAATATGTTCGGCGACATCCTGTCGGACGAGGCGGCGATGCTGACCGGTTCGATCGGCATGCTGCCGTCGGCGTCGCTCGATGCCAACAACAAGGGCCTGTACGAGCCCTCGCACGGCTCGGCGCCGGACATCGCCGGCAAGGGCGTGGCCAATCCGCTGGCCACCATCCTGTCGGCGGCGATGATGCTGCGCTACTCGCTGAACAAGGCCGAGCAGGCCGACCGCATCGAGAACGCCGTCAAGAAGGTGCTGGCGCAGGGCTACCGCACCGGCGACATCCTGACGCCGGGCTGCAAGCAGGTGGGCACCCGCGAGATGGGCGAGGCCGTGCTGGCGGCACTGTAAGGCACACGCAAGCCACACGCAAAAGGGGCACCGCCATCGCGGTGCCCTGCGTTTTATTTGTCCCCAATTTGCACGCTGCGGCAGCGCCGCAAAATCGTGTAGACTCTGCCGATGGCCCGATTTTCCCAGTCCACCCTGACTGCTGTTGTCGCCCTGACCGCTACCCGCGGCCCGGTTGGCACGATTTCGCTCGGCCAGACCGCAACGACGATTAAAACCATTATTAAAACCGCGATCGCCTAGATCCGTTCGTCGTGCCTGCCCGTCTTCCCCGCGCAGCCACGCCGGGCGAGGAAAATGGCGGGGAAGTAAAAATCACATCCGAGGTAAATCATGATTGTAGGTCTCGTCGGTTGGCGGGGAATGGTCGGCAGCGTCCTGATGCAGCGCATGCAGGAAGAGCGTGATTTCGACCATATCGAGCCCGTCTTCTTCAGCACGTCCAACGCCGGCGGCAAGGCGCCCGCCATGGCCAAGAACGAAACCACGCTCAAGGATGCCAACGACATCGAGGCACTGAAGAAGTGCGACGTGGTGCTGACCGCCCAGGGCGGCGACTACACCAACGAGGTTTTCCCCAAGCTGCGCGCGGCGGGCTGGAAGGGCTACTGGATCGACGCGGCGTCGTCGCTGCGGATGAAGGACGATGCCATCATCGTGCTCGATCCGGTCAACCAGGGCGTGATCAAGGACGCGCTGTCCAAGGGCGTCAAGAATTTCATCGGCGGCAACTGCACCGTCAGCTGCATGCTGATTGGCCTCGGCGGCCTGTTCCAGGCCGACATGGTCGAATGGATGACCTCGATGACCTACCAGGCCGCTTCGGGCGGTGGCGCCCAGCACATGCGCGAACTGCTGACCCAGTTCGGCACGCTGAATGCGTCGGTCAGGCCGCTGCTGGACAACCCGGCGTCGGCCATCCTGGAGATCGACCGCCAGATCCTGGCGACCCAGCACGGCCTGTCGGCGGAAGAGACCAAGCAGTTCGGCGTGCCGCTGGCCGGCAACCTGATCCCCTGGATCGACAAGGACCTGGGCAACGGCCAGTCCAAGGAAGAGTGGAAGGGCGGGGCCGAGACCAACAAGATCCTGGGCCGCGGCGAGGGCTTCCTGGGCGCGACCGGCGCCACGCCGATCGCCGTCGACGGCCTGTGCGTGCGCATCGGCGCGATGCGCTGCCACTCGCAGGCGCTGACCATCAAGCTGCGCAAGGATGTGCCGCTGGACGAGATCGAAGGCATGCTCGCCGCGCACAACCCGTGGGCCAAGGTGGTGCCGAATACGCGCGAAGCCAGCATGACCGGCCTGACCCCCGCGGCCGTGACCGGCACGCTGACGATCCCGGTCGGCCGCCTGCGCAAGATGCAGATGGGCGGCGAGTACTTGTCGGCCTTCACGGTCGGCGACCAGCTGCTGTGGGGCGCGGCCGAGCCGCTGCGCCGCATGCTGCGTATCCTGATCGAGTCCTGATCGCAGGCCGCCGCCTGAGGCCTGGTTGCGCCCGTTGCAGCCAGGCAACAGATTGCAGCGCTTTGCTTACGACGCCGCGCCCATGCGCGGCGTTGTTGTATCCGGACGCCTATTTTCCTGGGCGATGCGTCACAATACGCCGGCATGCGCCCCGCGCCCGCAGGGACGGGTGCCTGCGCGCAGGCTGGCAAAGGGGCCGTTCAGAATGCCCCGCCGGCCGGGCGGACCTGGTTTATGGGGTCGGTTTGTCGATTCATATCGCTACTAAAACATAACGGAGCACAAGGTGAGTGTGAGCCAACATCGCCGGAAAGATGCGCCTACTGCCCGTCAGCGCTGGTCAACGCTGGCCGTCACGGCACTGGGCCTGCTGCTTGCGCAGCCGGCCGCGTATGCCGCGGGGTTCGGGCAATTGCGGGTTCAGTCGAATCTGGGGCAGCCGCTGCAGGCCGAGATCGACATCAGCGGGGTCACCGCCGAGGAGGCCGCGGGGCTCAGCGTCAAGCTGGCGCCGCCGGGCGCCTATGCCGCGGCCGGGTTGACCTATCTGCCAAGCGTCGGCAACCTGCGCCTGGAACTGGAGCGCCGCGCCAACGGCAGCTACGTGGCACGGGTCCGTTCCAGCCAGCCGATCAGCGAGCCCTTCGTCGATATCCTGGTCGACATGAGCTGGGCCAGCGGCAAGGTCTCGCGCGCCTACACCTTCCTGCTCGACCCCGCCGGGGCCAGGGCTTCCAGCCAGACTTTCTCGCCGGCACCGGTGGTGCAGGCCGCCACGCCCGACGCACCGGCCGCGTCGGCACCTGCCGCCGCGCCACCAGCGCCGGCGCAGCAGGCCGCCCCCAGCGCCGAGGCCGAGCCGGCCCGGCCGGCCGCACCGGCCCGTCCCGCACGACAGAGCGCCAGGCGCGCCGCGACGCCGGCCGCCGGCACCGACATGGCCCCCGGTGGCGGCTACACCGTGCAGCGCGGCGACACGCTCTATGGCATTGCCGGCGAGGCCGTGCAGGGCCAGGAATCGGTCTCGCTGGACCAGATGCTGGTGGCGCTCTACCGCAATAATCCCAACGCCTTTATCGGCGGCAACATGAACCGCCTGCGCAGCGGCGCGGTGCTGCAGGTGCCGACCCAGCAGCAGGCACAGGCGGTCACGCCCAGGGCGGCGCGCCGCGAAGTGGTGGCGCGCACGCAGGGCTTCGACGCCTACCGCAGCCGGCTGGCCACCGCCGCCGCGGCCAAATCGGTCGAGCCCGACAGCGGCCGCCAGCAGTCCGGCAACGTGACCGCGCGCGTGCAGGAACAGGCGGCACCGACCGACGGCCCCCGCGATGAGCTGAAGCTGAGCAAGGCCGCGCGTGGCGCGCAGGCCGACGCCGCGGCCAAGGCTGAAGCCGAGGTCGCGCGCGAGCGCCAGTTGAAGGAAGCCGAGGCGCGCCTGGCCCAGCTGCAAAAGAATGTCGGCGACATGCAGAAGCTGCTCGAGCTGAAGAACGCCGAGATCGCCAAGCTCAGCCAGGCCAACCAATCCGCGCTGGCCGACAAGGAAAAGGCCGACGCCGCCGCCAGGGCGGCAGCCGCCGCGCCCGCCGTAGTGCCGGCCGAGCCGCCCAAGGCCGACGCCGTGGCGGCCACCGCCGCGGCCGCAGCCACCGCTGCCGCGATCGCGAATGCGGCGAGCGCGCCTGCCGCGCCTGCTGCCGGCGCCAGTGCCGCGGCCGCCGTGGCACCCGCGGCAGCCTCCGCCGTGGCCGCGGCCCCCGCCTCGCAGCCTGCCGCCGAGGTGGCAGCCAACGCGACACAGGGCGCCGCATCGACGCCTGCGGCCAAGCCTGTGCCGCCGGTGGCCGCGCAGCCCGAGCCGGTGCCCGAGCCGTCGTTCCTCGATGGCCTGCTGGCCAACCCCATGCTGCTGCCGGGCGGTGGCCTGGTGGTGGCGCTGCTGGGCGTGTACGCGATTTATCGCCGCCGCCAGAAGCAGAAGGAGGGCGAGGCCACCGGCTTCGGCGACAGCATCCTGTCGCAGGAGAGCACGGTCATGGCCGGCGCCAACTCGCTGTTCGGCACCGCCGGCGGCCAGAGCGTCGACACCTCGCAGCACAGCGTGTTCGGCGCCGACTTCCGCATCGGCAACAACACCCCGGAAGCCAACGAGGTCGACCCGATCGCCGAGGCCGAGGTCTATATCGCCTACGGGCGCGATGTGCAGGCAGAGGAAATCCTGCGCGAAGCCCTGGAGAAACACCCGGAGCAGCAGCCGGTACGGCTCAAGCTCCTGGAGATTTACAGCAACAGACAGGATGTGGAAGGGTTCCGCGTGATTGCAGAGGAAATGTTCGCCCAGACCGGCGGACACGGAGCGGAATGGCTGAAGGCCGCGGACATGGGGCGCGCGCTGGAGCCCGGCAACGCACTGTTCATGGTGGTGACGCCGGAGGCGGCGGGCCCCGATACGGCATCGCCGGCAACCGACCAGTGGCGCACGCAGGATCCGTCGCAGAATCCCGCCTCGATCGCGCGCCTGGAGCCGTCGCTGGGCGACCTGTCGCTGCCGCTGGATGCCTTCCCGGCACCGGCCGCCGGCGACCCGATCGTCGCGCCGGCCTCGGCAGCGATGGTGTTCGGCGCCGAGACGCCGCAGCCGGGTGAGGCGGTGCGCCTCGACATGGGCCTGCCGGGCGCCGATCCGCTCGCCGATGACGACGTGCCGACGCTCGACACGCCGACCCGCGGCCGCCCGCTGGAGTTCGACATGTCCGGGCTGTCGCTGGACCTGGGCAGCGCGCCGCAAGGCAAGGCCGCGGCCCCCGCCGCGCTCGACGAGGCCTCGGTGCCGCTTCCCGCCACCACCATGCTGCGTGACGGCAAGCTGGCCGAGCCGATCGACCTGTCGCGGGTGGCACCGGACACCGCCGGCGGCCTGGGCCAGAGCGTGTCGCCGAGCACGCTGTCGACCGACGGCATGGACGGCGGGCGCGACATGCAGATCAAGCTCGACCTGGCGCGCGCCTATATCGAGATCGGCGACAAGGAGGGCGCGCGCGAGCTGCTGCAGGAGGTGGTCGAGCAGTCGCAGGACCCGCTGCAGGCCGAGGCCCGCTCGCTACTGCTGGAAGTGGCCTGAGCTATCATTGGCGGTCCGAAGCGATGCGCCGGAAGCGCCCCTTCCGGCGCATTTGCTTTTTCTGCGCACATAGCCGGCGCGCATGGCTGCGCGCCGCCATGCCTTTTCCCCTGACATGAACCGCATCGCCCTTGGCCTGCACTACGACGGCGCCGCCTTTTCCGGGTGGCAGTCGCAGCCGCACCGCAATACCGTCCAGGACCACCTCGAAGACGCCATCGAGCGCTTTGCCGGCGTGCGTCTGCCGACCACGGTGGCGGGGCGCACCGATACCGGCGTGCACGCGCTGGGCCAGGTGATCCACCTGGATACCGAGCTGGCGCGCGAACCCTTTTCCTGGGTGCGCGGCGTCAATGCCTTCCTGCCGCCGTCGATCGCGCTGCAGTGGGCGCTGCCGGTCGATGATGGCTTCCATGCCCGCTTCCTGGCGTACGAGCGCATGTATTACTACGCGCTCTACACGGGTCCGCACCGGGTGCCGCTGGTGCATGGCCGCGCCGGCTACCAGATGCTGCCGCCCGGGCAACGGCTCGACGTGGACGCCATGCGCGAGGCCGCGGCGCACTTGATCGGCGAGCACGATTTTTCCGCGTTCCGCGCCGCCGAATGCCAGGCCAAGTCGCCGGTCAAGACCATGTATGACGTGACCATCCGCGATGACGGCAACTGGGTGTTCCTGCGCTTCCGCGCCAGCGCCTTCCTGCACCACATGGTGCGCAACCTGATGGGCTGCCTGGTGGCGGTGGGGCGCGGGCGCTACCCGCCGCAGTGGCTGGCGCAGGTGCTGGCCGGGCGCGACCGCAAGCTGGCGGCGCCAACCTTCATGCCGGATGGCCTCTACCTGGTCGGGGTCAAGTATCCTGATGCTTACCCGATCCCCGCGGCCGACCCGTCCGCGAGCCTGTTCCATGGAGTGTTCGATGACGCAGCCTGAGGGCAGTGCGGCGCACCTGCCGCAGCGCACCCGCATCAAGATCTGCGGCCTGACCCGCGAGGACGACGTGCGCGCCGCCGTCGATGCCGGCGCGGACGCGATCGGGCTGGTGTTCTACCCGAACAGCCCGCGCTACGTCGACGTGGCGCAGGCCGCGGCGCTGGCCGAGGCCGCCGGGCCGTTCGTCACGGTGACGGGCCTGTTCGTCAATGCCGACCTTGAAGACATCGCCCACGTCGCCGAGCGTGTGCCGCTGACGCTGCTGCAGCTGCACGGCGACGAAACCCCGCAGTTCTGCACCCAGGCCGCCCAGCGCTGCGCGTTGCCGTTCCTGCGCGCCGCCCGTGTCCGCGCGGGCCTCGATTTGGTAGAATTCGCCGACCAATACCGTGATGCCGCTGCCTTGCTGCTCGATGCCTTCGTCGAAGGCTATGGCGGTGGCGGGCACGTCTTCGACTGGACCCTGATTCCTCCGGCATGGCTTCCGCCCAATCCCCCGGTTATGGCAACCGGCAACCCGAACGCAAGCGGCGCTCCTCGCATCGTTTTGAGTGGTGGGTTGAACGCGCAAAACGTCGCTGGCGCGATTGAGCGCGTGCGCCCCTACGCCGTCGATGTCAGCAGCGGGGTAGAGGCCGCCAAGGGCGTGAAGGACCACGCCCGCATTGCCGAATTCGTGCGCGCTGTCCGCAGCGCCGAGGCCGGATGAGCCGGAGCGAAGACCGCTCCCTTGCCCACCCCGTGTCCCGCCGCTTCCAGGCGGATCGCGCACCCAGTCAACCACGCGCCCTTGCCGGCTGAGGCAAGGCCGCTGTTCCGAAGAGCCTAGACATGTACGACCTGCCCGATTCCCGCGGCCATTTCGGCCCCTATGGCGGCACCTTCGTGTCCGAAACGCTGGTGCACGCGCTCGATGAGCTGCGCGACGCCTATGCGCACTACCAGAAGGACCCCGAGTTCGACGCCGAATTCCGCCGCGAGCTGAAGCACTTCGTCGGCCGCCCGTCGCCGATCTACCACGCGCAGCGCTGGAGCGAGACGCTCGGCGGCGCGCAGATCTACTTCAAGCGCGAGGACCTGAACCACACCGGTGCGCACAAGATCAACAACGTCATCGGCCAGGCGCTGCTGGCCCGGCGCATGGGCAAGCCGCGCGTGATCGCCGAGACCGGGGCAGGGCAGCACGGCGTGGCCACCGCCACCATCGCCGCGCGCTTCGGCATGGAGTGCGTGGTCTACATGGGGGCCGAGGACGTCAAGCGCCAGGCCGCCAACGTCTACCGCATGAAGCTGCTGGGCGCGACCGTGGTGCCGGTGGAAAGCGGCTCGCGCACGCTCAAGGACGCGCTCAACGAAGCCATGCGCGACTGGGTCACCAACGTCGAGAACACCTTCTACATCATCGGCACCGTGGCCGGCCCGCACCCGTACCCGATGATGGTGCGCGACTTCCAGTGCGTGATCGGCGAGGAAGCCAAGGTGCAGATGCCCGAAATGACCGGGCGCCAGCCGGATGCGGTGATCGCCTGCGTCGGCGGCGGCTCCAATGCCATGGGCATCTTCTACCCGTACCTCGAGCACAACGATGTGCAGTTGATCGGCGTCGAAGCCGCCGGCGACGGGCTCGACACCGGCCGCCACGCGGCCTCGCTGACCGGCGGCACGCCGGGCGTGCTGCATGGCAACCGCACCTACCTGCTGCAGGACGACAACGGCCAGATCATCGAGACCCATTCGGTGTCGGCCGGGCTGGACTATCCGGGCGTTGGCCCCGAGCATGCCTGGCTCAAGGACAGCGGCCGGGCGCAATACGTGCCGGTCACCGACGAGGAGGCGCTCAAGGCCTTCCACGACTGCTGCCGCATCGAGGGCATCATCCCCGCGCTGGAATCGAGCCACGCCATCGCCTATGCCTGCAAGCTGGCGCCGACGCTGCCCAAGGACAAGCTCTTGCTGGTGAACCTGTCCGGCCGCGGCGACAAGGACATGCACACCGTGGCCGAGCGCGCGGGGCTCAAGCTCTGATGCGCGCGCTGCCTCCGACCGGACTTGCCGTGGGCGGCGCCGGCGCGCCGGATGCTGCCGGCGCGCCCGACTCCGCCCCGCTGCGGCTGTTCCAGGAAGACATGTTCGAGGGCATTGCGCGCCTGCCGGACGGCTCGGTCGACCTGATCGTCGCCGATCCGCCGTACGGGCTGGGCAAGGACTACGGCAACGATTCCGACCTGCTGTCGGGCCAGGCCTACCTGGACTGGTCCGAGCGCTGGATGGACGCGGTGGTGCCCAAGCTCGCGCCCAGGGGCACGCTCTACCTGTTCTGCACCTGGCAGTACTCGCCGGAGCTATTCGTGATGCTGAAGCGGCGCCTGACCATGATCAACGAGATCATCTGGGACCGCCGCGTGCCCAGTATGGGCGGCACCACGCGCAAGTTCTCGTCGGTGCACGACAACATCGGCTTCTTTGCCAGGGCGCGCGACTACTACTTCGATCTCGACCCGGTGCGCATCCCGTACGACCCCGAGACCAAGAAGGCGCGTAGCCGGCCGCGCTTCGAGGGCAAGAAGTGGCTGGAGGTGGGCTACAACCCGAAGGACCTGTGGAGCGTCTCGCGCATCCATCGCCAGGACCCCGAGCGCGCCAACCATCCGACGCAGAAGCCGCTGGAGATCGTCGAGCGCATGGTGCTGTCGAGCTGCCCGCCGGGCGGCCTGGTGCTGGATCCGTTCGCCGGCAGCGGCACCACCGCGGTGGCCTGCCTGCGCCATGGCCGGCGCTTTGTCGGCTACGAGATCAATCCCGAGTACGTGCAGGTGGCGTGCGGGCGCGTGGCCGCCGCAGCAGAGGCCATGCCCGCGATCGAGCCCGATGGTGCCCCAAGCCTCGCCACCCCAACCCTGGCCGCCGCCAACGACGATGTCTCGCCGGCGCCGCGGCCTCACCTGATTCCCTGATATGTCCCGTATCCAGAAGACGTTCGCGGCGCTGGCCGCGCAGCAGAAGAAGGGCCTGATTCCGTTCATCACCGCCGGCGATCCCGAACCCGGCCTGACCGTGGCGCTGATGCACGCGCTGGTGGCGGGCGGCGCCGACGTGATCGAGCTGGGCGTGCCGTTCTCCGACCCGATGGCCGACGGCCCGGTGATCCAGCGCGCCTCCGAGCGCGCGCTGGCGCAGGGCGTGTCGCTGACGCAGGTGCTGCAGTGGGTGCGCGAGTTCCGCCAGACCAATGCGGACACGCCGGTGGTGCTGATGGGCTATGCCAACCCGATCGAGCGCATGGGCGAAGAGGCCTTCGCCAAGGCCGCCAGCGCCGCCGGCGTCGACGGCGTGCTGGTGGTCGACTATCCGCCCGAGGAGTCCGAGTCGTTCGCCGGGCTGATGCGTGACCACGGCATGGACCCGATCTTCCTGCTGGCGCCGACCTCGACCGATGCGCGCATCGAGGCGGTCGCGCGCGTGGCCAGCGGCTACCTCTACTATGTCTCGCTCAAGGGCGTGACCGGCTCCGCGGCGATCGACCTCGACAGCGTGGCGGCGCGCCTGCCGCTGATCAAGCAGCACGCCAACCTGCCGGTGGGGGTGGGCTTCGGCATCCGCGACGCGCAGACCGCGCGCGCGATCGGTAGCGTGGCCGATGCCGTGGTGATCGGCAGCCGGCTGGTGCAGCTGCTGGAAGATACGCCGCGCGAGCAGGCGGTGTCGGCGCTGCAATCGTTTATCGCCGAAATTCGCCAGGCGCTGGACGCCTGAAGTGATCCATTGCTGACTCGGGGCAGGGTGACAGGTGCCTTATCGTGCGCAATTCGCGCGTTGCGCTTCGAGCTCACCGGGCCGGCATGGTAAATTCGCGGGTTGATTCCCTGCCTTCCGCCAACCGGCGCCCAGACCATG
Organism: Cupriavidus sp. WGlv3; assembly: GCF_023952475.1. Classification (GTDB taxonomy): domain Bacteria; phylum Pseudomonadota; class Gammaproteobacteria; order Burkholderiales; family Burkholderiaceae; genus Cupriavidus; species Cupriavidus phytorum. The sequence continues at coordinate 27,225 of NZ_JALHRX010000010.1, forward strand.
GACCTGCCGGCGGAGCGCAGTCATCCGAAAGGAGCTTTCATGAGCTGGTTGGATAAACTCCTGCCCCCCAAGATTCAACAGACCGACCCCAGCACCCGCAAGGGCATCCCCGAGGGGTTGTGGGTCAAGTGCCCGTCGTGCGAGTCCACCCTGTACCGGACCGACGTCGAGGCCAACCTGCACGTCTGCCCCAAGTGCGACCACCACATGCGCATCAGCGCGCGCGCGCGCCTGGACGCACTGCTCGACGCCGAAGGCCGCTATGAGATCGGCCAGGAGATCGTGCCGGTCGACGCGCTCAAGTTCAAGGATTCCAAGAAGTACCCGGACCGCATCAAGGCCGCCATGGAAGACACCGGCGAGACCGATGCCATGGTGGTGATGGGCGGTGCCATCCACACCATCCCGGTGGTGGCGAGCTGCTTCGAGTTCGAGTTCATGGGCGGCTCGATGGGTTCGGTGGTGGGCGAGCGCTTCGTGCGCGGCGCGCAGGCCGCGCTCGAGCAGAAGGTGCCGTTCATCTGCTTTACCGCGACCGGCGGCGCGCGCATGCAGGAAAGCCTGCTGTCGCTGCTGCAGATGGCCAAGACCACGGCGATGCTGAACCAGCTGAGCGCGGCCAGGCTGCCGTTCATCAGCGTGCTGACCGACCCGACCATGGGCGGCGTGTCGGCCTCGTTCGCCTTCCTGGGCGACGTGGTGATCGCCGAGCCCAAGGCGCTGATCGGCTTTGCCGGTCCGCGCGTGATCGAGCAGACCGTGCGCGAGAAGCTGCCGGAAGGCTTCCAGCGCTCGGAATTCCTGCTCACCAAGGGCGCCGTCGACATGATCGTCGACCGCCGCAAGATGCGCGCCGAACTGGCGCAGCTGCTGGCGCTGCTGCAGAAGCAGCCGGCCGACGCGGTGGCATAACGCCGCCAGTATCGCGGTACCGAAGGCGCGGGTGGTTGACGCGCCTTTCGCCTTTTCTGGACGGGCGCGGCGCCGCCCCTTGACTTTGCGCCCGCCTGCCCGAATCTGGTAGCAAACGCTTCGAACGTTTCCCTCGCACACCCGAAATGCCTGTCTTCCACACGCTCCCCGAATGGCTCGCCCATCTCGAAACCGCCCATCCCGTGGGCATCGACATGGGCCTGACGCGCATCACGCGCGTGAAGGAAGCCCTCGGGCTGCGCATCGATGCCGCGGTCTTCACCGTGGGCGGCACCAACGGCAAGGGCTCGACCTGCGCCATGCTCGAACGCATCCTGCTGGAAGCCGGCTACAAGGTGGGCTGCCATACCTCGCCGCACCTGATCACGTTCAACGAGCGCGCGCGGCTGAACGGCGAGATCGCCACCGACGCGCAGCTGCTGCCGCACTTCGAGGCGGTCGAGCACGCGCGCACCAGCTTTGCCGACCCGGTCAGCCTGACCTACTTCGAGTTCACCACGCTGGCGATCCTCCACTGCTTCGCCGCGGCCGGCCTTGATGCGATCGTCCTCGAAGTGGGGCTGGGCGGCCGCCTCGATGCCACCAATGTGATCGATACCGACTGCGCCATCATCACCAGCGTCGACATCGACCATACCCAGTACCTGGGCAATACCCGAGAGGAAATCGGCTTCGAGAAGGCCGGCATCTTCCGTCCGGGCGTGCCGGCGATCTGCGGCGACCCGGTGCCGCCCAAGTCGCTGCTGGCGCACGCCGAGGCGGTCGGCGCCGAGCTGTGGCTGGTGGGGCGCGACTATCACTTCCAGGCCGCCAAAGGCCAGGAGCGCCAGCAATGGGACTGGAGCGGCGGCGGGCGCAAGCTCAACGGCCTGGGCTATCCGGCGCTGCGCGGCGCCAACCAGCTGCTGAACGCGTCGGCCGCGCTGGCGGCGCTGCAGGCGCTGCGCGAGCGCCTGCCGGTGAGCGCGCAGGAAGTCCGCAACGGCCTGGCCTTCGTCGAGCTGCCGGGCCGGTTCCAGGTGCTGCCGGGCCGTCCGGCGGTAATCCTGGACGTGGCGCACAATCCGCATGCGGCGGCGACGCTGGGGCAGAACCTCGAGAACATGGGCTTCTTCCGCTACACCTACGCGGTGTTCGGCGCGATGCAGGACAAGGACATCGCCGGGGTGCTGCAGCACGTGGCCGACAAGGTCGACCACTGGTGCCTGTGCGACCTGCCGACCGAACGCGCGGCCAGCGCCGCGGACCTGCTCGACAAGCTCGAAGCAGGGGGCTTCCAGCCCGGCCCGGACGCGACCGCGGCCTGCTTTTCCAGTCCCGAGGCGGCATTCCGCGACGCCATCGAACGTGCCACCGAGAATGATAGAATTCTGGTCTTCGGATCGTTCTATACCGTCGCCGGCGTGATGGCCTACCGTGCCACGCAGGCTAACTGAAGCGGGCGTCCCGGCGCGCGCTGTGCTGGCAACCCCGGCGGCCTTGGCCGATCACTGAGCGGCAAACGCAACGAGCGGCCCACCGGGCCGTATCACCGAACCAATCTATGGGCCTGCTTTCGCTGTTTTCCTCCCGCAAGGGCAACGACCCGGCACCCGAGCGTGCCCGGCGCCAGCGCGCCGATACGGGTGCGGGCATCGCCTCGTCGCGCCGCCTGGCCGACGAGTATGCCGACGACACGCTGGACCCTGAATTCCCGCAGAAGCAACGCGCGCGCCGCCGGCTGATCGGCGCCGTGGTGCTGATGGTGGCCGCCGTGATCGTGCTGCCGATCGTGTTCGAGACCAAGCCGCGGCCGGTGTCCGACGACGTGTCGGTCAAGGTCGCCAACGGCGTCACCAGCTCGCAGAAGCCGCGCGTCGAGCCGCGCAAGGCCGATCCGCTGCCGCCCGCGCCGGCGTCGCCGGCCTCGCGCAACGATGCCGCGGCGCTCGATGCCGGCGAGGAAATCGTCAATGCGCCGAAGTCCGCGGCAGCTGCGGCCGACAAGCCCGCTGCACGCACCGAAGCCAGGCCCGAGCCGAAGCCTGAAGCCAGGGCCGAAGCCAAGACCGGCAGCGGCAAGTACCTGATCCTGATCGGCGCGTTTTCTTCGGAAGAGCGCGCCAAGGGCTGGCTGGCCAAGCTCAAGGCGAGCAAGGTGCCGGCCTATGTCGAAAAGAAAGTGCTGGCCGATGGCGAGCGCATCCTGCTGCGTGCCGGTCCCTTCAACGACCGCGACGCCGCCGACGCCGCCGACAAGCGCGTGCGCGCCGTGGGGCTGACCTCGAAGGTCGTGGAACAGTAAGGGCGCGGTGGCCGGCGCGTGTGCGCGGCCGCCAGCAACGATGCAGCCGACTTTCTTCGACTATGCCGTGGTCTTCATCCTGCTGGCCTCGGGCCTGCTGGGCGTGCTGCGCGGGCTGGTGCGCGAGGTGCTGTCGCTGATCGGCTGGGTGGTGGCGTTCTGGGTGGCATTCCGCTACGGCGCGGTGGCCGCGGGCTGGATGCCCGAGTCCCTGCCGGGCGGCGAGCTGGCTCGCCACGCGCTGGGTTTCGTGGTGCTGCTGATCGGCACCGTGCTGGGGGCCTCGCTGGCCGGCATGGTGGTCGGGCAATTGCTGGAGAGCACCGGCCTCAAGCCCGCCGACCGCGGCCTGGGACTGGTGTTCGGCCTGCTGCGCGGCGTGCTGCTGGTGATGGTGATGGTGACGCTGGCCAGCCTGACGAAATTGCCGGAAGAACCGTTCTGGCGCGATGCGGTGAGCCGCCCGTATGTGATGCAGGCCATGGAATCGATCAAGCCATGGTTGCCGCCGGAGCTGGCGAAGTACGTGAAGACATAAGGCCGGGCACGTTGCGCGGCTGGTAGTAACGCAGGCCTTCGGGCCCGGAGGATCCCGGGCCGGGCTGCGCCCCCTGAATCAAAGCCTTTCCTGGGAGCTTGGCATGTGCGGTATCGTCGGTGTGGTGTCATCCACGCCCGTCAACCAATTGATTTACGACAGCCTGCTGTTGTTGCAACACCGCGGACAGGATGCTGCCGGCATCGCCACCGCCAACGGCAGTACCTTCCACATGCACAAGGCCAACGGCCTGGTGCGCGATGTCTTCCGCACCCGCAACATGCGCAGCCTGCCGGGCGCCGCCGGCATCGGCCAGGTGCGCTATCCGACCGCGGGCTCCGCTTCCAGCGAAGAAGAGGCGCAGCCGTTCTACGTGAACGCCCCTTACGGCGTGATCCTGGCGCATAACGGTAACCTGACCAACTGGGAACAGCTGCGCGAGGAGATGTTCCGCCGCGACCGCCGCCACATCAACACGCACTCGGACACCGAAGTGCTGCTGAACGTGCTGGCCGACGAGCTGCAGCGCGCCAGCAATGGCATGGCGCTGGAGCCGGACACCATCTTCAAGGCGGTCGGCGGCCTGCACCGCCGCGTGCGCGGCTCGTACGCCATCGCCGCGCAGATCGCCGGCTACGGCATGCTGGCGGTGCGCGATCCGTTCGGCATCCGCCCGCTGTGCCTGGGCAGTGTCGAAACCCCGACCGGCAAGGAATGGATGGTGGCGTCGGAGTCGGTGGCGCTGGAAGGTATCGGCTACAAGCTCGAGCGCGACGTGGCGCCGGGCGAGGCCATCTTCATCGACCTCGACGGCAAGCTCTACAGCAAGCAATGCGCCGACAACGCGGTGCTGACGCCGTGCATCTTCGAATACGTCTACCTGGCCCGCCCGGATTCGTGCATCGACGGCGTGCCGGTCTACGACGCGCGCCTGCGCATGGGCGACTACCTGGCCGAGAAGATTCGCCAGGAAGTGTCGGCCGGCGATATCGACGTGGTCATGCCGATCCCGGATTCCAGCCGCCCGGCCGCGATGCAGGTGGCCAACCGCCTGGGCGTCAACTATCGCGAAGGCTTCTTCAAGAACCGCTACGTCGGCCGCACCTTCATCATGCCGGGCCAGGCGGTGCGCAAGAAGTCGGTGCGCCAGAAGCTCAACGCCATGGGCGTGGAGTTCAAGGGCAAGAACGTGCTGATCGTCGACGACTCGATCGTGCGCGGCACCACCTCGTTCGAGATCGTGCAGATGGCGCGCGACGCCGGCGCCAACAAGGTGATCTTCGCCTCGGCCGCGCCGCCGGTGAAGTTCCCCAACGTGTACGGCATCGACATGCCGACCCGCAGCGAACTGGTGGCGCATGGCCGCACGCACGAAGAGATCGCCAAGATCATCGGCGCTGACAAGCTGGTGTACCAGGACGTGGAAGCGATGAAGCAGGCGGTGCGCGACATCAACCCCGCGCTGAAGGACTTCGACGCGTCGTGCTTCGATGGCCGCTACATCACCGGCGATATCGACGAGGCCTACCTGGACCGCCTGGAAACCGCGCGCAGCCAGGCCGACCGCGACGGCACCGGCGGCGACACCGAGCGCTCGCAACTGCACCTGCAGCGCTCCGGCGGCAACGAGTAAGCCCCGCCACCGCGTTGGCGCGCGTTGACGAATGCGATGCCCGGCCGTAACATGGCCGGGCGTCGATTTGACAGTCAGCTTGCGGACGCGGGTACAGCCCGAAACAGCTAAAGAGATGGTCGCCAGCAACGATTCCCGCTGCGCAGCGCCTTGCCGGCGCGGCAATGTCCGGAAGCCGGCCGCCACAGCCTGAAGCCCAAGGCCATACGCATACGCACACGCAGGACAGCAAGCCCGTCGATCCGAGCAACCGATCGCACGGGCTTTTTTCATGGCCGCGCGCCGTCCACCGGGCGCTGCGCAGCTTGTCGCAACCATCGCCTTCGCGCGGGTACGACCGCGCCACCAGCATGAACCAACCGCTCAATCCCGAATCGCTCGGCATCGATACCCTCGGCGTGCGCGCCGGCACGCTGCGCAGCGAATTCATGGAGCACTCCGAGGCCATGTACCTGACCTCGAGCTTCTGCTTCAACAGCGCCGCCGAGGCCGCCGAGCGCTTTGCCAACTCGGAAGAGGGCTATACCTATTCGCGCTTCACCAACCCGACCGTGTCGATGTTCCAGTCGCGCCTGGCGGCGCTGGAAGGCGCGCAGGCCTGCATGGCGACCGCCTCGGGCATGAGCGCGATCCTGTCGGTGGTGCTGTCGTCGATGCAGGCCGGCGACCACCTGGTCAGCTCGCGCGCGATCTTCGGCTCGACCATGACGCTGTTCAACAATATCTTTGGCAAGTTCGGTGTCGAGACCACCTTCGTCGATCCGACCGACCTGCAGGCGTGGCGTGCCGCGGTGCGGCCGAACACCAGGCTGTTCTTCCTGGAGACGCCGTCGAACCCGCTGACCGAAGTGGCCGACATCGCCGCCGTGGCCGACATCGCCCACGACGCCAATGCGCTGCTGGTGGTCGACAACTGCTTCTGCTCGCCGGCGCTGCAGCAGCCGATGAAGTTCGGCGCCGACATCGTGGTGCACTCGGCCACCAAGCATATCGACGGCCAGGGCCGGGTGCTGGGTGGCGCGGTGCTGGGCTCGCACGACTTCATCATGGGCAAGGTATTCCCGTTCGTGCGCACCGCCGGGCCGACGCTGTCGGCGTTCAATGCGTGGGTGCTGCTCAAGGGCATGGAGACCCTGGCGATCCGCATGGAGCGCCATTCGTCGAGCGCGCTGGCGCTGGCGCAGTTCCTGGAATCGCACCCGGCCGTGGCGCGCGTGTTCCATCCGGCGCTGGCGTCGCATCCGCAGCACCAGATCGCCATGCGCCAGCAAAGCGGCGGCGGCGCGATCGTGTCGTTCGAGCTCAAGGGCGCGACGCCCGAGCAGCAGCGCGCCAATGCCTGGCGCGTGATCGACAACACCCGGCTGTGCTCGATCACCGGCAACCTGGGCGACACCCGCACCACCATCACGCACCCGTACACCACCACGCATGCGCGCGTCAGCCCCGAGGCCAAGGCGGCCGCGGGCGTTGGCGAAGGGCTGATCCGCCTGGCGGTCGGGCTGGAGTCGGTCGAGGACCTGAAGGCCGACCTGCTGCGCGGCCTGGGCGACTGAGGCGCTACTCGGTCGCCGCGACCACCGGGGCCTGTTCTTGCGGGGCCGGGCCTTGAGATGGCTGCGCTTGCGGTGCCGGCGCTTGCAGCGCGGGCTCATCGCCGCCGGCCATCGCCTTCACGCCGGCGGCGGTGACGTCGTAGGTGGTGCCGACCGCGGTCGAGGCCACGCTGACCGCGGCCGAGCCCACCGTCGCCACCGTCGACACCGCGGCGCTGCCGACCGCCACGGTGGCGCCGACCACCATGCAGCCGGACAGCGACGCGGTGGCGCAGGCGACTGCCAGCATCAGGGCGATGCGCGGCAGGGAGGCGGAGGTTGCGCTATCGTTGCGCAGGTTGCGACGCAGGCGGGGGAATAAAGACGGCATGGAACTCTTGATAGTGGTTGAGCCTGGCATGGGGCGGAGTCAGCGCAGCAGCCGGCGGCGCAGCAGCACCAGGCACACCACCAGCGCGGCCACCGCATAGGCGGCCAGCACCGCCAGGTGCAGGCCGGCGCCGTCGAGCGGGCGGCCCAGCATCAGCGGCCGGATCAGCGCCACCGCGTGCGCCAGCGGCAGTGCCTTGGCGGCGGCCTGCACGCCTTCGGGCAGCTGTTCCAGCGGGAAGAAAACGCCCGACAGCAGCAGCATCGGCGTCATCACCAGGGTCTGGTAGAACATGAAGAAGTCATAGCTGGGTGCCAGCGCGGTGACGATCATCGCCAGCGCGGCGAAGGCGATCCCGGCCAGCACGATCACCGGCAGCGCCAGCAGCGCCCCCGGCATCTGCGCATAGCCGAGCGCGCCCGCCACCAGCATGATGGCCAGCCCCGACAGCACGGCCTTGCTGGCGGCCCAGGCGATTTCGCCCAGCACCACGTCGCCCAGCGTCAGCGGCGCATGCATGATCGCTTCCCAGGTGCGCTGCACGTGCATGCGCGAGAACGCCGAATACATCGATTCGAAGCTGGCCGACATCATCACGCTGGACGCGGTGGTGCCGGCCGCGAGGAAGGCGATATACGACACGCCGTCGACCTGGCCCACCATCAGGCCGAGCCCGAGGCCGAGGCCGAACAGGTAGATCATCGGGTCGGCCAGGTTGCCGATCATCGACGGAATTGCCAGCTTCCTCCACACCATGTAGTTGCGGTACCAGACCATCATCCAGTTGCGCAGGTTGCGCGGCAGCAGCGGCTGCGGATAGGCCTGGCGCGCCGCCATGGCGGCGGCGGGGGAGGCCTCGGTGGCGTCCGCGCGGGGGTCCTGTTCGCTCATGTCGTCCCTTGGTTCAGTCCCGCATCTCGCGGCCGGTCAGCTTGAGGAACACGTCCTCGAGGTTGGCCGGGCGGTGCAGGTAGCGCACGCCGCTCCTGCCGTGCAGCGCCGCCAGCAGCGGGGCGGGCTCGCGCACGTAGCAGAACAGTGTCTCGCCGCTCATTTCGGTGCGCTGCGCCAGCGGCGTCAGGGTGCCGCGCAGCGTCTCCAGTTCATCGCCATAGACCTCGACCACGTCGCAGCCGATCTGGCTGTCGATCAGCTCGTGCGGCTTGCCTTCGGCGATCTTGCGGCCGCCGTCGATCACGCACAGGTAGTTGCACAGCCGCTCGGCTTCTTCCATGAAGTGCGTGGTCAGCAGGATGGTCTTGCCGCTGGCCATCAGCGACTTCAGCCGCTCCCAGATCAGGTGGCGTGCCTGCGGATCGAGGCCGGTGGTGGGCTCGTCCATCACCAGCAGGTCCGGGTCGTTGATCAGCGCGCGCGCCACGGTCAGGCGCCGCCGCATGCCGCCGGAGAGGTCGCGCACCTGGGCGTCGGCGCGGTTTTCCAGCCGCGCGAATTCCAGCAGCTTCGGTACGCGCCGCTCGATCTCGGCCGACGACAGCCCGAAGTAGCGGCCGAAGATGCGCAGGTTTTCGATCACCGAGAAGTCCGGATCGAGATTGTCGAACTGCGGCACCACGCCCACGCGCATGCGCGCCTGCGGCGCGCGCTCGGGGATGGGCTCGCCGCATAGCGTCAGCGTGCCCGCCAGGGGTGTGGTCAGGCCCAGCAGCAGCCGCAGCGTGGTGGTCTTGCCGGCGCCGTTGGGGCCCAGCAGGCCGAAGCACTGGCCGCGGAAAACCTGGAGGTCGAGGTCGTCGACCACGACCGTGTCGCCGTATTGCTTGCGCACCTTGCGCAACTCGAGGATGGCAGTCAAGGCAGGGTCCGGTGTGGCGCCGCAACGGCGCAATATCCGCCATTATGCCGGTCATCCGCGCCGGGCTCAGTTGGCGCGGTGCAGCGGACGCGAGGGCCCCGGCGCGCGGGCATAAAAAAACCGCCAGCGAACTGGCGGTTTTTCTTGCCTGGCTAAACCAGGCAGCAAAGCGTGCCGGAATCAGTACATCTTCTTCGGCAGCATCTGCATGCGCAGGCGCTTGCGCAGGCGTGCTTCGGCGGCCTTCTTCTTGCGCTTGCGCTCGGTCGTCGGCTTCTCGTAAGCGGTACGGCTCTTGAGTTCAACGATCAGGCCAGTCTGCAGAATGGCACGACGGAAACGCCGCATTGCAACTTCAACGGGCTCACCGGGTTTCAAGACGATCTTAGTCAATTCAGTCCTTTAGGGGATTGCCGCCGGGGCGGCTGGTTCACACGGGGGGAAACTGCGGCCGCCGGAGCGACTGGTATTGCACGCCGGGCCGATGCCCTGGTGCGCCCCCGCGAACCTGAAAGATGTGGACGTTTCAGTCCGTGCAACCAGTGTCAGGGGTGATAGCGCCAGGTCCAAACATAACTGGAGCCTGACAGTACCGGTTTCCATGAATGCTATACGCCCGTAACTATGGCATGTATACGACGGCGCTGTCAAGAATGCAGTGCAACGTACGCGCGGCGGCCGGGCCTGATAGTTATTTCCAGGCCACTTCAAGCGGACCGCAGCGCGCGCGACGGAACCGCGAGGCGTCTTTATACCGTTTTTATAGCCATAGCGGGTCTTTCTACCCCGTTTTTATCCCCGCATCCCTAATCTGGGTGACGTCTGCCACTCACGATTCTCCCGTCATGGATGCGATGTTCTTGCTCGTTCTGATTGCCTTCGGCGCCGCCAGCGTCGCCCTGGTCGCGCTGTGCGCATGGTTGTGCGGCCCGGCGCGGCCGGTTTCCGCCGCGGACCGGCCGCAGCCGGACGCAGCCACCGGCGGAGACCTCTGATGGACTGGACCGAACTGCTGGCCGGCGCGCTTGCCGTGGCCATCTTCCTCTACCTGCTGATTGCGCTGTGCCGCCCGGAGAAGTTCTGATGCCGACCGATTTCCCGGGCCTGCTGGCCCTGTACCTGGCCATCCTGCTGGCGCTGGCGCCATGGCTGGGCCGCTACCTGCGCCGCGCGGTCGAAGACGACGGCTACCGACTGACCGTCTGGGGCCGGCCGCTCGAGCGCGCGCTGTACCGGCTCGCCGGCGTGCATGGCGGCGAGCGGGGCGGCGCGCAGATGGGCTGGCGGCGCTACGCGCTGGCCGTGCTCGCCTTCAACCTGCTCGGGGCGGTGGCGGTCTATGCGCTGCAGCGCCTGCAGGGCTGGCTGCCGCTGAACCCGCAGGGCTTCGGCGCGGTGTCGCCGGATTCGGCCTTCAATACCGCCGTCAGCTTCGTCGCCAATACCAACTGGCAGGGCTATGCCGGCGAATCGACCATGAGCTACCTGACGCAGATGCTGGCGCTGACGGTGCAGAACTTTGTCTCGGCGGCCACCGGCATCGCCGTGGTGTTCGCGCTGATCCGCGGCTTCGCGCGCCAGCGCGCGGGCGGCATCGGCAACTTCTGGGTCGACCTGACGCGCATCACGCTGTACGTGCTGGTGCCGCTGGCATCGGTGATTGCGCTGGCGCTGGCGAGCCAGGGCGTGATCCAGAACTTCGGCGGCTATCGCGATGCCGCGCTGCTGCGACCGGTGGCCTATAGCCAGCCGGTCACGGACGCCGCCGGCAATCCCATCGCCGATGCACAGGGCGGGGTGCCGACCCGGCCGGCCATGGCGCACACGCAGACGCTGCCGATGGGGCCGGTGGCGTCGCAGGAAGCGATCAAGATGCTGGGCACCAACGGCGGCGGCTTCTTCAACGCCAACTCGGCGCATCCGTACGAAAACCCGACCGCGCTGTCCAACCTGATCGAGATGCTGGCGATCTTCCTGATCCCCGCCGCGCTGTGCTTCACCTTCGGCGAGATGGTGCAGGACCGCCGCCAGGGCGTGGCGGTGCTGGCGGCGATGACCTTGCTGTTCGTGGCCATGGCCTGTCTGGCCGCGCTCGCCGAGCAGCGCGCCGGCGCGGTGCTGTCCGCGCTGCCGCTGGACCACGCGGGCTCTGCGCTGCAGGCGGGCGGCAATATGGAAGGCAAGGAAACGCGCTTCGGCGTGGCCGCCTCCGCGCTGTTCGCGGCAATCACCACGGCGGCGTCGTGCGGCGCGGTCAATGCCATGCACGATTCCTTCACCGCGCTGGGCGGCATGGTGCCGATGTTGCTGATGCAGCTGGGCGAGGTGGTGTTCGGCGGGGTCGGCTCCGGGCTGTACGGCATGCTGGTCTACGCGGTGCTGGCGGTGTTCATCGCCGGCCTGATGATCGGCCGCACGCCGGAATACCTCGGCAAAAAGATCGAGGCCTTCGAGATGAAGATGACCGTGATCGTGATCCTGGTCACGCCGCTGCTGGTGCTGCTGGGCACGGCGGTGGCGGTGATGGCGGGCGCGGGCCGCGCGGGCGTGCTCAACCCGGGCACGCACGGCTTTTCCGAGATCCTGTACGCGCTGTCTTCGGCGGCCAACAACAACGGCAGTGCATTCGCGGGCCTGTCGGCCAACACCCCGTTCTACAACACGCTGCTGGCCGCGGCGATGTGGTTCGGCCGCTTCTGGATCGTGATCCCGGTGCTGGCGCTGGCGGGCTCGCTGGCGGCCAAGCCGAAGCTGCCGGCCACCGGCGGCACCATGCCCACGCACGGCGCGCTGTTCGTGGTGCTGCTGGCCGGCGCAGTGCTGATGGTGGGCGCGCTGACCTATGTCCCGGCGCTGGCGCTAGGCCCCGTCGCCGAACACCTGCAGGGCGTGCTGGCCGGCGCCGCGCGCTGAACCGCTGTCCTGACTCATCGCCACTCGCGAACCTGTCTCCATGATGCAACCCGATACCCTGAGCACGCGGCCCCAGGCCGCCCCGGAGCGCGCCGACGATGGCGCCGCCCACGATCCAGCCCACGATGCCGCGCACGACCCGGCACGCGCGCCGCTCCGCCTGCTGTCGCCCGAACTGGTGCGCCCGGCGCTGTTCGCGGCGCTGCGCAAGCTGTCACCGCGCGAGCAGCTGCGCAACCCGGTGATGTTCGTGGTCTACGCCGGCGCCATCCTGACCACGCTGCTGGCGCTGCGTGCGCTGGTCGCGCCGCAGCCGCATGCCACGGAAAGCGCCGGCTTTATCGTCGCGATAACGATCTGGCTGTGGGTCACCGTGCTGTTTGCCAATTTTGCCGAGGCCCTGGCCGAAGGCCGCAGCCGCCAGCAGGCCGCGTCGCTGCGCGGGCTCAAGCGCACCGCGAACGCGCGCGTGCTGGCCGAGGGCCGCCGCGACGGCGCCGTGCAGGTGCGCCCGGCCACCACGCTGCGCCGCGGCGACGTGGTGCTGACCGAGGCCGGCGACATGATCCCCGGCGACGGCGAGGTCATCGAAGGCGTGGCCTCGGTCGACGAAAGCGCCATCACGGGCGAGTCGGCGCCGGTGATCCGCGAATCCGGCGGCGATTTCTCGTCGGTCACCGGCGGCACCCGCGTGCTGTCCGACTGGATCGTGGTGCGCATCACCACCAATCCGGGCGAAAGCTTTATCGACCGCATGATCTCGATGGTCGAAGGCGCGCGGCGCCAGAAGACGCCCAACGAGCTGGCGCTGACCATCCTGCTGGTCGGACTGTCGATGGTGCTGCTGCTGGCCACCGCCACGCTGCTGCCGTTCTCCGCCTACAGCGTGCTGGCGACGGGCGCGGGGCTGCCGGTCACCGTGACCGTGCTGGTGGCGCTGCTGGTGTGCCTGATCCCGACCACCATCGGCGGGCTGCTGTCGGCAATCGGCGTGGCCGGCATGAGCCGCATGATGGCGGCCAACGTGATCGCCACCTCGGGCCGCGCGGTGGAGGCCGCCGGCGACGTCGACGTGCTGCTGCTCGACAAGACCGGCACGATCACGCTGGGCAACCGCCAGGCCGCGCGGCTGCTGCCGGCGCCGGGTGTGAGCGAACGCCAGCTGGGGGCCGCCGCGTGGCTGTCGTCGCTGGCCGATGAAACCCCCGAGGGCCGCAGCATCGTGGCGCTGGCGCGCCAGCAGGCCGGCGCCGACGCCCCGGGCATGGGCGCGGCGCGGCCGGTGTTCGTGCCGTTCAGCGCGCAGACGCGCATGAGCGGCGTCGACCTCGACGAGCGCACGTCGCGGCGCAGCGTGCGCAAGGGCGCGGCCGATGCCGTGCGCCGCTACGTGGCCGAGCATGCGGGCAAGTTCCCGGATGCGGTCACGCACGCGGTCGAGGACGTGGCGCGGGCCGGCAGCACGCCGCTGGTGGTGGCCGAGCTGACCGGCGCCGAGGTGCGCGTGCTGGGCGTGGTGGAGCTGAAGGACACGGTCAAGCGCGGCATCCGCGAGCGCTTCGGCGAACTGCGCCGCATGGGCATCCGCACCGTGATGATCACCGGCGACAACCGGCTGACCGCCGCCGCGATCGCCGCCGAAGCGGGCGTCGACGACTTCCTCGCCGAGGCCACGCCCGAAGCCAAGCTGGCGCTGATCCGCCGGTACCAGGCCGAAGGGCGGCTGGTGGCGATGACCGGCGACGGCACCAACGACGCCCCGGCGCTGGCGCAGGCCGACGTCGCGGTGGCGATGAACAGCGGCACGCAGGCCGCGCGCGAGGCCGGCAACATGGTCGACCTCGACAGTAACCCGACCAAGCTGATCGAGATCGTCGGCATCGGCAAGCAGATGCTGATGACCCGCGGCGCGCTCACCACCTTCAGCGTGGCCAACGACCTGGCCAAGTATTTCGCGATCATTCCCGCGGCCTTTGCCACCACCTATCCGCAGCTTGACCTGCTCAACGTGATGGGGCTGGCGACGCCGGCATCGGCGATCCTGTCGGCCGTGATCTTCAACGCGCTGATCATCGTGGCGCTGATCCCGCTGGCACTGCGCGGCGTGCGCTACCGCGCGCTCGGCGCCGCCGCGCTGCTGCGCCGCAACCTGCTGGTGTACGGGCTGGGCGGCATCGCGCTGCCGTTTGCCGGCATCAAGCTGATCGACCTGGGCCTGGCCGCCATGGGCTGGGCCTGACCGACCCCAAACAATGTTCGGAGCAACCATGTCCAATCCAATCACAGCCGATACCGCGCACGCCGCGCACACTGAAGCGCAGGGCGGCCTGATGCGCCCGGCGCTGGTCATCCTGCTGGCGCTGTCGCTGCTGACCGGCCTGCTGTACCCCGCGGCGATCACCATGATTGCCGGCGCGGCCTTTCCGCACCAGGCCGCCGGCTCGCTGATCGAGCGCGACGGCAAGGTGCTGGGATCCGAGCTGATCGGCCAGCCGTTCTCCGCGCCCGGGGACTTCTGGGGCCGGCCCTCGGCGACCGCGCCGATGCCATACAACGGCGGGGCTTCCGGCGGCTCCAACCTGGGGCCGTCGAACCCCGCGCTGGCCGACGCGGCACGCGCGCGCATCGACGCGCTGCGCGCGGCCGATCCCGGCAACACCGCGCCGGTGCCGGTGGACCTGGTGACCGCCTCCGGCAGCGGCCTGGACCCGCATGTCAGCGTGGCCGCGGCCGAGTACCAGGCGGCGCGCGTGGCGCGGGCGCGGGGTTTGCCGCTCGCGCAGGTGCGCGCGCTGATCGCCGCGCATACCGACAAGCCGCTGCTGCCGGTGCTGGGCGAGGCCGGCGTCAACGTGCTGCGGCTAAACCTGGCACTGGATGCGCTGCCGGCGCGCTGAGGCGGGAGGCCACGTTGGGGGCCACGCGCCGGCCTGCATGGCACAATCTGGCTGCGCTTGCGCTGCCGCAACGTGAGCGCGCCCACCATGCCCGCGCGCCCAGCCGACGACCTCCGCCCCGATCCCGACCACCTGCTGCAACGCCTGCAGGCCGATGGCGAACGCTCCGCGCGCGGACGCCTGCGCATTTACTTCGGCGCCTCGGCCGGCGTCGGCAAGACCTTTGCCATGCTGGCGGCCGCGCGCGCGCTGCGCGAACAGGGTGGCGATGTCGTCGTGGGCGTGGTCGAAAGCCATGGCCGCGCCGAGACGGAGGCGCTGGCCGAAGGCCTCGAGCAGCTGCCCCGGCGCGTGCTCGAGCACCGCGGCCGCGCGCTGCAGGAATTCGATCTCGACGCCGCGCTGGCGCGCCGGCCGGCGCTGGTGCTGGTGGACGAGCTGGCCCACAGCAACGCGCCCGGCAGCCGCCATCCCAAGCGCTGGCAGGACATCGCCGAGCTGCGCTCGGCCGGCATCGACGTCTGGACCACCGTCAACGTCCAGCACCTCGACAGCCTGAACCAGGCGGTGGCCGGCATCACCGGCATCCGCGTGCGCGAGACCGTGCCCGACGCGGTCTTCGACGAGGCCGACGAAGTCGTGCTGGTCGACCTGCCCGCCGACGAGTTGCTGCGCCGGCTGCGCGAAGGCTGCGTGTACGTGCCCGAACAGGCCCGCCACGCGGTGCAGCACTTTTTCCGCAAGGGCAACCTGATCGCGCTGCGCGAGCTGGCGCTGCGACGCACCGCCGACCGCGTCGACGACGATGTGCGCGCCTACCGCCAGCAGGCGTCGATCGAGCCGGTGTGGCGCACGCGCGAAGCGGTGCTGGCTTGCATCGGCCACGGCAGCGATGCCGTGCAAGTGGTGCGCAGCGCGCGCCGGCTGGCGGCTCAACTCGATTGCGACTGCCATGTGGTGACGGTGTCGGTGCCGCGGCTGGCGCCGGTGCCGGACACGCTGCGCGCGCAGCTCGACGAGGCGATGCGGCTGGCCGAGGCGCTGGGCGCGCGCACCGAGACCCTGGCCGGCAGCGACATGGTGGCGGCAGTGGCCGGCTATGTGCGGCGGCACAACCTGACCAAGGTCCTGATCGGCCGCACCCCGGCGCGCTGGCGTGACCGCGGCGATGCGCTACCGGGCCGCCTGCATGCCTGGCTGGCGCAGCTGCTGGCGCCGTGGCTGGGCGCGCGCGCCTGGCTGTTCGGGCGCAGCAACTTTGCCGATGCGCTGGCGGCCGCGTGTCCGGAGGTCGACGTGATCCGAGTCGCCGCCGACGGGGTCCGGCATGACGCGCCCGATGCCGCCCGCGCTGCGCATGGCATCGAAGCGCAAGGTGACGAGGCCCGTCCGGCGCAGTGGCCCGGCCTGTTGTGGGCGGTGGCCTGGTGCGCCGGCGCCACCGCGCTGTCGGCGCTGGCGCGGCCATGGTTCGACCTGGTCAATATCGCCATGCTGTTCCTGCTGGCGGTGGCAGGGGTGGCGCTGCGCCACGGACGCACCGCCGGCGCTTTCGCCGCGCTGGTGGCGGTGGGTGCGTTCGACTTCTTCTTCGTGCCACCGCAGCTGTCGTTCGCGGTCAGCGACGTGCAATACCTGGTGACCTTCCTGGTGATGCTGGCAGTGGGACTGGTGATCGGCCAGCTCACCGCCGGGCTGCGCGAGCAGGCGCGCGTGTCGGTCCAGCGCGAGACCGATGCGCGCACACTGTACGAGCTGGCGCGCGAACTGTCGGCGGCGCTGACCGATGCGCAGATCGTTGCCATCGGCAGCCGCTTCCTGCGCGCGGCGTTCGACGCGCGCGCGGCGTTCTTCCGGGCCGGCCAGCAAGGGCGATTGCTGCCCGCCGCAACCGATGCCGAGAGCGCTGCCCAAGCCGGCGTCGCCGCGCAGAGCGACGCCATCGACCATGTGCTGGCGCAATGGGTGTTCGACCACGGCCAGCCGGCCGGCACCGGCACCGACACGCTGCCGGCCGGCACGGTGCTGTACCTGCCGTTGAAAGCGCCGATGCAGGTGCGCGGCGTGCTCGCGGTCGAGCCGCGCGCCTGGCGTGCCTTCGCGCAGCCGGCGCTGCGGCGCCAGGCCGATGTCTTCGCCACGCTGATCGCGATCGCGCTGGAGCGGCTGCATTACGTCGAGGTCGCGCAGCAGGCCCTGCTGACGATGGAGTCCGAGCGCCTGCGCAGCTCGCTGCTGGCGGCGGTGTCGCACGACCTGCGCACGCCGCTGACCAGCCTGATCGGCATGGCCGAGACCCTGCAGCGCGGCACCCCGCCGCTGGCGCCGGGGGTGGCGGAAACGGTCGGCGCCATGCGCGACCAGGCGCGGCGCATGCATGCGATGGTGGCCAACCTGCTCGACATGGCGCGGCTGCAGGGCCGCAATGTGGCGCTGCGCAAGACCTGGCAGTCGTTCGAAGAGCTGGCCGGCGCGGCGCTGGCGTCGCTGCGCGACGCACTGGCGCGGCACCGCGTGGTGGTGGCCGACCTGTCGGCGCTGCCGCTGGTGGAGTGCGACGGCGTGCTGATCGAGCGCGTGCTGTGCAACCTGCTCGAGAACGCCGCCAAGTACACCGCGCCGGGCACCGAGATCCGGCTGCGCGGCGAGGTCACCGAAGCCTCGGTGCACCTGATCGTCGAGGACGACGGTCCCGGCGTGCCGGCCGCGATGGCGCGCCAGGTGTTCGAGAAATTTACGCGCGGCGAGCGCGAATCCGCCACCAGCGGCGTCGGCCTGGGGCTGGCCGTGTGCGAGGCGATCGTGCAGGCGCACGGTGGCAGCATCCGGGTCGAGCCGGTGCACCCCGCGCAGGCCGCGAGGGTCGATGGGGGCGGCGCGCGCTTCGTGGTCACGCTGCCGCGCGGCACCCCGCCGGTGCTGGAGCCCGAAGCGGCCGGCGTGCCGGCCTGAACCCGCCAACCTTGCAAGGAAGCGACGCGTCATGCCATTCGAGTTTTCGCCCACGCTGCTGCTGGTGGAAGACGAGCCCCATATCCGCCGCTTCGTGCGCGCGGCACTGCAGGACGAGGGCTGCACCGTGCACGAGGCCGATACCCTGCAGCGCGGGCTGATCGAGGCCGGCACGCGCCAGCCCGACCTGGTGATCCTGGACCTGGGCCTGCCCGACGGCGACGGCGTCTCGATGATCGGCGAGCTGCGCACCTGGACCGAAGTGCCGGTGCTGGTGCTGTCGGCGCGCACCGACGAGACCGAGAAGATCCGCGCGCTCGACGCCGGCGCCGACGACTACCTGACCAAGCCCTTCGGCGTGGGCGAGCTGGTGGCGCGGCTGCGCGTGCTGTTGCGCCGGCATGCTCGCGCCGGCGCGCAGGGGCGGGCGCAGGTGGCGTTCGGCGAGGTCGCCGTCGACCTCGCCAACCGGCAGGTCACGCGCGGGGGCGAGGCGGTGCACCTGACCCCGATCGAATACCGCCTGCTCGCCGTGCTGCTGGCGCACCGCGGCAAGGTCATGACGCACCGCGAGCTGCTGCGCGAAGTGTGGGGGCCGTCCCATGCCGACAGCAGCCACTACCTGCGGGTCTACATGGGCCACCTGCGCCACAAGCTGGAGGCCGATCCGGCCCAGCCGGCGTGGTTGTTGACCGAGGTCGGCGTCGGTTACCGCTTCGCCGGCTAGGCCCACCAGGCGTTACATTCTCTATTTCCGACCGATCACGCGGCGCGTGAGGACGGCGCTCGTCACGGCCAGGCGCTCCCGGTAAACCCGCAAACGTGTCGAAAACGTTTGACGAGTAAATTCATGTGTATAAACTATTATTCATAAACATGAATTCAGGCAGGAGGCCGCATGCCGGACCAACCCGTGTATTTCATCTCGACCGATGAGGTCGAGGGCTACCACCCCGCCAACCATGTCGGCACGCTCAACCGCCGGCTGATCGCGCCCGAGACGGTCGGCTCGCGCCATCTGGAAGTGATCCACGGCACCATCGAGAAGGGCAAGGGCGCGCTGCCGCATGCGCACCCGGGCATTGAGCAGGTCTGCTACGTGCTGGAAGGGCGCGCCGTCGCCGAGGTCGGCGGCCAGCGCCGCGAGCTGGGCCCGGGCGACTGCTGTTTCTTCCCGCCGGACCAGATGCACGTCTTCACGGTAGTCAGCGACGAGCCCGCAAAGATTCTGGTGATCTATTCCCCGCCTTACGAGGAATCCCCTGAACGCGTGATACGGCCCGCCTGACCGGCGGCGGTCACGGGCAGGGCACAAAACTACAGGAGACAACCACCGTGAAGTCCTTCAAGAACGCTTTTGCCGGCCTGGCGCTGGGTTGCAGCGCGGTGCTGGCCGCGATCCCGGCGCAGGCCGCCGATGAATTCCCCGCCAAGCCGCTGCGGCTGGTGGTGCCGTTTGCCGCCGGCAGCGGTACCGATGCCGTGGCGCGTCTGACCGCGAAGTACCTGGGCGAGTCGCTGCAGCAACCGGTGGTGGTGGACAACAAGCCCGGCGCCAACGGCACCATCGCCGCCGAGTTCGTGGCCAAGGCGCCCGCCGACGGCTATACGCTGTTCATGACCACCAACACCACGCATTCGGCCAACCCGTCGCTGATGAAGCAGTTGCGCTATGACCCGGTCAAGGATTTCACGCCGATCTCGCGCATGGGCAACCTGCCGTTCATGCTGGTGGTCAACCCGGCGCTGCCGGTCAAGACGCTGCGCGAGTTCGTCGACTACGCCAAGGCGCATCCGGGCCTGACCTATGCCAGCGGCAACAGCACCGGCATTGTCTCGGGCGCGACGCTGTCGAAGATGGCGGGGCTGAAGATGCTGCACGTGCCGTACAAGAGCACGCCGCCGGCGATGACCGACGTGATGGGCGGCCAGGTGCAGGCGATGTTCGTCGACTTCGCCGCCGGCATCGCCAACGTGCGCGCCGGCAAGCTGCGCGCGCTGGCGGTCACCACCGCGCAGCGCAGCGCGCTGCTGCCGGACCTGCCGCCGCTGGCGAGCGTGCCGGAGCTGAAGGGCTTCGACGTGACCTCGTGGAATGGTGTGTTCGCGCCGGCCGGGGTGCCGGCCCCGGTGGTGGCGCGCCTGAACCGCGAGCTGGTGGCGATCGCCACCAGCAAGCAGCATGCCGCGCAGTTCCATGCGCTGGGCTTCGAGCCGTTCGGCAGCACGCCGGCCGAGCTCAACCAGTTTGTCGTGGCCGAGTTGCAGAAGTGGGCGCGGCTGGTGAAGGACGCGGGCATCCAGCCGGAATAAGACACCATCGAACCGACAACGACAGCAAGCAGGTAACGCGATGAATTTCGATCTCTCCGAAGAACAGGCCTCCATCGTCGAGGCGGTGCAGCAGGTCTGCGCGCAATTCGACATGGAATACTGGGACCGCCTCGACAAGTCCGGCACCTATCCGCACGAGTTCTACCAGACGCTGTGCGAAGGTGGCTGGCTCGGCGTGGCCATGCCCGAGGCCTTCGGCGGCGCGGGGCTGGGCATCCTGGAAGCGGCGCTGGTGATGCAGACCATCTCGCAGTCGGGCGCGGGCATGACGGGCGCGTCGGCGGTGCACATGAACGTGTTCGGCCTGAACCCGGTGGTGGTGTTCGGCACCGACGCGCAGAAGGGACGCTTCCTGCCGCCGCTGATCGCAGGCCAGGAGAAGGCCTGCTTCGGCGTGACCGAGCCCGACGCGGGGCTCGACACCACCAAGCTCAAGACCTTTGCGCGCAAGGTGCCAGGCGGCTATTCGGTGAGCGGGCGCAAGATCTGGATCTCGACCGCGCAGGTGGCCGACCGCATGCTGCTGCTGGCGCGCACCACGCCGCTGGAGTCGGTGAAGAAATCGACCGAGGGGCTGTCGCTGTTCTATACCAAGGTCGACCGCAGCAAGATCGAGATCCGCGAGATCGACAAGATGGGCCGCGCCGCCGTCGACACCAACATGCTGTTCATCGATGACCTGTTTATCCCCGACGAGGACCGTATCGGTGAAGAGGGCAAAGGCTTCGAGTACATCCTGCACGGGCTCAACCCGGAGCGCATCCTGATCGCGGCCGAGGCCATCGGGCTGGGGCGCGCGGCGCTGGCCATCGCTACGCAGTACGCCAAGGAACGCGTGGTGTTCGGCCGCCCCATCGGCATGAACCAGGGCGTGCAGCATCCGCTGGCGCAGGCCTGGATGCAGCTGGAGTCGGCCAACCTGATGATGCTCAAGGCCGCGGCGCGCTACGACGCGGGCCAGTCGTGCGGCGCCGAGGCCAACGCCGCCAAGTACCTCGCCGCCGAGGCCGGCCACAATGCCTGCCAGACCGCGATCCTGACGCTGGGCGGCATGGGCTACTCGCGCGAGTACCGGGTCGAGCGGCTGCTGCGCGAATCGTATATCCCGCGCATCGCGCCGGTCAGCCCGCAGCTGATCCTGTGCTTTATCGCCGAGCGCGTGCTGGGCTTGCCCAAGTCGTACTGAGCGGGAGCGGCGATGCAAGACAAGCCAGTGCAGGCCAGTGCGCCGACCGGGCCGCTGGCCGGGATCCGCGTGATCGACATGACCTCGGTGGCGATGGGGCCGTATGCCACACAGATCCTTGGCGACATGGGCGCCGAGGTGATCAAGGTCGAGCCGCCGGCGGGCGATGTGTTCCGCCATGCCGAGCCGGCGCGGCACGCCGCCATGGGCGCCAGCTTCCTGAACCTGAACCGCAACAAGCAGTTCGTGGTGCTGGACGTGAAGCAGCCCGACGACCTGGCGGCGCTGAAGGCGCTGATCGCCGGCGCCGACGTCTTTGTCTCGAACGTGCGGCCGCAGTCGCTGCGCAAGCTCGGGCTCGACTATGCCTCGCTGTGCGCGGACCATCCGCGGCTGATCTACTGCGGCGCCTATGGCTATTCGGAGTCAGGGCCGTACGCCGGCGCGCCGGCGTTCGACGACATCATCCAGGCGCGCAGCGGCATGGCGCAGTTCCAGGGCGCCAACTCGAACGAAGGGCCGCAGTACGTCAACACCATCCTCGCCGACAAGGTCGCCGGGCTGACCGTGGCCTATGCGATTCCGATGGCGCTGTACGAGCGCGAGCGCTCGGGCCGCGGCCAGGCCATCGAGGTGCCGATGTTCGAGACGCTGGTGTCGTTCCTGGCCACGGAACAGCTGGCCGGGCAGACCTTCGTGCCGCCGCTCGGGCCGGCGGGCTATCCGCGCGTGATGTCGCTGCATCGCAAGCCGTACCGCACTCGCGACGGGCATATCGCGCTGCTGCCGTACACCAGCGCGCAATGGCAGCGCTTCTTCGATGTCTCCGGCCATGCGCCGCTGGCCAGCGATCCGCGCTACGCCACGCCGGCCGCGCGCAGCGCCAATATCGACGCGCTCTATGCCACGCTGGCCGAGATCGTCGCGCAGCGCACCACCGCCGAATGGCTGGCGCTGCTGCGCGATGCCGACATCCCGCACAGCGAGGTGCCGCACTTCGACAGCCTTGCCGAGGACCCGCACCTGCGCGCCACCGGCATGCTGTTCGAGTACGACCATCCGAGCGAAGGGCGCCTGCGCGGCGTGGGCATTCCGACGCGCTTCTCGCGCACGCCCGGCAATATCCGCAGCTGGCCACAGTCCTTGCCGCCAGCCGCGCGTCAGGAGGACTGACCCGCGCTGCCGCCGCGTACAATCCCGGCCAACGGATACTGAAGTCGAGGAAGCCAAACGATGGCAGCAAACGAAGCGGCGGAGAAGTCCGGTTACGGCAGCGTCAAGACGGCGCTGCGCGTGATCGAGATCATGGAAATCTATGCGCGCGAAGGTCGCTCGCTGACGCTGACCGAACTGGCCAAGCTGCTGGGCGCGCCGATGTCGAGCTGCCTGGGGCTGATCCGCACGCTGGCTTCGCTGGGCTATCTGTACGAGACCGGCCGCCGCCAGGGCTACTACCCGACGCGCCGGCTGCTTGATATCGCGCAACGCATCGCCCGCAACGACCCGCTGCTGGAGCGCGTGCAGCCGGTGCTGGAATCGCTGCGCGACACCACCGGCGAGACCGTGGTGTTCGGCAAGCTGCAGGACGACGGGCGCGTGCTGTATCTGGAAGTGCGCGAATCCCCCAACCCGGTGCGCTATATCGCAGCGCCGGGCGAACTGCGCGACGCGCATGTCAATTCGATCGGCCGCGCCATCCTCGGCACGCTGACGCCTGGCGCACGCGCCGAGCTGTTGTCGGGCGTGTCCTTTGCCGCGCGCACGCCGCGCACCATCGCCTCGGCGCAGGCGCTGGAAGCGGCGATGCGAGGCTGGCAGAAGCAGGGCTGGTATCCGAATTTCGGCGAATCGTTTCCCGACCTTGGCGCCATCGCCGTGCCGGTGACGATCGGCGGCGCAACCTATGGCCTGTCGGTGGCGGGGCCGCTGCATCGGGTGGAACTCAATGCGCAGGGCATCGTCGCGGCGCTGGAGGCTGCGGCACCGTCGTTGCAAGGGTAGGGAAAAGAGGAGGGCGTTGCGGCCGGATCGGTCGTGGCGCTCCGCTTCGAGCTTCGCAGCGAACGGAAAACGAAAAAGCCCGGTGCGATTGCACCGGGCTTCCGTATCGGTTGGCTCCCCGACCTGGGCTCGAACCAGGGACCTGCGGATTAACAGTCCGTCGCTCTACCGACTGAGCTATCGGGGAACAGCTGAGAAAGAAATTATAGCCAGTTTCTCTTTTCTTCGTCAACACCCTTTCGACATTTAGTTCTTGTCACGGGGTGCGGGGAAGGCTGGCTTGCTGCCTGGCGTACGATCCAGAAGGCCGGATGCCGGCTTCAGACCGTGGGCGCCGAACAGCGAGGCCGCATTATAGCGACGGTTCCGGCTTTGTGCCAGGAAAAACCGCCTCGCGGCGGTTTTTCCGTGGTACCCGCAAGAAGCTCAGTCGAACACCGGCGATTCCACGCCCAGCACCTTGTGCAGCTTCGGCGAGGTGGTGGTGTACTGCATGTGGATCTTCTTCTCGGGGAAGATATACGGCGCAGCACCGAACGCGGCCAGCGCAGCCTCGTGGAAGCCCGACAGGATCAGCTTCTTCTTGCCGGGATAGGTGTTGATATCGCCGACCGCGAAGATGCCGGGGATATTGGTCTGGAATTTTTCCGTGTCCACCTTGATCTGCTTGCGCTCCAGGTCCAGGCCCCATTCGGCGATCGGGCCCAGCTTGGGCGACAGCCCGAAGAACACCAGCAGGTCGTCGAGCGGCAGGCGGCGGGTCACGCCGTCGGCGCCGGACACCTTGATCTCGGTGAGCACGCCGTCCTTCTCTTCATAGCCGCTGATCTGGCCGACCACGAACTGCATTTCCATCTGTTCGCACAGTTCCTTCATCTTGGCGACCGACGCGGGCGCGGCGCGGAAGCCGTCGCGGCGGTGAATCATCACCACCGACTCGGCCTTGCCGACCAGGTCCAGGGTCCAGTCCAGCGCCGAGTCGCCGCCGCCGACGATCACCAGGTTGCGGCCGTGGAAGCGGCTCGGGTCCTTGACGCGGTAGAACAGCTGCTTGCCGTCGAACTTGTCGATGCCATCGACCTTGAGCGTACGCGGCTGGAACGAGCCCACCCCGGCGGCGATGAAGATGGTCCTGGTGATGAAGCGCGTGCCGAGCGAGGTCTCGACGAAGAAGCGGCCGTCGTCACGGCGCTCGACCACGGAGACTTCCTGGCCCAGGTGGAAGGTGGGCTCGAACGGCTCGATCTGCTTGAGCAGGTTGTCGGTCAGTTCCTGGCCGGTGCAGCTGGGCACGGCCGGGATGTCGTAGATAGGCTTGTCCGGATACAGCTCGACGCACTGGCCGCCAACGACCTTCAGGGAATCGATGACGTGGGCCTTGATTTCGAGCAGGCCCAGTTCGAACACCTGGAACAGACCGACCGGACCGGCACCGACGATCAGCGCGTCGATTTCCAGCGGCTGGCCGCCTGCGGGGCTGCCGCCCTCGACCTGTCGGGTCGTGTCGGCAACGGGATTTGGAATGCTCAAGTCCATATTCGTCCTGATACGTTGGTTGGGCACGCGGGTGCCCGGCATTGCGGAAAGCGCGTGGGGACGGCTTTCTTTGCTGCCCGGTGCGCTCAGCGCTCCAGGTACTGCAGCTTGTCGGTGGTGTCCTTCCATTCCTCGGCCTCGGCCAGCGGGGCCTTGGTCTTGGTGATGGAGGGCCAGTTGCGGGCCAGCTCGGCGTTCAGTTCGATGAATTGCTGCTGGTCGCCCGGTACGTCTTCCTCGGCGTAAATGGCGTTCACCGGGCACTCGGCCACGCACACGGCGCAGTCGATGCACTCATCCGGGTCGATGGCCAGGAAGTTGGGGCCTTCGCGGAAACAATCGACCGGACACACGTCAACGCAGTCTGTGTAGCGGCAACGGATGCAGGATTCGGTGACAACGTGAGTCATTTCGGTTCCAGGAAAACGGGTCGGCTTTTAATGGGAAACTGTGGGGCCGCTTCTTGCCGGCGTGACGTGCCGCATCCATCACATGGGAGTGCCCGCGCGCCGCAGGGCAGCGTGGGTTGGGCGAGCGCCGGCCGAGGCCTTTCGGAAACCGATATTGTAGCCGAGCCTTCTGGCAAGGATAGCCGGTCTATATAGCCGGATCAGATAGTTTTCTTATTTCTTTATGTACTTTTGATTTAACGCATGGAGGCCGCCTGGCGGCTTTGTCTGCTCGCCGGCATGCTGCGCAGCACAACCCGGCAGAGGACGGCAGCGGGCAGACTTCAGGTAGCATGGCGTTCTGACCCGGCATTGCCGTCTGGCCCGCTATGATCATCCAGTCTCTGCTCGACACCGACCTGTACAAATTCACGATGATGCAGGTGGTGCTGCATCAGTTTCCGCAGGCACAAGTGGAATACCGCTTCAAGTGCCGCAACGCGGGCATCGATCTGACCCCGTATATCGACGAGATCCGCGCCGAGTTGGCGCACCTCTGCCAGCTGCGTTTCACCGAGGAAGAGCTGGCCTACCTGCGCGGCCTGCGCTTCATCAAGAGCGATTTCGTCGATTTTCTCGGGCTGTTCCACCTGAACGAGAAATATGTCTCGGTGCGCCCGTCGCCGCAGGGCAACGGCGAGATCGAGATTTCCATCACCGGCCCGTGGCTGCACACCATCCTGTTCGAAGTGCCGGTGCTGGCCATCGTCAATGAAGTGTATTTCCGCCGCACCCAGCCCCAGCCCGACCTGGCCGAAGGCCGCCGCCGGCTGGAAACCAAGCTGTCGCTGCTGAAGGCGCCCGAGCTGAGCGATTGCGTGATCGCCGACTACGGCACGCGCCGGCGTTTCTCGCGCGACTGGCAGGAAGAGGTGCTGCTGACCATGCGGCGCCTGCTGGGCCCGCAGCTGGCCGGCACCAGCAATGTCCACTTCGCGCGCCTGCACAATATGGTGCCGCTGGGCACGATGGCGCATGAATACCTGCAGGCCTGCCAGGCGCTGGGGCCGCGGCTGCGCGACTCGCAGGTGTTTGCGCTGGAGCGCTGGGCGCGCGAATACCGCGGCGACCTGGGCATCGCGCTGTCGGATACCTATGGCTTCGACGCCTTCCTGCGCGACTTCGACCTGTATTTCTGCAAGCTCTTCGACGGCGTGCGCCACGATTCCGGCGATCCGGTGCGGTGGGGCGAGCGCATGGTGGCCCACTATGCCGCCAACCGCGTCGACCCGCGCACCAAGACGCTGATCTTCAGCGACAGCCTCGACATCCCGCGCGTGATCGAGCTGTACCAGCGCTTCCATGGCCGCTGCCGGCTGGCGTTCGGGGTCGGCACCAACCTCACCAACGATCTGGGCTACACGCCGCTGCAGATCGTGCTGAAGATGGTGCGCTGTAACGGCCAGCCGGTGGCCAAGCTGTCGGACACGCCGGAAAAGACCATGTGCGACGATCCCGGCTACCTGGCCTACCTGCGCCAGGTGTATTCGGTTCAGCCCGCCGCGTAGCAGGCTTCGGCGCGGCGCGCCGCTGCATCGACCATGCAGCGCGCCGCTGCATCGACCCTATAATCGCCGCATCGCGCCCTTGCGCATTGCCACCCAAAGCCAGGCCCCATGGACACCAACGACGCCCGCGACCGCATCTTTGCCCGTATCCGAGCCGCCCAGGGCAGGCCGGCCCGGCCGAGCGCGGGCGAGCGCGGCGCCGTCGCCGATTACCTGGCCCGCCACCCGCAGGGCCCGCGTCCGGCCGCCGCGTCCGACCTGGCCGAAGCCTTCCTGGCACAGGCGCAGCGCATGGCCTCGACCGTCGAGCGCGTCGCGACCCTGGCCGACGTGCCCGCCGCCACGGTGCGCTATCTGGACAGCCTGGCCCTGGTGCGCCGCGCGGTCGCCTGGGATGAATTCGGCCGGTTGCCGTGGCAGGACGCGGGGCTGGCGGTGGAGTGCCGCCCGCCGGTACGCGACGCCGAGGCCGACCGCGACCATGGCGACCTGGTCGGCATCACCGGCTGCTTCTGCGCGATTGCCGAGACCGGCTCGCTGATGCTGCTGTCCGGCCCGGCCACCTTCGCCTCGGCCGCGCTGCTGCCCGAGACCCATGTCGCGGTGGTGCCGCGCTCGCGCATCGTCGCCGGCCTGGAAGATGCGTTTGCGCTGGTGCGCAGCGAGCGCGGCGACCTGCCGCGCGCCACCAACATCATCAGCGGGCCGTCGCGCACCGGCGATATCGAACAGACCATCGTGCTGGGCGCCCACGGCCCGTACCGCGTGCATGTGATCCTGGTCGACGCGGCCTGATCGACGCGGCGCGAAGCCGGCGCGCCGCAATCCGAAAATGCACGCCGCAAGGGGAAGCGCGGCAGGGCCTTGCATTACACTTGCAGGCTTGCCCGCGCGCTTTGGCATCGCGCCGCGCGCGCCATGACCGCTGCATTGTTCGAGGAGATCCTGCCTGATGCGACGTGCCCCCGTGCTGTTGCCACTGCTGGCCATGCTGGCCGCCTTTCCCGCCGCAGGCCATGCCGCCGACCTCGACGGGGCGTCGCTGTCGCCGCTGTGGGGGCTGCCTTTTGCCGGCATCCTGCTGTCGATTGCGCTGTGGCCGCTGCTGGGGCCGAAGTTCTGGCATCACCATTACGGCAAGATCGCCGCCGGCTGGGGGCTGCTGTTCCTGCTGCCGTTCGCGTTCATGTTCGGCGCGCATGCCGCCGCCGTCAGCACCGTGCACGCGCTGCTCGCCGAGTACATTCCGTTCATCGCGCTGATCACCACGCTGTATATCGTTGCCGGCGGCATCTGCGTGCGCGGCAACCTGCACGGCACGCCGGGGCTCAATACCGGGATCCTGGCGCTGGGCACGTTCCTGGCCAGCTTCATGGGCACCACCGGCGCGGCCATGCTGCTGATCCGGCCGCTGTTGCGCGCCAATGACAACCGCCGCCACGTGGCGCACGTGGTGGTGTTCTTTATCTTCCTGGTGGCCAACGCGGGCGGCTCGCTGACGCCGCTGGGCGACCCGCCGCTGTTCCTGGGCTTTCTGAAGGGCGTCGATTTCTTCTGGACCCTGCGCAACATCTTCCCGGAAACGCTCTTTCTCTGCACGGCGCTGCTGCTGGTGTTCTACCTGGTCGACCGGCACTACTACCGCAACAAGGAAGAACAGCTGCCAGTCGATCCGACCCCGGATTCGGGCAGCATCGCCATCGAAGGCAAGTTCAACTTCGTGCTGCTGCTGGCCGTGGTCTGCCTGGTGCTGATGAGCGGGCTGTGGAAGCCGGGCATCTCGTTCGACATCCTGGGCACCGAGGTGCCGCTGCAGGCCGCGGTACGCGACGCCTTGCTGGTGGTGGTGGCGGTGGTGTCGATGCTGGTCACGCCGCGGGCGGCGCGCGTGGGCAATGAATTCAACTGGGAACCGATCCTCGAGGTGGGCAAGCTGTTCGCCGGCATCTTCCTAACCATCATCCCGGTCATCGCGATGCTGAAGGCGGGTACCGACGGTGCCTTCTCGGGGGTGATCCGCGCGGTCAGCGACGCCAACGGCCAGCCGGTCGACAGCATGTACTTCTGGGCGACCGGCGTGCTGTCCTCCTTCCTCGACAACGCGCCGACCTACCTGGTGTTTTTCAATACCGCCGGTGGCGACCCCGCCACGCTGATGACGCGCGATGCCTCGACGCTGGCCGCGATCTCGGCCGGCGCGGTGTTCATGGGCGCCAACACCTATATTGGCAATGCGCCCAACCTGATGGTCAAGGCCATCGCCGAGAACCGCGGCGTGCGCATGCCGAGCTTCTTCGGCTACATGCTGTATTCGGGCATTTTCCTGATGCCGCTGTTCGTCATCATGACCTTCCTCTTCTTCCATATCTGATGCCATGAAGCCGTCCGTCCTGGTCACCCGCGCCATCTATCCCGAAGTCATCGCGCATCTGGCGCAGTATTTCGATGTCGACGACAACCAGCAGGACGCGGTGCTCGACGCCGCCGCGCTGAAGGCGCGGCTGGCGGGCAAGGCCGGCGTGCTGGCCAATGCCGCCGACCGCATCGACGCCGGCGTCGTGGCCGGGCTGCCGGCGTTGCGCGCGGTGTGCAACATGGCGGTCGGCTACAACAACCTGGACCTGCCGGCGCTGACGGCCGCGGGCATCGTCGCCACCAATACGCCGGACGTGCTGACGGAGACCACCGCCGATTTCGGCTGGGCCCTGCTGATGGCGACCGCGCGCCGCGTCACCGAGGCCGAGCACTACCTGCGCGCCGGCAAGTGGCAGCGCTGGAGCTACGACATGCTGGTCGGCATGGACCTGTACGGCAGCACGCTGGGCATCCTCGGCATGGGCCGCATCGGCCAGGCGCTGGCGCGGCGTGCGGGCGGGTTTGGCATGAACGTGCTGTACCACAACCGCAGCCAGCTACCCGCCGAGACCGAGCGCGCGCTCAACGCCCGCTATGTCAGCAAGGAAGGCCTGCTGCGCCAGTCCGACCACCTGCTGCTGGTGCTGCCGTACGGCCCGCAGAGCCACCACGCCATCGGCGCCGCCGAGCTGGCGCTGATGAAGCCCACCGCGACGCTGGTGAACCTGGCGCGCGGCGGCATCGTCGACGATGCCGCGCTGGCGCAGGCGTTGCGCGATAAGCGCATCTTCGGCGCCGGCCTGGATGTGTTCGAGGGCGAGCCGGCCGTCCATCCGGACCTGCTGAGGGTGCCCAACGTCGTGCTGACGCCGCATATCGCCAGCGCGTCCGAGAAAACCCGCCGCGCCATGGCCATGCTCGCGGCCGACAACCTGATCGCGGCGCTCGACCAGGGCCCGCAGGCCGGCCATCCGCCCACCGTGATCAACCCTGAAGTGATGGCGCATCGCCGCTGAGGTTTTCGCATGACCCTGATTCCGTTCCTGACGCTGGCCGCGGCGCTGCTCGCGGTCGTGCTGCTGGTGATCGTGTTGCTGCGCCAGCAGGCCGGGTCATCCGGCGCCGGCATGGCGCGGCAGCTCGACGAGATGCGGCTGGAGCAGGCACGCGGCATGGAGCGGCTGGAGCGCGAAGTGCGCACCGAGGTGGCCGAGGCCGCGCGCGGCAGCCGCGGCGAGTCGGCGCAGCAGATGCTGCGCTTCCAGCAGGCGCTGTCGTCGCAGCTGACCGGCATCGCCACGCTGCAGAACAACCAGATCGACACCTTTGCGCAGCAGCTGGCCAAGCTGACCGAGACCAACACCCAGCAACTGGAGCAGGTGCGCCAGCACCTGATGCTGCAGTCGCAGCAGGCGCGCGACGAGCAGGCCGGCACGCTGCGCCGCTTCGGCGACGGCCTGCAGCAGCAGCTGGCGCAACTGTCCGAGGCCAACGAGCGGCGCCTGGCCGAGGTTCGCGCCACGCTGGAACGGAAGCTGCAGGACATCGAGGCCAACAACGCCGCCAAGCTCGAGGAAATGCGCCGCACCGTCGACGAGAAGCTGCACGCGACGCTGGAGCAGCGCCTGGGCGAATCGTTCCGGCTGGTGTCGGACCGCCTCGAGCAGGTGCATCGCGGCCTGGGCGAAATGCAGGTGCTGGCGCAGGGCGTGGGTGACCTGAAGAAGGTGCTGACCAACGTGAAGTCGCGCGGCACCTGGGGCGAGGTGCAGCTGGAGATGCTGCTGGAGCAGATGCTGACGCCGGAGCAGTACGGCAAGAACGTCGAGACCGTGCGCAACTCGGGCGCGCGCGTGGAGTTTGCCATCCGCCTGCCCGGCAAGGCGGCGGGCGCGGACCCTGCACCGGTCTGGCTGCCGGTCGATGCCAAGTTTCCCAAGGAACAGTACGAGCGCCTGGTCGACGCGCAGGAGCGCGGCGATCCCGATGGCGTGCTCGCGTTCGGCCGCGAACTGGAAACAGCACTGCGGCGCGAGGCCCAGACCATCGCCGAAAAATACCTGGCGCCGCCGCAGACCACCGACTTTGCCATCCTGTTCCTGCCGACCGAAGGGCTTTATGCCGAAGTGCTGCGCCGTCCCGGCCTGACCGACCAGCTGCAGCGCGACTATCGCGTGACCGTGGCCGGTCCGACCACGCTGACCGCGCTGCTGAACAGCCTGCAGATGGGTTTCCGCACGCTGGCGCTGGAAAAGCGCTCGAGCGAGGTGTGGGAGGTGCTGGGCGCGGTCAAGACCGAATTCGGCAAGTTCGGCGACGTGCTGGCCAAGACCCGCGATACGCTCGAGCGTGCCGCGCGCAATATCGAGCAGGCGGAGGTGCGCACGCGGCAGATGGCGCGCAAGCTGCGCTCGGTGGAAGCGCTGCCGGGTGAGGCAGCGCAGCAGCTGCTAGGCCTCGGGCTGGATGCGGCAGCGGATGGCACGCCGGAAACTACCAATAACGCGGAAAACAGCCGGGCCTGAGCGCCCGGCCGGAGATGGCGGTGCGCCGTTCAGCGGTCTTCTTCGGGAGACAGCTCGCGCACGTGGACTTCGATGCCGCCAAAGCGGGCAGCGACCCAGTTGTAGGCCTTGCAGGCCAGCCACAGCAGGCCGAAGCCGATCAGCGCATTGAGGATGATCGCGCTGAAGACCGTGATCGCCGGCAGGTCACCATAGCGGACGAAGGTGACGAACAGTCCCAGCGACACGATCGGCAGGGAGAAGCACAGGTAGACCAGCACCAGCGCGCGGGCGGTCTTGACGGGGTGGAGGTACGCAATCTCCTGATTCATGACGGGGGATACTCGAATGTTTCTGAATCGTGCGCCAAGTGTAGCGATTGGCCGATGCCAAGCATAGCCCGGCAGCCGCGGGGCAGCCGAAAGCCCCGCGACAGCGGTGCCGCGGTGGCAAATGTGCAGCACAAAAACGACACATTGCTACGGTCGTGTAGCGAATGGTTGCGCGCAGCCCCCGCCGTGCCGGTCAAACCAGCCCGTCGAACAGCATAACCTCGACCGCGTCGCCGGTCTTGACCGAGTCCTGCTCGTGGCCGAGCACGATAAAGCAGTTGGCCTCGCTCATCGAGCGCAGCACGCCCGAGCCCTGCTGGCCGGTGATGCGCACTTCCCACTCGCCGTCGCCGGCGCGCGCCAGGATGCCGCGCTGGTACTCGGTGCGCCCTGGCTTCTTGCGGATCGACTGCGCGCTGCGCACGCGCAGCAGCGGCAGCGGCGGCACCGTCGCGCCCATCAGCCGGTGCAGCGCCGCGCGCACGAAATGGTAGAAGGTGACCATCACCGCCACCGGATTGCCGGGCAGGCCGAACAGCAGGGCCGAGTGCGCGCCCGCGCCGTCGGCCTGGATGCGCCCGAAGGCCATCGGCCGACCCGGGCGCATGGCGATCTTCCAGAACGTGACATCGCCCAGGCGCGCCATGATCTGCTTGGTGTAGTCGGCCTCGCCGACCGAGACCCCGCCCGAGGTGATGACCGCGTCGGCGCTTTCGCAGGCGGTGCGGAAAGCGGCTTCGAGCGAGTCGGGATCGTCGCGCACCACGCCCATGTCGAGCAGGTCCACGTTCATCCGGCGCAGCATGCCGTGCAGCGTGTAGCGGTTGGAGTCGTAGACACAGCCCGGCTCGAGCGGCTCGCCGATCGAGCGCAGTTCGTCGCCGGTGGAGAAGAACGCCACGCGCAGGCGCCTGCGCACGCGCACCTCGGCCACGCCCAGCGACGCCAGCAGGCCGAGGTCGGCCGGCTGCAGGATGCGCCCGGCCTGCAGCGCCGCCTGGCCGCGGGCCAGGTCCTCGCCGCGCAGGCGCCGGTTGTCGCCGATGCGGACGCAGTCCGCGGCAAAGCGGATGCGCGCGCCGTCGGCGACGGTTTCGACGAACTCCTGCGGCACCACGGTATCGCAGCCTGCCGGCATCACCGCGCCGGTCATAATGCGCACCGCCTGCACCGCGGTGGGGGCCAGCGCGCCGGCGCCGCCGGCCAGCGCGCTGCCGATCACCTCGAGCTCGACCGTGGCGGTCTGCGCCGCGGCCAGGGCCGCGCCCTGGAAGGCATAGCCGTCCATCGCCGAGTTGTCATGCGCGGGCACGTCGATGGTCGAGACGATGTCCTCGGCCAGCACCCGGTCCAGCGCGCTGCGGATCGGCAGCTGCTCGATGCCGCGCACCGGCTCGACCACCTCGCCGATGATGCGGTTGGCGTGGTCCACCGGCAGCGCGGTGGGATCGTAGTCGGACAGGCAGGAAATAACGGATTGCAGCGATGGCATGGCGGCTCGGCGGTCAGCGGTGGCTGGGGCAGGAATTCAGCGCGTTTCGTGCGCGCGCAGTTCGTCCAGGGTGTTGATATTGGCAAAGGCTGCGGCGTCGTCGAACAGCACTTCGGCCAGCCGGTGCGAGGCGGCCCAGGTCTCGATCTTGCGGCCGCCCCCGGAAAGATAAGCCACCAGGCTGTCGAGCGCACTGACCGGCATCAGGCAGAACACCGGTTGGGTCTGGCGCCGGCCGTCCTGGTCCAGCGTGACCGGAATCGCCAGCTCGGCGCCCTCGGCTTCGATCGCCTGTGCCAGGCGCGCCACCAGGTCGGTCGGCAGGAACGGCGAATCGCACGGTGCCGTCACCATCCAGGGGGTCGCGCATTGTTCCAGGCCGGCCAGCATCCCGGCCAGCGGGCCGGCGAAGTCGGGCACGCTGTCGGTATAGACCGGCACGCCGAAAGACTCATAGGCGGCCAGGTTGCGGTTGGCATTGATCATCAGCCCGCCCACCTGGGGCGTCAGCCGCATCATGGTGTGCATGGCCATCGGCGTGCCCTGCAGCGGCTGCAGGCCCTTGTCGGTGCCGCCCATGCGGGTGCCCCTGCCGCCTGCGAGGATCAGGCCGGTGATGTCGTCGCGTGCAATCATGGAGTCGTGGTGCGGCGGGTTCAGCCGCCGATATAGGACATCTCGATCTTGCGCTCGGCGCGCCTGGCGCGCACTGCCGGGTCGCTGCGCTGCTCGGAATAGTTGTCGGTGCGGCCCTGCCAGACCTGCGCGATCGCGTTGGAGATTTCCAGGTCGCTGTAGCCGCCGCGCAGCAGCGCGCGCAGGTCGAAGCCTTCGGTGGCGAACAGGCACAGGTAAAGCCGGCCTTCGGTGGAGAGCCGGATACGGCTGCAGTCGCCGCAGAAGGCGTGGGTGACGCTGGAGATCACGCCGACCTCGCCGGCGCCGTCGCGGTAGCGCCAGCGCTCGGCGGTTTCGCCGGCATAGTTGGCCTGCACCGGCTCGAGCGGGAATTCGGCGTCGATGCGCTTCACCACTTCGGCCGACGGCAGCACTTCGTCCATCTGCCAGTGGTTACTGGCGCCGACGTCCATGAACTCGATGAAGCGCAGGATGATGCCGCTGTGGCGGAAGTGGCGCGCCATCGGCACGATTTCCTGGTCGTTGGTGCCGCGCTTGACCACCATGTTGACCTTGATCGGCGCCAGCCCCACGGCCTGCGCGGTCTCGATGCCGCGCAGCACGTCGGCGACGGCGAAGTCGACGTCATTCATGCGGCGGAAGGTGGCATCGTCGATCGCGTCCAGGCTGACGCTGACCCGCGTCAGGCCCGCGTCGCGCAGCGCGCGCGCCTTGCGCGCCAGCAGCGAGGCGTTGGTAGTCAGGGTCAGGTCCAGCGGCTTGCCCGACACGGTCTCGATCTTCGCCAGCATCTCGACCAGGTGCTCGATGTTCTTGCGCAGCAGCGGCTCGCCGCCGGTCAGGCGAATCTTCTCGACGCCGTGGGCAACGAACAGGCGCGCGGTGCGCTCGATCTCCTCGAAGCTCAGCAGCTCGGAATGCGGCAGGAAGGTGTAGTCCTTGTCGAACACTTCCTTCGGCATGCAGTAGACGCAGCGGAAGTTGCAGCGGTCCGTCACCGAGATGCGCAGGTCGTGCAGCGGCCGGCCGCGGCGGTCGGCCACCAGGCCGGTCGGCGCAACCAGGTTGCCGGGAATGCTGGGCGTCATCGAACGGTAGCGATGGTCGCGCAGGTCGAAAATCGGGATGACGGATTCGGTCATGGCCTGTGGGTGGCACGGCTTCCGGGGAGCGGGGCGGCAACGCAAAAAGCGATGTGGCGCGGGCGCTCGGGGACCGGATGCATTCTGCTGCCATTCTAGCCGAGGCCGGGGCGGGGCATCCGCATCCCGCGGTGATGACGGGGATTCACCCGGCGCGCGCCGCGCAAAAAAAAGGGGACGGCCAGGCCGTCCCCTTCTTGCTTTGGCTGCAGCGCAGCGGCGTCGCTTACTGCTGCGATGCCATCTGCACTTCGCGGCTGCCGGTTTCCACCAGGATCATCGGGCCCTGGGGCAGCGGCGGCAGCGGCTTGCGCTCGCGCGGCACGCGCGGGGCGGGCACGATGCGGGCGGCGGCTTCCTGGGCCGAGCGCAGCTTGTCGCTGTCGGTATGGACCCATTGCAGGCCGGCGGTAGCCAGCATCGGCTCCAGGTTTTCCAGCGACGCCGGTGCTGCGGCGGCCACCGCGGTCGATGCCGGTGCCTGGGCTACCGGCTCGGCCGCCGGAGCGGTTTGCGCGACCGGTGCCAGCACGGGCTCCGGTGCGGGTGCCGCGGCGGGGGCAGCGGCCGGCACGACCGGGGCAGCGGTTTCGACCGCGGCGCTGACGACAGGCTCGGCGACGGCTTCGGCGGCAACGGCCTCCGTCACCGCCACCGTCACCGGCGTGACAGCTTCTCCAGGTTCGGCAGCTGGCGCGACCCCTGGCTCGGCCGCCGGCGTGGCTTCCGCCGCCGGGGCCGGCGTCATGTCTGCCGGCACGGCGATGCGGACGGCTTCAACGGCTTCGGGTGCGGCTTGCGCGGCCACGGCCACCTGCGGGGCGGCCACGGCCGGCGCGCCGGCTTCGGCGCTGGCCGGGGCAAAGTCTTCGGCGGTGGCGCCTTCGCCTTCACCCGCCACGCCTTGCACCGACTCGTCGCGTTCGCGGCGATAGCGGTTGCGGCCACGGCGGTTGCGGCGGCGGCGTTCCTCGCCCTCGGCGGTCTCCGCGCTTTCGGCGATACCTTCGGCGACACCTTGGGCGCCTTCCTGCAGTTCGGCGCGGGCCTGGGTGTCTTCAGTCACGGCCTGAGGCAGCACGCCTAGGGCCTGGGCGGCAGCGATGGCTTCCGGCTGCGGCGCTTCACCGGCTTCGGCTTCGCGCAGTTCGCTGCGCTCGCGCTGGCGTTCGCGCTGGCGCTCGCGGCGTTCCTGGTTGCGGTCGCGGCGGCCTTCCTGGCGCGCCTCGGCGCGTTCGCCCTGGGTGCGCTCGGCGGGCACGGCCTCGGCCTGGCGCGCCACGGCCGGCGTGGCCTGGCCTTCACCTTGCTGGCGCGGCTGGCGGCCCTGGCGTTCGCCGCGGCCTTCGCGCTGCTCGCCGCGCTCTGCGGCCTGGCGTTCGCCGCGCTCGGCGCGTTCACCACGCTCGCCCCGTTCACCGCGCTGGCCGCGGCCCTGGCGCTCGCCACGTTCGCCGCGCTCGGCGCGTTCACCACGCTCGCTGCGTTCACCACGTTCGGCGCGCTCGCCACGCTGGCCGCGGCCTTCGCCACGCGGACCGCGCTCACGACGGCCATCGGCGCTGCGGGTTTCCGCGGCGGCGGCGGGCTTGGCCGGCTCCACCACCGGCGGGGTGGCCGGGCGGGCACCGAACAGGCCCTTCAGCCAGGCGATAAAGCCGCCGGCTTCCACCGGCTTGGTGGCCGGCACGGGCGGGGCCACCGGAGCGGCTTCCGGGCGCGGTGCGCGCTCGGGGCGCGGCACCGAGACCGGGGCGGGCTGCTCGGGCGTAATGCCCTTGACCGCGGCTTCCTGGCGCGGCTTGGCTTCTTCCTTGCGGCGGCTGCTGTAGCTGGTGTCGGCTTCCAGTTCCTTGGCGGCAGCCTCGGCCATCTTGTAGCTGGCGGTGCTGTCTTCCAGGCGCGGGTCGTCGTGGCGCAGGCGCTCCAGCTTGTAGTGCGGCGTTTCCAGGTGCTTGTTGGGAATCAGCAGCACGTTGACCTTGAAGCGCAGCTCGATCAGGTTGATCTCCTGGCGCTTCTCGTTCAGCAGGAAGGCGGCGACTTCCACCGGCACCTGGCAGTGGATGGCGGCGGTGTTTTCCTTCATCGCCTCTTCCTGGATGATGCGCAGCACCTGCAGGGCGGACGATTCGGTATCGCGGATATGGCCGGTGCCGTTGCAGCGCGGGCAGGTGATGTGCGAGCCCTCGGACAGCGACGGGCGCAGGCGCTGGCGCGACAGCTCCATCAGGCCGAAGCGGCTGATCTTGCCCATCTGCACGCGCGCGCGGTCGTGGCGCAGCGCGTCCTTCAGGCGCGTTTCCACGTCCTTCTGGGCCTTGCCCGACTCCATGTCGATGAAGTCGATCACGATCAGGCCGCCCAGGTCGCGCAGGCGCAGCTGGCGGGCGATCTCGTCGGCGGCCTCGAGGTTGGTGCGCAGCGCGGTTTCCTCGATGTCGGCGCCCTTGGTGGCGCGGGCCGAGTTCACGTCGACCGAGACCAGTGCCTCGGTGTGGTCGATCACGATGGCGCCGCCCGACGGCAGCATCACCATGCGCGAGTAGGCCGATTCGATCTGGTGTTCGATCTGGAAGCGCGAGAACAGCGGTACGTCGTCGCGGTACTTCTTCACGCGGTTCATGTTGTCAGGCATCACCACGCTCATGAAGGCGCGGGCCTGTTCGTAGATCTCGTCGGTGTCGATCAGGATCTCACCGATATCCGGCTGGAAGTAGTCGCGGATGGCGCGGATCACCAGGCTCGATTCCAGGTAGATCAGCAGCGGTGCCTTGTTGTCGCCGGCGGCGCCGTCGATGGCCTTCCACAGTTGCAGCAGGTAGTTCAGGTCCCACTGCAGTTCCTCGGCCGAGCGGCCGATGCCGGCGGTGCGGGCGATGATGCTCATGCCTTCCGGCACGGCCAGCTGCGCCATGGTCTCGCGCAGCTCCTGGCGGTCTTCGCCTTCGATGCGGCGCGACACGCCGCCGCCGCGCGGGTTGTTCGGCATCAGCACCAGGTAGCGGCCGGCCAGCGAGATGAAGGTGGTCAGGGCCGCGCCCTTGTTGCCGCGCTCTTCCTTCTCGACCTGGACGATCAGTTCCTGGCCTTCATGCAGGGCGTCCTGGATGCGCGCGTTGCGCACGTCGATGCCTTCCTTGAAGAAGGCGCGCGCGACTTCCTTGAACGGCAGGAAGCCGTGGCGCTCTTCGCCGTAGTTGACGAAGCAGGCTTCCAGCGAGGGTTCGATGCGGGTGATGACACCCTTGTAGATG
The DNA here is from genome assembly GCF_023952475.1 of Cupriavidus sp. WGlv3. Taxonomy (GTDB): domain Bacteria; phylum Pseudomonadota; class Gammaproteobacteria; order Burkholderiales; family Burkholderiaceae; genus Cupriavidus; species Cupriavidus phytorum. Next base: position 65,852 of record NZ_JALHRX010000010.1, read on the forward strand.
TTGCCCTTGCGCTGTTCGCGCCCGGCAGTCTCGATGTCGATATCGATCAGTTTCTGACCGTCGACGATGGCGACGCGCAATTCCTCCTGTTGCGTCGCGTTGAACAGCATGCGTTTCATCGCAATACCTCACTCCAGTGTCGCGGGTGGCACCGTCTGGGCGGTGTCCGCGGCGATCCATGGAGCACGCGAGGGAGCGAGCGAGGCGCGAGAATTGCCGGAAAGCGCCGCTGCGCAAGACATGCGAGCGGCTGGGCGCGGGTGAAAGAGAGCGATGACGTCGGGGTAACGACCGCAGGGCAGGAGAGAACACCGGAGGCTGCTCTTGCGCAGACATCCGGCGCATTCCCATACCGGAGGCGATGCTGGGCGCCGGCGCAACCAGCGCCGACGGCATCGCGGCCGGCCGCGGAAGGCCTAGACGCGTCAAAGAGCAAATTTTTCGGACACGGCATGGTTGCCGTTGCTGCCTGACTTCTCCTGGCGGGCGCACCTACTACTTCTTGGAGTTCTGCGACCGGGCGCCGGTAACTTCCAGTCAGGCGGCAGGTCAACCTGCCGGCCGGCACCGTTTCCCGGTGCGGGCGGGACTTCTCTCACCGAAACGGATGCCGGCTGCGGCATCCGCCCTTAAATTCTGTTTTACCTGAACACTCAGTTCCCACGTCACCGCCTGCCCGTGCCGAAGCCACCTTTGGGCGACTTCCTGCATGCCGGCGGCACCGTGCGTGCTGCTTTTTGCTGCCATTTGCCCGTCTGGCGCTTGGCGTAACGCGAATTGCGGGAGACGGGCGGGGTCGACGGCAACCCCAAGTGTAGAATGCGAAAAATCGAATAAAACTCGAAGATCCATCGCTTACACAGGTCTTACGCTGCCGGCCACGAGCCGGAACAGCGAGGAAATTATATTGAAAATGAATGAGTTACGCCATCAAATTGAAAAGGCTGCCGAAGCTGCGCCGGCCAGCCCACAGGTGGCGTATGTCACGATTGACGAAGGCTCCGAAGGTCAGCGCATCGACAACTTCCTGTTGAAGGTGGCCAAGGGGGTACCCAAGAGCCATATTTACCGGGTGCTCCGTTCGGGCGAGGTTCGGGTCAATAAGGGGCGTATCGACGCCACTTATCGGCTGCAGTCCGGCGATGTGGTGCGCATCCCGCCGATGCGTGTGGCGAATGCGGCGCAATCCGGCGCGGCTCCCGTGCCGGCCGGGGAATTCCCGGTGTTGTTCGAGGACGCCCACCTGCTGGTCATCAACAAGCCGGCCGGCGTCGCGGTGCATGGCGGCTCGGGCGTTGCCTTCGGAGTGATCGAGCAGCTGCGCCGGTCGCGGCCGCAGGCCAAGTTCCTGGAGCTGGTGCATCGGCTGGACCGCGAGACTTCCGGCATCCTGGTGCTGGCGAAGAAGCGCTCGGCGCTGGTCCACCTGCATGAGCAGATTCGCGGTAACACCATGGACAAGCGTTATTTCGCCTGCGTCGCCGGCGAGTTTCTGAACGCCCGCCAGCACGTGAAGCTGCCGCTATATAAATACAGCACGCCGGACGGGGAGCGCCGGGTGCGGGTCCAGGCCGACGGACTGGCCTCGCATACCGTATTCAACCGGGTCGAGGCCTTCCCGGGCTTCACCCTGCTGGAAGCGGAACTGAAGACCGGCCGCACGCACCAGATCCGCGTCCACCTGGCGCACTCCGGTTTTCCCATCGTCGGCGACGAAAAATACGGCGATTTCACGCTGAACAAGTCGCTGGCGCGGTCCGGCGCCAAGCCGGGTATCAAGCGCATGTTTCTGCACGCGCACCGGCTGGTGTTTATCCACCCGGCCACCGGCGAGCCGCTGTCCGTGGAGGCGCCCCTGCCCGACGAATGCGTCGGATTCCTGCAACAATTGCGTGAACTGCACGCCCCGGAGTAGGGTAGTGCTTCAAAAGCCACAAGGACTTCCATGGCCAGGCAACAATTTGACCTGATCGTTTTCGACTGGGACGGGACGCTGATGGACTCGACCCCGACCATCGCCAAGTGCATCCAGCTCGCCAGCCGGGACCTGGGCCTGCCGGTGCCGGACGACAGCGCCGCCAGCCACGTGATCGGGCTCGGGCTGAAGGATGCGCTGTCGTACGCGGTGCCGACGCTGGATCCCGCCGACTATCCGCGGCTGGCCGAGCGCTACCGCTACCATTTCCTGACCCGCGACGCCGATCTCGTGCTGTTCGACGGTGTGCGCGAAATGCTCGAGACGCTGCGCGCGGAACACTATTTTCTCGGCGTGGCCACCGGCAAGACCCGCGTCGGCCTGCAGCGCGCGCTCGCAGCCAGCGGCCTGACCGCGCTGTTCGACGCCACCCGCTGTGCCGACGAGACCTTCTCCAAGCCGCACCCGGCCATGCTGCACGAACTGACGCGCGAACTGGGCCAGGACGTGGAGCGCACGGTGATGGTCGGCGACACCACCCATGACCTGCAGATGGCGGTCAACGCCGGCGCCAAGGGTCTGGGCGTCTGTTACGGGGCGCATCCGGCCGAGTCGCTGCGCGCCATGGCGCCGGTGCACTGCGCCAGTTCGATTTCGGACCTGACCGAGTGGCTGCTGGCCCATGCCTGAGGCGGCCTCCGGCCAGGCGCCGGTGCGGCTGTGCGCCGCCGATGCATTGCAGGAGGGTGGGCTCGGCGTGCGCTTCTCGGTGGCGCTCGACCAGCGCGAGATCGGCGCCTTTGTGGTGCGTTTCGACGGCGTTGCTCATGCCTACCTGAACCGGTGCGCGCACGTGCCGATGGAGCTGGACTGGCAGGAGGGGCGGTTCTTCGATGCCTCGGGCCTATACTTGATGTGCGCCACTCATGGCGCGGTGTACGCGCCGGATAGCGGCGAGTGCGTCGGCGGTCCCTGCCGCGGGGCCGCGCTGGCCAAGCTGCAGGTCGAGGAACACGATGGCCAGGTCTACTGGCTGCCGCAGGCCCCGTACCGCGCGCCCGAGCCTTCCGGCGGCGCCTGAATGGATTTCCACGAGCGATTTGCATGACAGAACAACAGAAGCCGCCCTCGGATGAACCCAACGACCCGGGGCAGCCGGACCCGCGCAAGCCCGCCGGCGAGGCCGGAGATGCCGGCGACGCCGGGCCCGCCCCCGTGCCCGAGTCCGAGCGCCTGGTGACTGCGCCGCGTGCCGATTTTCCGCTGGAGGATGAACTCCGCGCGGGCGATGACGCCGCGCGGCGCGAAGCGCGCGAGCGCAAGGCGCGTCTGGAAGGTGCCACCAGCGGTGGACGGGTGGGCGGACAAGCGAGCGGCGGCTGGGAGCGGGATGTGCTGGAAAAGGTGTTGACCGCCTCGCTGCGCGAGCAACGCGCGGCGCGGCGCTGGCGCATTTTCTTCCGCCTGGTGACCCTCGGCCTGCTGGCGCTGATCCTGTTTGCCGTCTTCGACTTCAAGGGCGATGGCGCCATCAGCGCTTCGGGCCGCCACACCGCGATGGTCACGCTGGAGGGCGAAATCGCCGCCGGCACGCCGGCAAGCGCCGAAGCGATCAACGCCTCGCTGCAGGCGGCCTTTGCCGACAGCAATGCTGCCGGGGTGATCCTGAAGATCAATTCGCCCGGCGGCTCGCCCGTGCAGGCAGGCATCATCAACGACGAGATCCACCGGCTGCGCGGCCTCTACCCGTCCAAGCCGCTGTATGTGGTGGTCGAGGAAATCTGTGCTTCCGGCGGCTATTACGTGGCGGCGGCGGCCGACAAGATCTATGTCGACAAGGCCAGCATCGTCGGCTCGATCGGCGTGCTGATGGACGGCTTTGGCTTTACCGGACTGATGGACAAACTGGGCGTCGAGCGCCGGCTCTACACCTCGGGCGCCAACAAGGGCATGCTCGATCCGTTCTCGCCGCAGGTGCCGAAGCAGAAAGCCTTTGCCGAAGCCATGCTCAAGCAGATCCACCAGCAGTTCATCGACGTGGTCAAGGAAGGCCGCGGCGATCGGCTCAAGGACGACCCGGAGCTGTTCTCCGGCCTGTTCTGGTCGGGCGAGCGCAGCGTCGCGCTGGGGCTGGCCGACGGGCTGGGAAGTGCCGAGTACGTCGCGCGCGACCTGTTCAAGGCCGAGGACATCGTCGACTACACGGTCAAGGAGAACATCGCCGAACGCGTGGCCAAGCGCTTCGGCGCGGCCGTGGGCAGCGCGGCGATGAAAACGATGCTGTGGAGCACCGGCATGCAGGGCATGCGCTGAAGCCTGCCGCGGGAGCAAGCGAAAAAAGGGGGCGCGAGCGCCCCTTTTGCATTTTCTGTCCCGCTGCTTAGCCCCTAGAGGGCGAGCAGCGAAAAGATCGCCGGGCGCTTGTGCAGCGCGATCCGCTCGGGGCGCCAGTCCGACAACGGCAGCGTGACGATGGTCTCCCCGGGCAGGGTTAGGTCCACCGCCACGGACAGCAGCGTGGTGCCGGCACAGTGCTGGCGCATGGCCTCCAGCAGCGCGCCGTTGCGGTACGGCGTTTCGATGAAGACCTGGGTCTGGCTGGCCTTGCGCGAGCGCTGCTCCAGTTCACGCAGCCGCTGCGCGCGCTCATTGGCATCCACCGGCAGGTAGCCGTTGAAGGCAAAGCTCTGGCCGTTCAGGCCCGAGCCCATCACCGCCAGCAGGATCGAACTGGGCCCCACCAGCGGCCGCACGCGGATGCCGCGCGCATGCGCCAGCCGCACCAGGTCGGCGCCCGGGTCGGCCACCGCCGGCACGCCGGCCTCCGACAGCAGGCCGCCGTCGCGGCCGCCCTGCAGCGGCGCCAGCAGCGCGGCCAGGGCGTCGGTGCGCGTATTGACATTCAGTTCCTGGATCTCGATCTGCTGGATCGGGCGCGCCAGCGGCGTGGTTTCGCCCAGTTTCCTCAGGAAGGCGCGCGCGGTCTTGGCGTTCTCAGCGACGAGGTAGTCCAGCCCGGCCGCGATCTGCTGCACGCCGGCCGGGATCACGTCGGCCAGAGGATCGGCTTCGTCGCGCTTGCCAAGGGTATTGGGGATCAGGTAGAGGGTGCCGCTCATCGTGGGTGGGTGCGGTAGGTGCGGTTCATGCGGAAAGGAGAGGGTAGCCGGCCTGGCGCAGCATGCCGGTCAGCGCGATCAGCGGCAGGCCGACCAGCGCGGTGGGATCATCGGACTCGACCCGCGCCAGCAGCGTGATGCCGAGTCCCTCGGACTTGGCGCTGCCGGCCACGTCGTAGGGGCGCTCCAGCTGCAGGTAGGTCTCGATCTCGGCGTCGCTGAGGTCGCGCATCGTCACGCGGGTTTGCACGTCGGCCAGTTGCGCGGTCCCTGTGCGGGAATCCAGCAGGCACAGTGCCGAGTGAAAGGTGGCGGTGCGCCCGCGCATGCGGTGTAGCTGCGCCACCGCGTTGTCGTGCGTGCCAGGCTTGCCCATCTGGGCGCCGTCCAGCGTCAGCACCTGGTCGGAGCCGATCACCAGGGCGCCGGGGTGGCGCGCCGCGATGGCCTCGGCCTTGCGCTGCGACAGCCGCAGCGCCGTGGCCTCGGGCGCTTCACCGGCCAGCGGGGTTTCGTCGATGTCCGGCACCGCGACTTCGAAAGGAATGCGCAGCCGCTCCAGCAGTTCGCGGCGGTAGGGCGAGCCGGAGCCAAGGATCAGCCGGGGGCGTGGGTCTGGGGACATAAGTAATAGAATCAGGGCACGAAGCCGTGTGGCTTCCGAAGCAAGGCCTTTGACCTCGGGAAGGTTTACACCGTATAATCGCGCGTTTAGCCGCATCCGCACCCGGGCGCAGTGCCGCCAATGTGCGCGGCCCGCAATCCGTCAGGTGAGGCATGTGGCGAACCCGTCATTGATTTGCGACAGGAGCCACGCACATGACCCAGCCGATCGACCTGCGCGCGCTTGACCTCTTCGCCTTGTGCCGAAAGGGTGAAAGCCTGGCCGGCGACGTGGCGGTGCGGGATTTGCCGCGCATCTTAGCCGAGACCGCCGCGCAAGCGCCAGCCTCGGCACCCGATGAGAGCTTCGCCTATACGGCCACCGGCTTCATGCGCGAGGAGGCGGCCGAGCCCGGCGCCCCAGTGGCGCAGCGGCTGTTCCTCGACGTGACGGTGCAGGGCCGGATGTGGCTGGATTGCCAGCGCTGCCTGACGCCCTATGCCCAGCCGATCGACACGGCGACGCGTTTCGAGGTGGTGGAAAGCGAAGAAGCGGCCGACGCCGCGCCGATGGACGACGACGAAGTCGACGTGATCGCCGGCTCGAAGCGGTTTTCGCTGCTGGAACTGATAGAAGATGAAGTGCTGCTGGCGTTGCCCGTGGCACCCAAGCATGACGTCTGCCCGGCCGTGCACGAAAGCCTCGTGACCGGATCGGACGGCGAGGCCCAGCCTGAAGCTGAGCCTGAGGAAGAAAAGCGGCCTTCGCCCTTCGCGGCGCTGGCCGGCCTGAAGACCCGGCACTGAAGCCGCCAGCGCGCGGCCTGCAGGGTCTTGCAGGTGAATCTGAAGCATCCGGCCGGGCCCCGGCTACGCCTTGGGCGGGATGCGTGTGTTAATATTGCAAAATTCTCGAAGGAGTCATCATGGCTGTTCAACAGAACAAGAAGTCGCCGTCCAAGCGCGGCATGCACCGTTCGCACGACCACCTGTCGGCCGCGCCGCTGGCCGTCGAGCCGACCACCGGCGAAACCCACCTGCGCCACCACGTGAGCCCGAACGGCTACTACCGTGGCCGCAAGGTCATCAAGACCAAGAACGACTGATAGCTTCGCTAGGCGTGACGTTGCGTCTCGCTCGCGCATGCCTGTGGGTCGGACAATAATCGGTCAGACACAAAAAAGCGGCAAGATCGTTGCCGCTTTTTTGTTGGGCGCTCGGGATTCCCGCCGGGCGTGGCGTGCGCCGCCGCGCTATCCGTACCAGGAACAATGACGATCAAAATCGCTATCGACTGCATGGGCGGCGATCACGGAGTGTCCGTGACGGTGCCCGCGGCGATCAGTTTTCTTTCCCGCCACGACGATGCCGAGATGGTGCTGGTCGGCTTGCCCGACGCCATCCGGGCGCAGCTGAAAAAGCTGCACGCGCTGGACCATCCGCGCGTCAGCATCGTCGAGGCCACCGAAGTCATCACCATGGATGACCCGGTCGAAGTGGCACTGCGCAAGAAGCGCGACTCCTCGATGCGCGTTGCCGTCGCCCAGGTCAAGGAAGGCCTCGCCGGCGCCTGCATCTCGGCCGGCAACACCGGCGCGCTGATGGCGGTATCGCGCTACGTGCTGAAGACGCTCGAAGGCATCGAGCGGCCGGCCATCGCCACCACCATCCCCAACCAACAGGGCTGGGGCACCACGGTGCTCGACCTGGGCGCCAACGCCGACTGCGAGCCCGAGCACCTGCTGCAGTTCGCGCGCATGGCCGAGGCCATGGTGGCCGTCGTCGACCACAAGGAACACCCTACGGTGGGCCTGCTGAACATCGGCGAGGAAGTCATCAAGGGCAACGAGGTGGTCAAGCGCGCCGGCGAACTGCTGCGCGCCTCGGAGCTGAACTTCTACGGCAACGTGGAAGGCAACGACATCTTCAAGGGCACCACCGACATCGTGGTCTGCGACGGCTTCGTCGGCAATGTGGCGCTCAAGAGCACCGAGGGCCTGGCCAAGATGATCGGCAGCATGATCAAGGAAGAATTCACCCGCTCGTGGTTTACCAAGCTGCTGGCCGCGGTCGCCATGCCGGTGCTGTCGCGCCTGGCCAAGCGGCTCGACCCGGCGCGCTACAACGGCGCGTCGCTGCTGGGCCTGCGCGGGCTGGTGATCAAGAGCCACGGCTCGGCCGATGCCCATTCTTTTGAGTGGGCCATCAAACGCGGGTATGATGCCGCCAAGAATGGCGTGATCGCCCGCATCACCCGGGCCTTTGCCGATAAATCCATCGCCGCAGGCGGTGCCCAGGCCGCCCCGGAGACAGAGGCGCCTGGCGCGCATCCCAGCACCCACGTCGCCTGAACGCCACGCGCGCCGGTCGAGCGTGCCGGCGGGCCATACGATCCGACAATACATGACCAAGTACGCAAAAATCATCGGTACCGGGAGCTACCTGCCTCCGCGGCGCGTGACCAACCATGAGCTGGCCGCGCAGCTTGCCGAGAAAGGCATCGAGACCAGCGACGAGTGGATCGTCTCCCGCAGCGGCATCTCGGCGCGCCACTGGGCCGAGCCCGATGTGACCAGCAGCGCGCTGGCGGTCAAGGCCGCCGAGCAGGCTATCGAGGCCGCCGGCATCGACCGCCAGGACATCGACCTGATCATCGTCGCTACCTCGACGCCGGACTTCGTGTTCCCCAGCACCGCCTGCATCGTGCAGGAAAAGCTGGGCATCACCAATCATTGCCCGGCCTTCGACCTGCAGGCGGTGTGCTCCGGCTTTGTGTACGCACTGGCCACCGCCGACAAGTTCATCCGCAGCGGCTCGCACCGCAATGTGCTGGTGATCGGCACCGAAGTGTTCTCGCGCATCCTCGACTTCAACGACCGCACCACCTGCGTGCTGTTCGGCGACGGTGCCGGTGCGGTGGTGCTGTCGGCGTCCGACGAGCCGGGCATCCTGTCCAGCGCCATGCACTCGGACGGCAGCCAGGTCGACATCCTGTGCGTGCCGGGCAACGTAGCCGGCGGCAATATCACCGGCAACCCGTTCCTGCACATGGATGGCCAGGCAGTGTTCAAGCTCGCCGTCAACGTGCTCGACAAGGTGGCGCGCGAAGCCATGGAAGCCGCCAGCGTGTCGCCCGACCAGGTCGACTGGCTGATTCCGCACCAGGCCAATATCCGCATCATGCAGGGCACGGCGAAGAAGCTGGGACTGCCGGCCGAGCGCATGGTCGCCACCGTGCACGAGCACGGCAACACCTCGGCCGCCTCGATCCCGCTGGCGCTCGACGTCGCCGTGCGCGACGGCCGCATCCGGCCGGGCCACACGGTGCTGATGGAAGGCGTGGGCGGCGGCTTCACCTGGGGCGCGGTGCTGCTGCGCATGTGATACGCGGCCGGCGCCCGGGCGTGCCGCGCAGGCGCGACCTGCCGCGGCGCCGGCCCCCGATTTCTTGTTAGGGTTTCCATCCGATGAAATTCGCTTTCGTATTTCCCGGCCAGGGTTCGCAGTCGGTCGGCATGCTCAATGCCTTCGCCGACAACGCCGTGGTGCGCGCCACCGTGGCAGAAGCCTCGGCCGCGCTCGGCCAGGATCTCGGCCGCCTGATTGCCGAAGGCCCTGCCGAAGAACTGAACCTGACCACCAATACGCAGCCGGTGATGCTGACCGCCGCAGTGGCGATCTACCGTGCCTGGCTCGATGCCGGTGGCCCGGCGCCGGCGCTGGTGGCCGGCCACAGCCTGGGCGAGTACTCCGCGCTGGTGGCCGCGGGAGTGATTCCGTTCGCCGACGCCGTACCGCTGGTGCGTTTCCGCGCGCAGGCCATGCAGGAAGCCGTGCCGGTGGGCGAGGGCGGCATGGCCGCGATCCTTGGCCTGTCGGATGACGACGTGCGCGCCGCGTGCGCCGAAGCGTCGGCCGCGGGCGTGGTCGAGGCCGTCAACTTCAACGCGCCGTCGCAGGTAGTGATCGCCGGACACAAGGGCGCGGTCGAGAAGGCCTGCGAAATCGCCAAGGCCAAGGGCGCCAAGCGCGCGCTGCCGCTGCCGGTGTCGGCGCCATTCCACTCGTCGCTGCTCAAGCCGGCTTCCGACCGGCTGCGCGAGCGCATGGCCGGCCTGGCTTTTTCGACTCCGTCGATTCCGCTGGTGAACAACGTCGACGTCGCCATCGTCAGCGATCCGGAGGCGATCAAGGATGCGCTGGTGCGCCAGGCCGCCGCGCCGGTGCGCTGGGTCGAGTGCGTGCAGAAGATGGCCGCCGAAGGCATCACCCACGTGATCGAATGCGGTCCGGGCAAGGTGCTGGCCGGCATGACCAAGCGCATCGACGGCAACCTGAGCGGTGGCGCGGTCTTCGATCCGGCCTCGCTGCAGGACACGCTGGCACTGCTGAAATAAGCAACAGGACATCCGCATGACCAAACTACTCGACAACCAGGTTGCGCTGGTTACCGGCGCCTCGCGCGGCATCGGCCGAGCCATCGCGCTGGAACTGGCCCGGCAGGGCGCCACCGTGATCGGCACCGCCACCAGCGAAGCCGGCGCGGCCGGCATCACCGACTACCTCGGCGCCGAAGGCCTGAAGGGCAAGGGCGCCGTGCTCAACGTCAACGACGCCGCTGCCTGCGACGCGCTCATCGACGAGATCGTCAAGAGTCACGGCGGCATCGGCGTGCTGGTCAACAATGCCGGCATTACCCAGGACCAGCTGGCGATGCGCATGAAGGACGAGGACTGGCTGGCCGTGATCCAGACCAACCTGACTTCGGTGTTCCGCCTGTCGCGCGCGGTGCTGCGCCCGATGATGAAGGCGCGCCAGGGCCGCATCATCAACATCACGTCGGTGGTGGGCTCGGTCGGCAATCCCGGCCAGATGAACTACTCCGCGGCCAAGGCCGGCGTGGCCGGCATGACCCGCTCGCTGGCCGCCGAAATCGGCAGCCGCAACGTGACCGTCAACTGCGTCGCGCCGGGCTTTATCGATACCGACATGACCAAGGCGCTGTCGGAAGAGCAGCATGCTTCCCTCAAGACGCAGATCCCGCTGGGCCGCCTGGGGCAGCCCGAGGATATCGCCAACGCGGTCGCTTTCCTGGCCGGTCCGCAAGCCGCCTACATCACCGGCACCACGCTGCATGTGAACGGCGGCATGTACATGAATTAATGGTTTTCCGGCGCGGTTTTTCGGCCAGGAAGCCGGAAGAAGCTGCCGGAAGTCGTAGTTTTCCGAACCAATCGGGCGCGATTCTTGCAAAGCTTGGCAGGCAGCATTTCTGTTGTCCCAAACCTGCTAAAATGCGCCCACTTTTTGTCGAACTTCCCTGGAGGGTTACATGGACAATATCGAACAACGCGTCAAGAAAATCGTGGCAGAACAGCTTGGCGTGGCCGAGGCAGACATCAAGAACGAATCCTCGTTCGTGAACGACCTCGGTGCGGACTCGCTGGACACGGTTGAACTCGTGATGGCGTTGGAAGATGAATTCGGCATGGAAATTCCTGATGAGGAAGCCGAAAAGATCACGACCGTGCAACAGGCTATCGACTACGCCACCGCGCACGTCAAGGCCTAAGCCCGTCGTCTCTGCATTCCGAGCCACAGAAGGCAGGTGGGCGGGCCGTTGCGGCCGCGCCTTGCTGTTTTCTGTGGCTTTCGTCTGTTCGAAGAAGCAGAATGGAATGAGCTTCGCCGCACGGCCAACAGGGCCGGCGGCGGACAACTCCGCGTTCCGTTCCCGTTTCACGCACCCGTAGGAAAACATAGTGAGCCGTCGTCGCGTCGTCGTCACTGGGCTTGGCCTTGTGTCTCCGGTCGGAAACACGGTTGCCGAAGGCTGGGCCAACCTGGTAGCCGGCAAGTCCGGCATCGCCACCATCACCAAATTCGATCACTCCGCGCTGTCCGTGCACTTTGCCGGCGAGGTGAAGGGTTTCAATGCCGAGGACTACATCCCGGCCAAGGAAGCCCGCAACATGGATACGTTTATCCATTACGGCATCGCGGCCGGGACCCAGGCGCTGAAGGACAGCGGCCTGGAAGTGACCGAAGCCAATGCCGAGCGCATCGGCGTGCTGGTCGGCTCGGGCATCGGTGGCCTGCCGATGATCGAGGATACCCACGCCGTGCTGAGCGAGCGGGGTCCGCGTCGGATTTCGCCGTTCTTCGTGCCCGGCTCGATCATCAACATGATCGCCGGCCACCTGTCGATCATCCACGGCATCAAGGGCCCGAACCTGGCCGCCGTGACGGCGTGCACGACCGGCCTGCACAGCATCGGCCTGGCCGCCCGCCTGATCCAGGCCGGCGATGCCGACGCCATGCTGGCGGGCGGCGCCGAATCGACCGTGTCGCCGCTGGGCATCGGTGGCTTCGCCGCCGCGCGCGCGCTGTCGACCCGCAACGACGATCCGGCAGCGGCCTCGCGTCCGTGGGACAAGGACCGCGACGGCTTCGTGCTGGGCGAGGGCGCCGGCGTGATGATGCTGGAAGAGTACGAGTCGGCCAAGGCGCGCGGCGCCCGCATCTATGCCGAGCTGATCGGCTTCGGCATGAGCGGCGACGCCTACCACATGACCGCACCGAACATGGACGGCCCGCGCCGCTGCATGGTCAATGCGCTCAAGGATGCCGGCATCAACACCGACCAGGTGCACTACCTGAACGCGCACGGCACTTCCACGCCGCTGGGCGACAAGAATGAGTCCGATGCGATCAAGGCGGCGTTCGGCGACCAGGCCTACAAGATGGTGGTGAACTCAACCAAGTCGATGACCGGCCACCTGCTGGGCGGCGCCGGTGGTCTGGAATCGGTCTTCACCGTGCTGGCGCTGCACAATCAGGTCTCGCCGCCGACGATCAACATCGACAACCAGGATCCCGAGTGCGACCTGGACTACGTGGCCAACACGGCGCGCGAGATGAAGATCGACGTGGCGGTGAAGAACAACTTCGGTTTCGGCGGCACCAACGGCACGCTTGTTTTCCGCCGCGCCTGATCCGTGGTTGAGGCGGGCCCTTAAGGGGTCTCTTAAGGGATTCCATAAGGGGCTGCGCCATGGCAGGGTCCACCCGCTGGGGTGGACCCTGTTCGTGTTTTGTGCCGGCGAATTGCTGGCGCTGGCGCTGCTGGCGCGGACGTTGGCCGACGCCATCGCCGGCAACCAGGCCGGATTCCTGTGGTGGCACCTCGCCGCGGGCATGGGCCTCGCACTGGCCGCCGCGGCGACACTGCGCGCGTGGCCGGCATGGTGGCGCGGCCTGCGCTGGACCTGTGCGGCCGTGCAGGACGCCGACGCCGAAGGACCCCTGCGTGTCTGGCTGGAAGCGCCAGGCGGTGCGCGGCGCGAGGCCGTCGTGCGGCAGTGCTGGCAGATCGGAGGCGCAACGGTGGTGTGTCTTGCATCCGGCGGCCCTGCGATGCCCGTTGTCATTCTGCTCCCCTGGCAGGCCGCCGGCCCCGAACTGGCGCGATGGCTGCGACGGTCCGCGCGAGTTGCACTGCGGGTGCAACCTGATGGCCGGACAGGGAACGATTTTGTTAGCTTGCGGTCACAGGATGCGCGTTGCTTCACCGGGCGGGCTGAGAATCGTAGGTAAAATACAACGTTTGTCGTGACGACCAAACCAAGAGATACACTGCAGGTGAGCCATACGTGAGCGAACGCGAAGCCGATCAGCTCCTAGTTGAACGCGTCCAGCAGGGCGACAAGCGGGCCTTTGAACTTCTGGTGACCAAATACCATCGGAAGATCATTCGCCTGATTTCGCGCCTGGTCAGGGATCCCGCTGAAGTCGAGGATGTGGCGCAGGATGCCTTCATCAAGGCATACCGCGCCTTGCCTCAGTTCCGCGGGGAGTCGGCCTTCTACACGTGGCTGTACCGGATCGCCGTGAACACCGCCAAGAACTACCTGGCCACCCAGGGCCGCCGCCCGGAAGCGTCCAGCGATATCGATGCGGAAGAGGCTGAAACTTTTGCGGACGGTGAACAACTAAGGGATATCAATACGCCGGAGTCGATGCTCCACACGCGGCAAGTCGCCGAGACGGTGAACCGCGCGATGGAAGCACTTCCGGAAGAATTGCGGACTGCCATCACGCTGCGCGAGATCGAGGGCCTCAGCTACGAGGAAATCGCGGAAGCGATGGGATGCCCGATCGGCACGGTGCGCTCGCGGATCTTCCGTGCGCGCGAGGCGATTGCCGAACGATTGCGCCCGCTGCTGGGAACGGCAGAGGGCAAGCGGTGGTAAGTGGCGGTCCAGGTGGTAGAGAAGAATGTCGTGCGGCCAGCGTTGCAGCCTATTCCTGCATCGATAAGCGACAGCAGTAACGGGATTATCGGTGTTCAATGGAATGTCTTGGGGTGGGAAATGGGTCAGGCTCATAAGCAGTCGGTTCATGTAGTGGAAGCAGCGGAGCAGATCTCCGTATTTATGGATGGCGAACTGGCGCCGCACGAAGTCGATGCCGTGCTGGATCTCGCGAAGAGCGAGGCCGGCATTTCCGACTGGACCGCATACCAGTTGATCGGCGACGCACTGCGGTCAGAAGACCTGACGCAGGCGGGCTCCACCGCCGATTTCCTCTCGCGTTTCTCCGCGCGCCTGGAAGCCGAGCCGCACGTGCTGGTGCCGGCGGTGGCGCAGGCCCGCGCCCGCCATCGCCTGCTGGTCAGGCCGTCGTGGGTGCGCCGCGTGATGCCGGGCACCGCCATCGCCGCCGCCGTGGCCGCGGTCAGCTGGGTGGTGGTGCCGCAGATGCGCGGCCCGGCCACGCTCGGAACGCCTGACGCCGTGGTGGCCCGTGCCGAGCAGCCGGCCGCCGGCCAGGCCGCCGGCATCGTCACGGTCGCCGCGGACGCGCCGCAGATGATCCGCGACCCGCGCCTGGACGAATACCTGCGTGCGCATCGCACTTCAGTGGCAACGGATGCTTTCGTGCCGACCATGCGCACGGTTGCCAACGGTGCAAACTTCACTCAGGAAAATACGCAGGAATAATGCCGGACATGCATAAAGGAGGTTCGTCCGCCTACGTAGCGGGCGCGCAGAGAATTAGGGCCCTGCGTAGGTCCTTTTTTCTGGCCTTGTGTCTGAGCGCTGCCGCGGCCACCGCGCAGCCTTCGGACAGTACGCTGAACCGACGCGACGCCACTGCCTGGCTCAACAAGATCCATAAAGCCGCACAGCGCGAGAACTATGTCGGCACGCTGATCTATCAGCGCGGCAGCGTCATGCACGCCTCGCGTATCCAGCATTACAGCGACCTCGTTCACAACGAATACGAGCGGCTGGAAACCCTCGACGGCAAGCCGCGCGAAGTGCTGCGCCAAAACGACGTGGTCCACAGCCTGATCCCTGAAGCCAAGCTGGTGGTGGTGGAAAAGCAGGAAGCCAAGGACCGCTTCCCGGCGCTGCTCGCCACCAACAAGAACGATGTGCTGGATCTGTACGACATGCGCAAGATGCCCGCCGAGCGCGTGGCCGGCATGGAGTGCGAGGTCTTCGCGCTGGAGCCGCACGATGCCGCGCGCTACGCGGTGCGGCTGTGGGCAGAGAAAAACTCCGGCCTGCTGATGCGCGCGCAGACCATCGGCGACGGCGGCAAGGTGCTGGAGCAGGTGGCGTTCTCGCAGGTGCAGATCGGCGTCCCGTCCGAGAAACAGCGCATCCTTGGCGCGATCAAGAATTCCAGCAGCTGGAATCAATATGAGGTGACCTACCAGCCGACCAACATCGCCGACGAGGGTTGGTCGATCGCGGTGCCGCTCAAGGGGTTCCAGAAGATCCGCGAGGTTCGCCGCCCGCTCGGCGAGTTGCGCGCGCCGAACCCGGGCAATGCCCGCGGGCAGGTGTTCGAAGTGCTGCAGGTCGTCTACAGCGACGGGCTGACCGGCCTGTCGGTCTTTATTGAGCCGGTTTCCGAGCAACGCGTGCGCCGCGAAGGCGTGGCCGCGCTCGGCGCGACCCAAGTCGTGGTGCGCCGGGTTGCCGATTTCTGGATCACCGTGGTGGGCGAGGTGCCGGCGAGCACCGTGCGCCAGTTTGCGACGGCCGTAGAGTACCGTCCGCCCAAGACGGTACACTGAGCGTGAGCAGGTGCAGCCGGCGTCCGGATTTCGTCCGGGGCCGGCCCCATGAAACCTGCCCAGGGGTCCCCCGTCACGGGATCACATCCAGTCGGTTTTTCTTCTTTTCGCTGAATCCCGGGAGTTGTCGATGATGTTCAGATCTCCAGCCCTGGCGCGGGCCGTGGTCATGGCTGCCATGGTGCTGCTCGGCCCGACCGTTGCCGAAGTCAGCCACGCCCAGGCCGCTGCCTCCAATTACAACCTGCCCGACTTCACTGACCTGGTGGAGAAGGCCAGCCCGGCCGTGGTCAATATCCGCACCACCGAACTGGTGCGCCAGCGCGGCGTGCCGGGCGGCGACGACGAGATGGCCGAATTCTTCCGCCGCTTCTTCGGCGTGCCGATGCCCGGCGCCCCGGCGCCCGGCACCCCGCCGCGCCGCGGTCAGCCGCCGCAGCAGGAAGAGCAGAGCCGCGGCGTGGGCTCGGGCTTCATCATCAGCCAGGATGGCTATGTGATGACCAACGCGCACGTGGTCGCCGACGCCGAGACCATCTACGTGACGCTGCCGGACAAGCGCGAGTTCAAGGCCAAGCTCATCGGTTCCGACAAGCGCACCGACGTGGCGCTGCTCAAGGTCGAGGCCAGCGGGCTGCCGCGCCTGCCGCTGGGCGATTCCAACAAGGTCCGCGCCGGCGAGTGGGTGCTGGCGATCGGCTCGCCGTTCGGTCTGGACAACAGCGTGACCGCCGGCATCGTCTCGGCCAAGGGCCGCGACACCGGCGACTACCTGCCGTTCATCCAGACCGACGTCGCGGTCAATCCCGGCAATTCCGGCGGGCCGCTGATCAACCTGCGCGGCGAAGTGATCGGCATCAACTCGCAGATCTACAGCCGCAGCGGCGGCTACATGGGGATTTCGTTCGCGATCCCGATCGACGAGGCCATGCGCGTGTCGGAGCAGCTCAAGTCTTCCGGGCGCGTGACGCGCGGCCGCATTGCCGTGGCAATCGGCGACGTCACCAAGGAAGTTGCCGATTCGCTGGGCCTGGGCCGCGCGCGCGGTGCGCTGGTCGGCAGCGTCGAGCCGGGCGGTCCCGCCGAGAAAGCGGGCATCGAGGCGGGCGACATCATCCTGAAGTTCAATGGCCGCGATATCGAGCGGGCCTCGGACCTGCCGCGCATGGTTGGCGAGACCAAGCCCGGCACGCGCGTGCCGCTGCAGCTGTGGCGCAAGGGCGCGACCCGGGAGGTCAGCATCACCGTCACCGAGCTGGAGCCGGACGGCAAGGCCCGCGCCCGCAGCGGGGCGGCGCCCAAGGACGACAGCGCGCCGCAGGCCGGCAAGCCCAACGCGCTGGGCCTGGTGGTCAGCGACCTGCCCGAGGCGCGCCTGAAAGAGCTCAAGCTCAAGTCCGGCGTCGAGGTCGAAGTGGCCGACGGCCCGGCGTTGCGTGCCGGCATCCGTCCGGGCGACATCATCCTGCGCCTGGGCGACACCGACGTGGCCAACGCGCGCCAGTTCAACGAGCTGGTGCGCGGCCTGGACAAGAGTCGGATCGCCGCAGTGTTCGTGCGGCGCGGCGACGCCACCCAGGTGCTGACGCTGCGCCCCGGCGCCGCCTCGGCGCGCTGATCTCGCCTCGCCATGGCCGCTACGCCCGCGCTGACGCTGTACGGCCGGGCGTACTGCCACCTTTGCGAAGACATGAAAGTCGCGCTGGAGCCGCTCCGGCGCGATTTTTCTTTCATCCTTCATGAAGTCGATGTCGACGCCGATGTCGCGCTGGAGGCGCGCTTTGGCGAGCTGGTACCGGTGCTGATGCCCGGCACGCCGGCGGACTTGTCGGCAGACTCGTCGGCAAATGCCGAGCCGCTTTGTCACTATTTCCTGGACGAGGCGGCGACGAGGGTATGGCTTGCCGCACATGGCGCCGCGCGCACCGACCGCTGAGCGCCGCCGGCATCCGTGCCACGTCACCATTTGACGACCCGGAAGTCATTGAAAATCCGGTAAAATTGCGGATTGGCGCAAAAATTGCACCCCCGAACCCGCGGTATGCCCGCGCACGCCTTGCGGCGCGCGGCGCCCGGCCGCTCACGCTTGTTGCCGCCCGGGCTTTCAGCCGGCGCTTCCTGAACACTAGATGGACCATATCCGTAATTTCTCGATCATTGCCCACATCGACCATGGGAAGTCCACCCTGGCCGACCGGATCATTCAGCTTTGTGGAGGGCTGTCGGATCGGGAGATGGAAGCGCAGGTTCTCGACTCGATGGATATCGAGAAAGAGCGCGGCATCACCATCAAGGCGCAGACCGCCGCGCTGAGCTACAAGGCGCGCGACGGCAAGATTTATAACCTGAACCTGATCGACACCCCGGGACACGTCGACTTCAGCTATGAAGTCAGCCGCTCGCTGTCCGCCTGCGAAGGCGCGCTGCTGGTGGTCGACGCCTCGCAGGGGGTTGAGGCGCAGACCGTCGCCAACTGCTACACCGCGATCGAACTGGGCGTGGAAGTGGTGCCGGTGCTGAACAAGATCGACCTGCCGCAGGCCGACCCGGACAACGCGATCCAGGAGATCGAGGACGTCATCGGCATCGACGCGCAGGATGCCACGCCGTGCTCGGCCAAGACCGGGCAGGGCGTGCAGGACGTGATCGAGGCGCTGATCGCCAAGGTGCCGCCGCCCAAGGGCGATGCCGACGCGCCGCTGCAGGCGCTGATCATCGACTCGTGGTTCGACAACTACGTCGGCGTGGTAATGCTGGTGCGCGTGGTCAACGGCACGCTGCGCACCAAGGACAAAGTGCTGCTGATGGCTACCGGCGCGCAGCACCTGGTCGAGCAGGTGGGCGTGTTCACGCCCAAGTCGATCCAGCGCGACGCGCTGACCGCCGGGCAGGTGGGCTTTGTCATTGCCGGCATCAAGGAACTGAAGGCGGCCAAGGTCGGCGACACCATCACCACCGTGCAGCGCAAGGCCGAAGCGCCGCTGCCGGGCTTCAAGGAAGTCAAGCCGCAGGTGTTTGCCGGCCTGTATCCGGTGGAAGCCAACCAATACGAGGCGCTGCGTGAATCGCTGGAAAAGCTGCGCCTGAACGACGCTTCGCTGATGTTCGAGCCGGAGGTGTCGCAGGCGCTCGGCTTTGGCTTCCGCTGCGGCTTCCTTGGCCTGCTGCACATGGAAATCGTGCAGGAGCGCCTGGAGCGCGAGTTCGACATGGACCTGATCACGACCGCGCCGACGGTGGTGTACCAGGTCGAGATGCGCGACGGCACCATGATGACCGTCGAAAATCCGGCGAAGATGCCCGACCCGAGCAAGATCGAGGCGATCCTGGAGCCGATTGTCACCGTTAACCTGTATATGCCGCAGGAATATGTCGGCTCGGTGATCACGCTTTGCACGCAAAAGCGCGGCTCGCAAATCAATATGAGCTACCACGGCAAGCAGGTGCAGCTGACCTACGAGATCCCGATGGCGGAGATCGTGATGGATTTCTTCGATCGCCTTAAGTCGGTGTCGCGCGGCTATGCGTCGATGGACTACGAGTTCAAGGAATATCGGCCGTCCGACGTGGTCAAGGTCGATATCCTGATCAACAGCGACAAGGTCGACGCGCTGTCGGTGATCGTGCACCGCTCCAATTCGCAATACCGCGGGCGCGAAGTCGCGGCGAAGATGCGTGAGATCATTCCGCGCCAGATGTATGACGTGGCGATCCAGGCCGCCATCGGCTCCAACATCATCGCGCGCGAAAACGTCAAGGCGCTGCGCAAGAACGTGCTGGCCAAGTGCTACGGCGGCGATATCTCGCGCAAGAAGAAGCTGCTGGAAAAGCAGAAGGCAGGCAAGAAGCGGATGAAGCAGGTCGGTACCGTCGAGATTCCGCAAGAGGCCTTCCTGGCCATCCTGCAAGTCGACGACAAGTAAATTGCCGCGGCCAGGGCAGTGGCAGGACGACGTCCGGCACCCTTGCTGGCGTGGTGACAGAACAGGCTGTACCAGGATTTCCAAGAACCAGAAGCCGTCATGAATTTTGCACTGATCCTTTTTGTGCTGGTGGTGATTACGGGCGTGGCGTGGGTGGCCGACAAGCTCGTGTTCGAGCGGCAGCGCCGCTCTTCGGCGCGGCTCGCGCTGGCCGAGTTTGATACGCAGCAGGGCCGTCTGCAAGGCAGCTTCGGCGCCGCAGATGCCGATGCCACGCGCAAGCGCCTGGCCGAAGAAAAACTGCGCCAGCCGTGGTGGCTGGAGTATTCGGCCAGTTTCTTCCCGGTGATTCTGGCGGTGTTCGTGCTGCGCTCCTTCGTCGTCGAGCCGTTCAAGATCCCGTCCGGCTCGATGATCCCGACGCTGCTGATCGGCGACTTCATCCTCGTCAACAAGTACGAGTACGGCATCCGCCTGCCGGTGGTGAACAAGAAGGTCATGGACATGGGCGAGCCCCAGCGCGGCGACGTGATGGTGTTCCGCTACCCGAAGGACCCGTCGCTCGACTACATCAAGCGCGTGATCGGCGTGCCCGGCGATGTGGTGCAGTACGCCAACAAGCGGCTGACCATCAACGGCAAGCCGGCCGAGTACACCACGTTGCCCGACTTCCTCGACGAGGAGCGCCTGGCCTATTCGCGGCATTTCCGCGAAAAGCTCCCGGGCGGCGTCGATCATGGCATCCTGAACGACGCTGATCGGCCCGCCTTTATCGCCGGCGCGGATCCGGATTTTCCATACCGCGACAACTGCACCTACAATCAACAGGGTGTGACTTGCAAGGTACCTGCAGGTCACTATTTCGTCATGGGCGACAACCGCGACAACAGCCTCGACTCCCGTTACTGGGGCTTCGTGCCGGACCAAAACATTGTCGGCAAGGCGTTCGTGATCTGGATGAACCTGGGCAATTTCGGACGCGTGGGATCGTTTAAATAAGTATCTCCGCGGCGCAAGAACACTCAACAAAAAGAGGGCAGGCGCGATGGGTCGATTTGGGAAGGTGGGGGCAGGGAACCGTCCGGCACGGCGCCGGGTTGGCGCCGGCGGGTTTTCCGTGTGGACGCTGCTGGTGATCGTGGTGTTCGTGGTCGGCGTGGCCTTGCCGGCGCTGCGCGCGATCCCGAGCCTGGTGGAATATTTTTCGGTCAAGCGCGCCGCCGGCTATGCCAAGCAGCGCGCCGCCAATAAACGTGAAGTGGTCGAATTCTTCGAGAAGCAGGCCGCCATCGACCGCATTACCGCGGTCAAGGGCGAAGACCTGCTGATCCGGGAAGACGATAACGGCACCATCCAGTCGGTCGATTTCTCGTACCGCACCGAGGTGCCTGTCTACGGACCCCTGAGCCTGTTGATTACCTATTCAGGAACGCAGCATTGATATGAACCTCGACGCCTTGCAGCAACGACTCGGCTACCGATTCAGCAAGCCCGAATTGCTGCAACAGGCGCTGACGCACCGCAGCCACAGCGCCCAGCACAATGAACGCCTGGAGTTCCTCGGCGACTCGGTGCTCAACTGCGCCGTGGCCGACATGCTCTATGGCATGTTCGGCAAGCTCGACGAGGGCGACCTGTCGCGGGTGCGGGCCAACCTGGTCAAGCAGCAGGCGCTGTACGAGATCGCCCAGATGCTGCAGTTGTCCGATACCCTGCGTCTGGGCGAGGGCGAGCTGAAGAGCGGCGGTTTTCGCCGCCCCTCGATCCTGGCCGATGCGCTCGAAGCCATCGTCGGCGCGGTATTCCTCGACGCCGGCTTCGATGCCGCGCGGGCGCTGATCCGCAAGCTCTATATCCCGATCCTGGAGCAGGTGGACCCGCGCACGCTGGGCAAGGACGCCAAGACCCTGCTGCAGGAATATTTGCAGGGCCACAAGATTGCCCTGCCGCAATATAACGTAATCGCCACACACGGTGCCGCGCACAGCCAGCAGTTTGAAGTCGAGTGCACCGTGCCTAAACTGGAAGTCCGGGTGTTCGGCACCGGCGCGTCGCGGCGCGCCGCCGAGCAGGCCGCCGCCAAGCTGGCGCTGGATGAAGTCCAGAAGCTGGTGCCGCAGCTGCTCAAGCGCAGCCGCGCCGAGCGTACCGGCAAGACCCGCAAGCAACCCCAGCCGCAGGACCCGCAGCTGTCTCTCAGGTTGAAGGAATGACCGAATCTACCCATCCGCAGCAAGACGCGGCGAATACCCCGGCCGCGGCGTTCCGCTGCGGCACCGTGGCCATCGTCGGCCGCCCCAACGTGGGCAAGTCCACGCTGATGAACGCGCTGGTCGGCCAGAAGATCAGCATCACCTCGCGCAAGGCGCAGACCACGCGGCATCGCATCGTCGGCATCCAGACCACCGATGACGCGCAGTACGTGTTCGTCGACACGCCGGGCTTCCAGACCCGCCACGCCAGCGCGCTGAACCGTTCGCTGAACCGGGCGGTCACGTCCACGCTGTCGTCGGTGGACCTGGTGCTGTTCGTGGTCGAGGCCGGTTACTACGGCGCCGACGACGAGAAGGTGCTGTCGCTGCTGCCGAAGAACACGCCGGTGCTGCTGGTGACCAACAAGCTCGACCGCATCGGCGAGAACCGCTCGGAAGTGATGATGCCCTTCCTGGAGAAGATGGGGCAGCTGTTCCCGTTCCGCGAAGTGGTGCCGATGTCGGCCAAGACCCGCGACCATATCGCGCGGCTGTTCGAGATCATCCGGCCTTACCTGCCGGAAGGCGAGCCGATGTACGACGCCGACGCCATGACCGATCGCAGCGAGCGCTTCCTGGCATCGGAAATCATCCGCGAGAAGGTGTTCCGCTGGACCGGCGACGAGCTGCCGTACACCAGCACCGTAATCATCGACAAGTTCGAGACCGAAGGCCGCCTGCGCCGGGTTTTTGCCACCATCCTGGTCGAGCGCGATGCGCACAAGGCCATGATCATCGGCAACAAGGGCAGCAAGCTCAAGCAGATCTCGACCGAGGCGCGCCTCGACATGGAAAAGCTGTTCGACGGCAAGGTCTACCTGGAAATGTGGATCAAGGTGAAGAGCGGCTGGGCCGACAACGAAGCCGGCCTGCGCGCATACGGCTACGAGTGAGCCTGGCAACGATCCCGACGCCCAACCCGACAGCGAGCCCCCAGCGAGCGCCCCGTGAGCAAGACCGCTGACATCGCGCGCGCGCCCGCGCCCAAGGCCCGGCGCGCCGACCCCGTGGTCGACGAGGCCGCCGAACTGCTCGACAGCGGCGCGCTGCCCGGCATGGCCGACGCCGCCGCGCGCGCGATGATGGATCGCGCCATGCGCATCGTGCCGGCGCGGCCCGAATCGCGCGTGGCCGAGCAGCCCGGCTTCGTGCTGCACGCCTGGCCGTACCGCGAGACCAGCTTGATCCTGGACCTGTTCACGCGCGACTACGGCCGCATCTCGATGGTGGCCAAGGGCGCCAAGCGCCCGCACTCGGCGCTGCGCGCGGTGCTGCAGCACTTCCATCCGGTCTCGGTGTCATGGAGCGGCCGCGGCGAGGTCAAGACCCTGACCAAGGCAGAGTGGGTCGGCGGCATGCCGCCGCTGGCCGGCGACGCGCTGCTGTCGGCGTTCTACCTGAACGAACTGCTGATGCGCTTCTGCCCGCGCGAGGACGCGCATCCGGTGCTGTTCCGCCATTACCTGTCGACGCTGACGCGACTGGCGCATGGCGAGCCTGCCGGCCTGGTGCTGCGCAGCTTCGAGCGCGTGCTGCTGCAGGAAACCGGTTTTGCGGGGGCGTTCGATCAGTGCCTGAGCACCGGCGAGCGGGTGCTGCCGGGCCTCGACTATGTCTACCAGCCCGAGCGCGGCGTGCGCCGCGCCCAGCCGAGCGATCCGTCGACGTGGCCGGTGGTCTCGGGCCAGACCCTGCTGGACATGGCGCAGGACGACTACAGCCGCGCCCAGACCGCCGCGCAAAGCCGCGCGCTGATGCGGTTCCTGCTGCATTATTATCTGCAAGGCGCGCCGCTGAAGACGCGCCAGATACTGATCGACCTGCAGTATCTCTGACCGACAAAAACCTCCGACTTACTCCTGCACCTGCTCGCATGATCTTCCACGCAAATCCGGGCGTCATCGACCTTGGCGTCAATATCGACCACGTGGCCACGCTGCGCAACGCGCGCGGCACGGTGTACCCCGATCCCATTCGCGCCGCGCTGCTGGCGGAGCAGGCCGGCGCCGACCTGATCACGCTGCACCTGCGCGAAGACCGCCGCCATATCCGCGATGCCGACGTGCGCGCGCTGCGCCCGCAACTGGCCACGCGCATGAACCTGGAGTGCGCGATCACGCAGGAGATGCTCGACATCGCCTGCGAGATCCGCCCGCAGGACGTGTGCCTGGTGCCGGAGCGCCGCGAAGAGGTGACCACCGAGGGCGGGCTGGACGTGGCCGGCCGCTTCGAGCAGGTCAAGGCTGCGTGCGCGCAGCTGGCCGGTGCCGGCATCCGCGTGTCGCTGTTCATCGATCCCGACGTGGACCAGATCGCCGCGGCCGCGGCCTGCGGTGCACCGGTGATCGAGCTGCATACCGGCCGCTATGCCGACGCGCATGCGCCTGACGAACAGGCGACCGAGTTCCGCCGCATCGCCGACGGCGCCGATGCCGGCCAGAAGCATGGCTTGGTGGTCAATGCCGGACACGGGCTGCACTACACCAACGTGCAGCCGATTGCGGCGCTGCCGGGCATCAAGGAGCTGAACATCGGCCATGCCATCGTCGCGCACGCGGTATTCGCGGGCTGGGAGAACGCCGTGCGCGAGATGAAGGCGATCATGGTGGCCGCGCGCCTGGGCACGCAATATCCGGCCGGGGGCACCCCGGCGTGATTTACGGCATCGGCACCGACATCATCCAGATCGCGCGCGTGCAGGGCGTGATGACGCGCACCAACGGCCGTTTCGCCGAAAAGGTGCTGGGCCCCGACGAGCTGGCCAAGTACCACGCCCGCAAGGCGCGTTCGGAAAAGCGCGGCCTGGCATTCCTGGCGACGCGCTTCGCGGCCAAGGAGGCGTTCTCCAAGGCGATCGGCCTGGGCATGCGCTGGCCGATGACGTGGCGCGCGATGGAACTGATGAACCTGCCTTCCGGCGAGCCCACCGCGGTGTGCCATGGCGAGCTGGCTGCGTGGCTGGCGGAACGCGGGCTGGTCGTGCGGGTCAGTGTCAGTGACGAACATGATTATGCAGTCGCCTTCGCCATTGCCGAGCGCAGCGGCGCGGCGGCGTCTCAACCTACAGCCTTGTGAACCCAACCCCTTCCATGTCCAAGAAGAATTCCGGCAAGCGGCCGGGCCCGGTGGTCCTCGATGTCGTCGGCAAGCAGGTCGACGCGGAAGACGCGCGCCGCATCGCGCATCCGCTCACCGGCGGCGTGATCCTGTTCGCGCGCAATTTCGAATCGCGCGCCCAACTGCAGGCGCTGACGCGCGCGATCCGCGCGGTGCGCGACGACGTGCTGATCTGCATCGACCATGAAGGCGGCCGCGTGCAGCGCTGCAAGACCGACGGCTTTACCCACCTGCCGGCGATGCACCGCCTGGGCGAACTATGGGAACGCGATGTGCTGGCCGCGACCAAGGCCGCGGTCGCCTGCGGCTACGTGCTGGCCGCCGAGCTGCGCGCCTGCGATATCGACCTGAGCTTCACCCCGGTGCTGGACCTCGACTACGGCCGCAGCGCCGTGATCGGCGACCGCGCCTTCCACGCCGACCCGCGCGTGGTGTCGATGCTGGCCGGCCACCTGAACCACGGCCTGCTGCTGGCGGGCATGAGCAACTGCGGCAAGCATTTTCCCGGCCACGGCTACGTCGAGGCGGATTCGCACGTGGCGATCCCGGTCGACGAACGCACGCTGGACCAGATCCTGGGCCAGGACGCGCGCCCGTATGAATGGCTGGGCCTGTCGCTGTCATCGGTGATGCCGGCGCACGTGATCTACCCCAAGGTCGACCCCAGCCCGGCCGGCTTCTCGCGCTACTGGCTGCAGGACGTGCTGCGCGCGCAGCTGGGCTTCGAGGGCGTGATCTTCAGCGACGACCTCAGCATGGAAGGCGCCAGCGTCGCCGGCACCGTCACCGAGGCCGCGCGCGCCGCGCTGGGCGCGGGCTGCGACATGGTGCTGATCTGCAACCACCCGGACCGCGCCGACCAGTTGCTGAGCGAGCTCGACGTCGAGATCGGCAAGGCCTCGCAGCGCCGCATCCGCAAGCTGTTCGCGCGCCGCAAGCCGCTCGACTGGAACAAGCTGCAGCAGGAAGGTGAGTACCGCGCCGCGCTGCGCACGCTGAAGGAACACGAGCTGATCGCCTGAACGGCGTGAAGTGCGCAAACAAAAATGGCAGCCTCGGCTGCCATTTTTGTTTGCCCGCCCCGCGTTGAAGCGGGGCCAGACCAGCGCCTTAGTTGGCGCGGCTGCGGTATTCGCCGGTGCGGGTGTCGATTTCGATCTTGTCGCCGATGTTGCAGAACAGCGGCACTTGCAGTTCGAAGCCGGTGTTGATCTTGGCGCCCTTGAGCACCTTGCCCGACGAGGTGTCGCCCTTGACGGCCGGCTCGGTGTAGACGATCTCGCGGACCAGCGTGGTCGGCATTTCGACCGAGATGGCCTTGTCGTTGTAGAACACGACTTCAACGTTCATGCCGTCCTCGAGGTAGTTCAGCGAGTCACCCATGCTGTCCTGCTCGACTTCGTACTGGTTGTAGTCGGCGTCCATGAACACGTACATCGGGTCAGCGAAGTACGAGTAGGTGCATTCGCGGCGCTCGAGCACCACCACTTCGAACTTGTCGTCGGCCTTGAACACCGACTCGCCCGGTGCGTCCGTCAGCAGGTTCTTGTACTTCATCTTGACCACAGCGGCGTTGCGGCCCGACTTGTTGTACTCGGCCTTCTGCACGACCATCGGATCGCCGCCGATCATGAACACGTTACCGACGCGGAGTTCCTGTGCGATTTTCATCTGAACTGATTTCCTGAAAAATAAAGTCTAGGAATTTGGAATGGCGAAGGCGCGCTGCCGGCGTGCCCGCGGTAAGCCCGCGAGAGCCCGGATCCACGCGCTCGCGACCCCGTGCCCAGCTTGCTTTAGGTCATTGCCCCGCGTGGTGGTTCACGCCCGGCAAGACCCTGGTTCTCCGGCCCGGTCGCCATTTGGATCAACCGGTTATTTTACCTGATTTTCGCAAAACGCCACCAGGTTGGCGGCAAGGTCGCCGGGATGCTGCAAACGTCGCTCCCAGCGCGGCGCGATCCCCGCAAGTGCCGGCAGCTGCGCCCTCAGCCGCGGCCAGTCGGGCGCATTGCCGTAGCCGTTCCAGGCGTGCCAGAAATCGGCCAGCGCGGCGGCGGCTGCCGGCGCCACGCCGCTCTTCGAGAAGAGCCCCAGCCAGGCATCGAGCTTGACCCGGTGGGCCTCGTCGTCCTGCGGATAAATGTGCCAGATCAGCGGCCGCGCCGCCCACTGCGCGCGCACGAAGGAGTCTTCGCCGCGCACGAAATTGAGGTCGCAGGCCCACAGCAGTTCGTCATAGTGTTCCTGCCGCACGAACGGGATGGCCTGCACGCACAGACTGCCGCGCGCGACCGGTCGGCCCGGCTCCAGCGGGGCTCCCAGCCACTCTGCCACCTGGCCTGCCGCCAGGCCGGCCGGCACCAGGCAATGGACGGCCTCGCTGCCGTCGCGCCATTGCTCCAGCAGCGCCGGCAGCGCGGGGTTGCGGTAGGCGAACAGGCTGACGCGCAGCGCGTCGGTCAGCGGCGTCGCGCCCAGTCGGTGCCATAGTGATGCCTGTGCCGCCGCGCCGTCGAGGAACGAGGCGCGTTGCGCGCCCAGCATCGATTCACGCAGCAGCCCGCCGGTGCCGGGCTCGAAGCCGGGGAAGAAGAAGTGCTTGACCAGTGGCAGGCGTGGGTGGGGCGAGGGCATCGCGTGATGTTCGCGCACCCACGCTTCGGCGCTCAGGTACTCCAGGTTGATCCATGCGGGTTTGGACGCGCGCGCCGCCATGCGCTCGAGGAACGCCGGCGGCAGGTGGCAGGCGAAGGCTTCGATGACGGCATCGTTCGGGACGGCCTCGGCGGTGCCGTCGGCTTCGCCGGCCGCGGCGGCCGGATGCCAGGGCCGAATTTCCACGCCGGCAAGGTGCTGGACCGCCGCGGCGGTGTCCAGCTCCGGCGCCAGCCGGGTGAAGCTGGCCAGGTCGTCGACCCACAGCCGCACCGCGTGCCCGTGCTCCTGCGCCAGCTGGCGGGCCAGCCGCCAGCAGACGCCGATGTCGCCGAAGTTGTCGATCACGGTGCAGAAGATGTCCCAGGAGCGGATAGGCATGAGAGGTGGAGGGCAGCGGGGCGCGCGGTTGAATTGCTCTAAACTTGCGATTTTAGAGGCCGCGCGGCATTGACGTGCGCCGGTCCGCAGCGGTCATCGTCCCCACATGTCAGACCAGCAACCCGATTCTCAGAAACCCGCCGACGAGGTACCGGCCGAGACGCACGCCGAGATGCCTTCCGCTGCGCCAGCCGAAACGCAGGCTGAAGCGCCGGCTGAAGCCCTGGCCGAGGCTCCGGCCGAGCCCTTTGACGCCCGCCCGGTCATCTCGCGCCTGCCCGGCCTGCCCGGCGTCTACCGCTATTTCGACGCGAACGGCAACGTGCTCTATGTGGGCAAGGCGCGCGACCTGAAGAAGCGGGTGTCGAGCTACTTCAACAAGACCCAGCTGTCGCCGCGCATCGCGATGATGGTGTCGCGCATCACGCGCATCGAGACCACGGTGGTGCGCACCGAGGCCGAGGCGCTGCTGCTCGAGAACAACCTGATCAAGGCGCTGGCGCCGCGCTACAACATCCTGTTCCGCGACGACAAGTCGTACCCGTTCCTGAAGCTGACCGGGCACCGCTTCCCGCGCATGGCTTACTACCGCGGCGCGACCGACCGCAAGCACCAGTATTTCGGCCCGTTCCCTAGTGCCTACGCGGTGCGCGAGAGCATGCAGATCCTGCAGAAGGTGTTCCAGCTGCGCACCTGCGAGGACACCGTCTTCAACAACCGCACGCGGCCGTGCCTGCTGCACCAGATCCACCGCTGTACCGGGCCGTGCGTCAACGCCATCAGCGAGGACGACTACGCGCGCGATGTCGCCAACGCGGCGCGCTTCCTGCAAGGGCGCCAGAGCGAGGTGCTGGAAGGCCTGCAGGGCAAGATGGAGCAGCACGCCGAGCGCCTGGAATTCGAGCAGGCGGCGGCGGTGCGCGACCAGATCGCGGCGCTGTCGACCGTGCTCAAGCGCCAGGCGGTGGAAGAGGTGGGCGGTCAGGCGCGCGACATCGACGTGCTGGCGGTTGCGGTCGAGGGTGGCCGCGCCTGCGTCAACCTGGCGATGGTGCGCGGCGGGCGCCACCTGGGCGACAAGGCCTACTTCCCGGCCCATGCGGACGAGGCGGCGATGATCGTCGAGGATGCCGACGAGCGCGCCGAGGAGAACACCGACGAGTCCGGCGCCCCGGACGCAACACTGCCGCTGACGGTGGACCGCATTGCCACGCGCGTGCTGTCGGCCTTCATGGTGCAGCACTACCTGGAGCAGCCGGCGCCGCCCATCGTCGTGGTCAGCCATGTGCCGGACGATGGCGCGGTGCTCGAGGCGCTGGCGCTGCACGCCGGGCGCAAGGTCGCGCTGGTGCGGCAGCCGCAGGGCCAGCGCAAGATCTGGCTGGAAATGGCGCAGCAGGGCGCGGCGCTGGCGCTGTCGCGCCGCCTGGCCGAACAGGGCAGCCAGGAAGCGCGTACGCGCGCGCTGGCGGAAACCATCGGGCTGGACCTGGAAGACCTGGCGCTGCTGCGCGTCGAATGCTTCGACATCAGCCATACCGCCGGCGAGGCCACGCAGGCGTCGTGCGTGGTCTACCACCACCACGACATGCAGAACAGCGAATACCGTCGCTATAACATCCAGGACATCATCCCGGGCGACGACTACGCGGCGATGCGACAGGTGCTGACGCGGCGCTACCAGAAGCTGGTCGAACAGATCCAGGAAGACGGCGGCACGGAAGGTGGCATGGAAGGCGGCAGCGAAGTCGCGGCGCTGGTGCCGCAGATCGTGTTGATCGACGGCGGCAAGGGCCAGGTCGAGGTGGCGCGGCAGGTGTTCGAGGAGCTGGGTCTGGACATCGGCCTGCTGGTCGGCGTCGCCAAGGGCGAGGGCCGCAAGGTGGGCCTGGAAACGCTGGTGTTTGCCGATGGCCGCCCCGCGCTGGAACTGGGCCAGGGCAGTGCCGCACTGATGCTGGTGGCGCAGATCCGCGACGAGGCGCACCGCTTTGCCATCACCGGCATGCGCGCGCGCCGCGCCAAAACGCGTACTACCTCGCGGCTGGAAGAGATCGAGGGCATCGGCGCGCGCCGGCGTCAGAAGCTTCTGACCCGCTTCGGTGGCCTGCGCGGCGTGATGGCCGCGAGCATCGACGAACTGGCCAGCGTCGAGGGCATTTCGCGCGGCCTTGCCGAGGAAATCTACCGGCAGCTGCACTGACCGCGCCCGCCGTGACCGGCGGCGGGCCGGCACGCCAATCGCCGGAAATGCTCGATTGCCCCGAAATCGGCGACAATCGCAGGATTGGTTACCGTCCCCCCGCCGTCCGAGTTCCATGCCCTTCAATATCCCGATCCTGCTGACCTGGCTTCGCGTCGCCATGATTCCACTGGTGGTGGGGGTCTTCTACCTGCCCGACGCCTGGCTGCCGATGCACACCAAGAACCTGACTGCGGCGGCGTTCTTCATCATCGCGGCGGTGACGGACTGGCTGGACGGCTTCCTCGCGCGGCGCTGGAACCAGACCTCGTCGTTCGGCGCATTCCTGGACCCGGTTGCCGACAAGCTGATGGTGACCGCGGCGCTGCTGTCGCTGCTGGCGCTGGACCGCGTCACCGATCTGATCGCGCTGGTCATCATCGGGCGCGAGATCACGATTTCGGCGCTGCGCGAGTGGATGGCGCAGATCGGCGCCTCCAAGAGCGTCGCGGTGAATTTCCTCGGCAAGCTCAAGACCACGGCGCAGATGGTGGCGATTCCGCTGCTGTTGTTCAGCGACCGCCTGTTCGGCTTCGATGCCCATCTGCTCGGCACCTGGATGATTTACGTGGCGGCGGTGCTGACGTTGTGGTCGATGATCTACTACATGAAGCTGGCGTGGCCGCAGATCCGCGAACGCAGCAACATGGTGGCGCGCGCAGGCGCGCCGAAATGAAAAGAAAATCGAAAAAGTGGTTGACGGGGAGGGCAGTTCTTTGCATAATCTCATTCTCGTTGCTGACGACGCAAGCGAAAGCAGCGAGATAAGGTGGGTTTAGCGCAAGATGTTGTGAGATATCTGCGTTTTGCGGCATAAAACGCCTTGATTCGATTTTAGTAGTGCCCTGCGGGAGTAGCTCAGTTGGTAGAGCGCAACCTTGCCAAGGTTGAGGTCGCGAGTTCGAGACTCGTCTCCCGCTCCAGGTCAAGTCAGGTCCGGCAGCGTGGTCATCGCGGTGCGGGGCTGGCAGTCAAAGTTGTATGCGGGAGTAGCTCAGTTGGTAGAGCGCAACCTTGCCAAGGTTGAGGTCGCGAGTTCGAGACTCGTCTCCCGCTCCAATCCCCAAAGGGAAGCCACGCTTCCCTTTTTGTTTGGGTTGATCGCCGCACTGCGGCAGCCGCGGCTGAATGCGGATACAATCCAGCAGCACGTCACCTGGCGGGGTGGCAGAGTGGTTATGCAGCGGCCTGCAAAGCCGTGTACGCCGGTTCGATTCCGACCTCCGCCTCCAGTTGCAAGCAGAACGGCGCCTTTGGGCGCCGTTTTTGTTTCCCCGGGCCGCTTTCATGAACCGGCTGCACCGCCCGGACGTGGCGGGCATGTTACATTACTTCCGTCGTACGCTTTTCGGGGGGCTCCGCGGCTTGGTCGCGGGGCAGCATGTCAATCGCCATCCCCGATCCGTGACGCGCCGCCGGCGTGTCCGGGGCCGCTGCGGCATTTCCCGTTCTTCCCCGTTCCGATGCTGCTGCCGATGGTTGCGGCGATTGTCCCGCGCTGACCGCCGGTGCGCGCCGGATGCGCTGTGCCACTTGCCAGGGCAAGGGAGCGGGTTAGCCGTTCAGCCCCTGACACGAGGAATCCCGCACGCATGCATCACGCCACCCCGCTTATCAGTACCATCGTCGGCGGTATCGTCCTGGCCTTTATCCTTGGCGCGGTCGCCAGCCGGCTGCGCCTGCCGCCGTTGATCGGCTACCTGTGCGCGGGCATCGTGGTAGGGCCGCATACCCCCGGCTACACCGCCGACCAGGCCCTGGCGCCGGAACTGGCCGAGCTGGGCGTGATCCTGCTGATGTTCGGCGTGGGCCTGCATTTCTCGATCAAGGACCTGATGGCAGTCAAGCGCATCGCAATCCCGGGCGCGGTGGTGCAGATCGGCATCGCCACGCTGATGGGCATGCTGGTGTCGTGGGGCTTCGGCTGGTCGTGGGGGCAGGGGCTGGTGTACGGGCTGGCGCTATCGGTGGCCAGCACCGTGGTGCTGCTCAAGGCCTTGCAGGAGCGCGACCTGGTGGAATCGCCGCAGGGACGCATCGCCGTAGGCTGGCTGATCGTCGAAGACCTGGCGATGGTGCTGGCGCTGGTGCTGCTGCCGGCGATGGCGGGGCTGCTGGCCGGCGCGGGCACGGCTTCCGGCGACGCCGGCCCGGGCACGGGCGAGGTGGTGCTGGCGATCTTCGCCACGCTGGGCAAGGTGGCGGCGTTCGTCGCGGTGATGCTGGTGATCGGCCGCCGCTTTATCCCGTGGATGCTCGAGCGCATCGTCTGGACCGGCAACCGCGAGATGTTCCGTCTGGGGGTGCTGGCGACGGCGCTGGGCGTGGCCTATGGCGCCTATGCGCTGTTCGGCGTGTCGTTTGCGCTGGGCGCCTTCTTCGCGGGCATGGTGCTGGCGGAATCCGAATTCAGCCATCGCGCGGCCGAGGAATCGCTGCCGCTGCGTGACGCCTTCGCGGTGCTGTTCTTCGTTTCCGTGGGCATGCTGTTCGACCCGATGGTGCTGGTGAACGACCCCTGGGGCGTGCTGGCGACGGTGTTTATCATCGTGGTCGGCAAGTCGCTGGCGGCGCTGGGCATCGTGCGCGCCTTCGGGCATTCGGGGCAGACCGGCATGACCATTGCCGTCAGCCTGGCGCAGATCGGCGAGTTTTCGTTCATCCTCGCCAGCCTGGGCGTCTATCTGAAGATCCTGCCGGAGCGCGGCCAGGCGCTGATTCTGGCCGGCGCGCTGCTATCGATCATGCTCAATCCCGTGCTGTTCCACATGCTCGACCTGTACACCGCGCGCCGCGGCCGGGGCGCGGATCCCCAGCCGGCCTGAGGGGCTTCCTGAGCGGCTTCCTTCAGGCGCCGATGCGCGGCGCCATGGTGCGCAGGTATTCGGTGAACGCCAGCAGACCCTGGGTCGGGAACTTGTCCTGGTGCACCACCAGTTGCAGGGGCCGGACGATGCGTGGCAGGCCGTCGCGGATCGCCACCAGCGTGCCGCGCTCGAGTTCGTCGCGCACTACGTGCAGCGACAGGCAGCTGACGCCAAAGCCGCTCATCACCGCGCGCTTGATGGCCTCGGCATTGCCCAGTTCCAGCGCGAAGCGCAGTTCGCCCAGCAGCGGCACCAGCCGTTCCTCGATCACCTCGCGCGTGCCCGAGCCGGGCTCGCGCACGATCCACTCGGCATCGCGCAAGGCCACCAGGTCATGGGGCGCCGCGGCCAGCGGATGCGAGGGGCCGACGATCACCACCATCTCGTCGTCGCACCAGCGCACGCTGCGCAGGTCGCGTTCATGGCTGGCGCCCTCGACCAGGCCGATATCGGCTTCGAACTGCAACAGCGACTGCAGCACCTCGCGGGTGTTGCCGATGCGCAGGTCGAGCGTGCATGGCCCGCTGCGCGAGTGGCGGAAACCCGCCAGCAGCGGCGGCAGCATATAGCTGCCGATGGTGTTGCTGGCGGCGATGCGCAACTGGACCCCGGTCTGGCCGGCAAAGCGCTCCAGCTCTTGCGCCTGGTCAAGCAGCGACAGCGCGCGCGGGAAAAACTGCCGACCGGTCTCATTGATGCTGAGACGGCGCGCGATGCGGTCGAACAACGGGCTGTCCAGCGCGCGCTCCAGCTCCGCCAGCGAGGCGCTGACGGCGGACTGCGACATCGCCAGCGCCTGGGCCGCCGCCATGGTGCTGCCGTGCTGGGCCACCGCCACGAAGACGGACAACTGGCGCAGCGTCAGCCGCAGCGGGCGCTGCTCCGGCCGCGGCGCGGCAGGCGGGTGAGGGTGTAGGTCCATATCGAAAATATCAATAACGCATAACGATATTACCCGTTTTACGGGTTAGGTGGGCGCCATTACGCTTGAGTCACTAAAGCACACCAACCCGAGCCTGCCATGTCTTCCGTCTCCAGCCCCCGCACCACTCCGACCGCCGCGCCAGTCGCCGCGCCGGCCCTGCCGCCGCCCTGGTCCCAGCGCTTGCTGACGCTGCTGCCGCTGGGCGGCATTGCGTGGCTGGCGATTGCGCTGGCCGAGCATCCGGCGGTATCGCGCTACGGGCTCAGCGCGCTGACGCTGGCCATGTGCGCCGGCATGGTTGCGGCCAATACGCTGCCGCGCCATTGGCTGGCGCCGCTGGCTCCCGGCATGCAGGTGGCGCGGCACTACCTGCTGCGGCTGGGCGTGGCGCTGTACGGGCTGCGCCTGACCTTCGCCTCGATCGTCGCGCTGGGCCTGCCGGGCATCGCCGTGCCGCTGACCATGCTGGTCGCCACGCTGCTGTTCGGCACCTGGGTCGGCACGGCCTTCTTCGGCCTGAGCCGCCGCGAGGCGATCCTGGTCAGTTCCGGCAGCGCCATCTGCGGCGCGGCCGCGGCCATCGCGGTGTCGTCGGTGGTGCGCACCGACGACAAGCAGACTGCCGTGGCGGTGGCGACGGTGGTGCTGTTCGGTACCGTCGGCATGCTGCTCTATCCCTACCTGTACGAACTGGCCACCGGCCACTGGCACTGGGCCGTGACCGAGCGCATGTTCGGCATCTTCACCGGGGCGACGCTGCACGAGGTGGCGCAGGTGATCGCCGCCGGCAAGATGATCAGCGAGCCGACCGCCGACGCCGCCGTGGTGGCCAAGATGGTGCGCGTGCTGGCCCTGGGCCCGCTGCTGCTGGTGATGGCGCTGTGGCCGCAGGGTGGGTCGCAAGCGGCCCAGTCCGGCGCCGGGGCCGGACGCCTGCGCGGCATCATGAAGTCGGTGCCGTGGTTCGCGGTGGGCTTTGTCGCGGTGATGGCGGTCAACTCGGCCGGGGCCGTGCCCGCTGCCTGGAAGGCGCCGCTGATCGCGCTGGACAACTGGCTGCTGGCCTGCGCGATGCTGGCGATCGGCCTGCACACCCGCATCGGCGACCTGGTGCGCGCCGGCCGCAAGCCGCTGGCACTGGCCGGGGTGCTGTTTGTGTTCCTGATGGGGGTGGGGGCGCTGATGTGCTACGCGATGGCGTGACGGCGCCGTCCGGAGTCAGGCAAAAAAGGGGCGAAGGCCCCTTTTTTGTTTTGCTGCGAGTTCTTGCGGCCGCCAGTAGTGACCAGCGATCCGCAGCATGTCGCCGCCACGGAAATGGCGGCCACTGTGGATTGGTGCCCGAGGCCGGAATCGAACCGGCACGCCTTGCGGCGAGGGATTTTCTTCCCACTTCGGCTTTCGCCGCCAGCGCGGACGCTGTTCGTGGTCTGGAGCACGCCTTCACCATAGCCTTGCGGCCGTAGGTGCCCGCCGTCTGCTCTCTACACCTTCCCGACCATGCGATCGGGCTTGGCTCGGCGTTGGCTCGGATGCCATGCATCCAGGGCGTTCGCCGACTTTGACGGGCGTCACTTCGGGCGTTTCCCCCCGAAGGCTCAAATTTTCAAGTCCCTTGTGTCTACCGATTTCACCACTCGGGCGCGAGCGCTGTGTCAGTTTCCGGTTTGGCGCCAGACGGGCTCCGGTTGCTGCCAGCGCGCGGCAAGCCCGATATTGTGGTGGCTCCGCATCCCGGATGCAAGCTGCGGCTAAGACGAAAGGGCAGGTCGCGAGCGCGCCGACACCTCAGACCAGCCTTGAGCGAAAAGTGACGACACTGTTACGGCTGGTAACAATGTCGTGTGCGCCGTTGCACCTGGAAATTTCCGAACCCCTACAATATCAGTTACGAGAAATCCCACTTTTGAGAGGCGGATATGAAACGTTGGTGGCTTGCAGCATTTGGTATTGCCGCCGGGTTGGCGTCTGGCGCAGCCATGGCCCATGTGAGCGTTGGCGTGTCCGTCGGCGTTCCGGGCGTGGTGATCGGTGCGCCGGCGTATTATCCGCCCGCTCCGGCCTACTATGGCCCGCCGCCCGTCGTGGTGGCGCCGGCTCCGGTCTATTATGGTCCGCCGCCCGTGGTGGTTCGGCCGCGTCCGGTCTACTACGGTCCTGGCTATTACGGTCCGCCCCGCTATTACGGCGGTCATCGCGGCTACTATGGCCCGCCGGGCTATCACCGCGGCCATCGCCACGGGCATGGTCACGGTCACGGCAGGTGGCGCGATTAAGCGCGGTCTACGATCCACTTGTCCTGAAGACAGGGCCCGATTGCGGGCCCTTTCCTTTTGGGCGCTGCATTGCGACATAACGGTGCCGGGCTGGTTCCAGGATGACTGACGCAATTTGATCGAGGTCAAAATATTTGAACGGACTGCTCAAAGCATCACCTGCATCAGAATAAGGGTTTTCCCTAAACTACTTATGTGACATCGCGATGACGCTGGTTCATCTGGCGTGCGATGCCGTGACCAACCAAGAAGCAAGGGGAATCTCATGAAGATCAAACAAGCCGTGATTGCCGCCGCCGCACTGGCGTTCCTGGGCACTGCGTCCACCGCCTCGTTCGCTGCGGTCGGCAAGGTCGACCCGTATCTCGACGGCGCCAAGGTCGGCGCAGTCGACCCGTACACCGATGGCGCCAAGATCGGCAAGCCGGATCCGTTCACCGATGGCGCGCGTGTCGGCAAGACCGACCCGTACACCGACGGCGCCAGGCTGGGCAAGCCCGATCCGTTCACCGACGGCGCCTGACCGCGCCGCTGCAGTGCTCGCATGACCAATGGCCCGCTCGCGGGCCATTTTGCCGTGGTGCGCACGGTGGGCGGGCAGGGCGCAGGCCGGCTGCCATGACGGTGGCGCAGGTGCGGCGCTATACTTCGGCCTCTATCCAAATCAATGACCAGGAGAGTGGCATGCAGCAAAAGACGGTTCTGACGGCAGACGATGTGAAGAAGATCATGGCCGCAGCGGAAACCGAGGCAAAGAACCATCACTGGGCCGTGTCGATCGTCGTGGTCGACGACGGCGGCCATATGCTGGCCATGCAGCGCCTGGACGGCGCCGCGCCGATCTCGGCCTATATCGCCGGCGAAAAGGCCCGTACCTCGGCGCTGGGCCGGCGTGAGTCGAAGGTCTACGAAGACATGATCAACAACGGCCGCTACTCGTTCATGACGGCGCCGGTGCTGCAGGGCATGCTGGAGGGCGGCGTGCCCATCGTCTGCAACGAGCAGGTGGTAGGCGCGGTCGGCGTGTCGGGCGTGAAGTCGACCGAGGACGCGCAGGTCGCGCGTGCCGGCATCGCCGCGCTGGGCCTGTAAGGCACGCGCCGGCGCTGGCGCCGGCGCATGAAAAAGCCCCGCAGGCAAGGCCTGCGGGGCGGCATAAAAGAGGGCATGGCTGGGTAGGGCCGGCCTGGCGTGGGGTCTGACTCCCGCCCGCGGCACGCATACCTGGCTACTGCCCAACACCTCGTTCCGAGGTGGTCCCCACAAAAGTCTTTGCTGCCACGTTCGTGGCGTCCGCGCCTGGCGCGGGTTTCGAATGGCTTCCCTGGCTGTCTTCCTGCGGAATCGCCGTGGAGCTGCATCATTTGGTCAGGATCAGCTTCCCATAGCGCGTCACGCGCAGCGTGTAGACCTCGCCGTTGTGCAGGATCGGCAGCGTGCTGGCACCGCGCATGATGGCTTCCAGCGCCACCGGCTCGCCGACGGGCGCCGAGCTCAGGCTGTCGCGCACCAGCGCTTCCAGGCGCGCGGGCAGGGCGGCCACCGCGGATTTGACCGAGGCGATCGCCGACGGGGCGGTCTTGGCGCCGGCATCCCGGCGCGGCTGCGCGACCACGTCGACGCGGCGCAGCGACAAGCGGCGGCGGGTGACTTCACGGGGTTGCGACAGCGGCAGGGATAGTGTGCTCATCATCTGGCTCCGGTTCTGCGATAGGAGAGTAAGGGGAGTGCAATCAGGGGGCAGTCGTGCCGCGCCCGTCGCAGTCAATGAAAGAATATTAAATGAGAATTGTTATCATTACAATAGCCTCTCGCTAAGATTCGGGCAATAGCTACCGCTGGTGTCGCGGCACCAGCGGCAACTGCGAGCAAGCTGTCGGCACCATGACAAAAGGGCACCCGAAGGTGCCCTTTGTCGTTAGAAGGCGCCGGCAGGCGCCGGCTTACTGCTTGGGTTCGGTGATGAAGCCGATCTTGCCCAGGCCGCCATGCTGAGCGGCGGCCATGACTTCGGCCACGCGCTCGTAGCGCACCTCGCGGTCGGCGCGCAGATGCAGCTCAGGCTGCGGCTGCTGCTGCGCGGCCAGCGCGATATTGCTTTCCAGCGTGGCCTGGTCCACTTCCACCTGGTTCCAGAAGACCTTGCCGCTAGCGTCGATCGAGACGTTGATGTTCTGCGGCTTCGGGTCGTTCGGCGAGTTGGTGGCGCGCGGCAGGTCGATCTTCACCGCGTGGTTGATCACGGGGATGGTGATGATGAAGATGATCAGCAGCACCAGCATGACGTCGACCAGCGGCGTCATGTTGATTTCGCTCATCACCTCGTCGTCGTCCCCTTCGAGAGTGCCGAATGCCATGATGACTTCCTTGCTAGCGGTTTAGCGCTGTGCCGTGGCCAGGCGCACGGTGCCGTCCTCGGCGCGGGCGCCGGTGGGGCGCACGCGCGCACCGGTGACGAAGTAGGCGTGCAGGTCGTGGGCAAAGCGGTTGAGCTTCGAGATCACCGACTTGTTGCCGCGGGTGAGGGCGTTATAGCCCAGCACGGCAGGGATTGCCACGGCCAGGCCGAAGGCGGTCATGATCAGCGCCTCGCCCACCGGGCCGGCAACCTTGTCGATGGTCGGGACGCCCGAGGCGCCGATGCCGATCAGCGCGTGGTAGATGCCCCACACGGTGCCGAACAGGCCGACGAACGGCGCGGTCGAGCCCACCGATGCCAGCACGGCCAGGCCCGACTGCATCCGCGCCACCGATTCATCGATGGAGCTCTTCAGCGAGCGGGTCAGCCAGTCGGAGATATCCATCACGTCGTGCAGTTGCGGCTGGCTGGCGCGATGGTGCTGGGCAGCTTCCTTGCCGGCGATGGCCAGCGTGCGGAACGGGTTCGAATCGCCGGCGCCCAGGGTTTCCAGCGCGTGGTCGAAGTCGTCCGAGTGCCAGAAGCGCTTTTCCGCGCCTTGCG
Source organism: Cupriavidus sp. WGlv3 (assembly GCF_023952475.1). GTDB lineage: Bacteria > Pseudomonadota > Gammaproteobacteria > Burkholderiales > Burkholderiaceae > Cupriavidus > Cupriavidus phytorum. The sequence continues at coordinate 105,182 of NZ_JALHRX010000010.1, forward strand.
CCATCTTCTTCAGGCGCACCAGATCCCACGCCTTGGTCAGGATCACGATCCATGAGGCGAGCGACATGATCAGCAGAATGATGGCGGTCGCACGCATGACGAAGTCGCCTTGCGACCAGAGGTGGGTGAGTCCGAGGTCCTGCATGTGTTGGTTTCCTGGTGAGTTCGCTGGGTTTAGGTCAGATCAGAGATCGGAAATCTGGGGTGTTCAGTTCAGCTCGAAGCCGATCGGCTGTTGCGCCGTGACGGCGACGGCGCGGCCGTTGTCCATATAGGGCTTGCAGCGCATGGCCTGCACGGCTTCCACCGCGGCCTGGTCAAGGCGCGACGAGCCGCTCGACGACACCACGGCGGTCTTGACGACCTTGCCGCTTTCATCGGTGGTCAGCCGCACCACGGTCTTGCCGGTCTCGCCCATGCGGCGCGACTGGGAAGGATACTTCGGTTGCGGCGGCGTGCACTGGATCTCGCCGATGCCGACAGCACGCGGCGCGGCCGAAACCGGTGCCGGGGCGGGCTCGGGCGGTGCCGGGGGCGCCGGCGGGGCGGGCGGCGCTTCAGGCGCCGAAGGCGTCGGCGGCAGGTCGGCGACCGGCTGCGGTGCCGGCTTGGGCTGCGGCGGCGTCGGCTTGGGCGTGGTCACCTTGACCTGCTTGGGCGGTGTTTCCTGCTTGGGCTTCGGCTTGGGCGGCTCCGGCGGGGCCTCCTGCTTGGGCGGTTCGAGCGGAATGATGCGCGCAATGATTTCCGGCGCGATCACGGCCTCGGTGAGCTTGCGGCCCAGGCCGCTCTGGATCAGGTAAAGCAGGCCGACGTGGAACAGCAGGACGGCGAGCGTAATCTTCAAGAAGCGTTGGTCGAACATGTGTCAACAACAAAAGTCTGCCGGCGGCGGCACCTCGGCGGCCGTGCGCCGTCACTTGCGGTAGAACAGGATCAGCGAGATGCCGCAACCGACCAGCAGGCTAAGCAGCAATTCCATGATAAACGCTCCTTCAACTGGGTTGCCGTGGGAGCGCCACTCTGGGGCAGCGTGTCAGCTGCTGAGTATAAACGATAATGATTCTTATTTGTTGTGATTTGTGCGCCGCAACTGGAATTTTCTCCCTGCGCGCGTTATACCGGCAAGTCCCGGCGGCAAATCGGAAGGGGGCAATACGGTTGAATCATGCGCGCTGGCACGCCATCGCACCGCGCCGCGTTTCGGTGCCCCAGGCCACCATGGCCGGCGCCGACCGCGCACGGGCGCGCCCGCAGGGCGGGAAAGCGCGCTAGCATAGAAAGACACTGCAGACGTGGCGGTGCGCCTGTCGCGGCCCGCCATTGCGCATCGCGCGCTCGGGGACCCGTCCATGGACTTCACACGTTTTGCTGAAGATGACCGATCGACGCTGCTGCGCTCCATGCCCGGCGCCTCGTCCAGTTCGGCGCTGGACTGGATGTGCGCGCAGTTTGCCTTGCGCGTGGTCTGCGCGCTGGGGCCGCGCTTCAACCTGCGCAGCAATATCAACGATGTCCTGACCGTCAGCGCGCAGGAGATGGTGTGGCCGTACGGCGTGGTGCTGCGCGTGCAGCGCTTCCTGGCCGCGCGCTGCGCCGACATGCCCGCCTGGAAGGGCACGGCACGCCTGACCCCTGAAGAATTCCTCGACCGCCACGGCCAGTGGAACAGCGCCTTCGACGAAAGCGCGCTGTTTTATTACCTCGACGAGTACGTCAAGCACCACGCCAAGGACATGTTCGCGGTGTTCGACGCATCGGCCGCGGCGATCGCCCAGCGGCTCGAGGGCGAGCGCGTGCTGCTGGTGCGCAATATCGACATGCTCAGCCACGTGCTGGACCTGCCCGACCACGAGCGCAAGCTGCTGCTGTATGCCGCGCTGGCCAAGTACAAGCGCGACCTGCGCGCGGTGATGGTCGACTGCAAGGTGGCGCACAGCCAGGAGGCGTTCCAGATCCTCGCCGGCCTGACCGGCGCCGGCGCGGCCGACGTGGCGGCGTCGCTGCGGCCCGGCTCGCGGCTGGAAACGCTGAACCTGATCGAGCAGCCGCTGCCGGAAAACAGCGTGACCGACCTGGGCGACCTGATGCGGCTGTCGGACCGGCTGCTGCATGTGCTGCTCGGCAACTACGCCAACGAGGCCGAGATGATGGCGGTCTTCACCCGCCCGGCCGCGCCGCCCACGCTGACCACCGCCGACTATCCGCATGTGGAGACCGACGCGCGCTACCTGCGCGCCATGCTGGCCAATGCCACGCGCCAGCACGCCAGCGGCGTCAACGTGCTGATCTACGGCCCGCCCGGCACCGGCAAGACCGAATTCGCGCGGCTGCTGGCGCGCGAGGCCGGCTGCGAACTGTATGAGGTCGATTGCCTCGATCGCGACGGCAACAGCCTGTCGGGCAAGGACCGCTACCGCTCGCTGCAGGTGTCGCAGGCGTTCCTGCGCGGGCGTGCCCATACCGCGCTGCTGTTCGATGAAGTCGAAGACGTGTTCCCGGGCAGCGCGCGCGAGCTGATGAGCCTCTTCGGCCAGGAGGACACGCGCGCCTCGGTCAACGGCAAGGCCTGGGTCAACCAGACGCTGGAGCAGAACCCGGTGCCGGTGATCTGGATTTCCAATTCGATCCGGCAGATCGACCCGGCCTACCTGCGCCGCTTCCAGTTCCACCTGGAGCTGAAGATCCCGCCGCCACTGGTGCGCGAGAACATCATCCGCAAGCACCTGGGCGGGCTCGACGTTAGCGATGCCTTTATCGCCGGGCTGGCCGCGCGCAAGACACTGACGCCGGCGCAGGTGCAGTCGGCGGCGCGCTTTGTCGAACTGGCGCGGCCGAATCTGGAAGACCCGGTGGAAGAACCGGTGGAGGCGCTGATCCTGCGCCAGCTCGAACATGCCGACCGCGCCATGGGCCTGCGCCCCGAGGCCGAGGCGCGCCCGGTGGTGACGCACTACCGGCTCGAGAACCTGCACCTCGAGACCCGCTACGACGTGGTCAAGATCGTCGACGCGCTGCGCGTGCGCCAGCGCGGCACGTTGTGCTTCTATGGCCCGCCCGGCACGGGCAAGACCGCGCTGGCCGAGCATATCGCGGCCGGGCTGGACCTGCCGCTGATGATCCGGCGCGCCTCGGACCTGATGAGCAAGTACGTGGGCGAGACCGAGCAGCAGATCGCCGCGATGTTCGCGCGCGCGGAAGAGGACGGCGCGGTGCTGCTGCTGGACGAGGCCGACAGCTTCATGCAGAGCCGCCAGCAGGCGGTGCGCAACTACGAGATCTCCGAGGTCAACGAGATGCTGCAGGGCATGGAGCGCTTCAACGGCATCTTCATCTGCACCACCAACCTGTTCGACCGCATCGACGAGGCCGCGCTGCGTCGCTTCTCGTTCAAGATCCGCTTCCTGGCGCTGAAGCCCGCGCAACGCGTGGCGATGTTTGTCGACGAGGCGCTCGAGGGCGAGGCCGCCGGCCTGACCAACGTCATGCGCGCGGACCTGGATGCGATGGACTGCCTGACGCCCGGCGACTTTGCCACGGTCAAGCGCCAATGCGTGCTGCTGGGCGAGGCGCTGACGCCCGACGAATTCCTGGCGCAGCTGCGCCAGGAGCATGCGATCAAGCCCGAGGTGCGCGAGCACCGGCCGCTGGGCTTCCTGCGCTGACCGAAGGGGTAACCGAGGGCGCCGGTCAGAACGCCGGCGCCGGCTCGATCACCACGGTCTCCGCATCGGCTTGCAACTGCAGCAGCGCGGCCACCATCGCGCGCAGGTGCGCGGCGTCCTTGGTGGAGAGAAAGCGGTCACGCCCCGCGGCATCGGGCGGCGCGGCCAGCGCATGCTCGTCGAGCTTGCGCGCCAGCTGGCGCGCGACCGCGCTGCCGGTATCGACCAGCGCCAGCTGATCGCCGGCGGTGGCGCGGATCGCGCCTGCCAGGAAGGGGTAGTGGGTGCAGCCCAGCACCAGGGTATCGGCGCCGGCGTCAAGCATCGGCGCGAGGTAGGCCTCCAGGCGCTCGCGCACGGCGGGCCCGTCGGTCTGGCCTTGCTCGACCAGCGTCACCAAGCCCAGCCCCGCCTGGCACAGGAAGCGGCTTTCACCGTCCAGCGATGCCAGCAGCCGCGCGAACTTCGCGCTCTTGAGCGTATTCGCGGTCGCCAGCACGCCGACCACCTTGCTGCGGCTGGCCGCGGCGGCGGGCTTCAGGCCGGGTTCGACGCCGATGATCGGCACCGGCAACCGCTCGCGCAGCAACGCCACGGCATGGCCCGTAGCCGTGTTGCAGGCGATCACCAGCGCCTTGCAGCCCTGGCCGATCATCCACTCGCAGGCCTGCAGCGTGCGCGCTTCGACAAAACGTTCGGGCTTTTCGCCGTAGGGCGCGTATTTCGAGTCGGCAAGGTACAGCAGTGGCTCGTGCGGCAGCAGGGCGCGGATCTCGCGCAGCACCGACAGGCCGCCGAGGCCGGAATCGAAGACGCCGATGGGTGCGGGGTTCACGGGGATGCCAGGATGACAGGAAACAGTGCAGAAAAAAGCCGGGTCGGAACCCGGCTTTTCGAGTGCGACGGCAGATTCTACCGTCTCGGCGCGTGGCTGCTTACAGCGCGGCAACCGGAATCTTGCCGATCTTGGCCTGCCATTCCGCCGGGCCGGTCTTGTGCACCGAAGTGCCTTCGCTGTCCACGGCCACCGTCACCGGCATGTCCTTGACGTCGAACTCGTAGATTGCTTCCATGCCCAGGTCTTCGAAACCGACCACCCTGGCTTCCTTGATCGCCTTGGCCACCAGGTAGGCGGCGCCGCCCACGGCCATCAGGTAGGCCGACTTGTGCTTCTTGATGGCCTCGATCGCCACCGGGCCGCGCTCGGCCTTGCCGATCATCGAGATCAGGCCGGTCTCGACCAGCATCATCTCGGTGAACTTGTCCATGCGCGTGGCGGTGGTGGGGCCGGCCGGGCCGACCGCCTCGTCGCGCACCGGATCGACCGGACCGACGTAGTAGATCACGCGGTTCTTGAAGTCCACCGGCAGCTTCTCGCCCTTGGCCAGCATGTCGGCAATGCGCTTGTGCGCGGCGTCGCGGCCGGTCAGCATCTTGCCGTTGAGCAGCAGGGTCTGGCCCGGCTTCCACGAGGCAACTTCTTCCGGCGTCAGCGTGTTCAGGTCGACGCGCTTGGAGGTCTCGGTGTTCGGCGCCCACTCGACCTTCGGCCATTGCGACAGGTCCGGCGCTTCCAGCCTGGCCGGGCCGCTGCCGTCCAGCGTGAAGTGCACGTGACGGGTGGCGGCACAGTTGGGGATCATCGCCACCGGCTTGGACGCGGCGTGCGTCGGGCAGGCCATGATCTTGACGTCCAGCACGGTGGCCAGGCCGCCCAGGCCCTGCGCGCCGATACCGAGCGCGTTGACCTTCTCGTACAGCTCGACGCGCAGTTCCTCAACCCAGTCCTTCGGGCCGCGCGCGATGATGTCCTGGATGTCGATGGATTCCATCAGCGATTCCTTGGCCATCACCATTGCCTTTTCGGCGGTGCCGCCGATGCCGATGCCCAGCATGCCCGGCGGGCACCAGCCGGCGCCCATGGTCGGCACGGTCTTCAGCACCCAGTCGACGATCGAGTCCGACGGGTTCAGCATCACGAACTTGGACTTGTTCTCCGAGCCGCCGCCCTTGGCCGCGACCTGGATATCGACGGTGTTGCCCGGCACCACTTCATAGTGGATCACCGCCGGGGTGTTGTCCTTGGTGTTCTTGCGGCCGCCTTCGGGCGGGCTGACGATCGAGGCGCGCAGCACGTTGTCGGGGTGCGTGTAGCCGCGGCGCACACCCTCGTTGATCATGTCGGTCAGGCCCATGGTGGCACCGTCCCAGCGCACGTCCATGCCCACCTTGACGAAGACCGTGACGATGCCGGTGTCCTGGCAGATCGGGCGCTTGCCCTCCGCGCACATGCGGCTGTTGGTCAGGATCTGCGCGATCGCGTCCTTGGCCGCCGGGCTCTGCTCCAGCTCATAGGCGCGGCCCAGGCTGGTGATGTAGTCCATCGGGTGGTAGTAGCTGATGTACTGCAGGGAGTCGGCGACGCTCTGGATGAGGTCTTCTTGCTTGATGACGGTCATTTTGTGGGGTGGGCAGCGGTGAAACACAGCCCGAAATCATACACTGAGCGGCGCCGCTCTGCCCGTCTGCATACATCCGTCCACAGCCGGTAATGTGCAGCAAAAGCCGCTGCCGGCGACCGCGCCCGCCCAAAAGCAAAAACCGCGGCACATGGCCGCGGTCGTTGGCGAAGCAAGCAGGTCGGCCCTGCGGGCCGCTTTCAATGCTTGGCGTGCGCGCCGGCAGGGTGAGTGACCATCCGGTCCACCCATGCCATCGCCACTGCCGACAGCAGGAACGCCAGGTGGATCGCCACCTGCCACATGATGGTATGGGTCGAGCGCTGTTCTGCGTCGATAAAGGTCTTGAGCAGGTGGATGGACGAGATCCCGATCAGCGCCATCGACAATTTGACCTTCAGCACGCCCGCGTTGACGTGGTCGAGCCATTCGGGCTCGTCGGGATGGTTGTCGATGCCAAGCCGCGAGACGAAGGTCTCGTAGCCGCCCACGATCACCATGATCAGCAGGTTGGAGATCATCACCACGTCGATCAGCCCGAGCACCACCAGCATGATCTTGTTCTCGTCGAACTCGGTCACATGGGCGAGCAGATGCCAGACCTCGATCAGGAAATGGTAGACGTAGACGCCCTGGGCCACGATCAGGCCCAGGTACAGCGGCAGTTGCAGCCAGCGCGACGCGAAGATGATGCTCGGGATCGGCCGCAGGGTTTGGGGCTGCTGCTCGGGAATCGGGTTGGAAGCCATGGCGGGGCGGGGGTCGGCGGAGTTGAAAATCGGCGTGGATTGTACCAAGCGACCATGGCAACGCTGTGTTACCAGCGGTAACCGCTGCCACGCCGCAGCGCTCAGGCCCGCGCCCCCGGCTCGGCGCCGGCCGTCTTGCCGCGCCACGCGCCACGCGTGATCCGGCCCGGCCAGCTGGCCAGCACGATCCCGGCCAGCACGCACGCCAGCGCCACGCCGTGCGGCCAGCCCGGCTGCTCGCCCAGGAAGACGATGCCGTAGGTGGCCGCGGCCACCGGCAGCACCGAGGTAAAGACCCCGGCCAGCTGCGCCGGTACATGGCGGATGCCCTTCATCCACAGCCAGAACGAGAACACGCTGGCCGACAGCGCGTACCACAGCACCATCAGCCAGGTCTGGGCCGGCACCGCGGCGGCGTCGAAGTTCAGCAGCGGCACCAGTCCCAGCGGCAGCATCAGCAGCCCGCCGATCAGGTGCGTGTAGGCGCAGATCTCGATCGCGGCCAGTGTCTGCGTGAGCCGGCGCGACAGGATCACGTAGATCGATTCGCACACCACCGCGCCCATGATCATCAGGTTGCCCAGCCACGCCTGGCTGCCTGCGCCGGCGCCGTGGGCACCGCCGCGCGCGATGTTGAGCACGGCGATGCCGGCCACCGCCAGCAGCACCGACACCATCGTGCGCCGCGACAGCCGTTCGCGCAGCAGCAGCCAGGACAGCAGCGCCACGGTGGCCGGGATGGTGCTGGTGATCACGCCCGCGGCCATGGCGCTGGTCAGGCGCACGCCGTTGAGCATCAGCAGCGTAAACAGGAAGGTGCCAAAGAACGCCTGCAGGAACAGGTTGAGCCATTCGCCGCGCGAGACCCGGCGCATGCGGGCGGGGCGGTACCACGGTGCCAGGCAGACGATGGCGATGACAAAGCGCAGCAGCGCGAACAGCAGCACCGGTACATGCGCGATGATCGACTTGCCGAGTCCGACGTTGCTGCCGACCAGCGCCATCGAGGCGATCAGGAACAGCACGTAGACGGGAGCGAAGACAGGAGCGTTGGCGGGCACGGGTACTTGCCTTGGGGATTCCGGTCGACAGGCCGGCGGGGTGCACGGGCACGTGTCCGCGCTGGGCGGTGCGGCGCCGCGCGGCAAGGGCCGGCGTCGCATTCAGGTATCAGGCTCGGGGCATTATAGCTGTGCTAGCCTAATGGAGAAGGCTGCACTTTCGCGGCGCGCCCCCCGATTCTTCCCGCTGCAATGCAACACGTTGCAGCGCCTGATCCTGCCGGCTGCAGGGATTTATCGTCAGGTTTAAGTAAGCCGTCGGGCGTAACGTGGCAGCCAAAGCCAGTCCAAAATCAGGAGACCAGTCCATGTCCGCCATCGAATCGGTGATGCAGGAGCATCGCGTGTTCAACCCGCCCGAGGCCTTTGCCAGCCAGGCAGCCATCCCCAGCATGGACGCCTACCGCGCGCTCTGCGACGAGGCCGAGCGCGACTACGAGGGCTTCTGGGCCCGCCACGCGCGCGAGCTGCTGCACTGGAACAAGCCCTTCACCAAGGTGCTGGACGAGAGCAACGCGCCGTTCTACAAGTGGTTCGAGGACGGTGAGCTCAACGCCTCGTACAACTGCCTGGACCGCAACCTGCAGAACGGCAATGCCGACAAGGTGGCGATCGTGTTCGAGGCCGACGACGGCACCGTCAGCCGCGTCACCTACCGCGATCTGCATGCCAAGGTGTGCCGCTTCGCCAACGGCCTGAAGTCGCTCGGCATCAAGAAGGGCGACCGCGTGGTGATCTACATGCCGATGTCGGTCGAGGGCGTTGTGGCGATGCAGGCCTGCGCGCGCCTTGGCGCGACGCACTCGGTGGTATTCGGCGGCTTCTCCGCCAAGTCGCTGCAGGAGCGGCTGGTCGACGTGGGCGCGGTGGCGCTGATCACCGCCGACGAGCAGATGCGCGGCGGCAAGGCGCTGCCGCTGAAGGCCATCGCCGATGACGCGCTGGCGCTGGGCGGCTGCGAGGCGGTCAAAAACGTGATCGTCTACCGCCGCACCGGCGGCAATGTCGGCTGGACCGAGGGCCGCGACCGCTGGCTCGACGACGTCTGCGCCAACCAGCCCGATACCTGCGAAGCCGAGCCGGTCGGCGCCGAGCATCCGCTGTTCGTGCTCTACACCTCGGGCTCCACCGGCAAGCCCAAGGGCGTGCAGCACAGCACCGGCGGCTACCTGCTGTGGGCGCTGATGACGATGAAATGGTCGTTCGACATCAAGCCCGAGGACCTGTTCTGGTGTACCGCCGACATCGGCTGGGTCACCGGCCACACCTATATCGCCTACGGCCCGCTGGCCGCCGGCGCGACCCAGGTGGTGTTCGAGGGCGTGCCGACCTACCCGAACGCCGGCCGCTTCTGGGACATGATCGCGCGTCACAAGGTCAGCATCTTCTACACCGCGCCGACCGCGATCCGCTCGCTGATCAAGGCCGCCGAGGCGGACGAGAAGATCCACCCGAAGCAGTACGACCTGTCCAGCCTGCGCCTGCTGGGTACGGTGGGCGAGCCGATCAACCCCGAGGCGTGGATGTGGTACTACAAGAACATCGGCAATGAGAACTGCCCGATTGTCGACACCTTCTGGCAGACCGAGACCGGCGGCCACATGATCACGCCGCTGCCGGGCGCGACGCCGCTGGTGCCGGGCTCGTGCACGCTGCCGCTGCCCGGCATCATGGCCGCCATCGTCGACGAGACCGGACACGACGTGCCCAACGGCAGCGGCGGCATCCTGGTGGTCAAGCGCCCGTGGCCGGCGATGATCCGCACCATCTGGGGCGATCCGGAGCGCTTCAAGAAGAGCTACTTCCCTGAAGAGCTGGGCGGCAAGCTCTACCTGGCCGGAGACGGCTCGATCCGCGACAAGGACACCGGCTACTTCACCATCATGGGCCGCATCGACGACGTGCTGAACGTGTCGGGCCACCGCATGGGCACGATGGAGATCGAGTCGGCGCTGGTGGCCAACCCGCTGGTGGCCGAAGCCGCGGTGGTGGGCCGCCCGGACGACATGACCGGCGAAGCGATCTGCGCCTTCGTCGTGCTCAAGCGCGCGCGCCCGAGCGGCGACGAGGCCGTGAAGATCGCGACCGAACTGCGCAACTGGGTCGGCAAGGAGATCGGTCCGATCGCCAAGCCCAAGGACATCCGCTTTGGCGACAACCTGCCCAAGACGCGCTCGGGCAAGATCATGCGCCGCCTGCTGCGGTCACTGGCCAAGGGCGAGGAGATTACGCAGGACACCTCGACGCTTGAGAACCCCGCCATCCTCGAGCAGCTCAAGCAGGCGCAGTAACCCGCTGGTGATCCGGCAAGCCGGAGCCGAAACCTGAACCCGCCGCCGCGCACCCGCGCGCCGGCGGGTTTGTTACGATAGCTTCCCACCGACACGGACTGTCCCCTCATGCCCGAAGCCCAGTCGCGCTTTCGCCGACGGTTGCTGCTCTACTACGGCCTGTTCACGCTGGGGCTGTTCGGCTTCGTGGGGATGATGGGATTGCTGGAACGCTCCAATGCCGATGCGCTGTGGCTGGGCTACGTCTTCCTGTTCATCACCATCGCGATCTACGCCTGCATCGGCCTGATCTGCCGCACCTCGGACCTCAACGAATACTACGTCGCGTCGCGGCGCGTGCCGGCGATGTTCAATGGCATGGCGATTGCGGCCGACTGGATGAGCGCGGCATCGTTCATCGGCCTGGCCGGCATCCTGTTTTCCTCTGGCTACGAAGGGCTGGCCTATGTGATGGGGTGGACCGGCGGCTATTGCCTGGTCGCCTTCCTGCTGGCGCCGTACCTGCGCAAGTACGGCGGCTACACCATCCCCGACTTCCTCGCCGCGCGCTACGGCAACGGCAAGCCCGGCGGCAACCTGCCGGTGCGCGCGATCGCGGTGCTGGCTGCCTCGCTTTGCTCGTTCGTCTACCTGGTGGCGCAGATCCAGGGCGTGGGGCTGGTGGTGACGCGCTTCATCGGCGTCGAGTTTGCCGTCGGCATCTTCTTCGGGCTGGCGGGCATCCTGGTCTGCTCGTTCCTGGGCGGCATGCGCGCGGTCACGTGGACGCAGGTGGCGCAGTACATCATGATGATCGTGGCGTTCCTGGTCACGGTGTCGATGATCGCGTGGAAGCACCACCAGGAACCGCTGCCGCAACTGAGCTACGGCACGCTGCTGACGCAGCTGGATGCCCGGGAACAGCAGCTGGAGCGCGAGCCCGCCGAACAGGCGGTGCGCGACTACTACCGGCAGCAGGCCATCCTGCTGCAGGAACGCATCGCCCGCCTGCCCGAGTCCTTCGCGCAGGAACGCGACGCGCTCGACGCGCGCCTGCAGGACCTGCGCACGCGCAATGCGCCGCTGCGCGAGATCAAGGCGCTCGAGCGTGAACGGCTCGAGTTCCCGCGCGACGCCGCCGCCGCGCAGCAGCAGTGGCACCAGCAACGCGAAGACGCGCTGGCGCGCAGCCGCCATTCGATGTCGTCCACCGAACCGTATCCCGCGGCATCCGAGCAGGAGCGCAAGACCAAGCGGCTCAATTTCGTGCTGCTGGTGTTCTGCCTGATGGTGGGCACCGCCAGCCTGCCGCACATCCTGACGCGGCTCTACACCACGCCTTCGGTCAGGGAAACGCGCAATTCCGTAGCGTGGGCCGTGTTCTGCATCGCCTTGCTCTATGTCTCGGCACCCACGCTCGCGGCGCTGGTGAAATACGAGTTCTTCGAGCACCTGGTCGGCACCCCGTATGCCGAACTGCCGCAGTGGGTGGTGCAATGGCGCAAGGTCGATCCACCGGTGTTCGGCATTCGCGACGTCAACGGCGATGGCATCGTGCAATGGGCCGAAATCCTGCTGCAACCCGACATGATCGTGCTGGCCGCCCCGGAAATCGCCGGCCTGCCGTACGTCATCTCGGGGCTGATCGCCGCCGGCGCACTGGCCGCCGCACTGTCGACCGCCGACGGCCTGCTGCTGACCATCGCCAACGCGCTCTCGCACGACGTTTTCTATCACATGGTCGACCGCCAGGCGAGCCACCAGCGGCGCGTCACCACCGCCAAGATCGTGCTGCTGGCCGTCGCACTGTTCGCCTCGTACGTCACATCGCTGCGCCCCGGCAATATCCTGTTCCTGGTCGGAGCCGCCTTCTCGCTGGCGGCCTCCAGCTTCTTCCCGGTCTTGATCCTCGGCATCTTCTGGCGCCGCACCACCGCCGCCGGCGCCTTCGCCGGCATGGTCGCCGGGCTCGGCGTGGCGGTGTACTACATCTTCGTCAACTATCCCTTCTTCACCCGCATGACCGGCATCTTCGGCAACCGCTGGTTCGGCGTCGACCCCATCGCCTCCGGCGCCTTCGGGGTCCCGGCCGGCTTCGCGGTCGCGATCGTGGTCAGCCTGCTGACGCCGCGCAACGCGCCGGTGATCGACCGGCTGGTGACCTACCTGCGCAAGGGGTAGGGGAGGGCGGTGACGAGGTACTGGATTCGACGGGCAACTCTGCTATAATCGCGGACTTCCCGGAGAGATGGATGAGTGGTTTAAGTCGCACGCCTGGAAAGCGTGTATGGGTTAATAGCCCATCGGGGGTTCGAATCCCCCTCTCTCCGCCAGAACACTGCGCAAGACCATGCAAAGCCGCCCGTTTTACGGGCGGCTTTTTCGTTTCCGGTCGGTCAGCGGCTTCGAGCCAGTCTGCGCAAGGGCTGCCGATTCATCCCGTCCCGGTTATGCTCTCGGCCCATGACCGAACTCACCCCCCATTTCGAAATTCGCCCCGCCTTGCCCTCGGACGCGCAAGCCGTGGAAGCTATCCTCGTCGACACTTACCTCGGCACCTGGAAGCCGCAACTGACGCCGGGCGCCGCCGCCGCCTTCGAGCAGCAAGGCAAGACCCGCAGTTACGTTGAAGTACGTTTGCAGGAATTCCATGTTGCCTGCGTGAGCGGCGTGCCGGCCGCCATGGTGGATTGGGAAAACAATTTCATCTGGGCGCTGCATGTCGGCCGGGCATGGCAGCGGATGGGATTGGGCGCGGCGCTGCTGGCGCATGCGGAAGCCGAGATTGCCCGCGCCGGGCATCGCGAGGCGAGGCTGGAGACGGATACGTTCAACCAGCAGAGTCGCGCCTTCTATCGACGCCAGGGCTATGCCGAGATCGATTTCTATCCCGATGAGAGCTGGGATAGCGGCTTTACCACCGTGCTGCTGTCCAAAGCGCTGGCGCCAGTCTGAAAAAAGCGACGGGCGCCTTGCCGTCTTCATGCGTAGATTGCATGAACTTGCCGGGCCGCCCGTGAAAGAATCGGGCATCTCTTTTGAACTGCCCCATGCATCCCATGTCCGAGCCCATCGTCCACCTCAACGGCACCCTGACCCCGCTCTCCGAGGCCCGCATCCCCGTGCTGGATCGCGGCTTTATCTTCGGCGACGGCATCTATGAGGTGATCCCGTACTACCACGGCAAGCCTTTCCGCGGCGCGCAGCACCTGGCGCGGCTGCACCGGAGCCTGGAGGGCATCGGCATTCCCGATCCGTACAGTGCGGCGCAGTGGCTGGAGCGTGTCGGCGAGGTGGTCAAGGCCAATGGCCTGTCGGATCAGCTGGTCTATATCCAGGTAACCCGTGGCGTGGCCAAGCGCACCCATGCCTTTCCGAAGGAAATGCTGCCGACGGTGCTGATCATGACCAATCCGATGGCGCTGCCGTCGGCGCAGATGATCGAGCAGGGGGTCGCGTGCGTGACCATGGAGGACCGGCGCTGGCTGAATTGCCAGATCAAGTCGACCTCGCTGCTCGGCAACGTGCTGGCGGCGCAGCACGCGGTGGAGCAGGGCGTGACCGAGGCGATCCAGTTCCGCGACGGCTGGCTGACCGAGGCGTCGGCGTCCAATGTGTGGGTGGTGCGCGATGGCCGCGTGTCGGCCCCGCCCAAGGATAACCTGATCCTGGAGGGCATCCGCTACGGCTTCATGGAGGAAATCTGCGAGGCGATGGGGATTGCACTGGAGTCGCGCCGGATCGCCAGGGACGAGGTGTTTGCCGCCGACGAGGTGCTGCTGTCGTCGGCCAGCAAGGAGTTGCTGCCGGTGGTCAGCATCGATGGCCGTCCGATCGGCAAGGGCGTGCCGGGACCGGTGTTCGCGCGCCTGTACGCGGCTTACCAGGCGGCCAAGGCGGCATTGTAAGTGCCTGCAGGGCTTCCCCGACGCGTGCTAGCATGCGTTGGGATTCAGCCAGGAGTCAGTCATGGCCAAGCGTGAGCGCGGCCGGCGTGCCTTGCAGGACGAGGTCAGCCGGCGTATCCAGCAGATCGATGAAATCGGCGAAGACGGTGCCCGGATCCGCGTGCCGGCCCCGCAGCCCCATCCGCGCGACGCGCGCGGCCGCAACTGGGACATGGCCTTCGACAATCTGCACGGCTATGCCGCCAGTGTGCGCGCGGTAGTCGACAAGGTGCGCGACGAGTTCGACCTGAACGAGGCGCTGGAGAATCGCGCGCCCAATCCCTTCGGTGACTGAGCCGGCGCGCTAGTCCACCGGAATCTGTGATCGGTCAGGGGACGGCTTGCCAGCATGAAGGTTCTCACTGCGTAACGTCCAGGCGCGGCTCGGCACTTTGCCAGATGCCGCCGGAGCGCCGCTTGGCGCCGTACATGGCGGCGTCGGCGGCATGCAGCAGGGCCTGGCTGCCTTGCGCGTGGACCGGGAAGACCGCCAGCCCGATGCTGAGCGAGGCCTGCACCGAGCTGCCGTCGGGCAGGTCGATCGGGCGAGCCATCGCCTGCAGGACATGTTCGGCGATCTGGATGGCATCGGCCGGCGCGCGCAGCGCGGTGGCCAGCACCGCGAATTCGTCGCCGCCAATGCGCGCCACGGTGTCGCGGCCGCGCAGGCTGGCGCGGATGCGCTGGGCCACCGCGACCAGCACCGCGTCGCCGGCGGCATGGCCGTGGCGGTCGTTGACGTGCTTGAAATCGTCGCTGTCCAGATACAGCACCGCGGCATATTCGTCGTTGGCGGCGGCGTGGCGCACCGCATGCTCCAGCGCTTCGACGAAGGCGGCGCGGTTCAGCAGCCCGGTCAGGGCATCGTGGTTGGCGCGGTGGGCGAGCGAGCGGTTTTCGTGCTGCATCTGGTTCTGCCAGGTCTGCAGCTCGTCGAGCAGGCCGTTGAAGTCCTCGCTGAGGGCATTGAGCTCGGCGATGCTGGCCGGCGGCGTGCGCTGCGCGAAATCGCGCTGCGAACGCACCGCATGGGCCACCCGCATCAGGTTGCGCAACGGCTCGATGATCTGCACCAGCAGCCGGCTGGCCAGGTAGTGCGCGCCGACCGCGGTCAGCAGCAGGCAGGCCAGCAGCCCCAGCGCGCCCTGCAGCAGGAAGTGCAGCAGGTTGCGCGGGTCGCCGCTGACGCGCAGCATGCCGACCTGCTGCGCCTGGTGCAGGATGGGCTGCTCGACCGCATCGGTACCCAGCCATTCGATCAGCGCGTGGCGCAGGCCGGTCAGCGGGGCCTGGCCGGGGCGCTGCCACACCGCCAGCACGTGGCGGTCGCGGTCATAGACAGTGGCGCGGGCGATGTCTTCCGAGGCCGCGATCGCGGCCAGCGTTTCGGCGGTGGCCGCCTGGTCGCGGAACACCACCGGCGCTTCCAGCGTGTAGGCGATCGAGCGGGCCACCAGCCGCACGTTGTGGTCGGCGTAGACGCGCAGCGCGGTGACGCCGATCGCGGTCAGCGCCAGGCCCGCGGTGCAAACCGCGATCAGCGCCACGCCCAGGTGGATGCGGCGCAGCACGCTGTAGAGGGTAGGGCGCGCGCCTTGCCCGCGCACCGGCTGGCGCTGGCTCATGACGGCGCTCCCTTGCGGCGGCCGAGCTGCAGCACGCCGGGGTGCATATGCACGCCGCTGCGGGCGAGGGTATCGAGGTTGACGCGGAACGAGACCTGGTTGTCGCGGATGTTGAGGCAGAACATGCTGCCCACCTCGCACTCGAAGTCTTCCTCGGCGATCACCAGCACCGGGCGCCCGGTCAGCTCGGCCGACAGGCGCTTGCGGCGCGGCTCATTCATGGTGCCCACGTACAGCGCATCGCACGCCGGATGCAGCATGTCGGCCAGCACGTCGACCTGGCGGGTCTGCACGGTGCGGCCATTGGCGAGCGTGCCGCCTTCCTTCAACCGGGCCGCATAGCGGCTGGCGTGATCGACGCACAGCCGCACGGGATCGCGCTCCACCGGCCAGCGCGCGTAGCCGAGCAGGCTGATGACCACGCGCGCGACCAGGTCGGCCCGCTGCGGGGCAGGCTGCGCGGTGACCGCGGGCGGCAGCATGGCCGGCAGCACCGCCAGCGTCACGGCCAGCAGCAGCACGGTCAGGGCGCGGCGCAGCAGCGGTCGTGCGGGCGGGGTCGGCGGGGGGCTGGCTGGGGCAGGCGCCATGGTCTGAAGCGAAGGGGGCGGGCGGAGCGGCCGGTTGCGGTGTTGTGGTCTGGCCGCGCGTATTGTCTGGGGCCGGCTTCCGGGCGGTCAAGCGACCGGCCTTGCGGTGGATCGGGCGTGATACGAAATGTTTATCGGCCCCGCTGTTGTTTTCCTGAACCCCGCCGTGACCGCTGTTGCGCGCATGCCAGGCTTCGCCGTGGCGGACACAACACTTAGAATGTGGCCATCGCCCCAACTCGTCCAACTGCCCCCTGCCGCCATGATCGCCGATCCGCTTCTCCGCCTGCTGCACCTGACCGGCGTCGCCGTCTGGGTCGGCGGCATGTTCTTCGCCTACCTGTGCCTGCGGCCGGTGGCCGGCAGCCTGCTGGAGCCGCCGCCGCGCCTGCGCCTGTGGCGCGGCGTGTTTGCCCGGTTCTTTCCATGGGTGTGGGCCTCGGTGGTGGCGATCCTGCTGAGCGGTGGCGCGATGATGGCGGCAACGGGCATGGCGGGCGCACCACGCAACTGGCATCTGATGCTGGGCATCGGCGTCGTCATGGCCGGCATCTTCTGCTACGTCTGGTTCGGCCCCTACCGGGTGCTGGGCCGGGCCGTGGATGCGCAGGACTGGCCAGCCGCCGGTGCCGCCCTGAACCGCATCCGGCAGGCGGTAGGAACCAACCTCGTGCTGGGGCTGGTCAATATCGCCGTGGCCACCCTGGGCCGCTGGCTGGCCTGAGCGCGCCGCGCAGCGCCAGGCCTGGCTCGTCGTGTCACAACCACGAAAACGGAGAGCTGCTATGCACGTCCTCGCATGTGTTGCCGTCGTCGGTCTGGCGGTGGCGGCCATCCCCCCCGCCGCCGCGGCGGCAAATGGCGGCCTGAGCGCCGACTATGAGCGCTGCGTGGGCAAGGCCGTATCGACCGCCGACATGCTCAGCTGCGCCGCGCTGGAGTCGCGGGTCCAGGATACGGCGTTGAACAGCGCTTACCAGTCGCTGCTGCGGCGGCTGGAGGCGCCGCGCACCGGGCAGTTGCGGGTGGCGCAGCGGGCCTGGCTCGAGTACCGCCAGGCCAATTGCGCTTATGTCTCCAACCCGGCCGGTGGCAGCGCGGCGCGCGTGGCGGGCGCGTCCTGCCGGCTGGAGATGACCGCCGCGCGCGTGCGCGAATTGCGCGCGTTCGCCACCGAGGCCGCCGGCCGGTGAGCTTGCAGGCCTTGTGCTAGAGTTGCCTGACCCCTGTGCTGCGGCACGTCTCAACCGGAGATGGATCATGGCAACCGAATCGCGCCACAACCTGAAGGCTTTCGTGCAGACCGCACCCCAGTCGGGGCGCTATGTGTGGGTCATCGCGCTGGTGGACTTCAGCGCGCAGCAGGTCAGGCGCGCGATCGTGTCCGACGATACCTTCACCACCTCCGATGCCGCGCGCGTTGCCGGCGAGGCCCAGCTCAAGGCGATGGCCGAGGATCACTAGCCCCGAGTGCGCGCCAGCGGGGCTTGCACTGGCGTGTTGCGCGCCGGCATCCATGGCTGGCCGATATCGATTCTTGGCTTGCCGGCGGCTCACGGCGCACTAGACTATGGGCATGTTCCTCCACAAGAAAGGCCTCCCATGACGGATTGCGCGCTTCGCCCGGCCAGGGCCTTGCTGCTGGCCGCGTTGCTCGGTTCGGGCCTGACCCTCAGTGCGGGGTCGCTGGCCCAGGTCTCGGTCAACATTGCCATTGGCGTGCCGCCGCCGGCGCCGATCTACGAGGCCGTGCCCGCGCCGCGCGCCGGCTATGTCTGGATGCCAGGCTACTGGGACTGGGACGATCACCACCGCAAGCACGCCTGGAAGAAGGGCCGCTGGGAGCATGAGCGCCCGGGTTATGTCTATGAGTCGCCGCGCTGGATCCAGTCGCGCGACGGCTGGGTGATGGTGCCGGGCCGCTGGGACCAGGGCGGGTACAAGGACAAGGGCAAGGACAAGGGCAACAGCAATAAGGGCAACAACAAGGGCAACCATTGCCCGCCCGGCCAGGCCAAGAAGGGCGAGTGCTGACCAGGCCAGCCCGCTGGCCGGGGCCGCACGGTGACGCCGGCCGCCCCTGCCATGCTACGATCCCCGCCATGACACCCGCGCCCGCGCGGCGCATCGGCAGCGGATTCCGGAGGTAGCGATGGCAAGGCACGTCTTCACGCGCGCGCAGTATCTCGACATCCTCAACGACAGCCTGCGCAAGCATCCCGGCTGGCAACCGGGCATGGCCTTTGTGTTCCTGCCGCCCGGCGCCGATGCCAGCCAGGCGACGGCGGTGGGCTGCACCGGTCCGATGGACGCGATACCGGTCTATGCGGAAATCCAGCGGGTGGCAGCCGAGCTGATCGAAGTCAGCGACGAATAAACAGCAACGGACCCCGCCACCGTAGCGCCGGCCGGCGGGTCACGCGGGTGCGTACAATACCGCCCTCTACAGACTTTCGGATATTGCCGTGAAGAAAACGGACCTGGAAAAAAACAAGGGCCTGAAGATCGCCAACAGCCTGAAGCAGGCGGCGGCGGGGCGGGGCGGCATTCCCGGCGCCGCGGCGCGTCCGGACCGGCGCGAGCAGCGCCGGCTGGACCAGGAGCAAGGCCTGGTGCCGTTCGCGTGCAAGCTCGACGGCACGCTGGTGAAGCGCCTGCAGGCGCTGGCCGCCGATCATCCGGGCGGCATGACCGGGTTGCTCAATGAAGTGCTGGCCGGCGCGCTGCCGCCGGAACCGGGCCAGGCCTGAGCGTAGCGCGGCGGTCACGCCGCCGCTGGCCCAGGGTTTCGCCTCAGTCCTCTTCCTCGTCGTCGAGGAACTCGCGGCGCAGCATCCAGTTGGCGATGGCCTCGTCGCAGATGCGCTTGAATTTCTGCTTGTCCGGCATCTTGTCGAACAGCTGGAAATTGACCAGCGCCATGCCGGCATCGGTGATGTAGAACATGCGGCTCGGGTCGTCATCGTGGACGATGCGGCCGTCGATGGCGTCTTCTTCGCTTTCGGCGGGCATGTCTTCAAGCTCGACCACGCGGCAGGTGAAGCGCGGGCTGCGGGTGTGGGTCAGGTACTCGAATTCATCGTGCATGACCTCGCCGCCCTTGCCTGCGATCACGGCGAAGCCCCAGATAAAGCGGGGCATCGGCAGATCGGACAGATCTTCAATCTCGTCCATGGTGTTCTCCCTGATTCAATCCCCGCATTATCGCCCGGAACGCCGCAGCTTCAAAAGGTGGCGCGGCACCGCCGTGCCGCCGCCGTGCCCGTTACGACCCTGCGTGGCAGTTGGCGAGCACCGGTGCGGCGTTTTCCGCCTGCATCAGGTCGCGCAGCGTGCCTGACTCGCCCTTGGTCCACCATTCGTAGCGGCCGCCCACATAGCGCGCGCCGGACGCCGCCACCGTGCTGACCGCCAGCACCGGCTTGCCCTCGATGCGGAACACCGCGGCCTGGTTGTCCTGGCTGTTGAAATAGCGCACCGTCAGCGTCTTGCCGCCGTCGCACTGGTAGCGCATGGTGCGCACTTCGGGAAAGCGCACGCCGTCGATGCCGGGCGCGCGGGCGGCCTGGGCCGTGGCGCTGGCGCAGAGGAAGGTCAGCAGGGCGACGATGCGGGTGCGGGAAAGTATCAGGCGATCGGGCATGGCTTGGTCCGGTTGCAAGTTGGTGTCGGGTTGACGGAGCCGGATCGAGGCCGCCCCGCTGCGCCAGGCAATCAGCCAAGCATGTAGCCGGCCGCGAGCGTGCGGAAGCTTTCCACCTCGCGGGCCTGCCAGGCTTCATCCTCGCCAAGTTCTTCGGCCAGGATCGCGGCCACCGCCGGTGCCGCCTCGACGGCCGCGCGGGCGTCCAGGAACAGCGCGCGATTGCGGCGCGCCAGCACGTCCTCGACCCGCCGCGCCAGCTCATGCCGGGCGGCAAAGCGCACATGGGCTTCGGTCAGCCCCGACGCGCCGGCGAGCATCCGGTCTTTTCCGGGCAGCGCGCGCAGCAGGCCCAGCTCGTTGCCGTAGTAGCGGTCCGGTGAGCCCGAATCCGGCGGCGGCAGGTCGGCCGGCAAGCCGGCGGCGCCATGCAGCGGCAGCTCCGCGGTCACGCACGGCGCCGCGCGCACCATCTGGCGCTGGATCGCGGTCTCGATCACGTCTTCGGCCATCTTGCGGTAGGTGGTCCATTTGCCGCCGGTGACGGTAATCAGCCCGGCCCTGGACACCAGGATCGTATGCTCGCGCGACAGCGACGCGGTGGAGGCTTCGCCGGTGGCCCGCACCAGCGGCCGCAGGCCGGCCCAGACGCTGGTGACGTCGGTGCGGGTGGGGTCCTTGGCCAGGTAGCGCGACGCCGTTTCCAGGATGAAATCGACATCGTCGGCGCCGGCGTCGGGCTCCAGCGGCAGGTCGCGGCGCGGCGTGTCGGTGGTGCCGACGATGGTGTGCCCGTTCCACGGCACCACGAACAGCACCCGCCCGTCGTCGGTCTTGGGGATCAGGATGGCGCGGTCGCCCGGCAGGAAGCTGCGCGGCAGGGTCAGGTGCACGCCCTGGCTGGGCGCGACCATGGTGCGGGCATGCCCGTCTTCCATCTGGCGGACGGCATCGACCCAGACGCCGGTGGCATTGATCACGCAGTCGGCGCGCAGCCGGAAGGTGGCGCCGCCGAGCACGTCCTGCACCGTCACGCCGCTGATCACGCCGCCTTGCTGGCTCAGCCCGGTCGCGCGCATGTAGTTGAGCGCGGTGCCGCCGACGTCGAACAGCGTCCGCATCAGCGCCACCGCCAGTCGCGCGTCGTCGAACTGGCCGTCGAAGTAAAGGTTGCCGCCGCGCAGCGGCCGCCCGCCTACGTGTTCGGCCAGGTTGGGCGCGGCCGCCAGCACCTCGCGGTGGTTCAGCCAGCGGCTGCCCGACAGGTTGAGGTTGCCGGCCAGCATGTCGTAGAGCTTGAGGCCGATGCCGTAGAAGGGCTGGTCGAACATCTGGTAGGCCGGCACCACGAAGCCCAGCGGCCACACCAGGTGCGGCGCGTTGCGCGCCAGCAGGCCGCGCTCGTGCAAGGCCTCGCGCACCAGGCTGATATTGCCTTGCGCCAGGTAGCGCACGCCGCCATGCACCAGCTTGGTCGCCTTGCTCGAGGTGCCCTTGGCAAAGTCGGCGGCTTCGACCAGCAGCGTGCGGTAGCCGCGCGCGGCGGCATCGACTGCCGTGCCAAGGCCGGTGGCGCCGCCGCCGATGACGATCACGTCCCAGCGCGGCTCGCGCTCCAGGGTGGCGAGCAGGGCGGCGCGGCCGGGCGGCTGGATCGGGGTGGGAAGACTGTGCATGACGCTGGTGTCTGGTTTGTGCTGCCTAAGGTGTTCAGGTTGCCCGCGCGGTGCACGGGACGGGTTTGACGCGCCGGCGTCAGCCGTGGCCGCCGTTGGCGTCGTCCTCGCGCGCCCAGTCGCGTGCGCGCTCGACTGCGCGGTGCCAGCGCGCGAGCCGATGGCCGCGCGCGTCGGCCGACAGGTTGGGCTCGAAGCGCCGCTCCACCTGCCATTGCTGCGCGATCTGCACCGGGTCGCTCCAGTAGCCGGTGGCCAGGCCCGCCAGGTAGGCGGCGCCCAGCGCGGTGGTCTCGGTCACGCGCGGCCGTACCACCGGGGTGCCGAGCAGGTCGGCCTGCATCTGCATCAGCAGGTCGCTGCGCGACGCGCCGCCGTCCACGCGCAACTCGGCCAGCGCGATGCCGGCGTCCTTCTGCATGGCCTCGAGCACGTCCACGCTTTGCAGCGCGATCGATTCCAGCGCCGCGCGCGCGATCTGCGGCCTGCCGGTGCCGCGCGTCATGCCGACCAGCGTGCCGCGCGCAAAGGCGTCCCAGTGCGGCGCGCCCAGCCCGGCAAAGGCCGGCACCAGCACCACGCCGCCGCTGTCGTCGCACTGGCGCGCCAGCGCCTCGGCCTCGGGCGCGCTCTGGATGATCTTGAGGCCGTCGCGCAGCCACTGGATGGTGGCGCCGCCCATGAACACGCCGCCCTCCAGGCAATACTGGGTTTGGCCGCGGTACTGCCAGCCGATGGTGGTCAGCAGCCGGTTGCGCGACGTGACCGGCTGCGCGCCGGTATTCATCAGCAGGAAGCAGCCGGTGCCGTAGGTGTTCTTGGCCATGCCCGGCACCAGGCAGGCCTGGCCGAAGGTGGCCGCCTGCTGGTCGCCGGCGATGCCGGCGATCGGGATCGGCATGCCGAACAGCCGCGCCGAGGTGCGCGCGACCTCGCCGCTGGACGGCACCACCTCGGGCAGCAGCGCGTGCGGGATGTCGAGCAGTGCCAGCAGCGCGTCGTCCCACTCGAAGCTGTGGATGTTGAACAGCATCGTGCGCGAGGCATTGGAGACGTCGGTGACATGGCGCGCGCCGTCGGTCAGCTGCCAGATCAGCCAGCTGTCGACGGTGCCGAAGGCGAGTTCGCCGCGCTGCGCGCGCGCCCGCGCGCCTTCGATGTTGTCGAGCATCCAGCGCAGCTTGGTGCCGGAAAAATAGGCATCGATGACCAGGCCGGTCTTCTCGCGGAACAGCTCGCCGTGGCCGGCCGCCTGCAGCGCCTCGCACATCGGCGCGGTGCGGCGGTCCTGCCAGACCAGCGCGCGGCCGACCGGCTCGCCGGTCTTGCGGTCCCACAGCACCGTGGTCTCGCGCTGGTTGGTGATGCCGATGGCGCGCACCTGCGAGGCGCCGATGCCGGCGTCGGCCAGCACCGTGTGCGCCACCGCCAGCTGCGATTGCCAGATCTCGTAGGGATCGTGCTCGACGTGGCCGGGATGTGGGTAATATTGGCGGAACTCGCGCTGCGCCAGCCGCACCACATTGCCGGCATGGTCGAACAGGATGGCGCGCGAGCTGCTGGTGCCCTGGTCAAGCGCCAGCACGTATTGCGGCTCGGCGGGAAGCTGGGACGGGGCAAGGCGCTGCGCCTGCGCGGCGGGCTGGTTCATGCGTTCGATCCTGACAATGACAAGGCGCGCCGGCGTGGCCGGTGCATGGAATCCTGATGGCTGAAACCTCTTCTTTGCCGGCCGCCGAGGCCACGGCACGGATCGCCGCCTCGCTGGCAGCGCGCAGCGGCTTCGATGCCGCCGCCAAGCTGCGCCTGATGGCCGACGGCCGGCAGGTCGGCTGGCTGCCGCGCACGCATGCCGGCATCCTGCGTGGCTTCGGCGCCGTGCTGGGCCCGGAGCAGCCGCTCGGCGACGGCTCCGTGGCGGTGGTCTTGCTGCCCGGCCGCGACGATTTCGATGCGCGCAGTGCCGCGCTGCAGGCGCTGGCGCGCCAGCTGGCCGACGCCGGCCATGTGCGCGGCTGGCGCGACGAGCTGTTCGCGGTCACCGCCGCGCTGGATGCGCCCGCGGTCGCGGTGGTGGAGCGCGCCGCGGCGCGCTTCCTCGGGCTGCTGACCTTTGCCTCGCACATGAACGGCATTGTCGACGGTGCCGCGGGCGGCCCGCCCGCCCTGTGGGTCTCGCGCCGCAGCCCGGCCAAGGCCGTCGACCCCGGCATGTGGGACAACCTCGTGGCGGGCGGCATGCCCCACGGCAGCGACCCGCTGGCGACGCTGGTGCGCGAGTGCGAGGAAGAGTCCGGCATCCCGCCCGAACTGGCGCGGGGCGTGCAGGCGCACGGCATGATCGAGGTGCTGCGCGACCTGCCCGAAGGCGTGCAGTGGGAGCAGGTCTATGTCTACGACCTGCTGCTGCCGCCGGACTTCATTCCGCACAACCAGGACGGCGAGGTCAGCGAGCACCGGCGCGTCGAGCTGGCGCCATTGCTTGCTATCATGTCGGCCGGCGCCATGACGGTCGATGCGACACTGGTGACGCTGGATGCCCTTGGACGGCGTGGCTGGCTCGATGCCGGCGCTCACGACTGAGCCGCCGCAGGGTCCATCGCTGCTTGCCCCGGTATTGCCCGCCGTATTGACCATTGCACTGACCGAGCCCCCCTGACTTTCCCGGCCCTGCGCCGCGCCACCCCGACAGAACCACACACCATGAGCAACACCGGATTCATCCTGACCCTCTCGTGCCCTGACCAGCCGGGCATCGTCCACGCTGTCTCGGGCCTGCTGTTCCAGCACGGCTGCAATATTGTCGATTCCGACCAGTACGGGGACGAGTTCGCCGGCCGCTTCTTCATGCGCGTGCATTTCACCCCGGCCGCCGGTGGTCCCGACCTCGCCACGCTGAAGGCCGCGTTCGCGCCGGTGGGCGACCAGTTCGGCATGCAGTGGGAGCTGAACGATGCCACGGTGAAGCCGCGCGTGATGATCATGGTGTCGAAGATCGGCCATTGCCTGAACGACCTGCTGTTCCGTGCCAAGGCGGGCGGGCTGCCGGTGGAGATCGCGGCCATCGTCTCGAACCACCGCGACTTCTACCAGCTGGCGGCGTCGTACGACGTGCCGTTCTTCCACCTGCCGCTGATGAACGCGTCGGCCGAGCAGAAGGCCGCGCAGGAAGCGCGCGTGTTCGACGTGGTGCAGGAGCAGAAGATCGACCTGGTGGTGCTGGCGCGCTACATGCAGGTGCTGTCCAACGACCTGTGCCGCAAGCTGGCCGGCCGCGCGATCAATATCCACCATTCGTTCCTGCCCAGCTTCAAGGGCGCCAAGCCGTACTACCAGGCGCACGACCGCGGCGTGAAGCTGATCGGCGCCACCGCGCACTACGTCACCGCCGACCTCGACGAAGGCCCGATCATCGAGCAGGAGATCGAGCGCGTGGACCACAGCATGGACCCCGACCAGCTCACCGCCGTCGGCCGTGACGTCGAATGCGTGGCGCTGGCGCGCGCGGTCAAGTGGCATGCCGAACACCGCATCCTGCTGAACGGCCACAAGACCGTGGTGTTCAAGTAATTCTTCTCCCCACCCCGGGCTTGCTCCCCTCGCCCGCATGTGGGAGAGGGGCCGGGGGAGAGGGCAGGCCTGCGCCAGAACTAACGCGCCAGGCACTGCCGGCACGCGCAGCCGCGCCACTGCCGACACGGCAGCAGCAGGGCTTGTCGCGCGCTTACTCCCGTTCCGCCACCACACACTTCACCCCACTGTCGGCCAGGATCTGGTCGAACGGCGCCGCCAGCGGCGCGTCGGTAAACAGCCGGTCCACCTGCGACACATGCGCCAGCTCGACCATGGCCTGGCGGTTGAACTTGCTGGCGTCCGCCGCCAGCCAGACCTCGCGTGAATGCTCGATGATGGTCCGCGCCACCTTGACCTCGCGGAAGTCGTAGTCGCGCAGCGTGCCGTCGGCCTCGATCCCCGAGATGCCGATCAGCCCGATATCGACCTTGAACTGGCGGATGAACTCCACCGTGGCCTCGCCGACGATGCCGCGGTCGCGCGAGCGCAGCACGCCGCCGGCGACGATGACTTCGCAATCGGGGTTGTCGGCGAGGATATTGGCCACGTTCAGGTTGTTGGTGATCACGCGCAGGCCGCGATGGTGCACCAGCCCGCGCGCGATCTCTTCCACCGTGGTGCCGATGTTCAGGATCAGCGAGCAGCCCTCGGGCACCGCCGCCGCCACCGCGCGCGCGATGCGCGCCTTGCCCTCGGCGTTGAGCACCTGTCGCTGCCGGTAGGCGATGTTCTCGGTGGTGGAGTCTTCCACCCGCACCCCGCCATGGAAGCGCGCCAGCATGCCGTTCTCGGCCAGCATGTTGACATCGCGGCGCACCGTCTGGAGCGTGACGCCGAACTTGCGCGCAAGTTCGTCGATGGAGGCAAAGCCCTGGGTGCGGACTTCTTCGAGCAGGGCCGTCTGGCGGGGATTGAGGGTCATGCGGAGATTCTAGTTCAAACACAAACGAAAACAAAATGATGCGGTGCACTATTGTTTTCTGTTCGTTTTGTTGCTAAAACGAGCGTGAAGCCAAGATTGGTGCGCCTGCAGCGAACGCAAGCCGTATGTCGGCAGCGTCATCGGCCGGCAGCATATCGAACATGGAGACCGGATGCAGCTACGTTTGGAAGGCGTCGCACAGCAGGCAGGTTCGCAGGCGTATCTCTATCCGATGACGCTGGCCCCGGTTCCCGGCGCGGTCACCATCCTGCTGGGCGCAACGCAGGCGGGCAAGACTTCGCTGATGCGGGTCATGGCGGGGCTCGACCGGCCCAGCGCGGGGCGCGTGCTGGTCGACGGCGACGACGTCACCGGCATGCCGGTGCGCGAGCGCAATGTGTCGATGGTCTACCAGCAGTTCATCAACTACCCGTCGCTCAGGGTCTTCGACAACATCGCGTCGCCGCTGCGGCTGCGGCGCAAGGCCGCGGCTGGCGAGATCGCCGCGCGCGTGCGCGAGCTGGCGGCGCGGCTGCATATCGACCACCTGCTGGAGCGTTATCCGGCCGAGCTCTCCGGCGGCCAGCAGCAACGCGTGGCGCTGGCCCGCGCGCTGGCCAAGGAAGCCCCGCTGATGCTGCTGGACGAGCCGCTGGTCAACCTGGACTACAAGCTGCGCGAGGAGCTGCGCGAAGAGCTGACCCAGCTGTTCGCGCACGGCGACGCCACCGTGATCTACGCCACCACCGAGCCCGGCGAGGCGCTGCTGCTGGGCGGGCACACCGCGGTGCTCGATGCCGGCGAGCTGCTGCAGTACGGCCCGACGCCGCAGGTCTTCCACTATCCCGATTCGCTGCGCGTGGCGCGCGCCTTCAACGATCCGCCGATGAACCTGGTCGAAGGCCGGCTGGCGGGCGGCAAGGTGGTGCTGCCGGGAGGGATCGAAGTGCCCGTGCCCGGCGTTGCGGCGCAGGACGGACCGGTAACGCTGGGCGTGCGCGCCTCCGCGTTGCGCCTGGCGAGCGAGACCGGCGCGGTCGCGGTGCCGGGCCGCGTGGCGCTGGCCGAGTTGTCCGGATCCGACACCTTTGTCCACGCCGATACTCCGGTCGGCAGCCTGGTGGCGCAGTTCGCGGGCGTGCTCGACCTGCAGCTGGGCGCGCCGGTGACGCTGCACCTGCTGCCCGAACAGCTCTACCTGTTCGACGCCGACGGCCGCCGCCTTCATGCGCCGCGCCGGCCCGGCGGGCTCGCGGCCGAGGTGCCGGGCGGCGCCACAACGGCAACGCCAGCGGCAGCGGCAGGAGGCTGAGATGGCGCGCATCGACCTGGACCTGGCGCACTCGTATGTGCCCGATCCGCGCACCGACGACGACTATGCGCTGCTGCCGCTGCGCTTCACCTTTGAAGACGGCGGCGCCTATGCGCTGCTGGGCCCGTCGGGCTGCGGCAAGACCACGCTGCTGAACTGCATTTCCGGGCTGCTGCGCCCGTCGCACGGCACCATCGCCTTCGATGGCCGCGATGTCACCGGCGCCACGCCGCAGGCGCGCAATATCGCCCAGGTGTTCCAGTTCCCGGTGATCTACGACACCATGACCGTCGGCGAGAACCTGGCCTTCCCGCTGCGCAACCGCGGCGTGCCCGAGGCGCAGGTGCGCGAGCGGGTCGGGCGCGTCGCCGAGATGCTGGACCTGTCGGCGACGCTCGGGCGCCGCGCCAGCGGCCTGGCCGCCGATGCCAAGCAGAAGATCTCGCTCGGACGCGGGCTGGTGCGCCAGGACGTGTCGGCCATCCTGTTCGACGAGCCGCTCACGGTGATCGATCCGCAGCTCAAATGGCAGCTGCGGCGCAAGCTCAAGGAAATCCACCATGAGTTTCGCCTGACGCTGATCTACGTCACCCATGACCAGACCGAGGCGCTGACCTTTGCCGACCAGGTGGTGGTGATGTCGCGCGGCAAGGCGGTGCAGGTCGGGCCGGCCGACGCGCTGTTCGAGCGGCCCGCGCACACCTTCGTCGGGCACTTTATCGGCTCGCCGGGCATGAACTTCCTGTCCGGGCAATGGCGCGACGGCGCCATCGACGTGGCCGGGCGGCGCTATATGCCGCCGCTGTCGCCGCCGGTGGAAGCGGCGCTGCGCGCGGCCGGCAGCTTCCGCATCGGGGTGCGCCCCGAATACCTGCAACTGGCGCCCGAGCGCGACACGCAGGCGGTGCCGGTGCAGGTGCAGCGCGCGCAGGACATCGGCACCTACTGGCTGCTGACCGGCGCGGTGCAGGAGGCGGGTGCGCAGGCCGGCACGCTGCGCGCGCGCCTGGGCGCCGAGGCCGCCGGCCTGCGCGCGGGCGACACCGCGTGGCTGTCGGTGTTCAACCGGCATACCTGCTACTACGTCAACGAGGAGCTGGTGCCATGAAACCGGTCAACCAGAAGGCCTGGCTGCTGGTGCTGCCGGTGGTGGCGTGCGTGGCGTTCTCCGCCATCCTGCCGCTGATGACCATCGTCAACTACTCGGTGCAGGACATCATCTCGCCCGAGCGGCGCGTGTTCGTCGGCACCGAATGGTTCCGCACCGTGCTGCGCGACGGTGAGCTGCACGACGCGCTGCTGCGCCAGCTGGGCTTCTCGCTGGCGGTGCTGCTGGTGGAGATCCCGCTCGGCATCCTGCTGGCGTTGTCGATGCCGGCGCGGGGCTGGAAGGCGTCGGCAGTGCTGGTGATCATCGCGCTGTCGCTGCTGATCCCGTGGAACGTGGTCGGCACCATCTGGCAGATCTTCGGACGCACCGACATCGGCCTGCTTGGCGCCGCGCTGGCCGGGCTCGGCTTCGACTACAACTACACCGGCAGCGCCTTCGACGCCTGGATCACGGTGCTGGTGATGGACGTCTGGCACTGGACGCCGCTGGTGGCGCTGCTGTGCTACGCCGGCCTGCGCGCGATCCCCGACGCCTACTACCAGGCTGCGCAGATCGACGGCGCCTCGCGCCTGGCGGTGTTCCGCTATATCCAGCTGCCCAAGCTGCGCGGCGTGCTGATGATCGCGGTGCTGCTGCGCTTCATGGACAGCTTCATGATCTACACCGAGCCATTCGTGCTGACCGGCGGCGGACCCGGCAACGCCACCACCTTCCTGTCGCAATACCTGACGCAGAAGGCGGTCGGCCAGTTCGACCTGGGTCCGGCGGCGGCGTTTTCGATCGTCTACTTCCTGATCATCCTGCTCATGTGTTTCATCCTCTACAACTGGATGCAGCGCGCGGGCACCGCCGGCAGCGAGGACATGCCCCATGGCTGAGATCTCTTCGGCAGTCCCTGCGGTGGTCCCCGCCGCGATCCCCGCGCAGGCCAGCCGCGCCGCCTGGTGGCGAGCCGGCTTCCTGCTGGCCTACCTGGTGTTCGCGATCGTGCCGATCTACTGGATGGTCAACATGTCGTTCAAGACCAACGAGGAGATTGTCTCGACGCTGTCGCTGTGGCCGGGCCAGTTCACGCTCGAGCACTACAAGACCATCTTCACCGATCCGTCGTGGTATTCGGGCTACCTCAACTCGATGATCTACGTGGCGATGAACACCGTGATCTCGATCGGCGTGGCGCTGCCGGCCGCCTACGCCTTTTCGCGCTACCAGTTCATCGGCGACAAGCACGTGTTCTTCTGGCTGCTGACCAACCGCATGACGCCGCCGGCGGTATTCCTGCTGCCGTTCTTCCAGCTCTACAGCACCATCGGGCTGATGGATACGCACCTGGGCGTGGCGCTGGCGCACCTGGTCTTCAACGTGCCGCTGGCGGTGTGGATCCTCGAGGGCTTCATGTCGGGCGTGCCGCGCGAGATCGACGAGACCGCCTATGTCGACGGCTACTCGTTCCCGCGTTTCTTCCTGACCATCTTCCTGCCGCTGATCAAGGCCGGGGTGGGCGTGGCCGCCTTCTTCTGCTTCATGTTCAGCTGGGTCGAGCTGCTGCTGGCGCGCACGCTGACCTCGGTCAACGCCAAGCCCATCGTCGCCACCATGACGCGCACGGTGTCGGCTTCGGGCATGGACTGGGGCGTGCTGGCCGCGGCCGGCGTGCTGACCATCGTGCCCGGCGGCATCGTGATCTGGTTCGTGCGGCACTACATCGCGAAGGGCTTCGCGATGGGCCGCGTTTAACGCAGCGCTTCGCAAGGAGACGGCGCCAATGCTGAACTGGATGGTATGGACCACACCGGTGGCGGTGTTTTTTGGCTGCATCGTGGTGATGCTGGTCGGCATGACGATCCTGGAAATCCGCTCGCCCTCGGTGCTGCGCAAGGGCTTCCTGCCGATCGCCACCACCCGCGGCGACCGGCTCTTCATCGGGCTGATGTGCGCGGCGTGGATCAACCTGGCGTGGGTGGGGCTGGGCGAGAAGGTCGCCGCATGGCTGGCGCTGCCGGAAGAGCCGTCGGTGTGGATCAGCTTCGTGGCTTCGATGCTGGTGCTGGCGCTGATCCTGCGCAAGGGCTAGCGGCACAGCCGGCCGGCATTGGCAAGCACAGACAAGCAATAACGGGAAACGCGGCTTGTCCCCACCCCGGGGCCGCCACCCAGACCAAGACCGGGGCAGGGGATTCTTGAGGAGACGCCGATGAAAGTGCACGTGACGTTGGGGATGTCAGCCCTTGCCTGCGCGGCCGCGCTGGCTTGCGGTTCCGCCTGGGCGGGCGAAGCGGAAGCGAAGAAGTGGATCGACAACGAGTTCCAGCCCTCGTCGCTGTCCAGGGACAAGCAGGCCGCGGAAATGAAGTGGTTCATCGATGCCGCCGCCAAACTGAAGGCCAAGGGCGTTACGCAGATCAACGTGGTGTCGGAGACCATCACCACGCACGAGTACGAATCCAAGACCTTGGCCAAGGCGTTCGAGGAGATCACCGGCATCAAGGTCAACCATGACCTGATCCAGGAAGGCGATGTGGTCGAGAAGCTGCAGACCTCGATGCAGTCCGGCAAGTCGATCTACGACGGCTGGATCTCCGACTCCGACCTGATCGGCACGCACTACCGCTATGGCTCTATCCTGCCGCTGACCGACTATATGAACGGCGCCGGCAAGGAGTGGACCAATCCCGGGCTGGATGTGAAGGACTTCATCGGCACCAAGTTCACCACCGCGCCGGATGGCAAGCTGTACCAACTGCCCGACCAGCAGTTCGCCAACCTGTACTGGTTCCGCGCCGACTGGTTCGCGCGCAAGGACCTGCAGGAAAAGTTCAAGGCCAAGTACGGCTACGACCTGGGCGTGCCGACCAACTGGTCCGCCTATGAGGACATCGCCAACTTCTTCACCAACGACGTCAAGGAGATCGACGGCAAGAAGGTCTACGGCCACATGGACTACGGCAAGAAGGACCCGTCGCTGGGCTGGCGCTTCACCGACGCCTGGCTGTCGATGGCCGGCACCGCCGACAAGGGCCTGCCCAACGGCATGCCGGTGGACGAGTGGGGCATCCGCGTGGCCGAGGACAAGTGCACGCCGGTCGGCGCCTCGGTGGCGCGCGGCGGCGCCACCAACAGCCCGGCGGCGGTCTATGCGCTGACCAAGTACATCGACTGGATGAAGAAGTACGCGCCGCCGCAGGCGATGGGCATGACCTTCTCCGAGGCCGGCCCGGTGCCCGCGCAGGGCCAGGTGGCGCAGCAGATCTTCTGGTACACGGCCTTTACCGCCGACATGACCAAGAAGGGCCTGCCGGTTGTCAACGCCGACGGCTCGCCCAAGTGGCGCATGGCGCCGTCGCCGTATGGCCCGTACTGGAAGCAGGGCATGCAGAACGGCTACCAGGACGTGGGTTCATGGACCTTCTTCAAGAACACCGATCCCAACAAGCTGGCCGGCGCCTGGCTGTACGCGCAGTTCGTGACCTCGAAGACGGTATCGCTGAAAAAGTCGCTGACCGGACTCACCTTTATCCGCGACAGCGACATCCATCACGACTACCTGACCAAGAACGCGGCCAAGTATGGCGGCCTGGTCGAGTTCTACCGCAGCCCCGCGCGCGTGGCGTGGACCCCGACCGGCACCAACGTGCCGGATTATCCGAAGCTGGCCCAGCTGTGGTGGAAGAACGTGGCCACCGCGGTGACCGGCGAGAAGACGCCGCAAGCCGCGATGGACACGCTGGCCGAAGAGATGGACCAGGTCATGGCACGGCTGCAGCGCGCGGGCATGAGCCATTGCGCGCCCAAGCTGAACACGAAGGGCGATCCGGGCAAGTGGCTGTCGAACGACCACGCGCCGTGGAAGAAGCTCGCCAACGAGAAGCCCAAGGGCGAGACCATTCCGTACGACAAGCTGCTGCAGGCGTGGAAGGAGGGGCAGGTGCGCTGAGGCACCCGGGCGAGGCGGGCGTGCCGGATTGCTCGGAACGCCCGCCTCGCCCGGTCCGATCCTATGTCGTGAGGCCGGAGCTTTCGGCCGCCGGCGCCGCCGTCGACTGCGAGGCATAGCGCGCCTTGCCGTGCCGCTTGGCTTGATACAGCGCCATGTCGGCGTGCAGGAACAGCTCGCTCACGGTCATGGCGTGCCGCGCATCGCGCAGGGCCGCGCCGACGCTGGCCGATGCCGCCAGCGTATGGCCGTCGATCACGAAGGGCATGCGCGCGGCCTGCACGATGGTGTTGGCCACCGACGCCATGGCATGGCGGTCGGCAATGCCGTCAAGGATCACCGCGAATTCGTCGCCACCGATGCGCGCGACCGCATCGCCCTTGCGCACGCAGGCGCGCAGGCGTTGCGCGAATGCCACCAGCAGCTGGTCGCCGATGGGATGGCCGTGGTTGTCGTTGACCGCCTTGAAGTCGTCCAGGTCCACCAGCAGCAGCGCCAGCGGGCAGGCGCTGGCGCCGGCGCGTGTCATGGCTTCGGCCAGGCGCCGGTCGAAGCCCTTGCGGTTGAGCAGGCCGGTCAGGTAGTCGGAGACGGTCTGCGCTTCCAGGCTGCGCAGCTTCTCGCGCTCGTGCGTGACGTTGCGCCCGAACATGTGCAGGCCGACCACGGTGTCCTGGGCATCGTTCCACGCCGGCTGGCAAGTGATTTCGATGCATTCGGTACCGTCCGCGCTTTCGCGGGTAAAGGTCACGGCCTGGCCGGTGCCGGCTTGCTGCAGGTAGGCCTGGCAGGCCAGGTATTCCTGCGTGCCCCACAGCTCGCGCAGCGACAGGCCCACGATCTGCTGCGCCGGCACGCCGTAGCGACGTGCATACGCCTCGTTGACGAAGACGTAGCGCTGCTGCATGTCGATGAAGGAGATAAAGTCCGGCACATGGTTGGCAATCGCCTCGATGCGCTTCTCGCTGGCGGCGGCGCGGTCCTTGGCGGCCTGCAGCGCGGCCTCGCGCTCCGACAGCTGCGCCACGACCTCGGCGAAGCTCGACGCCAGTTCGCCGATCTCGTCGGCGCGGCCAACCGGCAGGTCCGCCACCGCTGCCGGGTGGGTGCCGAGCTGGCGCACCGCGCGGTGCAGCCGCTGCAGCGGCGCCAGCAGCCGCCACATCACCAGCCACATCAGTCCGGCCGCGATCACCATGGTGATGGCCCCCATCACCAGCGTGCGCTTGCGCACCGTGAGCAGCGGCGCATAGGCTTCGGCCGCGGGCAGCACCGCGACCACCTCCCAGCCGTTGGCGGCCAGCAGGTAGCGTGCGACGATCGGCTGGGTCGGCGTCAGGATCTCCAGCAGCGCGGGCGGCTGCTCGGCGCCGCAGGCTTCGCCGATGGCGCGCGCCGGTGCCAGCAGACGCGACACGTCCGGATGC
This sequence comes from Cupriavidus sp. WGlv3, assembly GCF_023952475.1. Taxonomy (GTDB): domain Bacteria; phylum Pseudomonadota; class Gammaproteobacteria; order Burkholderiales; family Burkholderiaceae; genus Cupriavidus; species Cupriavidus phytorum. The sequence continues at coordinate 139,146 of NZ_JALHRX010000010.1, forward strand.
ATCGCATAGCGGGGATTGGGGCCGGCAGACACCAGGCAGAAGCTGCCGGTAGTGCCGACCCGGCTATGCGACAGCTCGCGCAGGAAGTTGCTGTCCGCCAGGTTCAGCACGCCGCCGACCACGCCACGCAGTTCGCCGGAGGGGCCCAGCATCGGCACCGCCAGCACCACGCCCGGTGCATTGGTCTGCTTGCCCTGGATCAGGTCCGACACCGCGAACGACTGGCCGTGCAGGACATCGCGGAAATAATCGCGGTCGTTGAGGCGCAGATGCACGCCATCCGGCACGGCGGTGCTGAACGTCAGTTCGCCGTCCGGCGAGGCCAGGAAAACGGCGTTGAAGGTGTCGGGAATGTCGATCAGGTCTTGCGCCGCCCGGCGCAAGTCCGCCGGCCTGGCCGTGGGCATGGCGGCAAACTGGCGCGCCAGCCGGTGCAGCACGGCGGCGCGGCCCTGCAGCTTTTGATCGAGCTGCTCGGCGACCATCTCGACCAGCGTGTCCTGCTGCGTCTGCAGCAGGTTCTTCAGGCTGTCATAGGCGTAATACTGGGCGTAGAGCGCGCGCAGCACGATGATCAGCGTCACCACCCCCGCCGTGGCCAACGCCATCCGATACTTCAAAGAGTGCTGCATGATTGACTTCTTTCTTGTGCGCACCGACCCGTTTCGCGTTCGCGCTGGCCGATCAGGACTCGCGATGGCGTGATAGGAAGGTTAGCAGAAGTCAAGCGGGATTTCGAAACTGTTTGCAACATAAATCAGCGCGGCATGTGGCGCACCATGGCCGTCCGGGCAGCCTGGCCTTAGATCCGACCGGCCCGTACGCGGCCTTTATCGAAGGGTGGGGCCGGAAGGTGGCGAGATCACGGTCATCAAGGGTCCCATATGTGCATCAGCGCCACGGTGCGGGCCGCGCTCGACCACGGTTTTCGCAGCACCGTCGTTGCCGCGGCCTTGCGCCACGCGCGACCTGCCGGATCCGCTGGGTGGCCCGGCGGTGCCGGCGGCAGCTTTGCACCGCAGCACGCTCGCTGCGCTGAACGACCGGTTTGCCACGGTGGTTGCCGATGCAGGTGCCTGGCGGCCCTGACGGCAGGGTGGGCCGGTTCCCGTATCGAGTGCCGGCAAATGAAATGAGTGCTGAAATGAAAAAAGCCAGCGCGAGGGCTGGCTTTTTGAAACTGGTGGGTGGTACAGGGATTGAACCTGTGACCCCTGCCGTGTGAAGGCAGTGCTCTACCGCTGAGCTAACCACCCCTGTCTGCGTCGTCGTTGCCGTCGTGCAGCAGAGAAATGAGATTATGCAGAGGTTCTTGTATCTTGTAAAGCCCTTTTTAGAATTTTCTTAGGCGGCCAGCGTTCCGGGGGCTTCGGCAGGATCTTCCTGCCATACCGTCTTGCCGCCGCTGGCCTTGTCCAGTCCCTTCAGCAGGGCCAGATGGGCCTGCTGCTCGTCGTCCGTCGCGCGCAGTACCGGCAGGACCAGTCGGGACAGGTCGGCGGTGGTGACCACGCCGCCCTGGCCGCTGGCGCTGTCGAGCGTGTCGATCACCAGCGAATCCTGGCCGCGCGTCATGGCAAGGTAGACCTCGGCCAGCAGCTCAGCGTCCAGCAGCGCGCCGTGCAGCGTGCGGTGGGCATTGCTGATGCCGAGGCGCTCGCACAGCGCATCGAGCGAGTTGCGCTTGCCCGGGAACATCTGCCGCGCTTCGCGCAAGGTATCGATCACGTTGCCGACATACTGGCGGAACGGCGGCAGGCCGAGCAGCTGGAATTCCATGTCGAGGAAGCCCAAGTCGAACTGCGCGTTGTGGATGATCAGCTCGGCGTCCTGCACGAACTCGCGGATATCGTGGACAACCTCGGCAAAGCGCGGCTTGTCGGCCAGGAACTCGACGGTGATGCCGTGGACCGCGATCGCGCCCTCGTCGATATCGCGCTCGGGATTGACGTAGAAGTGCAGGTGGCGCCCCGTCAGCCGGCGGTTCATCAGCTCGACGCAGCCGATTTCGATCAGGCGGTCGCCGGTGGCGGCACTCAGGCCGGTGGTTTCGGTATCGAGAACGATTTGTCGCATGGCGGGCATTCTAGCGGAGCGGTGCGGGCGTTCCGCGCTTGTTGTCGGTGGTGCTGCGAGATCCGGTCAGCGGCCGATCGATTCGACGCCGCGGTTGGCCAGCGCGTCGGCGCGCTCGTTGCCGGGGTGGCCGTTATGGCCGCGCACCCAGTGCCACGAGATCTGGTGCGGTTGCGCCAGGGTGTCCAGCGCCTGCCACAGGTCGGCGTTCTTGACCGGCTTCTTGTCGGCGGTCTTCCAGCCGCGCGCTTTCCAGCCGGGCAGCCATTCGCTGATGCCTTTCTGCACGTACTGGGAGTCGGTATAGACGCGCACCACGCAGGGCCGCTTGAGCGCGCGCAGCGCTTCGATCACGGCCGTCATTTCCATGCGGTTGTTGGTGGTGTTCGGCTCGCCGCCGAACAGTTCTTTTTCGCTGGTGCCGGCGACCAGCACTGCGCCCCAGCCGCCGCGGCCGGGATTGCCCTTGCAGGCGCCGTCGGAGTAAATCGTGACTTCTTGCATGTGATTCCGTGGTGGCCGCCCGCGGATCGGGCGGCGCATTGAGGGCAGGGCGGAGCGCGCGCGGCCGCACCGCGTCAGCGTTCCCTGCCCGGGGTCTTGCCATGCGTGCCGGTGGGTGTGGCCACCGGTGCCGACACCGGTGCCAGCGCCGGCTTGGTCTTCCAGGCCGGTCCGACCAGCCGGATATTGCGCACGCGCTTGATCGCCGAAATCATATAGACCGCGCCGAAGATCGGCCACCAGCGGTCGCCGGCCTTTTCCATGAAGGCGGCGCGCTGCAGCCAGCGGTCGGTGCGGTACGGCGGGCAATAGCAGCCGAAGCGGCCGCGGATGATATCGAAGCCGAGCAGCTTGAGCCAGTCCTTGATGCGCACGAAGCCGATCTGCTGGGCGTCGGTCGGCAGGAACGGCGTGGCGCCGAGCCGGTTCATGCCCTGGCGTGCGCCCCACAGGCTCATCGGGTTGAAGCAGGTGACGACCACGCGGCCTTCGGGCATCAGCACCCGCGAGACTTCGCGCAGCACTTCATGCGGGTCTTCGGCGAACTCCAGGATATGGGGCAGGGTGACCAGGTCGATGCTTTGGGTATCGAACGGCAGTTCGTCGAATCGGCACAGCAGCTGGCGCGCATCCGGATGTGCGGCACGGGGCCCGTGCGGGCCGCTGGACGGATCCAGCGCCAGCGCCGAGAACGGCATCCGGTTCTCGCGCAGGGTGTCGATATAGGGCAGGCCCAGCTGGACCGCGTGGTAGCCGAAGATGTCGGTCACGGTCCGGTCGTACTGCTGCGCCTCCCAGCGCAGCATGTACTCGCCGGGCGGCGAGGCCAGCCAGTCTTCCCAGCTTACAATCGGGTGATTGGGACGATTGGACATAGGAGCATGCGCATGTTGAAGGTTGAGCCGATCCCGGCGTTCCAGGATAACTATATCTGGGCCATCCACGACGGGCACTGCGCCGCGGTGGTCGATCCTGGCGAGGCCGCGCCGGTGGAGCGCTTCCTGGCGCAAAGCGGTCTGGCTCTGGGCGCTATTGTAATCACCCATCACCACGGCGATCACCAGGGCGGCGTGGCCGAGCTGCTGGCGGCGCATCCGCGCGCGCCCTCGGGTGACCCGCTGCCGGTGCTGGGGCCGGCGGGCGAGCGTATCGGCGGGCGCACCCGGGCGCTGCGCGAGGGCGACATGGCGACGCTCGAGGCGCCGGCGCTGACGCTGCGGGTGCTGGACGTGCCCGGCCACACCGCCGGCCATATCGCCTACGTCGCCGACCTGGGCGAAGCCGGCCCGGCGGTGTTCTGCGGCGATACCCTGTTCGCCAGCGGCTGCGGGCGCCTGTTCGAAGGCACGCCGGCGCAGATGCTGGCGTCGCTGGACAAGCTGGCGGCACTGCCCGGCGACACCCGCGTCTATTGCGCGCACGAATACACGCGCAGCAATGTGCGCTTCGCGCGCGCGGTGGAGCCCGGCAACGCCGCGCTCGAGGCGTGGGAGCAGCGCGTCGAGGCGCTGCGCGCCGCGGACCGGCCGACGCTGCCGACCACCATCGCCCACGAGCGCCAGGTCAACCCCTTCCTGCGCTCGCGCGAACCGGCGGTGCGCGCCGCGGTGTCGGCCCATGGCGGCGCCACCGCGGGCGATGCGCAGGCGTTCGGCGCGCTGCGCGGCTGGAAGGACAATTTCCGCTGAGGCCCGGCCGGGGTGCGGATAGTGGCTATGTGGAAAATCTGATTGACGCGATACGCGGTTTTTTTTAGCATCACGCAACCTTTTAGCGTCACGATTTGAGAACTTAATGAAAATTGGTCGATTACTGGCGGTGGTCGCGTGCGCCGCGCTGCTTGCAGCGTGCGCCAGCACCCCCACGCCGCCTGAAGGCGCCGACGGTGCCGCGACCGCCCAGACTGCCAAGCGGGACCCGCTCAACACCCTCAGCGACAAGTCCGCGCTCTCTTCCACTTCCACCATCAATGTCGACCAGGGCGGCCTGGACTGGCTGCGCGGCCCGTCCAACGATATCTGGGACCGGATCCGGGGCGGCTTTGCCATGACCGACCTGGAGGGCACGCTGGTCGACGATCGCACCCAGTGGTATGCGCAGCGGCCGGAGTACATGGAACGGATGGTCGGGCGCTCGAGCCGCTACCTCTATCACATCGTCGAGGAGCTGGAACAGCGCAAGATGCCGACCGAGCTGGCGCTCCTGCCGTTCGTCGAGAGCGCCTTCAACCCGCAGGCGCAGTCCACCGCCAAGGCGGCCGGGATGTGGCAATTCATTCCGAGCACGGGCAAGTTCTATAACCTGAAGCAGAACATGTTCCGCGACGAGCGCCGCGACGTGCTGGCCTCGACCGACGCCGCGCTCGACTACCTGGCGCGGCTCTACGACATGTTCGGCGACTGGCACCTGGCGCTGGCGGCTTACAACTGGGGCGAGGGCGCGGTGTCGCGCGCGATTGCGCGCAATCAGGCGCGCGGGCTGCCGACCGACTATGCCAGCCTGCCGATGCCCAACGAGACGCGCTACTACGTGCCCAAGCTGCAGGCGGTCAAGAACATCATCGCCAACCCGGCCGCGTACGGCGTCAAGCTGCCCGAGATCCCGGACCACCCGTACTTCGTCACGGTGACCACCTCGCGCGACATCGACGTGAACCTGGCCGCCAAGCTGGCCGACATGTCGGTGGAGGAATTCAAGGCGCTGAACCCGTCGTTCAACCGGCCGGTGATCCTGGGCGCGTCGAACCCGCAGATCCTGCTGCCGTTCGATAACGCCGAGCGCTTCCAGTACAACCTGAATACCTATCGCGGCGGCCTGTCGAGCTGGGCCGCGGTGACGGTGGACAGCCGCGAGCGCGTCGAATCGCTGGCGGCGCGGCTGAATGTCGATGCCGACACGCTGCGCGAGATCAACAGCATCCCCAAGGGCATGCGCCTGAAGGCGGGCTCTACCGTGATGATCCCGCGCTCGGGCCGGCATGACCAGGACATCAGCGCCACCCTCGCCGACAGCGCCATGCTGGCGATGGAGCCGGACCTGCCCGATGCGCGCCGCGTGGTGGTGCGCGCCGGCCGGCGCGATACCGTGACCTCGGTGGCGCGTCGCTATGGCGTCTCGGCGGGGCAGGTGCAGTCGTGGAACAAGCTCTCCGGCACCAAGCTGGTGGCCGGGCAGAGCCTGGTGCTGATGGTGCCGGTGCGTGGCGCCGGCGCGGTGCGCGCGGCCCGTGCCGAACGCGCGGACCGGGCCGAGCGGGCCGAGCGCAGCGAACAGGCCAGCCGCAAGGAACCGTCGGGCAAGGCCGGCAAGGGCGCCAGGGTGGAGCGGGTCTCCGCCAAGGGCAAGGGCGAGGCGCGCCAGCGCGTGGTGGTCGAGGCCACGCCGCGACGCGCTGGCAAGGCGCCGGCCGTTGCCAAGGTGTCGGCCAAGCCCACCACCAAGGCCAGCGCCAAGGGCGCCAAGGCGCGCTGACATAATCGCCGGCGCGACGCCGGGACAGCAACAGGGGCGATGCCGTCGGCACGCCCCTTTTTTCATGTGCCGGCGCCGCCCCGTGCGGCAGCGCGCGGAAACCGTGGCCACGAGCGCCCGGGCCGGTGGCAAACTACGGGCAGATACCAACGACCGCAGACGCGGAGGAGACAGACATGACGGCAAGCCATGCCGTGCATGCCCGTTCGCTGGCCGACCCCGAGGGGTTCTGGGCCGAACAGGCGGCACGCATCGACTGGGAAACCCCGTTCAGCCAGGTGCTCGACAACAGCCGCGCACCCTTCACGCGCTGGTTCGTCGGCGGGCGCACCAACCTGTGCCACAACGCGGTCGACCGCCACCTGCCGGCCCGTGCCAGCCAGCCGGCGCTGCACTGGGTCTCGACCGAGACCGACCAGGCCCGCAGCCTTACCTACGCCGAGCTGCACGACGAGGTCAGCCGCATGGCGGCGATCCTGCAGCAACTGGGCGTGCAGCGGGGCGACCGGGTGCTGATCTACATGCCAATGATCCCCGAAGCCGCCTTCGCCATGCTGGCGTGCGCGCGCATCGGCGCGATCCATTCGGTGGTGTTCGGCGGCTTCGCTTCGGTCAGCCTGGCCGCGCGCATCGAGGATGCCCGGCCGCGCGTGGTGGTCAGCGCCGACGCCGGTTCGCGCGCGGGCAAGGTGGTGCCGTACAAGCCGCTGCTGGATGAGGCTCTCCGGCTGTCGTCGCACCAGCCCGAGAAGGTGTTGCTGGTGGACCGGCAGCTGGCGGACATGCCTCGCACCGCCGGTCGCGACGAAGACTACGCGGCGTGGCGCGAGCGCGTCGCCGGCGTGCAGGTGCCGTGCGTGTGGCTGGAGTCGGGCGAACCGTCCTATGTGCTCTATACCTCGGGCACCACCGGCAAGCCCAAGGGCGTGCAGCGCGATACCGGCGGCTATGCGGTCGCACTGGCCACGTCGATGGAATACATCTTCTGCGGCAAGGCCGGCGACACCATGTTCACCGCGTCGGACATCGGCTGGGTGGTGGGGCACAGCTATATCGTCTATGGCCCGCTGCTGGCCGGCATGGCCACGCTGATGTATGAGGGCACGCCGATCCGGCCCGACGGCGGCATCCTGTGGCGCCTGGTCGAGCAATACCGGGTCAACCTGATGTTCAGCGCCCCGACCGCGATCCGCGTGCTGAAGAAGCAGGACCCGGCATGGCTGACGCGCTACGACCTGTCCAGCCTGCGCCTGCTGTTCCTGGCCGGCGAGCCGCTCGACGAGCCGACCGCGCGCTGGATCCAGGATGGCCTGGGCAAGCCGGTGGTCGACAACTACTGGCAGACCGAATCCGGCTGGCCCATCATCGCGATCCAGCGCGGCCTCGAGGCGCTGCCGCCCAAGCTCGGCTCGCCCGGCGTGCCGGCCTACGGCTATGACCTGAAGATCGTCGACGAGAACACCGGCGCCGAATGCCCGCCCGGGCAGAAGGGCGTGGTCGCCATCGACGGCCCGCTGCCGCCTGGGTGCATGAGCACGGTGTGGGGCGACGATGACCGCTTCGTGCGCACCTATTGGCAGGCGGTGCCGAACCGACTGTGCTATTCGACCTTCGACTGGGGCGTGCGCGATGCCGACGGCTACGTCTTTATCCTGGGGCGCACCGACGACGTGATCAACGTCGCCGGCCACCGGCTGGGCACGCGCGAGATCGAGGAAAGCCTGTCGTCCAGCGCCGCCGTGGCCGAGGTGGCCGTGGTGGGCGTGCAGGACACGCTCAAGGGGCAGGTGGCGATGGCGTTCTGCATCGCCCGCGATCCGGCGCGCACGGCCACGCCGGAGGCGCGGCTGGCGCTGGAGGGCGAACTGATGAAGACGGTCGAGCAACAACTGGGCGCGGTGGCGCGCCCGGCGCGCGTGTTGTTCGTCAATGCGCTGCCGAAGACGCGTTCCGGCAAGCTGCTGCGGCGCGCCATGCAGGCCGTGGCCGAAGGTCGCGACCCGGGCGACCTGACCACCATCGAGGATCCGGGCGCGCTGGAACAGCTGCAGGCCGCGTTGAAAGGCTAGCGGGCAGGGCGATGGGGTGCCGCGCACGGCACACCGCATTGCCGCCTTGCCATCGGTCGTGATGCAGTCTAATATTTGAAGCATAAAATATTTAATCTTGATCTAGATGGCGGTGTAGTCCGGGACGGTGCGCGATATGCGGCGCGCCCGGCACAGCCGGCAGGAGGCAACAGATGCGCGTGCTTTGTATTGGCGGAGGCCCCGCCGGCCTGTACTTCGGCCTGCTGATGAAGCTGCAGGATCCGGCCAACGAGGTCATCGTGGTCGAGCGCAACCGGCCCTACGACACCTTCGGCTGGGGCGTGGTGTTTTCGGACGCCACCATGGACAACCTGAAGCAAGCCGACCCGGCCAGCGCCAGCGAGATCAACGCCGCCTTCAACCACTGGGACGATATCGACATCCATATCGGCGGGCGCACCATCCGCTCGGGCGGCCACGGCTTTATCGGCATCGGCCGCAAGCGCCTGCTGAACATCCTGCAGGCGCGTTGCGAAGCGCTCGGGGTGAAGCTGGTGTTCGAGACCGATGTGTCCGACGACCAGGCGCTGGCGATGCAATACCAGGCCGACCTGGTGGTCGCGTCGGACGGCCTGAACAGCCGTATCCGCACGCGCTATGCCGACACCTTCCGGCCGGATATCGATACGCGCCAGTGCCGCTTTGTCTGGCTGGGCACGCACAAACTGTTCGATGCCTTCACCTTTGCCTTCGAGAAGACCGAGCACGGCTGGTTCCAGGCGCATGCCTACCGCTTCGACGACAACACCTCGACCTTTATCGTCGAGACGCCCGAATCGGTGTGGCAAGCCGCCGGCATCGACGCGATGAGCCAGGAAGAGGGCGTGGCGTACTGCGAGAAACTGTTCGCGCGCCACCTCGACGGCAACAAGCTGATCACCAATGCGTCGCACCTGCGCGGCTCGGCGATCTGGATCCGCTTCCCGCGCGTGATCTGCCGGCAGTGGGTGCACTGGAACACGTTGCCTGACGGCCGCCGCGTGCCCGTGGTGCTGATGGGCGATGCCGCGCACACCGCGCATTTCTCGATCGGCTCCGGCACCAAGCTGGCGCTCGAGGATGCCATCGACCTGGCCGAAGAGATCCGCGGCAGCGGCCACGACGGCCTGCCCGATGCGCTGGCGCGCTACGAAGCCACGCGCGGCGTGGAAGTGCTGAAGATCCAGAACGCGGCGCGCAACTCGACCGAGTGGTTCGAGAACGTCGAGCGTTATGCCGGCAGCCTGCCGCCGGAACAGTTCGCCTATTCGCTGCTGACGCGCTCGCAACGGATCTCGCACGAGAACCTGCGCGTGCGCGATGCCGGCTATGTGGCGCAGTTCGAGCACTGGCTGGCGCAGCAGGCCGGCGTGCCGGCAGAGAGCCTGCAATTGCGGGCGCACCAGCCGTGGCCGCCGATGTTCACGCCGTTCCGGCTGCGCGGCGTCACGCTCAAGAACCGCGTGGTGGTGTCACCGATGGCGATGTATTCCTGCACCGACGGCGTGCCGGGCGACTTCCATTTGGTCCACCTGGGGTCGCGCGCGCTCGGCGGCGCCGGCATGGTGGTGGCGGAAATGACCTGCGTCTCGCCCGATGCGCGCATCACGCCGGGCTGCCCGGGCTTGTGGAACGATGAACAGCGTGACGCATGGAAGCGCATCGTCGATTTCGTCCATGCCAGCAGCGATGCCCGCATCGCCATGCAGATCGGCCACTCCGGCCGCAAGGGCTCGACGCAGCTCGGCTGGGAAGCGATGGACCATCCTCTGCCGCAGGGCAACTGGCCGGTGATTTCGGCCTCTCCGCTGCCGTACCTGCCAGGCGAATCGCAGACGCCGCGCGCGATGACGCGCGCCGACATGGACCGTGTGCGCGACGATTTCGTCGCCAGCGCGCGGCGCGCGGCCGAGGCCGGCTTCGACTGGCTCGAGCTGCACTGCGCGCACGGCTACCTGCTGTCGAGTTTTATCTCGCCGCTGACCAATACGCGTGACGACGAATACGGCGGTTCGCTGGCCGCGCGGCTGCGCTATCCGCTCGAGGTGTTTGCCGCGGTGCGCGCGGTGTGGCCGCAGGACAAGCCGATGTCGGTACGCATCTCCGCGCATGACTGGGTCGAGGGCGGCATTACGCCCGATGATGCGGTCGAGATCGCGCGCGCCTTCAAGGCCGCGGGCGCCGACATGATCGACTGCTCGTCGGGCCAGGTCAGCCCCGACCAGGCGCCGGTCTACGGCCGCATGTACCAGACCCCGTTCGCCGACCGCATCCGCAACGAGGCCGGCATCGCCACCATCGCGGTGGGCGCCATCTTTGAGGCGGACCACGTCGACTCGATCATCGCCGCCGGCCGCGCCGACCTGTGCGCGATCGCGCGGCCGCACCTGGCCAACCCGGCGTGGACGCTGCAGGAAGCGGCGCGCATCGGCTACCGGGATATCGCCTGGCCCAAGCAATATCTGGCGGGCAAGCGACAACTGGAAACCAATCTCCAACGCGCCGCGGCGCAGGAGAAGCAGGCATGAGCGGCAACACGGCAACCCTGGCCGGCCGGCACGCGCTGGTCACCGGCGGCGGGCGCGGTATCGGCGCGGCGATCGCGCGGCGGCTGCTGGCCGATGGCGCCAGCGTCACGCTGCTGGGGCGCGATGCCGGCACGCTGCAGGCAACGGTGCAGGCGCTGCGCGGGCAGGCCCCGGCAGGCGCCGCGGTTTCGTATGTCACGGCCGATATTGCCGATGCCGACAGCGTTGCGCGTGCCTTTGCCACGGCCACGGAACAGGCCGGCAGGATCGCGATGCTGGTCAACAACGCCGGGCAGGCGCACAGCGCACCATTCCTGAAGACCGATGCCGCGCTGTGGCAGCGCATGCTCGACGTCAACCTGACCGGCACCTTCCTGTGCACGCAGGCGGCGCTGCCGGCGATGCTCGACGCAGGCTGGGGCCGCATCGTCAACGTGGCCAGCACCGCGGGGCTGATCGGCTATGGCTACGTCAGCGCCTACTGCGCCGCCAAGCACGGCGTGATCGGCCTGACCCGCGCGCTCGCGCTGGAAACCGCGGCCAGGGGCGTGACCGTCAACGCGGTATGCCCGGGCTATACCGAAACCGACATCGTGCGCGACGCGGTCGCCAATATCGTCGGCAAGACCGGCCGCACGGAGGAACAGGCGCGCGCCGAACTGGCCGCGCGCAATCCGCAGCGCCGGCTGGTGCAGCCCGACGAAGTGGCCGACGCGGTGGCCTGGCTGTGCCAGCCGTCCGCCGCGGCAATCACCGGCCAGGCGATCCCCGTCGCCGGCGGCGAAGTGATGGCGGGCTGAAGCACACTGACTGCAGCAGACAACGAGAGAACCCATGACAGAGATCGCACTCGACATGCGCCACCACAAGCGCAGCTTTGCCGGCTACCAGGCCGAGCATTTCCTGTGGTCGGTGTCCGCCGACGGCAAGGTCGGCACCGTGACGCTGAACCGGCCCGAACGCAAGAACCCGCTGACCTTCGATTCCTACGCCGAGCTGCGCGACCTGTTCCGCGGCCTGTGCTACGCCAGCGACATCAAGGCGGTGGTGGTGACCGGCGCCGGCGGCAACTATTGCTCGGGCGGTGACGTGCACGAGATCATCGGCCCGCTGACGCGCATGTCGATGCCCGAGTTGCTCGACTTCACGCGCATGACCGGCGACCTGGTCAAGGCGATGCGCGCGTGCCCGCAGCCGGTGGTGAGCGCGGTCGACGGCATCTGCGCCGGCGCCGGCGCGATGATGGCGCTGGCTTCCGACATGCGCCTGGGCACGGCGCAGGCCAAGACCGCATTCCTGTTCACGCGCGTCGGCCTGGCCGGTGCCGACATGGGCGCGTGCACGCTGCTGCCGCGGGTGATAGGGCAGGGCCGTGCCAGCGAGCTGCTCTACACCGGCCGCTCGATGAGCGCCGAGGAAGGGCTGCAGTGGGGCTTCTTCAACGCGCTGCATCCGTCCGAAGCGGTGCTGGCGCAGGCGCAGGCGCTCGCCGCGCAACTGGCCGCCGGCCCCACCTTCGCCCACGGCGTGACCAAGAAGCTGCTGCACCAGGAATGGAACATGGGCCTGGACGAGGCCATCGAGGCCGAGGCCGAGGCGCAGGCGATCTGCATGCAGACGCGCGATTTCCGTCGCGCCTACGAGGCCTTCGTCGCCAAGACCAGGCCGGTGTTCGAAGGGGACTGAGCGCCATGTCCGACAAGACCTTCCTCGATCTGCCGCTGTTCGACGACGCCCACCGCGCGCTGGAGCGCGAACTCGACGCATGGTGCGGGCAACACCTGCGGGTCGACCACAGCGATACCGACGCCGCGTGCCGCGCGCTGGTGCGGCAACTGGGCGAGGCCGGCTGGCTGCGCTATTGCGTGCCGGCCACGCATGGCGGCGCGCTGCCGGCGCTGGATTCGCGCTCGCTGTGCCTGCTGCGCGAGACGCTCGCGCGCCATGACGGCCTGGCCGATTTTGCCTTTGCCATGCAGGGGCTGGGCTCCGGGGCGATCTCGCTGGCGGGCAGCGACGCGCTGCGCGCGCGCTACCTGCCGCGCGTGGCGCGCGGCGAGGCGATCGCGGCGTTCGCGCTGTCGGAACCCGATGCCGGCTCGGATGTCGCCGCGATGCAATGCAGCGCGCGGCTGTCGGAAGACGGCAGCCACTATGTGGTCGATGGCGCCAAGACCTGGATCTCGAACGGCGGCATCGCCGACTTCTACTGCGTGTTCGTGCGCACCGGCGAGGCCCCCGGCGCGCGCGGCATCACCGCGCTGGTGATCGACGCCGACACCCCGGGCCTGACCATCGCCGAGCGCATCGACGTAATCGCGCCGCATCCGCTGGCGACGCTGCGCTTCGACCAGTGCCGCGTGCCGGTGGGCAACCGGCTGGGCGAGGCGGGGCAGGGCTTCAAGGTGGCGATGATGACGCTCGATATCTTCCGCGCGTCGGTGGCGGCGGCGGCGCTGGGCTTCGGCCGCGCCGCGCTGGACGATGCGCTGGCGCGTGCCCGCACGCGGCCGATGTTCGGGGGGGTGCTGGCCGACCTGCAGCTGACCCAGGCCGCGATCGGCGACATGGCCACCGCCATCGACACCGCGGCGCTGCTGACCTACCGTGCGGCCTGGCTGCGCGATGTGAAGGGGCAGCGCACCACGCGCGAAGCGGCCATGGCCAAGATGGTCGCCACCGAGAACGCGCAGCAGGTGATCGACCGCGCGGTGCAGATGTTCGGCGGCCTCGGCGTCAAGGTCGGCACGCGCGTGGAAAGCCTGTACCGCGAGATCCGCTCGCTGCGGATCTATGAAGGCGCGACCGAAGTGCAGAAGCTGATCATCGCGCGCGAGACGCTGGCCGGACAGCAGGCCTGAGCCCGGACCGTGCGCCCCCGCGCCACCCGCGAACTGCCGTACCGATACAGAGCAGACAGGAGACAAGCCATGGCGACCACAGCCCACCTCGACACCTTCGCGCGCGACCGCCTGCCGCCGCAGGACCAGTGGCCGGTGTTCCGCTTCAATGCCGATACCGACTACCCTGAGCGCATCAATGCCGCGGTGGAGCTGGTCGACCGCCACGTGCGCGAGGGACGCGGCGAGCGCATCGCCATCCGCTATCGTCGCGACGGCCGCGACGGCCGCATCGAGACCGTGACCTATGCACAGCTCGCCGCGCTGGTGAACCGCATCGCCCATGTGCTGGTCGAGGACATGCGGCTGGTGCCCGGCAACCGCGTGCTGCTGCGCGGCCCCAACAACCTGATGATGGCGGCCAGCTGGCTGGCCACGCTGAAGGCGGGCCTGGTGGCGGTGCCGACCATGCCGCTGCTGCGCGCCAGGGAGCTCAAGCAGATCATCGACAAGGCGCAGGTGACCGCGGCGCTGTGCGATGTGCGGCTGCGCGACGAGCTCGACGCCAACCAGCAGGCCGGCGGCGACTGCCATTGCCCGAGCCTGGCCCAAACGCTGCATTTCAACGGCGAAGGCGAGGGCTCGCTGGAAGCGGCGCTGGCGGGCAAGCCGGACACCTTCGACGCCTGCGACACCGCCAGCGACGATGTCTGCCTGATCGCCTTTACCAGCGGCACCACCGGCCAGCCCAAGGGCACCATGCATTTCCACCGCGACGTGCTGGCCATGTGCGACCTGTTCCCGCGCCATGTGCTGCGCTCCGCGCCTGACGACATCTTCTGCGGTACGCCGCCGATCGCCTTCACCTTCGGGCTCGGCGGCATGCTGTGCTTCCCGTTGCGCATCGGCGCCAGCACGGTCCTGGCGGAGAAGCTCACGCCCGAAACGCTGCTTGAGCTGATCCACGACTTCCGCGCCACCATCGTCTTCACCGCGCCCACCTTCTACCGGCAGATGGCGACGCTGGCGCCGCGCTTCGATATCTCCAGCCTGCGGCACAGTGTGTCGGCCGGCGAGGCGCTGCCCGACGCCACGCGGCAGAGCTGGAAGGCCGCCACTGGCATCGAGATGACCGATGGCATCGGCGGCACCGAGATGATGCACATCTTTATCTCGAGCGCCGGGGCCGAGGTCAGGCCGGGCGCGATCGGCAAGGTGGTGCCCGGCTACGTGGCGCAGATCGTCGACGAGGAGATGCGGCCGCTGCCGCTGGGCCAGGTCGGCAAGCTCGCGGTGCAGGGCCCGACCGGCTGCCGCTACCTGGACGACCCGCGCCAGGCCAACTATGTGAAGGCCGGCTGGAATCTGCCGGGCGATACCTTCGTCGCCGACGCGGACGGCTACTACTTCTACCAGGCGCGCTCCGACGACATGATCATCTCGGCCGGCTACAACATCGCCGGGCCGGAGGTGGAGAGCGCACTGATGCAGCACGAGGCGGTGGCCGAATGCGGCGTGGTCGGCGCGCCCGACGACGGCCGTGGCCAGGTGGTGATGGCCTACGTGGTGCTGCGCGAGGGCGTGGCCGCCGACGACGCCACCCGCACCGCGCTGCAGGACCACGTCAAGCGCCAGATCGCTCCGTACAAGTACCCGCGCCGCATCGAGTTCGTGCCGGCGCTGCCGCGTACCGAGACCGGCAAGCTGCAGCGCTTCCGGCTGCGCCAGATGGCGGAGCAGGGGCCGGCTGCAGGCAATGGCGGCAAGCCGAACCAGGGGCAGCCATGAGCGACGTGTTCCGCAATACCGTGCTGGTGCGCTTTAAGCACTGCGATGCCGCCGGCATCGTGTTCTATCCGCGCTACTTCGAGATGCTCAACGACCTGATCGAGGACTGGTTCGGCGAGGCGCTGGGCTGGCCGTTCGATGCCATGCATGGCGAGGGCCGCGCCGGCGTGCCGACGGCCGAGCTGGAGTGCCGCTTCCTCGCCCCCAGCCGGCTGGGCGAGGTGCTGACGCGCGAATTGCGGGTGCTGAAGCTGGGCCAGTCCAGCTTTACGCTGGCGGTTCGCTTTGCCGGCCCGCACGACGATACCCGCATGGAAGTGACGCAACGGCTGGTCTGCGTCGATACCGGCGCGATCGCGCCGCAGCCGCTGCCCGAATCCGTGCGCGAAGCCATGGCGCGCTACCTGGTCGCCGCGGCCTGAACCCGGATTCCCATTGACCCATATTCCATTCACCCATACAAGCAACCACAGGGAAACGACATGAAGATCCTGCAGCCGCCCGACTGGGCGCCGCCGCGCGGCTACGCCAATGGCATGATGACCGAGATGCAGGCCGGCAGCCGGCTGCTGTTCATCAGCGGCCAGATCGGCTGGAACAGCCAGTGCGAATTCGAGACCGACGACTTCGGCCTGCAGGTGGCGCAGGCGCTGCGCAACGTGGTCGCGGTGCTGGCGGCCGGCGAGGCGCGGCCGGAACATATCGCGCGCATGACCTGGTATGTGAAGGACAAGGCCGAATATGTCGGCGCCTATGGGGCGATCGGCGAGCATTACCGCGCCATCATCGGCCGCCACTTCCCGGCGATGACGGCGGTCGAGGTCGCCGACCTGGTCGAGCCGCGCGCCAAGGTGGAAATCGAGGTCACGGCGGTGGTACCACCGCCGCGGTAATCCTGCGGCGGCAGGTGCAACCGGGAATGCGAGGACGGACGGAGCGGCGGGCGCCGGCGCGGCAGGATTGCCGCCTGCCGCGCGCAAGTCCTTGAAAACTTGAGAAATTGGGTGGCGCGGGATATAATTCGAAAGTTTCGCTTTCAGAACCCTTCACCCTAGCGCCTACCGCTTTCCACCTTCCGCCGCCCCCATCCGCGCCGCCATCGCCGTCTGCACCAAATGTGACGGGATGAGCATGTCGCGACCGGATCCGACCGCATCGGCGCAATGCCGCTGCCGCCGTCACGGATCCAGCCTGGGAGGCACGAGGCGTCGATTGGTCGGTCACGGGGTGAGTCCAGCAGGAGCCTACCCGTGTTACCGTCTTTTCCGTCCGCCATTCTCGCGCTAGCAGACGGCACGGTCTTTCGTGGCTATTCCATTGGCGCGTCCGGCCATACCATCGGCGAAGTGGTGTTCAACACCGCCATCACCGGTTACCAGGAAATCCTCACCGACCCGAGCTATTCGCGGCAGATCGTCACGCTGACGTATCCGCATATCGGCAACTACGGTGTCAATCCTGAGGATGTCGAAGCCACGAAAGTCCATGCCGCCGGCCTGATCATCAAGGATCTGCCGATCCTGGCCTCCAACTTCCGCAAGGAACACACCCTGGCCCACTACCTGAAGCAGGAAAAGGTGGTGGCGATCGCTGGCATCGATACGCGCAAGCTGACGCGTATCCTGCGCGATAAGGGCGCCCAGAACGGCTGCATCCTGGCCGGCGAGGACAACGTCCAGAAGGCCATCGACCTGGCCCGCTCGTTCCCTGGCCTGGCCGGCATGGACCTGGCCAAGGTGGTCTCGGTCAAGGAACCGTACGACTGGACCCAGTCCGAATGGAAACTGGGCGAAGGCTACGGCAAGCAGCAGCAGCCGCAGTTCCACGTGGTCGCCTATGACTACGGCGTCAAGTACAACATCCTGCGCATGCTGGCCGAGCGCGGCTGCAAGGTCACGGTGCTGCCGGCCCAGGCGAGCGCGGCCGACGCGCTGGCGCTGAATCCGGACGGCGTGTTCCTGTCCAACGGCCCTGGCGATCCCGAGCCGTGCGACTACGCCATCGCCGCCACGCGCGAGTTCATCGAGCGCGGCGTCCCGACCTTCGGCATCTGCCTGGGGCACCAGATCATGGCCCTTGCGGTCGGCGCCAAGACGCTGAAGATGAAGTTCGGCCACCACGGCGCCAACCACCCGGTCAAGGACCTGGACGACGGCCGCGTGGTGATCACGTCGCAGAACCACGGCTTCGCGGTCGACGCCGACACGCTGCCGGCGAACGTGCGCGTCACGCACAAGTCGCTGTTCGACGGCTCGCTGCAGGGTTTCGCGCTGACCGACAAGCCGGCGTTCTGCTTCCAGGGCCACCCGGAAGCCTCGCCCGGCCCGAACGACGTGGCTTACCTGTTCGACCGCTTCATCCAGCTGATGACCGACGCGCGCAAGTAAGCGCCCGGGAACAGCGAGAGACACCGGGACATCCCATGAACGCCTTCATGCATACCGCTTTCGGCATCACCGATTTCTGGACCTATGTGCTGGGCACGATCTTCATCGTGCTGCTGCCGGGGCCGAACTCGATGTACGTGCTGTCGGTGGCGGCGCAGCGCGGCGTGCGCGCCGGCTACAAAGGCGCGTGCGGGGTGTTCCTGGGCGATTTCGTGCTGATGGTGCTGTCGGCGGCGGGCGTGGCCTCGCTGCTCAAGGCCAGCCCGGCGCTGTTCTACGTGGTGAAGTACATCGGCGCGGCCTACCTGGCGTGGATCGGCTTCAACATGCTGCGCGGCGCGCTGCGCAGCTGGGCCGCGCGCGGCGATGCCGCCGGCGCGGCGGCAGTGCCGGCGGCATCGCCGGACCAGTCCGACCCGTTCCGCAAGGCGTTGCTGATCAGCCTGCTGAACCCGAAGGCGATCCTGTTCTTCATCTCGTTCTTCATCCAGTTCGTCGACCCGGCCTTTGCTTACCCGGTGCTGTCGTTCGGCGTGCTGGGGCTGGTGTGCCAGATCTGCAGCTTTGCCTACCTGACCACGATCATCTTCGTGGGCGCGAAGCTGGCCGAGGCGTTCCGGCGCCGCCGCCGGCTGTCGGCCGGCATGGCCAGCGGGGTAGGGGCGATGTTCATCGGCTTCGGCGCCAAGCTGGCCACGGCCACGATGAACTGAGCCAGACACATTTTCGAATCCGGACGGATTCCCTGATTACCGGCGCGGTCCGCAGGCAAGGCGGGCCGGCCCATAAAGAGAGCGTGCAATGCCAAAACGCACAGACATCAAGAGCATCCTGATCATCGGCGCGGGCCCCATCATCATCGGCCAGGCGTGCGAGTTCGACTATTCCGGCGCCCAGGCCTGCAAGGCCCTGCGCGAGGAAGGCTTCAAGGTCATCCTGGTCAACTCCAACCCGGCGACCATCATGACCGATCCCGCCACGGCCGACGTGACCTACATCGAGCCGATCACCTGGGAAGTGGTCGAACGCATCATCGAGAAGGAGCGCCCGGATGCGATCCTGCCGACCATGGGCGGCCAGACCGCGCTGAACTGCGCGCTGGACCTGCATCGCCATGGCGTGCTGGACAAGTACAAGGTGGAGCTGATCGGCGCGTCGCCCGAAGCCATCGACAAGGCCGAGGACCGCCAGAAGTTCAAGGACGCGATGACCAAGATCGGCCTGGGCTCGGCCAAGTCCGGCATCGCCCACTCGATGGACGAGGCCGTGGCCGTGCAGGCCCACATCGCCCAGGAGACCGGCACCAGCGGCTACCCGATCGTGATCCGCCCGTCGTTCACGCTGGGCGGCACCGGCGGCGGCATCGCCTACAACCGCGAAGAGTTCGAAGAGATCTGCAAGCGCGGCCTGGACCTGTCGCCCACGCGCGAGCTGCTGATCGAGGAATCGCTGCTGGGCTGGAAAGAGTACGAGATGGAAGTGGTCCGCGACAAGCAGGACAACTGCATCATCATCTGCTCGATCGAGAACCTGGACCCGATGGGCATCCACACCGGCGACTCGATCACCGTCGCGCCGGCGCAGACCCTGACCGACAAGGAATACCAGATCCTGCGCAACGCCTCGCTGGCAGTGCTGCGCGAGATCGGCGTCGATACCGGCGGATCCAACGTGCAGTTCTCGATCAACCCGAAGGACGGTCGCATGATCGTCATCGAGATGAACCCGCGCGTGTCGCGTTCGTCGGCGCTGGCCTCCAAGGCCACCGGCTTCCCGATCGCCAAGGTCGCGGCCAAGCTGGCGGTCGGCTACACGCTCGACGAGCTGAAGAACGAGATCACCGGCGGTGCCACCCCGGCCTCGTTCGAGCCCTCGATCGACTACGTCGTCACCAAGGTGCCGCGCTTCGCCTTCGAGAAATTCCCGCAGGCCGACAGCCACCTGACCACCCAGATGAAGTCGGTGGGCGAGGTGATGGCGATGGGCCGCACCTTCCAGGAATCGTTCCAGAAGGCCCTGCGCGGGCTGGAAGTGGGCGTCGACGGCCTGGACGAGAAGTCCACCGATCGCGACGAGATCGTCGAGGAGATCGGCGAGCCGGGCCCGGACCGCATCTGGTACGTGGGCGACGCGTTCCGCCTGGGCATGTCGCTGGAAGAGGTCTATCACGAGACCGCCATCGATCCGTGGTTCCTGGCCCAGATCGAGGACATCGTCCGCACCGAAGGCCTGGTCAAGTCGCGCACGCTTGACAGCCTGTCGACCGCCGAACTGCGCTTCCTGAAGCAGAAGGGCTTCTCCGACCGCCGCCTGGCGCGGCTGCTGAAAACCGACGCCAAGGCCGTGCGCGAGGCGCGCATCGCCCAGAACGTGCGCCCGGTCTACAAGCGCGTCGATACCTGCGCGGCCGAATTCGCCACCAACACCGCCTACATGTACTCGACCTACGAGGCCGAGCATGGCGAGTGCGAGGCGGCGCCGACCGACAAGAAGAAGATCATGGTGCTGGGCGGCGGCCCGAACCGGATCGGCCAGGGCATCGAGTTCGACTACTGCTGCGTGCACGCCGCGCTGGCGCTGCGCGAGGACGGGTACGAGACCATCATGGTCAACTGCAACCCGGAAACCGTGTCGACCGACTATGACACCTCGGACCGGCTGTATTTCGAGCCGGTGACGCTGGAAGACGTGCTGGAGATCGTCGCGATCGAGAAGCCGGTCGGCGTGATCGTGCAGTACGGCGGCCAGACCCCGCTGAAGCTGGCGCTGGACCTGGAAGCCAACGGCGTGCCCATCATCGGCACCAGCCCCGACATGATCGACGCGGCCGAAGACCGCGAGCGCTTCCAGAAGCTGCTGCAGGACCTGGGCCTGCGCCAGCCGCCCAACCGCACCGCGCGTGCCGAGGACGAGGCGCTGCGCCTGGCCGAGGAAATCGGCTACCCGCTGGTGGTGCGCCCGTCGTACGTGCTGGGCGGCCGCGCCATGGAAATCGTGCACGAGCCGCGCGACCTCGAGCGCTACATGCGCGAGGCCGTCAAGGTCTCGCACGATTCGCCGGTGCTGCTCGACCGCTTCCTGAACGACGCCATCGAGTGCGATGTCGACGCCCTGTGCGACGGCAAGCGCGTCTTTATCGGTGGCGTGATGGAGCACATCGAGCAGGCCGGCGTGCACTCGGGCGACTCCGCCTGCTCGCTGCCGCCGTACTCGCTGTCGGCCGAGACCGTGGCCGAACTGAAGCGCCAGACCGAGGCCATGGCCAAGGCCCTGAACGTGGTCGGCCTGATGAACGTGCAGTTCGCGATCCAGCAGAACAACGGTGTCGACACCGTCTACGTGCTGGAAGTGAACCCGCGTGCCTCGCGTACCGTGCCATACGTGTCCAAGGCCACCGGCATGCAACTGGCCAAGATCGCCGCGCGCTGCATGGCCGGCCAGTCGCTCGACGAGCAGGGGATTGCTGACGAGGTCATCCCGCCGTACTACAGCGTCAAGGAAGCGGTGTTCCCGTTCAACAAGTTCCCGGGCGTGGATCCGGTCCTCGGACCTGAAATGCGCTCGACCGGCGAAGTGATGGGCGTGGGCAAGAGCTTCGGCGAGGCCCTGTTCAAGAGCCAGCTGGCCGCGGGCTCGCGCCTGCCGGAGAAGGGCGCCGTGCTGATCACAGTGAAGGACAGCGACAAGCCGCGCGCCGTGGCCGTGGCCCGCATGCTGCACGACATGGGCTACCCGATCGTCGCCACGCGCGGCACCGCCTCGGCGATCGAGGCAGCCGGCATCCCGGTCAAGGTGGTCAACAAGGTCAAGGACGGCCGTCCGCATATCGTGGACATGATCAAGAACGGCGAACTGGCGCTGGTGTTCACCACCGTGGACGAAACCCGCGGCGCGATCGCTGATTCGCGCTCGATCCGTATCTCGGCGCTGGCACACCGCATTCCTTACTACACCACCATCGCCGGCGCGCGCGCCGCGGTAGAGGGCCTGAAGCACATGCAGAGCCTGGAGGTGTACGACCTGCAGGGCCTGCATGCCTCGCTGGCCTGATGCCGTCAAGGTAAGGAAGCAACACATCGCATAAGGGCCGGCCGCATTGCGGCGGCCCCGCCCCAGGAAGCCCGCCGGAGTTGCTGCCGGCGGGCTTCCTGGCCTAAACTACGTCAAATTCGTCGATCGAACCGGCGTGCCCGCGTTCGATCCTGTCTGAAAGCCGCGGTTGAGCGGAAGTGCCCTGGCGGGGTTTGCCGGGGATGGCTCCAGCTCCGCTGCGGCTCATTTTTTTGTTGAACGAAGACATGAGCACCATTCCGATTACCAAGCGTGGCGCCGAGCTGCTCAAGGAAGAGCTGCAGCGCCTCAAGGCTGTCGAGCGTCCGGCGGTGATCAATGCCATCTCCGAAGCACGCGCCCAGGGCGACCTGTCCGAAAACGCCGAATACGACGCCGCCAAGGAAAAGCAGGCTTTTATCGAAGGCCGCATCCTCGAAGTAGAGTCGAAGCTGTCGACCGCGCAGGTTATCGACCCGACCCAGCTGGATACGGACGGCCGCATCGTCTTCGGCGCCACCGTCGACCTGGAAGACCTGGAGTCCGGCAAGCCGGTCAGCTACCAGATCGTGGGCGACGACGAGGCCGACCTCGATACTGGCAAGATCTCGGTCAGTTCGCCGATCGCGCGCGCGCTGATCGGCAAGTTCGAAGGCGACGTCGCCACCGTGCTGGCCCCGGGCGGCGAGCGCGAGTACGAAGTCATTACCGTTCGCTACATCTGATGCCGGCCCGGCCGGCGGGCTTGCGCCTGTGCTGGCCACCGGAAAGGCCGGCTTGTGTTCTCCAGTTCCTATAACAACCTGCCGCCGCTGCCGCACCGCATCTTCCTGTTGCTGACGGTGGTGTGGGCAGGCAGCCTGTGGACCGTCGGCTACATGGTGGCGCCGACGCTGTTTTCAGTGCTGCCCAGCCGCGAGATGGCGGGCATGATCGCCGGGCACCTGTTCCATACCGAAGCCATCGTCGGTGTGACCATCGGCGTGCTGCAGCTGGTGCTGTGCAACGTCATGATCCGGCGCGGCGCCCAGCGCTATCGCGGTCTGCGCTGGCTGGTGCTGGGCATGCTGTGCTGCGTGCTGGTCGGTTACTTCGGTACCCAGCCGTTCATGGGCAGCCTGAAGGAAAAGGCGCTGGCGCTGGGCGTGGGGGTGTCGGAATCGCCGTACCAGGCGCAATTCGGCATGCTGCACGGCGTGTCGAGCGCCTTTTACCTGCTGCAAAGCCTGCTGGCGCTGGTACTGGTGTGGCGCGCTTCGGCGCCGCGTTCGGCCGGGGAGTGAGCCCGGGAGTGAGGCCGGGCACGGCCGCTGGTGCGGCGTGCCGGCATCGGGGCGTCTGGCGGCGCCCGCTTGTTTATGGCTGCCGGGGCTTCAGCCCAGCGCCTTCTTCTTCTGGCTGGTCGGGCGGGCGCGCGAGCGCTTCACATTGCCGCCGGCGGTGACGCGCTCGTTGCCAAGCACCGTGACTTCCTTGCGGGTCGGGCGGCGGTTGGGTGCGGCGCTGGGCTTCTTCACCGTCACCGTGCGCGGGGCGGCGCCGCCGCGGCGCGCGGGCGTGTGCCGGCCGAGATCTTCGGCCTGGTTTTCCTTCAGGCGGGCTTCGCCCGGACGCCAGACCACCAGCAGCTTGCCGATATGCTGGATCGGTGCGGCGCTGAGCTGGTCGCAGATTTCTTCGTAGATGGCGATGCGCGCTTCGCGGTCGTCACCGAACACGCGGATCTTGATCAGGTCGTGGGCCGCCAGGCTGCGGTCGATCTCGGCCAGCACGGCGCGGGTCAGGCCTTCGGCGCCGACCATCACCACCGGGTTCAGGGCATGGGCACGGGAGCGCAGGTCGGAGCGCTGGGCGGGGACTAGTTGTAGAGCGGGCATAGGTTGGCGCTGGATAAGGCGCTTGAAATAGTGATAGAGCGCTTGGCGCTGGTAATCGGGCGCTGCCGCCCGCGCCGGTCGTGACACGGCGCACGGGAACAGGCTGCCGGCGGCCACCGGTTGGCGGCAAGCCGGGATGCGGATTGGCGCGTATTATCCGTCAATCCGGCACTGTCGGGCAGCAAAATCATCAAAACAGTAGGAAAACCTGCGCCGCCGGCACCACCGGCGTGCGCGGGCAGGGAACAGGCTGGTATTTGGCATGGCAAAGAACAAGTTCAACCATTCGTGGCTGCACGACCACATCAACGATCCGTACGTCAAAATGGCGCAGCGCGAAGGCTACCGTGCCCGCGCGGCTTACAAGCTCAAGGAGATCGACGAGCAGGACAAGCTGATCCGCCCGGGCCAGGTCATCGTCGACCTGGGCGCGGCGCCGGGCAGCTGGAGCCAGTACGCCCGCAACAAGCTGGCGGACTCCCCGCGGGCCAAGGATGGCCGGATTGACGGCGCGGTCGTGGCGATCGACCTGCTGCCCATGGAGCCTGTCGCCGACGTCACTTTCATCCAGGGCGATTTCCGTGAGGAGTCGGTCTTTCGCGAACTCGAAAGTGTGGTGCTGGACGCCTCCGGCGGTAACAAGATCGACCTTGTTTTGTCCGACATGGCCCCCAACTTGTCCGGTGTGGCCTCCGCCGACGCCGCCCGGATCGAGTACCTGTGCGACCTGGCGCTTGAATTCGCGCAGGCCCACCTTAAGCCGGAGGGGGCATTGCTGGTAAAGTGTTTCCACGGGAGCGGCTACAGCCAGATCGTGGAAAAGTTCAAACGGCAGTTCAAAGTGGTCGCGAAGCGCAAGCCCAAGGCGTCGCGCGACAAGTCTTCCGAAACCTTTATCCTTGGGCGCTACCTCAAGGCAGTGGATTGACCGATCTCGATACAAGCCAGGGCGGAATAAGAAATGTAGAGGGAAATACCCTCACCCGGTGCTATCGGCATCATAGTTTCTCTGTTTCCCCTCGAGGGCGGGGGCTGCATTACAATGCAGCTATCCGTTGGCAAGGCAATTGCAAAGGAGTTCGGCCTTGAATAACAACCTGTTTCAAAAGGCGGCAATCTGGCTCGTGATCGCGCTGGTGTTGTTTACCGTCTTCAAGCAGTTCGACAAGCCCCGTGCGCAGGACAGCGTCACCTATTCGCAGTTCATGGATGACGCCAAGAACGGCAAGGTGTCGCGCGTCGACGTGCAGGGCCGCAACCTGGTAGTCTCGCCCAAGGAAGGGGCCAAGTACACCATCATCTCGCCGGGCGACATCTGGATGGTCGGCGACCTGATGAAGTACGGCGTGCAGGTCACCGGCAAGGCGGACGACGAACCCAACGTGCTGGTCCAGGCCCTGTATTACCTCGGGCCGACCCTGCTGATCATCGTGTTCTGGTTCTACATGATGCGTCAGATGCAGGGTGGTGGAAAAGGCGGCGCATTCTCATTCGGCAAGTCGCGCGCGCGGCTGATCGACGAGAACCAGAACGCCGTCACGTTCCAGGACGTGGCCGGCTGCGACGAGTCCAAGGAAGAAGTGGTCGAGCTGGTCGACTTCCTCAAGGATCCGCAGAAATTCCAGAAGCTGGGCGGCCGCATCCCGCGCGGCGTGCTGCTGGTCGGTCCTCCGGGTACCGGCAAGACGCTGCTCGCGCGTGCCATCGCCGGCGAAGCCAAGGTGCCGTTCTTCAGCATCTCCGGTTCCGACTTCGTTGAAATGTTCGTCGGCGTGGGCGCGGCGCGTGTGCGCGACATGTTCGAGAACGCCAAGAAGCAGGCCCCCTGCATCGTGTTCATCGATGAAATCGACGCCGTCGGCCGCCATCGTGGGGCCGGCATGGGCGGCGGCAACGACGAGCGCGAGCAGACCCTGAACCAGATGCTGGTCGAGATGGACGGCTTCGAGGCCAACTCGGGCGTGATCGTGATCGCCGCGACCAACCGTGCCGACGTGCTCGACAAGGCGCTGCTGCGTCCGGGCCGTTTCGACCGCCAGGTCTACGTGGGCCTGCCGGACATCCGCGGCCGCGAGCAGATCCTGAAGGTCCATATGCGCAAGGTGCCGATCGGCAACGACGTCGACGCTTCGGTGATCGCGCGCGGTACCCCGGGCTTCTCGGGTGCCGACCTGGCCAACCTGGTCAACGAGGCCGCCCTGTTTGCCGCCCGCCGCAACAAGCGCGTGGTCGACATGCAGGACTTCGAGGACGCCAAGGACAAGATCTACATGGGTCCGGAGCGCAAGTCGACGGTCATGCGCGAGGAAGAGCGTCGTGCCACGGCTTACCACGAATCCGGCCATGCGGTGGTGGCCAAGCTGCTGCCCAAGGCGGATCCGGTGCACAAGGTCACCATCATGCCGCGCGGCTGGGCGCTGGGCGTGACCTGGCAACTGCCCGAGCATGACAAGTATTCGAAGTACAAGGACAGCATGCTGGAAGAGGTCGCCATCCTGTTCGGCGGCCGCGCGGCGGAAGAGGTCTTCCTCAACGCCATGAGCACCGGCGCTTCCAATGACTTCGAGCGCGCCACCAAGATCGCCCGCGACATGGTGACCCGCTTCGGCATGAGCGATTCGCTCGGCGCCATGGTCTACGTCGATACCGAGCAGGACGGCATGTTCGGCAAGCTGTCGTCGAAGACCGTGTCGGAAGCCACGCAGCAGAAGGTCGACGCCGAGATCCGCCGCATCATCGACGAGCAATACGCGCTGGCCAAGCGCCTGCTCGAAGAGAACCGCGACAAGGTCGAAGCCATGACCAACGCGCTGATGGAATGGGAAACCATCGACGCCGACCAGGTCAACGACATCATGGCCGGCAAGCCGCCGCGTCCGCCGCGCAGCGCGTCGGGCCCGAACGGTGGCGGCAGCACGCCTTCGGGCGGCTCGCCGGTGGCGCCGACCAACGCGCCCGCCACGGCCTGACCCGGCGCTCGTCCCGCTGACGACGCTGTAGCGATGGCTGTGTAGTGCCTCCCCCTGAAGCCGGTGCCGGGTGCACCGGCTTTTCCTTTTTGAGCGGCCCAGCCGCGCGCATCGCCAGAGCCTTCCTACCTTGCAGCAGACCACTCAGACCCGGCACTTCCAGTGCGGCCGTTTCCGTTTTGCCCTGGACCAGCGTCCGCTGGTGATGGGCATCCTCAACGTCACGCCCGACTCCTTTTCCGACGGCGGCCAGCACGCCAGCCGCGACGCGGCGCTGCGCCATGCCGAGCAGATGATTGCCGAGGGCGTCGACATCATCGACATCGGCGGGGAATCCAGCCGGCCCGGTTCGGCGGCGCTGCCGCTGGCGGAGGAACTGGCACGCGTGATCCCCGTGGTCGAAGCGCTGCGCGATTGCGGCAAGCCGCTGTCGATCGACACCTACAAGCCCGAAGTCATGCGCGCCGCGCTTGCGGCCGGAGCCGATCTCATCAACGATATCTGGGGCTTGCGCATGCCGGGGGCGGTCGAGGCGGTGGCCGGCGGACAGGCGGGCCTGTGCGTGATGCATATGCAGCGCGATCCGCAGACCATGCAGGAAGACCCGCACTACGACGATGTGGTCGCCGAAGTCGCGCAGTTCCTGGCCGGGCGCGTCGCCGTGCTGCGCGCCGCCGGGATCGACGATGCCCGGATCTGCCTCGATCCGGGATTTGGCTTCGGCAAGACACCGGATCATAATTTGCGCCTGCTCGGGCAGTTGCCGAAGCTGGCGCTCGAGGGCCTGCCGGTGCTGGCGGGCATCTCGCGCAAGTCCACCCTGGGCGTCATCCTGGGCGGCCGGCCGCCGCAGCAGCGCATCGCCGCCAGCATTGCCGCGGCGGTCTGTGCGGTGGAGCGCGGTGCGTTGATCGTGCGGGTGCATGATGTGCAGCAGACCGTCGATGCCGTGAAGACCTGGTGGGCCGTGCGCAACGAATCCGTTAGCGCGGGCTGAGCCGGGCGCCGACGCCGGTCAGTGCCACCAAGACAGAACACAGAAGAGAAAGGGAAACAAAGAATGACACGCAAGTATTTCGGGACCGACGGCGTGCGGGGCAAGGTCGGTGATGCGCCGATCACGCCTGACTTCGTGATGCGGCTGGGCCATGCCGCGGGCAAGGTGCTGGCGCACGGCGCCAGGACCGGGCAGGGCAAGCCCACCGTGCTGATCGGCAAGGACACGCGCATTTCGGGCTATATGCTGGAAGCAGCGCTGGAGGCCGGCTTTACCTCGGCGGGCGTGCATGTGCTGTTGACCGGCCCGCTGCCGACCCCCGGCATCGCCTACCTGACGCGGGCGCTGCGGCTGTCGGCCGGCGTGGTGATCTCGGCCAGCCACAACCCCTACTACGACAACGGCATCAAGTTTTTCTCGGCCAGCGGCGACAAGCTGCCCGACGCGGTCGAGGCGGCGATCGAAGCGGCCCTCGACGAGCCCATGGTGTGCGCCCCGTCCGACGACCTGGGGCGCGCCCGCCGCATCGACGATGCCGCCGGCCGCTATATCGAATTCTGCAAGAGCACCTTCCCGTACGAGCAGGACCTGCATGGCCTGAAGCTGGTGGTCGACTGCGCCCATGGCGCGGCCTATCACATCGCGCCGCCGGTGTTCCATGAACTGGGCGCCGACGTGGTCGCCATCGGCAACCAGCCGAACGGCCGCAATATCAACGCCGGCTACGGCGCCACCGCGCCGGAGAAGCTGATCGAGGCGGTCAAGGCCAACGGCGCCGACTTGGGCCTGGCCTTCGATGGCGACGCGGATCGGCTGCAGGTGGTGGATGCGGATGGCCGGCTCTACAACGGCGACGAGCTGCTGTATCTGATCGTGCGCGACCGCCTGGCCGCCGGGCAGGCGGTTCCCGGCGCGGTCGGCACGCTGATGACCAATATGGCGGTGGAACTGGCGCTCAAGCGCGAGGGCGTCGATTTCGTGCGCGCCAAGGTGGGCGACCGCTATGTGCTGGAGGAGCTGAACAAGCGCAAGTGGACGCTGGGCGGCGAGGGCTCCGGCCACCTGCTGTGCCTGGATCGCCACAGCACGGGCGACGGCATCGTGTCGGCGCTGCAGGTGCTGGGCGCACTGCGCCGCAGCGGCAAGACCCTGGCGCAACTGCTCGAGGGCGTGACGCTGTTCCCGCAGACGCTGATCAATGTGCGCGTGCAGAAAGGTTTCGACTGGCAGACCCATGCCGGCCTGCAGGCGGCGCGTGCCGCGGTGGAACCGGAACTGGGGGGCCGCGGCCGGGTGCTGATCCGTGCCTCGGGCACCGAGCCCGTGGTGCGCGTGATGGTCGAGGCGGAGCAGGCCGAAATGGCCGAGCGCGCGGCAAGGAAGCTGGCAGACGCGCTGGGTGCCTGATAGCGCCCATCCGAGAAACGAACGCCGGGCTCGCCCCGGCGTTTTTTTGCTCGATTGCGCAATTAACCGCCGTCATATTCGGCGCATGGCGAGGCGGGACCATCCCGTCATTACCTTGCTGCAGGCCAGTTTCAAGAAGATTTGAAGATGTCACGGAATTGTCATACAGGCAGCATAAAGTTCGTCTTGTCAAAAATTTGTCATTCCCAACCAATGTTCTCTGGAGGACATATGAAGCTGGTCAAGACTGCCGTGGCAGGCATCGTTTCGATGGTGGTAGCGGGTACTGCGTTCGCGGCGGAAATTACCGGTGCAGGCGCTTCCTTCCCGGCGCCCGTGTATTCCAAGTGGGCCGACGCATATAACAAAGCAACGGGCAACAAGGTCAACTATCAATCCATCGGCTCGTCGGGCGGCATCAAGCAGATCGGTGCCAAGACGGTCGATTTCGGCGCCTCGGACGCGCCGCTGAAGGACGAGGACCTGAACAAGCAGGGTCTGGTCCAGTTCCCGACCGTGATCGGCGGCGTGGTGCCGGTGATCAACCTGCAGGGCGTGAAGCCGGGCGAATTGACCATCACCGGCGAGGTGCTGGCCAATATCTACCTCGGCAAGATCAAGAAGTGGGACGACCCCGCCATCAAGGCGCTGAACCCGCAAGCCAAGCTGCCGACCCAGGACATCCTGCCGGTGCGCCGTGCCGACGGTTCGGGCACCACCTTCATCTTCACCAACTACCTTTCCAAGGTCAGCGCTGACTGGAAGGGCACGGTCGGCGAGGGCACCACGGTCAACTGGCCGGGCGGCGGCACCGGCGGCAAGGGCAACGAGGGCGTGGCCGCCTTCGTGCAGCGCCTGAATGGCGCCATCGGCTATGTCGAGTACGCCTACGCCAAGCAGAACAAGATGACCCACGTGAACATGAAGAACGCGTCGGGTGCCGTGGTCAAGCCGGGTGACGACGCCTTCAAGGCCGCCGCCGCCGGTGCGGACTGGAGCAAGAGCTACTACCAGATCCTGACCAACCAGCCGGGCAAGGACGCCTGGCCGATCGCCGGCGCCACCTTCATCCTGGTGCACAAGAACCAGGACAAGCCGGCGCAGGGCGCGGAAGTGCTGAAGTTCTTCGACTGGGCCTACAAGAACGGCACCGGCATGGCTGCCGACCTGGATTACGTGCCGCTGCCGGAGAACGTGGTCAACCAGATCCGCACGACCTGGAAGACCATCGTGAAGGACGCTTCGGGCAAGGCGCTGTATTGATCTGAAGGCATCGCCGGCCCGCGCCAGCGCGCGGCCGGCATCCGCTCCCGCCCCGGCGGGAGCGGCGATCCACCCTGAATTCTCCGACATGGCGACTATCCCCTCCGACACCCGCAACGTCCAGCCCCCGAGCCGCATGGGCGACATCCTGTTCGGCGGCCTGACGCGGGGCGCCGCGATCGTGACGCTGCTGCTGCTCGGCGGCATCATCGTCTCGCTCGCGATCAGCGCCTGGCCCTCGATCGAGGCCTTCGGCGCGCGCTTCCTGTGGTCCGCGGAGTGGGATCCTCCCGCCGATGTCTATGGTGCGCTGGTGCCCATCTACGGCACCATCGTGACCTCGCTGATCGCACTGATCATCGCGGTGCCGGTCAGCTTCGGCATCGCCCTGTTCCTGACCGAGCTGTCGCCGGCCTGGCTGCGCCGCCCGCTCGGCACCGCTATCGAGCTGCTGGCCGCGGTGCCGTCGATCGTGTACGGCATGTGGGGCCTGCTCGTGTTCGCGCCGATCTTCGGCGAGTATTTCCAGAAGCCGCTGGCGGCCACGGTGGGCCAGTTGCCGCTGATCGGCAAGCTGTTCCAGGGCGCTCCGCTGGGCATTGGCCTGCTGTGCGCGGGCGTGATCCTGGCGATCATGATCATTCCGTACATCGCCTCGGTGATGCGCGACGTGTTCGAAGTCACCCCGGTGCTGCTCAAGGAATCCGCCTACGGCGTGGGCTGCACTACCTGGGAAGTGATGTGGAACGTGGTGCTGCCCTACACCCGCGCCGGCGTCATCGGCGGCGTGATGCTGGGCCTGGGCCGCGCACTGGGCGAGACCATGGCCGTCACCTTCGTGATCGGCAACACCAACCTGCTGGACAGCGCCTCGCTGTTCTCGCCGGGCAACAGCATCACCTCGGCGCTCGCCAACGAGTTCGCCGAAGCCGGCGCCGGCCTGCATACGGCCGCGCTGATGGAACTGGGCCTGATCCTGTTCTTCATCACCTTCGTGGTGCTGGCGCTGTCCAAGCTGTTGCTGCTGCGACTGGCCAAGAATGAGGGCGCAAAATGAGCCAAATGACCCAAGCGAGCCAGGCCATGTCTTCCGTATCGATTCCCGCCGTCCGTCCCGATGCCGATGCCGTGCGCGCGCGCCTGCAGGGCCGCCGCCGCCGCGTCAACCTGTACGCGCTGAGCGCCTCGCTGGTGGCGATGGGCTTCGGCCTGTTCTGGCTGGCGTGGATCCTGTGGACCACCGTCACGCTGGGCGTGGGCGGGCTGTCGCTGGACCTGTTCACGCAGATGACGCCGGCCCCCAACACCGCCGGCGGCGGCCTCGCCAATGCCATCTTCGGCAGCTTCGTGATGGTCGGCATGGCCACGCTGTTCGGC
Source organism: Cupriavidus sp. WGlv3 (assembly GCF_023952475.1). GTDB lineage: Bacteria > Pseudomonadota > Gammaproteobacteria > Burkholderiales > Burkholderiaceae > Cupriavidus > Cupriavidus phytorum. The sequence goes on from NZ_JALHRX010000010.1 coordinate 170,749, forward strand.
ACGCCGCTGGGCATCCTGGCGGGCATCTACCTGGCCGAGTACGGCAAGAGTTCGCCGCTGGCCAGCCTTATCCGATTTATCAACGACATCCTGCTGTCGGCGCCGTCGATCGTGATCGGCCTGTTCGTCTACGCGCTGGTGGTGACCCGCATGGGCCACTTCTCGGGCTGGGCCGGCATCTGCGCGCTGGCGCTGTTGCAGGTGCCGATCGTGGTGCGCACCACCGAGAACATGCTGAATCTGGTGCCCAACGCGCTGCGCGAGGCCGCGTTCGCGCTGGGCACGCCCAAGTGGAAGATGGTGCTGTCGATCACGGTGAAGTCATCGTACGCGGGAATTGTGACCGGCGTATTGCTGGCCGTGGCCCGTATCGCCGGCGAAACCGCGCCGCTGCTGTTCACCGCGCTGTCCAACCAGTTCTGGACCAGCGACCTGAACAAGCCGATGGCCAACCTGCCGGTGACGATCTTCCGCTTCGCCATGAGCCCGTTCACCGAATGGCAGCAACTGGCCTGGGCGGGTGTGTTCCTGATTACGATCGGCGTGCTGGCCCTGAATATCCTGGCGCGCATCCTGTTCAAGAAATAAGCGGCGCGCCCGTCATCCGGACCGCCCCAAGACTGCAAGCGAGAAAACGCAATGACCTCCACCGTCATCGACATTCCCGATTCGGTTCGCGCCAAGATCGACGTGCGCAACCTGAACTTCTACTACGGCCAGTTCCATGCCCTGAAGAACATCAACATGTCGATCCCGGACCGCAAGGTCACGGCCTTCATCGGCCCGTCGGGATGCGGCAAGTCGACGCTGCTGCGTACCTTCAACAAGATGTACGCGCTCTATCCCGAGCAGCGTGCCGAGGGCGAGATCAACATGGACGGCGACAACCTGCTGACCGCCAAGCAGGACATCGCGCTGCTGCGCGCCAAGGTCGGCATGGTGTTCCAGAAGCCGACGCCGTTCCCGATGTCGATCTATGACAACATCGCCTTCGGCGTGCGCCTGTTCGAGAAGCTCTCGCGCTCGGAAATGGACGATCGCGTGGAATGGGCGCTGACCAAGGCGGCGCTGTGGAACGAGGCCAAGGACAAGCTGCACCAGTCGGGCTACGGCCTGTCCGGCGGCCAGCAGCAGCGCCTGTGCATCGCGCGCGGCATCGCCATCCGCCCCGAAGTGCTGCTGCTGGACGAGCCGTGCTCGGCGCTGGATCCGATTTCCACCGGCCGCATCGAAGAGCTGATCGCCGAGTTGAAGGACGAGTACACCGTGGTGATCGTCACGCACAACATGCAGCAGGCTGCGCGCTGCTCGGACTACACCGCCTACATGTACCTGGGCGAGCTGATCGAGTTCGGCGAGACCGAGAAGATCTTCATCAAGCCGCACCGCAAGGAAACGGAAGACTACATCACCGGCCGCTTCGGCTGACAGGCAGGGCAGGGACTAGCATATCCATAAGCGCCCAGGAGAATCCCATGACTGACAAGCACCTGTCGACCCAGTTCGACGCAGACCTCAACGCCATCAACACCAAGCTGCTGCAGATGGGCGGGCTGGTGGAGTCGCAGATCGAACTCGCCATGCGTGCGCTGACCGACTTCGACGCCGACATCGCCGACCAGGTGATCGCCCGGGAGATCCAGCTCAATGCGCTGGAAGTCGAGATCGACGCCGATTGCGGCAACATCATCGCGCGGCGCCAGCCGACGGCGCGCGACCTGCGCCTGGTGATGGCCATCTCCAAGACCATCACCAATCTGGAGCGCGCCGGCGACGAGGCCGAGAAGATCGCCAAGCGCACCAAGCACATCATGGAAGATGCGTCGGCGCACAGCATCAACTACGCCGAGGTCAAGCTCTCGGGCGAGATGGCGATCGCGCTGCTGCGCCAGGCGCTCGACGCCTTCGCGCGCCTGGACACGGTCGCGGCGGCGCGCATCGTCAAGGATGACAAGGCCATCGACGAGGAATTCCGCGGCTTCGTGCGCAAGCTGATCACGTACATGATGGAAGACCCGCGCACGATCTCGGTCGCGCTGGATTTCCTGTTCATCGCCAAGGCTGTCGAGCGCATCGGCGATCACGCCAAGAACATCGCGGAATTTATCATTTACATTGTCAAGGGGACGGACGTCCGCCATGTCTCGCGCGAGGACATGGAGCGCGAAGCGCTGAGCTGAATACAGCCGCCCACGGAGAACCATACACATGCCAAGCAGTATTCTCGTTGTCGAAGACGAACCGGCGATCGCCGAACTGATCGCCGTGAACCTGCAGCACGCGGGGCATTATCCGATCCGGGCCTATAACGCCGAGCAGGCGCTGTCGCTGATGAGCGATGTGCTGCCCGACCTGGTGCTGCTCGACTGGATGCTCCCGGGCAAGTCAGGCGCGAACTTCGCCAAGGAGTTGCGCGCCAACGACCGCACCCGCCAGATCCCCATCATCATGCTGACTGCGCGCGGCGAGGAGCAGGACAAGGTGATGGGGCTCGAAGCCGGCGCCGACGACTACGTCACCAAGCCGTTCTCGCCCAAGGAACTGCTGGCGCGGATCAAGGCCGTGCTGCGCCGCCGCGCGCCGCAGCTGACCGACGACGTGGTGGCGATCAATGGCCTGCGGCTCGACCCGGCCACGCACCGCGTGACCGGCCAGGACGAGAGCGGACCGATCAAGCTGGACCTGGGGCCCACCGAGTTCCGCCTGCTGCACTTCCTGATGACGCATCCGGAGCGCGTGCACAGCCGCTCGCAACTGCTCGATCAGGTCTGGGGCGACCACGTCTTCGTCGAGGAGCGCACCGTCGACGTCCATATCAAGCGCCTGCGCGCCGCACTGACGCCTGGCGGCTACAGCAACATGATCGAAACCGTGCGCGGCAGCGGCTACCGGCTGGTGCGCACCCCTGGCGCCTGAACCGCCGCACGGGTCTCGAGCCGCTGGCAGGGCGCGGCGAAATCGTGGCACACTCCGTCGCAACCCTGCAGGCAGCCGTTTCCGTGGCTGGCTGCGAGCCTGAACCCTGCGCATGAATGTCATCTGGGCCCGTTCCGCGGCCATCCTGATCAGCCTGCTGGTGCTGTCCGCCGGCGTTTACCTGGTCGCCGGCCCGGTGCCGGCGCTGGCGCTGGCCTGCGTTTCGCTGCTCGGGCTGCTGTTCTACTACCTGTACCAGATCAACCGGCTGTGGAAGGTGCTGGACGCGCCCGTCTATGGCGAGATCCCGAGCGCGCTCGGCCTGTGGGGCGAGGTGTATTACCGCCTGCACCGGCTGGTCAAGCGCTGGCGCACCCAGGTGCTGCAGGTGGAACAGCAGCACACGCGCTTTATCCAGGCGATCCAGGCCTCGCCCAACGGCGTGCTGATGCTCGATGACGCCGACCAGATCGAGTGGTGCAACGACGTCGCCGAGCAGCATTTCGGCCTGAACGCGCGGCGCGACGTGCGCCAGCGCATTACCCACCTGATCCGCCGGCCCGAGTTCGTCCACTACCTGACGCGCCAGCAGTTCGACGACCCGCTGGTGATGCGCGACATGGGCGAGCACAAGCACAGCGCGATCGCGGTGCAGATCTTGCCCTACGGCGACAACCGCAAGCTGGTGATCACGCAGGACATCACCAAGCTGGAAAACACCGAGGCGATGCGGCGCGACTTCGTCGCCAATGTCTCGCACGAGCTGAAGACCCCGCTGACCGTGATGACCGGTTTCCTCGAAACCGTGCGCGACCTGCCGGTGTCCGAGGAGGACCGGCGCCGCTACATCGACATGATGCTGGCGCAGTCGGTGCGCATGCAGAGCATCGTCGAAGACCTGCTGGCGCTGGCCAAGCTGGAAAGCGATGCGCAGCCGCCGGGGCATGATGCGGTGCCGATCCGCGCCATGGTGGCGCACCTGATGCACGATGCCGAGGCGCTGTCGCAGGGCCGCCACCACGTCGCGGCCGAGATCGACCCGACCGTGGGCATGCGCGGCGCCGAGACCGAGCTGATGTCGGCGTTGGGAAACCTGGTGTCGAATGCGGTGCGCTACACGCCGGAGGGCGGGCGCATCACCATGCGGCTGGCCTGGGAAGACGGCCACGCGGTGTTCTCGGTGGCCGATACCGGGCTGGGCATCGCTGCCGAGCATATTCCCCGGCTGACCGAACGCTTCTACCGCGTCGACCGCAGCCGCTCGCGCGACACCGGCGGCACCGGCCTTGGGCTGGCCATCGTCAAGCATGTGCTGTCGCGCCACCATGCCGAACTGCGCGTCACCAGCGAGGAGGGCCGGGGCAGCGTCTTCCGCGTGGTGTTCCCGCTCGAGCGCAGCCTGCGCTCCGCTGCCGCAAGCGCGGACAGCCCGGTGCCGGGCGTCGGTCCGACGGTAACGCCGCAGGCACCGGACAATTCCCGGCGCGCAGCCTGATCTCAAAGAAAAACCCCGCGGCGGGGTTTCTTGTTGCTCGCGGCGCGCGCTCAGGGCGTGCCGCCAAACATCACCAGCATATCGTTCTGGCTGACATGTGGATGCTTGGAACGCGTCTGGCTGCGCACGTAATTGCCGTCCGACTGCATGATCCACGCGGAGGCATTGTCGCGCAGATGGACCTGCAGGCTCTCCTTGAGGACGCGCGCCTTCAGCGCCTTGTCCAGCACCGGGAACGCGACTTCCACGCGGCGGAACAGGTTGCGGTCCATCCAGTCGGCGCTGGACAGGTAGAGCACCTCTTCGCCGGCGGCGTGGAAGTAATAGACGCGGTGGTGTTCGAGGAAGCGCCCGATGATCGAGCGCACCGAGATGTTCTCGGACATGCCCGGCACGCCCGGCATCAGCGCGCACACGCCGCGCACGATCAGGTCGATCTTCACGCCGGCGCGCGAGGCCTTGTACAACTCGTCGATGATCGACGGTTCCAGCAGCGCATTCATCTTGGCGATGATGCGTGCCGGCTTGCCGGCGCGCGCGTTGCGGGCCTCGGCGCGGATATGGTCGACCAGGTTGCTCTGCATGGTGAACGGCGACTGCCACAGGTGGTTCAGCCGGATCGTGCCGGCGGTGCCGGTCAGCAGCTGGAACACATGGTGCACGTCTTCGCAGACGGCCTCGTCGGCGGTGAGCAGCCCGAAGTCGGTATAGAGCCGAGCCGTGCGCGGATGGTAGTTGCCGGTGCCCAGGTGGGCGTAGCGGCGCAGCTTGACCTGCTTGGCCTTGGGTCCGGTCGGCTCGCGCCGCACGATCAGCAGCATCTTGGCGTGGCACTTGTGCCCGACCACGCCGTAGATCACGTGCGCGCCGGCGGATTCGAGCCGCTCGGCCCAGTTGATATTGGTTTCCTCGTCGAAGCGCGCCAGCAGCTCCACCACCACCGTTACTTCCTTGCCGTTGCGCGCCGCGGTCATCAGCGCTTCCATCACCAGCGATTCGTTGCCGGTGCGGTAGACGGTCTGCTTGATCGCCACCACGTTGGGATCGGCCGCGGCCAGCTGCAGCAGGTCGAGCACCGAGCTGAAGCTCTCGTACGGATGGTGCAGCAGTACGTCCTGCTGGCGCATCACGTCGAACATCGACGCGCCGCCGGAAAAGGCCTTGACCGGGGCGGGAACATACGGCGGGAACTTGAGCCCGGGCCGGTCGACCATGTCGGGGATCTGCATCAGCCGCACCAGGTTCACCGGGCCGGAGACGCGGTACAGGTCCTGTTCGGCAAGTCCCGATTCCAGCAGCAGCCGGCGCGCCAGCGCCGCCGGCGTATCCGACGAGATTTCCAGCCGCACCGTGTCGCCGAAATGGCGCGCGGGCAGTTCGCCCTGCAGCGCTTCGCGCAGGTCGGTGATGTCGTCTTCCGAGACGAACAGGTCCGAGTTGCGCGTGACGCGGAACTGGTAGCAGCCATGCACGGTGATGGCGGGGAACAGCTCGTGCACGAAGCCCTGCATGAACGACGACAGCATGACAAAGCCGTACGGATAGCCCGACAGCTTCTCCGGCATCTTCACCACGCGCGGCAGCGCGCGCGGCGCCTGCACGATGGCGAGATCGGCATCGCGGCCGAAGGCATCCTTGCCGGACAGCTCCACCACGAAATTCAGGCTCTTGTTGAGCACGCGCGGGAAGGGGTGGGCCGGGTCCAGCGCGATCGGGGTCAGCACCGGCGCCAGTTCGCGCTGGAAGAACTGGCGCGCCCATTCACGCTGGGCGTCGGTCCAGGTGGTGGTCAGGTGGAAAAAGACCCCTTCTTTTTCAAGTAGTGGAAAAATGGTGTTCTGCAGCATGTCATACTGCGAGGCCACAAGCCGTTGCGTGCGCTCGGTGACAAGCTGGTAGGTCTGCTGGAAGGAAAGACCATCTGGCGTCAGGCCCGAGGCATTGTCGCGCATCTGTTCCTTCAGGCCCGCCATGCGGATTTCAAAGAACTCGTCCAGATTGCTGGACACGATGCAGATGAACTTGAGCCGTTCCAGCAGGGGGACTTTCGGGTCCGCGGCTTGCGCCAGCACGCGGGCATTGAATTCCAGGATGCCCAGTTCGCGATTGAGCAGCGTACTGGACGGAGTCGTCGACATGGTCATGACCTTCTTTTGGTAATGTGGCGACTTTTTCATAGAATCATGTCACTTTCATGACAGTTTGATTTTGTCATGATGCGGACATGACCACGACATATTTTCTCCGGGCCCGAATCGCGGCAGGCCCTGGCACCAGCGTGTCCCTGCCGTGCTTCGCAACGCCAATGCGAACCTGCCCTCCAAGCACACGATGAACAACACTCCACGCCTGCTGGCCGCCGTCGACATGGGCTCGAACAGCTTCCGCCTGATGATCGGGCGGGTGGACGAAACCCCGACGGCTAATGGCCCGGCCAGCCAGATCTTCCAGGTGGACGCGCTGCGCGAACCGGTGCGGCTGGCGGCCGGGCTGACCCCTGACAAGTACCTGGACCAGCCCGCGCGGCGGCGCGGCATCGATGCGCTGCGGCGCTTCGGCGACCGCCTGCGCGAGTTCGCACCGGGCCAGGTGCGCGCGGTGGCCACCAATACGCTGCGGGTGGCAAAGAACGCGTCCGAGTTCCTGATAGAGGCCGAGGGCGCGCTGGGCTTCCCGATCGAAGTGATCGCCGGACGCGAGGAAGCTCGACTGATCTACCTGGGCGCCTCGCATGATGCGCCGGCCTGCCAGGGCAACCGCCTGGTGGTCGATATCGGCGGCGGCTCGACCGAATTCATCATCGGCAACGGCTACCAGTCCAAGCTGATGGAAAGCCTGTATATCGGCTGCGTATCGCACAGCCGCCAGTTCTTCCCCAGCGGCAATGTCGACGACTACGCGATGAAGCAGGCCGAGCTGGCTGCGCGCCGCGAGATCCAGGTGCTGGTGCGCCAGTATCGCGCCGCCGGCTGGGAGCAGGCAGTGGGATCGTCCGGTACCGCGCGCGCGCTGGCCGAGTTGATCGAACTCAACGGCATGAACGACAGCAATGCCGAGCACGGCATCACGCGTGAAGGGCTGGAGCGCCTGAAGCGTGCGCTGATCAAGGCGGAGAACACCAATCGCGTCAAGCTGACCGGGCTCAAGCCGGACCGCATTCCGGTGCTGCCGGGGGGCTTGTCGATCATGCTGGGCGTGTTCGCCGAACTCGATATCGAGCGCATGGACGTGACCGACGGCGCGCTGCGTCTGGGCGTGCTGTACGACCTGCTCGGACGCAGCCACCATGAGGACATGCGCACGGTCACGGTGGACCAGTTCATGCGCCGCTATGGTGTCGACCGCGCGCAGGCCAGCCGCGTGCGGCGCACCGCGCAGACACTGCTGTCACAGTTTCCGGACCCGGCCAACGAACGGCGCGAGGACAACCTCGCGCTGCTGGGCTGGGCCGCCAGCCTGCATGAGATCGGCATGTCGATCTCGCATAGCGGCTACCACAAGCATTCGGCCTATATCGCCACGCATGCCGACATGCCGGGCTTTTCCAAGACCGACCAGGCGCGGCTGGCGACGCTGCTGCTGGGCCATGCAGGCAAGCTGGGCAAGCTGTCGGGTAGCGGCAAGTTCGTCGACTGGCGCATGCTGTTCAGCCTGCGCCTGGCCTTTGTGCTGTGCCGGCGCCGCTCGGACGTGGCGCTGCCGGACATCCGCGTCACGCAGCTGGCCGAAGCGCTGGACGAAGGCTTCACCGTGCGCCTGCCGAAGGCTTGGATCGACGCCAATCCGCTGATCGAATACAGCCTGGCGCAGGAAGCCGACGAATGGCAGCGCATCGGCAAGCGCTACAAGGTGGTCTACGACTGACAGGGCAGGGGGTCGACCGGCCGCCGATGCGGCGGCCGTGACCGGAAGGGCTTCCTGGCGGGGACGCCGCTCAGGCGGCGTTGTTCAGGCGGCGTTGTTCAGGCCGAGGAAGTGGCGGGCGTAGCGCGGGTTCATGTCGTTCACGCGCAGCAGCGTGAGGAAGTCAGCCACGTTGAAGTCCGGGTCCCAGGCGGGCTGGCCGCAGATCTTTGCGCCCAGGCGCAGGTAGCCCTTGATCAGCGCGGGCGGCTCGACCGCCAGCTGCTGGTTCAGGTCTTCCACCGGCAGCGGCAGGCGCGGGAAGGCGTGGTACTCGATCGGCGCCAGCGAGCGCTCGGTGAACAGCCGGTGCAGGCTGGCCGCGTAGTGGCCGCCGTCGCTCATCGGCACGCTGGCGCAGCCCAGCATCGACTCGATGCCCCAGCGCTGCAGGTACTCGCCCAGCCCGCCCCACAGCGCCATGATGACGCTGCCGGAGCGGTAGTCGCGGTGCACGCACGAGCGGCCCAGTTCCAGCATCTTCGGGCGCAGGTGCGACAGGCGCACCAGGTCGAATTCCGATTCGGCGTACAGGCAGCCCAGGCGCTTGGCCTGGTGCGGCGGCAGCACGCGGTAGGTGCCGACCACGCGCAGCGTGGCCATGTCGCGCACGATCAGGTGGTCGCAATAGGCATCGAACATGTCGATGTCCAGTTCGGGCACCGAAGACGTCAGGCGCGCGCCCATTTCCTCGGCAAAGACCTTGTAGCGCAGGCGCTGGGCCTCGACTACTTCGTCCTGGTGGCGCGCCCACGCCACGCTGAGAACAGGCGACTCATGTGCCGGTGTATCCGATGGGCGATGAAGACGCCTCCGCGCCGTCTGGCCGCCGAGGCCATTGGGCAGAGAGTCGAAGAGCGGCTGGGTAGGCGTCGGCAGATCTCGCATCAGTATGTCCTTTTGGTGACGAAACTGTTGCGATGCAATGTAGTGAGGGCCGGTGACAATGCCGTGACCCGGCGATGACGGTTGCGTGACTTCGACAGCCGGGCCTGTCCGGGAGGCCTTCAGGGGCACCCTGGGCGGTGCCGCACCCCTACCGGACTTAGAGGAATTCGGGGTTGATGACCGCGCGCAGCACCGTCTGGGCTTCGCTTTCGCGTGTACGGCCGGTCAGCCACCAGACGCCGCCCTTGCGCACGCTCCACTCCATTTCGGTGCCCGCCAGCAACAGGCTGGCGACGCGGCCGATCCAGGGCTGATGGCCGACCACCACCACGTGTTCCGGGCGCTCGGGCCATTCGACCGCCGCGAGCACGGCGCTGACGTCGGCGCCGGGGGCCAGCGCATCCAGGATTTGCGCGTCGCCGGTCAGCGCTGCCGCCGTTTCGCGGGCGCGCACGGCGGGGCTGCACAGGATGCGGGTATCGGCTGGCAGGTGGGCTCGCAGCCATTTGGCCGAGGCCTCCGCCTGCTTGCGGCCGCGGCGCGTCAGCGGGCGCTGCAGATCGGCATGGCGGCTAAGGCTGAGGGCGTCGGGGAGGTCTTCGGCTTCGGCATGGCGCCACAGGATCAGGTTCATGTCGGACGGGGCAATGAGCGTGCTTCGAGTATGGTGAAGCGGCCCGACCGGCGCAAGCGCGGCGCAAACAAAAGCGGGCTGCCGGTCAGGGCAGCCCGCAAGTGTCTCCGGGCGCGGTGTCAGCGGCGTGACAGCGCGTCGGCGCAATACAGCGGCGGCGCCGATGGCAATGCGTTGCCATCGGCGCCGTCGGGAAACTCAGGACTTGTGGCGGAAGTTGATGCGCCCCTTGGTCAGGTCGTAGGGCGACATTTCCAGGGTTACGCGGTCGCCGGCCAGGATGCGGATGCGGTGCTTCTGCATCTTGCCCGAAGCGTATGCCCAGATTTCAACGCCGTTTTCCAGCGTGACTCGATAGCGGTTGTCAGGCAGGGCTTCCGACACCACGCCGCCAAATTCAATGAGTTCTTCCTTAGCCAATCTGTCTTCCTTTTCGGCAGCCCGCGAAGGCTGCATGGTTACGTTTTCAAAAAATCTGTTCGCTTCGCCCGCAACGGCGCCCAACCGATGCACCTTGCGCCGATACGGCCACTCGCGTCTGAGGCGGTCGGGGGCAGGGGCGCAAATGCTCGGCGGCGGCGCCTGCATGACCGGATCAAGCGGCGGCGTCAGCGGTGTTGCCCTGCGGGCGCGGATTGGGCGAAAACCTGGTCGCTGACAGCCGGAGAGGCCGTGTGCTTCGCGGAGCAGGCGGGCAGGTGTACCCGGTGGTTCGCCAGTTCGGTGTCGTCGCGGATGGCCCGCGCCGGCGGCTGCTGTTCGCTCGCTGCTGTTCATTAGCGAGAGCGCGCTGGTGAGAACGCCCGGTTACAGGGATGCTCGGACACCCCGGGGGCTACTCCGACATTGTATCACGTACGCGGATGCAGCATTGCCGGCGCGTCGGTTGCACCCGCCTGGCTCCTGCCGCAATAAAATGGCGATAAAGTCTCAAACCGTGTCGCGGTCCGCTTGGTATTTGTGTCATATGAGCTAGAACTAACGCGTACGGCCGTGCCGGGCCGGATCTCGCAAAGGAGACTGCCATGGAACTTCATCTGGAATCGCACCGCTATGTCCGCTGCCGTCCCGACTGGCGCGCCGCGGTACTGGCGGGGCTGATTGCGGGCGCGGTCTACATGGTGCTGGAGCTGCTGACCGCGCGCTTTCTGCTGTACCAGGGCGCCTGGGGTACCGTGAAGATGGTAGCCGCCATCATCCTGGGCCGAGAGGCGCTGTCGGCCGATGCCTTCAACTGGACCATCGTGCTGGCCGCGGGCACGGTGCATTTTGCCTTGTCGATCATCCTGGCGGCGGCGCTGGCGCTGATCCTGTCGTCGTTCCGGCTCGATACCAGCCTGGGGCTGGCCTCGGTGGTCGGGATAGTATTCGGCGTGCTGGTGTACCTGGTCAACTTCTATGTGCTGGGGCGCTATATGAACTGGTTCGACGAGGCGCGCGGCTGGGAGAGCCTGTTCGCCCATGCGCTGTTCGGGCTGGTCGCGGCCGATGTGTACTGCAACCTGGAACGGCGGCGCGGCGGGGCGCAGGCGCAGCCCCCCGCCTGAACCGTTTAGCCCATCTGGTTGATATGACGATTAACGCGCTCGCACTACGCTAGAGGCAAAGACCATAGCGGCTGGCGCCTGGCAGGTCCGCGCACAGCCACACCGGAGTGCCCATGCGGGTCGCAATCGTCAGTACCGAAACCACCGGGCTCACGCCAGCCGACGAGCCCGTCAGCATCGGCTTGCTACTGGTCGAGGTGTCGCCGCGCGCCGGCGGCCTGCTGCGCGAAGTGGCGGAGTACTACGGTTCGCAGGAGCCGACCGTGCCGATCAGCGCGGCCGCCACCGATACCCATGGCCTGACCGCCGACATGCTGCGCGGGCGCCGCTTCGACCTCGGCGCCATCCAGGCCATCATCGACGATGCCGAGGTGCTGGTGGCCCACGGCGCCGCCTTCAACGCCAGGATGCTGGAGAAAGTGCTGCCCGGCATCCAGCACAAGCGCTGGCGCTGCTCGGTGCGGCAGGTGCGCTGGTCCCAGTATTTCCATGCCGCCAACCACAAGCTCGATACGCTGTGCGAGCACCTGCATATCTTCCGTCCCCGGCCGCAGGTGGCTTTGGATGACTGCCTGGCGCTATCCAAGCTGCTGTTTCGGCCCCTCGGCGCCACCCAGCAGGCGACGCCGATGGGCTTCCTGCTGGCCGAAGCCGATTTCGCCATGAGCGCCGCCCCGCACGCCGGCAGCGCGCCGGGTCCGCCGCCCCTGGCGCCGCCGCCGGAGGCCGCGTCTTCCTGGATGCCGCAAGTCGAAGCCAGCCAGCATGGGCCCGGGCGGGGGCTGGTGATGGCGGCCGTGATACTGATGCTGTTCGCCGGCGCGGTGATCTGGCCGGATTTGTTCCCGTGGTGACAGGGGGGGCAAGCGCCGGATGCCGCACGGCATGGCGTAGCTGCGCCGCGCAGGAAAAAAGAAAAACGGCCTGGATCTCCCGATCCAGGCCGTTGTTTCCGTTGGGTATTTCTGGTCGGAGCGATAGGATTCGAACCTACGACCCTCTGATCCCAAATCAGATGCGCTACCAGGCTGCGCTACGCTCCGAAGCCGGCCATTGTAGCCGCGTCGGCGAGCCCCGGTCAATGCGCGTCGATGCTGGCGGGTTCGGGCCGCCCGCGCGGGTCGCGATGCTCCCCCTTCTGGCGGGGGCGCTTTGTCTTGACTTGGGTTTGCGCGCTGCGATAATCCGCACACCGCTCCAGTCCGACCGGCGTGCTGTTGGGATCGCCCGGTTTTGCGTAGTTCCTTCCGGACTGACCTGATCACCACAACAAGAACGGCGCTCCCCGCCCCGGGCGAGCGGCTCGGTCTGCCTGCGTTCGCCAAAAGGCGGCAAGGGCGGCCTGAAACAGGCGATGCGGCATTCGATAACAACGATCCGGCACAGGATCGGCAAAGAAAGCAGGCAAGCGCGGCGGCACACGGAACGCCGCTGCTTGCCTTGGACGGGAATAAAGATGTTTCAGTCGCACGTGGTTGTGCTCATCGCGGGGCTGTTTGCCTTGCAGATGGCAGTGGTTTGCGTGGTGTTGCGCCGCTCGTCGGGCATGGAGCGCAGCGGCCTGACATCCTGGGCGCTGGGCAGCGTGCTGGCGGCTTTTGCCGCGGCGCTGGCCGCGGTGCAGGCATTGCGGCCGATGTGGCTGGTGCCGGAGTCGACCGACCTGGCGCTGCTCGCCGCGCTTTCGGTGATGGCGGTGGGTGCCCGGCACTTTGCGCAACGGCCGGGCCGTGCCGCCGGCTTGCTGGGGCTGAACCTGGCGGCCGCGGCAGCGGTGGCCTGGGGCGACCTGGCGCCGCGCTACCTGGCCACGACGGTGGCGCTGCCCGATCTGGCGCCGGTGCTGAGCGCCTGCCATATCGTGCTGCTGCTGGATCTCGCGCGCAGCGTGGTGCCGGCGGTGCCGGCAACGCGCGGCACCGGCCGGCTGGCGGCGTGGTCGCTGGCGGCGATCGTGATCGCCGCGGCGGCCATCAATGCCTGGACCGTGTTGCGGCCGCTGGCGGCGATGGCGCAGGGCGGCGCCTGGCCGCGGCCGATGCCGTGGGACGGCGAACTGGCCGTGTTCAACGTCTTTGCGCTGGTCGGGGTGTCGGTGAGCTTTGCGCTGATGGCGCACGACCGGCTGCGCCGCATGCTGGAGCGGCGCGCGCGGCACGACGACCTGACCGATGTGCTGCTGCGCGGCGCCTTCTGGGAGGAACTGGAGGCCGCCTGCCTGCAGGCCGAGCGGCAGCGCAAGCCGATGACGGTCGCGTTTGTCGACCTCGATCACTTCAAGGCCATCAACGATGTCTATGGCCACCTGGCCGGCGACAGCGTGCTGCGGCACTTTGCCGGCCTGCTGCGCAAGACGCTCGGCCACGGCGACCTGGCCGGGCGTCTGGGTGGCGAGGAATTCGCCATCGTGATGCCGGATACCGCGCTGGAGACCGGGCGGCTTGCCTGCCTGCGGCTGGCCACGGCGGTGCGCGCCACGCCGTGCCCGTCCGAGCCCGATCCGATTGCCTATACCGTCAGCATCGGCGTGGCCGCGCGCCAGCCCGGCGAGGGTGCCGATGCGCTGATGCGCCGCGCGGATCGCGCGCTGTATGACGCCAAGCTGAAGGGGCGCAACTGCGTGTCGCTGCACCCGGCGGGCGGCGATAGCGCGGAATCGGCCGCCGACTCCGCCGGCGCCGGCCGCTACGTCACGCGCGGCCAGCCCCGTGCGGCGTCCTGAGGCGCATCGCTTGTCACCGCGGCCGGGCGCTGCGGTAGAATGCACGCCTTCGCGTCCTTAGCTCAGTTGGATAGAGCACTCGCCTTCTAAGCGAGCGGTCAGAGGTTCGAATCCTCTAGGACGCGCCAAAGCCCAGGGATTCGGGTCGCCAAATCGTCCCGGTCCGGTCCCTGCCGCTTCGCCGACATCATCCCGGCGCCATCCTGCGGTTTCCCATGCATGCCATGTAGCGATAGGCATACCTGTTGAGGTTGTCCCGGCCTCACCCCTCATCTAGACTGGATTTCATTCGTCCAAGCGGTCAGTACTTAACCTGACCTGCCGAATGCGCGGCGGCGAGGTTGCCGGTCCTGGGTCTTGGTGATGATCTGCAGGGAGACAAGCGATGATGCCTACGCCAACTTCGGAGCGCATGCTGTCGCGCGGACTACTCGATGTGCTGATCCGCGCGGGGCTGATCGCGGTGCTGGCGATCTTCTGCTTCCGGATTTTCCGGCCCTTTCTCGACCTCATTGTCTGGTCGGTGATCCTGGCCGTCACCATCTACCCCCTGCAGGTCAGGCTCAGGCGCAAGCTCGGCAACAAGGACGGACGCGCCGCCACGCTGATCGTCCTGGCCGCCATTGCCATCGTCGCGCTGCCGGCATACCTGTTGGGCGCCGCCATGGTCGACTCGGTGGGCAGTGCCATGGCCATGGTCAAGAAAGAGGGCTTGCATATTCCGCCACCGGCCGAGTCAGTCGCCAGCTGGCCGCTGATTGGCCAGCGCCTGTACGACATCTGGCTGCAGGCCGCCTCCAACCTGACCGGCGCCATCCAGGCCTATGCGCCCCAGGTCCGGGAGATCAGCCTGGCCGTGCTCGGCGCCGCCGCCGGCATCGGCAAGGGGCTGCTGATATTCGTCTTCGCCTTGATTATCGGGGGCATCTTCATGGCCTACGGCGAGGCCGGCAACCGCAGCGCCGTGCAGATTGCCGCGCGCATGTTTGGCCCTGACCGGGGCCAGCGCATTGCCTCGCTGTGCACGGCGACCATTCGCGCGGTGGCCCAGGGCGTGGTCGGCATCGCCTTTATCCAGATGCTGCTGATCGGCGTCGCCTTCGTGATCAAGGGGGTCCCGGCCGCGGGCGTGCTGGCCATGGCCGTGCTGCTGCTGGGCATCGCGCAGCTGCCGGCCACGCTGATCACCGTGCCGGTGATCATCTATGTATTTGCCAGCGAAGGGGCCAGCGTGGCTACCATCGTCTTCTCCATCTATGTCTTCGTGGCCGGGCTGGCCGATAACGTGCTCAAGCCGCTGTTGCTCGGTCGTGGCGTCGACGTGCCGATGCCGGTGGTGTTGATCGGTGCGCTGGGCGGAATGGTGACAGGCGGCGTGATCGGCCTGTTCATCGGCCCGGTGGTGCTGGCGGTCGGCTATCAGCTGTTCTGGCAATGGGTGGAAGATCCGCCGCCGCAGACCGAGCCTGGCAGCCAGCAACAGACCTGAAGCCATCCGGGCCGCCCATGACGCGCCGGCACCGTCCTCTGCGCGCATTGCTGGCCGCCGCCTGCTGCGTGGGGGGCTGCGCGCGCCTCGGGCCGGATTTCCAGCCACAGCAGGAACCGTGGACGCAGCAGTGGCGCAGCCCGGCGCTCGAGCAGGCTACGGTGCAGCGAGCCCTGCCCGACATCCGCGAGTGGTGGCAGGTCTTCGGTGACCCGGCACTCGAACGCCTGATCGCCGAAGCCGATGCGCACAATGCCAGCCTGAAGCTTGCCGGCCTGCGCGTGATGGAAGCGCGCGCCCAGCTGGGCATTGCCCAGAGCGGGCGCTTCCCCCAACTGCAGCAGGCCAGTGCCGATGTCCTGTACACGCATCGCCGGCAGGCCGGCGGCCGCAATCCCCAGAACAACCGCTTCTGGCAATACAGCGCCGGCTTCGACATCGGTTGGGAGCTGGATTTCTGGGGGCGCTTCAGCCGCGCCATCGAGTCCGCCGATGCCGCCTACTTTGCGGCCCGCGCCAACCGCGAGGATGTGCTGGTGCTGCTGCGCGCCCAGGTGGCGGAGACCTACTTTGCCTTGCGCACGGCCGAGGCACGCCTGCGCATCGCCCGCGACAACGCGGCGCTGCAGCGGCGCAGCCTTGAAATCACCGAGCGGCTGTTCAAGAGCGGCGAGACCGACGAGCTCGACCTGCAGCAAGCCAAGACCCAGTACCTCGGCACCCTGAGCACCATCCCCGAATTCGAAAGCCAGATCATGCGCACCCGCAATGCCCTGGCGGTGCTGGTGGGCCGCCCGCCCGGGCCATTGCCGGAGTTGCCGGAGCTGTCTGGCAAGGAAGGCCAGATTCCGCTGATCGATCGCGCAGTGCTGCAGGACGTGCCCGCCAGCCTGCTGCAGCGCCGGCCGGATATTCGCGCCGCCGAGTTGCAGATCGCCGCGCAATCGGCGCTGATCGGTGTGGCCGAGGCCGATCTTTATCCGTCGCTGACGCTGCTGGGCAGCATTGTCTGGTCCGCCAGCACGCTGGCGGGCACGCCCAACAGCCTGGCGCTGGTCGGCGGGCCGAGCCTGCGCTGGAATGTGTTCGACTATGGCCGCATCAAGAACACCGTGCGCGTGCAGGGCGCCCGGCTGCAGCAGCTGATCGTCGCCTACCAGGATGCCGTGCGACAGGCGGCGCGCGAAGCCGACGATGCCGCGAGCGCGCTGATCAAGGCGCTGGAGCGCGAGCAGATCCTGCGCGACAGCGCGCTGGCCGCGAGGCGTTCGCTGACGCTGGCCAACGCGCTTTACCGCGAGGGCTACTCGGACTTCCAGCGCGTGCTGGATGCGCAGCGCGCGCTGGCGGCCCAGCAGGATGCCTACGTGGTCAACCGCAGCAATGCCGTCAGCGACCTGATCGCGGTTTACAAGGCGCTAGGGGGCGGCTGGTCCAGCGAGCAGCCGCTGCTCGACGCCGCCACGCGCGAGCAGATGCGGCAACGTACTGACTGGGGAACTCTGCTCGACGAGCCAGGGCCCGCGCCGGTTTCCCGGTCAGGCAACGGTAACCCCTGAGCGAGTGCCGATGAACGACACCCCGCAGCCCTCCGCAGCGCCGACGGCCACGCCACCCTCCGCGCCCACCCCCGTGCCCGCGCCGGCGCCCGACACGTCAAAGAAGGGCGTGCGCTGGGTGCTGTTGCTGATCGTGATCAGTCTGGCCTGGTACCTGCTGGCCGACCGCCTGACCCCATACACGCAACAGGCGCGGGTGCAGGCCTTTGTGGTGCCGGTGGCCGCGGAAGTGTCCGGACGCGTGACCAAGGTGCATGTGCGCAACAACCAGGATGTTGCGGCGGGCACGGTGCTGTTCGAGGTGGATCCCCAGCACTACCGCATCGCCGTGGAGCGTGCCCGGGCCGAACTGGAGTCGACGCGCCGGCAGATCGGCGCCAGCACGGCAGGCATCGAGTCGGCGCAGGCATCGTTACGCGCGGCCCGTGCCAACGAAGTCAAGGCGCGGCAGGATAGCGAGCGCCTCGAGCGGCTGTACCGCGAGGATCCCGGCACCATTTCGCTGCGGCGCCTCGAGGTGGCGCGGGCCAGCCTGGAGCAGGCCGTCAGCCAGGTCGCCGCCGCCAGGGCCGAGGTTCAGCGTGCGCGCGAGCAGGAGGGCGGCAGCGACGCAGACAACGCCAAGCTGCGCAGCGCCGCCTCGGCGCTGGAAAAGGCCGAACTGGACCTGGCCAATACGCAGGTGCGGGCGCGCGCCGCCGGGCTGGTCACCGACCTGCGCACCGATGTCGGCCAGTTTGCCGCGGCCGGCAATCCGGTCATGACGCTGATCGCCATCCATGATGTCTGGATCAACGCCGAAATGACCGAAAACAACCTCGGCCGCGTCGAGCCCGGCACGCCGGTTGCCATCGTGCTGGATGCCTTGCCGGGCAGGGTCTTCAAAGGCCGGGTACGCAGCGTCGGCTACGGTGTCAACGCCGGGACAAGCACGCCGCCGGGCAGCCTGCCGACGGTGCAGAACAGTCGTGACTGGCTGCGCCCGGCGCAACGCTTCCCGGTCATTGTCGAACTCGACCGCGGCGAGTTTCCCCCCCTGCGCGGCATTCGCGTGGGCGGGCAGGCCGAGGTCATGGCGTTTCCCACCGAGGGCAACCCGCTCAATCCGCTGGGCCGCTTGTTCCTGTACCTGATGAGCTGGCTTTCCTATGTCTACTGACAGCCAGGCGCCGCCATGGCCCGCGCGCGATCCACGCAGCCGACGTTGCCTGCGCCTGGCCAGCGGCACCGCGCTGTGCCTGGCGACCAGCTTCGGACTGGCCCTGCCGGTCCCCATGGTCGCGCCGGTGCTCGGCGTGTTCCTGCTGGTGACGCTCAACCGGCCGATGTCGCTCGGGGCGGGGCTGGGGCTGGCACTGGTGGTGATGCTGACCACCGGCATCGGCCTGCTGCTGATCCCCCTGCTGCGCTATTACCCCGCCAGTGGCGTGCTGCTGGTCGGCCTGTGTCTGTTCCTGGCCTTTCGCTACGGATTGCGCGGCGGCAACGGCCTGGTGTCGACGTTCCTGGTGGTGGGCCTGACCATGATCTCGGCGGCGGGCACCTTTGATTTCGGACTGGCGGTCACGGTGATCGAAGCGCTGGTCAAGGGCTTGCTGGTCGCCCTGATGGCGCTGGGGCTTGGCCACTGGCTGTTTCCCGAACCCGCTGGCGCGGGCGCGCCGCCTGCGCCCACGGACCTGCCGGAAGAGCAGGCCGCCCGGATCGCGCTGCGCGCCGCGCTGGTGGTCATGCCGGCATTCCTGCTGGCGCTGAACGATCCGTCGGCCTA
This sequence comes from Cupriavidus sp. WGlv3, assembly GCF_023952475.1. Lineage (GTDB taxonomy): Bacteria > Pseudomonadota > Gammaproteobacteria > Burkholderiales > Burkholderiaceae > Cupriavidus > Cupriavidus phytorum. Next base: position 189,673 of record NZ_JALHRX010000010.1, read on the forward strand.
CCTGCCGGTCATCATGAAGGCAGCCACGCTGGGCCGGCAAACCTGCACTACTTCGGCACGCGGCGCGGGGCGGGAACTGCTGGGGTCGACCCTGCTTGGCGGCGTGCTGGCGATCCTGTTCTGGGCCGCGCTCAGCCTGTTCGTGCACTTGTGGATGTACTTCCTGTGGATGCTGCTGTTTGGCCTGCTGGTGGGGCGCAGGCTGTATCGCCTGAGCCCGTCGCGGTACCCGCCAGGCTTCTGGGTCAACACCCTCGTGACGCTGATTATCCTGCTGGGCCAGTCCGTGCAGGACAGCGCCGCCGGGAAGGACGTCTATACCGCCTTTGCCGTGCGCATGGGCCTGTTTGTCGGCGTCACGCTGTATGCCTGGCTGATGGTCGCATGGCTCGATCAGCCCCGCGACGCGCGGCAATTGTCTGGATGAAGGGGCGGTCTTGCTGCACAACCTGGCGCTCGGCCTTCCCGTGATGCTGGTCTGCCTGCTGTTGCAGGCGGTGTTTGTGGCCGTGTGCTTGCGCTACTACACGCGCTTCAAGCATGCGCGGCACGGGCGCATGTCGCTGGAGCAGGAGATCCTGCTGCTCTCGGGGGTGATGGTGATGACGCTGCTTGGCAACTTCGTCCAGATGGCGATCTGGGCCATCCTCTTCATGCTGCTGGGCGAGTTCACCGATTTCGCTACCGCGCTGTATCACTCGGGCGTCAACTTTGCCACGCTGGGCTACGGCGATATCGTCATGTCTTCCACGTGGCGCCTGCTGGGTCCGCTGGAGGCGGCCAACGGCATCCTGATGTTCGGCGTCTCCAGTTCCGTGATGACGGCGGCGGTGCTCGAGGTGATCAAGCACAACCTGGCCAGCCTGGGCGAGGACGTCGAGCCATAGCGCCGGAATGCCGCGCCCGGGCCGGGCGCGTCGCGGTCCCGCCGGATGCCGGGGCGGCGCCGGCAGGATTCGCGTTTTTACCGCACAATACGGCCTGCGCGCCGCACAGGAGCACGCTGGATCGATCAGAGGCGAGGACAATACCTCGCCCGTCAGCGGGCGGCATTTCGTTGAACCCTGCAAATCCTGTACATGGCCGCCCCACTTGCACAATCCGCCGCGGATCCTGGCCGCGGCGCCGACGCTTCCCTGTCTTCCCGCGATCACAGCCGCTCCGGCCGGCTGCCGCTGCTGGCGCTCGGCGTCGGCAGCTTCGCCATCGGCACCGGCGAGTTCGTCATCATGGGCCTGCTGCCCGACGCCGCCACCGACCTCGGCATCTCGATCCCGCAAGCCGGCCACCTGATCAGCGCCTATGCGCTCGGCGTGGTCGTCGGCGCGCCCTTGCTGGCGGTGCTGGGCGCACGCTGGCCGCGGCGCAACCTGCTGATCGCCTTGATGGCGGTGTTTGCCGCCGGCAATATCGCCAGCGCGCTGGCGCCGTCGTACCTGTCGATGATGGTGGCGCGCCTGCTCACGGGCTTTCCGCATGGCACGTACTTCGGCGTCGCGGCGCTGGTCGCCGCCAGCCTGGTGCCGCGCGAGCGGCGCGCGCAGGCGGTGGGGCTGGTGATGCTGGGCCTGACCACCGCGACGCTGGTCGGCGTGCCGATCGCGGCGGCAGTCGGCACCTGGCTGGGCTGGCGTTCGGCCTTCGTGATCGTGGGCGCGCTCGGCGCGCTGACGACGCTGCTGGTATGGCGCTGGGTGCCGTTCGTGCCGGCCGACCGTCGTGCCAGCCCGCTGCGCGAGTTGTCAGCGCTCGGGCGCAAGCAGGTGTGGCTGACGCTGGGTATCGGCGCAATCGGGTTTGGCGGCATGTTCGCGGTGTTCAGCTATATCAAGCCGACCATGCTGGAGCTGGCGCATATGCCGGCGGCCGGCATCCCGGTGGTGCTGGCGCTGTTCGGCATCGGCATGGTGGCGGGCAACCTGGCCGGCGCCAGGCTCGCCGACAAGGCGCTGATGCCCACGGTGGGCGGCGTGCTGGTCTGGACCGCGCTGGTGCTGGGCGCCTTTACCTTTACCGCGTCGCATGCCTGGCTGGCCGCCTTCAATGTGCTGCTGGTCGGCACCGCCGTGGCGCTGGGCCCGGCGCTGCAGATCCGGCTGATGGACGTTGCCGGCGATGCGCAGACGCTGGCGGCGGCGCTCAACCATTCGGCCTTCAACCTGGCCAATGCGCTGGGCGCCTGGCTGGGCGGGCTCACCATCGCCGCCGGCTTCGGCTGGGAATCGACCGGCTGGGTCGGCCTGCTGCTGGCGCTTGGCGGGCTGGTGATCTATGCCTGGTCGATGCTGAGCATGGCGCGGCGCGTCCCCGCCGCGGCGTAGCAGGCTGGTGTGTACGCCTGGTCGGAATCCCGAAGCAAAAAGGGGGTGCCATACCGGCACCCCCTTTTTCATTGCGCGCGTTGCCGGCGCCGGATTTACTCCGCGTCCGCCACGCTCGCGCCGACCACGTTGAAGCCACCGTCGACATAGGTGATCTCACCGGTCACGCCGCTGGCCAGGTCCGACAGCAGGAAGGCGGCGACGTTGCCGACTTCTTCGATGGTGACATTGCGGCGCAGCGGCGCGGCTTGCTCGAAATGGCCGAGCAGCTTGCCGAAGCCCTTGATGCCCGAAGCGGCCAGCGTCTTGATCGGGCCGGCCGAGATGCCGTTGGCACGGATCCCGCGCGGGCCGACCGACGAGGCCAGGTAGCGCACGCTGGCTTCGAGCGATGCCTTGGCCAGGCCCATGGTGTTGTAGTTGGGGACGACGCGCTCGGCGCCCAGGTACGTCAGCGTCAGCAGCGAGGCCTTGTCCGACAGCAGCGGCAGGGCGGCCTTGGCCAGCGCCGGGAAGCTGTATGCGGAAATATCGTGGGCGATGCGGAAGCCTTCGCGCGACAGGCCGTCGAGGAAATCGCCGGCAATCGCTTCACGCGGCGCGAAGCCGATCGAATGCACCAGGCCGTCGAACTTTTCCCAGCGCTGACCCAGGGCGGCGAAGGTGGCGGCAATCTGCTCGTCGCTGCCGACGTCGCATTCGAAAATCAGGTCGCTGCCGAATTCCTTGGCAAAGTCGCTGATCCGGTCCTTGAACCGTTCGCCGACGTAGGTGAAGGCCAGTTCGGCGCCTTCGCGCTTGCACGCCGAGGCAATGCCATAGGCGATCGAGCGGTTCGAAAGCAAGCCGGTGATCAGGATCCGCTTACCTGCCAGAAATCCCATAAATTCTCCAAGGTGGTGTATCAGGCACGCTTCGTGCGTCCGCCGTGCGGCCGTGCGGGTGCCGGGCTGTCTTGCGGCCCTTTTATTGCGCCGCGCAGAGGGAATGTCCGGATGGCTGGGGCCACCCCGGACGCATGTAAAATTGTCTCATACTTGGCCCGGCCGCAGAACGCCGGGCCCCACAGGTGACAGTGGAGGAATCCAACAGGATGCCTATTCAAGCACGTTGGCCGCTTCAGGCGGCATGGCAGTGCTTCCGGCGGGATGCAGTACTGCGTGGTTGGGCGGCAATGAAGCTGGCGCTGACGCTGGCGGCGGGGGTCTCGCTCTTTTCTGATCCGGCGTGGGCGGCGCATGGCTTTGCGCTGCATGGGGACCTCAAGTACCAGCCGAATTTCTCGCACTTCCAATACGCCAATCCCAACGCGCCGGTCGGCGGCACGCTGACGCTCGCCAATCCTGACCGGCGCACCAGTTTCGACAAGTTCAATCCGTTCACGCTGAAGGGCACCTCGGCCCCGGGCCTGAACGCGCTGATGTTCGAGTCGCTGCTGATCAGCAGCGCCGACGAAAGCGCCAGCGCCTACGGCCTGCTGGCCGAGGACGTCACGGTGGCGCCCGACGAGTTGTCGGTCACCTTCACGATCCGTCCGCAGGCGCGCTTTTCCAATGGCGATCCGGTGCTGGCCTCGGACGTCAAGTATTCCTACGACATGCTGATGAGCAAGGCCTCGAGTCCCGGCTATCGCAGCATGTGCACCGATGTGAAGGCGGTGGTCGTGACCGGCGAGCGCACCGTGCGCTTCGATTTCAAGCAGCGCAACCGCGAGCTGCCGCTGATCGTCGGCTCGCTGCCGGTGTTCTCGCGCAAGTGGACCGCCAAGGTTCCGTTCGAGAAGCTGACCTTCGAGCCGCCGGTGACCAGCGGTCCCTATCTGATCGAGCGCTTCGACGCCGGCCGCGGCATCATCTTCCAGCGCGACCCGAAGTACTGGGGCAAGGACCTCGCGGTGCGGCGCGGCACCTTCAATTTCGGGCGCGTGGTCTACCGCCTGTACAAGGACGAGACCGCGCGCCTCGAGGCCTTCAAGGCCGGCGAGTTCGACGCCATCGTCGAATACAAGGCCAAGAACTGGGCCAAGAGCTACCAGGGCACGCGCTTTCGCAACGGCGAACTGCTCAAGACCGAGTTCCCGCATCGCAATGGCGCCGGCATGCAGGGCTATGTCATGAACCTGCGCAAGCCGGTGTTCCAGGACGTGCGCGTGCGCCAGGCGCTGATCCTGGCGCTGGATTTCGAATGGCTCAACCGGCAGCTGTTCTACGGCGCCTACAAGCGCCTGGACAGCTGGTTCTCCAACAGCGAGCTGTCGGCCAGCGCCACCTTCGACGGGCGCCCCGGTCCCGGCGAACTGATGCTGCTCGAACCGCTGCGCGCGCAGCTGCCGCCGGAGGTGTTCGGCCCCGACGTGGTCCAGCCCAGCACCGCGCCGCCGCGCTCGCTGCGCGACAACCTGCGCCTGGCGCGGCGCCTGCTGGCCCAGGCCGGCTGGACCTATACCGACGGCGCGCTGCGCAACGCCAAGGGCGAGCCGCTGGTATTCGAGTTCCTCGACGACGGCGGCGCCATGAGCCGGGTGATCACCACCTATGTGCGCAACCTCGAGAAGCTCGGCATCCAGGTACACCAGCGCACCACGGATTTCGCGCTGTACCAGAAGCGGCTGGAAGACTTCGACTTCGACATGGTGTCGATCCGCTTCCCCGATTCGCAAAGCCCGGGCAATGAACTGCGCGACCGCTTTTCCAGCGAGGCCGCCGGCACGCCGGGCTCCGACAACCTGTTCGGGCTGAAGTCGCCGGTGGTCGACAAGCTGGTCGACAACGTGCTGCGCGCCGATACCCGACAGGAACTGGTCACTGCCGGCCGCGCGCTCGACCGGGTGCTGATGCATGGCTACTACATCGTGCCGAACTGGTACAGCGCGTCGCACCGGGTCGCCTACCGCAAGACCCTGGCGTACCCGGAGCGGCTGCCGTATTTCTACACGGCGGAAGGCTGGATCCTCAGCCACTGGTGGCGCACCGACGTGCAGGCGCAAGCCCGCTGAGGCGCTCAGGCGCTGGCGGCTTCAGCGCGGACAAGGAAAGAGACGGCCCCCATGCTTGCCTATCTGCTCAAACGCATTCTGCTGATGATCCCGACGCTGGTCGGGGTCATCACGCTGACCTTTGTCGTGATCCAGTTCGTGCCGGGTGGCCCGGTCGAACAGATGATGATGGAGCTGAAAGGGCGCGGCGGCGCTGGCGAAGCCAGCGGCGGTGGCGCCGAATACCGCGGGCGGCGTGGCGTCGACCCCGACAAGATCAAGGAGATCCAGGCCCTCTACGGCTTCGACAAGCCGCCGCTGGAGCGCTACTTGCTGATGCTCAAGCGCTTTGCCCAGTTCGACCTGGGCCAGAGCTATTTCCAGCACCGCAGCGTATGGGAGCTGGTCAAGTCCAAGCTGCCGGTATCGGTCAGCCTCGGCTTGTGGACCTTCTTCCTGACCTACCTGATATCGGTGCCGCTCGGCATCTCCAAGGCGATCCGGGCGGGCAGCCGTTTCGACGTGGTGACCAGCGTGATCGTGCTGGTGGGCTATGCCATTCCCGGCTTCGTGCTGGGCGTGCTGCTGCTGGTGGTGTTCGGCGGCGGCACCTTCGTGCAGTGGTTCCCGCTGCGCGGCCTGACTTCCGACAACTGGGAGCAGCTGTCGCTGATGGGCAAGGTGATGGACTACCTGTGGCACCTGGTGCTGCCGATCACGGCGTCGGTGGTGGGCAGCTTCGCGGTCGTGACCATGCTGACCAAGAACGCCTTCCTCGAGGAAATCCGCAAGCAATATGTGCTGACCGCGCGCGCCAAGGGCCTGGGCGAGCGCCGCGTGCTGTGGAAGCACGTGTTCCGCAATGCCCTGATCCCGCTGGTGACCGGCTTCCCGGCGGCGTTCATCGGCGCCTTCTTCACCGGCTCGCTGCTGATCGAGACGCTGTTCTCGCTCGACGGGCTGGGCCTGCTGTCGTATGAGGCGGTGCTGCGGCGCGACTATCCGGTGGTGCTGGGCACGCTCTACCTGTTCACGCTGATCGGGCTGGTCACGCGCCTGATCTCCGACGTCTGCTACGTGCTGGTGGACCCGCGCATCCATTTCGAGGGCTTGCACCGATGAAACCGTTCTCGCACGCGACGCCCAACGGCCTGCCGCATTCGCCTTCGCCGCGCCAGCGTGCCTGGCAGCGCTTTCGCCGCAACCGGCGCGGCTACTGGAGCCTGGTTATCTTCGTCGTCATCTTCGTGCTCAGCCTGGGCGCCGAGCTGCTGTCGAGCAACCGCCCGCTGGTGGTGCATTACAAGGGCGAATGGTATTTCCCCATCGTCAAGGTCTATCCGGAAACCACCTTCGACGGCGATTTCGCCACGCCGGCCGATTACCTGGACCCGTATATCCGCGACCGCATCACCACCAACGGCAATTTCGCGGTGTTCCCGCTGAACCGGTATTCGTACGACTCGCTCAACTACTTCGCCAAGGAACCGAACCCGGCGCCGCCCTCGGCCGAGAACTGGCTCGGCACCGACGACCGCGGCCGCGACGTGCTGGCGCGGCTGCTGTATGGCTTCCGTGTGTCGGTGTTGTTCGCGCTGGCGCTGACCGTGATCGGGGTGCTGGTCGGCACGCTGACCGGGGCGCTGATGGGCTTCTTCGGCGGGCGTTTCGACCTGTTCTCGCAGCGCGCCATCGAGATCTGGAGCTCGATGCCCGAGCTCTACCTGCTGATCATCTTCGCCTCGATCTTCGAGCCCAGCCTGGCGCTGCTGATCATCCTGCTGTCGCTGTTCGGCTGGATGGGCCTGTCCGACTACGTGCGCGCCGAGTTCTACCGCAACCGCTCGCTCGACTACGTCAAGGCCGCGCGCGCGCTGGGACTGTCCAACGTGCAGATCATGTGGCGCCACATCCTGCCCAACAGCCTGACCCCGGTGATCACCTTCCTGCCATTCCGCATGAGCGCGGCCATCCTGGCGCTGACCAGCCTCGACTTCCTCGGCCTGGGCGTGCCGCCCACCACGCCGAGCCTGGGCGAGTTGCTGGCGCAGGGCAAGGCCAACCTCGACGCGTGGTGGATCTCGCTGTCGACCTTCGCGGTGCTGGTGGTAACGCTGCTGCTGCTGACCTTCATGGGCGACGCGCTGCGCGATGCCTTCGATACCCGGCTGGGCCTGGCCGCGCTGCGCGGCCGCGTCGAACCCAAGGTTCCAGCAGGCGCCCCCACCGGCGCGGCACCGGAGGCCACGCCATGACCGCGGTGTCGCCGATGACCTTGCCGGACGTGGAGCCGGCGCCGATGCCCGCGCCGGGATCGATGCTGATGTGCGTCGACAAGCTGTCGGTCACCTTCGGCCACGGCGAGCATGCCACCCGTGCCGTGCGCGACGTCAGCTTCGACCTGCGCGCCGGCGAGCGCTATGCGCTGGTGGGTGAGTCTGGCTCGGGCAAGACCGTGACGGCGCTGGCCATGCTGCGGCTGGTGGAAGACGCCTACTACGATGGCGCGATCCGTTTCGAGGGCAAGAACCTGCTGGAGGTTTCCGACCGCGAGATGCGCGCGATCCGCGGCGCCGAGATCGCGATGATCTTCCAGGAGCCGATGACCGCGCTGAATCCGCTGTACACCATCGGCAACCAGATCGTCGAGACCCTGGCCCTGCACGAAGGCCTCGACCGCCGCGCCGCGCGCGAGCGCGCCATCGCGCTGCTCGAGCGCACCGGCATCAGCGATGCCGCGCATCGCTTCGACAGCTTCCCGCACCAGCTCTCAGGCGGCCAGCGCCAGCGCGCCATGATCGCCATGGCGCTGGCGTGCCGGCCCAAGCTGCTGCTGGCCGATGAGCCGACCACGGCGCTGGACGTCACCATCCGCGCCCAGATCCTCGACCTGCTGCGCGACCTGCAGGCCGAGTTCGGCATGGCGGTGATGCTGATCACCCATGACCTCAACCTGGTGCGCGCCTTCGCGCAACGGGTCGGCGTGATGGAGAAGGGCGTGCTGGTGGAAACCGGCGAGACCGCCAGCGTGTTCGCTGCGCCCCAGCACCCCTATACCCGCAAGCTGATCGACAGCCGCCCGCGGCGCGAGGTGCTGCCGCTGGTGCCGCTGGCGCCGGTGCTGCTCGAGGCGAACAAGCTCGGCGTCAGCTATGCGCGCAAGCGCCGCGGCCTGGCAGGGTGGTTCGGCAAGGACCAGTTCGCGGCGGTCAAGGATGTCGACTTCCAGCTGCGCGAGGGCGAGACCCTGGGCATCGTGGGCGAGTCCGGCTCGGGCAAGACCACGCTGGCGCATACCGTACTGGCGCTGCAGCGCAAGAGCGCGGGCACCATCCATTTCCTGGGCCGCAGCTTCGACACCGCCACGCGCGACGATCGCCGCAAGCTGCGCGCGCGCATGCAGGTGGTGTTCCAGGACCCGTTCGGCTCGCTGGCGCCACGCATGACCATCGAGCAGATCGTCGGCGAAGGCCTGGCGCTGCACCAGCCCGGCCTGTCGCGCGAGGCCACGCGCCAGCGCGTGATCGAGGCGCTGCGCGAGGTCGGCCTCGACCGTACCGCGCTGGGCCGCTATCCGCACGAGTTCTCGGGCGGGCAGCGCCAGCGCATTGCCATCGCCCGCGTGCTGATCCTCAAGCCTCAGATACTGGTGCTGGACGAGCCCACCTCGGCGCTGGACGTGTCGATCCAGCAGCAGGTGCTGGCGCTGCTGTCCCAGCTGCAGCACAAGTACAACCTCAGCTACCTGTTCATCAGCCATGACCTGGCGGTGATCCGCGCCATGGCGCACCGGGTCATCGTGATGAAGGCGGGCGAGGTGGTCGAGGCCGGCGATACCGAAGTGGTGCTCGGCGCACCGCAGCATCCCTATACACGCAAGCTGATGGCGGCGGCTCAGGTCGGTGCCGCGTGATGCGGCAGGACTTTTCTGTTGCAGTGCGGCGACATTGCCTGCCCGCGCCGGCTAGCACCGAACCATGGAATTTATCCGATAAAGAAGATGCGAAAAACGGTCTATATCGTTGATTCGGAAGCCAAATCCGTCGAATTTGTAACGAACTTTGACATGTGAATGACAACCCTTTACCATCCCGCCAGAACTAGTTTTGGGGGTGGTGCGTCCGGCGCATTTGCCTGTGTCGCGCACGCGTGCGGTGCGGCAGCCGATAAGACGGCATGGCGCGGAGGTTGCGTAAGGTTTGCCCCTGTAGTTCACACGATGATCGCCCGACGTCACTGAAACGTTCGCGCGACATCCAGCCAATACCCAGCTGCCCCGGACCTAGTGCCGGGGCTTGCTTTGGAACGATCAACAGGAGAACCAATGCAGCGATCGGTGCTTCATTCCCTGGCGCGCGCCGCCGTCGGATTTGCCCTTGCCTGCGGTGCGACTGTGTCGAATGGAGTGCTGGCGGATACGGTATTCAAGGATGCCGACACCCGTATCGAGTCCGCGGCCCAGGCCGTGGATGCGCATCCGGAAGGCAAGCGCGGCTTGCTGTCGTCGGTGGTGAATTCCACCAGCAATGTCGCCAGCAAGGCCGGCGACCTGGTCATGAACGCGCTGGGCCTGATCGGCGTGCGTTACCGCTTCGGCGGCAACACGCCCGAATCCGGCCTGGACTGCAGCGGCTTCGTCCGCTACGTGTTCCATGACACCTTCGGCTTCATGCTGCCGCGCCGCTCCGTCGAAATTAGCCGTGTCGGCACCACCGTGGCGACCAGCGACCTGCGTCCGGGCGACCTGGTGTTCTTCAACACCATGCGCCAGACCTTCTCGCATGTCGGCATCTATATCGGCGACAACAAGTTCGTGCATGCGCCATCCACCGGCAGCAAGATCCGCGTCGACGACATGCGCGCGGCCTATTGGGTGACCCGCTACAACGGCGCGCGCCGCATCGACGAAGGCAAGGAGCGCAGTGCCGAGGGCCTGGGCGACATGGTCGAGACGCTCAAGCGCTACGATCCCAAGGCGGCCCGCGCGTCGATGTACGGCGGCTGACAGTTGGCGACTCGTTAAACAAAAAAGGACTGCTGCGGCAGTCCTTTTTGTTTTCCGAAGCAGCGGCGGCGTGGCTACTGCGCCGCGATCTTGCCGGCCGGTGCCAGCCGGGCCTGTTCCAGCCGCTGCCGCAGCGTTGCCATGACCGCCGCGGTCGCCTGTTCGCCCGCCAGCACGGCGCGGTTGCGCGCGTTGAAGTCGCTGCCGCCCATGTCGGGCAGCTCCGGCCGGATCACCACGTCGGCGCGCGCCAGCGCCATCTTGTTGATCGACTGGCCCATGATCGCGGTGGTCTGCAGCAGTACGCCGCTCTGGCCGGCGTGCTGCTGCGCCGAGGGGTCGGCCGAGATATTGACCGCAATGACAAAGTCCGCGCCCATGCTGCGCGCGGAATCCACCGGCACCGGCTCGACCAGGCCGCCGTCGACATAGTCGTGCCCCTGGATCGATACCGGCTGGAACACGCCCGGCACGCTGCTGGAAGCGCGCACGGCCTGGCCGGTGTTGCCGCGGCGGAACAGGATCTTGTCGCCGCTCTTGAGGTCGGTGGCGACGATGCCAAGCGGCAGCTTCATGGCTTCGATGGGGCGGTTCTGCACCAGCCGGTTGACGTAGTTCTGCAGCGCCTCGCCCTTGAGCCAGCCGCCGAAGCGCGTGCCGAACGGCAGCGCCCAGTCAGCAATCGCGGCTTCGTCCATGGTCAGTGCCAGCTTGTTCAGCTCGAAGCCATTGAGCCCGCTGGCGTAGAGCGCCGCCACCACCGCGCCGGCGCTGGTGCCGGTGACCAGGTCGGCGCGAATGCCCTGGGCCTCGAGCGCCTTGATCACGCCGATGTGGGCAAAGCCGCGCGCCGCGCCGCCGCCCAGCGCCAGGCCGATCTTGATGGGCCGCGGGGTGGGTGGCGTGGGCGGCGTGGCCGCGACCGGTGGTGCGGAGCGCGGTCCGAAGGCGCAGCCCGCCAGCAGGGCGGCGGCGGAAATGCCGAGAAAATGACGTCGTTGCATGCAGCGGGGGATCGGTAACAAGGTGGGACCGGACGGCGGCGATGCGATGCGGGTGCTTCTCCATCCACGTTCGCGTCGCGGCCTGGCCGCCGGCCACAGTTCAGACCGGCGCAAGCATAAATGATTCCGCGCGGCGCCGGTGCGCGCAGGGGCGCGGGCGAGGGCGCACGGGCCATGGAATACGCGTTGGTATAATGCAGGGCCCGCACATACACCAGCCTGCGCGCCGCCGCGCGCGGGCTTTCTTGTTTTTCCCCTGACCATGACCCAACGCGTCCGCACCCGCTTTGCGCCGAGCCCGACCGGCTTCATCCATCTCGGCAACATCCGCTCCGCGCTCTATCCCTGGGCCTTTGCCCGTCGCATGCAGGGCGACTTCATCCTGCGCATCGAGGACACCGACGTCGAGCGCTCGTCGCAGGAAGCGGTCGACGTGATCCTGGAAAGCATGGCCTGGCTGGAGCTGGATATCGACGAAGGGCCGTTCTACCAGATGCAGCGCATGGACCGCTATCGCGAGGTGGTGGCGCAGATGGTCGAGGCCGGGCTGGCCTACCGCTGCTACATGAGCACGGCGGAACTGGACGCACTGCGCGAAGCCCAGCGCGAGCGCGGCGAGAAGCCGCGCTACAACGGCTTCTGGCGGCCGGAGCCGGGCAAGGTGCTGCCCGAACCGCCGGCCGGCGTGGACCCGGTGATCCGTTTCAAGAACCCCATCGGCGGCAGCGTGGTGTGGGACGACGCGGTCAAGGGCCGCATCGAGATCGCCAACGACGAACTCGACGACCTGGTGATCGCGCGCCCCGACGGCACGCCCACCTACAACTTCTGCGTGGTGGTCGACGATCTCGACATGCGGATCACCCATGTGATCCGTGGCGACGACCACGTCAACAACACGCCGCGCCAGATCAACATCATCCGCGCGCTGGGCGGCACCCCGCCGATCTATGCCCACCTGCCGACCGTGCTCAACGAGCAGGGCGAGAAGATGAGCAAGCGCCATGGCGCGATGAGCGTGACCGGGTATCGCGACGAGGGCTACCTGCCGGAGGCGGTGCTGAACTACCTGGCGCGGCTGGGCTGGGCCCACGGCGATGCCGAGATCTTCTCGCGCGAGCAGTTCGTCGAGTGGTTCGACCTGGAACACCTGGGCAAGTCGCCGGCCCAGTACAACCCCGAGAAGCTGGCCTGGCTCAACAACCACTACATCAAGGCCGGTGATAACCAGCGCCTGGCCACGCTGACGCAGCCCTTTATCGAGGCGCTGGGCGGCAAGGTGGAAGGGGCCGACCTGGTCGGCGTGATCGCGTTGGTGAAGGACCGCGCCAACACGCTCAAGGAAGTCGCGCAGGCCGCGTTGCTGTTCTATCGCGGCGAGCCGCAAGCCGATGCCGCGCTCAAGGCAGAACATCTCACGCCGGAGATCCAGCCGGCGCTGGTCGCACTGTCGGCCCGGCTGGCCGCGCTGCCGGCGTGGACCCGCGCAGAGATCAGCGCCGCGTTCAAGGCCGTGCTGGCCGAGTTCGGGTTGAAGATGCCCAAGCTGGCCATGCCGGTACGGCTGCTGGTGGCGGGGCAGTTGCAGACGCCAAGCATCGACGCGGTGCTGGAGCTGTTCGGCCGCGACACGGTGCTGCGCCGCCTGGCCGCCGCGGCTTGAGCGCTGCCTGAAAAGGCGCAAAAAAAAGTCCGCGCCGGGGCTTGCGCTTCGGCCAGGACTTGCGCATAATCTCGTTCTCCCTGCAGCGCGGCAGCTACAAAGCAACCAAGCGGGCCGGTGGATCCGCAAGGATTCTCGTTTTCTCTGAGCGGATTATTGAAGCGCAGAGCAGGCGAAAAAGCTGAAGCGGGAACTTGCAAAGATTAATGATTGATATATAATCTTGGCTTCGCTTGAAACGGTAGTTAATTCAAGTGAAAGCGCAGCAAGTGGCAGTAAATAGAAGTACCATGGGGCTATAGCTCAGCTGGGAGAGCGCTTGCATGGCATGCAAGAGGTCAGCGGTTCGATCCCGCTTAGCTCCACCAAGATTCAGGCGTCAGCCAGGTAGTATCGGTTGGTGCCAGACGGAACGTGTTGAAAGACAAGTTTCTGTCCCCTTCGTCTAGAGGCCTAGGACATCACCCTTTCACGGTGAGTACAGGGGTTCGAATCCCCTAGGGGACGCCATAACAACAGGGCGTAATCAGACGTCCAGCATGTCGTCTCGAGCAGAGGTTCGAGTCGGCAGCCGACTAAGGAGTGGTAGTTCAGTCGGTTAGAATACCGGCCTGTCACGCCGGGGGTCGCGGGTTCGAGTCCCGTCCACTCCGCCAAAACTAAACCCGCATGGTGTATCCACCATGCGGGTTTTTCTTTTGGGTGAGGGATTATGTTGGGAATCGCGGTAAATGCAATAAAATGTGTTGCATTCGTTGCCAAAACCGCTATATAATCCTGTCTTCGCTGCAAACGCTGCGCAAGCGGCGGCGGTGGAAGAATCCAGCAGTAACCGTCCAGAATACCGGATACGGGGCTATAGCTCAGCTGGGAGAGCGCTTGCATGGCATGCAAGAGGTCAGCGGTTCGATCCCGCTTAGCTCCACCAGAATCTGGGAAGCGTCTGAAAAGAAGCTTCCCAAGCGCGAAAAAGCCTGCTATGATGGCGGACTTTCCAGCGCAAGACAGAAAACGCGTTGAAGAACAAGTTTCTGTCCCCTTCGTCTAGAGGCCTAGGACATCACCCTTTCACGGTGAGTACAGGGGTTCGAATCCCCTAGGGGACGCCATAACAACGGGGCGTAATCAAACGTCCAGCATGTCGTCTCGAGCAGCAGCTCGAGTCGGCAGCCGACTAAGGAGTGGTAGTTCAGTCGGTTAGAATACCGGCCTGTCACGCCGGGGGTCGCGGGTTCGAGTCCCGTCCACTCCGCCAATTTGAAAAGCCCGCGCAAGCGGGCTTTTTCCTTTGTAAAAAGTGGAGCGAGCCGCCTGCGCGGCTCGCGGCGGGACGAGAAGGGCTGCGCCTGCAGGCGCAGCAGCGGCCTGCGGCACGTAGGCGAGTCCCGTCCACTCCGCCAATTTTGAAAAGCCCGCGCAAGCGGGCTTTTTCTTTTCCTGTCATCGAAACTGCTGGCCGCCTGGGGCGACCTTGTGTGCGATTCAGTTTTCCGGATCCTTGCTGACCCGGCTGAAATACCGCACCAGCAGCACGCCTGCAATGGCCAGGCTGATGCTGTTGGCCAGCCAGAAGCCGCTCGCGCCGCGCGTGAAGGCGGGCATGCCGTCGATCAGGCCAAAGCCCAGCACGTAACCGCCGCCCAGCCCGATGCCCCACAGCGAGCCGGCGTAGATCACGGTCGGGATCAGCGCGATCTTGTACGCCCGCAGGATAAAGGCCGTCATCACCTGCACCGCGTCGAAGGCCTGGTAGAACGCCACGAACAGCACCAGCGGCAGCGCCGCGGCGACCACCGCGGGATCGCTGGCATAGGCGTCCAGCACGGGCTTGCGCAGCAGCCACAACAGCGCGCCGGTCAGCACCGCCAGCACCACCGCCATGCGGATGCCACGCCAGGCGAGACGGCTGGCGCCGGCCCGGTCGCGCGCGCCGAGATGCTGCGCAACCAGTGTCGAGGTGGCAATCCCCAGCGACAGCGGCAGCATGTAGGCCACGGCGCCAAGGTTGGCGATGATCTGGTGGCCGGCGAGCGTCACCGTGCCCAGGCGCGTAATGAAGATCGACATCAGCGTGAACGACGTGATCTCGATCAGGTAAGTCAGCCCCATCGGCACGCCGAGGCGCAGCAGCGCGCGCAGCGGCGCGGCGGCGGGCCAGCTCCAGGTATCGAAGATGCGCAGCGGGTGATAGGCGCTGCCATGGCGCAGGATCAGCAGCCCGGCGATGCACCAGGCCCAGCTGATCAGCGTCGAGGCCAGGCCGCAGCCGGGACCGCCCATCGCCGGCACGCCTAGGCCGCCGTGGATGAACCAGGCATTGAGCGGCACCTTCAGCGCCAGCCCCGCGACCTGCAGCACCGTCACCATGATCGGCCGGGACAGCGCATTGTTCAGCGCCGAGTAGATGCGGAAGGCCAGTGCCGCCGGCAAGCCGAAGGCGCCGAAATGCAGGTACGCGGTGGCTTTCTCGACCAGCTCCGGCGGTGCCTTGGCGAAGGCCAGCAGCGGGCCGGGAAACGCCAGCAGCAGCACGCCGGGCAGTGCCAGCGCCGCACCCAGCCAGGCGGCCTGCCGCACTTCCGCGCCGATGGCCTCGAGGCGGCCGGCGCCATAAAGCTGGCCGGCGATGGGCGAGAGCGCCTGCAGCACGCCCATCAGGCTGATATAGATGGTCACGTAGATCGACCCGCCCAGGCCCACGGCGGCGAGGTCGGTGGCGGACGCGCGTCCGGCCATCACGGTATCGATCACGCCGAAGGCGATCACGGCGAGTTGCCCGGCCAGCACGGGTGCGGCCAGGGCGGCAATGCGGCGAAGGTCTTGGAGCAATGTCATTCAGGGCTCAGCAGGGGGCGGGCCTGGAGGTCCAGCCCCGCAGCCGCCTGCGGCCGGAATGGTTCGTGGGCGCGTCAGGCGCTGCGGTGTATCGAGGTGACGGCTAGTGGCTGCCAGTAGTGACTACCGGGAGGCCGCGCTCAGGGCTGGCGCGGCAGGCGGCGTCGCGGCAGGTCGGGACGCGGGTGGACTGCGCGGGCGGTATCGACCAGGCGGTACATGCGGAAACGTTCGTCGCGGTCGGCCGGGCGCCGGCCTTCCCAGATCAGCCGCCACTCGAAGTGCGAGATATTGCCCGGCTCGCCGTAGTCGACCGAATCGTGGCGCAGCAGCACGTCGCAGCCGTCGTTGGGCCCGCCGAAGCGGATATGGCCGAAGTAGGCAAACGACGCCAGCTGCGCATCGCCCATGCGGATCGGCTGCACGCACTGGTAGGCCGGCGGCAGCGCCATCGACGCCGCCTGGGCCACGTCGCGATAGGTCTTGCCGTAGTTGATCGACGGCAGCCACAGCGTCATCGCCATCACCCACATCAGCGTGGTGCCGGCCGCGGAAATCACCACCGGGCGCCAGATCTGCTTGGGCGCGCGCGACAGCCGCCAGCGCACGATCAGCACCCATGCCACCGTCGTCGCCAGCGCAAACACCACCGCGGCGATGGTGAATTCATGCTGGTAGCCCGGCAGCTGGCGGAACACGTTGCGTGCGATGCGCGGCGGCCAGCCGGTGGTCTTGGCGATCCACATGAACCAGACCGTGCCGCCGAAGATGGTGAAGAACAGCAGCGCGAACCAGTCGATGGCGTTGATCACGCCGCGCGCCAGCGTTGGCAGCGCAAAGGCGGCCAGCACGGCCATCGGCGGCAGCAGCAGGATGAACTGCACGTCGCCGGCACTGCGCTGCAGGAACAGCAGGACCAGCACCGGCAGCAGCAGCGCCAGCGGCGCCGCGACATGGGGCGCCCGGCGCATGCCGGTCCAGGCGATCCAGGCCCAGCCTGCGATCGGCCACACCGGCCACGTGTACAGGAACAGGTTGCGCATGTTGAAGCCGAACGTCGCCATATTGGGCGAGCCATAGCTGCGGCGGTCATAGCGCGACCATTCGCGGATAAAGGTCACGGCCTCGTTGCGGTCGGCCGCGCCGAAATAGGCGGCCGCCAGCCACGCCGCCACGATCAGCAGCGCCAGCGGAATCGCGACCACGGCAAGGCGCCGCCATGGCAGCGGCTTGCACACCAGCGCGCACACCGCCGTGCCGAGCAGCAGCGCCAGCGCCAGCAGCGGCCCGCTGGCCAGCGTCAGGCCGCCCAGCGCTGCGCCATAGATCAGGCTGCCCTGGGTGGGCTTGTCGAGGCTGCGCACCATGCCGTACAGCGCCAGCGCGATGAACGCGACCTGGCCGACCTGCGGCGTGGTCTCGTGCCCGCGCATGGCCAGGCCCACGCAGGCGAGGAAGATCAGCAGCGCGCCGTCGGCCAGCGTGCGGCCGTAGTCGCGCGCATTGGGCTGGCCGCCGAAGGCATAGGCAAAGGGCTGGACCTCGTCGCGCCGGCCCAGCAGGTAGGTGGTGTACCAGATGCAGGCGCAGGTGGCGAAGAAGAACAGCGCCGTCGCCAGCCGCGCCGCGTCGGTCGCGCCCAGCCAGCCGCCAAAGCCGCGGATCATCAGCGCGCCGATCCAGAACACCAGCGGGCCGTCCTCGCTGTACGGGCGGCCGACGATGTTCGGCATCAGCCAGTCGTGCGTGCTGCCGGTGGCGAGCTGCCACATCACGCCGAAGCCTGCGGCATCTTCGTTCTTCCACGGGTCGCGCCCGAACAGGCCGACCAGGCCGTAGATGATGCAGATGGCCAGCAGCAGCGCGCGCGGCAGGGCGCCGGTGGCGGCTGCGGTCAACTGGACGGGTGAGGTGTTGGCTTGACGCATCGATGCTCAGGTCGGGCCGTGGCGCCATGGCGCGAAGGCCACAGTATCGCGCATGCGGCGGCCGCGTGGCCGTGGCATGGCGTGGAAGCCTCACGGAATGTGGGGGTAAATCCGAATGGCGGGCAGTGCCGGCAGGGCTGGAAGGGCTTGGCTGTGCGGCGCTCCGGCACAAATGCAAAGAGGCAGCCGATGCTGCCTCTTTGCTGGTTCGCGCGCGCCCGGAACTTGTCCGCGGCTGGCGCGAAGCGGGGTCGCTGAAAGCGATTACTTCGCAGCCTTGCCCAGCTTGTTGCCGAACTTCTGGCGGAACTTTTCCACGCGGCCGGCGGTATCCATGATCTTCTGGGTGCCGGTGTAGAACGGGTGCGATTCCGACGAGACTTCGATCTTGGCCAGCGGGTATTCCTTGCCGTCCTTCACGATCGTGTCCTTGGTCTGGATGGTCGAGCGGGTGATGAAGCTGAAGTCGCTGGACATGTCCTGGAACACGACTTCGCGATAATTCGGGTGAATGCCTTCTTTCATGATGAGTCCTTTCTGGTTGGGTAGCCAGTCCGTTGCAATCCGCGGTTCTCCGCCAGGGAGAAGGCATGGCGCGGCCACGAACGAACCACTTGCCGATTACGGGCAAACCGGGATTATGGCAGAAAAACAAATACTTGGGGAAGGGCGCAAGGGCTCGGCCCAACAAAGTGTTGCGGCGGAAAGCGGCGCGTATTTCACATCGCGGCGGGATCCTGCCGATAGAACGCCGCCAATGACTGGTAAACCGCCGGCCAATGCCGCGCCAGTCCGACAGGTTCGACAAAAAATGCCTCAGACGTTACTGCGAAAAACTCGCTGGGCGCCTCGCTGCCGTAGGGATCGATGATGCGCAGCGCCGCCGGCAAGCGCTGCGGGTGCTCCCAGTCGGCGTCGTCGCGCGCGTCCCAGGCCGCGGCGAAGCGGTCGTACTCGCTCAGGAAGGTTTCGGCCCAGGCCTCGGCGTCGACCTCCGGATGCAGCACGCGCGAGAACGCCGGCACGCCGTCTGGCTCGCCGTCGAGCATGTCGAGCTTGTGGGCGAATTCGTGGATCACCACGTTGTAGGTGTCCGCCGGCAGTTCATGGTCGCTGTCGATGCCCGCGCCGGGGCTGTGCACATCGGGCCAGGACAGGATCACCGGCCCGTGCTCCCATGCTTCGCCGCTGGCTTCCTCGACCACGCCGTGGACCAGGCCGATCTCGTCCTGCACGGTTCGCCGGATGATGAACTCGCCCGGGTAGAGCACGATGCCATGCCAGCCGCGGTACCACGGCAACCCCAGCTTCAGGATCGGCACGCAGGCCTGCACCGCGACGCTGACCACCATGTCATCGTCCAGCGGCAGGTCGTGCGCGGTGGAGTATTCCTTCTCGGCGATGAACAGCGTGGCCAGCTCGCGCAGCGCCGCCAGGTCGGCGCTGCCGTAGCGCTGGACGAACGGCAGCCTGGCCACGGTGCGCGACCAGAGCGCGTCGGGGATGGCGTAGTGCTCGAGCTTGCGGGCGCGCGAGCGCGAGCGCAGGAATGTGGTCAGTTTGCCCAGCATGACATCGTCGAAAAACAAAAAAGGCGTGCCGCGGCACGCCTTCCTGTCTGCGTTGCGGCACGGCCGCAGCGAGGCTCAGCCGCCCCGGCGCATCATATCGAAAAACTCTGCGTTGTTCTTCGTGGCCTTCATCTTATCCATGATGAATTCCATCGCCTGCACTTCGTCCATGTCCGAGATGAACTTGCGCAGCACCCAGATCTTCTGCAGGATGTCCGGCTTGATCAGCAGCTCTTCGCGGCGCGTGCCGGACTTGTTCAGGTTGATCGACGGATAGACGCGCTTTTCGGCCAGGCGGCGTTCCAGGTGCACTTCCATGTTGCCGGTGCCCTTGAACTCTTCGTAGATCACGTCGTCCATGCGGCTGCCGGTTTCGATCAGCGCGGTGGCGATGATGGTCAGCGAGCCGCCTTCCTCCAGGTTGCGCGCGGCGCCGAAGAAGCGCTTGGGGCGCTGCAGCGCGTTGGCGTCGACACCGCCGGTCAGCACCTTGCCCGAGGCCGGCACCACCGTGTTGTAGGCGCGCGCCAGGCGGGTGATGGAGTCCAGCAGGATCACCACGTCGCGCTTCAGCTCGACCAGGCGCTTGGCTTTCTCGATCACCATTTCGGCCACCTGCACGTGGCGGATGGCGGGTTCGTCGAAGGTGGAGGCCACCACCTCGCCGCGCACCGAGCGCTGCATCTCGGTCACTTCTTCCGGACGCTCGTCGATCAGCAGCACGAACAGGTCGGCTTCGGGATGATTGTTGGCGATCGCGTGTGCAATGTGTTGCAGCATCACGGTCTTGCCCGACTTGGGCGACGCCACCAGCAGCGCGCGCTGGCCGCGGCCGATCGGCGCGATCATGTCGATGATGCGGCCGGTGATGTTTTCTTCCGCCTTGATATCGCGTTCGAGCGTGAGCGGCCGGTTCGGATGCAGCGGCGTCAGGTTCTCGAACATGATGCGGTTCTTGACCGCTTCGGGCGCCTGCCCGTTGACCTTGTCCACCTTCACCAGCGCGAAATAGCGTTCGCCGTCCTTGGGCGTGCGTACCTCGCCCTCGATCGAATCGCCGGTGTGCAGGTTGAAGCGGCGGATCTGCGACGGGCTGATGTAGATGTCGTCGGTGCTGGCCAGGTAGGAGGTCTCGGGCGAGCGCAGGAAACCGAAGCCGTCAGGCAGAACTTCCAGGGTGCCGTCTCCGTAGATGGTTTCGCCCATCTTGGCGCGCTTCTTCAGGATCGCAAACATCAGTTCTTGTTTGCGCATCCGCTGTGCGTTGTCGATCTCGAGCGTAGCCGCCATTTCGAGAAGCGCAGACACGTGAAGCGATTTGAGTTCTGTCAGGTGCATAGACGAGGGGTACAGATGGGCCCGGACGGGCGAGACCTAAAGGAAGGGGGAGAAAATGAGCGAACGCTCGGGGAGTTGTTGGTGGCATCTTAGCACAATCCGACCGGCGCGCCAGGGTGTGGCGCACGCACGTCGGATCGTGACGAAACCGGGACCGCGGGTCGGGTCCCGGCGCGCAGCTTACAGGTTGCCGTCGAGGAAGGCAGTCAGTTGCGACTTGGACAGCGCGCCGACCTTCTGGGCCGCGACCGCGCCGTTCTTGAACAGGATCAGCGTCGGGATGCCGCGGATGCCGAACTTGGCCGGCACCTGCTGGTTTTCATCGACATTGATCTTGGCGACCTGCAGCTTGTCACCGTAGTCCTTGGCGACTTCGTCCAGGATCGGCGCGATCATCTTGCAGGGGCCGCACCATTCCGCCCAGAAATCGAGCAGGACGGGCTTGTCGGACTGGAGGACGTCGGCGTCGAACGAGGCGTCGCTCACATACTTGATTTGTTCGCTCATGGCGGAAAACCTCTGGTTTCGCTCTGTTTATGTTGAAGGCTGGACGGCCGAACCGTTACCTTACACGAGATTGCGCGGACCCGTCGGGCCGCCTCTTTACGCCTGAAGCAGGCGGTGGAGGCCGCTACCGCGCCCGGTGCTGCCGATATGTTACCAGTTTGCCGATTTTCAAGACCGGCCGGCGGCACATCCCGCAAACCTGCGGCAAGGAGGCATAAGGGCCCGCAAACAATGCCGTCATTCTGGTGCAAAGGTTTAATTCGTTGAAATGCTTATTTTCAATGGCGGCGAGAGATTTGCCCAATCGCCGCGCCCGTGGTGGGTGTCATGGAATGCACTTGCATGCTCGGGGTGCCGGATGCGTGCGGCGTGCGCGTAGAATAGAAGCGGTCCGCACGACGCCCGCCGGGCGACCCGCGGCGCACCATCCATGCACCTGCGCCCTCTGACTAGGTCATCGACATGAACACCGATCCCCGCAAGCCTTCGCAGTCCGAGCCCGGCCAGGCGCCGGACGTCGACCACCTGAGCGATGCGCTGGACCATCTCAGCAGCGCCGTGGAGACCAACAGCATCGCCACCGGCGCCGCGCGCGGGCTGGTCTACAGCATCATCGAAACGCTCGGCACGCTGGTGGGCGACCCCGACCTGCCCGAGCATGCACGCTCCGGCTACGAAGGCCTGCTCGAAACCGCGCGCGAAATCCGCGCCCGTCTGGAAGGCGGTTCTGACTGAAGCGGCGCGGCCTGTCCCGGTACCGCGGGGCCTGCGCCGCCGGACGTGCCGGCCGGCGGCGCCGCGTCATTGTTGCCACGCGTTGTTCCTGATTCGTTCCAACCCGACGCCGTTCCCGCATCCTTGCGGCCAAGGCCCCAATGACGGTCCATGACGTCGCTAAGCTTTCGCCCCGGTCCTGATTTTCTCGAGCAGGCGGCCACCGCTGCCTGGTATTTCCTCGACCGCTGCGGCGCGTCCGAGGCGGCTGCGCACGTGGTGGTGCCGACCGCTGCGCAGATTCCGGGCGTGCGCCAGGCGCTGGACGCCGCGGCGCGTGCGGCCGGGCGGCCGCGGCTGTTGCCACGCGTGCTGACGCTGGGCCACTGGCTGCTCGACCTGCCGCCCGAGGGCGCGCCGGTGCGCAGCCCGGCCGCGCGCCTGCTCGCGGTGCAGCAGGCGGTGCGCGGGCAGGACTGGCTGCGCCGGGCCTTCGGCGCGCAGAACGAAACCGCGGCATGGGGTTTGTCGCAGACGCTGCTGGCGATCTGCGACGAGCTCAGCGCGCGCTGGCTCGAAGACGCCGCCATCCGTGACGACGACGAGGTCGACGGCGACGATCGCGCAGGCCTGCTGCAGGGCGCGCTGGCGCGGACCTATGCGCATCTGTCGGAACGCTTCCTGGGCGAGGAGGCCCGCATCGTGCTGGCGTTCTGGCAGGCGCTGTCCGGGCCCGATGATCCGCTGCCGGCGAAGCGCCGCGCGCTGCGCGAATTGTCGCAGCAGCTGCGCGGCCCGGTGGTCTGGATTGCGCCGACCCCGCCCACGCCGCTCGAGGCAGCGTTCCTGCGCGATGCCGCCGAGCTGGTGCCGGTGCTGCAGGTGGGCTATGACTGGAGCGGGCAGGACCAAGGCGAGGCCGTCTGGTACCACGCGCTGCTGGCGTTGTGGCCGGAAGCCAGGATCGCCGGCGACGGTGAAGCCGCGCTCCACGCGACCGCGCCGGCGATGCCCGCGCTGCCGCCGCAGCGCCCGTCGGTGCGCGTGGTCGGCTGTGCCCGCTTCGAGGATGAAGCCGCCGCGGCGGCCGCGCAGCTGGTGCAATGGCTCAATGCGGGCCGACGCCAAGTGGCACTGGTCGCGCACGACCGGGTGGTGGCGCGCCGCGCGCGCGCGCTGCTGGCACGCGCCGGCGCGCCGGTGCGCGACGAGACCGGCTGGAAGCTGTCGACCACGCGCGCCGCCGCCGCGCTGATGCGCTGGTTCGACCTGCTGGTGCGCGATGGCGATACCGCCGCGCTGCTGGACCTGCTCAAGAGTCCGTTCTGCCTGCCCGATGTGGCCGCGCGCGGCGCGGCCATCGCGCTGCTCGAGCGCCAGGTGCGGCGCGAGGGCATTACCGGCGGCTGGGCGCGGCTGCGCCAGATGTTCGCGCACGCGCCGGCCAACACGCAACAGGCCCCCGCTGACGACGAGGATGCCGGGCAGGCGCCGCGCCGCGCGGCCCATGCGCTGATCGCCGTGCTTGCCGACGAGGCCGCGCGCTGGCCGCGCGGTTTCGCCCAGCATCCGCTGGCGACCTGGCTGGAACGGCTCGACGGCATGCTCGATGGCCTGGGCATGCGCGCCGCGCTGGCCGCGGACGATGCCGGCAGCCAGCTGCTCGATGCACTGGCGCGGCTGCAGGAGCTGCCGCGCGACGAGACCGGCGGCCACGCCACGCTGTCGCAGGGCGAGTTCCGCGCGATGCTGTCGGCGCTGCTGGAATCGGTGGCCTACAAGGAGCCGTCGGCCAGCGGGCCGGCGCGAATCACCATCCTGCCGCTGAACGGCGCGCGCATGCGCCGCTTCGAGGGCGTGGTGATCGTCGGCTGCGACGACGCCCAGCTGCCGTCCAGCGCCGCCGAGCTGATGTTCTTCTCCAACCAGATGCGGCGCGAGCTGGACCTGGAAGACCGCGAGGCACGCTTTGCGCAGCAGGCGCGCGACCTGGCCGAAGTGCTGCTCAACAACGACGACGTGGTGCTGACCTGGCAGCGCTACGGCAGCCGCGGCGAGCCGCACCACGTGTCGGGCTGGATCGAGCGGCTGGCGGCGTGCTGCGCGCGCGCCGGGGTCAGCATCGAAGGTACCGCCGCGCCGCAGGCGCACGAGACCTTCGCCGATGTGCGCGGCATGCCGGCCCCTGCGGCCGAGCCCGCGCTGGTGCCGGTGCGCTGGAGCGCGCAGGCGTACAACGCGCTGCGGCGCTGCCCTTACCAGTTCTTCGCCGGCCGCATGCTGGGCCTGGCCGGGTTGGAAGTGGTCAGCGACGAGCTGGAGAAGCGCGAGATTGGCGAGACCCTGCACCGCGTGCTGCTGACCTACCACAAGGACCTGCAGGCGCGGCGCGAGCGCGGCGAAACGCTGTCCGAAGCGCAGCGCCTGGCGCGCCTGGGCGAGATCTCCGACGATGTCTTCGGCGCGCTGATGGCCGAGGACGGCAACGCCATTGCCTACTACCGGCGCTGGCGCGAGGTGCTGCCGTCGTATGTCGCGTGGCAGTCCGCGCGCGAGGCCGAGGGCTGGTTCTGGCGCGGCGGCGAGCTCGATGCCGGCATCGACCTGCCGATGCCCGACGGCCAGCCGCTGCGCCTGACCGGACGCATCGACCGGCTCGACCAGGGTCCTGGCGGCGCGCATGCCGTGCTCGACTACAAGACCCAGAGCGCCACGCGCCTGAAGCGCAAGCTGGCCGAGGTCGAGGAAGACTGCCAGCTGCCGTTCTACGGCCTGCTGCGCGCCGATGCCGCGGCCGGCAGCTGGGTCTCGCTCGAAGGCGCGCGCGACGGCGCGCCGGCGGCGCAGCGCGAGGTCGGCCTGCCGGACTTCGAAGCCGCGGTCACCTGGCTGGAACGCCAGATGCGCGACGACGTGATGCGCCTGCGCCAGGGCGCCAGGCTGCCGGCCTTCGGCGATGCCTCGGCGTGCGTGTATTGCACCGCCCGAGGCCTGTGCCGCAAGGGTTTCTGGGACTCCACCGCCGTGCCGGCGCTGACATCATGACGCCTCACGATCTGCACGAGGTCCAGCCTTACCAGCGCGATGGCGCGCCGGTTTCCGAAGCCGAGTTCACGCGCGCGGCCTGCGATCCGGCGCGTTCGGTGGTGGTCGAAGCCTGCGCCGGCAGCGGCAAGACCTGGCTGCTGGTGGCGCGGCTGGTGCGCCTGCTGCTGGCCGGCGCGGCGCCGCACGAGATTCTGGCGATCACCTTTACGCGCAAGGCCGCCGAAGAGATGCGCGACCGCCTGCTCGAAGTGCTGGCGCAACTGTCGCGCGACAGCGATGACGACGTGATCGCCGCGCTGGTGCAGCGCGGCCTTTCGGCTGACGCCGCGCGCGAGGCGCTGCCGCGCGCGCGCCGGCTGCATGCGCAGGTGCTGGCGGCACCGGGGCGCATGGCGATCGACACCTTCCACGGCTGGTTCGGCACACTGCTGCGCGGCGCGCCGCTGGCGTCGGGCATTGTGCCGGGCGCGGCGCTGCGCGAGGATGCGCTGCGCATGAAGCGCGAGGCCTGGGCCCCCGTATGGCGTGCGCTGGCCACGCCGCCCTACGCCGAGCTGCGCACGGCGTGGGAAACGCTGGTCGATACCGTGGGCGACTTCCAGGCGCGCACGCTGCTCGACGCGATGTTCCACGCCCGCAGCGAGTGGTGGGCGATGCAGGAGGGCGGCGATCCGCTGCAGGCGCTGTCCGACTGCCTGGGCGAGGACGCGCAGGGCGACGTGCTGCTGCAGGCGCTGGCCGACGAAGGCTGGCGCGATGCCTGCGAAGCGCTCGCGGCGCGACTGGGCAAGGCCGGCAAGAGCGAGCAGACCCACGCCGGCCGCATCACCGAGGCGCTGATGGCGATCGCCGCCTGGCGCGAGGCCGGCGCCGCTCCCGGCAAGCCCGCCGAACGCGTGTTCGCGCAGCTGCGCGCCGCGTTCTTCACCACCACGGGCGGGCCGCGCTCGCTGCGGCGCACCGCGGCACTGGCCAAGGCCGCGGGCGGTGAGGGCATGGTTGATGCGCTGCTGGATGAGCATGCCGCGATCTGCGCGATGCTCGACGACATCAGCGCACGCTGCTGCGAAGCCGCGGTGCTGGCGATCAACCAGGCCCTGTTCCGCATCGGCGATGCGCTGCTGACGCGCTACCAGCAGCACAAGGACGAGCAGCGCGCGATGGACTTCGCCGACCTCGAATGGCAGGCCGCGCGGCTGATGTCGGACGAGGAGACCGCGACCTACCTGCAGGTGCGGCTCGATGCCCGCTATCGACACCTGCTGCTCGACGAGTTCCAGGACACCAACCCGCTGCAATGGCGCATCCTGCAGGGCTGGCTGGCCGGGTATGCGGGGCTGGGCGAGCGCCCGACGGTGTTCCTGGTGGGCGATCCCAAGCAATCGATCTACCGTTTCCGCCGCGCCGATGCCAGGCTCTTCGGCGCCGCCGGCGAGATGCTGCGCGACGCGTTCGGCGCCACCGTGCTGCGCACCAACCGGACCCGGCGCAACCGCGCCGAAGTGCTGGACTGGGTCAACGCCGTGTTCGACAGCGCGCGCGCCGAGGGCCGCTATCCGCTGTACTCGACCCAGACCACGGCGCTGGGCGGCTGTGGCGGGCCGGTGTGGCTGCTGCCACTGGTGGAGCCCGATGAAGCCGGTGAAAGCGCGGCGGAGGGTGCGGACGACGAACCGGCCGAAAGCGCCGGAACCGCGTCCGCGCATCGCGACACGCTGCTGCAGCCGCGCCGGCAGGCCGGCGATTCGCTGCGGCTTGAAGAAGGGCGGCGCGTGGCGGCTTGGCTGCGGCTGGTGCGCGATACCGTGCCGGTGCATGAAGGCAACACCCAGCGGCCCGCGCGCTGGAGCGACATGCACCTGCTGGTGCGCCGCAAGACCCATCTGGCCGACTATGAGCGCGCCCTGCGGGAGGCCGGCATCCCGTGCCTGAGCCCGCGTCGCGGCGGCCTGCTGGCCACGCTCGAGGCGCTCGACCTGTCGGCGCTGCTGGCGTTCCTGATGACGCCCGAGTCGGACCTGGACCTGGCACACGTACTGAAAAGCCCGCTGGTGGGCGCCACCGACGACGACTTGCTGGCCCTTGCGCAAATGGAGGGCGAGGGCGGCTGGTGGGCGCGCCTCGAGGCCGGCGGCCTGCCGGCGCAGGTCTCCGACGCGCTGCGCGAGGGTGCGCCGCGGCTGCGGCAGTGGCTGCGCATCGCGCCGCACCAGCCAGTGCATGACCTGATCGACCAGATCTTCCACGGCGGCGAGGTGCGGCGGCGCTACGCCGAGGCCGCGCCGCCGGATATCCGCGAACAGGTGCTGGCCAACCTCGACGCCTTCCTGAAGCTGTCGCTCGACCTGGACGGCGGGCGCTATCCAAGCCTGCCGAAGTTTATCGACGAGCTGCAGGAAATCCGCCGCGGCGACGAAGGCGAAAGCCCCGATGAAGGCGGCATGGGCGAGCGCGCCGAAGACCTCGAGCCGGCCGAGGACGATCCGGCCTACGCCGGCCTCGATGCGGTCCATATCCTGACCGTGCATGCCGCCAAGGGACTGGAAGCGCCGTTCGTGGTGCTGCTCGATGCCAACCACAGCGAGCCGGCCGCGGACCGCGGCGGCATTCTGGTCGACTGGCCGCCGTCGTCGCCGGTGCCGCGCCATTTCTCCGCGTACGGCAAGCGCAGCGAGCGTGGGCTGGCGCGCGCGCCGCTGTTCGAAGCCGAGGCGGCGCTGGGCGAGCGCGAGAACTGGAACCTGCTGTACGTGGCGATGACGCGCGCGCAGCAGGGGCTGCTGGTCAGCGGCGTCAAGGGCCGCGCCAGCCGCGCCAGTGCGGGCGACGGCAATGCCGAGATCGCCGGCAGCTGGTATGTGCGGCTGCAGGCTGCGGGCGTCGGCGAAATGGTGCCGGCCTATCCGGACGCGCAGGGCGATGCGGCTGATGCGCAAGCATTGCTTCCCGCGCGACTGAGCGAGCCGGTGCACTTCACCGACTTCCGGCTGCGCTACCGCGATGCCGTCGATGATCCGCGCCAGGCAGGCTTTGCCGACGACGATGCCGAGGTGGAGGAGGAGTCCGACGGCATCGTCTTCAACGCCGCCGCGGCCCGCCATGGCGAACTGGTGCATGCGCTGCTGGAACGCCTGACGCGCTATCCCGAAGCCTTTGCCGGCGTGCCCGCGCTCGATACGGTATTGCGCTGGTTCCCGCTGACCGGCGCGCACACCGCGGCGGCACGGTCAGCCTGGCGGCAACAGGTGGAACAGGCGCTGGCTGCAGTGGCCGCGATGCTGCGCGCGCCGGCGCTGGCGCCGCTGCTGACCGCGGATGAGGCGCGCAGCGCGCGCAACGAGGTCGAACTGTATGACGCGCGTGGCCGGCTGCTGCGTATCGACCGGCTGGTGGAATTCGACGACCGCGTCGTCGTCATCGACTACAAGCTGCGCCTGCTGCCGCAGGAGCATGCCGCCTATCGCGCGCAGCTGGGCCGCTACGCGGCGGCGATCGCGCCGATGTTCCCGGGCAGGCGCATCGAGGCGGGCGTGGCCACCGCCGAGGGCGAATGGATTCCCGCCGAGCACCTGGCGCCGCAGGTTCCGCAACAAGGCTCGCTGTTCTGAACCCCGGCGCGGCGCGCGGGCACGGGCAGCGGAATCGGCGCAAAATGGGGCGCATGGCGCGCGCGGTGGTGGCCGGGCTGTACTAAAGTGACAGGGACTGCGCTGCGGGATCGCTGCGTGACGTGCCGTAGACGGGTGACAGGGAAAGGGGGAAGGGGTACGGCGGAAGGGAAGTGTGAGGTGGACGAGCCTGACCCTCGGCACTGGCGGAAAACGGCTGTGGCTGCTTCGTTCCCGACCTGACCAGGTTGACCGCGCCACCATGCGAGGAGGCCCGTCCGAGCGGCATTGTACCCCAGAGCGCGGGCGCGCGCAGAATTTGCATCGAATGCCCTTGGCGGGCGCGGGTCATTGCCCGCGCCATGGCGCAGGGTTGATCTGGCGCAGGCAATGCGTGCCGCGCTGGCCCGACCATTCACCAACCTGCACACGTGGTGAGCCAATACATGAACGCAAACGACCAGATCATTCGCGGCGCGCTGGCGCCGCAGGAAATCTCCACCGAAGTCCTGCTCGAGAAGTACGCCAAGGGCGAGGAGCGCAGCATCGCCGATGTCAGGCAGCGCGTGGCGCGCGCGTTGGCGCAGGCCGAGCCCGAGGACCAGCGCGAAGCCTGGAGCGCGCGCTTCCTGTGGGCGCAGGAAAACGGCTTCGTGCCGGCCGGCCGCATCAATTCGGCGGCGGGCACGGGTATCCAGGCCACGCTGATCAACTGCTTCGTGCAGCCGGTGGGCGATTCGGTGTCGGAGCCGCGCGACGGCCGCCCCAGCATCTACACCGCGGTGGCGCAGGCCGCCGAAACCATGCGCCGCGGCGGCGGCGTGGGCTATGACTTCTCCGCGATCCGTCCGGCCGGCGCGCTGGTACGCGCCACGCATTCGCGTGCCTCGGGGCCGGTGTCGTTCATGAAGGTGTTCGACGCCTCGTGCGCCACGGTGGAGTCGGCAGGCGCGCGTCGCGGCGCGCAGATGGGCGTGCTGCGCTGCGACCACCCGGATATCGAGAGCTTTATCCACGCCAAGGACAAGGGCGAGCTCAGCAACTTCAATATCTCCATCGGCGTCACCGACGACTTCATGCAGGCGGTGCAGGCCGATGCCGAGGTCGAGCTGGTGCACGAGGCCGAGCCGGGCGCCGACATGATCGCCGCCGGCGCGTACCGCCGCGACGACGGGCAGTGGGTGTACCGGCGCGTGCCGGCGCGCAACCTGTGGGACCAGGTCATGCAGGCCACCTACGACCATGCCGAGCCGGGCATCCTGTTCCTGTCGCAGATCAACGCCGACAACAACCTCTATTACTGCGAGCGCATCGAGGCCACCAACCCGTGCGCCGAGCAGCCGCTGCCGTCGTATGGCTGCTGCTGCCTGGGCTCGATCAACCTGACCCGCTTCGTGCGCCAGCCGTTCACGCCGCAGGCCGCGTTCGATTTCGACGCCTTTGCCGAGGTGGTGCGTGTGTCCACGCGCATGCTCGACAACGTGCTCGACGTCACCTTCTGGCCGTTGCCCGAACAGCAGGCCGAGGCCCACGCCAAGCGCCGCGTCGGACTGGGCTTCCTCGGGCTGGGCAGCGCGCTGGTGATGCTGGGGCTGCGCTACGACACCGAGCCGGCGCGGCAGCTGGCGGCGCGGATCGCGGAACGCATGCGCGACGAGGCCTACCTGGTATCGACGGAACTGGCGGTGCAGAAGGGCGCCTTCCCTTTGTTCGATGCCGGCGCCTACCTGCAGAGCGGCTTCGCCAGCCGGCTGCCGGAGCCGGTGCGCGAGGCCATCGGCCGCCATGGGCTGCGCAACTCGCACCTGCTGTCGATCGCACCGACCGGCACCATCACGCTGGCCTTTGCCGACAATGCGTCGAATGGCATTGAACCGGCCTTCTCGTGGACCTACAACCGCAAGAAGCGCATGCCGGACAACAGCTACCGCAGCTTCGAGGTGGCGGACCATGCCTGGCGGCTCTACCGTCACATGGGAGCCGACATGGCGCAGCTGCCGGATGCGTTCGTGACCGCGCTGCAGATGTCGGCGCTGGACCATATGCGGATGCTGGAAGCGGTGCAGCCGTATATCGACACCAGCATCAGCAAGACCGTCAACGTGCCGGAGGATTATCCTTACGAAGCCTTCCGCAACCTCTACCTCGAGGCCTGGAAGGCCGGCCTGAAGGGGCTGGCGACATATCGGCCGAACTCGGTGCTGGGCGCGGTGCTGTCGGTCGAGGCGCCCGTCGCGCCGGCCGTGCCCGCGGCCGACGACAATCCGCTGGTGCGCCCGTTCGGCAGCCGGCCGGTGGGCGACCTCGAGGGCGTGACTTCCAAGGTCGAATACCTGACCTACGAGGGCCACAAGACCGTCTACCTGACCGTCAACTTCATGCGCGTGGCCGGCGTCGCCGACGGCAAGCCGGTGGAGATCGAGCGCCCGGTGGAGTTCTTCATGCCGGCGGGCCAGCGCAGCGAGGGCCAGCAATGGATCACCTCGACCATGCGGCTGCTGTCGATGGTGGCGCGCTCGGGCGGCTCGGTGGCCAAGGCGCTGGCCGACATGCGCAACGTGGTGTGGGACAAGGGCACGGTGCGCTACGGCACGCTGGTGCGCCAGGATGGCACCGAGGTGCCGCGCTTCCATGACTCCGAGGTCGCGGCGCTGGGCTATGCGCTGCAGCGCATCCTGATCAAGCGCGGCTTCCTTGATGCCGACGGCGGCCAGGTGCCGGTGGCGGCGCTGGCGGCAAGGCTGGCGCAGCGCGACGGTGGCGCGCTGGCGCTGGCGGCCGGGGCCGACCTTGCCGGGCCGGCCAGCGCGGCGCCGGGCGCGCCCGGCGTGGGCACCGGCAAGCCGTGCCCGGAGTGTGGCGCGCACGCCTTGCACAAGGTCGATGGCTGCGCCAAATGCGCCAATTGCGGCTACGTCGGCGAGTGCGGCTGAGGCGTTCCCAAGGGCGGCCGGAGCGGGGCCGCCTTTTGCTACAATCGCCGCCATGAGTTATCAAGTTCTAGCGCGCAAATGGCGCCCCAGGGATTTCACCACGCTGGTCGGCCAGGAGCACGTGGTCCGCGCGCTCACGCACGCGCTGGAACAACAGCGGCTGCACCACGCCTACCTGTTCACCGGCACGCGCGGGGTCGGCAAGACCACGCTGTCGCGGATCCTGGCCAAGGCCCTGAACTGCACCGGCCCTGACGGCAGCGGCGGCATCACCGCCGAGCCGTGCGGGCAGTGCAAGGCCTGCAAGGAAATCGACAGCGGCCGCTTCGTCGACTACATCGAGATGGACGCCGCCTCCAACCGCGGCGTCGACGAGATGGCGCAGCTGCTCGACAAGGCCGTCTACGCTCCCACCGCCGGGCGCTTCAAGGTCTACATGATCGACGAAGTGCACATGCTGACCAACCACGCCTTCAACGCCATGCTGAAGACGCTGGAAGAGCCGCCCGGGCACGTCAAGTTCATCCTCGCCACCACCGACCCGCAGAAGATCCCGGTCACGGTGCTGTCGCGCTGCCTGCAGTTCAACCTGAAGCAGATGCCGCCGGGGCATATCGTCTCGCACCTGGACCATATCCTGGCGCAGGAAGGCATTGCCCACGACGGCAATGCGCTGCGGCTGCTGGCCCAGGCCGCGCATGGCTCGATGCGCGACGCGCTGTCGTTGACCGACCAGGCCATCGCCTACAGCGCGGGGCAGGTGTCCGAGGAAGCCGTGCGCGGCATGCTGGGCGCGATCGACCAGGGCTACCTGGTGCAACTGCTCGACGCGCTGGCCGCCGAGGACGGCGCCGCCATGCTGGCGATCGCCGATGCCATGGCCGACCGCAGCCTGTCGTTCGCGGGCGCGCTGCAGGACCTGGGTTCACTGCTGCACAAGGTGGCGCTGGCGCAGGCTGTGCCGGCGTCGGTGCAGGACGAATGGCCCGAAGCCGACGAGGTGCGGCGCCTGGCCGGCGTGTTCGACGCGCAGGAAGTGCAGCTGTTCTACCAGATCGCCAACCTGGGCCGCAGCGAACTGGCGCTGGCCCCCGACGAATACGCCGGCTTCACCATGACGCTGCTGCGCATGCTGGCGTTCCGGCCGTCGTCCGAACCAGCCGCCACGGCGGGGCAGGGCGGCGGCGCAGCGCCTGCACGCCCGCGCAATGCCGGCATGCCGACGGCGGCGCGACCGGCCGAGGCACGCCAGGCGGCGACTGCCGCCGCTGCACCGGCTGCCTCCGCTGCCTCCATTACCGATTCCGCTCCGGCGCCAGCCGCGCTGCCGCCCACGGCTGCGCCAGCCGCGCCCGTGGCCGAGCCTGCCGCTGCGCCGGCGCAGCCTGCCGCGGCCGAGCCTGCGCCGGCGCGCGCGGCAGGCGGCGCCATGTCGCCTGCGGCCGCGGCGCTGGCCGCCGCGCGCCAGGCTTCCGCCGCCCGCGGCGGCGCCCGCAAGCCGCCGGCCATGCCCGCCGCACCCGCCGCGCCGGCCGCTGCGCAACGACCGCCGGCACAGCCGTTGCGCGCCCCCGCGGCCGTAGCAGCGAGCCGTCCCGCTGCGACACCGGCCCCGGCTGCGCGGCCGGCGGCGCCGCAGCCGCCCGCGCCGGCGGCAGCGCCCGCGGCACGCGCCGTGGCCGCCAAACCGCAACCGGAATCCGTGCCGCCCTGGGAGGTCGCCGGTGGCAGCGATGTGCCGCCGTGGGAAGAACTGCCGCCCGACCTGCCGGTGATCGGGCCCTATGACAGCGATCCGGGCTACAACGACTACGGTTTCAGCGAACCCGCAGCGCGTGCTGCGGCGCCGCGCAACGTCTCGCGCCCGGGGCCTGCCCAGGCGCGCGATATCGCGCCCGCACGCGAGTCCGCTGCCGTTCCGCCGGCCCCGGCCGCGCCGGAGTCGACCAAATTCGTCGCGCCGCGCCCGCCTGCCGCGGGCGAGGACGGCACCCCGCCGGCCTTCACCGGCGACTGGCCGGTGCTGGCCGCCGGCCTGCCGCTGAAGGGCCTGGCGCAACAGCTGGCGTACCAGAGTGAACTGACGCAGGTGGTGGGGCGGACCTTCCACCTGCGCATCCCGGTCGCGGCGCTGGGCGAGAACGGCGTCGCCGAGCGGCTGCAGCAGGCGCTGGGCGACCACTTCGGCGAGCCGGTGCGCGTGGTCTGCGAGGTCGGCGGGGTCACGGTCACCGCCGCCGCCGCCGACGCCGAGGCCCGTGCCGAACGCCAGCGCCAGGCCGAAGCCGCGATCGAGGCCGATCCCTTCGTGCAGGGGCTGCTGCGCGACTTCGGCGGCCAGATCGTGCCAGGCTCGATCCAGCCGCGCGCCGCCTGACCGGCGGCCAGGCTGGCGTTACCGAATTTCCGTCACCGAACTCTTACCGAATCCAGGAGCATTCCATCATGATGAAAGGTCAACTCGCCGGGCTGATGAAGCAGGCCCAGCAGATGCAGGAAAACATGAAGAAGATGCAGGAGCAGCTGGCCCTGATCGAGGTCGAGGGCCAGTCCGGCGCCGGTCTCGTCAAGGTGGTCATGACCTGCAAGAACGACGTCAAGCGTGTCACCATCGACCCCAGCCTGCTGGCCGAGGGCGAGGACAAGGACCTGCTGGAAGACCTGGTCGCCGCGGCCTTCAACGACGCCGTGCGCAAGGCCGAGGCCACCACGCAGGAAAAGATGGGCTCGATGACCTCGGGCCTGCCGCTGCCGCCGGGCTTCAAGCTGCCGTTCTAAGGCGATTGTGAAAGCGTCGTCGCCGACTTCGCTGCAGGCGCTGGTCGAGGCGCTGCGGGTGCTGCCCGGCGTCGGGCCCAAGTCCGCCCAGCGCATGGCCTACCACCTGCTGCAGCACGACCGCGAGGGCGCGCGCAAGCTGGGCGATGCGCTGCGCGGCGCGGCGGACCATATCCGCCACTGCCAGCGCTGCAACACCTTCACCGAGCAGGAGATCTGCGAGACCTGCCTGGACGACCGCCGCGACGCCTCGGTGCTGTGCGTGGTGGAAACGCCGGCCGACCAGGTCATGATCGAGCAGACCCTGACCTACCGCGGCAAGTATTTCGTGCTGATGGGCCGGCTGTCGCCGCTGGACGGCATCGGCCCGCGCGAGATCCACCTGGACCGGCTGCTGGCGCGCGCCACCGAGCCCGAGCTGGGCGGCCCGGTCGGCGAGGTCATCGTCGCCACCAATTTCACCAGCGAAGGCGAGGCCACCGCGCACTACATCGGCGAGATGCTCAAGGCGCGCGGCCTCAAGGTGTCGCGCCTGGCGCGCGGCGTGCCGGTGGGCGGCGAGCTGGAGTATGTCGACGCCGGCACCATCGCCCGCGCGGTGATGGACCGCCGCAACCTCTGAGCGCCGCCGCGCCGGCCGGCGTGCCGGTCGCAGGCACTGCCACCGGCGCGCCCGTTTTCATTTCCCGTCCGCTTCCATGAACCTGGCCCGCTTCGATCTCGTCACGCTTGGCTTGTTCGTTGCCGTGGCCCGGCAGGGCAGCATCTCGGCCGGCGCGCGCCAGTCGCACCTGGCGGTGGCGGCGGCGAGCAAGCGTATTTCGGACCTCGAGACCGCGGTCGGCGCGCCGCTGTTCTTTCGCCATGCCGCCGGCGTGCAGCTGACCGAGGCCGGCCAGGCCTGCTTCCACCATGCGCTGACCATCCTGCAGGACGTCGAGCGCATGGCCGGCGTGATGTCGGACTACGCCTCCGGCGTGCGCGGGCAGGTGCGGGTGTGCGCCAACACCTCGGCGATCACGCAGTTCCTGCCGGATGACCTGGCCTCGTTCATGCAGCGCCATCCGACCATCCGCATCGAGCTGGAAGAGCAGAACAGCCGCGACATCGTTGCCGCGCTGGTCGAGAACCGCGCCGACGTCGGCATCTTCGCCGACCGCACTCCGGCCGCCGGGCTGATGACGATCGAATACCGCCAGGACGAGCTGGTCATCATCACCCCGCCCAACCATCCGCTCGCCGCGCGCGGCCCGGTACATTACGCCGATACGCTCGAATTCGATTTCGTCAGCCTGCCGCAGGAAACCTCGCTGGCGGCGCGCCTGCTGGAGGAGAGCAGCCGGCTCGACCGGCCGTTCCGGCTGCGCATCCAGGTGCGCAGCTTCGACGCGATGTGCCGCATGGTGATGGCCGGGCTGGGCGTGGGCGTGCTGCCTCGCATCGCGGCCGAGCCGCACGTCAAGTCGATGGGGCTGTCGCTGGTGACGCTGCAGGATGCCTGGGCGCGCCGCTCGCTGCTGATCGGGCTGCGCGACCCGGCCGGCCTGACGGTCTCGGCGCGGCTGCTGATCACCCACCTGTGCGGGGATCGCGCGCCGTTCTGACGCGCCTGCGGCGAGGCTCTACGCGGCCTTTCGCGTTCCGAGAAAGCCCGCTTCTCCGATTGCCGATTCCTGGCCGGCCCCGCGTTGGGGCAAACTCCGTCCGAACGCAATGTATGGCATGCCAGTCAATGGCGCTGCCGCACTGCAACAAGACTGCCGCATCGCACGGAGACACCCATGGCGCAACAGATCCTTGAGGGCATTCGCGTCCTCGAACTCGGACAACTCATCGCCGGCCCCTTTGCCGCCAAGACCCTGGCGGACTTTGGCGCCCACATCATCAAGGTCGAGCCGCCCGGGCAGGGCGACCCGCTGCGCAAATGGCGCATGCTGCATGAGGGCACCTCGGTGTGGTGGGAGGCGCAGTCGCGCAACAAGGAGTCGGTCTGCATCGACCTGCGCCAGCCGGAAGGTCAGGCGCTGGTGCGCAAGCTGGCCGCCGAGGCCGATGTGCTGATCGAGAATTTCCGCCCCGGCACCATGGAGAAGTGGGGCCTGGGCTGGGACGTGCTGCATGCCGACAACCCGCGCCTGATCATGCTGCGCGTGTCGGGCTACGGTCAGACCGGCCCGAAGAAGGACGAGCCCGGCTTTGCCGCGGTGGCCGAGGCCATGGCTGGCCTGCGCCACCTGACCGGCGAGCCCGGCCGCGCGCCGGTGCGCGCCGGCCTGTCGCTGGGCGACACCATCGCCGGCCTGCACGGCGCCATGGGCGTGCTGCTGGCGCTGTACCAGCGCGATGCGCGCGGCGGCGAGGGGCAGGTGATCGACGTGGCGCTGTACGAGTCGCTGTTCAACCTGAGCGAAAGCCTGCTGCCGGAATACTCGGCCTTCGGCGCGGTGCGCCAGCCCGCCGGCGGTGCGCTGCCGGGGATCGCGCCGTCCAATGCCTATCCCTGCGCCAGCGGCGAATACGTGCTGGTGGCGGCCAACGGCGACGCCATCTTCAAGCGCATGATGCTTGCCATCGGCCGCGCCGACCTGGCCGACGATCCCACGCTGGAGCGCAACGACGGCCGCGTCGCGCGCGTCGACGAGATCGATGCCGCGATCGCAGACTGGACCCGCACGCAAACGGTCGAGTCGGCGCTGGCGGTGCTGCGCGACGCGCAGGTGCCGTCGGGCCGCATCTATACCGTCAAGGACATTGCCGAAGACCCGCACTACCGCGCCCGCGGCGTGATCGAGTCGGTGACCTCGGCCGGCGGCCTGACCGTGGAGGTGCCGGGCGTGGTGCCCAAGCTGTCGGCCAGCCCCGGCGCCATCCATGACCGCGCGCCGGCGCTGGGCGAGCATACCGATGCGGTGCTGAAGCAGGCCGGCTTCGACGACGCCGCCATTGCCGACCTGCGCGCGCGCAAGGTGATCGCATGAGCGCCGCCGCCAACCCGTTGCGCGGCCCGGCCCGCGTCGAGATCAACGAAGTCGCGCCGCGCGACGGCCTGCAGATCGAGCCGATGGTGGTGCCGACCGATGCCAAGGTGGCCTTTGTCGATGCGCTGTCGGCCTGCGGCTTCGCGCGCATCGAGGCCACCTCGTTCACCTCGGCCCGCGCCATTCCCGCGCTGGCCGATGCCGAGGCGCTGATGCACCGCATGCGGCGCCAGCCGGGCGTGCGTTACACCGCGCTGGTGCCCAACCTGCGCGGGCTCGAGCGCGCGCTGTCGTGCCGGCCCGACGAGGTCAACCTGGTGATGTCGGCCAGCGAGACCCACAACCGCGCCAACCTGCGCATGACGCGCGCGCAGTCGCGGCAGCAGCTGCTGGCGATGATTGCCGAGGCGGGCGCGGCCGGCGTGCCGGTCAACGTGTCGCTGTCGACGGTATTCGGCTGCCCGTTCGAGGGCGAGGTCGATGCCGCCGAGGTGATGGCGCTGGCCAGGGCCTTCGCCGACGCCGGCGCGGCCGGCATCACGCTGTGCGACACCACCGGCATGGCCTATCCGAACCAGGTCGCGGCGCTGTGCCAGGCCTTCCAGGCCGCGCTGCCCGCCACCGCCCTGACCATCCACCTGCACAACACCCGCGGCATGGGCCTGGCCAATGCCGTGGCCGCCTGGCAGACCGGCGTGACGCGCTTCGACGCCGCCGCCGGCGGCCTGGGCGGGTGCCCTTATGCGCCCGGTGCCAGCGGCAACGTCAGCACCGAAGACCTGGTCCACATGTTCGACTGCATGGGCGTGCAGACCGGTGTCGATCTGGGCGCGCTGCTCGACGTGGTCGCCGGCATGCCGGAACTGGTCGGGCGCGACCTCAATAGCCAGCTGTTGAGCGCGGGACCGCGCCTGCGCACGCACCAGGCGCCGGCCTGGCTGGCCGAGCATTTTGCCGGGCAGGCGTAGCCCTGCACGCGCACCACCACAACGTATCCACAAGACCAAACGGAGACCCTCATGAAGCAAGCCCATCAACACCAGCCCGCCATGCCCGCACGGCGCAAGGCGATTGTCTCGACGCTCGCGGCAAT
Organism: Cupriavidus sp. WGlv3; assembly: GCF_023952475.1. Lineage (GTDB taxonomy): Bacteria > Pseudomonadota > Gammaproteobacteria > Burkholderiales > Burkholderiaceae > Cupriavidus > Cupriavidus phytorum. Next base: position 227,971 of record NZ_JALHRX010000010.1, read on the forward strand.
CGGCGCGGCATGGTTCGCCCCCGCGGCACTGGCGCAGGACGGCAGCTATCCCGCCCGGCCGGTAACGCTGGTGGTATCGGCCGCGGCCGGCGGCACCACCGACCTGGCCGCCCGGATGATTGCCGAGCCGCTGTCCAAGGCGCTCGGCCAGCCGGTGGTGGTCGACAACCGTCCCGGCGGCAACGGCGGCATCGCCGCAAGCCTGGTGGCGCGCGCCAAGCCCGACGGCTACACGCTGATGCTGCAGTACTCGGGCTTCCACGTGATCACGCCGCTGCTGGTGAAGAACCTGTCGTGGGATCCGGTCAAGGACTTTGCGCCGGTGGCCAATATCCTGTCGGCGCCGCAGGTGCTGGTGGTGCGCCCGAGCCTGCCGGTCAAGTCGCTGAAGGAACTGGTGGCCTACGCCAAGGCCAACCCGGACAAGCTCAACTACGCCTCGTCGGGCAATGGCTCGCTGCAGCATGTGTCGACCGAACTGCTGAACCAGATGGCCGGCACCAAGATCACGCACGTGCCGTACAAGGGCACCGGCCCGGCCATGACCGACCTGCTGGGCGGCTCGGTCGACCTGACCATCACCACGCCGCCGCCGCTGATGGGCCATATCGCCGCCGGCAAGCTGCGCCCGCTGGTGGTGACCAGCAAGACCCGCCTGCCCAGCCTGAAGGACGTGCCGTCGGCGCCCGAGGCCGGCTACCCCGACCTGGACGTGTCGTCGTGGTTTGCGATGTACGCGCCGGCGGGCACGCCCAAGCCGGTGGTCGACAAGCTGACCGGCGAGATCGACAAGATCATGCGCAGCGAGGCCTTCCGCAAGAAGGCCGAGGAACTGGGTGCCGAGGCCAGGTACATGAATCCGCAGCAGCTGGCGCAATACCAGCAGGCCGAGCTGGCGCGCTGGGCCAAGGTGATCAAGTCCGCCGACATCCACGCCGAATGACGCCAGCGCTGCGGCAAGGTGATCGAAAGGTAAGGGCGCTAAGCTGGCGGGTTTGCTAGGTATAGATACCGATGCGGTGCACCACGCCGCCCGGTAGCATGGCAATTTGCCGCACCGCGGCGCCCCCCTTTCAAGCGCTCGTTGCCGCGGCGCCAGTCCACACGGGTAGGAGATCTCGCATGTATAACAAGAAGTTCTGGAAGCAATTCCTGATCGCGCTGGCGCTGTTCCTGGCCGGCTGGTTCACCTTCGGCCAGGCGCAGGCGCAGGGCAAGCCCGAGAAGACCAAGGTCACCATCGCGGTGGGTGGCAAGAACCTGTTCTATTACCTGCCGCTGACCATCGCCGAGCGCCTTGGCTACTTCAAGGAAGAAGGACTGGAGGTCGAGATCGTCGACTTCGCCGGCGGCGCCAAGGCGCTGCAGGCGGTGGTGGGCGGCAGCGCCGACGTGGTCTCGGGCGCCTACGAGCACACCATCAACCTGCAGGCCAAGGGCCAGCGCTACCAGGAATTCGTGCTGCAGGGCCGCGCCCCGCAGATCGTGCTGGTGGTGTCGAACAAGACCATGCCCAACTTCAAGTCGATCGCCGACCTGAAGGGCAAGAAGATCGGCGTGACCGCGCCGGGCTCGTCGACCAACATGATGGCCAACTTCGTGCTGGCCAAGCATGGCCTGAAGCCGTCGGACGTGTCGTTCATCGGCGTGGGCGCCAGCGCCGGCGCGGTGGCGGCGATGCGTTCGGGCCAGATCGATGCCATGGCCAACCTGGACCCGGTGGTGTCGATGCTGACGCAGAAGAACGAGGTGCGCATCGCCTCGGACACCCGCACGCTCAAGGACACCCAGGCGGTGTTCGGCGGCAACATGCCGTCGGGCTGCCTGTATGCGTCGCAGGCCTTTATCCAGCAGAACCCGAACACCACGCAAGCGCTTACCAACGCCATGGTGCGCGCGCTCAAGTGGCTGCAGAAGGCGGGCCCGTCCGACATCGTCAAGACCGTGCCGGAAAGCTACCTGCTGGGCGACCGCGCGCTGTACCTGGCCGCATGGGACAAGGTCAAGGAAGCGATCTCGCCGGACGGCACCATGCCGGCCGACGGCCCGCGCACCGCGCTCAACGCGCTGGGCCAGTTCGACGCCGAACTGAAGGGCAAGTCGATCAAGCTGGAAGAGACCTATACCAACGCGTTCGTGCAGAAGGCCAACGCCAAGTACAAGTAATTTTCCTGCCGTCGACGCCATCGGCCCGCTGCCCGCAGCGGGCCTTTGCTTTGCGCCAGCGACGGCTTATCCATCATCACTCGCCCGCGCCGCGCACTGCGCCGCCACGGCGGGTCTGAGACGGTTCATCATGAGCATTCCCGCACTTTCACTCGACCAGGTCACCTGCACCTTTGTCTCGCGCGATGACCGCAGCCAGCGCTATACCGCGGTCAGGGACGTCACGCTGTCGATCCAGCCCGGCGAATTCGTATCGGTGGTGGGTCCCACCGGCTGCGGCAAGTCGACGCTGCTGAATGTCGGCGCCGGCCTGCTGGAGCCTTCCAGCGGCGAGGTGCGCGTGTTCGGCGAGCCGCTGCGCGGCATCAACCGGCGCGCCGGCTACATGTTCCAGACCGAGGCGCTGATGCCGTGGCGCAGCGCGCTCGACAACGTCGTCGCCGGCCTGGAATTCCGCGGCACCGCGCGCGCCGAGGCGGTGCAGCAGGGCGAGGAATGGCTGCGCCGGGTGGGCCTGGGCGGGTTTGGCGACCGCTACCCGCACCAGCTTTCGGGCGGCATGCGCAAGCGCGTGGCGCTGGCGCAGACGCTGGTGCTGGACCCGGACATCATCCTGATGGACGAACCGTTCTCCGCGCTCGACATCCAGACCCGCCAGCTGATGGAGAACGAGGTGCTCGAACTATGGGCCGCCAAGCGCAAGGCGGTGCTCTTCATTACCCACGACCTGGACGAGGCCATCGCCATGAGCGACCGCGTGGTGGTGTTGTCGGCCGGCCCCGGCACGCATCCGATCGGCGAGTTCGCGATCGACCTGCCGCGCCCGCGCGACGTGGCCGAGATCCGCAACCATCCGCGCTTTGTCGAGCTGCACGCCGCGATCTGGGACGTGCTGCGCGAGGAAGTGCTCAAGGGCTACGCCCAGCAGCGCAAGGTCGCCTGAACCGTTTCGCCCTGCGTCCCATTCAAAACAAGAACTGAATCCCGATGGCATTCCGTACTGACTCCAAGGGCATGCTGCGCGTGTGGCAGCTGCTCGTGCTGGTGGTGATCCTCGGCGTGTGGCACGTGGCCACGCGCTCGCAGCAGGTCGCCTTTTTCTTCGGCGAGCCACTGATGGTGGCGCAACGCATCTGGAACTGGTTTTTCGTCGAGCGCGATATCTACCTGCACCTGGGCGTGACCCTGATCGAGACCGTGCTGGCGTTCGGCATCGGCACCGTGGCGGGGCTGGGCGTCGGCCTGTGGCTGGCGCTGAGCCCGCTGACCTCGGCCATCCTCGACCCCTACGTCAAGGCCATGAACTCGATGCCGCGCGTGATCCTGGCGCCGATCTTCGCGGTCTGGTTCGGGCTGGGCATCTGGTCGAAGGTGGCGCTGGCGGTGACGCTGGTGTTTTTCATCGTCTTCTTCAACGTCTACCAGGGCGTCAAGGAAGTGAGCCCGGTGGTGCTGGCCAATGCGCGCATGCTGGGCGCCAATCAGAAGCAGCTGCTGCGCCATGTCTACCTGCCGAGCGCGACCAGCTGGGTGTTCTCGTCGCTGCATACCTCGGTGGGCCTGGCCTTCGTTGGCGCGGTGGTGGGCGAATACCTGGGCTCGGCGCGTGGCGTGGGCTACCTGATCCTGCAGGCCGAGGGGACCTTCGACATCAATACGGTGTTCGCCGGCATCGTGGTGCTGACCGCGTTTGCGCTGGTGCTGGACTGGATGGTCGGCATCGGCGAGAAGCGGCTGATGAAGTGGCAGCCGAAGAGCGGGGAGACGGAGAAGCTTTGACGTTCCGCTTCGGCGGTGGTTTGCTCCTCTCTCCCGCAAGCTGCTGGAGAGGGAGTACACAGTCGGTCAAGGAAAAGCCCTGGCGCCGAACCTGACCGACACCGTCAGCCCGCCCCCCGGCGTTTCTCCAAGCCTCACCATCGCGCCATGCAGCCGCGCGATCTCGCGCACGATCGACAGGCCCAGGCCGGTGCCTTCCACCGCCTGCCCGCTGGCGCCGCGATAGAAGCGCCGGAACACCGCCTCGCGTTCGCCCGGCGCAATGCCAGGGCCGTTGTCGATGACCTGCAGCTGCGCCATGCCATCTTCACCCGCCACGCGCACCGTCACCATTGCGCCGCGCCCGGCATAGCGGATCGCGTTGTCGATCAGGTTGCCGGTCAGCTCCAGCAGCAGCTCGGGCTGTGCGGCGATCTCCGCCGGCCCATCCTGCTCGAAGCCCAGGTCGACCCCGGCCCCGCGCGCCACCGGTGCCCACTCCAGCGCCACTGCCTGCGCCAGCGTATCCAGCCGCAACGGCTTCAGCGCCGGCTCATAGCCGGCATCGGGCTCCAGCCGCGATAGCGACAGCAACTGCTGCACGCCCTTGGACGCGTGCCGCACGGTGCCGTGCAGCAGGCGCATGTGCTCGCGCACGCGCTCGCCGTCGCGTTCGCGCAGCGCCAGTTCGGACTGCGCCTGGATGATCGCCAGCGGGGTCTTGAGCTGGTGCGCGGCATCGGCAAAGAAGCGCTTGCGCGCCAGCACCGTGCCGTGCAGACGTTCCATGTACTGGTTCAGCGCCCGCACCAGCGGCTTCATCTCGGCCGGCAGGTCTTGCTGCTCGATCGGGTCGAGCTGCGTGCCACGCCGCGCCACCGTGTCGGAGAGCCGGTGCAGCGGCCGCAGCCCGCGCCGCACGCCGAGCCAGACGATGCCAAGCGCCAGCGTCACCAGCATCAGTTCCTGCAGCAGCGAGCCGATCAGGATCTCGCGCGCCAGCAGCTGGCGCGGCTCGATGGTCTCGCCCACCAGCACCCACACCAGCCGCGTGCGCGCCGCGCCGACGTCGCGCACCGGCAGCGGCTGCGCCGCCATGCGCAGTGGCTGGTCGCGGAACTCGGTGTCGTAGAACACGGTGCGGTACAACTGCAACGGTGCCTCGTCCGGCATCGGCAAATCGTCGTAGCCGGTGACGGTGGCGCCGTCGTCGGCGCGGATGCGGTAGAAGATGCGCGGGCCGGCCTGGCCGTCGAACAGCTCGAGCGCGAGGTTGGGCAGTTCGACCGCGAGCCGTCCCTCGTGCAGGCGGATGCCTTCGCGCATCGCGCGCAGCGATGCCTCCAGCGTGCGGTCGAAGGCGGTATGCGCGGCCGACATCGCGCGCTGGTAGGTCAGCCAGGCATCGAAGGCAAGCAGGGCAATCAACGGCAGCAGCAGCCATAGCGACAGCTGCAGCCGCAGGCTGGGGGCCTGGCGCGGCCGCTTCATGCCGGCGGCCGCGCTTCGAGCAGGTAGCCCAGGCCGCGCAGCGTGACGATGGCGACGCCGCTGCCGTCGAGCTTCTTGCGCAGCCGGTGCACGTAGATCTCGATCGCGTCCGGATTGACCGATTCGTCGATGCCGAAGATCTTCTCCGAAAGCGCGCCCTTGTTCACGGCGCGGCCATCGCGCAGCAGCAGCACCTCGAGCACGGCGCGCTCGCGCCCGGTCAGCGCCAGCAACTGGCCATGCAGCAGGAAGGCGCGGCTGATGCTGTCGTAGTGCAGCGGGCCGAACGCGATCTGCGTGCTGTCATGGCCATGGGCCCGGCGGATCAGCGCGCGGGCGCGCGCTTCCAGCTCGGACAGGTCGAAGGGCTTGGCCAGGTAGTCGTCGGCGCCCAGGTCGAGCCCGCGCACGCGGTCCTCGACCGAGCCGTGCGCGGTCAGGATCAGCACCGGCAGCGGGTTGCGCCGCTGGCGCAGTCGCCGCAGCACTTCCAGCCCGTCCAGGCCGGGCAGGTCCAGGTCCAGGATCAGCAGGGCGTAGTCCTGCGTGCTCAGCAGGTTGTCCGCGCTGCGGCCGTCGTGCATGCAGTCGACCGTGAAGCCGGCCTGGCCCAGGGCCTGGCTCAGGGAACTGGCCAGCATCACATTGTCTTCGGCAAGCAGGATACGCATGGAGCAGGGAGGGCAGGGCGGCAGAACGGCAGCAACAGCAAAAACGGCAAAGGCCAGACTGATACAGCGAACCGCGCCGGCTTAGAAGCTAGGGAAACCACTGATCCCGCGGCGGCGCCACGGCCGCGAAAAGCCTGCCCTTCGAAAGCGAACTGAAAGTGCGCGTCACCTACCATCCGGCCGCTGACGATTACCACAACAAGCACAAGGAAGGAGATGGCAATGAAGCGTACGGCAATGGCGTTGGCCGCGATCGGCCTGGCGGCCGCGGGGTCGGCATCCGCGCAATCGAACGTGACCCTGTATGGGCTGGTGGACGCGGGCATCGAATATGTCAGCCACGCCGGGCCGGACGGCTCGGCGGTCAAGCTGACCTCGGGCGGCAAGAACACCTCGCGCTGGGGCATCCGCGGCAGCGAAGACCTGGGCGGCGGGCTCAAGGCGATCTTCAACCTGGAAAGCGGCATCGCCATCGACACCGGCCGGCTCGATACCGACAACACGCTGTTCGACCGCCGCGCCACCGTGGGCCTGTCCAGCCGCTACGGCCAGGTGGTGCTGGGCCGCACCTTCACCACCACCTACGACTTCATGCTGCCGTTCGACCCGATGGGCTATGCGCCGGCGTATTCATGGGCGACGTCGTCGACGGCCACCGGCGGACGCAAGGACGGCCTGTTCTCGCGCGCCTCCAATGCCATCCGCTATGACGGCAGCTTCGGCGGCCTGAAGCTCGGGGCGACGGTGGCGCTGGGCGAGGTGGCAGGGGACTTCAAGAGCTCGTCCAAGTACGCGCTCGGCGTCGGCTACAACGCCGGCAAGTTTGCCGCCGCGGCCACCTGGGACCGGCAGAACGGCGCCGGCACCAGCACCACGCCCGCCGACGCCACCGATTACATCCAGGGCATCCATGCCGGGGCCAGCTATGACTTCGGCGACCTGAAGCTGTTTGCCGGCTACCGCAACTACAAGCGCAGCTTCACCACCGGCGCGGCCAGCGACCGCAGCGACATGTACTGGGGTGGCGCCAGCTATGCCTTCACGCCGGCGTTCACGCTGTATGGCGCGGTCTACAAGCAGAATATCAAGGGCGGCAACGATGCCGACCCGATCCTGTTCTCGCTGCGCGGGCAGTACGCGCTGTCCAAGCGCACGCTGGCCTACCTGTCGGTGGGCTACGCCAGGGCGCGCAATGGCCAGGACGTCAGCGTGTCGCGCGACCTGGTCGGCTTTGCCAACAACCAGACCGGCGTCATGGCAGGCCTGCAGCATCGCTTCTGACAAGGGGAACTCCGGAAAACGGCCCGGCCGGAGGCTGGCTGTTTTCGGAACTGCCTGTTGGCCCGCGCCGGGGTGTGCGCAATCGGGACAACAGGCAGCTTGGGGCGCTTTGCCTCGCATGGCGCAGGGTGTAGCCGCACCGCCTGCGCCATGATTTTTTAGGGCCGGCACCAGCGCGTCAGCCGACGCGTCGATGCCAGGCAGCCATCACGACGCCATCACGGCACGATCACGATCTTGCCGGTGACCTTGCGCGCTTCCATGTCCTTGAGCGCCTGTGCGGCCTGCTCCAGCGGATAGCGCGCCGAGATATGCGGGCGGATCTTGCCTTCCTTCATCCAGCCCAGCATCTGCGCCATGTTGGCCTGGTTGGCCTTGGGCTCGCGCCGCACGAAATCGCCCCAGAACACGCCCACCAGCGACGCGCCCTTGAGCAGCGCCAGGTTCAGCGGCAGCCTGGGGATCTCGCCGTTGGCGAAGCCCACCACCAGGTAGCGGCCGCGCCAGCCGATCGAGCGGAACGCCGGCTCGGCATAGATGCCGCCGACCGGGTCGTAGATCACGTCCGGGCCCTTGCCGTCGGTCAGCGCCTTGATGCGCTCACGCAGGTCTTCGGTGCTGTAGTTGATCAAGGCGTCGGCGCCGTGCTGCTTGCACACCTCCAGCTTTTCGTCGGTCGACGCCGCCGCGATCACGCGCGCACCGATGGCCTTGCCGATCTCGATCGCCGCCAGCCCCACGCCGCCGGCCGCGCCCAGCACCAGCATGGTTTGGCCCGCCTTCAGCTCGCCGCGGTCGATTACCGCGTGGTGCGAGGTGCCGTAGGTCAGCGTGAAGGCGGCCGCGGTCTCGAAGTCGATGCCGGGCGGCATCGGCACCACCGACGCCGCCGGTGCCTTGGCTTGGCTGGCGAAAGCGCCATTGCCCAGGTAGGCGATGACCTTGTCGCCGGGCTTGACGTGGGTGACGCCTTCGCCCACCGCGTTGACCACGCCGGCCAGCTCCGAACCCGGGGTGAACGGCAGTTCGGGCTTGGCCTGGTACTTGTTCTGGATGATCAGCACATCCGGGAAGTTGACCGCGGCCGCCTTGACGTCGATGACCACTTCGCCCTTGCCGGGCACCAGGTCGGGCAGGGTTTCGAGGGTCAGCGAATCGGGCGGACCCCAGGCTTTGCACAGTACGGCTTTCATCTTGTCTCCGGTGGTGTGGTTGGCATGCCGCGCCAGTCAAGCTTACGCGGGCCGGCGCGGCAAGTGTAGCGCAGGAATAGCACGGTCGTTCTGTTTCATGCCGAAGCCGTGGAGGCGGTCATTTGCGGCCTGCATACCGCGCCGGCGCGCCGCCGCAAATGGCCAGATCGGGCGGCGCGCAGGCCGCTTGCGCGCCTGCGCTCAGGTACAATCGCGGCATGCATATCCTTCTCGCCAACGACGACGGTTATCTCGCGCCGGGACTGGCCGTTTTGCATGCTGCGCTCGCGCCGCTGGGCCGGATCACGGTCATCGCGCCGGAGCAGAACCATAGCGGCGCTTCCAATTCCCTGACCCTGCAGCGCCCGCTGTCGATCTACGAGGCGCGCGAAGGCGTGCAAAAAGGTTTTCGCTTCGTCAACGGCACGCCCACCGACTGCGTGCATATCGCGCTGACCGGGCTGCTCGACGAAAAGCCCGACCTGGTGGTGTCCGGCATCAACCAGGGCCAGAACATGGGCGAGGACGTCCTCTATTCCGGCACCGTCGCCGCCGCGATCGAGGGCTACCTGCTGGGGATTCCCTCGGTGGCCTTCTCGCAAGTGGACAAGGGCTGGGAACACCTCGATGCCGCCGCGCGCGTGGCGCGCACCGTGGTGGAGCGCATCATCGGCACGCCGCCGGCCGAGCCGTTCCTGCTCAACGTCAATATCCCGAACCTGCCGTTCGAGCATATCCAGGGCTATCGCGCCACGCGCCTGGGCAAGCGCCATCCGTCGCAGCCGGTGATCACGCAGGTCAACCCGCGCGGCGATACCAATTACTGGATCGGCCCGGCCGGCGACGCGCGCGATGCCAGCGAGGGCACCGACTTCCACGCGACCGCGCAGGGCTATGTCTCGCTCACGCCGTTGCAGCTGGACCTGACGCACCGCGGGCAGCTCGACGCGCTCGACCAGTGGCTGAAGTAGCGCCGCCGGTCCCGAGCCGCCCGAGCCGCAGAATCGCCGCGCCGCGCCCCCGATGAGTTCCACGCCCCCTCGCAACAAGTTTCCGCTGCCGCTGGATGCGGTGGTCGAGCGCAAGCCCGCGCCCGCACGCACCGCCGGCATCCCCGCGGTGGGCGCGCCGCGCCCGGCCGCGCCGGTGCCCCCGCCCGCGACGCCGCCCAGGCCGCGCCTGCCGCGCACCGCGGCACCGGCGCCCGCGCCGGTGCCGGTGCCTGCCAGCGCGGTCGAGCAGCGCGCTTCGGCGGCCACCGCGGGCGGCGGCGGCATGGCCTCGGCGCGCGCGCGCGTGGCACTGGCGGCGCGGCTGCGCGCCGCGGGCATCCGCGACGAGCGCGTGCTGTCGGCCATCGCCACGGTGCCGCGCCACCTGTTCGTCGAGCCGGGACTGGCGTCGCAAGCGTATGAAGATGCGGCGCTGCCGATCGGCCACCAGCAGACCATTTCCAAGCCATCGGTGGTGGCGCGCATGATCGAACTGCTGCGCGAGGGCCTGGGCGCCGAGGCGCCGCTGGAGCGCGTGCTCGAGATTGGCACCGGTTGCGGCTACCAGGCCGCGGTGCTGGCGCAGGTAGCGCGCGAAGTCTTCTCGATCGAGCGCATCCGGCCGCTGCACGAGCAGGCCAAGGCGAACCTGCGGCCCTTGCGCGTACCCAACCTGCGCCTGCATTACGGCGACGGCATGCTGGGCCTGCCGCAGGCCGCGCCGTTCTCGGCCATCATCCTCGCCGCGGCGGGCATGGAGGTGCCCGAGGCGCTGCTGGAGCAGCTGGCCATCGGCGGGCGTCTGATCGCTCCGGTGGCGGTGATGCCGCCGGCAGGCGTGCCCGGCCAGACCGTGACGCAGCAGCTGCTGCTGATCGAGCGGCGCAACCGCCATCGCTTTCACCGAACCGCGCTTGAAGCCGTTTTCTTTGTGCCCTTAAAATCGGGCACCATCTGAGTCGAACTATGCACAACATCGTGAAATCGCAAAATTTCGCACGCGCCGGACAACTTCTTGCGGCGACGTCGCTCGCGGCCCTGCTGGCCGCGTGCGCCAATTCGCCGATGCCGGCACCGGTCGTCGACCGTACCTCCACCTCCGGTACCACCGCGGCGACGCTGGAACCGGCGCCGCCCGGGTACTATCGGGTCAAGCGAGGCGATACCCTTTACCGTATCGCGCTGGAGAACGGCCAGTCGTATCGCGATGTGGCAACGTGGAACAACCTGACCAATGTGAACCAGATCGAGGTCGGCCAGCTGCTGCGCATCGTGCCGCCGGGTGCCGACGTCAACACTGCGCCGGGCGTGGCCACCATGCCGGTGGCGCCGGGCACGGTGCAGGCCCAGCCGATCGACCAGGCCCGTCCGAACGGCACGCCGGTGCCGCCGCCGGCCGCGCCTGTGGCCGCGGCTTCGGCGCCGGCGGCAGCGCCCGCCGCGACCGCGCCGGCCTCGGCGCCGATGGCCGACGGCTCGATGAAGCTGAGCTGGCCGGCGACCGGCCAGATGGTCGGTAAATTCGACGACAAGGGCAATAAAGGCATCGATATTGCGGGCAAGAAGGGCGATTCGGTGCTGGCCGCGGATGACGGTCGGGTGATTCACGTAGGCCCCTTGCGCGGCTACGGGAATCTTGTCATCATCAAACACAACGAGACATTTCTTACCGCTTACGGGCACAACGACAAGGTGCTCGTCGCTGAGCAATCCACGGTCCGGAAGGGCCAGAAGATTGCAGAGATGGGCAACAGTGATACCGACCGGGTGAAGCTTCACTTCGAAGTTCGCAAGAACGGAAAACCGGTTGATCCGATGCGGTACCTGCCGCCACAGTGAGGGTTCATGCCACGCCAGAAAACTGTCTCCTCCGGAACCGTCAGCAGGGCTCGCCGTCCCAAGCAGCCGGAAGTGAAGGCTGGTGTGGCGCATCCCGACGAACGCGCCGATGCAGAGGGCTTCGAGCCCGATCTCGCCGCCGAGATGCTTCCCGTGACCGACGAGCCCATCGCCACGTCCGCTTCGGTGGGCCTGCGCGAGGCCGACCTGCTCGGCGACGACAATGATCGCAACGAGCGCCACCTGCGCGACGACGACGAGGACGAGTCGGAAGACGAGGAAGAAGACAGCGCGGAAAACGGCACCGAAAGCGCCACCGCCGAGCATGACGATTTCCGCACGGTGCTGCATACCGAGCTGGCCGCCGACACGGTCCAGCACTACCTGAACCGCATCAGCATCAAGCCGCTGCTGTCGGCGCCGGAAGAACTGCATTTCTCCACGCTGGCCAAGGACGGCGACTTCGCCGCGCGCCAGGTCATGATCGAGCGCAACCTGCGGCTGGTGGTCAGCATCGCCAAGGGCTATCTCAATCGCGGCGTGCCGCTGCTCGACCTGATCGAGGAGGGCAACCTGGGCCTGATGCACGCGATCGAGAAGTTCGATCCGTCGCGCGGCTTCCGCTTCTCGACCTACGCAACGTGGTGGATCCGCCAGAGCATCGAGCGCGCCATCATGAACCAGGCCCGCACGGTCCGCCTGCCCGTGCACGTGATCCGCGAACTCAACCAGGTGCTGCGCGCCAAGCGCCATCTGGAGAAGGGCGGCACCGACGGACGCGACGCCAGCCTGGAAGACATCGCCCACCTGCTGGGCAAGACGCCGGACGAAGTGCAGGACGTCCTGGCACTCAACGAACATACCACCTCGCTCGATACGCCGTTCGATCTCGATCCCGGCTCGAGCCTCCTGGATTTCCTCTCCGACGAGCACAACGCCGCCCCCGACCAGGAGGTGGCGCACCGCGAGCTGGAAGGGCTGATGAAGCTCTGGCTGGCGCGCCTGTCGGAAAAGCATCGCTATGTGGTCGAGCGCCGCTTCGGGCTCAACCACATCGAGCCCGCCACGCTGGAAGAGCTTGCCGAGGAGATGGGGCTGACGCGCGAGCGCGTGCGCCAGATCCAGCAGGAGGCGCTGGTCAAGCTCAAGCGGCATTTCGCTTCGCAAGGTGTCAGGAAGGACGCCGTTCTATGACCCCTGTGCTGGTATTCGACATCGAGACCATTCCCGATGTCGCCGGCCTGCGCCGTTTGCATGACCATCCCGATGCGATGAGCGACGCCGAAGTCGCCGAGCATGCGTTCTCCGCCCGCCGCGAAAAGACCGGCAGCGATTTCCTCCCGCACTACCTGCAGCGTGTCGCCGCGATTTCCTGCGTGCTGCGGCGCACGCACCGCGACGGCTCCGCCGTGTTCCATGTCGGCTCGCTCGGCACGCTGCAGGATGGCGAGGCCACGCTGATCCAGAAGTTCTATGAACTGATCGCGCGCTACAGCCCGCAGCTGGTGTCGTGGAATGGCGGCGGCTTCGACCTGCCGGTGCTGCACTACCGCGGCCTGGTCAACGGCATCACCGCGCCGCGCTACTGGGAGATGGGCGAGGGCCGCGACGAAGACAGCCGCGACTTCAAGTGGAACAACTACATCAGCCGCTACCACATGCGGCACCTGGACCTGATGGACCTGCTGGCGATGTACCAGCCGCGCGCCAGCGCGCCGCTCGATGACCTGGCCAAGCTGTGCGGCTTTCCCGGCAAGATGGGGATGGACGGCAGCAAGGTGTGGCAGGCCTTCCAGGCCGGGCAGCTAGACGAGATCCGCGCCTATTGCGAGACCGACGTCGTCAACACCTACCTGATGTACTGCCGCTTCCAGCTGATGCGCGGCGGGCTGTCGCCGCGCGAGTTCGACGTCGAGATGGAATTCGTCCAGGAATCGCTGGCCGAACTGCCGGGCGAACAGTGGATGGAATACCTGCAGGCCTTCCGCCTGCGGCGCCTGACGCCTGAAGCCGAAGACCTCGAAGACTGACGACGGCAGCCGCCAGCCCGGCCTGGACCGGCCTAGAGGTCCAGCGACAGCAGGATCGGCTGGTGGTCCGAGGCATCGGTGTCGGCGTTGACCTCGCAGCGCCGGATGCGCGCGGCGAGCGGCTCGGTCACCAGCATGAAGTCACAGGCGAAGGGCGGCTCGGGCCATTGTTCCTTGTCGTGCAGCGCGCAGGTCGGGGCATGCGGCTGGCCGGGATGCGCGTGCAGCCAGGCGTCGCGCCAGGCCGGCGTGCCGTCGTCGAACGGCTCCAGCATGCGCCGATAGGCGACATCGTCGGGTTTGCTGTTGAAATCGCCGCACAGGATGGCCTCGGCGGGCCGCGGCTCCGGCGTGAACGGGCCCGGCCACTGCTCGCTGCGGCCGGGGCGGCGCGCGTGGGCGCAAGCTTCGGCATGCCAGTCGCGCAGGGCTTCCGCCTGCGCCGTGCGCTGGGTCGCCGAATAATATTCCAGGTGGGTGCAGATCACGCGCAGCCGCGCGCTGCCGGCCTCCACCGTGGCTTCTAAGGCCACCCGCGGCATCGATGCTACCTCCGGATCCGCAGGCCAGGGCAGCGCGTGCCGGAACACCTCGCGCACCGGCAGCCGGGTGGCAATCAGGTTGCCGAACTGCTTCAGCGCGCCGGTGCGGCCACGCCGCTCGACCGCCGGCGCATAGAGCAGGTGATAGCCGGGCAGCAGCGCGGTCAGCTCCGACACCTGGTCGGCGCCGGGCTCGCCGCGCAGCTCGCCAAAGCCGCGCGTCACTTCCTGCAGGCACAGCACGTCGGCATCGGCCATGGCGCGCAGGGTCTCGACCTGCCGCGCCAGGTCGACGCGGCCGTCGGCGCCGCGGCCCCACTGGATGTTCCACGAAATCAGTTCCATGCCTGCTCTCCGTCGTTGGCCCGGACGTACGCCAACGGTGCCGGCCCGGTCTGGCATACAATCGCGCTTTCGTAAAACAATACGTCAGGTTTTATCTGGTGTCCCAAGCCGTGTCCTCCCCACAAGAAACGCCGGCCGTGCCGGCTGCTGCGGCCGTCGAAGGTGCTGCCCCCGTCGCAAAGAACTCCCGTGGCCGCGGTGCCGCTCAGGGCGGTACACCCGCGGACGACCCCGTGGTGACGATCGACAGCCTCGACATGGAGGCGCGCGGCGTCGGGCGGCTGGTCAACGAGGACGGCACGCCGGGCAAGGTGATCTTCGTCGAGGGCGCACTGCCCGGCGAGATCGTCAGCTACCGCAGCTATCGCCGCAAGCCCAGCTACGAGCAGGCGCACCTGGGCGAAGTGCGGCAGGCCTCCGTAATGCGCGTCGAGCCGGGCTGCCAGCACTTTGGCGTCTGCGGCGGGTGCTCGATGCAGCATCTGGATTCGCGCGCGCAGTTGGCCATCAAGCAGCGCGTGCTGGAAGACAACCTGTGGCACCTGTCCAAGGTGAAGCCCGACGTGGTGTTCCGCCCGATCGCCGGCCCCGACTGGGGCTATCGCTACCGGGCGCGCTTGACGGTCCGCCACGTGGCCAAGAAGGGCGGGGTGCTGGTCGGCTTCCATGAGCGCAAGAGCAGCTATGTCGCCGACATGACGCGCTGCGAGATCCTGCCGCCGCATGTGTCGGCGATGCTGGTGCCGCTGCGCGAGCTGGTGATGGGGCTGTCGATCCGCGACCGCATGCCGCAGATCGAGCTGGCCGTGGGCCAGGAGGTGACGGCGCTGGTGCTGCGCATCCTGGAGCCACTGACCGATGCCGACAAGGACCTGCTGCGCGCCTTCGCCGATGCACACCAAGTGCAGTTCTGGCTGCAGCCGAAGGGTCCGGATACGGTCTATCCGTTCTACCCGGCCGAGGCCGAACTGGCCTACACGTTGCCCGAATTCGGCATCCGCATGCCGTTCAAGCCGACCGACTTCACCCAGGTGAACCACCAGATCAACCGCGTGCTGATCGGGCGCGCGCTGCGCCTGCTCGATGCCCAGCCGCAGGACCGCCTGCTCGACCTGTTCTGCGGCATCGGCAACTTCACGCTGCCGCTGGCGACGCAGGGCAAGTCGGTGATGGGCATCGAAGGCAGCGAGGCGCTGACCACGCGCGCGCTCGCCAATGCGGAATACAACGGACTCGCCGCCAAGACCGAGTTCGCATGCCGCAACCTGTTCGAGGTCACCGCGGAAGACATTGCCGCGCTGGGCCGCTTCGACCGCTGGCTGGTCGATCCGCCGCGCGAAGGCGCGCTGGCGGTATGCAAGGCGCTCGGCGAGCTGGCGCAGCAGGGCAGCGACTTGCTGCCGCGGCGCATCGTCTATGTGTCGTGCAGCCCCGCCACGCTGGCGCGCGACGCCGGCCTGCTGGTGCACGAGGCGGGCTACCGCCTGAGCGGCGCCGGCGTGGTCAACATGTTCCCGCACACCTCGCACGTCGAGTCGATCGCGGTGTTCGACCGCGACTGACCGCGGCGGAGTGCCCAAAAGAAAAGCCGGCCA
>NZ_JALHRX010000100.1 GCF_023952475.1 Cupriavidus sp. WGlv3
CGTAAGCGGTCGACTAACAACGCCTCTTGCGGCCGGATACGAGGTCGGCTAAACAGCGGATGTCTTGAGATTCCAAGGCAGCAAGGCCTCGTAGTCGTCAGCGGTCTTCGCGAGCGGCAGCGCCTTGAACAAGGCGACGAGATAGCGGTACGTATCGACGCCATTGGCCTTGCAGGTCTCAATGATCGAGTACAGATTCGCGCTTGCGTTCGCGCCAGCCACGGTGTCACAGAAGAGCCAGTTCCGGCGCCCTACGGTGAACGGCCTGATCGAATTCTCAATCACATTGTTCGATATCGGCCAGGCGCCGTTCTCGACGTAACGGACGAGCTTGGGCCACTGGTTATGGAAGTAGTGTAGTGCCTCGCCGAACTTGCTTCGCGGCAACACGGTGTGCAGGTGCTGCAACAGCATGGCTTCGATTTCGTCTAGCACAGGCCGACTCTGCTCGGCACGGATCTGCTGGCGCTGCTCTGGTTTCATCTCGCGAGTCCGAGCCTCGACAGCAAAGAGCTTGGCGATGAGCGCGATGAACTGCGTGATTGGATGTTCGCCACCGCGCTGCTCCTTGGGCAGAGCCTCCTCGGCCTCAATCATGTAACGACGGGCATGAGCCCAGCATCCAAGATGGATCCGTCGATTCGCGTGCGCGACCTTGTCGTATGAGTCGTACCCGTCGGTCATCAACACCGTTCCTGGCTTGATGCCGGCATAGAGCTCCGCAGCATGTTTCGTTGACCGCGTTGGGCTGTAAGCAAACAGCCGTACCGGCGGGCCTGATCCATTCATCTGCGCCCAGAGGTAACTTTTGGTCTGGGCAAGCTTGCCGGGCTTCTTGAGCACCTGGACGGTAGTTTCGTCGCCGTGCACAAGGTCATCGTCCAGCAGATGGTCGCGCATCAGGTTGATGATGGGCTGCACGGCCTCGCCGACACGTACTACGCTGGCGGCCAATGTACTGCGCGAGAGGTCGCCGCCGAAGCGGTGCAGCAAGGCGGCCTGGCGGTACAGTGGCAGCGCGTCTTGGTACTTGGAGGTGATGCACCAGGCTAGCGCGGATTCAGTCAGCAAGCCCTTGGGGATGATGCGTGCGGGGGCGGGCGTCACCTTGATACTGCCGTCGCAGCACGGGCACGCGTACTTGACACGCTGGTGCTGGATCACTCGGACCTGCTGGGGGATGATGTCGAGTTGCTCGCTGATCTCCACGCCAATCTCAAC
>NZ_JALHRX010000101.1 GCF_023952475.1 Cupriavidus sp. WGlv3
GTTGACTGCTTTCCACTGCGAGTAGTGCGTGTCCGGCGCAATGGGAAACGCGATTACGAGCCGGTGGCCAAGCGGCGTTTGATTGAGCTGTGTCTTCGGCCTGGCGCATCGGTGGCAGGCATGGCGCTCAAGGCTCAAGTCAATGCCAATCAACTGCGCAAATGGATTCGGCTGCATCGGGAATCGAGGGCAGTGGAACACGGTTCGCTGGCGGCGTTCGTGCCGGTTGTTCAGGGAATCCGATCCCCTGAAGTCGAAGCTGTGGTCACTGCGCCGCGTCGCACGACGGCCGTGGCAGTTGAACCGCAACCTCAGCCGTCGCGATCAGTCGCGCTGCTGAGTGCGAAGTTGCCAAACGGCGTAGCGATTGAGCTCGCATGCGGTGAGCGTGACGGTGAACTCGTAAAGGCGATGATCGAAGCGTTGGGGGCGAGCTGATGTTCCGCTTCGACGAAGGGCTGAAGGTCTACCTGCACCGGGAAGCTGTGGATTTCCGCAAGAGTATCAATGGTCTGTCGGCGCTGGTCGAGCAGTCGCTGGGGCTCGATCCGTTCGCACAAGCGGTCTACGTGTTTCGCAATCGACGAGCCGATAGGATCAAGCTGCTTGGCTGGGACCGGAACGGATATTGGCTCTTTTTGAAACGACTTGAGGCAGACCGTTTTGCTTGGCCGCGTGGGGCGGCAGTGGCGACGCTCTCGGTCGAGCAACTTCACTGGCTGCTGGACGGCATCGACATCAGTGCCGTCCAGCGGCACCCGCCGCGACATTACCAACGGGCCGTGTGAACGCTGCATGACATCGACGGTCAAATCCGCCATGTCGTCAACGCCTGTCACGATTACCGCCGCGGAACTCCAGCTCTTGCGCAATGCCGCCAAGGAGCGCGATGCGCTCAAAGGCAAACTGCGCGTGGTGACGGTCGAGCGTGACCTGCTGCTCGAGAGGCTCAAGGCCTTCCAGCGCAAGCTGTTCGGCGCCACGAGCGAGGTTCGGGGATCGCAGCAGAAGGACCTGTTCCTCAATGAAGCCGAGACGCTGGCGCCAACGGCGGCGACACTTCCGGCACAGGAAGAAGAAGGTACGCCAGAGATTGAGGTGGCCGGTCACAAGCGCAAGAAGCGCGGCCGCAAGCCGTTGGACCCGGCGCTTCCCCGCGTGCCAATGCGCCACGAACTGCCGGAGTCAGAGCGGG
>NZ_JALHRX010000102.1 GCF_023952475.1 Cupriavidus sp. WGlv3
GGATGCTCTGCACAATTAGCCGGCGGATGTGCTTGCAATGAATCGTCGAGCCAGCGAGCATGTGGCGCATGAAACAAACTGACCTTGGACTGAACTTGTCGACCAAGCGCACCCGCAAGCGCGAATTCCTGGACGAGATGAACCGTGTGGTGCCATGGGCCGATCTGGTGATGCTGATCGCTCCGTACGCCCCGGAAGGCAAGCGCGGCCGTCCCCCGTTCGCGGTCGAGGCAATGCTGCGCATCCACTTCCTTCAGCAATGGTTCGGCCTGTCGGACCCGGCGATGGAAGAAGCGCTGCACGACGTGCCGCTGTATCGGGAGTTCGCCGGGCTGGACAACTGGACGGTGAGGCTGCCCGACGAGAGCACCATCCTGCGGTTCCGTCACCTGCTGGAGAAGCACAAGCTGGCCGCTCAGATCCTCGCGCTGGTCAACGACATCCTTCGCGACAAGGGATTGATGCTGCGCGCGGGCACGGTGGTGGACGCGACACTGATCAGCGCACCGAGTTCGACCAAGAATGGGTCGGGCGAACGCGACCCAGAGATGCACCAGAGCAAGAAAGGAAACCAGTGGTATTTCGGCATGAAAGCGCACATTGGCGTGGACGCCGAAAGCGGGCTGGTGCACACGGTGCGGGGCACGGCGGGCAAGGTCAACGACGTGGTTGAGGGCAACAGCCTGCTGCATGGAGAGGAAACCGACGCGTTCGGCGATGCGGGCTATCAGGGCGTGGAGAAGCGTCCGGACGCGCGGGCGGGCGTGAACTGGCACGTAGCGATGAAGCCAGGCAAACGTCGCGTCCTGGACCAAAGCAAACCACTTGGCGCGCTCGTCGATCAGGTCGAGCGAATCAAGGCGGGCATCCGGGCCAAGGTCGAGCATCCGTTCCGGGTCATCAAGCGGCAGTTCGGCTACACCAAGGTCCGCTATCGAGGGCTGAGGAAGAACACCGCGCAACTCATGACCTTGTTCGCACTGTCCAACTTGTGGATGGCGCGCGGCAAACTGCTGGCTGCCGGGGCATGAGCGCGTTTCTGGCTCACGCCGATGCCTCGCGCGCAGCCCGCGAATGCTGCTTCGCGCGTGCGAGATAGCTTCGCTCCGAGCTGATAGGTTGGCGTCGTGGCGCATTCAGCTTCCTGTTAAACGGCCAAGCACACTCGATTCGCGTTTGTGCAGAGTAT
>NZ_JALHRX010000103.1 GCF_023952475.1 Cupriavidus sp. WGlv3
AAAGTTGGACAGTGATTGGCTAGGCTTGAGAGGGCTGAGTCCTGTACTTCACGGGACTCAGCCCTTTTAGTTTGAGTTTGATGCGGTCGTGATTGTAGTAGTGAATGTATTGGGCCAGGCCTTGCTGTAGTTCCTCGACGCTGGCGAATTTATTCAGGTAGAAGAATTCGGACTTCAGGGTGCCGAAGAAGCTTTCCATGGCGGCGTTGTCCAGGCAATTGCCCTTGCGCGACATGCTGAGACGGACGCGTCGCTTTTTGAGCATTCGCTGATAGGCCGGCATCTGGTACTGCCAGCCCTGATCGGAATGCAGTACGGGTCGATCCTTCGGGCTGAGGCGGCGGAACGCCTTCTTCAGCATATTCCTCACCATCTCGAAGGCGGGTCTGCGGGCAGTCTCGTAGGCGATGATCTCGCCGTTGTACAGGTCCAGCACCGGAGAAAGGTAGAGCTTCTCGCCGGCCACGTTGAATTCGGTCACGTCTGTTACCCACTTCCGATTCGCGCGTTTGGCGTGGAATCGCCGTTGCAGAACGTTGGGCGCGACACGGCCTACCGTGCCCTTGTAGGATCGGTATTTCTTTGGCCGGACCAACGACTTCAATCCCATCTCGCGCATGAGCCGCTGAACCGTCTTGTGGTTGACGATCGTGCCGGTTTGCCGGATCGCCGCCGTGATGCGGCGGTAGCCATAACGGCCCATGTGTCGGGCGAACAGTTCGCGAATGCGCGTTTTCAGCTCCGCATACTTGTCCTCGGCCTGGAGCACTGCCTGCTGGTAGTAGAAGGTGCTGCGCGCCAGCCCCGCCACCCTCAGCAAACCGGCCAATGGATACTGCTGCCTCAGCTCAAGCACTATTTGCGCCTTTTGGGTTGCGCAGATGTCTTGCTCGCTTGAACCAAGGCGTCGAGCTTTTTTAGGTACGCGTTCTCCATGCGCAGGTAGTTCAACTCTTCAAGGAGTTCCTCGCGTGTGCGCGTGCGGTCGTCTGAAGACCGCGATGGCTTTGTCTTGGGAGTCCGTTGTGGCATCTTGCTGGGCCGCCGTCCCTTAGGCCGAGGCGTCAGAGCTTCTAAACCCCCAGCATCATACTGGCGTTCCCACACGCCAATGGCGCCGATATTGCGAATGTCGAACAGCGCCGCCACTTCCCGGTGCGACAAGCCTTGGCGG
>NZ_JALHRX010000104.1 GCF_023952475.1 Cupriavidus sp. WGlv3
GGCATGGTGAACTCGGCGCCCTTGGCGATCGAGTCGGGCCAGCGCTGCATCACGCTCTTGTAGCGCGTGTAGAAGCGCACGCCCTCTTCGCCATAGGCATGGTGGTCGCCGAACAGCGAGCGCTTCCAGCCGCCGAACGAATGCCACGCCATCGGCACCGGGATCGGCACGTTGATGCCGACCATGCCCACCTGGATCTGCCGCGCGAACGCGCGCGCGATGCCGCCGTCGCTGGTGTAGCAAGATACGCCGTTGCCGTACTCGTGCGCGTTGATCAGCGCCACCGCCTCGGCAAAGTCATGCACGCGCACCACCGACAGCACCGGCCCGAAGATCTCTTCCTTATAGATCGTCATCTCCGGCGTGACATGGTCGAACAGCGTGCCGCCGACGTAGAAGCCGTTCTCGTGGCCGTCGACCTGGTGGCCGCGGCCATCGGTCACCAGCGTCGCGCCTTCGGCCACGCCCTGGGCGATATAGCCCTCGACCTTGGCCTTGTGCGCGCCGGTCACCAGCGGGCCCATCTCGGCATCGGCCTCCATGCCGTTGCGGATCTTCAGCGCGCGCGCGCGTTCTGCGAGGCGCGGCACCAGCCGGTCAGCGACGTCGCCGACCGCGACCGCCACCGAGATCGCCATGCAGCGCTCGCCGGCCGAGCCATAGGCCGCCCCGATCAGCGCGTCGACGGCCTGGTCCAGGTCCGCATCGGGCATCACCACCAGGTGGTTCTTGGCGCCGCCCAGCGCCTGCACGCGCTTGCCGTGCCTGGTGCCTTCGGTATAGATGTATTCGGCGATCGGGGTCGAGCCGACGAACGACAGCGCCTGCACGTCGGGGTGCGCCAGCAACGCGTCGACCGCTTCCTTGTCGCCCTGCACCACGTTGAACACACCGTCGGGCAGGCCGGCCTGGCGCAGCAGATCGGCAATCAGCAGGCTCGGCGACGGATCGCGCTCGGACGGCTTGAGCACGAAGGTATTGCCGCACGCCAGCGCCACCGGGAACATCCACATCGGCACCATCACCGGGAAGTTGAACGGCGTGATGCCGGCCACCACGCCCAGCGGCTGGCGCAGGTTCCAGTTGTCGATGCCGCCGCCGATGTTGTCGGTGAAATCGGTCTTGAGCAGGTTGGGGATGCCGCAGGCGAACTCCAC
>NZ_JALHRX010000105.1 GCF_023952475.1 Cupriavidus sp. WGlv3
ACCTTCGGGCGCGACGAAGTCCTGGGCACTGTCGAAGGCCGGCGCGGGCAGGGCACGGCGGTCGAGCTTGCCGTTGGGCGTCAGCGGCAGCGTGTCGAGCACGACGAAGGCCGCCGGCACCATGTAGTCGGGCAGTTCCGCGGCCAGCGCGGTGCGCAACGTGGCGCCATCGGTCGTCGCCCCTGCAGCGGGCACCACATACGCGACCAGGCGAGCACCGGACGGTCCCTCGGCGGCGATCACCGCCGCGTTGCCGACACCGGGCTGCGCCAGGATGCGCGCCTCGATCTCGCCCGGCTCGATGCGGAAGCCACGGATCTTCAGTTGCTGGTCGATGCGGCCCAGGTATTCCAACTCACCGTCGGGCAGCCAGCGCGCCAGGTCGCCGGTCCGGTAAAGCCGCGCGCCATCACCGGCAAACGGATCCGGAACGAAACGCTCGGCGGTCATGCCGCCCTTGTTCAGGTAGCCCCGCGCCAGGCCCTCGCCACCGATGTAAAGCTCGCCGGCCACGCCCGGCGGCACCAGGTTCAGTTCGGCATCGAGCAGGTAGCAGCGGCGCGCGCCGACTGGGCGCCCGATCGGCGCATAGGTGCCGGCAAACTCGGCTTCAGGCGCGTCGGCACGCACCTTCCACACCATTGGCGTGACCACGGTCTCGGTTGGGCCATAGCCGTTGATAAAGGTCTGTGGTGCCAGCGCGCGGCGTGCCTGGGCAAACGCGGCGCGCGGCATGGCCTCGCCGCCGAACGAGTAAAGCGCCACCGGCGGACGCTGGCCGCTCTGTTCGCAATGCTCGGCCAGCTGGCGCAGGTAGGCCGGCGGGAAGCCGGCGTTGGTGACGCCGTGGCGGGTCATGGCCGCGGCGGTCTGCTCCGGTGTCCACAACGCATCGTCGCGCAGCAGCAGCGAGCCGCCGCAGGCCAACGCGCACAGCCAGCGCTCGTGGGCGCCGTCGAAGGCGAACGAGAGGAAATGCAGTTCGCGCGAATGGGGGCCCATCTCGTAGGCGTCGATGGTCGCGGCCACGTGCATGGCGAGCGGGCCGTGCGCGACGCAGACACCCTTGGGCCGGCCGGTCGAGCCCGAGGTGTAGATCACGTAGGCGAGCTGGCCGGGGTGGA
>NZ_JALHRX010000106.1 GCF_023952475.1 Cupriavidus sp. WGlv3
CTTTTTCTGTGGGTCCCGTGGCGGACAGGGGTCAATGCGGAAGCCATAGCCCTCGGCACATTGCGCGTAGGCCCGCTGAACTTCCGGTTCGTAGATGCAGGCCCTGGTGATGGCGCACTTGGGGTTATCGATGATGAGCCGCACCGGCACCCCATGAAACCATTCGAAGGCATGTCGGTGACACTGCAGCCAGGTGGCAATGGTCTGGTCGCGCACGATCTCGACGTACTGGTGCCGGGACCAGCAAAGCGTCATGACAAAGTACCAGGTCTTGTGGATCTCGCCGGTATACACATCGGTGAGCGTCGGGCCGGCGCCAAAGTCAATCTGCGCGGCCTCAGCCGGCTTGAACTCTAGCCGCATGGGGACTTCCGGTACCTCAGATTCCTTGATTTGCTTGAGGAACCGGTAAATGGACGACGTGCTACCGCAGTAACCATGGTTGCGCTCGAGGGCGCTGAGGATCGTCGTGCCCTGAATGCCGGCCGCGTGCCACTGCACAATCTGTTCGCGCCAGGCTTCCAGCGGCGACACGCAACTGGGGGGCAACGGTGCTGCCATGCTGTCGCGGCCGAAGACCTCGGCCAGCTCCGCGTCGGTGGGCAACGGGGTGTCGGGACCTAGCCAGCCCCGGTTGCTCGCGGTCTCTCGGACCTGGGACAGCTTGCGCCGCCCCATCGTCTTGGATCGGGCGATGTCCCGGTCAGAATCGCCCTGGCGCATCCGCACCAGGACCTGTCGGTAATGAAACATCTCGAACCTTCTGTTCATGCTCCCTTCCGGCCAAAAGCCGGAAGCGTAGCGGTCAATGAAAGGAGATCGCCGCCGTAATGGACGACCAAAGCCATCAACTACATGCTGAATGTGAATCGCCGGCATGATGGAGCCAATCCGTCGCCGGCGTATTGGCGCCACCAGATCTTCGGCGTAATGGCGCCAGGGAATCACCGGCGTAATGGCGCCGGCGAATCTGGAGCCACTGCCTGGCTCGGGCTCGAACTTCAACAGGTGCGGCAGCAAAGGAGGTCCCGGCCCCT
This sequence comes from Cupriavidus sp. WGlv3, assembly GCF_023952475.1. Lineage (GTDB taxonomy): Bacteria > Pseudomonadota > Gammaproteobacteria > Burkholderiales > Burkholderiaceae > Cupriavidus > Cupriavidus phytorum. The sequence continues at coordinate 1,038 of NZ_JALHRX010000106.1, forward strand.
ACTGGACAGCTTCGAAGTGTGGTTGCGAGAGCGGCTATTGACGCTCTCGACGCAGTCGGAAACGT
>NZ_JALHRX010000107.1 GCF_023952475.1 Cupriavidus sp. WGlv3
GTGCTGACCGGCACCGGCGCGCTGACCGCGGGGCCGGCGCTGACGGTCTCGTTCGTGATCGCGGCGCTGGCGTGCGGCTTTGCCGCGCTGTGCTACGCGGAATTCGCCTCGGCGATCCCGGTGTCGGGCTCGATCTATACCTACAGCTACGCCACGCTGGGCGAGATCGTCGCGTGGATGATCGGCTGGGACCTGCTGCTGGAATACGGGCTGGCGACGTCGGCGGTGTCGGTGGGCTGGTCGGGCTATTTCCAGTCGCTGATGGCGGGCTTCGGCATGAAGCTGCCGGCGGCGCTGAGCGCCGCACCCGGCTCGGTGCCGGGCGTGCAGACGGTGCTGAACCTGCCGGCGTGCCTGATCATGCTGGCCATCACCTGGGTAGTGTCGTACGGCGTGCGCGAGTCCGCGCGCGTCAACAACCTGATGGTGGCGATCAAGATCGGCGTGGTGCTGCTGTTTATCGCGGTGGGCGTGTGGCACGTGCAGCCGGCCAACTGGCAGCCGTTCGCACCGTTCGGCTTCACCGGCATCTTCAATGCGGCGGCGCTGGTGTTCTTCGCCTTTATCGGCTTCGATGCCGTGACCTCGGCCGCGGAAGAAGTGCGCAACCCGCGCCGCGACCTGCCGATCGGCATCATCGGCTCGCTGGCGGTCTGCACCGTGCTGTACGTGGTGGTGGCGGCGATCATGACCGGCATCGTGCCGTTCGCGAAGTTTGCCGGCGTGGACCACCCGGTCTCGCTGGCGCTGCAGTTTGCCGGGCAGAACTGGGTCGCGGGCTTTGTCGACCTGGGCGCGATCCTGGGCATGACCACGGTGATCCTGGTGATGACCTACGGCCAGACCCGCGTGATCTTCGCCATGTCGCGCGACGGGCTGCTGCCCGAGCGGCTGTCGTCGGTGCATCCGGTGCATGCCACGCCGTATTTCGCCACCTGGACCGTCGGCGTCGTGTTTGCCGCGATTGCCGCCTTCGTGCCGCTGAACGTGCTGGCCGAGCTGATCAATATCGGCACGCTGGCCGCCTTTACGCTGATCTCGGTCGCGGTGCTGGTGCTGCGCAAGACCCGGCCCGAGCTGCCGCGCGC
>NZ_JALHRX010000108.1 GCF_023952475.1 Cupriavidus sp. WGlv3
TGCCACCACCATGAACAGCGCCAAGGCACGCTCAAGCCGTGCCATCGATGCAAGTTGCAACGCCTCGACTCGACAGCCGTTCTTGAGCACATGAAAGAACAATTCCACCTCCCAACGCGCGCGGTACCAGTCAATAAGCTGCGCGGCCGCGTCAAGGTCGTTCACCTCGCGATTACTCAGCAGTCGCCATTCAATCGGCTTGACGCCTGCCGGCGGGTCGACCTCCCGGGCGACAATACAAGTGGCACTCACCACGCCGCCTGCAGCGTCAGGCAACGCAACACGTTGCGCCCACACCTGCTGCCGTACCGCGCGCGCCGGCTGAGCCTGACGGGCTGCCAGCGTGAAGTGAATCCTGCCCACTGGCTCACCCGCAGTTACTTGCTCCCACAGCTTGCCGCCGCCAGGCAAGGTGCGATTGTGCTGCGAGCGCAGTAGCCAATCCGCCGGGTGGCCCAACTCCTTTGCCTTGATCATCAACGCCATGATGTCCGACTCTCTGTCAGTCACATAGACGAGTCGCGTGGCAGGCAGTGCGGTCGCCTGTTCGGCAACCCGCTCATATCCTTCGGTCCAATGGTACTTTCCTTGATGCCGGGGCGAACGCCATCCGCACCCTTGGGCTCGCGCGCCCACATGTAGGCGTCAAGCACGCCCAGCGGTTCGCGCGCTGGCGTTACCGCGTAAGTCGGGTGCAGATATAGCCCACGTTGCGCCTCATACGACAGCGGTCCCAGGCCTGCGATGGCCTGGCCGTTAAAGTCCAGCTCCGTCGTGTCTTGGATGCATAGCACCACTTCGCAAGCTCGCATCCGCTCGGCTGAACTCTGCCAGTGGGGCGCCAGAATATCGCGCCAGTCCAGTTCATCCTGAGCCAGGAAGCGGTACGCCGCAGCCGTTTCCTCCCAGCCGCCGCATGCGCTGGGTATGCTTGCCGTCGGCTTCTCTGCGAGCCGCTCCGCTAGCAGCACCGCCCGCTTGTTCAGGCGCTGGTCGCCCAAGTCAATGTCCTTGAATTCCGCCGCTGCCCAACTCGT
>NZ_JALHRX010000109.1 GCF_023952475.1 Cupriavidus sp. WGlv3
CATCACCACCGCGCTGATCCCCGGCCGCAAGGCGCCGGTGCTGCTGCAGGAAGCGACCGTGCAGCAGATGAAGCCGGGCTCGGTGGTGGTCGACCTGGCCGCAGCGCAGGGCGGCAACTGTCCGCTGACGGTGGCCGACGAAGTGGTCAACCACAACGGCGTGATCCTGATCGGACATACCAACCTGGCCAGCATGGTCGCGGCCGACGCCTCGGCGCTCTATGCCCGCAACGTGCTGGACTTCCTCAAGCTGGTCGTCGACAAGGACGGCCAGTTCACGCTCAACCTCGAAGACGACATCGTCGCCGCCTGCCTGATGTGCCGGGACGGCCAGGTCGTGCGCGAGGCGGCGTAATTCCAACGGGCGCAGCGCGCCCACTGCCTTCGCTTCAGATATAAGGACGTATCACCCATGCAACGCATCATGCTCCGCGCCAAGCTCCACCGCGTCACCGTGACGCAGGCGGACCTCAACTACGAGGGTTCGTGCGGCATCGACCAGGACCTGCTGGACGCTGCCGACATGAAGGAGTTCGAGAAGATCGAGCTGTACAACGTCAACAACGGCGAGCGCTTCTCCACCTACATCATCAAGGGCGAGCGCGGCAGCGGCGAGATCTCGCTGAACGGCGCCGCCGCGCGCCGCGCGCACCTGGGCGACCAGCTGATCATCTGCACCTATGCGCCGATGACGGACGAAGAAATCGCCACGTACAAGCCCAAGGTCATCCTGGTCAACGAGAAGAACGGCATCAAGGAAATCAAGAAGGTCTGACGCCTTGCGCCCCTCTCCCGCAAGCGGGAGAGGGAGCACGCGATAGGCCGTATTGAGCCAATGGCCGTTGGCGTGCCCCACCGTAATACTGCAAAGAACAATCACAGCAACACGCAGCATCCCGGTTTCAAAGCAACGGAGGAGAAGTCGATGGAGATGGTGAACCACACGGTGATCAACCTGATCATCTTCGTGCTGGCGATCTACGTGGGTTACCACGTGGTCTGGACGGTCACGCCGGCCCTGCATACGCCC
>NZ_JALHRX010000011.1 GCF_023952475.1 Cupriavidus sp. WGlv3
ATTAGGCCGCGCTCGCTATTGCCGCAACGCCGTAATACCATTCCCGCAGCTCACCATTCCCGCCCATGTCCGCTGATTGCGCCTGGTATCTCTACCTGCTCGAATGCACCGGCAATTCCATTTACACCGGAATCACCACGGACGTGGCGCGCCGTTTTGCCGAACACCAGTCCGGCAAAGGCGCGAAATATACGCGCTCACGCAAGCCGATTCGCGTGCTCGGCCAGTTGCGCTTCGCCACCAAGTCGGAAGCGTTGAAGGCGGAAATCGAAATCAAACGCATGAGTTCGGCGCAGAAGCGATCATTTTGTGCCCAGCTGCCGCCCCTCGACGCGGAGCAGCAGACGGCGTGATATCAAGAAAAAACGGCCCGCATCGCGCTTGCGATGCGGGCCGTTTCTTTTGGGCTTGCCGCTTCAGACCAGGGTCAGCGTAACGTCGATATTGCCGCGGGTCGCGTTCGAGTACGGGCACACCTGATGCGCCTGCTCGATCAGCTTCTCGGCGGCTTCGCGCTCGAAGCCCGGCAAGGAGATCTTCAGTTCGACCTGGATGCCGAAGCCCTGCGGGATCGGGCCGATGCCGACCGCGCCCTGGATCGAGGCATCGGCGGGCACGTTGATCTTCTGCTGGCTGGCGACATAGCGCATCGCACCCAGGAAGCAGGCCGAATAGCCGGCGGCAAACAGCTGCTCCGGATTCAGACCGTTGCCGGCACCGCCCATTTCCTTGGGTACCGCCAGCTTGGCGTCGAGCTGGCCGTCGGACGTGGTGGCACGGCCATCGCGGCCGCCGGTGGCGGTGGCATGAGCGGTATATACGACTTTCTCGAGTTTCATCTAAGGCTCCGGTTTGGTTGCCCGCATGGGCGCCATCATTAATGCCTGCCGTCAGTCCGGCAAGCTGGAATCGGTCCGCGCTTGTTCGAGCGTCGACCGCAGTGCATGCAAGCGTCGCGTCAGTGCCTGGATCTCTTCGACCGGGCATTGCGTGGCACATAACATCTGTTCGGGAATTCCCGTCGCGCGCTGACGCAATGCGCGGCCGGCGTCAGTCAGGCTGACCAGGACCCTGCGTTCGTCAGCCGCGTCCCGCGTGCGAGTGACCAGACCCGTCGTGGCGAGCCGCTTCAGCAGAGGCGTCAGCGTGCCCGAGTCCAGCGCCAGGCGATTGCCGAGTTCCGAGACCGACAGCGTTTCCGTTTCCCACAAGACCAGCATGACGAGATACTGCGGATAAGTAAGCCCAAGCTCACTTAGCAGCGGCTTGTACAGCTTGGTCATCGCCAACGAGCTCGAATACAGCGCAAAGCATAGTTGGTGGTCCAGCAAAAGCCAGTCGGTGGCGGGTTCGTTGTCGCGTTCCATGTCGATATATTAGACGCAATTATATTGTACGCAAGATAAATCTTCGACTGAGCGATCCGACGGGGCGTGGGGGACGTCGGGGCTCCCGATCCTTAAGTCTGTTTTAAGTCTTGGTCGCTAGCATTACGGTGTTGCGTCGCATCGTGCCGACGCAAGATGCTAAAAGGAAAGGAACACCTATGATGCGCCAGACCATTGCTCGCACCGCCGTTGGTATCGCGGCCCTGGCCGCGCTCGGCGGCGGCTATGCCTATCTGCAGCGAGAAGTGATCACCCCGGGTTACGCGGCTCCCGCTGCCGTGGTGACCGCCGACCAGCCGGCGGCTGCCGTCGCCAGGCCGATGGACTTCTCCGGCATCGTCGCGCAGTACGGACCCGCGGTGGTCAATATCAGCGTCACCGCGCGCGCCCAGCGCACCGCGGTGCAGATGCCGCCCGGCATCGATCCGGACGATCCGCTGTTCCAGTTCTTCAAGCGCTTCGGCCCGCAGTTCCAAGGGCCGCAAGGTGGCCCGCAGCAACTGGTGCGCGGGCAGGGTTCCGGCTTTATCGTCAGCCCCGACGGCCTGATCCTGACCAATGCGCACGTCGTCGACGGCGCGCAGGAAGTGACCGTCAAGCTGACCGACCGCCGCGAGTTCAAGGCGAAGGTGCTTGGGACCGATCCGCAGACCGACGTGGCAGTGATCCGCATCGATGCCAGGGATCTGCCAACCGTGCGCCTCGGCAATCCGTCGCAGGTGCGCGTGGGCGAGCCGGTGCTGGCGATCGGCTCGCCTTACGGCTTCGAGAACACCGTGACCGCGGGCATCGTCAGCGCGAAATCGCGCTCGCTACCCGACGACACCTATGTGCCGTTCATCCAGACCGACGTGGCGGTCAATCCCGGCAACTCGGGCGGTCCGCTGTTCAACCAGCGCGGCGAGGTGGTCGGCATCAACTCGCAGATCTACAGCCAGACCGGCGGCTACCAGGGCCTGTCGTTCGCGATCCCGATCGACGTGGCGACCAAGGTGCAGCAGCAACTGGTGGCGCATGGCAAGGTCACGCGCGGGCGCCTCGGCATCAGCGTGCAGGAGGTCAACCAGGCGCTGGCGCAGTCGTTCGGCCTGCCCAAGCCGACCGGGGCGCTGGTCAACTCGGTCGAGCCTGACAGCCCCGCCGCGCGCGCGGGCCTGAAGCCGGGCGACGTCATCGTGCAGCTGGACAACGACGTGATCGATCATTCGGGCGACCTGCCGGAGCACGTGGCCGATATCAAGCCGGGCACGCAGAGCTCACTGAAGATCATCCGCAAGGGCCAGCCGATGACGTTGTCGGTGACGGTCGGCACCGCGCGGGACCAGGCGGTGGCGCAGAAAGCGGGCGGCAAGGAGGCCAACGGCCGGCTGGGGCTGGCAGTGCGGCCGCTGTCGCCGGCGGAAAAGCGCGAAAGCGGTATCGAAGGCGGCCTGGTGGTCGAGGACGTGACCGGTCCCGCCGCGCGCGTGGGCATCCAGCCCGGCGACGTGATCCTGTCGCTCAACGGTACGCCGATCGCATCCGTCGATCAGCTGCGGACGCTGGTGGGCAAGTCGGGCAAGCAGGTGGCGCTGCTGGTGCAGCGCGACGATGCGCGCATCTTCATTCCGCTCGATCTGGGCTGATCCTCGCGGGCACCACTGCGTGCCCGCAAGTCGTTAACCAGCAAGGCTTTGACGTCCTCGCGGGCCGTATACCTGCACGTATACCACCACGTTTACGAGTGGGTATACGTGCAGGTATACGGCCCGCTAAGCCTTACCGGAGGCGGGATTCAGCGCAACGAACTACTTACAGAAAGCGCGCCAGCAGGTATCATCTCGACTGCGATGCACGAAGCATGCGGCGGCAGCCCCCGCCGGCCCTGGTTCTGCTGAATCGACAAAGAGGAAGTCTATGCAGTTGGATTTCACCCGTGCCCCGATGCCGGGTACCGATAGAGCGCGGCGACTGACGTCCACGACGTCAGCCACCGGCTCCGCGCCGAAGCCCCGGCGGCGCAAGAAAGAGGTTGCCCCGCACTGGGAGCGCGGCTACCGTTCGCACTTCTACCGCAACGAGCGCGGCGACAAGCTTGGCGAAGTGCGCCTGTCCGAACGCGGCGAGCTTCCGGTGGTCTACCACTGGGCCGCCGGCAATTACTCCGGCGCGGAAGGCTCGCTGGCCCACGCCCGTGCGCGCGTGGAAGAGACCATCGGTTTCGGCATGCGCCAGCTGTCGCTGTTCTGAGCAGGATCTTCGCCGGTGCCGCGTTCGCCGGCACTGCGACCCGTCCGCGCCCACCCTTCGCGCGCGGTGCCTTCGCTTCTCCCTGATCTTCCCCGTTGTTTCTGCAGTCCCCGAGCGTAGCCTACAGCCGGCACAGTTCTGGCCAGTCCGGCAATCAGCCGATAGATTTCCTCGCAAGCAATCAGTGTGGCCTGCAGCGTGACCGCCGCGCCTTGGGTCCGCCTGCCCGTTATCGACGCAATGCCGCCGAGATTCCGCGGATGCCCGCCCGCATCGACGCCAAGGCCTGCGCCTGCATTTCGGCCGGCAGGTTGCCGTAGCGCAGGCTGACATAGGCGGCGCTGACGGCGGCGATCGCGTCGCCGGCGCGTGGCAAGTGCGTGCTGGCCCGCGCCGCAAAATCCTGCGGGCCTTCGGCCGGCGCGCGCGTGCAGCCGTGGCGGGCAAGCACGGCGCAGAAGCGCGCATAGGCCGCGCCGACCGGATCCGCGGGCGCGCGCCGCCGCCACAGCGGCACCAGCGCCAGCAGGCACAGCATGCCGAGCACGGCCGCCAGCAATGGTCCGGCACCGGCGCTGGTGCCGAGCGCCTGCAGCAGCCGCTGCTGCCGCGCATGGTCGTACTGCAGCACCCAGCGCTGCCAGGTGTAGACCATGCCCTCATAGGCCCAGCGCAAATCCTTGAGCCATGCCGGCTGGCGCGACGGGCGCCAGTCAGCGGCTTCGTTGCCGACCACCGCATCCAGCCCCTGCTCGATGCGGCTGGGCGCGACCGCGCTGGTCGGGTCAACGCGTACCCAGCCTCGGCCGTCGAGCCAGACTTCGGCCCAGGCATGCGCATCGGACTGGCGCACCACGTAGTGATTGGCCATGGGGTTGTACTCGCCGCCCTGATAGCCGGTGACCACGCGCGCCGGCACGCCGGCGGCGCGCATCAGGAACACGAAGCTGCTGGCGTAGTGCTCGCAGAAGCCACGCCGGGTGTCGAACACAAAGCTGTCGATCTGTTCGGCGCCCAGCGGCGGCGGGACGAGCGTATAGGCGAAAGGCGCCGCCGCGAACAGCCGCAGAGCGGCCTGCACGCGCGCCGCGGGATCGGCATGGCGTTGTGCCCATTGCGCGGCCAGTGCGCGGGCGCGCGGGTTACCCGGCGGCAGGCTCAGCGCCAGCCGCAGCGTGGCCGGCGGCAACAATTCGGCCGGCGGCGCCAGCGTGGAATGCGTGCGATAGCGGATGCGCTGGTCCACCGCCCGGCGCGCCATGAACTCGCCGTCGGCCGTGATGGCGGCATCCGCGCCGGCGGACAGCGCCTGGCCGCGGTCGAGCACGAACAGCCAGCGTTGCCGGCTGGGCTCCAGCGTGATGCTGATGTCGATACCGGCCGTGCCGCCGGCGCCGGGCGCTGGGGCTAGTTGCTGCCGCCGCAGGCGCGACGGGTGCCAGATGGTGCCGTCGTATTCCCACAGTACCAGCGCGCGCCAGTAGAGCGCGGCCGCGGGCAACGGCGGGCCGGCGATTTCGGCACGCAGGGCGATCTCGGGCGAACGGATCAGTTGCCCCACGCTGCCCGGGCGCATGGTGTCGCTGATGCCGGTGGTGCCGCTCTGCGCGGACTGGGGCAACTGCCACAGCGGGTGCTCCAGGCGCGGGAACAGCACGAACAGCGCCAGCGCCCACGGCAGGCCCAGCAGCGCCATGCGGCCCAGCAGCGGCCAGATCGCCAGCCGGCTGCGCGCCTCGGGGTGATGCAGCAACAGCCAGTTGCGCAGCACCCAGGCGCCGATCGCCAGGCTGTACAGCGCCAGCCAGAACGGCTGGTCGGACAGGTACAGCGTCAGCAGCAGGTAGAACGACAACTGCGTGACCAGCGTTGCGTCCGAAAGCGCACGGCATTCCAGCAGCTTGAGGATCACGAAGGCGCCCAGCAACGCCACCGCCAGCTCGCGCCCGATGCCGCCGCCATCCTGCCACACCAGCGCACAAGCGACCAGCAGCACCAGCATCGCGGTGGTGCCGAGCATCCAGCGCGACGGCAGCGGCGCCCGCCGCCGCCACAGCAGCCAGCGCCACGCCAGCAACAGCACCAGCAGCAGGCTGACCGCCACCGGCAGCGTACGTGCCTGCGGCGCCAGCACCAGCGCCAGCTGGCCGAGCAGCAGGCCGTGGTCTTCATGCCGCAGCGGCCGGGGCGCGGGTTTCATGCGGGTTCCGCGGCGCGGACCGTGCCAGGACGCTGCGGCCACAAGGCCAGCGCCTCGAGGCAGGCGCGCCGGTGGCTGGCGCCGCGCGCCGGCTGCAGTTCGATGCCGGGCAGCCGCAGGCCAATCTCGACTTCGTCGCCGGCGGCGAGCAGCCACGCGCACAGGCGCGACAGCCGGGCCTCGGCCTCCATGCCGGCGGGCAGCGCGTGCCAGTCCAGCCAGCGCGCCGGCTGCCGCGGCGGATCGCCGGCGCGGCTGAGCCAGCGGCCGGTGCGCGCGCTGTGCTTCCAGGCGATGCGGTGCAGCGGGTCGCCGCTGCGGTAGCGGCGCAACTGGTCGATGCCGTCGTCGCTATGCGTTGTGCCGGGGGCAGCGTGCGCGTCGTCGCCATGGTCGGGGCGGTGCGCGGGCGGCGGCGGTGGGGCGTCGCCTTCCGGCGCGGGGTAGACCAGCGTCGACAATTCCAGGTCCGCATGGCTCCAGACATGGAACAGGCCGAACGGAAAGCGGCTGGCAATCGTGACCCGCGGCAGCACCAGGCGGCCGCGCCGCGGCGCTGGTACGTGCAGCGCCAGCATGCCGCTGGCATTGGCATCCAGCGTCAGCGTTGCGGCGGCGACTTCGGGTATGGCGGACAAGCGCGCCTCGATGCCGATGCGCGCGTCGCCACCATGGCTGTCGACGCGCAGGTGGAAGACGGCGTCCTGCCCGGCATGGACCGCCGCCACCGGCCCCGCGGCCACGGCGAGGTCAAGCAGGTTGCGGTAGGCCAGCCACATGCATGACATGCCGATACCGGCGAGCATGAAGGTCAGCGCGAAACCCAGGCTGATGTTGTAGTTCAGCGAGGTCATCAGCATCGCGGCCAGCACCACCGCAAAGCCGACCCCACCGCGCGTGGGCAGGATATAGAGATGGCGCCGGTCCAGCAGAACCACGCCGCCAGCAGGGCGCCGGCTTGCGGCGCGGCGCCATGCGAGGCGTGGGGTGCCGCCGAGCACGCCCTTGCGCGCCGCCATGGCGTTCAGGGGATCGCCACGCCGGCCAGCAGCGCGGCCAGCTGGCCGTCGACGGCGGCGTGGCCGCCAGCGCCGGCCGGCAACAGGCGGTGCGTGGCCACGGCCATGAACACCGCCTGCACGTCTTCGGGCAGCACCAGGTCGCGCTGTGCCAGCAGCGCCCAGGCGCGCGCACACGCCAGCAGCGCCAGCCCGGCGCGCGGCGACAGTCCCGCGGCAAAGCCGCCGTGGCTGCGCGTGGCCTGCACCAGCGCCAGCACGTAGTCGACCAGCGCCGGGCTGGCGTACACCTGCGCGGCCGCGTCCTGCAGCGCCAGCACCTGGCTGCCATCCATCACCGCCGGCAGCTCCGCCGCGCTGGCGCCGCCCAGGTACAGCACGCGCTCGAAGGCGGGGTCCGGGTAGCCCAGCGACAGCCGCATGGTGAAGCGGTCCAGCTGGGATTCGGGCAGCGCATGCGTGCCGATCTGCTCCAGCGGGTTCTGCGTGGCGATGACGAAAAACGGCGACGGCAGCGCGTGCGTGGCGCCGTCATGGGTCACCTGCCCCTCGGCCATCGCCTCGAGCAGCGCGCTCTGGGTCTTGGGCGGCGCGCGGTTGATCTCGTCGGCCAGCACCACCTGCGCGAACACGGGGCCGCGGTGAAAGCGGAATTCGCCGGCGTCGCGGACAAAGACCGACACCCCGATCAGGTCGGCCGGCAACAGGTCGCTGGTGAACTGCACGCGCTGGTAGTGCAGCCCCAGCGTGCGCGCCAGCGCATGGGCCAGCGTGGTCTTGCCCACCCCCGGCACGTCTTCCAGCAGCAGGTGGCCGCGTGCCAGCATGCAGGCCAGCGCCAGCCGCACCTGTTGTGGCTTGCCAAGGACAATGCGGCCCAGCTGGGCCTGGGCCTCGGCCAGCGAAGCGACGATGCGGGGGCGTGCAGTCACGTGGGACCTCGGCGCGGAGCCTGAAAAAATCGCGGTGGATGCAGGAATTATCGGGCAAAGACCAGCGCATTGTAGCGGCGCGCACCGCAGACGCGACCGTCTGTTGCCGTACGCAGGCGGCCGCTGGCCGAGCGCGGTGCGCAGGCTGCGGATGCGGCGCCTGCGCCAGATGGCGCCGGTTCTGGCATCATGAGCCTGTCGGGCCACCGCGGCCCCTGTTTTGTTTCCGCCTCTTTGCGCGACCTTGCGCCGTGCCTGCTGCAATGACCTCGCTGGATCCCTGCGCCGACCTGCCCGCTTCCACCCTGTCCGCCGATGCCGGCGCGCTGCCGCGCCTGGTGCAGGCCTTCCATGCCAACGGTTTCGTGATCCTGCGCGGCTTTGCCGACGAGCCGGCGTGCGCGGCGCTGGAGACGGTGACGCGCCAGCATCTCGCCGCGGCGGTGCCGCCGGTGGAGTTCGAGGCCGATCTCGGCTATCCGGGCGCCCCGGCCACGCGCGATGCCACCGGCGGCGGCACGGTCAGGCGCCTGCGCCAGGCCTATGGGCGCGATGCGGTATTCCGCCGCTGGGCCAGCGATCCGAAGCTGGTCGTCGTGGTACAGGCGTTGCTGGGCGAGCCCGCCCGCATCACGCTGGCGCATCACAACTGCGTGATGACCAAGCATCCGCACTACGGCAGCCAGACCGGCTGGCACCGCGATACCCGCTACTGGTCGTTTGCGCGCCCGGAACTGGTGACGGTGTGGCTGGCGCTGGGCGACGAGGATGAGCGCAATGGCGTGCTGCGCGTCATCCCGGGCTCGCACCAGGCCCGGCTCGAGCCCGGCCAGCTGGACCCGGCCGAATTCCTGATCGAAGCGCACCCGGCCAGCCAGCCGCTGCTGGATGCCGCGCAGCCGCTGGCGCTGCACCGCGGCGACGTGCTCTGCTTCGACAGCCGGCTGTTCCATGCGGCCGGCCGCAATGCGTCCAACGCGGTCAAGCTGTCGGTGGCGTTCGCGTATTTCGGCGCCAGCAACCGGCCGCTGGATGGCACGCGCTCGGCCGAGTTCGGCAGCGTCGAGCTGCCCGCGGTGGTCTGACCCGGCGCGCGGCTGCGCTCAGGTGCGCAGCCCGACCAGCCCGGAAATCTTCTCGGAAGCTTCGAGCAGCGGCGGCAGGAAGCGCTCCAGCATCTCCTGCGCGCTGGTGCGATTCGCCTGGCCGCTGATATTGATGGCGGCGATGGTGTGGCCGGCGCGGTTGCGGATCGGCGCGGCCAGCGATACCAGCCCTTCCTCCAGCTCCTGGTCGTTCAGGGCCCAGCCGCGCTGGCGGATATCGGCGACGATGGCCTTGAGCGCGTCCACGTCGGTCACCGTGCGCCCGGTGCGCGCGCGCAGTTCGGTGGCGCGCAGCACGCTGTCGAGCTCGGGCTCGCTCAGCCCGGCCAGCAGCACCCGTCCCATCGACGAGCAATACGCCGGCAGGCGGCTGCCGATCGACAGGTTGATGGTCATGATCTTGCGCGCCGGCACGCGCAGCACGTAGACGATCTCGGTGCCATCCAGCACCGAGATCGAGCAGCTTTCATGCACCTGCTGCGACAGCGTCTCCATGATCGGCTCGGCCAGGTTCCAGAACGGCATCGAGGTCAGGTAGGCGAAGCCCAGGTCCAGGATCTTGGGCGTGAGGCGGAACAGGCGCCCGTCGGCCTGCACATAGCCCAGCCCCACCAGCGTCAGCAGGATGCGGCGCGCGCCCGCGCGCGTGAGGCCGCTGGCCTGGGCGATTTCGGTCAGGGTCTGGGCCGGGTGCTGCGCGTTGAAGGCGCGGATCACCGACAACCCGCGCGCAAAAGACTGCACATAGCTGTCGCTCGGCTTTTCGGGCGCGGCGGCGCTGTCGGCGGTCGGCGATGCTGGCGGCGGGGTCTGGCGGGAATCGGTGGGACTGGCCATCTGCGTAGCCCGGCGCGGTTCGCCGGATTGGCACGGAAAGGCCGAAAGGGTAGAGGAAATGCCGACATTGCGCCAGTACCGGGCCCGGACAGGCCCTGGCCGCCAGAACCCTGGCCCTTAGCGGAAGCTGCGCTGCACCAGCACGAATACCGCACCCGCCACGCACAGCGCGGCGAAGCCATGCAGCAGGTCCATGCCGGCGAGCAGCGTGGCCTGCCGGTCGACTTCCTGCGAGAGTCTGGCCAGTCCCGCCGCGGACAGCGCATCGGGCATCTGCAGCACCGGGTTGAAGCGGGTGATGTGCTCGACCAGGTGGGTGCGGTGCTGCGCCAGGCCGTCCTGCATGAACACGCTGGCCAGCCCGGTGCCCATCGCCGAGGCGATCTGCTTGCACACGTTCTTGAACTGGTAGGCGTGCGAGAAATCCTCGACCGGCACTTCCAGATAGGTCATCGACGCCACCTGCACCATCAGCAGCACCGGCGTCAGCCCTTCCAGCAGCATCACCGGCACCAGCGCGTAGTCCGGCGCGCCCGGCATCAGCTGGGTCGACAGCAGCATCGCCGCGCAGGCGTAGACGACGAAGCCGATCGCGATCACGCGCCGCTTGCGGAATACCAGCGCCATGCCCAGCGTGATCACGATGGCGCCGATGGCGGAGACCGTGCCGCTGGTCGACAGCAGCATGCAGGTGGTGCGGAAGGTCAGCCCGAGCCCGGTCTGCGTCAGCGTCGGCAGCAGGAACGACCACGCCGACGACAGCAGGTAGTACAGCGTGTAGAAGCCCAGCCCGTACAGGTACTGGCGCCCGGCCAGGCGCGAAAAGTCGATCCACGGATCCGGGTGCCGATACAGCCGCCAGCCGCTGAAGGCAAACAGCGCCACGCCGCACAGCGCGGCCAGCGGCATCTCCAGCGAACTGAAGAAGCGCGTGTAGCGCATCTCCTGCAGCGTATGCAGAAAGACCAGCGCGCCCAGCGCGGCGGCGATGGCGGCGGGCCAGTCCAGCGTCGACACCGGCGGGTGCGGATCGCGCGGCGCGCGCGTGGGGTAGGTCAGCGCCACCGACAGCAGCACCGGCAGCGCAATGCCGGCCTGGAACAGGAACACCGCGCGCCAGCCGATATCGTCCAGGAAGATGCTGGTCAGCCAGGGCGTGATCGCCAGCATCGAGAATGCGCCGCCGCCGAAGCGCAGCATCAGCGGGGCGCGCTCGGCCGGCGTCGACACCAGCTGGACCAGGATGCGCGAGGCCGCGAACAGGCCACCCGCGCCCAGCCCCTGCACCGCCTTGCCGGTGATCAGCCCGGCCGGGCTGGCAAACTCCGCGCAGATCAGCGAGCCGGCGATGAACACCAGCAGCGACACCATGGTGAAGCGCTTGTACGTGATGCGGCGCGCGAGCTGGTCCAGCACCATGTTCATCAGCACCGCGGTGGCGGCGTAGGCCGAGATCGCGTACAGGTAGTCTTCCGGCGCAGCGCCGACGCCGCCCTGGATATGCTGGCTGGCCACGCCCATCATCAGCGTGGAAGAGAAGTCGATGCCGGTCACCAGACCCAGCGTCAAACCGAACAATGAAAGACGCCAGTGACCCATTTCGGGGTGACTGGCGATCTGCATGCGCGGGCGCCGGGAGTTAGGGGCGGCGAGGGCGGCGGGGGCGGGGATGGCTGGAATGGCGGGGGCTAGCGCGTCCGATCCGGCCTGGACAGGCGTTTGTTGCATCGCTCAAGCATAATGGAGGCCCAGCGTCGAGAACTACAGGTTGTCAGGGAAACATTGTCCGGTGAACGAAACAATCCAATGGAATGACTGGGAGGCGTTCTGCTGCGTGGTCGAGCAGGGCACGTTCACGGCCGCGGCGGAGCAGCTCGACTGTCCCAAGTCACGCGTGTCGGCCGCGGTTGCGCGGCTGGAAACCGCCATCGGCGCCAAGCTGCTGGAGCGCACCACGCGCCGCATGCGCCTCACCGATGCCGGTAAGGCGGTCTATCGCGACGTCGCCCCGCTGTTTGCGCGGTTGCGCGAGATCCGCCAGGAAACGCTGGCGCGCGAAGAGCGCGTGCAGGGCGTGCTGCGCATCGCCACGCCGTATGAATTCGGCGCGCAGCAGCTCGGCGGCGTGATCTGCCGCACGCTCGCGGCACACCCCGCGCTGGATGTGGCGGTGGAAATCACCCAGGGCCTGGTCGATCCGATCCGCGACGGCTTCGACGTGGCCTTTGTCATCGTCGACGCCGACCTGCCTGACTCCGGCACCGTGGCGCGCCGCATCTACCATGTCGAGCGCGGCCTGTTCGCCGCGCCGGCGCTGGCGGCCAGCCTGCCGGCGCAGCTGCGCCCGGAGGACCTGGCCAATATGCCGACGCTGACCACGCCCGGCGACACGGTGTGGGAATTCACCCGCGACGACCAGACCGTATCGGTGCCGATCCGCCCGCGCATGCAGACCCACAACGCCGAACTGCGCCTGCAGGGCGCGCTGGCGGGACTGGGCATCGCGCGGCTGTCGGTGATCTATTGCGAGGCGGAGGTCGCGCAGGGGCGGCTGGTGCGCGTGCTGCCCGACTATCCGCTGCCGCCGCTGCGCGTGTTCGCACTGCTGCCGGACCGGCGCCTGCAGCCGCGCAAGGTGCGCGCCTTCATGGAAGCGATCGAATCGATGATGGTGTCGGAGCTGCCGCCGGAAGGGGATGCCGAGACGGCACGGGAGCCCGGGCTGGATGCCGCCGCGGACGGGCTGGCACCGGGCGAGGCGCGCACGGCGGGCTGAGGGCGCAGTCGTTGAGGGCGTTGGCCGGTCCTGCGCCCCGGCTCCGGTCAGTGCAGGCCGATGATGCCAGCGCCCAGCCGGGCGAGGACCATCAGCAGGATCTGCGCAATCACGAACAGCACCAGCGGCGAGATATCGAAGCCGCCCAGGCGCGGCACTACGCGCTGGATCGGGCGCAGCACCGGCGCGGTCAGGTGGTCGATGGCCGGGGTGATCGGCGAATGCGGGTTGACCCACGACAGGATCGCCATCAGCAGCGTGACCCACATCACCAGGCTGATGGACCACTTCAGCACATAGAGCACGGCGGTCAGCAGCATGGCGGGCACGAAGCCGGGCAGGTCGATGCCGCTGATCAGCGCGACCAAAGCCAGAAACACCACCGCGGTCAGCCACGCGGCCAGGATCGTGGCCCAGTCGATGCCGCCCACGCCCGGGATGATCCGGCGCAGCGGCCGCACCAGCCAGTCAGTGATCTGGAACACGCCCTGCGAGACCGGGTTGCGCGTGGGCAGCCGCGTCAGCTGCATCCAGACGCGCAGCAGCAGCGCCATGCCGAACAGGGTAAAGACGGTATCCAGCAGGAAGAGAGCGATTTCCGAGAACATCGGTGCGTTTTCCGGTGACGGGTGAAGGTGTCTGCAACCGCACAGATTCTGCCATAGCCGGGCACGCGCACGGCGCAAACAGGGCTCGGCTGCCGGAGTGCCGTGCGGCCCCTATAATTGCGAGCGCCCCGCCCGGGGCGTTGCGCGGATTGCCGCGCCTTCATTCTCTTTTCGCGTTTTTTGCCGCCCATGCCCAGCAAGTCTGCCTCGTCGCCGCAACCCGCCCCGCTCAGCAAGGCCGACTTCGAGGCACTGTCCGACTTCCGCTACCAGCTGCGCCGCTTCCTGCGGTTTTCCGAAGACGCCGCGCGCGAGGAAGGGCTGACGGTGCAGCAGTACCTGCTGCTGCTGCATATCCGCGGCTGCGCCGACAAGGACTGGGCCTCGATCGGCGAACTGGCCGAGCGCCTGCAGGCCAAGCAGCATGGCGTGGTGGCGCTGGTCAATCGCTGCGAGGCCGCCGGGCTGGTCAAGCGGCGCCTCAATCCCGAGGACCGCCGCGTGGTGCAGGTGCACCTGACCGCCAAGGGCGAGCGCTACCTGAACCGGCTGGCGATGCTGCACCGGACCGAACTGGAATCGCTGCGCGGGGCGTTCCGCGTAGCCCGCATCACGCAGTTCAACGACGACGGCGCGGAGCGCGGCTGAGCGCCGCCACGCCCACATCGCCGGCCGTTACAGGCGGTTACCAATCACAAGCTCCGGTGACACCCGCTGGCCGGCGGCGGCCCTAGACTCGCGCGCATTCCCCAACACGCGCAGCGCGCAGGAGTCCTGACATGTCCATCCCCTTTCGTTCGGTTGTGCTTGCGGTGCTTGGCGCCGGTGCGCTGGCCGGGTGTGCCACGCCGTATGGCTACGACAACGGCTATGGTGCGGGGTATGGCGGGGGCTACGGCGGCGGCTATGGCAACACCGGCTACGGCAATGGCGGCTATGGCAGCACGGGCTACGGCAGCGGCACCACCATCAGCGGTTACCCGCAGCAGGGCTATCCGCAGCAAGGCTATCCGCAACAAGGCTATCCGCAGCAGGACTACCCGCAGTCTTCGTATCCGCAGCAGCCGTATCCCCAGCCGTCGTACCAGGACGGCAGCCATGGCAACGGCTACGGCAACCAGGCCTACGGCGTGCGCTACGGCTGGGTCGAGGGCATCGAGGTGGTGCCGGGCCAGCCGCCGTCGACCAGCGGCGCGGGCGCCGTGGTGGGCGGCATCGTCGGCGGGCTGCTGGGCCACCAGGTGGGCGGCGGCCGCGGCAATACCGTGGCGACCATCGGCGGCGCCGTGGCGGGCGCGGTGGCCGGCAACGAGGTCGAGAAGCGCACCGGCACCAGCGCCCCGGCCTACCGCGTGCGCGTGCGCACCAGCGACAACGCGTACCTGACGCTGACCCAGTCCAACGCCTACCAGATGCGTATCGGCGACCGCGTCCGCATCGAGAACGGCGCGGCCGTGCCGTACTGAGCGGTCAGTCCGCGCCGAAGGGCTGACTACAGCGCTGCCGACAGGAACACCAGCGCGCGCCCATGCGCCAGCGCGGCGCTGGGCTGGTGGTAGGAGCCGCGCGCCCAGCAGTTGAAGCCGTGGTCGGCCTGCGGGTAGACGTGGATCTCGGTGGAGGGTTTGCCGGCCACCGCGTCGCGCACGGCCTGCACGGCGTCGGGCGGGATATGCGCGTCGAGCGCGCCGTAGTGGAACTGCACCGGCACGCGGATGCTGGCGGCTTCCTGCAGCTGGTTCTGGATGCCGCCGCCGTAGTAGGGCACGGCCGCATCGACCAGGCCGCGCGCCGCGCTCAGGTACGACAGCAGGCCGCCGAAGCAGTAGCCCACCGCGGCCACCTTGCCGGCGCCGGTATGCTGGCGCAGCACTTGCACCGTGGCCGCGATGTCGTCGAGCGCGGCGGACACGTCCACCGCCTTGCGCAAGGCCATGGCGCGCGCCATGTCGTCGCCCTCGTAGCCCAGCTGCACGCGCGGTGCCCGGCGCCAGAACACGTCCGGCGCGAGCACGGCATAGCCGTCGGCGGCGTACTGGTCGGCCACCGCGCGGATATGCTCGTTCACGCCGAAGATCTCCTGCAGCAGCACGATGCCCGGCGCGCCGGGCTGCACGCCCGCCGGCGGCAGGCTCAGGTAGGCATCGAAGCTGCCCGCGGCGGTGTCGACGCGGATCCACTGGCTGTCGGGAATGGCTGTCATGGCTAAGGGTTCTCCGGAAAGGGCTTGGCAGGGTTGCCGCAAGGCCAGCCCGCCAGTGTGCCACCGCACGCCGCATCGTGCAGCAGGGCCTTGCTTCAGTACGCGCGCGACTGCCGGTAGCGCTTGTGCCAGTTGTCGGTATAGGCCTTGACCACCGCCGCATCGCCGCGGATCAGCATGCCGTTCTCGGCGTTGCGCTCCTGCGCCGACTTGGTGAAGTTGAAGGAGCCGGTGAAGACCGCCTGGTCGTCGAACACCATCACCTTGTTATGGGCGATCGCGGGCTTGTTGTCGATCACCACCGGCACGCCGGCGTGCTTGAGGAAGGTGGCGCTGGTATAGCGCTCGCTCTGCTGGCTCTTGTCGAGGATCACGCGCACGTCGACGCCGCGCCGGTGCGCCTGCGCCACGGCCTCGGCAATCGGCGCGCTGGTGAACGAATAGGCCTGGATCAGCAGGCGCCGGTGTGTGCTGCGGATGGCATTGATCAGCAGCGCCTGGCAACTCGCGCCATCCGGCACGAAGCACAGCGTGTAGCCGCTGCCATCGGCAAAGGGTTTGGTCGGCAGCGGCCTGGCGTCGGGCGGCTGGGCCGGTTGCGCGGGCTTGCCGGCGCGGGACGGGAAGTGGTTGGCGACCGCCTCGTTGAAGGTCTCGCTGATGCTGTTGGCGATGGTCTCGGAGACCTCGTCGAAGGTCGAGGTCGAACGGGCGTGCGCCAGCAGCGCGAAGGGACTGAACGAAGTGAAGGCCGACAGGGCGGCGGCCAGGCCCAGGCCCAGCACGGCTCGGCGAATGAAGCGATAGGTCACGGCGGATCTTGGCGTCGGTGAAGGACAGCGTGCGCGCGCCGCGCGCCGCACCTGTCCGGGGCGGGACGCAGCGTAGCAGCCGCATACGCCACTGGCAAAGCGGGATTGTGTAACAGGGTCTGCGGCACGCACGGCGTCTTGCCGGGGCCTTGGGACTATCCGCGGCCGGCGCCTATGATGGATGCAACCCATGCGGCCGCGGCCGCCAAGGAGAAGCAATGACGAACCACACCTACAAGCTGGTCGAGATCGTCGGCTCCTCGCCCGACGGCTGCGACCAGGCCATCCAGAGCGCCATCGCCAAGGCCGGCGAGACCATCAAGAACATCGACTGGTTCGAAGTGGTCGAAACGCGCGGCCATATCCAGAATGGCAAGATCGCGCACTACCAGGTCACGCTGAAGGTGGGTTTCCGCGTGACCTGAGTCTGCGCCGCGCTGCCTGGGCAGCCGGCCGGGTCTTTGAAGTGTTTCAACAATGAGGCACCGGGAAGCGTGCGGCATGCCCGAGGCCTTGTTAAAAAAAAATCGGCCGGCGCTGAACTGCCGCCGGCCGTGCAGGGAACCTTCCACGGACCAGGGCTCAGTCGAACTGGTAGGAATAAATCATGTTGATGCGCGGCGAGCGGCGGCTGGCATTGGTCGGCTTGTCGCCGACCGGCTGCGCCAGCGACAGGTCCAGCGTGTAATAGCGCCGGTCCGAGAAGCGCGCGCCCAACGCCACCGACGACAGGCTGCGGTGCGACAGCGACACGCTGTTCGAATACACGCGCGCCACGTCGGCCGACACATAGGGCTGGATCGTGCGCAGGTAGGTCAGGTCGGGCAGGAACAGCCGGCTGATTTCCGCCGACGCGCCCCAGCCCTTGTCGCCCGCGACTTCGCCGGCGGGGTAGCCCAGGCCAAAAAAGCGTCCGCCAAAGCTGATCTGCTCGCCCGAGGCCAGCCGGTCGCCGCTGTACTGGCCGGCGGCCGCCACGGTCAGGCCGAAGCCCGCGGGCAGGTCCTTCGATTGCTGCAGCAGCAGCCGGGTGCGGAAGAAGCTCAGGTCATTGCTGTTGTTCTGGCGGCTTGCGCCCAGCGCATCGAAGCCCTTGTACAGACCCAGCGTGGCGTTGCGGCTGACGCCTTCGCCGCGTTGCACGTAGGTCAGCTCCGCCGTGGCCACGCGCACGTTGGTGCCGAGCGTCACGCGCGTGCCGGTGGCGGTGTGGGTATAGCGCTCGAACTGGTCGGCGCCGTAGACGCCGCCTGTCAGCGTGAGCGTATGCGCGTTGGACAGCAGCAGCGGATAGCTCAGGGTGCCGCCGATGCGCTTGGTGTCGTTGACATAACGCGGGTTGAAGCCGATCGGCGCCAGCGTCGCGTTCTGCGGCACGCCGCGGTAGTGCGAGGCATTGAGGCGCGCGACCATGCCTTCGGTGCCGATCGGCTGCGCATAGCTGGCGGCATAGTATTCCTCGCTGTCGCGGCCCTTGGGAAACAGCGCCGACACCGAGATCTGCTCGCCCAGCGGCGTCAGGCTGTTGGTGGTGGCCGTGGCGATGGCGCGCAGGCCCGGCGACATGTATTCGATGCCGGTGCCGAAGGTAAAGGGCTTGCGCTTGACCTCGAGCACCATCTCGCAGGCGCCGTCGGTGGTGGTCGGCGGCTGGACTGTCGCCGCCACCTGCAGGCCGGGCTGCAGCGCCAGCGCATTGACGTAGTGCTCGAAGCGGTCCTGGCGCAGCGGGCGGTCCTGCTGCAGCTTCTCGGCGATGGCGCGCAGGCGGCGCTCGGCCGGGCCCGCCTTGCCGGTCACGGTCACCTTGGCAACGTAGCCTTCCACCACCGTGACCAGCACATCGCCGTTGGCAAAGTCCTGCGCCGGCACGAACGCGAACGACAGCGGATAGCCGCGCTCCTTGTACATCTGCGTCACCGCATTGGCGGCTTCCAGCAGCTGCGCCACCGTGATCTCGCGGTTGGCCAGCGGCCGGAACTGCGCGGCTACTTCCTCGAACGGCAGCGTCTTCGCGCCCTCGATGCGAAAGCGCCGCGGCGTCAGGCGCGCGTTGAGCAGGTCCTGCATGGCGGGCTGCGGCCGCTCGACCTGCACGGTCACGCGGCTGTCGGGCCGGGCCGGCGCAATCTTGGGAAGCGTCTGGGTCGGATCGCCCTGGACCGGGCTGCGCGGATCGGCCTGGACCAGGCCGTGATGGAACGCGCCGACGCCGACCAGCAGCGCGGCAACGCGATGACGTGCACGCATGGCAAACCCCTGTAAGAAACACTGCGGCTATTGACGTCGCGTGCCACCGGCGTGGGGATTGCCGCTACCCCCGGGCGCCTGCTGGCCGATCCTGCCGGTCCAGCGCGTGGCCGCTACGTTGAATCAGGTGAGCACCGCTGCCCGCGATCAGGCGATCGCCGGGGCAGCGGCCAAGGCAGGATTACTTCTGGCCGATCGCGCCGGTCAGGCCGCCGAGCAGGCCGCCGACCAGGCCCCCGACGGGGCCGGTGGTCGAGCCCTTGGTGGTGGTGCTGCCCGCGGTGGTGGTGACGCCGCCGGTGACGGCGGAGACGACATTGGTGACGGGGGACAGCGGGCTGGTGGCGCCGGTGCCGGCGGTTGCGCCGCCAACGCTGCCGACGACGCCATTCACCACGCCGCTCACCGCGCCGGTGACCGGGGCCAGCGGCGTGCTGGCTGTGGCGGAGGTCAGGCCGCCGGTGACGGTGCTGACCAGGCCGGTGACAGGCGCCAGCGGCGAACCCGTGCCGCCGGCGCCTGCCCCGCCTGCCAGCCCCCCGGCCAGCGTGGTAACCGGTGCCAGTACCGAACCCAGCGCGCCCAGCCCGCCGCCGCTGGCGGGGCCGTTCACCGCGCCGCCGAGCGCGGCCACCGTGGTGCCGGTGGCGTTCACCACGCCGCCGGCGCCCGCGACCACCGGCGTGTTGGTCTGTTGCAGCCTGGTGCCGGCGGTGGCCAGCGCGCCGCCCACGGTCGCCAGCAGGCTGCTGCTCGGGGCGCCCAGGCCAGTGGCCGCGCCTAGTGCCTGCGTGGTGCCGGTCAGCTGCGAGGTGATCGGCACGATCAGCTTGCTGGTGGTGATGGTGACCTGCTCGACCGCGCCGCTCGACAACACCGAGGTCAGCGTCCCGCCGGTGTTGCTCACGGTATTGCCCAGCGTGCCGACCACCGCGCCCAGCGGCGAAGTCAGCGGTGCCAGCGGTGCCAGCTGGCCGGTGCCCAGGCCGCTCACCGCGGTGCCGGCGCTGGTCACCGCCTTGCCCAGGTCGGTCACCACGTTGCCGGTGCTGGCGACGGTGGTGCCTACCGGGTTGGTCGAATTGGGCATGCTCCCCAGCCCGGATTGCAGGCCCGTGGCCAGCGCGCCGACGGCATCGCCGGTCGCGGCCACCACGCCGCCCAGCCCGCTTTGGGTCTGGCCGGGCAGCAGCGGCAGGTTGGCGTTGCCAAGCTGGTTGCCAAGGTCGCTGACGGTGCTGCCCGTATTGCCCAGCACCGTGCCGGCGTTGTCGATCACCGTGGCGGTCGGGGTCAGCGCGGTGGGCGTCTCGCCATCGCCGGTATTGCCGCCGGTGTTGCCACCAGTGTTGCCGCCGCCGCTGCCGCCCGTGCCTCCGGTACCGCCGCCAGCCAAGTCCGTGCCGCCACCAGTCCCACCGGTGCCGCCGGTGCCGCTGTTCGTGCCGCCATTGGTGCCGCCATTGGTGCCCGCGGCATCGCTGGTGCCCATCGACGTCGCTCCGCTGCCGCTGGCGCAGCCACCCAGGGCCAGCAGGGTTGCGAGGAGTGCCGTTACGGCGAGTTGTTGTTTGCGCATGGTCTGTTCCTTCATTCCCGTCGTTCAATCGCTCGGCCGCGCAACGCGTTTGTCTGCTGCGTGCGGCGGTGACGGTGATGGCGCAATCGGTATGCCAGCCTTTTGGCGTGCTACCGCACAGACCCCGCCGAAGTCGGGTATGGCGCCCGCCAGGCCTTGCGGCATGCGGCCTGCGCGGTGGCGGTGGAAAGCGCCGCGAGACCTGGTTGCGCGTTGGCGCGGAGGGCGGGGCGCGTTACGCGTTACGTAACGTGTGTCGTGCGCGGGGAACAAAACAGCGCGGGCAAGGCGACGCGCAGCCAGCGGTCGCGGAGCCGCGGCGCCGGCGCCGCGTGTTCCCGCATGCCCGGAACACGTTACGTAGCACGTAACACGTCGGGCCCCTGCCGCGACGCTGCGCACGCAGGCTTCGCCGCTACCCCGTTCCACCCTGAAAGCCGCGCCGCACAAGGCATGCAAGCGGCCCGCCGGTCTGTGCGCCAGCCCGCCTTGCCGCGCTGGCACGCGCCTTGCCATTCGCTCTCCCGACGCCCCGACGATTTCGCGTTCCACCGTGTTGCCATGACTGATGGGGATGGCAGGCAGGTCGAACAAAGCGGGACAACGGTGGGGCTCGTCGGCATTCCATGCGGCGGTTCACAAGAAAAGACGGTCCGGCAGTGCCGTGGCCAACCAGACAGGAGAAGGACAATGAAGACCAAGCATCCCGCACCGCTTTCCATAACCTCGCTGGCCGCGGCCGGCGTCGCCGCCCTTGCCTTGCTGATGGCGGGCTGCTCGTCGAGCGGCGGCGGCAGCGGCGCCAATCCGCAGCCCAGTGGCGGCGGCGCCGATACGCCGGTCACGCCGCCGCCGCCTGGCGCCGCGCAAACCGCGCCGACCGCCAAGGTCACCGAAGGCGCGGGCAACACCGTGGTGTCGGCGGGCAATGCCGTCAGCGAGATCGGCAAGTCGATCCAGGAGGCACCGCTGCCGCTGCTGCCCACCGACGCACGCAAGGGCGCGGGTGGCGTGGTGGTCAATGCGGGCGAAGCGGTCGGCGCGCTCGGCGCCGGCGTGCGCGACGGACTGGGGCAGATGGGCTCGGTCGACAACCCGCTCGGCGTGACCGTGTCCAGCAGCGGCAACGTCGTGCGCGAAGCGGGCGACGCCGTGGTCAGCGGCGGCGAGCTGGTGAAGGGCCTGGGTACCGAGAAACTGGCGCCGCTGGCACCGCTGACCACGCCGGTGGGCGGCCTGGTCAAAAAGGTGGGCACGGCGGTGCAGGGCGGCGGCGACAAGCTGCAGACGGTGCTGTCCGATGGCGCCGTGGCGCAGGTCACCAACTCGCTCAGCGAGGTCATCGTGCCGCTGAGCAGCAAGGTCACCGACGGCACGCAAACGCTGGGCGCAACCACGCGCCTGGGTTCACCGACCGACGGTCTGCTTTACAAGGTCGGCAATACGGTGGCCACCGGCGGCAGCATGCTCAGCAACACGCAGGCGCCGGTGGTATCGCCGCTCGGTGGCGTGGTGACCGAGACCGGCAAGACCGTTGCCGCGGTCGGCGTGCTGGTCAACGGCAATGGCCAGAGCGGCGGCAACCCGCTGGGCGGCCTGTTGAACAACCTGCCGCTGGCCGGCGCCGGCAATGGCCAGAGCGGCGATGGCAGCCAAGGCGGCAATGCGCTCGGCCCGGTCGGTGCGCTGCTGGCGCCGGTCACGGGTCTGGTCGGCGGCATCAAGAGCGGTGTCGGCGGCAGCGCCGGTGGCAGCTCTGGTGGTGGCGACGGCAAGCCGCAACTGCCGATCCTGGGCGGACTGCTCCACTGAAATGTCTCAACCCGCATAGGTGTTTTCACGGTGCGCTGTCGCTCATCACCCCGTCGCAGCGCATCTTTTTATTCCACCTGGCCGCGCGGCTGAAATGCCGGCATGGCCAGGCTGCGGGCCGGTTTACGCCGGCCCGCCTGCTCTTTGACAAGCTGCGATCCAGCGCGATTCAAACGCGTGCCTTAACCCCTTCGGGTCATTACTATCACCCGAGGGAGGGGTATGGTTGAGACATACCATGTCTTATAAAAAAAGCGCAGCAAGCGTGAATAGTCGATAAAAGAGCGGGCCACAGAGCACCGTGATAATCGAACGGGGGAAGCGTGATCGCGGCATCAGATCACTCGGGAGTGTCAACAAATCATGAAACGACTCATTGCACGCTTTATCAAAGATGAGCGCGGGGCAACCGCTATTGAATATGGGCTGATTGCCGGGCTTGTCGCCCTCGCAGTCGCCGCCGGCGCCACCCAACTTGGCACTAACCTTAGCGATGGCTTTAAGAGCCTTGGCGAAAAGGTGGTGACCATGCTTGGCAAGCCAACCACGTAAGGCGCCGTGATTGCCGCGCTCCTCTGCGCGGCGACCCTCTACACAGACTTCGCTTACCGGCGGGTTCCGAACCTCTTGCTGGCGATCGCCGTGCTGGCCCTCGGGCTGTCCCTGCTCGCCGGACAGGCTACGGAACCGCCGCTGGCCGCGCGCCTGATCGGCGCGGGGCTGGGTCTTGCCGTCACCTTGCCGGTCTACGCTCTCGGGCGCATGGCCGCGGGCGATGTCAAGTTCCTGACGGTAGCGGGGTTGTTCACCGGTCCGCAAGGGCTGGTGGTGGCATGGGTCGTCGGCAGCCTGCTCGGGCTGGTGCATGCGCTGCTGGCGCTGGCACTGGCGCGCCGCACGCCGGCCGCGGATCACGCTTTGCATTCCCAGGACCAGTCCCTCCCAACGGCGCAGTTTTCGCTGGCGCGCGGCATCCCGTATGCGGCGTACCTGGCCGTGGGGGTGCTGTTCTGGATGGCTGCGGGCCAATAGCCGGAATGGCTTGAGGCCAGCAGGCCGCGCCGCCGGTCGGCGCGGCGGAACACCAAGAGACCGGGGTTTCAGATGTTGCTGCACGCAAGGGTCAACAGGAAAACCAGCCGGCGCCGCCACGGTGCCGGCAGCGCCGCGATCGAATTTGCCATCGTGGCGCCGGTGCTGATCACCATCGTGATCGGCATCGTCTATTACGGCGTGATGCTGGCGCTGCAGCAGGTGCTGACGCTGGCCGCCGAGGAAGGCGCGCGCGCCGCGCTGCGCTATCCCGCAGGGGTTTCCGGCACCAGCCTTGCAGCCACGCAGCAGGCACGTGTCGATGCCGCGGCCGCGATGGCGCGCGGCACCTTGCCCGCATCCATTCGTGACCTGATTCCCGCCGCCGGCGTCGCCACGGCCGTGCCGTGCGCGGCCGGCTCGGCCGACGTCTGCGTACAGGTCACGCTGACCCTGGCCACCACCAACATCATGCCCGCGGTGCCGATGGTGCCGCTGCCGGCCGCGCTGTCGGGCTCGGCCATGGTCCAGCTCTCTCCCGACATTTGATGCGCATGACGAATCGCCCCATGCCCGAACCAAGGATTTCCGCATGACCAGCAAGCAGATCCGATTACTGGCCATTGTGCTGCTTGGCCTGGCCCTGCTGCTGGCGCTGCTGGCGTGGCAGGTCGGACGCCAGCCGGCCCAGCCCGCGGCATCGGCCGGCGCCAGGCCGCTGCATCCGGTGGTGGTCACCACACGGGCGGCGGAAGCCGGCAAGCCGCTCGATGCCGAGGCGCTCAAGGTGGAGCTGCTGCCGATCGATCCCGCCGGCGCCTATCGCGACGTGGCGCGCGTGACCGGGCAGGTGCCGCTGGTGGCGCTGGGCGCCAACGTGCCGGTGCTGGAAAGCCAGCTGCTGTCCGGCCTGGCCGCGCAGGTGCCGGAAGGCGAGCGCGCGGTGGCGGTGTCGGTCGATGAAGTCATCGGCGTTGGCAACCAGGTGCAGCCGGGCGACTATGTCGATGTATTCCTGGTGCTGCGGCGCGACCAGCAGGAAATCCCCGACAGCCAGGCGCGCATGCTGCTGTCGCGCCTGCGCGTGCTGGCCTACGGCGTGGCCTCGGTCAACCGGCCGCAGGCGGCCAGGCCGGAACAGATGATGGCGCGCCAGGAAGGCGCCAAGACCGCGGTGCTGTCGGTGCCGCTGGAACAGGTCAGCCGGCTGGCGATGGCGCAGCACTCCGGGCGCCTGGTGCTGGCGCTGCGCAATCCGCAAGACCAGGCCATGCCGAGCGACGGCATGTTTGCCGAACTCCCGCCCGCATTGGCGGCGCGCGCCGGCATTCCCGCCGACGCACCGCGCGCGGCCACCGACAAGGCCACCGCGGGCGTGCTGCTGTCCGGGCTGGCCGCCACCAACGGCGCGCCGGCTGCGCGCGCACCGGCGGCAGCGCCGGCGCCGCGGCCGCTGCAGGTGGCCGCGCCGACGGCGCCGGCACAAGTCAGGGAACGCGCTGGCGTGGAAGTGATTCGCGCCGGCAAGCGCGACATCGAATAAGCACGTGGGCGCCCATCGCATGCCAATCCAGAACCCACCCGCCCATGCCGTGACGCTGCGCCGCCGGCTGATGCAGCTAACCCTTGCCGCCATCATCGCCACCACCGCATGGTGCGCGCTGGCGCCGCGCGCGCAGGCGCAGGACGTCGCCACCGCGCGGCAATTGCGCCTGATGGCCGGCGCGCAGAAGGAGCTGCGCAGCGCGCAGCCGGTGGAGCGCGTCGCCGTGGGCAACCCCGCGGTGGCCGATGCGCTGATCCTGCGCACCCGCGGCGCGCCCAGCGTGCTGCTGGTGGCCAAACAGCCTGGCGTGACCGACGTGATGGTGTGGACGCGCGGCAACGCCGAGCCGCAGAGCTACAGCGTGAAGGTGGATGCCATCGCGCCCGATGCCAATGGCGCGCAGCTGGGC
The DNA here is from genome assembly GCF_023952475.1 of Cupriavidus sp. WGlv3. Taxonomy (GTDB): domain Bacteria; phylum Pseudomonadota; class Gammaproteobacteria; order Burkholderiales; family Burkholderiaceae; genus Cupriavidus; species Cupriavidus phytorum. The sequence goes on from NZ_JALHRX010000011.1 coordinate 24,739, forward strand.
TACTCGGCAGCCGGCGCCACCATCACCGGGCAGTCGCCGGATGCCTATGGCGCCGCGCGCGCGCAGGCGGCGGCGCGTGCGGCCACGGCCGGCAAGACCGACGGCAAGCCGGGCCTGGTGGTGGACCGCTCCACCGTGCCGCTGAGCGGCACCGTGCAGGTCGACGTCAAGGTGGTGGAGATCAGCAAGACCGTGCTCAAGGAAGTCGGCATCAACTTCTTCCGCAACAACTCGGGCTTTGCCTTCGGCTCGTTCTCGCCGTCGACGCTGAACAAGTTCACCTTTACGCCGGGCAGCGGCGGCGCGCCCGGCAGCTTCAGCGCCGACATCGCGTCGCCGATGAGCAATGCCTTCAACCTGGTGGCCGCGTCGCTCACGCATGGCATCTTCGCCAATATCAGCCTGCTCGAGGCCAACGGCCTGGCGCGCGTGCTGGCCGAGCCCAGCCTGGTGGCGCTGTCGGGGCAGAGCGCCAGCTTCCTCGCCGGCGGCGAGATCCCGATCCCGGTGCCGCAGGCGCTGGGCACCACCACGATCCAGTTCAAGCCGTTCGGCATCGGGCTGACGGTGTCGCCCACGGTGCTGTCGGCCGACCGCATCGCGCTGAAGGTGGCGCCCGAGGCCAGCGATCTGGACCCGTCGCGCGGCATCTCGATCAACGGCGCGGTGGTGCCGGCCATCGTCACGCGCCGCGCCGACACCACGGTCGAGCTGGGCGATGGCGAGAGCTTCGTGATTGGCGGGCTGGTCAGCCGCAACACCGTCAGCAACGTCAACAAGGTGCCGGTGTTGGGCGACCTGCCGGTGATCGGCGTGTTCTTCAAGAACCTGAACTTCCACCAGGAAGACCGCGAGCTGATGATCGTCGTCACGCCGCGCCTGGTGAAGCCGATGGCGAAGAACTCGCCGGCGGCGCAGGCCGTCGGCGCCGACGGCCGCACCAGCGCCAGCCCCAATGTATGGGGCTGGTATGTGCTGGGCGAATACGCGGACCCGACTTTGCCGGGTTTCTCGAAATAGCCGCCGGCCATGCCGGCTGGCATGGCCAACAGCTTTGAGGCGGAGAGATGGACTATTTTCTGTTGCACGCAACGCAGGGCGAAGTCAGGGACTGGCTGGGCAAGGTCATCGGCGCGCTCGGCACGCTGGTGGCCGATGGCGGCGCCCAGGAAGGCTTTATCGAGCGCGTCTCCGAGCTGCGCCCGGGCCTGGTGTTCCTGCATTTCTCGGCGCAACTGGCGGCGCCGTCGGCGCGCCTGGCCGAGCAGCTGCAGCGGCTGTTCCCCGGCCTGCCGCTGGTGGCCGTGGGCCAGGCCGGCGAGCCCGGCGTGATGCTGGCCGCGCTGCGCGCGGGCGTAAAGGATTTCATCGACCTGCGCGATGCCCCGGCCGAGGCCGAGGCCGTGGTCAAGCGCCTGGCGGTGCCGAGCGAGCAGGTGCGCCCGGCCGAGGCCGCGCGCCAGGGCAAGATCGTGGCGCTGCTGGGTGCGCGCGCCGGCGTGGGCGTGACCAGCCTGGCGGTCAACCTGGCCGCGGCGGCGCGCCGCCACCTGCCGCGCCATGCCAAGACCGATGCCCGCGCCGAAGTGCTGCTGACCGACCTGGGCCTGCCGGCGCGCGACGGCGCGCTCTACCTGAACCTGAGTCCGGGCTTCCATTTCGTCGAGGCAGTGCGCAACCTGCGCCGCTTCGACCAGGTCTTCGTGCAGACCGCGCTGACGCGGCATGGCAACGGCGTGTGCGTGCTGCCGCTGCCGGCCGCGCTGAGCGAACTTCGCGACATCTCGTACGCCGATGCGATCGGCCTGCTCGAGCGCCTGCGCGCGTTCTTCGACCTGCAGATCGTCGACCTGGGCGGCTTCGGCAATGCCGAGTTCACCGCGCAGATCGTCAAGGCCGCCGACAGCGTGGTGCTGGTCGCGGACCAGAGCGTGGGCGCGATCGTGTCGGCGGCGGAGCTGGTGCATGAACTGCGCGCGCGCGAAGTGGAGCGCGACGACCTGCACCTGCTGGTGTCGCGCTTCGACGCGCGGCTGGGCGTCGATGCCGCGCAGATTGCCCGGCGCGTTGGGGTGGAGTCGGTGGCGACGCTGCCGGACAGCCGCGAGGCGCTGGTGCTGGCGATGAACCGCGGCGCGGTGCTGGCCGACGACGATCCGCACTGCCCCTATGTGCGCGCGCTGGCCGAGCTGCTGGCACGGCTGGGCTACCGCACCGCCACGGCCAGGGACGCCACGCTGCTGGCGCGGATCAAGGACAAACTGCCCGGGGCGCTGCGCGCAGCGCTGGTAGCGCGCAGCGCGCGCACGGCTCGCACTGGAAGCTGACATGACGCAAGCGATCGAATTCTCCGACAACGCCCCCGCACCGTTCCCGGTGTCGCAGGAGTTCCACAACATCAAGGAAGCCGCGCACGAGCACCTGCTGACGCGCATCGAAGAGCTGGGGGCCGAGTTCGGGCGCTGGTCGCGCACCGCGATCCAGCGCTTCGTCGACCTGGAGCTGGAAAGCTTTACGCGGCTGCGGCGCATCCCCATCAACGAGGCCGAGCTGCGCCAGATCGCCGAGGCGCTGACCAAGGAGCTGGCCGGCTTCGGCCCGATCGAGGACCTGCTCAACGATCCCGCGGTCGAAGACATCCTGGTCAACGGCCACCTGGATGTGTATGTGTCGCGCCATGGCGTGCTCGAGCGCATCCCGGTGCGCTTTGCCGACAGCGGCCACCTGCTGCGCATCGTGCGCCGTATCCTGGCGCCGATCGGCCGGCGCCTGGACGAGTCCAACCCCATGGTCGACGCGCGCCTGCCCGACGGCGGCCGCATCAACGTGGTGATCCCGCCGCTGGCGCTGGAAGGCCCGGTGGTGTCGATCCGCAAGTTCCGCAAGGACCCGATGACGCCCGCCGACCTGCAGGCGCTGGGCACCATGAGCCCCGAGATCTGCGACCTGCTGCAGGCCGCGGTGCAGGCGCGCTGCAATATCCTGGTGAGCGGCGGCACCAGCTCCGGCAAGACCTCGCTGCTCAATGCGCTGGCCACCTTCGTGCCGCCCACCGAGCGCGTCATCACCATCGAGGATACCGCCGAGCTGGCGCTGAACCATCCGCATGTGGTGCGGCTGGAAAGCCGTCCCGGCGGCTTCGAGGGCACCGGCGTGGTGTCGATCCGCGACCTGCTGCGCAACAGCCTGCGCATGCGCCCGGACCGCATCATCGTCGGCGAAGTGCGGGGCGGCGAGGTGCTCGAGATGCTGCAGGCCATGAGCACCGGCCACGACGGCTCGATGGGCACCATCCACGCCAGCAGCCCGCGCGAATGCCTGTACCGGCTCGAGATGCTGGCCGGCTTCGCCGGCTTCCAGGGCAGCGAGATGAGCCTGCGGCGCCAGATCGCCAACGCCATCGACTTCATCGTGCAGATCGCGCGGCTGTCCAACGGCAAGCGCCGCATCGTCTCGATCACCGAGGTCACCGGCCTGGGCGACAACATCATCTCGACCCAGGAGCTGTACCGGCACGAACCGTTCGTGAACGCCGACGGCACCGAGACCGACCGCTGGCTGTCGCTGGGCCTGCTGCCGCACTCGCCCAAGCTGGCGCGCATGCGCGGCCCGGGCTTCATGCTGGACGACCGCTTCGATGTCTAGCGCTACCTTGCTGCTCGCCGCGCTCGTCCTGGTCATCGCCGGCCTGGGGCTGCTGCTGCTCGCCAGCGCGCAGGCACGCGCGCGCCGCGAACAGCAGCAGGCGTTCCTGCAGGCGCAGACCGAGCAGGTGCGGATGCGCTACACCCAGGCGCCCGATCCGTCGCTGCAGCTGCCCGCGCGCGACCTGCGCCGGCGCTGGGACGACTTCCTGCGCCGCGCCGACCTGGCGCCGACGCGCCGCACCGCGCTGCTGTGGCTGTCTCCACTGGTGCTGTGCACGCTCGCCGGTGCGGTGGCGGGGCAATGGCTGGGCGCGGTGTCGGCGCTGGTCGTGGCGCTGGCGGTGACAGCGTGCGCGGCGTGGCACCGCGTGCGCCGGCTGCACAAGAAGCTGCTGTCGCAGCTGCCCGGTTTCCTGGATGGCGTGGTGCGGCTGATGACCATCGGCAGCAGCGTGCCGGCCGCGTTCCAGAACTCCATCGCCAATACCGAGGCGCCGCTGCGCCAGTGCCTGGTGCAGGCGGTGCACCTGCAGCGCGCCGGCAAGGAGCTGGACCAGGCGGTGCTGCAGGTGGGGCGCGCCTACCAGGTCGAGGAACTGGTGCTGGTGGCTTCGGTGCTGCGCCTGTCGGTGCGCTACGGCGGCCGCGCCGACGTGGTGATGGAGCGCACCGCCACCTTCATGCGCGACCGCGAGCAGGCGCAGCGCGAGCTGATGGCGCTGTCGGCCGAGACCCGGCTGTCGGCCTGGGTGCTGGGCCTGCTGCCGCTGGTGGTGGCCGGCGGCCTGTTCACGCTGAACGCGGGCTACATCCTGATGATGTGGAAAGACCCCACCGGCAAGACCATGCTGCTGTCGGCCGCGGCGCTGGAAGTCGCCGGCGCGCTGATGCTGTACCGGCTGGCCAAGTCGATCTGAAGGCAACGATGACATTGCCACCATGGACCGCCTGACTCTGATCTCGCTGAGCCTGCTCGCCGCCGCCTGCGGCATCGGCGTGCTGGCCTTGCCGCTGCTGCGCGACTGGCGCCAGCGCCGGCTGTCGACCCGCACCATCGACGCCGCGCTGGCGCGCCAGCGCGCAATGGAAGCCTTACAGAACGCACAGGCCGCCCAGGCCGTGCCCGTCGGCGCGCCGCGTGCGCCGGGCGTGCCCGGCGTGCCGGGTCCCGCGGGCGCGCGCCCAGCGACCCCTGCGGCAGCCTCCGGCGTCGCCACCGCGCTCGGCGCCCAGCTGGGCGCGCGCGTGGGCGAGCGCTTCGATGCCCACTGGCTGGAATCGCGGCTGGGCCGCGCGGTGGTGACCCCGGAAGACCAGCAGTTGCTCGAGCAATGCGGCTGGTATGGCCTGCAGGCGCGCGTGCTGTTCGGCGTGCTGCGCCTGGGCCTCCCGCTGGCCTTGTCGGTGCTGGCGATGCTGTGGCATCTCGGCGCCAGTGCCTTCATGGTGATGGCCTGGGGCTTCGGCACCTTCGCCGTGGCCTACCTGGCGCCCAAGTGGTACCTGCGCCGCCGCGCCGCTGGGCGCCTGCGCATGGTCGACGACGAGCTGCCGGTGCTGATCGACATGCTGCGGCTGCTGCAGGGCGTGGGTTTGTCGATCGACCAGAGCCTGCAGGTGATCGTGGCCGAGTTTGGCAGCATGCTGCGCGTGCTGGGGCCGGAGCTGGCGCGCGCCAACCAGCAGTTCGCCTCGGGCCGCTCGCGCGAGCAGACCCTGCTGCGCATCGGCCGGCTGTTCGACAGCGAAGACCTGAAGAGCCTGATCACGCTGCTGACGCAGGTCGACAAGCATGGCGGCGCGGTGCAGGAGCCGCTGCGCCAGTTCGGCCTGCGCATGCAGGAGGCGCGCAAGTCGCGCATGAAGGACGAGATCGGCCGCCTCACGGTCAAGATGACCGCGGTGATGGTGGTCAGCCTGTTGCCGGTGCTGCTGATCCTGACCGCGGGCCCCGGCTTTCTCGGGGTGATCCGCATGCTGGCAAACATGGGAGGAACGCGATGATGGGTTTCATGGCGCGCTCGGCCGCGCGCGTGCTGCTGACCGCGCTGGCCGCGCTGTCGGGCTGCGCCGCCAGCAACAACGGCGCCACGGCCATGCACGATCAGGCCGAGGCCCAGGTGGAACTGGCCAGGTTGCGCGACAAGACCGCGCGCGCGGAATACAGCGAGCAGGCGGTCTACCTGGGCCTGATCCGCAAAATGCAGCAGGACGGCCTTTACTTTGCCTCGCTCGCGCATATCGAGGTCTATGTGCAGCGCTTCGGCACCGGCCCGGAGATCCAGGTAATGCGCGCCGATGCGCTGCGCGAAACCGGGCAGGACCAGGCCGCCATCGAGGCCTACCAGGCGCTGGCTGCCACCGCGAAGGGCGCGGAGGCCGCGCATGCGCACCACGGACTTGGCCTGTTGGCGGGGCGCCAGGACGACTTTGCGCGCGCGGTCACGGAGTTGCGCGCCGCCGCCGCGCTGGACCCGGTCAACGCGCGCATCGCCAGCGACCTCGGCTATGCGCTGATGCGCGCCGGCGCGCTGCAGGACGCGCGCGTGCCGGTGATGCAGGCGCTTGAGCTGGACGCGCGCAATCCGCGCGTGATCAGCAATGCCGTGGTGTGGCTGATGGCCGATGGCAAGCGCGCCCAGGCCAACGCCATGATGCAAAAGGCCGCATTGCCCGAGCCCACGCGCAGCGCGATCCGCAAGGAGGCGGACCGCATCGCCCGCGCCGCCGCCACGCGCGACCGCGCCACGTCGCGCCAGGGCCAGCCCAGGCCGATCTCCGCGCCCGCCGCCGTGGCGGTCGTGGCCAAGCCAATCGCCATCGCCGCGCAAGCCGGCGCTACACCATGACAGCCAATCTTCTTGTTCCGATCCGAAAGCGCGCAGCATGCGGGGCGCTGTGCCTGTGGACACTGGCCCCACTGGCCTACGCGCAGGGCGACGCCGCGCCGACCGAAGCCGCCGGCATGCCGGCGGCGCGGCCCGCGCAGCGCGAGATCGGCGCCGACACGCGCACGATCCTGGCGATCCAGCGCGAGGGCACGCAGGCCGGGCCGATGCTGCCGATGCACGGCGAGCAGGCCGCGCTGGGCTATGAGCGCTACCTGAACAGCTTCCGCTTCGCACTGCCCGAGTTCTACACCGGCCAGGCCAACGCCAGCACCACGCGCGCCGGCTCGGCCGGGCAGATGCTGGGCGGAAAATGAGCCTGCGCCAGCCGCCGGTGCCCCGCACCCGTCGCGCCGCACGCGGCGCCGTCAGCGTGATGGCGGCGGTGCTGATCGCCACCGTGGCGATTGCCGCGCTCGTGTCGGTCGACGTCGGCCATGTGTTCATGCGCCAGCGGCAGTTGCAGAACATGGTGGACCTGGCGGCGATGTCGGCGGCGCAGCAACTCAAGCGGGCGGATAGCGCGGCCAATCTCAACGCCGCGGTGCTGGGAACGGTCAGCAATATCGGCGCGAAGAACGGCTACCCGTCGGGCATTGCCATGGGCTGTGCGGCGGCCGCCGGCGGCGGCGCGGATGCGATGACGGCCTGCGTCGGCGTGTGGGATCCGGCGACCGCCGGACCCAGGCATTTCAGCGCCGTGTACAACGCGGCCACGGTCTCGCCCAACGCCGTGCGCGTGCAAGCCACGCAGACGGTGCCGATCCTGTTCGTATTCAAGGGCGGCAGCGGCAGGCAGCTGTTCGCCGAATCGATTGCCAGCGGCAGCCCGCCGGTGGCGGCGTTTTCGCTGGGCACGGGTCTGCTGGACGTCTCGACCGCCAATAGCATGCTGAGCGTGCTGCTGGGCAATGCGGTGAACCTGTCGTTGGCGGACTGGCAGGGGCTGGTCAATACCACGGTGACGCTGGACCAGCTGCGCCTCGAGGCGGACGTCGGGACCGTGGAACAACTGCTGAGTGCGTCGCTGAGCCTGCGCGATTTCTATGCGCTGGTGCTCGGCGCGGCCGGGCGCGACACGCTGCTCAACACCATGCTGGGCAGCCCGCCGACCGCGCTGGCGGCGAGCGGGGCGGCCGCGACGGTGTCGCTGGCAAGGCTGCTCGACCTCGGCCTGATGGCACCCGCGGCATCGTCGGCGGTGGAGGTGGGCCTGAATGTCGCGCAGTTGCTGCTCGCTGGCGCGCAAGTCGCACGCGGCGACACCGCGGTCGCTTTGCCGCTGAACATACCCACGCTGCCGCTTGGCCTGGGCGGCATCAGCGCCAACCTGCGCGTGATCCAGCCGCCGGTCACGGCTGCCGGACCGGCGCGGCAGCTTTCCAGCAAGCCCGACACGTGGCAGACCAGCGCCACCTCCGCGCAGGTAAGGCTGACGCTGGCGCTGCAGATCAAGGCAGACATCCTGAAGCCGGTAATCGACGCCGATCTGAACGTGCCGCTCTTTCTTGATGTCGCCAACGCCACGGCCGACCTTACCCGGCTTCAATGCGCGGCCAATCCCGCGGATCGTCGGGCCACGATGCAGCTAAGGAGTGGCCTGGCCACGGCGTGCCTGACCGACGGCTGCACGGGCGGCGAGGTGGTGCTTGGCGAGGTCAAGGTGGGACTGCTGGGGGACATCGCCCAGGTTGTTGCCACCGACGTGCCGCGTCATGGCAACACCGTCGCCCAGGAAGTCACATTGGCGCCGGGCGGCCATGCGCAAGTGGGTATGTCGGATCCCTTCGGCGGAGTGTTCTCGCAGGTGCTGTCGCTGAAGGTACGGACCAAGTTGCTGGGGATTCTCAGCTTGCCTCTGGATGTCGGCCCGCTGCTGGCGCCGCTGGGGGCTACGCTCGATGGGCTGGTCCCGCCGCTGCTCAACAGCCTTGGCATCCAGCTAGGCAACGCCGACCTCTGGGTCCACAGCATCGATTGCAACAACGCTGAACTGGTGTACTGAGCCATGATCGCGCCAACCGCCTGATGGCAGAAACAGAATGAAGACAGACCGCTGGGCCTACGAAAACCTTGAAGTCTACGTGTGGGAAGGCAAGTACGAGATTGCCGACCGGGTCACGCGTTTCCTGGCGCCGCTGGGCGTGGACGTGATCCGCGCCGGCGCGCTCGAGGCCTTGCCGGCCGAGCCGCGCCTGAAGCCTTGCATCGCGGTGATCAGCGTGTCGGTGATCGGCGCGGCGCGCTTCTCGCTCGACTGGGAGGCCGCGCATGGCATGCCGGTGATCTGGGTGGCCGGGCCGGGGCGCGAGACCGATCCGGGGCGCTTTCCGCCGGAGTACGCGCATATCCTCGCCGATGACTTTACCGGCGCCGACCTGCGCAGCCAGATCGGCAAGCTGCTGCCGCAGCTGCTCGCCACCGAGGCCACCGGCGAGCGCGAGGCCGACCTGGTGGCCGGCTCGCCGGCGATGCGCCAGCTGCTGCAGCATGTGGAAACCTTTGCCGACTTCGGCAGCAATGTGATGCTGTACGGCGAGACCGGCGCGGGCAAGGAGCGCATCGCCCGCTTGTTCCATGAGCGCAACAGCACCTATGGCAAGGGCCCGTTCGTCGCGGTCAACTGCGGCGCGATTCCCGACGGGCTGTTCGAGTCGCAGTTCTTCGGCCATGCCAAGGGCGCGTTTACCGGGGCCTCGTTCGCGCATCGCGGCTACTTCGAGCAGGCCAACGGCGGCACGCTGTTTCTCGACGAGATCGGCGATCTGCCGCTGTTCCAGCAGGTCAAGCTGCTGCGCGTGCTGGAAGAGAACGTGATCACCCGGCTGGGCTCGACGCTGGCGGTCAAGCTGGATTTCCGGCTGGTCGCGGCGACCAACAAGGACCTGCGCGACGCGGTGCGGCAGGGGCGCTTCCGCGCCGACCTGTTCTTCCGCCTGGCAGTGATCGAGATGCGCATCCCCAGCCTGGAAGAGCGCGGCCCGGCCGACAAGGTGGCGCTGCTGCAGTCGTTCCTGCGCCATATGCTGGGCGCCTCCGGCTATGAGGCCTTGCCGCCGATGCCGGACTGGCTCAAGGGCGCGGTCGGCACCGCCTACTTCACCGGCAACGTGCGCGAGCTGCGCAACCTGGCCGAGCGCGTCGGCATCACCGTGCAGCAGACCGGGCATTGGGACGAGGAGCGCATCCGGCCGCTGTTCCGCGCGCTGCATCCGGGCGCGTTCGATGGCGGCGAGCGCGCCGACCTGCGCGGCGACATGGAAGAACGCCGCCGCATCCTGGCCGCGCTCGACGCCAACGGCTGGCGGCGGCAGGACACGGCGGCCAGCCTGGGCATCAGCCGCAAGGTGCTGTGGGAAAAAATGCGCAAGTACCAGATCGCCGACAGCGAGGCCGAGCCGGCCTGAGCGCCGCGCGCATCAGGGCAGGCGGATCTCCTTCACGTCGAAGTGCGATTCGCCGATCAGTTCCTTGTCGTATTCGCCGACCAGTTCCACCGTGGTCTGCGCGTCCACCGGCTTCTGCGCGGGCCAGGTCCTGGCCTTGATCTTCACCTTGATCTGGCCGGTGCCGTCCGAGAACAGATAGCGCTCGTCGCCGACGCTGCTGACGATCTTGCCGCGCAGCACGGCCTGCTGGTCGTCCTTGCCGTCGGCCTGCAGCGCCTTGACGGTCATCACGGGCACCGTGGAGGGCCCGGTGTACTGGGCGCTGGCGCCGGCTGCGCCCAGGCCCAGCGCCAATGCGAGGGTGGTGGCGGTCAGGATGCGTTTCATGTGCGTTCTCCGTTGAGAGGGATCGAGGGGCGACTGCGGCCATGATGCGCGCGCCCGCCTGAACCGGTGCTGAACAGGTGGCGGGCTGCGACGCATTATGATGCGGGTTTCGCCGATACTTCAACGGACTCCGGATTGCGTTTCCTTCACACCGCCGACTGGCATCTCGGCCGCCTCTTCCATGCGCGCAGCCTGCTGGAAGACCAGGCCCATCTTCTCGACCAGTTTGTCGAACTGGTCCGCATCGAACGCCCGGATGCGGTGCTGATTGCCGGCGACGTCTATGACCGCGCCGTGCCGCCGCCCGAGGCGGTGGCCTTGCTCGACGACGTGCTCGGCCGCATCGTGGTCGACGCCGGCGTGCCGGTGGTGATGATCGCGGGCAACCACGACAGCGCGCAGCGGCTGGAATTCGGCGCGCGGCTGATGCGCGCGCAGGGCCTGCACGTGGCCGGCCGCACGCTGGCCAAGGCCAGTTGCGTGAGCCTGCACGATGCGCACGGCGAAGTCCGCGTCTATGCGTTGCCGTATGCCGAGCCCGCCGTGGTGCGCGATGCGACCGGCACCGAGATGCCGTCGCACGAAGCCGCGTTGCGCGCGCAGCTCGATGCCATCCGCGCGGTGCATCCGCCGGGCGTGCGCGCGGTGGTGGTGGGACATGCCTTTGTGGTGGGCGGTGCGGCCAGCGAATCGGAACGGCCGCTGTCGGTGGGCGGCAGCGGCGCCGTGGCGGCGGAGCTGTTCGCCGGCTTCGACCTGGTCGCGCTGGGCCACCTGCACCGGCCGCAGACGCTGGGCGGCGGACGCATCCACTATGCGGGCTCGCTGCTGAAATACTCGCTGTCGGAATGCGCGCATGTGAAGTCGGTATCGCGCATCGAACTGGATGCGGACGGGACCGTCGCCATCACGCCGCTGACGCTGCAGCCGCTGCGCGACGTGCGCGTGCTCGAGGGCGAGCTGGCACAGTTGCTGGCCATGGGCACCGACGACCCGCAGCGCGATGACTACATCCACGCGCGCCTGACCGACACCGGCGCGCTGCTGGACCCGATGGCCCGGCTGCGCCAGGTCTATCCCAACGCGCTCGCGATCGAGCGCACGGTGCTGGCGCGCACCGGCATGGCGTCGGAGGCGGGGCGCAAGCTGCGGCAGCTGGGCACCGGCGAGCTGTTCGCCAGTTTCTTCCGTGAAGTGGCCGATGCCGAGCTGGACCCGGACCAGCGTGCCGCGTTCGACCAAGTGCTGGCCGGCATCGCCGCGGCGGAACGGGAGTCGGCATGAGACCGCTGCACCTGACGCTGCAGGCGTTCGGCCCCTTTGCCGCGACCGAGGAGATCGACTTCACGCGGCTGGGCGAGCAGGCCTTCGTGCTGATCCATGGCCCCACCGGCGCGGGCAAGACCACGCTGCTCGATGCCATCTGCTTTGCGCTGTACGGCGACACCTCCGGCGGCGAGCGCAGCGCACAGGCGATGCGCAGCGCCAATGCGGCAGCGGGCTTGCGCACCGAGGTAACGCTGACCTTCAGCCTTGGCGCGCAGCGCTGGCGCGTGGTGCGCTCGCCCGTGCAGGAGCGCCCCAAGCAGCGCGGCGAGGGCTGGGTGACGGAACCGGCCAGGGCGCAACTGGACCTGCACGACGGCAACGGCTGGGTCAGCAAGGCCAGCCAGCCGGGCAAGGTCACCGATGCCGTGCGCGAGCTGCTGGGTTTCGACAGCGCGCAGTTCCGCCAGGTCATCGTGCTGCCGCAGGGACGCTTCCGCGAACTGCTGACCGCCAGCTCGCAGGCGCGGCAGGCCATCCTGGAGCGGCTGTTCCGCACCGAGCTGTACCGCCGCGTGGAAGAGCTGCTGAAGACCGAGGCCGCCGGCATTCGGCGCGACGCCGAGCGCATCACGATCCAGCGCGACGAAGCGTTGCGGCAGGCCGGTGTGGAATCGGCGCAAGCGTTGGCGGACAGCATCGCGGCCATGCAGGCCGAGCTGCAGGCGCTGCAAGGACAGGAGCAGGGCGCACGCGCCGCGCAAGTCGCCGCGCAGGCCGCGCTAGCGGCGGGCGAACAGGTGGCGGCGCGCTTGCTGGAGCGCCAGCAGGCGCAGGCCGCCCATGCCGCGTTGCTGGCGCGGCAGCCCGCCATCGATGACCAGCGCGGCCGCGTGCACGCGGCCCAGCGCGCCGCGCGCGTGACGCCGGCGGTGCAGGCCGCACAGGCCGCGCAGCGCGATCATGCCGCCGGTGCGGCGGCATTGGCGCAGGCGACCGAGCACGCCGCGCGCGCGGGCCACCGGGCCACGCAAGCCGCCGCGGCGTTGCAGGCGCAAGCGCAGCAGGCCGACGTCCGCCAGGCCGCGCAGCGCCGTGTTACGCAGCTGGAAGCGATGCTGCCGCGCGCGCAGCGGCTGGGAGCGTTGCAGCGCGCCTTGCACGAGGCCGAAGCCAGGCAGGTCACTGCCGCCACCGCACGCGATCGCGCCTTGGCGCAAGTCGAGACATGCCGCGCCGCCGCCGTGACCGCTGAATCGGCACTGGGACAGGCACAGCTTGCCGCGGCGCAGGCACAGGCGACCGCCTTGCAGCTGGCCGCGCTGCAGGACCGCGCGCGGCAATTCGAACGGTACCGGCAGGCGGCGCGTTCGCTGGACGCCGCGAACACGCATTCCGCGGGCCACGCGCAGGCCGAACAGCAGGCGCTGCATCAGCGCGACCGCTGCCGCGCCGTGCTGGCCGACGCCGAAGCCGCATGGCGCGCCGGGCAGGCCGCGCGCCTGGCGCAGACGCTGGCGTCTGGCGATGCCTGCCCGGTCTGCGGCAGCACCGCGCATCCCGAGCCGGCACGGCACGTAGCGCAGCCGCTGTCGGACCTGGCTCTGGAGGCCGCGCGCCAGGCCCTTCTGGAAGCGGAGGCCGATGCCGTGCGCTGTGCCGGCCAGCACCAGGCCGCGCAACTGGCGATCGCACAGGCGCGCGAGCGGCTGGAAGAACTGGCCGCGGCACTGGGCGATGCCAGCGCGGCAGCGGCCGCCGGCGTCAGCGCTGACATCGAAGCGCGGCAAGCGGCGCTGGCGCAGCAGCGGCAGGCAGCGGCCACCCTGGCGCAGCGCGAAGCCGCGATCGCGACCTCGCGCGCGGCGCGCGACAGCGCCGAAGCCGTGCACCGCGATGCCGTTGCCGCGGCCGATGCCGCCGCGCAGGCACTGGCGCATTGCCGCGGCGAATGGCAGGCCGAGAGCGCACAGGTTCCCGAAGATTCGCGCGACCCGGTGGCCCTGGGCCAGGCACTGCGCCAGGCGCAGGCCGCGCTGGCCGCACTGGAACAGGCGCTGGCCGCCGCGCAGGCGGCGGAGCGCCAGGCCGCCGCGGAAGATGCGGGTGCGCAGGCCGCGCTGGTATCGGCACGGCAGTCTCACGCGCAGGTCACTGAACGCCTGGCCGACGCCGACGTGGCCTTGGCGCAGGCGCTTGCGCAGCAAGGCTTTGCCGATGCGCGGGCGCACGCCGACGCCAGCCTGGACGATGACGCGATGCAAGCGCTCGACGCCACGCTGCGCGCATTCGATAGCCAGCTGGCCGCCGCCGCGGACCGGCGCGAACGCGCGGAAGCTGCCGCGCAAGCGCTCGATGCGCCCGACCTGGACGGGCTGCGCGCGGCGCTGGCGGCTTCGGCGGCGATGGTGGAAGAGCTGGTGCGACAGCAGGCTGAACGCGGCCGTTCCCGCGACGCGCTGCTGCAATGCCAGCAGCGGCTGCAGCAGCTGGACCAGGCAGGCCGCGACATCGAAGCCCGCTTTGCCGTGCTGGGCCGGCTGGCCGAAGTGGCCAACGGCAACAACCCGCGCCGCATGACGTTCCAGCGCTTCGTGCTGGCCACGCTGCTCGACGAGGTGCTGGAAGCCGCGTCGATGCGGCTGCTGGCGATGAGCCGCGGCCGCTATGTGCTGCAGCGCGTGCGCGAGCAGGCCGACCAGCGCAGCGCCGGCGGGCTCGATATCGAAGTGTTCGATCACGATACCGGCGCGGCGCGCCCGGCCAATACGCTGTCAGGGGGCGAAGGCTTTCTGGCGTCGTTGTCGCTGGCGCTGGGCCTGGCCGACGTGGTGCAGTCCCGCGCGGGCGGCATCCAGCTCGACACGCTGTTCGTCGACGAAGGCTTCGGCACGCTCGATCCAGAAAGCCTCGACTTTGCCCTGCGCACGCTGCTGGACCTGCAGCAGGCCGGGCGCCTGGTCGGGATCATTTCGCACGTGACGGAGTTGCGCGAGCGCATCGACGTGCGGCTGGAAGTTAAGCCGGGCACGGGCGGCAGCCGCGTGCTGCTGACTGGTGTGCCGGTAGCGGCCTAGACGGGGAAGGGGCAGGATCAGGCGACGACGGCCTGGCGGCAGCGGATCGCCATCACCTGCGCCTCGAAGGCGCGGGCGGCCGCACGGGCCAGGCGTGCGCGGCGCGACAGCGGCAGTGTGGGAGTCAGTATGGTGGCGCCAGCAGGCGCCGGCGTGGCTTGTATCGGGTGACGATCCGATGCCCAGGCATTGCGGGTGACATGCAGAATGCGCGCGAGCGCTGCTGCATGGGGCGTGGAAGAAAACGGGACGTTGGCGGTGGCCATGATGACGGGCTCCTCGTTCTTGTGTGTTGCCAGGCGAGGCCGGCTCAGCCGGGTGGTCCGGAGGCTGCTGTGCGGCGCTGCCTTGTGCTGATTCAACGATAGCCCCGGACGGCGTCGCCTCCTATCCCGTGCGAGCCGATTGTGAGGTCGGCTCTGTCCTACACAGAGGGTGTATGCATCACCTTGCGCGCTGATCGCACAAACTGCTGGGCCGACCGCCCGGTCGGCTTGACCGTCGTCGACGGCCAGGTGTAATCTGTTCATTCTGCGAATTCAAGTTCGTATATCGAACATTTCGGTTGTCCCGGCTTTACCCGGCTATCCGTAGGTTCGATCGACGAGTGCCTGGTTCCACTTCGACCAATGCAGAGCACGCGCAGACTGCTGGACTCGTTCACCGGGCAGGCCACGCCGCCCGCCGCAACGAACATCCTTCCGGCAGGACTACCGGAGACCGTCTTTCATGCGCCGCGGCTTGCGGCCCGCTCCGGTAAGCCTGGCGGATCTTCCGACCTGGAACGCAAGTGATCAACAAGCTATACGACTCGGTGGAAGCGGCAGTTGCCGGCATCCACGACGGCGCCACCATCCTGACCGGCGGCTTCGGCCTGGCAGGCATGCCCGCGGAACTGATCGACGCGCTGATCGCGCAGGGCGCGCGCGACCTCACCATCGTCAACAACAACGCCGGCAACGGCGACACCGGGCTGGCCGCGCTGCTGAAGACCAAGCGCGTGCGCAAGATCATCTGCTCGTTCCCGCGCCAGGCGGATTCCTACGTGTTCGATTCGCTCTACCACGCCGGCGAGATCGAGCTGGAGCTGGTGCCGCAGGGCAACCTGGCCGAGCGCATCCGCGCCGCCGGCGCCGGCATCGGCGGCTTCTTCACCCGCACCGCCTATGGCACGCCGCTGGCCGAAGGCAAGGAAACCCGCATCATCGACGGCCAGGGCTATGTGTTCGAAACCCCGATCCACGCCGACTTTGCACTGATCAAGGCCGACACCGCCGACCGCTGGGGCAACCTGACCTACCGCAAGACCGCGCGCAACTTCGGCCCGATCATGGCGATGGCCGCCAAATGCGCGATCGTGCAGGTCAGCCGCGTGGTCGAGCTGGGCGAGATGGACCCCGAGCACATCGTCACGCCGGGCCTGTTCGTCAAGCGTGTCGTCAAGGTCGCCTGAGCGCGAATACAGGAGAAACAGCATGCAACGCCTGACCCGCGATCAGATGGCCGCCCGCGTGGCCAAAGACATTCCCGACGGTGCCGTGGTCAACCTCGGCATCGGACTGCCCACCCTGGTCGGAAACCACCTGCCGGCCGACAAGGAAATCCTGCTGCACAGCGAGAACGGCCTGCTCGGCATGGGCCCCGCGCCCGCCGCCGGTGAAGAGGACGGCGACCTGATCAACGCCGGCAAGCAGCCGGTGACGATCAAGCCGGGCGGCTCGTACTTCCACCACGCCGATTCGTTCGCGATGATGCGCGGCGGCCATCTCGACTTCTGCGTGCTGGGCGCGTTCCAGGTGTCGCAACAGGGCGACCTGGCCAACTGGCACACCGGCGCACCGGGCGCCATCCCCGCCGTGGGCGGCGCGATGGACCTGGCGATTGGCGCCAAGCAGGTGTTCGTGATGATGGAGCACCTGACCAAGCAGGGCGAAAGCAAGATCGTGCCGCAATGCACCTATCCGCTGACCGGCATCGGCTGCGTGACGCGCATCTACACTGACCTGGCCACGCTCGACGTGACCGGCGACGGCCTGGTCGCGCGCGACCTGGTCGAGGGCCTGAGCTTTGACGAACTGCAGCGCCTGACCGGCGTGCCCCTGAAGCAGGCCTGAGCGCCGGCATCGACATCCATCACAACGAGAGAGAGACGCACCATGACCGAAGCCTTTATCTGCGACGCCATCCGCACCCCCATCGGCCGCTACGGCGGCAGCCTGTCCGCGGTGCGCGCGGACGACCTCGGCGCGGTGCCGCTGAAGGCGCTGATGGCCCGCAACGCCAACGTCGACTGGAAGGCCATCGACGACGTGATCTACGGCAACGCCAACCAGGCCGGCGAAGACAACCGCAACGTGGCGCGCATGTCGTCGCTGCTGGCGGGCCTGCCGCAGGAGGTGCCGGGCGCCACCATCAACCGCCTGTGCGGCTCGGGCATGGACGCCACCGGCACCGCCGCGCGCGCGATCAAGGCCGGCGAGGCCAACCTGATGATCGCCGGCGGCGTGGAAAGCATGAGCCGCGCCCCGTTCGTGATGGGCAAGGCCACCAGCGCGTTCTCGCGCGATGCGCAGATCTTCGACACCACCATCGGCTGGCGCTTCATCAACCCGGCCATGCGCGCCGCCTACGGCGTGGACTCGATGCCCGAGACCGCCGAGAACGTCGCCACCGACTACAAGATCAGCCGCGAAGACCAGGACCTGATGGCGCTGCGCAGCCAGGAAAAGGCCTCGCGCGCGCAGGCCGACGGCACGCTCGCCCAGGAAATCACCGCGGTCACGATTCCGCAGAAGAAGGGCGACGCCATCGTGGTCGAGCGCGACGAACACCCGCGTGCCACCAGCATGGAAGCGCTGGCCAAGCTGCGCGGCGTGGTCCGTGCTGACGGCACCGTTACCGCGGGCAATGCCTCGGGCGTGAACGACGGCGCCTGCGCGATCCTGCTGGCAAGCGAAGCCGGCATCAAGCAACACGGCCTGACCCCGCGCGCCCGCATCGTCGGCATGGCCACCGCCGGCGTGGCGCCGCGCGTGATGGGAATCGGCCCGGCACCGGCGACGCAGAAGCTGCTCAAGCAGCTGGGCATGACGCTGGACCAGATCGACGTGATCGAGCTGAACGAAGCCTTCGCCGCGCAAGGCCTGGCGGTGCTGCGCGAACTCGGCGTGGCCGACGACGACCAGCGCGTCAACCCGAACGGCGGCGCGATCGCGCTGGGCCACCCGCTCGGCATGAGCGGCGCGCGCCTGGTCACCACCGCGATGTACCAGCTGCACCGCACCGGCGGCCGCTTCGCGCTGTGCACGATGTGCATCGGCGTGGGCCAGGGCATTGCGATGGTGATCGAGCGCGTTTAAGCACGAAGGTTGAACCCTCTCCTGCAAGCGGGAGAGGGAGCAGGACAGCGGTAGTTTTTATTGAGTGAGTCAAAGATGTCCCTCCCCGTAGCCACCCTCGTCACCGGCGGCAGTTCCGGCATCGGCCGCGCCATCTGTGAAATGCTGCTGGCCGATGGCGTGACCCAGGTGGTCAATGTCGACTACGCCGAGCCGGCGTGGTCGCACCCCAACCTGAGCTTCTTCCAGGCCGACCTGACCGATGCCGAGGCCACCCGCGCCGTGGCCGCGCAGGTGACGTCGCGCTTCGCCGTCACGCGCCTGGTCAACAACGCCGGCGCCACGCGCCCCGGCACCGCCGACACCGCCACCGTCGCCGACCTGGACTACGTGACCGGGCTGCACCTGCAGGCCACGCTGCTGCTGACGCAGGCGTGCCTGCCGGCGATGCGCGCCGCGGGTTTCGGCCGCATCGTCAACATGGCGTCGCGCGCGGCGCTGGGCAAGGCCGAGCGCGTGGTGTACTCCGCCACCAAGGCCGGCCTGATCGGCATGACCCGCACGCTGGCGATGGAACTGGGTGGCGACGGCGTGACCGTCAACGCCGTGGCGCCGGGCCCGATCGCCACCGAGCTGTTCCGCAAGAGCAATCCGGAAGGCGCCGAACAGACCAAACGCATCCTCGCCAGCATCACCGTCAAGCGCATGGGCACGCCCGAGGACGTGGCACGTGCCGCGCTGTTCTTCCTGTCGCCCGACAACGGCTTCGTCACCGGCCAGGTGCTGTACGTTTGCGGCGGCACCACGCTGGGCGTTGCGCCGGTGTAAAGACCGGCCGGCCTGCGCGACTCAAGCATTCAACAAGAAGAGACGTTAACCAAGCGTCACGCATGGCGGCCCATCAGCGGGCCGCCCACCGGAAGCGCGCGTGTGCGCGCTCCGTTCGGGAACGGCAATCACGCCATTCAGCACAACCTCCCGCGGTACCCGATCACCGCCGGAACGACATAGCACCGGAGCTTTACCGATGAGACAAGATTCCCAGACCTCCACCACGCGCCGCCGCCTGCTTGCCGCCGGCGTGGCGCTGGCCACCACCATCGCCGGCTTTGCCGGCGCGGCCCATGCGCAGGGCGGCTATCCGACCAAGCCGATCACGCTGATCGTGCCGTTCTCGGCCGGCGGCACCACCGACATCCTGGCCCGCATCGTCGGCCTGCAGCTGGGCAAGGCGCTCGGCCAGCCGGTGGTGATCGACAACCGTCCGGGCGCGGGCGGCAACATCGGCGCCTCGCTGGCCGCCAAGGCCCCGGGCGACGGCTACACGCTGTTCATGGGCACCATCGGCACCCACGCCATCAACCAGTCGCTGTACTCCAAGCTGCCGTACGACCCGGTCAAGGACTTCGCGCCGATCAGCCGCGTGGCGATGGTGCCGAACCTGGTGGTGGCCAATCCCAAGGTACCGGTCAACAACATCAAGGAACTGATCGCCTACGTCAAGGCCAACCCGGACAAGCTGTCGTACGGCTCGTCGGGCAGCGGCTCGTCGATGCACCTGTCGGGCGAACTGTTCAACTCGATGACCGGCCTGCATATCCAGCACATCCCGTACAAGGGCAGCGCCCCGGCCGTCAATGACCTGCTGGGCAACCAGATCGGCCTGATGTTCGACAACATGCCGTCGTCGTACCCGCACGTGAAGGCGGGCAAGCTGCGCGCGCTGGCCGTGACCTCGGCCAAGCGCTCGCCGGCGCTGCCCAACGTGCCGACCGTGGCCGAATCGGGCGTGCCGGGCTATGAAGCCACCTCGTGGTTCGCCCTTTACGCCACCGGCGGCACCCCGCAGGCCATCGTCGACCGCCTCAACGCCGAAGTGGTCAAGATCCTGGCCATGCCCGACGTGAAGAAGCAGATGGCCGACCAGGGCGCCGAGCCCAACCCGGAAAAGCCGGCCCAGCTCGCCGCGTTCATGAAGTCGGAAACGGCCAAGTGGGCGAAGGTGGTGAAGGCTTCGGGGGCGACGGTGGACTGATTGCCATCGGCCTCTGTTGCTGCGCAATAGCGGAAAGCCGGCTCCTCGAGGGAACCGGCTTTTTTATTTCCGGAGCGCGGCCGGGGTCTGAAACGCACCATCTTGGCGGCAGTCCAATGGGTGTCGTCGGCCTGAACCGGAGGGAACCGCCATGCAAGACCTCTTCTTCGTTCATGCTGACGCCGCCCATGTCGAGTGGCAGCTGGCCCTGGCCGATTGCCAGCGCCAGCTGGACACGCAAAACTTGCTGAGGCAGGCCAGGTCCGACGCGGCGCCGCCGCTGACGCTCGGCTGGTGCTACCTGAGCGACTATTACGCCCTGGCCGCCGAGGCCATCCTTGAGGCGCTGCAGCAAAACTGGCCCGGAGTGTCCTGGGTCGGCACGGCCGGGCTGGGCGTTTCCGCGAGCGGCAAGGAGTACTTCGACGAACCGGCGATGGTGCTGATGGCCGCGCCGCTTCCGCGCGATGCCTTCCGCGTCTTCTCCGGACGTCAGCCGCTGCCGTCCGCGTCTGCCGGCTTCGTTCCCCATACCGCGCTGGTGCATGCCGAAGGCAGCACACCGGATGTTCAGGGCCTGCTGCACGAGCTGAGCGCACGCACCGCCACCGGCTACCTGTTCGGCGGCCTGTCCTCGGCGCGCAACCGTACCCTGCACATTGCCGACGGCGTCTTCTCCGGCGGGCTGTCGGGCGTGCTGTTCGGTCCTGAAGTGGGGCTGGTGTCGCGGGTCACGCAGGGGTGCGAGCCGATAGGACCGGTACGCACCGTGACGCGCGGCGAGCAGAACCTGGTGTTCGCGCTGGATGGCAAGCCCGCCCTCGACTGCGTGCTGGACGATCTACAGCTGGACCGCGGCGCGCCGGTCGAAGCCATGGCCGAGGCACTGTCGGGCACGCTGGCGGGACTGAACGCGGCCAGCGACGACGTCCCGGCCCTGCCGGGCAGGTTCGGCTCGGACACGCTGGTGCGGCACCTGATCGGCCTGGACGTGCAGCATCGCGTGCTGGCGCTGGCCGACACGGTTGAGCCCGGCATGCGGCTCGCCTTCTGCATGCGCAACGCCGCCGCGGCGCGCGCGGACCTGGTGCGCATCGCCACCGAGCTCCGCACGGAGGTCGAGCAGGGCGGCGGCCGCGCGCGCGGCGCGCTCTACATCAGCTGCTCCGGCCGCGGCGGACCGCACTTCGGCGCGCCGCATGCCGAGCTGCAGACCTTGCGCGGTGCGCTGGGCGACCTGCCGCTGGCCGGGTTCTTCGCCGGCGGCGAGATCGCGCGGGACCACCTGTATGGCTACACCGGGGTGCTGACGGTCTTCACCGGCCACTGATCCGGCACGGACGGGCGACGCATGCCGCGACGGCAGGCGTCAGCCGATGACGGCCTCGATATCGCGAAGCTGGCGCCCGAACCACGCGCGCAGCAGGCCGTTCGACAGCACCATCGGCACCGAATACGCCAGGATGCGGTAGACCTGACGGCGGGGCAACCTGGACGAGCGGCCCGGCTCCAGCCAGCTGTGGTTGCGCACCAGCAGCCGCAGCGTTTCCATGCCGATCAGCACCGGCCACAGGCAGGCCAGCCGCAGCCTGACGAAGCGCGCCGGGATGGCCAGCGTATAGGCCAGCGCCTGTTCGAAGTGCTCCAGCGTGTTGCGCACCAGCTCGAACATCAGCGCGCGCGCACGCGCAGAGG
This sequence comes from Cupriavidus sp. WGlv3, assembly GCF_023952475.1. Taxonomy (GTDB): domain Bacteria; phylum Pseudomonadota; class Gammaproteobacteria; order Burkholderiales; family Burkholderiaceae; genus Cupriavidus; species Cupriavidus phytorum. The sequence goes on from NZ_JALHRX010000011.1 coordinate 46,461, forward strand.
CGTCCGGGCGCAGCAGGTCCTGCGGGCGCAAACCTTCGCTCTCCAGCATCGTCTCCGGCAGGTAGCAGCGCCCGATGCGCAAATCCTTGCCGCAATCGCGCAGCACATTGGTCATCTGCAGGGCTTTGCCGAAGCGGACGCCGCGGCGCAGCATGCCGTCGACCTCGCCGATCGCGCCGGGCATGTGGGCGGCCGCCATGCGGGTCCAGAACTCGCCCACGCAGCCTGCGACCAGGTAGGTGTAGCGGTCCAGGTCCTCCAGCTCGCGCAGCGCGACGATGTGCCCCGCGCGTTCATCGGGGAACGTGCGCAGGTCGAATTCCATCCCTGCGGTCAGCGTCGACACGATCTGCCGCACCGCGCTGCGATCTGCCGGCTCCAGTTGCGCCAGCGCGGCCAGCGCGTGTGCCAGCGACTCGAGCAGGATGCGTTCGTCGGACTGCTCCTGCCGGCTTGCCACTTCCGCGGCAAAGTCGGGCATCGACGCCGCCCCGCCGTTCACGCCGTTGACCTGCTCGCGCAGCGACAACAGCAATGCCAGCCGCCGTTCCGGTGCGATCAGCGCGGTATCCGCAATGGTGTCCGCGGCGCGCGCGAGCAGGTAGGCCAGCCCAACCGGATCCCGCATGCGCGCGGGCAGCACGCGCAGCGTCAGGTAGAACGAACGCGACACGCCTTTGAGCAGCGGACCGAGGAGGAATTCCCGGCTGGTGTCGCGCATGGGTGGTGACCTGTCCCTTGAGAAATTGGCGTGGATGCGCCCGCTCGGCAAGGCCGCGGGCCGGCACATTGTACCTGCGGCGTCGCTCGCGCCTTGTCACAAAGGGGAAAGTCCGGGGCATGCAAGGGAAAGCGGAAAGTCGCACCGGGCCGGATGATTCCATCGTCGCGACGGACATGCAGCCATCCATCGCAGACGGCGCGTCATAGCTGATGGAGAACAGGAGACAACGTGGCAAAAGTCATCAGGATTTACGAAACAGGCGGCCCCGAAGTCCTCCGTTTCGAGGATGCCCGCGTGGGGGAGCCGGGACCGGGAGAGGTGCGCCTCCGTCACGTGGCGGTGGGTTTGAATTTTGCCGACACCTACTTCCGCAGCGGCATGTACAAGGTTCCGCTGCCCAGCGGCATCGGCAACGAAGCCGCCGGCGTGGTCGAGGCCATCGGTGCCGGCGTCACCCATCTGTCGGTTGGCGACCGCGTGACCTACACGGGCTTTATCCCCACCCTGGGCGCCTACAGCACCGAGCGGCTGATTTCTGCCGATGCGCTGATCAGGCTGCCGGAGGCCATCAGCTGCGAAGTCGCGGCGGCCATGACCATGCGGGGCCTGTCGGCGGCGTACCTGATGCGCCGCATCTATCCCTTCAAGGCGGGCGACGCCATCCTGCTGCATGCCGCGGCAGGCGGGGTCGGCCTGATCATTTCGCAATGGGCCAGGCTGCAGGGACTGACGGTGATCGGGACGGTTTCCACCGAGGCCAAGGCCGAAGTCGCGCGCGCCCATGGCTGCGACCACACCATCAACTACAGCCATGAGGACGTGGCCGCGCGCGTGCGCGAGCTGACCGATGGCGCGGGCGTGAACGTGGTCTTCGATAGCGTGGGCAAGGACACCTTCATGTCCTCGCTTGACTCGCTCAAGCGCCGCGGCCTGCTGGTGTGCGTGGGCTTTGCCTCGGGTCCGGTTAGCGGGTTCGATCCGGCAATACTGGCCCGCAAGGGCTCGGCATTCCTGACCCGGCCGGGCCTGGCCGACTATATCGCCGATCCCGCCGAGAAGGCGGAACTGGTCGCCGAGTTGTTCGGCCACGTGGCGGCCGGCCGCATCCGCATCGGCATCAATCAGCGCTATGCGCTGCAGGAAGCCGTGCAGGCACATCGCGACCTCGAGTCGCGGAAGACCACCGGCTCATCGATTTTCGTGATTTGACCGTTTGCCCGCCTTGAACAAGGCGGATCCATATCTCACCCTGGAGAGCCACCAGCATGAACTTCCTTGACGGCCACCTGTATCCCGAAAACCAGCAGCCCCTGATCATCACCGCCGCCCCCTATGCGCCGGGATGGATTCCGTCGGACTTTCCGGAAGATATCCCGGTCACCATGGAAGATCAGATCCAGAAGGCGGTGGATTGCTATGAAGCCGGTGCACGCGTGCTGCATCTGCATGTGCGCGAAGCCGACGGCAAGGGCAGCAAGCGCCTGTCCCAGTTCAACGAGCTGATCGCCGGGGTGCGCGCCGCTTGCCCTGAAATTGTCATCCAGGTGGGAGGTTCGATCAGCTTCGCGCCGGAAGAAGGCCAGGAAGCCAAATGGCTCGACGATGACACGCGGCATATGCTGGCCGAACTCGATCCGAAGCCCGACCAGGTCACCGTGACCGTCAATACGTCGCAGATGAACGTGACCGAGCATGCTGGCGTGGACGACTTCAAGGGGGTTTCGCGCGGATTCGCGCACCTCTACGGTACCTACAAGGACATGGTCGTGCCGTCGAATCCCAGCTGGTTCGAGGAGCACGTCCGACGCCTGACCGCCGCCGGCATCCAAAGCGAATTCCAGTGCTACAACATCAACAGCTTCGAGACGATCGAGCGGATGATTCGCCGCGGCGTTTACAAGGGCCCGCTGGTCATGAACTGGGTGGCGATCAGCGGTGGCATGGACCAGGCCAACATCTACAACCTGGCCAACATCCTGCGTGCCGTGCCGGATGGCGCCGTGGTCACGGTGGAGAGTTCGGTGCTGAATGTGCTGCCCATCAACATGATCGGCATGGCGTTGGGCCTGCATGTGCGGTGTGGCATCGAGGACGTGCTGTGGAACCAGACCCGCACGGGCAAGATGAGCACGGTCGAGCAGATCAGGCAACTGGTGCGCATCGCCGGCGAATTCGGCCGCCCCATCGCCACCGCGCAGCAGACCCGGGAGATCCTGCAGCTTGGCGTCTTCTACGACACCGTGGAAGAAACGCTGCAGAAGAATGGCTTTGCCCCCAATCGCAACGGTGGCCACCAGGGCTTCCTGCGCAAGGCCGAGTGCATGTAAGGAAATCTTCGAACGGCTCACTCGGTCCCGTCATGTGCGTCGCCCTGCCGCCAGGGCGACGCACATGGAAACAGTAACCGAGCGTCAACACGGCAAGTACATGGAGGCAGACAATGGCATGGCGAATTCAACGGCTGGTTGCTGTCACGCTGGGCACGGGAGCGCTGCTGGCGTGGTCCGCGGCCGGCTCGGTGCAGGCGGAAGCAGCCTGGCCCACACGCCCGATCCAGATGGTCGTGGCATCGTCGGCAGGATCAGGAACCGATGCCCTGGCACGCGTGATGGCGCAACGCCTGTCGGTCGCCCTGAAGCAACCGGTCGTCATTGAAAACCGCCCGGGCGGCAGTGGCGTCATCGGGACAAGCGCCGTAGTCAAGGCGCCTGCGGACGGATACACGGTCCTCTACACCACCGCATCGAACCAGGTCGTCGCTCCGGCCGTGCTGAAACACCTTCCGTATGACCCGAAGAAGAGCCTGGTCCCCATCGCCGAGACGGCCGAGGGTGGCGTGCTGCTGCTGGTCAGCAACGACCTGCCCGCGCACAACCTGCAGGAGCTGGTCCAGCTGCTGAAGGCGAACCCGGACAAGTACAGCTACGCGAGTTGGGCCACGGGTTCTTCAGGGCAGCTGACCATGGAATGGCTCAAGAAGCAGACCGGCATCAAGGCGGAGCATGTCGCATACAAGACCTCCAATCAGCTATTGACCGACCTTTCCTCGGGGGTCGTGAAAATCGGTTGGACCGACCCGGCCGCGCCCGTTCCTTTCCTGCGCGCCGGCAAGGTCCGCGCCATTGCCGTCACCGGCACCGTGCGCGCGCCGAAGCTGCCGGATGTCAAGACCATGGGGGAACAGGGCTATCCGTTCGATATGACGGGCTGGTTCGGCATGTTCGCGCCCGCGGGAACCAGCCCGGCCATCGTCAAGCGGCTGGCCGATGAGGTCAGCAAGGTCCAGGCGTCCCCGGAGCTCGCCACGATGATGAAGACCATGAACTTCGGGCCGCCGCCGGTGAAGACCCCGGTGCAGTTCGGCGAGACGGTCAGCCACGATCTGCAGGCCTGGGCGAAGATCGCGGCCGATGCAAAGATCCGGCTGGATGAATGAACCAGACCGGCCCGCAAATCCTGTTGACGGAGCGTTATGCCCGGCTTGCCGTCGAAGGTGCTGCGGGTCGGCGCGCGATGCGGCTCTCCCTGGGGCTGCAACCGAATTGCGCGTGATACCAGCGCGAGAAACCGCTCAGCGCAGAAAAGCCAAGCATGGTCGCCACTTCAGTCAGGGGACGATCGCTCTCGATGACATGACGCGTCGCAAGCTCCGTGCGCACGTCATTGACGATGGTCGAGAAGCTCTGCCCCTCTTCGGCCAGGCGGCGCTGAACCGTGCGGCACACCACGCCCAGGCTTTCGGCCACCTGTTCGATGCTGCAGCGGCCGCTGGGCAACAGCAACAGGACCGCGCGGCGCACGTCCTCGCGCATTGTGGTCCGCTGCGACATGGCGGAGCTGTCGACCAGGCGCTGCGCGTAGCGAGCCATGGCGGGATCGGCCCAGGGGTTGCGCGCATCGAGATCGGCCTTCGCGCAGACGATGCCGTTGAAGTCGCAATTGAATTCGATGCGAGGGCCCAGGAAGCGATGGTGGGCACTGAGGTCGCGCGGCGCGGCGTGTTCGAAGCATACGCGTAGCGGCTGCCAGTCGGGCCGGAGCAGCTGGCGTATCAATCGCACCATGACGCCGAGCGCCAGCTCCATCCTCTGGCGAGTCGGCTGGTGTGCACTGCCAGCGATCAGCGTCTCGCGGATGATGACCAGTTCGCCACACTCTTCGACCGCCAGCGACTGCGCACCATTGAGCATCGGCTGGTAGCGCATCAGCATGTCGAGCGAATCACGCAGCGTCGCCTGGTCGCGGATCAGCATGCCTACCGCCCCAAGATTCGACAGCAGGCGTGACTCTGCCATGCACAAGCCGAAACTCTCATTGCCCGAGATGTCGGCGGAGGCCTGGAGCAGGCGACCAAAACGCTCGACCGGAATCTTGAGGTCCGGCTCGCGCAGCACGCCTGGACTCAACCCCGCGTCAAACAGCATCCGCACCGGGTCCAGCCCGGCGGCCCGGGCGACCTCGCTGTAGTTGGTGAGGGCTGCTGCGCGCACAAGTAACGACATCTGGAACTGACGCAGAAAATTGACAGCCCATGATAAATAGCCGCCATGCCTTGTCAAGCGAGGATAACCCGCGACGTTGCTCGTGTCGAAGCCGCCGCACGGCTCAACGCTACGCGTGACGGCCGACGTTCACTTCGACGTCTTCCGCCCTGCCGGCAGCGCGGAGGTGCTTGCCTCCGCCAGTGCAGATCAGTAGGGGATATCGCCGACGATGCCGGCGCGCTCCAGCTTGCGCGGTGCGGGGTAGTAGTCGTTCACGGCGTAGTGCTGCGTGCTGCGGTTGTCCCAGACGGCAACATCGCCCTGCTGCCAGGCCCAGCGCACCTGGTACTCGGGAATGGTGGCGCGGCTGGTCAGGTAGTTGAGCAGCAGCGAGGCGCCGGGCGACTTGTCGATGCCGTGGCGCACGTTTTCCGGCGTGCTGTAGTTGGTGAAGTGCGTCGTGAACGAGGCACCGACAAACAGGATCTTCTCCCCGGTCTCCGGATGGGTACGCACCACCGGATGCTCTACCGGCGGATGTTCGCTGGCCAGCCTGGCACGGTCTTCGGGTGTCATGACGGCGCCGAAGCTGTGCTCGATGCTCGCCCTCGCGCGCAAGCCGTCGATCTTGCGCTTGATCTCCTCGGGCAGCTCTTCGTAGGCCTTCGCCATGTTGACCCAGATGGTGTCGCCGCCGATCTCAGGACATTCGATGCAGCGCAGTACCGCCCCCATGGCTGGGTTGGGCCGCCACAGGCCGTCGCAGTGATAGCTGTTCTCGTAGCTGTGCGGGTTGTCGCTGCGGTAGACCTTCACGAGTCCGGCATGTTCTGGAACACTGCCGGCCACGGGATGGTCTTCCAGCTTGCCGAAGCCGCTCGCGAAGGCCACGTGATCGGCGCGCGAGACCTCTTGTTTGCGAAAGAAGAGTACCTTGTACTTGAGCAGCGCCGCACGGATTTCGGCGAAGAGCGCCGGGTCGCGTGCCGCCTCGCCAAGGTTGACGCCGGAAATCTCGGCGCCGATGGCGGGGGTGATTTGCCTGATCTTCATTGCTGTGTCTCCTGCAGGTCGGTCGATCGTCGGACGCTTCCGCGTCCGGCCTATTGCAGGCCAGTATCAGGCGCTCCCCCGGCTACCTGCTTACTTTGCAGGGACATTGACTTGCCAGTTGGCGACACTCGGGGCGCAGGCGTCCCCACACGTTGCTCAGGGCGATGCCTTGCACAGATAGCGCTCGAACCATTGCGCCGCCAGGCGGGCCACCGACTGCAGCGCGCCGGGCTCTTCGAACAGATGGGAAGCGCCGGGGACGATCACCAGCTTCTTCGGACATGACAGCTGGGCGAAGGCCGACTCGTTCCGTTCCAGCACGCTGACATCGAGCCCGCCCACGATCAGCATGGTCGGTGTCGGCAGGGTGGCAAGGGCGTCGGCGCCTGCCAGGTCGACCCTGCCGCCGCGCGAGACGATGGCGCCGATCGGGATTGGCGACCTGCTCGCGGCGCGAATCGATGCGGCGGCACCAATGCTGGCGCCGAAGTAGCCCAGTCGAGCTGGCATGCCGGCCTGCTGCGCGACCCAGCTGGTGGCATGGGCAAGCCGCTCGGCCAGCAACGCGACGTCGAAGCGGATCGCCTGCACCTGGTCTTCGTCGGGAAGCAGCAGGTCCATCAGCAAGGTTCCCATGCCGCCGCGATTGAGTTCGGCGGCCACGTAGCGATTGCGCGGGCTATGGCGCGAACTGCCGGTGCCGTGCGCGAACAGTACCAATGCCGCGGCGCCCGGTGGCAGCGCGAGGACGCCTTGCAAGATCACGCCGGCGGCCGGGATCGTCACCTCGGTGATGTTGGCATCGCCATGCATGGTGCTGGCCTCCCATGGATGTAACGGATGCGGCCCCGAAGTGCAGGGCGTGACAACCGGCCGCATCGCCATTCACTATAGGGCGGGCATGGCAGCGAGGCCAGCCACCGGTTGGACAGCGATATCTGCAGGTTGACCATCCTGGGTAAAGCGATAAGAATTTGCGATCACAGGCGCGAGCCTGTCCTTCCATCCCCGCCTTCGTCCTTCCCATGATTCCACCCGTCAGCACACTCCACGGCCGCCTCAAGATGCAGCACCTGCGCCTGCTGCTTGCCGTGGAAGAGCGCGGCTCGCTGCGCCAGGCCGCGGAAGCGCTGACGCTGACCCAGCCCGCGGTCAGCAAGATGCTGCAGGACATGGAAGACCTGCTTGGCGTGCCACTGTTCGAGCGCCATGCGCGCGGGCTGCGGCCGACGCGCTTCGGGCTGGCGGCAACGCGCTATGCGCGGCTGGTGTTTGCGGATATGGGCGGCTTGCGCGACGAGCTGGTGGCGCTGGAATCGGGCAAGATCGGGCGCGTGCGTGTCGGCGCGGTGATGGCGCCGACGCCGGGGCTGCTTGCCGACGTGATCCGGCAACTGAACCGCGATCATCCGCGGCTGGAGGTGGCGGTGCACGTCGAGACCAGCGACGTGCTGATGCCGCAGCTCGAGCGCGACCAGCTCGACCTCGTGCTGGGCCGGGTGCCGGATGGCTGGGACAGCAGCGGGCTGGAGTTCGAGCAGCTGGGCGACGAGGGGCTGGCGATCGTGGTCGGGCCGCAGCATCCGCTGGCGCGGCGGCGCAAGCTGTCGTTCGCCGAGCTGACGCGCTACCCGTGGATCATGCAGCCGCGCCCGAGCCCGATGCGCGCGCTGATCGACCGCTCGTTCGAGGATGCCGGCGTGCCGGCGCCGCCGTCGACCATCGAGACCGCGGCGGTGCTGATGACCACCTCGTTGCTGGCGGACAGCGAGCTGATCGCGGTGTTGCCGGAGTCGGTGGCGGCCTACTACGGCCGGCTGGGCGCGCTGGCGGTGTTGCCGCTGCCGCTGCCGCGCAAGCTGGGGCCGTATGGCATCGTCACGCGGCGCGGCCGCCCGCCGACCGCATCGATGAGCCTGCTGATCGATGCGTTGCGGGCGCGGTCGCGCTAGCGCGCTGGTGTTTAGTCGGCGCTGCCGGGCAGTTTGCCGTCGACGCGCCAGTGGTGTCGCTGCGGGCTATCCGGGCGCAGCGAAGCGGGCAGCAGCCCGGCCGGCATGTCCTGGTAGCTGACCGGGCGCACGAAGCGCGCGATCGCCAGGCTGCCGACCGAAGTGCTGCGGCCGTCGGAAGTAGCCGGCCACGGACCGCCATGCACCATCGCATGGCCGACTTCCACGCCGGTGCCGAAGCCGTTGACCAGGATGCGCCCCGCCAGCCGTTCCAGCGCGGGCAGCAACGGGCGGGCGGCGTCGTGGTCGGCGTCGTCGAGATGCAGCGCGGCGGTCAGCTGGCCTTCCAGCGTATCGATGATGCCGCGCACCTCGGCCAGGTCGCGGCAGCGCACCACCAGCGCGGCGGCGCCGAAGACTTCGTGGCGCAGCGCCGGGTCGGCGAGGAAGGCCGCGGCGTCGGTGGCGAACAGCGCCGCCTGTCCCTGCGTGGCCGATCCTGCCGGGCCGCGCGCGATGGTCTGTACCTGGGCGTGCCCGGCGAGCGACGCCACGCCGGCGCAATAGGCGCGATGGATGCCGGGGGTCAGCATCGTCGCCGCGGGCAGCGTGTCCAGCCGCGCCGAGGCGGCCTGCAGGAAGCGATCGAGGTCGTCCCCTGCAACGGCCAGCACCAGGCCGGGATTGGTGCAGAACTGCCCGGCGCCCAGCGTCAGCGAATCGGCGAAGGCGGTGCCGATGGCTTCGGCGCGGCTGGCCAGCGCATGCGGGAACAGCAGCACCGGGTTGACGCTGCTCATCTCGGCAAACACCGGGATAGGCTCCGGCCGCGCTGCAGCCAGCGCCATCAGCGCCATGCCGCCCGTGCGCGAGCCGGTGAAGCCCACCGCCTTGATGCGCGGATCGCACACCAGCCCCTGGCCGATTTCCAGGCCGGCGTCGAACAGCAGCGAGAACGTGCCTGCGGGCAGGTCCATGCCGGCCACGGCCTGCTGGACGGCGCGGCCGACCAGCTCCGAGGTGCCGGGATGCGCCGGATGCGCCTTGACGATGACGGGGCAACCGGCGGCCAGCGCCGATGCGGTATCGCCGCCCGCCACCGAGAATGCCAGCGGAAAATTGCTGGCGCCGAACACCGCCACCGGGCCCAGCGGGATATGGCGCAGGCGCAGGTCCGGGCGCGGCAGCGGCTTGCGTTCGGGCTGGGCCGGGTCCACGCGCAGTTCAAGGAAATCGCCCCGGCGCAGCATGTTCGCGAACAGCCGCAGCTGGCCCACGGTGCGGCCGCGCTCGCCTTCGATGCGGGCGCGCGGCAGGCCGGATTCGGCCACGCAGCGGTCGACCAGCGCATCGCCGAGCGCGAGGATGTTGGCCGCGATGGCTTCAAGGAAATCGGCGCGGCGCTCGGGGGCGGTCTCGCGATAGGTATCGAACGCCTGCCAGGCGAGGGCGCAGGCGTGGTCGAGCTGCTGGGGCGTGGCGCCGCCGAAGGCGGGGTCCAGTTGAGTGCCGGTGGCGGCGTCGATGGCGTGGAGGGTGCCGTGGGTGCCGCGGGGGGATTCGCGGCCGATCAGGAGGTTGCCGGTGAGGGTCATGATGGGGTTTGGGAAGGCGTTGGCAGGCGTGCGTTCAGAACGGGAAGGGGGGCTGGCGTGCGCCGTGACTTCATGGCGGCGCCGGCATCGCAGAAATCCTCACCGCCCCCACCGCAACACCATCGGATCCAGCCGCCGCGCGATCCGCAGCAGCCCTTCGCGCGTGGCCGGGTGCATCGGCTGCAGCGGGTGGCGTACCGCGTCCGACGCGATCACGCCGCCTGCCTGCATCAGCACCTTGCTGGTGGCCAGCCAGCCCTGGCGGTTTTCGTAGTTGATCAGCGGCAGCCATTGCTGGTAGCGCTGCGCGGCCAGTTCCGCGTCGCCGGCCTGCCAGGCATCGAGGATCTGGCGGATGCCGTCGGGAAAGCCCGCGCCGGTCATGGCGCCGGTGGCGCCCGCTTCCAGGTCGGCCATCAGCGTGATGGCCTCTTCGCCATCCCACGGGCCGACGATGGCGTCGCCGCCCAGTTCGATCAGCTCGCGCAGCTTGGCCGCGGCCTGCGGCACCTCGATCTTGAAGTACGACACATTGCCGATCTCGCGCGCCATGCGCGCGAGGAACGGCGCGCTCAGCGTAGTGCCGCTGACCGGCGCGTCCTGGATCATGATGGGGATGTCGATCGCGTCCGAGACCGTGGCGAAGAATTCATAGATGCTGCGCTCGGGCATGCGGATGGTGGCGCCGTGATAGGGCGGCATCACCATCACCATGGCCGCGCCAGCGTCCTGCGCCGCGCGGCTGCGCTCGGCGCACAGGCGCGAACTGAAATGCGTGGTGGTAACGATCACCGGCACGCGGCCGTCGACGTGTTCGAGCACGGTCTTCATCAGCACGTTGCGCTCGTCGTCGCTCAGCACGAACTGCTCGGAGAAATTGGCCAGGATGCACAGGCCGTGCGAGCCGGCATCGATCATGAAGTCGATGCAGCGGCGCTGGCCGTCCAGGTCGAGACCGCCGTGCGCGTCGAAGATCGTGGGCGCCACCGGGAATACGCCGCGGTAGACGGTAGGGGTTGGGCTGCGGGTCATGGTCTCGCTCCGGCTGTCGATCAATGGTCGGGCCAATATACGAGCCGTCCGGCGGGCTGTATATTGAAACCTTTCCATCTGGTGATCGCTTTTGCGACTCACCGCCATATCATGAAATCCACCCTCGAGACCGTCATGGGCCGCCTGCGCGTGAAGCAACTGCAACTGCTGATCGCGCTGGACGAACACGCATCGCTGCACCAGGCGGCCGCGGCCATGGCGATGACCCAGTCCGCGGCGAGCAAGTCGCTGCAGGAGCTGGAAAGCATGCTGGAGGCGCCGTTGTTCGAGCGCTCGCGGCGCGGCATGCGCCCCAACGCCTTTGGCCACTGCGTGATCCGGCATGCGCGCCAGCTGGTGGCGGACCTGGGCGCGATGTGCGACGAGGTGGCCGGCATCCGCGCCGGCAGCGGCGGCCGTGTCGCCGTCGGCACCATCATGGGCGCGGTGCCCGAGGTGCTGGTGCCGGCGCTGGCGCAGTTGCGCCAGGCGCACCCCGACTTGGCGCTGGAAGTGATCGAGGACACCAGCCGCCGCCTGCTGGAACTGCTCGATGACGGCCACCTGGACCTGGTGATCGGCCGCTCGCTGGTCAGCGACGAGCCAGCCCGCTACCACTACCACCCGCTTGGCGACGAGCAGGTGGCGGTGGTGGTGGGACGTTCGCATCCGGCGCCGCGCGCGGCCGCGATGGGGTTTGCCGACCTCGCGGGATATCGCTGGATCACGTATGCCGGCCATATGCCGATGCATGCGCTGCTGCAGCGCGAACTGGACCTGGCCGGCATGAGCTTCCCGGCCAATGCGGTGTCGACCTCGTCGGCGTTCGTCACGGTGTCGATGCTGCAGGGCGATCCCCGGCTGGTATCGCTGCTGCCGGCGGGCGTGGCCGCCATGTTCGAGCGCCAGAAAATGCTGCGCATCCTGCCGGTGCGGCTGCAGTCGCGCCAGCAGACCTTCGGCATCGTCACGCGGCGCGGCGGCGGCCTGTCGGCGGCGGCGCGGCAACTGGTCGCTATCCTGAAAGCGGGACAGGCCACGTCCTCCGGGGCCGGCGCCAAGGTATAACGTCAGGTGATCGCCAGTTCAAAAAACGTCAGTAGTGGCGAATCGCTGATGCTCCTATAGTCTGGCCATCCGCGCCGCAGAGCCGGACAGCAAACGACGGAGACAGCAATGAAGACATGGATCGCCGGCACACTCGCCGGCCTCGCCACGGTGGCCGCTGTGGCCGCGACAGCAGGTGCGGCATGGGCCCAGGACACGCGGCCGGTGCGGCTGATGGTGGGCGCCGCCCCGGGCGGCGGCACCGACGTGATGGCGCGTATCGTCTCCGACAAGCTTGCCGCGCAGCTGAAGCAGCCGGTGGTGGTCGACAACCGCCCCGGCGCATCCAACACCATTGCCGCGGACATTACCGCCAAGGCGCCGGCGGACGGCAATACGCTGCTGATGGGCGTGGTCACCTCGCAGGCGATCGCGCCACACCTGCTCAAGCTGCAGTTCGATCCGCTCAAGGACCTGGCGCCGGTGGCGCTGGTGTCGACGGTGCCCAATGTGCTGGTGGTCAACAGCCAGGTGACGGCGCGCGACGTCAAGGCTCTGGTGGCGCAGATCCAGGCCAATCCGGACAAGTTCCGCTACAGCTCGTCGGGGGTCGGCAGCACCCAGCACCTGGCCGGCGCGGCCTTTGCGCGCCAGATCAAGGGCAAGCTGCTGCATGTGCCGTACAAGAGCAGCAGCAGCGCGCTGGTGGACCTGATGGGCGGGCAGGTCGATATGAGCTTCGAGACCATGCCCTCGGTCATCGGCCATATCAAGGCCGGCAAGCTGCGCGCGCTGGCCGTGACCGCCGACCAGCGCTCGGCCCTGCTGCCCAACGTGCCCACGCTGGCCGAAGCCGGCGTGCCCGGCATCCAGATGAGCGCGTGGTACGGTGTCTATGCCCCGGCCGGCACGCCGCCGGCGACGCTGCAGAAGCTGGGCGGCGCGCTCGCCACGGTGATCAAGGACCCCGACACGGTACGCCGGCTGGCCGACGTGGGCGCGGTGCCCGGTGCGCTGACCGCGGCGCAGTTCGATGCGTTCTCGCGCGCCGAATACGTGCGCTACGGCAAGCTGATCGCCGAACTGGGCGTCAAGCTCGACCAATAACCTCTACGGAAGCCTCATGCATCCCCGTCCAAGAATCGCCATGGTGCTGGGCGACCCCGCCGGCATCGGTCCCGAACTGATCGCCCGGCTGCTGGCCGATGCCGGCACCGCCGCGCAGGCCGAGATCCTGCTGATCGCCGACCGCGCCGAATGGCGCCACGGCATGCAGGTCGCCGGAGTCGAGCTGGCCCTGGCCGAGACCGATGTGCCCGCCTTCGCCACCGACGGCCAGCCGCGCCTGTACCACTGGCAGCTGCCCGACAGCGCGGCCTATGCGCGCGGCGTGGCCAGCGCCGAAGGCGGGCGCTACAGCCTGGGCACGCTGAAGCTGGCACTGGAGCTGGCGCAGGCCGGACAGGCCGATGCGATCCTGTTCGGACCGCTCAACAAGAGTTCGTTGCACGCCGCCGGCATGGCCCACAGCGACGAGCTGCACTGGTTCGCCGAACAGCTCGGCTACCACGGCGATTTCTGCGAGTTCAACGTGCTGGACGGGCTGTGGACCTCGCGCGTGACCTCGCACGTCGCGCTCAAGGACGTGCCGGCGCTGATCACGCCGGAGCGCGTGGGCGGTGCGATCGACCTGATCGACCAGGCGCTGCGCCGCGCCGGCATGGCCAGCCCGCGCATCGCGGTATGCGGCCTGAACCCGCACAACGGCGACAACGGCGCCTTCGGCCGCGAAGAGATCGACGTGATCGCCCCCGCCGTCGCCGCGGCGTGCGAGCGCGGCGTCGATGCGCAGGGCCCGTTCCCGGCCGACACCATCTTCCTGAAGGTGCAGGGCGGTCCGTCGCAGCGGCAGTTCGACGCCATCGTCACCATGTACCACGACCAGGGCCAGATCGGCATCAAGCTGATGGGCTTCTCGCGCGGCGTGACGGTGCAGGGCGGGCTGCCGGTGCCGATCACCACGCCCGCGCACGGCACCGCGTTCGACATCACGCAGCAGGGCCGCGCCGATCCCGGCGCCACGCTGCAGGCGTTCCAGATCGCCTGCCGCATGGGTGCGCAACGGCGCGCCGCCGCCCAAGCCTAGGCCGCCCGTCTCTCCCTAACCGAATCCGGCAGGACCGCCCCCGGCGCGGCCGGGGCGCGTTCGCGCCAACGCATTGCCATCAGGAGCTGAATATGAAGATCACCAACGTCCGCGCCCGCGTCTTTGAATGGAAGGGCAAGACCGTGCCGCCGCAGGCGCACTTCTGCACCAACGCCACCGACATCCTGTACGAGCGCGGCGATGCCATGGGCTCGTTCCGCTTCCACGGCTGGATGGTGGTCGAGATCGAGACCGATACCGGCCTGGTCGGCATCGGCAACTGCGCGCTGGCGCCGCGCGTGGCCAAGCAGATCGTCGACCAGTACCTGGCCCCGGTGGTGCTCGGCCAGGACCCGTTCGACAACGAATACCTGTGGCAGAAGATGTATCGCCGCACCCACGCCTGGGGCCGCAAGGGCATCGGCATGGCGGCGATCTCGGCGGTGGATATCGCGCTGTGGGACCTGATGGGCAAGGCGGTCGGCAAGCCGGTGTTCAAGCTGCTGGGCGGGCGCACCAAGGAAAAGATCTGGTGCTACGCCTCCAAGCTCTACAACAACGACGACCGCGATGCCTTCCTGGCCGAAGCGCAAAGCTACCTCGACCAGGGCTTTACCGCGATGAAGATGCGCTTCGGCTACGGTCCCAAGGACGGCCCCGCCGGCATGCAGAAGAACCTCGAGCAGGTGCGGCTGCTGCGCGAGCTGGTCGGCGACGGCGTCGACATCATGCTGGAGTGCTACATGGGCTGGACGCTCGAATACGCGCGCCGCATGCTGCCGCGCCTGGCCGAGTTCAATCCGCGCTGGCTCGAAGAGCCCGTGATCGCCGACGATATCGAGGGCTATGTCGAACTGAAGAAGGCCAGTCCGTTCCCGATCTCCGGCGGCGAGCACGAGTTCACCTCGTACGGCTTCAAGGACCTGCTGGAGCGCCGCGCGGTCGACGTGATCCAGTACGACACCAACCGCGTCGGCGGCATCACTGCGGCGCAGAAGATCAATGCCATGGCCGAGGCCTGGTCGGTGCCGGTGATCCCGCACGCCGGACAGATGCACAACTACCACCTGACCATGGCCTCGACCGCATCGCCGATGGCCGAGTACTTCCCGGTGCATGACGTCGAGGTCGGCAACGAGCTGTTCTACTACATCTTCAAGGGCGACCCGGCGCCGGACAATGGTTACCTGCAGCTCGACGACAACCTGCCGGGGCTGGGGCTGGAACTGAACGAGGCGTACTTCAGCCAGTTCAACATCATCGGCTGAAGGCCGGCTGACCTGGCCCGGCGCACTACAATCAAGAAGCGCAATGCCCTTGTCCTGGAGTTCGCCATGGCCAGATCCCGCCGTCTGCTGGCCGCCCGCGCGGCACCCATGGGCCTGATGTGTGCCATCGGTGCCCTCAGCGCCTTCGCCGCGCCGCCTGCCGGAACGCTGACAGTTTCCTTTACCCATCCCGAAACCTACACCGATGCCGCCTACCGCAGCGCGTACGGCAGTGACCGCGAGCGCGCGCAGGTGATGAACGATATCCGCCGCCACTTCGACGAACTGGCGGCGCGTTACCTGCCAGCGGGCTACGCGCTGAACATCGAGGTGCTGGATGTCGATCTCGCGGGACATTTCGAGCCATGGCGCGTGCGCGGCTATGACGTCCGCATCGTGCGCGATGTCACCTGGCCGCGCATGACCCTGCGCTATGCACTGCGCGGCAGCGACGGTGCCGTGATCGGCAGCGGCGAGCAGCGCATCTCCGACCAGAGCTTCAACATGGGCGTGAACGTCTACAGCCAGAGCGACAGGCTGCGCTATGAAAAGGCGATGATGGACCGCTGGTTCGACGAGTCCGTGCGGCGCCGGATCGCCACGCGCCAGACCGGACAGGGATGAGCCGGCGCTGGCATGACCGGTCCGGACACCACGCGCCGGATCAGGGCCGCCGCTTCTTCCACTCGTAGTCGGGCGGCGGATCGGCCGCGCCGGCGCGGCCGACCGAGTCGGGGTTTTCCGAGCACAGCGTGACAAAGCTGACCGCCTCGCCCGCGTGCTGGCGCTGGCGCAGCGCTTCGGTAAAGCGCAGCGCTTCGCGCATCGCGTCGCTGGGGAACGACTGCGCATGCGGCGTCAGGCCGGTGCCGAGGGCTTCGGACCAGTAGACCATGTACATAAGGCTTCCTTTTGCTTGCGCGGGTGGTGACCGGGTTGCTGCAACCTTCGTTCCTGCTGCCGCGGCGGCGCGCAAGGGAAGGCCGGGTGTGCCGGGGACCACGATTGCAAACCCTTCCTCCGCCTTTTGCAAGCTTTGGCATGGCGCGGGCACAATGGGCGCTTGCCGCATGCGCCTGGACCGCTGTGCCTTTCCCGTCTCGTCCCATGCCCGAACTTGCGCTGATACCCGCCACCGCCGCCGATGCCGACCGGCTCGCCGCCATGCACGCCGCCAGCTGGCAGCACACCTATCCCGGCATGCTGCCGGAGGCCTACCTGCGCGAGCAGGCCTACCCCGAACGCCTGGCCGCCTGGCGCGCGCGCATGCACGACGGCGCCGATGGCCCGGCCGAGGTCACGCTGGCGCTGGTCGACGGCGAGGCCGCCGGCTTTGCCTGCCTGTTGCCGCAGGCCGACCCGCGCTTCGGCATCTATCTGGACAACCTGCATGTCCTGCCTGCTTTCCATGGCCAGGGGCTGGGCAAGCGGCTGCTGGCGCATTGCGCGCAACGTGTCATGCAGGGTTGGCCAGGGCACCCGCTGTTCCTCTATGTACTCGAGGCCAATACGCAGGCGTGCGAGTTCTACCAGCGGCTGGGCGGCGAGGCCTCTGAGCCGTTCGAGGACGATTTCCATGGGCCCGACCTGCGCGTGATGGTGCGGCGCGTGACGTGGTCCGACGTCGCGGCGCTGGCCAGGCGGCTGGCGTAGGGCTGCATGGCGGCGCGGCAGGCGTTGCCATGCCCGGCGCCACTGCCCTACCATCGCCGGCATGCCAACCGGAGACCACCTGCCATGACGCCATCGATCGTCCGCCTGCCGCAGTCCGCCCGCTCGCATCTGGCGCGCGCCGTTGCTGCCGGCAGCCTCGCGGTATTGACGGGCTGCGTCGGCATGCCGGCCGTGCCGCCTGCCGCCGGCAACCCCGCCGGCCCCCCGGCTGCCGCGCCGCACTGGCAACGCGTGCATCTTGGCGCTGGCGCCGGCTATGACTTCCCGGTCTATGCCAGCCACCGGCTCGATGGCGACCTGTCGCGCATTCGCGAAGTCGTGCTGGTCCAGCATGGCCTGCAGCGCAACGGCGACGACTACTATGCCGCCGGCGCGGCACTGCTGAAGGCCAGCGGCCGCAACCCGGACGAGGTGCTGCTGGTAGCGCCGAATTTTCCCGGTACGCCCGACCGGAACAAGGGCTTTACCGGCATGCCGCACTGGTCGGTGCAGGGCTGGCTCAGCGGCGAGGACGCGCTCGAGGGTCCGGCTCGCGTCAGCTCATTGCAGGTGCTGGACGACCTGCTCGCGCTCTTCACCGACAAAGCGCGGCTGCCGCAGGTGCGCAAGGTGACGGTGGCCGGCCATTCCGGCGGCGGGCAGATCGTGCACCGCTACGCGGTGCTGAACCGTGTCGACGAACGCATCCGCGCGAGCGGCATCGACCTGCGCTACGTCGTGGCCAATCCGTCTTCGTATCTTTATTTCACGCCGGTGCGGCCGGCTGGCGCCGATGGCAAGTCGTTCGCACTGTATGACCCGGCGCGCTGCCCGGACTACGACAAGTACCGCTACGGCATCCAGGACATGGTGCCGTATGCCAAAGGCGCCGACGGCATGGCGCTGTTCCGTCGCTATGCCGGCCGCCAGGTGACCTATCTGGCCGGCACCGAGGACAACGATCCCAACCATCGCGTGCTCGACAAATCCTGCGGCGCCGAGGCCGAGGGCCCGACGCGGCTGCAGCGTGCGCGCGGCTACCTGCGCTACGAGCGCTACCTCGCCGGCCCGGGTTTGGTAATCCGCCACCAGGCTTATGAAGTGGTGGGCGTGGGGCACGACCAGGCCCGCATGTTCGGTTCGCAATGCGGGGCACAGGCCGTGTTTGGCATGCCGGAGGCGGCCAATGCTGGCGGCGCGGCCTGCCGCGCGCCGCAGCTCTAAGGCGCGCGCGCCGGGTACGGTCATGGCAAGAAAAAACCCGCGAAGCTCGCGGGTTCAAGTCCCTGCCCGCAGGATCGGGCTTGGAGGAGACAACCACAGGGAAAACGGTGGCGCGGGATCAGCGCAGGTTGTATTTGACGACCTGTTCCTCGACGCCGACAAAACGCACCAGCTGGCGCAGGCCGCTGGGATATTCCTTGATATGGTGCCCGTCAGGCGTATCGGGCAGGCGGTAATAAACTGGCGCCTTGTCGTGCACTGGCGCCAGCAGGCCGAGCGGACGCGCGTCGGCCTCCCAGGGCACGTCGCGGTCTTCGGCAAGCAAGATTCTCGTCATGGACACACTCCAAAGTTGCTGCATGGTGCGGCCGGGGGCGGATCGTTTTTGCTCGCACAGCTTCAATGTATGGAATGTATGGCACACCGGCCGGAAATGCCATTCAGCATTTTTTAATTCTGTCTGGTGGGAAATTTCTTAACTGACAAAATCGACGAATATGCCGTTTGCCGTCATGTTGCACGGCGCCCCGTCAGGTACCGACCCGGCATTGCGCTACCATAGCGCCAGTTTTTGAAAGTGCGGTGACCGGCGCGCCTGCCGGCACGCTGTGCTGCCTGAACCCACTCCGATAACCCCCGCGCCCAGCAGACGCATGTCGACCCAGCACGCCTTGTTGATCTCCCTGATCGAAAAGCCTTCGTCCGGCTACGACCTGGCGCGGCGCTTCGACCGCTCCATCGGTTATTTCTGGCATGCCACGCACCAGCAGATCTATCGCGAACTGGGCCGCATGGCGGACAGCGGCTGGATCGCCGCCGATGAAAGCGACGCGGCCGAAGGCGAGGGCAACGCCGACCGGCGCAACCGCAAGAAGGTCTACCGGGTGTTGGCCGCGGGCCATGAAGAACTGGCGCGCTGGGTGCTGGCCCCGGGCGCGGGGCTGGACCAGCGCGAGGAGATCCTGGTCAAGCTGCGCGCCGATGCGGTGATCGGCCCGCTTGGCCTGGGCGACGAGATGCGGCGGCTGATCGCGCTGCACCGCGCCCGCCTCGAGACTTACCTGGCGATCGAGCGGCGCGATTTCTCGGCGCCGGACATGGATCGCGCGCAACAACTGCGGTATGCGCTGCTGCAGCGCGGGATCCGCTTCGAGACCGACTGGGTGGCCTGGGGCGAGGCGCTGCTGCCGCTGCTGTAGCGGCAGCGGGGCCCCCGACCCCGCGCGCTCAGGCCAGGTCGACGGCGCGCGCGCCGGCCGGGCTGGCTTCGCCAAGTCCCAGGCGGCGGCGCGCCAGCGCGTACTCCTCGGCAAAGCGGCGCACCAGTTCGGCCGCCGGCACCACGCGCTTGATCGCGCCGACGCCCTGGCCGGCGCCCCAGATGTCCTTCCACGCCTTCACGCTGGTCGAGCCGAAATTCATCTTCGACGGGTCCGACTCCGGCAGCGCGCTCGGGTCCAGCCCGGCGCGCTCGATGCTGCCGCGCAGGTAGTTGCCGTGCACGCCCGTGAACAGGTTGGAATAGACGATGTCGTTGGCGGTGCTGTCGACGATCATCTGCTTGTAGCCGTCCTGCGCATTGGCCTCCTGCGTGGCGATAAAGGCCGAGCCGATATAGGCCAGGTCGGCGCCGGCGGCCTGCGCGGCCAGGATGGCGTCGCCGCTGGAGATCGCGCCGGACAGCAGCAGCGGGCCGTCGAACCATTCGCGGATCTCGTGCAGCAGCGCGAACGGCGACAGCGTGCCGGCATGGCCGCCGGCACCGGCCGCCACCGCCACCAGGCCATCCGCGCCTTTTTCGATGGCCTTGCGCGCGAAGGCATTGTTGATGACGTCATGCAGCACGATGCCGCCGTACGAGTGGACCGCGTCGTTGACTTCCTTGCGCGCGCCCAGCGAGGTGATCACGATCGGCACCTTGTAGCGCACGCACAGTTCCAGGTCATGCTCGAGCCGGTCGTTGGACTTGTGCACGATCTGGTTGACCGCGAACGGCGCCGACGGGCGCTCGGGGTGCTTCGCGTCGTGTTCCGCCAGTTCGGTGGTGATGCGGTCCAGCCATTCTTCCAGCTTGGGCGCGGGGCGCGCGTTCAGCGCCGGGAACGAGCCGACCACGCCGGCCTTGCACTGGGCGATGACCAGGTCGGGGTTGGAGATGATGAACAGCGGCGAGCAGACCACCGGCAGCGAAAGCCGGTTCTGCAGCTGGGCGGGAAGGGCCATGGGGAAGTCTCCTGGGTAATTCCGATAGATTCGGTGAAGCGTTACGGTGGCGCCGCGGGCCGGCGCGCGTCAGGCGGCGCCGGTTAGCACGTGTTTCTGGCTTGCCAGGCGCGCGGCCATGGCGGCGGCCAGCGCCTCCAGGCCGGAGCGCGGGCGCACCATGACCTCGAATTCGGCAATGCGGCCGGCGTCGTCGAAGCGGATCATGTCGATGCCCTTGAGCGCCTTGCCGTCCACGCTGGCGCTGAACTCCAGCACCACGCTGTGGCCGTCGTCGCTGATGAAGCTGCGGTGGTAGCGGAAGTCCTGGAACACCTGGTTCACCGTGGTCAGCACCAGCGTGATGGCGGCGCGGCCGGGATACGGCGTGTGCGCCACCGGCGAGCGGAACACCACGTCGTCGGCGACGATGGCATCGAGCCCGGCCATCGAATGGGTGGCGATCATCTGGTGCCAGGCGTCGAGCGAAGCCTGGGCGGCGGGAAGCAGGGCAGTGGTCACGGGAGGTCTCCTGGCGTGGCGCTGTAGGTTTGCTGCGATCTCTTTCCGGATTTATGCAACCAGTTGCATAGTGGATCGAAAGGTAGCACGCCGCGTGGCCCGCTGCAAGCTCGGCGCGTGGACCGCGGCGCGCAGTGACGCGTTGTCTACAATAGTCGGAATCGTCCGCCGGCCGCCGGCCTGATGCGGCAGAGCAGGAGAGTCCGTGACCACCAAGCCCAGCGCCGCCCAGCTCGAGCAGGCGGCCTTGTTCGATGCCGACCTGGCCGCCTGGCGCGACCACCCCGAACGCGCGTTCGACGGCTGGCTGGCGCAGCACGGTTTTCGCCACGGCACCAGCGTGGTCTACCGCGCCATGTGGGGCAAGCTGCTGCGCTGGTCGGCCGAACGCGGGCTGCCGCCGCTGAGCTGGTCCGCCGCGCAGATCGGCGAATTCCTGGATGCGCAGCAGCTGCACAAGTCGCACCGCTACCGTTATGCGCGGCTGATCGAACGTGTGTTCCATCACCTGTCCCGCTTGCGCGAGGGCATGCACAACCCCGGCAGCCAGGCGGTGCGCGCCCATCTGGCCGAGGGCGAGAACGACCCCACCGCCTTCCTGCTGCCCGGCGAGCGCGACCTGCTGGTGGCGCGCATTCTCGGCCCGGCCGGCGCGCCCGCTGGCGACACCGGTGCCGCGGCGTCGCCCACGCAATGGAAGCGCGCCCGCGACGCGGCGCTGCTGGCCGTGCTGCTAGGCGGCGGCCTGAAGGTGGCGGAGGCGCGCGCGCTGCGCACCGACGTGATCGCCGACATGTTCGCCGACAGCAGGCCCGGGCGGATGGCGCTGCGCATGGTGCGCCCGGACAACGGCCGCGCCTACACGGTGCCGCTGTTCCCGCTGGCGCATGCGCCGCTGCGCGCCTGGCTGGCGCTGCGCGAGGCCTCCGGCACGCTCGGCAGCCTGGTGTTTCCGGCCATGCCGACGGGGCGGCCGATGCATGCGGCGTCGGTCTACCGGCGCGTGGAAATCCTGCTGGACGAAGCCGGGGTGCTTGCGGGGCGCAGCGAGCGCGCGTCGCCGCAGACCTTGCGCAATACCTGCGCGGCCATGCATTTCGAGGCCGGCACGGCGCCGGCCGAGGTGGCCCAGTGCCTGGGCATGCGCGACCTGGAATCAGGCTGGCGGCTGCGGGCGGCGTACGAGGCCTGGCAGGCGCGGGCCGGGCTGGTGGCGCCGGCCTCCGCGGATTCTGACTGAAGCCGCGACCGGGGCGGCGGGCAGGGCGCCATGGCGCATCATGGATAATAGGTACCTTCCCGTGCCGGACGGGGCAGTCAGGTTATTTATCGTGCACACGGCGCGCCGGCTGCCCTCCGCAAAACGCTGAACCGAATCGATCGACGCCAATACCCATGCCTGAAACCTTGTTGCTGACCGGTGCCACCGGCTATATCGCCTCGCATACCTGGGTCGCCTTGCTCAACGCCGGCTACCGCGTAATCGGCCTGGATAATCTGTGCAACAGCAGCCCGGCCGTGATCGACCGGCTCACTACCATTACCGGCCAGGCCCCGCATTTCGTGCAGGGCGACGTGCGCGACCGCGCGCTGCTGGACCGGCTCTTTGCCGAGCACCGCATCAGCGCCGTGATTCATTTTGCCGCGCTCAAGGCGGTGGGCGAATCGGTCAGCCAGCCGCTGGCCTATTACAGCAACAACCTCGATGGCCTGCTGACGGTGTGTGCCGCCATGGGCGCGGCCGGGGTGAAACAACTGGTGTTCAGTTCCTCGGCCACGGTTTATGGCAATCCGCACACCGTGCCGATCCTGGAGGATTTCCCGCTGTCGGCAACCAACCCCTATGGCCAGACCAAGCTGATGGGCGAGCAAATCCTGCGCGACCTGGAAAAATCCGATCCGGCCTGGCGCATTGCCTACCTGCGCTATTTCAATCCGGTCGGCGCGCATGAAAGCGGCCTGATCGGCGAAGATCCGCGCGGCATTCCCAACAACCTGATGCCTTATGTGGCGCAGGTCGCGGGCGGGCGCCGCGACCAGCTGATGGTATTCGGCGGCGATTACCCCACCGTGGACGGCACCGGGGTGCGCGACTATATCCATGTCTGCGACCTCGCCGACGGCCATTTGGCGGCGCTCAATTATCTGCGCCGGCAGGGCCGCGGTATGACCGTGAACCTGGGCACCGGCCGTGGCTACAGCGTGCTGGAGGTGGTGCAGGCTTATCAGCGCGCCAGCGGCAAGCCGGTGCCGTACCAGATCGTGGACCGCCGCCCCGGCGATATTGCGGCCTGCTATGCCGACCCGGCGCTGGCCCATGAACTGCTGGGCTGGCGCGCCCAGCATGACCTGGACCGCATGTGCCAGGACTCGTGGCGCTGGCAGTCGATGAACCCGCACGGCTTCGACGCCTGACCCTGACCAGGTTTTCGGCCACGAAAACAAAAACGCCACGGAAGTCTCCGTGGCGTTTTGCCGTCTGCCGGATCGCGTGTTTCAGCGGATCAGGAAGTCCTCGACCGATTTGCCCTGGGCCAGGGCCTGGGTCAGCCAGCCCGGGCGCTTGCCGCGGCCGGTCCAGGTATTGCCGGCGTTGTCGCGATAACGCACCGGCACTTTGCGGTTGGCCGCCTTCTTGCCGGCCGGGGCCTTCGCGCCAAAACCCAGGTCTTCCGCGGTCAGGCCATATTGCTCGATTTTCTCGCGAATATCCGCGATCACGGCGGATTGTTCACGCGCCTTGATTTCCTCGGCTTGCTTCTGCAGTTCGCTGATTTTCTGAACGATTTCCTGATACGTCGCCATTGCGTCCTCGGTTTCCGGTGATTGAATTGCGCTGGGTGCGCTGGTGGGCGGGGAAAATGCTGAAAACAATTATAACGGGCCGGATGCCGGCTGCAAATCCTGGTGGCGTAATCCCGGACGGTTTTTGCGAAAATTCTTGCTGCTGATAATTGTGTGAACTTTCAGTGGCAGGGCGAGTCGCCGCGGATTTTTCCGCATCCCGGCGGTACTGCGATGGTGGACGGCACTGCTGAAATCCCCGCGGTATTCGCTTGCGGACCGGTCTGTCGTGGTGTGTGCGGATACCGCCCATGACATTAATCACGTCGGCATTTACGGACAGGCCCGCCCCGTTTCAGGTCATACCGGCCAGCCCAACCGCCTACGTGGCTGATATCCGACATGGCGTTTATCGCCGATTCACCATAACCGTGCGCGCCGGGCGGCGACTCAAGGATGATGGGGGCGCGCCGTTATCCGGGCAGGGCGGATCAATGCGGTAACGATCCTGCCGGACCGGGGCAAGGGGTGTGTCCCGCGGATTGCCTGAGTCTTATTTCATCATGTCCTTCCACAACAATATTCAGATCAAGACCCTGCTACGGGGCGCCATGGGAATCCTGTCGCTGCTGCTGTTGCTGGTCGGCGGCGCCGGCCTGTACGGCATCTCGCAGAGCAATGACGCGCTCAAGGATACCTATGCCAACCAGCTTGGCTCGACCATCGCGCTCAGCGATGCGATGCTGGCCACCACGCGCATGCGCCTGGCGCTGGACCGCAACGTGATGCAGGGCGAGCAGGACGATCCCAAGGTCAACGTGGATCGCTCGCGCGTGTTCGTGGAAGCGTCGGACGCGGCCTGGAAGCGCTATATGAGCCTGCCGCAGAATGCCGAGGAACAGGCCCTGGCGGCGGAACTGGGCAAGCAGCGCCAGGCGTTCATGGAGCAGGGCGTGCTGCCGCTGCAGGCGGCGTCGCTGGCGGGCAACCAGGAAGAGGCGGTGCGGCTGGCGAAGAAGGTGCTGCCCGACCTGCAGCGCAGCATGTCAAGCGCGCATGAAAAGCTGCAGAAGTTCCAGATGGCGGCGGGCGAGGCCAATTTCGGCGCGGCGCAGGCAAGTTTTGCCCGCATCCGCATGCTGTCGATCGTGATGATCGGGCTGGGCCTGGCGCTTGCCGCGCTGTGCGCGGTGACGCTGAACCGCGCCATCGTCGCGCCGGTGCAAGAGGCGCTGACGGTGTTCGAGCGCATCGCCCGCGGCGACCTGACCGCGCGCATCACCAGCATCTCTAGGAACGAGATCGGGCGCATGATGCAGGCGCTGGCCGCGATGCAGTCGAGCCTGTCGGGCATCGTCGCCGAGGTGCGCAGCGGCGCGGATTCGATGGCGTCGGCCACGCAGCAGATTTCCACCGGCAACCTGGACCTGTCGCAGCGCACCGAGGAACAGGCCTCGTCGCTGGAGGAGACCGCCGCGAGCATGGAAGAGCTGACCACGGTGGTGCGGCAGAACGCCGACAATGCGCGCCAGGCCGGCGTGCTGGCGGGCGAGGCCTCGCAGATCGCGCTCAAGGGCGGCGAGGTGGTGGGCCGCGTGGTCGACACCATGAACGAGATCAACGGCGCCTCGCGCAAGGTGGTGGAAATCATCAGCGTGATCGAGGGCATCGCCTTCCAGACCAATATCCTGGCGCTCAATGCCGCGGTGGAAGCCGCCCGCGCCGGCGAGCAGGGGCGCGGCTTTGCGGTGGTGGCGGGCGAGGTGCGCAGCCTGGCGCAGCGCTCGGCCTCGGCCGCCAAGGAGATCGAGGCGCTGATCAGCGAGTCGGGCCAGCGCGTGGAGAGCGGCACCCGGCTGGTGGCCGAAGCCGGCCAGACCATGGGCGAGATCGTGCAGGCCGTGCGCCGGGTCACGGACATCATGAACGAGATCGGCGCGGCATCGCAGGAGCAGACCAGCGGCATCGAGCAGGTCAGCCAGGCCGTGACCCAGATGGACCAGGTGACGCAGCAGAACGCCGCGCTGGTCGAAGAGGCCGCGGCGGCAGCGGGCGCGCTGGAAGAGCAGGCGCAGAAGCTGAAGAACGTGGTCTCGGTGTTCACGGTCAATACCGCAGCGGCACCGGCCATCGCGGCCCATGTCGGCGGAAGCGCCGCAGCAAAGACGTCGGCAAAGGCGGTGGCATCCCCTACGCCGGCGACCCCCGCCGTCGCCAGTGCCAGCCTGGCTACGCGCACCACGACGGTGCGTAAGGTGCCGGTTGCCGCGACGGTGCGGCCCGCGGCCAAGCCGGCGAGCACTCCGGCAGTCGGCCCCGCAGCGCGCCCCGCGGCGCGGCCGGCCATCGCCGCGGCCGGCGGCGATGATGACTGGAGCGCGTTCTGACCCCCTGCGTTGGAGTCATTGCCTTGTTCACACGGCGACTGCAAGATGACATGATGCGGGGTTTGCCCCGCGTCCTGACCGTCTTCGCGCATCTTCATCATCATCGCGCAGCCTAATGATTGCCCTGAGTTCCGTCCTGTTGCTGCTGGCCGCCCTGCTGGGTGTAGCCGCCGCCCTCGGCGTTCGCGCCGGGCGCGCGGACCAGCCGGCCGGCAGCCGGTCGCTGCGCGTGCTGACGTGGTCGGCGGCGCTGCTGTCGCAATTGAGCATCGGCATGCCCGTGCTGGTGGTGGGCCTGTCGGGCAGCGTGCCGGCCGTCAACGACACCGCGCAGCTGGCGGCCAGCTTCGCCGCCGCGGCGGCGGCCACCACGGCGGCCAAGCTGCTGGTGCAGTGGCTGCGCCAAGGCGCGCGCCTGTGGCGCGGCGCGGCGCTGATGGCGGTGGTGGCCGGGGCCGGGCTGGTCGCGGCCGCCGGCACGCACCTGGGCCGCTCGTGCGGCGCCGGCACCGTGACCGCGCGCGAGTGCATCGACGCCGCCGGCCTGCCGCACCCGGCCTGGCTGGCGGGCGGGCTGACCGCGCTGTGCGCGCTGCTGTTTGCCGTGCATCGGGCCCAGTCGCGCGGCTGGCTGCCGGCGCTGGCGCGCGCCGACGCCACGCTGGCCGACGAACTTGCCGATGACCTGCCGGTGCTGCATCGCGGCGCCGAGCCGCGGCTGGCGCGGCGTGGCGCGCGCGTCCCCGGGCGTCCGGGCCGGCTGACCGTGCGTGCCGCCGCGCGCGGCCAGGACACGGTGGGCGAATACAGCGTGGCGACGGTGATGCCGGACCGCGTGGCCTTTGGCCGCTGGCTGGACCAGGCCATCAGCCAGGCCCGGCTGGCCGAGACCGGCTGCGCCGTGCTGCTGATCCATATCGCCGATTACCGCGAAGTCGACGAAGTATTCGAAGTGCGCGCCGACGACATCCTGGCCCAGGACGCCGGCGCGCTGGCGCAGGCAGTGCTGGAGCCGCACGACTTCCTGGCGCGGCTGGCGCGCGACGAGTTTGCCGTGGGCGTGCCGGAGCTGGTCCACCATGGCCGCGCGCAGGAACTGGGCTCGCGCATGCTGGGCTCGCTGGCCGAGTTCATCGCCGCGCGCGGGCTGCAGATGCAGATCGGCGTCAATATCGGCATCGCCATCTATCCGCGTGACGCGCAGACTTCCGAAGCGTTGATGCAGGCCGCCCGCGTCAGCCTGGCCGAAGCCCGCCAGAGCGGCTCGAACCAGGTGCGCCTGTTCAACAGCGCCGCCGGCGAACGCGCGCGCCGCACCCGCGTGATCCGGCGCGACCTGTGGGTGGCGATCCAGGACGATGCGCTGTCGCTGCAGTTCCAGCCCAAGTACGACGCGCGCCGCCGCAGCGTGGTCGGCGCCGAGGCGCTGTGCCGCTGGCGCCATCCCGCGCTG
Source organism: Cupriavidus sp. WGlv3 (assembly GCF_023952475.1). GTDB lineage: Bacteria > Pseudomonadota > Gammaproteobacteria > Burkholderiales > Burkholderiaceae > Cupriavidus > Cupriavidus phytorum. Next base: position 73,987 of record NZ_JALHRX010000011.1, read on the forward strand.
GGCCAGGTCAGCCCGGCCGAGTTCATCGCCGTGGCCGAGCAGTCGGGCCAGATCGACAAGCTCGACGACTGGGTCCTGACCAGCGTGTGCCGCCAGGTGCGCCAGTGGCGCGACGCCGGCGTGCCGACCGTGCCGGTGGCGATCAATGTCTCGGGGCTGCGCTTTGCCAGCCGCAACTTCCCGCAATACCTGCTGGAACAGATCCACCAGCACGACATCCCGCCATCGGCGATCACGCTGGAAATCACCGAGACCGCGGCGATGAAGGACATCGGCAAGTCGCTGGAAACGCTGGCCGAGCTGCAGTCGCTCGGCATCCAGGTGGCGCTGGACGATTTCGGCAGCGGCTATTCCAGCCTGGGCTATCTCAAGCGGCTGCGCGTGGGCACGCTCAAGATCGACCGCACGCTGATCGGCGGGCTCGATACCGATGCGCAGGGCCGCGCCATCGTCGGCTCGATGGTGGCGCTGGCGCACGAACTGCGCATGAAGGTGGTGGCCGAAGGCGTGGAGTCGGCCTCGCAGCTGGAGATCCTGAACCAGATGGGTTGCGACGAGGTGCAGGGCTACCTGCTGTCGCTGCCGCTGGACGCCGCCGGCTTCAGCGAGGCCCTGCGCGCGCGGTCCCCGGCCTGACGTCGCCTGACACCTAAAGCCTGGCCGCCACGCCGCCGATAACTGGTCTGGCAGGCTGGCCCGCGTCGGCGCCAGCCCTGCGCCGGCTCGTCCGTCGCCGCCGCGTTGCCCGTGCCATCGATGTTCCTGGCGGACCCACCCGTTCCTGCACCTCCGGAGGCGCCCATGTCATTGCCCAGCATCCTCGTCGTCGACGATTCTCCCTCGCTCCGCCGCATGATCGGCGCCTGCCTGCGCGCCGGAGGGTTCGACGTGGCCGAGGCCGCTGACGGCGACCAGGCGCATGCGTTGGCGCTCGCGGGCAGCTTCGGCATGCTGGTCACCGACCAGGTCATGCCCGGCATGGACGGCCTCACGCTGATCCGCAGCCTGCGCGCCACGCCGCGCTACGCCCGCCTGCCGATCCTGATGCTGACCACCGAGCAGGACGGCAGCATCCGCGAACAGGCCCGCGCCGCGGGCGCATCGGGCTTCCTGCCCAAGCCGTTCGACCCCGACGGGCTGATGCAGGCCGTGGCCGCGCTGCTGGACGCGGCATCCCCTACCTCGGAAGGGTAAGGAAAGCGGCGGCGTCGCCCTTCAGTCACCCCGGATCCTGCCGTAAACACTGGTGGGCGAAGTCACGCCCCGGCGCAGCCAGCGGCCCTGGCCGTTGCGGCGCCAGACACCAGCATGAGCCAAATTGGGGGGCTAGACGATGCAGCACATCGACAAGGCAGACGGCGCGGGCGAGGAGTTCCTGGCCTTTACCCTGGGCCGCGAGGAATACGGCGTCGATATCCTGAAGGTGCAGGAGATCCGCGGCTACGAGTCGGTCACCCAGATCGCGAATGCGCCCGACTACATCAAGGGCGTGATCAACCTGCGCGGCATCATCGTGCCGATCATCGACCTGCGCATCAAGTTCCGCCAGCCCAACGTCAGCTACGACCAGTACACGGTCGTGATCATCGTCGACCTCAACGAACGCACCACCGGCATCGTGGTGGACGGCGTCTCCGACGTGCTGACGCTGAGCGCCGCGCAGATCAAGCCCACGCCGCACTTCTCCGGCGAACTGGCGACCGACTATATCCGCGGCCTGGGCTCGGTCGAGCAGCGCATGCTGATCCTGGTCGATATCGAGAAGCTGCTCAATACCGAAGAACTGGCCGCGCTGGAAGCGGTGTCCTGATCCTGCAGTAGCGCCCCCCGCCGTCCGGCACGCGCCATCCGCGCGCCGGACCGAACCCGCCCGCGATGCGCACCGCATGGACCCATGCGGCGCGCCCCAGGCAAGCAGTACAGACTTAGATGCGAAACAACCAACCCGTTACGCAGCGCGAGTACCCGCTGTCTCCGTCCGACTACCTGATCTCGCGCACCGACCTCAAGGGCCGTATCACCTTTGCCAACCGCACCTTTATCGAGGCCAGCGGCTTTACGGCGGAAGAACTGCTGGGCGCGCCGCATAACCTGGTGCGCCATCCCGACATGCCGCCCGAGGCGTTCGCCGACCTGTGGCAGGACCTGCAGGCCGGGCGCACATGGATGGGCGTGGTCAAGAACCGCCGCAAGAACGGCGACTTCTACTGGGTCAATGCGACCGTGACGCCGACGCGCGTCGACGGCCGCGTGGTTGGCTACACCTCGGTGCGCTCGATGGCGACGCGCGAGCAGGTGCAGGCCGCGGGCGCCGCCTATGCGCGCTTTCGCGCCGGGCGTGCCGACGGGCTGGCGATCCGCCACGGCGCGGTGGTGCGCACCGGCCTGCGCGGCCTGGTGCAGGGGCTGCTGCGGCTGAACCTGAAGCGCCGCATCCTGTGGGCCCAGGCCGGCGGGCTGGTGTGGTTCCTGGCCGCGCTCGTCGCGCTGGAAGCGCTGGGCGGCACCGCCGTGGCCAGCTTGCGCCCGTGGCTGTGGGGCGGCTTTGCGCTGGCGCTGGCGTCGTCCTTCGCCGCCGGCACCATGCTGCTGGCGCGCGTGAACCGGCCGGTGCGCGACATGCTGGACTTCGCGCTGCGCATGGGCGCGGGCGACCTGACCACGCGCTTCGAGCACCGCAGCGCCGACGAGATCGGCGCGCTGGCGCAGGCGATGCAGACCATGCAGCGCAGCCTGCTGTCGGTGGTGCATGAGATCCAGGAAGGCATGGCCAGCATCTCGACCGCGACGCGCCAGGTGGCCGCGGGCAACAACGACCTGTCGCAGCGCACCGAGCAGCAGGCGGCGTCGCTGGAGCAGACCGCGTCGAGCATGGAAGAGTTGACCAGCACGGTGCGTCAGAACGCCGACAACGCGCGCCAGGCCAGCGGGCTGGCGGCCAATGCCTCCGACACGGCGCTGCGCGGCGGCGAGGTGGTGGGCCGGGTGGTGCAGACCATGGACGAGATCAACGATGCCTCGAAGAAGATCGTCGACATCATCGGCGTGATCGAAGGCATTGCGTTCCAGACCAACATCCTGGCGCTGAACGCGGCGGTGGAAGCGGCGCGCGCAGGCGAACAGGGCCGCGGCTTCGCGGTGGTGGCGGGCGAGGTGCGCAGCCTGGCGCAGCGCAGCGCCAACGCGGCCAAGGAGATCAAGGGACTGATCGGCGATACCGTGGCGCGCGTCGACAACGGCTCGGCACTGGTCGGCCAGGCCGGCCAGACCATGGAAGAGATCGTGCAGGCGGTGAAGTCGGTCACCGACATCATGGCCGAGATCAGCGCGGCGTCGGCCGAGCAGAGCTCGGGCATCGAGCAGGTGAACCAGGCGGTGGCGCAGATGGACGAGGGCACGCAGCAGAACGCGGCGCTGGTCGAGGAAGCGGCCGCCGCGGCGGGCGCGCTGGAAGAGCAGGCGCTGCGGCTGCGCGATGCGGTGGCGACGTTCCGCGTCAGCATGCAGGCGGAGGTGCGGCCGCAGCGCCAGCCCGCTTCGGCGCGCGGCGATGCGGTGCTGGCCCGGGCCCAGGCCACGGCACCCGCACGATAGGGATCGAAGTGAAGGCAGGCGCGGCATGCCGCGCCGCCAGCGTACACAGGGCGCGGCAATCCGTGCCCGAGGCTTCAGTTACAAGGGGGAGTTGCTATGCATTGGTTCAATCAATTGCGCGTCACGACCAGGCTGGTTGCCGGATTCCTGGTGGTCGCCGTGATCGGCGCCGTGATGGGGCTGCTGGGTGTCATCAACATGGGCCGCATGGCCGACTGGACCGGCAAGATCTACAACGACGACCTGCGCGCGCTGAAGGCGGTGCAGGACGCCAACATCAACCTGGTCTACGCCAGCCGCTCGCAGATCGCGCTGCTGTCGGCATCGACCATGGGCGAGCGCTCGGTCGAGAAGGAGCAGATCGCCAAATCGCTGGCCGCGATGGATGAGCGCATCCGCCAGGTGACCGGCGCCTTCGAGAAGCCGGAGGGCAAGGCGCTGGTCAAGCAGTACCAGGACCTGTCGCCGGCGTTCCGCGCGCGCATGGAAAAGTATGTCGAGCTGGTCAGCAAGCAGCCGCTCGATACCTCGCAGTTCGAAAGCCAGGTGTTCTCCGAAAGCGCCGACCTGCTCAAGGACAGCCACGCGCTGGAAGCGGTGATGCTGCAGATGGTCAAGCGCCGCGACGACCGCGCCCGCAACAACATGGAAGAAGCACGCAGCGTCTACGACGAAACGCGCGTGTGGATGCTGGGCCTGGTGCTGGGCGGCCTGGCGCTGTCAGTGCTGCTGGGCGTGCTGCTGGCGCGCGCGCTGTCGCGCCAGCTGGGCGGCGAGCCGGCGTATGCCGCGGCCATCGCCGCGCGCATTGCCGAGGGCGATTTCTCGCAGCCGGTGACCACGCGCGCCGGTGACAAGAGCAGCCTGGTGTTCGCGATGCAGCAGATGCAGCAGCAGCTGTCGCGCATGGTGCGGGATTTCAAGGCCTCGGCCGAATCGATCGGCAGCGCCTCGCGCGAGATTGCCGCGGGCAACAACGACCTGTCGCAGCGCACCGAGCAGCAGGCGGCGTCGCTGGAGCAGACCGCATCGAGCATGGAAGAGCTGACCAGCACGGTGCGCCAGAACGCCGACAACGCGCGCCAGGCCAGCGGGCTGGCGGCCAATGCCTCCGACACGGCGCTGCGCGGCGGCGAGGTGGTGGGCCGGGTGGTGCAGACCATGGACGAGATCAACGATGCGTCGAAGAAGATCGTCGACATCATCGGCGTGATCGAAGGCATTGCGTTCCAGACCAACATCCTGGCGCTGAACGCCGCGGTGGAAGCCGCGCGCGCGGGCGAACAGGGGCGCGGTTTCGCGGTGGTGGCGGGCGAGGTGCGCAGCCTGGCGCAGCGCAGCGCCAACGCGGCCAAGGAAATCAAGGGCCTGATCGGCGATACGGTCGAGCGCGTCGACAACGGCTCGGCGCTGGTCGGCCAGGCCGGCAAGACCATGGATGAGATCGTGCAGGCGGTCAAGCGCGTGACCGACATCATGGGCGAGATCAGCGCGGCATCGGCCGAGCAGAGTTCGGGCATCGAGCAGGTGAACCAGGCGGTGGCGCAGATGGACGAGGTGACGCAGCAGAACGCGGCGCTGGTCGAGGAAGCCGCCGCCGCCGCCGGTGCGCTCGAAGAGCAGGCCGGCCACCTGCAATCCGCGGTGTCGACCTTCCGCCTGGCCGCGCAGGACGAGCGTGCGGAACGCTTCGAGGTGTTGCCGGCCGCCGCCGCGGTGCCCGCCAAGACTCAACGCGCGGGGGCGGTGCGTGCCATCGCCGCAAGCAAGCGTGCGGCCAAGCTGCCCATGGCCAAGGCGGAAGCCGCCAGCGCCGATGAAGCCCCGCACGACGCGGCCGAGCCGACGGCAGCCAAGGCGGCGCCGCGCGCTGCGGCGATGACGCCGCGGCCCGCGCTCGCCGCGGCCGACAATGGCGACTGGAGCGCGTTCTGAGTGTTGCCATGACGACCGATATCACCCTGGCCTTGCCGCAAGAAGACGCGGCCAGGCTGCGCAAGGAATTCGACCAGTTCATCGGGGTCTCGACCGGGCTCGACCGCGAGTTCCTGCCGCCAGAGTTCCATGACTTCCTGCGCGCGCGGCTGCTGCAGCATGACGGCCCGCTGACCGAGCGCGCGGTCTCGCGGCTGCTGTCCGGGGGTGAATACGGCTGGGCGCGCCGCGTGTTCGACAAGCAGTTGCCCAATGCGCTTGCGGCGCTGATGCGCGATGCCCAGCGCTTCGGCTTCGGCCTGGCGGTGCAGCCGGGTTGGAGCGGCGAGCAGCGCCTCGCGCATGCGCGCGAATGGGCGGCGCAGGTGCTGGCCGAGTGCGGCGCCGATAGCGCCTATACCGAAGCGCTGGCGACCCAGGTGGCGGCATCGGCCGAAGACCTGCGCGCGCTGGAAGAGCGCATGCGCACGCCCGCCTGGCGCCTGGCCGAAAGCCTGCGCCAGCGCGCCTATGACCTGATGTACGCACTGCAGACCGAAGACAACGAAGCCGCCGGCCGCGCGCGCGTGGGCGAGTTGCGCGGCATGCTGGGGCTGGCGCTGGAGTATGGATCGATCCAGCCCGACGAGGCCGCGCGCGTGCTGGAACAGGTGGAGCGCGTGCGCCCCGCATTGTTTCGCGTAGCGCCCGACGATGTGTTCGCACGGCTCGCGAACTGGCTGCGCCGATTGTTCGGACATTGACGCTGGCACTGCCGCGTCGCGCCGATTCGCGCCGGAGATTTTGGACAGTATTACGCACACCGTGCGCGGCGATACACTCCGCGCGGCCGTCGTCAATAGAGGAATCCAGCAGGCTACCAACGTCGTGCCCGCGCGTTTGATGCAGAGGGCTTTTGCTCGTGCCGTCTTGAGCCAAATCAAAAGTCAAACGTGTGACTTGTTACAAACTGTGCGGCGCCAATGTCTTTTTCATGCGACATTTGGTTCCCCCCCGCGTAAGTAGGGATTGGCATTGCGGGGCGATTGCCGATATAAACGTAACGGTCTTGCTTACACTCTGTAACACTTGTAACGGAGTTGATTACAGTTGGACTTGGGCGTAGTTCCTTAGTCGTACGTTGTACCCGCCCAGCCGCAAACAAACGATCTGGTCGCCGGGCCCGCCAGGGCAACGGTAAGCGCCGGACAAGCGGCCACGGTGGGTTTTTGGTAGCGGGGATAAATTGGAAAGCAGTGAAGTTCTCCAGGAGATCAGGGAGGTTAACCTCGCCTATCTGCTGCTCGCGCAACGCCTTGTGCGCGAAAACCAGGTCGAAGCCATGTTCAGGCTCGGGGTCAGCAAGGAAATCGCCGATATCCTTGCCAAGCTGACCTCAGCGCAACTCGTCAAGCTGGCGGCATCCAACATGGTGCTGTGCAGGTTCCGCTTCGACGACCATGCGCTTCTGTCCACTCTCACCCACACGGCCAAGAGCCATGACATGCAGCAGATCCACGCCGCGATCCTGCTCGCACGTCAGCCTGTGGAGTCGCTCAATTGACCGCGCTCCTGCAGGCCGAGCCAAACCGGAGTTACACGGCCACCTCCGTTCCCAGCCGCAAGAGCGTGCTCCAGGACGCCAACCAGACCCAGCTCGCGATCGAGCTGATCGGCCTGGGCGCGCGCCTGCAGGTGCTTGAAGCCGAGACCACGCTGTCGCGTGACCGGCTGATCCGCCTGTACAAGGAGCTGCGCGGTGTCTCGCCCCCCAAGGGCATGCTGCCGTTCTCGACGGACTGGTTCACCACCTGGCTGCCGAATATCCATTCGTCTCTGTTCTTCTCCGCCTACCAGTTCATGGTGCAGGAAGGCGAGACCGTGGGCATTCGCGCAGTGGTGGCTGCCTACCGCCTGTACCTCGAGCATGTTTCGCTGCTCGGCGGTGAAATTGTCTTAAGTTTCACGCGGGCCTGGACGTTAGTACGGTTCTTCGAGAGCAACATGCTGCAGCTGTCCCGGTGCACGTGTTGCGGCGGACAGTTTGTCACGCACGCGTATGAGCCGCACGCGAACTTCGTGTGCAGCCTGTGCCGTCCGCCGTCGCGCGCAGGGAAAGTGAAGAAGCTCTCGAAAGACGCCGCCGCCGTGCAGACCAACGCCTGATCCTGGTCAAGGTCCGCCGGCTGGCAAGCTTGCTGCGCTGGCGGACGGATTCTCTCCGTGCGCCCGTGCATCGGGCCAATGAGCGTGGCTGACGCGCGTTTTTAGACGGGGATCCGATCGTGCTAGTAGTTCTTGGCTATGTCGTCGTGGTGGCGTCGGTGCTTGGCGGTTATGCCATGACCGGCGGCCATATGGGCGCGCTGTATCAACCTGCGGAAGTGGTGATCATCGCGGGCGCCGCCATCGGCGCCTTCATCGCCACCAATACCGGCAAGGCCATCAAGGCCACCGCGCGCGCGCTGCCGGGCCTGTTCAAGAGTTCCAAGTACAAGAAAGAGCTGTACCTGGACGTCATGTCGCTGCTGTACGTGCTGCTGTCCAAGGCACGGCGCGAGGGCATCCTGTTCCTGGAAAAGGAAATCGCCGATCCCGCTGCCAGCAGCGTGTTCAGCCAGTACCCGCGCATCCTGTCGGATCCGGTGGTGATGGAATTCCTCACCGACTACCTGCGCATGATGGTCAACGGCAACATGAACGCGTTCGAGATCGAAGCCCTGATGGACCACGAGATCGAGACCTTCCGCCATGAAGCCGAGATCCCCGCCCATGCGCTGTCGCGCGTCGGCGATGGCCTGCCCGCGTTCGGCATCGTCGCCGCGGTGATGGGCGTGGTGCACGCGCTGGGTTCGGCCGACCTGCCGCCGGCCGAACTGGGCGCGCTGATCGCGCACGCCATGGTCGGCACCTTCCTCGGCATCCTGCTGGCCTACGGCTTTATCTCGCCGCTGGCCGCGCGCATCGAGCTGCAGGTGTCCGAGAACGTCAAGGTCTACGAGTGCATCAAGGTGGTGCTGCTGGCCTCCCTGAACGGCTACGCGCCGCTGGTGGCGGTGGAATTCGGCCGCAAGGTGCTGTACTCCACGGTGCGTCCGTCGTTCCTGGAGCTCGACGACCACGTGCGTGAAGTGAAGAGCCTGAACTAAGGCAGCCGGCAACGCACGCAGCAAGGGGCACCACATGAGCAGCGCACACGATATGCGTCCGATCATCGTCCGCCGGGCGAAGTCGCACGCCAGGCCGCACGGCAACCACAGCTGGAAGATTGCCTACGCCGACTTCATGACGGCGATGATGGCGCTGTTCCTGGTGCTGTGGCTGCTGTCCAGCGCCAACAAGAAGACGCTGGAAGGCATTGCCGAATACTTCCGCATGCCGCTCAAGGTCGCCATCGTCGGCGGCGAGAAGAGCAGCCAGTCGCCCAGCGTGATTCCCGGCGGCGGCATGGACGTGATGCGCAAGGACGGCGAGATCATGCGCGCGCACGACAACGACCCCAGCGACGAACAGCGCCGCAACGAACAGCAGGAAGCGCAGCGCCTGCGCGCGCTCAAGCAGCGCCTGGAACAGATCATCGAGAACAATCCGGTGCTGCGCCAGTTCCGCCCGCAGCTGCTGCTGGACATCACCAGCGAAGGCCTGCGCATCCAGATCCTGGACACGCAGAACCGCCCCATGTTCCGCACCGGCAGCGCCATGGTCGAAAGCTATATGCGCACCATCCTGCGCGAGATTGGCCCGGTGCTGAACGAGCTGCCCAACAAGGTCAGCCTGTCCGGCCATACCGACGCCGCCAACTATTCCAACGGCGAGCGCACCTACAGCAACTGGGAGTTGTCCGGCGACCGCGCCAACGCCTCGCGCCGCGAACTGATTGCGGGCGGCATGCAGGAGGGCAAGGTGCTGCGCGTGCTGGGCCTGGCCGCGACCATGCCGCTGGACAAGCAAGACCTGCTCGCGCCGATCAACCGCCGCATCAGCATCGTGGTGCTGAACCAGAAGGCGCAGGCGCGCTTCGAGGCCGAGAACGCCAGCGCCGCCGAGGTCACGGTGGCGGCGCAGGCCGGCAAGGCCGCGCAGGAGATGCAGGCGGGGCTGGCGGCGGCGTCGGCCCCTGCTGCGGCATCAGCCGCGCCGGCATCGGGCAGCAAACCATGACGCAGGGCCACTGCCGCAGCGTGCCCCGCGCCGTAACCAAGTGACTCAGGACGCCATGTCTGTCGATATCGATATCACTCAGTTTTACCAGACCTTCTTCGAGGAAGCGGAAGAGCTGCTCGTTGAAATGGAGCAGCTGCTGCTCGGCCTGGACATCGAGGCGCCCGATGCCGAGCACCTGAACGCGATCTTCCGCGCCGCGCATTCGATCAAGGGCGGCGCCGCCACCTTCGGCTTCGCCGCGCTGACCGAGACCACCCATATCTTCGAGAACCTGCTGGACCGCACGCGCCGGCAGGAACTGGCGTTGACCAGGACCATCATCGACACCTTTCTGGAAACCAAGGACGTGTTGCAAGACCAGCTCAACGCCTACCGCAACGGCACCGAACCCGATCCGGAAACGCTGGCGCGCATCTGCGCCGTGCTGCAGCAGCTGGCGCAGGAAGCCGGCGGCCATGAACCCGCCCCGGCTCCCGCCGCGGCGCCCGCACCTGTCGCGGCCGCAGCGCCAGCAGCCGCACCCGCCGGCGGCGGCCTGAAGATCCGCCTGATCAAGGTCTCGGCCTCCGACCAGGCGCTGCTGCGCGAAGAACTCGCCAACCTGGGCGAGATCACCGGCCAGCAGGAAACCAATGGCGAACTGGTGGTGTGGCTCAACACCCAATGCAGCGCCGACGACATCATCGCGGTGTGCTGCTTCGTGATCGACATGGACCAGATCGTGATCGAGGCGGCCGATGCGCCGGTGGCGGCGCCGGCTCAGGCCGAAGCTGCTGCTCCGGCGCCAGCGCCAGTGGTTGCCGCGCCCGTGCCGGTCCCGGCTGCGCCCGCCGCGCGTGAAAAAGCCAAGGCCGCACCGGCGCCCGCGCCTTCGCACGGCGAAGGCTCGATCCGCGTGCCCACCGAGAAGGTCGACCAGATCATCAACCTGGTGGGCGAGCTGGTGATCACGCAGTCGATGCTGGCGCAGACCGCCTCGTCGCTGGACCCGGTGCTGTTCGACCGCCTGTTCTCCGGCATGGGCCAGCTCGAGCGCAACGCGCGCGACCTGCAGGAAGCGGTGATGTCGATCCGCATGATGCCGATGGACTATGTGTTCTCGCGCTTCCCCCGGCTGGTGCGCGACCTGGCCAGCAAGCTCGGCAAGCAGATCGACCTGGTCACGTTCGGCAAGGCCACCGAGCTCGACAAGAGCCTGATCGAACGCATCATCGATCCGCTGACGCACCTGGTGCGCAACAGCCTGGACCACGGCATCGAAACCCCCGACAAGCGCGTGGCCGCTGGCAAGGACCCGACTGGCCAGCTGATCCTGTCCGCGCAGCACCATGGCGGCAATATCGTCATCGAAGTCAGCGACGACGGCGGCGGCCTGAACCGCGAGCGCATCCTGGCCAAGGCCATCCAGAACGGCCTGCCGGTGTCCGAGACCATCACCGATGAAGAAGTCTGGCAGCTGATCTTCGCGCCGGGCTTCTCCACCGCCGAGGTCATCACCGATGTGTCTGGCCGCGGCGTCGGCATGGACGTGGTCAAGCGCAACATCCAGGAGATGGGCGGGCACGTGCAGATCAGCTCGCGCCCGGGCCTGGGCACCACCATCCGCATCGTGCTGCCGCTGACGCTGGCGATCCTGGACGGCATGTCGGTCAAGGTGGGCGAGGAAACCTTCATCCTGCCGCTGAACTGCGTGATGGAGTCGCTGCAGCCCAAGGCCGAGGACGTGCATACCGCCGCCAACTCGGACCGCGTCATGCACGTGCGCGGCGAATACCTGCCGCTGCTGGAAATGCACCGCGTGTTCAACGTCGCCGACGCGCTGCAGGAACCGACGCAGGGCATCGCCGTGATCCTGCAGGCCGAAGGCAAGCGCTTCGCGCTGCTGGTGGACCAGCTGATCGGCCAGCACCAGGTGGTGCTGAAGAACCTGGAAACCAACTACCGCAAGGTGCCGTGCATTTCGGCGGCGACCATCCTTGGCGACGGCAGCGTGGCGCTGATCGTCGATGTCGGCGCGCTGCAGCGCACCGGCGTGCGCCGGCAGGAACCGGCGCTGCAGCAGTAATCGATCACAGGAGAACAAGAGATCATGGCCGGCATCGGACACATCGATACCCCCGGAAGCGACGCTTCGGGCCAGGAGTTCCTGGTCTTCACGCTGGGGTCGGAGGAATACGGCATCGACATCCTCAAGGTGCAGGAGATCCGCAGCTACGAGACCGTCACGCGCATCTCCAGCGCGCCCGACTTCATCAAGGGCGTGACCAACCTGCGCGGCGTGATCGTGCCCATCGTCGACCTGCGCCTGAAGTTCCGCCTCGGCAACGTGCGCTACGACCACCAGACCGTGGTCATCATCCTCAACGTGGCCGGCCGCGTGGTCGGCATCGTGGTCGATGGCGTGTCGGACGTTCTGACGCTGACCGGCGACGCGATCAAGCCCGCGCCGGAGTTCGGCGTGTCGATCTCGACCGAGCACCTGACCGGCCTGGGCACCATCGACGGACGCATGCTGGTGCTGATCGACATCGAGAAGCTGATGACCAGCCCCGAGATGGCGCTGGTCGAAGCCGATTACGCCTGACCCCGCATTACCGAAGCAACCGCCCATGACGCCGTTCCGCAACGCCGCCCCCGCGCACACCGGCCTGGTCGCCGCGCCGGCCGCCCTGCTGCGGCGCGACGACGCGCGCGACTTCCTGCTGACCGAGCGCGACTTCGAGCAGATCCGCACGCTGATCCACCGGCGCGCCGGCATCTCGCTGGGCAGCCACAAGCGCGAGATGGTCTACAGCCGGCTCGCGCGCCGGCTGCGCACGCTGCAGCTGACCGACTTTGCCTCGTACCTGGCACTGCTGGAAGCGGACGACCGCTCGCCGGAGTGGGAGTTCTTCACCAACGCCCTGACCACCAACCTGACCTCGTTCTTCCGCGAGGCGCACCACTTCCCGCTGCTGGCGGAGCATGCCAAGCAGATTGGCCGGCCGTACAGCGTCTGGTGCTCGGCCGCATCCACCGGCGAAGAACCGTACTCGATCGCCATCACCCTGGCCGAGGCACTGGGCGATCGCGCCGGCACCGTGCTGGCCACCGACATCGACACCCAGGTACTGGCCAAGGCCCGCAGCGGCGTCTATTCGGCCGAGCAGGTGGCGCGGCTGTCGCCGGAACGGCTCAAGCGCTTCTTCCTGAAGGGCACCGGCCCGCGCACCGGATCGGTCAAGGTCAAGCCGGAACTGGCCGCCACCATCGCGTTCGAGCCGCTGAACCTGCTCGCGCCCGACTGGGGCATTCGCGAGCAGTTCGATGCCATCTTCTGCCGCAACGTGATGATCTACTTCGACAAGCCGACCCAGGGCCGCATCCTGGAGCGCTTCGTGCCGCTGCTCAAGCCGCACGGGCTGCTGTTCGCCGGCCATTCGGAGAACTTCTCCTACGTCACGCGCGCGTTCCAGCTGCGCGGGCAGACCGTCTATGAACTGGCACCGGGCGCGCTGTCCGCGGCCGGTCGGGGCAGGCCGTAATGCGCACGCCCCACCTGCCCGAGGCGCTGGCCACGCGCACCTACTTCGACCGCGAGTTCGGCAAGCAGGCCATCAAGCTGCTGCCCAACGAGTACTACGTGACCCGCGACGACGTGGTGCTGACCACCGTGCTGGGCTCTTGCGTGGCCGCCTGCATCCGCGACGAGGTCGCCGGCGTCGGCGGCATGAACCACTTCATGCTGCCGGACGACGACGGCAGCGCCGACCGCATGCTGTCGGCATCGATGCGCTACGGCAGCTACGCGCTGGAAGTGCTGATCAACGAACTGCTCAAGATGGGCGCGCGCCGCGAGCGGTTGGAGGCCAAGGTCTTCGGCGGCGGCGCGGTGCTGGCCAACATGACCACGCTGAATATCGGCGACCGCAACGCAGACTTCGTGCTGCGCTATCTGAAAGCGGAAGAGGTGCGCGTGGCGGCGCAGGACCTGCGCGGCCCGCATGCGCGCCGCGTCAGCTATTTCCCGATCGGCGGGCTGGCGCTGGTGCGCCGCCTGACGCGGCAGGACGACCAGGTTTCGGTGGCGCGCGACGAACGCGCGCTGGCGCGGGCCATTGCCACCTCGGCGCGCGAACCGTCGCGCTCGCCGGAACTGTTTGCGCGGCAGACGTACTCGCGCCAGCTTCCCTGAACCCCTACAAGCACGACCAATCATGACTGCCGCCAAGATCAAGGTGCTGTGCGTGGATGACTCCGCGCTGATCCGCAGCCTGATGACGGAGATCATCAACAGCCAGCCCGACATGGAAGTGGTCGGCACCGCGCCCGACCCGCTGGTCGCGCGCGACCTGATCAAGCGCCTGAACCCCGACGTGCTGACGCTCGACGTCGAAATGCCGCGCATGGACGGCCTCGACTTTCTGGAGCGGCTGATGCGGCTGCGGCCGATGCCGGTGCTGATGGTGTCGTCGCTGACCGAGCGCGGCTCCGAAATCACCATGCGCGCGCTGGAGCTGGGCGCGGTGGACTTCGTCACCAAGCCCAAGCTGGGCATCCGCGACGGGCTGCTCGAATACACCGACACCATTGCCGACAAGCTGCGCGCCGCATCGCGCGCGCGGGTACGTGCAGCCGCGCAACCGGCCACGCCCTCCGCCAGCGGACCCGCACCGGTGCCGATGCTGCGCAGCCCGCTGCTGTCGACCGAAAAGCTGATCATCCTGGGCGCCTCCACCGGCGGCACCGAGGCCATCAAGGAATTCCTGATGCCGCTGCCGCCCGACAGCCCCGCAGTGATGATCGTGCAGCATATGCCGGCCGGCTTCACGCGCTCGTTCGCGCAGCGGCTGGACGGCCTGTGCCGCATCACCGTGAAGGAAGCCGAGCACGGCGAGCGCGTGCTGCCGGGCCATGCCTATATCGCGCCCGGCGACTCGCACCTGCTGCTGGCGCGCAGCGGCGCCAACTACGTCGCGCACCTGTCGCAGGAGGCGCCGGTCAACCGCCATCGCCCGTCCGTGGACGTGCTGTTCGATTCGGCCGCGCAGCACGGCGGCAAGAACGTGATCGGCGTGATCCTGACCGGCATGGGCCGCGACGGCGCGCGCGGCATGCTGCGCATGCGCGACGCCGGCGCCTACAACCTGGCGCAGGACGAGCAAACCTGCATCGTGTTTGGCATGCCGAAGGAGGCGATCGCCGCCGGCGGCGTGCATGAAGTCGTGCCCTTGCCGGCGATGACCCAGCGCGTCATGGCGCGCCTGGCCACCTACGGCACGCGCGCGCAACGGGTCTAAGCGAGCCGGCAAGCCGAAACAACAAAGCCGGACCCACCAGCCATCACTGCATTTACTGGAGTCTTTAAAGTGGACAAGAACATCAAGATCCTGGTCGTGGACGATTTCCCGACCATGCGCCGGATCATCCGCAACCTGCTCAAGGAGCTGGGTTTCGTCAACGTCGAGGAAGCCGAGGACGGCGCCGCCGGCCTGGAAAAAGCCAAGGACGGCAGCTTCCAGTTCGTGATCTCGGACTGGAACATGCCCAACATGGACGGCCTGTCGATGCTGCAGGCCATCCGCGCCGACGCCAACATCGGCAAGATCCCGGTGCTGATGGTCACCGCCGAGGCCAAGAAGGAAAACATCATCGCCGCGGCCCAGGCCGGCGCCAACGGCTACGTGGTCAAGCCGTTCACGGCCGCCACGCTGGACGAGAAGATCACCAAGATCTTCGAAAAGCTCGGCGGCTGAGGCGGAGGCGCGTTTGTCATGACCCCCACCCTGAGCAACGATTCCGCCGAACAACTGATCCTGCGCATCGGCAACCTGACGCGCATGCTGCGCGACAACATGCGCGAGCTCGGCCTGGACAAGGAAATCGAGCGCGCCGCGCAAGCCATCCCCGACGCGCGCGACCGCCTGAACTACATCGCCGCGATGACCGAGCAGGCCGCCGAACGCACGCTCAACGCGGTCGAACTGGCGCAGCCGATCCAGTCTGACATCGAACAGCAGGCCGAAACGCTGGACAAGCGCTGGGCCGCCTGGTTTGAAAAGCCGGTGGAACTGGCCGACGCCCGCTCGCTGGTACTGGACACCCGCGCCTTCCTGTCCGAGGTGCCCGGCCAGGCCCGCGCCACCAACAGCCACCTGCTCGACATCATGATGGCGCAGGACTTCCAGGACCTGACCGGCCAGGTCATCAAGAAGATGATGGACATGATCCGCGCGCTGGAGCAGGAACTGCTGCAGGTGCTGATCGACAACGTGCCGTCAGAGCGGCGGGTGGAAGTGCAGGCGCCGTCGACGCTGATGAATGGGCCGCAGGTGAATCCGGAAGGGAAGCCGGATGTGGTGTCGGACCAGGCGCAGGTGGATGATTTGTTGGCTAGTTTGGGGTTTTGAGGTTTGAATAGCCTGTGGCATTTCGCGGTGCCGCGTGTTTTTCTCCCCTCTCCCGCTTGCGGGAGAGGGGCGGGGGAGAGGGCCGGGGCTAGCAATAGCGAAAGCCTTCACTTCGTCGATGCTCCGGCCCTCACCCCAACCCTCTCCCGCAAGCGGGAGAGGGAGCACCCAATCGGCATTTGAAAAGCCTGCGGCATCTCGCGGTGCCGCGTGTCTTCTCCCCTCTCCCGCCTGCGGGAGAGGGGCCGGGGGTGAGGGCCAGCGTATCCACGAAGTCAACCACTGAACTGCGCGCCCCCTTCATCCCGGCAATCCGGCGATGAACGCTTTTTAAGAGTTTGCCCATACTCGCGCTTGCTGCCTCTCTTCATACTGGGTTCGTCGCTGCGTCGTGGCGATCGGGTTTAGCAGCCTGAGTGAGATTTTCAGCCGACCGCCTTCTGGCGGTATCCTTACATCCGCCGTGTTCTCGCACGCCTCTTCCATGGGCGGGCCATGGCGGGGGAGCCCTCGGGCTCGCCGGCTCCTTCTCACCGGTCTGCTAACCCTGCCTTGCGCCCGCCCACCCCGATTAGCAGCGGGGTAGCGGGACTGAACCTGTATGAGGAGGTAGTTCCATGTATCAGTCTTTGCTCGCCCATTCGGGGCGATTGGTTATCCCCCGCGCCTTCACGCTGCATCAGCGCCCGCAGACCTCGCATGCGGAGGTGCGTCATGTATAGCCATAGTCATCACGGTATTACGGCGGAACACAATGGTGTCGATATGCTCGTCACCGCCCACAGCCCGGGGGAGAATCCGTTGAGTCTTGCGGTGCAGCGGGCGGCGCAGCTTCATGGGCTATTGCTTATGGCTAGTGAGCACGGGGCTGTAAGTTTGGAGGCGGTGGATTTGGAACAAGGGGTCTGGGAGAGCTTGCTTTCCCTAGCCGCCACGCTGGCGCATGAGACGCAGGTGTTGAGTGAGTTGGCTGTGGTGGAGGGGCAGGGGTTGGAGGTTGCCTGACGCTACGCGAGGCGCGCAGTCGTGAAGTTGGCTGCCGCCTCGTCTTGGAAGCGCTGGTTCACCTTGGAAGCGGCGCTGAAGGTCGCAAAAAGACCCTAAGCGGCCGTGGACTGCGCGGAAAGCGGACGTTTGACATCGGTTAGCCTTCACTGCCCCACTTCCTGGAAAGAACTCCGCCCTCATATTTTCCGGAGATCGCCTGAAACGCCTCTTCCTCCTCTTTTGCGGGCTCCATTTCACCCTGAACCTTCCACGAGTAGAGGAGGCCCATGAACAACGTTCGAATCTCCTCCGAATCCGCAAGCAGTTCATTCAGTTGTCGATCTATCACTAGAAGGCCTTCCCCCGTTTTTAGGGTCCAGCCGTCTGGCTTCGAAATGTCGTGGATAAAGACGTTACGCCTCAGCAGGAAACGCCTAAGAAGTTCGTCGACTTGACCGTGCAAATTCGCGCGCTTCCGAAGCTCCGTCAAGAACGCGCCCAATGGACGATCCATGTCTTTCGAAGCGAGACGCTCAGTTAGCGATATGAAGAGATCGCTTTCGCGAGGTACAGCAATTTGCATCACGCGCTTTATTACTCGCTCAGTTGACTGCACGTTGAGCAAAACGTAGCCGATCTTTGCAAGGACCTTTGTAACGAGCTTGGCGTTCATAGTGATGCCTAACGCTAGAGTTGACCGCTATGCGGTGGCATTGTGCCGCGAGGTATACTCCGCCCGCGCGAGACGCGACATGAGGGCACCGCTTATCCATGTCGAACGTGTTAGATCGCATTCTCATCACGCCTCCCCTTGCGGATTTCCTACGTTGATGTTGTTCCCGGTGGGTGAGTTATTAAACTTGATATGAAGATCGCCAACTTCTGATGAGGCGCCACACCGCCTAACGTTCGACATGGGTGGGAGCTTCTGGCTTGTCATAAGCTAACCGCTGAATGTAGAGGTTACGCGTTGCCTTCAGCATTTGGACCAATTCCAAGTATCTTGGCCTACGGCCGACGTTCGGCTTGAGTGCCCGAGGTAAAGGCCTTCCATGACTTCACCACTGACGATGCGAAGTTCAAATACTCCGAAATAGGCGCTCTTATCTCTGACGTCGTACCACTCACCCATCAAATAGTTGTTCTTGATCTTTCCAAAGAGCCGGTACTGACGCCCCTTTGCGGCGAACTCAGCGTAGCAATACCTACCAAATTGCTTAATGATGGTGTGGCCGTGGCGATCCGTTTCGCCCTGAAAGTTTGGGCTGCCAGCGGAACCCCATGTCTGTTCCCACATGCCAGAAAGGTCGTGTGGTTGATCCCGAAAAATACCTCGCACTGGGATCCAAGAAAACCAATTCACTAGGTAGTGCGAGATGCTAAAGTCAAGAATTGTTTTGATAATCAGAACTGCAGCAGGCGCGGCGAGGCCGGTTGCGATAACGTTGAGATCGAGGTTCATTCTTTTGTGCGAAGGCGCGGTTTTTTGTGGCGCCTACTTGTTATGAATAGGAAAAAACCAGATTAACATGGCTTGCGGTAGTTTGATAAAAGGCTCACAAACTCAGGGCGGGCTGCGCGAGTGATAGGTTTCAGCTCTTTCACTGTCCAAGACAACAAATTTAACAGGATCGGCAAACCACGCGGGGCTTAGGAAGTGCCAATGTTGCTTAACTTCCAATATATAAACTCGAGCCGTGCCAAACTCTTTCGACCGAGGGAGGGCTGGCAGTGATCGTCGCTCCCTACGCCTACCATTCGTGCCTCTCCAGTTCCGTTTCGACTTCATCTCCAAGCGCCACGTCGCAGAGGAACAACGGAGTGGAGGAAACAACAAAACGATGGAGACAATCTCTGCGCGCCATAGCAGTGTGCAACCACGTTTTGGGTCGTTTGTCCACTAGACCTTCGTTGGTGTCATCGCAAAAGTCGACCGAGCATGTTTCATCTTAAACAGCGGTATAAAATTTTTTTGGCAGATTGTGGTCAACAATGATTGGTTCTCTTTCGATATATGCGATCCGAGATAGACCGCGGTTGGTTTTGGCATTCTCCACGTTTGTTCGTTCTCTAAAGTGCCATTGGCGAAAATCAATCTCCATTCCCTCTCATAGGCCCAGTCAACGGATTTGATCAGTGCGGCAAGATTCAAGTAGAGGTTGTTGAAGCCTGGCATGTCGACGCGACTAATGTTTTCCGTTGCCTCAAATGGCGTATCCTTGTAGATCACCGGATACATGAAGCGCGAGGTAAATTCAGCCGGATTTACGGCAGAAATGTCATATTCAATGCAAAATCCAGTGTGGTATTTTGCGTAGTGCGCCCACATCAACGTAGAATCATTTCGCTCGGAGAAAGAGCACACCTTAAAGCCACCCTTCATGGCTTCTGCTGTGCGATCGAGATTCTTCTGCATAACACTGTCAAACGCTGCGAGTACAGATTTCTTTGCATCATTAATCACCGCCGTGTTCGGCTCAGCGCTAAACACTACATCTAACAGCACCTCATAGGGCGAGTGTGACGAATCTGCGATTCTCCTTTCAAACTCTTCGATTATTGCGCTCGGCAACTTATTTCGAAGTGGCTGGGGGAGTGTCCTAATTAGGCAATCCGTTAGCGACATATGATCTACGAAATGACTGCAATCATATGGATCGTTGAATGTTCGAGGGTCTGCGAGCCAAATGGTGTTGCTTTTTAAGTTGTTAATAGAATGTTCGTTCACCTCTCGATATTTGTACAGATTTTTCGGAAGGTTCTGAAGTTTTAGGAGAAATGCGGCTTCTATTCTCATCTGATTGGCGTCCAGTGGGAATAGCCATTTAACAAAGTTTTCTTTCCAGTTCATATTTATCTTTTTTGTTATGTTTGCTGCCATTGGCGAGCCTAAACGAGATATTCTCCCTTCGTCTTGAGGTTAAATACTCCTTAGAGTGTGTAACGGTAATCGCTATATCGGTTCGAATTTGTCGTAAACTCATCCCTCGGAAGAAGGGAGGGTCTAGTGGTAGTCAGTTCGGTGGGGCTTAAACGATGGGCTACAAGGTTCTCGAGCTGCTTGCGAGAGAGGAAAGCGAACCCACCGACTGCATTGGTGGCAACAACGCTTTGGTCATCCAATGCTTCAACCGGAATGGCCGCAGCTGATATCTGATCCTCCTGACTTCTCAGAAGCTGGCCGGGCTCCGATCACCATCCCTTGGGTACGAAGTTCTCGTCCAGCCCCTCCGGTCTCCGGATCGACCCGAGCGGCACAGGCGATTAAATCTTAGTGGTGGCACGCAGACAGCACAGATCTGATAGAGGCTACCACCAAATGGTGGGGTAAGCCCTAGGTTATCAACCACATAAGCAACGGTTCCGATATGATGTCACATTTGGATACACTTGTATGAGTGGGTCGCTGGGATAGGAGAATCAATGGATTGGGGCCAAGTCGGAAAATGGTTGACTGGGATAATCGCAGCAGCGCTTGCCGGTGGAATCGTCTTCAAAATCGTTGTTAACCGTCGCACATCGCATCGATCATCGACTCGTATAGTCTCACAGAAAAATAATACTGCGGGAGGTGACATCGTTGCTGGTGATAGTGTAAAAAAGCACAATAAATAGAGCAGATGTTTACTTCTCAGTCGGGGAACACCGCTGGGGGCGACGTTGTTGGTGGCAACCAGAATAAAACGGTCAATAATTTTTACGTCCCACCATCGCCGCTTACGCGGTTGTATGAGCGTTTCAGAATTTCCAGCGAAGAGCAGCCATACGTCGCTCAAATTTCAGAGCAGTTGAAACACTATTGCTCCCTGGATACTGACGGCGATATTCGCCAGCTTGATGAAAAGCTGACGGCTGCAAAACGCGAAGACCTAATCAAGAAGGCTGAGCGACTAAAGCAGTCCGCCACAATGCTCATCATGAGATGGCAAACGTCTGGTGTCGCGCAGGATATTCTCACGTTCATCCTCGGGCACATTTATTCGGCGTTTCTTTTGCATGTTACTCCTGCCATTGAGGCTGAAGCTACAAGGCAGGAAGTTGATGCGCTGATTAACGAAAAGGTCATCAGGCCTACAGCAGAAATGCTGGGGGACAATGATTTGATGTTGACATCTGCAGACCTTCTTGCGCTTCTGTTTTATTTAGGTGGAAACTGTCATGTGAGGTGGGACAAATGCTGATCTACCATCCCGCCTATGATGCATATCACTGTGTGTTTCGTGCGCTACTGATCACCGACTCCGTGCGGGTTTTGGAGGTGGCGAAGTTGCGGATTCTGGATTTCTTCTTGTGCTTCCCCGCAGAGTTGAGACGGATCAGGCTTCCAAAAGAACATTCGCATGCACGCAATATGGCCCAGGGTCTCAGGAACCAATATCATGGCCCAGTCAGCATGAAGCAAACGTTTCGTGATATGGAACATATTCAGCTAGCCGCGTTTCGCACACTCGCGGCATCGAGATTGGTCGACACGGCCGAGTTGTCATCAGGCCTGGTGAGACGAACATCCACAGCCATGCCGCAAGACGTGGCTCAGCGGCTCGCGGAGGCAATGGCGAACAATGAACAGGTTGTTTCATATCTAACGAAGAAACTGGCAGAAGTGCCGCTACTCGGAATCGATGGTTTGAAGCATCGCACTGGCCTTATGGAACATCGCTATGACATTGCTTAAACCTACGATTGCACTACGCCGCCTGTCCGTGTTTAAGGACAATCGCGTTATCTTCGACGCTCCTTTTCACTATGGTGTCAACATTATTCGTGGACACAATAGTTCGGGTAAGACCACAGTTCTCGATTTCATCGCATACACGCTTGGTGCTGAGAATATTCCTTGGAAACAGGAGGCGCTGCTGTGTGATTGGTCTGTGGCGGAGATCCTACTGAATGGAAAGCCCGTTACTCTTCGACGGTTCGTCGACGAGCGACCATTGAATCCACTCTACATTTTTTGGGGGGAGTACGATTCAGCCATGCGAGCAGGACCCGCCGAATGGGAGGTGTTTGGCTTTCGTCGTAGTGAATCGAAGCTGAGCTTTACTCAAGCCCTGTTGACAGCTCTCGATTTACCCGAAGCACAGGGCGACGGGGCCTCCAACCTCACCATGCATCAGTTGCTGCGGGTTCTTTATGCAGATCAGCCATCGCTGCATAGCCCAATTTTCAGAACTGACGCCTTCGACAGTGCGCTAACTAGGGAAACCGTTGGTGGCTATTTGAGCGGCGTGTTCGACGACAAACTTTATACGGCGCAGCTCGAAAAACGTTCACAGGAGAAGGATTTGCAGCGGCTGGATGCTGAGTTAAAGAGCATCTATACCGTTTTAGCGAAGTCTCATCAGAATGCGAACTTTGAGATCATCGGGCAAGAGATCATGAATCTGGAGCGCGAGAAAGAGCGAGCAGTGGTCGAGCTCACCAGACTTCGTCACGAACGTACGGTAAGTAAGGATGAGAAGAAGGCGAACAGCGATGCCGCCTTGCGGGGACAACTTGACGCCGCCAAGAAAACAGTGTTCGAGGCTCAAGATCAAGTCACCCGGAACGAAGTTGACATAGCCGACTCAGCAAAGTTTGTTGAGGAGCTTCAGCTTCGTCTACGTGCCTTAGACGAATCCACGACAACAAGGAATTATTTTGGAAGCTTGGCATTTGCGTTCTGTCCGTGCTGCCTAGCAGAGGTCAAGCAAAGGGAAGGCGAAAGAAATGCATGCGCCCTTTGTAAAACGGACATCGAATCGTCTGCCGCGGATTCTCAAGTACTGCGAATGAAAAATGAGCTGCGTATCCAACTAAACGAGTCGCGGTCGCTGATCGCCGAGAAGGAGGAGGAGCTGACCCAGCTTAAAGTGAAGCTGCCGATGTTGAGGCAGGAGCTTAAAGAGCTTGAGCGCAAATATGAACGCACAGCTCAAACATGGTCGTCCGAAATTGAGCTGGCGATGGAGGCGATAGCGCGCAAGATTGGCGCGATGGAGCAGGAGATTAAAGGATTGTATGAAAGCCAGAGACTCGCTGAAACGATTCGCCTTCTGCAGCAGCAGCGCGATTCGGTAAAAGATCGTATTACCGAACTCGAAACGAGAATTGAATCGTTGCTGTACACGCAAGAAGGCAGAAAAATTCAGGTGCAGTCGGAAGTTGCGACTACCTTAGGCCGCTTGCTGCGCGAGGATTTAGTTCGTCAACGGGAATTCCAACGAGCTGAGAATGTTCAGTTCAGCTTCACTGACAACAGTGTCTCAGTAGAGGGTGCGACGCAGTTTTCCGAAAGTTCTACGGTAGTCCTTCGCCATTTATTTCATCTAGCTTTGCTCAGTGCCTCGACTAGAATTCCGGCGATGCGGCTGCCGAGATTCCTCATGCTCGATGGGATCGAAGATGGCGGGATGGAATTGGAGCGCTCCTATCGGTTGCAAGAGATCATCGTGACAGAATGCAGCAAGTTCACATGTGACTATCAACTGATTTTTGCCACCTCGCAGATCGCCCCTCAGTTAGAAGACGACAAATTCGTGGTCGCACGTCAGTTCTCGAAAGACAGCAGATCTCTCGCGATTCATTAGTGTAGCCAACGAGAGGCGGACTTTGGTCTGCCTTAAGGACACAGCAAAAATTGAACAAGCTCGGTAGACGCCTGTTTGAGAAAATCGACTGTTCCGACCATCGCATCTGCTGTGATGGTCCATCAATCCAACCTAGGTTCCATCCTTAGACTTTGCCCGTATCGGTCGAGACATAGGCGCCGTGCTTCAACGGCGCCCAGAGCAAACAAATTCGAGAGCGATGGCAAACTCGTCGTATTTGACTGCAGCCATATCATGCTCCCAGGGATTGCGAGTTGAACGATCCCAGAAGAAATATGCGGCGACGGCCGGCATTGGTCTTGTCATAACGTCAACGCATCACATTAGCTCTTACCGCGGTCCGACAGCGTGAAAGAAGGGTATCGCGAGCAATCGCGATCCATAAAAGCAAAACGCCAGCCCATCCGGACTGGCGTTCTCCTTGAGGCAACTACCAGAATCAGAACTGATTCATGGTGTTGTCCTTACCCGCCGCCTTCAGCGCCGCTTCGCCGCTGAAATACTCCTTGTGGTCGTCGCCGATATCCGAGCCCGACATATTCTGGTGCTTCACACAGGCGATGCCCTGACGAATTTCCTTCCGCTGCACCCCAGCCACATAACCCAGCATCCCCTGGTCACCAAAGTATTCCTTAGCCAGGTTGTCCGTCGACAGCGCAGCAGTGTGGTACGTCGGCAGCGTAATCAGGTGATGGAAGATCCCAGCTTCACGCGAAGCATCAGCCTGGAACGTACGAATCTTCTCGTCGGCCAGCTTGGCCAGTTCGCTATCGTCGTATTCCACGCTCATCAGCTGGGCGCGGTCGTAGGCGGAAACGTCCTTGCCCTCGGCCTTCATCGCGTCATACGCTTGCTGGCGGAAGTTCAGGGTCCAGTTGAACGACGGGCTGTTGTTGTACACCAGCTTGGCATTCGGGATGACCTTGCGGATCTCGCTGACCATGCCGCCGATCTGCGCGATATGCGGCTTTTCGGTTTCGATCCACAGCAGGTCGGCGCCGTTTTGCAGCGCGGTCACGCAATCCAGCACGCAGCGTGCTTCGCCCGTGCCGGCGCGGAACTGGAACAGGTTGCTGGGCAGGCGCTTGGGACGCAGCAGCTTGCCGTCGCGCTTGATGATGACGTCGCCATTGCCCAGCTGGTCGGCCGACAGTTCTTCGCAATCCAGGAACGAGTTGTACTGGTCGCCCAGGTCGCCCGGCTGGCGGGTCACGGCGATCTGCTTGGTCAGGCCGGCGCCCAGCGAGTCGGTGCGGGCGACGATGATGCCGTCGTCGACGCCCAGTTCCAGGAAGGCGTAGCGGATGGCGCGGATCTTGGCCAGGAAGTCTTCGTGCGGCACGGTGACCTTGCCGTCCTGGTGGCCGCATTGCTTCTCGTCGGAGACCTGGTTTTCGATCTGGATGCAGCAGGCGCCGGCTTCGATGAATTGCTTGGCCAGCAGGTAGGTCGCTTCGGCGTTGCCGAAACCGGCGTCGATGTCGGCGATGATAGGCACCACGTGGGTGACGTGGTTGTCGATCTTCTGCTGGATCGCGGCCTTTTCGGCGCCGGTGGCGGCGTCGAGCTGGCGGAACAGGCCGCCCAGTTCACGGGCGTCGGCCTGGCGCAGGAAGGTGTACAGCTCGCGGATCAGCGCGCTGACCGAGGTCTTCTCGTGCATCGACTGGTCCGGCAGCGGGCCGAACTCGGAGCGCAGCGCGGCGACCATCCAGCCGGACAGGTACAGGTAGCGGCGCTCGGTGCTGTTGAAGTGCTTCTTGATGGAAATCATCTTCTGCTGGCCGATAAAGCCGTGCCAGCAGCCCAGCGACTGGGTGTACTTGGACGGGTCCGCGTCATAGGCGGCCATGTCGGCGCGCATGATCTTGGCGGTGTACTTGGCGATGTCCAGGCCCGTCTTGAACTTGTTCTGCGCGCGCATGCGGGCAGCGTACTCGGGGTTGATGGCATTCCAGGCGCTGCCCTGGGTTTCTTTCAAAGCAGCCACTGCCTTGATGTCGTCTTGATACTGGGCCATGTCAGTTTCCTAAGATAAGGCGCGTTTGAGAAAAATCGTTTGGCGTGCCGACCGTGGGTCGAAGCAAACAGCGTGAACTCATTGTAGGGGGATCCGGCTCCGTTGCGGCTATGTCTTATATAAGACATAAGACTTTGTTTTTCCTTTGTTTTCAATGAGATAAGTGTGCTTTTTCACAATACGGAACGTTTTTTCGCAAAACGAAAGCGGGCGCGGCGCAGCGCAACATCAAAATCCCACGATGTGAAACGCGCTTTCAGTGAGCGGGCAAAGGCGGGTTCAGCGCACCGCAAGCCGGCGGCTTCGTCACTTCTCCGCTAAAGCCTCCTGACCCGTCCGCCGTTAACCCTGACAGTCCCTCATTTCCTAAACAGCACCCAATTCCCCCGCCTTTTCGCGCGAATGGGAATCCCACCCCGCTTCGATAATCCCCGCTGACGAATAGCGGCCTGCCGCTTCGCACGGAGCGTGGATGTCCGAAGAAAGCGATCTCGAGAAAACCGAACCCGCCTCACCCCGGCGCCTGGAAAAGGCGCGCGAGGAGGGGCAGGTGGTGCGTTCGCGCGAGCTGGCCACGTTCGTGATGCTGATTGCCGGCGTGACCGGCCTGTGGACGCTGGGCGGCCACCTCGGCCGCAGCCTGAACCAGGTGATGCAGGGCGCGTTGCGCTTTGAGCCGGCCACGGCGTTCGATCCGTCGCGCATGCTGTCGCGCTTTGCGCTGATGGTGTGGGACAGCCTGCTGGCCTTCCTGCCGTTGCTGCTGCTGTTCGGCGTGGCCGCGCTGTCCGCGCCGCTGCTGCTGGGCGGCTGGGTGTTCTCGGCCAAGTCGTTCGCGCCGCAGTTGTCGCGGCTGTCGCCGATTGCGGGGCTGGGGCGGATGTTCTCCGCGCATTCACTGGTGGAGCTGCTCAAGGCCGTGGCCAAGTCGCTGTTGGTGGGCGCGGTCGGCGCCTGGGTGCTGTGGCGCCGCTTGCCCGAGGCCATCGCGCTGATGAATGCGCCGGTGCAGGAGGCGCTGCTGCACATGGTGGACCTGGTGATGTACTGCTGCCTGGTGGTGTCGCTGTCGCTGCTGGTGGTGGCGGCCATCGACGTGCCGTGGCAGTACTGGGAGTTCTTCAAGAAGCTGCGCATGACCAAGGAAGAGGTCAAGCAGGAATTCAAGGAGAGCGAGGGCGACCCCCATATCAAGAACCGCATCCGCCAGCAGCAGCGCGCCATGGCGCGCCGCCGCATGATGACGGAGGTGCCCAAGGCCGATGTGGTGGTGACCAACCCCACCCACTTTGCGGTGGCGCTGCGCTATGAGGAAGGGCGCATGGGCGCGCCGCGCGTGGTGGCCAAGGGCACGGGCGACGTGGCCGCGCGCATCCGCGCGCTGGCGGCGGAGCACCGCGTGCCGCTGATGTCGGCGCCGCCGCTGGCGCGCGCGCTGCATCGTCATGTGGAACTGGGCCAGGAAATCCCGGCCGGCCTCTATACCGCCGTGGCCGAAGTGCTGGCCTGGGTCTATCAACTGAAGCACTGGCACTACTCGCAGGGCCCGCAGCCGCAGGCGCCGGCGGAGCTGCACGTGCCCGATGAACTCGCCGTACCGGAAATGCGCGAATGAATGCTCTGAGCAACCTGTTCAACCTGCCCGGCCTGCGCTCCGCCGGCCAGCTCAAGGCCATGACGGGGCCGCTGCTGATCATCATGATCCTGGGGATGATGATCCTGCCGCTGCCGGCCCTTGTGCTGGACCTGCTGTTCACCTTCAATATCGCGCTGGCGATCATGGTGCTGCTGGTCAGCATGTACACGCAGAAGCCGCTGGATTTCGCGGCGTTCCCGGCGGTGCTGCTGTTCACCACGCTGCTGCGGCTGTCGCTGAACGTGGCGTCCACGCGCATAGTGCTGCTGGAAGGCCATACCGGCCCGGACGCGGCCGGCAAGGTGGTGGAGGCCTTCGGCCACTTCCTGGTGGGCGGCAACTTTGCCGTGGGTATCGTGGTGTTCGCCATCCTGGTGGTGATCAACTTCATGGTGATCACCAAGGGCGCGGGGCGGATTGCGGAGGTCGGCGCGCGCTTCATGCTGGATTCGATGCCGGGCAAGCAGATGTCGATCGACGCCGACCTGAACGCCGGCCTGATCGACGAAGCTGCCGCCAAGAAGCGCCGCGCCGAGGTGGCGCAGGAATCCGACTTCTATGGCGCCATGGACGGTGCCAGCAAGTTCGTGCGCGGCGATGCGGTGGCGGGGCTGTTGATCATGTTTATCAACGTGGCCGCGGGCATGGTGGTGGGCATGGTCCAGCACGACCTGGACTTCGGCACCGCCGTGCACAACTACACGCTGCTGACCATCGGCGATGGCCTGGTGGCGCAGATTCCGGCGCTGGTGATCTCCACCGCGGCCGGCGTGATCGTGTCGCGCGTGTCGAACGAGCAGGACGTCGGCGAGCAGCTCACCGGCCAGCTCTTCGCCAACCCGCGCGTGCTGTACCTGACCGCGGGCATCATCGGCCTGATGGGCATCATCCCGGGCATGCCGCACTTTGCCTTCCTGCTGCTGGCGGGCGCGCTGGTGTGGATGGGCCGCTACGTCGCGCGCCGCGCGGCCACGCAGGCGCAGACCAAACAGCGCGAAGAGCGCACCCCGGCGGTGGCGCAGGAATCGACCGAAGCCAGCTGGGACGACGTCACGCTGGTGGACCCGCTCGGCATGGAGGTGGGCTACCGCCTGATCACGCTGGTGGACCGCGCGCAGGACGGCGAGCTGCTGGGCCGCATCAAGAGCATCCGCAAGAAGGTGGCGCAGGAGATCGGCTTCCTGGTGCCGGTGGTGCATATCCGCGACAACCTGGAACTGAAGCCCAACGCCTACCGCATCACGCTCAAGGGCGTGGAGATCGGCCGCGGCGAGGCCATGCCGGGCCAGTGGATGGCGATCAACCCGGGCCAGGTCAGCGGCACGCTGCCCGGCGCGGCCACGCGCGATCCCGCCTTCGGCCTGCCGGCGGTGTGGATCGACGCCGGCATCAAGGAACAGGCGCAGGCGTACGGCTACACCGTGGTCGATGCCAGCACCGTGGTGGCCACGCACCTGAACCACCTGATCCACATGCACGCGGCCGAACTGCTGGGCCGCCAGGAAGTGCAGGCGCTGCTGGATCGCATCGCCAAGGATTCGCCCAAGCTGACCGAAGACCTGGTGCCGAAGACGATTTCGCTCACGGCGCTGCAGAAGATCCTGCAGAACCTGCTGGACGAAGGCGTGCCGATCCGCGACATGCGCACCATCCTCGATGTGGTGGCCGAGCACGCGCCCAAGATCAGCGACCCCAACGAGCTGACCGCGATGGTCCGCGTGGCGCTGGGCCGCGCCATCACGCAGCAGCTGTTCCCGAACAATGCCGACCTGCAGGTGATCGGCCTCGACGCCGGCCTGGAGCGCGTGCTGTCGCAGGCGCTGACCAACGGCGGCGGCATCGAGCCGGGCCTGGCCGACGCGCTGCTGCAGCAGACCCAGGGCGCGGTCACGCGCCAGGAGCAGCTGGGCATGGATCCGGTGCTGCTGGTGCCGTCGCAGCTGCGTCCGCTGATGGCGCGCTTCCTGCGCCGGACCATGCCGCAGCTGCGGGTGCTGTCGCACGCCGAGGTGCCGGACAACCGCAATATCCGCATCACCGCCATGATCGGCGCGTGAGGAGTCAACGATGAGCGTAGCCAAGTTTGTCGCGGCCAACGGCCGCGAAGCCATGCGCCAGGTGCGCGAAGCCATGGGCCCTGACGCCGTGGTGCTGTCGAACCGCACCGTCGAGGGCGGGGTCGAGATCGTTGCCATGCGCGATACCGATCTGGGCAGCGTGTCGGCCGGCGCGCAGGTGTATGTGCCGCCCGCACCGGCGCAGGTACCGGCACCTGAGCCCGCCGCCATCGGCGACCTGCGCGGCGAGCTGCAATCGATGCGCGCGATGCTGGAGCGGCAGCTGGCCGGCATCGGCGCGGCGCCCGGTGTGGCCCCGAGCGCGGCGGCCCACGGCGTGGCCGCGAGCGACCCGCTGCGCGAATCGCTGTTCGAATGGATGGTCGGCGCGGGCTTCTCCGGGCAACTGGCGCGTACGCTGCTGGCGCGGCTGCCGCTGGGCTACGACCGGCCCGCGGCCATGGGCTGGATTCGCGGCGAGCTGGCCAGCAAGCTGCCGGTGCTGGCCGACGAGGACCACCTGTTCGCGCAGGGCGGCGTGCTGGCGCTGGTGGGCCCCACCGGCGTAGGCAAGACCACCACCACGGCAAAGCTGGCAGCGCGCTACGTGCTGCGCCACGGCGCCGACAAGCTGGCGCTGCTGACCACCGACAGCTTCCGCATCGGCGCCCATGAGCAGCTGCGCATCTATGGCGACATCCTCGGCGTGCCGGTGCATGCCGTGAAAGACGCCGCCGACCTGCGCTTCGCGCTGGCGGCGATGAAAGACAAGCACCTGGTCATCATCGACACCGTCGGCATGAGCCAGCGCGACCGCAGCCTGTCGGAACAGATCGCGATGCTGGCCGGCGTGCCCGCGCCGGTGCAGCGCGTGCTGCTGCTCAACGGCGCCAGCCACGGCGATACCCTCAATGAAGTGGTGCACGCCTACCGCCATGACGCCGCGCCGGATGGCGGCGGCATCGACGGCTGCATCATCAGCAAGCTGGATGAAGCCACGCATCTGGGATCGGTGCTGGACGTGGTGATCCGCCACCGGCTGCCGGTGTTCTATGCCTCCACCGGGCAGCGCGTGCCCGAGCACCTGGAGTTGGCCAACAGCACCGCGCTGGTCGAGCGCGCCTTCCTGACGCCGCGCCGCGGTTCGGTGTTTGCCGACGCCGATGCAGCGCGCCGTGCCGCCGCTGGCGCGTGGGACGAGACCACCGCGCGCGGTGGCGCCACCGACGTGCTGCGCTCGCTGACCGATAGCGCCGACGCGCTCGGCCAGTGCGTGGCCGAACTCAACGGCGCGGGGCTGGGCTTCGACCTGGCCCGCTCGCTGTGGCAGCAGCGCGGCGCCGGCGCGCCGGCCCTGCGCGCGATGTCGCAGCAGGTGCGCGAAGCGGTGTGCCGTGACGTGACGCGCCAGTGCGACCAGTACGTGCTTGCGGTCGCCGCCACGCTGCAGGTGGCCGTGCCGGGGCGCCGCTCGCCCCAGCCGATCCAGCACACGCTGTGGCTGGCCGACCGCAACGGCATGCCACTGGCCGCCGCCGTCACGCCCACGGGCCGTGCCGGCCAGCCGCTAGGCGAAGCCGAAGCCGATGCCGCCAACCTGCGCGCCGCGATGAGCGCCGCGCGCAAGGTCGTCAACCTGGCAGAGGCGCTGCCGTCTGCCGCCACGCTGGCGCGCTGGCAGCTGGCCGGCGAGCGCTGGGTGTCCAGCGCGCGCAAGACCGCGCGCGTGGTCAGCGCCGGCACCGCGTGGAAGCTGGATGCGCTGGCGGATACGCTGACCTTCCATGCCGTCGGCGAAGACACCGTGCGCGAGCGCGATGCCGTGCGCTGGCTGGCGACTGCCGACGTGCGCGTGCCGGACAGCCCGGTGCGCGGCAAGGGCACGCCCGAAGGCGGCATCGACGCCTGCCTGGTGGTGGCCCGCCTGGCCGACCGCGCCACCGGCGAGCTGCTCGATACGCGCTATCTGCTGTGCGATCCGGCGCTGGCGCAGGATGCCGCGCAGGTGACGCGCTGGGCCTTGTGGACCGATGCGGCCGAGGCGGGCCTGCGCACGCTGCGCCACGCCATCGACCATTTCGCGCAGGACGCACGGGATGCGCACGATGCCGCCGCCGTGGCTGCGCTGCAGCTGGGCTTGTCGGTGCTGCGCCTGGAACACGCGCCCACCGCGGCCGCGCCCGCGTTCCTGGCGCGCCTGGCCGGCCGTGCGGTGCGCCCGGGCGTGCCGGTGCCGGGCACCGTGCTCAATGAAG
The DNA here is from genome assembly GCF_023952475.1 of Cupriavidus sp. WGlv3. Lineage (GTDB taxonomy): Bacteria > Pseudomonadota > Gammaproteobacteria > Burkholderiales > Burkholderiaceae > Cupriavidus > Cupriavidus phytorum. The sequence continues at coordinate 105,593 of NZ_JALHRX010000011.1, forward strand.
GCATGGGCCGCATGCTGGCGTTGCTCGACGTGCTGGAAAACTATCCGGGCCGCGGCAACGCCGCGCCCGCTGCCGCCGCGGAGGCCCTGCAGTGAGCGCCCTCGCCATGGACCAGGCCGCGAGCCTGCGCCGCATGCTGGCGCCGCGCACCACGCGCCGCATCGCCGTGCTCGCCAGCGAACGCGGCGCGGGTGCCACGACCGTCGCGCTGGGTTTGTCGCATGCGCTGGCGCTGCAGGGCGAGCGCGTGCTGCTGGTCGACGAAGACACCAACGCCCGTGCCACGCGCTGGTCCGGCGCCAGGCCGGCGGGCACGCTGGCTGACGTCCACGCGGGCCGGCTGTCGCTGGAGGCCGCGGCGGGCGTGAGCCCGCAAGGCGTGCTGTCGGTGCTGCCGGCGGGCCGGCCGGTGCCGGGCGCTGCCTTGCCGCCGGCCGCGACGAACGATTTCCGCAGCGTGCTGGTCGATGCCGGCCTCGACGCCGACGGCGCGCTGTCACCGCTGGCGGGCGATGCGCATAACGTGCTGGTGGTGATGCGCCCGGAGCTGGCGTCGATCACCGCCGCCTACGCCTGCATCAAGCGGCTGCACCACCTGTATGCGTGGCGCCAGTTCCACCTGATCGTCAACCTGGCGGCCAGCGAAGCCACGGTGCAGGCCATCCTGCGCAACCTGGCGCGCACCGCCAGCCAGTACCTCGGCGTCGAAGTGCTGTGCGCGGGCTGGCTGCCGGCGGATCCGCTGGTGGCGCGCGCCGCGCAGCTGGGCCGCTGCGTGGTCGATGCCTTCCCGGCCGCGCCGGCCACCGCGGCCCTGCGCCGCAGCGCCGGCGGTATCGGCGCCTGGCCGTTGCGCGCGGATGCCGCCGCGCCAGCAGCCGCGCCCGCCATGGCCTGAGCCTGCCAGCCATGCCACCAGAAACCACCACACCCTGAGCCAGCCGGCACGCAACAGCGTGCCGGTCCAGCCATCCAGCAGTCACGAGAATTGCACCATGTACACGATCCAGGGAAAGCTCGAACAGGCCGATGTGGTCAAGGCGCACGCCCAGCTGGTGCGCCGCATCGCGCTGCAGCTTGCCGCGCGGCTGCCCGCCAGCGTGCAGATCGACGACCTGATCCAGGCCGGCATGATCGGCCTGCTCGACGCCGCCAAGCGCTATGAAGACACCCACGGCGCGCGCTTCGAGACCTACGCCAGCCAGCGCATCCGCGGCGCCATGCTCGACGAGGTGCGCGCCAACGACTGGCAATCGCGCAGCCTGCGCCAGTTCACCCGCCGCATCGAACGCACCCAGCGCAACCTGGAACAGAAGCTCGGCCGCACGCCGATCGACTCCGAAGTGGCCGAGGCCATGGAAATGCCGCTGGACGAATACCAGCTGCTGCTCAACGAGGTCTATGGCTGCCAGTTGCTGCACTATGAAGACTTCGAGCGTTCCGGCGAAGAAGACTTCCTCGACCGCCACCTCGGCGGCAGCGACGACGGCAACCCGCTGACCGTGCTGATGGAAAGCGGCATGCGCCAGGCACTGGTCCGCGCCATCGAGCGCCTGCCCGAGCGCGAAAAGCTGGTGCTGTCGCTGTGCTACGACCAGGAACTGAACCTGCGCGAAATCGGCGCGGTGCTCGACGTGACCGAATCGCGCGTATGCCAGATCCGCGGCCAGGCCATCAACCGGCTGCGCAGCCAGTTGCGCGGCTTGCTGTGATGCCAGCCAAGGCGCGCGCCGCGCGTGGCGCTTGCTGGCTGCTGGCTGCCGTATCGGCATGCGCATGGGCCGCCTTCGATGCCGGCACCCGCCACGCATGGACCGGCTCGGTCAACGGCCCGGCCCTGCACGGCCGCGGCCAGCGCGCGGTATCGCCGCCGATCTTGCCCACCGGCGTATTGCCGCAATCGGAAGGGGTCATTACCTCCGTGCGCTGGCGCTACAGCTTCGCCAAGACGCCGCCGGCGGAACTGCAGGCCTATCTTTGCAATGCGCAACGCTGCGTGCTGCTGACGCAGGCCGAGGGCAAGACCGATGCGTTCTTCGGCGACGATGCCACCAAGGGTTTTGTGTTTGCGTTCCGGGTGCCGGGGCAGGGGAGCCTGGTGCCGGTGTTGCAGGGGCGGAGTAATGAGGTGGTGGTGGGGTTTCGGTAGGACCTTGCTGCTTTGGGCCCAGGCAATACCCATCGAGCTTCCCAATTCCCGCTTGTGTACTCCCTCTCCCGCTTGCGGGAGAGGGGAGCAAACAGAGCGCCCGTGGAAAGCCTCCGGGTCAGGCTTGCTGACCTGCGAGCACGCAGGCGCGAATCAGGACCGGCTCCAGGGCCGTTCGCAACGCTGCAACGGTGTCTGGCAGCGTTTCCCATGTGAGCGAGTTCTTCTTCAGAAACGCTTGCCACAGCGCCTGCCGCGACGGATCCGTGGAGAATTCTCCGGTCAGTCCAAGCGGCAGCGCACCGGGAACCGGCATGCCGCGTCTGGTGAAAGTCGCTGCCACCGCGCGTGCGAGGATCTCTGCATCGAGTGTCTCGCGACCCAGCAGGATGGCCAGGTCGAAATAGTCCTTTAGCCTGCTGTTCGCCATGCCAAGCAATGCAATGGCATGCAGTTTTTCGGAAACGACCGTGTAGACCGGATACGTGCGTAGCCGCGGCGCCGGCAGATCGTCGAGCAGGACCGGATAGGCCGCGTCGACCGGCCCCGGTGTGATGGCATCACCGAACCCGATATCGACTTGCACCCGGCATCGTGCCCGCGCCAGTTCCCCGGTAAGCAAGACGCGCGCGCCGGCGTAGCCCGCATCCTTGCGAATTTCCTCCGTGGTCACCGATGCCGGATCGAAGGTCATGCCATCGTCGGCGCTGACAGTCGCGATGTCCCGGAACGTTTTGGCGATCGATGCCAGATCGCTCGCTCCGAAACCAAGGAAGTCGGCATCGCGGGTAGCGCGATGCGGCATGTCGTACCAGAGCGTGAACAGCAAGGCGCCCTTGAGCACAAAGCGCTCGCCATGCGGCGACTGGCTTAGCCGATAGAGCATGCGTTCCAGCGCATAACGCACCAGCACCTGGTTGAAATCCGCCCTTTGCGCTTTGGCGATGTTCAGCAATCGCGCGCGCACCGATTCGGCAAGGTCGCTGATCATTCGACAGCCTCAAGGTACGGGCGCATGACGTTGGCGACACGGCAAATCTTGGCATAGCGCCAGAGGTCGTCCGCCGATGCCTTCTGCTGTGCCCGCGCATCCCTGAGGGCTTCCAGTGCCACGTCGAGGCCTACCTTGTTGCGGTGCTTGAAGCAATCTGCCACCGTTCGGGCAGCGCTATAGACCCGCAGTGGGATCCCGCCGTGTTCGACCACGTCGATGCCTGCCGAGAAGACATCGTCGGCAACCTGGATCATCTTGATCGGTGGAAAATCGATTCTTGGCGCATGGCTGCCTCGCGGCATCGCAATCCAGACTTCGCGCGGAAGTTGCGTGGTCAGGCCATGGAACTGGAGCGCTGTCAGCAGGCAGAAGACAGCTTGCGGCACCCGGGTGGCAATGGCGGCAAGCCCCTCGTGCTCCGAGCGTGGATCATTCGACAGCCGGTAGATGCCCCGATCGATTCTTTCGAGCAGCCCGGCGCCGACCATGCGGCTTAGGATGACCCGCGGGACTTCGATGTTGTCGAGATCGGCGGGGCGCAGCATGCCTTTCCTGGAGGCCAGGTCAAGGACGCGTTGGGTTTGGCGGTTGTGCGGCATGACGGCCACAGTATGTTCCGTTTTTTCGTTGGTTTCAAGCAAGTGACGAAAAAATGGAACATTTTGTGACCGCAGGCGAACCCCTGCGGATGTGAGACGTGCTTACCCGGCCGCCAGACTAACCCCACCCACGCCCGCCGCCGCCTTCCCATCCTTCCCATACAACCCCGCATCCCCGCCACTATGCTGGCGCAGCGCCTGGATGGCCTCGCGGGTGAAGTCGAGATGGGCGTCAACCACCGCCCCGTTGAGCGCATTGGTGTCACGCGCGGTGCGGGCGGCGAAGATCAGTCCGCGCCAGGCATCGGCCACCGCCGGTTCGACCTGGCGCCCCAGCAGTTGCCCTTCCGGGCCCGCGCGCAGGCCCAGCGCGCCCATCTGGGCTTCGCGGGCCTTGAGTTGGCGGGACAAAGCCTGGCCCAGTTCGACCTTGCGCGTCAGCAGTCCGCTCAGGGACTGGAAGTCGCCCCGCTTGAGGGCGTCGCGCTCTTCGGCGAGGAGTTGGCCGAAGGCCTGGATGCCTTCGGTTTCGCGCTGCAGGGACTGGATCAGGCTCTGGCTCATGATGGCTATTTGGCGTCGGCCTGGCCGAGCTCGCGCAGGGTGGCGAGCAGGCCATCGGCAATCTTGCCCGGGTCGATGCGGATCCGGCCTTCGGCGATGGCCTGGCGGATTTCTTCGACCTTGGCGGTATCGATATCGTCGTCAGTCGGCTGGGCCAGGCGGGCGCTGATGTCGCGCACCTGGGCGGCCAGCGGGCTGACGCTCAGGCCGGCGGACGGCGCGGCCGCATCGGCGGCGGCGGCCGGGGCGGCCTGGGGCCGGGCGGCGTCGCCAGCGGCGGCGTCGGCCGGACGGGACGAGGTGGAGTGGTTGATCTTCACGGGGCGATCCTTGCTGGTTTCCTATGGCATTACGGACGCGCCGGCGAATTCTTTAGGGCGCCTGGCCCGGATTCGCTGCGCGGCGGCTGCGGCGGCATTTTCGCACGCCGCCCGCCCCGGAAACCCAGTCATTCCAGCCACGGTTACAGCACTTGCCGCGATGTCATTGCAGCACCACGGTGTCGCCGCTGCGGACCAGGCCATTGACCACCTGGCCGCTGCGCAGGCGCACCTGCACGGTGTTGCCGGTGGCCGCGTCGGCCAGCACCTTGCCTTCGCTGGTGATCTGGAAGGCCTCACCCTCGACCGCCACGGTGACGGTCTGGCCCTGGCGCACGGCGATGGCCTTGCGCAGCAGGTCGGTGCGCAGCGGCGAGCCAGCGGCGATGCGGTTGGCGGTGACGGCGCCTGCAAGCTGGGCCGGGTCGGTGATCACCGCGCGCGGCAGCGCGCCCAGGTCGCCCTGGCGGATTTCGACATCGGCCTGGCCGACCGGCTCGCCCGCGCCCAGCGCGCGCGCGGCCACGTAATAGTCGGTCAGCACCGAGACGCGCGCCTGCATGTAGCGCACCCAGGGCCGCTCGCCGCCGCAGCGCACGCCTACCGAAACGCGTCCCCACGGCGAGGCGCCGGCGGGCAGGAACGGATCGGGCGCGATGCATTCGGGCGCGCGCCCGCCTGACGGCGGTGCCACCTGCACGCTGACCTTGCCCGGCAGGCCGGCGGTTTGCTGCTGCAGGAAGCGCTCGACGGCGACCCGCGCGGGGTCTTCGGTGAAGGGGCTGGCAGCGGCGTGCGCGGCCGGCGCCTGCATGGCCACCGGCGTGACCTGCGCCGGCGCGGCGCCGGCAGCGCCAGGCAGGCAAGCGCCCAGCAGGCAGGCGCCAAGAGCGGCTTGCGCCAGGCGGCGGGCGTTGCGGCAAAGGGGTTTCATCTGGACTTCCCGGCAAGGACGGCGCGCGGCCCCGTGACTGACTGCGCGCGCCGTATACATCTGTCATCGGGGCCCATTGTAGGCAGCGCCCCGCGCGCGGGCGGGCCGAAATGCGCGGATTTCCCGTCCTTATTCATCCGATTGGCGTGACAGCTCCCCGCCTAAGATGCCAACCCTGAAGAAGCCACGTGCGCTCCGATTGCGGGAGCGCTTGCCCAGCAGGGAGATGCAGATGATTGACAGACTTGATGCGGCGCTACGTTTCCAGCAGGAAGCGCTGAGCCTGCGCAACCAGCGGCAGTCGGTGATTGCCTCGAACATCGCGCACGCGGACACGCCCGGCTACAAGGCGCGCGACTTTGATTTCTCCAGCACTCTGGCGCAGACCGTCGAGCGCGGCCACCGCAACGAGGGCATGTCGCTGTCGACCACCTCGGTGCGCCACCTGCCCGCGCAGGCGCCGGGCCGCGAGGAATTCGACCTGGCCTACCGCATCCCGCTGCAGTCCAGTGTGGATGGCAATACCGTGGAAATGGACACCGAACGCGTGGCCTTCGCAGACAACGCCGTGCACTTCGAGTCTGGCCTGACGGTGATGAATTCCAAGATCAAGACCATGCTGGCGGCAATCCAGCAGTAACGCAGGAGCGAACCCATGCCGGCAATGAACATCTTCGACGTCGCGGGCTCGGCCATGGCCGCGCAGTCGCAGCGCATGAACGTGACCGCGTCCAACCTGGCCAACGCCGACAGCGTGGTCAGCCCCGACGGGCAGGCCTACCGCGCCAAGCAGGTGGTGTTCGGCATGGCGCCCACGCCGGGACAGACCGATATCGGCGGCGTGCAGGTGCAGGGCGTGAGCGAGGATCCGTCGCCCCCGCGCATGGTGCACAACCCCACGCATCCGATGGCCAATGCGCAGGGCTATGTGGTGATGCCCAACGTCAACCCGGTGGAGGAGATGGTCAACATGATCTCGGCCTCGCGTTCCTACCAGGCCAACGTGGAAGTGCTCAACACCGCCAAGAACATGATGCTGAAGACGCTGACGATCGGCCAGTAAAACGCCCCGGCCCATCACGGCAACGGCTCCATCCGCATCTCGCACACAATCAACTGACATGACCACCACCCCACCGGTAGGCAGCAACACGCAAGGCATCAACGACGCACTCAAGAGCGGCAGCGCCAGCGCGTCCGAGCTGCAGAACAACTTCCTGACCATGCTCGTCACGCAGATGAACAACCAGGATCCGCTCAACCCGATGGACAACGCGCAGCTGACGTCGCAGCTGGCGCAGATCAGCACGGTCAGCGGCATGCAGACCATGAACGCGACGCTGTCGCAGTTGCTTGGGCAGGTCAGCGCCAGCCGCGCGATGGATTCGGCCGCGCTGATCGGCCGTACCGTGATGGTGCCGGGCAAGCAGGTATCGGTGGAAGGCGGCGTGCCGGGCAAGATCGGCGTGGACCTGCCGTCGACCGCGGACGCGGTCACCGTCGACGTGCTCGACAAGGACGGCAACGTGGTGCGCACCATCGACATGAAGGGCCAGACCGCGGGCGTGCACAACATCGCGTGGGACGGCAAGAACAACGCCGGCGTGGCGGTGGCCGACGGCGACTACACCTTCAAGGTGACCGCCACCGCCAACGGCACCTCGGTGCAGCCGGTGGCGCTGGTGTACGGCAAGGTCGAGAGCATCAGCGGCGACGCCAGCGGCGTGCTGGTGGACCTGGGCGACGGCCAGACCGCCAACGTCGACGACGTGCGCCGGATTCTCTGATACGCAGGTGCCGGCAGCGCGCGGGCGCCGGCCGGCTTCAATGACAGCCTAGTGGGCCAATCAAAAAGGAAGCAATCATGGGTTTCGGTCAAGGGGTAAGCGGCCTGAACGCCGCCGCGTCCAACCTGGACGTGATCGGCAACAACATCGCCAACGCCAACACGGTTGGCTACAAGCAATCGGCCGCGCAGTTCGCCGACGTCTACGCGGGCACCAAGATCGGCCTGGGCGTGCGCGTGAACTCGGTGGTGCAGTCGTTCAACCAGGGCAATATCGAGGCCTCGGGCCGGTCCCTGGACGTGGCCATCACCAACGGCAACGGCTTCTTCCGCATGACCAGCCCGGAAGGCGCGGTCTACTACTCGCGCAACGGCCAGTTCCAGCGCCAGGAAGACGGCCGCATCACCAATATGCAGGGCTTGCAGGTGACGGGCTATCCGGCCGGCGTGGCCGGCGGCGCGGGCGTGCAGCCGCAGCCGCTGGTGATCAGCAATGCGCAGATGGAGCCGCGCGCCACCAGCAGCATCACCGCCAAGTTCCAGCTCGATTCGCGCGCCACCGTGCCGGCGCAGGCGTTTGCCAGCGCGCCCGGCGTGCCGCCGACCAGCAACATGTTCAACTACAGCACGGCGATCAACGTCTATGACTCGCTGGGCAACAAGCAGCAGCTGATGGCGTACTTCGCCAAGTCGGGCGCTGCGCCCACCGTGCCGGGCGGCACCGACTGGCAGATGTACGTCACCGACGTCAACGGCAACACCGTGGGCGGCGCTCCGGTCACGCTGTCGTTCGACAACGCCGGCGCGCTGCAGGCGCCGGGCGCGGGCGCGGTCACGCTGACCCAGCCGGCGGCCAATGGCGCCCAGGCCATGGCCATGCGCCTGGACCTGACCGGCACCACCCAGTTCGGCGCCGACAACGACGTCAAGCAGCTAAGCCAGAACGGCTATACCTCGGGCAGCCTGCTGGGCTTCTCGGTCAACGGCGACGGCACCATCACCGGCAACTATTCCAACGAGCAGACCAAGCCGCTGGGCCAGATCGTGATGGCCGCGTTCGGCAACGTCGAAGGCCTGAAGCCCGAGGGCGACAACGTGTGGTCCGCCACCGGCGCGTCCGGCCAGCCGCTGCTCGGCGTGGCCGGCGGCAGCCTGGGCACGCTGCGCTCGAACGCGGTGGAAGCCTCCAACGTGGACCTGTCCGGCCAGCTGGTCAACCTGATCGTGGCCCAGCGCAACTACCAGGCCAACGCGCAGACCATCAAGGCGCAGGACACGGTCATGCAGACCCTGGTGAACCTGTGATCGCCACGCTGAGCTGAGCCGCCGCCATGGACCGCATGATCTACACCGCCCTGTCGGGCGCCAAGCAGATACTCGACCAGCAAGCCGCGGTATCGAACAACCTTGCCAACGTCTCGACGCCGGCGTTCCGCGCCCAGGTCAACCTGTACCGCGCGGTGCCGGTGGTCGGGGCGGAGGCCGGCACGCGCGCCTTCACGCTGGCGTCCACGCCGGGCGCCGACATGCGCGCCGGGCCGCTGACCTACACCGGCCGCGCGCTCGACGTGGCGCTGCAGGGCAACGGCTGGCTGGTGGTGCAGGCGCCGGACGGCAGCGAGGCCTATACCCGCGCCGGCGCGCTGCAGGTGGCGCAGGACGGCCAGGTGCAGACCCTCTCCGGCCTGCCGGTGATGGGCGACGGCGGTCCGCTGGCGGTGCCGCCGGGCTCGCAGGTGACGATCGGCACCGACGGCACCATCACCGCGCGCGGCCCCGGCGAAGCCTCGGCCGGGCTGGCGCAGGTGGGCCGGCTGCGCGTGGTCAATCCGCCCAACGACGCCATCGCCCGCGGCGATGACGGCCTGTTCCGCCTGCGCCCCGGCGCGCAGCCGCTCGAGGCCGATCCCACCGTGCGCGTAATTTCTGGCGCGCTCGAAGGCAGCAACGTCAACCCGACCGAAGCCATGGTCGAGATGATCGCCAATGCGCGCCGCTTCGAGATGCAGATGAAGATGATCCAGGGCGCCGACGGCAACGAGCAGCGCGCCAACCAGCTGCTCTCGACCAACTGAACTGATTACTGACTGGCACGGTGTACCGCGCAAGTCCCCAGCACTCAAGCAAGGACCCACATGATCCGCTCTCTCTGGATTGCCAAGACCGGCCTCGATGCGCAGCAGACGCAGATGGACGTGATCTCGAACAACCTGGCCAACGTGTCGACCAACGGCTTCAAGCGCGGCCGCGCGGTGTTCGAGGAACTGATGTACCAGACCATCCGCCAGCCCGGTGCGCTGTCGTCGGACCAGACCACGCTGCCCTCGGGCATGCAGCTGGGCACCGGCGTGCGCCCGGTGGCGACCGAGCGCATCCACACCCAGGGCAATCCGCAGCAGACCGGCAATGCCAAGGACGTGGCCATCCTGGGCCAGGGCTTCTTCCAGGTGGCGCTGCCCGACGGCACCACCGCCTATACCCGCGACGGCTCGTTCCAGGTGGACCAGAACGGCCAGCTGGTGACCTCCAGCGGCTTCGTGATCCAGCCCGCCATCACCATCCCGGCCAACACGCTGTCGATGACCGTCGGCCGCGACGGCACGGTGTCGGTGACGCAGCCGGGCTCCAGCGCCAACGTGCAGGTGGGGCAGTTGCAGCTCGCCACCTTCATGAACCCGGCCGGCCTGGAAAGCATGGGCGAGAACCTGTACGTGCAGACCGACGCCTCGGGCGCGCCCAACACCACCGTGCCGGGCCTGAACGGCGCTGGGGTGGTGCAGCAGAACTATGTCGAGGCGTCCAACGTCAACGTGGTCGAGGAACTGGTCAGCATGATCCAGACGCAGCGTGCGTACGAGATCAACAGCAAGGCGGTGCAGGCCTCCGACCAGATGCTGCAGCGCCTGTCGCAACTGGGTTGATTGGTGTGAACATGGCCACCTTGCTTTCCCGCCTGGGCGCGCGTGCGCTGGTTTGCCTGGCCGGCGTGGCAATGCTGGCCACCAGCGGCTGCGCGCTGATGCCGCGCGAGCCGCTCGTGCAGATGCCGACCACCGCGCGCGCCGAGCCGCGCCCGATGGGGCCGGCCTCGGGCTCGATCTACCAGTCGTCGTACGCCGGCAATCCGCTGTTCGAGGACCGCCGCCCGCGCAACGTGGGCGACATCCTGACCATCCTGATCACCGAGAACGTCAACGCCAGCAAGAACTCCGGCACCAACACCAGCCGCACCGGCAACGCCGCGCTGGCGTTCGACGCGGTGCCGCGCGCGCTGGGCGGACTGTTCGGCACCAGCCAGAACGCCAACATCAACGGCGCCAACACCATGAAGGCAAGCGGCGGCGCCAGCGCGGCCAACACCTTCAACGGCACCATCACCGTGACCGTACTTGAGGTGCTGGCCAATGGCAACCTGGTGGTCTCCGGCGAAAAGCAAATGGCCATCAACCAGGGCGCCGAGTTCATTCGCTTCTCGGGCGTGGTCAATCCCCGCACCATCACCGGCGACAACGCCGTGCTGTCGACGCAGGTCGCCGATGCGCGCATCGAATACACCGCCAAGGGCGTGATCGACGAAGCGCAGAACATGGGCTGGCTGCAGCGCTTCTTCCTCAATGTTTCTCCGTTCTGACCGCGCCATGTCTGCCCAGATGCTCGCTCGTTTCCTGTCCCGCCTGCTGCGGCTGACCATGGTCAGCCTGGCGCTGGGCGTGGCCTTCGGCGCCTTTGCCTCCAGTGCCAAGGCCGAGCGCCTGAAGAACCTGGCCACCTTCCAGGGCGTGCGCGACAACCCGCTGGTGGGATACGGCCTGGTGGTGGGGCTGGACAACACCGGCGACCAGACCATGCAGACGCCGTTCACCACGCAGAGCCTGACCAACATGCTCTCGCAGCTGGGGATCACGCTGCCGGCCGGCAAGAACATGCAGCTCAAGAACGTCGCGGCGGTGATGGTCACGGCCACGCTGCCCGCGTTCGCGCAGCCCGGCAGCCAGCTCGACATCGTGGTGTCGTCGATGGGCAATGCCAAGAGCCTGCGTGGCGGCACGCTGCTGATGACGCCGCTCAAGGGCGCCGACGGCCAGGTCTACGCGATCGCGCAGGGCAACATGCTGGTGGGCGGCGCGGGCGCGTCGGCCAACGGCAGCAAGGTCCAGATCAACCAGCTGGCGGTGGGGCGCATCGCCAACGGCGCCATCGTCGAGCGCGCGGTCGCGCCGTTCCAGCCCGATGGCGGCGTGCTCAACCTGGAACTGAAGGATACGGATTTCGGCACCGCCGAGCGCGTGGTCGAAGCCATCAACCGCAACCTGGGCGGCGGCGTGGCCGCGGCGCTGGACGGGCGCGTGGTGCAGGTGCGTGCGCCGGCGTCGCCGGCGGCGCGCGTGAGCCTGCTGGCCCGCATCGAGAATATCGACGTCACGCCGGCGAAGGCCGCGGCCAAGGTAATCCTGAACGCCCGCACCGGCTCCATCGTGATGAACCAGGCGGTGACGGTGGAAGACTGCGCGGTGGCGCACGGCAGCCTGTCGGTGGTCATCAACACGCAGCCGGTGATCAGCCAGCCCGCGCCGTTCAGCGACGGGCAGACCGTGGTGGCGCCGGTGTCGCAGATCGACATGAGGCAGCAGGGCGGCTCGCTGCAGATCGTCAAGGCGGGCGCCTCGCTGGCCGCGGTGGTCAAGGGGCTGAATGCGCTGGGCGCGACCCCGGCCGACCTGCAGACCATCCTGGAAGCGATGCGCGCGGCCGGTGCGCTGCGCGCCGAGCTGGAAGTGATCTGAGCATGAACAGCGGCCTCAACGGTGGCGCAGTGCCTGCGGCGGGCGCCGACCTGAGCCAGCGCTTCGCGCTGGACACGCAGGGTTTCGAAGCGCTCAAGCACAGCGCGCGCGGCGGCGCCGACGCCAGTACGCTGCAGGCCGTGGCGAAGCAGTTCGAGGCGGTGTTCACGCAGATGGTGCTCAAGAGCATGCGCGACGCCACGCCGCAGGACGGCCTGTTCGACAACGAGCAGAGCAAGCTCTACCTGTCGATGATGGACCAGCAGCTGGCGCAGCAGATGTCGTCGCGCGGCATCGGCCTGGCCGACGTGATGGTGCGCCAGCTGGCGCGCGCCACCGGCACCGCGATGCCCGCCGGCATGAACGCGCTGACGACGGCCGAGGCCGGCAAGGCCGCCGATGCCGAGATGGCCCGGCTGCTCGATAGCCGCGGCGCCGGCGCCATGCCCGCCGACGCGGGCGAGCAGGCGGACCTGCCCGCCATCGGCACCATGGTCGCGGGCCAGCAATGGAATCCCACTGCCGGCCTGCGCCAGTACCAGCCGCAGTCCTACGCCGACCGCGGCCAGGGCGAAGACCGGCTCGGCCGGCTGCCCGACGATGCACCGGCCCACGTCAGCGCCTTCGTCGCCCGCATGGCCGGCCCCGCCGAAGCCGCGTCCCGCGCCAGCGGCGTGCCGGCACGCCTGATCGTCGGCCAGGCCGCGCTGGAATCCGGCTGGGGCCAGCGCGAGATCACGCACGCCGACGGCTCGACCACGTTCAACGTGTTCGGCATCAAGGCCGGCCCCAGCTGGAAAGGCCGCGTCGCGGAAATCACCACCACCGAATACATCGACGGCCAGCCGCAGAAGGTGCGTGCCAAGTTCCGCGCCTATGGGTCCTACGACGAGGCCTGCGCCGACTACGCGCGCCTGCTGACCAGCAACCCGCGCTACGCGGGCGTGGTCAGCGCGGCCAGCGCCGAGGACGCGGCGCATGGTTTGCAGAGGGCCGGGTATGCCACGGATCCGGCGTATGGGCACAAGCTGGTGAAGATCATGAAGAAGGTGGCGGCGTAGGGCGCAGGGCTTCAGTTGCAATACAGCGGCTAACCGCAGCCGACACCGCACGAACCAGGCTCCCCTCTCCCGTCTGCGGGAGAGGGGAGAAAACCAGCGGGACCCGGCGAAGATCACTGCCATAACTAAAGTCCCGCCCCCACCGAGCCGATAACTCCCACATACCACCCCGCCGCCCCTCACCGCGGCAGTCCCACCAATCCCGGACCAGAGCACCATGTCTCTCTTCAGTATTGGCCTCTCCGGCCTGAACACCGCGCAGAACGCGCTGACGACGACGGGCCACAACTTTGCCAATTCGGCAACCGAAGGCTACTCGCGCCAGAACACCATCGTCGCGTCCGCCGGCGGCCAGTACACCAGCCAGGGCTTCTACGGCTTCGGCTCGAACACCACCACGGTGATCCGCGTCTATGACGAGTTCCTGACCGGCCAGCTGCGCGGCGCCACCTCGGCCAGCGCCTCGCTGGCGATGTACTCGGACCAGATCAGCCAGATCGACAATCTGCTGGCCGACCAGAAGGGCGGCCTGGCACCGCTGATGCAGAAGTTCTTCGCCGCGGTGCAGGCGGTGGCCGATACCCCGGCCGATCCGGCCGCGCGCCAGGGCATGCTGTCGGCGGGCCAGGCGCTGGTGGGCCAGGTGCGCTCGGCCAGCAACTACTTCAAGCAGCTGCAGGCCGGCGTCAACGAACAGGTCGGCACCGCGGTCACGCAGGTCAACGCGTATACCAAGCAGATCGCCAACCTGAACCAGGAAATCACGCGCCTGAAGGCGGCCTCCGGCGGCCAGCCGCCCAACGACCTGCTCGACCAGCGCGACCAGGCCGTGGCCGAGCTGACCAAGCTGGTCGGCGCCAAGGTGGTGGTGCAGGACACCGGCACCTACAACGTCTTCGTCGGCAACGGCCAGCCGCTGGTGATGGGCAACGACGCCTATGAACTGAAGGCCGTAGCCTCCGCCGCCGACCCCAACCGCACCGTGGTGGCCTACACGCTGCCCTCCGGCGCCATGATCGAGAGCGAGCCGGGCGCGCTCACCGGCGGCTCGCTGGGCGGCCTGCTGCAGTTCCGCACCGAAACCCTGGACCCGGCGCAAAGCGCGATCGGCCGCCTGTCGCTGGCGATCGGCGCGAGTTTCAACGCGCAGCACCAGCTCGGCATCGACCTGAACGGCGCCGCCGGCACCGACATGTTCAAGCTGGGCGGCGCCACCACCATCCCCAACGCCAACAACACCGTCAAGACCACGGTAGCCACCGCCACCATCGACAATGCATCGGCGCTGACCACCAGCGACTACAAGCTCCACTTCGACGGCACCAACTACACGCTGACGCGCCTGTCCGACAACCAGCAGGTGGTCACGCCCGTGCCCGCCGGCGGCGCCACCTACCCGCTGCAATTCAGCGCCGACGGCTTTACCGTCGAGATCAACGCGCCGATGGGCACCAACGATTCGTTCACGGTGCAGCCCACCCGCAACGCCGCCACCGGCTTTGACATGGCGATCAACGATCCCGCCAAGATTGCCGCGGCATCGCCCGCCTACATCGAGGCGACCGCCGGCAACAAGGGCAACGCTACCGCGGCGCTGAGCAAGGTCGCACCCGGGTTCTCGCTGCCGGCCGGCAAGATCACCGCCGAGTTCGACGGCACCAGCTACATCTTCAAGGTCGGCGGCGTGGCCATGGCGCCGCAGCCGGTGGGCGTGCCCAACGGCAGCAACACCGACTTCACCCTCAACGGCCTGACCTTCAGCTTCGGCGGCACCCCCGCCGCCGGCGACAGCTTCACGCTGGGCAGCAACGCCGGCGCGGTCAAGGACAACGGCAACATGCTGGTGCTGGCCAAGCTGCAGAACGCCAAGACCATCGGTGGCGTGTCCAGCTTCAGCGAAGCCTACGCGCAGCTGGTCAACGACGTCGGCACGCGCGCCAAGTCGGTCAAGATCGCCTCGGCCTCGCAGGACAGCATCACCACGCAGATCAAGACCGCGCAGCAATCGGTCTCCGGCGTCAACATGGACGAGGAAACCGTGTCGATGCTGCGCTTCCAGCAGCTCTACCAGGCCAATGCGCGCGTGATCCAGACCGCCGGCACGCTGTTCGACACCATCATCGGCATCGGCCGCTAAGCGCCGCGCCACCCCGCGTCAGAAGAGGTAACCCAATATGCGCGTTGCAAGCTCCACCCTGTACCAGCAAGGCCTGGCGTCGATGAACTACCAGCAGGGCGCGCTGATGCATATCCAGCAGCAGCTCGGCACCGGCCGCTCGATCCTGACGCCGTCGGACGATCCCGTCGGCGCCACGCGCGCGCTGGGCGTCAGCCAGGCGCAGGCCGTCAACGGCCAGTACGCCACCTCCCGCAACCAGGCCAATATTGCACTGGCGGCGGAAGAAAACGCGCTGCAGTCCGTCACCACCATCACGCAGAACATCCAGACCATGCTGGTGCAGGCCGGCAACGGCACCATGAGCGATGCCGACCGCGGCTCGCTCGCGACCGCGCTGGAAGGCCTGTACAACCAGCTGCTGAGCCTGGCCAATTCCGACGACGGCAACGGCCAGTTCCTGTTCGGCGGCACCCGCTCGGGCAGCGCCCCGTTCACGCAGAGCGCCGGCGCCGGCAACTACATCGGCGACAACGGCCAGCAACTGCTGCAGGTCGACGTCGCTCGCCAGATGCCCGCCGGCAACACCGGCCGCGAAGTCTTCATGAGCGTCACCGGCGGCGCCGGCTATGTGGTCAAGGGCAACCCCGCCAATACCGGCACCGCCACCTTTGGCACGGTGTCCACCACGGACCCGAGCCACCCGCTGTTCGGCCACGCGCTGCAGATGTCGTTCACGGCCAACGCCACCGGCCAGATCGAATACACCATCACCGACACCTCGACCGGCGCCACCCCCGCCCCGGTGGTGACTGGCCCGCTGCCCTACACCTCGCCGGCGCAGATCGAAGTCGCGGGCTTCACCTTCAACGTCTCCGGCGCGCCCAAGGCCGGCGACACCCTGACCATGCAGCCGGCCAGCGAAGCCGGCACCGACATGTTCGCCAACCTGCAGACCGTGATCGACACGCTGCGCCAGCCCGCCGCATCCGAGAACGACCGCGCCAACCTGGGCAACGTGCTGTCGACCGCCGTGCGCCAGTTCTCCAACTCGCTCGACAACGTGCTGACCGTGCGTGCCTCGGTGGGCTCGCGCATGAACGAGCTGGATGCACTGGATGACGTGGGCGCCAACCGGGACCTGACGTATTCGCAGACGCTGTCGGGGCTGCAGGACCTGGATTACGCCAAGGCGATTACCGAGTATTACCAGCGGCAGGTGGCGCTGCAGGGGGCGCAGCAGTCGTTTATGCAGATTCAGGGGATGAATCTGTTCAAGTATTTGTAAGCGGGACAAAGTCAGACGCCGGTCGCCCGGTACGGGCCCGGCGTTGACGAGATTGCTGCGAAGAGCCGTCGCGACCGCAGCCGGCAGTGGTGCCGGTGCCAAACGTGGACCACTGCCACCCAAAAAAATCAAAAAAGTCGCCAGAACGGCCGCGTCCTCCATGAACCGGTGCCGCATCCTTGACGAAGGGCTGCTGCGGCGCTCCGGTAGACCCCCGCCAAATCCACGTTTGCTGACAAAAGGCTGAGCAACTTGTTGCTCGCGGTCTGCGTGCGAACTGCTACGCGAACGGACGGGATGATCCCTGCGGAAGTTTGCAATGGTGTTCCGACAAACAGCCTCAGCCCTGCATGACGGCGCGAAACACGCCGGTCTGGCGAAGGTTCGTCTCCAAGGCCATTAATGCGATGTTAAGGGTTACCGACAAAAAAGCATAAGTCGGTTAATGGGCCTGTGTCTACACTGTCTCCCATGGTTTCAGTGACCGCCGCGCCTTGCGGCACCCGTCGATGCGAAGGACGACAACTTCCGCACAGGAGACGATATGGAAAGCCGTTTGCGGCGGCCCCGTAGCGCCATACGTGCGTTGGGCCATCCACAGCCGTAACGCCGCGCCACTGCTGTCCTGATTCCTTTCTTGTATTAACAGAATCGCTGCCGCGCTCCGCGGCACGGTAATGCCCGCCCTTTGTCCAAAAATTATTGAGCCAGCCATGAAACGCAATCCATTGGTGTTCCGTAGCAATCAAGTTTTCGCATTCGGTCGTGCTCTGGGCCTTGCCGCATTTGCGGCCTGCATGGCATTGCCCGCCCTCGCCGAGGTGGAGCTCGATGGCCGCAACGCTACGCCGGAATCCATCGTCCGCATTGCCCACGGCGAGCCTGTGCGCATTGCGCCGGGGGCACGTCAGCGCGTTCGCGAAGCGCATGCGGTGTTGCTGGATGCCGCCCGCGCAGGCAAACAGATTTATGGATTGACGGTCGGTGTCGGACTCAACAAGGACCGGTCCATGGTCGATGCCAGGGGGGAGTTGACCAACGAGATCGTGGAAGCGTCGCGGCGCTTCAATATCGCGTTGCTGCGTGCGCATAGTGGTGGCGCCGGACCCGACGCGCCGGTTGCCGATGTCCGTGCCGCGATGGCTGCGCGCCTGAATGCGTTGCTCTCCGGCGGCGGGGGCGTGCAAGAGAGTATCGTTGACGCGTACGTTCGCTTCCTGAACGAGGGCATTACGCCTGCGATCCCTTCGGTCGGCTCCATCGGCGAGGCGGACATCACCATCCTCAGCCATGTCGGCGTGGCCATGCTCGGTGAAGGAGACGTCTACTATCAAGGCCGTCGGCAGCCGGCGTCCGGCGCGCTTGCGGCCGCCGGTGTTGCACCGATACAGCCGTTCGGCAAGGACGGCCTGTCGATTCTCAGCTCCAATTCCTATGCCTCTGGCCTGGCATCGCTCGCGCTGGTGGATCTTGCGAATTTGGGCCGGCACTCCAAGCTTGTCTACGCGTTGAGCTTGCAAGCGCTCAACGGCAATGTCTCTCCGTTCCTGGAGGACTCCCTCGCCTTGCGGCCATTTCCGGAAACGGTCAAAGCCGGAGCGGAATTGCGCCGCCTGCTGAGTGGCTCCAGTCTGTGGAACCAGGACGCGTCGCGCCGCCTGCAAGACCCGCTCAGTTTCCGCACCGGTGTTTTCCTGATTGGCGAACTCGATCGTACGCAGTCGGAATTGCGCGCGCTTCTGAACGTGCAGTACAACGCGTCGGATGACAACCCGGGCGTGGCGATTGGTGTGAAGCCAAGATCGAGCCGGTGGCAAGAGCAGCAAAGCTATCTGGCAAAGGGCGGGGCAGTGCTTCCCACCGCGAATTTCGTGCCCTTGCCCTGGGTACTCGCGTTCGAGCAGACCGCCATCGCGCTTGGGCATCATTCCCTGGCTTCTGCGCAACGCATCGGTCGGCTGAACGATCCCAACTTCACCAGCCTGTCGCGCTCCCTCGGCACGGAGCATACGGTCCATGCGTTCGGTGCGATGGAGAAACCAGCCATCGCGCTCGCCGCGGAAAACAAGTCGCTGGCGCAGCCGGTTTCCATGGATTTTTCTCCCTCGTCCGGAAATATCGAAGATGTTGCCACCAACGCGCCAGCAGTGGTGCAACGCGTGCGCAAGCAGATCGACAACACCTATGCACTGCTTGCCATTGAACTCGTCCATGCCGTCCAGGCGGCCGAATTGCGTCGCCGCAAGGATCCGGCGTTCACGCTGTCGCCCGCCACGCAGGCACTGGCCGATGCACTGCGCAAGCGCGTGGCGTTTCTTGAGCAGGACCGCCCGCTGACCGGCGACTACCGGGCCGCAGCCGAAGTATTGAGGGCCTACAGGCCCTGAGCCGGCTTCCGCCAAAACAAGGCGACACGGCGGGCGCTTCCTCAAGTGCTGCGTTGAACTCAGCCAGGGCGCTACGGCGGTCTGGCCCGCCAACGCACGCGTAGTTCCCATCCATGGAAGGCATTCAAATAATGAAGACGCTCATGAAAAGAGAGTTGTGTGCCGGCATGCTGCTGGCGTTGGCTTCTCAGCTTGCTGCGGCACAGTCGACTGTCACGCTCTACGGCGTTGGCGACATCGGCTTCGAGTACCTGACCAAGGCCGATGCAGCCGGGAATAAACAGCTTCGGATGACCAGCGGCAACGTATCGGGCTCGCGCTGGGGCCTGCGCGGCGTTGAAGACCTTGGCAGCGGCAGCAAGGCCGTGTACGTGCTCGAGAGCGGCTTTGATCTCGATACCGGGATGGGCCAGGGTGGCCGGCTTTTTGGCAGGCAGGCTTATGTGGGGCTGGAAAACCAGTGGGGGCGTATTACGCTGGGTCGTCAGCAGAATGCGTTCTTCGACCTGCTGATCAATTACGATCCGACGGGATTCGCAACGCGGTACTCCGCGTTCATGCTGGACCCCGTTCTGGTCGGTCGTTACGACAATACCGCAAAGTACACCGGCAAGTTCGGGCCCGTCACTGCCGTGGCCCTGTACAGCCTGGCGCGGGGCTCGGTCGTGACGAGCGGCGCCGGCAGCGCATTGGCCGGCGAATTGCCCGGGGACGTGAGGAGCGACCGGGCCTTCGGCGGCGGCCTGGAGTATTCAGCCGGCTCATTGGGCGCGACGGTGGCCTATGACCAGCAACAGGGAACAACGGGTATCTCCGGGCAGAGTTCAGGCCAGACCGACCGACGCCTTGGCCTGGGGGCCAGCTACGTGCTGGGGCAGGGCACGATATCGGTGGGCTACCGCTGGTTCAGAGGGAATATCGGCGTTGTCCCGGGCGGCCAGGCGCGCCGCAACGACATCTATTGGATCGGTTACCGCCTGCAACTGTCGCCGGCAGTGGGTATGACAGCGGCTGGCTATTACTTCAATAACCGAAACTCTGGGCAGGATCCGTGGAGCCTGGCGGCGTCGGTCAACTATGCGCTATCCAAACGGACCGACGCCTTCCTGACGGTAGGCTATGCACACAACAAGGACAATTCAGCCCTGGGGTTGAATGGCTTTGGCACGGCGACCCCGGGGCAAAACCAGACGGGGATCACGGTCAATCTCCGGCACAAGTTTTAAACGGTCCAAGACGGGCTTATCTGGACCGATCCAGCTTCCGATACTGGTTGAAATGCCGGAGCGCCTTCTGGATATGCCCCAGTTCCTGATGCAGGCGCGCGGCATTGTAGTGCGCGTCGGCATCGCCGGGCGCCAGCTCAATGCTGCGCTCATAGGCAGCCAGGGCGGCCTGCGTGGCCCCGGTATCCTCAAGCGCCACGCCCAGATTGAAATGCAGCTCCGGCTCGTCAGGCAGCGCGGTGAGCGCGGATTCATAGAGCGAAATGACTTCGTCCAGCCGTTGCTGGTCGGCAAGCAGGCAGCCTAGATTGAGGTACGCGTCCAACATCGCCGGATAATGACCCACCGCGCGCCGGTAGGCCGCTTCAGCGCCGCGGACATCGACCGGCTCCAGCCTGAGGCCCTCGGCCAGCGCTTCATCCGCGGCGGCGTAGGCGGAAGCTTCCCGCGTCAGCGCCATGACGCGGACACCGTCGTCGTCCTGCGTGCCGAAGTCCATCACCCGCTGGCCCGTCTCCACGATCCAGTCGCCGTGTCGGTCCCGGGCCGACACCTTGCCGCTGCACGCCGAGATACGTACCGCGGACAAGTGCCGGTCTGGCTTGAGCCGTTCCAGATGGCGCAGCGCGCGCAGGATTCGCGCCGGCCCGATATGCGCGCGGTGCAGGGAGTCGGCGGTGCGGATCAGCACCACGTCCTGGAAGGAAAAGACGTGTTCGCCGCGCGGGCCGCGCGTGGGCTGCACCAGCCCTGCCGCGACCAGGCTGCCGATCAGACGCCTGGACACGCCCAGGCGCGCCTCGAGGTCGCGCGTGCTGAGCCCGCCGTTGCGCTTCACGCTGATTTCTTGGTGGTCCGTCGGATCGGCGTGGGTTCTGCCGTCGCGCCGCGGCGGGCGGCCTTGCGCGCGGGTGGGGCGGCTGCGGCCGCCTTGCCCTTGGCGGCGGCGGTGCCCTTCTTCGACAAGCTGGCGCGCAGCGCGTCCATCAGGTCGATCACCTGTCCGCCCTCGCCGGCCTCCACCGGCTCGGGCGCGACGATGTGCTTGCCGGCGATCTTGGCATCGATGGCGGCCAGGATCCTGGCCTTTTCCTCGTCCTTGTACTGGGTCGGATCGTAGGCGTCTTCGGAGGCCTGCTCGATCAGCTGGATTGCCAGCTTGAGCTCGGCATCGGACACCTTTACCTCTTCGATATTCAGTTCGGCGATATTGCGGACCTCGTCGGCAAACAACAGCTGCTGGAACACCAGCCCGCCTTCCACCGGGCGGATCTGGACCACGTGCGACTTGCCCTTGGATGCCCATTTGGCGATGGCGCAGCGGCCGGTCCGCGACATGGCCTCGCGCAGCAGGCTGTAGGGCTTGCCGCCACGCTTGTCGGGCGCGATGAAATACGCCTTGTCGTAGTAAAGCGGATCCACGCTTTGCTCGGGGATGAACGCGACGATATCGACCATATGGCTGGCGCTTTCTTCCAGTGCCTTGAGCTCGTCGGGCGCGAACGTGACAAAGCGGCCTTTCTCGAATTCGTAGCCCTTGATCATGTCGGCACGCTCGACGACCTTCTGGGTCTGTTCGGAAATGTACTGCTGCCTGACGCGCGAGCCATCCTTGCTCAACAGGTTGAAGCGCACGGCGGAACTGCTTTCGGTGGCGGTATAGAGCTTGACCGGGATCGACACCAGGCCAAACGACAGCGACAGGGAAGCGAGCGATCGGGCAGCCATTGGATACTCCACATTGGGTTGCGCCTGGATTCAGCTTAAGCGTTCGATGGCCTCCGTCAAAGTCTGGCGTGTGTCCCAGTACGACTGCCAGGGGTCGGCCAGCTGGAAGCTCAGGTACTCGCGCGCATCGCGGATGGTCCACTGCGCGCCGCTTTTCAGCCTGGAAAGTTGTTCCCACGACACCGGCATCGACACGCCCAGGCCAGGCCGCGCGCGTGCCGAGAACGCGGCGGCGGTGGTCTGAGAAAAGCCGTTGCGCAGATAATCCACAAAGATGCGCCCCTTGCGGTTGGCGGCGCCGGAGCGGGCGGTGAAACGCTGCGGCAGCGTGGTGGCCAGGTGCCTGACAGCCGCATGTGAAAACGCCTTCACTTCATCGTAGGTCCGCCGCGGTGCCAGCGGCACCACCACATGCAGGCCCTTGCCGCCGCTGGTCTTGAGCCAGCACTGCAGGCCCAGCTCGTCCAGCAGCGTGCGCACCAGCATGGCGGCTTCCTGCATGGTCTCCCACGCCACGCCTTCGCCGGGATCCAGGTCGAAGATGACCCGGTCCGGATGGTCAATATCGCGCGCGATGGAATTCCAGGTGTGGAACTCCACCACGTTCATCTGGGCGGCCGCGACAATGGCTTCGGGCGAGTCGGCGGTCAGCAACGCCGCGTGGCCGGGCCACAGCGAAACTGGCTGCTCAGTCAGGCCAGGCATCGCGGTCTCGGCATGCTTCTGGAAGAACGTGGGCGCGTCGATGCCCTCCGGCGCGCGCACCAGCGAGAGCGGACGGCCCGCCAGGTGCGGCAGCATCACCGCGGCGACGCTCTCGTAGTAGCGCACCAGTTCCACTTTGGTGATGCCTCTGGACTGGTCGATGACCCGTTCCGGATTGGTGACCTTGATGGCGGCAACGCCATGGGGCGTGACCGCGGTCTGCACGGCTTCTCGCCGGATCGACTTGACGACATGGTCCGTGCGCAGCCCTTTGAATGACGCGTGGCGAACCTGTCCGTCCGGTGTCCACTCGGTGAACTCGACCTCCGCGACCAGCTTTGGTTTGACCCAGCGCACCACGGCAGGCCGCCGGCCGCCCCAGCGCCCGCTGCCGCGGGCCTCCGTCGAGAAAGGACTGTCCTTGACTTCCAGTGCCGCCAGGCGCTTGCGCAAGTCCGTGGCGGTGGCACTGTCCCAACCGGTGCCGACGCCGCCCGCATAAACCAGCGCCCCATCCGCGTAGACGCCCAGATACAGCCTGCCCACCTCGGCAGAGGCGCCTTCGCGGTCGGAGAAGCCGCCGATGACGAACTCCTGGCGCAGCTTGCATTTGGCCTTCAGCCAGCTCGGCGTCCGTGCCGAGACATAGGGGGCATCGGCGCGCTTGAAGATCAGCCCCTCCAGGCCGAGCCGGCATGCCGCCTGGAACATCTGCGCCGGCGGCGCGTCGAAGGCTTCGCTGAAGCGCACCCGCTCCGAGCGGTCGGCAACCAGCGCGGCCAGCTTCGCCCGACGCTGCGCCAGCGGCAGCTCGCGCAGGTCGCGGCCTTCCCAGTAGGGCAGGTCGAAGGCGAAGTAGACGATCGCCTCGTGGCGATGCCCGTCGATGGCGTTCTGCAAGGCGTTGAAATCCGGCATGTCGTCGCGCAGCACCACGATCTCGCCATCCAGCCAGCCTTGCGAGATATCGAGCTTCTCGATTTCCGCCGCCAGCGAGCTCAGCCTGCGCGTCCAGTCATGCCCGTTGCGGGTGAACAGCGTTACCCGGGCATCGTCCATCCTCGCCAGGATCCGGTACCCGTCGAACTTGGTTTCGATGATCCAGCCGGCGCCGGAAGGGAGGGTGGGCGACAGCGTGGCAAGCTGGGGCCGCAGCTTCGCCGGCAATGGCGCGCGTGGCGCGTGCTGGATGGCCTGTGTCGGATCGTCATCGTCGGCGACGGCCGGTGCCTCGCGCAATGCGCCCAGCGGCTTCGCGATGACGCTGTCCGGCAATGCGGCCAGCACATCGAACTCCGCCAGCGGCCGCGCCCAGGCGTCGCGCTTCTTGAAGAGGATCCACTGCTCGGACTTGTCGCCCGGCTTGGCGATGCGCACCAGTTCCCAGCGGCCTGCCAGCTTCTCGCCGTGCAGATCGAAGACGAGCTTGCCGGCGGCCATGCCGTCATGCGGGTCGCCCACCGGCGTCCAGGTGCCGCGGTCCCAGACGATCACCGACCCGGCGCCATACTGGTTTGGCGGGATCTCGCCTTCGAAGCCGGCATAGTCGAGCGGGTGATCTTCGACATGGACGGCGATGCGCTTCTCGGCCGGGTCGTAGCACGGTCCCTTGGGCACGGCCCAGCTGAGCAGCACGCCGTCGAGCTCGAGCCGGAAGTCATAATGCAGGCGCCTGGCCCAGTGCTTCTGCACGACGAAGCGCAGGCACTGCGGATTTCTGCGATACCTCGTTTGTCCCGACGGCTCTGGAGTGATGCTGAAATCCCTTTTTTGCGCGTAGGGTTTGAGAACTGGCCTCCTGCTCAGCTTGGGCCTGCTTTTACCCTTTGACGTCTCTCGGGTCATTTCCGTAGGAGTTTCGCATGCGAATTGCTCCGTCCGAGTCGTGCACTATCAGCTCGCTCTGGAGCTTCTTTGCCAGAGCTGTCCCGGCAACAATTGCTGCATCCTGGCTGTCGTAGGTCGACGAATCTTGTGTGCCACGCTCCACTTCGACTTTCCCTTTGTTCCCGCTCGATACCACGTGAATGTTAGGCAGGATTGCCGCCTTTGCGGCTACATGCCTGCAGTCTAGTTCGCGACTTCTTCGTGCTGTATAAGGCTGCGTCGGACAGCCCTAGTGAAATAGTCGAAGTCGCTGTGGACAACCGCGATAGGGAACAGCATCCGGCAGAATTGCTGCGATAGCGATTTGTCGTCCCCCGACGGACGTAAGCTGATCGCACCCAGCAAACAGATGACGCGAGACGCGTAGTAATACGCCAGCCCATCAAAAAAAAGCGGGAATCAGGTCAGGATGAGATCCCGGCTCCCACGCGCGGATCGACCCGGGAACGGTGACGGCATGCACGCTCTCCGCGGGGATGGGGCTCATGCCGACGTCTCGCAGTCCTTACTGGCAATCTTCACCAGCCTCACGAACCAGGTCTGGCGTTCCGGCCTCTTGAAGCAGTACTTCCAGAAAGGAGCCAATCTCACGGTCTCTTCGCAAGCCAAGCTCAACGCCATTGCCAGGCGGCTCAACGAACGCCCGCGCAAGACGTTAAAATGGCATGGCCTCCAGGGAGTCGCACGCTGGCGTAGCGTTGCACTACGCCATCGGCAATTGGCAAAGCCAGGGGTTGGTCGGGCAGCATCGAGGGAGCGCGACGGACGCCCAGCCTGATTTAGGCATCGACATTAGCTGGTCGAGTTCGCGTCAAGTTGCTTTCTCACTTCGTCGTCGGCATTGCAAATTCGGCGCCGCGTGACGTATCAGCAGGCCATCGCTGCATCACGCTCTTCTGGCGCGTGTAGAAGCGCACGCCTTCCTCGCCGTACGCGTGCATGTCACCGAACAGCGAACGCTTCCATCCGCCAAAACCGTGCCAGGCCATCGGCACCGGGATCGGCACGTTGATGCCTACCATGCCGACCTCGATTCGGCGTGCGAACTCGCGGGCCACCTGGCCGTCGCGCGTGTAGCAGGCGACGCCATTGCCGAATTCATGCGCATTGACCAGCTTGACCGCCTGGGCGAAGTCGTCCACGCGCACGCATGACAGCACCGGGCCGAAGATCTCTTCCTTGTAGATTCGCATGTCGGGGGACACGTTATCGAACAAGGTGCCGCCTGTGAAGAAGCCTTGCTCGTGTCCCGTCACCTTGCAGTTGCGGCCATCGACTACCAGCCGGGCCCCTTCATCGACCCCGAGCGCGACGTAGTTCTCGATGCGCTCGAGCGCCTGGCCCGTGATCACCGGACCCATCTCGGCATCAGGATCCATGCCGTTCCTGATGACCAGCTCGCGCGTACGTGCCGCGAGCTTCGGCATGATCTTGTCGGCGATGTCACCCACCAGGACAGCGACGGAAATTGCCATGCAGCGCTCGCCGGCCGATCCAAAGGCGGCGCCGATCAGGCCATCCACGGCTTGATCGAGGTCCGCATCGGGCATCACCACCATATGGTTCTTGGCGCCGCCCAGCGCCTGTACGCGCTTGCCGAGCTTGGCGCCGGTCTCGTAGATATAGTTGGCGATCGGCGTCGAGCCGACGAAGCTGACGGCCCTGACGTCGGCGTGATGCAGCAGGGCGTCGACCACGACCTTGTCGCCCTGGATCACGTTGAACACGCCATCGGGTAGCCCCGCCTGCTGCAGCAGCCTGGCCATGAATAGCGATGCCGACGGATCGCGTTCGCTGGGCTTGAGCACGAAGCAGTTGCCCGCCGCGATGGCCACCGGAAACATCCAGCACGGCACCATGCATGGGAAGTTAAACGGCGTGATTCCCGCGACGACGCCGAGCGGCTGGCGCAGCGTCCAGTTGTCCATGCCGGTCGAGACCTGATCCGTGTAATCGCCTTTGAGTAGCTGCGGGATGCCGCAGGCAAACTCGATGATGTCGATGCCACGGCTGACTTCACCCTGGGCATCACTGAAGACCTTGCCGTGCTCGGCGGTGATGATGGCGGCCAGTTCGTCCTTGTGACGGTTCATGAGCTCCAGGAACTTCAGCATTACGCGGGCGCGGCGGATCGGCGGCGTGTCAGCCCACTTCGAGAACGCGGCAAGCGCGCTGGCGACGGCGGCATCTACGTCCCCAGGGCTGCCCAGTCGAACGCTGCGCGCGACCGCGCCAGTGGCGGGATTGAACACCGGCTGCGAGCGCGTGCCGGAACCGGCATACGGCGCTCCGGCCACAAAGTGGATAACTTCCGCGGACGAGTTGTAGGGAGCGGTCACAATGATCTCCTGGCGTCGTGGGTGGGTCGAAATCCACCGCATTGAAGGATGACCGCAGTGTACGGAGCGCGATCTGGTCCGGGTAGCGGCCCTGGCCCAAACTCACTGTTCAGGAAAATTGCCTACAGCCATGTTATAGCTGTGAAATATGAGGCCGGGATGGCCTGGACAGGGAGCAACTATGCGGCAGGGTGATGTAGAGGGCCTTTGGGAACACCTGCATTGGCTCATGGTGTTGCATCAACAAGGTAGTTTCAGCAAGGCGGCGGCCCGCCTTGGTGTGAGCAAGGCGTCCATGAGCCAGCATATTGCTGACCTGGAAAGGTCGGCGGGCATCATGCTGGTTCAGCGCACGACACGCAGCGCCACGCTGACCGATGCAGGCAGGCAACTGGTGGATTCGATGCGCGGTGCGTTCGAGCAGATCTCCGCTGGCTTTGCCAACGTGCGAGACCTCGCCGGAGCTCCGCGCGGACTTCTGAGAGTGACCGCGCCGGTTGCGTTTTCCAGGCAACAATTGGTGCCGCGGCTACCGGAATTTCTGCGGCAGTATCCGCAAATCCAGATCGAACTGGATATGTCGGACCGCCTGCGTTCGCTGGCTCAGGAAGGTTATGACATCGCGGTGCGACACACGACCGCGCCACCGGAAACCCACGTCGCCTGGACCCTGTCTGCCACGCGTATCGTGCTGGTGGCGAGCCGATCCTATCTGCGCGCCAACGGTACGCCAGAAATCCCCGAGGCACTCGTTGACCATGCCTGCCTGCATTACCCCCGGCAGCATGGCACCGCGACCTGGACCTTCGTACGGACCGGCCCGGATGAACCCTCCCCCCATGCCGATCCGGTGACCGTGGCGGTCAACGGACCGCTGGCGGTCAACAACAGCGAGGCCTTGCGTGACGCCGCCATCGAAGGGCTTGGCATTGCGCTGCTGCCGGATTTCAGTGCCCAGTCGGCACTCGACACTGGCCGGCTTATCGAGGTGCTGCCCGAGTGGCGTGCAACGGGGGCCTTCGGTGATTGGCTCTATGCGATCCGGCCATACTCCGCCCATGCATCGAGGGTCTCGCAAGTCTTCGTCGACTATCTACGCGAGAGCTTTTCGAAGGGATTCACCTCAACGCCGCCTGCCCTGGTCTGACCCTGTGGAAAACAGGTCTGGTTTTATCCACTTTTTGCGATTTACTTCAAAAAATATCAAGATAAATATTATTGCTTCATAAATATCGATTACTTAGACTTCTCTCAACCCATCCATCAGAGCAACGGCCAGGCGCGGTCGAAACGGGAGAGAGGCATGGAGGCAACAACAGCCACGAAACGCACGCTGACGGTACGCATTGCGCGTGGCACCGACGAGAGCAGTCTCACCACCTATGAGGTGCCATGGCGCGAGAACCAGACCGTGCTCGACGTGGTCACCGAGGTTCAGCGCCACATGGATCCGACGCTGTCGTACCGCTTCGCTTGCCGGGTCGGTGTGTGCGGATCGTGCGCGATGACGGTGAACGGGCGGCCACGCTGGACCTGCCGAACCCATGTGAGCCGCGTGGAGGAGGACGGCGTGATCGTGATCGAGCCGCTGCGCAACATGCCTCGCATCAAGGACCTGGTGGTGGACATGTCCGAGTTCTTCGACAAGTGGAAGAAAGCGGGCAACACCTTTGTCGGGACCGCCACGCGCAACGATCCCCCAGCCGCGGTTTCGCCCGCCAGCCGCAAGCGCAAGATGGCCGATGCTGCCATTGAATGCATCAATTGCGGTGTCTGCTATGCCGCCTGCGACGTGGTGTCGTGGGATAAGGATTACCTGGGCCCTGCGGCACTGAACCGGGCATGGACACTGTTCAACGACGAGCGCCATGCCGACCCGAAGGGCGTGCTCAAGCAAGCGACTTCGGGCAGCGGTTGCCATTCCTGCCACACGCAAGGCAACTGCATGACGCACTGTCCGGTCAGCCTGAGCCCGACCGGCAGCATCGCCGGGCTCAAGAAGAACGCGCTGCTGCAGTTTCTGAAGGGAGGGGACTGACCATGGAGTCGCGCCTGTTTGCATTGCAGCGCCTGACGGCCATGATCATGGCGCCGTTCGTGCTCGTGCATCTGGCGGTCATTCTCTATGCCGTACGGGGAGGACTGACCGCCGCCGAGATCCTGTCACGCACGCAAGGAAGCTGGATCTGGATTCCTTTCTATTCGCTGTTCGTGCTGAGCGTCGCGGTTCACGTGCCGATCGGCATGCGCAACATCCTGATCGAATGGGGGCGGCTCAGTCGCGGCGCAGCGTCCTCGCTTGGGCTGCTGTTCGGACTGTTGCTGCTGTGGATGGGGCTGCGTGCCGTGGCGGCGGTGGGAGGCTTGCTGTCATGAAATCACCGCGCAATCACCGCGCCTACTGGGCCTTTCTGGGGCATCGCCTGTCCGGACTCGCTCTGGGCATCTTTTTACCGGCGCACTTCTACGTTCTGGGCCTTGCCCTCGATCAGCGTGCTCGCATGGACGCCTTCCTGAAGTTTGCCGACATGGGCGCGGTGAAGTTCGGCGAATGGGGGCTGGTGCTGCTGCTGTCCGTGCACATGAGCTTTGGCCTGCGGCTGCTGGCACTGGAACTACTGCCATGGAGCTCGACCCGTGACGCTCGCCTGTCCTGGATCAGCTGGGGTGGTGCGCTGTCCCTGCTGGTCGGCGTGATCTTTGCCCTGGGGGTAATCTGAATGCAAATCGAACACCACAAGACGGACATCCTGATCCTCGGTACTGGCGGAGCAGGCCTGTTTGCCGCGTTGCACGCGAAGAAGGCGAATCCGGCGCTCAAGGTATCCGTGGCCGTAAAGGGTCTGTTAGGCAAGTGCGGGTGCACGCGCATGGTCCAAGGTGGCTACAACGTGGCGCTTTCCGCCGGGGACTCGGTCGAGCGCCATTTCATGGATACCATCGAAGGCGGCAAGTGGCTGCCCCGCCAGGATCTTGCCTGGCGGCTGGTCGAAGGGGCGGTCGAGCGGGTGCGCGAACTCGAGAACGAGATCGGCTGCTTCTTTGACCGCAATCCGGACGGCACCCTGCACCAGAAGGCTTTCGCCGGGCAGAGCTTCGACCGCACCGTGCACAAGGCCGACCTGACCGGCATCGAGATTATCAACCGCCTGATGGAACAGGTGCGTGCGCTCGATGTGGAAGAGATGGAGGAGCACCGGGCCATTGAGCTGATACCCGCCGCGGATGGGTCGGGCATCGCCGGCGTGCTGTTCATCGATATGCGAAGCGGCAGCTACCGCTTCGTACAGGCCAAGGCAGTGTTGCTGGCCACGGGCGCCGGCCCGACCATGTACCGCTATCACACCCCGTCCGGCGACAAGACCTGTGATGGCCTGGCGATGGCAATGCGCTACGGCCTGAGCCTGCGCGACATGGAAATGGTGCAATTTCACCCCACCGGCTTGCTGGGCGGACCGGACACCCGCATGACCGGCACGGTGCTGGAGGAGGGCTTGCGTGGTGCGGGGGGGTGGCTGCTCAACGGCGATGGCGACCGCTTCATGACTCGCTATGATGCGCGCGGCGAGCGTGCCACTCGCGATGTGGTGAGTCGCGGCATCTATGCCGAAATGCGTGCCGGCAGGACTGGACCGATGGGCGGCGTATATATCCAGATGAGCCACCTTGGCGCCGAGAAGGTCGCCACGACATTCCCCGGGATGGTCAATCGCTGCAAGGATTGTGGTTTCGATCTGGCCGGCGGCCGGGTCGAGGTCGTTCCGACCGCCCACTACCTGATGGGCGGCGTGGAATTCAATGTCGATGGCAGCACGGCATCGCCAGGCCTGTTTGCCGCGGGCGAGGATTGTGGCGGCGTCCACGGCGCCAACCGGCTGGGCGGCAACGGCGTGGCGAATTCGACGGTCTTCGGCGGTATCGCCGGCGATTCTATGGCCGCCTATGCTTCGGGCGTGCAGCACTGGAAAGAACCGGACCAGCGCGTCATTGCCAGCGGCATCGAGCGGGCGGAGTACCCGTTCGCCAGATCGCCCGGAGCAATTCACGAACTGCGCGACGCGCTGGCGCAGACCATGTGGGACGACGTCGGGGTCTTGCGCAACGAAGCGGCCATGCGCCGCGGCCTGGATTCGTTGGCATCGCACGGCGAGGCATTGATGGCCATGGGGGTTGCCGATGGCGACCGCCGCTACAACGTGACCTGGCATGACTGGATGAACCTGCAAAGCCTGGTGGACATCTCCCGCGTGATCACGGTGTCCGCGCTGGCGCGCGAGAACAGTCGTGGCGCGCATTTCCGCGAGGATTTCCCCGAGCCGGGCGACCTGCATAGCAGCCGCTATACCCGGGTGACGGCCGACGGCGATGGCCTTCGCCTGGATATGGTCCCTGTGAAGTTCGACATCGTCCGGCCCGGCACCTCCCTGATTGCCGGTGAGGCCGGTCAACCCCCCAAAGTTGCAGCATAGAGGACCGCTACGATGACCATTTCCATCGACCGGGTCGAGGAAGCCGCGTTCGAGATCATGAAGCGCGCCGCGATCGAGATCCCCCAGGACTACAAGCAAGGCATCAAGGCCTTGCAGCAGACGGAAACCGGAAAGCTGCCGCGCTTTGTCATTCACGCGATGCAGGACAACTGGGAAGCCGCGGACCAGGACCGGCGGCCCATGTGCGCTGACACCGGACTGCCGCGCTACTACGTCAAGGTCGGCAACAACGCTACCGTGGAGCGTGGCTTCGTGGCGGTCGAGCGTGCCCTGCGCAAGGCCACGGCGGACGCGACGCAGGCCGTACCGCTGCGCCCGAATCGCGTACACCCGCTATGGCGCACAGATAACAACAACAACGTCGGCATCAACGCGCCCGAGATCGAATGGTCCTTCGAGCCGGATGCCGACTGGGTCGATATCACGACAGTGCACAAGGGCGGTCTGTTCGGTACCGACTACCGGATGCTCTTCCCCGGCGATGGAATCGACGGCATCAAGCGCTTCGTGCTCGATACCCTGATCGCTTTCGGCAAACGCGGCTTGGCATGCCAGCCGGCCATCGTTGGTATCGGGCTGGGCGGGTCCAAGGACACCTGCATGCAGCTCGGCAAGCAGGCGGCATGCCTGCGCGTGGTCGGAAATCGCAATCCGGATCCGAAAATCGCCGAACTGGAGCTGGAGCTGATGAAGCTTGGCAATTCAATCGGCATGGGTGCCATGGGCTTTGTCGGCTCTTCGATGGTGGTCGATTGCCATATCGAGGTCGGCCACACCCATACCGGCGGCATGCCGATCAGCCTGCACACCTTCTGTCTGTCGTCGCGCCGTGCGACGGCACGGATCCATGCCAACGGCGACATCGCATATCGCACGGACCCCCAGTGGTTCACCCCATACCTGCGCAGGGAGACGGTCGAATGGTAAGCCCCAAGGACGATGAACTGAAAGTCTTCCACATCAACTTGCCGGCCACGACGGCGGATATCGCCAGGCTTGAACTGGGAGCGGCCGTCTATTTGAGCGGCCTGGTCTATACCGCGCGAGAGGGCGTCTACAAGAAGGTCCTGGATGAAGGCCTTGACCTGCCGGTTGAGCTCAGGGGCCTGAGCAATGTCAATTTCCATTGCTCTCCGGCCGCGGCCTCGGCCGGTGACGGCGGCTACAACGTCGGGGCAGTGACGGCGACAGCCAGTTTCCGGTTTTCTAAGTGGATTCCGAAATGGCTGGAGAAGACCGACTGCCGGATCTTTATCGGCAAGGGCGGCATGCCCGCCGAGGATTACAAGCGGGTCATGGCACCCGGCGGGGCGATCTATCTGACGACAGTGGGATATGGCACCGGCGCGCTGCTGGGACGGGGCATCAAGCGGGTGAAGGATGTGTTCTGGCTCGACGAGCTGGGCATTGCCCAGGCAATGTGGATGTTCGAAGTCGAGAACTTTGGCCCGTTTATCGTGGAAAGCGACCTGGAGGGTAACTCGCTGTTTGCGCAGCATGCCGAAGTGATCAATGCCGGCATCGAGAAGCTATACGCCGGCCTCAAGCCCCCGGCATTGCACCGCTATGGCGAGACCGACGACCGCAAGAACGAAGTGATGTAACGCAAGCTCTCCACCAGTCAACGAGGAACAGAACATGATTATCGATTTCCGTCTCCGCCCGCCGCTCGGTGGCTTCCTTGACACCCTGATGTACTCGGCAGGAGAGCGCCGCGATGGCTTTACCCGGACCGTCGGCTTCGAGCCGTCGCCCGCCGCGCAGCAGCAGTCGATGGACCTGCTGATGCAGGAGATGGACGGCGCCGGCGTCGACAAGGGCGTCGTGGTGGGGCGCCTTGCCGGCACCTTGGGGAGCGTGTCGAATGCCGATGTGGAGCAGATCGTGCGGGAATACCCGGGGCGCTTCATCGGGGCGGCGTCCATCGACCCGACCCAGCGCGTGGCGGCGTGCCAGACCATCTCCGATGCCATTGCCGCAGGCTTCAAGGCCATCAACATCGAACCAGGCGCCTATCCCATACCGATGTACGCGGATGACAGACGGCTGTATCCGATCTACGCCCACTGCGAAGATCTGGATGTGCCGGTCATCTTGATGGTGGGCGGCACGGCCGGGCCGGACCTGAGTTATTCGGACCCTGTGCGGACCGATCGTGTGCTGTCTGACTTTCCGCGGCTGAGCGTGGTGGTGGTCCACGGTGGCTGGCCTTGGGTCACGGAGATTTTGCACATTGCGTTCCGACGTCCGAACCTGTACTTGTCCCCGGACATGTACTTCTCGCGGATGCCGGGGTGGGAGGAATACGTGAAGGCCGCCGATACCTTCCTGTCAGACCGGATGCTGTATGCAAGCTCGTTCCCGTTCTGCCCGGTGCGCGATTACAAGCAGTGGTTCGAAACGCTGCCGATCCGCCCCGGCAATCTGGAAAAAATCATGGGCGCAAACGCCCGTCGTCTGTTGAAGCTGTAGGCACGCGGCGCACGTCCATGCGGCAGAATGACGTCGCCACCGCGCCAGCGGGTCAACCAACTATCGATTTGTCAGACATGGACGTTAAGACACTCTATACGCTTGTAGCGATCGCAGACCGAGGCAGCTTTGCGGAAGCAGGCAACGCGATCGGCCTGTCACTGTCGGCCGTGAGCATGCAAATGCGCTCGCTCGAAGAGGAGCTTGGCATGACCATCTTCGATCGTAGCCGGCGGCCGCCGGTGCTGACGGACGCCGGGCTTGCGTTCACGAACCGGGCCCGCGACCTGCTGACACACTGGGAGAGCATGAGCGCGGCGCTCAAGCGCGAAGCAGCGGGCGGCGTGCTCAAGCTCGGTTCGGTTCATACGTGCGTGTCGGGCGTACTGCCGCTCGCGCTCAAGCGGCTCCAGCAGCAAGGGCATCGCATTGACATCCACCTGACCACCGGCCTCACGCACGATCTTGAACGGGCGGTGTACCGGCGCCAGCTCGATGTCGCAGTCGTCACGGAACCCGAAGTGCCGCGCCTGGACCTTCAGTTCATGCCGTTCTTCAATGAGGAGTTCGTCGTCATCACCCATGCCACGACGCGTGGCGACTCGGACAAAGGCGTGCTTGAAACCACGCCCTATGTCCGGTTCAACCGTACCGCGCGGGTCGGTCTACTGGTCCAGGAAGAAATGGTGCGCCGGCAGATTGCGGTCCGGTCGACCATGGAGATCGACACGCTCGAAGGCGTTATCGCCATGGTTGCCAACGGCCTGGGTTCTTCCGTGGTGCCGGCGCGTGGCGTCGAGAACGAGTTCCCGGCGTCGATTCGCACCATCCCGTTCGGATCGCCGCCGCTGACCCGCCGGCTTGGCATTCTGGTGCCCCGTGACAATCCGCGTGCGCACCTGTCGAAGCTGTTGCTGGACGCGCTGACCGAGGTCACGACGCCGGCTGGCACGCCCGACAACGGCAGGCCGAAACTGGTCAGGAAGGGCTAGCCATGGCAGCGCTGCGATTCTCGCTGCGGCAACTGGAACTGTTCTCGGCCGTGGCCAGAACAGGCTCGACCGCGGCGGCGGGCGAGACCACGGCGCTGTCGCAGTCGGCGGTCAGCTCCGCCGTGAACGAGCTTGAGCAGATGCTGGGCGTGACGCTGGAATAGCCTAAAAAACAAAAACTCATCAGGGCCAATTGCGGATTCGCATTCTTGAAAATGCGAGGGGGGACGTATTTCCGAAAATAACAATAACAAATTTAACTGATAAGGCTGATTGCAATAATCCGTTTCGTATCGATGAGGTTCGAAATTAGGATGGATCGAAACCGCAGCATTCAAATGCGATCGTCGAAGCCGTGACGGCGCCACAAAAGGAGACAGCGATGCAAGCATCAGGTACTGAACAGGCGTTTGGGCAATGGATCGGTCAGGCCAAGCAATGGCTGCGCCGCATGCGTCGGAATCGCCTTCCAACAGCGGGATTTGGCCACGCCCGCGCCAAACGGCACGGCACTTCGGTGGCAATGACCATGTTCGCGTTTGCCATCGCTCCCCTGTACATGGCGGGAGCGCATGCCGAGGAATGGCCGGCGAAGCCGGTGCGCCTGGTGGTGCCGTTTGCCTCCGGTGGCGCCACTGACCTGCTGGCGCGTGCCGTGGCTCTCGAACTGGGCAAGCAGTGGAAGCAGCCGGTGGTGGTGGACAACCGGCCCGGCGCCGGCGGGGCCGTCGGCGCGGAGATGGTAGCCAAGGCAAGCCCTGATGGCTATACGCTGCTGCTGGCTTCCGGCAGCATGTTCACGGTCAACCCGTTCATCTATCAGAAGCTACCGTATTCCGCCGAGAGCTTCGAGATGATCAGCAAGGTAGCCAGCGGGCCAATGGTTGTGACCGTCAATACGCAAGTGCCGGCAAAAACCATGACCGAGCTGATTGCCTATGCCAAGGCCAACCCCGGAAAGCTCACGTTCGCCTCGGCCGGTAATGGCAGCCAGGTACACATGGCCAGCGAGGCCTTCGCAGAGGCTGCCGGCATCGATGTGGTCCATGTGCCGTACAAGGGCGAGGGGCCGGCCTACGCGGACCTGATGGCCGGTACGGTCAACATGACCGTGGGCAATATCAACGCGATCTCGCCGCTGCTCAAGGGCGGCCGCTTGCGCGCACTTGCCGTGACCGGCAAAGAACGCTCAACGCTGCTGCCCGATGTGCCGACGGCCGCCGAAGCCGGCTTGCAGGGGTTCACGTTCTACGGCTGGTTTGCGCTAATGGCACCGGCCGGTACGCCAAGAGCGTTGACTGCGAAGATGTATGCCGACTTGGAGAAGGCGGTGTCGGAACCCGGCATGCAACGCTACCTGGCGTCCCAGGGCATGGCCAGGACGCTGACGCCGAAGGGCCGACTCCCCGAAGAGATCGCCCAGGAAGCCGGGCGCTGGAAGCTCCTGGTGGCGAAGCGGAAGATTGCTGCCAACTAGTGGTTGCAATGACGGGCGGACCAGCGCGCTGTGGCCAGGCGGATGACCTCGGCATCTATCCATCCGCCGCCCACCGCGCCCGGACCAGGATATAGCCAGGCATGGCAGCAACACTTTCGACAAGGCGACCGGCGACCATGGCGGCAGAACATTACGCAATCCTGGCTGCGACCATTGCGGCCGCCTACACGGTGTTCGGCCTGACAGGCTTTGGCGCGGCGATGGTCGCGGTACCCGTGCTGGTGCAATTCCTTCCGCTGCAGTTCGTGGTGCCGATGCTGCTGCTGCTCGATCTGGTGGCGACCGCCGTGGTGGGTGTGCGGAACCGGAGTTCGGTGTCGCACACCGAATTGTTTCGATTGCTTCCGTTCATGATGATCGGCGTGGCGCTGGGCACCACCGTGCTGGCAAAGCTCGAATCCCGCTGGCTGCTGGTGGGGCTCGGCCTGTTTGTGCTGGCCATGACGGCGCGCGCATTGATGGGTTCCTCCGGGCGCATGGCTGCCGCCGCAAAGGGGTGGTCAGTGCCGGCCGGTGTCATTGGTGGCGTATTCAGCGCCTTGTTTGGCACGGGCGGGCCGATCTACACGATGTATCTGGCGAGCCGTCTTCCTGAGATCGACGTGTTCCGGTCCACCATTGCGTCCGTGATCCTGTCCAGTGCGGTAGCCAGGCTGCTGGCGTTTGCCGGCGGCGGTCTCCTGCAACAAGACGAGCTATGGCGCAGTGCCGCGTTTGCCATGCCATTCAGTCTGGCCGGGTTGGCCGTGGGCTCCTGCCTGCGCCGGCGCATCGCGGCAGATGCCGTACGCCGTGCGCTGCTGGTGTTCCTCGGTGCCAGTGGCGCTTCGGTGCTGGTCCGCGGCCTGCTGATGCGATGACATCCTGTCTGCACAGCGCTCACCATAGCGGCGCACGCAGCGGTTGCAACGGAGTATCCCATTCGCCATTGAGTTTTATTTCAATTGAGCATGGTTTCCCGGCGCGATAGCCTTGCGCGGGCGTATCACCATGAGAACGAGGAAGAGACTATGGCAGCAAGTGTCAAGGACATCATCTCCGGGATAAAAGGCCCGGCTTCGACCTATGTGCAGGCATTTGAGACGCACCGGTCCCACTTGCATGCGGCCGAAGATGGAGAAGCGGGATTGACCCCTCGCCAGCGGGCGCTGGTCCGGATCGCCATTGCCGTCGCAATTCCCTGCGCGGAAATGTTGCGGACCTGCAGGAACGAAGCAGGGGGGATCGTTGCGCGAGAGGAGATCGAGCAGGCAGTCAGCGTTGCCACAGCCTTGCGGGCGGGTGCCGCGGTGGCTTACGGCAGGCTGGCGTACAAGTACCTCAATGGCGAGGAAGACGGCGCCGCCGTCTCTTCGGCTGTTTCCGAAATCAAGAAAGATCGTGAGCTGATGACCCAATTTCGCAGGTCATCGCCAGCGGATTTCGAGCGGCTGACGAAGATGCTCGGCGAGATGCACAAGGACGGGCTGCCTCTGTCCAGGCTCGACTATGAATTGCTTGCTATCGGCTGCGCTACTATTACCCAGTGTGTGTATTGCATGGAGCGTCATGTTGATGCGGCGCGCGCGCTAGGTATCGTGCCAGCGCAGGTTGCGCAGGTGGTTCACCTGGCTGTGTCGGCCCGGATCGAAGCGTCGTTCCTCGCAGCCGGAGAGATACTGTAAAAACGGCCGCGAAGTGCAAGCTGGCTTATGGCATGGCTTGGCTTCGCGTGGCTCGGCATCCGTAGCAGGTCATTTTTTCGCTCGCGCATACCCGAATGATGAGTATCCTCCCCCAGTTTCGCGTAGCAGCCTTGGTCTTCATTGGCGCCATGATGGCCTCCTCGGCGTTCGCCCAGTCATGGCCGACGAAGCCCGTCAGGCTTGTTGTGCCTTTCGCAGCAGGCGGCGCGACGGATGTCATTGCCCGATCTCTGGCGCAAAAGCTTGGCGACATATGGAAGCAGAGCGTCGTAGTGGATAACAGGCCTGGCGCAGGGGGCGGTGTCGCGGCGTCGCTCGTGGCAAAGTCTCCTGCAGACGGGTATACGATGATCCTGGTCGGCGGAAGTCAGCTGACGGTGAACCCGCACATCTATCGGCAATTGCCGTATAGCCCCTCAGACTTCACCATCATTGCCAATATAGCCAGAGGCCCCATGGTGATTGCTGTAGGGTCCGCTGTCCCCGCCCAGACTCTGAAGGACCTTGTGGCGCTTGCCAGATCAACACCGGGCCAGCTGAATTTTGGATCTGCTGGCAATGGCACCCAGGTCCACATGGCGGGAGAAGCGTTTGCCGATGCCGCCAGGATCGATCTCAAGCACGTGCCCTATAAGGGCGAGGCTCCCGCGTTGAATGACCTGATGGGGGGGCAAGTGCAGGTTGTGGTTGGAAACATCGCAGCCGTATCTCCATTTGTGAACGCTGGCCGCATCAAGGCGCTGGCGATTACCGATAAAAGCCGCTCTCCCATGTTGCCGGAAGTGCCTACTGCAACCGAAGCTGGTGTTCCGGGCCTGGAAGATATTTCGGCATGGTTTGCGCTGCTAGTTCCAGCGGGTACGCCAGCAGACATTGAGCGCAAAATCCGGGCCGACACTGTCAAGGCGCTGCAAGACAACGAACTCAAGGCGAGACTGATGTCGCAGGGTATGCGTGCGGGGGGTGAAGATGCGTCGCAGATGAAGGCAATCATTGCAGCCGAATCGCAGAAGTGGGCCCGAATCGTCAAGCTGAAACAGCTCAGCGCAGACTGACCTGGCCCACGGCTAGGAACTGAGTGCGCGATCCCAGACGGGCACCTCGCCAATATCGGCAACCAGGAAGTCGATGAAGCTGCGAATGACAGCGCGCGCATAACGCGAGCGGTAGTACATCGCGTACAGCGAATGTGAGATCGCCGCCCGGTATTCCGGGACCACAAGCTTCAGGTGCCCCGACAGGATATCGTGGGAGACCAGATAGGTGGGCAGGCAAGCGACACCGTAGCCCTGCAACGCAGCCTCGCGCAGCGCCAGGCTGGAATTCGAGGTCAGCCTGGATGCGATGCCGATGTGCTGCACCATCGTTTCTCGCTGGAACGTCCATGCGCCATTCATGGTCATTTCCGGATAAACCAGGCATTGATGCCGCATCAGGTCGGAAGGTTCCAGAATCGCTTCATGCCTGGCCAGGTACGCTGGCGCAGCGCAATATACCCAGTGTATGGGTGCCAGCTTGCGAGCGGCGTAGCCCGAGTCGGTGTCGCCCGTGATGCGCACCGCGACATCAAAGTTCTCTTCAGCGAGATTTACCAGCCGGTCGTCAAGTGTTACGCGCGCGTCCACATCCGGATATGCGCCGAGGTACCTGCCCACTATAGGGGTGAGTTGCTTGCTGCCGAACGCAATGGAGCAAGTCACCCTCAGTGTCCCTTCAAGGCGCTGGGACTGTCTGGTTGCATCAAGCGTGCTCTCTACGTCGGAGAGAATTCCGTTCGCCCGCTCCAGCATGATGCGACCACTATCCGTCAGCGTCATGCTGCGGGTCGTGCGCTTGACCAGCAATACGCCAAGTCGGTCTTCGAGCTGCGAAAGGCTCTTGCTCACGGCTGAAGGCGACAAATTGAGTTCTCTCGCAGCTGCGCTCAAGCTGCCCAGTTCGGCCACCCTGACAAACACAGTGATCTGTGTGAACGTTGCGAAGCTTTTAGACATATTTTCGGAGGCGCCGGCCTGGCAGCGTATGCGCGTCCCCTGTAGTGCTGAGGGCAGCATCATTCTATTCCGAAGCGTGACGCATCGCATCTACCTGGTTCGCGCCACCTACCCGGCGACGCCGGCATCTTTGACTTTCCATCAAAGATGGTTTGAAGGGAATTCGCTAACTGAATCGTCGAAAGTCCCTGAGAATGGATCGGGGTCGAAGGCGAAAGGAAGTGAGGACCACCAATCCGTATGCAAGCGTCGGTGTGCTGAAAAGCAAAGAAGGCCCGACTGCCGAACTGCTTTAAAAAATAGCTTGAGAAATTATGGAGGAGAAATGAGACAACTGACCATTTCTGCTGAGGAGATGCGCGTGCCGTTTACGCGCTACGACCTCGGCTGGGTCATCCTGTGTATCGGGATGGCCATTGGTGCCGGCGTGGTGTTTTTGCCGGTCCAGGTCGGGATCATGGGAGTGTGGGTATTCATCGCATCCGTCATCCTGGCCTATCCCGCGCTCTACATGATGCAGAACCTTTATTTGAGGACGCTGTCGGAGAGCGCGGACTGCGATAGCTATGTCAGCATCATTACCCATTACCTGGGTAAGAACTGGGGCTTCTTTCTAAGTATTGCTTATCTCCTCATGCTGCTGAAGGGGATGTTGACGTACTCGTTGGCCGTGACCTTCGATAGCGCCAAGTATTTGCAGACCTTCGGTATCACCACCCAGCTGCTGTCGGATAGTCCGCTGTACTCTCTGACGATTCTGGTTGTGCTGGTGCTGATCGCGGCGCAAGGTGAGCGGTTGCTGTTCAAGGTCTCCGGGCCATTGGTGATCGTGAAGCTCGCTATTGTCCTGCTTTTGGGCTTCGTCATGATCCCGCATTGGGACATCATGGGGAATCTTCCTTCGTTCCCCGAGTTGAAGAAGCTGGCGATCGACACCGTGCTGACTTTGCCGTTCACCGTGTTCTCGATTCTCTTCGTTCAGATACTGAGTCCGATGAACATTGCGTTCCGCAAGCAAGATTCAGATCCGCGCATCGCGACATACCGCGCGATCCGCGCGCACCGGGTGGCATACGTCGTGTTGGTGGTATCGGTGTTGTTCTTCGCCACTTCGTTCACGTTCTCGCTATCGCACGAACAGGCATTGTCTGCCAAGGCACAGAACATCTCCGCACTGGCCCTGGCAGGTAGTGTGATTC
The DNA here is from genome assembly GCF_023952475.1 of Cupriavidus sp. WGlv3. Classification (GTDB taxonomy): domain Bacteria; phylum Pseudomonadota; class Gammaproteobacteria; order Burkholderiales; family Burkholderiaceae; genus Cupriavidus; species Cupriavidus phytorum. Next base: position 146,790 of record NZ_JALHRX010000011.1, read on the forward strand.
CTGGGGCTGACGTGTTGCTGATGACGACCGCGCTGAACGTGTTTGCCATCGTGACTGCATTCTTTGGCCTGTACCTGGGGATCGACGAGGCTGTTTCCGGCATCGCGATCAATGTGCTGTCCCGGTTCATTCCCAGGGAGAACATCAACAGAAAGGTGGTTTCAATCGGCACATCGGTCCTGATCGTGGGAGCGCTCTGGCTTTGGGTGCAATCAAAGTTCTCGATCCTTTTGCTACAGCAAATCGCCGCGCCCATCTACGGCGTCACCTCCTTCATTATCCCGTGCCTGCTTGTCTACAAGGTTCCTGCGCTACACGCCTACAAGTCCAAGTCGGTCTACTTCGTATTCTTCGTGGGTGTGGTCGTATGCATGACGCCCGTATTGAAGGCATTGGGGTACTGAAAACGCATGATGGATGTTTGAGGGAATGATGTGATGGTAAAGGTTTCAGAGTTCGAATTTGACGACATCGTTGATCGCAGCGACTCCAGTTCGATGAAGTGGTGTTTTCCGGCCAGCTTTCTCACACCGCATCAGGTGCGAGCCGAGCCGATTCCGATGTGGCTGGCGGATATGGACTTCCGCTCCCCCAGCGTCGTCGTCGAGGCAATTCAGGGGATGGTGGCCAAGGGTGTGTTCGGATACTCCTCGGTTCCGGCGAGTTACTTCAAGGCGGTAGCGGACTGGCAGCGCCGGCGCTTTGGCTGGCCCGTCGACGAGGAATGGATCGTGCCGGTTGCGAGCGTCATTGCCGCGCTCAAGACCCTTATCCATGCCTTTTCCCGGCCAGGGGATTCGGTGTTGATCCAGCCGCCGGTATACGTGCACTTCCACCATGACGTCCTGATCAACGGGCGCCAGCTGGCGATGGCGCCGCTCAGGTTCGATGGCGAGCGCTACCGCTTTGACCCGGAGGTCTTCGAGCGCGCCATTCAAGCGGATACCAAGCTCTTCATTCTCTGCAATCCTCACAATCCCACCGGGAACGTCTGGAGCCCGGACGAGCTGCGCGCCATGGGCGACATCTGCCGTCGCCATGGTGTGCTCGTCATATCCGATGAAATCCATGGGGACTTCGTCTTCGGTGGTGGCAAGAGGCACACGCCCTTCGCCTCGCTGGGGGACGACTATGCCGACAACAGTGTCACCTGCATCTCGGCAAGCAAGACCTTCAACCTGGCGGGCCTGCAGTGCGCGAATATCGTCGTCTCTGACAAAGGTAAGCGGGACGAGATCAAGCGAACGATCGAGCGGAACATGAATGCGCACGTCAACATGGTGGGCGCATTGGCAACGGAGGCAGCCTACACGTCAGGGGACCAATGGGTAGACGCGCTAGTAGGAAAGGTGGCCGCCAACCATGAATACTTCCGCACCGAGGTGAACAGCCGTGTCGACGGGATCCGCGTTCTGGACTCGGACTCTCTGTACCTGGCCTGGATTGACTGCCGGGATCTGCAACTGCCTCCCGCAGACCTCGAGAACTTCCTGCTAACCAAGGCCCGCGTCTGGTTTGATCGTGGACCGAAGTTTGGCAAGGAGGGCCACGGCTTCATGCGTGCCAATCTGGCGTGCCCACGCCAGACGCTGGATCGCGCGATCTCGCAGTTGACTTTAGCGCTGCCGCGCAAGTGAGCAATGCCTCGCTCGAGGCGTGTCTTCGGGCATCTGGCTTATCGGAAGCCATCGTCGTACGTTCGCAATTGATGTTCAGCGCTTTATCCAGTGGGTCTGATTCCCCACGAAAATTTCTGCCATGTCACAAGATGTCACAGCTACGGAAGCAAGTGCTGGCTTGCCCCATGCAAGCGGGCTGATCGACCGGCGTGCGTTGCATGCCGCCTTCGCCGGCTTGAGTGCAAGTCTGGTCGCGATCGGACTCGCCCGTTTCGCCTACACGCCTTTGATACCGGCGTTGATTCAGGCCCACTGGTTCAGCGCTGCCGACGCTGTCTCGCTTGGCGCGGCGAACTTTGCCGGATACCTGGTGGGCGCACTGTCAGGCCGCTTGCTTGCCGCTCGCATGTCGAACCGGAACGTCATGCGCTGGATGATGCTGACCGCCACCGCGGCGTTCTTCGCGTGTGCGCTTCCGGTCTCCCTGAGTTGGTTCTTCATCTGGCGCTTCCTGTCCGGGCTTTCCGGCGGCGCCATCATGGTGCTGGTGGCAACGACAATCCTTCCTCATATCCCATCGGCCCGCCGGGCACTGGTGAGCGGCATGATATTTCTGGGTGTGGGTCTGGGCATTGCTGCGTCCGGCACCTTGGTACCCGGATTGCTGTCGATGGGCCTTCGTGCGGCATGGCTCGGCCTTGGGGCGGTGTCACTGCTGCTCACCGTGCTGAGTTGGGACGGGTGGCCACCCGCGGACAAGCCCGCTGGCAGACCTGCGCCAGGATCGGTGAATGAATGTGCTGCAGCCAGCCGTCCCACCCTTGCTCGCATGCTCAGAATCATCTGTATGCAGTACGCCGCTAATGCATTGGGACTGGTGCCAGCCATGGTTCTGCTGGTCGACTATGTCGCACGTGGACTGGGACAAGGCGCGACAGTAGGCGCACGCTACTGGGTGCTCTATGGCGTCGCGGCGACTGCGGGACCGCTGTTCAGCGGATGGGCCGGGGGGAGGGTAGGCTTCGGCAATGCCTATCGGATTGCCCTGTTGCTGCAGGCGATCGCAGTTGGCCTGTTGGCAATCTCACAGCATACCGCTGTGCTAATGGTGTCAACCATCATATTGGGCGCTTTCACGCCCGGCATCGTGCCATTGGTGCTGGGACGCATCCAGGAGTTGCTACCGCATGATGCCATCCACCAACGAGCCGCCTGGAGTCGCGCGACGGCATCGTTCGCGCTGTTCCAGGCGTTGGGCGGCTACGGCTATGCCTGGCTATTCTCGCGCACAGACGGAAATTACGGGCTCATCTTTGCCAGCAGCGCGGTTGCGTTGTTCCTGGCCTTAGCCATGGAATTGACTGCCAGGAGGCGAGACTGACTTTTAAGCCAGTCAAGGCCAGAGCTTTTCGCTGGCGCACGTGCTCAGTCCGGCGCCATTGACACGTCTAACTAATGAGGCTACTTTCAACGATCCGCGGCTAGGGGTGAAATCCATCTCAACGCCACCTGTTCTGCCTTTGGATCGTCGATGCCCAAGTCTGAAAGAGCTCAGCACCCTACCCTGCGGCAACTAGAACTACTCCTCGCACTGGTCTCTTCCGATGGCATAGCAGGCGCCGGCGCCAAGCTTGGCATGACGCCATCCGCCACCAGCCACGCGTTGCGGGCGCTGGAGGATGCGCTCGGTGTCCAGCTGGTGGAGCGCAACCAGACCGGGCTGTCGCTGACCTACGCTGGCGAACAGGTGCTGCCGCATGTGCGAGACGTGTTCGCCTCCTTGCAGCTGGTGACTGCCACGGCGCGTGCCGGCGCGGAACTGAAGACCGGGCTGATCCGCGTCGGCTCGTTCGGCGCAAGCGCGTCGCTGCATGCGCTGCCCAAGCTGCTGCAGCAGTTCCGGGCCAGGTATCCGGGCGTCAGCGTGGTCGTCACCGAACGGCCGGACGAGGAAACCAGCCAGGACCTGATCGAGCGCCGCATCGAGCTGGCCGCGGTCACTTTGCCCAAGCCCGACTTCGAGACCATTACGCTGGCGGTCGACGAGTTAGTTGCGGTGCTGCCCGCTGACCATGAGCTGGCCGCGCAGGCCGAAGTCCAGCTCGCCGAAATCACCCGCTTTCCGTTCATCATGACGCGCGCGGGTTCGCAGAAATTGATCCAGAGACTATTCGCGCGCCATGGTTGTCGTCCCACGATCGCGCATGAGCTGCTGCAGATCATGTCGATCCTGGAGTACGTGTCCCGTGGCGAAGGCGTCTCGATCCTGGCCCGGCTTGCGGTCCCGGATACGTATCCGGGCGTGCGCTATGTTCCGCTGCTGCCCCAGACCCGCCGCAGCATCGGGCTGGCTTGCCTGAGCGAGAACAAGCTGTCGCCCGCAGCCAAGGCGCTGTGGCAGGAGGCGAAGCGGTTCAGCGTGGCCAGGTACTAAGGTGGTGGTCTTCGGCTCGCATTGAAATCCGATTCAATTGCACATGAGCGAGGCCACTCTTAGGCTCGGGGCATTTGCCGGAACCCGCCCGCTGCACGCTGCGGCGTTACGGGGACTAGCCACTATTGCCTCTTGACCATGAGTGATATCGACCGCGCCGACGTCTGGATCCAGAAAGAATATTCCCCCGAGAACAGCCACTGCTATGGGTGCGGCGTCGCCAACCCTCATGGCAACGGACTCAGAACCTACCTGAACGGCACAGAAACAGTTTCCCGTTTCACGCCGGACCCGATGTACAGCGGTGGCGTGCCTGGCAACGTCTACGGCGGCATGATCGCATCGCTGTTCGATTGCCACGGCACGGCTTCCGCTGCCGCCTTTCACAGGCAGCAGTCGGACGACCCCTCCGGACCCTTGGGCCGGTTCGTTACCGCTTCACTCCAGGTCAACTTCCTTGCACCCACGCCGCAGGCGCAGGTACTGACGGTGTCGGGAAAACTGAAAGCCATCGACGGCCGCAAGGTGTGGGTCGAGATGATGCTCACGGCGGGCGAGACTCTCTGTGCCACCGCCGAGATGCTTGCCATCGCCCTGCGCAAATGACAACGCTGGCGGCTGCCTAGGGGTTTCTCCTCTCCTTGCGCCGCAATTCAATTGAGCTTGTCGGACACCGATTCTTAGAATCGATCGCATGACCTGCAAGGAGATCTTGTCATGCGATGCAGTAGAACGCCGAACCGCAGCGTGGCCGTACCAGGCCAGTGCCCAGCGGCCCAATGCTTGCGAGGTGCGAAATGAACGTGCCTCCTGACCGCCTGGCGCTGGCCGGCATCAAGGTTCTCGACCTCTCGCGGATCCTTGCCGGGCCGAGCGCGACGCAGCTGCTTGGCGACCTTGGCGCCGATGTCGTCAAGGTCGAGCGCCCCGGGGAGGGTGACGATACCCGCAAATGGGGTCCCCCATACATCGAGGACGCCGCCGGTAACCCGACGCAGGAAAGCGCGTACTACCTCAGCGCCAATCGCAACAAGCGCTCGATTGCCATCGATCTGGCGTCGGAGGCAGGGCGCGCGCTGATCCATGACCTGCTGCAGCACGCCGACGTGCTGGTGGAGAACTACAAGGTCGGTGGGCTGGCGCGCTATGGCCTGTCATACGAGCAGCTCAAGGCACAGTACCCCAGGCTGATCTACTGCTCGATCACGGGGTTCGGCCAGACCGGCCCTTACGCGCAGCGACCGGGCTACGACTTCCTGATCCAGGGCATGGGCGGCATCATGAGCCTCACCGGCGAGCCCGACGGCCAGCCGATGAAGGTCGGCGTCGGCATCGCCGATGTCATGACTGGCATGTATGCCGCGGTGGGCATCCTCGCCGCGCTGCAGTACCGCGCCGCGCATGGCCGCGGCCAGCATATCGATGTGTCGCTGCTCGATTCGCAGATTGCGTGGCTGGTGAACGGCGCCACCAACTACCTTGCCGACGGTGTGCTGCCGCAACGGCTCGGCAACGGGCATCCCAATATCGTGCCCTATCAGGTGTTCGATACCGCTGACGCACCGATGATCCTCGCGGTCGGCAACGATGGCCAGTTCGAGCGGTTCTGCGAGGTCGCCGACCTGATGCACGTCGCCGCGGATGCGCGGTTCCGCACCAACCCGGCGCGGGTTGCCAATCGCAAAGCGGTGTGCGAGCTGGTCGCCGCGGCACTACGCCAGCGTGGCCGGTCCGAATGGCTCGCCGCGCTGGAAGACGCGGGGGTGCCATGCGGCCCGGTGAACAACCTCGAAGACGTTTTCAACGACCCGCATGTCAAGGCACGGGGCGCTGAGATCCGCATGCCCTGTGAATGGGCAAAGAACGGCCAACTGCGGCTGCTCGCCAATCCGCTCAAGCTGTCAGAGACGCCCGCGACCTATCGAAAACCCCCGCCCCGGCTGGACGAGCATCGCGACGCGATCCTGAAAGACTGGCTCGGCAACTCATAAACCAATGGAGAGACGCATGTTCGAACTGACCGCTGAACAAAGAGAACTGCAACTGGCCGCGCGCGACCTGGCGCAGAACGCATTCGCACCGACCGCTGCCGACACCGACCTGACCGAGGCCTATCCCTGGCAGAACGTGGACCGGCTGCTTGCCGCAGGCTTCATGGGGATGACGATCCCGAAGGAGCTGGGCGGACAAGGTCGCAGCTACCACGATACCGTGATCGTGATCGAGGAGATGGCGAAGGCGTGCGCCACCATGGGCCGCATTACCGTCGAAGCTAACATGGGTGCGATCGGCGCCATTCTGCGCTATGGCACCGACGAGCAGCGCAAGCTCGCCGCGGCGGCCGTGCTCAGCGGCGACAAGCCCGCCATCTGCATCTCCGAGCCCAACGCCGGCAGCGCCGCCAGCGAGATGACCACCCGCGCGGACCGGGTCGGCGACGACTACATCCTGAACGGCGAAAAGTACTGGATCACCGGCGGCGGTGTCTCGCGCCTGCACTTGATCTTCGCCCGCGTGTTCGACGATGGTGTCGACCAGGGCATCGGCGCGTTCATCTGCGTGCGCGATGGCAATGCTCCCGACGGCCTGGTGATCGGCCGCCGCCTCTACGCGATGGGCGTGCGCGGCATCCCCGAGACGCATATCGAGTTCCGCGACCTGAAGATCCACAAATCCATGCTGGTGGTACCGCCGGGCGGGCTGCAGCGCGGCTTCGCGGCGCTGATGAACGCGTACAACGCGCAGCGAGTCGGTGCCGGCACGGTGGCGCTGGGCATCGCGCAGGGCGCCTTCGAGGAAGGCGTGCGCTATGCGAAGTCGCGCCAGCAGTTCGGCCGCCCCATCGCCGAATTCCAGGGCCTGCAGTGGATGATCAGCGATATGTCGGTGCAACTGGAGGCCGCGCGCTTGCTGTTGCACTCGGCCGCGTGCAGTGGCAAGGAATTTCCCGACATGGCCCGCGCCGCCCGCGCCAAGATCTTCGCCGCCGAGACGGCCAACAAGGTCACCAACGATGCGCTGCAGCTCTATGGGTCGTCTGGCTATGGCCGCCACAACCCGATGGAGCGGCACGTCCGCGATGCCCGGATGTTCACCATTGCCGGCGGCACCGCGCAGATCCTGAGAACGCAGGTCGCGGCGAGCGTGCTCGAGATGAAGCTGCCGCAGACGCGCCACGGCTACCTCGCGAAATAAGGCCGGTCGCAAAAATAACGGAGGAGACAAAGATATGAAGCGCAGAGACTTCATAAAAGCCCTGTCGTATATCGGCGCGGGGTCCATGGCGCCGCTTGTGGGTGTGCGCGCTGCGAGCGGGGCCTATCCCGCTGCGCCGGTGCGGCTGGTCGCGCCGTTCCCGCCAGGCGGCACCGTCGATATCCTGGCACGGCTGGTTTCGTCGCAACTTGCGCGCGAGCTATCCCAATCGGTGATCGTCGAGAATCGCGCCGGCGCGGGAGGCACTATCGGTGCGGATGCGGTGGCGCGCGCCAGGCCGGATGGCTACACCGTGCTGTTTGGCGCTGCGCATCACGCCATCGCCCAGACCGTCTACCCGGCGCTGCCCTATGACATCCGCAACATGGTGCCGGTCAGCTTCCTGGGGCGGGTGGACCATGTGCTGCTGGTGACCAACAAGCTGCCGGTAAAGAACGTCGCTGAACTGATCGCCTACCTGAAGGCGAATCCCGACAAGCTGGCCTACGGCTCGCCCGGCACCGGCACGCTGCACCACCTGATGGCGGAGCAGTTCAAGGCCGTCACCGGAACCCGGATGATGCATGTCCCCTACAAGGGCTCCAGCCCCGCGCTGGTCGACCTGATCTCCGGGACCATCCAGGTCTACTTCGAAACCATGCCGTCGGCGCTGCAGTATGTCCGCAGCGGAAGCGTGCGGGCGCTTGCGGTGACTTCCAGGCAGCGCTCGCGCACGCTGGCGGACCTTCCCACCATCGCCGAGTCCGGCGTGCCCAACTATGACGCGGCCAGTTGGTACGGCTTGTTCGCGCCACGCGGCACGCCGGTGCAGGTCGTTACCGCGCTGAACGGCGCCACGGCCCGGGCGTTTGCCCACGATGCCTTTGTCGAGCAATGGCGGCGCCAGGGTGCCGAGCCCGGCGGGGGCAATCCAGAGGTGCTGCGCAAGCTGCTGCTGAGCGAAGTCGACCGCTGGAGCGCCGTGGCGCGGGACGCCAACATCCGGGTCGAGTAGCACGAACTGCCCTCGTCGGGGCTGTCATCACGGCATGGGAGTGCTGTGCATCCTCTCATGCCACATCTCGCAATGGTCGGCTGCCACCTGGCGCGCCGGCCATCCAACCCAAACTGCCTGGGGGAGACCATCATGAAAATTACCAAGATCGAAGTGCTCGAGGCCGAACTGTCCGGCCAGGGCGGCATTGCCTCGTGGCATCACGTATTTGTCCGGGTTCACACCGAAGAAGGCGTCAGCGGACTGGGCGAGGTCGGCATGGCGTACGGGACCGGCGCGCAGGCCGCGGGGCCGATGGTGCTGGCGCTGGGCCAGCGCTTCGTGCTGGGCCACAACGCTTTTTCGACCGAATCCATTTGGGAGCGGATGCTGCGCAAGTCCTTCTGGGCCGAAGGGGGCGGGCCCGTGGTGTTCGGCGCCATGAGCGCGCTCGACGCGGCGCTCTGGGACATCAAAGGCAAGGCGCTTGGCTTGCCGGTGCATCGGCTGCTGGGCGCCGACACGCCGGCGCCGCTGCGCTGCTATGCCAGCCAGCTTCAGTTCGACTGGGCCGGGGAAACGGTGAACCTTGTCGACCCGGCGCGGTATCGCGAAGCCGCGGTCCGTGCGCGCGAGGAAGGCTACGACTGCGTCAAGGTCGATCCGCTGATGATCGCGCCGGACGGCAGCCGCGCTGCCAAGCTGCGCGGCATCCTGACACCCGAGCAGCGCAAGATGCTGCGCGCGCGCATGGAGGCGGTGCGGGACGGCATTGGCCCCGACGCCGACATCATCCTCGAGTTGCACTCCTTCACCTCCACGGCAGGCGCGCTGCAGGCGGCGGAAACCTTGAAGGACCTGGGGATTCTTTTTATGGAGGAGCCGACTCATTACAACGGCGCGCATGCGCACAACCGTGCCGCGCGCAAGTCGCCGGTGCCGGTAGCCGCCGGCGAGCGGCTCTATACCCGTTGGGGCTTCCTGCCGTACCTGGAGGCCGGGTCGATCGACATGATCCAGCCGGACGTGGGCCTGGTCGGTGGCATCAGCGAGGCCTGCAAGATTGCACACCTCGCGCACACCTTCGATGTGGGGGTGCAGGCCCATGTGTGCGGATCGCCGTTGGCCACAGCGATTGCGCTGCAGTTCGAAGCGGCCATCCCCAATTTCGAGATTCATGAGCACCACACGTATGCGCTGAAGGCGTGTAACAGGGATCTGTTTATCGAGGATCTGCAGCCGCAGGGCGGCCGCTTCCACGTGCCGACGGCACCGGGCCTGGGCATGACGCTCGCGCCCGAAGCAGAGCGGCGCATGGTTACCACCTTCGTCGAGCTCGGCGATTAAGCAGCAGGCAGGGCGCTGACCCGCATATCCCCAGCAAAACATAAGATCGATTGGAGACAAAGCATGCGAGCACTACTTTCCCTGTTTCTCTTAAGCGCCGTCGTATCCCCCGCGATGGCGCAGGACGGCTACCCGAGCCGACCGGTCACCGCCTTGGTCGGGTATCTTCCGGGCGGTGCCGCGGACCTTGTCACGCGCAAGCTGGCAGCGGTCATGGCGCCCAGGTTCCCCTCGGGCATCGTGGTCGAAAACAAGCCGGGTGTCGGTGGCAGCCTGGCGGTGTCGACGCTCGCGATGGCCAAGCCAGACGGGTATCAGTTCGCATTCGTACCCAACTCGAACCTGGCGCTGTCGCCGCAGGTCAATTCGTTGTCCTATAAATCGCCGGACGATGTCACGCCAGTCATCAACATCGTCAACTTCGCCCCGGTGATGCTGGTGCCGAGCAGTTCGCCTTACCAGACGCTGCAGGACTTGCTCAATGCGGCCAAGAAGGCCCCGGAAAGCCTTAGCGTGGGTTTTCCGGGCGTGACGACTCTGAGCCATCTCAACCTGCTCCAGTTCGAGCGCCTGGCCGGTGTGCAGCTGATCGACGTGGCCCAGAAGGGTTGGGGAGAAGGGGGTCCCCAATTGCTGGGCGGGCACATCACCGCCGCGATCGCGCAGCCCATCGAGGCGGTGCCGTACCTGAAGTCAGGAAAGATGCGTGCGCTCGGCTCCTTCAGCGAAACGCGGCAGTCACGATTGCCGGACGTGCCAACGATGAAGGAGCAGGGCGTCGCGGCGGATTTCGGCGTGCGCTACCTCATCGTCGTTCCCAAAGGAACGCCGGCACCCGTGGTGAAGTACATCCATGATGCCGCCAAGGCGGCCATGGAAACGCCGGAATTCAGGAAATTTGCCGCGGACAACGCGCTGGATATCGCCTACCAGGATGGTGCCACCGCGCGCGAGGCGGCCTGGGCGGACTACCGCAAGTACACGCCGGTGCTCAAGCAAAGCGGGCTGCTGAAGTAGACCTGGCATCGATGATCGAGACCGACGTCGACGGCGTAACCGAGCGCCCGGAACCACGAGAGCCAACATGAAGATCCTGATCCCCGAGTTGATTCACCCCCGGTCCCTGGAGCGCCTGCGCAAGGAGCACGAGGTCGTGTTCGACCCTACCCTCTTCGCGCGCCAGGGGGCGCTGCTGGATGCCGCGCGCGATGCCCAGGCCCTGATCGTCCGAAACCGTACGCAGGTGCGTGGCGAGCTGCTCGATGCCCTCGGCCAGTGCCGGGCCGTTGGTCGCCTTGGGGTCGGCCTTGACAATATCGACGTTCCCGCCTGCCAGGAGCGCGGTATCGAAGTGATCCCGGCCCTCGGAGCCAACGCCCGCTCCGTGGCGGAGTATGTCGTGACCTGCGCCATGCTGCTGCTCAGGTTTTCCCACTACAGCGTCAGCGACACGCTGGCCGATGGCTGCTGGACCCGTCCGGCAACGCCGGAAGGCCATGAGGTCTGTGGTCGGACGCTGGGCCTGGTGGGATTCGGCTCGATCGGCCAGTTGACCGGCCGCCTGGCCAGCCGGCTGGACATGCGCGTGGTGGCGCATGACGCCGCGCTTCGGCCGGGGACGTCGCCCGACTTCCCATGCGAAATGCTTCCCCTGAACGAATTGCTGGCCGTCAGTGACGTTGTCAGTCTGCACGTTCCGCTGATGCCGGAGACACGTAGCCTCATCAATGCGGACCGGCTCGCCATGATGCGGCCTGAAGCGGTGCTGATCAATGCCGCGCGAGGGGGCATCGTCGACGAGGCAGCTCTGGCGCGCGCCCTGACGGAAAAAAAGCTCCGGGCGGCCGCACTGGATGTATTCGACGACGAACCGCTGCCTGGCGGGTCGGTGCTGGCGGGGGTGCCGAACCTGCTGCTGACACCGCACGTAGCCGGCGTGACCGCCGATTCGGAGCTGCGAGTTTGTGAACTGGTGGCGCAGCGGGTCCTGGGTGTGCTGGCCAGGACGTCCGGGGACGCGACAGTGCTGCGACAAGCGCCGAAGTGAGCGGCAGGAGGAAATCCATGGCAGTCCAGAAATTTAGCCATTGCAGCCATTGGGGCGCCTATACCCTGCTGGTGGAGAACAACCGGATCGTCGGGGTCGAGCCGTTCGCAGGAGATCCGTCGCCGTCACCAGTCATCCACTCGGTGAAGTACTGGGCCGAGTCCGCCAACCGGATTGCTCAGCCCATGGTCCGGAAGAGCTGGCTCGCCAAGCGCGGGCCGGGCGAGCGAAAGGCCAACGAAGCGTTCGTGCCGGTGTCCTGGGAGCAGGTCAACCAGATCGTCGCCAGCGAGATCGATCGCGTGCGCCACGAGTACGGCAATGCGTCGATCTTCGCGGGCTCCTATGGCTGGACCAGCTGCGGGCGGTTCCATCATGCCCCCTCGCAGATCAAGCGGATGCTGAACCTGGTCGGCGGCTATACCGGCCATGTCGATACCTACAGCATTGCCGCCGGCCCGGTCATGTTGCGCCACGTCCTCGGCGACAGCGAGGCCTGCAATGGTGGCGCCACCACGCTCGATGCCGTGGCCAGGCATGCGCAAACCGTTGTTGTCTTCGGCGGGCTGTCGCCCCGCACGGCCCAGAGCGAGGCCGGCGGTGTTGCACGCCACCAGCTCGAATCCCATTTGCGGGCCATGGTCGATAACGGCGTCAGGTTCTTCCTGGTCTCGCCGATGCGTGACGATTTGCCGGAGTGGGTGCCGGCCGAATGGCTGCCCGTGCGCCCGAACACCGATGCCGCGGTCATGTTGGGGCTGGCCGGAGAAATCGTCTCGGCGAACCGGCACGACCAGGCGTTCCTGAACCGTTATTGCAGCGGCTCCGATCGCTTCCTGGCCTATCTGGCCGGACAGCATGACGGCGTGCGGAAAGACGCGGAGTGGGCCTCGCGGATATCGAGCCTTGACGTTGGTTGTCTCAACGCGCTCGCCCGCCGCCTGGTCGATACGCGTTCGATGATCACCGTGAGCTGGAGCCTGCAGCGGGCAGACCATGGCGAGCAGCCATACTGGGCGGCCCTGGCGCTGGCGTCGGTGATCGGCCAGATCGGACTGCCCGGCACTGGCGTCGGCTTTGGCTATGGTTCCCTTGGCGGTGTCGGATCGCCGCTTTCCCAGGCGCAATCTCCGGCGTTCCCGCAGGGCGCAAAACCCAATGCAGACTTTATCCCGTGCGCACGCATCGCCGACCTGCTGCTGAAGCCGGGGCGAGAGTTCACGTACGAGGGCATGACGCACACCTACCCTGACATACGGCTGGTGTACTGGGCGGGCGGAAATCCGTTTCACCACCATCAGGATCTGAATCGGCTGCGCAAGGCGTGGTCTCGTCCCGATACCATTATCGTGCAGGAGCCGATGTGGACAGCAACGGCCCGCCGCGCCGACATTGTGCTGCCCGCGACCACCTCCATCGAGCGCAACGATATTGCGGGCAACCGCCGTTCCGACCACCTGATCGCCATGCATCAGGCCATCCGTCCCGTGGGCATGGCGCGCAACGACTACGACATCGTCCTTGGTATCGCCGCGTGTCTCGGTGTGGAATGCGCCTTCAGCGAAGGGCGGGATGAGATGCAGTGGATCCGCATGATGTACGAACGCTCGGCGCGGCACAGCCGGGAAAGGCTGGGCGTCGAGCTGCCGGAGTTCGAGACATTCTGGGAACGTGGCTCGGCGCCCGTGCCGACCAGTCCCATGTTCACCTATCTCGACGCTTTCCGGCGTGATCCCGACGGGCATCGCCTCAACACGGAAAGCGGGCGCATCGTGTTGGGTAGCGACAAGCTAGCCAAGCTTGGCCTTGACGACTGTCCGCCGTGCCCGTCCTGGATCCCGCCCGCCGAGTGGCTGGGCTGCGCCGGCCCGGAAGAATTTCACCTGGTGTCCCGCCAGCCGGCCGGCAAGCTGCATAGCCAGCTGGACGAGGCGCCGGTCAGCATGGCGACCAAGCATAACGGCCGTGAGCGGGTGTGGATCCATCCGGGCGATGCGGCACGGCTGTCGATATCCGATGGCGACGCGGTGCGGCTATGGAATGACCGGGGACAGTGCCTGGCATCGGCATCCGTTACCGATGCGGTTCGGCCAGGCGTGCTGATGCTGCCGACGGGCGCGTGGTATGCGCCGGAAGACGAGGGGCCGAACGCCCTGGATGTCGCCGGCAATCCGAACGTGCTGACCCTGGACAAGGGCAGCTCCGGCTTCTCGCAAGGCTGTGCGGCTCACACCTGCCTTGTCAGGATGGAAACGTACCAACCAGGGCGGCCTGGCAGTGACCTGGGCCGCGCGACGACGTAAGGCTTTGACCCCAGAAAGGAGACATGCAATGAATCTGCCCAAGGTTTTTACCGACTTTATCGCCGGAATGACCCGGATCGTCGATACCGCTGAAGGCAACGAGCGCCGCATCCTCGATGCGGGCGAGAAGCTGCTTGGCGAGCTGATTGCCGTGGATAACTGGTTGCCGGAGGCGTACGCGCAGCCGCATCCGCAGTACTACGGCCAATACCTTCTCTATGCCGACCCGGGCGATCGGTTCTCGGTGGTCAGCTTTGTCTGGGGCCCGGGCCAGAAGACCCCGGTGCATGACCACACGGTCTGGGCCCTCATCGGCATGCTACGCGGTGCCGAGACGTCCGAACGATTCGAAGTCGCGGCGCCTGGCAAGCCGATGCGTTCCCTCGGCAAAGACATTCTCAAGCCCGGTCACGTCGATCGGGTGTCGCCGTCGATCGGAGATATTCACCGCGTGGCGAATGCGCATGACGACAGCGTGTCGATCAGCATCCATGTGTATGGGGGCGACATCGGAAAGATCTCACGTCATGTCTATGACGAGCACACCGGGGAGCAGAAGACCTTTATCTCCGGTTACACCAACGCCTAACTGGCACGCGGAAGAGAGCTACCTGGTCGGAGAGGGCAGGTAGCCACTGTATACCGAGGGTTCGCAATCTCGTTCTAACGCCTCACATCGCAGGCGTGACGGTCGAATCGGAAAAGCGCGTTGACGAGATCCTTGTCGCCGGCGTGCTCGAATCGTTTGGAGTCATGATGCTGGCTGGTGATGAGAAGGTTCACTTGCTGTTCCTGCTGTTTGTCGCGCTAGCGGTCTATACCTCGAATGTGACCGGATTTGCGCTGGCCCTTGTGCTGCTGGGGCTGGTCGGACTTACCGACATTGTTCCGCTGCCGGATGCGGTGAATGCGGTGACGGTCATCATCATCGTGAACGCCGGCCTTTTCCTCTACAAACGCCGTCCGTTACGCATTGAGCCGGCGATCAAACCTGCCATCACCGCGAGTCTGGCGGGTTCGCTTATCGGAATGGCTTTCCTTACCTACCTGGCCAATAACTCGTTCCACACCTTGCGTACCTTGCTGGGAATCTGCGTGATCGCGTGTGCCCTGGTTCTATGGAAGGTGGCGGAACCGTATCCGGAGCCCTCAGGCGCCAAGACGTTTGCGCTGGTCGGGGCGCTGTCTGGCGTGCTCGGCGGCATGTTTGCGACGGCTGCGCCGCCACTGGTGTATGCCGTCTACCGGTAGCCGTGGCCGGTGCAGGTCATCCAGGAGTCGTTGATGTTCAGTTTTGGCGTTGGCGCAGTACTGAGACTGGTGGTGATGGGTGTATCCGGCCAGATCAGCCCACTTGCTATCCAGCTTGCCGCAGAGGCGCTGCCAGTCGCTGTGGCGGTCACTGCTTTTGCCGCGAACCGTCAGCCACCAGTATCCAGGGCAACGCTCAAGCACCTCGTTTGCGTGCTATTGGTGTTCACCGGTCTTGGCATCTTGCTATAAGGCAGCTCGCCGATGCGAGGCCGGAACGTATTTGGATCTGAAAAAAGAGAACCGGGTATTCCCGTCGCGGCAATCGCCGTCGCATGAAGCGACGCTCGAAAAGCGTTCAGAGCCACAGCTCTGAACGCCCTTGTCTTTCCAGGTCAAACAGACTGTGCCGCTGCCGCCTTATTGCAGTTGAATATTCGCCTGCTTCACCACCGCCCGCCATTTGCTCAGGTCAGCTGACAGCGTGCTGGCGAGCCTGGCTGGATCGCCCCCTAGCGGGATCGCTCCCATCTCGGCCAGGGCTTTGGCTACGTCAGGACTCGTCAGCGTTCTGTTGATCGCCGCGTTCATGCGCTGAACGATCGGATCGGGTGTCCCCTTGGGCGCCAACACGGCAAACCACGTTGACGAGACGAGCAAGGGGTGTCCCAGCTCCGTCGTCGTGGGAACGTCGGGCAAGGCAGGAGACCGCTTTGCCGACAGGATGGCCAGCGCCTTGACCTTGTGCGCCTTGACCTGGCCAATGATGCCCGGTACCAGTTGGAACATCACCTGGATGTCGTTGGCGAGGAGGTTGGTTGTGGCTGTCCCCGGCGCGCTATAAGGAACATGGGTCATGCTGATGCCGGTCTCCCGGTTGAACAATTCTCCCGCCAGGTGCATCGAGCTTCCATTGCCTGAGCTGCCATAGTTGAGTTCTCCATGGTGCGATCTGGCGTATGAGATAAAGTCTGCCAACGCGTTCACCGGCAAGGTGTTGTTGACCACCAGAACGTTTGGCACCTCGGCAACCATGGAAACCGGCGTGAAGCTTGATTGGGGATCGAAGGGCAGTTTGCGGTACAGGCTGGGGTTGACGGCCAGCGTGCCAGCCCAGGACAGCAGAAATGTGTAGCCGTTCGGCTTTGCGGCGGCCGCCAGTCCGGCGCCAATGTTCCCGTTGGCCCCACCGCGATTATCGACGACAACGGTCGCATTCAGTTCCCGCTTGAGATTTTGCGCCAGCAGCCGGGCGATGGTGTCGCCGGTGCCGCCGCCAGCCGGCGCGGGAACGATCAGGCTGATTGGCTTGGACGGCTCCGGCCATGCATTGGCATAGCCCGCTTGCGCTGCTGCCAGCAGCGCGGCTGCAATGCTTACCTTGAAAACATGCTTGAACATGGTGTCTCCTGTTGTTGTACGTGTGCTGACCTTTGCGCTGCATTATCGCTACAACGCTACCGTGTTGTGGTCGCGCGCTGCTTCCACAACGGCTTGGATGGCGCTATCGGCGGTCGCGACCGGCAGCACGCATCCGGGTCCGATGATCAGGCGCCGGCCGTCGGTCTGCTCGATGGCGTCTATGACCTCGCCGGCAATATCCTGGGGGGTGCCGCGGACGAGCGTGTTGTGCTCGTTCAGCCCGCCCACCAGCACTTGCGAGAATTTCTGTCGAGCGCGCCGCAGATCCGGATCGGTCAGTCGATCATGCCAGTTGAACAACTGTACGGGGTAGCTGGAAAGCAGATCAAACATGATGTCATCGCCGTGGGCGTGAAGCATGTTGAACTGACAGCGGCCGCGCAAGGCTTCGAGTATTTCAATGTCGTACTTCGCACCGAAGCGCTCATATTCGGTAACGGTAAGAAGCCGGTGCGATGCAAGTTGGGTGGCCAGGAATATCCCATGCGCGCCCGCACGAATCGCGTCGAGACAGAAGTCGATGGTGACGTCGGTGATCACGCGCAGCGCGGCTTCGAGGGCATCCGGGTTGCAGCGGATGTCGGCAAACATGCCTTCCGTGGCGAGCTTGCGGGCTGTCGTCAGCGGGCTGAAAACCGTTTGCAGAATCGGTACCGAACCATTGAGCCCGCCCGCGGCTTGCGCCAGCGCAACGTTTTGCTGTCCCCACGACCCGGCTCGCGCGTTGAGGTGCCGGATTTTCTTCCAGTCTTCCGTGCGTTTGGCGGCGGCATTGGTCACGACCCGGGCGCCGTTCGTCGCGCCCGTATACGCGGTAGCTGCGCCCCAGTCTTCCACACTGAAAGTGCCGGGAGGCATGAACTTCACGAAGTCGAACCGCCACTTTTCCTGCCACGCTATCGTATGCCGGGCCAGCCTGCCGGGGTCCATATCTTCGACGGGGAAATGCCGCCAAAGCGAGATGGGAATCTGCTCCATGGCATCGCCGCGCAATACAGCGTCCATGCGTTTCCAGTGATCGATGTTCTTCACGATGGCAACTCCCTTCAAATTGTGGTCGGTTCCAGAAGCGGCAGGACGTTGTTGACGCCGTGACGCAGTTCCGTTGCGGGAACGCCGTATACGTGTACCGAGATGGCCGTTTCGCTGCGGCGATTGCGAATGCGATGAATCTGGTCCAGGCCTGCACGGCCACAGCCGCCGTCGCCCGGTCCTTTTAAGCCACTGTTAGCGGCGACCGCGCCGTGGCACGCGGCGTCGTATGAGAACCGCTCTTCGAAGAGTTCTCCCGAAACCACAGAGTAGGCGCACCAGGAGTGATGGGCATGTACCGGGCTGGCCTGGCCTTCCTTCCAAACCAGGGCAAGAACGGTGTAGCGGCGGTCCGGATCGCTATGCAGGACATGGCGCGCATAGCTTTCTTCGCCTGGTGTGCGTTGCGCCTCCGGGAGCCAGACCCCTGAGCGGAAGGCCTGCTGGATGGCCGCGCGGACGGCGCTGACATCGGTATCCCGGGCGTTGTCGAGAATCCCGTCTATGGCGTTAGTGAGGACCGCCAAGGCGGCCGAGGGAGACTGCGTTGATTTGCACATTTGCGATTTCCAAAAGGTCGAGCACAATGCCGGCAGGGCAAAGTCTGTCTGCGCAGACGCCTTTGGACAAACGAGTTGTGGCAAGACGAGAGTTTGAGAAATGCAAAGACTGATGCATTGCAGCATCATGGATTTGAAGCTTGTGGTGGCGATCGCGGATGCGGGAAACATGACGAAGGGGGGCGCGGCCTGCTTCCTGGCGCCTTCGACGGCAAGCCTGCGCGTCAAGCACCTGGAGCAGGTAATTGGCACAAAGCTGTTCAAGCGGGAGGCGCGCGGGGTTTCGCCGACGAGAGCCGGCCAAATCATGGTGGACCACTGCAGGCGGTGCCTCGGCGAACTGGAGGAGATGCACGTTAGCCTTGTGCCGTTCTCCGAAGATGTCCATGCACAGGTCGCCATCTACGCCAACAGCAGCGCGATCGCCAGCTTTTTGCCCGGCGACCTGCAAGGCTTCCTGAAAGCCCATCCCAAGGCGCGCATAACGCTTGAAGAGCACGTTAGCCGGGACATCCTCGTCGCGGTGGTCGAAGGGCGTGCCGATATCGGTATCCTCACGCAGGCCGAGCCCCATCCCGACCTTGTGTACTTTCCCTATCGGGAGGATGAAATCGTGCTGTTGCTGGCAGCGTCCGAACCATGGGAAGAGCGCGAACCCGTGTCATTCCTGGAGTGTCTGCGCTTCCCGTTTGTCAGCCAGCAGAACGGCTCGGCCATTCACTCCTTCTTGCTCGCCAAGGCGTCGGAACTCGGAAAACGCGTCGATGTGCGCATCCAGGTGGCCGGCTTCGCGGCGGTGGCGTCCATGGTTCGCTCCGGCGCCGGGGTGGCCATCGTTCCGCGTTCCGCCTTGGCGACCGTCAATTGCGAGGGGCTTCGCGTGGTGGCACTCAGGGATTCCTGGGCGAAGAGAACACTGAATCTCTGCGCACGCAAGGACGTGCTGGGTCCAAGAAGCTACGTCAGTGCGTTGCTGAACCTGCTGCGGCAAGGTTATGGCCAGGGCCAAGACGGATAACCGGTGGGGCGCACAGCGCGGTGAGCGTCAGCGCGCCATAGGTTTATTTTTTGCACGGCTCAGTTTTATCTCGGTTGACTTGCAACTTCTGCTTGCGTCCAACGAGCCGCGACAATGACTGTCGCGGCTCATGCCTGTGACGCTATGGAGGAGTTTGCCTCTGCGTTATTGCATACTGAGTCCAAGGCGCTTGACCAGCGCCTTTTCCTTGGTCTGCTCCTGCAGCATGAACTTGCGGAAGTCTTCGGCGTTCTTGTAGTCCGGTTGCATCAGATAGTCGTCCATGATCTTTTGCACTTCGGGATCACCCATTGCCGCATGAAATGCATCCTGAAGCTTCTTGACGATCTTCGGATCCATGCCGCGGGGCCCCGCCAGACCAATCGGCGAGGTGATGACGAGAGGGTAGCCGAGTTCCTTCAGGGTTGGTGCGTCAGGAAACAGCTTGCTGCGCTTCTCGGTCCAGACGGCAAGCAGTCTTGCCTTGCCGCTTTTCACCAATGGGATCCACGTGCCGCCTTCCACCTGTAGCTGCGTGTGTCCGCCCAGCAGGGCGACGCTCGTTTCAGAGCCCGACTTGAACGGCACGTGCGCGAGGTTGATGCCGGCCATGGCGCTGATCTGTTCCATGCCAAGGTGCGGGGTGGAGCTCTGGCCAGAGGTGCCGTACGTAATGGTGCCGGGATGCTTCTTCGCCGCGCTGACGACGTCGGCCCAGCTCTTGTAGGGGGACTGCGCCGCCGCCGTGATGGCAAAGGTGTAACCCATCAGGCCAACGATGTACGTGAAGTCCTTCTCGGGGTCCCAGTTGCTTTTCTGGATAAGCGGCAGGCGGAACAACGGTACCGATACCTGGGCGACGGTATATCCGTCTGGCTTCGCCGTCTTCGACATGGTCACGGCGCCCAGTGTCCCGCCTACTCCGGGCTTGTTCTCGACCACGAAAGGTTGGCCAAGCCGCCTGGCCGCAGCGTTCGCCAGTGTGCGAAAGACCACGTCGGTGGATCCGCCCGCCGCCCAGGGAATGACAAGCGTAATCGGGCGATTCGGATAGTCGTCTGCCCAGGCCGCGGTGGTGACGGCAAACGATGAAAGGGCAATGATGCCGGCGAGCCTTGCGCTGTACTTCATGACTGTCTCCCCTGTCTTGAGATCGTATGGATTCATGCACCAGTGAGGCGCGCTGTCGTGTCCGCAGGCAGGTCATACGGCCAGTCAGCGCGCTTGCATCCTTGGTGCGGCCGAGTCTAGGTTTCGCATGCCGGCAGCGTCAATTGACCCCTACCGAAGCTGACATTTCAGGTCCGGCGTTTCCTCCTATTGACAATCCGGTGACGTCGTCAGCGGTCTGTTTCGTCAGCTGGTCGCACTGCGTCAGCGCGCAGCGCGCGCCCGTAAGGACGTCAGCGCGAAGCCGGCCAGTCCCAGGATCGGGCCCGGAACAAGGAGCCATGTGGCGTCCAGGCCGACGCGTTCGATCAGGGCCGTTGTTGCTGCGATGGACACGACGGTGATGGCGAAGCCGATGGAGTTCTGGATCGCGAGGGCGCTGCCCACTAGTTCCGGCGGGCACGCTTTCGATGCAAGCGCGGAAAACTGTGGGGAGTCGGCCACGACGGAGGCTCCCCACAGCAGTAGCAAACCGAACAGGGGGATAGGCGACAGGACCTGCCAGCCTAGGGCGAATGCTATGGCGCACAGCCCGGAAATGCTCAGCGCGGTCAATGCCACCCTGGCGCTACCGACGCGCTGCGAGAAGACGCCACCGATCAGAGAGCCAAGCCCGCCGATCCCGATCACAATAAAGGCCAGTCCCGAGACACCGATGTCCGGGAACAGCGTCGGCAATGATGTGCGCGCGACAAGAACGGGTACCACGGTCCAGAAGGCGTAGAGCTCCCACATATGTCCGAAGTATCCCAGTGTTGCGGCTCGGAATGCATCAATACGGAAGACCTGGAGCACCGAGCGCGGCGCAGCGTCGGCCTTCTGTGCGTGCTGCGCTTGCCGAGGCTTTATGACCGAGTGGGGACCATCCCCAAGCGCCGCGATCACGCAGGCGCCGAGCAGGGCAAGTACCGAGGAAGCGGTAATGACAAGCTGCCATGGCAGACCAGCGCCCACCACGCGCATGGCATGCGGTAGCGCGGTGCCGAGGGTCAGCATCGCGACCAGTTGAGCCAGTGCTTGACCGGTTCGGTGCGGTGCCCAGCCAACAATGAGTTTCATCCCCATTGGATAGATGCCCGCCAGGCAGACCCCCACGCAGAAGCGAAGCGCCGCACCGCTGGCGAAACCCATCGACAACCAGGCAAAGGCGAGATTGAAGAGCGCCCCCGCAATCGCGCTTCCGACGAAGATCGAACTCGCGCGGAAGCGGTCCGCGCCTCCGCTCAGGGATATGCCGAGCGTGCCGAGGATGAATCCAAGCTGTACGGCGCTGGTAAGCCAGCCGATGTCGGACTCCGATGCATGCCAGACGCGCATCAGGTCGGCTGCGGCACTGTTCGCGCTGAACCACAAGGCGGTGCCGAAAAGCTGCGCGATGGCGATCGCCGCGACGGGCCCAATGCCGTGAACCAATAGCCGTCGAAGCCCCGTGGCTTCCGTAGTTGCGATGGAGGTCATTTGGAGTGATTGGCCGGGCAGGCCGATGCCTGCCGAGCGGCCGGGGAGGGACGTTGTTCCGGGAACAGGCAGGCGCCGCCTTGGCCCTGGCTGGACGCGGCGATCCTGGCATGCGCGGGAGCGAAGCAGGCCGGAGGAACGGCGAGAATCGACGGCCCCCCTTTGCGCTGTCGCTCAGTGGAGTCGTCCGTGGTGCGGCGTCAGGCCGCGGCGAGACCTTCCAGCCAGCTTGCGTCGCGGGGCGAGGGGCGGCGATGCAGCCGCTTGCTGAGCAGCGCCCGCGCCTTGGCCGCGTTATCGCTGCGCATCCATGCAACCAGCAGGGTGTCTTCCACGACCTCCCGCTGCGCCGCGCTGCCACCGATACGCACAACTTCGTGCGCCATGGGTTCCAGGAGGCTGGCGCAACCCAGGTAGTCTTGTTCGGCGAATGCCAGCGCAGCGCGGCAGATGGTCGGCACCACGGGACCGGCGGGAAGCTTTGCCGCCTCGATGAGTGCGTTCAGCGCCTCGACGCGCGCCTCGAGCGCAGCCCTGTCGCCACTGGCTGCCGCCACCAGCGCCATGTGAACGTCCGCGAACGGGAAGCCGGGCTGCTGGAAGTACCGCGAAGCATAGGCCGATGCATCCTGCCAGAGTCCCGCTGGCACCGGATGCCCGTAAGCCTGGAAGCGCCACAAGAACGAGGCCGTATCGCTCACAACATTGATCGGCACGCCAAGGGTGTTAGAGGGCGCGACGTACTGGTCATAAATCCCGAGCGCCTGCTCTGTGTCGCCCCGCTCCAGCGCAACCAGCGCGGCGTGCCAGGCGATGTGGCTGTGAAGGACGCCGCTGCGGTCGTAGCCGGGCAGCCAGTCCTCGATCAGCGCTTCCGCCTCGGTGCCAGCGCCGGCTTCATACAACACGTGTGTGAGCGCATGAACCGCGTTGACATTGTTCCGTCGCAATTGCAGCGCGCGCTCGGCGAAGGCGCGACCGCGGACGACATCCCCATTCTCTCCATGCGCCCAGCCGCGATAGGTCAGGAACCACCAGTCATCCGCGTCGAAATGCGCAGCATGATGCTCGCACAGGTCCACGCGTGCCTGGTCGTGGTCGGCCATGCCGGAGAATGCAAGCAAGCCGAAGGCGCCCAGCGGCAGAGAGAGGATCAGGATGTCCCGCGGCCAGCGGTCGGCGTGCTCGAGGGCGCCGGCCAGCGCCGTGGCCGACTGGCCGTGGATGGCCCGCCTCAGGACTTCGACATGGCTGCGCTCGCGCTCGGTGCCATGGCGCGCCGCCAGCTCCTCGGCGACGGCAATCTTCCCCTTGGCGTCGGCCGCCTCGGCGCGGATGGCGTGCAAGCGTGCGCGCGCAGCGTAGGCGAGCGCGAAATCCGGATCGGCCGCAATGGCGGCGTCGAGCGTCGCTGCCGCGTCCGGCCACAGGGACAGCAGCAGGTCGATGCCGGTCCGGTACCGGTCCGCGGCGACGTCAGAGGTCGTGGAGAGTTGCAGACCGTACCGGTCTTCGAAGCGCGCCATAAAACTATTCACTCCTGTGAGATCAAGGCCTGGGGCAAGCGGCAGCCTCCGGGTGCGCGGTGCATGCCGGAGGATCGCCATGCCAACTATTAAAGCCGAAGCCGTGCTGGCCGTCTTTCGACTAACGGTCAATCTATATAGAATAACTGCCAAGGGAGGGCAGGACCATGAGATGGGACACCATTGAGGCACCACACGGCGTAGCGCCGCCGCGGCCAATGACCGTGCGAGCGCAGTCGATTCCGCCACGCCATGCTTTTCCGGATCACGCCCATGCATGGCACCAGGTGGTCTATGCGATATCAGGTGCCTTGACCGTCACCATGCCCGGCGGCTCCTTTGTCATTTCTCCCGAACAGGCAGCTTGGCTGCCCACGGGGCTCCGGCACCGCGTCGGCTCGCTGCTGGGAGCGGAGTTTCGAAGTCTCTGGATCAGTGATGGCGTGGGCGGCGAGTTGCCGTTTGCCCAGGCGACTGTCTTCCGGGTCTCGGCCCTGCTGAAGGCGCTGATCGTCGAGGCGGCCGCGATCGATGGCACAGAAGACGTCGACGGCTACACCGGACGCGTCACGCATCTGATCATTGACCAGCTGCGCAGGGCCGAGGCGATTCCCGCCGCGCTGCCGTGGCCGCGCAGCGCGCCGTTGACGGCGCTGTGCGAGGCGCTGTACGCCGATCCTGCGGACGCCCGCGGACCGGAAGATTGGGGCCAGGTGCTTGGAATGTCGGCGAGGACGCTTTCCAGGCGCTTTGTCGGCGAGACCGGCATATCGCTACGTTCGTGGCGCCGCCGCATGCGCCTGTTCCGGGCGATTGAACTGTTGTGCGGCGGGATGAGCGTGACGCGCACGGCGATGGAGCTGGGCTACGGTTCCACCTCCGCGTTCGTCTACGCCTTCCGCCTCGACATGGGTTGCGGTCCGCAGGCGTTCATGCGCGGACGCGGTGACGAGGGCGACCGCCCTGTCGTGCTCGCGCCTGCGGCGATATCATCTGGCGCGCGCCGGTCATTGCCGGTTTGAGACTCGGGGAGACAGCCGTGCCAATGCATCTGGAAGAGGCCAGCCACGAACTTGAGATACAGGAGCGGATCAAGTCGCTGATCGTCCAGGGCGAGTTCGAGATGGGCCAGAAGGTCAGCGAGGAACAGCTGGCCCAGCGCCTGGGCATCGGCAAGGCGCCGGTTCGCCGTGCCATTGCATCGCTCGCCGCGATCGGCATCATTCAGGTCAGGCCGCGCATCGGCACCTTTATCTTCTCGCTGGACGAAGCGGAATTCGATCAGCTGAACCTGGTCAGGGCGTTGCTCGAATGCGCAGCCATCAGGCTGGCAATGGCCGCGGATGCGCGCGGATTTGCACAGGCCATGCGCCTGAACGTTGCCCGCGCGCAGGCGCTGGATTTCAAGGACAACTACCGGCGCGCCTACCGCGAGCTGGACCGGGAATTCCACAAGCTGTCCTTCGTCTATGCCGCCAACCCATACCTGACGGACGCCTACGAGACCCTGGACATCAAGATCTGGGCCATGAGGAGTCTGCTGACGTTCCCCGACTCCCACTTTCAATCCTCGCTCGCCGCGCACACGGCCATCGTCGCGTCGCTGGAAGCTGGCGACGTGCAAGGCGCCTGCGACCGGCTGCAGGAACATATCCGCAAGAGCTTCTCGGAGCGCGAACGCAATCTGCTGAGCCAGATCGATTCGTAGCCTTCGCAGCGCGCTGCGCCTTCAGCCCCTGCGCTCGTCAATCAGGGGAAACGTCAGGCCTGACATGTCAGGTCGCGTGCCGGTCAATTGACCATGCGCTCGCCCGATTTCTACACTCGCTCGCGACGAGTCGTGATCGGTGGCGAGTACGGATCCCTGCCCTTGCCACGACATCAGCGACTCGCTTTCCCGGTCCGTAACGCGCAGGCCAGCGCTTCGGCGCACGCACAGAGCGTTGTTGGATAAGCGATCACTCGTGGAGTAGACATGAAGATTACGAAAGTGGAGATTTTCGATTGCGAAGTCAATCGGAAGGATGCATCGATGGCGAAGTTCAACCCGGTCCTGCTCCGGGTGCACACGGATGCCGGTATCAGTGGCATCGGTGAGGTGGGTCTTGCCTATGGCGCCGGCGCCAAGGCGGCCGTTGGCATCCTGCGGGATTTCGCCTCGTTCATTATCGGCAGGGATCCCATGAAGGTCGAAGCCATCTGGGAGCTGCTGTTCCGCACCACCTACTGGGGCGCCGGCGGCGGGCCCGTGATCTACGGCGGCATGAGTGCCATCGATATCGCGCTGTGGGACATCCGCGGGCAGGTAATGGGGCAGCCGATCTATCAGCTGTTAGGCGGCAAGACCAATGATGATCTGCGCACGTACGCCAGCCAGCTCCAGTTCGGCTGGGGCGATGTGTACTCGCAAAACGTCACGCCCGACCAGTACGCGGCCAGCGCCCGCGCTGCCATCGAGGAGGGCTACGATGCGGTCAAGGTGGATCCGCTCCAGATCGGACGGGATGGCGTGAAGACGGGCGTCACCAGGATCAACCAGAAGCACTATGGCCTGTTGAGCCATGCCGAGCTTGAGATGGGCGTCGAACGCATCGCGGCGATTCGCGAAGCGGTCGGTCCCGGTGTGGATATCATCTGCGAGATTCATTCGCTACTGGGAACAAACTCCGCGATCCAGTTTGCCAACGCGATCGAGCCGTACAACATCTTCTACTACGAAGAGCCGGTGAACCCGCTGAACGCGAAGAACTTCGAGAAGATCGCCAGCAAGACGTCGATTCCGCTGGCGACGGGCGAGCGCTCCTATACCCGTTGGGGTTATCGCGAACTGCTCGAGAAGCAGGCGCTGGCGGTCGTCCAGCCCGACCTGTGCCTGGCAGGGGGCATCACGGAAGGCAAGAAGATCTGCGACATGGCCAATGTCTATGACGCCACGGTCCAGATCCACATCTGCGGCGGGCCGGTGTCGACGGCTGCGGCCCTGCATGTCGAAGCCGTTGTGCCGAACTTCGTGATTCATGAACATCATACCTATGCCTTGAAGTCATGCGTGCGCGAACTGTGCGTGCATGACTATCAGCCGGAAAGGGGGCGTTTCACGGTGCCTGATGCGCCAGGCCTCGGTCAGGCATTGAACGATGAAGTCGTGAAGGACTACCTCGCTTATTCGATCGAATAAAGTTTCGAGCCGGCGCCGCTGCAACGGGATAGGGCTATTCGCTGGGTAAGGCCGCTTCACTCAGCAGCCAGTTCCGGAATGCCTGCAACCGCGGCAAGCCGGCGCTCTCCGGCCGATAAACGACGTAGTAGGCCAACTCGGAAGGGAATTTCAACTTTGGGAAAAGCCGAACCACGCGCCCGGCCGCCAAATCGTCGCGAGCCATGACGCTGCGCGCCAGCGCCACGCCGCGTCCTTCGCTTGCTGCCTGCAACACGGCTGCGGAGTTGTTGATCTTCATGCCGCGCGAAGTCGCTACACCGGAGACGCCCATTTTCTGAAACCACTGGCTCCATGTGGGGAAGCCCGCATGGCCATCCATGGAGAGATCGTGAATAAGGGTGACGCCATCCAGATCACCGGGGCGGCGCAGCTTTCGATGCTGCCGCAGCAGCTCGGGCGAGCAAACCGGGTACACCTCCTCCTCCATGAGCTTTTCCGCAGTCAGTCCGGGCCACGTGCCGGTACCGTACCGCACGCCGATGTCCACCCGCTGCGCCACGAAGTCCACAGGCTTGAGGTTGGTTTCCAGCCGAATATCAGTATCAGGGCAGATGGCCTGGAAGCGCTCAAAGCGTGGCAGCAGCCATTTGGCAGCGAAAGCGGGGCTGACCGTGACGGTCAGTACTCCACGGACGGAACCCTCCTGCAGCCGTTCCAGGCCCAGGGATAGCCTGTCAAATCCGGCTCGGATGTCCGGCAATGCGCGCAGTGCGGCATCCGTGGCAGAAAGCCGTGCCCGACCACTGTTGCCCCGGACGAACAGCGGGGAGCCAAGCCAATCCTCCAGGCCCCGAACCAACTGACCAACGGCGGCAGGCGTGACGTTGAGCTCCTCCGCTGCTGCGGAGAAGCTCTCGTGTCGTGCGCTGGCTTCAAAGGCGCGCAGCGCGTTCAGATGGACCGGAAGCTTCATCTCGGTAAATTTTTTCTTTCAATCGCGGAAATTTTATCTCGTTTGCCGGGGGGTTGGGTTTAGCGAAGAATTGGCGGTTATGGAGCACAGATGATGATCGGATGGTCACGCATCCCGAGAGCCGATGACGCATCCATGGGCGGATAGTTTCCCTTCCAGATGGCATTGGGCCATCGATGATGGCGGCACGCTGACTCGACGCATGTCGGTCGCTCAGGTCAGGACATCAAGTTGCATGACCTGCCTCGCCGTGCTCCTTTTTTAAACCCGATTTCGTTATCGGACAGGCAGAGGGATTTCATATGAGCAATCAGTTCAAGGGCAAGAAGCTGCTGGTCGTCGGCGGCACCAGCGGAATGGGGCTGGAGACCGCTCGCATGGTGCTCGCCGAAGGCGGCAGCGTGGTGATCGTGGGCAATCGCCCCGAAAAGACCGAGGCGGCGCGCAGCGAGTTAGCCGCGCTGGGGCGGGTCTGGGCACTGACGGTAAACCTCGCCAGCGATGAGGGCGTCCGCGCACTGCTTGAAGCCGTCGACGGGCAGCATGCCGACATCGACCTGCTGGTGAACGCCGCCGGCGTGTTCTTTCCAAAGCCATTCCTGGAACATTCGGAGGCTGACTACGACCATTACATGAAGATCAACAAGGCGTTCTTCTTCATTACCCAACGCGTCGCAGGCAACCTGGTCGCGCAAGGCAAAACCGGCGCCATCGTCAACATCGGCTCGATGTGGGCCAGGCAGGCGATTGCAGCCACGCCATCTTCGGCGTATTCGATGGCCAAAGCCGGCCTGCATTCGCTGACGCAGCATGTGGCGATGGAGCTGGCCTCCAAAAACATCCGCGTCAACGCGGTGTCGCCTGCCGTGGTCGAGACGCCGATCTACGAGGGCTTTATTCCCAAGGCTGAAGTACATGGCGCCCTGCAAGGCTTCAACAACTTCCATCCCATCGGCCGCGTCGGCACCCCGCGGGACGTTGCCGAAGCGGTCGTTTTCCTGCTCTCCGACAAGGCGCGCTGGGTGACGGGCGCCATCTGGGACGTGGATGGCGGCGTGATGGCTGGCCGCAACTGATGCGTGGGGCGAGCGCTTGCCGTTTGCCTCCCTTGTTTTCCTAACCACCTGACTCGGAGAGCAACGTATGGTCTATCTGCAAATTACCCTCAAGATCGCCAGCGCCAACCGCGCGGCCGCGGCTGGCGTCTACCAAAGGTACA
The DNA here is from genome assembly GCF_023952475.1 of Cupriavidus sp. WGlv3. Classification (GTDB taxonomy): domain Bacteria; phylum Pseudomonadota; class Gammaproteobacteria; order Burkholderiales; family Burkholderiaceae; genus Cupriavidus; species Cupriavidus phytorum. The sequence continues at coordinate 175,518 of NZ_JALHRX010000011.1, forward strand.
AGGCGCCGTTCCTCAGCACCGTGGCCGGCGCGAAGTCGAAGGAACTGCTGGTGCGCGAGGAAGACGTGCAAGTGCTGCATGGCTTCGACAGCAGGGAGAACGCCGCAGCCTATCTGCAAAGCGAGCTGTTCACGGCAGATGTGGTGGCCGGTCTCGAGCCATTGCTCGGTGCCGCGCCCGACGTGCGGATCTACGAGGTCGCGTGATCTCGCCGCAACCGCCCGCCCACTCATTGACAGCAGGAGCTCAAGACATGATGCAGGACTGGAATGCCTACCGGAATGAATTGAAGACGCGCGTCGGCGAGTTCGCCTCGTTGAACCCGGAGGTAATGGCCGGGCTCGCGAAGCTGAACGAATTCGTTGCCAGGCCCGGACATCTGCAACCCAAGATGCACGAGCTGATTGCCCTGGCCGTCGCCGTTACCACGCGCTGCGACGGCTGCATTTCCGTGCACACGCAGAAGGCAGCGGAGTATGGTGCCACGCGCGAAGAAATTGCCGAGGCGCTCGGGGTTGCCATTGCCCTCAACGCCGGCGCCGCTCTCGTCTATTCGGCGCGCGTGCTCGATACCCACGCACATCTGCCCAGGTAAAGGGTATGGGGTCATCGGGCCGCCGCGGAACGCCGCGGTCCTGTACCCCGTTTGTCTTTGAAGAAGTCTCCATGCTAGTTAATGCGGATCTTGCGCTGCGCGCAGCCGTCACGCCCCCTCAGTACCAGTGGATCGCCTCGCCCCAGCCCGGCGTCGAGCGCGTGATGCTGGATCGAATGGGGGGAGAAAAAGGACGCGCCACCAGCATCGTGCGTTACGCGCCCGAATCCTGGTTTCCCCACCACCCACATCCGGGGGGCGAGGAAATTCTCGTGCTGTCGGGCACCTTCTCCGAAGGAGACATTCACTATCCGGCCGGCTGGTATTTGCGCAGCCCGCCGGGCTCCTGCCACCAGCCCTCCAGCGCCGAGGGGGCGGTCATCTTTGTGAAACTCAGGCAGATGCAGCAGGACGAATCCCGTCCGGTTCGTGTCGACACGCGTGATGTGTCGCGCTGGACGGTCAGGAATGGTCGTGAATGCTGCCCGCTGTTCTCGGACGACATCGAACATGTCTCCCTCGAGCGCATACCGGCGGGCGCCACCGTGTTCGGCGCTCCGGTAGAGGGTGCCGAGATGCTGGTCGTGGAGGGGAGCTTGCAGGAGCGTGCACAGGAATACGAGCGGGGCAGTTGGGTGCGGCTGCCGCCGGGGGCGTATCCGGAACTCGTCGCAGGCAGATTCGGGGCCTGCCTGTACCTCAAGACCGGGCATCTCGCGAACCCTGTCAGTCTGGAAGGCGCGTCATGCTGACCGCGCGCATTGCCATCATCGGCGGCGGCCTGAGTGGCCTGTACGCGGCCTACTTGCTGGAGCAACGTGGCATCCGGGATTACGTGTTGCTGGAAGCGCGCGACGCCTTGGGGGGGCGGATCGTTTCTGTCTCGCCGACGGCCCGTACCGAGGAACAGCGGCCCAGAGAACGGTATGACCTTGGCGCAACCTGGTTCTGGCCCGCTTTGCAACCGGACCTTCAGGCGCTGATGGACGAGCTGGACCTGCAAACCTTTGCGCAGCGAGAAGAGGGAGACATGCTGCTGGAGCGTTCCCCGACGCACACCCCCGTACGCGTCGATGGCTATCGCTCCACGCCTGCAGCGAAGCGGCTGGTGGGCGGCATGGGCGCGCTCGTCGATGCTCTGCATCAGCGCCTGACAGCAAACCGGCTGATGACCCATTGCCATGTGAAGCGGGTGCGCTATCTGGATGACTGTGTCGAAGTGGAGGCTGACGGCCCGCAGGGGCGTGAACTCATGCATCGCGTGGCCCACGTTCTGTTGGCGGTGCCGCCGCGTCTTGCAGCCGGCACCATTGTGTTCGAGCCAGCGTTGCCCGACGCATTGGCCGGGCCGTGGAAGCACTGCGCGACATGGATGGCGTCACATGCCAAGTATCTGGCGGTCTTCGATCGACCCTTCTGGCGCGAGCAGGGGTTATCCGGCGAGGCGCGCAGCGCTGTCGGGCCGATGACGGAGATTCACGACGCCTCGGCGCTGGCTTGCGATGGTGCCCTGTTCGGTTTCCTGGGCGTCCCCGCCCCCGTGCGCCGCCGGATTCCGGAGCAGGAATTGCGGGCGCTCTGCCGTGCTCAGCTGGTTCGCTTGTTCGGCCGCTGCGCTGCATCACCCCGCATCGAATACCTGAAAGACTGGGCGCGCGACCCTTACACAGCGCTGGAGGCCGACAACAAGGTGGGCGCGCACCAGGTGTTGCCATTACCTTCGTGCGCGGCGTCCGGCGTCTGGTGCAACCGGCTCACCGGTATTGCCAGCGAATGGTCGCCGGAGTTTGGCGGGTATGTCGCGGGCGCATTGGACGCTGCCCGGCGGGCTGTGGCCGCTTTGATGGCCGGCAATACCGCAGATTCCCTTTTGCATTGATTTGCCTTTGCGCGCAACGCGGGACCAGAGGAGACATTGGAGTGTCGAGATGAAGCCTACCTATCGAGCCATGCAGATCAGCAGGCCTGGCGTCTTGGAGCTTGTGGAGCGGACTGTGCCACAGCCTGGCGTCGCCGAGGTGCTGATCCGGGTGGAAGCCTGCGGCATCTGCGGGGCAGATGCGGCCGACATCGAAAGAACTGGCCCTGCTACGCAGCCGCCGCGTGTGCCCGGTCACGAGGTGGTTGGCCGGATCCTGGCGGTGGGCCCAGGGACGCCATCGATCTGGACGATAGGACAGCGTGTGGGCGTGGGCCGGCTGGGTGGACACTGTGGCGAATGCGTGCAATGCCGGCAGGGGCGGTTCCAGCTTTGCCTGAACCAGCCTGTGGTCGGTGCCACCGTCGATGGTGGCTACGCCGAGATGATGCTGGCGCGCAGCACCGGTCTCGTAGCCATTCCAGACGGGCTTGGCTCGGAAGAGGCCGCCCCTATCCTGTGCGCGGGTATCGCTACCTTCAACGCCTTGAAGAAGTGCGGCGCGCAAGCCGGCGACACGGTGGCTGTCCTTGGCATCGGCGGCCTGGGGCACATGGCGCTGCAATATGCACGAAACATGGGTTTCCGGGTCGTGGCGATCGGGCGAGGTAACGAAATCGCCGGCGACGCGCTGGCGCTGGGCGCACATGTCTATATCGATAACAGCCAGGAAGATGCCGCTGCGCGGCTCAAGGCCACGGGCGGCGCGCAGGCCATCGTGACCATGATCGATCATGCCGAGGCAATTTCGGCGCTGCTGCCCGGCCTGGCACCCGAGGGGCGGCTGGTGGTCCTCAACCCCGCCAGAAGCCCGCTACACATTGCCCCAGGTCTGCTTGTCGGCGGACAGCGCAGCATCCTCGGATCGCTCACGGGTACGCCTTACGACAACGAAAAAACGTTGAACTTCAGTATGCTAGCGAATGTGCGACCTCGGATAGAGACCATGCCGCTGGAGCAAGCAGCTCAGGCCTACGAGACGATGAAATCCGGTAGCGCGAAATACCGCATGGTGCTGACGATGGATAATCCGCGTTGAACGCGCTACCGCTCTGTGCAAGGGGCGACCAAATACTAATATGACCAAGTACAACACCCAACCAGCCCTCGACGCATCCGATCTTCTCCCCGACCGCGTCCAGAGCGGCAACATCTGGCGCTTGTCCATCGCCCAGGCACTGGCTGGCGCCAACTCGGTGGTGGTCTATGCCACCGGCGCCATCGTCGGCGACATGCTGGCGCCGATCCCCATGCTGGCTACGTTGCCCATTTCCATCTTTGTGGTGGGCATGGCGGCGTGCATTTTGCCCATCGGTGCGGTCTCCCGCAGATATGGCCGGCGCGCTGCCTTTCTGGTGGGCACCGGGGCCGGTGTATTGACCGGCCTGCTGGCCATGCTTGCTGTCATCCTGGGCTGGTTCTGGCTGTTCTGCCTGGCGACCTTCTTTGGCGGCAGCTACGCCGCCGTGGTGCTGTCCTTTCGCTTTGCGGCAGCCGATGGTGTGGCACCGGCCCGGCGCGCACGGGCACTATCGCTGGTCATGGCAGGTGGCGTGGCTGCGGGCGTGGTGGGGCCGCAATTGGTGACCTGGACCATGGATCTGTGGCCGCGGCATACGTTTGCCATCACCTTCCTGGTGCAGGCCTTCGTGGCAGTGCTCTCGGCGTTCGTCCTGCTCGGGGTAAAGCTACCCCAACCCAGCGTTGCGGAAATGGCCAGCGGCCGTCCGCTCATCGAAATCGCACGGCAGCCGCGTTTCATTGCCGCCGCGATCTGTGGCGCGGTGTCCTATATGTTGATGAACTTCCTGATGACTGCCGCACCGCTGGCCATGCATATCTGCGGGCATCCGCAGGCCTCCGCCAATCTGGGGATGCAATGGCATGTCATCGCGATGTACGCGCCGAGTTTCTTTACGGGTTCCCTGATTGCGCGATTCGGAGCAAGTCGCGTGGCGATCGTGGGCCTGGCGCTCACCGGGCTGTCTGCCGCCGTCGGACTCGGCGGCGTTGACGTGGCACACTTCTGGGCCACGCTGATCCTGCTCGGCCTTGGGTGGAATTTGGGGTTCCTCGGCGCATCGGCGCTGGTGCTGGAGTGCCACCGTCCCGAGGAGAAGACGCGCGTACAGTCCCTCAACGACTTCATTGTCTTTGGCCTGATGGCGATCGGATCTTTCTCGTCCGGCGGCCTGTTGTCCGCCTATGGCTGGAACACAGTGCTGTGGGTCTCCTTCGTCCCGCTGGCGCTGGCCTTGGTGGCGCTCGCCGTGGCGATGAGAAGGAACAAGGCCCATGCCGCCGAGCACCAAAGCATGGCGTGAGTTGCATTGACCGGGCAGCATGCTGCCCGGTCAATGCTCACTAGCCCTGTCTCAATTCCGATCGAGAAGACGAGACTACGCTGATAAAGCGCTGAAGCACGGAGGAGCAACGGTCGCGGCGCCATACCAGTTCCCAATCCTGACGAATCGTCAGGTCTGCCAATGGCATGAAAGCAACGCTCTCGGGAGCAATGCGGCGGGCACCTTCCGGCAAGATTGTGCATCCCATGCCGGCTGCTACCAGGGTCAGCATCGAGGCGGCGTCCACGCCGTGAACCGCGGTGCGCGGGATAAAGCCCGCGTCGAAGAAGCAATGAATCAGCCGGTCATGCCATGCCGGGGCAGCCGTGCGCGGCAGCCAGACGAACTCCAGATCCTGTAGATCCTTCAACACCTTAGGCCGCTTGCCCCTGGGCCATTTCCAATCCGAGGGATAGGCCAACAACATCCGATCCGAGAAGACAGGAATCCCCTCGAAATCCGGGTCGCCGGGTGGACGGAATAGCAGGAAGCCTGCGTCCAGCCTCCCTTCGGCGATCTGCCCAAGCTGAACATCGGAAAGCAGATGGTGCAGGGTGATTCCGACCCCTGGCACTTCCCTTCGATACTTCTTCAGCACTTCGGCGATCTTGGGCGCCAGGTTCTGCATCACGGGCAGCGCGATGGACAAGTGCCCGGATTCTCCGCGCCCGGCACGCTGCGCTCGGTCTTTCGCGGCGATCGCATCGTCAAGCAGCTTGCCTGCATCCTCCAGCAGCTGGTTGCCGGCATCCGTCAACTTCACGCCGCGCGTTGTTCGCTCGAACAAGCGTGTGCCCAATTCGTCTTCGAGAGACTGAATCTGGCGTGTCAGCGCCGGTTGAGCAATGTGCACCGCCTGGGCCGCAATGCTGATGCTCCCATGCTTGGCCACCGCGGAGAAGTAGCGCAACTGACGGAGATCCATGGCTATACCTTTTCGGCATTGGTTGGATGTTGAAAAGGTATTTTACGGCATGACGGCTCGTTTCTACCATTCACCGAAACGCCTCCCCGTTCCACCATCCAGCTTATGCGCTCCAATACTGACACTGCCCCAAATATCGCTCGGCTTACCGCGTTTCGTCATGACCTGCACATGCATCCCGAGTTGAAGTACGAGGAATGCCGCACCGCAGACAAGGTTGCGGCCTACCTCGCGGCGTTGGACATTCCCATGGTGCGCGGCCTGGGTACCACGGGTATCGTAGCCAGCATCCACGGCGAGGGCCGCAGCGCAGACAATCCAGGCCCGGCCGTGGGGATTCGCGCCGACATGGACGCGCTACCGCTGCAGGAAATCAACCAGTTCCGTCATGCGAGCAAGGTCGACGGCCGCATGCATGCCTGCGGACATGACGGCCATACCACCATGCTGCTAGGCGCGGCCGAACTGCTGGCAGCCAAGCGCGACTTTGACGGCACGGTGCATCTGATCTTCCAGCCGGCCGAGGAAGGCGGTGCTGGGGCGCGCGTAATGATGGAAGAGGGCTTGTTTGACCAGTTCCCTTGCCAGGCTGTCTTTGCCCTGCACAACTGGCCCGCGCTGCCGCAGGGACAAATGGGCGTGCGTGCAGGCCCTATCATGGCCGCCGCGCAGCAGTTCCAGATCATCGTGCGAGGCAAGGGAGGCCATGCAGCACTCCCGCACACGACGATTGACTCGATCCTGGCAGCCTGTTTCATCGTCGCCCAATTGCAGACGCTGGTGTCGCGCGGCACGGATCCACTGGACTCTGCCGTGCTTACCGTGGGCAAGATCGAGTCCGGCACGTCAGCGAACATCATCCCGGATGAAGCACGCATCCATGGCACTTGCCGCACCCTGACCGAGGCATCGCAACAGTTCCTGATCGACGGCATACATCGCATTGCGCGCGATGTTGCCGCAGCCCATCTTGCAACGGCCGAAGTCGTCCTCAAGCCAGGCGGCTATCCCAACACCGCCAACCACAAGCAAGCAGCGGTGTTCATGGGCGAGATCATGCGCGAAATGGTGGGCAACGAACACGCGCACACCGACGTGCTGCCCGCAATGACCGCCGAGGACTTCGGATTCATGCTGCAGCAGATTCCTGGCGCCTATGGCTGGATCGGCAATGGCGCGGATGGCAATTCCGGTGTGGGTCTGCACAACCCCGGCTACGACTTCAACGACCACAACCTGGATCTGGGGGCTCGGTTCTGGGACCGCCTCGCGCGGCGCTGGTTCGAAACCCAGGCACGGCGCTGACGCGTACCTTGCGGCAACCCATATCGGCCCGGGCCATCGGGCTTGCCTGTGACACCCCGCAAAAAAATACAGTTTTCAGGAGACAACAATGAGCCAGAACTCTTATATGTGCGACGCAAGTATGCACGCGCTCGATCGGAAGCGACCGACCAGACAACGGTTTTTTCTGGTGGTGATTCTTTTTATCGGGATTTCCATTGCCTACCTGGACCGCGTCAATATCGCAGTCATTGCGGCAAATGCAGGGTTCCTTGCTGATATGGGTATTGCGGGGCAGCCGGTAAAAGTCGGACTCATGATGAGCCTGTTCCTGGGGGCCTATGGCATCTCCAATGTCGTCCTGAGTCCGTTGGGGGATTATCTCGGGCCGCGTAAAGCCATGGTGGTTGCGTATGTGATCATCTGCGTCTCGCTATTGGCGGGCGGCATGGCGCGTACTTTTGGCGTCCTCCTCGCTACGCGCGTCTTGTTGGGAGTCGGCGAGGGACTCTACTATCCTATGCAGAACACCTTCGTCAAGAACTGGTTTCCCCCGAAAGAGCGTGGCAGAGCAAATACCGCCTGGCTTATTGGCCAATCGCTCGCTCCGGCAGCTGCCATGCCCGTGTTCACCTATCTTGTTGCAGCGTTCTCCTGGGAATCGACCTTCCATTTTTCATTTGCTGTCAGTCTTGTTCCACTGGTACTGCTGTGGTTCTTCACGGCCGACTCACCCCACGCGCATAAGCGCGTGAACAAGGAAGAGCTGGAATACATCGAAGCAAATTTGGCCAAAGAAAAAGGGGGTAGCCAAGACCACGCTGTGAAAGAGCCTTTCCTTCGGCTGGCGAGAACCTTTGCTTCCAACTATCGCTTTTGGATGCTGCTGCTAATTCTTGCATCCAATTCAATCTTGTCCTGGGGGGTGGCAACCTGGCTGCCGACATATCTCAACCAGGAGCGAGGATTTTCCTGGGAAGCCATGGGCTGGATATCGTCGCTGCCGTTCATCCTTGGCTTCGTGTTCAAGCTCGCCGCTGGGGTGATCATCGATCGGACCGGAAGAAATGCGCCCGTCATGGCTTTGTCGTCACTGTTGTGTGCAGCGGGCGTGTATCTTGGGGTGACCCTGGAGGATAACTACACGGCTGCCATCGTCATCGCCTTCGGCATCGGTGCCTCGTCCGCGCAGATTCCGGGAATTTTCACGCTGCTGCAAAGATTGGTTCCAAAGGCGGCAATGTCTTCCGCGGCGGGAACCATGAATGGTATCGCCGTCGGTTTTGGAGCGTTATCGCCGGTATTGATAGGCCTGTCCATCAGCGTGACGGGGAACTTTGGCTCGGCCTTGTATTTTATTATGGCAATCGTCTTGTCTGGAGGCGTGCTGGCCACCATTCTGTCTGCGCAAAAGCTATAAGAACATGTCGGGCACACGCCTAGCGGCGCGCTTGCCGCGCCATCTCGACAAAGCCTGCAATGTAGGCGGTGTCTTCGTCGCCGCGCCGGATGCCGAGATTGATATGCTTGCGGATACCGTGCTTGCCCAGCGGCACCGCGCGCAATGGCATGCCCGCGCCTTCTTCTTCCACCAGCCAGTCAGGCAACACGGAAACGCCGCGCCCGGCGGCGACGAGCTGCAGCATCAGGTCTGTCACTTCGGCAGTGCGGTGCCGTCTCGGCTGGCAATGCGCCGGGACCAGGAACCGGGTATAGATGTCGAGACGCTCGATGCTGACCGGGACCGTGATCAGCGTCTCGTCAAGCAGATCCTGCGGCCGTATGTAGGGCTGCGCGGCCAGCGGGTGCGATTCATGAACGACCAGCACCAGTTCGTAATCGATCACCGGGGTGAAAGCCAGCTCCGGCAGCTTGACCGGGTCCGGTGTGATCAGCAGGTCGATCTCATGCCCGAGCAGCGCGGCGACGCCGTCGAACCGGAATGACGTCCTGACATCGAAGTCCACGTCCGGCCACGCGGCAAGGTAATGCGGTGTCAGTCGCGCCAGCCATTTCTGGCAGGGATGGCATTCCATGCCGACACGCAGCGCGCCGCGTCGCCCTGCGGCGAAGTCCGCCAGGACGCGCTCGGCGTGTTCGAGCTGGGGCAGCAGCCGGTCGGCTAGCGCGAGCAGGTATTCGCCAGCCTGCGTGAAGCGCAGGCCGCGGCCGCTCTTGGTCCAGATCTTTACGCCATGGTGGTCTTCCAGCTTCTTCACCATGTGCGAGAGCGCGGATTGCGTGACGTTCAGCTTTTCCGCGGCGGCGGTGACGCTTCCGGTACGGCTTACCGCAACCAGTGCCGCAAGATGTTGGCGATCCAGCACGCATGACTCCTGTTCATTGGTTCATGAAAAGATACCATTTTTTTTCATGCAATGGCGTTGCTATGCTGGCCTCGGTCGAATCCATCTGGCGCCCTTCGGCGCCTTTCCATAGCGAGAAAAGGAAGTCATGAAGGTCAATGCAACGGCAGTGCAAGGCGAGATGTCGGCTGGGGCGGCCGGCCACGCAGGCAGCGTTTTCGACGAAGTCATCGACCGCGCGAACTCGCACTCCATGAAATGGGCCATCCCCGAAAAACTCCTCGCGCCGGACGAGGCTGCCGCCAAGCCGCTGCCGATGTGGGTCGCCGACATGGATTTCCGCTCGCCGCAAGCCGTCATCGATGCGCTGCACGAGGCGGTGGCGCACGGCGTCTTCGGCTATCCCGGCGGCGCGACCGACAGCTATGTCGATGCCGTCGTCGCGTGGCAGGGCAGGCGCTTCGGCTGGGAGGTGGCAAAGGAATGGGTGGTGCAGACCTCCGGGATCATCACCACGCTGAAGACCGCCATCCAGGCGTTCTCCGCACCGGGCGATTCGGTGCTGATTCAGCCGCCGGTCTATGCGCACTTCCATAACGACGTGCTGATGAACGGCCGCCATCTCGCCTTCGCGCCGCTGGGGCGCACCGATGCCGGCTACCGCTTCGACCCGGCGGTCTTTGAAGCGGCGATCCGCGACGATACTAGGCTCTTCATCCTTAGCAATCCGCACAACCCCACCGGCAACGTCTGGTCCGAGGACGAATTGCGTACCATGGGCGAGATCTGCCTGCGCCGCGGGGTGCTGGTCATCTCGGACGAGATCCACCAGGACCTGATCATCAATCCGGAGAAAACGCACATTCCCTTTGCCTCGCTCTGCGAGGATTTTGCCCAGCACAGCATCACCTGCACCGCACCCAGCAAGACCTTCAACCTGCCGGGGTTGCAAAGCGCGAACGTGTTCGTGCCGAACCGGCGCCTGCGCGACGCACTGCGCCGCCAGTACGACCGCAATATGTTCCCGCTGGTCAATACGCTGGGCATGGTTGCCGCAGAAGCGGCCTACGCTCATGGCGAACCATGGCTGGAACAGATGCTGGCATACCTGCGCGCCAATCACGACCATTTCCGCGAGTCGGTGCATCGCGCGACGTCACGGATCCAGGTGCTGCCGGCCGACTCGCTTTACCTGGCATGGATGGACTGCCGCGGCCTCGGCATGGACGCACCGTCGCTGGACAAGTTCATGCTTACCAAGGCACGCCTGTGGCTCGACAAAGGCCAGAAGTTCGGCATCGAGGGCCACGGCTACATGCGCGTCAACCTGGGATGTCCGCGCGCGACCGTGGATAAAGCCATCGGCAGATTGACTGCCGCCGTCGCCGGACTCTGATCCGGCTCAGCGAACGCAAGACGAAACCAACCGGCAGTCGATGGAAAAGGAGCCATCGGCTGCGGACGGCGCTCGCCCGTCGCAACAGCCACCCACAATGACAAGCATCACAAAGAGATGTACCAAAGGAGACAATGTAATGCGCAGGAAAACAGACGTTCAGTCCTATGAGCAGGAAGAGCTCAAACGAGATCTGAAAAGCCGCCATATCCAGATGATCGCCATTGGTGGAGCGATCGGTACCGGCCTGTTCTACGGGTCATCGTGGGCCATCAAGACCGCGGGCCCGGCGATCATCCTGACGTACCTGGTCGCCGCCGTGGCGATCTACTTTGTCATGCGGGCGCTGGGCGAGATGGCGGTCGAGGAGCCGGTCTCCGGGTCCTACATTTCCTATTCGAACCGCTATATCCACCGGTTTGCCGGCTTCCTGAACGGCTGGAACGCATTCATCTTCCTGCTGGCAACCAGCGCGGCCGAGCTGAACGCGCTGGGCAACTACGTGCATTTCTGGTTCCCGGCCATGCCGATCTGGGTGACCGCGCTGATAGCCGTGTCTGTGATGTTCTGCGTCAATATGATCGGCGTGAAGTTTTACGGCGAGGCCGAATTCTGGTTCGCGCTGATCAAGGTGACCGCGATCGTTGCCATGATCGTGTTCGGCGTCGGCATGATCTTCTTCGGCCTGGGCAACAATGGCGAGCCCATCGGCCATCACAACCTGGTGGACCATGGCGGCTTCTTCGCCAAGGGCATCGGCGGCATGGTGCTGTCGATCGTCATGGTGGCGTTCTCGTTTGGCGGCATCGAGAACCTCGGTCTGGCTGCAGGCGAAGCCAGGGATGTCAAGACCACCATGCCCAAGGCCGTCAGCGCAACGTTCTGGCGCCTGCTGATTTTCTACGTCGGCGCCATCGCGGTGCTGCTGATGATCTTCCCGTGGACCTCGCTGACCGCGAAGGGCAGCCCGTTTGTCGATGTATTCACCCGCATCGGCGTGCCCGCCGCGGCCGGGATCATGAACCTGGTGGTCATCACCGCGGTACTCTCGGCCGTGAACGCCAGCGTGTTCACCAACAGCCGCACCTTCTACAACCTGGCCTTGCAGAAGAATGCACCGGCGTTCCTGGGGACCGTCAACCGCCGCAATGTGCCGTCGCGCGCCATCATGCTGGTGTTCGCGACGATGTTCGCGGGCGTCTTGCTGAACTACCTGATGCCGGAGAAGGCGTTCGAACTGTTCTCGTCAATCACCGTGTTCGCCCTGGTGTGTGCCTGGACCTCCATCGTGGTCAGCCACCTGCGGTTCCGCAAGCTCCGGATCCAAACCGGGCAAGTGGACAGCCTGTCCTACAAGATGCCGTTCTTCCCGTATGGCAACTACATTGCCCTGGCGTTCATTGCCGCGGTGCTGGTCTGCATCGCGATCCTGCCGGATATGCGGATGTCGCTGATCGTCTCCGCATCGTGGGTCGCCATCGTCTTTGCCGCCTACAAGTTCTACACCAGGGAAGGGCAGCCGGGCCTGGCCGAGATGCCCAGTGCGGGACCGGGGATGCAATAGGACGGCGATGGCATTAACTTTCCAACTGGCGCTCGACGAGCGGCGCGCAGCCGCTCTGTCGAGGTTGCTCTGCCATGTGACCTGGTCGGATTTAAGCGCATATGCCAGCGATGTCGAGGAAGCCTTGCTGATGCGCGACGCGCTCGACACCATCGGCCGGGCGCTGGTGCTGGGAGAAGCTGGCCGCACCGTGCGGCGCGGTAGTTCGCGCAGACGGTAATGTGCTGCGCATTGCACTACGCAAAGCCGCACCGACGCCGCCGCGGAGATTGCACCGTTGTTGCGTTTGCGCGCCGGGGATAGGGAGCGTGTTTCATCCCGCCGCCTCTACCATGACGTGATCCCCCCGTTGCGACGGCCAGGTCTTCCGCACCAGCGTCCCGGGGGCCGACCGACATGGAGAGTGAATGGAACACACCCCCTCCCGGCGAAACCCGCTTTCGCTTGACGGCGCACGGCTGCTGGCCCAGATCCGTGCGCTTGGCGAAATCGGTGCCGACCCCGAAGGCGGCGGCCGCACCCGCATCGCGCTGACCGACGCCGAGAAAGCGGGCCGCGACCAGGTTGTCCAATGGATGCGCGAGCTGGATCTTGAGGTTCGCATCGACCGCATCGGCAACATCTTCGGGATCCTGCGCTCGGCGGCCGATGCTGGCAGCCAGGCGCCGCTGATGACCGGCTCGCATATCGATACCGTCACCAATGCCGGTGCGCTCGATGGCTGCTACGGGGTGCTGGCCGGGCTCGCGGTGGCGCGCGCCTTCCGCCAGGCCGGCGTCACGCCGAACCGTTCCATCATGATCGGTGCCTTCACCAACGAGGAGGGCATCCGCTACCAGCCCGACATGATGGGCTCGCTGGTGTATGCGGGCGGACTGCCGGTGCGGCAGGCGCTCGACACGGTCGGCACCGACGGCACGCGGCTTGGCGACGAACTGGCGCGCATCGGTTATGCCGGCGACATGGAACCCGGCGCCGTGGTGCCGCACGAGTACATCGAACTCCATATCGAACAAGGTCCGGTGCTGGAGGCCGAGGGGACGCAGATCGGCGTGGTCGAGAGCCTGCAAGGGATTTCGTGGCAGCAGGTGACGGTACAGGGCAACGCCAACCACGCCGGCACCACGCCCACCCGGCTGCGGCACGATGCCGGCTGGGCAGCGGCCGCGGTAGTGGCGTTCCTGCGTGAACTGGCGAACGCGTCGGGTGGCACCACGCTGGCGACAGTGGGTTGCCTGCGCATGGAGCCCGGCGTGATCAACGTGATCCCGCGCAAGGCGGTGTTTACGGTCGATCTGCGCGATCCCGATGAAATCCGGCTGAAACGTGCCGAAGCACGGCTGGCGGAGTTCCTGGCACAAGTCGCCGAAGCCGAGGGCGTCACGATTCGCACCGAGCCGCTCGCGCGCTTCGAGCCGGTGAGCTTCGATGGCGGCATCGTTGCCGCCATCGAAGCCTCGGCGGCGCGCTTTGGCTACGCGCATCGGCGCATGACCTCCGGTGCCGGCCACGACGCCCAGATGATCGCGCGCATCGCCCCCGCGGCAATGATCTTCGTGCCGAGCCGCGGCGGCATCAGCCACAACCCGCGCGAGCACACCGACGACGACCAGCTGGTGATGGGCGCGCAAGTGCTGCTCGATGTCATCCTCGCCCGCCTTGGGCATACCTCTGAGTGATCCCTTCCCCAATGACCGCAGATACCCCCATGCTGACCATCAATTCCCGCGCCCACCTGTGCGACTATCCGGCCGAGCTGAGGCAGCTGATGAGCATCGCCGAAGCCGGGCGCAGCCTCGCGTGGCTGTCGCACTGGGACCAGCTCAACGCCGGGCCCACGCCGCTGCGCGAACTGCCCGGCCTGGCCGCGAGCCTTGGCATCGCGCAGTTGAGCGTCAAGGACGAGTCGGCCCGCTCGCCGCTTGGCAGCTTCAAGGCGCTCGGCGCTCCCATCGCGCTGGTGCGGCTGGTGCTGCGCATGTTTCCGGAGCGCGAGCTCGATCCGTTCGAACTGATCGCCGGCCGCCATGCAGCGCTGCTGCGTGACTTCACCGTGATCAGCGCCACCGACGGCAATCACGGCCGCGCGCTCGCCGCGGCGGCGCGCAGCTTCGGCTGCCGCTGCGTGATTGTGCTGCATGCGAACGTCAGCCAGGAGCGCGAGGACGCGATTGCGGCCTGCGGCGCGCGCATCGTGCGCATCGTCGGCAACTATGACGAGTCGGTCGAGGAAGCCGCGCGGCTGGCCGCGGCCAATGGCTGGACTGTCGTCTCCGACACCTCTTACGAGGGCTATCAGGACATCCCGCGCGACGTGATGCAAGGCTACGGCGCCATTGCAGCGGAAGTGCTGGCGCAGCGTGACGTCGCGCCCGGCGAGCCATGCCCATACACGCATGTGTTCCTGCAAGGGGGTGTCGGCGGCTTGGCCGCCGGCGTGGCCAGCTATCTGTGGGAGCGCTTCGGTGCCGGCCGGCCCAGATTCATCGTCGTCGAACCCGGCCAGGCCGATTGCCTGTATCAAAGTGCGCTCCAGGGGCGCCCCGCGCGGGCAACCGGCTCGGTCGACTCGGTGATGGCGGGACTCGCCTGTGGCGAAACCTCGCCGCTGGCCTGGCGCTTCCTGGAACCCAGCGTAGACGTCTTCATGACGATCGCCGACAGCGACGCCGTGACCGCGATGCATCGGTTGGCAAGCGGCCAGGACGGGGACGTGCCTATCGTCGCCGGGGAATCCGGAGCGGCCGGCGTCGCGGGACTGGCGGTATTGCGCGCGCAGCCGGCGCTGTCCGCAGCGGCCGGACTCGACGCCAGTTCCCGCGTGCTGGTGATCAATACCGAAGGCGCCACCGCTCCCGCGGTCTACCAGCAACTGGTGGGCGAATCCGCGAAATCCGTCGTGGCGCGCCAGGCCGCGTGGCTGGCACGCTGAGCCAGGCGTGCTGACAAGACGCGATGCATGATCGAGCCTATCAGGGCTCGATCGCCACACCCAGCGACACCTTCGCCCGCTGCATCGCGACGTGGGTCTTGAAGTTCTTGACGTTGCCCGAGACAAAGAACAGTTCGCGCGTCAGGCGCTCGTACTCAGTCATGTCCGCCACGGCCAGCACCAGCAAAAAATCGAAGTCGCCAGTCACGTAGTACACCTGCTGCACCTGCGGACACTCGACGAAGCGCTTGCGGACCTCGTCCAGCAAATCCAGCCGCTCGTTCTCCAGCGTCACCTCGACCAGTACCGTGATCATCTTGCCGACCTGCGCGGGATCGACCACGGCGGTGTTGGCGATGATCACGCCATCCGCTTCCAGCGCGGCGATACGCCGGTTGACGGCCGACGGCGACAGGTTGACGGCATCGGCCAGCTGTCGCTGCGAGAGCTTGTTGTTGTCCTGCAGCAGCCGAAGCAGCTTGCGGTCGTACGCGTCGAGTTGCATTGCCCGTCCTCTCTGCGCGCGGGGCTGTGGCCCTGCGCATGGCATGGAACGGCCATTTTCGCATCCCGGGCCGGGGATGGCGGCATCCCCGGCGTCGTCGCCCTCAAATCGCGACGCTTTACCGGGGCAACGGCCGCGCGTGCAACGATGTCCCGGATCGTACGGGCGGAACCGGACATCCTTGCGCCGGGCCGCCCGTATGATCTGCCATGCCATGTGCTTCTCTTGCGGTGCTGAACCATGACTTCTGACGACGACCTGCCTGCACTGCTCAACGCAGCACCCGATAGCACGACTGCACCAGGCCAGACGGAAAGGAGCGGCTCGACTCGAGCTTCAGGCTCACGTCGCACCGCAGCGCGCCGAACAATGGCCTGCCTGCCCCGATCAGCACCGGCACCGTGGTGACCACCATGTCGGCGATCAATCCGTCGCGAAGGAAGGACTGCACCACCTGGCCGCCATCGACGTAGACGCGCCGCACGCCTTCCGCCTCCAGTTGCGCCATCGCGTCCGCGGGCGTGGCATCCGAGAATCGCACCTTGCCTTGCAAGCCCTCGGGCACCGGCTTGCCGACCAGTTGCCGGGACAGCACCAGAACCGGACGGTCGTACGCCCATTCGCCCATCGTGACGACCTTTTCATAGCTGCCACGGCCCATCACGATGGCGTCCTTGTCGGCGATGAAGGCTGTGTAGCCATGGTCTTCAGCGGGGTCATCGCGCTCCAGGAGCCAGCCGATGTCGCCATCGGGGCGGGCGATAAAGCCATCAAGGCTGGTGGCAATGAAGACGTGTCCGGTGATCATTTCTCTTCCATTGAAATACGCCGGGGCGTAGCGTTGGGATGTGGCTGCTGGGGCGGCCCGAGAGCCGCCGTCTTGAGCAAGTCATTACATCGCACGGACCATCTGAAATCGTGTCGCCAGCAGGGGAGCGGCTTGCATAAAGGCGCGTCATCGGTATTCCGTCGGGCCTTTATACTGCGTATCCGTACCGCGACCAGGCGGCACCCGAGCAAGCCTTAGGCGACCTATGTCCGAGAAAGTCATAACCCACAGGATGATCGAGGCGTTTCGCGCCGCCATCGCGCATGGCGGGATGAGTGCAGGCGCCGATGCGCTCGGCATGTCCCAGCCTTCGATGAGCCGCGTGATAGCCGAATTGCAGAAGGCAGTCGGCTTCCCGCTCTTCCTGAAACACGGCCGCACGGTGAAGCCGACCGAGGAAGCCCTTGCGCTCATGACAAAGGTCCAGCAATCTTTTCTGGGGCTGGACGAGATCATGAGATTTTCTGACCAGTTGCGCAAGCAGAAGATGGGACGGCTCTCCATCGCGACCATCCCGTCGATCGGACACTCGATCATGCCCGAGGCGATCGAGTACCTGCGAGGCAAATATCCGGATGTATTCATTACGCTCTCGGTGACGTCGTATGTCGAAGTCGCGCGTGCCGTACGCAATCGCCAGGCAGACATCGGCTTCACGGCGGATATTCTCTCCCTCGGCGATCTCGAGACCGTTGCGGAGTTCAGTGCTGATTGCGTTTGCATCGGGACCCGCAAATGGCTGTCGCCAAGGGCGGCCGCCGTCGAGTTGAAGGACCTTGAGGGCAAGCCCTTCGTCGGCCAGACCGGCACGTTCCAGAAGCGCCTGGACGCCTTGCTGGCGACCACGGGGGTGCAACTGGACATCACCGTCGAGGCCTCGCTGTTCCACTCCATGAGCGAACTGGTGCTGCGTGGCATGGGCGTTTCGATCGTCGATCCCCTGACCGGGGTGCTCCATCGGCAGCGTGGCGGGGTGGTGCTACCGCTGAGGCCGACGCTGAGCTATACCTTCTATGCCACCGCCATGAGCGATGCCCGACTTGGCAAGCCGGCCCGGGATCTGCTCCGATACCTGTCGACGGCGACGGAAAAGGCGCGGACCCATATCGAATCTGAATAGGTTGCTAACGCCGGCGCCATAGATTCAAGGGCCGCACCTTCATAACATCTCCATCATGATTTTTAAAAGAGGGGAGACTGTTGTGAAGTTATCTATCCTGGACATAGGCCGCGCCGCCGTCGGGCTGATGGCGACCTTTGCGGCGTGTACGGCCGTCGCGCAGGGCGACTACCCCAACCGGCCGGTGCGTTTTATTGTCAATGCGGCCGCCGGCGGCGCGGCGGATGTGACGGCGCGCATTCTCACCGCCGCCCTCAGCCAGCGCCTGGGCCAGCCCTTTGTGGTGGAGAACCGGCCCGGCGGCGCGGGCGTGATCGGACTCGAGGTTATTGCCAAGGCAGAGCCGGACGGCTACACGATCGGGGGCGCAAACCTCTCTACCTTCGTCGTCGCCGCGCTTGCCGCCAAACGGCTGCCTTATCGCGCAATCCAGGACTTCACCCCGATTGCAAAGCAATGGACGCAGCCGAATCTTCTGGGCGTGACGCCTTCGCTTGCTGTCAATTCCGTCAGCGACCTGGTGACATACGCCAAGGGTCATCCCGGCGAGCTGTTCTACGGCTCTACCGGTACGGGAACGTCGCTGCACGTGGTGACCGAACTTTTCCGGACCAAGGCCGGCATACAGATCACGCACGTGCCCTACAAGAGCGCGCCCGCGGCGGAATCTGACCTGGCAGCCGGGCAGATCCAGTTGATGATCAGCAACTTCACCTCCATGGAACCGCAGGTACGCGCCGGCCGTATTCGCGCGTTGGCCATCACAGGCCCCAACCGCTCGCCGTTGCTGCCGAATGTGCCAACCATCGCGGAAGCCGGATTTCCCGCCGTCGAAATGGTGACCTGGGGCGGGGTGGTCGGGCCGGCTCGCATGCCCGCCGCCATCGTCCAGAAGCTGAACGCCGAGATCAACGCGATCCTGGCCGATCCGCGCATCGTAAAGCAGCACGAGAGCCTGGGCGCCACCGTTGCCCCCGGTACCCCCGCGCAGTTTGCCGACCTAATCAAGGCCGATGCCGCCAAATGGGGCGCGGTCATCAAGGCCGGTCACATCAGCATTGATTGAAGCAACCACGCCGCCCGTCTCGCAAGAGAACGCATTGTGCCGGACTGAAGGATCGGGCGGCCGAAGGACAGACATGCGCAAGGAAGAAGTCATCGTTGTGGGGGGCGGCGTGGTGGGCGCGGCCATAGCCTTCGGGGCCGCGAAAGCCGGGGCGCCGGTCACGTTGCTCGACCAGGGCGACATCGCGAACCGCGCTTCGCGGGGAAATTTCGGGCTGGTATGGCTCCAGAGCAAAGGCGACGGGTTTCCCCGCTATGCGCGCTGGTCCCGGGATGCCATCGATCATTGGCAACCGCTCGCGGCCGAGCTGCTGTCCCTCACCGGGGTCGACGTCGATCTGCAACAGGCGGGCGGCTTCTGGATAGGGTTCAGCGAGACCGAAATGCGCGCTCGCGAGACGCTGCTGGAGCGTCTCAGGCACACGGGTGCGGGCGTGCCCTACCGGATGATGGAGCATGCCGAGCTGAAGACCCATCTCCCCGCCATCGGACCGAAGGTGGCTGGCGGCAGCTGGTGTCCGCTGGACGGGCATGTCAATCCGCTCAAGCTGCTGCACGCCTTGCACGCGGGTCTGAAAGCGCTGGGGGCACAGGTGTTTTCGGGGGTGGATGTGACTGCCGTGCGCCATCGGGCCAACGGCGGCTTCGTCGTGGCAGGTTCGGACAACCGGAGCTGGAGCGGCGACCGGCTCGTGCTGGCGGCCGGACTCGGCAACAAGCAGCTTGCACCGCAGGTGGGGCTGCACGCGCCGGTCGAGCCAAACCGCGGCCAGGTCCTGATCACCGAGCGGCTCAGGCCGTTCTTGCCCTATCCGACCAACAAGGCGCGGCAGACGGCGGAAGGGACGGTGCAGCTTGGCTATTCCGTCGAGGATGTTGGCTTCGATGATGGCACCACCGTATCCGCCATCGAGTGGATCGCACGGCGTGCCGTGGACACCTTCCCGCTGCTTGCCAACGTGCGCCTGGTCCGCGCCTGGGGCGCGCTGCGCGTGATGACGCCGGACGGACACCCGATCTACCAGGAATCCCGGTCATGTCCGGGCGCATTCGTCGCGGCCAGCCACAGTGGCGTGACGCTTGCGGGCACGCATGCCTATGTCGTCGGGCCATGGATTTCGGGACTTGGACCCGCACCGGACGATATCGAAGAATTCGCCGGGGATCGTTACCTCGACCCCACCAGGAGCTTTGCCAATGCC
This sequence comes from Cupriavidus sp. WGlv3, assembly GCF_023952475.1. Lineage (GTDB taxonomy): Bacteria > Pseudomonadota > Gammaproteobacteria > Burkholderiales > Burkholderiaceae > Cupriavidus > Cupriavidus phytorum. The sequence continues at coordinate 195,504 of NZ_JALHRX010000011.1, forward strand.
CACTAAAGACCACGCCGCCGGTGCACCGCTGTTCATGGCGGTCGAGACCGATCGATCGTCCACCGTCACCCTGACGTTCGAAGGCCAGCCGCTGAGGGCGCCAGCCGGTGCCACCGTTGCCGCGGCGCTGCTGCTGAACGGCGTGACGCCGTTCCGCACCACACCGGTGACATCCGCCCCGCGTGCGCCGTATTGCATGATGGGCGTCTGCTTCGAGTGTCTGGTCGAGATCGACGGAAAGCCCAGCCGCCAGGCCTGCCTGACCGCGGTCCGGGACGGCATGGTCATCAAGCGCCAGCAAGGTGCCTCGGCAATTGCTATCGAGGAAGAGGTTGAAGCATGAACGGTGCAGTGTTCGATGTGGTCGTGGTTGGCGCGGGCCCGGCTGGGCTATCCGCAGCGATCGAAGCGCGGCAGTGGGGGCTGAGCGTCGCCGTGCTGGATGAACAGCCGACGGCTGGCGGGCAGATCTATCGGAATGTCGACGCGGCAAGCCCGACGCTGCGCGCGGTCCTTGGCGATGACTATGTTGCCGGCGCGGCGCTGACAAAGGCCTTCGCCGCATCCGGGGCGCGGCATATCGCTGGGGCCTCCGTGTGGAACGTCGGCCGGGACCGGAAGGTCAGCTACCTGCAGGACGGTGCCAGCCAGGCCGTCGAGGGCAGGTCCATCGTGCTGGCCAGCGGGGCCATGGAACGTCCCTTCCCCGTGCCAGGCTGGACGCTGCCCGGCGTGATGGGCGCCGGGGCGGCGCAGATCCTGATCAAGAGCGCGGCAGCGCTGCCGCGGCAGCCGGCGGTCCTGGCAGGGTGCGGGCCGCTGCTGTATCTGCTGGCCGTGCAATATCTGCGCGCGGGCATCGAGCTCAAGGCCGTCGTGCACACCACGCAGCGCGCTGACTATCTGCGCGCGGTGCCCCATCTGCCGGCGGCTTTGCGCGGTTGGCGGGACCTGCGCAAGGGCATGGACATGTTCAGGCAACTGCGGCGCCATCGCGTCCCGGTGTATGCGGGGGCGCAAGCCCTCGCCATCCAGGGCGAAGCTTGTGCCGAAGCCCTGTGCTTCACGCACCGGGGCGTCGAGCGTCGTATCGACACCTCGCTGGTACTGCTCCACCAGGGTGTCGTGCCCAATACCCAGATCAGCTGGGCGCTGCGGGCCAGGCACAACTGGAGCGATGCCCAGCTGTGCTGGATTCCGGAGACGGACGAGTATGGCGAGATTGAAGACACGCGCATCTATATCGCGGGTGACAGCAGAGGCATTGTCGGTGCCAGGGCATCCGCGGTGCAGGGAAGGCTGGCCGCGTTGTCGATTGCTTCCAGGTTGCAGCGACCCGGCGTGGGCGAGCGGCGGGTGAGAGAGTCATCGATGCGTGCCGAGCTGCAAAGACATTTGCGCATCCGCCCCTTCCTGGATGCGCTGTACCGCCCCAGCGACTCGCATCGCATGCCCGCGGATGACGCGGTCATTGTCTGCCGCTGCGAGGAAGTGACGGCGGGGACCGTCAGGAAGTATGTCGAGGTGGGTTGCCATGGCCCCAACCAGGCCAAGGCGTTTGGACGCTGCGGAATGGGTCCGTGCCAGGGGCGCCTCTGCGGCCTGACCGTGACCGAACTGATCGCGCAGGGACGCGGCGTGGCGCCACAGGAAGTGGGCTATTACCGCATCCGCCCACCCATCAAGCCCGTCACGCTGGGCGAGCTGGCGGGATAGCACCGCGGCCTGGCCGGGGCCATGGCATCGCCCCGCCGGCACACCGGTTCTGCATGACTATCAACAGCCTGAACCAGGAGGACCTATGGCTGAAATCCGGCGAATCGCTACGGACCAACGACGTAGCCGCGCGGTGGTGTACAACGGCATGGTATTCGTGGGCGGCCAGACGGCCGATGACCGCAGCCAGGACATTCGGGGCCAGACCCGGCAGACGCTTGCCAAGATCGAGAAGTTCCTCGCCGACGCTGGCACCGACAAGCGACGCCTGCTGACCGCACAGATCTGGCTGAAGAACCTCGAGCGGGATTTCGAAGGCATGAACGAGATCTGGGACGCATGGACGGCGCCGAACGCCGCGTCTACGCGAGCGACCGCGCAGTGCGAACTGGGGCATCCGGACATTCTGGTGGAGATCATTGTCACCGCCGCTACGGCGGACTGACGTGTTGGCGAGAGCGCTCTTGTCGCGAAGCCCTGAGCGCTCCGCATCGCCATTTCCGGCGAGCACGCCACGGTGCTCCCGCCCGTCCGCCTGGGTCGGTGCCATGCATCAAAACCTGTGCCGAATCCCCAGGCCAACGCTGTTGCCGGTGGCCAATCCGCTGACCTTGTCGTACATGTAGTTAACGTAGACATCCGTGCGCCGGGACAGGTAATAGTCGTAGCCGATGGCAGCCGTGTTCCTGCGCTGGACCTGTGCCTCGCCAAGGCGGCGCGACGTGTGTGCCCACGCGACCAGCACATTGCCCGCACCAACCGGTGTCGACGCGCTGAGGGCAAAGGTATGGTCGCGCAGGGCGTTGTTGCTGCTGGCGTACTGGTACTGCGCGAACAACCTGGTCACGGTGAAGTCATAGGAGATGCCGCCCTGGACCGCCTTCTGGGTCGTCGCGCCGTTGTTGAGCAAGGGCGCGATGGCCACGTACTGCGCCGCTAGCGTGGCGCCGAACTTGCCGCCCGCGTACGTCAGGTTGGCGCCGTAGTTGGCTTGCCCGGCGTGGCCCGGCGCTTCGCCGAGTGCGTAGATGACATTGCCGGTGAAGCCGCCCAGCGACGGGGTGGTGACCAGCACCGAGTTGCTCCATGCCGTGTCGCCCTGGATCGAGGGCCTGCCCAGTCCCGAAGCAATGAAGGTATGCAGCATCATCGGCGAGAAGGTGAACGAATCGCGGAAGGCGTTGAAGCTCAGGGTCGAAACGAAATAGGGGTTGGCATTGCGCCCCAGCGCGATCTTGCCGGGCCTGCCGTCCATGCCCACATACGCGCCCCGCGCAAACAGCGGATCGCCGTTGAAGCGGCCCGAGGCGCCCTGGTCCACCCGCAGATAGCTTTCGAGGGCGAAGAAGACGCCCACGCCGCCGCCCAGATCCTCGCGGCCGCGCAAGCCGAAGTAGGAGGTGGTCATGCCGCCGTTCTGGATGGCTGCGGTGTGGGCCGGGGCGCCGCTGGGCTTGAGCGAGCCGGCGAATACGTCGGTCAGTCCATACAATGTCACTGCGCCTTGCGCCTGCGCGCCAAAAATCTGGCACGCGAGCACCCCTGCCGCCGCGGCGGCATATCGATTGCTTCGCATGTTGTCTCCGGTTTGGTTAGGTGACCGTTGGGGTCATGGGTGCGGCACGGGCAGGCCCTGGTGGGCTTTGCTGAAAGCCGACAATGGCTTCCGCGACGGCCTCCCGCAACAGACGGCATGCGACCGAGCGGTGCGTCCGGTCATGCCACAGCAGGTAGAAGCGCATGGGCGGGAAGGGCAGTGGTGGCGCGACCACCGCCAACGGCAGCGCTGCCGCATGCGCTTGCGCGAAGCGGCGGCTGGTGGTGAAGATCAGGTCCGACTGCGTCAGCAGGTCCGGCACGTTGTTGAAATAGGGCAGCACCACCTTGACATGGCGACGCAGCCCCAGTTGTGCCAGGTAGGCGTCGATTACGCCGAGCTGGTTCACGTTGAACGGCAGCAGGCCCAGGTGGTCGCAGGCCAGGTAGTCCGCCTGCGTGAACTCGGGCCGCTTCAGGATCGGGTGCCCCTGCCGCATCAGGCACACGATCTCGTCCTCGAACAGCGGCAGCAGGTGCAGGTGCTCCGGTGGCGTGCCCCAGTTGCCGACCACCAGGTCCAGCGCGCCGGATTCGAGCGCTTCCAGGTAATCGAAATCCATGGTCAGCGAATGCACTTCCACCGAGGCGCCTGGCATGCTGCGCAGGATCCTTGCAATCACCGTTGGGATGAAGCGCGAGCTGACATAGTCGAGCGAGCCCAGGTGAAAGGTCCGGTTGATCTGTGCGGGCCCTGACACCGGAAGCGGCACGCACAGCGCATCCAGCTCCTCCAGCGCACCCTGCATGCGCTCATAGAGCGAGGCCATGCGCTCGGTCGGCACCATGCAGTTGCGGCCGCGCACAAAGAGCGGGTCGTCGAAGATGTTGCGCAGCCTGGACAGGCCGGCACTGACCGTCGATTGCGGCAGATTGAGCCGGCCGGCAGCGCGGGATACGCTCTTTTCTTCCATGACAGCCACCAGCAGGCGGAGCAGGAATCCATCGAGTTGGTCGCTCGGATGCTTCATCGGTGTCAACCCAGATGTTGGTCGCTCAGACTACCAGTGCGGCCTGCTCCGCGCCTTTCCTGGACTTGCGATTGAACACCGCATTCAGCACGATGGCGGTCAGGCACCCGGTCGTAATGCCGCTGTGCAGGAAGATTCGCAGCGTGCCGTCGACGTGCTCGTAGAAGTTCGGCACCGCCACCGTTATCAGGCCGATGCCCAGGCTGGCGGCAATCACGATGGTGTTGTTGCCGTCGGTCAGGTCCACCTTGGCCAGGATGCGCAGGCCCGTGGTCGCGATCATGCTGAACATGACCAGCCCGGCTCCGCCGAGCACCGCCAGCGGCATCGACGCGAACACCGCCGCCAGCTTCGGGAACAGTCCCAGGGCCAGCAACAGCACGCCGGTGGTTGCCACCACCCAGCGGCTGCGCACGCCCGACATCGCCACCAGGCCCACGTTGGCGTTGTAGGCGCAATAGGGGAAGGTATTCAGCAACCCGCCGATCACGGTCGAGAAGCCATCGGCGCGCAAGCCGCGCGCGATCGCGTGGTCGTCGATCTCCTTGCCGACCATTTCGCCCACGGCGAAGAAGTCCGCGGTGACTTCGGTCAGGATCACCAGCATCGCCACGCACATCAACACCACCGAAACCGGGTCGAACACGGGCATGCCGAAAGCAAGCGGGCGGATCACCCCCAGCCATGGCTCATTGCCGAGGCTGGAGAAGTCTGCCTTGCCGATGGCCATGGCAAGTCCTGTTCCGGTCAGCAGGCCGATCAGCACCGCGGCGTTGCGCAGCAGGCCGCGCCCGAAGCCGAACACCAGCAGCACCGTGGCCAGTGATACGCCGGCCAGCATCAGGTTGACCGGCGAGCCGAAGTCGGGGGCCTTGGGCGAGCCGCCGGCGGACCAGCGCACCGCCACCGGCAGCAGCGACAGGCCGATCAGCAGGATCGTCGTTCCCATCACCACCGGCGGGAAGAAGCGCCTGACCCGGCCGAAGAAGGGAGCAACCAGCATGCAGAAGATGCCGGCGGCGATGGTGGCGCCGTAGACCGCCGGCATGCCGTGTTCCTTGCCGATCAGGATCATCGGCGTCACCGCGACAAAACTGCAGCCCTGGATCAGCGGCAGGCGGATGCCGAACTTCCAGAAGCCGACCGACTGGATCAGCGTGGCAATCCCACAGGCAAACAGATCGGCATTGATCAGCATCACCAGCTGATCGTGGGACAGCCCGATGGCGTTGCCGACCACGATCGGGATGGAAACCGCCGCGGCATACATGACCAGCAGGTGCTGTAGCGCCAGGACCAGGTTCTTGCCGGGCGGCAGCCAGGCGTCGACCGGATGGACCCGGTCGGCTTGGGGGGCGTTCATAGTCTCACTCCAGGAATGGATGGGAAGTCTGCTGCTTCCTCATGTCGATGATTGGGCATCGGTGTGCCTGCATATTCCGCATTCGGCCAGCGCAAGGCAAGCCGCCAGCGCGGATGCTGCGATGCGGCATGGTACGGCAAACCGGATGCCACGCATGGCGCACGCGTGCAACGGGCGGGCGCCTCGCCAGCCAGGCAGTTCCCGTGTGCGGATGCGGAAACCTTGCCAGTATCGGCTTTATCGATTTCCTAAGTCGGCATTCTCGGTGGCCGTGCCGGCTGCCGGCGGGATATCGGATTTCTCGCTAGTCATTATCGAGCCAGGCTGGATGCCTGAGGCCGCGCCGCTTCATAGACTCTCCCTCATCGTTGCATTGACGATGAAACGGGCCGCAGGGCGTTCGCCGCCGCGGCCCGGAATGGAGACCGATCAATGAGTGGTGACAAGTTATCCCTGGCCGTGGCAGCCATCCGCGGCATCACGCCCGAGGTGAAGGAATTCACCTTGCGCAATGCCGATGGCGTAACCCTGCCGCCCTATGCAGCCGGCGCGCATTTGCGTTTCATGCTCGATGTGGGTGGGGTGCGCCATGAACGCTGCTATTCCTTGCTGGACGCATGCAATCGCTCGAACCTCTATCGCATTGCCGTGCACCGTGCCCCGCACAGCCGCGGCGGCTCGGCGTTCATGTGCGAGCAGGTTGCGGTGGGCAGCGTGCTGGCTTGCGCGGCACCGCGCAACGATTTCCCGCTGGCGCCGGATGCCAGCCACCATGTGCTGATCGCGGGCGGCATCGGCATTACCCCGATCCTGGCCATGGCGAAGGCATTGCAGGCGGCGGGAAAGTCGTACGAGTTGCATTACGTTGCGCGTACCCCCGAGGCCATGCCGTACCGCGACTACATCGCGGCGCAGCTCGGGGCGCGGGCCCGGCTCTATTTCGATCACGGCGAGCCGGCGCGGGGCATGCCGATCCGCGACATCGTCGATGCGCCCGCAGCGGGCCGGCATCTCTATGTCTGCGGACCGCAAGCGATGATCGACGCAACCCTGGCGCTTGCCACCCGACACGGCTGGGCGCGGGCAGCCGTGCACTTCGAACTGTTCGGCAATGCCGCGCGCGCCGACGACAAGCCGGTCGAGCTGCAACTGGCGCGAAGCCAGCGCACGGTCCACGTCGCGCCCAACGAGAGCCTGCTGGACGCCTTGCTGCGCGACGGGCTGGACCTGCTCCACGACTGCCGTCGCGGTGAATGCGGCGTCTGTGCCGTGCCGGTCCTCGACGGCATTCCGGACCATCGCGACTACGCCCTCAGCGAGGCGCAGAAGGCGACCAACGCAAGCCTCTGCGTGTGCGTGTCGCGCGCCCGCACGGCCACGCTGAAACTCGACCTGTAGGAGCCAGCATGAAATGGATTAGAAACCGTTGGTACGCCGCGGCACTGAGCCAGGAGCTCGGCAGTGCCATGATCTCGCGCCGGCTGTTCGGCGAAAACATCGTCCTGTTCCGCGACGCCGCGGGCCGCCCGGCGATGCTCAGCGACCGTTGCCCGCACAAGGGTGCACCGCTGTCGCGCGGCAAGCTCTGTGACGGCGTGGTCAGCTGCCCGTATCACGGCTTGCAGTTCGATGGCACTGGCAAGTGCATTCATATTCCAAGCCAGGGCAATATTCCCCCGACGGCACGGCTGAAGGCCTATCCTTGCCTGGAGCGCTATGGCATTGCCTGGTTCTGGCCCGGCGACCCCGAACTGGCGGACCCGGCGTTGCTGTGCGACATCCCGAACTACGGTGCGGCCGGCTGGGAAAACTTCCACGGTCCGCACACGCTGTTCCCCGCCAGCATTGGCAACATCCTCGACAACCTGGTCGACCCCGCGCACACGACCTTTGTCCATCAAGGCACCATTGGCGGCGCCGATGCCAGCGAGGTCCCGCTGGTGGTCGAGCAGCACGATACCCGGATCACCGTCGGCCGCTGGATCGAACAGTCCGAACCGGTACCGGTGATGCAGCGCTATGGCGGCTTCCGGGGGCGCGTGGACCGCTGGCAGTTCTACCACCTGTACGCGCCGAACCTGTCGCTGGTCGACATGGGCGCCGTCGACGCCGGCGGCGCGCGCGACGAGGCCAGCATGAACCGGCAGTACCGCACGCTGTCCTATGCGGCGCTGACGCCGGAGAGCGACCACACCACGCACTACTTCTGGTTCGTGCTGCGCACGTTCGCGCTGGGCGAGGCCGCCGTGACCGATGAAATGCGCCAGGCATACATCGTTACCTTCGATGAAGACCGTGCCTTGCTGGGCGCGATCCAGGCGAACACGGGCGACATGCTTGGCAACCCGCTGCGGCTTGCCATCGACAACGCTTCGATCCGGCTGCGCCGCGTCCTGGACCGGCTGCTGGAGCAGGAGCAGGGCACTGGCGCCCAACCCGTTTCCATCCCCATTCCTGTCGTGGAGCAGGCATGCACGAACTCCTGATCGGCTGCAACGGACGCAGCGCGCAGCACGCCCCGGGCAATGCGCCCTCGATCGACGAGCAGTTCCGCATGGTCAAGGCCGCCGGCGTGTTCGATTTCTTCGACCGCCTGCCGCAACCGGGGCAGGAAGAAGCGTACCTGCGCGCCTCGGAAAAGCATGGCCTGCCCATCCTGACCGGGCTGTGGACCTATACCGCCGGCAAGGACGAGGCCCTGCTGCGGCAGAACCTGCGGCTCGCCAGCCGCGCCGGCAGCCTGTGCCACAACATCATGCTGTTCGACGCCCACGCCGACGGCCATTCGCTCAGCGACGACGAGGTCGTGGCGTTCTATTGCCTGGCGTTCGAGGAAGCGGCGCAGCTGGGTATCGAGATCACGTTCGAAGTCCACATCTACATGTGGTCCGAAGACTTCCGCCGCGTGCTGGCGGTCGCGCGCAAGGTGCGCGAACGCGGCCTGCCGTTCAATTTCCTGCTCGACCACAGCCACGTGCTGCTCAAGCTGGAGTCGCCCGCGGAGCAGGACCGGTCCGGCATCCGCGAGGACGTGGAAGCGGGCCGGCTCATCCTTGATCCGTTCGAGCCCGGCAATATCGTCGATGCCTGGATCGCGGAGAACATGACGCTGTGGCATTCGGTGCGGCCGGTAGCGCCGAATGGCCCGCTGAACCAGTGGGCCAGCCATCCGGACGGCAGCCCGGGCCGGGCGTGCCAGTACCCCTTCCTGAGGCCGCGGCCGGGCGAATGGCACAGCGACTGGTTCGCCTACAAGCTGGAGCCATCGAAGGAGGTGGTGCGCAAGGTGCTGGCCGCGCACTTCCGCAATGCCGACAGCCGGCTGCGCTACGTCACCACCGAAATCATCGACTTGCCCGACTACGGCGACGGCGCCAGGTATTCGCTGTTCGAGCATAGCGTGGCGCTGGCGCAGTGGTTGCGCGCCGAGGTCGACAAGGCGAAGTCGGCATCCGCCGCGCAACCGTAAGCCCTGTGCACGCCGGCCGCGCGTGCTGGCGGCGCGGTAAACACGACCGTGACGCCAGGGGCCTCCAATCGATTTCCTTCATACCAGAAATTCGCATTGCGCCGTTGTTGCGGGCCGGCGGTATCCGTATCTTGCCTCTGACAACGACATACCAAAAAAGGGGGCTGGATGAGCAGCATCGAAGCAAGCGTGTGGAACGAGTGGTACCCGGTCGCGGTCGTGGAAGACGTTCCCCGCAATACCCGCCAGCAGACGCGCCTGCTGGACGTGGACATCGAATTCAGCCGGGATGACAGCGGCGCATTCTCGGCGCGCCGGCTCGACCACGGCACGCCGTGCCGCGCGATCACGCGCTTTCATACATGCTGGGTTTCGCTTGGCAACCCGGATGACAGCTTCTTCGCCATCAGCGAATTCGAAGAGGCGGATCGCCGCGTCCTGGGCCTTGGTTCGGTGCAGATCCATGCCTCCGGCCTGCGGGTGGTCGAGAACTTCCTGGACATGGCGCACTTTCCCTATGTGCATGGCGGAATCCTGGGGGAAGTGCCGCATACCGACGTGAGGCCCTACCGCGTGGTGGTCGACCGCGACCACGACGAAATCCTGGCCGAGGACTGCAGGTTCTACCAGCCGATGGCGGGAGCGGCCGCAACCGAAGGGATCGACGCCCACTATGTCTACCGCGTTGCCCGTCCGTTCGTCTCGATCCTCTACAAGACCAGTGTCGCGGATGCGGCCAGGCGCGATGTGATCTGCCTGTTCGTCCAGCCTGTCAGCGAAGACATTTGCGTTGGCCACTTCCTGATCGCCTGCGTCGACAAGGAACACACCGACATCGAGCTGCGCCTGTTCCAGCAGACCATCGTCGGCCAGGACCTGATGATCCTGACCAACCATCTGCCCAGGACCCTGCCGCTGGCGACGGATTTCGAAGTGCCGACGCGTGCCGACGCGATGTCGGCCGCATACCGCCGCTGGCTGCGCGACAAGAACATCCACTATGGAACCTACCGCGTCAATTGAGCCGGCGCTATGGAGACCGACGGAATGAACCCGCAAACGACCCCCTGGCATGCCGTGGCACAACCGGCAGACCTGCCCCCGCGCCATGTCTTTCACGCCCAGTTGCACGGCATCGAACTGGCGCTGTGGCGCGCCGACGATGGCACCGTGAATGCCTGGGAGAACCGCTGCCCGCACCGCAGCGTGCGTCTCACGCTGGGCGTGAACACCGGCCAGACGCTACGTTGCCAGTACCACGGCTGGCAGTACCAGAGCGGCGATGGGCACTGCAGCTTTATCCCCGCGTCCAGCGATGCGCAGCCGCCGGCCAGCCTGTGCGCACGCCGCTTTGCCGTGGCGGAGAAGAACGGCTACGTCTGGGTCAGCCTGGATCCCGCACAGGCCGGGCAGGTGCCTGACTTTCCCGGGCTTCCGCTGGCGCTACGGGCGCTGCCGGTTCGCGCTGACGTCGACACGGTGGCTGCCGCATTGCTGGCGTACAGCGACGGCCCGGCGAGCGCGACCCGGGCGGGCAGCATGATCGATGCGCGCTGGCAGACGCCGGACGGAAGCTGCGCCATGCGCTTCTGGTTGCAGCCCGCCAGTCCCGGCCTAACCGTCGTGCATGCGGCGATGGACTCGGGCAGCGGCAATGCCGCCGCGGCGCGCCGCTGGTTCAATCAGCGCCTGTCGGCGCTGCGCCGCGGGCTGGAGCGCCAGGCGCAAGCTGTGGTGCAACCAGCGCAGCGGCCCGAGGTGCTCTCGTTCCTGCCGCCCGCCGGGATAGCCGCGCCGCGGCGCTTGCTGCGCACCACGGTGGTGTCGCGCTGGATGACGACGCCGGACATCGTCGGGCTGCGGCTCGCCCTGCCCGAAGGCGAGCGTCCGGACATGCCTGCCGGCGCGCATGTCGACGTGCATACGCCCAACGGGTTTGTGCGCCCGTACTCGCTGGTCAATGCGCCCGACGAGCGCGACTGCTTCGTGCTCGGCATCAAGCGCGAACCGCAGTCGCGTGGCGGCTCCCGCGACGTGCATGAGCAGGTCAAGGTCGGCGACACACTGACCGTGTCGGTACCGCGCAATCATTTTGGACTGGTGCCGCAGGCCGGCGCAACCTTGTTTGCCGGCGGCATCGGCATCACCCCGATCCTCGCGATGGCCGCGCAGCTGCAGCATGCGGGCCTGCCCTTTGCGCTGCATTACTTTGCGCGCGGTGCCGAGCATGTCGCGTTCAGCGAGCGGCTCGAGCGGCTGCGCAACGTCCGGCTGCATCTCGGGCTTTCCAACGATGGCGCGCGCGATGCGCTCGATGAGGTGCTGCGCCAGGTCCCGGCCAGCCATCACCTCTATGTGTGCGGGCCGCTCCCGTTGATCGAACTGGTCCGCGAGCGCGGCCGCATGCTGGGCATCGTCGCGGACCGGGTCCACAGCGAGCTGTTTGCCAATGAAGTGTCGCATGACGCGGACCAGCCGTTCCGGGTCCGGCTCGGGCGCAGCGGCGGCGAATTCGTGGTGCCGGCCGGCGTGGCGCTGAGCGATGCCATTCGTGCGCGAGGCATCGCGCTCGCCACCTCGTGCGAGCAGGGCGTGTGCGGATCGTGCCTGACCGCCGTCGCCGAAGGAACGCCCGAGCATCGCGACGTCTACCTGACCGCCGAGGAGAAGGCCAGCGGACGCTGCCTGCTGCCGTGCGTGTCGCGCAGCCAATCCGAGCTGCTGGTGCTGGACCTTTGAGAGACCCACGCATGATCACCCTCTACGACTACGAGTTATCCGGCAACTGCTACAAGCTGCGCCTGTTCATGAGCCTGACGGGCGTGGCTTACCGCAAGCAGGGCATCGAGTTCTTTCCCGGCAAGGAACACAAGCGGGATGCCTTTCTTGCGCTCAATCCGCTCGGGCAATTGCCTGTGCTCGATGACGACGGCTTCGTCATGCGCGACGCCCAGGCCACGCTGAGCTACCTGGCCGCGCGCTACGACCCGAGCGGCCGCTGGTATCCGACGGACGATCCGCAGGCGCTGGGCGAGGTCAATATGTGGCTGGCCTTCGCCGACGGCATTACCGCCACCGCATCGGCGGCACGACTGCACGACCTGTTCCGCTATCCGTTCGACGTGGACAAGGCACGGGCCGGCGCGCACGAACTGTTCCGCGTGCTGGACGAGCAGCTGTGGTTCTCCGAGCAGGACCATGGCGGCTGGGTCTGCCGTGGCGAGCACCCGACCATTGCGGATATCGCCTGCTTTCCCTACGCGATGCTGTCGGACGAAGGCGGCATCTCCCTGCAGGAGTACCCGGCCATCCGGCGTTGGACGGATCGGGTCAAGCGCTTGCCCGGATTCGTCGCCATGTCGGGCATTTTCTAGGGCGGCGGTCGGCGCCGTCCATACAAAACAGGGCTGCAAAAGCCCGTCGAGGAGACCAAGGTGGAGACCAGATCCTATAAGCCAGCCGGCTCGCGCAGCCCGGCGGATGAAATGCTGCCGTTCGGACGCCTTGCGGTACTGGGCTTCCAGCATGTGCTGGTGATGTATGCCGCGGCCATCGCGGTGCCGCTGATCATCGGCGGGGCGCTGCGCCTGCCCCGGGAGCAGATCGCCTTCCTGATCAGTGCCGACCTGTTCGTGTCCGGACTGGTGACCATCGTGCAGACCGTCGGCGTGCGCTGGTTCGGCGTGCGGCTGCCGATCATGATGGGGGTGTCCTTCACCGGCATCGGCACCATGATCGCGATCGGCGCCAAGCCGGAACTGGGGCTGCCCGGCATCTTCGGCGCCATGCTGGTGGCCGGATTGATCGTGATCGCGCTGGCGCCGTTGATTGCGCGCATGCTGCGCTTCTTCCCGGAGGTGGTGGTCGGCACCATCCTGGTGGCCATCGGCGTGTCGCTGACGGAAGTCAGCGTGACCTGGGCCGGCGGCGGCTATGGCAGCCCGGACTTCGGCAATCCCGCCTACGTCGCGGTCGCGGTCGCGGTGCTGTTGTTCATCCTGCTGGTGACCCGGCATGCGCGCGGATTCGTCGGCAACGTGGCAGTGCTGCTGGGTATTGCCTTTGGCCTGGCCCTCAGCCTGGCCATGGGCAAGGTCGACTTCTCCGCGGTCAGCGAAGCGCCCTGGCTCGGCCTGGTGCTGCCCTTGCACTTCGGCATGCTCAAGTTCGATTTCTGGTCCATCGTCAGCATGACCATCGTGATGCTGGTCAATGTGATCGAGACCGCGGGCGTGTTCGTCGCGGTAGGGCGCATGACCGGCAGGACCATGTCACGCGACGACATGGTGCGCGGCTTCCGCGCCGACGGCCTGGGTTCGGTGGCCGGCGCCATCTTCAATATCTTTCCCTATACCTCCTATTCGGAGAATGTCGGCCTGCTCGAGGTGACCGGTGTGCGCAGCCGCTGGGTGTGCGCAATGGGCGGAGTGTTCCTGATCCTGCTGGCGCTGGTGCCGAAGCTCTCGGCCGCGGTGGCCGCGATACCGGTATTCGTGCTCGGTGGCGTCGGCATGATCATGTTCGGCATGATCGCGGTGACCGGCATCAAGATGCTCAGCCACGTCGACTTCATCAACCAGCCGATGAATGGCTTCATCGTTGCGATCAGCGTGGGTGTTGGCCTGACCCCGGCATTTTCCAAGACCTTCTTCGACAAGTTCCCCACCGAGCTGGCGCCGCTGCTGCAGAGCGGCATCGTGCTGGCGGCCATCTGCGCGGTGCTGCTGAACTGGCTGCTCAATGGCGTCGGCGAGGAAAGTGCCGCGCCGCAGGGTGTGAACGGCGCGAATGGCACGAACGGTGCGAGCGGTGCGGAGGAGGCCGGTGCCGCATCCCAGTGAAGCCGGGCAGCGCACCGCATACAACACGGCGGCCACGGCGCGCGGCGCGGTGGCTCCGGCATCGATAGCCTGAAGATATTCCGGGGAGACTTCAAGATGACCAAGCAATGGGCGCGGCCACGCGTTCTGGTGGCGCTCGCCGCCACGATCTGCGCGGGGACCGCAGCAGCGCAGTCGAGCGTGACGATATATGGCCAGGCCGACATGTTCGTCGGCGCCGTCAAGGCGCCGGGCACGTCGTCGCGGGCGCTGGTGGCCGACAGCGGCGGCATGCAGACCTCGTACTGGGGCATCAAGGGTGCCGAGGACCTGGGCGGCGGCATGCGCGCGGTGTTCGACCTGAACGGCTTCTACCGGACCGACAGCGGCCGGACAGGCCGCTTCGACGGGGATGCCATGTTCAGCCGCAATGCCTTCGTGGGGCTGGAGAGCGACAAGGCGGGTTCGCTCAAGGTGGGCCGCACCACGGCGCCCTATTTCATCTCGACCATCCTGTTCAACCCGCTGGTCGATTCGTTCGCATTCTCGCCGACCGTGTTTCACACCTATCTCGGCGCGGGCAACGGCAGGGTGCTGGACCCGGGCATCATCGGCGATTCCGGCTGGGACAACTCGCTGCTGTACAGCTCGCCGGGCTTTGGCGGGCTGACCTTCAACCTTATCTACGGCCTGGGCGAAAAAGCCGGCGACGCCGCGCAGAACAAGTGGGGCGGCAACGTGATGTATTTCAGCGGCGCATTCGCGGCAACGCTGGCGTTCCAGCAGGTGAAGTTCGACAGCACGCCGGGCGATCTCGCCAACGCCGGCAATGCGTTCCTGGCCGGCTTCGGCAAGCAGACCGCGGTCCAGGGCGGCCTCAGCTATGACTTCGGCGTGGCCAAGCTGTTTGCCCAGCTTCAGTACATCAGGACGGATGTCAACGACAACCCGAATGGCGATATCAAGCACAGGAACGGGCAGGTCGGTGCCTCGGTGCCGCTGGGTGCCGGATCGTTGCTGGTCTCCTATGCGCATGGCAAGACCGACAACGCGCAGAGCAGCTTCCGGCGCAACACCGCCGCCATCGGCTATGACTACAACCTGTCCAGGCGTACCGATGTCTACGTGGCCTATTTCTACGACAAGATCCAGGGCCTGAGCCACGGCGACACCTTCGGCGCCGGCGTGCGCCACAGGTTCTAACCCGGCTGCCGCAGGCAGCCAATCCATGTACTCCGGAGAGATATCGAGATGAAGACAAGAGCCGCCGTGGCCTGGAAAGCAGGCGAGGCATTGACGATCGAGACGGTGGACCTTGCCGGCCCCCGCGAAGGCGAGGTGCTGGTCGAACTGAAGGCAACCGGCATCTGCCACACCGACCTGTACACACTGTCCGGCGCGGACCCCGAAGGGTTGTTCCCGGCCATCCTGGGCCATGAAGGCGCGGGCGTGGTGGTGGACGTCGGACCGGGCGTCAGGTCATTGCGCAAGGGCGACCACGTGATCCCGCTCTATACGCCGGAATGCCGCAACTGCAAGTTCTGCCTGTCGCAGAAGACCAATCTGTGCCAGGCCATCCGCACCACGCAGGGCCGCGGGCTGATGCCGGACGGCACCAGCCGGTTCTCGCTGGACGGGCAGTCGATCCTGCATTACATGGGCACCTCGACGTTCTCGAACTACACCGTGCTGCCCGAGATCGCGCTGGCGAAGATCCGCGAGGACGCGCCCTTCGACACGGTCTGCTATGTCGGCTGCGGCGTGACCACGGGCCTGGGCGCGGTCATCTTCACCGCCAAGGTCGAGGCGGGCGCGAATGTGGTGGTGTTCGGCCTGGGCGGCATCGGCCTGAACGTGATCCAGGGCGCGCGCATGGTGGGCGCGGGGCGGATCATCGGGGTCGACCTGAATCCCGAGCGCGAGGCCATGGCGCGCCGCTTCGGTATGACGGATTTCATCAACCCGAAGACGGTCGAGAACGTCGTCGACACCATCATCCAGATGACCGACGGCGGTGCGGATTACTCGTTCGAATGCATCGGCAACGTCCACACCATGCGCCAGGCGCTCGAGTGCTGCCACAAGGGCTGGGGCCAGTCGGTGGTGATCGGCGTGGCCGCCGCCGGCGAAGAGGTGCGCACGCGGCCGTTCCAGCTCGTGACAGGGCGCGAGTGGAAAGGCTCGGCCTTCGGCGGCGCCAGGGGGCGCACCGACGTGCCGAAGATCGTCGACTGGTACATGGAGAACCGCATCAACATCGACGACATGGTGACGCACCGGCTATCGCTTGAGCAGATCAACGAGGGCTTCGACCTGATGAAGCGCGGCGAGTCGATTCGCTCGGTGGTGGTGTACTGAAACCAGGGATTGGCAGCCTGCGTCGGCGTGGGCTGCCAGCCGTTTCCATTCAACTATGGACATTCTGAGCCAACACCTTTGCCATGGCGGAAGCCAGGGCTTCTACACCCACCAGTCCGAGGCGATCGGACTGCCGATGCGGCTGTCCGTGTATCTCCCGCCCCAGGCCGCATCGTCGCCGGTGCCGGCGGCAATCTACCTGGCCGGGCTGACGTGCACGGAAGAGACCTTCATGATCAAGGCCGGGGCGCAACGGGTCGCCGCGGCGCTGGGGCTCGCGCTGGTCGCTCCCGACACCAGTCCGCGCGGTGCGGGCATAACCGGAGAGGATGCGGACTGGGACCTCGGCACCGGTGCCGGCTTCTACCTGGACGCGACACAGGAGCCGTGGCGGCGCCACTACCGGATGGCGAGCTATGTTGCCGAGGAACTGCCGGTGCTGCTGGCCTCGGCTTTCCCGATCGATGCGGACAGGCTGGGGCTGTTCGGCCACTCCATGGGTGGACACGGTGCCTTGACGCTCGGGCTGACGCACCCGGGGCGATTCCGGTCCTTGTCGGCGCTCGCGCCCATCTGCGCGCCTTCACGCGTGCCGTGGGGCAGGAAGGCGTTTGCAGCCTACCTGGGCGACGACCATGAGGCATGGCGCCGGCATGATGCCTGCGAGCTCATCCGATCGCAGCGCAAACCGTATCCCGGCACCATCCTCGTGGACCAGGGCCTCGACGATCCGTATCTGGGCACGGAGCTTCGTCCCGACCTGCTCGAGGCCGCGTGCGCGCAAGCAGGGCAGCAGGTGACAGTGCGTCGGCATACTGGCTATGATCACGGCTACTACTTCATATCCACGTTCATCGCGGATCACCTGCACCATCACGCGGCCGTGCTTGGAGACGTCTAGTCATGTGGCCGCCCGGTGGCTACAGCGAGGCGTCTGCGGCTGGGGGCTGCGTGTACAACATCGATCGAAAGTCGCTGCTTATCTTTGCTGCACTGCTGAAGGAGGGCAACGTGACGCGCGTTGCCCAGCAGCTCGAAGCCACCCAGTCATCGATCAGCCATACGCTGGCCAAGCTGCGGGAACTGTTCGGCGACCCGCTCTTCGTCAGCGCCGGACGCGGCGTTGTGCCGACTCCGCGCGCACTGGAGCTGCGCGAGCCGTTGCGGCAGGCGCTCGATGCCATGGACGCGCTGGTCCAGACCTCGCGCCCGTTCGATCCGGCCGCCTTCGAAGGCGTATTCCGAATCGCCACCACCGACTACATCGGCTTTATCCTGCTGCCCGGCCTGGTGCGGCGCCTGGGCGAAGCCAGCCCGGCGCTGGAGCTGCAGATCCGGCCGCTGCGGCCCAGCGACGACATGGATGCGCTGCGGCGCGACGAAGTGGACCTGGTGCTGTGGAACGAGAAGTCGGCACCGCAGAACTTCTTTTCGCGCAAGCTGTTCTCCGATCGCCTCAAGGCGATCGCGCGCATCGACCATCCCGACATACAGGGCAGCCTGTCGCTGGAGCAGTTTCTGGCCGCGCGGCACCTGCGCATCAGCAGCCAGCACGGTGCCGTGAAGGAAGCGGTGGAGGAAGCCTCGGAAAAGCACAAGGCGCGCGGCAAGACCGCGGTGGTGGTGCCGCACTTCCTGCTGGCCTACAAGCTGGTGGCGGAGTCGAACCTGATCGGCACCATCGCCGAGCTGACGGCGAAGCGCATCGCCAGGGAGCTTCCGTTGCAGATTCTCGAGCCGCCGGTCGACCAGATCCGCTTTACCGTGTCGATGGTCTGGCATGAGCGCCGCAACAGCGATGCGGCGCATCGCTGGATCCGGGGCGAAGTCGTTGCCGTGGCGGATGCGATCCAGGCGGAGCAGCGCGCTTAGGCGCTGGTGCGCCCCGGGTTTCTGGCGATCGGCAAGGCCACGTCGTCGGGAATCGGGCAGACATATGGCTTGCCGCCGCGCCGCGCGACCAGTTCGTCGCGCGCCGCGGCCAGCAGTTCGGGCTGCTCGAGCAGGCGGATCGCCGTCGCGGCCATCGACTTGGCCGCATGGACCATGCCGATATGCGCCAGCGACGACGTCCCTTGCGACACCATCTGCCAGGAATGGAAAGGCGTGCCGAAGGCATAGCACGCCACCCAGCACTGCGCGGTCGGCGTGATCCAGCTGACATCGCCGACGTCGGTGGAGCCGTAGAGCAGTTCGGTGTCGTCGGGGTCGAACGGCCGCAGGCCATCGAACAGCGCGGGCGGCTTGCCGCGCAGCACGCTGGCCAGCGAGCGGCCGGCCTCGGCCACGTCGCTGTCGGGCAGGGTGGCATGGTGGCGCGCCGCCTCCTCTTGCTCGCGCGCGCCGACCGGCAGGCTGCCGAGTTGCTGCATCTCGGCGTACATGACGCGGTTGAGCGCCGTGTTCTGCATCAGGTTGGAACAGGCCTTGTCGAAGCGGATCTCGACCTCGCAGCCGGTCATCAGCGCGGCGCCGCGGGCGATGTCGCACACCCGCGCGTAGAGCGCCGCGGCATCGTCGTTGCGCGCAGCGCGGATCAGGTAGAGCACCTCGGCGCGGGCCTGCACCACGTTGGGCGACAGGCCGCCGCTGTCGGTGATGGCGTAGTGGACGCGCGCATCGGGCGGCATGTGCTCGCGCAGGTAATTGCTGCCCACGTTCATCAGCTCCACCGCGTCCAGCGCGCTGCGGCCGAGGTGGGGCGAGTTGGCGGCGTGCGCGGCACGGCCGTGGAAAACGAAGCTGGCCTGGATGTTGGCGAGCGTGGCCTGGCTGAACACGCCGGTGTAGCTGGCCGGATGCCAGGTCAACGCGGCCGACAGGTCGTCGAAGGCGCCCGCGCGGGCCATGAAGGTCTTGCCCGAGCCGCCTTCCTCGGCCGGGCAGCCGTAGAAGCGCACGCGCCCGGGCAACTTGTGTTCGCGCAGGTACTGCTGCACTGCCAGCGCCGCCAGGTGCGCCGCGGCGCCCAGCAGGTGATGGCCGCAGCCGTGGCCGTTCGGGCCGGGGCTCTGGCTCGACGGCATGCATTGCAGCGCGCCGCTCTCCTGGTTCAGCCCGGACAGCGCGTCGTACTCGCCGAGCAGGCCGATTACCGGACCGCCTTCGCCGAACTCGGCCTGGAATGCGGTCGGGATCCCGGCAAGGTCCGGCTGCACGCGGAAGCCGGCATGCGCAAGCCCTTCGGCATGCAGGCTGGCGGAGGCCTGCTCGGCATAGCGCAGTTCGGCCAGCGCCCAGATCTTGTCGCTGAGTTCGGCAAAGCGCGGCGCTTCGCGTTCGAAGAAGTCGTGAAGTTGTGCGATGGGATGCATGCGGCCTTACTCCACCTTGATGCCCGCGCGCTGCGCGATGGCACGGTTGCGCTTGAGCTGGGTGTCGATCAGCGCCTGGAAGCGTGCCTCGTCGCCACCGGCGGGGCTGGCGCCCATTTGCTCCAGCCGTGCCACCACGTCCGGCGCCTGTACCGCCTTCAGCGCGGCGGCGCGCAGCTTGTCGGCCACCGCGGCCGGGGTCCTGGCCGGGACCGCCAGCCCGAACCAGCTGTTACCCAGGTCGCTCAGCTCACCATGGCCAAGTTCCCTGAGCGTGGGCACTTGCGGCAGCTGGGGCACGCGCTTGTCGCCCGCGACCGCCAGCGGCACCAGCTTGCCCGCCTTCACGTGCGGCAGGGCCGACGGCAACTGGTCGGGCAGGATCTGCACCACGCCGGCGAGGGTATCGTTGAGTGCGGGTCCGATGCCGCGGTACGGCACCACCGCCATCTTCACGCCCAGCTTGTCGTTCATGGCCTCGACCAGCAGGTGCCCGAGGCTGCCGACGCCGGGCACGGCGCTGCTGTAGGCGCCGGGCTTGCGCTTGAGCTCGGCGACGAAGCCGGCAAAGTCCTTCGCCGGCATGGCCGGATTCACGGTGATCACCGCGGGCATGCTGACCAGCATCGCCAGCGGGCGCAATTGCTGGTTGGTCCGGGCGGCCTTGTCGTAGAAGATCGGATTGACCGCCATGGTGCTGACCGTGGCTAGGCCCAGGGTATAGCCGTCCGGTGGCGCCAGCGCCACCGCCTCGGAGCCCATCATGCCGCCCGCGCCGGCGCGGTTCTCCACCACCACGGGCTGGCCCAGTTCCTTGCGCATGCGCTCCGCCACCACGCGTGCGATCAGGTCGCTGGAGCCGCCGGCGGCAAACGGCACGATCAGCCGCAGCGGCTTGCCCGGGAAGGCCGGCTCGGCGGCAGACGGCGACGGCAACAAACAGAAGGCCAGTGCCGGCCAAAGAGCGGCAAGCTTGCGCGAAAGGGGGAACGACATGCGAACTCCGACTGGAATGGGAGAAGTTGCGGATACGGCGCTGCCGCCGTTTGATCGGCGCGGCCGTGCTATGCTCGTTCGCTAATGTAGGAACGGCAGGTGGCTGCCACCAGCCGCTTTTCCCCCTCAGCTATCGGCAATATCAATAGCTCCGCGCCCGCCCGATGCCTCGCATTGCCAGCGATTCCCCATCCTTGCCACCGGCCTGGCCGGACCTGGCCGACGCCAGCACCGCCGCGCTGGCCAAAGTGCTCTACACCCGGCTGGTCACCCACGGCCGGCTGCGGCAACTGCAATTGCTGGTGGCGGTGGATGACTGCGGCAGCATCGCGCGTGCCGCCGGCGAAATCCATATGAGCCAGTCGGCCGCGACGCAGGCGCTGGCCGAACTGGAGCGCATCTTCGGTACGCAGCTGTTCGAGCGCCATGCACGCGGCATCCGGCCCACCCCGGCAGGGCGGGCATTGATTGCCGCGGCGCGCGGTGTCATGGCCAGGCTGCAGCAGGCCGCGGAGTCGCTTGCCGCGATCCGGCAGGGCGCCAGCACCGCCTTGCGCATCGGCGCGATCCCCGCCGCCTCGGGTGCGCTGATCGCGCCCTTGCTGGGCGCCTTCTACGAAAAGCACCCCGAGGTCCATCTCGAACTGCAGGAAGACAGCGGCTCGTCCCTGCTGCCGCAGCTTGCCGGCGGCAACCTCGATGCGGTGTTCTGCCGGACGCCGCAGCGGCTGCCGGCCAGCCTGGTATTCGAGCCGTTGCTCGACGACGATGTGGTGATCCTGGCCGCGCCCAGCCATCCGCTGGCCGGGCGGCGCGACCTGCCGCTGCAGGCGCTGGCCGACGCGCGCTGGGTGCTGCCCGCCGCCAGCATCCAGTTGCGGGAGGTCTTCGAGACCGTGGTGCTCGGCGCGCTGCCCGAGGCCAAGTGGTTCCCGGTGTCGACGCTGTCGCTGCCCGCGCAGGAAGGCCTGCTGCAGCAGCCGGGCGCGGTCACGCTGATTCCGCGTAGCGTGTCGGCCGGCATGCTCGCGGGTGCGCGCGTGTGCCGGCTCGACGTGGCGCTGTCGGTGCCGCTGTCGCCGCTGGGGGTCGCGCATGCCGCGCAGCATGCGCCGGGCTTGCTGCAGGACTTTCTGGCGCTGCTGCGCGAGCGGCTTGCGCGGCAGGGTCCGGCCGGCAGCCAGTGAAGCCGGCCGCGCAGCGCTCGCTGGTACCGATGAAGTCCCCTCAGAACACGTGCCGGATCCCGGCCATCACGCCCACGCGCGTGGTGCTGCGGACATCGGTCACCGGCGTGCCGGCCCAGTACTCGGTTTCTCGCCCGACCGTGCCGCCGCGTGCGAAGGTGGCGTCGGCCTCGAGGAACAGGCTGGTGCGTTTCGACAAGGCATAGTCGGCAACCGCCGCGATCGCATCGGCATTGCCGCTGCCCAGCACAAGCGGCGTGGCCTGGAACTGGGTGGTCACCGTGCCGCTCTGTTGGTAGCGGTAATAGGCGCCCGACAGGTGCAGCGCCGGCGTGAGCTGATAGCCGAGGCCGACGAAGGCAATCCAGAAACGCGCGTCCGGATTGGTCTCGCGGCGGCCCATGTAGCCAGCATAGCCGGTGGCCTTGCCGACCACGTAGGAAGCGCCGACGGAGTAGTTGTGCAGCGTGTTGTCGCCGCTGCCGGGACGCTGCTGGTCATAGGCGACGCCCAGCGCCAGCGGCCCGTCCTGGACCATCACGCCGCCGCCGAAGGTGGCGCCGCGCGCCATGCTGCCGGGGCGCTCGCCGAAGCCGTAGTCGAGCTGCACGCTGACCGGCCCGAATTTCTTCTTGTACACCACGCTGTTGTCGACGCGGTAGCCCTGGAAGAAGACGTCACCGCCGGTGTAGAGCGGGTCGGACCAGAAGTTGCCCCAGCTCTGGTCGAGCGGATCGAAGGACCAGGCGATGTTGTTCAGGGCGTTGTACTGGCGGCCGAAGGTCAGCGTGCCCCAGTCGCCGGACAGGCCGACGTATGCCTGCCTGCCGAACAGCGCGTTATAGGCGGTCTTGCCATCGTCGGTGCCAAAGCCGTTCTCGAGCAGGAACACCGCCTTGTTGCCGCCGCCCAGGTCTTCGTCGCCCTTCAGGCCCCAGCGGCTGCCGCCGATGCCGCTGGAGACCAGTTCGCCCTGGTCGTGATGGCGGCCGTCGATGTTGGAGGTGTAGCGCACGGCGGTGCTGATCACACCGTAGAGCGTCAGGCTGGACTGCGCATACGAAACGGACGAAACGGACGAAAGGGCGGGCAGCAGTGCGCCCGCCAGCAGCCACAGGCTGGCTGATTTCCTCATGGGGTCTCCTCGGTGATGCCGGCCGGCGTCCGATGCGCCGGCCTGTTGTTGTCTTACAGGTCGAGCACGAGCTTGCCGCTTCGGGCCCGCGAGACGCAGATCATCATGGTCTTCTGCGCCGACTTCTCCTTGTCGCTCAGGTACTGGTCGAAATGGATCGCCTCGCCTTCCAGGATGCGCGTCTCGCAGGTGCCGCACACGCCTTCGCGGCACAGGCATTCGACCGGCACGGTGCCGTCGCGCTCGATCGCCTTCAGGATCGACTCGCCGGCGCCAACCTCCACGGTCTTGCCGGATTTCGCCAGCACCACGGTGAAGGCGTCGCCCGCCTGTTCCGGCGCGGCGAACTGTTCCCAGTGCACGCGAACCGGATCGACGCCCCCGTCCTCCGCCGCCTGGCGCACGGCGTCGATCAGCGGGGCCGGGCCGCACACATAGACATGCGCGCCGGCATCCATGCAGCCCAGCAGGCCGGACAGGTCCAGCTTCTGCCCCTTGCTGTCGACATAGAAGCTGACGCGGCCCCCGGAAGACTGCTGCGTGAGCGCCGCCAGTTCATCGCGGAACGCGCCGTGCTCGTCGGCGCGGAACGCGTAGTGCAGTTCATGCGATGCGCCGCGCTTGCGCAGCTCGTGCATCTGCGACATGAACGGCGTGATGCCGATACCGCCGGCGATCAGCACGTGGTGATGCGCGCCATGGTCCAGTGCGAACAGGTTGTTCGGCGTGGTGATGGTGAGCGCGTCGCCTTCGGCCACGCGGTCATGCAGGAATGCCGAGCCGCCTTTGGACTTCTCCTCGCGGCGCACGCCGATCTGGTAGCTGCCGAGCGCGTCGGGCGAGCTCATCAGCGAATACGCGTTGCTGTACTGGCGCTCGCCGTCGCGCATCTGCACGATGACGTGGCTGCCGCCGGTAAAGGGCGGCAGCTCGCGGCCGTCGATCGCTTCCATGGTGAAGCGCTTGATCAGCGGGGTCACGTGCTCGATGCGCGAGACCCGCACCTGGAGGGTCTGGTAGAAATTGCCCATGCTGCTGTCTTCCGGGTGTGCTGCCGCGCGTTACAGCGCCATGCAGAGGTATTTCATCTCGAGGTAGTCCTCGATGCCGTACTTCGAGCCCTCGCGGCCCAGGCCCGACTGCTTCACGCCGCCGAACGGCGCCACCTCGTTCGAGAACAGGCCGGTGTTGATGCCGACGATGCCGTACTCGAGCTGCTCGGCCACGCGCCAGACCCGGCCGATGTCGCGGCTGAAGAAGTAGGCCGCCAGGCCGTAGATGGTGTCGTTGGCCATGCGCACCACGTCGGCCTCCGAGGTGAAGCGGACGATGGGCGAAACCGGGCCGAAGATTTCCTCGTCGAGCACGCGCATGCCGGGTTTGACGTCGGCCAGCACCGTCGGCGCGAAGAACTGCGCACCGGCCTCATGCACGCCGCCGCCGATGGCAATGCGCGCGCCCTTGCTCACGGCATCCGCCACCAGCTCGCCGACCTTGGCAACCGCCTTGTCGGTGATCAGCGGACCGATCTCGCTGCCCGCCGTGAAGCCGTTGCCGACGCGCAGCCCGGCCACCTTCTTCACGTAGCGCTCGACGAACTGGTCGTAGACGGCGTCGTGGATATAGAGGCGGTTGACGCAGACGCAGGTCTGGCCGGCGTTGCGGTACTTGGCCTGGATTGCCCCTTCAACCGCCGCGTCGATGTCGGCATCCTCGAACACGATGAAGGGCGCATTGCCGCCCAGCTCGAGCGACACCTTCTTGACCGTGCCGGCGCACTGCTGCATCAGCAGACGGCCGACCGGCGTGGAGCCGGTGAACGACAGCTTGCGCACCAGCGGGTGGCCGGTGAACTGGCTGCCGATCGCCGCCGCGTCGCCGGTGACGACGTTCAGCACGCCCGCGGGGATGCCGGCGCGCAGTGCCAGCTCGGCCAGCGCCAGCGCGCTGAAGGGGGTCTCGTTGGCGGGCTTGACCACCATGGTGCAGCCGGCCGCCAGCGCGGGCGCGGCCTTGCGCGCGATCATCGCCGCCGGGAAGTTCCACGGCGTGATCGCGGCGCACACGCCGATCGGCTCGCGCACCACCACCAGGCGCTTGTCGGCGGCGGGGGAGGGGATCACATCGCCGTAGAGGCGCTTGGCTTCCTCGCCGAACCACTCGATGAACGAGGCGGCGTAGCGCACCTCGCCGCGCGCTTCGGCCAGCGGCTTGCCCTGCTCGCGCGTCATGATGGCGGCAAGGTCGTCCTCGTGCGCGATGATCAGGTCGAACCACTTGCGCAGCAGCGCGGCGCGCTCCTTGGCGGTGCGGGCCTTCCAGCCGGGCAGGGCGGCATTGGCGGCCTCGATCGCGGCCACGGCGCCGGCCTCGCGCATCAGCGGCACGGTGCCGACCAGGTCGCCGGTGGCGGGGTCGGTCACGGCCACGGTGGCGGCGTCGGGGGCGTCGGTCCATTCGGCGCCGATCAGGGCCTGCTGGCGGAACAGGGCGTTGTCCTTCAGTTGCATGGGTCTGGTCTCCGTTTCGGGTTCGGCTGTACCGGCGCTCACGCGCCTTCGTATTCCCTGGCCACCTTGCGGTGGAAATGCACGATGCCGTGCTCGCTGATGCCGCTGCGCTGGCGGTCGACCATGATCCGGCCCTGGCCGCGATAGCCGCGCGACTTCAGGCCTTTCTGAACGCTTTCGACCAGGCGCAGGTCTTCCGGGCGGAACACGTCGCGATACCACTCGACCAGCTTCTGCTGTTCCTCGGTCAGTTCCTTGTTCAGGAAGTAGATCTCGTAGTGCTGGAGCGTGACTTCGGCGCTGGCCGGGAACTCGTAGATCACCGTCATGAAGTTGGCGCCCGGCGGCACGTTGAACATCGTGCAAGGCCAGGCCCAGAAGCCGCTGAAGCTGGGGTCCTTGATCGACTCGTCCAGCTTGAAGGACTTCTCCGACGACTTGGCGTGGCCGAACTGCAGGGTCCAGTTGCCATGCAGCGTGTGGGTGTAGCGGTCGACCTGCACCGAGTCCGAGAAGCCGGGGTGGGCCGGGCCGCAGTGGTAGCACTCCATGTAGTTGTCGACGATGGACTTCCAGTTGGCCGGCGTCTCGGTGACGAAGCGCGCGCCGAGGTGGAGCTCGTCGATCACCGGGCAGGCGGCGCGCATGCGCGCTTCCAGGCCGGGCAGCTGTTCCTCGACACTGCCGGCGTCCGGGTTCATGTTGATAAAGACGAAGCCGGCGTATTCCTCGACCCGCACCGGCACCAGGCTCGACTTGCTCTTGTCGAAGTTGGGCACGTTGTCGCAGTTTCGCGCCAGCGCCAGTTCGCCATCGAGCTTGAAGGTCCAGGCGTGGTACGGGCAGGTGATGACGTTCTTCGCACGGCCGCTGCCTTGCAGCAGCTGGTGGCCCCGGTGCGGGCAGACGTTGTAGAAGGCGCGCAGCACGCCTTCGCGGTCGCGCAGCACGACGATGCTTTCGCCGATGATCTCGCGCGTCACGTAGTCGTTCGACTCGGCCAGTTCGCTGCGGTGGGCGACGCAGATCCAGCTGTTGGCGAAGATCTTTTCCTTCTCGTACTCGAATACCGCGTCCCGGGTGTAGAAGGAGGCGGGCAGGGTCCAGGCGTTTTCGTCGTCGGCGCAGAAGCCGTCGGGCAGCTTGACGGCGGCGGTGTCCAGGGTCTTCTCCATGATTCCGTTTCCTTGGTTAATTTATGGTTACCGGTTAAATATCGTTTAACAACAGGGCGTAAAAAAAGAGCCGTAGGGCGGGCAAATTTCCAGGATGCGAGGGGACCGCCGAGGCCGGTCCCCTGTGGCGCGATCAGGCCTTGGCGACGGCGGTTTCGCGCTCGGTGGTCACGGTCACGCGGTCGGTTTCAGGCCGGGCGGTCTCGATCAGGTGTGCCGGGGTGTCGGCGTAGTCCTGCATGAGCCAGCGAAACAGGCCGAACAGCTTGATGCCGAGGATCACCAGGAATGGGATCGCGGTCAGCACCACGGCGGTCTTCATGGTCTCCAGCGAAGCCTTGATGAACAGCATCGCCAGCGGCACCAGCGTCAGCATCACGCACCAGAACACGCGGCTGGTCGGCGACGGGTCCTGTCCTTCCTTCAGGTTGCGGGTGGTGGTGGCGGCCACGGCGTAGGCCACGGCGTCGACGTGGGCGGCCAGGAACACGATCATGATCGCCAGGTACACCGCCAGGAACACCTTGCCGGCCGGCAGCGCGCTCAGCAGCATTTCCACCGCGGCCTCGCCGCCATGTTCCTTCAGGATGCGCGGCACGTCGATGGCGCCGGTGATGAACTGGTGCATGCTGTAGCTTTCCAGCGCGCCGAAGAAGAACCAGCATCCGACGCTGCCGCCCAGCAGCAGGGCGTAGATGACTTCCTTGATCTTGCGGCCCTTGGACACGCGCGCCACGAACATCGCCACGCCCGGCGAGTACGACACCCACCACAGCCAGTAGAACACGGTCCAGCCGCGGCTGAAGGCGCCGTCGCCGGTGGGATCGGTGAACAGGCTCATGTGCACGTAGTTCTGCAGCATCAGGCCCAGGCCGTTGACGATGTTATTGCCGGCGAACAGGGTCGGGCCGATCGCGAACACCACCGCGGCCAGCAGCAGCGCACCCCAGCACACCATATGGCTGAGGCGCTGCATGCCGCCATCGATGCCGACATAGGCGCTCGCCGAGAACAGCACCGACACGCCGACGATCACGACCAGCTGCGTCACGAAGGTGTCCGGCACGCCGAACAGGCCGGACAGCCCGCGCGTGAAGGTCGACGCGGTCAGCGCGATCGAAACCGTCAGCGCCCCGAACATCGTCAGCAGGAAGATCAGGTCCACCAGCCGGCCCACCGGTCCGGTGGCGCGGAAGCCCGTGATGGCCTCGACGATGGACGCCAGGTTCAGGCCCTTGTTCTTGCGCACATGGAAGTGGTACGCCATCGCCAGCGACGGCAGCGCATACACCGCCCACGCGCTCAGGCCCCAGTGGAAGAACGAGTAGCTGATGGAGTGCTCCAGCGCTTCGCGCGTGCCGGTGGGCACGTTCAGGCCCGGCGACTGGTAGTAGTAGACCCACTCCATCACGCCCCAGTACATGGTCGACGAGCCCATGCCCGCACAGATGAACATGAACACCCAGGACAGCGTGGAGTACTCGGGCTTGCCTTCCCCCAGCCGCACGTTGCCGTACTTGCTGAAGGCCAGCACCAGGCAGGCGATGACGCAGCCGAAGACAAAAATCTGGACCAGCGAGCCGAACGAGCGCGTGGACCATTCGAACAGCAGGGTCGCGGTGGCGGCCGCTTCGGCGGGCCAGCGGACCATGGCGATGACGGTGACCAGCACGGCGGTGAGCGTGCAGGCGGTGAGGAAGCCGTCGAGGCGGGGCGTGGGAGTTTTCAAGTGCGTCTCCTCCGATGCGTCTTGGCGCATGGCTTGGTTTTGTGGTGGAACTTGTCTGCCCGGCGCGGGCGGTGCCCGCGTTTCAGATTGCTTGTATTTTGTTAACCAATGGTTTACAGTAACTATTAGTTAACGGAAACTCTATGCAAAATTCCGGACATGCACAAGCTCCGCGTGGAAAAAAATTGCGGGTGTGACGGACGGTGCGCGCTGCGTTGCGTGAACACCATGCCGGGCGCGAACCCGGCATCACGTCCCGCTCGCCGCGCAGGTTCAGAGCGCGCCCGCGATGGCCTTGCCTACCTCGCTGGTGCCGGCCTTGCCGCCGGCATCCGGTGTCAGCGGGCCTTCGCGCAGCACGGTCTCGATGGCGGCGAGGATGGCATCATGCGCCTGGCGTCCGGCTTCGCCGCCCAGGAAGTCCAGCATCATCGCGCCCGACCAGATCATGCCGATCGGGTTGGCGATCTGCTTGCCGTAGATGTCCGGCGCCGAGCCGTGCACCGGTTCGAACAGCGACGGGAACCTGCGCTCCGGGTTCAGGTTGGCCGAGCCCGCCAGACCGATGGTGCCGGTACAGGCCGGGCCGAGGTCCGACAGCAGGTCGCCGAACAGGTTGGAGGCGACCACCACGTCGAAGCGCTCCGGCTGGAGCACAAAGCGCGCGCACAGGATGTCGATGTGCTGGCTGTCCCATGCCACCTCCGGGTACTGCGCGCCCATTGCCGCGGTGCGCTCGTCCCACCACGGCATGCTGACGGCGATGCCGTTGGACTTGGTCGCCGAGGTCAGCTTCCTGCGCGGACGGGATTGCGCCAGTTCGAAGGCGTATTTGAGGATGCGGTCGGTGCCGTGACGGCTGAAGACCGACTGCTGCATCACGATCTCGCGCGCGGTGCCTTCGTACATGCGGCCGCCGACGGGGCTGTATTCGCCCTCGGTGTTTTCGCGGACCACGTAGAAGTCGATGTCGCCGGGCTTCTTGCCGGCCAGCGGGCACGGCACGCCGGGCAGCAGGCGCACCGGGCGCAGGTTGACGTACTGGTCGAACTCGCGGCGGAACCTGAGCAGCGAGCCCCACAGCGAGATGTGGTCGGGCACCTTGTCGGGCCAGCCGACGGCGCCGAAGTAGATCGCGTCGAAGCCGTCGAGCTGCTGCTTCCAGTCGTCCGGCATCATTTTGCCGTGGCGCAGGTAGTAGTCGCAGTTGGCCCATTCGAAGTGGCGCACTTCGATCGGCAGGTTGAACTTGCGCGCGGCGGCTTCGACGACGCGCAGCCCCTCGGGCAGGACTTCGTTGCCGATGCCGTCGCCGGCAATGGCGGCGATCCGGAACGGAGCAGGGAATGGTGTGGTCAAGGCGGGTGTGGTCATGGCGGTGTCTCGCTCGGGTCTGGTGGTCAGGTGCGATCGAGAATGCCGCGAAAGCCGGCGCGGATCATCCGCGCAAGCGTGGATACAGGAAACACGAATCGTGAATAATCTGCCCCCACTGGAAGACCTGCGGGTGTTCTGCCTGGTCGCGCAGCGCGCCAGCTTCGTCGCCGCCGCGGAAGAACTGGGCAGTTCGCCCGCCTATGTCAGCAAGCGCGTCAAGGCGCTGGAACAGGTGCTGGGCGCGCAGTTGCTGCACCGGAGCACGCGCCAGGTGTCGCTGACGGAAAACGGCGAGCGCGTGTGCCGCTGGGCCCGCCAAATGCTCGACGAGATCGGGCAACTGAGGGATGAGATCGCTGCCGCCGGCGGCGCGCCGCGCGGGCTGGTGCGCATCGGCAGCAGCGTGGGCTTCGGCAGGCGCCATGTCGCGCCGCTGGTCTCGACGCTGTGCCAGCAGTTTCCCGGCCTGGAAATCCGCTTCGACGTGTTCGACAAGCTGGTCGACCTGGTGGCCGAAGGCATCGATCTGGACATCCGCATCGGCAACGATATCGCCCCGCACCTGATCGCGCGCCGGCTGGCGCGCAACTGGCGCGTGCTGTGCGCGGCGCCCACGTACCTGGCGGCGCGCGGCGTGCCGCAGACGCTCGAGGCGCTGGCGGAGCACGACTGCCTGGTGACCAAGGAGCGCGACCACCCCTTTGGCATCTGGCGCATGACCGGGCCCGAGGGCGAGCGCAGCGTCAAGGTGGGGGGGCGGCTGTCGTCCAACCACGGGGAGATCGTCACCGGCTGGGCGCTGGCCGGGCATGGCGTCATGCTGCGCTCGATGTGGGATGTCGCGCCCGACCTTCAGGCCGGGCGCCTGGTGCAGGTGCTGCCCGACTACCGCCAGGACGCGGATATCTGGGCGGTGTATCCTTCGCGCCTGTCCGGCTCCGCGCGCGTGCGCGCCTGCGTCGAGTTTTTCATGCGCCATCTCGGCGGTGCCACCGGGGAATCCACAACATGACAGAAAACAGCTTCGCCTTCCGCCTCAAGGAACTGCTCGAACACAAGAAGCTCACGCTGCAGGCGGTGGCCAACGCGCTCGACGTGTCGCGCCCGGCGGTCCACAAATGGACCCGGGGCGGCGAGATTGACTACGAGAAGCTGCGCAAGCTGGCGGCGTTCCTGGATGTCAACTGGATCTGGCTGCGCTACGGCGAGCAGGCCCGGCAAGAGGCCGAGACCTCGAGTGCGGTGGAACTCCCCATGACCGACATGCGCCGCCGCTACACCGCCGAGATCATGGAGAGCGAGGCGCGCATGAAGCTGGCGCAGGAGGGCGCGCGCATCGTCACGTGGGAGTGGAACCTGATTACCGACGACGTGACCTACTCGTCCAACGTCGAGGCCGTGTACGGCTGGCGCATCGTCAGCAACGAAAGCTTCTGGAAGCATGTGCCCGCCGATGACGTTCCCATGATGAACGCCGCCTACGAGGAATCGGTGCGCACCGGCAAGGCCCACGAATTCGACTTCCGCCTGGTCCAGCCCGACGGCAGCATCCGCTGGATCTCGTCGCGCGCCACGCCGGTGCGCGAACTCGACGGACGCATCGTCAAGATCGTCGGCATCAGCATGGACAACACCGCACGCAAGCTTGCCGAGCAGTCACTGCGCGACCAGCAGGCGCGGTTCCGGGCGGTGTTCGAGCTGACCTCGGAGGGCATGGCGCTGCTCGACGGCGAATTGCGGTGCGAATCGGTCAACGCGGCGCTCGTGCAGATGGCTGGCGGCGACGCCGAGGCGCTGCTGGGCGACGGCTTTGTCCGGCGCTGCGCCGAGGCCGAAGCCCGCCTGCGCAAGATGACGCGCAACCGGCCCAGGGCGACGTTCGCCGCCGAACTGCAACGCGACGATGGAAGCAGGCTGCCGGTGACGGTGCGCTCGGTGCTGGAGCGCAGCGAGGACGGTGCGTCCTACTACGCCCTGGCGATGCGGCCCGCCTGACATCACCACGGCGCGGTCCGCCAGCCTTGTTCCGTCGCCTCCAGCCGATCCGTCAGGCCAAGGTTGTTCATGAAGGCATCGTCGTGCGACACGACCACCAACGCGCCCCGATAGCCGCGCAACATGGCTTCCAGTGCCTGTACCGAAGGCAGGTCGAGGTGGTTGCTGGGCTCATCCAGCAATAGCAGCTGCGGCGGTGGATCGGCATAGAGCACGCAGGCCAGCGCCGCCTTGAGCCGCTCGCCGCCGCTGAGCGAGCCGCCGGGCACGGCAATCTTCCCGCTATCCAGCCCAAGGTGCGCAAGGCGCGTGCGCAGATCGCCTTCGCCAGCCGTCGGGTTGGCCGCCAGCATCTGTTCCAGCACGGTACGCCGCGGATCCAGGTTGGCCAGCCGCTGGTCCAGGTAGATGCCTTGCACCGGAAGCCTGCATGTCCCGGCCAGGGGCTGCAGCTGGCGCGCGAGCACCTTGAGCAAGGTCGACTTGCCGCTGCCGTTGGGGCCGACCACGCCCACGCGCTGCTGCCCCGTCAACGTGAGGTTGAGCTGGCGCGTGGCACTGCGGACAAAGGGCAGTTCCACGGCTTCCAGTTCGGCGACACGTCGCTGCGAAGTCAGGGCAACCGGCAAGTCGTGCACCACGATGGCCTGGTCGTGCCCGACCCGCTGCGCGGCCTCGCGCACGCGCTCGGCCAGTTCCAGCCGGGTCTCGGCATGCTGCTGGCGCAGCTTGCCGGCCGAGCTTTCGCTGCGTTCCTTCTGTCGGCCGAGCAGGATCCTGGCCTGGTTGGCCTCTTGTGCATGCCGGTTGCCACGTGCCTGGCGCCGCTCCAGGCGTTCGCGTTGCTCGCGCAGGGACTGCTCTTCGCGCCGGCGTTCGAGCTTGCGTTGTTCCAGTTGCTGGATCGCGTTCTGCCGCTCGCGCTCCGTGCATTGGGCGTAGAAGGTGTAGTTGCCCCCATAGCTGCGAAGTCCCAGCGAAGACAACGCTACGATGCGCGCCATGGCGTCGAGCAGTTGCCGGTCATGGCTTACCACCAGCAGCCCGCGCGGCCAACGCTGCAGCTGCGCGAGCAGCGCCTGCCGGTTCGGCCGGTCGAGGTGATTGCTGGGCTCGTCCAGGATCAGGAAATCGGCATCCGACAACAATGCGCCGATCAGCGTGACGCGCATGGCTTCGCCACCGCTGAGCGCGCTGGCAGGCGTCGCGGCATCGAGATGGTCCAGGCCATTGCGCGCCAGTTCGTCCTGCAGCCGCAGGCGTACATCCCAGCGCTCGCCCACGGCGTCGAAATCCTCGGGCGCGCTGCTGCCCGCCTCGATGCGTTCGAGCGCATCGATGGTGGCCTGCACACCGGCCAGGCCTGCCACCGTAGCGCCCGGCGCAGGCGATATCTGCTGGGCGAGGTAGTACACGCCGCCGGAGCGCGTACAGCGCCCGCTGGTCGGCTGCACTTGCCCGGCCAGCATGCGCGCCAGCACCGTCTTGCCGGCGCCATTGCGCCCGACCAGGCCGGTGGCACGCTGGTCGAACTGCTCGCTGAGATCGGAGAAAAGCGTCCTGCCGTCGGGCAGAACGTAAGACACGCCTTCCAGCGTGAGACAGGGTTGCGTCATGTGTCGATTCCAAAGATGCCAGGAACTCCCCCTGCTCATCGGGGGTAGGTGGGAGACTGGCCGTCATGAAGACGGCGGCATCAATGGCGCATGACGAGTACCTCGGTGATGGATGATGGCTTGCCATATTAAAAGCATCTGCGGCCAGGCGCAATGTCGTGCAATGCGCAAGGGATATCGCCCGGTGCGGGGCGATGCATTCCGTCACGGAAATAATCGCCCACAAAACTTCACTAGGCCGTGCCCGGGGCCTCGCTGATACTCGATCACACAAAGACCACCACATGAGGAGACAGCAGATGAAAAGACTAGCGGTACAGGCCCTGGCGGCAGGGGCAATCGGTGTCGTCGGCATCATCGCCGGGATGCCAGGCGCGGCAGTGGCGGCGTGGCCGGAGAAGCCGGTGCGCCTGATCGTGCCGACCGCGCCGGGCGGCGCCCCCGACATCGTCGCGCGCTTGTTCGGCGAGGGGCTGTCGCGGCGCCTGGGCCAGTCGGTGGTCGTCGAGAACCGGCCCGGGGCCGGAGGCAATATCGGCATGCAGGCGCTGGTGGCGGCCCCAGCGGACGGCTACACCATCGGCTATGGCAACAACGCCACGCTAGCCACCAACCGCTTCCTGTACAGCAAGCTGCCCTACGACCCCGGCAAGCTGGTCCCGATCGTCGGACTGGTCACGACCTTCAATATCCTCGCCGTCAATCCTTCGCTCCCGGCCAGGTCGGTGCAGGAACTGATTACTTATGCGCGCGCCAACCCCGGCAAGCTGTCGATGGGCTCGGCCGGCAACGGCACCACCAGCCACCTGGGTGGGGAGCTGTTCAAGGTAATGGCCAACCTGGATGTCACCCACGTGCCATACAAGGGCAGCACGCCTGCGCTGCAGGACCTGGTTGGCAACAACGTGCAGCTGATGTTCGACAACGTTCCGTCGATCGGGCCCTATGTCACGGCGAGGCGCGTGCGCGCGCTGGCGGTCACGTCAAGTCAGCGCTCGCCGCACTTCCCCGACTTGCCGACCATGGCCGAGGCCGGCCTGACGGGCTACGAACTGACCGCGTGGGCCGGATTGGTCGCGGCGCCGGGCACGCCCGCCGAGGTCATCGAACGGCTGAACCGCGAAGTCAACGCGCTGATCCGCGAGCCGGCATTCCGGGCGCAACTGGACAAGCTGTCGTTCGATCCGCTCGGCGGCAGCCCGCGCGACTTCCAGGCGCTGATCACATCTGAAACCGCCAAGTTTGGCGAATTGGTCCGCAAGAGCGGCGCCAAGGTCGACTGAACCGAGGGAAATCCAAGCACCATGCCTACGCAATATGACCTGATTATCCGCAACGGCGACCTGATCGATGGCACCGGCGCACCGCGCCGCACGGCCGACCTGGGCGTGCGCAACGGCGAGATCGCCGCGATCGGCGACCTCGGCCCGGCGCGTGCCGGCACCGAGGTGGATGCCACCGGACTGATCGTGGCGCCCGGCTTTATCGACACCCATACGCATGACGACTGGATGGTGTTCCAGGCGCCCGAGATGCTGCCCAAGGTGACGCAGGGTGTGACCACCATCATCGCCGGCAACTGCGGTATCAGCCTGTTTCCGCTGGTCACCGACAGCATTCCGCCGGCGCCGCTCGACATCATGCGTGGCGGCTACCGCTTCGAATCGGTGCGAGCGTACCGCGAGTCGTTCGCGGCCAACCCCGCGGCGGTCAATGTGGCGGTGCTGGTGGGGCAGTCGACGCTGCGCGCGCGGCACCTGTCGCAGCTTGGCGTGGCCGCCAGCGACGCGGAGATCGAACGGATGCGGCGGGACGTGGAAGACGCCTTGCTGCAAGGGGCGATCGGGGTGTCGACCGGCACCTTCTATCCGCCTTCGGCGGCGGCGCCCGAGGAAGAAGTCGTGCGCATGTGCGAGCCGATGCAGCGGCTCGGCGGCGTGCTGGTTTCGCATATCCGCGACGAGGGCGACAAGATCGCCGAGGCGATCGACGAGACCGCGCGCATCGGCAAGGCGCTGGGCGTGTCGACAGTGATCTCGCACCACAAGCTGGTGGGCAAGCAGAATCACGGCCGCAGCCGCGACACGCTGGCGCAGGTGCGCACGCTGGCCCGGACCATGCCGCTGTGCCTGGACTGCTATCCGTACGCGGCGTCGTCGACCATGCTGCGGCCCGAGCGGGTCACGCAATGCGACCGCATACTCGTCACCTGGTCGGCGCGGCACCCGGAAGCCGCCGGGCGCTACTTGGAAGACCTGGCGCAGGAGTGGGGCCAATCGCGTCTCGAGGTGGCGCAGGCGCTGGTGCCCGGCGGCGCCGTGTACTTCATCATGGATGAGGCCGATGTGCGCGACATCCTGTCCTATCCGGACACCATGATCGGCTCCGACGGCATCCCTTCTGACGAAACCCCGCACCCCCGGCTGTGGGGCACGTTTCCGCGCGTGCTGGGGCTGTATTCACGCGACCTGGGCTTGTTTCCGCTGGAGCGCGCGGTGCACAAGATGACCGGCATGCCCGCGCAGCGCTTCGGGCTGGAGCGGCGCGGCGAGTTGCGGGCGGGCCATGTCGCGGATATCACCGTGTTCGATCCGGCCACGATCCAGGACCGTGCCACCTTCGACGACCCGCGGCGGCCCGCGACCGGCGTTTGCCATGTGTTTGTCGCCGGGCAGGCCACGCTGCGCGACGGCATGCCGGTCAACAGCCGCCCGGGGCGCTTCGTCACGTCCACGCTGGTGCGCGCAGGCGCGGCGCGCTGACGCGGTCGCCTACGGCGCCTGGCGCTCGCCTGCGCTTTGCTGCTGCAGCCAAGCGATAAAGGTCCGCATCGCAGGGTTGTCGCGCTTCTCTTCGAGGCAGATGAAGTAGTAAGCCTTGGGTGACACGTAGGGCTCGTTGGCCAGGCGCAGCAGTCGTCCCGCCTTGATGTCCTCGCTGGTCACGTAGTCGGGCAGCAGGGCGATGCCCATGCCGCTTACTGCAGCCTGCAGGCCCATGGTGAGCAGGCCGTAGCGCGGGCCATCGTCGGGATGCGCCAGCCGTATCCCCCTCTGCTGCAGGTAGGCCGGCCACGCTTCCAGCGCGGCGATCTGGTGCAGCAAGGGCATGCGCTTGAGCGCCCTGGCCAGCGTGCCGCCGCCCGGCAGCAGCTCGGGCGCGCACACCGGGTAGAGCTCCAGCGGCATGACCTTCAGCGCGAAGTGGCGCGGCGGCGGCCCGCCGCAATACATGATGGCGGCATCGAGCCCGGTGCTTTCCAGGTCGACCGGGCCGACCTTGGTGGTGACGTTGATCTGGATCTGTGGCTGTTCCTTGGCAAACTTGAGCAGGCGCGGCAGCAGCCAGATATTGCCCAGCGACACCGGCACCGACAGGTTGAGCCTGCCGCCCGCGGCGCGGCCGGACTGCACCTCCAGCGTCGCTTCCTCGAGCAAGGCCAGCGCCTTGCGCACGCTCCTGAGGTATTCCTCGCCGGCGGGTGTCGGCGCCACCGCGCCTTTGCGGCGGTTCAGCATGCGCGCACCAAGAAATGCCTCCAGCTCGGTAATCTGCTTGCTTACCGCGCTCTGGGTCAGGCACAGCTCCTCGGCCGCGCCGGTGACGCTGCCGGTGCGTGCCGTGGTTTCGAGCGCGATCAGGTTCGCCAGCGCGGGCAGGTGGCGTCCGGTGGTGCTTTTCATGGGCGGTGCAGTGACGAAGGCTGTGGGCATTGTCATCGATTCATTCCGATATGGAAAGAACGTGCAATGAAACTTCCATTGCCCAAGCGGCGCGGGTTGGCCAATATGCATGCATCCCATGGATCGCCAGCGATGCCGATGTCCTCTCTTTCTCCTGCCCTGCCTGCCCGCCTTGATCCGTTCGAGGCTTCACTGAGCGACCTCGCCGGGGCCATGCGCACCGGCACAACCTCCGCCCAGGCGCTGGTTGCATCCGGTCTCGCCCGCATCGCCAGCTTCGACCAGGCCGGCCCCTGCATCAACGCCATCAGCCGCGTGAATCCCGCGGCGATGGACGAAGCGCGCCTGCTTGACGAGGAACTGCGCACACGCGGGCCCCGCGGTGCGCTGCATGGCATACCGATGGTGGTCAAGGACAATATCGATGTGGCCGGCATGCCGACCACGGCGGGTTGCGCGGCGCTGCGCCAGGCTTACCCGCGCGCCGATGCCGCGTGCGTGGCGCGGCTGCGTGCAGCCGGCGCGATCGTGCTGGCCAAGTCCAATATGTCGGAGCTGGCGGCGTCCAACGGCCGCTTTGGCTACAGTTCGGCGAACGGGCTGACGCTGAACCCGTACCGCCTGTCGCGCAATGCCAGCGGTTCCAGCAGCGGCACCGGCGCGGCGGTAGCGGCCAGCCTCGCCGCGTTCGGGCTCGGCACCGACTCGTTCGGCTCGGTGCGCGGGCCGGCCTGCGTGCATGGGCTGGCGGGCCTGCGTCCAACCCATGGCCTGCTCGACTGCGCCGGGGTGCTGCCGCTGGCGCCGTCGTTCGATACCATCGGGCCGCTCGCCCGCAGCGCGGCCGACGTGGCGCTGGTGATGGCCGTGCTGGCACCGGGGCACGGCTTTGGCGCCCAGCCGCGGACGCTGGCCGGCCGCAGGCTCGGCATCGTGGCGGCTTTCGCTGGTGGCAACGACGAGATCGACGCGATGTTCGATGCCGCGACCGCGGTGATACAGGCCGCAGGCGCCCGCGCCTTTCCCGTGCACCTGCCCGCCGGCGCGCTGACGCTGTACACCGACCTGCTCGGCGAGATCACGCGGGTTGAATCGGTGCGCGCGCTTGACCAGTATCTGGCGCAGGCGGCTGCAGCGGCGCCGCACAGCGCCGCCGAACTGCTCATGCGCATGGAAGCCAGGGCCGACGCCGGCGCGTTCGCGGTCAACCCGCGCACCCTGGCAGCGCTGCGCCACGCGCTCGCGACACGAGACCAGCCGCCCGCAGCCGGCGTTGCCGCGGCGCGACGCTGGCGTGGCGTGCTCAGCCAGCACTTGCTGGCACACGGCCTCGATGCGCTGGTGTTCCCGACGCTCGCGTGCCCCGCCTCGCCACGCTTCGACATGGCCGATGCCAGCTACCATTGCCGGGCCGAGCAGCCGCTGGCCGCGATGCATCTGGCCAGCGCCGCCGGCATGCCAGAGCTCAGCGTGCCGATGGGCATGACCGCCGCCGGCGTGCCGGCGGGCGTGTCCTGGCTGGGCCGGGCCGGCAGCGATGCAGCACTGGTGGCGATGGCGTCCGCATTCGAGCAACTGACCTGGCACCGCCGTGCACCGTCCCTCACGCCTACGCTGTAGCAGGCGTGAGGGGCGGCGGCAAACCGGGTCAGTCTGTCGGCATGCGCAGTTACCCGCCGGCGCCCTCCAGTGCCGCCTCATATTTCCCCAGGCAAGCCATGCCATTCAGCCGGGACCGCAGCAGCAGCGCCTGTTGCGCCTGCGCGGCGTTGGTAGCGTCGCCGCGCCAGGCCAGCAGCGGCGGTTCCTGCAGCGCGCGCCCATAGGAGAAGGACAGTCGCCACGGCAGCGGCGCCAGGCGGTTCATGGCGTCGAGGTTGGCGGTGGCTTCGCTGGGAGTCTGTCCGCCGGACAGGAAGAAGATGCCCGGCACCGCCGCGGGCACGGTGCGCTTGAGTACCTGCACGGTCTGCATCGCGACCTCAGACGGTGGCGCGTGGCCGGCGTCCTTGCCGGGCAGCACCATGCTGGGCTTGAGCAGCATGTGTTCGAGCGCGACCCCGTAGCGGTGCAGCGCGTGGAAGACTTCATGCAGCACGGCCTCGGTCACCTCGGCGCAACGGGCCATGGAGTGGCCGCCGTCCATCAGCACTTCGGGCTCGACGATCGGCACCACGCCGGCCTGCTGGCAGATCGCGGCGTAGCGGGCCAGCGCTTCGGCGTTGGCCTGCACGGCGGCGCGGCCGGGGAGGGTGTCGGACACGTTGTAGACCGCGCGCCACTTGGCAAAACGCGCGCCCTGTTGCCGGTAGCCGGCCAGCCGCTTGCCCAGCCCGTCGAGGCCCTCGGTGATCTCGTCGCCGGGAGCGAGCGCGAGCGCAAGCTTGCCCTTGTCTACCTTGATGCCGGGCACGATGCCCTGGCGCGCGGCCAGCTCCGGCAGCGGCGTGCCATCGTCGGCTTTCTGGCCCAGCGTTTCCTCGTAGAGGATCACGCCGCTGATGTAGTCGCCCAGCCCCGGCGTTCCCAGGAGCAGGTTACGCCACGCGCGCCGGTTCTCTTCGCTCGATTCCACGCCGATGCGCTCGAAGCGCTTGGCGATGGTCGGGCCGCTCTCGTCGGCGGCCAACAGGCCCTTGCCCGGCTGTGCCAGGGCGTCCACGGTGGCTTGCAGTTCGCTTGAAGTGTCCATGACGTTGCTCCGCGCAGGTGATAAGCGCAAGCATTTCCCCGAAACGGCAATCGCGCAAGGGTATCGGCGGCCGATGGCGCGCTCCCATGGTGGCCGCCCGAACATTGCGGCCGACCTGGCGGGCGGCGCGTGCCGTGCGGTGGGGGAAGCGCCTGCCGCGCCGGCTGTGGGATAATCGCGGCTTTGCCCACGGCGCAGCTCAAGAGGTTGTTCGCACGGGCATGCCAGGGCCCTTATTCCCGCGGCCCGCTTCCTACCGCGATACTTCTAAAGCAAGACCATGCCCACATACCGTTCCAAAACCTCCACCGCCGGCCGCAACATGGCGGGGGCGCGCTCGCTGTGGCGCGCCACCGGCATGAAAGACGAAGATTTCTCCAAGCCCATCATCGCCGTGGTCAACTCCTTCACGCAGTTCGTGCCGGGGCACGTGCACCTGAAGGACCTGGGCCAACTGGTCGCGCGCGAGATCGAGGCCGCGGGCGGCGTGGCCAAGGAGTTCAACACCATCGCGGTCGACGACGGCATCGCCATGGGCCATGACGGCATGCTCTATTCGCTGCCCAGCCGCGACATCATTGCCGACTCGGTCGAATACATGGTCAACGCGCACTGCGCCGATGCCATGGTGTGCATCTCCAACTGCGACAAGATTACCCCCGGCATGCTGATGGCCGCGATGCGCCTGAACATTCCGGTGATCTTCGTCTCGGGCGGGCCGATGGAAGCCGGCAAGACGCGCCTGGCCAACCCCGTCACCAAGGCCATGGAGTTCAAGAAGCTGGACCTGGTCGACGCCATGGTGATTGCCGCCGACAGCGCGTATTCCGACGCCGACGTGGCCGAGGTGGAGCGTTCCGCCTGCCCGACCTGTGGCTCGTGCTCGGGCATGTTCACCGCCAACTCCATGAACTGCCTGACCGAGGCGCTGGGCCTGTCGCTGCCGGGCAACGGCACCGTGGTGGCCACGCACGCGGACCGCGAGCAACTGTTCAAGCGCGCCGGCCGCCGCATCGTCGAACTGGCGCGCCAGTACTACGAACAGGAAGACGCGCGCGTGCTGCCGCGCGCGGTCGGCTTCAAGGCGTTCGAGAACGCCATGACGCTGGACATCGCCATGGGCGGCTCGACCAACACCATCCTGCACCTGCTGGCGATTGCGCGCGAAGCGGAAATCGACTTCGACATGACCGACATCGACCGCCTGTCGCGCGTGGTGCCGCAGCTGTGCAAGGTCGCGCCCAACACCAACAAGTACCACATCGAGGACGTGCATCGCGCCGGCGGCATCATGGCCATCCTGGGCGAACTGGAGCGCGCCGGCAAGCTGCACACTGACGTGCCGACCGTGCACGCGCCCACGCTGAAGGACGCGCTGGCGCAGTGGGACATCACCCGCACCGAGGACGAGGCCGTCAGGCAGTTCTACCTGGCCGGCCCGGCCGGCATCCCGACCCAGGTCGCATTCAGCCAGAACACGCGCTGGCCCAGCCTGGACCTGGACCGCGCCGAAGGCTGCATCCGCTCCTACGAGCACGCCTTCTCCAAGGAAGGCGGCCTGGCGGTGCTGACCGGCAACATCGCACTCGACGGCTGCGTGGTGAAGACCGCCGGCGTCGACGAGAGCATTTTGGTGTTCGAGGGCACCGCCCACGTCACCGAATCGCAGGACGAAGCGGTCGAGAACATCCTCAACGACAAGGTCAAGGCCGGCGACGTGGTGATCGTGCGCTACGAAGGCCCGAAGGGCGGCCCCGGCATGCAGGAAATGCTCTACCCGACCAGCTACATCAAGTCCAAGGGGCTGGGCAAGGCCTGCGCACTGCTGACCGACGGCCGCTTCTCCGGCGGCACCTCGGGCCTGTCCATCGGCCACTGCTCGCCCGAAGCCGCGGCCGGCGGCGCCATCGGCCTGGTGCAAGACGGCGACAAGATCCGCATCGACATCCCCAACCGCACGATCAATGTGCTGGTGTCCGACGAGGAACTGGCACGCCGCCGCGAAGCGCAGAACGCCAAGGGCTGGAAACCAGCCAAGCCGCGCCCGCGCAAGGTGTCGGCGGCGCTGAAGGCGTATGCCAAGCTGGTGATGTCGGCGGACAAGGGCGCGGTGAGGGATTTGTCGCTGTTGGATGATTGATGCCTGAGCGGGCTGGGTGTCCGCTTGCGTCAAGGGGAAGCCGCTCTTGGAGCGGCTTTTTTTCTGATTTGGAGCACCCCGCAGAAGAGAGCATGATTCTTTTCGAAATTTGATATAGGTCGTTATAAATATCATTTGCGATATTTCCGATGGATTTCCGCAAGCTTTCGCGGCAGATTGAAATGCCTGCCCGGCGGCGATCGCTCTGCCCCGGGTGGCATCGGAAATGGACCTTGCCACGCTCTATCAGCACCTCTTTTCATCGCGCCATCGCCTGTACGCGTTGGACGGTGATTCTCCGGTAAAGGAACTGGCCGTCGAAGCCTGGGTCGGCCGCGAAGCCATCTCAGCGCTGTTCGAATGGCGCATCGTTACAGTCAGCGCCAATGCCGATATCGCGCTGGACAGTTTGATGGGCCAGCGCGTAACGCTGCTGACCACGCTCGCAGGCGGTGGCCAGTCACGCCGCACTGGCCTGATCCGGCAAGCCGAGAGGCTCGGCGCCGACGGCAGCCTGACGCGCTACCGCCTGACCGTGGTGCCGTGGCTGTGGCTGACCACGCAGCAGCGTCACAGTCAGGTGTTCCAGAGCCGCACGCTCGACAGCATCATCGAAGGCGTTCTTCAGGACTATGCGCCGTATGCGCACTGGCGTTACGCCGCCGGAGCCGAAGCCCGCATCGCCGCGTTCGGTGAACGCGACCACATCGCGCAATTCCGCGAGACCGACTACCAATTCTTGTCGCGCCTGCTGGCCGAAGCCGGTCTCGGATATACCATGATGGAACACGACGAAGCACCCTTCGGCCATGCCGTGGTGATCTTTGCCGACAGCGCGCAATTGCCGGAAGATCCCGAATCCGCAGCCGGTGGCGGCATCCGCTACCACCGCGCGCATAGCCAGGAATCGGCTGATGCCATCCAGCAGTTGATCTGTGAGACGCGTGCCTCGGTCGGCGGCGTGGCAGTGAGCGCGTGGGACCCCGAAGCCAAGCGCGCGATTCGTGGTCACGCGCCCGCGCGCTACGGCGTATTTCCAGGCCGTGCCATCAGTCCCGATCCTTACTTGTCGGTCAGCCTGTCGCTGGCGCCGGACACGGGCAGCGCGCAGCGCGTCGCCGAACAGGTAATGGAAGCTATCGAAGTCCGCGCACTGGTGTTCACCGGCAGCGCCTCGGTGCGCTCATTGCGTAGTGGCAACCGCTTGACCGTGACCGGCTGCCCACACCTGCCGTCACAACCGGACGATACCGCGGGGTATCCGCTGCTGCTCGATGCAGTCGAACACTGCGGCATCAACAACCTCGCGGTGGAAACACGTGCCGCGCTTGCCGACCGGATGGGACCGCTGGAAGCGGCGTTGTGCTTCGACACGCCGCCGCCGGCTCCGGATGCCGTGGCAACCACCGTCGGCCTGATGAACAGCTTCTTCGACGACGCCGCCGAGCGCCTGATTCCGACCGAATCCCTGCGGACGGCCGCACGGGAACACGGCTATGCGGCGCTCTTTCGTGCCTTCGATGCGCGCCGCCCATGGCGCGCCGCCGTGCTGGACGGTGATTGTCCGCGTCTCTATAGTCACTCCACCCCGCTTGGCGCCCACACCGCAATCGTGGTCGGCCCCGACGGGCAGACGCAGCCGGACGGCCATGCCGAACACCACGCCAGCCCGCGCGGACAGATCCGTGTGCGCTTCCCCTGGCAGCGCGGCGATCGCGCCGACGACCGCAGCAGCCGCTGGATCCGCGTCGCGCAGCGCCAGGCCGGCGCCGGCATGGGCTGGCAATGGCTGCCGCGCATCGGT
>NZ_JALHRX010000110.1 GCF_023952475.1 Cupriavidus sp. WGlv3
GAGCAAACGCACAGGCCAACCAGGACTTGCCGGCACCGGTCGCCCCGGTCAGGATGAGGCTCTGAGCGTTGCGGATCCAGTCGCAACTGGCCAGGGTAGCGACCAGCCGCTGATCAAGGCCGCGACTGCCGTCATAGACCACATCCTCGAGGCATGCCTGGGTGTGCTTGAGCTTGGCCGAGCGCAGCAGCCGCTCCAGGCGCCTGGTGTCGCGCCAAGCAATCTCCCGGTCGACCAGCATGGAGAAGCGTTCTTCGAACGGCAGGCTGGAACTGGCGGTCAGGGCAGACTGTTCCTCGAAGGCCCGCGCCATCCCGTCGAGCTTGAGGGCCTTGAGCTGGCCGACGGTGTGTTGCATCAGCATAGTTTTCCTAATGGTAGTAGTCGGGTCCGCGCACGTTGTCGTGCATGGGGGAATGCCACTCGGTTTGCGATACCGGCAGAGTGGCTTGCCGGTCCAGATGGTTTTCAAGGATGGAGACCACAGACTTACGCGTGAGCGAGCCAATGGCGACGGCGCGAGCGCAAGCGGCTTCGAGCCGCTCCTTGCTGTACTTCTTGGCCAGAC
This sequence comes from Cupriavidus sp. WGlv3, assembly GCF_023952475.1. Classification (GTDB taxonomy): domain Bacteria; phylum Pseudomonadota; class Gammaproteobacteria; order Burkholderiales; family Burkholderiaceae; genus Cupriavidus; species Cupriavidus phytorum. The sequence continues at coordinate 569 of NZ_JALHRX010000110.1, forward strand.
TCAGCAGACCCAGGCAGGCGCGATAGCCCATCTCGGGATGGCTCTTGTGGGTGAGCTGGTATTCGACGATGACGGCGACGTTGGGCCCAATCGAGGCTGCCCAGTTGAGCAGCCGGCCGGGCGTCCATTCGAGGTGCGCGCGGTGGGCCACCGGCATGTGTTCCTTGACCGTGCTGTGGCTGCCCTTGCGGGTATTGCGCGCGTGCAGCGCCACCCGTTTGCCACCGTACAGGATCTCGATGGTGTGGCGGGTTACGCGAGCCTCGACCGCCTTTCGCACCAGGGCATGCGGCACGCTGTAGTAGTGACCGTCGATCTCGACGTGGTAGTCGACGTTGACGCGGCATTGTTTGAACGTTGCAACTTCGTAGCGCCGCGGCGGCAGCGGTCGCAACACTGGCCGGTCCAACCGCTCGAACCACTCCCGGCGCGTGCCAGGCAGCTTCTTGAACG
>NZ_JALHRX010000111.1 GCF_023952475.1 Cupriavidus sp. WGlv3
CGATGAGTACTTCAGCAGCCTGTTAAGGCACCCTGCAAGGCTGCACAGCGAAGAAACAGAAACGGCGAATCAGGTGGGAGCGTGGGAACCCAAACCTGCCGCAACCAAGCGGTTTGCAAGCCCGTGGATAACCGTTCTAAGGCCCGCCATTAATTTAATTTCGCCACAGATTTTAAGGGCGTCAAATAGTGTTGCTGCAGTCATGGGTGCAGCCCATGTCAATGAGCTTCTGCCTATAGGCCGGTTCTGTCGTGGTTTTTTAAAGCATCATTCTCCTGGCTCACAAAGATCAGCACTGACAGGATCGTGATAAAAAATCGGAACGCATCTGGTATCCCATTCCACTGTTTCGACATCCACATACCGAACCATTCCCCTCCAATCGACATGAACGCAACCTGCAATGTTCAAAAAACCTAGCGTCAGCCCGGCGTTGGCAAAGCCTTTCGCGCGCTGAAAGGCCATGTGGGAATCATGCCGGGCACACCACAAGCGATTGCTACCCATCCAGCAAAAAACCGCCGTTACAGTCTCTAGGTGTGATAATGCACACATAGGCAACATGATGCAGAATTGGCGAAGTGATAGTTCGATACATGTTTCTGCTACTTGGAAAGGTCGTGTCCATTAGAAGGACATGACGGATAAAGACGAAATTTGTAAAGTAATCGGTTATATTGTTAAACGCGACCAAAGAGGCAAAGAGCGCGATGGCAACGACCATCAGTGTCTTGGAGATTCGTAGGGCCATAGATTTATCGCTTTGAGTTAGTGCCATCAGAAAGAACCTCTGCGCCGACCCCAATGTCCAGGAGTCCGTCCTTCAGGCCATTGTTTCTGGACTCGGGGTTGGCAACGGGTGACCACCCATCGCCGCTCGCAATATTGCGCATAACAAATGCTGGCGCAAGGAGTGTGCCAGACGTTTGCGCGAACTCACTCTAGGTTTCTGTTCCTTCAACTTGATCGCCTCAAAGCGAGTTAAATTTGATCCACCTTTTTCAGTAACGTCAAAGG
>NZ_JALHRX010000112.1 GCF_023952475.1 Cupriavidus sp. WGlv3
TCGCAGTTGCAGTAATCGCGCTAATGAGGCCGGAATGGGCGCCAAAATGCGGAAAAAGCCGAGGCAGTGACGTCCGGCTTCCGGATTGTGAAAAACAGCGCTCCCCGCCTTGCGGGGAAAAACTCATCGCTAGCGCGATGAGTACTTCAGCAGCCTGCTAGATCAATTGGTGAAGCGCCACATCAGACCGGCAGAGCGTTTAACTCGGCAGAGAATAGGGTGAGAAGCTTCGATAAGCTATTGTTCACACGACATCGTACGGGTCCCATCGAGAACCACTACTTGAATGCCGCAGATTTTGCTCCCGGTCTAAAACAGCAACTCACTGTGAAAGCATAACAGTTCGGCCCGTCATCCTGACAAGCTACCGGCGCACGCCTCCGCGCCGGAACGCGAGACGGCGCCCGACGTACTTTCAGACCAAGGCTTCGCTCCATCGCGTGGTGGAATAGCGGGCTGTGCAACTCGCGCGGCAATTTCGGCGTGGCTTGCCTTATTGTCGTAAGCGCCGTCACCTCCGATGGTATCAATCGGCGTATCTGGTGTTGGCGTCCATAGCAAGATGGACCGTGCGCCAGGTCCGTCGCTTGAAGCAACTGTGCTTGCGAACCTTCCACTCGTCTTCGCCGTAAAGTTTCAGCCCCGCGCTATCGATCACCAGATGCGGCGGCTCGCCAGTACGCGAGACGGGCAGCACGACGTTCAGATTCTGCGCGCGGCTCATTGTCGTGTAGTTCGGCGCTGGCAACGTTGGGAAGGCCAGGCTACGCAAGCTCTACTCGAAGCCTTGCAGCACGCGCAGCGGCAGCGGGAACCCCTGCTTGAGAGCGATCAGCTCCTGGATCAGCGCATCCGTATAGGCGAGCGGGTGGCCACGATAGGGCGACAGGGCTTTAGCCGGCGGCCCGAGCAAGTTCCTCACCCACCTCGGGATATCTCCTCGGGGTATCAATCCCTTGTCGAACTGCGCCCAGTTCTTGACACGGTAGCCCCCCCTGGAG
>NZ_JALHRX010000113.1 GCF_023952475.1 Cupriavidus sp. WGlv3
GTAACCGGCATGATAGGAACCGGTGCCCTTCCTCTCCTCACCGTGTAACTTGGTGTATGGTTCGACCATCCGGGACAGGGGCACCGGGGAGCACTTCGGGTGGGCAGGCCGTTCATATACGTTGAGCTGCGAGCTCGTGTTAGTAGTTGGCCGCCCCTGCGACCCGCCCGGTTGCGCTGCGAGCGCGAATCCGTAGTTGTCGTGCTGTCCCACCGGCTCCCATTTGCGATGTTTCCCATGGGAGACGCCAATGCGAGTGATAGGACTGGATGTATCGCGATCGGTGGCCGAGATCGCCTATTTGGAGAATGGCCGGCTACGCGCCGGCGGGCGCGTCGGACTGCGACGCGACGAGCTGGAACACTTTGCTGCCAAGCTAAAGCCCGACGACCACGTGGTACTCGAGGCGACCGGCAACACGATCGCCATCGCGAACGTGCTGACAGGTCATGTCGGCAAAGTGATTGTCGCCAACCCGTTGCAAGTCCGCCTGATCGCAGAAGCGCGCGTCAAGACGGATAAGATCGATGCCGCGATCCTTGCGCAACTCTATGCGAGTGGCTTCCTGCCCGAGGTGTGGATTCCAGACGAGGCCACGCAAGCGATGCGACGGCAGGTGTCGCGCCGCGCCCAGATCGTGCGGCAGCGGACGCGGCTCAAGAATGAGATTCACGCTGTCCTTGCCGCACATCTCATCGCACGGTGTCCTGCGACAGACCTGTTTGGCAAGAAAGGGCGGGCCTGGCTGAGCCTTCAGCCGCTACCCATGGACGAGCGCATCGGGATTGACCAGCGGTTGCATGAGCTCGACAGGCTGGCAGAGAATCTGCAGCAGGTTGAGCGCGTCCTGGCCCAATCCGCTATTCAGGACGACAGGCTGCGCAAGCTGCTGACCATCACCGGCATCAACACCACCGTTGCGATCGGGTTGATCTCGGCCATTGGCGATATCGCTCGCTTTCGTTCG
>NZ_JALHRX010000114.1 GCF_023952475.1 Cupriavidus sp. WGlv3
CGGGTTGTCCGGCACAAGCAGCTCAGGCACGCCGCCGGCGAATTCCATCGCACAGACCATTCCCCCGATCCAGTCGGCGGTGGTCTGCCCCCGGGTGGCGCACGCGTATGTGTAATTCGACGCGCCAAGCACAGCGACGAAGATGCTGGCTTCAAACGCAAGGCCGCCTTCCGGGTCCAGAATCGGCACCATCTGACCTGCGAAGTCCGCAAACAGCTTCTCGCCGGCGCGGTGCTGCTGGCGCATGGACCGCTTGAGTGTCGCTGCCCAGTCCCGGTAACGGCAGCAGAACTGCGTGTATTGGTAAATGGGGACCCCGGGATTCGCGTCCAGGTATTCCTCCCACAGCAACTGCAGTGTCACGCCCTTGCGGCGCAGCTCGCGGTGCAGGTAGGGGAAGTCCGGCGTCACCCGTCCGCCCGGGCTGTTGGCCGGCTTCTGTGCGCCGAACAGCCGCTGCTCCAGCGTATCCTCGTTCAGGCTATCCGCCTGCGCCCAATCCAGCCCCGCTGCCTTCGCCATCGCGCGTACTGCGAAACGGCACCAACACTCACACCCGTCGCCCTAGCGATCTGCCGGTGCGAAAGGCCACACGCCCATTTCAGGCGAAGCACTTCCTTGATCTTGCGCATGGTCATCCGGTTGGCCGGCATCAGCTTGCTTCCTTGCAAAAAGGAAGCAGCGTATCGCCGGCGTTCTAGTCCATGCGCAGTCCCACCCCAGCCCTTGCCCGGCCCCATTACGGTGCGTGATCACCCGTTTCGGCTGCTTGATCACCTATTTCGGCAACGTGATCACTCGTTTCGGGATCGTGATCACCGATTTCGGCAGCGTCGTCGAAGTGATCACGTTCCGCCGAAACCAGCGAGCAGCTTCCCGCCGAAACAGGTGATCACGTTCCCCCGAAATCGCTGATCAAGCGCCCCGAAATACGCA
>NZ_JALHRX010000115.1 GCF_023952475.1 Cupriavidus sp. WGlv3
CGGGCCTTCGGCTATCGGAACGGGGAATACGGGCCTCAAAATCCCGTCTTCTTCAAGAATCCGCGCCGCCTTCCCCGGTATTCCTTGCTGAACAAGAAACCAACCGGTCTGCGCCAGGGGAGGGGAGCCCTCCACTCGCTGCACAATCAGACAAAAAGCGGCATGTGGAAGGTTTATTCAGCTAACATTGGTGCGTTCTGATGACGCTGCCCTTGATAGATATCAGCGCTGCAGCTCTATGCCCTGTCAGCGTTACAAACAAATCCTAAAATCACCCTTTCCGATCTCCAAGAACAAACAGTTATCGGACCAGCCCTCCATTTCCGCTGCGAATGCAGGCATAGCGCCGAACAGCACGGTCGCCGTCATTAAACCAACGACCCCCAATTTTTTAATCCTCTTGCGCATGGCACTCTCCATGAATTAAAAAAACGAAATTTCATGACACTTTGATGCTAAATGCAGACGATCCTAGGCTAAATTGTGGGGTATGAATTCATGCAATCAAATAACAAATTTATGAAGCGTCATTTGTTCGTGCTTCGTCTCCTAGAGAGATAGAGATAAAAGTTTATATGCCAAGCTATGCGAAGACATAGGACGATCGACTTCAACTCGTCATTGCTTGATCTAAATCAAGATCTAATGAGATGAGGAAAGATCCTATAGTCAGGAATGTTGTGCCGAAGAACTCAGTTTGAAGTAGGTGTCGAAAGCACGAAAAAGGGGCCAAGGCGTTTTGGAAACTACAGTCATACAAATTTAATATTTCGATAACGCCATCGGAGCCTGAAATGGTCAAACTACCCAATAGATCATGGGGATTTTATGGCACATGAAATCGGGGGCTTGTCACCTCACCACAGTAAAGAGTCATTTCCGCTCAAGCAAGCTAG
>NZ_JALHRX010000116.1 GCF_023952475.1 Cupriavidus sp. WGlv3
CGGGCGTGACCTCGCTCAGGCCGGGCGACCACGTGATCCCGCTGTACACGCCGGAATGCCGCCAGTGCAAGTTCTGCCTGTCGCGCAAGACCAACCTGTGCCAGGCCATCCGCGCGACGCAAGGCAAGGGCCTGATGCCGGACGGGACCTCGCGCTTTTCGCTCGACGGCAAGCCCATCTTCCACTACATGGGCACCTCGACCTTTGCCAATCACATCGTGGTGCCGGAGATCGCGCTGGCGAAGATCCGCCCGGATGCGCCGTTCGACAAGGTCTGCTACATCGGCTGCGGCGTCACCACCGGCGTGGGCGCGGTGCTGTTCACCGCCAAGGTCGAGGCCGGCGCCAACGTGGTGGTGTTCGGCCTGGGCGGCATCGGCCTGAACGTGATCCAGGCGGCGAAGATGGTGGGCGCCGACAAGATCATCGGCGTCGACCTGAACCCGGCGCGCGAGGCGATGGCGCGCCAGTTCGGCATGACGCATTTCATCAACCCGAAAGAGGTCGAAAATGTTGTCGACCACATCATCCAGCTGACCGATGGCGGCGCCGACTATTCGTTCGAATGCATCGGCAATACCCAGGTCATGCGCCAGGCGCTGGAGTGCTGCCACAAGGGCTGGGGCAAGTCGATCATCATCGGCGTGGCCGAGGCCGGCGCGGAGATCTCGACGCGTCCGTTCCAGCTGGTGACCGGGCGCGAGTGGAAAGGCTCCGCCTTCGGCGGCGCGCGCGGCCGCACCGACGTGCCCAGGATCGTCGACTGGTACATGGAAGGCAAGCTCAATATCGACGACCTGATCACCCACACGCTGCCACTGGAGCGCATCAACGAGGGCTTCGACCTGATGAAGCGCGGCGAGTCGATCCG
>NZ_JALHRX010000117.1 GCF_023952475.1 Cupriavidus sp. WGlv3
CGCTGTATGCCAGCGATGGTCGCGTTGAGATCGACAATAACGCCGCGGAGCGGGCGTTGCGGGCTGTTGCTCTCGGTCGAAAGAACTACTTGCACTTCGGCTCCGACAGTGGCGGCGAACGCGGCGCCGCTATCTATTCGCTGGTGGCCTCAGCCAAGCTGAACGGTCTCGACCCCGAGGCCTACCTGAGCCACGTTATTGCGCGCATCGCCGACCACCCCGTCAATCGCGTCGCAGAGCAGATCCGCTCAACCGCCACCTAAAGGTAACCCTCTCGTCAAGAACGCTGACCGTCGGACGGTTACGACCGGACCTTGACTTCTCTTGTTTCATGCAGGCAGCGGCTGGCCGGCGATTAAAAGCATCGAATGGAGTGTGCTTCGCAGCGATAGCCCATGCCTCGAGCTAGCTTGTTGGTCAAGGCGCAAGCCACCACGCTCTAGTGTCTACGCGCCGACCGCGCACATTGTAAGAGCAGCCGTCGGGTGTTCTTTTCTCTTCGCTTGCTGATCCCCAGCGGATTGGCTCTCCCGCCTGCACGTACTGACGTGGCACAACGCCAATCGATGCCGCAAAATCTCGGCTGTTGCGGTACTGCTTTCCGTCACCCGCTCCTGCTGATAGCACGCTCGCAGTAATGAACCCCAATGCCAGGATCCTCATTAGACGCTGCCCAAAATCGTCGGCGGCAAGCTAACGTACGAGTTTTTTGTCGATCTCCGCAATCTGTGCATCGATATACTTGTAGTGGGTGTGGAGGCGCTCGAGGCTCTCTACTAG
>NZ_JALHRX010000118.1 GCF_023952475.1 Cupriavidus sp. WGlv3
AGTCGATGCCTTCCAGCAGCATTGAGAGCTGCGCCTGGCTCAGGCTGACGACACCTCCATCCGCACGAGGCCAGACGAAGCGGCCGCGTTCAAGCCGTTTCATCAGCAGACACATGCCATCACCGCTCCACCAAAGCACCTTGACCAGATCGCCTCGTCGGCCACGGAACACAAACACGTGGCCGCTGAACGGGTCCCGCTCTAGCACGGTCTGCACCTTCGCGGCCAGGCTGTTGAAGCCAGAGCGCATATCGGTCACACCAGCAGCCAGCCACACCCGCGTTCCAGCGGGAAGGCCCGGCATCACGAACCCACTCCCAGCAAGCTCGCCAGCACGAGCTGCAGGACATCAGGCTCGGGCTTGCCTTCGAAACTCACACGCATGCCACGACATTCGATGACGAGCCCGGTCGATCCAATCGGCTCCGGCCTCGGCGGCGATGCTATCTGAACGGGCAGGAATAATTCCGAAGGCTCGGATGCTGACGTCGCAGCTCGCTCATAATCCCGCCGCCACTTCGACACGAGATTCGCGTTCAGGCCATGCGAGCGCGCAACTTCTGCCAGTGAGCTTGCCGGGTCCAGCGTTTCCGCCACGACCTGCGTGCGGAATTCCTTCGAGTAGTTCTTGGAGCCTCGCCGGCGACCCCGCGCCTTGATTTCCATTTCTTCTGGTTCCCACCAAATTCTGGTGGGAACCAGATTGCCGCCTATGGCTCTTCATGAACAGACGGTGCTGGGGCCACGCTTACG
>NZ_JALHRX010000119.1 GCF_023952475.1 Cupriavidus sp. WGlv3
GTCGTGTAAATGATCTTGCGGATCGCCGGCGGGAACGTAAAGAACGGGATCACCTGATCCCAGGCGCGACGCCAGGATGCGCCGATCGGTGCATACCGCCGACCCCATTCCCCGTTCTCGAAGGCCGCCAACTCGGCCAGCGCGGCCTCGACGGTGGGGGCCGTGTACACGGGCTTGAGCGCCGCCGCCACGGCGCGGCGCTCCTTCCAGTTGGCGTACTCCAGGCTGTTGCGGATCAGATGCACGATGCAGGTCTGCAGGGTGGTGTTCGGGAACACCGCGGCCAGGGCCTGTTCCATGCCCTTAAGGCCATCGGTCACCGCGATCAGGATGTCTTGGGTACCCCGGGTCTTCAGGTCGTTGAACACCTTCATCCAGAACTTGGCGCCTTCGGTAGTCTCGATCCACAGGCCCAGGATGTCGCGCGTGCCGTCGGGCAGCACGCCCAAGGCCAGGTAGACGGCCTTGTTGCGCACCACGCCGTCCTCGCGCATCTTGACCCGCAGCGCGTCGAAGAACACCACCGGGTACATCACCTCCAGCGGACGGGCCTGCCAGGCGGTGACCTCGTCCATGACCGCATCGGTCACCGAACTGATGAACTCGGGCGAGACCTCGGTGCCGTACTGTTCGGCCAGAAACGCCTGGATCTCGCGCAAGGTCATGCCGCGCGCATACATGGCGATGATCTTGTCGTCGAACCCGGTGAAGCGCCGCTCGTGCTTGG
>NZ_JALHRX010000012.1 GCF_023952475.1 Cupriavidus sp. WGlv3
GCTTTTCCGTCGCCCGTTCGCGCGACGCCTCGCAACTCCGCCAGGCCGCTCCAGAGCCTCCAGGAGCCGTCCGACAAAGCCCCTATAGGGTGAGAACGCAGAAATCCAAACTGCGCTTGTGGGAGCGGTCAGGCAGCGCCAGACGCGAAGCCGGAACGGCCTCCCGATCCATGGCAGCACAGCATCCGCAACGGAAAGTGCTTGACAGGAGCGGCGAGGAAGCCCATAATCGATAGTTCTCTGCGGAGAGGTGCCCGAGTGGCTAAAGGGGGCAGACTGTAAATCTGTTGGCTTACGCCTACGCTGGTTCGAATCCAGCCCTCTCCACCAGAATGCAAGACAGCAGCCGGCAACGCCGGTGAAGAAGCAGGAAAGACCCGGGCGGGTGTAGCTCAATGGTAGAGCAGAAGCCTTCCAAGCTTACGACGAGGGTTCGATTCCCTTCACCCGCTCCAGTCGCGCGGTTGCTGTCATAAAGTAGTACGTCTAGTTTCGCCCATGTGGCTCAGTGGTAGAGCACTCCCTTGGTAAGGGAGAGGTCGGCAGTTCGATCCTGCCCATGGGCACCAAATACCACGCACTGGCAATATCGCTACCGAGACAGGAGTCGCGAAATGGCAAAGGAAAAGTTCGAGCGGACCAAGCCGCACGTGAACGTTGGTACGATTGGTCACGTTGACCATGGCAAGACCACGCTGACCGCAGCGATCGCCACGGTGCTGGCAGCGAAGTTCGGCGGTGCCGCCAAGAAGTACGACGAAATCGACGCAGCGCCGGAAGAAAAGGCCCGCGGTATTACCATCAATACCGCCCACGTCGAATACGAGACGGCCAACCGCCACTACGCGCACGTTGACTGCCCGGGCCACGCCGACTACGTCAAGAACATGATCACCGGTGCCGCCCAGATGGACGGCGCGATCCTGGTGTGCTCGGCCGCTGACGGCCCGATGCCGCAGACCCGCGAGCACATCCTGCTGGCCCGCCAGGTCGGCGTGCCGTACATCATCGTGTTCCTGAACAAGTGCGACATGGTGGACGACGCCGAACTGCTCGAGCTGGTCGAGATGGAAGTGCGCGAGCTGCTGTCGAAGTACGAGTTCCCCGGCGACGACACCCCGATCATCAAGGGTTCGGCCAAGCTGGCGCTGGAAGGCGACAAGGGCGACCTGGGCGAAGAAGCCATCATGCGCCTGGCCGAAGCGCTGGACACCTACATCCCGACGCCGGAGCGTGCCGTTGACGGTACCTTCCTGATGCCGGTGGAAGACGTGTTCTCGATCTCGGGTCGCGGCACCGTGGTGACCGGCCGTATCGAGCGCGGCGTGGTGAAGGTCGGCGAAGAAATCGAAATCGTCGGTATCAAGCCGACCGTGAAGACCACCTGCACCGGCGTGGAAATGTTCCGCAAGCTGCTGGACCAGGGCCAGGCTGGCGACAACGTCGGTCTGCTGCTGCGCGGCACCAAGCGTGAAGACGTCGAGCGCGGCCAGGTGCTGTGCAAGCCGGGTTCGATCAAGCCGCACACCCACTTCACCGGCGAGGTGTACATCCTGTCGAAGGACGAGGGCGGCCGTCACACCCCGTTCTTCAACAACTATCGCCCGCAGTTCTACTTCCGTACCACCGACGTGACCGGCTCGATCGAGCTGCCGAAGGACAAGGAAATGGTCATGCCGGGTGACAACGTGTCGATCACCGTCAAGCTGATCGCCCCGATCGCCATGGAAGAAGGCCTGCGCTTCGCTATCCGCGAAGGTGGCCGTACCGTCGGCGCCGGCGTCGTGGCAAAGATCCTCGACTAAGCTGTTCGATAGCGAATGCGGCACCAACCGGCCGCATTCGTTGCCAGAGGGGTTGGCGCAAGCGTCGACCCCGAAGTTGTTTTAGGGGTATAGCTCAACTGGCAGAGCGTCGGTCTCCAAAACCGAAGGTTGGGGGTTCGATTCCCTCTGCCCCTGCCAAATCAATCAGCCGCGTCGCGAGGAGCAATCGTGACGCGGCTTAGTCTCGTTTGCGAAACATGGCCAATCCCAATGTTGAAACCGTGAACGCCAACAGCGGCAAGTGGATGCTCGGCGTCGCGGTGCTGCTGGTGGTTGCCGGCGTCATCGGTTTCTATGCACTCGCACAGCAACCGTCCTATGTACGTGGCGCTGCGCTGTTCGGCGGTATTGCACTGGGCGTCGTCGTTGCACTGGTGTCTGCACCGGGCAAGGACTTCATTGGGTTCGCCAAAGAATCGTATCGGGAAGTTCGCAAGGTCGTCTGGCCGACGCGCAAGGAATCCGGGCAGATGACCGGACTGGTCTTTGTCTTTGTCGTCATCATGGCACTGTTCCTGTGGTCGGCGGACAAGCTCATCGAGTGGATTGTGTTTTCGCTCGTACTGGGCTGGAAATAAGAGGTAGCACATGACGGATAACGCTCAGCAGGAAACCACCGCGCCGGAATCGCCTTCGTCGAAGAAGCGCTGGTATGTCGTGCATGCCTACTCCGGCATGGAGAAGAGCGTGCAACGCGCGCTGCAGGAGCGCATCGAGCGCGCCGAGATGCAGGACAAGTTTGGCCGCATCCTGGTGCCGTCCGAGGAAGTGGTCGAAATCAAGGGTGGCCACAAGTCGGTCACCGAACGTCGTTTCTTCCCCGGCTACGTGCTGGTGGAAATGGAGATGACCGACGAGACCTGGCACCTGGTGAAGAACACCAGCAAGGTCACTGGTTTCGTGGGCGGCGCCCGCAATCGCCCGAGCCCGATTTCGCAGCGCGAAGTCGACAAGATCATGACCCAGATGCAGGAAGGGGTCGAGAAGCCGCGTCCAAAGACGCTGTTCGAAGTGGGCGAAATGGTGCGCGTCAAGGATGGCCCGTTCACCGACTTCAACGGCAACGTCGAAGAAGTGAACTACGAGAAATCGCGCCTGCGCGTCTCGGTCACCATCTTCGGGCGGGCCACGCCGGTCGAGCTCGAGTTCGGCCAGGTCGAGAAGGTTTAAGGAATTTGCCGGTTGTCGGCCGCAAGGTCGGCAACGGGCAACGGCAGTGCCCCAGGGCACTGCCAAAGAGGAGCGTGAGGCCGTGCCACCGGTGCGGCGACAGCGCGTTACGACTCAACAGGATCGCAACCCCTCCGTGGAGCGGTCCGGATTGGAGTAGAGATGGCCAAGAAGATCATTGGCTTTATCAAGCTGCAGATTCCGGCTGGTAAGGCAAATCCCTCCCCGCCCGTTGGTCCCGCACTGGGTCAGCGTGGTCTGAACATCATGGAGTTCTGCAAGGCGTTCAACGCCCAGACCCAGGGTATGGAACCCGGTCTGCCGGTGCCGGTGGTGATTACCGCCTTCGCCGACAAGAGCTTCACCTTCGTGATGAAGTCGCCGCCGGCGACCGTGCTGATCAAGAAGGCAGCCGGCATCACCAAGGGTTCGCCGAAGCCCCACACCGACAAGGTTGGCAAGATCACCCGCGCCCAGGCTGAAGAAATCGCCAAGGCCAAGAACGCTGACCTGACCGCCGCCGACCTGGACGCCGCCGTGCGTACCATCGCCGGTTCGGCTCGTTCGATGGGCATTACCGTGGAGGGTCTGTAAATGGCTAAGGTTTCCAAGCGCGTCGCCGCCAACAAGGCGAAGATCGAGCGTACCAAGTTCTACCCGATCGACGAGGCCCTGGGCCTGGTGAAGGGCTGCGCCTCGGCGAAGTTCGACGAGTCGATCGATGTGGCCGTGCAACTGGGCATCGACGCCAAGAAGTCGGACCAGGTGGTTCGTGGTTCCGTGGTGCTGCCCGCCGGTACCGGCAAGTCGGTGCGCGTGGCTGTGTTCGCTCAAGGCGAAAAGGCCGAGGCCGCCAAGGCCGCCGGTGCCGACATCGTCGGCATGGAAGACCTGGCTGAGCAAGTCAAGGCCGGCAACCTGAACTTCGACGTCGTGATCGCTTCGCCGGATACGATGCGTATCGTCGGTACGCTGGGCCAGATCCTGGGCCCGCGCGGCCTGATGCCGAACCCGAAGGTTGGCACCGTGACCCCCGACGTGGCCCAGGCCGTGAAGAACGCCAAGGCCGGTCAGGTCCAGTTCCGTGTCGACAAGGCCGGTATCATCCACGCCACCATCGGCCGTCGTTCGTTCGAAGACACCGCGCTGAAGAGCAACCTGTCGGCGCTGCTGGACGCGCTGGTCAAGGCCAAGCCGGCCACCAGCAAGGGCGTTTACCTGCGCAAGATCGCCGTCTCGTCGACCATGGGCGTGGGCGTGCGTGTCGACCAGGCTACGCTGGCAGCCTGAGCTGACGGCAAATTGCTGACCGGAACCCGATAACACCGGTCGGCAAGAAGAATTGAAGATCCCGGCCGATGGCGGGGGTCATCTCCGGACCGCAAGGAATGGAGCAAGGCTTTGGGCAGTGGTGTCGTGATGGATGCGCAAGCATTGGCGGCACTGCTGGTTATCAAAGACCGCTGGTGTCCTTGTCCGCGGCAGTGATGCGGAAAGGGCTTAATCGGTCGGAGCAGGAGCGAAGGCTTCACGCCTGAGCCATGTCTTCCGGCCAGCCAGCGCAGATGGCGCACCCGAAGGGATTGAAGCAACCGGGCACTGACCCGGCTGATTCGGGCCAATCGGACGCCGTTCGTTTGTGCTGACGTGAAGGCTCCGGTATTGCCGGAGACACAGCGTCATTTTGGAGCTTAACCGTGCCACTCAATATTGAAGATAAGAAGGCCGTCGTTGCTGAGGTCTCGGCGCAAGTCGCCAAGGCCCAGACCATCGTCGTCGCCGAATATCGCGGCATTGCGGTTGGCGATCTGACCAAGCTGCGTGCTACCGCTCGCCAGCAAGGCGTGTACCTGCGCGTTCTGAAGAACACGCTGGCCCGCCGCGCCGTCGAAGGTACGCCGTTTGCAGGCCTCGCAGAGCAGATGACCGGTCCGCTGATCTACGGTATTTCCGAAGATGCAGTGGCCTCGGCCAAGGTTCTGAACGACTTCGCCAAGACCAACGACAAGCTGGTCCTGCGCGCCGGGTCGTATGACGGCAAGGTTCTCGACGCTGCCGCCGTGAAGGCGCTGGCCTCGATCCCGAGCCGCGACGAACTGATTGCTCAGCTGCTGGGCGTGATGCAGGCACCGGTGTCGGGCTTCGCCCGTCTGCTGGCTGCCCTGGCCGCCAAGAAGGAAGAAGGCGCTCCCGCGGAAGCGGAAGCTGCCGGCGCCTAAGGCAATCCAGGCCGCGCATCGAAAGATCGCATTACCGATACCGAATCAAATCTAGTAGGAGTATTTCAAATGGCAATCACCAAAGACGACATCCTGGAAGCCGTTGGCGCGATGTCCGTGATGGAACTGAACGACCTGGTCAAGGCGTTCGAAGAGAAGTTTGGCGTGTCGGCTGCTGCCATGGCCGTGGCTGCTGCTCCGGGCGCTGGCGGTGCTGCTGCTGCCGAAGAGCAGACCGAGTTCAACGTGATCCTGGCCGAAGTCGGCGCCAACAAGGTCGGCGTGATTAAGGCTGTTCGCGAAATCACCGGTCTGGGCCTGAAGGAAGCCAAGGACCTGGTCGATGGCGCACCGAAGCCCGTCAAGGAAGGCGTGGACAAGGCCGCTGCTGCCGAAGCCAAGAAGAAGCTGGAAGACGCCGGCGCCAAGGTCGACGTCAAGTAATGCTGTACTCGCGTGCCCTCGCGGCACGCGAATGGGGCTGGCAAAGGGAAATTTCCCGGCGCCAGCCTTTTTGCGCTTGTGCGATTGTGTTTTAGTCACCACTCGGCACAGCGCCGATTGCGGAAAAAGTGATGTTTGCGATTCGCGGCGAGGTTCGATTTGCCGGCGATTCAGCAGAGGCCAAACATCAGTGGCACACTAAGTGGTTGCTGCTGATGTTTGTCTTCTGAACCGACTGCAGAAGACAAGTTTGGTCGGGTGTCCCCCGGGCGAGTACAGGCGTTGCGCTGAAGCGACGACCACACCGCCCGCAGCGTGCGGACACCGTCAGCCAGAGGTTGGTAGCGGCCAACCGCCAAATCCCCTCCCAGTCGCTGAACACCTCAGGCGCGGCCAGGTCCAGCCGTCCTGCGATGATTCGGAGATCCCATGGCGTACAGCTTCACCGAAAAGAAGCGCATTCGCAAAAGCTTTGCGAAGCGCGCTACGGTACATCAGGTTCCATTCCTGCTTGCCACCCAGATTGAATCCTACACCCAGTTCTTGCAAGCGGAAACGCCGACCGCGCGTCGCAAGACCGAAGGCCTCCAGGCCGCTTTCAACGCAATCTTCCCGATCTCCTCGCATAACGGGCTCGCCCGTATGGAGTTCGTCTCGTATCACCTGTCCAACCCGCCGTTCGACGTCAAGGAATGTCAACAGCGTGGCCTGACGTTCCATTCGGCCCTGCGTGCCAAGGTTCGCCTGATCATCAACGATCGCGAGAACCCGGGCAAGGTCAAGGAAGTGAAGGAGCAGGAAGTCTACATGGGCGAGATTCCGCTCATGACTTCCACGGGTTCGTTCGTCATCAACGGCACCGAGCGTGTCATCGTCTCGCAGCTGCACCGCTCGCCGGGCGTGTTCTTCGAGCACGACAAGGGCAAGACCCACAGCTCGGGCAAGCTGCTGTTCTCGGCACGTATCATCCCCTACCGCGGTTCGTGGCTGGACTTCGAATTCGATCCGAAGGACATCCTGTACTTCCGCGTCGACCGCCGCCGCAAGATGCCGGTGACGATTCTGCTGAAGTCGATCGGCCTGACCCCGGAACAGATCCTGGCGCACTTCTTCGTGTTCGACAACTTCACGCTGCAGTCGGAAGGCGCGCAGCTGGAGTTCGTGCCCGAGCGCCTGCGCGGTGAAGTCGCGCGCTTCGACATCGCCGACAAGAACGGCCGCGTGGTGGTCGAGAAGGACAAGCGGATCAACGCCAAGCACATCCGCGACCTGGACTCCGCCGGCACCAAGCTGATCAGCGTGCCGGAAGACTATCTGCTGGGCCGCGTGCTGGCCAAGAACATCATCGACCCGGATACCGGCGAGGTGATTGCCAACGCCAACGACGAGCTGACCGAAGCGCTGCTGGAAAACCTGCGCGAAGCCGGCGTCAAGCAGATTCAGACCCTCTACACCAACGACCTGGACCAGGGCCCGTACATGTCGCAGACGTTGCGCGTGGACGAGACCGCCGACCAGACCGCCGCGCGTATCGCTATCTACCGCATGATGCGCCCGGGCGAGCCGCCGACCGAAGAAGCCGTGGAAGCGCTGTTCCAGCGCCTGTTCTACAGCGAAGAGTCGTACGACCTGTCGCGCGTTGGCCGCATGAAGGTCAACAGCCGCCTGGGCCGCCCCAGCGGCGAAGGCGCCATGGTGCTGCAGGACGAGGACATCCTCGAGACCATCAAGATCCTGGTCAACCTGCGCAACGGCAAGGGCGAGGTCGATGACATCGACCACCTGGGCAACCGTCGCGTGCGTTGCGTTGGCGAACTGGCCGAGAACCAGTTCCGCGCCGGCCTGTCGCGCGTGGAGCGTGCCGTCAAGGAACGTCTGGGCCAGGCCGAGACCGAGAACCTGATGCCGCACGACCTGATCAACTCGAAGCCGATCTCGTCGGCGATCCGCGAGTTCTTCGGTTCGTCGCAGCTGTCGCAGTTCATGGACCAGACCAACCCGCTGTCCGAGATCACGCACAAGCGTCGTGTCTCCGCACTGGGCCCGGGTGGCCTGACCCGCGAGCGCGCAGGCTTTGAAGTCCGCGACGTGCACCCGACCCACTACGGCCGCGTGTGCCCGATCGAAACGCCGGAAGGTCCGAACATTGGTCTGATCAACTCGCTGGCACTGTATGCGCGCCTGAACGAGTACGGCTTCCTGGAAACCCCGTACCGCAAGGTCGAGAACAGCAAGCTGACCGACCAGGTCGACTACCTGTCCGCGATCGAGGAAGGCAAGTACGTGGTGGCGCAGGCCAACGCGACGGTCGATGCCGACGGCAACCTGACCGACGAACTGGTGTCGGCGCGTGAAGGTTCCGAGCGTGAAACCCGTATGGTGACGCCGGACCGCGTGCAGTACATCGACGTGGCGCCGTCGCAGATCGTGTCGGCCGCTGCCTCGCTGGTGCCGTTCCTGGAGCACGATGACGCGAACCGTGCACTGATGGGCGCGAACATGCAGCGTCAGGCCGTGCCTTGCCTGCGTCCGGACAAGCCGCTGGTCGGCACCGGCATCGAGCGCACCGTTGCGGTCGACTCGGGTACTGCCGTGCAGGCCATGCGTGGCGGCCTGGTGGACTACGTCGACGCGATGCGTATCGTGATCCGCGTGAACGACGACGAAGCCGTGGCCGGTGAAGTCGGCGTGGACATCTACAACCTGATCAAGTACACGCGCTCGAACCAGAACACCAACATCAACCAGCGTCCGATGGTCAAGGTGGGCGACCACGTGGCCCGCGGCGACGTCATCGCCGACGGCGCCTCGACCGACCTGGGCGAACTGGCCCTGGGCCAGAACATGCTGGTGGCGTTCATGCCGTGGAACGGCTACAACTTCGAGGATTCGATCCTGATCTCGGAGCGTGTGGTGGCCGAAGACCGCTATACCTCGATCCACATCGAGGAACTGTCGGTCGTCGCCCGCGACACCAAGCTGGGACCGGAAGAAATCACGCGCGATATCTCGAACCTGGCCGAAGCCCAGCTGGCGCGCCTGGACGAGTCGGGCATCACCTACATCGGTGCTGAAGTCGAAGCCGGCGACGTGCTGGTGGGCAAGGTCACGCCGAAGGGCGAGACCCAGCTGACCCCGGAAGAGAAGCTGCTGCGCGCGATCTTCGGCGAGAAGGCGTCGGACGTGAAGGACACCTCGCTGCGCGTGCCGTCGGGCATGAGCGGCATCGTGATCGACGTCCAGGTCTTCACCCGCGAAGGCGTGACCCGCGACAAGCGTGCCCAGTCGATCATCGACGACGAACTGAAGCGCTACCGCCTGGACCTGAACGACCAGCTGCGTATCGTGGAAGGCGACGCGTTCCAGCGTCTGGAGCGTCTGCTGGTCGACAAGACCGTCAACGGCGGTCCGAAGAAGCTGGCCAAGGGTGCCAAGATCACCAAGGAGTACCTGGCGGACATCGACAAGTACCACTGGTTCGACATCCGCCCGGCCGACGAGGAACTGGCTGCCCAGCTGGAAGCCGTCAAGGAAGCCATCGAGCAGAAGCGCCACGAGTTCGACCTGGCCTTCGAAGAAAAGCGCAAGAAGCTGACGCAGGGCGACGAACTGCCGCCGGGCGTGATCAAGATGGTCAAGGTGTACCTGGCCGTCAAGCGCCGCCTGCAGCCTGGCGACAAGATGGCAGGCCGTCACGGTAACAAGGGTGTGGTGTCGAAGATCGTCCCGATCGAAGACATGCCGTACATGGCGGACGGTACCCCGGCCGACATCGTGCTGAACCCGCTGGGCGTGCCGTCGCGGATGAACGTGGGCCAGATCCTGGAAACCCACCTGGGCTGGGCCGCACGCGGCCTGGGCCAGCGCATCGGCGACATGCTCAAGGCCTCGGCCAAGGCGCAGGAACTGCGCACGCTGCTCTCCCAGATCTACAACGAGAGCGGCAAGCCGGAAGACCTGGACAGCCTCTCCGACGCCGAAGTGCTGGAACTGGCGACCAACCTGAAGAAGGGCGTGCCGTTTGCGACCCCGGTGTTCGACGGTGCCCACGAGGACGAAATCCGCCGCATGCTGGATCTGGCTTACCCGGACGACGTCGCCCGCGAAAAGGGCCTGACGGCTTCCAAGCAGCAGGTCACGCTGCACGACGGCCGCACCGGCGAAGCGTTCGAGCGTCCGGTCACGCTGGGTGTGATGCACATGCTGAAGCTGCACCACCTGGTCGACGACAAGATGCACGCACGTTCCACCGGCCCGTACTCGCTGGTGACGCAGCAGCCGCTGGGCGGCAAGGCCCAGTTCGGTGGCCAGCGTTTCGGTGAGATGGAAGTGTGGGCACTGGAAGCCTACGGCGCGTCGTACGTGCTGCAGGAAATGCTGACGGTCAAGTCCGATGACGTGAACGGCCGTACCAAGGTGTACGAGAACATCGTCAAGGGCGAGCACTCGATCGATGCCGGCATGCCGGAATCGTTCAACGTGCTGGTGAAGGAAATCCGCTCCCTGGGTATCGACATCGACCTCGATCGCTACTGATCGAGACGATGCGGGTGCCGGCCACGGCGGGCACCCACCAGCGAAGGATTTCCCACAGATTGAATGCCACGGCACCGGACAGACTCCGGCGCGGTGGCGAAACAAGGAGTTGCAATGAAAGCATTGCTCGATCTCTTTAAGCAGGTACAGCAGGAAGAGCAGTTCGACGCGATCAAGATCGGCCTGGCCTCGCCCGAGAAGATCCGTTCGTGGTCTTACGGCGAAGTGAAGAAGCCGGAAACGATCAACTACCGTACGTTCAAGCCGGAACGCGACGGCCTGTTCTGCGCCAAGATCTTTGGCCCGATCAAGGACTACGAGTGCCTGTGCGGCAAGTACAAGCGCCTGAAGCACCGTGGCGTGATCTGCGAGAAGTGCGGCGTTGAAGTGACGCTGGCCAAGGTGCGCCGCGAGCGCATGGGCCACATCGAACTGGCCGCGCCGACCGCACACATCTGGTTCCTGAAGTCGCTGCCGTCGCGCCTGGGCATGGTCCTGGACATGACGCTGCGCGACATCGAGCGCGTGCTGTACTTCGAAGCATTCGTGGTGATCGAACCCGGCATGACCCCGCTCAAGAAGAGCCAGATCATGTCCGAAGACGACTACCTCGCGAAGTGCGACGAGTACGGCGAGGGCGAGTTCGTCGCCATGATGGGTGCCGAGGGCATCCGTGAACTGCTGCGCGGCATCGACATCGAGAAGCAGATCGAACAGATCCGCGCCGAGCTGCAGGCCACCGGTTCCGAAGCCAAGATCAAGAAGTTCGCCAAGCGCCTGAAGGTGCTCGAGGCCTTCCAGCGTTCGGGCATCAAGCCCGAGTGGATGATCCTCGAGGTGCTGCCGGTGCTGCCGCCCGAGCTGCGCCCGCTGGTGCCGCTGGATGGCGGCCGCTTCGCGACCTCGGACCTGAACGACCTGTATCGCCGCGTCATCAACCGTAACAACCGCCTGAAGCGCCTGCTGGAGCTGAAGGCGCCTGAGATCATCGTGCGCAACGAAAAGCGCATGCTGCAGGAAGCGGTTGACTCGCTGCTGGACAACGGCCGTCGCGGCAAGGCGATGACCGGTGCTAACAAGCGTCCGCTGAAGTCCCTGGCCGAAATGATCAAGGGCAAGGGCGGCCGTTTCCGTCAGAACCTGCTGGGCAAGCGCGTCGACTACTCGGGCCGTTCGGTCATCGTGGTCGGCCCGACGCTCAAGCTGCACCAGTGCGGCCTGCCCAAGCTGATGGCGCTCGAGCTGTTCAAGCCGTTCATTTTCCACAAGCTGGAAACGATGGGCATCGCCACCACCATCAAGGCGGCGAAGAAGGAAGTCGAAAGCCAGACCCCGGTGGTGTGGGACATCCTCGAAGAGGTGATCCGCGAGCACCCGGTGATGCTGAACCGCGCGCCGACGCTGCACCGCCTGGGCATCCAGGCGTTCGAGCCGGTGCTGATCGAAGGCAAGGCGATCCAGCTGCACCCGCTGGTCTGCGCGGCGTTCAACGCCGACTTCGACGGTGACCAGATGGCTGTTCACGTGCCGCTGTCGCTGGAAGCGCAGATGGAAGCCCGCACCCTGATGCTGGCCTCCAACAACGTGCTGTTCCCGGCCAACGGCGACCCGTCGATCGTGCCGTCGCAGGACGTGGTGCTGGGCCTGTACTACACCACCCGCGACAAGATCAACGGCAAGGGCGAGGGCATGACCTTTGCCGACATCAGCGAAGTGATCCGCGCCTACGAGAACAAGGAAGTCGAACTGGCTTCGCGCGTGAACGTGCGTATCACCGAGTATGAGCTGGTCGACAAGGACGCCGAAGGCGACGCGCGTTTCGCGCCCAAGATCACGCTGCAGGCCACCACGGTCGGCCGCGCGATCCTGTCCGAGATCCTGCCCAAGGGCCTGCCGTTCTCGGTGCTGAACAAGCCGCTGAAGAAGAAGGAAATCTCGCGCCTGATCAACACGGCGTTCCGCCGCTGCGGCCTGCGCGAGACCGTGATCTTCGCCGACAAGCTGCTGCAGTCGGGTTTCCGCCTGGCGACCCGCGCCGGTATCTCGATCGCGATCGACGACATGCTGGTGCCGCCGGCCAAGGAAAAGATCATTGCCGAGGCCTCGGCCAAGGTGAAGGAATACGACAAGCAGTACATGTCGGGCCTGGTGACCGACCAGGAGCGCTACAACAACGTCGTGGACATCTGGGGCGCCGCCGGCGACCAGGTGGGCAAGGCGATGATGGAGCAGCTCCAGCACGAAGACGTGGTCGACCGCGAAGGCAAGACCGTGAAGCAGGAGTCGTTCAACTCCATCTACATGATGGCCGACTCGGGCGCACGGGGTTCCGCCGCGCAGATCCGCCAGCTGGCCGGCATGCGTGGCCTGATGGCCAAGCCGGATGGCTCGATCATTGAAACGCCGATTACGGCGAACTTCCGTGAAGGCCTGAACGTTCTGCAGTACTTCATCTCGACCCACGGTGCCCGTAAGGGCCTGGCCGATACGGCACTGAAGACCGCGAACTCGGGTTACCTGACCCGTCGTCTGGTCGATGTGACCCAGGATCTGGTCGTGGTCGAAGACGATTGCGGCACCTCCAACGGCGTGGCCATGAAGGCCCTGGTCGAAGGCGGTGAAGTGATCGAAGCCCTGCGCGACCGTATCCTCGGCCGCGTGACCGTGGCCGACGTGGTCAACCCGGAAACCCAGGAAACCGCGATCGAGTCCGGCACGCTGCTGGACGAAGACCTGGTCGAGCTGATCGACAACATCGGCGTCGACGAAGTCAAGGTCCGCACCCCGCTGTCGTGCGACACGCGCTACGGCCTGTGCGCCAAGTGCTACGGCCGCGACCTGGGCCGCGGCGTGCTGGTGAACTCGGGCGAAGCGGTGGGCGTGATTGCCGCCCAGTCGATCGGTGAGCCGGGCACGCAGCTGACCATGCGTACGTTCCACATCGGTGGTGCGGCATCGCGTGCGGCAGTGGCCTCGAGCGTGGAAGCGAAGGCGACCGGTACGGTCCGCTTCACCGCGACCATGCGCTACGTGACCAACGCCAAGGGCGAACTGATCGTGATCTCGCGTTCGGGCGAGGCGCTGATCACCGACGACCATGGCCGCGAGCGCGAGCGCCACAAGATCCCGTACGGCGCCACGCTGCTGGTGCAGGACGGCCAGTCGATCAAGGCCGGCACGCAGCTGGCCACGTGGGACGCGCTGACGCGCCCGATCGTTTCGGAATACTCGGGCACGATCAAGTTCGAGAACGTCGAAGAGGGCGTGACCGTCGCCAAGCAGATGGACGAAGTGACGGGCCTGTCGACCCTGGTGGTGATCGACGCCAAGCGTCGCACGGCTGCAACCAAGGGCATCCGCCCGCAGGTGAAGCTGCTCGACGCCAACGGCCAGGAAGTGAAGATCCCGGGCACGGACCACTCCGTGACCATCGGCTTCCAGGTCGGCGCGCTGATTACCGTGAAGGACGGCCAGCAGGTGCACGTGGGTGAAGTGCTCGCGCGTATCCCGACCGAATCGCAGAAGACCCGCGACATTACCGGTGGTCTGCCGCGTGTGGCCGAGCTGTTCGAAGCGCGTTCGCCGAAGGACGCCGCCGTGCTGGCGGAAGTCACCGGCACGACTTCGTTCGGCAAGGACACCAAGGGCAAGCAGCGCCTGGTCATCACCGACCTGGACGGCAATGCGCACGAGTTCCTGATCGCGAAGGAAAAGCAGGTGCTGGTGCACGACGGCCAGGTGGTGAACAAGGGCGAAATGATCGTGGAAGGTCCGGCGGACCCGCACGACATCCTGCGCCTGAAGGGCATCGAAGAGCTGGCGCACTACATCGTCGACGAAGTCCAGGACGTGTACCGTCTGCAGGGCGTGAAGATCAACGACAAGCACATCGAGGTGATCGTGCGCCAGATGCTGCGCCGCGTCCAGATCGCCGACGTGGGCGACACCAAGTTCATCCCGGGTGAACAGGTGGAGCGCTCGGAACTGCTCGACGAGAACGACCGCGTGATCGCCGAAGGCAAGCGTCCGGCGACCTACGAGAACCTGCTGCTGGGTATTACCAAGGCGTCGCTGTCGACCGACAGCTTCATCTCGGCGGCATCGTTCCAGGAAACCACGCGCGTGCTGACCGAAGCCGCGATCATGGGCAAGACCGACGACCTCCGTGGTCTGAAGGAAAATGTGATCGTCGGCCGTCTGATCCCGGCCGGTACCGGCCTGGCCTATCACCGTGCCCGCAAGGCGCGCGAGGCCTCCGAGCGCGAACGCGCCCAGGCGATCGCCGAAGAAGAGCAGTCGCTCTTCATCGAGCCGCCGGTGGTGCAGGCGACCGAGGGCGAAGGCGACAACGCCTGATCTCGTAGCAGCAATGGCCGCCGCAAGGCGGACCAAAGCCCGGCTGATCCAGCCGGGCTTTTTTTTTGTCCGCGCACGGCGGCGCCTTTCGTGAGAAACATCGGAGAGTTTGGCGCGCAGGTGCGGCGGCCGGCCCCCTTAGTGGTAAGGTTACGGCTTTTCCGGCTCCAGCATTTCCGTTGTCCATGTCGCAAGCACTGGCGATCCTCAAGGATGTCTTCGGTTACCACGCCTTCCGCGGGCGCCAGGCCGAGATCATCGACCACGTCGCCACGGGCGGCGATTGCCTGGTGCTGATGCCGACCGGCGGCGGCAAGTCGCTGTGCTACCAGATCCCGGCGCTGCTGCGCCAGCGTGCCGGCGATGGCGTCGGCATCGTGGTGTCGCCGCTGATCGCGCTGATGCAGGACCAGGTCGCGGCGCTGACCGAGGCCGGCGTGCGCGCCGCGGTGCTCAACTCGACGCTGACCGGGGCCGAGGCCTCGGCGGTCGAGCGCGACCTGCTGGCAGGGCGCATCGAGATTCTCTACGTGGCGCCGGAACGTCTGATGACGCCGCGCTTCCTTGACCTGCTGGAGCGCACCCGCGTCGGCCTGTTCGCGATCGACGAGGCCCACTGCGTGTCGCAATGGGGCCACGACTTCCGGCCCGAATACATCCAGCTGTCGGTGCTGCACGAGCGCTTCCCGTACGTGCCGCGCATCGCGCTGACCGCGACCGCCGACGCGCTGACGCGCGACGAGATCGTCGAGCGCCTGGCGCTGCACGACGCGCGCATCTTCATTTCCAGCTTCGACCGGCCCAACATCCGCTACCGCATCGTCGAGAAGGACAATGCGCGCCAGCAGTTGCTGGCCTTTATCAAGGCCGAACATACCGCGGCCGACGGCACCCATGACAGCGGCATCGTCTATTGCCTGTCGCGCAAGAAGGTCGAGGACACCGCGCAGTGGCTGAGCGGCCAGGGCATCAACGCGCTCGCCTACCATGCCGGCATGGACGCCCAGGTGCGCCAGCACCACCAGGCGCGCTTCCGCGAAGAGGAAGGGCTGGTAATGGTGGCGACGATCGCCTTCGGCATGGGCATCGACAAGCCCGACGTGCGCTTTGTCGCCCACCTGGATCTGCCCAAGAGCATGGAGGGCTATTACCAGGAAACCGGCCGCGCCGGCCGCGACGGGCTGCCCGCCAATGCCTGGATGGCCTACGGCCTGGGCGACGTGGTGCAGCAGAAGCGCATGATCGACGAGTCCGAGGCCGACGAGGCGTTCAAGCGTGTGTCGTCGTCCAAGCTCGACGCGTTGCTGGGCCTGTGCGAGACCGCGGGCTGCCGGCGCGTGCGCATCCTGGCCTATTTCAACGAGGCCAGCGAACCCTGCGGCAACTGCGATACCTGCCTCGAGCCGCCCGCCACGTGGGATGGCACGCGCGAGGCGCAGATGGCGCTGTCCTGCGTGTACCGCACCGCGCAGGCAAGTCGGATCCACTTTGGCGCGACCCACCTGGTCGACGTGCTGCGCGGCAATGCCTCGGAAAAGATCAAACAGTGGGGCCATGACAAGGTATCGACCTTTGGCATCGGCAAGGACCGCTCGGTGCATGAATGGCACACGGTGTTCCGCCAGCTGATTGCGCAGGGCTTGCTGACCATCGACCATGGCGGCCACGGCGCGCTGCTGCTGGGCGAACGCGCGCGCGAAGTGCTCAAGGGCGAGCGGCAGATCATCCTGCGACGCCAGGCTGCCAAGCCGGGCAAGTCCGGCGAGCGCGCGGCGCGCGGCACGCGCATCGACCATACCGCCGACATGGACGCCGATACGCTGGCCAACTGGGAGGCGCTGCGCCGCTGGCGTACCGAGGCCGCGCGCGAGCATGGCGTACCGGCCTACGTGATCTTCCATGACGCCACGCTGGCCGAACTGGCGCGCACCGCGCCGGATTCGCTGTCGGCGATGCAAGGCATTCCCGGAATTGGCGCCTCCAAGCTGGAGCGCTACGGGCAGGGCATCCTCGACACCCTGCGCGGGGCCTAGCCGCTACGGTCCGCCAGTCGGGTATACGGCTTGACGGTATACGATTCCGCTGCTAGGATGCCAGATTCGAGTTTTTGGCTTTGGATTTCGCTCGCCCGTCGGATAAGTGGCCTTCAGGTCGCGGCCGGCAAGCCTACCGGACTGGGTTTCTTCCATGGACGGGTGGCGGCAGACGCGGGATCCGGGTGCCGGCTCGCGCTCTTTGGCATGCTGTTACCGCACAGTCCCGTCTCCAGAGCGCCCGCTCACCTCTCCCGTCCAAAACCCGTAGTTGCCTCTCCAGCCTGGCGCATGCCGGCGCGAGGGGCGTTTTTCGTAAAACCAAGCTGGATTGAACAATGCCAACTATCAACCAACTGGTTCGCAAGCCGCGCGTCTCGGAAGTCGTCAAGAGCAAGAGCCCGGCGCTTGAGAACTGCCCCCAGCGTCGTGGCGTGTGCACCCGTGTGTACACCACGACGCCTAAGAAGCCGAACTCGGCACTGCGTAAGGTCGCCAAGGTGCGCCTGACCAACGGTTTCGAAGTCATTTCGTACATCGGCGGTGAAGGCCACAACCTGCAGGAACACTCGGTCGTGCTGATCCGCGGCGGTCGTGTGAAGGATCTGCCGGGTGTGCGTTACCACATCGTCCGTGGTTCGCTGGATCTGCAAGGCGTGAAGGACCGCAAGCAGGCCCGTTCGAAGTACGGCGCGAAGCGTCCGAAGGCAGCCTAAGTTTTGGCCGCCTGGGCCCGCGAGGCCCGAAGCAACAGACGATAGCCTGTGGCGTGAGTCATGGTGCTGTCACCAGGCGGCGGTACAACGGAGCGCCTTTTTGGCAACCGTGCCGTCGAGTAAGTGGTCACCCGGCGAATTTGCTGTCTTTGCATGCAAGCTAGTTGGTGGCCGGAGAGCGGGAAATTCTGACCGCGCTCTCAACTGAATCTAAAGGAAAGAAGATGCCACGTCGTCGTGAAGTCCCCAAGCGGGATGTTCTGCCTGATCCGAAGTTCGGCAACGTTGAAGTTGCCAAGTTCATGAACGTGCTGATGCTGGACGGCAAGAAGTCGGTTGCCGAACGTATCGTTTATGGCGCGTTCGACCAGATCGAAAAGAAGGCAGGCAAGGCCCCCATCGAGGTGTTCTCCGTTGCGATCAACAACGTGAAGCCGGTGGTGGAAGTGAAGAGCCGTCGCGTGGGCGGCGCCAACTATCAGGTTCCGGTCGAAGTCCGTCCGTCGCGTCGTTTGGCATTGGCGATGCGTTGGCTGCGCGAGGCCGCGAAGAAACGCAGCGAGAAGTCGATGGCGCTGCGCCTGGCAGGTGAGCTGCTGGAAGCATCGGAAGGCCGTGGCGGCGCGATGAAGAAGCGCGACGAAGTGCACCGCATGGCCGAAGCCAACAAGGCGTTCTCGCACTTCCGCTTCTAAAGCGAGCGAAAACATTGTTGGTTGCCGGGCGGGTTGTGTTTTTACACATCTCGCCCGTTTGTGTTAGGGGCGCGGGCCATGAGATGCCGGCGCCTCACGGACGAATAGAGGATTAAAGTGGCTCGTAAGACTCCCATCGAGCGTTACCGTAACATCGGTATTTCGGCTCACATTGACGCGGGTAAAACCACCACGACCGAGCGCATCCTGTTCTACACCGGTGTGAACCACAAGATCGGTGAAGTGCACGACGGCGCCGCCACCATGGATTGGATGGAGCAGGAGCAGGAGCGTGGTATTACCATCACCTCCGCTGCCACCACCGCCTTCTGGAAGGGCATGGCCGGCAACTACCCCGAGCACCGCTTCAACATCATCGACACCCCGGGCCACGTGGACTTCACCATCGAGGTGGAGCGTTCCATGCGCGTGCTGGACGGCGCCTGCATGGTGTACTGCGCAGTGGGTGGCGTGCAGCCGCAGTCCGAAACCGTCTGGCGTCAGGCCAACAAGTACAAGGTTCCGCGTCTGGCATTCGTCAACAAGATGGACCGTACCGGCGCGAACTTCTTCAAGGTCTACGACCAGCTGAAGACCCGCCTGAAGGCCAACCCGGTGCCCGTGGTGGTGCCGATCGGCGCTGAAGACGGCTTCCAGGGCGTCGTCGATCTGCTGGAAATGAAGGCGATCGTTTGGGACGAAGCCAGCCAGGGCGTGAAGTTCGAATACCAGGACATCCCGGCCGAGCTGCAAGCCACCGCTGACGAATGGCGCGAGAAGATGGTCGAGTCCGCCGCCGAAGCCAGCGAAGAGCTGATGGAAAAGTACCTGGGCGGCGAAGAGCTGACCCGCGCCGAGATCGTCAAGGCGCTGCGTGACCGTACCATCGCCTGCGAAATCCAGCCGATGCTGTGCGGCACCGCGTTCAAGAACAAGGGCGTGCAGCGTATGCTCGACGCCGTGATCGACTTCCTGCCGTCGCCGGTCGACATTCCGCCGGTTACGGGCACGGACGAGGACGACAGCGAGAAGAAGCTCGAGCGCAAGGCTGACGACAACGAAAAGTTCTCGGCACTGGCGTTCAAGATCATGACCGACCCGTTCGTTGGCCAGCTGATCTTCTTCCGCGTCTACTCGGGCAAGATCAATTCGGGCGACACCGTGTACAACCCGGTGAAGCAGAAGAAGGAGCGTCTGGGCCGTATTCTGCAGATGCACGCCAACCAGCGCGAAGAAATCAAGGAAGTGCTGGCCGGCGACATCGCCGCTGCGGTGGGCCTGAAGGATGCCACCACGGGCGATACGCTGTGCGATCCGGCTGCCCCGATCGTGCTCGAGCGCATGGTGTTCCCGGAGCCGGTGATCTCGCAGGCTGTCGAGCCGAAGACCAAGGCTGACCAGGAAAAGATGGGCATCGCCCTGAACCGCCTGGCCGCTGAAGATCCGTCGTTCCGCGTGCGTACCGATGAAGAATCGGGCCAGACCATCATTTCGGGCATGGGCGAGCTCCACCTCGAAATTCTGGTCGACCGCATGAAGCGCGAATTCGGCGTGGAAGCCAACATCGGCGCGCCGCAGGTGGCCTACCGCGAAACCATTCGCAAGACCGCCGAAGGCGTCGAGGGCAAGTTCGTCAAGCAGTCGGGCGGCCGCGGCCAGTACGGTCATGCTGTGATCACGCTGGAACCGCAAGAGCCGGGCAAGGGCTTCGAGTTCATCGACGCCATCAAGGGCGGTGTGATTCCTCGCGAATACATCCCGGCGGTCGAAAAGGGTATCGTCGACACGCTGACGGCCGGTATCCTGGCTGGCTTCCCGGTGGTGGACGTGAAGGTCACGCTGACGTTCGGTTCGTACCACGACGTGGACTCGAACGAAAACGCGTTCCGCATGGCCGGCTCGATGGCTTTCAAGGAAGCCATGCGCAAGGCCAGCCCGGTTCTGCTCGAGCCGATGATGGCCGTGGAAGTGGAAACGCCGGAAGACTACACCGGTACCGTGATGGGCGACTTGTCGTCCCGCCGCGGCATCGTGCAGGGCATGGACGACATGGTGGGCGGCGGCAAGATCATCAAGGCCGAAGTCCCGCTGTCGGAAATGTTCGGTTATTCGACGTCGCTGCGCTCGGCCACGCAAGGCCGCGCCACGTACACCATGGAATTCAAGCACTACGCCGAGGCGCCGAAGAACATCGCCGAAGCAGTGATGGCGGCCAAGGGCAAGTAAATAAGCTGTATGCCGCCGCACCCACCGGGGTGCGGCGGCGTGATGAATCGACAAGACTGCATTCCATTAGGAGCTGAAAAAAATGGCAAAGGAAAAGTTCGAGCGGACCAAGCCGCACGTGAACGTTGGTACGATTGGTCACGTTGACCATGGCAAGACCACGCTGACCGCAGCGATCGCCACGGTGCTGGCAGCGAAGTTCGGCGGTGCCGCCAAGAAGTACGACGAAATCGACGCAGCGCCGGAAGAAAAGGCCCGCGGTATTACCATCAATACCGCCCACGTCGAATACGAGACGGCCAACCGCCACTACGCGCACGTTGACTGCCCGGGCCACGCCGACTACGTCAAGAACATGATCACCGGTGCCGCCCAGATGGACGGCGCGATCCTGGTGTGCTCGGCCGCTGACGGCCCGATGCCGCAGACCCGCGAGCACATCCTGCTGGCCCGCCAGGTCGGCGTGCCGTACATCATCGTGTTCCTGAACAAGTGCGACATGGTGGACGACGCCGAACTGCTCGAGCTGGTCGAGATGGAAGTGCGCGAGCTGCTGTCGAAGTACGAGTTCCCCGGCGACGACACCCCGATCATCAAGGGTTCGGCCAAGCTGGCGCTGGAAGGCGACAAGGGCGACCTGGGCGAAGAAGCCATCATGCGCCTGGCCGAAGCGCTGGACACCTACATCCCGACGCCGGAGCGTGCCGTTGACGGTACCTTCCTGATGCCGGTGGAAGACGTGTTCTCGATCTCGGGTCGCGGCACCGTGGTGACCGGCCGTATCGAGCGCGGCGTGGTGAAGGTCGGCGAAGAAATCGAAATCGTCGGTATCAAGCCGACCGTGAAGACCACCTGCACCGGCGTGGAAATGTTCCGCAAGCTGCTGGACCAGGGCCAGGCTGGCGACAACGTCGGTCTGCTGCTGCGCGGCACCAAGCGTGAAGACGTCGAGCGCGGCCAGGTGCTGTGCAAGCCGGGTTCGATCAAGCCGCACACCCACTTCACCGGCGAGGTGTACATCCTGTCGAAGGACGAGGGCGGCCGTCACACCCCGTTCTTCAACAACTATCGCCCGCAGTTCTACTTCCGTACCACCGACGTGACCGGCTCGATCGAGCTGCCGAAGGACAAGGAAATGGTCATGCCGGGTGACAACGTGTCGATCACCGTCAAGCTGATCGCCCCGATCGCCATGGAAGAAGGCCTGCGCTTCGCTATCCGCGAAGGTGGCCGTACCGTCGGCGCCGGCGTCGTGGCAAAGATCCTCGACTAAGCACTTCCTGGGACATGCCCGCGGGCATGTCCCCATTCAACGGGCAGCTTGCCCAATCGCTCTTTTAAGGAAATATCATGCAGAACCAGAAGATCCGTATCCGCCTGAAGGCTTTCGACTATCGCCTGATCGACCAGTCGGCTGCCGAAATCGTGGATACCGCCAAGCGTACCGGCGCGATCGTCAAGGGCCCGGTGCCCCTGCCGACCCGCATCCAGCGCTTCGACATCCTGCGTTCGCCGCACGTCAACAAGACCAGCCGCGATCAGTTCGAGATCCGCACCCACCAGCGCCTGATGGACATCGTCGACCCGACCGACAAGACGGTTGACGCGCTGATGAAGCTCGACCTGCCGGCAGGCGTGGACGTCGAGATCAAGGTGTAACTATGTTTCGGGCCGCCCACGCGGCTTGATGCAGCAAAACGGCGAACCTCGGTTCGCCGTTTTTGTTTGGTGGCGCGCCGCACCGGCAGCGCCCGACAGGCCCTTACACGCTGCCGCGCCGGCGCAGCGTCTCGGCCGGGCACTCGCCGAACGCGCGCCGGTATTCGGCGCTGAAGCGCCCCAGGTGGGTAAAGCCCCAGCGCAGCGCGGCGCCCGTCACCGACGCCAGCGCCGCATCGTTGAGCAGGTCGTGCCGTACCCGGTCGAGCCGGACCGTGCGCAGATAGGCCATCGGGCTCAGCCCGCGATGCTCGCGGAACCCCGCATACAGGCTGCGCAGGCTGACGCCCGCGATCTCCGCCAGCAGCGCCGGCGTCAGCGCGGCGGCGGCATGAGCGTGGATATACTCCTCGACCACTTTCACATGGCGCGGCGCCAGTGGCTTGCCGTGCCGCTGCAGCGCCTCCGACAGGCTGTGCGGCTGCAGCGTCAGCAGCGCGCCGATCACCAGTTGCTCGAGCTGACATGCCGTCAGCGGATGGCGCGCCGCTGCCGGTGCCACCGACAGCATCTGCGCCAGATACTCCATCAATGAATACCAGCCGGCGCTGCGCCAGGCCATGGCGAGCTGGAAGCGCAGCGGCGGGTCCGGGCGATGTCCAAGATAGGCGGCGCACACGCGCTCCAGCGCGCTGCGCTCGATGCGCACGATCAGTTGGTCGTTGTCCGCGCTCCAGCGCATCAGCAGCGGATCGCTGGGCGTCAGCACGGAAGCGCAGTCCGGCGTCGACACGATCTGCTGCGCGCCGCAACGAATCTCAGCCTGGCCGCTGAGCGGCATCTGCACCAGCAGGAAGTCTCCGAGCGGCCCCGGGTCGATGGTGACATCGGCTCCGTAGGCGAGCCGGTTGAGCGACACCGCGCCCAGCGGGGCGTGGTGCATGCGGGCCGACAGGCTGGTCCCGCGGATATCGAGCCGGTGAGGCTTGAAGACCTTGCCGACCGCCGCGCGCGTCTGCCCGAGGTCGGTCGAGGCGAACACCTGGCGCCCGGCATCGTGTAGCAGGGCATGCGCCAGCGGCGCCGGCGCGCGGGCAGTCGGGGGCAGCTGCAACATGGTCTCGCTCCTCTGGCGTGGCCGCGGCGCTGGCTGGCGTCCACGGCGGCGGGCCGGGTCGCCATGCGCGCAGCATGGTCCACGCAACCACTATAGCGGATCGACCCGCGCGACCCTGGCCTTGCGTTGACCGAAGCCTGACTTTCCTGCACTAATCGGATAGCCGCTGCACTCGGCGGCTAGTTTGCTGCGGTGCGGAGCCACCATCATGGGATCCAGCACGGCAGCGCAACCCTCCACCAGCTGTCAGCCAACAGAGAACGACAAGGAGCGCAGGCCATGGGCCAGACCATCCAGATCCAGACCACCGAAGGCAGTTTCAGCGGCTATCTCGCCACCCCGGCGGCGGGCAAGGGCCCCGGCATCGTGCTGTGCCAGGAGATCTTCGGCGTCAATGCCACCATGCGCCAGGTGGCCGATTACTACGCCGAGGAGGGCTATACGGTGCTGGTGCCGGACCTGTTCTGGCGCATCGCACCCGGGGTTGAGCTGACCGACCGCGGCGAGGACTTCCAGCGCGCGCTCGGCCTCTATCAGCAGTTCGACGAAGCGAAGGGCGTGCAGGATGTGGGCGCGGCGCTGGAGACGTTGCGCGCGCGGACCGAATGCGTCGGCCGGACCGGCGTGCTGGGCTTCTGCCTGGGCGGCAAGCTGGCCTACCTGGCGGCCTGCCGGCTGCCCGACGTGGCCTGCGCAGTGGCGTACTACGGCGTCGGCATCGAGCACGCGCTGGCCGAGGCCGTCAACGTGCGGGGCCGCCTGGTGCTGCATATCGCCGAGAAGGACGGCTTCTGCCCGCCGCAGGCACAGGTGGCGATCCGCGAGGCGCTGGCCGGCCGGGACCACATCGAGGTGTACGTCTATGCCGGCGTCGATCATGCCTTTGCGCGCTCCGGCGGCGAGCATTTCGACAAGCCCTCGGCGCTGATGGCGCACCAGCGCTCGATCGCCGCGCTGCGCCGCGAGCTGGGTCCGCACTACGACTTCTCGGCGCTGTGGGACAAGCATTGCGAGTATGAATTCGCCACCCGCGATGTCGATGCGACCATGGCGACGATGGTGGCGCAGCCCTACGTGAACCATATCCCGACCATGACCGGTGGCGTCGGCCACGCGCAGCTGCGCCGCTTCTACCAAAACCATTTCGTCCACAGCAATCCGCCCGACACCACGCTGATCCCGCTGTCGCGCACGGTCGGCGCCTCGCAGATCGTCGACGAGCTGCTGTTCTGCTTTACCCACACCAGCGAGATCGACTGGATGCTGCCCGGCGTGCCGCCGACCGGCAGGCGCGTGGAGATCCCGCTGATCGCCATCGTCAAGTTCCGCGGCGACAAGCTGTACCACGAGCATATCTATTGGGACCAGGCCAGCGTGCTGGTGCAGATCGGCAAGCTGGATCCCGTGGGTTTGCCGGTGGCAGGCGTGGAGACCGCGCGAAAGCTGCTGGACGAGACCCTGCCGTCGAACACGCTGATGGCGCGCTGGCAGCAGAGCGAAGGCAAGTAAGCGGGCGGCAAGGAACGGGAGCAGGCCCGCAGAGGCCTGCCCCGCCCCGGACACCGGTGACCGAACCGGCGACCAACAAGGAGACAACCATGAAGGGATTGCAGGACAAGGTGGCCATCGTCACCGGCGGCGCCACGCTGATCGGCGCGGGCGTGGCACGGGCCTTCATCGAGGCCGGGGCGCGCGTGGCGATCTTCGATATCGACGCCGCCAATGGCGAGTGCGTCGCCGCGGAACTGGGCCAGGGCGCGCTGTTCATCGCGGCGGACATCACGCGGGACCAGCAGGTCCGCGATGCGGTGAGCCAGGTAGCGCAGCGTTTTGGCGGCGTCGATTTCCTGGTCAACCTGGCCTGCACCTATCTCGACGACGGCTTCCGCTCGAATCGTGCCGACTGGCTGGCGGCGCTCGATGTCAATGTGGTTTCCGGCGTGATGCTGGCGCAGGCGGTGCATCCGCTGATGCGCGCGCGCGGCGGCGGCGCCATCGTCAATTTCACCAGCATTTCCGCCCACGTGGCGCAGACCGGGCGCTGGCTCTATCCAGTATCGAAAGCCGCGATCGCGCAGCTGACGCGCAGCATGGCGATGGACCTGGCGCCCGACCGCATTCGCGTCAACGCGGTGTCGCCGGGCTGGACCTGGTGCCGCCTGATGGACGAGGTCAGCGGCGGCAACCGCGCCCGCACCGATGCGGTGGCCGCGCCGTTCCACCTGCTCGGCCGCGTCGGCGAGCCCGACGAAGTGGCGCAGGTGGTGCTGTTCCTCTGCTCCGACCACGCCAGCTTCGTCACCGGCGCCGACTATGCCGTTGACGGCGGCTACTCCGCCATGGGTCCGGAGCAGAACGTGCCTGCCATCGGCAAGCTGGCCGGCTGAACGCCCTACCACGATCCCTCAGGAGACCACCTCATGCACCAACGCATCGCCATCGTCGGAGCGGGCCAGTCGGGCCTGCAAATGGCCCTCGGGCTGCAGGCCCACGGCTACCGCGTCACGCTGCTGTCCAACCGCACGCCGGCACAGATCCGCGCGGGCAAGGTCATGTCCAGCCAGTGCATGTTCGACCGCGCGCTGCAGACCGAGCGCGAGCTCGGCCTGAACTGGTGGGACGATGCCTGCCCGCCGGTGCAGGGCATCGGCCTGGCCGTGCCCCATCCCGAGCTGCCCGGCGCCAAGGTCATCGACTGGGCCGCGCCGCTGGATCGTCCGGCGCAGGCGGTCGATCAGCGCCTGAAGATGCCGGCGTGGATGGAGGCCTTTGTGGCGCGCGGCGGCGACCTGCGCATCCTCGATGTCGGTGTCGACGAGCTTGAGGACCTGACCCGCGAGCATGACCTGGTGCTGCTGGCCGCGGGCAAAGGCGAGATTGTCAGCCGTTTCGAGCGCGATGCGTCGCGCAGCCCGTTCGACCGGCCCCAGCGCGCGCTGGCGCTGACCTATGTGACCGGCATGCTGCCGCGCGAGCCGTTCTCGCGGGTTTGCTTCAACTTGATTCCCGGCGTCGGCGAGTACTTCGTCTTTCCCGCACTGACGCTGTCGGGGCCGTGCGAAATCATGGTGTTCGAGGGCATCCCGGGCGGCCCGATGGACCGCTGGGCCGAGGCCAGCACGCCCGAACAGCACCTCGCTGAAAGCCTGCGCATCCTGCGCACCTATGCGCCGTGGGAAGCCGAGCGCTGCGCGCAGGTGGCGCTGACCGACGACAACGGCATCCTGTCGGGCCGCTTCGCGCCGACGGTACGCAAGCCGGTGCTGACGCTGCCGTCGGGGCGGCTGGTATTCGGCATGGCCGATGCCGTGGTGGTCAATGACCCGATCACCGGCCAGGGCTCCAACAATGCCGCCAAGTGCTGCAAGGTCTATCTCGATGCCATCGTCGGGCACGGCGAGCGGGCGTACGACCGCGACTGGATGGAACAGACCTTCGCCCGCTACTGGCAATACGCCGGCGATGTGGTGGCGTGGACCAACTCGCTGTTGACCCCGCCGCCGCCGCACATCCTGGCGCTGCTGGGCGCGGCGGGGCAGGCGCCGGCGCTGGCGGCCCGCATCGCCAACGGCTTCGACAATCCGCCCGACTACTTCCCCTGGTGGATGGATCCGCAGGCCTGCCACCAGCTGATCGACCACCACCTGCCGCAGGCCGCCTGAGATGGACACCATCAGCCATGCCGCCCCCTCGCTCGATCCGCGCGAACTGCGCCGCGTTTGCGGCCGCTACGCGACCGGCGTGGCGGTCATCGGTGCCTGTACGCCGCAGCGGCGGCCGGTCGGCATCACCGTCAACTCGTTCGCGTCGCTGTCGCTGGCGCCGCCATTGATCCTGTGGAGCCTGGCCAGGCATTCGCCCAATGCGGGCCTGTTCGCCCCGGGCGCGCCGTTCGGCGTCAGCATCCTGCGCGCCGGTCACGGCGAACTGGCGCGCCGCTTTGCCACGCCGTTGCCGGACAAGTTCGCCGGCATTGGCCATCGCCGCTGCCCGCAAGGCGTGCCTTACCTGGACGAGGCACTGGCGACGCTGTCGTGCCGGGTCGAGCGCGCCGATCCGGTGGGCGACCACCTGTTGATCGTCGGCGCCGTCGAAGCATTCACGGCAGGGGAGGGGGAGCCGCTGGTTTTCTATGGCGGCGACTTCGTCCGCATCGCGGCCTGACCTGCCTTTTTGCTGTGCCTGAGGGG
This sequence comes from Cupriavidus sp. WGlv3, assembly GCF_023952475.1. GTDB lineage: Bacteria > Pseudomonadota > Gammaproteobacteria > Burkholderiales > Burkholderiaceae > Cupriavidus > Cupriavidus phytorum. The sequence continues at coordinate 27,188 of NZ_JALHRX010000012.1, forward strand.
CCGCTCGGATTGCGGCCCGTCGTCCCGATACCACAACCAGGCAACGCAAGCGTCACTGCTGCGCCGTCCCTGCCTACAACATTGCAGGGAAATCCGCAATTCATATTGCCCTTTCCAAACTGCTGCGATATAGTGTAAGGCTACCCATCGGGTAGTGGGCTGGCCATTTTGGCCGCGCGCAGTCTTGTTTAGCGCAAGTCCATCCGCGCACAAGCGCAAGCACAGTTTTCGTGTATCAATCAGCCCCGGCCAATCGCAGCTGGGAATGGAGCAAACCATGAGCCTTGGCCTTGTAGGTCGCAAGGTTGGCATGACCCGTATTTTCACGGACGACGGTGAAGCGATTCCCGTGACCGTGGTCGAGGTCGGCGACAACCGCGTGACGCAAATCAAGACGGACGAGACCGACGGTTACACCGCGGTTCAAGTCACCTTCGGCGCACGACGCGCAAGCCGCGTCACCAAGCCGCTGGCGGGTCACCTCGCCAAAGCCGGCGTGGAAGCCGGCGAAATCATCCGCGAATTCCGTATCGACGCAGCCAAGGCTGCCGAACTGCAAGCTGGCGGTTCGCTGTCGGTCGACCTGTTCGAAGTCGGTCAGAAGATCGACGTGCAGGGCGTGACCATCGGTAAGGGCTACGCCGGTACCATCAAGCGCTACCACTTCGCCTCCGGCCGTGCCACCCACGGTAACTCGCGCTCGCACAACGTGCCGGGCTCGATCGGTATGGCGCAGGATCCGGGCCGCGTGTTCCCGGGCAAGCGCATGACCGGTCACCTGGGCGATGTCACCCGCACCGTGCAGAACCTGGAGATCGCCAAGATCGACGCAGAGCGCAAGCTGCTGCTGGTCAAGGGCGCCATTCCCGGCTCCAAGAACGGCAAGGTCATCGTTACCCCGGCCGTCAAGGCCAAAGCCAAAGCTTAAGGAGCGCATGTAATGGAACTCAAGCTCCTCCAGGACAATGGCCAGATCGGCGCCGGCGTTGACGCGTCGCCCGAAGTGTTCGGCCGTGACTACAACGAAGCCCTCGTTCACCAGATCGTCGTCGCTTACCAGGCCAACGCTCGCAGCGGCAACCGTAAGCAAAAGGATCGTGAAGAGGTCAAGCACACGACCAAGAAGCCGTGGCGCCAGAAGGGTACGGGTCGCGCCCGTGCCGGTATGTCCTCGTCGCCGCTGTGGCGCGGGGGTGGCCGTATCTTCCCGAATTCGCCGGAAGAGAACTTCAGCCAGAAGGTCAACAAGAAGATGTTCCGTGCCGGCATGCGCTCGATTTACTCGCAGCTCGCACGTGAAGGTCGTATCAATGTGGTGGACGGTTTCACCGTCGACGCGCCCAAGACCAAGCTCTTGGCCGACAAGTTCAAGGCCATGGGCCTGGACTCGGTGCTGATCATCACCGACAGCCTCGACGAAAACCTCTACCTGGCTTCGCGCAACCTGCCGCACGTGGCAGTTGTCGAGCCGCGCCAGGCTGATCCGCTGTCGCTCGTGCACTACAAGAAGGTGCTGGTGACCAAGGCAGCCGTCGCGCAGATCGAGGAGTTGCTGAAATGACGCAAGTAGCCAAGAACGATCATCGTTTGATGCAGGTGCTGCTCGCGCCGGTGGTTTCCGAAAAGGCAACCCTGGTCGCCGACAAGAATGAACAAGTCGTGTTCGAAGTGGCTCGCGATGCCAACAAGGCAGAAGTGAAGGCCGCCGTCGAACTGCTGTTCAAGGTCGAGGTGCAGTCCGTTCAGATCCTGAACCAGAAGGGCAAGCAGAAGCGCTTTGGCCGTTTCATGGGGCGTCGCAACCACGTGAAGAAGGCCTACGTTTCGCTGAAGCCGGGTCAGGAAATCAATTTTGAAGCGGAGGCCAAGTAATCATGGCACTCGTCAAGACCAAGCCGACTTCCCCGGGTCGTCGCTCGATGGTGAAGGTGGTCAACAAGGACCTTCACAAGGGCGCCCCGCACGCTCCGCTGCTGGAAAAGCAATTCCAGAAGTCGGGCCGTAACAACAATGGTCATATCACCACCCGCCACAAGGGCGGTGGTCATAAGCACCACTACCGCGTGGTCGACTTCAAGCGCAACGACAAGGACGGCATCCCCGCCAAGGTCGAGCGCCTGGAATACGATCCGAACCGCAGCGCCAACATCGCGCTGGTCGTGTTCGCCGACGGTGAGCGCCGCTACATCATCGCCACCAAGGGCATGGTTGCCGGCCAACCGCTGATGAACGGCTCGGAAGCGCCGATCAAGGCGGGCAACAACCTGCCGATCCGCAACATTCCGGTCGGTACCACGATCAACAACGTGGAAATGCTGCCCGGCAAGGGTTCGCAGATCGCACGCGCCGCCGGCGGTTCCGCCGTGCTGCTGGCTCGTGAAGGCCTGTACGCCCAGGTTCGTCTGCGCTCGGGTGAAGTCCGCCGCGTGCACATCGAGTGCCGCGCCACCATCGGTGAAGTGGGCAACGAAGAGCACAGCCTGCGTGTCATCGGCAAGGCCGGTGCGACCCGCTGGCGCGGTATCCGCCCGACGGTGCGTGGTGTCGTGATGAACCCGGTGGATCACCCGCACGGTGGTGGTGAAGGCAAGACTGCTGCTGGTCGTGATCCGGTTTCGCCGTGGGGTACCCCGGCCAAGGGTTACCGTACCCGCAGCAACAAGCGCACGGACAGCATGATCGTCCAGAAGCGCCACAAGCGCTAATCGGTAGGTAGGAGCTAAAGATATGACTCGTTCCGCTAAAAAGGGTCCGTTCTGCGACGCCCACCTGCTGAAGAAGGTGGAAGTTGCAGTCAGCGGCAAGGACAAGAAGCCCATCAAGACGTGGTCGCGCCGCTCGACCATCATGCCGGAATTCATCGGCCTGACGATCGCCGTGCACAACGGCCGTCAGCACGTGCCGGTGTACGTGACGGAAAACATGGTTGGCCACAAGCTCGGCGAATTTGCGATTACCCGCACGTTCAAGGGCCACGCGGCTGACAAGAAAGCGAAGAGGTAAGGTGCCATCATGGAAGTGAAAGCGATTCATCGCGGTGCCCGCATCTCCGCCCAGAAGACGCGCCTGGTCGCTGACCAGATCCGTGGTCTGCCGATCGAGCGTGCGCTCAATGTCCTGACGTTCAGCCCGAAAAAGGCTGCCGGGATCGTGAAGAAGGTGGTCGAATCGGCCATCGCCAACGCCGAGCACAACGAAGGCGCCGACATCGACGAACTCAAGGTCAAATCGATCTACGTCGACAAGGCAACCTCGCTCAAGCGCTTCACGGCACGGGCAAAGGGCCGCGGCAACCGCATCGAGAAACAAACCTGTCACATCACTGTGACGCTCGGCAACTAAGGAGTCACGATGGGACAGAAGATTCATCCGACTGGCTTCCGTCTGGCTGTCAGCCGTAACTGGGCTTCGCGCTGGTACGCCAGCAACACGAAGTTCGCCGGCATGCTGAAGGAAGACATCGAAGTTCGCGACTTCCTGAAGAAGAAGCTCAAGAACGCATCGGTTGGCCGCGTCGTGATCGAGCGCCCCGCCCGCAATGCACGCATCACCATTTACAGCTCGCGTCCGGGCGTGGTGATCGGCAAGAAGGGTGAGGACATCGAACTGCTGAAGGCCGAACTGCAGCGTCGCATGGGCGTGCCCGTGCACGTGAACATCGAGGAAATCCGCAAGCCGGAAACCGATGCTCAGCTGATCGCCGATTCGATCACCCAGCAGCTCGAGCGCCGCATCATGTTCCGCCGCGCCATGAAGCGCGCCATGCAGAACGCGATGCGCCTGGGTGCCCAGGGCATCAAGATCATGAGCGCCGGCCGTCTGAACGGTATTGAAATCGCCCGTACCGAGTGGTACCGCGAAGGCCGTGTGCCCCTGCACACCCTGCGCGCCGACATCGACTACGGCTTCTCCGAAGCAGAAACCACCTACGGCATCATCGGTGTCAAGGTGTGGGTCTACAAGGGGGATCACCTCGGCCGCAATGACGCGCCGGTGGTGGAAGAGCCGCAAGACGAGCGTCGTCGTCGCCCGGGTCGTCCGGAAGGCCGCCGCCGTGAAGGCGAAGGCCGTCCGGGTGGCAACCGCCGTGGCGGTGCCGGTGCCGGTCGTCGCGCTGCGCCTGGCGCAGATGGGAAGAGTGGAGAATAACGATGCTGCAACCTAAGCGCAGAAAATACCGCAAGGAGCAGAAAGGCCGCAACACGGGTAAGGCTACCCGTGGCAACGCCGTGTCTTTCGGCGAATTCGGCCTGAAGGCAATGGGCCGTGGCCGTCTGACGGCTCGCCAGATCGAGTCGGCACGTCGTGCGATGACCCGTCACATCAAGCGTGGCGGCCGCATCTGGATCCGGATCTTCCCGGACAAGCCGATCTCGAAGAAGCCCGCCGAAGTCCGTATGGGTAACGGCAAGGGCAATCCGGAATACTACGTGGCTGAAATCCAGCCGGGCAAGATGCTGTACGAAATGGATGGCGTGAGCGAAGAGCTGGCGCGTGAGGCGTTCCGCCTCGCGGCGGCCAAGCTGCCGATCGCCACCAATTTCGTGGTGCGCCAGGTCGGGACGTAAGGAGAGCAGGAATGAAAGCATCCGAACTTCGCGGCAAGGACGCCGCAGGCCTGAACCAGGAGCTCTCCGAGCTGCTGAAGGCCCAATTTAGCCTGCGCATGCAAAAGGCAACCCAACAGCTGCAGAACACCAGCCAGCTGAAGAAGGTTCGCAAGGACATCGCGCGCGTGCAAACCGTGCTGACTCAAAAGGCGAACGCGAAATGACTGAAGCTGCACAAACGGAAAAGTCGCTTCGCCGTACCCTGGTCGGCCGTGTCGTGAGCGACAAGATGGACAAGACCGTTACGGTCTTGGTGGAAAACCGCGTCAAGCATCCCCTGTACGGCAAGTACGTGCTGCGTTCCAAGAAGTACCACGCACACGACGAAGCCAACCAGTACAAGGAAGGCGACAAGGTCGAAATCCAGGAAGGCCGTCCGCTGTCGCGGACCAAGTCCTGGGTGGTTTCCCGGCTGGTAGAGGCTGCACGCGTCATCTAAGAACAACACGTTCTTAGCTTGACTTGCAAGTCCAGGATTATGTAGCTATAATCCTGGACTTCCGCTTTATTGCGTTCGCCTTAGCTGTACCACCCGGGCGGGCCTGTTGAGCGAGCCAGGGTCAGGCGGCCCCGATAGTTTTTCATTGGGATTGCCGGGCTCCTACCGACTTCAAAGTTGATCAACCCATACGGTGCTGGCGCAAGGCCGGAACCGACGGGACCAAGACTGACCGACGGGCGCTATCGCACCTGGCGGATTAAGTTGGGAAGACAAACACCATGATTCAGACAGAAAGCCGGCTCGAAGTGGCCGATAACACTGGTGCGCGCGAAGTGCTGTGCATCAAGGTGCTGGGTGGCTCCAAGCGCCGCTACGCAAGCGTTGGCGACATCATCAAGGTGACCGTCAAGGACGCAGCGCCGCGCGGTCGCGTCAAGAAGGGCGACATCTACAACGCCGTCGTCGTGCGTACCGCCAAGGGCGTGCGCCGCGCTGACGGTTCGCTGATCAAGTTCGACGGCAACGCCGCCGTCCTGCTGAACAACAAGCTCGAGCCGATCGGCACCCGTATCTTCGGGCCGGTGACTCGTGAACTCCGTACCGAGCGCTTCATGAAGATCGTGTCGCTCGCTCCGGAAGTGCTGTAAGGAGCCGCCATGAACAAGATTCGCAAAGGCGACGAAGTCATCGTGCTGACCGGCAAGGACAAGGGCAAGCGCGGTACCGTGCAAGCCGTCCTCGGCGACAAGGTTGCGGTGCAAGGCGTGAACATCGCCAAGAAGCATGCCCGCCCGAACCCGATGCTGGGCACTACCGGTGGTGTGGTCGACAAGGTCATGCCGCTGCATATTTCCAACGTTGCGCTCGTGGATGCCAATGGCAAGCCGTCGCGCGTCGGCATCAAGGTGGAAGACGGCAAGCGCGTGCGCGTGCTGAAGACCACCGGCGCCGTCGTGGCAGCTTGATTCTGGGCACGTATAGGAGTTGAGCATGGCAGCACGTCTGCAAGAGTTTTACAAAGAACAGGTTGTGCCGAAGCTGATCGAGCAGTTCGGCTACAAGTCGGTCATGGAAGTGCCGCGCATCACCAAGATCACCCTGAACATGGGTCTTGGCGAAGCCATCAATGACAAGAAGATCATTGAAAACGCCGTGGGCGACCTGACCAAGATCGCCGGTCAGAAGCCGGTCGTGACGAAGGCCAAGAAGGCCATCGCCGGCTTCAAGATCCGCCAGGGCTACCCCATCGGTGCGATGGTGACCCTGCGCGGCGAGCGCATGTTCGAATTCCTCGATCGTTTCGTCACCGTGGCCCTGCCGCGCGTGCGTGACTTCCGTGGTGTGTCGGGCCGCTCGTTCGACGGTCGTGGCAACTACAACATCGGTGTGAAAGAGCAGATCATTTTCCCCGAAATCGAGTACGACAAGATCGACGCACTGCGTGGTCTGAACATCAGCATCACGACGACGGCGAAGAACGACGAGGAAGCCAAGGCCCTCCTCGGCGCGTTCAAGTTCCCGTTCCGCAATTAAGGGGTAACCGTGGCTAAACTGGCTCTGATTGAACGTGAGAAGAAGCGCGCCAAGCTGGCGGCGAAGTTCGCCCCCAAGCGCGCTGCCCTCAAGGCCATTATCGACGACCAAGAAAAGTCGGAAGAAGAGCGTTATATGGCGCGCCTCGAGCTGCAACAGCTCCCGCGCAACGCGAACCCGACTCGCCAGCGTAACCGCTGCGCGATCACCGGTCGTCCCCGCGGTACCTTCCGCAAGTTTGGCCTGGCGCGTAACAAGATCCGCGAAATCGCCTTCAAGGGCGAAATCCCGGGTCTGACGAAAGCCAGCTGGTAATTACGCACAGGCTACAGGAGAAACAGTATGAGCATGAGCGATCCTATCGCCGATATGCTGACGCGCATCCGCAACGCCCAGGGCGTGCAGAAAGCGTCGGTTGTCATGCCGTCGTCGAAGCTGAAAGTGGCAATCGCCAAGGTCCTGAAGGACGAAGGCTATATCGACGACTACGCCGTCCAGGAAGATGGCGGCAAGGCACAACTGAGCATCGGTCTCAAGTACTACGCCGGCCGTCCGGTGATCGAGCGCATCGAGCGCGTCTCGAAGCCCGGCCTGCGCGTGTACAAGGGCCGCAGCGACATTCCGCAAGTGATGAACGGCCTCGGTGTGGCGATCATCTCGACCCCGCAGGGTCTGATGACCGACCGCAAGGCTCGCGCCACCGGCGTGGGCGGCGAAGTTCTCTGCTACGTCGCTTAAGGAGAGAACCATGTCCCGTGTAGGTAAGGCTCCCATCGCGCTCCCCAAGGGCGCGGAAGTGAACGTGGCAGCTGGCGTGCTCTCCGTGAAGGGCCCGCTGGGTACGCTGTCCCAGCCGATTCACAGCCTGGTCAAGGTCAATGTCGAGAACGACACGCTGACCTTCTCGCCGGCTGACGAGTCGCGTGAAGCAAACGCCCTGCAAGGCACCATGCGCGCCCTGGCGGCGAACATGGTCAAGGGCGTGACCACCGGTTTCGAGCGCAAGCTGAACCTCGTTGGCGTGGGTTACCGTGCCCAGCTGCAAGGTGCTGCGCTGAAGCTCCAGCTTGGTTTCTCGCACGACGTGATCCATGAGATGCCGGAAGGCGTGACGGCGGCAACGCCGACGCAGACCGAGATCATCATCAAGGGTGCGGACAAGCAGAAAGTCGGTCAGGTTGCCGCGGAAGTCCGCGCGTACCGTCCGCCCGAGCCCTACAAGGGCAAGGGTGTGCGTTACAGCGACGAGCGCGTCATCCTGAAGGAAACCAAGAAGAAGTAAGGGGTGCAATGATGAACAAGAAAGACGCTCGTTTGCGCCGTGCACGTCAGACCCGCGCCAAGATCGCGGAGATGAAAGTCAATCGTCTGACCGTGTTCCGTACGAATTCGCATATTTACGCCCAGGTCTTCTCGGAGTGCGGCACCAAGGTGCTGGCTTCGGCTTCGACCGCAGAGGTGGAAGTGCGCAAGGAACTGGATGGCAAGGGCGCTACCGCCGCTGCCGCTACCGTCGTGGGCAAGCGCATCGCCGAGAAGGCGAAGGCTGCCGGCGTGGAAACCGTCGCGTTCGATCGCGCCGGCTTCCGTTTCCATGGCCGCGTGAAGGCCCTGGCAGACGCCGCCCGCGAAGCTGGCCTGAAGTTCTAAGCGCATAAAGAGAGATACGTCATGGCAAAGATGCAAGCAAAAGTCCAACAGGACGAACGCGACGACGGCCTCCGCGAGAAGATGATCTCGGTCAACCGTGTCACCAAGGTGGTGAAGGGTGGCCGGATTCTCGGTTTCGCTGCGCTGACCGTGGTTGGTGACGGCGATGGCCGCATCGGCATGGGCAAGGGCAAGGCCAAGGAAGTGCCTGTCGCCGTTCAGAAGGCAATGGACGAAGCCCGTCGCAAGATGGTCAAGGTCTCGCTGAAGAACGGCACGCTGCAACACGAAGTCGTTGGCAAGCACGGCGCCGCCAAGGTGCTGATGATGCCCGCCAAGGAAGGTACCGGCGTGATCGCCGGCGGCCCGATGCGCGCGATCTTCGAAGTGATGGGCGTCACCAACGTGGTGACCAAGTCGCACGGCTCCACCAACCCGTACAACATGGTTCGCGCCACGCTGGACGGCCTTCAGAAGATGAGCACGCCGGGCGAAATCGCCGCCAAGCGTGGCAAGTCGGTCGAAGACATCCTGGGTTAAGGTGAACGCAATGTCGCAGAAAACCGTAAAAGTGCAACTCGTGCGCAGCCTGATCGGCACGCGCGAGGATCATCGCGCCACCGTTCGTGGCCTGGGCCTGCGCCGCATCAACTCGGTGTCGGAGCTGCAGGACACGCCCGCCGTGCGCGGCATGATCAACAAGGTCTCGTACCTGGTCAAGGTTCTGGCCTGATCGGGACTTGGAGAGCAAGATGCAACTGAACAACCTGAAACCGGCTGCCGGTTCGAAGCACGCCAAGCGTCGCGTCGGCCGCGGTATCGGCTCCGGCCTGGGCAAGACCGCCGGTCGCGGTCACAAGGGTCAGAAGTCGCGTTCGGGCGGCTTCCACAAGGTGGGCTTCGAAGGCGGCCAGATGCCGCTGTATCGTCGCCTGCCGAAGCGCGGCTTCACCTCGCTGACCAAGGCGTTCACCGCCGAAGTCACGCTGCGTGACATCGAGCGCCTGGAAGCGGCCGAAGTCGACCTGCTGGTCCTGAAGCAGGCTGGCCTGGTCGGCGACCTGGTCAAGAGCGCCAAGGTCATCAAGGCCGGCGAGCTGACCCGCAAGGTGACGATCAAGGGTCTGGGCGCCACCGCTGGCGCCAAGGCCGCGATCGAAGCCGCCGGCGGCCAGATCGCAGCCTGATACGGCAGCATTCATCGCAGCATAGGCAGTCATAGTCGGAGCATCGTTTGGCCACGGCGAAACCCAATGCAAGCGCGCAAGCCAGGAACACGGCGAAGTACGGCGACCTCAAGCGCCGGCTGATGTTTCTGGTGCTGGCCCTGATCGTGTACCGCATCGGCGCTCATATTCCGGTGCCCGGTATCGATCCGGAGCAGCTTGCGAAGCTTTTCCAGAGTCAGTCGGGTGGCATCCTCGGGATGTTCAACCTGTTCTCGGGCGGGGCGCTGTCGCGCTTTACCGTCTTCGCGCTCGGCATCATGCCGTACATCTCGGCGTCGATCATCATGCAGTTGCTGACGATCGTGCTGCCGCAGCTGGAGTCGCTGAAGAAGGAAGGGCAGGCAGGGCAGCGCAAGATCACGCAGTACACGCGCTACGGCACCGTGGTTCTGGCCACGTTCCAGGCGCTGTCGATCGCGGTCGCGCTGGAGTCGCAGCCGGGGCTGGTGCTGGATCCGGGCCTGATGTTCCGGGCCACGGCAGTGATCACGCTGGTGACCGGCACGATGTTCCTGATGTGGCTGGGTGAGCAGATCACCGAGCGCGGTCTGGGCAACGGCATCTCGATCATCATCTTCGGCGGTATCGCGGCGGGCCTGCCCAATGCGATCGGCGGACTGTTCGAACTGGTCCGCACGGGTTCCATGAGCATCATCGCGGCGATCTTCATCGTGGCGATCGTGATCGGTGTGACCTTCGCCGTGGTGTTCGTCGAGCGTGGCCAGCGCAAGATCCTGGTGAACTATGCCAAGCGTCAGGTCGGCAACAAGGTGTACGGCGGCCAGTCGTCGCACCTGCCGCTGAAGCTGAACATGGCAGGGGTGATTCCGCCGATCTTCGCATCGTCGATCATCCTGTTCCCGGCGACGATCGCGGGCTGGTTTACGTCTGACTCGACGGGTACGGTCGGCCGGTTCATCAAGGACCTGGCTGCCACGCTGTCGCCGGGCCAGCCGGTCTACATCCTGCTTTACGCTGCTGCGATTGTATTTTTCTGCTTCTTCTACACGGCCCTGGTGTACAACAGCCGTGAAGTGGCAGACAACCTGAAGAAAAGCGGTGCCTTCATTCCGGGCATTCGTCCGGGCGAGCAGACGACGCGCTATATCGACAAGATCCTGGTGCGTTTGACGCTGGCTGGTGCGATCTACATCACACTGGTCTGCCTGTTGCCGGAATTCCTGGTGCTGCGCTGGAACGTTCCGTTCTATTTCGGCGGAACCTCCCTGCTGATCATCGTGGTCGTCACGATGGACTTCATGGCCCAGGTTCAGTCCTATGTCATGTCGCAGCAGTATGAGTCGCTGCTGAAGAAGGCGAATTTCAAGGGCAATCTGACCTTGCGCTGACTTCGGATCGGTACAGGCTAGGTATGGCTAAAGACGACGTCATCCAGATGCAGGGCGAGGTCCTGGAAAACCTGCCCAATGCGACGTTCCGAGTCAAGCTGGAGAATGGCCATGTAGTGCTGGGCCATATCTCCGGCAAGATGAGAATGAACTACATCCGGATTCTTCCGGGTGACAAGGTGACGGTCGAGCTGACCCCATATGATCTGTCGCGCGCACGAATCGTCTTCCGGACGAAGTGAGCGAACAGGAATTGAAGGAAGAGGAAAATTATGAAAGTGCTGGCTTCTGTTAAGCGCATTTGCCGCAACTGCAAAATCATCAAGCGCAACGGTGTCGTGCGCGTGATCTGCTCGTCGGATCCCCGCCACAAGCAACGCCAAGGCTAATCGGAAAGAGGATTGACGAATGGCACGTATCGCAGGGGTTAACATCCCGAACCACAAGCACACCGAAATCGGCCTGACGGCCATTTATGGTGTCGGCCGCTCGCGCGCTCGCAAGATTTGCGAGGCCACCGGTGTACCGTTTGACAAGAAGGTCAAGGATCTGACCGACGCCGACCTGGAAAAGCTTCGTGACGAAGTGGGCAAGGTCACGGTCGAGGGTGACCTGCGTCGTGAAACCACGATGAACATCAAGCGTCTGATGGACCTTGGTTGCTATCGTGGCATGCGTCACCGCAAGGGCCTGCCCATGCGCGGTCAGCGTACCCGTACCAACGCCCGTACCCGCAAGGGTCCGCGCAAGGCCGGCGTGGCTCTGAAGAAGTAAAGCCGAAGGCAGAGGAAGAAACTAATGGCAAAAGGTCCGAATAACGCCGCTCGCGCGCGTAAAAAGGTCAAGAAGAACGTTGCCGACGGCATTGCGCACGTCCACGCTTCGTTCAACAACACCATCATCACGATCACCGATCGCCAGGGCAATGCCCTGTCGTGGGCGACCGCCGGTGGCCAGGGCTTCAAGGGTTCGCGCAAGTCGACCCCGTTCGCTGCCCAGGTCGCTGCCGAAAACGCCGGCCGCGTGGCGCAAGACCAGGGCATCAAGAACCTGGAAGTGCGTATCAAGGGTCCCGGCCCGGGTCGTGAATCGGCTGTCCGCGCGCTGAACGCGCTGGGCATCAAGATCGCGATCATCGAAGACGTCACGCCGATTCCGCACAACGGCTGCCGTCCGCCGAAGCGCCGCCGCATCTGATGCGTTGGCGCGTCCGGAGCCGGCGGGTTTACCTGCCGGTTTTGGATATGGTAGTATCGCGCGCTGACCTGCTGCATTTCAATGCGGCAGGTTTTTGTTTTGCGTCGGAGCAGTGGCTTTCGCGGCACATTGCGATGCCGGCGCATTGGTAAATGCTTGCAGCGACGCCTCCGGCAACGGAGCGCGCTTAATAAGCCCACCGTCCGTCACGGTCTGGCGCGTGCCTCCATGCACCGCGGCAGCACTGCGTTGGCGGACTCACGGCGCGTCCTGAAGGCGCCGTGATCGATTAAAGGAAGACAACGTGGCACGTTATACCGGCCCGAAGGCCAAACTTTCCCGCCGTGAAGGCACCGACCTGTTCCTGAAGAGCTCGCGCCGCTCGCTGGCCGACAAGTGCAAGCTGGACAGCAAGCCGGGCCAGCATGGCCGCACCTCGGGTGCCCGCACCTCGGACTACGGCAACCAGCTGCGCGAAAAGCAGAAGGTCAAGCGCATCTACGGCGTGCTCGAGCGCCAGTTCCGCCGCTACTTCGCCGAAGCCGACCGCCGCAAGGGCAACACCGGCGAAAACCTGCTGCAACTGCTGGAATCGCGCCTGGACAACGTGGTGTACCGCATGGGCTTCGGCTCGACCCGCGCTGAAGCGCGTCAGCTGGTGTCGCACAAGGCGATCCTGGTGAACGGCCAGACCCTGAACGTGCCGTCGGCCCAGGTCAAGTCGGGCGACATCATCACCATCCGCGAGCAGTCGAAGAAGCAGGTCCGTATCGCCGAAGCACTGTCGCTGGCCGAGCAGTCGGGCTTCCCGACCTGGGTCGCAGTGGATGCCAAGAAGTTCGAAGGCACCTTCAAGCAAGTCCCGGATCGCGCCGATATCTCGGGCGACATCAACGAAAGCCTGATCGTCGAACTGTACTCGCGTTAATCCGCGAGCACCCGGCCCAGAGCTTGCGTTCGTCGCAAAGCTTCTCCTTCAGCCCGACGCGCCTGGCGCGCGTCGGGCTTCGCCCATCGTTACGATGGGATTTCCAGGTTCCAAACGTCAGCCTTATCGGTGTAACGAGCCGAGGGTATTGAAAAGGACAACCTAATGCAAACAGCACTCCTCAAGCCAAAAATTATCGCCGTCGAGCCTCTGGGCGACCATCACGCCAAAGTCGTGATGGAGCCGTTCGAGCGCGGCTACGGCCATACGCTCGGTAACGCCCTGCGTCGCGTGCTGCTGTCGTCGATGGTCGGTTATGCCCCGACCGAAGTCACGATCGCTGGGGTGGTCCACGAGTATTCCACCATCGACGGCGTGCAGGAAGACGTCGTCAACCTGCTGCTCAACCTGAAGGGCGTGGTGTTCAAGCTGCACAACCGCGACGAAGTCACGGTGTCGCTGCGCAAGGATGGCGAAGGCGTGGTCACGGCCGCCGATATCGAGCTGCCGCACGACGTCGAGATCATCAACCCGAACCACGTGATCGCGCATCTGTCGGCCGGCGGCAAGCTGGACATGCAGATCAAGGTCGAGCAGGGCCGCGGCTATGTGCCGGGCAACGTGCGCAAGTTCGGCGACGAATCCGGCAAGGTCATCGGCCGCATCGTGCTGGACGCCTCGTTCTCGCCGGTGCGCCGCGTGTCGTACGCGGTTGAATCCGCTCGTGTGGAGCAGCGTACCGACCTCGACAAGCTGGTGATGAATATCGAAACCGACGGCGTGATCTCGCCCGAGGAAGCGATCCGCCAGTCGGCCCGCATTCTGGTCGACCAGCTGTCCGTGTTCGCCGCGCTGGAAGGCACCGAGTCGGCCGCCGAGGCCGCTTCGAGTCGCACCCCGCAGATCGACCCGATCCTGCTGCGCCCGGTCGACGACCTGGAGCTGACGGTGCGTTCGGCCAACTGCCTGAAGGCCGAAAACATCTACTACATCGGCGACCTGATCCAGCGTACCGAGAACGAGCTGCTCAAGACCCCGAACCTGGGTCGCAAGTCGCTCAACGAGATCAAGGAAGTCCTCGCCTCGCGTGGCCTGACCCTCGGCATGAAGCTCGAGAACTGGCCGCCCGCAGGTCTGGAGAAGTAATCGTGGTGCGGGGCCTCCGTCCCGCATCGCAGCAACCGCCCCGGCTTTGGCCGGGGCATGTATGACTACCGGCCCGCGTCCAGCCGCATCGGACGATAGAAGAGCTGGTCAAACACTTAACTGAAAGGAATCATCATGCGTCACCGTCATGGTCTGCGGAAACTGAACCGCACCTCGTCGCACCGTCTCGCGATGCTGCGCAACATGTCCAACTCGCTGTTCCAGCACGAGCTGATCAAGACCACCGTGCCCAAGGCCAAGGAACTGCGCAAGGTTGTCGAGCCGCTGATCACGCTGGCCAAGAAGGACACCGTTGCCAACCGCCGCCTGGCTTTCGCCCGCCTGCGCGACCGCGACATGGTCACCAAGCTGTTCACCGAACTGGGCCCGCGCTATGCCACCCGTCCGGGCGGCTACACCCGCATCCTGAAGTTCGGCTTCCGTCAGGGCGACAACGCGCCGATGGCGCTGGTCGAGCTGGTGGATCGTCCGGAAATCACCGAAGCCCCGGCCGAAGAAGCCGCGGAATAAGTGCGTTTCCTGCCCGCTGCCGTCGCGCGACGGTTGCGGGCACACCGCTTACAATCGAGCCAGGCAATCGCCTGGCTCTTTTGTTTTGGGCGGGCCGGATGCAGACGGCCGCAGGGAGAGTGTCGATGCAAAGCCATACAGAGCAGGGTGCCGGTACGGACGAGGTGCTCGTCGTCGTCACCAATGCACCCGATGCCGATACCGCGGCGCGTCTGTCGCGAGCCGTGCTGCAGGCGCGCGCCGCTGCCTGCGTGAACCGTCTGGCGCCGGTCGAATCCGAGTACTGGTGGCAGGGCAAGCTCGAGCAGGCGCGGGAATGGCCGCTGCTGATCAAGACCACGCGCGCGCGCTACGCTGCGCTCGAGGCCGTGATCCGGCAACATCACCCCTATGACGTCCCGGAGCTGCTCGCGTGGCCCGTGGCAGCGGGCTACGGGCCGTACCTGGCATGGGTACGTAGCGAAACCGCCGGCGTGCCGGCGCAGCCAGGAACGGCGGCACCGGGCGGCGATGCCCGCGGGGCAGCACCAGGTATGGCAGCGCCCCAGGATCAAGACCAACAGGAATCGGATTCATGAACATCGGTTTGGCACGGCGGGTGGGCACGCCCGCGCAGATGTGGGTGCGGCATATTGCCGCAGCGCTGCTGGCGGCACTGGCCTGGCTGTGCCTGGCGGGCAGCCTCCACGCCGCCACCGAGGACGACTTCCTGCCGCCCGAGCAAGCCTTTCGCTTTGCCGCCAGCCAGCCTGACGACAAGACCATCGAAGTGCGCTTTGACGTCGCGCCGGGCTACTACATGTACCGTGAGCGCTTTGCCTTCGCCGCGCAGCCGGCCGGGGTGAAGCTGGGCGCGCCGGCCTACCCGCAGGGCAAGGTCAAGTTCGACGAGACCTTCGGCAAGGAGATGGAGACCTACCGCGACAGCGTGGTCATCCGCGTGCCGGTCGAGGCCGCGCCAGCCGACGGCAAATGGACGCTGACGGTGACCTCGCAGGGCTGCGCCGACAAGGGCCTGTGCTATCCGCCGATGGAAAGCGTCTACAAGGTGGGCGGCAGCGCGCTGGCCGACCTGTTCGGCAAGCGCGGTCGCAGCGACGCCCCGGCGGCCGAGCCGGTTCCGGCGCCCGCGGTGCCAGCGGTTCCCGCAGTACCGGGTTCGGCCGCGACCCTGCGCGCCGACGACAGCGACCGCATCGCCGGCGCACTGGCCAGCCGCAACCTCGGCCTGATCGGGGCGCTGTTCTTCGGCCTGGGCCTGCTGCTGACCTTTACCCCATGCGTGCTGCCGATGGTGCCGATCCTGTCGTCGATCGTGGTCGGCGAGCACGTCACGCGCGGCCGCGCGCTACTGGTGTCGCTGGCCTATGTGCTGGGCATGGCGGTGGTGTACACCGCGGTCGGCGTGGCCGCGGGCCTGCTCGGCGAGGGGCTGTCGGCCGCGCTGCAGACGCCCTGGGTGCTGGGCGCCTTCGCGGCGCTGATGGTGGCGCTGGCGCTGTCGATGTTTGGCCTGTACGAACTGCAACTGCCGCAGCGCTGGCAGACCCGGCTGACGGAATCGTCCAACCGCCGCCAGGGTGGCCAGGTGGCGGGGGCCGCGGCGATGGGCGCGATCTCCGCGCTGATCGTCGGCCCCTGCGTGACGGCGCCGCTGGCGGGTGCGCTGGCCTATATCGCGCAGAGCCGCGATGCCGTGATCGGCGGCGCCGCGCTGTTCGCGATGGCGCTGGGCATGGGCGTGCCGCTGGTGCTGGTCGGCGTGGGCGCGGGCAACCTGTTGCCGCGCGCCGGCCGCTGGATGGAGGTGACCAAGCGCTTCTTCGGCTTCCTGCTGCTGGGCGTGGCGCTGTGGATGCTGGGGCCGGTGCTGCCTGCGTGGGCCACGATGCTGCTGCTGGCGGCGCTGTTGCTGGTGGCGGCGGTGTTTCTCGGTGCCTTCGACGGGCTGGGACCGGATCCGCGCAACCTGGTGCGGGTGGGCAAGGGCGTGGGCGTGCTGTTTGCCATCGCCGCTGCGATCGTGCTGATCGGCGTCGCTTCGGGCGGACGCGACCCGCTGCAGCCGCTGTCGCATTTGAGCGTGGCGCGTACCGGCGGCGAAAGCGCCGGCGCTGCGGCGGCGGTGCGTTTCGAGCGCGTGCGCAGCGTGGCCGAACTCGACGCCCGCGTGGCGCAGGCCGCCGCCGCGGGCAAGCCGGTGCTGCTGGATTTCTATGCCGACTGGTGCGTCAGCTGCAAGGAAATGGAGCGCATGACCTTCGTCGATCCGCGCGTGCGCGCGCGGCTGTCGGAGCTCGTGCTGCTGCAGGCGGACGTGACCGCCAACAATGCCGACGACAAGGCCTTGCTCAAGCGCTTCGGCCTGTTCGGGCCGCCCGGCATCATCCTGTTCGGCCCGGATGGTCGCGAGCGCCCGGTGCGCGTGATCGGCTACCAGTCGGCCAACCGCTTCCTGGAAAGCCTGGAGCGCGCTTTCGGCACGCGCACGCGTACCTGAGGCGTAACCGAGGCGTACCCAGGCCTGCGGCTAGCGCTCCAGCTGCCGCGCCAGCGCCCACAGCGCCGCCAGTACCACCGCCACCGCGCCCATCAGGCCGATCGACCACCAGAAGCCCTGCGGCTCTTGCAGCCACGGCATGCGCTCGAAGTTCATGCCGAAGACGCCGGTGATCAGCGTCAGCGGCATGAACAGCGCCGTGATCAGCGTCAGCGCGCGCATGGTGCGGTTGGTCCGGTGCGCCACCGCCGAGAAGTGAATCTGCACCGCCGATTCGATCGAATCCTCCAGCCGGCGCGCATGCGCCAGCACCCGCTGGATATGCTCCATCACGTCGTTGATGCGCACCAGCAGCACCTCGTCGCGCCCCGGCGCATTGGCCGCGCCGCCGGGCTGGTCGCTGCTGTAGCGGTTGTCGAGCAGGCTGTCGCGGAATTCCTGCAGCGCGTCGCGCTGCTCCTCGCTCAGGTGTTCCAGCTTGCGCAGCTGGATGCGCGCATCCAGCAGGCCCTCCCAGCTGGAGAAGCTGCGGCGCGAGTTCAGCAGCGCGCGCTGCCAGCGGTCAAGCTGGCGCGTCAGCGGCGCGCGCAGTTCCAGGTAGCGGTCGACCATGGCGTTAAGCAGCCGCAGCATCAGGTCTTCGGGCCGGCTCGGCGGACGGATGCCGTGCAGCAGCGACTGACCGTTGCCACGCGCGGGCGCGGCTTGTGGACGCGGGGCCTGGCACAGCTCGAGCAAACGCTGGCGCACCTGGTCGATGGTGCGCGACGGCCCCGAGCGTACCGTCACCAGCACGGTGTCGAACATGAAGAACGTGACCGGCTGGGTATCGATCTTGGCCAGTGCCGGCAGGAAGCCGGGCGCATAACGCTTCTGCCGGGCCGCTGCCTCGGCCGCGGGCGGCCTGGTGGTGCTAGCGGTGCCGGCGGCGTCCTGCGGCTCGGCCTCGACAATGGCGCGGCTGGTTTCGAAGGTCAGCTTGCGGAAGATCACCATGTCGTACGCATGGGTCGTATCGAAGTACGACGGATGCGCGGCGTTGGTGGCGTCGGCCAGGTGCAGGTCGAGGATGGGCGCGCCGGCCAGCTGGCGCACCTGTTCACGCCAGGCGTCGGGCGCCGCGGTGACCTCTTCGGTGGAAAAATCCGCCCACACGAACAGTGACGCGGCATTGCCAGACAGAAAGCTGCTCGCCTCGGTGAGCGAGGCGAGCGGGTGTACCTGGCTCGCTGAGAAACCTAGCAACTCCATGCGCGGTCGCCCGGCCGTCAGGCCTGCAGCAGCCGCGCGGCGTCGCGCGCGAAATAGGTCAGGATGCCGTCGGCGCCGGCGCGGCGGAAGGCCAGCAGCGATTCCATCATGACCTTGTCGTGGTCCAGCCAGCCGTTCTGCGCGGCGGCCTTGAGCATCGCGTACTCGCCGCTGACCTGGTAGACGTAGGTGGGGAAGCGGAACTCGTCCTTGACGCGGCGCACGATGTCCAGGTACGGCATGCCGGGCTTGACCATCACCATGTCGGCGCCTTCCAGGATGTCCTGCGCCACTTCGCGCAGGGCCTCGTCGGTGTTGGCCGGATCCATCTGGTAGGTCATCTTGTTGCCCTTGCCCAGGTTGGCGGCCGAGCCCACCGCGTCGCGGAACGGGCCGTAGAACGCCGACGCGTACTTGGCCGAGTACGCCATGATGCGGGTATGGATATGGCCGTTGTCTTCCAGCGCGGTGCGCACCGCGCCGATGCGGCCGTCCATCATGTCGGACGGCGCGACGATGTCGACCCCGGCCTCGGCCTGCGCCAGTGCCTGGCGCACCAGGATCTCCACCGTCGCATCGTTGATCACGTAGCCGTTGTCGTCGAGCACGCCGTCCTGGCCATGGCTGGTGTACGGGTCGAGCGCCACGTCGCACAGCACGCCGAGCTCGGGGAAGCGGTCCTTCAGCACGCGCACGGCGCGCGGCACCAGCCCGTCGGGGTTGGTGGCCTCGATGCCGTCGGGCGTCTTCAGCGACGGGTCGATCACCGGGAACAGCGCGAGCACGGGGATGCCGAGCTTGACGCAGTCTTCGGCCACCGGCATCAGCTGGTCGACCGAGACGCGCTCCACGCCCGGCATCGAGGCCACGGCCTGGCGCTGGTTCTGGCCGTCGAGGATGAAGACCGGGTAGATCAGGTTGTCCGGGGACAGGCGATGCTCGCGCATCATGCGGCGGGAGAAATCATCGCGGCGCATGCGGCGCGGGCGGAACTCGGGGAAGGTGGACATGGCGGCTTCTTGACGGAAGAGGACGGAATGCAGGGCCGGCAAGCGCGGCGCGCGCAGCGTCGTGCGGCTGGCTGAAGAAAAACTAAACTTTTGTGCGTGCCCGCCATCATACTCGCGGACACTTTACGTTGCGCGCTGCGTGGCGCGGTGTCCCCCCGCTACTCCTCCCTGAGCGGGTACCCGCCCCACCGGCGGGAAAGTTTGTCCCCGTTGCTTGCGACGGGGCTTTTTTTTGCGCGCCCGCTGCCAGGATTACGCGGCCGGATCGGACGCAGGGGGCACCGGCTTCGCGGCGGCGGGCTCGCGTTCCACCTTTTGCGCTTCTGGCAGGTTCAGCCAGCCGGCGATCACGCCCTGCGCCTCTTCGATGCCGCGGCGCTTCAGGCTGGAGAACAGCTGCGCCGTCATCGGCACCGGCGTTTCCAGTTGCTCGGCATAGCCTTGCAGCATCTTGCGGGTCTCGCGCAGGGCCTTGGCATTGTCGCTGTTGGTGAGCTTGTCGGCCTTGGTCAGCAGCACGTGGATCGGTCGTCCGGTGGGCAGGAACCACTCGACCATCTGGCAGTCGAGATCCGTGAACGGCCGGCGCGCATCCATCATCAGGATCAGGCCGGCGAGCTGCTGGCGGGTCTGTACGTAATCGCTGAGCAGGCCCTGCCAGTGGTACTTGGCCGAGCCCGAGACCTCGGCATAGCCGTAGCCCGGCAGGTCGACCAGGAACGCGAGCGGGTCGGGCGCCTTGACCGGCGCCACCGAGAAATAGTTGATGTGCTGGGTGCGCCCGGGCGTGCGCGACGAGAACGCCAGCCGCTTCTGGTTGCACAGGATGTTGATGGCGGTGGACTTGCCCGCGTTGGAGCGGCCGGCGAACGCGACTTCGGGCACGGCCGTGGCGGGCAGGTCGCGCAGGTGGTTCACGGTGATGAAGAAGCGGGCCTGGTGAAGAAGGGACATGCGCTAGAGCAGTGGGGCGGGCCGCGGAGGCCGCGCGCAAGCGCATGCCGGGGCCGGGGTCTCGCCAGGGTGGGATGGCTGCGGCCTGGGCCGCCCGCCGGGCTTGACCTGGCGCACCCCAAACGGGCACGACAAGGCGCAAGGCATCAATCCGGCACATAACTTATTGTACAATACGCCGGTTTACGGTCTCCTGAACGGGTGACGCGTGGCATCCATGCCGCGTGCCTCGGCTGCCGTCGTCCGGGCGGGAAGCCTAGTGTGTCGTTCCATCGTGGGCAAGGCCTTGCCCCGCATTGCGCATTGCACCGAACGGTGCGGCGGCTGCGGAAGCGGGCTGGCGGGGTCTGCCGCCACGGCCAGCGTTGCGCGGATCGGTCAGCCGCACGCGGGTCGCCACGATTCCCAGCCTTTTCACCGGCGCGTCCTCACCGCCGGCAAAGCGCCGGAGCGGCACGCATCACGGTATCCAAAACAATTCAGAGAAGGTGTGCGAATGAACCGCATTGCGAAGATTCTGGGTGTCCTGGCTCTGGCCGTTCCTGCCGCCGCCCTTTCCGGTCTGGCATCTGCCGCAGAGCAGGCCGCCGCGAAGGCGGACCCGGCCAAGGGTGAAACGCTGTACACGCAAGGTGCCCCCGATCGCAATGTGCCCGCCTGCCTGAGCTGCCACGGTGCCGCCGGCAACAGCGCGGCAGCCGCCAATCCCAAGCTGGCCGCGCAGCATCCGGAATACGTCCACAAGCAGCTGGCCGACTTCAAGGCCAAGGCCCGCAGCAACGCGATCATGGTGCCGATGGCGTCGGTGCTGACCGACGAGGAAATGCGCAACGTCGGCGCCTACCTCGCCAAGCAGTCGCTCAAGCCGGCCACCGCCAAGAACAAGGACAGCATCGAAGCCGGCCAGAAGATCTACCGCGCCGGCATCGCCGCCAAGGGCGTGCCGGCCTGCGCCGCCTGCCATGGCCCCGCCGGCGCAGGCATGCCGGCGCAGTATCCGCGCATCGGCGGCCAGTGGGCCGACTATACCGAGGCACAACTGGTGGCATTCCGCCAGGGCACCCGCAAGAACAACCCGGTCATGACGACCATCGCCGCCAAGATGTCGGATGCCGAGATCAAGGCGGTGGCGGACTACGTCGCCGGGGTTCGCTGACGATCCGGGATTCCGCGACGCTGGCGCCTTTGCGCGCCGGCGCATCGGTTGAGCGGCCGCCGCCGGATGGCGCGGCCAGGCATGCAACCGAACGCGCTTGTCACAATCGAAAAGGGTGGCCTGCTTGCCAAAGCATGTCCACCCTTTATTCATTTCCAGGCCGTACGCTGTTTTAGGTTTCACTGCACATGTCGACCGCTTCCACTTCAGGGCTGCACCTGAAGACCTCTCACCGCGTGCTGCGCGACGCGGTCGAATTGTTGTCCTCGATGCGCTTTGCGATCGCGCTGCTGACGGTGATCTCCATCGCCAGCGTGATCGGCACCGTGCTCAAGCAGAACGAGCCGTACCCGAACTACGTCAACCAGTTCGGACCGTTCTGGGCCGATGTGTTCCACACGCTGTCGCTGCAGAAGGTTTACGGGTCGTGGTGGTTCCTGCTGATCCTGGCCTTCCTGGTGGTGTCCACCAGCCTGTGCCTGGTGCGCAACGCGCCCAAGATGATCGCGGACATGCGCTCATGGAAGGACCATGTGCGCGAGCGCAGCCTGCGCGCTTTCCATCATCGCGGCGAGTTCGACGGCGCGCGTGCCCGCGCTGAGGCCGTCGGCCGGCTGACGGCATTGCTGACCAACCGCGGCTACCGCGTCAAGGCGGTCGAGCACGACGGCGCCACGCTGCTGGCGGCCAAGGCCGGCGCAGCCAACAAGGCCGGCTATATCCTGGCGCACACCGCCATCGTGGTGATCTGCATCGGCGGCCTGCTCGACGGCGACCTGCTGATCCGCGCGCAGATGTGGCTGGGCGACAAGACCCCGCTCCGCGGCAACGCGGTAATCAGCGAGATCCCGCCGCAGCACCGGCTGTCGGTGAACAACCCGGGCTTCCGTGGCAACGCCTACGTGCCCGAGGGCTCGACCGTCTCCACCGCCATCCTCAACATTGCCGACGGAGCGCTGGTGCAGGACCTGCCGTTCGCGATCACGCTGAAGAAGTTCAAGGTCGACTTCTACGAGACCGGCATGCCCAAGCTGTTTGCCTCGGACGTGGTCGTGACCGATCGCGCCACCGGCAAGCGCACCGAGGCCACCATCAAGGTGAACGAGCCGCTGATCGTCGACGGCATCGCCATCTACCAGTCCAGCTTCGAGGACGGCGGCTCGCGCCTGAAGTTCGTCGGCTACCCGATGCAGGGCAGCGGCCATGCCACTTTCACCATCGACGGCGCGGTGGGCGGCAACAAGCCGCTGGCGGGCACCGGCACCAGCGCGGACAGCGACGGACTGACGGTGGAGTTCAGCGACTTCCGGCTGATGAATATCGAGAACGTCACCGATGCCTCGGGCAAGCCCGATGCGCGCGGCGTGGCGCGCAAGTCCTTCAACGAAACGCTGGACAAGCATCTCGGCGCCGCCGCCAGTACCGACCGCGCCAAGACCCTGCGCAATGTCGGCCCGTCGGTGCAGTACAAGCTGCGCGACCGCACCGGACAGGCGCGCGAGTACAACAACTACATGGTGCCGGTGCAGATGGACGGCCAGTCGGTGTTCCTGGCCGGCATGCGCGAGTCGCCCAGCGAGCAGTTCCGCTACCTGCGCATTCCCGCCGATGACCAGGGCAGCGTGGTCGACTGGATGCGGCTGCGCGCCGCGCTGCAGGACCGCGCACTGCGCGGCGAGGCCGCGCGCCGCTTTGCGCTGGCTTCGATGCCAGGCGACGACAAGGCCGAGCTGCGCCGTCAGCTGGCCGAAAGCGCGCTGCGCGCGCTCGACCTGTTCGCGGGGGCGACGCGTCCCACACCGGATTCGCCGCCGGGCGGCTTCACCGCCATCGCCGCCTTCCTGGAAAAGTCCGTGCCGCCGGCCGAGCAGCAGAAGGCCGCCGATGTGCTGCTGAAAATCCTGAACGGTTCGATGTGGGAGCTGTGGCAGCTCGCGCGCGCCCAGGACCAACTGCCGGTGGTAGCCAACAGTGCCCAGAGCGGCGCCTTCCTGCAGCAGGCCATCAATGCGCTGTCGGATAGTTTCTTCTACGGCGCACCGGTGTTCCTGCAGCTCGACGACTTCCAGGAAATCAAGGCCAGCGTGTTCCAGCTGACCCGTGCGCCGGGCAAGAACATCGTGTATCTTGGCTGTCTACTGCTGGTGTTGGGCGTGTTCGCGATGTTCTATATCCGCGAGCGCCGGGTCTGGGTCTGGGTGAAGGACAAGTCCACCGACCTGTCTGCCGACCGGCCCGCCGCGGGCAACACCGGCGACGGCGATGCCGGCAGCCATGTGCTGATGGCGATGTCGACTCAGCGCCGCACCATGGATTTCGAAAAGGAATTCACGGCGCTGCGCGACGACATCGGCCGCGCCGCAGGGGGCCGCAGCGCCGCCCAGGAGCCCGCCGGCACTCCCCACTGAATCGAGCAGGTACGCTATGTCCTCTAATGTGAAACAGGCCGGTCCCGCCATGCGCGGCACCCCGCGCGCCGACACCGGCGCCGAGGAGGCCTACCTCGAACCTTCCTTCCTGCGCCGCCTGAGCTGGGTGGACTGGCTGTTCGCGCTGGCGCTGGCCGCGGGCGCCGGCGTGGCGCTGGCGCAATACGGGCAATGGATGGACGGCTACGACAAGGCCGTGCTGATCGGCGCCGTGCCCACCTTCGCGCTGCTCGGCTGGCACTGGAAGCCGGTGCGGCCGCTGATGGTAGCGCTGGCGGTGCTGTCGCTGTTCGCGATCCAGCTCTACCAGGGCCAGCTCGCGCGCGCCGAACAGGCCTTCTTTCTCAAGTACTTCCTGTCGAGCCAGTCGGCCATCCTGTGGATGAGCGCACTGGTGTTCCTGTCCACGCTGTTCTACTGGGTTGGGCTGGCGACGCGCTCGGGCACGGGCTACAGCCTCGGCAGCAAGCTGTGCTGGGGCGCGGTGGTGCTGGGCTTCACCGGCATGCTGGTGCGCTGGTACGAGTCCTACCTGCTCGGCGCCGACATCGGACACATCCCCATCTCGAACCTGTACGAAGTCTTCGTGCTGTTCACGCTGATCACTTCGCTGTTCTACCTGTACTACGAAGGCCGTTACGCCACGCGCGCGCTGGGCCCGTTCGTGATGCTGGTGGTGTCGGCCGCGGTGGGCTTCCTGCTGTGGTACACGGTCAGCCGCAATGCGCAGGAGATCCAGCCGCTGGTGCCCGCGCTGCAGAGCTGGTGGATGAAGATCCATGTGCCGGCCAACTTTATCGGCTACGGCACCTTTGCGCTGGCGGCGATGGTCGCGGTGGCCTACCTGCTCAAGCAGCGCGGCGTGCTGGCCGAGCGCCTGCCGTCGCTGGAGCTGCTCGACGACGTGATGTACAAGGCGATCGCGGTTGGCTTTGCCTTCTTCACCATCGCCACCATCCTCGGCGCGCTGTGGGCGGCCGAGGCCTGGGGCGGCTACTGGAGCTGGGACCCCAAGGAAACCTGGGCGCTGATCGTCTGGCTCAACTACGCGGCCTGGCTGCATATGCGGCTGATGAAGGGGCTGCGCGGCACGGTGGCGGCCTGGTGGGCGCTGGTCGGCCTGCTGGTGACGACTTTTGCGTTCCTGGGCGTAAACATGTTCCTGTCGGGCCTGCACAGCTACGGCGAACTCTGACGCGCGCATGCTGCGATGCAAAAGACCTGCCTTCGGGCAGGTTTTTTTTCGACTTTTTTCAATTTTTTTGGCCGCTGCGGGAATAAAGAGATCACATCCAGTGTTTACTGGAGGGACGGTGCCGGCTGGCGGCACCGAATTGCATGGAGAACAAGATCATGGCAAGTCTGCGTCATAACGCTGCTGCATCCCTGGTTCGTCCCGGCGCGCTCGCGCTCGGCTGCGCGGCCGTCCTGCTCGCCGGTTGTGCCGGCATGGGCATGGGCGGGGGCAGCGCCGGCAATCTGCCGCCCACGGTCAAGGTGACCAATGGCGTGCTGACCGATCCGCAGGGGCTGACGCTGTACACCTTTGACCGCGACACCGCCGGCAGCGGCAAGAGCGCCTGCAACGGGCCCTGCGCGACCAACTGGCCGCCGCTGATGGCGGCCCCGGGCACCAGCGGTTCGGGCCAGTACACCATCATCACGCGCGATGACGGCAGCAAGCAGTGGGCCTATCGCGGCCAGCCGCTGTACCGCTTCGCCAAGGACGCCAAGCCGGGCGATCGCACCGGCGACAACGTCAACAACGTCTGGCACGTGGTCAAGCCCTGACGCGGCGGCAGCCAACTCCAGAGCCACCACAACCACCACAGCCACCCGGGCATGGAAGGGTTTGACGGCCAGCTCGTTGCGCTGGCGCCGCGGCTGCGGCGCCATGCGCGCGGCCTCACCGGCGACGCGGCGCTGGCCGACGACCTGGTGCAGGACACGCTCGAGCGCGCGCTGCGCTACCGCTGGCGCTTCCGCCTGCGCCCCGGCGCGTGGTGGGGCGACGGCGCCGATGGCCTGCTGCCGTGGTTGCTGACGCTGATGCACCGCCTGCGCCTGAACGCTTTGCGCCGCAAGGACCTGGTGGTGGCCACCGACACCCTGCCCGAGGTCAGCGGCCCCGCCGAAGACCCGGGCCTGCGCCGCGACCTGTCGCAGGCGCTGGCACAGCTGCCCGAGCCGCAGCGCGCGGTGCTGCTGCTGGTCAGCCTGGAACAATTGACCTACGCCGAGGCCGCACGCGTGCTGGACATCCCTCAAGGCACGGTGATGTCACGGCTGGCGCGGGCACGCGAACAAATGCGGCGGCTGCTCGACGGCGCGGCGCCGAACCGAACTGCCACGGCCGCCAATGCGCTGCAACGGGTGAAATGATGGCGGGCATCCACGAAGCCGATCTCCACGCCTATGCCGATGGCCAGCTGGCCGGCGCGCGCCGCGCCGCCGTCGAGGCCTACCTGGCGCAGCACCCGGACGCGGCGGCACAGGTGGCCGCCTGGCGCCGGCAGGCCGAGGCGCTGCACCGCGCGCTCGACCCCGTACTCAATGAACCGGTGCCCCTGGCGGCCTTGCCGCCGGGTTTGCACGGCGACCAGGGACGCAACCGCGGCCGCGACGGCCGGCGCGATGGCGCCCGGCCCTGGACGCGCTGGACCATGGCGATGGCGGCCACCTGCGCGTCGCTCGCGCTGCTGGCCGTCGGCGGTACGCTGGGCTGGCTGGCGCATGGCCGCCTTGGCGGCAGCACGCTGGTGCTCGCGCCCGGCGAGCGCTTTGCGCGCGAGGCGCTCGCCACGCACGCGGTCTACGCCCCGGAGATGCGCCACCCGGTGGAAGTCGCGGCAACCGATGAGGCCCACCTGGTCGCCTGGCTGTCCCGGCGCCTGGGCACGGCGCTGCAAGTGCCCGACCTGCGCGCGCAGGGCTTTCACCTGATTGGCGGCCGGCTGGGCGTGGCCGAGGGCGGCCCGTCGGCCATCCTGATGTATGAAGCCGATGACGGCACGCGCCTGTCGCTGCAGCTGCGGCGGATGGCGCAGGGCACCCCCGATACCGGCTTCCGCGTCGAGCGCATGCCCGGCGAGGGCGCGCGCCGGCGGGCACCGGGCCGCGACCCGATGATGGCGTTCTACTGGGTCGACCGCGATCTGGGCTTTGCGCTGGCGGGGCCCCTGGAACGCGCGCGGCTGCTGACGCTGGCGCAGGTGGTGTACCAGCAATACCAGGGCGGATAACGCACCCGCGCCGCGCTTGCGGCACATGCCAGGCGCAGGCCTGCGTCATTTCGACGCCATCACAAAAAACTGTCAGGACTGGCCCGCACTCCACGACCAAGCCCGGAGTCCAACCCTGCAAGCACGCCGCGCCGCCGGCGCCGGCACCACCAGGCAATCGAGGAAAACCATGCTGATTCCTTCCCCCAAATGGCTGCGCGGCGGCGACATTGCCGCCAGCGAGATCACGCCGCGCCATGTCTTCGAAGCGCGCCGCCGCATGCTGGCGCTCGCTGCCGCCGGTGCTGCCGGCGGCACGCTGGCGCCGTGGTTCGCGCGCCAGGCCTTCGCGCAAGGGCAGCATGGCGCCCGGCTGCCCGCCACCCCCAACAACGCCTACGTCATCACCGAGAAGCGCACGCCGTACGAAGAGGTGACCACCTACAACAACTTCTACGAGTTCGGCACCGACAAGTCCGACCCGGCGCGCCACGCCGGCACGCTGCGTCCGCGTCCGTGGCAGGTGGCGGTCGAAGGACTGGTGAAGAAGCCGAAGGTCTATGACCTGGACGAGCTGACCAAGCTGGCGCCGATGGAGGAGCGCGTCTATCGGCTGCGCTGCGTCGAGGGCTGGTCGATGGTGATCCCTTGGATCGGCTATCCGCTGGCCGAGCTGATCCGCCGGGTCGAGCCGCAGCCGGGCGCGAAGTACGTGCAGTTCATCACGCTGGCCGACAAGAAGCAGATGCCTGGCCTCAGCAGCGGCGTGCTCGACTGGCCGTACAGCGAGGGCCTGCGCATGGATGAGGCCATGCATCCGCTGGCGTTGCTGACCTTCGGCCTGTACGGCGAGGTGCTGCCCAACCAGAACGGCGCGCCGGTGCGCATGGTGCTGCCGTGGAAATACGGCTTCAAGAGCGCCAAGTCGATCGTGAAGATCCGCTTTGTCGACAAGCAGCCGCCGACCAGCTGGAACCTGGCCGCGCCGCAGGAATACGGCTTCTACTCGAACGTGAACCCGGATGTCGACCATCCGCGCTGGAGCCAGGCCACCGAGCGCCGCATCGGCGAAGAGCGCGGCAGCGGCTTTGGCGCGCTGTTCGCGCCCAAGCGCAAGACCCTGCCGTTCAATGGCTATGGCCAGCAGGTGGCGGCGTTGTACCAGGGCATGGACCTGAAGAAGTTCTTCTGATGCAAGGCGAGCGCATGGCAACCTCTTCCCCCACCGCCGCGGCCGCCGTGCGCAAGCCGGCGGGCCTGGCAACGCTGTCGCCGCAGCGGGTGCGCGCGCTCAAGCTGGCGCTGTGGCTGCTGGCGCTGCTGCCGTTCGTGCGGCTGCTGTACCTGGGCGCGACCGAACAGTACGGCGCCAACCCGCTCGAATTCGTCACGCGTTCGACCGGCACCTGGACCCTGGTGATGCTGTGCCTGACGCTGGCCATCACGCCGCTGCGCCGCCTCACCGGCTGGAACTGGCTGATCCGGATGCGCCGCATGCTGGGCCTGTTCGCGTTCTTCTACGGCCTGCAGCACTTCCTGCTATGGATCGGCGTGGACCGCGGCTTTGATCTGGCCTACATGATCAAGGACGTGTACAAGCGGCCCTTCATCACGGTCGGCTTTACCGCCTTCATGCTGATGGTGCCGCTGGCGCTGACCTCGACCAACGGCATGGTGCGCCGCCTCGGCGGCAAGCGCTGGCAGGCGCTGCACCGGCTGGTCTATGCCATCGCCGTGCTGGCCATCTTGCACTACTGGTGGCACAAGGCCGGCAAGAACGACTTCGGCGAGGTCTCGATCTACGCCGCGGTGGTGTTCGTGCTGCTGGGGATGCGGGTATGGTGGCGGCTGCGCAAACCAGCCGCGGGGACGCGCCAGCCCGCCGCGTAAGCAGCGGCGGGCCGGGCCTGTGGTGACTCAGTCCTGCAGCAGGCGCTCGTCGCGGAACAGGTCTTCGACCAGCTCGCGCTCGCGCACCAGGTGCACCTTGCTGCCGTCGACCATCACTTCGGCGGCGCGCGGGCGGGTGTTGTAGTTGGAACTCATGGTGAAGCCGTAGGCGCCGGCCGACATCACCGCCAGCAGGTCCCCGGGCTGCACCGCCAGGGCGCGGTCGCGGCCCAGCCAGTCACCCGATTCGCACACCGGGCCGACGATGTCGTAGGTCACGGCCGCGCCGTCGCGCAGCGCCACCGGCTCGATGCGGTGGTAGGCCTCGTACATGGCCGGGCGCGCCAGGTCATTCATGGCGGCGTCGACGATGCAGAAGTTCTTGGCCGCGCCCGGCTTGAGGAATTCCACTTGCGTCAGCAGCACGCCGGCGTTGCCCACCAGCGAGCGGCCCGGCTCGAACAGCACCTCGCGGTGGCCATGGCCGCGCGCGGCGACGCGCTCCAGCAGCGTGGTGGCGAAGCCGGTAATGTCCGGCGGGTTCTCGTCGGTGTAGGTAATGCCCAGGCCGCCGCCCACGTCGATGTGCTCCAGGCTGATGCCTTCGCGTTCGAGCGCCTCGACCACGTCCAGCACCTTGTCCAGCGCTTCCAGGTAGGGCTCGACCTCGGTGATCTGCGAACCGATATGGCAGTCGATGCCGGTTACTGCAAGGTGTGGCAGCGCGGCGGCGGCGCGGTAGGTCGGCAGCACGTCTTCGAAGGCGATGCCGAACTTGTTGCCCTTCAGGCCGGTGGAGATATAGGGATGGGTCTTGGCGTCGACGTCGGGGTTGATGCGCAGCGACACGCGCGCACGCTTGCCGACGCGGCCCGCCACTTCGTTGAGGCGATCGAGTTCGGGAATCGACTCGACGTTGAAGCAGCGCACGTCCTGCGCCAGCGCCAGTTCCATTTCGGCCGCGCTCTTGCCCACGCCCGAGAACACCACCTTGCGCGGATCGCCGCCGGCGGCCAGCACGCGCTTGAGCTCGCCGCCCGAGACGATGTCGAAACCCGCGCCCAGCCTGGCGAACACCTGCAGCACCGCCAGGTTGGAATTCGCCTTCATCGCGTACTGGACCTGCGCCTTGCGTCCCGCGCAGGCGGCGGCGTAGGCCTGGTACGCGGCGGTCAGCGCCGCGCGCGAATACACATAGGTCGGCGTGCCGAACTCGGCGGCGATGCGCGCCAGCGGCACCTGCTCGACGGCAAGCGCGCCGTCCTGGCGATGGAAGAATGCAGTCATGGTTATCGGGTGGTGGGGGCGGCGGGAGACGATGCCGGTGCGGGCGCGGCCGGTGCAGGCTGCACGGCATCGGCACGGCCCAGGCCCGGATCCGGCACGGTCGGCGGGGCTGGCTCGGCCGGCACCCGGGGCAGGGTCAGCGGCCCGCGGATACCGCATCCGCCCAGCAGGGGCATCGCA
Organism: Cupriavidus sp. WGlv3; assembly: GCF_023952475.1. GTDB lineage: Bacteria > Pseudomonadota > Gammaproteobacteria > Burkholderiales > Burkholderiaceae > Cupriavidus > Cupriavidus phytorum. Next base: position 57,681 of record NZ_JALHRX010000012.1, read on the forward strand.
AGGGCGGCGGCAAACGCCGATACAATCGCAACACGACGCAGCATCGGGTCGTCCTTTTGGCTTGTTGGCAAGGCGTTGGATGGCCCGGCGCGATGGCCAGTCATCCGTAGGATTCTTAACAAAAAAAGCCGTTCGCGCCACGTACGCCCGGTCCGGGCAGCGGCGGCAACGGCGGTCTCGGAGTTTAGCATGCCCCCCTTGAGCGAAAGCGAGTTCCTGGCCCTGGCCACGCGCGAGCTGGACCGCATCGAAGCCGCGGTCGAGGCGGCCGCCGACGCAGCCGATGCCGACATTGAAATCAGCCGCACCGGCAATGTGATGGAACTGGAATTCGAGAACGGTTCCAAGATCATCATCAACAGCCAGGCGCCGATGCAGGAACTGTGGGTGGCTGCACGCGCGGGCGGTTTCCACTTCCGCCGCGAGGGCGAGCGCTGGGTCGATACGCGCAACGGCAGCGAACTGTACGCGGCGCTGTCGGGCTATGTCAGCGAGCAGGCGGGCGCCAGCCTCAGTCTGACCTGACGTCGGCATCCCTGGGCGCGCCCCCGAGCGCAAAAGGAAAAGCCGGCCTTGCGGCCGGCTTTGTGCTGTCTGGCGAGCGCGCTCAGGCGCCGCCGAACATTTCCAGGATCTTGCGTTTCTCGCTCTCGGTATCGACCGACGGGGTGGTGGATTCCTCCGGCTTGCCCGGCCACGGATCGCCCAGGCCCACCGACGCCACGCCGGCGCCGCCGGCGTTCTCTTCGAAGGTCCAGTCGCCGCCCACCATCAGCACGCCCTCGGGTGCGGGCCGTTCCGGAGATTCCGGCACGCCCTTGAGCGCCTTGCTCATGTAGCCGACCCAGATCGGCAGCGCCAGGCCGCCGCCGGTCTCGCGCACGCCCAGGCTCTTGGGCTGGTCATAGCCCATCCAGGCGATCGCCACCAGGTTGGGCGTGTAGCCGGCGAACCAGGCATCGACCGCGTCGTTGGTGGTGCCGGTCTTGCCAGCCAGGTCGTTGCGGCCCAGGCGCTGCTTGGCGCTGTTGGCGGTGCCGTAGCGGACCACGTCGCGCAGCATGGTGTCGGCGATAAAGGCGGTGCGGGCGTCGAGCACGCGCACGGCGTCGGTGCCGGCGCGTTGCGGACGGGTTTCAGAGATCACGTTGCCGCGCGCGTCGACCACCTTCTGGATCAGGTAGGGGTTGACGCGGTAGCCGCCGTTTGCAAATACCGAGTAGGCACCGGCCATCTGCAGCGGCGTCACCGCGCCGGAGCCCAGCGCCATCGGCAGGTAAGCGGGGTGCTTGTCGGCCTCGAAGCCGAAGCGGGTGATGTAGTCCTGCGCGTACTGCGTGCCGATCGCACGCAGGATCCGCACCGAGACCAGGTTCTTGGACTTGGCCAGCGCGCGGCGCATGGTCATCGGGCCCTCGAAGCGGCCGTCGTAGTTCTTGGGTTCCCACACCTGGCCGCCGGTATCGGGGCCGATCGTCAGCGGCGCGTCATTGATCACCGTGGCCGGTGAGAAGCCCTTTTCCAGCGCAGCCGAGTAGATGAAAGGCTTGAAGCTGGACCCCGGTTGACGCCAGGCCTGGGTCACGCGGTTGAACTTGTTGCGGTTGAAGTCGAAGCCGCCCACCATCGAGCGGATCTCGCCATCCTGCGGGTTGATCGACACGAACGCCGCCGCCACTTCCGGCAGCTGCGTCACCGACCAGTTGTTTTTCTCGTCTTGCGTCACGCGGATCACCGCGCCGGGGCGCATCTTCATCTTGGGCTGCGCGTTGGCCGACAGCGACGGCGAGATAAAGCGCAGCGCCGTGCCTTCGATGGTCGCCACTTCGCCGGACAGCAGCGTTGCCTTGACCTGCTTGGACGACACGCTGGTGACCACCGCCGAGCGCAGGTCGCCGCTGCCCGGGTGCTCGACCAGCGCATCGTCGATGGCCTGCTCGCGCTCGGCCGGGTCGGAAGGCAGGTCGATGAAGGCCTCGGGGCCGCGGTAGCCGTGCTTGCGCTCGTAGTTCATGATGCCGGTGCGCACGGCTTCGTAGGCGGCGTCCTGGTCGGTCTTGGTCAGCGTGGTGTAGACCGTCAGGCCGCGCGTGTAGGTTTCCTCGCGGTACTGCGCGTACATCAGCTGGCGCACGATCTCGGCGACGTATTCGGCGTGCGTGGAGAACTCGTTGCCTTCGGTGCGCACCTTCAGCTCCCCTTGCACGGCCTCGTCGTACTGCTCGGGCGTGATGTAGCGCAGGTCGCGCATGCGCTGCAGGATGTATTCCTGGCGCACCTTGGCGCGGCGCGGGTTGACCACCGGGTTGTACGCCGACGGCGCCTTCGGCAGCCCGGCGAGCATCGCCGCCTCGGCCGGCGTCACATCGCGCACCGACTTGCCGAAGTACACGCGCGCGGCGCTGTCGAAACCGTAGGCGCGCTGGCCCAGGTAGATCTGGTTCATGTACAGCTCGAGGATCTGGTCCTTGCTCAGGTTGGCCTCGATCTTGTACGCCAGCAGCATCTCGTAGATCTTGCGGGTGTAGGTCTTCTCGCTGGACAGGAAGAAGTTGCGCGCCACCTGCATGGTGATGGTGGAGGCACCCTGCGACAGCCCGCCGCGCAGGTTGGCCAGGCCGGCACGCATCACGCCGACGAAGTCGACGCCGCCGTGCTCGTAGAAGCGGTCGTCCTCGATCGCCAGCACTGCCTTTTTCATCACGTCCGGGATTTCGGCGATAGGCACGAAGTTGCGCCGCTCCTCGCCGAATTCACCGATCAGCACATTGTCCGCGGTGTAGATCCGCAGCGGAATCTTGGGCCGGTAGTCGGTGATGGTGTCCAGCGACGGCAGGTTGGGCGCGGCCACCAGCAGCGCGTAGCCAAGCAGCAGCGCAATCACGACGGCACCGGCGACAACCAGTCCGACCGCCCAGAACATGAGCCGCGTCCAGATCGAACGACGGGCAGGGTGGGGCGGCTTGTGTTGTGCTGTGGCCATAAGGGAAATACCTAGTCAGGGGTGCCCGCGATTATATCTTCCGGCATCGGCCCGCCCGGGCGCACAGTGGCGGGGGCGCCGCTATCGCGCTGTTACAAGATGTAAGGCCGCGGATGCCGGCGCGCAGGGCGACGTTGGCGGTGACTACGGGGGGAAGCGCGCGGCACAGGCAGGCATGGAAGGGAACCCGACGACCGTGGGGTTTTGGCAACGGATTGATGAGGGCCTTCTCAAAAACAAGTTTGGCCCAGTTCGGCACGTTGCCACCGATGCTGGATTTTGTGAGAATCGGCCAACATAAAAAGCAGACGTTTCATTCAAGAAACTAGGCTCGCCCGATTAGAGCGTTCACGCCAGGGGCGAGTTCAAAAGTCAGGGGGTCACCTTGCGTCGGGGCATTTTGTCGGGGCTTCTGCGCCGGACTACGGTCGGCGTGGATATCGGGTCGTCCAGTGTCAAGGTAGTCGAGCTCTCGGTGGGGGGCAGCAGGCAAGACTACCGGCTGGAAAAATGCGCCAGCGAACTGCTGGACCGCAATGCCGTTGCCGATGGCAACGTCATCAACATCGAGGCAGTCGGGATCGCGCTCAGGCGTGCGCTCGGCAAGGCCGGCATCCGCTCCAAGGACGTGGTGCTGGGCGTTCCCTCCATGCTGACCGAATCGCAGACGGTCAGCCTGCCGGACAACCTGTCCGAAGACGAACTCTATTCCCAGGTCGAATCCGAGGCGCATCGGCTCTATCCCCCGTCGCAGGCGGTCAACTTCGATTTCGCCGTGATCGGTCCCAGCGAGACCGAGGGCGGCATCGGCGTGCGCGTCACCGCGGCGAACAGCGATCGCGTGCAGGAGCGCGTGACCGCGGCTGAAATGGCCGGCCTCAAGCCCCAGGTGATGGATGTCGAGGAATACGCGGTGCAGCGCTCGATCGTGCAGATGCTGGGCGTACCGCAGGAGATGTCCGAAGCCGACGCGCGCGCGCTGCCGGTGGTCGCGGTGGTCCACCTGGGCGGCAGCCGCTCCAAGGCCATCTTCTACCAGGGCTGGAAAGAACTCTATGAGCAGCCGCTGAACAGCTACGGCGACCAGCTCACGCAAAGCGCGGCGCGCATGTTCACGCTCGACGCGCTCAAGGCCGAGATCAAGAAGCGCAAGAACACGCTGCCCGAGGCCTGGCGCGCGCAGTTGCTCAAGCCGTCGCTCGATGCCCTGGCCATGGAGGTGCAGTCCGCGATCGGCAACTTCATCGCCAGTTCCAGCCTCGGCCGGGTCGACGAGATTCTGCTGTCCGGCGGGCACGCATCGCTGTTCGGCGTGCAGGCAGCGATCCAGCACCAGACCAAGATCACCACCACGCTGGCGAATCCGTTCGCCAACATGGCGACCAACGCCAAGGTCAATGAGCGCTACCTGCAGCGCGACCTGCCGGCGTATATCGTCAGTGTCGGCCTGGCCCTGCGCGGCCTGCAATAACGTACCGGAGGCAAGAGATGTCAACGAACACACTGCCTTCGGTCAACCTGCTGCCCTACCACGAAGCCCGCAAGGCGGCGCGGCGCAAGAAGGTCTACACCATGCTGGGTGCAGCGGCCGCCGCCGGCGCGGCCGTGGTGCTGCTGGGCGGCCTCTATATCGACGGGCGCATCGCGTCCGTGGTGGCACTCAACCAGGTGCTGAGCGCGGAAAACGCGAGGCTCGACGGCCAGATCCGCGAGGTCAACAGCCTGAAGAAGGACATTGACGCGCTGCTGCAGCGCCAGAAGGCCGTCGAAAGCCTGCAGACCGAGCGCAACCGCCCGGTGCAGCTGCTCGAGGAACTGGTGCGACAGGTGCCCGAAGGCGTCTACCTGACCAGCCTGAAGCAGGCCGGCGAGGCCTTCACCATCGCCGGTGTGGCGCAGTCCAACGAACGTATTTCGGAACTGCTGCGCAACCTGGGCGGAGTGGCCTGGCTCGACAAGGCCGAGCTGGTCGAGTCCAAGGCGGTCACCATGACCAACAACCTGCGCGAGCAGCGCCGGCTGTTCGATTTCTCGATGCGCTTTGCGTACCGCGCGCCCGAGGCCCCGGCCGACGGCAAGAAGGCTGCCGCGGGCGCTTCGGCGCCATCCGCCGCCCCCGCACCTGCACCCGCCCCCGCGGCCGGAAAGGCCTGACCATGGCGCTCAATACCGAAATCAACCTGGCTGACCTGACCAGCCAGTTCCGCGGGCTCAACCTGAACGAGCCGGAGACTTGGCCGGCCGCGCCGCGCGTGCTGTTCGCGATCCTGGCCGCGGCGGTGGTGCTGCTGCTGGGCTGGCAGTTCTACTGGAGCGCAAAGTTCGACGAACTCGAGCGCCAGCGCCAGGAGCAGGAAAACCTGAAGCAGGCGTACCAGTCCAAGGTGGCGCAGGTGGCCAACCTCGAGGCGCTGCGCGAGCAGAAAAAACAGGTCGAGCAGCGCGTGGCGCTGCTGGAGCGGCAGCTGCCCAACAAGACGGAAATGGACGCGCTGCTGGCCGACGTCAACCATGCCGGCGTGGCGCGCGGGCTGCAATTCGAGCTGTTCAAGCCGCAGGCGGCGGTGATCAAGCCCTACTTCGCCGAGATCCCGGTGAACCTGCGCGTGACCGGGCGCTATCACGAGGTGGCGCAGTTCAACGCGGATGTCGCGGCGCTGTCGCGGATCGTGTCGATGCAGAACCTGCAGCTTGCCAATACCAAGGATGGCGGGCTGTCGATGGAAGCGGTGGCGATGGCCTACCGCGCGCTCGACGCCGAAGAACAGGCGGCGCAACGCAAGGCCGCCGCGGCTGCGGCCGCGGCCAAGGCAGGAGGCGCGAAATGAGCCGCACCGTTCGAACCCGCGCCCTGGCATGGAGCGCGTCGCGGCGCACGCTCGCGGCGGCGCTGGCGCTCGGCCTGCTGGGCGCCTGCGGCGCCAGCGACGAGGACGCGCTGCGCCAGTGGATGGATACCACCCGCAGCGCCCGCGCCAAGCCGCCCGAGCCCGTGCCCGACGCCCGCCCCTACGTGCCGCGCGAATACGCCGCGGCCAGTGCGCCCGAGCCCTTCGCGCAGGCCAAGATCGGCGAACTGAACAAGACCCTGGCCGATTCGCCCGAAGCCGGCCGGCGCCGCGAGCCGCTGGAGGACTATCCGCTCGAAAACTTCAAGATGCTAGGGATGATGAAGAAGCAGGGGGAAACCTTCGGCATCGTCCGTGTTGATAACAAGATCCACCATGTGAAGGTGGGTCAGTATCTCGGCCAGAGCTATGGCCGGGTGGTCCGCATCACCGATCAGGAGATCGTGCTGCGCGAATTGGTCCGGGAGGGGGTATCCGAGTGGAAAGAGAAAATGACCAGCCTGAAGCTGGACGCGGCGGCATGACCCCCGCGCGCTGGTATCGTGCGCGCGCGGGCGCCGCGATGAGGACCATGGCCACGGCGCTGGCGCTATGGCTTGCGCTGGCCGCACCGGAGGCGCTGGCACAAGGCAACCGGATCAAGTCGGTCGACGTCAGCACGACCGGGGAGCAGACCGTGCTGGTGGTCGAACTGGAACGGCCGCTGGCGCAGAAGCCGGCGGACTTCACCACGCAGAACCCGGCACGGCTCGCGATCGATTTCTTCGATACCGGCTTTGCCGAGCGCCGCGCGCAATATGAATATGGCGGCAAGCTGGTCAAGGCCGCCAATGTGATGCAGATCGGCGACCGCACGCGCGTGATCCTCGACCTGACGCGCAGCGCCACCTATCGTACCGACCAGCGCGGCAATGTCTTCGTGGTGTCGCTCGATAACGTGGCGCCGGCGGCCAAGAGCGCCGCGCCGACCTTCGCCCCGGCCGCGACGGCGGCTGGCGCCGCGGCGGGACGCCCGTTCGTGCGCGGTATCGACTTCCGGCGGGGCGCCGACGGCGCCGGTCGCGTGGTGGTCGACCTGTCCTCGCGCGAGTCGGGCATCAATATCGCGCAACAGGGCAAGAACGTGGTGGTCGATTTCCTCGGCACCACGCTGCCGGAGAACCTGCGGCGGCACTTCGACGTCAGCGACTATGGCTCGCCGGTGCAGGGCATGCGCGCCTCCGATGCCAACGGCAACGCGCGCCTGACCATCGAACCGCGTGGCAACTGGGAATACAGCTCGTACCAGACCGACACCCAGTTCGTGGTCGAGGTCCGGCCGGTCAAGGAAGACCCGACCAAGCTGATCAGCGGGCCGGGCTACCGCGGCGAGCGCCTGTCGCTGAACTTCCAGAACATCGACATCCGCTCGCTGCTGCAGGTGTTTGCCGACTTCACCAACCTGAACATCATCACCAGCGAAAGCGTGCAGGGCAACATCACGCTGCGGCTCAAGGACGTGCCGTGGGACCAGGCGCTGCAGATCGTGATGGATGCGAAGGGACTGGCCTCGCGCCGCAACGGCAATGTGCTGTGGGTGGCGCCCAAGGCCGAGCTGCAGACCAAGGAGAAGCTGGAGCTCGAGTCGCAGCAGCAGATCAACGACCTCGAGCCGATCCGCAGCCAGGTGTTCCAGCTCAATTACCAGCGTGCCGAGGACGTGCGCAGGATGCTGCTGGGCATGGGCGCCGGCGGCGGCGCGGCGGCCCCCATCGGCAGCGCGGGGGCGGCGGGCGCCAGCACGCGCATGCTGTCCAAGCGCGGATCGCTGACCGCAGATGCGCGCACCAACCAGCTCTTTGTCTCGGATATCGCCTCCAAGCTGGAAGAGGTGCAGAGCTTTATCGGCAAGATCGACATTCCGGTGCGCCAGGTCATCATCGAGGCGCGCATCGTCGAGGCCACCGATACCTTCAGCCGCAACCTGGGCGTCAAGCTGGGCTTCGCCGGGCAGTACAACAATGCCCGCGTCGGCAACACCTACAACAACGTGCTGCCGGGCGCGACCTCCGACAACGGCCCGTTCCTGAGCCTGCCGGCCGGCTCCATCAACGGCACCAACCCGGCCAATATCGCGGTGAGCCTGTTCAACAGCGCCGCCACGCGCTTCCTGGCGCTGGAGCTGTCGGCGCTCGAGGCGGACGGCAAGGGCAAGATCATCTCCAGCCCGCGCGTGGTCACGGCCAACAACATCAAGGCGCTGATCGAGCAGGGCACCGAGCTGCCTTACCAGGCGGCCACGTCCAGCGGCGCCACCTCGGTGCAGTTCCGCAAGGCCAACCTGAAGCTCGAGGTGACGCCGCAGATCACGCCCGAAGGCAATGTGCTGCTGGACGTCGACGTGAACAAGGACAGCGTGGGGATCCAGACCACCTCCGGCTTTGCCATCGACACCAAGCACGTGCAGACCCAGGTGCTGGTCGAGAACGGCGGCACCGTGGTGATCGGCGGCATCTACACCCAGACCGAATCCAACGATGTCGACAAGGTGCCGCTGCTGGGCGATATCCCGGTGCTGGGCTATCTGTTCAAGAGCAATGCCAAGGTCCGCAACCGGACCGAGTTGCTGGTGTTCCTGACCCCGCGCATCCTTAACGAAAGCGTGTCGCTCAGGTAGGGCCGGGGCGCCGGATACAGTAGACTGGCAGGCCGCGTCGACAGATGCGGCCTTTTTTTTTGCGCCGCGCGCCCGGCCCGGAATGCCGGCGCAACGGCAAGAAATGCGGCCTATGCCGCATTCTGCACTTGCCGGCCGCGCCACAACATAAGAAGATGATGCAGTTCCCAACCGGGGAGGACGGCCCACATGCCGCGCTCCCGAACCACAGTCCCGTGACAGCCTCAGCGACAGGGCCGGCGGCGCAGCGCCAGGCGCCGGATCGGCTCGAAGCCGAACGATCCGATGCCGACCGCCCGGAATCCGATCGACCCAACCTCTTTTTCGTCGGCCTGATGGGCGCCGGCAAGACCACCGTGGGCCGCACGGTGGCGCGGCGCCTGCACTATCCGTTTTTCGATTCCGACCACGAGCTGGAGGCGCACTGCGGCGTGCGCATCCCGGTGATCTTCGAACTCGAGGGCGAGGCCGGCTTCCGCGACCGCGAGGCCGCGATGATCCGCGAGCTGGCGCAGCGCCAGGGCATCGTGCTGGCCACCGGCGGCGGCGCGGTGCTGCGCGCCGAGAACCGCGAGGTGCTGAAGGCCCGCGGCACGGTCGTGTACCTGCGCGCCAGCCCGCACGACCTGTGGCTGCGCACCCGGCACGACCGCAACCGGCCGCTGCTGCAGACCGAGGATCCCAAGGGCAAGCTCGAGGCGTTGTACGCCGAGCGCGATCCGCTGTACCGGGAAGTCGCCGACTTCATCATCGAAACCGGCAAGCCCGCGGTGGCGCAGCTTGCTAATATGGTGTTGATGCAACTTGAAATGGCCGGTTTCCGGATCGATCCCCCGCAGCCGGCGTCCCCGCCCGCGGGCGATGGTGAGCCGCCGGCGCAGGATCCCAATCCATGATTACCCTTGAAGTCGACCTGGGCGAGCGCAGCTACCCCATCCATATCGGTACCGGCCTGCTCGACAACGCCGAGCTGCTGCGCCCGCACGTGCGCGGCCAGCACGCCGTCATCGTCACCAATGAAACCGTCGGCCCGCTCTATGCGGCGCGCGTCGAGGCCACCCTGGCCGCGCTGGGCAAGACCGTGCGCATCGTCACGCTGCCCGACGGCGAGGCCTTCAAGCACTGGGAAACGCTGAACCGGATCTTCGACGCGCTGCTGCAGGCCGGCGCCGACCGCAAGACCACGCTGGTGGCGCTGGGCGGCGGCGTGGTCGGCGACATGACCGGGTTTGCCGCCGCCTGCTACATGCGCGGCGTGCCCTTCGTCCAGATGCCGACCACGCTGCTGGCGCAGGTCGATTCGTCGGTGGGCGGCAAGACCGGCATCAACCACCCGCTGGGCAAGAACATGATCGGCGCGTTCCACCAGCCCAACGCGGTGATCGCCGACATCGACACGCTGCGCACGCTGCCCCCGCGCGAACTGGCCGCCGGCATGGCCGAAGTGATCAAGCACGGCGCCATTGCCGACGCCGATTACTTCGGCTGGATCGAGCGCAACATCCAGGCGCTGAATGCCTGCGACCCGGAGCTGATGGCGGTTGCCGTGCAGCGCTCGTGCGAGATCAAGGCGGGCGTGGTGGCGCAGGACGAGCGCGAGGGCGGGCTGCGTGCCATCCTCAATTTCGGCCATACCTTTGGCCACGCGATCGAGGCCGGCATGGGCTACGGCGCCTGGCTGCACGGCGAAGCCGTGGGCTGCGGCATGGTGATGGCCGCCGACCTGTCGCACCGGCTGGGCTTTATCGATATCGAGACGCTGGCGCGCGTGCGCACGCTGACGCAGGCGGCGATGCTGCCGGTGGTGGCGCCGGAACTGGGCGCCGACCGCTATATCGAACTGATGAAGGTCGACAAGAAGGCCGAGGCCGGCAGCATCAAGTTCATCCTGCTGAAGAAGCTCGGCGAGGCCTTCATCACCAGCGTGCCGGACGCGGATCTGCGCGCGACGCTGACCCACGCCGTCCTGAAACCTCCCACCGAGGCACCGGTCGCCTGACCGATCGGTTATGCCTCGCCATCCCGACCCAGCCACCGGACGCGCTGCATGACCGACTTTGAAAGCCACCTCGCCCCGTACGCCGCCCGCTCCGCCCAGACGCGCGGGCGCGTGCACGCCGAACCCGCGTCGCTGTCGCGCAGCGAATTCCAGCGCGACCGCGACCGCGTAATCCACAGCACGGCGTTCCGGCGGCTCGAGTACAAGACCCAGGTCTTCGTCAACCATGAGGGCGACCTGTTCCGCACGCGCCTGACGCACAGCCTGGAGGTAGCGCAGATCGCTCGTTCGATCGCGCGCAACCTGCGCCTGAACGAGGACCTGGTCGAGGCGATCTCGCTGGCGCACGACCTGGGCCACACGCCCTTCGGCCACGCCGGCCAGGACGCGCTGAACCAGTGCATGAAGAACCACGGCGGCTTCGAGCACAACCTGCAGAGCCTGCTGGTGGTGGACGAGCTGGAAGAGCGCTACGGCGGCTTCAACGGGCTGAACCTGACCTTCGAGACGCGCGAGGGCATCCTCAAGCATTGCTCGCGCGTCAATGCGTCGGGGCTGGGCGAGCTGGGCCGGCGCTTCCTGGAAGGCACGCAACCGTCGCTGGAGGCCCAGCTGGCCAACCTCGCCGACGAGATTGCCTACAACAACCACGATATCGACGATGGCCTGCGCTCCGGGCTGCTGACGCTGGAGCAGCTCGACGAGGTGCCGATGTGGGGCCGCCACCGGGCCGAGGTGGCCGAGGCCTTCCCCGGCATCAACGGCCGGCGCGCCATCAACGAAACGGTCCGGCGCATGATCAACACGCTGATCGTCGACCTGATCGAAACCACCAGCCGCAATATCGCCGACGCCAACCCGCGCAATATCGACGCGGTGCGTGCCGCCGGCCCGCTGGTCGGCTTCAGTGCGCAGATCCATGAGGAAGCCGCAGCGCTCAAGCGCTTCCTGTTCCGGCACCTGTACCGGCATTACCTGGTGATGCGCATGTCGGCCAAGGCCCAGCGCATCGTCGGCGACCTGTTCCAGGCCTTCATGTCCGATCCGCGCCTGCTGCCGCCTCAGTACCAGGCCAGCCATGGCGGCGACCAGTCGCGGCTGATCGCCCATTACATTGCCGGCATGACTGACCGCTACGCCATTCGCGAGCATCGCCGCATCTTTGCGGTCAGCGAGGGCACCGCCCCCTGAAAATTAGGGACGGATCAGGCTATGATGCGGGCATTGCAGCCCGCACGACCCTGTCATGGCCCGCCTTCCCCGTTTTTCCCCCACCGGACTGCCCGCGCTGGTGTTGCAGCGCGGCAACAATCGCCAAGCCGTGTTCCTCGGCACCGACGACTACCTGCATTACCTCGATTGCCTGCGCATGGCCGCGCGCGAGCACGACCTCGCCGTCCACGCCTATGCGCTGCGGCCCAATCATGTGCATCTGGTGGCAACGCCGAAAAGTGAGGACGCGCTTAGCCTGACCATGCAGGCGGTCGGGCGCCGCTACGCGCGCTATTTCAACCGCGTGGCGGGGCGCACCGGTACCTTGTGGGAGGGGCGCTTCCGCTCGGCCGTGTTCGATCCGGCTCAGTGGCTACTGCCGGCCATGCTCTACGTCGAGGGCAACGCGGTGCGCGCGGGAGAGGTCAACATCCCCGAGGCCGACCGCTGGAGCAGCTATCGCCATCACGCCGGCATCGAGGCCAGCCCCTTTGTCAGCGACCACGCCGCCTACTGGGAATTGGGCAATACCCCATTCGAGCGGCAATCGAACTACCGCATGCTTAGCGCCGAGGGCCTGTCCGGCAAGACTCTGGACGTCTTGCGCGCCCATGCGCATAGCGGCTGGCCCCTCGGAGACGAGGCGTTCCTGGCGCAACTGGAGCGACAGGGCACGCGGCGGGTTCAGCGGCTGCCGAAGGGGCGCCCCAAAAAGGTGCGGATCTCGGGTGAAAATGAGGTGAAAGCGCCATAAAAGTGATATGTCCCCATTTAAACTATTCACCGAAACGGTGCGTTATTTAATGTAATGCGACCCCATTTAATTTTTTTGCGAGCCGCAGGCGATTCCCATATAGTTGCTCCACCCACAGTCATTGTGCGGCGCGTCACGCTTGTGTACGCCGCTGCGGCCCGCTGACAGCTTCGTCCCCATTTCCCTTCCCGCCGGTCCACCGGTTTGGGTGGATTTCAGAAAGCGCGCGGTCCCCGTTCCGGTAGTCCAGCAGTTCGCGCAGCCTTCACCGGAATTCAGCCCGTGGACCAAATGAAGAACCCTTCGGCCCAAGCGCAGACCAGCGAGCAAATCAGCGAGTCTTCCTCCGCCCTCGACCTGCACGCACTGCGTCCGCAGGCGCAAGGCATGTACGACCCGAGCAACGAGCATGACGCCTGCGGCGTCGGCATGGTCGCGCATATCAAGGGCAAGAAGTCGCACGAGATCATTTCCCAGGGCCTGAAGATCCTGGAGAACCTGGACCACCGCGGCGCGGTCGGCGCCGACCCGCTGATGGGTGACGGTGCCGGCATCCTGATCCAGATCCCGGACCAGTTCTACCGCGAAGAAATGGCCGCGCAGGGCGTGAGCCTGCCGCCCGCCGGCGAATACGGCGTGGGCATGATCTTCCTGCCGAAGGAACACGCCTCGCGCCTGGCCTGCGAGCAGGAGCTGGAACGCACGGTCCGCCTGGAAGGCCAGGTCGTGCTGGGCTGGCGCGACGTGCCGGTCGACGCCGCCATGCCGATGTCCCCCACGGTGCGCAAGACCGAGCCGGTGATCCGCCAGATCTTCATCGGCCGCGGCCGCGACATCATGACCACGGACGCGCTGGAACGTAAGCTCTACGTGATCCGCAAGACCGCCAGCCACGCCATCCAGGCGCTCAAGCTCAAGCACGGCAAGGAATACTTCGTGCCGTCGATGTCGGCCCGTACCGTGGTGTACAAGGGCCTGCTGCTGGCCAACCAGGTCGGCGAGTACTACCTGGACCTGCAGGATCCCCGCGCCGTGTCGGCCCTCGCGCTGGTGCACCAGCGCTTCTCGACCAACACCTTCCCGGCCTGGGAACTGGCCCACCCGTACCGCATGGTCGCCCACAACGGCGAAATCAACACGGTCAAGGGCAACGTCAACTGGATCAACGCGCGTACCGGCGCGATCTCGTCGCCGGTGCTGGGCGATGACCTGCCCAAGCTGTGGCCGCTGATCTACCCGGGCCAGTCCGATACGGCATCGTTCGACAACTGCCTCGAACTGCTGACGATGGCCGGCTACCCGCTCGTCCACGCGATGATGATGATGATCCCGGAAGCCTGGGAACAGCACACGCTGATGGACGACAACCGTCGCGCCTTCTACGAATACCACGCCGCCATGATGGAGCCGTGGGACGGCCCCGCCGCGATCTGCTTCACCGACGGCCGCCAGATCGGCGCCACGCTGGACCGCAACGGCCTGCGCCCGGCACGTTTCTACGTGACCGAGGACGACGTCGTGGTGCTGGCCTCGGAAGCCGGCGTGCTGCCGTTCCCCGAGTCGCGCATCGTTGAGAAGTGGCGCCTGCAGCCGGGCAAGATGTTCCTGATCGACATGGAGCAGGGCCGCATCATCGACGACAAGGAACTGAAGGACAACCTGGCCAACGCCAAGCCGTACAAGAGCTGGATCGACGCTGTCCGCATCAAGCTGGACGAGATCGACGCCAAGCCGGAAGACGTCGCCGCCGAGAAGAAGCCGGTGGCCAAGCTGCTGGACCGCCAGCAGGCCTTCGGCTACACCCAGGAAGACGTCAAGTTCCTGATGGCGCCGATGGCGCTGGCCGGCGAGGAAGCCACCGGCTCGATGGGCAACGACTCGCCGCTGGCGATCCTGTCGTCCAAGAACAAGACGCTGTACCACTACTTCAAGCAGCTGTTCGCCCAGGTCACCAACCCGCCGATCGACCCGATCCGCGAGAACATGGTGATGTCGCTGGTGTCGTTCATCGGCCCGAAGCCGAACCTGCTCGAGCTGAACAACATCAACCCGCCGATGCGCCTCGAAGTGTCCCAGCCGGTGCTGGACTTCAAGGACATCGCCAAGATCCGCAACATCGAGCACTACACCGGCGGCAAGTTCCGTTCGTATGAACTGAACATCTGCTACCCGACCGCGTGGGGCAAGGAAGGCATCGAAGCGCGCCTGGCCTCGCTGTGCGCCGAAGCCGTGGATGCGGTGCGTTCGGGCTACAACATCCTGATCGTGACCGACCGCCCGGTGGATGCCGACCATGTCGCCATCCCCGCGCTGCTGGCCACCTCCGCGATCCACCACCACCTGGTGGAGAAGGGCCTGCGCACCTCCACCGGCCTGGTGGTCGAGACCGGCACCGCGCGTGAAGTGCACCACTTCGCGCTGCTGGCCGGCTACGGCGCCGAAGCCGTGCACCCGTACCTGGCGATGGAAACCCTGGCCGACATGGCCAGCGGCCTGTCGGGCGACCTGTCGCCGGAAAAGGCGGTCAAGAACTTCGTCAAGGCGGTCGGCAAGGGCCTGTTCAAGGTGATGTCCAAGATGGGCATCTCGACCTACATGTCGTACACCGGCGCGCAGATCTTCGAAGCCATCGGCCTGTCGCGCGAGCTGGTGCAGAAGTACTTCCACGGCACGCCGTCGAACGTCGAAGGCATCGGCATCTTCGAGGTCGCCGAGGAAGCGCTGCGCCTGCACAAGGACGCCTTCGGCAACAACCCGGTGCTCGAGAACATGCTGGACGCCGGCGGCGAGTACGCCTTCCGCATCCGCGGCGAAGAGCACATGTGGACCCCGGACTCGATCGCCAAGCTGCAGCACTCGGTGCGCGCCGACGACGGCAAGGGCGCCTACCAGACGTACAAGGAATACGCCAACATCATCAACGACCAGAGCAAGCGCCACATGACGCTGCGCGGCCTGTTCGAGTTCAAGGTCGATCCGGCCAAGGCGATTCCGCTGGAAGAAGTCGAGCCCGCCAAGGAAATCGTCAAGCGCTTCGCCACCGGCGCGATGTCGCTCGGCTCGATCTCGAGCGAGGCCCACACCACGCTGGCGCTGGCGATGAACCGCATCGGCGGCAAGTCCAACACCGGCGAAGGCGGCGAGGACGAGAAACGCTACCGCAACGAACTGCGCGGCATCCCCATCAAGCAGGGCGATACGCTCAAGGGCGTGCTCGGCGACGGCGTGATCGAGAAGGACCTGGAGCTGCAGGCCGGCGACTCGCTGCGCTCGAAGATCAAGCAGGTGGCGTCGGGCCGTTTCGGCGTGACCGCCGAATACCTGGCCTCGGCCGACCAGATCCAGATCAAGATGGCGCAGGGCGCCAAGCCGGGCGAAGGCGGCCAGCTGCCGGGCCACAAGGTCTCGGACTACATCGGCAAGCTGCGTTACTCGGTGCCGGGCGTGGGCCTGATCTCGCCGCCTCCGCACCACGACATCTACTCGATCGAGGATCTGGCACAGCTGATCCACGATCTGAAGAACGTCAACCCGTCGTCGGATATCTCGGTCAAGCTGGTGTCCGAAGTGGGCGTCGGTACCGTGGCCGCTGGTGTGTCGAAGGCCAAGGCCGACCACGTCGTGATCGCCGGCCATGACGGCGGCACCGGCGCCTCGCCGTGGTCGTCGATCAAGCACGCCGGCACGCCGTGGGAGCTGGGCCTGGCCGAAACGCAGCAGACGCTGCTGCTCAACGGCCTGCGCAACCGCATCCGCGTGCAGGCCGACGGCCAGATGAAGACCGGCCGCGACGTCGTCATCGGCGCGCTGCTGGGCGCCGACGAATTCGGCTTCGCCACGGCACCGCTGGTTGCCGAGGGCTGCATCATGATGCGCAAGTGCCACCTGAACACCTGCCCGGTGGGCGTGGCCACGCAGGATCCGCAGCTGCGCAAGAAGTTCCAGGGCAAGCCGGAACACGTGGTCAACTTCTTCTTCTTCGTTGCGGAAGAGGCCCGCGAGATCATGGCCCAGCTGGGCATCCGCACCTTCGACGAGCTGATCGGCCGCGCCGACCTGCTCGACACCAAGGCTGGCATCGAGCACTGGAAGGCGCGCGGCCTGGACTTCAGCCGCATCTTCCACCAGGTGCAGCTGGGCGCGGACGTGCCGCTGTACCACACCGACGTGCAGGACCACGGCCTGTCGGCCGAGGCCGGCAAGGCGCTGGACCACGTGCTGATCGCCAAGGCTCGTCCGGCGATCGAGAAGGGCGAACGCGTGTCGTTCATCCAGCCGGTCAAGAACGTCAACCGTACGGTGGGCGCGATGCTGTCCGGCGTGGTCGCCAAGCAGTACGGCCATGAGGGCCTGCCTGACGACACCATCCACATCCAGCTGCAAGGCACCGCCGGCCAGTCGTTCGGCGCGTTCCTGGCGCACGGCATCACGCTGGACCTGGTGGGCGACGGCAACGACTACGTTGGCAAGGGCCTGTCGGGCGGACGCGTGATCGTGCGCGCCCCGCACGAGTTCCGCGGCGATCCGACCCGCAACATCATCGTCGGCAATACCGTGCTGTACGGTGCCATCGCCGGTGAAGCGTTCTTCAACGGCGTCGCCGGCGAGCGCTTCGCGGTGCGCAACTCGGGCGCCGTGGCAGTGGTGGAAGGCACCGGCGACCATGGTTGCGAGTACATGACCGGCGGCACGGTGGTGGTGCTGGGCGGCACCGGCCGCAACTTCGCGGCCGGCATGTCGGGCGGCGTGGCCTACGTCTACGACGAGGACGGCCTGTTCGACAAGCGCTGCAACACCTCGATGGTGGCGCTGGAAGCGGTGCTGGCCTCGGCCGACCAGGAGAAGGGCCAGCCCCAGGCTTCGTGGCACAAGGTCGACGGCAAGCGCGTGCTCGATGAAACCATCCTGCGCAGCCTGATCGAGCAGCACTTCCGCTACACCGGTTCCGAGCGCGCCAAGGCGCTGCTGGCTGACTGGACCACGGCACGCCGCAAGTTCGTCAAGGTCTTCCCGACCGAGTACAAGCGCGCGCTGGGCGAGATGTACGCCAAGGAACAGGCCGCCCGTGACAGCGACCGCGAAGCCATCGCGGCCTGAGCGAGACGAGCGCAGCAAACCAACGTAGCGAAGGGCCGCGGCAAGCCGCCGCGGTCCCGACAAGATACTGACCCCACCGCAGGGCCGGCGACGCCGCCGGTCCCGCGCAGCATGACCAAGGACGCAACATGGGTAAGGCGACTGGCTTTCTCGAATTTCCGCGCCAGAATGAGGGCTACGAACCGGTAGTCAAGCGCGTGAAGCACTACAAGGAATTCGTGTTCGCGCTGTCCGACAGCGAAGCGAAGCTCCAGGGTGCGCGCTGCATGGACTGCGGCATCCCGTTCTGCAACAACGGCTGCCCGGTCAACAACATCATCCCTGACTTCAACGACCTGGTGTACCGCCAGGACTGGAAGTCGGCGATCGAGGTGCTGCACCAGACCAACAACTTCCCTGAATTTACCGGCCGCATCTGCCCGGCACCGTGCGAGGCTGCCTGCACGCTGGGCATCAACGAGCTGCCGGTGGGCATCAAGTCGCTCGAGCACGCCATCATCGACAAGGCCTGGGAAGAGGGCTGGGTCAAGCCGCAGCTGCCGCGCCACAAGACCGGCAAGACCGTCGCCGTGGTCGGCTCGGGCCCCGCCGGCATGGCCGCCGCGCAGCAGCTGGCACGCGCCGGCCATGACGTGACCGTGTTCGAGAAGAACGACCGCATCGGCGGCCTGCTGCGCTACGGCATCCCCGACTTCAAGATGGAGAAGTCGCTGATCGATCGCCGCATCGAACAGATGCAGGCCGAAGGCGTGACCTTCCGCGCCGGCGTGATGGTGACCGACGGCGACCTGCCGGCCGGCATCAAGAACTATGCGCGCGAAACCATCTCGGCCCAGGCCCTGATGGAACAGTTCGACGCCGTGGTGCTGGCGGGCGGCTCGGAAGTGCCGCGCGACCTGCCGGTGCCGGGCCGCGACCTGGCCGGCATCCACTTCGCGCTGGAATTCCTGATCCCGCAGAACAAGGAAGTTGCTGGCGACGGCGTCAACGAGATCCGCGCCGAGGGCAAGAACGTGATCGTGATCGGCGGCGGCGATACCGGCTCCGACTGCGTCGGCACGTCCAACCGCCACGGCGCCACCTCGGTGACCCAGTTCGAACTGCTGCCGCAGCCGCCGGAAGAAGAGAACAAGCCGCTGGTGTGGCCGTACTGGCCGATCAAGCTGCGCACCTCGTCGTCGCACGACGAAGGCTGCGAGCGCGACTGGTCGGTCGCCACCAAGGAATTCATCGGCGAGAACGGCAAGGTCACCGCGCTGAAGGCGTGCCGGGTCGAATGGAAGGACGGCCGCATGCAGGAAGTCGAAGGCAGCGAGTTCATCCTGCCGGCCGACCTGGTGCTGCTGGCGATGGGCTTTACCAACCCGGTGGGCTCGATGCTGGAAGCCTTCGGCGTCGACACCGACGCGCGCAAGAACGCCAAGGCCCCGACCGAAGGCGAGCGCGCCTACCACACCAACGTGCCCAAGGTGTTCGCCGCCGGCGACGTGCGCCGCGGCCAGTCGCTGGTGGTGTGGGCGATCCGCGAAGGCCGCCAGGCCGCGCGTTCGGTCGATGCGTTCCTGATGGGGCATAGCGACCTGCCGCGCTGACCGGCGTCAGCGCCGCAACAAAAAGCCCGCCTGCGCAAGCCGGCGGGCTTTTTTTGTGTGCGCGATTGCGGCGTTCAGCCGGCCAGCGTCCGCTCCATCAGCACCGCGCTGGCGCCGTATGCGGCCAGCTTGCCGGCATGCCGCGCCGCCGTCTGCGCCGGCACCGGGGCGTACCCAAGCCTGCGCCACCACGGCGCCGCGGACTGCACCGCGATCAGCCGCGAGCGCCGCAGCCCGGCGGCGTGCGCGGCCGCCTGCGCCGCCGCGTACAGGCGCGGCGCCAGGCCGGCGCCGCGGCCGCCGGGGGCCACGGCCATGTCATGCACGAACCAGGTCAGGGTGTCCGGCGCGGTATGCGGGCGCCAGCCATCGTCGAGCACGCCGTCCAGCGGCGGCAGGCTGTCTTCGGGCCAGGCGTGGGTGAACAGGTAGGCGGCGAGGGTACCGCGCTGCGCGGGCCCGTGCGCGACCCAGCAGGTGGCCGGCGACAGCGCCAGCCGGCTGGCCAGCGCCGACTCGCCTTCGAGCAGCACTTCGGTATAGCAGCTGGCCTGCACCGCCAGCACGGCCGGCAGGTCGGACAAGACCATGGGCCGCACGGTGAAATTGGTCATCGGCGGATTATAGCCACGCCTCCCGCCGCGCCCCTCCGGGGCGTATTTGGCAAGGCGCAGCAAGGCTTTCAGGGTTCTCCCGGCTATGGTTTACGTGCCTGTGGCGGCCTGGACATTGTCCTTACAATTTTCAAAAACAAATAACGGAAACTGCCTCGCCAATCCTTTTTCCCCAGAACCAGTTTGCCGTCTTCTCAGGAGACGGGCCGGAGGAAAACGATGTCCGAAGTGCGCAACTTGTCGCGGCTTTGGCGAGGTAAAGCGAAAATCGCGCCGCGCCTGCCCGCGGCCGCTGCCCGGCGCTGGCTCCCGCCCGTGCTGTGCCTGGTCGCCCTGGGATGCGCCACGCTGGCGTTCGCCGTGCCAGCCAGGCCCGCGCATGCCGGCACCCAGCCGCTTGCGCGCAGTATCTCGTTCCCGGATCGTCCGATGCGCCTGATCGTGCCGTTCCCGGCCGGCGGCGTCGCCGACGCGGTGGCGCGGATGCTGGCCGAGCACCTGTCGGCCCGGCTCGGCGTGCCGGTCGAGGTCGATAACCGTCCGGGCAGCGCCGGCACCATCGCCGGCGATGTCGTCGCCAAGGCCAGCTCCGACGGCCATACGCTGCTGTTCCACCAGGCCAACATGCTGATCCAGCCGGGGCTGGAGCCGGTGCCCTACGACGTCGTGCGCGATTTCACGCCGGTGGCGCGCGTCGCCACCACGCCACTGTTCCTGGTGATCGACGCCCGGCTGCCGATGCGCACGCCGGAGCAATGGATGACCGCGGTCAGGTCGAGTCCCGGTTCCTACAGCTACGGCTACGGTCAGCCCGGCAGCCCTTCGCACCTGTACGCCGAGTACGCGGTGCGCGGCCTGCGCGGCGGTGTGCCGCTGGTCACGGGAAAGGGCGAGGCCGCGGTGGTGCAGGAGATGCTGGCCGGCCGTATCAGCGCCTGCTTCTGTTCGTTCGCGGCAGTCCAGAGCCAGGTCAAGAACGGCGGGCTGCGGCTGGTCGGCGTGACCGGCGTGGCGCGTTCCCCGCTGGCACCGCTGGTGCCGACGCTGCAGGAATCGGGGCAGGACGGCTACGCCGCGGCGGCCTGGTTTGGCGTGATGGCGCCGGCCAAGACGCCGCGCGCCATCGTCGCGCGGCTGGCGGGCGAGCTGGACGGGGTGATGGCCGAGCGCGAGGTGCGCTCGCGCCTGCAGGCCGCCGGCCTGACGCCGCTGCGCGACTCGCCGGAGGCGTTCGCCACCGCGATCCGCTCGGAATCGATCCAATGGCAGGTCATCCTGAAAGACGTGCCGATCGCGCAGGAGCCCTGAGCGGCACTGCGGCGTGGCGGGACACGGGCCGGTTTCCAGCGGAAACCGGCCAGATTGCCTCGCAGTCAGGAGGATTCTGAGGCACCACAGGCGCGCTTCATGTGGCGCGCGACACACGGGTACCAGCAGGGCTAGGTAGTACACCTTATAATGCGCCCCTGTCCCGACCGGTGCCAACGTGACCGATTCTGCTCAAAACCTTGTCGAACTGACTGCAGTGGATTTCGCCTACGCGGACCACGGCAAGCCGATCCTGTCCGGCCTGACCATGCAATTCCCGCGCGGCAAGGTGATCGCGGTGATGGGCGGTTCGGGCTGCGGCAAGACCACGGTGCTGCGGCTGATCGGCGGCCAGGTGCGGCCGCAGGCAGGGGCGGTGCGCTTTGCCGGCACGGACATCCACCAGCTCGACACCGCCGGCCTGTACGCCGTGCGCCGCCAGATGGGCATGCTGTTCCAGTTCGGCGCACTGTTTACCGACCTGTCGGTGTTCGACAATGTCGCCTTTCCGCTGCGCGAGCACACCGATCTGCCCGAGTCGATGATCCGCGACCTGGTGCTGATGAAGCTCAACGCGGTCGGCCTGCGCGGCGCGCGCGACCTGATGCCGTCGCAGATCTCCGGCGGCATGGCGCGGCGCGTGGCGCTGGCGCGCGCGATCGCGCTGGATCCGGCGCTGCTGATGTATGACGAGCCCTTCGCCGGCCTGGATCCGATCTCGCTGGGGCTGACCGCGCGGCTGATCCGCAGCCTCAACGACGCGCTCGGCGCCACCACCATCATCGTCTCGCACGACGTGCACGAGACCTTCCAGATCGCCGACTACGTCTATTTCATTGCCGACGGGCGCATCGCCGCCGAAGGCACGCCCGAGGCCCTGCGCGCCTCCACCGATCCGTTCGTGCACCAGTTCGTCCACGCCGAGGCCGACGGCCCGGTGCCATTCCACTATGCCGGACCGTCGCTGGCCGAGGATTTCGCCGGAGGGGCGCGATGACCGGCTTCCTGACGGGCTTCTTCAGCGCCATCGGCGCGGCCGTGCGCCGCAGCATTGCCGGGCTGGGCCACGCCACGCGCATGTTCCTGGCCGTGCTGGCACTGTCGCCGGCGCTGCTGCGCCGCTTCCGGCTGGTGACCGACCAGGTCTTCTTTGTCGGCAACTTGTCGCTGGTGATCATCGCGGTGTCGGGCCTGTTCGTCGGCTTCGTGCTCGGGCTGCAGGGCTACTACACGCTCAACCGCTACGGCTCCGAACAGGCGCTGGGGCTGCTGGTGGCGTTGTCGCTGGTGCGGGAACTGGGCCCGGTGGTGACCGCGCTGCTGTTCGCCGGCCGCGCCGGCACGTCGCTGACCGCCGAGATCGGGCTGATGAAGGCTGGCGAGCAGCTCACCGCGATGGAAATGATGGCGGTGAACCCGCTGCAGCGCGTGGTCGCGCCGCGCTTCTGGGCGGGCGTGATCGCCATGCCGGTTCTGGCCGCGATCTTCAGCGCGGTGGGCATCCTGGGCGGCTACGTGGTCGGGGTGCAACTGATCGGCGTCGACGCCGGTGCCTTCTGGTCGCAGATGCAGGGCGGCGTCGATGTGCGCGCCGACGTGCTCAATGGCGTGATCAAGAGCTTTATCTTTGGCATCGCGGTGACGTTCATTGCGCTGTACCAGGGGTTCGAGGCCAAGCCGACGCCGGAAGGCGTCTCGCGCGCGACCACCCGCACCGTGGTGATCGCGTCGCTGGCGGTGCTGGGACTGGATTTCCTGCTGACGGCGCTGATGTTCAGCAACTGAGGCGGATGCCCGCCGCAACAATGCGGGCGCTACGATAACAAGACGGCAGCGACAGACACTACGGGGTTGAAGAAAGAGATTCCAATGAAAAAGAACACACTCGATTTCTGGGTGGGGCTGTTTGTGGCGGCTGGCTTCGTCGCCTTGCTCTTCCTGGCCCTCAAGGCGGGCAACATGAGCGCCTTCAGCTTCCAGGACACCTATAGCGTGCAGGCCCGCTTCGACAATATCGGCGGGCTCAAGCCGCGCGCGCCGGTCAAGAGCGCGGGCGTGGTGGTCGGCCGGGTCGCGGCGATCCGCTTCGACGACAAGACCTACCAGGCCACCGTCGAGATGAGCCTGGAGACCCGCTACCAGTTTCCCAAGGACACCTCGGCCAAGATCCTGACCTCGGGCCTGCTGGGCGAGCAGTACATCGGCCTGGAAGCCGGCGGCGACACCGCCATGCTGGCCAACGGCGCGCGCATCACCATGACGCAGTCCGCGGTGGTGCTCGAAAACCTGATCGGGCAGTTCCTGTACAACAAGGCCGCCGATGCCGGCGGCGGCTCGTCCACCGGCGCCAGCGCGCCGGCCCCGGCCGGAGATCTCAAGTGAACGCCGCCCGTCCCATCCGCAACCTCTTGGCCATGGCTGCTGCCGCCGCGGCGCTTGCCGGTTGCGCCACCGGCCCCACCGCGAATCCGAAAGACCCGCTCGAGCCGTTCAACCGCGAAGTCTCGAAGATCAATGAGGACTTCGACAAGGGCATCCTGCGCCCGGTGGCGGAACTCTATGCCGACTACACGCCGACGCCGGTGCAG
This sequence comes from Cupriavidus sp. WGlv3, assembly GCF_023952475.1. Lineage (GTDB taxonomy): Bacteria > Pseudomonadota > Gammaproteobacteria > Burkholderiales > Burkholderiaceae > Cupriavidus > Cupriavidus phytorum. Next base: position 81,333 of record NZ_JALHRX010000012.1, read on the forward strand.
CGCGCGGTGGAGAATTTCTTTTCCAATGTCAGCGACGTCTATTCGGCGGTGAACAACCTGCTGCAGGGCAAGCCGACGCGCGCCGCCGAAGACACCATGCGCGTGGCCATGAACACCGTGCTGGGCATCGGCGGCCTGATCGACATCGCGACCCCGGCCGGCCTGCCCAAGTACAAGGAAGACTTCGGCCAGACGCTGGGCGTGTGGGGCGTGCCGGCCGGCCCGTACCTGGTGCTGCCCCTGTTCGGTCCGAGCACCTTCCGCGACACCGCCGGCATGCTGGTCGACCGCCAGGCGGATCCGTCGGCATACTTCTACCCGGTTTCGCTGCGCAATTCGCTGGTCGGGGTGCGCATCGTCGCCGGCCGCGCCCAGCTGCTGGGCGCCAGCAATCTGCTGGAGCAGGCGGCACTGGACAAGTACTCGTTCCTGCGTGATTCCTACCTGCAGCGGCGCCAGTACCTGATCTACGACGGCAATCCGCCGGGTGCCGACGACGAAGCCGAGGCCGAGGCCGAGGCCGAAGGGGCAGCGCCGCCGCCAGCCGCGACTGACGCGGGTGCCGCGCCGGCACCGGCTCCGGCAGCGGAGGGCGCTTCGGCACCCGCCGCCGAGGCGCCCAAGCCGGGTGCCGCCGGCGAGACCCAGCCCGAGGGTCAGAGCATGCCGCTGCCGCCGGTGCTGCCGGGCGGCCTGCCGGGTATTCGCTTCCGCTGAGGCGGAGAAGACGTCACTGACCGCTGTGAATGCGCTGTGACCGCTGAAACAAATTGTTTGTAGGTGGCGTCGGGTGCGCTTTTGATGGCAACGCGCGCGGCGCCGCTATGTTCCAATCAGCAAGGATCCGCAGTCTCCTGGCATCTATGTAGCGCCGGCTTGCGGGTCCCGACCTCTTTGATAAAGAAGGAAATCTCACATGCTCAAGCGACTGTTGCTCCCCCTCCTGACGGCGGTTGCCTTCGCGGGGACCGCGCAGGCCCAGGTATCGGCTCAGGACACGGCCACCCCGGACGGGCTGGTCAAGGCCGTGGTCAATGACGTGATGTCGACCGTGAAGTCCGACAAGGACATGCAGGCCGGCAATATCGGCAAGATCACCGCGCTGGTCGAACAGAAGATCATCCCGAACGCCAACTTCCAGAAGACCACGCAGATCGCCATGGGCCGCAACTGGTCCAAGGCCACGCCGGAGCAGCAGAAGCAGATCACCGAGGAATTCAAGACCCTGCTGATCCGCACCTACGCCGGCGCCATCGCGCAGATCCGCGACCAGACCGTGCAATACCGCCCGTACCGCGGCACCGCTGACGATACCGATGCCACCATCCGCACCCAGGTCATCAACAAGGGCGAGCCGATCCAGATGGACTACCGCCTGGAAAAGACCGCGCAGGGCTGGAAGGTCTATGACATCAACGTGCTGGGCGCATGGCTGACCGAGGCCTACAAGGGCAGCTTCAACACCATCGTCGGCCAGCAGGGCGTCGAGGGCGTGATCAAGACGCTGCAGGACCGCAACCGCCAGCTCGCCAACGCCAAGAGCTGACGGAGCATGCTCGCGGTGCGCCGCTGCGATGCAGCACGGCGCGCCGAAGTTGCACTACAATGGCCGTTCGCGACACAGGCTCCCGCCCCGCGCGGGAGTCTTCGTTTCAAATCCCTTTTCTTCTTTCCGCATCCAGGCCACTGACGCCATGCTTTCGCCGGGTAACTCGCTGACCAACCAGAATGCCGCCGCGGTGCTGCGCGACGGGCTGGCACGCGTGGCGCAGGGAGACGTCGAAGTGGACTGCACGGGCCTGGCGCAGGTGGACTCCTCAGCCGTCGCCGTGCTGCTGGCATGGCACCGGGCCGCCGTGGCGCGCGGCCAGGCGCTGGTGCTACGCGGCGTGCCGGCGCAGCTGGCGCAACTGGCCAGCCTGTACGGCGTCGACGGCCTGCTTGGCCTGGCGCCCGCCGCCATCCCACCGGCACACCATCACCGACATTGATCCGGCATCGCCGGTCGCCAGCCAGGCGGCCGCACGCGATGCCGCGGCGACCGCTGGCGCGGCCGCCGAGCCCCCGGGGCGGATCCGGCGGGGATCAAGCGGGACCGACCCCGCATCCCCTATAATTCCGGGTTGTTCGCCCATCCCCCCGCCTGTCGCCGGCCCAAACCATGCCGGAGCAGGATATCCGGGCACGCTTTGCTCCCCATTTCCTGGCGGCCGGCGCCGAAAGAGCCGGACCCGCCACAAACAATCGGCCATGAAAGCCATTGAAATCCACGACGTTCGCAAGCGCTACCGCAACCTGCAGGCGCTCAAGGGCGTCAGCTTCACCGTCGAACGCGGCGAATTCTTCGGCCTGCTCGGGCCCAACGGCGCCGGCAAGACCACGCTGATCTCTATCCTCGCCGGCCTGAACCGGGCCGATTCCGGCCGCGTCAGTGTGCTGGGGCACGATGTCGTCGCCGATTACCGGATGGCGCGGCGTATGCTGGGCGTGGTGCCGCAGGAGCTGGTGTTCGATCCGTTCTTCACGGTGCGCGAGACGCTGCGGCTGCAGTCCGGCTATTTCGGCCTGACCCGCAACGACGACTGGATCGACGAAATCATGGCCAACCTGGACCTGACCGGGAAAGCCGATGCCAATATGCGCCAGCTGTCCGGCGGCATGAAGCGGCGCGTGCTGGTGGCACAGGCGCTGGTGCACCGCCCGCCGGTGATCGTGCTCGACGAGCCCACCGCCGGCGTCGATGTTGAGCTGCGGCAAACGCTGTGGAAGTTCATCTCGCGCCTGAACCGCGAAGGGCACACCATCATCCTGACCACGCATTACCTCGAAGAGGCCGAGGCCCTGTGCGACCGCATCGCCATGCTCAAGTTCGGCGAAGTGGTGGCGCTGGACCGCACCAGCAACCTGCTGACGCAGTTTGCCGGGCTGCAGCTGGTGCTGACCTTCGCGCGCGGCAGCCTGCCGGCCACGCTGGAGCCGCTGCGCATGCCGGCCAACCCCGGCGAGCGCGCGGTGCGGCTGCGGCTGTCGGGCTACCAGGCGGTCGAGCCGATCCTGGCCGCCTGCCGCGAAGCGGGCTGTGACATCGAAGACATGGAAATCAACAAGGCCGACCTCGAGGACGTATTCGTGCAGATCATGCGCCGCGAGGGGCATATGCCCGGTGCGCTGCCCGACCCGGCGATGGAGGCCGCGGCATGAAGCAGCCTGGCGACATCGAAATCCTCGACGACACCCGCCTCGGCCCGATGGCCGTCGGCGGCCTGGTGGGCTTCCGCACGCTGCTGTACAAGGAAGTGCTGCGCTTCTGGAAGGTAAGCTTCCAGACCGTGGCCGCGCCGGTGCTGACCGCGGTGCTGTACCTGCTGATCTTCGGCCATGTGCTGGAAGACCGGGTCAAGGTCTATGACCAGATCAGCTACACCGCCTTCCTGGTGCCCGGCCTGGTGATGATGAGCGTGCTGCAGAACGCGTTCGCCAACAGTTCCTCGTCGCTGATCCAGTCCAAGATCACCGGCAACCTGGTGTTCGTGCTGCTGCCGCCGTTGTCCCACTGGGAGATGTTCGGCGCCTACGTGGTGGCCTCGGTGATCCGCGGCCTGACCGTCGGCCTGGGCGTGCTGCTGGTGACGGCTTGGTTCGCCAACCTGCATTTCGCCAACGTCGGCTGGATCCTGGTATTTGCGCTGCTGGGCGCGGGCATCCTGGGCACGCTCGGCCTGATCGCCGGCATCTGGGCCGAGAAGTTCGACCAGCTCGCCGCGTTCCAGAACTTCCTGATCATGCCGGCGACCTTCCTGTCCGGCGTGTTCTATTCGATCCATTCGCTGCCGGCCTTCTGGCAGGCGGTGTCCCATGCCAATCCGTTCTTCTACATGATCGACGGCTTCCGCTATGGCTTCTTCGGCGTCTCGGACGTGTCGCCGCTGTTCAGTCTGGCGGTGGTCGGATCGGCGTTCGTGGTGCTGGCCGCGCTGGCGCTGCGCCTGTTGAAGTCCGGATACAAGCTGCGCCACTGAGCGGCGGCCGGCACCTGTTGAATCAAGCTGAATCACGCTGAAGAGAACCCCATGCTGCCTACACCGGAACAAGTCAGGGACTACATTGCCCAAGGACTGCCCTGCGAACACCTGCAAGTCGAGGGCGATGGCCAGCATTTCTTTGCCACCATCGTCAGCAACGAATTCGAAGGCAAGCGGCTGATCCAGCGCCACCAGCGTGTCTACGCGGCGCTGGGCGACCGCATGCGCGCCGAGATCCATGCGCTGTCGATGAAGACCCTGACGCCCGCGGAGTGGCAGGCGGACGCAGGCAAGTAGAGCACCAAGAACGCACCATGCGCCGCGCGCCTGCGCGGCTCCAGAACAATGATGCCGGGCGCGCGCCCGGAACGAACCATAGAACATGGACAAATTCCAGATTCACGGCAACGGCCCGCTCAAGGGTGAAATCCGCGTCTCGGGCGCCAAGAACGCCGCCCTGCCGATCCTGTGCGCGGGCCTGCTGACGGCCGACACCGTCGCGCTGGACAACGTGCCCAACCTGCAGGACGTGCGCACCACGCTCAAGCTGCTGCGCCTGATGGGGATGCAGGCCGAGTTCGACGGCGCGCGCGTGACCCTGAACGGCGCCGACGTCAATGTGCTCGAGGCCCCGTACGAGCTGGTCAAGACCATGCGCGCCTCGATCCTGGTGCTGGGTCCGCTGGTGGCACGCTTTGGCGAGGCCCGTGTGTCGCTGCCGGGCGGTTGCGGCATCGGCGCGCGCCCGGTCGACCAGCACATCAAGGGCCTGCAGGCGATGGGCGCCGAGATCACCATCGAGCATGGCTTTATCCATGCCCGCGCCAAGCGCCTGAAGGGCGCGCGCGTGGTCACCGACATGATCACCGTGACCGGCACCGAGAACCTGCTGATGGCGGCGACGCTGGCCGAGGGCGAAACCGTGCTGGAAAACGCCGCGCGCGAGCCCGAGGTGACCGACCTGGCCCAGCTGCTGGTCAAGATGGGGGCGAAGATCGACGGCATCGGCACCGACCGGCTGGTGGTGCACGGTGTCGAGCGCCTGCACGGCGCCAGCCACAGCGTCATCGCCGACCGCATCGAGGCCGGGACCTTCCTGTGCGCCGCGGCCGCGACGCTGGGCGACCTGGTGCTGCGCGGCGTGCAGCCCGAGATCCTCGACACCGTGCTCGACAAGCTGCGCGAAGCCGGCGCCAGCATCGAGACCGGCGCCGACTGGATCCGCCTGGCGATGCCGCACCGGGCCCGCGCGGTGAGCTTCCGCACCTCCGAATACCCCGCCTTCCCGACCGACATGCAGGCCCAGTTCATGGCCCTGAACGCGGTCGCCGAAGGCACCGCGCGCGTGACCGAGACCATCTTCGAAAACCGTTTCATGCACGTGCAGGAACTGAACCGCCTGGGCGCCGACATCACCGTCGAAGGCAACACCGCGGTGGTCAACGGCGTGCCGCGGCTGTCGGGCGCCAACGTGATGGCGACCGACCTGCGCGCCTCGGCCAGCCTGGTGATCGCCGCCCTGGTGGCCGAGGGCGAAACCGTGATCGACCGCATTTACCACCTGGACCGCGGCTACGACCGCATGGAAGACAAGCTGTCGGCAGTGGGCGCGAAGATCCGCCGCACTGCCTGAGCACCAAGGACTGAAGCCCGATGAGCCCCGCTTTCAACGCATCGCCCAACCAGCTGACGCTGGCTTTGTCCAAGGGCCGCATCTTCACCGAGACGCTGCCGCTGCTGGAAGCGGCCGGCATCCGCGTCACCGAGGATCCCGAGACCTCGCGCAAGCTGATCCTGCCGACTTCCGATCCGGCGGTGCGCGTGGTGATCGTGCGCGCCTCCGACGTGCCGACCTACGTGCAGTACGGCGCGGCCGATTTCGGCGTGGCCGGCAAGGACGTGCTGATGGAAAGCGGCATGGCCGGCCTGTATGCGCCGATCGACCTGAACATCGCGCGCTGCCGCATGTCGGTGGCGGTGCCGGCCGGATTTGACTACGCCAAGGCCGTGCGCCAGGGCGCGCGCCTGGCCGTGGCCACCAAGTACGTGCAGACCGCGCGCGAGCATTTTGCGAAAAAGGGCGTTCACGTCGACCTGATCAAGCTGTACGGTTCGATGGAGCTTGGCCCGCTGGTGGGCCTGTCCGACGCCATCGTCGACCTGGTCAGCACCGGCAGCACGCTGCGCGCCAACAATCTTGTGGAAGTGGAAGAGATCGTGCAGATCTCGTCGCGGCTGGTGGTGAACCAGGCCGCGCTCAAACTCAAGCGCGAGCGGCTGGCACCGATCCTCGACGCCTTCGAACGCGCTTCTGCGGCGCTGGCCTGAGGCCGGGTCGCCGCCTGACAGGAACAGAAGTCATGAACCCAACCGAAATGGAAAGCCTGCCGATCCGCCGGCTCGATTCCAGCGAGCCGGGCTTTGCCGAGGCACTGCGTCAGGTGCTGGCCTTCGAGGCCGGCGAGGACGAGGCCATCGATCGCGCCGCCGCGCAGATCCTGGCCGACGTGAAGTCGCGCGGCGATGCCGCGGTGCTGGAATACACCCGGCGCTTCGACCGCGTCGAGGCGGCGTCGATGGGCGCGCTCGAGGTGTCGCAGCAGCAGCTCGAAGCCGCGCTCGAAGACCTCGAGCCCAAGCGCCGCGCCGCGCTGGAGGCCGCCGCCGCGCGCGTGCGCGCCTACCACGAGAAGCAGAAGATCGAATGCGGCAGCCACAGCTGGGAATACACCGAGGCCGACGGCACCATGCTGGGCCAGAAGGTGACCCCGCTGGACCGCGTCGGCATCTATGTGCCGGGCGGCAAGGCCGCCTACCCGTCGTCGGTGCTGATGAATGCGATTCCGGCGCGCGTGGCGGGCGTCAAGGAAATCATCATGGTCGTGCCCACGCCCGGCGGCGTGCGCAATGAACTGGTGCTGGCCGCGGCGCAGATCGCCGGCGTCGACCGCGTGTTCACCATCGGCGGCGCCCAGGCGGTCGGCGCGCTTGCCTACGGCACCGCGACACTGCCGCAGGTCGACAAGATCGTCGGCCCGGGCAATGCCTACGTGGCCGCGGCCAAGCGCCGGGTGTTCGGCACCGTCGGCATCGACATGATCGCCGGCCCGTCTGAGATCCTGGTGATCTGCGACGGCACCACCGACCCCGACTGGGTGGCGATGGACCTGTTCTCGCAGGCCGAGCACGACGAACTGGCGCAGTCGATCCTGCTGTGCCCGGACTCGGACTACATCGCCCGCGTCGACGCCAGCATCCAGCGCCAGCTTGGCACCATGCCGCGCCGCGACGTGATCGCCGCTTCGATTTCCGGCCGCGGTGCGCTGGTCAAGGTGCGCGACATGGAAGAGGCCTGCGAGATCGCCAACGCAATCGCGCCGGAACACCTCGAGATCTCGACCGAGAACCCGCGCCAGTGGAGCGAGAAGATCCGCCACGCCGGCGCCATCTTCCTCGGCCGCTATACCAGCGAGTCGCTGGGCGACTACTGCGCCGGCCCCAACCACGTGCTGCCGACCTCGCGCACCGCGCGCTTCTCGTCGCCGCTGGGCGTCTATGACTTCCAGAAGCGCTCCAGCCTGATCGAGGTGAGCGAGGGCGGCGCGCAGATGCTGGGCCAGATCGCCGCCGAGCTGGCGTATGGCGAAGGCCTGCAGGCCCACGCCCGCAGCGCGGAATACCGTTTCAAGCGCAGTTGAGCTACTGAACCAACGCAGTCAAACCTGGAGTTCCCATGTCAGCCGTAGAGCCCTCCCTGATCGAACGCATCATCCGTGACGACGTGCGCGCCATGGGCGCCTACCACGTGCCGGATTCGCACGGTCTGGTCAAGCTCGACGCGATGGAGAACCCGTACCGCCTGCCGCCCGCGCTGCGCCAGCAACTGGCCGAGCGCCTGGGCGAAGTCGCGCTGAACCGCTATCCGGTGCCGAGCAGCGAAGCGCTGCGCGCCGCGCTCAAGCGCGTGATGCAGGTGCCGGCCGGCATGGACGTGCTGCTCGGCAACGGCTCGGACGAGCTTATCAGCATGCTGGCGCTGGCCGCGGCCAGGCCGGGCGCGAAGGTGATGGCGCCGGTGCCGGGCTTCGTCATGTATGCGATGTCCGCGCAGTTTGCCGGCCTGCAGTTCGTCGGCGTGCCGCTGCGCGCCGACTTCACGCTGGACCGCGCCGCGATGCTGGCGGCGATGGCCGCGCAGCAGCCCGCCATCATCTATCTGGCCTACCCGAACAACCCTACCGGCAACCTGTTCGACGCCGAAGACATGGCGGCCATCATCCGCGCCGCCCAGGGCGAGGTCTGCAACAGCCTGGTGGTGGTCGACGAAGCCTACCAGCCGTTCGCCCAGCACAGCTGGATGCCGCGCCTGACTGACTTCGGCAACCTGCTGGTGATGCGCACCGTATCGAAGCTCGGCCTGGCCGGCATCCGCCTGGGCTACCTGGCCGGCGCGCCGGAATGGCTGGCGCAGCTGGACAAGGTGCGCCCGCCCTACAACGTCAACGTGCTGACCGAGGCCGCCGCGCTGTTCGCGCTCGAGCATGTGGCGGTGCTGGACGAACAGGCCGCGCAACTGCGGGCCGAACGTACGCGCGTGGCCGACGGCATGGCCGCGCAGCCGGGGGTCACCGTGTTCCCCAGCGCCGCCAACTTCCTGCTGGTGCGCGTGCCGGATGCCGCACAGACCTTCGAGCGCCTGCTGGCGCGGAAGGTATTGATCAAGAACGTGAGTAAAATGCACCCGTTGCTGGCCAATTGTCTGCGCGTCACGGTCAGCACGCCCGAAGAAAACGCGCAGTTCCTTGAGGCATTCGCAGCTTCGCTGCAGGATTAACACCATGCGTGTTGCAGAGGTCACCCGCAATACTTCGGAAACGCAGATTCGCGTTTCCCTGAATCTCGACGGCAGCGGCCGCCAGAAGCTGGCGTCGGGCGTGCCGTTCCTCGACCACATGCTGGACCAGATCGCCCGGCATGGCATGTTCGACCTGGAGGTCGAAGCCACCGGCGACACGCATATCGACGACCACCATACGGTGGAAGACGTAGGCATTACGCTCGGCCAGGCAGTGGCCAGGGCCATCGGCGACAAGAAGGGCATCACCCGCTACGGCCACAGCTACGTGCCGCTGGACGAATGCCTGTCGCGCGTGGTGATCGATTTCTCCGGCCGCCCGGGGCTGGAGTTCCACGTTCCGTTCACGCGCGCGCGCGTGGGCAGCTTCGACGTGGACCTGACCATCGAGTTCTTCCGCGGCTTCGTCAACCATGCCGGCGTGACCCTGCATATCGACAACCTGCGCGGCATCAACGCCCATCACCAGTGCGAGACCGTGTTCAAGGCCTTTGGCCGGGCGCTGCGCATGGCGGTGGAGCTTGACCCGCGCGCGGCCAATACGATCCCGTCGACCAAGGGTACGCTCTGAGCTTGCTGAAACCGTAGGCGTGCCGGCTGGTTGCGGCGCCCGCTGACCTTCCCCGAACCCGGCCAGCGATGCTGGCGACCCGCAACCAATGGATACGCTCAAGTCGTTTATCTCGCTGCTGGCGCTGATCAACCCGATCGGGGCGATCCCGTTCTTCATCAGCCTGACCACCCAGCAGACTGAAGCGGAAAAGCGGCATACCATCAAGATCGCGTCGATCTCGGTGGCGATCGTGGTGGCGGTGTCGGCGTTGCTGGGTCAGCAGATCATCGAGTTCTTCAATATCTCGGTGGCATCGCTGCAGGTGGGCGGCGGGCTCATCATGATCATGATGGCCATGAACATGCTGAATGCGCAAACCAGTCGCACCAAGGCCACGCCGGAAGAAGAGGACGAGGCCGAGGTAAAGTCCAGCATTGCGGTGGTGCCGCTGGCGCTGCCGCTGCTGACCGGGCCGGGCTCGATCAGCACAGTGATCGTCTATGCCGGCAAGACCCAGCACTGGTACCAGTTGCTGATCCTGGTGGGCATCGGCGCGCTGCTGGGCTCCGTGGTGTATCTGGTGTTCCGCGCGGCGGACCCGATCGCCCGGGTGATCGGGCGCACCGGCATCAATATCGGCACGCGCCTGATGGGCTTGATCCTGTCGGCGCTGGCCGTGGAATTCATCGTGGACGGGCTGAAGACATTGTTGCCTGTTTTGAAATCATGACTACCATAGCAATTGTGGATTACGGCATGGGCAACCTGCGCTCGGTGGCGCAGGCGCTGCGTGCCGCGGCGCCGGAAGCCGATGTCCGGGTCGTGGATGCGCCCGAAGGCATCCGCTCGGCGGACCGCGTGGTGCTGCCGGGCCAGGGCGCGATGCCCGACTGCATGTCGGCGCTGGGCGCGTCCGGGCTGCAGCAAGCGGTGGTCGAGGCCGCCGCGAGCAAGCCGATGCTGGGCGTGTGCGTGGGCGAGCAGATGCTGTTCGAGTTCAGCACTGAAACCCGGGCCGGCACGGATCGCACCGCGGCGCTCGGCCTGATGCCCGGACAGGTGGTGCGCTTCGCGCTGGATGGCATGACCCAGCCCGACGGCTCGCGTTTCAAGGTGCCGCAGATGGGCTGGAACCGGGTGCGCCAGGCCAGGCCGCACCCGCTGTGGAGCGGCATCCCGGACGACAGCTGGTTCTATTTCGTCCACAGCTACTATGTGCAGGCGCAGGATCCGGCCCATATTGCCGGCGAAACGGAATACGGAGTCGTGTTTACCAGCGCGGTAGCGCGCGATAATATTTTCGCGACGCAGTTCCACCCCGAAAAAAGCGCGGCCATGGGCCTGCAGCTGTACCGGAACTTCGTCCACTGGAATCCCTGAAGCGCAGCTTGCCGATTCGCGAATCGCTTGTTTACCCGTTGCTCGACCGCTAACCGACCCGGCACCTGACCCGTTTCCGATCGACTATCGACCCGACCTGACCGGCACGCGCCGGTCTCGCTCAATCTCACTCACTCAACCACGCTCGTCACGCATATGTTGCTCATTCCGGCCATCGACCTGAAGGACGGTCAGTGTGTACGCCTCAAACAAGGCGACATGGACCAGGCCACCGTCTTTTCCGAAGATCCCGCCGCCATGGCACGCCACTGGGTGCAGCAGGGCGCCCGCCGCCTGCACCTGGTGGACCTGAACGGCGCGTTCGTGGGCAAGCCCCGCAACGAGGCCGCCATCAAGGCCATCATCGCCGAAGTCGGCGACGAGATCCCGGTGCAGCTGGGCGGCGGCATCCGCGACCTGAACACCATCGAGCGCTGGCTGGACGACGGGCTCTCGTACGTCATCATCGGCACCGCGGCGGTGAAAAACCCGGGGTTCCTGAAGGACGCCTGCTCGGCCTTCGGCGGCCATATCATCGTCGGGCTCGATGCCAAGGATGGCAAGGTGGCCACCGACGGCTGGAGCAAGCTGACCGGCCACGAGGTGGCGGACCTGGCGCGCAAATACGAAGACTACGGCGTCGAGGCCATCATCTACACCGACATCGGCCGCGACGGCATGCTGCAGGGGATCAATATCGATGCCACCGTCAAGCTGGCGCAATCGATGTCGATCCCGGTGATCGCCAGCGGCGGGCTGTCCAACCTGGCCGATATCGACAACCTGTGCGCGGTCGAAGGCGAGGGCGTGGAAGGGGTCATCTGCGGCCGCGCGATCTATTCCGGCGACCTCAACTTTGCCGACGCGCAGGCGCTTGCGGACAAGCTGCGCAACGGGCAATAAGCAACGGCGCCGCGGGGCGCGGCCGCCTGGCCGCTGCCGGCACGGCAGCGGTGGCGGACAAGGAATCTCATGCTAGCCAAACGTATCATCCCCTGCCTGGACGTGACCAACGGGCGGGTGGTCAAGGGCGTCAACTTTGTCGAGCTGCGCGACGCGGGCGATCCCGTGGAAATCGCGCGCCGCTATGACGAGCAGGGCGCCGACGAAATCACATTCCTGGACATCACCGCGACCAGCGACGGGCGCGACCTGATGCTGCATATCATCGAGGACGTCGCCTCCCAGGTGTTCATCCCGCTGACGGTGGGCGGCGGCGTGCGCACCGTCGAAGACGTGCGCCGGCTGCTCAATGCCGGCGCCGACAAGATCAGCGTCAATTCGTCGGCGATTGCCAATCCGCAACTGGTGTCGGACGCTACCGCGCGCTATGGCTCGCAGTGCATCGTGGTGGCGATCGACGCCAAGCGCAGCTCCGCCCCGGGCGAAGCGCCGCGCTGGGAAGTCTTTACCCATGGCGGGCGCAAGGCAACCGGGCTGGATGCGGTGCAATGGGCGCGAGAGATGGCGACCCGCGGCGCGGGCGAGATCCTGCTGACCAGCATGGACCGCGACGGCACCAAGAGCGGCTTCGACCTGGAGCTGACGCGGGCGGTCAGCGATGCGGTGCCGGTGCCGGTGATCGCCTCGGGCGGCGTCGGCGGCCTGCAGGACCTGGCCGACGGCATCACCCAGGGCCGCGCCGACGCAGTGCTGGCCGCCAGCATCTTCCACTACGGCCAACATACCGTGGGCGAAGCCAAGGCATTCATGGCCCGCGAGGGCATTCCGGTGCGGATCTGATCATGCCGAAGAAGTGGCTCAACAAGGTTAAGTGGGACGACAACGGCCTGGTGCCGGTGATCGTGCAGGAAGTCGGCTCGAACGACGTGCTGATGTTTGCGTTCATGAACCGCGAAGCGCTGCTGCGCACCGTGGAGCTGGGCGAGGCCGTGTTCTGGTCGCGCTCGCGCAAGCGCCTGTGGCACAAGGGCGAAGAATCGGGCCATGTGCAGAAGGTGCACGAGATCCGCCTGGACTGCGATGAAGACGTGGTGCTGCTGAAGGTGACGCAAATCGACAGCATCGCCTGCCATACCGGGCGCCATTCCTGCTTCTTCCAGAAATTCGAGGGCGATGCGGATGCCGGCGACTGGCAGACCGTCGAGCCGGTGCTGAAGGACCCTGCCCAGATCTACACCAAGCCATGAGCGACAACGCACTCAGCAGCAACGATGTCCTGGCGCGCCTGGCCGAGGTGCTGGAATCGCGCAAGCCCGCCAATGGCGGCGACCCCGACAAGTCCTACGTGGCGCGCCTGTTCAGCAAGGGCGACGACGCCATCCTGAAGAAGATCGGCGAGGAAGCCACCGAGACCGTGATGGCCGCCAAGGACGCGCGCGCCGCCGGCGAAAGCGGCGCCGCGGCCGGCAAGGTGGTCTATGAAGTGGCCGACCTGTGGTTCCACAGCATGGTGCTGCTGGCAAACTTCGGCCTGACGCCGGCTGACGTGGTCAACGAGCTGGCGCGGCGCGAAGGGCTGTCCGGCATGGAAGAAAAGGCCCGGCGCAAGGACTAGCCGGCGCGGGTGCCGGCCGGTTTCCCGCCTGCCGCAAGGCAGGCTTCCAACCGAGGGCGATTATGGCGAACGACTACACCGGGCAGGTCACCACTCCCAGCGGCGAACAGCTGGGGAGCCTGCGCAAGCTGCTGCACATCCTGTACGCGCTGTATGCGATCTTCTGGCTCACCGGCGGCATCACCGCCCTGATCGCCATCGTGATCGACTACGTCAAGCGCGATGACGCCCGCGGCTCGCTGTATGCCTCGCACTTCGCCTGGCAGATCCGCTCGTTCTGGTGGTCGGTGGCCTGGGGCGTGCTGGGCGGGGTGCTGTTCGCGACAGTCGTACTGATGCCGCTGGCCTTTGCCGTGTGGGGCGTGCTGTCGCTGTGGATGCTGTATCGTATCGTCAAGGGCTGGCTGTATCTGAACGACAGCAAGCCGATGTACCCGGACCAGCAGTTCTGATGTCGGGATGCCGGGCAGCCTGATGCACGAGGTGGCCATTGGTGTCGCGGCCGTCGCAATGAAATTTTCATGAACGCTCAGGATAATTGCATCTTCTGCAAGATCGTGGCCGGCCAGCTGCCGTCGAACAAAGTCTATGAAGACGACGACATGCTGGCTTTCCACGATATCCATCCCAAGGCCCCGGTACACTTGCTGGTCATTCCCAAGACACATGTCGACTCGTTGGCCGATTGCGGCGCCGGCGAAGGAGAGCTGCTTGCTAGAATGATGCTGAAGGTGCCAGAACTGGCGCGCGCGGCCGGCTGCTCCAACGGCTTCCGGACGGTGATCAACACCGGCCCGGACGGCGGACAGGAGGTCTACCACCTGCACCTGCATGTGCTTGGTGGACCGCGCCACGCCTGGAAGGGACCGCTGCCCTGACCAGGCAGCCTTGGCAGGGGAGTGTCCGCGGCGGCAACGCCCGGGCAGAAGCTGCGCCGGCAACCGTCGCCCGGCGCGGCCATCAAGGGACGGAACAACGGGTCCGGGCATCAATGATTGCGCCCGCGGCTGCATCAGGAGCAAGAAATGGGTTCGTTTAGCATTTGGCACTGGCTGATCGTGCTGGTGATCGTCATGCTGGTGTTCGGCACCAAGAAGCTGCGCAATATGGGCCAGGACCTGGGTGGCGCGGTCAAGGGCTTCAAGGACGGCATGAAGGACGGCGAGGACAAGAGCGCCCAGCCGGCCGCGTCCAAGGAACTGCGCGATTCCACCACCATCGACGTCGACGCCAAGGAAAAGTCCCGCCAGCAATAAGTCGGCGGTGTGCCGTCCCTCCCACGCAAACTTCGCTGCCGCGTGTCATTGCGCGTCCGCGCTATTCCGCATGTTGTCCGCATGATGTGTCCGCATGATTGATCTCGGCATTTCCAAGCTGGCGCTGATCGGCGCCGTGGCACTGATCGTGATCGGTCCCGAGCGGCTGCCCAAGGTCGCGCGCACGGTGGGCGCGCTGGTCGGCCGCGCGCAGCGCTACATCAACGACGTCAAGGCCGAGGTCAGCCGCGAGGTCGAACTGGAAGAACTGCGCAAGATGCGCACGGAATTCGAGGACGCCGCGCGCGATGTCGAGCGCACCATCCATAAGGAAGTCAGCGAGCAGACTCAGTCGCTCAACGAAGCCCTCGGCGGCGCCGAAACCGGCGCAGCCAGCGGCGCCGGCGGCAGCAGCGACGCCAGCGGGGGCTTCGTGCCCAGCTGGGATGCGGCGCACAAGGCGCACAACGGACGCAAGAGCTGGCGCGTCAAGCAGGGCGCGCGTCCGCTGTGGTTCAAGCGCCAGCACAATGTCCGCGTCTGGGTGCAGTCGGGCGCGGCGCGCGTCAAGCGGCACCGGCCGGCGCGCCGGCCTTCCCGTTCCTTCTTCGAATAAGCATGGCGCGCGGCGAATTCCTGCCGGCCGTGGTGGCCGCTGTCGTTGTGTCCGCCTCCCCACGCCGCCACGTTGCGGTTTCATCGATCCACTTGCCAGCCCTCCCGGCTGAGCGGTTCACGCCATGAGCGACACCCGGTCCTCCGATCCCCAAGACCCGCAAGACGAGTCGCAGCAGGAAACCTTTATCTCCCACCTGATCGAGTTGCGCCAGCGACTGGTCAAGGCGGTGGCCGGCATCATCGTGGTGTTCGTCTCGCTGGTCTACTGGGCACCGGTCATCTTCAACCTGTTCTCCGCGCCGCTGATGGAATCGCTGCCCAAGGGCGGCAAGATGATCGTCACGGATGTGACCGGCTCGTTCTTCGTGCCGATGAAGGTGACCTTGCTGGTGGCGTTCCTGATCGCGCTGCCGTGGGTGCTGTACCAGGTCTGGCAATTTGTCGCGCCCGGCCTGTACCAGCATGAGAAGCGCCTGATCCTGCCGCTGGTATCGAGCAGTTATTTCCTGTTCCTGTGCGGCGTGGCATTTGCGTATTTTCTGGTGTTTCCCACGGTGTTCCATTTCATGGCGCACTACAACGCGCCGCTGGGGGCGGAGATGTCCACCGACATCGACAAATACCTCAGCTTCGCCATGACCACGTTCCTGGCTTTCGGCATTACCTTCGAAGTGCCGGTGGTGGTGATCGTGCTGGTGCGGTTCGGCGTGGTGGAACTGGAAAAGCTCAAGCAGATCCGCCCCTATGTGATCGTCGGGGCCTTCATCATTGCCGCCATCGTCACGCCGCCGGACGTGCTGTCGCAACTGCTGCTCGCGGTTCCTCTCGTGGCGCTCTATGAACTTGGGCTGATCCTGGCCCGTTTCATCGGCCGCCCGGCAGCCCAAGAGGCCACTTCCGCAGAAACACAGCCCGACGAATCGCGCTGAAGCAGGCTTTTTCGCAGGCTGGGTACTCGAATGCACCAAAATGGGGATTTCCGACCGCATTCTTGTTGCTCCCTGACAACAAAAACCGCCAGTCAGCATGGTTTACGCCGAAAAAGCCTTCTGACGGCCGGGGGGGCTGGCACATAATACGCAGCAGACGTGAATGTAAATGCGTCGCCCAAGCACTTGGGCAACCAAGATTTCCCAATCAGTTGACAAGGAAAGTGTCGATATGAAGATGAAACTGTTTGCTGCTGCCGTCGCCGCTCTGGCCGCTGGCGGCGCTTATGCCCAATCGAGCGTAACCCTGTACGGCGTGGCTGACGTCGGTCTCGAATACGTCAGCAAGGCCAACGCTGCCGGCGACGATCTGTTCCGCATGTCGTCGGGTAACCAGTCCGGTTCGCGCTGGGGCCTGCGTGGCGTGGAAGACCTGGGTGGCGGTCTGAAGGGCGTGTTCGTCCTGGAAAGCGGCTTCGACCTGGATGACGGTCGTTCGGCCCAAGGCGGTCGTCTGTTCGGTCGTCAAGCCTACGTCGGTCTGCAAAGCAACTTCGGTTCGCTGCTGCTGGGCCGTCAACAGACCGCCTTCTACGACTTCGGTCTGATCTATGACCCGATGGCCATCTCGTCGCGCTACGGTATCCTGGCTCAGGACGCCGCTTTCGCTTCGCGCGCTGACAACACCGTCAAGTACATCGGCAAGTTCGGTGGCCTGACCGCTTCGGCCTTCTACAGCTTCAACAGCAACGGCCAGGAAGTCGCCGGCGCCTTCCGCCGCGGCCAAGAGTATGGCGCCATGCTGAACTACGCAGCTGGCCCGTTCTCGGTTGGTGCTGCTTATGACGAAATCCACGGCACGACCACCGGCCCCGCCGCTGCTCCTGTCGACGCAAGCGGTCAGCGTATCCGCCGCGCCACCGTTGGTGCCAACTACGCCTTCGGACCGGCCAAGGTCTACGCTGGCTACCGTTGGGCCAAGGCTGCTGACGGCGCGAGCCTGCCGGGCCAAATCGCGACTGCCGAAAACCCGCTGGGCGTCAACGGTACCTCCAACCTGTACTGGCTGGGTCTGGGTTACCAGCTGACCCCGGCGTTCTCGCTGTCGGGCGCTGCGTACTACCAAGACTTCCGCAAGAGCGACGCCGATCCGTGGCAGTTCGTCGTGACCGCCGACTACGCGCTGTCGAAGCGTACCGACGTGTACACCTCGCTGTCGTACGCTCTGAACGACAACGGTTCGCTGCTGGGCGTGAACGGCTTCAACACCGTCCAAGCCGGCAAGGACCAGTTCGGTGCTGTGGTCGGCCTGCGCCACAAGTTCTAATCTGACGCGGGCATCCGCCCGCTGAAGGTTGACTTGAAGAACGCCGGCATCCGCAAGGATGCCGGCGTTTTCTTTTGTGCAATCCGAGGCGAGGCAATCGATAGCAAGGCTGGTGCCTTGCGCTGCGTCCGCGTTGCCGTCAGACCACGGGATTTTTCATTTGGACTCCGTCAGGCAGTGGCACGGTCAAGCCACTCGGAGACTGGCCGCTAAGCTCAGCACGCTGACGGATCGATCGGAATGGGCTGCCATCGCCAAAGCAACCGTCTTCGTGCCGCTCTGCCGCAGCGGGACGCCAGCGGCTTCCGCTCTTGGCGCTTCTGCCAACTCACTGACGATGCAGCGATAAAAAACCCGCCATCGCTGGCGGGTTTGCTTGCTCCGGTACCGGAAAGGCCTGGGGCTTACTCTTCTTCTTCGAACGGCAGCGAGCGGCGCGGCGGCGGTGGCCGCTTGCCGATGGTGACCGTCAGGTCCGTCGGCTTGCCGCGGCGGATCACCGTCATCTTGATGTCCACGCCTGGCTTGAGCTGCGCAATGGCATTGAGAAGTGCCGTGGTGTCCGTGATCGACAAGCCATCCACCTTGGTCAGCACATCGCCCGGCCGCACGCCCGCCTTGTCGGCCGGGCCACCCTGAACCACGGCGGCGATCAGTGCGCCTTCCTTGGCATCGAGTCCGAACGACTCGGCGATCTCCGGCGTCATGTCCTGCGGCTCGACGCCGATCCAGCCACGTGTCACGCTGCCGGTCGAGATAATCGACTCCATCACCTGCTTGGCCGTCGATACCGGAATGGCGAAGCCGATACCCAGCGAACCGCCCGAGCGCGAATAGATCGCCGTGTTGATACCCAGCAGGTTGCCCTGCGCATCTACCAGGGCGCCGCCCGAGTTGCCGGGGTTGATCGCGGCATCGGTCTGGATAAAGTTCTCGAAGGTGTTGATACCCAGGTGGCTGCGGCCAAGTGCGGACACGATGCCCATGGTCACGGTCTGGCCCACGCCGAACGGGTTGCCGATGGCCAGCACCACATCGCCGACCTTCACGTTCTCGAGCCGGCCCAGCGTGATCGCCGGCAGATCCTTGAGCGTCACCTTCAGCACGGCCAGGTCGGTTTCCGGGTCGGAGCCGACCATCTTGGCGTTGGCCTTGCGGCCATCGGTCAGCGCGATCTCGATCTCGTCGGCGCCGTCGACCACGTGGTGGTTGGTTAGAATGTAACCCTCGGCGCTGACAATAACGCCGGACCCCAGGCTGGAGACCGGCTCCTGCCGCTCGGGCAGGCGGTCGCCGAAGAAGAAGCGGAACCACGGATCCTCGGCCTGCGGGTTGGGCGAGCGCTTGTTGCCGTTCTTGCTGGTAAAGATATTGACCACCGCCGGCATGGCCAGCTGGGCGGCTTCGCTGTATGACCCTTCGGCCGCAGGACCGGACACGTTGGGCACGACCTCCTTGAGCGCCACGATGGGCGAGCCGGATTGGACCGCGACGCGCCCCCTCTGCAGCCATTCAGGCTTGAGCGTTGCCACGACGAACCAGACCGCCAGCACGACGGTGACAGCCTGGGCAAAGAACAGCCAAAAGCGCCGCAACATATTGGAGTTTTGAGCAGAAAATGAAAACAAAAGAGCTTGAATTGTACTTGAACGACCTGTTGGAAGTTTCCCGCTACAAGGACTATTGTCCCAATGGGCTGCAAGTGCAAGGTCGCTCGGAGATCACACATGTGGTGACCGGGGTGACGGCAAGCCTGGCGCTGGTCGATGCCGCGGTCGAGGCGGGTGCCGACGCCATCCTCGTGCATCACGGTTATTTCTGGAAAAGCGAGGATGCGCGCGTGGTGGGGCAGAAGCATGCGCGCCTGAAGCGCCTGCTCGGGGCCGATATCAATCTGTTCGCCTACCACCTGCCGCTGGATAATCACCCGGAATTCGGCAATAACGCGCAACTTGGCCTGCAGCTCGGTTTCACGCCCACCGGCCGCTTCAGCGACGACCAGCTGGGCTGGACCGGCACGCTGCCCGCGCCGATGCCACTTGCCGCGCTGGCTGCGCATGTCGGCGGCGTGCTCGGGCGGGAACCGCTGGTGATCGGCGCGCCCGAGCAGATGATCCGCACGGTGGGCTGGTGCACGGGCGGGGCCCAAGGGTATTTCGATGCCGCGGTGGCCGCCGGCGTCGACGCCTATCTGAGCGGAGAAGTCTCGGAGCAGACCACGCACCTCGCGCGCGAGAGCGGCGTGGCGTATCTGGCAGCGGGCCATCATGCCACCGAGCGCTATGGCATTCGCTCGCTGGGCGAGCATGTGGCCGAACGCTTCGGCCTGCGCCATACCTTTATTGATATTCCGAATCCGGTGTGATCTGACAAAAAGCAAAACGGCCCCAGCGGGGCCGTTTTATCGTTCGGGACTCGATCAGCGGGCCTTCAGGCTGTCACGGATTTCACGCAGCAGCGCCACTTCCTCGGGCGGGGCGGCGGGCGGCGGCGCCGGTTCTTCGGCGCGCATCCGGTTGAAGGCGCGCACCATCAGAAAGATGATGAAGGCCAGGATGATGAAGTTGACGACGATGGTCAGGAAATTGCCATAGGCAAACACCGGTACGCCGGCCTTCTTCAGGGCATCGAGCGTGAGCGGTGTCCCGGGAGGGGGATCCGCCAGAGCAATGAACATGCTGGAGAAGTCCAGCTTGCCCACAACACGGCCCACCAACGGCATGATCAGGTCGTTGACCACCGAATCCACGATCTTGCCGAAGGCCGCGCCAATGATCACACCGACAGCCAGGTCGATGACGTTGCCGCGTACGGCGAAGGTTCTGAATTCCGAGATCATGCCCATGGGGGGTTCTCCTTCTTGTGGCTATGGACGAACGGTTTCAAGCTGGAAGCCTGCCGCATCACTCACCGGAAATCAAGCGTGCAGGCGGATTTCCGGGATGCATGTCCGATAATCGCGCGAGGCCGTGGCATTTTCTGCCTATCTAGTGCGCAGGTGTCTAAGGTACACTTTATGGTTGACGCAAAATCTAAATTGACTTCCCCTGGGGTTTGGAATGAGTGACCAGCAAGACGTGAAGAGCGTGGATAAAGGTCGCCGCAATTGGTTGATCGCGACATCCGTCGCTGGCGGCGTCGGAGGCGTAGCGGTAGCGGTTCCTTTCGTCAGTACCTTTGCACCATCAGAGAAGGCCAAGGCCGCGGGTGCCCCAGTCGAGGCGGATATCGGCGCCCTGAAGCCGGGCGAGATGATGACCGTCGAGTGGCGTGGCAAACCGGTCTGGATCATGCGGCGCACGGAGGAGCAACTGGCGTCGCTGAAGAAGACGGACGGCGAAGTGGCCGATCCCAATTCCGATATCCCGTTCACCATGCAGACGCCCGAGTACTGCAAGAACGAAACCCGTTCGCGTCCCGAGCACAAGGACGTGCTGGTGGTAGTGGGCATCTGTTCCCATCTCGGCTGTTCCCCGTCGGGCCCTTTCGCCCCCGGTGCCAATCCTCAGCTCGGCACTGATCCCGGTTTCCTCTGCCCCTGCCACGGATCGACCTTTGACCTGGCCGGGCGCGTCTTCAAGAACAAGCCGGCTCCGCAGAATCTCGATGTTCCCCCCTACCAGTTCCTGTCCGAAAGCAAGATCGTGATCGGCAAGGACGAGAAAGGAGAAGCCTGATCATGGCGGCCGAAAAACAAGTCAAGACGACCGGCCTGCTGGGCTGGATCGACGCCCGCTTTCCCGCGACCCAGTTGTGGGAAGACCACCTGTCCCGCTACTACGCGCCGAAGAACTTCAACTTCTGGTATTTCTTCGGTTCGCTGGCGCTGCTGGTGCTGGTGATCCAGATCGTCACCGGCATCTTCCTGGTGATGAACTACAAGCCCGACGCCACGCTGAACGCGGCCGGCATTCCCGTGGCCTTTGCCAGTGTGGAATACATCATGCGCGAAGTCCCGTGGGGCTGGCTGGTGCGCTACATGCATTCAACCGGCGCCTCGGCCTTCTTCGTCGTGGTCTATCTGCATATGTTCCGCGGGCTGCTGTACGGTTCGTACCGCAAGCCGCGCGAGCTGGTCTGGATCTTCGGCTGCCTGATCTTCCTGTGCCTGATGGCCGAAGCCTTCATGGGCTACCTGCTGCCATGGGGCCAGATGTCGTACTGGGGCGCCCAGGTGATCGTGAACCTGTTCTCGGCGATTCCGGTGATCGGCCAGGACCTGTCGCTGTTCATTCGCGGTGACTACGTGGTCAGCGACGCGACCCTGAACCGCTTCTTCTCGTTCCACGTCATCGCCGTGCCGCTGGTGCTGCTGGCCTTGGTCATTGCCCACATCATCGCGCTGCACGAAGTGGGCTCGAACAACCCGGACGGCGTCGAGATCAAGGCCAAGAAGGACGAAAACGGCATCCCGCTGGACGGCATCCCGTTCCACCCGTACTACTCGGTGCATGACACCCTGGGGGTGGCCGGCTTCCTGGTCCTGTTCTCGGCCGTGATCTTCTTCTTCCCGGAAGTGGGCGGGTATTTCCTTGAACATAACAACTTCTTCCCGGCCGATCCGCTGAAGACCCCGCCGCATATCGCGCCGGTCTGGTACTTCACGCCGTTCTACTCGATGCTGCGCGCCACCACGTCGAACTTCCTGCCGATCCTGTGGGTGTTCTTCGCGCTGCTGCTCGGCATGGTATTCCTGCGCAGCAAGGATGCGCGCGTGAAGATCGGCGCCGTCGCCATCGCGGTGATCCTGGCCGTGGGCTTCTACTTCATCGACGCCAAGTTCTGGGGCGTGCTGGTGATGGGCGGCTCGGTGGTGATCCTGTTCTTCCTGCCGTGGCTGGACTGCTCGCCGGTCAAGTCCATCCGCTATCGTCCCGCTTTCCACAAGACCATCCTGACCGTCTTCGTGGTGGTGTTCCTGGTGCTCGGCTATCTCGGCGTGCAACCGCCGTCGCCGGTGGGTGAGAAGGTGTCGCAGCTCGGTACGCTGCTGTACTTCGCCTTCTTCCTGACCATGCCGCTGTGGAGCCGTGTCGGCGAGTTCAAGCCGGTCCCGGAGCGTGTCACGTTCCACCCGCACTGAGCGAAGCGAACCCCGACAAGAGCACAAGGACACAAGATGAAAAAGCTGCTTTCGATCCTCGCGCTGGCCGGCGCCTGCATTGCCGGCGCGCCCGCCATGGCATCCGAGGGGGGCTTCCCCCTCGAGCCGGCGCCGGTGAACATCGCTGACCTGTCGTCGCTGCAGCGCGGCGCCAAGGTGTTCGTCAACTACTGCCTGAACTGCCACGGTGCATCGATGATGCGCTACAACCGGCTCAAGGACATCGGCCTGACCGACGACCAGATCCGCGAGAACCTGCTGTTCACCGGGGATAAGGTGGGCGAGACCATGAACATCGCCATGCAGCCGAAGGAAGCCAAGGCCTTCTTCGGCGCGCAGCCGCCTGACCTGTCGGTGATCGCGCGCGCCCGTGGCGACGACTGGCTCTACACCTACCTGCGCACGTTCTACCGCGACGACAGCCGCGCCACCGGCTGGAACAACCTGGTTTTCCCGAGCGTCGGCATGCCGCACGTGCTGTGGGAACTGCAGGGCCAGCGCGCCGCCAAGTTCACCGAAGTGGAAGAGCATGGCGAGAAGGTGCACAAGTTCGCCGGCTTCGAGCAACTGAGCCCGGGCAAGCTGAGCAAGGTCGAGTACGACCAGATGACGGCCGACCTCGTCAGCTTCCTGGACTGGATGGCCGAGCCTGCGCAGAACCACCGCAAGCGCCTGGGCGTCTGGGTGCTGCTGTTCCTGGGCGTATTCACCGTGTTCGCCTGGCGCCTTAACGCGGCGTACTGGAAAGACGTGAAGTAAGCCGTGGCAGGGCCTGATCGGGCCCTGACCAAGAAGGCCAGGGGCGGTCGCTGCGAAAAAGGCAGCGCCGCCCCTGGCTTTTTTTCAGGCGATAGTCATTAAAAGCGACGCATTTGCCACTTATTTGCTTTTCGATAGCCGACTTTGGCAGAATGGCAGACCTTACTGTCCGACCCTGTTCCGGCTAAGCCCAAGGAATCCAACCATGATGGTGTTGTATTCGGGTACGACTTGCCCGTTTTCCCAACGTTGCCGCCTTGTCCTGTTCGAAAAGGGCATGGATTTTGAAATCCGCGACGTCGACCTGTTCAACAAGCCCGAAGATATTTCGGTGATGAACCCGTACGGCCAGGTGCCCATCCTGGTCGAGCGCGACCTCATCCTGTATGAGTCGAACATCATCAACGAATACATCGACGAGCGCTTCCCGCACCCGCAGCTGATGCCGGCCGACCCGGTGCAGCGCGCCCGCGCCCGCCTGTTCCTGTTCAACTTCGAAAAGGAACTGTTCACCCATGTCTACACGCTGGAGAACGAAAAGGGCAAGGCCGCGGAAAAGAACCACGAACGCGCCCGCGCCGCGATCCGCGACCGGCTGACGCAGCTGGCGCCGATCTTCGTCAAGAACAAGTACATGCTGGGCGAAGAGTTCTCGATGCTCGACGTCGCCATCGCGCCGCTGCTGTGGCGCCTGGACCACTACGGCATCGAGCTGTCGAAGAACGCCGCGCCTCTGCTGAAGTATGCTGAACGCATTTTCAGCCGTCCCGCGTACATCGAAGCGCTGACCCCGTCCGAAAAGGTGATGCGCCGCTAACCGGCACCGGCCCGACGGCATCCGCCCTCGGGCCATCGCGGCGCCATTGGAAGCACAATGCCTGAAACCTCCACCAAGCCCTACCTGATCCGCGCCATCTACGAGTGGTGCACGGACAACGGCTTTACGCCGTACATCGCCGTCTTCGTCGACGCCAACACCAACGTGCCGCGCGAGTTCGTCAAGAACAACGAGATCGTGCTGAACGTCAGCTTCGACGCCACCAGCGGCCTGGACATGGGCAACGAGTGGATCACCTTCAGCGCACGCTTCGGCGGTGTCTCGCGCAAGATCGACGTGCCGGTCGAGAACGTGCTGGCGATCTACGCGCGCGAGAACGGACAGGGCATGGCCTTCCCGGTCGAACGCAGCGTGCCGGAGACCCAGGCCGCCACCGAACGTGAAAACAACCCGCCGCCCAAGCTCGCCCCGGTCGAAGCCGAAACCCCGGCAACCACCAGCGACACCGGCCCCGGCGACGACGACACGCCGCCTCCGGTGCCCCGCATCGGCGGCAAGAAGCCTGCACTGAAAGTGGTGAAGTAAGCCATCCCAAAGCCGACCGCAATGAAGTAGAATCGCGGTCTGCATCAATATGCCGGCTTAGCTCATCAGGTAGAGCAGTTGATTTGTAATCATCAGGTGGCGGGTTCGAGTCCTGCAGCCGGCACCAGAATTGAAAGACGGGCTACGCATTGCGTAGCCCGTTTTGTTTTTGGGGTGTCCGAGGCGTTATTCAAGAGGAGAGCCGGGCCACGGCATCCCGTAGCTTCCCCGCGAACCGCGATGTTGCGCCATGTGTCAGTACCAATTGTCTGGTAGCCCGCGTCATGGCGACGTACACCAGTCGCGCCTCATCTTCCTCCGCCTCATCATGCTTATGCGGCATCCCGATGGCCGGAATGCAAACCAGCGGAAATTCCAATCCTTTGCTGCTATGCATGGTGATCACCTTGACGCTGTCCGCGCCGGGCGTAAATCGCTTGGTGATCTGAGGGCATTCGTAGGGAATGCCTTTGCGCGTCAGTGCGCTGGTGACGTGTCCAACCGTGTCCCAATGGCGATAGAGCACCGCCATCTCTGACCACGGCGTACCAGCCCGGTTTTCGTCAGTCAGGATCTGCGCAATGCGCTCAGCTTCCGCCTCTGCAGTCGGCAATTCGATCAGCAGCGGTTTGTTGCCGCGTCGCCCCGCACCGACAGGTTGCACGGTAGGCACTTCGTCTTCGGCTGCATCGGTCGGCCGCAGCAGCTCATCCGCAAAGCTGCGCGCGACGGCCAGTATCTCCTGCGTATTGCGGTAGTTCAGCTTGAGGATGGTCGTACGGCCTCGGGCCTGGATGCCCACGCTGGCAAAGGTCATCCCGCGCTTTCTGGCGCCGCCATAAATGGACTGCGCGTCGTCGTAGAGCACCAGCAGCGAATTACTCTCCGGATTCACCATCTGGACGACCAGCTTGAACCACTCCGGCCGGAAGTCGTGCGCCTCATCGATCAGCACGGCGTCGTACTGACTGGCGGGGATCGCCTTCCGGTCCACGCCCTGGATAACCCGGTTCACCATTTCCTCAAACAGCGCGTCGCTGGGGCGGCCCTTGGGGCGGTCGATGCTGTAAGCCTCCAACTGCCGCGCGCACCACGCATGGAAGTTGTAGACGTGGACCTTCTCTTCGATGCCTTTGTCGATCATCGTCGCCGCCAGCTTGGCGGCGAGTGTTTTGTTGTAGCAGAGCACAAGCACTGGCCGCGTGGCGATCTTTGCCAGATGTTCAGCCCGGTAGCCCAGGATCATCGTCTTGCCAGAGCCGGCGACACCATGAATGACCCGATGGCCTTCGCCGAGACTGCGTGCCAGCTGCTCCTGCTGGAGATCCATGACGCGAAGGATGTCAGGCATATCCAGCGGCTCCGCGACGTCCTCCGGGAAGAGCGCGCGTTGCTCAGGCATGCGGATCTGCGGGAACAGGTGCCAGCGAATCCGCTCGATCTGCGGCAGGGAAAGCTTGAAGGTGAACTTGACCGGGAACATCTCCCACAGGCGCTGCTGAAAGCGTTCTGTGTCGACCGTTTCGTACATCTCGTCCTGGCAGATCACCAGATGCGGGGGCAGGACGTCGCCGAGGTTGGTCTTGTCGAACTGGGCCCGCGTGATATTGGAGAGCACGACGCCGCAGCCATAAGGGAAGAACGGCTTGCCCTTTAGTGAGCCACTGGGCCAGACTAGTTGCGGATCGCGCTGCAGCAGGTTGGTGACATAGATCATGTACTGCCGGGCCTGCTCGAGGGGATTCAACTCTCGTACCAGTCCGCGATCCGTCAGCAACGTGACATCCTGTTTGTCGATTTCCCGGATCGAATCCAACCGCCAGTCCTTGACCTCCAGCACCAGCAGACCGCGACTCGGATGGAAGACGATGAAATCGGGATGCCTGGTTTTCTCGCCGATGGCGACGTCATACCAACACAGGTAATCGTCTTCCAGCTTGGTCTCAAGACGCTCGGCGAAGCGTCGTTCTCCACTGGTCATGCGCGAAGTGACCGAACCCAGCGCGGGAATCAGCGTAGCCATTCTTGTAGCTCTTCTTATTGCCCGTTAGGAACTGCGCTGGCCGCTGCTTGTGTCGCGGACCCGGGGCGACGGCGGTCAGGCAGGCTTGTTATGCGGCCATTGTAGGCACAAAACCGAAACAGTGGCCATTTCGGCATTACTGGCAAATTGGAGCGCTTCCACGATCGGAAGATCGCGAAGCCGGCCAGCTACGGGCCGCCACCGACGCCTGATTCCCGTCGTTTCACGCCGCGATCCCGTCGATTCCCGGCACCCGCATATCAGCCCCCTTGGCGCGGTGGTAACCTGCGCCCAATTGCCGCCCCAACCACCACCCGTGCCTTTCCCCCATTCCCGCCTCTGGCGCGCCGCCCCCGAGCAGCGTGCCTATGAAGAAGCCCGCCACCGCGTGCGCGCGTTGCGCTTCTTCTATCTGCACGCCATGGTCTACGTGGTGGTGAACGCGATGCTGATCGGCTTCCATCTGATGGGCCCGTCGCACCGGCCCTGGGCCGGTGGTCCGCTGATGGGTTGGGGCATCGGCCTGGCGGTGCACGGCATCATGACCTGGGGCCGTGTGGGCCTGCTGGGACGGCGGTGGGAAGAGCGCAAGATTGCCGAGTACATGGCGCAGGAACAGGTGCGCACGCTGTCGACGGAGAAGCAGTTGGTCGAGGCCCGCATGAAGCTGCTGCAGGCCCAGATCGAGCCGCACTTCCTGTTCAATACGCTGGCCAACGTGGTCAGCCTGATCGAGCCCGCGCCGCAGAGGGCCACGATGATGCTGGAGCATTTCATCGCCTACCTGCGCGCCTCGCTCGCCGCCAGCCGCGCGACGCAAGGCACGGTGGCGCAGGAGGCGAAGCTGCTGCGCGATTATCTGGCGCTGATCCGCATCCGCATGGGCGAGCGGCTGCATTACACGGTAGATGTCGACGCGGAACTCGAAGCGATGCCGCTGGCGCCGATGCTGCTGCAGCCCGTGGTCGAGAATGCGATCAAGCATGGCCTGGAGCCGAAGATCGAAGGCGGGCGGCTGCTGGTCCGGCTGGAGCGGCGCGGCGCGCGCCTGCTGGCGACGATCGAGGACGATGGCATGGGGTTCCGGCCGTCGGCGGGTGCCGGGGTCGGCCTGTCGAATCTGCGCGAACGGCTGGCGGTGCTGTATGACGGCGATGCCCACGTCAGGATCGAAGAGCGCTCGCCGGGCACCGCGGTGCTGATCGATCTGCCGCTTCCGCCTGCATCCTGAACCGGAGACGCCCGATGACGGCAACCGCCCTGATCGCCGATGACGAAGAACACCTGCGTGCGTACCTGCGCGGCAAGCTGCAGCGCTTGTGGCCGGAGTTGCAGATCGTTGCCGAGGCGACCAACGGCATCGAGGCCGCCGAGGCCATCGCACGGTTGTCGCCGAACGTCGCCTTCCTCGATATCAAGATGCCTGGCCTGTCCGGACTGGAAGTGGCGCAGGGCATCGAAACCGATACGCGGCTGGTATTCGTCACGGCCTATGACGAATTTGCGCTCGATGCCTTCGAACGCGCGGCGGTGGACTACCTGGTCAAGCCAGTCAGCGAGGAACGGCTCGGCCGCACCATCGAGCGGTTGCGCAAGGCACTGCAGGAAGCGGCGCCCCTGCCCGAACTGGCACAACTGCTGAACCAGCTGACGCGTGCCCAGCCGCGCACGGAAGGCGGCGGCCAGTTGCGGTGGGTCCGTGCCAGCCGCGGCAATACTACCAGCCACGTGCCGATCCAGGAGGTGATGTACTTCCAGAGCGACGACAAGTACGTGGTGGTGCATACCCGGGATGGCGAGCACCTGATCCGCACGCCGCTGGCGGAACTGATGGCCGGCCTGGACCCGGAGGTGTTCTGGCAGATCCACCGCTCGTCCATCGTCAATATGGAGTACGTGGCCGGCACGCGGCGCGACGAGTCGGGCCGGCTCTTTGTCAGGATGCGAGATTGCGATGCCGAACTGCCGGTGTCGCGCGCCTACATGCATCGGTTCCGGCAGATGTAAGCCGGCCGGCGCCGTGCGCCGGCGGCCGGGGATCCGACTAGTGCCGGTCCATGAACTCCTGGATTTTGCGCTGTTCCCAGTCGCGGCCTCGGCGCGACAGCCGCGTCCAGACCAGCAATCCGTGCAACGCCAGTCCCAGGCCCCAGGCCAGCGTGGTGGTCAGTGGCCACGGCCAGCCGGTGGTGGCGTAATGCGACCACGGCGGCGACGGGAAGTAGAAGAAGCGGAACCACAGCCACGCATTGACCACGGCGTAGACCAGCAGGTGGATATACCAGCCGCGCAAGGCGCGCACCATGCGGCGCGCGCGCCAGTAAGCCATGGCGTTGGGGTCGTTGGGCGGGAAGGCGTGGTGCATGGGATACCTCGTCATCAGGAAGGTTGGCATGCGACAGGTATAGGCCACCACCAGGCGTCGTTCCAGGCCCATGGGCTGAATCGACGGATTTCGTTCGCGAGCGGGGTCGCGCTCAGGGTGAATGTCGCGGTGTCGCCACCTTCAGGCTTGCGCTTTCAGCGCATTCCAGACGGCTTGCACGCCTGGCAGGGGGGCCACGGCGCCTTGGCCCGTGGTGGCGAGGGCGGCCGCCACCGCCGCCCATCGCGCAGCGGACACAGCGTCATCCCCGGCTACCAGCCGCGCGAGATAAGTGCCGTCGAAGCAGTCGCCTGCGCCGGTCGCGTCGACCGCGTCGACCCGGAAGGGCGCCACCGCGGTCAGCTGTCCGCCGGCGGATACCAGGCAGCCCTGGCTGCCCAGCTTCAAGACCACATGCGGTGCGCCCATCCGGTGGCACCAGTCGACGATGCCTTCGGGATCGTCGATGCCGGCAAGCTGGCGCACGTCGTCAAGGCTGGGCAGGAACAGGTCGCACAGGGAAAGGGTAGCGAGGATGACGCCGCGGGCGCGCTCGAGGGGCCAGAGCTTGAGGCGCAGGTTGGGATCGTAGGACACCTTGGTGCCCGCCTGGCGGGCGATGCGGATGGCCTCGCGCACGGTACGCGCGGCCGAGGTGCTGATGGCCTGGCTGATTCCGGAAACGTGGAGCCACGCGGACCGCTCCAGCAATGCGACGGGCAGGTCCGCGGGTTGCAGCCGGCTCGCGGCGGAACCCGCGCGCCGATAGGTGAAGGCGTGGCCCTCCGGCCCGTGATGGACGAAGTAGAGGCCGGTAGGTGCCGATGGGTCGATGACCACGCCGCTGGTGTCGACGTGCTCGGTGCGCAGCAGGTACAGGCACATGCGGCCGAAATCATCGTCACCCACCCTGGTCAGGTAGGCGCACCGCGCACCCTGGCGGGCCGCGGCGATGATGGCGTTGGAGGTATCGCCGCCAAAGCCCTGCACATAGGTGCGCGAATCGCGCGGGCCGGCGTGGTTGAACTCGACCATGGGCTCGCCGAGCGCGACGATGTCGAAGGTTGCACGCATGTCACGCGTCCTCGCCCAGGTCGAGCAGCACCTTGCAGCAGGCGCGCGGATGGCTTTCGGCGAGGTCGAAGGCGCCGGCCACGTCGCGGAAGTTGATCTGGTGCGTAACGATACGGCCCGGGTCTACCAGCCCGCGCGCGATCCAGTCGATCACGGTGGGAAACATCGCGCAATTCAGGCGCGACGCGTACAAGGTCAGTTCCTTGCTGGTCAGCGCCTGCTGCGGCACGGCCGACGGCGTGGCGGAAAACCCAAGCACGCCGATGCGGCCCGCCGGCGCGGCCATCGCCACGGCTTCCCCGAGGATGGCGGGATGGCAGACCGCGTCGTAGATCAAAGTCGGCCCGCCCGCCACGCCGCGCCGTTCGAGGGCGCGGGCAAGCGGCTCGCGCGCGGTGTTGATGATCTCGTCCACTTCCGCGCCGCAGCCGCGCGCCAGGGCCAGCCGTTCATCGACATGATCGGTGATGAAGGTGCGTACGCCATACACACGCTTCAATACCTGTAGCAGGTTAAGGCCGACCGGCCCGGCACCGAAAATCAACGCCACGTCGGAGGGCAGCACGCCGGTTCGGTGGGTGGCGTTGGCGGCCACGGCAAACGGCTCGATCACCGCGGCACTGGCGGTCGACATGCTGTCGGGCACCGTGTAGGCGTTACGTGCCGGCACGCATGCGAATTGGCTGAAGCCGCCATCGCGGTGCACGCCTATCACCTGGAGCCGCTGGCAGACATTGTGCCGGCCGATGCGGCAGGCATGGCACTGGCCGCAACTGATCACCGGATCCACCACCACGCGCTCACCGATGCGGTCAGCGCCGACGCCAGCGCCGACCGCATCGATATGACCGACGAACTCATGCCCGATCACGCGCGGATACGTCGCGAACGGATTCTTGCCCTGGAAGATATGCAGGTCCGAACCGCAGATGCCGGCGAGGCGGACGCGCACGCGCACCTCGCCCTCGGCAGGGCATGGGTTGGGCCGCTCGCGCACCACCATGCGGTGCGGTTGCTCGACCACGATGCTAAGCATGCTTGCTCCTTGTTCCGGTCAACTCGCGCTGGCCGCTACCAGTTCCACATCGCGCCATCGCGCAGCCGCGCCACCGGCAGGTAGGCGCGCTCGTACGGATACCGGGCCGCCAGCGCCTCGTCGATATCGACGCCAAGGCCGGGCACGTCGTCCATTACCAGGTGGCCATCCTCCAGCCGGTAGTTGTGCGGAAACACCTCGTCGATCAGTGGGCCATGCGGCATCAGTTCCTGGATGCCGAAGTTCGGCGCCCACAGCCCGAAGTTGACCGCCGCCGCCATGCATATCGGTGACAAATCGGTCGCGCCGTGAAAGCCGGTTCGGACCTGGTGGATCGCGGCGAAGTCCGCGATGCGACGCACATGCGTGATGCCGCCGGCGTGGACGATGGTGGTGCGGATGTAGTCGATCAGCTGATGGCCGATCAGGTCCTTGCAGTCCCACAAGGAATTGAAGATTTCGCCGGCCGCAAGCGGGGTGGTGGTGTGCTGGCGGATCAGCCGGAATGCCTCCTGGTTCTCCGCCGGAGTTGCGTCTTCCAGCCAGAACAGGCTGAAGGGCTCCAGCGCCTTGCCGAGGCTGGCCGCTTCGATCGGTGTCAGCCGGTGGTGCGCATCGTGCAGCAGATGCGGGCCGAAGCCGACGGCCTCGCGCACCTTGCGGAACAGTTCCGGCGTGTGGCGCAGGTACAGCGAGGTGTCCCAGGGCTCTTCCGGCGGCAGGCCCTTCTGCGCCGGCTCATAGTGGCCGGGTTGGGTGCCGACGCCATACACTTTGGACAAGCCAGGCACGCCCGACTGCACGCGGATCGCTTTGTAGCCTTGCTCGATATGGCGATGCACCGCGTCGACGGCTTCTGCATGGTCGCGCCCATTGGCGTGGCCGTACACCGTCAAGCCATGGCGGCTGCGCCCGCCCAGCAGCTGGAACACCGGCATGCCGGCCAGCTTGCCCAGGATGTCCCACAGCGCCATGTCGATGGCGGCGATCGCGGTCATCGTGACCGGCCCGCGCCGCCAATAGGCGCCGCGGTAAAGGTATTGCCAGATGTCCTCGATTCTGCGCGGATCGCGGCCGATCAGGCACGGGATCACATGCTCGTCCAGGTACGCGCGCACCGCCAGTTCGCGGCCGTTGAGCGTGGCGTCGCCCAGTCCGTACACGCCCGCATCGGTGACCACCTTGACCGTCACGAAGTTGCGCCCCGGGCAGGTGACGATGGTTTTTATCTGTTCGATCTTCAAAGGGTGTCTCCGGCCGGATCGTCGTTGTCTTAGCCCGATGGCGCCGCCTGTTTGCGTAACGCCGG
This sequence comes from Cupriavidus sp. WGlv3, assembly GCF_023952475.1. Taxonomy (GTDB): domain Bacteria; phylum Pseudomonadota; class Gammaproteobacteria; order Burkholderiales; family Burkholderiaceae; genus Cupriavidus; species Cupriavidus phytorum. Next base: position 113,824 of record NZ_JALHRX010000012.1, read on the forward strand.
CATCGGTGTGGATGCGGCCAGAGTACTGCGGGCCGAATGCGGCGGAGTACGGCCGATTCCGCAATCAAATGCAGCGTTTGCCGTAGTGAATCGCGAAAGCACCGCACGTTGGACACCACGGCTGCGTGCAAACTTCTTCGCATCGAAGACAACGCCGGATGCACGCACGATGCTGCTGACGACTGACCCCCCGAGGTACTGCCCATGAGGCTGACGCAACGCACTTGTTGCCGCGCCCGGGCTGAGGTGCGCCAGCCCGGATACGATCGCAGCCGCTTGTCGCGCGGCGTGGTGCATCTGGGCCTGGGCGCTTTCCACCGCGCCCACCAGGCGCTGTACACCGAGGCAGCACTACGGGATGGTGACCGGCGCTGGGGCATAGTCGGCGTCAGCTTGCGGGATCCGCACATGGCGCGCGCGCTGGCCGCACAGGATTTCCTGTACGCGGTCATCGAGCGCCAAGGGAGCGAGGCAGCGGCGCGCATCGTTGGCGCCCTGGTGCAGGCCCTCTATGCACCGCATGCACTGGAACAGGTGACCGGCGCCATTGCCGATCCCGCGGCGTCGGTCGTGACCTGCACCGTCACTGAAAAGGGCTACTACCGGCATCCATCGACGTCCGACCTCGACCTCCAGCATCCGGACATCCGGCACGACCTGGCCCACCCCGGCGCGCCGCGCAGCACCCTCGGCGTGCTGGCGGCCGGGATACGCCGCCGGCCGGCCGGCGCGCCGCTGAGCATTGTCTGCTGCGACAACATGGCCGACAACGGCGACACATTGCGCAGGCTGCTGATGCAGTTTGCATCGCAGGTGGACCCCGCGCTGGCGCGGCGTATCCGCGACGAGGTCGCACTGCCCAACACCATGGTTGACCGCATCGTGCCTGCCGCCACGCCGGCGTCACTGACCTTTGCGCAGCAGCGCGTGGGCTTGCGCGATGAAGCCGCCATTGTCTGCGAGCCGTTCACGCAGTGGGTGATCGAAGACCGCTTTGCCGGACCGCGGCCCGCCTGGGAATCAGGCGGTGCGCTGCTGACGGGCGATGTGCGGCCGCTTCAGGCCATGAAACTGCGCATGCTGAACGGCACCCATTCGGCGATCGCCTATGCCGCACAGTTGCGCGGCATCGAAACCGTGGCCGCGGCGCTGGCCGATACGGTCCTTGGCACATTCGCGCGCGGGGTGATGGCGGACCTGCACGCCACCCTTGCCGCCCCGCCGGGGTATGACACCGCCCGCTACGGCAATGCGCTGCTGTGCCGCCTGCGCAACGGCGCCATCGCGCATCACACCGCGCAGATCGCAACGGATGGTACGCAGAAGGTACCAGTGCGCTGGCTGCCGGCTTTGCGCGAAAGCCTCGCCGCCGGCGTCGAGCGGCCATGCCTCGAGCGCGCGCTGGCGCTGTGGCTCCACTATTTGCGCTGCGACACCAACGAGCACGGCGGGCCGCTGGCCGCCTGCGATCCCGGTGCTGCGCCGCTTGCCGCGGCGTTGCGCGGCGCGCACGGCGATACGGACGCCATACGCCAGGCCCTGGCGCATGGTGCCGTCTTTGGCGAGGCACCGTGGCCCAAGCAGTTCCAGCTGCGGCTGGCCGCACACCTGAGGGTGCTGCGCGAGCGCGGCGCCGCGGCACTCATGTCCTTCACGGCGACAACTTGAACAACAGGAGACAAGCACATCATGGTTAATCGGCTGACTCGCCGGCAGTTCGGCGCACTCGCTGCCAGCGGACTGGCGCTGGCCTTGCCCGGGCGCAAAGCGTTCGCCCAGAACGCCACGATCAAGCTCAGGTATGGCACGGCCTTTCCCGCGGACCATCCCGGCACGCTGCGCATCAGGGAGGCCGCCGAGGCCATTCGCCGGGACACCGGCGGCAAGGTGGACCTGCAGGTCTACCCCAACAGTCAGCTTGGCAGCGAGCCTGACATGGTGTCCCAGGTCCTCGCCGGCGCCATCGACTTCATGTCGACCGCCAGCACCAATTTGCAGACACGCGTGCCGGCCGCCAGCATCAACGGCGTGGCCTTTGCCTTCAAGGACTACACCACGGTGTGGGCCGCGATGGATGGCGGACTGGGGGCCTATGTGCGCAACGCGCTGGGCAAGGTGAACCTGCACGTGTTCGAGAAGTGCCTGGACAACGGCTATCGCAATATCACCTCCGCTACCCGGCCGGTGAACACGCCGGCGGACCTGAAGGGATTCAAGATCCGCGTGCCGGCGATCCCGTTGTGGGTGTCGATGTTCCGGATGCTGGGCGCGGCGCCGACGGTGATTCCCTTCGCCGATCTCTATTCGGCGCTGCAGACGCGCGTGGTGGATGGACAGGAGACGCCCCTGTCGCTGATCCGCAGCGGCAAGCTGTATGAAGTGCAAAAGTTCTGCTCGATGACTGCGCATACCTGGGACGGCCACTTCATCTTCGGCAATGCCAAAAAATTCCAGTCACTGCCGCGCGAGGTGCAGGCTTCGCTGACGACGCGCTTCGCCGCCGCGGCGCTGAAGCAGCGCGAGGACATCGCACGGGTCGACGTCGATGCGCAGGCGGAGATGACCCGGCTTGGCATCGCCTTCAACCGCCCGGATCCGGCGCCGTTCCGCAAGCTGCTGGGGGAGGCGGGTTTCTACGCCGAGTGGCGCCGGAAGTTTGGGGACGAGGCCTGGGAGATGCTCGAAAAATACACCGGACCGCTGGTCTGAGGCCAGGCGCCGTCACGCCGATATGCAAGAGGAGGAGATCATGATGGAGCACGCCGCCGATCCACTGGTATCGGCCCATGCCGCCCGCAGCGCCCGCACCGACGGTACGCCACCGCCCGCCAGCGCGCGCTGGGGACGCATCCTGGCCTGCGTGGTGGAAGTGCCGGCCGCGCTGATCGTCGTCGCGGAGACGCTGATCCTGGGGGGCGGCGCCTTCGCACGCTATGCCCTGCATGCGCCGCTGCCGTGGACCGAGGAGCTTGCCGGCATCCTGTTCCTGTGGCTGGCAATGCTCGGCGCCATCATCGCCCTGCAGCGCAGTGCGCATATGCAGCTCACCACCTTCGTCAACAGGCTGACGCCGCGGCGGCGCGCGTGGGTGGACGCCTGCGGCATGTGGATGGTGGTGGCATTTCTATTGCTGCTGGTGCCGCCGGCGTGGGAACACCTGGCCGAACATGTGGAGGTGCTGACGCCGACGCTGGAGGTCAGCGAAGCCTGGCGCGCGGCGGCGGTGCTGGCCGGCACCGTGCTGATGCTCGTCACCGCCGTGATCCGCCTGTTCGAGCGCGCGAGCCGCACGCAGGCGGCCATCGGCGGAGTGCTGGTCGGGCTCGGTGCCGGCGCGTTATGGCTGCTCTCGCCTGTGCTGATGGGGCTGGGCAATGCCAACCTGGTGATCTTCTTCCTGCTGATGCTGGTTGGCTGTGTGGCCATCGGCGTGCCCATTGCCTTTGCCTTCGGCCTGTCCACGCTCTGCTATCTGGCGTTGTCCACGGCCACGCCGCTGTCCATCATCCCGAATCGGATGCAGGAGGGCATGTCGCACCTGATACTGCTCGCGGTGCCGCTGTTTATCTTTCTGGGCGGCCTGATCGAAATGACGGGCCTGGCCCGCGCGATGATCCAGTTCCTGGCGGGACTGCTCGGCCATCTGCGCGGCGGACTGCAGTACGTGCTGCTCGGCGCGATGTATATCGTCTCGGGCATCTCCGGGTCGAAGACGGCCGATATGGCGGCGGTCGCGCCGGCGCTGTTCCCGGAGATGAAGCAGCGTGGCGCCAAGGATGGCGAACTGATCGGCCTGCTGTCGGCGTCCGGCGCAATGTCGGAGACAATTCCGCCCAGCATCGTGCTGATCACGGTCGGTTCCGTCACGGGCGTGTCGATCACCTCGCTGTTCATCGGCGGACTGATGCCGGCGCTGGTCGGACTGGCGATGATGGCGCTGGTGGTCTGGTGGCAGACGCGCAAGGAAGACATGCGAAACGTGCCGCGCCCATCCGGCCGCGCATTGCTGAAATTGCTGATGGTGGCACTGCCGGCGCTGGCACTGCCGGTCATCATCCGTACCGCCGTGGTGGAGGGCGTGGCCACTGCCACGGAGGTATCGACCATCGGCATCTTCTACGCGCTGCTGGCCGGCGTGCTGATGTACCGTCAGTTCGACCTCCGGCGCATGTATCCGATCCTGGTCGATACCGCGGTGCTGTCCGGCGCGATCCTGCTGATCGTGGGTTGTGCCACCACCATGGCGTGGGCGCTGACGCAGTCCGGGTTTGCGCAGGACCTGGTCAACATCATGTCCGCCGTGCCGGGCGGCAAGACCGGCTTCCTGCTGGTGTCGGCGCTGGCTTTCGTGATCCTGGGCAGCCTGCTCGAAGGCATTCCCGCCATCGTGCTGTTCGGGCCGTTGCTGTTCCCGATTGCCAAGATGGTCGGCGTGCACGAGGTGCACTATGCCATGGTCGTGATCTTCGCCATGGGGCTGGGCTTGTTCGCGCCACCGTTCGGCGTGGGGTTCTATGCCGCCTGCGCCATCGGGCGCGTGTCGCCGGACGTGGCGATGCCACGGGTGTGGCCGCATATGGCGGCGCTGTTCGTGGCGCTGGTGCTGTTGACGTTGGTGCCGTGGTTTTCGATCGGGTTTTTGTAATTGGACTTTACGTTGGCTGGTGCCTGTTATCTCCCTCTTCGGCTTGCGGGATAGGGAGATAACAAGCAAGAGGAGAGGCGCTTAACCGCAACGCCCGGCAAGCGGTCTGCATCAGGAGTCCGGCAACTCGTCCTCCAGCACTCGCTCCAGTTGCGCCTTCACCAACCCCAACAGGCAAAACGCCGCAAAGCCGCCTTCCCACCATTCACTCTGCTGCTCCAGCAAGGCAAGTACCCCATCAATGCCTGCTGCCACCGCCAAGAGACTGTACCGCGCCGTAGATAGATCGATTTCCGACATAGGACCTCCAATCGTTGCATGAAGGTCCGCCGCGCGACGCAAGAGGAGGGCGGCGGGTGGCCTGACGACGAGGGTGGAAACCGGTGTCACAACTATTGCCGGTCAGCCTTTCGGCTGCCTCATCCGGCCCGCCATGGGTGGCTTGCACGTATAGGCAAGAACGGTCGTCATGGACGACCGTTCGGTTGAGACATCGAGTTTCCACACTCGGTCACCGTTGTTCGATGACAGCCCCAGTCTCTCGCGGCGCGGCACGCGGCGCGATAAGACAGTTCGCATTCCTATACGGACGCCGCATCCTGCCCGAGGCTCGCACGTTAGCAAATAGCCGAATACCTAAGAGCGCATCCGAAGCGAAAGCTCGTCCCGTTGAAGGGAAAAACTCCGGGGTATTTGATCGAGATGAAGGTCGCGCTTCGAATCGGCATTCCTCCGTTGATTTCCGTTAGACGCAGGCGCACAAATAGCAGCCGATTGCTTTGCGCGAGATCGACATAGCGCGTCTGAACAACAAGGCGGTTTGACGCATCGGTAAATGGATCCTGCACGCCTCTACCAACATCTCCTTTCCTCTACCCATCGCCTGTATGCCGTGGAGGGTGATGGCGCACTGGGCGAATTGGCCGTCGAAGCCTGGGTCGGCCGCGAAGCCATCTCGGCGCTGTTCGAATGGCGCATCGTGGCGGTCAGCGCCAATGCCGACATCGCGCTGGACAGTCTGATGGGGCAGCGCATCACGCTGCTGACCACGCTCGCCGGCGGTGGCCAGTCACGCCGCACCGGCCTGATCCGGCAGGCCGAGAAGCTTGGTGCCGACGGCGGCCTCGCGCGCTATCGCCTGACCGTGATCCCTTGGCTGTGGCTGACCACGCAGCAGCGCCACAGTCAGGTGTTCCAGAACCGCACGCTCGACAGCATCATCGAAGCCGTTCTTCAGGACTATGCGCCGTATGCGCACTGGCGTTACGCCGCCGGTGCCGAAGCCCGCATCGCCGCGTTCGGTGAACGCGACCACATCGCGCAATTCCGCGAGACCGACTACCAATTCTTGTCGCGCCTGCTGGCCGAAGCCGGTCTCGGATATACCGTGGTGGAAGACGACGAAGCACCCTTCGGCCATGCCGTGGTGATCTTTGCCGACGGCGCGCAATTGCCAGAAGACTCCGAATCCGCGGCCGGCGGCGGTATCCGCTACCACCGCGCGCATAGCCAGGAATCGGTCGATGCCATCCAGCAGTTGATCTGGGAGACGCGTGCTGCAGTGGGCGGCGTGGCAGTGAGCGCCTGGGACCCCGAAACCAAGCGCGCGATCCGTGGGCATGCGCCCTCGCGCTACGGCGTCTTTTCCGGCCGTGCCGTGAGTCCGGATCCCTATTTTTCAGTGAGCCTGTCGCTGGCGCCGGACACGGCCAGCGCGCAGCGCGTCGCCGAACAGGTGATGGAAGCGATCGAGGTCCGCGCGCTGGTGTTCACCGGCAGCGCATCGGTACGCACGCTGCGCAGCGGCACTCGCCTGGCCGTCACCGGCTGCCCACACCTGCCGCCCCAACCGGACGATACGGCGGGGTATCCGCTGCTGCTCGATGCGGTGGAGCATTGCGCCATCAACAATCTCGCTGTGGAAACTCGCGCCGCGGTTGCCGACCGAATCGGACCGCTGGAAGCGGCGTTGTGTTTCGACACGCCGCCACCGGCTCCAGACGCCGTGGCAACCACCGCCGGCCTGATGAACAGCTTCTTCGACGACGCAGCCGAGCGGCTGGTACCGACCGAATCCCTGCGGACGGCCGCACGGGAACACGGTTATGCGGCACTTTTCCGAGCGTTCGAAGCGCGCCGCCCATGGCGCGCCGCTGTGCTGGAGGGCGATTGTCCGCGCCTCTATAGCCTAGCTACCCCGCTTGGTGCCCATACCGCAATCGTGGTCGGCCCGGACGGCCAGACCCAGGCCGATGGCAACGCCGAACACCACGTCAGCCCACGCGGGCAAATCCGCGTGCGCTTCCCCTGGCAGCGTGGCGAGCGCGCCGACGACCGCAGCAGCCGCTGGATCCGCGTCGCGCAACGGCAAGCCGGCGCCGGCATGGGCTGGCAATGGCTGCCGCGTATCGGCCAGGAGGTGCTGGTCAAGTTCACGGACAACGACATCGACCAGCCGTTCGTGATCGGGGCGCTATACAACGGGCAGGGCGAAGCCGGCATCGCCCCCACGCCGGGCGGCAGGTCCATGGCCGCCACCACCTTCTTCCAGCCCTATGACGCCAGCGGCATCTACGCGATGGGCTCCGACAGCCAGCCGAGCGCGCAGGGCAACCTGGCCGGCGGCAACAGTCCGGCATGGCACGGCATGGGTGCGGACCCGGACGGCCATCGCAACGACGCCGCGCTGACCGGGTTCAAGAGCCAGGAGCACGGCGGCAAGGGCTACAACCAGCTGGTGTTCGATGACTCCGATGACCAGCTGCGGACACAACTCGCCACGACGGAACAAGCGACCCAGCTCAACCTCGGCCACGTAATTCACCAGCAGGACAACCGCCGCGGCAGCTTCCGCGGGCAGGGGTTCGAACTGCGCACCGATGGCTACGCCGCGGTGCGCGGCCAAGCCGGGCTGCTGCTGACGACCTATCGCGATGCCGTCACGGGGCGCGTGCTTCCGACGGGGGACAACGCCGCTGGCATCGCACTGTTGCGGCAGGCCGGCGATCTGGTCAGGACGCTGAGCGATGGCGCGACTACGCATCAAAGCCAGGCTCTGTCGACCGGCAAGGGTGTCGATTCGCCGCTGGCGAAGCAAGCCAAAGCGGCAGCTGGCATGGTCGATGGGCAATCGCTCGAAGCGGCAAGGGCGGATGCGGCTGGCGGCAATACCGGCACGCCGGGAAAGGTGCCGCACCAAAGCGAGCCGATAGTCCAGCTCAACGGCAGGGCTGGCGTGGCTATGGTGGCGGGCCAGGACTTGCAAATCGCCAGTGGGGAAAGCGTCGTGATGGCCAGCGGCCAGGACAATAACGTCGCCGTCGCAGGTCAGGCGCGTGTGCATGCGGGGCAGGCTATTGGCGTGGCCGCAGGACTGTCTTCGGCCGGTGAAGGCAACGTCGGCCTGCAACTGACAGCAGGTCAGGGCGATATCGATCTCCAGGCGCAGCACGATTTGCTGAAGCTGGCGGCGCGGGAGGACCTGACCATTGTGTCGGCCAACATGAATGTGGACTTTGCCGCGGCCAAGCGGATTCGCATTGCCACGGCTGGCGGGGCGTCCATCACCATCGAGGGCGGCAATATCACCTTCGAATGTCCGGGGCCGATTACCTATAAGGCGGCGCAGAGGAAGTTTGAGGCAAGCATCCGCCATGACTACCCGCTCCCACTGGCCCCTGCGACTCCATGGGAGATACCCGGTTCCTTCCCATACTCCTGAGCCGAATCACGCCATGATCATCAGCTATCCCATTCTTACAATGCCGCCGGCAGGCAACGCCATGGAGGAATCGGAGGACGCATGGTTGGCCCGCCTGCTGGCCGAGTCAGACGACCCGAAGGGCGCGTATCCGGCGCGCATGATCGGCAACACGTACTGTTGGCACGGCGGTCTGCATATCGGTGCCAATTCGGCCACGCCGGTTCGTGCAATTGCAGATGGCACCATCGTGGCCTACCGGCTGGCGCCGAAGACAGAAACCTATGAAGGTCGGCCCTATGACACCAGTTTCGTACTGCTGCGCCATGAGACCGAGACAGGCGCCGCCACGCCAGTGGTGTTTTATTCGCTGTACATGAACCTTGCCGCCGCCGAGCATTTGCACGGCCGTACCGACACGCTGCCGGCGTGCTATCGAACCCGTACCAGTCCGGACGCGCGGGTCCCGGACGATCCAAAGAATGCCAAGATCTACCGGCGCGACATACTGGGCTATCCGGGAAGCCAGCATCAGACCGGGCGAAGTGGCTTCCATTTCGAAATCTTCTGCACCGACGAGGCACTGGCGGGCTTTTTCCGCGACAGCGGCCGCATCACGGAAAATGGCAGCGCCGATATCTACGGCGACGTCCACTTCGTTATCCCAGAAGGCAAGTCATTCGTAGCGGCGCATCCGCGCTTGCCCAAGGGCAACGGGGTATGGCGGACAGCGGACAAGGATGGCAACCTGATGTTTCCGGCTGGCACAGCCGGGAGCAATACGGGGCAACAGCTCTACGTCAGCGTCCGCCTGGACAAGGACAAGCGTATAACAATCGCACGCATACGTACCGCGCAGGGGCAGTACCGCGAACTCGGCCGGGTCGAACAGCCGGGTTATGGCTACGCCATGCTGGCTCTCGCGGAGGCGCTGTATCCAGACAACCCAAGCGCCGGCCTGGAGTGGCTTACCTTCGGGCGTGTGCTGAGCGAAGAGCGCAGCCGCCACACCGACAATTGGCAATTGGTGCACTATGCGCCCAGCTCGGTGGGCTATATAGACCTATCGCAAGCCGGCATCGTGCGGCTGTCTGACGCGGACTTCCCACATTGGCTGGGATGGAAGAAGGTCGAAGAAGGCGCAATGCTGACCCCGGCAGATGCCATCGTCGACGAACCGGCGACGCTACAGATGCTGAGTGGGAACGGCGATGCGGGTAAGGCGGCGCTGCGTCATCTGGTCGTCAAGCATCCCACTGAATGGGATATCTCAGACTTGGACGCACGTTTTGCGCGTCTGCGGGAACCGGGCATGCCGTTGGTGTCGGAGGATAGTTGGCAGCGATTCAAGGAACAGGCGCAGAAGCTCGCGTTCTGGCAGCACACAGGGCTGCCTCGTGCGGTATGGCATTTCAATCCGCTGCAGTTCATCCATCATATGCGTCGGGCGCTGTGGCTTAGTGTTGGTGAGCTCAGGCAGGCTGTGCCGGCGAGGATGTTGCGTGGCATTGGATCGGGAATTCCGGACAAGATTGTGTATGAAGCCGCAACAAGGGACGCAGGTGTTCTTGCACGGAGCCATAAGGACCGTTTGAATACTGCCTGGCGGAAATATGGCATAACGACCCGTGCCAGGCTAGCTGCATTCCTTGGAAATTCCGTTCAAGAAACCGTTTGGTTCAGCACTCTGGAAGAGAAGGGCGGCTCGCGTTACTGGTACTCGCCATGGTTCGGTCGTGGATTCCTGCAGCTGACACATACGCCCAACTATCTGGAATACTGGAAATTCCGAGGTCGTAACATCGACGCTGCCATGGACGCTGCACTACGCGCAACATACGGGAGAGCGAAACAACTACGCAGCAACGTACCGCTACACGGCGCTGAACTGACCTTGGCAGGCAATATTGTGAATTGGCGCGAAGATGTGGCTGTGGATGCTTATAGTGCAGCTGATAGCGCTGGGCACTACTGGCTCAAGAATCGAGCGAATGAAGAATTGGACACAATAAAGCCAAATTATCGCCATGCATTCAGTGTCCATTTCAGCAGTCAGCTAAGGAGGCAGGATGCCTTTGTTTTTTACGAGAATGCCTCTTTCCGCCGTGCATCCTGCATCGTCAATCTGCCAGGCCACCTGAGTCGGAAAAATCCGCAGTTGAATGGCCTTGTAGATCGATACCATGCATACGCTTATGCCCAGGTATTGTTGTTCGACTATCCTACCTTCCCCGATAGGGCGGGCATCGTGCAGTTCAAGCCGGAGGATTATGAATGGAAGCGGTGAGGGAACGAATTCTAGCGGTGTTTGCAGTTTTAGGCACGGCGACAGCCTTCTCGCTCGTGAGCGTGAATGTGGGGGCGCATGGAATGAGAGGTGACGGACTCACACCTAAAGGGATGCAACGATACGTCCTTCCAATGAAAGACTGTGCGCTGGAATTTGTCGCCAAGGCAGGAGGAACTGCCCGGGTAACACCCTCGGACGATTCGTGGGGTACCTTTCGACATGGAAGCTACTTTCCAAAAAGGAACGAAAGCGCGCTATCAATGCTTGTCAGTTGCCAGCCGGGGAGCGCTAAAAATCTCTGTCCGGAGCTGATGAGTCAACGCCGGGAGTCCGACCCGATGATGATCCGGGATACTCAGCAGCGCGACCTCACCGGGCTCAACCCGTGGTATTACTCCGATGCCGCCATCGCTACTGCAACAGCTGTAGCGACACCACGTAGCCGTGACCTCCATTTTTGTCTAGGTGATGAAACGCGTACGATCGTGACGATGAATGGCGGGATCGTCGTTGGATTCGACCCGCGCGAGATTGCCGAGACGCGCGGCAAGCCGATTTTGAAACGCTCGGAGCATGCACTGCCCGACGTGCTGGCCATCATCCGGTCAATGCGGTTCGTACCTGATCCAGCACCCAGACAAGACAGTCGGTAGGCCTTAATCCACAAGCGACACCAACGCCTCCCGCGCCTCCCGCCTCAGCTTCTCCAAGTCCAGCCCCACCACCGCCCCATCCCGCACCACCTGCCGCCCCCGCACCAGCACATCACGCACAGGCGTCGGCTCGCCAGCCGCGACCGGCGCGGTACCGATGTCATGGAACCCATGGAACCGCAGCCCGCTGACGTCATAAATCGCCAGATCCGCCGATTGTCCCGGCGCAAGGGTGCCGATACCGGGCAGCCCCAGAACCTGGCCGCCACCGGCAGTGCCCCAATGAATCACCTCCTCGACTCGCGTTTGCGCAGCGCCGCCGAGGGCGCGGTGGACCAGCCAGGCGAAGTTGGCCTCATGCACCATGCTGCCCGACTCGTTGGAAGCGACGCCATCGACGCCGAGTGAAATCGGCACGCCCGCATCCGCCATCGCGCGCACCGGCGCGATGCCGCTGCCGAGTCGTGCATTGCTGACCGGGCAATGCGCCATGCCGGTGTTGGTCACAGCCAGCATGCGGATCTCTTCCGGGTTGACGGTGACGAGGTGCGCGAACCAGACGTCGGGTCCCAGCCAGTCGTGGTCGGCGACGAACTGGACCGGCGTGCACTGGTATTTCTCGCGGCAGAACCTGACGTAGTTGTCGGTCTCGGACAGGTGCGAGTGCAGGCGCAGGTCCATGCCGCGGCCAAAGGCGGCGAGTTCGCGCAGCAGGGCGGGCGGCAGCGAGAAGGTGGGGGTGGTCGGGGCCACCACCACGCGGCGCAGGCCGTCGGGGGCGGCGTCGTGGTAGCGCGCTTTCAGGCGTTCGATATCGGCGAGCATTTCGTCCAGCGTCTCGGGCACCAGCGCGGTGGCGCGCATGCCGGGATGATCGGAGGCGGACTGGATCGCGCCGCCGCGGCACAGCACCAGGCGCATGCCGAGTTCTTCGGCCACCTCGAACAGCACGTCGCCGGTTTCCGCGCCGTGGCCGTGGTGATACAGGTAGTGGTGGTCGGCGCACGTGGTGGTGCCGGACAGCAGCAGCTCCGCCATGCCCAGCCGCACCGCGGTGCGGAAAATCTCGGGCGTGAAGCGCGCCAGGCGCGGGTAGGCGACGGCCGCGAGCCATTGCTCCAGCCCGACGTTCATGCCGCTGGGCACGGCCTTCAGCAGGTTCTGGAACAAATGATGGTGGGTGTTGACCCAGCCGGGATAGACGACGCAGCCGCTGGCGTCGAGCACGGCTTCGCCGTCGTGGTGGGGCAGGCTGGTGCCGATCTCGGCGATGCGGCCGTCGCGGATGCGGATGTCGGCGGCGCCGGCACGTGCCGCAGTGCCGGCGCGGCCGGTCATCACGGCGGCGGCGTTGCGGATCAGCAGGGCGCCGGCCGGCGCGTTGGTGGCGTTGGTGGCGTTGGTGTTGTGCACCATGTTGTCAGACCCCTTGGACGTTGTCGGCACTGGCGGGCAGCTCGTCGGCTTCACGGGCTGGCAGGCCGTTGAGAATCAGGTTGAGGACCACGGAAACCACGCAGGCGATGATCACGCTGCTGTGGACGAAGGGCTGCAGGAAGCCGGGCAGCTTTTCCAGCATGCCGGGCAGCATCACCGGCATCATCGCGCAGCCGAGCGTGATGGAAACGATGGAGAGGTTGTTTGGGTTGCGCTCGTACTCCACCTCGCCCAGCGTCTTGATGCCGGCGGCGACGACCACGCCGAACATCACCATGGTGGCGCCGCCCAGCGCTGCGGCCGGGATCGAGGCAAACAGCGCGCCGATCTTGGGCACCAGCGCCACCGCGCACAGCATCACGCCGCAGGTGGCGACCACCCAGCGGCTGCGCACGCCGGTGACGATCACCAGCCCCACGTTCTCCATGAAGGCGATGTACGGGAACGCCGCGAACATGCCGCCGATGGCGCTGGCCAGGCCGTTGGCGCGCAGGCCGCGGGTGGCGTCGCGCTCGGTCAGCGGGCGCTTGACGATGTCGCCGACGGCAACGAACAGGCCCATCGATTCGACCATCTGCACCACCATCACGATCACCATGGTGGTGATGGCGCCGATGTTGAAGGTGGGCATGCCGAACGCGAACGGCGTCACCATGGTGAACCACGGCGCGCGCGCGACCTCGTCGAAGCTGCCCATGCCCAGCATCCACGCCACCGCGCCGCCGGCCAGCAGGCCGATCACGACCGACAGGTTGCGCACCAGTTCGCCGCCGTGCCGGTTGATCAGCAGGATCAGTGCCACCACGCCGAAGGCGACCAGGAAAAAGATGGGCGCGCCGAAATCCGGCGCGCCCCTTCCGCCTCCAAACCAGTGAAACGAAACCGGGAACAGCGACAGGCCCACGGCGGTGATGGTGCAGCCGCTCACCACCGGCGGGAAAAAGCGCTTGAGCTTGCCGATCACGGGCGCCAGGAACATCGCGATCACGCCAGCGGCGATGATGGCGCCGCAGACGCCGTTGAAGCCCAGCGTGGGATCGGTGCCGATGGCGATGACCGGGCCTACGGAGCTGAACGCCACGCCCTGCATCAGCGGCAGGCGCACGCCGAACTTCCAGAAGCCCACGGTCTGCAGCAGCGTGGCGATGCCGGAGGTGAACAGCGCGGTGCTGATCAGCATGGTGGTCTGCGCCGGCGTCATCTTGAGTGCGCCGGCGACGATCATCGGCACCGCAATGGCGCCGAGATAACTGACCAGCATGTGCTGGAAGCCTAGCGACGCCATGGCGCGTGCCGGCAGGATCTGGTCGACGGGGTGAACCGCTGCTTGCATGATGTGGTCTCCTGCCGCGTACTGGGAATGTGCGCCATGCCGGCGGCGGCTGGCCCGGTCTGTGGTTGCCGGGCTCGGTCCGTCACGGTGCCATGCGGGTCGCATGGACCACGCATGCCTTGCACAGTAGTGAGGCACGGCATGCCGTCATAGCGTTATTGCGAAGGCCGTGGCACGGGGCCGCAAGCGGGCGCGCAGAATGCGCGCCGGGGGCAGGGGTTTCCCTCGGGTTGCGTGAGGGCGGGGGTGGTCATAGGATGGATGCGCTGGTCGTGGTCCGCTTGTTTGCTCCCCTCTCCCGCGTGCGGGAGAGGGGTTGGGGGAGAGGGCAGGCGTGTGCAAAAGCGAGTGGTATGTATGGCTGGGAGCCATTAGCGCCGGTGGCTTTTGATACTGCATCGCAATTGCAAGCTCCTGCCCTCTCCCCCGCCCCTCTCCCGCAAGCGGGAGAGGGGAGAAAGACGTCGGGCGTTCAGGCGTCGGTCGTCGTGTCCCAATCCCTTCCTTATTCAATGCCATGTCACCCACCGCAGCATGGTCCGCCGCAGCCCCGCGCTCGCCAGTCTCTCGCGGCGGGGACCTCGATCGCATCCAGTCGCTGTCCGGCCGCGTGTTCGGCCCCACGCGCCTGCGCGCGGCGGAGGACGATGCGGCGCTCGATGCGCGCATCGATACCAGCACCATCGGCCGGCTGACGCTGGTGACCATCGCCTACAACCAGGCGGTGCAGATCGAGCCGCAGCCGAACAAGGACGAGTTCGTAATCCAGACCGTGCTGGCCGGCACCTGCCGCGTGGAAACGCCGCGTGGCGCGATGCTGATGCCGCCGGGCGCGACCTTTGTGTTCTCGCCAACCGTGCCGACCACGCTGTCGCTCGATCCGGGCTGCGAGCGCTTCAGCGTGGTGATCCGGCGCCAGCTGATCGAAGAGGCGTTCCGCCACCAGTTCAGCTTCGAGCCGCCGGCGCCGATCGAGTTCGACATGCAGCCAGTGGTGGACGATGGCCGTGCCGAGCGCTGGCAGGCGCTGGTGGGCTACCTGCGCGCGGAAACGCGGGTGCGGCGCGAAGGCAGCGGTGTGCCGGCGGTCGATGCCAGCATCGAGCGCATCGTGCTGTCGACGCTGCTGCTCGACCGCTTCGCCGCGGACGGCAATATGCTGCCGCGCCGCTTCGAGGCGGTGCTGCCTGACTACGTGCGCCACGCCATTGCCTACCTGCGCGCCAACCTCGACCAGCCGCTGACGCTGGAGCAGATCGCCGCGCATTGCGGTGTGTCGGCGCGCACGCTGCAGCTGGGCTTTCGCAAGAGCAAGGACACCACGCCGATGGAGTACCTGCGGCTGCTGCGCCTGCATGGCGCGCGCGCCGACCTGCAGCGCGCACGGCCCGAGAAGGGCATGGTCGGCGCGATCGCGCTGCGGCACGGCTTTAGCCACCTGAGCCTGTTCTCGCGCGAGTACCGGCGCGAGTTCGGCGAGCTGCCGTCGCAGACCTTGCGCACGGCAGCGCTGCAGCGGGACTGACGCCAAGCCAGTCCCGCTGCCGCCAGGGCAGTCAGGCCGCGTGCGCCACCGGCAGGCACACCTTCAGCAGCGTCTGCAGCCGCAGCTTGTCGAGATGGCGGCCGATGAACACGAACTTGCTTTGCGCCGGTTCCGTACCCCACGCCTCGGCGGGGTGCAGGTCCATCAGCCGGTGCACCGCCTGCAGCACGTAGCGGCGCTCATCGCCCTCCACCGCGACGATACCCTTCATGCGGAACACATCGTCGCCCTGTGCGGCCAGCAGTGCCTTCAGGCCATGCTCGAGGCGCTGGCGGTCGAACGGCTGGTCGAACACCAGCGAAACCGAGGTCACCGACGGGTCGTGGCGGTGGCCGTGGCTGTCGTCCTCTTGCGCGTGGTCGCAATGCTCGTCGCACACGTGGTCGTGATGCGCGTCGTGCTGATGGTGCACATGGCCGGCGTGCTCGTGCGCATCGTGGCCATCCTGCGCCTGGATCGTCCCCGGCGTGAACCCGCCGATGCCGAGGATCTTGCCCAGGTCCACCTGCGCGAAGTTGGAACGCAGGATCTGCGCGCCCTCGTTCAGGCGGTGGATGCGCGCTTCCAGCCGGTCGAGCTGCGTGGCGTCGACCAGGTCGGTCTTGTTGAGGATTACGCGGTCGGCGGCGACGATCTGGTCGACGGCCTGGTTGTCGAAGCCGGTCAGCTGGGGGTCGTCGAGATGGCTTTCGATATGCACCGCATCGACCAGCGTCAGGATGCCGTCGAGCGTGACCTGCCTGGCGACTTCGTTATCCATGAAGAAGGTCGCCGCCACCGGGGTCGGGTCAGCCAGGCCGCTGGTCTCGACCAGGATATGGTCGAAGCGCTCGGGCCGTTCCAGCAGCTTCTGCAGGATGCGCACCAGGTCCGTGCGCACGTCGACCACGCAGCAGATGCAGCCGTTGGTCATCTGGTAGATCTCTTCGTCCGAGGTCATCACCAGGTCGGAGTCGACATCGACCTCTCCGAACTCGTTCTCGATCACGGCGATGCGGTGGCCGTGCTTCTGCGTCAGGATGTGGTTGAGCAGCGTCGTCTTGCCCGAGCCGAGGAAGCCGGTAAGGATGGTGACCGGGACGGGCGGCTGTTGTGCGACGGCAGGTGCGTTCATGTTGTCTCCTGATTAGGGTGCTGCGTTCCCCGCGAGCGCGAGGCGGAAGTTCTCTTCAAGCGGTGGCGACGCTGGGGCGCAGGCCCTGCCAGCGCGCCACCAGTCCGTCGTGCGGCACGTCGAACAAGTCCAGCACGCGCCCCACGGTGTGGTCGACGATGTCGTCCACCGATTGCGGATGCGCGTAGAAGGCCGGCACCGGCGGCAGCACGATGGCGCCCATCTCGGTCACCGTGGTCATGTTGCGCAGGTGCACCAGGTGGAAGGGGGTCTCGCGCGCCAGCAGCACCAGCCGGCGGCGCTCCTTGAGCATCACGTCGGCGGCGCGAGTGACGAGGTTGTCGGCCAGCCCGGTGGCGATGGCCGCCAGCGTGCGCATGGAGCAGGGCGCCACCACCATGCCGTCGCAGCGGAACGACCCGCTGGCGATGGTGGCGCCGATATCGCGAACGTTGTGCACCACGTCGGCCATGCCCTCGATCTGCGGGCGCTGCAGGCCCAGTTCATGATGCGCGGTCAGCAGGCCGGACGGCGAGCACACCAGGTGGGTCTCCCAGCCGTCCAGCGCCGCCAGCGCCTGCAGCATGCGCACGCCGTACACCGCGCCGCTGGCGCCGGTGATGGCGATCACCAGGCGTTGCTTGCGGCTCATGCGCGCCCGCCTTCCCGCGCCGCCTTCTCCGCCAGCGCCTGCAGCACCTGCTCCGGCTTGATCGGATAGTGGCGGAAGCGCACGCCGATGGCATCGAACACCGCGTTGGCAATCGCCGGCCCGATCGCGACGATCGGGTCTTCGCCCACGCCCTTGGCGCCGAACGGGCCGCCGGGATCCGGCGCGGCCTCGAGGATCACGGTGCGGATCTCGGGCATATCCATCGCCAGCGGCATCTTGTAGTCGACGAAGTTGGCGTTGAGCGAGCGGCCGGTGCGCATGTCGATCTGGTAGTCCTCGTACAGCGTATGGCCGATGCCCTGCTGGATGCCGCCTTCGATCTGGCCCGCGGCCGCGACCGGATGGATCACCTTGCCGACGTCGTGCACCGGCACCACCTGCCGCACGGTGATGAAGCCGGTCTCGGTATCGACCGCGACTTCGACAAAATGCGCGGCGAACGAATACGACTTGGTCGGGTGATAGGTGGCGGTGCCCACCAGCTGCGCGGCGGGAATGCCCTTGCGCGGCATCACCGCCTCACGCACCGTCAGCGTGGGGCCGTCGCGGTCGCGCACGGCGATGATGCCGCCGGCCAGCGTCAGGGCTGCGGGCTCACATTCCATCAGCTTCGCGGCGCGCTCGAACAGCTGGCGCCTGATCTCGCCCGCCGCCATCTGCGCGGCCTTGCCGACCATGTAGGTGGTGTGGCTGGCAAAGGCGCCGATGTCCCAGGGCACCACGTCGGTGTCGCCATGCACCACCGATACCGCTTCGAACGGCAACGTCAGTTCTTCCGCCACGATCTGCGCGAGGGCGGTGTGCGCGCCGGTACCCAGCCCGGCCGCGCCGGTCAGCAGCACCACGGTGCCGTCCTCGTTCATCTTGATGATGGCGTTGCCCTGTTCCTTGATGCCGGGATAGGCGCTGCTGCCGTGCATCTCGCAGCCCAGGCCCCAGCCGGTGCGGACCGGGCCGCTGGTGTCGCGTGGGCGGCGGCGCAGCGCTGGCCAGTCGAGCAGTGCCATGCCGTGCTCGATGCAGGCCTCCAGGCCGTGACCGATCAGCGGATGGTTCGACGGCGCGATGTCGCCTTCGCGCACGGCGTTCCTGAGCTTTAGCGCGGCGGGGTCCATGCCCAGGTGCGCGGCGGCCTCGTCCATCTGCACGTCGAGCGCGTAGTAGGTCTGCACCACGCCGTAGCCGCGAAAGGCACCGGCGATGGGGCTGTTGGTGTAGACGCAGCGGCCCTCGAGCAGCACGTTGTCGCAACGGTACAGCGATACCAGCGCGGCGGTGCCGACATTGGTCACGCCGGGGCCGTGCGAGCCGTAGGCGCCGGAATTGAACACCACCTTGGCCTGGCGCGCGGTGATGGTGCCGTCGTTGCGGAAGCCCTGCTTCAGCCAGATTTTTGCCGGATGGCGCGTGCGGCCGCCCAGGAAGGTTTCCTCGCGCGTGTATTCCATGCGCACCGGCCGGCGCGTCTCGCGCGCCAGCAGCGCGCACAGGAACTCATGCTGGAACAGGTCCTGCTTGGCGCCGAAGCCGCCGCCCATGTGGTCGACCAGCACGCGCACCTTGTGCAGCGGCAGCCCCAGCACCTCGGCCATGATGCCGCGCACCATGAAGGCGGTCTGGGTCGAGATCCACACCGTGAGGTTGCCGTTGCCGTCCCAACTGCACGTGAGCACGTTGGGTTCCATGTAGGCTGGGGTGGGGCGGCCGCCCTCGTAGATGCCTTCGAGGATGAAGTCGGCCTCGGCAAAGCCGGCTTCCACGTCGCCGCGCCTGACGATCACCGGCGGCAGCACCAGGTTGCCGCCGGGCTCGCGCTCATGGATGCGCGGGGCATCGGAGCGCTCGGCGTCTTCGGTGGTGAAGACGGCTGGCAGCGTGTCGTATTCGACCTCGATCAGTTCGAGCGCACGCTCGGCGATCTCTTCGCTGACCGCCGCCACCGCGGCCACGCCCTCGCCCCAGTAGCGCACCTTGTCGTCCAGGATGTACTGGTCGCAGGTCACTGACGCCGAGCGCGGGTGCGGCGAGCCGGCGTGCAGCACGCGCGGCACGTTCTCGTGCGTCAGCACGGCCTTGACCCCGGGCAGCGCCAGCGCGCGCGAGACGTCGATGCGGCGGATGCGGGCGTGGGCGACGTTGCTGCGCTTGATCTTGCCATACAGCAGGCCGGGGAAGGGCATGTCGGCAACGTACCTGGCGTTGCCGGTGACCTTGTCGAGCAGGTCGGTGCGCTTGACGCTGTGTCCGATCACGGCGTGGGTCATCATGCCTCCTCGCTGGCGCGGGCGCGATGAACGCACCCGGCGGGGTCCATGGCCGAGGCGGTCTGCTCGATGGCCTCGATGATCTTGGTGTAGCCGGTGCAGCGGCAGATATTGCCGGCAATGGCAAAGCGGATTTCGTCGCGCGTGGGATGCGGGTTCTCGTCCAGCAAGGCCTTGGCCATCACCACGAAGCCCGGCGTGCAGAAGCCGCACTGCGCGGCGCCGCAGCGCATGAACTGCTCCTGCAGCGGGTGCACGGTGTCGGGCGCGGGCTGCACGCCTTCGATGGTGGTGATGTGGCAGCCGTTTGCTTCCGGCGCCAGCACCAGGCAGGCGTTCATCGGCCGGCCGTCGATGATGACGGTGCACGAGCCGCATTCGCCCACATCGCAGCCCTTCTTGGTGCCGGTCAGGCCGGCGTCGTGGCGCAGGGTGTCGAGCAGCGTGCTGTGCGGTTCCACCGCCAGTTCACGCGGCTCGCCGTTGATGACGAGTTCGATTATTTTTCGCATGATGCTCCGCGCACGGCGGCCTCCAGGGCTTGTTCGAGGGCGCGGCGGGTCAGCACGCTGACCATCTGCCGCCGGTAGGCTGCGCTGGCGCGCACGTCGCTGATCGGACGGGCCTCGTCCATGGCGGCGTGCGCGGCCTGCAGTATCAGGGCGTCGCTTACGCGCTGGCCGCGCAGCAGCTGCTCGGCGCGCGCCGCGCGCACGGGCGTGGGGCCGACCGCCGCCAGCACGATGCCGGCGTCGACGCAGTGGCCGTGCTCCACCGTCAGCGTTACCGCCACGCCCACGGTGGCCAGTTCCATCTGCACGCGGCGGCCATGCTTCAGATAGACCTTGCCGGTGCCGGGCCGAGGTGCCGGCACGGTGATGCGGGTGACGATCTCGTCCGGCGCGATGGCGGTCTTGCCGACGCCGGTGACAAAGTCCTCGACGCGCAGCTCGCGCGAGCCCGACATGCCGTACAGGTGCACCGAGGCGCCATCGGCGACCAGCGGCGCGATCGAATCCGCCGATGGCGACGCGCGGCAGACATTGCCGACCACGGTGGCGCGATGGCGCACCTGGATCGAAGCGAAGTCGGTCACCGCCTTCGCCAGGCCGGCGTAGTGGCGCTGCACGAAGCCGGAGGTTTCGACCGCGCGCGTGGTCACCAGCGCGCCGATGCGCAGGCCGTTGACCGCATCGAAGGTCAGCACGTCCATGCCCGGAATTCTCTTGATGTTGATGACCTGCTCGGGCTTGCGCACGGACTCCTTGATCTGCACCAGCAGATCGGTGCCGCCGGCCAGCACGCTGGCCTTGCCGCCGCACCGGTGCAGCATGGCCGAGGCTTCGGCCAGCGTCGCCGGTTCGAAATACTCAAACGCTCTCATTGCTCCTCCTGGTCTGTGCCATCGGCGGCTGCCGGTCTTGCCGGGGTCGTGCGGGGCGCGCGCCGTTGAATCCATCATGGGCGGCAGCCCTTCATCGGTAAAGGTCCGGAAACGGATTAATTGATCGTGTTACCCTCTGAATCAGACGCGCCGCGAAAGCTCTGGCTCTTCGCCGCAGAGCGCGCACCCCGAGATCCCGGAGGTAGACAACGTGCCCAACCTCAGCAACATGAACGTGTCGCTGCGCCAGCTGCGCGCGTTCATCGCCGTGGCGCAGGAGCGCCACTTCACCCGCGCCGCCGAAAGGCTGGACCTGTCGCAGTCGTCGGTCAGCGCGCTGATCCACGAGCTGGAAGCCAACCTCGGCCTGAAGCTGTTCGACCGCCACACACGCCAGCTGCACATCACGCAGGCCGGCGCCGAGCTGCTGCCGCTGGTGAAGAAGGCAGTGGCCGATATCGACAGCGTGATCGAGAACTCCAGCGAACTGCGCACGCTGGGGCGCGGGCGCGTGTCGATCGCGGCGTCGTCGATCCAGGCGGCGCTGATGCTGCCGCGCGTGATCCGCGAGTTCTGCGTCAGCCATCCGGGCGTGAAGGTGGAACTGCACGATGTGTCCGAGCATGAAGTGACCAAGATGGTCAGCTCGGGCGAGGTCGACTTCGGCATCGGCACCATCCCCGAGGGCCAGCCCGACTTGAGCGCGCACCGGCTGATGGACGATGCCTTCGTCATCGTGATGCCCGCGCACCATCCGCTGCGCCGGCGCAAGACGCTGCGCTGGGAGGACGTGGCGGGCCTGCCGGTGATCGGGCCGCACAAGGGCAACCCGATCCGCGATTGCCTGGACACCGCGCTGGCCGGGCGCGGCATTACGCTGCAGCGGGTGCACGAGGTGTTCCTGCCGCTGACCATGGTCGGCATGGTCGACGCCGGGCTCGGCATCGCCGTGATGAGCGCGGCGGTGACGCGGCTGACCGGCGCGCTGGGGCTGGCCACGGTGATGCCGACCGATCCGGTGATCCACCGCGCGATCTCGCTGCTGGTGCACGCGGACCGGTCGCTGTCGCCGCCGGCGCAGGCCTTCCGCGACCTGCTGATGCGCTACCGCGCCAGGCTGGCCGAAGCCAGCTGACGGCGCCTGACTGCAGCAACTACCTCATGCCGGTTCCTTGGCCAGCCCGTGGGGCTGGGGGGCTGGCGAACGCGCGTTGAACAGCAGGTTCAGCAGTACGGCGGCCAGCGTGCCCAGCAGGATGCCGTTCTGGCAGAACTTGGCCAGCAGCTCCGGCATCTGCGCGAAGAACTTGTCCGACACCAGCGGGATCATGCCCAGCGCCACGCTGACGGCGACGATGTAGGCGTTCTTCTTGTTCTCGACAAAGTCCACATGGCCGAGGATGCGCACGCCGGTGGCCGCTACCATGCCGAACATCACCAGCGCCGCGCCGCCCAGCACGTATTGCGGGATCGACGCCGCGAAGAAGGCCAGCTTGGGCAGGCAGCCCAGCACGATCAGGATGCCGCCGGCGGTGGCGCAGACCCAGCGGCTGCGCACGCCGGTGACCTGCACCAGCCCCACGTTTTGCGCGTACGAGGTGTAGGTGAAGGTGTTGAACACCGCCCCCACCAGCGCGCCGACACCGTCGGCACGCAGGCCGCGCGCCAGGTCTTCGGAGTCGACCGGGCGCCCGACGATCTCGCCCAGCGCCAGGAACTGCCCCACGCCTTCGATCATGATCACGATCATCACCACGCACAGCGTGACCGAGGTCATGGCGTCGAAGGTCGGCCAGCCGAAGTGGAAGGGCGTGATGAACTCGACCCAGTGCGCGCCGCGCAGGCCGTCAAAGCTGACCTTGCCCAGCGCCAGCGCGATGCCGAAGCCCACCGCAATGCCGATCAGCACCGCCACATTGCACAGGAAGCCGCGCGCGAACGCCACCAGCGCCAGCACCGTGCACAGCACCGCGGTGGCGATGGCAATGTTCACCGGCAGGCCGAAATTGGGATTGGGCACCGGGCCTGCCGCGGTATTGAGGGTGGGATTGCCGCCCGCCGCCCAGTTGATCCCCACCCGCATCAGCGAGATCCCGATCACCAGCACCACGGTGCCGGTCACCACCGGCGGGAACCAGCGCACCATCTTGCCGACATAAGGCGCGGCAAAGTAAGTGAAGACGCCCGCCACCATCACCGCGCCGAACACCGCCGGCAGCCCCAGCGACGGATTGGAGCCGGTGGCGATGATCGGCGCGATCGCGGTAAAGGTCACGCCCATCATCACCGGCAGGCGGATGCCGACCTTCCAGATGCCGATGCTCTGGATCATCGTCACCAGGCCGCAGCAGAACAGGTCGGCGGCAATCAGGAAGGCGACCTGGTCCTTGGGCAGCTTGAGGGCGCCGCCGATGATCATCGGCACCGCGATGGCGCCGGCATACATCACCAGCACATGCTGCAGGCCCAGGGCCAGCAGGCGCGGCGGGGGCAGGACCTCGTCGACGGGATGCACGGCGGCATTCCCTTGCGTAGGCAGGGTGGGGTTCATGCTGTCTCCTTTGGTCGGTATCACGCCGGTTGCGCATTGCGCTAACGTGTCGCCAAGGTGCCGGCGCTTCCTCTTGCGGGATGGTCTTGCCATCCTCTCGTGCGAAGCCCGCGCCTGTCCTGTCTTGTCAATCCAGCATGACAGCGGCGCAGGGAAGGTACAACGTTCGCGGTGGATTTATCGATCGGGTGAAACGATGAATCCGCCGTTTTCAGCGGGTTATCCCTGAGCCGGGTCTCACGGCACGTGGGATGCCACACGCTCCAGCCGCGCCAGCAGCGCGGCCGCCCGTGTCATCGCGGCAGGGTCGATGCGCGCGCGGATGCCATCGAAATTGGGCCCGCGCGTCGCATCCAGCCCCATGCGTGATGTGGTGCCGACACCGGATGCCGACGGATCGAGCGCGCTGCCGGGCAGGCCGTCCACCACCACCACGTCCAGGTGTGGCTGCAGGTGCGTGGCCATGGCCCACAGCACTTCCTCGTCGCGGGTGATGTCGACGTCTTCGTCCACCGCCACCACCGTCTTCAGGTACGGGTCCCAGCCCAGCAGGCCCAGCATCACCTGGCGGGCCTCGCCGGGACGGCTCTGGCGCAGCGCCACGTAGGCGTGGAAATGCGTGCCGGAGCTGGGGTAGTGCACCGCGGTGACGCCGGGGAAGCGCTCGCGCAGCTTCTCCACCATCTCGGACTCGCGCGGGATCCGGCCCAGGTTCAGGTGCTCGGCCGAGTTGCCGCCGACCACGTCGACCAGCCACGCGTCCGTACGCCGCATCACGCTCTGCACGCGCAGCAGGTTGTTGGTCGAGCGGTCCGACGAGTAGCCGGTGAACTCGCCGAACGGGCCTTCGTCGACGCGCGCCTCGGGATCGATCACGCCTTCGAGCACGATCTCGGCATGCGCCGGCACCAGGATGCCGTGGCGCGGCGTGCGTACCACTTCCAGCGGCGCGCCGAACAGGCCGCCGGCGACATGGCGCTCGTCCACGCCGAACGGCAGCCGCGCGGCGCCGGCCAGCATGAACAGCGGATGCGCGCCGATCACCATGGCCACCGGCAGCGGCCGGCCCAGTTCGGCGGCGCGCTGCTGCATGCGCCACAGGTGGCCGCGCGAATGCAGGCTGGTGGCGATCTCGGTGGGCGAATGCAGCATCGAGCGGTGGTAGCTGGCGTTGCCGATGCCGCTGTCGGGGTCTTCCGCGATCAGGATCGCGTTGGTGATGTAGGGGCCGCGGTCGGTGGCGAAGTGTTTGATGGCCGGGATCGTGCGCAGGTCGATGTGCTGCGTCTCGACCTGGCCGGTGACGGCGCCGCGGTCCAGCACGCGCGGCGCCACCATGCGGCGGCTGCGGGCCTGGTATTCGGCATGGATGCCGGCGGGCGGCACGCCGCCCAGCATGCGCCCCACGCGCTCGCGCGAGGCGAACAGGTTGGTAGCGAGCGACGTGCCCAGTCCCTCGACATGGTCGAACAGCAGCGCCGGATGGCGCCCTTGCGCGGCCAGTGCCCACACCAGCGCGGTCGGGTCCTGGTCGGCGCCGACCGGCTCGCGGATATGCAGCACGTCTTCGGGAAAGGCCTCGCGGTAGGCGGCCAGGAACTGGTGGAAATCCTGCGAGGTGTCGTGGAAAGGCTGGCGCGCCGGCGTCGCGGATGCGAAGGGCGCAGCGGGTGCGTTCATGGATCGGCTCCTGAGGTCAGGGTGGGCCAGGGCGAAGGCTGCCCCGGCGGCCGGGAATGTTCCCGGCCGCCGTGCCGTGCCTGCCTGCCGGACAGCTGGCGACTACCGGGTGCTGGCGTAGGTGTCCTTCAGCCGCGCCAGCGCTTCTTCCTGCGTCCTGGGCGGCGCGGTGGTCTCGATGCCAACCAGCCGGGCGATGTTGTTGCCCATGTAGTCCTCGAGCCCGTCCTCGTCCAGGTCCATGCCCTGCGGCGCGGGGCCGCACAGCATTTCCAGCTCGCGCAGCCACATGCCGGGCTCGTTGGGCGGCGTGTCGGTGCCGAACACGATCTTGTCGCGCGGCAGCTGGCGTGCGAACTCGACGATGCGCGACTGGAAGCACCAGCCCGATTCGCAGTACACGTTTGGCGTGTCCATCGCCATCCAGAACGCCTCGAACGAATAGTTGCCGCCGGTCTGGATGCCGAAATGCCCGATGATGAAATTGACCATCGGGAATTCGCGGATGATCGGGTAGAACATGGTCGGGATCGTGTACGGGCCGTCGCCGGTGTGGATCAGCACCACCACGTTGTACTTGGCGCAGACTTTCATCGCCGGGCGCAGCCAGTCGAGCGCGCGGTCGGGCCGGTAGCCGTGCATGTTGGCATGCAGCTTCAGCATCTTGAAGCCGTACTCCTTGACGTGGAATTCCAGCTCCAGCGCGCCTTCTTCCGGGCCCCAGCGCGGGTTGAAGGTGAAGTTGCCGATAAAGCGGTCGGGGTATTTCTGGCACAGCTCGGCGATATACGCCATGTAGTCGCGGATGCCTTCGCGGCCGCGGCGGTTGCCGTCGCGGTAGCCGGTGTTGCCCGGCGGCGGCTGGATAAAACCCATGTCGATGCGGCGCGGCTTGCCGTTGATCATGTAGGGGCCGTCCATCATCTTGAGCATGCGCTCGCCGTTGAAGGGCTCGCCGGTGTGGCGCCAGGCTTCGTCGACCAGGTTGGTCGGGTGCAGGTGGGTGTCGATAATCATGTCGGGTGCTCCGGAGTCCGGTTGTCGTTGGCGCGGGTGCGGACCTTATGCGGCCAGGCGCGCTTTCGCTTCTTCCAGCGTGCGCGGCACCGGCGTCGGCTCGAGGCCGATCATCCGGGCGACGTTGTTGCCGAGGTAGTCCTCGAGCGTGTCTTCATCCAGATTCAGGCCCTGGGGCGGCTCGAAGCACAGCACTTCCAGAAGGCGCAGCCACATGCCGGGCTCGTTGGGCGGGGTGTCGGAACCGAACAGGATCTTGTGCTTGGGCAGCACCTTGGCGAACTCGACGATGCGCGACTGCAGGCACCAGCCCGATTCGCAGTACACGTTGGGCATGTCCATCGCCATCTGGAACGGCTCGAAGCAGTAGACGCCGCCGGTCTGCACGCCGAAGTGGGCCATGATGAAGTTCACCGTCGGGAACTCCTTCATCATCGGCACCCATTCGGTCGGGATGCTGTAGGGGCCGTCGCCGGTATGCAGCTTGACCAGCACGCCCAGTTCGGCGCATTTCTGCAGCGCCGGGCGCAGCCAGTCGAGCGCGCGGTCGGGGCGGTAGGCGTGCATGTTGGCCTGGAACTGGACCATCTTGAAGCCCAGCTTCCTGACGTAGTGCTCGATCGCGTTGACGCCGTTCTGCACGCCGCAGCGCGGGTTGTAGACGAAGCAGCCGATAAAGCGGTCCGGGTACTTCCGCACCATCTCGACCGTGTACGCCATGTACGCGTCGATCGATTCGCTGCCTGACTTCACGCCGTCGGTGTAGGTGTAGATGGTGTTGCCCTGCGGCGGCTGGATAAAGGCCTTGTCGATGCGGCGCGGCTTGCCGTTGATGGTGAATGGGCCGTCCATCATCTGGATCAGGCGCTCGCCGGTGAACGGGTCGCCGTCGTGGCGCCAGGCCAGGTCCACCAGGTTCGTCGGATAACAGCTGGTGTCGATGATCATGGGAGATCCCCTAACAATGACTAGGTTGGACACGCATGCGGCGGGCGCGCGCGAACAACGCCGCGGGGCCGGCCTTGCATGCTGCGATCGGGAGTCTTTGTCAGGGGAGCGTCTGGACCACTGCGCCACCGACGAAATACTCCGTCAGTGAGCAATCTCCAGTTGGACGTCGCGGCATTGCACCGCTGCTGTCCAATCGACCGCTTCTACCCACGCGCTCTTTATACATAGCGCCTCGGCATGGGTCAAGCGCATCATGTGTTGCGCCGCACGAACAGTGGGGCCGGCCTGCATTCCAGACCAGGCCGCGAATCCGCTACATTGCGGGGACCGCAGCGGCAGGCCCGGCCGCCGCGGTATATCGACAACAGGGCCGCTCGCTTTGAACGGGGTTCATCACAGGGAAGGGGGAAAGAACCTATGCATGGCAACGATGCGAAGCAGGCCGCGGCGCTGCTGTCGGTTGCGCTGAGCCTGGCGCTGGGCGGCTGCGGCGGCGACGGCGGACAGACCGAGATGGTGTCGCCGACGGCCGCGGCCACGACCCGGTCCATCACCGAAACTACCACCAGCGCCACCACGCGCTGGGCCCCGGCGCTCACCGACACCTGGCAGATCCAGCTGACCGGCAGGCTCAATACCAGCTATGCGGTGACCGCCTATGACTTCGACCTGTTCGATACGCCGCAGGCCACCATCGATGCGCTCAAGGCGCAGGGCCGGCGCGTGATCTGCTACTTCTCGGCGGGCAGTTCCGAGGACTGGCGCCCCGACTTCAACCAGTTCACCGAGGCGGACCAGGGTGCCCCGTTGTCGGGCTGGGCCGGCGAGCGCTGGCTGGATACGCGCTCGGCCAACGTGCGTCGCATCATGCAGGCGCGCATGGACCTGGCGGTCAGCAAGGGCTGCGATGCGGTCGATCCCGACAATGTCGATGGCTATACCAACAGCCCCGGCCTGCCGCTGACGGCCGAGACCCAGCTCGACTACAACCGCTTCCTGGCGGCGGAGGCGCATGCGCGCGGGCTGGCGGTGGGCTTGAAGAACGACGTGGGGCAGGTGGCCGAGCTGGCCGCGAGCTTTGACTTCGCCATCAACGAACAGTGCTTCCAGTACCGCGAGTGCGGTGCCTATGCCGCGTTCACGGGGCAGGGCAAGCCGGTATTCCAGATCGAATACGCCACCAAGTACCGGGACGCCGCCACGCGCGCCGGGCTGTGCGCCAAGGCCCAGGCGGCCAACCTGCGCACGCTGGTGCTGCCCAGGACGTTGAACGGGTCGTTCCGCTACGCCTGCGACGCCTGAGCGCGCGGGTCGATGCCGCCGGCGGGGGCGGCGCGTTCCAGCTCCCGCCAGGCCAGGTAGAGCCGCGTATCGAACTCGAGCTGGTGGTAGCGCGGCTCCATGTATTCGCAGAGCCGGTAGAAGGCCTTGTCGTGCTCGCTTTCCTTCAGGTGGGCAAGCTCGTGCACGACGATCATGCGCAGGAACTCCGGCGGCGCTTCCTTGAACAGCGAGGCGACGCGGATCTCTTTCTTGGCCTTGAGCTTGCCGCCCTGCACGCGCGAGATCGCGGTATGCAGGCCGAGCGCGCGCTGGGCGGAATCCAGCCGTGCATCGAATCCCACCTTGTGCAGCGGCGGCGCGCTGCGCAGGTATTCCTGCTTGATCTCCGTGGTGTATTCGTACAGCGCGCGGTCGGACTGCACGGTGTGGCGCCCCGGGTAGCGGCGGGCCAGATGGTCGCCGAGCCGGCCGGCGGCGACCAGTTCGCGCACTTGCTCCAGCACGCCGGGCGGATAACCGCCCAGGAAACGCATCGGGTCCTTGCCGGCAGGACGCCAGGTCTCATTCACCACGGTGGCCGGCTCAGTGGTGGTGGTGATGGTGGTGCATCCAGCTGTTGTCGAGCGAATTGACGAAGGACTCGACCGCGTCCTTGTCGCCGGTGGCGTGACGCATCATTTCGCCGCACTTGCAGAAACCCTGGTACGGGGTGATGTGCGAGCACGCCGACGTCTTCTGCAGGTACAGCGTGACGGGTTTGGCGCACTTCTTGCACTTGAACTTCAGGGTCAGGGCGGGTTTGCTCATGGCGATGGCTTGAAAAATCAGCGGAAAGACGAACCTGGGATTGTACCGGCGGAGGCCAAAGCTGGCCGGCCCAGGCTGCGCGCCGCGGCGTGCCTGATACACTCCGCCATTCCCGCACCTACTCCAGCACCATCACCAGCACGCACCCATGGCACAGTACGTTTTCACCATGAATCGCGTGGGCAAGATCGTTCCGCCCAAGCGTCACATCCTGAAGGACATCTCGCTGTCGTTCTTCCCGGGCGCCAAGATCGGCGTGCTCGGCCTGAACGGCTCAGGCAAGTCCACGCTGCTCAAGATCATGGCCGGCCTCGACAAGGAAATCGAGGGCGAGGCCACGCCGATGCCGAACCTGAACATCGGCTACCTGCCGCAGGAGCCGCAGCTCAACCCCGAGCAGACCGTGCGCGAGTCGGTGGAAGAAGCGCTGGGCGGCGTGTTCGAGGCGCGCAAGAAGCTCGATGAAATCTACGCCGCGTATGCCGAGCCGGACGCCGACTTCGACGCGCTCGCCGCCGACCAGGCCAAGTACGAAGCCATCCTGGCCGCCAGCGACGGCAACAACGTCGAACTGCAGCTGGAAATCGCCGCCGACGCGCTGCGCCTGCCGCCGTGGGACGCGAAGATCGAACACCTGTCCGGCGGCGAAAAGCGCCGCGTGGCGCTGTGCCGCCTGCTGCTGTCGCGCCCCGACATGCTGCTGCTCGACGAACCGACCAATCACCTCGACGCCGAATCGGTCGACTGGCTGGAGCAGTTCCTGACGCGCTTCCCCGGCACCGTGGTGGCCGTGACCCACGACCGCTATTTCCTCGACAACGCCGCCGAGTGGATCCTGGAACTGGACCGCGGCCACGGCATCCCCTGGAAGGGCAACTACAGCTCGTGGCTGGACCAGAAGGAAGCGCGCCTGAAGCAGGAAGAGGCCAGCGAATCGGCGCGCCAGAAGGCGCTGCACAAGGAACTGGAGTGGGTGCGTCAGAATCCAAAGGGCCGCCAGGCCAAGTCCAAGGCGCGCCTGGCCCGCTTCGATGAACTGAACAGCCAGGAATACCAGAAGCGCAACGAAACCCAGGAAATCTTCATCCCGGTGGGCGAGCGCCTGGGCAACGAAGTGATCGAGTTCGACAACGTCAGCAAGGGTTTCGGCGACCGCATGCTGATCGAGAACCTCAGCTTCAAGGTGCCGCCGGGCGCCATCGTCGGCATCATCGGCCCGAACGGCGCCGGCAAGTCGACCTTCTTCAAGATGCTGACCGGCAAGGAGCAGCCGGACAGCGGCGAGATCAAGATCGGGCCGACCGTGAAGATGGCCTTCGTCGACCAGAGCCGCGATGCGCTGGACGGAACCAAGACCGTATTCGAGGAAATCTCGGGCGGCGCCGACGTGCTGACCGTGGGCCGCTACGAAACCCCGTCGCGCGCCTATATCGGCCGCTTCAACTTCAAGGGCGGCGACCAGCAGAAGCAGGTCGGCACGCTGTCGGGCGGCGAACGCGGCCGCCTGCACATGGCCAAGACGCTGATCGCCGGCGGCAACGTGCTGCTGCTTGACGAACCGTCCAACGACCTCGACGTGGAAACGCTGCGCGCGCTGGAAGACGCGCTGCTGGAGTTCGCCGGCTGCGTGATGGTGATCTCGCACGACCGCTGGTTCCTGGACCGGATCGCCACGCACATCCTGGCGTTCGAGGGCGACTCGCATGTCGAGTTCTTCCCCGGCAACTACCAGGAATACGAGGCGGACAAGAAGAAGCGGCTGGGCGAGGAAGGGGCCAAGCCGAAGCGGATCCGGTACAAGCCGATCGTGCGGTGAAGTACTGCTGAGCGAGCAAGAGAACCAGGTCTGCGGGCCTGGTTTTTTTATGGTGCTGGCAGTTGGCGTTGTCCAGAATTCTCTTACCCCCGCACCAACCTCACCCGCGTAATCTCCGACGGCGCCCCGAACCGCTTCGGCGGGCCCCAATATCCAGTACCACGGCTGATATAGATCCACAGCGATCCATGCCGCACCAGGCCGGCGGTGTACGGCTGCTGCATCGGCACGAACAGGTTCCACGGCCAGAACTGGCCGCCATGGGTATGGCCCGACAGCTGCAAATCGAAACCGGCTCGCGCCGCCGCGGGCGCGGTGCGGGGCTGGTGGGCCAGCAGCACGCGCACGCTGGCATCGGCCGGGGCGCCGGCGATGGCGCGCTGCGGGTCGCTGCGGTGGCTTTCGTGGAAGCGGCCGGCGGAGTAGTCGGTCACGCCGCCCAGCACCAGCGCGTCGCCGTCATGCTGCAGCACCACGTGTTCGTTCATCAGCACGCGCACGCCCAGGCGGCGCAGTTCCTGGATCCACGGTTCCGCGCCCGAGTAGTACTCGTGGTTGCCGGTGACGAAGTAGGTGCCGTGGCGCGCCTGCAGCCGGGCCAGCGGCGCGGTGTGCGCGGACAGTTCGCGCACGGTGCCGTCGACGAGGTCGCCGGTGATGGCAACGGCATCGGCGTGCAGGCTGTTGACGCGGTCGACGATGCGGTCAAGGTAGGGCCGCTTGATGGTGGGGCCGACGTGGATGTCGCTGATCTGCGCGATGGTGAAGCCGTGCAGGGCGTCGGGCAGGCCGGCCACCGGAACGTCGATTTCGACCACGCGCGCCAGCCGGCGGGCATTGATATAGCCGGCCAGCGTGACCAGCAATGCCAGCACCGGCACGGCGACGGCGCTGCCCGCGGCCAGGCCGGGCGCGCGCCAGCCGAGCAGCTGGCCTGCGAGCCAGGCGGCGGCCAGCGCCACGTCGCGCACCAGCGTCAGGACCAGCAACGATGAGAAGAATCCCATTGCCAGCATGCCGATCCAGGTGACCAGGTCCGACCAGGGCTGGCTGACGCGGCGTGCCAGCAGCCCGGCCGGCAGCAGTGCGCAGGACAGGGCCAGCCAGGCCATGGCCATGGCCTTGATTGCCATCGGCACCGGCATCGCCGGCAGCAGGCGCAGCCCGATATAGCCGTGCAGCAGGGCTGTCACGAGGGCGGCGGTCAGGATGGTGGTGCGTGGAGGCATTGGGGGCAGGGCCAGGGTGGAGTCCTGGAAGATGAGGCCGCGAGGTGTCGCCTTCAAGGCCACTGGCAAGAGGCGCCAGGCCAAGCAAGATGCACACCCGCCTGTCGGCGCGCACCTCGCAATGGCGCATTGCGTCTTGACGTGGCGGTACCCCGCCCCGACTCCTTCTTGGATGCCAAGGCCGCTGTCGAGGCGCTCGCCGAGCATGTCGTGCGCGGTTGGCAGATCTGTCTTTTTTATGGCGGATCTTGAATGTTTTCGAATCAGATTGTTCGCCTTTGCGGCCTAATTTAGATTCGCTGAATGGGCCGCCTTGTGCAGCATCGTGCCTGCGGCGCCGGCTGGATGGTGCCGCGTCTTCCTTCCGGAGAAACCATGTCTTTCCGCCTGAAGCAGACCAGCGCCCTGATTGCCGCGACGTGGTTTGCCCTCGCCCCGCTCGGCCCGCAGGCCGCCACGCCGCCCACGCCGGCCGCAGCCGCGCTGAGCTGGCCACGCAACTTTGACGCCGCCACCGATCATGTGGAGCTGTACCAGCCCCAGATCGAGACCTGGGAAGGCAACCGGCTGTCCGGGCGCGCGGCGGTGGCGGTCGGCGAGGCGTCGGGTGCGCCGACCTATGGCGTGGTCCGCTTCTCGGCCACCGGCGATATCGACAAGCCTTCCGGACTGGTGCAACTGACGCGGATCACGGTGGACAGCGTCGAGGTCCCGACCCGGCCCGACGCCGCCGACCGGGTGCGGCAGGCGCTGATATCGCGCTTGCCGGCCAAGGGGTTAACGGTGCCGCTGGACGAGCTCCAGGCCAGCTACGCGGTGTCGCAGCAGTTGGCCAGGGCCGGCCGCGTGGCGGTGCGCAATGACGCGCCCCAGATCCTCTTTGCCACCACGCCGACGCTGCTGGTGCTGGTCGATGGCGAACCGGCCTGGCGCACCGTGCCCGGCACGCGATACGAACGCGCGCTCAACAGCCGCGCGCTGCTGCTGCGCGAGCCAGGCGGCGAGCTGCACTTGAAGGCCGCCGGTTACTGGTATCGCTCCGAATCGGCCGGCGGTGCATGGGAAGTGATGACGACGGTCCCCGCGGCGCTGGAGAGCGCGGCCACCAGGGCGGCGGCCGGCATGAAGCCCGACGCGATGCTGCCGGCCGATGGCAAGCGGCCCGCCAGGGCGCCGGCAATCCTCTTCGCCACGCGGCCGACTGAGCTGGTCGTGACCAGCGGCGCGCCGCAGATGGCGCCGGTCAGCGGGGTCGGCCTGCTGACGATGTCCAATGCGGACCACGCGGTCTTTGTCGATCCGGCTGCCAACCAGTATTACGTGCTGGTGTCGGGCCGCTGGTTCCGCGCGCCGATGCTGACCGGGCCGTGGCAGTACGTGCCGGGCAGCCAGCTGCCGGCGGACTTCGCCAGGATCCCGCCGACCGATCCCAAGGCCAATGTGCTGGTCTCGGTGCCCGGCACGCCGCAGGCGCGCGAGGCCGAGATCGCCGCCACCATCCCGCAGACCGCTACGGTGTCGCGCAGCAAGGCCAGCCTGGCGGTGGCGTATGACGGGGCGCCGCGCTTCGAGCCGATCGCCGGCACCTCGCTCAGTTACGCAGTCAATACCGGCACGCCGGTGATCGAGGTCGACAGCAGCCACTACTACGCGGTGGCCAACGGCGTCTGGTTCACCGCGCCGGCGCCGTCCGGTCCATGGCGCGTGGCCACCGAGGTGCCGTCGGCGATCTACACCATCCCGCCGACCTCGCCGGTGTACTACGTCACCTATGTCCGCATCTACTCGGTCACGCCGCAGACCGTGGTGGTGGGCTACACCCCGGGCTACATGGGCGTGGTGGTCAGCGCCGACGGCACGGTCGTGTACGGCACCGGCTATGTCTATCCGCCTTACGTGGGCGCGATGTACTACGGCTATCCGGCCACCTACGGCTATGGCGCGGGCTTCGGCATCGGCCTGGCCGAAGGGTTTGCCTTCGGCTTCGCCGCGGGCGCGTTCTGGGGGGCGGCTTCGCCTTACTGGGGCCCGTACTGGTGGGGCGGCCCGTACAACTGGAACTACGTCAACGTGAACCAGGCCAACTTCTACGGCCGCTGGGGCCAGGGCACGGTGACGCATGCGCAGGGCTGGAACGCCTGGACCGGCACCGAATGGCGGGGAACCGCGGCCGCGGGCTACAAGCCGGCCACCGGCGCGCGCTACCAGGGCAGCCGCGGCGCGGCATTCAACCCCTATTCCGGCAACTACGGGGCGGGCCGCCAGGGCTCGTTCGCCAACCCCTCCACCGGCCGCGAGGGCGCGGCACGCGGCGGCGTGGCCGGCAACACCTATACCGGCAACTACGCCGCCGGCCGCCAGGCGGCGGGCTACGACGCCCAGACCGGCCGCGTCGGCGCGGCCGAGGCCGGCATCGCCGGCAATACCCAGACTGGCCAGCATGCGGCAGGGAGCCGCGGCTTTGTCGCCAACCCGGACAAGAACAACGCGGTGGTGTGGAACAACGGCAACGTGTATGCCGGACACGACGGCTCTGTTTACCAGCACACCGACAACGGCTGGCAGAAGCACACGCCCGGCGGCTGGGAACCGGTGCAGCCCAGCAACGAAGTGACCGGCCGGCTGGACCAGCAGCGCCAGGCCCGTGAAGTGGGACAGCAGCGCTTCAGCGGCATGGCCCAGCAGTGGCAGGGCGCGGGCCGGCTTGGCGGCGGCGGATTCCGCGGCGGAGGCCGGTTCCATGGCGGCTTCCGCCGCTGAGGCGGACTGCCCCTGCGGCCCGGCCGCAGCCGTCGAAATGACTAAACACGGGCACAAGAAAGATTGAATAGGCGCGTCCATGAGCGCGCCTTAACCTGCCTGAACAGGCACCGGATCGGGTGGCAGGCGCACTACGTCCGGCATCGGGAGGCAGCCATGGTTGCTGACGGAGGAGGTCACGTGAGGACAATGCTCAACGGGTGCGGCGCGGCGGGCCTGCTGGCCCTGTTGCTGGTGGCGGGCTGCGGCAAGGAAAAGCCGGCGGCGGTGGCGCCACCGGCAGCCGAGGTGGGCGTCATCACCGTGGCGCTGCGCGACGTGCCGCTCATCTATGACTTCGTCGGCCAGACCCAGAGTTCGCAGCAGGTGGAGATACGCGCGCGCGTCAATGGCTTTCTGGAGAAGCGGGTCTATACGGAAGGCGCTCTGGTCAAGGCGGGCGATACCCTGTTCCTGATGGATCCCAAGCCGTTCGAGGCCACGCTGAAGGCGGCCGACGCCGAACTGGCGCAGCAGCAGGCGCGGCTGAACACCGCCCGCGCCGACCTGAACCGCGTGCGCCCGCTGGCGGCCCGCAATGCCCTGAGCCAGCGCGACCTGGACGACGCCACCGGCAAGGAGCAGGAGGCCGCGGCCGCGGTGGAGCAGGCGCGCGCCAATGTGATCAATGCCAAACTGAACCTGAGCTACACCACGATCAAGTCGCCGGTGGCGGGCTTGTCGAGCTTCGCCAAGCGGCAGGTGGGCTCCTATATCGATACCACCAACAGCCTGCTGACTTATGTCGCCAAGCTGGACCCGATGTGGGTCAACTTCAGCCTGTCGGAGAACGAGGTGCTGTCGATCCGCTCATCGGAGAAATCCGGCGCCGTCAGGTACCCGGCGCAGGAAGCCTTCGACATCGTCATCGTGCTGGCCGACGGATCGGAGTTTCCGCACCACGGCAGGATTGCCTTTGCCGACGCTTCGTTCAGCCAGGAAACCGGCACCTACCTGGTCCGCGCCGAGGTCGCCAACCCGCAGGGCACGCTCAGGCCCGGCCAGTTCGTGCGGGTCAAGGTGCACGGCGCGATGCGCACCCAAGCCATTGCCGTGCCGCAGGAAGCGATCGTGCAAGGCCCGCGCGGCCAGACGGTATGGGTCATCAGCCCGGACAACAAGGCGCAGCAGCGCGTGGTGGACGTAGGCGAATGGACCGGCAGCAACTGGGTGGTGCGCTCGGGCCTGAAGGCCGGTGAGCGCGTGGCCGTGAGCGGGATCCTGCGCCTGATGCCGGATGCGCCGGTCAAGCCCGTGCCGGCGGCCCAGGCGGCCACGCATGGCCCGGCCAGCGGCGCCGAGGCAGCTGCGGCGCCGGCCGCCTCCGGCGCCGCCGCGCCGAGGGCAGCCGGCACCACCGGGGGCAAGCCATGAAGCTTGCCCATTTCTTTATCGACCGGCCGATCTTCGCATCGGTACTGTCCATCATCATCACGGTGGGCGGGCTGGTGGCGCTGACCAAGCTGCCGATCGCCCAGTTCCCGGATATCACGCCCCCGTCCATCACGGTCACGACCCGGTACCCCGGGGCCAGTGCCGAGGTGGTGGCGCAGAACGTGGCCGCGCCGATCGAGCAGCAGGTCAACGGCGCCGACCGCATGATGTACATGAACTCGACCAGTTCATCGACCGGCGACCTGACGCTGACCACCTATTTCGAGATCGGCACCGATCCCGAGCTGGCGCAGGTGGATGTGCAGAACCGGGTCAACCTGGCGCTGCCCACGCTGCCCGATGCGGTGACGGCGCAGGGCGTGTCGGTGCAGAAGCGGTCGTCGGCGTTCATGATGGTGATTGCCATCTATTCGCCCGACAACAGCTATAACCAGACCTTCGTCGGCAACTACGCCAACATCTACGTGCTGGATGCGCTCAAGCGCATTCCCGGCGCCAACCAGTCCTCGATCTTCGGCAGCCCGGACTACGCCATGCGCATCTGGCTGCGGCCGGACCGCATGGCGTCGCTGGGCATCACCACCGAGGACGTCAAGAACGCGGTCGCCAACCAGAACCAGCAGTTCTCCGCGGGGCGCATCGGCCAGTCGCCGACCACCGGGGCGGTGCAGCAGACCTTCCCGATCGCCACCAAG
This sequence comes from Cupriavidus sp. WGlv3, assembly GCF_023952475.1. Taxonomy (GTDB): domain Bacteria; phylum Pseudomonadota; class Gammaproteobacteria; order Burkholderiales; family Burkholderiaceae; genus Cupriavidus; species Cupriavidus phytorum. The sequence continues at coordinate 151,087 of NZ_JALHRX010000012.1, forward strand.
GGTCGCATGACCGAGCCGGCCGAGTTCGACAACATGATCCTGCGCGCGCAGTCCGGCGATGCCGCGCTGGTGCGCCTGAAGGACATCGGCCGCGCCGAGCTGGGGTCCAAGGACTACTCGCTGCGCAGCCGCTACAACGGCAAGACCGCCACCCTGCTGGCGGTGTACCAGCAGCCGGGGGCCAATGCGCTGGATGTGGCCAAGCAGGTGAAGTCCACGCTGGCGGAGCTGAAGAAGAGCTTCCCGCCGGGGCTGGAGTACGAGGTTGCGCTCGACACCACGGAGTTCGTGCAGGAGTCGATCGACGAGGTGGTGCACACGCTGCGCGACGCGGTGATCCTGGTGATCCTGGTGGTGTTCCTGTTCCTGCAGAGCCTGCGTGCCACGCTGGTGCCGATCCTGGCCGTGCCCGTGTCGATCATCGGTGCCTTCGTCGGCATGAGCGCGTTCGGCTTCTCGGTCAACATGCTGACCTTGTTCGGCATGGTGCTTGCCATCGGCATCGTGGTCGACGACGCGATCGTGGTGATCGAGAACGTCGAGCGCAACATGACCGAGTTCAACCTGCCGCCCAAGGAGGCCGCCAAGAAGGCGATGGACGAGGTCAGCGGCCCGGTGGTCGCCATCGTGCTGGTGCTGCTGGCGGTATTTATCCCGGTGGCGTTCCTGTCGGGCATCACCGGGCAGTTGTACAAGCAGTTCGCCATCACCATCGCGGTGTCGGTGGTGCTGTCCGGCGTGGTCGCGCTGACGCTGTCGCCGGCGATGGCGGCGATCCTGCTCAAGCCCGGCCAGCACAAGAAGAACCGCTTCTTCACCTGGTTCAACAATTCCTTCGACCGCCTCGTGGCCGGCTATGACAAGTCGCTGCAGATCGTGATCCGGCGCACCGTGATGTCGATCGCCATCATCCTGGCGATGGTGGCGGTCAGCGTGGTCATGTTCATGCGCATCCCGACCTCGTTCCTGCCGGTGGAGGACCAGGGCTACTTGTTCGGCGCGGTGGTGATGCCGGACGCCGCCAGCCTGGACCGGACCCAGGCCTTGTCCGGCCGCGCGGAGACATGGTTCGCCAAGCAGCCCGGGGTCTCGTCGGTGGCGTCGGTCGATGGCTACAGCCTGATCGATTCCCAGAACAAGGCCAATGCCGGCACGCTGTTCGTCACGCTCAAGGGCTTCCATGAGCGGGGTGCCGGCCAGACGGCGATGGAACTGATGCAGAAGGCCCGCCAGGAGTTCTCCCGCTACCAGGACGGCGTCGTGATCCCGCTGAATCCACCATCGATCCCGGGCCTGGGCACCACCGGCGGCTTCGAGTTCTGGCTGCAGAGCACGGCAGACGGGACTTACCAGCAGCTCGAGCAGAAGGTCCATGAGTTCATCGCCAAGGCCCGCCATCGGCCGGAGCTGAGCGGCGTGAACTCAACCATCAATTCGCGCTCGCGCCAGTTCCTGGTCGAAGTCGACCGGGAGCGCTCCGAAACCCAGGGCGTACCGGTCGAGAACGTCTATTCGGCGCTGCAGACCATGTTCGGCTCGCTCTACGTGAGCCAGTTCCCGAAGAACAGCCGCTTGTTCCAGGTGATCCTGCAGGCCGAGCCGGAGTTTCGCTCGCGGCCGGAAGACCTCGACAAGGTCTACGTGCGCAACCACAACGGCGATATGGTGCCGATCAAGGCCGTGACCACCACCAAGTATGTGCCGGGCGCGGACATCGTCACGCGCTTCAACAATTTCCCGGCCGCCAAGGTCATGGGCGATTCCGCGCCCGGCTACAGTTCCGGCGAAGCCATCAAGGCCATGGAGGAGGTAGCGCAGGAGGTGCTAGGGCCGGGCTACGCCTACGCCTGGAGCGGCCAGGCCTACGAAGAAAAGACCGCCGGCTCCACCGCGGTCTACGTCTTCGCCTTTGCCTTGCTGATGGTGTTCCTGATCCTGGCGGCGCAGTACGAGAAGTGGTCGCTGCCGCTCGGCGTGCTGCTGGCCGTGCCGTTCGCACTGTTCGGCGCGCTGCTGGGCATCCTGATGCGCGGCATGGAGAACGACGTCTACTTTCAGATCGGCCTGACGGTGCTGATCGCGCTGGCGGCGAAGAACGCGATCCTGATCTTCGAGTTCGCGGTGGAAATGCGCGAGAAGGAAGGGCTGAGCGCGTATGACGCGGCCATCCACGCGTCCAAGCTGCGGCTGCGGCCGATCATCATGACCTCGCTGGCCTTTATCCTGGGCTGCGTGCCGCTGGCCATCGCCAGCGGCGCCTCGGCGGCGAGCCGGCAGTCGCTCGGCACCGGCGTGATCGGCGGCATGCTCGGGGCGACGGTGATCGCGCTGTTCTTTATCCCGATGTTCTTCTGGGGGCTGGAGCGCCTGTCGGAACGCAAGCCCAAGGCGGCAGCCAGGGCCGGCGATTCGCCGCAGCCGCCCGCCACACCGCCGGCCGGAGAAAGGCTATGAGCGCACGTGCGTGGATGCTGGCGGCCTGCGCGGTGGCAACGCTTGGCGGCTGCGCGATCGGCCCCAACTATCAGCGCCCGCAGACCCCGGACGTGGCGCAGTACCGCCTCGACACCGGCGCGCTGGCGATTGCCGCCGACAGCGACTGGTGGAACCAGTTCAACGATCCGGCGCTGAATGCGCTGGTCGATGCCGCGCTGGCCGGCAACTACGACGTGCGCATCGCCGCGGCGCGGATCGATGAGTTCCGTGGCCAGCTGATGGTGGCGCGCTCGGGCTTCTTCCCGCAGTTGAACCTGTCCGCGGCCGCCGCGCGCCAGAGCATCGGCAGGCTGAGCGGCACGCAGTTCGCCTCGGGCACCGGCAATTCCTACCAGCTTCTCGCCAACGCCAGCTGGGAGCTCGACCTGTGGGGCCGCATCCGCCGCCAGGCCGAAGCGGCCGAGGCCAGCCTGTGGAATGCCGAGTACGCGCGACGCGGCGTGGTGCTGTCGCTGGCCGCTTCCGTGGTGCAGGGGTATGCCACGCTGCGCGGGCTCGATGCGCAGCTCGACGTCGCGCAGCAGACGCTGGCGTCGCGCGCAAGCGGGCTGGATATCTTCCGCCAGCGCTATGAAGGCGGTGTGATCTCGCAACTCGAACTGGCCCAGGCGGAGAACGACTACTACGTGGCCGAGGGCTCGATCCCGCCGCTGCGTACTGCGATCGCGCAGACGGAAAACGCATTGTCGGTGCTGCTGGGCCGGCCGCCGGGCCCGATCGAGCGCGGCAAGCCCATCGGCGAACTGCAGGCGCCGCCGGTCGGTGCCGACCTGCCGGCCGCCTTGCTGTCGCGCCGGCCCGATGTGCTGCAGGCCGAGCAGACCGCCATCGCCGCCAATGCGCAACTGGGCGCGGCGCAGGCGCTTTACCTGCCGGCGGTCAACCTGAGCGGCCTGTTCGGCGCCGTGGCGGCGTCGCCCGCCGCGCTGTGGGACAGCGCGTCGCGGGTATGGGCAATCGGCGCGGGGCTGACCCAGCCGATCTTCCAGGGCGGCGCCATCCGCGGGCAGGTGCAGACCGCGTCCGCGCAGCGCGAGCAGGCCATGCTCGCTTACCAGGGCACGGTGCTGGCGGCGCTGGCGGATGTGAACAGCGCGCTGGCCAACGGCGTCGAAACCCGCACGCGGCTGGGGAGCCTGCGCCGGCAGGAACAGAGCCTGTTCATCTATGCCGACCAGGCCTTTGCCCGGTATGAGGGCGGCTATTCGAGCTACCTGGAGGTCACCAATGCGCGCGAGAAGCTGTTCGACGCCCAACTGGCGGCGATCCAGGGACAGGTGGACGTGCTGACCGGCACCGCGGCACTGTACAAGTCGCTGGGCGGTGGCTGGCCGGCGGTGCCGGAACCGGTCCGGGGCGCGGGCATGCAGGGCGATGCGCCGGTGCTAACGCGCTGACCTGCTAACGCGCTGACCATTCGCCCTGCCGCACGCCCAGCGCCGTCACCACGCCATACGCCGTGATCCCCAGCGCCACCCCAAGGAAGTGGCCGTCCAACCCCATGCCGAACACATTGGCCAATAACCAGCCGCCGCCCGCGGCCAGCGCGATCCGGCACAGCCCGGCCGCCACCGGCCAGCGCATCCGGCCCGCGCCCATCGAGGCGAAGTACAGCGCCATGCCCAGGCCGAAGCCGCCGAATGCCGGCCCCACCCATGACAGCGCACGCGCGGCGATGGCGATCACTTCGGGGTCATGGGTGAACAGGCTGGCAAAGCGCACCGGCGCCATGCCGACGGCGGCGCCCGCGGTGCCGGCGATGGCCAGCGCCAGCAGTGCGCCCACCCAGGCCGTGCGCCGCGCCGTATGCCAGTCGCCGGCGCCGACGGCGCGGCCGACCAGCGCCGTCAGCGCCGAGCCCACGCCGAACGCGAGCGGGATCATCAGGAATTCCAGCCGCGCCGAGATGCCGTAGGCCGCCACCGCGGCGGTGCCATGGTGACGCAGCTGCGCGGTGACCAGGATGGTGGTCAGGTTGGCGACCGAGGCCAGCGCACACGCCACCAGTCCCACCGACAGGATGCGCGCGAACAGCGGCCACGACAGCCGTACCCGCAGCACCGGCACGAAGCCCGCGCCGCCGCGCGCGACCACGATCGCCATCGCCAGCGCCGCGGCCCACGACACCGCCGCCAGCGCCGCGCCGATGCCGGCCAGGCCCATGCCGGCGGGCTCGGCCAGCAGCCACGACAGCGCCGGAAACGCGATCCACATCAGCGCCAGCACCCGCGCCGCCAGCGCATGGCGGCCGCCGCCGCGCAGCACCGACGCCAGCGTGTTGGCCAGCCAGGCCGGGATCGCGCCGGCGCCGAACAGCCAGATCGCATAGGTGGCGGCCGCTTCGGCGGCGGTGGCGCCGGCCACCGCGCCCAGCACCGCGCGCGGGAACCCGGCCAGTGCCACGGCAAACGCCAGGCCGGCGATCACGGCGATCCACAGCGCATGCATCACCAGGGCCGAGGCATCGTCACGCTTGTTGGCGCCCAGCGCGCGCGCGATGGCCGCGACCACGCCGCCGCCCATGGCACCGGTCGACATCTGCTGCAGCAGCAGCGCAAACGGCAGCACCACGGCCCAGCCGGCCAACGCCGCGGTGCCCTGGCGCGCGGCCAGCCACGTTTCGATCAGCTGTGCCACCGCCTGCAGCAGGGCAATCAGCGCGGTAGGCCCGGCCAGCTTGCCGATGCGGCGGGCGATTTCGGTGGCCGGCACCGCGTCGGCGGGCAGGGTGCCGGCGGGCAATGCGCGCGTGTCAGTCATGGCCGGTCTCCGGAGCGGCTTCCGTGACCCCGGCGGCCTCGGCATCACCGAAGCGCCGGCGCAGGAAGCGGCCGGCGCCCGGGCCCGGCAACACGCGCACGTCGTCCAGCGTGATCGCGCTGCCGTCGGCGCGTGTCAGCGTGGGCTCGGCAATCTCGGTGCCGGTGCGGCGGTCCTGCAGCAGCGTCAGCGGTCCCTTGTCGTCGGTCATCCAGCGGTCGGCCCACGCCTTGAGCGCGACGTAGGCCGGGAAGAAGTCGCGGCCCTTGTCGGTCAGCTGGTAGACATGGCGCGCGCCGGCCTCGGGCATCACGCGTGCCAGCAGCCCGTGCGCCACCAGCGTCTTCAGGCGCGCGCTGAGGATGTTGGGGGCGATGCCCAGGTTGCGTTCGAACTCGTCGAAGCGCGTGCTGCCGTAAAAGGCCTCGCGCAGCACGAGGATGGCCCAGCGCTCGCCCAGCACGGCCATCGAGCGCGCCACGGGACAGGGCATCGCGGTGAAATCGGTAGGGGGCATGGGTCTCCGCCGTTTTGGAATTCTGCTTGCTTTCGGTTTGCAAGCTGGCTGCAGCATAGCTTGCAAATCGAAAGTTTGCAGGCGGGCCGCTTCCATGACCGGGCAAAAGCGTGCGTTCACCGGCCAGCGGTGCCGGCTACTTCACCGCGTCGCGAAACACCTCGAGCTTCTCCAGTTCCTCGCGCAGGAAGCCGATCAGCGCGCGCGTCGCCATCGACGGATGCAAGTTGGGCGTGGTGATGATGAACAGCTTGTTGCCCAGCCCCTCCGGGCGCCAATCCGGCAGCACCGGCACCAGGTGGCCGGCGCGCACCTCTTCCCAGCCGATATAGACCGGCAGCATGCCGATGCCATGGCCTTCGCGCACGGCGCGCGCCAGGAACAGGAAGTGTTCGGACTGCAGCGTGGGCGTCAGCGCCACGTCCAGGCGCTGGCCGTCGCGGTACAGCGACAGCGGGAACTGGCGCGGCGGGTAGGGCGGACACAGGAAGCTGCAGCCGGCCAGGTCGGGCGGCACCTGCACCGGCGCAATCCGGGCGAGATATTGCGGCGATGCATACAGTTGCCAGCGGATATCGCAGATTTCCCGCGCCACATGGTCCAGCGGCGGGGCCGAGGTGACCTTCAGCGCCACGTCGATCTCGGCCGCGATCAGGTCGTTGACGCGATTGGCAAAGAACACCCGCAGCGTAATGCCGGGATGCTTTTGCGCGAACTGCAGCAGCAGCGGCGCGATATAGGCGTCGCCCAGCCCGGTGGGCACGCTGACGCGCACATGGCCGCGCAGGGTCTTGCCCAGGCTGTCGATCTCGGCCTGCGCCGACGCCACTTCCTGCAGGATGCGCACGCCGTGCTGGTACAGCGCATGACCGGGTTCGGTCAGCTCCAGCCGGCGCGTGGTCCGGCGCAGCAGCTGCGCGCCCGCCTGGTGTTCCAGCTCGCGCAGCTGGCGGCTGACCTGCGAGCGCGTGACGCCGCGCCGGCGCCCGGCTTCGGCGAGGTTGCCGGCATCGACGATGTCGACGAAGGCCTGGATCAGGTTGAGGTCCATCGGGGATTGTCTGCAGCATTGTCACGTCTGGCGCAACATTGTGATTCCACCTGGCCTGATTGTCGATGCGGTGCTACGCCGATACAGTGGTCGGCTGACAAAACCCAAGCTTGGAGACAGCGGATGGCCACGGACCTTTGGTATCAAGACATGCACCGCAGCGGCGAGGATCTGCTGGCGCGCGGCGCCCGCCTGGCCGGCGGCCTGCGCGCGCTCGGCGTGCAGGAGGGCGACGTGATCGCGGTACTGCTGCGCAACGACCCGGTGTATGCCGACGTGGTCCATGCCTGCCGCATTGCCGGCTGCTACTACTGCCCCATCAACTGGCACTTCACCGCCGACGAAGTGCGCTTCCTGCTGAGCGACAGCGGCGCCAGGGTGCTGCTGGCGCAGGATGACCTGCTGCCCGCGGTGCGCGACGCGGTCCCGGCCGGCATGCCGGTGCTGTCGGTGGGCGGTCCCGCCGCGGGCGCGACGGAATATGAAGCGTGGCTCGCGCAGCAGCCCGCCTATGACGGCCCGCGCGTGGCGCCGCGCGGCCATATGGCGTACACCTCGGGCACCACCGGCCGGCCCAAGGGCGTGGTGCGCCAGGCGCTGCCGCTGGACGGGCTCGAGCAACAGCTTGCGCGCATGCGTTCGGTGGTGCGCCAGACCTACGGGCTGGAACCGGGCTGCCGCGCGCTGATGTCGGCGCCGCTGTACCACAGCGCGCCGGGCTCGTTTATCCAGAACGCACTGCAGATGGCCGAACGGCTGGTGCTGACGCCGCGCTTCGACCCCGAGCAGGTGCTGGCACTGGTGGAAAAGCACCGCATCGACGTGCTCTACCTGGTGCCGATCATGTACGTGCGCCTGCTCAAGCTGCCGGCCGAGGTGCGCGCCAGATACGACCTGTCTTCAATCCGCTTCGTCGCCTCGACCGGGTCGCCATGTGCGCCCGAGGTCAAGCGCGCGATGCTGGAGTGGCTGGGTCCGGTGATCCATGAAACCTACGCCTCCAGCGAAGCCGGCATGATCACCGTGGCCACGCCGGCCGATGCTGCCGCGCGCCCGGGCACCGCCGGCCGGCCGGTCGATGACGCGCAGCTGCGCATCCTCGACGAGCACGGCCGCGAGTGCGCGCCGGGCGAAATCGGCCTGGTCTACGTGCGCCAGCCCGCTTACCCTGACTTCACCTACCGCAACAATGAGGCCGCGCGCGCCGCCATCGACCGCGACGGCCTGGTGACGCTGGGCGACATGGGCTATGTCGATGCCGACGGCTATCTGTTCATCTGCGACCGCGCCTCGGACATGGTGATCTCGGGCGGCGTCAACATCTACCCGGCGGAGATCGAGCACGAACTGGTGCGCTATCCCGGCGTGGCCGACTGCGTGGTGTTCGGCATTCCCGACGCGGAATACGGCGAGCGTCTGCTGGCCATGGTGCAGCCGATGCCGGGCGCCGAGCTCCGCGAGGCCGAGGTGATCGACTGGTTGCGCCAGCGGCTGTCCGGCTTCAAGGTGCCGCGCAGCATCGTGGTCGAGGCGCAACTGCCGCGCGATGAAACCGGCAAGCTGGCCAAGCGCCGGCTGCGCGACCGATACTGGGAAGGCCGCCAGCGCCGCGTCTGAGCGCACCGGTGGGACTGCACCCGGCACAAGCCGATAACGACAGGAGGAGACGCGATGCAGAACAAACCGACCAAGACAACCGCACTCAAGCCGCGGCGCGCCTGGCTTGCCGCGATCGCGGCCGGCGCGTGGTGCGCGCTGGCGCTCTGGGGCGGCGCCGCGCAGGCGGCCTATCCCGACCGCCCGCTCAAGCTGGTGGTGCCGTACACGCCGGGCGGCTCGACCGACCAGTTCGGCCGCGCGCTGGCCGACGGCATGTCGCGCCAGCTGGGCCAGACCGTGGTGGTGGAAAACCGCCCCGGCGCGGCCACCATGATCGGCACCACCAGCGTGGCGCGCGCGCCGGCCGACGGCTACACCATGGTGCTGGCGACCAACGGCAGCATGGTGCTCAACCCGATGCTGTACAAGAAGATCCAGTACGATCCGCCCAAGGATTTCCGCATCTTCAGCATTGGCGCCGAGGCGCCGCTGGTGGTGGTCACCAACACCCGCGTGCCGGCCGGCAATATCCGCGAGTTCGCGGCCTACGCCAAGGCCGAGGGCGGCAAGCTCAACTACGCCTCGGTGGGCCTGGGCAACGCGCTGCAGCTGGCCACCGAGATGCTCAAGACCGAACTCGGCATCGGCGTCACCCACGTGCCCTACAACGGCAGCGCGCCGGCGCTGGCGGCGCTGCTGGCCAATGACGTGCAGCTGATGGTCGATGTGGTCAGCACCTCGCTGCCGCATATCAAGGCGGGCAAGCTCAAGGCGCTGGCGGTCACCGGACGCAGCCGGCTGGATGTGCTGCCGAACGTGCCGACCGTGGCCGAGAGCGGCTATCCCAACTTCCAGGCCGCCACCTGGTTCGGCCTGGCCGTGCCCGCGCAGACGCCGCCCGAAGCGGTGGCCAGGCTGCAGGCGGCCGCCGACCACGTGCTGAAGGACCCGCAGTTCCGCGCCACCTTCAGTGCGCTGGGGCTGCTGGTGCAGCCGCCGCGCACGCAGGCCGAGATCGACCGCTATCTCGAGGCCGACCGCGCCCACTGGGGCAAGGTGATCAAGGCGAACAACATCTCGCTGGACTGATGCGTCGGCGGGGCGCGCTGGAACCGGATGGCGATGGGCGTATAGTCTCAGCTCATCACTGCGGCGGGGCGCGCCCCGCCGGATGCCTGCGCCCGCCCCAGCCATGACCGATCGCGACCCCAACGATCCCAAGCCTGCCTCGTCATCGTCCGCCGCGCCCGGCGCCAGTCCGGACTCCCAGGCGCAGCCCGATACCGCTGCGCCGCCGCCCGATCCTCACCTGCTGAACCAGATCAGCCGCCGCGCGCGCGTGGCGGCGTGGCGCAAGTCGCGCCAGGCCGGGCGCATCTCGCGCACCACGCTGCGCTATGCCGTGTTCATGTTCGGCGCCGGCTGCGTCGGGCTGTTCTCGCTGGTGTTCGCGTGGATCGCCGAAGTGGCGCTGCACTGGAACCGCCAGCTGACCCAGGCCACGCCGTGGCTGGCGTTCGTGATGCTGCCGTTCGGCCTGGCCGCGCTGCGCTGGCTGACCATCCGGCTGGCGCCGCAGGCGCGCGGCAGCGGCATTCCGCAGGTGATCGCGGCGGTCACCTTGCCGCCGTCGGGCCCGGCACAGACGCTGCTGGTGTCGTTGCGGCAGTCGATGTGGAAGGTGGTGCTGACCGCGGCCGCGCTGCTGGCCGGCGCCTCGGTCGGGCGCGAGGGCCCGTCGGTGCAGGTCGGCGCGGCGGCGATGCTGGCCTGGGGCCGCTGGTGCCAGGAGAAGCTGCGCTTTCGCATCGGCTTCCATCCCAATGCGCTGATTGCCGCCGGCGCGGCCGGCGGCCTGGCGGCGGCGTTCAACACGCCGCTGGCCGGGGTGGTGTTCGCGATCGAGGAACTGGGCCGCGGCACCGCGGTGCGCTGGGATCGCCTGGTGCTGTCGGGCGTGCTGACCGCCGGTTTCCTGTCGCTGGCGGTGCTCGGCAACAACCCGTATTTCGTGGTCAAGGTGCCGATGCTCGGCCTGCATGAGGCCTGGGGACCGGTGCTGCTGTGCGCGCTGGTCACCGGCGTGCTGGGCGGCGTGTTCGCCAAGGCGCTCAAGGGCGGCGTGCCGGCGCTGCTGCCGGCGGCGTGGCGCGACTGGCCGGGGCGGCATCCGGTATGGACCGCGTTCGGCTGCGGGCTGGTGGTGGCGATGCTCGGCTGGGCCACCGCGGGCGCGACCTTCGGCACCGGCTATGAGCAGGCGGCGGCGCTGATCAACGGCGAATCGCAGGCCACGCTGTGGTTCGGCCTGGCCAAGCTGGCGGCGACGGTGGTGTCGTACTTCGCCGGCATCCCGGGCGGGATCTTCACGCCCGCGCTGGCGATCGGCGCGGGCATCGGCGAGAACGTCGCGCATTTCGTCAGCGGCATGGCAGAGCCGCGCGTGCTGGCGCTGGTGTCGATGGCGGCGTTCCTGGCCGCGGCCACGCAGGCGCCGATCACCGCCAGCGTGATCGTGATGGAAATGACGCGCACGCAGGACCTGACGGTGTTCCTGCTGGCGGCGTCGTTGCTGGCATCGTTCATCTCGCGGCAGTTCTCGCCGCACCCGTTCTACCACCAGGTCGGCCACACCTTCCGGCGCGAGGCTCTGGCGCTGACGCGCAAGGTGCCCGCGGGGTGATGCCGGCGCGGCCCGCAAGTGGCGGCGGCGCCGGCGCCGTCGGGTAAGCTAGCGCTCGCCCCTTTGCCATCGTGGCCAGATGTGAGTGGTTCGCCACGATCTCGCGCCGCACAGGAACAACCCGGCGGGGGTTGGGCTCCAACCCGGAGCCGTACACCAGGAGTCCGTCTTGAAATTCCCCGTTGCCGGGCTGGCGCTTGCCGGCCTGCTGGGCGCCGCCGGCGCCAATGCTGCTACCCCCGCTGCCCCTGCCGCCACCCCCGCCTCCGCACCGGCCGCCAAGACCGCGGCCCAGGCCGAAAACAGCGCGCTGGCGCCGCTGCTGGCGATGCTGGAAATCGGCAACCCGCTGCCGGCGCTGCCCGACTGCGCCGACAAGCGTACGCCTGACGGCCGCGACGTCACCGGCTATTGCGTCGAACTGAAGGGTGATGGCCTGATGCGCCAGGTCGGCGTGCCGCGCGCGCAGCGCCCGGCGTTCATGGATGGCCCCTTTGTGGTGGCCTTCGTCGACCGCAATGCGCTGGTCGGCCTGGTGGTGCCGACCGCCGGCGCCAACTCGCAGCAGGCCGCGGCCGACAGCATCAGCGCGCTGTACGGCAAGCCGTTCCGCCAGGAGCAGGAGGACATGCGCGACAAGGCCGGCAAGACCGTCAAGACGCTGCATGCCGGCTGGATGCACAAGCCGCTGACGGTGGAGCTGTACGCGATGCCGGAAGACCCCAGCACCGGCACCATCGAGATGCTGCTGCCGCAGGCGCGCGCGCTGATGGCGGACAAGGACGCAGAGGTCGACAAGCAGCTCAACCCGCCTCCGGCACCGGCGGCGAAGGGCGGCAAGACCGCCGCGGCCAAGCCCGCGCCGAAGGCCCCGGCCAAGCCGGAAAAGCCCGGCAGCTGGTAACGGCACAGGCAGGCGGCGCAGCGCACGCGTGCGCCGCCGGCTGCCTCACAGTCCTTCCATCACCTTGTCCAGCCCCCGCACCACGCCGCGCACGGTGTGGACCTTGCGGATCGCCAGCAGCGCGCCGGCAACATAGGGCTTGGAGCCGTCGCCGGCCTCGTGCTTCAGGTGCAGACGCTGGCCGTCGGCGCCGAAGATCACTTCCACGCCCAGCTGATACCCCGGCAGCCGCACCGCGTGCACCTGCGTGCCGGACATGGTGGCGCCGCGGGTTTCCCTGGGGCCGTTGACCTGGTCGACCGGCACCGCCTGCGCGGCGGCCTTGACCTGGCCGAGCCGGTACGCCAGCTCGCGCACCGTGCCGGAGGGCACGTCGATCTTGCCGGCCTTGGCGTAGTCGATGATTTCCCAGTGTTCCAGGTGGCGCGCCGCCATCTCGGCAAACTTCTGCAGCAGCACCACCGTGATGGCGAAGTTGCCGCAGGCGAGCACGCCGCGCTCGGCCTGGCGCGCGGCGGCGTCGATCTCGGCATAGTCGTCGTCGCTCAGCCCGGAGGTGCCGACCACCACGTGCGCGCCGTGCGCCAGCGCCTGCAGGATGTTGTGCTTGGCGATGCCGGGCCTGGTGTATTCGACGTAGACGTCGTACGGCGTCTGGCCGAGCGCTTCGATGCTGGCGGCGGCCACGCCCGGGGTATCGGCATGGCCGGTCAGCTGCGCCAGGGTCTGGCCGGCGGCGCCGCGCGACAGGCCCGCAACCAGGGCCATGTCGGCCGCATGGGCCACGCCGCGCGCCAGTTCGCCGCCGGCCCAGCCGGTCACGCCGCCCACGGCGACACGGATCGGGTTGTTCATGTTCTATAGCTCCGCAATGGCTGATGGGTCTGGCAGCATACCGCGTCAGCCGGCGGCGCGCCGGCGGTCGAGCTTGCGCGCCAGCACGATCGAGGTGGTGGTGTGGTTGACGCCGTCGAGCATGCCGATCTCGTCGAGCAGCCGGTCGAGCCGGTCGTGCGTGTCGCAGCGGATCGCCACCAGGTAGTCGACCGGGCCGCTGACGGAATTGACCTCTTCGATCTCGGGCAGCCGCTGCAGCGCGCGCAGGATCGCGGGCGCGGCCTTGGGCTGCACCGACAGGCCGCAATAGGCCAGGATGGCGTTGTCTTCCATGCGCTGGCCCAGCCGCACGCCGTAGCCGGCGATCACGCCGCTGCGCTCCAGCCGCGCGATGCGCGCCACCACCGTGGTGCGCGCGATGCCCAGGTGCCGGGCCAGGTTGGCGGCGCTTTCGCGCGCGTTGGCCTGCAGCAGCGACAGCAGGTGGCGGTCGGTGGTGTCGAGTTCGGTCATTGCGTCGGGATGCCTCGTCGTTTCGTTTGATTATGGCGGTTTTTCGTCGTTCTTGTGCCTTCATTGTGCCGGCAGGGCTATCCATACTCCAGTCAACGGCAATCCTCTTTTTCTTGTGGACGGAGACACCATGCAAGCCTCGAGTCTCGGCCGGCAGGCCCCGCGCGACCTGCCCAAGGCGGCCCGCCCGCTGCACGTGACGGTGCTGGGCGCCGGCAAGATCGGCCGCACCATCGCGGCCATGCTGCACGACAGCGGCGACTACCGCGTCAGCGTGGTCGACCATGACGCGCGCCGCCTCGATGGCCTGCCGCGCGGCGCGCTGGCGCGCGCCGGCGATCCCACCGAGCCGGGCACCTGCGCCGCGCTGCTGGCCGGCGCCGACGCCGTGCTCAACGCGCTGCCGTTCCATGCCGCGATCAGCGTGGCCTCGGTGGCGGCGCGGCTGGGCGTGCATTATTTCGACCTGACCGAGGACGTCGCCGCCACCCAGGCCATCCGCCAGCTGGCACAGGGCGCGCGCTCGGTGCTGATGCCGCAATGCGGACTGGCGCCGGGCTTTATCGGCGTGGTGGGCCACGACCTCGCGCAACGCTTCCTGCGCGGCGGCGGCGAGCTGCTGGACCTGCAGATGCGGGTGGGGGCGCTGCCGCGCTATCCGAGCAATGCGCTCAAGTACAACCTGACCTGGAGCACCGAGGGACTGATCAACGAATACTGCAACCCGTGCGAGGCCATCGTCGACGGCCGGCGCGTGGAACTGACGGCGCTGGAAGGGCTGGAGAGCTTTGCGCTGGACGGCATCGAATATGAAGCCTTTAATACATCGGGCGGCCTCGGCACGCTGCCCGAGACACTGGCCGGGCGCGCGCGCCATGTCGACTACAAGTCGATCCGCTATCCCGGCCACTGTGCGCTGATGAAGCTGCTGCTCAACGACCTGCGCCTGCGCGAACGCCGCGACTGGCTGCGCGATATCTTCGACCGCGCCATTCCGCTGACCGAGCAGGACGTGGTGATCGTGTTCGCCACCGCCACCGGCTACCCGGCCGGCGGCGAACGCGGGCGCGGGCCGCTGACTCAGGCTTCGTTTTCGGCGCGCATCGGCGGGGTCGATGGCGCGGGCGGGCACGTCAACGCGATTCAGCTGACCACCGCCGCGGGCATCTGCACCGCGCTCGACATGGTGGCCAGCGGCGCGCTGCCGCAGACGGGCTTCGTGCGGCAGGAGTCGATGCCGCTCGATGCCTTCCTGGCCAACCGCTTCGGCCGCCACTACACGCAGCATCCGCTCCAGGAGAGCCTCGTATGAAAGCGCAAGAGTTTGCCGCCTGCTGGGATTCGCTGGGCCTGCCGCGGCCATGGCGTGAGGGCACGCCGGCCGGCGCCGTGACGGTGCGCTCGCCGGCCGACGGCGAGGCCATCGGCCACGTGCCGGCCTGCACGCCGGCGCAGGCCGACGCGCTGATCGCGCGCGCACACGCGGCGCAGAGCACCTGGGCGCTGTTGCCGGCGCCGGCGCGCGGCGAGATCGTGCGGCGCTTCGGCGAGGTGCTGCGCGAACACAAGGCGGCGCTGGGCCGGCTGGTGTCGCTAGAATCCGGCAAGATCTTGCAGGAAGGGCTGGGCGAGGTGCAGGAGATGATCGACATCTGCGACTTCGCGGTCGGCCTGTCGCGCCAGCTGCACGGGCTGACCATCGCCTCCGAGCGCCCGCAGCACGCCATGCGCGAGACCTGGCATCCGTACGGGCTGTGCGGCGTGATTTCGGCGTTCAACTTCCCGGTGGCGGTGTGGGCGTGGAACGCGGCGCTGGCGCTGGTGTGCGGCAACGGCGTGATCTGGAAGCCGTCGGAGAAGGTGTCGCTGTGCGCGCTGGCCGCGCACGGCCTGCTGGAGCGCGTGCTGGCCGCGGCGGCGCCGCAGCACAGTGGCATCTCGGCGGTGCTGCCGGGCGGACGCAACCTGGGCACCCACCTGGTCGAGCACCCCGCGGTGCGGCTGGTCAGCGCCACCGGCTCGACCCGCATGGGCCGCGAGGTCGGCATCGCCTGCGCCGGGCACTTCAAGCGCTGCATCCTGGAGCTGGGCGGCAACAACGCCGCCATCGTCGCGCCCTCGGCCGATATCGAGCTGGCGGTGCGCGCCATCACCTTTGCCGCGGCCGGTACCGCGGGGCAGCGCTGCACCACGCTGCGCCGCTGCTTTATCCATGCCGACCTGATGGACACCATGGCGAGCCGGCTGATCACGGTGTTCGACCGGCTGCCGGTCGGCGATCCGCTGGCAGACGGCACGCTGGTCGGCCCGCTGATCGACAGCGCCGCCGGCGACGCCATGGCCAACGCGCTGGCTGCGTGCCGGGCGCAGGGCAATATCGTCACCGGCGGCGAGCGCCTGCTGGCCGACCGCTATCCGCATGCGTACTACGTGCGGCCCGCGCTGGTAATGACCGACGCGCAGCACGACACCATGCTGACCGAGACCTTCGCGCCGATCCTGTACCTGATGCCGTACACCTCGCTGGACGAGGCCATCGCGCTGAACAATGCCGCCGCGCACGGGCTATCGTCGTGCATCTTCACCGAATCGATGCGCGAGGCCGAGCGTTTCCTGTCGTCGGCGGGCAGCGATTGCGGCATCGCCAATGTCAATATCGGCACCAGCGGCGCGGAAATCGGCGGCGCCTTCGGCGGCGAGAAGGCGACCGGCGGTGGGCGCGAGTCAGGCTCGGATGCGTGGAAGGGTTATATGCGCCGCGCCACCAACACCATCAACTACGGCGATTCGCTGCCGCTGGCACAGGGCATCCGCTTCGAAATCTGACGGCATCCGAGGGGCCGCGGCATGGCGCGTAGGGAACGGTAACAAGCGTTACACGGCTTTGACGCCGTATTACGCGTTCCGCCCGTATAACGTCAGCAAGGCAGGCACATGCCCGTTGCGACCCCAAGGATGAAATGATGAGAATGCTGACGATTGGACTGGCTGCCGGTGCGGCATCGGTGACCCTGCTGGGCGGCTGCGCCGTTTATCCCACGCCTGCCGGCCCGGCGGTCGGTCCGGCGCCGGTGTACGTGGCGCCCGCGCCGGTGGTGGTGGCGCCGCGGCCTTACTACTACGGCGGCTACGGCTACTATGGCCGCGGCTATCGCCGCTGGTAATCGTTGCCAGTGAGCGTTCCCGGTAAGCGCGGCGGCGCGGCTCAGTTCCCGGCCGCCTCGCCGGCGCGGGCGTTAAGCCCCCCCCAGCTGGGCGCGAGGGTCTGCCCGATCTGCGGCAGGTCCACCAGGTCCAGCACGCGCCCGACCGTATGGTCGACCAGTTCGGCAATGCTCTGCGGCTTCTGGTAGAAGCCCGGCACCGGCGGGAACACGATCCCGCCCATTTCCGTCACCGCTGTCATGTTGCGCAGGTGCGCAAGATTCAGCGGCGTTTCCCGCACCATCAGCACCAGCTTGCGACGCTCTTTCAGCGTGACGTCGGCGGCGCGCGTGATCAGGTTGTCCGAGAAACCATGCGCGATCGCCGCCAGCGTGCGCATCGAGCACGGCGCCACCACCATGGCGTGCGCGCGGAACGAGCCGCTGGCGATGGTCGCGCCGATGTCGCGCACGTTGTGCACCACGCTGGCCAGCGCTTCGACCTCGGCGCGGCCGATGTCCAGCTCGTGCTGCAGGTTCATCACGCCGGCCGGCGAAATCAGCAAGTGAGTTTCCACCGCGGGCGCCGCGCGCAGCACCTGCAGCAGGCGCACGCCATAGATGGCCCCGGTGGCGCCGGTGATGGCGACGATCAGCCTGTGCGGTGTGCCGCCAGCCCCGGACATGGCGCAGCTCAGCCCTTCAGCAGGGTTTGCAGTTCGCCGTTCTGGTACATCTCCATCATGATGTCCGAGCCGCCGATGAACTCGCCGTTCACATAGAGCTGGGGAATGGTCGGCCAGTTGGCGTATTCCTTGATGCCCTGGCGGATGCCTTCGTCGTCCAGCACGTTGACCGTGGTCGGCGCATCGACGCCGCAGGCCTTCAGGATCTGGATGGCGCGGCCCGAGAAACCGCACATCGGAAATTGCGCGGTGCCCTTCATGAACAGGACTACCGGGTTGCCCTTGACGATCTGGTCGATCTGTTGCTGCACGTCGCTCATGGTTTGCTTTTCAGTGGGGCGAGGCCGTGTCGCGGGCGCCGCCTGGGGAGAATGGAATACCGTGCGGCCGGGCCGTACGGCGGGAATCTGACGCCGATTTTACCGGAATCGCCGCGGCGCTTCAGGGTGCCGCGGCCGCCCCGGCGGGCTGCGCGCCCGGCCAGCGTCCGCCGGTGCAGCGCTCCAGCCCGGCCAGGTCGCGCGCGGTGAAGACTTCGTCGAAGCCGCCGGCTTGCAGCAGCTGGCGCGTGGCCGCGGCCTGGTCGTAGCCGTGTTCCATCAGCAGCCAGCCGCCCGGCAGCAGCCGCGCGCCGGCGCCGCCGACGATGGCGCGCAGGTCGGAGAGGCCGTCGTCGTGATCGGTCAGCGCGTCGATCGGCTCGAAGCGCAGGTCGCCTTCGGCCAGGTGCGGATCGCCCGCGGCGATATAGGGCGGGTTGCTGACGATCAGGTGGAAGCGCAGCTCCGGCGGCAGCGCCGCGTACCAGTCCGAGACCAGGAACTCGATCCGCTCGGCGCCCAGCGCGCGGGCATTGTCCTGCGCCACCATCAGCGCGCCGGGCGAGATGTCGGTGGCCCAGACGCGCGCGTCGCGCCGCTCGCGCGCCAGCGTCACGGCGAGGATGCCGGAGCCCGTGCCGAGGTCCAGCACGTGCGGCTGCGGCACCGCCGCCAGCCGCGCCAGCGCGGCTTCCGCGGCAACCTCGGTATCGGGGCGCGGGATCAGCACATCGGGCGTGACGCGGAACTTGCGGCCGAAGAACTCGCGTTCACCGATCAGGTAGGCCATCGGCTCGCCCGCCAGC
Organism: Cupriavidus sp. WGlv3; assembly: GCF_023952475.1. Classification (GTDB taxonomy): domain Bacteria; phylum Pseudomonadota; class Gammaproteobacteria; order Burkholderiales; family Burkholderiaceae; genus Cupriavidus; species Cupriavidus phytorum. Next base: position 169,402 of record NZ_JALHRX010000012.1, read on the forward strand.
CGCCGCGCCAGCAGCGTGGCAAAGGCGTCGCGCTGGGCGATGGTGAGCACCTCGGTGTCGCGCGTGATCAGCTGCGTTCGGCTCAGCCCGGTGACGTGGGTCAGCAGCATGCGCGCTTCCAGCGCAGGCAGCCCGGCCATGGCGGCCAGTGTCTGCGCCTCGCGCAGCGTGGGGGTGGCCGGCAGCGCGGTAGAGTCAGGGGTGGACATCGAGTGGGTAAAAGACGGTTCTGGTGCCGGCTATAAAAAACCCCACCGGTGCGGGACCTGGCGGGGCTTTGGGGCGGTGCTCTGGTGAAACTTCCGGCTTCGTGCCAGTGTACCGCTCATCGGCGGCGGCGGGCGCAATGCCCCCGCCGGGGCGATTACTTATTGACGGCGTCCTTGGCCTTGTCGGCGCCGGCGTTGACGGCGTCCTTGGCGGCCTGCTTGGCGTTCTCCATGGCGTTGCCGGCGTCTTCCTTGGCCCGTTCCGCAGCTGCGGACGCGTTCGAGGCGGCGTCGCTGGCTGCAGCCTTGGCGGCATCTGCGGCGTTGCTGGCGGCAGCGGCGGCATCGCTTGCGGCGGCCTTGGCGGATTCCGCGGCGCTCTGCATCGCGCTCTCGGCGTTCGAGGCGGCGGGCGGCGCTTCTTCCTTCTTGCTGCAAGCGGCCATGGCCGCGGTGATCATCAACAGCGCGAGCAGTTTTTTCATGATTTCGTCCTAGCTATGTTCTCGGGAGTGACTACCCGGCACCATTCTCCGTTTGCCGGTCGAAATCGATTATAGACAGCGACTTTACCCCCGCCAGTGCTGTTTCAAGCATTTACAACAGATACAAAGACATCGGCGACTTTACGCGGTGTTCATCGCCGAAGCCTCGACTGGATGTCACAAAGTAGCGCTCAGGCATCTTCGCCCAACGCCGCCAGCTGGTCCGCCTGGTGCTCGGCGGACAGCGCCGACAGCAGCTCGTCCATGTCGCCGTCCATGATCATGTCGATCTTGTAGAGCGTCAGGTTGATGCGGTGGTCCGTCACGCGGCCCTGCGGGAAGTTGTAGGTGCGAATGCGGTCGCTGCGGTCGCCCGAGCCGATCAGGTTGCGCCGGGTGCTGGCCTCGCGCGCCTGCGCGGCGCGCGCCTGCATGTCCTTGATGCGGGCGGCGAGCACCTTCATCGCCTTGTCCTTGTTGCGGTGCTGGCTGCGGTCGTCCTGGCACTCGACCACGATGCCGGTCGGCAGGTGGGTCAGGCGCACCGCGGAATCGGTCTTGTTGACGTGCTGGCCGCCCGCGCCCGAGGCGCGGAAGGTGTCGATGCGCAGGTCGGCCGGGTTGATTTCGACCTCGCCGACCTCGTCAGCCTCGGGCATCACGGCAACCGTGCAGGCCGAGGTATGGATGCGGCCCTGCGCCTCGGTGGCCGGCACGCGCTGCACGCGATGGCCGCCCGATTCGAACTTCAGCCGCGAAAACGCGGCATCGCCGGCGATCCGGATGATGACTTCCTTGTAGCCGCCCAGGTCCGATTCCGATTCGCTCATCACCTCGACCTGCCAGCGCTGCCGTTCGGCATAACGCGTGTACATCCGCAGCAGATCGGCGGCGAACAGCGCGCTTTCCTCCCCGCCGGTGCCGGCGCGGATTTCCAGCAGCAGGTTGCGGTCGTCGTTGGGGTCCCGGGGCAGCAGCAGGCGCTGCAGGCTGGCCTGCAGCGTTTCGAGCCGGTCGCGCGCGGCGGCGATCTCGTCGGCGGCGAAGTCCTTCATCTCCGGATCGTCGAGCAACGCCTGTGCGGTGGCGAGGTCGTCCTGGGCCTGGCGGTACTGGCCGTATTGCTCGGCCACGGGCGACAGCTCCGCATGTTCGCGGCTGAGCTTGCGGTACTGGTCGATATTGGCGGTCGCGTCTTCGCGCGCGAGCAGGGCGTTGACTTCGTCGAGTCGCTCGGCCAGTTGGTCGAGCTTGGCAAGCATGCTGGCTTTCATCGGGGCGGACAGGGAATGGGGTGGGCCGGGCGCGCGCACAAAGACGGGGGCGGCAGCGAAGGCGTGCCGGGCGCGGCGCGCCGGCGAGGCGAGCGCGGCTAGCGCTCGGAATGGCTGCTGTGGCGGAACAGGCCCGGCACCAGGCGCAGCAGCGCCTCGCGGTCCTCGCCCTGGGTGTGGTTGAGCGCGTGCGTGGGGCCGTGCAGGAACTTGCGGGTGAGCGCGCCGGAGAGCGCCTCGAGCACGGCCTGCGGATCGTCGCCGCGCGCCAGCATGCGGCGCGCGCGCTCCAGTTCGGCCTGGCGGATGGCTTCGCCGCTGCTTTGCAGTTCACGGATGACCGGCACCACGCTGCGGGTTTCCAGCCAGTGCATGAAGTTCTGCACGCGGCTTTCGATGATGGCTTCGGCCTGTGCCACCGCGGCCTGGCGCAGTGCGTTGCCTTCGCGCACGACCGCGCCGAGATCGTCGACGGTATAGAGGAAGACGTCGTCCAGGCGCGAGACTTCGGGCTCGACGTCGCGCGGCACGGCCAGGTCAACCATCATGATGGGGCGGTGCTTGCGCCGCTTGACCGCGCGCTCCACCGCGCCCAGGCCGATGATCGGCAGCGAGCTGGCGGTGCACGACACCACGATGTCGAACTCATGCAGGCGCTCGCCCAGGTCCGACAGGCGGATCGCGTTGGCGGTCAGGCCCTGGCCGCTAAGCTGCTCGGCCAGCTTCTCGCCGCGCTCGACGGTGCGGTTGGCGACCACGATCTGGCGTGGCTGCTGCGCGGCAAAGTGGGTGGCGCACAGCTCGATCATCTCGCCCGCGCCGATAAACAGCACGCGCTGGGTCGAGACGCTTTCAAAGATCCGCTGCGCCAGCCGCACCGCGGCGGCGGCCATCGACACCGAATGCGCACCGATCTCGGTCTGGCCGCGCACTTCCTTGGCCACCGCGAAAGTGCGCTGGAACAGCTGGTTCAGGTACGTGCCGAGCGAGCCGGCTTCGCCGGCGGTGCGCACCGCGTCCTTGAGCTGGCCCAGGATCTGGGTCTCGCCCAGCACCATCGAGTCGAGCCCGCTGGCCACGCGGAAGGCGTGGCGCACGGCTTCGGACTGCGGCAGCGCGTACAGGTGAGGCGCCAGCTCCGTGGCCGGCACGTTGTGATGCTGCGACAGCCAGCGCAGGGTGTGCTCGAAGCCGTCGGTGCCCGGCGTCAGCACGTCGGTGGCGCAGTAGATCTCGGTGCGGTTGCAGGTGGACAGGATCGCGGCTTCGGTGCCGCTGCGCCCCGACAGGTGGGAGCGCAGGGCCCCCAGCGCCGGCTTGATCTGCTCGAGCGGAAACGCCACCCGCTCGCGCAGCGAGACGGGTGCCGTAGTGTGATTGATGCCGATCGCGAGCAGTTGCATTGTTGGGGACTGGTGTGGCCCGGAGCGCGGCCGGACCGGATGTCATTATACCGCCGGGACCGATCATTGCAGTCGCCCGCCGCGATGGGTGGCAGGGGCGCCGGATTGCAGTATCGTTACGCCGCGGCCGGTTGCCGGCTGTGATGCGGACAACGCAGGAGAAGCGGATGCTGGGCACCTTGATCGTGGGTTTGCTGGTCGGACTGGCGGCACGCCGGCTGCACCCGGCAGGGCGCGTGGTGACCCTGCCGGCCGCGCTGGTGCTGGGCGCGGCGGGTGCGGCGGCGGCCTTCTACAGCGGCCGCGCGCTGCATTGGTTTGTCGACGGCCAGCTCGGCAGCTGGCTCGCGGTGATCGCCGGGGCGGCGCTGCTGGTCGGGTTCTGGGGCACGGTGCGGCCGCGCGGTCGGTAAATACTGAACCGACTTTCCGGTCAGGAATCTGCACGCGGTTTGATCCCGGTCAGTCGACCGCATGCCTGGCGTCAGGCTCTCGCGGCCAGCAGGCGGCGCAGCACTCCGCTGGAATAGTGGCTGGCCACGTCGGTCAGGAATGCCGAGAAATCCACATGCGCGGTGTCGTCGGCGCGGTCCGAGATGGTCCGCATCACCGCATAAGGGACGCCATATTCATGGCAGACCTGTGCCACTGCGGCGCCTTCCATTTCTACCGCCAGCAGGCCGGGCAGCCGCTCGCGCAACTCCGCCACCGCGGCGGGCGAGCCAATGAACTGGTCGCCGCTGGCGATCATGCCCCGATGCAGGGTCGGCGCCGCGACGCCAAACTTCTCGCGCACCGCGCGCGGCACGTCGACGGCCAGGTCGTCGCGCAGGAAGTCCGCCGCGGCGGCATGCAGCTCGGCCGTCAGTGCCGGATCGGCCGGGAATTCCGCGCGCTCGAGCAGCGGCACTTCATGGCGGCCGAAGAACGGGCGCGCGTCCAGGTCATGCTGCAGGGTGCGGTCGGCGATGACGATGTCGCCTACCTGCGTGGCGGCGCCGATGCCGCCGGCCAGGCCGGTAAAGACGATCTGCGTGGCGCCCAGCTCGCGGATCAGCGTGACCGTGGTGGCCGACGCCGCCACCTTGCCCATGCGCGCCAGCACCAGCACGCACGGTTGCCCGTACAAATGGCCGCTGTAGTAGTCGCGCATGCCGATGGTGCGTACCGTGGCGCGGCTGTCGTCATGGCGCATGGCGGCGACGAGGCCGTCGACTTCATCGTGGATGGCGGCAAGGATTCCGAGGGTCATGGGGCGTGGGTAACCGAGGCAAGGGCCACAGCATACCGGCCCGCGCAGGCAGGGCCTAGATGGCGCGCGAGCGCACGCACCCTCCCACGCAACAGGTGCGGCCCACGTATCACTTTGCTAAAGTCGCCGTCATTCCAGCACGCAAGGGCGAGCATGCAAGCAACCCGCATCGGAGCAAATGGCCCGGACCGCGAAGCCGTTGGCGAGCGGCGCGCCATCCGCCAGGCACTGGCCCACTGGCGCGCGCTGGGCCGTTTGGGGCCAGCGGCGGTCGCTGTACCGTGGTCGCGCACCGAACCGGTCGCCGCGGACTGGCGCCGCTGGCTCGACATCGCGCTGATGGTGCTGGGCACCGCGCTGCTGTGCGCCGGCGTGATCGTGTTCTTTGCCTTCAACTGGCAGGACCTGCACAAGTTTTCCAAGTTTGGATTGCTGGCCGGCGCGATCACGCTGCTGGCCGGCCTTGCCTGGCTGCGTCCGGCGGGCGATGCCGCCGGCCGGGCCGCGCTGGGCGGCGCCCAGGTAGTGGCCGGCGTGCTGCTGGCGGTGATCGGCCAGACCTACCAGACCGGCGCCGACCCCTGGCAGCTGTTCGCGCTGTGGGCGCTGCTGGCGCTGCCGTGGGCGCTGGCGGCGCGCGCGGCGCCGCACTGGTGGCTGGTGATCGTGGTCGGCAACCTGGCGCTGCTGCGGTACTTCAGCCTGCGCTTCGGCGTCGACGGCGTGTTCTCGCTGCTGTTCGATTCGCGCCACGTGCGCACCGCCACGCTGGCCTTGCTGGGCGCGGTGGCGCTGCAGCTGGTGCTGTGGCAGCTGCTGTGCGCGCAGGCGCCGGCGCTCGGCTTCCGCGGGCTGACCGGCGGCCGCATGCTGGCGGCGCTGGCGTGCCTGCATGCCGGCTCGCTCGGGCTGGCCAGCCTGCTGCGCAGCGACTTCGACGGTGCCGCCTTCGCGCTGGCGGTGCTGGCGCTGGCCGCGCTGGTCTGGTGGTTCCGCTGGCATGCCTTCGACATCGTGGTGCTGAGCCTGGCCTGCCTGACCGGCATCGTGCTGGCCGTGGCCGCGATCGCCAAGGTGCTGTTCGAGGGCAAGGACGATTTCGGCGCTTTCCTGTTGCTCGGCCTGCTGACCATCGGCCTGGCCGCCGCCGCGGCCGCGTGGCTGATGCGGGCCTGGCGCAGCCAGCTGGAGCAGGCATGAGCAACGTACTGCAGACCGAGCAACGGCTCTGGCAACAACTCGCCGCACGCGGCGAGGTACAGGGCGAGTCGCCCGCGCATCCCCATACGCCGTGGGCGGTGCGCTGCCTGATGGGCGCGGCGGGCTGGCTCGGCGCCTTGTTCTTCCAGTTCTTCCTGGTCGGCACGGTCTTCGTTGCCGCGCGCGAGAACGGCGTGGCGATGGCCGTCACCGGGCTGGCCATGATCGCGCTGGCGGCGCTGCTGTACTGGCGCGGCGGCGGCATCGCCGCGGGGCAGTTCGCGCTGGCGGTGAGCCTGAGCGGGCAGGGCATGGCGGTGTTCGGCCTGACCGAGGCGCTCGGCTTCACGCGCGTCACCGAGAGTGCCGGCTTCTGGGCCGCACTGGCGCTGTTCGAGGCTGCGCTGGCGTGGCTGGTGCCCAACCGGCTGCACCGGCTGCTGTGCGGGCTGGGCGCGTGGATCGGCCTGGCCGGCGCGGTGCACCTGCTCATGGCCGGCAGCAAGCCGGAGGACTGGCTGTTGCTGACGTGGTCGCTCGGCTGGCTGGTGCCGCTCGGCGCCGCCCTGGCGGCCGGGTTCACGCTGGCCGAGGCGCGCCTGTGCGCGGACGGCCGCCATGCGCTGCTGGAACCGCTGGCCGACGCGACGCTGCTGTTCACGCTGGCGGCGGCGCTGGCCGTCACCGGCATGAGCCATCCGCTGGCGTGGCTGGAGGGCCCGGAGGCGACGCGCATCCCGCTGGCGCATTGGGCCGCGGGCGGATTGACGACGCTGATGCTGGCCGGCTTCGCGCTGGCTGAATGCCGCCGGCTGGCGCTCGGCCAGGCCATGCAAGGCGCCATGCTGGGCGGACTGGTGGCGTTTGGCGCGCTGATGGCGGCCGCGCCCGCGGTGGTGGCCGGTGTGCTTGCGCTGGGGCTGGCGCTGCGGCGGGCGTCGATGCCGTGGCTGGGACTGGGTGTCACCAGCATCGTCATCGGCTTTATCTGGTACTACTCGGCCCTGCACTGGACCCTGCTGGCCAAGTCCGCCACGCTTGCCGCGGCCGGCGTGCTGCTGCTGGCCGGGCGCCACTGGCTGCTGCGCCGCGCGCAGATGGAGGCCGCATGAAACGCTGGATCCTGATCGCCTGGACGCTGACGCTGGCGCTGGCCGCCGCCGGCATCGTCGGCAAGGAGCGCCTGCTCGCGCGCGGCGATACCGTCTTCCTCAGGCTCGCGCCGGTCGATCCGCGTTCGCTGATGCAGGGCGACTACATGGCGCTGAACTTCGACATCGGCAACCAGATCCGCGCCGCGCGGGCGCAAGACCGGCAGCTTCCGCGCGACGGCGTCGCCGTGATCCGCCGCGATGAACGGGGCGTCGCCGGCTTCGTGCGCGTGCACGGCAGCGAGCCGCTGGCGCCGGGCGAGCAACTGCTGCGCTACCAGACCGCGCGCTCGCGCTGGGGCGGCATGCAGGTGCAGGTGTCGACCGATGCGTATTTCTTTCAGGAGGGGCAGGGCGAGCGGTTCGCGCAGGCGCAGTATGGCGAGTTCCGCGTGGGGGCGGACGGGCAGGCGCTGCTGGTGGGGTTGCGGGGGAAGGGGATGGAAAAGTTGTAAAGTCCCCTGTCCTGTCGCATCAAATTTGAATGCACTCGTCAATGCAGGGCTTCCGCTGCCAGCAGAATCGCCATCGAAATCATCAATCCGCCCCCAATGATGTTGAAGAGCCTTAGCCTTTTCCCGCTGAATAATGTGCTCGAACTCGCGACATGAGCGGCGGCGACCCACGCCGCATCTATGACCAGTCCCAGGCCAATCGGTATCAGAGAAAAAACTAGCAAGTAGGCGATCGGACTTTCCGCCCCGTCGCCCATAAAGCTGGGGACTATCGAGCCAAACATAATCAGTGCTTTTGGATTGGTCGAGCCCACGATGATTCCTGCAACCAATGATTGCTGGCTCTTTTGCGGATTGCTTTTTCCTCTTGCCAGCATAGGTCGGGAAAAGAGCAAATATTGAAAGCCGATGCCTAGCAAGACTACGGCACCTAGCAGTCGAATGAAAATCAAGACATGGTCGGAGCGCATCAGCAGCGAGCCGATTCCCATCGCTACGATCACAGCAACACAATAGGTCCCGATCGCATTGCCGATCACACCCCGTAACGCATTTCTCCGTCCCACTGCTATCGTTTGCCCGACAAGGAACATGATGCTCGGGCCTGGAACGGCGATCAGCACAGCGGAGGTCAGCACGAGCCCCAGAACGCCATTGAATGCAGTTAGCTCTACAGGCATGGATAGTCCTTTCTATCGACCTGGCTCAGGTCGGCGTCACGCTGTTCATCAGTCATTCTTCCCCGGCTTGTGGCCGGGGAGGAGGTCTTAGAGTTGTGCTCTCATAAGCAACGCCAGGGTTGGCTGCACTCGCAGTGCCTCGGCAACTTCTTCCTCGCTCATCAACGGATAGCATTTACCCACATGCTCATCGTTCACCGGCAGCGTGCTCCGGCGCTCTTCAAGGCCCAGCGCACAGGAGCAAGCATTGAAAGCGACATTCCTGTACTGGTCAACGTTGGTCTCGGCATCAACGTAGTCGTCCAGATCCCAACGACCGATCAGGCTCTCCTGCATATGGAGTGAATCGACTTCCACGCCTCCGCGGAAAACATGGAACACGGGGTGAATATACGCGCTCTTGGAGGTGTCGAAATGATCCGCTGGTAGCGTGAAGTAGTGTGTTGGGAGTTTGCCATTTCCATACTGGGAAAAACCATACTGGAAAACTATTTCAATCCGATTCTGTTCATTGCCCCAACGTTCGTAGTTGTACTCGCGCGGAAATGCCGGCCACACACATGCACGAACAACGCTTTCCTCATCGCTTTCTTCAAACGTGACAGTGCTTCCGAAATAGCTGAAGAGTTCAAACAAGGGCATGCTGGCACTTACATACTGAACGATGAATTCTGCAAGAGAGGTGAGTGCATTAGCAGGTTCTTCCATCGGTACTTTGCACTCAAACATCGGCTTAAGCGCCATACCATGATGTCGTTCCGCGATGATGTTGCCCAGTGCCTGAATGTTGCATCGAAAGCCATGTACAAAACCGGAAGCGGCGTCCGGGTCGTTGACGCGCATCGAGGCACCTATGAAATACAGACCAGGCTCCGTCACGGACTCCCAACTTGATGTGAGCAGGCAATATTTCCCTTTCTCGTCCGTGGCTGGCCGGACGGTCTCCATATCGAAGATATGGGGCATCGTGTAGTTAAATCCGCAACAAACAATCAGATCATCTATGATTCCCGATCGCTTCAACCATCTCGGCGGCGTCCAATGGGGGCAGGGTGTTTCGTAGCGAATCAACAGCCGCCCATCGTTCTTTCCGCCGGTTATCTAGTGAACCTCTACGATACGGTCACTCACAATATTGTTGTTTGACTTGAGTTGCATCAGGTCAAAGATATCTGAAACTTGAGCACGTAAATCGTGTACGTTGTGAGTCTGCCGAGCGAACAACGGTAAGGAACGTGTGACAACGCGCGTCTCAGCCGTAATATCGACAAGGTGGTGCGCGATTTCGAAAGCAGAGTTACCTCGTCCAAGCACGACGACAATCTTGTTCCTGTAGCGCTCAGCAGCCATGTCTGCATCGAAGTCTTCGTACAAGGTACAGGTATCAGGGCCGATGCCTTTTATATCAGGCAGAATCGGTTCCGATTTTCCCGTGGCAAAAAATATTCGATCTGCTGAGATGCATAGAGAATCAGATGTTTGGACGGTGAAGCGATCATTGTTTCGCGACACACGGCGAACATAGGTGCCGGTGCGAATATTCTTTGTGAGTCCCATCCGTTCGGCCACATACTTCAGATACTCTTTGTAAATCTTTGCAGGTGGCCAATGTTCTGATGTCCATTCTGTAAACAGGAGCTTGGGATCTTTGGCTGCATCTTCAGCGCTGATGGTGCTGAGTGAGTGCCAGTCATAGCGCATTCGATAGGTGTGATTTTCACCGGGAACGTATTTTTTGTTGAGCGAAATTAGTTGGCCGCATACAGGATGGCGGTCCCATTGTCCCCCGACACTTTCGCTTCCCTCTAGCAAGAGATATTCGATGCTGCGCTTGCTGAGTTCGAGGGCCATATTGAGCCCGGCAGGGCCCCCGCCAATAATGATGTTTGGGTAATACTCTTGCATTGCGTTCACCTCCATGCGGATTTCCAGTTGAAACGTACCGGAAGATTCATATCAAATGATATTTGTGGTGCGCCTTTAAGTAGCAAGGTTTCGGATTCTCGAGGGTATCCCAATGCCAATCAGAGCTCTCCGTGTACCTTAAGCGCGTACGGACCGGTATGGAGACCCTCAGGATTCATGCTGGACAACGCAGGAGGAAATGAATGTGAGATGAGTCCCAAAAGAAGTACTGAAATTTCCGAACTTGCTTGGGATGTGACTGGCAGGGTGGTGCCGACGCCACGTTGGTCGCGCACGTCCCGTGTTCGGCCTTGGGGCAGCGCGCTGGCAATTCGTCGCGGCGAGGCGGCTGAGCGGTGCTAAACCGTCGTCCGCTGCCGCGAGGAAGAAAAAAGCCCAGCAGTTGCTGGGCTTCTTGGTGGGTTTCGAGATGTCGTGAAACATCCCGAATCAACAGCTTTGGCTTAGACGTTGAACAGGAAGTTCATCACATCCCCATCCTTCACCACATACTCCTTCCCTTCCGCCCGCATCTTGCCGGCTTCCTTCGCGCCGGTCTCGCCCTTGAAGCTGATGAAGTCGTCATAGGCGATGGTCTGCGCGCGGATAAAGCCGCGTTCGAAGTCGGTGTGGATCACGCCGGCCGCCTTGGGCGCGGTGTCGCCCACGTGGATGGTCCAGGCGCGCACTTCCTTGACCCCGGCGGTGAAGTAGGTCTGCAGGCCCAGCAGCTTGAAGCCGGCGCGGATCACGCGGTCCAGGCCCGGCTCTTCCATGCCCAGGTCGGCCAGGAACTCGGCCTTGTCGGCGTCGTCGAGGTCGGCGATCTCGGCTTCGATCGCGGCGCAGACGGCGACCACGGGGGAATCGGTCTGCTTGGCGTATTCACGCACCGCGTCCAGGTGCGGGTTGTTGTCGAAGCCGTCCTCACGCACGTTGGCCACGTACATGGTCGGCTTGGCGGTGATCAGGCAGAACGGGCGGATCGCATCCCACTCTTCCGGCGCCAGGTCCAGGGTGCGCACGGCCTTGGCCTGGTCCAGCACGGACTGGGCCTTTTCCAGCACTGCGACCAGGCGCTGGGCCTCCTTGTCGCCGGCGCGGGCCGGCTTGACGTAGCGCGCCAGCGCCTTCTCGACAGTGGCCAGGTCGGCCAGCGCCAGTTCGGTGTTGATGACTTCGATATCCGACAGCGGGTCCACGCGGCCGGCGACGTGGATCACGTTGTCGTCCTCGAAGCAGCGCACCACGTGGGTGATGGCATCGCATTCGCGGATATTGGCCAGGAACTGGTTGCCCAGCCCTTCACCCTTGGAGGCGCCTGCCACCAGCCCGGCGATGTCGACGAACTCGACCGTGGCCGGCAGGATGCGCTCAGGCTTGACGATCTCGGCCAGCTTCGCGAGCCTCGGATCCGGCACTTCCACCACGCCCACATTGGGCTCGATGGTGCAGAACGGATAGTTTTCGGCGGCGATGCCGGCCTTGGTCAGGGCATTGAACAGCGTGGACTTGCCGACGTTGGGCAGGCCGACGATGCCGCATTGGAGGCTCATGGTCTGGTCTTCGGAATCAATGGGTTGCGTGATGTCACCAGTGCCGGCAGCGCCGTGGCAGGCGCGGATCGCGCGTTACCGCCCGGGACTGCGTCGGGACGAGACAAAGACATCACATCGCGCTGGCTCGGCGAGGTTGCACGCGTTTGCCATGCAAAACCGCGATTGTAACCTTTTGGGGGGCCGGGGCGGTGTCAGCGGAAAAGCAAAGCCCTGGCAAACAAAACGGCCAAGGTGTCAGCTTGGCCGTGCATCGTGGTCGGGTGCCGGATCGTGATGGTGTCGATCAGGCGCCGTCGGTGAATTGGTCCCGCATATCCGTGGTTTTTTCGCCATCCGTGAACGTGTCGCGGGTTCCGGTCGTACGCGCGCCATCGGTGTAGACATCAAATTTCGACGCCTTTGCGCCATCGGTGTAGACATCAAACTTCGAAACCTTCGCGCCATCGGTATAGACATCGCGAAGACCGGTACCCCCGAATGCCGTGCCCATGGCCCCTGCGGTGGCGACGGCAATCAATAGTGCTTGTTTGAGCATTTGTTCCACCTCCCTTCAGGTGGTGAGTTCCCCGGCCAGAAACATTTCGCTTCAATATAGGCCCGGGCGTGTCGGCGGGCGCAAGCGCCGACCCTATTGTTTTGTTCTAAGGCTTATGACATGCAGTTATAAGGATCGGCCGATGAGGTGGCGCAGAGTCGGACGCTTGTCAGTGCTGCACCAAGGCGCCGCCTGGCGCAGACGGGCCCCGGAGTGACGTGGCTATAATCCAGCCATGACCCGATCCCACGCGTCCACGCGCCCCGCCGCGCGCAAATCCTCCGCTTTCCAGGTTGCCGTCGTCGGTGGCGGCATCGTCGGCAAGTCCTGCGCGCTGCTGCTGGCCCAGCAGGGCATGGACGTCGCGCTGGTCGCGCCCAAGCCGGCGCGCGCCGCGGCCGGCGCCGGGCCGGACGACTGGGACAGCCGCATCTACGCCTTCTCCGCCAGTTCGCAGGCGCTGCTCGAGCGCATGCGCGTGTGGGAGGCGCTGGACCCGGCGCGGATCCAGCCGGTGCGCGACATGCGCGTGTTCGGCGACGTCAGCGCCGCCGAGACCTCGCCCAGCTTCGATGGCGACCTGCATTTCTCGGCGTATGCCGCGGCGGTGCCGCAGCTGGCGTGGATCATCGAGTCGCGGCTGGTCGAGCGCGCGCTCGACACCGCGCTCGGCTTCCAGCACCAGGTGACGTGGCACGACGGTACCGCCGGCGTGTGCGAGCGCGACCCCGACGGCATCACACTCACGCTGGAGAACGGCAGCAAGGTGCGCACCGCGCTGGCGATCGGCGCCGACGGAGCGCGCTCGTGGCTGCGCCAGCAATGCCATATCGGCGTCAGCACGCGCAAGTACCGCCAGCTTGGCGTGGTCGCCAACTTTGCCTGCGAGCGGCCACACCATGAGACCGCCTGGCAGTGGTTCCTGGGCGCGCCGGAAAAGCTGATGGCCGACGAGGAGCCCGCCAACGGCGAGGTGCTGGCCATGCTGCCGCTGCCGGACAACCATGTGTCGATGGTCTGGTCCGCCGACGAGGCCCACGCGCGCGAGCTGCTGGCGCTGTCGCCCGAGGCGCTCGCCGCCACCGTGATGCAGGGCGCCAGTGGCGCGGTCGGCGCGCAGTTCGGCGCGTTGCGCTGCGTGACCCCCGCGCAGGGCTTCCCGCTGGTGCTGCAGCGTGCCGACCAGTTCGTGCAGCCGCACGTGGCGCTGGTGGGCGACGCCGCCCACGTGGTGCATCCGCTGGCCGGCCAGGGCATGAACCTGGGCCTGCGCGACGTCGCGGAACTTGGCCGCGTGATGGCCGACAAAGAACCTTTCCGCAGCGAGGGCGATTTGCGCCTGCTGCGGCGCTACGAGCGCGCGCGCGCCACCGACCTGTTGTCGCTGACCGCCGCCACCGACGGGCTGCACCGGCTGTTCTCGCTGCCGGGCAGCGTAGCGCGGGTGGTGCGCAATACCGGCATGCGCGCGGTCGGCGGTCAGTCGCTGCTCAAGCGCTTGCTGATCGGGCGCGCGCTCGGCTAGGTTCGCACGCACTGTCCGCCCCCCGTACGCCCCCTTACCGAATTCCTGGAGTCCACATGTTCCCATCCCTGCGCCGCCGTCCCGCCGTCTACGCCACCATCACCGCCATCGCCGGCGGCCTGGCCGCGGCCGGCTTCGCGCTGCACGCCATCGCCGCGGGCGAGCCCGGCACCGACCGCATCAAGGAGTCGCTGCAGAAGATGCTGGGCGGCCGCGCCGAAGTGAAGAGCGTCGGCAAGACCCCGGTGCCGGGCCTGTTCGAAGCCAATATCGGCGGCCAGGTGGTGTACACCGACGCCACCGGCCGCTACATCATCAACGGCGAGATGATCGATACCCGCACCGGCACCAACCTGACCGAAGAGCGGCTGGCGGAGATCAACCGCATCAAGTGGTCGGACCTGCCGCTGGCGCGCGCGATCAAGTGGACCAAGGGCGATGGCAGCCGCCAGGTCGCGGTGTTCTCCGATCCCAACTGCGGCTACTGCAAGCGCATCGAGCAGACCTTCCAGCAGATGGACAACATCACCGTGTACACCTTCCTGTACCCGGTGCTGTCGCCGGATTCGGAGACCAAGTCAAAACAGGTCTGGTGCGCGGCCGACCGCACCAAGGCCTGGCGCGACTGGATGCTCAAGCAGGTGGCGCTGACCGGCAACGGCAGCTGCAAGACGCCGCTGGAAGAGAACCTGGCGCTCGGCCACAGCATGAACGTGACCGGCACCCCGGCGGTGTTCTTCACCGACGGCACCCGCATCCCCGGCGCGGCGGACGTCGCCACGCTGGAGCGCAAGCTCGCCAGCATCAAGAAATAAGCGCGCGCCGGACCTGTCCCGGCTCGAGCGACGGCCGGACCTGTCCGGCCGTTGTGCTTTCTGCCTTTCCCATCATTGCATGCGATCGCCGCCAGGCGACCAAGGAGACACCATGACTTTCCAGGCAGTGCTGCTGACCCAGGCCGACGGCGCCACCCAGGCCAACCTCGCCACTCTCGACGAGACCCAGTTGCCGGCCGACGGCGACGTGCTGGTTGCCGTCGATTACTCCACCATCAACTTCAAGGACGGCCTGGCCATCACCGGACGCTCGCCGGTGGTGCGCAAGTGGCCGATGGTGGCGGGCATCGACGGCGCCGGCACGGTGCTGGAGTCCGCGCATCCGCGCTGGAAAGCCGGCGACAAGGTGGTGCTGAACGGCTACGGCGTGGGTGAGACCCACTGGGGCTGCCTGGCGCAGCGCGCGCGCCTGAAGGGCGACTGGCTGGTGCCGCTGCCCGCCGCCTTCACCACGCGCCAGGCCATGGCGATCGGCACCGCGGGCTATACCGCGATGCTGTCGGTGCTGGCGCTGGAGCGCGGCGGCGTCAACGGCCCGGTGCGCCCGGGCGACGGCGAGGTGCTGGTGACCGGGGCCTCGGGCGGGGTCGGTTCGGTGGCGATCGCGCTGCTGAGCAAGCTGGGCTATAAGGTGGTGGCTTCGACCGGCAAGACGCGCGAGGCGGATTTCCTCAAGGCGCTCGGCGCCGACGACGTGATCGACCGTGCCGAGCTGGGCGCGCCCGGCAAGCCGCTGCAGAAGGAACGCTGGGCCGCGGTGGTCGATTCGGTGGGCTCGCACACGCTGGTCAATGCCTGCGCGCAGGTGCGCTACGGCGGCGTGGTGACGGCGTGCGGGCTGGCGCAGGGGCTGGACTTCCCCGGCTCGGTCGCGCCCTTCATCCTGCGCGGCATCACGCTGCACGGCATCGACAGCGTGATGGCGGCGATGGCGCTGCGCGAACAGGCCTGGCAGCGCCTGGCCAGCGACCTGGAGCCGGACCGGCTCAATGCGCTGACGCGCGAGATCGGCCTGGGCGATGCCATCGAGGCCGGGCGCAAGATCATGGAAGGCGCCATGCGCGGGCGCGTGGTGGTGGATGTGAATCGCGGCTGAGCAGCACCAGGCGGTCTCACCGCGCCTCATCCGCGCCGGCGCTGCATGCAGGCGCCGACGTTACAATCCTGCCCATGACGCCGATCCGCTACGCCATCGCCCCGCTTCAGCCTGAAGCGCACCTGTTTGCCGTTACCGTCACCGTCAGCGAGCCCGATCCGGCCGGGCAGTGCTTCTCGCTGCCGGCGTGGATTCCCGGCAGCTACATGATCCGGGACTTCGCGCGCAATATCGTGCGTATCCGCGCCGACGCGGGCGGGCGCGAGATCGCGCTGAGCAAGCTCGACAAGCAGCGCTGGCAGGCCGCGCCGGTCACCCTGGCCGACGGCCCGCTGACGCTCAGCTACGAGGTCTACGCCTGGGACCTGTCGGTGCGCGCCGCGCACCTTGACACCACCCATGGATTCTTCAACGGCAGCTCGGTGTTCCTGTGCGTGGAAGGGCAGGCCGAGCGCCCATGCACGGTCGACATCCATGCCCCCGCGGGCGAGGCCTACCGCGACTGGCGCGTGGCCACCGCCATGCGCGAGGCGCCCGGCCGCGACGGAGCGAAGCGCTACGGCTTTGGCCGCTACCAGGTGGCCGATTACGACGAGCTGGTCGACCACCCGGTCGAGATGGGCACCTTCCAGCTGGCCAGCTTCCGCGCCTGCGGCGCGCAGCACGACGTGGTCTTCACCGGGCGCGTGCCGCAGCTGGACCTGGAGCGCGTGTGCCGCGACCTGAAGCGCATCTGCGAGACCCAGATCCGGCTGTTCGAGCCGCGCACGGCGCAGGCGCCGTTCCTGGACAGCAACCGGCGCTATGTGTTCATGACCATGGTCACCAGCGACGGCTACGGCGGCCTGGAGCATCGCGCCAGCACCGCGCTGATCTGCTCGCGCAACGACCTGCCGGTGCGCGGCAACAGCGAAACCAGCGAGGGCTACCGTACCTTCCTCGGGCTGTGCAGCCACGAGTATTTCCACACCTGGCACGTCAAGCGCATCAAGCCGGCCGCGTTCGTGCCGTACCGGCTGGCGCAGGAAACCTACACCCCGCTGCTGTGGCTGTTCGAGGGCTTTACCAGCTACTACGACGACCTGGTGCTGGTGCGCTCGGGCTGCGTCACCGAGGCGCAGTATGTCGAGATGCTGGCCAAGACCTGGAACGGCGTGCTGCGGGGCAACGGCCGCACCAAGCAGAGCGTGGCCGAAAGCTCGTTCGACGCCTGGACCAAGTACTACCGCCAGGACGAGAACGCGCCCAACGCCATCGTCAGCTATTACACCAAGGGCGCGCTGGTGGCGCTGGCGCTGGACCTGACCATCCGCGACAGGACCCGCGGGCGGCGCTCGCTCGACGATGTCATGCGCGCGCTGTGGCGCGGCTACGGCCGGGGCTTCTACGCCGCGGACGCGGTGCAGCGCGGCGTCACCGAGGCCGAGGTCCATGCGCTGTTCGATGAAGTCACGGGCCTGCGCCTGGGGCCGCTGCTGCGCGCGCTGACCGAAGGCACCGGCGAGTTGCCGCTGCCGCCGCTGTTCAAGGCGTTCGGAATCAAGGCCGAGGCGCAGAAGCCGGCGCGCACCGCGGCGCTGGGGATCAAGGTCAAGACCGAGGACGGCTGGGTGCGCGTGACCCAGGTGCTCGACGGCGGCGCCGCGCAGGCCGCGGGCCTGTCCGCCGGCGACCTGCTGGTCGCCATCGACGGCGTGCGCATGGCGCCGGGCCAGCTCGACAAGCTGCTGGCGCGCTACCGCCCCGGCGACCGCATCGAGTTGCACGCGTTCCGCCGCGACGAGCTGCAGGCGCTGCCGGTGACGCTGGCGCGCGAGCCGGCGGCGCAGTTCAAGCTCAAGGCGGAGGGCGGGCGGCATGCGGCGCGCTCGCGCTGGCTGGGCCAGTGAGCTAGCCTGCTTTCGCCGCGACACCAGACCCCGCCACCGCAGTCCACCGCCCCCGCTGCATGCAATACGCGCACGATCCCCGCACCTTCCTGTATTCGCACTATGTGTACCGGGGGCTGCGCTCGGCCACGGGCGTGATCGGCGCGACGCTGATCGCGCTGCACTTCAGCGACCTGCCCACCGCGATGGTGGTGTCGATGGGCGCGCTGTGCACCAGCCTGATGGACCTGCCCAGCCCGCTGAGCCACAAGTTCAACGAGATGCTGGCCAGCGTGCTGCTGTGCAGCGTGGTCACGCTGGTGGTGGCGCTGGCCACGCCGTTCCCGCGCGTGATGCCGTTTCTGCTGGTGCTGGTAACGTTCATGGCCGGCATGATGACGGTGTACGGCAACAAGACGCTGCCGCTGCAGTTCGCCGCGTTGTTCGTGATGACGCTCACCATCAACGAAGACTTCCTGGTGCGGCGCGCGCTGGAGCATGCGGCGCTGTTCAGCATCGGCGCGGTCGCTTATCTCGGCTATGCGATGCTGGTGAGCTGGATCACCGAGCGCCGCACCCGGCAGCAGGTGCTGGCCGAATCGCTGTACGAGCTGGCGGGCTATCTCGAGATCAAGGCCGGCTTCTACGACGCCGGCAACGACTTCGAGGCCCAGTTCAACCAGCTGGTGCGCCAGCAGATCGTGGTGGCCGAGCGCCAGCAGGCCGCGCGCGACCTGGTGCTGCGCGGCAACCGCACCCCGCACGACGGGCTGCTGGTGCAGGTGCACCTGCGCATGCTCGACCTGTACGAGTACATCCTGTCGACCAACACCGACTATCCGATGCTGCGCCAGACCTTCGCCGGTACGCCGGTGCTGGACCACCTGCGCGGGCTGGTGATGCAGATGTGCAAGGACGTCGAAGAGATCGCCTACGAGGTCACGCGCGGGCGCGGCTCGTACGCCACGGTGGATTACCGCCAGGGCCTGCGCGCGGTGGAGGCGGAGATCGCGCAGCTGCGCCACCACCATATCAGCCCGGCGGCGATGACGGCGCTGGTCGAGACGCTCGACATGATGCGCGGCGCGATCACGCTGATCGGCCAGCTGCACGAGGCCTCGCGCACTCCGGTGGAGCCGGCCAAGGTGCTGCCCGGCTCCGACATGACGCCGTTCCTGACGCGCCAGAAGTACGAGCTGAGCGTGCTGCGCGACAACCTGAAGTGGACCTCGCCGGCGTTCCGCTTTGCGCTGCGGGTGTCGATGGCGGTGGCGCTGGGCCTGTGGATCGCCGAGCGCCTGCCTTATGTGTCGCACAGCTACTGGATCCTGCTGACTATCATCGTGATCCTGAAGCCCAACTTCAGCATGACCAAGCAGCGCTACAACGACCGCGTGATCGGCACGCTGATCGGCTGCGTGGTCTCGGTCGCGATCCTGAAGGTGGTGCACCAGCCGCTGATCCTGCTGGGCGTGCTGTTCCTGTCGCTGGTCGCCAGCGCCGCCTTCGTCACCATCAAGTACCGCTACACCGCGATCGCCGCCTGCATCCAGGTGCTGATCCAGATCCACCTGCTGATGCCGAACAGTCCCACCGTGGCGGGAGAGCGGCTGGTGGATACGGTCATCGGCGGCATCATCGCGTCGCTGTTCAGCTTCGTGCTGCCGAGCTGGGAGTACCGTGCCATCCCCAAGCTGGTCGAGGCCGTGCTGCAGGCCAACCGCCGCTATATCGCCGCCACGCGCGACCTGCTGCTGCGCCGGGCCAAGGATGACTTTGCCTACCGCGTGCAGCGCAAGCAGTTCATGGACAATCTGTCGGCGCTGATCTCGTCGTTCCAGCGCATGCTGGACGAGCCCAGGAGCCGGCACCGCGCCGTGGATAACCTGAACCGCTTCATCGTGCAGAACTACCTGGTCGCCGCGCACGTGGCGGCGGCGCGCATCCAGGTGCGCCAGCACTATGAGGAACTCGATATCCCGGCCGCCGAGGCCGCGATCGAACAGGCCACCGAGGCCGCCAGCCACAGCCTGCAGGTGGCCAGCGAACGGCTGCACGCCGACGAGCGCGGCGGCGGCCGCGGCGCAGGCTTCATCCGCAGCGCCAAAGCGCCGGTGGAGCGCAAGGAGGCCGTGCCCGCGGACGCGGGCCAGCCGGTGGCGGTTGCAGTCGAGGCGGCGCCCGAACCGGTGGCCGAAGCGGCCCCCGAACCGGTCGTGGAAACCGTCACGCCCGACGCGACCGAAGCCGCGGAAGACGCCGCCGCGGAACGCCGCGCCCGCCTGGCCGATTCCGCCGACAAGCGCCGCACCGACACGCTGGTGCAGGCCGCCGCGGCGGGCGAGTCGAGCGAACAGGCAGGGGCGACCTCAAGCTCCACCGGCCGCACTGCCAACGCGGTGCTGGAACGTCGGCTGCGTGCGCTGCGCGAGGATGCGGCCAAGATCGCGCTGCGAACCGGAGCGATTGGACGGGCGATGCGGGCGCGGTCGTAAGAGCGCTGGTTTGGTCAAGCGCCGTGCCCGGCTCCCTCATCCTCGGGCAACGTCAGCATCCCGCTGTGATAGCTGTACTCGAAGATCTCCCCATACCGCCCCCATCCGATCGCCACGCTCAGCACGCGTTCGGCCTCCTGCGGCTTGAGGAACTGCTCCAGTTCCCCGAGCACCTGTTCCTCGCCGATCTCGCCGGCTTCGCTTGCCACCAGCTCGCGCCGCACATGCGCGGCCAGAGCGACGTTGGCGAGCAGTTGCCGGCCGAAGATCGCCTTGCGCTGCTGCGGCCCGGCGGCGTAGTAGGCGCGGCCGGCGTCGGTGGCGGTGATGTCGCCGGCTTCGATCGACACCAGCTGCACCAGTTGCAGCGCTTCGCAGGCCGGCAGCAGTTCGTCGTCGGTCAGGCCGGCCTCGTCGGCCAGGTGCGGCAGGTCGGCGCGGCAGTGGAAGGGCGCCTCGCACAGCAGGTCGAGGATGGCTTCCATCTGGCTGATGTCGGCGTGCGGCAGCCGGTAGCCGATCTCGCGCGCGGGCGCGGGCAGGCGCGCTTCGGCCGCCGGGGCCGTCATCAGCGCGTAGATCTGGTCGACCAGCGCGCGCACCTGGGCACTGTCGCGGTTGCGCGGGCGCGGCAGCGCCACCGGCACTTCGGCGCGAATGCGGCCGGGATCGCTCGACAGGATCACGATGCGGTCGGCCATCATCACCGCTTCCTCGATATTGTGCGAAACGATCAGGATGCTCCTGATATTGGCGCGCCCGCCTTGCCACAGCGCCAGCATCTCGTCGCGCAGGGTCTCGCCGGTGAGCACGTCCAGCGCCGAGAAGGCTTCGTCCATCAGCAGCAGGTCGGGCTCGGTCACCAGCGCGCGCGCGATGCCCACGCGCTGGCGCATGCCGCCCGACAGCTCGCGCGGCAGCGCGCTGTTGAAGCCGGCCAGGCCGATCATGTCGATCGCGGCCTCGGCGCGGCGCTCGCGCTCGGCCCGGGGCACGCCCTGCGCCTCCAGCCCCAGCTCCACGTTCTGCTGCACCGTCAGCCACGGGAACAGCGCGAACGACTGGAACACCATGGCGATGCCTTCGGCGGTGCCGGCCAGGCGCTGGCCGCGAAAGCGCACCTCGCCGCGGTCGGCGCCGACCAGCCCCGCCATGATGCGCAGCAGCGTGGACTTGCCCGAGCCGGACTTGCCCAGCATGGCGACGATCTCGCCCTCGCGCAGGGTCAGGTCCACGCCTTCGAGCACGGCGCGATCGCTCTGGCTGGCGGTGCGGAAGATCTTGCCGACGCCGCGCAGTTCGATCACCGCCGCGGCGGTGGGGGTTGCAATGTTCTCTGCCATCGTTGCCTTACAGGCGTGTGCGCTCCTGCGCAAGTTGGTACAGGCGGTTCCACAACAGCCGGTTGAAGCCCACCACGAACAGCGCCATCACGCCGATGCCCAGCGCAATTCGCGGGAAATCGCCGCGCGCGGTGGTCTCGGCGATATAGCTGCCGAGCCCGGTGGCGACGATGGTGCGATCGCCCCAGGTCACGTATTCGGACACGATGCTGGCGTTCCACGAGCCGCCGGCGGCCGTCACCAGGCCGGTCAGCAGGCTGGGGAAGACTGCCGGAATCAGGAAGCGCTTCCACAGCAGCCAGCCGCGCAGGCCGAAATTGCGCGCGGCAAGCTTCAGCTCGGTGGGAATGCCCGACGCCCCCGCGATCACGTTGAACAGGATGTACCACTGGGTGCCGAAGATCAGCAGCGGGCTCAGCCAGATCTCCGGATTCAGCCCGAAGCGCGCGATCAGCATCACCGCCAGCGGGAACATCAGGTTGGCCGGGAACGCCGCCAGGAACTGCGCGATCGGTTGCGCGATGCGAGCCAGGTCCGGGTTCAGGCCGATGCGGATGCCGATCGGCACCCATACCAGCGCCGCCAGCGCAATCAGCACGATCACCCGCAGCATGGTCAGCGTGCCCAGCCACAGCACATGGACCACTTCGGCCCAGCCAACTTCGCTGTGGACAAAATAGCCCACGCGCAGCAGCGCGGCCAGCGCCACCAGCACGATCACGGCGTCGCGCGCGCGGCCCAGCCATAGCGCCCGGCGTGGATCGACCGGTCGGGCTGGTGCCGGCATGCGCGTGCGCGCGCCCCACGCCAGCGTGCGCGCGGCCAGCGCGGCGGCCTGCGCCAGCAGCGCGCCCACCCACGCCGAGCGGCGCAGCAGGTCCAGCAGCCACGACTGCGGCAGCTTGTCCTGCGCCAGGGTCTCGAAGCGGAAGCGGTCGGCCCAGGCCACCAGCGGGCGGAACAGCACCTGGTCGTACAGCAGGATGCCCACCAGCATCGCCACGATGGCCCAGCCGATCGCGGCCGGGTCCTGCTGCTGGATCGCCAGCGCGATATAGGAGCCGATGCCGGGCAGCCGGATATCGTGGCCCGATACCGAGATCGCCTCGGACGCGACCACGAAGAACCAGCCGCCCGACATCGACATCATCATGTTCCACAGCAGCCCCGGCATGGCGTACGGGACTTCCAGCCGCCAGAAGCGCTGCCACGCCGACAGCCGGAACATGGCCGCGGCCTCGAGCAGGTCGCCCGGAATGGTGCGGAACGACTGGTACAGGCTGAAGGCCATATTCCAGGCCTGCGACGTGAAGATGGCAAAGATCGCCGCGCACTCCACCCCCGCCAGGTTGCCGGGAAAGAGGGCGATGAAGCCGGTCACGGTGATCGACAGGAAGCCCAGCACCGGGATCGACTGAAGGATGTCCAGCGCCGGCACCAGCACCTTCTCGGCGGTGCGGCTCTTGGACGCCAGCGCGGCAAACGCCAGCGAGAACAGCAGCGACGCCGCCAGCGCGGCCAGCATGCGGATGCTGGTGCGCATCAGGTAATAGGGCAGGTAGGCCACGTCCAGGTGCACCGCCAGCGGCTGGTCGGGCCGGAACGGGGCATTCATCTGCTGCGCGGCGAACGCGATCATCACGATCACGGCCAGGATGATCGGCAGCAGCGCCAGGTCGAAGCGGTTCGGCGGGGCGCGCAGCAGCTGGCTGTCGAAGCCAGGGGCGGGCTGGGCCGCGTTGCGGTCGGCGGGTGGCATCATGGGCGCCTGTCGGACTGTGTGGGGCGGTATCGAGCTGGCAGGGCGGAGGCTTGTGGCCTGCCCCGGGTTCGCGGCGCCGGCGGACCATGGCAAAGCCCGCATGCCGCCGGCTTCATGCTGATCACGCCGGGCGGCGCGCATCCCCTGGTAACGCCCGGCATGGCGGTCTAGTTTACTTGGTGTCGATGACACAACGCGCGCGCGTCGCGTGCGCTCACGGGGAAGCCACCATGAACAAGGCAACCTGGCGTCTGGTCGCGCACGGGCGCGTGCAGGGCGTGGGCTATCGCGCCGCCTGTGCCGACGCGGCGGATGAACTCGGGCTGGGCGGCTGGGTGCGCAATCGCGCCGATGGCACCGTCGAGGTGATGGCGCACGGCACGGTCAAACAGCTGGAAGCGCTGCAGGCGTGGATGGAAACCGGCCCGCCGGCGGCGCAGGTGGCGTTTGTCGAGGTCGGGCGCGGGGAAGGGGAGTTTGCCGGCTTCGAGTTCCGGCCGACGGTCTAACGGTGCGCTGCGCTAGGCGGCGGTCCAGTCGATCGCCGAGCGGCCGTGCCTTTCCAGCCAGCGGTTGGCTTCGCGGAAGTGGCCGCAGCCGAGGAAGCCCCGGTGCGCCGACAACGGCGACGGGTGCGGCGCTTCCAGCACGCAGTGGCCCGCGCCCAGCAGGGGCTTCTTGGCCTGCGCATGGCTGCCCCACAGCATGAACACCAGGTTGGGCTGGCTGGCGGCGAGGTGCTGGATCAGGCAATCGGTGACGGCTTCCCAGCCGCGTCGCGCATGGCTGGCGGCCTGGCCCTGCTCGACCGTCAGCACGGTATTGAGCAGCAGCACGCCCTGGCGCGCCCAGCCTTCCAGGTTGCCGGAGGTGCGCGGCGGGCAGTTGCCGTCGGCGCCGAATTCGGCGGCGATTTCCTTGAAGATATTGCGCAGGCTGGGCGGCACCTTGATGCCTGCCGGCACCGAGAAGGCGAGCCCGTGCGCCTGCGGCAGCTCGACGCCGCCGACCGTGCCGGTGCCGTGGTACGGGTCCTGGCCCAGGATCACCACCTTGACCGCAGCGGGCGGCGTCAGGTGCAACGCATGGAAGACATGGTGCGGAAACACCGGCTTGCCGGCGGCGCGTTCGCCGTCGACGAAGGCGGCCAGCTCGCGCCACGCCGGCACGGCGATGCAGGGCTCGAGCAAGGCGCGCCAGGCGGCGGGCAAGGCATCGGCCTGGGCTTGCAGGCTGGCGGCGGGAGAGGGTTCGCCGGGGGCGCGGGGGGCTTCGGCGGCAAAGAGATCGGCTTGCATGCGGGAAATGCGCGGCGGGAAAACCGCGATTATGACGCCTGGCCCTCGGCGATCCCCGCCAGGCGGTAGCCGCGCGCCGCCTTGCTCAGGTCCGACGGCGCCACGGCAGCCACGGCGGCAAGCCGCGTGGCGAAGGTGCGCAGCGCATCGGCGGCGTGCGCGGCATCGCCATCGAGCCATTCCAGCTCGAGTTCCTGGATGCGCTCCTGCGCGGCACTGGCCGGCGCGGTGATGGTGCCGGTGTCGAGCGCGGCTTCGATCCGTGCGCCGTCCTGCATGACGATCCAGCTGCGGCGGACGAAGTCGGTGCGGAACACCGGCGCCAGGCTGCCGATCATCGGCGCCAGCACGGCTTGCGCCGCGGCGGGAAAGCTTTGCAGCTCGATGGCCTCGCCGGCCACGGCGGTCTCCCACTCATGCCGCGTGGCCAGGCCGCCCTGGCTGCTGCCAGCCGTCTTCAGCGTCTGCAGCCACTGCGCGCCCTTGCGGCGCAGGCGCAGAGCGGCGCGCGCCTGCGCCAGGTCGTGCCGGGGCGTGTCGAGGTAGACGTTGAGCAGCGTGGCTTCGCCTTGCGGCTGGCCGTTGGCGTCCAGCCAGGCGGCCAGCGGGGCCAGGGCGGCGTCGGGGACGGCGAGTTTGAGTTCGATTTCCTGGGGCATGGCGGGTGGGGGATTGGAGTGTGGGCTTCGCCTCAGCCAAACAACCGCGCCAGCTCCACCCCCGGATCCTTGGCCCGCATGAACGCCTCGCCCACCAGGAAGGCATGCACATCCGCGTCGCGCATGCGCTGCACGTCCGCGGGGCCGAGGATGCCGGACTCGGTCACCACCAGCTTGTCGGCCGGCATGCGCGGCAGCAGCTCGAGGGTGTTGTCCAGCGAGACCTCGAAGGTGCGCAGGTTGCGGTTGTTCACGCCCAGCAGTGGGGTCTTGAGCCGCAGCGCCGCGTCGAGCTCGTCGCCGCCATGGACTTCCACCAGCACGTCCATGCCCAGCTCGTGCGCGCAGGCTTCCAGGTCGGCCATCAGGCCGGGATCCAGCGCCGCGACGATCAGCAGGATGCAATCGGCGCCCCAGCTGCGCGCTTCATAGACCTGGTACAGGTCGACCATGAAGTCCTTGCGCAGCGCCGGCAGCGGGCAGGCGCCGCGGGCGCGCTTCAGGTAGTCGGCGTGGCCCTGGAAGAAATGCTCGTCGGTCAGCACCGACAGGCAGGCGGCGCCATGCGCGGCATAGGTCTCGGCGATAGCCTCGGGCAGGAACTGCTCGCGCAGCACGCCCTTGGACGGCGACGCCTTCTTGATCTCGGCGATCACGCCGGCGTGGCCGCCGGCGATCTTGTCGCGCAGCGCGCGCTCAAAGCCGCGCGGCGCGAAGCCGGCCTCGGTGCGCAGGCTTTCGGCCTCGGCGCGCAGGCTGGGCAGGTCGCGCCGCTTGCGCGCGGCGGCGACTTCGTCGGCCTTTACAGCCAGGATTTTCTGCAGGATGTCGGACATATCGGCGTCTCTTACTTGAACTGCTGCGTGGCCCGCACGAAGGCGTCGAGCTTCTGCCGGGCTGCGCCGCTGGCGATGGCTTCGCGCGCGCGGCGGATGCCGTCTTCGACCGAGTCCGCCACGTTGGCGGCGTACAGCGCGGTGCCCGCGTTCAGCGACACGATCTCGCGCGGCGTGCCGGGCGCGTTGGACAGCGCCTCGAGCAGCATGTCCTTCGATTCGGCGGCATCGGCGACCTTCAGGCCGCGGTTGGAGATCATCGACAGTCCGAAGTCCTCGGGGTGGATCTCGTACTCGCGCACCTCGCCGTCCTTCAGTTCGCCCACCAGCGTCGCGGCGCCGAGCGAGACCTCGTCCATGCCGTCCTTGCCGTAGACCACGATGGCGTGCTGCGCGCCCAGGCGCTGCATCACCCGCACCTGGATGCCGACCAGGTCGGGATGGAACACGCCCATCAGGATGTTGGGCGCATCGGCCGGGTTGGTCAGCGGCCCGAGGATATTGAAGATGGTGCGCACGCCCATTTCCTTGCGGATCGGCGCGACGTTCTTCATCGCAGGATGGTGCGTGGGTGCGAACATGAAGCCGATGCCGGTCTCTTCGATGCACTGGCCGACCTGCTCGGGCGTCAGCATGATGTTCACGCCCAGCGCCTCCAGCACGTCGGCGCTGCCCGACTTGGAGCTGACGCCGCGGTTGCCGTGCTTGGCGATCCTGGCGCCGGCGGCGGCTGCGACGAACATCGACGCGGTCGAGATATTGAAGGTGTGCGAGCCGTCGCCGCCGGTGCCGACGATATCGACGAAATTCCCGCGGTCCTTCACTGACACCTTGTTGGCGAACTCGCGCATCACCTGCGCGGCCGCGGAGATCTCGCCGATGGTTTCCTTCTTGACGCGCAGCCCGGTCAGGATCGCGGCGGCCATCACCGGCGAGATCTGGCCCTGCATGATCTGCCGCATCAGGTGCAGCATTTCGTCATGGAAGATTTCGCGGTGTTCGATGCAGCGCGTCAGGGCTTCTTGCGGCGTGATCATGGCGTTCTCGTTGACAGTCTGGATGGCGTGATGGGGGCTGGCAGGCGCGGAGTCGAGCAGTCTCATCGCGGCGCCTTGACGAAGTTGGCCAGCATCGCATGGCCGTGCTCGGACAGGATCGACTCGGGATGGAACTGCACGCCTTCGACGGCGAGCGTCTTGTGGCGCACGCCCATGATCTCGCCGTCCGGGGTCCAGGCGGTGATCTCCAGGCAATCGGGCAGGGTCTCGCGCTCGATCGCCAGCGAATGATAGCGCGTCACGTCGAAGTGCCGGGGCAGCCCGCTGAACACGCCCTGCTGCGTGGTCTCGATGGTGCTGACCTTGCCGTGCATCACCTGCTTGGCACGGATCACCTTGCCGCCGAAGGCTTCGCCGATGGCCTGGTGGCCCAGGCATACGCCCAGCATGGGGATCTTGCCGGCGAAGTGTTGCAGCGCGGCCACCGAGATGCCGGCTTCCTTCGGGCTGCACGGGCCGGGCGACACGCAGATATGGTCGGGCTTCAGCGCCTCGATTTCCTCGATGGTGATTTCGTCGTTGCGATAGGTGCGCACGTCCACGCCCAGTTCGCCGAAGTACTGGACCAGGTTGTAGGTGAACGAATCGTAGTTGTCGATCATCAGCAGCATGGCGTCTGTCTCCTGTTCTCTCAGATGTCGGAGTCCAGGCCATCCTGGACCTGCTCGGCGGCGCGGATCACGGCGCGCGCCTTGGCCTCGGTTTCCCTCCATTCGGCTTCGGGGTCCGAATCGGCGACGATGCCGGCGGCGGCCTGCACGTAGAGGTTGCCGTCCTTGACGATGCCGGTGCGGATGGCGATGGCCAGGTCCATCTCGCCGCCGAACGACAGGTAGCCCACCGCGCCGCCATAGATGCCGCGCTTGCGCGGCTCAAGTTCGTCGATGATCTCCATCGCATGGACCTTGGGCGCGCCCGACAGCGTGCCGGCCGGGAAAGTGGCGCGCAGCACGTCGAGGTTGCTCATGCCCTCGCGCAGCGTGCCCTCGACCGAGCTGACGATATGCTGCACGTGCGAGTATTTCTCGATCACCATCTTGTCGGTGACCTTGACCGAACCGGTCTCGGCAATGCGGCCGATGTCATTGCGCGCCAGGTCGATCAGCATCACGTGCTCGGCGATTTCCTTCGGGTCGTTCAGCAGCTCGGTGGCCAGCTGCGCATCCTTGTCCGGCGTATTGCCGCGCGGGCGCGTGCCGGCCAGCGGGCGGATGGTGACGATGTGTTCGCTGCGGGTCTCGCCGTTGGTGCCGAGCTTGCGTTCCTCCTGCCGCACCAGGATCTCCGGCGACGCGCCCACCACCTGGAAGTCGCCGAAGTTGTAGAAGTACATGTACGGCGACGGATTCAACGAGCGCAGCGCGCGGTACAGCGACAGCGGCGCGTCGCGGTAGGGCTTGACCAGGCGCTGGCCGATCTGCACCTGCATCATGTCGCCTGCCATGATGTATTCCTTGGCCTTGTGCACCGCGGCCAGGTAGTCGGCCTTGGCGAATTCGCGGTAGACCTCGGTCTGCACCGACGGGCTGGTCACCGGCACGTCGACCGGCTGGCGCAGCTTCATGCGCAACTCGCGCAGGCGCTGGCGTGCGCGCGAATAGGCCTCGGGCGTGGTCGGGTCCGCGTAGACGATCAGGTAGAGCTTGCCCGACAGGTTGTCGATCACCGCCAGCTCTTCGCACAGCAGCAACTGGATGTCGGGCAGGTTCAGGTCGTCGGGCTTGTGGGTGTTGGCGAGCTTCTTCTCGATATAGCGCACCGCGTCGTAGCCGAAGTAGCCGGCCAGGCCGCCGCAGAAGCGGGGCAGTCCGGGGCGCAGCGCTACCTTGAAGCGCTTCTCGAAGGCGGCGATGAAGTCAAGCGGATTGCCTTCGTGGGTTTCCACCACCTTGCCGTCGGTCACCACCTCGGTGCGGTTGCCGTAGGCGCGCAGCAGCGTGCGGGCATGCAGGCCGATGAAGGAATAGCGCCCGAAGCGCTCGCCGCCCACCACCGATTCCAGCAGGAAGGTGTTGACCCCGCGCGTCTGCGACTGGGCCAGCTTCAGGTACAGCGACAGCGGCGTTTCCAGGTCGGCAAAGGCCTCGGCGATCAGCGGGATGCGGTTGTAGCCCTGGTCGGCCAGCGATTTGAATTCCAGTTCGGTCATGTCGGTCCTCTTGTTCGGCCCGCGCCGCAGGCGATGGTCAGGCGCGGTGCCGCTTGTCGGCAGAGTTGGCTGGAGCGTAAGGGAGTTCCGCCCCGGTTGCGGACCGTGGTGCGGCAAGCTTGCGGACAAGGCTGCACACGGCCGGAAAGAGGGCGCGCGGCGCGTTCTTGAGCTAAACGTAGCAGAGAAATATGGCTACGCTGGCTTTCGGCGGGTTTGGGTGATGATGCCCGGCATGGCTGGTCGCCTGGGCCGGTGGTGGCGACGCCTTCGGATCGAAGGCGTGTCAGCAGACTCGCGAACGCACTTTACGCCTGTTGGGAGGCGCGCCAGCGACGCCAGGGCCAGGCCTGCCGATCACTGCCAGAAGAGATGCGTTTGCGGTTGAGAAACATTGAAGTTCAGGATTTGGTCGGAATCGACGGACTATCGATGACCGGCCCAGTGTGCGGCAAAGAGCGCTGCGGCATGGGCAATGGAGTCGACTATACCATCGGCGTCGACGCCTTGTACAGGGTTGCCATGGTTGTAGCCATAGGGCACCAGCAGCACTCCCATGCCGGCCGCGCGGGCCGCCTGGGCGTCGTTTTCGGAGTCGCCCAGCGCGGCCATTGCCGACGGCTCGAGCCCGAAGGCATCGGCCACCTTGAGCAGCGGAAACGGGTCGGGCTTGCGCAGCGGGAAGGCGTCGCCGCCGTAGACCAGCTCGAAATACTGGGCCAGTCCGGTCTTGGCCAGCAGCGGCTCGGTAAAGCTGTAGGGCTTGTTGGTCACGCAGGCCAGCCGCAGCCCGGCCGTCTTCATCGCCGCCAGGCCATCGCGCACGCCCGGGTAGACCTGCGAGAACTGGCCGTTGATGCGGATGTACTCACGGTCGTAGAGCGCGTAGGCATCGGCAAACAGGCCGTTGGCGTGCAGCGGCGAAAAGCGCGCGTCGAGCACGCGCCGGATCAGGTTTTCCGAACCCTTGCCGACGTAGCTGACGATCTCCTGCTCGGACATCGGCGCCACCGCCCCAAGGTTCGGATGCTGGCGGCCCAGCGTCAGCAGCATGGCGTTGATCGAGGCGTGGAAGTCGCCCGCGGTGTCGACCATGGTGCCGTCCAGGTCGACGATCACGCCTTCGATGCCGCGCCAGTCGGCGCGGCGCAGCACCGCGCCCGCGCTCATTGGCCGGCCTTGGCCAGTTCGCCGCGCAGCGCCGAGATGATGCCGCGGTAGCCGCCGTCGGCATCGGGCTTGCCGAACACGGCCGAGCCCGCCACGAAGGTGTCGGCGCCGGCTTTCGCGATCTCGGCAATGTTGTCGACCTTCACGCCGCCGTCGACTTCCAGCAGGATGGTGCGGCCGGTGCGCGCGGTGTAGGCGTCGATGCGCTCGCGCACCGCGCGCAGCTTGTTCAGCGTCTCGGGGATGAACGACTGGCCGCCGAAGCCCGGGTTGACCGACATCAGCAGGATCACGTCGAGGCGGTCCATCACGTGGTCCAGGTGGTGCAGCGGCGTGGCCGGGTTGAACACCAGGCCGGCCTGGCAGCCATGATCGCGGATCAGCGCGAGCGAGCGGTCGACGTGTTCGCTGGCCTCCGGGTGGAAGGTGATGATATTGGCGCCGGCCTTGGCGAAGTCCGGGATGATCCGGTCCACCGGGCGCACCATCAGATGCACGTCGATGGGGGCGGTCACGTGGGGGCGGATCGCCTCGCACACCAGCGGACCCACGGTCAGGTTCGGCACGTAATGGTTGTCCATCACGTCGAAATGGATCCAGTCGGCGCCAGCCTCGGTCACGCGGCGCACTTCCTCGCCCAGGCGGGCAAAGTCGGCGGACAGGATGGAAGGAGCGATGCGGAAGGTGGGCTGGGTCATGGTGGCGCGCGGTGAATGCAGGGAATGCTGTTATCGCCGCTGGCGGCGGGCCGCGGGGCGCCGCCAGGCCGCGAAAACCATCAGGGCGGCAAGGGCGGCCGGGGCCACGGCGGGCGGCACGGCGTTGAAAGACCGCTATTCTACGCCCGCCCGGGGCGATCGCGTCCGGCTGGTGCCGGGCCCGCGCTCTTGCCCGTCCCGCGCCCATCCCGCACAATGCGGCTACCCATTTTCCTGCCGGCCGATCCCGCCGCCGGCCCTGCCCAAATGAGCGAGTACGCCTTCTCCGTGTCGGTGCGCACCCAGTACCTGCCGGACCAGTCCGACCCCGAGCGCGGGCGCCATGCCTTCGCCTACACCATCACCATCCACAATACCGGCGAGGTCGCGGCACAGCTGATCTCGCGCCACTGGATCATCACGGACAGCGACAACGGCACGCAGGAAGTTGCCGGGCTGGGGGTGGTCGGCCACCAGCCGCTGCTCAAGCCGGGCGAGCATTTCGAGTACACCAGCTGGGCCACGATCTCGACCCCGGTGGGCTCGATGAAGGGCGAATACTTCTGCGTGGCCGAGGACGGTCACCGCTTCGAGGTGCCGATTCCCGAATTCGCGCTGGTGCTGCCGCGCATGCTGCACTGAGCCTGCCGGGAACCTACGGACGCGGTGCGTTGTCCTGATCCTGCTGCGGCGCTTGCGTGTCTCCCTGCGCCGGCTGCTGGCGCGACGGGTGTTCCGACGGCGCGCGGGTGGGACGCGGATGCTTTTTCGCCGTGCCCATGGTCCAGACCACGATAAAGATCAGCAGGAACAGCGCCACGCCGGCTTCCAGGGCGAACAGCAGCATGGGATGGGCTTCGAAGAACTTGCTCATGGCAGATGCAGCGCGGCCCGCGGGGGCGCAGGCGGTGGTTTGAGAATGACGGTGGCATTGTAGGGGCATTCCAGCGGATTGCGCCTGCAGGCCGCGCCTCCAGGACTCTGAACAATAGCAAGATGGCATACGCGGACGCTTTCCCGACTTCCCACGTTTCCGAGGTTTCTTGCCTGCACCTGCGCCGCCTGCGCGGCTGGCTCGCGCTGGCCGGCGCCGCGGTGCTGCTGGCCGGCTGCATGAGTGGCCCGCCGCCGCGCATCGAGACCACCCCGTCCGGCACCGCGCCGCCGACGGCGTCGTCGCAGAAGGGCCGGCTGCAGGCGGCCAGCTGGGCCGAGATCGGCGGCTGGGGCCAGGACGACGTGCGCGCCGCCTGGCCGGCGCTGCAGCAAAGCTGCCAGGCGCTGAAGAAGCGCGCGGAATGGAGCCGCGCCTGCGCGGCCGGCATGATGGTCAACGCCGGCGACATCAACGCCATGCGCGCGTACTTCGAAAGCAACTTCCAGCCGTACCGCGTGGTCAACGGCGACGGCACCGACAGCGGCCTGATCACCGGCTACTACGAGCCGATCCTGCATGGCTCGCGCACGCGCCAGGGCAAGTTCCAGGTGCCGCTGTACCGCAAGCCGGCGCAGTTCGGCAACCGCCCGCTGCCGGCGCGCGCCGAACTGCTGCAGAACCCGGCCATGCGCGGCAACGAGCTGGTATGGGTCGACGACGCGGTCGAGGCCGCCTTCCTGCAGATCCAGGGCTCGGGCCGCATCCGCATGGCGGATGGCAGCATGATGCGGGTGGGCTTCGGCGGCACCAACGACCAGCCGTTCCGCTCGTTCGGCAAGTGGCTGCTCGACCGCGGCGAGATCACCCCGGCCCAGGCCACCATGCAGGGCATCAAGGCCTGGGCGCGCGCCAACCCGGGCCGGGTCGAGGAGATGCTGAACATCAACCCGCGCTTTGTCTTCTTCCGCGAGCTGCCGCCCAACAACGACGGCCCGGTGGGCGCGCTGGGCGTGCCGCTGACCGCGGAACGCTCGATCGCGGTCGACCCGGCCACGATCCCGCTGGGCGTGCCGGTGTTCCTGTCGACCACGCGCCCGCTGTCGACCGAGCCGATCCAGCGCCTGATGTTCGCGCAGGATACCGGCAGCGCCATCAAGGGCGGCGTGCGTGCGGACTTCTTCTGGGGCGCCGGCGATGCCGCCGGCGAGACCGCCGGACGGATGAAGCAGGGCGGCCGGATGTGGGTGCTGATGCCGCGCAGCTGACGGCGAGAGGGCTAGCATCCCGAATGTTGTCTCCCCTCCCCAAGCGGGCGAGGGGAGCAACCGGCGGATTTCAGCGCCTGCGCTGATCCACGATCCGCTTCGCCTTCCCCACCGACCGCTCGATCCCGCCCTCCGGCAGCACCTCGATCCCGGCGGTCACGCCGATATAAGACTTGATCTCGTGCGCGAGCCGCTCGCGCGCGGGGTGCGCCAGCGCCGTGTCGCTGCCGTGCGCGCATTCGACCCGCACCGTCAGCGTATCGAGGTGGCCTTCCCTGGCCAGCACGCACTGGTAGTGCGGCGCCAGCTCGGCGTGCCTGAGGATCAGTTCCTCGATCTGCGACGGGAACACGTTGACGCCGCGCACGATCATCATGTCGTCGGTGCGGCCGGTGACCTTCTCCATGCGGCGAAATGCCGCGCGGGCCGTGCCCGGCAGCAGCCGGGTCAGGTCGCGCGTGCGGTAGCGCACCACCGGCATCGCTTCCTTGGTCAGCGAGGTGAACACCAGTTCGCCGAACTCGCCGTCGGGCAGCACCGCGCCGGTGTCGGGGTCGATGATCTCCGGGTAGAAATGGTCTTCCCAGATGGTGGGACCGTCCTTGGTCTCGGCGCATTCGTTGGCGACGCCGGGCCCCATGACCTCCGACAGGCCATAGATGTCGACCGCGGAAATGCCCATGCGTTTTTCGATCGCCAGCCGCATCTCCGGCGTCCATGGCTCGGCGCCGAAGATGCCCACGCGCAGCGAGGTGCTGGCCGGGTCGATGCCCTGGCGCTCGAATTCGTCGGCGATCGCCAGCATGTAGCTGGGGGTCACCATGATCACCTCGGGCTTGAAGTCCTGGATCAGTTGCACCTGCCGCTCGGTCTGTCCGCCGCCGAACGGGATCGCGGTCAGGCCGGCCTTCTCGACCCCGTAGTGCGCGCCCAGTCCGCCGGTGAAGAGTCCATAGCCGTAGCTGATATGCACCTTGTCGCCGCGGCGCGCGCCCGAGGCGCGAATCGAGCGCGCCATCACCGTGGCCCAGTTGTCGATGTCCTGCAGCGTGTAGCCGACCACGGTGGGCTTGCCGGTGGTGCCCGAGGAGGCATGGATGCGCGCCACCCGGTCCTGCGGCACCGCGAACATGCCGAACGGGTAGTTGTCGCGCAGGTCCTGCTTGCTGGTGAACGGAAAGCGGGCCAGGTCAGGCAGCGATTGCAGCTGGTCGGGGTGCAC
Organism: Cupriavidus sp. WGlv3; assembly: GCF_023952475.1. GTDB lineage: Bacteria > Pseudomonadota > Gammaproteobacteria > Burkholderiales > Burkholderiaceae > Cupriavidus > Cupriavidus phytorum. The sequence goes on from NZ_JALHRX010000012.1 coordinate 203,667, forward strand.
GCCGGCCGCGTCGAACTTGCGCCGGTAGACCGGCGAATTGGCGTAGGCGTGGTGGAGCGACCATTTCAGGCGCTCCAGCTGCAACGCCTGCAGCTCGGCGCGGCTGGCGGTCTCGATCGGGTCCAGGGGCAGATCGGTCAGGCGCGTGCTCATGGGGTCTCCTGCACGGGGGGCGTTTGTCGTCAGTATCTTGCCAGGGCTGGCTCAGGCGCCTTCGGTGGCGTCGGGTGGCGGCACCACGTGTCCCTTGATCTGCGCCGACTTGCCGCGGAACATCGCCACCACCTGGCCCGCGGCATTGGTCACGCGGATATCGTAGATGCCGTGCCGGCCCGACAGGACCTGCTCGGTGGCCTCGGCGGTGAGCACGTCGTCGCCATGCACGGGCCGCAGGAACTCGATGCTGCAGCCGGCCGCCACGGTGTTGATGTTATGGCTGTTGCAGGCAAAAGCGAAGGTCGAATCGGCCAGCGTGAACATCAGGCCGCCATGGCAGATGCCGTGACCGTTGAGGAATTCCTTGCGCACCGGCATGGTCAGCCGCGCATAGCCCGGCCGCACCGCCTCGACCGTGATGCCCAGCCAGCGGCTGCAGGTGTCGGCTTCATACATGGCGGCCGCGGCGGCTTCCGCGAGGGCCTGGGGGTCCTGTTTCAAGCTAATCTCCTGTACGGGGATGCGGGCGCAGGCCCGCGGTCTACTTGCCGCTGAAGTGCGGGGCGCGCTTGGCGAGGAAGGCGTTGACGCCCTCGGCATAGTCGGCGGACTGGCCAAGCTCGCGCTGCAGGTCGCGTTCGAGGTCGAGCTGGGCGTCGAGCGTGGCCGTGGCGCTGGCATACATGGCGCGCTTGATCGAAGCCAGCGCGCGCGTCGGCTGCGCGGCCAGGTGCGTGGCCAGCGCCAGCGCCTGTTCCGGCAGCAGCGGATCGTCCATGGTCTGCCAGACCAGGCCCCAGGCTTCGGCATCCTCGGCGCTCAGGCGCTCGCCGGTCATGGCCAGGCCCAGTGCGCGCGCCATGCCAATGCGCTGCGGCAGCAGCCAGGTGCCGCCCGAATCCGGCACCAGCCCGATCTTGACGAAGGCCTGGATAAAACTGGCGGAGCGCGCCGCCAGCACCATGTCGCAGGCCAGCGCCAGGTTGGCCCCGGCACCGGCCGCGGTGCCGTTGACCGCCGCCACCACCGGCAACGGCAGGGCATGCAAACGGCGGATCAGCGGATTGAACCAGGTATCGATCAGCTCGCCCAGGTCGGTCATATGCCCCGGGGTGAAATCCAGGTCGGCCAGGTCCTGGCCGGCGCAGAAGCCGCGGCCCGCGCCGGTCAGCAGCAGGGCCCGGGCGCCGCCGGCCTCGACGTGGTCGAGCGCCTGCTGCAGCGCCTGGTGCATCGCGCGGGTGAAGCTGTTGAGCTTGTCGGGGCGGTTCAGCGTGATGATCGCCACCGGTCCCTGCCAGGCCAGCAGGATGGGACCGCTCTCGATGCTGACCGGCTGGCCAGCGGGCGTGGACGTCGGGGGCATTATTGTCTCCTGCCGGATGGAATCGATGACTCCGGGACGCGTCGGTGCGGGCTGATGCCTCTAAAATAAACCGACCAGTCGGTCGGCAAATCTTAGCATTAATTTTTGCCCGCGGGTGGGGCGGGATTGGCACGAATGCCGGCCGCAGCGCAATGCCGGCCTGCGGCACCGCTCTATAATCGCGCTGCCAACAACAATCTGAAACCCCGCCGGCCTGCGCAAGCGAAGCCCGGCGCGCTCTCCCATCGCATTGGAAATCCTATGAAGAAGTTCGCCGCTTTGCTCCTGATCTCCTCCGTCGCGCTGTTCGCCGCGTGCGGCAAGAAAGAATCCGCCCCCGCGCCGGCGGCCGGCATGGATACGGCCGCCAGGATCATCGTGGGCCTGGACGACAATTTCCCGCCGATGGGTTTCCGCGATGCCAACAATGAGCTGGTCGGCTTCGATATCGACATGGCAAAGGAGGCCAGCCGCCGTCTCGGCATGACGGTCGAATTCAAACCGATCGACTGGAGCGCCAAGGAGGCGGAACTGAACGGCAAGCGCGTCGACGTGCTGTGGAACGGGCTGACCATCACCGAAGAGCGCAAGAAGAACATCAGCTTTACCGCGCCCTACATGACCAACCACCAGATCGTCATCGTCGGCGCCCAGTCGCCGGTGAAGGCCAAGGCTGACCTCGCCGGCCGCACCGTCGGCGCGCAGGACGGCAGCAGCGCGGTGGATGCCATCAAGAAGGAAAGCCAGATTGCCGCGAGCCTGAAGGAACTCAAGACCTTCGGCGACAATGTGACGGCGCTGATGGACCTGTCGGCGGGCCGCCTCGACGCGATCGTGGTGGATGAAGTGGTGGGCCGCTACCTGATCAGCAAGCGTGCCGGCGAATACCGCGTGCTGGAAGAAAACTTCGGCACCGAGGATTACGGCGTCGGCGTGCGCAAGGATGACGCCGAACTGCTCGGCAAGCTCGACCAGACCCTGGCGTCGATGAAGCAGGACGGCACCGCGGCGCGTATCGCCACGCAGTGGTTTGGCGCCGACATCACCAAGTAATCCAGACCCGGCGGAATGCCCCTCGGACCCTCGCGGTTCAGGCGAGGGGCACGCCAACTCCGGACCCGTTCGCCGGGCTTCCCGGAGGCCTCACCTCCTTCTGTACGCGCGAGCATGGATTACGTCTTATCTCTTCTGCTGCCGCTGGCGCAGGGTGCCAAAGTCACGCTGACGCTATTCGCCATCACGCTCGCCCTGTCGGTGCCCCTCGGGCTTGCGCTGGCACTGGCGCGCATTTCGTCCTGGCCGCTGCTGAGCGGCCTGGTCAACGGTTATATCTGGCTGATGCGCGGCACGCCGCTGATGCTGCAGATGCTGTTTATCTATTTCGCGCTGCCGTTCGTGCCGGTCATCGGCGTGCGGCTGCCTGATTTTCCCGCGGCAGTGGTGGCGTTCGCGCTCAACTATGCCGCGTACTTCGCGGAAATCTTCCGCGCTGGCATTAAGTCCGTCGACCGCGGCCAGTACGAGGCCAGCAAGGCGCTGGGCATGACCTACTTCCAGACCATGCGGCGGGTGGTGCTGCCGCAGATGGTCAGCCGGGTGCTGCCGCCGGTCAGCAATGAAACCATTACCCTGATCAAGGACACCTCGCTGATCTACGTGCTGGCGCTCAACGACATCCTGCGCACCGCGCGCGGCATCGTGCAGCGCGATTTCACCACCACGCCTTTCCTCGTCGCCGCGCTTTTCTACCTGGTGATGACGCTGATTCTGACCTGGTTCTTCCAGAATCTCGAAAAACGCTATGCCAAACATGATGACTAGCCCGAACGGCGCCCCTTCCCACGATGCGCCCGGCGTCATGATCGCGGCACGGGACATCTTCAAGTCGTTCGGGCCGCTGCAGGTCTTGCGCGGCGTTTCGCTGACCTTGCGCAAGGGCGACGTCACCGCGGTGATCGGCCCGTCGGGTTCGGGCAAGAGCACCTTGCTGCGCTGCCTGAACCATCTCGAGGTGATCGACCGCGGCACCCTGCATATCGAGGGCGAGACACTGGCCGGCGCCGGCCCCGACGGCGCGGCCCGCTATGTGGCGGACGCGGAAGTGCGCCGCATCTGCCGGAAGATGGGCATGGTGTTCCAGTCGTTCAACCTGTTCCCGCACATGACGGTACTGCAGAACATCATCGAGGCGCCGGTGACCGTCAAGGGGCTGCGGCGCGATGCGGTGATTCCCAAGGCCGAGGAACTGCTGCGCAAGGTCGGCCTGCTGGCCAAGCGCGACAGCTATCCGGCGCGGCTGTCGGGCGGCCAGAAGCAGCGTGTGGCGATTGCGCGCGCGCTGGCGATGGAACCGGACATCATGCTGTTCGACGAGCCGACTTCCGCGCTGGATCCGGAACTGACCGGCGAGGTGCTGCGCACCATGCGGCAACTGGCCGAGGAGCATATGACCATGCTCGTCGTCACCCATGAAATGGGATTTGCGCGGGAAGTGGCGAACCACGTCGTGTTCATGGACGAGGGCCGGATTCTCGAGGAAGGCGCGCCGGGCGAGGTGTTCGGCGCGCCGGCCCACGCGCGCACCCGCGAGTTCCTCGCGCACATGCTCTAGCCGGCGCCGCCACGCCGCAACCGATGGCAGAATAGCCCGCAGCCGGTGGCGACAATGCCATCCGCCTGACCATACATAGATAGGAGAAGACATGCCGTACGAAAACATCCTGGTCGAGACCCGCGGCCGCGTTGGCCTGGTCACGCTGAACCGCCCGAAGGCCCTGAATGCGCTCAATGATGCGCTGATGGATGAACTGGGCGCTGCGCTGTCCGCGTTTGACCAGGATGAGGGTATCGGCGCCATCGTCATCACCGGCAGCGAGCGCGCCTTCGCCGCCGGCGCCGATATCGGCATGATGGCCAAGTACTCCTTCATGGACGTCTACAAGGGCGACTACATCACCCGCAACTGGGAAACCATCCGCAAGATCCGCAAGCCGGTGATCGCGGGCGTGGCCGGTTATGCGCTGGGCGGCGGCTGCGAGCTGGCGATGATGTGCGACATCATCATTGCGGCGGACTCTGCCAAATTCGGCCAGCCCGAGGTCAAGCTCGGCACCATGCCCGGCGCGGGCGGCACGCAGCGCCTGCCGCGCGCCGTGTCCAAGGCCAAGGCCATGGACCTGTGCCTGACCTCGCGCATGATGGACGCCGCCGAAGCCGAGCGCGCGGGCCTGGTGTCGCGCGTGGTGCCGGCCGACAAGCTGCTGGACGAAGTGCTGGCGGCGGCCGAGACCATCGCCGGCTTCTCGCTGCCAGTGGTCATGATGATCAAGGAATCGGTCAACGCCGCCTACGAAACCACGCTGGCCGAGGGCGTTCACTTCGAGCGGCGGCTGTTCCACGCCACCTTCGCCTCCGAGGACCAGAAGGAAGGCATGGCCGCCTTCGTCGAGAAGCGCAGCCCGAATTTCCAGCATCGTTAAGCGCTGGGATCAAGGAATACCCAAGAGCAGAGCAGGGGTATTGCCTCGTTTTCGTCACGTGGCGGGGCAATTTACCTTTGCCGTTCAAGGCCTTACGTGAGCGCCACGGGAACGTTTAGCGCATCGTCGTGACAAAGGTGTTGCAAGGGCGGCGAAACCGGCC
>NZ_JALHRX010000120.1 GCF_023952475.1 Cupriavidus sp. WGlv3
GCCGGCCAGCACATGCTGAACCTGGCGCTGGCGGTGGCCATGGTCGGCTTCGGCATCGCCTTCTTCATGACGCAGGAATGGCTGCCGTTCCTGGTGATGCTGGCGATCGCCTTCGTGCTGGGCGTGCTGATCATCATCCCGATCGGCGGCGCCGACATGCCGGTGGTGGTGTCGATGCTGAACTCGTACTCGGGCTGGGCGGCGGCCGGCATCGGCTTCTCGCTGAACAACCCGATGCTGATCATCGCCGGCTCGCTGGTGGGGTCAAGCGGTGCCATCCTCTCGTACATCATGTGCAAGGCGATGAACCGCTCGTTCTTCAACGTGATCCTGGGCGGCTTCGGCGGCGATGCGTCGGCTGGCGTGGCCGCCGGCGCCCAGGCGCAGCGCAACGTCAAGTCGGGCTCGGCGGACGACGCCGCCTTCCTGATGGGCAACGCCGAGACCGTGATCATCGTGCCCGGCTACGGCCTGGCGGTGGCACGCGCCCAGCACGCGCTGAAGGAACTGACCGAAAAGCTGGCCGAAAAGGGCGTGACCGTGAAGTACGCGATCCACCCGGTGGCGGGCCGCATGCCGGGCCACATGAACGTGCTGCTGGCCGAGGCCGAGGTGCCGTACGACCAGGTCTTCGAGATGGAAGACATCAACAGCGAGTTCGGCCAGGCCGACGTGGTGCTGGTGCTGGGCGCCAACGACGTGGTCAACCCGGCGGCCAAGACCGA
>NZ_JALHRX010000121.1 GCF_023952475.1 Cupriavidus sp. WGlv3
GAGCGATTGCCCATCGACCATGCCGGCTGCAGCCTTGGCTTGCTTCGCCAATGGCGACTCGTCGTCCTTCCCGGTCGACAGGGCTTGGGTCTGGTGCGTGGTGGCGCCATCGCCCAACGTCCTGACCAGATCGCCCGCCTGCCGCAGCAGTGCGATACCGGCAGCGTTGTCGCCAGTCGGCAGCACGTGGCCCGTGACGGCATCGCGATAGGTCGTCAGCAACAGCCCGGCTTGGCCCCGCACAGCGGCGTAGCCATCAGTGCGCAGCTCGAACCCCTGGCCCCGGAAGCTGCCACGGCGATTCTCCTGCTGGTGAATTACGTGGCCGAGGTTGAGCTGGGTCGCTTGTTCCGTCGTGGCAAGTTGTGTCCGCAGCTGGTCATCGGAGTCATCGAACACCAGTTGGTTGTAGCCCTTGCCGCCGTGTTCCTGGCTCTTGAAGCCGGTCAGCGCGGCGTCGTTGCGATGGCCGTCCGGGTCAGTGCCCATGCCGTGCCACGCCGGGCTGTTGCCGCCGGCGAGGTTGCCCTGTGCGCTCGGCTGGCTGTCGGAGCCCATTGCATAGATGCCGCTGGCGTCATAGGGCTGGGCGAATGTGGTGCCACTCATGGACTTGCCGCCCGGCGTCGGAGCGATGCCGGCTTCGCCCTGGCCGTTGTACAGCGCCCCGATCACGAACGGCTGGTCGATATCGTTGTCCGTGAACTTGACCAGCACCTCCTG
>NZ_JALHRX010000122.1 GCF_023952475.1 Cupriavidus sp. WGlv3
TTCATGGCGAATTTCATCGCTTCCTATAACTCGCTGTTTGCCAAGGCACCGGCACCAAGTTGGGCGCCATTCTTTGCACATTACCTTTCGTGGATGATGGCCTCTGCCAAGATGACTCGTAATCGGAGTTAGTCCACGACAACTACGCTCCACAAGAGGATGGCTATCTCGCGTAAAGTTCATCTTGCAGGCTCGTTCGCTTTTTTGGGGTCGCCTTTCGTGGAGAGCAAATCACCGCCAGCCTGATGGGCAACTGAAGACGGCGTTCTGTCTCGCCAAAATGGACGCAAGCACGCGCCGAAATCGTCGAGGTACGTATAGATCACCGGCACCACCACCAGCGTCAGGATCGACGAGGTGATGATGCCGCCGATCACGGTCTGTCCCATCGGCGCGCGCTGCTCGGCGCCTTCGCCCAGGCTGAAGGCCAGCGGCACCATGCCGAAGATCATCGCCAGCGTCGTCATCAGGATCGGGCGCAGCCGCACGCGCGCGGCTTCGACCAGCGCGGCCTCGCGCGACAGCGGCTCGCGGCCGTCGACCCCGTGGCGCGCCTGGTTGGCGAAGTCCACCAGCAGGATCGCATTCTTGGTCACCAGCCCCATCAGCATGATGAAACCGATGATCGAGAACATGTTCAGGGTCGAGCCGAACAGCAGCAGCGCCGCGAACACGCCGGCCAGCGTCAGCGGCAGCGAGGTCATGATGGCGAT
>NZ_JALHRX010000123.1 GCF_023952475.1 Cupriavidus sp. WGlv3
CAAGCGGCGTCTGATTGAGTTCTGTCTTCAATCGGGAGCATCGGTTTCAGGCACGGCTCTCAAGGCGGGCATCAACGCTAACCAGTTGCGCAAATGGATTCGGGATCCGAGATTCAGCGCAGGCGCAAGGTGCGTTGCCGGCATTCGTGCCGGTTGTCGAGGAGGTTCTAGATTCGCGGCCAATCAAGACACCCGCACAGGTTGTGGTGTCTGGCGATCCGCCACCGCGGCGAGCGCAACCGCTGGCGCTGTTGAGCGCAAAGCTGCCCAACGGTGTATCGCTCGAGCTGGAATGCAGCGAGCGAGACGTTGGGCTCGTAAAGGCAATGATCGAAGCCCTGAGTGGAGGCCATTGATGTTCCGCCTCGACGCTGGGCTGCGGGTGTATCTGCATCGCGACGCAGTGGACTTCCGTAAGAACATCAACGGCCTGGCACTGCTGGTCGAGCAGGCGCTCGGGCTGGATCCGTTTGCATCGGCTGTATTTGTGTTCCGTAACCAGCGGGCCGATCGTATCAAGATTCTCGGGTGGGATCGCAACGGCTTCTGGCTATTGTTGAAGCGATTGGAGGCGGACCGGTTTGCCTGGCCACGCGAGGCGACAGTGGCTATGCTGACGGTCGAACCGTTGCACTGGCTGCTCCAGGGAATCGACATCGAGGCGATGCGCCGGCACCCGCACCGAGAATA
>NZ_JALHRX010000124.1 GCF_023952475.1 Cupriavidus sp. WGlv3
GAAGATGCCGGTGCCGATGATGGCACCGATGCCCATCAACACCAGGTCGACCGGACCCAGCACCTTTTTCAAGCCGTCATCGCGCGCGACGGCCAGCATCGCGTCGATGTCCTTGGTGCGGAACAAGCTCATTCAGACTCCTGCAACGGTAGCCAGGCCCGTGACGGTAACGTGCAGGCCCGGAAAAAAGGGCGCTAGTGTACGCCGCTGGCCGGGCGCATGCATCACTTGCGCCGGGCCAACGCGTTGCAGGAATGATAGGAAAGGCCGGCCAGGCCGGCACTGACGGCGGGCAAGGCTCGCGCTCAGGCGTGCGCGAGGATATTGACCAGCTGCCCGAACGGGTCGCGCACGAAGAAGCGCCGCACGCCCCACGGCTCGTCGGCCGGGCCGTACTCCACCGCAAAGCCGGCCGCCACCATGCGGCGGTGGGCCTCGTCGACATCGTCGACCTCGATCGACAGCGCGGGCACGGGCGTGCCGTTGCCGCCTTCCACGGCAAAGCTGACCTGGGTCCGCGCTGCGGCATCGCTGCCGTAGGTGCGGATCCACCCGTGGTCCATCAGCAGGTCCAGGCCCAGCACGTCCTGGTAGAAGGCGCGGGCCTGGCCGGGATCGGCGGTGCCGATGTTGGCGACGATGCGGTTGACCTTCATGCCCGCGCTGCGCTGCTTACTTCGCCACG
>NZ_JALHRX010000125.1 GCF_023952475.1 Cupriavidus sp. WGlv3
ACGAACAAGGTTATGGGTTGCGCGGTGTTCTTCCTCAGCCCTCGATAGCGGACCTTGGTGTAGCCGAACTGCCGCTTGGTGACCCGGAACGGATGCTCGACCTTTGCCCGGATGCCCGCCTTGATTCGCTCGACCTGATCGACGAGCGCGCCAAGCGGTTTGCTTTGGTCCAGAACGCGACGTTTGCCTGGCTTCTTCGCCACGTGCCAGTTCACGCCTGCTCGCGCGTCCGGACGCTTCTCCACGCCCTGATAGCCCGCATCGCCAAACGCGTCAGTTTCCTCGCCATGCAGCAGACTGTTGGCCTCAACCACGTCGTTGACGTTGCCCGCCGTGCCCCGCACCGTGTGCGCCAGCCCGCTTTCGGCGTCCACGCCAATGTGCCCTTCCATGCTGAAATACCACTGGTTTCCTTTCTTGCTCTGGTGCATCTCCGGGTCGCGTTCGCCCGACACCGACGCATTCTTGGTCGAGCCCGGTGCGCTGATCAGTGTCGCGTCTACCACCGTGCCCGCGCGCAGCATCAATCCCTTGTCGCGAAGGATGTCGTTGACCAGCGCAAGAATCTGAGCGGGTGCTTCTCTCGCAGATGACGGAACCCCAGGATGGTGCTCTCATCGGGGCAGCCTCACCGTCCAGTTATC
>NZ_JALHRX010000126.1 GCF_023952475.1 Cupriavidus sp. WGlv3
GCGTCCGCAGCTTCGGTATATAGCTTAGCCCCGTTACATCTTCCGCGCAGGACGACTCGATCAGTGAGCTATTACGCTTTCTTTAAAGGGTGGCTGCTTCTAAGCCAACCTCCTGACTGTTTTAGCCTTCCCACTTCGTTTCCCACTTAGCTATATTTGGGGACCTTAGCTGGCGGTCTGGGTTGTTTCCCTCTTGACACCGGACGTTAGCACCCGATGTCTGTCTCCCGTGATTGCACTCTTCGGTATTCGGAGTTTGCTATGGCGGGGTAATCAGCAATAGACCCCCCAACCATGACAGTGCTCTACCCCCGAAGGTGAGACACGAGGCACTACCTAAATAGTTTTCGGAGAGAACCAGCTATTTCCAGATTTGTTTAGCCTTTCACCCCTATCCACAGCTCATCCCCTAACTTTTCAACGTTAGTGGGTTCGGTCCTCCAGTACGTGTTACCGCACCTTCAACCTGGCCATGGATAGATCATCTGGTTTCGGGTCTACACCCAGCGACTCAACGCCCTGTTCGGACTCGCTTTCGCTACGCCTTCCCTAATCGGTTAAGCTTGCCACTGAATGTAAGTCGCTGACCCATTATACAAAAGGTACGCCGTCACCCC
>NZ_JALHRX010000127.1 GCF_023952475.1 Cupriavidus sp. WGlv3
GCCCAGCGCCAGGCCGGCGCCGGCATGGGCTGGCAATGGCTGCCGCGCATCGGGCAGGAAGTGCTGGTCAAGTTCGCCGACGACGACATCGACCAGCCGTTCGTCATCGGCGCGCTGTACAACGGCCAGGGCGAAGCCGGCCACGCACCGACGCCAGGCGGCAAGAGTGCCGCGGCGGGCAGCGACAGCAAATCCCTGTACGCACAGGGCACGGACAGCGCCCCCAGCGCGCAAGGCAACCTCGCTGGTGGCAACAGCCCCGCCTGGCACGGCCTGGGCGCGCAGCCCGATGGCCACCGCAATGGCGCGGCGCTGACGGGTTTCAAGAGCCAGGAACACGGCGGCAAGGGGTACAACCAGCTGGTGCTGGACGACAGCGACAGCCAGCTGCGCACCCAACTGGCCACCACGCTGCAGTCGACTCAGCTCAACCTTGGCCACCTGATCCATCAGCAGGACAACCGCCGCGGAAGCTTCCGCGGCCAGGGGTTCGAGCTGCGCACGGACGGCCACGCCGCCGTGCGCGGCCAGGCTGGCCTGTTGCTGACCACCTACCGCGACGCCGCCACCGGCCGCGCGCTGCCCACCGGCGACAACGCCGCCGGCATCGCG
>NZ_JALHRX010000128.1 GCF_023952475.1 Cupriavidus sp. WGlv3
TAAGTGGAAGAGCTGGGGCCTGAGCCGGCCATAATGGCGGGCATAAAGGATCCAGAAGATGACGAAACGAAGCAGACGGACCCACTCGGCAACCTTCAAGGCCAAGGTGGCCATGGCCGCGCTCAAGGGCGACAAGACGCTGGCGGAATTGGCCCAGCAGTATGACGTGCACCCGAGCCAGATCACGGAGTGGAAGCAACAGTTGGCGGAGCACGCCGCGGACGTGTTCGGCGGCGGCAAAACCAAGACTGCGGCCGAGCCGCCGGTGGACGTGAAGGCGCTGCATGCAAAGATAGGCCAATTGACACTGGAGAACGATTTTTTAGAGCACGCGCTCGGCAAGGCGGGATTGCTGAGCGGAAAGCGATGATTGACCGCGATCACCCGCTGCCGGTGAGCCGCCAGGTCAAGCTGGTCGACATTTCCCGATCGAGCGTCTACTACCAGCCGCGTCCAATCAGCGACGCGGATCTGAGGCTGATGCGCCGGATCGACGAACTGCATCTGGAGCATCCCTTCGCGGGCGCACGCATGCTGGCCCGCCTGTTGCGACGGGAGAGCATCCCGGTCGGCCGCCGGCACGTGCGCACGCTGATGAAGCGCATGGGCAT
>NZ_JALHRX010000129.1 GCF_023952475.1 Cupriavidus sp. WGlv3
AAGGAGGGCGATTACCACGGCAGGGTTCATGACTGGGGTGAAGTCGTAACAAGGTAGCCGTATCGGAAGGTGCGGCTGGATCACCTCCTTTCCAGAGGCTTGTGTCTCAAGCCTAGCGTTCACACTTATCGGTTTGTTTGCTGTTACAGCCAAGGGTCTGTAGCTCAGGTGGTTAGAGCACCGTCTTGATAAGGCGGGGGTCGTAGGTTCAAGTCCTACCAGACCCACCAAGTTATCCGAGGGGGATTAGCTCAGCTGGGAGAGCACCTGCTTTGCAAGCAGGGGGTCGTCGGTTCGATCCCGTCATCCTCCACCACTACCTCTGACGAGTGAGTACGGATACCTGGAGTTGGTTGTCAAAGGAAAGCGCTTACCGAGTGCTTTCCTTTGGCATTGCCAAGCGATCGCAAGATCGGCTGTTCTTTAACAATATGGGATGTAGTAAAGGTGTCGCGGTGCTTTGATGAGAAGCACGGTTGTATAACGCGATACCGGGTTGTGATTGTATCAACCAAATGTATTTTAAAGTGATCGAAAGATGACTTGGAATACGGCACAAATGCGAGAACTCAACCTGTAGTGAGCGTGTCCT
>NZ_JALHRX010000013.1 GCF_023952475.1 Cupriavidus sp. WGlv3
GACCTTGGAGCCTGCCACGATCGCCACCAGCGGGCGTGCGGGCTGGCCCAGGGCCTTGCCCAGCGCGTCGATCTCGGCGGCCAGCAGCGGGCCGGCGCAGGCGATCGGCGCGTACCTGGCGATGCCGTGGGTGGTGGCCTCGGCGCGGTGCGCGGTGCCGAAGGCGTCGTTGACGTAGACATCGCACAGACGGGCCATCTTCTGCGCCAGTTCGTCGCTGTTCTTCTTCTCGCCCTTGTTGACGCGGCAGTTTTCCAGCAGCACCACCTGGCCGGGCGCCACTTCGACGCCGTCGACCCAGTTCTGCACCAGCTGGACCGGCTTGCCAAGCAGTTCGGACAGGCGCGCGGCGATCGGCGCCAGCGAGTCTTCGGGCTTGAACTCGCCCTCGGTCGGGCGGCCCAGGTGGGACGTGACCATCACCGCGGCGCCGGCGCCCAGGCAGGCCTCGATGGCGGGCACGGAGGCGCGGATGCGCGTGTCTTCGGTGATATTGCCGGCGTCATCCTGCGGCACGTTCAGGTCGGCACGGATGAACACACGCTTGCCGGAGAGTTTGCCTTGGGAGATCAGATCGGAAAGACGCAGGACAGAGGTCATGACGGTGGATGGCGCGAGATTTCGCTGCGGACTCGGGGAAACCGGCATTTTACCTGAACGCGATCGGGCCTTTGCCGAATCCGGACCGTGGCGGACCATGATGCGCTCCGCAAGGCACAAACCCGCCTGCCAGCCAGTGCCAAGGGCGCCCGACTGCCCCCACTCCCCACCAAAGAAGGGGCGCCAGCGTTTTCCGCGAGACCCCCAAGTGCGGTAATGTACGCAACGTCTGCTACATCAGACACGCAATCACGCCAGAGCCGGTCTACAAACGGCCAAGACAAGCGGCGGCCGACAAGAGGCTAACAATACGGCCCACTGCAAGCAGCCAAGAACAACAAAGCATGCCGGGGTGCGAGCGGACGCACCACCGGCGCCGCGCATTATTTTGTCGCGAATGCAAGGGGTAAGTCAGATGAACGAAGCCGACATGCACGGAGCCATCCGCGGCTTGTACGAGGGCATTCTGGATCCCGGGGCCTGGCAGGAGAGCCTGCGCGCCCTGACCGGGCTGGCGGGAGCGGCACATGGCTCGATGATGGTCTGGGATACGGTGCGCGACCAGATCAGCGTCAACGAGATCATCAACCCGGTGGTCGAGCTGTTCACCGAATACGAGTCGGATTACCAGGCGATCGACCCGGCCAAGCAGTTCGCACCGCGCATGCAACCGGGCGACTGGTATATCGATGCGCGCGAGCTGGGCGAAGGCACCATGGCGCGCCACCCGTTCTACCGCGATTTCTTCCACCGCTATGGCCTGCGCTCCTACGTGGCCTGCCTGGTCGAGCGCCAGCCCCATTACGAAGTCTATTTCTCGATGCAGCGCGCGCGCCGGCAGCCGCTGTTCTCGAGCGTCGACACCGGCGGCCTGGACTGGGTCATTCCGCATATGCGCAGCGCCATGGCGATGCGCGATCGCACGCTCGGGCTGACGGTGCTGGCGCGGCTGTCGACGCAGCTGGTGGAGCGGCTCAATTTCGCCCTGCTGGTGTTTTCGCCGCAGCGCCACGTGCTGTTGTGCAACCGCGCCGGCGAACGCTGGGCGCGGCGGCTGGACCCGGCCGGCAAGGTTTCGGAGTGGACCTTGTCGCGCTCGTTCGCCGACATGGTCCAGGCCGCCTGCGACCCCCGCCACGCCGTGGCCGCGCAGGCGGCGCGCGCCACCAGCGGCGACGCCAGCGCGCAGGTCATCGTGCTGCCGCTGCCGCCGTCGCACGCCTTTGCCGCGCAGTGGCAGGAACCGGCGGCGCTGGTGATCGTGCACGAGCAGGACCGCGCGCCGCTGCTGCTCGGCCCCGTACTGCGGGATCTCTACGGGCTGACGCCGGCCGAGACCCGGCTCAGCGTGCAGCTGGCGCACGGCCAGGGCCTGCCCGAAGCCAGCCAGCAGCTCGGCATCCGCCACGAAACCGCGCGCACGCAACTCAAGGCGGTATTCCACAAGACCGGCTGCAACAGCCAGGCCCAGCTCACGCACCTGCTCTCGCGCCTGGGCGCGGCGCTGGATCAGGGCTGAACCCGCCAGCCTCTGCAACGCGCCGGCGCCGCGCCGGCGGCCCGCGCGCTGCCACGCGAGTAAAGTGCTAAAAATAAAAGAAGTAAGAAGAAGGGAAGCCATGAGCGACACACAGATGCACGACACCATTCGCGCGCTGTACGAGGGAATTTTCGACGCCGATGCCTGGCAGCGCAGCCTGAGCGCGCTGTGCCAGGCCAGCGGCAGCAGCCACGCGCACCTGCTCGTGCTCGACACCGTGCACGAGCGCGTGCTGGTGCACCAGGAAGTCAACCCGATGCCCGAGGCCGTGGCCGCGTACCGCGAACAGTTCGCCGCGATCGACCCGGCGCTGCCGTTCGCGCGGCGCATGGCGGTGGGCAGCTGGTATATCGATTCGCGCGAACTGGGGCCGCAGGTCATGCGGCAGTCGCCCTTCTACGGCGAGTTCCTGCGGCCGATCGAACAGTCGTCGGTGATGGCCTGCCTGATCGAGCGCCAGCCGCACTACGACGTGTTCCTGTCGCTGCAGCGCCCGCATGGCCACGATCATTACTCGCCCGAGGATGCGCGCGCGCTCGACTGGGCCATCCCGCACGTGCGCCAGGCCATGGCGCTGCGCGAGCGCACCCACCAGGTGTCGGCGCTGGCGCATGCGTCGTCGCAGCTGATGGAGCGGCTGCCGTTCGGCGTGATCGTGTTCCGCGACGATGGCAAGCCGCTCATGGCCAACAGCATCGGCGAAACCTGGGTGCGCCGGCTGCTGCCGGCGGTGTCGATCGAGACCAGCGTCGCGGCGCCGCTGGCCGCGCGCGAGGATGGCGGCTGGACCCTGTCGCGCCCGTTCGCGGACGCGCTGCGCGCGGTGAGCAACCCGGCCAGCGCGCAGCCGGCGCAGGCGCTGCGCGCCATCGACAGCGCCGGCCGGCAAGCGCAGGTGATCCTGCTGCCGCTGCCCCCGGCGCATCACCTGGCGCTGGACTGGCAGCGCCCCAGCGTGCTGGTGGCGATCCACGAACCGGGCGCCGCGCCGATGACGCTGCCGACCGTGTTGCGCGACCTCTACGGCCTGACGCCGGCGGAGATCCGGCTGGCGCTGCAATTGTCATCGGGCATCGGCCTGCCCGAGGCCTGCGAGCTGATCGGCATCCGGCGCGAGACTGGTCGCACCCAGCTCAAGGCGATCTTCACCAAGACCGGCACCGGCACGCAGGCGCAGCTGGCGCACCTGCTGACGCGGCTGGGCGTGCGCGCCTAGCGGCGCCGGCAGGCTCCGGCCGCGCTTGCAACGGATCCGTCGACGGCTCAGTCGATCGAAGCGCCCACGGTCTTGACCACGCCCGCCCACTTCTGGCGGTCGGCCTTCACCGTGGCCTTGAACTGGTCCACCGTCTCGACCCGCGGCGTGTTGCCGGCATCGATCAGCTTCTGGCGGATCGCCGGCGTTTCCAGCGCCACCTTGACCGCGTCATTGACCTTGCGCGCGATCTTCGGGTCCAGCCCCCTGGGCCCGAACAGGCCGAACCAGATGGTGCTGTTGAAGCCGGGCAGGCCGCTTTCCGCAATGGTCGGCACATCGGCGATCACCTGCACGCGCTGTTTGGTGGTCACGCCCAGCAGGCGCACCTTGCCGGCGCGGAACTGCGGCAGCACGCTCTGCACCTGGTTGAAGATGCAGCAGACCTCGCCCTTTACCACTGCCTGCAGCGCATCGGGGCCGCCCTTGTAGGGCACGTGCACCATGTCCAGCCCGGCGCGCGCATTGAACTCGGCAAACGCCAGGTGCGTGCCGGTGCCGTTGCCGGTGGAGGCAAAGTTGTACTTGCCGGGATTGGCCTTGACCTTCTCGATGAACTCCCTGACCGACTTGACGTCGAGCACCGCCGGGTTGACGGTCAGCACGTTGGAGACCTCGACCAGCGGCGCGATCGGGGTGAAATCGGCGTCGGCATCGAACGGCAGGGTCTTGTACAGCGCCGGGTTGATGCCGTGCGTGGCGGCGGTGCCGAGCAGCAGCGTGTAGCCGTCCGGTTTGGCATGCGCCACCACCTCGGAGGCAACGTTGCCGCCGGCGCCCGGCCGGTAGTCATAGACGATGGTGGTCTTCAGCGACTTCTGCAGCGATTCCTGCAGCGTGCGGCCGACGATGTCGACGCCCGAGCCCGCGGTAAAGCCCATCAGGATCGTCACCGGTTGCGTCGGCCATTCGCCCTGCGCATGGGCGGGCAAGCTGGCCGTGCCGGCCACGGCGGCGCACAGCGCGGCAACGCGGAAGGCGGAACGGAAGGACAAGCGCGGAAGCAGGCGGGACGAGTTGGGCATGGGGGCACCGTCGGTGAATGTCACAGGAAGCGGCCCGGCGCGGCGGGGACTTCGCGGCGGACCTGAGCGATGGCCGGGATCTGAGCCCCGGGCCAGCGCAACAAGATAGCAAGGTTCCTGCCAAAACCAAACGACTGAGTTTGCCTGAAGGTATGCCGTGCGGGCATATGGCAACCCGCCTCGGCGCGGCTTGCGCTTCAGCGCCGCAGCAGCCCCACCAGTTCGTCGACATCCGGCAGCGGCGCGCCGGTGCCCGCGGCATGGTCGTCGTCGGCTTCCAGCAAGCCATCGGCCAGCGCGCGCTTGTCGCGGTGCAGCTCGACGATGCGCTCCTCGATGGTGCCCGCATTGATCAGTCGGTACACCGTGACCGGGCGCTGCTGGCCGATGCGGTGCGCGCGGCCCATGGCCTGGTCTTCGGCGGCGGGATTCCACCACGGGTCGGCGATGATCACGTAGTCGGCCGCGGTCAGGTTCAGGCCGAAGCCGCCGGCCTTCAGGCTGATCAGGAAGACATCGCCCTCGCCCGCCTGGAACGCGGCCACGCGGCGCGTGCGCTCGGCCGCGGGGGTGGCGCCGTCCAGGTATTGCAGCGCCAGCCCGGCGCGCTCCAGCCCGTGGCGCAGCAGCTGCAGGAAATCGACGAACTGGCTGAACACCAGGGTCTTGTGGCCACTGGCGGCCAGTCCGCTGGCCAGTTCGACGAAGGCGCGCACCTTGGCGCCTTCGTTCAGCTGGCCGCTCAGTTGCCCGCCAACTTCGGGCGTGACCAGGCGAGGATCGCACGCGGCGCGGCGCAGCCGCATCAGCTGCGCCAGCACGTGCAGGCGCGCCTGCGCCTGGTGCCGGGCCTGCGCCAGCGCGCGCGCCTTCGCGCCGGCGGGCGCATCGCGGGTGGCCTTGCGCGCGGCTTCGAGGCGTGCCAGCGCGGCCTCGGCCTCGGTCTGGGCCTGGCGGCGCAGCGCCTCGTAATGTGCGGCTTCGACCGGCTCGGGTTCGACCCGGATCACCAGCTCGGTGCGCGGCGGCAGCTCGTCCAGCACCTGCGCCTTGGTCCGGCGCAGCACGAACGGCGCGATCATGCGGCGCAGCCGCAGGCGTGCCTCGCGGCTGCCGGCGCGCTCGATCGGGTTGGCAAAATGCTCGTTGAAGCGGGCCAGCGAGCCCAGCAGGCCGGGATTGCAGAACCGCATCACCGACCACAGCTCGGCTAGCCGGTTTTCCACCGGCGTGCCGGTCAGCGCCATGCGAAAGTCCGACGGCAGCGCGAACATCGCCTGCGCCCGCCGCGTGACCGCGTTCTTGAAGGCCTGGGCCTCGTCGGCCACCACGGTATGCCAGGCGCGCGCGCAGAAGTCCCGGCTGGCCTGCTGCAGCAGTGTGTACGAGACGATCACCAGGTCATGCGGCCCGGCCTGCGCCAGCAGCGCGTCGCGATCGCCCTCGGCATAGACATGGACGTTGAGCGTGGGCGCGAAGCGCCGCGCCTCGGCGGCCCAGTTGCCGCACACCGAGGTCGGCGCGATCACCAGCGCCGCGCCCCCGCCGGCGCGCGCCACCAGCACCGCCAGCGCCTGCAGGGTCTTGCCCAGGCCCATGTCGTCGGCCAGGCAGGCGCCCAGTCCGGAAGCGGCCAGCGTCATGGCCCAGCGGTAGCCGGCTTCCTGGTAGGGGCGCAGCTCCGCCGCCAGCGTGGCCGGCAGCGCGATCTCGCGCTCGCGCGCGGCGCGCAGCCGGGCGATGCGCGCGCGGAAATGCGCGTCGGGATCGACGCCCGCGCCGGCCAGCACGTCGTCCAGCCACGGCGTCGCCATCTGCGGCACGCGGATGCCGTCGCGGGTGCCATCCGTAAGCCGCTCGCCCACGCCGGCAAGATCGCGCAGCCGGCCGCGCAGCACCTGAGTCAGCGCCACGTAGACGCCCTGCCCCATCGGCACGAAGCGCCCGGCGTGGCTGCCGGTCCAGTCGATCAGCTTGCCCAGCTCCAGCACCAGCCCCTCGGCCACGCGCAGCTCGCCCGCCAGCTGGTACCACGCGCCGCGGCTCTCGATCTGCACTCCCAGCTGCGGCAGGTCGGCGGGCAGCACGCGCAGTTCCTTGCCGCGCGGCCATTCGACCGCCTGCACCGCGGACAGCGCCGGCAGCGCCTCGACCACCGCGAGCGCATCCTCGGGATCGTCCAGGGTCCAGGTGTACTCGCCGCCCGGCGGCGACAGCGCCACCAACTGCGGCAGCGCGGCGAAGACTTCGGCCACGCTGGCCAGCTCGGCGTCGAGGTCGCGCTGCGTGGACAGGGTCTCGCCGCGCACCGTCGCCATCAGCCGTTCGCGCCCGGCGCCGGGCGCCAGCCGCGGCCCGAGCGGGCCCAGCGGCGTCACCACCAGCCGCAGCGAGATGCCGCGTCCCACCGGCGCCACTTCGGCGCGCAAGCGTGCCTCCGCCTCGACCGCGCGCGAGCCGGCCGCGGCATCGGCCTGGATCTGGAACTGGCCGGCCAGCGCGCGCAGGGTCTGGTCGAGCCGGGCGTGGCCTTCCTCGGGAATTGCCACGCCGTTGCCGATCAGCCGCGCGGCCTCGAACTGCGCCGGGGTATAGCGGACCAGCCGCAGCCGGTGCGGGCCGTCGCGCAGCAGCGTGAACTGGCGCAGCGCCTCGGCCTCCTGCCGCGCGGCGGCGGGCAGCAGCGCCTCCAGCGCAGGCGCCTCGCGCACCGGCGGGAACAGCCGCAGCACGTAGCGGCCGGCGCTGCGCACGGCCTCCAGCGCGGGCGCGTCCTCGACCACGTCCAGCGTCTGCGTGGGCGCGTGGGCCAGCACCACGCCCGGGTGCCCGGCCAGCGCCATCAGCGCCATGGCGCGGTCGAGCACGTAGCGGCGGTGGTGCGAGGCATCGCGGCGGATGGCGCGCGCCACGCGCGCATCCCACGGCTCGAGCCGCTCGTCCTCGGCGATGCGCGCCAGCGGCACCGGCCGGGGCTTGCCCCAGCCCTTCGGGCCGCGCACCTGCTCGAGCGGCTCGATCGTGCCGGGCGCGCCGTCGGCGTCCAGCGTCAGCGCCCACAGCAGGCGCCGGGCCGGTGCCGCCGCACCTTGAGCGGTGGCCGGGTCGGTACCGGCGAGGGCGCGCAGCGCGTCCAGCGCCTGCTGCCAGTCGGCCTCCGGCGCGCCAGGGGCGTCCGGCAGCGCGTCAGGCTGGCCAGGCTGGCGATCGGGGCTGGAATGTGGGCTCGAAGGCACGGCTTGCAGGAAGGTCGACTGGCGGACGCCGCCGCCAATGCAGCGACGATGCCGTGAAAAAGCGCATTCTAGACCGCCGCGGCGCCCGCGCCGCGTTGTGACCCATGCCCCCCGGGCTTACAATATCGTTTTTGCTATTTCCACGGCGCAGGGAGAACAGACATGTCGATGGCGGATCGCGACGGCAAGATTTGGATGGACGGCAAGCTGATCGAGTGGCGCGACGCCAAGATCCACGTGCTGACGCATACGCTGCACTACGGCATGGGCGTGTTCGAGGGCGTGCGCGCCTACAAGACCCCCGCAGGCACCGCCATCTTCCGCCTGAAAGAGCACACCCGCCGCCTGTTCAATTCCGCCAAGATCTTCCAGATGGCGATGCCGTTCGACGAGGCCACGCTGGAAGCCGCCACGCGCGAAGTGGTGCGCGCCAACCACCTGGAATCCTGCTACATCCGCCCG
Source organism: Cupriavidus sp. WGlv3 (assembly GCF_023952475.1). GTDB lineage: Bacteria > Pseudomonadota > Gammaproteobacteria > Burkholderiales > Burkholderiaceae > Cupriavidus > Cupriavidus phytorum. The sequence continues at coordinate 8,119 of NZ_JALHRX010000013.1, forward strand.
ATCGTGTGGATCGGTTCGGAAAAGCTGGGCGTCTCGGCCAAGGGCAACACCATCCACGTCGCCATCGCGGCGTGGCCGTGGGGCGCCTACCTGGGCGAGGAAGGCATGGAGCGAGGCATCCGCGTGAAGACCTCGTCGTTCACCCGCCACCACGTCAACGTGTCGCTGGTGCGCGCCAAGGCCAGCGGCTACTACATCAACTCGATCCTGGCCAACCAGGAGGCGACCGGCCTGGGCTACGACGAAGCGCTGCTGCTCGACACCGACGGCTACGTCAGCGAAGGTTCGGGCGAGAATGTCTTCATCGTGCGCAACGGCGTGATCTACACCCCGGACCTGGCCTCGTGCCTGGACGGCATCACCCGCGACGCCACCCTGACCATCGCGCGCGACCTGGGCATCGAAGTGCGCGAGAAGCGCATCACCCGCGACGAGATGTACTGCGCCGACGAAGCCTTCTTCACCGGCACCGCCGCCGAGGTCACGCCGATCCGCGAGCTGGACGACCGCATCATCGGCGAAGGCCGCCGCGGCCCGGTGACCAAGCAGATCCAGGACGCCTTCTTTGCCGCCGTCGGCGGCACCGACGAAAAGTACAAGAAGTGGCTGACGCTGGTCTGAGCACCGGCCGGCAGTCCGCGTGCCAGTCGCCCGCCCGTGCGGGCGCGGCACGCGCCTTGTTTTGACGAACAATACGTTTTATTCCCTGCAACACCATGACGCAAACCGCGACCATCATCGAAATCGGCGCCGAAGACATTCCGCTGCACTGCCCGACCGCCAACACCCCGGCCTGGAACTACCATCCGCGCGTGTTTCTCGACGTGGCCGACACCGGCGAAGCCAAGTGCCCGTACTGCGGCACCGTGTACAAGCTCAAGCCGGGCACCGTGCTGAAGGGCCACCACTGACCCGAGCCGCCGGCCATCGCACCTCCCTGACGCTCCGGGCCGCCCACTGGCGCCCCGGAGCGTTGGCGTTGCCGGCGCCCGCGCCGCTGCGCCCGTGCCGGCTCCTTGCGCCCCTTCCATGAAGAAAGCCCTCGTCATCGCCCCCAACTGGATCGGCGACGCCCTGATGGCGCAGCCGCTGTTCGCGCTGCTCAAGGCGCGCCATCCGCGCCTGGTCATCGATGCCCTCGCGCCCAAGTGGGTCGCGCCGGTGCTCGCGCGCATGCCGGAAATCGGCCGCGTGTTCCCGTCGGACCTTGCGCACGGCAAGCTGCAGCTGTCGGCGCGGCTGATGTTCGCGCAGCAGCTGAAGAACGAAGGCTATGACCTCGCCTACGTGCTGCCGAACTCGCTCAAGTCGGCGCTGATCCCGTGGCTGGCCGGCATTCCGCTGCGCATCGGCTACCGCGGCGAAGCGCGCTTCGGCATGCTCAACGTGCGCCACGCCAATCCGCCGCGCGACCACCGCCCGCCGATGGTGGAGCACTACGCCCGCCTGGCGCTCAAGCCCGGTGCGCGCCTGCCCGACAATCTGTCCGAGCCGCGCCTGCGCGCGGACCCGGCGCGCGTGGCCGCCACCGCCGAGCGCTTCGGCCTGGCGCCGCACACGCGCGTGATCGCGTTCTGCCCGGGCGCCGAGTTCGGCCCGGCCAAGCGCTGGCCCGCGGCGCATTTCGCCAGGCTGGCGCAGATGCTGCGGCGCTCGTATCCGTACGCACAGATGATCACGCTGGGCTCGGCCAAGGACGCCGAGATCGCCGCCGAGATCGTCAGCGAGGCCCCGTTCGTGCGCAACCTGTGCGGCCAGACCTCGCTCGACGACGCGGTCGACCTGCTGGCGCTGTCCGAAGCCGCGGTCTGCAACGATTCGGGCCTGATGCATGTGACCGCGGCGCTGGGCCGGCCCCAGGTGGCGGTGTACGGCTCGAGCGATCCGCGCCACACGCCGCCGCTGTCACAGGCAGCGAGTATCATGTGGCTGCAGCTGGAGTGCAGTCCGTGCTTCAAGCGCGAGTGTCCGCTGGGCCACCTGCGCTGCCTGAAAGAGATCGAACCGGAAATGGTGTTCGTCGAGCTGCGCAAGCTGCTGCACCGGCCCTGACCTCCCCGCCCTAGCCACGTCCATTGCCAACATGCCTCGCTTTGCCCGCCTGTTCGATTCCGCCGAAGACATCGTCGACGCTTTCCGCGAAGCGCTGAAGCTGCGCGACGCCGAAGGCGCGCTGCGCCTGTGGCTGGACGAAGACTCGATCACCTGCGTGCTGCCCGACGGCCAGCGCCTGATCGGCCACGAGCAGCTGCGCCAAGCATTCTCGCAGCTGCTGGAAGAGCAGCCGGTGCTGGTCGACGCCATCGAGACCAGCAGCCATGCGTCGATGGCCGTGTCGATCTTCGACGTGACCGAGGCGCTGCGCTTCGGCAGCGACCGCGTCGAGGCCGACCTGTACGTGCACACCACCTACGTGCTGATGCAGAACCACGAAGGCTGGCGCCTGGCCCACATCCATTGCAGCCCGGCCAACGCGGTGCAGGTTGCCGCGGTGGCCGCCACGCCGGGCCAGGCGCTGCACTGAACCCCCGGCCGCGCGGCGGCCCCCCGCAACACCAAGCCGGCATGACGCAGCTTCCGCACCACCGACTGCCCTACGCGGTCCAGGCAGATCCCGCCAGTGCGCACGGCTATGGCGAGGGCACGCCGATGCCCTGGTGGCTGCGCGGCGGCCACGCCCAGACCATCATCCCCGCGCGTTTCACCCGCCGCCCGCCGCGGGTCGGCTTTCGCCGCGAACGCTGGGCCACCCCCGACCAGGACTTCATCGACCTCGACTGGACCACTCATGCGGTGCGGCCGGAGACGCCGCTGGTGGTGATGTTCCACGGTTTGGAGGGCGACTCCGGCAGCCATTACGCGCAGGCGCTGATGCATGCGCTGTCGTTGCGCGGCTGGCAGGGCGTGATCCCGCATTTCCGCGGTTGCTCCGGCGAGCTCAACCTGGCGCCGCGTTTCTACCACTCGGGCGATTCGGCCGAGATCCGCTGGGTGCTGGAGCGCGTGCGCCAGCACCACTGCGCCGGCGGGCGCAAGCTGCTGGTGGTGGGAATCTCGCTGGGTGGCAACGCCTTGCTGCGCATGCTGGGCGAAGACGGCAGCGGCGCCGGCCACGTGCATGCGGCCGCGGCAATTTCCGCGCCGCTGGACCTGGCCGCCGGCGGCGCCGCGCTGTCGGCCGGCTTCAACCTGGTCTACACGCGCATGTTCCTGCAGACGCTCAAGCGCAAGTCGCTGGCCAAGCTGGAGCAGTTCCCGGGCCTGTTCGACCGCGACACCATGCTGGCCAGCCGCGACCTGTACGCCTTCGACAACGTCGTCACCGCGCCGCTGCACGGCTTTGCCGATACCGACGACTACTGGCGCCGCGCCGCCAGCAAACCCGTGCTGCGCGACATCGCCGTGCCCACGCTGGTGCTCAACGCGCGCAACGATCCCTTCCTGCCCGCGCAGCACCTGCCCGGCCCGGCCGACGCCAGCCCGCAGGTCTGGCTGGAACAGCCCGAGCACGGCGGCCATGTCGGCTTCATGACGCCGCCGGCGGACTGGCGCCGCCACCTGCCGCTGCAGGCCGACGGACGCTTCGGCGGCCATATCGAATGGCTGCCGGCACGGATCCTGCGATTTTTCGACAGCATGATGTAAGGCGGGCGCCCTTCCCTGCGGCCCGCCGGGGAGACAGAGATGGACGACATCGTCAGGCAGGCCATGGCACGCTGGCCCAACGTGCCCAATGCCTATGGCTGGCTCACGCTGGACCGCCGCGGGCAGTGGCGGCTGCGCAATGAGTACGCGCAGCAGCACGGGCTTTCGGGCGACCCGATCCGCCATGAAGCGCTGATCGGCTTTATCGAGCGCAACTACCAGTGCGACGAACGCGGCTGCTGGTACTTCCAGAACGGGCCGCAGCGGGTGTTCGTGATGCTGGGCTATGCGCCGTGGATCGTGCGGCTGCACCAGGGCGCGCTGCAGACCACCACGGGGCAGGCCTTCACGCTGCAGGCCTGCTTTGCCGACGAGCACGGCAACGTGGTCCTGGCAGGCACCGTCGCCGGCATGGCGCCGGGCACCGCGCCGGCCTTGCAGGCGGCGCTGCTGCACGACCACGACCTGGAGCAGTTCAGCGGCGCCAGCACCTGGCATGGCGAAGCCTGCGGCGCGGACCTGGGCGTATTCCGTCACGATGGCCGCGACCTGCCGATCGAGCCGATCGCCGAGAGCGAGGTGCCGAAGCGCTTTGGCTTCGTGCGCCAGCCGGCGGCGCCGGCCGGCTGAGGTGCACGAACCCCGAACCTCAGTTCGGCATGCCCTTGTTGTCCTGCTTGTCCTCGCGGTACTGGCGCTCCAGCTGGTGCAGGCGCGCATCGACCTCCGACAGCGTATAGAAATCGCCGTCGCCGGCCTTGCGCGCGATCTGCAGCTGTTCGATGGCGGCCTGGTAGGCGCCATCCATCGCATATTTCTCGGCCAGCGCCTGATGTTGCTGCAGCCGCTTGCCCTGGCCGGCGTAGGCGCGCGCCAGCATCTCCCACCATTCGCTGCGGCCGGTCTCCTGGCGCGTGCGCTCGCGCAGGAAGCGCACCGCTTCGTCATGGCGGCCGGAGCCGATCAGGGTCTCGGCGTAGGCCACCGCCACCGCGTGCGACAGCGGGAAGGCCTTCATCGAAGCGCTGGCCTGCGACAGCGCCTCGGGCACGCGGCCCTGCGCGCGCGCCAGTTCCACCGCCATCACGTCGAGCATCGGGCTGCCGGAGCTGGCGCCGGGGATATTGCCGTACAGGCGGCGGGCTTCGGCCAGTTCCTGTTCGGCCGCCGGATAGCGGCGCAGGCGCTGCTCGACGAATGCCAGCGCGTAGTGCACAGCCGGCGCGCGCAGCGCCGACGCCCCGGCCAGTTGCGTGCGCAGCGCCGCGCGCAGGTTCTGCAGGTCGCTCGGCGACGCTTCCTGGATCACGCGGGCACGCATGCGCGCGAACTCGTACTCGGGCGTGTTGGGCACCTTGCGCTGGCTGGCATGGCTGACGCGGTCCTGCATGTCGGCGATGCGCTCGGAGGTCAGCGGGTGGGTGCGCACATAGGACGGCACCGAATTCTCGGCGGTGCCCGCGGCGCGCTGCAGCCGCATGAAGAAATCGGGCATGCCCTGCGGATCGAAGCCCGCCGCGGTCAGGATCTGGAAGCCGACCCGGTCGGCCTCGCGCTCCGCGCCGCGCGAGAACGACAGCTGGTTGGCAATGGCGGCGCCCTGCCCGCCCATGGCCAGCGCCGCCGCCGCATCCGGGCTGCGCGTCGCGGCCAGCCCGGCCAGCACCATCGACGCCAGCGCGATCCACATCGACTGGTCCTGCTGGGTGATGCCGCGTGCGATATGCCGCTGCATCACGTGGCCGATTTCATGGCCCAGCACCGAGGCCAGCTCGGATTCGGTATCGGACTGCACCAGCAGCCCGGTGTGCACGCCGATATAGCCGCCCGGCAGCGCAAACGCGTTGATGCTGCGATCGCGCACCGCGAACAGGTCGAAGCCGGTGGCGAAGGTGCCGGCGCCGGTCGAACCGGAGATGTTCTGGCGCCGCGCCGCCTGCACCAGCCGGTAGCCGAGCGCGTTCAGGTAGTCGGACAGCAGCGGATCGGGCACGTACAGCGGATCGCGCCGGATGTCGCGCATGATGCGGTCGCCCAGGCGTTTTTCCATGTCGGGAGACAGCGACGCGGTCGACGGGTCGCCGAGGTCCGGCAGTTGCACGCCGCCGGCCTCCACCACCGCGTTGTTGCTGCGCAGGCCGAACTCGGACTTCTGGCCCGCCTTCACGCTGCGGTTCAGGTTGTCGTAGACCTGGTCCGTCGCCTCGGCCGAGGTGGCCGGCGCCGACGCACGGGGCGCAGCCACCGGCGTCGCTGGCGCCGCTGCCGGGCGCGGCGTACCCTGTGGCCACGCAGGTGCCGCGAACGTCAGCGCCAGCAGCGCCGCCAGCGGCCGCCGCCATGGCGCCCAGGCGCCGCCGGCGCGGCGGTGGCTGCCGGCTTCGCGATGTGACGCGGAACTGGCAGGAGCGGCATCCGCCGCGGCGCCACGGCCATATGCGGCAGACCTGCGAAGCGATGGGTGTTTTGGCATGTTGCTATGATAGCGGCCTCTCGTGGCCGTTCCCATCGGACGCGTCGGTCGGACCTTTCGGGGCGACACTGGCGGCACCGGCGGCCCCATGCATGCAGTTCGCCCGAAGCTCTCGATCATGACCCAGCTCACCCATTTCGACACCGCCGGACAAGCCCACATGGTCGACGTCGGCGACAAGGCCAGCACCCATCGCGTCGCGGTGGCCACCGGCACCATCACCATGCAGCCCGCCACCTTCGCCCTGGTGCGCGACGGCAGCGCCAAGAAAGGGGACGTGATCGGCATCGCCCGCGTGGCGGCGATCATGGCCACCAAGCGCACCGCCGACCTGATCCCGCTGTGCCATCCGATCGGCCTGACCAAGGTGGCGGTCGAGTTTGCGCTGGACGAGGCCACCGCCACCGTCGCCTGCACCGTGCGCACCGAGACCCGCGGCCAGACCGGCGTGGAGATGGAGGCACTGACCGGGGTGCAGGTCGCGCTGCTGACGATCTACGACATGTGCAAGGCGGTGGACCGCGGCATGGTGATCGGCAATGTGAAGCTGCTGGAGAAGCATGGCGGCAAATCGGGGGATTGGGTCGCGGCGGGTTGACACCTGCCGTCGCGGCACGGCTTACGTGATGCCCTCGGTACGCCCGGCGAGGGCGGACGCGGCCTCTTCTTACGCCATATTCGTTCCCTGGTAATAAAGGTAACGCCGCATTTCCACACGCGCCCTGTCCCACATCCGCGCGCGACAATTTGGTATTCAATATGATTGCGGGCCGCCCGGGATCGCGGCCGGCTGACCCTGTCCGCGGCACGCGCGGGGATGAGGTGGATACCATGAACGGGCGCATGCTCTGCCAGATCGCCCTGGCACTCGCGGCCACTGCCGCCAGTGGCGCCGCCCTTGCCGGGCGGGCCGATCTCCACGATGCCGCCTGGCATGGCGGCGATCTGCGCGACGGCATGGTGAAGACGCGCACCAGCGTAGGCGTCGGCATCTATCTCGGGCCCGGCGCGTTCTACGGCGGCTACCCCTACGGCTACCCAGCTCCGTACTACTACCCGCCCGCCGTGGTCACGGTGCCCGCGGCGCCGCCGCAATACATCGAGCAAGGCCCGAACGGCCCGGTGCCGGCCCCCGGCCCAGACGGCGTCATGCCGCAGCAGGGCTGGTGGTACCACTGCAGCCAGCCTGAAGGCTACTACCCTTACGTCGCATCCTGCCCCGGCGGCTGGCAACGCGTACCGGCACAGCCGCCGGCCAATTCCTGACACGGGGTGACACCATGGATGCCCTGATCCGCGCCACGCTGGTCGTGGCCACCCTCGCCCTCGGCGCCTGCGCCGTGCTGCCCTCCGGGCCCAGCGTGATGGCGCTGCCGGGCACCGGCAAGAACTTCGACCAGTTCCGCGCCGACGACTACAACTGCCGGCAATTCGCCTTCGGACGCGTCGGCGGGGTGTCTTCGTCCCAGGCGGCCAACAATGCCGCGCTCGGCAGCGCGGTGGTCGGCACCGCGCTGGGCGCCGCCGCGGGCGCGGCCTTCAACGGTGGCTCGGGTGCGGCGGTGGGCGCGGGCGTCGGCCTGCTCACGGGGGCGGCGGTCGGCGCCGGCAATGCGCAATACGCCGGCTATGGCACGCAGCAGCAGTACGACGCGGCCTACGTGCAGTGCATGTACGCCAGCGGCAATCGCGTGCCCGTGCCGGGGCGCGTGGCCGCAGCCCCGGCGCCGCGGTACTACTATCCGCCACCACCGCCGCCGGTCTATTACAGCCCGTACCCGTACTACTAGGTCAGTCCCGGCCCAGTTCGGCAAGCCGCCGCGAGCGATCGGCCACCCAGCCGCAGAACGCCTGCGGGCGCTGGGCCGCCTTCACGCCGCGGCACGCCTGCGCGATCGTCGCGTACTGCGCGGCCTCGTCGCCCAGGTAGTACCAGCGCAGGCGCTCCATCCATTGCCGGCCTTGCGCGGCATCGCCCGTCAGCGCCAGCAGCCATGCCGTGCGCGCGATCATGGTCGGCGTCGGCAGCAGATGCACCGCCGCGATATGCACGGGCAACAGCGCCGCGGCATTCTCCGGCGTGATCGCGGCCTGCCCGGCCGCATCGGCCTGCGCATGCTGGCGGAACCAGAAGCGCGGCATCGGCAAGGCGTGGCGGCCTTCGCTGCTGGCATACTCGCGCGCTTCCGCGCGGCGATAGTCCTGCCACATGGTGCTCAGCACCACTGCGGCCACCGCGACAAACGCGAGCACTAGTCCCCGCGCCAACGGTAACGGAAGACGCCAGCGCCCGAAGCCGGACGGCTCAAGCCAGCCGAGCATGAAGCAGAACGGCAGGAAGAAATACAGGTAATGCAGCGGGTATTCCAGCATCGAATGCGCGCACAGCATCGCCAGCCAGGTCAGCACCAGCACGGTTTGCCTGCGCTCTTCGGCATCGCCATGCCACAAGCGCACCAGCATCACGCGCCACAGCCACGCCAGCAGGATCACGGCCACGCCGGCGGTGCCGACGATCCCGGTCTTCGCCAGCAAATCGAGAATCGCGTTGTGAGCGTGCAGGGACATCTCGACCTTCACACCGACCTGATCGAGCTGCTGGAATTGCGCCCAGCCGAACTCGCCCCAGCCGACGCCGAACCATGGATGAGCTCGGAACATGGCGATGGCGTGCGCCCACAGCGCGCCGCGCGCGGAGATCTGGTCTTCGGCTTCGAGCTGGGCGATGGTGTCGAACAGGCGCCAGTCAAAGGCGTGCCCTGCCGCCTTGATCGTGGGTTGCAGGATCAAAAGCATCGCCACCATGGCAACGGCAGCGACCACGAGCCCAACCGGGCGCTGCATCGGATCCGCTCCGCGGCGCTCGCCTCGCGCCAGCCACGCTGCGATCATTGCGTAGCTCGCGGCAAGGCCAACATGCAGCACGCCGGTACGCGAGCCGGACAGCACGATACCGCTTTCCAGCAAGGCCACTGCCGCCAGCCACATCGGAAAGTGCAAACGCCCACGCGAGGCCAGCCACACTGATGCGACCAGTGCCAGACCATGTACGGTGGCCTGGTGGTTGGGCTGGTTGAGGTTGCCCCAGAGGCGGCGGTTGGTGTCGTAGAAGTAGGTGGAGACTAGGCCGAAGGAGCGGGGTTCCAGGTGGAACAACTGCACCCATTGCGACACGGTGCCTAGCAGGCCGGCGATCAGGGCCGCAACGGCGAGGGCGTCACCGGTTTCCGCTTCGCTGCCAGACTGCGTGCTGCGGTACCACCATGCGGCAGAGGCCACGGCTGCGCCGAGCGAAAGCGTCAGCACAGTCATCAGGCGGCTGCCGGAAAAGTCGGTGTGTCCCAGGCTCGCGAAGATCAGGCTGACGACGACAAGCCATAGGAATAGCAGTGAGATAAGCGGTAGGGATGCAGAGGGGGCGTCGGCCGACATCACCGGCCTGCGGACTGCTTGAAAAGCGACGGCCGCCACCGCGGCAATGCTGCACAGCGCGGCGGCCCATTCGCCGTAGAACGTCGCTAGCGGCAGTGTGTGCCGGGAGACTAGCAGCGGGATGACGATTGCTGCGACGAGAACAGCCGACGAGAAGTTTGGCCGGGAAGGCGGCATTGCGGCGCCTGGGTTGGGAAAAGGCGCATGATAGCTTGGGCAATAAAGAAAAAGCGCCCAAAGGCGCTTTTTCCAACAATTTGATACAGTGGTTATTACACGCCCGTTTCTGCCTGAGTGCATACCGGTGCTGCGGCGCGAGCTAGGGTCCAGGTTATGGTGGCCGAACCTGCAGCAATAGTAGGCGTCATCGTAACTACACAACCGCGGGCAGCTGCGTTTCCGGTGATAGTCAAAACGGGTACGCCACCAACGGCGGCCAAGGCGGCCGTACCATTAGTCAGAATCATATCCCCTGCACCGTTCAGACCTGCAGTAACGCCAACTTCCGCATACGTGTCGCAAGAGGCGGTTGCCGCGGCGTTTTCCTGCAGACACTGGGCAATTGCTTGCTTAACAGATGCAGTAGCCGCGATGTTGCCCGACCACCGGCTACGCGTCACATAATCCTGATACTGCGGAATCGCAATCGCCGCCAAGATACCAATGATCGCCACCACGATCATCAGTTCGATCAGCGTAAAGCCCTTCTGGACGCGGCGGCCCAGCTTCTTCAGTTGTTGTACCCGTTGCATGATTTGACCCCTCGAAGAGATTTTGGTTAAGCGTTGCACGTCTTCGGTTTCGTGACGCGGGGACGATTGAGCAGCAAGTGTGCCAGGCGCATCCCCCATCGGTAGGGGGTGAAAAGCGACAAATTTCGTCACCCGTCGGGGTGAGGCTCGCCGATTGCGCCAAAAATTGTCACCTGGGACCGCTACCACAGCCAAGCGCGACAAAAAGTGCGATCACTCACATGAGTTAGTTGGCACGGGCACCGACACGCTCGGCGCCGCGCCCAATGAAAAAGGGCGGCCAGCTGGCCGCCCTTCCCGTTTAGGCTGGTGCCGTCAGGCGGCCTGTGCCGACCGGCGGCTCAGGAGCTTGCCAATGATCACCACCAGGATCGCGCCGGCGGCGCCGAAGACCAGGTGGGCGTGGGGCACGTGGATTTCGAACCAGGCGGCGTCGACCGGGTCGCTGACGAGCATTTCGCCGGCGAGGTAGCCGAGCAGCGCGGCACCCAGCACGATGATGACCGGGAAGCGCTCCATCACTTTGAGCAGGATGGTGCTGCCGAACACGATCAGCGGGATCGACAGGCCCAGGCCGACGATCAGCAGCAGCAACTGGCTGCCTTCGGGTCCCTTCTGCGCGGCGGCGGCCACGGCGACCACGTTGTCCAGCGACATCACCAGGTCGGCGATCAGGATGGTGCGGATCGCGGCCCAGATATTGTCCTTGGCGTCATGGCCGTCATCGTCGTCCTCGCCGGTCAGCAGCTGCACGCCGATGTAGACCAGCAGCACCGCGCCGATGATCTTCAGGTAGGGCAGGCTCAGCAGCTTGACCGCGGCCACGGTCAATACCACGCGCATGATGATGGCGGCGGCGCTGCCCCAGAAGATGGCTTTCTTCTGCTGGACCGGCGGCAGGTTGCGCGAGGCGAGCGCGATCACTACCGCGTTGTCGCCGGACAGGACGATATTGGTCAGGATGATCGATCCCAACGCAATCCAGAAAGTGGTGGAAGACAGCAGTTCCACGGGGAGGCTCCTCGAGTTCTATGTGGTGGTGCGCCCCGTCATCCGACGGGATTTTGGATGTCTGAAAGCGCAGACATGACTGTTTAACGCATCAACCTTTCGATTAGATTTCAATTTTGTAATCTTTGGGTCGAGCGTGGCAGCCGTGCCACTTCGAGGGCCGGAAAAGACAATGCCCCCGCAGGGCGGGGGCATTTCAAGCCGGGGCCTTCTCCGCAACGCGAAGAAAGCGCTGGACTGCCTGTTACAGCATTGCCTTCAGCAGGCGGCCCATTTCCGACGGGTTCTTGGTCACCTTGATACCGCAGGCTTCCATGATTTCCAGCTTGGCCTGGGCGGTATCGGCACCGCCCGAGATCAGCGCGCCGGCGTGGCCCATGCGCTTGCCCGGAGGCGCGGTCACGCCAGCGATGAAGCCGACCACCGGCTTCTTCATGTTGTCCTTGATCCAGTGGGCCGCGTTGGCTTCGTCCGGACCGCCGATCTCACCGATCATGACCACGGCGTCCGTTTCCGGATCGTCGTTGAACATCTTCATCACGTCGATGTGCTTCAGGCCGTTGATGGGGTCGCCACCGATGCCGACCGCCGACGACTGGCCCAGGCCCAGCGCGGACAGCTGGCCCACGGCTTCGTACGTCAGCGTGCCCGAGCGCGACACCACGCCGATGCGGCCCTTCTTGTGGATGTGGCCCGGCATGATGCCGATCTTGATTTCGTCCGGCGTGATCAGGCCCGGGCAGTTCGGTCCCAGCAGCAGGGTCTTCTTGTTCTCGCGGCGCATGCGGTCCTTGACTTCCATCATGTCGCGCACGGGGATGCCTTCGGTGATGCAGACCACCAGGTCCAGGTCGGCGTCAACGGCTTCCCAGATCGCGGCAGCGGCGCCTGCGGGCGGCACGTAGATGACCGACACGGTGGCGCCGGTCTGGGCCTTGGCGTCCTTGACGCTGGCGTAGATGGGAATGCCTTCGAAGTCTTCGCCGGCCTTCTTCGGGTTCACGCCGGCGACGAAGGCGTTCTTGCCGTTGGCGTAGTCGCGGCAGCCACGGGTGTGGAACTGGCCGGTCTTGCCGGTGATGCCCTGGGTGATGACTTTGGTGTCTTTGTTGATCAGAATCGACATGCTTTCGTCCTTTGCTTGACTCTGGCAGCGCGGGCTAGGCCACGCGCGCTGCCGAAGTTCGCTTGTATTGGGTAACGGCGCCCGGCTTACTTGCCGGCGGCGGCAGCCACGACCTTCTGGGCGGCTTCTTCCATCGTGTCCGCCGAGATGATCGGCAGGCCCGAGTCAGCCAGCATCTTCTTGCCCAGGTCTTCGTTGGTGCCCTTCATGCGCACGACCAGCGGCACCGTCAGGTGCACGGCCTTGGAAGCCGAGATCACGCCTTCGGCGATCACGTCGCAACGCATGATGCCGCCGAAAATGTTGACCAGGATGGCCTGCACGTTCTTGTTGCTCAGCATCAGCTTGAAGGCTTCGGTCACCTTCTCGGTGGTGGCACCGCCGCCCACGTCCAGGAAGTTGGCCGGCTCGCCGCCAAACAGCTTGATGGTGTCCATGGTGGCCATGGCCAGGCCGGCGCCGTTCACCAGGCAGCCGATGTTGCCGTCCAGCGAGATGTAGGCCAGGTCGAACTTCGAGGCTTCGATTTCGTTGGCGTCTTCTTCATCCAGGTCGCGGTAGGCGACGATTTCCGGATGACGGAACAGCGCGTTCGAGTCGAAGTTGAACTTGGCGTCGAGCGCGATCACCTTGCCGTCGCCGGTCAGGATCAGCGGGTTGATTTCGGCCAGCGAAGCGTCGGTTTCATAGAACGCCTTGTACAGGCCTTGCAGGGCCTGGCGGGCTTGCGCCACGCTCGCGTCGGGCACGCCGATCTTGCGGGCGATGTCGTCGGCGTCAGCGTCGGTCAGGCCGGTCGACGGCTCGACGATCAGGGTGTGGATCTTTTCCGGGGAATGGGCAGCGACTTCCTCGATGTCCATGCCGCCTTCGCTCGATGCCATCAGGGCGATCTTCTGCGACACGCGGTCCACCACCAGCGAAACGTACAGTTCCTTCTTGATGTCGGCGCCTTCTTCGATCAGCAGGCGGTTGACCTTCTTGCCTTCCGGACCGGTCTGGTGCGTGACCAGCTGCATGCCCAGGATGTTGGACGCGTAGGTCTTGACCTCGTCCATGCTCTTGGCAACCTTGACGCCGCCGCCCTTGCCGCGGCCACCCGCGTGGATCTGTGCCTTGACAACCCACACCGGGCCGCCGAGTTGTTCTGCGGCCTTCAGGGCCTCGTCAACCGAGAACGCGGGGATGCCGCGCGGAACCGGCACATTGTATTTGCGCAGGATTTCCTTGCCTTGATACTCATGGATATTCATGCGTGTTTCCTTTCGGGTAGGCGTAAAAGGTAGAAGGGAAGAATCTGAAAGAAGACGAACTCTCTCGTCGGGCTGGCCGATCCTGAGAATCAGCCGGAGGTGCCGGTCGGCCGGTCGGCCGGGACAGCGTCGTTGCCGTCGATTGCGTGACCACCGCGGTCGCCATTGGCCGCGGGCTGCTGCGCCTGAGGCGCGGATGCGACGGCAGGCGCGGCCTCGGCCCTTGCCTTGGGCGTCGGCTGGTGACCATACCAGCGCGGGTAAAACTGACGAACCACCTCGCCGTCGAAACGCAGGGCGTGGCAGCCGTTCAACTGATAGGGCGGCTCCGGATTCGGATCGTCCTCGCCGTTGTCGCGGATACTGATGACCTCGCCGGCAAAGGCCTGGATCGCGGTGCTGGGCAGCACCCCGGCGGCTTCGGTCAGGTGCGAGCAGCCGTGCATGCCGCCCAGGCGCTCGCGCACCGCCTTGCGAAAACCCTTGCGCAGGTTCAGCCCGATCAGCTTGCGGTAAGCCTGCCCGATGGTGTCGCAATGGGACGGGTACGGCACCCAGTCCGAGCAGGCCTCGGCATCCAGCACCGTCATTTCCTCGTCGATCGTGATGCGCAGCCACAGGTCGTGCAGCGGCTGGCCTTGCGGGCGGATGCGGTCGCCGGCCAGTTCGATGTCACGGGGCTTGGTGTCGGTCAGGCGCACCTCGATGTCCCACAGGCCGTCCTCCCTCTGGTACGCCTCGGCCGCAATGGCGCGACGGTGACGCAGGGAGCGGTTGACGGGCTGGGACAGAGGCATGGCCAGGCTGGGATGCAGACGAGAGGACGAGAATACGGAGATACCGGGAATACGGGGGGCTGGGGCACCGTGGTGCCGCGGCACCGAATAACCCGGGGAGTTTAACATGCCATGCCGCGTTGGCCGGGAACATCCTTGTGTGGCAACTGTCGCGCCCGGATTGTCGGCCGACCATGGCACCGCGGCTGGCCGTGGCGCCATGCCGCAATGCACCAGCGGGCACCGGCTCCCGGCGCCGACAAGAACCGGGGGCCGGCATGGCGCGATGACGCAACGCAGCGAAATACACATGACGACGGTGCAGGTACTTCCCCATGCTGCCTCGCCACGCGGCTCAGTCCGCGTCGCCGTAGTCCTCGTCCGCGCCCTGGATGATCTTGCCGACCACCGCGCGCGAAAAGCCGCGTGCCACCATGAAGCGGATCTGCTTCGCCCGCGCCTCGGGCGTGTCGGGCGGCGTGCCGAAGCGCTTGCGCCAGACCTCGCGCGCGCGCTCGGCTTCGGTGGCGCGCAGGCGCTCCTGCAGTTCGCCCAGCTGCTCGCTGTCGAGCTTGTGGGTCTTGGCCTCCTGCATCACGCGCGCGGTGCCGTAGCGAGCGCCGCGGCGATGCACCAGGCTGTCGGCGAAGCGCTGGTTCGACAGCCAGTTCTCGCGCTCCAGCGCATCCAGCAGCTGTTCCAGCTGCTCCGGCGACTCGGCATGCGGCGCCAGCTTGCGCGCCAGCTCGGCGCGGCTGTGCTCGCGGCGCGACAGGTAGCCGACGGCGCGCGCCTTCAGCGACAGCGGGGGACGGGTTGCCATGGGTGACCGGGATCAGCGGTTGGAAGGACGGCGGCCGCGGGCCAAGCAAAAAGGCCGGGGCATCGGCGATGCCCCGGCCTTCCGGGATGGCGTGGCGGCCGCCGGCGCGGTCAGTCTTCGACCGTTGCCGCAGCGGTTGCAGCCGTGGGGTTCATGGCCACCACACCCAGCGCCGCGCGCACCTTGTTTTCGATCTCGGCGGCAATGTCGGGATTCTCGCGCAGGTATTCGCGGGCGTTGTCCTTGCCCTGGCCGATCTTGTCGCCGTTGTAGCTATACCAGGCGCCGGACTTCTCGACGATCTTGGCATCCACGCCCAGGTCGATGATCTCGCCCTGGCGCGAGATGCCCTGGCCGTAGAGGATGTCGAAGAAGGCCTCGCGGAACGGCGGCGATACCTTGTTCTTGACCACCTTGACCTTGGTCTCGTTGCCGATCACGTCGTCGCCCTTCTTGATCGAGCCGATGCGGCGGATGTCGAGGCGCACCGAGGCGTAGAACTTCAGCGCATTGCCGCCGGTGGTGGTTTCGGGCGAGCCGAACATCACGCCGATCTTCATGCGGATCTGGTTGATGAAGATCACCAGGCAGTTGGTGCGCTTGATGGTGCCGGTCAGCTTGCGCAGCGCCTGGCTCATCAGGCGGGCCTGCAGGCCGGGCAGCGAATCGCCCATTTCGCCTTCGATTTCGGCCTTGGGCACCAGCGCCGCGACCGAGTCGATGACGATCAGGTCGATCGAGCCCGAGCGCACCAGCGCGTCGGTGATTTCCAGGGCCTGCTCGCCGGTGTCGGGCTGCGAGATCAGCAGGTCGCCGACATTGACGCCGAGCTTGGAGGCGTAGTTGACGTCCAGCGCGTGCTCGGCGTCGATAAAGGCGCAGGTGCCGCCCAGCTTCTGCATCTCGGCCACCACCTGCAGCGTCAGCGTGGTCTTGCCCGACGATTCCGGCCCGTAGATCTCGACCACGCGGCCGCGCGGCAAACCACCGACGCCAAGTGCGATGTCCAGGCCGAGCGAACCGGTGGAAACCACCTGGATGTCCTTTTCGACCTCGCCGTCGCCCAGGCGCATGATCGAGCCCTTGCCGAACTGCTTCTCGATCTGGGAGAGCGCGGCGGCAAGCGCCTTCTGCTTCTCGGCGCTCACGCCGGCACCTGCCTTCTTGTCGTCCATGGTCGTCCTTGAATCAAATGGTGTATAAATAGGCCGCATGTGGCGCGGCACCGGCATTTGCCGGCATCAGCGCCGGCCCGGCTGTCTGCGCGGCCGCACTCCAGGGGGTCTCCCCGGGCGGCCCCAGCGGAACGTGCGGGTACTGTATAAAAAAACAGTATGCTTGGCAAGCCCCTTCGCGCCCCCGTGCCCGTTGCGCACCGGTGCCGGCTATGCCGGCCAGGGTGGAGACAACCATGCGCATTCTGATCGCCGAAGATGACGACGTGCTGGCCGACGGCCTGACCCGTTCGCTACGCCACTCGGGCTACGCCGTCGACCATGTCGCCAATGGCCTGGAAGCCGATTCGGCCCTGTCGACCCAGACCTTCGACCTGTTGATCCTCGACCTGGGCCTGCCGCGCATGAGCGGGCTGGAGGTGCTCAAGCGGCTGCGCGCGCGCGGCGCGATGCTGCCGGTGCTGATCCTGACCGCCGCCGACAGCGTCGACGAGCGCGTCAAGGGCCTGGACCTGGGCGCCGACGACTACATGGCCAAGCCCTTCGCCCTGTCCGAGCTGGAAGCGCGCGTGCGCGCGCTGGTGCGGCGCGGCGCCGGCGGCGGCGCCACGCTGATGCGGCATGGGCCGCTGGCATACGATCAGGTCGGGCGCATCGCGTATCTCAATGACCAGATGCTGGACCTGTCGGCGCGCGAGATCGGCCTGCTGGAGATCCTGCTCACGCGCAGCGGCCGCCTGGTATCGAAGGAACAGCTGGTGGACCACCTGTGCGAATGGGGCGAGGAAGTCAGCAACAACGCCATCGAGGTCTATGTGCACCGCCTGCGCAAGAAGATTGAAGTCGGTGGCATCCGCATCGCCACCGTGCGCGGGCTGGGCTACTGCCTGGAAAAATTCCAGCCGGCGGTGGCCGCGCCGCACTGATCCCATCACCGCAGGCCACGCGACCGACCTGAGCGCAACCTCGCCGACATGAGCCTGCTGCGACTGCCCTGGCGGCGCGCGCCGCGCGCCGCGCCCCCTCCTCCTTCCACGGACGCCACCGACCAGGACCTGGCCGACGCGCTGCCGCACCTGGAGGAAAGCACCGCCCATCCCGCGCCGCGCTCGCTGTTCGGCGAGATCCTCGACTGGATGCTGGCACCGCTGCTGCTGCTCTGGCCGATGAGCATCGCGGTGACCTACCTGGTGGCCAAGTCGATCGCCAACGGCCCCTTCGACCGCGCGCTCGAAGCCAGCGCCATCGTGCTGTCGCAGCAAGTGCGCGAGGTCAATGGCCGGGTCACGCTGCAGCTGCCGCTGTCGGCGCGCGAGATCCTGCGCGCCGACGAGACCGACAACATCTACTACCAGGTGGTCGGCAAGCGCGGCGAGTACATCGCCGGCGACCAGGACCTGCCCTTGCCTTCCGAGGACGACCAGGGCCACGCGGGGCTGGTGTCGCTGCGCGATGACCGCGTGGCCGGCAACGACGTGCGCGTGGCCTACACCTATATCGAGCTGAAGCAGGTCAGTGGCACCCAGCCGGTGCTGGTGCAGGTGGCCGAAACCCTGGACAAGCGCGCGCGGCTGGCCAACGAGATCATCAAGGGCGTGATCCTGCCGCAGTTCGTGATCCTGCCGCTGGCGGTGGTGCTGGTGTGGTTCGGGCTGTCGCGCGGGCTGGCGCCGCTGACCGCGATCCAGCAGCGCATCCGCGCGCGCAACCCCGGCGATACCAGCCCCATCGACGAACGCGCCGCGCCGCAGGAGATCACGCCGCTGGTGGGCTCGTTCAACGACCTGCTGGCGCGGCTGGACCAGTCGGTGCAGACCCAGAAGCGCTTTATCGCCGATGCCGCGCACCAGATGAAGACGCCGCTGGCGGGCCTGCGCATGCAGGCCGAGCTGGCGCAGCGCGAGCAGTCGCCGGAAGAACTGCGGCGCTCGCTGGCGCAGATCGCAGGCAGCTCGGAACGCACCGCGCACCTGGTCACGCAGCTGCTGTCGCTGGCGCGCATGGAAAACCTGGCCGGCACCGGCGGCATGGCCGCGCTGGACCTGGCGGCGCTGGCGCGCGAAGTGGTCAAGGACTGGCTGCCGCAGGCATGGGCGCGCGACATCGACCTGGGCCTCGATGCCGACGACCATCCGGTGGTGGTCCAGGGCAACCGCCTGATGCTGACCGAGATGCTGAACAACCTGCTCGACAACGCCATCCGCTACACCCCGCACGGCGGCCGCGCGACGGTGCGGGTCAGCGCCGACGCTTTCGAACCGTTCGCCTACCTCGACGTGGAAGACACCGGCCCGGGCATTGCACCGTCGGAACGCGAGCGCGTGATGGAGCGCTTCTACCGCGTGCTCGGCACCAACACCGAAGGCAGCGGCCTGGGCCTGGCGATCGTGCGCGAGATCGTGCAGCAGCACGGCGGCGACGTCCAGATCTCGGACCACGTCTACCAGCAATCGCCACGGCTGGCCGGCGCGCATTTCCGCGTAACGCTGCGCCGTCCCGAAAACTTTCCGTCCGCATGAACGACACTCCTGCCCCCGGCAGCGCCGAGGCCCGGCATCGCCTCGCCTGGCATCGCAACCTGCGCTGGATCTGCGGCCTGCTCGCGGTCTGGTTCACGGTCACCTTCGTGGTGGCGTGGTTTGCACGCGACCTGCGCTTCAACTTCTTTGGCTGGCCGTTCTCGTTCTGGGTTGGCGCGCAAGGCGCGCTGGTGGTCTATGTGCTGATGGCCGCGCTCTATGCCTGGCGCATGAACCATGACGACGCCGAGGCCGAAGCCAGCAGCGCCGAGGCGCCGCCGCCGGCAATGCCATCGCAAGGCGCCTCGCGCGGTCCTGGCGCGGATGCTGCATAGCCGCACGCCCGCAACGCGCACAGCTGCGCGGAGCCCATGCGCCGAGGGCCCGCAGCGCAGCATCCACAGCCCTGTGCGCGCCTAGCGTATACCCCGACGTTTTTTGCTGCCGGCACGCCGGAATCTGTCAGAACGCAGTAAGTTTCGCCACCCACAATCCTCTGCAACTCTGGGCATAGCGGCCAGCCGCGCGGCGCTTTCCGCGCACCACGCCCGCCCCAGATCCATTCCAGACGGAGGAGACAAATGGCAAACGTGCAAAACGTTGCGGTGCCCGGAGGGGGCGCGCAGAACGCACCGATGACTGCCGAAGAGCGCAAGGTGATCTTTGCCTCGTCGCTGGGCACGGTGTTCGAGTGGTACGACTTTTATTTGTATGGCTCGCTGGCGGCGATCATCGCCAAGCAGTTCTTTGCCGGCCTGGACCCGACCTCGGCCTTCATCTTCGCGCTGCTCGCGTTTGCCGCCGGCTTTATCGTGCGGCCGTTCGGCGCACTGGTGTTCGGCCGCCTCGGCGACATGATCGGGCGCAAGTACACCTTCCTGGTGACGATCCTGATCATGGGCGTGTCGACCTTCATCGTCGGCCTGCTGCCCGGCTACGCCACCATCGGCTGGGCCGCACCGATCATCCTGATCGCGCTGCGCATGCTGCAGGGCCTGGCGCTCGGCGGCGAGTACGGCGGTGCCGCGACCTACGTGGCCGAACACGCTCCGCACGGCAAGCGCGGCGCGTACACCTCGTGGATCCAGACCACCGCCACGCTGGGCCTGTTCCTGTCGCTGATCGTGATCCTGCTGTGCCGCGAAGCGACCGGTCCCAACTTCGAGGTCTGGGGCTGGCGCATCCCGTTCCTGCTGTCGATCCTGCTGCTGGGCGTGTCGGTGTATATCCGGCTGTCGATGAACGAATCGCCGGCGTTCCAGCGCATGAAGGCCGAGGGCAAGACCTCCAAGGCACCGCTGACCGAATCGTTCGGCCAGTGGCGCAACCTGAAGATCGTGATCCTGGCGCTGCTGGGCCTGACCGCCGGCCAGGCCGTGGTCTGGTACACCGGCCAGTTCTACGCGCTGTTCTTCCTGACCCAGGTGCTCAAGGTCGATGCCAAGACGGCCAACCTGCTGATTGCCGGCGCACTGGTGATCGGCACGCCGTTCTTCATCTTCTTCGGCGCGCTGTCGGACAAGATCGGCCGCAAGTGGATCATCATGGCGGGCTGCGCGCTGGCCGTGCTGACCTACTTCCCGCTGTTCAAGGCCCTGACCCACTACGCCAACCCGGCGCTGGAGCGCGCCCAGCAAAGCGCCCAGATCGTGGTGACGGCGGATCCGAAGCAGTGCTCGTTCCAGGGCAGCCCGATCGCCCGCGAGATCGACTTCCGCAGTTCGTGCGATATCGCCAAGCGTACCCTGGCACAAGCCTCGGCAAGCTATGAAGTGGTCGAGGCCCCGGCCGGCACCGTGGCCAGCGTCAAGATCGGCGACAAGGAGATCAAGGCCTTCGATGCCAAGCTGGTGAACGGCCACAGCTTCGACGACGCCAGCAAGCAGCAGATCGCGGCGTTCAAGAAAGAAGTGGGCAGCTCGATGGCCGCGGCCGGTTACCCGACCAAGGCTGACCCGGCGCAGATGAACACGATCATGGTGCTGGTGATCCTGGTCATCCTGGTGATCTACGTCACCATGGTGTACGGCCCGATCGCCGCCATGCTGGTGGAACTGTTCCCGACCCGCATCCGCTACACCTCGATGTCGCTGCCCTACCATATCGGCAACGGCTGGTTCGGCGGCCTGCTGCCCACCATCTCGTTCGCGCTGGTGGCCCAGAACGGCAACATCTACTACGGCCTCTGGTACCCGATCATCATCGCTGCGCTCACCTTCGTGGTCGGCGCGCTGTTCATCCGCGAGACCAAGGACGTGAACATCTACGCCAACGACTGAGCGGTCGTGCGGCACCAAGCAGAACGGCAGGCCCGCTGGCCTGCCGTTTTTTTATGCACGGAAGCCTCGTGCAAAATCTTCACCGGAAGGTGTTGACAGCCGAGAAAGCCCAGGTATAATCTCAGTCTTCGTTGGCGAATTAGCTCAGTCGGTTAGAGCGACGGAATCATAATCCGCAGGTCCGGGGTTCGAGTCCCTGATTCGCCACCATCTATTTGAAAAGCCGCGTTCTCGCAAGAGAACGCGGCTTTTTGCTTTGGTGCTTGCGGACAAAGGTTCCGGGCAACGACACAAGGCCGTCCATGCCGGACGACCCCGCAGGCAACGCTTACCAGTAGCGCACGCGCCCGGTGTCGATATGCACGAACTGGTCGGACTCGTAGTAACCGACGCCGCCGCGCTGCAATGACTTGGCGGCATCGCGTACATCGGCCAGCGACACGCCGGCGAGTCGGATGTCGATGGCCTTGCCATCCATATGCAGGCTATGCCTGGCCACCCCGCCGCCGCGCGAATTGCGCAGGCGCGAATTGGTGGCCGGGCTGCGGTAACCGGAGATGACCTGGAACGGCTTGTCGGTGCCGAGTTCGCGACGCACCTGGAACAGCAGGTCGAACAGCTGCGGATCGATGGTGCCGACCTTGCCGGAATAATGATCGCGCAGGAAGCCGTTGAGCGTGGTCAGCGCGTCGGGCACGAAACGGTCGCCCACGGCATAGACCAGCGATACGCGCTCGCCGGTGTGGGTGTGATCGAAAGCCAGCGTGCGGGCGTTCGGCAGGCCGGCCAGCGCCTGATGGGCGGGCAGGTTCGCGGGCAGGCTTGCCAGCGCGCGGCGCGGCGCCAGCGGCATCAGGCCTGCGGCGAGCGCCAGGGTTCCGGTGGTATGAAGAAAGCGGCGGCGTGCCTTGCGCGTCGCGTCAGTCATGGTACTTCCTCTGAATGTGCGGAGTGCGGCGCCTCAATGGATGACGCCGGAGGCGCTTGCAACAGCGCGCGACTGGGGGCGACCGTTGCGTTGACGCAGCGCCTTGTCCAGCAGTTTGTCGTGACCGTAGATGTCAGGCAGGAAGGATACACGACCATCGGCGCGCGCGATGACCGTGCCGTAAGCCAGCACCACCGGCAACGGCTGCTGCAGGCGCACCGTGTTCGACTTGCCACGTGTCATCGCTTCGCGGATCCGGGTTTCGTTCCAGTCCGGCATATCGTGCAACACGAACTGTGCCAACGCTACTGGGGCTTCCACGCGGATGCAGCCGTGGCTGAAGTCGCGCCGGTCGCGCTTGAACAGCTGCGGCGACGGCGTGTGGTGCAGATAGATGTTCTCGTTGTTGGGGAACACGAACTTGATGTCGCCCAGCGCGTTGAGCGGGCCAGGCCGCTGGCGGATGCGCAGGCCGCCATTCAGCACCGCCTCCAGGTTCTCCTCGGACAGAGTGGTCACGGCCTTGCCGTCGCCGCCGACGAACTCCAGTCCCTGCCGGTTGAAATACCCCGGATCGCGGCGCAGCCGCGGCACCGTCTCGCGGCGCGCGATCGACGGCGGGATATTCCAGTACGGGCTGAATTCGATATAGCGCATGTCCTCCTCGAACAGCGGCGTGCGCGTGTCGAGCGCCTTGCCGACGATCACCTTCATCTCCAGCTTGATGTCGAGCTTGCCGTCGCGGATTTCATAGGCGCGTAGCATGAACTCCGGCACGTTGACCACGATCATGCGCGGGCCGTCCAGCGGGGTCCAGCGCAGGCGCTCCATGGTCAGTTCGATCTGACGCACGCGCTCGGCGATGGGCAGGTTCAGCTGCGCCAGCGTGGCCGCGCCGATCACGCCGTCGGGCTGCAGCCCATGGCGCGCCTGGAAGGCCTTGACGCCATCGACCAGCGCGCCCTCGTAGCGTGCCGGCGGTTGCGTGTTGGCCGGCAAGTCGCCCAGCGCCACCAGGCGCGCGGCCAGTGCGGCGACGCCGCCCCACGACTGGCCCGGCGTCAGCTTGCTGGCCGGCAGCGGCGGCAGCGGCTGTTGCCACACCGGCTGCCGCCCGATGTCGCGGTAGCGGGCCAGGGCCTGGCGCAGCGTGCCGTACAGCGGGAACGTCGGCGCCGCCTGGCGGATGGCATCGGGCAGGCGGTGCTGGGCGACCGCATCGCGCAGCCAGGTGGCGGCATCGAAAGCCCGTTCAGCCGGCGGCGCGAAATTGGCATGGACCGCGCGCGGGTTGATGCGGCCGCCGTGCAGATCGGACAGCATCCGCTCCATGGCGGCGCTCAGCGCCGCGTCGAGCCGGGCCGCGGCATCGGGTGGCAACGCCGGGCCTTGGGCGGCCTGGGTCACCGCCTGGCGCAGGGCTTCGGCATCGTAGTCGCGCGGCTCGAGGCCATCGGCGGCCACGGCAGCCAGCGCGTCCACCGCCTGGCGCGCCTCCGGCACTGGCCGGCCCTGCACGAACCACATCGGCTCGTTGGCGAAGGCCGGAACGGCCAGCCACGTGGCGCAGGCAATGGCGACGGCGCCGAGACGGCGCACGGCAGCATTCAGGGTCTGGGGCATCGGGCGGATAGCTCGGATTCGTCACAGATGCCCACAGTCTACCCGCGATGGCCGATGGGCGCGGCTGAGCTCGCATGCCGCGGCAAACCCGCCAGGTGACGTTCACCACACCAGCTGGTGCCGGCGCGCGTAGTCCACCATCTCGACCAGCGAGCCCACGTGCAGCTTGGCCATGATATTGGCCTTGTGCGTGCTGACGGTCTTGCTGCTGATCAGCAGCTGCGCGGCGATCGACTTGTTGGAATGTCCCCGCGCCAGGTATTGCAGGATGGTGATCTCGCGGTTGCTCAGCCGCGGCAGGCCGGCCTGCTGCTGCTCGCCGAGCTGGCGCACCGTCTCCAGCGTCTGCAGCGGAAACACCAGATAGCCGCTCAGCACGCCGCGCACCGCCTGCATCACTTCTTCGACGCCGCGCTGCTTGACCACAAAGCCGTGCGCGCCGGCGCGCAGCGCCCGCACCGGCGCCTGGGCGGTGTCGGTGCCGGACAGGACCAGCAGCGGCACGCCGGGCAGCGTGGCTACCACCCTGCGGACGAAGTCGATGCCGGGATTGCCGAAGCGTTCGACGTCGACCAGCACCAGGCCGGGCCGGTGCTCGCGGGCGAGGCGGTATCCCTCCCTGACTCCATCCGTTTCCAGGACCTCGTCGGCGTCAAACTCGGCGGCGAGTTCGGCGCATAACAAGGTGCGGAACCTCGAGGGTTCGTCGACGATCAGCGTTGGGGGCAATTCAGGGCTCCTTAACAACTGGCGGGGAATTGGCCAGGGGACTGGCTATGCCAAGATTAAGGGCCCTGAGGGGCCTTGATGCGCCGAATTCTCACTGCGCAGACGCAGCAGATTCTGCACAAGAGTCAGGCTTTTCCTTCGATGACGCGGCTGGCGTCAAGTGGCTGCAGCGCCGGTCATTCCGTGCCGCTTATTCCGTCCCGGCCGGCAGGAAGCGCGGCGCGGGCGCGGAGCGCGGCACCTCGCGCTCGCCGTGCTGATAGAGACGATACGTGCCCCGCGCCTGGTTGTGCGGATGGCGCGCGGCCTCGTCCAGCGTCAGCACGCGCGCGAAGCACACGTCGGTGCCGCCCAGCACGGACTCCCAATGCGTGCTCGGCCTGGCGGCAATCGCCGCGGCGATGCGGGCCTTGACCGCCGGCCACTGGGCGCGGTCGTACTGCGCGGCCGGGTCGATATCGGTCAGTTCCAGGCGCTCGAGCAGTTCGCGGTAGAACTGCGGCTCGAGCGCGCCGAGGGTGATGGCGCGCCCGTCCGCGCACGGGAACACGTCATAGAACGGCGAGTCATGGAACGGGCTCGGTTGCGGGCCGCCCAGCGTGCCGGCCGCGCGCGACACCTGCACCAGCGAGCCGAGCATGGCAACGATATCGGTGATGGCGGCATCGACCACGCAGCCCTCGCCGCTGGCGCGCGCGCTGAGGATGGCGCTGGTGATGCCGAACGCCAGCCCGAGCGCGCCGGTGGCATCGCCCATCACGGTCGGCGGCACCATCGGCAGGCTGCCTTCGCGCGCGGCCATCGACAGCAGGCCGGTCAGCGCGATGTAGTTGAGGTCATGGCCAGCGCTTTGCGACAGCGGGCCAGTCTGGCCCCAGCCGGTCATGCGGCCGTAGACCAGGCGCGGATTGCGGGCATGGCAGGCCTTGGGGCCCAGCCCCAGGCGTTCCATCGCGCCGGGACGCAAACCCTCGATCAGCGCGTCGGCGCCGGCCACCAGGTCGAGCGCGGCGGCCACGTCTTCGGGCGCCTTCAGGTTCAGCTGCACCACGCGCTTGCCGTGCTCCAGCTCCATCTCGGCCGGCACCGACTGGCCACGCAGGATGCGCCGCGCATCGGGCGCCACCGGGCGGGTCACCAGCGTGACCTCGGCGCCCAGGCCGGCCAGCATGGCGCCGCACAGCGGGCCGGGGCCGATGCCTTCGAATTCCACGACCTTGATACCGCGCAGGGGCTGCAGGTTGGCGCGCTCACTCATGATGGTTGTCTCCGGTTCGCCCGCCTGCGCGCCTTGTGGCGGGAGGCGGCTTGCATTGGTGGTTGGATCGTCTGCCCTTGGCCGCACGGGGGCCATGCTTGCCGCGGGGCTCGGGAGCATGCTACGCGCCGCCGTGTTGACGGGGCAATGGCCAAATGCTTCAGCCGGAATGACGGAATACATCAACGAACCGGCCAACCGGTTATCGCACCAGTAAATCGGACAATTCCGATCCGACTTGATCTGAATCGCATCCTGGCGAGACACTAGGGGGCATGATGGTTCCAGATGGCGTTGCGGCCACATGGCCGCGGCGCTTGCCGACAGCCCCCATCCAGGAGATTCCGCCATGACCAGTATCGTCCTCGCCACCGACGGCTCTGCCTTCAGCGACGCCGCGGCGCGCTTTATCGCCGAAGGCAGGCTGCTGCAAAACGGCTTCACCGTGCATGTCGTCCATGTCGCGCCCGAAGTCAGCGGCCAGGTGCGCGCCTTCGTCAGCAAGGAAACCATCGACGACTGGCACAAGGAAGCCAGCGACAAGGCGATGGCGGCGGTCTGCGACATTCTCGCCGCAGCCAATGTGCCGTTCGAGCGGCACCCGCTGCACGGCTTCGCGCCCGAGCGCATCGTCGCCTACGCGAATTCGGTCGACGCCGCGGCCATCGTGATGGGTACGCATGGGCGCGGCTCGTTCTTCGATGCCGTGATCGGTTCGGTGGCGGGCCGGGTGCTGGCCCAGGCCGAGTGCCCGGTGGTGCTGGTCAAGACCCCGGAAAAGAAGGGTTAAGCCCCCAGCTGACGGGCGGTGCCGCAACGGCGCCGCCTTGCGGCAGGCTTCAGGCGCCCCACAGGGGCGCTTCGTCCATCAGCGCGACCTGTTCGCGCAATTCCAGGATCCGGTCCTGCCAGTAGCGCGCGGTGCCGAACCACGGGAAGGCGGCCGGAAAGGCCGGGTCGGCCCAGCGGCTGGCCAGCCAGGCGCTGTAGTGCAGCAGCCGCAGCGTGCGCAGCGCTTCCACCAGCCACAGTTCGCGCGCCTGGAATTCGGCAAAATCCTCGTAGCCGGCGACGATATCGGCAAGCTGGCCTTGCATGGCCGCGCGGTCACCCTCGAGCAGCATCCAGATGTCCTGGATCGCGGGGGCCATGCGGCTGTCGTCGAAGTCGACGAAGTGCGGGCCCGGCTCGCCATGGGCGCCGCCGCGCGCGTCTTCCTCGTCGATCCACAGCACATTGCCGCGATGGCAGTCGCCATGGACGCGCAGCAGCCGCACGTCGCCGGCGCGCTCATAGCAACGCTGCACGCCGTCCAGCGCCAACTGCGCCACCGACTGCCAGGCCGGCAGCAGATCGGGGGGAATGCAGCCGCTGGCGAGCAGCCAGTCGCGCGGGGCAATGCCGAACGTGTCGAGATCCAGCGCCGGACGCGCCTGGTAGGGCTGGACCGCGCCCAGCGCATGGATACGGCCGATGAACCGGCCGAGCCAGGTCAGCGTATCGGCGCGGTCCAGCGCCGGCTCGCGCCCGCCGCAGCGGGGGAAGACGGCAAAGCGGAAGCCCGCATGGTGCAGCAGCGTGCCGGCCTCGCCCGGCGCCAGCGCCATGGCCGGCACGGCGGGAATCTCGGCGTCGGCCAACTGCTGCACGAACGCGTGTTCTTCCAGGATGGCCGCATCGGTCCAGCGGCCCGGGCGATAGAACTTGGCGATGACCGGCGCGGCGTCCTCGATGCCCACCTGCCAGACGCGGTTCTCGTAGCTGTTGAGCGCCAGCAGGCGCCCGTCGGGTCGCAGGCCGGCGCGCTCGAGCGCGTCCAGCATCAGCTCGGGCGTCAGGCCGGCGTATGGGACACCGGAGGGGACGCCGGAGGGCACACCAGAGTCGGCGGGGGCGTCGGACGTGTGCATGGTGCCGCCGGTTCCGCGTTAGCGCGCCGGCTTGCGGTTGCCGCCCAGCAGCGCCGCCTGCGGCGCCGGACGGCGGTTACGCGCCGGTGCCGGCGCGGCGTCACTGGGCTGGCGCGCGGGCTGGGCCGCGGCGCGTTGCGGGCGTGCCTGGTCCTGGCCGTCGCGGCGCGGCGCGGGGGTGCGGGCGCCGGCGGGCTGGACCGCACGGTTGCCATTGGCGGCGCCGTTGCCGCGCTGGCCCTGGCTTTGGCCCTGGCGCGGCGCGCCCTGCGCCTGGCGGGCGGGACGCTGGCGCTGCGCGCCTTCGCCGTCGCCGGCCGGACGCGCCTCGGCCCGTCCGCGGCCCTGGCCCTGGCCGCCACCGCCACGCTGCTGGCGGCCCTTCTGAATCGGCTCGGGCGCGATACTGGGGTCGACCTCGAAGCCCGGCAGCATGGTCTGTTCGAGCTTGCGCTTGATCAGGCGTTCGATATCGCGCAGCAGCCCCAGTTCGTCCACGCACACCAGCGAGATCGCCTCGCCCTCGGCGCCGGCGCGGCCGGTGCGGCCGATGCGGTGGACGTAGTCCTCGGGCACGTTGGGCAGGTCGAAGTTGACCACGTGCGGCAGCTGGTCGATGTCGATGCCGCGCGCGGCGATATCGGTCGCCACCAGCAGCCGCAGCGTGCCGGCCTTGAATTCGGACAGCGCACGCGTGCGTGCCGACTGGCTCTTGTTGCCGTGGATCGCCAGCGCCGACAGGCCGTCCTTGGTCAGCTGCTCGGCCAGCCGGTTGGCGCCATGCTTGGTGCGCGTGAACACCAGCACCTGGTGCCAGTCATGCTGGCGCACCAGGTGGGCCAGCAGCTCGCGCTTGCGTTCGCGGTCGACCGGGTAGACGCGCTGGTCCACGGTTTCGGCGGTGGTATTGCGCCGCGCGACTTCGATCGAGGCGGGATTGTTCAGCAGGCGGTCGGCCAGCGCGCGGATATCGTCCGAGAACGTCGCCGAAAACAGCAGGTTCTGCCGCTTGGCCGGCAGCACGTTGAGGATCTTGCGGATATCGTGGATGAAGCCCATGTCGAGCATGCGGTCGGCTTCATCGAGTACCAGCAGTTCCACCTGCGACAGGTCGACGGTGCGCTGGGACACATGGTCCAGCAGGCGGCCGGGCGTGGCCACGACGATCTCCACGCCGCGCTTTAGCTGCTCGATCTGAGGGTTGATGCCGACCCCGCCGAACATCACCATCGAGCGCAGGCGCAGGTACTTGCCGTAGTTGCGCACGCTCTCCTCGACCTGCGCCGCCAGCTCGCGCGTGGGGGTCAGCACCAGCGCGCGCACCGCCACGCGGCCGCCGCGCGGGGCGCCGCCGGCATGGCGGGCGACGGTTTCGGACAGCAGTTGCAGCATCGGCAGGGTAAAGCCGGCGGTCTTGCCGGTGCCGGTCTGGGCGCCGGCGAGCAGGTCGCCGCCCTTGAGGATGGCGGGAATTGCCTGGGCCTGGATGGGAGTCGGAGTGGTGTAGCCCTGTTCGGCTACGGCACGCACAATCTTTTCGGACAAGCCGAGTTCAGAAAAAGACATGAATTGCTGCTTGGGCCATCGCTGCGCGCGCGGTGCGCCAGACGCCGGATGGCTCCTTGTAATCGATCGGAATCGGAACGCGAGCGCCGGGAAGCCGGCGTGGCAGGCCACCGGCCCGCCCGCGAAGGAAAGAGCGGTAGTGTACCAGTCCGGCGCGGGCGGGTTATGCACCCCATCGGCACCCCCCGGCAAGGAATGCGCGCCGGCGCACATGGGATCGGCGCGGGTGGCGCTGCGCTATCATGACGGCTCTCGGGCCGCCCGGCCGCCACCGCCGGCACGTCGCCCTGCCTGCCCGGAAAGCCGCCATGCGCTTGCGTTTCCTCGAAGACCAGGAAGTCACACTGCTCGCGGCCATCCCGGTCGGGATCGTCGCTGCCATCGCCACCACGCTGTTCAAGGAGGCGCTGGACGGAGCGGGCTTCGTGCTGTTTGCCAGCCATGCCGATGTGGTCACGGTGTTCGCGACGCTGGCGCTGGCATGGCGGGTGGTGGTGCCCGCCGTCGGCGGCGCGCTCGCGGGCGGCCTGCTGGTGCTGGCCAACCGCCTGGCCAGCACCCATCCGGGCGCCACCGACTACATGGAAGCGGTCGCCAACGGCAGCGGCCGGCTGCCGGTGCGGATCACGCTGTTGCGCGCGCTGTCTTCGTTCTTCTCGATCGTCAGCGGCAGCTCGGTCGGCAAGGAAGGCGCGATGATCCAGCTGGCGGCGCTGTGCGGGTCGCTGTTCCCCTCGACCCGGATCGAGCGCGGCGGCGGCTCGAACATGCGCCGCATGCTGACCGCCTGCGGCGCCGCGGCGGGCCTGGCCACCGTCTACCACACCCCGTTTTCCGCCGCGGTCTTTGTCGCCGAAGTCGTGTTCGGCGCGCTCGCGGTGCAGCGCCTGATGCCGCTGTTCCTGGCCTCGGTCGCCGGCGCCATGGTCAGCCAGTGGCACGGCGGGCTGCAGCCGCTCTATCCCGGCCTCGATATCGCCCCGGACCTGCGCCCGCAGATCCTGCTGGCCGCGGCCGCGCTGGGCGTGGCCGCCGGCATCGCGGGCGCGCTGTTCCTGCGCGCGGCCGGCTTCGCGCGCAGCCGCTTCGCGGCGCTGCCGGGCGGGCCGGTGGCGCGGCTGGCGCTGGGCGGCGCGCTGGTCGGCGTGCTGGCGATGGCGGTGCCAGAGGTGGTCGGCAACGGCTTTTCCACCATCCAGACCCTGCTGCAGGAGCAGCCGCTGAGCGTGCCGGTGGCGGCCGTGCTGCTGGCCAAGCTGGCGGCGACGGTGATCAGCATGGGCTCGGGGGCGGTCGGCGGCGTGTTTTCGCCGTCGCTGTTCGTCGGTGCGGCGCTGGGCCAGCTGCTGGCGCTGGGCATGCAGGGCACGGCGGCGGGCGCGGCGCCGCTGCTGCCGCTGGTGGGCATGAGCGCGTTCCTGGCGGCCACCAGCCAGGCGCCGCTGATGTCGGTGCTGATGGTGTTCGAGATGACCCTGGCACCCGCGCTGCTGCTGCCGTCGATGATCGGCGCGGTGGCGGCGTACTACACCGCGTCGCGCTGCCAGACGCTGTCGCTGTACAGCGTGATCGCCGAGCGCGCGCAGGCGTCGGCGGCCGCCGAGCATGCCCGCACGCTGACGCTGGCCGGCCTGTGCGACCCGACCGATACCGTGCTCGACCCCG
The DNA here is from genome assembly GCF_023952475.1 of Cupriavidus sp. WGlv3. GTDB lineage: Bacteria > Pseudomonadota > Gammaproteobacteria > Burkholderiales > Burkholderiaceae > Cupriavidus > Cupriavidus phytorum. The sequence goes on from NZ_JALHRX010000013.1 coordinate 39,062, forward strand.
GTGCCACGCTGGCCGCCGCCGCCGACAAGTTCGCCGAGACCGGCACGCGCTACCTCTACCTGGTGCAGGCCGACGGCCGCCTGCTGGGCGCGCTGTCGATCCATGCCTTGCAGCGCGCGCAGCGCGAAGGCGCGCCCGACGATGTGCTGGCGCTAGCGCAACGCGACTTCCCGGCGCTGACGCCGGACTCGAGGCTGCGCGACGCCCTTGCGGTATTTGCCGAACACGGCATCAACCGCATCCCGCTGGTGCGTGACCCGGCCGGGCGCGAACTGATGGGCACGGTTTCCAAGCAGCGCGTGCTGCAAGAGGCATCCTGCCTGTTCTGACGCCGCTTGCCTGCCACACTGCCTGCCACACCAAGCCGGCGCCGGCGAGGTAAAATGCGCGGTTGCCCGCCTTTCGGCCACGGCCCGCGGGCCCTCCACCCACCGCACCGCCCTATTTGCCGGAGTTCCCCATGCCAGCAGGTCGTGATACGCGCCGCGAGGCGCCGGAGTCCGTGACATCCAGCCGCCTGGGCAAGCGTTGGGCCGGACTGGCGTGCGGCGCGGCGCTGCTGCTGGGCGCGGCGGTCGCCGCGGCCCAGCCGGTGCGCGCGCTTCCGGGCGATGCCGTGGCGGCCAGGCTGATCATCGAGGCGCCGTCGGCGGGCGCGCCGCAGACCGCCACGCTCGACGGCAAGCGCGTGGGCGTGGCGCCGGGCCTGCGCCTGTTCGGCACCGACAACCAGTTGCTGGCCAGCGCCGCGGTGGCGGGCCAGAAGCTGCCGGTGCGGTACAAGCTGGACCTGTACGGCCAGCTGCTGACCGCGTGGGTGCTGAGCGAGGCCGAACAGCAGGCGCTGAAAAAATAACCAACCCCCGAAGTGCGACCGGCGCTCCCCGCGCGCCGGCCGTGTTGTTGCAACACCCTGATGCCCCCAGGTCAACCACTGAGATCGGCATATGAAGAAAGTTTTCGTCAAGACGTACGGCTGCCAGATGAACGAGTACGACTCGGACAAGATGGTCGACGTCCTCAACGCCAGCCAGGGGCTGGAAGCCACCGACAACGTCGAAGACGCCGACGTGATCCTGTTCAACACCTGCTCGGTGCGCGAGAAGGCGCAGGAAAAGGTGTTTTCGGAACTGGGCCGGATGAAGGCGCTCAAGGCCGCCAAGCCCGACCTGGTGATCGGCGTGGGCGGCTGCGTGGCCAGCCAGGAAGGCGCCAGCATCGTCTCGCGCGCGCCCTATGTCGACGTGGTGTTCGGCCCGCAGACGCTGCACCGCCTGCCTGACCTGATCGCGCGCCGCCAGCGCACCGGCCAGTCGCAGGTCGACATCTCCTTCCCCGAGATCGAGAAGTTCGACCACCTGCCGCCCGCGCGCGTCGAGGGGCCGAGCGCGTTCGTGTCGATCATGGAGGGCTGCTCCAAGTACTGCAGCTATTGCGTGGTGCCGTACACGCGCGGCGAGGAAGTGTCGCGCCCGTTCGAGGACGTGCTGGCCGAAGTCGCGGGCCTGGCCGACCAGGGCGTGCGCGAGGTCACGCTGCTGGGCCAGAACGTCAACGCCTACCGCGGCAAGATGGGCGACACCAGCGAGATCGCCGACTTCGCGCTGCTGATCGAGTACGTGGCCGAGATCCCGGGCATCGAGCGCATCCGCTACACCACCAGCCATCCCAAGGAATTCACCTCGCGCCTGGTCGAGCTGTACGGCCGCTGCGGAAAGTTGGTAAATCATTTGCACCTGCCGGTGCAGCATGCGTCCGACCGCATCCTGATGGCGATGAAGCGCGGCTACAGCGTGCTGGAATACAAGAGCATCATCCGCAGGCTGCGCGCGCTGCGCCCGGACATGTCGATGTCGTCGGACTTTATCGTTGGCTTCCCCGGCGAGACCGATGCCGATTTCGACAAGCTGATGGCGATGATCGAGGAGATCGGCTACGACACCTCGTTCTCGTTCATCTTCAGCCCGCGTCCCGGCACGCCCGCGGCCAACCTGCACGACGACACCCCGCGCGAGGTCAAGCTCCAGCGCCTGCAGCGGCTGCAGGCCACGATCGAGGAAAACGTGCAGCGCATCAGCCTCAACATGGTCGGCACGGTGCAGCGCATCCTGGTCGAGGGCCCGGCGCGCAAGGACCCGACCGAGCTGCATGGCCGTACCGAAAACAACCGCGTGGTCAACTTCGCCCTGCCCGGAGTGCCGCAGGCGGGCCGCGACCGGCTCGTCGGCCAGCTGGTCGATGTCAGCATCACGCAGGCGTTCCCGCACTCGCTGCGCGGCGAGATCGTGGTGCGCCAGTAGCGCTCCGACCCATCCACCCAGCAGCTTCCAGCGAGGCCATCGCCCACCGATGAAAATCCCTTCCGCAGAATTTGTCGCCCCGCGGGACGACAACACCCGGCTGCAGAACCTGTGCGGCCCGCTCGACGAGAACCTGCGCCAGATCGAGCAGGCGCTGGACGTGACCATCCAGCGCCGCGGCCACCGCATGACCATCCGTGGCAACCACGCACAGGACACCGCGCTGGCGCTGGAGCGTTTCTACAACCAGGCGCGCACGCCGCTGTCGATCGACGACGTGCAGCTGGGCCTGGTCGAGACGCGCCAGCTCAGCGCGCATGGCAGCTACCTGCCCGGCAACGGCAATGACGACGAAGCCGAGCGCGAGGAAGGCGACGAATCGCCGGTGCTGCATACGCGCCGCACCGGCCTGCAGGGCCGCACCGTGGCGCAGCGCGACTACCTGCGCAATATCCTGTCGCACGACCTGACCATGGGCATCGGCCCGGCCGGCACCGGCAAGACCTACCTGGCGGTGGCGTGCGCGGTCGACGCGCTCGAGCGCGACGCGGTCAAGCGCATCGTGCTGACGCGCCCGGCGGTGGAAGCCGGCGAGCGGCTCGGCTTTCTGCCCGGCGACCTGGCGCAGAAGGTCGACCCCTACCTGCGCCCGCTGTACGACGCCCTGTACGACCTGCTCGGCTTCGACCGCACGCAGAAGATGTTCGAGCGGCAGATGATCGAGATCGCGCCGCTGGCGTACATGCGCGGGCGCACGCTGAACCATGCCTTCATCATCCTGGACGAGGCGCAGAACACCACGCCCGAGCAGATGAAGATGTTCCTCACGCGCATCGGCTTCGGCTCCAAGGCCGTGATCACCGGCGACACCACCCAGATCGACCTGCCCAAGGGCCAGAAGAGCGGCCTGGTGGAAGCGCAGCATGTGCTGCGCGACGTGCGCGGCATCGCCTGCACCCGCTTTACCAGCATCGACGTGGTGCGCCATCCGCTGGTGGCGCGCATCGTCGATGCCTATGACGAATATCACGCCCAGCACAAGGACGCTTAATTGAAATCGCAGAAATCCCAGTCTTCCGGCGTCAGCCTGACCCTGTTCGACGGCGAAGGCCGCGCCCGCAAGAGCGCCGCGCACGCGCTGCGCGTGCAGTTGCCCGACGGCCGCAGCCTGACGCTGGACCTGTCGCAGGCGGCCGACGGCGTGGTCGCGCTGCTGGCCGAGCACACCGATACCCACCAGCAGGCCGGCCTGCTGGTGCGCCCGGACAACCATGACGCGCTGTCGGTGGCGGTGACCTCCGCGCCACTGGCCACCACCACCGGCACCCCGGCCACGCCGGCGGCGCTGGAGCTGGAAGTCCAGCACGGCGACGGCATCGGCAAGGGCAACGGCCTGCCGGCGCGGCGCAAGCTGGAGACCTGGGTCAAGTCGGCGCTGTACGCCGATGCCGCGCTGACCATCCGCTTCGTCGGCGAGGAAGAAGGCCGCACGCTGAACCGCACCTATCGCGGCAAGGACTACGCCACCAATGTGCTGACCTTCGCCTATGCCGAGCGCGAGGAAGATCCGGTCACCGGCGACATCGTGCTGTGCTGTCCGGTGGTGGAAGCCGAGGCGCGCGAGCAGCGCAAGCCGCTCGAGGCCCACTACGCCCATCTGGTCGTGCATGGCGTGCTGCACGCGCAAGGCTACGAGCACGAAGACGACGCCGAGGCCGAGGAAATGGAAGCGATCGAGACCGAGACGCTGCAGGCGCTCGGCTATGCCGATCCTTACATGGCAGAAAAAGCAGCGCGGGCCGCGTGATGCGGCTGCCGCAGGCGGCGCCGGCAAGCGTCGCCTGCGGCACATATCAACCCCGGCCGCACCCCGCCGTCACGGGACCGACAGGCTTTTAGTGTATCCTTCAGACGATCTCCACCACGCGCTCGCCGCGAAATGAACGACCCCTATCCCAGTTCGAAGCCCGCTTACCTGAAGCAGGCCGATCGGCCCAGATCGCTGCTCGAACGCCTGTCAGACCTGATCTCCCCCGAGCCGGACACCCGCGCGGAATTGCTTGAAGTGCTCCAGGAAGCGCATGAGCGCAGCCTGATCGATGCCGATTCCCTGTCGATGATCGAGGGCGTGTTCCAGGTTTCCGAACTGACCGCCGCCGACATCATGGTGCCGCGCGCGCAAATGGATCTGGTCAATATCGCCGACGCGCCGGAGACCTTCATCCCCTTCATGCAGCAGACCGCGCACTCGCGCTTCCCGGTCTACGAAGGCAGCCGCGACAACATCATCGGCATCCTGCTGGCCAAGGACCTGCTGCGCTACTACACCGATCCCGCCTTCGACCTGCGCGAGACCCTGCGCCCGGCGGTGTTCATCCCCGAATCCAAGCGCCTGAACATCCTGCTGCGCGAGTTCCGCATCAACCGCAACCATATCGCCATGGTCGTCGACGAATACGGCGGCGTGGCCGGACTGGTGACGATCGAGGACGTGCTGGAACAGATCGTCGGCGATATCGAGGACGAATTCGACCTGGATGAAGACCAGGACAATATCCTGCCGATGCCCGACGGCAGCTGGCGCGTGCACGGCCTGACCGAGATCGCGCAGTTCAACGAAGCCTTCGGCACGGGTTTCTCCGACCACGATGTCGACACCGTCGGCGGGCTGCTGTCCAACCACGTGGGCCACGTGCCCCATCGCGGCGAGATCATCACGCTGCCGCCGATCCGCTTCGAGGTGCTGCGCGCCGACGCGCGCCAGGTGCACCTGCTGCAGGTGCACCGCGAAGCCAACGCCGACAGCGCCAGCGCGGCCAGCGCATGAAGCTGCCCGCCCCGCTCCCCAACGGCGCCGCTGCCGACGCCGGCGCCACCGGCGTGCCCGGCACGCGCGCGCCTTCGCGCGCCGCGACGCTGGCGCGGCTGCTGCTGGCCGGCGTGCTCGGCATCGCCCATACCCAGGCCTTCGCCCCGCATGACTGGTGGTGGCTGCAGATCCTGTCGCTGGCCGGCCTGGCCGCGCTGATCGCCGACGCGCCGCGCGCACGCACGGCCGGCGCCATCGGCTATGCCTTCGGGCTTGGCTGGTTCCTGTCCGGCATCTGGTGGCTCTATATCAGCATGCACGTGTACGGCGAGATGCCGTCGTGGATGGCCGCGCTGGCGGTGGTGCTGTTTTCGGGCTTCCTGTCGCTCTACCCCGCGCTGGCCGGCGCGCTCTGGCACCGGCTCACGGCACGCCTGCCCGCAGGCACGCTGATCGCTCCGCTGGCGTTCGGCGCCGCGTGGGGCCTGACTGAATGGCTGCGCGGGGTGGTGTTCACCGGCTTCCCGTGGCTGTCGGGCGGTTATGCGCACGCCGACGGCCCGCTGGCGGGTTTCGCGCCGGTGCTCGGCGTGTACGGCATCGGCGCTTTGGCCGCCGCCGTGGCGGCGCTGCTGGCGGCCGCCGTGCGCGGGCTCGGCCGTGGCGAACGGCGGCGCGCGCTGGGTGCGCTGGCGCTGGCGCTGCTGGTGCCCGCCGCCGGCGCGGCGCTGGCGCCGCTGGCGTGGACCACGCCCGCCGGCAAGCCGCTGACGGTGCGGCTGCTGCAAGGCAACGTGGCCCAGGACATCAAGTTCGAGCCCGCCGGCATCCAGCGCTCGATCGAACTGTACCGCGACATGATCACCGCGACGCCGGCCGACCTGGTGGTGACGCCCGAAACCGCGTTCCCGGTGATCCTGCAGGAGCTGCCCGTCGACGTCGCCGTCGCCGTGCGCGACTTCGCGCTGGAGAGCGGCACCACGGTGCTGTTCGGCGCCGCCGGTGCCGATTCCCCGGTCGACTTCACCAACAGCGTGTTCGGCCTGGGCCCGGAGACAGAGCGGCTGTACCGCTACAACAAGCATCACCTGGTCCCGTTCGGCGAATTCATCCCGCTCGGCTTCCGCTGGTTCGTCGACATGATGAAGATGCCGCTGGGCGACTTCCGCCGGGGTGGCCTGGACCAGGCCTCGCTGCCGGTTCGGGGCGTGCGCGTGGCGCCGAACATCTGCTACGAGGATTTGTTTGGCGAGGAGATCGCGCAGACGCTGCGCCAGCAGCCGGCGCCGGCCAACCTGCTGGCCAACCTGACCAATCTGGCGTGGTTCGGCGACACCATCGCGCTGGACCAGCACCTGCAGATCTCGCGCATGCGGGCGCTGGAAACGCGCCGCCCGATGCTGCGCTCGACCAATACCGGCATGACCGCGGTGGTGGGCCCGGACGGCTCGGTGCAGCAACGCCTGCAGACCTTCACCGTCGGCACGCTGACGGCCGAGGTGCAGGGCATGCAAGGGCTGACGCCCTATATCCGCTGGGGTAACGCGCCGGTGCTGGCGCTGATTGCGCTGGTGCTAGGCATGGCGGCCTGGCGCGCGCGCCGGGCGCGCGCGACCGGCTGAAGGCGCAAGGCCGGGCGCCGGGCGCGGCGGATCACCGCAGCGGGCCCGGTGCCGGTGGCGCGTCAGGTTCGCGCCGGCAGGTTCAGTTCAGCAGCCCGGTCACCACGGACACGGTGGCCGCGGCGATCATGACCGCGATTGCGACCAGATAAGGTTTGCGAGAAAGAAGTGCCATGATCCGAATGTCCCCATCAATAATCAATTCCTGACATACGGCTGCCGCCGGAAGACCGCGCAGCCGCCGTGCCTGCATAGCGGCACGGACCGTCAATCGCAACGCTCTGAAACGGGTTGCTTACTCTTACTGTATACAAAAACGTTATCGGCAAGCAGCGGCGCGACTTGAAATCCGCGTCAGTATTTTCCCGATGCGTTGTGCGCGGCCGACATTGGCGCACCGCCGCGCACCGCCCCGGCCATCGGTGCGTGCCCTATGCAGCCCTGCCAAACGGGGCGCCGCGCCAAAAAGCCGATAGAATTCAGGGTTTGGCAAAATCCGTATGCGGCGGCTCCGGCACGCGCTGCGCGGCCTCGGCTTGCCTCCGCTTGCCTCTACCTAGTCTTCCTATGCTGACCTTCCAACAAATGATTCTGACCCTGCAGGCCTACTGGGACCGGCAGGGCTGCGCGCTGTTGCAACCCATCGATCTGGAGGTCGGCGCCGGCACTTCCCACGTACACACCTTCCTGCGCGCGATCGGCCCCGAGCCGTGGCGGGCCGCCTACGTGCAGCCGTCGCGGCGCCCCAAGGACGGCCGCTACGGCGAGAACCCGAACCGGCTGCAGCACTACTACCAATACCAGGTGGTGCTCAAGCCCGCGCCGGAGAACATCCTGGAGCTGTACCTGGGCTCGCTCGAGGCGCTCGGCCTGGACCTGAAGCAGAACGACATCCGCTTCGTCGAGGACGACTGGGAAAACCCCACGCTGGGCGCCTGGGGCCTGGGCTGGGAAGTCTGGCTCAACGGCATGGAGGTGACCCAGTTCACCTACTTCCAGCAGGTGGGCGGCATCGACTGCAAGCCCATCACCGGCGAAATCACCTACGGCATCGAACGGCTGGCGATGTACCTGCAGAAGGTCGAGAACGTCTACGACCTGGTCTGGACCGAGTGGGTCGAGAACGGCGAGACGCGCCGCCTGACCTATGGCGACGTGTACCACCAGAACGAGGTGGAGCAATCCACCTACAACTTCGAGCACAGCAACACCGAAATCCTGTTCCGCCATTTCGCCGAGCACGAGGGCGAGGCCAAGCGGCTGATGGGCAATGGCGACGGCGCCGACGCCGCTCAGGAAACCGGCACGCGCCTGGCGCTGCCCGCCTACGAACAGGTGCTCAAGGCCGCGCACACCTTCAACCTGCTCGACGCGCGCGGCGCGATCTCGGTCACCGAACGCGCGGCGTATATCGGCCGCATCCGCAACCTGTCGCGCCAGGTGGCGCAGGCCTACTACGACTCGCGCGAAGCGCTCGGCTTCCCGATGTGCGGCCAGCGCGACGGAGCGCGGGCATGAGGCTGCTGGCGCGCGGCGCGCTGGGCTGCGCCCTGGCGCTCGCCACGCTGGCCGCGGCAGGCAATGCCGCCGGCGCGCGCGCGCAGGCCGCTCCCAGCGCACAGGTGCTGATGCTGCCGGCCGAACTGAGCAATGTGTGCGAAGCAGACCCGCAGGCGCTGCAGCTGGCGATGGCGCGCCAGTGGCGGCCATCGCTGAACGCGCTCGACCAGTGGACGCAGCTGGTGCGCTCGTTCTCGTGCGACCTGTCCGGCCAGCGCGACCTGGGCTGGCACCGGGTGCCGCTGCGCGCCTATGAAAGCGCGATCCGCTACCCGCTGACCTGGGTCGAGACGGAAACCCACAACGGCCGCACCCGGCGCAAGGTCAAGACCTACTACTCGGCCGGGCAGTTGCCGCCGAAGATCGATTTCTGGGTGGGCGGGCGCATCGACGAGATCCGCTACGACAAGCGCCTGCGCCGCATCGACGCGCGCTTCCCGGCGGCGGGCAGCCGCGGCGGCAGCAATGGCGCCGCCAGCGCCGCGGCGGCCGCGCAATGCGCCTACACCACGCTGCAATTCCGGCAACAGAACGGCCTGTGGCTGCTGTCCGGAGTCGAACCTAATCTTTCGCCGCGCTGCTGAGCCAGGCTGCGCGCGCTACAACCTGTTGGATACGATTCATGTCGCAACCCATGACCGACTCGCTGCTGATCGAACTGTTCACCGAAGAGCTGCCCCCCAAGGCGCTGGCGCGCCTGGGCGACGCCTTCGCGCAGGGCCTGTTCGCCGGCCTGGGCGAGCGCGACCTGCTTGAGCCGGGCGCCACCGTGACGCCGTTCGCCACCCCGCGCCGCCTGGCGGCGCTGGTCAGCGGCGTGCGCCGCAACGCGCCGGACCGCGAACAGCGCGAGAAGGTCCTGCCGCTGTCGGTGGCGCTTGGTGCCAACGGCGAGCCGACCGCCCCGCTGGCCAAGAAGCTGGCCGCGCTGGCCAAGTCGGTCGGCGTTGCCGAGATCGACTGGCAGTCGCTGGAGCGCGCCTCCGATGGCAAGGCCGAGGCCTTCTTCTACCGCTATACCGCGCGCGGCGCCGAGCTGGCCGCCGGGCTGCAGGCCACGCTGGAAGACACCGTGGCGAAGCTGCCGATCCCCAAGGTCATGAGCTACCAGCGCCCGGACGGCAGCACGGTGCATTTCGTGCGCCCGGCGCACAGCCTGATCGCGCTGTTCGGCGCCGAGATCCTGCCGGTGACGCTGCTGGGACTGCAGGCCAGCAACCTGACCCAGGGCCACCGCTTCCTGTCGCATGGCGCGATCGAGATCCGCCATGCCAACGAGTATGCGCAGCAACTCGAGTCCGCCGGCCGCGTGGTGGCCAGCTATGCCGAGCGCCGCGAGCGCATGCGCAGCGCGCTGCTGCAGGAAGCCGGCGCCGACCAGGTCATCATGCCCGAGGCGCTGCTCGATGAAGTCAACTCGCTGGTGGAATGGCCGGTGGTGTACGCCTGCCATTTCGAGCAAGCCTTCCTGGCGGTGCCGCAGGAATGCCTGATCCTGACCATGCAGACCAACCAGAAGTACTTTGCGCTGACCGATGCCGATGGCCACCTGCGCAACCGCTTCCTGATCGTGTCGAACCTGGCCACCGAGACGCCGCAGTCGATCATCACGGGCAACGAGCGCGTGGTGCGCCCGCGCCTGGCCGACGCCAAGTTCTTCTTCGACCAGGACCGCAAGAAGACCCTGGCCTCGCGCGTGCCGCAACTGGCCAGCGTGGTCTACCACAACAAGATCGGCACGCAGCTGGACCGCGTGCAGCGCCTGCAGCAGATCGCCGGCCATATCGCCGATGCGCTCAACGCCGCCGGCGTGGCCACCGACAAGGCCGCGGCAATGCGCGGCGCCGAACTGGCCAAGGCCGACCTGCTGACCGACATGGTGGGCGAGTTCCCGGAGCTGCAAGGCACCATGGGCACCTACTACGCCCGCCACGACGACGAAGCCGAGGACGTGGCGCTGGCCTGCTCCGAGCACTACCGCCCGCGCTTCGCCGGCGATGCGCTGCCGGCAAACGCGGTCAGCACCGCGGTGGCGCTGGCCGACAAGCTCGAGACCCTGGTCGGGATCTGGGGCATCGGCCTGCAGCCGACCGGCGAGAAGGATCCGTTCGCGCTGCGCCGCCACGCGCTGGGCGTGCTGCGCATGCTGATCGAAAAGCCGCTGGCGCTGTCGCTGTCGTCGCTGCTGGCGCTGACGCAGCAGGCCTTTGCCGGCATCGCCGCGGTCAAGCCGGCGCCCGAGGCCATCCTCGACTTCCTGTACGACCGCGTGCGCGGCTACCTGAAGGACAAGGGCTACACCACCAATGAAGTCGAGGCCGTGGTCAGCCTGCGCCCGGATCAGCTGCATGACATCCTGGGCCGCATGGAAGCGGTGCGTACCTTCGCCGCGCTGCCCGAGGCCGAGGCCCTGGCCGCCGCCAACAAGCGCATCACCAACATCCTGCGCAAGAACACCGAGCCGGTCGGCGCGGTGAACCCGGCGCTGTTCCAGGAAGGCGCCGAAGGCGCGCTGCACGCCGCCATCGAGCGCGTGCGCCCGGCCGTCGAGGCCGCCTTCGCCAGCGGCGACTTCACCGCCGCGCTGCGCGACCTGGCCCAGCTGCGCGACGCCGTCGACCAGTTCTTCAACGACGTGATGGTGATGGCCGAGGATGCGCAGCTGCGCGCCAACCGGCTGGCGCTGCTGGCCTCGCTGCATGCGCTGGCCAACCGCGTCGCCGACATCTCCAAGCTGGCCGCCTGAGCGGCGCCCGCAGCCACGCCCAAGCAACCGCCGGAGCCGCACATGCCGCAGACGCCGCCCAAGTTTGTCATCCTGGACCGCGACGGGGTGGTCAACCTCGACAGCGACCAGTTCATCAAGACCCCCGATGAATGGGTGCCGATCGACGGCAGCCTGGAAGCCATCGCCGCGCTCAACCAGGCGGGCTACCGCGTGGTCATCGCCAGCAACCAGTCCGGCATCGGCCGCGGGCTGTTCGAGATGAGCGCGCTCAACGCCATGCACGAGAAGATGCACACGGCGCTGGCACGGCTGGGCGGACGCGTCGAGGCGGTGTTCTTCTGCCCGCATACCGCCGCGGACGGCTGCGAATGCCGCAAGCCGCGCTCGGGCATGCTGGAACAGATCAGCGAGCGCTTCGGCATCGAGCTGCGCGGTGTGCCGATCGTCGGCGATTCGCTGCGCGACCTGGAAGCCGGCGTGGCGGTCGGCTGCGCCCCGCACCTGGTGCGCAGCGGCAAGGGCCTGAAGACGCTCGACAAGGGCGGGCTGCCGCCCGGCACGCAGGTGCACGACGACCTGCGCGACTTTGCCCGCTGGCTGACCGGCAACGACGGCGGCCAGCGCCAGCCGGCCCAGAGCGGCCAGAGCGGGCATGCCACAGCCGGCTGACCGAGCCTGCGGCCGACCGTCCGCACCCATTTTCTCTTTGCGCCCCCCGCATGACGTTCCTTCGTTCCCTGTTGTTCGCGCTGTACCTGCTGGTGCTGACGCCGCCCTACGCCTGTGCCTGCTTCCTGGTGTTCCCGTTCATGAATGCCGACCAGCGCTTCCGCTTCGTGCGCGGCTGGCCCCGGCTGGTCATCGGCGCCGCGCGCGTCATTTGCGGCATCCACTACCGTATCCAGGGCCATGAGCACATGGACGCCATGCTGGACAAGCCGGTGGTGCTGCTGTCCAAGCACCAGTCGGCCTGGGAAACCGTGGCCTACGTCGCGCTGATGCCCAGGCCGCTGTGCTTCGTGTTCAAGCGCGAACTGCTGCTGGTGCCGTTCTTCGGCTGGGCGCTGGGCATGCTGAAGATGGTCCATATCAACCGCAAGGAAGGCACGCGCGCGTTCGCCTCGGCCGTGCGCCAGGGCCGCGAGCGTCTTGCCGAAGGCGCCTGGATCATCATGTTCCCGGAAGGCACGCGCACCCCTTCGGGCCTGGTAAAGACGCGCTACAAGAGCGGCGGCGCGCGCCTGGCGGTGGAAACCGGTGCCTGGGTGCTGCCGATGGCGGTCAACTCGGGGCGGGTGTGGCCGCGCAACAAGTTCCTCAAGTACCCGGGCATGGTGACGATCTCGGTCGGCCCGCCGATCGCATCGGCCAACAAGACCGCCGACCAGCTCAATCAGGAAGTGGCCGACTGGATCGAACGCGACATGCGCCGCATCGATCCGGAAAGCTACCAAGTTGCGCAGCGCAGCGAGTCGGCTGCATGAAGCTGCTGCGACCCGCCTCCGACGCCGACGGCGCGCAGCTGGAGCTGCCGCTGGCGGAGGCCGTCCACGCGCCGCAGCCGGCGGCGCCGCTGGTCCCGCAGACGGAGCATCCGCAGCTGCCGCAGCAAGCGCCGGCCTGGCCGGTGCCGCAGCCCAATGCGCGCCTGCTGCGGATCGGCGAGCGGCCGCTGCACTACACCCTCAAGCGTTCCGCGCGCCGCACCATCGGCTTCACCATCGACGACCGCGGCCTGTCGATCACCGCGCCGCGCTGGGTCACGCTGGCCGATATCGAGGCGGCCATCCTGGAAAAACAGCGCTGGATCTTCAACAAGCTGGGCGAGTGGCGCCACCGCGAAGCGCGCCGCATCCTGCCCACGGTCCAATGGCGCGACGGCGCCGCCCTGCCCTTTCTCGGCCAGCCGCTGACGCTGGCGCTGGAGTCGCCGATCGGCGCGCTGCTGTTCGATGCCGACCGCCGCGTGCTGCACCTGGCACTGCCGGCCCACGCCGACGAGCAGCAGATCAAGGACCGCGTGCAGGGCTGGCTGCAGCAGCAGGCGCGCCGCCTGCTGGCCGAGCGGCTGGAGATCTATGCCGCCAGGCTGGGCGTGCGCCATACCGGCTTCGCCCTCACCTCGGCCGCCACGCGCTGGGGCAGCTGCACTGCCGACGGCAAGATCCGGCTGAACTGGCGCCTGATGCATTTCCCGCTGTCGATGATCGACTATGTCGCCGCGCATGAACTGGCGCACCTGAAGGAAATGAACCACGGCCCGCGCTTCTGGGAGACCGTGGAGTCGATCTTTCCCGAGTTCCGCGACGCCCGCGCGCAATTGCGCGCGCACCCGCCCGAGCTGCTGCCGACGTTCTGAGGGCCGCTACCGGTACTGGGACCGGTCGCGGTGGGTTTCGGCCAAAGGCACTAAAATGGCGCCTTCCTATACCGATAACAGTTGAAGGCCCTCCCATGCGACTCCTCCACACCATGCTGCGCGTCGGCGACATGCAGCGCTCCATCGATTTCTACACCCGCGTGCTCGGCATGCAGCTGCTGCGCGAGAGCGACAACCCCGAGTACAAGTACCGCCTGGCCTTTGTCGGCTACGGCCTCGAGAGCGAAACCGCGGTGCTGGAGCTGACCTACAACTACGGCGTCGACAGCTACGACCTCGGCACGGCCTACGGCCACATCGCGCTGGAGACCGACGATGCCGCGGCCGCCTGCGACCGCATCCGCGCCGCGGGCGGCAAGGTCACGCGCGAAGCCGGTCCGGTCAAGGGCGGCACCACCGTGATTGCCTTCGTCGAAGACCCGGATGGCTACAAGATCGAGCTGATCGAGCGCCATTCCACCCGCGACGCCAGCCGTCCCTGAAGGCCTGCGCCGTGAGCACGCAAGGCGTCGCGCGCCAGCCGCTCGACGGCACCGCCATTGGCCTGATGGTGGTGCTGTGCGCCGCCTGGGGACTGCAGCAGGTGGTGATCAAGGTGACCGCGCCGCTGATGGGCGCGGTGCTGCAGGCGGGCGTGCGCTCGGCGGTGGCGGCGCTGCTGGTGTTCGGCTTCGCGGCGTGGCGCGGCACCCCGCTGTGGCGGCACGACGGCACCCTCAACGCCGGCCTGCTGGCCGGGCTGCTGTTCGGCGCGGAGTTCTTCTGCATCTTCGTCGGCCTGGGGCACACCACGGCGTCGCGCATGGCGGTGTTCCTGTACACCGCGCCGATCTTCACCGCGCTGGGACTGCATGCGGTGGTGCCGGGAGAACGGCTGCGTCCCGGCCAATGGCTGGGCGTGGCCCTGGCGTTCGCGGGCATGGCGCTGGCCTTTGCCGATGGCATCGCCGCGCCGTCGGCGCAGGGCAGCACGCTGCTGGGCGATGCGCTCGGCATCCTCGCCGGCGCGCTGTGGGCGGCCACCACCGTGGTGGTGCGCGCCAGCCCGCTGGCCGGTGCGCCGGCCAGCAAGACGCTGCTGTACCAGCTGGCGGTGTCCGCGGTGATGCTGCTGGGCATGGCGGTGGCCGGCGGCCAGACCGCCACCGTGCAGATCGACGGCGTGGTGCTGGCCAGCCTGTTCTACCAGTCGGTGCTGATCGCCTTTGCCAGCTATCTGGCCTGGTTCTGGCTGCTGCAGCGCTACCTGGCGTCGCGGCTGTCGGTGTTTTCCTTCCTGACGCCGCTGTTCGGGGTCGCCTTCGGCGTGGTGCTGATGCACGACGCCGTGGGCCCGCGCTTTGCGGTGGCGGCGGTGCTGGTGCTGGCGGGGATCGTGCTGGTGAACCGGCGGGCGTGAGGGGCAAACCCTCAGCCCGCCAGCGTGATCAGCGGCGCGACTCGAACGAGAACATGCCGAGCGCGTCGCGCACTTCTTCCAGCGTCTGCTGGGTCAGCGCGCGCGCCTTCGCGGTGCCCTGGCGCAGGATGTCGAAGACATAGTCCGGATCCTTGGCCAGCGCTTCGCGGCGCTCGCGGATCGGGGTCAGCATGTCCTGCAGCACGCCCTCGATGCGGCGCTTGAGCACCATGTCGCCGAGACCGCCGCGCTGGTAGTGTTCCTTCAGCGCCTGGACTTCCTCGGTGTTCGGGTCGAACGCATCCAGGTAGGTGAACACCACGTTGCCCTCGACCTGGCCGGGGTCCGCCACGCGCAGGTGGTTGGGATCGGTGTACATGCTGTGCACCGCGGCCTTGATCTGCTCGGGCGCTGCCCCCAGCGCGATCGCGTTGCCCATCGACTTGCTCATCTTGGCCTTGCCGTCGACGCCGGGCAGGCGGCCGAACTGCGGAATCATCGCCTTGCACTCGGGCAGCACGTCGCGGCCGACCTGGTGGTTGATGCGGCGCACGATCTCGTTGGTCTGCTCGATCAGCGGGGCCTGGTCCTCGCCCACCGGCACCACCTCGGCCTTGAAGCCGGTGATGTCGGCGGCCTGCGAGGCCGGATAGCACAGGAAGCCGGCCGGGATGTCGCGGCCAAAGCCGCGTGCCTGGATCTCTTCCTTGATGGTCGGGTTGCGCTCCAGCCGCGCCACCGTGACGAAGTTCAGGTACATCAACGTCAGCTCGGCCAGCGCGGGCAGGTGCGACTGCACCGTGATGGTGGTCTTGGCCGGGTCGATGCCGACCGCCAGGTAGTCCAGCGCCACCTCCAGCACGTTGCGGCGCACCTTGTCGGGATCGTGCGCGTTGTCGGTCATGGCCTGGGTGTCGGCCAGCAGCAGGTATTGCTCGTGCGAATCCTGCAGCGCGACGCGGCTCTTGAGCGAGCCGACGAAGTGGCCGAGGTGCAGCGGGCCGGTGGGACGGTCGCCGGTCAGGATCACGGGACGCCGGTTGGTTTGGCTGGTTTGGGCTGTCATGGGACGGTCTTGCACGGAAATAGTCGCGGGAGAATCGGGATGCTTTGGGATGCGGGAATTCGGCTGCCGCGCTCAGGCGGCCTGGCCCGAGGGCTTGTCGCCCAGGCGCCGGGCCAGCTCGACATACTCGCCGACCGGCACTTCCTCGGCGCGCCGGCCCAGGTCGAAGCCCATGGCATCGAAATCGACCTGGTCGCGCAGGAACGACAGCGTGTTGCGCAGCACCTTGCGCCGCTGCGAGAACGCCGCCGTGACCACGTCGCCGAGCACGGTGATGTCGCAATCGGCATGCGGCGAACGCAGCCGGCCGTCGCCGTGGCGCGGCCACGGGATCATGCGGACCACGGCGGAGTCGACCTTGGGCGGCGGATTGAAGGCGCCCGGCGGCACGTCCAGCACGTGCTCCATGTAGTAGCGCACCTGCAGCATGATCGACAGCCGGCCGAAGGCCTTGCTGCCGGGCTCGGCCACCATGCGCTCGACCACCTCCTTTTGCAGCATGAAGTGCTGGTCGTGCACGTGGTCGGCGAACTCCATCAGGTGGAACAGCAGCGGGCTCGAAATGTTGTACGGCAGGTTGCCGACGATGCGCAGCGGGCGGCCCGGCACGGCCAGCTTGTCGAAGTCGAAGTCGAGCGCGTCGCCGGCGTGGACCTGCAGGCGGTCGCCATAGCGGCGGCGCAGCCGTTCGACCAGGTCGCGGTCCAGTTCGACCACCTGCATCTGCGGGATCCGCTCGAGCAGCGGGTCGGTCAGCGCGCCCAGCCCCGGCCCGATCTCGACCAGCACGTCGCCGGCCTGCGGGCTGATGGCATTGACGATGCCGTGGATGATGGTGTCGTCGACCAGGAAGTTCTGCCCGAATCGTTTGCGGGCCACATGGCCCTGGTGCACGTTAGAACGCATGATGTATTAGTCCGGCGTCAGCATGGCGGCTGCGTGCCGGAAGGGGTATGGCCCGGGGCAGCGCCGCCTGGCCGTCGGCCGTTGGCGTGGCCAGACATGATAACCGCCGTGCGGATGGCCTCGATCATGCTGCCGTGCTCGGCCTGGCCGGTGCCGGCGAGATCGAGCGCGGTGCCGTGGTCCACCGACGTGCGGATGAAGGGCAGCCCCAGCGTGATGTTCACGCCGTGGCCGAAGGTGCCGTACTTGAGCGGCGCCAGCCCCTGGTCATGGTACATCGCCAGCACGCAGTCGGCATCGCGCAGGTGGCGCGGCTGGAACAGCGTGTCGGCCGGGAACGGCCCGCGCGCGTCGATGCCGGCATCCTTGGCCTGCGCCAGCGCGGGCGCGATGATGTCGATCTCTTCGCGGCCCATGTGGCCGCTTTCGCCGGCGTGCGGATTCAGGCCCGTGACCAGGATGCGCGGCCGCGCGATGCCGAAGCAGCGGCGCAGGTCGGCATCGATGATCGCCAGGGTCTCCACCAGCAGCGGCACCGACAGCGCATCGGGCACCGCGCGCAGCGGCAGGTGGGTGGTGGCCAGCGCCACGCGCAGCATGGCGTCGTCGTGCGCCGGCTGCGGGCCGGCCAGCATCATCACCACGCGCGGCACGCCGGCGCTGTCGGCAAGGTATTCGGTATGGCCGGTGAAGGGCACGCCGGCGTCGTTGATGGTGCTTTTCTGCACCGGCGCGGTGACCATCGCGGCATAGCGGGGCGCGGCGCCGCCGTGGGCGCGGCAGCCGTCGATGGCGGCATCGAGCAGCTTCAGCACATAGCGGCCGTTGCGCGCGTCGAGCCGTCCGGCCTCGCACGCCACCGCCAGCGCGATGTCCTCGACCACCACGCCGCCGTCGGCAAGGCGCCGCTCCCAGGCGTGGGTGACGCCCAGCGCCTCGGCCCGCTCGGCCAGCAGGCGGGCATCGCCCAGCACATGGAAGCGGTAGGCTCCGCCGTCAAAGCCATGGTTGGCGCCCGCCAGCTGCAGCAGCGCCGCGATGGTGATGTCGGGGCCGATGCCGGCGGGTTCGCCGGTGGAAATGGCCAGGGCTAGCGGGTCGGGCATGTCGGCTTGGCGCTGAGGGGCTGACGGGCGGGCGGACGGGACCGGCGCGTCAGCGCTGCCGGTTGACCCGGTACTCCACGTACGCCTGCGAGCGCAGCTGGCGCACCCAGTCATCATAGGCGGCGCGCAGCTTCTGTTCGCGCACTTCGGCACGGGCGAAGTCGCGCTGCTTCTCCGGCGACAGCTCGGTCTCGCGGCGATTCAGCACCTGGATCAGGTGCACGCCGAACTGCGTGACCACCGGCTCGGAAATCTCGTTCGGGCGCAGCCGGCTCATGGCCTGCTCGAACTCGGGCACCAGCTCGCCCGGCGACACCCAGCCCAGATCACCGCCGTTCTGCGCCGAGCCGTCCTGCGAGAAGCGCTTGGCGGCATCGGCAAAGTCGCCGCCATGGGTGATGCGGTCGCGCAGCGTGCCGAGCTGGCGGCGCGCCTCGGCCTCGGGCATGTTGGGGCCGGTGCGGATCAGGATGTGGCGCACTTGGGTCTGCGTGATCTTGCCGGCCGCGGCCGGGCTCGAGGCCGGCGCCGCGCGCTTGGCCACCAGCTTGACCACGTGGAAGCCGGCGGCGCTCTCGACCACCTGCGGCGCCACCGCGCCCGGCTGCAGGTCGACCACGGCATTGGCGAACAGCGCCGGCAGGCGGCCGATTTCGCGGAAGCCCATGGCGCCGCCCTGGGCCGCTTCCGGGCCTTCGGAACTGGTTTGCGCCAGTTGTGCGAAGTCGGCACCGCCCTGGGCCTGCTTGAGCAGCTCCTCGGCCTTGGCGCGCAGCGCCTGCTTCTGCGCGTCCGAGGCATTCTCGGGCACGCGCACCAGGATCTGCGCCATGTTGTATTCGGTCGGGCCGCCGGCCGCGCCCTGGCCGCCGCGCGCCGCCAGGTAGTTGTCGATCTCGCCGTCGTAGACCTGCACCTTGGAGTCGACCTCGCGCTCGCGCAGGCGGATCACCTGCACCTGCTTGCGCAGCTCGTCGCGGTACTTGGTCCAGGTCATGCCGCTGCCCTCGACCCGGCGGCGCAGCTCGGCCGCGTTCATCTGGTTCTGCTGCGCCACCGATTCGATGGCGCGGTCGACTTCCTGGTCGGTCACGCGGATGCCGGCGTCCTGCGCGGCCTGGGCCTGCACGCGCTCCATCACCAGGCGCTCGAGCACCTCGCCCAGCAGGTCAGCGCGCGCGGGCACCGGACGGCCGCCGGCACGCAGCTGGCTCTCGATCTCGTCGGCCCGGTCAAGCAGTTCGCGCCGCGTGATCACGCTGTTGTTGACCACCGCCACCACTTCGTCGATCAGCTGCGAGCGCTTCTGGCCGCCGGCCTGCGGCACGCCGAGCTTGGGCTGGCTGGACGGCGCGGTGACGTCGGACGCCTGCGGCACGAAGATGCCGCTGGCGCGCGGCGCCCCCGACGATCCCGGCGCCTTCAGTTGCGCGGCAGCCGGCACCGCCATCGCGGCCAGCACGGCCGGCAGCAGCAGCCGGTGCCAGGACGTCAGCAAAAAGGAAAACACGGCGAATTCTTGACGTTTCATCGTAATCCGTCATTCATAGTGATCGAACTGGGTCGTCGGCACCGGCTTGGCCGAGACCGGCTCGTAGCCCGGCACGTTCAGGCGCAGGATGTTCAACGGGTTGGACCCGATCTTGGAAAGGCCACGGAACTCCACCTGCAGGAAGACCCGCCCGGTGTAGCCCTGGGTGGTGTTGCGGAAACGCTGGTAGACCACGCGGCCGACCCAGCAGTCCGCGGCGTACTCGACGCCGGCGAGCGCATCGACCATCTGGCTGGCGGTCAGGTCGAAGGCGAAGCGCGCGATGCCGTAGGCCCGGCGCGTGATCGGCCACTGGCTCGACAGCTCGAACTGGTCGATCGCGGTATTGTCGGTCACCGAGGTCGGCCGGCGGTAGCGGTAGCCGGCGTTGAACACCTTGCGCGACTCGGGGCGGTAGGTAAACGCCACGTTGCCGTAGCTGATCCGGTCCGAATCGGGGTTGTACTGCACCCCCGCATCCAGATAGTAGCCGCGGAACAGCTGGATGGTGGTGGCGGCGAGCAGGTCCGACGAGCCCGACTTGGGATCGGCCAGCGTGCCGTTGAGCTGCACGCGCTGCCCGGTGAAGTCATAGCGCTGCGCAATGGTGCCGCGGAAGCGTTCGATGCCGGTATCGGACTCGATCAGGCGCGTGGTCACGCCGCCGGTCAGCTTGTTGTTGTCGGCAATGCGGTCGTAGCCGGTGAACGGGTTCTCGCTGAAGATCTGCCCGTAGCCGAAGTCGGACTGCACCGTGTCGAACAGCGGGAACTGGCTCTGGTCGCGGAACGGCGTGTAGACGTAGAACAGGCGCGGCTCCAGCGTCTGCACGTAGTTGACCCCGAACAGGCGGCTGATGGTCGGCGCGTCGCGCTCGAAGGTCATGCCCGAATCCAGGCTGACGGTCGGGATCGCGCGCGACAGGTTGTTCTGCGCGGTCGGCGTATTGGTGGCCGCTTCCATCTGGTACTGCGCGGCGTTGAACGACACCTTGGGCGTCACGTACCAGCCCGCGCGCACGATCGGGTAGCTGATGCTCGGCTGGAAATACATGCGCTCGCCCTGCGGCTGCTGGAAGCCGGTGGACGTCAGCGGGATGCGGAAGCGGGTGTAGTCGGCTTCCATCTGCACGTCGAAGCCGCCCAGGTCATAGCGGATGTACTTGCCGTTCAGCTGCGGCACGCGCTCGTACGAGGGCTCGCTGGGCCGCAGCGTCTGGAACTTCTGCACCCGCGCCAGCAGGGTGAAGTCCTGCCAGTTGTAGGTGACGCCACCCTCCTGCGTGTACTGCCGCAGCGTCGATTGCGACACGCTGCGGTTGAAGTCGTCCGGGTAGCGGTCGTCGGACACCCGGTTCAGGTTCAGGTAAGCGGCCAGGCCCGGCGCCAGCCGCTGGGTGTGCTGCAGCGAATAGGCCCAGCGGTTCGAGTTGGTCTTCTTGTCGTCCGGCAGGAACTCCGCGCGCAGGCGCCCGGAGTAGGTCTCGCTCAGGTAGCGGTATTCGCCGCCGAGCTGCAGCCCGCGTTCGGTCATCAGCCGCGGGTAGATGGTCAGGTCGCGGTTGGGCGCGATATTGACGTAGTACGGCGCGGTCACGTCGAAACCCGACTTCGAGCTGTAGCCCATCAGCGGCGGCAGGAAGCCGCTGCGGCGGTCGTCGTTCAGCGGGAAGCTGAACGCGGGCGCGGCCGCGACCGGCACGCCGAAGAAGTTCAGCACGCCGCCGTAGGCCACGCCCACCTGGCGGTCGCTGTCCAGGTCGATCCGGTTGGCGCTGAAATACCAGTCGGCATTGTCGGGCGAGCAGGTGGTGTACGACGCCTGCCGGGCCATGCTGCGGTTCTGGTCGAGGAAATCGATGCGCTCGGCCTTGCCGGTGCCGCCGGTCTGCTGGAAATAGTAGTCCGGCGACAGCATGTAACCTTCGTTGGCCTCGACCCTGAGCCGCGCTTCCGGGCCCACCGCCAGCGTGCCGCCGCGCGACATGCGCACATTGCCCTGCGCGAAGGCCTCGTCGGTGTCCTGGTCGTAGCTCAGCTTGTCGCCCTTGACCACGCCGCCGTCGCGGCGCAGTTCGGCATGGCCTTCGAGTTCGACGCCGCGCTCGCTGTAGCCGGTCATGCGGTCGGCTTCGATGAAGGTGGGGGCGTCGGGATCGGACTCGCCCCTGGCGGCGGGCTCGGCCAGGCGCGGCACCAGTTCGCCGGACTCCACCGGCAGCGGCGGCGCCGGCGGCGCGGCTTCGAACACCGGCTCGACCTGGTCGAGGTCGGGGATCGCCGAGCCGGTCATCTGCCCATGGGCGCCGGCCGACAGGCCGGCCATGGCCAGCACCAGCGGGCGCAGCGCGCCCGCGTGCAGGCCGCCGCCGCGCCTGGCTCGGGCCGGGGCGCGGGAGAAAGCAGGCGAAGGCAAGGCCCTGTTGTTCGGTGATCGTTGTGATTCGGTCATTCGCACGGGTGGTCAGTCTCGGCACGGGCAGCGGCTCGCCTGCAGGCCGCCAGGCCCCCGCCGGGGCAGGCTGCGGGGCAACGCGGCCCCTCCCGGAGGCCACCGGCGCCCCGGTCTGGTCGGGTATTATACGGGGCAACCCGGGGTGCTCTTGCCGCTTACTTCCGGTTTCATTTCCGGTGTCATCGAGGGCTTTCACTTTCGTTCCGCCCCCGCGCCCCATCCCCACACGTACCTCCGACAAGTACCTGTATGGCAGCTCTTCCCCACGACCCGCGCCTGGACCAGCTCAAGGCCTGGGTGGCCGGACTCGGACCGGCATGGTCCGCCGATCCCGATTCCTGCGTCCCGGCCTCGGCCGATGCCAGCTTCCGGCGCTATTTCCGCGTCCGCACCGGCCATCGCGCGCATCCCACCGCAATCGTGATGGACGCCCCGCCCGCGCACGAGGACTGCCGCCCGTTCATCCATGTCTGCGGGCTGTTCGGCGCCGCCGGCGTGACCGTGCCGACGGTGCTGGCGCAGGACCTGGACCAGGGCTTCCTGCTGCTGGCCGACCTTGGAAGCCAGACTTACCTGTCGAAGCTGGACGATTCCTCCGCGCACGGCCTCTACACCGACGCCGCCGCCGCGCTGGTCCGGATCCAGGCGGCCACGCGCCCCGGCGAGCTGCCCGCCTACGACCGCGCGCTGCTGCAGCGCGAACTCGACCTGTTCCCGCAGTGGTACGTGGCCAGGCACCTCGGCGCCACGCTATCCGAGGCTCAGCAGGCCGACTGGCACGAAGTGGCGGAGGCGCTGCTTGCCAACAACCTCGCCCAGCCCCGGGTCTACGTGCACCGCGATTTCCACTCACGCAACCTGATGGTGCTCGAGGGCACCGCCAACCCGGGCGTGCTGGACTTCCAGGACGCGGTGACCGGCCCGATCACCTACGATGCGGTGTCGCTGTGGCGCGATGCCTATATCGAATGGGATGAAGAGCAGCAGCTGGACTGGCTGATCCGCTACTGGGAACGCGCGCGCAAGGCCGCGCTGCCGGTCAACGCCGATTTCGGCGAGTTCTACCGCGACTTCGAGTGGATGGGGCTGCAACGCCATCTCAAGGTGCTGGGGATCTTCGCCCGCCTGTACCACCGCGACGGCAAGGACGGCTACCTCGCCAACCTGCCGCTGGTGATGAAGTACACGCGCCAGGTGGCCGGGCGCTATACCGAACTGCGCAAGCTGATCCGCCTGCTGGACGCGCTCGAAGGCGTGTCCAGCCCGGCCGGCTATACGTTCTGACGCCATGCGCGCCGACGCTTCAGGTGCGGACCAGCGGCCTGCGCCCGCCATCACTGCCGCCGGCGAATGGCTGGCGGGTGCGCGCGCGCTCGCGCCGATGCTGCTTGGCGTGGTGCCGTTCGGGCTGATCTACGGCGTGCTGGCGGTCGGCGCCGGCATGCCCGCGTGGCTGGCCTGCGCCATGAGCGCGATCGTGTTCGGCGGCGCCTCGCAGATGATCCTGACCCAGCTGTGGACCGCCGGCACCCCGGCGGTGGTGATCACGCTGACGGTGGCGATGGTCAACCTGCGCCACGCGCTGTACTCGGCCACCATCGCGCCGACACTGGCGCACCTGCCGCGGCGCTGGAAGGCGCTGATCGCCTACCTGCTGACCGACGAGGCCTTTGCCGCGATGACGCACCGGCTGGGCGACACCGGCCCGCGCGCCCGCTACCGCCACTGGTATTACTTTGGCGGCGGCTTCGCGCTGTGGGCCAGCTGGCAGCTATCGACGCTGGCCGGCGTGCTGGTGGGCGCCCAGGTGCCGCGCCACTGGCCACTGGACTTCTTCCTGCCGCTGACCTTTATCGGCATCATCGTGCCGGGCCTCCGGCACCGCTCGCATGTGGCCGCGGCGCTGGCGGCCAGTGCGCTGGCGGTGGCCTGCTACAGCCTGCCGCACAAGCTTGGCCTGATGGTGGCGGCGCTGGGCGGCATCGCCGTCGGCATGCTGGTGCTGGGACGCGGCAACCGCCCGGGGCCCCGCGCCGCCAGCCACGCCGCGGATACCAGCACTGCCAGCACCGCCGGCAAGGAGGCCGCATGAGCGCGCTGACGCTGCTGTGGGTGTTCCTGGCCGCGGGCCTGGCCACCTTTCTGATCCGCCTGTCGTTCATCGCCGTCGAAGGCCGGGTGCGGCTGCCGTCGTGGTTCCGCACCGCGCTGCAGTTCGTGCCGGCCGCGATGCTGTCGGCGCTGATCGCGCCCGACCTGCTGATGCAGCAGGGCGAACTCGCCCTGACCCCGACCAACGCCAGGCTGGTGGCCGGCGTGGTCGCCATCCTGATTGCCGCACGTACCCGCAGCGTGGGCTGGACCATTGCCGGCGGCATGGCCACGCTGCTTGCCCTGGAGGCCCTGTTCCGATGAAGGTGATGATTTTTGCCGCCGGCCGCGGCGACCGCATGCGTCCGCTGACCGATGCCTGTCCCAAGCCGCTGCTGGCGGTGGGCGGCAAGCCGCTGATCGTGTGGAAGATCGAAGCGCTGGCGCGCGCCGGGCTGCGCGACATCGTCATCAACCACGCCTGGCTGGGCGCGCAGATCGAGGCGGCGCTGGGCGACGGCAGCCGCTTCGGCGTGCGCATCGCCTACTCGGCCGAGGGCGAGGCGCTAGAAACCGCCGGCGGCATCGCCAAGGCCCTGCCGCTGCTGTCGCACGACCCGGTCCGCGGCGAGATCTTCCTGGCGGTGTCCGGCGACATCTTCTGCGACTACGATTTCCGCGCGCTGCTGCCGCGCGCGCAGGCGCTGGCGGGCGCGGCGGCACCGCACATGCATCTGGTGATGGTGCCGAACCCGCCGTTCCATCCGCGCGGGGATTTCGCGCTGGACGACCACGGCCGGCTCTCGCTAGAGGCCGAGCCGGCCAGCGGCGCGCGCCTCACCTTCGGCAATATCGGGCTGTACGACACCCGGCTGTTTACCGATATCGTGCCGGGCACGCGGCTGGCGATGACGCCGATCTACCATGCCGGCATCGCCGCCGGCACCGCTACCGGCGAGCGCTTCGACGGGCGCTGGGAGAACGTCGGCACGCCGGCGCAACTGGCGGACCTCGACGCGATGCTGTCGGCCGCACCAGGGCGCTAGCGCGCGCGACTTTGGCGCCACTGGCGCAGCGGCGCCGCCAGCGGCGGTAGAATCGGCCTGATCCCCCTTATCAGGCCAGACCAATGTCCGCACCCGATCACGCCCACCTCGCCGCCCTCCTCGCCGCCTGCCGCGAACGCCGCGCCCGAGTGCTGCAGCACCTGCGCGCCGGCGGCGGCGGCGTGGCGATCCTGCCCACGGCGCCGGAAGCCATGCGCAACCGCGACAGCGACTATCCGTACCGGCACGACAGCTATTTCTATTACCTGAGCGGCTTCACCGAGCCCGAAGCGGTGCTGGTGCTGGTGGCCGGCGCGCCCGGCGAGCCGGCCGAGGCCGACCGCAGCATCCTGTTCTGCCGCCCCAAGCATGAAGAGCGCGAGATCTGGGACGGCTTCCGCTTCGGCCCGGAAGGCGCGCGCGCCGCGTTCGGCTTCGACGAGGCGCATTCGGTCGAAGAGATCGACGCCACGCTGCCGCCGCTGCTGGCCAACCGCGCGCAGGTAGCCTACCCGCTGGCCGATTCGATCCGCACCGACATGCAGATGCGGCGCTGGCTCGACGCGGTGCGCATGCAGGGCCGCGCCGGCGTGGCCGCGCCGTCGGTGGCGCTCGACATCCGCACCCTGCTCGACGAAATGCGGCTGTTCAAGGATGCCGGCGAGCTGGCCATCATGCGCCGCGCCGCGGCGATTTCCGCCGGCGCCCATGTGCGCGCGATGCAGGCCACCCGCGCCGGCCTGCGCGAATACCACCTCGAGGCCGAGCTGCTCTATGAATTCCGCCGCCATGGCGCGCAGAGCGTGGCCTACAACTCGATCGTCGCCACCGGGCCCAACGCCTGCGTGCTGCACTACCGCGCCGGCCCGGCCGAACTGAAGGACGGCGACCTGTGCCTGATCGACGCCGGCTGCGAGCTCGACGGCTACGCCTCGGACATCACCCGCACCTTCCCGGTCTCGGGCCGCTTCTCGCCGGCGCAGCGCGAGCTGTATGACCTGGTGGTAGCCGCGCAGCAGGCCGCCATCGCCGAAACCCGCGCCGGCGTGCCTTACAACGTGCCGCATGACGCCGCCGTGCGCGTGCTGGCCCAGGGCATGCTCGACACCGGCCTGCTCGACCGCAACCAGGAAGGCACGCTCGACGACGTGCTGGCCAGCGGCAGCTACCGCCGCTTCTACATGCACCGCACCGGCCACTGGCTCGGCATGGATGTCCATGACGTGGGCGAGTACCGCGTGGCCAGCCACAGCGGCGAGGGCGAGCGGCCGTGGCGGCCGCTGCAGCCCGGCATGGTGCTGACCATCGAGCCAGGCATCTACGTGCGTCCGGCCGAGGACGTGCCCGAACGCTACTGGCATATCGGCATCCGCATCGAGGACGACGCCGTGGTCACCGAGGGCGACTGCGAGCTGATCACGCGCGGCGTGCCGGTGCTGGCCGACGAGATCGAAGCGCTGATGCGCGACCGCGCCAGCGCCGGAGGCCAGCGATGATCAGCTGGCTGCGCAAGATCCTGCCGGGCCAGGGCGGCGCCCGCGACCAGGCCGGCAGTGCCCGGCGGCCCGACCCTTCCGAACCGTTCATCGTCAACCTGTACGACGACCGCGTGGTGGTGCACCGCCCCGACGGCCAGCGCGAGGAGCTCGCCTGGAACGCGCTCGAGCGCGTGGTGGTGCGGGTCTCCGACCGCGCGCCCTGGGCCGGCAGGGCCTGGCTGATCCTGATCGGCGCGCCCGACTCGGGCCAGGGCTGCGTGGTGCCGTTCGATGCCGCCAACCATGCCGCGCTGCTGGAGCAGCTGCGCGCGCTGCCGGGCTTCGACCAGCAAAAGCTCGACAAAGCGCTGCGCGACGCCGCGGCCGGCAAGTCGCGCTCTGACGCGATCTGCTGGAAGCGCGGCGCGCAAGCACAAACCGGAACCGATGCAGATCACGCAGGAGGCAGTGACGATGCCGGCCCCGCAGCCTGATTCCGAAGGCCCCGCCGATATCGCCATCGTCGGCGGCGGCCCGGTCGGGCTGGCGCTGGCCTGCCAGCTGTTGCGCACCACCGGCTGGCGCATCTTGCTGGTCGACGCCGCCACGCCGGCGCGCGCGGCGCGCGACCCGCGCGCGATCGCGCTGTCGCACGGCAGCCGCCAGCTGCTGGAGCAGATCGGCGCATGGCCGGTGCCGGGCAGCCCGATCGAGCATATCCATGTGTCGCAGCGCGGCCGCTTCGGCCATGTCCGCCTGCACCATGACGACTACGGCGTGCCCGCGCTCGGCTACGTGGTGCGCTACGGCGAGCTGTGCAACGTGCTCGAGCGCGCGCTGGCGCAGGCCGCGCAGGCGGCCGGCGAAGGCCAGCTGCGGCGGGTCTTCGAAACCCGCATCGAGCGGATCGAGCAGGATCCGGTGCCGCGCGGCGCGGACGTGGCGGACGCCGGCATCGTGCATCTGGAGGGCACCGGCCACGACGGCCAGGCGGCACGGTTTGCCGCGCGCGTGGCGGTGCAGGCCGAGGGCGGGCTGTTCCATGAACAGGCCGCGCACCAGGGCCGCGGCGCGCGCACGCGCGACTACCGCCAGACCGCGGTGATCGCCCATGTCACCTGCTCGCGCCCGCAGCCCGGCTGGGCCTGGGAGCGCTTTACCGAGGAAGGCCCGCTGGCGCTGCTGCCGCACGAGGAACATGGCACGCCCGGCTACGCGCTGGTGTGGTGCTGCCCGCCCGAACAGGCCGCGCGCCGCATCGCGCTGCCGGACGCGCAGTTCGCGGCGGAGCTGGGCCGCGCCTTCGGCGACCGCATGGGCCAGTTCACGCTGGCCGGCAAGCGCCATGCCTTCCCGCTGGGGCTGAACGCCGCGCCGGTCACGGTCAACGGGCGCGTGGTGGCAGTCGGCAATGCCGCGCAGACGCTCCATCCGGTGGCCGGACAGGGGCTGAACCTGGGCCTGCGCGATGCGTTTGCGCTGGCCGACTCGCTGCGCGGCGCCTGCAGCCCGCAAGCGCTGCAGGCGTTTGCCGGCCGCCACCGCCTCGACCGCGCCGTCACCATCGGCGTGACCGACCTGCTGCCGCGCGTGTTCGGCGTGGCCTACCCGCTCGCGGCCCATGCCCGCGGCGCGTCGCTGGCGGCACTGGCATGCCTGCCGCCGCTGCGGCACGCGCTGGCGCGCCACATGATGTTCGGCATGCGCCGTTGAACGGCTGGCCGCACGCTGCCAGTGGCGCTTGCGCCACTGGTAGTGTGGCATGGCGCCACAGTCAAATCCGCGCTGCGCCGCGGATGCTCAAATCTTGGGCAACCGCGACCGATTGGCGGTAGAATCCTGCCCTCGCACATGTCCCGATCCACCGCCGGCAGTAGTTTCGGCAGGGGCATGTTTTTCCGTTTCGTCTCTGTTTCCTTCCCGCCCCGCACAGACTGTCCCGATCCGTCGCGGCGCATGTCGTGCGGCGACGCCGGGGCCACCGGGACGGGCCACCAGAATCGCCGCTTCACCGCCACAACCGCCACCACCGCCGTGCAGATCGGACCTCACCAACTCCGCAACAACCTGTTTGTCGCCCCGATGGCGGGCGTGACGGACCGGCCCTTCCGCCAGCTGTGCAAGCAGCTGGGCGCGGGCTACGCGGTGTCGGAAATGGTCGCGTCCAACGCCCAGCTGTGGAAGAGCGAGAAGACCATGCGCCGCGCCAACCACGCCGGCGAGGTCGAACCCATCTCGGTGCAGATCGCGGGCGCCGAGCCGTCGATGATGGCCGAGGCGGCGCGCTACAACGTCGACCGCGGCGCGCAGATCATCGACATCAATATGGGCTGCCCGGCCAAGAAGGTGTGCAACGTCGCCGCCGGCTCGGCCCTGCTGCAGAACGAGCCGCTGGTGGTGCGCATCGTCGAGGCGGTGGTCGCCGCGGTCGGCGAGCGCGTGCCGGTGACGCTGAAGATCCGCACCGGCTGGAACCGCGAAAACCGCAATGCGCTGCGCATCGCGCGCATGGTCGAGGACGCCGGCATCAGCATGCTGACCATCCACGGCCGCACCCGCGCCGACCTGTATCACGGCGACGCCGAGTACGAGACCATTGCCGCGGTCAAGGCGGAGCTGTCGATCCCGGTGGTCGCCAACGGCGACATCACCACGCCGCAGAAAGCCAGGGAGGTGCTGGCGCTGACCGGCGCCGACGCGCTCATGATCGGCCGCGCGGCGCAGGGCCGGCCCTGGCTGTTCCGCGAGATCGAGCACTTCCTGAAGACCGGCGAGATGCTGCCGTCGCCGGAAGTGGCCGAGATCCGCGCCATCATGAACGCGCACCTGGAAGACCATTACGACTTCTACGGCGAGTTCACCGGTGTGCGCACCGCGCGCAAGCACATTGCCTGGTACACGCGCGGGCTGCGCGGCGCCAACCTGTTCCGCCACCGCATGAACACGCTGGAAAGCACCGCCGAGCAGCTGGCGGCGGTCAACGCGTTCTTCGACGAGCAGGCGCAGATTTCCGACCGGCTGGTGTATGTCGACGACGCCGCGCAAGACAAAGACGAAGCGAACAACAACAAAAACGGGGAGTTGCTTGCCGCATGAGCCGCAACGCTATCGACCAGTGCATCCGGGAAAGCCTGGATACCTACTTTCGCGACCTGGACGGCGAAGAGCCGTCGAACATGTACAACATGGTGCTCGAGGCGGTCGAACGGCCGCTGCTGGAAGCCGTGATGGTGCGCGCCGAGCGCAACCAGTCGCTGGCGGCCGCCTACCTGGGCATCAATCGCAATACGCTGCGCAAGAAGCTGCAGCAGCACGGTTTACTTTGAATTTGAAGCGTTTCCCACTGCCATGATCAAGCAAGCCCTACTCTCCGTTTCCGACAAGACCGGCATCGTCGAATTCGCGCGCGAACTGAACGCGCTCGGCGTCACGCTGCTTTCCACCGGCGGCACCGCCAAGCTGCTGGCCGACAGCGGCCTGCCCGTGACGGAGGTGGCCGACTACACCGGCTTCCCGGAAATGCTCGACGGCCGCGTCAAGACGCTGCATCCGAAGGTGCACGGCGGCATCCTCGCGCGCCGCGACCTGCCCGAGCACATGGCCGCGCTGGCCGAACACCATATCCCCACCATCGACCTGCTGGTGGTGAACCTGTACCCGTTCCAGCAAACCGTGGCCAAGGATGACTGCACGCTGCCGGACGCGATCGAGAACATCGACATCGGCGGCCCGACCATGCTGCGCTCGGCGGCCAAGAACCACCGCGACGTGACCGTGATCGTCGACCCGGCCGACTACGCCGTGGTGCTCGGTGAAATGCGCGCCAACGGCAACAGCGTCGGCTACGACACCAACTTCCGCCTGGCCACCAAGGTGTTCGCGCACACTGCGCAGTACGACGGCGCCATCACCAACTACCTGACCAGCCTGGGTGCCGACAAGTCGCACCAGGCGCGCAGCGCCTACCCGCAGACGCTGAACCTGGCCTTCGACAAGGTCCAGGAAATGCGCTATGGCGAGAACCCGCACCAGTCGGCGGCGTTCTACCGCGACCTGAAGGCGGTCGACGGCGCGCTCGCCAACTACGTGCAGCTGCAGGGCAAGGAGCTGTCGTACAACAACATCGCCGACGCCGATGCCGCGTGGGAGTGCGTGAAGTCGTTCGACGCCGCCGCGGGCGCAGCCTGCGTCATCATCAAGCATGCCAACCCGTGCGGCGTGGCGCTGGGCGCCAACGCGCTGGAAGCGTATGACAAGGCCTTCAAGACCGACTCGACCTCGGCCTTCGGCGGCATCATCGCCTTCAACGTCGAGCTGGACGAAGCCGCCGCCCTGGCCGTGGCCAAGCAGTTCGTCGAAGTGCTGATCGCACCGGCGTTCAGCGCCGCCGCGCGCGCGGTGTTCGCGGCCAAGCAGAACGTGCGGCTGCTGGAGATTCCGCTGGGCAAGGGCATCAACCAGTTCGACTTCAAGCGCGTCGGCGGCGGCCTGCTGGTGCAGAGTCCCGACGCCAAGAACGTGCAGCCGTCCGAGTTGCGCGTGGTGACGCGCCGCCACCCGACGCCGAAGGAAATGGACGACCTGATGTTCGCCTGGCGCGTGGCCAAGTTCGTCAAGTCCAACGCCATCGTGTTCTGCGGCGGCGGCATGACGCTGGGCGTAGGCGCCGGCCAGATGAGCCGCGTCGATTCGGCCCGCATCGCCAGCATCAAGGCGCAGAACGCCGGCCTGACCCTGGCCGGGTCGGCGGTGGCGTCGGACGCGTTCTTCCCGTTCCGCGACGGCCTGGACGTGGTGGTCGATGCCGGCGCGACCTGCGTGATCCAGCCGGGCGGCTCGATGCGCGATGACGAAGTGATCGCCGCCGCCGACGAGCGCGGCATTGCCATGGTGCTGACCGGCACGCGGCATTTCCGCCACTAAGCACGGCACGCTCGCGGACTTGCGCAGCAAGGCCGCCGGCAAACGAAGCGGTTTCGCTCCCATGCGGGCAGCGAAACCGCTTTTTGCTTGGTGCGCCAGCGATGCCGGCGCGAACACCCGCGCAAAAAGCAATACACTAGCAGCGCCATCCACCCTACCCACCTAATGCGAATCCTAGGCATCGACCCCGGCCTGCGCACCACCGGCTTCGGCGTGATCGAGAAGCAAGGCAACAAGCTTGCCTACATCGCCTCGGGCACGATCAAGAGCGACGGCAATGCCAACCTGCCCGAACGGCTGAAGACGTTGTACGACGGCATCAGCGAGGTCTCGCGCACCTATGCGCCCGACTGCGCGGCGATCGAGAAGGTCTTCGTCAACGTCAACCCGCAGTCCACGCTGCTGCTGGGCCAGGCCCGCGGGGCGGCGATCTGCGGGCTGGTCGGCTATGGGCTGCCGGTGTTCGAATACACCGCGCTGCAGCTCAAGGTGGCGGTGGTCGGCTATGGCCGCGCCAACAAGGCGCAGGTACAGGAAATGGTGACGCGGCTGCTGATGCTGCCCGGCCAGCCCGGCAGCGATGCGGCCGATGCGCTGGGCGTGGCGATCTGCCATGCCAACGGCGGCGATACCCTGGGCACGCTGGCCGGCCTGGCGCCTGAGCTGGTGCGCAAGGGCATGCGCGTGCGGCGCGGACGCCTGGTCGGCTGAGCGCGACGAGTCTTTTACAATCGGGGCTTGGTCCCACCACAGGAACGCTGCATGCCTAGCCAGTCCCGACTGCGCGCGCCGCGCCCGCGCGCCGGCCTCTTCCCTGTTCTTGCCGCCCCCGGCCGATGGCTGTTCCCGGCCGCTGCCGCCGCGGCGTGCGCCGTGCTGATGGCGGGCTGTGCCACCGCACCGCGCCCGAAGCCGGCCACGCCCCCCGCGCCGCCGGCGCCCGCGCCCGCCCCAAGCGCCGCGCCTGCGGCCGCCGCCCAACCCAGGCCGCTGGTGATCGCGCATCGCGGTGCCAGCGCGCTGCGTCCGGAACATACGCTGGCAGCCTACGCCAAGGCGATCGAGGATGGCGCCGATGCGATCGAGCCCGACCTCGTCATGACGCGCGACGGCGTGCTGGTGGCGCGCCACGAGAACGACATCACCGGCACCACCAACGTCGCCGAACTGCCGCAGTTCGCCGAGCGCAAGCGCACCAAGGTGATCGACGGCGAGCGCCTGACCGGCTGGTTCACCGAGGACTTCACGCTGGCCGAACTGAAGACGCTGCGCGCGCGCGAGCGCATCCCGCGCCTGCGCCCGGCCAATGCGCGCCTGAACGACCAGTTCGAGGTGCCGTCCTTCGAAGAGATCGTGCGCCTGGCCGAGCAGGCCGCGCTGCGCACCGGCAAACCCGTCGGCATCTATGCGGAACTGAAGCACCCCAGCTATTTTCGCGGCATCGGCCTGCCGCTCGAGGACAAGCTCGCAGCGGCGGTGCGGGCGCAGGCCTATCTGCGCAATGCGCCGGTGTTCATCCAGTGTTTCGAGAGCGGCAGCCTGCGCGCGCTGCGGCGCACGCTGGGCCACGGCCTGCCCAACGTCAGGCTGGTCCAGCTGATCGGCAACCCGCGCAAGGGCCCGGCCGACTGGAAGCTGGCCGGCGACGGCCGCACCTTCGGCGACATGCTGAGCACGACCGGCCTGCGAGAAGTGGCGGCCTACGCCGACGGCATCGGCCCCGAGAAAAGCAGCATCGTGCCCCGCGATGCGCAGGGCGCGCTGGGCGCGCCGACGGCGGTGGTGCAGCAGGCCCATGCCGCCGGCCTGTTCGTGCATCCGTACACCTTCCGCCCGGAAAACAGCTTCCTGCCCAAGGCCCTGCAGAGCGGCGGCGACGAGGCCACGCGCAGCCCGGCGGGCATGGAGCGCGAGGTGCAGGCCTTCGTCGCGGCCGGCATCGACGGCTTCTTCACCGACGACCCGGCGCTGGGCCGGCGCGCTGTCGATACACCTGCACGCTGAGCCGGCCGGGCGGCCGCCGCGATACACTGGCGGCCGCCTCTTTCCTGACCTCCTGTTTTTTCCCGCACCATGATCGGACGCATCGCCGGCACCCTTATCGAGAAGAATCCCCCGCACCTGCTGGTCGACTGCCACGGCGTCGGCTACGAGGTCGACGTGCCGATGAGCACCTTCTACAACCTGCCGGCGATGGGCCAGCCGGTAACCCTGCTGACACAGCTGATCGTGCGCGAGGATGCGCACCTGCTGTACGGCTTCGGCAGCGCGGCCGAGCGCAACACCTTCCGCGAGCTGATCAAAATCACCGGCATCGGCGCGCGCATGGCGCTGGCGGTGCTGTCGGGCATGTCCGTGCCCGAGCTGGCGCAGGCGATCACGCTGCAGGAAGCCGGGCGCCTGACGCGCATCCCCGGCATCGGCAAGAAGACTGCCGAGCGCCTGCTGCTGGAGCTCAAGGGCAAGCTGGGCGCGGAACTGGGTCACGCGCCCGGCGCGCCGGCGGTGCCCGACAGTGCCGTCGACGTGCTCAATGCGCTGCTGGCGCTGGGCTACTCGGAAAAGGAGGCCGCTGCGGCGATCAAGCAGGTGCCGGCCGGCACCGGGGTGTCCGAAGGCATCAAGCTGGCGCTCAAGGCGCTGTCCAAGGCTTGAGCTTCGGATTGGCGCGTAGAATGGCGCATTGTTGCCGCTGTCCGGGCCCCTGACCACCATGATCGAAACAGACAAGCTTGCCGCCCCCGCCCGCGTGATCGCCGCCACCCCCGCCTCGTCGCACGAGGAGGCATTCGAGCGCGCACTGCGGCCCAAGCTGCTGGACGAGTATGTCGGCCAGGAAAAGGTGCGCGGGCAGCTGGACATCTTCATGCATGCGGCGCGCAAGCGGCGCGAGGCGCTCGACCACGTGCTGCTGTTCGGCCCGCCCGGGCTGGGCAAGACCACGCTGGCCCACATCATCGCGCGCGAGATGGGGGTGAACCTGCGCCAGACCTCCGGCCCGGTGCTGGAGCGCCCCGGCGACCTCGCCGCGCTGCTGACCAACCTCGAAGCCAACGACGTGCTCTTCATCGACGAAATCCACCGGCTCTCGCCGGTAGTCGAGGAAATCCTGTACCCGGCGCTCGAGGACTACCAGATCGACATCATGATCGGCGAAGGCCCGGCGGCGCGCTCGGTCAAGCTGGACCTGCAGCCGTTCACGCTGGTGGGCGCCACCACGCGCGCCGGCATGCTGACCAACCCGCTGCGCGACCGCTTCGGCATCGTCGCGCGGCTGGAGTTCTACACCGCCGATGAACTGGCCCGCATTGTCAGCCGCTCGGCCCAGCTGCTGCAGGCCCGCATCGATCCGCAAGGCGCGCTCGAAATCGCCCGGCGCGCGCGCGGCACGCCCCGCATCGCCAACCGGCTGCTGCGCCGGGTGCGTGACTATGCCGAGGTCAAGGGCGACGGCACCATCACGCGCGAGATGGCGGATGCCGCACTGGCCATGCTCGACGTCGACCGCGTCGGCTTCGACCTGATGGACCGCAAGCTGCTCGAGGCGGTGCTGCACAAGTTCGGCGGCGGCCCGGTCGGCGTGGACAACCTCGCCGCCGCGATCGGCGAAGAGCGCGACACTATCGAGGACGTGCTCGAACCCTACCTGATCCAGCAGGGTTACCTGCAGCGCACCCCGCGCGGGCGCGTGGCCACCGCGGCGGCTTACCGGCATTTCGGCCTGGCCAGCCCGCAAGGCATGGCCGGGGGCGCTGACGAACTGCTCGGCGACGCCTGAACCCGCGCCCGCGACGTGAGCCATGGCGCACACGTCGCAATCAATTAAACGTTTTAAATTCCCACCCCAAATTTTTTCGAAGTGGATTGCTGGCTGGTGGCCGGTTGTCCACAATGGCTTCATCGGCACCTGCCCGGTGCCATGACGGCTGTGTCCGCCGGGGCACGGCTCCTTTGCAAACCTGTCAAGGAAAGCCATGATCCGCCAGTGTTCCAGCCTGCTCGCCGCACTTCTCGCCGTGGCCGCGTTCAGCGCCGGCAGTGCCAACGCCCAGCGCCCGCCGGCGCCGGTCGGCGTGGCCGAAGAAGCGGTCATCAGCGGCAAGATCGTCGATATCGATCCCGAAACCAAGGCGGTGCTGGTGCAGGGCCCGCGCGGCAATGTGGTCGAGCTGGTGGGCGGCGACGAGGTCCGCAATTTCGGCCAGATCCGCAAGGGCGACATCCTGACCGTGGCGCGCGGCGCCGCGCTGGTCGCGGCGCTCGAGCCGGTCGACAGCAAGGCGACGGCACTGGCCGAATCGGTCGACCGCACCACGCGTGCGGCCGAGGGCGGCAAGCCCGGCATCATGCGCGAGATCACCACCACGGTGACCGCGCAGATCACCAAGATTGACCCGGCCAAGCGCCAGCTCACCTTCCGCGGCCCGCGCGAAACGCTGCGCACGGTCAAGGTCCAGGACCCCGCCATCGATCTGAATGGCATCAAGCAAGGCCAGATGGCCAAGATCGTCTACCGTGAAGTCGTGGCCATTACGGTCAGGGCGCCAGCGGCAGCCGCAGCAAACTGAGCCACTGAATCAGGCGCGGTACTTTTCCCATCAGGAGGTTACCTATGAATCGTCGCCACTTTGTTACCCGGGTTGCCGGATCGGGCCTGCTCGTTGCGACCGCGATGGCCGCGGGCTGTACCACCACCGGTACCGGCACGTCCAAAGACCCGGTCGCCAAGAAGCAAGAGATCGACGCGGGCGTCGACGGCGCGCTGAACCGATTGTTCTCCTCGGCCAATGGCTCGCGCGAGCTGGCGCAGCGCGCGCAGGGCATCCTGGTGTTCCCGCGCGTACTGGCAGGCGGCTTTATCGTAGGCGCCGAATACGGCGAAGGTGCGTTGCGCTCGAAGGGCGCGACGGTCGGCTACTACAGCACGACACAGGCCTCGGTCGGGCTGACCGCCGGCGGACAATCCAAGGCCGTCATCATCATGTTCATGACACCCGAGGCTTACAACAAGTTTGTGTCCAGCAAGGGCTGGACCGCGGGTGCGGATGCCAACGTGGCGGTGGCGAAGATCGGCGCGGACGGCAGGCTCGACACGCTGACCAGCCAGCAGCCGGTGATTGCCTTCGTGCAGACCAACGCCGGCCTGATGTTCGACGTCTCGGTGAACGGGTCCAAGATCAGCAAGCTGGATATCTGACATCGCGGCGCTGCCAACCTGGGAGGGTCCGCCCCTCCTGGACACGGTTCCCGGCTCAGGCCGGGAATTTCTTTTGTGGAGCACCCTATCGCTGCGCCACGCTGCGCCGCCCGGCGTGCGCGAACGCGCCGCGTGCTGGCATAATCGCGCCCAACCCACTGCGCCAGCGCGCACGCGACCGGGAGCCCCCATGTCAGCCATACCCGCCAGCCCGGCCCACGGCGGCCGCGTCTATCGCTACTACGACTTCGTCATGGTGGCCTTCGTCACCGTGCTGCTGTGCTCGAACCTGATCGGCGCGGCCAAGGCGGCGCAGGTGACGCTGCCGCTGATCGGCACGGTCACCTTCGGCGCGGGCGTGCTGTTCTTCCCGGTCTCATACATCTTCGGCGACGTGCTGACCGAGGTCTACGGCTACGGGCGCGATCGGCGCGTGGTCTGGGCCGGCTTTGCCGCGCTGGCCTTCGCCACCTTCATGAGCCTGGTGGTGCTGAACATGCCGGTCGCGCCGTTCATGGCGGATTACCAGAAGAGCCTGCAGGACGTATTCGGCAACACCTGGCGCATCGCGCTCGGCTCGCTGATCGCGTTCTGCTGCGGCAGCTTTGCCAATAGTTACGTGCTGGCCAAAATGAAGCTGTGGACCGCCGGCCGCTGGCTGTGGACGCGCACCATCGGCTCGACGCTGGCCGGCGAGCTGGTGGACTCGTCGCTGTTCTACGTGATCGCTTTCTACGGCATCTGGCCGCTGGAGCAGGTGGTCCAGGTGGCGGTGGCGCAGTATGTGCTGAAGACCGGCTGGGAGGTGGTGATGACGCCGGTCACGTACAAGGTGGTGGGCTTCCTGAAGCGCGCCGAGAACGAAGATTATTTCGACCGGCACACCAACTTCACGCCGTTCCGCGTCAGGGTCTAGCGCCGCGGCTAGGGCACGCGCCGGTCCACCTCGTCCAGCGCCAGGTTCTCCAGGTGGCTGACGTCGCCCCACTGGGCCAGCGTCAGATGGGTGCTGTCGCTGCGCAGGCGGTTGACGCTGGCATTGAGCAGTTCGTGCTGGCGTGGCGCTTCCAGCGTCATGCCGGTGGCCTCGCGGTAGAGGCAGTCGAGCACGCCGCCGTGCGCGACCAGCGCGATGCGCTCGCCCGGATGCCGGCGCGACAGCGCCAGCACCGCGTCGACCGCGCGTTCGTGGAAACCCAGCAGCGACTCGCCCGCGGGCGGCGCGTAATCGGGCACGCGCGCCTGCCAGCGGGCAAAGTCTTCCGGCAGGTGCTCGGCGACCTCGGCGTAGGTCTTGCCCTGCAGCGCGCCGTAGCTGCGCTCGCGCAGCCGCGCATCGGCGCGCACCTGCAGCCCCAGTGCCTCGGCCAGCGGCGCGGCGGTTTCCAGCGCGCGCGACAGGTCGCTGGAATACACCGCATCGATCGGCTCGCCCGCCAGCGCATCTGCCAGCGCGCGAGCCTGGGCATGGCCGGTCTCGTTCAGCGGAATATCGAGCTGGCCCTGCAGCCGGCGCTCCCGGTTCCAGGCCGTTTCGCCATGGCGGATCACGATCAGGTGGGTAAAGGCCAGCGAATGCGGCCCGGGGCTTTGCGACATGCCGTTTCCTTCGGGGTTGCTGCGGGTGCTTGCTTGGGGCCATGCCGGCCCGGCACCGCGCGGGACGCGGCACCGGCCCGGCTTCAGGCCGCCGACGACTTTGCCAGCGTCGGGTTCAGCGTATAGGTGCCGGTCAGGCTGGCCTGCGCCAGCACGTGGCCCTGGATCGCGTCGCGCACCTGGGTGCCGGTAAAGGTGCCTTCCAGCGGCAGCCGGTCGAGGTCCAGCGCATACAGCGTGAACACGTAATGGTGCAGCAGCGCGTCGTTCCACGGCGGGCACGGGCCGTCATAGCCGTAGTAGTCGCCCTTCATGTCGGCATCGCCGGCGAACCAGCCGGTGTAGTCGTTGATGCCGTGGCGCAGGCCGCCCGCGGTGGCGGTGCCGCCGGTGGCTTCCGGGCCCGGCTTGCCGCGCGCGATCACGCCGTCGCTGTGCGAGCCCGCGGCGATCGAGGTCAGGCCGGGCGGGATGTCGACCAGCACCCAGTGGAAGAAGTCCACGCGCGGTAGCGAGGCCGGCACTTCGCGGCCTTCCTGGTTGACGTCGTCGCCCTTGCTGGGGACGTCGCGGTCGTGGCAGATCAGCACGAACGAGCGCGTCTCGGCCGGCGCGTCTTCCCAGTGCAGGTCGGGATTGCGGTTGTTCGACAGGGCCACGTGGGCGGCGGCGTCGGGCACGCAGAAGGCGAACTCGCCGGGGATCGGCGCGTTGTCGTTGAAGGACTTGCTCCAGAGTTTCATTTGTCTCTCCTGTCTTGATGCCGCGCCGGGGACGCGGCAGCTTGGAATTGGTTCAGGCCGGTGCCACGCGCAGCCAGAACGTGACCGGACCGTCGTTGACGAGGCTGACCTGCATCATCGCGCCGAACTCGCCGGTCTGCACCTGCGGATGCGCCGCGCGCGCGCGCGCCACGAAATGCTCGTACAGGCGCCGGCCATCCTCGGGCGAGGCCGCGGGCGTGAAGCTCGGCCGCGTGCCGCTGTTGGTATCGGCCGCGAGCGTGAACTGCGACACCACCAGCAGCCCGCCCGGATTGCCGTTGCCGTCCATGTTCTGCACCGGCAGGTTCATCTTGCCGTCGGCATCGGAAAACACCCGGTACGACAGCATCTTGGCCAGCAGCCGCTCGGCCTGCGCCTCGGTGTCGCCGCGCTCGGCGCAGACCAGTGCCAGCAGGCCGGCGCCGATCTCGCCGGTGGTGCGGCCTGCGACCGTGACGCGGGCCTGGGCCACCCGCTGGATCAGCGCGATCATCGCCGCCTCAGGCCAGCGTCACGCGCGCGAAGCGGCGCTTGCCGACCTGCACGACGTAGGTGCCCGCGGCCACCTTGGTGGCCTTGTCGCTCACGGTGGCGCCGTCGATCTTGACGCCGCCCTGCTCGATATTGCGGTTGGCTTCCGAGGTCGACGGCACCAGGTTGGCCTGCTTGAGCAACTGCGCGATGCCCAGCGGCGCACCTGCCAGGCTCACCGCCGGGATGTCGTCCGGCACGCCGCCGCGGGCGCGGTGGTTGAAGTCTTCCAGCGCCTTCTCGGCATCGGCCTGGCTGTGGAAGCGCGCCACGATCTCCTGCGCCAGCAGCACCTTGCAGTCGCGCGGGTTGCGGCCGGCGGCGATCTCCTGCTTCATCAGGTCGATCTCGCTCATCGGGCGGAACGACAGCAGCGTGAAGTACTGCCACATCAGGTCGTCCGAGATGCTCATCAGCTTGCCGAACATCTCGTTCGGGGCCTCGGTCACGCCCACGTAGTTGCCCTTGGACTTGGACATTTTCTCGACCCCGTCCAGGCCCACCAGCAGCGGCATGGTCAGGATGCACTGCGGCTCCTGGCCGTATTCCTTCTGCAGCTCGCGCCCCACCAGCAGGTTGAACTTCTGGTCGGTGCCGCCCAGCTCCAGGTCGGACTTCAGCGCCACCGAGTCGTAGCCCTGCATCAGCGGGTAGAGGAACTCGTGCACGGAAATCGGAATCCCGGAGCGGAAGCGCTTGGTGAAGTCGTCGCGCTCCATCATGCGCGCCACGGTGTACTTGGCCGCGAGCTGGATCATGCCGCGCGCGCCGAGCGGGTCGCACCATTCGCTGTTGTAGCGGATCTCGGTGCGGGCCGGGTCGAGCACCAGGCTGGCCTGGCGGTAGTAGGTCTGGGCGTTGGCCTCGATCTGCTCGCGCGTGAGCGGCGGGCGCGTGCTGTTGCGGCCCGACGGGTCGCCGATGGTCGAGGTGAAGTCGCCGATCAGGAAGATCACCTGGTGGCCGAGGTCCTGCAGCTGGCGCAGCTTGTTCAGCACCACGGTGTGGCCGATATGGATGTCGGGCGCGGTCGGGTCCAGGCCCAGCTTGATGCGCAGCGGCACGCCGGTGGCCTCGCTGCGGGCCAGCTTCTGCGCCCACTCCGCTTCGATCAGCAACTCGTCGCAGCCGCGCCTGGAGACTTCCAGGGCCTGCATCACCGAGGGCGTCAGGGGGTATTTGGCCGGTGCGGCCGAGGCAACTTCAGTCATCACGTAAGTCTTTGAAATACTTGAAATTTTAGGAAATCTGCCGACAGCCGCCAGGGCCGGATTTTGGTATAATCCGCGTTTCCAGGCGCCAGCGGAAGCCTTTCCGGTGCGCCACTCGTCACTTTGCACAGCACTTTGCGCAGCAAGGCAGGCGGGCCAAAATTACTGAATACTGAACAGCACGCGCCGCACCTCGGGGGAGGAAGGCAGACGAGACACATCGTCCCCGGCAGCGGGCTCAGACCAAGGTTGAATTTTACGTGATGTGGTCCAGACTCCGCGAAGTTTTCGCGCGTGAGCTGGTGGTGCTGGTCGATCCGACCAACCCCCAGCATGCGCGGCGGCGCAAACAACTGACGGCCTCGGTCGGTGCGATCTTCACGCTCGGCATGGCCGCGGCCATGGGTGTCGCACCCCGCAGCGCCTACGACGATCCGCGCGCGCCCCGCACCCAGCAGGCCCTGCGCATGCCCGACGTGCGCGAACAGCTCGACCAGCTTACCGACAGCCAGGCCGTGTACGTGCGCGAAGAGCGCATGCAGCGCGGCGACACCATTGCCACCCTGCTCAAGCGGCTGGGCGTGGACGATGCCGACGCGCAGGCGTTCATCGTCAAGAACCCCACCGCGCGCGGCCTGTTCAACCTGAACCCGGGCCAGGCGGTGCAGGCGGAAATCGACGAGAGCAACACGCTGGTGTCGCTGCAGGCCAACCTCGGCGGCGACGCCGCGGCCTCGCGCGAGCTGGTGATCGAGCGCGTGCGCGCCGCCAGCGGCGACACCGCCGCCGCCTACAAGGCCAAGGTGCTGCGCGTCGACAACGACGTGCACTACGAGATGGCCTCGGGCGCGATTTCCTCCGGTGGCTTCTTCAAGGCCATGGACGCGGCCAACGTGCCCGACGAAGTGGTGCAGCAGATGCTGTCGATCTTCTCCGGCGTGATCGACTTCCACCACGACATCGCCGCCGGCGACCGCTTCCGCATCATCTATGAAGCGGGCTTTCGCGACGGCACCTTCGTGCGCAACGGCCGCGTGGTCGCGCTCGAGCTGATCAACCGCAACCAGCTGCACCAGGCGTTGTGGTTCGCGCCAGAGGGCAGCAAGGACGGCGGCGCCTACTACACTTTCGACGGGCGCAGCATGAAGCGGCCGTTCCTGCGCTCGCCGGTGGAGTTCTCGCGCGTGTCGTCCGGCTTCGGCGGCCGCGAGCATCCGCTGCATCACGACTGGGCCCAGCACAAGGGCGTCGATTTCGCCGCCCCCACCGGCACCAAGGTGCTGGCCACCGGGGACGGCGTGGTCGAGTTCGTCGGCCAGCAGAACGGCTACGGCAACATCGTCATCCTGTCGCATCCCAACGGCTACTCCACCTACTACGCGCACCTGTCGGGCTTTGCCGGCATGCGCCAGGGGCAGACGGTGCGCCAGGGCCAGCTGATCGGCTATGTCGGCGCGACCGGCTGGGCCACCGGCCCGCACCTGCACTATGAGTTCCGCTTCAATGACGTGCCGCAGAACCCGCTGACCATCACGCTGATGGAATCGCCGGCGCTGACCGGCAAGTCGCGCCAGGAATTCCTGACCTACACCAGCGGGTTGCTCAGCCGCATCAATGCGCTGCGCACCTACAACGTCCTGACCGCCGCCAACTGACCGCGTCCACCGTGATTCCCGTGCCCGGCAGCGAACGCTATATCGGCATCATGTCCGGCACCAGCATGGACGGTGCCGACGCGGTACTGGTCGATTTCAGCGGCGCCCGTCCCGCGGTGCTGGCGGCCGCCAGCCAGCCCTTCCCCGACACGCTGCGCGCCGCCTTCGGCGCGCTGCAGCAACCGGGCGAGGACGAGATCCACCGCGAGGCGCTGGCGGCCAATGCGCTGGCGCAGGTCTACGCCGACTGCGTCGCCGCGCTGTTGCGCGAGGCGGGCATCGATGCCGCCTCGGTCGCCGCCATCGGCGCCCACGGCCAGACCATCCGCCATCGTCCCGGCCTCTACGACGGCATCGGCTATACCCGCCAGAGCCAGCATCCGGCGCGGCTGGCGGAGCTGGCCGGCATCGACGTGGTGGCGGACTTCCGCAGCCGCGACCTCGCCGCCGGCGGACAGGGCGCGCCGCTGGTGCCGGCGCTGCATCACGCGCTGTTCGGCAGCGACGCCGAGACCCGCGTGGTCTGCAATATCGGCGGCATCTCCAACATCAGCATCCTGCCGGCAGCGGACGGCCCTGTCAGCGGCCCCATCAGCGGCTTCGACTGCGGGCCGGGCAATGCGCTGCTCGACTACTGGATCGGCCGCCACCGCGGCCTGGCTTTCGACCGCAACGGCGACTGGGCCGCCAGCGGGCGGGTCGACGCCGCGCTGCTGGCGCAGTGCCTGGCCGAGCCCTATTTCAGCGCGGCGCCGCCCAAGAGCACCGGGCGCGACCTGTTCCATCCCGGCTGGCTGGAAGCGCGGCTGGCGGCATTCCCGCAGCTCGCGCCGGCCGACGTGCAGGCCACGCTGGCGGCGCTGACCGCCGAGGCCATCGCGCGCGACGTGCGCGCCAGCGCGCCCGCCGCGCGGCGGCTGATCGTCTGCGGCGGCGGCGCCCGCAATGCCTTCGTGATGGCGCGGCTGGCGCAGGCCCTGCCCGGCGTGGCCATCGAGACCTCAGACGACTACGGCGTGCCGGTGTCGCAGGTCGAAGCCATCGCCTTTGCCTGGCTCGCGCGCCAGTGCCTCTTGCGCCTGCCCGGCAACGTCCCCACCGTGACCGGCGCCGCCGGGCAGCGCGTGCTGGGTGCGATCTACCCGCGCTGAACCGCGCCGCCGCCGCCCTCCCCTGCATCGACCCAATCCATGAACGCCTGCGCCAGCGGCGATGCCCGCATGGCCGGCGAGTGCGCCAGCACCACACGCTGCGGCGTCACCGGCTCGCGCAGCGGCCGGCAGGCGATCGGCACGCCGTCGTAGCTGTGGTCGCCCGCGGGCCGCGTGCACGACAGCGCCACCCCATAGCCGTGCGCCACCAGTCCGCGCTGCATCTCGAAGGTCTGCGTGTACTGGTGCAGCACCGGGTGCAGCCCGTGGGCCCAAAACAATGACAGGAAGTATTCGCGGGTCTGTGGGATGTCCTCGAGGATCAACCGCTCGGCGGCCAGGTCGGCCAGGCTGACCTCGGCGCTGCTTGCCAGCGGATGGTTGACCGGCAACAGTGCATAGGGCGCCAGTTCCGCCAGCGTGCGGCGCTCGGTGCGGGCGTCGAGTCCCAGTTCATAGGTCAGCGCCAGCTCCGCCTTGCCGGCCTGCAAGGTGCGATGGACGGTGGCGAGGTCGGC
Source organism: Cupriavidus sp. WGlv3 (assembly GCF_023952475.1). Lineage (GTDB taxonomy): Bacteria > Pseudomonadota > Gammaproteobacteria > Burkholderiales > Burkholderiaceae > Cupriavidus > Cupriavidus phytorum. The sequence goes on from NZ_JALHRX010000013.1 coordinate 83,087, forward strand.
CTCGAACAGCGTCACCGAGATGCCGGGATGGCGCTGTCGCAGTCCCGCCAGCAGGCGCGGCACGAAGTACGGGCCCAGGTCCTGGAAGCAGGTCAGCGACAGCTGGCCGCTCAGGCCCCTGCCTGCACCATCATCGACGGCAAGCCCCGCCGCCAGCGCCAGCACGTCGCGGGCCTTGCCCAGCAGGCGCTGCCCGGCCGGGGTCAGCGACAGCCCGCGGCTGACCTGCCGCCTGAACAGCGGCTCGCCCAGCGAGTCCTCCAGCTGGGCGATTGCAGTCGATACCGACGGCTGCGACACATGGCGCGCCCGGGCCGCGGCGCTGATACTGCCGTGCTCGGCGGCGGCGACGAAGTACTCGAGCTGCCGGAAGGAGAAAGGGATCATGATTTCCTATATCGCAACATAGGAAATATATGCTTTTCCTATCCTCTGCGCATGGCGATACTGGCGCCATCGCCCCGACACCTATCGCCATGGACATCACCCGGGAACAGATCGACACCTACCAGCGCGACGGCGTGCTGGTCTTGCGCGGCGCCTTTACCGACTGGGTCGAGCGCTTGCGCGAAGGCTTCGCGCTGAACCTGGCCGAGCCCGGTCCCTTCGCCATCGAGAACGTGCGCGCCGGCGAGACCGGGCGCTTCTTCGAGGACTATTGCAACTGGCAGCGCATCGCTCCGTTCGCCGCCTTTATCCGCGAATCGGCCGCGGCCGGTATCGCCGGACGGATCATGCAGTCGCAGGCGGTGCAGGTGTTCCACGAGCACATCCTGGTCAAGGAACCCGGCACCGCCAAGCCGACGCCATGGCACCAGGACCTGCCCTACTACTGCGTCGACGGCACCCAGACCGCGAGCTACTGGATTCCGCTGGACCCGGTCACGCAGGCGAACACGCTGCGCGTGGTGGCCGGCTCGCATCGCTGGCCGCGGCTGGTGCGGCCCAAGCGCTGGGCCAGCAACGAAAACTTCTATGGCGGCGACGATGCCTTCATGGAGATGCCCGACGTGGAGGACGGCAGCCACACGCTGCTGGCGCCGGAACTGGAACCGGGGGATGCGGTGGTGTTCGACTTCCGCACCGTGCACGGTGCCGCCGGCAATACCGGCACCGGACGGCGGCGGGCGTTCTCGGCCCGTTTTCTCGGCGACGACGTGCGCTTCATGCAGCGGCCCGGGCGCACCTCACCGCCGTTCCCGGGCATCGGCCAGCAGACCGGAGAGCGCCTGCGCGAAGACTGGTTTCCGGTGGTCTGGCGCGCCGCGCAGTAAGCTGGCTCGGCAAACAAAAAACGCACCCGAGGGTGCGTTTTTTTGTAAAACCGGGATCGCTCAGACCGAGAACGACGAGCCGCAACCGCAAGTGGTCGAGGCATTCGGGTTCTTGATCACGAACTGCGCGCCGTTGATGTCTTCCTTGTAGTCGATCTCGGCGCCGACCAGGTACTGGTAGCTCATCGAGTCGATCAGCAGGGTGACGCCGTTCTTGACCATGGTGGTGTCGTCTTCGTTGACTTCCTCGTCGAAGGTGAAGCCGTACTGGAAGCCGGAGCAGCCGCCGCCCTGCACGAACACGCGCAGTTTCAGCTCGGCATTGCCCTCTTCCTCGATCAACTGCTTGACCTTGTCGGCGGCGCTGTCGGTAAAGACGAACGGTGCCGGCACGTCCTCGGTAACGGGTGCCTCTGCGACTGCGTTCATGGGGTGTTCTCCTGTTTAGATACGCCTGTATTCTAAGCGCTACTGGGAAATCGTGCCGAAACCTTGTGTTTTCAAGGGGTTCCCGGCATCGAAGTCGCCGCTACGCGGCCTTTTTAGTGGGACTGGCTGCGGCCGCGGGAGTTTCGCCGGTGGTGGCAGCCTCGCTATCGGCCGCTTCGGTCACTTCGGCCAGCGGCGCCGCCTCGACCAGGTTCGGCAGCACCTTGACCTCGGCCTGCACCAGCGGCATCAGGCGGCCCTCGACGAGCGCGCCCTGGTGCATTTCGAGCGCGGCATAGCGCACGTCGCCCAGCACCCGCGCCTGCGGCTGCAGCTCCAGCAGGTCGCCGGCGTGCACCGGGCCCTTGACGGTGCCGTTCAGCACCAGATGGCCGACGCTGATCTCGCCCTCGACCATGCCCTTCTCGCTGACCACCAGCATGCTGGGCTTGCCCGCCGCGGCGGTCACATTGCCGCGCACGCGCCCGTCCAGGCGAAGGCCGCCGGCAAACACCAGGTCGCCGTCGATGGCGGTGTCTTCGCCGATCAGCGTGTCGATCGAAAGGCCTTTCTTCTTGGAAAACAGCATGACTCTCACTCCTCTCTCGTTCGTGCCAGGCTGGCCTGCCCATGGCGCAACTATGCCGGCAAGCCGGACTTGCCGTCGGCGACAGGGCGTGATTGTAGCCGCGTGCGGCCGGATACCCCACAAAAGTATGGCGGCCTGCTCACTATGACGGCAGCACCGTGCCGGTTCCGTAGCCCGCCGGGCGAAAAAAAACCGCACGGCCAGCGTGCGGTTTTTCTGGTCTCGCAAAGATCCGGCAGGGCCGGACCCGCGAAAACGCATCAGCGCTTCGAGAACTGCTTGCGACGACGCGCCTTGTGGAAGCCGACCTTCTTACGCTCGACTTCACGTGCATCGCGCGTGACGTAGCCAGCCTTCGACAGGGCCGACTTCAGGGTCGCATCGTAGTCGATCAGGGCGCGGGTGATGCCGTGGCGCACTGCGCCGGCCTGGCCGGTTTCGCCGCCGCCGGTGACGTTGACCTTGATGTCGAACGTTTCAGCGTGAGCGGTCAGTTCCAGCGGCTGGCGCACGATCATCAGCGAGGTTTCGCGAGCGAAATACTCTTTGATGGGCTTGCCGTTGACGACGATGTCGCCCTTGCCCGACTTGATGAAGACACGTGCCACAGCGCTCTTGCGGCGGCCAGTACCGTAATTCCAGTTACCGATCATGGATTGGCCTCCTTAGATTTCCAGCGCCTTGGGCTGCTGCGCTTCGTGCGGATGCTCGGCTTCGGCGTAAACCTTCAGCTTCTTGATCATCGCGTAGCCCAGCGGACCCTTCGGCAGCATGCCCTTGACAGCCTTTTCCAGGGCACGGCCCGGGAAACGCTGCTGCATCTTGCCGAACGTCGTTTCGTAGATACCGCCCGGGTAACCCGAATGGCGATAGTACTTCTTGTCCGTTTCCTTGGTACCCGTGACACGCAGCTTGGCTGCGTTGACGATGATGATGTAATCACCGGTGTCGACGTGCGGAGTGAATTCCGGCTTGTGCTTGCCGCGCAGACGGCGTGCCACTTCGCTGGCAACACGGCCGAGGACTTTGTCCGTCGCGTCAATCACGTACCAGTCGCGCTTTACCTCATGAGGCTTGGCGGAAAAGGTCTTCATGATTTTTCCTGACTATTGGTTCGTGCCCGTAATCCGACTCGCGAAGGCTTGTGCTCGCCCCTGCAAGTCTTGTGGCCCCCCTGAAGGTGGCCGGGTGCTGCTGTCTTCTTCCGCGGGCATGACGGAAAAGCCCTCGATTATACTGGCGGGCGTGGCGAGCGCACAAGCAAAGACTGAAGTTTTCGTCAAGACCGACGCCGATCGCCGCGGTTCTGGGGCCGCCCAAGGCACTTGCAGGCCAACGGCATTTGTTCAGGCGAAAAAAAACCCAAGCGTTTGAGCTTGGGTTTGAATCCACCAAAGGAGGAGGGTGGAGGAGACACCTGGAGATCGACGGAGGACTTGCGGGCGGTGCGGCGGGCTTGGCCGGGGCTTCAATTTCGCACTCTGGCGCGCTGTCTGCGCCGTCGTTCAATGATTGGAATTATACCTAGGGTTTGCCCGGATGCAAGGGAAATTTGCACTGCGAAATATGATTTCGTATTACGAAACGTTACCGGGGACTGCTCGGCTTGAATCGATACCTTAAAAATCAATTACTTACAGAACAAAGGAAGGTGTCATCCCAACGACATACTAGAGGAAACCCTCAGGTTTTCTAAGGTTATCGGCGCCGATGCCCCGAACTTGAGCTTGCCATATACTGGGAAAAGCAAGATTCGAGATCACGCGCTTGTGATCACAAACCGACAAAACGAAGCACAGGAACGAACAAAATGGAATGCAAAGTAACATGGATGGGCGCCGACGGCATGAGCTTCGTTGCCCAGACCGGCAGCGGCCATATCGTTGCCATGGACGGCGCTCCCGAAGGTGGTGGCCACAACCTGGCCCCGCGACCCATGGAAATGGTGCTACTGGGCACCGGCGGCTGCACCGCCTATGACGTGGTGCTGATCCTCAAGCGCGGCCGCCAGGACGTTACCGGCTGCAGCGTGCAGCTGCAGGCCGAACGAGCCGGCGAAGATCCCAAGGTGTTCACCCGTATCAACTTCCATTTTGTGGTCACCGGCAAGAATCTCAACCCCGCCACGGTCGAGCGCGCGATCAAGCTGTCGCACGAGAAGTACTGCTCGGCGTCGATCATGCTGGCCAAGACGGCCGAGATCACGCACACGCTGCAAATCGTCGAAGGCTGATGGAAGTTTGGCCGGCCCGGTGCGCCGCGCGGGCGCCGGGTCGTGCCGATGACTGAAGCAAAGCAGGCCGATAAGCCGGATTCTGTGCGCCCCGCCCGCCTTGCGGCGCGCGGCGCGTGACAACCATTCCTCTAGGCCGGCTGTTACCAGCCGGCTCCAGCTCCCTACCCGCAGACTCAGCGGGCCGCTTCATCGCCTGCCTATTTGGGATTGCTCCAGGTGGAGGTTACCGCGTTTCACCCTTCCCGCCGGGCGAACCCGGCGGCAAGACTCGTCTCTGTGGCCCTATTCCGCACGTTGCCGTGGATGGCTGTTAGCCAACACCCTGCCCTGTGGAGTCCGGACTTTCCTCCCCCTGCACCTTGCGGTGCAGGCAGCGGTTGCCTGGCCTGCTTTGCGGCCCGCAGTCTAACACCGATTGCTGCCGCTTGCCGGCCGCTTCAGCCGGCCTCGCGGTCGCGGCGCCGGCCGGGACGGAATACGGTGGCATCGGCGTAGAAGTCCGGGTCCGCGTTGTCCTCGCACCAGCCCGGGATGCCCATCACCGGCAGCGGCGCAAAGCTGCGTCCGCCCCGCAACGTCCCGGCATCGGCGGCGGACTGCAGTGACCCGGCAAGCACCGCATCGAGCGCGGCATCGCCCGGCACGAGCGGCAGTGTCCACGCATGCGCCGTCACCGACTTGTACGGCTGCACCAGTTTTTCAAGCAAGGCGTGGCCGAACGGCACCACCGCGCAGCCGGCTTCCCACGCGAAGCGGGCATCAACAAACAGTGACTTCCAGTCAAAGCCCCTGAGCGCCGTGCTCATGCCGGCGTCCGTGCTGAGGAACAGCACCGCGTTCTCGTCGAACAGCGTCGCCGCGTCGCGCACGCCACCGCGCGTGGTCTGTACGCCGTCGCGGGCGATGACATCGGACTGGATCTGGTTGAGCGCGCGCTTGGCCTGGGGAAAATGCAGCCAGATCAGCGCGTTGAAGAAATCGTGGAGATTGTCGCGGGTGGGGACTGCGCCGGTGGCGTCGATATGCGCTTCATAGGCGCTGCCGGCCGGCAGCGCCTGCTGCGCGATAAAGCGCAGCGGCAGCCCGCGCGCAGTGCGCAGGTCCAGTGCCGCGGCGCGGGCATCGAGCGCGCTGCGCAGGTCGGCACCACCCTGCACTGCCGCCGCCAGCGCGGCGCCGTGTGCGGCAAAAGGCCGGAACCACGGCCGGGACCAGTCGATCCCGGCCAGCGCGCCGGCGAAGTGCTCGCCGGCCGCGGTCTGCTGGGTGCGCAAGGCGTCAGCGTGCCTTCCAGCGCAGTGTCTCGCCGCCGCGCAGCGGCACCAGCGTGGTGTCGCCGTAAGGCAGCTCGGCCGGCAGTTGCCAGTCTTCGCGCTCCAGCGTCAGCGTGCCGGTGTTGCGCGGCAGGCCGTAGAAGGCCGGGCCGTTGAAACTGGCGAAGGCTTCCAGCTTGTCGAGTGCGCCGGCGGCGTCGAAGGCTTCGGCATACAGCTCCATCGCATGCAGCGCGGTATAGCAGCCGGCGCAACCGCAGGCGTGCTCCTTCAGGCCGCGCGCGTGCGGCGCGCTGTCCGTACCCAGGAAGAAGCGCTCGCTGCCGGAGGTGGCGGCCGCCACCAGAGCCTCGCGGTGGGTTTCGCGCTTCAGCACCGGGAGGCAGTAGTAGTGCGGGCGGATGCCGCCGGTGAAGAGGGCGTTGCGGTTGTAGAGCAGGTGGTGCGCGGTGATGGTGGCGCCGACCGGGGCGCTCGCGTCGCGCACGTACTGCGCCGCATCCTTCGTGGTGATGTGCTCGAACACCACCTTCAGCTCGGGCATGTCGCGGCGCAGCGGCGTCATCACTTGCTCGATGAAGACGGCCTCGCGGTCGAAGATGTCGATGGCCGGGTCGGTGACTTCGCCGTGCACCAGCAGCGGCAGGCCGGCGCGCTGCATCGCTTCCAGCGCGGGATAGCAGCGGCGGATATCGGTCACGCCGGCGTCGCTGTTGGTGGTGGCGCCCGCCGGGTACAGCTTGACGCCGTGCACGAAGCCGCTGGCCTTGGCGGCCGCGATTTCCTCTGCACTGGTGTTGTCGGTCAGGTACAGCGTCATCAGCGGCTCGAACTGCATGCCGGCCGGCAGCGCCGCCAGGATGCGGGCGCGATAGGCCTGTGCCTGCGTCACCGTGGTCACCGGTGGCTTCAGGTTGGGCATGACGATGGCGCGGGCGAACTGGCGGGCGGTGTCGGGCAGCACGGCAGCCAGCGCCGCGCCGTCGCGCAGGTGCAGGTGCCAGTCGTCCGGGCGGGTGATGGTGAGCTTCTGGGTCATGGCTAGCTTGGGGCCGGCCGCGGGCGGCGGCGGGCGTTCGTCGAAATCAGAGAATCAGGATGGCGCGGTAGTCGTTGACGTTGGTGCGGGTCGGGCCGGTGACCACCAGGTCGCCGATGGCATCGAACAGGCCCCAGGCGTCGTGCGCGTCCAGCTGGCGCTGGCCCGGCAGGCCGGCGGCTTCAGCCCGCGCCAGCGTGGTCGGGTCGGCCAGCGCGCCGGCGTTATCTTCCGAGCCGTCGATGCCGTCGGTGTCGGCGGCGATCGCATGCACTTCGGGCATGCCTGCCAGTTCGACCGCCAGCGACAGCAGGAACTCCGAGCACCGCCCGCCGCGCGCCTTGGTGGCGCCGCCACCGGCCGGCAAAGTGACCGTGCACTCACCTCCGGAAATCAGCGCCACGGGCGTGGCGAACGGCGCATTGTACGCGCGAATCTCGCGCACCAGCGCCGCATAGACGCGGGCCACCTCGCACGCCTCGCCCGTGACCGTGTCGCCCAGCACAACCGGCGTGATGCCGCGTTCGCGGAACAGCGCGGCGGCGGCCTCGAGACTGCCGTGCGCGGTGGCGATCATGATGTTGTCGACACGATCGAACAAGGGATCGCCGGGCTTGGGCGTTTCCGCCACCTCGCCACGCGCGCCGCGTTCCAGGTGGGACTGCACGCTGGCCGGCACCTGCGCGCCATAGCGGCGCAGGATCTGCAGCGCGTCATCGAACGTGCTCGGGTCCGCCACGGTCGGGCCCGAGGCAATCGCGCTGGGATCGTCGCCGGCCACGTCCGAGACGATCAGCGTGGTCACCGGCGCCTGGCTCGCCTGCGCCAGCCGCCCGCCCTGGATGCGCGAGATATGCTTGCGCACGATGTTCATGTCGGTGATCGGCGCGCCACAGCGCAGCAACTCCCGGGTGGTCGCCTTCAGGTCGGCCATCGGGATGCCCTCGGCCGGCAGCGACAGCAGGCTCGAGCCGCCGCCCGAGACCAGCACCAGCAGCCGGTCCTGCGGCGTCAGCGACTGCACCGCCCTCAGGATCTCGGCCGCCGCCTGCTCGCCCGACTCGTCGGGCACCGGATGGCCGGCCTCGATCACGCGGATATGGTCGGTCGGCATGCCGTGCGCGTAGCGCGTGACCACCAGCCCCTCCAGCGTGGCCTGGCCGGCGTAGGCGCGCTCGACCGCCGCGGCCATCGACGCCGCGGCCTTGCCCGCGCCCACCACCAGCGTGCGCCCGCCGGCGTGCGGCGGCGGCAGGTGCTGCGCGACGATCTGCAGCGGGTCGGCCGCCGCCACCGCGGCGTGGAAGGTCTCGAGCAGCAGTGCGCGGGCGTCCCCCGCGAACGCGGCGCTCACAGCGCCTCCGCGATGGCGCGGCCCAAGTCGGCGGTACCGGCCTTGCCGCCGATGTCGCGCGTCAGCGGCGCGTGCTCCGGCCCGGCCGCCAGCACCTGTTCGATCGCGCCCAGCACGGCGGCGCCGGCCTCGTCATGGCCAAGGTGCTCCAGCATCATGGCGCCGCACCAGATCTGCCCGATCGGGTTGGCCACGCCGCGCCCGGCAATGTCCGGGGCCGAGCCGTGCACCGGCTCGAACAGGCTGGGGAAGGTGCGGTCCGGATTGATGTTGCCGGACGGCGCGATGCCGATGGTGCCGGTGCAGGCCGGGCCCAGGTCGGACAGGATGTCGCCGAACAGGTTGCTCGCCACCACCACGTCGAACCAGTCCGGATGCTGGACGAAATGCGCGGTCAGGATGTCGATGTGGTACTTGTCGACCTGGATGCCGGGGTAATGCGCCGCCATCGCCTCGACCCGCTCGTCCCAGTACGGCATCGTGATCGAGATGCCGTTGGACTTGGTCGCCGAGGTCAGGTGCTTCTTCGGACGCTTCTGGGCCAGTTCAAAGGCGAACTTCAGGATGCGGTCGACGCCGGTGCGGCTCATCACGGTTTCCTGCACCACGATCTCGCGCTCGGTGCCGGGGAACATGCGACCGCCGATGCTGGAGTATTCGCCCTCGGTGTTCTCGCGCACCACGTAGAAATCGATGTCGCCGGGCTGGCGGCCGGCCAGCGGGCTGCGGATGCCCGGCATCAGCCGCACCGGGCGCAGGTTGACGTACTGGTCGAACGAACGGCGGAACTGCAGCAGCGAACCCCACAGCGAAACATGGTCGGGCACCGTGTCCGGCCAGCCGACCGCGCCGAAGTAGATGGCGTCGTACCTGACCAGCGTGTCGAACCAGTCGTCCGGCAGCATCTTGCCGTGGCGGGCGTAGTAGTCGCAGCTGGAAAAATCGAAGTGATCCCACTGGAAATCGATGCCGAAACGGCGCGCCGCGGCGTCCATCACGCGGATGCCCTCGGGCATGACTTCCGTGCCGATTCCGTCTCCGGGAATCACGGCAATCTTGTATTGGCTCATCGTTCTCGGGATTGCTAGCAGGTAGGGTGGCGCCGGGGTTGGTTCCCTTCGGCTTGCTTGGCAGCGGCGCGGGCGCGCGGGATAATGCCTGCATTCTATTGCAAAGCGGCAGCCCCCTGCCGACCGGTGCCCCGACATGTGCCAGCTGCTAGGCATGAACTGCGCCACGCCGACCGACGTGACGTTCTCCTTCACCGGCTTTGCCGCGCGCGGAGGCCTGACCGACCACCACGCCGACGGCTTCGGTGTCGCCTTCTTCGAAGACAAGGCCTGCCGCCTGTTCATCGACAACCAGTCCGCCGGCACCTCGCCGGTGGCGGACCTGATCAAGCGCTATCCGATCAAGTCCAAGAACGTCATCTCGCACATCCGCAAGGCCACGCAGGGCACCGTGCTGCTGGAGAACTGCCACCCCTTCATGCGCGAGCTGTGGGGCCGGCACTGGATCTTCGCCCACAACGGCGACCTGCACGGCTTCACCCCGTTCCTGTCCGGCGTCTACCAGCCGGTGGGCGACACCGACAGCGAACTGGCCTTCTGCACGCTGATGCAGGGCTTGCGCAAGCGCTTCCCGGGCTCGCAGCCGCCGCTGAACGAACTCGGCCACGCGCTGGCCGACATCACCCGCGAGATCACGCTGCACGGCGTGTTCAACTACCTGCTGTGCAACGGGCAGGCGCTGTTCGCGCACTGCTCGACCCGCCTCTACTACATCGTGCGGCAATGGCCGTTCTCGACCGCGCACCTGATCGACGCCGACCTGTCGATCGACTTCGCGCAGGTCACCACGCCCGACGACCGCGTCGCCGTGATCGCGACCGCGCCGCTGACCGACAACGAGACCTGGACCCAGTTCGCCCCGGGCGAGCTGATCATGTTCGAGCACGGGCGTCCGACCATGACGCTTGCCGTGCCGATCCCGCCCGAAGTCCAGGCCAAGAACGCTGCCAATACCGCCTGTACCTGAGCCATCCGGCACAAAGGAAAAAGGGACGCCGAGGCGTCCCTTTCCATATGGCTCGCAGTTCGTTCAGTGATGCAGGATCTTCGACAGGAACTGCCTGGCGCGCTCCGAGCGGTGCTCGATATCGCCGAAGAACTCTTCCTTGTCGGCGTCCTCGACGATCTTGCCCTGGTCCATGAAGATCACGCGGTTGGCCACCTTGCGCGCGAAACCCATCTCGTGGGTCACGCACATCATGGTCATGCCTTCCTGCGCCAGCTGCACCATCACGTCCAGCACTTCGTTGACCATCTCCGGGTCCAGCGCCGAGGTGGGCTCGTCGAACAGCATGCAGATCGGATCCATCGACAGCGCGCGCGCGATCGCCACGCGCTGCTGCTGGCCGCCCGACAGCTGGCCGGGGTACTTCTCGGCCTGGCTCTTCAGGCCCACGCGCTCCAGGTACTTCATGCCCTTGGTCATGGCCTCTTCCTTGGAACGGCCGAGCACCTTCATCTGCGCGATGGTGAGGTTCTCGGTGATCGACAGGTGCGGGAACAGCTCGAAGTTCTGGAACACCATGCCGACGCGCGAGCGCAGCTTGGGCAGGTTGGTCTTGGGATTGCCCACCGAGGTGCCGTCGACCAGGATGTCGCCCTTCTGGAACGGCTCGAGCGCATTGACGGTCTTGATCAGCGTGGACTTTCCCGAGCCCGACGGGCCGCACACCACCACCACTTCACCCTTGGCAACCTTGGTGGTGCAGTCGGTCAGCACCTGGAAGGAGCCGTACCACTTGGAAACGTTATTGATTTCGATCATACAGCCACCTTTTTCTGGTAACGCTTGACCAGCAGCGAAGCGGAGAAACAAATGATGAAGTACACCAGGCCGGCGAACAGCAGCATCTCGACGATACGGCCGTCGCGCTCGCCAATGCCGTAGGCCTGGCCGAAGAAGTCAGCCAGCGCGCTCACGTACACCAGCGAGGTATCCTGGAACAGGATGATGCCCTGCGTCAGCAGCAGCGGCACCATGTTGCGGAACGCCTGCGGCAGGATCACCAGCCGCATCGACTGTCCGTAGGTCATGCCCAGCGCCTGCGCAGCGAACATCTGCCCGCGCGACACGCTCTGGATCCCCGCCCGGATGATCTCGGAGTAATACGCCGCCTCGAACAGCGCGAACGCGACCAGCGCCGAGGTCATGCGCAGGTCGGTCGCCGGCGACAGGTTGAAGATGCCCTGCAGCACCTGCGGGATGATCAGGAAGAACCACAACAGCACCATCACCAGCGGGATCGAACGGAAGATGGTCACGTACCCCTGCGCGAACCAGTTCAGCAGCCGGAACGACGACAGCCGCATCATCGCCAGGATGGTGCCCCAGATGATGCCGACCACCACCGCGGTGACGGTGATCTTCAGCGAGACCATCATGCCCTCGCCCAGGACATGCAGCGTGGCCGGGTTGATCGAGGTGAAATCGAAGGAATAAGCCATGGCGCCCCCTTACTTGCCGCCGATAAAGCCGGGCACGCGCGTGCGGGCCTCGACCCAGCGCATCACCAGCATGACCGTGACGTTGATCAGCGCGTACATCAGCGTGACCGCGATGAACGATTCATACGGACGCGCGGTGTAGTCCACCAGCTGGCGCCCCTGCGCGGCCAGCTCCAGCAGGCCGATGGTCGACGCCACCGCCGAGTTCTTGAAGATGTTCAGGAACTCGGAAGTCAGCGGCGGCACGATCACGCGGAACGCCATCGGCAGCAGCACGTGGCGGTACGTCTGCGGCAGCGTGAAGCCCATCGCCAGGCCCGCGTTCTTCTGCCCGCGCGCCAGCGAGTTGATGCCGGAGCGCACCTGCTCGCACACCCGCGCGGCGGTAAACGTCCCCAGGCACAGCATGGCGGCCAGGAACTGCTGCGCGAACGGGTTCATCTGCTTGATCGCCTCGCCGCCGGGCAGCAGCTCGGGCGCGACGAAGTACCAGATGAACAGCTGCACCAGCAGCGGGATGTTGCGGAAAATCTCGACATAGGTGGCGGCAATGCCGGCCAGCCATTTGTTCGGCACCGTGCGCAGCACGCCGAGCACCGAGCCGATGGCCAGGGCAATGACCCAGGACGAAAGCCCCAGCGCGAGCGTGACCTTGAGGCCGGAGATCATCCAGTCCAGGTAGGTCTCGTTCTGGGCGGCCTGTTCGAGGAAAACTCCCCAATGCCAGTTGTAGTTCATGTTGCGTCCTCAAAAAGAAACGGAAGGACGAGCCTTCCGTTTCGCAGTGCTGTCAACGGCAGGTCAGTCCAGCGCCTTGTCGTTAGGCGCCTTGATCAGCGTCTTCATGTCTTCGGACAGCGGGAAGTCCAGGTTCAGGCCCTTGGGCGGAACCGGTTGCATGAACCACTTGGTGTACAGGGTGTTGATCGAGCCGTCCTTCATCATGCCGGAGATCACGGTATCGGACAGCTTCTTGAACTGCGGGTCGTCCTTGCGGATCATGCAGCCGTAGGACTCGCGCGATTGCGGCTTGCCCACCACGATCCAGTCGGCCGGGTTCTTGGCCTTGGCGCGTTCGCCGTAGAGCAGCGCGTCGTCCATCATGAAGGCGACCGCGCGGCCCGATTCCAGCGTCAGGAACGACTGGCCGTGGTCCTTGGTGCTGATGATGTTCACGCCCAGCTTCTGGTCGTCATTCATCTTGCGCAGCAGGCGCTCCGACGTGGTGCCGGCGGTGGTGACGACGTTCTTGCCCTTCAGGTCGGCCCAGTCCTTGATGCCGGCATCCTTCTTCACCATGATGCGCGTGCCGATGATGAAGATGGAGTTGGTGAAGGCGACCTGCTTCTGGCGTTCCAGGTTATTGGTGGTCGAGCCGCACTCGATATCGATGGTGCCGTTCTGCAGCAGCGTGATGCGGTTCTGCGAGGTGATCGGGATTTCCTTGACCTGCAGGTTCGGCAGCTTCAGCTGGTCCTTGATGGCTTCCACGATCTTCATGTTGATATCGTAGGAATAGCCGACCTGGCGCACGCCGCCGAGGTTGTAGTTGAACGGAATCGACGATTCACGCACGCCGAGCGTGATGACGCCGGTGTCCTTGATCTTCTTCAGCGTGCCCGTCAGTTGTTCGGCTGCCTGTGCCGTCCCGCACATTACGCCCCCGGCAATCATCAGGGCAGCCAACTTGGCGAAATTCATAACATCTCCTTGACCATGAAGAGAAAGCGGGATTCTAAGAATAAAACCCCCACTGGTGAAACAGTATTGCGCAGCATCCGCCGCAATACAACTGGGTTTTCTCCTAGAACCCCACTTCGGGGCAATCCGTGCGCAGCGCGTCCGGATACGACAACGCGGTCTCCGGCGCTTGCCGGAGACCGCGTCTGACGGTCATGAAGCCGGGGTCCGGGACGATTATTGCGCCGCACCATACGAGTGCCTCGCCCCGGTCCTGCCTGCCCCGATCAGGGGTACAGGCCGCGCATTTCGCGCGCCTGCAGGATCCGCGTACAGGCCACGATGAACGCCGCCGTGCGCAGCGTCACCTTGTTTTCCTGTGCCACTTGCCAGATTGCCCGGAAGGCTTCTTGCATGATCCGTACCAGGCGCTGGTTGATCTCCTCCTCGGTCCAGAAGAAGCTGGAGAAATCCTGCACCCATTCGAAGTAGGACACGGTCACACCGCCGGCGTTGGCAATCACGTCGGGGCAGACCAGGATATTGCGCTCGCGCAGGATGTCGTCGGCCTGCGGCGTGGTCGGGCCGTTGGCGCCCTCGATCACCAGCTTTGCCGTGATCTTCGGCGCGTTTTCGGCGGTAATCTGGCCTTCCAGCGCGGCCGGGATCAGGATGTCGCAATCGACTTCCCAGAATTGCTCGCTCCGCAGGACTTCGCCGCGGAAGCCGTCGATGGTGCCGCTGTGCGAGGCGTATTCCATCATCGCCGGCACGTCCAGGCCGGCCGGGTCGAACAGCGTGGTGCGATGGTCCTGCACCGCCACCACCTTGGCACCGGCCTCATGGAACAGCTTGGCGGCGACGGCGCCGACGTTGCCGAAGCCCTGCACCGCCACGCGCGCGCCCTTGACCTCGAGGCCGATATTGCGCGCGGCCTCGGAGCCGACCACGAACACGCCGCGGCCGGTGGCCTCGTGGCGGCCCAGCGAGCCACCCAGCGAGATCGGCTTGCCGGTCACGACGCCGGTCGCGGTGCTGCCCGAGTTCATCGAATAGGTGTCCATCATCCACGCCATCACCTGTGCGTTGGTGTTGACGTCCGGCGCCGGGATGTCCTTGCTCGGCCCGATGATGATGTTGATTTCGCTGGTGTAGCGGCGCGTCAGGCGTTCCAGCTCGGCGTGCGACAGCGTGCGCGGGTCGACGCGGATGCCGCCCTTGGCACCGCCGTACGGCACGTTGACCGCTGCGTTCTTCACCGACATCCAGGCCGACAGCGCCATCACCTCGGACAGCGTCACGTCCTGGTGGAAGCGCACGCCGCCCTTGCCCGGGCCACGCGACAGGTTGTGCTGCACCCGGTAGCCCTCGAAATGGGCGATGGTGCCGTTATCGAGCTCGATAGGAACGTCGACGATCATCGCGCGCTTGGGGCGCTTCAGGGTCTCGACCCAGCGCGCCAGCGAGCCCAGGTAGGGCGTGACGCGGTCGACTTGCTGCAGGTAGATGCCCCAGGGGCCGAGGTTGTCGGCGTTGAGGTAGGACGGGAGTGCGTGCTTTTGGCCAGCAGTGTTGGTCGGTGCTGCGGAGGACATCGGGGTGGGTTCCGGGGTGGAAGATGGGCGCAAGCTTAGGCTTGGCGGCCGCTCGGAATCCAATGCCGTTTGTTCATCGGGTTATGCAAGACGCGCATAACGTTGGGAAAAACATCGCTACGCCGAGGTCAACGTCCCCCACACCTGGTCCACCAGTTGCCGCTTGCGCCGCGCCCCGGCGCGCCGTTCTCCGCCGTTCTCGCCCGGCTTCTCCCGATACAACCGGATTTCCATGTCGATCGACAGCGGCAGGCCACGCGCCGACTCGGCCCGCACCAGCCGCCCCGCCGCGACGTCGTCGCGTACCGCGCTTTCGGGCAGGAAGGCCATGCCGTGGCCGGACAGCGCCATCACCTTGAGCGCTTCGGCCATGTCGGTCTCGTAGCATTTGTCCAGCTTGAGCGCCTCGGCGGTTTCGGCCAGCAGCAGGTCTACCATGCGGCCGAGGAAGGCGTTGGGCGTATAGCTGAGGAACGGCACCGGCTTCTTGTCGGTGCCCGGCAGCCGGAATTGCGGCTTGCCGGCGGGGTCCGGCACGCTATAGGGCGAGAGCCGTTCGGTGCCCAGCACCAGCATGTCGTAGCGCGCGGGATCGAGCTGGATGGCCTGGCGCGCGTGGTGGTAGACCATCACCAGGTCGCAGCCGCCTTCGACCAGCATCAGCACCGCGTCATGGACATTGAGCGCGCGCAGCCGGCATGGCAGCGTGCCGAGCTTGCGCTCCAGCGCCTTGAGCCATTCCGGGAAGAAGGTCAGCGACAGCGTATGCGGCACCGCGAATTCCAGCACCTGCGCATTGGCCGAGCGCTGGCCGCGCATCAGCGCGCGGGTTTCGCTGACCTGCGCCAGCATCGCCAGGGCCTGCTCGTAGAACACCTTGCCGGCCGGGGTCAGGCTGGTGGGATAGCTCGAGCGGTCGATCAGCTCGGTGCCCACCCACGCCTCCAGCGACTGGATCCGGCGCGAGAAAGCCGGCTGCGTGACGTGGCGCAGTTCGGCCGAGCGCGAGAAGCTGTGCGTCTCGGCCAGGCTGACGAAGTCTTCAAGCCATTTGATTTCCATGACGCGGATTATCCACCGGCGCGCGGCGCTTCGCCAGCCGCCGCCTAGCCCCGGTGGGCCCAGCCGGTCATGCGTTTCTCCACCACCGCGAACAGTTCGGACATCGCCATGATCGCAACGGGTCAGGCAAGGCCAACGGCATCTCGCTCAGGCGTCCTGGGTGGCGTCGCCCACGTCGAGCGCGAGCGCCTCGCCGCCGACGGCGTCGCCGCCCCTAGCGGCGGCGCGCGCCTGGATGTCCCACATCTCGGCATAGCGCCCGCCAGCGCGCATCAGCTGCGCATGGGTGCCGCGCTCGACGATGCGGCCGTGATCCATCACCAGGATCTGGTCGGCATGGACCACGGTGGAAAGCCGGTGCGCGATCAGCAGCGTGGTGCGGTTCTGCGCCAGGCGCATCAGCTCGGCCTGGATCGCCTGCTCGGTGCGCGAATCCAGCGCCGAGGTCGCTTCGTCGAACACCAGCACCGGCGGGTTCTTCAGCAGCGTGCGCGCGATCGCCACGCGCTGCTTCTCGCCGCCGGACAGCTTCAGGCCGCGCTCGCCCACGGGCGTGTCGTAACCCTGCGGCAGCTCGCGGATAAAGGCGTCGATCTGCGCCGCCTGCGCCGCGGCGATGACCTCGTCGCGGGTCGCGTCGGGACGGCCGTAGGCGATGTTGTAGTAGATGCTGTCGTTGAACAGCACGGTGTCCTGCGGGACGATGCCGATGGCGCGGCGCAGGCTGTCCTGGGTGATCGCGCGGATGTCCTGGCCATCGATCTCGATCGCGCCGCCGCCGACGTCGTAGAAGCGGAACAGCAGCCGCGCCAGCGTCGACTTGCCCGAACCGCTGTGCCCCACCACCGCGGTGGTGCTGCCCGCCGCAATGGTGAAATCCACGCCGTCCAGGATCAGGCGGTCGGACTCGTAGCTGAAGCGCACGTCGCGGAAGCGCACCTGCGCGCCGCCGACCCGCAGCGCCGGCGCGTCCGGCACGTCGGCCACCTCCTGGTGCGTGCCGAGCAGCACGAACATGCGGTCCATGTCGGTGGTGGCCTGCTTGATCTCGCGGTAGATCACGCCGAGGAAGTTCAGCGGGATATAGAGCTGGATCATCAGCGTGTTGACCAGCACCAGGTCGCCCAGCGTCAGCTTGCCGTCAACCACGCCCACCGTGGCGCGCCACAGGATCAGGATCAGGCCGATGGCGATGATGGCCTGCTGGCCGAAGTTCAGGAACGACAGCGAGTTCTGCGAGCGGATCGCCGCCGTGCGGTACTTGCGCAGGTTTTCGTCGTAGCGCTGCGCCTCGTAGGCTTCGTTGCCGAAGTACTTGACGGTCTCGAAGTTCAGCAGCGAATCGATCGCCTTCTGGTTGGCGCGCGAATCGAGCTCGTTCATGCGGCGGCGGAAGTGCGTGCGCCATTCCGTCACCACGATGGTGAAGACGATATAGCCCACCAGCGCGCAGCCGGTAATGGCGGCGAACCAGATGTCGTAGTGCAGGATGAAGAAGCCGATCACCAGCGCCATTTCCACCAGCGTGGGCAGGATGCTGTACAGCGAATACGAGATCAGCGACTGGATGCCGCGCGTGCCGCGCTCGATGTCGCGGCTCATGCCGCCAGTCTGGCGGTCCAGGTGGAAGCGCAGCGACAGCGCATGCAGGTGCTGGAACACCTGCAGTGCAATCTCGCGCACGGCGCTCTGCGTGACCTTGGAAAAGAGGATTTCCCGCAACTCGGTGAACAGCGTCGCGGACAGGCGCAGCATGCCGTAGGCGACGATCAGCCCGACCGGCACCACCAGCAGCGCGCGCGGATCGCCCGCGGTGATGTTCATGCTGTCGATCAGCCGCTTCATCAGCACCGGCACGCCCAGGTTGGCCACCTTGGCCGCCACCAGGCAGGCCAGCGCCAGCATCACGCGCCACTTGTAGTGCCAGACGTAGGGCAGCAGGTTGCGGACGGTCTGCCAGTCGCTGCGGGGCGCGCGCTGGCCGGGAAAGAGCTTGACCGAGGCAGCGTCGGGAGCCTGCTCGGCGGTCGTGGAATAGCGGCGCATACGTTAGAATCCGGGCCAATGCGCGATTGTCGCAGAGATCGCGTTGCGCGGCTGGCGAAGGGTCTTTCGCTGCCACGCCCATCCCCATCCCTCAGCAGTCCACCGCATACCGCCATGAACGCTCCCCATACCGTCCCCGCCCTGCCCGCCGGCAAGAATCCCGCGCTGCGCGTGGTACCGATGCCCGCGGACGCCAACGTACATGGCGACGTGTTCGGCGGCTGGATCATGTCGCAGGTGGATATCGCCGGCTCGATCCCGGCGGTCGAACGCGCGCAGGGGCGCGTCGCCACCGTTGCGGTCAATTCCTTCCTGTTCAAGCACCCGGTGTTCGTCGGCGACCTGGTAAGTTTCTACGCCGATATCGTCAAGACTGGCCGCACCTCGATCACGGTCGAGGTCGAGGTCTATGCGCAGCGCATGCGCCACAGCAACGAGATCGTCAAGGTGACGGAGGCCACACTGACCTACGTGGCCACGGACGAGTCGCGCCAGCCGCGCGTGTTGCCGACGGCTTGAGGGCGCGGTCGACCTTGCTGGCGGTTTGCGCCTCTCTCAGCCCCTTACACAAACTTCATAAAATCCGGCTTCCGCTTCTCGAAGAACGCGCTGAACGCCTCCTTCGCCTCCGGCGCCACCAGCATGCGCCGGAACACCGCGCCCTCGTCGGCCATCTGCTTCTCCACTTCCGCCAGCGCCCCCGCCTTCATCAGGCGCTTGGTCTCGCGCAGCGACGACGCCGGCAAGGCCGCCAGCTTGCGTGCCTGCGCCAGCGCGAAGTCGTGCAGCTCGGCCACCGGCAGCACCCGCGTCACCAGCCCGATCTCCAGTGCCTCCTGCGCGCTGAAGGCCTCGCCCAGCAGCAGCTTCTCGGCCGCACGCTGGTAGCCGACCAGGCGCGGCAGCAGCAGACTGCTCGCGGCCTCGGGGCACAGCCCCAGCTGCACGAACGGCAGCGACAGCTTGGCGGTGTCGGACGCGTAGACCAGGTCGCAGTGCAGCAGCAGGGTGGTGCCCACGCCCACCGCCGCGCCGCTGACCGCTGCCACCACCGGCTTGCTGGCATGGCTGATCTGGTACAGGAACTGGAACACCGGGGCGGCTTCGGCGCCCTCGCCCGCGCCCGGCGGGCGCTGCATGAAATCCTCGAGGTCGTTGCCGGCGGTGAAGATCTCGGGCTTGCCGCGCAGCAGGATGGCGCGCACGGCGGGATCGGTGTCGGCCGCGCGCAGCGCGTCGGCCAGCGACTGGTACATCGCCGCGGTGATGGCGTTCTTCTTGTCGATGCGGTCGAACTCGAGCGTCAGGATGCCTTGCTCGATGCTGGTACGGATGCTCATGGTGTCCTCGTCTGTGGGAATTATTCGAAAGGCGTCGGCGACTCGGCAAGATAGCTGAGCCCGAACGCGCGCGCGCCGACATTCAGCGCCACCGTCAGGCTCATCGGCGCCAGCATCAGCTCGACGCCGTGGCTGCGCGCGGTATTCGCCAGCGACTGGTAGGCCGGCATCGCGCGCACCTCGTCCAGCGGGCCCGCGTAGCACGCCGCGATCGCCGGCACCAGCAGGTCGCCGGCGCGCAGGCATTGCTCGGCATGCTGCAGCACGCGGCGCCTGCCCTCTTCGGAGCCGCGCGCCCTGGCGATGGCTTCGGTCTGGCCACGATGCATATGCACCACGGGGCGGAGGTTGAACGCGCTGCCCATCACGTAGCGGCCCCAGGTGATGCTGCCCTCTCCCTTCTGCCGAGCGCGGGTGTACAGGTAGAGCAGTTCGTCCGGCACCAGGAACATGTGGGCGGCATCGCGCAGGCGCGTTTCCACGGCCTCGCGTACGACTTGCGGACTGGCACCGTCCAGCGCCATGCGCGCGGCTTCGCGCACGATCAGCGCCTGGCCCGGACCGATCGCGCCGGTGTCGACCACGGTCAGGTCGAACAGCCCCGATCGTCCCGCTTCCCTGCGCAGCCGCACGCTGCGCGCCACGGTGCCGATCACCGCGCCGCTGGCATGCGCATACAGCTTGCTGCGCGTGCTGGCGATGGTGAACAGGATGGCGCGGTCGCACTGCGCGACCACGTTGCGCAGCAGGTGCTCCTCCAGCTCGCGCTCGACCATCGGCACCGATTCGGCATAGTGGTCCTGGCGGCCGACCAGGTATTGCTGGTAGAGCCGCGGCAGCGCGTCTTCGTCGCGCGTGTCGGCGACGAAGTGCTCGCCGGCGCGGATGCGGAACGGAATGGTGTGGACCTTCAGCGCGGCCATGACATCGCGTGGCAAGTCGCACGCGGCGTCGGCCAGGATGGCTGTCTCCTGCATATTGTGTCTCCTCCCCTGCTGGTGACCCGCGTCGCGGGCGGCAGCCCCCGGTACTGCTTTCTTCACCTGATGCAGAAGGGCGGGATGGCCCCGGGCCATCCCGCAGGCGCGTTTATACGCGCTCGAAGATGCCTGCGGCGCCCATGCCCGTGCCGACGCACATGGTGACCATGCCGTACTTCAGGTTGTGGCGGCGCAGCGCGTGCACCACCGTGGCCGAGCGGATCGCACCGGTGGCACCGAGCGGGTGGCCCAGCGCGATCGCGCCGCCCATGCGGTTGACCCGGGCGGGATCCAGCTGCAGGTCGCGCATCACCGCCAGCGACTGCGCGGCGAAGGCTTCGTTCAGCTCGATCCAGTCCAGCTGGTCCTGGCTCAGGTCCGCCGCCTTCAGCGCCGCCGGGATCGCCTCCTTGGGGCCGATGCCCATGATCTCGGGCGGCACGCCGCGCACCGCGAACGAGACGAAGCGCGCCAGCGGCACCAGGTTGAACTGCTTCAGGATCTTCTCCGAGACCAGGATCAGCGCGCCGGCGCCGTCGGAGGTCTGCGAGCTGTTGCCGGCGGTGACGCTGCCCTTGTTGGCAAACACCGGGCGCAGCTTGCCCAGCCCCTCGAGCGAGGTATCCGGGCGCGGGCCTTCATCCAGCGCGATGGTGCGGGTCTTCACGCTGACCTGGCCGCTGGCGAGGTCGGGGAAGCGCTCGATGGTCTCGACCGGCGTGATCTCGTCGCGGAACTCGCCCGCCTGCTGCGCGGCGATGGCCTTCTGGTGCGACGCCAGCGAGAACGCGTCCTGGTCCTCGCGGCTGACCTGCCACTGCTGCGCCACCTTCTCGGCGGTCAGGCCCATGCCGTAGGCAATGCCGACGTTCTCGTCGCGGGTAAAGATTTCCGGCGACATCGACGGCGTGTTGCCCATCATCGGCACCATGCTCATCGATTCCACGCCGGCGGCGATCATCACGTCGGACTCGCCCACGCGGATGCGGTCGGCGGCCATCGCCACCGCGCTCAGGCCCGAGGCACAGAAGCGGTTCACGGTGATGCCGCCGACCGTGTTCGGCAGCCCCGACAGCAGCGCGCCGATGCGGGCCACGTTCAGGCCCTGCTGGGCCTCAGGGATGGCGCAGCCGACGATGGCGTCTTCGATCAGTTTCGGATCCAGGTTCGGCACCTGTGCCACCGCGGCCTTCAGGATGGTGGCCAGCAGGTCGTCCGGGCGCGTGTGCTTGAACGCGCCCTTGGGGGCCTTGCCGATCGGCGAGCGGGTGGCCGCAACGATGTATGCGTCTTGCAGTTGTTTCATGATGTCGGTTCCTCGCTTGCCTTTAGTTGCGCACCGGCTTGCCGGTCTGCAGCATGCCCATGATGCGCTCCTGCGTCTTGCCGGTACCCAGCAGGTCGACAAAAGCCTTACGTTCGAGCGCCAGCAGCCATTCCTCGCTGACCAGCGCACCGGCGTCGACGTCGCCGCCGCACACCACTTCGGCGATGCGGGTGGCGATCAGGAAATCGTGCGCCGAGATAAAGCCGCCGTCGCGCATGTTGACCAGCGACGCCTTGATGGTGGCCACGCCGGAACGGCCGGCAACCGGGATCAGCGTCGGCAGCGGCGCGCGGTAGCCAGCGTCGGCCAGCGCGCGCACCGCGTTCTGCGCCACGTACAGCAGCTCATGCACGTTGAAGACGATCTGGTCGGACGGCTGCAGGTAGCCCATCTGGCGCGCTTCGAGCGCCGAGGCCGAGACCTTGGCCATGGCCGCGCTCTGGAAGCGGCTGGTCAGGAACTGCAGATAGTTGGTGCTGCCCGCGGCCTGCGCTGCGCGCGCGGCCGCCAGCGCGGATTCCTTCAGGCCGCCGCCGGCCGGCACCAGGCCCACGCCCACCTCGACCAGGCCGATATAGGTTTCCAGCGCGGCCACGCGCGCGGCCGAGTGCAACATCAGCTCGCAGCCGCCGCCCAGCGCAATGCCCGACGCCGCCGATACCACCGGCACCGCGGCGTACTTCACGCGCATCATGCCGTCCTGGAATTTCTTCACGAACGGCTCGATGCCCTTGGCGCCGCCCATCATGAAGGCGGGCATCGCCGCTTCCAGGTTGGCGCCCGCCGAGAACGGGCCGCCCGGCGCGCCCAGCTGCAGCGAGGTCGGCTGCCACACCACCAGGCCCTTGTAGCCGGCCTCGGCCAGGTCGATGGCGCGGGTCAGGCCGTCGATCACGTCAGGCCCGATGGTGTTCATCTTGCTCTTGAACGAAACCACCAGTACGTCGTCCTGGCCCTCGCCCACCCAGATGCGCACCGCGTCGTTCTCTTCGACGGTGCGGCCGGCCTTGCGCGGATCGGCCGCGGCGGTGCCCTGGAGGGCGGCGCGGAAGGCCTGGCGCTGATACACCGGCAGCGTGCTGCGCGCGACGAACGACTGCGTCGCGGGCGACCACGAACCGGCCGCCGCGTGCACGCCCTGGTTGTCGGCGACCGGGCCGGAGAATACCCACGCCGGCAGCGGCGCGCCCGACAGCGCCTTGCCGCCCTCGACGTCTTCCTTGACCCACTCGGCCACCTGCTTCCAGCCGGCCGCCTGCCAGTCCTCGAACGGGCCCGAGTTCCAGCCGAAGCCCCAGCGGATCGCCAGGTCGATATCGGCGGCCGAGCCGGCGATCTGCTCCAGGTACACGGCGATGTAGTGGAACACGTCGCGGAACACCGCCCACAGGAACTGCGCCTGCGGGTTGGTCGACTCGCGCAGCAGCCGGATGCGCTCGGCCGGTTCCTTCTTCAGCATGCGCACCACGATCTCGTCGGCCTTCTTGCCGGCATCGACATACTGGCCGGTGCTGGCGTCGAGCACCTTGATCGCCTTGCCTTCCTTCTTGTAGAAGCCGGCGCCGGTCTTCTGCCCGAGCGCGCCCGCGTCGACCAGGCCCTTGAGCACGGCCGGGGTCTGGTACACCGGCGCGAACGGGTCGTCGTGCAGGTTGTCCTGCATGGTCTTGATCACGTGCGCCATGGTGTCCAGGCCGACCACGTCCGCGGTGCGGAAGGTCGCGGACTTGGCGCGGCCCAGCTTGGCACCGGTCAGGTCGTCGACCACGTCGAACGGGATGCCGAACTTCTGGGCCTCGGCGAACACCGCGAGGATCGAGAAGATGCCGACGCGGTTGGCGATGAAGTTGGGCGTGTCCTTGGCCCGCACCACGCCCTTGCCGAGCGTGGTGGTCAGGAAGGCTTCCAGCTGGTCGAGGATCTGCGGCCGCGTGGTCGCGGTCGGGATCAGCTCGACCAGGTGCATGTAGCGCGGCGGGTTGAAGAAGTGCACGCCGCAGAAACGCGACTTCAGGTCATCATCGAACCCGTCGGACAGCGCGGTGATCGACAGGCCCGACGTATTGGTGGCGAAGATCGCGTGCGAGGCCAGATGCGGCGCGACCTTCTTGTACAGGTCGTGCTTCCAGTCCATGCGCTCGGCGATCGCCTCGATCACCAGATCGCATTCCTTGAGCAGGGCGATATCGTCTTCGTAATTGGCCGCCTGAATCAGGCCGGCCTCTTCCTTCAGACCCAGCGGCGCGGGCGACAGCTTCTTCAGGTTATCGATGGCGCGCAGCGCGATGCCGTTCTTAAGGCCTTCTTTCGCAGGCAGGTCGAACAGCACCACGGGCACGCGCGCGTTGATCAGGTGGGCGGCAATCTGCGCGCCCATGACGCCGGCACCCAGCACGGCGACTTTCTTGACGATGAAATTGGACATGCTCGCTCCTGGATTAGTGAGCGTTAGACAGATGCGAGGCCGCCGTTCCCGGAGCGGAACGGCGGATAGAGTCGACTCAGAACAGGTCTGCGTCCAGCGCCATCAGCGACGCCGAACCCGCGCGCGCCTTGCGGATCTCGCCGGCGGTTTCCGGCAGCAGCTTGGCAAAGTAGAAGCGCGCCGTGGCCAGCTTGGCGGTGTAGAACTTGTCGCCGCTGGCTTCCTTCTCCAGCGCGACCTTGGCCATGCGGGCCCAGAAGTAGGCGAACACCAGGTGGCCCACCACGCGCAGGTACGGCACCGCGGCGGCGCCGACTTCGTCGGCGTTGCCCATCGCCTTCATGCCGATTTCCATGGTCAGCTTCTGCACCTTGTCGCCCAGGTCGGCCAGCGGGTTGACGAACTCCTGCATGGCTTCATTGGTGCCTTCGGCCTCGACGAATTCCTGCACGATCTTGCCGAAGGCCTTCATCCTGGCGCCCATGTCGCCCAGGATCTTGCGGCCCAGCAGGTCCAGCGCCTGGATCGTGTTGGTGCCTTCGTAGATCATGTTGATGCGGGCGTCGCGCACGTATTGCTCCATGCCCCATTCGGAGATGTAGCCGTGGCCGCCGAACACCTGCATGCCCTCGTTGGTCGAGGTGAAGGCGTTGTCGGTCAGGAACGCCTTGATCACCGGCGTCAGCAGCGCGACCAGGTCCCCGGCCTGCTTGCGCACGGCCTCGTCCGGGTGCGACAGCTCGCGGTCGATCTGCAGCGCGGTCCAGTAGCTGAAGGCGCGGCCGCCTTCGGCGTAGGCGCGCTGGGTCAGCAGCATGCGGCGCACGTCGGGGTGCACGATGATCGGGTCGGCGGCCTTCTCGGGTGCCTTGGGGCCGGTCAGCGCGCGCATCTGCAGGCGGTCCTTGGCGTAGGCCACAGAGTTCTGGTACGCCACCTCAGTCAGGCCCAGCCCCTGTGCACCGACACCCAGGCGCGCGGCATTCATCATCACGAACATGGCGTTCAGGCCCTTGTTGGGCTCGCCCACCATCCAGCCGCGCGCGCCATCCAGGTTCATCACGCAGGTGGCGTTGCCGTGGATGCCCATCTTGTGCTCGATCGAGCCGCACTGGATGCCATTGCGCTCACCCGGGTTGCCGCTGGCATCGGGGATGAACTTGGGCACCACGAACAGCGAGATGCCCTTGGTGCCGGCGGGCGCGTCCGGCAGGCGCGCCAGCACCAGGTGGATGATGTTCTCGGCCAGGTCGTGCTCGCCGGCGGAGATGAAGATCTTGGTGCCGGTGATCAGGTAGGAGCCGTCGGCCTGGGGCTCGGCCTTGCTGCGCAGGATGCCCAGGTCGGTGCCGCAATGCGGCTCGGTCAGGCACATGGTGCCGGTCCACACGCCGGACACCAGCTTGGGCAGGTAGGTCTGCTGCAGCTCGGGGGTGCCGTGTGCGTGCAGGGCCTCATAGGCGCCGTGCGACAGGCCGGGGTACATGGTCCAGGCCTGGTTGGCCGAGTTCAGCATCTCGTAGACCACGTTGTTGACCACGATCGGCAGGCCCTGGCCGCCGAAGGCCGGGTCGCACGCCAGCGCCGGCCAGCCGGCCTCGACGTACTGCTGGTAGGCTTCCTTGAAGCCGGTGGGCGCCTTGACCACGCCGTCGCCGACATAGGTGCAGCCTTCGCGGTCGCCCACCTGGTTGAGCGGGAACACCACGTCCGAGCAGAACTTGCCGGCTTCCTCGATGACCTGGTTGATGGTGTCCGCGTCGATGTCCGCGTGCGGCGGCATCGCCTTGAGTTCGGCTTCGGCGCCGAGCAGTTCATGGAGCACGAACTGCATGTCGCGCAACGGTGCGGTGTACTGGCCCATCAGAGACTCCTTGGAGTTGTGCGATGCCGCCACGCCGCCCGTCCCGCTTGCGCGCGACGGCCCGACCGGGCGACCTCAGGTACGGTAAGACTGAATCAGTTTGTTGAGCGCGACCATGGCAAGCTCGGCGCTGTCAGGCAGGCGCAGGAAACGGGCGTCATGATGCAAGCCTAGTTCAAGGCTGTACATCTCGAACAGCATCAGGCGCGGATCGCAGTCCGCACGCAGGTGCCCCTCTTCCTTGGCCTGGTTGATGGCGCGGGTCAGCGCTGCCCGCCAGATGGTGACGCTCTTGACCAGCTCGTCACGCACCAGGCTGCCGGCACGGTCGTCGTACTCCACCGCGCCGCTGATGTAGATGCATCCCGTCGTCACTTCCTGGATGCGCTTCTCCATCCAGCGCCGCACCATCGACCACAGCCGGGGCAGTCCGCGCGGCTCCTGCAGCGAGGGATAGAACACCTCCTGCTCGAACCGGCGGTGATACTCCCGCACCACCTCCACCTGCAGGTCCTCGCGCGAACCGAAATGCGCGAACACGCCGCTCTTGCTCATCTGCATGCGTTCCGCGAGCAGCCCGATGGTGAGACCTTCGAGCCCGTCGCGGGACGACAATTCCAGTGCGGCATCCAGAATCGCCACGCGCGTCATCTCGCCCTTGCGCATGGGCGAGGGGGACGAAGCGGCGGATTCGAGACGGGCTGACTGGTGTCGCATGTTTTTTCTCCGTTCTGCGGGGCCTTCTGCGGCCCTGCGTATGACCCTGACGTTGCATTCATTGCTTGCGGGCGGCCGGCGGATTTGCCGGTGCATACCGCGAATGCACGCAGTCTAAGCCAAAAAAGAACGGTCGTTCAGATTATTCTGGCGCGACACCTGCCCATCAAGCTTTTAATTAGACCGCTGTTTCTAAACGGACTGCATTGCAGCATGTCCGCCAGCGGCCGCGCTGCCACCGGTTGCAGCGTGAGCGTTGCGGCATGGCAGCAAACGCACACCATACGTGCGCCGCTTCAGTAGCGGCCGGTGACGCCGGCGATGATCACGCCCAGCCGCAGCAGCATGTAGGCCGCCCAGTTGGCCAGGCGGTGCAGCGGCGAGCGCCGTGCATGCGCGTCGGGCAGCACCCGTACGCTGCGGTGCGCAATGGCTCGCTCCAGCGCTTCGCGCAGTTCAGCGGCGAAGGCCGCATCATAAACGGCAACGTTGGCCTCGCGCGCGAGCAGCAGGCTGAAGGGGTCCATGTTGCTCGACCCAACCGTGGCCCAGGCCTCGTCGACCACGCCGACCTTGGCATGCAGGAAGCTCTCGGCGTACTCGTAGATCTCGACGCCGGCCTCGAGTAACGAGGCATAGAGCGCATGGGTGGCGTAGTGTTGCAGCCGGTATTCGACCATGCCTTGCAGCAGCAGCCGCACGCGCACGCCGCGCTCGCGGCAGGCCAGCAAGGCGCGCCGCATCTTGTGGCCGGGCAGGAAGTAGGCGTTGGCCAGGATCACGTCGTGGCGCGCGGCACCCAGCGCGCGCAGGTATTCGCGCTCGATGGTGCGGCGGTTGCGCAGGTTGTCGCGCAGCAGCAGCGCGGCGCGGATGCCGCCGGTCGCTTCCGGGCGCGGCGGCAGGTCGGTCACCAGCGGGTAGTCGGCGACCGCCGCGGCGCGCTCGCTGCCGCGCGTCTCGCGCAGCGACAGCCGCCACCACAGCCGCTCCGACGACAGCGCGATGCGGTCCACCAGCGGCCCGCTGACCTGCACCGCGAAGTCATAGCGCGGCCCCAGGTTGGCGCCTTCGAAGGGTCCGTGGTTGTGATCGTCGATGATGTTGATGCCGCCGACGAAGGCGACATGGCGGTCGATCACGGCGAGCTTGCGGTGGAGCCGGCGCAGGTGGCGCCGCGCCAGGCGGAAACCGCGCAGGGCGCGGTAGACCCGCAGCCGCACGCCGCCCGCGCGCAGCCGCTCGGCCAGTTCGGCGGGCATGTCGCCGGCGCCGAAGCCGTCCACCGTCACGCGCACCGCGACCCCGCGCGCGGCGGCACGGATCAGCGCGTCGGCGACGGCGCGGCCGACCTCGTCGTCGGCATAGATGTAGGTTTCCAGAATGACCTGGAACGCGGCCTGGTCGATCGCGGCGATCAGCGCCGGAAAAAAGTCCTGGCCGCCGTGCAGCAGCCGAACGGTATTGCCGGTGGTGGGCTTGCCGCGACGCCAGGCCCAGCGCAGCATGTGGTGGCGATAGGTCGGCTCGCCGGTGGTGGCGGAGTCGTGCACCGGGGCGTCCTCGGCCTGGGCGGAGTGGGAGATCCGTGACATGCCGTGATTATCGGACAGTTTGCGGCGTGCAAGGCGCCGCCTGCACATTGGCCCGCGGATCTCTGCTATCGTCGATGCCGATGCGCTGCGCGCCGATACCGGCGACCAGGCAGACTCCCGACGCCCCTACGGAAACCATGGTGAAGGTATTCGGCATTACCGGTTCGTCCGGCAGCGGCAAGACCACGCTGCTGGACCAGCTCATCCCCTGCTTCGTCGGCGCCGGCCTGCGCGTGGCCGGCGTCAAGCACACCCACCACGGCTTCGATCCCGACACGCCCGGCAAGGATTCGTGGCGCATGCGCGCGGCCGGCTGCGCCAACGTCGTGCTGGTCGGCGCGCGCCACCTGACGCTGATGCGCCATTACCCCGAGTCCCTGCCTTCGCCCGAGCTCGACGATGCGCTCGCGGTGCTGCCGCCCGATACTGACCTGGTGCTGGTGGAAGGCTACAAGCGCAGCGATTTTCCCAAGCTGGAGGTGTTCCGTCCCGCGCTGGGCCGCGCGCCGCTGTGGGACGAGGTGCCGGGCGTGGTGGCCGTGGCGAGCGACGATCCCGCTACCGTCGCCGCCATGACCACGCTGCCGGTGCTGGACCTGAACGATGCGCTGGCGGTGTTCGCCTTTATCCGCGACTATCCCCTCCCCGGCCCCGAGAGCGGCGCGGGCTGACCTCGGGCGTCCTCAGGCGGCCTTGTCCGCGGGCGCGTCCCGCTCCACCATTTCGCCCAGCGGATGGCCGAGCTCCGCCACCAGCGGCACGTGGTCGGAGCGTTGCGCCCAGTCGCGGCCGGTCAGCGCGTGGGCGCGCTCGATCTCGTAGCCGCGCACATAGATGCGGTCGAGCTGCCACCACGGCATATGGCTGGGAAAGGTATGCAGCCGCGCGCCGCGCGCGTGCGAGGCCTCGACCGCGCCCAGCGTATTGCAAATCTGCGCGTCGAGCCGGTGGTTCCAGTCGTTGAAGTCGCCGGCGATCACCAGCGGCACGCCCGCCGGCACCACATTCTGCACCCGCTCCACCAGAGCCTCGGCCTGGCGCGCACGGCTGCGCGCAAACAGGCCGAAATGCACGCAGATCAGGTGGGTCTCGACGCCGTGCACGTCCGCCACCGCATGTAGCAGCCCGCGCTGCTCGAAGCGGTGGTCGGAAATGTCGAGGTTCTCGGACATCAGGATCGGATGGCGCGACAGGATCGCGTTGCCGTGATGGCCGTAGTCATAGACCGCATTGCGGCCGTAGACCGAATGCGGATAGGCGTCGGTGGCGAGGTAGTTGAGCTGGGTGTGTTCCGGGTCGAACAGCGCCGCGGCCACCAGCCGGTCGTTGCGGTCCTGCACTTCCTGCAGGAAGACGATGTCCGCGTCCATCGCGTGCAGGCCGGCACGCACGTTCTGGATGCGCGGGCGCCGCGCGAAGCCGGTCACTCCCTTGTGGATGTTGTAGGTGACCACGCGCAGCTTCATGGCTGCCCTCCTACGGCGGCGTGGCGGCCGGCATCGCTGCCCGTCGCTTCCACTGCGCCCGGCGCGACGGCACCGGCGGCGCGCCACGCCAGCTGGTGGATGGCGTCGGCATTGCTGCTGGAAAAGCATTGCTGCGCCGCCTGTTGCCACGGCAGCCACTTGTATTGCAGGTGTTCGCGTGGCGCCAGCGTCACCGGCAGCGCCTCGGCCACGCGCAGGCCGAACCAGTGCTCGGTATTGCGCGTGACGCCTTCGGCGTAGCGGTGGCGCCACTGCGGGTAGATGTCGTACTGGATGGCATGGCCCCAGTCGGTGAGCTGGTGTTCGCCGGCGATGATGCCGGTTTCTTCCGCGACTTCGCGCGCGGCGGTCAGGGCCAGGGGTTCATCGAGGGTATCGAGGCTGCCGGTGACGGACTGCCAGAACCCGGGGCGATCGGCGCGTTCCAGCAGCAAGACTTGAAGATCTGGCGTGTAAATCACCACCAGCACGGATTCCGGGATCTTGTGTGACATGGGTCTGGGCCAAAGGACAAACCCAAGGATAGCGCAGGCGCGCGCGCTTGCCACGGGAAAGCGCCGCGGCGCCTGTGCGCGGGCGCCGCAACTTCCGGCCGGATCAGGCGGCGCTGCGCGCGCCCTGCATGCCGTGCGGGGCCAGGTAGGGCTCGCTGCTGCCGTGGCGCTGCCAGGTGTCGAACACCTGCGGCGATTCGCCATGGCCCCAGGCCGCGCGCAGTTGCTCCATCAGCGGCGCCAGCGCGTGGCGGTAGCGCCTGGAGGCGGCATGCGCGTGGGTGGCCAGGGCCTCGGCGCGCTGGCGCGCTTCGCCCTGCAGCCGCATGCGTTCCTGCGCGATTTCCTTCTCGCGCTGGCCCAGCGTGTTGTACTTCTGGATCAGGAAGCGCTGGTAATCGCCGCCATCCATGCCCTGCGCCGCCTGCGCGTTGACCTGCTCGAAGCGCAGCACGATGCTGCCGGTTTCCTGCTCGATATGGGCGGCCTCGCCGTCCAGCGCCTGCAGCGCCTCGTGTACGCGCTGGGCGTCGCGGCGCAGCGCCTGCACCTGCGCGGCCTCGTCCTCGAACACGCGCTGCGCATCGAGGTAGGCCTGCACCACCGGTTGCGGCGCCACCACCAGCAGCGGATCGGCGCCGTCGGCGCGCTGGCCGGCAAGCAGGGCATCGTCGGCCAGGCGCAGGTTGCCCAGTTCGTCGAGCCAGCGCCCGCGCGTCATCACCACGCCGACGGTGTCCAGCGCCAGCCGCCGCAAGGCCTCGGCGCGCTGCATCTCGACCGGCTCGGCCGCCGCCTGGGGCGACGCCGCCTGCACGGCATGGGCGATATCGGGCACGCAGGCGGCGACCGTGGTCGCCACGGATTCGGACATCGCCTGCGCCGCGCGGCGCTGGGCGCGGCGCAGCTCGAAGCGTGCCAGCAGCATCATGATCAGTCCGGCCGCCAGCCAGGTCAGGATGGTTTCCTGGTGGGCCAGCAGGAACTGGCGGATCAGTTCGGTATCCAGGTTCAGGTTCACGAATTTCCTCCCGAGTGCCGGGAACCTTCATGACAGGGCCCCTCGGCAAATTGCGTGTCAAAGGAAGGAGACCGACCCGCCGCCGCCTTCGTTCCGACCGGTAACAAATCGAAACCAATGCGCCGCTCCGCCAGCATTGCGCATAAAGAAAGAAAGCCGCGCAATCGCGCGGCTTTCTTGCGGATCGAACCACCCGGACCGGGTCAGGCGTTGGGCTTGGGCTCGGCGGTGCGCAGGCGGATATGCAGCTCGCGCAGCTGCTTCTCGTCGACCGAGCTCGGCGCCTGCGTCAGCAGGTCCTGGGCGCGCTGGGTCTTGGGGAAGGCGATCACGTCGCGGATCGAGTCGGCGCCGGCCATCATCGTGACGATGCGGTCCAGGCCGAAGGCCAGGCCGCCGTGCGGGGGCGCGCCGTACTGCAGCGCGTCGAGCAGGTAGCCGAACTTGGCGCGGGCTTCGTCGTCGTTGATCTTGAGCGCGCGGAACACCTTGCTCTGGATGTCCGAGCGATAGATACGGACCGAGCCGCCGCCCATTTCCCAGCCGTTCAGCACCATGTCGTAGGCCTTGGCCACGCACTTGCCCGGATCGGTCTCGAGGTATTCCAGGTGCTCGTCCTTGGGGCTGGTGAACGGGTGGTGCATCGCCACCCAGCGTGCGTCTTCCTCGTCGTATTCGAACATCGGGAAGTCCACCACCCACAGCGGCTTCCAGGCGTCTTCGAACAGGCCGTTGGCCTTGCCGAAGTCCGAATGGCCGACCTTCAGGCGCAGCGCGCCGATCGAGTCGTTGACCACCTTGGCCTTGTCGGCGCCGAAGAAGATGATGTCGCCGTCCTGCGCGCCGGTGCGCTTCAGGATCTCGGCAATGGCGGCGTCGTGCAGGTTCTTGACGATCGGCGATTGCAGGCCGTCGCGGCCCTTGGCGACTTCGTTGACCTTGATCCAGGCCAGGCCCTTGGCGCCGTAAATGCCGACGAACTGGGTGTAGGCGTCGATCTCGCCGCGCGAGATGGCGCCGCCGCCCGGCACGCGCAGGCCGACCACGCGGCCGTTGTCGCTGTTGGCCGGGCCCGAGAACACCTTGAAGTCGACGTCCTTCATCACCTCGGTCAGCTCGGTGAATTCCAGCTTGACGCGCAGGTCAGGCTTGTCCGAGCCGAAGCGGGCCATGGCTTCGCGGAATTCCATCACCGGGAAGGCGCCGAGGTCGACGTCGATGGCGTTCTTGAACACCGTGCACATCATGCCCTCGAACAGGTCGCGGATCTCCTGCTCGCTCAGGAACGAGGTCTCGCAGTCGATCTGCGTGAACTCGGGCTGGCGGTCGGCGCGCAGGTCTTCATCGCGGAAGCACTTGGTGATCTGGTAGTAACGGTCGAAGCCCGACACCATCAGCATCTGCTTGAAGATCTGCGGCGATTGCGGCAGCGCGAAGAAGTGGCCCGGGTTCACCCGCGACGGCACCAGGTAGTCGCGCGCGCCTTCAGGCGTGCTCTTGCCCAGCATCGGGGTCTCGATGTCGATGAAGCCCTGTGCATCGAGGAACTTGCGCACTTCCATCGCCACCTTGTAGCGCAGGCGCAGGTTGTATTGCATCTGCGGGCGGCGCAGGTCGAGCACGCGGTGCGTCAGGCGCGTGGTTTCCGACAGGTTGTCGTCGTCGAGCTGGAACGGCGGCGTGACCGACGGGTTCAGCACGGTCAGCTCGTGGCACAGCACCTCGATCTTGCCCGAGGTCAGGTTGGCGTTCTCGGTGCCGGCCGGACGCGGGCGCACCTTGCCGGTGATACGGATGCAGAACTCGTTGCGGATCTCTTCCGCGGCCTTGAACATCTCGGGGCGATCCGGGTCGCACACCACCTGCACCAGGCCCTCGCGGTCGCGCAGGTCGATGAAGATCACGCCGCCATGGTCGCGGCGGCGCTGGACCCAGCCCGTCAGGGCCACTTCCTGGCCCGAGAATTGTTCGGTCACCAGACCGCAGTAGTGAGTACGCATGGAGGACATAAGGAGATTCCCGGTAAAACGCGGCTGCCCGATTGCATCGCGCAGCCCGTGATCAGTTTGGAGGCTCAAGGATCGGTCGTCTGGACCGGCTCCTCGCTGCTGGACCTGCCGGCCGCACTCGCCGCGCTGGACGGAGCTGCCGGCCGGGGCGCGGTGCCGTTCTTGCGCGGCAATTCCGCCGGTGCCACCACGCCCATCGAGACGATGTACTTGAGCGCGGCGTCGACGGTCATGTCGAGTTCGATGGTGTCGGCCTTGGGCATCATCAGGAAGAAGCCCGAGGTCGGATTGGGGGTGGTCGGCACGTAGACGCTGACGTATTCGCCTTGCAGGTGGTTCTGCACGTCGCCGCCGGGGCGTCCGGTCAGGAAGGCGATGGTCCACGAGCCCTCGCGCGGGTACTGCACCAGCAGCGCCTTGCGGAAGGCATTGCCCGACGACGACAGCAGCGTGTCCGAGACCTGCTTGACGCTGGTGTAGATCGGGCCCACCACCGGGATATGGCCCAGCAGCGCTTCCCACCAGCGCACCAGGCGCTGGCCGATGAAGTTATGCGCCAGCAGCCCGACCAGCAGGATGAACAGCAGCGTCAGGATCGCGCCCAGGCCGGTCACGCGCTTGCCGAACATCAGCCGGTCCGGCCGCCAGGCCTCGGGCAGCAGCGCCAGGCTCTGGTCCATCGTGCCGATGATCAGGCTCAGCACCCACAGCGTGATGCCCAGCGGCACCAGTACCAGCAGCCCGGTCAGGAACCAGGTTTTGAGGGCGGAAGTCTTCTTGGCTACCACGGGGCGGGTCCGGCTCAGTGGCAGGCGCAGGCGCTGCCGCAACCGCCGGCGGCCGGCGCCGAGGTAGCCGCAGCGGTGCCGGTCGACGACGATTCAGCCGCCGCCGGCGCGCTGGCCGCAGCCGCAGTGCCGCCAGTTGCGCCGGTTGCAGCAGGCGCACCGGCGCCGCCGCCGCTGCCACCGCGGAAGTCGGTCACGTACCAGCCCGAGCCCTTGAGCTGGAAGCCGGCAGCGGTCAGCTGCTTCTTGAACGCGCCGGCGGCGCCGCAGGACGGGCAGTCCGTCAGCGGGGCATCGCTCATTTTCTGCAGCACATCGCGCCCGTGGCCGCAGGCGTCGCAACGGTAGGCATAGATCGGCATGGTGTTATTTCGCGAGAGAACTTGGGAATCGGTACCAGGGCGGACATCGCCGCGCGCCGGGGCGGCTGCGGGAATATCCCGCGCGGCGATGCAAAGCCTTGAATTATAAACCGTTCCGGGGCTGCCTGATCGGCGGAAATAAGGGGGTGGGCGCCCCCGCGCGCTCAGGCGATATGGACTTCCTTGACCGGCGCGTGATCTGCAATCCACTGCGGCAGCAGCGAACCGATCACCATGCCGCTGACCGAGAACAGCAGGCCCACCATCTGCGGCGGCACCACGGCATCGGCAAAGGCGACCTCGCAGGTCAGCCAGGACGACAGCCCCAGCAGGATCGCGGCCAGCCCGCCCTGGCGGGTGGCGTGCTTCCAGAACATGCCGAAGGCCAGCGGCACGAACGACGACACCAGCGTGACCTTGTAGGCATTTTCGACCATATGGAAGATCGACAGGTGCGAGTTCAGCGCGAACAGCGTCACCAGCGTCGTGAACACCAGCACCACGGCCTGCATCACGCGCAGGAACTGCTTGTCGTCGAGATGGCGGAAGTACGGCCGCAGGATGTTTTCGGCAAAGGTCACCGACGGCGCCAGCAGCGTCGCCGAGGCGCAACTCTTGATCGCCGACAGCAGCGCGCCAAAGAACATCACCTGGGCGAACATCGGCGCGTGCTGCAGGATCAGCTGCGGCAGGATCAGCTGCGAGTCGGTGTCGATGTATTTCGCCACCATGCCCGGATCGATCAGCGTGGCCGAGTATGCCAGGAACATCGGGATAAAGGCGAAGCAGAAGTACAGCACGCCGCCCAGCACCGAAGCGCGCCCGGCGATCTGCTCGGTGCGCGACGAGGTCACCCGCTGGAACACGTCCTGCTGCGGGATCGAGCCCAGCATCATGGTGAACAGCGCCGCGGCGAAGCCGATGATCTGCACGAAATCGAGCGACGGCAGGAATTCGAACTTGCCGGCCGCGGCCGCGTGCGAGACCACCGCCGTCACGCCGCCGGCCTGGCCGCTGACCTCGTAGCCGATATACATCATGCCGATCACGATGATGATCATCTGGATGAAGTCGGTGATCGCCACCGACCACATGCCGCCGAACAACGTATAGACCAGCACGCTGGCGGCGCCGATCATCATGCCGGCCTCCTGCGACAGCGCGCCGTCCGACACGGTATAGAACACCAGCCCCAGGGCCTTGATCTGCGCCGCGACCCAGCCCAGGTAGGAGACCACGATGCACAGCGTGGTCAGCACCTCGGCCAGCCGGCCATAGCGGTTATGGTAGTAGTCGCCGATGGTCAGCAGGTTCATCCGGTACAGCGGCCGGGCAAAGAACAGGCCCACCAGGATCAGGCACAGCGACGACCCGAACGGGTCGGACACCACGCCCGACAAGCCTTCCTTCAGAAACACGGCGGGGATGCCCAGCACGGTCTCCGAGCCGAACCAGGTGGCGAAGACGGTGGCGGTGACGATATGGAACGGCAGGCTGCGCCCGGCGACGGCGAAATCGGTGGTGTTGCGCACGCGCAGCGCCGCCCACAGGCCGATGCCGACCGAGATTACCCAGTAGATGATGACAAACCAGATCAGCATGCCGCTGCCCTATGCAGAAGGTGCCCTTGTGGCGAGAAACCGAATGCCGGGCGGCTGGGCGCTGGCGCGCGCGCGGTAGCCCGGAGTCCAATTCATCGGTCGGGGCCGCATATCGGGGTGCCTGGCGCTGTCCCGACGAGGCGGGCAACGCGGCGGGGGCCCGCGGTCGTAGCCGAATCAAAACGCGGATTATAGCGACGCAGACCCGCACGGGCGAAAAAAATTCCCCGCTGGCGCGAATGCGCCACGCGGGGCACCGCCTGCGCCACAGCGCGGCCGGCCGGAGGCGGCTTCAGGCGCCGCGCCGGCGCCATACCTGCCAGCGCTCCTGCCCCTGGAACACCGGCAGCGGCGCGGCCGAGGGGCGGTCCTCGATGCGCTCGAAGGCCGGCCCGAGCAGCGCATCGAGCTCTGCTTCCGGCATCGCGAACGGCGGTCCGCCACGGTTCTCGCCCAGGTAGAAGTAGCCAGCCAGCAGCCCGCCCGGCGGCAGCAGCTCGGCCACGCGGGCGCCATAGGCCGCGCGCAGCGCCGGCGGCAGCGCGCACAGGAAGGCGCGCTCGTAGATCAGCTCGCACGCCGGCTGCGGCGTGAAGGCGAAGAAATCGCCCTGCTGCACCACCGCCCCGGCCGGCCCTAGCGCGCGTCGCGCCGACGCCACTGCCTGCGGCGAGAAGTCGATCGCCGTCACCGGCCAGCCGCGCTCGAACAGCCACGCCGCCTCCCAGCCGTTGCCGCAGCCGGGCACCAGCGTGGGACACGGCTGGCGGCCCTCGATAAAGCTGCGGAATTCCTCGGGCACGCCGCCCAGGTCCCAGGGCGTGAAGCCCTCCCTGAAGCGCTCGTCCCAGAACGCCGGGTCGCCGGCATTGCGCGTGGTAAAGCCGGGCACCGGCCTGGTGGTATCGCCCATGGGTCTGTCTCCGTCCTTTGTGGTATTGGCCTGCGCCTACCAGTAGCCCGCCCAGCCCAGCACGTGCGTGAGCACGATGCCGGCGACGAAGCCGCCCACCAGCAGCACCGCGGTGCCGAGCAGCCGGTTGGTGCGGCGCTGCTCGGCCACCAGCTGCGCCAGCAGCTTGTCCTGCTCGCCGTTGCCGGCCAGCGCGCGCCGCTCCAGGAACTGGTGTGCCAGCCGCGGGAAGTCCGGCAGCATCTTGGCCCATTGCGGCGCTTCGACCTTGACCCGTTCCCAGGCGCCCTTCCAGCCCACCTGCTCGTACATCCAGCGCTCCAGGAACGGCTTGGCGGTCTTCCACAGGTCCAGGTCCGGATCGAGCTGGCGGCCCAGACCTTCGATATTGAGCAGAGTCTTCTGCAGCAGCACCAGCTGCGGCTGGATCTCAACGTTGAAGCGGCGCGAGGTCTGGAACAGGCGCATCAGCACCATGCCCAGCGAGATTTCCTTGAGCGGCTTGTCGAAGTACGGCTCGCAGCAGGCGCGCACCGCGCTTTCCAGTTCCTCAACCCGGGTCTCGGGCGGGACCCAGCCGGATTCCACGTGCAGCAGCGCCACACGGTGGTAGTCGCGGCGGAAGAAGGCGATGAAGTTCTGCGCCAGGTAGTTCTTGTCGAACTCGGACAGCGCGCCGACGATGCCGAAGTCGAGCGCGATATAGCGGCCGAAGGTCTCGGGCTGCACTGACACCAGGATGTTGCCCGGGTGCATGTCGGCGTGGAAGAAGCCGTCGCGGAACACCTGGGTGAAGAAGATCTCGACGCCCTCTTCCGCCAGCTGGTGCATGTCGACGCCGGCGGCCTTGAGCGATTCGGTGCGCGAGATCGGGATGCCGTGCATGCGCTCCATCACGAACACCGTGCTGCTGCACCAGTCCCAGAACACCTCGGGCACCAGCAGCAGGTTGGTATCGGCAAAGTTGCGGCGCAGCTGGCTGGCGTTGGCCGCCTCGATCATCAGGTCGAGTTCGTCGTGCAGGTATTTGTCGAACTCGGCCACCACCTCGCGCGGCTTCAGGCGCTTGCCGTCGGCCCAGAAGCGCTCGAGCCAGGTGGCCATGTCGCGCATCAGCGCCAGGTCGCTGTCGATCACCGGCAGCATGCCGGGGCGCAGCACCTTCACCGCGACCTCGCGCCCGTGGCTGGGGCCGCCCTTGAGCGTGGCGAAGTGAACTTGCGCGATCGACGCGCTCGCCACCGGCTGGTGCTCGAAGGTCTCGAACAGCTGCT
Organism: Cupriavidus sp. WGlv3; assembly: GCF_023952475.1. Taxonomy (GTDB): domain Bacteria; phylum Pseudomonadota; class Gammaproteobacteria; order Burkholderiales; family Burkholderiaceae; genus Cupriavidus; species Cupriavidus phytorum. Next base: position 121,377 of record NZ_JALHRX010000013.1, read on the forward strand.
CCAGCGGCCGCCCGAGCGAGCGCTCGATGATCCTGACCGCCACCGCCGAATCGAACGGCGGCACCTGGTCTTGCAGCTTGGCCAGCTCGTCGGCAATGTCCGGCGGCATCAGGTCGCGCCGGGTCGACAGCACCTGGCCGAACTTGACGAAGATCGGGCCCAGCCGCGTCAGCGCCAGCCGCAGCCGCACGCCGCGTGGCACGTCGAGCTTGCGCCCGATGGTGATGACCCGTACCAGGAAGCGGATCCTGCGGCTGCTGAAGCCCGAGAGCACCAGCTCGTCCAGGCCGTAGTAGAGGATGACGAAAAGGATCTTGCCAAGGCGCAGGAGGCGGGTCATTCGGGAGTCTTCACGGAGCCGGGCAGGCAGTCGGTGGATGGTCGGAAGGAAGCGCGGCTGGGCCGGCTCAGCGGTGCGGCGACGGCAGCTTGCCGGACGGGCCGGCCTGGCCGGACGGGCCCGGCGCGGGCGGCGTGCCGCCGCGCTCCAGGCGCTCGAGCCGCTTCTCCAGCCGCGCCAGGCGGTCGCGCAGCCGGCCCACGTCGGCGCCGAACTCGTCCAGCGCGGCGTGGCGCACCAGCGTCGGCTGCTCGTCGAGCAGGTAGTCGGTGACGTTGTCGACCAGCGCCCGGCCCACGCGCGTGGCCTGCTCATGGACCTGGCGCGCGCCATCGACCACGCGCTGCGCCACGCTGTCGCTGACCGGCCCGCCCAGGATGCCGCGCAGCGCGCGCGACAGGTCCTCGGCGGCGTCCCAGCGCAGGTTGCGCGCCAGCGTCGAAACCGTGTTGGCCAGCTCGGCATCGCCCTCGATGCGCACATGGCGCATGGCGGCGGCCTGGCCGCCTTCGGCCACGTCGGCGGCCACCAGCGGCCACTGCTGCACCGGCACGCGCAGCGTCACCGCGGGCGCCTCGGCCGCGGGCGCCAGTTCGGTGCAGCCGTGCTCGGTCACCTTCAGCGACAGCTCGAAGGCGGCGGCATCGAAACGGATCACGCGTCCGGCAAACGGCGCCAGCTGGTTGCGGGCCCACGGCTCCTGCTCGAGCAGGTGGTTCAGTGCCGAGACGGCAGGCGTGGCCAGGGCGGAAGGCAGAGTATTCATGACAGCGCGGTAGGCGGGCAGGCGGCGACGCGCGGGACCGGCGTCGCAAACAAAAAGGCCCACGCTTTCGCGTGGGCCTCCATTCTAAGCTACTCCCCCCGGCGCATCACCGCCGCGGGGTGCGGCATCAGGACTCTTGCTGGATCCCGGCCAGCAGCCAGCCGCCGCTGCCGGAGACCGGCTTGGCCAGGTTCCAGACCTCGCCGAACGGCTGCGCCGCCTCGCCCGCCTTCTCGCGGATCATGCCCGAGAAACGCACGCTGGCAACGTGCTGGGCCGGCGACGACTCGATGCCGAGCAACTGGGCTTCGAGCGTGACCACGTCGGTCTTGTTGACCTCGACGCCGCGCTCGGCCAGGTCCATCTTGATCTCGGCGAACATCTCCGGCGTGGTGAACTCGCGGATGTCGTCCAGGTTGCCGGCATCCCAGGCGGCCTGCAGGCGCACGAAGTGGACCTTGGCGTTGCGCAGGAAGGAATCGGCGTCGAAGTCGGCCGGCACGCCCCACGGCTGCTGCGCCACGGAACCCGCAACAGCGGCGCCAGCGGCGGCACCGGCGGCGGGCAGAACCGGGCTGCCCGACACCGGCGGCGTCGGCTCACCGCGGAACATCGGCTCCGCGTTGCGGCCGAGGTTCGGCGCGCCACCGGCACCGGCGTAGGCCGGCTGCGCGGTGCGCTTGCTGCCGCCGCGGAACTTGCGGATCAGCCAGATCGCGGCAAAGGCCACCAGCGCGATCAGGATCAGGTTGGACAGGAAGGTCAGCGCCGCGCCGCCCAGGCCGAAGTGCGACAACAGCCAGCCAATGCCCAGGCCGGCAGCGATGCCGCCCAGGATGCCGCCCCAGTTGCGCTTGGGCGCCGCGGCCGCGGCCGCGCCGGCTGCCCCGGCGGTGGCCGGTGCCGCCTGCTGTGCAGGTTGCTGCGCCTGCTGCGTGGGCGAGGTGGGCTGGGTCTGCTGGCGCTGGGTCACCGACTCGGACTGCTTGCCGATGCTGCGCGAGCCGCCCATGCGCTTGGCCTCGGCGTCGAACGCCATGCCGACGGCCAGCGCCGTGACCAGCGACCCCACCAGGAATTTTCCACGAATTGACGACATATGCTGTTATCCCCTGTCAGTTTCACCCCAGATGTGGGTGAGCATGGCGAATTCAAGTGTTCTTAATACTTGCGCCCGACGTGGAGCGCCACCACTCCGGCCGTCAGATTGAAGTATTCGACATTCTCCAGGCCCGCATGTTCCATTAAGCGTACAAGCGAAACCTGGTCTGGATGCATTCTGATCGATTCCGCGAGATAGCGATAGCTCGGGGCATCCCCTGCCACGCGCTCGCCCAGCCACGGCAGCACCTTGAAAGAATAGACGTCGTAGGCCTTCTCCAGCGGTTTCCAGACCTTGGAGAACTCCAGCACCATGACCTTGCCGCCCGGCTTGACCACGCGGCGCATCTCGGCCAGTGCGGCTTCCTTGTGCGTCATGTTGCGCAGGCCGAAGGCGACCGTGACCAGGTCGAAGTAGTTGTCGGGGAACGGAATCTTCTCGGCGTCGCACAGCGCCACCGGCGTGACGATGCCTTTGTTGAGCAGCCGGTCGCGGCCCACGCGCAGCATCGACTCGTTGATGTCGGTCAGCCAGACCTGCCCGGTCGGGCCGGCCTGTTTCGCGAACGCCTTGGCCAGGTCGCCGGTGCCGCCGGCGATGTCCAGCACCTTGTGGCCGGGGCGCACCCCGGCCTGCGCGATGGTGAACATCTTCCACAGCCGGTGCATGCCGCCCGACATCAGGTCGTTCATCACGTCGTACTTGCTGGCCACCGAATGGAACACGCCGGCAACCTTGCCGGCCTTTTCCGTTTCGTCGACCTTTTCGAACCCGAAGTGGGTTTCACTCATCTTTCAAGACTCCAGGATTGTCGGGGGCGGCTCAGTGATGGCCGCAGCCGTGCCCGCCGCCGGAGGCGGGCATCGGGGTGTCGCGATCGGCGCCGGCGGCTGCCAGGCGCTGCAGGTAGTCCTGCCACAGCGCGTCCTGGTTGTCGCCCAGGCGGTACAGCAGGTCCCAGGAATAGATGCCGGTGTCGTGGCCGTCGGAAAAGCGGATCTGGATGGCGTAGTTGCCGACCGGCTCCACCGCGTCGACGCCGACCTCGCGCTTGCCGGTCTGCAGCACCTCCTGCCCAGGGCCATGGCCCTGGACTTCGGCGGAGGGCGAATACACGCGCAGCAGCTCGAACGGCAGCCGGAAGCTGCGGCCGTTGTCGAAGCCGATCTCGAGCACGCGTGATTGCGTGTGGACCGTCAGCGCGGTGGGATGGGGGGTGTCTTTTTCCAGGCCTGCCATGGTGATCGCGGCCCGGTGACGGGCGCTTGTGAGGGTGATTGCCGCATGATGCCGCGCCGGCTGCCGCGGCAGCCCCGCATCACGCTTCGCATACGACCCGATAGCTTACCCCAGGCTCGCCGGCTTGCGCAGCCCGGGCCGCTTCGCCATCCTGCGGCACATAGCGCAGCCGGCGCTGGTGGAAGGCCGCCACGGTGCTGCGGTGCGCAATGCTGACGATCGCCGTCTGCGGCAGCTGCTCCACCATCAGCTGGTACATGGCGCGTTCGGTGTCTTCGTCCAGCGCGCTGGTGGCTTCGTCGAGAAACAGGTAGTCCGGCCGCTGCAGCAGCGCGCGCGCAAAGGCCAGGCGCTGCTGCTCCCCCGGCGACAGCCGCAGCGACCAGTTGTCGAACACGTCGAGCTGGTCCGCCAGCGCCGCCAGCCGGGTCTGCCGCAGCGCCGCCTGCAGCACGTCCTTGCCGTGTTCGGTGCCGGCGTCCGGGTAGGCCAGCGCATCGGCCAGCGTGCCGATCGGCAGGTAGCTGCGCTGCGGCAGGAACAGCCGGCGCGCGCCCTCCGGCATGGTCACGGTGCCGCTGCCGTACGGCCAGATCCCGGCCAGCGCGCGGAACAGCACGCTCTTGCCGCAGCCCGACGGGCCGCTGACCAGCCAGCGCTCGCCCGGCGCCACCGCCAGCGAGAACGGCGCCACCAGCGGCCGCTGGCCCACCGCGGCGCCGCGCGCGGCGCGCACCGGCAAGGCCAGCGCCAGGCTGTCGATGGCGATGCCGTCCTGCGGCTTGCCGTGGTACGCCACCTCGATATCGCAGCTGCCGTCCTGCGACGCCTCCTGCCGCTCGGCCACGCGGATCGCTTCCTGGAAGTCGATCAGGCGGTTGGCCGCCGCCTTCCAGCCCACCAGCGTGGCGTAGTTGTCGACGAACCATGACAACGCACCCTGCACCTGTCCAAACGCGGAACTGATCTGCATCAGCCCGCCCAGCGTCATCTTGCCGGCAAAGTAGCGCGGCGCCGCCACCAGGATCGGGAAGATAATGGCGAACTGCGCGTAGCCCGAGCTGACGAAGTTCAGCCGCCGCGTGTACAGCATCAACTGGTTCCAGTTGGCCCGAATGCGGTCGAAGCGTGCGCGCAAGCCGGCCTTTTCAGTCGGTTCGCCTCGATACAGCGCCACTGGCTCGCTGTTCTCGCGCAGGCGCACCAGCGTGAAACGGAAATCTGCCTCGTACTGTTCTTGCTGGAAGTTCAGGCCGATGAGCGGACGCCCGACGAAGTGCGCCACCAGCGATCCCACCACGGCATAGGCCCCGGCAAACCAGACCATGTAGCCCGGGATCACGACCTCGCTGCCGCCAAGCGCCAGACTGATCGGACCGGACAACGTCCAGAGGATCCCGACAAAGGAAATCAGCGTCACCACCGAGTTGAGCAGCCCCAGCGACAACGACAAGCCTCCATCGGTGAACAGGCGCAGGTCGTCCGCTATCCGCTGGTCGGGGTTGTCGGTCGTATGGGTCTGCTCGATGCGGTAGTAGGCCTGGTGAGCGAGCCACCGGTCCATGAACCGCCCGGTCATCCAGGTACGCCAGCGCATCTGCAGCATCATCGTGTAGTACTGCCGGGACAGGAAGGCCACGATATAGAAGCCGGCAATCCACGAGAAGCGCAGCAGCAGCACCTTGAACGAGGCATAGTCGCGCTGCTCCAGCGCGTTGTAGAACACGCGGTTCCATTCATTGAGCAGCACGTTGATATAGACGATGCCCAGGTTGAGCACCACCACCAACGCCAGCAACCCCAGCCCGGCGAGGCGGTCTTCGGATTTCCAGTAGGGCTTGATCAGCGCCCAGGTCGCGGCCATGCGCAGCCGGCTCTGGATCTTGAGGGCCCGGGCGGGAATGGCCGGGCCCGGTACGGTGACGGAAGTCGGGGTCGAGGACATAGCGGCAGCTTTCTGGCCCGCCAGCGCGCTTGCCTGGCCGGGCCTGTTGTTCTGGTGCCGCGGCGCAGGCGCGACCGCGGCGGCATCAGCATTCAGACGGTTGCCTGTCGGCGCAGGTTCCGCGCCTGGCCTCAGGCGTCGTCCGCTTCCACCAGCGCAAGCGCCGTACGCAGCGCCGGCAGCCGGCTGGCCAGTTCCTGCACGCGCACGGGGTCCGCCGCGCGCTGCGGCGCGGCCCAGATCGCCTCGGGGAAATGCGTGTCCCAGCGGTAGCGCGGGATGATGTGCCAGTGCAGGTGCGGCACCATGTTGCCGAACGCAGCCAGGTTGACCTTGTCGGGCGCCATCACCTCGCGCACCACCCGCTCGACGCGCGCCACCAGGCGCATCAGCCAGGCCTGGTCGCCTTCGTCCAGGTCGCTCAGCTCGGCCACATGGTCGTTCCAGACGATGCGGCAGAAGCCGGGAAAGCGGTCATGCTCGACCAGGATCAGGCGGGCGCGGTCGCCCATCCAGACCAGTTCGCCGCCGTCGGTTTCGCACAGGGGGCAGTTGGGGGAACGCGTCATGGCGATGGCTTACACCAGCACGCGCTCGATGCCACCCGCATTGGCCTTCGCCACATACTCGGGCATCCAGTTCTCGCCCAGCAGGTGCTTGGCCATCTCGATCACGATGTAATCGGCCTGCACCGACGCATCTTCCTTGTAGCGCGACAGCCCCTGCAGGCACGACGGGCAGCTGGTCAGGATCTTGACGTCGCCGGTGAAGCCGTCGGCGCGCAGCTTGTCGGCGCCCCTGGTCATTTCCTCTTCCTTGCGGAAGCGGACCTGCGTCGAAATGTCGGGACGCGTCACCGCCAGCGTGCCGGACTCGCCGCAGCAGCGCTCGTTCTTCTCGATCTTGCCCAGGCCGGCGTTGCCGCCCATCAGGTCGTTGACCAGCTTGGTCGGATCGACGGTCTTGATCGGCGTGTGGCAGGGATCGTGGTACATGTAGCGCGTACCGGTCACGCCTTCCAGCTTGACACCCTTCTCGAGCAGGTACTCGTGGATGTCGATGATGCGGCAGCCCGGGAAGATCTTGTCGAATTCATAGCCGGCGAGCTGGTCGTAGCAGGTGCCGCAGCTGACCACCACGGTCTTGATGTCGAGGTAGTTCAGCGTGTTGGCCACGCGGTGGAACAGCACGCGGTTGTCGGTGACGATCTTCTCGGCCTTGTCGTACTGGCCGTTGCCACGCTGCGGATAGCCGCAGCACAGGTAGCCCGGCGGCAGCACGGTCTGCACGCCGACATGCCACAACATCGCCTGCGTTGCCAGCCCCACCTGCGAGAACAGCCGCTCCGAGCCGCAGCCCGGGAAGTAGAACACCGCTTCCGTTTCCGGCGTGGTCGCCTTGGGGTCGCGGATGATCGGCACGATCTCGTTGTCTTCGATGTCGAGCAGCGCGCGCGCGGTCTTCTTGGGCAGGTTGCCCGGCATCTTCTTGTTGATGAAGTGGATCACCTGCTCGCGCACCGGCGGCTTGCCCACCGTCGCGGGCGGATGCGCGGTCTGCTTCCTGGCGATCTTCTTCAGTACGTCGTTGCCCAGGCGCTGCGCCTTGTAGCCCCAGTCGATCATGACCTTGCGGGTCAGGTTGATGGTCTCGGGATTGGTGGCGTTGAGGAAGAACATCGACGCCGCGGTGCCAGGGTTGAATTTCTTCTGCCCCATCTTGCGCAGCAGGTTGCGCATGTTCATCGACACGTCGCCGAAGTCGATCTTGACCGGGCACGGCGTCACGCACTTGTGGCAGACCGTGCAATGGTCGGCCACGTCGGAGAACTCGTCCCAGTGCTTGACCGAGATGCCGCGGCGGGTCTGTTCCTCGTACAGGAAGGCCTCGACCAGCAGCGAGGTCGCCAGGATCTTGTTGCGCGGGCTGTAGAGCAGGTTGGCGCGCGGCACGTGGGTGGCGCACACCGGCTTGCACTTGCCGCAGCGCAGGCAGTCCTTGACGCTCTCGGCGATGGCGCCGATGTCGCTCTGCTGCATGATGATCGACTCATGTCCCATCAGTCCGAACGACGGCGTGTAGGCATTGCGCAGGTCGGCGCCGGGCAGCAGCTTGCCCTTGTTGAAGCGGCCCTGCGGGTCGACCTTCTGCTTGTAGGCGCGGAAGTCGCCGATCTCTTCCTCGGTCAAAAACTCCAGCTTGGTGATGCCGATGCCGTGCTCGCCCGAGATCACCCCGTCCAGCGAACGCGCCAGGTCCATGATGCGGGCCACCGCGCGGTGCGCGTCCTGCAGCATGTCGTAGTCGTCGGAGTTGACCGGGATGTTGGTGTGCACGTTGCCATCGCCGGCGTGCATGTGCAGCGCGACGAAGACGCGGCCGCGCAGCACCTGCTTGTGGATCTTCTGGGCTTCATCCAGGATCGGCTTGAATTCGCCGCCGTTGAAGATCTTGCGCAGCTCGGCGCGGATCTCGGTCTTCCACGAGACGCGGATGGTGCGGTCCTGCAGCAGGTGGAACACGGTCGCGTCCGGCTGCTGCTGCAGCCGCGCCTCGAACTCCTGCCCCAGCAGGCCCAGCCCGTGCCCGATCAGCGAGGCCCTGGCCTGCGCCAGCGGCGTATCGAGATGGCCTTGCAGGTAGCCCCAGCGCGCGCGGATCTCGCGCAGCAGCGTCAGCGCGTGCTGCACACGGTCTTCCAGCAGCTCGGCGCTGGGGATCTCGTTGGCGTCGTCGCTGCGGCCCAGCGGCAGGTTGCCGCGGGCAAAGAACGCTTCCAGCGTGTCGACCAGCTGCAGCTTGCTCTTGATCGACAGCTCGATATTGATGCGCTCGATGCCGTCGGTGTACTCGCCCATGCGGTTGAGCGGGATCACCACGTCTTCGTTGATCTTGAAGGCGTTGGTGTGCTTCGCGATCGCGGCGGTGCGCGAGCGGTCCAGCCAGAACTTCTTGCGGGCCTCGGGACTGACGGCGATAAAGCCTTCGCCGCTCTTGCCGTTGGCCATGCGGATCACTTCCGAGGTGGCGCGCGCCACGGCGTCTTCATCGTCGCCGACGATATCGCCGATCAGCACCATCTTCGGGAAGGCGTTGCGCTTGCTCTTGGTGGCGTAGCCGACCGCGCGCAGGTAGCGCTCGTCCAGGTGCTCGAGGCCGGCCAGGATGGCGCCACCGGGCTTTTTGGTCTCGGCGTCGAGATAGTCCTTGATCTCGACGATGCTCGGGATGGCGTCGCGCGCCTGGCCGAAGAACTCCAGGCACACAGTGCGGATGTGCTTGGGCATGCGGTGCAGGGTCCAGCGCGCGCTGGTGATGATGCCGTCGCAGCCTTCCTTCTGCACGCCGGGCAGGCCGGCCAGGAACTTGTCGGTGACGTCCTTGCCGAGGCCTTCCTTGCGGAACTTGCGGCCTTCGATGGCGAGCGTCTCGGTGCGCAGCACCTTGTCGCCCGGGGCGCGGTTGCCGTCCGACCACTTCAGCTCGAAGGTGGCCACCGGCACGTCGTGGATCTTGCCAAGGTTGTGGTCCAGCCGGGTGATTTCCAGCCAGTTCCCTTCCGGGTCGACCATGCGCCACCAGGCCAGGTTGTCGAGCGCGGTGCCCCACAGCACGGCCTTCTTGCCGCCGGCGTTCATGGCGACGTTGCCGCCGATGCACGAGGCGTCGATCGAGGTCGGGTCGACCGCGAACACCAGGCCGGCGCGGTCCGCAGCGTCAGCCACGCGGCGCGTCACCACGCCGGCGCCGGCGAAGATGGTCGCGACCTTGTGCGGCACGCCCGGCAGGTCGGTCTGCTCGACCGGCCCGAGCTGCTCCAGCTTCTCGGTATTGATCACCGCGCTCATCGGCGTCAGCGGTACGGCGCCGCCGGTGTAGCCGGTGCCGCCCCCGCGCGGGATGATGGTCAGGCCCAGCTCGAAGCAGCCCTTGACCAGGCCGGCGATCTCTTCCTCGGTGTCCGGGGTCAGCACCACGAACGGGTATTCGACGCGCCAGTCGGTGGCGTCGGTCACGTGCGACACGCGCGACAGCCCGTCGAACTTGATGTTGTCCTTCTGCGTGACGCGGCCCAGCACGCGCTGCGCGCGCTTGCGCAGGTCGTAGGCGGCGGCGAATTCGTTCTTGAAGTCCTCGATCGCCTGCTTGGCGAAGGCGACCAGCTGCTCCACGCGATGCGAACGGTCCTCGGCGGCGGGCTCGGCGTGCTCGGCACGGTCGGCGGCGCGGCGCTTCTCGATCTCGTTCAGGCGGTGGTGCAGCGCGCTCACCAGCATCTGGCGGCGCTTGGGATTTTCCAGCAGGTCGTCCTGCAGGTAGGGGTTGCGGCGTACCACCCAGATATCGCCCAGCACCTCGTACAGCATGCGGGCCGAGCGGCCGGTGCGGCGTTCGCTGCGCAGCTCGTCCAGGATGCGCCAGGCTTCCTCGCCGAGCAGCCGGATGACAATCTCGCGGTCCGAGAAGGACGTGTAGTTATAGGGAATTTCACGCAGGCGCGGCGGGGCGTCCTGCGCGGCGAGCTTGGCGTCGAGCACGAGTGGGGCGTTCATGGGGGGACCGCTTCCTGCTGCGCACGGGGACAGTGCGCGAATCGTTCAGTAAAGGGCGATTGTACTGCAAGCCCTGCTTTCGCCGCACCGCAGCATGACGGAATCCTTGTCGGAACAAGGGATTAGCGCTGCCTGGCGAGCCAGATCCGCCGCAGAAACGGCGCCGGCGCCGCCTGGCGATCAGAACCAGGCCTTCACGGTGTGCGCAATGTTCTGCCAGAAAGTGTCCGGGATCCACATCAGGCCGGCGGTCATGACGAGGTAGCGCAGGAACTTGCCGACCGCCATCCAGGCCAGGCTGGGCCAGAACGACAGGCGCAGCCAGCCCGCCAGAGTGCACAATGGATCACCAACGCCGGGCAGCCACGACAGCAGCAGCGTGGGCGGGCCCAGCCGGCGCATCCAGCGGAAATAACGCGCATCGAGCTTGGGCTTGGGGGGCTTGCGCGCGTGGGCGCGGTGCTCCAGGTGTTCGGCCTCGTGCTCGCGCGCGCGGCGCCGCTTGTGGTAGCGCACCAGCGCCAGCTTGGCGGCGTAGCCCAGCCACCAGTCGATCGCGCCGCCGACGGTATTGCCGGCGGTGGCCACCAGGATCGCCGGCCAGAACATCTGCGGATTGAGCTTGACGTAGCCGAACACGGCGGGCTCGGAGCCGAGCGGCAGCAAGGTGGCCGACACCAGGCTGACCACGAAGATCGCGGGCAGGCCTACCTTGGGCAAGGCAACGGTTTCGAACAGCCAGTCGAAGAAGGCTTCCATGTAAGGGGACAGGGCCGGTGGCGCGGCTCATTCTAGCGGGCCGTGCCCCAAACGGGGCGCGGGCAAACCACATGGCACCTGTGCGGGATTTGTGATTAACTGTTAGAGCCTGTCGCGGCCAAACGTTCGCCGGCCGTGCCGATGCGCCGGCCGCAAGGTTCGCTGGCGCACCAACAGCAGTTGCAGCGGCAGCACCAATATCACGAATTAGCCGTCCTATAGCCGTCTTAAGCGGCAGTACCGCGTCGTGGCCAGTCCCGCGCTTTGCTTTGGGGATCTGGGTATTGGTCATGCGCGTCCACCCCACATGGAGACAAGCATGGCGATTCCGATCCGCCTGACGGTCAACGGCAAGCCCGTTGACGCGCAGGTAGAACCCAACACCCTCCTGGTCCAGTTCCTGCGCGAACAGCTGCGCCTGACCGGCACCCACGTCGGCTGCGACACCGCGCAGTGCGGCGCCTGCACGGTCCACCTGGATGGCCGGGCGGTCAAGTCGTGCAACATCCTGGCGCTGCAGGCGGACGGCGCCACCGTGACCACCATCGAAGGACTGGCCGGGGACAAGGGTGGCAACGGCCTGCACCCGATGCAGGAGGCTTTCCGCGAATGCCACGGGCTGCAATGCGGCTTCTGCACGCCGGGCATGGTGATGAGCGCCACCGCACTGGTCCAGGAACATCCCGACGCCGACGCCGCCACCATCCGCAAGCACCTGGAAGGCAACCTGTGTCGCTGCACCGGCTACCACAACATCGTGCGCGCGGTGCAGCAGGGCCAGGCGGGCATGCAGTCCAGCGCTGAATAAAGGAGGCCGCCATGAACGCACCCGAAAACCAGCGCCTGGTGGGCGCCTCCGTCAAGCGCAAGGAAGACTACCGCTACCTGACCGGCAACGGCCAGTACACCGACGACATCGTGCTGCCGCAGCAGAGCTACGGGTACTTCCTGCGCTCGCCGCACGCGCACGCGCGCATCCGCGCCATCGACAAGAGCGCGGCGGAGGCCGCGCCCGGCGTGATCGCCGTGCTGACCGGCGCCGAGCTTGCCGCCGACAAGGTCGGCGGCCTGCCCTGTGGCTGGCTGATCCACAGCATCGACGGTACGCCGATGAAAGAGCCGCCGCACCCGGTGATCGCCCACGACAAGGTGCGCCACGTCGGCGACCAGGTGGCGCTGGTGATCGCCGAGACCCTGCAGCAGGCGCGCGACGCCGCCGAGCAGATCGACGTCGACTACGAAGAGCTGCCGGCCGTGGTCGGCGCCGCCGATGCCGCATCGGCGTCGACGCTGGTGCATGACGAGGTGCCGGCCAACACCTGCTACACCTGGGGCCACGGCGACAAGGCCGCCACCGACGCCGCCTTCGCCCGGGCCGCGCACGTGACCACGCTGGAGATCGTCAACAACCGGCTGATCCCCAACGCGATCGAGCCGCGCGCGGTCAACGCCAGCTATGCGCGCCAGGACGACAGCTACACCGTCTACGTCGCCAGCCAGAACCCGCACGTCGAGCGCCTGCTGATGGGCGCATTCGTGCTGGGGCTGCCGGAATCGCGGCTGCGCATCATCGCGCCCGACGTCGGCGGCGGGTTCGGCTCCAAGATCTTCCTGTACCCGGAGGACGTGGCGCTGACCTGGGCCTCGAAAAAGGTGGGCCGGCCGGTCAAGTGGACCGCGGATCGCAGCGAATCCTTCCTGACCGACGCGCACGGCCGCGACCATGTCACCAGGGCCGAGCTGGCGCTCGACGCCGACGGCAAGTTCCTGGCGCTGCGGGTGCATACGGTCGCCAACATGGGCGCCTACCTGTCGACCTTCGCCAGCAGCGTGCCGACCATCCTCTATGCCACCCTGCTGGCCGGCCAGTACGCCACGCCGGCGATCTATGCCGAGGTGCAGGCGGTGTTCACCAACACCGCGCCGGTCGACGCGTATCGCGGTGCCGGCCGGCCCGAGGCCACCTTCGTGGTCGAGCGCCTGGTCGAAACCGCCGCGCGCGAACTGAACCTGGATCCGGCCGAACTGCGCCGCAAGAACTTTATCCGCCAGTTCCCGTACGCGACCCCGGTGGGCCTGACCTACGACACCGGCGACTACGAGCCGTGCCTGGCGCGCGCGCAGGAGCTGGCCGACGTCAACGGCTTCCCCGCGCGGCGCGACGAGGCGAAGCAGCGCGGCAAGCTGCGCGGCCTCGGTTATTCCTGCTACATCGAGGCCTGCGGGCTGGCGCCTTCCAACATCGCCGGCGCGCTTGGCGCACGTGCCGGCCTGTTCGAGGTGGGCGAGATCCGCGTGCACCCGACCGGCACGGTGACGGTCTTCACCGGCTCGCACAGCCACGGGCAGGGGCACGAAACCACCTTCGCGCAAGTGGTGGCGGACCGTCTCGGGCTGCAGCTCGACCAGGTCGAGATCGTCCACGGCGACACCGGGCGCGTGCCGTTCGGCATGGGCACCTACGGCTCGCGCTCGCTGGCGGTGGGCGGCTCCGCCATCGTCAAGGCGCTTGACAAGATCGAGGCCAAGGCCAAGAAGATCGCCGCGCACCTGCTGGAGGCGTCTGACAGCGACATCGAGTTCAGCAACGGCGTGTTCCGCGTGGCCGGCACCGACCGCACCAAGACCTTCGGCGAGGTCGCGCTGAGCGCCTACGTGCCGCACAACTACCCGCTCGACAAGCTCGAGCCGGGCCTGAACGAAAACGCCTTCTACGACCCGACCAACTTCACCTACCCGTCCGGCGCCTATGTGTGCGAGGTGGAGGTCGACCCCGACACCGGCGCGTCGCAGGTGGTCAAGTTCACCGCGGTCGACGACTTCGGCAACATCATCAACCCGATGATCGTCGAGGGCCAGGTGCATGGCGGCATCGGCCAGGGCTTGGGCCAGGCCATGCTGGAGCAATGCGTCTACGACAACGACAGCGGCCAGCTGCTGACCGGCTCGTACATGGACTACGCCATGCCGCGCGCCGGCGACCTGCCCGACTTCACCGTCGAGACCGCCAGCGGCACGCCATGCACGCACAACCCGCTGGGCGTGAAGGGCTGCGGCGAGGCCGGCGCGATCGGCTCGCCGCCGGCGTTCATCAACGCGCTGGTCGATGCGCTGTCGCCGCTGGGCGTGAAGGACGTGCAGATGCCCGCCACGCCGCACCGCGTGTGGCAGGCGATCCAGGCCGCGCAGCCCCAACCCTGAGCCACCGCACCGCAAAGGAAACCGACATGTACGCATTCAACTTTGAACGCGCCGCGGATGCCAAGGCGGCAGTGGCCAAGATCAAGGCCGATCCCGACGCCAAGTTCCTCGGCGGCGGCCAGAGCCTGCTGGCGGCGATGAAGCTGCGGCTGGCATCGCCGTCGACGCTGGTCGACGTGGCGCGCATCCCCGGCATGGCCGAGATCCGCGTCGAAGGCAAGGAGATCGTCATTGGCGCCGCGGCGCGCCATGCCGACGTGGAAGCCAACGCCGAGGTACGCCAGCGCATCCCGGCGCTGGCGGCGCTGGCCGGCGGCATCGGCGACCGCCAGGTGCGCGCGATGGGCACCATCGGCGGCGCGCTGGCCAATGACGATCCCGCTGCGGACTACCCGGCCGGCGTGCTGGGACTGGGCGCGACCGTGGTCACCGACCGCCGCAGCATCGCGGCCGACGACTTCTTCAAGGGCCTCTATGAGACCGCGCTGGAAGCCGACGAGCTGATCACCGCGGTACGCTTCCCGATACCGGACCAGGCCGCCTACGCCAAGTTTGCCAACCCGGCGTCGCGTTTCGCGCTGGTCGGCGTGCTGGTGGCGCGCACCGGCAACGCGGTGCGCGTCGCAGTCACCGGCGCGGCGGACAGCGTGTTCCGGTGCCAGCCGCTGGAGCAGGCGCTGTCGGCAAACTTCACCGCGCAGGCGGCGCGCGGGGTGAAGGTCGATGCGGGCCGGCTGAACAGCGACCTGCATGGGTCGGCGGCGTACCGGGCGCATTTGATTCCGGTGCTGGCGGCCAGGGCGGTGGAGGTGGCGCTGAAGGGTTAGCGTTTCTCCATTGCCGCATGTTGTCTCCCCTCTCCCGCTCGCGGGAGAGGGAAGCAAAACGCTGGCGCGCGAGGCACGTCGGCAAACAAGAACGTCCATGCTCCCCACCTCCATCGACGACACCCTCGCCCAGCTCGCACGCCAGCAATACTTCGCCGACCGCGAAACCGCCACGGTGCTCTACCTCGCGCTGCGCATGCAGCGCCCGCTGTTCCTCGAAGGCGAGCCGGGCGTCGGCAAGACCGCATTGGCGCAGGCGATGGCGGGCGTGCTCGGCACGCGGCTGCTGCGGTTGCAATGCTATGAAGGCCTCGACGCCGCCAGCGCGCTGTATGAATGGGACTACCCGCGCCAGATCATGGCGCTGCGCCTGGCCGAGGCGCGCGGCGAGCGACCCGAGGCGCAATCGCTGTACCACGACGACTACCTGCTCAAGCGCCCGTTGCTGGAGGCGCTGCTGCCCGACCCCGCCGCGCCGGAAGTGCCGCGCGTGCTGCTGATCGACGAGATCGACCGCGCCGACGAGCCCTTTGAAGCGTTCCTGCTCGAAGTCCTGTCCGAATTCCAGGTCTCGATTCCGGAGATCGGCGTGATCCGCGCCGAGCGCCCGCCGCTGATCGTGATCACCTCCAACCGCACGCGCGAAGTCCATGACGCGCTCAAGCGCCGCTGCCTGTACCAGTGGGTTGGCTATCCGGAGCGCGAGCGCGAGCTGCAGATCGTCGCGGCGCGGGCGCCCGAGGCCGCGGCCGCGCTGCAGGCGCAGGCGATCGATTTCGTGCACCGGCTGCGCGGCATCGACCTGTTCAAGGCGCCCGGCATCGCCGAGGCCATCGACTGGTGCCGCGCGCTGGCCGCGCTGGGCACCACCGAACTCGATCCGCAATCCGTGCGCGATACGCTGGGCGTGCTGCTCAAGTACCAGGATGACCTGGCGCGCGTGGACGGTCCCACCGTGGCGGAACTGCTGGCGGGCGCCACGCCGGGAGGCTGAGCCGTGCCGATGCTGCACGCCGGCGCGCGCAGCGGCGGTCCGCCTGCCGGACTGCCGGTGCTGGCGCGCAACGTCACCCACTTCATGCGGCTGCTGCGCGATGGCGGCTTTGCGTTGTCACCGGCGCACGCGGTCGACGCGCTGGCCGCGCTGCGCCTGGTCGATATCGGCCAGCGCGACGAGGTGCGCGCCGCGCTGGCGGCGCTGGTGCTGTCCGGCCCCGACCAGCGCCCGCTGTTCGACGCCGCCTTCGACCTGTTCTGGCGCGATCCCGACTGGGAAGGCAAGCTGCGCGCGCTGCTGCTGCCGCGCGTCGAGGCGGGCGCGCCGCCGCCGAAGCGCAGCAACCGGCTGGCCGATGCGCTGGCCGCGCGCCAGCCAGAAATGCCATTGCGCCCGGCGCAGACCGAGGCGGAACGCATCCACGTACCACTGACCTTCTCCGCCCAGGAACGCCTGGCGCAGCGCGATTTCGAGACCCTGACCGCGCAGGAATGGCGCGCGCTGCAGCACCTGGTGCGCACCCGCCGCACCCATCTGGCCCTGCAGCGCACGCGCCGGCTGCGCGCCGCCACCTGCGGCACCCACGCCGACCTGCGCGCCAGCGCGCGCCTGGCGGTGCGCCAGCACGGCGAGTGGCTGCGCTGGAAATTCCGCAAGCATGCCGAGCGCAAACCGCCGCTGGTGCTGCTGCTCGATATCTCCGGCTCGATGAGCCAGTACTCGCGCGCGGTGCTGTACTTCTGCCACGCACTGATGCAGTCGCGCGAGCGGCTGGCGGTGTTTCTGTTCGGCACCCGGCTGACCAACATCACCCGCTCGCTGCGCGAACGCGACCCGGACGAGGCCGTCGCGGTCATCACCGGCCAGGTGCGTGACTGGGCCGGCGGCACCCGCATCGGCGCGGCGCTGGCGAGCTTCAACCGCCACTGGGCGCGGCGCACGCTGTCCGGGCGCGCCACCGTGCTGCTGGTCACCGACGGCCTCGACCACGAGCAGATCGACCTACTCGGCGAGGAGATGGCGCGGCTGCGCCGCTTTGCCCACCGCATCGTCTGGCTCAACCCGCTGCTGCGCTACCCCGGCTTCACGCCGCAGGCGCGTGGCGTGCAGGCCATCCTGCCGCACGTCGACGCGCTGCGGCCGGCCCATAACCTGGACAGCCTGCTGGCGCTCGAGACGCTGCTGTCCGACCACGGCGGGCCGGCCCGGGCTGCCAGATCCGCCACTCCCGCCACGCCCAACAAGGAAGCCCCGCCATGGAAATGAACCAGAGCCAGCGCCTGCCGGTCCCGCAGCAGGTGGCATGGGAAGCGCTCAACGATACCGAGCTGCTCAAGCAATGCATCCCCGGATGTGAGAGTATCGAGCCCGACGGCGACCACGCCTACCTGCTGGCCATGACGGCCGCGGTGGGCCCGGTCAAGGCGCGCTTCAAGGGTCGCATGGCGCTGGAAGACATCCAGGCGCCCGACAGCTACACCATCCGTTTCGACGGCCAGGGTGGCGCGGCGGGCTTCGGCAAGGGCAGCGCCCGGGTCCGGCTGGAACCAGACGGCGACGAAACTGTCCTGACCTATACCGTCAATGCCCAGGTGGGGGGCAAGATCGCCCAGATCGGCTCGCGGCTGGTGGACGCCGCGGCACGCAAGATGGCTGACACCTTCTTTGCGCGCTTCACCGAGGCCGTCACCCCTGACGCCACAGACAGCACGCCAGCGGCCGAGGGCGCCCCCGCCGCAGCCGCCGGCGATAACTCCGATAACGAACCGACAGAACAAGCGAAGCGGAAACGATCATGGACAGCGTGGATCTCGAAGTCCTGAAAAACAGCGTGCAGTGGCAGCAGCAAGGCCATCGCGTGCTGCTGGTGACGGTAGTGCGGACCTGGGGCTCGTCGCCCCGGCCCGAGGGTGCGATGCTGGCGGTGCGCGACGACGGCCTGGTGGTGGGCTCGGTCTCGGGCGGCTGCATCGAGGACGACATCATCGACCGCGTGCGCCGGCAAGGCATTACGTCGGACCGTCCCGAAGCGATCAAGTACGGCATCAGCGCCGAGGAGGCGCACCGCTTTGGCCTGCCGTGCGGCGGCACCATCGAGCTGGTCGCCGAACCGCTCAAGCCGGCCAGCGGCATTGCCGAACTGCTCGATGCCGTGGAGAATGGCCGCCTGGTCGCGCGCACGCTGGACATGACCACGGGCGCGGCCACGCTGGGCCCGGCCAACGCTACCGACGGGCTGGCGTTCGACGGCAAGACCCTGCTGACCATCCACGGCCCGCGCTACCGCATGCTGGTGATCGGCGCCGGGCAGTTGTCCAAATACCTGTGCCAGATCGCCGTCGGCCTGGGCTTTCAGGTTACCGTGTGCGACCCGCGCGAGGAGTACACCGAGACCTGGGACATCCCCGGCGTCGCCATGGTGCGCACCATGCCGGACGACACCGTCACCGACATGAAGCTGGACGAGCGCTGCGCGGTAATCGCGCTGACGCACGACCCGAAGCTGGACGACCTGGCGCTGATGGAGGCGCTGCGCACGCGCGCCTTCTATGTCGGCGCGCTCGGTTCACGCCGCAACAACCAGGCGCGCCGTGAACGGCTCAAGGAATTCGACCTGACCGAGCTGCAGCTGGCACGGCTGCACGGCCCGGTGGGCATCTATATCGGCAGCCGCACGCCGCCGGAGATCGCGATCTCGATCCTGGCCGAGGTGATCGCGGCCAAGAACCATGTGTCGCTGCCCGACATCCTGCAGGTGGAAGGCGCCAAGGCCGCGCGCGAAATGGCTGCCAGCACCGGCAGCAGCTGCGACGTGGCGCCCGATCCTGCCTGACCACCCGCGAGTGCCGCCATGACCGCCGCCCCCAACGCTCCCCTGCTCCGCACCGACCTGCCCACCGGCATCCTGCTGGCGGCGGGCTTCGGCCGCCGCTTCGATGCCGCCGGCCAGCGCAACAAGCTGCTGGAGGTGCTGCCCGGCGGGCGCTCCGTCGCCTGGCGCAGCGCCCGCACGCTGGCCGCGGCGCTGCCGGAGTCGATCGCCGTGATCCGCCCCGGCAATCCGGCGCTGGCGGAAGAACTGCGCCGCGGCGGCTGCCGCGTGCTGGAAGCGCCCGAGGCCGAAGCCGGCATGGGCGCGGCACTGCGCGCCGCCGTGGCGGCAACGCCGGAAGCGCGCGGCTGGGTGGTGGCGCTGGCCGACATGCCGTGGCTGCCGATGGAGCTGATCCGCGCGGTGGCGCTGACCATCACCACGCCCGACACCATCGCCGCGCCGTGGCGCAACGGGCAACGCGGCCATCCGGTGGGCTTTGGCGCGGCCTGGCGCGAGGCGCTGCTGGCGCTGGACGGCGACGAAGGCGCGCGCGCGCTGCTAAAGGACAAGCCGGTGACGCGGATCCTGACGGAGGACGAGGGCGCGTTCCGGGATATCGATACGCCGGCGGATTTGCGCTGAGGCTGACGCAACCCGACTCAGCCGCCGCCCTGCTGCGCCTCGGCCAGCTCTGTGGTCTTCACCGCCATGATGAAATCATTGCGGTGCAAGCCCTTGATCTTCTTGGTACGCCACGACACCGTCGCATGTCCCCAGCCGAAGCTGATCTCGGGATGATGCCCCTGCGCCTCGGCCAGCTGGCCGACGCCGGTCACGAACGCCAGCGCCTGCGCGAAATTGCCGAAGCTGAAACGCCGCTCGAGCCGCGTCGCGCCATCGGCCAGTTCCCAGCCGGGCGCCTGCTGCAGCAGGGCCTCGGCCTCGTCGGGCGTCAGCGGTGGCACGCCGCCGCGGCAAGGCGTGCAGGATTGCGTTGCCAGGTTTTCTTCGCTCATGGTCTTGCTCCCCGACCGCAACGCGCCCTGCCTTATGCGCCTTCGGTCTCGGTCAGTGCGCGCAGGTACTCTCGGCTCCACCAGTGCACATCCTGCGCGCGGATGCGCTCCAGCAGTTTCTGGTGGCGCTGCTGGCGCTCGGCCAGCGGCATGTGCAGCGCCTGCTGGATCGCCTGCGCGGTGGCGCGCGTGTCGTAGGGATTGACCAGGAGCGCCTCGCGCAGCTGCTCGGCCGCGCCGGCAAAGCGCGACAGCACCAGCACGCCCGGATCCTCCGGGTCCTGCGCGGCGATGAATTCCTTGGCCACCAGGTTCATGCCGTCGCGCAGCGGCGTCACCAGCGCCACGCGGCTGGCGCGGCACAGCCCGGGCAGCCGCTTGCGCGCGGTAGTGCGATGGATATAGCGCACCGGCATCCAGTCGAGCTCACCGAACTCGCCGTTGATCGAGCCGCTCAACTGCTCCATCTCGCGGCGCAGGTCGACGTAGGCGTCGACCGATTCGCGCGACGGCGCGGCGATCTGCACCAGCGTTGCGCTCGAGCGGTTCTCGGGGTACTCGGCCAGCAGCCGGTAGAAGGCCTTGAGCCGCTGCGGCAGGCCCTTGGAATAGTCGAGCCGGTCGATGCCCAGCAGCAGCCGGCGGCGCGCGTATTGCGCGCACATCATCTCGTAGGTTTCCTGCGCTTCCTCGCCGCGGCCCAGTTCCATGAACTCGTCGACGTCGATGCCGATCGGGAACGCCTGCGCGCGTACCGTGCGGTGGAAGGCGCGGTAGCGGTGCTCGCCCATCGGCTCGGCCTGCGCTTCGGCCTGCACGTAGCGCGAGAAATGCTCGACGTCGGCATGGCTCTGGAAACCGAGCAGGTCGTAGGCGAACAGCGCGCGCATCAGCCACTCGTGCTGCGGGATCGCGGCCAGGATCAGCGGCGGTGGCAGCGGCACGTGCAGGAAGAAGCCGATCTTCTGCCCGCAGCCGATCGCGCGCAGCTCGGACGCCAGCGGGATCAGGTGGTAGTCGTGGATCCAGATGATGTCGTCGGGCTGCAGCAGCGGCGCCAGCTTGCGCGCGAACAGTTGGTTCACGCGCCGGTAGCCGTTGAGGAAGTTGGAATCGAAATCGGCCAGGTCGAGCCGGTAGTGGAACACCGGCCACAGCACGCCGTTGCTGTAGCCCAGGTAGTAGGCGTCGTGGTCCTCGCGGCTCAGGTCGACGGTGGCCAGCGTGACGTTGCCGGCCTGCTGCAGGTGCAGGTCGCCTTCGCCGGGCGTGCCACCCTGGGCGGTTTCCAGCGCCTTGCCGCTCCAGCCGAACCACAGGCCGCCGGTCTGCCGCAGGGCCTCGGACAGCGCGACCGCCAGGCCGCCCGCGGCGACGTTGCGTGGATCTGCGACCCGGTTGGATACCGCTACAAGTCTTGGCATAGATGTTTTTCTTCAGTTCCTTGTTCTTGGTGCCGGCACTGCGTGCCGTGCGCGGATGCCGCCCCCACTCGTCCCGCGCCGCTCAGATCACCGTATCCCACGGCGCCGACAGCCGCATGGCGCCATTGATCAGGCCGACCATCGAATAGGTCTGCGGGAAGTTGCCCCACATCTCGCCGGTCACCGGGTGGGTATCCTCGGACAGCAGCCCGAGCGGGTTGCGCGCGGCCAGCATGGCCTCGAAGATTTCGCGCGCCTGGTCGCGGCGGCCGATGCGCGCGAGCGCATCGATGCGCCAGAAGGTGCAGATATTGAACGCAGTCTCGGGCTTGCCGAAATCGTCCGGGGCCTCGTAGCGGCGCATGTAGGGGCCATCGCACAGCGAAGTCTCCAGCGCCTTGACGGTGGCGATGAAGCGCGGGTCGCGCGGGTCGATGAAGTTGACCTCGGCCATCAGCAGCACGCTCGCGTCCAGTTCCCGCCCGCCGAAGCTTTCGGCGAAAGCCTGGCGCGACTCGCTCCACGACTCGGCCAGGATGCGCTCCTTCATGCGGTTGGCGTGGCCGTGCCAGTAGGCGGCGCGCTCGGGCAGGACCAGCTTTTCGGCCACCTTGGCGAGCCGGTCGCAGGCGGCCCAGCTCATCAGCGCCGACGAGGTATGCACGCGCGCCCGCGTGCGCAGCTCCCACATGCCGGCGTCGGGCGTGCCGAACACCCGCACCGCCTGCTCGCCGACCGCTTCGAGGCGGCCGAACTCGGCCGGGCCGCCGCGATGCAGCAGCCGGTGGTCATGGAAGGCCTGCGCCGCGCCCAGCACCACGTTGCCATAGACGTCGTGCTGGAAGTGCTCCTGCGCCTGGTTGCCGACGCGCACCGGCCCCATGCCGCGGTAGCCGGGCAGGTGGTCGAGCATGCTTTCGGGCAGTTCGCGCTCCAGGCCGATGCCGTACAGCGGCTGGATATGGCCGTCCTGCGACTGCATCACCACGTTGGAGAGCCAGCGCAGGTAGTCCTCCATGGTGCCGACCTCGGACAGGCTGTTGAGCGCGCGCACCACGAAGAAGGCATCGCGCAGCCAGCAGAAACGGTAGTCCCAGTTGCGGCCGCTGCCCGGCGCTTCCGGAATGCTGGTGGTCATGGCCGCGACGATGGCGCCGGTCTCTTCGTACAGCGACATCTTCAGCGTGATGGCGGCGCGGATCACCGCATCCTGCCATTCGCGCGGCACCGCCAGGCGGCGGCTCCACAGCCGCCAGTAGGCGGTGGTCTCCTGCTCGAAATCGCGCGCGGTCTCGTCCACGCCGTGCGCCAGGGTCTCGTCCGGGCCCAGGATGAAGTTATGCCCGCGCGTGACCAGGAACGGCGTATGCGACAGCACGTAGGCGAGCGGCGCGTCGGTGGTCATGCGCAGGGTCATGTCGTCGCCGATGTAGCGCACGTGGCTGCTGCCGCGCGTGATCTGCGGCGCCTTGCGGCCCCATTCGAAGCGCGGTGCCACCACCACGCGCACGCGCGGCGCGCCGCGCACCGGGCGCATGCGGCGGATCAGCGTGGTCGGGCGGAAAAAGCGCCCGAGCCGGAAAAAGCGCGGGGCGAAATCGGTGATCTCCAGGCAGTTGCCGTGGATGTCCGTCAGCCGCGTGCGCAGCACCGCGGTATTGGGCTCGTACCACTGCCGCGACGAGTGGAAGTCCTCGATCTCGATCGAGAAATGGCCGGCGTTCTCGCTCGGGTCCAGCAGCGCATTGAACACCGGGTCGCCGTCGAAGCGTGGCAGGCAAGACCAGACGATGCGGCCGCGGCAATCGACCAGCGCCGAGATGGCGCAGTTGCCGATCATGCCAAGCGACAGCGACGGGTTGGCGAAGCGCGTGCCGCCGTCGACGGTTCGGTTCACGCCTTCGGTCGGCGGCTTGCCCAGCTCGGCCGGGCTGCTCGGGTTGGTCACGGCAGGTTCTCCGTTACGATGTCGTGGGGCGCCGGCCCCGGCCTGGCCCGGCTTCGTGTGGCACGGCGCGCGGTGCGCCGGCGCTTGCGGATGACGCCAGCGCATGCGCCGAGCGGTGCAGCCAGCTGCGCAGCGCCGCCGGACCGGGCACGCTCACCGCGGCGACGGTCTCGCGCTGGCCCACCAGCACGCCCAGCCCGCCCAGCTTGCGCACCGCGGCGAAGCCGGGCTCATCGGTCATGTCGTCGCCGGCAAAGAGCGGCACACGCTCGGCAAACGGCGCAGCCTTCATGAAGGCCGCGATGGCATCGCCCTTGTCGACGCCGGCCGGCTTGATCTCGACCACCATCTTGCCGGGCAGCGCTTCCAGGCCGACGGCATGGCGCAATACGTCAGTGACCGCGGCATCGACAATGCCGGCGAGCTCGGGCGCCTGCCGGTAATGGATCGCGACCGCGACCGACTTGCGCTCCAGCCGCAGCGCCGGATAGGCGCGCACCAGCGCTTCCAGGTGGGGAATCAGCGGTTCGAGCCCGGGGGCGTGGGTCTTGGACACCATGCCGCCGTCGGTGCGGAATTCGGCGCCGTGGATGCCGGCCGCGGGCAATTGCAGCGGCTGCAGGAAGTGGTCGAGTTCGATGATGGGCCGCCCGGAGATGACGGCCAGCGCGCCGTCCAGACGCTGGTACAGCGTGCGCAGCGTGCCGACCAGTTCTGGTTCGACCTGCACCAGTTCGGGCCGCGGGGCCAGGTCGGCCAGCGTGCCGTCGAAGTCGAGAAACAGGGCGGTATTGGGTTCGATTAGCGGTAGCTGTGGCATCGCGTGAAACCGTAACACGTCGTTTTGACCGGCGTCCACCGGGCGCCGTCCTACATGGCGCAAGCGCAACCCGGCGCCGATGCAAGTCCGGCGCCAGCCCGGCCGGCCTACGCACCCTGCGCGAGTGAATGCCGCTCCACTCCGCCGCATCGCCTGCTGCGTCGCGCTTCGGCCGCCAGGCGGCGACTGCGCCGCCCCGCCCCGGTACGCCAGGCCGGCATCCTTTATCATTGACGGTTTCCGCCAGAATTTCCCGGCTTTTTTGCGCGCCTGCCGCGCGCGCGCCGGCCAGCCCCGAGACCATGACCCGCCAGTCCGCCGCCCGACCCGATTATTTGAAGAAAATCCTGACCGCCAAGGTCTATGACGTGGCACAGGAAACCGAACTGACCTATGCGCACCAGCTGTCGGCGCGCACCGGCAACTCGGTCTGGTTCAAGCGCGAGGACACCCAGCCGGTCTTCTCCTTCAAGCTGCGCGGCGCGTACAACAAGATGGCTTCGCTGTCGCCGGAAGAGCTCAAGCGCGGCGTGATCGCCGCGTCGGCCGGCAACCACGCCCAGGGCGTGGCGCTGGCGGCGGCCCGGCTGCAATGCAAGGCCATCATCGCCATGCCGGTGACCACGCCGCAGGTGAAGATCGACGCCGTGCGCGAGCGCGGCGGCCAGTGGGTCGAGATCATGCTGCACGGCGAGTCCTACAGCGACGCCTACAACCACGCCGCGGTGCTGGAGAAGAAGCACAAGCTCACCTTCATCCACCCCTTCGACGACCCCGAGGTGATCGCCGGCCAGGGCACCATCGCCATGGAAATCCTGCGCCAGCACCCGGGCCCGATCCATGCCGTGTTCGTCGCCATCGGCGGCGGCGGGCTGATCTCCGGCGTCGCCGCGTACATCAAGGCGGTGCGCCCGGAGATCAAGGTCATCGGCGTGCAGACGGTCGATTCGGACGCGATGAAGCGCTCGGTCGATGCCGGCAAGCGCATCGAGCTGAAGGAAGTGGGCCTGTTCTCGGACGGCACCGCGGTGAAGCTGGTCGGCAAGGAGACCTTCCGCGTCACGCGCGAACTGGTCGACGACATCATCCTGTGCGATACCGACGCGATCTGCGCGGGCGTGAAGGACGTGTTCCAGGACACCCGCAGCATCCTCGAGCCGGCCGGCGCGCTGGCGGTGGCGGGCCTGAAGGCGTACGCCGAGCGCGAGAAGCTCAAGGGCGAGCACCTGGTGGCGATCGCCTGCGGCGCCAACATGAATTTCGACCGCCTGCGCTTCGTCGCCGAACGCGCCGAGGTGGGCGAAGCGCGCGAAGGCGTGTTCGCCGTGACCATCCCGGAAGAGCGCGGCAGCTTCAAGCGCTTCTGCGAGCTGGTGGGGACGCGCAACGTGACCGAGTTCAATTACCGCATCGCCGACACCAGCATGGCGCATATCTTCGTCGGCGTGCAGATCGCCAGCCGCGCCGAGAACGACAAGATCGCCGCCAGCTTCCGCAAGCACGGCTTCGACACGCTCGACCTGTCCAATGACGAACTGGCCAAGCAGCATATCCGCTACATGGTGGGCGGGCGCTCGGCGCTGGCGCATGACGAACTGCTGTATCGCTTCGAGTTCCCGGAGCGCCCGGGCGCGCTGATGAAGTTCCTGTCGAGCATGAGCCCGAACTGGAACATCAGCCTGTTCCACTACCGCAACCAGGGCGCCGACACCTCCAACATCTTGGTCGGCATCCAGGTGCCCAAGAACGAGAAGCGCGCCTTCCGCGCCTTCCTTTCGACGCTGGGTTACGTACACTGGGACGAGACCGACAACCCGGTGTACAAGCTGTTCCTGTCCTGATCCCGCCGAGCGCCCCATGAGCCTTCCCGAACACTCGCCGCTGGGCAAGCCCTCGGCCTACAAGACCGAGTACGACGCCACCCTGCTGTTCCCGATCCCGCGCCAGCCCAAGCGCACCGAGATCGGCCTGCCCGAGGGCAGGCCGGTGCCGTTCTTCGGCGTCGACATCTGGAACGCGTACGAGCTGTCGTGGCTGAACCTGAAGGGCAAGCCGCAGGTGGCGCTGGCCACCTTCATCATCCCGTCGGACACGCCCAACATCATCGAGTCCAAGTCGTTCAAGCTCTACCTGAACTCGTTCAACCAGACCCGGATTGCCTCGCCCGAAGCGCTGCAGCAGCTGCTGCACCACGACCTGTCCGAAGCCACCGGCGGCACCGTGCAGGTGCGGCTGGTGACCGAAGCGGAGCTCGGCACGCAGAAGATGGGCGAGCTCGACGGCCTGCTGCTCGACCGCCTCGACATCGAGGTGGACCGCTACGAGCCCGCGCCGGAACTGCTCAGCGCCGACCAGGAAGAAACGCCGGTGGAAGAAACGCTGGTGTCGCACCTGCTCAAGTCCAACTGCCTGGTGACCGGCCAGCCGGACTGGGGCAGCGTGCAGATCCGCTACGTGGGCGCGCCGATCAACCAGGAAGGCCTGCTCAAGTACCTGATCTCGTTCCGCAACCACAACGAGTTCCACGAGCAATGCGTCGAGCGCATCTTCATGGACGTGATGCGCCAGTGCAAGCCGGTCAAGCTGGCGGTGTATGCGCGCTATACGCGCCGCGGGGGCCTGGACATCAATCCGTTCCGCACCAACTTCAATACGGCGTGGCCGGATAACAAGAGGAATGCGCGGCAGTAGGCTGCGTTTCCTCTTAGGTAATTCGCGACGGCCGGTTCTCTACCGCGCCGGTTTTCTCCCCCTCTCCCGCAAGCGGGAGAGGGGACCGTCCTGCGCCACGTGCAGCGGCAACGTTGCTTGCTGGCCTCGTTCAGAAAATCCCCGATACAGCACCCCTGACAACGCCGGCCATCCGTCCGCGCCCGAAGTTGTAACCGTCCTTGAATTAATTAACGCAAAAATTAATATGAGCTGAAACCCCAGTTCCGCCGAGCCAACCGCCATGCCCCGCAAACCCGCCTCTCCCAAGCCCGCCAGGCGCAGCCCGGGCCGACCGGCGGCGGGCCAGCCCGGCCAGCGCGAGCGCATTCTCGACGCGGCGACCGAGCTGTTCTCGCGGCAGGGCGTGGCCGGCACGCCGGTCAAGGCCATCGCGGCGCGGGCTGGCGTCACCCCGGCACTGGTGCACTACTATTTCAGCGACCGCGACCTGCTGCTCGATGCCGTGATCGAAGAGAAGGTGCAGCCGCTGGTGGCCCGCTTTTTTGCCGGCAGCGAGCCCGGCGATGAGCCGCTGGAGATGCTGGTCGGCATCGCCACCCGGCTGATCCTTGCGGTCGCCGAGGCGCCCTGGTTTCCCGGCCTGTGGATCCGCGAAGTGGCCAGCGATGACGGCGCGCTGCGCGAGCGCGTGCTCAAGCGCTTCGCGCTGGAACGCGCCGGCGCGCTGATGGCGCCGCTGGCGGCGGCGATTGCGCGCGGCCAGCTCAACTCCGGCCTGGAGCCGGCGCTGGTGGTGCCGTCGTTGATCGGGCTGACGCTGCTGCCGCTGGCCACCACGCATATCTGGCGCCGGCTGCCCGGCGCGGAAGCGGTCGATACCGATGCGCTGGTGCGCCATGTCACGGCGCTGTTGACGCATGGGCTGTCCGCGGCGCCGGCAACGGCGCAGCCAAGCACGCCCTCAGGCGCCGCCAAACGGAAGGGCCGCACGGCCCGGCATTCTCCGGAGTCCGCATGAACCAAGCTGCTTCCATCCATCGTCCGCGCCTGCGCACAGTGCTGCGCGGTACTGCGCTGCTCGGCGCCGCGCTGCTTGCCGCCGCTTGCGGCAACCCGCGCACCGATAGCTGGCAGGGCTACGTCGAAGGCGAATTCGTCAGCGTGGCCTCGCCCTTCGCCGGGCGCCTCGACGCGCTCTCGGTGCAGCGCGGCCAGCAGGTCGGCCAGGGCGCCGCGCTGTTCGCGCTGGAAGCCGACGACGAGCGCGCCGCGCGCCAGCAGGCCGAGGACCAGCTGCGCGCCGCCGAAGCCACGCTGCAGGACCTGAAGACCGGCAAGCGCCCGCTCGAAGTCGAGGTCAGCCGGGCCCAGTTGGCGCAGGCGCAGGCCCAGGCCCAGCGCAGCGCCGCGGCGTTGCGGCGCGACCAGCGCCAGTACGAGATCGGCGGCATCGCCCAGGCGCAGCTCGACGAATCGCGCGCGCAGGCCACAAGCGACGCCGCGCGCGTGCGCGAGCTGCAGCGCGATATCGACGTGGCGCGCCTGCCGGGCCGCGAGGCGCAGCAGGCGGCCCAGGCCGCGCAGGTGGCGGCCGCACGCGCCGCGCTGGCGCAGGCGCAGTGGAAGCTGTCGCGCAAGACCGTGGCCGCCACGCAGGCCGGGCTGGTCTACGACGTGCCCTACCGCCTGGGCGAATGGGTGCCCGCGGGCAGCCCGGTGGTGCGCATGCTGCCGCCGGGCAACGTCAAGGTGCGCTTCTATGTGCCGGAAACCGTGGTCGGCGCACTGCGCAACGGCCAGGCGCTGCAGGTGCGCTGCGACGGCTGCGCCGCGCCGGTGGCCGCCACCATCAGCTATGTCGCCAACGAGGCCGAGTACACGCCGCCGGTGATCTACAGCAACGAGACCCGGCGCAAGCTGGTGTTCCTGGTCGAGGCGCGCCCGTCGGCCGCCGACGCGCCCAAGCTGCGGCCGGGCCAGCCGGTGGAGGTGGTGCGGCAATGAACACGACCGCCAACCGCAACGGCAACAACCTCGGCCTCGCCATCGACGTGCGCGGCCTGAACAAGCACTTCGGCGACAAGCATGTCGTCAATGACCTCAGCATGCAGGTCGCGCGCGGCGAGATCTTCGGCTTCCTCGGCCCCAACGGCAGCGGCAAGACCACCTCGATCCGCATGATGTGCGGGCTGCTGACGCCTGACTCTGGCCAGGGCACCTGCCTGGGCTACGATATCCTGACCGAGGCCGACGAGATCAAGCGCCGCGTCGGCTACATGACGCAGAAGTTCTCGTACTGGGACGACCTGTCGATCCGCGAGAACCTCGACTTCGTCGCGCGCGTCTACGGCATGCCCAAGCGGCGCGAGGCGGTCGAGCGCGCGCTCGAAGAGCTGGGCCTGGCGACGCGCTCGGCGCAGCTGGCCGGCGCGCTGTCGGGCGGCTGGAAGCAGCGCCTGGCGCTGGCCGCGTGCCTGCTGCACGAGCCCGAGCTGCTGCTGCTCGACGAGCCCACCGCCGGCGTCGATCCCAAGGCGCGGCGCGACTTCTGGGAGCAGCTGCACCGGCTGGCCGCGCGCGGCATCTCGGTGCTGGTCAGCACGCACTACATGGACGAGGCCGAGCGCTGCCACAAGCTCGCCTATATCGCCTACGGCAGACTGCTGGCGCAGGGCACCGCCGATGAAGTGGTGGCGAGCCAGCGGCTGTCGACCTGGAGCGTGGAAGGCGACGACCTCGCGACGCTGTCGGCGCAGCTGCAGGGCGCGCCGGGCGTGGAGCAGACCGTGGCCTTCGGCACCGCGTTGCACGTGACCGGGCGCGATGCGCAGGCGCTGGCCGACACCCTCGCGCGCCTGGCGGGCCCTGGCCGGCGCATCGAACAGGCCCAGACCAGCCTGGAAGACGTGTTCATCCACATGATGAGCGGCGCCGAGGACAACATGGCGCGCAAGACCAGGGAGGCGTCATGACGCCCGCGTCGGCACGCTTCTCGCTGCAGCGCTGGTGGAGCATCGTGCTGAAGGAATTCCTGCAGCTGCGGCGCGACCGTGTCACCTTCGGCATGATCGTCGGCCTGCCGATCATGCAGCTGCTGCTGTTCGGCTTTGCCATCAATACCGATCCGCGCCAGCTGCCGACCGCGGTGATCGCTGCCGACCAGAGCGAGTTCACGCGTTCCTTCATCGCCAGCATGGAACAGTCGACCTACTTCAAGCTGGTCGGCACGCTGCCCGACGAGCAGGCCGGGCGCGAAGCGCTGATGAAAGGCGAGGTGCAGTTCGTGCTGACCATCCCGCCCGACTTCACGCGCCGGCTGCTGCGCGGCGAACGGCCCGCGCTGCTGGTCGAGGCCGACGCCACCGATCCGTCCGCCACCGGCCAGGCCATCGCCGCGCTGCCGCAGCTGCCCTACCGCGTGGCCACGCATGACCTGAAGGGCTCGCTGGCGCCACTGGCTGGTGGCAGGCCGCCTTTCGACGTGCAGGTGCAGCGGCTCTACAACCCGGAAGGCATCACCCAGTACAACATCGTCCCTGGCCTGATGGGCGTGATCCTGACGATGACGATGGTGATGATGACCGGCCTGGCGATGACGCGCGAACGCGAGCGCGGCACCATGGAGAACCTGCTGGCCACGCCGGTGCGGCCGCTCGAGGTGATGACCGGCAAGATCGTGCCGTACATCTTCATCGGCCTGATCCAGTCGACCATCGTGCTGCTGGCCGCGCGCTGGGTCTTCAGCGTGCCCTTTGTCGGCTCGGTGCTGGCGGTGTACCTGGCGGCGCTGCTGTTCATCGCGGCCAACCTGACCGTCGGCATCACGCTGTCGTCGCTGGCGCAGAACCAGCTGCAGGCGATGCAGCTGACCTTTTTCTACTTCCTGCCCAACATCCTGCTGTCCGGCTTCATGTTCCCGTTTGCCGGCATGCCGGGCTGGGCGCAGGCGATCGGCAACATCCTGCCGATGACGTACTTCCACCGCATGGTGCGCGGCATCCTGCTCAAGGGCAACGGCTGGTTCGAGCTGTGGCCCAATCTGTGGCCGATGGCACTGTTTATCGTGGTGGTGATGGCGATCGCGGTGCGCTTCTACCGGCGCACGCTGGATTGAAGGGGCTGGCCATGCAACGTCTTATCTTCCTGCTCGCCGCCGCGCTGCTGTGCGGCTGCGCAGTCGGGCCCGATTTCCACGCGCCGGCGCTGCCGGACGATGCCGGCTACGTGCCCGGTCCGCAGCCGGTGGCAACGGTTGCGGCGGACAGCGCCGACGCGCCGGGCCAGGCCCACGCGCAGACGCTGGCCACGGGCGCCGATGTCCCGGCGCAGTGGTGGACGCTGTTCCGCAGTCCGGCGCTGGACACCACCATCCGCGCCGCGCTCGCCGCCAGCCCGACCCTGGCGCAGGCCCGCGCGCGGCTGACGGAAGCGCAGGAGAACCTGGCCGCCCGCACCGGCGCGACGCGCTGGCCGGCCATCGACGCGAAGCTGGACACCGCGCGCCAGCAGGTCGATTTCCAGTCGCTGGGCATCACCGCCATTCCCAGCCCCGGCCCGTTCACGCTGTACGGCGCGACGGTGCAGGTGTCCTATGCGCTGGACCTGTTCGGCGGCCAGCGGCGCGAGCTGGAAGGCCTGCAGGCTGCGGTCGACTACCAGCGCTACGAGCTCGAGGCCGCGCGCCTGGCGCTGGCCGCCAACATCGCCACCGCGGCCATCCGCGAAGCCGGCCTGCGCGCGCAACTGGCCGACACCGCCGCGATGGTAGCGGCGCAGCAGCGCCAGCTCGGCATCACCGCGGCCCGCCTGCGCGCGGGCGGCGTGGCACGCGTCGAGGTGCAGCGCCGGCGCGCGGAGCTGGCGCAAACCCAGGCCCTGGTGCCGGCGCTGCAGCGCCAGCTCGATGCCACCCGGCACCAGCTCGCGGTCTACACGGGCCAGACCCCGGCCGCGGCCGCGCTGCCGGAATTCCATCTCGATGCCATGCACCTGCCCGACACGCTGCCGGTGAGCCTGCCCGCCACGCTGGCGCGCCGCCGGCCCGATATCCGCGCGGCCGAGGCGCTGCTGCACCAGGCCTCGGCCAATATCGGCGTGGCCACCGCCAACCTGTATCCGCAGGTCACGCTGAGCGCCAGCGGCGGCACCCAGGCCACCGCGGCGCGCGACCTGTTCAGCAGCCTCAACGTCTGGAGCCTGGCTGCCGGCCTGGTGCAGCCGGTATTCCGCGGCGGCGAACTGCAGGCCCGCAAGCGCGCGGCGGAAGCGGCGTATGAGCAATCGCTCGCCGCATACCGGCAAGCGGTGCTGCAGGGCCTGCAGAATGTCGCCGACGCCCTGCGCGCGCTCGAGGCCGACGCCGCCGCGCTGCGCGAACGCGCCGACAGCGCGCGGCAGGCGCGCGATACGCTGGCGGTGGTGTCGGAACAGTACCGGCTCGGCGGCGTCAGCCAGCTGGCGCTGCTGGACGCCGAGCGGCAGTCGCGCCAGGCCGCGCTGGAACTGGCGCAGGCGCGCGCCGACCGGCTGGCGGATTCGGCGGCGCTGCTGCAGGCGCTGGGGGGTGGGTGGTGGCAGGAGCCGCCAGACACGAACACGGCGGCGCTGTCATCACGCTAGCGCGGCAGCGCCAATGGCATTCACTTCCTGTCGGTCTGGGTGTACCAGTAGGTACGCTTGCGCTTGCCGATGCCCGGCGGCGAGATCTTCTGCGCGCCCAGCGACGAAGTATTGTCGCCGCCCCCGGGACCGGTCTGGTTGCCGCCGCCGATCAGCACCGGCACGTTGCTGGTGTTGCCTGACTGGTCCGTGACGGCAACCACGCCGAACACCGGCGACGGCGGCAAGCCACCATTGTTGAACACCACGTGGCGGTTGTTGTTGATGCCCTTGCCGGTCAGGAACGACACCGCATACCCGCGGGCGGTGCCAAGGTCGGGATAGCAGGCGCCGGCCTTGGGAACGCTTGGCTGGTTGGTCCCGAAGTAGGTATAGCCGGCCACGGTGAGGGGTGCGTTGACCACCTTCTCGCCGGCGCCCAGGGTCAGGTAGAACCCTTTTGCGGTGGTCGCATCGGCATATTCGGTGGTGGTGGCGTCGAACAGGCTGCTCTCGGTCAGCGGCGTCCAGGTCGATGGCAAACCGCCGGTGAGCGCGGTGTCCTTCAGCATGTAGAACCGGTTGACGACGTTGTAGGCCAGTCCCGGCGTGGTGCTGGTGGTGTATAGCGGATGCTCGCGGTCGCCACTGCCGATCATCACCGCATCGTAGGCCCCGGTGGTGATGACGTCGGGCGGGTACATGAACTTGCGCGCGTCATTGGTATCCTGTGCGCCGCCCAGCGCGGCGAACTTGCCCAGCGTCCACGCCGCCGGCCCGGTGCCGGCCGCCGTCTCGAAATCGAGCCGCCAGATATTGCCGCCGACGTCGCCGACATAGCCCTTGTCGATCAGCGCGTCGCCGTTGCGATCGACCACCGCCACGTCGGACGGGATCGCGCGGCTCATGCCGGCCGGCGTGCTGCAGACCGTGTCGGCGAGGCCGGAGCAATTCGCCAGCCAGGCGCGCACCACATTCCCTTCGAACGCGTCGAAGACAATGACACCGCGCCCCTGCGCGCCGCTGCTGCCGCCCATCGACGGCTCCGCGTCCTCGCCCGGATCGTAGCCGGCACCCATCACCACCAGCGGGTTGTCATAACCCTTGACGCGGATCACGCGCGGTTGCGACCAGGTCTGGCCGAGTTCGGCAATCGCGCTGCTGTCGGATTTCCACAAGAACTGCGGCGCCATCGGATCGGTCACGTCCAGCGCATAGACCAGCCGCCCGCCGCGGCGCGCGGTCAGGTAGATCACCACACGCGGCTTCGACGGGTCGCGCAGGTCCTGGTACACCGTAGTGGTGCCGTCGAAAAAGTAGTCGCGCGGCCTGGCGCCAGAGCCCGTCGGCGATCCGCTCAACTGCACCTCCGGCGCGTTGGTATAGAGCCGGCCGAGCTTGCCGTAAAACTCCGGCGGGACGAAGCCCCACAGTTCCCCGCCCGGACGCACGCCGCCGATGCCAGTGCCCTGGTTGCCGTTGACCGCATGGAACACGCCATCGTTGGCGCCGTAGAACACCACCACGCCGGTACTGCCGCCGTAGTTGATCACCACCGGCCGTGAATGCAGTACGTCGCCGTGGATGGAACCGCGCACCGTCACGTCCCCGCCCGGACCCGCCTGGAGTTCCTTGCCGGCCACCGTGCTTTCCTTGAGCGCATACACGTCGCGGCCGCGCACCCAGTTGATGAGATTGGCGACATCGCCCGCGGTGCTGTTCAGCGCCGACTGCCCGGTCGCGCCGGTCAGCGCGGCATTGCCAGTATCGAACGACACCAGCGCCTTGCTGGTCTTGCTGCAGCCACCGCTGGGGCAGGTATAGAGCTTGCGCGCCGACTGGTCCCTGATGATTTGCGCACGCAGCATCTCGCCCGCGCCGCCCTTCTCGACGATCTCGCCGTCGCCGCCAACGGTGCCGCTGACACCGTCGGCTGAATCCAGCGCGCCCGCGGCGCCCGATGGACTATTGACCCAGAAGCCCTTGGCCGGCCACCCCGCCACGGCGCTGCCGGTATAGCTGTTGCCGCTGAATCCCTGGGGCGGCTCGGCGGTCCAGAAGCTCTTGGCGTTGGGCGAGATGAAACCCGTACCGGCACTGCTGATCGCACTCTGCTGGTTTGGCCCGGGCGGATTGGCGTCCAGCACCACGATCTGGTTCTTGTTGTCGTAGCCGAGCTTGTACTGCTTCAGGTTGCCCATCCACCGCGGCGCCGCGGTGGCGTCGGGCCGGAACATGCCGATATAGATCTGGTTCAGGTACGAACCCTGCCCGTTGACGCTGACCGGCAGGCTCACCGACGAGAACACGTTGTTGATCGCCTGCATCTCGTTGAAGATCTGCAGCAAGGCGTCGACCATTGCCTGGACATCGCCGAGCTCGACCACATAGCGCTTGCCGCCGGCGTTGTCGGCCATGCTGCGGGTCGATTCGACATAGTCCGGGTTCCTGCCGTCGGTGACCGCAATCGTGTAGGTGATGATGTTCTGGTTGTTGTCGAGATTGCCGTTGATGTCGGTCTCGTACATGAACCGTGCCCACTCATCGCCCCAGTTGCTGGCGTACTTGTCCTTGCCGGCCTCGAGCTTGAGCGGGGTCAGCTGCCTGGTCGTGGCACCGGCCGACACCAGCGCGTCGTAGGCCACCGACCCGGTGTCCTGCGGCTTGCCGTTGTTGACCGCATTGGCGATATAGATGACGAAGTTCTTCTGGCACGGATTGGTGATGGGCGAGGTGTACTGCGTGCCCGACAAGCCCCTCCTGCCTCCGAAGAAGGCCCACGCCTCCTGCATGCCGGCGCCGACCTGCGAATTGTTGGAGTTGTCGGCCTGGCGATCGATGGTCGTGATGTACTTGAGGAATTCGGCGCCGTTCGTGGCGTTCATCACCGGCAGCGTGTACGGGGCCGCGGCAGGATAGCTAAACCTGCCACCGACATTGTTGCCGATGCCGAACATCATCAGCCCCATATTGATGTTGCCGGTCAGCTGCGGGTTGGTCACCAGCGTGTTGACCGCGCGGTACAGCGCGCACTGGATGGCGCCGACATCGGTGCCCGCGTTGTTGGCGCTGACCACGCTGGCGCCGTTCGCGTCGACGGCATCGCATCCCTTGATGGTGGTCGATGCATTCCACGTCGAGGCATTGTCCAGCAGCAACAGGACATTGGGCTTGGTGCCGGCATTGGTCTGCAGGCCGGTGAACAGGTCAATGTCTTCCGCCTGTGCGCCTTGCCATCCGGCGAAGGTCAGCAGCATGGCAAAGCCGGCATGCGCGAAACAGGTGCGCAGGCGAAGGGTCATGTTCGAGGCGCAACGGCGGCGGGCAGGGTTCGTCATGCGGATTCCCGTGCAAGGCATGGTGAAAGGGTGGCGCTGCGGCTTCGACGTCACGGGCATGCCGAGCCGGTCGGCATCCGCACCGCCACACCCTGGTGGACGGTGGCCGCGGCACCCGTGCCGGCGGCGTCGTTCACCGTGGCGGCGACGTCCCACTGGGTGGCATTGCACAGCGAATTGCCGGCGTTGTTGCCGGCCGTGACGATGCCGGTGTTCTGCACGTTGCTGCCGACGAAGCAGGACACGTCGTCGGGGTCGGCCAGGTCCAGCTCGACGTTCTTCATCGGCTTGCTGGCTACGCACTCCGGCTTGACTACCTGGGCGACGTAGTCGGCCTTGCCGTCGGCGCTGACGTCCACTGGCACACTGAGCGCCGTGGGTGCCTTGGTGAAGTCGTCCGAGATCACCTGTTCAATGGCCTGCTGTGCGACGTCGCGCGCCTCCATCGCGTTTTGCTGGTTGGCCGCCACCTTGACGTTGATCAGTCCGGAGTTGACCATCGCCACCGCGATCAGCAGGAACAACACCATGAACACCAGGGTCACGACCAGCGTGACCCCGGTTTGCCTGCGGCGCGGCGCCGTGCCGGATGACCTTTTCATTGCATGCCTTGACGATATCGGATGATGACGGGCTCGCCCTATTGCTCGCGCAGCCCGGCGACGTTGACCACGCGCGCCACCTGGGCGTAGACATGGCGCTTGTAGCCGTCATTGAAGGGGCCGCTCGCCACCGCGCGGCCCAGGTCATAGGTGCGGTTGTCCGCCTGGCCGCCGGACGGCCGCAGCGTGCGGGCCAGCACGTCGACACGCACGGTCGTGACGTTGCCCCAGTTGGCTTGCGCATTGGTCCAGTCGTAGCCCGGCACGACCGCACAGGTGGCGGCGTTGTTGGCGCCGGGGTCTTCCACATAGCAGTCGGCCGAGCCATTGCTGTCGAGATCCATGCCGTAGCGGACGTGCATGTCCTGCACGCCCTGCGCGACGGAGCGCGCCTGGAATGCGCCATTGACCAGCTCTGCCATCTTCAGGGTAGGAATGCCGTCGCCGCCGTTGGTGCAACGGTCACAACCGGCGAGGTAGAAGACGCGCACCACGGCCTGGCGCAGTTCCGCGGGCATGCTGGAATCGCAAGCCTTGGTGCGCAGCGGGAAGGCCGCGGCCGCACTGGCGTCGAAAACAAAAGACACACTGTCCTCGGGACAGGCGGAAACCTGCAGGTAGGGCACGCCGGGCACCGGCGCCCCCACGGGGGTGGTCGACACGCGCCGTACCACCAGCACTTCCGAGTTGGCCGACATATCCGGCAGGCACGGAGCCACCACGCCCGGGGCATAGCCGGCAAGGGCCAGCGGCACGGTGGTGCCCGCAACGAATCCCAATGCCGCTGGATCGGTCGCGCACAGCGCCGGACCCGCAAGGGTCGCGCCGCGCGCAATGCTGCCCACGCCGAAGAACCCCGCCAGCTCCACCTCGCGCCGGATCTGCTCCAGCGCATAGCGCCCGTTTTCCACCTGTTCGGCCGATTTGGCGAACTCGGTGCGCGACAGGCTGTTGGCGTAATACAGGCTGGCCAGCGCGGTCAGCAGCACCAGGCCAATGGTGATGCCGATCATCAGCTCGATCAGCGAGATGCCGCGCTGGCGGCGCAGGCGCGTGGCGCGGGCCCGGGATGATGGCACGGAAAAATGCGGCGCGGTCATGACACGGTCCCGAGGGTGCCGATGCGGATCTGCGTGCTGACCGCGCGGCGATAGGCGTCGTTGCCGTACTGGTCCTTGCCGCAGCCGAGCGCCGGCGCGGCGGTGGTGGCCAGCCCCTGCCACGCCACGGTAATGCGGTAGACCTGGTTGAGCGCGTCGACGGTCTCGATGCAGCCGCGCGCGCCGATCATCGCGCCCACGGCTTGCGCGGGATCGACTGCGCTGGCGCCCGGGCGCATCTCGGCGCTGCCGAGCAAGGCCGCGTTCCAGGCCTGCAGGTCGGCGTCGGCGGTGGCGTTCTGCGCGGCGCTGCCCTGGGTGCATGCGGCCGGCGGCGCGGCCGCGCTGCCCAGCTGCATGCCGGCGGCGCCGTTGGCATAGCACGCGGCCACCTGGCGGTTGGCGTTCAGGCGCGCGGCCATGTCCTGCAGCAGCGCCAGCGCCTGCACGCGCTGGTAGGACTCCATCTCGGTCTGGCCCGAGCGCGCCACCAGTCCGGCGGTGCCCAGCAGGGCCACCAGCAGGATCACCACCGCCACCAGCACTTCGATCAGCAGGAAGCCGGCCTGCGCGCGGCGCGCCGGCAGGCGCCGCCGCGACTTCGCGATGCGCGTCATGTGCAGGCTCCGTTGGTGGAGGCGATGCGGCCGGTCTCGCTGACCTGCACGCACACGCGCGTGGTGGCCGAGGTATCGCCGCCGGGCGCGAACTCGAACGTCATCGCCGCGCCGGTCAGCCGGCCGTCGTTGCCGACTGCCAGGCCGCCGGCCGCACTGGGCGTGATGGTCAGCCCGCGATAGGGCCCGAACGAACGTACCGTCTCGGCGCCCGCGCTCACCGTCCACCCTGCGGTCCAGGCGGCGCCGGCCGGTGCCAGCGAGACCGTGGCATTGCGCTTGACCGCTTCGCTGCGCGCCAGCACCAGCGCCGACGCCAGGTCGAGCGAGGCGCTGCGCACGCGCTGGCTGGCGATCAGCGCGGCGAAGGAAGGCGCCGCCGCGACTGCCAGGATCGCCAGCACCGACAACGCGCACAGCAGCTCGATCAGCGTAAAACCGCGGCGCACGCGCCGCCCCGGGTCGTTCGCATGGGAAGGGTTGGGCGGCATGGTCAGTTCCAGCAGTCGGTGCCGGCGCCCGACGCGGATTTGGCGCCGGCGCTGGTCAGCGTCAGCGTGCCGCAATCGGTGTCGCTGAGCTGGCTGCCCTTGGGCGTGGCGACGATACTGTAGCGCGGCGGCGGCGCCGCGCCCGGCGTCACCGTAACGTCGTAGCGCGTGGCCAGCCCGGCAGGCACCGACATGCCGAGCGCGCCGAGGCTGGCGGCATAGGCGCGGTTGTCGACCAGGAAGCGCTCCTGCGCGCCCGAGACCTCCAGCATGAAGGACTCGATCGCGGCGCGGTTGGAGCGCATGACGTAACGGCTGTAGTTGGGAATGGCAACGGCGGCAAGAATGGCGATGACCGCCACGGTGATCATGACTTCGATCAGCGTGAAGCCATGCGGCGGCCTGCCCCGGCATGGCATGCCGGCAGCCCCCTGAGTCCCGCCAGCCCGGATTCCTGCGTAGGATCCGACCCCCGGGATGACCCTGAATATGACCCGAAACGGCGGGTTGACCCTCCCACCGTGTCGCACTGCCGGGCTTCTATGTCCCATGCTCGCGCTCCGCTACTCATTATGTTCCGGACGACCGAATTCCGGAGGTTATGGCGCGGAGTGTAAGTCACGATCCGTTAAGTGGGTAAGGAAAATACGATGCCGGTGGACCGGCGTTGTAGCGAAGTGACAGTAGCGTGGCCGCCAGTCATCAGGGGTAAAGATTCCGGCCGGCGCGGACGTTAATCCGCCCGCCATCGCCCCGACGCGGTGCGCAGGCGACCGCGCCTGTGCAACAATCGTTACATCCTTGAAGCCGGAGCCACCATGCCGTCCGATCCAGCGCCGCCATCGCCGCCATCTTCGCCAGAGCCGCCCCATGACCTGGAGGCATTGCTGGAACTGCTGCGCCGCGGCTTTCCCGCCCTCAGCACGCAGTTCCAGGGCGGTGCCCGCTACCTGCTCGATCATCCGCAGGACGTGCCGGTGCTGTCGATGCGCAAGATCGCGGCCAGCGCCGGGGTGCAGCCCGCCACCCTGGTGCGGCTGTCGCAGCACCTGGGCTTCGAGGGCTGGCAGGCCATGCGCGAGCTGTTTGTCGACGCGCTGCGCGGCGGCACCCAGCCGTATGCGCGGCGCGCGCGCAAGGTGGTGCGCGAAAGCAGCGCCAGCCGCATGCTGGGCGAGATGCTCGAGGCGCAGCACCACAACCTGGACCGGATCGCCGCCAGCAACGAGAAGACGCTGCCGCAAGCCGCCGAGCTGCTGTCGCACGCGGCCTGCGTGCATGTGGCGGGCTTCCGCGCATGCTTCCCGATCGCCTTCACCTTCCACTATGTCTACCGGCTGTTCCGCAGCAGCGTGAACCTGATCCGCGCCGATGCCGGCACGCTCGAGATGGAGCTGCGCGGGCTGGCGCCCAAGGATGCGGTGGTGGTGGTCAGCTTCGCCCCGTACTCGCAGGAAAGCATCCGCGTGGCCGAGGCCGCGCGCGAGTGCGGCTGCAAGGTGATTGCGCTGACCGACAGCACGGTCGCGCCGATCGCGCTGGCCGCGGACTGCACGCTGCTGTTCTCGGTCGAAAGCCCGTCGTTCTTTCCGTCGATCACGGCCGGCGTGGCCGTGGTCGAGGCGCTGGTCGAACAACTGCTGGCGCGCAAGGGCAAGGGCGCCATCCGCGCACTCGAGCAGGCCGAGGGCGAATTGCATCGCACCGGCGCCTATGTGACGCCCGGGCACGGCTGAGCCCGCGGCCCGTTCGACAGCGCGGCCGGGCGCTTACTGTGTGCACTTCTCCCGGTACGCCTGCTGCAGCGATTTCTTCGGCCGGTCCCGTTCCAGCTCCGGCACCATGCGGCCCTGGGCGGTTTCGATGGCCGGCTCGGTGGCGCGGTACTCGCGCTTGGGCGCCTGCGCAATCTGCTCGGCGAGCGCGCGGCACTCGTCCGACTGGATGCTGGCCGGCGTCGCCGACGGGTCGGGACGGTAGGGGTTGGTGCCTTGCTGCACGGCTTCATCGATGGCGGCGGCGGCACCGCCCTGGTCCTGCCTCTGCGCATGCGCGCCGCCTGCCACCGCCAGGGCGCCAAGGGCGACCAGGGCGGCAATGCGGGTCAGGAATCGCTGGCGTCTTGGCATGATGCGATGTCTCCTCTGGCTCGACGGATTCTGGCAAATACCGCGAGCTTAATCGTTCCCGCGCGGCCTGGCACTACCGGCATTTGCGGCACTTGCGACATTACCAGCCTGCGGATCCTCCCCGGCTTCGGCGCGCTGCGCCGCCTCACGCCAGTCCTGGCGCTGGCGCCGCATCTGTCTCAGCGCCATGCGCGTCATGCTGGCCCACCCGGACGGCCGCGGATCGGCCAGCATGCTGAGCGCGCGCGCGTAATCCAGCGTCAGGCCCGGGGTCCAGGCCATGGTCTTGGCGCGCTTGCGGATCTGCGCCGCCACCCATAGCTCGGGTGTGGTGAGCAGGCGCCACAGCGGCCGCCAGCCCCGCGCCTGACGCCAGACCCGGGCCGATGCGCCTTCCAGCGCCGCTTCGAGCGCGTGCGAGACCGTGCTGGAGCAGTTGCGGTAGGTCAGGTTGTAGGTGGTGTCCTGCCGGTACGCGTCCCAGAAGCGGCGCAGGCGCTCGGGATCGTAGTTGCGGATGCGCACCTGTACCGTCGACGGGCACCAGGCGCGCGCCTCGGTCTGGTAGTCGGGCTGGAACTTGCCCGGCACGTCGTTCTCGCGGGTAGCGCGCAGGATGCGGGTGAATTCGTCGGGCGCGCGGTCGATCTCTTCGGCCGGGTACAGGCTGATGTAGATGCCTTCAGGCGATTCCAGCGCGGCATGGCCGGTGGAGATGACCCCGTCGCGGTCGACCGCGGCGATATAGCGGTCCACCAGCGGCTGGCGGCGCGCTTCGCCGCGGGCGGAGCCAACCGGGGTCCAGACGTGCACCGTGAGCGCATGCTCGCCGGGCCCGGGCGGGCCGTCCCACAGCGTCAGGTCGGGCGCGTCGCTGGCCGTGTGGAGCGTCTGCGCGGTATCGGCCGGCGCCGCATCGGCGGGGTCCATGCCGGGGTTGTGGTCCAGCCGGCGCAGGCGCGAGGCCAGCAGCAACAGGTTCCAGCCGCCGAAGATCAGCCCCAGGCCAAGGCAATACGGCACGGTGCCGACGTAGTGGGTCGGGTACGGCTGGTAGAAGAAGATCGCGACCAGGATCTCGAACATGCCCACGGCCATCGCCAGGCGCCAGGTGCGGAAGCGCACCACCCGCGCCGACACGATCTGCAGTAGCCCGTCGGCCAGGAACAGCGTGGCGAAGATCATCGACAGCACGAAGTGGCCGTGATGGTGGCCGGCCAGGATCAGCAAAGCGGCAAAGCAGAACGACACGCCCTTGACCTGGCGCAGCGTGCGCTGCCCGCCGATGCCGCTGCGCGCCACCACCAGCGTGGCCAGCCCTTCGAGCAGCAGCACCACCGCGAACGGCGTCATCGGGAAGTAGAGGGCGTTGTCCAGTGCATCGACGAACGCCACCACGCCCAGCAGCACGCTCACACAGCCCAGCCACAGCAGGCCGCGCCAGCGCGTGCGCAGGTAGTCGACGCCCAGCAGGATCATTACCAGTCTTGCCATGCCCGCTTATCCCCTTTTGTTGTTGGACGCCGCTTGTTGTTGGCCGCGGCCCGTGGTTTGAGCACAGACGCAATGCGCTGAGGAGGCCGGAACGATGCCGTCAGGCGCTAGCCGCGGCGATGCTCGCCGCCTTCGCCGCCCTCCTCGCGCTCCAGTTCCCAGTCGCGGCGCATCATGACGTAGGTGAACGAGGTGGACCAGCCGATCAGGATCAGGCCGACCAGCGGCTCGATACTGGCGATCAGGCGGCTGGCGCCCACCGGCACGATATCGCCCAGGCTCTGGGTGGTAAAGGTTTCCAGCGCGAAGTAGGCGTAGAGCAGCGCGTC
Source organism: Cupriavidus sp. WGlv3 (assembly GCF_023952475.1). Taxonomy (GTDB): domain Bacteria; phylum Pseudomonadota; class Gammaproteobacteria; order Burkholderiales; family Burkholderiaceae; genus Cupriavidus; species Cupriavidus phytorum. The sequence continues at coordinate 163,500 of NZ_JALHRX010000013.1, forward strand.
CGGCTGCGCGCGCGCGGCCTCTACCCCGGGCACCGCCACCCCGGCCAGCCCGCCCAGCCCCAGCACGCGGTCGGCAAACCAGAAGCCCGCGGCGAACACCATCGCTTCGAGGCAATGGACCAGAATGATGCAGACGATCAGCACGCCGATATTCATGCGCCCGCTCCAGCGCCGCGGATGCATCGCGGACAGCAGGCGCAGCGCCTCGTAATGGATGCCGACCACCGTCACGGTCAGCACGGCGGCGCACAGCAGCGCCAGCGAATAATGTTCGGCGGAGGTTTCCATGCGCGGGGGCGCTCCCGTATGAGGTCAGTGCAATCGGGATGGTAAGGATCGGGCCGGGCAAAAAAAATGACGCCCTCCAAAATAACACCGGAGGGCGTGGGGGAAAACCAGGACGCGCTACGTGGCCCGCGCGCGTGGCGCGCCGGCGGCCCTGGCAGAGGGTCAGGAGACGGCCTGGCGGCCGCTGTTTTGCAGGGCGCGACGCGGCGCCGTGGTTCAGTTACCGGACTTGCACGACAGGTTCACGTACAGCCCGCCGCCCCAGTTGAAGCTGTTGTTGCCGCTGACCTGGACCTGGACCACGTCGTTGGCGGCCACCGGTGTGGTCGCCGGCGTCGAGCAGGTGCGCTCGCTGTTGTCGAGCACGCATTGCGACGCGTCGGTGATGGGCAGCACGTCGACCTGGTCCAGCGCCGTGCCGCTGGCGACACGGTGTGCCGTGACGGTGTACGCCGCCGTGGCGGGTACCTGGCCCGCCAGGATCGCGGTCAGGGTGAAGCCGCCCTCGCAGGCCACCGGCATCACCGCGCCAAAGTACGGGTCGCTGCTCTGCAGCGTCAGCCCGGTACCGGTCATGACATAGGTGCCGACGCCGCCCGGCGGCGCCGTGACGGCGAAGTTGGCGGTGTAGACGGTGGCGCCCGTGCCGGGCTCGCCGGGGTCGCCCTTGTCGCCCGTGTCTCCCTTCTCACATTGCTCGCCCTGTTCGCCCTTCTCTCCGGCAGGACCGGGCGCACCTGCAGGGCCCGCGGGCCCGACCGGGCCGGTCAGGCCGACCACCGAGATCCCCGCCGGCCACCCGTCCGCGTTCTTCGGCCCGAACAGCGTGTTGGTGGTGGTATTCAGGTAGAAACTGCCCACCGCGCCGTCCGCCGCGGTCGGATCGGCCGCGCCATGCAGCAGCGTGGCGCCCGGCGCCCCGGCCACGCCTTGCGGGCCGATCAGCGACACCCCGGCGGGCCACTCGCCGCCGGCTTTCGGGCCGTACAGCGTCGAGCTCGAGACATTAAGGTAGAAATCGCCATCGCTGCCCATGTCGGCGGTGGGCGCATTGGTGCCGGACAGGATCGTCTTGCCATCGGCGCCGGCAGGGCCGGGCGCGCTCGCGGCCGGGCCAGCCCCGGCGGTGGTGGAATCGCCACCGCCGCCGCCGCAACCGGCAAGCAGGATGGCAAGGCAGGCGAGCGGAAGCGCCGCGCGTTTCAGGTCGATCTGTTGCATGGTGGAAGCCCCCCGTTTTCATGGATTGAAGTCCCGGTGCGATGCCGGGTAGCTCCAATCTAGAAAGGGAGGCGACTGCGATAAATCGTGCATTGGCATGGGCTGTTTCAACCCTGAAGCGCCAGTCAGAACACAAAAAATGCCCTGGCCATTGCCATGCCCGTCAGTCGGGTCAGCCTGCAAAAAGGCCAGTGAAAATGCGAGACCAGACCATTGGAATGGCCCTGTGGGCGCCGGCGCCGGCTTCGGCCAAATGGTTGAATATCGGATGAATGGCGAACGGCAGGGCCGGAAAAAGGCCGGCGCGACAGCGTTCAAAGGAGAAACAAAACCGCGCGATTTACCCCTTCGAGAGGGTATATTCCGCGCCGCCCGCCGGCCTGCCGCCAATGGCGGTGCCATGCACTATGCTGAAGGCTCCAACAGTTCTGCGTGGAGGCCACCGTGCACAAGTTCCTTCCCATCGCCACCGCCATCGTGCTGTGTGGCGCCACCGGCATGGCATTCGCCCATAACTGTCCCAACGAGATGAAGGCCATCGATGCCAAGCTGTCGACCAACCCGAAGCTCTCGACCGAGGACGCCGCCAAGGTCTCCAAGCTGCGCGCCGACGGCGAGGCCTATCACAAGGCCGGCAAGCACGATGAATCGATGAAGTCGCTGCTCGAGGCGAAAAAGATCCTGGGCATCTGACAGCCGATGCCAGCCGCAAAAAAACCGCCACGCATCGGG
>NZ_JALHRX010000130.1 GCF_023952475.1 Cupriavidus sp. WGlv3
GGCCCACGGAATTCTTCGAAGAACCCATTTTAAGCGGTGGCATGGATTTCGCATTTGAGGGCCTTCACTAGGCTGAGGCCATAAAGAACATCATGTCCGAGGTCAAACAGATGCAGCTTGAGCCTAAAGCATAAGCAGGGTGTATTGGCTTGTATGCAAGATCTTGCGGCCAACTTTGGGCAGCGCAATGTCGGCAAATATCATATTGTGGGAATCAATACCATGCTACCTAACCTAACCTAACTGTTACGGCTACCGCGGCTGAATTCATGCGTTGTGTGGTGCGTTTTTCCGGCGTGCCACTTGGTGCTGGCTTTCGGCTGTGCGTTAGCGTTGGCGCGTGCTCTGAACATGATGCAGAATTCAGCGCTGAGGCCGAGCCACACGTAGGCGACGAAGAGATGGATATCAAAGGTGTTCGCCTTTTCTTGCCGGCCGAAAGCCGTCTTCTATTGGATGGCGTGACATTAGATTTCGTCGACTCGCCGACTCGGACTGGTCTAACTTTCGCAAAGACTGCTGTGCGGCCGAGCATCACTGCCAAGCCCTTGACGCCCGGGATGTTGAACG
>NZ_JALHRX010000131.1 GCF_023952475.1 Cupriavidus sp. WGlv3
CCCCGACGCCTCGCCGCTGGTCTACGGTCCGATCAACAAGCCGCGCTGGATCTACGCCTGCTCCAAGCAGCTGATGGACCGCGTGATCCACGCCTACGGCATGGAGCAGGGGCTGAACTACACGCTGTTCCGCCCGTTCAACTGGATCGGCGCCGGGCTGGACTCGATCTTCGAATCGAAGGAAGGCTCGTCGCGCGTGGTAACGCAGTTCCTCGGCCATATTGTTCGCGGCGAACCGATCAAGCTGGTCGACGGCGGCGCGCAGCAGCGGGCCTTCGCCGACATCGCCGACGGTATCAGCGCGCTGATGCGCATCATCGAGAATCCGGGCGGCGTGGCCAGCGGCAAGATCTACAACATCGGCAACCCGGGCAATATCCACTCGGTGCGCGAGCTCGCCGAGATGATGCTGAAGATGGCCGCCGACTATCCGGAATACGCGCAGGAGGCGCAGCACACGCAGATCGTCGAGACCTCGTCGGGCGACTTCTACGGCAAGGGCTACCAGGACGTGCAGCACCGCGTGCCGAAGATCGACAACACCATCGAGGAGCTGGGCTGGCGCCC
>NZ_JALHRX010000132.1 GCF_023952475.1 Cupriavidus sp. WGlv3
ACCGCTGTACCGCCAAGCCGCTATCTATGCTCGCCAGGGCGTGGAGCTGGACCGCACGACCATGGCGCGCGGGGTCGGCGCTTGCGGTGCGCTGGTACGCCCCCTCGTCGAGGCTTTGCACCGATACGTGATGATGCCCGGCAAGGTGCACGCGGACGACACGCCGCTGCCGGTACTTGCGCCAGGTAAGGGGCAGACCAAGACCGGAAGGCTATGGGCTTACGTGCGAGACGATCGCGCATCGGGTTCGGATGCTGCGCCTGCGGTCTGGTTCGCCTACACACCAAACCACCAGGGCCAACATCCCCAAGCGCATCTGGCCGGCTTCCGCGGCATCCTGCAGGCAGACGCGTATGCGGGCTTCAACGCTGTTTTTACCGATGGCAGTGTGCGCGAAGCAGCTTGTATGGCTCACGCGCGCCGTAAGGTGCACGATCTGCATGTCCGCAAGGCAACGCCGACCACAACGGAGGCGTTACGCCGGATCGGCGAGCTCTATGCCATCGAAGCGGAGATCCGGGGTAAGCTGCTGGCGCCTTTATGCCGAAGAGCTACCTGCCGTGCGT
>NZ_JALHRX010000133.1 GCF_023952475.1 Cupriavidus sp. WGlv3
GGATGAAGTTGACAAGCGCGTGGTGTGCTTTCGCTCGTTTATGGCGTCCGTATTGGTGGCCACGGAGCGCGTACCGCACTTGCCTGCGGTCGCGCTTGCTTCCAGCGCGAGAACAGCCGTTGGTAAGCGTGCTCAGCTTGTTCGCCTGCCGCACGCTCCAGATCCCGGACGGACTTCAGATTGTAGGCGGCGGCAGACCCCTTGCGGCTACCGCGACGCGCAGGCATGCCTGCCTGCAGTTCCAGCTCACGGGTCTTGCGCGCAGTCAGCGCCGGGCGATCCCAGGCGAAGGCTTCGTTACGCGTGAGGACGTGCCACACGATGATCGCCACCTTGCGTGCCGTGGCAACAGCCGCGATCTGCTGACCGCGACGATCCCGGATACGAAGGAAGAAGGCTCGGACGGGGCCGGCCGTTTGGGCTGCGGCCCAGGCAGCGTCGACCAGCATGGCACGCGCATAGGAACGTCCGCGCTTGCTGATGTGTCCGTGCTTTGCTGGCTGCAAGCCGGATTGGTAGACCGAAGGATTGAGGCCAAAGTAGCTGACCAGTTTCTGCGG
>NZ_JALHRX010000134.1 GCF_023952475.1 Cupriavidus sp. WGlv3
GGCTCCGACTGTTTGTATGCATGCGGTTTCAGGATCTATTTCACTCCCCTCCCGGGGTTCTTTTCGCCTTTCCCTCACGGTACTGGTTCACTATCGGTCGATCACGAGTATTTAGCCTTGGAGGATGGTCCCCCCATCTTCAGACAGGATTTCACGTGTCCCGCCCTACTTGTCGTACACCTAGTTCCACAATCGTGTTTTCGCATACAGGGCTATCACCTGCTAGGGCCGGGCTTTCCATCCCGTTCTGCTAACACCACTGCTAAAGAGTACAAGGCTCTTCCCATTTCGTTCGCCACTACTTTGGGAATCTCGGTTGATTTCTGTTCCTGCAGCTACTTAGATGTTTCAGTTCGCCGCGTTCGCTTCCCACACCTATGAATTCAGTGTGGGATGACCCATTCGGGCCGGGTTTCCCCATTCGGACATCTCCGGATCAAAGCTTGTTTGCCAGCTCCCCGAAGCTTTTCGCAGGCTACCGCGTCCTTCATCGCCTGTGATCGCCAAGGCATCCACCACATGCACTTGTTCGCTTGACCCTATAACAAGTGTGTCTCA
>NZ_JALHRX010000135.1 GCF_023952475.1 Cupriavidus sp. WGlv3
TGACCCACCCCGCCGAAGTAAAACTGACCCACCTGGTGGAGGATGGCGGATTTGCCGCCGATGCTGACACAGGAGCAAGCAGTGGAAATCAGGGTATTGGCGAAACGAGGTGCGGGGGTGAGGGAGATAGCACCGGCAGACGGGTCTGTCGCGCAACACGGTGCGGCGCTATTTGGGCCACGAACACGCGGGTCGGTACAGGCCGCGTGAGCTCAGGGCAACGAAGCTTGCGCCGCACCACGGCTATTTGCTGGAGCGCATCGAAGCGGCACGCCCGCGCTGGATTCCGGCGACCGTGCTGCTACGCGAGTTGCGCGAACGCGGCTACGACGGTGGCGTCAGCCAGCTCGAGGTGTTTCTGGCGCCGCATAAGCGCGCCGAGCCCGAGCCGCTGGTGCGCTTCGAGACGGCCCCTGGCAAGCAAATGCAGGCCGACTTCACAGTCATTCGGCGCGGGCGCGAGCCACTGCTGGCACTGGTGGCGACGCTGGGCTACAGCCGCGCGAGCTTCGTGCGTTTCACGGCCGGCGAGGACACCGCCACGCTATGC
>NZ_JALHRX010000136.1 GCF_023952475.1 Cupriavidus sp. WGlv3
GCGCTGACTTCCTCGCCGGTGGCGGCCTTCACCAGCGGCGGGCCGCCCAGGAAGATGGTGCCCTGGTTCTTGACGATGATCGACTCGTCGCTCATCGCCGGCACGTAGGCGCCGCCCGCGGTGCACGAGCCCATCACCACCGCGATCTGCGGGATGCCGCGCTTGGACAGGTTGGCCTGGTTGTAGAAGATGCGGCCGAAGTGGTCGCGGTCGGGAAAGACCTCGTCCTGGTTGGGCAGGTTGGCGCCGCCGGAATCGACCAGGTAGATGCACGGCAGGTGGTTCTCCTCGGCGATCTCCTGCGCGCGCACATGCTTCTTGACCGTCATCGGGTAATACGTGCCGCCCTTGACGGTGGCGTCGTTGCAGACGATCACGCACTCCTGCCCGGCCACGCGGCCGATGCCGGTGATGATGCCGGCGCCGGGCGCGGCATCGTCGTACATGTCGTACGCGGCCAGCTGCGACAGCTCCAGGAACGGCGTGCCGGGGTCGAGCAGCTGCTGCACGCGCTCGCGCGGCAGCAGCTTGCCGCGCGACAAATGCTTG
>NZ_JALHRX010000137.1 GCF_023952475.1 Cupriavidus sp. WGlv3
AAGCTTGTTCACTATGCGGAGGCTGGAGGATTTCGTGCCGCAGTCCCATCCGCTGCGCTCGATCCGGACTATGGCCAACCAGGCGCTGGTGAAGATGGACCGGCTGTTCGCGCAGATGTACGAGGCCGATATCAAGGGTGGCCGCCCCAGTATCGCGCCGGAGAAGTTGCTGCGGGCCATGCTGCTGCAGGTGCTCTACAGCATTCGCTCTGAGCGCCAGCTCATGGAGCAGACGCAATACAACCTGCTGTTTCGCTGGTTCATCGGGCTGTCGATGGACGACTCAGTTTGGGTGCCCACGGTCTTCACCAAGAACCGCGAGCGACTGATCAAGCATGATGCGGTGATCCAGTTTTTCAACGAGGTGCTGGCCATCGCGCAGAAGAAGAACTGGCTGTCGGGTGAGCACTTCAGCGTGGACGGCACGCTGATACAGGCGTGGGCAGGCCACAAGAGCTTCGTGCGCAAGGATGGCGACGACCAAGACGATGACGCCGGCGGCAGCTTCAAAGGTCGCAAGCGCAGCAACGAGACACACGAATC
>NZ_JALHRX010000138.1 GCF_023952475.1 Cupriavidus sp. WGlv3
GCCTGCTAGTGGTTTTACGAAATGCCCTCTTTCTAGCGTTAGCTTCACCGGGCATTTGAGCGCCCGTGCGTGTCGTCACTCCTGCGGAATTAGAAAACGTTCAGGCCGTTTGCCCAACCATGCCGGTGCTCGACCTCTGCCGGACCAAGTCTTCGCGGTCTTGGGGTCCATATACTTGGGTGGCAGCGGCGCCTTTTCGCGCTGCGCTGAAGCAGCACCGACTGGCCGTCCCCTACGACGCCGCGGCGCAACATCTTCGGGCAACAGGTCGTATTGCGCCATCAAATCACGAATTTGTTCGATGACGCTGGCAACCTCGCTCGCCCGTGCCTCTTCAAGCTGAGCCTCGATCGCTTGCTTTTGCGCTATCAGTTCTTTATATGTTGCCATTTGAGCCCCCGCTTATTGCTGACATTTGACTTATACGCACTTTAAAGTCAGTCCGCAAGGTCTTTTTGTTCCTTACCCTACAAAATGTCGCAAAGCGCTCAAACTCGGGGCTGCGGCCGTGCCGTTGGCACTTGAACCGTATGGG
>NZ_JALHRX010000139.1 GCF_023952475.1 Cupriavidus sp. WGlv3
AGTGGCGCTCAAAGGCGAATCCATGCGCAAGCGCACGGCAACCGACGCCAAGAAACGGGTATCGTGATCACCTACGCTACAATCTCCTGACCGCGCAGTACCACCTTCCTTCCCTGATCACGTTCGCCGAAACCGCTGATCACCTTCACCGAAATCCGCAGTCCGAGCGGCGCGGATGCTCGGAAATGAGAGTGAACCGATACTGCCGAGCATTGGCTACGAAAAGAAGCAAGGAGACTGGATCCAGCGAATTTGTATTTACATTGCTGGAAGCGCTGTTCACCCATATCCGACAATGATGAGAATACTCGGATCGAACGCAGACCGGCGCTTCTCCGCTCAATCTGATTCTCCTACTCGGTCGGTGCGAGATGGAATCGCTTTAGGTGCGCAATAGTTGCTTGTGGAGCCGGGCTCCGTCCCTTTTGATTGGCTAACGCGGGAGCCCATTTCAGCGGATCAGGTAAGCACATGCGCGCGGAAGGAGTACCGTTGACTCCGAGAAGGATGAGAGTCTCCATCGCACCCATACGG
>NZ_JALHRX010000014.1 GCF_023952475.1 Cupriavidus sp. WGlv3
TGCTTTGGCGCGGCGCAAACGCCGTGCCGTACGCTGGCATGCCGGTCCCCGTTGTTTTCATGCTGCATTGCGGGTCGTGGCGCATTCCGGCCCCGTCCGGCTTCTGCTATGTTCGACCCTCAAGTGCCCACGGGTGGCACGAAGGCGGTTGCAACATGTGTTTGCAGCAAGCAGTGAGCAATAAAGCGGGCCGATGCCGCAGAGCGGGTCCGCGATTTCGGGTTTCGAGGGGTTACATGACGGCCAAGATGTTTCGGCTGGTTTTGACTGGCGCCGCCGGCGCGCTACTGCTGGCAGGGTGCGCTTCCACTCCCCCTGAACCGACCGCGTCGAAAGGCGATCCGGCCCCCGCCGTCCCGAGCGCCTCCAGCTCCGCCATCGATTGCCAGGCCTTCACAGAGCGCATGGCTGCCCACGCGGCGGCGCAGGCCGATTCCGCGGTGAACGAGCCCGACGCCCTGGCCGCTGCCAACACCGGCGCCGAGGAGGCAGGGGACGATGGCGAGTTCGCCGACGCCACGCCAGCCACTCTTGCCACGCTGCCGCTGTTTTCGATTTCGCCGCGCCGCGACCAGTTGCCCGTAGGCTGGCAGCCGTGGACCATCAACCGCAACAAGATCCCCACCACGTACTCGATGGCCGAGGTCGACCAGCGTGTCGTGGTGCACGCCAAGGCCGACAGCTCGGCCTCCGGCCTCTATGTGCCGCTGCGCGAGCGCGATGCCGGCATGCTGCGCTGGACCTGGAAGACCAGCGGCATTATCCGCAACGCCGACAACAGTCATGGCCCGCGCGAGGATTCGCCGCTGCGCCTGTTCGTGGCCTTCGATGGCGACAAGGGCGCGTTGCCGCTCAAGGACCAGTTGATGTACGAGATGGCGCGGCTGACCACCGGGCGCGAGATGCCGTACGCCACACTGATGTATATCTGGGGCGGACAGCGCGCGGAAGGTGCGGTGGTGAAGAACCCGCATACCGATCGCGTGCGCATGATCGTGGTGGATAGCGGCATGAAGCACGCCAATGAGTGGCGTTGCCACGAGCGCGACCTGCGCGCCGACTACCGCAAGGCGTTCGGGGCCGACCCTGGCCGCGTCATCGCCGTCGGCATCATGACCGATACCGACAATACCAAGACCAAGGCCGAAGCCTGGTACGGCGACATCGCGCTGGACTAGATTGTCGCGCCGGCGGCTCCTCAGCCGCCGATCGGCTCGGCCAGCGCAAGCACCGCGAACGAGGCCAGCCAGTGCGTGGACACATACTCGCCTTCCACCGCCTGGGGCAGTGACGCCTCGATATGGTCCGACCACGCACGGATCGCCAGCGGCCGCAGCGGCTCGGGCAGGGCGGGCTCCAGCAGGCGCCAGCACCAGGCGCGCGACAGGTTCAGTCCGTCCAGGTGCGCGGCCTTGGGGTCATTGCGGTTGGTCACCGTCACCGGTGTCAGCCAGTTGGCCAGCTCTGACTGGCCCGGGACGAACAATTCCCACCATTCCGAAAACGCGCAGCCATCCATCACCGCGTGCATCAGCACGGCTTCGGTCAGTCCGCCGGACAGGAATTCATCCCCGCCAGGCTCGTAGCGGGCCGGATACTTCTGGTCGTGGCCGAACCAGCGGTGGGCGCGCCGTACGATGGCGCGCCGCAAGGCCAGGTCCTGGTAATTGCGCGCATAAGCCAGCGCCATGACCAGCGCGAAGGCGCTGTTGTAATGGGTGCCGGTGCGTACCGGGAACGCTGCCGCATCGAGGAAATCCGCCAGTTGCTGCGATAAATGCGAGGCCAGCGGCGCGCAAGCGTCAGCCCAGACGCCGGCATGCGTATCGTGCCGTGCCAGCGACAGGAGTTCGGCTTGCAGCCTCAGCATCCAGCCCCAGCCGTAGGGGCGCTCGAAGGTGCATGCGTCCGGCCGGCGGAAATACGCGAGTTCGGCGGCCATGGCGTCCGGTCGCAACTGGGCGTCCAGCATGGCGCGGATGCGCGGCGCTTCCTCGAGGTCCGGATGCAGTGTCAGCAACCGCACCAGCAGCCAATGCATATGGACGCTGGAGTGCCAGTCGTAGCTGCCGCAAAACACCGGATGCCAGGCGGCCGGGCCGGCGAGATCGCCGGCGCCCGCCATCATGTGGTCCAGCTTGTACGGATAACGGCGCAGGATATTCTCCAGCGCCACGCGCGCAAAGCTGCGCGCGGTCTCGCGATCCAGCGCCGAACGCCCCATCGCCGAAGCTCCCCTTTGTGATCGTATTGCCCTGCTCAGGCAGGCGTGCTCGGGCACGCTCTGGTCTATGCCATCCACTACCTGTCATCAGGCAGGTGCAAGCCACTTCTCCACCAGCCGTACGAAGAAGGTCGAGCCGACCGGCAGCAGTTCGTCGTTGAAATCGTAGCTCGGGTTGTGCAGCATGCAAGGCCCCATGCCGTGGCCGGCGTCGCGATGGCCGCCGTCGCCATTGCCGAGGAACAGATAGCAGCCCGGCTTGTGCTGCAGCATGAACGAGAAATCCTCGGCGCCCATGGTGGGCTCGACGTTGCTGTCGACGTTGTCCGCGCCGACCAGTTCGGCGGCGACCGTGGCGGCAAAGCCGGTCTCCGCTTCGCTGTTGATGGTGGGCGGATAGTTGCGGTGGAATTCGTATTCGACGGTGCAGTCGAATGCCGCCGCCACCGCGCGCGCCACCTCTTCCATGCGCCGCTCGATCAGGTCGAGCACTGGCACCGTGAAGGTCCGCACGGTACCGCCGATCCAGGCCTGGTCCGGCACGATGTTGGTGGCATCGCCGGCATGGAACTGCGTCACCGAGATCACCGCGGTATCGATCGGGCGCTTGTTGCGCGTGATGATGCCCTGCAGCGCCGACACGATCTGCGCCGCGGTGAACACCGGGTCGTTGCCGTTGTTGGGCATGGCCGCATGCGCGCCCTTGCCGCGCACGACGATGCGGAACTCGTTGCTCGATGCCATCAGCGGGCCCGCGCGCGTGCCGAAGGCGCCCATCGGCATGCCCGGCCAGTTGTGCACGCCGAACACCGCGTCGCATGGAAAGCGCTCGAACAGGCCGTCCTTGATCATCTCGCGCGCGCCGCCGCCGCCTTCTTCGGCGGGCTGGAAGATCAGGTGCACGGTGCCGTCGAAGGGCTTGTGTTGCGCTAGGTAGCGCGCCGCGCCGAGCAGCATCGCGGTGTGGCCGTCATGGCCGCACGCGTGCATCTTGCCGGCGTGCTGCGAGCGGTGGTCGAAGGCGTTGGCTTCCTGCAGCGGCAGAGCATCCATGTCGGCGCGCAGGCCGATGGTGCGCGGGCTGCTGCCGTTGCGGATCACGCCGACCAGGCCGGTGGTGCCCAGCCCGCGGTGGACTTCGATGCCCCACGCTTCCAGGTTGCGGGCGACCACGTCGGCGGTGCGCTGCTCTTCGAAGCAGAGTTCAGGGTGGGCGTGGATGTCGCGCCGGATCGCGCGGATTTCGGCTTGTGCCTGCAGGATTTCGGGGATCAGCTTCATGATGCCGGGCGGCCTTGGGGTCGAAGGCGTTAGCAATGGGATACCCGGATCATACGATGCCTGTCGCGAAAGCGCCAAAACGCGGCGATTTGCTGCGCGCTCGCCGCCTTGGCGCAGTGCAATATGCCGGCGCGGGTGGGTTTCCCCGCATTGCCCTGGCATGTGCACTGCTGGAACAGTTCATGCTTGAAGTGCCCGGCCGGCAATACCGTCGCTTTGTGATGCCCCATCGCACCAAAAAGCAGCGCCGCTCGTGACCCGCTGCGCGCGCGCATTGCCGATCCTAAAACGTCTGCTTCACTTCCTACAGGGAGAATTGCGCGATGTCCCTTCGCACTTTCAAGAAGGCAATTGGCGCGGTCGCGGTGGCGGGGGCCCTTGGCCTCGCGCTGGCCGGCACCGCCCAGGCCGCGGACCTCAAACTGGCCATGAGTTCGCCGCCGACCTCGATGGATCCGCACTTCTACAACCTGTTCTCCAACATCAACGTTTCCGAGCATATTTTCGACTCGCTGACCAAGATGGACCCGGACAGCCGCATCATCCCGGGCCTGGCCGAGTCGTGGAAGCTGGTCAACGACCTCACCTGGGAATTCAAGATCCGCAAGGGCGTGAAGTTCCACGACGGCTCCGAGCTGACCGCCGAGGACGTGATCTGGTCGCTCGACCGCCCCGCCACCATCCAGAACAGCCCGGGAAAATTCGACGTCTATACCAAGGCGATCGTCAACAAGAAGATCGTCGACAAATACACCATCCAGCTCACCACCAGCCAGCCGTATCCGCTGATGCTGAACGACCTGACCTCGATCTTCATCGTGCAGAAGAAGGCCACGCAGGGCCTGGGCTCGGATGACTTCGCGCAGGGCAAGGGCATGGTCGGCACCGGCCCGTTCAAGTTCGTCAGCTATGCGCGCGACGACCGGGTCGAGCTGGTGCGCAACAACGATTACTGGGGCAACAAGCCGGCCTGGGACAAGGTCACGCTGCGCTTCATCCCCAACCCGGCGACGCGCCTGGCGGCGCTGCTGTCGGGCGACGTGCAGGCCATCGAGAACGTGCCCACGCCCGACTTGCCCAAGGTGCGCAAGGATCCCAAGCTGGCGTTCTTCTCCAAGATCTCGCACCGCGTGATCTACCTGTACTTCGATGCCAAGCGCGACAAGTCGCCTTACGTCACCACCAAGGAAGGCGCGCCCCTGGACAAGAACCCGCTGAAGGACACGCGCGTGCGCAATGCCATCAGCATGGCGATCAACCGGCAGGGCATCAAGGACCGGCTGATGGAAGGCCTGTCCGAGCCGACCAACAACCTGGTGCCGCCCACGCTGTTCGGCTACAACCCCAACCTGAAGACCGTCAAGTACGACCCCGAGGGCGCCAAGAAGCTGCTGGCCGAGGCGGGCTTCGCCAACGGTTTCGGCGTGACGCTGCATACGCCCAACAACCGCTACGTCAACGACGAGAAGATCGCGCAAACCATCGCGCAGAACCTGACCCGCATCGGCATCGCCACCAAGGTCGAGGGCATGCCGATGGCGACGTACTCGTCCAAGGGCATCAAGCACGAGTGGTCGTTCGGCCTGCTCGGCTGGGGCGCCCAGACCGGCGAGGTCAGCTCGCCGCTGCGCGCGCTGCTGGCGTGCGAAGACAGCAAGAAGGGCTTCGGCACCACCAACTGGGGCGAGTACTGCAACCCGAAGATGGATGTGGTGCTGGAAAAGGCGCTGTCGACGGTGGACGACACCGAGCGCTCCAAGCTGCTGCAGGAAGCCACCGCGATCGCGATCAACGATGGCGGTATCATCCCGATCCACCAGCAGGTGACCACCTGGGCCACGCAGAAGGGCATCGTCTACGTGCCGCGCACCGACGAGCGCACCTACGCGCATAACTTCAAGCCCCAGTAAGTCAAGCCCTGGTAAGCAGGCTGCCTGCTGCTGAGTTCGCGGTGCCGCGCGTGGCTGCCGCGCCGCCTGGAAGCGCATCGCGCTCCCGGGCGGCGCGCGCATTCCCGCGCGAAAGGATAGTGGTCTGAATATGCTGGTCTTTATCATCCGGCGCCTGATGCAGAGCGTGGTCGTGCTCTTCGTCATGTCGCTGCTGGTTTTCCTCGGCGTCTTTGCCATCGGCAATCCCGTCGACATCCTGATCAACCCGCAGGCCGACCAGGAGGACATCAAGCGCACCATCGCGGCGCTGGGCCTGGACAAGCCGCTGTGGGAGCAATACTGGGTGTTCCTGCAGAATGCGCTGCAAGGCAACCTCGGTACGTCGTTCGCGCATGGCACGCCGGCGCTCAAGCTGATCTTCGAGCGCATGCCCGCGACCATGGAGCTGGCGGTCTGCGCGATCCTGCTGGCGATCGTGCTGGGCATCCCGCTGGGCCTGTGGGCCGGGCTGCGGCCCAAGGGCATTGCCGGCAAGTCGATCATGACGGTGTCGATCCTGGGCTTCTCGCTGCCCACCTTCTGGGTCGGGCTGATGCTGATCATGGTGTTTGCGGTGCAGCTGGGCTGGCTGCCCTCCAACGGCCGCGGCGAGACCGTGCGCGTGCTGGGCATCCCGCTCAGCTTCCTGACCGCGGACGGCATCCGCCACCTGATCCTGCCGGCGGTGACGCTGTCGCTGCTCAACATCGCCATGGTGATCCGGCTCACGCGCGCCGGCACGCAGGAGGCGATGCTGCAGGACTACGTCAAGTTCGCGCGCGCCAAGGGGCTGTCCAACACGCGCATCGTCGGCGTGCATGTGCTGAAGAACATCCTGATCCCGATCGTGACCGTGATCGCGCTGCAGTTCGGCTCGATCATCGCCTTTGCGATCGTGACCGAGACCATCTTCGCCTGGCCCGGCATGGGCAAGCTCATCATCGACTCGATCCAGCTGCTGGACCGGCCGGTGATCGTCGCCTACCTGATGGTGATCGTGACGCTGTTCATCCTGATCAACCTGGTGGTGGACATCATCTACAGCATGCTCGATCCGCGCGTGCGCATTGCCGACAACAAGGGCTGAGCCATGACCGCAGTAACTGTCGAACCCGAAGACAAGACGCCGCCGCGCGCCGGGGCGCGCGAGCAATCTCCATGGCGGCGCTTTGCCGCCGAGTTCTTCGCCAGCAAGATCGCCGTGGCCGGGCTGGCCACGCTGGTGACGATCATCCTGATCGCCATCTTCGCGCCATGGCTGGCGCCGCAGAACCCGTATGACCTGGCCACCCTGGACGTGCTCGACGCGCGCCTGGCGCCGGGCGAGCAGGCCGGCAGCGGCATGACCTTCCTGCTGGGCTCGGACGAGCAGGGCCGCGACATCCTGTCGGCGGTGATGTACGGGCTGCGCATCAGCATCGGCGTGGGCGTGGTCAGCACCCTGATCGCGCTGCTGCTGGGCGCCACGCTCGGGCTGCTGGCCGGCTTCCTCGGCGGGCGTACCGAAGCCCTCATCATGCGTGTGGCGGACCTGCAGCTGTCGTTCCCGCCGATCCTGCTGGCGCTGATCCTGCTGGCCTTCCTGCGCCCAGGGCTGGGCAATATCGTGATCGCGCTGGTGGCGGTGCAGTGGGCCTACTACGCGCGCACCACGCGCAGCGCCGCGCTGGTCGAACGGCGCAAGGAGTACATCGAAGCCGCCACCTGCCTGGGCCTGCCGCCCGCGCGCATCATGTTCCGCCACCTGCTGCCCAACTGCCTGCCGCCGTTGATCGTGATCGCGGCGCTGCAGGTGGCCTCGGCGATCACGCTGGAGGCGACGCTGTCGTTCCTCGGGCTGGGGGTGCCGATCACCGAGCCGTCGCTTGGTTCGCTGATCTCCAACGGCCAGCAGTACATGCTGTCGGGCAAGTACTGGATCAGCTTCTTCCCGGGCATCGCGCTGGTGGTCACCATCGTGGCGATGAACCTGGTCGCCGACCAGCTGCGCGATGTGCTGAACCCGCGCCTGCAGACGCAATAACCGGGAGCGCAAGATGGCACAACCGACGCTGGTGGTCGAACACCTGAAAACGCATTTCTATACGCGCGGCGGCATCGCCCGGGCCGTCGACGACGTGTCCTTCACCGTGGGCCGCGGCGAGATCATGGGGCTGGTGGGCGAGTCCGGCTCGGGCAAGTCCATGACCGGCTATTCGATCATGGGCCTGATCGATCCGCCCGGGAAGATCGTCGACGGCCGCATCGCGCTGACCAGCCGCGACGGCGTCACGCGCGACCTGCGCGCGCTCACGCCGGCACAGCAGCGCGACGTGCGCGGCAACCGCATCGCCATGATCTTCCAGGATCCGATGATGACGCTGAACCCGGTGCTGCGCATCGACACGCAGATGATCGAGGCGGTGCTGGCGCATGAGAACGTGAGCAAGGCGGTGGCGCGCGAGCGCGCGCGCAATGCCCTGGCGCGGGTCGGCATTCCGTCGCCGGACGAGCGCCTGCAGGCCTATCCGCACCAGTTCTCGGGCGGCATGCGCCAGCGCGTGGCGATTGCCACGGCGCTGCTGAACAAGCCCGACCTGATCATTGCCGATGAACCGACCACCGCGCTCGACGTGACCATCCAGGGCCAGATCCTGTACGAGATGCAGACCCTGTGCCGCGAGTCCGGCACGGCGCTGATCTGGATCACGCACGATCTGTCGGTGGTGGCGGGACTGGCCGATTCGGTCTGCGTGATGTACGCCGGCAAGATTGTCGAGGCTGGCGACGTGCGCCAGGTGCTGGAGCACCCCGAGCATCCCTACACCCACGGGCTGATCAGCTCGGCGCCGTCGCGCAATCCGCGCGGCGCGCCGCTGCGGCAGATCCCGGGCATGACGCCATCGCTGCTGAACCTGCCGGGCGGCTGCTCGTTCCGCGAACGCTGCCCCTATGCGACCGCGGCGTGCAAGACCGAGCCGCCGCTGGAAACCGCCGCGGACGGGCGCCGGCTGCGCTGCTTCCATCCGGTGCTGGCCAACCAGGAGGCAGCATGAACGCCACTGCACTGCAATCCCGACCCATGACCGAACCTGCTGCGCAGGAAGGTGCCACGCCCGCTGCGCCGATCCTCGAACTGCGGGGCGTGTCCAAGCGCTTCGTCAAGTCGCTCGATGCCGCCGCGCGCATCGCCAACCTGTTCGGCGCGCATGCGCGCGAAGAGGTGGTGCATGCGGTGGACCGCGTCGACCTGAGCATCCGCGCCGGCGAGGTGGTGGGGCTGGTGGGCGAATCCGGCTGCGGCAAGTCCACGCTCGGGCGCATGGCCGTGGGCCTGCACTCGCTGACCGAAGGCGAACGGCTGTGGCGCGGCACCAACCTGGACCACCTGCCGCCCGACAAGCGCCGCGAGAAGCAGCTGGCGATCCAGATGATCTTCCAGGATCCGTATGCCTCGCTCAACCCGCGGCTGCGCGTGCTCGATATCGTGGGCGAGGCGCCGGTGGTGCACGGCATGGTCGGACGCGGCGCGCAGAAGGGCTATGTCGAGGACATGCTGGTGCGCGTCGGCATGGACCCGACCGTGCTGCGCCGCTTCCCGCACCAGTTTTCCGGCGGCCAGCGCGCGCGCATCGGCATTGCGCGCGCGCTGGCGGTGAAGCCGGAGTTCCTGGTCTGCGACGAATCGGTGGCGGCGCTGGACGTGTCGATCCAGGCCCAGGTGCTGAACCTGTTCATGCGCCTGCGCGAAGAGCTGAACCTGACCTACCTGTTCATCAGCCACGACCTGGGTGTGGTCAAGCACATCAGCGACCGGGTGGTGATCATGTACCTGGGGCGGGTGGTCGAATCCGCGCCGACCGAG
Organism: Cupriavidus sp. WGlv3; assembly: GCF_023952475.1. Taxonomy (GTDB): domain Bacteria; phylum Pseudomonadota; class Gammaproteobacteria; order Burkholderiales; family Burkholderiaceae; genus Cupriavidus; species Cupriavidus phytorum. The sequence goes on from NZ_JALHRX010000014.1 coordinate 9,281, forward strand.
GACGTGTTCGCCGCGCCCAACCACCCCTATACGCAGGCGCTGCTGGCGGAGGCGCCCAAGCTGGAGGTGGCGCGCAAGAACTACGTCGCGATCCGCGGCGAGATTCCGTCGCCGCTGCACCCGCCGAGCGGCTGCCATTTCCATCCGCGCTGCCCGCACGCGATGCCGCGTTGCCGCGAAGAGCAACCGCTGCTCAAGGAAATTGCGCCGCTGCGGTTCTCGGCATGCCATCTGAATGACATGAAGTAGGGCCTGCAAATCGCGGGGGCGCGCTTCAGCGAATCACCTGTCCCTTCGAATTGATGATCGTCATCTCCACGAACTTCGAGCCGACATGGTTCTCGGGCGTGAAGTTGACGATAAACCCACCCAGGTCGTAGTTGCGCATCGATTCCAGTGCGGTCACCAGCTTCTCGCGCGTCAGGTCCTTGCCCGCGCGGCGCAGGCCTTCGGTGAAGGTCTTGGCGGCGATGAAGCCCTCGATGCTGGCATAGTCGAATTCGCTGGGCTTGCCCGCGGCCTGCAGCAGGCGCAGGTATTCGCGCACGATCGGCAGCGTGGCGTTGCCCGGGTGCGGCATCACCTGCGAGATGATCACGCCGCTGCCCTGCGCCCCGACCACGTTGGCCAGCGCCTGCGTGCCGACGAAGGACACGTTGTAGAACTGTCCGTTGTAGCCGCGGCGCAGCGCTTCCTTCACGAACGCGCCGGCGGTGCGGTAGGCGCTGATCATCACCACTGCGTCGGGCTTTGCCTTCATCGAGCCCTGCATGGCGTCGCCGATCTCCGTCGTGTTGCGCACCACCGGCTCGCGCGCGACGATCTGCACGCCGCTGTCGGGGGCGGCCTTGAGCGCGCGATCGAGCCCGTCGAGGCCGGCCTTGCCGTAGGCATCCTCGTTGTAGACCACGGCCACGCGCTTGAGCCCGGTGGTCTGGATCTGGCGCACGATGGCCGCGGTTTCCTCGTTGTAGCCGGCGCGCACATGGAACACGTAGCGGCTGCGGGGCTCGCGCAGCGACTGCGCGCCCGTGTACGGACCGAAGAACGGCACCCTGGCCTGGATCGCCAGCGGCAGCGCGGCCTGGCTGGTGGGCGTGCCGACATAGCCGAACAGGGCGAAGACGCGATCCTCTTCGATCAGCTTCTTCGTGTTCTTGGCCGCCGGTTCGGGCTCGTAGTAGTCGTCGAGCGCCTCGAGCCGGATCTTGCGCCCGTGGATGCCGCCCTGCTGGTTGATGTGGTCGAAATACAGCCGCGCGCCCGAGTTCATCTGCTTGCCGAGTACGGCGGTCGGGCCCGTCAGCGCGGCGGACTGGCCCAGCAGGATGGTGTCGGCGGTGACGCCTTGCTCGGATGTGGCGGTAGTGGCTGCGGTGTTCGCCGCAAAGGCGGCGCAGGACGCGCCGCCCGTGCCGATGGCGCACGCCACCAGCAGGCCGGCAAGCCGGCCATTGACCCCGGATCGGAAAGACATAAACCCCCCGCGAATGATGGTTCGGTTACCCGTTCGCCGCGTTGGCCGGTCTGCGCCGGCGGGTTCCTGAAAGCATGCGGCATGGTGCGCGTCCCGGTCTGTGCCGCGAGCGCGCCGGCACATCATAATCGAATACAATCGGGACGAGATACTCCCCGCCATCGCCCCGCACGCCAGGGGGAATGCGCTGCCGGCCGGCGCGGCGCAGGCGCCGCCACCAGCGGCCTGCACCGGCACTCCAGTTCCGTACGACCGAACGAAAACAACACATCCCCCGCCCGGAGACCCCATGGCTTCCCGCATCGTCCGCGCCGCCTGCCCGCATGACTGCCCCGATACTTGTGCCTTGCTCGTCACCGTCGAGGGCGGCCGCGCCGTCAAGGTAGCGGGCGATCCAGACCATCCCGGCACGCAGGGCGTGCTCTGCACCAAGGTCTCGCGCTACACCGAGCGCACCTACCACCCCGACCGCCTGCTCACGCCGATGAAGCGCATCGGCAGGAAGGGCGAGGGCAAGTTCGCGCCGATCTCGTGGGACGAGGCGCTGGATACCATCGCCACGCGCCTGCAGGCGATCGCCGCGTGCGATCCGCAGGCGATCGTGCCGTACAGCTATGCGGGCACCATGGGGCTGGTGCAGGGCGAGAGCATGGCCGCGCGCTTCTTCAACAAGCTGGGCGCGTCGCGGCTGGACCGCACCATCTGCGCCAGCGCCGGCGCCACCGCGCTGCGCTACACCTACGGCGCCAGCGTGGGCATGGACATGGAGCACGTGGTCGATGCCCGGCTGGTGATCATCTGGGGCGGCAACCCGATTGCCTCCAACCTGCACTTCTGGACCCGCGCGCAGGAGGCCAAGCGGCGGGGCGCCACGCTGGTGGCGATCGACCCGTACCGCTCGCTCAGCGCCGAGAAGTGCCACCGCCATATCGCGCCGATGCCCGGCACCGACGGCGCGCTGGCGCTGGCGCTGATCCACGTGCTGATTCGCGACGGCCTGCTCGATCACGACTACATCGAACGTCACACCGTGGGCTTCGAGGCGCTGCGCGAGCGCGCGCAGGCCTATCCGCCGGCGCGCGCCGCCGAGATCTGCGGCATCCCGGTCGAGGACATCGAATGGCTGGCCGGGCTCTACGGCCAGCTCGCGGTGCGCGAGCGCCAGCCGGTGGCGATCCGGCTGAACTACGGCATGCAGCGCGTGCACGGCGGCGGCCAGGCGGTGCGCGCGGTGGCGTGCCTGCCGTCGCTGGTGGGCGCGTGGCGCCATCCGGCGGGCGGACTGCAGTTGTCGACCTCGGGTTTCTTCCCGATCAACGAAGCCGCGCTGCAGCGCCCGGACCTGCTGCCGGGATGGCCGCAGCAGCTGCCGCGCCTGGTCAACATGAGCACCATTGGCGATGCCTTGCTGGCCGAGGGCGCGCCCGGCGCGCCGCGCATCGAGGCGGTGGTGGTGTACAACAGCAACCCGGTGGCGGTGGCGCCGGAATCGGGCAAGGTCGCCGCGGGCTTCGCGCGCGAGGACCTGTTCACGGTGGTGCTGGAGCACTTTCGCACCGACACCGCCGACTACGCCGACATCATCCTGCCCGCGACCACGCAGCTCGAGCACACCGACGTGCACAAGGCCTACGGCCATACCTATTTCCTCGCCAACAACGCTGCCATCGCGCCGCTGGGCGAGGCGCTGCCCAATACCGAGATCTTTCGCCGGCTGGCGCAGCGCATGGGCTTTACCGAGTCCTGCTTTGCCGACAGCGACGAGGCCATCGCCGCGCAGGCGATCCTGCCGGACGATGCGCGCGCGGCCGGTATCAGCTGGGAAACGCTGAAAGCGCAGGGCTGGCAGAAGCTGGCGCTGCCGGCGGCGCCGTTCGCCGAGGGCGGCTTCCCCACGCCATCGGGCAAGTGCCAGTTCTATTCGGAGCCGATGGCGCGCGACGGTTTCGACCCGCTGCCCGACTACGTGCCGCAGTACGAAGCGCCGCAGACCGCGCCGGAACTGGCGGCGCGCTATCCGCTGGCGATGATCTCGCCGCCGGCGCGCAATTTCCTCAACAGCTCGTTCGTCAACGTCGACAGCCTGCGCGCCACCGAGGGCGAGCCGCACCTGGACATCCATCCGGCCGATGCTGCCGAGCGCGGCATCGTGCACGGCGCGCTGGTGCGCGCCTTCAATGACCGCGGCAGCATGGTGGCGCGCGCCCGCGTGACCGATCGCGCCCGGCGCGGCCTGGTGGTGGGGCTGTCGATCTGGTGGAAGAAGCTCGCGCCCGACGGCAAGAACGCCAACGAGCTGACCAGCCAGCGTCTGACCGACCTGGGCCGCGCGCCGGTGTTCTACGACTGCCTGGTGCAGGTCGAAGCCTGCGCGCAAGGGGCAGTCGAGGCGGCATGACGCGGCTGCGCGGCCGCCGCGGCTGGGCGGCACTCGTGGGGGCGGCGGCGCTGTCGGCCGTGCTGCTGCTGACGGCGGGGTGCGAGGCGGTCGGCTACTACGCGCAGTCGATCGGCGGCCATCTCGGCGTCATGGCCCAGGCGCAGCCGCTGACCGACGCCATCGCCAGCGCGCACGACGCCAACGATGCGCGCCTGGCCCAGCGGCTGGCGCTGGCCGGCCGCATGCGCGACTTTGCCTCGCGCGAGCTGAAGCTGCCCGACAACGGCAGCTATCGCCGCTACGCCAACCTGCACCGGCCCTATGTGGTGTGGAGCGTGTTCGCCACGCCGGAGCTGTCGATGGAACTGAGCAAGTGGTGCTTCCCCATCGTCGGCTGCATCAGCTACCGCGGCTACTACGCCAAGTCCGATGCCGAGCAGTATGCGCAAGGCCTGCGCCGCGGCGGGCTCGAGACCTATGTGGCCGGCGTCCCCGCCTATTCGACGCTGGGCTATTTCGACGACCCGCTGCTCAACACCTTCGTCTACCTGCCCGAGGGCGAGCTGGCGCGGCTGATCTTCCATGAGTTGGCGCACCAGGTGGTGTACGTGCGCAACGACACCGCGTTCAACGAGTCCTTCGCCACCGCGGTCGAAGCGGCCGGCGTGGAGCGCTGGCTGGACCAGGATGCGTCGGAGGATGCGCGCACCAGCTATCGCCAGTACGATGCCCGGCGGCAGCAGTTCCGCGCGCTGCTGCTGGGCACGCGCGACCGGCTGGTGGCGCTGTACCAGACCCCGCTCGACGACGCCGCCAAGCGCGAGGGCAAGGCGCAGATCTTTGCCGACCTGCGCGCCGGCTATGCGCGGCTGCGTACCGATTGGGGCGGCTACAGCGGCTATGACCGCTGGTTCGACCAGCCGCTGACCAACGCCCACCTGGCCGCGGTGGCGACCTACCAGCAATGGGTGCCGGCCTTTACCGCGCTGCTGGCGCGTTGCGACGGCGACTGGCAGCGCTTCTATGCCGAGGCACGCCGCATCGGCGCGCTGCCCGCCGGCGAGCGCGAGGCGGCATTGCGCCGGCTGGCGCCGCCGGCGACCCGCACCGACACGCTGACCGCGGGCGGCAAGGCGGCGGCCAACTAGGCCGCAGGCGGACTTTGGGCGGGTAACCACGGTGCTGCGCCCCCGGCGCCCCGTGCGAGAATGCCGTCATGTCGATTGCTCCCAGATCCGAACCGCTGGCACCACCGTCGGGCGTGCCGCCGGAGCCCCAGCCGGCCCGCGCGCATATCGCCGAGCGCCAGGAGGCGCGCCGCCGGCAGATCCTCGATACCGCCGCACAGCTCTTCTACAGCAAGGGCTACCCCGGCATGACCATGAACGACCTGTGCCGCGCGCTGGGCGTGACCAAGCCGGCGGTCTACTACTACTTCACTGACAAGTACGAGATCTTCGACATCCTGTGCCGGGAGTCGGCCCAGACCTGCCTGCCCGTGATCCGCGAGACCGCCGATCCGGCGCAACCCGTCCAGGCCCGCCTGCACGCCTGCCTGCTCGAGATGGCGCGGCGCTGCATCGCTTGCCACGTGCCGGCCACGCTGAGCTTCCGCGACCGGCAGTACCTGCGTCCGGACACCGTGGCCTGGCTCGACAGCATGGCGCGGGACTTCTATCGCGACCTCTATGCGCTGCTGGACGAAGGCCAGCGCGAGGGCGTGTTCGCCTTTGGCGACGCGCGCGTGACCGCGCATGCGATCGGCAGCGTGGTTGGCTTCCTGTACACGTGGCACGAACCCGGGCGCACCGACCCCGAAACCCTGGCGCAGGAACTGGCGGCCAGCATGATGAAGCTGGTGCAGCCCAGCGGCGCGTGAGCGCGGCGCGGGCACGTAGGGGTTATCCCGCTGCCTATGTCCGATCGGTGGCGCATAATGCTCGCCAGGGCCGGCCAGGATTGGCGAACGACCCTGAGGACTTCGTCTAAGTTGTTGTTTTAACCGGGGCGCCCGTTTAGCATCTCGGAAAAATCGAACGACCATTCAGAAATTCAGGAGACGGTGCTATGGAAAGAATTTGGCTGAAACACTACCCGGCCGGCGTCCCTGCCGAGATCGATGCCAGCCAGTTCCGCTCGCTCGCTGCGCTGCTCGAGGCGTCTTTCCACAGCTATGCCGACCGCAAGGCCTTTATCTGCATGGACAAGGCCATCACCTACGGTGAACTGGACCGGCTTTCGACCCACTTTGCCGCATGGCTGCAGTCGCGCGGGCTGCGTCCCGGTGCGCGCGTGGCGATCATGATGCCCAACGTGCTGCAATACCCGGTGGTGCTGGCCGCGGTGCTGCGTGCGGGCTTCGTGGTGGTCAACGTCAACCCGCTCTACACCCCGCGCGAGCTCGAGCACCAGCTCAAGGACAGCGGCGCCGAAGCCATCGTGATCCTCGAGAACTTTGCCGCGACGCTGCAGCAGGTGCTGCCCCGGACCCCGGTCAAGCACGTGGTGGTGGCCAGCATGGGCGACATGCTGGGCGGGTTGAAGGGCGCGATCGTCAATTTCGTCGTGCGCAACGTCAAGAAGATGGTGCCGGCGTGGGAATTGCCCCACTGCGTGCGCTTCAACAGCGTGCTGGCCGAAGGCCGCAAGCTGACGCTGCAACCGGCCACCACCGGCCCCGACGACATCGCCTTCCTGCAGTACACCGGCGGCACCACGGGGGTGTCCAAGGGCGCGGTGCTGCTGCACCGTAACGTGGTCGCCAACGTGCTGCAGTCCGAGGCATGGATGCAGCCGGCGCTGAACAAGGGCGCCCATATCGACCAGCCCATCACCATCACGGCGCTGCCGCTGTACCACATCTTCGCGCTGACGGTCTGCTGCCTGCTGGGCATGCGCAGCGGCGGCACCAGCGTGCTGATCCCGAATCCGCGCGACATCCCGGGCTTCATCAAGGAACTGCAGAAGTACAAGTTCAATATGTTCCCGGCCGTCAACACGCTGTACAACGCGCTGCTCAACAACCCGGAGATCGGCAAGGTCGACTTCTCGGGCCTGCGCGTGGCCAACGGCGGCGGCATGGCGGTGCAGGAAGCGGTGGCCAAGCAATGGCTGGCCAAGACCGGCTGCCCCATCATCGAGGGCTACGGCCTGTCCGAGACCTCGCCGTCGGCCACCTGTAACCCGACTGACACCGATGCGTTCTCGGGCACCATCGGCATGCCGCTGCCGTCGACCGAAGTCGTGATCCGCGACGACGACGGCAACGACGTGCCGCTGGGCCAGCCCGGCGAGATCTGCATCCGCGGCCCGCAGGTGATGGCCGGCTACTGGAACCGCCCGGACGAGACCGCCAAGGTCATGACCCCGGACGGCTTCTTCAAGACCGGCGATATTGGCATGATGGACGAGCGCGGCTATACCCGGATCGTCGACCGCAAGAAGGACATGATCCTGGTGTCGGGCTTCAACGTCTATCCGAACGAAGTCGAAGGCGTGGTGGCGGAGTGCCCGGGCGTGCTGGAAGTGGCGGCGGTCGGCGTGCCGGACACGCATTCGGGCGAGGTGGTCAAGCTGTTCGTGGTGAAGAAGGACCCGGCGCTGACCGAGACCGATGTGATCGAATTCTGCAAGGAGCGCCTGACCGGCTACAAGCGGCCCAAGTACGTCGAATTCCGCACCGAACTGCCGAAGACCAACGTCGGCAAGATCCTGCGCCGCGAACTGCGCGACAGCCGCGCGGCAGCCTGAACGCCCGGTCTTGCCACGGGAAACGACAACGGCCTCCTCGAAGGCCGTTGTGCGTTCAGGCAGGGCGGTTCTGGCTCAGCACTCGTTCGATGGCGCCAGCTGTGGCTCCTGCCCGCCATCGGGGTAGATCACCCGCACGCAGGCGCCCGGCTCCAGGCCAGGTACGGCCGGTGCGTTCGCTGTCACCATCGCCCCGTCCAGGGTGCGCACCTTGTACTGGAACAGATCCACCTGCTGCACCGGCGCGGGCTTGTTGAACAGCCGGCTCAGGTCGAAGGCAAAGCCCACGCCGACCCCGCCGCCGCCGTGGCCGCCGCTAGCGGCACCCACGCCGACGCTGGTGCCGCCACCGTAGTAAGAGGGCACCTGGGCCACGTCCAGGCGGGTCAGGAACACTCTTTCGGTGACGCGGCCGAGCTTGATGGTGGCGTTCACCGGGGTGACCTGCGGTGGCTGCGGCGTGCTGCTGCAGGCGGCCAGCACCGGCAGCACGCCGCACAGGGTAAGGATGGCAAGCGGTTTCATGGCGAGATCAGGCCGGATTTGAGCCGGCCAAGCAGTCGGAACAAGGCGCGCCGGTCGGTCTCGGCCAGGCCCGAGAACAGTTGCCCGATCCAGTCCTCGTGGGCGCGCGCCATGCGCGAGAACGCGGCGCGCCCGGCCGGCGTCAGGCGGATCAGATAGGCGCGCCGATCGGTGGGCAGGGCCTCGCGTGAGACCAGCCCTTCCTGCTGCAGCTGGTCGGTGATGCCCGTGACGTTGCCGCCGGTCACCATCATGCGGCGCGACAGTTCGCCCATCTTGAGCCCTTCGGGATGGCGGTCGAGCTGCGCCATCAGGTCGAAGCGGGGCAGGGTGCAGGCGAAGTCCTGGCGCAGCCGCGAGCGGATATCGGCTTCGATCAGGTTGGTGCAGGTCAGCAGCCGCAGCCACAGCCGCAGGGCCTCGTGCTCGGTGTGGTCGGCGCGGGTTTCGAGGTCGACCGGCGCGCTCTCGGCGCCGGCCGCAGGAGACAGGTTTGGCATCTTCGGTGCGCCCTGGGGTGGCAGGTGTGCGGCAAGCGCCGCCAGGGGCCGCCCGACTTCGGGCGGCCGACATTTGATGCCTCAAGTATATGCGCGATATATAGCCGATAAGCGCCGCGGCCCTGCCGGCGATCAATTCAAGCCGATCCGGCCCAATCCCGCATCAATCCACCTTGGCGCCCGAATCCTTGACCACCTTGGCCCATTTCGTGGTTTCGGCGCGGATGAAGGCGGCGAACTGCTCGGGCGTGTTGCCGACCGGCTCGGCGCCCTGTGCCTGCAGCCGCTCGCGCACCGCCGGGGCGCCCAGCGCCTTGGCCACTTCCTGCTGGATGCGCTGGATTACCTCCGGCGGCGTGCCCGCCGGCGCCAGCATGCCGAACCAGGAACTGGCCTCGTATTGCGGCAGGCCGGCCGCCTGGGCAATGGTCGGCACGCCCGGCAGCGCCGGCGACGGCCTGGCGCTGGTCACCGCCAGCGCCTTGAGCTTGCCGCTCTTGATCAGCGCCATCGACGACGGCAGGTTGTCGAACATCACCTGCATGGTGCCGCCCGCCAGGTCGACCAGCGCGGGACCGCTGCCCTTGTAAGGGAAGTGCACCATGAAGGTCCGGGTTTGTGTCTTGAACAGCTCACCGGCCAGGTGGATCGAGGTACCGTTGCCGCTCGAGGCCATGTTGATCTTGCCGGGATTGGCGCGCGCATAGGTGATCAGGTCCTTGACGCTGTCGATCTTGTGCTGCTGCGCGAACGCCGGATTGAGCACCAGCACGTTGGGCACCGCCGCCACCTCGGTGATCGGCGCGAAGTCCTTGATCGGGTCGAACGGCAGCTTGCCGTACAGCGACTGGTTGATGCCGTGGGTGCCGACGGTGCCCATCAGCAGCGTGTAGCCGTCGGGCGCGGCCTTGGCGACGATGTCGGCGCCGATATTGCCGCCGGCGCCGGGCTTGTTGTCGACCACCACGTTCCAGCCGGGCAGCTTGGCCAGTTCGGCCGCCACCGCGCGCGCCAGGATATCGGTGGTGCCGCCGGCGGCGAAGGGCACCACCAGCCGGATCGGCTTGGCCGGATACGGGTCGGCGGCCAGCGCCGGCTGGCTGGCAAGCGCGCCGAGGCTGGCGGACAGCAGCAGCGCAACGACGCGCCGGCGAGTGGGTTGCATGCTTGGTCTCCCTGGGGTTTGGCCGCGGCACCTGGTGGCGGCATGGTCAGTGCATTCTAGTTGGCACCCGCGACGGAGCCGATGAGGTGATGCCCTATGGCGTATCGTGGGGCGCGGTCCTGCCAATGAAAAAAGGCACCCGGAGGTGCCTTTCCAGTTCAAGCCTGATTTGCTTAGAACTTGTGGCGGATGCCGATGGCGGCGCCGATCATCTTGTCTTCGCCGGTACCCAGGAAGTAACCGTTGGCGAAGCTGATTGCCGAGGTGTCGAAGTTCAGGCCGGCGTTCTTCGAGAAGGCAGCGGTCAGGTAAACGTCGGTGCGCTTGGACAGGTTGTAGTCGGCGACGAACGAGATCTGCCAGGGGTTCTTAATGTTGTTGGCGGTGCCGGTGGCGGCCAGGTTCAGGTTCTTGACGTCGTCGTAGTAGTAGGCGAGCGTCAGGCCCAGCGCCGGGCTGACCTGGTAGTTGGCACCCACCCAGTAGTAGTTGTCCTTCAGGATGGTGTTGTCGTTGGGGGCCTTGTTCATGCCCCAGCGGTAGCCGGCCATCAGCTTGGCCGGGCCGAAGGCGTAGCTGGCGGCGACGGCCGCCTTCTTGAAGTCGCCGGTGCCACCGGCGGCGTTCAGGGTCGGGTTGTACTGGTCGTAGGCTGCCGAAATGCCGAACGGGCCTGCCGCCCACGCCAGGCCGGCACCATAGCCGGTGTCGCGGCGGAACTGGCCCGGGACCTCGCCGGCGCCGGCCACGCCGTTGCCGAACGACCAGTGGGCGATCCCCGTGACCGGACCGAACTTGCCGGTGTACTTGGCGGTATTGTCCGAGCGGAAGTTCAGGCCCAGCTGCGCCACCACCGGTTCATACTGGGTGGCATAGCCGGTCGGCGAGAAGTTGGCCATCATGTCGAACAGCGTGGTGTACTGGCGACCGAAGGTGAAGCGGCCGACCTGGGCGCTTTCCAGGCCGACATACGCCTGACGACCGAACAGGCGGCCGCCTTGCTGGGACCGGCCGTCATCGAGACCGAAACCGCTTTCGAGCACGAACAGCGCCTTCATGCCGCTGCCCAGGTCTTCCACGCCGCGCAGGCCCCAACGCGAACCGGACAGGCCGCCCGAGGTCAGCCGGAAGACGTTTTCCGCCGGGCCGACTGCCAGGCCGTTGGCGATCGACGGCGTGACGCTGGACATGTTGCTTACGTATTCGATGTTGGCATCGACCACACCGTACAGGGTCACGCTCGATTGGGCCTGCGCCGCCCCAGCAAATGCGCCAAGCGCTGCCAGCGCCAGAAGCGATTTCTTCATGCTCGTTGATCTCCACTGTAAGAATTATTGGTGACGGCGCGGGAGAACCTCCTGATGGTCTCCATCCCCCGAGCGTCAAACTTCCTTGGAAGTTGCGAAGTACTGTAACAAACAACTTTTCGTTCACCATTGGGGCCCAACCCCTTGTCTTGTTTTAACAACTCAGGGTTTCTGAGTAGCCGGGCGTATCAACGCAAGGCGGGATGCGGTCTGGCGGCGATTAGAGGCAAGCTACAATACGGGTAATCCCGATGGCGCCCCGGCGTGCCGCGCCGCGGCCGCGCACCCCACCATGGCAGGGGCTTGCCCGGGCACCGATTCCAACCGCCTCTGCGACATGGACAACCTGATCAAAGAATTCGACGTGGCCCTGCGCGCCATTGCCGGCGCCACGCGCTCGGCGCGCGCCAACCCGGCTGACCGGCTGGCGCCGGACACCGAACAGATGAGTGCCGACGAGCGCCGCCATGTGGCCGGCCTGATGCGCATCAACCATGTCGGCGAGGTCTGCGCCCAGGCCCTGTACCAGGCGCAGAAGCTGACCGCGCGCAACGGCGCCGTGCGCGCGCAGATGGATGCCGCCGCGCGCGAAGAGGAAGACCACCTGGCCTGGTGCGCCGAGCGCCTGCGCGAGCTGGGTTCGCGTCCGAGCCTGCTCAATCCGCTCTGGTACGCCGGCGCCTTCGCCATCGGCTGGGTCGCCGGCCGCGCGGGCGATCGCGTCAGCCTGGGCTTCGTTGCCGAGACCGAGCGCCAGGTCGAGCACCACCTCGGCGGACACCTGGACCGCCTGCCCGAGTCCGATGGCCGCTCGCGCGCCATCCTCGAGCAGATGCGCGACGACGAGATCCGCCATGGCGACGCCGCGCGCGAGGCCGGCGGCATGCCCTTGCCCGCGCCGGTGCGCGCGCTGATGCGCGGCGCCTCGCGCGTGATGACCACCGCCGCCTACCGCATCTGAGCTCGGCCGCCCGAGATCGGGCGTCTGCCGCCCAGCCCTGAATTCAGCAGGGCTGGCGGGCAATTGTTGTATCCTCGGGGCGCGCGCCGGGACAGGTCTTTTCCGCGCTGTCGGCAGTTCCTCCGCAAGTGGTTCTCAGGTGGTTTCTCTGCTTTCCTCCCTAAGATCTTCATTTCATTAAGGATTCACTTTTCCGGTGCGTGAGGTGTGCGCGCTAAGTCATTGTTCTGATTAAAAAAATCTCGTTTGTTGCCCCGCCTGCAGCCTTGACCGCCCATATCGCTTCCTCTAAAGTGGGAAATAGTGTGAGGAAGTGTATTTTTGTGTGAAATTGGGCCCCGGCCATGGGATGATTCTCACCATAGTCGGAACGGAAGGATTCACGCGCAGGCCGGCCGGCGAACCGTTCGCAGGACCGGCGTGGACCGGGAGCAAGCTTGTTTCAGGGAGCATCGGCGCTGTCGCTGGATGCCAAGGGGCGGATGTCGATTCCGTCGCGGCATCGCGAAGCGCTGCAACAGCAGGCCGAGGGCCGGGTTACGCTGACCAAGCACCCGGATGGCTGCCTGCTGCTGTTTCCCCGGCCCGAGTGGGAAAACTTCCGCACGCGCATTGCAGCGCTGCCGATGGATGCGCACTGGTGGAAGCGCATCTTCCTGGGCAACGCCGCCGACGTGGAAATGGACGGCGCGGGCCGGGTGCTGATCGCACCGGAGCTGCGCAGTGCCGCCATGCTCGACAAGGAAGTCATGCTGCTCGGCATGGGCAGCCATTTCGAAGTGTGGGATGCCGCAACCTACGCCGCCAAGGAACAGCAGGCGATGGCGCAGGGCATGCCCGAAGCATTGAAGAATTTCTCTTTCTGAAGAGGTCATGAGTCCTACCGGAACCCCGGCAACCCCCGCCTTGCAGCATCGCACCGTGCTGCTGGACGAGGCCGTCGACGCGCTGGTCTGGCGGCCCGACGGGGTTTATGTCGACGGCACCTTCGGCAGGGGAGGGCACAGCCGGGCGGTACTGGCCCGGCTGGGGCCAGACGGGGCCCTGGTTGCGTTCGACAAGGACCCAGCAGCAATCGCAGAAGCGGGCACCATCAAGGATGCCCGCTTCTCCATTGAGCACGCGAGCTTTGCGGCGATGGCCGAGCGCCTGTCGGGGCGCGGCCATGTCGCCGGCGTGCTGCTCGACCTGGGGATCAGCTCGCCCCAGATCGATGAGGCGGCGAGGGGGTTTTCCTTTCGTTTCGAGGGCCCGCTGGACATGCGCATGGACACCACGCGCGGCATCACTGCCGCCCAGTGGCTGGCGCAGGCGGATGAGCAGGACATTGCCAGGGTGATACGAGACTATGGGGAAGAACGGTTTGCTGTACAGATTGCAAAGGCGATTGTTGCTCGCCGGAGCCAATCCGGCGATGGCGGACCCGTCGCCACTACTGCCGACCTTGCCGCGCTCGTGGCGAAAGCCGTCAAAACACGCGAGAAGGGTCAGGACCCTGCGACCCGCACCTTTCAGGCTCTACGGATTCACGTCAATCAAGAGCTTGAGGACCTCGAAAGAGGGCTGAAGGCAGCTTATGACCTGCTGCAGGTAGGGGGACGCCTGGTGGTGATCAGCTTCCATTCGCTGGAGGACCGCATCGTCAAGCGGTTCATGGCGGCGCACGCCCGTCCCCAGCAGGATGCCGATCCGGCGCTGCGCCGCGCGCCGCTGCGCGCGGCCGACCTGCCGCAACCGACGCTGCGCCTGCTCGGCCGCTACAAGCCGGGCGCCGAAGAGGTGGCCGCCAACCCGCGCGCGCGCTCGGCGGTGATGCGCGTGGCCGAGAAGCTGGCGCCTGCTGTGTCGACCGCTGGCGGAGGTGCGCGCGCATGAACCGCCTGACCTTCTTCCTGCTGGCCGCGCTGATCCTGTGCGCGCTGTCGCTGGTGAGCGCGCAGCACCAGGCGCGCACGCTGTTTGTCGCGCTCGAGCGCGCCCAGGCGGAAGAGCGGCAGCTCGACATCGACTGGTCGCGCCTGCAATACCAGCAGAGCGCGCTGGGCAAGAGCGCGCGCATTGCCGATGCGGCGCGCGCGCAGCTGAAGATGGCGCCGGTCAACCCCGGCAAGACCCAGTACCTGTCCGGCATCGTGCTGCCGCCGGCCCCGTCCGCGCCGGCCAGCGCAGCGGAGGCGCGCTGATGAGCATGGCCCGCCCCAACCCGCCCCGCCGTGACCGCAACGGCACCGCCTCGCGCCCGCGCAGCGGCCAGTTCGCCGCCAGCCCGGTGCTGGGCCTGCGCCTGCCGATGTGGCGCTCCAAGCTGGTGGTGTTCCTGATGTTCGCCGCGTTCGTCGCGCTGGCCGTGCGCGCCGCGTGGATCCAGGGGCCCGGCAACCAGTTCTACGAGGCCGAGGGCAAGAAGCGCTTCCAGCGCACGCTTGAATTGCCGGCCACGCGCGGCAAGATCCTCGACCGCAACGGCCTGGTGCTGGCCACCAGCCTGCCGGTCAAGGCGATCTGGGCGGTGCCCGAGGACGTGCCCAACCAGGTCGAAGCGGCCAAGATCCGCCAGCTGGCCCGGCTGCTCGGCATGTCCGAGAAGGACCTGGGCAAGAAGCTGTCCGAGGACAAGGGCTTTGTCTACCTGAAGCGCCAGGTGCTGCCCGACGTCGCCGACAAGATCGCGGCGCTGAAGATCGAAGGCATCCACCAGACCCGCGAATACAAGCGCTTCTACCCGGAAGGGGAGGCGATGGCGCATATCGTCGGCTTCACCAATGTGGAGGACCGCGGCCAGGAAGGCGTCGAGCTGGCGCGCGAGAGCGGGCTGGCCGGCCGTGCCGGCGCGCGCCAGGTGATCAAGGACCGGCTCGGCCGCGTGGTCGAGGACATCGGCGTGCTCAAGACCCCGCGCGACGGCGAGGACATCCAGCTGTCGATCGACGCCAAGATCCAGTACCTGGCCTACAACGAACTCAAGGCCGTAGTCGACAAGCACAAGGCCAAGGCCGCCAGCGCGGTGGTGCTCGACGCCCAGACCGGCGAGGTGCTGGCGCTGGCCAACTGGCCTACCTACAACCCCAACGACCGCACCCGGCTGTCCGGCGAGCAGCTGCGCAACCGCGTGCTGACCGACACCTTCGAGCCCGGCTCGATGATGAAGCCGATCACGGTGGGGCTGGCGCTGCAGCTCAAGCGCGTGTCGCCCTCGACCGTGATCGCCACCACCGGCAAGTACAACTTCGAAGGCGCCACCATCACCGATACCCACAACTATGGCGCGCTCACCGTCACCGGCGTGATCCAGAAGTCGTCCAACATCGGCACGACCAAGATCGCGATGATGATGAAGCCGCAGGAAATGTGGGACATGTACACCAGCATCGGGCTGGGGCAGGCGCCCAAGATCGGCTTCCCCGGCGCGGTCGCCGGACGCGTGCGCCCGTACAAGAGCTGGCGCCCGATCGAGCAGGCCACCATGTCGTACGGCTACGGCCTGTCGGTGTCGCTGTTCCAGATGGCGCATGCCTACACCATCTTCGCCCATGACGGCGAGCTAATCCCGGTGACGATGTTCCGCACCAACGGCCCCGCCACCGGCGAGCGCATCCTGTCGCCGCAGGTGGCGCGCGACGTGCGCGCGATGATGGAAACCGTGACCGCGCCCGGCGGCACCGCGCCCGAGGCGCAGGTGATGGGCTACCGCGTCGGCGGCAAGACCGGCACCGCCTACAAGCATGAAGGACGCGGCTACAACCGCAGCAAGTACCGCGCCTCGTTCATCGGCCTGGCGCCGATGTCCAACCCGCGCATCATCGTTGCCGTCAGCGTGGACGAGCCCACCGCCGGCAGCCACTACGGCGGCCTGGTGGCCGGCCCCGCGTTCGCGGCCATCACCGGCGGCACGCTGCGCGCGCTGAACGTCCAGCCCGATTCGCCGATCCGCCAGCTGGTGGTCAGCGACAAGGTGCAGGAAAGCGAACCGTGGAGTTCGACCCAATGAGATCGACCCGATGACGGCCAAGCCCCTGCTTCCCCTCGAGGTCACCGCCCAGGCCAGCAACGCGCTGGCCTGGCTGCGTACCAACGTGGCCGCCGCGGCGCAGCTGAGCGGCGATACCCGGCGCCTGGCGCGCGGCGATGTGTTCTTCGCCTACGTGCTGGGCAACGACCGCCTTGCCACCGACGGCCGGCCCTATATCGCCCAGGCGATTGCCGCCGGCGCCGGCGCCGTGGTCTACGAAGCCGACGGCTTCGACTGGTCCTTCGGCGACGCCGTGCCGCACCTCGCCGTAAGCTGCCTGCACCAGCTGGCCGGCCCGATCGCTGCCGGCTGGCACGGCAACCCGGCGCGCGGCCTGGCCGTGACCGGCATCACCGGCACCAACGGCAAGACCTCGTGCAGCCAGTGGCTGGCGCGCGTGCTGCAGGCCGCCGGCACGCCCTGTGCAGCCATCGGCACGCTCGGCACCGGCTTCCCGGACGCGTTGCAGGCCACCGGCTTCACCACCCCCGACGCGGTGCAGCTGCAGGCCAGCCTGGCCACGCTGCACGATGCCGGCGCGCGCGCCGTGGCGATGGAAGTGTCCTCGCACGGTCTCGAGCAGGGGCGCGTGGCCGGTACGCATTTCTCGGTGGCGGTGCTGACCAACCTGACCCAGGACCACCTCGACTACCACGGCTCGATGGCCGAGTACGAGGCCGCCAAGGCGCGCCTGTTCCGCTGGGACGGCCTGCGCACCGCGGTGATCAACCGCGACGACGGCATGGGCCAGCGCCTGTTGGCGGCCGACGCCGCCGCCGTGGCCGCGCCGCATGTGATCGAATACGGCATCGACGGCCCCGCCGCCGCCACGGTGCGCGGCCCGCGTGGCGCATGGCTGCGCGCCACCAAGGTGCGCGCCACCGGCACCGGCACTGCCTTCCATATCGACGGCAGCTTCGGCCATGCCGAGATGGCGACGCCGATGATCGGCGCCTTCAATGTCAGCAACCTGCTGGCGGTGCTGGGCGCGGCCTTGGCCAACGGCGTGGCGTGGGACGCGGCGATTGCCGCGCTGCGCGCGCTCGCGCCGGTGGAAGGGCGCATGGAGCTGTTCGGCGCCGGCCATGACGCCGCGCAGGCGCCGCTGGCCGTGGTCGACTACGCCCACACCCCCGACGCGCTCGAGCAGACCCTGGCCGCGCTGCGCCCGGTGGCGCAGGCGCGCAACGGCCGCCTGTGGTGCGTGTTCGGCTGCGGCGGCGACCGCGATCCGATCAAGCGCCCGCTGATGGGCGCCGTGGCCGAGCGCCTGGCCGACGAAGTTGTGCTGACCAGCGACAACCCGCGCAGCGAAGACCCGCAGGAGATCCTCGACGCGATTGCCGACGGCATGGCCGAGCGCGCGCGCGGGCGCCAGATCGAAGACCGCGCCGCCGCCATCCTCTATGCCGTGCGGCACGCGGCCCCGGCCGACGTGGTGCTGGTGGCGGGCAAGGGCCACGAGGCCACCCAGGAGATCCAGGGCCGCAAGCGGCCGTTCTCGGATCGCGAACACGTACGGCTGGCACTGGCCACGCGCGGAGTATCGGCATGAGCCAGACCACCATGACCACCTTGCAGCAGGCCGCCGGCTGGATCGCCGGCGCGCGCATTAGCGGCGATGGCGCCGTGTCGTTCGCGCGCGTGCATACCGACAGCCGCAGCGTCGAGCCCGGCGACCTGTTCGTGGCGCTGCGCGGCGAGCGTTTCGATGCGCATGACTTCATTGCCGACGTGGTCGCGCGCGGCGCCGCCGCGGTGCTGGTGAGCCGCGAGGTCGACGCCGGGGTGCCGGCCATCGTTGCGCCGGACACGCGCATTGCGCTGGGCGAGCTCGGTGCCGGCTGGCGCCGCCAGTTCACGCTGCCGGCGGTGGCGGTGACCGGCAGCAACGGCAAGACCACGGTCAAGGAAATGATCGCGGCGATCTTTGCCGCGGCCGTCGGCGAGGACCAGCGGCTGGCCACCGGCGGCAACCTGAACAACGATATCGGCCTGCCGCTGACGGTGCTGCGCCTGCGCGCCACGCACAAGCTGGCAGTGCTGGAGCTCGGCATGAACCATCCGGGCGAGACCGTCTACCTGGCCGGCATCGCCCAGCCCACCGTGGCGGTGATCACCAACGCGCAGCGCGAGCACCAGGAGTTCATGGTCAGCGTGGAAGCCGTGGCGCACGAGCACGCCGCCGCGATCGCGGCGCTGCCGGCCGACGGCGTGGCGGTGTTCCCGCTCGACGCGCAAAGCGGCGGCGCCTACGCGCCGGTATGGCGCGCAGCCGCGGGTGCGCGCCAGGCGCTGTCGTTCGGCACCTCGCAGCAGGCCGACGTGCACGCCACCGTGGAACTGGTCGACGGCGTGCAGGTGATGCAGGTGCGCGCGCCGGGCCATGCCTTCGAGGTGCGGCTGGCGCTGCTGGGCGAGCACAACGTGCGCAACGCGCTGGCGGCGATCGCCTGCGCGCTCGCAGCGGGCGTGCACGTGCCGGCGATCCAGGCGGGCCTGGCGGAGTTCAAGCCCGTGAAGGGGCGGCTGCAGGTCAAGTACACGCCGGCCGGCACGGTGGTGATCGACGACACCTACAACGCCAATCCCGACTCGATGCGCGCCGCCATCGACGTGCTGGCCGGCTTTGCCGCGCCGCGCGTGCTGGTGCTGGGCGACATGGGCGAGGTGGGCGACCAGGGGCCGGCGTTCCACGACGAGATCGGGGCCTACGCCCGGGCGCGCGGCATCGACGTGCTGTGGGCCACCGGCGAACTGGCAGCGCATGCAGTGCAGGCGTTCGGCGCCAGCGGCCGCCATTTCGGCAGCGCGGAAGACCTGGCGAAGGCCTTGGAGGAAGACAGCGGGGGCATGGTGGCGCAAGCGGGCGCCGTGCTGGTGAAGGGATCGCGCTTCATGCGCATGGAACGGATGGTCGCGGCGCTGGTCGCAGACACTTCCGCATATTAAATAAGACAACACGATGTTATTGGCTCTGGCCCAGTGGCTGCAAAACGACTACAGCTTCCTCCGGGTCGTCAACTACCTGACTTTCCGCGCGGTGATGGCCAACGTCACCGCGCTGGTGATCGGCCTGGCGTTCGGGCCGTGGGTGATCCGCAAGCTGACCGAGCTGAAGGTCGGTCAGGCGGTGCGCACCATCGGCCCGCAGACGCACCTGGTCAAGTCCGGCACGCCCACCATGGGCGGCGTGCTGGTGCTGGTGTCGATCGCAGTGTCGACGCTGCTGTGGTGCGACTGGGGCAACCGCTTTATCTGGGTGGTGATGCTGGTCACCTTCGGCTATGGCGCGATCGGCTGGGTCGATGACTACCGCAAGGTGGTGTATCGCGACCCGCGCGGCATGTCGAGCCGCGAGAAGTTTTTCTGGCAGACGCTGATCGGCCTGGTGGCCGCGGTCTACCTGGCGTTCTCGGTGTCCGAGAGCAGCAACGTGCGGGTGTGGGAGCTGTTCCTGAACTGGGTCGAGGGCGGGCTGTCGCTGGACATGCCGTACAAGTCCAACCTGATCGTGCCCTTCTTCAAGGAGATCAGCTATCCGCTGGGCGTGGCCGGCTTCATCGTGCTGACCTACCTGGTGATCGTGGGCTCTAGCAACGCGGTCAACCTGACCGACGGCCTGGACGGCCTGGTGATCATGCCGGTGGTCTTGGTCGGCGGCGGGCTGGGCGTGTTTGCCTATGTGATGGGCAACGCGGTCTACAGCAAGTACCTGCTGTTCCCGCATATCCCGGGCGCGGGCGAGCTGCTGATCTTCTGCTCGGCGCTGGGCGGGGCGGGGCTGGCCTTCCTCTGGTTCAACGCGCATCCGGCCCAGGTGTTCATGGGCGACGTCGGCGCGCTGGCTCTGGGTGGCGCGCTGGGCACGGTGGCGGTGATCGTGCGCCAGGAGATCGTGCTGTTCGTGATGGGCGGCATCTTCGTGGTGGAAACGCTGTCGGTGATGGCGCAGGTCACGTGGTTCAAGATCACCAAGCGCCGCTATGGCGAGGGCAGGCGGCTGTTCCGCATGGCGCCGCTGCATCACCATTTCGAGCTGGGCGGCTGGAAGGAAACCCAGGTCACGGTGCGCTTCTGGATCATCACCATGCTGCTGGTGCTGATCGGGTTGTCGACGCTGAAGCTGCGTTAAGAAAGACGCTGCGCTGAAGAGGCGCGGCTTGATCGATACAGGAAACCAAGGGCAGGAAATCGAAGTGTTTGGCGAGCTGCAAAAACCTCATGTGCTGGTACTGGGCCTCGGCGAGTCGGGGCTGGCCATGGCGCGCTGGTGTGGCCTGAACGGCTGCGCGGTGCGCGTGGCCGACACGCGCGAGGCGCCCGCCAACCTTGTGTTCCTGCAGGCCGAACTGACTTCGGCCGAATTCGTCGGCGGCCCCTTCGCCGAAAGCCTGCTCGACGGCATCGGCCTTGTGGCGATCAGCCCCGGCCTGTCCCCGCTGGAGGCCGCCACCGGCGCGCTGCTGGCCGCGGCGCAGGCGCGCGGCATCCCGGTGTGGGGTGAAATCGAGCTGTTCGTGCGCGCGCTGCGCCACCTCGAAGCCGAGTCCGGCTATGCGCCGAAGCTGCTGGCGATCACCGGCACCAACGGCAAGACCACCACCACCGCGCTGACCGGCCGGCTGGTCGAGCGCGCCGGCAAGAGCGTGGCGGTGGCGGGCAATATCAGCCCGTCGGCGCTGGACAAGCTGTCGGCCTGCATCGCCGCGGCGTCGCTGCCGGAGGTCTGGGTGCTGGAGCTGTCGAGCTTCCAGCTGGAAACCGCCCATACGCTGGCGCCGCATGCTGCCACCGTGCTCAACGTGACGCAGGACCACCTCGACTGGCACGGCTCGATGGAAGCCTATGCCGCGTCCAAGGCGCGCATCTTCGGCCCGGCCGGCCATGCCTGCGTGCAGGTGCTGAACCGCAACGATCGCCTGACCCTGGACATGGCACGCCCGGGCGCCGCGCCGGTGACCTTCGGCATCGACCTGCCCGAAGTGCCGGGCAGCTTCGGCATCCTGCGCGAGGGCGGCATGCCCTGGCTGGTGCTGGCCGAGCCCGATCCCGACGCGCAAGGGGAGGGCAAGCCGCGCCGCCGCAAGGCCGCCGAGCCCGCCCCGGAAGCGGTGCCGGTGCGCCACAAGCGCCTGATGCCGGCCGACGCGCTGCATATCCGCGGCATGCACAACGCCACCAACGCGATGGCCGCGCTGGCGCTGTGCCGTGCCATCGACCTGCCGCTGAACGCGCTGCTGCACGGCCTGCGTGAATACCGCGGCGAGCCGCATCGCGTCGAGTGGGTCGCCACCATCGACGATGTCGAGTATTTCGACGACAGCAAGGGCACCAACGTGGGCGCCACCGTGGCCGCGCTGTCGGGCCTGGACAAGCGCGTGGTGCTGATCGCCGGGGGCGAGGGCAAGGGACAGGATTTCTCGCCGCTGGCCGCGCCGGTGGCGCAGTACGCGCGCGCGGTGGTGCTGATCGGCCGCGCCGCGGCCGAGCTGCGCGATGCGCTGCAGGGCAGCGGCGCCAGCCTGGTCGACGCCGCCACGCTGGAAGAGGCGGTGACGCAGGCCGCCGCGCTGGCCGAAGCCGGCGATGCGGTGCTGCTGTCGCCGGCGTGCGCCAGCCTGGACATGTTCCGCAACTACGTGCATCGCGCCGAGGTGTTCCGCGGCGCGGTGGAAGAACTGGCCCTGTCCCGGGGGATCCTGCCATGAGCGACGCACAGGTCAAGCGCAGCGGTTTTATCGGCGCCACCATCGGCAATGCCTGGGGTGGCCTGCGCGACGCGGTGTCGGGCGTCAAGCCGACCCGCTCGCGCATGATGGAGTACGACCAGCCCATGCTGTGGGTCTCGATCGTGCTGCTCGCGCTCGGCCTGGTGATGGTCTACTCGGCCTCGATCGCGCTGCCGGACTCGCCGCGCTACGCCAACTACCGCGAAAGCCACTTCCTGATGCGCCATGCGTTCGCGCTGGGGATCGGGCTGTCGGTCGGGCTGGCCGCGTTCCAGGTGCCGGTCAAGGTGTGGGACCGCTATGCGCCCAAGTTGTTTATCGTCGCGTTGATCCTGCTGGTGATCGTGCTGGTGCCGTTCGTCGGCAAGGGCGTGAACGGCGCACGGCGCTGGATTCCGCTGGGCGTGATGAACTTCCAGCCGTCCGAGCTGATGAAGCTGGCGGTGGTGCTGTATGCCGCCAACTACACCGTGCGCAAGCAGGAGTGGATGCAGACCGTGTCCAAGGGCTTCCTGCCGATGGGCGTGGCGGTGGTGGTGGTGGGCCTGCTGCTGCTGCTGGAACCCGACATGGGCGCGTTCCTGGTGATCGCCGCGGTGGCGATGGGCATCCTGTTCCTGGGCGGCATCAACGGCAAGCTCTTCGCCGGCCTGGTCGGGGTGGCGATCGGGGCCTTCGCGCTGCTGATCACCGCGTCGCCCTGGCGGCGCGAGCGGATCTTCGCCTACCTGAACCCGTGGGAAGAGAGCAACGCGCTCGGCAAGGCCTACCAGCTGACGCACTCGCTGATCGCCTTCGGCCGCGGCGAGTGGACCGGCGTGGGGCTGGGCGGCAGCATCGAAAAGCTGCACTACCTGCCCGAGGCGCATACCGACTTCATCCTCGCCGTGATCGGCGAGGAATTCGGCTTTATCGGCGTGCTGGTGGTGATCGTGCTGTTCTACTGGCTGGTGCGGCGCGCCTTCAATATCGGCCGCACCGCGCTGCAGCTGGACCGCACCTTTGCCGGCCTGGTGGCCAAGGGCATCGGCGTCTGGATCGGCTGGCAGACCTTTATCAACATGGGCGTTAACCTGGGCCTGCTGCCGACCAAGGGGCTGACGCTGCCGCTGGTCAGCTATGGCGGCTCGGGCATCCTGATGAATTGCGTGGCGCTGGCGATTCTCCTTCGCATCGACTACGAAAACCGTGTGCTGATGCGAGGAGGGAAGGTATGACGCAGTCGCGCACCCTGCTCGTGATGGCCGGCGGCACCGGGGGGCATGTGTTCCCCGGGCTGGCGGTCGCACAGGCGCTGCGCGCGCAGGGCTGGAACGTAGTCTGGCTGGGCAACCGCACCGGCATGGAAGCCACGCTGGTGCCGAAGCACGACATCCCGATGGAGTTCATCCAGTTCGGCGGGCTGCGCGGCAAGGGGCTGGTGACCAAGTTCCTGCTGCCGCTGAACCTGTTGCGCGCGTTCTGGCAAAGCATCGCCGCGCTGCGGCGGGTGCGTCCGAGCGTGGTGCTGGGCATGGGCGGCTATATCACCTTCCCGGCCGGCATGATGGCCTCGCTGCTGGGACGGCCGCTGGTGCTGCACGAGCAGAACTCGATCGCCGGGCTGGCCAACAAGGTGCTGGCCCGGGTCGCAGACCGCGTGCTGTGCGCCTTCCCGGACACGCTGCCCGGCGGCGAATGGACCGGCAACCCGGTGCGCGAGGAACTGGCGCACCTGGATGCACCCGAGTCGCGCTACGACCAGCGCATCGGCCAGCTGCGCATCCTGGTGGTGGGCGGCAGCCTGGGCGCCGCGTCGCTGAACGAGGTGGTGCCGAAGGCCATCGCGCTGCTGCCGGAAGGCGAGCGCCCGGTGGTTACGCACCAGGCCGGAGCCAAGCAGATCGACACGCTGCGCGCCAACTACGCCGCGGCGCAGGTGCCGGCGCAGACGCTGCCGTTCATCGACGACATGGCGCGCGCCTATGCCGACGCCGACCTGGTGATCTGCCGTGCCGGCGCGATGACGGTGTCGGAAGTGGCCGCGGCGGGCGTGGCGGCGCTGTTCGTGCCGTTCCCGCATGCGGTGGACGACCACCAGACCACCAACGCACAGTTTTTGTCGAGCCAGGGTGCGGCCCTGCTCGTGCAGCAGAAAGACCTGACGGCCGAGGGCCTGGCGCAGACCATTGCCAGCCTGACCCGGCCGCAGCTGAAGGACATGGCGCGCCTGGCGCGCGGACTGGCCAGGCCTGAGGCAACCCGGCGCGTCGCCGAGGTATGCAGCGAGCTGGCCAGGGACTGAAGTGAGCGAAGCAGCAATCCAATGAAGCATATCGTCAAGAACATCCACTTCGTGGGCATCGGCGGCGCCGGCATGAGCGGCATCGCCGAGGTCCTGCTGAACCTGGGATACAAGGTCTCGGGCTCGGACGTGGGCAACAATGCCGCCACGCGGCGCCTGGCGTCGCTGGGCGCCACCGTCATGCACGGCCACGACGCCGCCAACGTGAGCGGCGCCAACGCCGTGGTGGTGTCGACCGCGGTCAGCGGCGACAACCCAGAAGTGCTGGCCGCGCGCAGCCAGCGCATCCCGGTGGTGCCGCGCGCGGTGATGCTGGCCGAACTGATGCGGCTGAAGCAGGGCGTGGCCATTGCCGGCACGCACGGCAAGACCACCACCACCAGCCTGGTGGCATCGGTGCTGGCCGAAGGCGGCCTCGATCCGACCTTCGTCATCGGCGGCCGGCTGAACTCGGCCGGCGCCAACGCGCGCCTGGGCACCGGCGATTTCATCGTGGCCGAGGCCGACGAATCGGATGCCTCGTTCCTGAACCTGTTCCCGGTGATCGAGGTCATCACCAATATCGATGCCGACCACATGGACACCTACGGGCACGACTTTGCCCGGCTCAAGCAGGCGTTCATCGAATTCACCCAGCGGCTGCCGTTCTACGGCATCGCGGTGCTGTGCGTGGACGATCCCAACGTGCGCGAGATCCTGCCGTTCGTGTCCAAGCCGGTGGTGCGCTACGGCTTTGCCGAAGACGCGCAGATCCGCGCCGTGGATGCGCGCGCGGTCGACGGCCAGATGCACTTCACCGTGCTGCGCCAGCTGAACCAGCACGCCGAGCCGCCGCTGGAGATCGTGCTGAACCTGCCCGGCATGCACAACGTGCAGAACGCGCTGGCGGCGATCGCCATCGCCACCGAGCTGGAAGTGCCCGATGCCGCCATTGTCAAAGCGCTGCGTGAATTCCACGGCGTTGGCCGCCGCTTCCAGCGCTACGGCGAAGTCGCCACGCCCGACGGCGCCGGCACCTTCACGCTGGTCGACGACTACGGCCACCACCCGGTGGAAATGGCCGCCACGCTGGCCGCCGCGCGCGGTGCCTTCCCCGGGCGCCGCCTGGTGCTGGCGTTCCAGCCGCACCGCTTTACCCGTACGCGCGATTGCTTTGAAGACTTCGTCAAGGTGCTGGGCACGGTCGATGCCTTGCTGCTGGCCGAAGTCTATGCCGCCGGCGAGGCCCCGATCGTCGCCGCCGATGGCCGTGCGCTGACCCGCGCGCTGCGGGTGGCGGGCAAGGTCGAACCTGTTTTCGTGGAGCAGATGGAAGAAATGCCGCAGGCCATCCTGAATGCCGTACGGCCCGGCGACGTGGTCGTGACCATGGGCGCCGGCTCGATCGGCGGCGTGCCCGGCCAACTGGTGTCGCACCAGCAACCGCTGCAGCAAGGGAGCCAGGCATGAGCTTCGTCGCCCATCCCAATATCGATCCCAAGTCGCTGGGCAAGGTCGGCGTGCTGCTGGGCGGCCGCTCGGCCGAACGCGAGATCTCGCTGATGTCCGGCAACGGCGTGCTGGCCGCGCTGCAGTCGCGCGGCGTGGACGCGCACGGCTTCGACCCCGGCCTGCAGGGCGTGGCCGAGCTGGCAGCGGCCGGTTTCGACCGCGTCTTCATCGCGCTGCACGGCCGCTACGGCGAGGACGGCACCATCCAGGGCCTGCTCGAGCAGTTGGGCGTGCCGTACACCGGCAGCGGCGTGCTGGCGTCGGCGCTGGCCATGGACAAGCAGGCCACCAAGCGCCTGTGGATGACGCACGGCCTGGCCACGCCGCGCTTCGCCATGCTGCAGGCAAGCACCGACTTTGACGCGGTGGTGGCCGACCTGGGCCTGCCGCTGATCGTCAAGCCGGCGCGCGAAGGCTCGTCGATCGGGCTGACCAAGGTTACCGCGGCGGACCAGATGCGCGCCGCCTTCGACAAGGCCGCGGCGCTGGACAACGACGTCATCGCCGAGACCTTCGTCGACGGCGCCGAGCTGACCTGCCCGGTGGTGGGCGAAGGCGACAGCGCCGAAGCGCTGCCGGTGATCCGCATCGTTGCGCCCGAGGCCAACTACGACTATCAAAATAAGTACTTTACTGACGATACCCAGTACTTGTGTCCGTCGGGCCTGGATGCCGAAGTCGAGCGGCAGGTGCAGGCGCTGGCGGTGCAGGCCTACCGCGTGCTGGGCTGCCGCGGCTGGGCGCGCGCCGACGTGATGCTGCGCGCCGACGGCACGCCTTTCCTGCTCGAGATGAATACCTCGCCCGGCATGACCGGCCATTCGCTGGTGCCGATGGCGGCGCGCGCGGTCGGCATCAGCTACGAGGACTTCGTGCTGCAGGTGGTGGCCGCCGCGACGCTGGACCTGCATCCCAACGAGCATTGGAAACCCGAATAACTTCACCCGACAGGACCGCACCGGACCATGTGGCATAACGCACGCCTGCTCAACCTGATCGCCTCCACGCTGTATGCGGTGGTGGCGCTGATGGCGCTCGCGGCGGGCCTGCTGTGGCTGGCGCAGCGGCCGGTGTTTGCCATCACGCACGTGGAGATCGGCCCGATGGACGGCGGCGCCCTGCGCCACGTGAACGCACCCAGCGTGCGCGCCAGCGCGCTGGGCAAGCTGACCGGCAACTTCTTCACGCTCGACCTGAACGCGGCGCGCCAGGCGTTCGAGTCGGTGCCGTGGGTGCGGCGCGCCAGCGTGCGGCGCGAATGGCCCAACGGCCTCGCGGTCGAGGTCGAGGAGCACGAGGCGCTGGGCACCTGGGGCGCACCCGACAGCGGCCGCCTGATCAATACCTATGGCGAGATCTTTGTCGCCAACACCGCCGAGGCGGAAGAAGACGCGCAGCTGCTGGCGCTGGACGGGCCGCCGGACAGCGAAGGCGACGTGATCGAGAAGCTCGAGGTCATGCGCCAGTGGTTCAAGCCGCTCAAGGCCGAGCCGCTGGCGGTGGCCCTGTCGGGCCGCTACGCCTGGCGCGCGCGCCTGTCCAACGGCATGGAGGTCGAGCTGGGGCGCGAGCAGAACGACGAGGACCGCACCGCGATGGACCAGCGCGTGCGCCGCTTCGTCGCGGCCTGGCCGCAGGTCACGCAGCAATGGGGCAGCCAGATCGAATATGCCGACCTGCGCTATCCCAACGGCTTCGCCATCCGCGCCGCCAATGCGCGCTTCCTGACCGAGGCGCAGATCGCGGCGGCGGTGCGGGCGGAAAAGGCAGAGCGAGCGGCCAAGGCGAAGGCGGCGAGCGCGGCGACGAGCGCTGCCAGGCCGGGGGCGGCCGCAACGGTTTCAGGTACATCCAACAACAATCCGACGCGACTGAAGAGCAAGAACGCGGAGAAAACCCGATGAGCAAGGAATACAAGGACCTGTTGGTCGGTCTCGATATCGGCACCTCGAAGGTGGCGGCCGTGGTGGCGGAACTGCGCCCCGACGGCAGCTACGAGGTGATCGGGATGGGCCAGTCGGAGTCCAAGGGTCTGAAGAAAGGGGTCGTGGTCAACATCGAGGCCACCGTGCAGTCGATCCAGAAGGCGCTGGAAGAGGCCGAGCTGATGGCCGACTGCAAGATTTCGGAGGTCTTCACCGGCATTGCCGGCAGCCATATCCGCAGCTTCAACTCCAGCGGCATGGTGGCGATCAAGGACAAGGAAGTCACGCAGACCGACGTGGCGCGCGTGATCGAGACCGCCAAGGCGGTCAATATCCCGACCGACCAGCAGATCCTGCACATCCTGACGCAGGAATTCATCATCGACGGCCAGGAGGACGTGCGCGAGCCCATCGGCATGAGCGGCATCCGCCTGGAAGTGAAGGTGCATATCGTCACCGGCGCGGTCAGTGCCGCGCAGAACATCGTCAAGTGCGTGCGCCGCTGCGGCCTGGAAGTGCATGACCTGATCCTGCAGCCGCTGGCGTCGAGCCTGGCGGTGCTGACCGAAGACGAGAAGGAACTGGGCGTGGTGCTGGTCGACATCGGCGGCGGCACCACCGACATCGCCATCTTCAGCGAAGGCGCGATCCGCCATACGGCCGTGATCCCCATCGCCGGCGACCAGATCACCAACGATATCGCGATGGCGCTGCGCACGCCGACGCCGGACGCCGAGGACATCAAGATCCAGTACGGCATCGCCAAGCAGGCGATCGCCGACCCGGAAGACATGATCGAGGTGCCGGGCGTGGGCGACCGCGGCACGCGCACGCTCAGCCGCCAGGCGCTGGCCGCGGTGATCGAGCCGCGCATCGAAGAGCTGTACTCGCTGGTGCACCAAGTGGTGCGCGAGTCGGGCTATGAAGAGCTGTTGTCGTCGGGCGTGGTCATCACCGGCGGGACCGCGATGATGCCGGGCATGGTCGAGCTCGGCGAGGACATCTTCCTCAAGCCCGTGCGCGTCGGCGTGCCCGAGTACCGCGGCAACCTGCACGAGGTGGTGAAGAGCCCGCGCTACGCGACCGTGATGGGCCTGCTGCTGGAAGGTCGCGTGCAGCGCATGCGCGGGCGCAAGGTGGCGGTGCAGAGCGGCTCGGTCAAGCAGGTGTGGACCCGCATGAAGGAATGGTTCGTCGGCAATTTCTGATCGATGCGGAAATTGACGCGCTAACGATGCAACGGCGCGCGGGCAGGGCGGTCTACCGGACAGGCCGGCGTGCCGGATGGAAGTTTTCTGATTTTCTTTTTTTGGTTTCTTGTTCAGAAACCAGGGGTTGCGGCGGGGAGGCCGCATCGTCTGGGGACTGATTTTTCTCGGAGGCAGTGATGGACTTTGACATGATCGAAACGGAAGTGATGGACGGCACCATCATCAAGGTGGTCGGCGTGGGCGGCGCGGGCGGCAATGCCGTGCAGCACATGATCAGCCGCGGTGTCCAGGGCGTTGAATTCATCTGCATGAATACCGACGCCCAGGCGCTCAAGCGTTCCACCGCTTCGCGCGTGCTTCAACTCGGCAATACGGGCCTGGGCGCTGGCGCCAAGCCGGAAGTCGGTCGCGGTTGCGCCGATCAGGCCCGCGAGCAGATCGCCGACGCGCTGCGCGGCGCGCACATGGTCTTCATCACTGCCGGCATGGGCGGCGGCACCGGCACGGGCGCCGCGCCGATCGTCGCGCAGGTGGCCAAGGAGATGGGCATCCTGACCGTGGGCGTGGTCAGCAAGCCGTTCGACTTCGAAGGCGCGCGCCGCGCCAAGGTGGCCGAGCACGGTTCCAGCGAGCTGGAATCGAGCGTCGACTCGCTGATCGTGGTGCTCAACGAGAAGCTGTTCGAAGTGATGGGCGACGACGCCGAGATGGACAAGTGCTTCCAGTGCGCCGACGACGTGCTGCACAACGCGGTGGCCGGCATTGCCGAGATCATCAACGTTGACGGCCTGGTCAACGTCGACTTTGAAGACGTCAAGACGGTGATGGGCGAGCAGGGCAAGGCCATGATGGGGACGGCCACCGTGTCGGGCGTCGATCGCGCCCGCCTGGCGGCCGAGCAGGCCGTGGCCAGCCCGCTGCTGGAAGGCGTGGACCTGTCCGGCGCGCGCGGCGTGCTGGTCAACATCACCGCCAGCCGTTCGCTGAAGCTGTCGGAAACCAAGGAAGTCATGAACACCATCCGCAGCTACGCCGCGGAAGATGCGACCGTGATCTTCGGTACGGTGTACGACGATTCGATGAGCGATGCGTTGCGCGTGACCGTGGTCGCGACCGGCCTGGGCCGCTCGGCCAAGAAGCAACAGCCGATGACCCTGCTGAAGACCGGCACCGACAACATGCCGGTGCAGATGATGGCCAGCATGGCCGCCACCGCCGCGCAGCACAGCTCGCCGGACTACAGCAACCTCGATACGCCGGCAGTGTGGCGCAGCTCGCGTGAGTCGGCATCGGCCCACGTGGCGGCGCTGCAGGAAAAGGGTGTGGATACGTACGACATCCCGGCCTTCCTGCGCAAGCAGGCAGACTGAAGCCTGCCTGGCGCGGCATCGGTGCCTCCACCGGCCGCCTGACGGAACGCGTCGCCTGGTCGCGATGCACGTGCGCTCCCCATCCGCGCGTGCCTTGCATGGCTGACGTGAACCTTCGGGCTGCTGGCGGCGCCGCGCCTGCGCCGGACTGACTTCACCCGCATCCCGTTGCCGGGTTCGGGCGTGCCGCTGGCCGCCTCCCCGGACTGGTTTCCCGCCTTCCCGGTCGGGATGTATCGCCGTCCGCGCGGCGCACCCCAAAGGTGCGCCGCGCGGACGTCTTTGTAGTGTCTTCAGCTGTATCGAAATCCGTCCGGATATTGGGCCGAACGTAAGCGGATGTGATCCGGCTTTGGCAGCGCCGGTCCGGCGCCTATGATCGTTAGGTTGTCCAGCGCCAACGCGGCGCCATGCGGCCCCGCATCCGTCCTATCCTTCATAGACCCGTTCAGACACCCAAGGAAAACCGGAAAGCCATGATCACTGTCGGTTCCCGCGTCCCCGACGCCACGCTGCAGGAGTTCTTCGAAACCGAAAGCAACGGCTGCGCGCTCGGCCCCAATGCGTTCAAGGTGGCGGACCTGGTCCGCGGCCGCAAGATCGTCGTGTTTGGTCTGCCCGGCGCCTTCACCCCGACGTGTTCGGCCAAGCATGTGCCGGGCTTCGTGCAGCATGCCGAGGCCTTGCGCGACGCCGGCGTGGACGAGGTCTGGTGCGTCTCGGTCAACGACGCCTTTGTGATGGGTGCATGGGGCCGCGAGCAGCAGGTGGCCGGCAAGGTCCGGATGCTGGCCGACGGCAGCGCCGAGTGGACGCGTGCACTGGGCCTGGACCAGGATCTGAGCGCGCGCGGCATGGGCGTGCGCGCCAAGCGCTTTGCCATGGTGATCGAGGATGGCGTGGTGACCCGGCTCGATGTCGAGGCGCCTGGTGAATTCCGTGTCAGCAGCGCCGAGGCGGTGCTGGCGGCGTTGCGTGGCTGACACAGTCATCCGGGTAAACGTGGATAATACGTAACTTGTGACGGGCGTGTTAACAGCCGGAAACAAAACCCGGCTGCAGCGCCCCGGATGTGGTGGTAAAATCCCTTAATCAAAAAGATAACACGATAGATTTTAATAATTGTTGAGGCTGTCATGCTCAAACAGCGCACGATCAAATCCCTGGTGAAGACCGTTGGCATCGGCCTGCACTCCGGCCGCAAGGTCACGCTGACGCTGCGTCCGGCGCCGGCGGGTACCGGCATTGTCTTTACCCGCGTCGACCTGCCCGAGGCCGTCGAGATTCCCGTGGCCGCGTCGGCCATCGGTGACACGCGCCTGGCGTCGGTGCTGCAGAAGGATGGCGCGCGCGTTTCCACCGTCGAGCACCTGATGTCCGCCTGTGCCGGCCTGGGCATCGACAACCTCTATGTCGACGTCGACGCCGAGGAAATCCCGATCATGGACGGCAGCGCGGCGTCCTTCGTGTTCCTGCTGCAGTCGGCCGGCATCGAAGAACAGAACGCGCCCAAGACCTTCATCCGCGTGAAGAAGCCGGTGGAAGTGCGCGAAGGCGACAAGCTGGCGCGTCTGGAGCCGTTCTTCGGCTTCAAGCTGTCGTTCACCATCGACTTCCGCCATCCGGCGGTCGACAAGACCGGCCAGACCTTCTCGATCGATTTCGCCGACACCAGCTATGTGCGCGAAATTGCGCGCGCCCGCACCTTCGGCTTTGCGCACGAGGTCGAGGCCCTGCGCGAAATGGGCCTGGCGCGCGGCGGCAGCCTGGACAACGCGATCGTGCTGGACGAGCACCGCATGCTCAACAACGAGGAACTGCGCTACGGCGACGAGTTCGTGCGCCACAAGATCCTGGATGCGATCGGCGACCTGTACGTGGTGGGACATCCGCTGATCGGCGCCTATGTGGCGAACAAGTCCGGCCACGGCCTGAACAACCAGCTGCTGCGCGCGCTGCTGGCGGACCAGGAGGCCTACGAGCTGGTTACCTTCGATCGCGTCGAGGAAGCGCCGGCCGCGTTCCTGCCGCAGGCCCAGCCGGCTTTCGCCTGAGCTGCCCCGCATAGAGAAAGAGCCGACCTGCACAGGTCGGCTCTTTTGCTTTGGACGCGGCGCACACGCTTAGCGGTGATGTGACAGCAGGGTATTGAGCGCGTCGCGCAGCGGCGAATCCGGCAGGCTGCGCGCGAGCTGGTCGAGATTGGCCAGCCCGGTCGGCGTCATGCGGCCGCCGGTGCGCGGGCGTGCCACGGGCTCGACCTCCCAGTCGGAATGGCGCTGCACCTCCGGCTGCACCCGCACGCGGATCGAGGTGACCGGCGAGCCGCGCTGCTGCAGGCGTCCGAGCAGCGTCGGCACGACCTGGCGCACCCGCGCCGCGGCCGCCCCATGGGCCGCCAGCAACAGGAGCACCTGGCCGCTGGGGTCGGACGGGTCGCGCTTGATGCCGGCCACGGCCAGGCCCGCGCGCATGCCGGCCGGCAGCAACGCCAGCACCTCGGCTTCCAGCACCGACAGCTGGCGCGCGGTCTGCAGCAGCGTCGACACCGGGCCGGCCTTGTCCAGCCAGTCGTTGAGCGGCTTGGCGGCGGGGGTCTGCAGGGCGGGATGGGTGAAGCGGCGCATGGGTCCATTCTAGCAAGGGGCGGCGCGTGCACGCAGGGCAGCGCGGGCGGAAAGCGAGGGCGCCCGGATTGAAGCCGGCGCAACCATCCCAAACTGCTTGCGGCAGTGTCCGCGCCAGCGCGCCGAGCCGCCGGGCGTGACCCCGGCACATGATAAACTCGGCGTTTTGCGCCAATCTATCCATTACCGCGCCCGGCCGCCGGGGCAGCCCGCCTTCCCTGGGGATGCCACCCGGTTCCGCGCAGGTGAAAGCAATCGATGATCACGGGCCTTCTCAAGAAAGTCTTCGGCAGCCGCAATGAGCGGCTGATCAAGCAATACCGCCGCACGGTGGCGCAGATCAATGCGCTGGAGCCGAAGTTCGAGCAGCTCTCCGACGACGAGCTGCGCGGCATGACCGAGGCCTTCCGGCAGCGCCACGCCGGTGGCGAATCGCTCGAGGCGCTGCTGCCCGAGGCTTTCGCCGTGTGCCGCGAGGCCAGCAAGCGCGTCATGAAGATGCGCCACTTCGACGTGCAGCTGATCGGCGGCATGGTGCTGAACGACAACAAGATCGCCGAAATGCGCACCGGCGAAGGCAAGACCCTGACCGCGACGCTGGCCGTGTACCTGAATGCCATTACCGGCAAGGGCGTGCACGTGGTCACCGTCAACGACTACCTGGCGCAGCGCGATGCCGAGTGGATGGGCCGGTTGTACAACTTCCTGGGCCTGTCGGTGGGCGTGAACCTGTCGCAGATGCCGCATGACGCCAAGCAGGCGGCCTACAGCGCCGACATCACCTACGGCACCAACAACGAGTTCGGCTTCGACTACCTGCGCGACAACATGGTCTACGACCCGTCGCAGCGCGTGCAGCGGCCGTTGCACTACGCCATCGTCGACGAGGTGGACTCGATCCTGATCGACGAGGCCCGCACCCCGCTGATCATCTCCGGCCAGGCCGAGAACCAGACCGATCTGTACCAGCGCATGAACGGCATCCCCAAGCTGCTCGAGCGCCAGATCGGCGAAGAAAAGGCCGACGGCACCGGGGTCGAGAAGCCGGGCGACTACTACGTCGACGAGAAGGGTCATCAGGTCTACCTGACCGAGGCCGGCCATGAGAAGGCCGAAGACATCCTGTCGCAGCTGGGCCTGATCGGCGAGGGCGAATCGCTCTACGCGCCGCAGAACATCACGCTGATGCACCACCTGTACGCGGCCCTGCGCGCGCACAGCCTGTTCCACCGCGACCAGCACTACGTGGTGCAGAACGACGAAGTCGTGATCGTCGACGAATTCACCGGCCGCCTGATGACCGGCCGCCGCTGGTCCGATGGCCTGCATCAGGCTGTGGAAGCCAAGGAAGGTGTCACCGTCCAGCAGGAAAACCAGACACTGGCGACCGTCACGTTCCAGAACTACTTCCGCATGTACGAGAAGCTGGCCGGCATGACCGGCACGGCCGACACCGAAGCGTACGAGTTCCAGGAGATCTATGGCCTGGAAGTGGTGGTGATCCCGACCAACCGCCCGGCCCAGCGCAAGGATCTGCAGGACCAGATCTACAAGACCGGCAAGGAACGCTACGACGCCGTGGTGCGCGATATCCGCGACTGCTACGAGCGCGGCCAGCCGGTGCTGGTGGGCACCACCTCGATCGAGACCTCGGAATACCTGTCGGGTCTGCTCGACCGCGAGCAGCTGCCGCACCAGGTGCTCAACGCCAAGCAGCATGAGCGCGAAGCCGAGATCGTGGCCCAGGCCGGCCGCCCCAAGATGATCACCATCGCCACCAACATGGCGGGCCGCGGCACCGACATCGTGCTCGGCGGCAACGTGGAGAAGCAGGCCGGCTTCATCGAGGCCGACGCCAGCCTGGCCGACGCCGACAAGATCGCGCGCATCCAGCAGCTCAAGGATGAATGGCAGTCGCTGCACGAGCAGGTCAAGGCCGCCGGCGGCCTGCATATCGTCGGCACCGAGCGCCACGAGTCGCGCCGCATCGACAACCAGCTGCGCGGCCGTGCCGGCCGCCAGGGTGACCCGGGTTCGTCGCGCTTCTACCTGTCGCTGGACGACCAGCTGCTGCGCATCTTCGCCGGCGACCGCGTGCGCGCCATCATGGAGCGCCTGAAAATGCCCGAGGGCGAGCCGATCGAAGCCGGCATTGTCACGCGCTCGATCGAATCGGCGCAGCGCAAGGTCGAAGGCCGCAACTTCGACATCCGCAAGCAGCTGCTGCAGTACGACGACGTCGCCAACGACCAGCGCAAGGAAATCTACAAGCTGCGCAACGACGTGCTCGAAGCCAATGACGTCGGCGAAATGGTGGTCAACCTGCGCGAGAGCGTGCTGATCGAGCTGTTCCGCGACCACGTGCCGGCCGACACCATGGAAGAGCAGTGGAACATTGCCGGCCTGGAAACGCGCCTGCGCGAGGACTGGGGCCTGGAAGTGCCGCTGGCGCAGACCATCGAGGGCGCGCAGAGCATCGAGGACGAAGAGCTGCTCAACCTGATCATGAAGGCGGCGGCCGAGCGCTACGACAGCAAGGTGGCCATGGTGGGCCGCGAGTCGTTCGCCGGCTTCGAGCGCTCGGTCATGCTGCAGAGCATCGACACCCACTGGCGCGAGCACCTGGCCGCGCTGGACCACCTGCGCCAGGGCATCCACCTGCGCGGCTATGCGCAGAAGGACCCCAAGCAGGAATACAAGCGCGAGTCGTTCGAGCTGTTCGCGCGCCTGCTGGACGTGATCAAGAACGAAGTCACGCGCGTGACCTTCAACGTGCAGATCCAGTCGCCGGAAGAACTGGAACAGGCCTCCGAGGAAATCGAGGAAGGCCTGTCGCACCTGGAGAACGTGCAGTACAAGCACGACGAGTTCGCCGAAGGCCGCGAGCCGGTCGAGCAGGCGGCGCCATCGCCGCGCACCGGCACCGCCGTGGCCGCCGCCGAACTGGCGCTGGCGGGCATGCCCAAGGTCGGCCGCAACGATCCGTGCCCGTGCGGCTCGGGCAAGAAGTTCAAGCAGTGCCACGGCAGGCTCAGCTGAGCTGAGCCACGCCGGGCATCCGGTATGATGCCGCTCCCCGTAGCACGGGAGTGGCGCAAGAGGAATCGAACATGCCCGCCCTTCGCGGGCATGTTCGTCTGAGACCAGCAAGTCGCTAGCAGCAACATCGAGGAGTCCTGCATGCCCGTCAATCTTCCGCTGCCCCAGGCAGAGAACCTGAAATCCGTCGCCGGCGTGGAGCTCGGCTGGGCCGAGGCGGGCATCCGCAAGGCCAACCGCAAGGACGTGCTGCTGGTGCGCGTGGCCGAAGGCAGCACGGTGGCCGGCGTCTTCACCAGTAACCGCTTCTGCGCCGCGCCGGTACAGGTCTGCCGCGAGCACCTGGCGGCTGCGGACAAAGCGGGCAAGGGCATCCGCGCGCTGGTGGTAAACACCGGCAATGCCAACGCCGGCACCGGCGAGCAGGGCCTGGCCAATGCCCGCGCCACCTGCGACGCGCTGGCCGCGCAGCTGGGCATCGATGCCGCGCAGGTGCTGCCGTTCTCGACCGGCGTGATCCTCGAGCAACTGCCGATGGAGCGCCTGCTGGCGGGGCTGCCCGCTGCCATCGCCAACGCCGGCGCCGACAACTGGCTGGCCGCCGCGGAAGCGATCATGACCACCGACACCCAGCCCAAGGTCGCATCGCGCACGGTGCAGATCGACGGCAAGACCGTGACGCTGTCGGGCATCAGCAAGGGGGCGGGCATGATCCGCCCGAACATGGCGACCATGCTGGGCTTCATCGCCATGGATGCCGCGGTGGCGCAGCCGGTGCTGCAGGCGCTGGTGACGCACGCCGCCGATCACTCGTTCAACAGCATCACCATCGACGGCGACACCTCGACCAACGATTCGTTCGTGCTGATCGCCTCGGGCAAGTCCGGTGCCGTGGTCGAGCGCGCCGAAGGCCCGGCCTTCGAAGCGCTGCGCGACGCGGTGACGAGCCTGGCGCAGGAGCTGGCGCAGATGATCGTGCGCGACGGCGAAGGCGCCACCAAGCTGATCACCATCCGCGTCGAAGCCGGCAAGGACGTGGCCGAGTGCCGCCAGATCGCCTATGCGGTCGCGCATTCGCCGCTGGTCAAGACCGCGTTCTATGCCTCGGATCCGAACCTCGGCCGCATCCTGGCCGCGGTGGGCTACGCCGGCGTCAACGATCTCGACGTCGGCCGCGTCAGCCTGTGGCTGGACGATGTCTGGGTCGCGCGCGACGGCGGCCGCAATCCCCACTACCGCGAGGAAGACGGCCAGCGCGTGATGAAGCAGGCCGAGATCACCGTGCGCATCGCGCTCGGCCGCGGCAACGCAGAAGCCACCGTATGGACCTGCGACCTGTCGCACGACTACGTGTCGATCAACGCCGACTACCGTTCCTGAGCTTGTCTGTCCTTCCCGCGCACGCGGGAAGGACATCGATTTCCCCTGCCTGTCGCCACCGCCCCGCTGCCATGTCCGACCTCGCCGCCCGCCTCGACAATTTCCTCGCCCGACTCGAACAATGGCTGCCGCCGCAACTGAGCGATGCGGACTGGCAGGAGGCGGTTGCGTTCCGCTGGCGCAAGCGCCAGAGCCTGTTCGGCAATATCGGCTACCTGCAGCCGGTGCGGCAGCTGCCGCCGATCCACCTGGACGACCTGAAGAACATCGAGCGCCAGAAGGATGCCATCGTCGGCAATACGCGCCAGTTCGTGAACAAGCTGCCGGCCAACAACGTGCTGCTGACCGGCGCGCGCGGCACCGGCAAGTCGTCGCTGATCAAGGCCTGCCTCAATGCCTTCGTCAAGGACGGGCTGCGGCTGGTCGAGGTCGACAAGGATGACCTGGGCGACCTCGGCGATATCGTCGAGCTGGTCTCGCAGCGGCCCGAGCGCTTCGTGATCTTTTGCGACGACCTGTCGTTCGAGGAAGGCGAGTCGGGCTACAAGTCGCTCAAGTCGGCGCTGGATGGCTCGGTCGCGGCGCAGTCCGACAACGTGCTGATCTACGCCACGTCCAACCGCCGGCACCTGCTGCCGGAGTACATGAAGGACAACGAGAGCTACCGCCACACCGACGACGGCGAGATCCATCCCGGCGAAGTAGTCGAAGAAAAGATTTCGCTGTCCGAGCGCTTCGGGCTGTGGCTGTCGTTCTACCCGCCCAAGCAGGACGAGTACCTGGCCATCGTCGGCCACTGGCTGCGGCACTTCGGCTGCACCGACGAAGACATCGCCGCCGCCCGCGGCGACGCGCTGGTTTGGGCGCTGGAGCGCGGCTCCCGCTCGGGCCGCGTGGCCTGGCAGTTCGCGCGCGACTGGGGCGGCAAGCACGGCAAGCCGTACATCGCCGATGTTGCCGGGGATGCCAAGGCATGAGCGCGGCGACGCAGAACCCCGCAGCCACGGGCGACAACCCGCCGCGCAAGGTGACCGAGGTCGCGGTCGGCGTGCTGGTGCAGCCCGACGGCCGCTTCCTGTTGGCGCAGCGCCCGGCCGGCAAGCCCTACGAGGGCTACTGGGAATTCCCCGGCGGCAAGCTGGAGCCGGGCGAGTCGGTGGAGGCAGCGCTGGCGCGCGAGCTGCACGAAGAGCTGGGCCTTGATGTCACGCAATGCAAGCGCTGGCACATCCTGGAACATGACTACCCGCACGCCTATGTGCGGCTGCATTTCTGCAAGGTCACGGCCTGGCAGGGCGAGCCCGTCGGCCGCGAAGGCCAGGCCTTCTCGTGGCAGGGCACGCCGGTGACGGTGGGGCCGCTGCTGCCGGCCACCATTCCCGTGGTGGCATGGCTGGCCGAGGAAGTGCGCAACGGCTGAACCTGCCGTCCCCGCGTCACCGACAAGCGGCCGCGGCGCCCGCTTGTGCGCCGCCCGGGCCAGCGGCCCGGATCCACAGGAAGGAACCTGCATGCTACGTGTCGATCGTATCGCCGACGACGTTTCCCTGCCTGAACTGACCCTGCGCGGCATCATCCTCGGTGCGCTGATCACGGTCGTGTTCACCGCCTCCAATATCTACCTGGGCCTGAAGGTCGGCCTGACCTTCTCGTCGGCGATCCCCGCGGCGGTGATCTCGATGGCCGTGCTGCGGCTCTTCCCCGGCGCCAATATCCTGGAAAACAACATGGTGCAGACCCAGGCCTCGGCCGCGGGCACCTTGTCGTCGATCATCTTTATCCTGCCCGGGCTGGTGATGCTGGGCCACTGGCAGGGCTTCCCGTTCTGGCAGACGCTGGCGATCTGCGCGGCCGGCGGCATGCTGGGCGTGGTGTTCAGCATCCCGCTGCGCCATGCCATGGTGGTGCAGAGCGACCTGCCCTATCCCGAGGGCGTGGCGGCGGCGGAAATCCTGCGCGTGGGCAGTGCCGCGCCGGCCGAAGCCACGCCGGGCCAGAAGCCGCAGCCGACCGGCCTGGCCGACCTGATGGCCGGGGGCCTGGTGGCGGGGCTGTTCAGCTTCGCCGCAGGCGGGCTGCGCGTGCTGGCCGAGGGCGCCAATTTCTGGCTGTCGGCGGGCGCCTCGGTGGTGCGGCTGTCGATGGGCTTCTCGCTGGCGCTGGTGGGCGCGGGCTACCTGGTCGGCATCGTCGGCGGGCTGGCCATGCTGCTCGGGCTGGTGCTGACCTGGGGCGTCGCGGTGCCGTGGCTCACCGCGGTCACGCCGCGCCCGGACGGCGCCACGCTGTCGGCCTTCGGCACCATGGTGTGGAGCCAGCAGGCACGCTTTATCGGCGCCGGCACCATCGGCATCGCCGCAATCTGGACGCTGCTGTCATTGGCCAAGCCCATGCTGTATGGCATCCGCGCCTCGTTCGGCGCGCTGCAGGCCGGCCCGGCGGGGCAGGACAGCGTGCCGCGCACGCAGCAGGACATGCCGGCGAAGTGGATCGGGCTGGTGATGCTGGCGCTGCTGGCGGTGCTGGTGACGGTGTTCGCCTGGTTCCTCGCACCGGCGCCGCTGGATGGCGGGGCGCGCTGGCGCCTGGTGGTCTATGCGGTGGTGTTCGCCTTCATCTTTGGCTTCCTGGTGGCGGCGGCGTGCGGCTACATGGCCGGACTGGTGGGCTCGTCGGCCAGCCCGATCTCGGGCATCGGCATCATCGCGGTGATCCTGGTGTCGCTGCTGATCCTGCTGGCGGGCCAGGCCGACGGCCTGCTGGCCACGGCCGAGGGCGGCAAGTTCGCGATCGCGCTGGCGATCTTCACCACCTCCGCGGTGGTGGCGGTGGCCTCGATCGCCAATGACAACTTGCAGGACCTGAAGACCGGCTGGCTGGTCGGCGCGACGCCGTGGCGCCAGCAGGTGGCGTTGCTGATCGGCTGCGTGGTCGGCGCCGCGGTGATTCCTCCCGTGCTCGAGCTGCTCTACAGCGCCTATGGCTTCGCCGGCGCGCTGCCGCGAGCGGGCATGGACCCGAACCAGGCGCTGGCCGCGCCGCAGGCGACGCTGATGACCGCCATCGCCACCGGGATCTTCACCCACCAGCTCAACTGGAACATGATCCTGATCGGCATCGGGCTGGGCGTAGTGCTGATCGCCATCGACGAAATCCTGCGCTGCCGTGGCGGCGCGGCGCGCTTGCCGGTGCTGGCCGTGGGCATCGGCATCTACCTGCCGCCGACGATCAGCTCGGCACTGGTGGTGGGTGCGGTGCTGTCTTGGCTGTTGCTGCGCGCCGAGCGCCGCCGCGCCACCGCACGCGGCGACGACGTGCAACTGGCACTCGAGCACGCCGAGCGGCGCGGCACGCTGCTGGCGTCCGGCCTGATCGTCGGCGAAAGTTTGGTCGGCGTGATGCTGGCCGCGGTGATCGGCCTGTCAGGCAGCGATGCGCCGCTGGCCGTGGTCGGCGGCGGGTTTGAAGCGACGGCGCAGTGGCTGGGCCTGGCGGTGTTCGTGCTGGTGTGCGTGGGCTTCTATCGCCGCGTGCTGGCGGCGGCGCATTGAAGACGGGGGCGCCGGCGTCGCGCCCTCAGTCGTCCTCGTCTTCGGACCGGTCGGGCGAGGTCTCGCCCGGCTTGCCGCCAATTACGTATTTCTCGGACGCCCATGCGCCGAGATCGATTTGCTTGCAGCGCTCGGAACAGAAGGGGCGGAACTTGTTTTCGGTCACCCAGGCCACCTCGGTGCCGCAGGTGGGGCATTTGACGACAGCAGGCATGGCGTTCAGCGCAGGCTTCAGAAGTTGCAGAGTTTCAGCAGGAACGGAATATCCGCATCGACCGAGCGCGGGCGCAGGTCGCCGTCCTGCTGCGTGAAGCGCACCCACAGCATGTACTTGTTGGCGCTCATCTCGGGGATGAAGGCCAGCAGCGAATCGTCCAGCCAGACCTGCATCAGCTGGTAGCTGCGGCCCGACAGCATTTGCTGGTAGCTGCCGCCGGTGGCGATCACCTTGCCGCTCTGGCCGGCTTCGCGCAGCAGCCGCAGCACGATGGTCGTGCCCATGCGCAGCGACACCAGCGGACGCGCCCATTTCAGGATGTCGGCGCGGCGGTCTTCGGCGGGGCGATGCTGCCAGGCATAGTAGGCGGGCAGGTCGAACTCGCAGGTGCCGCCGGGGATGATCGCGCGGCTGCGGATGCTGGTCAGCCACTCGTTATCCGTCAGCAACTGGCCGGCCTTGCCCACGGTCTGGTTGAGCATGGCGATGCCCTGCTCGATCTCGCCGATGACCGAGTCGAGCGCGTCCTGGTCGATCTGCGGATTGGCGCGCAGCGGCGCCAGGGCCTGGCGCTGGCGCTCCAGTTCCTTGATCAGGTCGGTCTTGAGGTCGGCGCGGCCGGCCACGTCGATGATCTCGAACAGCGTGGTCAGCGCGACGTGGTGCTGCTGGGCATGATCCTGGCCGAGGAAGTATTCCAGCCGATCGAACAGGTCTTCCAGGCGCAGGAGAGTCCTGATGCGTTCGTTGAAAGGGTATTCGTACAGAATCAAGTGCTGTGTCCGTGCAGGGCGTCGGGCGCTTCAGGGGCGGCCCGGTGCAGAATGAGGCCCGGGAAATACCGGAAAGGGCGATCTATGCGTGTGGAATACCGGCACTATGCGGCGATTTCCCGGCATGTTCCAGCGCATTCTATGCGAGACAAGGTCCGAGGACAATGTCGCCCGCATGATGCCATGCGCCGCCGCGCCGGCCTGGCGCGTTATGGATGGACCGTGCCCGCGGCCGACAGTTCACGGTAGTAGCGGTCGAGCCGGTCGACCTGCGCCACCAGCGCCTGCACCGGCCCGTCGTTGTCGATGACGTCGTCGGCACATGCCAGGCGCGCCGCGCGCGTGGCCTGCCTGGCCATGATCGCCAGCACCTGTTCGCGGCTGAAGCCGTTGCGCGACATCACGCGGGCCACTTGCGTGGCTTCGGTGCAGTCGACCACCAGCACGCGGCCCACGCGCTCGCGCCATGAGCCCGATTCCACCAGCAGCGGTACCACGTAGATCAGGTAGGGGTGCGCGCCGGCAGCGCGGACCGACTGCGCGCGTTCGGTGGTCAGCGCGCGGATCAGCGGGTGGGTGATGGCTTCGAGCCGCGCCTTGGCGGCGGGATCGGCAAACACCAGCGCACGCA
Organism: Cupriavidus sp. WGlv3; assembly: GCF_023952475.1. Lineage (GTDB taxonomy): Bacteria > Pseudomonadota > Gammaproteobacteria > Burkholderiales > Burkholderiaceae > Cupriavidus > Cupriavidus phytorum. The sequence goes on from NZ_JALHRX010000014.1 coordinate 51,586, forward strand.
TTGCGTCGCGGTCCATGGCGCCGTCCGGGCGCAGACAGGCGGGGCCGAAGGCTTCGACCAGCGCCGGGATCGCGCGCCCGCCCGGGGCGGTGATCTCGTGCGCAAGCAGGTCGGTGTCGATGATCGCGGCACCGCGCGCGGCGAACATGTCGGCCACGCGGGTCTTGCCGCTGCCGATGCCGCCGGTCAGTCCGATTTCCAGCATGTGATAGTTTCTGTCAGACGTCGTTGCCGCAACGATACCAGCTTCGGCCGCTTCGCCTGTGCCTGGTTCATGGCGCGAGGCCATCACCAGGCAAACAGCGGCAGCACCCTGGGGCCGAACAGCAGCACCACCACGCCGGCCAGCGCAATGAAGGGCCCGAACGGAAACGGCGTGTCGCGCTCCTGGCGGCGCAGCGCGATATTGGCCAGCCCGAACAGCACGCCGGCCACCGACGACAGCAGCACCAGCGCCGGCAACGCCTGCCAGCCGAACCACGCACCCAGCGCCGCCATCAGCTTGAAGTCGCCGAAACCCATGCCTTCCTTGCCACGCAGCAGCCGGAACAGCCAGTAGGCGATCCACAGCACCAGGTAGCCGGCGGCGGCGCCGATCACCGCGTCGGGCAGCGCCACGAACAGGCCGGCCAGGTTCAGCAGCAGGCCGGTCCACAGCAGCGGCAGCGTGATCTGGTCCGGCAGCAATTGTGTATCGGCATCGATCATGGTCAGCGCCAGCAGCCCCCACACCAGCACCAGCGCGGCCAGCGCCTGCGCGTTCGGGCCGAAGCGCCATGCCACCAGCGCGCTCAGCACGCCGCAGGCCAGTTCCACCAGCGGATAGCGTACGCTGATCGGCGCCTTGCACGCCGAGCAGCGGCCGCGCAGGAACAGGTAGCTCAGCACCGGCACGTTTTCCCACGGGGCGATGGCGTGGCCGCAATGCGGGCAGGCCGAGCGCGGCACCATCAGGTTGTAGCGGCCGGGGTAGGGCAGCGGGTCGCCGCGCAGTTCGGCAATGTAGTTTGCCTCTTCGCGCTCCATCATGCGCGGCACGCGGTGGATCACCACATTGAGGAAGCTGCCGACCACCAGCCCCAGCAGCGCCGCGGCCGCCACCAAAAAGACTGGCGGCAGCGCCGCCAGCGCGTGCAGCAGCGGGGCGGTGCCGGTCGCGGTTCCGGTCGCGGCTCCGGTCGGAAAGGGGGAAGCGGACCAAACAGGCTGCATCGCTTATACCACCTGTCCCAGCTTGAAGATCGGCAGGTACATCGCCACCACCATGCCGCCGATCAGCACGCCCAGCACCACGATGATCAGCGGCTCGATCAGGCTGGAGATGGCCGCGACGGCGTCGTCGACCTCGCGCTCGTAGAACTCCGCGACCTTCAGCAGCATGTTGTCCAGCGCGCCGGATTCCTCGCCGATCTGCGTCATCTGCAGCACCATGTTGTCGAACACATGGGTCGCCTGCATCGCGTTGGTCAGGCTGGTGCCGATGCGCACCGATTGCTCGATCTCGCGGGTGGCGTCGTAGTAGACCCAGTTGCCGGCGGCGCCGGCCACAGATTCCATCGATTCCACCAGCGGCGTGCCGGCCGCGAACATCGTTGCCAGGGTGCGGGTCCAGCGCGCGATCACGGCCTTGCGGAACAGGCTGCCGAAGATCGGCAGCTTCAGCAGCGCGCGGTCGGTGGCGCGCTGCACCTTCTCGGACTGCTTCAGCGCGCGCAGGTAGAAGCTGATGCCGGCCACCGGGGCGCCGATCACCAGGTACCAGTACTGCACAAAGAAGTCCGAGATCGCGATCACCAGCAGCGTCGGCGCGGGCAGGTTGGCGCCGAAGCTGGAGAACACGCCCTTGAACGCCGGGATCACGAACAGCATCAGGATCACCGTGACCGCAAAGGCGACCGTCAGCACCGCGATCGGGTAGATCATCGCGGACTTGATCTGCCCCTTCAGCGCGATGGTCTTCTCCATGTAGAGCGACAGGCGCTCCAGCAGCGAATCCAGAATACCGCCCTGTTCGCCGGCATCGATCAGGTTGCAGTACAGCGTGTCGAAGTATTTGGGATGGCGACGGAACGCCGCGGCCATGCTGCTGCCGGCCTCGATGTCGAAGCGGATGTCGGACAGCAGCTGGGTGAAGTTGGGATTCACGTGCCCGCGCGCGATGATGTCGATCGACTGCAGCAGCGGGATGCCGGCCTTGAGCATGGTCGACAGTTGCCGGGTGAAGTAGGCGATGTCCTTCTCGGTGATCTTGCGCCCGCGCGCGGCCTTGCGCTTCTTCAGCCTGACGATGGTCAGGCCCTGCTTGCGCAGCGTGGCGGTGACCTCGGCCTGGTTTTCCGCGCGCAGTTCACCGGTGAAGGTCTTGCCCTTGCGGTCCTTGCCTTCCCACTCGAAGATGTACTGGGTGGGGGCCTTGCGCCCCTTCCCTGATTTGGCCCGTGACGGTGCCCCCGTCCGGGCGCCCGCTGCTGGTGCGCGCGTCGCCATGTTATTGACCCCCGATGACAATGACGCTTGTTGTGCGTCTTGTATTTACGTTGTGTCTTGCTTGCCTACGTATTCGTGGTCGCCAGCACTTCTTCGAGTGACGTGACGCCCTGCCTGACCTTCAGCAACCCCGCTTCGCGCAACGATAGCACGCCGTCCTTGCGCGCCTGCTCGGCAATTTGCAGCGCGGTGCCGTGCGCCAGGATGATCTCCTGCATGGCCTCGGTGATCGGCATCACCTGGTAGATGCCGCAGCGGCCCTTGTAGCCGCTGCCGTTGCAGCGCTCGCAGCCGACCGGATGGTAGGGCTGCCAGCTGCCGTCCAGGTCCTGCTCGCGAAAGCCCGCTTCCAGCAAGGCCTCGCGCGGGATCTCGCCCTCGCGCTTGCAGCTGCAGAGCCGCCGCGCCAGCCGCTGCGCGGTGATCATCAGCACGCTCGACGCAATGTTGAAAGGGGCCACGCCCATGTTCATCAGGCGTGTCAGCGTGGTCGGCGCGTCGTTGGTGTGCAGCGTCGACAACACCAGGTGGCCGGTCTGCGCGGCCTTGATGGAGATGTCGGCGGTTTCCAGGTCGCGGATTTCGCCGACCATGATGATGTCCGGATCCTGGCGCAGGAACGAGCGCAGCGCGGTGGCAAAGGTCAGCCCGGCCTTGTCGTTGACGTTGACCTGGTTGATCCCCGGCAGCTGGATTTCGGCCGGGTCCTCGGCGGTGGAGATATTGATGTCGCCCTGGTTCAGCAGGTTCAGGAAGGTGTACAGCGACACGGTCTTGCCGCTGCCGGTGGGGCCGGTCACCAGCACCATGCCGTAGGGGCGCTTGATCACGTCCAGCAGCAGCGCCTTCTGCGCGGGCTCATAGCCGAGCTGGTCGATGTCGAGCTTGTCGGACGACGATTCCAGGATCCGCATCACGATCTTCTCGCCGAACAGCGTTGGCAGCGTCGATACGCGGAAGTCCACCGCCTTCTCGACGGTTTCCTTGGCATCCTTGTCCTTGGGCAGCGCGATCAGCAGCTTCATGCGGCCGTCCTGCGGCACGCGCTTTTCAGAAATGTCCAGCCGCGACAGCACCTTGATGCGGGTCGCGATCTTGTCGCGGATATCCAGCGGCGGGCGCGCGACCTCCTGCAGCACGCCGTCGACACGGAAGCGGATGCGGTAGAAGGTTTCGAACGGTTCGAAGTGCAGGTCGGAGGCGCCGCGGTGGAAGGCCTCGGTCAGCAGCTTCTGCAGGAAGCGCACCACCGGGGCGTCGTCGATGTTGTCGGCCGTGGTGCGGTTGCGCGGGTTGGCGGCGGCGGCGACCGGATCGTACTCGATCATCTTGCGCTCGGCCTGCACCGGCGAGATGTTCTTCAGCGTGCCGAGCGCCTCGCCGGCAGCGCGCACATGCTTCATCAGCTTGTCGTGCTCGACCACCACCGCTTCGACCGGCAGCTTGTACTTGTCGCGGATCGCGTCCAGGCCGGCCTGGTTGGACGGATCGGACAGCGCCAGCACCAGGCGATTGTCGCGCCGGCCCAGCGGCAGCAGCCGGTGGGCATGGAATTCACGGTTGCCGGCCAGCGCCGGCGGCACCTTGGCGAGGTTGTACTGCGCCAGGTCCAGCAGCGGCAGCTGGTACTTGTCCGCGGCGAACAGCGCCAGGTCGTGCGCGCTCATGGTGCCGCTGCCGACGATCTCGTCAATCAGCTGCGATTGCTTTTCACGCGCCGCCTGCTCCAGCTGAGCAAGCAGCGCGGGCGCGATACGCCGGCTCTGGGCCAGGGCAAGTCCGAGTGTCATGGCAGGTGCGCAGTGATTGGAGCAGTGTCCGCGGACAGGGCAGGACGAGACGAGCCCGCTTCTAGGGATCGGGGCAGTTTGCCGATGGGGTCACTTTTTGTAAAGGCGACGGCGGGACGTATTGGCGTTTGCGCGACACCGGCGCAACCCTAATGCGCGGGGCCCAGTTCCACGCGGCGCGAACACAGCATCACGGCATTTGAGAATTGCCCTAATCCTCCCCATGGGGCGCAGGCCAGCCATGCTTCCCGGCATGGTGGCTCGCCGACGTCCGGCGTAGTCTGATCTGTTATAGAATCAAAAATGAGTGTGTAACATCGCATGAGGCGAAACTACAAGAAGCCTTTCGCGCAGTTCGTCAAGAAGGCACACAAGCCACTGCAACTGGCGATCGAAGACGAGGTTGAGGAGCTCTGTGCGGCGCCCGAGCTGGGGGAGGCGAAGATCGGGGACTTGGGTGGCATCCGGGTGCACAAATTCCGGTTCAACCGGCAGCAATACCTGATCGCCTACCGGGCACTGCCGCAGGAGTTCAACGCGAAAGGCAGGCCGCTTGAAGTGCTATGGATCGATTTCTACAAGGTGGGCTCGCATGAGAACTTCTATGACGAGCTCAAAAATACCTGAAGGCAGAAAGGAATGGACACGATGACTGCTGAAGATCTGCTGCATGCCCTCGGCGAGTTGCCCCCGAGGGAGCGCGTCAGGTTCTTCACACTGATCGGGCAGCAGGCCTTTGGTGACGAGAATTTCTCGCACGAGGAAGTCTTTGGCCATCTCGCTGAGGACGATTTCACCGCGGCAGAGGCTGCCCAATACCTCGAAATCTCGATTGCCACCTTCCGCCGGCTGGTGCGCGATGGCAAGCTGGCTCCACGGGCGGAAGTCGGGCGCAGCCAGCTTTTCTCCGCAGCGGAGCTGAAAGCATTCAAGCGACGGCGAAAAGCCATCAAGGGCTGAGGAGGAGGGGTAGAAAGACAAAAAGCCGAACCAACTTTCGTTGATTCGGCTTCTTAAATCTGGTCGGGGTGAGAGGATTCGAACCTCCGGCCTCTACGTCCCGAACGTAGCGCTCTACCAGGCTAAGCTACACCCCGATTTGTTTTGCCGGCAGACGTTTTAGCGTCAGCAGCAAAGAACGTAAGTGTAGCAGCGTTTTTTTTGGAATGGAAGAGGGCGGAGGAAAACGCCGCTCGTCCCGCCTCAGGACTGACGCTGCAGCGAGAACGCGCAGAGCTGGATCAGGGTTTCCTTCAGCTCGGACGGCGGGAACTGCCGGGCTGCCTGCTCGGCGGCTTCGGCCTCGCGCCGTGCCGCTTCGAAGGTGACCTCGAGCGCGCCGCTGGCGTGGATCGCGGCGAAGACCGCGTCGAAATGCTCGGTGCCGCCTTGCACGATCGCGTCGCGGGCCAGCTGGCGCTGCTCGGCGGTGCCGTGTTCCAGCAGGTGCAGCAGCGGCAGGGTGGGCTTGCCTTCGCGCAGGTCATCGCCGGCGTTCTTGCCCATCTGCTCGGCGCTGGCGGTGTAGTCCAGCATGTCGTCGATCAGCTGGAACGCGGTGCCGATGCGGCGGCCGTATTCGGCGGCGGCTTCTTCCATCTGCGCGTCGGCGCCGGACAGCACCGCGCCCAGTTGCGCGGCGGCCTCGAACAGCTTGGCGGTCTTGTAGCGAATCACCTGCAGGTAGCGTTCGACGGTGACGTCGGGGTCGTGCATGTTCAGCAGCTGCAGCACCTCGCCCTCGGCGATCACGTTGGTCGCGTTGGACAGGATTTCCATGATGCGCATGCTGCCGGCATCGACCATCATCTGGAACGCGCGCGAATAGAGGAAGTCGCCCACCAGCACGCTGGCGGCATTGCCGAACACGGCGTTGGCGGTGTCGCGCCCGCGGCGCAGCTCGGACTCGTCGACCACATCGTCGTGCAGCAGGGTGGCGGTGTGGATGAACTCGACGACGGCGGCCAGCTCGTGGTGGCGGTTGCCGTCGTAGCCCAGCGCGCGCGCCGTCAGCAGCAGGATCACCGGCCGCAGGCGCTTGCCGCCGGCACCGATGATGTATTCGCCGATCTGCTCGATCAGAGGGACTTCAGAGGACAGCCGCTGGCGGATAACAGCATCGACCGCGCGCATGTCTGCAGCGACCGGGGCAAGCAAGGCAGTGGCGGAAGGCTGGGACAAGATGATCACCGTTACGCAAAACCGGACGATTATATGCGATGCAGGCGGCGTTCTACGCATGCCCCGCATAGTTTGCCGGGAGATGGGCTCAGGGTATGCGCGCAGCGGCGCCGATGATTGGCCCTCTATAATTGCAGCCATGGACAAGCCCATACCTCGCCGCCAACTGCGCCGCACCGCCTGGTGGGTGGCGTTTGCCGCACTGGCGGGGTTCCTTCTCGCCGACCTGACCTGAGCGTAGCCGCCGCCGGATTGTGCCGGGCGCGGCGCTCGCAGGCTATGTGCCTGTTTTCTTTGCGGTTTTCCCCAATCTCGTTTACAATTCCCGGTTTCCTCCGGTAGTCGCTCGCCTTGCGGGTCCTTGCCGGTGGGAGATAACCGGGCCGCATCGCGCGGTTTCGGCGTTTTATTCACATCCGAGAGGTTCGACAATGTACGCGGTCGTAAAAACCGGCGGCAAGCAATACAAGGTTGCTGCTGGCGAAAAACTGAAAGTAGAACAGATACCGGCAGACATTGGCGCAGAAATCACGCTCGACCAGGTGCTCGCAGTGGGCGCCGGCGACCAAATCAAGTTTGGTACGCCGCTGGTGAGCGGGGCTTCCGTCAAGGCTACCGTTATCTCCCAGGGTCGTCACGACAAGGTGAAGATCTTCAAGATGCGCCGTCGCAAGCACTACCAGAAGCGTCAGGGCCATCGTCAGAATTACACCGAACTGCGCATCGAAGCGATCGTTGCCTGATCGATCGAGCGTAATCCGGTAAAGCGACAGGAGTAAGACATGGCACAGAAAAAAGGCGGCGGTTCCACGCGGAACGGCCGTGATTCCGAATCGAAGCGTCTGGGCGTGAAGGTGTTTGGTGGCCAGGCCATCAACGCCGGTGGCATCATCATCCGCCAGCGCGGTACCCGCGTGCATGCCGGCGACAACGTCGGCGTGGGCAAGGACCACACGCTGTTCGCCCTGGTCGACGGCCACGTGCAGTTCGCCGTCAAGGGCCCTGCCAAGAAGCAGCAAGTCAGCGTCGTTCCGGCGGCCTGATAACAGCCTTTGCAGGACGAAAGGCCCCGCAACGCTTGCGGGGCTTTTTCTTTTCTGGCGAAGTAAACTACGCCGGCACCCGCTCTGCCGAGCCCAGCCGATCCATCACGGAAAACCCATCATGAAGTTCATCGACGAAGCCCGAATCGAAGCCATCGCCGGCAACGGCGGCAATGGCAGCGCCTCGTTCCGGCGCGAAAAGTTTGTGCCCTTCGGCGGCCCGGATGGTGGCGACGGCGGCCGGGGCGGCAGCGTGTTCGCGCAGGCGGACCGCAATATCAATACGCTGATCGACTTCCGCTACGCCAAGAAGCATGTGGCCAGGAACGGCGAGAATGGCCGCGGCTCCGATTGCTACGGCGCGGCCGGCGAAGACATTACGCTGCGCATGCCGGTGGGCACGCTGATCACCGACATGGACACCGGCGAGGTCATCGCCGACCTGACCGAGCACGGCCAGCGCGTGTGCCTGGCCGAGGGCGGCATGGGCGGCTGGGGCAACCTGCATTTCAAGTCCAGCACCAACCGCGCGCCGCGCCAGCAGGTCGACGGCAAGCCGGGCGAGCGCCGCATGCTCAAGCTCGAGCTGAAGGTGCTGGCCGACGTCGGCCTGCTGGGCATGCCCAATGCCGGCAAGTCGACCTTTATCTCGCATATCTCCAACGCGCGCCCCAAGGTGGCGGACTATCCGTTCACCACGCTGCATCCCAACCTGGGCGTGGTGCGCGTGGACCATGAGCAATCGTTCGTGGTCGCCGACATCCCCGGCCTGATCGAGGGCGCGGCCGAGGGCGCGGGCCTGGGCCACCAGTTCCTGCGCCACCTGCAGCGCACCGGGCTGCTGCTGCATATCGTCGACCTGGCCCCGTTCGACGAGGCGGTCGACCCGGTCGCCGAGGCCAAGGCCATCGTCAATGAACTGAAGAAGTACGACGAGACCCTGTATGAAAAGCCGCGCTGGCTGGTGCTGAACAAGCTCGACATGGTGCCCGAGGACGAGCGCGCGGCGAAGGTGAAGGACTTCCTCAAGCGCTACAAGTGGAAGGGCCCGGTGTTCCAGATCTCGGCGCTGACCGGCGAAGGCTGCCGCGAGCTGATCTACGCGATCAAGGACCACCTGCAGGCGATCAAGGCCGAAGAGGCCGCGGCGCTGGCAGAGCCGGACATCCGCCTGGACGACCGCCTGCATAACGTCGACCAGGACCAGCCCGAGGCATAAACAAGAATCAGCGGTTCCGAACGATCTCCGGAGACAGGATCCACCATGCAATCGGTCATCGCGCAGGCAAAGCGCATCGTCGTCAAAGTGGGCTCCAGCCTGGTCACCAACGACGGCAAGGGGCTGGACCACGACGCCATCGCTCGCTGGGCCGCCCAGATCGCCAAGCTGCGCGTGGCCGGCAAGGAAGTGGTGCTGGTCAGTTCGGGCGCCATTGCCGAAGGCATGCAGCGGCTCGGCTGGGTGCGCCGCCCGAAGGAAATCCATGAGCTGCAGGCCGCCGCCGCGGTCGGCCAGATGGGGCTGGCGCAGGTCTACGAGAGCCAGTTCGGCCGCTATGGCATCCGCACCGCGCAGGTGCTGCTGACCCACGCCGACCTGGCCGACCGCGAGCGCTACCTGAACGCCCGCTCCACGCTGCTGACGCTGCTGTCGCTGGGCGTGGTGCCGATCATCAACGAGAACGACACCGTGGTCACCGACGAAATCAAGTTCGGCGACAACGACACGCTCGGCGCGCTGGTCACCAACCTGATCGAAGGCGACGCGCTGGTGATCCTGACCGACCAGCGCGGCCTGTACACAGCCGATCCTCGCAAGGACCCGGCCGCGCAGTTCGTCGACGAGGCCCTGGCCGGCACGCCCGAGCTGGAAGCCATGGCCGGCGGCGCCGGCACCTCGATCGGGCGCGGCGGCATGCTGACCAAGATCCTGGCGGCCAAGCGCGCGGCCAAGTCGGGCGCGCATACCATCATCGCCTCGGGCCGCGAGGCCAATGTGCTGGAGCGCCTGGCGGCCGGCGAGGCGATCGGCACCCAGTTGCTGGCGCCGACCGGCCGGCTGACTGCACGCAAGCAATGGATGGCCGACCACCTGCAACTGCGCGGGCGCGTGGTGATCGACAACGGCGCGGTCGAGAAGCTGACCGGCGGCGGCAAGTCGCTGCTGCCGATCGGCGTGGTCGAGGTGCAGGGCGAATTCGCCCGCGGCGAGGTGATCGCCTGCGTCGATGCGCAGGGCAAGGAGGTGGCGCGCGGCATCACCAACTATTCCAGCGCGGAGTCGCGGCTGATCGCGCGCAAGCCGTCGTCCGAGATCGAATCCGTGCTCGGCCACCTCAACGAGCCCGAGCTGATCCATCGCGACAACCTGGTGCTGGTCTGAGCGATGCAAGAAAAAAACGGCGGGACTGCCTGGCAGTCCCGCCGTTTTTTTATGCCTGCACCGGTTGCGTCAGCGCTTGTTCGGCGCGCGCGACTGCAGCTCGCGCACCATGTCCGCGGGCTTGCCGGCCACGGTGCGGCCCTCGCAGAAGAAATCGATCGCCAGCGTGGCGGCGTAGGCGTTGCGGACCCCGGTTTGCATGCGGTGCCAGGTCTCGCCGTAGTCGCTGGTGTTGGGCACCCACTCGGTAGCGCCGGGGGGCAGGGTGGCGTACAGCTTGCGCTCGAACACGTCGCAGCGCATGCCTTCGAAGGTCACGTTGCGGGCGCCGCTCTGGCTGGTGGTGACGGCGGTATAGCGCACCACGTTGTCCTTGCCCACCGAGATCGACTTGCTGTCCACCGCGAACGACAGCGTGCCTGTGCCGGCCACCGAGAACGGGATCAGGTTGGCCTCCTGCGGCAAGGGCGGCAGCATGGCCTTGGCTTCCTCGAAGGTCTTGGGCGCGAACGGGTTGTTCCAGGTGCTTTCTTCCTCGGCCATCTCCTTGCCGGTGGTCTTGCAGCCGGCCAGCGCCAGGCTGGCCGCGGCAAGCAGCAATGCGGCAGCGCCCAGGCCGCCGTGGCGGCCCACGCCGGTCAAACTAGTCATCAGTGCTCCGTGAAGTGGATACCGGCGTCGCCGGCGAAACGTAGTCGGCCGTGGCCGGGGCTTCGGCATTGCCGTCGGCGTCGGCCTGCTGCGCGGCCTGCGCCCGGCTCAACGCCTGGCCGCGCGGACCGCCGTGGCGACCGTGCACGCCGTGGCCACCATGGTTGCCGTGTGTCCCATACGGGCTGAGCGGCACGCGCGGGTGCCGGTTCAGGAAGCGCGACAATTCCGTCAGCGCCATCTGGTAGACATCGCGCTTGAACTCGATCACGGCCTCGAGCGGCACCCAGTAATGGCTCCAGCGCCAGGCGTCGAACTCCGGGTGCTCGGTGGCGCGCAGGTGGATGTCGCAGTCCCTGCCGGCCATGCGCAGCAGGAACCAGATTTGTTTCTGGCCCTTGTAGTGGCCGCGGATCTCGCGGCGGATGAACTTGTCCGGCACCTCGTAACGCAGCCAGTCGCGCGTGCGACCGACGATCCTGACGTGCTCCGGAAGCAGGCCGATTTCCTCATGCAGTTCGCGGTACATGGCCTGTTCCGGCGTTTCGCCGTACTTGATGCCGCCCTGCGGAAACTGCCAGGAGTGTTCGCCGATTCGCTTGCCCCAGAAAACCTCGTTTCTTGCGTTGAGGAGGATGATGCCGACGTTCGGGCGAAAGCCTTCACGATCGAGCATGACTGCACCTCGAATCCTTTAGAATTACGCTGATTATAAAGGAAGCGCGCAGCCGGGCCCGGACCGGGGGATGGTGGTTTTCCCCGAGCGGAAGGGCAGTTTCAGGCGCGTGCGCATAATTCAGCGCCGCCAGCCCCCCGGATTGTGCCGGGACGGATTTTTCCGACCTCGGCGGCCCAGAGAGAAATTACGGATGAAAGCCTCGCAATTCTTCATTTCCACCCTCAAGGAAGCGCCCGCCGACGCGGAAATCGTTTCGCACAAGCTGATGATGCGCGCCGGCATGATCAAGAAGCTGGGCGCCGGCATCTACACCTACATGCCGATCGGCCTGCGCGTGATCCGCAAGGTGGAGAACATCGTGCGCGAGGAAATGAACCGCGCCGGCGCGGTGGAGCTGTCGATGCCGGTGATCCAGCCGGCCGAACTGTGGCAGGAGACCGGCCGCTGGGACAAGATGGGGCCCGAACTGCTGCGCCTGAAGGACCGCCATGAGCGCGACTTCGCGGTCCAGCCCACCTCCGAAGAGGTGGTGACCGACATCGCCCGCAGCGATATCCGCAGCTACAAGCAGCTGCCGCTCAATTTCTACCAGATCCAGACCAAGTTCCGCGACGAGCGCCGGCCGCGCTTCGGCATCATGCGCGGGCGCGAGTTCACCATGAAGGACGCCTATTCCTTCGACCGCGACACCGACGGCCTGCGCAAGTCGTACGAGAACATGTACGACGCCTACGTGCGCATCTTCCGCCGCTTCGGGCTGGAATTCCGTGCCGTGGCGGCCGACAACGGCGCCATCGGCGGCTCGGGCTCGCACGAGTTCCACGTGATCGCCGACACCGGCGAAGACGCCATCGTCTACTGCCCGACCTCGGCCTACGCCGCCAACATGGAGGCCGCCGAGGCGCTGCCGCTGCTGGCCGAGCGCGCCGCGCCCAGGCAGGACCTGGTCAAGACCTTCACCCCGGAGAAGGTCAAGTGCGAGCAGGTGGCCGAATTCCTGAACCTCCCGCTCGAGACCAACGTCAAGTCGATCGTGCTCGCCACCGAGGGCGAGGCAGGCGTCCAGATCTGGCTGCTGCTGATCCGCGCTGACCACGAGCTGAACGAGATCAAGGCCTCGAAGGTGCCGGGGCTGGCCGAGTTCCGCTTCGCCACCGAGAACGAGATCGTCGAAGCCTTCGGCTCGCCGCCCGGCTACCTGGGCCCGATCGACATGAAGAAGCCGGTCAAGGTGGTGGCCGACCGCACCGTCGCCAACATGAGCGACTTCGTCTGCGGCGCCAACTACCGCGACTACCACTTCACCGGCGTCAACTGGGGCCGCGACCTGCCCGAGCCGATCGTGGCCGACCTGCGCAACGTGGTGGCGGGCGACGCCTCGCCGGACGGCCAGGGCACGCTGGAGATCTGCCGCGGCATCGAGGTGGGCCACGTGTTCATGCTGGGCACGCGTTACTCGGAATCGATGAACGCCACCTTCCTCGACGAGAACGGCAAGACCCAGCCGATGCAGATGGGCTGCTACGGCATCGGCGTCACGCGTATCCTGGGCGCGGCGATCGAGCAGAACTTCGATGAGCGCGGCATCATCTGGCCGGCCGCGATCGCCCCGTTCGCGGTGGTGATCTGCCCGGTGGGCTATGACCGCTCCGAGGCCGTCAAGGCCGAGGCCGACCGCGTCCATGCCGAGCTGCTGGCCGCGGGCGTCGACGTGATCCTCGACGACCGCGGCGAGCGCCCGGGCGTGATGTTTGCCGACTGGGAACTGATCGGCGTGCCGCACCGCGTGGTGGTGGGCGACCGCGGCCTGAAGGAAGGCAAGGTCGAGTACCAGGGCCGGCGCGACGCGCAGGCCACCGCCGTCGGCGTGGCCGAGGTGGTCGCCCACGTCCGCAACCTGCTGGCGAACTGAGCCCCATGCGCGCCGTCCGCGGCCTGACCGCCGCAACTGCTGCCGCCCGCCGCCTGGCGGGCGCGCTGCTGGTAGCGCTGCTGGCCGTGGCGGCCACGGCGGCGCACGCCGGCGCGCAGAAGGAAGAAGACCTGGCCGACTCCGTGCGCGGGGCGCTGGCCGCGGCCATCGCCGATGACCGGCCGCTGCGGCCGGTGTTCGCGTCCGGCGGCGAGCGCCTGGCCTACCTCAAGTGGCTGGGCGAGATGTCGGCGCGGCTGGCCGCGCGCATCCCCGAGCCGCAGGTGCGGGTCGAGCTGATCGAGGTGGCCTACTACGAAGCCAAGCGCGCCGGCCTGGAGCCGGCGCTGGTGCTGGGTCTGATCCAGGTCGAAAGCAACTTCCGCAAGTACGCGATCAGTTCGGCCGGCGCGCGCGGGCTGATGCAGGTGATGCCGTTCTGGGTGCGCACCATCGGCGACAGCGACGCGCGCAAGCTGTTCCACCTGCAGAGCAACCTGCGCTACGGCTGCACCATCCTGCGCTATTACCTGGACCGCGAGCAGGGCGACCTGTACCTGGCGCTGGGCCGCTACAACGGCAGCCGCGGCCGCCCGGAATATCCCAACGCGGTGCTGGCGGCGTGGAAGCGCTGGCAGTATTCCGAAGCCACCGTTACCGTGGCCGGCGATGCCGAGATCGCGCCGTCGCGCCCGCGCGCGCCGGTGGCGGAGCCGCCGGCCCGCAACCCGTTCTCGTCGCAGCGCGTCGCAGCCAATCCGTCATGATCCGCGAAGCATCCGTTGCCGGCGGCAAGGCCGGCTACACCGAATCCTCGCCCGAACTCGAACAATGGCTGGCCCGGCATATCGCCCAGGGCTTTGCCGCCGATGCGTTGGTGCTGTCGATGCTGCGCTCGGGTTACGACGACGCCTTCGCGCGCCGGTCGGTGGCCGCCGCGTTTGCCCAGGACAACGGCGGCGCGGCGCCGGCACGGCCCGCGCAAGCTGAACCCGCGGCGGCCGGCACGCCCGCGCTCTATGCCGCCGACGGCGGCGATCGCCGCGTGCCGGTGCTGTTCCGGATGGCGTCGCCGCAGGTGCAGCTGTTCCAGCAACTGCTGAGCGACGACGAGTGCGATGCGCTGGTGGCGCTGTCGCGCGGCCGGCTGGCGCGCTCGCCGGTGGTCAATCCCGACACCGGCGACGAGAACCTGATCGATGCCCGCACCAGCATGGGCGCGATGTTCCAGGTGGCCGAGCACGCCCTGATCGCGCGCATCGAGGCCCGCATCGCCGCGGTCACCGGGGTGCCGGCCGAGCACGGCGAAGGGCTGCAGATCCTCAACTACAAGCCGGGCGGCGAATACCAGCCGCACTTCGACTACTTCAACCCGCAGCGCCCCGGCGAAGCGCGGCAGCTGTCCGTCGGCGGCCAGCGCATCGCCACGCTGGTGATCTACCTGAACACGCCCGAGGCGGGCGGCGCCACCGCGTTCCCGCGCGTGGGCCTGGAGGTGGCGCCGGTCAAGGGCAACGCGGTCTACTTCAGCTACCTGCTGCCCGACGGCACGCTGGATGACCGCACCCTGCACGCGGGCCTGCCGGTGGCCGCCGGCGAAAAGTGGATCGCCACCAAATGGCTGCGCGAACGGCCGTACCGCAGCGCGGCGTGAGCTGCGCCACGGCTGCCCCGGCCGCCAGCCGCTGGTGGGCCGATCCGGCGCTGCCGTTTGCCGAAAGCCGGCGCGCCAGCCACAGCAGCGCCAGCTACCTGCCGCATAGCCATCCCACCCTGTCGGTCGGCGCCGTCGACGGTGGCACCAGCCGCTTTGCCTGCGGCGATGACAGCGCCGTGCTCAGGGCGGGCACGGTGGTGGTGATCCCGGCGCACCAGGTCCATGCCTGCAATCCGGTGCCGGACGGGCGCTGGAGCTACCAGATGCTGCATTTCGACCCGGCGTGGGTGGCGGCCGTGCTGGACGAGGACAGCGCGGCGCGGGCCTGGCTGCCGGCGCGCGTGATGACGTCGCCGGCGGTCTACCGGCTGGTCTGCGAATTGAACCGCACGCTGTTCTCGCCCGCCGACAGCGTCGAGAAAGAGGCCGCGCTGGTGGCCTTCATCGGTGACCTGCACGCTGCCATCGACACCGGCGCAAGCACCCGGACACTGCCGATACCGGCCGCCGTCTCCGCCCGCGTGGCGCAGTTGTGCGAGCTGTTGCGCGAGCGCCATGCCGAGCGGCTGCCGCTGGCCGAGCTGGCGCGCGCCTGCGGCCTGAGCCGCTACCACCTGGTGCGGGCCTTCCGCGCCGAAACCGGCATGACGCCACATGCCTACCAGCTCGACCTGCGCATCCAGCACGGGCGCCGCCTGCTGCGGCAGGGCGGGGCGCTGGCCGAGGTCGCGCTGGCGCTGGGGTTTGCCGACCAGAGCCATTTCCAGCGCGCCTTCAAGCAGCGCGTGGCCATGACACCGCGCGGATACCAGCGCGCCGCCTGAGGCGCGGGCCTGGCGCCACACCGCAACTTTCTTCAAGACCGGCCACCGCCGTGCGCACCACACTGCGGACTCTTCACGGAGGGTCGGCATGGATATGGTCTTCGATCTCGCCCCCGGGGCATTGCCATGGCAGCAATTTGCCATGGTGGCCGGCGCGCATGCGCTGGCGCTGCTCAGCCCGGGGCCGGATTTTTTCCTGGTGGTGCGCAGCGCGCTGCTGCACGGGCCGCGGCGCGCCGGCGTCGTGTGCCTGGGCATTGCGCTGGGCAACGGCGTCTTTATCGGCCTGGCACTGGCCGGTGTGGCCGCGATGCGTGATTCGCCGCCACTGTTCGCGGCGTTGCAGTGGGCCGGCTGTGCCTACCTGGCGTGGCTGGGCTGGCGCCTGCTGAACGCCTCCGGCGAACTGTCGATCCCGGCGGCCGATGCCGCCGCGAGGCCCGCGCCCGCGGCCGGGCTGGCCCAGCTTGCCAGCGGCTTCCTGTCCGCGGTGCTGAACCCGAAGAACGGGCTGTTCTACGCCAGCCTGTTTTCGCTGCTGGCCGCCAGCCGCACGCCGCCGACGGTGCAACTGGCCTATGGAATCTGGATGTTCGCGGTGGTGCTCGGCTGGGACCTGCTGGTGGCCTATGGCATCGGGCATCCGGCGATCGCCGCGCGCTTCGGGCGTTCGGTGCGGTGGGTCGAGCGCGTGACCGGGGCCGTGCTGTGGCTGCTGGCGCTGGGCATCGCCTGGCATGCGCTGCGGTGAGCAAGTTGCCAGCGAAGCGGGGCGAGTGAAGCGGCCCTGTATCGGCGTATTTCCCTCAAAGTGTACCGGTACTGTACCGTTAAGTGACCGTAGACTGATTTCCCGAAAGCAGATGAATGCCCCTTGGAGTTAGTCATGGAAGTGTCCCAACTCGCCGCCGGCACCGGTGTCTTCGCCGCCTTTGCCGGCTTTGCGCTGGTGTCGTCGATCACCCCCGGCCCCAACAACACGATGCTGCTCGCCTCCGGCGTGAACTTCGGCTTCGTGCGCACGGTGCCGCACCTGCTCGGTGTCAGCATCGGCTTCGCGCTGATGGTGGGGCTGGTGGGCCTGGGGCTGGGCTCGCTGTTCCATGCCTTCCCGTGGACCTGGCAAGTGCTGCGCGTGGTGGCGACGGCCTACCTGGTCTGGCTGGCATGGAAGCTGGCCACTGCCGGTGGCGTGCAGGACCAGCAGGTGGGGCGGCCGATGGGCTTCTGGGCCGCCGCCGCGTTCCAGTGGGTCAATCCCAAGGCGTGGGTGATGGCGGTGGGTGCGTGCAGCACCTATGTGCTGCACGGCAACCTGTGGCTCAACGTGCTGCTGCTGTCGGGGATCTTCGGGGTGGTGAACCTGCCCAGCGTGGCGATGTGGGCGTTGTGCGGCTCGGCACTGCGGCGCTGGCTGGCGCGGCCGAAAGTACTGCGGGCGTTCAATATCGGGATGGCGGTGCTGCTGCTGGCGTCGCTGTGGCCGATTTTGGGGACACACCAGGCATAACGCTTTTTCTCCCCTCTGCGCTTGCGGAAGAGGGGAGCAAACCATCAGTCCAGCTGGATCAAACTAGCGCCCGAATCGAATCCAGGTTCCGCCAGTACCCCTTCGCATCCATCCCGCAGCCGAACACATAGCGGTCCGGCACCGCAAAGCCGCAGAAATCCGGATGCATGGGCTTCGCCTTGCTCAGCGTCTTCTCGCACAGCACCGCGGCGTGGAATTCCCTGGCGCCCATGTCCATGATGCGCTGGCGGATGGCGGCCATGGTCTCGCCTTCATCGAGGATGTCGTCCAGCACCAGCACCACGCGGTCCTTGACCGATTCGCGCGGGGCCACGCGCCATTGCATCTCGCCGCCGACGGTCTTGTTGTTGTAGCGCGAGAGGTGGATGTAGTCGAATTCCAGCGGGAACGCCAGCTTGGGCAGCAGCATGCCGGTGAAGACCACCGCGCCGCCCATCACCGACAGCACCAGCGGGAAGTCGTTGCCCATCCTGGCGGTGATGTCCGCGGCCATGCGGTCCAGCGACGCCTGGACTTCCGCGGCGGAGACGATTTCTTCGGAATTGGCCCACAGCTCGCGGGCCTGTTCGGCACTCATCATGATGTCTTTCCTGTTCTTTTGCGGGGGAGGCAGCTCGGCTAGCGGCGGCGGGCTTCAGCGGTTGAAGAGGCCCTTCATGCCGCCCTTCATCGCACCCATCTGGCGCATCATCTTCATCATGCCGCCGCCCTTGAGCTTCTTCATCATGGACTGCATCTGGTCGAACTGGTTGAGCAGGCGGTTGACCTCCTGCACCGGCACGCCGGCGCCCGCGGCGATGCGGCGCTTGCGGCTGGCCTTGATCAGGTCGGGCTTGGCGCGCTCGGCCGGGGTCATGCTGTTGATGATGCCTTCCATGCGCGCCACCTGCTTCTCGGCCTGGTCCATGTTGGCGCCCTGCGCCTGCTGGGCGAACTGCGCCGGCAGCTTGTCGACCAGGCTGCCCAGGCCGCCCATCTTCTTCATCTGGCCGATCTGGGCCTTGAAGTCTTCCAGGTCGAAGTCGCCGGTCTTCTTGATCTTCTTGGCCAGCTTCTCGGCCGCTTCCATGTCGACGCCGCGCTGGGCTTCCTCGACCAGCGCGAGGATGTCGCCCATGCCCAGGATGCGCTGGGCCATGCGGTCGGGGTAGAAGGGCTCCAGGCCATCCAGCTTCTCGCCGACGCCGACGAACTTGATCGGGCGGCCGGTGATATGGCGCACCGACAGTGCCGCGCCGCCGCGCGCATCGCCGTCCAGCTTGGTCAGCACCACGCCGGTCAGCGGCAGGGTGTCATTGAAGGCCTTGGCGGTGTTGACCGCGTCCTGGCCCAGCATGGCGTCGACCACGAACAGGGTTTCAGCCGGCTTCAGTTCGGCGTGCAGCGCGGCGATTTCCTGCATCATCGCCTCGTCGATACCCAGCCGGCCGGCGGTGTCGACGATCAGCACGTCGTGGTAATGCTTGCGCGCCCAGTCCACCGCCGCGCGGGCGATGTCCACCGGCTTCTGGTCCGGCTGCGACGGGAAGAACTCGGCGCCGACCTGCTCCGATACGGTCTTGAGCTGGGCGATGGCAGCGGGGCGGTAGACGTCGCACGAGACCGTCAGCACCTTCTTCTTTTTGTTTTCCTTGAGCCACTTGGCCAGCTTGCCCACGGTTGTGGTCTTGCCGGCGCCCTGCAGGCCGGCCATCAGGATGATGGCGGGCGGTTGCACCGCCAGGTTCAGCTCGGCTTCCTTGTTGTTGCCGCCAGCGGCCTCGGCGCCGCCGATCACCGCGGTCAGCTCGCGCTGGACCACGCCGACCAGGGCCTGCCCGGGGGTCAGGCTGCTGACCACCTCTTCGCCCATGGCCTTTTCTTTTACGCGGGCCACGAATTCGCGCACGACCGGCAGCGCCACGTCGGCTTCGAGCATGGCAAGGCGCACTTCGCGCAGCATCTCGGCGGTGTTGGCCTCGGTCAGGCGCGCCTCGCCGCGCATGGTCTTGACCACACGCGCCAGGCGTTGAGTGAGATTGTCCAGCATGGCAGGAATCGGGGGAGAAGTCGGAGCAGGGCTCGGGGCTGAAATCGGGAGGCAGTCCGGCACACGGGGCGGGCCTGGAACACCGCTTACACCGGTTCAAGCGGGCCGCCACCGTCCGTGGGCACTAAGGTAAACTGCGTAAATGGTCATTGTACTGTATGCCCTGACGGCACTTCTCTATTGCGGCCTGGCCTGGCACGGCTGGGCCACGCGTCATCCGCGCGTGGCGGCCGCCGCTGGTCCGGCGGGCGGCTCGGCTGCCGCCGTGCTGGTGGCGGGCGGCGGGCCCATCCCCCCCGCAGGCGGCGCGCACGGCGAGGGGCGCCCGGCCTGGTGGCACGTGCTGATGCTGGCCGCGCTGGCCAGCCACGGCATGCTGCTGCACGAAACCATCTTCCCGGCCGAGCGCATGATGTTCGGCTTTGCCTTTGCACTCTCGGCCATGCTGTGGCTGGGCGTGGGCATCTACTGGATCGAGAGCTTCTTCTTCTCGCTGGCGGGGCTGGGCCTGATCGTGATCCCGGTGGCGCTGGTGGCCAGCCTGATGCCATTAGCCTTTCCCGGCTCGCAGATCCTGGGCTACGCCGCGCGGCCGCTGTTCAAGCTGCATTTCATTATCGCCAACGTGGCCTACGGACTGTTCACGCTGGCGGCCTTCCACGCTTTCCTGATGCTGCTGGCCGAGCGGCGCCTGCACGGCTTCCGGCACGCGCCGGCGCGGCCGTCGGCGCCGCAGCCGGGCCAGTGGCTGGGGCGCTGGCTGGACCTGCTGCCGCCGCTGCTGACGCTGGAGAAGCTGCTGTTCCGGCTGATCGGCGCCGGCTTCGTGCTGCTGACGCTGACCATCGGCTCGGGCCTGCTGTTCTCCGAAGAGCTGTTCGGGCGGGCCTTCCGGCTGGACCACAAGACCGTGTTCGCGCTGATCTCGTGGGCCATGTTCGGCGGCATCCTGGCCGGGCGCATCTTCCGCGGCTGGCGCGGCAAGGTGGCGCTGCGCTGGGTCATCGCCTCGTTCGGCATCCTGCTGCTGGCCTATGTCGGCAGCCGTTTCGTGATTGAAGTCGTCCTGCACCGGCTCTGATTTGCCATGGCACGTATCCTGATCCTGCTGGCCGTGGTGCTGGGCGTCTTCTGGTGGCTGCGCGCGCGCGCCGAAGCCCGCCTGGCCGAGCATCGCGCACGCCAGGCCCGTGAGGCCAGCGAACACGCGGCCGCCGGCACGCCCGACGCCGCCGCCGAGCGCATGGTCCAGTGCGCCCAGTGCGGCGTGCACCTGCCGCAGGGCGACGCCATTGCCTGGCGCGGCCTGCACTACTGCCGGCGCAGCCACCTGCCCGACGAGAGCCGCACTGAAGGCGGCGACGGCAGCAGCGGCCCGCGCCCATGACCGAGCCGGCGCCGTCGGCCTGGCAGCGGCTGAACGCCTGGCGCGGCCTGGCGCAGCTGTGGCGCCAGCCCGAGCCGCCTGACTTCCACTGGCGCCTGCTGCGCTATTTCTGCTGGACCCGCGTCGCCGTGGGTCTGCTGCTGCTCGGCTTTGCGCTGATTCGGCGCGGCGAGCCGGCCACCGGCGCCGCCAGCGCCGCCGCTTCCACCATCACGGCCGCAATTCCCGCCTTGCCCTTCGGCCTGGAGGCCATGGGCGGCATCGAGCATGCGGCGGCCATGGCCGTCGCCGTCCCTTACCTTGGCATTGCCCTGGCGATGCTGGCCGGCACGCTCTGGCGCCGGCATTTCCATCTGCGCGTGCGGGTGCAGGTGCTGGCCGACCTGGCGCTGCTGGCGCTGGTCTTCAGCGTGCTGGGCCGGGGCGGGCATGCCGAGGGCCTGGCCATGATCTTCCTGCTGCCGGCACTGGAAGCCGGCGCGCTGACCAGCCTGCTGTTCGCGCTGTTTGCCGCGGCGATCTCGGCGCTGGTGGTGATGAGCGGGCCGTTCATGCACACCATCCTGCTGCGCCAGGCCGATGCCGGGCTGCTGGGCTCGGGCCTGTTCGGCCTGGTGTTCATGATCGCCGCGCTGCTGATGTATATGCTGGCCAACCGCCAGCTCGCGCAGGAGCGCCTGGCGCTGGCGCGCGAGCAGGAGCTGCGCCTGCAGCAACTGGTCAACCGGCTGATGGTCAACGACATGCAGGACGGCGTGATGCTGGTGCGCGCCAACGGCGCGGTGGTGGCCGCCAATCCCGCCGCGGTGGTGCTGCTGGGGGTGCAGCCGCACGAGCGCATCTACTCGCGCAAGCTCGGTGGCGCGCCCGCTGGCGAACCCGGGCCCGGCGGCGGCGATACCGTGCTGTTCGACCTGCGCCGCATCCCGCGCCTGCAGCCGCTGATGGAAATGCTGCGCGACTGGCTGCGCAGCAAGGACGACGTGCCGCGCATCCTGCAGCTGCTGCCGATGGCCTCCGGCGCCGCGCTGGCCGACGGCACCATGCAGCACACCCGGCTGCGGCTGCGCTTTGTGCTGCCGGGCCTGGCCGGGCTGCGCTCGACCATGGCGCACGGCCGCACCGTACCGGCCGCGCTCGATACCGCCGCGTGGAACGAGCTGTCGCCCGAAGCCGCCGGGCGCCTGCGCCTGGCCATTGCCCAGAACGAGGCCATGGCGTGGTCGCAGCAGGATGAGGCGCTGCTGCGCAGCGAGATGCGCGACACCGTGCTGGTCCATATCGAAAGCTGGGAGCGCATTGCCGAGCAGGTGCAGCAGGAAAAGCTGGCCGCCATGGGCCGGCTGGTGGCCAGCATCGCGCACCAGATCCGCAACCCGCTGGCGGCAATCAGCCAGGCCAGCGAGCTGCTGGGCGATTCCAGCCGGCACGGTCCTGAAGCGCAGGACCCGGACGGTGCCGATGTCGATATCGACGCCCGCCTGCTGCGCATCATCCACGACAACGTGCGCCGGCTCGACCAGGTGGTGTCGGACGTGCTGCAGATGTCGCGGCGCCCGCGCACCGGCCGCAGCACCGTGCACCTGGCGCAGGCGCTGCCCGAGATCGTCGAGCGCTGGCGCGCCGAAATGCGCCAGCGCCGCCCGCGCGCCGGCGAGACCCGCCCGGCGGGCCGCGCCGACATTAACGCCAATGCCATCCGCCTGACCGTCGACGTGGCCCAGCCGGTAGTGTTCGACGCCGCGCAGCTGCAGCAGGTGCTGGGCAACCTGCTCGACAACGCCTGGCGCTACTGCAGCCGGTTGCCGGGCTCGATCCGCCTGCTGGCCCATGCGCTGGACCAGCACCATGCCGAGCTGATCGTCTGGAACGATGGCGCCGAGGTGGCGCGCGAACACCAGCGCAGCCTGTTCGAGCCGTTCTTCACCAGCAACGCCCAGGGCACCGGGCTGGGCCTGTTCATGGCGCGCGAGCTGTGCGGCGCCAATGACGCCCAGGTGCGCTACGGCTCCATCTCGCTGCCGGCGCTGATCGAGCGCACCGGCATGCTGGCCTCCAGCGCGCGCGATACACTGCCGGGCAAGGCCTTCGTGCTGACCTTGCGCATCGAGAGCGCAGAGGCTGCCGCGGCGGCCGCCGTCTGACCTGTCTTTATCCAGCCACCACTCCATGCCACCCCGAATGTCCCGCGCGCCCGATCCCATCCTGGTCATCGACGACGAGGCCGACCTGCGCGAGCTGCTGGACATCTCCATCCGCCGCATGGGCCATGACGTGGTGCTGGCCGGCTCGCTGGCCGAGGCGCGCGACAAGCTGGCGCAGGGCCGCTACAGCCTGGTGCTGACCGACATGCGCCTGGGCGACGGGCTGGGCATCGAGATCGTGCGCCAGCTGTCCGCCGCGCCGGAACGCATCCCGGTGGCCGTGATCACCGCCTACGGCAGCGCCGACAACGCCGTCGAGGCGCTCAAGGCCGGCGCCTTCGACTACATCGCCAAGCCGGTGTCGCTGGACCAGCTGCGCAGCCTGGTGCTGAACGCGCTGGGCCGCCAGTCGCGCGACAACGCCGATGCCGACGCCGCCACGGCGGCGGATCAGGCCGCCGACCGCGCCGCCGCGCTGCTGCCCGGCCATTCCGCGGCGATGCAGGAGGTACGCCGCTCGCTGTCGCGGCTGGCGCGCAGCATGGCGCCGGTGGTGATCAGCGGCGAATCGGGCAGCGGCAAGGAGCGCGCGGCACAGGCCATTCATGCGATCAGCAGTCGGGCCGCGCATCCGTTCGTCGCCGTCAACTGCGGCGCCATCCCCGAGAACCTGATGGAGTCCGAGTTCTTCGGCTACGTCAAAGGGGCGTTCACCGGCGCCGACGCCGAGCGCGGCGGCTTCTTCCAGGCCGCCAACGGCGGCACGCTGCTGCTCGACGAGGTGGCCGACCTGCCGCTGCCGATGCAGGTCAAGCTGTTGCGCGCGTTGCAGGAGCGCCGCGTGCGCAAGATCGGCGCCAGCCGCGAAGACGCCGTCGACGTGCGCGTGATGTGCGCCAGCCACAAGGACCTGGCCGCGATGGTGGCGGCGGGGCAGTTCCGGCAGGACCTGTATTACCGCCTGAACGTGCTGGCGCTGCGCATGCCCACGCTGCGCGAGCGCGGCGAAGACATCCCGGTGCTGGGGCGCGCCATCCTGCACCACCTGGCCGTGCGCTACGGCGATGCGCACCCCAAACGGCTGTCGCCGGCGGCGCTGCAGCGGCTGGCGGCCTATCCGTTCCCGGGCAATGTGCGCGAGCTGGAAAACCTGCTCGAGCGCGCCTACGCGTTTGCCGAGCGCGAGGACATCGAGCTGGCCGACCTGGGCCCGCTGGACGCCGGCGCCGTGCGCGCCGGGCTGATGCCTGCCCCGGCGCCGGTGATGGTGCCGCAGCCGATGGCACCATACCCCTACGCGCCCTGGGGCACGGCCGGGGTAGCGGCCGTGCCTGTCGCGGCCACGCCTGCGCCGGTTCCGGCCGAGACGCCACCGGCGGCCGCTGCCGCCGTGCCCGAACCCGAGCCCGCCGGCGACCCCGCCGAGCGCGCCTGCCGCGGGATCGTCTTCCCGATCGACCTGCCCGCCAGGCTGGAAGCGGTCGAACGCGAACTGATCCTGCAGGCGCTGGCCCAGACCAACTTCAACCGCACCGCGGCCGCGCCGCTGCTGGGCCTGAACCTGCGCCAGCTGCGCTACCGCATCCAGCAGCTGGGCATCCGCGAAGCCATGGACGCCGCCGACCGTGGCGCCGTGGAAGGCGAGGGCACGCCATGACCGCGCCCGCGTCTTCGTCTTATCTGCCCGGTGCCGACGGCTGGGTCCCGGCCGCGCGCCGCGTGCCTTCGCCCAATTTCGACGCGCGCCCGGACGGCATGCCGGTGGACCTGGTGGTGCTGCACAACATCAGCCTGCCGCCCGGCCAGTTCGGCAGCGGCGACATCGAAGCCTTTTTCCAGAACCGGCTCGATCCCGGCAAGCACCCGTTCTTTGCCACCATCCACCAGGTCCAGGTGTCCGCGCACTTCCTGGTGACGCGCACGGGCGAGCTGGTGCAGTTCGTGCCGTGCACGCAGCGGGCCTGGCATGCCGGTCAGTCAGACTTCTTCGGCCGCGCGCGCTGCAACGATTTTTCCATCGGCATCGAGATCGAAGGCTGCGACGACCTGCCGTTCACCAAAGCCCAGTACGACACCGTGGCCGCGCTGGTGCCCGCGCTGATGGCCGCCTACCCGGTGCGCGCGATTGCCGGCCACAGCGACATTGCGCCGGGCCGCAAGACCGATCCCGGCCCGCATTTCGACTGGGCGCGGTTTGCGCGGCTGGCGGGCGTAGAGGCGGGCATGTTGCCTTACCGACGCCCTGGCGCGGGCGGCCACGTGACGGATTCTTAACGCCATTCGGCCGTCCCGCGCGCGCCATCCCGGCGCACATGCCCCCACGTCGGTGTGGGGCTATCGCAACCTCGCAACAATCAAAAAAATTTTTGTGAAATGTGCAGTTGCGAACGGTCTGGCCGAAACCCTTGCGACTACTAGGCTTGCGGGCATGTGGCGCTGCCGCACAGCCGCCGGCGTACCCCAAATAACGGTTGTCAAGACTGGTCATTCGGAATCAGTTCACTATACTTAGCCAAGTTTTCCGCATCACCCACTATATCTAGTAGTCAAACCGGGGAGCCGGCCCCAAGAGCGAGGTAGCAGCCGCGAAGTTCGCGCATCGACTGCAAACCTCCCCGCAAGGCCAGCGAATCACAAGAGTCCCTGGCGAAATGTCCACGTAAAGGCAGTCTGTCCGCGCCCGCTTTCCAGCCGGGAGGGACGTTCTTTTTCGCCGCATTTCGCCAGGGGCTCTTTTGTCTCTTATTGCCAGGGTAAAAAACAGGAGTTCTCATGCAAACGGCCCAGAACGAAATCACCACGGGTGGCGCCGCCGCCGGTATGGCACCGACCGCGCAGCAGACCCCCGCCAACGCCGCTAATACGAATTACCCGGATCACAAGATCATTCGTCGCAACGGTGCCGTGGTGGCGTTCGAGCCGTCCAAGATCGCCGTTGCCATGACCAAGGCCTTCCTCGCCGTCAACGGCGGGCAGGGCGCCGCCAGCGCGCGCGTGCGCGAGATCGTCGAGCAGCTGACCGACAACGTGGTGCGCGCGCTGGTGCGCAGCCGCCCGAGCGGTGGTGCCATCCATATCGAAGACGTGCAGGACCAGGTCGAGCTGTCGCTGATGCGCTCGGGCGAGCATGAAGTGGCCCGTGCCTACGTGCTGTACCGCGAGAAGCGCAAGGCCGAGCGCGCCAGCGCCAGCGCCGAGGCCGTGGCCCGCGTGCAGGAAGCCGGCATCAGCATCAACGTGACCGACGCCGGCGTGACCAAGCCGCTGGACATCGTCGCGCTGCATGCCCTGATCGACAACGCCTGCGCCGGCCTCGGCAAGACCGTCAGCGCCGAGCCGATCCTGAAGGAAACGCTGAAAAACCTGTACGAAGGCGTGCCGATGACGCAGGTGTACGACTCCGCCATCCTGGCCGCGCGTACCCTGATCGAAAAGGACCCGGACTACAGCCAGGTCACCGCCCGCATCCTGCTGCACACCATCCGCAAGGAGATCCTGGGTGCCGAAGTGACGCAGGCCGAAATGACCACGCGTTACGCCGAGTACTTCCCCAAGTTCATCGCGCGCGGCATCGAAGCCGAGCTGCTGGACGAAAAGCTGGCCACCTTCGACCTGGCCCGCCTGGGCGCCGCGCTCGACGCCGGCCGCGACTTCCAGTTCAACTACCTGGGCCTGCAGACTCTGTACGACCGCTACTTCCTGCATATCGATGAAACCCGCATCGAAATGCCGCAGGCCTTCTTCATGCGCGTGGCCATGGGCCTGGCGCTGAACGAGAAGGACCGCGAAGCGCGCGCCATCGAGTTCTACCAGCTGCTGTCGTCATTCGACTTCATGTCGTCCACGCCGACCCTGTTCAACTCCGGCACCCGCCGCTCGCAGCTGTCGTCGTGCTACCTGACCACCGTCTCGGACGACCTGGAAGGCATCTACGAAGCGCTGAAGGAAAACGCGCTGCTGTCCAAGTTCGCCGGCGGCCTGGGCAATGACTGGACCAACGTGCGCGCGCTCGGCTCGCACATCAAGGGCACCAACGGCAAGTCGCAAGGCGTGGTCCCGTTCCTGAAGGTGGTGAACGACACCGCCGTGGCCGTGAACCAGGGCGGCAAGCGCAAGGGCGCGGTCTGCGCCTACCTGGAAACGTGGCACCTGGACATTGAAGAATTCCTGGAGCTGCGCAAGAACACCGGCGACGACCGCCGCCGCACCCACGACATGAACACGGCCAACTGGATCCCGGACCTGTTCATGAAGCGCGTGATGGAAGGCGGCGAATGGACGCTGTTCTCGCCGGCCACCTGCCCGGACCTGCACGACAAGGTCGGCAAGGAATTCGAGAAGGCCTACCTGGGCTACGAAGCCAAGGCCGCCAGCGGCGAACTGAAGCTGTTCAAGAAGCTGCCGGCGCTGCAACTGTGGCGCAAGATGCTGGGCATGCTGTTCGAAACCGGCCACCCGTGGATCACCTTCAAGGATCCTTGCAACATCCGCAGCCCGCAGCAGCACGTCGGCGTCGTCCACAGCTCCAACCTGTGCACGGAAATCACGCTGAACACCAACGACAGCGAGATCGCCGTCTGCAACCTGGGCTCGGTCAACTTGGTCGCCCACCTGGCCAAGCAGGCCGACGGCACCTACGCGCTGGATCACGCCAAGCTGCAGAAGACCGTGCGCACCGCCATGCGCATGCTCGACAACGTGATCGACATCAACTACTACGCGGTCGACAAGGCGCGCAATTCCAACCTGCGCCACCGTCCGGTCGGCATGGGCATCATGGGCTTCCAGGACTGCCTGCACGTGCTGCGCACGCCGTACTCCAGCAACGCCGCGGTCAAGTTCGCCGACACCTCGATGGAGGCCGTGTGCTACTACGCCTACCAGGCGTCGACCGAGCTGGCTGAAGAGCGCGGCCGCTACAGCACCTACGAAGGCTCGCTGTGGGACCATGGCATCCTGCCGCAAGACTCGCTCAAGCTGCTGGCCGAAGAGCGCGGCGGCTACCTGGAAGTGGACCTGTCCAGCACCATGGACTGGGACAGCCTGCGCGCCCGCATCAAGCAGCACGGCATGCGCAACTCGAACTGCATCGCGATCGCCCCGACCGCGACCATTTCGAACATCATCGGCGTGTCCGCCTGCATCGAGCCGACCTTCCAGAACCTGTACGTCAAGTCCAACCTGTCGGGCGAGTTCACCGTGGTCAATGACTACCTGGTGCGCGACCTGAAGGAACGCGGCCTGTGGGACGAAGTGATGGTTGCCGACCTGAAGTACTTCGACGGCTCGCTGTCGCGCATCGACCGCATCCCGCAAGACCTGCGCGACATCTACGCCACCGCGTTCGAAGTCGAGCCGACCTGGCTGGTGGAAGCTGCAAGCCGCCGCCAGAAGTGGATCGACCAGGCCCAGTCGCTGAACATCTACATGGCCGGCGCGTCGGGCAAGAAGCTGGACGACACCTACAAGCTGGCATGGGTGCGCGGCCTGAAGACCACGTACTACCTGCGCACCATGGCTGCCACGCACGTGGAGAAGTCCACCGTGTCGCGCGGCTCGCTGAACGCGGTGTCGTCGGGCAGCGACAGCGGCTCCGCCCTGGACGCGGCTGCAGCATCGGCCCCGGCCATGCCGGAAGCCGAAGGCGCGGTCTGCACGATGCGCCCGGGCGACCCCGGCTTCGAAGAGTGCGAAGCCTGCCAATAAGGCAAAAAGCCTAGAGAGTAAAAACCACCCCCTGTTTGCTCCCCTCTCCCGCTCGCGGGAGAGGGGTGGGGGAGAGGGCCGGCGCCCCAACGAAGTGAAGCGTCAAACCTGACGAAACCACATGCGCCCCCCAACCGAATCACGGAGAACACCATCATGCTGAGCTGGGACGACGACGTTCAAGCCACCCCGCAGGCCGCACCGCAGCCTGCCCTGCAACCCGCCGCATCGGCCACCACCGCTGACCAGCAAGGCGTGCTGCCGCCGAGCGCCACGCAAGCCGGCATCCTGGGCAACAACCCCAACGCCGCCGCCGCGCAAAGCAACCGCCGCGTCAATGCCGCCGACAAGCGCGTCATCAACGGCTCGACCGACGTCAACCAGCTCGTCCCGTTCAAGTACAAGTGGGCGTGGGAAAAGTACCTGGCCGGCTGCGCCAACCACTGGATGCCGCAGGAAATCAACATGTCCCGCGACATCGCCCTGTGGAAAGACCCCAACGGCCTGACCGAAGACGAGCGCCGCATCATCAAGCGCAACCTGGGCTTTTTCGTCACCGCCGACTCGCTGGCCGCCAACAACATCGTGCTGGGCACCTACCGCCAGATCACCGCGCCGGAATGCCGCCAGTACCTGCTGCGCCAGGCCTTTGAAGAGGCCATCCACACGCACGCCTACCAGTACATCGTTGAATCGCTGGGCCTGAACGAAGCCGAGATCTTCAACGCGTACCACGAAGTGCAGTCGATCCGCGACAAGGACGAGTTCCTGATCCCGTTCATCGACACGCTGACTGATCCGTCGTTCAAGACCGGTACGCCGGAAAACGACCAGAAGCTGCTGAAGTCGCTGATCGTGTTCGCCTGCATCATGGAAGGGCTGTTCTTCTATGTGGGCTTCACGCAGATCCTGGCGATGGGCCGCCAGAACAAGATGACTGGGGCTGCCGAGCAGTATCAGTACATCCTGCGCGATGAGTCGCTGCACTGCAATTTTGGTATCGACCTGATCAACCAGATCAAGCTGGAGAATCCGCATCTTTGGACGGCGGAGTTCAAGGCTGAGATTACTGAGTTGTTCAAGAAGGCGGTGGATCTGGAGTATCGCTATGCTGAGGACACCATGCCGCGTGGCGTGCTGGGTCTGAATGCGCCGATGTTCAAGTCTTATCTGCGCTTCATTTGCAATCGTCGGTGCCAGCAGATTGGTCTTGATCAGCTGTTCCCGAATGAAGAGAATCCGTTCCCGTGGATGAGCGAGATGATCGATCTGAAGAAGGAGAGGAACTTCTTTGAGACGCGGGTTATTGAGTATCAGACGGGTGGGGCGTTGAGCTGGGATTGAGGTTCGAATGATGAAAAATGGGAGCTGATGGCTCCTATTTTTTTTTGCCTAAGATGGCTGCTATCGGCCAGAAGCCGTCGCTCAAATGCTTGCCTCGACTGCACACAACCTGGACGCTTAGCGGCGGCAATCCTAGCCCGGTACGAAGATTGATTCCTCCGGTGTTGTGATCGCTTTGGCAAGTGCGGATGGAACCCTCCGTTTGGGGCATGCGAGTTTATAAGCCTCTCGTCATAATCGCCGGTCGGACCTCCGATCACCGATACGCCAGCCTGGCAGCGTGCGGGCGAAAAAGCGGGATGGGCAGAAGAATCACGTGCCGGAATCGGCTGGCATTCCGATCAAGCGGTACATATCGAAGGACGTCGATTCGAGTCAAGGAGCAGAAGCCAGAAATGAAGATCCAAACCGTTCTCATCCGGAACTTTCGAACGTTAAAAGAGGTAACGATTCCGTTCGATTCCGTCACGACCTTCATCGGACCGAACGGTGCTGGCAAATCAACGGTGCTTCGTGCGCTCGACTGGTTCTTCAACGGCAAGCCCGGCTCGCTGACAGAGAAGGATTGCTCTTTTGGGGCGACAAACGAAGACATCGAGGTTCAGATCACCTTCGCAGACCTCACCGAAAAGGATCGCGAGGCACTTGGCAAGTACGCCCCAGAGGGAGTTGGCACGTTTACCGCGTGGAAGCGCCGATCTCCTGATGGCACTGATGTGCTCTCCGCCAATGCAAAGGGATTTCCGGATTTCAATGCAATCAAGGCGGCAGGCGGCGCGACTGCGAAGAGAGAGCTGTACGCCAGTCTCCGGCGCGATCGCCCGGAGCTTAATCTTCCCGTGGCGAATACTGGTCCTGCCGTCGAGCAGGCGATGACGACTTGGGAGGCGGCTCACACCGATCAACTTCTCGATGCGCCCGAGGCTCTGCAAACCAACTTCTTCGGTTTCAACAGCGGCGGCAAGATGAGCGGCCTCTTCGACTTCGTCCTCGTTACGGCTGACCTTCGGGCGAGTGAAGAGTCCATCGACGGCAAGGCAAGCATCATTGGGCGAATCCTGGAGCGCTCGATTGACCGAACTGCCGCTGATGAGGCGATCGCAGAAATCGTTGCGGAATCACGGGCAAGGCAGCAACAGGTCTATGAAGAGAAGTTTAAGGAGCAGCTTGGGGCCATCACCACGCAGCTCAACGAGGTCGTAACAACCTATGCGCCCGGCAGGGCAATCACAGTTGCGCCGGCTGAAGTGGAACTCAAGGCCCCTCGCACGACGTTCGACGTGGCGGTGCTTGACGGCACCACCGAGACTGCGGTGGAGCGGCAAGGACACGGCTTTCAGCGCACGCTGCTTATCTCCGCGCTACAACTCTTGGCGCAGTCAGGGGCAGCCTCTACCGAGGGAGTAATTTGCCTGGCGATCGAGGAGCCAGAACTTTTCCAACATCCGATTCAGGCGCAGACCTTTGCGAAGGTGCTTAGATCGCTCGCCGAAGATGCTAGCAAGCGCATTCAGGTGACCTATGCCACCCATAGCCCCTACTTCCTGGAGGCCCGACATTTCCATCAAGTCAGACGGCTTACGAGATCGGCTGACGAAGTGCCAGTAGTTACGGTCCACTGCGCCACGGTTGAGGATGTGAAGGCTCGGCTGAATGGAACAGTAGATGCCGATGTGGTGGATCGCAGGCTCGACCATAATGTGGCGGACCAGCTTGCCATAGCACTCTTCGCGAATCGCGCATTTCTCGTGGAGGGCACAACCGAGTCTGCTGTGTTCTACGGTATTGGAGATAGAACTTCCCCCGGCGCCCTTGAAGCGGCAGGAATTTCGATCGTTCCTGTTGGCAGCAAGACATCGATACCCCTCGCGCATGCGATTCTGAAATCTATTGGCGTTCCAGTCTATGCACTGTTTGATGCGGACGGTGGATTTGAAACGCGAGCCAAAGCCAAAAATAAAAAGCAAGAGGAAATAGATCGAGAGCGCAACAATCATGCGGTAGAGAACCGCAGGTTAATGCGGTACTTCGGCTTACCTGAAGAGGATTTTCCACCTAATACCATTTCGGACGTCGCGGCAATATTAGATGACAACCTGGAAGCGTTTCTCTCTGCGAACTGGGGTGAGTGGACAACCGCCTGCAATAGCGTCGAGGACGATGCTGGAATAAAACTCTCGAAGAACCAACTAGCGTACCGGACTGCAACACTCCGGTCGGGAGGAGTGGTGCCACAAGTGCTTACGCAGATTCTTGTCAAGGTGGAGGGGAAGTAATTGGCGGTAGCTGCCCGTGGTCATCTTGCACTCTGGGATTTGCAACCGGTGCGGATCGATGTCCCAGTCCGGCCACGAGCGGTCGGTCGACCTCCGCTTTTGCTTCCTCCGGCCGGCTCGCGTGCTATCGTCGAATCGCGGACGGACCTTCAACAACACGGATATGCGATGCAGAAAGCGCTCCCCTGGTTCATTCTGAGTTGGCTACTTGCGGTGGTCACCCTCGGTGCGGTGACTCTCAATGCGGCACCTCTTGTTGCCGGTGCATTCTATATTGCTGCCGCCCTGGCTGGCGTCACCGCCGCTGAATACTTGGAGCGGGAGCGACCAACGTTCGTTTCAGACCTTGTCTGGACCGCTGTGCCGCTGACGCTTTTCCTATTCCCTCTCGCGCTCGTCCTACTCAGCGTGCGGATTTATAAGGTTTGGCGGAATCCCCAGGCGCGGGCCAAGACGACGAGAATTCCCTAATGCATGTCGTGCCATACAGCGGATTTGATATGTCGGACGGAATCTGTAGCCTCCGCGGCGCCGCCCAGCGTCCGGTCGTCCGAAATCGAGCGAACAGTGGCCCGCCGTAGATCGGGTCCATCTGGGGCCGGCTCCGGCCGCAAGCGGTCGTTGAATTGCGCAAGCGGAGGCTGCAATGTATAGGAGTACAGACATCAATAATTTTCGCCCGCCATCGGCAGACGAAAGAAAGCTGATCTCCGATTTGACCGCCGCTGAGTTCCCTGGCCGAGCGGAAGTGATCGAGCAACTTGAGCAGTGTGTTGTGCGACTGATTGATGAGGACGGCAGTCTTGAACTACGCGTGATGCATCCAGTCGCCGCACCAGTGTTACATCGCATTCCAACTGAACTCTACGGCCCTGACGTTGATGGAGTTCAAATCAGCGTTCTCCTGCATGTTGTTGATGGACTGTGCCGCGAGATCGAAATCTATAAAGTCGACGGAACCACTATCCAACGAATGCCAGAAATTTGGCACCGATTCATCCCCGGGCCAGACGAGGCGGAATAAGAGTCAGCGACGGCCCAATAAGCACCCCGTCACTTCCTTACTCTTCAGCAGTGAATCGCGCGAATTCGAGGAGCATGTGCAAATTGAGCGACCGTTTTCGGGAAATGAGTCCGGCCGCTTTGGGTCGGTAGGAGGCGTTCCATTGATCCCCCACCTCGCCGCTCGTCTCACTCCACTGAAATCACGACCTTCTTATGCGCCACCCTGACTTTCAGCAACTGTCCAATGCTGAAGCCGGCTTTCTCAAGCCAAATACCCCGCAGTCGAATCCAAGGGATCGCCCGTAGCCCAGCAAATCTGTTATTGCTTCCTGGAGCAACCGGGTAAAAAGTACGCCCGGTCTTGATAATGCGCACCTGCGCACCAGCAGATCGTTTCGCCATAGCCAACTCCTGTGAGATCGCATTTCGCCCTGTTCATGGGGCGGCCAGGTACTTTGAACACCGCTCACAGACGGCCCGCAGTTTTCCCCTTACGGGTCTTGTATGACTGCGCGTTACCCGGCCATAGCAGGAGCTATGGACGCAAAGAACCACGGACTGTCGAGCGTGGTTGAGTCGCTGTAAGAGGTGTGTTCAGCACCGTGGGTTAGGCTAACGATCCAATCTTCCGCCGGCGACCGCTGATAAGTGCACGTACTTGGATCCATGCCGCCGCCCAACAGAGCCCCATGGCGAGCGCACGTGCGGCAAGCGCCAAATCCCCGATGAAGCGGAGGTCGCGGGACCGCTAACCTCAGCTGCACACGCCGCCGCTGTTGCCCAGCCAAGGAACGCTGCTTCCAACGTGCCCATGGCGGGGAGACGCAGCTCCACTGCCCAGTCAACCCTCGACATTCGCGTCGTTCGAAGAATGCTCCCGCGCGGTGCCGTTCTCAACGCGATACACCCGATCTGCCGCCTGGACCAGCGCATGCCGATGCGTAACCACAATCAGCGTTGGCACCCGCTCCCTGACACGCGCGAAGATTCGAGCCTCACGTTCTGAATCGAGCGATGAAGTGGGTTCATCCAGAATGAGTACCGCGGGGCGGCGCGCGAGCGCTCGGCCCAGTGCAACACGCTGGCGTTCCCCTCCCGACAGGGCTCTGCCTTGAATGCCCAGCGGACGATCCAGGATGTCGCCGTTTCCGTCGGCGGCGATCTCATGCAATTCAAGCAAGGTAACGAGTTCGTGCAGCGCGCGGTCTGAGGGCGGGTTGTCACAACCGTAGGTCAGATTCTCCCTGAGTGAACCGGTCAGGATCATCGGTGCCTGAGGTGCGACGGCGACTTCGTTTGCGATATCGCTGACAGACAGCTTGCTGACGTCCGCGCCAAATAGATATACCTTGCCAGCTGCGGGGCGGGTAAGGCCGAGCATCAGGTGAGCAAGGCTCGATTTGCCCGCGCCCGATGGGCCGATAAGCGCGACAAGTTCGCCGCGCCTGATAGTGATTGTCACGTCCTGCAGAATCTGCTTTCCGCCTTGCGTAACAACTGCGTGATCGATGTGGCAGACTTCATTCGCAGCACGGTCGATGTGCGCACTAGATTCACTGCGCTCGATTGGCATCTTCAGCAGGCCAAAGCCTTCTCGCAGCGCGAGATGGTTGCGGCGCAAATCGGACAGCGATCCCGCGAGGTTGGTGAAAGGTATCGCCAGTGTCACGACGTAGCTAACGATCATGACGAAATCGCCAGCCCGCAGTACGGAGTAGGTGACGCCGTATGCGGTCGTCACCGAGAAGAGCGTAAGCAAAAGACCGGTGCAGATGGCTTGCGCCGCAAGCAGAAGTGCCAGCCTGGTATTTCCGCGGCTGAATTTGCCGATATAGACATCCAGCGTGCGCTGCAACGCGGCATCTTCTCTCGCGTAGGCTTTGTTAAGTTTGATGTCCAGCATGAACCCGAGTCTTTCAACCAGATGGCTCGACAGCATGTCGGCACCGCTGAAGATCTCTTCATGAGCGCTCTTGCTTTGGTCTGCGAGGAACCATGTAGCGGCAAAGAGTAGCAACACGGAGATGGCGAACCCGAGAGCGAACGCGCCGTCAGTCAGTCGCCACAGAACGACGCTGGCAAATACTAACTGGAGAACAATCGGGACTATTGCCCAGAACACCGAGAACGTGATTGCACTGAATGCCGCGCGACTCCGCGCAATGACTGAGACCAGTTTGCCCGGGTCCTCGGCATTCAGGCGAGGGTAGTCAACCCTGATCAGTCTGGCAAAGATTGCATCGTGGAATGCCGCATCACACCTGGCGAAAACGGCCGAGAAAATCATCGCTTTCAGCCACTCGAAGGCGCGAACGGTAGTCCAGGCCATTCCGTACGCGGCTGCCAGAATCACCGGCATGCCTGTAGCACTGAGCGTGGCGTCTACAGACAAAGCATTGGTTGTCTCACGCAAGAGGTAGGGAACCAGCGTAGACAATGCCGCGGACAGCGCTACAAATAGGGTTGCTCCGCAGAAGTGGATTGGCAAGGCTGGGTACTTTCTGACCGCGATTCGGTAGGCGTAGATCCAGTCCTTATACAAGTCCAACAGAAACCTCATCGCGCGTCATCTTTAGGGGTCGAAGCCAAGCGGAGACTTTGGATCAGATCTGGTCATTTCACACTGATCGAGACCATCTGCTCGCAGATTAAGGTTTGTTGCCAGACAATGGGCGTCAGAGTATTCGGAACATTGCTGAAGAAATCTCTGCCGATTCGCGATATGCCGGGAAGACTCGCTGCGACGCAGCGAAAAATCCACGCCAGACGACGCCTAGCGAGATCAACGCCATAATTTCGCGTCCGCCGCTCGACTCGCTCATCTACAAGCGCGACCACCTTCGCTGACCGGCTGCAGCCGTTTCCGTCGCCTTTGCAGAAACGGACGCATATCTCTGCGGATTTCCTCCGTTGCGACGATCCCATTGCGCCAACTACCTTGGGCGAGCATGCACCGGGCATCATGCCAGACGGCTCTTTTGAGCATAACGAAGGTGGAGGGGAAAGGTGATCACCGGACTCATTTGCGTGGGCGACCGGACTACGCACGGCGGGACAGTCATTACCGGCGATGCCACCAGCATCATCGGTAATCGCGCCATGGCGCGTGCAGGGGACATGACCATCTGTCCCAAGTGCAAGGGTGCTTTTCCGATCCTGGCGGGCGACGGAATTATCACTGCGCCCAATGGCGTTCCCTACGCCAGGCATATGGACCGCACCGCCTGCGGTGCCAGGTTACTAGCCAGCCAGGACAGCACGTTGGCAAGCGACATGGAGACACCAGTAGCCGGCGACTTTGAACCGGCAGGGATCGCGGCTGTAACGGGTTCTGGCCTCTGCCTGGATTGCTTGATGAAGGCGGCTGCGACAGGGTCGGCGACTGTCGTGCGAGGGTAGCCGGCTAATGGACGTCCTCGATCGATACAGCCAACTGCGTGCACGCTTGCAGACGCTCAACCTGTATGCGCTGGTGGATGGCGCGCTGTATCAGCAGCATCGGGAGCGACAGCTTGAACACGTGCCCGGCGCGGTGGTTGCCTTGTTCTCCAGTACAGCGGATGACGCGCTGGCACACGCGGGCCCTTGGCTAGTAGATGCGACGCAGGTAACTGATGCAGTCCTGCGTGACTTGAGCTCGCTGGAGACGACGGCACCGGCCGTTACCTGGCTCATCGCTGAAGCCGATCTCACGGGGCTTTCACAATTGTTGCAGCTGCGACTCGACGTCAAGCTGCCCGATGGACGAATCGCGCTCTTGCGGTTTTGGGATCCACGTGTGCTGACAGCTCTCTTTCAATTGATGGCAGGTGACCAACGAACGGAATTCTTTGGCCATATCCATGAATGGCATTTCCTGGACAAGGGCATCAGAGTCTGGATAGGGAGACAGCATGCTGACGCTAAGTGAGGCGCAATGGCAGGCGCTGCGGCACTTAGAAACCCAGAACTTCGTCGCTGCGGTATTTGAGCAGTTTCTGGCCCATCGTCCGGAGTTGTTGCAGAGCCCGGGTAGAGAGGAGATCTGTAGCCGAATGCAAGCGGGTTATAGCCTGGCGGCGGAGTCAGGTCTTCTGTCCACGCAACACATCGTGAAGTTGCTCTATCTCTGCGCCGATGCGCCGCAGATGGCAACGGATCGCCAGGTCCGCGCATATCTCTCGAAGCCGGGCGCAACGCCGGAACAAAGACTGGATGATCTGTCAGCGGTGATGAAGCTCGTCCTCAAGGAGAACCGTTGATGGCGACGCTGGCAATCCCTGCAATCCGCTTGATTGCGTCAAGAGTGCTTCAGTGGCTCGGGGCCGCAGCTGCGGCCGGTGCGGCGACGGAGGCGGCGCGTCAAAGGACAGAGGATGCTGAGAATTCAAGAACCACTCCGATAGCGCGTGCTGAGTCGCCGGCAAGGGAAAAGGACCGATGCGAAGAATGCCCGCCAGACGGTGGCGGCCTGACACTGCAACCGACGGCAGGTTGGAGTAACGAAGCGATTTCATACCAGCGGCGCATTGGTGCTATGCCGGAGGCCCCGCCGGGATACCTCTTCGAATGGACCTATAAGGGCGTCAAGTTTGATGGGTTCGAATCGGGTCAGTGTTTGCTGAAAGAGGCGAAATCAACCTATGACCAGTTCTTTAGCGAAAGAGGTGAATTCCGATATTTCTTTCAAGAAAAGATCTTCTTGGCTATGGCTGATTCCGCAGCGCGGCAGCAGGGGGCTGCGCAACCGATGCCACCCACACGCCTCCGATGGCATTTCATGGAGTGGATGTCCTTCCAATACATGCAAAGGGTCTTAAGCAGCGTAGCGCCGCGCATCGAAGTTGTTTACCACCCCTGATACCGGTCATGGCACACGAACTCCAGCTTCAGTTCAGGACCTTCCCTAATCAACGGCTATACCTCGAGGACCATCTCGCCATGGTTAGGCGCTTGGTCCAGATACTAGGTGCGGAAGATGCGCTGCTCGGCGAATCCGCATGGTATCTAAGCGGAGATACGAAGGACGATTCCTATCGATATCAACTTTTCGGAGACCAGGGTCCAACTGCGGCAGCATTGGCAGTATTGAAGCGCGAGCAGGAAGGCAAGGAAGTCGTAAAGTCATTTGCCATATGGAACGGCCAATTGGAGAACGAGAAGGGCGCCTCCATTGCCTACTACTTCGACCGCACGGACGGCTCTGCGTCGGGACTCAGGCTTACGTTGGGGGCAAAGCCATCGACTAGCAGACTGGGTGCTTGGCCTACGGTTGCGCGAGCTCTGAGTGAGACGGTAAAAATCTGGCAGCCGCTGGTCGCCACCATTGACACACGAAACTACAACGGTGTTTTTCTCGACCGCCCACGAGCTGGCTGGATGCTCTACCTGCCAACGATTCTCACGGATCAGCAAGTTCCGGAAGCTCGCGCACTTGTCAGCGTCCTGAATGAGAAAAATAAGCAGTTAGGAACCATTGTTGTAAGCGTAGTTGACGGTCCATTCTCGGGGAGCGATCCGGAACATGTCAGGGTAGCCCATGCCATTGAGGTACGGCTTGTCGATCAGGACCTTTTGCCGCGATACACCGATCTGTAACTCTCGAGAGCAATCGACAGACAAGATTCCGCTGCCATGTCGCATGAGCTATCCCTGCGGTTTCGGCCATCAGCCGATTCGCCTCTCACTCTGAAAGACCATCTGTCGCTTATCCAGGAGCTAACGCGATTTCTGGGAACACAAGACGCGCTGCTCGATGAATCCGCGTGGCTGTTGGCAGCTGACACGAAAGAGGACTCTTACCGGTACTTGGTCTTCGACAGACAAGGCCCTACCACGGCTGCACTGTCGGCCCTGGACCAGGAGTTGGAAGGAGAGAACGCCATAAAGACCTTCGTCATATGGAATGGGCAGCTCGCGAAGTCGCAAGGCGCGTCCATTTCTTACTTTTTTGATCGGGCTGACGGTGCAGCGTCGGCGATGAGTCTTACTCTAGGGTCTAAGCCTCCAGCGAGTCGATTGGGCCCTTGGTCCACGGTTGCCAAGGTCTTGAGCGAAGCGGTAAAGATCTGGCGCCCGTTAGTCGCTACCGTCGATACACAGAAGTATGTTCGTGGTTTTCAGATCGTCCTGCTGTAGGCTGGATGCTCTACCTGCCGATGCTCCTCACGGAGCAGCAAATTCCGGAAGCTCGCGCACTGATTAGCGTGCCCGACGAGGACAACAAGCGAGTGGGAACGATTGTCGTGAGCGTAACCGACACCCCTTTTTCCGGCACCGATCCGGAACACGTCAGGGCGGCAAATGCCATTGAGGTTCGGCTCGTCGATCAAGACTTGCTACCGAGATACATTGACCTGTAGAAAGTACTGTCGGTTGCAGACCTGTCAGGCGGTAAGGAACATGAGGTGACACGAAGCCAGTCAAGTAGCGCCGCTATCTTAGTTTTCCTACAGGGTGCACTGTTCTGGACTGCATCAACTGCCGCTACCGGTTTTTTTCCACTCCTGGCTGCGAACCTGCGCCTGTCTGCCTTTGAGGCAGGAATGTTTCTCGCCGGAGCCGCCCTCGGGCGAACGTTATTTCAGCCTTGCGCGGGACTGATCATAAGCCCGGGCAACGCGGGTCGCTACTACCTGACCGGCCTGGGATGTTCTCTCGTCAGTAGCATTGTGATGGCCTACTGCGACCATGCAATTCTGGTGATATCGGCACGCTTTGTGGAAGGAGTGGGCTTGTCATTGTTCGTTGTATCTTGGCGAACGTTGCTGAACCGGATGGCTGGCCTTCCCGGTTTCGACGCTGTCAATGAGAGCTATGTGTTATCACAGAACACCGGCCGGTTGATTGGACCTGCCATCGGCGGCGTGCTTGTGGCTCACTTCGGTATCCAGGCTGCCTTTGTCTTTCCGGCGCTACTGTATTCGTTATGCCTTCTGGTTTCGAGCCATCGACAGGATTCCACCCGAGCCGAGTCTTGCCGGAAGGAACGAACCTCAACGAAGTTCTCGGATCAGATTCACGCCCTTCGGCAGCAAACAAGCATCTTGTTCGTTCACCACGTGCAGTTCTTCTGCCTGGGACTGTGGCTGGCGGGCTGGCCAATCTATGCAGTTGCAGCACATCGGCTCTCGCCCGAGCAGCTGGGCTATTCGTTTACGATGGCAGCGGCCGGAGGATTGGCCTTATTCCTCGCCAGGCCTTGGACGTCGAGGCTTTCTATCCGACACAGATTGGCCCTGGCCTTGACCTTACTGTGCGCGCAACCCTTGGCAGCACTATTCACACAGCATTGGTCGCTGTTGCTTGGCCTTGGTTTCGCAGTGGGTGGGCTGGGGGTCTCTATTTATTTCACGAGCTTTCACCGCTTGCTGACTGACAGCTATTCACTGGAACAGATCCCGTTCGTCTATGGCATGCTGGGGTCCAGCACTTTTCTATGCCAGGCCGCCGGACAAGCGATCACTCCCTTCTTGTCGGAATTTTTTTCGCCGGAAGCCCCAATCCTCCTTGATGCCGTGATGTTGGTGGGGTGTTTTACTTTTCTTGCCTTGGCCAAAGTAAGGCAAAGCCTCCCTTGATAGGTGGGGGCAAGATACCCGTGACGTCGTAGTATGCAAGCCCGGGGACGCCGGTGACGGAGGCGGATATTCTGGTCGCTTGCCGAAAACGGCTCACCGGATACAAGCGGGGGAACGGCGTTGAATTCCTCCGTGGTCTGCCGCGTAATGCGGTCTGGAAGATCCGGAGGCAGGCGTTGCGGACGCTGCGGTGATTGTTGGTGGGCCCTTGTCTGGACACGGGAAACCCGCAATTGCCGGGGCTCGATGTTGAGCGGAAAATGGGCGAGCACGCGCAGCTATTGCTCGTGGCAGTTTCTCCAACTTCCTTCCGTAGCTCGACCCAACGACGCCGACCCCGCGCGCAGACCATCGTGACGTCCCCCGCCCACTCGCGCCAACCCCGGCTGCATTTCGACCTCACGACGATCCAGCTCTTCATCGCCGTCGCCGACCAGGGCAGCATCACCCGCGGCGCCGAACGCGTCCACCTGGCCCCGGCCGCCGCCTCCCGCCGCATCCTCGAGCTCGAATCCCAACTCGGCGTTTCCCTGTTCGAGCGCCTGCCCCACGGCATGGCCTGTACCGAAGCCGGCCGCGCGCTGCTCGCCCACGCCCGCGGCATTACCCACACCGTCCAGCGCATGCAGGACGACGCCGCGTCCTTCGTCGGCGGCGACCTCGGGGTGGTGCGGGTGGCCGCCCCCAAGTCCGCCGTGATCCAGTTCCTGCCGTTCGACATCCTGCGCTGCGCCACGGAATGCCCCGGTGTCCGGATAGACCTGCAGGAAATGAACAGCCAGGAAGTCCAGCAGTCGCTGCGCCGGGGCACCGTCGATATCGGTATCTATGAAGGCAGCCTGGGCGTGGTCGACCTGCCGACGGCGCCGTACCGGAGCGACCGGCTGGTGCTGGTGGTGGCGCGCGGCCATGCGCTGGCGAAGCGCAAGAAGGTGACGACGGAGGACGTGCTGGACTGTGACCTGATCGTGCTGGGCGAGAGTTCGGCGATTTCCGTGGGGCTGGAGCGGCTGGCGGAGGATGCGGGGCGGGTGTTGCGGATGCGCATGCGGGTGAGCGGGTTCGACAGCATCGCGGCGCTGGTGGCGCAGAATCTGGGTGGCGGGGTGATGCCGGAGGCGATTGCGCGTGAGGTGGCGGGCGGCAGCCGTTTCGTGCGGTTGCCCATCACGGGGGAGTGGGCGGCGCGGCATTTTGTGCTGTGCCATCGGCCCCACGGGACGCTGTCGTCAGCAGCGCTGAGCGTGCTGCAGGTGCTTGCGCAAAACGCGAAACCTGAATCCCGAAAATAGCGATAGCCCTGGGCCGGTGCATTGCGCAAGATGGACTCCAAACGATAGAGGAGACACGCAATGCAGCGCAGGCAATTTCTTCTGGCGGCCGCGGCCGGGCTGGCGGTGCCAGGCCTGGTGCGCGCGGCCAATGTGGCGGGGCCGGTTCGTATCGTGGTGGGCTTTGCTCCCGGCGGCGGCACGGATGTGCTGGCGCGGGTGATCGGGCAGAAGCTGGGCGTGATGTGGAACACCAGCGTGGTGGTGGAGAACAAGCCCGGTGCCACCGGTGCGATTGCCGCGGCCTATGTGGCCAAGCAGCCCCCTGACGGCACCACGCTGCTGATGGCGCATGTCAACAGCCATGCGATCGCGCCGGCGTTGTTGGACGTCAAGTACGACCCGCGCGCGGACTTCACGCCGATCTCGATGGTGGGGGTCACGCCCAATATGCTGACCTGCCGTCCGGAACAGAAGGTGCGCACGGTTTCGGACATCGTGGCGCTGTGCCGCAAGAACCCGGGCAAGATCTCGTTCGGCTCGTCGGGCATCGGCTCGGCGCAGCACCTGGCGCTGGAACTGTTCCGGATGCAGGCGAAGATCGACGTGGTCCACGTGCCGTACAAGGGCTCGGGGCCCTTGGTGGCGGACCTGCTCGGCGGCCAGATCGACTATGCCTTCGACACCATGACCGCGGCCACGCCGTTCGTCCAGCAGGGCAAGGTGATCGCGATCGCGCAGACGCGCCTGAAGCGCGCGGCCAGCCATCCAAGCGTGCCGACACTGGCGGAGTCGGGCTTCCCGGGCCTGGACGCGGCGTCGTGGTACGGGCTGGTCGGCCCGAAGGGGATGCCGCCGGCGCTGGCGCAGCGCATGAACGAAGACGTCAACCGCGTGCTGGCGATGCCGGACGTGGCGGAGCGGCTGAAGAGCTTCGGCGCCGAGGACTCGGGCGGATCGAACCAGCAGTTCGCCGCCTACATCACCGCGGAATCGGCCAAATGGGCCAAGGTGATCAAGGACGCCGGCGTGAAGGCGGAAAGCTGATGGGCGACCGCCGACGCACCGATGCACGCAGCACGAACCAATTTCCCAGGATGCAACCGATGATGGATTCCCGCGACGCAAGCGCCGACACAACCCACGCCAACGCTGCGCGCCTGCCGCTTGCCGGCGTACGCGTGCTCGATGTCAGCCAGGTCATGGCCGGCCCTTACGCCTGCATGCTGCTGGCGGACCTGGGCGCCGACGTGATCAAGATCGAGCCGCCCGACGGCGGCGACCAGACGCGCGGCTCGATGGGGTTCAAGATGAAGGGCCCGGACAGCATGGGTTTCCTCAACATGAACCGCAACAAGCGCAGCGTCACGCTGGACCTGAAGACCGAATCCGGCCGCGAGGTGCTGTACCGGCTCGCGGAAACCGCCGATATCCTGGTCGAGAACTATCGCCCCGGTGTGATGAAGCGCCTGGGCATCGACTACGAGACGCTCAGCCATGTCAACCCGAAGCTGGTCTACTGCAGCATCTCCGGCTTTGGCCAGAGCGGGCCGTGGGCGACGCGGCCGGGTTTCGACCTGATGGCGCAGGCGATGTCGGGGGTGATGAGCGTGACGGGCTACCCTGGCGGCGCGCCGGTGAAGGCTGGCGTGCCGGTGGCCGATATCGGCTGCGCGCTGTTCGCGACCTACGGCATGCTGTCCGCATATATCGGCGCGAAAGAGACCGGCAGGGGGCAGTATGTCGATGCGTCGCTGTTCGATTCCGCGCTGGCGTTCTCGGTGTGGGACACCTGCGAATACTGGGGCACCGGGCGCGAGCCCGAGCCGCTCGGCACGGCCAACCGCATGAGCGCGCCGTACCAGGCGATGAAAGCGGCCGACGGCTACTTCGTGATGGGCGCGACCAACCAGAAGCTGTGGCAGTTGCTGTGCAAGACGCTGGACCGGCCCGACCTGCTGGCGGACGAACGCTTTGCCACCGTCGCGCTGCGCCTGGCCAACCGGCAGGCGCTGATCGGCGCGCTGGAAGACAGCTTCGGCAAGCACAGTGCCGACTACTGGATCGAGCAGCTGCTGGAAGTCGGCATCCCGGCCGGGCCGATCCTGACCTACCCGCAGGCGTTCGACAGCGAGCACGGCAAGCACCGCCAGATGCGCATCGAGATCGATCATCCGATCGAAGGCAAGGTGCCCAATATTGGCTTCGCGGTGAAGATGGGCGGCACGCCGCAGCAGGTACGGCGCCCGCCGCCGCTGCTGGGCCAGCACACCGCCGAGATTCTTGACGAGCTGGGCATGTCGCACGACGAACAGCAGTCGCTGGCCGCGGCCGGCGCATTCGGCGCATGAGCGCCCCGCAGCAGGCTCCC
This sequence comes from Cupriavidus sp. WGlv3, assembly GCF_023952475.1. GTDB lineage: Bacteria > Pseudomonadota > Gammaproteobacteria > Burkholderiales > Burkholderiaceae > Cupriavidus > Cupriavidus phytorum. Next base: position 95,816 of record NZ_JALHRX010000014.1, read on the forward strand.
GGCGAAGGGCAGGTCACGCTGACGCGACAGGGCCAGATCGCGACGCTGACCTTCGACCGCCCGGCGGCGCGCAATGCGATGACATGGGCGATGTACGGGCAGCTCGCCGGGCACTGCCGCGCCCTCGCCGCGGAAGGCACTGCCGGCGCGCGCGTGGTGGTGCTGCGCGGCGCGGGCGGCGAGGCCTTTGTCGCGGGGACCGACATCGCGCAGTTCCAGCAGTTCTCGGGCGGCGATGATGGGGTCGCGTACGAGGCGCGCATCGACGAGGGCATCGCGCTGGTCGAGCAATTGCCGATGCCTACCGTTGCGGTCATCGAAGGCTGGGCGGTTGGCGGCGGGCTTGCCATCGCCACCGCGTGCGACTTCCGGGTGGCGACGCCCAAGGCCCGTTTCGGCGTGCCGATCGCGAAGACGCTGGGCAATACGCTTTCCGCGCAGAACCTGGCCAAGCTGCGCGCGGCGTGGGGACTGCAGCCGGTGCGACGCATGCTGTTGCTTGCGCAGATTCTCGATGCCGATGCGGCGTTGGCCTGCGGCTTTCTGGAGGGCGTGCATGCGCCAGAGGCGCTGGACGCCGAAGTCGCCGCGCTGTGCGAGCGGCTCGGCGCACTGGCGCCGGTGACGCAGGCGGTCATCAAGGAGTCGTTGCGCCGCCAGACCGTGGCGGCGGTGGCCGATACCGACGATCTGGTGCGGCAGTGTTATGGCAGCGAGGACTTCCGGGAAGGGGTGGAAGCGTTCGTTGGCAAGCGTCCGCCGGTGTGGAAAGGGCGTTGATTCTTCGGGATCGCCCGACGCTATAGATAAAGGCGTCGGGCCGATTCACTGGTCGGCGGGCATCGGTCGCTGGTGCCGTTCAGCCGTCCAGCTACCTCACCGGCACGGAATAAACCACCCGCACAAACTTCCGTGCCGGCTGCCGGTCTACCACTACGCCGCCCATCGCTTCCGCAATCCGGCGGCTCTTCCAGTTCTGCTCGGCGGCCGGATATACAAAGCGCGCCGGCCGTAGGGTGGCCGTCGCCCACGCCCACACGGCCAGCACCGCTTCCTTGCCAAAGCCGTGCCCATGGGCGTCTTCGCGGATCCAGATGCCGAACTCCGGCGCCGGCGTGTCGGCATGATGCAGCCCGGCCAGACCGAGGAAACAACCGTCGCTGGTCCGGCGGACCGTGAAAATGAATTCCGTTCCGTCTTCCATGGCCGGCAGCCAGGCTTGCCAGACGTCGCGAAACGCCTCGGGCGACGGGGCGGGATCCCATTCCATGTAGCGGGCAAGCGTGGGGGTAATGCAGGGCCACGCCTCGGCTGCGTCGTGCCCGCGGAAGGGCGACAGGGTCAGGCGGTCGGAGTGGATCAGCGGGAAGGGGACGGGCATGGAGGGTTAGGCTGGGTCGGCCAGAAGTTGGGCGCCCTTCAGCGGCAGTGTACGCCGACAATGGCGTAATCGCGCCTGCAACCCGACGCAGGACAACGGAAGACGATTTCCGCGGCGGCGTCAGGAGACCTTGCTTACAGAGTCGTCTTAACGTCACGAACCTCGCATATCCGGACAATTCTCCAATTGCATTGCAGATGCCCTGCGTCCATGGTTGTCACTTGACAACCGTAAGCTACGTCTCTAGCCTTGGAGAAATCGATGGCCCGTGCCCAACACCCCAAGAAGGACATTGAAGTTGCGTTAAGACACGCCGAGTCTCGCGGCTGGCGTGTCGAGGCGGCGAAAGGCAGGGGCCATGCCTGGGGACGGATCTACTGTTCGCACCATGACAGCGCATGCCGTGCTGGGGAATTCTGTGTCATCAGCATCTATTGCACACCCAGGAGCCCATCCAACCACGCCACCCGGATCCGTCGGATCGTGGACAACTGCTTGCATCGGTACGAAATCCTCGCGCCGGTCGAGCTGACGGAAAAACCACCGCCATGGAATACGCGTTCACCTTAAGATACCAGTTGTCGGCGGATGACAGCGATCCCGACACGCTGGTCGAACGACTCTACGAAGCCGGATGCGACGATGCAACCGTGGGCACCGGCGTGGCGGGCCGGATTGCGCTGGCGTTCGACCGGGAAGCGGAATCAGCGGCCGACGCCATCGTCAGCGCGCTCACCGATGCCAGGCGCGCCATGCCGACCGCCACGCTGATCGAAGCGGCACCGGACCTGGTTGGCCTGACGGACATTGCCGACACCCTCGGCATGTCGCGCCAGAACATGCGCAAGCTGATGCTTGGCCATCCGGCTTCCTTTCCCCCGCCGGTGCATGAAGGCGCAAGTGCGTTCTGGCATTTGTGGGAGGTGCTGTTGTGGATGAATGGCAAGGGTTACGAGATCGAACAGCCGCTGATGGACGTCGCTGCGGCCGCGATGCAGGTCAATCTGGCCAGGAGCGCCGGAAACATCGTCCCGGCGATGGAGCGGCGGCTCCGCAAGCTGGTGGCCTGAGGCAGCGCGGCGCGGATTCCGCGCCCATGCCCTCGCGTTGTCAGGCGTCTGGCAGTTCAAGCCGCAGCGGCTGCGCCAGCCAGCGCTCTTCACAGTTGTTTCCATCGCCGCCGCGGTCCACCACCGCGAAGCATGAGGGTGCGTCCAGGGCCAGCAGCATGTGATGCCAGACACCGGCGCGGTAATTGACGCCTTGCCTGCCGTTGGTGATGAACGCCCGCACTGACTCGACTTCCAGCGCGTCGCCGGCCGGCGCGACCACGACCAGGAAAGGGCGCTCCGAAAGCGGGATGAACGCCTGGCTCCCGAGCGGATGGCGCTCCAGCATGGCGATTTCCATCGGCAAGGCGTAGGGGCTGGCCTCGAACAGGTTGATCAGCGCACGGCCGCCGCCGAGTTCGACCGCTGCCAGGTCATGGTGGCGCGTGACCATGCCCCCGTTGATCGGAATGGCGCCGGGATCGCCTGCAGGGCGGGTCTCGATGACGTCGCCGAAGGGCGCAAAGGCGGCTGCGTTCAGCGGCTGCGGGTGCAGCCGCATGCGGGCGACTGCCATGTGCGCAAGCGTGGTTTCCATCAATAAGTCTCCGGATCTGGGAATCGCGGCAAGCGGCTGACCGCCGCGCTAGTGACGCCGTGAATGGCTTGACTGGTCAGACCAGTTGAGCCGGATTCTGCAGCAAGTCACGGCGGAGCACAAGCCGATCAGCGGCCGTTGTTTCGCTAATTGCGCACGTATCCGGGCTTTCCCCCACATCGCATCGCCTTGACACCGGCAAGGGGCCTCCCTACCATTCGGCATCTATTGGTCAGACCGGTATGACGATGAGCCGGCCGTAGCCGGATGGCGTCGATGACTCGAACAACCAAGGAGACTTCCATGATTCCGACAGAAACCGCGCATGCCGGCCCGGACGGCATAGCCGCGCCGCAGGCGCACGCCCAGGCCAGGGAGGACGCGGTGTACCGCAAGGTGGCCTGGCGGCTGCTGCCGTTCCTGATGCTGTGCTATGTGGTGGCCTATCTGGACCGGGTCAACGTGGGCTTTGCCAAGCTGAACATGCTGGCCGACCTGCAGTTCAGCGAGGCGGTCTACGGCCTGGGCGCGGGCTTGTTCTTTATCGGTTATTTCTTTTTCGAGGTGCCCAGCAACCTGCTGATGCACCGCATCGGCGCCAAGGCCACGATCTCGCGCATCATGATCCTGTGGAGCCTGATCTCCGCGGCGATGATGTTCGTGCAGACCAGCACGCAGTTCTACGTGCTGCGCTTCCTGCTGGGCGCGGCCGAGGCCGGCTTCTATCCCGGCATGATCCTGTACCTGACCTACTGGTTCCCGTCGCACCGGCGCGCGCGCATGGTGGCGCTGTTCATGGCTGCGATCCCGATCTCGGGCATCTTCGGCGGGCCGCTGTCGGGTTGGGTCATGGAAGCCATGCACGGCGTCAACGGCCTGCGTGGCTGGCAATGGATGTTCGTGATCGAGGCGGTGCCGTCGCTGCTGGTGGGCGTGGCCGTGCTCTGGTACCTGGACAACAACATCCAGTCCGCGCGCTGGCTGACGGCGGACGAAAAGGCGCTGCTGGAGCGTAATATCGCCGCGGAGAACGCACATAAGAGCGCGCACATGTCGCTGCGCAATGTGGTGACCGACCCGCGCGTGCTGCAAATGACGATGATCTGCTTCTGCACGGTGATGGGCCAGTACGGGCTGACCTTCTGGCTGCCCACGCTGATCAAGCAGACCGGGGTGAAAAGCGTGCTGGACGTGGGCCTGCTGACCGCGATCCCGTTCGGCGTGGCGGTGTGTTCGATGATCCTGGTCAGCCGCAGTTCGGACCGCATGCGCGAACGCCGCTGGCATCTGATCGTGCCCTTCTGCTGCGCGGCCACGGGCCTGGTGCTGAGCGCCGTGTTCAGCCACAACACCGCGCTGTCGCTCGCCGCGCTGGCGTTGGCGGCCGGCGGCAGCCTGGCCACGTCGCCGCTGTTCTGGAGCCTGCCCACCTCGATTCTGTCGGGCGTGGGCGCCGCGGCGGGGATTGCGCTGATCAACTCGTTCGCCAACCTTGCCGGCTTTATCAGCCCGTACATGATCGGGCTGATCAAGGATGCCACCCAGAGCACCGATGCCGCGATGTTCGTGCTGGCGGCGGTGCTGCTGTGCGGCGCGTTGCTGACTTACTCGGTGCCGGCCAAACTGGTCAACAAGTAAGGGGCGGGGCGGGCCGGATTGTCGGCTAGAATTTCCGGCAGCCGGCCCTGCGCCCTGGCTTTCCGTTAAGCGTCCCCTTACTGGTTTTCCCCGCACGTATGACAGGATCTTCCGCCTCCGTCGCCAACCAGGCCGTCAGCCTTATCCAGCAATGGGTGCGCGACGGCACGTTCCCCGCGGGCACGCTGCTGCCGGCGCAGCGGGAACTGGCGGCGAAGGTCGGCATCAGCCGCGCGTCATTGCGCGAGGCGATCTCCACCCTGCAGGGCATGGGCGTGGTGGTGTCGCGTCCGGGCAAGGGCGTCTATGTGACCGCTGCCGGTGACAGCGCCGCAGCCACGCCGCCGTGGCGCTTTGCCGCCACGCATTCGCTGATCGATATCTACCAGCTGCGCTTTGCGCTGGAAGGGCTGACCGCGCGGCTGGCCGCGCTGGCCATCTCCGCCGGCGAAATCGAGCAGCTGCGCCAGAACGCGGCCACCATGCAGCGGGCGATCGAGGCCGATGCCTACGACGAGGCCTCGCAGCTGGACTATGAGTTCCACACGCTGATCGTCACAGTGTCTGGCAACCAGGTCATCCGCGAGATCCTGCGCGAAAGCGCCGAGGTGATGCGCGAGAGCCAGCGCCTGCCGTACTACCGGCGCGGCGCGCGCAACGCCACCTTCCTCGAGCACAGCGCCATCATCGAGGCGCTGGCCGCGCGCCAGCCGGAACAGGCGCAGCGTGCGATGGAGCGTCACATCATGTTGGCGGCACGCCGGGCCGGCGTGCATTTCCCTACCGGCGACGAAAAGGATGAGTGAGCTCCGGCGCGAACGGACGCCGGTCGCGCCACGCCTCAATCCAGCCGAATATTGTTTTCCTTGATCACATTGCCCCAGTACGCCTGGTCGGCACGCGTCGTCGCCGCGAAAGCCGCCGGCTGCGTGGTCTTGACGATCAGTCCCAGGTCCCCCAGCCGCTGGCGGATGTCGGGCGCAGCCATCACCGTTTCCACGTCGGCCGAGATCTTGTCGACGATGGCCTGCGGCGTGCCGGCCGTGGTGAACAGGCCCAGCCACGCCGGGCCGTCCAGGCCCTTGTAGCCGAGTTCCTGGAAGGTGGGGACATCGGGCAGCATCGGTGCGCGGGTGTTGCCGGTCACTGCCAGCGGCTGCAGCTTGCCGGTGCGCGCATGCTGGCGCACCGTCATCGGCGACAGCGTGCCCAGCGAGATCTGGCCGCCGATCAGGTCGGTGGCGATCGGCGCTTCGCCCTTGTAAGGCACGTGGACCAGCTGGGCGCCGGCATTCTTCAGGAACACCTGCATGTAGAGGTGGGCGCCGGTGCCGATGCCATAGGTGCCATAGGAAAACTTGTCCGGCTGGGACTTGGCCTGGGCCACCATTTGCGGCAGCGTGCGCGGCATGGCGCTGCTGGCGGTCAGCACCAGGCTGGAGGTGCACAGCTGGCCGATCGCGGTCAGGTCGCGCAGCGGGTCGAACGGCGGCTTCGCCACCATATAAGGGGTCTGCACCAGGCTGGGCAGGCCGAGCAGGAGCGTGTAGCCGTCCGGCTGCGCCTTGGCGACCACGTCGGCGCCGATCATGCCGCCCACGCCGGGACGGTTCTCGACGATCACCGGGCGCTGCCACAGCTTGCCCAGCGGGTCACCCAGCGCGCGCGCCAGCACGTCGGTGGCGCCGCCGGGCGGGTAGGGCACGACCAGCCGCACCGGACGCGCCGGCCAGGACTGCTGGGCCCGGGCCGGGCCGATGCCCAGGGTTGAAGCGGCGGCGGCCAGGGATCCGGCTCCCAGCCAGTGCAGGGCCTTGCGGCGGTCGGCTTGCATGGTGTTTCCTCCAGTGGTTGACGTCGTGTCGGCAGGCGGCCCTGGCGTAGGTGGATCGGTGCGCCGGTGGCCACGGCAAGGCGCAGCGTACGAGGCCGCGATGCGTCGAGGCATCGGCGGGATGGACGAAAACGGTGGGGAGTAGTTACCCGGATCGGGTTTGCGCAGGAGGGGATGCTGGATGCGGGCCGCGCCGCAATCCGAACCGCGGCATCGCTTATGATGGCGCCGCCGCTGCGGGCGCGTTCAGTCAGTCCGGTCCGTGCGGCGCTTGATCCATTTCCTGCTTGAACCCTCATGGCTCGCCTGAAACTCGACCTGCCCGCCGACCAGCTTTGCTACGCCACGCACCTCACTGTGCGCGTGACGGACATCAATTCGGCCAACCACCTTGCCAATGATTCGATGATCTCAATGATTTCGGAGGCGCGGGCGCGGTTCCTGTTCGAATTCGGCAGCGAGGATGTGCGCGAGGAAGGCGTCGGCATCATCGTCACCGACCTGGCGACGATGTACCGCAACGAGGCCCATGCGCGCGACCAGTTGCTGTTCGAGGTGGGCGTGATGGACTTCAACAAGTACGGCGGCGACATCATCTTCCGCATTACGCGGCCGGCCGATGGCGCGTTGATCGCGATGGCCAAGTCGGGCTTTGTCTTCTTCGACTACGTGGCCAAGCGGGTGGTGGCGATGCCGGCGGGATTCGCCGGGCGCTTCCCGAAGGTGAACTGGGTGGAATAGCCGCTGGCGTGGCGCGGTCCGCAGACAGCGCCACCTGTTTGGGAAGGAGCCGGCTCAGGCCTTGCGCTCGCCGCCAAGCGCCTCGGTCAGGTCGACCAGCATGCCGGACAGCTCGCCGGCCATCATGGTGAAGTCCGCGTCGAAGCGCTCGTCTTCATCGTGCGCGGTGCCGTCGGCCTGTTCCTTGATCACGTCGAGCGGCGCGACTTTCTTGACCACCAGCCCGTCGGTCAGCACGAACGAGACGCGGTCGTTCCAGGTCATCGCCAGGCGCGTGCAGCGCTTGCCGGCGGCGATATGGCGGCGCAGGTCTTCGGGGTCGAGCGGGTGGCGCACGTAGCGGACCGTGGCCTTGCTTTCGGCGCCGGACTGCAGCTCGATTTCCTGGTCGACGGTAAAGCCGGCGGGGGCCGCATCGCCGGCCAGCCATTCGGTCATGGCCGCCACCGGCGACTGGTTGACGTGCAGGTTGATCAACGGCAGCGGGTCCAGCGCCTTGAACAGCATGCCGCGCACTTCATCGGCCTTGGCCGCGGCGGCGGCATCGATGGCGAGCCAGCCGTTGTCAGGATCGATCCATACGCGCGTGTCGCGACGGATGCTGAAGGCGCGCGGCAGCAGCTCTTCGGTGACCTGCTCCTTCAGTTCCTTCATTTGCTTGCGGCCCGGCTTGTAGCCTTGCTGCTCTTCGATCTCGGCGGCGCGGGCGCGCGTGACCTGGTTGACCACGGTGGTGGGCAGCAGCTTCTTTTCGGTGCGCAGCGTCAGCAGCATCTGGCGGCCGACGGTGTGGACCAGCTGGCCGTTGTCGCGCGGCGAGGCCCAGCCCTGCGTCTGCATCTCGAGGCTGGTGCCGGGAAAGAAGGCGTGCTTTGCCAGGCTGGCTTCGACCTCGTCGGCGCTGGGCGACCACGGGGCGGAGAAACGATGGACCTGCAGATTCTTGAACCACATGGGGAATTCGGCCAAAGGGACGAATTCTATCCGCTCGCGACGCGCGGCCGCGAAAAAGTGGGCCGCCGCACGGCACATGGGCCGCGCGGCGGATGACCGCAAGCCCCGCTTTACAGGTCGAGCCTGGTGATCTTGCTGCCTTCGAAGCTCAGGCCCGCCATCAGGCCGGCATTGGTCAGCACGAAGCCGACGATGGGCTGCTGCGCGGTGTTGGTGTCGAGCACGCCGTTTGCGCCAATCGTGGCCAGCGCGACGGTGGCATCCACGCCCGCGGTCCAGCCGCTGCTGCGCACGAACTTGTCGTAGGCGTCCTGCGTCATGAACATCAGGATCACGGCCTTGGACTGCGCCCCGATCTGCCAGCCGACCGAGCCGGAGACCAGCCGGTAATAGCCGCGCGTGCCGCCACCCGAGCGCAGCGCGCCGTCGCCATACTCGCCGCCGACGATAAAGCCCGCCGACAGGGTCTTCGGGAACACCAGGATGCCGCGCGCGCGGCTGCCCAGCTCGCGCGAACCGTTGACCGAGCTGTACAGGCGCGACAGCGTGGCGTCCGCGCCGGAATCCAGTTCACGCCGGCGCGCGGCCTTGTCGGCGGGCGCGTCGGGCTTGGTGGTGGTGCACGCGCCGGTGGCCAGCGTGCCGAGGGCCAGACCCGCGCTGGCCGAAAGGAAGGTTCGACGTTTCATCTCGTCTCCTTGGTGTTGTTGTCGCCTTTGAAGCATAGGCGCCGAAATCACCCGGGCAAATGATTCAGGACAACGAGTCGTTTCCATTTGTGACGAAGGTGGTGCAAGACGGCCGTTCGCGGCAAGAATAATGGGCCTTGCGCCCGGTACGTCCCATGGCTGGCTTATGGCTACCATGTGACCGTCGCTGCGCCGTCACCGCATCTTGATGAGTCATGAAGAAACTTCTCACTGCCTTGCCGCTGCTTCTGCTGGCCGCCTGCGCCTCCCAGCCCCCGGGGATTTCCACTGACGCCGCGGCATCGGCTCCGGCGGCCGACACCGGCAGCGAATGGCAGACCCTGCGCGCCAAATACATGGATTGCACGCAGAAGAAGGCCAACGACAACCTGTCGGCCAAGGGCCAGTCCAAAGACGTGGCCGACCTGGCGCTGTCGGCGTGCCAGCCGGAACTGGACGCGATGCACCAGTCGTTCCGCAGTTATCTCAATGCACAGATGTCGTCGTCACACGGCAAGAGCAGCGCGCGCCAGGCTGCGGCGCGCGTGACCAGCGACACCCGCGACAAGGCGCGCAATTACCTGGTGCGCTACGTCGAGCGCGAGCGCTACCTGGCCCGCCAGAACTGACGGCGGGCCCGCCGCCGGCTCAGAGCATTTCCAGCGGCGCCGGGCCGTCGGGCGGCGGGAAGATGCGGTCGATCTCGGCCAGCTGCGCCGGCGACAATGTCTTCGACAGCGCCTCCAGGTTTTCCTGCAGGCGCTCGCGCCGGCTGGTCTTGGGGATGGCGATGACGCCGTCCTGCGCCAGCAGCCACGCCAGTGCCGCCTGTGCCGCGCTCATGCCGTGGTCGCGCGCGAAGCGCTTGAGCCCGGGATGGCCCAGCAGGCGCGACTGCTCGATCGGGGAATAGGCCATCACCGGCACGCCGCGCTGGCGCAGCCACGGCAACAGGTCCCCGCGGCCGCCGCCCGGCACGTCCCACAATTCCTGCATATCGGACAGGTCCAGGTTGCTGACGCCCCAGTGGCGGATCTTGCCGTCGCGCTGCAGCGCCTCCATGGCCTGCACGGTCTCTTCCAGCGGCACGCCGCCGCGCCAGTGCAACAGGTACAGGTCGATGCGGTCGGTGCCCAGCCGCTGCAGGCTGCGCTCGCACGCCTGCACCGTGCCGCGCCGGCTGGCGTTGAACGGGTAGACCTTGCTGACCAGGAAGGCCTGGTCGCGCCGGCCGGAGATGGCCTCGCCGATCATGGCCTCGGACTGGCCCTCGCCGTACATCTCGGCGGTATCGATCAGGCGCAGGCCCAGGTCCAGCCCCAGGCGCAGCGTGGCAATTTCTTCCGCGCGCGCGGCGGGCGACTCGCCCATATTCCATGTGCCCATGCCGAGCGCCGGGACGCGCTGGCCGTCGGGCAGGGTGACTTGCTTCATCGCTTGGCTTCCAGGTTGGCCGGGGCCGGGCGCCCGGCGGCACCCAACCACACTAGTTAACAACACCGGCAATGTACAACCCGCGCGCGCCGGGAATGCTTCAAACCAGTCCGGTCAGAAAATACAGCGCGATGACGAAGAACACCGCGCCGGTCTTGATCAGCGTGACCGCGAAGATATCGCGGTAGGACTCGCGGTGGCTGCTGCCATTACGATCAGGAGCTGGTCACGTTCACCGGTGCTGGTGGCGATACTCCTGCGTGCGCCCGCCGTAGCCATAGGCCGCGGCGCGGGCGTCGATCACATGGACGTAGGAGACCGGATGCAGCTTGCCCAGCAGGCCGGACATGGTCTCGAACACGGCCGCGATGAACTGCGCCTTCTCCGCCTTGGTGTTGGTTTCATCGGTCACGCTGATATCCAGGTGGAAGGCATTGCGGCCCTGCACGGACAGCGGCGCGTCGGCGATGATCCAGCTGTCGTGCGGGATGTACTGGACCGTCACGGCGATGACGTCGCGCTGCTTGCCGAGCACGCGCTCGGTCAGGTCGGCGATGGCCCTGGCGCTGCGGCGGGTGAGGTCGGCATCGGGCTGGCCGGACAGGTGCAGGACGATGTGGGGCATGGCGGGCTCCTTGGGTTTGAGCGGTTTGGTGAAGCCATGGTAGGGCGTGGTGTAGTATCGGAAAAGCGGGAATAACCGATGCCTTCCATCGGCTATGCCGAAATGATTCCAACCCTGCCTGGAGGCTTGCCATGCGTGGCTTCGACACCGACCAGTTGCGCACCTTCGTGACGGTTGCCGACAGCGGCAGCCTGTCGGCCGCGGCGCCCAGGCTGTTCCTCTCGCAGTCATCGGTCAGCGAGCAACTGCGCAAGCTGGAAGAGCGCGCCGGCGTGCCGCTGCTGACGCGCGGCCGCCACGGCGCGCAGCCGACACCGGCCGGGCAGCGGCTGCTGGCGCACGCGCGGCGCATCCTTGACCTGAATGAGCTGGCCTTGCAGGAGCTGCGCGGCCACGCGCTGGAAGGCGAGTTGCGCCTGGCGGTGACCGACTATTTCCGCCCCGGCGAGATTGCCGGCATGCTGCGGCGCCTGCGCGAGCGCTATCCGTACCTGCGCCTGCACGTGACGGTGATGAAGAGCGCGGCGATCGATGCCGCCGCCGAGCGTGACACCTTCGATATCGGCCTCAGCATGCGACTGCCAGGGACGCGCGGGCCGGCCGCGCGTGGCACAGTGCTGCGTCGCGAGCCCCTCGCCTGGGTCGCGGCACCGGCCGAGGCCGACAGCCTGCCGGCGACCCTGCCACTGGTGCTGCTGCCCGATACCTGTTCGCTGCACCAGTACGTGGTGCAGCGGCTGCTGCGCAAGCGGGTGCCGTTCGAGATCGCGCACTCCGCGTCCGGCGTGGCCGGACTGCATCTGGCGCTGGCGGCGGGGCTGGGCGTGTCATGCCTGAACGCGTCGGCGATCGGGCCGGGCGTGGCGCCGCTGGACGCCGCCACCGTCGCGCGGCTGGGATTGCCGCGGCTGCCCGAAGCGGAGTTCTTTCTTCTGCCAGCGCGGCGAGGGGAGTCGGCCTTCATTGCGCAAGCGCGCGATGCGCTGGCTGCACAACTGGCCTAGCGGGGCCGCTCCAAGTCAGAAAAGGATCACAAATCGGCCGACGCCAGTGGGTGCGTTGTGTTGAAAGCAACATATCCGGATTGGGAATAGGAATAATTCGCAATCTCGTTGACCATGACAATTCCGTAATCGATAATTCGCCGGCTTTTTCAAGTTATTACAGTCGATTACAGGCCATGAGAATAAAACTTCACCCGATATGTGCCGCGGTGGCGGGGAGCTTCGTTTTTCAACCGATGCTGGTGTGGGCGCAGTCCACACCGGCGACGCCGGCGCAGTTGCCGGAGGTCACCGTCAAGGCGGACGTCAGCCGTGAGCTGGGCGCGGGCTACAACCCGCCCAACGCGGTCAGCGCGACCAAGACCGAAGCGCCGCTGCGCGACGTGCCGCAAACCGTCAACGTGGTCACCGCCGAGGTCATGCGCGACCAGCACGCCACCTCGATGCAGGACGCGCTGAAGAACGTGCCGGGCGTGTCGTTCTCGCACGGCGACGGACAGCGCGACCAGGTCTCGATCCGCGGCTTCACCGCCATCGCCGACCAGTTCGTCGACGGCATCCGCGACGATGCGCTGTACTTCCGCGACATGTCCAACGTCGACCGGGTCGAAGTCATCAAGGGACCGGCCGCGGTGCTGTACGGGCGCGGTTCATCGGGCGGCCTGATCAACCGCGTGACCAAGAAGCCGGGCATCGACGTCACCGACTTCGCGCTCAGCTACGGAATGTGGGCCGACCGCCGCGCCGAAGCCGACGTTGGCCGCGTGTTCGCCGACGGCGCCGCGGCGTTCCGTATCACGGGCGCGGTGCAGAAGGCCAACAGCTACCGCTCGCAGCAGTTCCTGGACCGCGCTGCGATCGCGCCGTCGCTGGAGCTGCGCGTCGCGCCCGAGACCACCGTGCTGTTCCAGGCCGACTACCTGGAAGACCGCCGCGTCACCGACTTCGGCATCCCGGCGTACCGCGGGCGGCCGGTGGACGTGCCCGCGTCGCGCTACTACGGCGCGGCCAACGCGCGCGACGCCGACTACTCGCAGTCGCGTGTGTTCTCCGGCACCGCCACGATCAACCATCGCTTCAATGAGAACTGGTCGATCCGCAATGCCACGCGCTACTACCACTACTCGCTCGACCGCAACAACACGCTGACCGCCGCGGTCAACGAAGCGGCGCAGACCCTGACCATGAACCACGGCAATGTCCGCCGTGAGGAACATGGCTGGTTCAACCAGACCGACCTGATCCAGAAGGCGACGATCCTCGGCACCAAGCACGAGATCCTGTACGGCATGGAGATCGGCCAGCAGAACAAGGACCAGATCAACAACACCAAGCCGGTGCCGGGCACCTTCGACCTGTTCAACCCGGTGCTGCCGGTGCTGCCGCGCCTGGCGCCGGGCAACCCGACCACCTCGAACCTGGGCATCTTCGACACGCTGGCGTTCTACACCCAGGACATGATCACCTTCAGCGAGCAGTGGAAGGCGCTGGTCGGGGTGCGCTACGACAACTTCCAGCAGGAAACCCGCAACCGCATCGCCGGCCAGCGCGACCTGTCGCGCAGCGACTCCGCCTGGAGCCCGCGTGCCGGCCTGGTGTGGCAGCCGAGCAAGACCCAGTCGTACTACGTGTCGTGGAGCAAGTCGTTCCAGCCGTCGGGCGAGGCCTTTGCGCTGGCGGCCAACAATGCCGACCTGTCGCCGGAGACCACCAACAACACCGAGGTGGGCGCCAAATACGACTGGCTGAACGGCAAGGCCAGCACCACGATCTCGCTGTTCCGCCTGGAGCGCAGCAATATCAAGGTCGCCAACGCCACCAACACGGCGTTGCTGCCGATCGGCGAGCAGCGCACCGACGGCGTGGAACTCTCCGGCGCGGCCGAGCTGGGTAGCGGCTGGCGCATGCTGGCCGGCTACGCCTACCTGGACGCCACCATCACCAAGTCCAGCGCCGCGCTGCAAGGCAAGCGCGCCACCATCACGCCGCGCCACTCCGGCAACCTGTGGGTGACCAAGGACCTGGGCCACGGCTTCGGTGTCGGCCTCGGCGCCAACCTGGTCGGTGCGCGCTATGCCGACCCGCAGAACACCGTGACCCTGCCCGGCTACGTCACCGCCGACGCGATGGCCTGGTACCGCCGCGGTGCCTTCGAGGCCCAGCTGAACGTGTACAACCTGTTCGACAAGGGCTACATCGTCTCGGCGCACGGCACCAACGCCAACCTGAACATGCCGGGCGCTCCGCGCAGCGTCATGGCCACCCTGCGCTACCGCATGTAAAGCGCAGCATCGGGGACAAAAAAACCGGGCGGTTCCTCACCGCCCGGTTTTTTTTTCGCCTGCTGTTTCTTCTTCGGCCGGTCACGCAACCGCATGCCCCGGAGAAACCCTGAGTGCCGGCAGCGCTCAGTGCTCGCGCTCCCAGGTCTGGGTGCGGCCGATCAGGCTGATGCCGATGAAGCCGCGCACGTTGAGCTTGTTGCCATCCTCGGTGAGCGACATCTTGCTCTTGTAGACCTTGCCGTTCTCGGGGTCCAGGATCTCGCCGCCGCTCCACTCGTTGTCGCCGGTCTTGCGCAGGCCGGACAGGATGGTCATGCCGATCAGCGGCTGGTCCTTGCGTGCGTCGGTGCACTTGTCGCAGACGCGCGGCTTGCCGTCGCTGTCGACGAAGCTTTTGAGCAGGCGTCCGCTGTAGACGCCGTTCTTCTCGGTGATCTCCACCAGTCCGCGCGGCTTGCCGGTGTTGTCGTCGATGGTCTTCCACGTGCCAGTGGGCGTGGCCTGCGCCAGCGCCGCGGCGCTGCCAAGCAGGGTGGCGGCAAGCACCGTGGCGCGCATGGTGCGGGCGATGAGGGAAGGGCTGCGCATGATGTCTCCTTTGAGGTCCGTAGCCACGCCAATCTACTGGCGCAGCCGCCGGGCCGCAATCCGGCGCGGACCGGCGCGCGCCCTTCCGCGGCGCTTGCCCGCTTCCCGCCAGGCCGCACGCAGCGGGCGTTGGCGGGTTTTTGTGGCGCAGCAAAACGCGCCTGCGCACGGCCGCTGAAGCAATCCTCTAAGCGGATGTACGACGCACCGCGCGGCACTTTGCCGCGTCCTTCGCGAGGGCGCGAACGCATCCGCAAAGCGCGGCGCGCGTGCTCCGGATCGAGCGGCACGACGCGACCTCACCGGAGCGATTGCCGGAGTGTTGCCGCGATGCTTCGCTGGCGTCGCGGCTTGGCTCGAGCGCAACGCTTCGATGCCGCCGCGATGTCCTTGCGATGCCTTCGCGACGTTGCGTCGATGCAAACCGTTGCGTGCACGCATCACTCTCGCGCACGCTCGGTGATGATGTCGCACAGCGACCGACGCCGGTGTCGCCGAGCATCGAGCGCGGCGCTGCACGTGCGTGCCGGGTCGAGTGTGTAAAGCATGCAGAGCGCGCGCCGGTGTTCGCGTCGCGCGCGTGTTGAAGCGTGCCGCCGCACAGCTCGACGCGCGCCGCTCGCGCCTTGGTGCATCGCCCGCAAAGCCTTTGTCCATGCGGCTTTTCGGAAAGTGCGAGGACACGCGGCAGCGCTGTTCATGGTCGTCGCGCGCATGCTGCGCGGCTTGTCATCGCTACGCGCGACGGTGTGTAAAAGCTGCGGCGCGCGCAGTCAGCGAAGGGGCATCGCGCAGTGTGCGCGAGCGCGCGTAGTGGGTCTCGACATGGGCATGCGCGCGACGCGTTTCGATGTCGTCGGCAACGTCTTCGTGACGACGCGCGTGAGAACTAGTTGGAGCGATGCATGCAGGCAAGTTTTTTTGCACTTTTTTCTTAACATCATCGTGCAAACGAATTATGATTCGCCTTGACAAGAGTCTCACTTCATTGCAGCGAAGCAGGAAGCAAGATGGAACCGAAAAGCGCGATGCGCGCTTCGATGCAATGACGAAGGTAGTAGCTGAGGAGCACGAGAACTTTGACGCAGACCAGGCCCGACCGGCTTCTTAAAACGCGTGCAGTCTCCCTTGGTCCATTAACGGGTTGGACCCGCTACCACCGAATGAATGCCGCCTGCCGTGCGCGAGGCCAAGCCCGCACCGCAGGCATGCTGTCCGATATCTCCTCATTTCTGGCCGCGCGCCGGCTCAACGGGCGGTGCGGGCTGATCGAATATTCCAGGGCGCGGCATGTGCCCGAGACCCGCTTGCGGGCTCGCGCCGGCCGCCAAGTCACCGCCATGGGCGGTGCCCCTGCAACCGAATTCATTAGCGTGCAGCAGTGGTCGGGCCGCACGCCGATGAATCGCTCGCTCGACTGGGGTCGCGCTGCTGCGGCGCGCCTCGGGTCGGTCGGGTCGCCAACTTAGGTCATTCGATATTCACTCTCTAGTGAAGGAGTTATCCATGGCAACTGCTGCAAAGAAAAAGCCGGCGGCTAAGAAGGCCGCCAAGCCGGCCGCCAAGAAGGCTGCTGTGAAGAAGGTCGCCGCCAAGAAGGCTGCACCGGCCGCCAAGAAGGCAGCCGCCAAGAAGGCACCGGCCAAGAAGGCTGCGGTGAAGAAGGTCGCTGCCAAGAAGGCCGCACCGGCCAAGAAGGCAGCCGCCAAGAAGGCACCGGCGAAGAAGGCCGCGGTGAAGAAGGTCGCCGCCAAGAAGGCCGCACCGGCCAAGAAGGCAGCCGCCAAGAAGGCACCGGCCAAGAAGGCCGCGGTGAAGAAGGTCGCCGCCAAGAAGGCCGCACCGGCCAAGAAGGCTGCTGCCAAGAAGGCGCCCGCCAAGAAGGCTGCTGCCAAGAAGGCTGCACCGGCCAAGAAGGCTGCCGCCAAGAAGCCGGCTGCCAAGAAGGCCGCTGCCAAGAAGCCGGCTGCCAAGAAGGCTGCCGGCAAGCCTGCCGCGGCCCCTGCCGTTGCTCCCGCTTCGGCTGCCAAGACCGCGCTGAACCCGGCTGCGGCCTGGCCGTTCCCGACGGGCAACCGTCCGTAAGCTGCGCCGCCACGGCGTGGACCCTACCCGTTCCGCAAGGAACCACCACGGCACGCAAGTCGTGCCTGTATGACCGGATACCGCGTATCCGGTCCGCAAGACACCTGGTCTTGCCGACCCGCCGATGGCAACCGCCCGGCGGGTTTTTTCATGGGCACGCGAAGGCCGCGCCAGCGCATGGCAAGGCCGCCAGAGCGGCCAAAGAAAAAGCGCCGCACCCTTGCGGGTACGGCGCCCGGGGTGCGCCTTTGGTAAGGGGCCTGCGTGGCCGTCAGTGCGTGACGCGGGTCACGCCGCCGGAGGACAGCAGACGCACCCGTTCGCCAGGGCGGAAGGCTTCGTCGGCCTCCTGCGTGATCGCGCGCATTTCGCCGTTGTCCAGGCGCACGGTGATCTCCAGCGCGCGGCGCTGGTTGATCTTGTTCTCGGCCGCGCTGCCGGCGATGCCGCCCAATATCGCGCCGAGGATGCCGGCCGCCACCGCGCCGTTGCCGCCGCCGATGGTGCTGCCGGCCGCGACGCCGCCGATGGCGCTGCCGGCCAGCGTTCCGGCGCCGCTCTGGCTGCCCTGGATCGTGACCTCGCGGATGCCTTCGACCACGCCGTAGCGCACGGTCTGCTCGCGCTGCGCCTGGCCGGTGCCGTAGACGCTGTTGGAATTGGATTGCGTGGCGCAGCCGGCCGCCAGCGTGGCAACCAGGGTGGCCCCCAGGACGGCAAGCGCGCCGCCGCGTAGCTCGTTGTTCATGTCAGTTCCCGAAAATCTCGCCACGCGCCGGCCGCAGCTCAGGCGTAGCGATACCCGAATGCAGACTGGAACCGGTTGCCGATTTCCTCGCGCGACAACCAGTGGTTCTGCGGACCCTGCTGCGCGATCTTGATCGACCCCATCAGCGATGCGAGGCGGCCGGTCGTTTCCCAGTCTAATCCGTTTTCGATGCCGAAGAGCAGGCCGCCGCGGAAGGCGTCGCCGCAGCCGGTCGGGTCGACGATGCGCTCGGCCGCAACGGCCGGGATAGCGTACTGGCGGCCATCGGCATAGATGCTGGCGCCGCGCTCGCCGTGCGTGACGATGAAGGCACGAACCTTGGCGGCAACCTCGGCGCTGGTCCACGCGGTGCGCGACAGCAGGACCTGCGCCTCGTAGTCATTGACTGTCACGTAACTGGCGAGTTCAACGAACTCCCGCAGGTCGTCGCCGTTGAACAGCGGCATGGCCTGGCCCAGGTCGAAGATGAACGGGACACCGGCCTCGGCGAACTGGCGCGCGTGGTGCAGCATCCCTTCGCGGCTGTCGGGCGCGACGATGCCCAGGCTCGGCGCCTTGTCGCCGCCTAGCGCGTCCTTGACGTGGTTCAGCTGCGACTGGCTCATTGCGCCAGGATGGAAGGCGGTGATCTGGTTGTTGTCCAGGTCGGTGGTGATCATGGCCTGCGCGGTGAAGGTCTCCGGCAGCACGCGGATGTGGCCGGTCGGGATCGCCAGCTTGCGCAGGTATTCCAGGTAGGGTTCGGCATCGATGCCGACGGTGGCCATCACCACCGGATCGCCGCCCAGCATCTTCAGCGTGTAGGCGATGTTGCCGGCGCAGCCGCCGAACTCGCGGCGCATGCCGGGCACCAGGAACGAGACGTTCAGCATGTGGATCTGGTCCGGCAGGATGTGTTCGCGGAAGCGTCCGTCGAACGTCATGATGGTGTCGTAGGCGACGGAGCCGCAGATCAGGCTGGCCATGCTCTCTCCAGGTGTCGGGGTTGGGTTCGGGTGGATCGGCGCCCTTCGCGGGCACAAGCAGTAACGCACAAAACAGAAGCGGCCGCCCCGTGGTCGCGGGCGGCCGCTGACATCGCAGGCGCGCCGCCTGTTACTTCAGCGCGGCCAGGGCGGCGTCGTAGTCGGGCTCGGTCTTGATCTCGGGCACCAGCTGGCTGTACTTGACGGTGTCGTTCTCGTCCAGCACCACTACGGCACGGGCGGTCACGCCGGCGAGCGGGCCGGTCTTGATGTCGACGCCGTAGTTGCCCTTGAACTCGCCGCCGCGCATGGTCGACAGCGGCACCACGTTGGCCAGGCCTTCGGCGCTGCAGAAGCGGCCCATGGCGAACGGCAGGTCGGCGGAGATGGTCAGCACCACGGTGTTGGCCAGGCCGCTGGCGGCTTCGTTGAACTTGCGCGCGGAAGCCTGGCACACCGGCGTATCCAGGCTCGGGACGATGTTCAGCACCTTGCGCTTGCCGGCGAAGTCGGCCAGCGTGACGTCCTTCAGGTCCTTGCCGACCAGCGAGAAGGCGGGGGCCTTGTCGCCGGCTTGCGGGAACTTGCCTGCGACTTCGATGGCGTTGCCGCCGAGGGTGACGTTGCTCATGTCTACTCCTTGATATCTGATGGGTTTCCGGTTGTGGTCCGGAGCGGGGGCAAGGCTCGCCACCAGACTCGGATTCGGTCCGGCGGCGGGCCAGGAATTCAGGGGTAAAAAATCAGCACGCGATAGTTGGCTGGCGCCTGCTGCGTCCGGAATCGTACCCGAACCGGCAGCTCCATGCCCGCGCGCAGCCCTTGCGCGGCAAAGGCCTGCTGCGACGGCTCCAGGTATTCCGCGGGCTGCAGCACCCGGCGCAGCAGCAACTGGTCCTGCAGGTCGGTCATCACCAGCTCGATCGCCGGCAGCGCGGTGCTGGCGCGGCCCAGGTTGCGCAGCGTGACGGCCAGCAGGTAGGTGTCGCCGCCTTCATCCTGGCGCTGCAGCTGCGAGGTCTCGATGCGCAGCGCATCGATGTCGCGCCACGGCGGCACGGTGCAGCCCAGCGGCGCGCATGCCGCCTCGAGTGCCGGGCGCAGCATCGGAAAGTGCCCGGCGAGCTGGCTGCGTCCCAGGTAGGCAAGCTGCAGCAGCGCGGCGATGGCGAGCACCACGACTGCCGCGCGCCACGCGGCGCGTGGCACCGCAATCGGCCGGCGCGGCTGGCGTTCACGCTCGCGCTCGCGCGCGTGCCGCAGGAAGTCCGGGGCGAACACCGGGCCGGCCGGTGCTTCGGCGCGGAGCCAGCGGCGGGTCGCCTGCTCGCGCGCGACCGCGCCGCCGGTGACGCTGGCAAGGGTGTCGGGGCCGGCGGAGCGCGCTTCGTCCTGCTCGCCGGCGGCGGGCAAGGCGTTGGGCGGCGTGGCGGGCGCAGCCTGCTCAGCCGGGCGCGGCGTGTGATCCGGCCAGGGCGCGGCATCGGATGCCTCATCGGCCGATGCCGCGCGCAGGAATTCGCTCGCGCTGGGGATGGCGCCGGGGGCCGGCGCCGCGGGTTTCTCGGCCGGGCTATCTAGCGCGCCGTGGTCGAGCGCCGGCCACGCGGTTGCCGGGACGGGCGGCTGTGCCGCCGGTGCTGGTGCCGCGGCTGGGACCTCGGTCGCTTCGGCACCCGGGCCGTCCGCCTGGCGCTGCGCGTCGCGCGCATCGCGGTCGGCGACGGCTGCATTGGCTTCGCGCAGCGCGCGTTCGATCTCGGCGTCGTCCATGCCGGCCTGCGGCGGCGTGGCCATGTCCTCGGGCGACGACATCAGCATGGTCGGCGCATCCAGCGCCGGCACGTCGTAGCCGGGGTCGATGGTCGGCGTGAAAGCGGGAGTCGGGGCGGGCGTCGGCGCGGATGCCGCGGGTGACGAGGCGGGCGGCGCGGTGGTGTCAGCGGCAGCGGAGGCAGGCGCGGCAGATGCTGCCGGCTTCTGTGCCTGGGCCGGGGCGCTGCCCGCGGTGGTACCCGCCGGCAGCGGAATCTCGATCAGGTGCTCGCGCGCGTCGAACACCGTTTCGCACTGGCCGCAGCGCACCAGCCCCTGGCGCAGCCGCAGCTGGTCGGCGACCAGCCGGAAGGCGGTGCGGCAGGCCGGGCAGCGCGTGACTAGCTTGACGGCGGCCATCTGGCGGAATCAGGGGCGGGTGCCGTGCAGGCAGACCCAGCCTTCCTCGCTGCGCCATACCGTCAGCGGCAGCCAGGGTGCGTAGGCCGCGGCGACTTCCTCGGCCTGGCGCTCGAGCACGCCGGACAGCACCAGCCGCCCGCCGGCGCGCACGCGCGCGCTCAGCATGGCCGCCATCAGCTTGAGCGGGTTGGACAGGATATTGGCGACCACCAGGTCGTAGCTGGCTTCGGACACCGATTCCGGCAGCGCGAACGACGCTTCGACCCGGTTGCGTTCGGCGTTGTAGCGCGACGCTTCCACGGCGTTGGGGTCGATGTCGATGCCGACCGTGTCGCCCGCGCCCAGCTTGCGCGCCACGATCGCCAGGATGCCGGAGCCGCAGCCGTAGTCGAGCACGGTTTCGCCCGGCGTCAGGTTCTGCTCCAGCCATTGCATGCACAGCCGCGTGGTGGGGTGGCTGCCGGTGCCGAAGGCCAGGCCCGGGTCCAGCTCCAGCACCACGGCGTCGGGCTCGGGTGCGTCGTGCCACGACGGCACCACCCAGATGCGCTCGCCCACGCGGATCGGCTCGAACTGCGATTGCGTCAGCCGCACCCAGTCCTGGTCCTCGACCGAGCGCAGCTGGTACGCCGGCACCGGGTCGATGCCGAGCTGGTTGGCGGCGGCTGCCACCACTACGGCCGGGTCGGCGTCATCGCCGAACAGCGCGACCACGCGCGAGCGGTTCCACGCGAGTTGCTTCGGTTCCAGCCCGGGCTCGCCGAACAGCGGCTGCTCATCGGGCGTATCGGCATCGGCGTCTTCCACCGAGACCGACAGCGCGCCGAGGTCGAACAGGGCGTCAGACCAGGCCTCGGCCTGGTCCTGCGCCACTTCGATCACACATTCCTGAAATGCCACGGGCTTCCTTCTGTTGCTGCGGGTTGCTTTGACCGGTGCTCAGGCCTTCGCGCGCTCTGCCAGGCGATGCTCGAGATAATGGATGCTGGTGCCGCCTTCGACGAAGTTGGCGTCCATCATCAGCTCGCGGTGCAGCGGCACGTTGGTCAGGATGCCGTCCACAACCATTTCGGACAGCGCGATGCGCATGCGGGCGATGGCCTGCTCGCGCGTGGCGCCGTAGGTGATGATCTTGCCGATCATCGAATCGTAGTTGGGCGGGACGAAGTAACCATCATACGCGTGCGAGTCGACCCGCACACCCGGGCCACCGGGCATGTGCCAGGCGGTGATGCGCCCCGGCGACGGGATGAACTTGAACGGGTCCTCGGCGTTGATGCGGCATTCGATCGCGTGGCCGCGGAACTGCACGTCCTTCTGGCGGAAGCGCAGCTTTTCGCCGAAGGCGATGCGGATCTGCTCCTGCACGATGTCGATGCCGGTGATCATCTCGGTGACCGGGTGCTCGACCTGCACGCGCGTGTTCATCTCGATGAAGTAGAACTCGTTGTTCTCGTACAGGAACTCGAAGGTGCCGGCGCCGCGGTAGCCCATCTTCTTGCACGCGTCGGCGCAGCGGTCGCCGATACGCTCGATCAGGCGGCGCGGGATATGCGGTGCGGGCGCTTCCTCGATCACCTTCTGGTGGCGGCGCTGCATCGAGCAGTCGCGCTCGCCCAGCCAGATAGCCTGCTTGTGCTGGTCGGCCAGGATCTGGATTTCTACATGGCGTGGGTTCTCGAGGAACTTCTCCATGTAGACCTCGGGATTGCCGAAGGCACGGCCGGCTTCTTCGCGCGTCATATTGACGGCGTTGATCAGAGCGGCTTCGGTATGCACCACGCGCATGCCGCGGCCACCGCCGCCGCCGGCGGCCTTGATGATCACCGGGTAGCCGACGCGGCGCGCGGTCGCCAGGATTTCCTTGGGATCGTCGGGCAGGGCGCCGTCCGAGCCGGGCACGCACGGCACGCCGGCCTTGATCATGGCCTGCTTGGCCGAGACCTTGTCGCCCATCAGGCGGATGCTGTCGGCGGTCGGGCCGATGAAGACGAAGCCGGACTTTTCCACGCGCTCGGCAAAGTCCGCGTTCTCGGACAGGAAGCCGTAGCCGGGGTGGATGGCCTGCGCATCGGTCACCTCGGCGGCCGAGATGATGGCGGGCATGTTCAGGTACGACAGCGGCGACGGGGCCGGGCCGATGCAGACGGCTTCGTCTGCCAGGCGCACGTACTTGGCCTCCTTGTCGGCCTCGGAGTACACCACGACCGTCTTGATGCCCAGTTCGCGGCAGGCGCGCTGGATGCGAAGAGCGATTTCGCCGCGGTTCGCGATCAGAATTTTTTCAAACATGGTCTCTCTCTGCGAGAACAGTAGCGGTCCCGCTGCGTGGCGCCATGGCGCGCCGGGCGCGCTCCGCGATGGCCGGTGGCCACCCGGGCGGCGAGACTGCGGGAACTGCATGGAACTGCACGGAACGGGCCGCTAAGCCCATAACGTCCGTGGCGCGGGAAGCGCCCTGGCATGCCGCGTGGACAGGGCCGCAGTGGACCGCTGGCGCGGAAGGCTGCAGCATCGGGCCCGGCATGCCGGCCAGGATCAGCCGATGACGAACAGCGGCTGGCCGTATTCCACGGCCTGGCCGTTCTCGACCAGGATTTCCTTGATGACGCCGGCCTTGTCGCACTCGATCTCGTTGAGCAGCTTCATGGCTTCGATGATGCAGACGGTCTGGCCTTCCTTGACCGAATCGCCGACGTTGACGAAGGGCGCGGCGCCCGGCGACGGGGCACGGTAGAACGTGCCCACCATCGGCGAGGTCACCACATGGCCGGCCGGCAGCTGTGCCGCCGGCTCGGCCGCCGGTGCGGCGGCGCCGGCCGGGGCGGCGGCAGGAACGGCGGCGGGCAGGGCCTGCATCTGGGGCATGGCCATCGGCGCGGCGATGACTTGCGGCGGTTGCTTGACGATGCGTACCTTGCCGTCGCCTTCGGTGACTTCCAGCTCGGAGATGCCGGATTCGGCCACCAGGTCGATAAGCGTCTTCAGCTTGCGCAGGTCCATCTTTTTATCCTCCTGAATCGGGTTTTCCGCCGCTGCCCGGGACGAGCCGCGGCGGAACAATCGTTGTGCCGGCCACCGGAAACCGGCGCCCGCCGTGCCGAAGCACGCCAACGGGCGCAGGCCGCCGGGCGGCGCGCGCAGGTTGTCGAAATAATCCTTGTGGGGGTTCAGCTCCCCGAACTGTCGGGCGGGGGCTGCTCCTGGCCCAGTACATAGTCCAGCGCCAGCAGGTACCCCTGCCAGCCAAGCCCGCAGACCACCCCGACCGCCATGTCCGAGAAGTACGAGTGGTGCCGGAAGCTTTCGCGCCGGTGCACGTTCGACAGGTGCACCTCGACGAACGGGATCGCCACCCCTGCCAGCGCATCGCGCAGCGCCACGCTGGTATGCGTATAGGCAGCCGGGTTGATGATGATGAACTCGACCCCTTCCGCGCGGGCGGCATGGATGCGGTCCACCAGCGCCCCCTCGTGGTTGGACTGGAACGTATCCAGCGAAATGCCGGCTTTCGCCGCGCGTTCGGCCAGGGCTGCGTCGATATCGGCCAGCGTGGTGTGCCCGTAGGTCTCCGGCTCGCGTGTCCCCAGCAGGTTGAGGTTCGGCCCATGCAGGACCAGCACCTTGCGGTAGCGGGGTGAGCGGCGGATAGAGCGGGATGCAGTCACGGCGGCTCGACCAGATCAACGAAATTGCGCGGAGATTACCGTAGCTTAGAGCGATTTGTCTAGCACGGGATACAGGGCTGGGCGACGCTCGACACGCTCCTGGCGGCCTTTTGAGCACTTCCGCACCAGAACGCGCCACAGCTGAGCCAGATACAGTAAGAACGCCGAAATTCCGCGATGTTGGTGAAAAAGTGATTCAGGTGCGAGGCAGCACGGCACGCAGTTCGTCCGCGGTGACCCGGCCCATCTTGCGATACTTCACCGAGCCGTCCGGATTGATGACGACGGTATAGGGTAGCCCGCCGGCGCTGTTGCCGAAATTGCGGGACAGCTCGGTGCCGGCGAAGCCAGCCACGGCCAGCGGATACGCAACCGGCACTTTCTGGGTGAACTGCTGGATGTTCGCTGCTGAATCGATCCCTATGCCGACAAATTCCACCTGGCGGTGCTTGAACTCCTCATGCAGCGCGGTCAGTTCCGGCATTTCCTCCACACAAGGCCCGCACCACGGCGCCCAGAAGTTGACGACCACGGTCTTGCCGCGCAGCTTGCCCAGGTCCAGTTCTGTGCCGGCGGGATCCGGCAGGCGCGACTGGAACAGGGTTTCGACGGCCTGATCGTTGGCGGGCTTTGGCGAGAACACGAAATGCCCGGCCAGCGCCCCGGCGGCACAGGCGATCACCGCGACAGCGATCCACAGCCAGAGACGCGAACGGCGAGCGGGTGGGGCAACGGTTTCAGTCATGGGGGTGGCTTGACCAGTAGAAGGTAAGACGGGGCTTCAGGCGTTGCCGGCGGCGTCAGCGGCATCCAGCAGGGCCTGCACGGCCTGCACATCGGCGCGGACCGCGCGCCCCGAGGTGTCAGTGCGCATTGCGCCGCGTTCATCGACGGCATCATACAGTGCTATATGGATGCCGACTGGCGCACCCAGTTCCGCGCGGACCTCGCCGGCCAGCAGTCGTGCCTCGCGGCGGTCGGGCCATTGGCCTTTCCACAGGAAACTCAGGGTTTCAACCTCGCCGCGCCCGCCGAAGTGGCGGCTCTCGCTGGTTTCGAAGTCGACCCCGGCGTTGATCAGGTGCAGTGCGGCGTCCTTGGCGCTGTCGCAGAAGCACTGCAGATAGATATCGGAGTGTTCCGTTGCGGTGCCGTTTAGCACCGCGCCGACCAGATAGGGCCGGAACGGCGCCAGGTCTTGCATCGCCAGCACCGCCAGCCGGCGCAGCAGCGCCAGCACGCGTGGCTGGCTGTCGGCGTGGAACAGCGCCTGGTAGGCGCGCACTTCGGCCTCGACCTGTTCATTGTCGGGCAGCCATTCACCCGGCACGCGTTGTTCGCCCAGCACCTGGCGCGCGGCCTTGCGCTTGGCGGTGGCGTAGTCGGCACCGTCCTCGGCAATCATGCGGGCGGCTGCCTGGGCGATTTCCTCGCGCAGGCGGGTGGGATCTGGAGCGGTACGTCGGTTCATGCCCCATGATACCGGAGGCGTCCGCTGTCGCGGTGCGGCGCTGCGCGCGCGCTCGCAGTGCAGGGAAGGGCGCTGGCGCTCGGGTACAATCGGAGGCTTCCTGCCCGGGCGCCGCCGCGCCACAAGGCTCCACCCAGCCGCCGCGCCGCCGGGCCCGAATCCCCAGCCCTGCGGGCTTCAAGTCTTTCCGGGAACACATGCATATTCATATCCTTGGCATCTGCGGCACCTTCATGGGCGGCTTGGCGGTGCTGGCCAAGCAGGCCGGCCACCGCGTCACCGGCTGCGATGCCAACGTCTACCCGCCGATGAGCACCCAGCTCGAAGCCCAGGGAATCGAACTGATCGAAGGCTTCGACCCCGCCCAGCTGGCGCTGGAGCCGGACCTGTTCGTGATCGGCAATGTGGTCTCGCGCGGCAATCCGCTGATGGAGGCCATCCTCGACCGCAACCTGCCTTATGTGTCGGGTCCGCAATGGCTGGGCGAGCACGTACTGGCGCGCAAGTGGGTGCTGGCAGTGGCCGGCACGCATGGCAAGACCACCACCACCTCGATGCTGGCCTGGGTCCTGGAGGACGCCGGCTACAACCCTGGCTTCCTGGTGGGCGGGGTGCCGCAGAACTTCGGCATCTCGGCGCGCGTGACTGAGTCGGACTTCTTCGTGATCGAGGCCGACGAGTACGACACGGCGTTTTTCGACAAGCGCAGCAAGTTCGTCCACTATCGCCCGCGCACCGCCATCCTGAACAACCTGGAATACGATCACGCCGACATCTTCCCGGATCTGGCCGCGATCGAGACCCAGTTCCATCACCTGGTGCGCACCGTGCCGGGCCAGGGCCGGATCGTCGTCAACGGCGTGGAAGAGAGCCTGGCGCGCGTGCTGGAGCGGGGCTGCTGGAGTGAGGTGGAGCAGTTCGGCGTCGGCGACTGGCGCGAGAGCGACGCTGCCGGCACCGAGGCGGCGCCGGGCAAGGATGCGTTCGATGTCTGGTTCGGCAACGCCGTTGCCGGCACCGTGGTGTGGGACCTGCAGGGCACCCACAACCGCATGAACGCGCTCGCCGCGATTGCCGCCGCGCGGCATGTCGGGGTGCCGGCCGAACAGGCGATCGCCTCGCTGTCACGCTTCGCCAACGTCAAGCGCCGCATGGAAGTGCGCGGCGTGGCCGGTGGCGTCACGGTCTACGACGACTTCGCCCACCATCCCACCGCGATCCAGACCACGCTGGACGGGCTGCGCCGCCGCGTCGGCAAGGCCCGCATCCTGGCGGTGCTGGAGCCGCGTTCCAACACCATGAAGCTGGGCGTGATGAAGGCGCAGCTGCCGGCCAGCCTGGAGCAGGCCGACCTGGTATTCGGCTACGGCGCCCCCGCCGGCAAGGACGCGCTGGGCTGGGACCTGGCCGAAGCGCTGGCGCCGCTGGGCGCCACCGCCACCGCGTTCCAGGACCTGGGCACGCTGGTGCGGGCGGTGCGCGCCGCGGCGCGGCCGGGCGACCATGTGCTGGTGATGAGCAACGGCGGCTTCGGCGGCGTGCACCAGAAGCTGCTGGACGCGTTGGCCCAGGGCGCCGCGGGCTGACCGGATTCGCCATGCTGCTGTATCTGCACGGATTCCGCTCTTCCCCCCAGTCGTTCAAGGCCCAGCTGGTGCAGGCGCGCATGCGCGAGTGGGGCGTGGGCCGCTACTACGCCTGCCCCACGCTCAATGTCTCGCCGGCGCTGGCGATGGCCCAGGCCGAGGCGGCGATCCGCGCGGCGCAGGCGGGCGGCGACCAGCAGATCGCCATCGTCGGCTCGTCGCTGGGCGGCTTCTATGCGCGCTGGCTGGGCGAGCAGCACGGCTGCAAGACCGTCTTGCTCAATCCCGCCATCCATCCCTGGACCGACCTCGAAAGTTACCTGGGCGAACAGCCGCTGTGGCACGGCGGCGGCTCGGTCACGGTCGAACGGCGCCACCTGCAGGAACTGCTGGACCTGCGCGTGGACACCATCACACGGCCCGAGCGCTATTACCTGATCGCCGCCACCGGCGACGAGGTGCTGGATTACCGCGAAATGGTCGAGGCCTGCCCCGGCGCGAGAATCCGCGTGATCGAGGGCAGCGACCACGGCATCAGCGAATTTGCCGACTACGTCGACGATGTGCTCGCCTTCTGCGGCTATGGTCCCGGCGGCAAGGTGCCCGCCGGCGCCGACGCGGCATGAGCGCGCAGTCGGTGCGCCGTGGCGGCTGGAGCCCGCACCTGGCCTTCGACGCCGCGATCCCGCCCAACCTGCGGCGCTGGGTCACCGGCGATGACGGCTCGCTGACGGCGCGGCTGGTGGCCGCTTCCGCGCGCTTTCGCGTGGCGCGGCTGCTGCAGGCGCCACAGCGCCCGTTCGCCGACGAATGGCAGGCGCTGGGCCAAGCCGATCGCACTCCCGCGCTGACGCGCGAGGTGCTGCTGATCTGCGACGAGATCCCCGCCGTGTTCGCCCATACCGTGGTGCGGCTGCGCCATGCGCGCCGTGACTGGCCGTTCCTGCGCGGGCTGGGCGAGCGCCCGCTGGGCGGGCGCCTGTTCGTCGATCCGGCGGTGCGGCGCGAGCCGTTCCAGTTTGCGCGGCTGCTTCCGCACCACCCGCTGCGCCAGGCCCTGCACCGCGTGCTGCCGGACATGGCGGCAGTGCCCATGCTGACCGCGCGGCGCTCGGTGTTCCGGCGCGGCGGCGGCGTCATGCTCGTGACAGAAGTGTTCCTGCCAGACCTGCTGTCGCGGCCGTCCCCGGGGACCGAGGCAGTACCGCATCCCAAATATATGCGGACCACAGACCGAAGCCCTGTTTCGACACACACTACCGAAATCAAGAAAGAGACCACGAGATGAAACTGCAGGGTCGGGTTGCCATCATCACCGGTGCCGCCACCGGCATCGGCTTTGCCACCGCGCAGCGCTTTGCCGAGGACGGCGCCATCGTCGTGCTGTGCGACGTGCAGGAAGCGCGCGTGCGCGAGGCCGCCGCCAGGCTGGCGGCCACCGGCGCCACCGTATCGGCCTACCGCGTCGACGTGACGCGCCGCGACGAGGTCGACGCCATGGTGGCCGCGGTGCTGGCCGCGCACGAGCGTGTCGACATCCTGGTCAACAACGCCGGCATCACCAAGGACGCGCGCCTGGCCAAGATGACCGAGGCCCAGTTCGATGCCGTCATCGACGTCAACCTGAAGGGCGTATTCAACTGCGCGCAGGCCGTGGCCGGACTGATGACCGAGCAGGGCAAGGGCGTAATCCTTAACGCCTCGAGCGTGGTCGGCCTGTACGGCAATTTCGGCCAGACCAACTACGCCGCCAGCAAGTTCGGCGTGATCGGCTTCACCAAGACCTGGGCGCGCGAGCTGGGCCCCAAGGGCGTGCGCGTGAACGCAGTGTGCCCGGGCTTCGTCAACACCGAGATCCTGCAGACCGTGCCGGACAAGGTGCTGGACGGCATGAAGTCGTCGTGCTGGCTGCGCCGGCTGGCCGAGCCGGCCGAGATCGCCAGCATCTACGCCTTCCTGGCCAGCGACGACGCCAGCTACGTCAATGGCGTGGCGATCGAGGCCAGCGGCGGCATGTCGCTCTGAGCCCCCGGGCGGGCGGGCGGCCGGACCGGGGTGCGGTATCATGCCAGGTCTCAGGCCGGGTCTTTGCCAGTCACCGGCAGGCCGCCGGCAGGCACATCCGCCCCGCCCCCGTTCCCGTTCGCACGCGTTGATGTCCGGGTGCGCGCGGTGGCACCATTTCTCCCACAGGATCCGCTCCAGCGCCGGCCACAGGGCCGCCCGGCGCGGTTCCGCGCATAGTTGAAAGTACCGATCGATGCAGTTGCTGTTCGAAGAAGGCGGCGAGATCCGCGCCGGCACCGTGCTGAACCAGCAGGGCGAGGCTTACCAGGTGGAGTTGCCGGCCGGCAAGCGCACCAAGGTCAAGTCGCGCGACGTGCTGCTGCAGTTCGCGCAGCCGTCGGCGCCCGAGCTGGTGCGCCAGACCGGCGACATGGTGGCCGAGATCGACCTGGACTTCCTGTGGGAATGCGCGCCCGAGGCCGAGTTCGGCTTTGCCGAGTTGGCCGCCGAATACTACGGGGCGGAGCCCGGCGCGGTGCAGCAGGCGGCGCTGGCGATGGCGCTGCACGGCAACCCGGTGTACTTCCGCCGCAAGGGCCGCGGTCGCTACCAGCGTGCGCCCGAGGACCAGCTCAAGGCCGCGCTGGCCGCGCTCGAGCGCAAGCGCCAGCAGGCGCTGGTGCAGGCCGAATATGAAGACCAGCTGAAGGCGCTGACGCTGCCGGAATCGTTCCGCAACAAGGTGCTGCAACTGCTGTTCAAGCCGGACAAGAACAGCCTGGAATACAAGGCCATGGACGCGGCTTGCACCGCGCTCGGCATGTCGCCGATGCGGCTGATGGTGGCAGCCGGCGGGGTGGCCAGCGCGCGCGCGCTGCACGAGGCCAAGTTCCTGGCCGAGTGCTTCCCCAAGGGCACCGGCTTTGCCGATGCCGACGTGCCCGAGCCGCCGGCTGACCTGCCGCTGGCCGAGGTCGAGGCGTTCTCGATCGACGACGTCACCACCACCGAGATCGACGATGCGCTGTCGGTGACGCAACTGCCCGACGGCAAGCTGCGCGTCGGCATCCATATCGCCGCTCCCGCGCTGGGCATCCGCCGTGGCGAGCCGCTCGACGTGATCGCGCGCCAGCGCCTGTCCACCGTGTACTTCCCGGGCGACAAGATCACCATGCTGCCCGACCCGGTGGTAGAGCGCTACACGCTGCAGGAAGGCCGGGTTTGCCCGGCGCTGTCGCTATACGTGACGGTGGACCCGTCGGTGTGGCTGATCACCGGCAGCGAGACCCGCGCCGAGATGGTGCCGATCGCCGCCAACCTGCGCCACAACCTGCTCGACGATGTCATCACCGAGGCCTCGCTCGCCCAGGGCACCGGCGACTACGCATTCCGCGAGGAGCTGACCCGGCTGTGGCACTTTGCCGGCTACCTGTACGACGAGCGCCAGAAGGCGCGCCTGGCCAGCGGCCTGCGCCCGGAGACGCACAACCGCGCCGACTTCAACTTCTACCTGGACGACCAGGCCGACGGCAGCCAGCGCGTGCGCATCGAGCAGCGCAAGCGCGGCTCGCCGCTGGACAAGATCGTGGCCGAGATGATGATCCTGGCCAACAGCACCTGGGGCAAGCTGCTGGCGGACCATGGCGTGCCCGGCATCTACCGCACGCAGAAGGCCTGGGGCATGCACCGCACGCGCATGCAGACCTACCCGGCGCCGCACGAAGGCCTGGGTGTGGCGCAGTACGCGTGGAGCACCTCGCCGCTGCGCCGCTATGTCGACCTGGTCAACCAGTGGCAGATCCTGGCGGTGGCTCAGCACGGCGTGACCGCCAAGCTGGTGGCGCCGTTCAAGCCCAAGGACGCCGACCTGCTGGCCGCGGTGGCCGACTTCGAAGGCACCTACGCCGCCTATGCCGACCACCAGTCGACCATGGAGCGCTATTGGTGCCTGCGCTGGCTCAAGCAGGAAAACCGCGAGCGCATGGTGGCCTCGGTGCTCAAGGAAGGGGCGGTGCGCTTCACCGAGATCCCGCTGGTCACGCGCGTGCCCGAGCTGGTGCAGGCGCAGCGCGGCACCCAGGTGCTGCTGGAGATCGGCGAGACCGACGAGATCACGCTGGAGGTCTCGTGCCGGGTGCTCGAGATCTTTGCCGGTGAAGGCGAAGTCCCCGAAGAAGAACTGGAAAGCGACGAGGAAGCCGCTGAAATGTCCGCCGAAGCCGCAGCCGATGCAGCGGCCGATGCAGCGGCCGAGGAAGCCGCCGAGCATGCCGCGGGCGTGCCGGATCAGGAGCCGGCCGAAGCGGGCGGCGACGCCGCCGGCGAGGCGTCGGGCGAGCGCGACACCGGCACCCCGGCGGCCGGCTGAAGCCTTCGGAAATCCGCGGGGCTCCCTTACAATGCGGGTCGGGTCTAGTCCGGGCCCGCTCTGCCAGCCGGCACCGGCCGGTGCCGCCGCGGTTGTCTCCCGAGCCCTCATCCATCCATCGTGAACGCCACTCTTGCCGCTTCCCGCCCCTGGTGGCATGCCAGGTGGCACCACAGCAGTCTGCTGGCCCGGGCGCTGGCCATTTCCGTGGCCGTGCACGCGCTATTGCTGATGGTGCGGGTGGCCGCGCCGGAAGTGTTCGAGATCAAGCGCAGCGACGCCGCGCTGGACGTGGTGCTGGTCAATGCCAAGTCGGCGCAGAAGCCGCGCAACCCGACCGCCCTGGCGCAGGCCAACCTCGACGGCGGCGGCGACCATGACCTGCAGCGCGCCACCACGCCGCTGCCGGCGCAGACCCTGACGCAGGAGGGCGACCTGGTGCGCCAGGTGCAGCGCCGGGTCGAGCAGCTGGAGCTGGAGCAGCAGCGCCTGCTGACCCAGGCGCGCGAGGCCGCGCCGGCGGTGCGCAACCAGCCGCTCAAGCCCGGCGAGAAGCGCCAGGAGACGCCGCAGCGCGGCCAGGACGAGCGCACCTCGGCCGACGAGATGGCCAGGCTGGAAGCCGAGATCGGCCGCAACCTGGAGCACTACGCCAAGCGGCCCAAGCGTTTCCAGCTGACCGCCACCAGCGCGCAGGCGGTCGACTACGCGCAGTATTACGACCGGCTGCGCCGCAAGATCGAGGCGCGCGGCACCACGGATTTCCCGCAGCGCAACGGCAAGCCGCTCTACGGCCAGCTGATCCTGGTGATCAACGTCAACCGGCAGGGCAAGCTCGGCTACAACCGCGATGGCTACAACGTCGACGCCATCGACGTGGTCAAGAGCTCGGGCGATCCCGCGCTGGACCGCCAGGCGGTGGCGATCGTGCGCGCGGCCGCGCCGTTCGGCGCCTTTACCGCGGAGATGTCGGCGCGCCAGGACATCCTCGAAGTCATATCCACTTTCAAGTTTTCGCGCAGCGGGCTGGAAACCCGGCTGCAGGCACGCTGATGACATCCACTGACTCTTCCCAAGCCAGCGCCGACCGCTATGTGGTGATCGGCAACCCGGTCGCGCACAGCCGCTCGCCGGCGATCCACGCCGCCTTCGCGCGCCAGACTGGCGAGGCCGTGCAATATGACCGCCTGGAGGCGCCGCTGGACGGGTTTGCCGACACCGTGCGCCGTTTCTTCGCCGACGGCGGCTACGGCTGCAACGTGACCGTGCCGTTCAAGCTGGAAGCCTATGACCTGGCCGACCGCCTGACCGAGCGCGCAGAGGCCGCCGGCGCGGTCAACACGCTGTGGATCGAAGAGGGTTTGATCCATGGCGACAACACCGACGGCATCGGCCTGGTGCGCGATATCCAGGACCACCTCGACACGCTGATCGAGGGCAAGCGCGTGCTGCTGCTGGGCGCCGGTGGCGCGGCGATGGGCGCGATGCTGCCGCTGATCGAATGCCGGCCCTCGCGCATCGTGGTGGCCAACCGCACCGCGTCGCGCGCCAGCGACATGCTCGAGGAGTTTGTCGAGGCGGCCGACCAGTACGGCGTCGAGCTGTGGGGCGGCGGCCTCGATGCGCTCGAGGGCTTGTCCGAGGACGAAGCCGTCGACGTGGTGATCAATGCCTCGTCCAGCAGCCTGCAGGGCGAGGTGCCGCCGGTGCCGGAGTTCCTGCTGGGTGAAGGCGTGCTGGTCTACGACATGATGTACGGCGCCGAGCCCACCGTGTTCCTGCAGTTCGCCGCGCGCTGCGGCGCGCGCGTCAGCGACGGCCTCGGCATGCTGGTCGAGCAGGCCGCCGAGGCCTTCTATATCTGGCGTGGCGTGCGGCCCCGCACCGCGCCCGTGCTGGCCGAGCTGCGCGCCGCGCTGCAGGCCGAACGCAAGGGCTGACCGGGACGCCGCCGGCCGTGGCCAACCGCAACCGCATGGCCAGTGCCACCCGCACCCACGCGGCGCCGGCGCGCGCCGTCTTCAATCCGGTGCGCTGGCTCGGCTACCTGCTGGGTTGCGTGGTCGCCGGCGTGGTGGCGATGCAGCTGTACTTCTTCGTGCAGATCGCCAGCTGGCAGTACCTCAATCCCACCACCACCACCTTCATGCGCGCCGAGCGCTGGCGCCTGTGCGGCATCAACGTGTGGAATTGCGGCCTGAACCGGCAGTGGGTGCCGTACGATCGCATCTCGCGCAACCTCAAGCGCGCGGTGATCGCCAGCGAGGACGCCGACTTCGTCAACCACCCCGGCTATGAACTCGATGCCATGCTCGATGCCTGGGAGCGCAACAAGAAGCGCGGGCGCATCGTGCGCGGCGGCTCCACCATCACGCAGCAGCTGGCCAAGAACCTGTTCCTGTCGTCGGAGCAGCATTACTTGCGCAAGGGCCAGGAGCTTGCGATCACGTGGATGCTCGAATTCTGGCTCGACAAGCAGCGCATCTACGAGATCTATCTGAATTCGGTGGAGTGGGGCGAGGGCGTGTTCGGCGCGCAGGCCGCGGCGCAGCACTACTTCCGCACCGGTGCCGACAAGCTCAGCGTGGGCCAGTCAGCGCGCATGGCGGCGGCGTTGCCCGCGCCCAAGTGCTTCGACAAGAAAGAGTATTGCGCCAACGTGCGCGTGAACTTCCGCGTCAAGGCGGGGATCATCGCGCGGCGGATGGGGGCAGCGACGCTGCCCGACTGAAGCCGCCGGCCTCAGCTCAGCCACCCCTTGCGGCGGAAATACACCAGCGGGATCGCCGCCGACACCGCCATCAGCGCAATTGCCCACGGATAGCCGGCGCCCCAGTCCAGTTCCGGCATGAACTTGAAGTTCATGCCGTAGATGCTGGCAATCAGCGTGGGCGGCATCAGCGCCACCGACACCACCGAGAACAGCTTGATGATCTTGTTCTGGTTGATGTTGATGAAACCGACGGTGGCGTCCATCAGGAAGTTGATCTTGTCGAACAGGAACGCGGTGTGGTTCTCGATTGAATCGATGTCGCGCAGGATCTGGCGCGCCTCGTCCTGCTGCTCGGCCGACAGCAGCTGGCTGCGCATCAGGAAGGACACCGCGCGGCGCGTGTCCATCACGTTGCGGCGGATGCGGCCGTTCAGGTCTTCCTCGCGCGCGATGGTTTCCAGCACGTCGGCCGCGGCGGCATCGGTCACGTTCTCGGCCAGCACGCGGCGGCTGGCTTCTTCCAGTCGCTCGTAGATTTCCTCGATCGAGTCGGCCGAGTATTCCGCGTCGGTCGCGTACAGGTCCATCAGCACGTCCTTGGCGTTGCGCACCGAGCCCGGGCGCATGCGCGCGCGCAGCCGCACCAGGCGGAACACCGGCAGGTCTTCGTCGTGGATGGAGAACAGCACGTCCTTGGTCAGCACGAAGGCGACGCGCACGTTGCGCGACACCTCTTCCTCGTCGAGCAGGAAGTCGGTGCGGATATGGATATTCTCGTCCTCGCCCTCGAAATAACGCGCGGACGCTTCCAGGTCGCCCAGGTCTTCCAGTTCAGGAAGGGCGACGCCATAGGCTTCCTTGATCCAGTTCAGTTCCTCGTCGTCGGGATTGACGACATCGATCCAGATCGGCTTGTGCTGCAGCAGCTCATTGCGCTCGTCGACCTGCTCCTGGGCAAGCCGGCCTTTTTGCAGGACGAACAGGTTGATCATCCCCGGGATTCCTTATTGCTGATTGCGACGAAAAACAAAGACAAGCGCGAAGACAAGCGCAGGCGGCTGGCCGCATTCCCAGGTATTGCGTCATGCCCCGTCTTGGCCCCGCGGCATGCCGCAAAACGAGCCGAAAATGGCCGGGCCACGGGCAAGCGTGATCGCGCTGTCCCGCGGCTGCGCGCGGCAGGCGGACAAGGCGATGGCGTTTGCCTGGGTTGGCTGGCTAGCCGGGAGAGGGAAGATCCGCCACGGTGGGCGCGCATGGAGGCGCCGCCGGTGGCACGGAAAGACACTCGCCCGCAGTTCTGACTGCGGGCAAGGCCGACGAAGCGCGGAGCCGGGTGCTCCGGGCGGGTCGTCGTTACGCAGCCCGCAGTGACATGGCATTCGCAGAGGTCGCAGCGTTGCCGCGCCAACTCGAACACCCGATGCTACTGCCCACGTAATTTCTCCGGGATTGTGATGGCCGCGAGTGTAGCCCAACGGAGGGTGGCTTGTTAAGTGAAATCTCCGCGACGGGCGCGCGCCGTTGCCGGCTCGCGACCCGGCATGCACCGCGGGCGTCAGCCGGCCACGCCGCGCAGCCGGCGCCACAGCAGCGGCGCCAGCATCACCGAGGACAGCGCCAGGAACATCAGCACGATCGCGGCGTAGTCCTGCCAGTGCGGCTGCTCGCCCAGCAGCCACATCCCGGAAAACACCCCGACCACCGGGATGAACATGATCGACAGGCTCGACACCACCGGCGGCAGGCTGCGCGCCAGCCCGAACCACACCAGGTGGCAGAAGGCGAAGACCACCACCGCGTTGTAGGCGATCGCGGCCCATTCGATGGCGGTGGGCATGCGCCAGCCGTCTTCCAGCAGCAACGATCCCAGCGCCAGGAAGGGCAGGGTCGCGGCCAGCATCCAGAAGGTCATGGCGCCGATCGGCACGTCGGTCTGGGTGCGCTTCATCAGCTGGGTGCCGAAGCCCCAGCCGGCCGCGGCCAGCAGCATCAGCAGCGTGCCGGCCGGGCTGCCGGTCAGCGCGGCGAGCTCGCCCGACAGCAGCAGCACCGTACCCGCGAGCGCGCAGCCGATACCCAGCCAGGCCCACGTGCCGATGCGCTCGCGGAAAAACACCAGGCCCCAGACCACCGCCCAGATCGGCATGGTGTAGCCGAGGATGGCGGCGCGGCCCGACGACAGCATCTTGACCGCGCAGATCGCGAACAGGTGCCAGATCACCATGTTGGGCAGCGCCAGCCGCAATACCGTGCCCCATTCGCGCCGCGGCACCGCCAGCGAATCGCCGCGCAGCCGCAAGGCCAGCCCCAGCGCCACCAGCCCGCCGGCCATGCACAGCAGGCGGAAGCCCATCGCCGGAAAATGCGCCACGCCCACCTTCATGATGGGCCAGTTGATGCCCCAGGCGAGCGTCAGCACCACAAGCAGGAAGAGACCACGGCGATCAAGAGACATGACGGGACGCGGCTGTGCGGGATGCCGCGCATTGTTTTGAGACGAAGCGCAAAACGATAGCACGCAGCGGGTAAAATTGCCGAAAGCGACATATGCTGCAGGGATGAAAGGTTTTCACGCCGCTGCGGCCAACCGCGCCGGCCGAGTCCATCGGCCTGATCGGCCAGATCGACCAGGATCGGCCGCACGATGAGACGCCGGCGCCACCAGGACATTCCGAGTACCCATGACTTTCACCGAGCAGCTTGCTGCCGCCTGGCAGCGCAACGATTCCCTCCTGTGCGTCGGGCTCGATCCTGATCCGCACAAGCTTCCCCTGTCCCTGACCGGCGCCGGCGGCGCCATCTTCTCGTTCTGCCGCGAGATCGTCGACGCCACCGCCGACCTGGTCTGCGCCTTCAAGCCGCAGATCGCCTACTTCCATTCGCAGCGCGCCGAAGACCAGCTCGAGCAGCTGATCCACTATATCCATGATGCCCATCCCGGCATCCCGGTGATCCTCGACGCCAAGCGCGGCGACATCGGCTCGACCGCCGAGCACTATGCGCTGGAAGCCTTCGAGCGCTACAAGGCCGATGCGGTCACGGTCAGCCCGTACATGGGCTTCGACTCGATGCAGCCCTATCTCGCCTACCCGGGCCGCGGCGTGATCGTGCTGTGCCGGACCTCCAACCCGGGCGGTTCGGACGTCCAGTTCCTGCAGGTTGATGGCAAGCCGCTGTACCAGCTGGTGGCCGAGGCCGCGCGCGAGCGCTGGAACACCACCGGCCAGATGGGCCTGGTGGTCGGCGCGACCTTCCCCAACGAGATTGCGCGGGTGCGCCAGATCGTCGGCGACATGCCGCTGCTGATTCCCGGCATCGGCGCCCAGGGCGGCGACATCGAGGCCACGGTGAAGGCCGGGCGCACCGCCGACGGCACCGGCATGATGATCAATTCGTCGCGCGCCATCCTGTACGCCAGCCGCGAGAAAGATTTCGCCACGGCTGCGCGCAACGTCGCGCTGCAGACGCGCGAGACCATCAACCGCTACCGCCACGGCTGACCGCTGCACGCGGAAGATAAAAAAACCGCGCCTTCAGGCGCGGTTTTTCGTTGGATCGGCCTGCTTGCGGCGGCGCATGTTTCAGGCCTCGTTGCGCAGCAACTCCACCAGGCCCCGCATCGCGTGCTCGGCCGCCTGGCGCCGGATTTGCGCGCGGTCGCCGGGAAAGCGCTGGGTTTCAACGATGGTGGTGATGCGGTTGCTCCAGCCAAAGCACACCATGCCGACGGGCTTTTCCGGGGTGCCGCCGTTGGGGCCGGCGACTCCGGTGATCGACAGGGAAACCTGCGCGCGACTGTTCAGCAGCGCCCCTTCCGCCATCGCGCGCGCAACCTCTTCGCTGACCGCGCCGTGATCGCGGATCAGCTTGGCGGGCACGCCCAGCATGGTCGACTTGGCCTCGTTGGAGTACGTGACAAAGCCGCGCTCGAACCAGCCCGACGAGCCCGACACGTCGGTAATGGCGGCGGCGACCAGGCCGCCGGTGCAGGATTCGGCGGTGGCCAGCATCAGGGATTTGTCGGCTAGGGCGACGCCGGCCTGGATGGCGAGCTGGTCGAGCAGGCGGCTGACGGACATGATGGGTGCAGGGGTTGTGTTGGGGAATCAGTTTGGCGTTGGCCGCTCAGAACGAGCGCCACAGGGCAAACACCAGCAGCGTGTAGAACGCCGCGAAGATGTCGTCGAACATCACGCCGAAGCCGCCGCGCAGGCCCGGGCCTTTCAAGCTGCGGTCATAGTGGCCGATCGGGGCCGGCTTGGCGATATCGAATAGCCGGAACCACAGGAACGCGGCGAACTGACCCCAGAAACCGGTTGGCATGACAAAGGCCAGCACCAGCCAGAACGCCACGATCTCGTCCCAGACCATGCTGCCGTGGTCGTGCACGCCCATGTCGCGCGCGGTGCGGGCGCACGCCCACAGGCCCACGACGAAGCCGCCGCTGATGATCCACAGCCAGGTGGCGGGCTCGATCCACAGCGAAATCACCACGAACGAAAGCCAGGCGTAGAGCGTGCCGACGGTGCCCGGGCCGACCGGCGACAGGCCCGAGCCGAAGCCGAAGGCGATCAGGTGCGCCGGATGCGCCAGCATGAAGCGTGCGCTCGGGCGCGTGACCTTGACGGTCTGGCCGGCTTCCAGGGTCAGGGCGGGGTCGCGCGGCGCGGCCCCGGGAGGGAAGGTGGACATCAAAGTTGGCTCGTGTGATGCGGATACGGCTTATGGTTATGGCCGGCTTGCGCTGCGATGCGTGCGGGACTCCCGTGCCCGCGCAGGCGCCGATGCCGGCATCATGACATGCCCGTGACCGGGTGTCAGGGGGCTGCGAAATGGTCGAAGCTGGCGCCCTCGTAGCGGGTCGGGTTGCCGGCGCGGTCGACCAGCCGCAGGCCGGGCTCGGGCGTGATCGCGCCGACGCGCGTCAGCGGCAGCGCCAGCCGCTCACTGATGGCCGCAATGGCGGCGCGGTGGCCGGCCGGCGCGGTGAAGCACAGTTCATAGTCGTCGCCGCCGGCCAGCACGCACTCGCGCTGGATGGCATCGGGCTGGCCGGCCAGCACTGCCGAGCGGGGCAGGGCATCGACATCGACCAGCGCGCCCACCTGCGAACGCGTCAGGATATGACCGAGGTCGCCCACCAGGCCATCGGAGATATCCAGTGCGGCATGCGCCACGCCGCGCAAGGCCATGCCCAGCGCCACCCGCGGCGTCGGCGCGTCCATGCGCGGCCGGACCTGGGTGAATTCGGGTTCGGGCAGCAGCCATTCGCCGCGGCAGTCGCCCAGCGCCAGCCGCGCGTCGCCCAGGGTGCCGGAGATCCAGATATCGTCGCCGGGGCGCGCGGCGTCGCGGCGTAGCGCCGCGCGCAGCGGCACGTCGCCGAATACCGTCAGCGACAGCGTCAGCGGGCCACGCGTGGTGTCGCCGCCCACCAGTTCGCAGCCGTGTTCGTCGGCCAGCGCCAGCATGCCGCCGGCCAGGTCGGCCAGCCATTCGGGCTCGGCCTCCGGCAAGGCCAGGGCCAGCGTGAAGGCGCGCGGCTCGGCGCCCATGGCGGCCAGGTCCGACAGGTTTACCGCCAACGCCTTGTGGCCGAGCGCGCGCGGCGCCACGTCGGGAAAGAAATGGCGCCCGCTGACCAGCATGTCGGTGCTGATGGCGAGATGATGGCCGGGACGGCCCTCGATCAGTGCGCAGTCGTCGCCCACGCCGAGCGCAGCCTTGCGCACCGGCCGCGTGAAATAGCGGCGGATCAGGTCGAATTCGGAAAGCTGGGCGGGCTGGGCGTTGGGCATGGATCGACGACGTGCCGGGATGGGCGGTGGAGTGACGGCGGGGTTGGGCAGGAGATCAGCAGGGTTTGCCGGCAAATCCGGCAGCGGCGCGCGGCATCAGCATGGGGCGCGTCGCGCGTTTCAGCAAGATACTGCCGCGCATCACAGCCATGACCGCCCTGCGCTGCGCCGCTTTGCCGGCTGGGCGCTACGCTTGCTGGTGTTGCCCGGGAGGATGGGGCATATTGTACCGAATCGCAAAGGTGCCCCAAGCAAAACGCTTATTGTGAAATAGTTTTTCACTATATAAAATGCTGGGTTCCAAAGGAAGAGAAGGGCGGACGCGTGGAGCCGGTCCGCCGATCGTCCCCGCCTTGTCAATGACGGCTCCACCGATTGGAAGATGCGCCGATGACCAGCCCACAGTCCCCGTCCCAAGACGATCTGAAACAGCAGCAGCGCGAGGCGCTGCGCAAAGCGGCGCTCGAGTATCACGAGTTTCCCACTCCCGGCAAGATCTCGGTCACGCCGACCAAGCCGCTGTCGAACCAGCGCGATCTGGCCCTGGCGTATTCGCCCGGCGTCGCCGCAGCTTGTGAAGAAATCGTTTCCGATCCGGCCAACTCGTTCCGCTATACCGCGCGCGGCAACCTGGTCGCGGTGATTACCAACGGCACCGCCGTGCTGGGCCTGGGCGACATTGGCGCCGCGGCGTCCAAGCCGGTGATGGAAGGCAAGGGCGGGCTGTTCAAGAAGTTTGCCGGTATCGACGTGTTCGACATCGAGATCGACGAGAAGGACCCGGAAAAGCTGGTCCAGATCATCGCCGCGCTCGAGCCCACCTTCGGCGGCATCAACCTGGAAGACATCAAGGCACCGGAGTGCTTCTACGTCGAGCGCAAGCTGCGCGAGAAGATGAAGATCCCGGTCTTCCATGACGACCAGCACGGCACCGCCATCGTGGTGGCCGCGGCCATCATCAACGGCCTGAAAGTGGTCGGCAAGGATATCGCCAAGGTCAAGCTGGTGGCCTCCGGCGCCGGCGCGGCCGCGCTCGCCTGCCTGGACCTGCTGGTCGACATCGGCCTGCCGATCGAGAACATCTGGGTGACCGACCTCGCCGGCGTGGTCTATGAGGGCCGCACCGAGCTGATGGACCCGGAAAAGGCGCGCTTCTCGCAAAAGACCGACAAGCGCAAGCTGGGCGAAGTGATCGACGGCGCCGACATCTTCCTGGGCCTGTCCGCGGCGGGCGTGCTCAAGCAGGACATGGTTCAGCGCATGGCCGACAAGCCGCTGGTGCTGGCGCTGGCCAACCCGAATCCGGAAATCTCGCCGGAGCTGGTCAAGGAAGTGCGTCCGGACGCGGTGATGGCCACCGGCCGTACCGACTATCCGAACCAGGTCAACAACGTCCTGTGCTTCCCGTTCATCTTCCGCGGCGCGCTGGACTGCGGCGCCACCACCATCACGCGCGAGATGGAAATCGCCGCGGCCAATGCGCTGGCCGAACTGGCGCGCCAGGAGCAGAGCGACATCGTTGCCACCGCCTACGGCATCCAGGACCTGTCGTTCGGGCCCGAATACCTGATTCCGAAGCCGTTCGACCCGCGCCTGATCGTCAAGGTGGCCCCGGCCGTGGCCGAAGCCGCGATGAAGTCCGGCGTGGCCGCGCGCCCGATCGAGGACATGGACGCGTACCGCCTGCAGCTGCAGCAGTTCGTGTACCACTCCGGCACGGTGATGAAGCCGATCTACGCCGCCGCGCGCAAGGTCGAGATGGACAAGAAGCGCATCGTCTTCGCCGAGGGCGAGGAAGAGCGCGTGCTGCGCGCGGTGCAGGTGATCGTCGACGAAAAGCTGGCCAACCCGATCCTGATCGGCCGCCCTGCCGTGCTGCAGCACCGCATCGAGCGCTTCGGCCTGCGCCTGCGCGCCGGCGTGGACTTCACCGTGGTCAACCCGGAACACGACGAGCGCTTCCGCGATTACTCCGATGCCTACTACCGCATGATGGCCCGCCAGGGCATCACGCCGCAGTACGCCAAGCTCGAAATGCGCCGCCGCACCACGCTGATCGGCGCGATGCTGGTGCACAAGGGCGAGGCCGACGGCATGATCTGCGGCACCGTCAGCAACACCGCGGCGCACCTGCGCTATATCGACCAGGTGCTGGGCGGCACCAACAAGGTCTATGCGGCGATGAACGGCCTGGTGCTGCCGGGCCGCCAGATCTTCCTGGTGGACACCCACGTCAACGTCGATCCGAGCGCCGAGGAACTGGCCGCGATCACGCTGATGGCCGCCGAAGAGCTGAAGCGCTTCGGCATCGAACCCAAGGTCGGCCTGCTGTCGCATTCGAACTTCGGCTCGTCCGAGGCGCCGTCGGCGCGCAAGATGCGCGAAACCCTGGCGATCCTGCGCGAGCAGGCGCCGGAGCTGGAGATCGACGGCGAAATGCACGGCGACTGCGCGCTCGACCAGAAGCTGCGCGACCAGCTGGTGCCGGACGGCACGCTCAAGGGCGAAGCCAACCTGCTGGTGTGCCCGAATATCGACGCGGCCAATATCTCGTACAACCTGCTCAAGGTTGCCGCGGGTAACAACGTCGCGATCGGGCCCATCCTGCTGGGCGTGAAGGCGCCGGTGCACATCCTGACGCCGTCGGCGACGGTGCGCCGCATCGTCAACATGACGTCGCTGGTGGTGGTCGACGCCGCCGCCAAGCGCTAAGCCGATTGCCTATGCCGGGAACGGGCCAAGGTGACGAAAAGCCGGGCTCGCCCGGCTTTTTTTATCGCCCCGTGACGATGGTTAGTATGCGCACACATACGCTTAACATATTGAAACAATTGAAGAAATTGCGCTGCAACAGGGGCGGGATTGATTAATTGCGTGCATGCGCGTAACCTTACGCCTTTGATACAGGCGCTCGCCATGAGCGCCCCGGTGCGGCCGGCATTCCTCGCGCGACGCTTCAGGCAGCGCAGAGGGGCAGGCCAGGGTGGCCCGGACAGATCGTCTACCCAACCAGCGGCAGGCTCGATTTCCGGTTCAACCAAGACAAGCAACGTGGGTTTCCAAGTTTCTCCGATGCGGCACGCAACGCGCATGCTGGCCCGGTCCCTGACCGGCGCGGCGCTGGTGCTGGCCCTGGCGCAGCCGACGCTGGCACGCCAGGCGCAGACCGAAGGGCTGGGAACCATTGCAGTGCAGCAGTTGCCCAACGAAGCGCGGCAGACCATGGAGCGCATCGAAGCCGGCGGCCCGTTCCCGTATGACAAGGACGGCTCGCGATTCGGCAACTACGAACGCATCCTGCCGCTAAGAGAACGCGGTTATTACCGCGAATACACGGTCAAGAGCGCCAGGAGCCGGAACCGGGGAGCCAAGCGGATCGTCTGCGGCGGGGAACAGCGCGCTGCCAACGATTGTTACTACACGGAAGACCACTACAACAGCTTCAAACGGATACTCAAATGATGACTGACATTTTCGGACTGGGCGACGCCCTTGCCGCCCGCGAAGAGCGCGGCGCCGGAGATGGCTGGCAGCGGGCTCAGCAGCAGGCCCAGAACCTATACGACAACGTGCTGATGATGCCGAGCCAGGAGCTCATGCAAAAACTCCCGCCCGCGACCGCGCCCGTGGCCATGCCCGCCGGTCCCGGTTGGAACGACGGCACCAGCGAGGGGGCCATGAACCTGTTCAAGACGGTGCGTCCGAACATCGTCCAGTCGATCCGCGCCTTCCGCGTGCCGGAACTGG
Organism: Cupriavidus sp. WGlv3; assembly: GCF_023952475.1. Taxonomy (GTDB): domain Bacteria; phylum Pseudomonadota; class Gammaproteobacteria; order Burkholderiales; family Burkholderiaceae; genus Cupriavidus; species Cupriavidus phytorum. The sequence continues at coordinate 139,994 of NZ_JALHRX010000014.1, forward strand.
CCCAGGCCGCGGCCGATCTCGGCCAGCATTTCCTGTATGCCAATTGTGCGCATTGCGCGAGCAAGGCGGAGATCCTGGAAACCATCGCCACCTCGTTCACCTTCCCCAAGCATTTCGGCAAGAATTTCGATGCACTGGCCGACTGCCTCACCGACATGATCTACAAGGCCGGCCCGCAGCCGGGTTTCGTGATCGTGCTGGAGGGCCTGCCGATCGCGCAGAAGTTCGACAAGGAAGCGCGCGAGGTGCTGCTCGACGTGTTCCGCGACGCCGCCGAGTTCTGGGGCGAGCGCAAGGTGCAGTTCCGCGTGTTCTATTCGTTCGCCTGACCGCGCCAGCTGCCGTTCCACGGCATACCAGGTAAAAAGCCCGCTGATGCGGGCTTTTTGCTTGTCAGGGTCAGGTGCGGCGCTTATTCCTGCGCCGGCAGGTGGCCATGCGGCGTGAGCCGGTCGATCAGTTCCGGCAGGCCTTCGCTCAACTGCGCCGCCACGTCGTCCTGCGACATGCCGGTGCTCTGCGCCAGCGACTGGAGGGCGCCGGTGTCGTTCAGCGCGTCGCTCAGCGCCGACGGCGTGACCGGCTGGTTGGCACCGCTGCCGATCCATGAATTGACCTGTTCGCCCAGCCCGGCCTGCGCCAGGATCTGCTGCAGCGCGCCGATGCCGCCGGCGGCTGCGCCCAGCGCCTGGCTGTTGGCCGGCGCGCCGCCCTGGCCGCCCAGCAGGCCGCCGAGCAGCGAGCCCAGGTCGAGTCCGCCGGTAGCGCCGCCCGGCGCGGTGCCGGCGCTGGCGCCGCCGCCGAGCATGCCGCCCAGCAGCCCGCCGAGGCTGCCCAGCCCGCCCAGGCCGTCATCGGCCGCGGGCGTGCCGCCGGCGGCATCGCCGCCTTGCGCGCGGCTGCGCATGGCCAGGGTTGCCAGCAGGCCGAGCGCGATCATCAGCTTGGGGTCGAGCCCGCCGGCCTGCCCGCCCTCACCGCGCGCGCCGCCGAGCTGTCCGAGCACACCGCCCAGCACGCTATCGAGTAGTCCCATGGTCGACTCCTTTCAGTCAGGGTTGCAAGGTGACACAGGGCCGGGGTGGCCCCGTCGTCAGAATCCGCCCAGCAAGGCGTTCAGGGTTGCCAGACATGCAAGCCCGGCGGTTTCCGTGCGCAGGATGCGCGGGCCGAGCGACACGCCGGTGAAACCCGCCTGCAGCGCGGCCTGTTCTTCTTCGGGGGCGAGGCCGCCTTCCGGGCCGATCAGCAAGGTGACGCCATCGGCCAGCAGCGCCTCGCGCCGTTCTGCCACCAGCGCCGGCAGCGCTTGCGCGGCACGCGGCGACACCAGCAGCCTGGTGGCGCCGTTGCCGGACCGGTCTGCGCGCGCCAGCCACGTATCCAAGTTAGTGACCTCCGCCACCGCCGGCAAACGATTTCGGCCGCATTGCTCGCAGGCGGCCTGGACCAGCGCCTGCCAGTGCGCCTGGCGCTTCTGCGCGCGCTCGCCGGACAGGCGCACCACCGAGCGGCTGGCCTGCAGCGGCTGGATCGCCGCGACGCCAAGTTCTACAGCTTTCTCGATCAGCCAGTCCATCTTGTCGCCGCCGGCCAGGCCCTGTGCCAGCGTGACGCGGAAGGGCGGCTCCGCCTCGGCCGCGTCATGCGCGCCGATGCGCGCGAGCGCGTGGCGTTTGCCCAGTTCGACCAGCGTGGCGGCGTGGCTGCCGCCGCGGCCGTCGAACAGGGTGATGGCGTCGCCCGGCGCCAGGCGCAGCACCTGCGCGTGGCGCACCACCGGTTCGGGCAGCGGGAAATCCGACTCGGCGGCCAGCATGGTGTCCGCGCCGCCGACAAAAAATCGTGGCGCCATCAGCGTGCCTGGCTGGTCTGGGCCAGTGGCTTGCCGAAGCCCCAGCGGTAGCCGTCGGGATCCTCGACCATGCAGTAGCGGTCGCCCCAGAACTGGTCGGCCGGCGCCATCAGGCTGACCGCGCCGGCGTCGACCGCGCGCTGGTGCATGGCGTCGACATCGTCGCAATAGACATAGAAGGTTTGCGGGCATTCCACGCCGAGCGAGCGCGGCGTACGCGCGGTGCTGCCCCACGCGCCCTCGGGCGCGAACATCACCACCAGCTGGCCCTGGTAGTGCATCTCGGCGTGGGTGGGGACGCCGTTCTCGTCGACCACGTTGCCCGGGGTGAAGCCGAAGGCGCGGCCATAGAAATCCAGCGCGGCGCGGCCATTGGCGACGGTCAGGTAGGGGGTGAGCCAGGGGGTGTTGGCCGGTCTGCTCATGTTCGTCTCCTTGATCGTCTCCTGGTTGCGGGAAACCCGGCGCGGCAGCGTGCCGCGCGGTGCGAGAGTGCATCTTACGCGTGCCGCGCTACGCTGTCGAAGTGCCGAGCCACGGTGCGCGGCCTGGCGCCGGGGTGAAGCATCAGGCATGTCGGGGCCCGGATGGTTCCGGTTGCCGGCATGCGGCGGCGCGGGCGGCCTGCGATGATCGCCCGTACTCGGCCGGCGGGGCGTCCGGGAGTCCGGAAAACCCCCTAGCTTCTGCTAAAATTGCGGTTTTCCTGCCGCCAAGGCTCACGCCGAATCCGCCCGCATGTCCGCCCTTGCCCATCCCGCCACAAGTCCTTTTGCTTCCCAGCCCGCCAAGCTGATGGCCGACGCCATCCGCGTGCTTGCCATGGACGCCGTCCAGCAGGCCAATTCCGGCCACCCCGGTGCGCCGATGGGCATGGCAGACATCGCCGTGGCGCTGTGGGGCCGGCATCTCAAGCACAATCCGAGCAACCCGCAGTGGGCCGACCGCGACCGCTTCGTGCTGTCCAACGGCCACGGCTCGATGCTGATCTACGCGCTGCTGCACCTGACCGGTTACGACCTGCCGGTCGAAGAGCTGAAGAACTTCCGCCAGCTGCACAGCAAGACCGCCGGCCATCCGGAATACGGCATCACCCCGGGCGTGGAAACCACCACCGGCCCGCTCGGCCAGGGCATCACCAACGCGGTCGGCATGGCGCTGGCCGAGCGTCTGCTGGGTGAGGAATTCAACCGCCCCGGCTTCGACATCGTCGACCACTACACCTATGTGTTCCTCGGCGACGGCTGCCTGATGGAAGGCATCTCGCACGAAGCCTGTTCGCTGGCCGGCACGCTGAAGCTCAATAAGCTGATTGCGCTGTGGGATGACAACGGCATCTCGATCGACGGCGACGTGGTGCACTGGTTCAACGACGACACCCCGAAGCGCTTCGAAGCCTACGGCTGGAACGTGATCCGCGGCATCGACGGCCACGACGTGGTCGCGGTCGACAACGCCATCGCGCAGGCCAAGGCCAGCGACAAGCCCACCCTGATCTGCTGCCGCACCAAGATCGGCAAGGGCGCACCCAACAAGGAAGGCGGCCACGACGTGCACGGCGCGCCGCTGGGCGGCGCCGAAGTGCTGGCCACGCGCGAGGCGCTGGGCTGGGCCCACGCCCCGTTCGAGGTGCCGGCCGAGGTCTACGATGCCTGGGACGCCAAGGCCAACGGCCAGGCGCTGGAGCGTGCCTGGAACGCGCTGTTCGAATCGTATGCCGAGCGCCACCCGTACGAGGCCGGCGAATTCACCCGCCGCATGAAGGGCGAACTGCCGGGCGCGTTCGACGCCGCGGTGGAAGCCTTCATCGCCAAGTGCGAGGAAAGGGCCGAGACCATCGCCACCCGCAAGGCCAGCCAGAACACCATCGAGGCCTTCGGCCCGGTGCTGCCCGAGTTCCTCGGTGGCTCGGCCGACCTGACCGGCTCGAACCTGACCAACTGGTCGGGCAGCAAGGCCGTGCGTGTGGATGCCTGGGGCAACCACATCAACTATGGCGTGCGCGAATTCGGCATGAGCGCGATCATGAACGGCATCACGCTGCATGGGGGCTACATCCCCTACGGCGCAACCTTCCTGACGTTCTCGGACTACAGCCGCAATGCGCTGCGCATGGCGGCGCTGATGAAGATCCGCTCGCTGTTCGTGTTCACCCATGACTCGATCGGCCTGGGCGAAGACGGCCCGACGCACCAGTCGATCGAGCACGTCGCCAGCCTGCGCCTGATCCCCAACATGGACGTCTGGCGTACCGCCGACACCACCGAGACCGCCGTGGCCTGGGCCGAGGCGATCCGCCGCGAGGACGGCCCGAGCTGCCTGATCTTCAGCCGCCAGAACCTGCCGTTCCAGCAGCGCGACGACGCCACCCGCGCCAATATCGCGCGCGGCGGCTACGTGCTGCGCGACAGCGTCAACGCCCGGACCGGCCGCCCGGACGCCGTGATCCTGGCGACCGGCTCGGAAGTGGGCCTGGCCGTCGGTGCCGCCGATGCGCTGGCCGCCGAAGGCGTGCACGTGCGCGTGGTGTCGGTTCCCGCGACCACCGTGTTCGACAAGCAGGACACCGCCTACAAGGCCAGCGTGCTGCCGGCCGGCGTGCCGCGCGTGGCGGTCGAGGCAGGCGTGACGGACTTCTGGTGGAAGTACCAGGTCCAGGCGGTGGTGGGCATCGACACCTTCGGTGAATCGGCCCCGGCTGGCGTGCTGTTCAAGCACTTCGGCTTTACCGTCGAGAACGTGGTCCGTACGGTGAAGGACACCCTTATCTAAGCATCCGGGCGCTGGAGCCGCGCGGTGCGCCGCGCGGCAGACGCGGCGCCCACCGGTTTCAATCGATCCTCAGGAGAGACAGTCATGACCATCAAGATCGGCATCAACGGCTTCGGCCGCATCGGGCGCATGGTGTTCCGCGCCGCCGTCGCCAACTTCAAGGATATCGAAGTCGTTGGCATCAACGACCTGCTCGAGCCCGACTACCTGGCGTACATGCTGAAGTACGACTCGGTGCATGGCCGCTTTGACGGCGAAGTGTCGGTCGACGGCAATACCCTGGTCGTCAACGGCAAGAAGATCCGCCTGACCGCGGTCAAGGATCCGGCCGAGCTGAAGTGGGGCGAGATCGGCGCCGACGTGGTGGTCGAGTCGACCGGCATCTTCCTGACCAAGGAAGGCGCGCAGAAGCACATCGACGCGGGCGCCAAGAAGGTGATCATGTCGGCCCCGTCCAAGGACGACACCCCGATGTTCGTGTACGGCGTGAACCACGACACGTACAAGGGCGAGGCCATCATCTCCAACGCCAGCTGCACCACCAACTGCCTGGCCCCGGTGGCCAAGGTGCTGAACGACAAGTGGGGCATCAAGCGCGGCCTGATGACCACCGTGCACGCCGCCACCGCCACGCAGAAGACCGTTGATGGGCCGTCCAACAAGGACTGGCGCGGCGGCCGCGGCATCCTGGAAAACATCATCCCGTCGTCGACCGGCGCCGCCAAGGCCGTGGGCGTCGTGATCCCGCAGCTGAACAAGAAGCTGACCGGCATGTCGTTCCGCGTGCCGACCTCCGACGTGTCGGTGGTCGACCTGACCGTCGAACTGGAAAAGTCGGCGTCGTACGACGAGATCTGCGCCGAGATGAAGGCCCAGAGCCAGGGCGCGCTGAAGGGCGTGCTGGGCTACACCGAAGACAAGGTCGTTGCCACGGACTTCCGCGGCGATGCCCGCACCTCGATCTTCGACGCCGAAGCCGGCATCGCGCTGGACGGCACCTTCATCAAGGTCGTGAGCTGGTACGACAACGAGTGGGGCTACTCGAACAAGGTGCTGGAAATGGCCCGCGTGGTGGCCAAGTAATCCGCGCTTTCCGCGGCCAGGAAAACGCGCCTCCGGGCGCGTTTTTCTTTTTTCAGGCAGGATGGCTGGTCTGCCAGCGCGACTGAAATAGTTGCGTCAGAAAAGAATGATAAAAGTGGAAGCCGAAGGTGTAGGAAAGTCTGGGCGAAGTGCTGGTTGAGCCGCCGCCAATGTACACATCTACGATCAATTGCGACAAAATCGCGCAATTTTTCGGAGTTATGCCATGGGCAGCCGTTTCAGAAATGCCGAATTTGCTTTCCGAGCCTGATTTTTCCTCTTACACTATTAAGACGCTGTTGAAATCTGATGTGCAGCCAGTGCAAGTGGTGGGGCCATCTTAGCTGAGAAAAATCTGACCGGGGCCTGATCATGGTGAACGTAGACACAAAGCTTCTAGTGATCTTCACCGAGCTGCTGAGCAAGCGTAATGCCACTTATGTGGCTGAGAAGATGCACATGACCGCGCCGGCGGTCTCGCATTCGCTGGGCAGGCTGCGCGAAATCTTTGACGATCCACTCTTTATCCGCGTCCCGCACGGGCTGACGCCGACGCCGCGCGCGCTCGAGCTTGGCCCCAAGATCCGCGACATGCTGGACCTGTGGTCGTCGATCAACGAAGGCGACGCGGACAACTTCGACCCGGCTACGGCCACCGGCACGCTCAACATCGGCTTTGCCGCGGAACTGGGCGATACGGTGTTCAACCGTTTCGTGCTGCGCATCAAGGCGCTGGCGCCGGACCTGCATATCAAGCTGGTCGAGTCCCACTCGTGGGAAACCGACGTGGCGTCGATGCGCGCCAATGAGCTCGACCTGGCATTCTCGCCGTTCCCGACCCGCCATCCGGAAATCGTCGAAGAAATGGTGACGTCGCTGAACCTGTGGGTGTGCGCGCGCAAGGACCATCCGGTGCTGAAGGGCCACTGCACGCTCGAGCAATACCTGGACTGCGGTCATATCTTCATGGCGCATTCCGGCGGCTCGGGCCGCCCGGCGCCTTCGCTGATCCCGCTCGACTACGCTCTGCAGCAGCGCGGCCTGAAGCGCAACGCCTCGCTGACGGTGCATTCGTGGCGCGCCCAGGCCGAACTGGCCTCGCAGACGGACATGATCTTCACCGTCAATGCGCTGACCAAGGACATGGCCTGCGAAACCTACGGCCTGAAGGCCTTCCCGCTGCCGGCGGAGCTGAACACCACGCTCGGCCTGAACATGTTCTGGCACCGCAGCCGCAACACCCACCCGATGCTGGTGTGGGCGCGTGGCCTGTTCCGCCAGGTGGTGGGCGAGTTCGTCGGCCTGCCGCAGGCACGCCCGGCCCGGGTGGTGAGCGAGCAGGACCTCCAGGACCTGCAGGCGCGCTGACCCGCGGCAGCAAGCCACCAACAAAAAACCGGCGCCAGGCGCCGGTTTTTTGTTGCCCGTCTGCGCTCCGGCAAGGGAGCGAGCGGTTGCTTATCGTTTGGGTCTGTGGGGACAGTTTGTTTTGGTGCAGTTGCCGTACAGCGACAACGCGTGTTCCTGCAGGGTGAAGCCGCGCTCGCGCGCAATGCTTTGCTGGCGCTGCTCGATCTCGGAATCGAAGAATTCCTCGACCCGGCCGCAATCCAGGCACACCAGGTGGTCGTGGTGCTTGCCTTCGTTGAGCTCGAAGATGGCCTTGCCAGACTCGAAGTTGTTGCGCGACAGCAGGCCGGCCTGCTCGAACTGGGTCAGCACGCGGTAGACGGTGGCCAGGCCGATATCCATATGCTCGTTGAGCAGGATGCGGTAGACGTCTTCCGCGCTCAGGTGACGCTGTTCGCTGGTCTGAAAAATTTCAAGAATCTTCAGCCTGGGCACGGTCGCCTTCAGGCCGATATTCTTGAGGTCCGCCGGACTCGGCATGTGGGTGACTCCCTAGAGTACAATGTCTGGATAGTTGAATCATAAGGGTTTTGGCAGCAAAAGTCGCTCGTGCCGACGATGTCCAGAGGTTGGCGTCGCGTGCCAGGCAAGCTTGCCGACCCATGTGGTTGCGGCGGCAGATGCCATCCGCTCGTGTGGTGCAATCGGCGCATTTTGCGCCGTTTTCATGCCCGCGCAGCCCGTTCTCTGCCGCGTTACTTTTCTTTCCCTCCGGAAACGAGATCCATGCGTTCTATCCGTTCGTCCGCCATGCGTCCGACGCTGGTTGTCTCCCTGCTGGCCGCGGCCCTGCTGGCCGGCGCCTGCTCGGCCTACGATTCCACTTCGCGCAAGGTAGCCAACGCCATCACGCCGTACCGGATCAACATCGTGCAGGGCAATTTCGTCTCGCGCGAAGCCGCTTCGCAGCTGCGCGAGGGCATGACCCGCGACCAGGTCAAGTTCTTGCTGGGCACGCCGCTGCTGACCGACGTGTTCCACGCCAACCGCTGGGATTATGTGTTTTCGTTCCGCCGCGGCAATACCTCGGTGGTGCAGCAGCGCCGCTACACGGTGTTCTTCGACGGCGACCGCCTGGCCAAGTTTGGCGGCGACGAACTGCCGTCCGAGTATGAGCTGATCGCCGAGATCGACGGCATGAAGAAGGCGCTCAAGGAACAGACACCGGGCAAGATCTCCACCAGCGCAGCCGCGGCCCCGGTCCCGGCCGAGCCGCAGACCACGGTCGAGAACTTCGTGCCGCGGCAGGCGCAGCAGCCGGAAGCGTCCGACGCGTCCGCACAACCGGTGCAGGCGGCGCAGCCCGCCGCCGAGCCGTCGGCTCCGGCCCAGGCCACCGCGCCGGCCGACGCGGCCAAGCCCGCCCCCAACTGATCGATCGCGCGCGCCGGCCGCGGCGCGCTGCCGGTTTTCCGGGCCGGCCAGGCATGGCCGGCTCGTTCCTCTTTCGCGCACCGCGCATATTCCGCAGAGCCAGACACCATGAACATCGCCATCGCAGGCGCATCGGGCCGCATGGGCCGCATGCTGATCGAACAAGTGCTGAACACCGAGGGCGTGAAGCTGTCGGGCGCGCTCGAAGTGCCGGGCTCGCCGGCGCTCGGCCAGGATGCGGGCCTGTTCCTGGGCCGCAACACCGGCGTGGCGATCACGGCGGACCTGGAAGCCGGGCTGGCCGGTGCCGACTGCCTGATCGACTTCACCCGTCCGGAAGGCACGTTGGCGCACCTGGCCGCGGCGAAGAAACTGGGCGTCAAGATGGTGATCGGCACCACGGGCTTCGACGAGGCCGGCAAGGCCGCGCTGGCCGAGGCCGCCAGATCGATCGGCATTGTCTTTGCCGCCAACTTCAGCGTTGGCGTCAATGCCACCTTCAAGCTGCTGGAAGTCGCGGCCAAACTGCTGTCGAGTGGCTATGACATCGAGGTGATCGAGGCCCACCACCGCTTCAAGGTCGATGCCCCCTCGGGCACCGCGCTGAAGATGGGCGAAGTGATCGCTGATGCGCTGGGCCGCGACCTGAAGACCTGCGGCGTCTTCGCCCGTGAAGGCCATACCGGCGAGCGCGATCCCAATTCGATTGGCTTTGCCACTATCCGCGGCGGCGATATCGTCGGCGACCACACCGTGATGTTCGCCGGCATCGGCGAGCGCATCGAAATCAGCCACAAGTCTTCGAGCCGCCAGTCGTATGCCGACGGCGCGGTGCGCTCGGCCCGTTTCCTGGCCGACAAGCCGACCGGGCTGTTCGACATGCAGGACGTGCTGGGCCTGAAGTAAGGCCGCCCGGGGCGGCCAGCGCTGCCGCCACGGTTATAATCGATTGCTTTAGCATTGCACGCCGGGCGGGCGCCCACACTGGCGCCCGCCGCTTTCCTTCGAACGAATCTTCCCGGATGCCGGCAGGCCAGTTGCCGCGCAGACGCTGTCCTTGACCGCTGTCCCGACCATGCAAGACAAATATCTTCCTTCCGCCGTTGAACAAGCCGCCCAGCAGCACTGGCAAGCCATCGACGCCTATCGCGTGTCGGAGCATGCGGCCGGGCCCGACGGCAAGGAAAAGCCCAAGTTCTACGCCTGCTCGATGCTGCCGTACCCGTCGGGCAAGCTGCACATGGGCCACGTGCGCAACTACACCATCAACGATGTGATGGCGCGCTACCTGCGCATGAACGGCAACAACGTGCTGATGCCGATGGGCTGGGACGCGTTCGGCATGCCGGCGGAAAACGCCGCGCTGAACAACGGCGTGGCGCCGGCCGCCTGGACCTACGACAACATCGCTTACATGAAGAAGCAGATGCAGTCGATGGGCCTGGCGATCGACTGGTCGCGCGAGGTCGCCACCTGCAGCCCGGACTATTACCGCTGGAACCAGTGGCTGTTCCTGAAGATGCTGGAGAAGGGCATCGCCTACCGCAAGACCGGCACCGTCAACTGGGATCCGGTCGACCAGACCGTGCTGGCCAACGAGCAGGTCATCGACGGCCGCGGCTGGCGCTCGGGCGCGGTGGTCGAAAAGCGCGAGATCCCGATGTACTACCTGCGCATCACCGACTATGCGCAGGAGCTGCTGGGCGACCTGGACCAGCTGGGCTGGCCCGAGCGCGTCAAGGTGATGCAGCAGAACTGGATCGGCAAGAGCGTGGGCGTGCGCTTCGCCTTCACCCATGACATCCCGGGCGAAGACGGCAAACCGATCCACGACGGCAAGCTCTACGTCTTCACCACGCGCGCCGACACCATCATGGGCGTGACCTTCTGCGCGGTCGCCGCCGAGCACCCGCTGGCCACGCATGCCGCGCTGAACAACCCCGAACTGGCCGCCTTCATCGACGAATGCAAGCACGGCTCGGTCATGGAAGCCGACATGGCCACCATGGAGAAGAAGGGCATGCCGACCGGCCTGCAGGTGGTGCACCCGCTCACCGGCGACAAGGTCGACGTGTGGGTCGGCAACTACGTGCTGATGAGCTACGGCGACGGCGCCGTGATGGGCGTGCCCGCGCACGACGAGCGCGACTTCGCCTTTGCCAACAAGTACGGCCTGCCGATCAGGCAGGTGATCGACGTGAAGCGCCAGCCGTACTCGACCGAAGCCTGGCAGGAGTGGTACGCCGACAAGGAAAACGGCACCTGCATCCACAGCGGCAAGTACGACGGCCTCGGCTACCAGGCCGCGGTGGAAGCCATTGCCGCCGACCTGGGCGCGATGGGCCTGGGCGAGAAGAAGACCACCTGGCGCCTGCGCGACTGGGGCATCTCGCGCCAGCGCTACTGGGGCACGCCGATCCCGCTGATCCACTGCGACAGCTGCGGCGTGGTGCCGGTGCCCGAGCAGGACCTCCCCGTGGTGTTGCCCGAAGACCTGGTGCCGGACGGCACCGGCAACCCGCTGGCCAAGGATGCACGCTTCCTGCAGTGCACCTGCCCGTCGTGCGGCAAGCCGGCGCGCCGCGAGACCGACACGATGGATACCTTCATCGATTCGTGCTGGTACTACATGCGCTATACCTGCCCGGACGCGGCCACCATGGTCGATGCCCGCAACGACTACTGGATGCCGATGGACCAGTACATCGGCGGCATCGAGCACGCGATCCTGCACCTGCTGTACGCGCGCTTCTGGACCAAGGTGATGCGCGACCTGGGCCTGGTCAAGTTCGACGAGCCGTTCACCAACCTGCTGACGCAGGGCATGGTGCTCAACGAGACCTACTACCGCGAAGACGCGTCGGGCAAGAAGCACTGGTACAACCCGGCCGAGGTCGACCTGCAGACCGACGAGCGCGGTCGCCCGGTGGGCGCCACGCTGAAGGCCGACGGCCAGCCGGTGGTGATCGGCGGCATCGAGAAGATGTCGAAGTCCAAGAACAACGGCATCGACCCGCAGGCGCTGATCGACCAGTACGGCGCCGACACCGCGCGCCTGTTCGTGATGTTCGCCGCGCCGCCCGAGCAGCAGCTCGAGTGGAGCGGTTCGGGCGTGGAGGGCGCGTCGCGCTTCCTGCGCCGCGTGTGGAACTATGGCTATGCCAACGCCGCCGCGATCCGCGACGGCGCCGCCGGCGCGCCGGGCGCGGACGATGCCGAGCTGCGCCGCGAGATCCACGGCGTGCTCAAGCAGGCCAACTACGACTACCAGCGCATCCAGTACAACACCGTGGTGTCCGCCACCATGAAGATGCTGAACGCGCTGGACGACGCCAAGACCGCGTCGCCGGCGGCGCGCCGCGAGGGCTTCGGCATCCTGCTGCGCGTGCTGTACCCGGTAGTGCCGCACATCACCCACGGCCTGTGGGAGCAGCTGGGCTATGCCGCCGAGGCCGGCGACCTGCTCGACGCCCCGTGGCCGCAGGTCGATGAAGCCGCGCTGGTGCGCAGCGAGATCGAACTGGTGCTGCAGGTCAACGGCAAGGTGCGCGGCAGCATCACCGTGCCCGCCGACGCCGACCGTGCCGCGATCGAGGCCACCGCCGCCGCCAGCGACACCGTGGCCAAGTTTGCCGAAGGCAAGGCGCCCAAGAAGATCGTGGTGGTGCCTGGCCGCCTGGTCAACGTGGTGCTTTGACAGCGCCGTCCGCCCGCCGGAACCTGACAAAGGAATCGCCAACCATGAAGCGACTGAACCTGGGACGCCGCAAGCTGCTTGCGGCCCTGCTGGTAGTGCCGGCCACGGGCCTGCTGGCCGGCTGCGGCTTCCATCTGCGCGGCAACTCGGACTTCGCCTTCAAGCGGCTGTATATCGGCATCCCGCCCAACTCGCTGATGGGCGCGGACCTGCGCCGCGCTATCCGCGGCGGCTCGGACACCCAGGTGGTGGCCGACCAGAAAGAGGCGGACGCGCTGCTGGACGTGCTGCAGGACACCCGCACCAAGTCCATCCTGTCGATCACGACCGAGGGCGTGGTGCGCGAATACCGCCTGACCCAGCGCTTCACCTTCCGCCTGCGCGACCCCGCCGGCAAGGAACTGATCGCGCCGTCGCAGCTGGTGCTGACGCGCGACCTGACCTACAACGAAGCCAATACGCTGGCCAAGGACTACGAAGAGCAGCAGCTGTACCGCGACATGCAGCGCGATATCGTGCAGCAGCTGATGCGCCGGCTGGCCGCCGTCAAGGCGATCTGAGCGGGCACGGCTGACGGCATGCAGCTCAAGCTCGACGGGCTCGACGCGCACCTGCGCCAGGCCAAGGCCAAGGGGCTGGCGCCGCTGTATGTGGTGCACGGCGATGAACACCTGCTGGTGCTGGAAGCGGTCGACCGCCTGCGCGCGGCGGCGCGCGAGGCCGGCTTCTCCGAACGCGAGGTGCTGGTGGCCGAGCGCGGCTTCCAGTGGGGCCGGCTGGTCGAGGCGCAGCAGTCGATGTCGCTGTTCGGCGACCGCAAGATCGTCGAACTGCGCATTCCCTCGGGCAAGCCCGGCAAGGACGGCGGCGAGGCGCTGCGCGCCGTGGCCGCGCAGCCGTCGCCCGACGTGGTGATGCTGGTGACGCTGCCGCGGCTGGACTTTGCCGCGTCGAAGTCGGCCTGGTTCCAGGCGCTGGAAGGCGCCGGCGTGTCGATCAAGGTCGACACCGTGGACCGCACCCGCTTGCCGGCGTGGGTCGGCGAGCGGCTGGCGCTGCAGCAGCAGCGCGTGCAGGGTGGGGAGCCCGGACGGCGCGCATTGCAGTTCATTGCCGACAAGGTCGAGGGCAACCTGCTGGCGGCGCACCAGGAAATCCAGAAGCTGGGCCTGCTGTATGCACCCGGCGAACTGAGCTTCGACCAGGTCCACGATGCGGTGCTGAACGTGGCCCGCTACGATGTCTTCAAGCTGTCGGAATCGATGCTCTCGGGCGACGTGCCGCGGCTGGTGCGCATGCTCGAAGGGCTGCGCGGCGAGGGCGAGGCCACGGTGCTGGTGCTGTGGGCGCTGACCGAGGAAATTCGCGTATTATCCAAGGTCCGGCAAGGGCTGGCGGCCGGCAAGCCGGCGGGCGTGCTGATGCGCGAACTGCGCGTCTGGGGCCCGCGCGAGCGGCTGGTGCCGCAGGCCGCGCAGCGCCTGTCGCAGCCACGGCTGGAAGCGGCCCTGGCGCTGGCCGCACGGCTGGACCGCCAGGTCAAGGGCCTGCAGGATTTGCCGCCGGCAGGCGCCGCGCCGCTGCCGGCCGAGCCCTGGGACGGCTTGCAGCAGCTGGCGCTGATGATTGCGCGCTGAGCGTTTGCTCCCGGAAGATTTGCTCCCCTCTCCCGCGCGCGGGCGAGAGGAGGAACACACACTGACGGCCTTTCCCCTGGCCACTGACATGACCGAGTTCGACCTCAACCAATACATGGACCGCGTCGGCCGCCAGGCCCGCGCCGCGTCGCGCGCGATGGCGCGTGCCTCCACCGCCGACAAGAACCGTGCGCTGCTGACCATTGCCGCGGCGATCCGCCGCGATGCCGACAAGCTCAAGGCCGTCAACGCGCGCGATGTCGAGCGCGCCCGCGCCAACGGCCAGGACGCCGCCTTCGTCGACCGCCTGACGCTGTCGGACAAGGCCATCGACACCATGGCCGCGGGCCTGGAGCAGATCGCCGCGCTGGCCGACTCGATCGGCGAGATCTCGAACATGAAGTTCCGCCCGACCGGCATCCAGGTCGGGCAGATGCGCGTGCCGCTGGGCGTGATCGGCATCATCTACGAGTCGCGCCCCAACGTGACCATCGACGCCGCCGCGCTATGCCTGAAGTCGGGCAACGCCACTATCCTGCGCGGCGGATCCGAGGCAATCGAATCCAACACCGCGCTGGCCGCGCTGGTGGCCGAGGGCCTGTCCGCGGCCGGCCTGCCGTCCGAGGCGGTGCAGGTGATCGAGACCACCGACCGCGCCGCGGTCGGCCGGCTGATCACCATGACCGAATATGTCGACGTGATCGTGCCGCGCGGCGGCAAGAGCCTGATCGCGCGGCTGATGGAAGAGGCGCGGGTGCCGATGATCAAGCACCTGGACGGCATCTGCCACGTCTATATCGATGCCGAGGCCGACCTGGACAAGGCCGTGCGCGTCTGCGACAACGCCAAGACCCAGCGCTACGCGCCGTGCAACACCATGGAGACCCTGCTGGTGTCGCGGGACATCGCCGCCGCCGCGCTGCCGCCGCTGTGCCGCATCTACCAGCACAAGGGCGTCGAGCTGCGCGTGTGCCCGGCCACCCGCGCCACGCTGGAAGCGGCGGGCTGCGGCGGCCTGGTCGATGCCACCGAGGAAGACTGGCGCCTGGAATACCTGGCCCCGATCCTGGCCATCAAGACCGTCGCCGGCCTCGATGAAGCCATCGCGCATATCAACGAATACGGCTCGCACCATACCGACTCGATCATCACCGAGAACTACTCGGCGGGCATGCGCTTTATCCGCGAGGTCGATTCGGCCAGCGTGATGATCAATGCCTCGACCCGCTTCGCCGATGGCTTCGAGTACGGCCTGGGCGCGGAGATCGGCATCTCCAACGACAAGCTGCATGCGCGCGGGCCGGTCGGGCTGGAAGGGCTGACCTCGCTCAAATATGTGGTGTTCGGGCACGGCGAGATCCGGACCTGATGCTGGCGGCCCGCCAACAACAATAACCACCGCAAGCCAACCTCTGTCCGCCGATGCTCTGGGTCAAAGCGCTGCATATCGTCTTCGTCGTTTCGTGGTTTGCCGGCCTGTTTTACCTGCCGCGCATCTTCGTCAACCTGGCGATGGAAACCGAGGCCGCCAGCACGCAGCGCCTGCTGCTGATGGCGCGCAAGCTGTTCCGCTTCATGACCATGCTGGCGGTGCCGGCGGTGGTATTCGGGCTGTGGCTGTACCTGGGCTACGGCATCGGCCGCGGCGCAGGGCAGGGGTGGATGCATGCCAAGCTGGCGCTGGTGCTGGTGCTGATCGGCTACCACCATGGCTGCGGCGTGCTGTTGCGCAAGTTCGAGGCGGGGCGCAACGAGCGCTCGCACAAGTTCTATCGCTGGTTCAACGAGCTGCCGGTGCTGGTGCTGCTGGCGGTGGTGATCCTGGTCGTGGTCAAGCCGTTCTGAGGCTGGCCTCTTTTACATTGCTGCCTGTTCCGTTGCGGAAACCAAGATGAGCAAGCTGGTTGATTATTACCTGACGCCGCAATCGCCGTACGTCTACATGGGCCATGCCCGTTTCAGCGACATCGCCGCGCGCCACGGCGCGCAAGTAAACCTGAAACCGTGCGACCTCGGCAAAGTGTTCTCGGTCTCCGGCGGGCTGCCGCTGGCGCAGCGCCCGCCTCAGCGGCAAGCCTACCGGCTGGTCGAGCTAAGGCGCTGGAGCGCGTTCCTGAACATCCCGCTGAACGTCGAGCCGACGTTTTTCCCGGTGTCGGGCGACGCCGCCAGCAAGCTGATCATTGCCGCGCAACTGGCGCACGGCACCGCGCGCGCGATGGCACTGACCGGCGCGATCGGCGCGGCGGTGTGGGCGCAGCAGCGCAATATCGCCGATGCCGCCACGCTGGCGCAGATCGCCGACGAGGCCGGCCTGGATGGCGCCGGCCTGCTCAAGGCCAGCGAGGCCCAGTCGGTGCAGGCCGCCTATGCGCAGAACACGCAGGATGCGATCTCGGCCGGCGTGTTCGGCGCGCCGTGGTACGTGTTCGACGGCGAGCCGTTCTGGGGCCAGGACCGCCTCGACTTTCTCGACCGCGCACTGGCCGCGGCTTGACCTAAGCTACCGATACTTCCCCGTCCGCCACGGCGGACGTTTTTGTTTGCAGGAATCCCTCTCATGACCCAAGCCTTCTTTGCCCCTTGCCCGCGCGGCCTGGAGAGCGCGCTCGCCGAAGAGCTGCGCGAGATCGCCGCGATGCCGGGCATGGCCGCGCTGGCGCCGTTCGCGGTGCACCAGGAAGTGCCGGGCGGCGTCAACTTCTCGGGCGAGATGGCCGCCGCCTATGCGGTCAACCTGCATTCGCGCATTGCCAGCCGGGTGCTGCTGCGCGTGGCCGCGCGCGGCTACCGGCATGAGGACGACATCTACACGCTGGCGCGCGGCGTGCGCTGGGAGCAGTGGTTCTCGCCCGACGAGTCGCTGCGCGTGGATATTACGTCGCACAAGTCGCCGCTGCGCAGCCTCAATTTCACCGCGCTGCGGGTCAAGGACGGCGTCTGCGATGCCATGCGCGAGCGGCTGGGCGCCCGGCCGAGCGTCGACACCGTGAGCCCGGATGTGCGCATCTATGCCCACCTGACCGAGCGCGACTGCACGCTGTATCTCGACACCAGCGGCGAGCCGCTGTTCAAGCGCGGCTGGCGCACCGAGAAGGGCGAGGCGCCGCTGAAGGAAAACCTGGCCGCCGGCATCCTGCGCCTGGCGGGCTGGGTGCCGGGCCAGACCTTCCGGCCCTTCTACGACCCGATGTGCGGCAGCGGCACCTTCCTGGTCGAGGCCGCGCAGGTGGCGCTGGGCATCGCGCCGGGCGGCAGCCGCAGCTTTGCCTTCGAATGGCTCAAGGGCATGGACACCAAGGCCTGGCAGAAGCTGAAGGCGGACGCGCAGCGCGCGCGCATGCTGGCCTCGGCCGATGAACTGCAGGTGGTCGGTTCGGACATCTCCACCGACATGCTGGCGATCACGCGCGCCAACTGGGAACGCGCCGGCCTGCCGGGCGAGGCGCGCACCAAGCAGGTGGACGCGCGCTTCGTGCAGCCGCCGTTTGAGGAGCCGGGCCTGCTGCTGATGAATCCGCCGTACGGGGAGCGCATTGCGGTGCGCGGGCAGCGCCGCGCGCCGGAAGACGAACAGCCGCGCGACGAGGTCGAAGAGGCCGCCGCCAACCAGTTCGCCAGCGCCTTTGCCACCACCCTGAAGCAGCATTTCGCGGGCTGGCAGGCGTGGGTGTTCACCGGCGACCTGGGCTTCCCGCGCCGGCTGCGGCTGAAGGAATCGCGCCGCACGCCGCTCTACAACGGCAATATCGAGTGCCGGCTGTTCCGTTTCGACATGGTGCGCGGCGCCAACCGGGCGCCGCAGGCGGACTGACCCCGGCCACGCGCCGGCGTTGTGACGTCAGGGGCGCTTGCGCCCCGTCAGCGCATCCGGATTGCGGCTGAAGTCGGCCAGGAAGCCCTGCAGGCTGACCACCGGCTCCTGCAGCAGGTGGCGCGGCAGGTCGAACAGCGCGTAGAAGAATTCTTCCCTGCCTTCGCAGCGCTCGGCCGGCAGGCAGTATTGTTCCCAATCGACGCAGGCCGGCGTGTACATGCCGTTGCCGGGCCAGAAGAACGGCACCAGCCGGCCTTCGCGCAGGCCTTCGATCAGCGCGGCGGGGGCATCGTAGGCCTCGGCCGATTCCACCTGCGTCATCAGCCCGGCGCGGGTTTCGATCACCATCAGGGTGGCGTGGCCCTGTGCGGTCAGCAGCAGGATGCCGGCGGGATTGGGGTACAGGTAGTACTCGACAAAGCCGTAGCGCGCAGTCAGCTGGCGCACGCGCTCGGTCATGGCCGGATCGGACAGGAACGAGAACGAATGCCGCGTCAGCAGCTCGCGCAGCGTGCGCGACAGCGTGGCGAAGTACGCCTGCTGCATCGCTTCGATTTCCTGGTCGAGCCGCTCCACCATATTGCTGTCGTGCTTTTTCACATAGCGGTCGATCAGCCCGTGGTTGAAGCCCTGCACGGCGATGCTCTCGTCGGCGGTGCCGGTCAGCAGGATGGTCTTGCACGGCAGATCCTGCAGCGCCTGGCAGAATTCCAGGCCGTCCATCTGTGGCATCGAATAGTCGACCACCACCACGCCGGGCTGCAGGAAGCGGTTGACGTCGTGGATCTGGCGGTAGATGCGGTCGATGTCGAGCTGGACCGTGCGGCGCTCGGTCAGGAAGGTCAGGTCGTCGTGGGTCACGCGCACCGGCAGGAAGCCCGGGAAGCGGGTGGCGTAGGCTTCGCGGATCCACTGCAGCGCCTCGCGCGGATCGGTGAAGGTGATCACCCCGCGCGCGGCATCCATCTGAAACGCCAGGCTGTCGATGAAGGACTTGCTGTCATCCACAAGGACAGTCAGGACCGGGTGATGGAAGACCGACAGATTCCTGTCGTGCGGATTGAAGGTCATGGAGCGGCGGGCAGGAGTTGGCACAGGCGTGGCGCAAGTGGCAAGCCAGCGTGCGTATTCGCAGGCCAGTATAGCGCGCCACGGCTGCCTTGCAAGGCACGCCTTGCGGCCGGGGCCGCCTGCGGCAGGGCCGGAACGGGGGCCGGCCCTTGTTCCTGCAGGGCCGGCGGGCCAGGGCGGTGAACCGCGCCGGAATCACGAAAGCCCGCGCCGCGGGGGCGCGGGCCGGACCGGCGACGCGGCCTTAGTCGACCGCCTTGAACATGTCCTCGACCACCTTCTTGGCGTCGCCGAACACCATCATGGTCTTGTCCATGTAGAACAGCTCGTTGTCCAGGCCAGCGTAGCCGGCG
>NZ_JALHRX010000140.1 GCF_023952475.1 Cupriavidus sp. WGlv3
GACGCCGAAACCGCGCTCGCCGCGATCTGGTCGGAAGTCCTTGGCCTGCCGCGCGTCGGCCGCGCCGACAACTTCTTCGAACTCGGCGGCGATTCGATCCTGAGCCTGCAGATCGTCGCCCGCGCCCGCGCCGCCGGCTGGGTGCTGACGCCGCGGCAACTGTTCGAACGCCAGACGCTGGCCGAACTGGCGGCCGTCGCCGCGCCGGTGGCACAAGACGCGATCGATGGCAACGCCGTGCCGGCAGGCGCGGTGCCGCTGCTGCCGATCCAGGCCGACTTCTTCGAAACCCCGATGGCCCGGCGCCACCACTGGAACCAGTCGGTACTGCTCGACTGCCGCGAAGCGCCCGAGCTGCCGGCACTGGCCGCGGCGCTTGCCGATGTGGTGGCGCATCACGATGCGCTGCGCCTGCGCTTCGTCCAGCGCGACGGCGCGTGGCAGCAGGCGTATGCCGGCACCGAAGCCTGCCAGGACCTGCTGTGGGTGCGCCACGCCGCGTCGGAAGCGGAGCGACTCGCCCACTGCG
>NZ_JALHRX010000141.1 GCF_023952475.1 Cupriavidus sp. WGlv3
CCAATCTCCACGCCGGCGTAAGCTGATATCAGACGCCGACAATTGCGACGACGCCAACATCGATTCGCTTGGACAGACTCAACGCGTTGAACTACCAGGCACGCTCGGGGTACAACCGGTGGATACGTCCGACGAGTTTCCAGCCTAGCAAAATGCCGACCATGGCTGGCAATGTGGATCTTGTAATGGCGGTTTCGCCGACTGATGCTGGCGCCGGTTCGTGTTCCACAACCTGCACATATTGATGCTTGGTGGGGAGTTGGAAACCGACGATGGAATTGATTTCAATCACAAAGGAGAAGATCATGGACTCGGCCTCAAACATCTTTAGTCCACCGGATAGAACGCTCCTCTGTGTCCGCAAGGTGATATACGTCAACAACACGCCTATCATGTACGGCCGCGCATTTCTCCCCTCCGGGGTGTCCGATGGGATCGTTGAAGAATTGAGTGATCGCTTTATTATTGACGCACTCCGGCGACATAAGGACAACATCAGGGATATTTCGCTCTTATCGATGCAGCG
>NZ_JALHRX010000142.1 GCF_023952475.1 Cupriavidus sp. WGlv3
TCCGACATGTACTCGTCGATCGCCGGCGCGATCGGCGCGCTGCGCGGCCCCAAGCACGGCGGCGCCAACGAGGTCGCGTTCGAGATCCAGAAGCGCTACGACAACCCGGACGAGGCCCAGGCCGACATCACCCGCCGCGTCGAGAACAAGGAGGTCGTGATCGGCTTCGGCCACCCGGTGTACACCACCGGCGACCCGCGCAACCAGGTGATCAAGGACGTGGCGAAGAAGCTGTCGAAGGATGCCGGCTCGATGAAGATGTTCGACATCGCCGAGCGCCTGGAAACCGTGATGTGGGACATCAAGAAGATGTTCCCCAACCTGGACTGGTTCAGCGCGGTCAGCTACCACATGATGGGCGTGCCCACCGCGATGTTCACGCCGCTGTTCGTGATCTCGCGCACCTCGGGCTGGGCCGCGCATATCATCGAGCAGCGCATCGACAACAAGATCATCCGCCCCAGCGCCAACTACACCGGGCCGGAGAACCTGAAGTTCGTGCCGAT
>NZ_JALHRX010000143.1 GCF_023952475.1 Cupriavidus sp. WGlv3
AGTTAGCGATAGAGCGGCGCGCATGGCTGACCGAGTCGTAGGCTTTCAGGTAGACCTCCTCGTATTTGACGCTGCGCCAAAGGCGTTCGACGAACACGTTGTCGCGCCAACTGCCCTTGCCGTCCATCGACAGTCGGATGCCGCGGTCGAGCACAGCGTCTGTGAACCCCGTCGCGGTGAACTGGCTGCCCTGGTCGGTGTTGACGATCTCCGGCGTGCCGTATTTCGCAAAGGCCTCCTCCAGCGCCTCGACAGCATGGCAGCTCTCCAGAGTGATCGCCACCCGGTGGGCCAGTACTTTGCGGCTCGCCCAGTCCACCACCGCCATCAGATACACGAAGCCCCGCGCCATCGGAATGTAGCTCGTGTCCAGCGCCCACACCTGGTTGGCGCGATCGATCGTCCGGTCGCGCAGTAGGTATGGCCAGATCTTGTGCGCCGCATGCTTGCGGCTCGTGTTGGGGCGACGGTACAGCGCCTCG
>NZ_JALHRX010000144.1 GCF_023952475.1 Cupriavidus sp. WGlv3
CGGCGTATGCAGGGCCGGCGTGACCGTCCAGACCACGTGGTAACCCACGTAGATCGCGAGCACGAAGATGATCAGGTTGATCACCGTGTGGTTCACCATTTCCATGATTGTTCTCCTGATCAGGCCACTGCCTGTTCTTCCCGCCGCGTCATCAGG
This sequence comes from Cupriavidus sp. WGlv3, assembly GCF_023952475.1. GTDB lineage: Bacteria > Pseudomonadota > Gammaproteobacteria > Burkholderiales > Burkholderiaceae > Cupriavidus > Cupriavidus phytorum. The sequence continues at coordinate 157 of NZ_JALHRX010000144.1, forward strand.
CAGGCGGCGACGATGTCGTCTTCCTTGTTGATCACAAGCCTGCCTTCCTTGTCCAAAATTAGCTTGAGGAAGTCCAGCACGTTGCGGGCATAGAGCGCCGAGGCGTCGGCCGCCACCATGCTGGCCAGGTTGGTATGTCCGATCAGGACCACGCCGTTGTGGTTGACCACCTGGTCGGCCACCGTCAGCGGGCAGTTGCCGCCCTGCGCGGCGGCCAGGTCGACCACCACCGAGCCCGGCTTCATCTGCGCCACGGTCGCTTCCTGCAGCAGCACCGGCGCCTTGCGGCCGGGGATCAGCGCGGTGGTGATG
>NZ_JALHRX010000145.1 GCF_023952475.1 Cupriavidus sp. WGlv3
CGTCGCCGAACTAACGCCATGGGGCAAGGTTGTACAGATCCGCTCGGACGCCGCTTGAAAGTAACCTTCCTGTCACGAACGGGTCGAGCGGTTGTCCTGGCCCATTGGAGCACTCGAGAGATTCAGGCCGTTGCCAATGAGCTGAATAGCAGACCTCGAAAAATCGCTTGGTTGGCGACACCCGCCAAAGCCGTAGATGAAAATCTGCAATCTGCCCAGTCTTCTGTACTTGCGACGACCGGTCTAAGCTGCCCGGTAGGTGAGCGATGAATATTAAGCCATGCACAGGTAGCATCAGGAGATTTTCAGCATCAGCCGAAAGGGAAATTGTTGGGGCAATGCGGTGATGAGGCGGCTCTTCCTGAACTTCAATATCGAGCATGTGTGGGAGTCAATAGGCTGATCACGACGAGGGTCGACGCGGCATGATTTAGTAGGTCGCTTCAAAGCTCGCAGAGCAAGCTAGC
>NZ_JALHRX010000146.1 GCF_023952475.1 Cupriavidus sp. WGlv3
CTCCGTTCGAGCGTAGCGATTTCTTTGTCGGTAAGCCTCGATGGCGATCAGCGAACGCTCACGCCTAGTGAAGAAGTTTGTGACTTGGCTTCTCTTCAGCTTGATACGCTCAACTTCGCCGGTGCTGACATTCACAGCATGTAGTTGGAAAACGTGCTTGGCAATATCCATGCCGATGACGGTAAGTTCCATTTTGGATCGCCTCCTGCTTAGGGTCGCTGCCCACTCGACGTCTCCCCCCACTTTGGCACAAAGGAACTATCGCCAGCGGAGGATCCTCACAGGGCTCTTGCAACTAGGTGCGCCGTTGCCAGGGGGAAGGCGTCCATACCATCTGATCAATGAGGTTTGCGCTTGATGTTGCACAAGCCAAGGACTTCAGCTTTCGCAATGCGGGAGAGATAGGCCGATTCAAGCTGTCTTTCTCGCGTTTTCGCACCCGTTCTGGCCGCGCTGTGTG
>NZ_JALHRX010000147.1 GCF_023952475.1 Cupriavidus sp. WGlv3
TGTCGCCGAACTAATGCCATGGGACAAGGTTGTACAGATCCGCTTGGACGCCGCTTGAAAGTAACCTTCCTGTCACGAACGGGTCGAGCGGTTGTCCTGGCCCATTGGAGCACTCGAGAGATTCAGGCCGTTGCCAATGACCTCGAAAAATCGCTTGGTTGGCGACACCCGCCAAAGCCGTAGATGAAAATCTGCAATCTGCCCAGCCTTCTGTGCTTGCGCCTACCGGTCTAAGCTGCCCGGTAGGCGAGCGATGAATATTAAGCCATGCATAGGTAGCATCAGGAGATTTTCAGCATCAGCCGGAAGGGAAATTGTTGGGGCAATGCGGTGATGAGGCGGCTCTTCCTGAACTCCAATATGGAGCATGTGTGGGAGCCAATAGGCGGATCACGACGAGGGTCGACGCGACATGATTTAGTAGGTCGCTTCAAAGCTCGCAGAGCAAGCTAGT
>NZ_JALHRX010000148.1 GCF_023952475.1 Cupriavidus sp. WGlv3
CTGATGGCGGTAACCAACGCGATCTCGGCCATCATCATCGTCGGCGCCATGCTCGCCGCGGGCCTGACCGAAGGCGGCGTCGGGCGCGTGATGGGCACGCTGGCGGTGGCACTGGCCGCGGTCAACGTGTTCGGCGGCTTCCTGGTCACCCAGCGCATGCTGGAGATGTTCAAGAAGAAGGAACCGAAGGCGAAGGCGCCCGAGGGCAAGCCGGCACTGGCCAAGGAGGGCGCGTGATGGCGGGCCTTGTCAGCATGAACCTCGTCACCCTGCTCTACCTGGTGGCCTCGGTGTGCTTTATCCAGGCGCTCAAGGGGCTGTCGCACCCGGCCTCGGCGCGCAAGGGCAATGCCTTCGGCATGATCGGCATGGCCATCGCGGTGGTCACCACGCTGGTGCTGATCATCAAGCTGAAGAATGAATTCCTCGCGGCGGGCAC
>NZ_JALHRX010000149.1 GCF_023952475.1 Cupriavidus sp. WGlv3
ATCACCTGACGCATGCGCCCCACGGTCTTGACCCACCCGAAGCCCTGTTCGATCAGCTTGCGCTTTTGTTGCGAGACGGCATAACCGGCGCTGGAAGCAATGGCATCAGGAACGGCCGAGCGACGACCCGATGTGTTCTGCGCCACGTGGGGCGTCACCTTCATTTCCAGGCAGGCCTCAATGAACTCGTGCGCGTCATAGCCCTTGTCCGCGCCCACGGTGACTTCCACATTCAGGTCTTCAATCACCTGCCTGGCATCGTTAAGCATGACCTTTGCGGCCTCCCGCTCGGCGTGTCCGTCCGCCTTGGTCACCATGGCGCTAACCACCAGGCCATGGCGGTTGTCGCTCAGGGTATGACCCATGTAGCGCAGCTCACTGGATGTCTTGCCCTTGCGGTAGAGCTTGGCATCGGGATCGGTCTTG
>NZ_JALHRX010000015.1 GCF_023952475.1 Cupriavidus sp. WGlv3
CGCTTCGAGCGCGAACGCGGTGATGTTGGCGGCCGACATACGCGCGTTGTTCTCGGCATCGAAGGGATTGAGCATGCCCACCAGCACCGCGCCGGGCTTCATCTGCGCCAGTTCGGCGGCATCGGGTGCGCGCACCTTGAGCACCAGCTGCGCGCCGAGCGCGTCGGCGGCGCTGCCGATGGTGGCGCCGACCGCCTCATACGCGCCGTCGGGCTGGCTGGCGTTCAGGCCGGCACCGGCCTGCACCACCACCTTGTGGCCCTGGGCGACGTATTTCTTGACGGTCTCCGGGGTGGCGGCAACGCGAGTCTCGCCGGCCCGCGTCTCGCGCGGGATACCTATGTACATCTCTGTCTCCTTGGCTGATTGGTCGGTGTTCGGCAGCGGGCGAGCGGAATACCCTCAAACGCCCTGCGCGCGGTACTAGAAGATATGCTTCATGCCCGCCGCCACGCCGGTCTGTCCGACGCCTGGCGCGACCCTGGTCGCACTCGCCACGCCCAGCGTCGAGCGGCCCGCATTGTCCATGTAGGACGCATTGACATAAAGCTCCGTGCGCTTCGATAGGGTGTACGCCGCCTGCAGCACGTAGCTGGTGGCGTCGTCAGCCGAGGCATGGGTATCCGTCCGGTAGATGCCGGCGCGCAGCGTCAGCGCCGGTTTGACCGCGTAGGCACCGCCGAGCCAGTAGAGATGGGAACGGCTGGCGGGCGCGGCCAGGCCGTTCTGCAGGAGCCGGTATCCGGCCTCGGCGGTGAAGGGGCCGCTGGTGTAGAGCAATCCTGCCGCGTAGCGGCGTTCAATGTTGCCCGCAGTGGCCGTGGAGGTGCCGCGGCGCTGGTCGTAGGCAATGGCGAATCCGAACTTGCCGATGGTGTATGAAGCGCCGGCACCGATTTCCTGGCCGACGCGCGGCGCGCCGGGGACTTCGCTGCCATTGGCGATGGTCGAGTCATAGCCGGCGCTGTACAGCCCGCTGATGGTCAGTTCGCCGAAGTTGCCCGTGTACTTGATGGCATTGTCCGCCCGGCCGGCGAACTGCGCATCGTGGGCAAGCACCGAGTAGGGCGCATAGCGGTTTGCGTCAAAGGGGATGAACAAGTCGAACAGGATATTGTTCTGGCGCCCAAGCGTGACCTTGCCCCAAGGCCCCGCGATACCGACGAATGCCTGCCGGCCGAACAGGCGGCCGCCAAATCCGGCCATGCCAGTGTCGGTCAGGAAACCGCTCTCCAGCACAAAGATCGCGCTCATGCCCGCGCCCAGTGCTTCCGTGCCCCGCATGCCCCACCGCGATGCCGCGGTGTTGCCGGAGGTGACGCGGTACGCGGACCCCGCACCACCCGGGCCGGCATGGCTGACATACTCCACGCCGGCATCCATCACGCCGTACAGCGTGACGCTTGACTTTGTCTGTGCCTGTACCTGTGCCGTCGCGGCAAGCAGGCATCCCACCGACGCCGCGAGGGCGCTCTTTGCTGATGTCTTCATCGTTCTCCTCCGTATCTGTGTTCGAGTTGTTGCCCGCGCAGGGCAGCACTCGCCGCGGCCCCGGAACGGGCGATGCGGCGATAGCCTGGTGATGCGGTTATGGCGCTTCAGCGGGCTGCGGTGCGCGTCACCCAGGCGCTGCCTCCGCGCTGATGGCACTCGGCCGCGAACTGGGCCGCCGTCAGCTACGCCCGTGCAAGGGTATGGATCAGGCCAGGGGAGCCGGCGCGCGTTCGGCGCGTTGCATGCCGAAGCGCTCCACGGTAAGTCCGTCCATGTCGATTTCCGGCGGCCTGCCGGATACCGCGTCGGCTACAAGCCGGCCGGTGCCGCACGCCTGTGTCCAGCCGTTGGAGCCATGGCCGGCATTCAGGTAGAGGCCTTGCAGTGGTGTCGCACCGAGGATGGGCGGCCCGTCCGGCGTCATCGGACGAAGGCCGGCCCACGACGTGGCCGCGGCATGATCGAGTCCTCGCGGAAAGAGCCGTCGCGTCAGTGTCGACAGCAGTTCCGTACGGACCCGGCGCACCGACAAGTCATAGCCGACGAACTCGGCCATTCCCGCGACGCGCAACTTGTCGCCCAAGCGGGTCAGCATGATCTTGTTGTGCTCGTCCATGATTGCCATGCGCGGTGCCGCCCTGGTGTCGGCAATGGGGATCGTGATCGAATAGCCCTTGAGCGGGTAGACCGGGATCCGCAGGCCGGCAGTAGCGAGCAGCGCGGGTGCCTGGCAGCCGAGTGCAACCACGCAGGCGTCGGCCTGCCGCTGATCCGTCTGCCCGCCCAGCGTGATCTCGACGCTGCGAAGGCGGCCGTGCGCATGGACCAGCCGGGTTGCCGAAGCGCCGTACTGAAACGACACGCCGCGATGGGAAAGATAGCTGGCCAGGCCTGCGCAGAACTTCGCGCTGTCGCCCGATGCATCGTCCGGCAGATGCAGTGCGCCTTGCCATGCCGCGGCAGACGCCCGCAGTGATGGTTCCAGCGCCACGGCTTCATCGCGACTCATCATCCGCCATGGCACCTGGAACTGGCTGAGTGTGCGCGTGGCTAACCGTGCCAACTCGACTTCCTGGTCGGTCTCGAGCAGTTGCAACGTGCCGTCGCGGTGAAAGCCGAAGGCGAGTTCCGGCACTTCGTCACGCAGGGCCTGCATGCAGCGCATGCTGTAGTGCGCCATGCGCTGCATGCGTGCCTTGTTGACGCCAAAGCGCTCCGCATTGCATTCCTTGAGCCATAGGGCGAGCCAGCGCAGGCGCTCGGCGTCCGGCATCATCGAGAAGCGCACCGGCGCATGCTTTTGCAGGGCCATGCGCAGCACCTTGTGCGGCATGCCCGGCGACGCCCACGGGCCGGCAAAGCCGGGGCAAAGGCCCCCTGCGTTGCCGAAGCTCGATCCCATCCCCGGGCCCGCATGTCGCTCCAGTACGGTCACCTCATGGCCGTCGCGCCACAGGTGGTAGGCGGCGGAGATGCCGGCAACGCCGGCGCCAAGCACTAGTACGCGCATGTCTGCTGCCCCGTTCCAAGGATTCAGTCGGCCGTGATGTGCGCGCGATCGATGATCGCGCGATAGCGCCTGGTTTCGCTGTCGATATATTGCTCGAAATCACCACCATTCTTGTAGGCGCTCTCGAAGCCCAGGCCGCTCAGGCGATCCTTGATGTCAGGCGACGACATGACCCTCGCCGAGGCGCTGTCGAGCTTCTTCCTGATCCCATCGGGCAGCCTGGCCGGCGCCCACAGGCCATACCAGGAATAGAACTCGAAGTTCTTGAATCCGGCTTCCTGCATGGTCGGGACCTCCGGCAGCAACGGGCTGCGCGTGCGCCCGGTCACCGCGATCGCGCGCAATTTGCCGGCCTTGACCCCGGGCAGCGACGAGAGCATGGGATCCATCATGCCCTGGGCCTGGCCGCTCATGAGGTCGGTCAGCGCCGGGCCGCCGCCCTTGTACAGGGCAATCGGCACCTGCAGGTCCGCGATGCCGCTGTCATACATGAACTGGGACAAGGCCAGGTGGCCGGCCGAGCCGTTGCCGCTGGTCGCGAAGTTGTACTGCCTGGGATTGGCTTTCACGGCGCGCGCCAGTGCCTGCGGCGAGTTCGCCGGTACCTGCGGATTCACGCTGAAGATCAGCGCCCCTTGCGCGAGCATGCTGACCGCGGTGAAATCCTTGACCGCATCGAACTTGATGGTCTTCCGGTAGAGCATCGGGTTGATGTTGTGGATCGATGCGTTGAGGTAGAGGGTGTAGCCATCAGGCGCCGCGCGGGCGACGATGCCGGCCCCGACCAGGCCTGATGCACCCGGCCGGTTGTCGACAATGACGCTTTGCTTCAGCTCCTGGCCAAGCTTCATCGCGAACACGCGCGCAAGGCCGTCCACCGAGCCGCCAGGCGCATGCGGCACGACGACGGTGATGGTACGAACGGGATAGGCGCTGTCAGGCGCGGATTCCGCTTTTGCGACGCCCGCGGACGTCAGGGCGAACAGAAGGAAGAGGCCCATGCTGGCGACTGGCACGTGGCGGGAACGGATCTGGGTGAGGGGGCGTGGTTGCATGGCCGGATCAACGAAACTTGCAGGACAAGGGAAGGCAGCGCCATCGCGCGCGATGACGTGGGACGAGGCGCTGCGTTGAAATGGCTTCGGTGAAGCCGGTGGCTCAGAAGGTGCCGGGGTAAGCCGCGCCGTCGATCAGGATGTTCTGACCGCAGATATAGCCCGCCTGCCCGGAGCAGATGAAGGCGCACAGTGCGCCGAGCTCTTCGGGCCGGCCATAGCGGGCTGCCGGGTTGCTGGTGCCGCGTTCGTTCCACAGTTGCTCGAAGCTCTTGCCGGTCGACTCCAGCATGCCTTCGATGTGGTGGCGCTGGGCGTCGGTCGCGAATACGCCCGGGAGCAGGTTGTTGATGGTGACGTTGTGGCGAACGGTCTGGCGCGCAAGCCCCGCGACGAAGCCGACCAGGCCGGAGCGCGCGCCATTGGACAGGCCCAGTTCCAGCTGCGGCGTCTTCACGCTGCGCGAGACGATATTCACGATGCGGCCGAAGCGGCGTTCGATCATGCCGTCGACCGTTTGCCGGATCATGTCGATCGGCCCGATCATCATGGCATCGATGGCGGCGTGCCAGTCTGCCGGTGTCCACTGGCGGAAATCACCGGGCGGGGCACCATCCGCGTTATTGACCAGGATATCCGGGGTGGGGCATGCCGCCAGCGCGGCGGCGCGCCCCGCGTCCGTGGTGATGTCCGCTACCACGTACCTGACATCACCCCCGGTCGCGGCGCCGATTTCCGTGGCCGCCGCGGCCAGCGTGCTCTCCGTGCGGGCAGCAATGCATACCTTCACGCCTTCCGCTGCCAGTTGCTGCGCGCAAGCGCGCCCCATGCCCTTGCTTCCGCCAAAGACGAGTGCATGGCGCCCTGCAATGCCGAGTTCCATTGATCGCTCCCGGTTCGGTTCAAACGGCCTTGAGCATCGGCGACGACCAGCCGTACTTCCGGTCGAGTTCGAGTTCCTTGATGACGCGCAGACCCCGCAGCAGGGGCTCGCCCTCCAGGCCGGTGAGCGGCTTGCGCAGTTCGCCCGAAGGCAGGCCCACCGCCTTCATCAGCGATTTGATCGATACCGGGTTGATGGCGGAATAGGCGTAGTGCAGCAACGGGAGATTCCGCAGGTAGGCCTGGTGGAAGCTGGCCGCGGTCTCGGGGGATGTCCATGGACGGGAGATCTGCGCCAGCTCCGCCGGGGCGATATTGCCGGTCATGTTGGCGGTGCCATGGCCGCCCAGGCTCATGGTTGGAACGACCAGGCCAAGGTTGGGCGAGTCGCAGCACATCACGGAGACGTCCGGCGCGCCGCGCAGCACTTGCGCTACCTGTCCCACCCGCGTCGTCGACTCCTTGTGGACGACATAGTTGGGGTGCTTGAAGATGCGCAGCAGGCTGTCCCAATGCAGGTCGGTCTTCACGCGCGGCGGGTTGTTGTAGATGCCCAGGGGCAGGTCGGTCTCGTCGGCCACTTCCAGGAAGTAGCTTTCGATGTCGGCCTCCGGGGCGCAGATGTAGGCGGGCGCGGCGATGATGGCGCCATCCGCGCCATTGGCCCTGGCAAAGCGCAGATAGTCCTTGGTGGTCTGGGTGTTGTTGCCGGTGCAGCCATAGAACAGCTTCATCTTGCCGGTCTTCATCTTCGCGGTTTCCACGATGATGGCCTCGCGCTCTTTTTGGGAGAGCATCGAGACCTCGCCCGTGGACCCCATGATCAGCACCGCCGAGGTCCCGTGGCGTTCCTGGAAATCCAGCAGTTCGCGAAAGGCGCCGAAGTCCGGGCTGCCGTCCTTAGCGAAGGGGGTGATCAGGGCCACAAAGGACCCTTCAATCTTCATCTTGCTCATGTCTGTCTCCGTCGTAAATTTTGTATGGGCCGGGGCCGGGACAATCCGGCGCAGGCTGCGTTGTCGTTCAGGTCGGGCAAGTGTGGTTGGCGTCGACGCCTTGCCTTGCCTCCCCGGTGGACTCATGCGCGCAAAGCGCCATCAGGCCGCGCTGCAGATCGTCGATCAGGTCTTGCGGGTCTTCGAGACCCACATGCAGGCGCACGGCCTGGCCTTGATAGGGCCAGCGCGCGCTGGTGAAGTGCTTTCCCGGCGTGAAAGGGATGGCGAGGCTTTCATAGCCACCCCAGGAAACCCCCAGGCCAAAGTGTTTCAGCGCGTCGACGAAGGCTGCGAGTGATCCTTTGGAATGCGTGCGCAAGACAACGGAAAACAGGCCACAGGCACCGGTAAAGTCGCGCTTCCACAGCGCATGGCCCGGATGCGACGGCAGGGCGGGATGCAGCACCGCCTCGACTTGCGGCTGCTGCGCCAGCCATTGGGCAACGCGCAGTCCTGATTCCCAGTGGCGCTGGAGCCGGACCGCCATGGTGCGCAGGCCGCGCAGTGCCAGGTAGACGTCGTCCGGACCGGCAGTCTGGCCCATGTCCTGAGTGGTCTGCTTGATCCGGGGCCAGGTATCCCGGTTGCAGGTAACCACGCCAAGCATGGCATCGGAATGGCCGACGATGTACTTGGTGGCGGCCTGGATCGAAACGTCGACGCCGTGGGCGAACGGTTTGAAGTAGAGCGGCGTTGCCCAGGTGTTGTCCATCACCACCACGGCGCCATGTCGATGCGCGGCAGCGCAGATTGCCGGGATATCCTGCATGTCAAGCGTCTCCGACCCCGGCGCTTCGACATACACGACCCGCGTGTTGAGCCGCATCAGTGCTTCGAGCGGCGTGCCGCCGGCGGGATCGTAGGTCTCGACTTCGACGCCGAAGCGCGTCAGCACGCGCTCCAGAAAGGCGCGGGTTGGCGAATAGGCGCTGTCAGTGACCAGCACGTGGTCACCTGCCGACAGCAGTGCCGTCAGTGCGGTGCTGATCGCCGCGAGGCCGGACGGAAACACGAGCGAACGGTAACCGCCTTCCAGCGCGGCAACGGCTTCTTCCAGCGCATGGGTCGTGGGCGTGCCGTAGCGACCATAGGTCGTTGCGCCAGGCTCTTCCGCAGCGCGGGCGCGCTTCATTTCCTCCCATTCGGCCATCGACCCGGCGAGAATGGTCGAGGCCCTGAAGACCGGCGTGTTGACAACCCCGCCGAACCGCTCCGGGTGGCGGCCGGCGCAAACTAACTGAGTGCTTTCTTTCATCGGATCTCCGTGGCTGAGCGGTGCGGCTTTCATGTTGGTGATTGCCGCTGGAATGTCGACCAGCTTAGGGATGCGTCCTGAGAAAATTCATCTCATTTGATCGGCGCATCCCATCCATAAGAGAAAAAAATGCTCGCGTGGCTCGCCCAACATTGGGCGCTTGCGCCGCTCGTAGCGGGCGCCTGTATCCCGATGGAGGAGACCTACATGAAACCTACGCATGCTGCTGCCGATGTCCGCGGCCGCTTTCCCACGCTATCGCACTGGGGTGCCTATACGGCGGTGGTGGAAGGCGGGAGGCTGGTCGCGTGCGAGCCGTTTCTCGGCGACAGCGCGCCCTCACCGATCCTGCAATCCATGCCGGGGATGGTGCATTCGCCGCTGCGGGTCCGTCGGCCCGCGGTGCGGCGCGGCTGGCTGCGCAAGCGCGAGCACGCGCAGCGCAGCGAGCGGGGCAGCGATGACTTCGTTGAGGTGGACTGGGACACCGCGCTGGACCTGGTGGCGGGCGAGCTGGCGCGAGTACGCGGGGAGTACGGCAATGCTTCCATTTTTGGCGGCTCTTACGGCTGGTCTTCCGCAGGGCGCCTGCATCATGCACGCACGCTGACGCACCGCTTTCTGTTCGCAGGCGGCGGCTGCACCACGCAGGCGGGCAATTACAGCTGGGGTGCCGCGCAGTTCCTGCTGCCCCATGTGATCGGCACCTACAAGCCGGTCACGGGGAGGGTGACCGACTGGCGCAGCGTTCTTGAACACACGGAGCTGTTCATCGCCTTTGGCGGCCTGCCGTTACGCAACACCCAGATCACTTCCGGCGGCGCGGGCGCGCACAGCTCGCAGGAATGGATCGAACGCGCAAAGCGATCAGGGGTAAAGTTTGTCGTAGTCAGCCCGACGCGCGCTGACATACCTCATGGCCTGCAGGCCCGCTGGGTGCCGATCCGGCCCAATACTGACACCGCGCTGATGCTGGGCATGGCGCACACGCTGCTGACGCGCGGCCTGCACGCGGCGGATTTTCTTTCGCGCTATTGCGAGGGCTTTGACGCATTCGCGGCCTATCTGCTGGGCCGCAACGACGGCCAGGCCAAGGACGCCCGCTGGGCGGAGTCGATCTGCGCGGTGCCGGCCGAGACCATCATCGAACTGGCCACCGAAGCAGCCCGGCAGCGCACCATGTTGAACTGCACATGGTCGTTGCAGCGCGCCCATCACGGCGAACAGCCGTACTGGGCCAGCATCGCGCTGGCCTCGATGCTGGGGCAGATCGGTCTGCCAGGCGGCGGCTTTGCGTTCGGGCATGGCTCCATCAACGGTGCCGGCACGCCCCGGCCCGACATCGCGGCCCCGGAGATGGGCGCGGGTACCAATCCCGCGCGCAGCGCCATCCCCGTCGCGCGTATTTCGGACATGCTGCTGCACCCCGGGGAGCGCTACGACTTCAACGGCCGTGAAGGCACCTATCCGGATATACGCATGGTGTACTGGGCCGGCGGCAACCCGTTCCACCACCACCAGGATCTCAACCGGCTGGCACGGGCCTGGCAAGTGCCGGAGACGATCGTGGTGCATGACAGCTGGTGGACGCCCACCGCGCGGCGCGCGGACATTGTCCTGCCGGCCACGACCACGCTGGAGCGCAACGACATCGGCGGCTCGTCAAGAGACCGGTACGTGCTGGCGATGCATCAGGCGCTGCCGCCCCAGTACAGCAGCCGCAATGACTTCGACATCTATCGGGACCTGGCATTGCGTGCCGGCTGCGAGTTGACGTTCACCGAAGGCCGCGATGAATTCGCCTGGATTCGCCATATCTACGACAGCATGGTGGAACGCTGGGCAGGGGCGGGCTTCGACGCGCCGCCATTTGAACAGTTCTGGGAGCAGGGGTACACGTGCTTGCCGCAGCCGGCTACGCCGTTCGTGCTGTTCTCGGACTTCCGTGCTGATCCGGAGGGCAGTCCGCTGAGCACACCCAGCGGCAAGATCGAGCTCTACTCCCGGCGCATTGGCGAATTCGGCTACCAGGATTGCCCTCCGCATCCGTCCTGGCTGCCGCCTGCCGAATGGCTCGGAGATGCCGCAGCCCGGCGCTGGCCGTTGCACCTGATTACATCCCAGCCGGCCGATAAGCTGCACTCCCAGCTGGACGCGGGTAGCCACTCCCTGGCAATGAAGGTCCGGGGCCGGCAGGCAATCCATATACACCCGCTGGACGCGGCGGAGCGCGGCATCGCGCAGGACGCAATCGTACGCGTGTTCAACGAGCGCGGGGCATGTCTGGCGGGCGCGCGTCTGGACGATGCACTGATGCGCGGCGTCGTGGTGATGTCGACCGGTGCCTGGTTCGATGCGAGCGACGGTTCGCTTGAACGCCATGGCAATCCCAACGTCCTGACGATGGACCGCGGCACCTCAGCCCTGGCCCAGGGGTGCAGCGCGCATTCCGCGCTGGTCGAGATCGCGCCGTGGGTCAACGGGAACCCGCCGGAGGTTCGTGCCTTCGACGCGCCGCAGGTGTCGCCGACGGCTGATTGAAGCGCGGGGCGGCGCCGTTCCCGTTACACCTGCCTCGCGCACGAGCGTTCGCGCGAGGCTGCGGTCAGGAAGTTGAGTGCGCCACCCCATATTGCGACGACAGGTATCGACGAATATGGTCGGGCGAGTCGACGAATCGCGTTTGGCCGTGCATGCGGAACTCCACGCTGTCGTCGACCGGCTTGCGTCCGGCGCCGAGCACCAGAACAGGGGCGGACTGGTTTGCCTCGCCGATCAGGTCGACGATTGCCTTGCGAGGCCGCTGCGCATCGATATATTCGACGTCAATCTGGCTACGCAACTGCGGGAAAAAGCTAAGCAGGCCTTCGATGGCAACGGCGTCGCCGCAATAGAAGGGGCCTTCCAGGCCTTGCGTAAAACCGGGGCGGAGCATCAGTAGCTTGTCTTTCACTTTCTCTCTCACTGTAGATTAAGTTTCTGGCGGACTCTGCTCCCCGTCGGGTCGCGATCCACCGAGCCAAGGATAGGGATCGCGGGTTGAATGAACTAGTGGCACGAACGACAATTTTCGTCTGGATCATGCCAAAGTGTGCCGCATCGTGATCCGCAGCGCGTGGGTGCACCGGATATCCTCGCGGTGCGCTGCAACTGCCACGTTTCGACGCTTGCGGGACCCGAGGCAGCTGATGCAAAATCCCGGCGAGATGGCATCAATACCTATTACTACCCGCATCGTGCCAAGGAAGGAAACGCAATCGGGCACCAATGGGGGGCTTGTCGCGGTCGTCGTCTACGACGGCCTGAGCCTCTTCGAATTCGGCTGCGCCGTTGAAGTGTTCGGTATGCCCAGGCCGGAAATGGGAGAGGCGTGGTATCGCTTCGCGACCTGTTCGGCAGAGCTCGGGACGTTGCGCGGGCCGGGTGGCATCCAGGTCCAGGCTGACGGTGGCCTTGAACTTCTGGCGAAGGCGAAGACGATCATCATCCCCGGCTGGCGCGATATTGAAGCGGAAGTGCCAACCGAGCTCTGCCGTGCCTTGCGAAAGGCGAACAAGCGGGGGGCGAGAATCATGTCGATCTGCACCGGTGCCTTTGTCCTGGCCGCAGCAGGATTGCTCGACGGCAAGCGCGCGACTACGCACTGGCGGCACGCGGCAACGCTAGCGGAGCGATATCCGGAAATCCGGGTAGAGGCAGATGTGCTCTACGTCGATGCCGACGATGTCCTGACTTCGGCCGGAAGTGCAGCAGGAATCGATCTGTGCCTGCACCTGATCCGCCGGGACTTCGGCCCGCGCGCAGCCAATCAGGTCGCACGCCGACTTGTCATGCCGCCACACCGTGAAGGCGGCCAAGCCCAGTACATTGCCGAACCGGTCTCGAAGCGCAGCAACGCCTCGCTGGCACCGCTGGCGGACGCGGTGCGCGCAACCTTGGACCAAGACTGGCCGATTGCCAGGATGGCAAGGCAAGCGGCAATGAGTGCCCGCACCTTCCAGCGGCACTTTGCCAGTATGATGGGAATGCCGCCTGGAGAGTGGTTGCTGATAGAACGCCTGAGCCGGGCGAGGGTGTTGCTCGAAGAGACCGATGCGTCCGTGGATGACATCGCGGTGCAAGTGGGGTTCGGCGCTGCAGCCACGTTGCGCAATCACTTCCGGATCCGGTTTGGAACCAGTCCCGGATACTACAGGCGGCGTTTCAGCACCTCTGCGCTTTCAGCATGACCGGTTGCCGGCTTAGGCGTAATCCAAGGGTAGCGCAGTGGTGTACTTGATCTGTTCCATGGCAAAGCTGGAGCTGACATCGGCTAGCTCCGCCCCCTGGATCAGCTTCTTGTAGACCCGATCATAGGCCGCAATATCCGGCACTACCACGCGCAGCAGGTAATCGGTATCGCCGGCCATCCGGTAAAGCTCGGTTACTTCCGGGATCGATGCCACCAATCCATGGAACAGCTTGATCCAATTCAGGTTGTGCTGGCTGGTACGCACCGAGACAAAGACCGTGACACCGGCATTCAACGCGTCTGCGTCCAGCAAGGCAACCCGCTTGCGAATAATGCCGGCCTCTTCCAGCTTTTGGATGCGGCGCCAGCAGGGCGTCGAGGTCAGGCCGACGCGGTCCCCGATTTCCGTTACGGGGACAGTGGCGTCGTCCTGCAGGATGGCAAGGATTTGTTTATCGTAGCGGTCCATGTCCATTAGCTGGCTGTGTCCGAGGCATGAGAAAAATCGAGGCGGAGCCACGAGCACAGGATAGGGAGCCGGGGTTTAACGGACTAGTGGTGCGAACGACAATTTGCGTTCATATCATGCCAAAGTGAGCCACCTGGACAACGGCAGTCCGATTCCACTGCCGCCACGCCCGGGTTGATGGCCTTAGCAGGCCTACCCGCAAGGCATCAACGCATGGGCCAAAGGCCATTGGGGTATCTGCGTCGATCGCATGCAAAACGCTACTTCCCCAGCCATGCCGCGCGGCGCGCATCGAATTCCCCGCCGGCCCTGGCGAGGTGCAGCCACTGGTCGACGTACCGCTTGAACACCTCGTCGCCATTGGGCAGCAGATAACCCATTTCAGCGTACTGCAGCGGCTTGTCGGGATTGACCGCGCACAGCTCGGGATGGGCCTTGCTCTGGACGATGGCTTCGGCGGCCTCGGTGACGAAGACGTCGGCATTGCCCCGGATCACCTCGTCGAAGATCGTCAGGTTGTCCTTGTGCATGGTCAGCCTGGCCTGGGACAGGTGCGTGCGGGCGAAGCGCTCGTTGCTGCCGCCGGGATTGGCGATCACGCGCACGCCGGGCCGGTTGATGGCCTCCACGGTCTGGAAGCGCTGCACATTCTCGCAGCGCGTGATCGGTGTCTTGCCATTGACCATGTAGGGCGCGCTGAAATAGGCCTGCCTCTGGCGTTCCAGCGACACCGAGATGCCGCCGGCGCCGATATCGCATTTGCCGCTGACGAAATCCGGCATCAGCGTGGCCCAGCTGGTCTTGACGAATTGCGGTTTGGCGCCGAGCGAGCTGGCCAGCGACGTCATCAGGTCCACGTCGAGTCCTTCGTACTGGCCTTCCGACTTCATGAAGCTGAAGGGCTTGTAATCGCCCGGCGTGCAGACGCGCAGCACGCCGGATTGCGCGACGCGGGTCATGGTGGGTGACAGTCCGGCGGCCGGCGTGGCCGGCTGCGAGAACACGGGGGCGGCGCAGAGCAGGGCAACGGCGCTGACGATCGTCCTTGTCATTGGCATTTTCGTTTTTCTCTGGGTGGGATTCGGGAATAGAGCCAGGGCGGCATGCGGAAATATATCGCATGGGCCTGCCCGGGGCGCATGTCGTCAGCCGATAGGCATCGAGCCGCCGGCGGCCTTATTCCCGGCTCGGCACGTAAGTCGACGACTGACCGAAGATCCAGCTCAGTGCCAGTCCGGCGGCAAAGGCGTCCTTCTGGCGCACCAGCGGGCTGTCCTCGAAGCTGGCGCCGTCGAGCCGGTCGTAGCGGACGAAGGCGCCGAACCAGACATGGCGGAAGCGCTTGGACAACGAAGCCAGCGCCATGCTGCCGGAGTAGCCGCCTCGAGCGGCGTAGGCCGGACGGGCCGCGGTGGCGAATTGCTCGTCGACGGAATAGAAATACTGGTTGTAGCGCGCGGTCGAGAACAGCGGACCCGCCATCAGGCCCAGGTTCCAGCCGGCGAGGCCGCCGACATTGGCAACGTCGAGGTTCAGGTTGGGCGAGAAGATCCAGCCGATCGCCTTGGGCGACGATTCCACGGTCACTGCCAGCCGTACGGGCAGGCGCAAATCCAGCCTGGTACGGTCCTCGGCGGAATGCCACAGCGTCACCGCCAGCGACGGCCCGATTTCCACCGCGGTCTTGAGATCCGGCATGCCGCGGCGGACTTCATCCTGGCTGCTCTTGACCGGTAGCGAGAGGCCGAGGCTGACATTGAGCTCGATCCGGTCGCTGTCGAACAGCTTGCCGCGCACCCCGTTGCGGTCCGCGCGCAGATGCTCGCCGCGGTAGACAAAGTAGGGGACCGGAAACAACAGGTTGGCGCGCGAGTCCGAGCCGCGGTAGTGCGGCAGGGTGATGCCGCCGACCCCAAGCCCGGCCTCCCACAACGGCCGCTCGATGGCATCGAAATCCTGCGCCGCGCAGGTGGTTGCGAATGCCGCGGCAATGGCCGGGAGAGTGCGCCAGCGCTTGCGCTGCCCGGTCTGTGGCGAAGCATGCCGTGATCGGCTGGCGCAATACCCGGCTCGCATATCGTGGCTCCGGAGGAACTTCGTGGAAAGGCGGGGGAAAACCGGGCAGGACGGATACCTGGGCAAGTATAGCCAGAGCGCGGCCATCTGCGCGGTTTCGGTTCAGCCGCGGTACTTTTCCCACATCTCCCGCACGATCGATTCCGGCGGCGGCGGCGTCGCCGCGAAACCGGCGACATTGCCGAACACCCGGGCTATGCGGCGCCGGAACGAATCGAGGTCAGCCGTGGGGCCCGGCGATGCACGGTCGATATCGATGATGGTATGCAGCTGCCCGGCGGAAAGCGCGGCGATCGCACGCCACAGGTCTTCCGGGCTGGACAGCGGCTGGGCGATACCAGGCATGGCAAGCATCGGTGATCTCCACGCGGATCATGAAGGCTGGTGCGGCGCCGCCGCGCGCTGGTTGCCGTCCGGGTACACGGCCGCCTGGAACGGTGCCAGGCCGATCCGCGCGACCACGTCGACGAAGCGCTCGGCATCGCTGTCGCGGTGCGCCAGGTAGACGCCGATCAGCTTCTCGATCACGTCTGGCACCTGCTCTTGCGCGAACGAGGGGCCGATGATGCGGCCGATCGCCGCGCCGCCGCCGGCGTGGCCGTCCTGGCTGTCGGCGCCGTTCTGCCGGCCGCCGAGGGTGACCTGGTACCAGGCCGCGCCGGCCTTGTCGACGCCGAGGATGCCGATATGGCCGACATGGTGGTGCCCGCACGAGTTGATGCAGCCCGAGATGTTGAGGTCGAGCTCGCCGATGTCGTGCACGTGGTCGAGATCCTCGAAGCGTTCCTGGATCGCCTGCGCCAGCGGAATCGACACCGCATTGGCGAGCGAGCAGAAGTCGCCGCCGGGGCAGGCGATGATGTTGGTGATCCTGCCGACATTGGGCGTGGCCAGGCCGGCCGCATCGAGCGCGCGCCACAGCGCGGGCAGGCCGCTGCGACGCACGTCGGCCAGGATCAGGTTCTGCTCGTGCGAGACCCGCAGCTCGCCAAAGCCGTAGCGATCGGCGAGGTCGGCCATCAGCTCCATCTGCGCGGCGGTAATGTCGCCCGGCGCGCGGCCGGTGGCCTTGAGCGATGCGGTCACCGCGGCGTAGCCGGCTACGCGGTGCGGATGGACGTTGCTGCGCAGCCAGAGCCGGAACGCGCGGTCGGTGCGGGCGAGTTCGGCGCTTTCATCGGCGCCTCCATCGTCGACTTCATCGGCATCGTCCGCCGCGGCGGGATCATAAGGCGGCACCGTGAAGCGCGCCGCCACCGACGCGACAAAGTCTTCGGTGACGGTATCCGGGCCCCCGCGGATGCGCTGCCACTGCTCCGCGACCTGCTCGCGGAACACCTCCGGAGTGAGATCCTTCACCAGGATCTTGATGCGCGCCTTGTACTTGTTGTCGCGCCTGCCATGCAGGTTGTAGACGCGCAGCGTCGCCTGCAGATAGGTCAGCAGGTCCTGCCAGGCGACGAAGGGATTGATCAGCTTGCCGACCATGGGCGTGCGCCCCATGCCGCCGCCGACCCACACGCGAAAGCCGACCTGGCCGTCCTGCTCGACCGCCTGCAGCCCGATGTCATGTACGCCGACCGCGGCCCGGTCGGTAGTGGCGCCGCTGATCGCAATCTTGAACTTGCGCGGCAGGTAGGCGAACTCGGGGTGCAGCATCGACCATTGCCGCACGATCTCGCACCATACCAGCGGGTTCACCAGCTCGTCGGGCGCGATGCCGGCGAAGTGGTCGGTGGTGGTGTTGCGAATGCAGTTGCCGCTGGTCTGGATCGCGTGCATCTGCACGGTGGCGAGCTCCGCGAGGATCGCGGGTGCGTCTTCCAGGCGGGGCCAGTTGAACTGCAGGTTCTGCCGCGTGCTGAAGTGCCCGTAGCCACGGTCCCAGCGGCGCGCGATCTCCGCCAGCTTGCGCAGCTGCCTAGACGCCAGCATGCCGTAGGGGATAGCGACGCGCAGCATCGGGGCATGGCGCTGGATATACAGGCCATTCTGCAGCCGCAGCACGCGGAACTCTTCCTCGTCGAGTTCGCCGTCGAGAAAGCGGCGGGTCTGGTCGGTGAACTGCACGACCCGCTCGTCGACCAGCCGCTGGTCGATCTCGTCATAGACATACATGGTGAAGGTCTCCTCGCGCCCGCGCGCTAGTCTTTGGCCCGTGCCCGTTCGATGGACATGTCGGTCGGCATCATGTTGATGTCGGCGTTGTGCATCACCCACAACGAGCCGGCGACGACGATGACGATCAGGAAGCCGGTACAGGCGAAGATGGCGGTATTGCCGCGCTGCCCGGCACCGGTGCCCAAATGCAGGAAGTACACCAGCTGCACCAGCAGCTGAGCGACGCACAGGCCAACGACCAGCGCGATCGCGGCGTGGCTGGGCAACGCGCCGGTCATCACCGAGGCAAACGAGGCCACGGTGAGCGCGACCGACAGCAGCAGGCCGATGGTGTAGCTGCGCGCGCTGCCGTGGGTGGCATGTTCGTCCGGATGGACGGAATGAAGGTGGGACGGCTTCATGCGAACTCCCGCAGGTAGACGAAGGTGAAGACGCAGATCCAGACCAGGTCGAGGAAGTGCCAGAACAGGCTCAGGCACGCCAGCCGGCGGCGCACGATGTCGTCGAGGCCGAAACGCCGGATCTGGTGGATCATCACGGCCAGCCAGCACAGGCCCGCGGTGACGTGCAGGCCGTGGGTGCCGACCAGCGTGAAGAACGCCGACAGGTAGGCGCTCACGCCGGGGCCGGCGCCCTGGTGCAGCAGGTGGGCAAACTCGTAGACCTCCATGGCGACGAACAGCGCGCCCAGAACGAAGGTGGCCGCCAGCCAGCGGATCATGCGCGGCGTGGCATTGGCGTCCTGCCGCAGCATCGCCAGGCCGAAGGTGTAGCTGCTGAGCAGCAGCACCATGGTCTCGGCGAACACGAACGGCAGCTCGAACAGTTGCTGCCCGCCAGGGCCGCCCGCGGTGTTGCCGGACAGCACGCCGAAGGTGGCGAACAGCACCGCGAAGATCAGGCAGTCGCTCATCAGGTAGAGCCAGAAGCCCAGCGTGGTATGGGCGGCGGCATCGTGATGGCCGTGGTCGGCGGCGTGTGCCGCCGCATGTGCGGCGTCGTTGCCCGCGTGGTTCAGGGCAGGGGATAGCGTCGGGTTCATGGTTCAGGCTGCTTGTTGCAGTTGGGCGTAGCGGGCGCGCTCGATGCGCTCGACTTCGGCGGCCGGCACGTAGTAGTCGACGTCGCGGTCGTAGCTGCGCAGCACGAAGGTCGCGATCGCGCCGAGCAGCCCGGCAATGGCGACCAGCCACATGTGCCAGACCAGCGCAAAGCAGGACACCAGCCCGAACACCGACACCAGGAAGCCGGCGGCGGTGGGGCGGGGCATGTGGATGTCCTCGTAGCGGGCCGGCTGGCGCCAGGCGCGTCCGGCTTCCTTGTCGTCCCAGTGCTGCTCCAGCGAGGTGATGTGCGGCACCGTCGCGAAGTTGTAGAACGGCGCCGGCGATGCCGTCGACCATTCCAGGCTGCGCCCGTCCCACGGGTCGCCGGTCAGGTCACGGTTGTGCTTGCGGTCGCGGATGCTGACGGCCAGCTGCACCATCATCGCCAGGATGCCGGCACCGATGACGAAGGCGCCGATCATCGCCACCACCAGGTAGGGATGCCAGTCGACGTTGGCGTAGTGGTTCATCCGCCGCGTCATGCCCTTGAAGCCCAGCACGTAGAGCGGCATGAAGGCCAGGAAGAAGCCGGCCAGCCAGCACCAGAACGACACCTTGCCCCAGAACTCGTTGAGCTTGAAGCCGAACACCTTGGGGAACCAGTAGCTGATCGCGGCCAGGCAGCCGAACAGCACGCCGCCGATGATCACGTTATGGAAGTGGGCCACCAGGAACAGGCTGTTGTGCAGCACGAAGTCGGCGCCCGGCACCGCCAGCAGCACGCCGGTCATGCCGCCGACCGCGAACGTCACCATGAAGCCGATGGTCCACATGGTCGAGGTATGGAAGCGGATCCGGCCCCGGTACATGGTGAACAGCCAGTTGAACAGCTTGACGCCGGTGGGGATCGAGATGATCGACGTCATGATGCCGAAGAAGGCATTGACGTTCGCACCCGAGCCCATGGTGAAGAAGTGGTGCAGCCAGACGAAGAACGACAGCACGCCGATCGACGAGGTCGCATAGACCATCGACTTGTAGCCGAACAGCGGCTTGCGCGAGAACGTGGCGATGATTTCCGAAAACGCGCCGAACGCGGGCAGGATCAGCACATAGACCTCGGGGTGGCCCCAGATCCAGATCAGGTTCACGTACATCATGGCGTTGCCGCCCAGCTCGTTGGTGAAGAAATGCATGCCGAGGTAGCGGTCGGCGGTGAGCAGGGCCAGCGTGGCGGTCAGCACCGGGAAGATCGCGACGATCAGGATGTTGGTGATCAGCGCGGTCCAGGTGAACACCGGCATCTTCATCAGCGTCAGGCCCGGCGCGCGCATGCGCAGGATGGTGACGATGAAGTTGATGCCGGTCAGCGTGGTGCCGAGCCCGGATATCTGCAACGACCAGATGTAGTAGTCGACGCCGACGGTCGGGCTGTAGCCGAGCTCGGACAACGGCGGGTAGGCGACCCAGCCGGTCGCGGCGAAGTCGCCGACGAACATCGACAGCATCACCAGCACCGCGCCCATCGCCGACAGCCAGAAACTCAGCGAGTTGACGAAGGGGAAGGCCACGTCGCGCGCGCCGATCTGCAGTGGCACGATCACGTTCATCAGCCCCACCACCAGCGGCGTGGCGACGTAGAAGATCATGATCACGCCGTGCGCGGTGAAGATCTGGTCGTAGTGGTGCGGCGGCAGGTAGCCCGCGGCATCGCCGTAGGCGATGGCCTGCTGGGTGCGCATCAGGATCGCGTCGGCAAAGCCGCGCAGCAGCATCACCAGCGCCAGGATGATGTACATCACCCCGACCTTCTTGTGGTCGACCGAGCAGATCCACTCGGTCCACAGGTATTTCCACTTGCGGAAGTAGGTGATGGCGCCGAGCAGCGCCGCGCCCAGCACGATCACCACGGCCAGCGTCCCCATGATGATCGGCTCGTGGTAGGGAATGGCTTCGAGGTTGAGTTTTCCTAGCATGTCATTGCTCCAGGCGGCCAGGGAGCGCCGACGGGACGCGCTGGAAGGCCTGCAGAGATTCGGGGGTGTCCGCGCGGCAGACCGCGCCGTAGGCCTGCATATACTTGTCGACCACCTGGTCGAACAGCTTCGGCGCCACCGAGGCGTACAGCGTGACCGGATCCTTGCGGCTGGGCTGCTCCAGCGCGCGATAGGCGTTGGCATCGAGCGCCTGGCCCGAGGCGCGGGCCTTGCCGATCCACGCGTCGAATTCCTCGCGCGAGGTCGCCAGGGTCTTGAAATGCATGTCCGAGAAACCCGCACCGCTGTAGGCCGCCGACTGGCCGAGATAGACGCCCGGCGACTCGGCGATCAGGTGCAGGCGGGTCTGCATGCCGGCCATGGTGTAGACCATGCTGCCAAGCTGCGGGATGAAGAAGGCGTTCATCATCGATTCCGAGGTCAGCCGGAAGCTGACGGGCGTGCCGACGGGTATGGCCAGCTGGTTCACCGAGGCGACGCCGTACTCCGGATAGACGAACAGCCATTTCCAGTTCAGCGCGATGACGTCGACCTGCAGCGGCTTGACCTCCGATTCCAGCGGCCGGTACGGGTCGAGGTTGTGCGTCGAGTCCCAGATCAGCACCGCCAGGCAGGCCACGATCACGCACGGGATGCCCCACACCACGATCTCGATCCTGGTCGAGTGCGACCATGTGGGCGCGTAGGTCGCGCGCGTGTTGCTTTCGCGGTAGCGCCACGCAAACCACAGCGTCAGGAAGATCACCGGGATCACGACCATCAGCATCACGAACAGCGATATCAGGATCAGCGATTTCTCCTGCTCGCCGATGCTGCCCTTGGGATTGAGCAGTTCGAGGTTGCAGCCGCTGAGCAGGGCGCTCAGGCCGGCGGCCAGCAGCAACACGCCGATACGGGGCGGCCACGTTGGCGATGGACTGTGGCGGGAGGGCGGGCGGGGCAGCGGGCCTTGTCGGTTCTGATTTGCCGGCCCGGCGGTAGGTTTGAGCATGTCGGACACCTTGGTTACGGATTACCGAAGGCATCCGGCCACGCGCTCCGATTCAAGTGCTGCGTCAGCCCCGCGCGGGCGTGGCTTGTATGGATTCCTTCGGCAATGTCTGGCATGCTATTCGAAGACAAAGGCCATACATCGAGGAAAATTTTGGCTGCAGAATCCATACAAGACAGCGAAATCGCAGCCAGGTGGGATCTGCGGATCGCCACCTCCGGCGTTGCCCGCTACTTGCAAATCGTCGAATACATCGAGCGCGCCATCGGCGAGGGCCGGCTCGTGGCCGGCGACCGCGTGCCGCCGCAGCGCAGCCTGGCACAAGCGCTCGGCGTCGACCTGACCACGGTCACGCGCGCCTACAACGAGGCCCGGCGGCGCCAGCTGATCGAGGCCCGGGGCGCGCTCGGCACCTTTATCGCGGCGCCGCGCGCGGAACTGGCGCGGGTGGTCGACATGAGCATGAACGTGCCGCCGCCGCCGGCCGGCGTGGATTTCCAGGACCTGTTGCGGCGCGGACTGAACCAGGTGCTGCTGCGCAGCGACCCGCAGTTGCTGATGACCTACCAGCTCGGCGGCGGCAGTGCGTCGGACCGCGCGGCCGGGGCGCTCTGGCTGGCGCCGATGTTCGGGCCGGTCGACACGGCGCGGCTGGTGGTGTGCCCCGGCGCCCAGGCCGCGCTGGCCGCCGTGATCCTGAGCCGCACCCGGCCCGGCGAGGCGATCGTGACCGAGCCGCTGGCCTATCCGGGCATTCGCGCCGCGGCGGCGCAACTGGGCCGGCGCGTGGTGGTCGCGCCGTGCGACGGCGACGGGATGCTGCCCGACGCGCTCGCCGCGGCCCGCGCCGACGGCGCCACGCTGGCCTACTTCAACCCGACCGCGCAGAACCCCACCACTCACACCATGCCGGCCTCGCGCCGGGCCGACCTGGCCAGCGCCGCGGAGCGCTGCGACATCGCGCTGCTCGAGGACGACCCCTACTGGCTGCTGACGCCGTCCGCACCGCCTCCGCTGGCGAGCTTTGCGCCCGCCCGCACCTACTACGTCGCGACACTATCCAAGGCGCTGAGTCCGGGACTGCGCACCGCCTATGTGCTGTTGCCCGAGGGCCGCGGCGGCGACGACCTGCTGGCGCCGCTACGCGCCTTCGCGCTGATGCCCGCGCCCATGACCGCGGCCCTGGCCACGCAATGGATCCATGACGGCTCGGCCATGCAGCTGCTCGAGGGCATCCGCGCCGAAGCGCTGGCGCGCTGCGCCCTGGCCAGCCGCTGGCTGAGCGGGATGGGCCAGTTGCCGCCCAGCGGCATCCACGTGTGGCACCGTCTTCCGTCCCACTGGTCCGCGCAGCAGCTGGCCAGCGCCGCGCTGGCGGAAGACCTGCGGGTCACGCCTTCCGATGTGTTCTGGGACGGCGCAGGCGCTCCCAATGCCATCCGGATTTCGCTGGGCGGCGTGGACGACCGGGCCCAGCTGGCGCATGCGCTGCGCAGGCTGGCGGCGCTGCTGGAGCGCGGACCGCGGCAGCATCCCATCACGATCGTCTAGCGGACCCAGCGCTCGACCCGCGCTTGCAGGCGCGGCCCGACCAGCAGGATGGCGGGGATGACGATCACATAGCCGACGCCCCAGGAACGCAGCCAGGTCAGTGCAAAGTCCTCGGTGAATCCCATATTGAGAGCGAGCAGGGCGAACGAGATGATCCCCGTGGTGACCACGCCCATCGCCAGCGCGAAGGCGATTTTCCGTTTCAGTTCTACGTTCATGGCGAATTTCATGTCATAAGGGTTCCGGGCGGCAGGTTTGCGGAGGGCGCGCGCCCGGCGCATATGGCGCAGGCGGCGAGCCCTCCGGACGCGGACGTCTACCGCGCAATGCCGTACCGCGCGGCCGGCTGCGCACGCGAAAGATTGGGGCCGAGCGCGGCGCGTGCCGCCTCGAAGGCCTGCCAGTCCGCGGCGTCCGGCAACGACGGCAGCGTGATCACCTCGCCCTGGTCCAGGCCCGCCAGTGCCGCATCGACCAGGTCGTCGCCGTCCATCACCAGCGCTTGCGGCAGGTTCTCGACAGGCTGCCCGGCCACGTCCCAGAACGCCGTGCGGGTCGCCCCCGGCAGCACCGCCTGGACGCGCACGCCCTGGCCCGCAAGCTCGTGCTGCAGCGACTGGGTAAAGGCCAGCACAAAGGCCTTGGAGCCGCCGTATACGCCGTTCAGCACCTCGGGCGCGATCGCGACGATCGAGGCAATATTGATGATCGTGCCCTGGCCCCGCGCCACGAAGGCCGGCGCAGCGGCGTAGGTGAGGCGGGTCAGCGCCGTGACGTTGAGTTCGATCATCGCCTGCATGGTGTCTGCATCCGACGCCAGCAACGGCGACGCGCCACCGAAGCCCGCGTTGTTGACCAGCGTGGTGATGCTGGCGTCCGTCCTCAGGATGTTCTCGACATGGCGTACCTCGGCCGCCTGGCCCAGGTCGGCCGTCACGATTTCGACCGAGCGGCCGGTCTGGTCGGTGATGCGCCGCGCCAGGGCCTCGAGGCGGCTGCGGCTGCGTGCCACCAGGATCAGGTCATGGCCGCGGCGCGCGAGCCGGTCCGCGTAGATGGCGCCGATGCCCGAAGATGCCCCGGTGATCAGGGCGGTGCCGGCGTAGGTGTGAGTCGTCACGTTGAAGCTCCATAACAGTGGGAAGGCGGTGATAAGTTCCGTGGCAGCCGGCGGTGCGTATCGCCGCTGCGTGCATCGAAGATTAGGTGCACAATGGCGATGGCAACAATGTCGTAGATCCCACCTTTTATGCCATGGCAGGAAATGTACCTTCCACCGCCATCAGGAGTTCACCATGCACCATGTGGCCATTGCCCTCTATCCCGGCTTCCAGGCGCTGAACCTTGCGGTGTCGACGGTGCTCGAGTTCGCCAACCGGGCGCTTGGCGAGCCGCTGTACCAGGTTCACCTGCTGTCCGAGCATGGCGGCCCCGTGGCGAGTTCCGGGGGCTTTGCCGTCAGCACCGCGCCCTTTGGCCGGCGTCGCTTCGATACCGTGCTGGTGGTGGGAGACAATGACGTCCTGCCTGCGCCGCCGGCGCTGGTGAAGTTCCTGCAGCGCGCGGCGCGCACTTCGCGGCGCATCGGCGCGACTTGTACCGGTGCCTTCACCCTGGCGGAGGCGGGCTTGCTGGCCGGCCGCCGTGCCACCACCCACTGGCATTACGCGGAGGAGTTGCGGCGCCGCTTCCCGGACGTCAGCGTGGAGGAGGACCGCATCTTTATCATCGACGGTCCGGTGTGGACCTCGGCCGGGATGTCGGCCTGCATCGACCTGGCGCTGGCACTGGTGGAGAAAGACGTGGGTGCCGCCGTCGCGCGAGGCGTGGCCAAGAGCCTGGTTGTGTACCATCGCCGCGCCGGCGGCCAGTCACAATTTTCGGCGCTGCTGGACCTGGAGCCGCGCTCCGATCGCATTCGTGGCGCGCTGGATTTCGCGCGGCAGAACCTGGGGCAGGATCTCTCGGTGGAGCAGCTGGCGAATGCCGCGCACCTCAGCGCCCGGCAGTTCTCTCGCGCGTTCCGCGATGAAACCGGGCAGAGCCCGGCCAAAGCCGTGGAGCGCCTGCGCGTGGAGGCGGCGCGGCTGATGATGGAAAGCGGACGCCACCCCATCGACGTGGTGGCCCGGGATACCGGTTTCGGCGATCCCGAGCGCATGCGGCGGGCCTTCCTGCGCGCCTTCGGGCAACCGCCGCAGGCGATCCGCCGCATGGCGCGCGGCGGCGCCTTGCAGACCGCTTAGCTGGTGTCCGCGTCACATTGTCTCGATACGGGTGTTCCGAGGCAGGGCGTCTTTCGCGAACGCCGGAAGCGGAATCGCGCCGGTATGCGCGATACGCCAGCTAGAATCTGAAAACAGTTTCTCTTGGCACGGCATCATGAGACACGAATCTGGCGTCATGCAGGACGAGTCGCAGGATCCGCGCGGGCGCGACCCGGCGGATGCGGCCACCTTGGCCAACGGCAATGCGCGCTACATCAACCGCGAACTCGGCCAGCTGGAATTCTTTCACCGCGTGCTGCAGCAGGCGGCCGATCCCGCCATGCCACTGCTCGAGCGCCTGCGGGCCCTGTGCACCTTCAGCAGCAATCTCGACGAGTTCTACGAAATCCGCGTGGCGGGATTGAGGGAACAGTGCGCGCTGTCGTCGCCGGTGGTCGGCCCGGACGGGCTGACGCCGCAGGCCGTTTATGCCGCGGTCAACCAGCGGGTGCGTGAGCTGGTCGATCAACAGTACCGGCTGTTCAATGACGTGCTGATTCCCGCCATGGCCCAGGAGCGGATCTGCTTCCTGCGGCGGCCATCGTGGAACGCCGCGCAGCAAGACTGGATTCGCGAGTTTTTCTTTGCCGAGCTGATGCCGGTCCTGACGCCGATCCGGCTGGATCCGGCGCATCCGTTTCCGCGCGTGCTGAACAAGAGCCTGAACTTCGCCGTTGAACTCGAGGGCAAGGATGCGTTCGGCCGCAGCTCCGGCAATGCCATCGTGCAGGCGCCCAGGGCGCTGCCGCGCGTGATCGCGCTGCCAGCGGAGGTCGCCGGATGCGAACACGGCTTCGTGTTCCTGTCTTCGATCCTGCATGCCCACGTCGGCGAGCTGTTCAGCGGCATGACGGTGCGCGGCTGCTACCAGTTCCGGGTCACGCGCAACAGCGAGCTGTTTGTCGACGAGGAAGAGGTCAAGAACCTGCGCGAGGCCCTGCAGGGCGAACTGCCGCACCGGCATCTTGGCGACGCGGTGCGGCTCGAGGTGGCCGACAACTGCCCGCGCGCCATGACCGCGTTCCTGCAGGAACAGTTTGGCCTCGCGCCCGCCGAGGTGTTCGCGGTCAACGGCCCGGTCAACCTGGTTCGCCTGATGCAGGTGCCGGACCAGGTCGACCGGCCGGACCTGAAATACCCGCCTTTCCGGCCGGGCCTGCCGAAGGCGCTGCGGGACCAGCCCGATATCTTCCGCGCCATGCGCGATGGCGACATCCTGCTGCACCATCCGTTCCAGTCGTTTGCGCCGGTGGTCGATTTCGTCAGGCAGGCAGCGCAGGATCCGGACGTGGTGGCGATCAGCCAGACGGTGTATCGGGCCGGGCACGACTCGGCGCTGCTGTCGTCGCTGATCGAGGCGGCGCGCAACGGCAAGGAGGTCACGGCCGTGGTGGAACTGATGGCGCGCTTCGACGAAGAGGCCAACATCGGCTGGGCGGGGCAGCTCGAGGAAGTGGGGGCGCATGTGGTCTATGGCGTGGTCGGCTTCAAGGCGCACGCCAAGATCCTGATGGTGGTGCGGCGCGAGGACGGAAGGCTCAGGCGCTATGTGCATCTCGGCACCGGCAACTATCATCACGAGACCTCGCGCAGCTATACGGATTTCGGCTTGCTGACCTGCGATGAAGCGCTGACCCAGGACGTGGCCCAGGTCTTCAGCCAGCTGACCGGCCGCGGTCAGACGCAAAGCATGACCCATGTCTGGCAATCGCCGTTTACGCTGAAGCAGCAGTTGCTGGCGGCGATCCGGGGCGAAGCCGAGCATGCCAGGGCCGGGCGCAAGGGGCGCATCATCGCCAAGATGAATGCGCTGCTGGAGCCCGAACTGATCCAGGCGCTGTACGACGCGTCAGGCCAGGGCGTGCGCATCGACCTGATCGTGCGGGGCGCGTGCGCGCTGCGTCCGGGGGTCGCCGGACTGTCCGAGCACATCACGGTGAAATCGGTGATGGGCCGGTTTCTCGAGCACTCGCGCATCTTCTGCTTCCACGACGGCGGCGCCGACAAGGTCATGCTGTCGAGCGGGGAATGGATGGAACGAAGCCTGTCGCGTCGCATCGAAATATGTTTTCCCGTGCTCGATACCCGCTTGAAGGAGCGGATTGTTGCCGAGGGGCTGGAGCCGTATCTTTCCGACCGGCGCGAAGCGTGGATGATGACGCCGGAAGGCAACTATGCGCGCCCGCCCGTGCCGGACGGCGAGTCGGCGCAGTGCAGGCTGCTGGCTGCGCTGACCTGAGTGCGCCAGGTATCGTCCCCGATTGCCCATGCGCATCAATGACACCGCCGACGCGGTGGTGCAGGCACTGCCTCAATCGATCAGCTTCCCCTGTGCATCGAAGAACGGATACGCAGGTCCATGGTCCCCGATGGCAACGGCATGGGTGACCAGTCCGTGCACGGGATGCCACCAGTGCAGCAGCATGCCCGGCGGCTCCATCCGGAAGCGCGAAGCCGCCTGCGGGTCGAGGTCCAGCGCGACCTGGTGCGCCGGTCCGGGCGCCGTCATGGCGATGGTGCCGCCGAAGCGCCGGGTGATATGCCGATGCAGATGGCCGCACAGCACCCGCTCCACCTGCGGATGGCGCCGCACCACGGCCTCGAGCAGCGCGGCGTTCTCCAGGCCCTGCCGGTCCATATGGCCGATGCCGGTGTGGAAAGGCGGGTGGTGCAGCATCAGCAGGGTGGGGCGCGGCGGGTCGGCGGCCAGCGCGGCTTCCAGCCATGGCAGCGCATCCGGGTCCACGCGCCCGCCGCTATGGCCGGGCACGGTGCAGTCGAAGGCAATCAGCGTCAACGGCCCCGCGTCGATGCGGTAGTGCACGGGCGCGTCGGCATCGCCAGCGGCGAACAGATAGGCGTGATCTGCGAATACGCGGCGCAGTGCGCCGCGGCTGTCGTGATTGCCCGGCATCAGCCGCACCGGCATCGGCAAGGATTCAAGGATCCCTCGCAGGAAGCGATATTCATCCTCGCTGCCGAAGTCGACCAGGTCGCCGGTCACCACCGCAATGTCGGGGCGCTGAGGCAACGCCAGCAGCGTGTCGATGCACTGGCGCAAAGCGCCTGCGGTATCCACGCGCCGGTAGGAGAGCTTGCCGCCCGCCTTGATATGCAGGTCCGTGATGTGGGCGACCAGGTAGGGAGTGGCCTGGGGGGCGCTCTGCATCATGCCGCGCTCCCTACTGACACCGAGGGCGCAGCGGGCACCGTCAGCAGATGGCCGGTATCGATGCGCAGGCCAACGCGGTCGCCGGCTACCCAGCGGTCGCGCTGCGCGGTATCGAGCACGATCGGGGAAGGTGCGCCGACATCGACCAGCAGCCGGGTCGCATGGCCAAGGAACAGGGCCGTGACGACACTGCCGGCCACATGGACGTCGGGCGCGTTCGGTGCGTCGGCCAGCGCTACGTCCTCGGGCCGGAACATCAGCTCCACCTGCGCCACCTCGAGGTGCCGCGGCTCACGCGGCAATGCGCCACCAGGCACGCGCCATACCTGGTGATCTGCAGCCGCCGGCAAGCGATTCATCGTGCCGATGAAGTCGGCGACGAAGGCATTGGCCGGATGCCGGTAGATGTCCTGCGGCGTGCCGCTTTGCGCGATGTGCCCCTTGTCCATCACGATGATCCGGTCGCCAAGCGCCATCGCCTCGGCCTGGTCGTGCGTGACATACACAGTGGTGATGCGCAGGCTGCGCAGCAGCTGGTTGATGTCGGCGCGCAGCGCATCACGCAGCTTGGCGTCGAGCGCCGTCAGCGGTTCGTCCAGCAGCAGCACACGCGGCTGCACGGCGATGGCGCGCGCCAGCGCCACGCGCTGGCGCTGGCCCCCGGACAGCTGGTCGACGCGCCGGTTGGCGAAGGCGCCCAGCTGCATCATGGCGAGCATGTCGTCGACCCGACGCCGGCGGGTCTGGGCGTCGACCTTGCGCACGCGCAGGCCATAGCCGATATTCTCGGCCACGGTCATATTGGGGAACAGGGCATAGTTCTGGAACACCATGCCGACGCCGCGCTGCTCGATCGGCAGATGCGTGACCGCTGCGTCGCCGAACAGGACCTCGCCGCCCGTATCGGGAAATTCCAGCCCCGCGATCATCCGCAGCGTGGTGGTCTTGCCGCAGCCAGACGGGCCGAGCAGCACGACAGTTTCGCCGGCACCGATGTCCAGGTCCAGCGGTTCGAGCGCGCGCGTGCCGTCGGCGAAGGTCTTGCCGCATTGGCGCAGGGCGATGGTGGTGGGCTCATGCATGGCGGGGGGCCTCCGGCTGTGGCTGGGACTGCGGCGCGTTGTCCAGGCCGCCAGGTGGGTTCAGTGAAGTGGTGACCGTGCCGGCGAACGGCATGGCCGTGTCCTGCACCACATGTCGTTGGGCCCGCGCACCCAGCGCGGACACCATTTGCATGATCACCAGCAGCGGAATGATCATCAGGAAAAACACGATGGTGTAGGCAGAGCCGATCTCCAGGCGCATCGAGGCATAGCTGTCGGCGAGTCCGACCGGAAGCGTCTGCGTGGTGGGCGTATGGAGCATCCAGGTCAGGTTGAATTCGCCGACCGAAAGCGTCACCACCATCAGCGCGCCGGCGAGAATCCCTTGCCGGCAATTCGGCAGCACCACGGTGAAAAAACGCTGCAGCCGTGTCGCGCCGAGGCTGGCGGCGGCGTCCTCGAGCGTGCGGATATCGATGGCGGACATGATGGCCAGCACCGAGCGCACCATGAAGGGCAGCGTGAACAACACATGCCCGATCAGGATGAAGACCCAGCTGGTGCGCAGCCATGGCAGGCCGCCATACAACAGGATCAGGCCGAGTGCGGTCGCGAGTCCGGGGATCGCCACCGGCAACATCAGCAGTTCCTCGATCAGCCGGGTCACGCGGCTGCGGCGCAGCGCCATGTAATAGGCGGCCGGAACGCCCAGCACCAGCGTGCAGGCCAGGCATGCCAGCGCGATCCACAGCGACAGGAAGATGGTGTTGCGGTACAGGCCCCACACTTCCTCGACCCACCGCGTGGTCAGGCCGCTCTGCAGCCCGACGAAGATATTGTTGGTGAGTCCGGCCAGCACCGACAGCGCCACGGGGACGGTCATGAATGCGCAAACGGCGAGCGTCAGTGCAAGTTGGATCCAGTAGGCGGAGCCGCGACGGTTGGTCTTCATGCTTGCTCCTACGCGGTGGCGGCAACCGCGTTGCCGGAAAGATGACGCGCCACCGCCAGCAGCGCCCAGGTCACCACACCGAGCAGGATGGATAGTGCGGCGGCCATGCCGAAGTTGGCGTAGTTGGTGAACTCGTTGTAGATGGTGAGCGGCAGCACGTCGAGTTGCGTGGCAAGGGTGAAGGCGGTGCCGAACGCGCCCATGCTGGTGGCGAAGCAGATCGCGCCGCTGGAGATCAGCGCGGGCATCAGCGCCGGCAGCATGACGTCGCGCACCACGCGCCAGCGGCCGGCGCCCAGTGAGCGGGCCGCTTCCTCCAGCGAGGCGTCGAGTTTTTCGACCGCCGCCATCACGGTCAGGATCACGCGTGGAATCGAGAAATACAGGTAGCCGACAAACAACCCGGCCATGCCATAAGCAAAGGTCCAGCGCTCGCCGGCGAGCAGGTCGCCCACCGATGCGAGCAGGCCGTTGCGCCCGCCCAGCATGATCACCATGAACCCGATCACCACGCCGGGAAAGGCCAGCGGAAAGGTCAGCATGGCGACCAGCACCGGCTTGCCCGGCACCGGATGCCGCTGCAGGAAGGTCCCCGCCACGCCGGCGATCGCCAGCGTGGCCAGCGTCACCGAGGCCGACAACAGCACCGTGGACAGCAGGCTGTGCAGGTAGCGCGGGCTGGACAGCACGGTCCAGTAGACTCCCGCGCCGTTTTCCCCCGCCACGCTGACCGCCAGCAATTTGGCCATCGGCAGGCAGAAGAACGCCAGGAAAACGATCAGCGCCGGCAGCGCGAAGACGATCAGCGTACGGGCGGTTGGCGCAGTGGTGCGACGGCGCATGGGTTTCTCCATCTTGAGGGCGACTGGCCGGGGCCGACGCGCGCCCCGGCGCGGCGTCAGCGCACTTCCTTCAGGTACTGGTCGCTGAAGGCCTTTTGCACTTCGGCCATCTTGCCGTAGTCGATGGTCTTCGCGCGCGCATAGTCCGCGGCCGGCAGGAAGCGGGATTCCACTTCCCTGGACACGGCCTTGGCCCGTACCGGGCGCAGATAGGCATTTGCCCACAGCGACTGGCCGGCGTCGGACAGCACGAAGTCGAGCACCTTGCGGGCTTCCGCAGGGTGCGGCGCCTTGTTGACCATGCTCATGACGTAGGGCACCACCAGCGAGCCCTCCCTGGGAATCACGAAGGCAACGTTGGCGCGATCCTTGTAGCGCGCGCGATAGGCGTTGAAGTCGTAGTCCAGCAAGATCGGGATTTCACCGGACAGCACGCGCGCGTACGCGGTCTGCTTCGGCACGATGGGCTGGTTCTTCTGCAGGTCCTTGAAGAACTTGAGGGCCGGGCCGAAGTTGTCCAGCGAGCCGCCCAGGGCCTGGTTGATCGCCACCGCACCCACATAGCCGACAAAGGCGCTGGCCGGGTCGAGATAGCCAACCATGCCCTTGTACTCGGGCTTCTGCAGGTCGGCCCACGACTGCGGCACCGGTTTGCCGCGCAACGCGTCGACATTGACCATCAGGCCCAGCGTGCCCGAATGGATGGCAAACCAGTGGCCCTGCGGGTCCTTCAGGCCGTCGGGGATGTCATTCCAGTTGGCAGGCTTGTAGGGTGCCGTCACGCCTTCCTTCTGGGCCTGGATGCCGAACGTCACGCCGTAATACACCACGTCGGCCACCGGGTTGGCCTTTTCCGCGACGATCTGAGCCAGCGACTGGCCCGAGTTCTTGTTGTCGTGCGGCACCGTGACGCCGGTCTTTTCCTTGATCGCGCGGATCTGCGCTGCCCAGTCCGCCCATTCCGGCGGGCAGTTGTAGCAGATTGCGGTTTGCGCGGCCGCGGCGTGGCTGAATACGACCGCGCCAACCGTGGGCAGCAGCCAGCGCAAGCGGCGCAGCCAGGACGAAGTCGATTGCATGATGCACTCCTTTTCTAGATACGACGGTGGTGGAAAACGGCGTGGGACGAGGCCGATGTCGGCGCTGGTTCGGTTGCAGTGCCGCTAGGCCGGCGGCCCGACGGTAGCGCCTGCGCGCAGCGCGTGCGGCAGCAGCGTCGCGCGCGGCAAGGGGGGGTCAGGTGCGGGTCCGGCGCTGGCAGGCTCCAGCCGCGCCAGCAGGCAGCCCAGCGCGCGGGCACCGATCTCGTGGTTGGGCTGCGCCACGGTGGACAGCGGCGGTTCCAGCAACTGGCCGAGTTCGATGCCGTCGTAGCCGAGCACGGATACATCGCCGGGCACGGACAGTCCCAGGCGCTTCAGGATGGAAATCACACCGATCGCCAGCATGTCGTTGGTACAAAACAGCGCGGTGGGCGCGGATGGCGCTGTGACGAATCGCCGGATGCGCTCGACCTCCGCCGGCGTGTGCGTGGGCGTATGCGCTGGCAGGGACAGCGGCGGCAACGGCTGCAGGCCATGCGCGCGCATCGCGTCCTGGTAACCCATGTGGCGCTGCCTGGCGCGGTCCGACGCGACGAAGGCGCCCGACACCACCGAGATGCGCCGATGCCCGGCAGCGATCAGCGTCTCGACGCCGGCGCGCGCGCTGACGCGGTTGTCCACCGATACCGAATAGCGCTTGCCCCGGCGCGCTCCCTGGTTGTACGCAAGGACATAAGGCACGCCTTCGGCATCCAGCTGTTCCAGCACCGCGCTGCGGGCGGCATCGGCCACCGTCAGCACCATGCCGTCGACGCGGTGACGCAGCAGATATTCGATCCGCTCGCGTTCGCGCGCCGGGTCGTAGCGGCTGGTCACGAGCATCAGCGAATAGCCTTGCGCCAGCGCCGCCTCCTCGATGCCGCGCCAGCACTCGGCAAACACGGCATTCTCGAGCGTCGGCAGCATGACCCCCACGATGCGCGAGCGCTGGGCCCGGAGCTTGGCGCCCAGCAGGTTGGGGCGGAAGCCAAGCTCACCCGCCGCCTGCAAGACGCGCTCGGCGGTGTCCTGGCGGACCAGCTCCGGATTGCTGAACACACGCGAGGCGGTCGCCAGCGACACGCTCGCGGCCCTGGCGACATTGACCAGGGTCACGCCATTGGATGGCGCGGGCGGAGCGGCGAGGGCGGTGGCGTTGCGGCGCATTCGGCAGGAATCGGAATCAGTGCAGGAGTCGGCAGCAGTCGGTGCAGAAGAAAATGAAAACGTTTTCATTCAAGCCGCAAAAAAACGGGTGTCAAGGACAACCGTTGGTGCGGTGCGCCGCAGGACAACCGGCGCGGCCCCGCGAATGGCCTGGAAGGCCGAACGAGGGTGATTGTGCGGGGCGCAAGTGACAGCGGGATGACACTAGCGGGCAGGGACCAGCGACGGACCCTTCGGGCGAGGAGCTAAATTTAAACGTGTCCCCGTATTGCGCTGATCCGGCAACATACGCTATAGTTCGGCCTCTCTGCTGCGGCGCTGGTACGAAAGTACGCTGCAGCAGGCACCGACACAGGAGTGGTAGTTCAGTCGGTTAGAATACCGGCCTGTCACGCCGGGGGTCGCGGGTTCGAGTCCCGTCCACTCCGCCAGTATCAAGGAAACGCCCGCGCCAGCGGGCGTTTTTCATTTTGCGGAGTGAAGGAAGCCGCCTGCGCGGCTTCCGGCGGGAATCGAAGGGCTGCGCCTGCAGGCGCAGCAGCGGCCTGCGGCACGTAGGCGAGTCCCGTCCACTCCGCCAGTATCAAGGAAACGCCCGCGCCCGCGGGCGTTTTTCATTTGTGGCTCATGTTCGCCACCCAGCACATCGGGCGCTTGCCCACCGGCTCCTGATAGAATCGCGGAGTTTGTCTTTCGTGCCAATCCACTACCCGAATCCGCATGCTTGATTTCGTACGCAACAACCGGCGCCTGATGCTCTTGCTGCTGCTGGTGCTTGTTTTCCCGTCGTTCGTGTTCTTCGGCGTGGAAAGCTATTCGCGCTTCATGGACAGCTCGCACGATGCCGCCAAGGTCGACGGCCGGGCCATCAGCGTGCAGGAGGTCGACAACGTGGTGCGCGACCAGAGCGAGCGCGCGCGGCAGATCCTGGGCGCCAACTATGACCCGCGCCAGTTCGAGGGCCCGGAGGCGCGCAAGGCCGTGCTTGATCAACTGATCCAGCAGCGCGTGATGGCCAATGTCGTGGCCAGCGAGCACCTGACGGTGTCGGACGCCAGGCTGCTCGAAGAGATCAGCAACCTGCCGGCGATCGCGCAGCTGCCGCGCGGCAAGGACGGCAAGATCGACGACAAGGCTTACCTGCAACTGCTGCAGTCGCAGGGTATGACCCCCGAGCAGTTCGATGCGCGCATGCGCTTCGAGCTGGCCACGCAGCAGCTGGGCGGGTCGATTGCCGCGACCGCGTTCGTGCCGAAGTCGCTGATCGAGCGCCTGATGGCGGTGCGCGACCAGCAGCGCGAGGTGCAGGCGCTGCTGTTCAAGCCGGCCGGCTACACCGCCAAGGTGCAGCCCGATGCCGCCGCGCTGAAGGCCTACTATGACAGCCACCAGCAGGACTTCTCGGTGCCGGAGCAGGCCAAGGTGGAATACCTGGTGCTGTCGGGCGAAGCCCTGGCCGCGTCGCAGGCGGTGACGCCGGAAGAGCTGAAGTCGTACTACGAAAGCAATATCGCGCGCTTCCGCGTCGACGAGCAGCGCCGCGCCAGCCATATCCTGATCAGCGCGCCGAAGGATGCGCCGGCGGCGCAGCGCCAGGCCGCCAGGGACAAGGCCACCAAGCTGCTGGCAGAAGTGCGCAAGCAGCCGGACAGCTTCGCCGACGTCGCGCGCAAGAACTCGCAGGACCCGGGTTCGGCCGAGAAGGGCGGCGACCTCGGCTTCATGGGCCGCGGCGCGCTGGTCAAGCCGTTCGAGGACGCCATGTACGCGCTCAAGGAAGGCCAGATCAGCGACGTGGTCGAGACCGACTTCGGCTACCACATCATCAAGCTGACCGGCACCAAGCCCGCGGAAACCAGGCCGCTGGAGGCCGTGCGCACCGAGCTGGAAGCCGAGCTGCGCAAGCAGTTCGCCGACAAGAAGTTTGCCGAGCAGGCCGATGCCTTCGGCAATACCGTCTACGAGCAGGCCGACAGCCTCAAGCCCGCCGCCGACAAGTTCAAGCTGACCATCCAGACCGCCGACAACGTCACGCGCCAGCCGAATCCGGCGCTGGGCGCGCAGAGCCCGCTTAACCACGAGAAGCTGCTCAAGGCACTGTTCAGCGACGACGCGATCAAGAACAAGCGCAACACCGAAGCCGTACAGGTTGCCCCCAACACGCTGGTGGCCGCGCGCATCGCCGCGTACCGCCCGGCGACCGTGCGCAAGTTCGAGGAAGTGGAAGCGCAGGTGCGCGAAGGCTATATCGCGCAGCAGGCGGCGGCACTGGCGCGCAAGGATGGCGAGGCGCGCCTGGCCGCGCTGAAGCAGGCCGACAGTGCCGAGGGCTTTGGCGCGGCGCAGACGGTGTCGCGCACCAAGGCCGAGGGCATGACGCCGCAGGCGGTGGAAGCGGTGATGCGCGCCGATGCCGCCAAGCTGCCGGCGCTGGTCGGGGTCGACCTGGGCGCGCAGGGCTATGCGGTCTATCGCATCACCAAGGTCAGCCAGCCGGCACAGGCCGATCCGGCCCGGCGCCAGGCCGAGGCGCAGCAGCTGGCGCAGCTGGCCGGCCAGACCGACCTGCAGGCCTTCTATGAAAGCCTGAAGGCGCGCTCCAAGGTCAAGCTGCTGACGCCGGCCGGTGCGACCCAGGAGCAAGGCGCCGAGTGATCCGCGCCGGGCCGGCGCCACGCCGGCCTCACCTGAATCAAGAACCCCTGCCACGCGGCAGGGTTTTTTTTGTGGTCACTTCGCGGCGCTGCGCTTGAGCAGTGGCTTGAGCTGCGGCCACACCGTCTCGAGCAAGGCGGGCTGCGCCGCGGCGGTCGGGTGGATGCGGTCGGGCTGGAACCAGTCCTGCCGCGCGATCACCTGGTCGAGGAAGAAGGGCACCAGCCGCACCTTGTATTCGCCCGCCAGCCGGGGATAGAGCGAGACGAACTTTTCGGTGTAGTCCTGGCCATAGTTAGGCGGTATGCGCATCCCGATCAGCAGCACGCTGGCGCCGGCCTGCTGCGCCGTGGTGACGAGGTTGCGCAGGTTGGCCTCGGTGGACTGCAGCGGCAGGCCGCGCAGCGCATCGTTGGCGCCGAGCTCGATCACCACGATGGCGGGGCGATGCCGCGACAGCAGCTCGGGCAGGCGGGTCTTGCCGCCGATGGTGGTCTCGCCGCTGATGCTGGCATTGACGACGCTATAATCGAAGCGCTCTTGCCGCAGCCGGTCCTGCAGCAGCGTGACCCAGCCCGCGCCGCGCGCGATGCCGTATTCGGCCGACAGGCTGTCGCCCAGTACCAGCAGCGCGGGGGCGGTGGCCCGGGCCGCGGTCTTGGCCGGAGCCTGGGCCCGCGCCGGTCCGGCAGCCGAAATCGCCAGCGCCATGCCGGCTGCCAGCAGCAGCCTGCGCTTTTTCCCTCGGATCCCTATATCCATGTCTTCTTCCATTCTTGCAGTCGAATCCCTTGGAAAGACCGTAGCCGACACGACCGGTTCGCTGACGATTTTGCACGACGTGACGTTTTCCGTCACGCCGGGCGAAACGCTCGCCATCGTGGGCGCGTCCGGATCCGGCAAGTCTACGCTGCTGGGCCTGCTCGCCGGGCTGGACCTCCCCAGCACCGGCACGGTGCGGCTGCAGGGCCACGACCTGTATGCGCTGGACGAGGACCAGCGCGCCGCGGTGCGCGGCCGGCATGTCGGCTTCGTGTTCCAGTCGTTCCAGCTGGTGGGCCACCTGACCGCGCTGGAAAACGTGATGCTGCCGCTGGAGCTGCGCGGCGAGACCGCGCAGGTGCGCGAGCGCGCCGTCGACATGCTGCAGCGCGTGGGCCTGGGCGCGCGCCTGGGCCACTACCCGCGCACGCTGTCGGGCGGCGAGCAGCAGCGCGTGGCACTGGCGCGCGCCTTCGTCGCGCGCCCCGACATCCTGTTCGCCGACGAACCGACCGGCAGCCTCGATACCGCCACCGGCGAAGCGGTGATCGCGCTGATGTTCGAGCTAAACCGCGACGCCGGCTCGACGCTGGTGCTGGTCACGCACGACCGCTCGGTGGCGTCGCGCTGCGGGCGCGTGCTGACCATCGACGCCGGCCGCGTGGCCAGCGACGAATGGATTGGCGTTGAGGTCTAGCGGCTAGCTGGCCACGCCCGCCCGCAGCACCGCGCGGGCGCGCGCGATCAGCGCGGCGGTGGAGGCATCGTGCTGGCCGGTGGCGGTGCCGGCCAGTTCGGCCTCGATCGGCCGGGCCAGGATCTTGCCCAGCTCGACGCCCCACTGGTCGAACGAGTTGATGCGCCACACCACGCCCTGCACGAAGGTGCGGTGCTCGTACAGCGCAATCAATGCACCCAGCACGTTGGGTGTCAGGTCCTCCATCAGCAGCGTGTTGCTGGGGCGGTTGCCGTCGAACACCATATGCGCGATGCGCACCTCGTCCTTCAGCCCGGCGGCGCGCAGCTCGTCGGCGCTGCGTCCGCGCATCAGCGCCTCGGCCTGCGCAAAGCAATTGGCCAGCAGCTTGGCGTGATGGCCCGGCAGCCGGCGCGGCGGCACCAGCGGCGCGACGAAATCGACCGGAACCACCTGCGAGCCTTGGTGGATCTGCTGGAAGTAGGCGTGCTGGCCGTTGGTGCCGGCGGTGCCCCACACCACCGGCGAGGTATGCGCGCGGATGGGCTGCCCGTCCAGTTGCACCGACTTGCCGTTGCTCTCCATCTCCAGCTGCTGCAGGAAGGCCGGGAACAGCTCCAGCGAAGTGGAGTAGGGCGCCATGCAGCTGGTGGGCAGGTTCCAGAAGTTGCGGTACCAGATGCCCAGCATGCCGAGGATCACCGGCATGTTGCGCTCCAGCGGCGCGCTGCGGAAATGCTCGTCCATCGCGCGCCCGCCGGCGAGCAGGTCGGCAAAGGCATCGAAGCCCACCGCCAGCGTGATCGACAGGCCGACCGACGACCACAGCGAAAAGCGTCCGCCGATCCAGTCCCAGAACTCGAACATATTGGCCGGGTCGATGCCGAATTCGCGCACCGCGTCGGTATTGGTCGAGACCGCGACGAAGTGCTTGGCCAGGTCCTGCTCCGCCACGCCGCCGGCGACAAACCACGCGCGCGCGCTGTGCGCGTTGGCCATGGTCTCGAGCGTGGTGAAGGTCTTGGAGCAGACGATCACCAGGGTGCGCTGCGGATCCAGCCGCACCAGGGTCTCGGCCAGGTCGGTGCCGTCGACATTGGAGACGAAGTGCATGCGCGGCGCGGTGTTGCCATCGGCATCGGCGAGATGCGACAGCGCCCGGCACACCATGCGCGGCCCCAGGTCGGAGCCGCCGATGCCGATGTTGATGACATCGGTGATGCGCTCGCCGGTCGCGCCCTTCCAGGCGCCGCTGCGCACGCGCCCGGAGAAGTCGCGCATGCGCGCCAGCACCTGCTGGATGGCCGGCACCACGGCTTCGCCGTCGACCTTGTAGCCCGCGCCGGCGGTGGCGCGCAGCGCCACGTGCAGGGCCGCGCGGTCTTCGGTGGTGTTGATATGCTCGCCCGCGAACATCGCGTCGCGACGGCGGGTGACGCCGGCCTCGGCCGCGAGCTGCATCAGCAGGCGCATGGTCTGCGGCGTGATGCGGTTCTTCGAGTAATCGAGATAGAGGCCGGCGGCCTCGAGCGAGCATTGCGCGACGCGCTGTGCGCCTTCGCGATCGAACCAGTCGCGCATCTGGGCGTCGCGAAGGGTGTCATGGTGCCGCAGCAGGGCGTTCCAGGCGTGAAGGTCAGTGGGCATGCAGGACTGGCGTGCAGGACTAGCGGGGTTGCGGGGCGCGAGCCGCGTGGCATTGCCGGCTTGCAAGACGGAGCGATAAGTATATCGCCAGCGATCACGGCATCGAGGCTCGCGGCGGCGTCATATCGTTACCACTTGCAACATAACAGCCGTGGCGCCGCGCGGGTATCGGGCGTTGTCTGACGGCAGGTGTGGCCAGCGCCGCCGGCACTTGCGCTTACGCGCGCGCCGTGGTCAGCAACTGGTTGAATATGGCGCGTGCCGGCGCATACAGTTCGCTTGCCATGACGCCTGCCGGACCCGTGCCTTGCTCGACCAGCACATCGGCGGCACGGCCGTGGATCCACACTGCCGCCTGCGCCGCGGCCAGCGGCGCCATGCCCTGCGCCAGCAGCGCGCCCAGCATGCCGGCCAGCACGTCGCCGGTGCCGGCGCTGGCCAGCGCCGCGTTGCCGGTCGGGTTCAGCGTCCACGGGCTGCCGTCGGGCGCGGCAATCACGCTGCCCGATCCCTTCAGCACCACCACCGCCTGCCATTGCGCGGCCAGCGCGGCGGCGGCGGCGGGCCGGTCGCGCTGGATCTCGGCCACCGGCACGCCCATCAGCCGCGCGGCTTCGAGCGGGTGCGGGGTCATCACGGTGGCTGCGCCACGCGTGGCCAGCGCACCCGCCAGGGCCGGATCGGCGGCCAGCAGGTTCAGGGCATCGGCATCCAGCACCAGCGGCTGCGTCGTGGCCTGCAGCAGCCGCGCGAACTGCTGGCGCGCGTTGGCATCGGTGCCCATGCCCGGCCCGATCACCAGCGCCGACATCGACGCGAGCGCCAGTGCGTCGACCGCATGCAGCATCAGCTCCGGATGCAGCGGATCGAGCAGCGGTGCCGGCTGCGCCAGGAAGCCGATATGCACCTTGCCCGCGCCGAGCCATTGCGCCGCCCGTGCGCCAAGCAGCGGCGCGCCGGTCATGCCGAGGTTGCCGCCGATCACGGCCAGCGCCCCATGCGTGCCCTTGTTGCTGGCATGGCGGCGGCGCGGCAGCGCGGCACCGAACAGCGCGGGGCCGTTCACCAGGCCCTGCGGTGTGTCGCGTGGGGGATAGTCCAGGCCGATCGGCGCGATCTCGACCGCGCCGGCGCAGTCGCGCCCGTCCAGCGTCAGCAGCCCGGGCTTGGCGGCGATGAAGGTCAGCGTGCGTTGGGCGTGCACGGCGGGTGCGCCCGCGCCGGTGTCGGCGGACAGTCCGCTCGGGATGTCCAGCGCAAACACCGGCAGCGCGGCGCGGTTGAGTTGTGCGATCCACCACGCCATGCGGCCGTCGGCGGGACGGTTCAGGCCGATGCCCAGCAGGCCGTCGACGATCGCGGCGGTGCCCGCGGGCCAGTGCGCGTCCTGCGCGGTGTCCAGCTCCGCCATCACGCTCGACGGCACGCCCGCGGCCTGCGCCTGCTGCCACGCGGTGGCGGCATCGGCGGGCAGGCGCTGCGGGTCGGCGGCGAGCCAGACCTGCACCGCGCGCCCGGCGCGGTGCAGCTGCGTGGCGGCGACCAGCGCATCGCCGCCGTTGTTGCCGGGGCCGGCCAGGAACAGCAGCGGGCCATCGGGCGCATGGCAGGCGAGCCAGCGCGCCGCCGCCGTGCCGGCGCGCGCCATCAGCGTGAAGGCCGGCAACTGCGCCAGCGCGGCGTG
Organism: Cupriavidus sp. WGlv3; assembly: GCF_023952475.1. Lineage (GTDB taxonomy): Bacteria > Pseudomonadota > Gammaproteobacteria > Burkholderiales > Burkholderiaceae > Cupriavidus > Cupriavidus phytorum. Next base: position 39,647 of record NZ_JALHRX010000015.1, read on the forward strand.
CTCGATGCAGCGGATCGCGGCCACGTCGTAGAGCGGCACCGGGGCCGGGGCGGCCGCATCGAGGGCAAGCCAGTCTTGTTCGTGGCCGGTGGGCGGGATGACGGTGGCGGCAGGGCGGGTCATGTCGGGCCTAATTGGCCGGCCCCAGCCCGTAGCGGTCGGGCAGCAGGCCTTCCATGTCGATGTCCGGACCGCCGCGGCCGGCGGAAGCACCTGCGCTGGCGGCGATCTGGTCAGCCGCAATCTTGCCTGATCCGCAGCTCATCGCCCAGCCCGTCGAACCATGGCCCAGGTTCAGGAACAGGCCGGGCACCGCGGTGGGGCCAATCAGCGGCGGGCCGTCGGGCAGCATCGGCCGCGCGCCGGCCCATTGCGTGGCCTCCTGGTAGTTGCCGGCCACCGGGAACCAGTCGCGCGCGACCTTGACCAGCGTGTTGAGCGCGGCGGGGCGCAGGTCGAGCCGGCGCGAGCCCAGCTCCGCCGTGCCGGCCACGCGCAGCCGGTTGCCCATGCGCGTCATCGCGACCTTATACGACTCGTCCATCAGCGCGCCCAGCGGTGCCTGCAGTTCGTCGCGGATCATCACCGTGACCGAATAGCCCTTGACTGGATACAGCGGCACGCGCAGGCCCAGCGGGCCCAGCAGCGCGGCACTGTCGGCGCCGGCGGCGACCAGCACGCGCTCGGCACCGAGCTCCGGGGCCGCCCCCTGGCTGCCGGGTTCTGAAAGATCGACCTCCAGCCTTCCGGCCGGGCCCGGCCGGATGCGCGTTACCCGGGTCTCGAAGCGGAACGACACGCCCGCGGCCTCTGCATGCCGGTGCAGCGCGCGCACGAACATCGGGCAGTTGCCGGATTCATCCTCGGGCAGGTGCAGCCCGCCGGCCAGCGGCGTGCCGGCGGCCAGGCCCGGTTCGATCTGGCGGCATTCGGCGGCGCTGACCAGCCGGTGCGGCACGTTGTTCTCGCGCAGCAGGGCGATGGCGGGCCCGGCCAGGTCCAGGTCGCGCGCGGTGCGGAACAGCTGCAGGTAGCCTTGTGACTGCTCGTAGTCGATCTCCAGCTCGCTGCGCAGCCGGTGCAGGCAGGCGCGGCTGTAGAACGCCAGCCGCTGCATGCGCAGCTTGTTGGCGCGGTAGCGCTCGAGCCGGCATTCGCGCAGCCAGTGCGCGATCCAGCGCCACATCGCCGGGTCGGCGGCGGGGCGGAACAGCACCGGCGCCTCGCGCGCGAAGAGCGTGCGCAGGATCTTGGCCGGCATGCCCGGCGCGGCCCACGGCGTGACGTAGCCGGGCGCGATCACGCCGGCATTGCCGAAGCTGGCTTCCTGCGCCGGCGCGCCGCGGCGCTCGAGCACGGTCACGTCGAAACCGGCCTGGCGCAGGTACCACGCGGAACTGACGCCGATCGCGCCGGCGCCGATGACGATCACATGCATCGCTACCGGACCCTCCTTCGCGCATCCGTTGCCGTGCCGGCCAAGGCTATTTGACCTCCTGCTGCATCACCGCGTCGGGCAGCCAGGTCACCACGCCGGGCCAGATCGTGACGATGGCGATCGCCACCACCATCATCATGAAGAACGGCAGCGAGACCCGCGCGATATAGTTGCTGTCCTTGCCGGTCATGCTCTGCAGCACGAACAGGTTGAAGCCGACCGGCGGCGTGACTTCGGCAATCTCCACCAGCAGCACGATGAAGATGCCAAACCAGACCAGGTCGAAGCCGGCCGCCTGCACCATCGGCAGCACCGTGGCGGTGGTCAGCGCGATCATCGAGATGCCGTCCAGCGCCGTGCCCAGCACGATGTAGATCACCGTCAGCACCGCGATCAGCGCCCACGGCGACAGCTGCAGCGCGGCCACCCACTCGGCCAGCGCGCGCGGGATGCCGGTAAAGCTCATGGTCACCGACAGGAACGAGGTCGCGCCCAGCACGAACATGATCATCGCGGTCAGGCGCGTGGCCGACATCAGGCTGTCCCAGAATGCCGCGCGCGTGAGCGAGCCGCCCGCCCACGCCAGCGCCAGCGACGCGACCACGCCATAGGCGGCGGCCTCGGTCGCGGTGGAGTAGCCGGTCACCATGATCGCAGTGATGAAGGCGATCAGCACGATGCACGGCAGCAGCTGCCGGAGCGACGCCAGCCGCGCGCGCCAGTTGAAGTGCTCCGACGCCGGGGTCTTGTCCGGGTTGGCCAGCGCCCAGACCACGATGTAGCCCGAGAACAGCAGCATCAGCAGCAGCCCCGGGATAAAGCCGGCCAGGAATACGCGGATGATCGACACGTCCGCCGAGACCGCGTACACCACCATCGTGATCGACGGCGGGATCAGGATGCCGAGCGTGCCGGCGCACGAAAGCGAGCCCAGCGTGATGCGCTCGTCGTAGCCGCGCCGCGTCAGTTCGGGCAGCGCCGACTTGGCGATGGTGGCGCAGGTGGCCGCCGACGAACCCGACACCGAGCCGAAGATGCCGCAGCCCAGGATGTTGACGTGCATCAGCCGCCCGGGCAGCCAGCTCAGCCATGGCGACAGCCCGCTGAACATCTGCTCCGACAGCCGGGTGCGGAACAGGATCTCGCCCATCCACACGAACAGCGGCAGCGACGCCAGCGTGTACGAGGCGCTCGATGACCACCACGCATTGGCCAGGCTGACCAGCGCCTCGCGGTCCGAGAACACCACCAGCCCGAGCCACGACGTGACCGCGATGGCCACGGGAATCCACGCGCCCAGCGCGAGGAAGACGATCAGCACCAGCAGCAGGATCAGTGCAACCACGACTGTGCTCATCAGACCGTCTCCCCGAAATCGCCGGCGGCAAGCTTGGCTTCCTGGGCCAGCTGGTAGCGCGGCTTCTGGCGCCGCACCACGCGCAGCCATTCATCCGCGACCGCCAGCAGGAACCCCGCGCAGCCCAGCACGGCGAAACTCTGCGGGATCCACAACGGGATCACGATCTGGCCTTGCGAGACATCGCCAATCTCCCAGCTCTGCCAGGCAAAGGTGCCCAGCGCCCAGCTTGCATAAGCGGCGAACACCAGGCAGATGGTCAGCGAGACCAGTTCCAGCAGCCAGCGCCGGCGCGGGCCGAGCGCCGACAGCAGCATCTCCACGCGCACGATGCCGCCATGCTGGAAGGTCTGGCCAAGCACCAGGAAGGCGGAGGCGGCGCACAGCCAGGCCACGATGTCGTCGCCGCCCTTGAAGATCACCGAGGTTTCGCGCGACAGCGACATCAGGATCATGATCACGCAAACGGCAAGGATGCACAGCGCGCCGAGCGCGGCGAACAGGTCCAGCACGCGGTCGAGCCAGCGCTTGGAGGAGGGGGCAGTGGGCATGATGGGCGGCGCAGAGTAAGGATGGGCTTCCTGCAACGCAGCCGGCGCGGCCGCGATGCAGGCGCTGGAGTTGGTGGCCCGCGGGCTTACTTGCGGTAGGCGTCGAGGATGGCCTTGCCGTCGGCGCCCGCGCTCTTGGCCCAGTCTTCCACCATGGTCTGGCCCAGCTTCTGCATGTCCGCCTTGAGCTGCGGCGACGGCTGCTGCACCGTCATGCCGTTCTTGGCGAGCGTGGCCAGGTATTCCTTGGTCTTCTGCTCCGACACCTGCCAGCCGCGCTTCTCGGCGTCGGCGACGGCCTTGAGCAGGGCGTCCTGGGTGGGTTTGTCGAGCGCCGCGAAAGCCTTCTTGCTGACCACCAGCATGTTCTTGGGCAGCCAGGCATCGACCGCATAGAAGTACTTCACGCTCTCCCACACCTTGGTGTCGACCCCGGTCGCACCCGACGACATGAAGGAGTTGACGGTGCCGGTGGCGAGCGCCTGCGCCAGGTCGGCGGCCTGGATCGTGACCGGCTGCGCCCCCACCAGTTCGGCGATGCGCGAGGTGGCGGGATTGTAGGCGCGCCACTTCAGGCCCTTCATGTCGGCGGCCGAATTGATCGGCTTGTTGGCGTAGATGCCCTGCGGCGGCCAGGCCACCGCGTACAGCAGCTTCAGCCCCTGCTTGTCGAGCACCTTCTCCGTGACCGGGCGCGAGGCCTGCCACAGCTTGTAGGCATCGGCATAGCTGGTGGCCAGGAACGGCACCGCGTCGACGCCGAATATTGGATTCTCGTTGGCCAGCAGCGACATCAGGATCTCGCCCATCTGCACCTGGCCGGTCTGCACGCCGCGCTTGATCTCGTTGGCCTTGAGCAGCGACCCGTTCGGATGCAGCACGATCTTGAGCTTGCCGCCGGTGGCCTTGTCGACATCGCTGGCCATCTGCTGCAGGTTCTCGGTGTGCAGGTTGGCGACGGGGTAGCCGGTGGGCAGGTCCCACTTGGTGTCCGCCTGTGCCGCCACGGCGGCCAGCATCAGCGTGGCCGCGATCATTGCCTTGACTCGCATCTCGATCTCTCCTGGTGTGCGCGCGGGGGCGCGGTGGTACAGCGGGTTGCGTACTACCTGGTGCCACGCGCAGCCTGGTTCCGGGCCGGGTGCGTGGCGCAAGATCAACGGCGCGGCGGCGGGCTCAGTCGTCGCGCGCTGAGGGCTGCACGATGGGCTGCACGATGCGTTCCAATGCAAGCGCCGTGCCGAGCAGGGCGGCGTCGCGCATCGGCCCGTGCGACAGCATCAGCCCCACCGGCAGCTCGTCCGGCGCGTGGCAGGGCATGGACAGCGAGCAGCCGTCGAAGAAATTGAAGGCGGAGGTATTGCGCAACAGCAGGGCATTGACGCGGAAGAAGTGCGCGTCATCGGTGCGCAGCGGCCCGATCTCGGGCGCCACCATCGGCACGGTGGGGCAGACCACGGCGTCGAAGCCGGCCAGCCGGGTTTCCATGCGGGCGATCCAGTCCAGCCGCGCGCGGCCCAGGTCGATATAGTCGGCGGCGCTGATGCCGGCGCCGCGGTCGATGCGCGACGCCACGCGCGGGTCGTAGCGGTCGCGGCGGGCCGCCAGCAGGTGGCGGTGGATGGCATAGGCCTCGGCCGCGCTGAAGCCGCCGTGCGCGTTCAGCGCGGCGAGTTCGCCGAGTTCGGGCAGGTCGACATGCTCCAGCCGCACGCCGGCGGCCGACAGCCGGCCCAGCGCGCGGTCGAAGGCGCGCGCCACCACCGGATCGAGATCGTCGAGCAGCAGCTGGCGCGGGATCGCCAGCCGGGTGGCAGCGGCATCGGTCACGCGCGGCAGCACTGCGCTGTCGGCGATCACGCTGTCCACCGCGATGCAGTCGCCGACCGTGCGCGCCATGGCGCAGGCGGTGTCGAGCGTATATGACAGCGGGAAGGCCCCGGCCAGCGGCACGCGCCGCGCAGTGGGCTTGAACCCGGTGATGCCGCACAGCGCGGCCGGGATGCGGATCGAGCCGCCGGTGTCGCTGCCGAGCGCGGCCACCGCCAGCCCCAGCGCCACCGATACCGCGGCGCCCGACGACGATCCGCCCGGGATGCGAGCGGCGCCGCCGGTATCGCCGCCGGCGGGATTGGCAGGCGTGCCGTAATGGGGATTGATGCCCACGCCCGAGAACGCGAACTCGGTCATGTTGGTGCGCCCGACCAGCGCCGCCCCGGCCGCGCGCAGCCGCGCCACCACCGGGGCGTCGGCGGCGGCCGGCGCGGCATCGGCGCGCACCAGCGAGGCGGCGCGGGTGACCTCGCCGGCCACGTCATACAGGTCCTTGACCGAGACCGGCAGGCCCGCCAGCGGATGCAGCGCCTTGCCGGCACGGCTGGCGGCATCGGCGGCGCGCGCCACCTGCGCGGCAGCCTCGAAGGTGCTGTGCAGGAACACGGCCTCGGCCGCCGGCGTGGCCGCCCGGGCCGCGGCCTGCTCGACGATCTGCGCGCGGCTGGTGGCGCCATCGCGCAGGCGGGCGTTGAGGGTATCGAGGTCGGGAAGCATCAAGGGCATGGGTTGGCAAGTGGGTGCGGAGGCGCGTGCAGCGTGCGCTGGGGGCAGCCTGGGAACCTCAAGGGTAGCAAGAAGCCCTGCACGGTGACAGATAGGGATGGCCTCTATGTGATGGCGCGCAGGCCGCTGGTACCACCGCCGGCTAGGCCTGGCGCGGCAGGCGTACCTCGAACACGGTGCCGGCCTCATCTGAGCGGGCCTCGATCGAGCCTTGGTGGGCCTTGGCGATTTCGCTCGCGATATACAGCCCCAGCCCCAGGCCGGGGGCGTTCCTGTCGTGCGGATGCTCGCCCCGCCTGAGCGGGTCGAAGATCTGGCTCAGGGTCTGCGGATCGATCGGCGGCCCGCTGTTCCAGACCGCGACACGGACCTCCGCATCGTCGCCGGTCACGGCAACGCGGACCGGCGTGTCAGCGGCGCCGTACGTGACCGCATTGGTGACCAGGTTGGAAAGCAGCTGCTGCAGCCGCAGGCCGTCCCAGACGCCCTGCACGTTGCCATGGACCGCGAACTCGATGCGGTGGTCCGGGTGGGCGGCACGCAGCTGGTCCACGGCATCGCCGAACACCTGCGCCAGATTGATGTCGGTGGGAGCGACGTTGATGCCCAGGCCGAGATTGGCCCGGTTGAAGTCGCACAGGTCGTCCAGCAGTGCGTTCATGCGGGCACCGCTGCGAATCAGGCGGGCCGCGGCTTCGGACACTTTTTCGCCGGCATTGAGCGCCGCGAGGTAGCTCGCGGTGGCCTGAATGGTCTGCAGCGGGCTGCGCATGTCGTGGCCCAGCATGCCGAGCAGCAGGTTGCGCGCCTGCTCGACCTGCGCATCGAAATAGCCGACCGATTCGGCGACGGCCTGGTCGATGGCTTCGTTGAAGCGGATCATGTCATCGCGATCCGGCAGGTCCGGATGGCAGGCGTCGATCCACAGGCGCAGCACGCTGGCGCGCAGGGCGCGGTACTCGCCCACTATCTGGTTGACGTTGAAGCCATGGCGCGCCCGCAACAGCGCGTGCGTCTGGGCCGCGGTCTCCGGTGCATTGGCCAGTCGCGGCGCTCGTCCGAGCGACTTTTCGCGCTGGGCGTGGCGCGATTGCGGGGTCGACAGGTCCCTGGCCACGGCCTGCAGGATCTGCAGCGCGTGATCGCGCAGCGCGAGCGAGTCCATGTGTCTGGCGGCAGGCATCAGGGTGGCGGCGAACGCCTCCCACTCCGTCAGGATCCGGCTCATGTCGCGCAAGATGAAATCGGCAAGTCTCATGTTTGCTCCGGCAGGATTGGACGAACCCGTCTATGTACCTGGGTGGGAGCCATCTTACGCCGATTGCCGGCGTGTCCGAGAGAGCAGGTCCATGGGGGCGCGCCACCGGTCACGGCACGTGCCTCGGCAGTGATCCGCGCCCAGGCCTGCAATCGCCCGCGATCTCAGCCTTGTGATTCATCGGCGCTGCCTGCCGCCGCGCGCAGGCGCAGGCCACCGTCGTGGCGATGGATATGCAGTTCGCCGTGCTCGCGCCGGGCCTGCGCCCATCCCGCCAGGATCGCGTCCTCGAGCGTCGGGAACCGTTGCGGCTGCGGAAAGCTTGCGGAGTCCAGCGCCCAGCCAGAGTCGACCGGTGTAACGCGAATGATTCGCGCTTGCATATTGCCTCCCGGATCAGGCGCAAAAAAGCGCCCGCTACGTGTAGCGGGCGGTCGAAGCCGGATGGGTGAACGCATCCGACCGTTCGATATTGCGCGCCGTGGTCGCCATAGCATATCCCTACTCAAGAGGTAGCGTGGCAGAAATGCATCACGTGTTGATGCTTCGGGGTGGTGCGAACACCAGGCGGCACGGCCTGGCGTCAGGCCGGTTCCGCGCTGGCCGGTTCCGCACGGTAGGCCGACCAGTAATAGTGGCTGTGCCGGTTATGGCGCGCGAGCTTCTTCACGACAAAGAGCCGGACCGTGCCGAGATGGCCGGCTTCGACCAGCACCTCATGGTGATTGGGCGCGTCCGCCGTGGCGCGCGGCAGGGTCTGCAGCGCGGCGGCGACATGGTGGCCCTGCACCTGCGCCAGTATGCCGTTCGCCCCCGGCACCGGATATTCGGGTGTTGCCGCGGGCAGGTGGCAGCTTGCCGCCCGTTTGCTGTTGCCCATGCCTACCCCCGCCCCGGCACGATGCGCACGCCGTCCCGGCAGACCTCGATCTGGGGCTGGTGGCCATAGGCGCGCAGCAGCCGCACATCGCTCCTGGCCGAAGCCGGAATGTCCTGGCGGCAGGCCAGGGCGCCGCGGCTGATGTGATAGGCGCCGCAGCCGGGGCAGAGGTAGAGGTAGCCGCGCGGCGCGGCGCGCGTGCGCTCGGCAGCAGCGCCGCAAAGGGGGCAGTTTGCAGGTTCGGGCGACATGGGGGCTCGGATCGATACTGTATGAATATACAGTATAGCGTCTCCGGCTGGTCTGGGAAGAGTCCGAAACGCGGTGACGCCTGTCCGGCTACCCAGCCCCGGGCGGGCCGCCCGAAATGTCGTTTTATTCGTGGTAATTCACCGATAAACTGTCAGGCCAAAGGCGCGCGCCCGCGGGGTCGATCCAGCGAAATCTGGTACCCCGAACGCCGCCAATGCCGTCCTCCATCGAAAGGAATCGTCCCCCATGTCACGCAAGCCAGCCGAAAGCGCACCCGCCGCCGGAGACGCCGCGGTCGCCGATACCCCTGCCGGCAGGCCAGCCACCGCACTGTCGCGCGCCGCCGGCGCCAGTATCGTGTCGTCGTCCCATCTGGTGTCGGTGCGCAGTCCCGAGTTGTCGGAATTCGAATTCGGTCTGAACACCGCCTACAACGCCTACAGCCGCTGGGTGGTGCGCTGCATGGGCGCGGCCGGCGTGCGCGACCTGACCTTCCTCGACGTGCTGGTGCTGCACCATGTCAACCACCGTGGCCGGTCCAAGCGGCTGGCCGACATCTGCTTCGTGCTCAACGTGGAAGACACTCACCTGGTCACCTACGCGCTGAAGAAATTGCAAGGACTGGGGCTGGTGAGCGGGGAGCGGGTAGGCAAGGAGGCGACGTACTCGACCACCGAGGCTGGCGCCGAGGCGTGTTCGCGCTACCGCGAGATCCGCGAGCAATGCCTGACCAGCAATTTCACCGCGGGCAGCGAAGAGAATGCCGAGATCGGCGAACTGGCCCGGCTGATGCGGGTATTGACCGGCTTGTACGAGCAGGCGGCGCGGTCGGCGACGTCACTCTGAGCCGTTCATTGCGTGCAAGTGATGCATAAGCATTATCACGATCCGTGCTGACACAGCGCGGCCGTGATGTCGCAGTGCAAAAAGCGGGGCCCGGCAAGGTACAATAGCGGTTTCCCGCGAGCCGGCACCCCATGCAGCGGTGCCGGCCAAGCTGCAGCCCCTACCTCACCGCCTCCCGACCGCTACGATCATGGCGCATTTCTCGTGCTTCCCCGGCGCTTTGGCGCTTTCCGCCTTCCGTCAGCAACGCCTGCTCACCGCTCTCCGGCAAATCGACGCCGATATCGAGTCGGTGCACGGCCAGTTCCTGCATTTCGTCGATGCGCAGACGCCGCTGTCGGCCGACGACCACTCGCGCGTGGCGGCGCTGCTGACCTATGGCGCACCGTTCGCCGAGCAGCCCGAGGGCGACCGCTTCGTGGTGATCCCGCGCTTCGGCACGATCTCGCCGTGGGCCAGCAAGGCCACCGATATCGCCCACAACTGCGGCCTCGCGCATATCCACCGCATCGAGCGCGGCATCGAGATCACCGTCGTTTGCAAGAAGGGCCTGCTGCGCGGCCGCAAGTCGCTGGACGCGGACACCCGCGCCGCGGTCGCCGCGCATCTGTACGACCGCATGACCGAGACCGTGGTCGCCTCGCGTGACGATGCCGCCGGCCTGTTCCAGGAACTGCCGGCCAAGCCGCTGCGCTTTATCGACATCTCCGCGGGCCGCAGCGCGCTGGCCGCGGCCAACGTCGAGATGGGCCTGGCCCTGTCCGAGGACGAGATCGACTACCTGGTCGACGCCTACGCGAAGCTGGAGCGCAATCCGACCGACGTCGAGCTGATGATGTTCGCGCAGGCCAACAGCGAGCATTGCCGCCACAAGATCTTCAACGCCACCTGGACCATCGACGGCGTGCAGCAGGACAAGTCGCTGTTCGCGATGATCCGCAACACGCACCAGCTCAATCCGCAGGGCTCGATCGTGGCCTACTCGGACAACTCGGCGGTGATGGAAGGCGACGTGGCAGAGCGCTGGTTCCCGCGCGGCGATGACCACAAGTACGGCCGCCACGAAGCGCTGACGCACACGCTGATGAAGGTCGAGACGCACAACCACCCGACCGCGATCTCGCCGTTCCCGGGCGCTTCCACCGGCGCCGGCGGCGAAATCCGCGACGAGGGCGCGACCGGCCGCGGCGCCAAGCCCAAGGCCGGCCTGACCGGCTTCACGGTGTCCAACCTGATGCTGCCCGATGCCGTCGAATCGTGGGAAAACGATCGCGATGCGGCCCAGCCGGTGGCGCACCGCAACCCCGACGACAAGCCCGGCGTGACCGGCAAGCCGGACCGCATCGCCTCGCCGCTGCAGATCATGATCGACGGCCCGCTCGGCGGCGCCGCGTTCAACAACGAATTCGGCCGCGCCAACCTGGGCGGCTACTTCCGCGTCTACGAGCAGAACGTCGGCGGCACCGTGCGCGGCTACCACAAGCCGATCATGATCGCGGGCGGCATCGGCAATATCGACGCCGCGCACACGCACAAGAACCCGCTGCCGGCCGGCACGCTGCTGATCCAGCTGGGCGGCCCGGGCATGCGCATCGGCATGGGCGGTGGCGCCGCCAGCTCGATGGCGACCGGCACCAATACCGCTGACCTGGACTTCGACTCGGTCCAGCGCGGCAACCCGGAAATGGAGCGCCGCGCGCAGGAAGTGATCAACGCCTGTTGGCAGCTCGGCGACGCCAACCCGATCCTGTCGATCCACGACGTCGGCGCGGGCGGCATCTCCAACGCCTTCCCGGAACTGGTCGACGGCGCCGACCGTGGCGCGCGCTTCGACCTGCGCCAGGTGCACCTGGAAGAGTCCGGCCTGTCGCCGGCGGAGATCTGGTGCAACGAGTCGCAGGAGCGCTATGTGCTGGCGATCGCGCCGGACAGCTTCCCGCAATTCCAGGCCATGTGCGAGCGCGAGCGTTCGCCCTTTGCCGTGGTCGGCATCGCCACCGAAGCGAAGCAGCTGCAGCTGGTCGACGCCAGCGTCGACGCCGCGCTCAAGGAACACTACGCGGTCAATATGCCGATGGACGTGTTGCTGGGCAAGCCGCCGCGCATGCACCGCGACGTCAAGCGCGTCGAGCAGCCGCTGCCGGCGGTGGACGTGACCGGCATCAGCCTGGAGCAGGCCGTGCGCGACGTGCTGCGTCATCCGACCGTGGCCAGCAAGTCGTTCCTGATCTCGATCGGCGACCGTACCGTGGGCGGCATGAACGCACGCGACCAGATGGTCGGTCCGTGGCAGGTCCCGGTGGCCGACGTGGCCGTGACCACGCTGGACTACAAGGGCAATGCGGGCGAGGCGATGACCATGGGCGAGCGCACGCCGCTGGCCGTGATCGATGCCCCGGCTTCCGGCCGCATGGCGATCGGCGAGGCGCTGACCAACCTGGCCGCCGCGCCGGTCAAGGACCTGGGCAAGGTCAAGCTGTCGGCCAACTGGATGGCCGCCTGCGGCGTGGAAGGTGAAGACGCGAAGCTGTACGACACCGTGCATGCCGTCGGCATGGAGTTGTGCCCGGCGCTGGGCATCAGCATTCCGGTGGGCAAGGATTCGCTGTCGATGCGCACCAAGTGGCAGGACGAGGGCGTCGACAAGGAAGTGGTGGCGCCCGTGTCGCTGATCATCTCGGCCTTTGCCGCGGTCGACGACGTCAACCGCACGCTGACGCCGCAGCTGCGCACCGACGCCGGCGACAGCGTGCTGATCGCCGTGGACCTGGGCCGCGGCAAGAACCGCATGGCCGGCAGCATCCTGGCGCAGGTCACGCAGCAGGTCGGCGACAGCGCCCCCGACGTCGACAATGCGGAAGACCTGAAGAACTTCTTCAACGTGATCCAGCGCCTGAACTGCGAGGGCAAGCTGCTGGCCTACCACGACCGTTCCGATGGCGGCTTCCTGGCGGCGCTGGCCGAAATGGCCTTTGCCGGCCATTGCGGCATCTCGCTCAACGTCGACATGCTGGCGCTCGATCCGCAGCAGGAGCAGGACTACGGCGATGCCAAGAACTGGGCCCAGCAGATCGCCGAGCGCCGCAACGACCAGACCCTGCGCGCGCTGTTCTCGGAAGAACTGGGCGCGGTGGTGCAGGTGCGCATGGAAGACCGCGACGCGGTCTTCGCGGTGCTGCGCGAGGCCGGCCTGTCGGCATGCAGCCACGTGGTGGGCAAGCCCAACACCACCGACCAGGTCGAGATCTACCGCGACGCGAAGAAGGTGTTCGGCGCCTCGCGCACCGACCTGCAGCGCAACTGGAGCGAAGTCAGCTGGCGCATCGCGCGCCTGCGCGACAACCCGGCCTGCGCCGACAGCGAATACGACCGCCTGCTCGACGCCGCCGACCCCGGCATCAGCCCGGTGCTGACGTTCGATCCGGCCGAAGACATCGCCGCGCCGTTCATTGCCACCGGCGCGCGTCCGCGCGTGGCGATCCTGCGCGAGCAGGGCGTCAATTCGCAGATCGAGATGGCGTACAGCATGGACCGCGCCGGCTTCGACACGCACGACGTGCATATGAGCGACCTGATCGCCGGCCGCGCCAACCTGGCCGACTTCACCGGCTTCGTCGCCTGCGGCGGCTTCAGCTACGGCGACGTGCTGGGCGCGGGCGAGGGCTGGGCCAAGACCATCCTGTTCAACGCGCAGATGGCCGAGCAGTTCGCCGCCTTCTTCAACCGCCAGGACACCTTCGCGCTGGGCGTGTGCAACGGCTGCCAGATGATGAGCAACCTGGCCCCGATCATTCCGGGCGCCGGTGCGTGGCCGCAGTTCACGCGCAACCAGTCGGAGCAGTACGAGGCGCGCTATGTCACGGTCGAGGTGCAGTCGTCGCCGTCGATCTTCTTCGCCGGCATGGAAGGCAGCCGCGTTCCCATCGTGGTCGCGCACGGCGAAGGGTTTGCCGACTTCTCGCAGCAAGGCAATATCGACCAGGCCCACGTGGCGCTGCGCTTTGTCGACAACTACGGCGCGGTCACGCAGACCTATCCGCTCAACCCGAACGGCTCGCCGGACGGCATCACCTCGGTGACCACCGTCGACGGCCGCTTCACCGTGCTGATGCCGCACCCCGAGCGCGTATTCCGCGCCGCGACCATGAGCTGGGCGCCGGACGCTTGGAAGCAGATCGCCGACGGCGGCAGCCCGTGGATGCGGATGTTCCGGAATGCGAGGAAGTGGGTGGGGTAAGGCTCACCGGCGCCCGCGCGCAGGGTAGTGCAGTCAGAAAGCCACCGGCGGTGCCGGTGGCTTTTTTTTGCGCGGCGTCAGGCCGCAGCGACTCCTCGCGGCTTCGAACTCCAGGCCACATACGCATACGTCAGCATCCGCGCGCCCTCATATCCGCGCACCGGCACCAGCGTGCCGCTGGCCAGCTGATAGGCCACGACCGCATGCAAGGTCTTTTCCGGGGAATACCGATCCCGCAAGGGGAGGTGGGGATGGAGCCGGCGCCAGCCGGGGGCGGCGCCGTCCAGGGTGGTCCAGGCCAGTGCGCAATAGCACAGGCCGCGGGACGAGAGATGCCAGAGCTGCCAGTAGCGGCCGGTCGTCTGCACGCGCTGCATCCGTGATGGCTGCAGGACCGGCGGGGGCGACCGGCCCGCGGCTTACTGGACCTTGGCCTTGTCCTTCAGGGCCTTCATCATGGCCTGGAACTGCTCGCGTTGCCAGTTCTGGTCGCCCATCAGCATCTGCGTCAGCTGCGGCTTCACTTCTTCGAACGACGGGATCTTGGCGTCGCGCACGTCGACCAGCTCGATGATGTGCCAGCCGAACTGGGTCTTGACCGGGGTATCGGTCATCTGGCCCTTCTTCAGGCCGGTCATCGCCGCCGAGAACTCGGGCACGTAGCTGCTGCTGTTGGCCCAGTCCAGGTCACCGCCGTTGGCGGCCGAGCCCGGGTCCTTCGACGCGGCCTTGGCCTGGTCTTCGAACTTGGCGCCGCCCTTGATCTTGGCGATGATGGCCTTGGCGTCGGCTTCCTTTTCCACCAGGATGTGGCGGGCGTGGTATTCCTTGCCGTTGCCGAACTGCGACTTGATCTTGTCGTATTGCTTGCGCAGCTCGGCGTCGCTGGCGCCGTGGGTCTTGACGTAGTCTTCGAACACCGCGCCGGCCAGCACGTTCAGGCGGGCCTGTTCCAGTTGCTCCTGCACGTCGTCGCGCTGGGTCAGGCCGCGCTTGTTGGCTTCCTGCACGAGCAGTTCGCGGTCGATCAGCATGTTGCGGGCGCGCGTGCGCAGCTCCGGGCTGTCGGGCTGGCCGGTGCCGGCGATCAACTTGTCCAGCTTTGCCGACGGAATGGCCTTGCCATTCACGACGGCGGCATTCTGGGCGATGGCCGGCAGGCTGCCGGCAGCAAGCACAGCCGCCAGGCTGAACGAGAGGACGGTGGTCTTCATGGAATCAGGTCTGAGAGTTGCTGGAAGAATCGCGTGAGGGTGCGAGGGATTGTGCGCGGGATTGGTACTCTTGGTCGGTGAACGCAGTCACGGCGAGGGCGTGGATCTGCGTGGGGAACAGACCGCGCAGCGCATCATACACCATGCGGTGTCGGGCAACCCGGTTGTGACCCGCAAAGCGCTCGCTGACGATTGTCACGTCGTAATGTCCGCCGCCGGACGCGGCGCCGGCGTGTCCGGCGTGCAGCGCGCTGTCGTCGCGCACGGCCAGGTGGCTGGGGGCGAGCGCTGCGCGCAGCATTGCCTCGATCGTAGCGGGATCGGCTGCCATCAATGGTTTCCTTCGGTTCGTGGGGGGCGGAACGGGGCGAGGCGCCGCCGTCATTCCTGGGTGTTTTCGGGCATGTGGCGCGACAGCCAGACGCTTTGCGCGACGATGAAGACCAGCATCAGCCCCATGCTGCCGAACAGCTTGAAGTTGACCCAGGCCTCGGTCGAGAACTGGTAGGCCACGTACAGGTTGAGCACGCCCATGGCGGCGAAGAAGCCGGCCCACGCGACATTCAAGCGCGCCCACACCGGATCCGGCAGGGACACTTGCTTTTCCATCATGGCGCGGATCAGGTTCTTGCGCCACACCAGCACCGAGCCCAGCAGCGCGGCCGCGAACAGCCAGTACAGCACGGTCGGCTTCCACTTGATGAAGGTCTCGTTGTGCAGCACCAGCGTGGCGCCGCCGAAGACCGCGATGATCAGCAGGCTGACCCACTGCATCGGCTCGACCTTGCGGTGGCGGAACCAGACCCAGCCGATCTGCACCACCGTGGCGCCGATGGCCACGGCGGTGGCGGTGTAGATGTCGGCCAGCTTGAATGCGGCAAAAAAAAGGATGACCGGGAACAGGTCGAACAGGAATTTCATGCGGGTCCAGGTTGTGCCCGGCGTCTTGGCCGGGCCATTCAGGCGTCAGGGCTGCGGGTCGCGTTTGGGTGCTTCGGCAGCGTGGGCATCATCCGCCGCACGCTGCGCCGGGTCGCGATCGTCGAATTTTAGCGCAGCCGAGTTGATGCAATAGCGCAGCCCGGTCGGCGCCGGGCCATCCTCGAACACGTGGCCGAGGTGGCTGCCGCATTCCTTGCAGCGGACTTCGACGCGCGTCATGCCGTGGCTATGGTCGACATGCTCGGCAATGACCTCGCCGTTGATCGGGCGGAAATAGCTGGGCCAGCCGCAGCCGGCATCGAACTTGGTGGCGGATTCGAACAGGGGCGTGCCGCAGCCCACGCAGTGGTAGATGCCCTGGGTCCAGTGGTCCCAGTAGCGGCCGGTGAACGGGCGCTCGGTGGCGGCTTCGCGGGTAACGCGGTATTCGATCTCGGAGAGTTGCGCACGCCACTCGGCGTCGGTCTTGGTGGTGGTCATGGTTGTCCTCGCGGTGTTCCCTTGGAGTAGTAGGCCGGTCAGTCGTTCAGCGTCTGTCGCATGTCCTTGCCGTTTGTCCTCGGCGTTCGTCGCCGGAATTGCGCGAACCTTACACCGGCTTGCAGGCAGGCGCATCACCTCGCAGCCGGGCGCAGTCGTCAGGATGAGCAGCTGACCTCCAGCCCGGCGGCCCAGTCCGGCGGCAGCGCGGCGTAGTGCCCGGCCTCGGGCTGTTCGTCGAACGGGCGCGACAGCACCGCCAGCAGCCGGTCCACCTCGCTGAAGTCCTTGTCCTCGCGCGCACGGCGGATGGCGGTCTCGGCCAGGTGGTTGCGCAGCACGTATTTGGGGTTGACCGCCAGCATTTCCAGTTCGCGGGCGGCATCGTGCGATTGCTCGGCACGCAGGCGCACGCGGTAGTCGGCCACCCAGGCGTCGAAGGCCGCGCGGTCGAGGAACAGGTCGCGCACCGGCGCGTCGCGCGAGGCATCGGTGGACGAAATGCCGCACAGCTTGCGCCAGAACAGCGTGTAGTCGACGCGCTGGCCGTGCAGCAGCTGGAACAGGCTGGTCAGCAGCGGCTCGTCGGTCTTGTCGTCGCCGCCGGCGGGCGGGCGCAGGCCCAGCTTGGCGCGGTAGTGGCGGAAGAACGCCGCGGCGTAGCGCTCGCGGAACGGGTCCAGCGCGGCACGCGCGGCTTCGACCGCGGCCTCGCGCGCGCTTTCCTGGTCGGCCTGCCCGGGCGGCAGCCACAGCGGCAGCAGCGCCTGCGCCAGGCAGTGCAGGTTCCAGAACGCCACCTGCGGCTGCTGGCTGTAGGCGTAGCGACCCTGGGTGTCGGAGTGGTTGCAGATATGGTTGGCGTCGAACGCATCGAGGAAGCCGAACGGGCCGTAATCGATGGTCAGGCCCAGGATCGACATATTGTCGGTGTTCATCACCCCGTGGCAGAAGCCCACCGCCTGCCAGTGCGCGATCAGGTCGGCGGTGCGCAGCGAGACCTCGCGCAGCAGCGCCTGGTACGGCTGCCCGTCTTCGCGGCAGGCCGGCATGAAGTTGTCGATGACGAAATCCGCCAGCTTGTGCAGCGCGGCCACGTCGTCGTGCGCGGCGAAGTGCTCGAAGTGCCCGAAGCGTATGAAGGTGGGTGACAGCCGGGTCACGACCGCGGCGCTCTCGATGGTCTCGCGCCGCACCGGGGCGTCGGACCCCATGATCGACAGCGCGCGCGTGGTCGGCACGCCCAGCGCCGCCATTGCCTCCGAGCACAGGTACTCGCGGATCGACGAGCGCAGCACCGCGCGCCCGTCGGCCATGCGCGAATAGGGCGTCAGGCCTGCGCCCTTGAGCTGGATTTCCCAGGGGCCGGTGTCGGTCTGCGCCTGCGCCAGGCGGATGGCGCGGCCGTCGCCGAGCTGGCCGGCCCAGACCCCGAACTGGTGTCCGGAATAGACCGTCGCCAGCGGATCGGCCCAGTCCGGCACCTGGTTGCCGATGAAGGTGTCGATGAAATCTTGCCGGCTGCCAACGCTGGCGTCCCAGCCCAGCAGCGCCGCGGCCGCCGGCGCCACGCTCACCAGGTACGGCGATGGCAGCGGCGTGGGACGCAGGCGCGTGAAGAACCGCGGGCCCAGTTCGGCAAAGCCGGGCGCGGTCGGGAATGGCAGCGGCAGGGTCGCCGGCATGGCGGTGTCGGCTACGGCTTGCGGAGCGTGCGGCGGGGGCGTGTCTGGCATCGCGTAGGGGCGCTGGGGCGTCAGGTGGCAGTGCGCTTTCGGTGCGCTCGGCGCGGTGCCGCGGCACGCGTCTGAGGCGGTGCGGCGCGGCATGCGGAAGGCACGAAAATGCGATGGTGGCTAGGGAAAACGACATGTTGAGGTGCAACATGCCACGCAGTATTGTACGTCCTCAACGGTACCAGACCGCGGCACCAGACCGCGCCCGGCCTGGACATGCCGCCATGCACCGCAAGGTTATTTCCTGCCTTCACTGAGCCCATGAATCCGGTGCATGGACTCCCGCAGAATTGCGGCCCCGACCACAGCAACGCGACGACAGTACGGCAGTGCACGACCGGATCGGCTCCTTGCCGATGCCAAACATGCGAACGACCGTCCAAAAATAGTACGGTTGTTCGTTTTTCGGTGGGACAGAACAGCATTCAGGAGACAGGTTCATGGCATTGATGGGTCAAATGATGAGCGCACCGCTGCTCATTTCCTCCATCATCAAACACGCCGCGCGTTATTACGGCAGCACCGAGATCGTCTCGCGGCGCACGGAGGGCGACCTGCATCGCTATACGTACCGCGATTGCGAGCTGCGTGCCCGCAAGCTGGCGCAGGCGCTCGGCGCGCTCGGCGTGAAGCAGGGCGAGCGTGTCGGCACGCTGGCCTGGAACGGCTACCGCCACCTGGAGGTCTACTACGGCGTATCCGGCATGGGCGCCGTCTGCCATACCGTCAACCCGCGCCTGTTCCCCGAACAGATTGCCTATATCGTCAACCACGCGGAAGACGGCTATATCTTCTTCGACCTGACCTTCCTGCCGCTGGTCGAGGGCGTGGCCCCGCATTGCCCCAACGTCAGGGGCTGGGTGGCGATGACCGATCGCGCGCACATGCCCGCCGAAGCCAAGGTGCCGCTGCTGTGCTACGAGGAATTGCTCGACGCCCAGGACGGCAACTACGAATGGCCGCAGTTCGACGAAAACCTTGCGTCGAGCCTGTGCTACACCTCGGGCACCACCGGCAATCCGAAGGGCGCGCTGTATTCGCACCGCTCCACGGTGCTGCACTCCTACGCGTCGGCCATGCCGGATGCGCTGGGCTGCTCGGCCAGCGACGTGATCCTGCCGGTGGTGCCGATGTTCCACGTCAATGCCTGGGGCCTGCCGTATTCGGTGCCGCTGGTCGGCGCCAAGCTGGTGCTGCCGGGGCCCAAGCTGGACGGCGCCTCGCTCTATGAGCTGTTCGAGCAGGAAAAGGTGACCTTCTCCGCCGGCGTGCCGACGGTGTGGCTGGGCCTGCTGCAGCATGTGCAGGCCAACCAGTTGAAGTTCTCCACCTTCCGCCGCACCGTGATCGGCGGCTCGGCCGCGCCGCCGGCGATGATCCGCGCGCTCGAGGCGCTGGACGTGGAAGTGATCCACGCCTGGGGCATGACCGAGATGTCGCCGCTGGGCACCTCGTCCAAGCTGCTGGCCAAGCACCAGGACCTGTCCGATGCCGAGCGCCACAAGATCCAGGAAAAGCAGGGCCGCGTGATCTACGGCGTCGACATGAAGATCGTCGACGGCGAGGGCAAGGAGCTGCCGTGGGACGGCAAGGCCTTCGGCGACCTGCTGGTGCGCGGGCCGTGGATCATCGACCGCTATTTCCGCAATGACGCCAGCCCGCTGGTCGACGGCTGGTTCCCCACCGGCGACGTCGCCACCATCGATGCCGACGGCTTCATGCAGATCACCGACCGCAGCAAGGACGTGATCAAGTCCGGCGGCGAATGGATTTCGTCGATCGATATCGAGAACGTCGCCGCCGCGCATCCGGCGGTGCACATGGCGGCCTGCATCTCCGCCTACCACCCCAAGTGGGACGAGCGCCCGCTGCTGGTGGTGGTGAAGAAGCCCGGCGCCGAGGTCAGCCGCGAGCAGCTGCTGCAGTTCTTCGAAGGCAAGGTCGCCAAGTGGTGGATCCCGGACGACGTGGCCTTTGTCACCGAGATTCCGCTGACGGCCACCGGCAAGATGCAGAAGCTGCGGCTGCGCGAGCAGTTCAAGGACTACAAGCTGCCGACTGCCTGAGGCCGGCAGGCCAGCATCCGGTGCGCCGTGCCAGCCTTGCGGCACGGCGCCGCCGGGGCCGGCCCGTGGCGCGAACAGGAGGGCGCCACGCGGCCGGCCGCATCGACGAGATCGAACCACAAGCCAACGACAAGAGTGAAGGAGACAGGTATGACCAAAATGCGTCCGCTGGTGGCCGGTGTGGCCATGTTTGCCGCACTGGGTTCTGCGCTGGTTTCGGGGTCCGCGCTCGCGGATACGGTGAAGATCGCCTTTATCGATCCGCTCTCGGGCCTGATGGCCCCGGTTGGCCAGAACCAGCTCAAGAGCTGGCAGTATGTGGCCGATGTCGCCAACCAGAAGGGCTGGGCCGGTCCGCACAAGTTCGAGGTGGTGGGTTTCGACAACAAGCTGTCGCCGCAGGAAAGCCTGACCATCCTGAAGCAGGCGGTCGACCAGGGCATTCGCTACATCGTGCAGGGCAACGGCTCGTCGGTCGGCCTGGCGCTGCAGGACGCGGTGGCCAAGCACAACGAGCGCAACCCCGGCAAGGAAATCGTCTACCTGAATTACGCCGCGGTCGATCCGGACATGACCAATGCCAAGTGCAACTACTGGCATTTCCGCCTGGACGCCAACTCGGACATGAAGATGGAGGCGCTGACCACCTTCCTGGCCAAGGATCCGAACGTCAAGAAGGTCTACCTGATCAACCAGAACTACTCGTTCGGCCACCAGGTGGCGCGCGCCGCCAAGGACTACCTGAAGCGCAAGCGCCCGGACATCCAGATCGTCGGCGAAGACCTGCATCCGCTGGCGCAGGTCAAGGACTTCGCGCCGTACGCGGCCAAGATCAAGGCCTCCGGCGCCGACACCGTGATCACCGGCAACTGGGGCAGTGACCTGGCGCTGCTGATCAAGGCCGGCAAGGACGCCGGCCTCACCACCAACTACTACACCTACTACGCCGGCACCACCGGCGTGCCGACGGCGATGGGCGCGGCCGGCGCCGAGCACGTCAAGTACGTGGGCTACTACAACCCCAACAACAAGGGCTTCCGCGGCGCCGACATCATCGAGGGCTACAAGAAGAAGTACAACGACGACTTCTACGTGATGGCCTCGTACACCGGCATTGCCATGCTGAGCAAGGCGATGAAGGACGCCAACTCGACCGACCCGGTCAAGGTGGCCAAGGCGCTGGAAGGCATCAAGGTCGACAGCATGAACGGCACGGTCGAGATGCGCAACACCGACCACCAGGCGCAGCAGCCGCTGGTGGTGGCCACCTGGACCAAGGTCGACGGCAAGGAAATCAAGTACGACCAGGAAAACACTGGCTACGGCTGGAAGACCAACGCGCTGATGGACCAGTACGTGTCGGCCCAGCCGACCTCCTGCCAGATGAAGCGGCCGGGCTGATCCTGGCGGCGGCGCGCGGCCACGCTGACAAGGTGGCCGCGCGGCCTGCATACTTCCGGTCTTTGTCCCGGACCATAACGGGGAGTGTCCGGGGGCGATGCCCGCCCCTGGCGGAGGCGCTTACCCTCGATCGACCCGGACGGTTGCCGGCATGCTCGTGCATGGCGGCAACAGCTTGAAGGACACGCTGTGGAATTCTTCGTCATCTCACTGCTGAACGGCATCAGCTACGGGCTGCTGCTGTTCATGCTGTCGTCGGGCCTTACGCTGATCTTCAGCATGATGGGCGTGCTCAACTTTGCCCATGCCAGCTTCTACATGCTGGGCGCCTACTTTGCCTACACCATCGCCAGCAAGATCGGCTTCTGGCCGGCGCTGATCTTCGCGCCGCTGCTGGTGGCGGGGGCGGGCGCGCTGGTGGAGCGCTTCGGCTTGCGCACGGTGCACAAGTACGGCCATGTGGCCGAACTGCTGTTCACCTTCGGCCTGGCCTACCTGATCGAGGAGGGCGTCAAGCTGGTGTGGGGCCTGGCGGCGGTGCCGTACCGGATTCCGGCCGAGCTCGACGGGCCGCTGTTCACGGTGTTCACCTCGTCGTTCCCCAAGTACCGCGCCTTCATGATGCTGGTGTCGCTGGGCATGCTGGTGGCGATCTACCTGGTGCTGACGCGCACCCGCATCGGGCTGGTGATCCAGGCCGCGCTGACCCACCCGGAGATGGTCGAGGCGCTGGGCCACAACGTGCCGCGCGTATTCATGATGGTGTTCGGCGGCGGCGCCGCGCTGGCCGGGCTGGCCGGGGTGATCGGCGGCAATGCCTTCGTCACCGAGCCGTCGATGGCCGCCGCGGTGGGGTCGATCGTGTTCGTGGTGGCGGTGGTGGGCGGCATGGGGTCGCTGGTGGGCGCGTTCATCGCGTCGATCCTGATCGGCGTGCTGCAGACCTTCGCGGTCACCATCGACGCCTCGCTGGCGGGCCTGATGACCAGCCTGGGGCTGGCGGTCAGCGAGGCCACGCCGTTCTATTCGCTGTGGAAGCTGACGGTGGCCCAGGTGGCGCCGGTGCTGCCGTACCTGCTGCTGGTGGTGATGCTGATCTTCCGCCCGCGTGGACTGATGGGAACCCGGGAGAGCTGAGGCCATGGAGCAAGCGATGCAACAACCCCGCGAGCCGGTGGCAACCGGCCGCACCCTGCGCTATCGCCCGCTGAACCTGGCGCGCTGGATCATCTGGAGCCTGACCGTGCTGGTCATGCTGGTGCTGCCGCTGTTCTTCACCGGCGGCTTTGCCATCACGCTGATGTCGCAGATGGGCATCATGATCATCTTCGCGCTGTCGTACAACATGCTGCTGGGGCAGACCGGCATGCTGTCGTTCGGCCATGCGGTGTATTCCGGGCTGGGCGCCTTTATCGCGGTGCATGTGCTGAACATGGTCGGCGCCGGCAAGGTATGGCTGCCGGTGTCGATGCTGCCGCTGGTGGGCGGGCTGGCCGGCGCGTTCTTCGGCGTCATCTTCGGCTACGTCACCACCAAGAAGGCCGGCACCACCTTCGCCATGATCACCATGGGCATCGGCGAGATGGTCTTTGCCAGCTCGCTGATGTTCCCGGAGTTCTTTGGCGGCGAGGGCGGCATCTCCACCAACCGTGTGGTCGGCGACCCGTTCCTCGGCATCAGCTTCGGGCCCGGGCGCCAGGTCTACTACCTGATCGCGGCGTGGTGCCTGGTGTCGATGGTGGCGATGTACGCCTGGACCCAGACCCCGCTGGGCCGCATTGCCAACGCGGTGCGCGACAACCCCGAGCGGGTCGAGTTCATTGGCTACAACACCCAGCGCGTGCGCTACCTGGTGCTGATCCTGTCGGCGTTCTTCGCCGGCATCTCCGGCGCGCTGGCGGCGATCAACTTCGAGATCGTCTCGGCCGAGAACGTCAGCGCGGTGCGTTCGGGCGGCGTGCTGCTGGCGGTGTTCATCGGCGGCGCCGGGGTGTTCTTCGGGCCGGTCATCGGCGCGGTGGTGTTCGTGCTGTTCGCGGTGGCGCTGTCGGACCTGACCAAGGCCTGGCTGCTCTACCTGGGCCTGTTCTTCGTGCTGATGGTGATGTTCGTGCCGGGCGGCCTGGCCAGCCTGCTGCTGATGCAGCTGCCGCTGGCGGCGAAGGGCAAGCTGCGCCGCATGCTGCCGTCCTATGCCAGGGCCGGCGCGGCCGGCGTGGTGCTGCTGGTGGCGATGATCCTGACCGTCGAACTGGTCTACAAGGTGCAGGTCGACAGCGCCAACGGCACCGCCATGAAGCTGTTCGGCATCGGCTTCGATGCCGCGACCTGGATGCCATGGCTGGCGGCCGCGGCGCTGTGGGCGGTGGGGCTGGCCGCCTGGCGGCTGGCGGTGCGCGCGTCGCGCGCGCAATGGGACAAGGTGCAGGCAGAAATCGCAGGAGGCAGGGCATGAGCGCGGCGGCACTGGAACTGACCGAGGTACGCAAGAAGTTCGGCCAGACGGAAATCATCCGCGGCGTGAACCTGAGCATCCCCAAGGGCGAGCGCCATGCGCTGATCGGCCCCAACGGGGCCGGCAAGTCGACCACCTTCAACCTGATCTCGGGCCGCTTCGCGCCGAGCAGCGGCACGGTGCGCCTGAACGGTGAAGAGATCGGCGGGCTGCAGCCTTTCGTCATCAACCGCATGGGGCTGTCGCGCAGCTTCCAGATCACCAATATCTTCCATCGGCTGTCGGTGTTCGAGAACCTGCGCTGCGCGGTGCTGTGGTCGCTCGGCTACAAGTATTCGTTCTGGCACCGGCTCACCGGCCTGCGCGACGCGCGCGAGCGTGCCGAGGACGTGCTGGAGCTGATCGGCATGCAGCACCGGCGCGATAGCCAGGCAGGCCTGCTGACCTATGCCGAGCAGCGCGCGCTGGAGATCGGCATCACCATCGCCGGCGGCGCCGAGGTGATCCTGCTGGACGAGCCCACCGCCGGCATGAGCCGCTCGGAGTCGGACCACGCGGTCGAGCTGATCCGCAAGGTCACGGTGGGCAAGACGCTGGTGATGGTGGAGCACGACATGAGCGTGGTGTTCGGGCTGGCCGACCGCATCTCGGTGCTGGTCTACGGCGAAGTCATCGCCACCGATACCCCGCAGGCCATCCGCAACAACCGCAAGGTCAAGGAAGCCTACCTGGGCACCACGCTGGATGAAGCCACCACCGAAGGAGCGCACTGATGGGCAAGCGCATGCTGGAAGTCACGGGCCTGCACGCCTATTACGGCAAGAGCCACATCCTGCACGGCGTCGATGCGCATATCGACGAAGGCGAGATCGTGGCGCTGCTGGGGCGCAACGGGGTCGGGCGCTCGACCATGGCCAAGGCCATCCTGGGCATGGTCAAGGCGGAAGGGTCAGTGAAGTTCCGCGATGAAGAGATTCTGGGGCGGCGCACCTTCGAGATCGCGCATCTCGGCATCGGCTACGTGCCGGAGAACCGCGACATTTTCCCCACGCTGACGGTGCGGCAGAACCTGCTGCTTGGTGAGAAGCGCAACCCGCGACAGGCCAAGCCGCGCTGGAGCGTGGAGGATATGTTCAATATGTTCCCGCGCCTGAAGGAGCGCGAGAACACCTCGGCCGGCGTGCTGTCCGGCGGCGAGCAGCAGATGCTGACGCTGTGCCGTACGCTGATGGGCGATCCTGACCTGGTCCTGATCGACGAGCCCACCGAAGGGCTGGCGCCGATGATCGTGGCGCTGGTGGGGGATTACCTGAAGACCTTGAAGGAACGCGGCGTCTCGGTGCTGCTGATCGAGCAGAAGCTGGCGATTGCGCTCGATATCTCGCAGCGGGTCTATGTTATGGGCCACGGGCATATCGTGTTTGAAGGAACGCCGGGCGAACTGAAGGCGAACGGGCAGGTCAGGAAGGAGTGGCTGGAGGTCTAGCTCCAGCCCTGCGAATCCCGCTTGTTTTCTCCCCTCTCCCGCTTGCGGGAGAGGGGCGGGGGAGAGGGCCGGAGCCTCAACGAAGTGCAATGCTCCGCTGTGCCCGGCCCCAACTTCTTACGCGGCCTCTCGCGTGTCCTCCGCCTTCCGCTGCGCAAACTCAAACGGCATATCCTCATACGCGATCAGCCGCGACCCGGTAACCAGCCGATATCCCAGCCACAGCACCAGGAACACCGGTACGCCAATATAGGTAGCGACGATTTCCTGCCAACGGTTCGGGATGTCGGCGAAGGCCTGGTAATTCTGCCCGCCGATGATCACCACGCACAGCACCGTCGAGAAAATCGGCCCGAACGGATACAGCGGCGAGCGGTAGGCAAGCTGGCTGACGTCATGGCCCTGGCGGGCCAGGCCGCGGCGGAAGCGGTAGTGGCTGACGGCGATGCCGAGCCAGGCGATGAAGCCGGTCATGGCCGAGGTGTTGAGCAGCCACAGGTAGGCGGTCTTGTTGCCGAGCAGCGAACTCAGAAAGCACAGCGCGCCGATGCCGGTGGTCGCCAGCAGCGCGTGGAACGGCACGCCGTTCGGCGTCAGCCTGGCGAACACGCGCGGGGCGCGGCGGCTGACGGCGAGGCCATACAGGATCCGCGTCGACACGTACATGCTGGAGGTGCCGGCCGACAGCAGCGCGGTCAGCACCACCGCGTTCATCAGCCCGGCGGCGAAGGCCAGCCCGGCGTGGCGGAACACCAGCGCGAACGGGCTGACGCCCACGTCGGTCACGTCGTTGCGCAGCAGGTTGGGATCGGTATAGGGGATCAGCACCCCGATGACCAGGATCGCCAGCACGTAGAACAGCAGGATGCGCCAGAAGGTCTGGCGGATCGCACGCGGAATGGTGATGGCGGGGCGCTCGGCCTCGCCGGCGGCGACGCCGACGGTTTCGGTGCCGAGGAAGGAGAAGCCCGCGATCATGGCCACGCCGAACATGGCCGGGATGCCGCCGACAAAGGGCGCGTCGCCGGTGGTGAAATTGTGCCAGCCGGACTGCGGGCCGCCCTGCATGATGCCGAAGATCATCAGCAGCCCCACGCCCAGGAATACCACCACGGTGATTACCTTGACCAGCGCGAACCAGTATTCGGCCTCGCCGAAGCCGCGCACCGAGAACGCGTTGAGCCCGAACATCAGCAGCAGGAAGCCGGCGCTCCAGAACACCCCGGGCATGTCGGGAAACCAGTACTGCATCACCAGCTGTGCCGCGGTCAGTTCGACGGCGATGGTCACCGCCAGGCTGAACCAGTAGTTCCAGCCCAGCGCGAAGCCGAAGCCCTCGTCGACATAGAGCGCGCTGTAGGTGACAAAGGAGCCGGCCACCGGCATGTGCACCGCCAGCTCGCCCAGGCTGGTCATCAGGCAATACACCATCAGGCCCAGCAGCATATACATCAGCAGCGCGCCGCCCGGGCCGGCCTGCGCGATCGACGCACCCGAGGCCACGAACAGGCCGGTGCCGACCGCGCCGCCGACGGCGATCATGGTCAGGTGGCGGGCCTTGAGCTTGCGCTGGAGGTCGTCGTGCTCGACGAGCGGGTGCTGGTGTCCATGCTGCGCCAAAGCGCGCCCGAACGAAGAAGTGGTGGGGGAAGACATCAGGGTCGCTGGACCTTCGGCCGCCCGGCATCTCGTGAAGGCCCGGCGGCAAAAAACGAAAAGCCGCGAGTCTACCGCGTCTGCCCCGGCGATTTTCCCGTATCGGTCAAATAAAGGCCGATACTGGTCTGGGAGGCGGCGCGACCGGTACGACGAAGTGCCTTAACCGGCATCGCATGCGCTTCGCTGGCAGTCGTTAAGCACCGGCTCCATGCAGCGCGATCAGGGGCGGCATTCGCGTTGCGCATGGCCCCGAAATGTTCGGAAATTGAAATTGAACGACCGTGCTATTTTGTGTATGCTTGTTTCGCCCAAGCGCCGGAAGGCGTTGTGGGGCGCGGGAAAGCGGCGGATCGGGTCAAGGGTTAACCCCCTCGTGACGGCCGCGGACCGGGGGCGGCGCCGGCAACAGCCGGCTCGCCCCGCGCTGCAGAGAACATTCATTCGAGAATTCGAATCCCGAGACAACTTCTGACACCAAAGGAACCAGCATGACAGCGCAGTATCAGGTTCAGGACGGCGTAGCCGTCATCACGCTCGACAATCCCCCTGTCAACGGCCTGGGTCACAGCACCCGGCTTGGCATCGTCGAAGGCATGACCCGTGCGCTGGACGATGCCGCCGTCAAGGCGATCGTCATCACCGGCGCTGGCAAGGCTTTCTCGGGCGGCGCCGATATCCGTGAATTCAATACACCCAAGGCCATGCAGGAGCCGACCCTGCACTCGGTGATCCGCGTGCTGGAAGCCTCGTCCAAGCCGGTGGTGGCGGCGGTCCATTCGGTCGCCATGGGCGGCGGCCTGGAACTGGCGCTGGGCTGCAATTACCGCGTCGCGTCCAAGGGCGCGCAGATCGCGCTGCCGGAAGTGAAGCTGGGCCTGCTGCCTGGCGCCGGCGGCACGCAGCGCCTGCCGCGCGTGATCGGCCTGGAGGCCGCCGCCAACATGATCGTGTCGGGCACCGCGGTGCCGTCCGAGAAGTTCGCCGGCACCAAGCTGTTCGATGAAATCGTCGAGGGTGACGTGCTGCCCGCGGCGGTCAAGTTCGCCCAGAACGTCGGCGCCGCCAGCGGCCCGCACCCGAAGGTGCGCGACCTGAAGGTGCGCCACGAGAATGCCGAGGGCTACCTCGGCTTCGCCCGCAATACCGTGGCCGCGATGGCCAAGAACTTCCCGGCGCCGCTGAAGTGCCTGGAAGCGGTGGCCGGATCGCTCAAGCCGTTCGAGCAGGGCCTGAAGCAGGAGCGCGAGGGCTTCCTGTTCCTGGTGACCACGCCGGAGTCGCGCGCGCTGCGCCATGCCTTCTTCGGCGAGCGTGCCGCCAGCAAGATTCCCGACGTGCCCGAAGGCACCCCGGTGCGCAAGATCGAGAAGGTTGCCGTGATCGGCGCCGGCACCATGGGTGGCGGCATCAGCATGAACTTCCTCAACGCGGGCATCCCGGTCACGATCCTGGAAACCAAGCAGGAAGCGCTCGACCGCGGCGTCGGCATCATCCGCAAGAACTACGAGAACAGCGCCAAGAAGGGCAAGCTGACGCAGGAGAAGGTCGAGCAGCGCATGGGCCTGCTCTCCACCACGCTGTCGTATGACGACATCAAGGACGCCGACATGGTCATCGAGGCCGTGTTCGAGGAAATGGGCGTCAAGGAGATCGTGTTCAAGAAGCTGGATGAAGTGATGAAGCCGGGCGCGATCCTGGCGTCGAACACCTCCACGCTGGACGTCAACAAGATCGCCTCGTTCACCAGGCGTCCGCAGGACGTGGTCGGCATGCACTTCTTCAGCCCGGCCAACGTGATGAAGCTGCTGGAAGTGGTGCGCGGCGACCAGACCGGCAAGGACGTGCTGGCCACGGTGATGCAGGTGGCCAAGAAGATCAAGAAGACCGCGGTGGTGTCGGGCGTGTGCGACGGCTTTATCGGCAACCGCATGATCGAGCAGTACAGCCGCCAGGCCGGCTACCTGCTGGACGAGGGCGCGTTGCCCGAGCAGGTCGACAAGGCCATCGAGAAGTTCGGCTTTGCCATGGGCCCGTTCCGCATGGGCGACCTGGCCGGCAACGACATCGGCTGGGCCATCCGCCAGCGCCGCGCCGTGGACAAGCCGGACATCCAGTATTCGAAGACCGCCGACCTGCTGTGCGAGATGGGCCGCTTCGGCCAGAAGACCGGCGCGGGCTGGTACGACTACAAGGCGGGCGACCGCAAGCCGTACCCGAACCAGCAGGTCAACGACATGATCGTGCAGCACTCCAAGGACCTCGGCATCACGCGTCGCAAGATCTCGGATGAGGAAATCGTCGAGCGCCTGGTGTTCGCGCTGGTCAACGAAGGCGCCAAGATCCTGGAAGAGGGCATTGCTTCCAAGGCCTCGGATATCGACATGGTGTACCTGACCGGCTACGGCTTCCCGCTGTTCCGCGGCGGCCCGATGCTGTACGCCGACCAGGTCGGCCTGTACAACGTGGCGCTGGCCATGAAGCGCTACGCCAAGGGCTACCACGGCGAAGCCTGGCAGGTCGCGCCGCTGCTGCAGAAGCTGGCGGACGAAGGCAAGGGCTTCAACGGCTAAGACGCGGCTCACACCGACAGGGTTCAGCCAGGAGGGCCATGAACACCATCATCGGACCGGACGATTGCCTGCTGGTGATCGACGTGCAGAACGACTTCATGCCGGGTGGCGCGCTTGCCGTGCCCAATGGCGACGAGGTGGTGCCCGTCATCAACCGGCTGGCGCACGCGTTCGGGCATGTGGTGCTGACGCAGGACTGGCATCCGGCCGCGCACGTCTCGTTCGCGGCCAACCATGCCGGCGCGCAGCCGTTCCAGACGCTGGCGCTGCCGTATGGCGAGCAGGTGCTGTGGCCGGTGCACTGCGTGCAGGACACGCCCGGCGCCGCGCTGCATGCGGGGCTGGACGTGCCGCACGCGCGGCTGGTGATCCGCAAGGGCCACCATGCCGGTGTGGACAGCTACTCCGCCTTTATGGAAGCGGACCGCGCCACGCGCACCGGGCTGGCCGGCTACCTGCGCGAGCACGGCGTCAGGCGCGTGTTCTGTGCCGGGCTGGCGACGGACTACTGCGTGGCCTGGAGCGTGCTCGATGCGCGCGCCGCGGGCTTCGAGGCCGCGGTGATCGAGGACGCGTGCCGGGCCATTGACCTGCAGGGGTCGCTGGCCAGGGCATGGCAGGAGCTCGGCGCCGCCGGCGTCGCGCGCGTGATGTCCGCCGACTTGCTCAAGGGCCAGGGCTGAACCGAAACACCGAACTGAACGACACAAGAGATTCCGAGGAGCAACACATGAACGAAGCAGTCATCGTATCCACCGCACGTACCGCGCTGGCCAAGAGCTGGAAGGGCGCCTTCAACATGACCCACGGCGCCACGCTGGGTGGCCATGCGGTCCAGCACGCCATCGCGCGCGCCAAGATCGAGGCCGCCGAGGTCGAGGACGTGCTGATGGGCTGCGCCAACCCGGAAGGCGCCACCGGCGCCAATATCGCGCGCCAGATCGCGCTGCGCGCCGGCTGCCCGGTCACCGTACCGGGCGCCACCGTCAACCGCTTCTGCTCGTCGGGCCTGCAGACCATCGCCATGGCGGCGCAGCGCGTGATCGCCGACGAGGGCGACATCTTCGTCGCCGGCGGCGTGGAGAGCATCTCGTGCGTGCAGCAGGAGATGAACCGCCATATGGTCCAGGAAAGCTGGCTGACCAAGAACAAGCCGGAAATCTACTGGAACATGCTGCAGACCGCCGAGAACGTGGCCAAGCGCTACAACATCTCGAAGGAGCGCCAGGACGAATACGGCGTGCGCAGCCAGCAGCGCGCCGCGGCCGCGCAGGAAGCCGGCAAGTTCAAGGACGAGATCGTGCCGATGACGGTGCTCGCCGGCGTCGCCGACAAGTCGACCGGCCAGCTGGTGACGAAGGAAGTCACCATCTCCGCCGACGAGGGCATCCGCGCCGACACCACGCTCGAAGGTGTTTCCAAGATCCGCAGCGCCGTGCCGGGCGGCGTGATCACCGCCGGCAACGCCTCGCAGTTCTCGGACGGCGCCTCGGCGGCGGTGGTGATGAACGCGCGCGTGGCGGCGGCCAAGGGCCTGCAGCCGCTGGGCGTGTTCCGCGGCTTCGCCGTGGCCGGCTGCGAGCCAGACGAGATGGGCATCGGCCCGGTCTTTGCCGTGCCCAAGCTGCTGAAGAAGGCCGGCCTGAAGGTCGACGACATCGGCCTGTGGGAGCTGAACGAAGCCTTCGCCGTGCAGGTGCTGTACTGCGCCGACACGCTGGGCATCCCGATGGACCGCCTCAACGTCAACGGCGGCGCCATCGCGGTGGGGCATCCGTATGGTGTGTCGGGCGCGCGCCTGGTTGGCCATGCGCTGATCGAAGGCAAGCGCCGTGGGGTCAAGTACGTGGTGGTGACCATGTGCATCGGCGGCGGGCAGGGCGCGGCCGGGTTGTTCGAAGTCCTGTAACGACCGACCGCCTGTTTGCTCCCCTCTCCCGCTTGCGGGAGAGGGGCCGGGGGAGAGGGCAGGAGCTCGCAGTACTCGGGCGCCTCCGTTCGTGGTCACGCCGGCCCTCTCCCCAACCCTCTCCCGCAAGCGGGAGAGGGAGCCCGCCATTGGTCATCCAAAGCAAAGCGTTCTTCAAGCGCTACGCCGTCCCGAGAACAGAAAAGAATTCGCGAGCGCCCCACGCAGTGCGCCGCCTGGAGACACCATGTCGATGATCCTTTCCCGCCGCGACCTGAATTTCATCCTGTACGAATGGCTCAAGGTCGACGAGCTGACCCGCATCCCGCGCTACGCCGACCACTCGCGCGAGACCTTCGATGCCGCGCTGGATACCTGCGAGAAGATCGCCACCGACCTGTTCGCGCCGCACAACAAGAAGAACGACCAGCACGAACCCGAATTCGACGGCGAGACCGTCAGCATCATTCCCGAGGTCAGCACCGCGCTGAAGGCCTTCTGCGAGGCCGGGCTGATGGCCGCCGGGCAGGACTACGAGCTGGGCGGCATGCAGCTGCCGGTGGTGGTCGAGAAGGCCGGCTTCGCCTACTTCAAGGGCGCCAACGTCGGCACCAGCTCCTACCCGTTCCTGACCATCGGCAATGCCAACCTGCTGCTGACGCACGGCACGCCGGCGCAGGTCGAGACCTTCGTCAAGCCGGAGATGGAAGGGCGCTTCTTCGGCACCATGTGCCTGTCGGAGCCGCAGGCCGGCTCGTCGCTGTCGGATATCACGACGCGCGCCGAGTATGAGGGCGAATCGCCGCTGGGCGCGCAATACCGGCTGCGCGGCAACAAGATGTGGATTTCCGCCGGCGAGCACGAGCTGTCGGACAACATCGTCCACCTGGTGCTGGCCAAGATCCCCGGCCCGGACGGCAGGCTGATCCCGGGCGTGAAGGGCATCTCGCTGTTCATCGTGCCCAAGTACCTGGTCAACGACGACGGCTCGCTGGGCGAGCACAACGACGTGGTGCTGGCCGGCCTGAACCACAAGATGGGCTACCGCGGCACCACCAACTGCCTGCTGAATTTCGGCGAGGGCATGAAGTACAAGCCGGGCGGCAAGGCCGGCGCGATCGGCTACCTGGTGGGCGAGCCGCACAAGGGCCTGGCCTGCATGTTCCACATGATGAATGAGGCGCGCATCGGCGTGGGCCTGGGGGCGGTGATGCTCGGCTATACCGGCTACCTGCACGCGCTGGACTATGCGCGCAACCGTCCGCAAGGCCGCCCCGTCGGCCCCGGCGGCAAGGACGCCGCCAGCCCGCAGGTGAAGCTGGTCGAGCACGCCGATATCCGCCGCATGCTGCTGGCGCAGAAGAGCTATGTCGAGGGCGGCCTGGCGCTGAACCTGTATTGCGCGCGGCTGGTCGACGAGGAACAGGCCGCTGCTGCCGCGGGCGACCAGGAAGCGCATGCGCGCCTGGCGCTGCTGCTCGACATCCTGACCCCGATCGCCAAGAGCTGGCCGTCGCAATGGTGCCTGGAGGCCAATAACCTCGCGATCCAGGTGCATGGCGGCTATGGCTATACCCGCGAATACAACGTCGAGCAGTTCTATCGCGACAACCGCCTGAATCCGATCCACGAAGGCACGCACGGCATCCAGGGCCTGGACCTGCTCGGCCGCAAGGTGGTGATGAAGGATGGCGCCGCGTTCAAGCTGCTGGGCGAGCGCGTGCAGGCCACCATCGGCCGCGCGCTGGCCGCGGACGATGCCGAACTGGCGCAGCAGGCGCGCGCGCTCGGCGCCGCAACCAAGCGCCTGGCCGAGGTGACCCAGACGCTGTGGAGTGCCGGCGATTCGAACGTGACGCTGGCCAACGCCTCGGTCTACCTCGAAGCCTTCGGCCACGTGGTGGTCGCGTGGATCTGGCTGGAGCAGGCACTGCTGGCGCAAGCCGCGCTGGCGCAGGCGAGCGGCCAGGAAGACCAGGACTTCTATCGCGGCAAGCTGGCCGCGGCGGCGTACTTCTTCCGCTTCGAGCTGCCCAGGGTCGGTCCGCAGTTCGACCTGCTGGCGTCGCTCGACCGCACCACGCTGGACATGCAGGACGCCTGGTTCTGAGCGCCGGTTCTGACTGTTTACTCCCTCATTCAAAGACAACCAAGGAAGAGACAACATGCGCACCATCCAGCAACTGTTTGACCTGAAGGGCAAGACCGCGCTGATCACCGGCGGCTCGCGCGGCCTTGGCCTGCAGATTGCCGAGGCCCTGGGCGAGCAGGGCGCGCGCATCGTGCTGTCGGCGCGCAAGGCCGACGAGTTGCGCGCCGCGCAGGAACACCTGAAGGGCCTCGGCATCGAGGCCGACTGGATCGCCGCCGACGGCTCGCAGGAATCGGAGATTGCGCGCCTGGCCGACGAGGCCATCGCCAGGCTCGGCCAGGTCGACATCCTGGTCAACAACGCCGGCGCCACCTGGGGCGCACCGGCGGAAGACCATCCGCTGGAAGCGTGGGACAAGGTGATGAACCTGAATATCCGCGGCCTGTTCCTGCTGAGCCAGCGCATCGGCAAGCTGTCGATGATTCCGCGCCGTTATGGCCGCATCATCAACGTGGCGTCGATCGCGGGCCTGGCCGGCAATCCGCCGGGCACCATGGAGACCATCGCCTACAACACCTCCAAGGGCGCGGTGGTCAACTTCACGCGCACGCTGGCGGCGGAGTGGGGCGAGCACAACATCACCGTCAACGCGCTGGCGCCGGGCTTCTTCCCGTCCAAGATGACCAAGGGCTCGCTCGAGCGCATGGGCGTCGAGGCGATGTGCGCGGGCGTGCCGCTGCACCGCCTGGGCGACGACGAAGACCTGAAGGGCGCGGCGCTGCTGTTTGCCAGCGATGCCGGCAAGCACATCACCGGGCAGATCCTGGCGGTCGATGGCGGCGTCAGCGCCGTATAAGCGCGGCCTGAGCGACGGCCTTCGTTTGCGGCAATAATGCGGGGGCGGCGCCGGCGGGCAAACTGCCGGTGCCTCTCCGACCCCCCACTTCCACTCGCATTGCCATGAACCAGTACACCGGCTCCCTGAGCCATATCCCGTTCCTTGCCGAACTCGGCGTGACCTGCAGCCTGGCCGAGGGCGGGCGCAGCGAGATCTCGCTGCCGACCGAAAAGCGCCACCAGAACAGCTGGGACATGGCCCACGGCGGCGTGATCATGACGCTGCTCGACGTGGCCATGGCGGTGGCCGGCCGCAGCAGCGATGCCGATGGCCGCGGTGTGGTCACCATCGAGATGAAGAGCAGCTTCATGGCGCCGGGCCGCGGCCACCTGACCGCGCGCGGCACCACCGTGCACCGCACCACCACCATGGTGTTCTGCGAGGCCGAGATCGTCGATGCTGACGGCAAGACCGTGGCGCGCGGCTCGGGCACGTTCAAGTACATCCGCCGCATGCCGCCGCAGCGCCCGGGCGAAACCGATACCGGCGCCGACGGCTGAGCGCCGGCGCAGCACAGGCGGGGCGCTCCATGTGCCGCATTGCCCCGCATCGGCAGTTTCCATGCAGTTTCCATCTCCCATTGGAAGGAATCCACCATGTCCAACACGTTCAAGCGCATCGTCCTGGCCTCGCGTCCCGAAGGCGCGGTCACGCCGGCCAATTTCCGCCTGGAAGAGGTGCCCGTGCCGCAGATTGCCGACGGCCAGGTGCTGGTGCGCAATCACTACCTGTCGCTGGACCCGTACATGCGCGGGCGCATGAACGACAGCAAGTCCTACGCCGCGCCGCAGCCGCTCGACGAGGTGATGATCGGCGGCACCGTCGGTGAAGTGGTGGAGAGCAAGCACAGCAAGTTCAAGCCGGGTGACAAGGTGGTCGGCATGTTCGGCTGGCAGGAGATGGGTGTCAGCGACGGCACCGGCCTGCAGACGGTCGATACCACCCATATCCCGCTGTCGGCCTACCTGGGCTCCGTCGGCATGCCGGGCGTGACCGCCTGGTATGGCCTCAACAAGATCATCCAGCCCAAGGCGGGCAAGACCATTGCGGTCAGCGCCGCGTCGGGCGCGGTCGGCAGCGTGGTCGGCCAGCTGGCCAAGCTGGCGGGCTGCCGTGCGGTGGGCTTTGCCGGCGGCAAGGACAAGTGCGACTACGTGGTCAACGAGCTGGGCTTCGATGCCTGCATCGACTACAAGGCGGCGAAAGACCCGAAAGAGCTCTACACCATGCTCAAGGAAGCCACGCCCGACGGCATCGACGGCTACTTCGAGAACGTCGGCGGCGACATCTTCGACGCGGTGCTGTCGCGCATGAACGCCTTCGGCCGTATCGCCATGTGCGGCATGATCGCCGGCTATGACGGCCAGCCGCTGCCGCTGAAGAACCCGCAGCTGATCCTGATCTCGCGCCTGACGGTGGAAGGCTTCATCGTCTCCGAGCATGCCGAGGTCTGGCCGCAGGCGCTGAAGGAGCTGGGCACCGCGGTCGCGCAAGGCAAGCTCAAGTTCCGCGAGAGCATTGCCGAAGGACTGGCCAGCGCGCCGGAAGCGTTCATGGGCCTGCTCAAGGGCAAGAACTTCGGCAAGCAGCTGGTCAAGCTGGTCTGACCGGCGCCTGCAGGGCCGCGGCGCGTCTGCAGGGCGCGCCGCGGGCAACGGATATCACCAGCAACGGAGACACCGATGAATGCCCCGCAAGCCCCGCAAATCCAGAGCGCCGACGAGATCGGCGCCGGCCTGCCCGAAGAGGTCAAGGCGCGCTACCGCAACCTGCCGCGGCCGCCGCAGTTCGCCACCGCCGCCGAAGAGCGCCTGCACCGCAAGCAGCGCCTGGCAGCCGCCTTCCGGCTGTTCTCGAAATTCGGCTTCGATGAAGGCGTGGCCGGCCATATCACCGCGCGCGATCCCGAGTTTCCCGACACCTTCTGGGTCAATCCCTTCGGCGTGCATTTCAGCCAGGTCAGGGTCTCCAACCTGATTCGCTGCGACCACCACGGCGATGTGGTCGAGGGCGACTACCCGGTCAATGCCGCGGCCTTCGCCATCCATTCGCGCGTGCACCAGACCCGCCCCGACGCGGTCGCCGCCGCGCATTCGCACAGCACCTATGGCCGCGCGTGGTCGACGCTGGGGCGCCCGCTCGATGCGCTGACACAGGATGTGTGCGCCTTCTACCACGATCACGCGGTCTATGACGACTTTGGCGGCGTGGTGGTGGAGCTGGACGAGGGCCAGCGCATCGCCAACGCGCTCGGGCAGAACAAGGCCGCGATCCTGCAGAACCATGGCCTGCTGACGGTCGGCAAGACCGTCGACGAAGCGGCGTGGTGGTTCATCACCATGGAACGCTCCTGCCAGGTGCAGCTGCTGGCCGAAGCGGCCGCGGCGCGCACGCAGGCGCCGTTGAAGGTGATTGCCGACGCGGCTGCACGGCAGGCGTATTCGATCGTCGGCACCGCGCAGGCGGGCTGGTTCCAGTTCCAGCCGCTCTATGCCCGCATCGTCAAGGAACAGCCCGACCTGCTGGACTGAACCCGCATGCCCGCCATGCGGCGGGCAGCCCCATTCGACTCACGCGACAGGACAGACGACATGAAGGATTTCTCCAACAAGGTTGCCGTCATTACCGGCGGCGCCTCGGGTTTCGGCAAGGAATTTGCCCGCATCGCCGCGGACCTCGGCATGAAGCTGGTGCTGGCCGACGTGCAGGAAGACGCGCTGGACGCGACCGTCGCCGAGTTCCAGGCGCGCAACGTGCCGGTGATCGGCTTGCGTACGGACGTGTCGCAAGCCGGGCAGGTGCAGGCGCTGGCCGATGCGGCGATCGAGGCCTTCGGCCAGGTCAACCTGCTGTTCAACAATGCCGGCGTCGGCGCGGGCGGCCTGATCTGGGAAAACTCGGAGCGGGACTGGGACTGGGTGATGGGTGTCAACCTGTACGGCGTGGTGCATGGCGTGCGCATTTTCACGCCGCTGATGCTGGCCGCCGCGCAGAAGGACCCGGCGTTCGAGGGACATATCGTCAACACCGCATCGATGGCGGGCTTGCTGAATCCGCCGGCGATGGGGGTCTACAACGTGTCCAAGCACGCGGTGGTGGCGCTGACCGAAACGCTGTACCAGGATCTCGGGCTGGTGACCGAGCAGGTGCGTTGCTCGGTGCTGTGCCCGTACTTCGTGCCGACCGGTATCAGCCAGTCGCAGCGCAACCGGCCCGCCGACCTGGCCAACCAGGCGCCGCCGACGCGTTCGCAAATGGTGTCGCAGGCCTTGTCGGACAAGGCCGTCGGCTCGGGCAAGGTGAGCGCGGCGGAGGTGGCGCAGATCACCTTCGATGCCATTCGCGACGAAAGCTTCTATATTTATTCCCACCCCCAGGCGCTCGCTCCCGTGCGCCAGCGCTTCGAGGATATCGTCGGGCAGCGCAACCCCGGCGATCCGTTTGCCGACAAGCCCGAGGTCCGCGCGGGCCTCGTTGCCGCGCTGCGCGGCTGATCACACGCCCGTACAACGCCGCAACGAGGAGGACCGCATATGGAGAACAACATGGCAGCGCCCGCCGCCGTGATCCGCCACCTGCAGTACGCCACGCTGCCCAACGAAACCCGGCTGCACTACGCCAGCGCGGGCGAGCGCGGCAAGCCGCTGATGCTGTTCGTGCACGGCTTTCCGGAATTCTGGTTCGAATGGGAGGCGCAGCTGGCCGAGTTCGGCCGCACGCATTTCGCCGTCGCGCCCGACCTGCGCGGCTTCAACCTGTCGAGCAAGCCCGCCGACGTCAGCGCCTACCGGCCGCGCCATATCGTTGAAGACCTGGTGCAGCTGGTCGGCGCGCTGGGCTATGACCAGGCCGTGGTGGTGGCGCACGACTGGGGCGGGGCGATCTGCTGGAACCTGGCGATCCAGTTCCCGCAGCTGGTGCGCCAGCTGGTCATCGTCAATTCGCCGCATCCGTATTTGTTCGCGCGCGCGCTCGCCACCGATCCGGCGCAGCAGGCCGCGTCTGCCTATATGAACTGGCTGCGCAAGCCGGGCTCGGAGCAGGCGCTGGCGGCCAACGACTTCGCGCTGCTGGACCGGATGCTGTCCGACGACGACGGCAAGCCGGCGGCGTGGTACACCGCCGAGACCCGCGCCAGGTATCACGCGGCGTGGTCGCAGCCGGGCGAGGGCAAGGACGCCGGCGTGCATCCGCTGACCGGCGGCGTCAATTTCTACCGGGCCTCGCCGATGCATCCGCCAGGCGAGGGCGAGCCGCCGCCCGATATTTCACGGCTGGATCCGGCGGCGTTCGTGGTCAGGGTGCCGACGCTGGTGGTGTGGGGCGAGCGCGACCGCGCGCTGCCGAAGTCGCTGGTCGACGGCCTGGCCGATTTCGTGCCCGACCTGCGGCTGGAGCGCATCCCCGAGGGCACCCACTGGGTGATCCACGAGCAGCCGGAACGGATCAACCAGCTGATCCGCAGCGCGCTGCCGGCCTGATCGGTGCGCACGCATGCGGCGGCCCAGGCCGCCGCATGCAGGCTTCAGCTCAGCCGCTCGCGGTAAAGCCGGTAGTTCTCGTCATCGAAGCAGACGAAGGTGACCTGCTCGATCTCCGGCGCCCCGGCCAGCGCCTCGCGCACCGCGGCGATGGCGATATCCGCGGCGCGCTCGCGCGGGAAGGCGTAGATGCCGGTGCTGATGTTGGGGAAGGCCAGCGTGCGCAGGTGATGCTGCGCCGCCAGCCGGATGCTGTTGCGGTAGGCACTGGCAAGCTGCTCTTCTTCGCCCTGGCCACCGCCTTGCCACACCGGCCCGACCGCGTGGATCACGTAGGGCGCCGGCAGGCGGCCGCCGGTGGTGAGCACCGCCTCGCCGGTGGGGCAGCCGCCCTGCGCGTCGCGGATCGCGCGGCAGGCCTCCATGATGGCGGGGCCGCCGGCCCCGTGGATGGCCCCGTCGACGCCGCCGCCGCCGAGCAGGCCGCTGTTGGCCGCATTGACGATGGCATCGACTTCCATCCGGGTGATATCGCCATGGACTACCTGCAAGTGCTCGCCGCTCATATTGTCTCCTGCGCTGTGGGAGGGCCAGCCGGGCAGCCGCTTGGTCGGTCCGCCCGGTGAAGGCCTGTGCTACATGGACTGCTCAAGCATACGCCGATAATCAGCGGCGCTGGCTTGTTTCGGGTTGGTCTTGTGGCAGTGGTCGAGCAGCGCGCCCGCGATCACCTTGTCGAACATGTTCTCGGTCACGCCCATCTGGCGCAGCCCGGTGGGCAGGCCCAGGCGCGCGGTCATGTCGTGCACCGCCTGCGCCAGGTCGGCGTCGTCGGGCAGGTGCATGGCGCGGCGCAGGCGCGCGTAGCGGTGATCGCGCACCACGGTGGGCGCGTCGGCATTGAAGCGCAGCACCGCCGGCATCACCACCGCGTTGAGGGTGCCGTGGTGCAGGCCGGTGCGGCCGTCGATCTTCAGTCCGCCGAGCGGGTGCGACAGCGAATGCACGCAGCCCAGTCCCTTCTGGAACGCCATCGCGCCCTGCATCGACGCGCTCATCATGTTCAGGCGCGCATCGCGGTCGTTGCCGTCGCGGGTGGCGCGCTCGATGTGGGTCCAGCCGCGCTCCAGGCCGTCGAGCGCGATACCGTCCGCGGGCGGGTTGAAGGCGGGCGCCAGGAAGGTCTCGATGCAGTGGGCGATGGCGTCCATGCCAGTGGCGGCGGTCAGGCCGGCGGGCAGGCCCAGCGTCAGTTCGGGATCGCACACTGCGGACTTGGGCAGCAGGTGCCAGGAGTGGAAACCCAGCTTGCGGCCGTCGTCCAGGATGATGATGGCGCCGCGCGCGACCTCGCTGCCGGTGCCCGAGGTGGTGGGCACCGCGATCAGCGGCGCGGCCCGGTCGGTGATCTTGCCACTGCCGCCTTCGATGGTGGCATAGGTGGTCAGCTCGCCCTCGTGCGTGGCCAGGATGGCAATGCCCTTGGCCAGGTCGATCGATGACCCGCCGCCCACCGCCACCAGCCCGTCGCAGCCTTGCTCGCGGTACTGCGCGGCGGCCTTGCGCACCATGGCCTCGGTCGGGTTCGACGGGGTCTCGTCGAACACTGCCACCGGCAGGCCCTGCATCGCATCGATGGCGCGCTGCGCCACGCCGGCCGCGACCACGCCCTGGTCCGTGACCAGCAGCGGCCGGCGGATGCCGATGCGCTCGCATTCCGACTTCAGCACGCTGACCGCGCCGAAGTCCAGGTGAATGTGGGTCAGATAGTAGATGAACGCCATGTTTGCTTGTCTCCTGCTGGGATCTGCCGCGAAATAGTGGAATGCGCGTTGGAATTCGTCGTTGTCACGTGCCTGGCCCGCCGCTGGCACCGCGCCCCGGGTTGGGGTTCAATGGCACTGTCGCATCGTTTCCGCAGGCCCCGGCGCCGCTGCAGCCGATGATCGCGCAAAAACTGCTGGCGTGGCAGGGCGGACAGGACTTTTCCGGGTTATCTCGGACTGCCCGGGGTCGGAAACATCTGGCATCATACTAAAATCGAACGATCGTTCACTATTCGAACTTGTCCCGATGCCGACGCCGCGCCCGCGCTGCTGCGCGGGGTCGGCGCCGGGTTTGTGCCGCATTACGCCCTATGTCTGTCGTACCGTCTTCCCCATCCGCCACGCCAGGCCTGCCGGACAGTCCGCTGGACCCGCAGATGGCCGCGTTGCTGGCCTTGATCGCGCGCGCCAAGCGGCCGCCGATCCACGCCATGGCGCCGGAAGACGCCAAGATCGCCTACGAGAAAAGTGCGCCGATCCTCGACATCAACCCGCCCCCGGTGCATACCGCGGAAGACCTGCTGGTGCCGGCCCGCGACGGCCACGCCATCCCGGTCCGGCTGTACACGCCGCGCGAGGCCAGCTGGGTCGAGCCGCTGCCGCTGCTGGTGTACTTCCACGGCGGCGGCTTCACGGTCGGCAGTGTCGATTCGCACGATCCGCTGTGCCGGCTGCTGTGCGGCCAGGCCGATTGCATGGTGCTGTCGGTGGATTACCGGCTCGGGCCCGAATGGCGCTTCCCGACCGCGGTCAACGACGCCTTCGATGTGCTGCACTGGGTCTTCGCCGAAGCCGACAGGCTCGGCGCCGACCCGGCACGCATCGGCCTGGGCGGCGACAGTGCCGGCGGCACGCTGGCCACGGCCTGCGCGGTCGAGGCGCGCGATGCCGGCCGGGCGCCGGTGCTGCAGCTGCTGATCTATCCGGGCACCTGCGCGCGCCAGGATACGCCGTCGCACCGCGCGCTGGCCGACGGCTACCTGCTGACGGCGGAGATGATCCGCTGGTTCTTCGCGCAGTACCTGGACCAGGATGCCAGCCGCGACGACTGGCGCTTTGCCCCGCTCGACGGTGGCGGCACCGGTGCCGAGGTGGACGGGGTCTGCCCGGCCTGGATCGCGGTGGCCGGCTACGACCCGCTGCATGACGAGGGCGTGGCCTACGCCGAAAAGCTGCGCGCCGCCGGCGTTGCCGCCACGCTGGCCGACTACCCCGGCATGATCCATGACTTCTTCAAGCTGGGCCGGTTCGTGCCCGCGGTGGCGCAGGCGCATGCCGATGCCGTCGCCGCGCTGCGCACCGCGTTCGGCACCTCGCAGGACTAGGCCCCGCCTTGCGGTCGCGCCGGTCCACGCATTTTTCAAGCAGTGATTTGCAGCACTAGGAGACATCGTCAAATGCAACGCCGCCACTTCCTCGCCCGCGCGGGCATCGCCGCCGCCGCCGCGGCCCTCGGTCTTGCCGCCATGCCCGCCCAGGCCCAGGCCGACAAGTTCCCGCAGCGCCCGATCCGGCTGGTGATCGGCTACACCGCCGGCGGCTCCACGGATATCCCGTTCCGCGTGCTGGCCGACAACGCCTCGAAGATCCTGGGCCAGCCCGTGATCGTCGAGAACAAGCCCGGTGCCGGCGGCGTGCTGCCGGCGCAGCTGATGCAGAGCACCGCGCCCGACGGCTACACGCTGGCGCAGGTGGCCATGCCGGTCTACCGCCTGCCTTACACCACCAAGATCAACTGGGACCCGGTCAAGGACCTGAGCTACATCATCAACCTTGCTGGCTATTCGTTCGGCCTGGTGGTGCCGGCGGATTCGCCGATCAAGACCATGCAGGACTACATCGCCTACGCCAAGGCCAACCCGGGCAAGCTGACCTACGGCTCGCCGGGCTCGATGACCACGCTGCACCTGACCATGGAAGAACTGGCCCTGAAGCAGGGCGTGCAGTTCTCGCACATCCCGTACAAGGGCAATTCGGAATCGATGCAGGCGCTGCTCGGCGGCCACGTGATGTCGGTGGCCGACACGCCGGCCTGGGCGCCGTACGTGGAGCAGGGCAAGCTGCGCCTGCTGTCGACCTGGGGCGAGAAGCGCTCGGCGCGCTTCCCCAACGTGCCGACGCTGAAGGAACTGGGCATGGGCATCGTGCAGACCTCGCCGTTCGGCCTGGTCGCGCCCAAGGGCACCGACCCGAAGATCGTGCAGAAGCTGCATGACGCCTTCAAGAAGGCCATGGAAATGCCCAACTACCGCGAGTCGCTGGCCAAGTTCGACATGGAGCCGTTCTACATGAACACGCAGCAGTACGCGCAGTTCGCGGCCGATACCGTCAAGAAGGAAAAGGCGATCATCGAGAAGCTGGGGCTGGCCAAGCCGCAGTAAGCCCGCGCTGATCCACCGAGGAGACCACGTCAATGGCCAAAGAGGAGTTCCGCCATACCATCCCGCTGCGCGTGCGCTGGTCCGAAGTCGATCCGCAATCGATCGTCTTCAATGCGCACTACCTGACGTATTGCGATATCTGCGTGACCGAGTACTGGCGCGCGCTGGGCATCCGCTATCCCGAAGACGTGCTGCACGCGCACGGCGTCGACATCTTCGTGGTCAAGTCGACGCTGGAGTACCACGCGTCGGCGCGCTTCGACGATCAGCTCGATATCCGCGGCCGCATGGCGCGGCTGGGGCGGTCGAGCATGCTGTTCCGGGTGGAGATGTATCGGGGCGACGAGCACCTGATCACCGGTGAAATCGTCTATGTGTGCGCGGATCCGGCGACGCAGAAGTCGGCGCCGATCCCGGGGGTGGTGCGGGAGGTGATCGAGGGGTATGAGGTGGTGAAGCCGGCGGGTTGATGGCGCGAAGACGCCTCGACTCCCGCTGGTTTGCTCCCCTCTCCCGCTTGCGGGAGAGGGGCGGGGGAGAGGGCAGGCGCGTGCCTTGCGACATGGCGCGTAAGGGCACGAAAGTCCTGCCCTCTCCCTAGCCCTCTCCCGCAAGCGGGAGAGGGGACTGGCTCTCAGCAACTGAACAAGCAGTCGCCATGGCGGAACGGCGGAAGCTTACTTCCCCACCCCCGCATCCTCCATATAAGCTCGGATCACCGCATCAAAGCTGGCATCGCTCTCGAACCCCAGCGACAAGGCGCGCTCCGCGTTCCACGCCGCCGGCCACGTGCCGACGATCTTCTCGACGCGCTCTTCGCGTTCCCACGTCACCAGGTCCGCCACCGCATCGCCCGCGACGCGGCGCAGTGCGTCGACCATGCCCGCGGCGGTGACCGACAGGCCCGGCAGGTTGACCACGCGGCGATTGCCCAGGCGCTCGCCCGCAAGCTCGATGCCGTTGACCAGCGCGGCCACCGCCGCGCGCGGCGACAGCAGCCACAGCTTGGTCTCCGGCGCCACCGGGCAGTTCGCTGCCACGCCCGCCAGCGGCTCGCGGATGATGCCGCTGGCGAACGACGACGCCGCCGCATTGGGCTTGCCCGGGCGCACGCTGATGGTGGGCAGGCGCAGCACGCGGCCGTCGACGAAGCCGCGGCGGCTGTAGTCCGACAGCAGCAGTTCGCCGATGGCCTTCTGCACGCCGTATGACGATTGCGGATTGAGCGCGGTGTCGTCCTGCACCACCGGCGGCAGCTCGCCGCCGTAGACCGCGACCGAGCTGGTGAGCAGCACGCGTGGCCGGTGGCCCAGTGCGCGGCAGGTTTCCAGCAGCGCGCGCGACGCGTCCAGGTTGACGCGCATGCCGAGTTCGAAATCGGCCTCGGCCTGGCCGCTGACCACGGCGGCGAGGTGGAACACCGCGCCGGTGTCCTGGTCGATGGCCTGGCGCAGCACCGCGGGATCGGACAGGTCGCCGGTGACCACGCGCACGCGCGCGTCGTCGAGACCCTGCGGCGCGACCACGTCGAGCAGCGTCAGGCGCTCGAAGGCAACGGCCTTGCCGTCGAGGTTCAGGGTGCCGCGTCGCAGCAGCAGGCGGGCCAACTGCAGGCCG
This sequence comes from Cupriavidus sp. WGlv3, assembly GCF_023952475.1. Lineage (GTDB taxonomy): Bacteria > Pseudomonadota > Gammaproteobacteria > Burkholderiales > Burkholderiaceae > Cupriavidus > Cupriavidus phytorum. The sequence continues at coordinate 84,238 of NZ_JALHRX010000015.1, forward strand.
AGAAAGCCGGCGCCGCCGGTAATCAGTACGTTCATGGCAAGAGCTCTTCAGTGGTTTTGCATCAGCGGCCGAGGTAGGGCTTGAGCCAGCCCAGGCCTGCCGACGTGCCGGCGCGCGGGCGGTATTCGCAGCCGATCCAGCCGGCATAGCCGAGCGCGTCGATGACGTCGAACAGGTAGGGGTAGTGCAGCTCGCCCAGGTCGGGCTCATGGCGCTCGGGCACGCCGGCGATCTGGATATGGCCGATGCCGGCGAAGTCGCGCCTGAGCTTCATCGCGACATCGCCCTCGACGATCTGGCAGTGGTAGCAGTCGAACTGCACCTTCAGGTTGGCCGCGCCGACCTCCTTGCAGATCGCCTGGCCGTCGTCCTGGCGGTTGAGGAAATAGCCCGGCATGTCGCGCGTGTTGATCGGCTCGATCAGCACGGTCACGCCCTGCGCGGCCGCCGCGCTGGCGGCGAACGCCAGGTTCTCCAGGTAGGCGGCGCGGCAGCGCGCGGGGTCGGCATCGGCGGGGACCAGGCCGGCCATCACATGGATGCGGTCATTGCCGATCACGCCGGCGTATTCGAGCGCGCGGCCGATGGTGCCGCGGAATTCCGCCTCGCGCCCCGGCAGCGCCGCCAGGCCGCGCTCGCCCGCCGCCCAGTCGCCCGGCGGGGCATTGAACAGCGCCTGCGCGAGGCCGTTCGCGTCGAGGCGCGCGCGCAGCTCCGCGGCGGGGTGCTCGTACGGGAACAGATACTCGACCGCCCGGAAGCCGTCGGCCGCGGCAGCGGCAAAGCGGTCCAGGAAGGCGTGCTCTTGGTACATCATCGACAGGTTGGCGGCAAAGCGCGGCATGGGAAACTCCGGAAGCGAAAGCGGGTTCAGCGATTGACCAGTTTAGCGGGCGTCAGCCACACCAGCACGGCGCCGACCACCAGGATGGCCGACAGCACGTACATCGGCAACTGGGTACTCTGGGTCAGGTCCTTGAGCGCACCCACCATGTACGGCGACACGAAGCCAGCCAGGTTGCCCACCGAGTTGACCACCGCAATGCCCGAGGCCGCGGCGATGCCCGACAGGAACGAAGTCGGCAGCGACCAGAACAGCGGGGCGCAGGTCAGCACGCCGGCGGCGGCCAGCGACAGCGCGGCAATCGCCACGGTCGTATTGTTGGTGAACGAGGCGGCGATGGCAAAGCCCAGCGCACCCATCAACGCGGGCACGATCAGGTGCCAGCGGCGCTCGCGGCGTGCATCCGCGCTGTGGCCCAGGATGTTCATCACCACCACCGCGCAGAGGAAAGGAATCGCGGACAGCAGGCCGATGTTGAGGTTGCCGGTCACGCCGCTGGACTTCACCAGCGTGGGCATCCAGAAGGTCAGCGCGTACTGGCCGGTGACGAAGCAGAAGTAGATCAGGCACATCCACCACACGCGGCGGTCGGCGAACACCGCGCCGAGCGAGTGGCCATGCCCCTTGCCGGCGGCGGCGCCGGCATTGCGCTGGTCTTCCTCGATATTGCGCTTGAGCACGCGCTTCTCGTCGGCGTCCAGCCACGGCGCCTTGTCGATGCCGTCGCGCAGCACGAAGATCGTCAGCAAGCCGATCACGAACGCGGGCAGCGCCTCGAGCAGGAACATCCACTGCCAGCCGCGCATGCCGTGGGTGCCGTTGAACGCGTCCATGATCCAGCCCGACAGCGGGTTGCCGAACATGCCGGCGATGGGGATGCCCGACATGAACAGCGCGATCATCTTGGCGCGGCGGTTGGCCGGGAACCAGTAGGTCAGGTACAGGATCACGCCGGGATAGAAGCCGGCTTCGGCCAGGCCCAGCAGGAAGCGCATCACGTAGAACTGCGTCGGCGTCTGCACGAACATGAACAGCGCCGAGATGATGCCCCACGTGATCATGATGCGCGCGATCCAGATGCGCGCGCCGATCTTGTGCATCAGCAGGTTGCTGGGCAGCTCGAACAGGAAATAGCCGATGAAGAACAGGCCGGCGCCCAGGCCGAACACGGTCTCGGAGAAGGCCAGGTCCTGGCCCATCTGCAGCTTGGCGAAGCCGACGTTGACGCGGTCGAGGTAGGCGACCACGTAGCACAGCATCAGGAACGGCATGATGCGCCAGAACACCTTGCTGTAGGCGCGTTTCTCGATCTGGGTGTCGGTGTCGAGCCGGGCGTTGCCGCCGAGGCTGTCGAAGGCGGGCACGCTGGCCGCCGGTTGGTTGGATGGCATCGGTGGTCTCCGGGTATGGTGGTGAGTCTGGTCTTGTGGTTGCGGCCACGCGCGAATCGCAGGGGTGCGCGTCCCCCGCGCGGTGGCCGGGGCCGCCGCGCCAGGATCAGGCCAGGTGGTCAGGGAAGCAGCGGGGCTGGTGCTACCAGCGCGCCTGGAAGGCGTCGCGCAACTCAGCCAGGGCGCTGTCGGGCAGCGCCGCGCGGGCGGCAAAGCCGGATACGTCTTTCATGGTCATCCATAGCTTGGCGGTCTCCTCCAGTTCTTCCAGCGCGAACGCGGCGCGCGATACGCTGGACTCCCACACCACCGGCCCCAGGCGCTCCAGCAGCACGCCGCGCACCTGCGCTGCGAGCGTGGCCACGCGCGCGGCCACCGCCGGATCGCCGGGGCGATGGTAGGGAATCAGCGGGACATGGCCGACCTTCATCACGTAGTAGGGCGTGAGCGGCGGCAGTACGTCGTCCGGTTGCCAGACACCGGCCAGCGTCAGGGCCACGAGGTGCGTCGAGTGCGTATGCACCACGGCGTGCGCCCCGGGGTTGTTGTCATAGATGGCGCGATGCAGCGTCAGCGTCTTCGACGGCTTGTCGCCCGAGACCCAGCTGCCGTCGGCGGCGACCTTGGCGACCGCCGCGGGATCCATCATGCCCAGGCACGCATCGGTCGGGGTGATCAGCCAGCCATCGTCCAGCCGCGCGCTGATGTTGCCGGCCGAGCCGACGGTATAGCCGCGCTGGTAGAGGCTGGCGCCGATGCGGCAGATCTCTTCGCGCAGCTTGCTTTCGGTGCTCATCACTCGCCTCCCAGCTGGCGCAGCGCTTCGTCAAAGAAGTCCGGGCCGCCGAAATTTCCCGACTTGAGCGCCAGTGCCAGCGGCGTGGCATCGAGCGTGACGGTGGCCGGCACGCCCGGCGCGATCTGCGCGCCAATGCGCAGCGCGCGCACGCCCAGCGCCTGCACCACCGCGCCCGAGGTCTCGCCGCCCGCCACCACGAAGCGGCGCGTGCCGCGTGCCTTCAGCCCGGCGGCAACCGCGGCCAGGCATTGTTCGACCAGGTGGCCGGCGTGCGCCACGCCCAGCTCGGCCTGCACCGCCTTGACTTCATCGGGGCTCGAGGTCGCATAGACGAGCACGGGCTGGTCATGCGCCGCGGCAAAGGCGAGCGCCGCGTCGGCCACGGCCTCGCCGCGCGCCAGCGCGAGCGGGTCGATGCGCAGCGCCGGGCGGCCTTGCTCGAGCCAGCGTGCCACCTGGCCGTTGGTCGCGCGCGAGGCGCTGCCGGCCAGCACCACGCCGGGACCGTCGATGGCCGGCACCGCGTCGGCGTCGGCGCGCTGCGGCAGCAGGCCGGCGCGGCGGAAGTTCGCGGGCAGGCCCAGCGCGATGCCGGAGCCGCCGGTCACCAGCGGCAGGCCGGCGCACGCCTCGCCCAGCGTGAGCAGGTCCGCGTCGGACACCGCATCGGCAATCGCCATGCGCACGCCGTCGCCGCGCAGCGCGGCGATGCGCTCGGCGGTGGCCTGCGCGCCGCGCGCGACCGCGTCATGGCGCAGCAGCCCGACCTTGTGCTTGCTCTGGCGCTGCAGCACGCGCACCAGGTTGGCATCGGTCATCGGCGTCAGCGGATGGTGTTCCATGCCCGATTCGTTCAGCAGCGCATCGCCGACGAACAGGTGGCCGCGGAAGATGGTGCGGCCGTTCTCGGGGAAGGCCGGGCAGGCGATGGTGAAGTCGCTGTCCAGCGCCGCCAGCAGCGCCTCGGCCACCGGGCCGATATTGCCGGCGTCGGTCGAGTCGAAGGTGGAGCAGTACTTGAAGACGAACTGGCGGCAGCCCTGCGCGCGCAGCCATTGCAGCGCGGCCAGCGACTCGGCCACGGCCTGGGCCGCGGGCACGGTGCGCGACTTGAGCGCGACCACCACGGCGTCGGCGCTGCCGATATCGGCCATGGAGCCGGGCACGCCGATGGTCTGCACGGTGCGCATGCCATTGCGCACCAGCGTGTTGGCGAGGTCGGTGGCGCCGGTAAAGTCGTCGGCGATGCAGCCAAGCAGGGCGGTCATGGTCGGTGCTCCTTATTTGACCTGTCCGGCCTGGCCCGGCAGCTCGATGCCCGGGAAGATCTTGATCACCGCCGCATCGTCTTCGCCGCCGTGGCCGGCGGTCGAGGCCATCATGAACATCTGGTGCGCCGCGGCCGACAGCGGCAGCGGGAATTTGCTGGTGCGCGCGGTGTCGAGCACCATGCCGAGGTCCTTGACGAAGATGTCGACCGCGGACAGCGGCGTGTAGTCGCCCTTCAGGATATGCGGCACGCGGTTCTCGAACATCCACGAGTTGCCGGCGCTGTGGGTGATCACGTCATAGAGCGCGTCCGGGTCCACGCCTTCGCGCAGGCCCAGCGCCATCGCTTCGGCGGCGGCGGCGATATGCACCCCGGCCAGCAGCTGGTTGATGATCTTGACCCTGGAGCCGGCACCGTGCGCGGCACCCAGGCGGTACACCTTGCCGGCGATGGCGGCCAGCACGTCCTCGGCCAGCGCATAGGCTTCGGCGGGGCCGGAGGTCATCATGGTCATCTCGCCGCTGGCGGCGCGCGCGGCGCCGCCCGAGACCGGCGCGTCTAACATCAGCAGGCCTTTTTCAGCGAGGCGCTGTCCCAGGGTCTCGGCAAAGCCCGGCGGCACCGTGGCGCTGGCGATCACCAGCTTGCCCGGCTGCATCGCCGCCACGGCACCGTCGGCGCCGAACAGCACGGCCTCGGTCTGATGCGCGTTGACCACCAGCGTCAGCACCACGTCGCAGCGGCTGCCCAGTTCGGCGGGCGAGGCGCACGGCACGCCGCCGGCATCGGCAAAGCGCTGCAGCACTTCGGCACGCAGGTCGCAGGCATGCACGTTGAAACCGGCCCGCAGCAGCGACTGCGCGACACCAAAGCCCATGGCACCAAGGCCGATGACGCCGATATTCCTGGACATAAGGACTCCCTGAAACAGATACGGATGGTTTGTTGCGTGCGGCGGCGCGTCAGTTGGTGGCGCCGTGCGCGGCGCCGCTTTCGTCGGCGCCCAGCTGTGCCAGCCGGTGCGCGGCGTTATACATATGGTTCTGCGCGGCATTGCGCGCGGCCAGCGGGTCGCCGGCGCGGATCGCGGCGACGATGGCCTGGTGTTCCTCGCGCACCTGCCGCGAAAAGTCCGCGCGCCGGGCCTCGTTGGTACGGGTCACGCGCGTGGCGGTTTCCAGGTACTGGCTCAGGAACTCGAGCGTCTTGAGGAAATAGGGGTTGCCGGTGGCTTCGGCGATGGCGCGGTGGAAGCCCACGTCCTCGGCGACGCCGTCGCCGCCCTGCGCCACCACCTCGTCGAGGCGGGCTAGGGCGGCGTCGATCGCCGCCATCGAGGCATCGGTGCGGCGCCGGGCCGCCTGCGCGGCCACCTCGGCTTCGATCGCGCGGCGCAGCTCAACGATCTGCAGCACCGCTTCGAGCGTGCCGGTGTCGGTGTAGTCGATGCGCAGCGGGCGGATGCCGGCCTGCAGCGTCACGAACACGCCGCTGCCCTGGCGCGACTCGACCACGCCTTCATACTTGAGCCGGGAGATGGCCTCGCGCACCACGGTGCGGCTGACGCCGAACTCCTCGGACAGCACCGCCTCGGTCGGCAGCTTGTCGCCGCGGGCAAAGGCGCCGCTCTGGATCTTGTCCAGCAGCTGTTCGGCAACGTTGTCAGTCAGGGCGCGGGCAGGGACTTTCTGGAACACGGCAGCTTTCCCGGTCATTCGGTAATCAGGTCATCATACAAATTTGCTATACGGCTGCCGACCCCAGGTAAACCCTGATATGGTGCAAGGCACGCTGGTCTCGTGCGCCCACTGCTCCACATTGGTGCGGCTGCGGTGGGGCCGGGGCTGGCGTATCATTGGCGCTCGCATTGCCACTTGCCCGTTTTTGCCGCCATGCCCACCACCGTCCTGATCTGCCCCTGGCCCGAAGCCCGCGAGCGCGCGCGCGCCATCCGCTACACCGTCTTCGTCGAGGAGCAGGGCGTGCCGGTGGAGCTGGAATGGGACGAATGGGACGAGCCCAGCTGGCATGCGCTGGCGCTGGACGAGGATGGCACGCCGCTGGCCACCGGGCGGCTGCTGCCCGACGGCCATATCGGCCGCATGGCCGTGCTGAAGCCGGCGCGCGGCAGCGGCGTCGGCGCGCTGGTGCTGGAGGCGCTGATGCGCAAGGCGGAACAGCTGGGTTATCCGGAACTGGTGCTCAACGCGCAGACCCACGCGGCGCCGTTCTATGCGCGCGTGGGCTTCGAGCAGGTGGGGCCGGAATTCGAAGAGGCGGGCATCCCGCACGTGGAGATGCGCAAGCGCTTGCGGCGATAAAGCGCCGGCGCGGCGCTCAGCGCGGCGCCTGCACAATGCCGGTGTCGCGCGACAGGTTCAGCGTGCCGTGGTAGGCCACGTCGCCGATGCGGCCATCGGCGTCGAAGCTGCGCTCGTTCAGGTCGAAGCGCCCGTCGTGGCGGATGCGCAGCACCGTGCTGGCGCGCGTGCCGTACATCGGCGAGCGGATAAAGGCGGACGACAGCAGCTTTTCCCACTCCGGCGCCACGCCGGTGGCGGGCAGCTCGAAATCCGCGGCCTGGCGCTCGTCGGCCAGCATCTGCAGGTAGGGTTCGGCGCTGGCGGTGGGCTGGCCGCTGTCCGCGGCCAGCACTTCGGCGAGCGCGCCGACGCGGCTGCGCACTTTGGGCCAGGGCGTGTCGAGCAGCGCGTTGGACAGGCCGTACAGGCCCGGACGCAGCCGTTGCGGCTGGCGCGACGCCGAGCGGTTGCTGTACCACCACAGTTCGCGCAGGTCGCTCGCCAGCAGGTTGAAGCCGTTGTAGCCGCCGTCTTCGCCGGCGAGGCTGTCGAGGTAGTCGAACGGCGCCGCCTGGTCGCGCAGGAAGCCCGCCACCAGCTCGCCGCGCGAGCGCGCGTCGGTGCGTTTTTCGGAGGGGGCGCGGTAGTTGGTCAGCGCGGCGAAGCGGCCGTCGGCATTGACACCCATCCAGGTACCGGGCTCGCCGATGACCTCGGCGAGGTCGCGGCCGGCCAGCACCTGGGGCGCATCCTGCCACCAGTGCGCGGCCGCCGCGGGGCGGGCATAGAATTCATCGCGATTGCCGGCCACGACCAGGGCATAGTCCGGGTGGGATTGCCAGGCAACCAGGATCAGACACATCGTTTTGCTTCCTTTGCCGCGGGGGCTGCCGCGCCGGCAGTCCGGCGCGTATTTCCGCGTACTTCAGTCCGACGGCGCCGACACGTCATGCAAGGGCGCCTACAGCACGTCCAGGTCGATAAAGTGTTCGGCGCGCCGCTCGCCTTCCACCCACTGGTCCAGCCCGCTCTGGCGCCACAGCCCTTCCAGCGTGGCATCGAACGCGGGCGGCACGTCGGCGTAGCACTCCATCCAGGTCTGCACGCCGGCGCGGGTTTCCGGCCTGCGCATCAGCGTACCACCAATTCCGGTGGCTTCGGCCACCGTTTCCATCCAGCGGTGCCAGTGCGGCAGCGCCTCGGCGGCAACGGCTTCCGGCACACGGAAATAGACGTAGAGGTGATCGCTCATGGCGGCTCCTGTGGCAATCAGCCGGCGGCCTGGGCGGCTTCCCCCAGCGGCACCGCGTAGGGCAGGCTGGCGATGGCCACCGCCGCGCCCTCGGCGCTGCCCAGCCGCAGCGCGCTGCCGGCGGCATCGATCTTCAGCTCGGCCAGCCCGGCCCAGCCGCCATCGGGCGCGAGCGCGGCGTTGACGATCATGCCGCAGGGCTGGCCCGGGTCTTCCGGCCGATAGATCTCGGCCGCGGGCGCCGGCACCTCGCCTTGACCCTGCACCAGCCACATGCGGCGCTTGAGCGTGCCGCGATACTGGCTGCGCGCCACAATTTCCTGGCCCGGATAGCAGCCCTTGCGGAAATTGACGCCGCCGACCAGCTCGAAATTGATCATCTGCGGCACGAACTGCTCCTGCGTCGCCGCAACGATGCGGGGCAGGCCCGACTGCACTTCGAGCCAGTCCCACAACGCCGGCGCGGCAGCCGCCAGCGTGGCGGACAGCGCCGCGCGCACCGCGTCGGCGCGCTCGGCCGGCAGCACCAGCTGCCAGCGCGGCTGGCCGGCGCCGTCCGGCAGCCGGATCACGGTGGCACCGTCGGCCGTGGCCACGTCGAATGCCCCTGCCGGCGCGGGGAGCCCGGCCGCGGCCAGCGCCCCGGCGGCACCGGCGCCGGCAACGCCGAGGACAGCGTGGACCGGGGTGATATCCGACAGCCTGGCCTTGGCGCGCAGCACGAACATCGACAGCCGCTTCTGCACCGCGGCCTGGATTTCGGCCGACAGCTGCAGCACGATGCCGTCGGCGTCGCGCCACATCAGGAAGGTGGCCAGCAGCCGGCCCTTGGGCGAGCAGTAGCCGGCCAGGCGCGCCGTGCCCGGCGCCAGGTCGTCGACCGCGTTGGTCAGCTGGGTGTGCAGGAAGCTGGCGGCATCGTCGCCCGCCACGCGGACGAGGCCGAGCCCGGCCGGGGTGCAGACCACGCCGCCGGCCTGCAGCGCGTCAAGGTTGGCGGCGAGTTGCTGGGCTTGGGGATTCAATGCTGGCATTGCGAGGCAATCGTCGAGGCAAATCGGGAAGGGAAGGAAACGGGCTACCGACGGTGCGTGGTGCCGGACGCGCGGGAGGCGCCGGCGCCACGGCTTACGGTCGGTGCCGGGCTGCCGGTTATTATATGGGGCTACGAGATTTTCGGCCGGCGCCGGTGGTCCGCGGCGGCATGCAAGCCCGCCGGCGGAGCCGACGGCCGGTCCCTATACCTGATACATGAAACGTTTATTCCTCAGCCTTGGGCTTGCCGTGCTGGTGTTGGCGCTGGCGGCCGCGGGCGGTTTTGCGTGGTGGGCCAACCACCCGGTGTCGCTGAGCAAGTCTCCGGTGGAAGTGGTGATCAAGCCCAATTCCGGCGTGGCCAGCGTCGGCCGGCAGATCCAGCGCGGCGGCGTGGGCATGGACCCGCGGCTGTTCGTGCTGCTGGCGCGCCTGACCGGCCACGGCGCCGCGCTGAAGGCCGGCGGCTATGAATTCGAGGCCGGCGCCACGCCGCTGTCTATCCTCGGCAAGGTGGCGCGCGGCGAGGTCACGCATTACGTGGTCACGGTGATCGAGGGCTGGGAATTCCGCAAGATGCGCGCCGCAGTCGATGCCAGCCCGGCGCTGCGCCACGACACCCGCGACATGACCGACGCCGAACTGATGAAAGCCATCGGCGCGGCCGAGCCTTCGCCCGAAGGGCTGTTCTTTCCCGACACCTACCTGTTCGCGCGCGGCAGCAGCGACCTCGAGCTGTACAAGCACGCCTACCGCGCCATGCAGCGCCGCCTGAACGAGGCCTGGAACGCGCGCTCGCCCGACCTGCCGTACAAGACCCCGTACGAGGCACTGGTGATGGCGTCGATCGTCGAAAAGGAAACCGGCCAGGCCGCCGAACGCCCGATGATCGCCGCGGTGTTCATCAACCGGCTGCGCAAGAACATGCTGCTGCAGACCGACCCGACCGTGATCTACGGCCTGGGCGAGGCCTTCGACGGCGACCTGCGCAAGCGCGACCTGCAGGCCGACACCCCGTACAATACCTACACCCGCACCGGCCTGCCGCCCACGCCGATCGCGCTGCCGGGGCTGGCCTCGCTGGCCGCGGCGACCACGCCGGCGCCGTCCGACGCGCTGTACTTCGTCGCCCGCGGCGACGGCAGCAGCCATTTCTCCAACTCGCTACCCGAACACAACCGCGCGGTCGACAAGTACCAGCGCGGCAAATAGGCATTCCATGCGCGGAAAATTCATTACCTTCGAGGGCATCGACGGCGCCGGCAAGAGCACCCATATCGACTGGGTTGCCGACCGCCTGCGCGCGCGCGCCGACATCGCCGGGGTCGTCACCACGCGCGAGCCCGGCGGCACGTCGCTGGGCGAAGACCTGCGCCAGATCCTGCTGCACCGCAAGATGCACCTGGAGACAGAGGCGCTGCTGATGTTCGCGGCGCGGCGCGAGCATATTGCCGAAGTCATCGCGCCGGCGCTGGAGCGCGGCAAGTGGGTCATTTCCGACCGCTTCACCGATGCCACCTTTGCCTATCAGGGCGGCGGCCGGGGACTGGCGACCGGCCGGCTCGAAGTGCTGGAGGGCTGGGTCCAGGGCGGCCTGCAGCCCGACCTGACGCTGCTGTTCGACGTGCCGCTGGAAACCGCCAGCGCGCGCCTGGCCGCGGCGCGCACGCCGGACAAGTTCGAGGCCGAATCGCGCGCCTTCTTCCAGCGCACCCGCGACGAATACCTGCGCCGCGCGGCGCAGTCGCCGCAGCGCTTCCGCGTCATCGACGCCACGCGCAGCATTGCCGATATTCGCGACGAACTTGAGAAGATCCTCGCAACTATCTGATTCGCAGGGTATTTTAATCCGGCGTCACGGCAATATTCAGCCAGTACTCGAACTTCGACCGCTAACCTGTTGATTTACATGCTCTATCCCTGGCAGAAAGAAGACTGGCAACGGCTGGGCGCGCTGCGCCAGCGGCTGCCGCATGCCTTGCTGATCCACGGCCAGCAAGGCATCGGCAAGCGCGACCTGGCACTGCATTTCGCCCAGGGGCTGCTGTGCGAGGCGCCGCTGGAGGACGGTCAGCCGTGCGGCCAGTGCGCCGCCTGCCACTGGTTCAGCCAGGGCAACCACCCGGACTTCACCGTGGTACGGCCCGAGGCCCTCGACGCCTCGGCCGAGGCGGAAACCGACGAGGGCGGCAAGAAAAAGGCGCCCAGCAAGATCATCCGCATGGAGCAGGTGCGCGCGCTGATCGAGGCCGTCGGGGTGGGCACGCACCGCGCCGGGCTGCGCGTGGTGGTGGTCTATCCGCTCGACGCGCTGCAGACCGAGGGCGCCAATGCCTTGCTCAAGACGCTGGAGGAACCGCCGCCGTCGACGGTGTTCCTGCTGGTGACCGACCGCCTCGACCGCATCCTGCCGACCATCCTGTCGCGCTGCCGCCAGTTCTCGGCCCAGCGCCCGACGCCCGCGGCCGCGCTGGCGTGGCTGCGCGGGCAAGGCGTGGCGGACGCCGAGGCCCAGCTGGCGCTGGCCGGCGGCTCGCCGCTGACCGCGCTGCACGCGGCCGAGGCCGAGGAGCAGCCGCTGCAGCGCTGGCTGGTCGGCCAGCTCGGCGCCGCGGCCGGGTTCGACGCCGCCGCTGCGGCCGAGCAACTGCAGAAACTGCCGGTGCCCGCCGTGCTTGGCATCCTGCAGCGCTGGACGTACGATCTGCTGGCACTGCACCTGGATGGCGGTGCCACGCCGCGGTACTTCGCCAGGGAGCGGGCCGTGCTGGTGCGCTGCGCCGGCGCCACCGATGCGCACGGCCTGCAGGCATTTGCCGCGCGCCTGAACGCGCACCGCCGCAGCGAGAATCATCCGCTGGCAGCGCGGCTGGTGATGGAAGCCGTATTCCTGGAGTACCGGCAGCTGTTCCGCTAGCGCGGCAGGCGGCCGGGCGCAGGTGCATGACAACAAGCCATAACAACAAGCAGCAACGTCATCAGGGGGTCAACCATGAACACGGCAGTCGCTGGCACCGGGCCGGCCGAAGCGGGCTTTGGTAGCGTCACAGGCAGCGGAGCGGGCGGTGGAGCGGCCTCGCGTCCCAATGTGCTGTCGCTGTCGATCAAGGACCAGGCGGGACTGTACGCGGCCTATATGCCGTTCCTGGCGCGCGGCGGCATCTTCGTGCCGTCGAACCGGCCGTTCCGGCTGGGCGAGCAGGTGTTCCTGGTATTGTCGCTGCTGGACCGGCCGCAGAAATACCAGATCGCGGGCCACGTGGCCTGGATCACTCCGGCGGGCACGCCGATGAAGACGCCTGGTGTCGGCGTGCACCTGCCCGACGACGACAACGGGCGCAACCTGCGCCGCGCGGTGGAGGAAATCCTGGGCAAGATGCTGGAGTCCGGGCGCCCCACACAAACCTTATGAATGTTGTGAGATTTCCCTCGCAACCTTTTGATTGTCAATGAATTTTTCGCTACGTATTGCCGAGCCCCGCGACCTGCCGGGCATCGTCGCCATCTACAACAGCACGGTGGCTTCGCGGATGGTCACCGCCGACACCGAGCCGGTCACCGTGGCCTCGCGCCAGGCGTGGTTCGACGCCCACCAGCCCGGGCGCCGTCCGCTGTGGGTGTGCGAGGACGCCGATGGCAGCATGGCCGGCTGGATGAGCTTTTCCGATTTCTACGGGCGCCCGGCCTATGGCGCCACCGCCGAGGTGTCGATCTACCTGGACGCACAGCGCCGCGGCCGGGGGCTGGGGCGCTACCTGCTGCAGCAGGCCATTCACCATGCGCCCACGGTCGGCGTGAACACGCTGCTCGGCTTTATCTTCGGCCACAACGCCCCCAGCCTGGCCTTGTTCGCGGCGCTGGGCTTCACGCGCTGGGGCGACCTGCCGCGCGTGGCCGTGCTCGACGGCGTCGAGCGCGACCTGATCATCGTTGGCCGCCGCGTGGACGCGGCCTGAGCGCCGCCTCAACGCCGTACCTGAGATTTCCCATGTTTGTCGATTCCCACTGCCATATCGATTTCCCCGAACTGGCCGCGCGCCTGCCAGAGCTGCTGGACAACATGCGCGCCAACCAGGTCACGCATGCGCTGTGCATCTCGGTCACGCTGGAAGACTTCCCGCGCGTGCTGGCGCTGGCCGAGCAGCATCCCAACCTGTACGCATCGGTCGGCGTGCATCCCGACTATGAAGAGGGCGAGGACCCGACCCTGGAGCGGCTGGTGGCGCTGTCGGCCCACCCGCGCGTGGTCGGCACCGGCGAGACCGGACTGGACTACTACCGGCTCAACGGCCGCAGCATCGCCGAGATGGAATGGCAGCGCGAACGCTTCCGCACCCATATCCGCGCCGCGCGCCAGACCGGCAAGCCGCTGATCATCCATACCCGCTCGTCCGCCGACGACACCCTGCGCCTGATGTGCGAGGAAAACGCGGGCGAAGCCGGCGGCGTGATGCACTGCTTCACCGAAACCTGGGATGTCGCCCGCCAGGCGCTGGACCAGGGCTTCCATATCTCGTTTTCCGGCATCGTCACCTTCAAGAGCGCGGCGGACCTGCAGGAAACCGCGCGCAGGGTGCCGCTCGAGCGCATGCTGATCGAGACCGATTCTCCCTACCTGGCCCCCGTGCCATACCGCGGCAAGACCAACGAGCCGGCCTGGGTGCGCCATGTGGGCGAGTTCATCGCGCAGCTGCGCGGGGTGCCGGTGGAACAGGTTGCGGAACAAACAACGGAAAATTTCTTCAACCTATTCAAGCACATTGACAGGAAATCTCATGTTTGACATGAAGTTCGTCCGCCGTGCCGCCGGCGCTATTGCGCTGGCCGCCGCCACGCTCGCCCAGGCCGCGCCGGCCGACGACATGCGCAAGGCGGTGGAATTCGACGACGCCAACACCGTCAAGAAGCTGCTGGCCAAGGGCGTCGACCCCAATGTGGTCGACAACCGCGGCAACCCGGCGCTGGTGCTGGCGCTGCGCGAGAAGTCGCTGAAGGCGGCCACGGTGCTGATCCGCGCCAAGGATATCGATTTCGACAAGGCCAACCCGGCCGGCGAGACCCCGCTGATGATGGCCGCGCTGCAGGGCCAGCTCGACATGGTCAAACTGATGGTCGACGACATGGAGGCCGAGATCAACAAGACCGGCTGGGCCCCGCTGCACTATGCCGCCACCAACGGCCACAACGACGTGGTCAAGTACCTGGTCGACCATGCCGCGTATATCGACGCCGAAAGCCCCAACGGCACCACGCCGCTGATGATGGCCGCGCGCGGCGGCCATATCGGGACCGTCAAGCTGCTGCTGGACGAAGGCGCCGACATGCGCCTGAAGAACCAGCAGGGCATGACCGCGATCGACTTTGCCGAGCGCTACAACCAGGCCGAGATCGCCAGCGGCCTGAAGGCGCGCTGGCAGAAGCTGTATCCGCAGACCCCGATCGTGCCGGCGCCGCCGCTGAAGCCACCCGTCGCCGAGCCCGGCGGCCAGCGCCCCGCGGCGCCGCAGAGCAAGGGCTGGTAAGCCGGCGCGGCGGCGATGGCCAGTGGTTCGCGCCTGCGCCAATGGGCGCGCGGGCTCAAGGGCAGCCTGCTGATGCTGTGGTTCTGCAGCCGCCATCCCGGCACGCCGTGGACGGCACGGCTGCTGGGCGCGCTGGTGGTGGCCTACGCCTTCAGCCCGATCGACCTGATCCCGGACTTCATCCCGGTGCTGGGCTATCTGGATGACGTGCTGCTGGTGCCGCTGGGCATCTGGCTTACGCTGCGGATGATCCCCGCCACGGTCAAGGACGAATGCCGCGGCCGCGCCGAGGCCTGGCAGGCCACCCATGCGCAACGGCCGCGCAATCGCGCGGCCGCCGTGGTCATCGTGCTGGTGTGGGTGGCGCTGGCCTGGCTGGCGTGGCGCTGGCTGGCACCGTACTGGGCCCGGCCCTAGACGTCGTCGGCCAGCCGCACGCCGGTGAACTGCCAGCGCTGGTGCGGATAGAAAAAGTTGCGGTAGGTCGCGCGGATATGCGATTCGGGGGTGACGCACGACCCGCCGCGCAGCACCATCTGGCCGCTCATGAACTTGCCGTTGTACTCGCCCACCGCGCCCGCGTTGGGACGGAAGCCCGGATAGGGCAGATAGGCGCTGGCGGTCCATTCCCAGACGTCGCCGAACATCTGGCGCAGCACGCCGGCAGTGTTCTGGCGGTCCGGCAGCGGCCGCAGCGCGCGCCCCTCGACAAAATTCCCGGTGGCCGGCAGGCGGCTGGCGGCGTGCTCCCATTCCGCCTCGGTCGGCAGCCGGCGCTCGGCCCAGCGCGCGAACGCGTCGGCCTCATAGAAGCTGACGTGGGTCACCGGACTGTCGGGGTCGATCGGATGCATGCCGCGCAGCGTCATCTGCCACCAGGTGCCTTCGCGCTCTTCCCAGTAGAGCGGCGCCTGGATGCCTTGCTCTGCCACCCAGCGCCAGCCGTCGGACAGCCACAGCCCGGCGCTCTGGTAGCCGCCATCCTCGATGAACTCGAACCATTGCCGGTTGCTGACCGGGTGCGAGCACAGCGTGAAAGGGGCCAGGTAGGTCTTGTGGCGCGGCCCTTCGCAATCGAAGGCGAAGCTCTCGCCGCGGTGGCCGATCTCGACCAGCCCGCCGTCGAAGCCGATCCAGTCCGGCGCGGGCCGCGGGTCCGCAATCACCGGCGCGGGCAGTTCCGGGGCAAAGGCGGGGCGCAGCGGGTTCTGCG
This sequence comes from Cupriavidus sp. WGlv3, assembly GCF_023952475.1. GTDB lineage: Bacteria > Pseudomonadota > Gammaproteobacteria > Burkholderiales > Burkholderiaceae > Cupriavidus > Cupriavidus phytorum. The sequence continues at coordinate 99,867 of NZ_JALHRX010000015.1, forward strand.
CGAACAAATGCAGCACATCGGTCAGCAGCAGTTCCTGGTGCTGCTGTTCGTGTTGCAGGCCAAGCGTGATCAGCGCCGCCTCGTCGTCCGTCTGGGCGCTGCCCAGCAGCGCCAGCATCGCCTCGTCGACGCCTTCGCGGTACGCCAGCACCTCGTCCAGCGACGGGCGTGTCAGCAGCCCGCGCTGAGGCCGCGGATGGCGCGCGCCGACCGCTTCATAGTACGAGTTGAAGAGATAGCGGTAGGCCGGGTCCACCGGCTCGTAGTCCGGGATGCGCGCGGCCAGCACGAATTCCTCGAAGAACCACGTGGTGTGCGCCAGGTGCCATTTTGCCGGGCTGGCGTCATCCATGGACTGCACGGTGGCATCGGCATCGGACAGGTCGGCCACCAGGGTTTCGGTGGCGGCGCGGACATGCCGGTACTGCGAAAGCAGGGCGGGTTCGTGCGGCGGATGGAGGGCGGCTCCTGGCAACAGGGCTGAAGTCATGCGGGCTCCCGGGTTGGATCGGTCGATGACTGCAGGCGGTGCGCCGCCGCGGCCAGGGGCCGGCGGCCGCGCGCCGCCCATGGCACGCGGGGCGCCGTAGCGCCCCGAACCATCATAGACCCGATCCGGTCCCGGGGCGAGCCGGCGCCGTCCTACAGCGCCGGCCCGGTCCCCGCGGACTCAGGTGGCTTCAGGCAGCCAGCGGGCTGGCATCGTTCAGCGCCGCGATCTCGGTGCGGGCGCTGGCCAGCCCGGCTTCGCGGAACTGCGGCCCCATCGCCAGGCCGTGGGCGCGCACGTAGGTGATGTCGGTGATGCCCATGAAGCGGAACACGATATCGACGGTCTTTTCATGCAGGTCCAGCTCGTTGGCATCCTGGCGCACGCCGCCGCGCGACGACACCACGATCACGCGCTTGCCGCCAGCCAGGCCCACCGGGCCGTTCTCGGTGTACTTGAAGGTGCGGCCAGCCTGCGCGACGCGGTCGATCCAGGCCTTGAGCTGGCTCGGGATGCTGAAGTTGTACTGCGGCACGCCCACCACCAGCACGTCGGCGGCGAGGAACTCGGCCAGCCACTGTTCGGTGCGCTCCAGCTCGGCCTGCTGCACGGCGTTCAGGCCGTCCTTGGGGCCGCCCAGCACGGGCAGAAGGTTGCCCGACAGGTGCGCCGGGGCGTCCTGGTCGAGGTCGCGCACGGTCACGGTGGCGCCGGGGTTGGCGGCGACCAGGTCGGCCACCACGCTGGCGGTCAGGCCGCGCGAAACAGAGTTGTCGCCGAGGACGCTGGAATCGATCTGCAGGATGTTCATGTCTTTCTCCACAAGGATGCGGTTGCGATGGAGAAAAGATAGCGGCTGGCCATTGGTATCGGTAGTGAGGCAAAATGCAAAGGATTGTTCTACCGATGCAACGCCATGCCGGATGGCAATCCCGCTGGATCGCGGGCCATCCGCGTGACTCCGGAGCCATCCATGCAAGACCTCAACGACCTGTCCCTGTTCGCCCAAGTGGTCGAGCACGGCAGTTTTTCCGCGGCCAGCCGCGCCACCGGCGTGCCCAAGTCGCGCCTGAGCCGGCGCATCGCCCAGCTCGAGCGCGAACTGGGCGTGCAGCTGCTACGCCGGACCACGCGCCAGGTGCGCGTGACCCCGCTGGGGGAATCCTTCTACGAACGCTGCCGCGCCATGCTCAACGAGGCCGAGGCCGCGCGCGAGGTCATCGAACAGGCGCGCGAACAGCCCGGCGGCACGCTGCGGGTGAGCTGCCCGATCGCCATCGCCCAGATCCTGCTGGCGCCGGCGATCGGCCACTTCATGCGCGCCAACCCGGCGGTGCGCATCGAGCTGGAAACCACCAACCGGCGCGTCGACGTGATCGGCGAGGGCTTCGACCTGGCGCTGCGCGTGCGCGAGGTGATGGAAGACTCCAGCCTGGCGGTGCGCACCTTTGGCGAAAGCGAGCTGATGCTGGTGGCCAGCCCGGCGCTGCTCGACAGCATCGGCCGGCCGCGCACGCCGCAGGCGCTCGACGGCATGCCGGGCATGGGCCAGCAGCCGCACGACGGCAAGCACGTCTGGACCTTGCGCTGCAAGACCGGCGACTCGATCCAGATCGCCTACGATCCGCGCCTGGTCACCGACGAGTTCGCCTTGCTGCGCGAGGCCGCCATCGCCGGCGTCGGCGTGGCCATGCTGCCGCGCATGTTCTGCCGCGAGGCGCTGGAGAACGGCGAGCTGGAACTGGTGCTGCCGCAGTACGACATGCCGGTCGGCACGCTGCACGCGGTGTTCCCGTCGCGCAAGGGCGTGACGCCGGCCACCCGGCGCTTTCTCGACTTCCTGGGCGAGGTGTTGCCCGAATGCGCGCACAAGGTCGGCATGCAGCAGCCGCGCACGCCGGCGATGCACCGCGTGGTGTAGCGCTGCCCGCGGCATGTGCCGGCGCCATGTGCGAGGGCTGGTGACGGCCGCGTCGGTGCCGGCCCGCGTCGCGCATTTGCGCCTTTACGTTCACGCCGGCTCGCACTAAGGTACAGGGGCGAACCGTGCGCGTGAGGGCTAAGGCGCATGGATCGATAACTTCTCACAGACAACGGCAAGGAGAATGGCCATGGGTGGCTCTCAGGGTTCCCAGGACTTGGGCAAGGCGCTGCTGCGCATCGTGCTTGGCGTGTTGATCCTGATGCATGGCATCGCCAAGGTCACGGGCGCGTCCGGCATCGGTTTCGTGTCGAAGATGGTGGCCGACGCCGGCTTGCCGGCCTGGGTCGCCTACGGGGTCTACCTGGGCGAGGTCGTCGCACCGATCCTGCTGATCATCGGGCTGTGGAGCCGGCTGGCGGCGCTGGTGGTCGCCCTCAACATGCTGTTTGCCGTCGGGCTGGTGCATACCAAGGAGCTTGGCATGCTGTCCAATACCGGCGGCTGGGCCCTCGAGCTGCAGGGCATGTACCTGGGGGCGGCGCTGGCGGTGGTGCTGCTGGGGGCGGGCCGGCTCAGCGTGGGCGGCATCAACGGCAAGCTCAACTAGCGCGACCCGCAAAACGCAATTCGCAACGCCTGCGCCGCCGTCAATTCCTGGAGATGTATCGTGAATGCGTTCCGGCAACTCTTCCCGGTTGCGATCCGGGGAACGATCCCCGCGGCGGTCGCGGCGCTGCTGCTGTCGGGCTGCGCCAGCGTGCCCGACATCAAGACCGACTACAACCGCGCCACCGACTTCAGCGCCTACCGCACCTTCGGCTTTGTCGAGCGTCCCGGCACCGACCGCGCCGGCTATGAAAGCCTGACCACCCAGTACTTCAAGACCGCGGTCCAGCGCGAACTGGGCGCGCGCGGCTACCGCTACGTGGCGCAGTCGCCGGACCTGCTGGTCAACTTCAATGCCAGGCTGCAGGAAAAGGTGGAGGTCAGCCCGGCACCCGCGCCGATGATGGGCTACTACGGCTATCGCGGCGGGCTGTATGCGCCGTGGCCGGGCTACGGCTTCTATAACGACGTCTACCGCTACACCGAGGGCACCGTGAACATCGACCTGGTCGACCGGCGCCAGATGAAGCTGGTGTGGGAAGGCGTGGCGGTCGGCAGCGTCGACACCAGCGACAAGGCCAGCGCCCAGCAGCGCATCGACAGGACCGTGGCGCAGATCTTCGCCAAGTACCCGTTCCGGGTCGGGCAGTAAGGCCGGCGCCGCCGCCGCTCAGGCCGGCGGCGTTGCCGCCGCCCGCTCGATGGCGTCGGCGACGAAGGCCTCCGCCGCCCTGGGCGCCGACCACAGGTAGCCCTGGCCGAGCGGACAGCCCAGGGCCCGCAGCGCGGCGCGCTGGGCGTCGGTCTCGATGCCCTCGGCCACGCACTCCAGCCCCAGTTCCCGGGCCAGGCCGATCATGCTGCGGCAGATCGTGGCGCGCTGGCCGTGCCCGTCGACTGCGGCGACGAACGACCGGTCCACTTTCAGTTGCGTGAACGGCAGGTCTGCCAGCAGCTTGAGCGTGGCGATGCCCACGCCGAAATCGTCGATCGCCACGCCATAGCCGAGCAGCCGCAGCCGGTTCAGCGCCACCGACAGCGCCAGCGTGTCCGGCACCGGGTAGCCCTCGGTCAGCTCCACCGTCAGCGCCTGCCGCGGCACGCCGCTGGCGGCCACCAGCGCCTCGAACGATTCCAGCACGCCGGGCCGGCACAGGGTCTGCGCCGACGCGTTCAGGCCCATCGCAATCCCGACCCCGGCGGCGCGCAGGCGCTGCTGCGCCGCCAGGCACTGGCGCGCGACCAGGAAGAACACCGGGTCGGCCGCGTCCCGCGCCTCGAGCTGCGGGATGAACTGGTCGGGCGGTACCAGGCCATGCACGGGATGGCGCCAGCGCACCAGCGCTTCGGCTCCGGCCAGGCGGCCGCTGGCGATATCGTGCTGGGGCTGCAGCATGACCAGCAGGTCCGAGCCGGCGCGGGTCGCGGCGAGCAGTTCCTCGGCGTCGGGCGTCCAGGCAGGCACGCCGGCCGCGGCATCCTGGCGCACCAGGGCATCGGCCAGGATCACTTCGAGCGCATCGCGCGACAGCGGCTTGCGCAGCGCGTGCACGCGCGGGATGCCGGCGGCATGCGCCAGGCCGCGGTTGGAATCGAGGATGTCTTCGGCCAGCGCCGTGACCCAGACCCACACCGGCGGCGCGCCGGCGAAGGCGCGCGGGCCGCGCCGGTGCAGCTCGGCGATCAGCTCGGGGCCATTGCAGCCGGGCATTTCGATATCGCACAGCACTACGTCGAAGGGCTCGCGCGCCAGCAGCTCGGCCGCCTGCGTGCCGTTGTGCGCGCTGGTGAGAGTCTGCACGCCGACATGGCGCAGCAGGCCCTCGGCGGCGGCGCGCTGGAACGGATGGTCTTCGACGACGAGGATGCGCAGCCTGGCGTAACGGATTGGCATGGAGCGTGAGGAGAAGGAAAGGGCGGCGGGCCGCCGGCATGCGATGCGATCGGGTTTGCCGAATGGTAGCGCGGCGCGCCTGCGCCAAGCGCCGGCGGGGTGATGGCGTGGTGGTGAATGTGCCCGCGATCGCCCTGGCATTGTTGCGCAATGGCGTTGAAAAAGCGCCGCGTTACGAATATTTGCGCTTTCCGATTCAATCGCCGACTGTCATAACCGCTACAATCGCTGCCCGGTGTTTTGAAGATGGCATGTCGATAATGGGTTTGGGCTGGTTCGGGTTTTCGACTTTCTGGATAGTACCGCTGCTGTGGCGGCTGGTGACGCGCTGGCTGGCCGGCGAGCGGCGCCTGGCCGGGCCGGGCTCGCTGCGCGTGTGGCTGGGCACGCTGGCGGTGCTGTGCGCGAGCGCCAGCCTGGAGGCACTGACCAGCGGCGCGGATCCCGAATCGACCGCCGGCGGCGGCGTCGGACGCGCGCTGGCCGGCGGCTTCGGCAACCTGTTCGGCTGGACCGGTGCCTTGCTGCTGATGCTGGGCGTGCTGGCACTGGCCGCGCCGATGGTGTTCGGCGAAACCTGGCGCGGCCTGTTCGCGCGCAAGCCGCGCGGTGCCGCCGCGCCCGCCGCGGCGCCGGAAGAGGCGCCGGTGACCTTCGCCGCGACCCAGCCGCTGCGCGAGGCAGAGCGCCGCGACGCTCCGGCGGCAGGCAACGCCGGCTGGACCGCGCCCGCGCCGCGCCATCGCAGTTTTGAAGCCGTGTCCGCGCGCCGCCAGCCGGCCTGGCAGCCGCCGCGCCGCACCCGTGAGTCGCCGCCGCAGCCTGGCGAGCTATGGCTGCATCATGCCGACGCGCCGGGTGCGCCCAAGCCGGTGCGCGCTCCGCAGCCAGCGCCGGCTGCCGCCGCGCCGGCAACGCGGCCCGCCCAGCCGGCGGCACGCCAGCCGTCCGCCGCTGCCGCGCCCGCACCGGCCCCCGCGCCGCGGCCGGCACAGCCGTTGCGCGGCACCGTAGTCAGCAGCCCGTTCCGCCAGCCGCAGCCGCTGGTCCGTTCGGCGATCACGACGCTGCCGGAAGCGTCCGCCAAGCCCGCCGCCGCGGCCGAGCTCGCTGTCGCCACGCAGGCGGCCGCCAGTGTCGAACCGGATGCCATCGCACCAGCGCAGGTAATCGCCGCATCCAAGACAGCGCCGACGCCAGCGCCGGAAATCGTGATGGCGGCGCCGGCCACTCCTTCCGTTCCGGTCGACGACGCTGTTACCGCCGTCCCGGCCGAACCTCTTGCGCTGGATGGCGAGGCCCCATCGCTGGCCGCGATCCGGCAGGAAGCGCTCGACCTGCTGGCCGAGTTGCAGGCGCTGGCGGGCAAGTCCGTGGTAGCGCCGTCTGCAGATCCGGCACCGGCCCAGTTGCCCGCGGCCATGCCCGAAGCTGCCGCGGATCTGGCCATCGACGCGAACGCATCGGGGCCCGGCCTGGTTGCGACACAACCGCCGGCTGACGTTGCGGCGGAAGCGCCCATCGAAGCCGAAGCCGAAGCCGAAACTCTTTTGGCCGACGTGCCGGAAAGCACGAGCGAGACCGCTCAGGAACGCGAAGCAAGCGTGCCTGATCACGACGCCGACGCCGTGGCCCACGCCGTGGCAAGCTCCGCGATGGAGGAGGGCAGCGAGCCCGAGTCTGAGGCCGTGGCGCTGGTCGCGGCGGAAGACGCCGGCACGGAAAGCGCCCTGATGGATGGCAACGATCTGGTCGGCGAAGCCGTCGAGCCGGAGGACTTGCCGACCGTCGACTTGGCGGATGCAGCCGATGCCGTGGCAGCTGCCGAGGCGGTCGAGCCTGCCGCATCCACCGAAGTCCAGGCAGCCGTCGAAGTCACGCCAGACAGCCCGCCCCCCGCCAAGCCTCGCATCGTGCTGCCCGCCGTGGTCGGGCGCACCGTGCCGCTGGCAGCCGCGACGCCGCCTGCGCACGCCCCCGCGCCCGCACCGGTGGCGCCACCGCAGCCGCGTCCCGTGGTCGACTACCGCCTGCCGCCGTCGGACTTGCTGGAGAGCGAAGTCGACAGCGCCGAGCAGGTATCGGAAGAACGCCTGCGCGAAACCGGCGAACTGATCGAACAGCGGCTGGCCGAGTTCAAGGTGCCGGTCGCCGTGGTCGGCGCCGGCGCTGGGCCGGTGATCACCCGCTTCGAGGTCGAGCCCGCCATGGGCGTGCGCGGCGCGCAGGTGGTGGGGCTGATGAAGGACCTGGCGCGCGCGCTGGGCGTAACCTCGATCCGCGTGGTCGAGACCATTCCGGGCAAGACCTGCATGGGGCTGGAGCTGCCCAATGCGCGCCGGCAGATGATCCGGCTGTCCGAGATCGTCAACGCGGCCTCGTTCCAGGCGCATCATTCGCGGCTGGTGCTGGCGATGGGCAAGGACATCACCGGCAATCCGGTGGTGACCGACCTGGCGCGCGCGCCGCACCTGCTGGTGGCCGGTACCACCGGCTCCGGCAAGTCGGTGGCGGTCAACGCCATGATCCTGTCGATGCTGTACAAGGCCACGCCGGAAGACGTGCGCCTGATCATGATCGACCCCAAGATGCTGGAGCTGTCGGTCTACGAGGGCATTCCGCACCTGCTGGCGCCGGTGGTCACCGACATGAAGCAGGCCGCGCACGCGCTCAACTGGTGCGTCGGCGAAATGGAAAAGCGCTACAAGCTGATGTCGGCGCTGGGCGTGCGCAACCTGGCCGGCTACAACCAGAAGATCCGCGCCGCCGAGGCCGCCGGGCAGAAGGTGCCCAACCCGTTCTCGCTGACGCCGGATGCGCCCGAGCCGCTGTCGCGCCTGCCCATGATCGTGGTGGTGATCGACGAGCTGGCCGACCTGATGATGGTCGCCGGCAAGAAAATCGAGGAACTGATCGCGCGCCTGGCGCAGAAGGCGCGCGCCGCCGGCATCCACCTGATCCTGGCCACGCAGCGCCCCTCGGTCGATGTGATCACGGGCCTGATCAAGGCCAATATCCCCACGCGCGTGGCATTCCAGGTCTCGTCCAAGATCGATTCGCGCACCATCCTCGACCAGATGGGGGCCGAGAGCCTGCTGGGCCAGGGCGACATGCTGTTCCTGCCGCCGGGCACCGGCTATCCGCAGCGCGTGCATGGCGCCTTTGTCGCCGACGACGAAGTGCATCGCGTGGTCGAGCACTGGAAGCAGTTCGGCGAGCCCGACTACGATGAGGCCATTCTCGCCGGCGACCCGGCCGAGGCCGGCGGCGCGGACCTGTTCGGCGATGGCGGCGGCGACGGCGAGGCCGACCCGCTCTATGACGAGGCCGCCAGCTTCGTGCTGACCAGCCGTCGCGCCTCGATCTCGGCGGTGCAGCGGCAGTTGCGCATCGGCTACAACCGCGCGGCGCGGCTGATCGAGCAGATGGAAGCGGCCGGGCTGGTCTCGCCGATGGGCCGCAACGGCGCGCGCGACGTGCTGGCGCCCGGGCCGGCCGACTGAGCGTGCCGCCACCACGGCCCGAAGGAGGCAGCATGCAGCCTGAACACGGAAACCTGCTCGCCGGCGTCCCGGCCGGCGCCGCGCAGGAAATCTTCGAGCCGCTGCTGCAGCGCCCGGGCCTGCGCATCGAGCGCATCGTCTCCAACGGCCAGGCCAGCCCGGATGGCTTCTGGTACGACAGCGCGGAGGCGGAGTGGGTGCTGCTGCTGAGTGGCAGTGCCGCGCTCGAGATCGAGGGGCAGCCCGGCGAGCATCGCATGGCGCCGGGTGACTGGCTGCACCTGCCGGCCCGCTGCCGGCACCGCGTCGCGTGGACCGATGCTGGCCAGCCTACCGTCTGGCTGGCCGTGCATCACGCCGCCTGAAGTTATGCGCCGGTCTGCTCGGGAAACACCGGCTCCCCAAGATTCAGCATCAACCGGTTCGCCCACGCGAAAATCGCGATCGAGTGGATCAGGTCCAGCATCTCCGCATCGGTCACGCCGGCCTCGCGCAGCGGCTTGAGCTGTGCGGCGGTGACTTCGGCCGGCCGCTCGGTCAGCTCCGCCGAGAACTTAGCGATGGCGCGTTCGCGCGCGGTGGTGCCGGCGCTGTGGGGGTCGTCGAAGACCTGGCGGATCACGTCGTTGCGCTTGGCCAGCTGTTCGAAGCGCTGGGCGTGGACCGAGGCGCAGTAGACGCAGCCGTTGATGCGCGACACCACCGTGGTCGACAGCTCGCGTTCGGCGCGCGGCATGCCGCCGGGCGCGTACATGATGGCGTTGAAGGCGGTCGAGCGCTGGCGCAGGATCTCGGGCTGGTGGACCAGGAAGCGGTAGTAGTCCTGCACCTTGGCCTTGGGGTGGCTCTCTTCGAGCACGGCGATCTGCTCGGGCGTGGCCTGGTCGAGATCGACCACGTCCAGCCATGCCTTCCAGTCGAGCACCTCGTTGGTGAAGCCGTGGGATTTGATGATTTCGCTCATGCCGGGGCTCCGTTTTCGTTCAAGGCATTCAAGGCTTTCAGTGCGTCCAGTCCGGCCACCAGCCGCACCTGGTAGGACAGGAACGCGACCAGCTGTGCCAGCGTGACCACCGCCGGGGTGCTCAGGCCGGCGGCGGGCAGCGCCAGCAGCGCGGCCTGGTCGCCCTCGACCGGTTTCTCGATCAGCTTGCGGGTGAATTCCAGCATGGCGCGCAGGCGCGGCTCGGCGATGTCCGCGGGCCTGCCGTCGGCTGCGGCACGGACCTGGCTGGCATCGGTGCCGAGCTGTTCGAGCCGGTCGCGGTAGTGCTCGGCCAGTGCCGGCGATGGCGTCAGCCGGGCGGCGTACAGCGCCACCAGCAGCCGTTCCGCCAGCGACAGGCCGGGCAGGCCGGGATCGAACAGGGCGTCGTAGCTGCCCTGGGTGGCAGCGACGACCTTGTCGCGCTGGTGCCGCAGGGCATGGGTGGCGCTGCCCGGCGCAAGGCCGGTGAGCTGGTCGATCAGGTCGACCGGGGAAGTCGGGGGCTGGGTCATCGGACGCTCTTGTGTCGGTTGGGTCGGGGTGGATTTCAGGCCTTGGCGGTGCGCAGCGCCGGCGGCGGCGCCGGCACCCATTCGTCGCCGAAGACCTCGGGCTCGGTATAGGCCTGCAGCGCGGCGTAGTGCAGCTCGACATCTTCCTGGTACAGCCGCGCGGCGATGCCCTGCCCAAGCCGGCGCGCACCGTCGCTGATCGCCGGGATGTCGCCGGAGACGGTGCCGTGCGACAGCGCCGCCGGATAGCAGAAGCAGTGGATGCGGGTCAGGCCCGGGCAGGCGCCGGGCGTCTTCTCCTGGAATTCGAAGGCTTCGCCGAGGTCGGGCGAATCGGACAGTTCACGGTCTTCCTGCCCCGCGGGCGGCGCATGGCGGTCGCGCCAGTAGCGGATATGCGGGGCGAAGGCGGCGAACTCCGGGCGCGTTTCCAGCGCGATGCGGAAGCCCGTGGAGAAGATCAGGAAGTCCAGTTCGAACTCGCCTTGCGGGGTGCGCACCTGCAGCACGTCGCCGCGCGCCTCGATCGCTTCCAGCGCGGCGCCCAGGTTGAAGTACGCATTGGCATGGCGCGACACCCGCAGCGTGCTGCCGCGCGGCGGCGGCACTTGCTGGCTGTTGATGTAATGGCGCAGGCGCCATTTCCAGGCGTCGGGCAGGCCATAGTGGCCAAAGGTCAGGCCCGGGTTGCCGGCGCCCTTGCTCTTGTTGATGCGCGGAATGTCGGCGCGGCGGATCAGCATCTCGACACTGGCGGCACCGGCCTCCAGCGCGGTCGCTGCGCTGTCCATGGCCGAGGCGCCGGCCCCGACCACGCCCACGCGCTTGCCGCGCAGCGCAGCGTAATCCATCTCATCCGACGAATGCGCCCACAGGTGGCGCGGCAGCGCGGCGGCCACCGGCGGCACGTAGGCGCCGCCGAGGCCGTCGCGGCCGGTGGCCAGCACCACGCGGCGCGCCAGCACCGTGCGCGGGCCGGCGGGGGCCTGCATCGACAGCGCCACCAGCCCGTCGGGGCGCGGCACGATCCGCTCGACCTGGTGTTCGTTGCGGATATCCAGCGCCAGCACCTGGCGGTACCAGCGCAGGTAATCCATCCATTGCAGGCGCGGGATCTTGTCCAGCGCCTGCCAAGCGGGCTCGCCGAACTGCGCCTCGAACCAGGCGCGGAAGGTCAGTGCCGGCAGGCCCAGCGCGGGGCCGGTCAGCTGCTTGGGCGAGCGCAGCGTCTCCATGCGCGCGGTGGTGGCCCACGGGCCCTCATAGCCCGCCGGGGCGCGGTCGAAGGCGCGCACGCGCACACCGAGGTGGGTCAGCGTGGCGCTCGCCGCGAGGCCGGCCATGCCGCCGCCGATCACGGCGACGTCGAGCACCTCCTGCCCGTCGACGCTGCGCGGCATGGTCCAGGCCTTGGCGGGCAACTCCAGCCAGGACAGGTCCTGGCGCAGCCGGGCTTCGAGGGCGGCCAGGCCCTGGGGCGGGGGAACGGTCGCAACGGTTGGGTCAGTCATGGCTTGTCAGTCCGGAATCTTGGGTGGGGAGGGCGACGGCATCTTCAGCGTTGCCGGCATCACCATAGAGCGATTGCAGCAGCGCGCCGTGCTCCGCCGGCTCGCGCCGTAGCAGGTCGGGCAGCAACGCGGCAGCGGCGTCGGCCACCGCCTGCACCAGCCCCTGCACGGCGGTGCTGGCCGGGCGTGCCTGCGGCGTGATCACCCCGAAGAAGAAAGGAATATCGGCATCGATGGGCCGCACCGCGATATCGGCCAGCGGCAGCCCGCGCGCGGTCACCGGTTCCAGCAGCGCGATGCCCAGCCCCGCGCGCACCAGGGTCAGGGCGCTGATCGAGGTGTTGGTGTCGATCACGCCGGCCGCCGGCACGCCGGCTGCGGCCAGCGCGCGGTCGACGCGGCGGCGCAGCCGGTAGGGATTGTGCATGGTGATCAGGCGGCGGCCGCGGCAGTCCTGCAAGGTGAGGGCGGGCTGCGCCGCGAGCGCATCGTCGGCGCGCAGCGCCGCCACGCAGGCGGACTGGCCGATCCAGTGCACGGTCACGCCGCGGTGTTCCAGCGGCAGGCTGTTCAGGCCGATGTCGGCGGCGCCGGTCAGCACCGCGTGCACTACCTGCTCCGGCGACTGGCTCTGCACCGCCACGCGCTCCGGCGCGCACAGCCCGCGCGCGAACGCCAGCGCCAGCGCTGGCGGCAACAGGCCCGCGGCCAGCGCCGGGGTGGCGGCAATGCGCAGCGGCCGGCCATCGCCGCGCGCCAGTGCCGCGGCGCGCGTGCGGATCTGCTGCATGCCCGCCAGCGTCTGCTCGACCTCGTCGTAGAGCAGGAAACCCTGCTCGGTCGGGCTGACGCGCGGGCCGCTGCGGGTGAACAGGGCGAAACCGAGTTCGGCCTCCAGTTCCTGGATCAGCCGCGTGATCGCCGGCTGCGAGCGGCCGAGCAGCCGCCCGGCGGCGGTGACGCTACCGGTGGTGACGACTGCGGCGAAGGCTTCCAGTTGCCGGATTTCCATGGCGCTCGGGCGGATCGGGATGCGGAAACGAGTTGTATGTCTAAACTGGATTCTCACGCCTTCAACATGCGTAATGCAAATACTATTTCGGGATAAGTTCATACGCGGCCTATGATGTAGCGATGCCGGGCGCACACCGGCGCCAGATCGGGACGGACGTGTTGGCCGGGATTCGTGGAAGTCAGGCAAGGGGGAGGCGGTGGCACCGGCTCGGCTTCGCCGTGGCCTGGGTGCTGGCTGCGGCACTGGCAACGAGCCTGCCGGCCCGCGCGGCGGAGCCGCTGCGCGTCGGTTCCAAGCGCTTCACCGAGTCATACATCCTTGGCGAACTGCTGAGCCAGGCCGCCGGGCCGCCCGGCACCGCGCAGCACCAGCCCGGCCTGGGCAACACCGCGATCGTGTTCGCGGCGCTGAAGGCCGGCAGCATCGATCTCTACGCCGACTACACCGGCACGCTGGCCGCCGAAATCCTCAAGCTGCCGCCCGGTGCCGGCCTCGACCAGATCCGGCGCGCGCTGGCGCCGCTGGGGCTGGGCGCGGCGATTCCGCTGGGCTTCGAGAACACCTATGCGCTGGCCGTCTCCGACGCCCGCGCGGGGTCGTTGCAGCGCTTGAGCGATCTGGCGGCGCAGCCCGGGCTCAGGCTCGGGCTGTCGCACGAGTTCCTCGGCCGCGCCGACGGCTGGCCCGGGCTGGCCAGCCGCTATGCCTTGCCGCAACGCCCGCTCGGTCTCGACCACGGCGTCGCCTACGAGGCGCTGGCGGCAGGGCAGGTCGACGCCATCGACATCTATTCCACCGACGCCAAGATCCGCAAGTACCGGCTGCGCGTGCTGACGGACGACCGGCATTACTTCCCGCGCTACGACGCCGTGGTGGTGTACCGCCTCGACGTGCCGCAGCGCTTCCCGCAGGCGTGGCAGGCGCTGCAACGGCTGGCCGGGCGCGTCAGCGCCGACGACATGATCGCCATGAACGCGGCGGCGGAGCTCGATGGCCAGCCGTTCGCCGCGATCGCGCGCGCCTTCCTGGACGGAGGCGGAGCGCAGGCAGCGCATGTCGCTGACGCACAGCGCAGCCGGCTGCTGACCGCGCTGTTCGGTCCCGACACCGCACGGCTGGCGCGGCGCCATGTCGGGCTGGTGGCGGGCGCGGTCGGTGCCGCGACGCTGGTGGGCGTGCCGCTGGGGATGCTGGCGGCGCGGCGCCGCCGCACCGGCCAGGCGGTGCTGGGCGCGGTCAGCGTGCTGCAGACGGTGCCGTCGCTGGCCTTGCTGGCGATGCTGATCCCGCTGCTGGGCCGCATCGGCGTGTGGCCGGCGATGGTGGCGCTGTTTCTCTATGCGCTGCTGCCGATCGTGCGCAATACCGCCACCGGGCTGGAGCAGGTGCCGCAGGGCATGCGCGATGCGGCGCGCGCGCTGGGGCTGCGCGGCGCGCAGGTGCTGCGCTACGTGGAGCTGCCGCTGGCCTTGCCGGTGCTGCTGGCCGGCGTCAAGACCGCGGCCATCATCAGCGTGGGCACGGCCACCATCGCGGCATTCGTCGGCGCCGGCGGCTTCGGCGAGCGCATCGCCACCGGGCTGGCGTTGAACGACACCACGCTGCTGCTCGCCGGCGCGATCCCGGCGGCAGTGCTGGCGCTGGTGGTGCAGGCTGGGTTCGAGGCGCTGGAGTGGGCGCTGCGCCGCCGGCGCGACGCGCGCTAGCCGGACTGCTGCGCGATGAGGCGCCCGAGCGTCGCCACCGCGGCCTCGGCCTGGTCGTTCCACAGGTGGCCGTAGTTGAGCCGGATGCAGTTGCGATACCCCTGCCGGGCCGAGAAGATCGGCCCCGGCGCGATGCCGATGCCGGCTTCGAGCGCGGCATGGTGCAAGGCCAGCGCATCGAACCCGGCCGCGAATTCCACCCACAGGAAATACCCGCCCTCCGGCCGCGACACCCGCACCTCTTCCGGGAAATGCTGGCCGATCGCGTCGATCATGCGGCCCTGCTGCATCTCCAGCACGTGGCGCAGCTTGCGCAGGTGCTTGTCGTAGCCGCCGTGCTGCAGGTATTCGGCCAGCGCCACCTGCGTCGGCACGCCGGCCGACAGCGTGGTCATCAGCTTGAGCCGCTGGATCGCCTCGCCAAAGCGGCCCGGCGCGACCCAGCCGATGCGGAAGCCCGGTGCCAGGGTCTTGGAGAACGAACTGCAATGCATTACCAGCCCGTGCGTATCGAAGGCCTTGGCCGGCAGCGGGCAGCGGTTGCCGAAGTAGAGCTCGCCATAGACGTCGTCCTCGATCAGCGGCACCTGGTGGCGCGCGAGCAGGGCCACCAGCGCCTTCTTCTTGTCCTCCGACATGCTGGCGCCGAGCGGATTCTGGAACTGCGTCATGAACCAGCATGCCTTGACCGGATGGCGCGACAGCGCCGTGTCGAGCGCGCCCAGGTCGATGCCTTCGGCGGGGTCGACCGGGATCTCGACGGCCTTGAGCCGCAGCCGCTCCAGCGCCTGCAGCGAGGCATAGAAGCCGGGCGATTCGATCGCGACCACGTCGCCCGGCTGCGTCACCGCCATCAGGCACAGGTTCAGCGCCTCGAGCGCGCCGTTGGTGACGACCAGGTCCTCGGCCGGCTGCGGCGCGCCCGCGCCGAGGTAGCGCAAGGCGATCTGGCGGCGCAGCGCGGCATTGCCCGGCGGCAGGTCGTTGACCGAGTACCACGGGTCGAGCGCGCGGCCGGCGCGCGCCAGCGACTTGCCCAGCCGCTCCCACGGGAACAGCTCGGGCGACGGAAAGGCCGAGCCGAACTGCACCAGCTCGCGGTCGCGCGCGCCTTCGAGCACGGCGAACACCAGCTTGGAAATGTCCACCTGCGTCGACACCTGCCGCGACGGGCGCGCCTGCGGCTGCGGCAGCTCGCGCCGCGCCGGACCCGCCACGTAGTAGCCGGAGCGCTCGCGCGCCCGCACCAGCCCGCGCTCTTCCAGCCGGTAATACGCCTGGAACGCGGTCGACGGGCTGACGCCGTACTGGGCTACGGTCTTGCGGATCGACGGCAGGCGCGTGCCCGGGGGCAGGCTGCCGTTGCGGATATCGGCGGCCAGGGTTTCGGCTAGGGCTTCGTACCGTTTCATGGTGGGGCACTGGGGCGGCGGCGGTAAGGGGATTATCGCCCGGGCGCAACCAACTGATACGTAATTTTTCCGGTTATCTGATGCTGGTATGGCTGGCGGCGACGGACCATAATCGGGCTCTCGTCCCGATACCCGTTGCCGTTGTGCCAGGAGATGCCATGAACCCGTTGAGGCTGTTGCGGACCGTGCTGTGGGGCTTCTTCGGCCTGCGCCAGGGCAGCGAGCACCAGCGCGACCTGGACAATCTGCGCCCGGTGCCGCTGATCGTGACCGGCGTGGCCGTCGCCGCCGGACTGGTGGCCTGCCTGGTGCTGGCGGCCAACTGGGCCGTGTCGGCGGCATGACCTGACTGCATCCATGCGCTTCCCTTTCCACGGGCATGGCCTTGCTTTCTCCCGCGCGTTGCGCCAGCTGACCGGGCTGACGCTGGCCGTGCTGCTGCCCGCGGGCCTGGCGCAGGCCGCCGGCGACGCGCAGCAGGTCGAGCGCGGCCGCTACCTGGCACGCATCGCCAACTGCGCCGCCTGCCATACCAGCACCGGCGGCAAGCCCTTTGCCGGCGGGCTGCCGATCCGCACCGCGGTCGGCACGCTCTATTCGACCAATATCACGCCCGATGCCGGCACCGGCATCGGCGCCTACACGCTGGCCGAGTTCGACCGCGCCGTGCGCCACGGCGTGGCGCGCGACGGCAAGCGCCTGTATCCGGCCATGCCGTATCCGTCGTATGCGCGCATGCAAGCCGGCGACGTGGCGGCCCTGTACGCCTACCTGCGCGCCGAGGTGGCGCCGGTGGCGCAGCGCAATCCCGCGCCGCAGATGCGCTGGCCGTTCGGCATGCGCGGCCTGCTGGCGGTGTGGAATGTGCTGTTTCTCGATGACGACCCGGTCCGCAACGATCCGGCGCGCGTTGCCGCCTGGAACCGCGGCGCCTACCTGGTGCAGGCGGTGGCGCACTGCGGCGCCTGCCATACGCCGCGCGGCACGCTGTTCGCCGAGAAGGGTCTGGATGAGCGCAGCCGGCATTTCCTGGCCGGGGCCAGCGTGGAAGGGTGGTCCGCCACCAACCTGACCGGCGACCAGGTCACCGGGCTGGGGGCCTGGTCGCGCGCGGACATCGCCGAGTTCCTGCGCACCGGGCGCAATGCGCATGCGACCTCGTTCGGCCCGATGTCGACGGTGGTTTCCACCGCGACCCAGTACATGAGTCCGGCCGACCTCGACGCGGTTGCCGCCTACCTCAAGTCCCTGCCTGGCGCGCGCGGCGAAGTCAAGCCGTTCCGGCACGATCCCGCCACCGCGCGGCAGCTGCGGCAGGGCCGCTTCGACCTGCCCGGCGCGCGCCAGTACGCGGTGTTCTGCATGCCGTGCCATGGTGCCGACGGCAAGGGCTTCGCCCGCGTCTTTCCGCCGCTGGCCGGCAACCCGACCGTGGCCGATCCGGATCCGGCATCGCTGGTCAACCTGCTGCTCGACGGCGCCGTCACCGCACGGGTGGCCACCGCGCCGTCGGATTACCACATGCCCGGCTATGGCTGGACCCTGGATGACCAGGAACTGGCCAATGTGCTGAGCTTTATCCGCGGCAGCTGGGGCAACCGCGCCGCGCCGGTGGCGGAGGCCGACGTGGCCGCGCGGCGCCGGGCCCTGGCCACGCAGCGCCAGGCCGACGCCCAACCATGAGTCGCCGATGACGATCACCCGAAGAGACTTCCTCAACGGCACCGCGCTGGCCATTGCCGCGGGGCTGGCGCCGGCGCAGCTGCTGCACGCGCAGCCGTCCGCTGCCACGCCGTCCGCCGCCTATCCGCCGGCGCTGACCGGGCTGCGCGGCAACCATGCCGGCACCTACACGCTGGCCCACAGCCTGGCGCGCGAAGGCGCGAAGTATCCCGCGGTGCTGGCGCGCGAGGCCTTTGACCTGGTGGTGGTGGGCGGCGGTCTCAGCGGCCTGGCGGCGGCGTGGTTCTACCGGCGCCGCTTCGGCGCCAACCGCCGCATCCTGATCCTCGACAACCACGACGATTTCGGCGGCCACGCCAAGCGCAACGAGTTCACGGTGCGCGGCAAGCGGCTGGTGACCTATGGTGGCAGCGCCGAGATGCCGGCAAGCGCGGCCGGCGACGCCGCGGTGCGCGAGCTGCTGGCCGGGCTCGGGCTCGATGCCGCGCAGCCGCCCGCCGCCGTGGCCGCGGACCCGTATGCCGCGCTCGGCATGGGCCGCGCGGTGTTCTTCGACGCCGAGCACTTCGGGCGCGACCAGTGGGTGGCGGGCGATCCCTTCGGCGAAGCGATCGACGCGCGCAGCGGCGCGCGCGCGGGCGGCCCCGCGGGGGGCCCCGATCCGGCGGCGCTGTCGCGCTTTCTGGACAGCGCGCCCTTGCCCGCTGCGGACCGCGCCGCGCTGGCGCGGCTGGCCGCCGGCACCACCGACTACCTGCCGGCGCTGTCCGGCGCCGAACGCAGCGCGGCGCTGCGCACCATGCGCTATGCCGCCTTCCTGCGCGACCAGGCCGGCATCGGCCTGGCCGGGCAACGCTTCCTGCGCAGCCGCAGCCTCGATGCCTACGCGCTCGATGCCGACGGCATTTCGGTGGCCGACGCCATCGCCATCGGCCTGCCGGCAGGCGCCAACATGCCGGCGCCGGCGGGCAATGCGCGGCTGGGCAAGTCGCCCGCTTCGCGGCTGTGGTTTGCGGATGGCAATGCCTCGCTGGCGCGGCTGCTGGTGCAGAGCCTGATCCCCGGCGTGGCGCGCGTGGGCGCGCCGGCGCAGGTGGTAGCGGCCGCGTTCGACTACAGCCGCCTGGACCGCGAAGGCGACCCGGTGCGCCTGCGCCTGAACAGCACCGCGATCGCGGTCGAGCCCGATGGCCCGATCACGCGCGTCACCTATGGCTTCAGCGGCAACCTGCATCGGGTCGAGGCGCGCCACGTGGTGCTGGCCGGCTACAACATGATGATCCCGTACCTGTTGCCGTCGCTGCCGGCGCAGCAGAAGGCCACCCTGCACAACGAGGCCAAGGCGCCGCTGGTCTATACCAAGGTGGCGCTGGACCACTGGCAGGCGTTCGCGGCGCTGCGCACGCGTCGCATCCATGCGCCGGCGCTGCCCTACACCGATCTCTGGCTGGAGCCGCCCGCGGGCCGGGAGCCGTCCGACCCGGCGGTGCTGCACATGCTCTATGTGCCGACCGTGCCCGACAGCGGCATGCCGGCGCGCGACCGCTTCCGCGCCGGCCGCGCCTTGCTGCTGGGCACGCCGTTCGACGCGATGGAGCGCGACATCCGCGCCCAGCTCGACCGCATGCTCGGACACCAGGGCTTTGCCTCGAAGGACGTGATCCGCGGCATCACCGTCAACCGCTGGGCGCATGGCTACAGCTACATGCCCGACAGCCTGGCCGGCGAGAACGTGGCGCCCGACGCGGCGTGGCCCGGGCTGGCCGGCGTCGGCAACATCAGCATCGCCAACAGCGACAACGCCGGCAGTCCGTCGCTGACGGCGGCGGTGGCGCAGGGCAAGCGCGCCGTCGAGCGGCTGCCCGGCTAGCGGCCGATCAGCCCTGGCGCGGCGGCGTCAGCGCGTCGATCTCCGCATCCTTGGCCTGCCACTGGCGTGCCAGCCAGTGGTGGAATTCGGTGCGGAAGGCCTTGTCGCCGCCGTAGTCGGCGTCGCAGAAGGACGGCGGCACCGGCAGCTGCCGCATCCGCACCAGCACCGGACCCGCGCGCCCGCACGCCAGGTCCCAGAAGCCCGGCGCGCCTTCGGGGTAGACGATGGTGACATCGATCAGCGAGCGGAACTTGTCGCCCATCGCGTTCAGCGCCACCGCCAGGCCGCCGGCCTTGGGCTTGAGCAGGTGGCGGTAGGGGGAATCCTGCGCGGCGTGCTTGGCCGCGGTAAAGCGCGTGCCTTCGGCAAACACCATCACGCTGGTCGGCACCAGCGAAAACTTGGCGCAGGCGCGCCGCGCGGTCTCCTGGTCCTGGCGCCGCAAGGCCGGGTTGCGGCGCAGCTCGGCCTTGCCGTGGCGCTTCATGAACGGGAAGTCCAGCGCCCACCAGGCCAGGCCGATCACCGGCACATAGATCAGCTGCTGCTTCAGGAAGAACTTCAGCAGCGGGATGCGCCGGTTCAGCGCCCGCTGCAGCACGAAGATATCGGCCCACGATTGGTGGTTGCAGTTGACCAGGTACCAGTCGGCATAGCGCAGCCCCTCGTTGCCGCGGATGTCCCAGGGCTCGCGCTGGATCCACGCGAACCAGCCGGTGTTGCCCGAGATCCAGGCGGTGGCGATGCCGTTGAGCAGCGGGTCGATGCGGCGCCGGGCCGCGGCGAACGGCAGCGCCAGCTTCAGCAGCGCCAGCGGAAACAGCAGCGCGCACCAGAACAGCGTGCTGGCGATCAGCAGGGTCCAGCTGAGGATGCCGGTGACAAAGGCGAAGCGGCCGCGCGGCACCAGCGCGCGGCGGCGCGGCGGCAAGGCGGGGGCTGCGGAGATGGGCTGGCTGGCGTCGGAGGGAGCGCCGGAAGCGGGGGAAGAAGAGGGCAACGTCGTCATGGGCGCCAGTTTGCAGGCAGGAAAGGGATTGGAGCTTGCGCTTGATCAACGCGGACGCTGGCGCGTGGGTATCTCAAGTTGGCGCGTGATGCCTTCAGAACACCAGCGTCGCCGTGCCCATGAAGGTGTTGGTGCTCTTCAGCCGGTTCTTGCTCGCCACCGACGGCACCCAGCGCAGGCCCAGCGACAGCAGGCTTTTGGCGCCGATCTTGGTGTCGTAGGTGACGATCGGCCCCACCGCCCAGTCGTGGCCGCGGAAGCCGTTCAGGCGGTCTGCCAGCGGGCCGCTGTCGTCGCCCAGCTGCTGCGTGGTGCCGGCGATCAGGCCCACGCCGGCGCCGTTGGCAAAGCGCTTGAGCAGCATCGTGTCGAGCGTGAACAGCGGCGCGTTCTGGTAATCGGTGGCGTGGTTGCGGGTATAGAACTGGATGCCGGCGACGGCGTCGAACTCGAGCCCGTGTTCGGGGAACAGCCTGGTGTAGGCCACCTGCGGAATGAAGGTCCAGTTGTTGAGGCTGGGATTGGCTAGCGCATTGGGGTCGTACTTGCCGGTCGGTGCCCACACGTTCAGGCTCAGCGCCACATGTTCGGTCTTGGAAAAATGATAGCCGGCGATGACCGGTGCGAACGAGATGTCGAACAGGTTCGAGGCGGTGTCCTGCGTGCTCATGCCGCGGCCGCCGACGGCAAGGTTGGCCGTGACCTTGGTCCACACATAGGGCAGCGTAAAGCTGGAGGCAAAGTTCCAGGCGCCGGTGTCGGTGTCCCACACTTTCATCACCGTGGCCAGGGTGAAGGCGATCTTGCCATCGATCCCCGCCGAAGCCTTGCCCGCGATCGGCACGGTGCGGCTGCCGCCGATCGAGCCGTCGAGATAGATCTCGCCGATGTTGACGATCAGCGCCGGTTCGGGCGACACCACCCCCGCATTGGGGAGCACGCTGGTGCCGGTCACGGGACGCCCGAGCGCGCCTTCGGTGGCGTGGGCGCCAGCGCAGGCCAGCAGCAGCGAGGCAGTCAAGGCAAGCCGTTGCGCGAGGGTCTTTGGCATGGGCATCAACAGGCAGGACAGACCGGGCAGGACAGACCGGGCAGGGCATGCGGTCGGCGCCCGCGCCGGTTTTTTGACATTGCATACTAGCAGCAAACCCCCGCGTCCCTGTTGGCGCGAAAACACGCAAAAAAAGCACGCAAAAATTTTCATTACGGCATCGCAAATATTTACTTCACAAGGCCGAAGCCGCCCGGCGATGATGCTTGCTGATGATTCGTCCCGCCATGACAAGACGCCTTGCCGCGCTGATGTTCGCACTGGCCTTGTGCTGGTGCGGCGGCGCATGGGCGCAGGCCGACGCGGCTGGCGCAAAGAAGCCGCTGTCGTTCTTCGACCCGGAAGATGGCGCGCTGGACATGAGCGACTTCCTGCTCAACCACAGCGGCGCGCTGCCCGTGCCCACCATCATCACCGAGCCCGCGGTCGGCTATGGTGCGGGCCTCGGGCTGATGTTCTTCTCGCAATCGATGGCCGACGCGGCCGCCAGCGCCAGGGCCAGCGGCAAGGGCCCGGCGCCGCCCAACATCACCGGCATCGGCGGCGCGTATACCGAGAATGGCACCTGGGGCGCCGGCGTCGCGCATTTCCACACCTGGGACGGCGACCGTTACCGCTATCTCGGCGCGCTGGCCAAGGTCGATGCCAACCTCGACTACTACGGCTTGCGCGACCAGCCGCGTGCCTATGAGCTGCGCGGGGTGTTCCTGGTGCAGCAGCTGCTGGTGCGCATCGCCGACACCCGCTGGTACGTGGGCCCGCGCTATGTGTATTTCGATTCGACCGCGACCTTCAAGTTTGGCGATGCCGGCGAGCTGGGCAGCTTCGACCGGACCCAGCGCATCGGCAAGGCCGGCCTGGTGATCGACTACGACTCGCGCGACAACATCTTCTACCCCAGCCACGGCAGCTATGCCGAACTCGAGGCGCAGTTCGCGCGCGGCGGCTTCGGCAGTACCCAGTCGTTCAACATGTATAACGCGCGCGGCTTTACCTGGCTGCCGCTGGCGCGCACCGTGATCCTCGGCCTGCGTGCCGATACGCGCTTTTCCAGCGGCGACGTGCCGTTCTATGCGCAGCCGTACGTCGACCTGCGCGGCGTGCAGAAGGGGCGCTACCAGGACCGCAATGCGCTGGCGGCGGAAATGGAATTGCGCTGGGACGTGACCCCGCGCTGGTCGCTGCTGGGCTTTACCGGCGTCGGCAAGGCCTATGGGCGCTGGCACGATTTTTCCGATGCTTCGACCATCTACAGCGTCGGCGCGGGCTTTCGCTACATGATCGCGCGCAAGCTGGGGGTGTCGATCGGCCTCGATGTGGCGCACAGCAAGGGCCAGAACGCGTTCTATATCCAGGTCGGCAGCGCCTGGCGCTGAGGCGACAGCGGAATGAGAAAAAAACTTAATTCACTGCTGCCTGAAATCATAAAAAGCTGACTTCTGATTGCCGAACCCATCTGAGATCATTGTTTTCGCTGATCGGCGCAGTGTTTTGCATACAGAGACAATAGGAATGAGCGGACCACGTGATAGCGGCAATCCCGGTGCAGGCCCCGCGGCCCTGGCGGCCGCACGGAGCGGCGGCAGGCGGGCGTGGCTGCTGGCGGGCCTGCTCGGCGTCGGGCTCGCGGCCGGCCTTGGCGGCAGCTACTGGTATCTGAAGGGACGGATCCCGGCCGCGCCGGCAATTGTCGTCGGCGATGGCAAGACGGGTCCCGCCGGCATGGTGCGCGTGCCGGGAGGCGACTTCCTGATGGGCAGCGACAGCAAGATGGCGCAGCCCAATGAAAAGCCGGCGCACAAGGTGCGCGTGCATGGGTTCTGGATGGACCAGCACCACGTCACCAACGCGCAATTCCGCAAGTTCGTCGAAGCCACCGGTTATGTCACCACCGCCGAGCGCGCGCCGGACTGGGAAACCCTGCGCGTGCAGCTGCCGCCCGGCACGCCGCGCCCGCCCGACAGCGCCATGGTCGCGGGCGGCATGGTCTTCGTCGGCACGCCGAGGCCGGTGCCGCTGCAGGACTATTCGCGCTGGTGGCGCTATGTGCCCGGCGCCGACTGGCGCCATCCGACCGGTCCCGGCAGCTCGATCGAGGGCAAGGACAACCACCCGGTGGTGCAGGTTTCATACGAAGACGCACAGGCGTATGCCAGGTGGGCCGGGAAGCGGCTGCCGACCGAGGCGGAATGGGAGTTCGCGGCGCGCGGCGGGCTCGAGCAGGCGACCTATGCCTGGGGCGAGCAGTTTGCCCCCGACGGCAGGCAGATGGCCAATGTCTGGCAGGGGCAGCAGAACCAGCCGTTCCCCGTGGTCAGCCCCAAGGCCGGCGGCGCGCTGGGCACCAGCCCCGTCGGCACCTTTCCGCCCAACGGCTACGGCCTTGCCGACATGACCGGCAATGCCTGGCAGTGGGTCGCGGACTGGTACCGCGCCGACCAGTTCCGGCGCGAAGCCGGCAGGGCGCAGCCGATCGAAAACCCGGCGGGCCCGCTGGCGTCGTGGGACCCTTCCGAACCGGGGGTGCCGGTCAACGCGCCCAAGCGCGTCACGCGCGGCGGCTCGTTCCTGTGCAACGAGGATTTCTGCCTGAGCTACCGCCCCAGCGCACGGCGCGGCACCGATCCCTTCAACAGCATGTCGCACCTCGGCTTCCGCCTGGTGATGGACGAAGGCCGCTGGGCGGAAATGCAACGCCGGCCAACGGTGGCCATGACCGGCCATGTCGGGCCCGCAGCGCGCTGACGACGCGCGCGGACCACGATTCTTTCCAGAAGCACAATCCGCGTCAGGAGCGAGCAATATGACCATGGCAGCGACTTCCGCAATCCTTGCCAGCCACACGCGCAAGGCCATCGCCGCGCTGGCGCTGGCCGGCCTGGCGCTGGCCGGCTGCTCGACCTCCGCGACCGCGCCGACGGCGCAGGATGCGGCCGCGCAGCCGGTGCAGACCGCACAGTCGGCGCTGCCGTCGTGGCGCGACGGCGCGGCGCGGCAGGCGTTGCTGAAGTTCGTCGCCGACGTGACGCGACCGGGCTCGCCAGGCTTCGTGCCGCCAGAGGAGCGCGTGGCCGTGTTCGACAACGACGGCACGCTGTGGAGCGAGCAGCCGCTGTACTTCCAGTTCTTCTTCCTGCTCGACCAGATCCGCGCCGCGGCGCCGCAGCACCCGGAGTGGCGCAACAACCCGGCCTTCAAGGCGCTGATGGCCAACGATATGCAGGGCCTGATGCGCAACGAAAAGCAGCTGGCCACGCTGATCGCCAGGGCCAACAGCGGCATGACCGTCGACGAGTACGACCGCACCATCCGCGACTGGCTGGCAAAGTCCCGGCATCCCAAATTCAACCGGCCTTACACCGAACTGGTGTACCAGCCGCAGCTGGAACTGCTGTCCTACCTGCGCGCCAATGGCTTCAAGACCTACATTGTCTCGGGCGGCACCATCGACTTCATGCGGCCGTGGAGCCAGGCCATCTACGGCATCCCGCCCGAACAGGTGATCGGCTCTTCGCAGGCGGTGCGCTACCAGGTGCGCGACGGCAAGCCGGTGCTGGTGCGCGACCCCAAGCTGGATTTCATCGATGACGGGCCGGGCAAGCCGGTCGGCATCTACCGCCATATCGGCCGCCGGCCCATCCTCGCCGTGGGCAACTCCGACGGCGACCTGCAGATGCTGGAGTACACCACGGGCGGCGAAGGCCCGCGCCTGGGAGTACTGGTGCATCACGACGATGCCGAGCGCGAGTTCGCCTATGACCGCCAGTCCAGGGTGGGCAAGCTCGACAAGGCCCTTGACGCGGCCCGCGTCAAGGGCTGGACGGTGGTCAGCATGAAGCGGGACTGGCAGCAGGTCTATCCGGCCGGCAAGCCATGACCACACGTATCAGCGGCAAACCAGCGGCAAACCGACCGTAACGGGTCAATGAACGGAGGCGGGACATGCACAGAGTTGAAGAACGCATAGTCAGAGGGCGGAGGTCCAGGCTGGCGCTGCTGGCCGTGGCCGCCGTGGTGGTCGCGGTGACAGGCTGCGACAAGAAGGAAACCGCGCCAAAGGCGCAGCAGCCGGCGGCGCAGGCGCCCGCCGCGACGCCGGCACCGAGCGCGGCCGCACCGGTACCGGCCCGCGAGAATCCGCCAGTGGCGACCAGCGCGCCGGTTGCCGCGGCCTCCGCGCCCGCGCTGGCGGCACCGGCCGCCTCCGGCAAGAAGCCGAACATCCTGGTGATCTTTGGCGATGACATCGGCCAGACCAACATCAGCGCCTACAGCCATGGCGTGGTAGGTTACCGCACCCCGAACATCGACCGCATTGCCCAGGAGGGCATGCTGTTCACCGACTACTACGGCGAGAACAGCTGCACCGCCGGCCGCTCCACCTTCATCACCGGTGAAGTCGGGCTGCGCACGGGCCTGCTGAAGGTCGGCATCCCGGGCGCGCCGGTGGGCCTGCAGGCGCAGAACGTGACCATTGCCCAGGCGCTCAAGCCGCTGGGCTATGCCACCGGCCAGTTCGGCAAGAACCACCTGGGCGACCGCAACGAGTACCTGCCCACCGCGCACGGCTTCGACGAGTTCTTCGGCAACCTCTATCACCTGAACGCGGAGGAGGAGCCGGAGCGCCCGTACTATCCGAAGAACGACGAGGCCTGGGTCAAGGCCAACGCGCCGCGCGGCGTGATCCACTCCTTTGCCGACGGCAAGGTCCAGGACACCGGCCCGCTGAACCGCAAGCGCATGGAGACCATCGACGACGAGACCACCACGGCGGCGATCGGCTTCATCGACAAGCAGGTGAAGGCCGACAAGCCCTTCTTCGTGTGGATGAACACCACCCGCATGCACGTGTTCACCCACGTGCGCGAGTCGATGCGGGGGCAGAGCGGCATGCCGGGCAACGAGTACGCCGACGGCATGATCGAGCACGACGGCCACGTCGGCAAGCTGCTCAAGGCGCTCGACGACCTGAAGATCGCCGACAACACCATCGTGATCTACAGTACCGACAACGGCCCCAACCAGTTCAGCTGGCCCGATGCCGCGACCACGCCGTTCCGCAGCGAGAAGGACACCAACTGGGAAGGCGCGTTCCGGGTGCCGGCGATCATCCGCTGGCCGGGCCGGGTCAAGCCCAACACGGTGTCCACCACGATGATTTCCGGGCTCGACTGGTTCCCGACGCTGCTGGCCGCGGCCGGCGATGCCGATATCAAGGACCGGCTGCTCAAGGGCACCAGCATCGGCGGCAAATCGTTCAAGGTGCATCTGGACGGCTACAACTTCCTGCCATACCTGACCGGGCAGACCAACACCGGGCCGCGCCAGGACTTCTTCTATTTCAACGATGACGGCCAGCTGGTGGCGATGCGCCACAACGACTGGAAGTTCGTGTTCTGCGAACAGCGCCAGCCGGGTGGCTTCCAGGTCTGGGCCAATCCGTTCACCTGCCTGCGGGTGCCCAAGGCATTCAACCTGCGCATGGACCCCTATGAGCGGGCCGATACGGTTTCGGACCAGTACTACGACTGGACCGCGAAGAACGCCTACATGATCGGTTATGCGTCCTCGCGGGTGGCGCCGTTCCTGCAGACGTTCAAGGACTACCCGCCCAGCCAGCGGCCGGCGAGTTTCACCATCGACCAGATGACCGAGGCGGTGATGTCGTCGATCGACAGGGGCGCGGCCGGCGGCAAGTAGCCTCCGGCGTGACCGGCCAGCCGGCTTCCACTGCAAAGGCCGGCTGGCCCATTCCACAGGGATCGCACCATGGTAGAAGCGCGCGCCGGCGCAGGCTCCGGCAAGGATAAGGTGCGGCATGCGACGGCCACCAGCGGGCAGGGCGCCCGGGCCGCCGCGCAGGCGGGGCAGGACAAGCTGGCGTGGCATGACGCCGCGCTGGTGCCTGCCCTGCTGCTTTTTGCCTCGGGCACCGCGGGGCTGGTGTTCCAGGTGCTTTGGATCAGGCAGCTCGCGCTGGTGGTGGGTGTCGAGGTACACGCCGTCACCACCGCCGTGAGCGCATTCTTTGGCGGCCTGGCACTGGGCGGCTGGGTCTTCGGCCGCATCGCCGACCGCCATGGCCATCCGCTGCGGCTGTATGCCTGGCTGGAACTCGCGGTGCTGGTGCTGGGGGTCGGCGCGACGCTGGCCCTGGCGCAGGCCGCCGCGCCGTTTGCCTGGCTGGAAAGCCGGGTGGGCCTGCTGGCGTGGGCGTTGCCGTTCGTGCTGGTGATCCTGCCGGCGGCCGCGATGGGCGGCACGCTGCCGGTGCTGATGCGCGTGCTTGGGTCGGCCCCGGGCCGCGTCGGCACCCACGGCGGGCGGCTCTATGCTGCCAACACTGCCGGCGCGATCGCCGGCACGCTGCTGGCGGGCTTTGTGCTGGTGCCCGCGCTCGGCATCCTCGGCAGCGCGATCGCCGCGGGCACGCTCAACGGCGTCGCGGCGCTGGCAGCGTGGCTGCTGGCGCGGCGGGCAACGCGCCCGTCCGCTCCCGCCGGCGCCCACGCAGCGCAAGATGCCGCCGCCGCCGGCGAGGTCGCCAACGGCCGGCTCGCGCTGCTGCTGTATGCCGCCGCCGGCGGCATCGCGCTCGGCTACGAGGTGGTCTGGTCGCAGGCCATCGTGCAGTTCCTCAGCACGCGCACCTTTGCCTTCACCGTGGTGCTGGCCACCTACCTGGCGGGACTGGCCATCGGCAGCGCGCTGGCGGCGCGCCATGCCGACCGCGCGCGCGACCCGTGGGGCGTCTTCGGGCTGCTGGTGGCGGCGGCCGGGCTGGTGGCTTTGCTGGAATTCGTGCTGCTGGGCGAATGGCTGCTGCGCGCACAGGGCAGCCTGTCGGCGTGGGTGCAGGGCCTGACCGCGAGCCCGCTGCTGGCGGCCTGCGCGCGCTTTGCGCTGGCGGCGCTGACGGTGGTGTTCGTGCCGACGCTGCTGCTGGGCGCGGCGTTCCCGTTCGTGCTGCGCGTCAGTGTCGACAGCCGGCGCATCGGCGCGGGCGTGGGCCGCGTGATCGCGCTCAACACGCTTGGCGGCATCGCCGGCACCGCGCTGGCCGGCTTCGTGCTGGTGCCGTACCTGGGACTGGTACGTACGCTGGCGCTGCTGGCGGTCGCGGCGGCGGTGGTCGGGGTGGTGGCGGTGGCGCTGGGCAGCGGCGTGCGGCCCGCGGCGCGCTGGGCGGTGCCGATGTTGGGCGTGCTCGCGGTGATCGCCGCCGCGCTGGCGCCGCCCGACCGCCTCGCCACGCTGCTGGCGCGGGCGCGCGGCGGCGAACTGGTGTTCTACGAGGAAGGGCGCGGCGCCACCGTGGCGGTGGTCGAGCAAAGCTCCGCCACCAACCGCTTCCGGCGCCTCTACATCCAGGGCGTGTCCAATTCCGGCGATGCCATGACCTCGCAGCGCTATATGCGGCTGCAGGCGCTGCTGCCGTTGATCGTGCATAACGGTGCGCCGAAGTCGGCGCTGGTGATCGGGCTCGGCACCGGCATCACGGCGGGCGCGACGCTGGCGTGGCCGGGGCTGGAGCGGCGCGTGGTGGCGGAGCTGCTGCCGCCGGTCGCGCGCGCGGTGCCCAGCTTCAAGGGGAATTTCGGCGTCGCCACCGACCCGCGCGTGGAGATCCGCCTGCGCGACGGCCGGCGCGAACTGCTGCAGAGCCCGCAGCAGTACGACCTGGTCACGCTGGAGCCGCCGCCGCCATCGGCCGCCGGCGTGGCCAACCTGTATTCGACCGACTTCTACCGGCTCGCGGCAACGCGGCTGCAGCCCGGCGGCCTGGTGGCGCAGTGGCTGCCGCTGCCGACGCAGAACGACGCCGATACGCGCATGCTGGTGCGCAGCTTCCTCGACGTGTTCCCGCACGCCTCGCTGTGGACCACCGAGCTGCACGAGATGCTGCTGGTCGGTTCGATGTCGCCGCTGGCGCTGGAGGTGGCGCAGGTCCGCGCGCGCTTTGCGCAGCCCGAGGTCGCCGCCGCGCTGCAGGCGGTCGGCGTGCGCTCGGCGGCGGCGCTGCTGGCCACCTGGGTCACCGACCGCGCCGGGCTCGACTGGTATGCGGCCGACGCCCCGCCGGTGACCGACGACCGCCCGCGCATCGAATATGCCGGCTGGGTCCGCCCCGATGCCTTCCCGGAATCGTTGTCGAGGCTGCTGTCGCTGCAGAGCGAACCGCCGCTGGCGGGCGCCGACGATGCCTTCTGGCGCGAGCTGCGCCACGAGCGCGAGATCCTGCATACGTTCTACCGCGCCGGCCTCGACGCCTACCGCGGCGACCGCGAGGCGTGGGCCAGCCATGTCACGCAGGCCATGCGCGCCGATCCCGACAATCCCTACTACGCGTGGTTCGTCGGCGGGCAGGCCCGCCGCGCCCCGGCTGCATCAGAGAACACTCCAAGGAACGCCCCATGAGCACACGCGACGACGTCCTGGCCCTGCAGCAGCGCATGGGCGAATCGATCGTGGGCCAGCAGCGCATGATCGAGCGCCTGCTGCTGGGCCTGCTGGCGGACGGCCACCTGCTGGTGGAAGGCCTGCCGGGGCTGGCCAAGACCCGCGCCATCAAGATGCTGGCGCGCAACCTCGATGCGCGGCTGTCGCGGATCCAGTTCACGCCGGACCTGCTGCCGGCGGACATCACCGGCTCGGAGATCTACTTCAGCGAAGGCGGCAAGGGCGAGTTCCGCTTCCAGGCCGGCCCGGTGTTCGCCAACCTGGTGCTGGCCGACGAGGTCAACCGCTCGCCGGCCAAGGTCCAGGCGGCGCTGCTGGAGGCGATGGAAGAGCGCCAGGTCACCGTCGGCGGCACCACCCACAAGCTCGAGCCGCTGTTCCTGGTGATGGCGACGCAGAACCCGATCGAACAGGAGGGCACCTACCCGCTGCCCGAGGCGCAGATGGACCGCTTCCTGATGCATGTCAGCGTGGGCTATCCCGAAGCGCAGGCCGAGGCCGACATCGTCAGGCTGGCGCGCACGGAAGAGGCGGGTGGCGCGGCCGCGGGCGCAAGCGCTCCGGTGCGGCTGGCGCCCGAGACCATCTTCGCCGCGCGCGCAGCCATCCATGGCATCCATGTCAGCGAGGCGGTCGAGCGCTACATCGTTGCGCTGGTGCACGCCACGCGCGCGCCCAAGCCCGTCGACGACGACCTCGACAAGTGGATCCAGGTGGGCGTGAGCCCGCGCGGCTCGATCGGGCTCGACAAGGTGGCGCGCGCGCATGCGTGGCTGCACGGGCGCGACTTCGTCACGCCCGAGGACGTGCAGGCCGTGGTCGGCGATGTGTTCCGCCACCGGCTGATCCTGTCGTACGAGGCGCATGCCGCCGGCGTCGGCGCCGATGCCGTGATCGAGCGCCTGGTGCAGCAGGTGGCGGTGGCCTGAACCACCGCGAGGGCTTCCCCATGCGCCTGCCATTCCGCGCCATCGCCCGCGCCGCCCCGGACGCGGCACGCGCACCGTCTTCGCAGGCGCTGGCCGGTGTCAGCGTGGATGCCGCGGCGCTGGCCCGGCTCGAGGTGGCCGCGCGCGATTTCCATTTCCTGCCGCGCCAGCCGGTGCACAGCGTGCTGGCCGGGCGCCATGCCTCGCGCGTGCGCGGGCGCGGGCTGACCTTCGAGGAATTGCGGCTGTACCTGCCCGGCGACGATATCCGCAGCATGGACTGGCGCGTGACCGCGCGCACTGGCAAGCCCCATGTGCGCGTCTACACCGAGGAAAAGGACCGCCCGGTGCTGCTGGTGGTGGACCAGCGCATCAACATGTTCTTCGGCAGCCGGCGCGCGATGAAGTCGGTCAGCGCGGCCGAGGCGGCGGCGCTGGCGGCGTGGCGCGTGCTCGCCGAAGGCGACCGCGTCGGCGGCGTGGTGCTGGGCGACGACCGCATCGAAGCATTTGCGCCGCGCCGCAGCCGCGACGCGGTGCAGCAGCTGCTGGGCGGCATCGCGCGCTTCAACCAGGCCCTGCGCGCCGACGCGCCGGCGCGCCGCGCCGCGGGGCAGCTCAACGCGGCGCTGGAGCGCACCGCGCGCATGGCGCGCCATGACTGCCTGGTGATCGTCGTCAGCGATTTCGACGGTCATGACACCCGCACCCGCGACCTGATGCTGGCGCTGGCGACGCACAACGATGTGCTGACCATCCTGGTCCATGATCCGTTCCTCGGCGCGCTGCCGGGCTCGGGGCAACTGGTGGTCAGCGACGGCGAGCTGCAGGTCGAGCTGGGCTTCGGCCATGCCGCGACGCGGCGCGGCATCGCCGAGTTTGCCGATGCCCGCGCCCGGGCGCTGCTGGACTGGCACCATGCCATGGGCGTGCCGCTGCTGCCGTTGTCCGCCGCCGAGGAGACCGCGCCGCAGTTGCGCCGGCTGCTGGGCCGGCCGCTGCAGCAGGCGCCGGTGCGGCAACGCGCGGGGGCGGCGCGATGAGCCTGACGCACAGCGCCGCCCCGGCGACCCTGGCAACGCTGGCCGACCTCGCCGTGCCGCCGCCGCCGTCGTGGATGCCGCAGACCATCGGCTGGCCGATCGCCGGCGGCGTGCTGCTGCTGGCGCTGGCCTGGGCCGGCTGGCGCGGCTGGCGGCGCCACCGCGCCAACCGCTACCGGCGCGAGGCGCTGGCGGAGCTGGCGGCGCTGCCGCAGGACCCGGACCCCGCACACCGCGCCGCGGCCTTGCGCGCGATGGCGGCGCTGCTCAAGCGCACCGCGCTGGCGGCGTGGCCGCGTGCGCAGGTAGCCAGCCTGGCTGGCGGCGGCTGGGCCGAGTTCCTGCAGGCGCATGCGGGGCGGGCCGAGGATGTAGCGCCGCAGCTAGCCGCGCTGGTGCAAGACGCCGAGTACCGCGGCGACGCCGCGCTGGCGCAATGGCCCGACACCCAGGTGCGCGCCGTGGCCGCGGCATGCCGGCGCTGGATCGCGGAGCACCATGTACCAGTTTGAATATCCGTGGCTGTTCGCGCTGCTGCCGCTGCCCTTGCTGCTGTGGTGGTGGCTGCCGCCGTACCGCGAGGAAAGTCCGTCGGTGCGGCTGCCGTTCTTTGGCGAGGTCGCCAGTGCCGCCGGCCTGACGCCGGCCGCTGGCGCCGTGGTGCCGCGCCGCAACCGGCTGCAATGGGTGCTGGCGCCGCTGGCGTGGGTGCTGGTGGTAACGGCGCTGGCGCGGCCGCAGTACCTCGAGGCGCCGGTGCAGAAGGTGCAGCCGGCGCGCGACCTGCTGCTGGCGCTGGACCTGTCGCAGTCGATGGACACGCGCGACTTCCGCGCTCCGTCCGGCGCGCTGATCCCGCGCGTGCAGGCGGTGCGGCAGGTGGTCAGTAACTTTGTGGCGCGGCGCCCGGGCGACCGCATCGGCCTGGTGGTGTTCGGCGATGCGCCATACCCGCTGGCACCGTTTACGCTGGACCACCAGCTGGTGCAGGCGCTGCTGGCCGACCTGCTGCCCGGCATGGCCGGACCGAGCACGGCGCTGGGCGATGCCATCGGCCTCGGCATCAAGCTGTTCGGGCACAGCGAAGCGCCGGAGCGGGTGATGATCGTGCTGACCGACGGCAACGACACCGCCAGCCGGATGCCGCCCGAGCGCGCCGGCGGCATCGCGCGCGAACGCAAGGTGGTGGTGCATACCATCGGCATCGGCGACCCCAACGCCGCGGGCGAGCAGAAGGTCGACCTCGACGTGCTGCAGCGGCTGGCGGCGCAGACCGGCGGGCGCTATTTCTTCGGCGCCGACCAGGCCGGCCTGGAGAGCATCTACGCGACCCTCGACCGGATCACGCCGCATGACCAGAAGACGCTGTCGTGGCGGCCGCGGCGCGAGCTGTTCATGTGGCCGCTGGGCGCGGCGCTGGCGCTGGTGCTGGCGTACCAGCTGCTGATGTTCGGCTATTCGGCGTGGGTCGCGCGGCCCCGGCCACCCCGTGCCGACGTGGCGGAAGCGACGGAAGCGGTGGACCAGCCGGGCGCGATGGCGGATGCCGCCGGGAGCGGGCGCTGATGCCGGCCTGGCTCGACCCGCTTGCCCACTTCCATTTCCTGCGCCCGTGGTGGCTGCTGGGGCTGCTGCCTGCGGCGCTGCTGGTGTGGGCGGTGCGGCGCCGCGGCGACGTGCGGCGGCGCTGGCGCGATACCATCGCGCCGCACCTGCTCGACGCGCTGATGCTCGGCGAACGCCGCCGCCTGGTGCTGCGCCCGGTGCACCTGACCGCGCTGCTGCTGGCGCTGGGCACGGTGGCGCTGGCGGGCCCGAGCTGGCGCCAGGAACGCCCGCCGTTCCTCGACGACAAGGCGCCGCTGGCGATCGCCGTGGACCTGTCGCCGAGCATGGACGCGGTCGACGTCACGCCCACGCGGCTGGAGCGCGCCAAGCTCAAGATCAAGGCGCTGCTGGCACGCCGCGACGGCGGCCGCACCGCCATCTATGCCTATGCCGGCTCGACCCACCTGGTGTTGCCGCTGACCGACGACGCCAGCCTGCTGCAGACCTTCGCCGATGCGCTGCAGACCCGCATCATGCCGGTGCCCGGGCGCGACATGGCGCAGGCGCTGCGCGTGATCGACGCCGACCTGAAGCGCGAACCCGTGCCGGGCACCATCCTGTTCCTGACCGACGGCGTCGACCCCGCCGCCGCGGCCGCGTTCCGCGCCCAGGCCGACAGCGGCCGCAGCCAGCCGGTGGTGCTGGCGCTGGGCACCGAGCAGGGCGGGCCGCTGCGCAATGCCGCGGGCGGCTTTGTCGAGCAGGACGGCGCGCGCGTGTTTGCGCGGCTCGATGTGAAAGCGCTGGAGCGCTTCGGCGATGACAGCGACGTGGCGGTGGCGACCTTCACGCCGGACAGCGACGACGACGTGGCCTGGGTGCAGCGCCACGTGCAGTCCCATCTCGAACAAATGCAGGCCGGCGACCGCACCCGCTGGAAGGATGAAGGCTGGTGGCTGGTGCCGCCGCTCGCGCTGCTGGCGATGCTGTGGTTCCGCAAGGGCTGGACCGTGCGCTGGAGCGCGGGCCTGCTGCTGGCGCTGGCGCTTGCCGCACCGCCCGAGGCGCGCGCGCAGTCATCCGCGCCAGCCACGCAAGCCAGTGCGGTACGCCCATGGCGCTTCGTCGACCTGTGGCTGACGCATGACCAGCAAGGCCGGCGCGCCTTCGAGCAAGGCGACTTTGCCCGCGCCGCGACGCTGTTCGACGACCCGATGTGGCGTGGCATCGCCCAGTATCGCGCCGGCCAGTACGCGCAGGCGGTGCAGAGCTTCGCGCGGGTCGATTCCGCGCAGGCGGACTACAACCAGGGCAATACGCTGGCGCGGCAGGGCCAGTACCGGCAGGCCGCCGCGCGCTACCGTCAGGCGCTGAAGCGACAGCCGCAGTGGCCAGAGGCAGCCGCCAACCTGGCGCTGATGGAAAAGCTGCTGGCGCAGCAGTTGCCGAAGGAAAAGCCGGATCCCGACGACGGCGAAGAGCCGCCCGACCTGCCGCCGGACCAGGTCAAGTACGACGCCGCGAAGCCGTCGGCACCGGGCGGCAAGTCGCTGCAGGTGGTGCTGACGCAGGATGCCGAGATGTGGATGCGCGCGATCCAGACCACGCCGACCGACCTGCTGCAGCGCAAGTTCGCGCTGCAGCACGGGCAGGCGGCGCCGGCGCAGGGCGCGCGATGAGGCGCCACGCCATGCCAGCTCGCGCGTGGCTGCGGCGCGCCGTGCCGCTGGTGCTGCTGGCGGCTTGCCTCTGGCCCTGGCCGGCGCGGGCGGCCGCCGGGCCCATCGTCCGTGTCGACGTTGGCGCGCACCAGCCGGTGCTGGTGGGCCAGCAGGTCGGCATCGACGTCACCATCCTCGCGCCCAACTATTTCCTGTCGGCGCCGGAGTTCCCGCCGCTTGCGGTGCCGGGCGCGGTGGTCACCTTGCCCGATGCGCGCGCCGTGAATTCCACCGAGACCATCGATGGCGTCGCCTATGCGGGCATTCGCAAGACCTACGCCTTCACCGCCGAGCAGGACGGCGAGTTCCGGCTGCCGGCCGCGACCATCCGCGTGACCTACGCCGGCGACGACGGCGCGCCGCGCGAGGGCAGCGTCACCTTGCCGGTCATCACGATCCGGGCCGGCACGGGCGGCAGCAGCACCGCTGCGGCGGCTGCCACAGCCGGCCGGCGCTTGTTGCCGGTGGCGCGGCTCAGCGTGACGCAGACGCTGGACCATGACCCCGACCACGGCGTGGTGCGGCTGCATGCGGGCGATGCGCTGGTGCGCACCGTCACCACCTTTGCGCCGCAGACCCAGGCGATGATGATCGTGCCGCCGCATGCCGGGTCGCCGCGCGGCGTGCGCATGTTCCGCGGGGATGCGCGGCTGTCCGACCAGGCACAAGCGGCGCCGGGCGCGGGCGGCACGCGCATCGATACGCTGACCTATGTGTTCGAGCGGCCCGGCACCTATACGCTGCCCGCGGTCACGGCGGACTGGACCGATCCCGCCACGCGGCAGCCGGCCAGCTCCGAAGCGCCGGCGGTGAAGGTCGAGGTAGCCGCGGCGCGCAACGCCGGGTCGCTGGCGCCGGGCGGGCCGTCGGCCGGCGCGCTGCCGGGCGAGGGCGGCCTGCCGTGGCGCACGCTGCTGTCGGGCGCGGGCGCGCTGCTCGGCGCCGCCGTGCTGGCGCTGCTGTGGCGGCGGCTGCGGCCGCGCCTGGCGCGCCTGCAACAACGCCGCGCCGAGCGCCGCCGCGCCCGCGCCGAGGGCGTTGATGCACGGCTGGCGGCCACGCTGCGGGCCTGCCGCGCGGGCGATGCGGCCGCCGCCAGCCAGGCGCTGGGCGGCTGGACCCGCGCCGCCCACGGCACCACGCCCGCGGCCTGGGCCGAAGTCGCCGACGATGCCGGGCTGGTCGCAGCCGTGACCGGCCTGCAACGCCATCTCTACGGGGCGGCGCCAGTTCCGTCCGCCTGGGACGGCAACCCGCTCGCCCAGGCGCTGGGCCGGCACGCCAGGCCTGCGCCGGTGCGCCGGCGCCGTGCCGAGCCGGCGCTGCCACCGCTCAATCCCTGACCCGCCGCTCCCCATCAACCCAACCCGCGCCCCCATGACCTGTACCGTTGATGCCTTTGCCGCCAACCCGTTACTGGTGCTGTTCATCACCGTCGGACTCGGCTATTTCTTGGGCAAGGCGCGGGTCGGACCGATCCAGCTGGGAGGCGTGTGCGGCACGCTGATCGTCGCACTGTTCATGGGGCAGACCGGCTGCCAGATGCATGGCGAACTGAAGGACATGGCCTTCGCCCTGTTCATCTTTGCCATGGGCTATTCGGGCGGGCCGCAGTTCTTTGCCAACCTGAACCGCTCGAGCCTGCGCTATATGGTGCTGCCGGTGGTGGAGGCGGTGGTGGTGCTGGCGATCGCGCTGGGCGCGGCAGCGTACCTGGGCTTCGATCCGGGCACCGCCGCGGGGCTGGCCGCCGGCGCCGCGACCGAGTCGGCGGTGGTGGGCACCGCCGCCGAAGCGCTCAAGCACCTGGGCCTGGATGCCGCTACCGTGGGCCGCTACGAGGCCAATATCGCCACCGCGTATACGCTGACCTACCTGGTCGGGCTGATCAGCATCGTGTTCTTCACCAGCCAGATCGCGCCGGCACTGCTCGGCATCGACCTGCGCCAGGCCGCGCGCGAGGTCGCGGCGCGCATGGAGGCCGCGTCCGACGACGACGTCGCCACCCAGCCGGCGCTGCCGCGGCTGATCGGGCGCGCCTACTCGGTGCACCAGGCCGCCGGCATGACGGTCAGCCAGCTGCAGCACCAGGTCGGCGGCCGGGCCTCGGTGGTCAAGGTGCTGCGCGGCGGGGCCAGCATCGAGCTGGGCGATGACGACGCCGTGCAGGCCGGCGATATCCTCGCCATGGTCGGCATCCGCAGCAACCTGCTGAAGGCCGCCGCGCTGACCGGCCCGGAAGTGCTGCTGCCCGAGGCGCACACCGATGCCATCCAGCTGGTGGAAAAGCAGGTGGTGGTGAACAAGCGCCGCGTCAACGGCAAGACCCTCGGCGAGCTCGCGCGCCTGGCCGGTCCGCGGCGGCTGCGCGAGGTCTGGGTGCTGGAAGTGCGGCGCTCGGGGCTGTCGCTGCCGATCACGCGCTCGACGCCGCTGCAGCTGGGCGACGTGATCACCATCGTCGGCCTGGAGCCGTCGCTGTCCGAGGCCATCGCGGGCATCGGCGTGGAGGCCAAGGCCTCCGAGGTGACCGACCTGGTGTTCCTGTGCGTGGGCATCGTGGCCGGCCTGCTGGTGGGCACGCTGAGCGTGAGCCCGGGCGGCATGCACCTCTCGCTGGGCAGCGGCGGCGGGGCGCTGCTGAGCGGGCTGGTGTTCGGCTGGCTCCAGTCGCGCAAGCCGTCGCTCGGCACCTTTCCGGCGTCCGCGGTGCAGATCCTGAAGGACCTCGGGCTGGCGGTGTTCGTCGCCTGCGTCGGGCTGTCGGCCGGGCCGGATGCGATCGCGCTGATCCGCGAGCACGGCGCGGTGCTGCCGCTGATCGGGCTGGCGGTGTCGCTCGGACCGGCGTGCCTGTCATTGTGGATCGGGCACAAGCTGCTCAGGATCGAGGGCCCGCTACTGGTCGGCGCGATCGCCGGGCAACATGTCAGCACCCCGGCGATCAGCGCAATCCTTGCCGCCAGCCAGAGTTCGGTACCGCTGCTCGGCTACACCATCACCTATGCCATCGCCAACGTGCTGCTGCCGGTGCTGGGACCAATCATCATCTCGCTGGCTTACCGCTTCACCTGAGGGCGCTGCTGGCCCCGGGCGCCGGCAGGTGCCCGACGCGCCATTTGGGCCATTTCTTTGCCGTTCGCGCCGCGCCGTCCTACAACTGGAGTGTGGGGCGGAGGGCACCGCGCCGCACCCGCAAAGGACAAGGAGGAGCAATATGTGCCGCTGGCTGGCTTATTCGGGCAAATCCGTTGCATTGGAGACGGTGCTGTTCCAGCCGGAACACTCGCTGATCGACCAGAGCCTGAACTCCCGGCTGGGTCATACCACCACCAACGGCGACGGCTTCGGCGTCGGCTGGTACGGGCGCCATGCCGAGGTGCCGTTCCGCTACCGCTGCCTGCACCCGGCGTGGAGCGACACCAACCTGCGCGAGACCGCCAGGGCGGTGCGCGCGCCGATGTTCGTCGCGCACGTGCGCGCCGCCACCGGCACGCCGACGCAGGAAACCAACTGCCATCCGTTCCGCTTCGGCCGCTGGCTGTTCGTCCACAACGGCCTGATCCGCGACTATCCGCTGGTGCGGCGCGACCTGATGATGGCGGTGGCGCCGCACCTGTTCCGCTGGATCGAGGGCTCGACCGATTCCGAGGTGATGTTCTTCCTGGCGCTGACCTTCGGGCTGGAGCGCGACCCGGTCGGCGCGCTGGAGCAGATGGCCGGGCTGATCGAGGACGTCGGCCAGCGCCACGACGTGCAGTTCCCGCTCAACATGACGGTGTGCGTGACCGACGGCCGGCAGATCGTGGCGGTGCGCTATTCGAGCGAGACCAACTCGCGCTCGCTGTTCCACAGCACCTCGTTCCGGCAGCTGCGCGAACTCTATCCGGACGACCCGCGCATCGCCGCCGCGGGCGACGACGCCTTCCTGGTGCTGTCGGAGCCGCTGATCGACGTGCAGGGCGTGTGGGAGGAGATTCCCGAGGGCACCATCCTGGTGGCGCGCGGCGGCGAGATCGACCGCCACCGCTTCGTGCCGCGCCTGCCGAGCCAGCCGGCATTGCATCCGGCCCAGGGCGACGCGGCCGCGGGCTGAGGGGGCTGGCCCAGCGGCACCAGGCTAGCCTCAGGGGCACGCCAGCGCGGCAGCGGCATACAGCAGCAGCGCCACCAGCACCACCACGGTAAAGCCGGCGTGGATCGCCAGCAGCGTGGCGAGCACCGCCGCCACCACCGAGGCACAGGCGTTGATGCCCCAGGCCCACGGCACCAGCTTGTTGTCGCGCGCGGCGAGCCCGGACAGGCCGAGCGGGAACGGCATCCCCATCAGGAAGGCCAGCGGCGCGATCAGCGCCACCGCAATGGCGACGCGGGCGGGATCCGGCCACGCAATCAGCAGCGGGAACACCACGGGCAGCGCCGCCAGGTAGAGCAACGCCACGGCGCATACGCCGCCGATTGCCAGCGCCACCTGGCGCCGGCCGCGCCGCGGGCCGGCGCGCACGGGCAGGCGTGGGGCAAAGCGGCTGCCCAGCCCGGCAAAGCACAGGAACGCGCACAGCACCACCGCCACGGCATAGAGCGGATGGCTCAGGAACAGGATGAATTTCTGGATAAAGGCGATCTCGACGAACATGAAGCCAAGGCCGACCGCGACGAAGTAGAAGCCGGTGCGCGCGGCCGGTACCAGTGGCGCCGGCGCGCGCCGCCGCAGCACCCGCAGCGGTACGCCGATCAGCAGCAGCGCCGCGGCCGTGGCCTGCAGCAACGTCGCCACCAGCACCGGATAGCCCCAGTCCAGCAAGGGCAGCCCGCCCTGCGCCTTCAGCGAGATCAGCTCCGGCAGCGTGCGCCATTTGAAGAAGTGGAAGAAGTAGGGCCGGTCGTCGGTGGCGGGGCGCACGTCGAACTTGTAGCGCGACACGAACAGCTCGCGCTCGGGGCCGAGCAGCGCCTGCGCGGCGGCGAAGAAGTCCGGCTGGTCGAGCACGTTGTAGCGGTTGGCCGCGCCAGGCCGGATGCCGGGATGGTATTCGACGTCGAACGAGCGCGCGCGGCTGAAGTCGAGCAGCGCGCCGATTTCCGCGGGCTGGAAATCGCCTTGCTTGACCACCAGCGTGGCCGTGTTCCAGCCGCGCACCAGCACCAGCCGGCGCGACGGATCGGGCACGCCCGCGCGCGCCATCGCCGCCACGGCGGTGGCGAACAGTTTCGGGATATCTCGCGGCGGCAGCGAGACCCAGCGCGTGATCGCCAGCAGGCCGCCGGGCCGCAGGTGACGCAGATATTCCTCGAACGCTTCCACGGTATAGAGGTAGCTTTCGGAGAGCGCATACAGGCCCGCCGACGAGGTGCTGAAGGAATCCAGCAGCGCCACCTGGATCAGGTCGTAGCGCTGCCGGCTGGCCGCCAGGAAGCCCCGCGCCTCGCCGACATGCACCTGCACCCCGGCCGCGCTGTACGGCTGGCCCGAAAACGCGCCGAAGCGGTCCTGCACCAGCGCGATCACCTGCGGGTTCAGCTCGACGGCATCGACCGCGCTGGCGCCGTGGTAGAGCGCCTGCAGCACGTCGGCGCCGGCGCCGCTGCCCAGCACCAGCACGCGCGGCGCCTGCAGCAGGTGGTACGGTAGCGCCGAGGTCAGGTCGCCCAGGTAGGCCAGCGGCTCGCGCCGGCCGTCATGGCGGTTGAGCGCGCTCAGGCCGTCGCCGTCGGTAAACACGGCAAGCTGCGGCGGCGGTTCCGCGGTGGCGTTCAGGCTGAGCCCCGGCGCATGGCGCAGCGGGATCGACGGACTCTCAACCACCGTGACCTGGCCGAGGGGACTGGAGCGCTGCGCCACCACGCGCGCGTCGCCGACGCGCAGCGCCTGGCTCAGCTCCTTGTACTCCGACGGCCGCAATGCCATCCAGCTGCCGGGGATGGCCGCCGGCACGGCTGCCATCGCCAGCAGCAGCGCCGGCAGCCAGGGGCGATTGGAGCGGTAGGAGCGGCATTCGAAGCAGGCCAGCGCCGCGGCCGCCATGCCCGCCATGCTGACCAGGCGCAGGGCATCGACCGGAGCCAGCACGAACAGCGCGGCGATGATGCCCAGGCTGCCCAGCCCGGCGCCAAGGATATCGAAGCTGTAGAGCCGGGGCACCTGCAGCGGGAAGCGCGCAAAGCTCAAACACACGCTGGTGGCCGCGCACAGGAAGGGCACGAACAGCAGCAGGTAGATCGCCACCAGGCGCAGCGGCTGTGTGAGCTCCCACAGGATTTCCAGCGGGTTGAAGCCGACCCGCTGCGCAAGCTCGAAGCAGGCCAGGGCGCTGATGCCGAACAGCAGCGCGCCGCCGGCAAACACCGGCACGAAATGCCGCACCAGCACCGGCTGCGCCAGTGCCACCAGCGCCCCCGCGGCGCCGTAGCCGAGCAAGGCCACGCTGATCATCATGTAGGCGAAGTGATGCCACAGGATGATCGAAAGCAGCCGCATCAGCAGGATTTCGTAGCCGAGCGCGGCGGCGGAGAGCAGGGCCAGGGCAAACAGCGGCGGGCGTGGCACCGCGCTCGTCGCGCTCGTCGTGCTTATCGGGCTCATCGCATGAAGCGGCCCGCCGGGTGCCGCGCCTCAGTGCTTGCCGACCAGCGGCACGAAGCGCACCGGCAGGATCTGCCGGGTACTGACGCTGCCGTCCGCGGACTTTTCGACCAGCAACAGGTACTGCGTCAGGAACTGCGCGCCCACCGGGATCACCATGCGCCCGCCCGGCTTGAGCTGCCGGATCAGCGGCGGCGGCACGTGGCTGGCCGCGGCGGTGACGACGATGGCGTCATAGGGGGCATGCTCGTCCCAGCCGTAGTAGCCGTCGCCCACCTTGCACGCCACCTGCCGGTAGGCCAGCCGCTTCAGGCGCTCGCAGGCCTGGCGCCCGAGCGGCTCGATGATCTCGATGGTGTAGACCGCGCGCGCCAGCTGGCTCAGCACCGCGGCCTGGTAGCCGGAGCCGGTGCCGATCTCGAGCACGCTGTCGCCCGGCTGGACCCGCAGCAGGTCGGTCATCAGCGCCACGATATACGGCTGCGAAATGGTCTGGCCATGGCCGATCGGCAATGGCCGGTTCTCGTAGGCGTGCGGCTTCTGCGGGTCCGGCACGAACTCATGGCGGGGCACCTGGCCCATTACGGCCATCACGCCGGGGGCGATGCCGTGGCTGCGGTTCTGCACGCCGGCGCCGGCGTCGATCGCGGCAATCTCGCTGACCATCTCCGCGCGCTGCTTCAGCCGTGCATCGTCGGCCGCGCGGCACAGCCCGGCCGATGCCATGGCGGCAACGGCGAGCAAGGCAATAAAGGGATGACGGCTGGACGGCTGCACGATGGACCCCAGGGAGCCTACCGTCATCGTAGGTCATCGGC
Organism: Cupriavidus sp. WGlv3; assembly: GCF_023952475.1. Taxonomy (GTDB): domain Bacteria; phylum Pseudomonadota; class Gammaproteobacteria; order Burkholderiales; family Burkholderiaceae; genus Cupriavidus; species Cupriavidus phytorum. Next base: position 142,146 of record NZ_JALHRX010000015.1, read on the forward strand.
TGCGCCGGCGCCGGCAAGTGGCAAACGAGGCGCTTGCGGGCACTCGCCGGCCCTGGGCGGGCTAGCCCGCGATCAGCTTTAGGCCGGCCGGCAGCGCCTCGCCGAATACCCGTCCCTCGTCCGCGGCGTCGAGTTCCACTACCTCGCGCACCATCGCGATCCAGCCGGGCGGCGCGTTGGCGGCTTCCAGCCGGCGCACCACGTTCGCGCGCAGCTCGTCGGGCAGGTCGCGGGTGCGGTCGCCGGTCATGCGGGCGATCTGCACCGCGGCGAACGCGGCCGGCTCGACCTTTTTCCAGTCGAGCGCGAGGATGGCGTCCAGCCACTGGCCGGCGGTGTCGGCCGGCACCACGCTGTGCGCGCTGCCGTAGAACGGCATGCGCGCGCCGATGCGGCCCACCGCCCACCAGCCCTGGTTGTTCTCGGACGGCTTGCGCAGCCGGGTCAGCAGCCAGTCGGCCAGCTCGGTCTTGGCGTCGACGGGCAGGCGCTCGAGCGAGCCGGCCAGCCGCACCATGTCGGCATAGCCGCCCCGGGTGGGCCCGGCCGGTTTCTTGAAGTGCGCGCTGCCTGGTGGCTGCAGGTAGAAGGCCATGTCTTCCAGCAGGCGCAGCTGGGCGCTTTCGTCGAGCCCGCCGGCGGCGCGCCGCCACAGCGTCCACCATTCCGACCAGTTCTGGCTTTCGTTGACGTACTGGATGCCCTGGTCGTACTGCGACCACAGCTGCGCGACGCGCCATTCGTCGAGCGGATAGCCAAAGCCGGGGCGCACGCAATAGCCCGCCAGGTTCAGCCACAGGCGCTCATGGTCCGCCGTGCGGCGGCGGCGCCTGGCGCGCTCCCACAAGGCGCCGAACAGCTCGCGCAGCAGTGCGCTGTCCCACTGCTCGCGCGCGCCCAGGATCTGCTCCAGCTGCGCGCGCAGGCGCTTGACTTCCTTCGGCCCGACCTCCTGCGAACGCGCGCCGAAGGTGCGGTCGATCAGTTCCAAAGCCTGCGGCAGCGACGGGTGGGCCGTTGGCGCCGGGGGCGCCGCCGCGGCGTCGTTGCCGCGCAGCTGGAACTCGAGGCGCCAGCGCTGCGCGGCATCGCCGGTATTGATGCAATGGACTTCGAGCGTGCCGACCTCGGTCAGCGACGTGGTGATCTGCACCGGCGTTTCGCGTGGGCCGCCGGCGCCGCGCGTGGGCACCACGGTGGCGATCGGCGGCAGGCGCACGAAGTCGCCGCCGGACAGGTCGGTCAGCGCGCCGGGCTGGTAGGGCGTCTCGGCCACCGATGACACCAGGTGGAACTGCACCGGGTGCCCCAGCCGCAAGGCGAAGGTGTGGTCGCTGAGCGGGATCTCGTGGCCTTCCTCGGTGCCGCGCGGCAGCAGGCAGATGCCTTGCTGGCCGACAGCGCCATCGTCGAGCACCAGGAAATAGCTGCGCGCCGAGCCGCCGCCGATGCGCGGCGCCTGGCCGGCGCGCGCGCGCGCATACGCGACCGCGCCGCGGGCCACGGCAATGTCCGGATCGGCGTTATGCAGCACCTGCAGCGGCGCGCCGCGCCAGCCGCCCAGCGTGTCGGCGATGCGGTCCGCCAGCGCCTGCGCGCGGAACACGCCGCCGTTGAGCAGCAGGGTGTCGGGCACCGGCAGGGCATCGTCCGGCGCGTTTTCCATGCCGAGCGCGGCGCGGGCCTGCGCCGCGTGCTGGCCGAGGAAGGCGGCGACGTGGCGGGTCACGGCGGGATCGGCCGCATAGGGCAGGCCGAACTCGACGATGGCGCCGCGCGCGCGCCGCGGCCGTTCGCTGGCCGGCACGCTGGGGAAGAAGCCGTCGACCACCAGCTGTTCGACTTCCTGTCGCGTCACCGGCACCGAGCGCGCGCCGCCGACCAGCCGGGAGCCAGCGCCGAGCAGGGTCACGTTGACGGCCTCGGGCGCATCCGCGCCCAGCAGTTGTTCCTTGGCGGCGCGGCAGCGTGCCACCAGCTGCGACAGGCTCGCGGCCGACAGGCGCGGCTGCGCCGGTGCGCCGTCGCCCAGGCGCGCTTCGACCTGGTGCGCCAGCCCCAGGTCCATGTTGTCGCCGCCGAGCATCAGGTGGTTGCCCACCCCGATGCGTGTCAGCTGCGGCTGCCCGTCCTGCATCGCCACGCGTATCAGCGTGAGGTCGGTGGTGCCGCCGCCGACGTCGCAGATCAGCACCAGGCGGGTTTGCGCGAGGTCCTGTTCCAGCGTGTGGCGATGGTGGAACAGCCAGTCGTAGAGCGCGGCCTGCGGCTCTTCCAGCAGGCGCAGCGTGGGCAGGCCGGCGAGGCGCGCGGCTTCGAGCGTCAGCGCGCGCGCGCCCTCGTCGAACGACGCCGGCACGGTCAGCACCACGTCCTGCTGTTCGAGCGGCGCGTCGGGAAAGCGGTGGTTCCAGGCCGCGCAGACGTAGCCGAGATAGCTCGCGCTGGCGACTACCGGCGAAATCTTGTCGAGGTCCTCCTCGCCGCCCCAGGGCAGGATCGGCGCGGTGCGGTCGACCGAGGCATGCGACAGCCAGCTCTTGGCGCTGGCCACCAGCCGGCCCGGCACCTGCGCGCCCAGCGTCGCCGCGAGGCGGCCGAACACGGTGCGGCGTGCGGCCGCGGCGGCGGCCGATTGCCAGGGCAGCTGCAGGTCATCGCCATTGAGCTCGCCCGGCGCCGCGTGGTAGCGCAGCGAGGGCAGCAGGGGGCGGGGCGCGACCTCGCCCGGCGCGACCAACTGGTCGATGTCGAACACGCGGATATCGTCGGAGCCGGCCCGGGCGTAGGCCACCACCGTGTTGCTGGTGCCAAGGTCGATGCCGACGATGTATTGCTTCATCGACTGCTTCGTCGACTGCTTGATCGCCGCTGCCGCGGCTTCAGGCATCGGCGTTGCCGCGCACGTCGAATTGCACCTTCCAGCGTTCGCCGCTGGCGCGCGGCACGGCCTCGAGTTCGAGCGTGCCGGCCTCGGTCACGCGCGCATGCAGCCTGACCGGCACCACTTCGCCGGCGGTGCGGCCTTCGGCGGGCAGGGTCGCCTGGATTTCTTCCAGCTCCTGCAGTTCCTCCGGCCCCCAGAAGTCGAGCAGGGTGCCGACCTGGTCCTGGCGCCGCACCGACGAGCCGAAGAAGCGGAAGTGCACCGGTTCACCGACCACCAGGCCGAATTCCTGCGGCGGCAGCTCGGCCTCGGTGCCTTCTTCCATGCCGAACGGGGCCACGCACAGCGCCTGGATCGGCGGCTCGAAGCCCGGCACCGCGGGCATCGACGATTCCACCGCAATGTAGTAGGCGCGCGCGGTGCCGCCGCGGATGCGCACGCCCTTGCCGCGCCGCACGTAGCCGTAATAGGCCGCGCCGCGCGCCACCGCCAGGTCCAGCTCGGCGCCGTCGAGCAGGCGCGCCGGCGCCGCGCCTTCGGCAGCGAGCCAGCCGTTGAGCGTCTGCAGGATGCGTTCGACCAGCAGGCCCGACTTGAACACGCCGCCGTTGAACAGCACGGCGGTGGGGCGCAGGAAGCTGGCCCCTTCGGGCTGCATGGCCTGCAGGCCTTCGATCTCGGCCAGCGCGCCCGCTTGCCGGCCCAGGAACGCTGCCAGGTGGCGCGTGATGGCCGCGTCCTGCGCGTACGGCAGGCCCAGCTGCGTCAGGCCGGCGCGGGCCCGGGTGACCGGGCGCGCCGCGGCGTCGACTTGCGGGAAGAACCCTTCGAGAATGGTCTGGGTCAGTTCGGCGCGGGTCAGCTCGGTGCGGATCGAGCCGCCGATCAGCTTCGCGCCGCGGCTGGGCACGACCAGCGGCACGCTGTCGGTGGCCGGGTCGGTCAGCAGCGTTTCCTTGGCGGCGCGGCAGGCGTAGGTCAGCGCGCGCAGCTGCCACGGATCGGCCTGCGTGCCCTGCGCCGCCAGCTTGCGCGCCACCACGTGCGCCAGCGCCAGGTCCATGTTGTCGCCGCCCAGCAGGATGTGGTCGCCGACCGCGATGCGATGCAGCTCCAGGTTGCCGTCGCGCTCGATCACGGCGATCAGCGACAGGTCGGTGGTGCCGCCGCCGACATCCACCACCAGGATGATGTCGCCGACCCTGACCTGCTTGCGCCACTGGCCGGCGCTCTTCTGGATCCAGCTGTAGAGCGCGGCCTGCGGCTCCTCGAGCAGGGTCATGCGGGCATAGCCGGCCGCCGCGGCGGCTTCGGCGGTCAGCTCGCGCGCGGCAGGATCGAACGAGGCCGGGATCGTCACGGTGACGTCCTGCTCGCCGAACGGTGCGTCGGGATGGGCCTGGTCCCAGGCTTCGCGCAGGTGCGTCAGGTAGCGCACCGAAGCCTCCAGCGGCGACACGCGGGGCACTTCGGGCGGCGCATCGGCGGGCAGGATTGCCGCGCGGCGGTCGACGCCGGGATGGCACAGCCAGCTCTTGGCGCTGGACACCAGCCGGATCGGCGTGCCCGCGCCGCGGCTGCGCGCCATCTCGCCGACCGCGAAGTCGCGCGCGGCGCTCCACGGCAGGTTCAGGTCGCCGGGGGCCAGTTCGCTGGCGTGCGGCAGGTACAGGAACGAGGGCAGCAGGTCAAGGTCTTCGACCGCGCCGGGCGCGGTCAGCTGCGCGATCGGCAGCACGCGCTGGCTGGTCTTTTCGCCATCGCTGGCGGCCAGGTCGACGTAGGAGACCGCGCTGTGGGTGGTGCCCAGGTCGATGCCGATGGCATAGCGGGCCTGGCCGATGGCATAGCGGGCCTCGCTCATAGCTCGACCTCGGCGGGGGCGATCACGCTGGCGTCGTGGCGCTCGGCCAGGCGCGGCAGGCGCACTTCCTCGACCTTCCAGCCGCGATGGCTGATGGCGCCATGGAACGGCGCGCTGCCGACCACGTTGCCGGTCAGGCGGACTGCGCTGGCGTCGAAGCCGTCGGCCAGCGTCACGCGGCTGCCCTCGGCTTCCTCGCGCACCGGGCGGATGGTGAAATGCTCGCGCAGCACCGCGCGGCAGCCATCGTGCACCAGGCGCGCGGCGGCGCCGATCTCGGCGTCGGCATAGCGCGCGATGTCTTCCTCGACGAAGTCGACGAAGCGGGCGTCGCGCTGCAGCAGTCCGAGCAATTGCAGCGCGGCCACCGGGCTGGCTTCCTTCAGCGCGGGCGCGGGCTCGGCAACCGGCGCGGAAACCGGTGCAGCAGCCGGCGCAGGGGCAGGTGCCTCAGCCGCTTGCACGCCCGCGCGCAGGCGCTTGATGCCGGCGGCCAGCTCGCGGTTGCCAAGGATCGCGAAGAACGTGCCCATGGCAAGCGAGAGCCTGCCAAAGAAAGAGAGGTTCGGGTCAGGCATGGATAACACTCCTCTGTGCGCGGATGGCGGAGGCCCGCTCAGGCGTCGCGCAGATAGGTGATCAACTGGTCCGCGCGGCTGGGATGCCGCAGCTTCTTCATCGCCTTGCTTTCGATCTGGCGGATGCGCTCGCGCGTGACGTCGAACTGCTTGCCGACTTCTTCCAGCGTGTAGTCGGTCGACATGTCGATGCCGAAGCGCATGCGCAGCACCTTGGCTTCGCGCGGCGACAGCTCGTCGAGCATCTCGCGCACCACCGCGCGCAGGCCGGCCTGCAGCGCGGCGTCGGCGGGCGTGGCGGTGTCCGAGTCGGCGATCATGTCGCCCAGGCTGGTGTCGCCGTCCTCGCCCACCGGGGTCTCCATCGACACCGGCTCCTTGGCGATCTTCATGATCGAGCGCACCTTGTCCTCGGTCATGTCGAGGCGCTCGGCCAGCACCGCCGGATCGGGCTCCTTGCCGGTCTGCTGCATGATCTCGCGCGACAGGCGGTTGAGCTTGTTGATCTGCTCGATCATGTGCACCGGCACGCGGATGGTGCGGGCCTGGTCGGCGATGGCGCGCGTGACCGCCTGGCGCACCCACCAGGTGGCGTAGGTGGAGAATTTCCAGCCGCGGCGGTATTCGAACTTGTCGACCGCCTTCATCAGGCCGATGTTGCCTTCCTGGATCAGGTCGAGGAACTGCATGCCGCGGTTGGTGTATTTCTTGGCGATCGAGATCACCAGACGCAGGTTGGCCTGCGTCATCTCGTGCTTGGCCTGGCGCATCTGGCGCTCGGCCGCCAGCATCTTGCGGTTGACCGCCTTCAGTTCGGCCAGCGACAGCGCCGCGCGGGCCTGGATGTCGATCAGCTTCTGCTGGTGCGCTTCCAGGTCCGGCAGCGCGCGCGCGACCGCGGCGCTGTAGGGGCGCCCTTCGGCGGCCAGGCCCTGGCCCCAGGCCAGGTTGGTCTCGTTGCCGGGGAAGCGCGCGATGACGTCCTCGCGCTCCATGCCGCAGCGCTCGACCAGCAGCTGCACCACCTGGCGCTCGATCGCGCGCACCTCGTCGACCATGGACTGGACGTTGGCGCACAGGCGCTCGATAGTGCGGGCGGTAAAGCGGATCGTGCGCAGCTCCTCGCGCACCGCGTCGCGCGCGGCGGCAAAGGCCGGTGCGGCGGCGCGGCCGGCTTCGCTTTCGGCGCGCATGCGCTCGAACTGCTCGGCGACGCGCGCAAAGCGCTTCATGCACTCGTCGCGCAGCCGGGCCAGGTCGGCTTCGGCGCTTTGCTGGCCGCTGCTGCCTTCATCGGCGCTGTCGTCGTCGTCTTCGTCGGACTCGTCGGGGCTGTCGAGGCTGCTGTCGTCGGCGTCATCCGCGGCGGCGGCGGCCGGCTCGGCGATGGTCTCGTCGCTGAGGCCGTCGACCACGTCGTCGATGCCGATCTCGTTGGCGGCGACCTTGGCCGACAGCTCCAGGATCGCGGCGACGGTGAACGGGCACGCCGAGATCGCGTGGACCATGTTGTTCAGGCCGTCCTCGATGCGCTTGGCGATCTCGACTTCCTGCTTGCGCGTCAGCAGCGTGGCCGAGCTCATTTCGCGCATGTACATGCGCACCGGGTCGGTGGTGCGGCCGAACTCGGAATCGACCGTGGCCAGCGCGACCTCGGCTTCCTCTTCGGCCTGCTCGTCGGAGGCCACCACCGGGCCGTCGCTGAGCAGCAGGGTCTCGGCATCCGGGGTCTGCTCGTAGATCTTCACGCCCATCTCGGCGAAGGTGCCGACGATGCTTTCCATCGCGGCGGTATCCGTGAAGTTCTCGGGCAGGTGGTCGCTGATGTCCGCGTGCGTCAGGTAGCCGCGCTGCCTGCCGAGCTGGATCAGCGCGCGCAGCTGCTGGCTGCGCGCGGCGGCGTCGGCCGACGGATCAGTGTTTGCCGCGGCCGGGCTGGCCTGGCCGTTGTCCTTGACTGCTGCTGCTCGTGCTTTGGCTGCGGTTCGTTGTGCGCCACTTGTCATTGACTGCTGTTTCCTTCGTGCATCGCGTTTCGACGGCAGTGCGCACGAGGGCGCGCGTGATTCCAACCTGCTGTCAAGGCTCGCGTGGGGTTCGGCGGGGGCGGGGCGGATAACCGTACGCCGCGGCCGTTTGAATAGGGGCCGCATATTCTACAGCCATTGCTGCGTCGCAGCAGGTATCGGGCCCGGAATGCGTGGCGGCTAGTCTGCCGGAATGCGGGGTATTTGCAACAGCAAGCGCTGAAAAGCGCGGCAGAAGCCGCTGCTGTGGCGGAAATTGCCAGTGCCGGCCGGCCCGGCCGCCGCGCTACGGCCGGCCAAGTGCCGCCTCAGGCATAGTCCAGGGGCAGCGCGGTGGTGTACTTGATCTGCTCCATCGCGAAGCTGGAGCTGACGTCGGCCAGCTCGGCGCCCTGGATCAGCTTCTTGTAGACGCGGTCGTAGGCGGCGATATCGGGCACCACCACCCGCAGCAGGTAGTCGGTGTCGCCCGCCATGCGATAGAACTCGGTCACTTCCGGGATCGACGACACCAGTCCGTGGAACTGCTTGAGCCATTTCACGTTGTGCTGGCTGGTGCGGACGGAGACGAACACGGTGACGCCGGCATTGAGCTTGCCGGCGTCGAGCAGCGCCACGCGCTTGCGGATCAGGCCGGCTTCCTCCAGCTTCTGGATGCGGCGCCAGCACGGCGTCGAGCTCAGGCCGACCCGCTCGCCGATTTCCGCCACCGGCAGGGTGGCGTCTTCCTGCAGCAGGGCGAGGATCTGTTTGTCGTAGCGGTCCATGGCGCGTGGCGGTCAGAGGAGGAAAGGGCGCCCGCACCAGGCGCGCAGCGGGGCGGCTAGGGGTCGGCGCGCACCAGCAGGTTCACGCCGGTCGCGATATGGTCGCGGCTGACCCCGTAGAGATGCAGGGAAACCGCGATTTCGTCGCTGGCGTTGCCGAGCGCGTGGATATGCTGCAGGCCGCCCGGCACGCTGAAGGTATCGCCCGCGCTGCGCGTGACGGTGTTGGCATGGCGCGCGTGCCGGCTGGCGGGATCCCACCGGTAGTGCTGCTCGGTCAGGGTGCCGCGCAGCACGCGATAGGCGCACCAGGTGCGGTGGCCATGCACCGGGCTGGCCTGGCCAGGGCGCCAGACCAGCACCATGGCCGAGAAGCGTTCCAGCGGATCGCCGTAGACCAGGTGCCGGGTATAGGTGTCGGCCGAGCCCAGCAAGGCCCCCGGCGGCAACGCCGTCAGCAGCGTTTCGGTGTCGGGCAGGTGCTGCGCGATGTGGCTGGCAACCAGGCGCGCGCTGTTGCTGAAGATGTCGGCGAGGTCGAGCGCCAGCCGGTCGAGCGGGGCGCCGGCCGGCCGGGCGGCAAGAGGGGAGGCGGTAATGGGGGAGGCGGTCGTCATGGCGGGCTTCGTCGGCTTGTTCTTGTCTATTCATGATATGGACCGGCGGTAGCACAGGCATGCAATTTGTCCTTCCAGGCAGGGTTGAATTGTAATCCCATTCCTATAATGGCCAGGTTATTGGAATTTTGTTCTATCCGGTCGCCGTTGATGCGATAACGCCCGCTACGGGACGCGGTTGCGGCCTGGGGCGGCGAGGGCCTAGCCGCCCTCGTCCCTGGGCCAGAAGGTGATCAGGATGTTGGACGGCGCCACGCCGTTGCTGTCGCGCGGCAGCGGGTCGGAGCGCTGCACCGCGCGCAGCACCGCGTTGTCCCAGCCGGCATTGCCGCTGGACTTGGCAAGCCGCGTCGATAGCAGCGAGCCGTCGGGCGCCATGTGCACGGCCACCACCGCCGCCGGATTGCCGGCGACATCCTCGTTGAAGATGATGTTGGGCTTGACCCGCTGGCGCACGCGCTCGGCATAGCCCGAGGACGGCCTGGCCGACGATCCCGAGCCGGCCCCGGTGTTGGCCGCGGCGCCGGCACCGCCCGCCTGCGCGCGCAGGCGCGCCAGTTCGGCCTGGCGCTCGGCATTGCTGGCCTGGCGCTCGGCATTGCTGGCCTGGCGCTGCGCTTCCGCGGCCTTGCGTTGCGCCTCCTTGCGCGCCGCGTCGGCGCGGGCCTGGCTTTCGCGCTGCCGCTGCTGTTCGGCCTCACGTTGAGCCTCGCGCTCGGCCTGCCTGGCCTTGCGCTGCTTTTCCTGCAGCGAGATATCGGCGTCTTCCTCCTCGACGGGCTGCGGCGTCGGCGCGGGCTTGACCACAGGTTCCGGCGCGGTGGCCTCGGGGACGGGCTCCCACAGCTCCGCCGCGACCCCGGTGGGCACGGCATTGCGCCAGCGCACGCCGTAGTACAGCAGGGCCCCCAGCAACAGGTGCATGAGCAGGGCCAGCAGGAAGCAGGTCAGCGTGCGCCGCTCGCGCACGGGCTGGTAGGGATAGGCGGCGGTCTGCATGGTCCTTGGAGGCGGCGGAAACCAGGCCATTTCATTCTATGAGGCGCAACCGCATCAACCAAGTGCAAGGACGGTAGGGGCGGCGCCTGCCGGTGTCTCGCCAAAGGCACGGCAGGGCCGCGCCGGCTTCAGCCCCTGGTGAAGATCTCGAGGAAGTGCTTGCTGGGATCCTCGAAATAGATGCGCCGGCCACCGTCATCGGTATTGACCTCGCCGGGGCGGTGCCGGTACGGGTCGGCCCAGTACGTGAGCTGGTGCGCGCGGACCCGCGCAAAACCGTGGTCGAACTCGGCATCGCTGACCAGGAAGGCATAGTGCTGCATGGCGATCTCGCCCTGCGCGTCCATGAAATCGAGGGTCACGCCGTTGTCGAGCGCCACGCCGAGGAAGGGCCCGAACGGCTCGGCCGGCGGGCGGCCCAGGACCTCGCACAGGAAGTCGGCCGAGACCTGCTTGTCGTGAGAGAAGACGATGGTGTGGTTGAGCTGGATGGCCATGTCGCAATCTCCGTGCTTGGATCAACGCCGGGGAACAACGCTGCCTCCAGCGTACAAGGATTTTGCGCGCGGTGCCCGGCGCTCCGGTCAGGCGCCGTCCAGCTTCCTCAGCGCCGCGCCGACTTCGCCGTGGAAGGCGCGCAGCGCCTCCAGTTCGAGATTCGCCGGCTGCAGCGCGGGCCACAGGAGTGCCACCATGCCCGCCGCGGTCTTGTCGATATCGACCTCGCGCTCGCGCGCGATGGCATCCCACAGGATATGCTCCATCGGCCCCAGGATGGCGGAGCGCAGCAGGCTCAGCGGCAGGTCGGCGCGAATCTCGCCCTGTTCGCGGCCGCGCGCCAGCAGTTCCATCAGCGGTGCCGTATAGCGCCGCTGCAGCGGCACGAATTCCTGCCCCAGGTCCGGACCTTTGGCCCGTCCTTCCGACAGCACCAGCGCGCACAGCCCGGTGCCCTGGATCAGGAACAGGCGCAGGTGCGTCTTCACGTAGAACGCCAGCTGGGCCCTGGTGCTCTGATCGCGCGGCATGCCGCGCTCGACCGCGTCGATGATTTCGTCGTACCAGTCCTCGATGACCCGCACGCACAGCTTGCGCTTGCTTTGGAAGTATGTGAACACCGTGGCCTCGGACACGCCCAGGCGCTGGGCAATCTCGGTGGTGGTGGTCTTGTCGTAGCCCAGTTCGGCGAACACCTCCCGGCTGACGCGCAGGATGTCGCGGACGCGTTGTTCCGCCCTGGCACCGGACGGGACCCGGCGGGTGGCGGCGTTGTCTTCCATGATGTCGGATCCCCGGCAGGCGAAAGCGCGAATGATAGGCCGTACCCGGTGCAGGGCGCGGAACTGCGGCTGCGCGGACCAGTCGGTCGCGGCGCAATGCCGTCACATCGTACTCCATTTCGACCCGAAGTTGAGTTAGCCTCAAATTAATGTTGAATTTTCCGGCTGCGCCGTATACCTTTCCGTCATTCCGATGTGACGAGACCGGAAGCCGATCGGTTACCCGGCAGCACTGACAGCAGCTTCACGGGGTTAACCCTGAACGGGTGAATCACCCCGGCGATATTCGTGACCTTGAGTTGTGCTCAACTCAAGTCGAAACCGAGCGCTTTGGAGACAACGATGAAGATGCAGGGAGAGCCGCTTTCCACCATTCTGCCGATCGGCGGGCTGTCGCATGTCCGTGGCGACACCAGCATTGCGCTGTCCGAGCAGACCGTGCCGGCGCTGCTGGCGCAGACCGTGGCAGCGTTCCCGGAACGCGAGGCCGTGGTTTTTCGCGAGCAGGGGGTGCGCTGGAACTGGCGCGAGTTTGCCGAAGCCATCGATGCGCTGGCAGCCGGGCTGCACGCGCTTGGCCTGGCCCGGGGCGATCGCGTCGGCATCTGGGCGCCGAACCGCGTGGAATGGCTGGTGACCCAGTTCGCCACAGCCCGGCTCGGCCTGGTGCTGGTCAATATCAATCCGGCGTACCGGCTGGCGGAACTGGAATATGCGCTGAACAAGGTCGGCGTCAAGGCCATCGTCGCCGCCGAGTCCTTCAAGACCTCGCGCTACCTCGACATGCTGCAGGCGCTGGCGCCGGAACTGGCCACCAGCGCACCGGGCGCGCTGCAGGCCGCGCGGCTGCCGTCGCTGCGCTGGGTGATCCGCATGGGCGAGGGCGACACCCCCGGCATGATCCGCTATGCGGAGGTGCTGGCGCGCGGCGCCGGCGTGGCGCGCGCGGAGCTCGACCGCATCACGGTGCAGCTCGACCGCCATGACCCGATCAACGTGCAGTTCACCAGCGGCACCACCGGTGCACCCAAGGGTGCCACGCTCACGCATCGCAATATCGTCAACAACGCGCGCTTCATCGCCATGGCGATGCGCTTCTCCGAGCAGGACAAGCTCTGCATCCCGGTGCCGTTCTACCACTGCTTCGGCATGGTGCTGTCGGTGCTGGCGTGTGTGTCGACCGGCGCGGCGATGGTGTTCCCGGGCGAGGCCTTCGACCCCGAGGCCACCATGCGCGCAGTCAGCGAAGAACGCTGCACCGCGCTGCACGGCGTGCCGACCATGTTTATCGCGCAGCTGGACCATCCGCGTTTCGCCGACTACGACTTCTCCTCGCTGCGCACCGGCATCATGGCCGGATCGCCGTGCCCGATCGAGACCATGAAGCGCGTGGTGGCGCAGATGCATATGTCAGAAGTCACCATCGCCTACGGCATGACCGAGACCAGCCCGGTGTCGTTCCAGAGCAGCACCACCGATCCGCTCGACAAGCGCACCACCACGGTGGGGCGGATCCAGCCGCACCTGGAGGTCAAGATCGTCGACGCCAGCGGCGCCACCGTGCCGGTGGGCGAGAAAGGCGAGCTGTGCACGCGCGGCTATTCGGTCATGCTCGGCTACTGGGACGACGAGGCCCGCACCGCCGAAGCCATCCGCGACGGGTGGATGCACACCGGCGACCTCGCCACCATTGACGAGGAGGGCTACTGCAATATCGTCGGCCGGGTCAAGGACATGCTGATCCGTGGCGGCGAGAACATCTACCCGCGCGAGATCGAGGAATTCCTGTTCCGCCATCCCAAGGTGCAGGCGGTGCAGGTGTTCGGCGTGCCCGATCCAAAGTATGGCGAGGAGGTGTGCGCTTGGATCGTGCTGAAGCCGGGCGAGAGCGCCACCGAAGACGAGATCCGCGCGTTCTGCCGCGACCAGATCGCGCACTACAAGATTCCGCGCTATATCCGCTTTGTCGACGAGATGCCGCTGACCGTGACCGGCAAGGTGCAGAAGTTCGTGATGCGCGACCAGATGGTGCGTGAACTGAACCTCGATGAATCCAGGACGGCCTGAGCTCCGGGCCCGACAGATAAACCCTACACAACCGATAACCGACTGCCCGAGGCCCCTATGGCGGTAATTGAAACCAAGCTGAACGCCCGCTCCGAGTCGTTCAGGACCAATGCGCAGGCAATGCAGGATCTGGTTGCCGACCTGCAGGAAAAGATCGCAAAGCTAGCCGAAGGCGGCGGCGCGGCCGCGCGCGA
>NZ_JALHRX010000150.1 GCF_023952475.1 Cupriavidus sp. WGlv3
TCGACCAAGCTGACCATCCTGAAGTCGCTGGCCGACAAGGTCGACAACCTGGTCGTCGGCGGCGGCATCGCCAACACCTTCATGCTGGCCGCCGGCCTGAAGATCGGCAAGTCGCTGGCCGAAGCGGACCTGGTCGGCGACGCCAGGGCCATCATCGACATCATGGCCAATCGCGGCGCCTCGGTGCCCATCCCCGTCGACGTGGTCTGCGCCAAGGAATTCAGCGCGACCGCCGCGGCCACCGTCAAGGACGTCAAGGACGTGGCCGACGACGACATGATCCTCGACATCGGCCCGCAGACCGCCGCGATGCTGGCCGGGCAGCTCAAGGCCGCCGGCACCATCGTCTGGAACGGCCCGGTGGGCGTGTTCGAGTTCGACCAGTTCGGCAACGGCACCAGGGTGCTGGCCGAGGCCATCGCCG
>NZ_JALHRX010000151.1 GCF_023952475.1 Cupriavidus sp. WGlv3
TCGACACGCTCACTACAGGTTGAGTTCTCGCATTTGTGCCGTATTCCAAGTCATCTTTCGATCACTTAAAAATACATTTGGTTGATACAATCACAACCCGGTATCGCGTTTGTACTGCAGCGTCTCATCAACGCTCGCGCGACACCTTTACTACATCCCATATTGTTAAAGAACAGCCCGATCCGCAGGTGAGACCCGCGCTCGCTTGGCAATGCCAAATGCAAACGCTCAAGACTTAAGCGCTTGCATTTGGCCACCTGGCCTTAACCAACAAACTACCGATAAGTGTGGACGCTCAACGTTGGCTGCACGCTCTGAAAGGAGGTGATCCAGCCGCACCTTCCGATACGGCTACCTTGTTACGACTTCACCCCAGTCATGAACCCTGCCGTGGTAATCGCCCTCCTC
>NZ_JALHRX010000152.1 GCF_023952475.1 Cupriavidus sp. WGlv3
AAGGCCCGGAGGTTCCGGGATAACCTGGATGCGACCACGGACCTTGCGCTGAGCCACATCGGAACCATGGTGAACAGCAAACAGACGGCCCCGTGCCACCGTCCTGCAGAGGCTAATGGGGAAAGCCTGGGAGAACGACATCCTCGGCAGCTTACGCGCCACTGGTCATGCTCACGCAATCGCGTCAGCCCGCGCCAGGGCGAGCGTTCCCAGAGGCCGCTGTCCCAATCACGAAGGCGACGCCAGCAAGCACTGCCTTCCACAATTCGCTATTGACCTTCTTCCGTGCCATGACGCATAGCCACACTCAACGGGCAGATGACGACGACACGGTTTTGTTAGCCACACTTAGCACCGCAAGAGCGCGAAGGAATTGCCCATCTTTGAGGT
>NZ_JALHRX010000153.1 GCF_023952475.1 Cupriavidus sp. WGlv3
ACCCAGCCGGCGGCAGGTGGCGGCCACGCGGCAGGCGATTTCACCGCGGTTGGCGATCAGGATCTTGTTGAACATTGAGCTTCCTAGTCGTTGTGACATGCCACGATTACATGCGGAACACGCCGAACTTCATCTCGTCGATCGGCGCGTTGAGGCTGGCCGACAGGCCCAGCCCCAGCACCGTGCGCGTCTGCGCGGGGTCGATCACGCCGTCGTCCCACAGCCGCGCGCTGGCGTAGTACGGATGGCCCTGGTGCTCGTACTGGTCGCGGATCGGCTGCTTGAAGGCGTCCTCCTCCTGCGCGCTCCACTGGCCGCCCTTCGCTTCGATGCCATCGCGGCGCACCGTCGCCAGCACGCTCGCTGCCTGCTCGCCGCCCATCGCT
>NZ_JALHRX010000154.1 GCF_023952475.1 Cupriavidus sp. WGlv3
AACCCAGTCGTCGGTGGGCACCGGACTGGCGCTGATCTTCGCCGCGCTGGTGGTCGGCGGCGGCATCGGCGCCTACGTCGCGCGCAAGGTGCAGATGACCAAGATGCCGGAACTGGTCGCGGCGATGCACTCGCTGATCGGTCTTGCCGCGGTGTTCATCGCAGTGGCGGCGGTGGCCGAGCCGGCGGCGTTCGGCATCAGCCCGGCCGGCTCGCACCTGATCCCGCTGGGCAACCGCATCGAACTCTTTATCGGCTGCTTCGTCGGCGCGATCACGTTCTCGGGCTCGGTGATCGCCTTCGGCAAGCTGGCCGGGCGCTACAAGTTCCGCCTGTTCCAGGGCGCGCCGGTGGTGTTT
>NZ_JALHRX010000155.1 GCF_023952475.1 Cupriavidus sp. WGlv3
GGCCCAGTCGTCGGTGGGCACCGGCCTGGCGCTGATCTTCGCCGCGCTGGTGGTCGGCGGCGGCATCGGCGCCTACGTCGCGCGCAAGGTGCAGATGACCAAGATGCCGGAACTGGTCGCGGCGATGCACTCGCTGATCGGTCTCGCCGCGGTGTTCATCGCGGTGGCGGCGGTGGCCGAGCCGGCGGCGTTCGGCATCAGCCCGGCCGGCTCGCACCTGATCCCGCTGGGCAACCGCATCGAGCTCTTTATCGGCTGCTTCGTCGGCGCGATCACGTTCTCGGGCTCGGTGATCGCCTTCGGCAAGCTGGCCGGGCGCTACAAGTTCCGCCTGTTCCAGGGCGCGCCGGTGGTGTTC
>NZ_JALHRX010000156.1 GCF_023952475.1 Cupriavidus sp. WGlv3
CCAAGAAATCCGTCGCGCTGTCGGGCGTGACCGCCGGCAACACCGCGCTGTGCACCGTCGGCCGCACCGGCAACGACCTGCACTACCGCGGCTACGACATCCTCGATATCGCCGAGACCTGCGAGTTCGAGGAAATCGCCCACCTGCTGGTGCACGGCAAGCTGCCGACCAAGTCCGAGCTGGCCGCCTACAAGGCCAAGCTCAAGTCGCTGCGCGGCCTGCCCGCCAATGTCAAGGCGGCGCTGGAATGGGTGCCGGCCAGCGCGCACCCGATGGACGTGATGCGCACCGGCGTGTCGGTGCTGGGCACGGTGCTGCCGGAGAAGGAAGACCACAACACCCCGGGCGCGCGCGA
>NZ_JALHRX010000157.1 GCF_023952475.1 Cupriavidus sp. WGlv3
GTAAGCGAGTAGCCAGTACCGTCTTGACGGCCGCAGCAGTTACGCTGGCGTAACCAGTTGCTCAGTGACGACCCACGGCATGAGTTCGTCGACGCGGTTGATCGGGTGATCCGCGATGCGTGCGAGCACGAAGCGTAGGTAAGCCTCGGGATCGACGCCGTTGAGTTTTGCCGTGCCGATCAGGCTGTAAATTGCAGCGGCGCGTTCCCCACCTGAGTCAGCACCCGCGAACAGGTAATTACGTCTTCCGATGGCCACCCCGCGCAGCGCACGTTCGACCGGCAGGTTGTCGATCTCCAGTCGTCCGTCGTCGCAATAGCGCGTGAGCGCCTCCCACCGGTTCAGTGCGT
>NZ_JALHRX010000158.1 GCF_023952475.1 Cupriavidus sp. WGlv3
GACACCTATCTCCGCACCTTGCTCATACACGGCGCCAGATCCGTGGTCACTCGAGGTGCGGGAACCGCCTGGCTCGACGAATTGCTCAAGCGACGTCCCTTCAACGTCGCGGTCGCTGCGGTAGCTAACAAACTCGCCAGGACCATCTGGGCAGTATTGGCCAGGCAAGGGAGATATGAGGCACACCTGCCCATAGCTGCATCATAGCCTCCCAAGCGGATACACCAGGACTGATCAACCCTTCTCAAGGAGCGCAAGCAATGATCGCATGATGGCTAACAGGTTGGACCGGGACGAGGAAGACCCGATAGGGAACGTGAGCCGCAAGGCTCGATAATCAGCTGGG
>NZ_JALHRX010000159.1 GCF_023952475.1 Cupriavidus sp. WGlv3
GCCTGCTCGCCGCCCATCACCGAGATGCGCGCGTTCGGCCACATCCACAGGAAGCGCGGCGAATACGCGCGCCCGCACATGCCGTAGTTGCCGGCGCCGAACGAGCCGCCGATGATCACCGTGAACTTGGGCACCTGCGCGGTCGCCACCGCGGTCACCATCTTGGCGCCGTTGCGCGCGATGCCCTCGTTCTCGTACTTGCGCCCGACCATGAAGCCGGTGATGTTCTGCAGGAACACCAGCGGGATCTTGCGCTGGCAGCACAGCTCGATGAAGTGCGCGCCCTTGAGCGCCGACTCCGAGAACAGGATGCCGTTGTTGGCGACGATGCCCACCG
>NZ_JALHRX010000016.1 GCF_023952475.1 Cupriavidus sp. WGlv3
AGCGAGCGCAGCGGGGTTGGCAAGGGGTTTCTCGAAAATGCCAGGCCTCGGCACCAATGCGCCTCTTTCCCCACCCCTGATCTGATGCGCCAGCTACTTATAGAATGACCGTTCCGGCCCGCGGGGCCGATCTTTGATGAGATGGGGACGTTCGATGACTATCCAAGCGACATGGAAGCCAAGCCAGGGCAACAGCATCTGCCAGCTGACCAACGGCACTGCCGAGTGGCAAGCCGATCTCGACGCTTCCGCAGGCGGCGACACCCACTACCCGAATCCGCATGACTTGCTGGACTCCGCCCTGGCCGCCTGCACGACCTTGACCTTGCAGCTGTATGCGAAACGCAAGGGCTACGCGGTCACTGACGTCCAGGTCTCGGTCGGTCATGAGGAAGCCAACGGCACCTATACGATGCAGCGCGAGGTCAAGGTCAGCGGCGACCTGTCGCCCCAGATCCTCGAAGACCTGCTGCGTGTCGCCAATCGTTGTCCGGTGCACAAGACCTTGTCCGGCCAGTTCTCGATCCAGACCTCGATGGCATGACGTGGCACACCCCGTTCACCGATGGGGTTGCCACAGCAAATGAGAATCGTTAGCATTTGAGTCCTCGGGTCCTGACACCACCTGAGTCAGCAAATGGGTTAGCCGGGCACGTTCGTGCCCGGCTTTTTTCTTTTGGCGGGCCATGTCACGGTCCTGACCGCCAGCCGCCCTACGCTAAGGAGCGATCCGCCCCGTTCGACGCAACGGCCATGTGCTGTGTTGGCTGGCCCACCAAATTGCGTCCGGGAAGGGGTCAAAACGGCGGCTCCGACAAACTTTGCGCGGCACCGCCGGCTTACCATGGCGAAAAGCAAAAACAATAAAAACGCTTAAATAACGAAGCGAGCGGGGGGATGCCTTGACTAATTTCATTGAAGCCTATTGCGCGCAGATACGGCTTGCGGGCGCCGGCAGCGTGATCGCGAAGCCCGTCGTGGTGGCGCGGGACAGCACCTACGCCATGCACTACGTACCGTGCGAGTACCTGAATCCGCAGGCGGCCCTGGTGCTGGTCAGCACCACGCCGGGCCATGCGCACGTGCGACTGGCCGCCGCGGTGACCGAGGAACTGCTGCACAACCGTGCGCCGGGCCGCGTGGTCCAGCGCGAGAACAAGCGGCGCGTCGAACTGGGCGGCAAGCTGGTGCGGCCCAACCTGATCCGCATGCTCGACCACTTCCGCGTGCCCGAACTGGTCGGGCTGCCGCACGCCGCCGCCTTGTGGAACGATGGCTTCGAGCGCCTGCAGCCGCTCGCCCTGTTGCCGCATGCCACCACGCGGCGCGGGCTGGCGTTCGACGGCGCGCTGGAAGAACTGCTCGACGCGCCGATGCTGCGCGACGTCTTCGAGACGCAGTTCCTCGGTGCCGTGCGACAGATGCGCACCGACGCGCTATACGTCGCGTTGGGCCGGACCGCCTGGGCCGCGCTCCAGCACGCGGTCACGCGCCGGTTGCTGGCGCGCCGCCAGTTGCTGGGAATGATGCCGGTGCCGGCGCGCGCCGGCAGCATGGTGCGTTACTTCCTGCGAGAGATCGCCGCCAGCGCCCTGTCGGCCAAGGACCCGGTGCGGCATCGCGTGGACTGGCTCGATGCGGCCCACGCCGAACTGGAATCGAATGTCCGCAAACTGCGCGCCTCGATCCGACCAGACCCGCCTCCCGCTTACCTGATCGCGTAAGCGGACGCTCGCATTCACACTTGTGATCCATAGACCCCACGGAAGTGGGGTCTATGGACGCCGGTTTGCGTCGATAACGTCTCCTGAGGAATTTGACACTCCTCGCATTCCCGATTTGCGGCCCCTCGTGGGCCGCCATTTTTTTGTGGTGGTCAGATCGGACAGGGTCCACGGCGCTCGGGCATGCGGTTTGCGTTCGGTCCCAGGTCTCGTATTCCGCTGATCCGCCATGAAGACCACGCATGCGTTGCCCCTTGCCTTGTGTGCCACTCTGCTGCTGGCCCCGCTTTCAGCGCCGGCGCAAAGCGGCAAGCCTGGACTTGTCCTTTCCGACCGCAAGCCGGGCGGCGCGCTCCCGACAGACTGGAAGAATTTACCGGTCGCCGAAGGCAAGGCCAGGACCGAGTACCAGCTGGTGGCGGAGGACGGCCGGACGGTGCTGCGGGCGCAAGCCAATGGCTCGGCGTCCGCGCTGATGCATGCGGGCGACGTGGACCTGTCGCGGACGCCCGTGGTGGCCTGGCGCTGGAAGGCCGACGGCGCGATACCCGGCGCCGACAACCGCGACGGCGCGCGCGAGGACGCGCCGGCACGGCTGGTGTTCTTCTTCGACGGCGACACCAGCAAGCTTTCGCTGGGCGAGCGAGCCGCGATGCAGCTGGCCAGGACCGTGGCCGGCGAGGAACTGCCCTACGCTACGCTGATGTATGTCTGGTCGACCAGCGCCGCGCCCGGCAGCGTCATCCCCAACCCGCATACCGGCCGCGTGCAGATGATCGTGGTATCCGGCGCCGATGATGCCGGCAAATGGCAGAACCTGCGGCGCAATCTGGCGCGGGACTATGAACGCGTCTTCCACGAGCCGCCGGGTCCGCTCAAGGCCTACGGCATCATGACCGACACCGACAACACCCACGCCGCAACCCGCGCCTGGTATGGCGATATCCGCTTCCTGCCTGGCACCCCGGCAAAGGACTAGGCCGGGGCGGGATGCTGTCCAAGGCTGTATCGCAGCGCGTCCGAGACCTCGCCCATCAGCACAGCATCGTCCGGCGGGACAAACCCGCCGGCGACAAGCGCCTCACGCACGCTGACCACCTTGTCCGCGTGATAACGCCGCTCGCTGCCGATGGCCGCCTCGAAGGCATTGGCGCGCGCATTGATCTGCTCCGGGTCGGCGCTGACCAGCAGCACTGCATGGGCCAGCACCAGGTGGCGCTGACCGTCGGCCGCCTGCATCGCCGCTGGCGCACGCCGCCAGTACTGGGCCGTGCCGGCGATCTTGCGGGCGGCTTCGGGCGGGCCCCAGGCGAGGTTGTAGCGGCCGTCGCAAAAGGAGCCGGCCACCGCTTGCCAGTGGGTCTCGATACCAAGCGCTCGCAGCGCGCCGCCGATCACCGCGCACAGGTGCAGGTAGACCGCGTCGCTGAGCGCGCCTGGCGGCTGGCCGACGGCGTAAGCCAGGCTCAGGTTGAGGATGCCGGTCCCCTGCGGCACCAGCCCGCCGCCGGACATGCGCAGGAACACAGGACAACCTTGCTGCGCAAAATCGGCGCGCGCGCTCTCCAGCGCCGCGTGGCGCAGGTAGGTGCGCGGCACCACCAGCGACTGCGGCGCCTCCCACAACCGTGCCACCTGCCGGCCCTGCGCAGCGAGTTCGAGCAGCGCCAGTTCTTCCTGCAGCGGGTCGCTGCCCGCGTGGGCCGGAGCGACGGGATCGACAAGTTCAAACGGCATCGGTTGGGAACTGCCCCGGGAATGGCAATGCGCCGAGTCTAGCAACCCTAGGCGTTGAGCGCATCGAAATACGCCAGCGCCTTGGCCGCGTACATCGCGCCGGGGCCGCCACCCATCTCGATATTGACGGCCAGCACTTCGGCCAGTTGCTCGCGGCTCGCGCGATGGCGCAGTGCCTGGCTGGTGTGGAACAGCACGCAGTCGTCGCAGCCCTTCTGCACGGCGAGTGCGACCGCCACCAGTTCCTTGAGTTCGGCAGGCAGGCTGCCCTGTTGCGTGGCGGCCTTCATCACGCCCTGGAAGGCGCTCATCGTGCCGGGCTGGGCCTGGCCGAGCGCGCCGAATTGCTTGTTGATCTCCGCGAGGCGGGTCTTCAGATCTGTGGTCATGTGGCAGTGTCCTTTGGTAAATCGGCCCCGGGGCCGCCAGGACGGCGCATGGTGGCGCCGTCCGCGGGCGGCATCAGCCGGCCAGGTGGGTCTTCAGCAGCGCATTGAAGTCGTTGGCCTTCTCCATCTGGCTCATGTGGCCGGCGTCGGGGAAGACCTTGACGCTGGCCCCCGGCGGCGCAGCTTCGGCATGTTCGGCGGGGATGATGCGGTCCTGGCCGCCCCACACCACCAGCACGCGCTTGCCGCTGTCGGCCAGGCGCTGGCCCGGTTGCTCGCTCTGCCGGCCGCCGCCGAACAGGCCCTGGCCGAGCGCGGTCAGCGCCTCGTCGACGCCATCGAGCCGCTTGTAGCGCAACAGGTCGTCCAGCATCTGCCGGCTCACCAGCCCCGGGTCGGCGAACAGCAGTTCGACCACGGGCTTGAGCTCGCGCCGCGACTGCGCCTTGACGAAGCCATCGGTATAGTCGCTGTTGACCGCTTCGCCGAAGCCAACCGGCGACACCAGCGCCACCGACAGCACCCGCTGCGGCGCATCCACCGCCAGCTGCGCGGCCACGCCGCCGCCCATCGAATGGCCGACCAGATGCGCCGCCTCGATCCCGGCCTCGTCCATGAAGCGCGCTACAAAGCCGGCCATCTGCGCCAGCGTCGTGCCCGCGAGCCGCGGCGACGACTGTCCGTGGCCGGGCAGGTCGAGCGCCACCACGGTGTACGCGTCGGCCAGGGGCTCGAGGTTGAACAGCCAGTTGTCCAGGTCACCGCCAAAGCCGTGGATGAAGAGCACGGTCTGGGCGCCGTCGCCCTTGCGCGCATAGCGGACCCGGATGCCGTCGACCTCGGCGAACTGGTACGCGGCGGCGGCGTCCTCGTCGCCGCCGTCGTCCGCCGGCGTTTCATAAGCCGACACGTATTCATCGATCTGCGCATCGCTCACCTCCGCAGGGGCCAGCACGCCAAGCAGCGCCTTCACCGGCAGCACGTCGCCGGCCTGCGCCACCTTGCGGCGCAGCGTGCCCGCGTCGGGCGCCTCCACCGCATTGGCGATCTTGTCGGTTTCCACATCGAGGATCGGCATGCCCACGGTGATCTCGGTGCCTTCGTCGACCAGCCAGGCATTGACGGTGCCCTCCTTCATCGACAGGCCCCATTTGGGCATTACGATCGGGGTAATTGCAGGCGTGGCCATCAGTGCTTGCCTCCCTTCACGGTCTTGCGCGCGGCATTGACGATCTGCGCCGCGCTGGGGATATACAGGTCTTCCAAGGTCGGCGAGAACGGCACCGGCGTATGCGGCGGGCATACCATCTCGATGCCGGCCTTGAGCGCACCGAAGGCCTGCTGCGCAACCTGCGCGGAGATATCGGTGGCGATATTGCAGCGCGGGCTGGCCTCGTCCACTACCACCAGGCGCCCGGTGTTCTCGACCGACTCCAGCACCGTGTCCATGTCCAGCGGCGACAGCGTGCGCAGGTCGACGATCTCGGCCTCGATACCCTCCTTCGCCAGCGTCGCCGCCGCCTCCAGTGCGCGATGCACCATCAGCCCGTAGGTGACGATGGTCACGTCCTTGCCATCCCGCACGATATTGGCCTCGCCGAACGGGATGGCATAGGCGCCTTCGGGGACGTCGCCTTCCAGGCCATAGAGGTTCTTGTGCTCGCAGAAGATCACCGGGTCGTTGTCGCGGATCGCCTGGATCAGCAGGCCCTTGGTGTCGTATGGCGTGGACGGGCACACCACCTTCAGGCCGGGGATATGCGTGAACAGCGGCGTCAGCATCTGGCTGTGCTGCGCGGCGGCCCGGAAGCCCGCGCCGACCATGGCGCGGATCACCACCGGGGTCTCGGCCTTGCCGCCGAACATGTAGCGGAACTTGGCGGCCTGGTTGAAGATCTGGTCGAAGCAAACGCCCATGAAGTCGATGAACATCAGCTCCGCGATCGGGCGCATGCCGCACGCCGCGGCGCCGATGGCGGCGCCCACGTAGGCGGATTCGGACAAGGGCGTATCCAGCAGCCGGTCGCCGTGCTTGGCATACAGGCCCTTGGTCACGCCCAGCACGCCGCCCCAAGCGTCCTTCTCGCCGTCCGCGCCGGCGCCGCCGACGATGTCCTCGCCCAGCATGATGACGCTGGGGTCGCGGGTCATTTCCTGGTCGATCGCCTCGTTGATCGCCAGCTTGATGCTCAGTTTGCGAGCCATGTCTGTCTCCTGATAATTGGTTTGCGCGTGGCGGATCAGTAGCTGACGTAGACGTCGGTCAGCAGGTCTTCGGGTCCCGGCTGCGGCGCCGCCTTGGCTTCCTGCACGGCGTGCTCGATCAGCGCGGCGACTTCCCGGTCGATGGCTTCGAGTTCTTCGCGCGCGACCACGCCGGCCTGCGTCACGGTGCGGCCGAACAGCTTCAGGCAATCCTTGTTAGCGCGGATGTCGTCGAGTTCGCCGGCGGCGCGGTAGGTCTGCGCATCGCCCTCGAAGTGGCCGTAGAAGCGGACCATCTTGCATTCGAGCAGCGACGGCCCGCCGCCCTCGCGCGCGCGGCGAATGACTTCGCCGGCGGCTTCGTGGACCGCGAAGAAATCGGTGCCGTCCACGGTCACGCCCGGGATGCCGAAGCCCGCGGCGCGGTCGACGTAGCTGTCGACCGCGGTGCCGTAGTCGCGCGAGGTCGATTCGGCGTAGCCGTTGTTCTCGATCACGAAGATCACCGGCAGGTTCCATACCGCGGCCAGGTTCAGGCTTTCCAGGAAGGTTCCCTGGTTGGAAGCGCCGTCGCCGCAGAAGGTGATGCCGACCTCGCCCTTGCCGCGAAACTTGGCCGCCAGCGCGGCGCCGCAGATCAGCGGCGCGCCCGCCCCGAGGATGCCGTTGGCGCCCATCATGCCCTTGGACAGGTCGGCGATATGCATTGAGCCGCCCTTGCCGTTGCACGAGCCCCCTTTCTTGCCGTAGATCTCTTTCATCATTGCCACCGGGTCGACGCCCTTGGCAATGCAGTGGCCATGGCCGCGGTGTGTGCTGGCGATGCGGTCGCCGTCGTGCAGGTGATGCAGGATGCCGACTCCCGCGGCTTCCTCGCCCGCGTACAGGTGGACGAAGCCCGGGATGTCGCCGCGCGCGAAGTCCACGTGCAGGCGTTCCTCGAAATCTCGGATGGTGCGCATCTTGCGGTACACCGTCAGCAGCGTCTCCTTGTCGAGCGGCAGCGCGCCGCGAGGTTGCGCCGGATCTTGCGAAGCTCTGGCTGTCATGTCTGTCTCCTTCGTTTTCAGGTGTTGCACTTCAAGAAAGCGGGGCATGCGCGGCCGGACGTGCTCAGGCCATGGCGTGCTGCGGCACGCTGCGCATCAGATGGTGGCGCGCCGCGTGGCGCATGCACGCGGCGACGTCGATGCTGCGGAAAGCGTGGTCGTGCAGCGTGACGGTGACTTCGTCGTCCGGGCCGAAGGTCAGCTCGCGCTCGCCGTCCAGCGCGACGACGCCGCTGCGCTGGCGCACGCGATGGGGGCGGCCGTGCGCCAGCCGCTGCCAGCCGGCAATGGGTACGGTGCACATCAGGCCGGGCGCAATCGGCGCGCTCAGTTCGAATTCGCCCGCGCCCGGCGCGGCCAGTTCGATTGCAAGGCCGCCCGCTTCACGCCGACCCACCGGCTCGAGCAAGCCGGCGATGGAGGACAGGCCGATCGCCTCGGGATCGGCAAACGACACATAGACCGCGGCCAGCGTGTCGGTCTTCCACAGCGCGCGCGCGCCGATGAAGTGTTCGTGCGAGATCACCGCATCGACCAGCGCGATGTCGCGGCGGAAGTTGCCATTGCCGTCGCGGATGACGATGTCCAGGCGCTTGTTCGACGCCAGCGCCTGGCTGGCGGGAATGCGTCCGGTGGCATAGAGGCCGGTGGCGAGCCCGGTGACGGTGGGTTCGCGCATCTCGGGGTAGGCATTGTTGGTGCCGGTCGACAGTCCCGCGATCGGCACCGCGCCGCACTCGCGCACCACGGCGCGGTGGGTGCCGTCGCCGCCCAGCACGATGATGGCGGCGACGCCCGCATCCGCCATGCAGCGCGCGGCATGCAGCGTGTCGTCGACGCGCGAGGCCACCGGCATGTCGAGATACACGACCTCGGGCAGGCTCGAATCCGGGCCCTGCCGATGCGCCAGGTGCCGTGCCAGCATGACGCGCAGCCCCTCGCGGTCGGGCATCATCAGCACGCGCCGCACGCCGCAGGACGACAGCGCGGCCAGCAGGCGCAACACGATATTGACGCGGTCGGCCAGCTGCAGGCTGTTGGCGTTGGCGATCACGCGGCGGATGTCGCGCGCCGAAACCGGATTGGCGATGATGCCGACCAGCGGCGCATCGGCGAACCTTGGCTGCCCCATTGCCTGTCTCCTGTGTTGTCGTTGTCGTGACAGGCGTATTTGCAACGGCTGTGCCAGTGGCGGGATGGCACAAAGGAGGCAGTTGCGGTGCCCTGACTTCAGGGATAACCCGCAAAAATCGCTGCCGTTTTCGCCAGACCAGCGGCTCAGACGACCACCACGGCGAGACAGGTGTCACAGTACAGATGTACAGGCTGGACACCCGTATCACCATGACCGGCCCACGCGCGCCGATTACTGGCGGGAATACCTGCATAGCCAATATTCAATGGTTCGGGGTGGCCGCCTGCGCCAGACTTTCGTCCTCGCCATAGCAAGACAACGAGGAGACGACATGGATACCCGCTGGATCGCAGTACTGGTGGAAAAATTCGGCCACAGCTTCAGTGGCTATGACCTGCAGACCGGCGCGCGCCGCTTTACCGTGCCGCTGCCGGAATACCCCCACGAATTCGCCATCGACCGCGCCCGGCTGCTGGGCTATGTCGGCCACTATGGCGTGCAGACCTTTGCCCATCCCGGCGACGGCGGCGCGGCGGTGATCGCGGTCGACCTGGCACGCGGCGAGCGCCATGCTGTGCTGGACTGCGCGCCCTGGCATCGCATCCACGGCCTGCAGATCGACGCGCATGGCCGCGTCTATGCGCTGAGCGAGCGCGAAGACATGCTGCTGGTGTTCGAAGCGCCATCGGCTCGCCAGACGCCGGATCGCGCGGTGCCTTCCGGCGGCGTCAAGAGCCACTTGTTCGTGCTGTCGCGCGACGGCCAGCGTGCCTATGTCACCAGCCTGCTGTCGCACACCGTGACGCTGGTCCATCCCTACGACGCCACGCGCCCGCCGCTGGCCGCGCATGCCGGCCGGCGTCCGGAAGGCTGCTGCCTGAGCCCCGACGAATCCATGCTCTATGTCGCCAGCCGGGATGAGCATCGGATCACGCGGCTGGACGCCCATACCCTCGCAGAATTGGGTACGGTCGACACCGGCGAGGACCCGACCCGGCTCTACTGGTCGCCCTGCAACCGGCTGATTGCGCTCAACTATGGCGAGCGCAGCCTGCGCTTCTTTGACCCGTACACGCTGGCGGAACTGGCCCGGGTCGATACCGGCGCCAAACCCATCGCGCTGGCCTTCCATCCCGCCGACCCGGGCCGCGCCTGGCTGGCCCTGAATGACGACAGCGTCGGCGTGCTCGACCTGCGCACGCTCGCCTTGCGCCACGCCTTTGCCACCGGCAAGGAGCCGGATGGACTGGCGATCCTGGCGCTGCCGCGCCAATAGCCCGCCACCCCTGAACCAAGACACGGTGCCGCAGCCCCGGCGCGCTCGCTGACGGCAACCCTGGAGGAGACCATGACCATTTCGCAGCCCGCGGGCGGCGCCTGCACGCCCGCCCTCGATTCCCGCACCGACATTCCGGCCCAGCGCTGGTGGCGCGTGATCCCGCCCATCCTGATGGTGTGCATCGTGTCCTATATGGACCGCGTCAATATCGCCTTTGCCATGCCCGGCGGCATGAGTGAAGCGCTCGGCATCGGCGCCGGCATGGCGGGCCTGGCCGGCGGCATCTTCTTTGCCGGCTATCTGTTCCTGCAGGTTCCCGGCGGCAAGCTGGCGGTGCGCGGCAGCGGCCGCAGGTTTATCGCCTGGTCGATGCTGGCGTGGGCGGTGCTGTCGTTGCTGACCGGGCTGGTGCGCAACGAGACCGAACTGCTGATCTTGCGTTTTGCACTGGGCGTGGCCGAGGGCGGCATGCTGCCGGTGGTGCTGACCATGGTCGGCAACTGGTTTCCCGACCATGAGCGTGGCCGCGCCAATGCGCTGGTGATCCTGTTCGTGCCGATCGCGGGCATGATCACCGCGCCGTTGTCGGGGCTGGTGATCGCTGCACTCGACTGGCGCTGGCTGTTTATCATCGAAGGCCTGATCTCGGCGCTGTGCCTGGGCCTCTGGTGGCTGCTGGCTTGCGACCGTCCGCAGGAAGCGCGCTGGATCAGCGCGGCCGAACGCGACTATGTGCTGGGCCGGCTGCATGCAGAGCAGCAGCACGCCGCGCCGGCAAGCGCGCCGGCAAGCGAGCCCGCCACGCGCACGGTGCTGGCGCGGCTGCTGCGGGATGCCGTGATCTGGCGCCTGATCGGGCTGAATTTCCTGTACCAGATGGGCATCTACGGTTACACGCTGTGGCTGCCCACCATCCTCAAAAACCTGACCCACGGTGGCATGGGACAAGTGGGCTTGCTGGCGATGGTGCCTTATGTGGGCACCATGGCCGGCATCCTGCTGGTGTCGGTCTGGTCCGACCGCAGCGGGCGCCGGCGCGCCTTCGTGACGTGGCCGCTGCTGGCCTTTGCCGCGTGCCTGGCCGGTTCGGTCTGGTTCCACGCCAACACCTGGCTGGCCTATGGGCTATTGGTTGGTTGCGGCGTCTGCCTGCAAGCGGCGGCGGGCGTGTTCTGGACCTTGCCGCCCCGGCTGCTGGCGGCGGACGACGCCGGCGTGGCGCGCGGCCTGATCAATGCGCTCGGCAATCTCGGCGGGTTCTGCGGACCCTACGCGGTCGGCCTGCTGATCCAACATGTCGATGCCGGTGCCGGCGTCTACCTGCTCGCCGGCGCGCTGGTACTGGCCGCGGCAATGGCGGCAACCTTGCCTGAGCGTTGCCGATGACGCGCGGCCTCGGGTCCCGCGGCGCGCCGCTGGCCATCGTCGATGCCCATCACCACCTGTGGCGGCTCGATCGCGGTCATTATCCCTGGCTGCAGGACGCCTACCAGCCGGCCGCGTTTTTCCTTGGCGACTACCACACGCTGCGGCAGGACTACCTGCCGGCACAGTACCGGCGCGATACGCAAGGCGACGGCCACGTCACGGTGCTGGCCACGGTCCACGTCGAAGCCGAGCGCGACCGCGGCGAGGCGGTCGCCGAAACCGCATGGCTGCACGAGCCGGGCTGGCCGCAAGGCATGGCCGCAGCGGTGGTGGCCTACGCGCCGTTCGGCACGCCCGGCTGTGCCGCATTGCTGGCGCGCCAGGCGAGTTTCGCGCGCGTGCGTGGCATCCGCTGCAAGCCCCTGACCGCCAGCACGCCGGACGAATCGGTGGCCGGCAAGGCGGGCTCGATGCAGGACCACGCCTGGCTGGATGACCTGGCGCGCCTGCCGCGCCTCGGGCTGTCATGGGACTTGCGCGTGCCGTTCTGGCACTTGGCCGAGGCGGCGCAGGTCGCGGCCGCCCTGCCGGACCTGCGCATTGCGCTGAACCACACCGGCCTGCCGCTGGACCGTTCCGACGCCGGCCTGGCGCATTGGCGCCGCGGCATGGCGGCGCTCGCCGCCTGCCCCAACGTGATGGTCAAGCTGTCCGAGTTCGGGCTGCCCGGCGGCCGCTGGGATGCGGCGGGCAACCGCCGCATCGTGCGCGAGACGCTGGCGATCTTCGGTCATGAGCGCGCCATGTTTGGCAGCAACCTGCCGGTTGCCTCGCTGAGCGCCAGCTTCGGCACGGTGGTCGGCACGGTATGCGAGGCCTTGCCCGATCCCGCCGCGCGCGCCCGCGTGCTGGCGGAGAATGCCGCGCGCTTCTACCGCATTGCGCGTGCGGACATGGCGCAGCCGCCGGTAGGACACTTCGGATCCCGCTGAGCCGTCGGCCGCGCCGGCGGCGTGCATGCTATAAGGACGTGACGCCCGCACACCGCCATGTCCCAGCCACAGAACCTGTTGTCCAGCGCCGCCACGCTGCGCAAACGCCTGCAAATGCGCCATCTGCGGCTGGTGCTGGCGCTGGCCGGGCACGGCACGCTGCGCGGTGCCGCCGCAGAGATGGCGTTGACCCAGCCGGCGGCCACCAAGGCGCTGCAGGAACTGGAAGACACCGTGGGCGCGCTGCTGTTCACGCGCCACGCCCGCGGCATCGTGCCGACGCTGTTCGGCGAAGCGCTGATCCGCTACGCCCGCGTGGTGCTGTCCGATCTCGATGCGCTGCGCGACGAGTTTGCCGCGATCGCCGCGGGCGAGGTCGGCAAGGTGCGGATCGGCGCCATCCTCGCGCCGGTGCCCGATCTGCTCACCGGCGCGATCAACGGCCTGAAGGCGCGCTACCCGCACCTGCATATCTCGCTGCAGGTGGATACCAGCGACGTGCTGGTGCAGGCGTTGCGGCAGGATGCCCTCGACGTGGTGGTGGGCCGCATCCCGGCGGACGCGCTGGCGCAAGACCTGGCGTTCGAGCCGCTGTGCGATGAGACCTTGTCGGTCGTCGCCGGCACGGCGCACCCGCAGGCCGGCAAGCGCGCGGTGCGGCTGGCGTCGCTGGCGCGCTATCCCTGGATCATCCAGCCCGCTGCCAGCCCGATGCGGCAGATCATCGACCAGGCCTTCCGCGACGCGCGCGTGCCGCCGCCCGAGGATGTCATCGAGACCTCATCCATCATGGCAACGCTGCCCTTGCTGGCCGCCAGCGAACGCGTAGCGGTGGTGCCCGACGCGATCGCGCGCTACTTTGCCGAGCTGGGCGCGCTGGCGATCCTGCCGGTGGCGATGCGCGGCCGGCTGGTGCCCTATGGCCTGGTCACGCGCAAGCGCCGGGCGTCCACGCCGGGCATGCGGCTGCTGGCCGATGCGCTGCGCACGGCCTGCGCGTCCAGCCGGCCCGGCCCTACGACTGCTCCCCGCCGTCGCGCCGGTTAGGCGACTGGATGCCGTAGCGCTCCATGCGCCGGTACAACGTCATGCGGCTGATGCCGATCTGGCGCGCGACCGCGCTCAGGTTCCAGCCCGAGGCGCGCAGGTACTGCATCAGCAGCATGCCCTCGGGGGGCAGCTGGTGCGGGTCGAACGGGGCGGCGGTATCGTGGTCCGGGGCGCGATCTTCGACCGGTGCCGGCTCGGCCGCTACGGCAGCCGGTTCGGCGGTGCCGGCGACGGCATCGGGCAGGTCGTGCACATCGATATAGCCGCCGCTGCAGACCGCGCGCGCGTACTCCAGCACGTTGCGCAGCTCGCGCAGGTTGCCCGGCCAGCGGTGGCGGCGCAGCCGCGCGCTGGCCGCCGGTGACAGCGTCACCGGTTCGCCCGCGCCTTCCTGCAGCAGCTTGCGCACCAGCCAGTCGAGGTCGGTGCGGGCGCGCAGCGGCGGCAGTTCGAAGCGCGCGCCGTTGAGGCGGTAGTAGAGGTCCTCGCGGAAGCGGCCTTCGGCCACCAGCTGTTCCAGGCGATGGTGCGTGGCCGAAATCACGCGCAGGCGTACCGGCACCGGGCGCGCGGCGCCAACCGGCAGCACCTCGCCTTCGGCCAGCACGCGCAGCAGCCGCGACTGCAGCTCGCGCGGCATGTCGCCGATTTCGTCCAGGAACAGCGTGCCGCCGTCGGCCTCCTGGATCAGCCCGCGCTTGCCGCGCGAGCCGGCGCCCGAAAAGCTGTTGGGCAGGTGGCCGAACAGCTCGCTCTCGATCAGCGTCTCGGGAATCGCCGCGCAGTTCACCGCGACGAAAGGTCCGGCACGGCGCGCGCTGGCCTGGTGCAGCGCCTTGGCAAAGAACTCCTTGCCGCTGCCGGTTTCGCCCTGGATCAGCAGGTGGATCGGTGAATCGACCAAACGTGCGGCGCGCTCCAGTTGCTGCGCCAGCGCGGCATCGCCGCCGCTGAGCGCGGCCAGCGGCGCCGGCATCGTCACCTGCGCCGGTGCCGCGGGCGCCTGCCAGCCCAGCGCGGGCGGCATCACGCTCAGGTACAGCAGGCCGCCGCTGCGGTTGAGCGCGACCAGGCGCTGCTCGCTGGGGCGCGAGTAGACATAGCGGCCCAGGTCTTCGAGCCGGGCGTCGAACAAGGTCTCGAACGGCTGCCCGAGTACGGTCGTGCCCGGCATGCCGGCCAGTTCGGTCTCCAGCATCAGGCGGGCGCGATGGTTGTGGCCGACGATGCGGCCGGCATCGTCGAGCGCCAGCAGGTATTCCGGGTTGACGTCGACAAATTCGGGCGCGACGTTCAGCTTCAGGATCCAGTCGCGCCGGTGCGCGCGCAGGAAGTTGGCGTTCTCGATATGCGCGGCGTAGATGCGCACCATCTGCAGCGCCAGGCCCTGGCTGTCCTTGGCCTGCGGCGAGACCAGCGCCGAGATGTCGAGGATGGCGTGCAGCTTGCCATGCGTGTCGAACAGCGGCGCCGCGGTGCAGGTCAGCGGAATATGAGTGGCGTCGAAATGGTCGGCCTGGTGCACTGTCAGCGCCTGCCCGGTGACCAGCGCGGTGCCGACCGCGCAGGTGCCGGCGCCGCTCTCGCTCCATTCGGCGCCGAGGTAGAGGCCGGCGTGGCGCAGCGCGGCATCGGCGTGGGTATCGCCGATATAGTCGACCGTGACGCCCTGCGCATCGGTCAGCAGCACCACGTAGCCCAGCGCCGCCACCTGCGCGTGTAGGCTCTGCAAGCCGTGGCGGGCGATGCGGGCGAAGTCGTCGATGCGTTCCTGGTGTTCGCGCAGGCGCGTCTGCGGCAGGATGCGGGCCTCCTGCATGCGCGACGGGTCGAGCCCGTACTGGTGCACGCAGCGCCGCCATGAATTCTGGATGATCGCGTCATGCGCGATGCGCTCCGCGAGCAGGGCTGGCGGGGATAGGTAGGCGGTGGCCTGGACCACCGTCTCGATGTGCTCGCGTTGCCGCAGGTCCATCGCTGTCTCCTGGTCGTCGCTGCCGTCGGCCCCGGGAGCTGCCGAGGGGCGGTGGATCGGGCGGACTATGCGGGCGCGTGCCTGGCTGGCCACGCCTCTGTCTGGTGTCGGCCTTCTAATGTATCCGAGCGCCTCGGCGCTATGCAAACCAGAACCGGCAGGAAATGAAAGACAGCGGCCGGCGCACGCCGCAAGTGCGGCGTGCGTCATACCGAACGGCTCAGAGCGTGGCGTTGGCCTTGAGGCTGCGCGCGGCAGCGGCGGCGATCTCGAACGATCGCCGCCGCGCCTGGTGGTCGTAGATCTGGCCGGCGATCATCAGCTCGTCCGGCTGCAGGTCATCGGCAAAGCGCTGCATGCCGGCACGCACGGCATCCGGGTCGCCCACCACCGAGCAGGCCAGCGAGCGCCGGATATGGTCGGCCTCGCTCTCGTTCCAGAGCGCTTCGATATCGTCGACCGGCGGGCGCAGCTGCCCCGGCGTGCCACGCACCAGCGCCAGGAACTGCTGCTGCAGCGAGCTGAACAGCCGGCGCGCCTCGTCTCCGGTATCGGCCGCGAACACATTGAGGCCGAGCATCACGTAGGGCCGGTCGAGCGTTTCGGACGGGCGGAAGGTGCGCCGGTACAGGTCCAGCGCCTGGCGCATGAAACCCGGCGCAAAGTGCGAGGCGAAGGCGAACGGCAACCCCATCGCCGCGGCCAGCTGCGCGCTGAACAGGCTCGAGCCCAGCAGCCAGATCGGCACCTTCAGGCCGGCCCCGGGCACCGCGCGCAGGCGCTGGCCCGGGCGCACGTCGTCGAAATAGGCCTGCAGCTCTTCCACGTCCTGCGGGAAGGTGTCGGCGCTGTCGCTGGCCAGATGGCGGCGCAGCGCGCGCGCGGTGGCCTGGTCGGTGCCGGGCGCGCGGCCCAGGCCCAGGTCGATGCGGCCCGGATAGAGCGAGGCCAGCGTGCCGAACTGCTCGGCGATCACCAGCGGCGAATGGTTGGGCAGCATCACGCCGCCCGAGCCCACGCGGATACTGTGCGTGCCGTTGGCGACATAGCCGATCAGCACCGCGGTGGCGGCGCTGGCGATGCCGGGCATGTTGTGGTGCTCGGCCAGCCAGTAGCGGTGGTAGCCCAGCTGCTCGGCATGGCGCGCCAGGTCGAGCGAGTTGCGCATGGCCTGGCCGGCATCGCTGCCTTGCGGGATGGGAGCGAGGTCGAGCACCGAATAGGCGATGCCGTTGCCGGCGGGGAGAGAGTCGCGGTTCATGTCGTGGTCGGGCGGGCGGCGCACGCCACACGGGCGCCGTCCGCTGCAATGCGGATGGTTCGCTATGGTAGTGAGCCTGCGCCGATCGTGCTGGCGGCGGCTTTGCGGCCCTGCGGGCGGCGTGGGTATCGCCGGGCGCGGTGGGGCCACAGCGGGCGCAAGGATTGAGCCGCGCGCCGCTTGCCCTTACCATTCAGCCCGATGCGAAGGAACGATCGATGACTCTCAAGACACTGGACGGCGCGCTGGCCCTGCTGACCCACTTCACCGTGCGCCAGCCCACCTGGGGCGTGCGCGAGCTGGCCAAGCACAGCGGCGTGCATTACGCCGTGGTGCACCGCGTGCTGGCCACGTTTGCCGCCAACGGCTTCCTGGTGCAGGACGCGGCCACCGGCAAGTATTCGCTGGGGCTGCGGCTGTTCGAGCTGGGGCAGGTGGTGCGCAAGAGCTTCTCGCCCGACGAGATCGTGCGCCCGGTGCTGGAGAAGCTGGCCGCGCAAAGCGGCGAGACCGTGTTCCTGTCGTGGCTCGATGGCCATGAAGGCCTGTGCGTGGGGCTGGTGCACAGCCAGCACCAGCTGCGCTTTTCGATCGAGCTGGGCGAGCGCTTCCCGCTCTATGCCGGCGCGCACGCCAAGGCCATGCTGGCGTTCCAGGACGAGGCCTTTCGCGACGAGGTCTACCGCCAGGGCGTGGCGCGCATGGGTCCGCATACCGCGCTGGAACGGGAGCGCATCGAGCAGCAGCTGGCCGAAGTGCGCGAACGCGGCTGGGCGCATACGCGCGAAGAAGCCGCGGCCAGCGTCGCCGGGCTGGCCCTGCCGCTATGGTCGCGCGACCGCAGTGCGGTGGTGGGTTCGGTCGCCATCGCCGGGCCGCAGCAGCGGCTTGACGACGCCGCCGTGCCGCGGCTGCTGGAGGCGCTGCGCGATGCCAGCGGCCGGCTGGAAGACGTGATCGGCTTCGTGCGCTGAGGCCAGCTCAGCGCGCGATCACGCCAGCAGCGCCTTGCCCACGTCGCCGGCCAGCACGCGCTTGCCAAGCGCGTGCCCGAGGGCCCGGTAGCTTTCCCATTGCGCCTCGTCGAAGAACTGGTCGCCGGTACCTTCCTGTGGGAAGGCCGGGTGCGTGGTGCCATAGTGGCGCACGTCGGCCGGCGCCCATGACACCAGCCGCGGCTTGATCAGCACGATGCGGCAGACACGCGCGCGCGGCGCCGCGCAGGCCGGGTCGGTGCGGAACACGTCGAGCAGCACCGCGCATTTGTCGGCGGCGCCGGCGCTGGCCAACTGACCCGGCACGAAATCGTCCGGCACGCCGAAGACTCGGCTCAGCACCGGATGCGTGGTGGCGGCCTCGGTATCGACGACGATCTCGAGGCCATGGTCGATGCGCGCCAGGCGGATCAGGTTGGCAAGGTCGCCGAAGCGATAGTCGGGATCGGCCCCGCAGTCGCACAGCACGATCAGCGCGACGTCCCGGCCGGGGCGCAGCAGTTCGTAGACACCGGTGTTGTCGAAATGGCCGCCGTCCGACAGGTACTGCCAGCCGCGCCGCGTACCGTGGAAGCGCGCGCTCAGCTCGCATCCCAGGTAATACTGCGTGCGGAAGATGCCGGCGGCCAGCCACGGATGCGTGGCGCGTTCGGGATGGCGCCAGCGCTCGCCCTCGCGCCCGCCGCGACGCGCGTAGCGGGCCGGGAATGATGGCCACCACGTGCCCAGCCGCAGGTTGGCCAGCCCAAGCAACAGTGATGTGCCGAGCGTGGTGGCACGGCCCAGCCCGGTGGACACCGCCGCGCCCGAGATCGCGATCCAGTCGCCCACCGTCAGCGCTTGCGCCAGCTTGCCCGATGACGGCCATGACGCATCCGGGCAGCACTGCCAGCCATCGACGGTGAAGCGCGCATAGGCGTCCGGCGCGATCGCGCTCGCGGCGCCCGGCTGCGGCAGGCCGGCACCGGGTGCCAGGCACAGCGGCTTGCCCTTGCGGTCGCGCTGGACCAGTTGCTCGGCGGGATCGACAGTCAGGTTCAGCGTCACGTTGATCAGGTGCAGCGGCGCCAGCACGTGCGGGTCGTAGTAGGCGTTGAGGCTGAGCTGGTCGCCGGGCACGGGCTCGGCCACGCTGAAGCGCGCGCGCCGGCGCCGGTCCGCCGCCGGATCGGGATCGGGTGCGGCAAAGCGCTCGCCGTTGGACGCTCCCAGGTAGGCGCGCGTGAGGCGCGCCGCGTAGAAGGGTTGCAGCGTGGACAGGTTCAGGAAGCCAGTGAAGCGGCCGGCGACCAGCGCCAGCACCAGCGCCACCACCGTCAGCGTGGCCAGCGCCGGCCCCGTGTAGGCGGTGCCATACACCAGCCAGTCGACCGGCTCGCGGCCATTCCAGCGCACCCACAGCACCAGCCACGACCACAGCACGTACAGCAGCAGCGCCAGCACCGCCGCGGCCGCCCCGGCCAGCAGCGAGATCGGCAGGCGTGCCCACAGTGCGCGCCAGGCAGTACCGGCGCTGCCCTTGCGGCCTTCATCGAGCCGGCGCGCGCCGTAGCGCACCAGCCAGACCAGCACGCCCAGCGCGCTCGCGGGCAGCGCCACGCCCCACGGATGGCCAGCGGCCTGGGCATACAGGTAAGTGGTGCGCGCGACGGTATCGGCCACGCCCAGTGCCGCCAGCCACAGCGTCAGCGTCACTGCCGTGCGCAGCGCACGCGTGGCGCGCACGCGATAGCCGGAAACCGTGCGCGGCTCGCCCTGCAGCATCACCAGGCAGGCCAGCACGCCAAGCCAGGTCAGCACGCCCAGTGCGGCAAACAACTGCGCCGGCAGCGGCTGCGCCCCGATCCGTTCCGACCCGTACGCGGCGCCGAGCAACAGCAGTCCCAGCAGCGTGGCCACCATCGGCGCGGGGCTGAAGAAGCGCCCCGGCGCCTGCGGCTCGCTGGCGCGCGGATAGACCAGCCAGTACGCCAGGCCGGGCGGCACCGCGCCGAGCACCACCGTCACCAGCGGCAGCCACAGCAACGGGCTCCACCAGATCGCGCATTCGCCCTGGTTGAAGGCCTGCCGCGCATCGTGGAGCAGGTCCATCTCATAACGTCCGAACCCGTACCAGGCGCCCGCCGCGCCGTGCAGCAGCAGCGCCAGCAGCGACAGCAACACCAGCAGCGCGCTGCCGATCACGTAGTGCATCGCCAGCCAGTTGCGCGCCACCAGCGCGGCGGCATAGAGGTTGTCGCCCGCGCCCGTGGGCGACAGGTAGCGGCCGTTCTCGCGCAGCCACGCGACCGCGCCGCGGCCGGGATCAGCGGCATAGGAGACCGAGGTGTGGATGCGTCCCGGTGGCTCGCATTGCAGCGTGTGGTAGGCGTCGGCGGCGGCTTGGACCGGGCCGGTGCCGCGGCGCAGGCGACCGGGCACGAACAGGCTGACGAAGAAGGCGCCAAGGTACCCGCCGCCGCTGACGGTCGACAGGTAATCGAACTGGGCCAGCAGCGAAGCCAAGCCGGGAACGGTCTGCGCCGCGGCGGCGGTGCTCGCCGCGGGCGTCTTGGGCGCGCCGCCGGGCGGGGTGGCCGCGGTCGCGCCTGCCGGCATGTCGGTGCCGGCCAGCGCCTGCATCACGCCCAGGCAGAAGGTGGCGCTGCGGATGCCGCCGCCGGACAACGCCAGCGCCCAGTTGCGCTGGCCCTCTTGCGTGCGCGGCGCGATGCCGAGCAGGCGGCGGCGGTGCGCGATGCGGGCCGCTTCGTCGCCGTAACCGTGGTCTTCCGCAGCCATGGGTGCCTCCCGTAGCAGTCGGCCTGCGCCAAGTATAGGCAAGAGCGCATGGTCGATATTCGCCCCAATCGGGGAGACGACTGCGCGTTAACCCTGATTGTTACGGGTGACAGCGAGGCCTAGCATTTCTCTGTATTAGAGACGTTGTCTCTTATATAGAGACACATGTAATTCCAAGCTTCGCTCGGCAATGCTCAAGACCCTGGACGGCGCGCTGGCGCTGTTGACCCACTTCACCGTGCGCCAGCCCAGCTGGGGCGTGCGCGAGCTGGCCCGCCACAGCGGCGTGCACCATGCCGTGGTGCACCGCGTGCTGGCGACGTTCGCCGCCAACGGCTTCCTGGTGCAGGACGCGCAAGGACGCTATGCCCTTGGCCTGCGCTGGTTCGAACTGGGACAGGTCACGCGCAAGACCTTTTCACCGGCCGAGGTGGTGCAGCCCGCGCTCGAGGCGCTGGCGCGGCAATGCGGTGAAACCGTGTTCCTGTCGTGGCTGGACGGTGACCACGGCCTGTGCACGGACATCGCGCACAGCCAGCACCAGTTGCGCTTTTCGATCGAGGTGGGCCAACGCTTCATCCTCGACGCGGGCGCGCATGCCAAGGCCATGCTGGCGTTCCAGCCGGAGGCGTTCCGGCGCCGGCTTGGCGGCGACGCGCCCGGGCTGGAAGCGCGGCTGGCGCAGGTCCGCGCCGACGGCTGGGCCTACACCTGCGAGGAATCCGCCGCCACGGTGGCCGGGCTGGCGCTGCCGCTGTTCCAGCGCGACAGCCAGGCGGTGGTGGGGTCGCTGGCCATCGCCGGTCCGCTGCAGCGGCTGACGCCGGACGCGGCGCCGCGCTGGCTGCAGGCGCTGCGCACGGCGCGCAGCACCATCGGCCCGGTGGCCGGTTTCATGCGCTGAGCGCGCGCCAGGCATCACACACAACAGACAAAACCAGACAACACTACGGGGAGCGGTGGAAGACATGACCATGCCAACACAACTGAACGCGCCGATGGCGGCGCAGCCCGCGACACGGACGCGCTTCATGGAGCCCTTGCTGCTGCTGGTCTCCGTGGGCCTGTCCGTATTCGGCGCCATGATCGGCATGCAGCTGATCGTGTCGCTGGGGATCTCGGCCAACACCTCGATCATCGGCGCGCTGATCGCGATCGTGTTCTCGCGCATCCCGCTCGAAATCACGCGGCGCTTCCGCGTGCTGGAGCGGCAGAACCTGGTGCAGACCGCAATCTCGTCGGCCACCTTCGGCGCCGCCAACTCGCTGATGATCCCGATCGGCGTGCCGTACGCGATGGGCATGCCCGAGCTGGCCACGCCGATGCTGATCGGCGCGGTGATCGCCATGTTCGTCGACGGCGCGATGCTGTACTTCCTGTTCGGCAGCAGGATCTTCCCGGCCACCGGCACCTGGCCGGCCGGCATCGCCACCGCCGAGGCCATCTGGGCCGGCGACCGCGGCGGGCGCAAGGCGGCCTTCCTGGGCCTGGGCGTTGCCGTGGGCGTGGGCGGTGCGTGGCTGGGCGTGCCGATGTCCGCGTTCGGCGCGGCCTTCCTGGGCAACCTGGCGGCGCTGACCATGTTCGGCATCGGCCTGCTGGTGCGCGGCTATTCGGTGGCGCTGACCGGCATCGATATCGCCAGGGCGTATATCCCGCACGGCCTGATGATCGGCGCGGGCATCGTCGCGCTGTTCCAGGTGGCGCATGAAATCCGCCGTGCGCGCCACGCGCCGGCGGCCGACGCGCGCACCATCGCGGGCACCATTGAAGTCCCGGCCGCGCGCGCCAGCCGCATCCTGTCGGGCGGCTTCCTGATCTACCTGGCGATCGCGCTGCTGATCTCGGTGCTGGCCGGCCATATCTCGGACATGTCGCTGGGCATGCTGGTGCTGTTCGTGCTGTACGCCGCCTTTGCCGCCTACGTGCACGAGCTGATCGTCGGCATCGCGGCGATGCATTCGGGCTGGTTCCCGGCCTTCGCGGTGGCGCTGATCACGCTGACCATCGGCATCCTGATCGGCTTCCCGCCGACCGCGCTGGCGGTGCTGGTGGGCTTTTCGGCCGCGACCGGGCCGGCCTTCGCCGACATGGGCTACGACCTCAAGACCGGCTACCTGCTGCGCGGCGAAGGCCGCGACATGGAAGCCGAGCTGGCCGGGCGCAAGCAGCAGTTCCTGGCCGCGATGATCGGCTTTGCGGTGGCCGCGGTGGTGGTGCTGGTGTTCCACGGCAGCTTCTTCGCGCAGGGCCTGATCCCGCCGGTGGACCGCGTCTACGCGGCCTCGATCAAGGCGGGCTCGTCGGCCGAGATCGCGCGCAACCTGATGATCTGGGCCGTTCCCGGCGCGCTGCTGCAGTGGCTCGGCGGCTCCAAGCGCCAGCTTGGCATCCTGCTCTCCACCGGCATGCTGATTGCCTCGCCGCTGGCCGGCTGGGCGGTGCTGGCGGGCCTGGCGATCCGCTTCGTGCTGCAGCGCCTGCGCGGCGACAGGCACGTCGCCGAGATGAGCGCCTTCGCTGGCGGCGTGATCGCGGGCGACGCCCTGTTCAGCTTTTTCGGTTCGGTCACCAAGCTGAACAAGTAAGCCCTACCTGCGGGCGCACGCGCTGCGCCCCTATGTCATTTCCCGAGACGTTCCATGGATATAAAGGCAATCCGCGCCGACACCCCGCTGACGGCTTCCACCATCTATCTCGACACCGCCGCGGCCTCGATCCCGCCCGACGCCGTGCTCGACACCGTGCGCAGCTACCTGCTCGACACCGGTCATGTCGGCATCTACCTGCCGGCATTCCGCAAAGAGACCTATGCCCGCGTCGAAGCCGTGCGCACCACGCTGGCCGCATGGCTGAACTGCGCGGCCGACGAGCTCGCCTTCACCAAGAACGCCACCGAGAGCATCTCGATCGTGGCGCGCGGCATCGCCTGGCAAGCCGGCGATGAAGTGCTGGTGGCCGACACCGAGATGTTGAGCAACCTGCTGCCGTGGCGCCGCCTGGAGCAATCGCACGGCATCGTGGTGAAGATGGTGGCGGCCAACGGCGAAGGGCTGCTGTCGCCAGAGGCGTTCGCGGCCGCGATCACGCCGCGCACGCGCCTGCTGACCTTCTCGCACCTGCCCAATTCCACCGGCGCGGTGCAGCCCGCGGCGCAGATCTGCGCGGTGGCGCGCCAGCATGGCGTGCTGTCGCTGGTCAACGGCGCGCAGAGCGTGGGCATGCTGCGCTCGGACGTCGCCGAGCTGGGCTGCGATTTCCTCGCCGGCTGCGGCCGCAAGGCGCTGCGCGCGACCGAAGGCTCCGGCTTCCTGTATGTGCGTCGCGAACGGATCGCGCAGATCGAACCGATGCTGGTGGGCTGGTGGAACGGCGCCTATGACCGCGCCACCGGCGCGTTGTCGCTGGTGCCGGGCGCAAAACGCTTCGAAGCGGGCTGCCCGATCGTGCCGGCCATCCTGGGCCTGGGCACCGCCATCGACTACGCCGCCGCGATCGGCATCGACGCCATCGAAACACGCGTGCGCGACCTGACCGAGTATGCGGTGGCGAAGCTCTCGTCGATCCCCGGCTTCGAGCTGTACGGCCCGGCTGATGTGGCCCACCGCATCGGCATCGTGCCGTTCAACGTGCGCGGCGTCGACCCGGCCCGCATCGTCGCCGCGCTGGAAGCGCAGCAATGCATCATCGAAGCCGGCAACTTCATGGCCGACGCCATCCTGGCGCGCTACGGCGTGTCGACCATGGCGCGCGTGTCGCTGCACTACTTCAACACCCATGACGAGATCGACCGCGTCGCCGCGCTGGTGCGCGCAGCGATTGCCTGACCCCATACCTGAACCGACGGAAACGCAAGACATGACCCAACGCATCCTCCTGATGAGCAGCTCGCGCAAGGACAACCTCGGCTACCTCGAGCATGCCGGCGAGCAGATCCACACGCTGCTGAAGCATGAGCCGCGCAAGGTGCTGTTCGTGCCGTTCGCCGGCGTGACCTTCAGCTTCGATACCTACGAGGGCATGGTCAGGCCGGTGTTCGAAAAGCTGGGCTACGCGCTGGAATCGATCCATCACAGCGCCGATCCGCGGCGCGCCGTGCAGCAGGCCGACGCCATCGCGGTCGGCGGCGGCAACACCTTCGCGCTGCTCAAGCGCCTCTACGACGCCGGTATCGTCGACGCGATCCGCGCCAAGGTGCGCGCCGGCACGCCGTACGTGGGCTGGAGCGCCGGCAGCAACGTCGCCTGCCCGACCATCCGCACCACCAACGACATGCCAATCGTGCAGCCGCCGTCGCTGCGCGCGCTGGGACTGGTGCCGTTCCAGATCAACCCGCACTTCATCAGCGGCAAGCCCGCCGGGCACAACGGCGAAAGCCGCGAAGAGCGGCTCGCCGAGTTCCTGCACATCAATGCGCCGGAACAGGTGTTTGCGCTGCCGGAAGGCTCGGCGCTGTATTCGGATGGCACGACCGGCCTGGTGCTGGGCGAGCGCAATGCTCTGTGGTTCCCGGCGGAAGGGCAGGTTGAGACGATTCGCGAGGGTGAGGCGTTCGCACTGTCGAAGATCACCGGGCCGGCGGGCATGCAGGACTGGCCGGACTTTGCCGTCTGATTTGCCTGAACCGCTGATGCACTGACGCCGGGCCCGACCCGGCCACAACAATCAAGAATCCCGCGGGCCGCGTTGCGCCGCCCGCGCGGCCCCCTTTTGCCTTCTGGAGGAGAAAACAAAATGAGCCCAACCCTTCGCCGTGCCATGCGCCTGGCATTTACAGCGCTGCTGGCCCTGCCCGCCACCACCATGGCGCAATCCGGCGTCACGCTGTACGGCGTCATCGATACCGCGCTGACATACCAGACCCACTCAAACCCCGCCGGCGACGCGCAGGTCGGCCTGCAGCAGGGCGGCGAAGGCTTCCTGTCGGGCAGCCGCTTTGGCCTGAAGGGTGTCGAGGACCTGGGCGGCGGCGTGAAGGCGGGCTTTGTGCTGGAGAACGGGCTGCTGGCCGATACCGGCCGGCTCGACCAGCAAGGCCAGCTGTTCGGACGCCAGGCGTACGTGAAGATCGGCAACCGGTGGGGCGAGCTGGCGCTGGGCCGGCAGTACACCACCGCCAACACCATGCTGTACTACGTCGATCCGCTCGGCGTGGGCGCGGCGCCGTCCAATGCGTGGATGGTCTACCTGACCGGCCAGCGCTACGACAACGCCGTCAGCTATACCGGCAATTTCGGCCCGGTGTCGGTGATCGCGGAATACGCGCTCGGCGAGACCGCGGGCAACACCCGCGCGATGTCGTCGATGTCGTTCGGCGTCAAGTACGCGGCCGGCCCGATCACCGCCGTCGGCGACTTCCAGCAGACCCGCGACAGCCAGAGCCGCAACGCCAACATCTACCTGGCGGGCCTGAAGGCCGCGCTCGGCCGCGCCAGCCTGTTCGCCAACTACATCCACAGCGACCGCGACGCGGGCTTCGACTCGTCGAAGGGCGGCACCGATACGGCCACCATCACCAGCATGTCGACCGCCGCCACGCCGGCCAACCGTGCGGCGATCAGCTCGGTGTTCGGCAGCAGCCGCCACGACGATTTCTTCACGCTGGGCGCGAGCTACGCCGTGACCGGCAACGTCACCCTGACCGGCAGCGTGATGCACAACCGCACCCGCGCCGACAACTTCAGCGGCAACCGCACCACCGCGTATGCGGTGGCCGGCTACGCCTTCAGCAAACGCACCGACGCCTACCTGGCGCTGGCCTATGACCGCGTCCACGGCGACTGGTCGGGCCTGTTCGGCAACAACACCACCAGCTGGACCGGCGGCAGCGGCACGCCGCTGGACGGGCGCGACACGCAGACCACGGTGATGGTCGGCCTGCGCCACCAGTTCTGATCGATTTGTAGAACGCCCTGCCCGCGCCACGCGGGGGGAAACCTTTGGAGAAAGCCATGGCCCTGCAGCAGACGCTGGTCATTCACGAAGCCCTGGACAGCCCGCACGCCAACGGCGCGCTCGTCAGCGAACTGTTCGCGCCGTACGCCGAGGCTGGCGTATCGGTGCAAGTCACCACGGTCAACAACGCGCCGCCCGAGAACACGGCCAACACCACCGACTTCATCACCATCGTGATCCCGGGCAGCGCCGGCAAGCGCGGCGGCGGCAAGGCGCCGACGCTGGGTGTGATCGGCCGCAACGGCGCCATCGGCGCGCGTCCGGAACTGGTGGGGCTGGTGTCCGATGCCGATGGCCCGATCGGCTGCCTGGCGGTGGCGCTGAAGCTGGCGCAGATGAAGGCGCGCGGCGACCACGTGGCGGGCGACGTGATCGTGACCACGCACCTGTCGACCAATGTCTCGATGGTGCCGCACGACCCGGTGCCGTTCATGGGCATGCCGGTGTCGTCCGACACCATGAACGGCTACCAGGTGCTGCCGGAAATGGACGCGATCCTGTCGATCGATGCGTCCAAGGGCAACAGCATCGTCAAGCACCGCGGCTTTGCAATTTCGCCGACGGCGATGCAGGGCTATATCCTGCGCGTGGCGCCCGACTTGGTGGCGACCATGGAATCGACCACCGGCTGCCCGGCGGTGACCTTCCCGATCTCGCTGCAGGACATCACGCCGTACCACAACGGCCTGTACCACTTCAACAGCATCATGCAGCCGCACGTAGCCACGCCGGCGCCGGTGGTGGGCGTGGCGGTGACGGCGCAGTCGGTGGTGTCGGGCAGCGCGACCTCGGCCAACCATGAGGTCGACATCGCCGAGGCGGTGCGCTTCTGCGTCGAAGTGTCCAAGCGCTTCGGCGCCGGCAAGTGCCAGTTCTTCAACGCCGCCGAGTGGGAGAAGATCCGCGCGATCTATCCGGACCTGTCGGTGTTCCAGACCGCGGGCCAGCGCTGAAGCCAGCGGCTCAGCGTGCCGTCGCCTGGCCTGGTCCGGGATGGGTGACAGCGGGCGGCACGGTGGCGCCGTGCCGCCGCTTCCATTCGTCGAAGCCCCCGGCCAGCGCCCAGGTCCTGGGATAGCCGGCCACGCGCAGGCGTTCGGCCAGCAGCGCCGCGGACATCTCGTTCGGGCAGGCGCAATAGACCACGATGTCGGCCTCGGCGGGCGCCACGCCGAGCGCGTCGAGGCTGTCGAGCGCGCCCTGCATGTCGAGCACCATCGAGCCGGGAATGCGCTCCATCGGCACGTCGCCATGGGCGCGCACGTCGATCACGACCGGCAGCGCGCCGGCCAGCCGGCGCGATTCCAGCTCATCCACGCTCATGCGCGGCACGCGCCTGGTGATGCGCAGCAGCCGCAGTCGGCGCCACGAGCGCCATGCCAGGAATACCAGGAAGGCCCCCACCACCGCCACCAGCGCCATATGGCCGTAGGTGCTGAAGCCCTCCAGGATCGCATCGATGAAGTCGCTGAACACCACGCCGATCAGCAGGCCGCTGCCGGCCCATACCAGCGCACCGATCGCGTCATAGAACAGGAATACCGGCAACGGCGTGCCGGTCATGCCGGCCATCGCGGTCGACAGCGCGCCGGCCCCCGGCAGCAGCTTGGCGACCACCAGCGAGCGCGGCCCCACGCGCAGGTACAGCGACTGGGTCTGACGGATGCAGGAATCGGGCGAGATCGAAACCTTGCAGATCGTGCGCAGCATCGGCTGGCCCAGCCGGC
The DNA here is from genome assembly GCF_023952475.1 of Cupriavidus sp. WGlv3. Taxonomy (GTDB): domain Bacteria; phylum Pseudomonadota; class Gammaproteobacteria; order Burkholderiales; family Burkholderiaceae; genus Cupriavidus; species Cupriavidus phytorum. The sequence goes on from NZ_JALHRX010000016.1 coordinate 27,623, forward strand.
GCCCGGCGAAGTACCAACCAGTGTCGGCAATCAGGCAGGCGACAATGACCGCCGCCAGCACCGCGCCGATCGACGGCCCGGTCTCCTGCACGCCCAGCGCGCCGGCGACGAACAGCATCGGATAGGCCGGCACCGGCAGGCCGGCCTGCTCGACCAGTACGTTCAGGAACACCAGCATCAGCCCGTGGTTTTCCAGCAAGGCCTGTAACTCTCCCACCGCGCTCTCCCCTTTGGTCCAGGACGCCAGTGTGCCAGCCGGCGGTTCGTCGTGGCGCGGAAGCTTTGCATGGTCGATTCAAATTGACTGAGTGGATGATGCGCCATGTGACTTACGTTGTCCGACAACGCCTGCTCCCCGACTGTCGTTCCCGCGCAGGCGGGGAACCCAGTGGCTTCAAAAGACGCTGGATTCCCGCCTGCGCGGGAATGACAGTAGCGTTTGAAGCCTTGACTGAACGGCGCTCTCACCCGTGGAGGCCCTTGTACCGCTCCCGGTTAACCCGGGGTACGTCGCCGGCCTATTGCGTTCCTCATTCTGATGTCGTACGATGACTGATAACTCGACTGACCTGCCACGCCGCAGTCAGCCGCCTCTGCCACCCCGGGCCATCGGCCCGCCCTGGACTGCCGCAATGCTCGCACCCAACGAACTCAAGCAAATCGTCTCCGAAGGCCTGCTGTCCTTCCCCATCACTGACTTCGACGCCCAGGGCGACTTCGCGCCGAAGTCCTACGCCGCGCGCCTGGAATGGCTGGCCCCCTACGGCGCCACCGCGCTGTTCGCGGCCGGCGGCACCGGCGAATTCTTCTCGCTGACGCCGCAGGACTACTCCGCCGTGGTCGACACCGCGGTGCGCACCTGCGCCGGCAAGGTGCCGATCCTGGCCGGCGCCGGCGGCCCCACCCGCACCGCCATCGCCTATGCACAGGAAGCCCAGCGCCTGGGCGCGGCCGGCGTGCTGCTGCTGCCGCACTACCTGACCGAAGCCAGCCAGGACGGCATTGCCGCCCACGTGGAGGAAGTCTGCAAGGCGGTCGACATCGGCGTGATCGTCTACAACCGCGCCAATTCCAGGCTCAACGCCGAACAGCTGGCCCGCCTGGCCGCGCGCTGCCCCAACCTGATCGGCTTCAAGGATGGCGTGGGCGACATCGAAGCCATGGTCAGCATCCGCCGCAAGCTGGGCGACCGCTTCTCCTACCTGGGTGGCCTGCCCACCGCCGAGGTCTATGCCGCGGCCTACAAGGCGCTGGGCGTGCCGGTGTATTCGTCGGCGGTGTTCAACTTCATCCCGAAGACGGCGATGGACTTCTACCGCGCCATCGCCGCGGACGACCACGACACCGTGGGCCGCCTGATCGACGATTTCTTCCTGCCCTACCTCGCCATCCGCAACCGCAAGGCCGGCTATGCGGTCAGCATCGTCAAGGCGGGCGCGCGCCTGGTGGGCCGCGACGGCGGTCCCGTGCGCGCGCCGCTGACCGACCTGACCGGCGAGGAGATGGAGATGCTGGGCGCGCTGATCAACCAGCTCGGCCCGCAGTAACGCGGCACGCGGGCGGCCAGCGGGCCGTCCCGCATTGCATTCCGACCAGCCGGCCGCGGGGCGCATGCCCTCCGGCCGGTTTCCACTTTCCAAAACGCTGACAAGGATCCTTCCATGCAAATCACCGGCGACATGCTGATCGGCGCGCAAGCCGTGCGCGGCACCGAAGCGACGCTGCAGGCGATCAACCCCGCCACCGGCGCGGCGATCGGCCCTGACTTCCACGGCGGCGGCGAGGCCGAGGTCGAGCGCGCCTGCGCGCTGGCCGAGGCGGCCTTCGACACCTACCGCAACACCACGCCCGATCAGCGCGCGGCCTTCCTCGAGGCCATCGCGGCGGGCATCGAGGCGCTCGGCGACACGCTGGTAGAGCGCGCCCACCTGGAAAGCGCGCTGCCGCTCGCGCGCCTGCAGGGCGAGCGTGGCCGCACCGCCGGCCAGCTGCGCCTGTTCGCCACCGTGCTGCGCGAGGGCCGCTGGCAGCAAGCCACCTTCGACCCCGCGCTGCCCGAACGTACCCCGCCGCGCCCGGACCTGCGCATGCAGCGCATCGCCATCGGCCCGGTGGCGGTGTTCGGCGCCAGCAACTTCCCGCTGGCCTTCTCCGTGGCCGGCGGCGACACCGCCGCGGCGCTGGCGGCGGGCTGCCCGGTGGTGGTCAAGGCGCACCCGGCGCACCTGGGCACCTCCGAGCTGGTCGGGCGCGTAATCCAGCAGGCGGTGCGCGATGCGGGCCTGCCCGAGGGCGTGTTCTCGCTGCTGGTGGGCGCGGGCAATGCCATCGGCACCGCGCTGGTGTCGCATCCGGCGATCCAGGCGGTGGGCTTCACCGGCTCGCGCGCCGGCGGCATGGCGCTGATGCGCGCCGCCAACGCGCGCCCGCAGCCGATCCCCGTGTACGCCGAGATGAGCAGCATCAACCCGGTGTTCCTGCTGCCCGCGGCGCTCGACGCGCGCGGCGAGGAGATCGGCCGCCAGCTGGTCGAGTCACTGGTGCTCGGGGTCGGCCAGTTCTGCACCAACCCCGGACTGGTGATCGGCATCGAAGGCCCCGCCCTCGACAAGTTCCGCGCGGCGGCGCTGGGCGCGCTGCAAGGCAAGCCGGCGGCCACGATGCTGACCCCCGGCATCCATGCCGCGTACCAGCAGGGCGTGGCCCAGCTGGCGTCGCTCGCCGGCTTGCAGCGCATCGGCAATGGCGTGGACGCCAGCGGCACCAACCAGGCCCGGCCGGAGATGTTCGAAACCACCGCCGCGCAGTTCCTGGCTGACCACCGCATGCAGGCCGAGGTGTTCGGCCCGTCGACGGTGCTGGTGGTGTGCCGCGATATGGACGAGATGCTGAGCGTGGCGCGCCAGCTCGAAGGCCAGCTGACGGCAACAATGCAACTCGACGACGCCGACCACGCGGCGGCGCAGCGCCTGCTGCCGGTGCTGGAACGCAAGGCCGGGCGCGTGCTGTGCAACGGCTATCCCACCGGCGTCGAAGTCGCGTACGCGATGGTGCATGGCGGGCCGTTCCCGGCGACGTCGGATGTGCGCACGACTTCGGTGGGCGCCACCGCGATCGACCGGTTCCTGCGGCCGGTTTGCTATCAGAACCTGCCGCAAGCATTGCTGCCCGCGGCGCTGCGGAAATAGCGAGAGCCGCTGAGATCTGCCCCGCCTGGTGCGGGGCTTTTTGTTTCTGGAAGGGGCGCAAACCTACACTAGCGCCCCAAAAAAAACGGCCCGCATTCACATGCGAGCCGTCCCTTGCCAACCACCCCCATCAAGCCTCCAGCTTGATCCCCGCCTGCTTCACCACCCCCGCCCAGCGCGATTGCTCGGCGATGAAGAACTTGCCGGTTTCCCCCGGCGTCATCGTCACCACTTCGGCGCCCTGCGCCACCAGCTGGGCGCGCAAGTCAGGTGCGCGGATGATGCGGATCAGTTCGGCGCTGATGCGCGCCACCATCGCATCGGGCATGCTGGCCGGGGCCATCACGCCCTGCCAGGTGCCCGACTCGAAGTTCGGCACGCCCTGCTCGGCGATGGTCGGCACGTTTTGCAGCAGCGGCATGCGCGTGCGCTTGGATTGGGCGATCAGCTTGAGCTTGCCCGACTGCACATGCGGCAGCGTGGCGAGCATGCCGTTCATCAGCACCTGGGCGCTGCCGCCGACGGTATCGGCAATGGCCTGCGAGCCGCCCTTGTACGGCACGTATTGCCACTTGGCGCCGGTGGCCTGTTCCACCGCCACGCCGGCCAGGTGCGGCGCGCTGCCGATGGCGGTCACGGCGAAGTTGAGCTGGCTGCGCTGCGACAGCGCCACCAGTTCCTTTACGCTGCTTACCTGCACCGACGGATGCACCACCAGCAGGTGCGGCGAATACGCCAGCATCGACACCGGCTTCAGGTCCTTGGCGATATTGAAGGTCAGCTTGGTGTAGACCGACGGGCTGATGGCCAGCGCGCCGATATCGCACAGCAGCAGCGTGTGGTTGTCGGTGGCCTGCGCGACCAGCGCCGCACCGACGTTGCCGTTGGCGCCGGGGCGGTTGTCGACCACCACCGACTGGCCCAGCGCCTCGCCCAGCTGCTTGCTGATCAGGCGCGCGATGATGTCCGACGAGCCGCCGGCGGTGTACGGCACCACCAGGCGGATCGGGCGGTTGGGCCAGTCCGCGGCGTGCGCGGCCGGGGCCAGGCCGGCGAGAGGCCCCGCGGCGAGGCCGGCGGCCAGTGCGGAGGATTGCTTGAGGAAGTTGCGGCGTCCGTAGGTCATGCTGTGGTCTCCTGTCGAGGGCGCACGCCGGCGCGGCACGGTGCACGTGCTGGGCCGGCGCGGTCGGTGCTTTGGTATCGGGTTTTATGCGGCGGTAATCAGTCCAGCGCGATCTTGCCTTTCTCGATCACGGTCTTCCAGCGCTGCAGCTCCTGCGCTTCGAACTGGTTGAACTGCTCGGGGGTGTTGGCCACCACCTCGAAGCCGCTCTCGGACAGCTTCTGGCGCATCTTGGGGTCGTTCAGCGAGGACACCAGCGCGCCGTGCAGGCGGCTCTTGATCTCGGGCGGCAGGCCGCGCGGCGCGGCCACGCCCTGCCACGAGTAGACCTCGACATCCTTGATGCCGGCCTCGGCCATGGTGGGCACATTGGGCAGTACCGGCGAGCGCTTGTCGGAAGTTACCGCCATCGCCTTGAGCTTGCCGGCACGGATGTGCTGCAGCACCGCGTTGACGTTCTGGAACGACACGTCCACCTGTCCGGCCAGCAGGTCGGAAATGGCCGGGCCACCGCCCTTGTAGGGCACGTGCAGGCCGTCGGTGGCGCTCTTCTGCCAGAACAGCGCCGCGGTCAGGTGGTCGGACGAGCCGGCGCCGGACGAGGCAAAGCTGACCTTGCCCGGGTTCTTCTTCATGTAGGCCACCAGTTCCGCCAGCGTGTTGGCCGGGAACTGCGGGTTGGCCACCAGCACGTTGGGCGCGCGCACCGCAACGGTCAGCAGGTCGAAGTCCTTGGCCGGGTCATAGGCCAGGTTCTTCTGCAGGAACGGATTGACCGCATAGACGCCGATCGACGCCACCATCATGGTGTAGCCGTCGGCCGGCGCGCGCTTGACATAGGTGGCGCCGATGGCGCCGGTCGCGCCGGGGCGGTTGTCGATCACGAACGGCTGGCCCAGTTTCTCGTTGAGCGGCACCGTCAGCATGCGCGCGATGGCGTCGCTGGAGCCGCCCGGCGGGAACGGCACCACCACCGATACCGGACGTTGCGGCCAGTCCTGCGCCGCGGCGCCGGCAGGGCTGATGAAGGTCAGCGCCGCGACCGCGGCGACCGAGCCGAGCGCGAAGGCGCGCAGCCAGTGAGGCAGGCGCGGCGCGCCCTGGCGTTGGAAGGTGTTCATGGTTGTCTCCTGCAGTGTTTTGATGAGAGAGGCCGGCCGACCCGAGGGTCGGCAACGGCCGTTGGCGTCGTCGCCGGTGCCGCGTCAGCGCACCATGCACGGCGCCTTGTTGTTGAACTTCCAGCCGGGGATCAGGAACTGCATCGCCGCGGCATCGTCGCGCGCGCCCAGGCCCTTGCGCTGGTACAACTCGTGCGCGCGCGCCAGCGCATCCAGGTCGAGCTCGACCCCCAGCCCCGGGGTCCTGGGCACCTGCACCAGCCCGCCTACGATCTTCAGCGGGTTGCGGGTCAGGTGTTCGCCGTCCTGCCAGATCCAGTGCGTGTCGATCGCGGTGACGCGTCCCGGCGCGGCCGCCGCCACGTGCGTGAACATCGCCAGCGAGATATCGAAATGGTTGTTCGAATGCGAGCCCCAGGTCAGGCCCCACTCGGCACACATCTGGGCGACCCGCACCGAGCCCTGCATGGTCCAGAAATGCGGGTCGGCCAGCGGGATGTCGACCGACTGCAGCCGCACCGCATGGCCCATCTGGCGCCAGTCGGTGGCGATCATGTTGGTGGCGGTGGGCAGCCCGGTGGCGGTGCGGAATTCGGCCATGATCTCGCGGCCCGAGTAACCGTCCTCGGCGCCGCACGGGTCTTCGGCATAGGCCAGCACGCCGCGCTTGTCGCGGCACAGGCGCACGGCCTCGGCCAGCGACCAGGCGCCGTTGGGATCGAGCGTGATGCGCGCCTTGGGGAAGCGCTCGGCCAGCGCCAGGATCGCTTCCATCTCTTCATCGCCGCGCAGCACGCCGCCCTTGAGCTTGAAATCATTGAAGCCGTAGCGCTCATACGCCGCTTCGGCCAGGCGCACCACGGCCTCGGGCGTCATCGCCGCTTCATTGCGCAGGCGGAACCACGCGTTGTCCGCGTCGGGTTCGGTGCGGTAGTCCAGCGTGGTGCGCTGGCGCTCGCCGATATAGAACAGATAACCCAGCATCTCCACCGCGTCGCGCTGCTGGCCTTCGCCCAGCAGCGCGGCCACCGGCACCTCGAGGTGCTGGCCAAGCAGATCGAGCAGCGCCGCCTCCAGCGCCGTGACGGCGTGGATGGTGATGCGCAGGTCGAAGGTCTGCAGGCCGCGGCCGCCGGCGTCGCGGCCGGCAAAGGCCGCGCGCACGCGGTTCAGCACGGCCTGGTACTGGCCGATGGGCTGGCCCACCAGCAGCGGGCGCGCGTCTTCCAGCGTCTGGCGGATGCCTTCGCCGCCCGGCACTTCGCCGACGCCGGTATGGCCGGCGCTGTCGCGCACGATCACGATATTGCGCGTGAAGTACGGGCCATGGGCGCCGGACAGGTTCATCAGCATGCTGTCATGCCCGGCGACGGGCACCACGGTCAGCTCGGTCACGACCGGGGTATGGGCGGACGCCAAGGGGGCGGCGGTAGGGGTCATCTCGGGACTGTCTCCGGCATGGCCCGGGGCGTACGATTCTTCACCCGGGCCTTGTGTTGCGTATGTTATCTGTCATCGTATGACTGATAACCCAGTATAATGAGGCAATCTCGGGCCGGTCAAGTCCGGGAAAGCCCGCCCGTATCCCCGTATCGTATGTAGCTGCCATGCCGAACGCCCAGCCTCTTGTGCCGAACCCGAGTTCCGCTCCCACCCCGTTGCGCCGCCGCGGCCGCACCCTTGCCGAGGAAGTCGTACAAGCCCTTGGCGAAGAGATCCGGCAGGGCCAGCTCAAGCCCGGCGACAAGCTGCCCACCGAATCCGAGATCATGGCCACCATGGGCGTGAGCCGCACCGTGGTGCGCGAAGCGCTGTCGCGGTTGCAGGCCAGCGGCCTGGTGGAGACGCGCCACGGCATCGGCACGTTCGTGCTGGAACGCCCGGCCGAGGCGCCGTCGCCGTTCCGGATCGGGCCGGACGCGCTGGGCACGGCCATGGATGTGATGGCGATGCTGGAATTCCGCGTCAGCGTGGAAGCCGAGGCGGCCGGCCTGGCGGCCGCGCGCCGCACCGAGGCGCAACTGGTGGCGATGCGCCAGGCGCTGGACGAGCTCAAGCACGGCGCCGGCGCGGGCAATGACGCGGTGGAAAGCGACTTCGCCTTCCACCTGGCCATCGCGCGCGCCACCGGCAACCGCTATTTCACCGACATCATGGGCCACCTGGGCACCATGGTGATCCCGCGCAGCCGGCTGCAGGTCAGCACGCCCGAGCGCGTGCAGTACCTGGAGCGGGTCAGCATCGAGCACGAGAACATCTACGACGCGATCGAGCGCCGCGACCCCGACGCCGCCAAGGCCGCCATGCGCATGCACCTGACCAACAGCCGCGAGCGGCTGCGCAAGGCGTCCGGTTCGGCCAACCCGCAAGGCTGAGGCGGGACGCGCATGCGGCGGGCATGCGCCGTTAAGTCATACGATGTCTAATGAATGGTGACGCCGGCGCCCTGCGCCTAGGGCGTCAGCCGGCAGCGGCGCGCGAAGTCGACCAGTTCGACCAGCGACGAGACCTGTAGCTTGTTCATGATGCGGGCCTTGTAGCTGCTGACGGTCTTGTTGCTGATAAAGAGGCTCTCGCTGATGGCCTTGTACGACATGCCGCGCGCCAGCATCTGCAGCACCACCAGCTCCTTGTCGGACAGCCGCCGCAGGATTTCGTCGTCGGCCGACATCGACTGGCGCGGCGCGCCGCCGCGGCCCAGCACCGGGAACACGGTATAGCCGGCCAGCACCGCCTCGACCGCGCGCAGGATCTCCTTGATATCCTGGGTCTTGCTGACGAAGCCCTGCGCGCCCGCCTGCCACGAGCGGCTGACGAATACGGCCGGGTCCAGCGCCGTCACCACCAGGATGCGCACCTGCGGATGGATCGCGCGCAGGCGCGGCGCCACGTCGAGCCCGCTCGAGCGCGGGATGTCGAGGTCCAGCAGCACCAGGTCCGGCATGCGCGCGCGCACCATTTCGATGGCGCATTGCCCGTTGTCCGCCTCGATCACCTCGTCGACGCCAAGCAGTTGCGACAGATGGTGCCGAAGCACCAGCCGCATTGCCGGGTGGTCGTCAACGATCAGAATGGTTGTCATGCGCGGGGTCCAGGTTCTAGGCAGGCATCGGCTGAGGCAACATCCCGATGCTGGAACGGGCTGGCAGGAACGGCGCATGCCGGTGCGCGATGCCACGCCAGTATAGGGAGCCGCAGGCGCGCACAGGATGGGAGGAATCCGCTTCGGTTGCAGCGAAAATCCTAGGCCGGCCTCAGACGCGCGGGACCGTCCGCGAGCCGCACCCGAAACACGTGTCCCTGCCCGCGGCAGGGGCAACGGGGAGCGGCCAGTGGTGCTACTCTATTCGGGCGTGTTTCATCCATGGAGAACACTGTGCCCCGCAAGACCCCCATCGAGCGCTACCGCAATATCGGCATCAGCGCGCATATCGACGCCGGCAAAACCACGACGACCGAGCGCATCCTGTTCTACACGGGCGTCAATCACAAGCTGGGCGAAGTGCACGATGGCGCGGCCACCATGGACTGGATGGAGCAGGAGCAGGAGCGCGGCATCACCATCACCTCGGCCGCCACCACCGCCTTCTGGAAAGGCATGGCCGGCAATTATCCCGAGCACCGCATCAACATCATCGATACGCCGGGGCACGTCGACTTCACCATCGAAGTCGAGCGCTCCATGCGCGTGCTGGACGGCGCCTGCATGGTCTACGACGCCGTCGGCGGCGTGCAGCCGCAATCCGAGACGGTCTGGCGCCAGGCCAACAAGTACGCGGTGCCGCGCATCGCGTTCGTCAACAAGATGGACCGCATCGGCGCCGACTTCTTCCGCGTGCAGGCGCAGATCGCCGAGCGCTTGCGCGGCCGCGCCGTGCCGATCCAGATTCCGCTGGGCGCCGAGGACCACTTCCAGGGCGTGGTCGACCTGGTCAAGATGAAGGCCATCGTCTGGGACGAGGCCAGCCAGGGCGTGCGCTTCGAGTACCAGGAGATTCCGGCCGAGCTGCTCGCCACCGCGCAGGAATGGCGCGACAAGATGGTCGAGGCCGCCGCCGAGGCCGACGAGGCGCTGCTGAACCAGTACCTGTCGGGCGAGCCGCTGAGCGAGGCGCAGATCAAGCAGGGCCTGCGCAAGCGCACCATCGCCAACGAGATCGTGCCGATGTTGTGCGGCAGCGCCTTCAAGAACAAGGGCGTGCAGAGCATGCTCGACGCGGTGATCGACTACCTGCCGTCGCCCGCCGACGTGCCGGCCATCCTCGGCCACACCGAGGACGATCGCGAAGCCGAGCGCCACCCCAGCGACGACGAGCCGTTCGCCGCGCTGGCGTTCAAGATCATGACCGACCCCTTTGTCGGCCAGTTGATCTTCTTCCGCGTGTACTCCGGCGTGGTCAACTCCGGCGACAGCGTCTACAACCCGCTCAAGGGCAAGCGCGAGCGCCTGGGCCGCATCCTACAGATGCACGCCAATGTGCGCCAGGAGATCAAGGAAGTGCGCGCCGGCGACATCGCCGCGGCGGTGGGCCTGAAGGAGGCCACCACCGGCGACACGCTGTGCGACCCTAACAAGGTCATCATCCTGGAGCGCATGAGCTTCCCCGAGCCGGTGATCTCGCAGGCGGTGGAACCGAAAACCAAGGCCGACCAGGAGAAGATGGGCGTCGCGCTGAACCGGCTGGCGCAGGAAGACCCGTCGTTCCGCGTGACCACGGACGAGGAGTCCGGCCAGACCATCATCTCCGGCATGGGCGAGCTGCACCTGGAAATCCTGGTCGACCGCATGCGGCGCGAGTTCGGCGTCGAGGCCTCGGTCGGCAAGCCGCAAGTGGCGTACCGCGAGACCATCCGCCTGCCGGCGCGCGACGTCGAGGGCAAGTTCATCAAGCAGTCGGGCGGGCGCGGCCAGTACGGCCACGTGGTGCTGAACCTGGAGCCGATGCCGCATGGCGGCGGCTACGAGTTCGTCGATGCAATCAAGGGCGGGGTGGTGCCGCGCGAGTTCATCCCCGCGGTCGACAAGGGCATCCGCGAGACCATGCAGTCGGGCGTGCTGGCCGGCTACCCGGTGGTGGACATCAAGGCCACGCTGGTGTTCGGCTCGTACCACGACGTCGACTCGAACGAAAACGCGTTCCGCATGGCCGGCTCGATGGCGTTCAAGGAAGGCATGCGCCGCGCCCGGCCGACGCTGCTCGAGCCGATGATGGCGGTCGAGGTGGAAACGCCTGAAGAGTTCACCGGCAACGTGATGGGTGATCTGTCGTCGCGCCGCGGCATGGTGCACGGCATGGAAGACATCGCCGGCGGCGGCGGCAAGATCGTGCGCGCCGAAGTGCCGCTGGCGACCATGTTCGGCTACTCCACCACGCTGCGCTCGCTGACGCAGGGGCGCGCGACCTTCACCATGGAGTTCAAGCACTACGCCGAAGCGCCGGCCAATGTGGCGGAAGCGGTGATCTCCGCGAAACGGGTGGGCTGACTAACGTTTCGGCGACGGACTTCGTCGACCCGGCCCTCTCCCACATGCGGGAGAGGGAGCGCACAAGCGGCCTATTGCAGACCTGCGCGCAGCGCGCGCCTGGGCGTGATGCTTGGCATGCGGCATGCGTTGTTTTTGCAAGCCACGCGAAAGAATTACCTCCGCCAGGGGCGCCAGCAGGCGCCACCGCCCGGCGATCCACGTGGAAACCACGCAAACGCGGCGCAGGCATGGTCATTGCGCACGCCATGCATTCCACCGTCTCGCGACAAGGAGCACAGCATGCAAACCCAACCTCCCAGCAGTCAAGGCGCAGCCATCGTCGGTTCCGGCGTGGGCGAAGGCCCGGGCCCGGAAGTGATGGCGGCTTCCAGCCTGGATGGCACCAAGGCCTATTCGTCCGATGGCGAACATGTCGGCAAGATCTCCGAGATCATGCTGGACGTGCCGCACGGCCGCATTGCCTATGCGGTGCTGACCACCGGCGGCTTCCTCGGCATGGGCGACACGCTGCACGCCATCCCGTGGAACGCGCTGGTCATGGATACCGACGAAAAGTGCTTCCGGATCGCCGTGACGGCGGACCGGATCAAGTCTGCGCCGGGCTTCAACAAGGACAGCTGGCCGAGCATGGCCGACCCGCAGTGGGGCAAGTCGCTGCACGAATACTACGGGCGCGACCCGTACTGGGTCTCTCCGCCGCTGTAAGTCCGCAGTAGCCCGCAGTAAGCCGATCGCAGCACGGCTGCGAACCAGGGCCGCGAGTGCGCCGCGACAGGCGCCTCGCGGCCCGCTTGCATTGCACGGCAAGCCTAGGCACAGTCTGCCAAGACGCGCGGGCCGGACGCCGGGGCCGGCGTGCCCGAGAGACGACCATGAGGACACCCGCCGCCAGCATGACGCCCCTGCCATCCCCGCCGCCCCCGGGCGAAACCGCAACTGCCGGCGCCAGCGCAGCGCCCGCCCCGCCCGCCGACATGCCCGGCTTTCTCGCCGGCGGCGGCGAGATGGGCGCGCTGATGCGCGGCCTGGACTGGGGCGCCACCCCGCTCGGGGCGCCGCAAGGCTGGCCGCACAGTCTCCAGACCGCGATCCGCATCATGCTGACCTCGCGCCAGCCGATCTGGATTGGCTGGGGAGAGGCTTTGCACTTCTTTTACAACGACGCCTACAAGGCGATCATCGGCGGCAAGCACCCCGGCGCGCTGGGCCAGCCAACGTCGGTGGTCTGGCGCGAGATCTGGCCCGAGATCGCCCCGCTGCTGGCGACCGCGATGACCGGCAGCGAAGGCACCTTCGTCGAGCAGAAGCTGCTGATCATGGAGCGCAACGGCTACCCGGAGGAGACTTACTACACCTTCTCCTACAGCCCGGTGCCGGACGACCACGGCGGCACCGGCGGCATCATCTGTGCCAACAGCGACGACACCGAGCGCGTACTGGCCGAGCGCCAGCTCAACGTGCTGCGCGACGTGGCGGCTTCGGCCAGCGAGGCACGCGCGTGGCGCGACGCCTGCGAGCGCGCCATGGCGGCGTTGTCGTCCGACCTGCGCGACATCGTGTTCGCGCTGCTCTACATCGCCGAGCCCGGCGCGCGCACGCTGCAGCGCGCCGGCGCCATCGGCATCGATGACGGCCACCCGGGCGCGCCAGCGCAGATCGCGCTGGACGCGCAGTGGCCGTGGCCGGTGGCCGAAGTGCTGGCGCAGCAGCAGCCGGTGCTGCTCGACCGCCTGGCTGAGCGCTTCGCCGTGCCGCTGCCGGGCGGCGCCTGGGGCGTGCCGCCGTCGCGCGCGGCCCTGATCGAGGTGGCGCCATCGGGCAGCGCCTCGCATCGCGGCGTGCTGGTGGTGGGCCTGAATCCGTTTCGCCTGTTCGACGAGCGCTACCGCAGTTTCCTGACGCTGGCGGCGGGGCAGATCGGCGCCGCCATGCACTCGGCGCTGGCCTATGAGGCGGAGCGCAAGCGCGCCGAGGCGCTGGCCGAGATCGACCGCGCCAAGACCGCGTTCTTCTCCAACATCAGCCATGAGTTCCGCACGCCGCTGACGCTGATGCTGGGCCCGCTCGAAGAGCTCGTGCGCCGCGCCGGCCCCGGCGAGGACCGCGCCATGCTGGAGATGACGCATCGCAACGGGCTGCGCCTGCTCAAGCTGGTCAACGCACTGCTGGATTTCTCCCGGATCGAGTCCGGCCGCGTGACGATGCGGCGCCAACCCACCGACGTGGCCGCGCTGACAGCGGACCTGGCCTCGCTGTTCCGCGCCAGCGTCGAAGCGGCCGGCATCACGCTGCGGGTCGACTGCCCGCCGCTGTGCCCGCCGCTGGCGCGCGCCGTGGCGGTGGACCGCGACATGTGGGAGACCATCGTGCTGAACCTGGTCTCCAACGCCTTCAAGTTCACCTTCGCCGGCACCATCACCGTGGCCGTCGCGCCGCAGGGCGACGACGCCGTGGCGCTGACCGTGCGCGACACCGGCATCGGCATCCCGGCAGCGGAACTGCCGCGCATCTTCGAGCGCTTCCATCGCGTCGAAGGCGCGCAGGGCCGCACCATAGAAGGCAGCGGCATCGGCCTGGCGCTGGTGCAGGAGCTGGTGCGGCTGCACGGCGGCATCATCGACGTGCAGAGCACGCCCGGCGCGGGAACCTGTTTTACGGTGCGCCTGCCGGCCGGCGCCGACGCGGCCACGGATGCTGCCACAGAGATGGTCACCGAGGCTGACGCCGCGCCCCCGGCCAGCAGCGCGCAGGCGCGCGCCTATGTCGAAACCGCGCTGCGCTGGCCGCAGGCGCAGATGCCGCCGGCAACCACCGTGGCGGCGGAAGAGCTTCCCTTGCCCTCCGCGCAAGCTGCCGCCGAAGCCGAAGCCGAAGCCAGCGATGCGGCGCATGCCGGCGCCCTGGTGCTGGTGGTGGACGACAACGACGACCTGCGCGACTACATGCGCCGCCTGCTGGGCGCCGCCGGCCATCGCGTCGCCGTGGCCGCCGACGGCGAGGCGGCGCTGGCGCTGGCACGCACGCACGCGCCGGCACTGGTGGTGTCGGACGTGATGATGCCGCGCCTGGACGGCTTTGGCCTGGTGCGCGCGCTGCGCGCCGATGCCGCGCTGAGCGACACGCCGGTGCTGCTGCTGTCGGCCCGCGCCGGCGAGGAGGCGCGCGTGAGCGGCCTGGGCAGCGGCGCCGACGACTACCTGGTCAAGCCCTTCTCCGCGCGCGAGCTGCTGGCGCGCGTGGCCAGCAACCTGCGGCTGTCGACCCTGCGCCGCGCCACCGAGCACCGCCTGCAGGAACTCAACGCCTCGCTGGAGCGCCGCGTCGCGCAGGCCGTGGCCGACCATGACCGGCTGTGGGAGCTGAGCGAAGACCTGCTGATCGTGGCGCGCTTCGATGGCTGCCTGCAGCGGGTCAGTCCCGCGTGGACGCGCACGCTCGGCCACGCGCCGCAGCAGGTGCTGGGACGCGCTTACTTATCGTTCATCTACCCCGACGACCTCGCCGGCGCCAGCGCGCAGCTCGACGCCCTGCGCCACGATGGCGTGCCGGTGCGCTTTGAATGCCGGCAGCAGCGCGCCGACGGCGGGCTGCGCTGGCTGGCCTGGACGCTGTCGGTCGATCCGGCCAACGGCCATATCCACGGCGTCGGCCGCGACGTCACCGGCGACCGCGAAGCGCAGGCCGCGCTGCGCCACGCCGACGAGGCCCTGCGCACGGCGCAGAAGATGGAGGCGATCGGCAACCTGACCGGCGGCGTCGCGCATGATTTCAACAACCTGCTGCAGGTGATCGGCGGCAACCTGCAGTTGCTGAGACGCGACCTCGCCAGCGATGACCGCGCCGGGCCGCGCCTGCGCAATGCGCTGGCCGGCGTCGCGCGCGGGGCCAAGCTGGCATCGCAGCTGCTGGCGTTCGGGCGGCGCCAGCCGCTGGCGCCCCGGGTGGTCAACCTGGGCCGGCTGGTGCGCACGCTGGACGAGATGCTGCGCCGGGCCCTGGGCGACGGCATCGAGGTCGAAACCGTGGTCGCGCCCGACCTGTGGAACACGCTGGTCGATCCGTTCCAGGTCGAGAACGCGCTGCTGAACCTGGCGATCAACGCGCGCGACGCCATGCAAGGCCACGGGCGCCTGACCATCGCGGCGCGCAATGCGCGGCCGGGCGAAGCCACGGGCGAAGCGGCGGCGGCAGCGCCGACGCAATACGCGCTGCTGTCGGTCACCGACACCGGCGTGGGCATGCCGCCCGAGGTGCAGGAACGCGTGTTCGAGCCCTTCTTCACCACCAAGCCGGAAGGCCAGGGCACCGGCCTGGGCCTGAGCATGGTGTATGGCTTTATCCGTCAGTCCGAAGGACACGTGAAGATCTCCAGCGCGCCCGGGCGCGGCACCACGGTCACGCTGTTCCTGCCGCGCGTGCTTGAGGACGAGGACCCGGATATCGAACTGGACGCGGGCGCGGCGCGCGGCGGCAGCGAGACCGTGCTGGTGGTGGAAGACGACGAGGACGTGCGCGCCACGGTGGTCGAGATGCTCGCCAGCCTGGGCTACCACGTGCTGCGCGCGCGCGACGCGCACAGCGCGCTGGCCATCGTCGAGCGCGGCGTGCCGGTGGACCTGCTGTTCAGCGACGTGGTGATGCCCGGCCCGCTGCGCAGCACGGAGCTGGCGCGCAAGCTGCGCGAACGGCTGCCGGACGTAAGCGTGCTGTTCACCTCGGGCTATGCCGACAGCGTCATCGTGCATGACGGACGCCTCGATGCCGGCATCGAACTGCTCAGCAAGCCCTACACCCATGAGGCGCTGGCGCGCAAGGTGCGCCATGTGCTGGCAAATCGCAGCCAGCGCGCCGCGACGGCCGCGGTGGGCCAGCACCTGGTGCCAGCGGGCCACGCGCCGGACGCCGCGCCGCTGCGCGTGCTGTGCGTCGACGACGACACGCTGGTACGCGCCGGCACCGCGGAAGTGCTGCGCGCCTATGGCGTGCACGCGCTGGAAGCGGACAGTGAAAACGCGGCGCTCGCCGTGCTGGCCGGCAACGCGGTCGACGTGCTGCTGACCGACGTCGCGCTGGCCGGCGATTCCGGCGTGGACCTGGCGCTGGCAGCACACGCGCGCCATCCGGGGCTGGGCGTGGTGTTCGCCACCGGCTACGCGCTGGAGCTGACGCCGGCACAGCGCGCCGCGCTGGGCGCGGTGGCGGTGCTGCGCAAGCCCTATCCGCCGCAGACGCTGCTCGAGGTCCTGCGCGATGTCGTTGGCGAGATCCGGGGCGATGCCGCGCGGGCCGAAGCGCCCGGCCGGCCGCAAGCGGCTAGCTGAGCGCGCCGCGGCACCCGCGGCAGGCGCCGCCGCTCAGCCGGCAGGCAACCAGGCGGCGCCCGCGCCGGCCAGTCCGATCAGCGCCACGCCGGGCAGCAGGCGCCGCACCGCGCGGGGCGCATAGGACAGGCCCAGCGCCACGGCGATGGCACTGGCGGTCAGCGTGCCTACCCACGACACCGTGCCCATCGGCCCGCCCTGCGCGGCGATATGCAGTCCCCACGCCAGCACCAGCGCCACCGCGCCGGCCAGGCGCAAGCGCGCCACCGCGCCGCGCGACGGCATGCTGCCGCGGCCATGGATATCGGCATGATGGCGCTCGAGCGACAGCGCCAGCGCGGCAAACCCGGCCAGCGACAGCGCGAACCCAGCCAGCGCGTTCATGCGGCCTCCTGCGTGGTAGCGGCGACGTTGCGCGGGCGCGATGCCACGCGTGCGCCCACGGCTTGGCGGCGGCCCGTGAACCGGGCCGCGGCGCCAAGCGCCAGGCCCAGCGCCAGCGACACCAGGTCGAAGCCGGCCACGGCGGCCGGGCCGCGCCCCTGCAGCAGCGTCACGCCGAGGTGCGAGCCGGTGGTCAGCGCATTGAGCAGCGGGATGGCGCCGAACAACGCCGCGCCCGCCCACAACTGTGCGCACCACATGCCACGCGTGGGCCGGCACAGCGCCAGCAGCGCGCACGCGGCCCAGGCGATGAAGAACCAGCGGATCTCGGCCTCGGGCCGCTGCGCCATTGCCACCGGCAACAGCCGGTTGGCCCAGAAATAGCTGGCAAAGGCCACCGGCAGGCCGGCGATGGCGCCGATGTTGAGCGCCTCGACCAGGCGCAGCCCGAACCCCGGCCGGCCCCGCGCCGCGATCGCCTTGGCCTGTTGCTGGCGCGTGCGCACCGCCCACAGGATGGCGCCGGTGGCAACCATGGCGGAGCCCGCCAGCCCGCACAGGAAGAACAGCGTGCGCAGGCCGGGGGATGCAAAGCTGGCGATGTGCAGGCCGGTCATGACGCTGCGCGTCAGTTCGGCGGCGGACTTGTCTTCGGCATACGCGCCCAGCAGGGCGCCGCTGGCACCCGCGAATTCGAGCGCGAGCGGATCGTGCGAGAGCGTGGCGGGCTCGGCGCGGGATAGGGTCACGCTCGCGTTGGCATCGCCCGGCAGGCCCACCACGATGCGACGCACCTGCCCGCCCTGCCACGCGCGCCCGGCCTGCGCCATCATGTCCGGCACGCTTGCCAGCGGCGCGGCCGTGCCCGCGGCCTTGGGCGGCAGCGGGCGCAGCCTGGTCTGCGCCTGGAACGCGCGCAGGTCGCCGCCGTATGCCGCCTCGACGCCCCACGGCATGTACATGAACAGCAGCGTGACCAGCCCGGTGTAGGTAATCATCAGGTGGAACGGCAGCGGCAGCACCGCCAGCGCGTTGTGCGCATCGAGCCAGGAACGCTGGCCCTTGCGGCGCCGGAACGTGAAGAAGTCGGCAAAGATGCGGCGATGGGTGATCACGCCGCTGACGATCGCCACCAGCATGAACATGGCGCAGAAGCCCGCGATCCAGCGCGCCCACTTGGCCGGCATGTAATGCAGGTCGAAGTGCAGCCGGTAGAGGAACTCGCCGCCGCGGGTCTCGCGCGCGGCCTGCAGCGGCGCGCCGGTGGCCGGATCGAGCAGGCGCGTGTCGAAGCGGCGCGGCTTGCCGTCGGCATCGCGCGGCGCCTGCCCCGGCTTGTAGGTCCACAGCACATTGACCGCGTCGCGCCGCGCATCCGGCAGCGTGATGATCCAGCGGGCGGCATCGGGCGCCTCGCGCTCCAGATAGCGCAGGGCGTTCTGCGCCATCTGCGCGGCCGGCACCCGCGCGGCATCGGCGGGCGCGGTGCGATGCAGCTCCGGCCGCATCCACAGCGAAATCTCTTCCTTGTAGTAACTGGCGGTGCCGCCGCAGAACATCAGGAACAACACCCAGCACACCAGCAGGCCGCTCCAGGTGTGGAGCCATGCCATCGACTGCCTGAATCCCGTGCGCATCACGCCCCCCGCCCGAGCGCCAGCATGGCCGACAGCAACGCGGCCGGCAGCGCCAGGCCCGCCCACGCGCGCCAGGCGCTACGCACCGCAAACACCCAGACCGCCGCGCCGGCATAGATGGCGAACGACAGCAGCGTCGCCGTGGTCACGGCATCGTGCCGCGCCATCGGCAGATAGCGCGCCAGCACCGCGGTGGCCAGCGCGGCCAGCGCATAGCCGCCGGCAATGGCGGCAACGGCGCGCACGCCCACGCCCGCGCGATAGCGCCACCCGCTCGCCTGCAGCGCCTTGCTCACGCCGGCACCCGCAGCGCCGCACGTGCGGCGGCATTACCAGCGCGAGCGGCGTGGCTGAGTGGACAAAGACGGCAAGCGGCGAAGGAAGCGGCGGGCATGGCGCGATGCGGGCAGGGAACGACCACAAATGATAACAATTCGCATTTCCAACCTCAAGGCAATCCCGGCCTGCCGCCAGGCGAGCACCGCGATTTATTTATCAATTTTTTTGAATAACACTGACAATGCATGTCAGCAGAAATCATCACGGCATTCGCTATAGTTCTGTACATGGCAGCGCAATACAACAAACAGCGCCGCTACCAACTATCAACAATTTTGAATCATTTAGCAGAACATCATGTCGAACGCCAAGCTTGAAGTCCTGACCCCGCGCAACAGCCAACTGATCATCATCGACCACCAGCCGCAGATGGCCTTCGGGGTCCAGTCGATGGACCGCCAGACCATGAAGAACAACGTGATCGGGCTGGCCAAGGCGGCCAGCGTGTTCGACGTGCCGACCACCATCACCACCGTCGAGAGCGATTCGTTCTCCGGCTACACCTACCCCGAGTTGCTGGACGTGTTTCCCGGCAAGCAGACCCTCGAGCGCACCTCGATGAATTCGTGGGACGACCAGAAGGTGCGCGACGCACTGCAGGCCGCCGGCCGCAAGAAGGTGGTGGTGGCCGGGCTGTGGACCGAAGTCTGCAACACCACCTTCGCGCTGAGCGCGATGCTGGAAGGCGACTACGAGATCTACATGGTTGCCGACGCCTCGGGCGGCACCAGCAAGGAAGCGCACGACTACGCCATGCAGCGCATGATCCAGGCCGGCGTGGTACCGGTGACGTGGCAGCAGGTCCTGCTGGAGTGGCAGCGCGACTGGAAGAACCGCGACACCTATGACGCCGTCACCGGCATCGCCAAGGAACACTCGGGCGCCTACGGCATGGGCATCGACTACGCCTACACCATGGTGCACAAGGTGGCGCAACGCACCGCCACGCCGCACGCGTCGATCGCCCCGGTCCACGCACCGGTGATCGAGCGCTGATCCCGCAGCCAGCATCGGACAGGAGAGCACACCATGAACCCAAGCCGAAGCCTCGCCCATGGCGCGCTGCTGCTCGGATGCTGGCTGGCCGTCGGCACCTCGAGCCTGGCCGCCGCGGCCATGGTCGCGCAGACGCTTGCCTGAGCGGCGCGGGCGTCGCCGGCAAGACGGCGCAACCGCGGTCCGGCTACCTGCTAGCGCTGGCGCGCGAACATCGACATATGCCGGCCGATATGGTCGAGCAGTTCGAGCGCTGCCGCGGGCAGGGGTCGCCCGGCCTTCACCAGCAGCCGGGCCTGCGTGCCCAGAAACAAGGGATGGTCGAGCGGCACCACCGCCAGCGTGCCCGCCGCGATCTCGCGGTACGCGGCGAATTCGCCGATCAGCGTCATGTACTGGTCGTAGGCGACGAACTGCTTCAGCGCGGTCAGTGAGTTGCTGACCAGCGTCGCGCGGATCGAGACGTTTTCGGCGAACTCGACCATGCGCAAGGCATGGCCGACGCCAAACGACGCCGGCATCATGGCCAGCGGATAGGCCTGCAGGTCGGCGACGCTGGCCGCGCCGCCGCGCAGCGCCAGCGGGTGGTCGGGCCTGACCAGCAGCACCACCGGCTGCGCCGCGCTCGCGCGGTATTCGATGCGCGGGTGCGGCGGCGGGTTGTAGGCCAGGCCGATATGCGCGCGGCTTTCCGCCACTTCCTCCAGCACGCCATCGACCGCGAGGATGTCCATGCGGATATCCAGGCGCGGATGGCGCGCACAGAACCGTGCCAGCACCTCGTTGACGAGCAGGTCGACATAGCCCTCGCTCAGGACCAGCCTGACCTCGCCTTGCTGCAGCCCCTGCAGCGCGTGCAGCTGGTCTTCCAGCTTCTCCTGGTGCGAGCGGTAGCCGCGCCAGAATTCCAGCAGGTGCGCCGCCGCGGCGGTAGGCCGCAGCCCGCGTGGCTCGCGCTCGAACAGCAGCGCGCCGAGTTCTTCCTCCAGCAACCGGATCTGCCGCGTGATCACCGAGGGCGAGGTGTTCAGGCTGTCCGCCGCGCCGCGGATGGTGCCGTGCGCCAGCACTTCACGGAAGTATCGCAGCCGCTGCTGATTGATCTCTCGCATGTCGAACGCCTGTTCCGCCGTTTTTCCGCAGCGGTAACGATACCCGAACGCGCCTCGCCTTGCTTGCCACGGGCAGCGTGGGCCACCTGGACCGGTGCGTTGCCCGGAACAGAACGAAGTGTGTCCCGAGTTGCTGTTTGCCAGCGTGGCCCCGGCTGCCAGGATTCAGCTCACGAGGGCACCAATGAAGCCCCACCGAGCCGCAATCAAACCGGAGACAGCGAGCATGCTAGCCATCCCTACCGCGGGCGCCATGGAAGGCGCTTCCAGCCTTTACAGCCGGATCAACTGGCGCCTGTTGCCCTTTCTGCTGGTCTGCTACCTGTTCGCCTACCTGGACCGGGTCAATGTCGGCTTTGCCAAGCTGCAGATGCAAAGCGACCTGGGCTTTTCCGACGCGGCCTACGGCGTGGGCGCCGGCATCTTCTTCGTAGGCTATGTGCTGTTCGAACTGCCGAGCAACCTGATGCTGCCGCGGGTCGGGGCCCGCAAGACCTTCAGCCGGATCCTGGTGCTGTGGGGGCTGACCTCGGCCTGCATGGTGTTCGTGCGGGACGTGCCGACGTTCTACGCGTTGCGCTTCCTGCTCGGCGTGTTCGAGGCCGGCTTCGCGCCCGGCATGATCTATTACCTGTCTTGCTGGTACGGGCCGCAACGCATGGCGCGCGCCATCGCCATCGTGTTCCTGGCGGGACCGATCGGCGGCATCGTCGGCGGGCCGGCGTCGGCATGGCTGATGACCGCGCTGGCGGGCTATGGCGGACTGGCCGGCTGGCAATGGATGTTCCTGGTCGAGGGCCTGCCTTGCGTGCTGCTCGGCATGCTGGCGATGTCGCTGGTGCCGGACCGCCCGGCGCAGGCGAGCTGGCTCAGCGACGCCGAACGGCGCTTGCTGGAAGCCGAACTGGGGTCGGTTGCCGCGCACAAGCATGGCTTCGGCGCCGTGGCCCGCGACCCGCGCGTCTATGTGCTGGCGCTGGCCTACTTCTGCATCATCGCGGCGATCTACGCCATCAGCTTCTGGCTGCCGACCATGATCAAGGCGCAGGGCGTGGACGATACCGTGCGGCTCGGCTGGTACGCGGCCATCCCCTACGTGGCGGCGGCGTTGGGCATGTACTACATGGGCCGCAAGTCCGACCGCTCGGGCGAGCGGCGCCTGCACTGCGCGCTGCCCGCACTGGCGGCAGCCATGCTGCTGGCCGCCTCGGTGCTGGCGGATGGCAACCTGGTGGCGACGCTGGTGCTGCTGACGCTCGCCACCATGGGATTGTGGATGGCGTACACCGTGTTCTGGGCCATGCCGGCCGAATACATCCAGGGCCCGGCGGCGGCGGGCGGCATTGCGCTGATCAACACCATCGGCCTGTCGGGCGGCTTCTGGGGACCGGCCACCATCGGCTGGACCAAGACCGCGACCGGCAACCTCCATCTCGGCATGCTGATGATGGCCGCGCTGCCGCTGCTGGCGGCCATCATCATCCTGTGCAACAAGCTGCCCGCGCGCCGCTGATGCGGTATCGCGCCGCCGTGACCCCGACCATCACTCACCAAGGAGCTCCCGTGCAACTTCATCTTTCAACCTGGGCGGAGATCGAGCAATACCTGGCCCGCAGCCGTACCATCGTGATCCCCATCGGCTCGAACGAACAACATGGGCCGACCGGTCTGCTCGGCACCGACTGGCTGTGCCCGCAAATCATTGCCGGCGAGGCGGAAAAGCAGGCCGATATCCTGGTGGCGCCGACTTTCAATATCGGCATGGCGCAGCATCACCTGGCGTTCGCCGGGACGATTTCGCTGCGTCCGTCGACCTTCATCGCCGCGATCGGCGACTGGGTACGCTCGCTGGCGGGGCATGGCTTCGAGAAGCTGCTGTTCCTGAACGGCCATGGCGGCAACGTTGCCTCGATCGACGCAGCCTTCTCCGAACTCTACGCCGAAGCCAGCTTCGCCAGGCGCCGCGCCGGCTTTGCGCTGAAGCTGTGCAACTGGTGGGACTTGCCTGGCGTGGGCGAGCTGGCGCGCGACCAGTTCCCGAGCGGCCACGGCTCGCACGCCACGCCTTCCGAAATCGCGATCACCCAGTGGGCCTTTCCGGATGCGCGCAAGCATGCCGACTATGCGCCACGGATCGCCCCCAGCGGCCCCATCCGCGAGGCGCTGGACTTCCGCGCGCGCTACCCGGACGGCCGCATCGGCTCGGACCCCGGACTGGCAACGGCCGAGAAGGGTGCCGCGCTGGTCCGGCTGGCGGCGCAGAGCCTGGTCCGGGAACTGGACGCGTTCGGCCGCGAACCGATGCCGGACTGAGATCGCGGCCAGGCGTATGGCTGGCTGCGGCCGGGACTGGTTACGTCATGTATCAAGTGCTGTTCCCGCAGATGGCTTTATCGCGTGCCGGCGAGCCCATAGAGTCTGCCGTGTGAGCCACGACACCTTTGGATTGGGAGCCACCATGTCTGTCCAGCAACGACTCGCAGCGCGCGGCCTGGCGCTACCGCAACCGCCTCAACCCTTGGGCAGTTATACCGCGGTCAGCCAGGCCGGGGACCTGCTGTTTATTTCCGGGCAGTTGCCGCTGCAGGACGGCAAGGTGATCTGGCAGGGCCAGGTCGGCAAAGATCTGAGCGTCGACGAAGGCAGGCGTGCCGCCGAGCTGGCCGCGCTCAATGTGCTGGCGCAGATCGACGCGCATCTGGGCGGCTTTGCGCGGCTCGACCACATCGTGCGGGTCGACGGCCACATTGCCAGCGCGCCGGGCTGGTTCGCACAACCCGCGGTACTCGACGCGGCGTCGGACCTGTTCCGCGACGTGCTGGGTGACAAGGCCGGCCACGCGCGCACGATCTCTTCGCACTTCCAGCAGCCGGGCAACGCGGCCGTGATCCTGGTGGTCATCGCCCAGATCCGGCCGGCATGAGCCGAACTGCTAAGCCGAGAATTTTTCGAGCAGGAAGTCAACGAAGACCCGCACCCGTCGCGTGACATGGCGCGCGGACGGGTATAGCAGCACGAACGGGCGCGCGCTGCCGCCGTATTCGCGCAGCACCTCCACCAGCGTGCCGTCGCGCAGGTCCTGTTCCACCACGAAGCGATAGGTCTGGAACAGGCCGGCGCCGGCGCGCACCAGCGTGGCGCCGCCAAGGATATCCTCCGACGCCGTGTACGAGCCGGTCGTCACGATATCGGTTTCCGTGCCGTCGACCCGGAGGGTCCAGGGAATCCTGCGTCCGCTGCTGGGACGCTCGAACTGGATGCATTCATGCCGCAGCAGATCCTCCGGCGATTGCGGCGTGCCGGCTTGCCGCAGGTACGCGGGCGCCGCCACCACCACCAGCTCGGCGTCTTCGAGCTTGCGCGCGATCAGGTTCGAGTCATCCGGCGCGCGTCCGCGCACGCACAGGTCATAGGTGTCATCGGCGAAATCCACATTGCGGTTGCTGATGTGCACATCGATCTGGACCTCCGGATACAGGGCCCGAAATGCCGGCAGCACCGGCAGGACGCGATAGTGGGCATACGGCGTCGGCAGGCTGATACGCAGCCGCCCGGCCGGCGTCGCGTGCTGGCCGCCGATCTGCCGTTCGGCATCGACCAGCTGCGCCAGCGCGGCGCGGCTCTGCTCGAAGTACAGGCGGCCTTCGTCGGTCAGGCGGATCTGCCGCGTGGTGCGCACGAACAGCCGCACGCCCAGCCGCTCTTCCAATCGCTGCACGGTACGGCTGACCGCGGGCGGCGTCACGCCGGCGGCGACCGCGGCCGCGGTAAAGCTGCCCAGTTCCGCGGCCAGGCAAAACAGTTCGATGCTGCCGAGCTGGAGGTCATCGAATTGGCGTTTCATTGCTTCCCCCTGCTGGTGACGGACCTCGCCCGGTATCCGGGGCAGTCGCCATCATAGGTTCGCGCCCCGCCGAAGTCGACTGACGCGCCCGTGCATTAGTACGCGACACGCATAACTGTTTGTCCGGCCGGTGCCTTCGAAAGCCCGACCCGAGCCTCTAGATTGGAACCCATCGGCGCCGCGGGCCCGATCGGCACGCCAGCCGGACCAACCTACATCGAGGTGAAAACATGAGTGCAGCACAGAAAGTCGTCGTCATCACAGGCGCATCGCAGGGCATCGGCGCGGAACTGGTCAAGGCCTTCCGCGAACGCGGCCATCGCGTCGTCGCCACGGCGCGCAGCATCCGTCCGTCCGACGACCAGGACCTGCTGGCCGTCGCCGGAGACCTGGCCGACCCGGCCACCGCACGCCGCGTCGTCTCCGAGGGAGTGGCCAGGTTCGGTCGGATCGATACGCTCGTCAACAACGCCGGCATCTTCGTCGCGAGGCCGTTCACCAGCTATACCGGCGCGGACTATGCAGCGGTCACCGGCATCAACCTGGCGGGCTTTTTCCATATCACGCAACTGGCCATCGCCGAGATGGAGAAACAGCGCAGCGGCCACGTGGTCAGCATCACCACCAGCCTGGTCGACCATGCCCTCAGCGGGGTGCCATCGGTGCTGGCGTCGCTGACCAAGGGCGGCCTCAATGCTGCCACCCGGTCGCTGGCGATCGAATACGCCCGCACCGGCATCCGCGCCAACGCCGTCTCGCCCGGCATCATCAAGTCGCCGATGCACCCGGCCGAGACCCACGCGGCGCTGGGCGCGCTGCACCCCATGGGCCATATGGGCGAGATGCGCGATATCGTCGACGCCGTGCTGTACCTGGATTCGGCGCCATTCGTTACCGGCGAGATCCTGCACGTCGACGGCGGGCAGAGCGCCGGCCATTGACCACGCGCGGCAAGCGACCTCGGCAGCCCAGGGCTGCCGCGGTCATGACATGCAGGATTGGGGGCTGCCTCGCGATGAGGCAGCCCCTTGCTTCAGACCAGCCGGGTCTCGACGTGGATGTTGCCGCGCAGCGCCTTGGAGTAAGGGCAGGTCTGGTGCGCGGTATCGACCAGTGCCTGCGCCAGCTCGCGCTCGATGCCGGGAATGCTGACATTGAGCCGGGCCTGCAGCAGGTAGGCGTCGCCCGCCGTGCCCAGGTCGACCTCGGCATCGACCGACAGGTCCGACGGCAGCTTGACCTGCCGCTTGCCGGCGGCCAGCCCGATCGCGCCGATAAAGCAGGCCGACCAGCCCGCCGCCAGCAATTGCTCGGGGTTGGTGCCGGCGCCGGGCGATCCTGGTCGTGACAGCTGCAGGTTGAGGCGGCCGTCATCGCTGCGCGCCTCGCCGTCGCGGCCGCCCGCGGTGATGTGGACCTTGCCGGTGTACAGCACTTTCTCGATACGGGTCATGTCTGGTTCCTGTTGAATGGTGTTGGTGGTGAGGAAGCAGGCCGGCGTGCCGGCCGTCACGGCTCAGGCGTAGGCGCCGTCGAGATACGGATCGACGCTGCGCGCGGGGTCCGCCGACACGCCGCTGCGGTCGAGCCCGGCCACGGAGCGGGCGCCGTCGGTGTAGGGATCGACGTTGCGCGCACCGTCGCTGAACGGGTCAATGCCGCGGGCGCCGTCGCTGTACGGGCTGCGCGGCTCCTGGACCGAGCGCGCGCCCTCGCTGTACGGGTCGCGGGCGTCCACCGCGCTGCGGGCACCGTCGGTGAACGGGTCGCGTGCGCCGGCGGCGGAGAAGCTGGCAGCCTGCGCGCCGGCAGCGGCGGCGGCGAGGGCGAGGGCGAAGACAAAGCGGCGGGCGATTTGGGTAGTCATGATCGGTTTCCTTAAGTTCACGTTGAAGGTTGAGCGGGCCGGCTTTCGCTTTCGGGGTATCCGACGCCGCGGCCACGGAACGTATTTAAGGTGACCGGTGTATCGGCCATGTAGCCGATGCGGGCCGCATTTGTCAGCCGCCGTGTCGCAGCCGAAGCCGGATACAAAGCGGTACAAAGTGGCGGGTAACGCGCAGGCCTCGCGCAGGCATCGCGCCGGCTAACTGGCGGCTGTGCCCTGCCCTTCCTCCAGCCCCAGGCGAGCGGCCTGCTCGCGCAGGCTGCGCACGAACGCATGCACGACCTCGCCCGCGCCACCCTGGCGCCATACCGCGCCCACCGGCCCGAACGATTCGGCGTCGGCCACCGGCAGCACTTGCAGCAGCCCCAGCGCTTCGAGGTGGCGCGCCATCGCGCCGGAACAGACACCGATGTAGTCGGTGCCGCGCAACACCGCTTCCAGCGTCAGCACGGAACCGGTTTCCACGCGCGGCTGCAGCCCGGCCGCGCCGCGCTCAAGCAGCACGGTGTCGAGCCGGGTTCGCATCAGCGTCTCGCGTGGCGGCATTACCCAGGGGAAGGCGAACAGGTCGCGCCAGTCAATGCGCTGGCGCCCCGCGAGCGGGTGATGCCGTGCCACCACCACGCCGATGCCGTCCTCGAACAGCACCTCGTGTGCCAGGTGCGGGCCATAGGCGCGTGCGTCGATGGAGCCGACGATGACGTCGTAGTCGCGCCGCTCCAGCCGCTCCAGCAAGGTATTGAAGACGCCTTCCGTGACCTCGATCTGCACGTTGGGCTGCGCCTGCTGGAAGCTGACGATGGCGCGCGGCACCAGGTGCGCCACGCCGGCAAAGACGCTGCCTACGTGCAGCCGCGCCACCGCGCCCTTGGCAATCGAACCCAGTTCTTCATGCGCGCGCGACACCTCGCCCAGCACGCGCAGCGCCAGCTTGCGCACCGCGTCGCCGGCCGGCGTGAGCTGCAGCCGGCGCCCGCGCACCAGCAGCCGTGCGCCCGCGAGCGCTTCCATCTCGCCCAGCCAGTGCGACATCGCCGACTGCGTCATGTGCAGCCGCTGCGCCGCCGCCGACAGCGTCCCGGCGTCCAGCAGGATCAGGAAAGATTCGAGATGCCGCATGCGCAACCGGCGCGCCCAGGCCACGCTATCCGCAGGATCAGTCATGAGTGTTTACTAATACATCTATCGGAACAATTCACTGGCGCTCATGGTAAGCCAATTCAATAATGCGCAGGAGTTCCCGGGCCTTCTCAGCTTCCTCACATTGTTCTCAGGCTTTCTACCTATGAAGAAACTCTCAGTTGTTTCGCACCTGGCCTTGGCGGCAATCGGCCTGGGCCTGGCCGTGCCCGCATGGAGCTGCGGCGAGGCAGGCTCGAACCGGCCCATCCGCCTGGTGGTATCCCAGCAGGCCGGCGGCAGCACCGACACCATCGCCCGCATGTGGGCCGAGCATGCCGGCAAGGAACTCGGCACCACGGTGGTGGTGGAAAACAAGCCCGGCGCTGGCGGCGTCATCGCCGCCAAGTCAGTGCTGGCGCAACCCGCGGACGGCTGCACGCTGTTCCTGGCGGGCGTGTCGCAGATGGTGCTGAACAAGTTCGCCTACGCGCCGCTGGCCTATTCGCCCGAGAAGGATTTCACGCCGGTCGCGACGCTGACCAACGTGCCGTTCGTGCTGGTGGCCAATCCGCAGACCGGGCTGCGCACGCTGGACAACCTCACTGAAGCGGCGCGTGCCAAACCCGGTGCGATCAATTTCGCCTCGTCGGGACTCGGCAATTCGACCCATCTGGTGGTCGAGATGCTGCTCAAGCAGCGCGGCCTGCGCATGACCCACGTTCCGTACAAGGGCGAGCCTGATGGCGTGATCGCGACGGTCTCGGGCGAAACACAGGTGATGGCGCCGGTGCTCAGCACCGCGTTGCCGCAGATCCGCGCCGGCAAGCTGGTGCCGCTGGTGGTGTTTGCCGCGAAACGCGTGCCGGACCTGCCGGACGTACCGGCGGCGCCGGAAATCGGGTTGAAGGGCTTCGAGGACATCGGCTGGTCGGGCATCGCCGCCAAGGCCGGCACGCCGGCGGAGCCGATCCGGCGCATGCATGCGGCCACGCAGAAATTCCTGTCGGATCCGGTGGTGGTGGACAAGCTGCGCGCGATGCAGGTCACGCCGATGCCGGGCCCGGTCGGCAAGCTGGCCGAGCTGACCGCGCGCGACACGGTCAAGTGGAAGGACGCCATCGGCGACCTGAACCTGCGCGCCAACTGAAGCCCATCCAACACACCAGATCCCGAGGTCACAATGAAAAAAGGCATGGTCGTCTGCCCGCAACCCGAAGCGGCGGAAGCAGGCATCGAAATCCTGCGGGCCGGCGGCAATGCGGCGGACGCCGCCGTCGCCTGCGCGTTTGCCCAGACCGTGGTCGATCCGCTGATGTGCGGCATCGCCGGGTTCGGCACCGCCGCGGTGTATATGCCGTCGCACCAGGCGCACGAGTACATCGACTTCCACGCCACCGCACCGGCGCGCGCCACGCCGCACATGTGGGCCGACCAGCTGGAAGGCGAGGCGCGCGACGGCTTCGGCTTCTTCGTCAAGGACCGGCTCAACGACATCGGCTACCAGTCGATCGCCACGCCGGGCACGCTGCGCGGGCTGGAGGCGATTCACCGCAGCTACGGCAGGCTGCCCTGGCAGGAAGTCATTGCGCCGGCGATCCGCTGGGCGCGCGACGGCTACTTTGTGCGGCCGGGCATGTATGCGTTCTGGATCGACGAAGGCACGCTGGGGCGCGCCAGCAACCGGGAACGCCTCGCGTTCAGCGCGGATGGCCGGCGCCTCTATTGCCGCGAAGACGGATCGCCCAAGACCATCGGCACGCCGCTGCGCAATCCCGACTTTGCCGACACGCTCGAGCAGATTGCGCGCGAAGGCGCGGATGCGTTCTATCTGCACGATATCGCCGGGCGCATCGTCGCGGATATGGAGCCCAACGGCGGACTGCTGTCGCGCGCGGACCTGGCGGACTACCAAGTCGAGCGCACCGCGCCGCTGACCGGCACCTATCGCGACCGCACCATCACCACCAACCAGCCGCCGGGCGGCGGCGTGATGCTGATCGAGATGCTGAACATCCTCGAGCGCTTCGACCTGGCGCGGATCGGCCACAACACGCCGGAATACCTGCGCATCGTCTGCGAGGCGATGAAGGCGGCCACCCGCGACAAGGACCTGCACGTCGGCGATCCGGCCTTTGTTGACGTGCCGCTGGCACACCTGCTCGACAAGGGCTATGCCGGCGAGCTGGCCGCACGCATCGTCGCCGGCGACAAGTTCGACATTGCCCGCGTCAATCCCGGCCATGTGGTGCCGCGCGATACCACGCACCTGTCGGTGGTCGATGGCGAGGGCAACTGCATTGCACTGACGCATTCGCTGGCGATGCCGTCGGGCGTGATGACGCCGGGGCTGGGCTTCCTGCACAACGGCTGCATGGGCGTGTTCGATCCGCGCCCGGGACGCGCCGGCAGCATCGCGCCGGGCAAGCGGCGCTTCACCTCATCTTGCCCTTCGATCGTGTTCCGCGACGCCAAGCCCGAGATCGTGCTCGGCGCGCCCGGCGGCACGCAGATCGCCATGGGCGTGCTGCAGGCGATCCTGAACGTGGTGGATTTCGGCATGGCGATGCAGCCGGCCGTGTCGGCGCCGCGCTTCTCGTCGACCAGCAACGCCATCGACGTGTGCAACCGGATTCCGCGCTATCTGACCGCGGAACTGGAAGCGCAAGGCTATGAGGTGATTCGCAATCCGTACAACTACACCATTGCCTGGGTGCATGCGATCCGGCTGGCGGACGGGAACCTCGATGGCGGCGCGGACCCAGGGCGAGACGGGGTGGCGCTGGAGACGGAGATCGTCTGAGAGGCATCACAGGCCAAAATCAGCCCCACCGAAAATTTTCCTTGAAATGAGATCGATTCCCATTTACCATTCGATCACTGCCTGACGCACGGTGTACCGAAACAAGCACCGGACGAAGCGGGCAGCCCGGCCCGTCTGGCACCGCGCGGCACGCGACGGCAGCCAGCGCTGGCAGGCATGACAGATTTCCGGATGCCGCCCCCGCGGCCTTCGATACCGACTTTTGTGGGGACCGCTCCGTCACGCGGAGCGTTTGGTAGTAGCCAGTCTCCGGAAGATCGGGAAAGCAACCAGACCCCGCTTTCCCGATCGCGTCTTCCGGCGGCAAGCCAGGCCACCTTTTTATTCCGCGCGCCGTGCAGGCACGTCGCGCCGCCAGGGACGGGAGCGCCAGCGCCCGGCCGGCCCTGGCGCTTCCCGCCTGAAATTCCGCCAAGCCACTGACGCCGTGCCCCGTGCGGCGCCAGGCCGGGCGCCGCCCTGACTGCGGGGCGCCAGCCGCAGCATGCCTATGCCATCCGCCATGTCATCCGAGAGCACCAACCCGATCCATCTCAAGCGCGCCGGCCTGAAGGCGACGTCGCCGCGGATGCGCATCCTCGAAGTGTTCCGCACCAGCGCCAGACGCCACCTGAGCGCGGAAGATGTCTATCGCATCCTGCTGACGCAGGACGAGGATGCCGGGCTGTCGACGGTCTACCGCGTGCTCAACCAGCTGGTGCAGGCCGATATCCTGCTGCGCCACAGCTTCGAGTCGGACCACGCCGTATTTGAACTGAACGAAGGCGGTCACCACGACCACCTGATCTGCGTGGCGTGCGGCCGCGTGGAGGAATTCCGCGACGAGAGCATCGAGCAGCGCCAGCGCCAGGTCGCCGCCGACAACGCCTTTGTGCTGCGCGAGCATATGCTGGTGCTGTATGGCGTGTGCCCGCAATGCCGTGCCGACGCCGCCGACGCAGAGCGCGTGCCGGAACTGCCGGCCAGCGCCTGATTCCGCCGCCCCTCGCCGCATGTTGCGCGCCTGACGGAGCCATTCATGGAGCGCCTGACCAAACCCTTGTCCGAACTGAAGCACCTGATCAACCTGTGCCTGCGCCAGGAACCCGGCTGCCAGGACTGCCAGCTGCGCGCGGTGTGCGTGCACCGCCCGGACCACACCGGCTGCAACTGGAGCGCCGAAGTCGATTTTCCCGAACGCAGCGAAGCCGACGCCGTGCGCCACTGGCGCCAGGCCCGTCGCGTGGTGATGATGGTGCGCGAGCAGTACAACGTAGGCACCGCCGCGCAGGCCTGAACCGGCCGCGCAGTCAGATATCGAGTTGTGCCACCGTGATGCCTAGCGCTGCGGCAATCCGTCCGCGCGATGTCTTGCGCAGGCGGGCACTGTTTTCCTGCTGTGCGTAGGCAGGCTGCGAGATGCCAAGCCGCGCGGCGACTTCCGCCTGCGTCAGGCCAAGATGTTCGCGCCAGGCACGCAGCGGGGGTACGTCATCGATTAGCACGCGCCGGACCACGGCATGCGGGATCAGGTCCGCGACTTGGGCAAATTGCGTGAGGTAATCGCCGTACGGGATCACGACAAAGGCCGGCTTGCCGTCCGCCCCGACGATCGTCTGGATGTTAGTAGGTGCGTTCATCCCGTCTCTTGACTTCCTGAATTTCCACGATTCGTATCGCACCGTCCCAGTTGAACAGTACGCGGGCATGACCGACCAGCGCTTTGACGTGCTGGCAGTTCGGCATGTATGCCAAGGCTTCCACCGCATCCACGATAGTGACGCGCACCGGCTTGTCGAGTCGTCGGACCTGTTTCGAGGCGCTTGCCGTCCAAAATATCGAGTTCATCACTCGAATATAAGGAAATTATAAGCTTTGTAGCGCGATCCGGCTGAATTATAAGTTTCTTCTCACACGGCCCAGCTCACCGGTGCGCGGCAGCGCCTGCAGCCTGTCGGGTTCCGGTCTGTACTGCCGTCCCGGGCCGCAACACCAGCCACACCGCCATGCCGATCAGCGCGCCGCCGGCGGCATGCGCCCATGACAGCGCCTCGCCCAGGAACAGCGCGCCCCAGACGATGCCGAACGGCGGGATCAGGAAGGTGACGGTGAGCGAGCGCACCGGACCCAGGTCGGCGATCAGCCGGTAATACAGGATGTAGGCCAGCGCCGTGCACAGCGTGCCCAGGCCCAGCATGGCCGCCCAGACGCCGGCGCCGGCGTCGGGCAGCGTGTTGTGGCGCCACAGCGCCGCGACGCAGAAAGGCAGCAGGAAGGCGCCAGCGCCGACCAGGCTGCCGGCGGCGACCAGCCGGCTGTCGAGCCCGCCGCGCTGCGTGATCCAGCGCCGCGCGAGAAAGCCCGAAAGCCCGTAGCAGGCGGTGGCGAACAGGCAGGCCAGCGCGCCGAGTAGCACTTCCGTGGAGAAGGCGACGGGCCCCGTGCGCGTCAGCACCGCGACCCCCGCCACCCCAAGCACCACTCCCATCGCCTTCGCGCGCGTCAGCGGTTCGGAGAAGGCGATGGCGCCGATCGCCACGCCCATCAGCGGGGTCATGGCGTTGAACACCGCCGAGTAACCGGCCGGCAGCCACAGCGCCGCCACGGCGTACATGGCGAACGGAATGCCGGAGTTGACCACGCCCAGCGCCAGCACAGCTGGCCATTTGCCTTGCATGTTCCAGCGCAGGCCCAGCAGCGGCAGGCACGCCGCCAGCGTCAGTGCGCCGATCAGCACGCGCACGAAGGCGGTCGGCACCGGCCCCAGCACCGGCGCGCCGATACGGATGAACAGGAAACTGCCGCCCCAGAGGGCGGCCAGAGCCAGCAGGCGGAGTAGGTCGAGCGGTTTCATCGGTCAGGCGAGGGGCACTCGCCGGCAAGATCAGCGATGCCGCATTGGACGCCGGGCCGGCGCTGACCGCAAGCCGGATTCGGACCTGTGGCCCGCTAGCCGCTCATCCGGGGCAGGAGCAACCTGCGGGATTGGCGACAGGTTGGCGGATCTACCTGAAGTTTGAGCGCCGTTTGCGGCACAATGTCATATAAAGGCGTCACATTCTTACTGCGAGCTTTCGTCGTCACCCCCCGCAGGAGGGGACGTGTTTCCGACGCGTGACAATCCGCATTCGATTAAATTAAAATCTGGTCTGCGCCAGAGTTAATTGACCCCTCCGACGCATTCCCGACAAGCCGCCAGGCCTCCTGGCGGCTTCTTTTTTTGTTCCGGTAAAATGCGCGCTGCCCGGCACACCGGCAGGCAACATCCCTGTTTGCGGGCTGCAGGCATCACATTGCCTGCATCCTGCGTCAACCGGCGCGGCGTCGGCCGCGTTGCCAGTCCACATGAAACGACAGTTCCTGGGCCTGCTGGCCCGCGTCTACGTCCTGCAATTCGCGCTGGAAGTCCCCGCCACCGTGGCCATGCTGGCCGACATGCTGCTGGAATACGGTTTCCAGGTTGATATCGGCTCGGTGCGTCCGCTGCTGCGCGCGCTGCAAATGGAAGGCTACCTGGAAAGCGTGCTGCGCGACGGCATCGGCCGGGTCTACCTGCTGACCGAACGCGGCCGCGAAGAACTGCAGGCCAGCCGCCAGCGCATCGACGAACTCTACCGCCGCCTGCACGCCGGCCTGCCCGCGACCGACCACGCGCAACGCTCCACCTGAACTGGGCCGGAATCGGCGCCGGCGGCGGCGCCGGCGTACCCGTTTCTGCGGGCAGCTGCTGGCGCCGCGGCGCCCGGCCCAACGGCCTTACTTCTTCTCCGCCTTCCCTTCGTAGCGCTTGCTCCATTCGGCCAGGATGCGGTCGCGGTGATCGCTGGCCCAGCGGAAGTCGTTCCTGATCAGGCGCTTCTCGTAGTCCGCCGGCAGCAGCGCGTCGGGCCTGGCGAGGCCCGGCACGGCCAGCACCGCGAAGTTCTTTTCATACAGCGCCATCGCCTCGCGCGACGCCGAGAAGTCGGCCAGCTTGCGCGCCGCGTCGAGATGCTTGGTGCCCTTGACGATGGCGGTCGCCTCGATGTCCCAGCCCAGGCCTTCGCTGGGCAGCACGATATCGATCGGCGCGCCTTCCTTCTTCGACTTCATGGCACGGTACTCGAACGCGATGCCGATCGGGAACTCACCCTGCGCGGCCATCTTGCACGGCTTGGAACCCGAGTGGGTGTACAGGCCGATGTTCTTGTGCAGGGCATCCATGTACTGCCAGCCCTTCTGCTCGCCCATCATCTGGAGCCATGCGCTGACGTCGAGGAAGCCCGTGCCCGACGAAGCCGGATGCGGCATCACCACCTTGCCGGCATAGACCGGCTTGGTCAGGTCGGCCCACGAGGCGGGCCTGGGCAGGCCCTGCTTCTGCGCCTCGACCGTGTTGAAGCAGATCGCCGCGCCCCACACGTCCATGCCGACCCATGCCGGCGGGTTGGCCGGGCTGCGGTACTTGGCATCGATCGCGGCCAGGTTCTTCGGCGCGTACGGTTCGAGCATGCCTTCCTTGTCGAGGATCGCCAGGCTGGAGCCGGCCAGGCCCCACACCGCGTCGGCGCGCGGCGCGGCCTTTTCCGCCAGCAGCTTGGCGGTGACGATGCCGGTGGAGTCGCGCACCCACTTGATCTCGATATCGGGATGCACTTTCTCGAACGCGGCCTTGTAGGCGGCGATCTGGTCGGCTTCGAGCGCGGTGTAGACGGTCAGCACGGTGGCGGCGGCGGCGTGACCGGCCAGCAGCGGCAGCGTGGCGGCGGCCACGGTTGCAATGGCCGCGGAAAGGCGGGTGATGCGGGACATTGGTTTCCTCCTTTGGAATCGGTCAGTGTGTCGGGCAGTGCAGCGGGATGACAAAACGGAAGGCTTAGCCGGCGCGCCAGCGCTGCGCGCGGCGCAGCCACCCGGCCGAGAGCGCGTGCAGCAACAGCGCGGCCAGCACGGCGGTCAGCAGGATCAGCGTCGACATCGCCGCAGCAGGCGCGGTATCGCCGGCATCGTCCATGTTCAGCACCGAGATCGCAGCCAGCACGGTGTCAGGGCTGTACAGGAAGATCACCGCCGAGACCGTGGTCATCGACGACACGAACAGGTAGCGGAAGATGTCGAGCAACGCCGGCAGGCACACCGGCACGGTCACGCGCCAGCACGTCAGCAGCGGGGCCACGCCCAGCGACAGTGCGGCGGCCTCGAACTCCTGGTCGAGCTGGCGCAGGGCGGCGGCCGCGGTCAGGTGGCCGGTGGTGTAGCAGTGCGCGACGTTGCACAGCACCAGCAGCGCCATGGTGCCGTACAGCGCGTGCAGCGGATTGCCGGGCGCGTTGAAGAAAAACACATAGCCCAGCCCCAGCACCAGGCCCGGCACCGCCATCGGCAGCAGAAAGCCCGCGCGCAGCACGCCATGCAGCCAGGCCGGCCCGCGCGTGCGCAGCGTCAGCCAGGCACCGAGGAAGATCGCCACGGTGCCGGCCAGCGCGGTCAGTACGGACAGCTTCAGGCTGTTGCGGTAGGCCAGCCAGCCGCCGCCGTCCATGTTGTCGAAGTCGTAGTGCGCCAGTGTCAGGCTCAGGTTGTACGGCCACAGCCTGACCAGCGAGGCGCCCACCGCGGTGACGACCACCGCCAGCAGCGCGGCGCTGACGGCCAGCACCAGCAGCAGGCAGGCGCTGTCGCGACCGCGCTCGGGCGCCGGCACGTATACCTGCGCGCGGCTGCCAAGCTGCGTGCGCTGGCGCCGCTGCAGCGCCATATCGACGGCAAAGGTCAGCAGCGCGGGGGCCAGCAGCAGCATGCCGATCAGCGCGCCACGGTCGAACTGCTGCTGCCCCACCACGGCCTTGTACGCCTCGAGCGCCAGCACCGGGTAGCCGCCGCCCACCACCTTGGGCACGCCGAAGTCCGTGATCACCAGCGTCAGCACCAGGCAGGCCGCGGCGAACAGGCCCTGGCGGGCGCCCGGCAGCGTCACTGTGTGGAAGGTGCGCCACGGGCCGGCGCCCATGGCGCGCGCCGCTTCATAGAGGCGCGCATCGGCCAGCGACAGCGTCGCCACCAGCACCATCAGCGCATGCGGGAAGGTGTAGAAGGCCTCGCCCAGCACGATGCCCCAGAAGCCGTAGATGCCGCCCGGGCCGAAGGCGCCGCGGAAGATGCCCTGGTTGCCGAACAGGTAGACCAGCGCGATCGCCGGCAGCAGCGACGGCGCGAACAGCGGCAGCAGCGCAATGCCGCGCCACAGCGGCCGCAGTGCGATGCAGGAACGCTGCAGCGCATAGGCAAAGCCGAACGCCAGCGGCACCACCAGCGCCACCACCGTCAGCGACACCGCCACGCTGCGCCCCAGCATCGGCAGGAAGTTGGGGCCGGATACCAGCGCGGCCATGCGCGCGCCCAGCACCCACTGGCCCGCGCCATCGAACCAGGCCTGGCGGAACAGCGCCAGCAACGGCAGCAGCAGGCCCACGGCAAGCCCGGCCAGCCACAGCCACTTCATCGCGGCAGGGGCGCCGTGCGCCAGCCGCGCGGCCAGGCCGGTGCCGCGCTGCCGGGACGCCGGTGCCTGCGCCGGCAGCAAGGCGGTGGCGGCGCGCATCATGCGAACACCCGCAGCGCCGGCGCCGGCAAGGCAATCCAGAACTTGTGGCCACCCGCCTCCGGCAGCCGGTGCCGCGCCTCGCGCGCCACGTCGGCAAACAGCGTCAGGCCAGGCATGCGGTCGGCTTCCAGCGCCAGACGATAGCGATTGCCGAGGTAGGTCTGGTCGACCACGCGCGCCAGCAGCCGGTTGGGCTCGGCGGGGTCCGGGTCCAGCCGCACGGCCTCCGGCCGGCAGCACAGCCGGCCGGCGCCAGCCGGCGGCTGCGGCGCGTCGACCTGCAACTCGACCGCCTGGCTGCCTTCGCCGATCGTGAAGCGCCCGGCCGGCGCGCTGTGTCCGGGCAGCCAGTTGGCCTGACCGACAAAGCCGGCGACAAAGGCCGACGCGGGCTGTTCGTAGATTTCGGCGGGCGTGCCCGCCTGCACGATGCGCCCGCCATCCATCACCGCGATGCGGTCGGCCATGGTCATGGCCTCTTCCTGGTCGTGCGTGACCATCACGGTGGTGATGTTCAGGCGGCGCTGCAGCTGGCGCAGTTCCACGCGCAGGTGCTCGCGCACGCGCGCGTCGAGCGCCGACATCGGCTCGTCCAGCAACAGCAGCGACGGCGCCGGCGCGAGTGCGCGGGCCATCGCCACGCGCTGCTGCTGGCCGCCGGAAAGCTGCCCCGGGAACTTGCGTTCGCTGCCGGCCAGGCCGACCAGGTCGAGCATTTCGGCCACGCGCGCGTCGCGGTGCGCGCGCCCCATGCCACGCCCGTGCAGGCCGTAGGCGACGTTCTGCGCCACGGTCAGGTTGGGAAACAGCGCGTAGGACTGGAACAGGATGCCGTAGTCGCGCGCCTGCGGCGGCAGGCCGGTCAGTTCGCGCGCCCCGGCGTGGATGCGGCCGGCGTCCTCGCACTCCAGCCCGGCGATGATGCGCAGCAGCGTGGTCTTGCCGCAGCCGGACGGGCCCAGCAGGCACAGCAGCTCGCCCTGCCCCACCGACAGCGACACGCCATCCAGAGCAAGGAAGCCCCCCGAGCCGCCAAAGCGCTTGCTGACCTGCTCCACGGCCAGGAACGCCCTGCCCTGCGTTGGCTTGCCTGCCTGCATCACCGAACCTCCCTGCATCTCGATCGAACCGGCCGCCAGCATAGGCAGCGCAGATGCCAGCCATATGGCAGATCGGCAAAGGTTTTCGATGGAGTTATCGGAGGATTTGGGATGCGGCGCGCAGGCGCTCTCAGGCCTGTTGCGTTGTGGGCGCCGGGGGGATGTCGGCCGTATCCGGCACTGTCAGCGGCTTGCGCAGCACATCGCGCAGCGCCTGCTGCGGCACGCCCTGGCTGAACAGGAAGCCCTGCAGCCCGTCGCATCCCTGCGCGCGCAGGAAGGCGAACTGCGCCGCGGTTTCCACCCCTTCGGCGATCACCTTGAGATGCAGCTGGTGGCCCAGCGCAATGATCGCCGCGGCCACGGCCTGGTCGTGGCCCGGCGTGGCCACGCCGTCGACGAAGGACTTGTCGATTTTGAGCCGGCTGATCGGCAAACGGGTCAGGTAATTGAGCCCGGAATAGCCGGTGCCGAAGTCGTCGATCGACAACCCCACGCCCAGTTCGCGCAGGCGGCGGAAGGTCTCGATGGTGGTCTCGCCGCCATCGACCAGGATGCCCTCGGTGACTTCGATCACCAGCCCCTGGGGCGGCAGGCCGGCCTGCTGCAGGCAGCGCGCCACGGTGTCGGGGAAGTCGGCCTGGCGCAGCTGCAGCGGCGAGATATTGACCGCCACCTCGAGCTCGCGGCCCAGTTCCTTGCGCAAGGCCTGGATCTCGCGGCAGGCGGTGGCCAGGGCCCATTCGCCGAGCGGCACCACCAGGCCGCTCTGCTCGGCAATGGGGATGAACTCGGCCGGCTGCATCATGCCGCGCTCGGCGGTCTCCCAGGTGATCAGCGCCTCGACCGCGGGGATGGTCAGCGTGGCGGTATCGACGATCGGCTGGTAGCGCAGCCGGAATTCGTTGCCGGCCAGGGCGCGCCGCAGCA
The DNA here is from genome assembly GCF_023952475.1 of Cupriavidus sp. WGlv3. Taxonomy (GTDB): domain Bacteria; phylum Pseudomonadota; class Gammaproteobacteria; order Burkholderiales; family Burkholderiaceae; genus Cupriavidus; species Cupriavidus phytorum. The sequence goes on from NZ_JALHRX010000016.1 coordinate 66,602, forward strand.
GGCCTTCGATGGTGAAGCGCGTCAGCGAGGCCTCGGCCATGGCGCTGGCAAAGCGGCACAGGCGCGCGCGTCCGCCCTGCTTGGCGGCGTAGACCGCGGAGTCGGCCGACTTGAGCAGTTCGGTCAGCGTGTCGCCGTCGTCGGGGAACACCGCCATGCCGATCGACGGCGTCACGCGCAGGCGCAGGCCACCGGCCACCAGTTCTTCATTGACGCGCGCCTGGATCTTGGCGGCGATCAGCTCGGCTTCGCTGTCGTGGCGCAGGCCGGCCAGCACCACGCCGAACTCGTCGCCGCCCATGCGCGCCACCAGGTCGCCCTGGCGCACCGTGCCCTTGATGCGGTCGGCCATGGTGCGCAGCACGTCGTCGCCCACCGGGTGGCCGAGCGAATCGTTGATGCGCTTGAAGTGATCCAGGTCGAGCAGCAGCAGCGCGACGCGCTCGCCGCGGGTGCGCGCGTGCAGCAGCAAGGCCTGGGCGCGCTCGCTCAGTTCGGCGCGGTTGGGCAGGCCGGTCAGCGGATCGTGCAGCGCCAGGTGCCGGATGTACTCGTCCACGCGCAGGCGCTCGGTCAGGTCATGGCCGATCGCCTGGTAGCCGGTCGGCGCGGCGGTTGCAGTCATCTGCAGCGCCGACACCGCCAGCCGCACCGGCATGCGCGAGCCGCCCTTGCGCACCCAGGTCCATTCGCGTTCATCGGTCAGCCCCAGCCGGGGCTTGGCCAGCAGCGCGGGCAGTCCCGGCGGCACCGGCGCGCCCAGCTCGGCGCTGAGCGCGCGCGCGTGATCGGCCAGCTCAGTGGCGACATGCAGGCCGGTCATGGGCATGTGGCCGACCAGTTCGGCGCTGCTGTACCACAGCATGCGCTGGCCGGCCGCGTTGATGCCGGTGATCAGGCCGTGCTCGTCGAAGGTGATGACGCAGAAGGCGGCATGGTCGAGCAGTCCGGCATAGCGCGCCGCCTGCACCGCGGCGGCGTCCTGTGCGCGCCGCTCGGGCGCGAGGTCGGTGATCGCCCACAGCCAGTGCGGCGCGACGCCGTCGGCGGCGGGCAGACGCGCGACGCTGACGCGCAGCGCGAAGCTGTCGCCGTCGGCACGCACGCCGGCCAGTTCGCGGTGGATCGCGGAACCCGTGGCGGCGTCCGCGGGCACCACGCCGGTGGCGCCGGGAATCAGCGCGTCCAGGCTGCGTCCGGCCAGGCGCGTGGCCTCGGTGCCGAACAGTTGCCCGGCGCGCTCGCTGGCGCGCATCACCACGCCCTGCGCATCGGTCACGACAAAGCCGTCGGCGGACTGCGCCAGGCAGGCCTGCAGCATGGCGCTGTCGTCTTCCCAGGCGTGCACGGCCCGCGCCTCGCGCTGGCGCGCGGCGCGGCCCTGGCGCGCCAGCGCATGGGTCAGCCAGGCCAGCAGCAGCGTCGCCAGCGCACCCGCGGCCGGGACCAGCAACGCGGGCCGCGGACCATGCGCGGCTTCGAAGGCCGGACGGGTAGCGGCGCGCAGCGTCCAGCTGCGGCCACCGTAGTGGAACTGGCGCTCGCCCCGCAGCTGCGGGGCGCTGCCGTCCTCGCGCAGCTCGCCCTCGGTGGGGCCGCCCGACAGCAGCGCGCCGGCGGCGGCGGGGCCGCCCTCGAGCAGCGACAACTCGAGTTCGTTCGACGCCGAGGCCCCGACCGCGCGCATCAGGTCGCCCAAACGCAGCGACAGGTAGACGTAGCCGAGCACGGCCTCGCGCCGCTGCGCCACCGTGCCGACCGGAGCACCGCCGCCATAGACCGGCAGGAACACCAGCGCGCCGCGCTGGCGCGCCACGGCCCCGGCCTCGCCGATCGGATCCAGGCCGGCGCTCAGGCGCGGCTCGCCGCTGTCGCGCGCGGCTTCGAGCGCGGCCCGGCGGGTGGGCTCGGACAGCATGTCGAAACCGGCGACGCGCATGCTGCGCCCGTCCAGCGGATCGATGTAGAGGATGGGCGCGTACAGCTCGCGCGCGCCGGCAGGATGGACGCTGTAATCGGCAAGGCCGTCGGCGCGGGCGGCCTGCACCAGTTGCGGCACCTGCCGTGGCGTGGCGAGCGGCGCATAGCCGATGGCCTGGGTGCCGGCCGGCAGGTCGTCACGCTGCGCGGTATAGAGGTAGTTGCGCCATTGCGCGCGCGTGGTGCCGGGATTGGCCGTCATCACCGCGGCCACGCCGCGCAGCAGCCGTTCGTTCTCGAGCATGCGCTCGCGCAATGCGCTGCCGGCTTGCGCCAGCAGCGCATCGAAGTGCTGCTGGGCGGCGCGGCGCTCGAGCCGGTCGGCCTGCAACCATGCCCCCGCCGTCAGCAGCGCGCCGCCGGCCGCGACCAGCAATGACAACAGGGCGGGAGAAAGCGAAGTCAGTCTCATGGTCGGTGGGTTCCGGCATGCGGCAGGGGCACCGCCCCTGCGCAGGCATGCCGCCACGCGGCCGGCCTTCGCCTTAGCGGGGGACTATACCGTGGCGCAGGCAGCGCGCACAGCCCCGCCGCGGCATGGCAAGCGGTGCGGGTGAAATGCCCGATGCCCCACCAAGGCAGGGGTATGGTAGGGTTGCACCCGAGACTCGACCTGCAGTTTGCGACAAGCCTGCGCCGTTCCTCGCTGCCCTTGCGCCCCCACTGCATCCGACATGCCCGTTTACACGCCCACGCTGAAAGCGCGCATTGCAATCATCACCACCGTGCTGGCCGCGGTGTTCGGCACCGGCATCGTACTGATCGCCCTGTATGACGCGCACAGCGATCTGCACGATGCGCTCGAGGGCCAGCAGGATTCCGTGGTCAAGCTGACCGCCAACCAGCTCGACACGGCCATGAACGACCGCATCCAGCTGCTGTCGCACCAGGCCGACCAGCTCGGCGGCCTGCTGGCGCAGGCGCATGGCGCGCAGGCCGCCGCGGCGCGGCAGCGCGCGCTGCAGGCGCTGTCCGCCGCGATCCCGGTGCCGGCGGCGTTCAACGCGCTGCTGGTCGCCGACCAGCACGGCAATGTCCTCAGCGACCAGGGCGACGACGCCGCAGTCAGCGACCGCGCCTACTTCCGCGAGGCCGCGCGCACCCTGGCCCCGGTGGTATCGCCGCCGATCCGCTCGCGCACCAGCGGCCAGATGGGCGTGCTGGTGGCGGTGCCGGTACTGTCGCCGCAGCGCGGCTTCCTGGGACTGGTGGGCGGATGGCTGGACCTGTCCAGTGCCAACTTCCTGGTCGACATCCTGCACAACCGGCTCGGCACCACCGGCTACTACTGCCTGGTATCGGCCGGGCGCGAGCCGGTCTACGTGCGCCATCCCGATCCCGCCCAGGCACGCCAGCCGGCCCGGCCCGTGGCCGATACCTGCGGCGAGGACGACAGCCCCGCGCCGCTGGAATTCCTGACGCCGGCGCGGCCGGTGATCGCGCGCTACCTGATGTCGAGCACCGGCTGGGAACTGGTGGCATTGCTGCCGGCGCGCGAGGCCTACGCGCCGCTGCGACAGATGCAGCAGCGCTTTCTTGGCATGGCAGGGGTGGCGATGGCAGGGGTGGCGCTGCTGATCTGGCTGGCGGTGCGGCGCCAGCTGACGCCGCTGTCGCGCCTGCACCGGGTGGTGTTGGCCAGCGCCAACGACCTGTCCGCGTTCGAGCGGCTGCCCACGCGCCAGCAGCGCGACGAGATCGGCGACCTGACGCGCGCCTTCATCAAGCTGATGCGCGACGTGCGCGAGCGCCGCCAGGCGCTGGACCGCAGCGAGCGGCGGCTGCGCGCGGTGACCGACACGCTGCCGTCGCTGCTGGCCTTTGTCGATACCGAAGCGCGCTATGTGTTCAACAACCTGGCCTATGAGCGGGTGTTCGGCCTGAAGCCCGAACAACTGCGCGGCAAGCCCATGCGCGAGGTACTAGGCGAGGCCCGCTTCGCGCGCGTGCGGCCGTTCCTGGAACGTGCGCTGGCCGGCAGCGCGGTGACCTTCGAAACCGAGGACGAGGGTCCCGACTACCACTGCATGGAGACCAGCCTGCGTCCGGAATGGAGCGCCGACGGCAGCGAAGTGGTGGGCGTGCATGTCCACGTGCAGGACATCACCCAGCGCAAGCTCGAAACCCAGCGCCTGGCGCGCATGTCGCGCACCGACCATCTGACGCAGCTGCTCAACCGCAGTGCCTTCGAAGGCCTGCTGCACGCGGCCACGGCGCGCAGCCGCGAGCTGGGCACGCTGATGGCGCTGCTGTATCTGGACATGGACCGCTTCAAGGCCGTCAACGATATCCACGGCCACGCCGCCGGCGACCTGCTGCTGCAGGACTTCGCCCAGCGCGTGCGCCACTGCGTGCGCGACAGCGATACCGTGGCCCGGCTGGGCGGCGACGAGTTCGCCGTGGTGCTGGAAGACCTGCCCCAGCCCGCGGCGGCACGCCGCGTGGCGCAGGCAATCCTGCAGGCAATGGATGTCCCGTTCAGCTTCGAGGGCGTGCACGCCGACGTCGACGTCAGCATCGGCGTGGCGCTGTACCGCGGCGGCCCGGCGCAGGACCACGAGCTGATGCGGCTCGCGGACGTACTGCTATACCGCGCCAAGGGCGCGGGCCGCGGCCGCTACGAGATCGGCCCGCCCGAACTGGCGGACGAACCCAGCCCTCAGCACGCGGGCCCGTCCGCGGCTCAGTGAAGCGTGCCGGCGGGCTTGTCCGGCACCGCGCCGGCCGCGCCCTCGGGCTCGAACGGCACGTGGCGGCCGTCGCTGGACTGGTAGCCGAGCTGGGCATCGGCGCCCAGCATCTTTTCCCAGGCGATCATGGCCTGGGCGACGGCCTCGGGCGCGCCCTTGAACACCACCACGTCGTTGCCGCAGTTCGGGCATTCGCCGCCGAACACCGCGTCGATGCCGGGCAGGCCCGGCACGTCGAGCGCGTCGAACTGCGCGAAGCCGGTCTTGCAGTGCCCGCATACCAGTTGGGCGGGGCGCAAGGCCTCGATCTTTGCGCGTGCCTGTGCCGCACGCTCCTCGGGGGTTCCCCGCCGTTTTGCCTCGCCCATGATGTCCTTCCTTCCCCGTGCTGCCGGTGTGTGGTTTGCAGCGGCCGGCCGCTCTGGCCGGTGCCGTGCCTGTTAGATGCGCAATGCGGGCCGGTGGTGCCCCGGACCATGGCGCAGGTGACGGCCGCGCTGCCTGCGCGCCGGCGCCTGCCTGCCGCGCCTACCCGGCATTGTAACCAGCGCGGCGCTGCAAATACCGGGCCGACAGGAAGCGGCAGCGCCTGCTATTGTGGATAACGATGCCCCGTGCGGGCGCGGATGCGCCGCCTGCCGCACCGCGGGCATGCCGGTTCCATCCACCTACCCCCGAAGGAGGACGTTCCATGATCCGACCCACCGTGCAGGAAAACGCCGCCCGCTACGCCGACTGCATTGCCGCCTGCAATGCCGCGGCGGCGGCCGCCCTCAAGTGCGCGGCCGCCTGCCTGGAAGAACAGGACGTGCGCAAGATGGCGCGCTGCATTGCGCTGGACATGGATTGCGCCGGCATCGCCCAGCTGGCCGCGTCCTACATGCTGCGCAACAGCGAGTTCGCGCCGCTGGTGTGCGAGGACTGCGCCGAGGTCTGCAAGTGGTGCAAGGAGGAATGCGAGCGCCATGATGCCGAGCACTGCCAGGAATGCGCGCGCGCCTGCGCCGTCTGCATGGAGCAGTGCCTGAAAATGACCGCGTAGCGCGAGCGCGCTCGGGCGCCGCCTCGGTCAGTCGCCGCCGGGTCCCTGCCCCGGCGGCGAATCCGCCAGCGCGACGAAGGCATCGATCAGCCGCGCGCCGCGCCGCTCACGCAGGCAATACAGGTATTCGTGCAGGCACGGCGCGGCATCGGTGAAGCCCAGCACGCGCAGGTCAGGATGGCTCGGCACCTCATGCCGGGCGATCACCGAAACGCCCAGGTTGCGGATTACCGCTTCGCGGATCGATTCCCGGCTGCCGATTTCCATCTGCGCTGCGGGGCTGACGCGGGCCTGCGCCAGCATGTCCTCGGTGGCGATGCGCGTGGTCGATGCCAGTTCGCGCATCAGCAGCCGGCAGCCCGCCAGCGCGCTCACCGGCACTTCGGTATGCCCGGCCAGCGCATGGGTACGATGCACCACCAGCATCAGCGGATCCACGCCCAGCAGCATGCGCGACAGGCGCGCATCGTCGACGCGCTGCGACGAGGTGGCGAGGTCGACGCGATATTCCCGCAGCGCCTCCAGCACCTCCTGCGAATTGCCCGTGACCACGCTGACGTCGATCGCCGGGAAACGCTCGCTGAAGCGGCGGATCAGTTCCAGCACGTAGTAAGGCGCGGTGGCGCCCACGCGCAGGCTGCCGGTGCGCAGGTCGCCAGAATGGCGCAGGAAGAAATCGATCTCGGTTTCCTGCTGCACCAGCGCCTCGACCCGCGGCAGCAGTGCCAGACCGGCGTCGGACAGCGCCAGCCGGCGCCCGCCGCGATGGAACAGCTCGACCCCGTAGGCCTCTTCCAGCGCGCGGATCTGCGCGGTGATGGTGGGCTGCGACAGGCCCAGGCGCTTGGCCGCCTGCGTGACGCTGCCGATGCGGGCCACCATGAAGAAGGATTTGAGCTGGGCGATGAGCATGCGGCGGAAGTTGTCGCGATAGCCGGCAATACGGCAAGACAGCGGGGCGCGGGCACCCGCCTTGGCGAAGCGGTATTCTAATGGACCGCACCATGCCCTCCGGCCCAGCCGTCCGCCGCCTTGCCAAGGAGCCAGCCCATGCCAGACCCGTCCACCGCCGCCACCCGCATCGAAAAAGACAGCCTGGGCGACGTGCCCGTGCCCGCCGAACATCTGTGGGGGGCGCAGACCGAACGCTCGCGCCAGAACTTCCGCATCGGCACCGAGAAGATGCCGCCCGCGCTGATCGAGGCCTTTGCCATCCTGAAGCTGTGCGCGGCGCGCGCCAACGGCGAACTGGGCGTGCTGCGGCCCGAACTGGCGCATGCCATCGAGCAGGCCGCCGCCGAGGTCATCGAAGGCCGCTGGCCCGACGAGTTCCCGCTGTCGGTCTGGCAGACCGGCTCGGGCACGCAGACCAACATGAACCTGAACGAGGTCATCGCCAACCGCGCGATCCAGTTGCTGGGCGGCGAGGTCGGCAGCAAGACCCCGGTGCACCCGAACGATCACGTCAACGCCAGCCAGTCGTCCAACGACAGCTTCCCCACCGCGATGCACATCGCCGCCACGCGCGCGATCCAGCAAGAACTGCTGCCCGCGCTGGAACAGTTGCAGCAGACTTTCGCGCGCAAGGTCGACGCCTTTGCGGATATCGTCAAGGTGGGCCGCACCCACCTGCAGGACGCGGTGCCGCTGACGCTGGGGCAGGAGTTCTCCGGCTACATGGCGCAGGTGGCCGATGCCCAGTCGCGCCTGCAGCAGGCCATGCTGCGCGCGATGCCGGTGGCGCAGGGCGGCACCGCGGTCGGCACCGGCCTGAACGCGCCGCACGGCTTTGCCGCCGCCTTTGCGCGCGCGCTGGCCGACTACACCGGCCTGCCGTTCGAGCCCGCGCCCAACCGTTATGCGCTGCAGGCCGCGCACGACGCGCTGGCCGACCTGTCGGGCGCGCTCAACACCACCGCCTCGTCATTCCTGAAGATCGCGCGCGACTTCATGCTGCTGGGGTCCGGCCCGCGCGCCGGCTTTGCCGAGCTGGTGCTGCCGGCCAACGAGCCGGGCTCGTCGATCATGCCGGGCAAGGTCAACCCGACCCAGGCCGAGGCGCTGGCGATGGTGTGCTGCCGCGTGATCGGCAACCACACCACGGTGACGCTGGCCAACGGCCTGGGCACGCTGGAGCTGAACGCCTACAAGCCGGTGATCATCTACAGCCTGCTGCAATCGGTCAGCCTGCTGGCCGGCGCGGCCTCGAGCTTTGCCGAGCATATGGTCGAGGGGGTCGAGGCCGACCGCGCACGCATCGCCGAACTGCTGGAGCGCTCGCTGATGCCGGTGACCGCGCTCAATCCGCATATCGGCTACGACCGCGCCGCCGAAATCGCCAAGCTCGCGGTCAAGCGCAACCTGTCGCTGCGCGAGGCGGCGATCGCCTCGGGGCATGTCACCGAGGCGCAGTTTGCCGAGTGGATCGATTTGAAGGGGATGACGCGCGAGGTGTAGCGCGCGAGGAGACACAACCGGGACGCCCGGCGCGGTTCCGCGCCGGGGCGGGCCGGCCTCAGCCGACGAAGGCCTTTTCCAGCACAAAATGGCCGGGATGGCTCATATTGCCTTCGGCAAAGCCGCGTGCTTCGAGGATGCCGCGCACGTCCTTCAGCATATCGGGGCTGCCGCACAGCATGATGCGGTCGTTCTCGGTCGAGAACGGCGCCACGCCGAGGCGATCGAACAGCTCGCCCGAGGCGATCAGGTCGGTGATACGGCCGCGGTTATCGAACTCTTCGCGGGTCACGGTCGGGAAGTACACCAGCTTCTCGCGCACCAGGTCGCCCAGGTGCTCGTGCTGCGGCAGGTGTTCCTGGATCAGTTCGCGGTAGGCCAGCTCTTCGACGAAGCGGCAGGTGTGGGTCAGCACGACCTTGTCGTAGCGCTCGTAGACGTCCGGGTCGCGGATGATCGACAGGAACGGCGCCAGGCCGGTGCCGGTGGCCAGCAACCACAGGGTCTTGCCGGGCAGCAGGTTGTCCACCAGCAGCGTGCCGGTCGGCTTCTTGCCGACGTAGATCTGGTCGCCCTCGCGCAGGTGCTGCAGGCGCGAGGTCAGCGGGCCGTCGGGCACCTTGATGCTGAAGAATTCCAGTGTCTCTTCGTAGTTGGCGCTGGCGATGCTGTAGGCGCGCAGCAGCGGGCGGCCATTCACTTCCAGGCCGACCATCGCGAACTGGCCGTTTTCAAAGCGGAAACCGGGGTCGCGCGTGCAGGTAAAGCTGAAAAGGGTGTCGGTCCAGTGATGGACGGAAAGGATGGATTGCTGGTTCAGATTACTCATGGCAAGACGCGGAATGCAGCGCAACGGCGCGCCAAAAAAATGGCTGGGAAGGAAGCGATCTTAACGCAAGGCCCGGGTCGGCGCAGGCGGAGCCTGCAACGCCAGCAAGGGATTAGCGCCCGTCCGGCGCAGGTGAGGCGAAGCCATCACGTCCGGGATTGTTGATCAGCTTTGGCTAATCCTTTTTCCCGGCGGCCATTTATCCAGCGAGCGCCAACATCCATCATGCAGCCATTCCCAACCCACCAGGAAACTGCCATGACCGCCCTTCCCGCCACCTCCCGCCGTGCCGCGCTCGTCACCGGCGCCTCCCGCGGCATTGGCCGCGCCATTGCCTTGCGGCTGGCAGCCGACGGCTTTGACGTAGCCATCGGCTACGCCGGCAACGCCGCCCGCGCCGAAGAGACCGTCGCCGCGGCACGCGCGGCCGGCGCCAACGCCATCGCCGTCCAGGGCGACGTGGCGCGGGCGCCGGACGTGGCGCGCCTGTTCGATGCCGCGCAACAGGCCTTCGGCCGGCTCGACGTGGTGGTCAACAGCGCCGGCATCATGACGCTGAAGCCGGTGGCGCCGGCGGGCGTCGACGCCTTCGACCAGACCATCGCCACCAACCTGCGCGGCGCCTTCCTGGTGCTGGGCGAGGCCGCCGCGCGGCTGGGCCAGGGCGGACGGATCATCGCACTGTCGACCAGCGTGATTGCGCGCGCCTTCCCGGGCTACGGGCCGTATATCGCGGCCAAGGCGGGCGTCGAAGGGCTGGTGCAGGTGCTGGCCAACGAACTGCGCGGCCGCGGCATCACCGTCAACGCGGTGGCGCCGGGCCCGGTCGCGACCGACCTGTTCTTCGACGGCAAATCAGAGGAGCAGGTGGCGCAGCTGGCGAAACTGGCGCCGCTGGAGCGGCTCGGCACGCCCGACGACATTGCCGGAGCGGTGGCCTTCCTGGCGGGGCCGGACGGCGCGTGGGTCAATGCACAGGTACTGCGCGCCAATGGCGGCTATGCCTGAAGCCTCGAGGTCCCGGCTTCACCCGCCGGGCATGAGCGCGCCGGACAGTTCGCAGCGCTGGCGCGCCAGCGCTTCGCGCGAATAGCCGTGGCGCACACGCAGCTGGTGCTCGACGGCGTCGGCCTGGTCCAGGCACGCGAACACCAGGTCGTCCTTGACGCGTTGCGACACGCCCTTCAGGCGCGGCGCCTCGTATGCGACCTGGCGCGCGCGGCAGCGCAGGAACAGCAGGGTTTCCTGGGAAGCGATGATCAGCTGGTCATGCTCGATCCGCTTGCAGTCGACCAGGTCCTGGGCGGAGGCGCTGGCGCCGGCAAAGAACAAAGGCAGGCACAGCCATCGGCGCAACGAGCGGTGCATGGCAAACGGGGGCGCAGTAGGCCAGTTGAGGGTCCGGCTCGAATCATTGCCCAGACCCGCGCACAGTGCAAGCCGCAGTGCGTGCAACATCGCATTGCGGCGCGCGGCGGCGCCGGCGTGGCAGTATACGGGGGCCTGTCACCGCCGCCGTCTTTCTCTGATCATCCCCATGGACCTGAACGCCTTGCGCCTGTTCGTCGACATCGTCGACGCCGGCAACCTGAGCGCGGCCGCGCGCAAGCTCAAGATGACGCGCGCCAATGTCAGCTACCGGCTCAAGGCGCTGGAAGAAGAGCTGGGCGTGCAGCTGCTGCGCCGGACCACCCGCCACGTCGAGCCGACGCCGGTCGGCGCCGGGCTGTACGAGCACGGCCGCAATATCCTGGGCGAGGTCGCGGCGGCCAATGCGCTGATCAGCAACATGGGCAAGAGCCTGCAGGGCCATGTGCGGCTGTCGGTGCCCACCGGGTTGGGCCATTCGCTGCTGTCGCCGTTGCTGGTGCGGTTCAAGCAGCGCTACCCGGACATCACGCTGGATGTCGTGTTCGACAATCGCGTGCACAACCTGGTGTCCGAGGACGTGGAGGTGGCGCTGCGCATCATCTCGACGCCGCCCGATTCGGTGGTCGCCACCGAGATCGGCGCGGTCGACTGGATCGTCTGCGCCGCGCCCGCGTACCTTGCCGGCCACCCGGCGCCGCAGGCACTAGGCGGGCTGCAGTCGCATGCCATCGTGTGCGCGTCGCCGGTGGGGCAGAAGCTCAAGGCAGCGGGCTCGCGCGCAGGCGGCAACGATGGCGAGGTGCGCGAACAAGTGGTGCTCGAGCCCACGCTCAGCTCGGAGAACTTCGCCTTCCTGAAAGAGGCGGTGCTGGCCGGCCTGGGCGTCGGCATCTTCCCGATCTATGCGATCGGCGCGGAACTGGACAGCGGCGCGCTGGTGCCGCTGCTGTGCGACTACCGCATCAGCGTGTTCGGCAGCAAGCTCTACATGCTGACCATGCCCAACCGCTACCAGACCCTGGCCACGCGCTACCTGCTGAATTTCCTGAAGACCGAACTGCAGGCGGTGTGGCCGCGGCTGCACCGCTAGCAACAGGCCATCGCCATGGCGCCGGCGCACTATATTAGGAACACAAGGATAACCGTCGGCGCATCCGGAACCTAGGAGCAACCATGGCCCTGGCTAGTACGCTCGCTAACTGCCTGAGCAGCAAGAACACCCGTTACGACATCATCCGCCACCCCTACACCCTGAGCAGCATGGCCACGGCAGAGGCCGCGCACGTGCCCGGGGACCGGCTGGCCAAGACGCTGTTGCTGGAGGATGACCGCGGCTATGTCGCCGCTGTGATCCCTTCGAGCCATCACCTGCAGATGGCCGCCATCTGCGAACAGACCGGGCGCGACCTGGTGCTGGCGCACGAGGACGAGATCCGCGAGATATTCAAGGATTGCGACCTCGGCGCGATTCCGCCGGTGGCGATGGCATACGGCATGCAAACCTATGTGGACGACAGCCTGATGCAGCAGCCCGAAGTGTATTTCGAGGGCGGCGACCACCAGGACCTGGTGCATATGAGTGGCGACCAGTTCAAGCAACTGATGTCGGATGCGGGGCATGGGCAGTTCTCGCGCCGCATGATGTAAGCGGTGCGACGGCAACGGCCACCACGCGGGTCGCGGCCCGCGCGGTGGCCGTTTTGTGTTTTCAGCCGATCTGTGGCGATGGTCCGGCGCCACCTGCGGGCAACGCCGGCGCGCTGTCGTCCTTCAGGTCCACGCCGGAGCGCCCGAGCGCCGCCGCGCCGCAAAGCAGAAACACCAGCCGGTCGGCGGCCTGCGCATAGGGCAGCCCTTCCGGGCGCACGTTGGAGATGCAGTTGCGCTCGGCATCGGTGCGGCCGACGCGCGGTGCATAAGTCAGGTAGATGCCGAGGCTGTCGGGCGAACTCAGCCCGGGCCGCTCGCCGATCAGCATCACCACCTGGCGCGCGCCCAGGCGCTCGCCGATCTCGTCGCCCAGCGCCACGCGCGACTGCTCGGCCACCACCACCGGACCGATCTGCCAGTCCTGCGGCAGGCGCTGGCGCGCCGCCTGAAGCAGCGGCAGCGCATGGCGCTGCGTCGCCAGCGCGGACAGGCCATCGGCAATCACGAACACCACGTCCGGCGCCTGCCGCGGCCGCGCCGCGTCCAGCCGCGCGCGGCTGGCGTCGTCCAGGCGCCGGCCCAGGTCCGGGCGGCGCAGGTAATGCTCGCGGTCCGGCGCCGCGCTGTGCACCGCCGCGTGCGCCAGCCCGGCCGCATCCAGCGCCGCGGTGACCGCGCCCACCTCCAGCGTCAGGTGCACCGCATCGCGCGCCTGCGCATGGGCGAGGCCGAACGCCAGCACGGCGTCGGTGGGCTGGCTGTGGCCGGTGCGGCCCAGCGCGATGCGCGCGCGCGTGAAGCGGCGCAGCCGTTGCCACGGGTCGGCTTCGGCCGCGGCGGCGGGGTCGGGCATGGCGGGAGCCTGGCGTTTGGCGGTCATCGCGGCTCCTTACAGGCTGTGGGCCATCTGCAGCAGCGGCTGGCGCGCGGCGGGCTCGAGCAGCCGGCCGGCGCCGTCGGCAATGTCCATGCGCTGCAGCCAGGCCTCGAATTCCGGCGCCGGGCGCAGCCCCAGCACTTCGCGCAGGTACAGCGCGTCGTGGAATGAGGTGCTCTGGTAGTTCAGCATGATGTCGTCGGCGCCGGGCACGCCCATGATGAAGTTGATGCCGGCCACGCCGAACAGCGTCAGCAGCGTGTCCATGTCATCCTGGTCGGCCTCGGCATGGTTGGTGTAGCAGACGTCGCAGCCCATCGGCACGCCCATCAGCTTGCCGCAGAAGTGGTCTTCCAGCCCGGCGCGGATAATCTGCTTGCCGTCGTACAGGTACTCCGGCCCGATAAAACCGACCACGGTATTGACCAGCAGCGGCGAGAACGCGCGCGCCACCGCATAGGCGCGCGCCTCCATGGTCTGCTGGTCGACGCCGTGGTGCGCGTCGGCCGACAGCGCACTGCCCTGCCCGGTCTCGAAGTACATCAGGTTGTCGCCCACGGTGCCGCGCGCCAGCGCCTGCGCGGCGTCGTGCGCCTCGGCCAGCAGTGACAGGCTGATGCCGAAGGCCGCATTGGCGCGCTCGCTGCCGGCCACGGACTGGAACACCAGGTCCACCGGCGCGCCCTGGCCGATCGCGCGCAGCGTGTTGGTGACATGGGTCAGCACGCAGGATTGCGTGGGGATGTCGAAGCGGCTGCGCAACTCGTCGATCATGCGCAGCAGCGAGACGATCGCGCCGAGGTTGTCCGAGGCCGGATTGACGCCGATGGTGGCATCGCCGCAGCCATAGAGCAGCCCGTCGATGATCGAGGCGGCGATGCCCTTGGGATCGTCGGTCGGATGGTTGGGCTGCAGCCGCACCGCCAGCCGGCCCGGCAGCCCCACCGTGCTGCGAAAGCGCGTGACCACCTGGCACTTGCGCGCCACCGCGACCAGGTCCTGGTTGCGCATCAGCTTGCTGACCGCCGCCGCCATTTCCGGCGTGATGCCGGGCGCCACCCGCGCCAGCATGGCGCTGTCGGTTTCATGCCGCAGCAGCCAGTTGCGCAGGTCGCCCACGGTGGTGGCATCGATCGCGGCAAAGGCGGCGGCGTCGTGGCGGTCGTGGATCAGACGCGTGACCTCGTCGTCTTCATAGGGCACCAGCGCCTCGTTCAGGAAGCGCGTCAGCGGCACCTCGGACAGTGCCAGCCGTGCCGCCATCCGCTCCTGTTCGCTTTGCGCGGCGAGGCCCGCCAGCGCGTCGCCGGAGCGCGCCGGGCTGGCCCTGGCCAGCAGCATGCGCAGGTCGGCAAAGACGTGGCGGTGGTTGCCGATGGTCTGGGTGTAGGCCATGGGTTGCGTTCCTTGCGTTCCTGTACCTGGGGACAATCGAAGACAGCACGGCGAGCGGCTGGCCGTGCACGATTCCCCCTAATATAGACACCCTTTGCGTGTGCCGATATGCCAACATCGGCACCAGGTCGCGGCGCGAGGTCACGGCGGCCGGGCGACCGAAGCAGCGACTGACGCAGCCATTACATCTGGATCGGCGAGAATCCAGGAATTCCTTTCAGCAAATTGCATGCCGGAGACACCAATGAAAGAGCCCGAACCGACCGTCACCCCGCGCCTGCCGCCGGCTGCGTGGTACAGCGTCGGCACCGTCGCCTACCTGCTGACCGCGCTGGCGCTCTGGACCGCGCTGCATGCCAACCTGGTGGCGGCGCTGCTGTCCGGGCTGCTGCTGTATTCGCTGGTGGACGTGCTGGCGCCGCGCCTGAAGCGCCTGCACCAGCGCCACGACGCGCTCGCGGTGGCGATCCTGTCGGCGCTGATCCTGCTGGGGCTGACGCTGGCGGGCTGGCTGCTGGTGCGCTTTGTCAGCGGCGAGGGCAATACCCTGGACGGCCTGCTCAACCACGTCGCCGACATCATCGACCGCTCGCGCGGGCAGCTGCCGCCGTGGGTCAGCGACGCGCTGCCCAATGGCGTCGACGAACTCGCCAACACGCTGATCGATACCCTGCGCGAGCACGCCGCGATGGCGCAGAAGCTGGGCGCCGAGGTGCTGCGCACGCTGGTGCATATCCTGATCGGCCTGGTGATCGGCGCGATGGTGGCGCTGTACCGGGCGGTGGCGCGGCCCAACCGGCGCCCGCTGGCGGCCGCGCTGGTGGCGCGCGCGCGCACGCTGCAGCAGGCGTTCTCGCAGTTCATCTTTGCGCAGATCCAGATCTCCACCATCAACACCGTGCTGACCGCGGTCTACCTGCTGCTGGTGCTGCCGCTGTTCGACGTGCACCTGCCGCTGAGCAAGACCCTGGTGGTGATTACCTTCGTCGCGGGCCTGCTGCCGGTGCTGGGCAACCTGATCTCGAACACGGCCATCGTGGTGGCCTCGCTGTCGGTATCGCTGCCGATCGCGGTGGCATCGCTGGTGTTCCTGGTGGTGATCCACAAGCTCGAATACTTCCTGAACGCGCGCATCATCGGCGCGCGCATCCAGGCCGCGGCGTGGGAACTGCTGATGGTGATGCTGCTGATGGAAACGCTGTTCGGCATCCCGGGCGTGATCGCCGGGCCGATCTTCTATGCGTACCTGAAGCGCGAGCTGGCCGGCGCCGGGCTGATCTGAATGCCGCGGCCGGCACGCCGGGCCGGTGGTAGGACCAATAAGCGGGCCTCTGACCCCTGTATTCAGGCCCCGTCGTGCTCCACGCGGCTGCGCACGAAGTCGATGTGGGTCTGCATCGCCGTGCGCGCCTCTTCCGGACGGCGCGCACAGATCGCATCGCACAGCGTGCGGTGCTGCAGCAACAGCAGGTCCGAGGCGCCGTCGTCCTGTTCGCGCAGGCCGGTGCCGTTGATGGTGATGTGTTCGCGCAGCATGCCGATCACGCTGGTATGCAGGTGCAGGAACATGGTGTTGTGCGAGGCCTGGGCGATGGCGTCATGCAGCTGCGCATCGGCATCGGCCTCGGCCTGCTTGTCGTCGGCGGTGCGCGCGCGTTCCAGTTCGGCCATCAGCGCACGGATGCGCCTGACATCGGCCGCGTCCGCGCGCAACGCCGCGAAGTAGGCCGTGGCGCCTTCCAGCACGCGGCGAAATTCCAGGATGTCTTCGCGCAGCGCGGGATGGTCCGCCACCAGCTGGCCCCACGGCGAGGCAATGCCGGCGCGCAGCTGGTCGGTGGCATAGACGCCCGCGCCGCGCCGGCTCTGCAGCAGGCCGCGCGCGGCCAGGCGCTGAATCGCCTCGCGCACGGTGTTGCGCGCCACCGCGTACTGTTCGGCCAGCACGCGCTCGGCCGGCAGCCGCGTGCCCGGCGGCCAGGTGCCGTCGAGCAGCGCGGTCTCCATGCGCCGCATCACCGACTCCACGCGTCCGCGGGTATGCCCGTGCCTGGCTGCCGTCATGCCGTGGTTCCTCGCTCCTGAACGTGCGCGGCCCGCGTTCTGAATTGGTCCAACCAATTTGAAGCGCCGCGCGGAAGCGGGAATTATGCGCCCAAACGTGCGACCCAGCACGTGTGGAGCGAGACATGAAGGATCGTCAGTACCCCAGCGGCCCTGCCCCCACGCAGGCCTACCTGTTTGCCACCTGCCTGGTCGACATGTTCGTGCCGCAGGCCGGCCTCGATGCCGTGCGGCTGCTCGAGCGCGAAGGCCTGACCGTGCATTTCCCGCGCGGCCAGAGCTGCTGCGGCCAGCCCGCCTACAGCAGCGGCAATCCCGACGCGGCGCGTGCGGTGGCGCGCGCCCAGCTCGACCTGTTCGGCCAGCCATGGCCGGTGATCGTGCCGTCCGGCTCTTGCGCCGGCATGATGCGCCACCACTGGCCGCAGCTCTTTGCCGACGATCCGGTGGCCGGCCCGAAGGCCCGCGAACTGGCCGGGCGCGTCTATGAGCTGGGCGAGTTCCTGCTGCACGTGCTGAAGGTGGACTTCGGCGCTGCGGCACCATCGGCCGAGCCGCCGGAGCGCATCGTGCTGCATACCTCGTGCGGCGCGCGCCGCGAAATGGGCACGCGCCAGCACGGCGTGGCGCTGGTCGATGCGCTGCCGGGCGTGACCCGCGTCGAGCATGCGCGCGAGTCGGAATGCTGCGGCTTCGGCGGCACCTTCTCGCTCAAGCATCCCGATATCTCGGGCGCGATGGTGCGCGACAAGGTGGCCTCGGCCTGCGCCACCGGCTGCGACCGCCTGGTCTCGGCCGACTGCGGCTGCCTGCTCAATATCGGCCACACCGCCGCGCACGACCGCGCGCCGCTGCAGGTGGAACACCTCGCCAGCTTCCTGTGGCGCCGTACCGGAGGTGCCGCATGAGCACGCCCGGCGCCCGCGAACGCATGCTCGGCCGGCTGCGCGCCGCCGCGCCCGTGCCGTCCCCGCAAACCACCGAGCTGGACCGCCGCATCGACGGCCATTTCGAAGCACGCCGCCATGGCACGCCAACGACTGGCGCACGCGTTGCCGCGATGCGGGCGGCGCTGCAAGGCCTGCATGCCGAAGTCTGGTGCGCCGACGCCAGCGCCTGGCCGGCGATGCTCGCTGCCGAACTGGCCAGCGCGGGCGTGAAGCGCCTGCTGCTCGATCCGGCCACCGTGGCCGGCGCGGCGCTGGCTGCCGCGCTGCCGGCCGGTATCCAAGCCATCGGCTACGACCGCCCGATCGAGGCCTGGAAGGCCGAGCTGTTCGACACCGTCGACGCCGGCTTCACCGTGGCGCGCTCCGGCATCGCTGCCACCGGCACGCTGGTGCTGACGCCCGATGCGGGCTCGCCGCGCACGGTGTCGCTGGTGCCGCCGCTGCATGTCGCGCTGGTGCGCGCCCCGACCCTGCATGACGACCTGCACATGGCCGCGCGCGCCGAGCGCTGGGCCGACGGCATGCCGACCAACCTGGTGCTGGTCTCGGGCCCGTCCAAGACCTCGGACATCCAGCAAACCCTGGCATACGGCGCGCATGGTCCGCGCCGGCTGTGGGTCGTGATCGAAACCGACACCGCGGAGGCCGCATGATGAGCCAGCAGACCCTGCAATTCGTTGCGCCGCGAGAGTTCAAGGCCCGCGCCCGCGAAGCGCTGGACGATCCCAAGCTGCGCCAGAGCTTCCGCGGCGCGATGGACTTCCTGCAAGGCAAGCGCCTGGCGCAGTTCCCGGATGCCGACGAGCTCGAACGCCTGCGCGACCTGGGCGAGGCGGTGCGCCAGCACGCGCTGGCCAACCTGCCCGACCTGCTGGTGCAGCTGGAACAGCAGCTGAGCGCCGCCGGCGTGCAGGTGCACTGGGCCGAGACCGCCGACGAGGCCAACGCCATCATCCACGGCATTGCCAGCGCCCGGCAGGCCACGCGCGTGATCAAGGGCAAGTCGATGGCCAGCGAAGAGATCGAGCTGAACCATTACCTGGCCGAGCGCGGCGTCGATTGCATCGAGTCGGACATGGGCGAATACATCGTCCAGCTGGCCGGCGAGAAGCCCTCGCATATCGTGATGCCGGCGATCCACAAGACCAAGGGCGATATCGCGCAGCTGTTCACCGAGCATATCCCCGACACGCCCTATACCGAGGACGTCGACGCGCTGATCCAGACCGGCCGCCGCGCGCTGCGCCAGGCCTTTGTCGAGGCCGACATCGGCCTGTCCGGCGTGAACTTTGCCGCCGCCGACACCGGTACGCTGTGGCTGGTGGAGAACGAGGGCAACGGCCGGCTCTCCACCACCGTGCCCGACGTGCATATCGCCATCATGGGCATGGAGAAGGTGGTGGCCAGGCTCGAGCACATCGTGCCGCTGTCGACGCTGCTGACGCGCTCGGCCACGGGCCAGGCCATCACCACCTACTTCAACCTGATCTCGGGCCCGCGCCGCGCGGGCGAGCGCGACGGCCCGCGCGAAGTGCACCTGGTGCTGCTCGACAACGGCCGCACCCAGGCCTATGCCGACGCGCAATTGCGCGCCACGCTGCAATGCATCCGCTGCGGCGCGTGCATGAACCACTGCCCGGTGTACACCCGCATCGGCGGCCATGCCTACGGCACCACCTACCCCGGCCCGATCGGCAAGATCATCTCGCCACACCTGCTGGGGCTGGACGCCACCGCCGACCTGGCCACCGCCTCGAGCCTGTGCGGCGCCTGCGGCGAGGTCTGCCCGGTGCGCATCCCGATCCCGCAACTGCTGGTGCGCCTGCGCACCGAGGCCAACCGCGATCCCGCAGAACCGGTGGCCAACCCGCTGCGCGGCCAGGGCGCCAAGTACAGCCGGGGCGAGCACCTGGTGTGGCGCTTCTGGAGCGGCGCCTATTCGCACCCGGCGGCGTACCGGCTGTTCCGCTGGGCCGCGACGCGGCTGCGCGCGCTGACACCGGCGCGGCAGATGGGATGGACGCAGCACCGCACGCCGCTGAAACCGGCGGCGAAGAGCCTGGCGGACCTGCTGAAGGAAAAAGGGCAGCCGGAGTAGGCGGCGCCAGGCGCGGCGCAGTACAGCGCTGACGCTTCCCCACACCCGCTTGTTTGCTCCCCTCTCCCGCGTGCGGGAGAGGGAGCACACAAACGCGCGGGCTGACGCCACCGCGCTTTTCAGAACAACAAAGCTTTCCCGAACCACCACCAAATCAGGAGACTACCCTTGCAACCCTGGACCCAACTCTACACACCGCTAGGCAGCCTGTGGCTGTCCTCGCTGGCGGCAGCGATCCCCATCGTGTTCTTCTTCATCGCGCTCGCGGTCTGGCGCATGAAGGGCCATGTCGCCGCGGCGGTGACGCTGCTGCTGGCGCTGGCCGTGGCGATCTTCGCTTATGGCATGCCCGCGCAGCAGGCGCTGGCCTCGGCCGGCTTCGGCTTTGCCTACGGGCTGTGGCCGATTGCGTGGATCATCGTGACCGCGGTGTTCCTCTACAAGATCGTGGTCAAGACCGGCCAGTTCGACGTGATCCGCGCCTCGGTGCTGTCGATCACCGACGACCAGCGCCTGCAGATGCTGCTGATCGGCTTTGCCTTCGGCGCCTTCCTGGAAGGTGCGGCGGGCTTCGGCGCGCCGGTGGCGATCACCGCGGCGCTGCTGGTGGGGCTGGGTTTCAATCCGCTGTACGCGGCGGGGCTGTGTCTGATCGCCAATACCGCGCCGGTGGCGTTCGGCGCGATGGGCATTCCCATCATCGTGGCCGGGCAGGTGACGGGCCTGGACCCGTTCCATATCGGCGCCATGGCCGGTCGCCAGTTGCCGCTGCTGTCGCTGCTGGTGCCGTTCTGGCTGGTGTTCATGATGGACGGCGCCAAGGGCGTGCGCGAGACCTGGCCGGCGGCGCTGGTGTGCGGCGGCAGCTTTGCCGTGACGCAGTACTTCACCTCCAACCATATCGGGCCGGAACTGCCGGACATCACCTCGGCGCTGGTCAGCCTCGTATCCCTGGCGGCGTTCCTGAAGGTGTGGCAGCCGCGCAGCGCATCGCAGCGTGCTGGCGGCAGCGCCGGCAACGTCAGTGGCGGCACGGTCGCGCTGGCGGGCTTTGGCGGCGATATTGGCGGCGGTTTTGGCGGCGCGGTGCAGAGCCGCAAGGCGTCGCCCTACACGCTCGCGCAAACGCTGCGCGCGTGGGCGCCGTTCGGCATCCTGACCGCCATCGTCACGGTGTGGAGCCTGCAGCCGTTCAAGGCGCTGTTCGCCGCCAACGGCCCGCTGGCGGGCACGGTGCTGAAGTTCAAGGTCCCGGGCCTGGACCAGCTGGTGATCAAGGCCGCGCCGATCGTAACCACGCCCAAGGCCTATGACGCGGTGCTGAAGATCGACCTGCTCTCCGCCGTCGGCACCGCGATCCTGCTGACCGCGCTGATCTCCGCCGTGCTGCTGCGCATGAAGCCGCGCGACCTGCTGGCCACGTTCGGCGAAACGCTGGTGGAACTGGCGCGCCCGGTGCTGTCGATCGGGCTGGTGCTGGCGTTCGCCTTCGTCGCCAACTACTCGGGCATGTCTTCGACCCTGGCGCTGCTGCTGGCCGGCACGGGTGCGGCGTTCCCGTTCTTCTCGCCGTTCCTGGGCTGGCTGGGGGTGTTCCTGACCGGGTCCGACACCTCGTCGAATGCGCTGTTCTGCGCGCTGCAGAACACCACCGCGCACCAGATCGGCGTGTCCGACACGCTGATGGTCGCGGCCAACACCACCGGCGGCGTCACCGCCAAGATGATCTCGCCGCAATCGATCGCGGTGGCCTGCGCGGCGACCGGGCTGGTGGGCAAGGAGTCGGAACTGTTCCGCTTCACCGTGAAGCACAGCCTGCTGTTCGCGGTGATCATCGGAATGATGACGATGGTGCAGGCGTATTGGCTGCCGGGGATGATTCCGGGGTGACCCCGAATTCTTCCGCTTGCGTGCTCCCTCTCCCGCAAGCGGGAGAGGGAGCAAACCGGCGGTGAAAGTTGGCCACGTCGCCTCTACTCCAGGAACTCGTCCCCTTCAGTGAGCGGCGCATACCGGTACGTCGCCGGCGTCCGGCTCAGCTTCACCGGCGCCCCCAGCCCCTGGTACCCTCCTTCCATCTCCACCACCATCTCGCGGTGCCGCGTATGCGGATGCTGCAAGGCATCGGCCACCGACAGCACCGGCGCGCACGGCACGCCCGCGGCCACCAGCGTATCCGCCAGCGCCTTGCCGTCGAGCGTGCGCATGCGCGCTTCCAGTTCGGCCTTGAGCGCCACGCGATTGACCGAACGCGCGCCGGCGGTGGCGTAGCGCTGGTCGTCGGCCAGCGCCGGCACCTGCAGGTGCTCGCACAGGATGCGGAACTGCCGGTCGTTGCCCACCGCCAGGAAGACCGGGTCGGTGGCGGTGGCGACGGTGTCGTATGGATAGATGTTGGGATGCGCATTGCCGGTGCGCTGCGGCGTCTTGCCGCTCATGAACCAGTTGGCCGCGTGCGGATGCAGCAGCGACAGTCCCGAGTCATAGAGCGCGGCCTCGACGAACTGCCCGCGCCCGCTGCGGGCGCGCTCCTGCAGCGCCAGCAGCACGCCAATCACGGCGTTGAGCCCGGTCACCATGTCGACCACCGGCAAGCCCACGCGCAGCGGATCGCCATCGGCCTCGCCGTTGATGCTCAGGATGCCCGACATGGCCTGGATCGCGGCATCGTAGCCAGGCAGGCCGCCCAGCGGGCCGTCGGCGCCGAAGCCCGACACGCGGCAATGCACCAGCCGCGGGAAGCGCTCCGACAGCACGTCATAGCCCAGCCCCCACTTCTCCAGCGTGCCGGTCTTGAAGTTCTCGACCAGCACGTCGGCCTCGGCCAGCAGGGCCAGCAGCACCTCGCGGTCGGCTGCGGCGGTCAGGTCCAGCCGCATTACGCGCTTGTTGCGGTTCAGGCCGAAGTAGTAGGAGGCGACGCCGTCCCTGAACGGCGGACCCCAGGTACGGGTGTCGTCGCCCTGCGGCGGTTCGATCTTGAGCACGTCGGCGCCGTGGTCGCCCAGGATCTGTCCGCAGTACGGGCCGCCCAGGATGCGCGACAGGTCGACCACGCGGATGCCGGCAAGCGCGCCGGGATTGGCTTGGGTCATGGCTGCGATTCCCTTGGCGTCGTCAATCGAGCTGGGCGCCGGACTTCTGCACCACGGCGCGCCACTTGCCCACCTCGGCCTTGACGAAGCTGCCGAGCTGCTCCGGCGTGGTCGACGGTGCGAACTCCAGGCCTTGCGCCTGCAGGGTCTTGCGCACATCGGGCTGCTTCAGCGCCTCGGCAAAGGCGCGGTTGAGCTTGCCGATCACCTCCGCCGGCGTGCCGGCCGGCGCGACCACGCCGAAGAACACCGACACGTCGAACCCCGGCACGCCCTGCTCGGCCACCGTCGGCACCTCCGGCAGCGCCTGCGAGCGGGCCTTGGTGGTCACGCCTAGCGCGCGCACCTTGCCGCTCTTGATGAAGGGCATCGCCGTCAGCACGTCGGTGAAGGTCATGCTGACCTGACCGCCCAGCAGGTCGTTCAGCGCGGGGCCGGTGCCCTTGTACGGGATGTGCTGGAAATCGGTGCCGGTGACGTTGTTGAACAGCACGCCCGCCAGGTGCGACGAAGCGCCATTGCCGGACGAGGCATAGGTCAGCTTGCCCGGGTTGGCCTTGCCATAGGCAATCAGCTCGTTGACGTTCCTGGCCGGCACCGACGGATTGACCACCAGCACGTTGGGCAGCTGGCCGATCTGGATCACCGGGGTAAAGCTCTTGACCGGATCGTAGTTGATCTTGCGGTACAGGCTGACGTTGATCGCCAGCGGCGCCGAGGTGCCGAACATCAGCGTGTAGCCGTCGGGCTCGGCGCGCGCCACCGCCTCGGCGCCGATATTGCCGCCGGCGCCGGCACGGTTCTCGACCACCACCGGCTGGCCGAGGCTGGTCTTGAGCGCGGCGGCGAGCGTGCGCGCCATGGCATCGGTGGGGCCGCCCGGCGGATAGGTGACCACCATCATGATCGGCTTGGACGGAAAGTCCTTCTGCGCGAAGGCGGGGGCGATAAACAGCGAACACGCGGCGATGGCCGCGACGCGGTGCCAGAGTTTCATGGCGTTGTCTCCTGGTGTAGGACGTCTCCCGCGGGGTGTGCGGGATGGTTGGGGCGTCTTCGGGCGGGGTGCTCCCTCTCCCGCTTCGGGAGAGGGAGCGAACAATGGGTTCAGGTTGCGGCGTCAGAACACGTTGACCGCATCGACCGCGCCGGCCGCGCGCACCGCGCCATCGTCGGCGGGCGCCACCGTTTCGGCCAGCCATGCCGGCTCCTCGCTTGCGGCGAGCGGGTCCTGCGGCAGCACGCGGTGGCGCAGCACCAGCTGCGCCAGCCGCATGCGCCGCACCGAGCCGATGCGCCCGGCTTCCCAGGCCATCGCCACCGCGCTGGTCACGTGGTACAGCGCCGAGGCTGCCTGGCGCGCCAGCAGCTCGCCGTCGGCGCCGGCCGCGGCGGCCTGAGCGGCCAGCTTCGCGGCGGTGGCGATGGCGCCTTCGAATACGGCGCGGGCACCGGCCTGCATCGGGGTATCGGCCAGCAGCCCGGCCAGGTGCGCTTGCAGCACCGGCAACGCGCCCTCGCGCCGGACCGCGCGCAGCACGTCGAGCGCGACGATATTGCTGGTGCCTTCCCAGATCGAGCCCAGGTGGGCGTCGCGCACCAGGCGCGGGTCGCTCCATTCCTCGATATAGCCGCAGCCGCCGCGAATCTCCATGGCGTCGCCGGTGACCTTGCGCGCGTCGCGGCAGGCGCGGAACTTGATCAGCGGGGTCAGGATGCGCATCAGCGCGTAGGCATCGGGCTCGCCCGCGTCGGCGCGGCGCAGCGCCTCGGCGGTCTGGAACACCATGGTGCGCGCCTGCTCGGTGGGCAGCGTCAGCTTGAGCAGCTGGCGGCGCATCAGCGGCATGTCCTGCAGGCGCTTGCCGAAGGCCTGGCGCTCGCGCGCGATGAACAGGCCCTCGGTCAGCGCGCGGCGCATCAGCCCGGCGGCGCGCACGCCGTTGGACAGGCGCGAGTTGTTGATCATGTCGGCCATCTGCACGAAGCCGCGGCCGGGCTCGCCGACCAGGTAGGCGTGCGCGCCTTCCAGACGGATCTCGCCGCTGGCCATCGAGCGCGTGCCCAGCTTGTGCTTGAGCCGGATGATGCGGTAGTGGTTGGCGCTGCCGTCTTCCAGCTGGCGCGAAAGCAGAAACAGCGACACGCCCTTGTGGCCGGGCACGGCATTGCCGGCCTCGTCTTCCACGCGCGCCAGCACCATCGCCAGCGCGGCATCGGGGTTGGAGCAGAACCACTTGTCGCCATGCAGGCGCCAGCCGCCCTCGGCCGAGGCATCGCGCACCGCGCGGGTGGCGGTGGCGGCGACGTCGGAGCCGGCGCCCTGTTCGGTCATGAACATCGCGCCCTGGTACAGGTCGTCAAAGACCTGCGTGGTCAGGTTGGGCAGGAAGCGCCCGACCAGCGCCGGGTCGCCGAACTTGCGCAGCGTGCGCGTCAGCGAATCGGTCATCGACAGCGGGCAGCACAGGCCGAATTCAGCCTGCACAAACAAATATGTGAGCGCGTACTTGGCCGCCGGCGGCATGGGCTTGTCCCAGCCCAGCACGCCGCCGCGGTGCGACGCCGCGGCGAGCCCGAATTCGGCAAAGGCCACGCGCTCCATCTCGACATAGGCCGGGTGCTTGTCGATGCGCTGCGCATCCACGCCGGCGCGGGTGCGGTAAGTCAGTTCCGGCGGGTTGCGATCGGCCACGCCGGCCAGCTCGTCGAGCACGCCGCCGGCCAGCGCGCCCATGCGCTCGAGATGGGGCAACAGGTGGTTGAACAGGTCGGGCGGCAGGTACAGCGGCAGTAGCGCGCGCAGGTCCGGGTCGGCAGCGAGCAGGCTGCCGCCCTGGCGGTCGGGCACCGGATGGACGGCGGCTGCAGCGGGTGCAGCGGGTGCAGCGGGTGCAGCAGGTGCGGCGGGTGCGGCCTGGTGTTGCTGGGGGATGTCGCGCACAGCGCTGGATGGCATGGCAGGTCTCCTGGTATGGCGGTGCCGGCTTGCGGCCCCTTTGGCCTCCATTATTTAAACCCCAAGGATTTGCGTCTAATTCTAAAATTGGCTTGATCCATATAATTTCTGTATCGCCATGGAATTCCGCCACCTGCGTTACTTCCTCGTGCTGGCCGAGGAACTGCACTTTGGCCGCGCCGCGCGCCGGCTGGCCATCTCGCAGCCGCCGCTGTCGCTCAATATCCAGCAGCTCGAGGCTTCGGTCGGGGCACGGCTGTTCGACCGCGACAGCCGCGGCGTGCGGCTGACCGCGGCCGGGCGGGCCTTCCGCGAATCGGCCACGGCGCTGCTGGCGCAGGCCGAGGCCGCGCGGGTGCTGGCGCGCGAGATCGAAGCGGGCGCCATCGGCCGCCTGCGCGTGGGCTTTGTTGGCTCGATGCTGTACCGCGGGCTGCCGCAGACGTTGCGCGAGTTCGAGGCGGCCTATCCCGGCATCCACGTGGCGCTGACCGAGCTGAACTCGCAGGAACAGATCGACGCGCTGCTGCATGACGAGCTCGACGCCGCCTTCATCCACACCGGCCGGGTGCCGGACG
This sequence comes from Cupriavidus sp. WGlv3, assembly GCF_023952475.1. Lineage (GTDB taxonomy): Bacteria > Pseudomonadota > Gammaproteobacteria > Burkholderiales > Burkholderiaceae > Cupriavidus > Cupriavidus phytorum. Next base: position 92,637 of record NZ_JALHRX010000016.1, read on the forward strand.
CGCTGCAGGCCACGCTGGTGCACGCCGAGCCGTTCGTCTGCTGCCTGCCCGCCGACCACGCGCTGGCCGGGCTGGCGGAACTGCCGCTGACGTCCTTGCGCGGCGAACCGTTCGTGCTGTTCTCGCGCAAGGCCTCGCCCGACTATTACAGCCGTATCTTCGACATGTGCGCCGCGCAAGGCTTCTTCCCGCAGATCCGGCACGAGGTGCGGCACTGGCTGTCGGTGGTGTCGCTGGTGTCGCAGGGCATGGGCGTGGCGGTGGTGCCGGCGGCGCTGGCGCGCTCCGGCATGGCCGGCGCGGCGTTCCGGCCGCTGGCGGAGGCGGCGGTGCGCTCGGAGGTCTATTGCGCCTGGAAGACCGCGCCGGACCATCCGGCGCGCGACCACTTCGTCGCCATGGTGGCGGGCAAGGCGGGGGAGCCGAAGCGCAGCCATAAAGAAAAAGCCACCGGTCCAGGGACCGATGGCTTGTGAAGTACGCGTGGAACGGGGTGTTCAGCGTGCTGCGAGCTTAACGCCGCTGGCTTACGGAATCCAATAACGCAATTGTAGTAATTGATCGATGCAGCACGCCGCACTCGCGCTCGCTGCGCGCTCAGCTATCCGCCCCCTGAGCGGTTATCATTCGCCTCCTGCCGCGCCCCGGTGCGGCAATGGCAGGCTTGCCCATCCTTTGAGGGGGCAACGCAAAGCCTCATTTGCGATACAATGAAAACGATTTTCATTTACACACCCCGGCGCGGTCGCACCGACCGCTTGGCGGCAGGCCGCGCCACGGACTGGAAGCATGATGCGGTTGTCTGAACTTCCACGGCGCACGCCCGCCGTAGTGCAATCGGTGGACGACGCCACCCCTGGGGATCCGGTTGCGCGCCGCCTGCGCGAACTGGGCTTCGTTGCCGGCGAAGCCGTGCAGGTCATCGCCTACGGGCCGTTCGGCATGGACCCGCTGGTGGCGCAGGTAGGCTTCACGCGCTTTGCGCTGCGCCGCTCGGAGGCGGCGCGCATCGGCGTGGAAATCGCCAGCGCCTCGGTCACCCGCATCGCCCCCGCCACGCAGGGCGACGAGACTGCCCAACCGTCCGCCCAGCGGACCGCCTGAGCCTTCCCCGGATTATGTCTGCAGCTGCTTCCCCTTCTGCCCTGCGCATTGCGCTGGTCGGCAATCCCAATTGCGGCAAGACCGCACTGTTCAACCGCCTGACCGGCAGCCGCCAGAAGGTGGCCAACTACGCCGGCGTCACCGTCGAGCGCAAGGAAGGCTACTTCGTGTCGCCGGCCGGGCGCCAGGTGCGCATCCTGGACCTGCCCGGCGCCTACAGCCTGCATGCGGCCAGCCTGGATGAAGCCATCACGCGCGATGTCTGCCTGGGCCAGCGCGCCGGCGAAGCGCGCCCGGACCTGCTGGTGTCGGTGGTCGACGCCACCAACCTGCGCCTGCACCTGCGCTTCGTGCTGGAACTGCGCCAGCTGGGGCTGCCGATGGTGGTGGTGCTCAATATGAGCGACGCGGCCGCGCGCCGCGGCATCCAGATTGACCGCGACAAGTTGTCGGCCGCGCTCGGCGTGCCGGTGGTCAGCACCGTGGCGGTCCGGCGCGACGGCGCCGCGGCGCTGGTCAGCCTGCTCGATGCCACGCTGCCGCCGGCCCCGCCGGCTGGCACTGCCTCCGGCCCTGACTTCGACGTGCATGCCGAAGTCAACCGCCTGCTGTCGGCCGCGGTGAGCATGCCGGCGCGCACCGCCGCGCTGGACGACCGCATCGACCGCATCGTGCTGCATCCGGTATTCGGCCTGCTGCTGCTGGCGGTGCTGCTGTTCCTGATGTTCCAGGCGGTGTTCTCCTGGGCCGAGCCGCTGATGGACGGCATCGAGGGCGGCGTGCACTGGGCCGGCGAGATGCTGGGCGCCTGGCTGCCCGACGGCATGCTCAAGAGCCTGCTGGTCGATGGCCTGGTCGCCGGGCTGGGCAGCGTGGTGGTGTTCCTGCCGCAGATCCTGATCCTGTTTCTGTTCATCCTGACGCTGGAAGAATCCGGCTACCTGCCGCGCGCGGCGTTCCTGCTCGACCGCCTGATGATGGGCGCGGGGCTGTCGGGGCGCTCGTTCATCCCGCTGCTGTCGAGCTTTGCCTGCGCCATCCCCGGCATCATGGCCACGCGCACCATCCAGGACCCACGCGACCGGCTCACCACCATCCTGGTGGCGCCGCTGATGACCTGCTCGGCGCGGCTGCCGGTCTATGCGCTGCTGATCGGCGCGTTCATCCCCGAGCGCACCGTGATGGGCCTGTTCAACCTGCAGGGGCTGGTGCTGTTCGCGCTCTACGTGGCCGGCATCGTCAGCGCGCTGGTGGTGGCCTATGCGCTCAAGTTCCTGCGCCGCGACCGCACCGACCATCCGCTGCTGATGGAGCTGCCGTCGTACCGTATCCCCAATCCGCGCGACATCGCGATCGGCCTGTGGGAGCGTACCCGCATCTTCCTGTCGCGCGTCGGCAAGGTGATCCTGGCGCTGACGGTGCTGCTGTGGTTCCTGTCGACCTTCCCGTCCGCGCCCGAGGGCGCGACCGCGCCGGCGATCGACTACAGCTTTGCCGGCATGATCGGCCACGCGCTGCAGAAGGTGTTCGCGCCGGTGGGCTTCAACTGGCAGATCTGCATCGCGCTGGTGCCGGGCCTGGCCGCGCGCGAAGTCGCCGTGGGCGCGCTGGCCACGGTATACGCGCTGTCGGGCAGCGAAGAGACCGTGGCCACGCAACTGGCACCGATGATCGCCGCGCAATGGTCGCTGGCCACCGCGCTGTCGCTGCTGGCGTGGTACGTGTTCGCGCCGCAGTGCATCTCCACGCTGGCGGTGATCCGGCGCGAGACCGACTCCTGGAAGGTGATGGCGCTGTCGGCCGCCTACCTGACCGCGCTGGCCTACCTGGCCGCGTTCGTGACCTACCGCGTCGCGCTGATGTTCAGCTGAGGCCAGCCGCCGCCATGAGCCTCTACCACGCCATCGAAACCCTGCTGGTCCCGCTGATCGTGCTGGCGTGCGCGGTATCGGTGGTGTCGCGCTACGCGCCGCGCACGCGCGAGCGCGTCAAGGCGGCGCTGGCGGCGCGCCTGGGCGGCCCCGCCGCCGCGGGCTGGCGCGGCCGCCTGGCCCGCTGGCTGGCCCCGCAGGCCGCGGCCGGCTGCGCCAGCGGCTGCGACGACGGCGGCTGCAATACCTGCGGCGCCAATACCACCACGCCGGCCAGCCAGGACAAGCCTGCCGAGCAGGTGGTGCGCTTCGTGCGCAAGCGCTGAAGCGCGCTTTTCTCCTCCCTCATCCTCCACGCAGAAACGGGTACGCTTGCTGCTGCCGCATGGTCGCGGCAAGCGGCGGGGTGCGCGCGTCCGGACGTCTTTGCAGGCGGCGGCGTGGGCCCTTTTGCTGGTGAATCCAGCCCTTCGCAAGGCTTGCTCCCATGCACGCAGAATTGGGTACGCTTTGCACGCTCGCCTGCCGGGAAGTGTCGAAAACGGGCACGCAGAAACGGGTACGCTTTCGCCTTTGCCAAGCATTCCTGCCACACCGCCTGTGCCTTCGCAAAGCAAAACGCCCTCCATCCGGAGGGCGTTTCGCCAGTCGCGGGATACCGGCGCCTACTTGACCGTACCGTAGAAGACCAGCTTCAGCGGCGTGTTGTCGGCGACCGCGGTGCAGGTCGCGGTGATGGTGAAGTCGCCGGGCCCGGTGCCGCTGGCGCGCACCTGGTTGGGCAGCATCACCATGCTTGGGCTCAACGACACCGGCCCGGTGCTGGACCATGCCCAGTCCTTGCACGCGCTGAACTGCGCATCTTCGCCCAGGTGCTTCATGCGCGCGGTCACCTCGATCGGCATCGGTGCCAGCAGCAGCAGCGTGATCGGATCCTGGTTGTCGCCCACCAGTGCCCACAGCGGGTTTTCCGTCACCGTCAGGGTGGCGCTGCGGCGCTCGCCCAGCTTGCTGCTGACCGCGGTCACGGTCAGGCTGCCCTGTACCGGACCAGTGTCGCCGGCCAGGCTGGTGCGCACCGTGGCGTCATGCGTACCCGCGGCTTCCGTCGCGGACAGCGTCGCTGAGCTTGCCGTGTAGCTCCAGGTGCCGTCGAAATCCGCGGTCACGTCCTGGCCGTCGTGGCGCAGCACGCGTGCGGTGAAGGTGTCGGGACGATTGCTGAACACCTGCAGCGCGTTGACCTCGCGCCCGCCCTTGGTGGTCACCACGCGATAGGCCGCGGCGCCGTTCTTCTGCACCGTCACCGCGATGACGCCGGCGAGGGCGTGTCCGTCAGGCGCGGTCACCGACACCGAGACACTGGCCGCGGCCGCGGTCGTCGGCGAGCCGTTGCTGGCCTTCAGCGTGGCGCTGTTCTGGCTGGCCGTGACCTGGACCGCGGTGCCGCTGCTGGACCAGGCCCAGTTGGAGACGCTGGCCGACACATCGCTGCCGTTGCTGTCGAGCAGCGTCACCTTGACCGGCAGCTCCTGGCCGTCGCTCATCGCCAAACTGGTGGCGGGCAGCGACAGCGTGTAGCTCAGCGCAGATGCCGGCACCACGGTGATGGTCGCCGATTGCGCGGGCAGCTGCACGGTGGTGTTGTCGGTGCCCCGGACCGTGGCCACCACCTGTACGGTGGTGGTGCCCGGCGCAACGCCCCTGACCACGGCGCTGCCCGGCGTGCCGGCGCCCGGCGCTACGGTGGCGACGGCGCTGTCGGTGCTGGTCCAGTCGAAGGTGGTGTTGCCCGATACGTCGATGCCGTTGCTGTCCACGGCCAGCGCGCTGATGGTCAGCGTGCGGCCGACACCGACCTCGCCCGAGGTCACGCTCATCTTCGCGGTATAGGTCAGCGGCGTGGTGGTGCCGCCCGATGCCGGCGCGGCGGGCGCGCTGCTGCCACCGCCACCGCCGCATGCCGCCAGCAACAAGGCCGTGGCCGAACCAGCCAGCCAGGATGCCCACGTTCTCAGTCTCATGATTGTTCCCCCCAGTCGTGTTTTTCCCGCGCTATCAGCCTAGGCACAAAGTGGCCCGCGCAATACCAGCCAGAGGACTGAGGTGCAGCGCACAGAACCCCGCCGCGAGTCATCCATTCAGCGCAGGACATCGCCATTCGGCCGAGGGAAAACAGGGGCCGCCAGGCCCCGCCGCAGCCGGCCCCCCCCATCGTTTGGCGCAGCCCGTTTCCACGATCCCCTGATCGGGCCACGACGGTTTGCCGTGCACGACGACACGCGCACAAGGCTTGACCAGGTCGAGACTTGTCGACTAACCTTGCCCGTTCCTATGGACTTGCGCTGCATGCGCACCCACGCGGAGCGGCCGCGGCCCCTCCCACTCCAGCCACGATGAACCGTGACACCAGCACTCCCCGCCAGGCTGCCGATGCGTCCCGCATCGCTGCCCGCGCACGCGTGCTGGCTGCCCTGGCATCGGGCCGCGCCCTGCGCGCTTCCTCGCTACTGCTAAGCCTACCGATCGGTTGCCGGGCCTAGGGCCCCGTGGCAGTTCGGCAGCCTTGCGCCACCCTTTTCCCGTTTTTCGATTTTTCATCTTCCCTTGCGAGGAAGGAGACCCCGTATGCTCGTCAACCCCGCCACCAAGTACCGCCCCGCCGCCACTGTCGACCTTGCTGACCGCACCTGGCCCGGCCGCGCCATCATGCGCGCGCCGCGCTGGATGAGCACCGACCTGCGCGACGGCAACCAGGCCCTGATCGAGCCGATGAACCCGGCGCGCAAGCTGCGCTTGTTCGAACAGCTGGTGAAGATCGGCCTGAAGGAAATCGAAGTGGCGTTCCCCGCCGCCTCGCAGACCGACTTCGACTTCGTGCGCATGCTGATCGAGGAACGGCGCATCCCCGACGACGTCACCATCGTCGTGCTGACGCAGTCGCGCGAAGACCTGATCCGCCGCACCGTCGAATCCGTGCGCGGCGCGGCACGCGCCATCGTGCACCTGTACAACCCGATCGCACCGGCCTGGCGGCGCATCGTCTTCAATGCCTCGCGCGACGAGATCAGGGAAGTCGCGGTATCGGGCACGCGCCTGATCAAGGCGCTGACCGATGCCATGCCCGAGACCGCCTGGACCTACGAGTATTCGCCCGAGACCTTCAGCCTGGCCGAGCTCGATTTCTCGCTGGAAGTCAGCGACGCGGTGTCGGCCGCGTGGCAGGCCGGACCGGGCCGCCCGATGATCCTGAACCTGCCGACCACGGTGGAATGCAGCACGCCCAACGTGTTCGCCGACCAGATCGAATGGATGCACCGCCGCCTCGCGCGGCGCGAGCATATTGCGCTGTCCGTGCACCCGCACAACGACCGCGGCACCGCGGTGGCGGCGGCCGAGCTGGCGCTGATGGCGGGCGCCGACCGGGTCGAGGGCTGCCTGTTCGGCAATGGCGAGCGCACCGGCAACGTCGACCTGGTAACGCTGGCGCTGAACCTCTATACGCAAGGCGTGGCGCCGCAACTCGACTTCTCCGACATCGATGCGGTGCGCCAGTGCGTGGAGCACTGCAACCAGCTGCCGGTGCACCCGCGCCATCCGTATGTGGGCGACCTGGTGTTCACCGCGTTTTCCGGTTCGCACCAGGATGCGATCCGCAAGGGCTTTGCGCAGCAGCAGCCGGACGCGATCTGGGAAGTGCCCTATCTGCCGATCGATCCGGCCGACCTGGGCCGCAGCTACGACGCGGTGATCCGCGTCAACAGCCAGTCGGGCAAGGGCGGCATGGCCTACCTGCTGGAACAGGTGCACGGCCTCTACCTGCCGCGCCGGCTGCAGATCGAGTTCAGCCGCGCGGTGCAGGCCATGACCGACGATACCGGGCTGGAAGCGAGCGCGGACGACCTTCATGGCCTGTTCCAGCGCGAGTACCTGGCACGCGAGGCGCCGCTGCGCTATGTCTCGCACCAGCTGGCAAGCGACAGCACCGGCGCCACCGTGATCACGGTGCAGATGGAGCGCGACGGCCAGCCCTGCAGCGTGCGCGGCAGCGGCAACGGCCCGATCGACGCCTTTATCGATGCGTTGGAGCTGCCGGTGCGCGTGATGGATTACCACGAGCATGCGCTGACGGCCGGCGCCGACGCGCGCGCAGCGTGCTACGTCGAAGTCCGCGTGGGCGATTCGCCGACCGGGTTCGGCGCGGGCATCGACGCCAACCTCGTCACCGCGTCGCTGCGTGCGGTGCTGTCGGGCGTGAACCGGCGCCTGCAGGCGGGCGTTGCTGGCGGCGCTCACACCACGGCCAGCGCCGCCGTGGCCTGATGCCTGAGGTGTAGCGTTTCGCAAGAAAACCGGTGTGTCCCGCCCCCACGGGGCACACCCGGAAAGGCGCCCTTGCGGACGCCCACGACATGCCTGGTGCGATCCGGACACGCGTTGCGCGTGCTCGGATCTTTCGCACAGCGTAAGCGGCAGCATCGGGCCGCGCTACGAATCATTTCGCATGTGGTTAGAAGCGATGTCCGAGGGCGCGTTGGTGGTGCCGCGTTGTAGCGCGATCGCGACGCCGCGCGCGCCATTTGGTTCCGCTTGTTTTGTGTCAAGGCCCCCGCCGGCCTGCTCGGCCACACTGGGCGCGGCTTCGATAACAAACCAAGCAGACCTCATGAAAACACTGTCTCTTCGCACCGCCACCTGTTCGGCCATCGCCGCCTGCGCCATGCTCGGCGCCTTCGCCACGCCCGCGGCCGCCGCGGACGACGCCCAGGGCAACTGGATGGTGCGTCTGCGCGGCACCTACCTCGACATGACCCACAGCTCGGATCCCGTTGGCGGCGTCGGCCGTTCAGACCGCATCACGGTCAACAACAAGTGGATTCCCGAACTCGACGTCACCTACTTCTTCACGCCGAACTTTGCCGCCGAACTGGTGCTGACGGTGCCGCAGAAGCAGAACGTCTATCTTGACGGCAACAAGATCGGCACCTTCAAGCACCTGCCGCCGACGCTGCTGATGCAGTACCACCTCATTCCCAACGGCACCTTCCGTCCGTATATCGGCGCGGGCCTGAACTTCACCCGCATCTGGGACGAGAACCTCGCCAACAACTCGCTGCAACTGGATAGCTGGAGCGTGGGGCCGGCGCTGCAGATCGGCATGGACTACAAGCTGACCAGGAACTGGTTCCTGAACGCCGACATCAAGAAGATCTGGCTGAAGAGCGATGTGAAGGCGGGGGACGTCAAGGTCTCCAAGGTGAGCCTCGATCCGTGGCTGTTCAGCGTTGGGGTGGGGTATCGGTTCTGATCCTGCCGCGCGATAAAAAAGGCCGGCGCCCCTTGGGGCGCCGGCCTTTTGCATTCCACGAGAAGGCGCAGCGCACCGCTACCTGAACGCCGGCTCGTCAAAGCTGCGCAGCTTGCGCGAATGCAGCTGCTCGACGCCGTTCTCGCGCAGGATGCGGATCGCTTCCAGGCCGATGGTCATGTGCTGGCTGACGCGCTGTCGATAGAACGCGTTGGCCATGCCGCGCAGCTTGAGTTCGCCATGCAGCGGCTTGTCCGATACGCACAGCAGGGTGCCATACGGCACGCGCAGGCGGAAGCCGTTGGCGGCCACCGCCGCGCTTTCCATGTCGATGGCGATCGCGCGCGACTGGTTGAAGCGGGCATACAGCGACTTGGACTTCAGCTCCCAGTTGCGGTCGTCGGTCGATACCACCGTGCCGGTGCGCATGCGCGTCTTCATCTCGTTGCCGGACAGCCCGGTCACGCGCGCCACGGCTTCCTGCAGCGCCACCTGGATCTCGGCGATCGGCGGCACCGGCACCCATGGCGGCAGGTCGTGATCGAGCACGTGGTCGTCGCGCACGTAGGCGTGCGCCAGCACGTAGTCGCCGAGCTGCTGCGAGCGGCGCAGGCCGCCGCAGTGGCCCACCATCAGCCAGCAATGCGGGCGCAGCACGGCAAGGTGGTCGGTCATGGTCTTGGCGTTGGACGGCCCTACGCCGATATTGACCAGCGTCACACCCAGCTTGTCGCCGCGCACCAGGTGGTAGGCCGGCATCTGCGGCAGCACGCGCGGACGCGTGGCGTCGTCGGGTTCGGGCGCGCCCAGGTCCTGCACCACGTCGCCGGGCTCGACGAAGCGCGTGTAGCCGCCGCCATCGCCATTGCCGTTGCCATTACCCATCAGCGCGCGCCCCAGCGCGACGAACTCGTCGACATAGCGCTGGTAGTTGGTGAACAGCACGAAGCGCTGGAAGTGCTGCGGCGCCGTGCCGGTGTAGTGGTAGAGCCGCTGCAGCGCCAGGTCCACGCGCTCGGCGGGGAACAGCGACAGCGGCCAGGCTTCGCCCGGCACCGGCTCGTAGGTGCCGTTGGCAATGCCGTCGTCGATGCGGTTCAGTTCCGGCAGCACGAACGACGCTTCCAGCTCGCGCGCCTGGGTGTAGCTGATGTCGGTGGTGGAGGCTTCGATCACGAACGGCAGCGGGATCGGGCGCCGGCTCAGGCCCACCACCACCGGCACGCGGTGATAGCGCATCAGCCGCTCGATCTGGTCGCGGTAGTAGTCGGCCAGCAGGTCGGGGCGCGTCACCGTGGTGCCGTATACGCCGGGGTACGCCACCGTGCCCCAGGACGGGCGGCTGTCGGTGACCATGGTCTCGATGTTGACCGAGATGCCCAGGTACGGATAGCACGCATGCGCGGCCGAGGGCAACGGCTTGCCGTCGGCGAAGGCATCGAAGCGTGCGCGCACGGCGCCGACCGATGCATCGTAGATCTCGCGGATGCGGGCAACCGCCGCATCCGCGTCGGTGAACTCGGCGAGCTGGTCGGCCGGATGCGCGGAGGAGAAGACGGGGGCGTTCATGGAGGCCATGATACCGCGCCGGGGCGTCGCCGTGAGCGACGCCCCGGCGCGCCAGGCGCCAAATTGACGCGCCCGCGCCCGCTCGCTACACTCCGCCAATTGCGCAGCACGGCTTGCCGTGCCGTTCTCGACTCGCGGCGCCCCTGGTGGCAAGGGGCGGCGAGGGGCCGTACATGCTTTGCTGGGAGAGCCGCCAATGGAAATCCGTAACTTGTTGCCCGAAGACCTCGAGGCAGCCAGACAACTACTGATCGCCAATGGCTGGGCCCACCGCGTGGGCGGACCCGAAAAATTCGCGCGACTGGTGGCCAATTCGCAGCGCGTGGCCGTGGCGGTCGAGAAAGGCGAGGTGGTCGGCTTTGCCCGCGCGCTGTGCGACGACGTCTGCGACGGTTTCCTGTCGATGGTCGTGGTGGCGCCGGGCCACCGCCGGCACGGCATCGGCCGCGCCCTGGTGCGGCATATCGTCGGCAGCGATCCCGATATCAGCTGGATGCTGCGCGCGGCGCGCTCGTCCGAAGCCGCCTTCTTCGGCCAGCTCGGCTTTACGCCCTCGATGGTCGCGATGGAGCGGCGCCGGCCCTGAACCACTCCGGCCAGTACCACCCCGGCGCAGCGTCAGCGTCCCCCCATCTTCTGCCGGAACTCGTCGGCCGTCCCCACCTGCCGGAACAGCGGCCCGCCCGGCGCGAAGCGATCGGCGCTGGCCAGCGGCCCCACCACCACCGGTTCGAAGCCCGCATCGCGCACCAGCTGCGCCGCCACCTGCAGCGCGGCCGGGTCGTCGCCAGCGATCGGCACCGCCACCAGCCCGCCGGGCCGGTGATGCTCGCTGGCAAACTGCGCCGCCCCCATGAAGTTGAAGGCCCGCACCACGCGCGCGCCGCGCAGGTAGCGCGCCGTGGTGAGGCCGATGCCGTCGCGCCTGGCCTCGTCGGCGATGGGGCCGTCGCGGTGTTCGAAGGCGTTGGTGGCGTCGAGCACGATCTTGCCTTGCCAGGCGCCGGCATGGTCACGAGCGAGTTGCGGCAGCGCGCCATAGGGCGTGGCAAGGAACAGCACGTCCGAGAACGCAATGGCCTCGGCCACCGTGCCGGCGCGCGCGAGCGTACCCAATTCTTCGACCAGCGGCTTGAGCGCCTCCGGGTGCCGCGACGAGAACAGGACCGGATGCCCGGCCTTGACCCACAAGCCGCCCACGGTGCCGCCGATGCGGCCCGAGCCGATCACGCCGATGCGCTGCGCCGCTGCCTCGCGGGCCGGCGCCGGGCCGGGCTGGGCGCGCACGGCGCGCGGCAGTGGCGCGACCAGCAGCAGCGCGGCGCCGGCGCGCAGCCAGCGGCGGCGGGTCACATTGGCAGGCATGGCAAGTCCTCCGGCAGGCGGGGCCGCCGCCCGGTACGCGTGGTGGCCCCCTGGGATGACTCTAGGCGAAAAGCCGCCGCGCGTGGCTAGCGGTCGTTGCGGATCGGGCCATATTCGGCCGGCACCCACGTATAGCCGGCGGTATCGCGGCGCACATGGCCCAGGCCAGGAAACGGCATGTGCGCGCCGCCTACCCACAACCGGCCCCTGGCGGCCTGCTCCAGGATGCGCTTGCGCGTGATCACGGCCTGGTGGCTGTCGACGTCGAACTCGATCGCCACCTGCGGCCGGCGCAGTTGCAACGCGTGGTTGTGCACGATGTCGCCCCACAGCAGCAGGCTGTCGTTGCCCGAGGTGAACAGGTAGCCGCTGTGCCCCGGGGTATGCCCGTTGGCCGGCACCACGCGTACGCCGGGAACAGGCTCGGGAATGGACTCACCACTGGCGCCGCCATTGAAGGTGCGCAGGCGCTGCGCCGCCTGGTACGGCGCGATCGCGGCACGCGCCATGGCGAACAGGCCCTGCGCCTCCTTCGGCGCGGCGGCGGCGTTGGCATCGCTCAGCCAGTAATCGAGGTCGGCCTTGTCGACATAGACCGTGGCGTTCGGGAACGCGGCCTTGCCGTCGGTGGCCAGGCCGCAGGCATGGTCGCCGTGCAGGTGCGTCAGCAGCACGGTATCGACCTGCTCGGGTGCATAGCCCGCGGCGCGCAGGTTCTCGCCGATGCGTCCCAGCGTCGGTCCGAAGCAGCCGGCCGCGCCCGTGTCGACCAGCACCAGGCGGCTGCCGGTATGGATCAGGTAGGCGTTGACGGCGGTCTGCATGCCCGGCGTCGAGGCCACGAACATGCGCGCCAGCAGGCTCTGCACCTCGCGCGCGCTGGTGTACTTGAAGATCCTGGGGTCCAGGTCGATGTAGCCGTCATAGAGCGCGGTGACTTCCAGCTGGCCGACCATCATGCGGTAGTAGCCCGGCACCTGGGTCTTCTGCTGTGCCGGCGGCGTGGCGGTCTGCGCGCTGGCCTCGCCGGCGGCCAGCACAGCGCCGCCCATGGCGATGGCGATGACGGCGCTGGAGATGGCCCGGTGCAAGGTAGGACGCAACGTCGGGCGCGGGCCGGAAGTGGCAGGGCGCACCATGGACTGCAGCTTCATATCCTGATCCTGTTCTGATTGGTGTTGTCGAGGAACAGGCCGGCGCCGGCGGGCGCGCGGCCAGCGCATATCTTAGCCCCGCCTTGCCCGACAAGGCCGCAAGGGTCAAAGCGTACCTACTTCTGCGTAAAAAACGGGGCCGCTTGGCCCCCCATGGGCCCCGTTTTCCATGCATGGGAGCTCGCGCCGCCCCGTTTTTACTCTGGCTGTATATTCGCCGCCTTGATGATGCGGCCCCACTTGCCAGACTCCTGCGACTGGAACTTCGCCAGTTCCGCGGGCGTGCTGGTGAAGACCTCCGTGCCGCTCGACTTGTAGAAGCCGGCGGCGCTCTCGCTGCGTGCGGCCTTCACCATCATCGCGTTGAGTTTGGCCACCACCGGCTGCGGCGTCCCCGCGGGCGCGTAGGCGGCGAACCAGTAGCTCATCTCGTAACCCTTGACGCCGGCCTCATCGATGGTCGGCACTTCCGGCGCCAGCGGCGAGCGGGCCTTGCCCGACACGCCCAGCGCGCGCAGCTTGCCGCTCTTGACCTGCGGCAGGCCGGTGGCGGTGTCGGTGATCATCATCTGGATCTGGTTGCCGAGCAGGTCGGTGATGGCGAGCGGGTTGCTCTTGTACGGCACGTGCAGCAGCTGCACCTGCGCCATCTGCTGGAACAGCTCGCCGGCAATGCGCGACGACGAGCTGCCGCTGCCGAAGCTGAGCTTGCCCGGCTGCTGCCGTGCCAGCGCGATGAACTCGCCCACGGTCTTGGCCGGCACCTGCGGATTGACCACCATGATCTGGCCGCCGCGTCCCAGCGCGGTGATGGGCGCGTAGTCCTTGACCGGGTCGTAGGGCAGCTTCTTGAACAGGTGCTCGTTGGCCGCATGCGTGGTGTTGGTGCTGATCAGCACGGTATAGCCGTCCGGCGCCGCCTTGGCCACGTCGGACGCGGCGATAAAGCCGTTGGCGCCGGGCTTGTTGTCGACCACCACGGTGACCTTGCTGTCCACCGTGATGGCCTGGCCGATGGCGCGCGCGAGCTGGTCGGTGGCGCTGCCCGCGGCAAACGGCACCACGAAGCGGATCGGCTTGTCGGGAAACTCGGCCCAGGCCTGGCCCGCGGGCAGGATCAGCGCGAGCGCGGCAACGGCCAGTGGCTTGAAGAGCGGATGCATGTGAGGTCTCCTGTTGAAATCGTTATCGGTGAAGGCAAGGGTTCAAGGGTGGTCCGAAACCCCCGGCGCGGGCCGCGGCGGCAGCGGGATCTCGAGCTGCAGCAGGCGGAACGACAGCGCCTTGCCGTGGGTGTCGAGGTTGAGCGCATCGTTGACGCCGCCATCGAGCACGCCGTCGAGCACGAAATTCATCGCGTGCAGCGACGGCACCAGGTAGCGCGTGACCGCCGCGGGCCGGCGCTCGCGAAACAGATCGCGCACCGCGTCTTCGGTCACGTGCGCGACCAGGTGGTCGAAGTCGCGCGGGTCATAGGCGATCACGCTGATGTTGGAACGGTCGCCCTTGTCGCCGGTGCGGCCATGGGCGAACTGGTAGAGCGCGGCGGTGGCGGTCATGGCGGTCTCCTCAGTCGATGAAGGTAAAGGTGGGCGTGACCGCGGCGCGTGGCACCAGGCACGACACCGCGTTCAGCCGCGCGCGCTGCGCCGTGCGCACGCCGCCGCCGCCGGCGGGGCCGCAGGTATAGAGCGCGTTGACCTCGCGTTGCAGCGCCTGCGCCACCGCCAGGTCGTCATGCGCCAGCGCGGCACGCAGGCGCACGTCCTGCGCCTGCGCCTCGTGCGGCTGGGGCTGCGCCAGCATGGCGCCGGCATCGTCGGCGAGCACGCTGAGCACGCCGATCAGGTCGAAGCGGATCGGCGCGTCGTGGCCCAGCATGCGCATGCGCCGGCGCAGGATGTCGGCGGCCAGCCGCGCGCGCGCCGCGGCGTTGGGGCCGGCGTAGGAGATCTCGCCCTCGGCCAGCCAGCCGCCGTGGCTGAACACATTGGCCTTGAGCTGCGCCGGGCGCGGGTGGCCGCGCACGTTGCGCACGGACACGCGGTCCGGGCCCAGCTGCGCCACGGTGACGGCGCCGATGTCGGCCACCACGTCCGGCGTCAGGTAGGCGCACGGGTCATGCACCTCGTACAGCAGCTGCTCCTTGACCGTGCGCAGGTCGACGCAGCCGCCGGTGTCGGCGGCCTTGAAGATCTCGATGCCGCCGTCGGCATCGAGCTGCGCGATCGGGAAGCCCAGCGCGTGCACGTCCGGCACCTCCTTGCGGCCCGGATCGGCAAAGTAGCCGCCGGTGACCTGCGCCCCGCATTCGAGCAGGTGCCCGGCCATGGTGGCGGCGGCAAGCCGGTCCCAGTCGTCCCAGGCCCAGCCGAAGTGCGCCATCGCCGGCCCCAGCGCCAGCGCCGGGTCGGCCACGCGCCCGCACACCACCACGTCGGCGCCGGCGGCAAGTGCGTCGGCGATGCCCTGCGCGCCGATATAGGCGTTGGCGCAGACAAAGCGTTCGGCGTCGAAGGCGTCGCCGAGGATGCCGTGCAGGCGCGCGCGCCCGGCCGCGTCGGTCAGGTCATCGCCCTCGACCACTGCGACGCGTGGCGCGGCCAGGCCCAGTTCGCTGGCGAGTTGCAGCACGCGCCGCGCCGCGGCGCGCGGATTGGCGGCGCCAAAATTGCCGACGATGGCAATGCGGTGCTGCAGGCACAGGCCCAGCACTGGCGCCAGCAGCGCATCGAGCAGCGGCTCGTAGCCCTGCGCGGGATCGTTGCGCCGCGCCAGCTGCGCCAGCGCCAGCGTGCGCTCGGCCAGGGTCTCGAAAATCAGCGCGGCCGGCTGCGCCGCGGCGATCAGCGTGCGCACCACCGGCAGCGCGGCGTCGGTACGGTCGCCGGAGAAACCGGCGCCGGAGCCGATCAGCAAGGGAGCAGTCATGGTCGGGGAGGCAGGGTTGGGAGGTCGATCCCATTCTAGGGCGCGCGGGCCCAGCCAAAAAACGGATTATTTGGATTAATCTATCGACTTCCCGGATATATCCGCTGGCGCCATGAACCTGTCGGTGAAACATCTCCGCGCCTTCGTGGCGCTGGCCACCTATCGCAATTTCACGCGCGCGGCGCGCGCCTGCCACCTGTCGCAGTCGGCCTTCAGCGCGCTGGTGCAGACGCTGGAAGAGCAGGCCGGCAGCCGGCTGTTCGAACGCACCACGCGCCATGTGGAACTGAGCACCGACGGCGTGCGCTTCGAGCAGACCGCGCGCCGGCTGCTGGCCGACTTCGAGACCGCGTTCGAAGACCTGCGCGCGCACGCGGAGCGGCGCAAGGGGCGGGTGTCGATCGCGGCGCTGCCCTCGCTCGCCGGGGGCGACCTGCCGCCGCTGCTGGCGCAGTTCCGCGCGCGCTATCCGGGCATCGTGCTGGAACTGTTCGACCAGCTTGCCGATGGCTGCATCGAGCTGGTGCGGCAGGGCCGCGCCGACTTCGCGCTGGCACCGGCGCCGGCGCAGGACGACGACCTGCGCGTCGAGCCGCTGGTGCGCGACACCTTCCACCTGGTGTGCCCGGCGGACCATGCGCTGGCGCGCAAGCGCCGCATCACGCCGGAGATGCTGGCCGGGCAGCCGTTCATCCAGCTGTCGCGCACCACCAGCGTGCGCCAGCACCTGGACGCCGCGCTGCATCCGTTGCGGCTGGCCAGCGTGATGGAGGTGGAGCACCTCGCGACCGTGGCCGCGCTGGTGCAGGCAGGCCTGGGCATCAGCGCGGTGCCGTCGCTGGCGCTGTTCCAGTTCCGCCGCGAAGGGCTGGCGATCCGGCCGCTGCAGCTGCCGTCGCTGGTGCGCGATATCTGCCTGGTGCGGCTCAAGGACCGCGGCGATTCGGCGGCGGCCGCCGCGATGATCGAGGCCCTGCAGGCGTTCTACCGCGGCGGCAAGGCACCGGCGCGGCGCTGAATCGCACGCTGAACCGCACCCCGGACCGGCACGCAGAATTGGGTACGCTTTGGGAAGAAGACGCCGTGCGGCGCCTCAGAAGTGCCCGAGATAGCCGCCGTCGACCGCCAGCACCTGCCCGGTGACGTACGACGCCGCCGGCGATGCCAGGAACACCACCGCGCCCGCCACCTCCTGCGGCTGGCCCCAGCGGCCCAGCGAGGTGCGCTGGCGCAGCCACGCGGCCACGCTCTCGTCCTCGACCATGGGCTGGTTCGGCTCGGTGGCGAAGTAGCCGGGGGCGATCGCATTGACGGTGACGCCGTGGCGGCCCAGGTCAGCGGCCATGGCACGCGTGAGCGCGTCCAGGCCGCCCTTGGTGGCGGGATAGAGCACGTCGCCGGCGCGCGCCACCTGGCCCGCGATCGAGCTGACATTGACAATGCGCCCGTAGCCGCCCTGGCGCATGCGCTGCGCGGCCAGGCGGCACAGCGCGTAGGGCGCCACCAGGTTGGTCTCGAGCATGGCGCGCAGGTCGCCGGCATCGAGCTGCGCCATATTGCTGCGGTTGCGCGCGCCGGCGTTGTTCACCAGGATGTCGAGCCGGCCATGCTCGGCATCGATGCGGTCGAAGGCGGCCGCCACGGCGGCCTCGTCGGTGATGTCGAGCACCAGCGCCCCGGCGCTGCCGCCGCGCGCCGCCAGCGTGGCGACGGCCTCGTGCACGCGCGGCGCATTGCGGGCCACCACCAGCACATGGGCACCGGCATCGGCCAGCCCGGCGGCGATCGCCAGGCCCAGGCCCTGCGCGCCGCCGGTCACCAGTGCCACGCGCCCGTGCAGCGCGAATGGGGTACGGGAATCGGGGGATGGGATAGGAGTAGCCATGCGGGCGACTATACCGCAGCAGCGTGCTGCCACACCGTGGCCGCGCGCTAGCGGATCAGCTTGCCGGTGGACGACACGATCGACATCTCCACGAACGACGAGCCGGTGTGGCGCGCGGCGCTGTAGCTGATCAGGATCCCGCCGAGGTCGTAGTCGCGCATGCCCTCCAGCGCCGCGACCAACCGCTCGCGGGTCAGGTCGGGGCCGGCGCGGCGCAGGCCTTCGACCAGCACCTTGGCCGACATGAAGCCCTCCATGCCGGCGTTGGACAGCTCCACGCCCTGCTGCTTCGCCAGGCTGCGGTATTCGCTGGCCAGTGTCATCTGGCTGGAGTTGGTGCCCGGCACCACCTGCGTGATGATCAGGCCGCGCGCGTCGTCGCCGAGCTCGCGGATAAAGGCATCGGCGGCGTTGTTTGACAGCGTGACGAACTGCGCCTCGCTGCCGGCGCGGCGCAACTCGCGGATGACGCGCGCCGCCTCCGAGCCCGAGCCGATCACCAGCACCGCCTGCGGGTTGGCCTTGTGCATCGCCGCCACGCCCTGGCTGATGTCGCCCATGGGCCGGGCGAAGTTGACCGTCGCCGCGGGCTGCACGCCGCGCGCCTGCAGCGCGGTGCTGTAGCCTTCCAGCACGTCCCGGCCGAAGCCGTCGTTGGCGTAGAAGATGCCGATACGGCTCATCCCCGACGTCGCCAGGTGGTTGATCGCGCGCGCTACTTCGTCCTGGTACTTGGCGCGCACGTTGAACACGTAGCGGTTCACCGGCCGGTGCAGCGTGATGGCGCCGGTTAGCGGCGCGATCAGCGGCACCTTCTGCGCGGCGACGATGGGCAGGATGCTTTCGTTCTGCGGCGTGCCGCGCACCATGAACAGCGCGAACACCTTGTCTTCGTCGAGCAGCTTGCGCACGTTGTCGGGGGTGCGCTTGGCATCGAAGCCGTCATCGTAGGTGACCAGCTCGATGCGCCGGCCGGCGACGCCGCCGCTGGCGTTGACCGTGCGCAGGTACACCTGCGCACCGGCGATCTGCTCCTTGACCGAGCCCGCCACCGGCCCCGTGACGCCGGCCGACTGGCCGATGCGGATGGTGTTGCGGGTCACGCCCGGTTCCGCCTGGGCGGCCTGCGCGGCCCATCCCAGCGTGGCGGCCAGCAGGCCGCACGCGATCCATTTCGCCTTCATTGTCTCGACCCCTCCGCCTGGACGGCTGCTTTGGTTATTTTGTCGCGACGCGGCGGGCAGAGCCCGCGCGCCGTCACGCAAGGTACCGCATGCGTCCGGCGTGGGCAAACGGGGAAAACAGGGGGTGTTGCAGCGGCATCACACCGGAACCGGGAACGGTTCCGGTGCGGCCCGAAGCGCGCGGCAGGTAGCGCGCCGGAGCGCGCCGCGCGGGCGCGCGCAGAGAGACATGCGGCGCCACGTGGCGCCAGGGGGCGGCAGGCGCCCGATCAGGGGAACGCCGGAATGGCCGGATCGACGCCGGCGAAGCTGGCTTCCGGATGCGCGTTGCGCAGCAGGGTTTCGACTTCCTCGACGCGGCTGCGCGGTACGTCGACCATCAGCAGGATCTTGCCCGCCTCGATGTCTTTCTCGAACGCGCGCAGCCGGCTGTTGGGCGCCGAACTGCCAATCATGCTTGCTGCCCAGGCCCCGAACACCGCGCCCAGCACCGCCAGCACGCCGACCAGCCCCCACTGCGGGGTGTCGCTGACGATCGGGAACATCGCCACCACCACGCCGGCCACCACGCCCACGCCGCCGCCGACCATCAGGCCCATTTCGGCCGCGTGGACGATGTCGGACGTCTGGAACAGGTTGGCTTCATGCAGGCCGGTCATGTCGGCACCGTCGCGCGCCACGAAGTGGATGTGGCGGTTCTCGACGCGGGCCAGCAGCAGGTCATCCATGGTGCGTCGGGCACTCGCCAGGTCGGGCAACAACCAGAAGATGCGTTTGCGCATGTCTCTCTCCTTGTTCAGGCCGCACCACCGGTGAGGTTGAGGCTGGTCGGAAAGTACCGCTGGCGGCGCGGGGTTATTTCTTTGTACGCCGTTCATGGGGCCAGCGCAAGGCGCGTTTCGGCGCTGGCGCACGGTGCCGGCGGATGTGATGCGCACGCGTGTCCCGGGCGGGGCACGCGTCACGTCTGCATCATGGCCATCAGAAAGTGATCGGCAGGCGCACATTGACCTGCAGGTCGGGCGTGTCGCGCGTCAGCCCCGCGCCTACCGACAGGTTGAGCGTATAGCGGTCGTTGAAGCGGTACGAGTACCCCACCAGCAAAGTGCCCTGGGTCACGCGCACCGAGCCGGGCACGGTCATGCCGTTTTGCTTGGTCGGCCAGATGATGGCCTGGTCGTAGCCGATGCTGAACGACGCCTTCTCGTTGAGCGACAGCCCCATGCCGAAGCTGAACTCGAAGATATCCCCCGGCGCGATCTTGCCCAGGTTCTCCTTCTCGCCGTTCAGCACGGTGCGGCTGACGTTGTCGCGCGCAAAGTTGTGCAGGTAGCTGAAGGTGCCGAAGAACACCGCCGGATCGGTCGGCAGCAGCCAGGTGATGCCGGGCTGGATCGCCTGGAAGCCGGTGCCGATGGGCAGCCCCAGCGGCAGGCCGGTGCCCGTGGTATTGCCCACGCAGCGCGTCACGCAATCGGTCACCACCTCGAACGGGTCCTTGCCGGTGTTGGACTTGTAGCGCAGCCAGCCGACGAAGTACGGGATGCGCTCATTGCCGTAGTTGAGCTGGTAGCGCACCGTGGCCTCGACATCGCCCAGGCCCTTGCCGCTGGAGTTGAACACGTTGTCGACGGCGGTGCCGGTGAACACCTCGCGGCTGATGGTCGAGCCCGAGGTCTGCACGTACGGCACCTTGGCCTCGATCTCGAACCGCTTGGTGACGCCGTAGCGCAGCGCGATCGATTCGATATAGGTCGAGGTCTTGACCTCGCGTACATCGATCAGCCCGATCAGGATGGCCGGGATGATCGAGTAGCCGACCAGCGCGACGCGGTTGTTCGATGAGTAGCCGTACTGGAAGCCCGGCTCCACCACAAGCTTGCCCTCGGCGGTGAGCACCCCGGGCTGGTCGATCAGCGGTGCCACCTCGGGCGGGCGCCGGTCGCTCTCGGGCGGCCGCCCCACGGGCTCTTCCACGGCCACCGTCTGCGGGCTGGCCGATTCGCCCTGCTGCGCCCCGGGCTGCGGTCCCTGGGCCATCACCTGTTGTGGACTGTTGGCCAGACCCGGCGCGCCCTGGGTGGCGCTGGCGGCCGCTGCCGCGGTGGCGGCATTGGTGGCGTTGTCGGCCGGCATCACGCCGGGCCCGGAGCGCTGTCCGCCGCGCTTGGCGGCCAGCACCTCGGTGCCGATCACGCTGCGCAGTTCGCGGATCACTGCCTCCTGCTCGGCCAGCGCGCGCTTCATGGCATCGAGCTGGCTGGCCTGGTCGGCGAGTTCCCTCTGCAGTGATTCCAGTCCGGCCGCGGGTGGCCCCGCCTCCGGCGGCGTCTGGGCTTGCGCCAGTCCGCCGAGCAACAGCAACGTCGAGCATCCCGCATTGCGGATGCCCTGCATCGACCGCTTCTTCATCACGTCTTCCTCCCCCGGACGGCAGGCTGTTCTGCAGGAGCCTGCGACCTGTACTGCCGCTACCTCGCTAGCGGCTATCTCATGCTTGCGGCCCGCAGCAGCGCATTGTTCAGCGCCGTGTTGGCCAGTTGCGACCGGAAGGCCTGCAGCGTATTGACGCTTGCGTCGATTGTCATCAGGCTCCGGATGCTCTGGTTGTTCAGGGTGTTCTGGATCACGGTCACCGGCGTTCCCGCCAGCGCCCCCACCGATGCGGCATTGCCCGGGCCGTTCTGGATCACGTTGAGCAGCCCGTTGGTCACGACCTGGCCGGTGGCGGTGCTGACGGCTGTCGCCGGCAGGCCAGCCGCACCTGCCGCACCCGCGGCGCCGGCAGAGGCACCACCATTGGCCGCTGTCGTCGTACCGCCCGCAGCGGATGCCGCCGCGCCGGCGCCATTGGCATTCATCGCCGCGGCGGCGTCGGCCGTGACCGGATTGCCCGCCAGCGCGTTGGCCACCGCGGCATTGGTGCTGGCCACAATGGCCGGCCCCAGCGTCGCGGCGAGCCGCGCGGCCTGGTCGGCAGTGATGCGGCTGACGTCTGGGATGTTAATGCTGGTAGCGACCACCAGGTCGCCGTTGATGTACACCGCGCGTTCGATACCGAACGAAACCTGCAGCCCGGGCATCTCGAAGCCGCCGCGCATGTCGTCGAGCTTTTCATGGGCCACCGGTTTCCAGGCGGCCATGCTGCCGCGCGCGGCAGCCACGGGGTGGGAGTCGCCGCGCTCGCGCGCGGCCATGGCCGCCTGCGCCGGCGGCGCCGAGGCATCGGTTGCCCCGGGCTGCGGCGGCATGCCGGCCTGTGCCGTGCCGGCGTACGCCAGGCCAGCGCCCAGCACCATCGCCGCGGCCGCTGAAGCGGCGCTGCGTGGCACGGCCGGGGCCGGCAAGGAAATCTGCAACATGATGCGTTCCTCAAAAATCTCCGGCGCCATGGCGGGGCATGACCGTGAAGAACAGGTTGTCCCGGTTGACGCCCATCCAGTAAGGACCGCTGGGCGCGACGCGCCAGTCCGCGGCGACATTGAAGCGCGCGCGGTCGGTGCGGTTGTGGATCACGAACAGCAGCTGGCTGTCCCAGATGCGCTCGAACTGTTCGCGCGACATGGCACGCGTGCCGCGCGCCGGATCGCCGACCAGCACGCGGTTGCCCTTCACGCCCTTGACCACCACGAAATGGTGGTAGCCGTTCTCGACGATCAGCACGATCGCCGGCACCTGCGTTTCTTCCAGCTTCGACAGCGGCAGCTCAAAGCCATCCGCCTCATAGCCCAGCGCCGCCAGGAAGCGCTTCATGTCCAGCAGCGAGAACCCCTCGGCGCGGATCTTCTGCTGGTCGCCGTTGAGGTACATGTTCTGGAACACGGTGGCCTCGTTGATCGGATGGCCGTACTGGTACGTCAGCAACGTGGCCACCGCGGCCGAGCCGCAGCTGAAGTCGAACTGCTGGCGGATGGTGGACTTGAAGCGCGCCTCGCGGATGCTGGTGACCCTGACGCTGTAGGGTTCGCCGACCGGGCCGTACAGCGCGACGTCGGCGGCGTGCGCGCCGGGCACGTGCGCCGTGGCCAGCAGCCACGGCACGCACGCCAGCAGGATTCGCAGCGGCTTCATCATTTGAACTGGACGTTGACGATGGTGGCGTTCTGGATCAGGACGTTCGATCCCGAGTTCTGGATCGCGGTGGGAATCCCCGCCGCATTCGAGAACGCGCCTTCCGTGATGTGGTTGGTGCCGGACAAGGTGTTGACCGCGGCGTTGTCGGCCACGGTGCCGTGCAGGCGCATATCGTTGACGGTGACTTCCGCACCGCCGCGGACGTCGTCCAGCCGCGACACGGGCACGGCCTTGGCCGCGCCGGCGAACAGCGCGGCCGGCGCTGGTGCCGGTGCGGTGCCGGCTGCCGCCACCGCGATGGCCGCGGCAGCGTCCGCGCGCGCCGCGGCCATCGCGGCCTCCAGCCCTGGCGGCTCCGCGCGGGCCGGCAATGCTGGCCAGGCGAGTAATGCCGCGGCACAAGTGCCGACGGCGAAGCGGACCGGTTGCATGGTGTTCCCCCCTGCCGATGCGCCGACTCTCTCCACTCGGCTGCATGGCAACTTGGCTTGCGTAGGCATGACAGGGCCCGGGCGCCCGCACACAGGATGCGGGCGCCGGTCCTGCCGGCATGACCGCGAAACCGCCGGCCGGCCCCGGGGCAAACCCGGGGTCCGGCCGCGTTGCGCGTCTTACCTGCCGCCCACGTTGAGGTTGGCCTGCACGTTCACGCTTTGCTGCACCAGCGAGGCCACGCCGCTGTTCTGGCTGGCCATCATGATGCCCGCCGCCGTCTGACCAACGCTGGTCATGGTGTTGGACATGTTGAAGGTGCCTGCGTCGACCAGGTTGTAGCCGCCGTTGCCGCCGGTACCGCCGGCGCCGCCGTTGCCCACGCCACCCATGCCACCGGTACCGCCAGTGGCCGCGCCGCCGCTGCCGCCGTTGCCGCCGTTGCCGCCGTCGCCGCCGTCACCGGCGGTGGCGCTGCCGTTCGAGGCCATGGTCGTGGCCGCGCCCGAGGTCGCCGCCGCGCCCGCGCCGCCGGCACCGCCGGTGCTGCTTTGCGCGCCGCCGGCACCGCCGGTCGCCGTGCCGTTGCCAGCCGTCGCGGTCGAGCCCGCGCCGCTCGAACCGCCCGCGCCGCCAGTGCCGCTGCCGGCGCCGCCGGTCGCGACCGAGCCGGAGCTGCCGGAGCCGCCCGCACCGCCGGTGGCACCCGCGCCGCCACCGGTGCCGGTGCCCGCGCCCGCCGTGTTGGTACCGGTCGCGCCGGACCCGCCACCAGCGCCGCCGGCGCCGCCGGCATCCATGCCGCGGCCGTTGGCATCGCCACCGCTGCCGCCCGCGCCGCCGGCCGAACCGGCCAGCCCGCCGAGGGCACCGCTGGCACCCAGGCCGCCGCCGCCGATCGCGCCAGCGCTGCCGCCACGGCCGCCCGCGCCAAGCGAGGCGCTCAGAGCACCGCCGCCCTTGCCGTAGGCATCACCGCCGCTGCCGCCCTGGCTGCCCGCGGCGCTGAGTGCGCTGCCGCCCTTGCCATAGGCGCTGCCGCCATCGCCGCCCCAGCCGATCGCGGCGCCACCATCGCCACCGTCACCGCCCACGGCCCTGCCCGTGGTGGCAGCGCCGGCGCGCGCACCGCCGTTATAGGCATAGGCCTTGGCGCCCACTGCACCGACCGCGCCGGCGGCACCGTTACCGCCCACGCCACCCGCGCCGGTACCGCCGTTGCCGCCGGTGCCGCCCTTGCCGCCGAAGCCGGTGCCGCCATTGGCATTACCGAAGTTCTTGGCCACATTGCCGATGTTGGCGACCGTATTGCCGGTGACCTGCCCGTTGAGCTTGCTGACCGCGATCGCCTTGCTGGTATTGAAGGAATTGGCGATGCTCGACGAGGCATTGCCCGCGTTGGCGGCGGCATTGCCCAGCCCACCCTGGTCCAGTGTCAGGCGTGTGCGGTTGTCGGAGTTGGTCTTGCTCTTGTTGTTGGAGTTGGTGCGGTTGTTGGAGTCATTGGTCGACTTGTCGACCGCAACGTCGACCGTGGTGGTGCGGGTGCTGGTACGGGTGCTGGTGCTGTGATCGGAGTTGTCCTGGTTGGACGTCGAGTTCTCATTGGCCAGGGACCCGGCGCCGCTTTGGGTTGAATTGGCGGTGGCGGTCTGATGGTTCCAGCCATCCGTGTTGGTATTGCTCGGGTTACCCCACGCCGAACCTGCAAAGGCGAGGGCAATCGCCGACGCCAGAATTGTCTTGTTCATTCGATGCTCCCAGGAGGATTTCACAGTCACAGCGGCTCAGCTCCTGGCCGGCACTCATCGACGAGCGCGCGGCCGGAGGTTCAGGTCAGGCTTGCTGCCAAACCAGCATGCCTTGCGCATAATCGGTGCCAGCGTCGTCACCCCGGGCGGCAAGTCCTTGTATTACAAGGGCCACCTGGCGTCCGGGCACGGTTCTGAGCGATGTTTTGCCGGATCAACATGGGCCCGCGCTGATGTGCCGCCGGGGACATGTCACATTGCTGTGACAGAGGCGCCCCATCGGGTTTTTGGGGTCTCTCGGGGCCAGCTTGAAAAGCCTTGGTTTTCAATGGCTTGCGGCGCCTGCTCGGGATTTGCCCTGATGTTCCGGGCGCGTATCGGCGGTGAAACATGGGGCCGGGGGTGGCGCCGCCGCCGCCCATGTGGGCCGGCCCACATTGCCGGCTTGACGGCGCCGCTGGCGGCATGGGCAAGCGTGTGCCCTGGCCACGGCCGCCGCATCGCGCGCCAGCCGGCGCGCCGGCGTCGCAACGGAGAGGATCCGGCACAATGCGTCACCGCGCCTTGATGCAGCGCGGCGCACCGTCTCACCCGCACCAGGCCCTTGTCGCGAAAACCCCTCAGCGTTTATCCTCGCTAGGCCCTATGTCTGATTTAAAGTACATTAGAGGCATTACAGACTTGTCATCTCTCCACAAGGGAAACCATGAGTGAAGCCGTCGTTCCCCTGTATCACCAGATTTACGTGGTGCTGCGCCAGCAGATCGTCGAAGGCCGCTTCGGCCAGGGTCCCTTGCCCGGTGAGATTGACCTCGCCAAGCAGTTCCACGCGTCGCGCGTGACCATGCGGCGCGTGTTCGACCGGCTGGTGCAGGAGGGGCTGGTGCGCCGCCACCGCGGGCTCGGCACCTTCGTCAACCCGCATCCGGTGCGCCCGGCGGCAACCGCCGGCGAGGAACGCGGCACCAGCCTGCTCGACAACATCATCGACATGGGCCAGAAGACCTCGGTCAAGGTGATCTCGATCGATGAAGTCCATGCCACGCCCGATGTCGCCGACTCGCTGCAGATCGAGCCGGGCGACCCGGTGGTGAAGATCGTGCGCGTGCGCCACTACCGCAACCGTCCGCTGTCGCACATCACGGTCTACCTGCCGGCGGCGCTGGGCCGCCCGATCACGCGCCAGGCGCTGGAAGAGACGCCGGTGCTGCGCCTGCTGGAAGCGGGCGGGGTCAAGCTCGGCCGCGCCAGCCAGGTGCTGTCGGCCCGGCTGGCCGACGTGGTGGTGGCGCCGCTGCTGGATGTGCCGGTCGGCGGCGCGCTGCTGGCGGTGCGGCGCGTGGTCAAGGACCAGGCCGGGCGCCCGGTGCAACTGCTGCTGGGCCAGTACCGCCCGGACCGCTACGAATACCGGATGGAACTGTCGCCGGCCGGCGTCGACAGCGCCAACGTCTGGGTCGAGAGCGAGACCCGCCCGGGCTTGCGCGATTGACTCGCGAGTGACGCGCGACTGACGCCGCGGGAATTGCCCCGGGCTTGCGTTGCCGGGGGTGCGCCGGACCCGGTTCCACGCCATACTGCGCATCCCTGATCACATCGAGCGAGGACCGCCGCCATGCCTGAATTCCGTCCGTCCAGCCTGACCCGTCTGCCTTCGATTCCGCGCCGCGCCACGATGCGGCGCCTTGCCACGCTCGGCACGCTGGCCGCCTGTGCGCTGGCCCTGCCGCTGTCGGCGGCCGCGCAGGCCCAGGGCCAGCCCCAGGGGCAGCTTGCCGGCGGCAAGCCGATCCGGATCCTGGTGGGCGCGCCGGCCGGCGGCACCACCGACACGCTGGCGCGCACCATCGCCCAGGAGATGTCGCAGGAGCTGGGCCAGCCGGTGGTGGTCGAGAACCGTCCCGGCGCCGGCGGCAATATCGCCGCGGACCTGGTCGCCAAGAGCGCGCCGGACGGCAGCACGCTGCTGATGAGCTTCACCAGCCATACCATCAACGCCACGCTGTACAAGAAGCTGCCGTTCGACCCGGTGCAGGACTTCACGCCGATCACGCTGGTCGCCACCGTGCCCAGCGTGCTGGTGGCCACGCCGCGGCTGGCGGCCAACAACGTGCCCGAGCTGATCCGCCTGGCGCGCGCGGAGCCGGGCAAGCTGAACTTCGCCATCGGCTCGGTCGGCTCGTCGCTGCACATGGCCGGCGACATGTTCAAGATGATGACCGGCACCTACATCGTCAACATTCCGTACAAGGGCACCGCGCCGGCGCTGACCGACGTGCTCGCAGGCCAGTGCGACCTGATGTTCGCCAGCACCATCAACGTGCTGCCGCACGTGCGCGCGGGCAAGCTCAAGGTGCTGGGCGTGACCAGCCCCGCGCCGCTGCCGCAGTTCCCGGGCGCGGCGCCGATCGGCAATACCGTCAAGGGCTTCGAATCGAGCGCGTGGTTCGGGCTGTTCGGCCCGGCCGGCATGCCGCACGAGACCACCCAGGCGCTGTACCAGGCCGCGCGCAAGGGGCTGGAGTCTCCCGCCGTGCGCAAGCGCCTGGAGAACGACGGCGCGCAGCCGATGGGCACCGCGCCCGACGCCTTCGCCGCGTTCGTGAAGCAGGACGTCAAGCGCTGGGCCGGCGTCGTCAAGTATTCGGGAGCGTCGTCGGAATGAGTCCCCTGCCCGCCACGCTCGCGCAGAAGCTGGTGGCACGCGCCGCCGGGCTGGCCCATGCCGAGCCCGGCACCGTGGTGATCTGCCAGGTCGATCTGGCGATGTCGCACGACTCCAGCGGCCCGCGCCGCGTGGCGCCGCTGCTGCAGGAGCTGGGCACCGGGGTCTGGGACCCGTCGCGCTATGTGGTGGTGACCGACCATTTCGTGCCCGGCGGCGACGCCCAGGCCGAGTCGATCCTGCGCTTCACGCGCGACTGGACGCGCCAGGCGGGCGCGCACTTCATCGACGCCGAAGGCATCTGCCACGTGGTGCTGCCCGAGCGCGGCCATGTGCTGCCGGGCCGCCTGATCGTCGGCGGCGACAGCCACAGCCCCACGGGGGGCGCCTTTGGCGCGTACATGTTCGGCGTGGGCGCGACCGAGATGGCCGGCGTGCTCGCCACCGGCGAGATCTGGCTGCGGGTGCCCGACACCATCCGGCTGCAATGGGACGGGCAGCTCGCGCCCGGGGTGTGCGCCAAGGACATGATGCTGTTCCTGTGCGCCACGCTGGGCATGGGCGGCGGGCGCTACCAGGCGCTCGAATACACCGGCAGCGCCGTCACCGCGCTGCCGATGCAGGAGCGCATGACGCTCACCAACATGAGCACGGAGCTCGGCGCGCAGACCGGGCTGGTCGCGCCCGATGCGGTCACGCTGGACTGGCTGGCACAGGCCGGCGTGCCGGCGCAGACGCTGGCCGCCATCGACCTGGACCACTGGCGCAGCGATGCCGGCGCGCCGGTGCTGGCCACGCACCGCTTCGACGCCGCCGCGCTGGCGCCGCAGGTGGCCGCGCCGCACTCGCCCGCCAACAGCGCGCCGGTCGACCAGGCCGCCGGCGAGCCGGTGCAGATCGCCTACCTGGGCGCCTGCACCGGCGCCAAGCTGGAAGACCTGCGCATGGCCGCGCGCGTGCTGCGCGGGCGCCGCGTCGCCGCCGGCGTAACGCTGCAGGTGGCGCCGGCCTCGCGCCGCGACCAGCTGCAGGCCGAGCAGGAAGGCACGCTCGGCATCCTCGCCGATGCCGGCGCGATGCTGCTGCCCAATGCCTGCGGCGCGTGCGCGGGCTATGGCGCGGCGCGCTTCCCGGCGGGCAGCCGCGCGATTGCCTCGACCGCGCGCAATTTCCCGGGCCGCATGGGCGACGCCGGCAGCGCGGTGTGGCTCGGCTCGCCGATGACGGTGGCCGCCAGCGCCGTCACCGGCCGCATCACCGATCCGCGCACGCTGCTGGAGTAACGCGCGGCCCCCACCTCGTGCCCGCCGCCGGCGGGACAGACTTCCCGCATGACCTCAGTCCTCGCCCCCGCCCCTGCCGGCCGCCTCTGGCGCTTCGGCGACAACATCGACACCGATGCCATGGCCCCCGCCGTGCTGATGAAAGCGCCGCTGCCGGTGCTGGCCCGGCATTGCCTGGCCTCGGTGCGCCCCGAGTTTCCCGGCAGCGTGCGTCCCGGCGACGTGCTGGTGGCCGGCGCCAACTTCGGCATCGGCTCCTCGCGCGAGCAGGCGCCGCAGGCGCTGCGCGAACTGGGCGTGGGCGCGGTGGTGGCGCAATCGTTCGGCGGGCTGTTCTATCGCAATGCCATCAACCTGGGCCTGCCGGTGCTGGTCTGCGCCGACACCAGCCGGCTGGTCGACGGCGCGCACGCGGTGCTGGACCTGGATACCGCGCAGTTGCGGCTGGACGACGGCAGCGTGGCGGCGTGCGAGCCGATTCCGGCGTTCCTGCGCGCGATCCTGGCCGCCGGCGGGCTGGTGCCGCACCTGAAGGCGCGCCTGGCACGCGAACGCGCCCGCCAGGACTGAAGGCGGCGCAGCCGCTCAGGCCGCGGGCGGGGTGCGCAGCAGCGCCAGCGCCTCTTCGTCGCTGGTCTGGCTGAAATCGAGGTAGAACGCCCCCACTGCGCCGAAGCTGGGCGGCGTGTTCAGGCAGATCACCTCGTCGGCGGCCGCGGCCAGGCTGGCCAGCCCGTCCTGCGAGCCCACCGGGGTGGCCGCGATCACGCGCGCCGCGCCGGCCATGCGCACCCCTTCGAGCGCCGCGCGCATGGTGGCGCCGGTGGCCACGCCATCATCGACCACGATCACCACGCGTCCGGCACGGGCCGGCACCGGCTTGCCGCCGCGGTAGCGCTGCTGACGCCGGGCGATCTCGTCGAGCTGGCGCCCGCGCTCGGCATCGAAGCTGCCGCTGTCGACAGCGCGCCGTGCCCAGGGATCGTCATTGACCACCGTGTGCGGTCCGCCGCCGCCGGCATCGCCCTCCACCACCGCGCCCAGCGCCAGCTCCGGGTAGCCCAGCGCGCCGATCTTGCGCACCAGCAGCACGTCCAGCTGCCCGTCCAGCGCGCGCGCCACCTCGAATGCCACCGGCACGCCGCCGCGCGGCAACGCCAGCACCAGCGGCGGCTGGCCCAGCTGCGCGGCGCCAAAGCCCAGTCCGGCCAGGTGACGGCCGAGATATTGGCCCGCCTCGCGGCGGTCGGCAAAGCACGGGGGCAGGGACATGGCGGTTTCCGGGGAGGAGGGGGACGGCCAGCGCAGGCGGTCCCTCCGCCAAATATAGACCCTGGCGCTGCCCGCGGCGGCGGCCCGCAGGCCACTTCCAGGGCGAGCCGGCGCGATCCGGCGCCATTGGGCGCGCTCATGCAACAGTGTGTTGAGCCTGTGGTGGCTGACTCCGCCGCAGTGCAGCATTACGATGGCTGCTGGCGCTGACAACGCCGGACCGACATTGCCGGACAGGCCGCCGTGCCCGCCCCGGCCCGATCGCATGAGCCCTGACATGACTACGCCCTCCCCCGCCCGCGCCGCCACGGCGCATTCCCCAGCCGACGCCACGGCGGACGTTTCCCCGCTCGCCGCCCCCGACATTCCGTTCGGTTCGCTCGAAGCCGCCGCGATGGCCGAGCTGCCCTACACCTTCCGCCCGGCCGGCACCTGCACCCGCTACTACAACGAATTCTTCGGCTGAAGCCCGGGCGGTGCGCCCGCCGCCATCACGGTCTCGCACAACGCGGCCAGCCGCGCCGCCATGTCGCGTGCTGCGGCCGGCAGGTCCGGCTGCGCGTGCAGGCTCAGTTCGACATCCGGCACCGCGGCTGGCCAGCCCTGCTCCAGCACGGTGTGATGCGCCGTGGCCAGCCGCCGCGGCAGCAGCGTCACACCCAGGCCATCGGCCACCGCCGCCAGGATGCTGGCCAGGCTGGCGCTGACAAAGGCCACGCGCCAGCGCCGGCCGCCGGCGTCGAGTGCGTGCGTCATCTCGCCGCGGTACAGGCCGCCCACCGGGAACGCCACCAGCGGCACCGGGTCGCGTGCCACCGCCGGACGGCTGCGGCTGTCGATCCAGCACAGCGGCTCGGGCCAGCTGGCCAGCCCCTGCGCCTGGCCGGTGCGCTGCTTGACCAGCACCAGGTCCAGCTCGCGGTCCTGGAAGCGCTGCCACAGTTCGTGGCTCATGCCGCTGGTCACCTCCAGCCGCATGCCCGGCCAGTCATCGGCAAACCCGGCCAGCACCGGTGTCAGCGGCCGCGCGGCAAAGTCCTCGGGCACACCCAGCCGGATCTCGCCCTGGCCGGCACTCTGGCGCAGTTGCCCGACCGCCTCCGCCATCAACTGCTGCAGCCGGCGCGCATACCCCAGCAGGCGCTCGCCTTCGGGCGTGGTGGTGACATAGCGCCCGCCGCGGTCCAGCAGCACGCAGCCCAGTTGCTCCTCCAGCCGGCGCACCTGCTGGCTGACGGTCGACTGGGTCAGGTGCACGCGTTGCGCGGCACGGGTAAAGCTGCCGCTCTCGGCGACGGCGACAAAGCTCTGCAGCAGCACGGGGTCGAGACGGGGGTCCTGCATGGCGGCGTATCCATTGGTTTTTCCACTGCCGGCGATTTCATCATTTAATTTCCCAATTACCAAGCGCCGGCGTAGAGTTTCGGCACGATGCCCCGGCCTGCGGTCCGGGCGCCATCGCCCCGACTCCACGCACCATGCCGCGTTGCACGCGAGCATGTACCCACTTTTCTGCCAACCATGACCACTCACCAGGAATTCATGCGCGAGGCGGTGCGCCTCGCGGTGGCCAACCGTGACCGCGGCGCGCGGCCGTTCGGCGCCGTGCTGGTGCTCGACGGCGAAACCGTCGCCACCGGCGTCAACGATATCGTCCACAGCCACGACCCCACCACCCATGCCGAGATGGAGGCGGTGCGCGCCGCCGCGCGCAAGCTGGGCCGGCCCGATCTGCGCGGAAGCGTGGTCTATGCCAGCGGCCATCCGTGCCCGATGTGCCTGGCGGCGATGACCATGGCCGGGGTGCAGGCGGTCTACTACGCCTTCGACAACCACGATGCCGCGCCCTACGGCATGTCGAGCGAGGCCGCCTACCAGGCGCTGCGCCTGCCGCTCGACCCGCCACCGCTGCCGCTGACGCGGGTGCCGGTCGACCTCTCCGCCGCGCAGCTCTACGGCATGCGCCCGCGCCGTGGCTGAAGGCGCGCGCCCGGTGCGGCCCCAGCCGCCACGCTGGCTGGTGCTGGCGGCCGTGGCCGGCATCGGCCTGAACCTGCGGCCGTTCCTGACCGCGGTCGGGCCGCTGGCGCCCGCCATCCGCGGCGGCACCGGCCTGAGCTACCAGGGCATGGCGTGGCTGACGCTGCTGCCAATGCTGCTGATGGGAGTGGGCGCATTCTTCGGCCCGGCCATCCGCGCGCGGCTGGGCGCACGCACCGCGGTACTGGGCGCGCTGGCCCTGCTTGGCGCCGGCTGCGCGCTGCGGCTGGGCGTGGCCGGCGGGACCTGGCTGCTCGCCTCGGCGGCGCTGTGCGGGCTGGGCGTGGCGGTGGTGCAGGCGGCGTGCCCGGGGCTGGTCAAGCAGGAATTCCCGGCGCGCGTGGCGCCGGTGATGGGACTGTATTCGGCCGCGCTGATGGGCGGCGGCGCGCTGGGCGCGCAGCTGTCGCCCTATGTGACCGAGCTGGCCGGCAGCTGGCGCGAGGCGCTGGCGCTGTGGGCCGTGCCCGCGCTGGCGGCGCTGGCACTGGCGTGGGTGGCGCTGCCGCGCGGCCCGGCCCGCCAGCTGGCATTGGCCGCGGCCGCGCCGGCTGGCCCGCCGGCCATCGCCACCGGCAAGACCCGCGCGCTGCTGGGGCGCCCACGCACCTGGCTGCTGATGATCAGCTTCGGCGTGATGAACGGCGGCTATGCCTCGCTGGTGGCGTGGCTGGCGCCGTTCTACCAGAGCCACGGCTGGAGCGCGCCGGCCAGCGGCTCGCTGGTGGCGCTGATGGCCGTGGCGCAGGCCGCCGCGGCGCTGCTGCTGCCGGCACTGGCGGCGCGCAGCCTGGACCGGCGCGCCTGGATGGCGCTGGCGCTGGCGATGCAGGTCGCCGGCTTCGCCGGGCTGGCGCTGTGGCCGGACGCCGCGCCGCACGCCTGGGCCGTGATCGGCGGCGCCGGCCTCGGCGGCTGCTTTGCGCTGTACCTGGTGGTGGCGCTGGACCACCTGCCCGACGCCGACAGCGCCGGTGCGCTGAGCGCGGTGATGCAGGGCGGTGGCTTCCTGCTGGCATCGCTGGCGCCATGGATCACCGCCATGCTGCAGGCGCGCACCGGCAGCTTCGCCGCGGGCTGGTGGTACCACCTGGCGTGCGCGGCGGTGGTCGGCGTGCTGACCATGCGGCTGGACCCGGCGCGCTACGGCGCGTCCTTTGCGTTGCCGGCGCCCGCCGGCTGCGCGCGACAGGCGGGATGAAACCAGCCCGGCCACGCTGACGGCGCGCGGCTGATACCAGTCTGGTCGTCAGCCGGCGCAAGCTTCCGCGTCAGCGGGCCGGCGCGGCCTCGACCACGGCCGTGGCATCCGCCGGCGCCGGCTCCTGCGGCAGTGCGAACAATGCCGCGGCGGGCGGCGACAGGCCCTGCAACCATTGCAGGGCAAGCACGATAAGCATGACCGGCATGGCGCCTCCTTCCCGCATACGTGGCCACTTCTCACTGGTATAGCCCATTGCGTCCTGGCGGCGCCTCATGCCGACGCCCCGCGCTGCCCCTGCGTACCCGTTTCTGCGTACCCGCCGGGCCGGCCCGGACACCGTAGCGGCCACGCGCGGCCCGCCCGCCTTGCGAGATTTATTTCCCATGTAACGTCACATTACCTGCGCCGTGGTGCCCGCGGGCCGTTCGCCGGGCCCGCCGTGTTGCCCGCAAGGCCTTGCCTGGCAAGGACGTCCGGCGGGGCATGCGGGCGCCGCGGCGGCTCGCCCGTGCCGTCATCCCATGTGAGACAGGCTTACAAGTGCAAGCGCGCGGCGCGGCAGCCGGCCGCTACATTGAAGCCCTGTCCAACGCGATCCCGCCAGGAGCCCAGATGAAACGAGCCCTCTCTCTGGTGGTGCTGCTGTCTACCACTGCCGCACTGCTTTCCGCCTGCATCGTGGTGCCTCCGCGCGGCGGCCCGCCGCCGCGCCACCACCACCATCACCACTATTGATTCCGCCACCGCCCCAAGGAGCCCTCCCATGAAACGCCAACTCCTGCTTGCTGCAGCCGTCCTCGCCACGGGCGGCGCCTTCGGTCTGACCGCCCCCGCCGAAGCCCACCAGGCACCGGTCGCCCGCGGCTACGGCCACCCGCCGCCGCCGCCGCGCTACGAGCCGCACCCGGCCGCGCGCCGCGGCCAGGTCTGGGTGCCGGGCCACTGGGAAGCCCGCGGCGGACGCTACGCCTGGCGCGGCGGCTACTGGCAGCCGCAGCGCGTGGGCTACCGCTATGTGCCCGAGCGTTGGGTACGCGGCCCGCACGGCTGGGTCATGCGCCCGGGCCGCTGGGTACGCTGAGCCGGGCGGCCGGCGCCATCATCCCGCCTTGCGGCCTTGCTCCCCACCGATGGGTGGTGGCAAGGCCGTCGTGGCCGGTGGCGCCGGCGCCGCAGCGTTCATCCATGGTGGTAGCCACGCCTCATCCAGAAGCACTAGACCATGTGCGCGACGTGCCGGCAAATCTGCCGGATTGATTTCACAACCAACATTTCCGGGGCGCGTTTCATAATTGGAGCAGCACCATTGATGGCGTATTCCGGACACCCCTCATTAGGGTTATAAAATCGTCATATCCGGCAAAAGATAATAGAATCTGTTTCAGATTTGCAACCAATTTAATTCTGAATGTCACATCGATGAAACCACCGGGAACGGCGCCAGCGCGGCGTTTCCGGAACCTGCTAGGGCTAAATGCGATCTATTTGAAAGGATTATGAAGGTCCTTTCATTCCCTCCCTCATTCCACCCCGGACCCCCTTGCTTGCATTCCCACCCCCCAGCCCATAAGATGAATTCCAACTGATTTAGGAGTAACAAGCACCCGGGGTCGGGTTCGGGGTCATCCTTCCAGCCATGGGCAAGTTCCAGCCACAACAACGGAACCGCCCGGCATGGAAGCATGGGGGTCAGCCACAGAGCCAGCCACCAGTCACCAGCCATGGCGGTGACGGCGGTCCTGTCACGTCTTCCATACGCAAAGTGCCCCGCAGTCCGCCTCCCAGGTAAAAACGGGGAGTGAAGTCCATGAATGCGTTGCTGATCGAGGAGCACCCGCTGCTCCGGCTCGGGCTGTTGCAGATGCTCGAGAACATCCAGGAATCCGCGCAGGTGGCGGCCATTGCACCGGCGGATATGGCCAGGCTGGACGCCCGGCATCAAAACGCGGACCTGCTCGTGTTCGGCATGCCCGCCGACCCCGCGCCCGGCTGGGTGCTGCTGGACCAGGCCCGGCAGACGCTCGCGCCGCAACGCATCCTGATCCTGGCCGACACCCTGCCCTTGCATGTGCCCACCGCGGACAGCGCGCGCGGCATCTGCGGCTGCCTGCCCAAGTCCGCCTCGCTGGCGGTGATCGAGGCCGCCATCCGCATGGCCGTGTCGGGCGTACAGGGGCTGCTCTTCACTGCCGAGACCGGCACCCTGCCCTCGGCATCGCGCTCGGCGATGCCCGCCACGCAGTCACTCGCCTCGGCTGCGCCGCTGCCGCTCAGCGCCGCGCATCCGGCCCAACCGCCGGGGGAGCAGCTGGCGCTGGCGTCCTGCGCCAGCACCCCGCGCGCCGCCCTGCGTACCGCCGTGGCGCTGCGCGACCTGACCGAGCTGCGGCCTGGCCAGCCGCTGTCCGCACCGGCCCCGGCGGCGGTGTCGCCCACACCCGCTGCCATGCCGCTGACCGAGGAAGAACCCGGCTACGACGAGGCTGAGATGCTGAAGATCACGCCGCGCCAGTACGAGGTGCTGGTGCTGCTGGCGCGAGGCTATCCGATCAAGACCGTCAGCCGCATGCTCAACATCTCGGTGGCGACGGTGAAGAGCCACGCCTGCACGCTTTACCAGCGGCTCAAGGTGCGCAACAAGGGCGAAGCGGTCTACGCCGCCCTGCAGCGCGGCGCCACGCTGGAATGGGTCAGCGGCGACGAACGCATCACGCGCGAAACCAATGGCGCCGGAGTGGCGCCAAGGCGCAACGAACCGCCGTGCCAGGCGGTCAGGCCGGCGGTCTGAATGCCGGCCTGAAGGTTTGCCGCGCGCCGCGCCCGCACAGACGGGCCGGCGCCAACCCGGCGCTTGCCGGACGGGAGGGGTCATCATGCAAGCCAGCACGTTCTTGCCCAGCTTTTCCGTGTGCGTCAGCACGCGCGACCATCCGGACGGCCTGCGCCGGACCTTGCAGTCGATCGCGGCCTCGACCATGCCGCCGCACCAGCTGATCGTCTGCGACGACAGCAGCCACGACGCCACGCGCGCGCTGATGCGCGATGCCTACCCCGACATCCCCTGCCTGGACGGTCCCCGGCGCGGTGCCGCCGCCAGCCGCAACCGCCTGCTGCGCGCGGCCACTGGCACGCATGTGCTGTTTCTCGACGACCACGCCACGCTGGGGCCGACCTTTTTGCAGCAGATGGGCGAGCGCCTCGCCGACGACTTCATCTACCGGGTCGCCGCGGGCGGCAACGCCGACGCGCTGGTGCTGACCGGCACGGCGATGTGCGCGGGCCAATGCCTGCGTCCGCAGCGCGAGGATTTCCTCGGGCAGCCGTTGCGCCAGCCGCCGCGCCGTGCCGCGCGGGCGCGGCCGCTGTGCGCGGTGGTGCTGTCCAGCACGGTGTTCCCGCGCGCGCTGCTGGAGCGGCTGCCGTTCGACGAGTGCCTCGATGCCGACTACGACGTCGCCGACCTGACCGGACGCGCGGTCTATGGCTGCGGCTGCCGCATCGAGCTGATTCCGAGCGCGATCAACCAGCTGGAGGGCCAGCGGCCGCCGCCATGCGCCGGCAGCCCGACCGCCGATGCCGCGCGCATGGTCACCATGCTGCATCGCTACGGCCGCAGCCAGCACCGCCACGACAAGGCCGCGCTGTTCCTGATGCTGGCGCTGCCGCACAACCTGGGCCAGCACCTGCATCGCAGCGGCTGGCGCGGCGTGGCACCGTTCTGGGCCACCACGCGCCTGTTGTGGCAGCACTTGCGGCTTGCGCCCGGCCATGACGATGCCGCGGAACGCGCTGGCAGCGAGGTCACGACACCGATGCCGCGCACCTGATCCGTGGCAGTGGGCCCACACGGCAGGCCGCCGTTGTGTGGGGTAGCAGACGGTGCGGCGCCGCAGCGCGGCGCTACAGTCGCCCCACTTGCTAACGGATCAGAGCCATGGGCGCAAACGAGCTGGACACACTCGGTCACATCACCGCCACCGGCCCGGAACGGGCCGCGCCACGCGGGCGCAACGGCGTCCGGCGCGCGCTGATCACCGGCATCACCGGGCAGGACGGCTCATACCTGTGCGAACTGTTGCTGGGCAAGGGCTATGAAGTCCACGGCATCAAGCGGCGCAGCTCGCTGTTCAACACCGAGCGCATCGACCACCTGTACCAGGACCCGCAGGCGCAGGAGCGCCGGCTGATCCTGCACCACGGCGACATGACCGACACCGCCAGCCTGGTGCGCGTGGTGCAGCAATCGCAGCCGGACGAGATCTACAACCTCGCCGCGCAGAGCCATGTGCAGGTCTCGTTCGAAGAGCCCGAATACACCGCCAACACCGACGCCATCGGCACGCTGCGCCTGCTCGAGGCGATCCGCATCCTCGGCATGGAAAAGCTCACGCGCTTCTACCAGGCCTCCACCTCCGAACTCTACGGGCTGGTGCAGGAGATCCCGCAGAAGGAAACCACGCCGTTCTATCCGCGCAGCCCGTATGCCGCCGCCAAGCTCTATGCCTACTGGATCACGGTGAACTACCGCGAGGCCTATGGCATGTATGCCTGCAACGGCATCCTGTTCAACCATGAAAGCCCGGTGCGCGGCGAGACCTTCGTCACGCGCAAGATCACGCGCGCGATCGCGCGCATCGCGCTGGGCCTGCAGGAAACGCTGTACCTGGGCAACCTGTCGGCGCTGCGCGACTGGGGCCATGCGCGCGACTACGTCGAGATGCAGTGGCTGATGCTGCAGCAGCCGGCGGCCGAGGACTTCGTCATCGCCAGCGGCGAGCAGCACAGCGTGCGCGAGTTCGTGCAGCGCGCGGCGCGCGAGCTCGGCATCACCATCACCTTCCATGGCAGCGGCGTCGACGAGGTCGGCATCGTCGAGCATGTCGATCCCCCCGCGCGCGGCGGCATCGCGCCTGCGTGCAAGCCGGGCGAGATCGTGGTGCGGGTCGATCCGCGCTACTTCCGCCCGACCGAGGTCGAAACGCTGCTCGGCGACGCCAGCCGCGCGCGCGAGCGCCTGGGCTGGAGCCCGCGCATCAGCTTTACCGAACTGGTCCGGGAAATGATCGAAGCCGACTACGCCGCGGCGCGCCGCGACGCGCTGGTCAGGCTGGCCGGCTTCCAGGCCTTCAACCATCTTGAGTAGCCGCTGGCTCGGCCACCGCGAGGATCCCATGAAACAGGCCCTGGCAACGCGCCCGCGCATCTTCGTCGCCGGCCATCGCGGCATGGTCGGCTCGGCCATCGAGCGTGCGTTGCGCGTGCAGGGCGACGCCGACATCGTCACGCGCACGCACGCCGAGCTGGACCTGTGCGACCAGCGGCAGGTGCAGGCGTTCTTCACCAGCCAGCGCATCGACGCGGTCTACCTGGCCGCCGCGCGGGTGGGCGGCATCCATGCCAACCATACCTACCCGGCCGAGTTCATCCACCAGAACCTCGCCATCGCCACCAACGTGATCCATGCCGCCTGGCAGGCCGGCGTGCAGCGGCTGCTGTTTCTGGGATCGAGCTGCATCTACCCGCGCCTGGCGCCGCAGCCGATCCGTGAAGCCGCGCTGCTGACCGGCGCGCTGGAGCCGACCAACGCGCCCTACGCCATCGCCAAGATCGCCGGCATCATGCTGTGCGACAGCTACAACCGCCAGTACGGCACCGATTACCGCTGCGTGATGCCGACCAACCTCTATGGACCCGGCGACAACTACCACCCCGACAACAGCCATGTGATCCCGGGACTGGTGCGCCGCTTCCACGACGCCCGCCTGGCCGGCAGCGCGCGCGTGTCGGTGTGGGGCACCGGCAAGCCCTTGCGCGAATTCCTGCACGCGGACGACCTGGCGCGTGCCTGCCTGCATGTGATGGCACTGTCCGCGCCGGCCTACCGCGAGGCCGCGCCCGCGGGCTTCCTCAACGTCGGCAGCGACGACGAGGTCTCGATCGGCGCGCTGGCGGCACTGGTGGCGCAGGTCACCGGCTATCGCGGCGCCATTGCTTTCGAAACCGACAAGCCCGACGGCACGCCGCGCAAGCGGCTCGACAGCAGCGCCATCATGCGCACCGGCTGGCGCCCGCGCATTGCGCTGCGCGACGGCCTGCGCGGCGTCTACGAAGAGGCCTGCCGCGCCGGCACCTTGCCCGGCGGCATCGCGGCCGCGCTGGCCTGACCCAAGCGCGCGCGGAGCGGCCATGAAGATCCTGATCTACTGCCAGAACTACGCGCCCGAACTGACCGGCATCGGCAAGTACACCGGCGAGCAGGCGCAATGGCTGGCCGCGCGCGGGCACGAGGTGCGCGTGGTCTGCGCCCCGCCGTACTACCCCGCGTGGCGCGTCAGCGACGGCTACAGCGCGTGGCGCTATGCGCGCCATGCGAGCGAGGGGCACGGCGGCGTAACGGTCTACCGCGCGCCGCTGTGGGTGCCGCGTAAACCCTCCGGACTGCTGCGCATCCTGCACCTGATGAGCTTTGCGCTGAGCAGCGTGCCGTGCATGGCGGCGCAGCTGCGCTGGCGCCCTGACGTGATCTTCGCGGTCGAGCCCACGCTGATGTGCAGCCCGGCGGCGCTGCTGCTAGGCAGCTGCACGCGCGCCCGCACCTGGCTGCATGTGCAGGATCTCGAGGTCGATGCGGCATTCGCGCTGGGCGTGTTGCGCCATCCGCTGCTGCGCCGCCTGGCCACGCGCATGGAGCGCGCGCTGACCACGCGCTACCACCGCGTCTCCACCATCTCGCAGGCGATGGCGGACGCGCTGCGCGCCAAGGGCGTCAGCCCCGCGCGCCTGCAGCTGCTGCCCAACTGGGCCGACCTGCACGAGGCCCCGGCCGACGCGGCGCCGGCGTTCCGGCACGGCCTGGGCATACCCGCCGATGCAGTGGTCGCGCTGTACGCCGGCAACATGGGCAACAAGCAGGGCCTGGAAGTGCTGGCCGATGCCGCGCAGGCGCTGCAGGGCCACCCGCGCATCCACATGGTGCTGTGCGGCGACGGCAGCGGCCGCGCCGCGCTGCAGGCACGCTGCGCCGGCCTGGCGCGCGTGCATTTCCTGCCGCTGCAGCCGCAGGCGCAGTTCCACGCCATGATGGCGGCCGCGGACATGCACCTGCTGCCGCAGCGCGCCGATGCCGCCGACCTGGTGATGCCGTCCAAGCTCACCGGCATGCTGGCGAGCCGGCGCGCGGTCATTGCCACCGCGCAGCCCGATACCGAGCTGGGCCGCCTGGTGGCGCGCGTGGGCGTGCTGGTACCGCCCGGCGACGCCAGCGCGCTGGCGCACGCCATTGCCACCCTCGCCTGCCAGCCGCAGCGGCGCGCCATGCATGCCGCCGCGGGCCGCGCCTGGGCCGAAGCCCATCTCGGCCGCGACGCGGTGCTGGCGCAACTGGAATCCGCACTGCAGGCACTGGTATCGCCGCCTGCCGCGCAAGACGCCTCCGCGGTGGCCTGAGCGCCGCCGCGGCTAACGCAACGCCCAAGGGGGAACCCGCCATGAGTCCTGAGACCGCGACCACGCACCCCGCGCTGGTGCAACGCCTGATGCAAACCATCAAACCCCTGGTGCCCGCCTGGCTGCGCAACTACTACCACGTGCGCCGCGAGCAGCAGCATGACGCAAGCTACGGCGCCAAGCCGCCGGGCGAAGTGTTCTCGGACGTCTACCACAGCAGCCTGTGGGGCGAGGCCGACGAGCCGGGCTTCTTCAGCGGCACCGGCTCGCACGATCCGCGCATCGTCGAGCCCTATGCCGAGGCGGTCACCGCGCTGCTGCGCGAGCTGCCGCGCAAGCCCGACGTGGTCGACCTGGGCTGCGGCGACTTCCATATCGGCAGCCACATCCGCCCGGCCTGCGGGCGCTATGTGGCCTGCGACGTGGTGGCGCCGCTGATCGCGTCCAACCGTGCGCGCTACGCCCATCTCGACGTGGATTTCCGCTGCCTCGACATTGCCGGCGACGAGCTGCCCGCCGGCGACGTGGTGTTCCTGCGTCAGGTGCTGCAGCACCTGGACAACGACAGGATCGCGCGCGTGCTGGCCAAGCTGCACCGCTACCAGGTGCTGGTGCTGACCGAACACCTGCCGCTGGCGCCGGACTTTCCGCCCAACGCCAAGAAGCGGCTGGGGGCCTCGACGCGGCTGGCGCGCATGGTGCCGAGCGGCGTGGTCTTGACCGCGCCGCCGTTCAACCTGAAGCCGGTGCACAGCCGCGTGCTGTGCGCGGTGCGCGAAGGCGCGGGCGTGATCCAGACCGTCGCCTACACCCTGCATTGAGCCGGCGCCCGCGCAACGATTGCGTTGTGCGGGCCTGCCCCCCCCTCCGGTCTTTCCTGATCCCGACGGGTCTCAGCTGGCCTCGGCCTCCGCCGTCGCAGTGGCCGAGGCCGGGGCCAGCGCGGCCAGGTAGATGGCCTCGTACTGGTCCAGCGCGCGTTCCGCGGAGAAATGCCGCACCCACGCCAGCGAGTCGGCGCAGAGCTGGTCGAGCCGCGCCTGCGGCCACGACAGCAACTCCAGCAGCACGCCCACGTTGCACCGGGCCCAGGCCTGCGCCTGGTCCGGTTCCATCGGCTCCATCAGCAGCGCCAGCCCGCCGCCGATCTCCTGCATCGGCGCCCGCGCCGTGGTCAGCACCGGGATGCCGCACGCCATGGCCTCGATCACGGGCCAGCCGAAGCCCTCTTCCAGGCTCGGGAACAGCAGCACCGCGGCAAGCGCATAGGCGGCGTGCACGGCCGCGGTGGACATGCCCTCCAGGAAGCGCACCTTGCCGCCCAGCCGCTCCGCGCTGGCGGCCAGCTCGCGCATGGCGGGGGTCGGCTCGGGGCCGATCATCCACAGCGGGCGCGGCGCCGCGGCGGCACCGGTGCCGCCGCCCGCATGGCTGGCCTCGCAATAGGCCAGGTACAGCGCCAGCACGCCTTCGCGGTTCTTGTACCACTGGTTGCCGCCGATATGGACCAGCATGCCGGGCTCGATTTTGTCGATGCCGGCGGCGCGCAGCCGGCGCTTGGCGACATCCGGCGCGAGCGGGCGGAACGGGTAGTTGAGGCCGTTGTGCACCACCCGCACGCGCGGCGTCGGGCCCGGATGCAGGCGCAGCAGGTCGTGCGCGGTCTTCTCCGACACCGCGACAAAGTTCCGCCCCAGCCCGATGCCGCGCAGGATCAGCGCCTGGTAGAGCCGCCCGCTGGCCGACAGCTGGCGCCCGGGAAACTCGCCTGCGGCGGTGCGCTGCGCGATGAAGTCGTGACAGTGGATCACATGCGGGCGCCGGTGCAGCAGCCACATCCACATGCCGAGCGAATGGTCGGTCAGCACCACCAGCGCGCCCGCGCCCTCGCGCCGCAGCCGCCACCAGGCCCACGCTGGGAACAGCATGTACTGGTCGACGTAGCCGAGCCACTTGCGCAGACCGGGGCGCGTCGACAGCCGCACCAGCACGGCGGGCGGGGTCCACAGCTGGGCCTCGTGGCCGCGCTCGCGCATGCCCTCGACGATCATGGCCGCGAAGCGGTCCATGCTGTGGCTGCCGAAAAAGACGGGATGACCGAACAGGATGAGCCTCATATTGCTTTTCTTCGCGGATCGATGTGGATGCCCGGTGGGGATGCCCAGTAGGTTGCGTGGCTCGCCGCCTGCCGCTAGCGCGGGTGTCGTCGCCGCGGCCGCGCGCGCTTGTTCGCGCCCGCCAGCCGCCCCTGCCGCTCCAGCCGCGTGACCGCCATGGTGAAGCCGACAAAGAGAAAGCCCAGCACGTTGGCGGTCAGCTGGCCGATCAGCGACCACGTCAGCAGGCACAGCGTGCTCACCAGCCACAGCAGGATGGCAAAGCAGTTGCCGCTGCGACGCGCCGCGCCGATCGCAAGCCACATGCCGGCCCCGCACACGGCGAA
Organism: Cupriavidus sp. WGlv3; assembly: GCF_023952475.1. GTDB lineage: Bacteria > Pseudomonadota > Gammaproteobacteria > Burkholderiales > Burkholderiaceae > Cupriavidus > Cupriavidus phytorum. The sequence goes on from NZ_JALHRX010000016.1 coordinate 135,618, forward strand.
CTTCAGCGCCACGTACAGGTAGCCCAGCAGGCCGGCCTCCTCGATGGTGCGCCCGGTCTCGGTCTCGGACAGCATGAAGGTGATTTCGCCGCGCTCGAGGTAGCTGGCCAGGTTGCTGCCGCGCCCGAGCCCCGCGCCCAGCAGGGTCGGCCTGGCATAGGCCTCGCTCTCGCCCAGGAACATGGTGCCGACGCGGTCGCCGAAGTCTTCGTCTTCCGCGGCATCGTGGAAGCGCTGCACCGTGCTTTCGACGGACTCGCTGAACACCACCATGCCGACGGCTCCCATCAGCACCGCCGCGCCGACCCAGACCAGCACGCGGCGCTTGGCCACGGCGCGCCCGAACATCAGGGTGCACAGCGCCGCCACCGCGAACAGGCCCGGCAGCAGCAGCACGGTGGCGCGCGAACCGCTGACCAGCACGCTGACCAGCAGGCTGCCCAGCACCACCAGCGCATACAGCCAGTGCCGCTTGCCGTCGCCGCCAAGCACGTATTGCAATGCGATCGGCATGGTGATCGCCAGGAAGGTGGTGTAGCCCAGCGTGAACGAGAACGTGCCAGTGGTGCGCACGATGTCGCCGACCATCATGAAAACCCGGTCTTCGTCGCCGTCGACCTGCCGGTTCAGGAAGCTGCCGGGCGGCAGGAAGTGCTGCATCACCACCAGCGGCGCCATCAGCACCATCAGCACCAGCGTGGTCTTGCAGATCGCGGCAACGTCCTCGGGCTCGAGCATCAGCGCCGCGGCCACGCCGAACCACACATAGAGCAGCCAGAAGCGCAGCCCGACCAGCATGATGGCGAGGGTGCCGTCGCCGGCGATGGTCTGCACCAGCCCCCACGCCAGCACCAGCGCGCTCCACAGCAGCAGCAGCCGCATCGCCGGCCGCGCCGGCGTAAAGCCGCCATAGCGCATGGCGTAGTAGACGCCATAGACCGCCAGCAGGTCGCGCAGCAGCACCAGCGGCAGGCTCAGCGAACCCGCTATCCACTTGCGCGCCGCGCCTTCCAGGACGGCCACCAGGAACACCAGCAGGAACACGGTGCCGAAGGTGGTGCGGGCCTGCCGGCGGATGCGCGAGCGCGCCGGCGGCGCCAGGGGTGCGGCGGAGTGGCTCAGCATAGCGTCGCGATGGTTGCGACCGCGGCGCGGCGATACCTGGCCCAGGTGTACTTCTCCCCGGCCAGGCTCGCGTACGGGCGCGCCTCGTCCAGGCTGGCGCGCACCGTGGCAAGCTCCAGCATGCGGTCATACAAGGATTGCGCGCTGACCTGGACGACCCAGCCCGCGCGCGGGAATTCCTGCAGGATCTCCTTGGCCCCGACCCGCTCCGACACCAGCGCCGGTGTGCCGCAGGCAAGCGCCTCGGCCACCACCATGCCGAACGAATCGAAGCGCGACGGCAGCACCAGGCAATCGGCGTCGGCCAGCTCCTGGTACAGCGCCGACTGCGGCAGTGCGCCAAGCAGCGTGACCCCGGGGGTCGACGCCAGTGCTGCGGCCAGCGCGGGCTCGGCGCCACCGCCGGCCACCGCGAGCTCGGCCTCGGGCACGCGCGCGCGCACCATGGCGAAGGCCTGCTGCAGCAGGTCGACCGCCTTGAGCGTGGTCAGCCCGCCGGCGTACAGGAAGCGCGTGCCGGCGCGCGTGCGCCGGCGCTGCACGTTGCCGGGCAGGCTGGCGCCGAGCAGGATCGGCCTGAGCTTGGCGTCCGGCACGCCGGCCTGCGTGTAGGTCTGGGCGGCGAATTCGGAGCAGGTGATGACCAGGTCCGCCAGCTCCACCTCGCGGTCCTTGCGCGCGTCGATGCAGGCCAGGTAGGGGTCGGGCTGCAGCCCCAGCAGGGCCGCCGCAGTGGCGCGATGCACCGCCGGCGCGTCGAGCACGCAGCGCGCGCCGATACGGCGCGCCGCCTCGAAGGTCTGCATCGCCGAATTCTCGTAGGCCACCACCACGTCGGGGCGCAGCGCCTCGACGCGTCGCGCCGCCCAGGCATCGAACAGGTGGAACACACGGTGCGCATAGGCCGACTGCGACATGCGCAGATAGCGGTTGAGTCCGACGCGGCGATGCAGCCCGAGCTTGAGCATGGCCGGAAAGCACAGCGGATGGCGGCGCAGCGCCTGCGGGATACCGACCTCGCGCACCTTGGCGCCGAGCGCGGGCGGCAGCCACCACGGCACCGGCTCGCCCGGCCCGCGCACCGGCACGCCGGACCAGTACTGGCACAGCAGCCCCTGCTCGTGGAGCGCCTGCGCCATCTGGTGCGAATGCTGCAGGCCGGGGTGGGTGACCAGGACCTTCATGGGCGGCCCCCGTCGACGCTCAGCACCGGCGGCGGCAGCAGCCGCCCGGCGCGGATCGCGCCCGCCAGCTCGCACAGCACCGCGGCGCCAAGCCCGGAAGCCAGGCCGGCCTCGAACCACAGCACGCCGCGCAGCGTGGACAGGTCGAGCAGGTGGGGCGCGACCAGGCACCAGGCGATCACCACCGGCACCTGCATGTAGTTGAAGTGGTTCAGGCCGCGGTTGGCCAGCAGTTCCCAGGCCACGCCGGCAATGCTGTAGGCGCCGGCGCCCAGGCAGGCGATCACCAGTTCGGAAGTCAGGCCGGCGTAGTTGGCGCCGACCAGGCGCAGCAGCAGCTCGGGCCACAGCCAGGCCAGCAGCACCAGCGTGCCGGCCGGCAGCGAACCCAGCAGCAGCCAGCCCAGGTACTGGCGCAGCACGTGCTCGCGCGCCTGCGCGAAGCGCGGCACGACATAGGCGCCCACCACGATGCTGACCGGTACCAGCAACTGGCCGATGCGCGACAGCGCGCCAATCGCCGCGGTCTGGCTGACGGCGCCGTAGAACGCGACGATGGCGAAGGCGAACTGCGACTGCAGGCAATAGAACGCATCCATGGGAATCTGGCGGCGCGTGATGGCGCGGATCGAGCGCTGGTCCTCGGCCACCGGCTCGGCCGCCTGCGCCGGCAGTTCGCGGCGCAGCCAGCGGCGCACGAACGGCACGCGCAGGCCGGCGAAGAGCGTGTTGACCAGGCTGGCGGCCAGCGCGCTCTGCAGCCCCAGCACGTAGACGCCCCATGACAGCAGCAGCCGCGCCCCCGACAGGCCGGCATCGAGCACCTGTAGCGCCGGCGCGCGGTTGGCGAACAGCAGCACCTGGTCCACCACGCGCGATTGCATGTCGAAATACCACATCGTCAGCAGCGTCAGCAGCAAGGCGGCAATCAACGCCAGCGACGCGTGGTTGCGGTACATCAGCACGCCGGCGACGATCAGCAGCGGCGGCAGCAGGAAGGCCGAGATCCGCTTGCGCTGCGCCAGCGCGGCGCGCGTAGCCTGCGCCGCGCGCTCGCGGTCGGGCCAGGTGCGCCCCAGGATGGCATTCAGCCCGAAATGGATGCCGCCCTTGGTGACGATCGACATGGCGCCGACGATGGCGCCGGTGACGGTATAGATCGCGTAGTCGCCGACGCTGAGCCAGTGCGCCAGCAGCAGGCCGGTGATGGCGCCGAGTCCCTGCGACAGCACCGCGAAGACGAAGATGCGCAGCGCTTTCATGGCGTGCCGCCCGGCGTGACGCTGGTGGCGGCGGCATCGGCGGCCGGCGCCAGCACCGGCCGCTCGCTCAGGATGTCCAGCAGCCGCTGCGCGCTCTGGCGCACCTCGAAGCGTCGCTGGAAGCAAGCTTGCGCCTGCCCCCGCATGCGCGCCTGCGCGCTGGGATCGGCCTGCAGCCACTGGCGCAGGCACGCGCCGGTGCCCTCTGCAGTATCGGCGCCGGCCAGTCCGGCGCCATCGGCAACGATTTCGCGCCAGATATTGACCTTGTCCGAAATCAGCACCGGCACGCCGCAGCCCAGCGCCTCGGCCACGGCCACGCCAAAGTTCTCCTGGTGCGACGGCAGGGTGAAGACTTCGGCCGCGTGATAGGCGCCCCACTTCAGGTCGCCCGACAGCATGCCGGTCCAGCTGAGCCGCTGCGCCAGCCCAAGGCGTTCGGCCTGGCGCACCAGCCGCTCGCGCAGCGCCGCCTCCACCGGCCCTGCCAGCACCAGCTGCAGCCGCGGGTCGGCATCGGCCACGCCGGCAAAGGCTTCGACCAGCAGGTCGCAGCCCTTCTTCTCGTGTATACGCCCCAGGAACAGCACGATGCGCTTGCCGCGCAGTGCCGGAAACGCGGCGAGGAAGCCCTCGCGCAACGGCACAGCCGCGGTGGGTGGTTGCGCGGTGCCGTATCCGGCCACCAGCTCGCGGCAGCGATAGGGCCAGAACGCGTTGCGCGAACGCCGCTGCTCTTCCTCGCAGGTGAACAGCACCGCGCGCGCGCCGCGCAGCACCCAGTAGTCACCCAGCAGCCAGTACAGGCTCTTCTTGACGTGCTTGAGCGGATAGCGTTCGCGGAACCACGGATCGAGCATGCCGTGGGTATAGACGAAGTACGGCACCTCGCTGCCGCGCAGCGCGAGGCAGGTGGCGAGCGCATGGAACTGCCACAGGCCTTCGACCAGCACTGCGTCGTAGTCGGCCGCATGGGTGCGCAGCCACGCCAGCATCCCGGGATTGAAGCCGTATTTGCTCGAGGTCGGGCCCAGTGCGACCACGTTCATCTCGCTGGCGCGCACGAACGGTGCGTCGGGGGCATCGCCGCAGCAGACGTCGATCTCGGCGCCGCGTTCGCGCAGCGGCTGGCGCAATTGGCGGATGCCTTCGATGGGCCCGCCCCCGGCGGGGTCGATGGAGGGTATGACGTGCAGCAATTTCATGGTGCAGTGCGATCTCCGGAATGCGCGCGTCGTGCCCGCTGTGTGCCTGGCACTGGTCCCCCGGCTGGCGCCATTGGCAAGCGGGGCCATACGTCCTCGTGCCCGCAGCATGAGCCAGCGCGGCCGCGGCCTCTGTTCGCTGCCACACACCCGCGCCGGCCCGTGCCGGCGCCGCCAGGCCAATGTGGACCAGCGCACCGAGCCGGCCCCCGCAGCGCACCAGAATGGCCTGCACCGGCGCCATCCGCATGGCGCGCACCTGATCCCTGCCATGCCGATTCCGATCCTGATGTACCACCAGATCGACGCGCCGCCGCCACGCCGCTCGCCCGGGCGCGGGCTGTGGGTGCCGCCCGCGCGCTTTCGCCGCCAGATGCGGCTGATGCACCGGCTTGGCTATCGCGGCCTGAGCATGCGCGACCTGATGCCGTACCTGCACGGCGAGCGCAGCGGCAAGGTGTTCGGCATCACCTTCGACGACGGCTTCCGCAACGTGTTCGAGCACGCCATGCCCGCGCTGGACGCGCTCGGCTTCACCGCCACCAATTACTTTGTCTCGCGCCAGCTGTCGGGCAGCAATGTCTGGGACCGCGACCTGGGCATCCGCCCGGCGGCGCTGATGAGCGTGGCGCAGATGCGCGCATGGCACCAGGGCGGCCATGAGGTCGGCTCGCATACGCTGGACCATGTCGACCTGCGCCGCATGGCGCCGCACGAGGCGCGCCGGCAGATCGCCGCGTCCAAGGACGAGCTGGAACAGTGGCTAGGCGTGCCGGTGACGGCCTTCTGCTATCCCTACGGCAGCCAGGATGCCGCGCACCGGGAAATGGTGCGCGAGGCCGGCTACGCCAACGCCACCATCACGGCGCGCGGGCTGGCCTGCGCCAGCGACGACCCGTTCGGCCTGCCCCGCGTGAGCGTCTACTGCGCCACCGGCATGCTCGGCTTCCTGCGCAAATGCCTGACCGCGCACGAAGACCGCTGGCGCGAAGCCTAGCGGCCCGCTTCTGAACCCTGCTGCTCGGTGTTGAACGGTACGGGCTCGCGCGGCTCGCTGGGATGCTGCGTGAAGCGCGCGATGGCCTCGGCATAGCGCTGCGCCACCGCCTTGCGTTCATGCTCGCGCAGGAACTGGCGCGTGCCGGCTTCGTCCCGGCGCGACGCGCCGGCCAGCACGGCGGCCATGGCCGCATGCAGCGGCCCGGGCGCCGGCTCGACCACCCAGCCGAAGTCGCCGACCGCTTCGGGCAGGCCGCCGCGCTGGCTGACGATCACTTCGCAGCCCGCCGCCAGGCCTTCCAGCGCGACGATGCCAAACGACTCATAACCCAGCGACGGCGCCACCAGGCATCGATGCCGACCCAGCAGCGCCGCCACGCCGGCGGCGCACCGGCAGCCGGCAAAGTGCACCGCGGCCGCACAGCCAAGCCCGTCGGCCAGCCGCGCCAGGGCCTCGCGCTCGGGCCCGTCACCGACGATGGTCAGGCGCGCATGCGGGTGGTGAGCGTGCAGGCGCGCGAAGCTGCGCACCAGCACGTCCACGCCTTTTTCGGATACCAGCCGCCCGACGAAGATGAAGCTTCCCGGCGGCCGCGCGTCAGCTGGCGGCGCCGCCGCGAACAGTTCGTCGCGATAGCCGTTGTGGATCACCAGCGGCGGGCCCGGCAGCCAGCCGGCCAGGTAGTGGCTGACGCAGATGCCGTCGTAAAAGCGCGACAGCCAGCGCTTGATCGGACCGGTCCAGGTGCCGCGCTTGTGGCCATGGACCACGTAGGGGCCGTGGTGCGTCAGCACGATACGCCGGCGCAGCGCGCTGGCCAGCATCACGTCGTAAAAGGTCAGGCCGACGAACAGCACGCGCCGGTGGCGCAGCATGGCGCGCGCCAGCTGCAGCTTGCCGCTGACCCGGGTCACGGCGAACGGGAAGGGGGTGGTGTCGCCCGGCGCGGCCGGCGTGCGCGTGGCCACCTCGACGGGATAGCCCAGTTCCGTCAGCCCGCTCGCCAACTCCTCGGCGAACCGCTCCATGCCGCCGATCAACGGATGGAAGGGGGCACTGTAGATCAGGATACTGGGCAGCGGCGCAGGGGTCTCGCGCAGCTGCAAGGGTTGCATCATCGCGTCATGGCTCCGGTGGCGCAGCGGGCAAGCACGTCTGTGCACGCTGTGTCCTGCCTGCAGCATGCGCCAGCGCCGGGTGCCGCTCCGTGCGCTGGCGCACCTGCGTGGAGCGTGATGGCGGCCGCGGCAAGTCCGACGGTCTCTCGCCCGGCTTCTGTGGCGCGGCGCACCGATGCACGGCACGGCTTCGCGCGAGCATCGCCGCAATGCCTGCCGTCCCGGGAACGCTCCATATGATCATTCAGCACACCCACCGCACCTCCGGCCCGTCGTTTTCGCTGTCCAACCGTGTGCGTCGGCAGCTATGGAACTGGGTATGGCTGTGGCTGTTCCGCCCCAGCCTGCGCCCGATGCATGCCTGGCGCGCCGCGTTGCTGCGGCTGTTCGGCGCACGCCTCGGCCGCGATGCGCGGGTCTACCCCGCAGCGCGGATCTGGGCGCCGTGGAACCTGGTGATGGGCGAGCACACCGCCGTCGCCGACGGCGTGACCCTCTACAACATCAGTCCGATCACGCTCGGCGACTACGCCATCGTGTCACAAGGCTCGCACCTGTGCACGGGCTCGCACGATTACAACAGCGAAACCTTCCAGCTGATCGCCTCGCCGATCACGCTGGAACGCCATGTGTGGGTGTGCGCCGAAGCGTTCATCTCGCCAGGCGTGACCTTGCCCGAAGGCGCGGTGATTGCGCCGCGCACGGTGGTCACCAAACCGCTGCGCGATGCGTGGACGGTGTATGGCGGCACGCCCGCGCGGCCCATCGGCCAGCGCCGTCCGCAGCCATGAGCCAGCGTCGCGCTGCATGCCCCGCGGCGCATTCGACCAGTGCGCGGCAGGCCACCCAAGGCGCCCGCGGCAGTGTGCGAGAGCGCACCGATTCACGCTACCCACCGCCCTAGGCTGGGAGCATCGGGGGCCTGCCGTCCCAGCGCAGGCGCGTCCCAATGTGCAGGAGCAATGTCGTGGAAACCAGTCAATGCCGCACCGCTTGCCTCACCCACCCCACCCGCCAGCCGCGCCGGCGCTTGCTGCCCGGCCTGTGCGTGCTCGGCGCCGCCGTGCTGCTGGGCGGCTGCGCCGCGTCGCCGGGGATGCACTTCAGCCCGACCGCGAACGTCGACGCCGTCGGGCCGGACGCCAAGCCGGACATCACCCCCATCACCATGGACCTGGTGCGCGAGCTGCGTGCGAAGAGCAAGCCCACCAATGACCGCGTCGAAGAACTGTTCGCCACGCCCAAGCCCTACGTGATCGGCCCCGGCGACATCATCTCGGTGGTGGTGTGGGACCACCCGGAACTGGTGTTCCCGACCCAGACCTACAGCATCGGCGCGGGCTTCGAGGTCCCCGCGTCCACCGGCGGCTCCAACATGCCGGGCTATGTGGTCAGCCCCAATGGCGACATCCAGTTCCCGTATGCCGGCGTGATGAAGGTCTCCGGCAAGACCGCCAACCAGGTGCGCGACGAAATGGCGCGCGTGCTCTCGCGCGTGGTGCGCAACCCGCAGATGACGGTGCGCGTGCTGGGCTTCCGCAGCCAGCGCGTCTATGTCGACGGCGAGGTCCGCACCCCCGGCATGCTCGCCATCGACGACGCGCCGATGACCCTGGTCGAGGCACTGAACCGCGCCGGCGGCGTGCTCAACAACACCGGCGACAACAGCCGCGTGCGCGTGACCCGTGGCGAGCGCAGCTGGTACGTGAACATTCCCGCGATGCTGGCCAAGGGCGTCGACCCGTCACGCATCCTGCTGCGCTCGGGTGACATCGTGCGCGTCGAGCAGCGCGAGGACAGCAAGGTCTTCGTCACCGGCGAAGTGGTCAGGCCGACCTCGCTGCTGATGCGCAACGGGCGCATGACGCTGAACGAGGCGCTCGGCGACGCCGGCGGCGTGAACCCCAACTCCGCCAACGCCGAGCAGATCTACGTGATCCGCAAGACCGCCACCGATGCACCCAAGGTGTTCCACCTCGACGGCACCTCGCCGGTGGCGCTGGCGATTGCTGAAGGCTTCGAGCTGGAGCCCAAGGACGTGGTCTACGTGGACGCCCGCGAAGTGGTGCGGTGGAGCCGCGTCATGACCCTGGTGGTGAGCCCGCTGGTGGGTGTCAACAGTCTCGCTACCCGACCTTGAGCCATGCTGCAGGCGCCGCCCCTGATTTCCGATGAAGCCGCGATGATCCGCTCGATCCTGGTGGTGTGCCTGGGCAACCGCTGCCGCAGCCCGATGGCCGCCGACCTGCTGCGCCAGGCCTTGCCCGACTGCCGCATCAGCTCGGCCGGGCTGGCGCCGCCGGTCGGCGCCGGCGCCGATCCGCGCGTGATCCGGCTGCTGGCCAGGGACGGGCTGGACCTGGGCGCGCATCGCGCGCGCGAGCTCGACGACGACATGGTCGACGGCGCCGACCTGGTGCTGGTGATGGACAGCGAACAGCGCGAATGGCTGGAGCAGCGCTTCCCGCGCGCGCGCGGCAAGACCTTCCGCCTGTGCGAGGCCGCGCAGGCGGATATTCCCGATCCCTACGGCGGCTCGCAGGCGATGTTCCTGATCGTGCTGGGGCTGATCCGCGAGGGCGTGCAGGCATGGACGGCACAGATTCAATCCGAAGCACAGGCAACCCGCTACGGGGAGGCAACATGAGCAACATCAAGAACCTGCGTGACTACGAGGCCCAGGCCGCGGAAGGCGATGAGCCGTCGTCGGACCTGACTTCGTATGTCGACGTGCTGATCCGTTACCGCTGGACCTTCCTCGCGGTCGCCGCGGCGGTGATGGCCGTGGGCCTGCTGTTCGCGTTGCTGTCCAAGCCGGTCTACCGCGCCGACATCCTGGTGCAGGTAGAAGACCAGAACACCGGCAACGTCAACAATACCAACAAGCCCACCGCCACGGTGTCGCCGGTCTACGACGCCAGGCCGGCTCCTTCGACCGAGATCGAGCTGCTGCGCTCGCGCATGGTGGTAGGCAAGGCGGTCGACGCCCTGCAGCTCGACATCTCCGCGTCGCCATACTATTTCCCGGTAGTCGGCGCGGCCGTGGCCGGCTTCAACCGCGAGCTGTCGCAGCCGGGGCTGTTCGGCAAGGGCGGTTATGCCTGGGGCAGCGAAGCGATCGCGGTATCGCGCCTGGAGGTGCCGCCCGCGATGGAGCGCCGGCTGATCACGGTAACCGCAATGGGTAACGACAAGTACCGCCTGGCCTTTGCCAGCGACGATGCCGTGGCCGAAGGCAGCGTCGGCGTGCCGCTGACGGTGGCGACCCGCAGCGGCAAGGTCACGATCGAGGTGAGCCAGCTCGAAGGCCGTCCCGGCGCGGTGTTCCATGTCTCCCGCGTGCCGCGCGCAGTGGCCATTGCCGACCTGCAGAGCCAGTTGATGATCACCGAGCGCGGCAAGCAGAGCGGCGTGATCGGCGTGGCGTTGGAGGGCACTTCGGCCGAGAAGACCGCCGCCATCCTGAACGAGATCGGCAACGAGTATGTCGAGCAGAACCTGCGCCGCAAGGCCGCCGAGGCCGAGAAGTCGCTGGCCTTCCTGGAAGCGCAGCTGCCGCAGCTCAAGCAGCAGCTGGAAAGCGCCGAGTCGCGCTACAACGCCATGCGCAACCAGCGCGGCACCATCGACCTGAATGAAGAATCGCGGCTGGTGCTGGCGCAGTCCGTGGCTGCCCAGACCAAGCTGGCGGACCTGCGCCAGCGGCGCCAGGAACTGATTGCGCGCTTCACGCCCAACCATCCGGCAATCGAGATCATGGACAAGCAGATCGCCGATGTGAACGCCGAGATCGGCACCGTCGGCGGCAAGATCCAGCGCCTGCCGGATATCGAGCAGAACGTGCTGCGGCTGATGCGCGATGTCCGGGTCAGCACCGAGATGTACCAGTCGCTGCTGAACGACGTGCAGCAACTCAGGCTGGTCAAGGCCAGCAAGATCGGCACGGCGCGGCTGGTGGACCCGGCCGAGGTGCCGATCCGCCCGGTCAAGCCCAACCGCAAGCTGATCGCCGCGGCCTCGGTGCTGCTGGGCCTGCTGGCCGGCATCGCGGTGGTGGTGCTGCGCCGGCTGTTCGACGGCGGTGTCGCCGACGCGGACGAGATCGAGCGCGAGACCGGCATGACGGTGTACGCGACGGTGCCCTACAGCGCGGCGCAGTCGCGCCTGCGCGGCGGGCCCGATATCGACAAGCTGCTCGCCAGGCGCCTGCCGGACGACCCGGCGGTGGAAAGCCTGCGCAGCTTCCGCACCTCGCTGCAGTTTGCGCTGCTCAACAGCGACAGCAACAACGTGGTGGTGATCACCGGGCCGGCGCCGGAAGTGGGCAAGTCGTTCATCTCGGCCAACTTCGCCACGGTGCTGGCCACCGCCGGCCGTCGCGTGGTGCTGGTCGACGCCGACCTGCGCCGCGGCGGGCTCAACCACCATTTCGGCAAGCCGCGCGTTCCGGGACTGACCGAACTGCTGACCGGCACGCCGCTGGAGCAGGTGCTGCAGCGCGACGTGGTGCCGGGACTCGACTTCATCGCCACCGGCTCGGAACCGCCGCTGGCCGCCGACCTGCTGCAGACGCGCGGCATGGATACGCTGCTGGCCACGCTCCGTAACCGCTACGACGTGGTGCTGCTCGATACCCCGCCGGTGCTGGCCACATCCGACGCCGGCGTGCTGGCAACCAAGGCCGGGGCCGTGTTCCTCGTGGCGCGGGCCGATGCCAGCACGGCATCAGAACTTAAAGCCACGCGGCGTGCGATCGTGCAGGCGGGGAGTGATATCAAGGGGGTGATTTTCAATGGCCTGAAGGTGGAGGGACGGTGGTATCGGGCGCATTATCACTTTGGGAAGTATCGGTATATGAATCAGTATGGGGGGGCTAGTTCTAAGAGGGCTTGAGGCCATGGGGTTGGTTGTTGCTCTCATTCTTTTGAGTTGGTCGCTGTTGGTGACATGCTGTCGGCTGTTGAACCGCGTGGTTCCGCCCTCCTGGGCGGGTCACTTTTTGGCCGAGCGCCAAAAAGTAACCAAAAAGCGCGTTTA
>NZ_JALHRX010000160.1 GCF_023952475.1 Cupriavidus sp. WGlv3
AGTAGCCCCAGATGCGCGCGAAGCCGCATACCAGCGTGGTGCCGTAGCGTGCCTTGAACTCGTCGAACTCGGAGCCGTCGACCAGGCGCGCGATCACCTCGCGCACGTCATAGGGCTTGCGCGTGTCGGTGGGGATCACGCCGTACAGCTCCTCCACCGGGTACAGCGGCTCGACCGGTTCGTGCAGCCGGATCTGGTCCGGCTTGCGCCGGTTCAGGTGCTGCACGATATTGCGCGCCAGGCTGAGCGCGTGGTGGTCGTTCTGCGCGAAGTAGTCGGCCACGCCGGACAGGCGCGTATGCACGTCGGCGCCGCCCAGGTCCTCGGCGCTGACTTCCTCG
>NZ_JALHRX010000161.1 GCF_023952475.1 Cupriavidus sp. WGlv3
GGTAGCCCCAGATGCGCGCGAAGCCGCATACCAGCGTGGTGCCGTAGCGTGCCTTGAACTCGTCGAACTCGGAGCCGTCGACCAGGCGCGCGATCACCTCGCGCACGTCGTACGGCTTGCGCGTGTCGGTCGGGATCACGCCGTACAGCTCCTCCACCGGGTACAGCGGCTCGACCGGTTCGTGCAGCCGGATCTGGTCCGGCTTGCGGCGGTTCAGGTGCTGCACGATATTGCGCGCCAGGCTGAGCGCGTGGTGGTCATTCTGCGCGAAGTAGTCGGCCACGCCGGACAGGCGCGTATGCACGTCGGCGCCGCCAAGGTCTTCCGCGCTGACTTCCTCGCCGGTGGCGGCCTTCACCAGCTTCC
>NZ_JALHRX010000162.1 GCF_023952475.1 Cupriavidus sp. WGlv3
CCCCGCCTTGCGGGGAAAAACTCATCGCTAGCGCGATGAGTACTTCAGCAGCCTGCTAACGCAATCCGCCATCGAGCCAATGGTACGGCCCGCCATGGCGAGCCGCCAGTGAACGAACGATCAGGATGCCACGTTTGAAGCCAACGATCCGTCCATGGCCTTTCACGCGCGCACGCATCTCGACACGATGCTGGCACTGCGCACGGATTGCATAGCTGTCAATGTGCGGCAAATGATGTCTCGCCTGCTGCCGCAAGGCAATTGCTCGATTGAGGCGGTGGCCAGGCAACTGGGAGTTGATCGTCGTACGGTGCAT
>NZ_JALHRX010000163.1 GCF_023952475.1 Cupriavidus sp. WGlv3
CTGCAAGGCAGGCGCAGCAAGGGTTGCGGGGTCGGCCGGGAGGTTGGCGCAGCGAAGTTTGCAGCGCTGACGGCAGCAAAAAAGATTGCTGCAAACGGTTGACGAAACGAAGAAAGCTCTGCATAATCTCGTTTCTCTGCTGCAGACAACGCAGCGCGCTGAACGGCAAAGCCGGGTGGCGAAGTTCTTTAACAAACAAACAACCGATAAGTGTGGGCGCTGGGTAGCGGACGCCGCTGTCTACGGACAGTGATGCTTCAAGTTATACAGTGCTCGCACAGCAAAACGTGACTGGATCTTCGGAT
>NZ_JALHRX010000017.1 GCF_023952475.1 Cupriavidus sp. WGlv3
CTTCCGCTGCCCGGGCGTGCCGGTGGTGCCGCTGCTGTCGATCGGCTTCTGCCTGTTCCTGATGGCCCACCTGCAGGCGCTGACCTGGGCCGCCTTCCTGGTGTGGCTGGCGCTGGGGCTGGTGATCTACTTCGCCTATGCGCGGCGCAATGCCGTGCTGCACAGCGCCGCCAGGTAGACGCCAATACGGAGGGTGAAACGACCCGTGGAACCACAAGTCCTCCACCCCCTCCCGGTCAGAGGCCGGGAACCCTATTTCGCAGGCACCACCAGCGGCGAACCCTTCGTGACGATATAGGTTGCCAATTCCGATGCCAGGCCGCTGCCAACATTCCGTGCTGAATGCGGCGTGCCTGCCGGGATGAACAGCGATTCCCCGGCCTTCAGCGTCACCGGCCGCTGATCGCCAAGCTGATACTCAAGGCTGCCCTGTAATACATGGGCAATCTCTTCACCCGGGTGCGCGTGCCTGGGCGCAAACGCGCCCGGTTCAAAATCCACGCGCACCTGAATGCCTTCCTTGCCCGCGACGCTGAGTTCATGGCTGACCAGGTCGGCCCGATGGATGCCCGGTGCTTGTGCGTGGGCGTTGTGGATCGTTGCGGCAAGGCAGGCGACGGTCATGGCGGCGGTTGCAAACTTCGCGAGATTCATTTGGGAGTGTCCTCCGTTCGGGTTGGGATATATGCAAGCAGCGGATATACGTTGCCTGAGCAGCATTGAACGATGCGGATGTATCCCGGCTGTAGCGAACCGCGGCACTTAATGTATTCGTTCGTATCAGCGGGTTGCGCCGCTACGTTGTCATACAAAACGCCCGACAGCCCGCCGCCGCGGCGTGTTCAGATGCAAGCCCTATCCTGAAATCGCACCTCACATCCGCCCGGATGTGCGTGTGGAGGCAACCCTCCGCATCAAAGGAAAACGCCGTGCACCCTATCCTCAAGTCCCTTTCAGCCGCTGGCATTGCAGCCGCATTCTGTGCGAGCGCCTCCGCGCAACCCGCACAAGACGCCAGCCGCCCGCCTGCCATCCTTCCCCTCGGCAGCGAGCCGGCACCGAAGCTGCTGCCCTACGCGGCGCTGCCCGAGCCGCTCGCGCGCGGCGTCGTCATCGTCCAGTTTCGCACCGAGAATTTCCGCGTCATGCCGGTATTCGGCAATGCCGCCGCCGGGATCTCGCCTCGCATCGGGCACCTGCACGTGACGGTTGACGATACTCCTGGCACCTGGGCCCATACGAGCGAGGATCCGATCATCGTGGTCGGGCTCACGCCGGGGCCACACAGGCTGCGCCTGGAGCTGGCCGATCCCGGCCACAAGATCCTCGCCACCGAGGTGGTCGCCATCACGGTGCCTGACGTGAAGGCCTCCGGATCGTCGCAGGCATCGCAGTCCGGATCCCACCGGCATTGAAGCACCCGCACAACGTTTTCATTTGCTGGACAAGGAAGGTAAGATTTGGCAACAAGCTCAACATTGGACCTACCGTGGATCTGGCGGCCCTGGCTGACTTCAATCTCGTTGCTGCGCAAGGAGGCTTCGGCAAGGCCAGCCGATACAGCGGCCGCCCCAAGGCGACGCTGTCCCGGCGCGTGATGGATCTGGAGGATAGCCTCGGTGTACGGCTGTTCGAGCGCGGCACCCGCTCGCTCAAGCTCACCGAGGCAGGCCGCGCGCTATACGAACGCACGCATCCGCTCGTGGCCGAAATCCTGGAAGCCGGGGACCTTGCCGCAACAGGCTTGTCGACTCCCAGAGGACGCCTGCGCATCAGCGCGCCGGTGCTGTTTTCCCACACCATGATCGGCAAGCTTGCCGCTGGCTTCGCCAGGGCCTACCCCGATGTGGTGCTGGAAATCAACGCCGAGGACCGGAATGTCGATTTGGTCGAAGAGAACTACGATGTGGCCATTCGGGTGAATCCACGGCCCAACGAAATGCTGGTGGGTCGCTGTTTTGCGCGTGACGAGATGCTGGTGGTCGCGCCCGCCTCCATGCCCGTTCCGCAGGGTCAGGACGGCGATGTCTTCGACGTGCCGGCCGTGGTGCTTGCCAGTGGCTTCGACAGCGGGCATTGGATCTTCACGCACGAAGGCCGCCAGATCACGCTCAATCCCCGGGAACGCCTGCGCATGTCCTCGCTTATTCCGGTTCGCGATGCGGTGCTGGCTGGTGCCGGTGTTGGCCTGCTACCGCGCTCGTTGCTGAGCTTACCTTGCGTAGACAGGGCAGCATTGAACATATGGGGTCCTGTCCCGGACCGCCCCATCGAGTTGTGGGTATTGCATTCATCCCGACGGCTCTCGAGTTCAAAAGTCAACGCCTTCATCGATTATCTGAGCAACGCGTTTCCTGAGCGCAAGCTGTTTGCGGCGGAATGATTCCGTCAATCCGTTGCCGCGACGGATCGAACCCGCCCTGTCACGTGGCCACGCGGATTGGCGAAGAAGAAAAAAGAGCCATCCCGCTGGATGGCTCAACGCTCCATAGGGAGCACCATTCTGGCGCCCGTATCCGGAACGGACGGGTCTCCGTTCTCTCTATCGACCAGATCGCCCGCGATCAGGCGACATTGGCCACAACGTTCGCCGTGGCCATCCTGGGATAGTCGGTGTAGCCCTCGGCCCCGCCGCCGTAGAACGTCACCTGGTCGGCCTCATTCATCGGTTCGCCGGCGCGAAGCCGGTCCACGGCATCAGGATTGGCAAGCGCCCATCGGCCAATCGGGGCCATGTCCGCCAGTCCTGCTTCAATATCTTTTCCGACGGAAGCGATCGGCCGGTTGATTCGATTGACAAGCAGTATTCCGCGCCACATGGCGCGAATGTCCTTCAGCAATGGCTCGTCACCGCCGTGCGCGAGATGCAGGTAGGCAAGGTCGAGCTTCGCCAGTTCGCCAACCAGATGGCGATATACGTCGCCATAATGCTCGCCCTCGTCGATGCCACCCAGGCGCGAGCCGGGCGACAGGCGGATGCCGGTACGATCGGCGCCGATCTCGGCCGATACCGCGGCCGCTACTTCCATCGCAAACCGGATCCGGTTCGGGATCGAACCGCCATAGTTGTCCATGCGCGTGTTGGCGTTGGGAGCGAGGAACTGCTGGATCAGGTAGCCGTTGGCGCCGTGGATTTCCACGCCGTCGGCTCCCGCAGCTACCGCCATTGCGGCAGCACGTCGAAAGTCGGAAACGGTGGCCAGCAACTCCATTTGCGTCAAGGCACGCGGCACCGGAACCGGCAGCATGCCCGAGGGAGTGTAGAGCTCGACGTTCGGCGCAATTGCCGATGGCGCAACGGCCTGCCGGCCGTGCGGTGTATTGGCCGGATGCGACATGCGGCCTGCATGCATAAGCTGGATGAACAGGTGGCCGCCTTTGGCGTGCACGGCATCGGCTACCTTGCGCCAGCCGGCAACATGCGCTTCGGTATGGATGCCAGGGGAATTGGGAAACCCTTGCCCGTCCTCCGATGGCTGCGTGCCCTCGGTAATCAGCAGTCCAAGCGAGGCCCGTTGCCCATAGTATTCGGCAGCCAGCGGTCCGGGCGTGCCATCGGCTAGCGCGCGACTCCGTGTAAGCGGAGACATCGCGAGTCGATGCTTCAGGGTCATGCGCCCTACGCGGACCGGATCCCAGATGGTGGTCATTGATTGCTCCAGAAGGATGAATGGAAGAGCGCCGGACGCTTGGTGTGAACGTTAGACCGTTCCGGATACGCGCGGTAGACCACAAAAACCAGACACCTCATCCCATATCTGGATCACTCATCCTTCGACAGCCGGATATCCGGCGCAGGAGATCGGATGGCATTTTTGCGCGTTGAAAACGCACAAATGCCGCGCATCGGATCGCCTCGCAATGCTAGTCTGGGTGCTGGATCGTCGCTCCCTGGCGGTCCTTCGCCCAAGGAGCAGATCATGGTTGGCAATGCGCGTTCCATCGACAAGAAGGCGACCTACTGGGGTGTCCCGTGGGAAGAGGCGTACGGCTATGCGCAGGCGGTGCAGGTGGGCAACGATATCTATGTTTCCGGCCAGCTCAGCCACGACAGCAGCGGCAACCTGGTGGCACCGGCATCCCTCGACGCAAGCGGCCGGCCGCGCGATTTTTCCATGATGGAAGCCCAGATGCGCGCCACCTACGAAAACCTGTCGGGCATTCTTGCGCGCTTCGGCGCCACACTCGACAACGTGGTCGAAGAAACGCTGTATGTGCTGGACGTGGATGCGGCATTCGCTGCCGCCGGCTCGGTGCGCAAGGAGGCGTACGGTACCGAACGGCCGCAGTGCGCAAGCAATCTGATCGGCGTTTCCAGACTGGCCATGGCACCGCAATTGATCGAGATCGCCTGCAAGGCAGTGCTGAGGCCGGCGACGGCAGCCTGACCGCGGTGGCGGGGCTTCGGTCTACGCGTCGCGGATAGGCTCCCGGCCCTCGATCAATGGCTTGCGCTGGGCGACAGCGGCCGCGCAGAAGCTCATGAATGCCTGGACGCGCCGGGACCTTCGGATATCCGGATGGGTGAGCAGCCAGAGTTCATCCCGCAGTTCGGGCACGACCGGGCCGACGCGCACCAGCCCGGGCATGATATCTCCCAGCATGCACGGCAGAAAGCCCAGGCCGAGCCCGGCTGCGATGGCCGCGCTGACCGCTGCGACGGAGTCGGAACGGTAGGAAATTTTGCCGGCGGCGACGCGACGCTCGACGTACTGCGATGCCTTGAGACCGGACAATTGGCCTGCATAAGACACCCACGCGCGATCGTAGAGGCCCTCGGCCGCGGGCATGTTGCGGCCGAACTGCGTCGCACAGCCGTACGGCGCCCACGCGATGGTCGCCAGCTTGCGACCGACCAGGCTTTCCGACGGGCGCCGGGTCGCCCTGAATGCAATATCGGATTCGTCGCGGGCAAGGTTCAAGGCGCCGTTGCCGACCAGCACCTCGACTGCCACCGCGGCATTGCGCGCCTTGAAGGCCGCGATGATGGGTGTGAGGAAGTACAGCAACAGAGAATCGCTGGTCGTGATCCGCAATGTCCCCAGCGGTCCGTGCAGGCCGCGCGAGACCCGTCTGGCGACGCTGACGACATCGAGCTCGACGCGCTCGCACAGCGCCCGCAACTCCAATCCTTCGGCCGTGAGCCTGTAGCCGGCACGCCGCCGGTCGAACAGCGTCACGCCCAGCGCCGCTTCGGCCTGCGCTACCCTGCGCGACACCGTGGAGACGTTGATGCCGAGCCTGGTGGCGGCGATGGCACGACTGCCGCTTTCGCTGAGCGCCTTGATGATGCGCAGGTCGTCCCAGGACAGGCGCCGGGCGGCGTCGCCCGACGCCTGCCCTGCGCGCTCGTGCGCGTCATGGCCCGGCACGTGATCTGGGGATGTCGATTGCACGTTGGTGGCTCCCGCGATGGCATCGAGATCCGCCCGCTGTTCGAGCCCCAGCCGCTTCAGGCTGCGGCAGCGAGGGCGGACTCGGGGGCACGGCGGAAGCTGATGGCGAGCCGATTATAGGCATTCATCAGCCCGATGGCCATGGTGAGGTCGGCGAGTTCCTTTTCGCTGAACACCGCCGCAGCCCGTTGGAAGTCTTCGTCGGGCACATGGGTGTCGGCGACGCGGGTGACGGATTCCGTCCACGCCAGCGCCGCCTGCTCGCGCTCGCTGAACAACGGCCCCGCTTCCTGCCAGGCCTGCACCAGCGCGAGCTTTGCCGGCGTGACGCCCTTCTTGATCAGGTCGCGGGTATGCATGTCGAGGCAATACGCACAGCCATTGATCTGGCTTACGCGCAGATAGACCAGTTCGACCAGCACGTCTTCCAGTCCTGATTGCATGACATAGCCGTATACGCCGCCAAATGCCTTGACGCCGCCCGCCGATACCTTGGTGTAGTCCAGTCTCATTTTCGAACTCCTAGTTGTCGTTGATCGTCAGTTCCTTGTCGGCCGTATCGACCACGAACACGGCCAGCAGCTTTGCCGGCCTGGTCTTGCTCGCATTGCGGCTCACCGGATGGCGGGAGCCCGGATTCTCGAAGAAGCTCTCACCCGCCTTGTAGACACGTTCCGGCTCGTCGTTCACCTTGCTGGCGATGCTGCCCGAAACGACGTAGGCATAGATGAAAGAGGACCTGGCATGGGTGTGCGGCGGCGAAGCACCGCCGGGCGGATAGACAACCTCGACAGCAATGAGCGACTTGCCCGGGATATTGGGAATCTCCCCCGAGAAATTGGGCTTCACCGTGTCGCCAGCGCCGTGCGCCGCTGCGACCCCCGCAAAGGCCATGCCCGTTGCCGCCAGCAGGGAGAGAAGAATGCGTTGCAGTTTCATGTTTGGCTCCTTGGAGGCTAGAATCATGCACCCCACCTGGTTCACAAAAAAGAACCAAAAACGCAATTTTTGAATGCACCAGAGGCGATGACCAGCATGCTGAACCTGAAGCTGGACCGGGCGTCCGGAACCTCACTGGCGGAACAGATACGGCTGGGTATCACCGGTGCGATCGAGAGCGGCGTACTGGTTCCAGGCGCCAGGTTGCCGTCGTGGATCGACCTCGCTGCCCAGCTTGGCGTGGCGCGAGGCACTGTCAAGACTGCCTACGAGCGGCTGACCGATGCGCAACTGGTGGTTTCATCGCGCGCCGGCGGCACCCGCGTTTCCGACCATGCCGCGACCGCAAGGCCCCACGCGGAACAGGCGCGTTCGGTCGAGACCGATCTGCGCTCGGCGCTGTACCAGCATTTCCTGCCGGGTCCCGCGGTGTTCCAGATGGGCGTGCCGGCATCGGACTGCTTCCCTGCCCCGTTGTTCGCACGGCTGCGATCGCGTGCGGCACGTGACGAGGTGGAGGCGCCGGCGACTTACCCGGATCCGCGCGGCGAACACGAACTCCGCAGAG
Source organism: Cupriavidus sp. WGlv3 (assembly GCF_023952475.1). Lineage (GTDB taxonomy): Bacteria > Pseudomonadota > Gammaproteobacteria > Burkholderiales > Burkholderiaceae > Cupriavidus > Cupriavidus phytorum. The sequence goes on from NZ_JALHRX010000017.1 coordinate 6,904, forward strand.
AGATCGCGGCGCACCTGGCATTGTCCCGGGCCATGGAATGCCAGCCGTCGCAGGTCTTCATTACCGCCGGCTTTACCGGCGCGCTCGGTGTCACGCTGCGGGTAATCCAGGCCGAAGGCCGGCAAGCCTGGGTCGAGAACCCGGGATTTCTTCCCAGTCGCAGAGCCATGGCACTGTCCCGGCTCACGACCGTTCCCGTCCCGGTCGATGAAGACGGCATCGACGTCGGCTACGGCCAGGCGCATGCGCCGGATGCCGCGGTGGCGCTGGTCACGGCGGGTCAGCAGGCGCCGCTGGGCCCCACACTATCACTCGGTCGCCGCGTGCAACTCCTCGAATGGGCCAGTCGCACGGGTGCCTGGATCATCGAGGACGATTACCTTGGCGAACTCCAGCTCAGGCGCCGGGCGGCTCCCGCACTGGCATCGAAGGATCGGGCCGGACGGGTCATCCATATCGGGTCGTTCAGCAAGACGCTCAGTCCGACGCTGCGGCTCGGCTTCGTGGTCGTGCCGCCTGGCCTGGTATCGCGCTTCGAAGAAGTCGTTGCCTGCCTCGCTTCCGCGCCAGGGCCGGCGGTGCAAATGGCGACCGCCGAGTTTATGCGGGATGGGCATTATCTGCGGCACCTGCGCCGCATGAAGCGCATTTACGCAGCCCGCAGCGATGCGCTTCTGGCTGCGCTCAACGCCAGGGAATTCCAGGCCTATGCGGCAGGCCTCGCCGTAGTGGTGAGACTGCCGGACGGCGCCGACGACCAGAGGATCGCCCGGGAGGCCTATGCCTACGGGCTGGCGCCCGCACCGTTATCGGGCTGGTTCTGCTCTGCCTCCACGCAACGGTCTGGCCTGCTTCTTGGTGTCGCGACGGCAATTGAACACCAGGTTCCCGCTGCCTGCGACCGCTTGCAGCAACTGATCCGCAAATTCTCGTAGTTGACGGCCCCCGCATTCGTCCTGACCTATGCAAGGGCCGCTAACCTCAATAGCCGCGACAGCGGTCGATAACGTCAGCGAGCGGCTCACCCCGCTGATGTCGACGAACGTTCTCCAGCAGGATCGGCGCAGCCGATTCGGGCTGGGTCATGCTCGCCACATGGGGTGTCAGAAATACCCGCGGATGGGTCCAGAAAGGATGCTCCGCAGGCAGAGGCTCAGGCTCGGTCACGTCGAGAATCGCGCGCGATAGCCGACCCGAATCCAACGCCTCGAGCAGATCCGCATCGACCAGATGCGGACCGCGCCCGACATTGATCAGCGCCGCACCGGCAGGCAGCAGCGAAAACAGTTCGCGGTTCAGGATGCCCCTGGTGGCCGGGGTGAGCGGCAACAGGCAGATCAGCACGTCGCACCCCGCGAGAAAGGGTTGCAGCTGATCCGGGCCGGCGAAGCTCTCCACGCCCTCGATCTCACGCACGGAGCGGTTCCATCCGCGCAGGTTGAAGCCGTAGCTCGCCAGCCGCTCCAGCACGGCACACCCCAACGCGCCCATGCCCATCACGCCGATGGCGCGGGCCGAGGCAGGCGGTACCTCCAGCGGCTCCCAGATGCGCGCCGCCTTCGCCGCCATGTAGTCGAAGAAGTCGCGATGCAGCGCCAGAACGGCCAGGCTGACATATTCGACCATGCCGTTGATGATCCCCGGCTCGACCATCCTGACAATGGGAATGTGCTCGGGCAGTGCGGAAAAATCGACATGGTCGACACCGGCTCCGGAGGAGAAGAACACCTTCAGCCGAGGCAGCCTGGCGATGAACTCCGCCGGTGCCTGCCAGGCGATCAGGTATTCAACCTCGGCGAGGTCGCCGGCATCGGGCCAGACGCGAAAGTCGAGGTCGGGTGCGTGCTCGGCGAAGTAGCGCGCCCAGGCTGCAGCGCGAGCGGCATCTGATCGATAAAGAATACTCATACCAGGGTCCTACCAGCCTCCTACCCAGCCATCGAACAGCCCCTCGGGAAGGGTGTCCTCGTTGGCGCCACGGAGAAAATCGAAGTCGCAGCCCAGATGAGCCTGCTCGATGTGTTGGTTATATAGATTGCGGTAGCCACGCACGTGCCGGGACGGCGGCGCCTGCCATGCCTGGCGCCGACGTTCGAGTTCATCCGGTTCGACGCAGAGTTCCAGTCGCCGCGCGGCGACGTCGAGCTCGATGATGTCGCCGTCACGCACCAGAGCCAGCGGACCACCGATCGCAGCCTCGGGAGAAACATGCAGCACGGCGGCACCATAGGCGGTACCGCTCATTCGCGCATCGGAGATCCGGAGCATGTCGCGCACGCCGCGCTCCATCAGATGGCGCGGCAGGGGCAGCATGCCCCACTCCGGCATCGCCGCGCCCACGGGACCGGCATTGCGCAGAATGAGCACGCTGTTCTCGTCGATGCCGAGTTCAGGGTTATCGATCTGGTCGGCGATCGTCTGCACGTCTTCGAACACCACCGCCGGGCCGCGATGGCGGAACAGCTTGGGATTCGCCGCACAGGTCTTCATCACCGCACCGTCCGGCGCCAGGTTGCCTTTGACCACGACCATCGTCTCGCCAGGCTTGACCGGTTTGTCCAGCGGGCGGATCACATCGCTATCGAAGACTTCCGCCGTCTCGAGAATCGCGCCGACCGTGCGGCCGTCGACGGTGCGCGCATCGAGATGCAGCAAGGGCCCGAGGGTCTTGAGCAGCGCCGGTACGCCCCCCGCGGCCATCAGTCGCTCAGTCAGGTGCTCACCGGCGGGCTGGACGTTGGCGATCAGAGGCACGCGCCTGGCGATCTCGTCGAAGCGCTCCAGAGTCAGCGGTACGCCGACGCGGCCGGCGAGCGCCAGCAGGTGGATGATGACGTTGGTCGACCCACCCACCGCGCACAGCAGGGTAATGGCATTGTCAAAGGCTCTCGCATCGAGAACCTCGCTCGGGCGGGGGCTGCCATCGGCGGCCATGCGCACGCTACGACGCCCCACCTCGCGGGCGAGCTGATGCCGACGCCGGTCGACCGCCGGCACCAGGCTGCTACCGGGCAGCGACACACCGAGGGCCTCGCAGATGACCGCCATCGAAGAAGCGGTACCCATTTCTGCACAGTGCCCGGCCGTCCCCATCACGCTTCGCTCGAACGCGGCGAAATCGCCTTCCGAGAGTTCTCCTGCACGCAGTTGGTCGACCAGACGCCAGACACCGGTAGCGTTCGCCAGATTTCCGCCACTCGCCGAGCGGGGCGTGGCCGGGCCGCTGGCAAGGAATATGAACGGAACGCCGGCGCTGGCAGCCCCCATCAGCAGTGCCGGCTGCGTCTTGTCGCATCCGCCGAGCAGCACCACCGCATCGAAGGGATAGCCGCGAATGGTCTCCTCGGCTTCCATCGCCAGCAGGTTGCGAAACGGGAAGGAGGTCGGCTTGATGATGTTCTCGCTGATCGACATCAACGGCACCTCGAACGGGATACCGCCTGCCTCGAGAATCCCGACTCTTGCCTCTTCGGCAAGGGTGCGCAGATTGAGATTGCACGGGTTGATATCGGACCAGGTGTTGAGAATGCCCACGACGGGGCGCTCCATCAGGTCTTCGCGGCTCCAGCCGGCGGCCGACAAGGTCGAACGATGCACGAAGCCAGGCAGATCATTCTTGCGAAACCAGCGCGCGCTGCGTAGCGGCCGACCATTCTTTGATTCGTTATCGCTCATGCGATCACCTTGTGGACCACTGTTCGGGAAAATTCGATAAGGCAGAGTTACCGCATGCCGGGGATACGGCATAACGGCGCACCGCCTCTTGCCGAGGCGGTGCGACGAGTGCTGGTCAGAGGCCGACCAGACCGGCCAGGCCGCCGATATCGGCGATCTGGCGGTAGTTGTAGCAAGCGTTACCCGGCTGTTCATGACCGCGGGCGACGAAGGCCTTGTTCTTGATCTTCATGTCTTCGGCCGGCATCAGGTCGTAGCGGAAGCTCGAAGAAACGTGCAGCACGTCTTCCGGACCGCAACCGAGGTTGTCGAGCATGTATTCGAAGGCCTGCAGGCGCGGCTTGTAGGCCTGGGCCTGTTGGGCGGTGAATACCTTGTGGAAGGGCACGCCCAGCTTGTCGACGTTGGACATGATCTGCGCGTCCATCGCGTTAGAGAAGATCACCAGCGGGATCTTGTCGGCGATCTTCGCCAGGCCGGCCGTCACGTCGGGATGCGGGCCCCAGGTCGGCACGGCGTTGTAGTAAAGCCGTCCTTCGTCGCGATATTCCACGCCCCAGCGCTTGCACAGGCGGGAGATGGCGGTATCGAGGATCTCGTCATAAGGACGCCAGTCACCCATCACCTGATCCAGGCGATAAGCAGTGAAATCCGTGACGAACTGGTCCATCTGCTCAGGGGCAACGCGATCGGCGAACAGTTCGCGGGTCAGCGGACCCATCTGGAAGTTGGTCAGCGTGCCGTAGCAGTCGAAGGTGATGTATTTAGGGCGCATGAAGCTCATTTGGGCAGTCCTGAAAGTCCGTTGATAAATGCGGTGATACGTCGCAGCACCACGACTTCATTACAGCACGGTGAAAACAGCATATGACGTTGAAAGTTCGAGCCACTCGATACAAAAGACGATTCTTCGAGCCCCCCTTGGCAGACTCTGCGGAACGCCCTCCCAATAAGCTCGATCGCCCTGGCCCAGGCTGGCTGCGCCGCGATTTATCAGGAGGAGGCGGCGCGATCCCAACGTGAAAGCGCTCTTGCCAATGGACTCGCCAATGGACTCGTTGACGGTGCGCTGCCACGGGCTTCTCGCCTTTCATCCGAGCGGAGGGGCCGGGATTGTGCCGGCCTATTTCTGAGCGCTCCCCCTCAGCTTTGCTCGCCGACGTTCGGACTGATGCAGCCGCTTGAGAATGCCATCGAACGATTCAAGCTGCCGATGGATCTCCTCCGGCCCATTCTCGACCAGGAACGCGCGGAATGCCGACGCGACCGGCGGCAGGCGGACCGCCGGCAGGTGCGCCACATACCAGTCGCGCTCCACCGGATTTCCTGCCAGCGGCAACACGCCGATCAGTCCCGCTTCAAACTCCAGCGTGCAGGCATGCAGCGACAGGAACGCGATGCCAAGCCCTGCGGAGACCATGCGTTTGATTGCGGCATTGCTGGACAGCTCGGATCCATGCGGCAAGCGCAGTCCCGCCTCGCGGAACAAGCGCTCGACGGTATCGCGTGTGCCTGAGCCGCGTTCGCGGATCAGCAGGTTTTCCGCCAGCAGATCGTGCAACGTGTTGTGCCGCCGTAACATCAATGGGTGGTCGGGCGCGGCGATGAAGGCCATCGGATGCTTGGCAAAGGCCACCGCATTCGTCCTGAGCTCGGAAGGCGGGCGGCCGATGATGGCCAGATCGATCTCATGCATGCCCAGCATGCGCACGATCTCTTCGCGGTTGCCGACCCGCAGCACGATCTTCACATCCGGATTGCATTGGGTGAACGCCACCAGCATCTGCGGAAGCAAATACTCGGCGGTGGTGATCGCGCCGACGCGAAGCGTGCCGGCAATGCCGCCGCGCAAGGCAGCCACGTCCTCCACCGCATCGCGCCATAGCTTGAGAATCTGGCTGGCATAGCCCGCCATCACTTCCCCGGCGGGCGTCATCAGCAAGCCGCGGCCAGAACGCTGCACCAGCGGCGTGCCTGTGGCCTCTTCGAGCAGTCGCAATTGCAGCGATACCGTGGGCTGGGTCAGGTGCAGCTCCTCGGCGGCGCGGGATACGCCGCCAAGGCGCGCCACCGCGTCGATCGCATTGAGCTGTCGGAAGGTAGTGGTCTTATTCATATAAAAAAACCTATCGGTCGGCTTTGTTTATCAATTATTCAATATGAGTTTTCCCGCGTACAGTGCAAACGTCAAGACCTGATCCCCCTACCCTTTTCGCGTTCCGCCAAACCATCCAGGAGTCCACCATGTCGATCGAATTGCTGATTGTTTCCGCCGACCATGTACTGTTCCAGACCAAGGCGCAACATGCAGCCGGCTTGGCAGCGGCCACCGAGGCCCGGGCGGAAGCGGCGCCTGCCGGCGCAATTGGCGCAGACTTCAGCGCGGCGTATCAGGAGGCGTTCGTGCAGGCAGGCACGGGGGCGAAACTATCCGTGCGCCGGCAAACCGAGCAGCTGATGCGCGAAGCCGAGCAAGCCGGAGCCAGGCTTGCCATCGTGACGATGATGTCGTCCCGCATGCTGAGCGCCCTGCTCGACCGCTATGACCAGCCGGCCCGTACCGATCGCTTTACCGTGACCGCCACGGCGGATTCGCTGGGCCGCGGCGAGGGTCCCGCTGACCTGCTGCGGCTGGTGCTCCATGCCGTCGACGTGCCTGCCGACCGCGCGTTGCTCATCGCTGCAAATGCCGGCGAGGCCTGCGCCGCGGCCGCGCTTGGCATGCCGCTGATGCGGCTGCACCACGGCATGGCCAGCCGGCAGGACGATGGAGCAATCTTCCTTTCCGACGCGCCCGCGGCGTCGTGGCCATCGTTCGACGACATCGAGATGCGCTTCACGCAAGGCGCACTGGGCCAGCCGTCGCGCTACACGCGCCTGGGGACATTGACCGCCCCGGCATGAGCCGGCGTGGCACCACCAACGCATAGAGAGGGATGGAATGAAGACGATCGTCATTATCGGCGGCGGAACCGCCGGCCTTCAGCTGGCGGCCCGGCTGGGCAAGCAACTGGGCAAGCGCGGACTGGCCAACATTGTCCTGGTGGACCGCTATCGGACACACCTGTGGAAGCCCCTGCTGCACGAAGTCGCCACGGGAAAGCTCGAACCGTACATCCACCATACGTCCTTCGCCCTCCAGGCGCGCCGCTACGGTTTCCGCTTCGTGCAAGGCGAGTTCACCTCGCTGGATCGCGACAACCGCACGCTCGAGATCACGGCATCCGGAAGCGATGGCGACATGCAAGCGACAACGCTGGCCTACGACACCCTGGTGTTGGCGATCGGCGGGACCACACAGTATTTTGGTGTCCCGGGGGCGAGCGAGCACGCGCTGGCGCTGGACAGCGTGGCGGGTGCTGAGCATGCGCGGACCCGGATCGTAGACGCGCTGCGCCGCGTGTCGTCGCAGGCCACAGCGGCCGACCGACCGGCGCGGGCCAGCGTCGCCATCGTCGGTGCGGGAGCGACCGGAGTGCAACTGGCTGCCCAGGTGAGGCAGATGTCGCGTGTGCTGAGCCAGTATGGCGTCCATTCCCTCGATCCGGACCACGGCACCGATGTACGGCTTGTCGAAGCTTCCGGAAACATCCTGCCGGGCATGGATCGTCGCCTCGCCGACAGGACCACCGCCGAGCTGCAGGCGCAGGGTATCGAGATCCTGCTGAACACGCGCGTCACCGAGGTCCGCTCCGACTGCCTGCATATCGCGGGCGCGGCCTCCATTGCCGCGGACGTGACAGTATGGACCGCCGGCGTCACCGTAGCGCCTGTGCTGTCGAACATCGGCCTGCAGGTCACCCGCAACGGGCGCGTTCGGGTGCGAGATACGCTCCAGAGCCTGGAGGACGAGCATATTTATGCCCTGGGTGATTGCGCGAGCTTCCGCCCGGCTGGGGAACAAGCAGAGCTTCCCACGCGAGCACAGGTCGCGCATCAGCAGGCCATTTACCTGGCCAGGGCCTTGCCACGCGTGCTCGCCGGCAAGTCCGTAGCCGGGTTCACGTTTCGCGATCGGGGTTCGGTCATCTCGTTGGCGGACGACATGGCGCTGTGCCATCTGCTCGCGCCCGGCGCCGGCGACGGCTGGCAGGTACAGGGCGTGCTGGCAACGCTGGTGCACCGCGTCATCTACCGACGTCACGTGCTGTCGGTGCAGGGTTTTGCGCGAACCGCCGCGATGGCACTGTCCCAGCGTCTGGAGCGGCTGCTGGGGGCGGGTTATCGGCTCGATTGAGGTGCACGTGCCAATGCAGGCGCGCAGCGGTTGCTGCGCGCGATTCTCGCTCCAGTGAATCGATTACCTTACTGCCGAACACGTAACGCGTCATGGCTACTAGCGCTGCGCTCGTTCGCCAACCCGGGGGGTGAACCGATTGGCCAGGCGCAGCGCCATGGTCATCCGCATGCCTGCCACGCAGGCATTGAGGAATGGCTGAGCGAACCTCAGCCGCGCCAGTTCACTGTCCTGGCCTTGGAGTCGAAACACCGAGTGCACCGTCAGAAGTCGGCCACTTTGCCCCAGGCCGAGTGCTTGAAGCGCGCCGGGTTGTACGGGGCAGGATCGAAGATCGGCTTGTCACCGGTCACCAGGTCGGCGATCAAGTGGCCTGCGCCAGGGCCGATGCCGAACCCATGCCCGGAGAAGCCCGCCGCCAGGATGAAACCGGGGATTTCCGGCACTTCGCCGATCCCGGGCACACCGTCAGGCGTGTTGTCCACAAACCCGGCCCAGGCATTGGCGATGCCGGTCTGTCCCAGTGCAGGCATCAGTTCGACCGCACGACGATAGGTTTGCCTGACAGCCCCTGCGTCGGCCTTGGGGTCGAGTATCCGCATCCGCTCCATGGGGGTCGGTGCATCCAGTCGCCACCGCGCGAGTGTTTCGTGGCCTGCGCGGATACCCTCCATTCCGCCTGGAAACACGTTACGCCAGCGCTTGGCAAACATGGGCAGGAACTGCGGCGCGAAGCGCATCAGTTGCGCCGTCGGGTCCACGCGTCCGCGCCCGCTGATGGCAAGGTTGTAGCTGCCATCGCTGCGGCGGGTGATGGACACGCGCGCGGTGTGCAGCGCGTCAGGCAGATGCGCGGCCACGCCGGACACCCGCACGATGGACTGGCGAACGGTAGCCTGGGGAAAGCGAATGCCCAGTTGGCGGCAGAACGAAGACGCCCACGCGCCGCCGGCGTACACCGCGACGCGGGTTTTGATGGTTCCGGCTTCGGTGACGACGCCGCTGACGCGGCCGCCCTCGAGCTCGATGCCCCGCGCGGCGCAATTCTGCAGCACGGTGCCGCCGAGCTTCATGAGCGCGGCAGCCACCGACGGAGCCGCCTTGGCTGGATCGGCGGTACCGTCGCTGGGCGAGAACACGCCACCCTTCCATGCGCGGCCGGTATCCCGACCCCGTTCGCTGGCCTCACTGCCGCTCAACATGTGGGTTGTCACGCCGGCAGTTCTGGCGAAGTCTCGCCATCTGGCCCAGCGTGCAATCTCGTCTTCGTCGTTGCTGAGGTAAAGCAAACCACACCTGTGGAAGCCCGTGTCCTCGCCAGTGTCCTGGGCGAACCGTTCCCACAGTTCGAGGCTTTTGGAAGCCATCGGCAATTCACGCGCGTCACGGTTCTGCTGGCGGCACCAGCCCCAGTTGCGGCTCGATTGTTCGGCGCCGATGCGGCCCTTTTCCACTACGGTAACCGAAAGGCCGCGCCGGGCCAGGTAGTACGCAGCAAAAACGCCGATGATGCCACCGCCGATCACCACGACGTCGGCATGGGTCGGCAGGGATGAGGTACTCTCGATGAGACGCAAGGGCTGGGACATGGATGGATCTCCTCGCATTATTTGTCCTGCACGTTTTGTAGTTGAACCCGGCGACACGCTCTGCGCTCCGCCGTCCGGCAACATCATGGCGGCCTGCATGCTGGTTATTCCTCGCCGTGCTCAAGGATGGCCTTCGTTTCGAGATACTCTTCCAGGCCTTCCAATCCGAATTCGCGACCATTCCCCGAGTGCTTATACCCGCCGAAGGGAGCGTGTGCATTCCATGCCGGATAGTTGATATGCACCTGGCCGGCGCGGATCCGCGCAGCCACGGCTCGCGCCGCGTCGAGATCCCGCCCCTGTACATGGGCGCCCAGACCGAAAATGGTGTCGTTGGCAATCGCCACGGCCTCGTCGACGCTGTCGTAGCCAATGATCGAAAGCACCGGCCCGAAGATTTCTTCCTGAGCGATGCGCATTTTTGGATGCACGTCCGAGAAGATCGTTGGCCGTACGTAGAACCCGCGCTCCAGGCCGGGCGGCCGACCGGGGCCGCCGCAGACGAGGCGCGCGCCTTCGGCAATGCCGGCGCCGATCATTTCCTGCACGCGCTTGAACTGCGCGCGGTTCGCCACCGGGCCGTGCGTGGTTTGTACTGAGCGCGGGTCGCCGACCACAAGGCGGGCAACCGCCTCGCAAGCGATCTGCTCGACTTCGGCCAGGCGCTCGCGCGGCACGATCATGCGCGTCGGTGCGCTGCAGGATTGGCCTACGTTGCGGAAGGCCGCCGCCACCCCCCCCGGCACGGCTCGCGCGAGTTCCGCATCCGGGAGGATGACGTTGGGAGACTTGCCACCCAATTCCTGCGCTACCCGCTTGACCGTGACGGCCGCCGCCTGCGCGACGAGAACACCTGCCCGGGTTGAGCCCGTGATCGAAATCATGTCCACGTCCGGATGCTCCGCCAGCGCGGCACCGACCTCCGGTCCTTCCCCGTTCACGAGGTTGAACACGCCCGCAGGAGTGCCCGCGTCCTGCATCACCTGCGCGAACAGCAAGGCGCTGAAGGGCGACAGCTCGCTCGGCTTCAGCACGACGGTGCATCCGGCTGCCAGCGCAGGGCCTACCTTCGCGGTGATCTGATATAGCGGCCAGTTCCATGGCGTGATCAGGCCACACACGCCGATGGCTTCACGCGCGATCGTGATGCCGTCTCGATGCGAGACAAAGGGATAACGGCTCATGACGTCGCGGGCCACCCGGATGTGCGCTGCCCCGGCCGGCACCTGCGCACTGCGCGCCACGCTGATGGCAGCGCCCATCTCCAGCGAGATTGCCTCGGCGAAGACCTCGGACCGCTCGAGTATGAGCTGGTGCACACGATCGAGGAGAGCCGTCCGGCTCTGTACGGAGCTGACGGACCACCCGGCAAAGGCGGCTCTGGCAGCGGCAACGGCAGCGGCGACGTCTTGCCTGTTGCCCAAGGCGATCTCTGCAACCACATCTTCGGTCGACGGGTCGGTGACGGCCGCCCGGGCTTGCCCTGCAGGGCGAACCCACGCGCCGTCGATGAAGATACGATCCAGATGACCCGCGCTGGTCAGGCGCTCGATGATGGCGTGTTTCATCAGAGCCGTCCTTTGCACAAGCCCTTCCGATGCATGGAATGATCCAGGTCGGGGGACGTGCACGCGACTGGGAAAGCGATCCAGTACGTATTGAGTTTCATGGCAGTGGCGCGTCTATGTCTCGCTGAGGTAGCGAATGAGTGAACTTTCCGGTCACTGTCATTGCAACATAGAGTCGCCATGCGCTTGTCGCGAAACGCACCGCCGATCATCACGAAGCTGCTGTTTTATGACACGCCGCCAGCATGCCGTGCCGAGCGGGTGAATGGCGTGCAGGATGCGCATCTTCTGGCCGCCCGCATCGAGTTAGTCAAGCCTCACCCTGTTCCGGGCGATGCCGGTCGATACGCTTCCTCGTTCATCGGCTTGATCTCGGCCACGCGATACGAATGCCGGCAAGGCCAAGTCGCGGCAAATCAGTCTGCTCCCTCCGCTCGACAAAGAATGCGATGGGCCAAACGCAGATGCGGGCGGTCAATCATCGCATTGCCAAGCCTGGCAACGCCGGAGGCTCCGACTCTGGAAAATGCTTCGATGACTTGTCTCGCCCACTGTATTTCTTCCGCATGAGGCATGAAAGCTTCATTGATCGCGGCAATATGGGACGGATGGGCTGCCGCCTTGGCGGCAAAGCCATCGCGCCGGGCAAGGGCCGCCTCGTGACCGATCTCGAAGTTGTGCGACAGGTTTGTACTGACCGCATCGATGGCATCTATACCGGCCTGCGCTGCGGCTAACAGACACATCGTTCGTGCCACCGAGAATGGCGAGGTAAGCTCCCTTCCCTGATGGGACGAGCGAATGCCCAGATCGGCCGCCAGGTCCTCGACGCCCCACATCAAGGCGCGCAGACGCATCGGCGCATTTCGGTACGAAGACAGGCCAAACACACCTTCCGATGATTCCGTGGCCATGGCGACAATGCCCGTCTCCCATGCACCTTTGAGCAACACATGCTCGAGCGCGGCAAGAAAATCGCAGAGACGATGGACATCTTCGACCCCCCGGCACTTTGGCAGCACGATCGCATCGGGTTGATACGGCAACACGGCAGCCAGATCGTGAAGAATATGCCCGGATGCCAGCCCATTGACCCGCACCAGCACTTGGGCGTCTATCGAAAGACGATGCTCGGCAAGAAAGCCTGCCAGCTTCAGGCGGGCCTCGTCTTTCCCATGCTCCGGGACAGCATCTTCCAGATCAAACACCAGGCCATCGGCACCGGCCTTGAGTGAGGCGGTGAGTTTTCTTTCACTATCAGCCGGCACGAATAGCAAGGAACGCAAATGTTGTGACATGATTTTTTGCATAGGGTCTAGCTTTCAATTCCTTTGGCGTTCCGGAACGGCGCCCTTCCGCCATCGGAATCATCCCCGCTGGCAGACTCCGCGCACGCCGGCCAGACTCGCCGGTACCGCAGTTTCTGCGTTTCCGGCAATACAGTTCGCAATTTGCTCTTGGCGCTGGCGTCAAAATCAGCGTCTTGCGCGGCGACGGTGCTCTTATGCTGGATGGCACGATCCTTACCTTGCCTCCTGCCTGATGCACGCCGACGCCTTTTTTTTAGACGAACACGCTCATCCCCGTCTCGACGCTGCGCTAAAGTACATCCATCGTCACCTGGGCGAACCGTTGCGGCTGCCTTTGCTGGCACAGCTATCCCGGTTGAGTGTCGGACGCTTCGTCACCGTATTTCGGCTGACGCTGGGGGTAACCCCGCATCGCTACATCTACCTGAAGCGCATTCATCGCGCGCAGTGTCTGCTTGGGCAGGGCCACGCTCCGGCATTGGCGGCGCACGAGTGCGGATTCTATGATCAGAGCCACTTGACGCGCTGCCTGAAAAGCCAGTGCGGCATGACACCTCGGCAGTTTCAAACGGCGATGAAAACCGCATCTGCCGGCGCCGCTCATACTTCCCGAATCCCGGTATCTCAGGTTGCCAGCGGGAACAACCGTTCGATCGGATAGTGAGTCTTGATGAACGGGGACTTGATGACGATAAAGCTGAAGTACTTTTCAATGCCGATATTGCGCTCCAGCAGGCTTTCCATCAGCTCCTGGTAATGGTTGACACCGCGGGTGATGAACTTGAGCAAGTAGTCATAGCCACCGCTGACAAGATGGCATTCGACGATCTCGTCGATCGCATACACTGCCTTTTCAAAGCGCGCGAAGTCTTCGCGATGGTGGTCCTCCAGGGTAATCTCGGTGAACACCGTAAGAATGTCGCCAAGCTTGTCCATGCGGATTTGCGCGCTATATCCGCCGATATAGCCGGCCTGCTCCAGGCGCTTGACCCGTATCAGGCAAGGACTGGCGGAGAGCCCGACGGCGTCGGCAAGGTCCACATTGGTCATGCGTCCGTTCTTTTGCAACTGGGCGAGGATGCGGAGGTCAAGCCGGTCAAGTTTGATAGGGGCGGACATGATCTTTCAAGGCAGGATGACTGAGTCACATTGTCTTCATATGCCCCGCTCAGGGCAACCGGGGCGCACCCGGAGAGCGCCGAGCGAGATTTTTCCCGGCGGCAACGTCGCGGGTCGCCAAGCCATTGGCTATACGTCAAGCGCAGTGTTTGCGTGGCGCAAAAAAGTGATCGCCTGGATACTTCTTCGTTCGCCACATTACCCGATAGCCTTATCGGCGAGCGCGAATGAAAGCAGCGGATCGGCGGGAGCAAGAGGGGTGCCCCGGCGCAGAACGGTTGCATCCGCGACGCGCGCCAGGCCTAGCCCGGGAAGCCAGTCCTCGAGTTCCCCATGAGCTTGTACGTCCAGACGCAGCATGCGCCCGGTAACCAGTCCCGCCAGGTGCGCAATCATTGCCTTGGCCGCCGTGGGGCAAGGGGCGACCACGGGGCCGATGGTCGCACCGCGACCGAAGCGCCGCAGGATCGCAAAGCCTCTTGGGCCGTCGGGATGGTCGAGCACCACGGTGGCGATGGCATGGCGCAGCCAGGTCTGGATCAATCTCTCGCGGACCGCGCCTCCTGCGCGCTCGTCCATCCCGACCAGCAGTTGCATGTCATTGCGACCGCCCGGGCGCAGACGACTGCCTTCAGGCAGCGCCATCAAGGGTGGCTGTAATGCCTTGCCCTCGTACTGGCGAATTTCGCCGATCCGTTCGAAGCCCATGCTTCCGTAGAAGCGGTGAATGGTGCCGGCGGCGTGAAGCAGCACGGTGCGTCGATCCAGACCCGCAGACAATGCTTCCAGCAACTTGCGTCCGATGCCGCGCTCGCGGAAATCGGGGTTCACGACGACGAGGCCAACCGTAGCAGCACGCTCGCCCCAGAGCCAGCGCATGCCTACGCCCACCACGGTGCCGTCGACTTCGGCTACGCGCCCCTCGCCCATGGAGAACAGCGTCTTCCAGTCGCTGGGACGATGCGGCCACCGCTCCCCTTCAGAAAGAGAAAGCGCGACAGGCAAGTCTGCCAGGACCATCGGTCGAATCACGGGTAGCAGTTCGGTGGCATGCAGAGGATGCTTGGCGGAGTTCATTGCGGTATGGGTGTCGCCGGACGAATTGGTAGCGTAGATCATGCGATGAACCACCAGTTCCGGATAGGAAAAAGTTGCTGCGTCGACCATGCACCAATGACGCACCGCTGCTAGGGTATTCCCGAAGAATGCTGCGGTGCACATGCCCATCGGAAGTGCACGTGGCACGCAATGCCAAACCGCCCGCAGGAAACCGCAGCTTTGACTGCCAGCACGCGGAATACCCCACAAAGCCTTTGGTCGCACATGCTTCAATGTCAGGGAGATGCAACGTAGCGCGCAAGCAAGCCGACCCGACACCTTATAGGCAGCGCGGCCGCTGTCGAGCCCCACGATGAAGCCTGCATTGCAGCGGCCCCATCGCATTTGGCGCCATGTCTGGCAAGACACCGTTCACGGAACTTTGAGCAACCAGAGCCCGCATTGAGCGATGTCTGCGCCGGGCCGCGGCCCCGGGGCACGAGGTATCACGCACGAGCTTGAAGCCGGTGCGCGGTACCGCCAGATCCGGCTGCACAGTCCGCGGCACCGTCGCTTGCAGCAATAAATATCAACCATGAAAGGAGACACCGTGAACCTGTTCATCCTGCGCCTGCTGGCGCGGCGCGTCGGACTGGCGCTGATCTCATTGCTGGCCGTCTCGGCCATCGTCTTCGCGATCACCGCGGTATTACCCGGCGATGCCGCCCAGGAGCAACTCGGCCAGGACGCCACGCCTGAAGCGCTGGCGGCGCTGCGCACACAGATGGGGCTCGACGCGCCAGCGCCCGTCCGCTACGCCCAATGGCTGGGCGGCATGGTCACCGGCAATGCCGGCGAGTCCCTCGTCACGCGCATGCCCGTTTCGGAAGCCATCGGCAGCCGTCTGCCGAATTCGCTGCTGCTGGCAGGGCTGACCGCACTGATCTCGGTCCCGGTGGCGCTGGGTCTTGGCATCCTGGCGGCGGTCTACCGCGGCACCTGGTTCGACCGCAGCGTCAGCCTGGGCGCCGTGGCCGTGGTGTCCGTGCCGGAATTCCTGATCGCCACTCTCGCGGTCTTGCTGTTCGCGGTGCAGCTTCGCTGGCTGCCTGCCCTCGCTTATATCGGCAACAACGAACCCTGGGACAAGGTGCTGCGTTCCCTGGCCATGCCGGTGCTGACCCTCTGCTGCGTGATCGTTGCGCAAATGCTGCGCATGACGCGGGCCGCCGTGATCGATCAGCTCAATGCGCCGTACATCGAAATGGTGCGGCTCAAAGGCGCCTCCCCCACCCGCATGGTGCTGTTCCATGCGCTGCCGAACGCCATTGGTCCGATCGCCAATGCGGTTGCCCTGAGCCTTTCCTACCTGCTTGGCGGCGTCATCATCGTCGAGACCATTTTCAACTATCCGGGCATCGCCAAGCTGATGGTGGACAGCGTTGCCCAGCGCGACATGCCTGTTGTCCAGGTTTGCGCCATGATTTTCTGCGCCGCGTTTCTGACTCTCGTCACGCTTGCCGATGTATGCGGCATCGTCGCTAACCCGCGTCTGCGTCATCGTTGATGCCCTGAACGCATGCTGGAGCCGCTACTCATGTCCATCACTTCCAATACGCAAGCCACCGCCGCAGCGAGCGCCGTCGGCAAGAGCTGTCGACGTTTGCGCCTGCCCCGCATGGGCTTCACCGCCTGGATCGGCTGCCTGATTCTGCTTGGCTGGCTGCTTGCCGCCGTGCTTGGGCCGATCCTGATCAGCGCCGACGGCTCGCCCACTGGCGAGATCCAGGTCTTCGGGCCGATCAGCGCGCAGCACTGGCTGGGTACCGATTACCTGGGCCGGGATATGCTGACCCGGGTGATCCTGGGGGCGCGCTATACCGTCTGCGTGGCGCTGGTATCCACGCTGTGCGCTAGCGGCATCGGCATTACGCTGGCATTGCTGGCAACAGTCAGCGGCCGCTGGATCGATGCCTGCATGAGCCGCGGCCTCGATACGCTCACGGCGATTCCAAGCAAGATGTTCGCGCTGATCATGGTCGCGGCGTTTGGCTCGTCGGTCTGGATGCTTGCCGTCACGGCAGCGATCATCTACGTTCCGGGCGCCTATCGCATTGCCCGTTCGCTGGCGGTAAACATCAATGCCATGGATTACGTGACCGTCGCCCGCACCCGCGGTGAAGGCACGGCCTACATCATGCGCCAGGAGATTCTGCCCAACATCATCGGCCCGATGCTGGCCGACCTGGGTCTGCGCTTCGTCTACGTCGTGCTGCTGCTCGCCAGCCTGAGCTTCCTTGGCCTGGGCATCCAGCCTCCCGATGCCGATTGGGGTTCGCTGGTACGCGAGAACATCGGCGCGCTGTCCGACGGCAGCATGGCCGTGGTGGCGCCGGCTCTGGCCATTGCCAGCCTGACCCTTGCGGTCAACCTCGTCATCGACAACCTGCCGGGTCGCTCGGCACGCAATGGAGTCAAGTAATGGGCACGTCTGTAAAGGTCAGCAACCTCCGCATTACCGCCGGGCCCGCGACGCTGGTCGACCGCGTCGACTTTGAAATCGAGCCTGGCAAGGTGCTCGCCCTGATCGGCGAGTCCGGCTCCGGCAAGACTACCACCGCGCTGGCTCTGATGGGCTACGCACGCCACGGCTGCGAGATTTCCGGCGACATCCGGGTCGGACACCATGACGTGCTGCGCCTGCCGGCGGGCGATCAACGCCGGTTGCGCGGGCGCGAGATCACCTACATTGCGCAAAGTGCGGCAGCGTCGTTCAACCCCTCGCGCACCATCATGGACCAGGTAGTCGAGCCGGCGTTGATCCATCGCCTCATGGACCGCGCCGCTGCCGAAGAGAAAGCCGTGGCGCTGTTCCGGGAACTGGCACTGCCGGATCCGGAATCCATCGGTGAGCGTTATCCGCACCAGGTATCCGGCGGCCAGCTGCAGCGGCTGATGGCCGCGATGGCGCTGATCACCGATCCAGACCTTGTGATCCTCGACGAGCCGACCACTGCGCTGGACGTCACCACGCAGGTGGAAGTGCTGCGGGTATTCCGCCGCGCCGTGCAGGAACGCCGTACCACCGCGGTCTATGTCAGCCACGACCTCGCCGTGGTGGCCCAGGTCGCGGACCATATCCTGGTGCTCCGCGACGGCAAGATGCGCGAACTGGGCGACACCGACCAGATCCTGTACCAGCCGGCGGACGACTACACCCGTTGCCTGCTCGCGGCCGCCAAGCCCGCCGAGCGCCCCGGGGCACCCGTTGATCCGGACAAGAGTCCCCTGCTTCTCGAGGTCCGCGACCTGTCGGCCGGCTATGGCGAGCTGGACTCGCACGGCCAACCCGCCTCGAAGATCCTTGAGGGCGTGGATCTGAAGCTGTACCGTGGACAAGCAATCGGCGTCATCGGCGAGTCCGGCTCCGGCAAGACCACGCTCGCGCGTGCCGTTGCCGGGCTGGTCGCCCCATGCCATGGCAGCATCGTGTTCAACGGCCATCCGCTGAAGCCGACCGTCGCGCAGCGCAGCCGCGAAGAGCTGCGGCGTATCCAGATCGTGTTCCAGATGGCCGATACCGCGCTCAATCCGGCTCGCACGATCGAGGATATCCTCGCGCGTCCGTTGCAGTTCTTCCATGGACTGCGTGGCGAAGCCCAACGCGCCCGCATTCGTCAGCTGCTTGATCTGGTGCGCCTGCCGTCCGGCGTGGCCCAACGCCTGCCGGGCGGCCTGTCGGGCGGGCAAAAGCAGCGGGTGAACCTGGCGCGCGCCCTGGCGGCCGACCCCGAACTGATCCTTTGCGATGAGATTACCTCCGCACTGGACACCGTGGTCGGTGCGGCGATCCTTGACCTGATGGCAGAACTGCGCAAGGAGCTGGGCGTCTCGTATCTGTTCATCAGCCACGACCTGCATACCGTGCGCGCCATCTGCGACGAGATCGTGGTGATGCAGCACGGCCGCAAGGTCACGCAGGTCGCGCACGACGACTACGAACGCGGACCGCATCATCCGTATTTCACGCTGCTCGCCCGCTCCGTACCGGAGCTGCGCCGCGGCTGGATCGACGAAGTCGACCTGCATATCGAAGGCGCGCGCGCGGCACAAGGCGTGCGCAGTGCCGCTTGACTCTTCCTCACGGAGATTTCTTTTCATGCCTTTGTCCCTGAACCAACACTTGCTCCCGGGCCGCAACTTTGTCGGCGGCGAATGGTGCAGTGCGGCCGATGACCGCACCGTGGCCGTGGTGGACCCCGCCACCGAAGAAGCCTTCGCGACCGCGCCGGATAGCGGCGCTGCCGACGCGCTGCGCGCCGTCGACGCCGCCCACGCCGCATTCCCCGCATGGCGCAAGACCCCGGCCAAACAGCGCGCGCAGATCATCAAGCGCTGGAACGATCTTGTGGTCAGCCACCAGGAAGACCTTGGCCGGCTGATCTCCAGCGAGCAAGGCAAGCCGCTGGCGGAAGCCAAGGGCGAGGTTCTGTACGCGGCCAGCTATATCGAATGGTTCGCGGAAGAAGCCACGCGCGCGGATGGCGACGTGATCGCGGCGCCGGTGCAGGGGCGCCGCATGCTGGCGCTGCGCGAGCCGGTTGGCGTCATCGCCGCGATCACGCCGTGGAATTTCCCTGCAGCAATGATCGCGCGCAAGATCGCCCCTGCGCTGGCTGCCGGCTGCACGGTCGTCTGCAAGCCGGCGGAAGATACCCCGCTGACCTCCCTCGCCCTGGTAAAGCTTGCCCAGGAGGCAGGCGTGCCGCCGGGCGTATTGAACATCGTCACGGCCTCGCGCGATCGGGCTGCCGAAGTCGTCGATGTGTGGCTGGATGATGCACGCGTGCGCAAGATTACCTTTACCGGCTCGACGCCGGTCGGCAAGCACCTGGCACGCCGTTCCGCCGGTACGCTGAAAAAGCTGTCGCTGGAGCTTGGCGGCAACGCGCCGTTCATTGTGTTCGACGATGCGGATCTGGACGCTGCCGTCGACGGTCTGATGGCCGCCAAGTTCCGCAATGGTGGACAGACCTGCGTGTCCCCTAACCGGATCTATGTCCAGGACAAGGTCCACGATGCCTTTGTCGACAAACTTGCCGCCCGCGTCGGTGCGCTGGTCGTTGGTCCCGCGACCGACCCGGCGGCGCAGATCGGCCCGATGATCAACGCGCGCGCGGTGGACAAGATCGAACGCCATGTGCAGGACGCGCTCAGCCGCGGGGCCCGCGTGGTGGTCGGCGGCCAGCGCGTTCGCAACGCGCAGTGCACCGGCCCGAATTACTACGCGCCGACCGTGCTTGTGAATGCGGATGCTTCCATGCAATGCTCTTGCGAGGAAACCTTCGGTCCCGTGGCGCCCGTGACCCGCTTCGATACCGAGGCCGATGTGGTCGAGGCGGCCAATGCCACGCCGTTCGGGCTCGCCGCGTATTTCTACTCGAACGACGTACGGCGGATCTGGCGCCTGGCAGATGCACTGGAAACCGGCATTGTCGGCGTCAACGAAGGAGCGCTGGCCGCCGAAGCCGCGCCGTTCGGCGGCGTCAAGGATTCCGGATACGGGCGCGAAGGCTCGCGCCACGGCCTCGACGAGTACATGCATATCAAATACGTGTGCCAGGGCCAGCTGGACTGAGCCTCTGAACCCGCGAAGATCTTCCTTGTCAGCGCGCCAGAGCGGCCGGCCTTGCCGGCCGCTCTGCATTTTGGCGGAGGGCGCGGGTCGACGAAGATTTCAGGCCATCGAAGGAACTGCTGTTCCCCTCCTGACAACAGGATTCGCTGCCGATACGGGCCGCACAATCCGTCAAAGCAACTCCGGCATCGTCCCTATACTCGTCTCGTGGTTGACAGCCAGCCAGCGGGCAATGACAGGGCCGCGCGGCGGCCAAAGACCGTGCCCGTGCAGAAATTCTCACCGGCTCCGATTCCCTTCACAATTCACCGCGGCCCCGGCTTCGCGGAACCTGAAAAAGAGGTGTAGTGCAATGACCCAGTCCAACCAGGACCTTATCGCGTTCCGTACGCAACATGTGCCGCACGGCATCGTCACCGCCCATCCGATTTTCGCGGACCGGGCCGAAGGCTCTTACCTCTGGGATGTGGAAGGCCGCCGCTATATCGACTTTGTGGGTGGCATTGGCGTGCAGAACATCGGCCACAACCACCCCAGGATTGTCGAGGCGGTGCGCAAGCAATTGGAGCGCGTTACCCATGCGGCGTTCCAGGTCGTTGGCTATGACTGTTATGTCGAACTGGCTGCGCGGCTGAACCAGCTCGTCGGCGGGGCAGCGCAATACAAGACGCTATTCGCGACCACAGGCGCGGAGGCCGTCGAGAACGCGATCAAGATCGCACGCGCTTATCGCAACGTACCGGGCGTCATCGCGTTCCGTGGCGGATTCCATGGCCGCACCTTGCTCGGCACCACCCTGACCGGCATCAGCGCGCCCTACAAGCAGAACTTCGGGCCGCTCGCCGGCGAGGTGTACCACACGCCTTACCCGGATGCGTTCCGCGGCTTTTCCAGCGCGGATGCGATTCGCGCCCTTGAAGACCTGTTCGCCACGCAGATCGCGCCCGACCGCGTTGCCGCCATCATTCTCGAACCCGTGCAAGGCGACGGGGGTTTCATCCCTGCGGGAAGCGAGTTCCTGCGGGCACTGCGCACGCTGACGGAGAAGCATGGCATCGTGCTGATCCTCGATGAGATCCAGGCCGGCTTCGGCCGCACCGGCAAGACGTTCGGCTTCCAGCATGCGGGCATCCAGCCGGATCTGGTCACGGTTGCGAAAAGCCTGGCTGGTGGCTTGCCGCTGTCCGGCGTGGTCGGCCGCGCCGAGATCATGGATGCACCGGCGCCGGGGGGCCTGGGTGGCACCTATGGTGGCAATCCGCTCGCTTGCGCCGCCGCGCTGGCCGTGCTCGACGTATTCGAGGAGGAACAGCTTCTCGCCAAGGCGCACGGACTTGGCGAAACGCTGCGTGCAGGCCTGGAGCAGCTCGCCCGGGAGTTCCCCGCCATCGGCACGGTGCGCGGCCTGGGCCCGATGCTGGCGCTGGAATTCGTCAAGAACGGCGATCGGTTCCAGCCTGACGCGGCCTTCGCGCAGGCGGTTATCGACCGCTGCCGCGAAGGTGGCCTGCTTGTGATCAAATGCGGCGTGCATCGAAATACGGTGCGCCTGCTGGCACCGCTGAACACCAGCCTGGAAACCGCTCAGGAGGCCCTGGAGATCCTGCGCACGGCCATTGCGCTGGCCACCAAGGCTGAGCAATAGCAAGGACACCGGCGCCGGGAACGGCGCCCGGCACATAGCAGTTTCGCTTTGGCACCGGATTCGGACGCGACGCCGGGGTCCAGTCGATGGGCGCGCAAGAAAGCCCCACGGCTCCCTACAGCGTAGGGAGCCTTTGCTTCATCTGCCGCTACAGCGGCCGGTCAGGCATCGAGCCACACGTGCTCGGCAAACATATAGCCCATCAGACCGCCCAGCGGGATGGGCGAAAGCCCCTTGAGCTTGGTCGTATGCGCGTCGATGCTTGCCAGGAACAACGGGATGCCGATGCCAGCCTCCTGGTGAATCATCGTCTGCATGTCGGCATACATCTGACTGCGCTTGCCGTTATCGGTTTCGGCTCGCGCGGCCAGCAGCAACTGGTCGAACTTTGGATTCTTCCAGCGGGACTCGTTCCATGGAGCGTCGGACTTGAAGAACTGCGTGAGGATGGTATCGGCGCTGGGCCGCGGGTTCACGTTGCCGAACCCTACGGGACTATTGAGCCAGTGATTGGACCAATACCCGTCTGCCGGCATGCGCTTGACTTCGAGCTCCAGACCCGCGCGCTGCGCTGCCTGTTGCAACACCAGCGCCATCTCGACCGAATACAGGGCGGCCGGCGATGTCACTACCGGCACCTTGCCGGTCACGCCCGACTTGCGCAGGTGGAACTTCGCCTTCTCGGGATCGAACGGCCGCTGCGGCAGATCCTTGAAATAGAAGCGGTTGGTGGGGTCGATGGGCTGGTCGTTGGCGACCACTGCATTACCCAGCGCGATGGACTGCCGCATCTGCTGGCGGTCCAGCAAGTACTTCATACCGAGGATAAAGTCAGGGTTCGTGCCGGGGCCCACGTCCTTGCGCATGATCAGGTCGGAGTACTGGCCGGATTGCGTCGTCATGATGGCATAGCCGGGAGTCCCCTTGATCCTCGCCACGGCGCG
Organism: Cupriavidus sp. WGlv3; assembly: GCF_023952475.1. GTDB lineage: Bacteria > Pseudomonadota > Gammaproteobacteria > Burkholderiales > Burkholderiaceae > Cupriavidus > Cupriavidus phytorum. Next base: position 29,667 of record NZ_JALHRX010000017.1, read on the forward strand.
TGGGTTGATCATCGCGACCAGGTCCATGCCGCCTGACAGCAGTGCGTTGACGCGCGCACTCTCGTCGGTAATGCCGACGAGCTCGATCTCGTCGAGGTAGGGCTTCCCGGGCTTCCAGTATGCGTCGTTGCGAACCACCAGCGTGCGCACGCCGGGCTTGAAGTCCTTGATCTTGTAAGGCCCGGTGCCGATGCCGGCGCTGAAGTCGGTGGTGCCGTCCTTGACGATGTGGAAGTGGAACGTCCCGAGGATGACCGGCAGGTCGGCATTGGGGCTGTTCAGCACCACCGTGACCTCGTTCGGGCCGGTGGCCTTCACGCTTTCGATCTGCTCGGCCAGCACCTTGGCCTTGGAGGCCGTGGCCGGATCCTTGTGGCGCATGATCGAGTACACCACGTCGGCCGGCGCGAGCGCCTTGCCGTCGTGGAAGGTCACGCCCTTGCGCAGCGTAAAGACCCAGGTTTTGGCATCGGTGGTGTTGAACGTCTCTGCCAGCGCCGCCCGCGGCGTCAGGCTCCGGTCCAGCGAGGTCAGTCCGTTGTATACCATGTTGCAGCGCACATAGTCGTTCTGGTTCGACTGCTTGGCCGGATCGAGCGTATCGGAGGCGGAGGCCGTGCCCACCGCCACGCGGATGCGTCCGCCTCGCTTGGGCGTCTGCGCATGCGCGCCGACCGCCGCACCGGCCAGGCCGCCGGCCAGCGTGACCTGCATGCCCCCCGCCACCAGCATCTTCAGGACATCGCGCCGGGTGGCGCCGTGTTTGAGCGCTTCCATCATGCGAAGGCTTTCGCTGGGGCCGACAAAGTTTTCCAACTGGTTACGGCTATCACTCATCGTCTGCTCCTTTGGTGCCGGGGCACGAGGACTGTGCCCAGGGCGGAATGCTGTTGACCCTCGGGCTTGGCCCGCAATCTTTAACTTTACGAAGCCGCCGACTGCAAGGATCGGCTTCAGGTGCTTCATGCTAGTCAACCCCCACAAGCATTTGTTTCCGTTGGGGGCTGCGCGACCGCATCGAATTGCAAAGCTGGCACCTCCGGCAGACGAATCTTTCAAACTACGGACAAACCCCAGCCCGTTTCAGCAGCCTGGCATCAGGTCATTTGGCATCATGCGCTGTGCGACGCGCTCTTTCCAGTCCTGCCTGCGCTGCCTTGCCCCCTTCCCCCTTCCCGCACGGCGAGTCGGCCGTCTCCATGCCCCTACCGCCAATGCAAGCCGGCCACCGCCGCCCCGATGCAGCCTGCGCCACTCCGTCTCCCGCTGTGGCACAGCCGCCAGCGCAGCCAGTCAATACGGCACCGCGTCGTTCAGGCGCTTGACGGATCCCGCACCAAACAATCTGCTGTCTCGCCCCGTATAAGAGCAGGGTTCTTCGTGGCGCCCCAACAATGCAGCACCATACCGCGCGCCGCCGCCGCTAAGCTTGGTCCAAGCCAGTCGGCTGCGCTACGCACGAATGGATGCGAAGGACACTGCGATGACCCTGATCAATGACCTGCCCCAACTCGCTTCGCTTGACGCCGCGGACCGCGCGCATCTGATCCATCCCGTCTCGCCGTGGCGCGTGCACGAGCAGCGCGGTCCCACGGTACTGGCTTCCGGCCGAGGTGCCTGGCTGACGGATGCCGACGGCAATGAAGTCCTCGACGCGTTCGCCGGTCTTTGGTGCGTCAATATCGGCTATGGACAGGAAAGCGTGGTGCAGGCCGCCGCCGTGCAGATGCGCCGCCTGCCCTATGCGACCGGTTACTTTCACTTCAGCAGCGAGCCTGCCATCCGCCTCGCCGAGAAGCTTGTGCAGCTTACGCCCGGCTCATTGAACCACGTCTATCTCACCCTGGGCGGCTCCGAAGCGGTTGATACGGCCGTGCGCTTCATTACGCAATATTTCAATGCCACCGGGCGGCCAACCAAGAAGCATTGCATCGCACTGGAGCGCGGCTATCACGGCTCTTCATCGACCGGCGCCGGACTGACCGCCCTGCCGGCTTTCCACCGCGGCTTCGACCTGCCCCTGCGCACGCAGCACTACATCCCCTCTCCCAATCCCTATCGCGCCAGCAATCCCGACGATGCCCAGGGCATCATCGCCGCCTCGGTGGCAGCGCTGCGCAACAAGGTCGCGGAGCTGGGCGCGGACAATGTGGCCGCCTTCTTCTGCGAACCCGTGCAGGGCTCGGGTGGCGTGATTGTGCCGCCCAGGGGCTGGCTCAAGGCCATGCGCGAGGCGGCGCGCGAGCTGGACATCCTTTTTGTCGTCGACGAAGTGATTACGGGCTTCGGGCGCACCGGCCCCATGTTCGCCTGCGAGGCTGAAGAGGTCGTGCCCGACATCATGACGCTTGCGAAGGGCCTCACCGCCGGCTACGTGCCCATGGGCGCGACGATGATATCCGAGCAACTGTACGCCGGCATTGCCGACGGCGCTCCCGATGGGTCGCCAGTTGGCCATGGCGCGACATACTCCGCTCATCCGGTCAGCGCCGCGGTGGCCCTGGAGGTGCTGCGCCTGTACGAGGAAGGCGGCATCCTGGCCAATGGCCAGCGGGGCGCGGTGCCGTTTGCCGCGGGCCTGGATGCGTTGCGCAGCCATCCGCTGGTGGGTGACTCGCGCCATCGCGGACTGCTCGGCGCGTTGGAACTCGTAAGCGACAAGGACAGCAAGCGCGGCTTCGACCCTTCGCTGCGCCTGGCCGAGCGGATCGCGGCGGCAGCCTACCGCAACGGCATTGTGTTCCGCGCCTTCGCCGACAATATCCTGGGCTTTGCCCCCGCACTGACCTATACCGAAGCCGAGTTCGAGCTGATGTTCGCACGCGTGAAAAAGACGCTGGATGACGTGCTTGCAGCGCCTGACGTGCGCGCCGCGCTTGCAAGCTGATTGCGAACCGGCAGCGTCGACAAAGCGATTTCCCGCGCCCTTGTTTCGGTACCACTGTTTGCCAGAGCTATTGTTTCCGATCTGTCGCTGAGACGCTCTTTCGACGTGCGACAGCGCCCCGGCGCTGTGCCGCGAAGCATCGCGTAGCGCCGCTTTAAAAAAAGACCCACAGGCATCGCAGCCTGTGGGCAAACGCCTCCCAGTGGAGCAGGGACCGCTGAAGAAAAATGTGACTGGAAATCGATTGCTAGGACGGACGGAAGATGGCATAGACCTTCGCCACATGCTCCCGGCTTTCCCAACTGCATTGCGCATGCTGTTCGACCAGGAAAATATCGCCCTCTGAAAATGTGCCGCTGCGGCCAGTCTCGTCCTGGAACGTCACACTGCCGGACAACAGGTGCATCAGTTCGTAATGGATATACGGCATGACGCGGCGGTGGTACGGCGTCGAATCCCAGGTGCCGCAGACGAACTGCCCGTCCTCCGAGCGATAGTCGGTATGGTTGCGGCAAACCGGCGCCGGCGTAAGCATAAACTCGGCCGGTGGCGTGCCGGATGGTTGCAGTTCCGGCGCCTGCGCGATCGGCACCAGTGCGCGCGAGCCAACCACGCTGTGGTTGTAGCGCATGAAGATGATGGTGACAGGCGCTTCGGCACGCCACGCGAACCACGCATCGCGCAGGATGACGGCACTATTGCCGGCACCGAGGACGACCGTCTGGCCCATCCGCGTCAACGTCAGGCTGCCCTCGCTGACGATGATGAACTCGTCCGCCGGCAGGGCGTCAACGGCTCCCGCACCAGCATCGAGCGCGATCTTCCCTACCGTGACGGGCCCCGGCGGCAAGTCGAGAAGCCGACGGCTGGACAGGAATGCATCTTCGCCATCCTGCGTGGTGACCGGGATGCCCCGTGCATGGTCCCGCGCAAACTCGCGCAGATCGACAAAAGTGGCCGGGGTGGCGCGCTGTTGCAAACTCGACATGACTTGTTCCCGCGATCAATGAGATTGCGCCGCATGACCTGTCCGCGCAGGGTCTCAGAATGAAGAAATTGGTGGACCGGCACGGTCAGAGCACCATGAAAGTGGCGTCGCTCGTCCCTGCATCCCGAGGAGGATTAGACCACTACCGGATTTCCGGCGTATCGTGTTTGGCCAGGGCGTAAGGAAAGAATCTATGGCATTCGCCACGCGCGGCGGCATATGTTGCTGCAAGCCTCGCATGCGCCGATTACCGGGGTGCCGACCGCGCGCGACTCGCCGATGCGCCTGCCGGCGGCAAGCCAACGGTACGCCCATGGGCTTAGCAATTCATGCGGTCTGCCTGCGGGTTGACCGCATAAGAACCCCGTTACGCCACGGCAGCCAGATGATCGTGCGGAATCTCTGCCAGGCCGCAATGCGGCCCCATAGCTATGGCAAGATTACCTCAGTCGCCAGACCCGCCCGACGCGGGCGATGCCAGGCAAATGCGGCCAATGGCAGCGCGTAGCAAGTCACGGCGGCCGGTTCAATGTGCCAGAAAGGAAGACATCATGCCAAGCCAAGCTACCGTTATTCCAGTGACCTATCGCGCGATGGACGAAAAGGACCTGCCTGCAGCCCATGCGCTGTCGCAGACCATGCGCTGGCCACATCGCCTGGAGGACTGGAGCTTTGTCCTGGGCCTTGGCACCGGCTTCGTCGCCGAAGAGGCCGGTGCGGTGATCGGCACCGGGCTGTGCTGGAAACAAGGACAGCAGGCGTCGCTCGGGATGATTATCGTGTCCCCGGAGCACCAGGGTAAGGGCATTGGCAAAGCATTGATGAAACTGGTGCTGGCAGCCCTGGGAGAGCGTTGCACGCTGCTGATCGCAACGCCTGCCGGCCAGCCTCTGTACGAGCAGCTCGGCTTTATCGCGACCGGCACGATCCACCAGCACCAGGGAACGTTGAACGCCCTCGTCAATGCCCCGTCCTTTCCAGGCGAAGCCTTGCGCCCGTACCTCCCCGGCGATACCGAGGCCATCATTGCGCTGGCAAACCGCGCCACCGGCATGTCTCGCGACGAGGTCATCGGGGCATTGCTTGCCGCTGGCGAGACGGTCGTGCTTGAGCGCCATGGCAAGGTCGCGGGATTCTCCATCATGCGCCGCTTCGGACGCGGCCATGCGATCGGGCCGGTGGTAGCGTCCGACACGGATCACGCGAAAGCCCTGATCGCGTATTGGTGCGGAGCGTACGCCGGCGCCTTCGTGCGCATTGACGTCACCGGCACGAGCGGCCTGCAAGATTGGCTGGCGCAGGCAGGACTACTTCAGGTCGACACGGTGGTGGCCATGGCACGCCACGGTGTACCGCGGGCGGACAGCACGCTGCAACAATTTGCAATCATTAGCCAGGCGCTCTGCTAGGTCAGCACACCAGCAGCGATCCGGAGATTTTCTTCATGCGATTTCTCATACCGCGACCGCCGACTTGCGCGGCGGTCGCTGGTGAATCTTGCGCCAGTCCATGCGCGCTTATGCCGCCTCGGCATTGAACTCGGATACGAACGCCGGCGCTGCTTCCATGCGATAGCGCTCATCCTGGCTGACGTAGTACATCGCGGAGTGCCCGCGGCGCGCAAACGTCACGCAGCAGGCATGCTCGAAGCGCCCGAAGCGCGTGACGCCGATCCTGGGCAGGTCCCTCCACTCCCATACACGCTGTTCCTCGATGCAATCCAGCACCCGGTGTTGTGTCCGGGGATGCATGGATGAATTGAGCATCATGCTGATATAGCCGAATTCCCCCAGCGACGGGTAACGTCGCTGCATTGCTGCCCATCGTCTTTTCGGGGACATTGGCGCAACATTGCCGCCTCCAATATCCCGCCCGAGGTGGTCGCCCTTCTCCGCGTTCATTTTCCTTCCGCTCTTTGTTGCAGGTTCGTGCCGGCCTGATTTACTGTGCGTCCCTGAGTTGAGCCAGGATCGCGGGATCCTCCAGGGTGGAGAGATCCTGCGTGATCTGCTCCCCCTTCGCGATTCCACGCAACAATCGTCGCATCACCTTGCCCGAGCGGGTCTTGGGCAGGTTGTCGGCGAAGCGGATCTCCTTTGGCTTGGCGATCGGGCTGATCTCGCGCGCAACCCACTCGCGCAATGCCTGCGCGACCTGCGCGGCTTCTTTACCCTGCGGGCGGGTGCGCTTCAGGACCACGAATGCACAGACCGCTTCGCCGGTGGTGTCATCCGGCTTGCCCACCACCGCGGCCTCGGCCACGTCGCAGTGGGCCGCCAGCACCGATTCGATCTCCATGGTGCCCATGCGATGGCCCGAAACATTCAACACATCATCGATGCGGCCGGTAATCGTGAAGTAGCCGGTCTTGTCACTGCGCACCGCCCCGTCGCCGGCCAGGTACAGCTTGCCGCCCAACTCCGCCGGGAAGTAGCTTCTCCAGAACCGGTCTGCATCCCCCCAGACGGTTCGGATCATCGAGGGCCATGGCCGCTTGATGACCAGAATGCCGCCTTGCCCGTGTGGCAATTCCTTGCCGGTCTCATCCACCACCGCGGCCATGATTCCTGGCAGCGGCAACGCGCATGAGCCGGGTTGCAATGGCATGGCGCCCGGCATCGGGCTGATCATGTGTCCGCCCGTTTCGGTTTGCCAGAAGGTGTCGACGATCGGACAGTTGCCATTGCCGACGTTGCGGTGGTACCAGCGCCAGCTGTCCGGATCAATGGGCTCGCCCACCGAGCCGAGCAGGCGCAGACTGGACAAATCGTATCGCCCGGGATGTACGGCCGGATCCTTGTCGCTGGCCTTGATCAGCGAACGGATTGCCGTCGGCGCCGTATAGAAGATCGTGGCCCGATGTTTGCGCACCATGTCCCAGAAGCGGCCGGCGTTGGGATAGGTTGGCACCCCTTCGAACACGATCTGGGTGGCTCCGACGGCGAGCGGGCCGTAGGCGATGTAGGTATGGCCGGTGACCCACCCGATGTCTGCCGTACACCAGAAGATGTCGTCAGGCTTGATGTCGAAGGTCCACTTCATCGTCAACGCCGCCCACAGCAGGTAGCCGCCGGATGCATGCTGAACCCCTTTGGGCTTCCCGGTGGAGCCGGAGGTATACAAGATGAACAGCGGGTGTTCGGCCCCGACCCATTCCGGCTCGCAGGTTGCGGGCTGGGCCGCCATCAATGCATCGAGCCAGAGGTCGCGCCACGCCACCAGCGGAATTGGTGCGCCAGTACGCCGGTGAACGATAACGTGCCTGACCGTTTCGCAACCGCCCGGTGCGAGCGCTTCATCCACGACGGACTTCAGCGGCAGCGACTTGCCGCCGCGCCTCTGCTCGTCGGCGGTGATCACGGCCACCGCGCCGGCATCGATGATCCGCTCCCGCAACGACTTCGCGGAGAATCCGGCGAAGACGACCGAATGCACCGCTCCGATGCGCGCGCATGCCTGCATCGCGGCAATGCCCTCGATGGACATTGGCATGTAGATGACGACCCGATCCCCTTTGCCGATGCCCATGGCCCGCAAAGCGTTGGCCAGCTGGCACACCTTCGCGTGCAATTGCGCATACGTGATTCGCGTGACCAGTCCATCGTCGGCCTCAAACACGATCGCCGTCTTATCCGCGTTGCCCAGCTGCAGGTTGCGGTCCAGGCAGTTGTAGGACACATTGAGCTGCCCGTCCTCGAACCAGCGGTAGAACGGCGCACGATCCTCGTTAAGTGTCCTGGTGAAAGGCCGGTGCCAACTGATGCAAGCGCGCGCATGCCGGGCCCAGAAGCCTTCGTAGTCTGCCTCCGCGGCCGCGCAGAGGGCCTGATAGGCCGCCATGCCCGCAATGTTTGCTTGATCCATGAACTGGGCAGGCGGGTGGATGAGCTCGATTTCCTGTTGCAGCGGAGCAAGGTCGGACATTGGCAATTCCTGTGGACGATTGGAGCATGGGTGCTGGGTCCGGGCGCGGCGTCAATCTGCCATACACGGTACGGCACTTCGACCCGGAACCAGCCACCGCCTGCGCGGTGAACGCGCGGCGGCTTGCGCGGCAGCGCGGGACCGGGGTTCCTTCCCGGTCCGGGCCGTCGCGGCAGGGTCAGAACTTATGGCGAATGCCGACCACCGCACCAAACTGGTTGGCGCCCGGGCGCACAGCTTCGCTGCTGGCGCCCAGCTGGTCGTTGAACCCGTTCACGCCGAGATTCGACTTGCCTCGGTTCAACGCGTACGAAACCGTGCTGTAGACGTCGGTTCGCTTGGACAGTGCATAGTCGACCAGGGCGACGAATTGCCAGGGATTGCCGGCATTCGACTCGCGCAGGTTCTGGTAGTAGGCCGAGCCGGCCACCGACAGTGCCGGTGTAATCTGGTAGGCAGCGCCAAGCCAGGCGAGGTTCGACACCGTGTTGGCCAGTGCAACGCCCGGCAGGACGGCACCGTTGAACGCGTGCGCGTACCGATAGCCGGCATAGAATTTGGCCGAACCCAGCGAATAGGTCGCCGCCGCTGCCGCGCGCCGGATCAGGCTGTTGGTCGTCAGTGCGGTGGCTGCCGAACGGTTCGTCTGGTCATAGATGGCACCGAAGGCGAACGGCCCGGCGGCATAACTTGCCGAGGCCGAATACGAACGTCCGTTGGTGAAATTCCCCGCGATTTCCTGGTTGCTGCTGTTGAAGCTATACAGGCCACTCAGGCTTAGCCCGCCGAACTTGCCCATGTACTTGACCGAGTTGTCGGCGCGCGCGCCGCCCAGGTACGGGTCCTGTGCGCCAACTGAGTAGCGGCTGGCAATGGCCATCGGGTCGTAGGTCACGCCAAAGTCATAGAAAGGCGTGGTATGCCTGCCGAAGGTCAGCTGGCCCCATTCGTGCTGCAGGCCGACATAGGCGCCGCGGCCAAACAAGCGCCCGCCCTGCCCCATGGTGCCGGTATCGAGGTTGAATCCGCTTTCCAGCAGGAAAATGCTCTTCAGCCCTCCGCCCAGGTCTTCGACGCCACGCAAGCCCCAGCGCGAGCCAGACTGGTTGCCCGACTGCAATGCCCAGAGATTGTGAGCGGCCGCGCCAGCGGCGACGGTGCCCGTAGACGCTACCGCATGATTCAGGTATTCGAACCCCACATCAGCGACGCCATAAAGCGTAACGCTCGATTGAGCGTAGGCAACGGGACCCAGCAGCCATGCCGCTGCCATCGCCAACATCCGGTATTTCATGAAATAACTCCTCCGATTTATTAGATTAACCCGTGGCATGAGATGCACGGGGCGAAGCGAAATCTGCATCGATATTCTTTAAACAAAAAATCGCATTCCTGCCGGCCACAGCAATGCCACGGATTTCGCCGTTCAGGCGTCCGTCTGTTCTTCCTTACCTAGGATCTGCTGGAAGCAGGCGCGCTTCGCTTTATCGGGGAAGTCGCTGCTGGATAGTTTCTGCAAACATATTCGGGTCGAAGCGCTTCACTGGCGCTCAGTATCCTTTCTGACGGTCGACAACGCCGATCACAGGCTCACTGTTTTCAAGGCGGCGCAGATTGTCCAGCACCGTCCTGGCCGCGGTATCGGGCCGGGTCATGCTGGCAATATGGGGGGTAAGCCATACCCGGGGGTGCCGCCACAATGGGTGATCCGCGGGCAGCGGCTCCGGATGCGTGACATCGAGAATGGCATCGCCAAGCTGTCCCGACTCCAGCGCGGCCAGCAGGTCGGCGTGGTCGAGTTGCTGACCCCTGCCAACATGCACCAGTCCGGCACCACGCGGCAATGTGTCGAACATACAGGCGCCCAGCATGCCGCGCGTCTCGTCTGTCAGCGGCAACAGGCATACGAGGATATCGGTACGTGCAAGGAATGCGTCGAGTTCCTCCTGGCCGGCGTAGCACGTCACACCGTCGAGGCTGCGGCGCGAGCGTGACCATCCCGCGCAATCGAAGCCGAACAAGCCCAGGCGGGCCAGCACCGCCTGCGCCAGCGAACCCAGTCCCAGCACCCCGACGCGCCGCTCTTGCGCGGGGTGCGCCGGGATAGGCCTCCAGTCTGCTTGCGCCTGTTGCCGCCGATATGCCGGCATGTCGCGGTGGAGCGCGAGCACCGAAAACACCGCGTACTCGACCATTCCCTCCACGATACCTGGCTCGATCATTCTCACCAGCGGCAAATGTTCCGGGATCGCCTTCAGATTGAACTGGTCAACGCCTGCGCCCGTTGAAAACACCACTTGCAGGTTAGGAAAGCGCTGTCCGATATCTTCGGGCGGCTCCCAGGCGGCAAGGTAGCGCACCTGCTCGGGATCGCCGACATCGGGCCAGATGCGGAAATCGAGGTCGGGCCGCTCGCGCGCGAAGACCTTGCGCCAGTCCTGACCCCGCACCGGATCTGCCTTGTAAAGGAATGTGCTCATATAGGATGTCTCGTCCGGATCAGGCATCGATCCACACGTTCTCGGCGAACATATAGCCCATCAGACCGCCCAGCGGGATCGGCGAAAGCCCCTTGAGCCTGGTCGTATGGGCGTCGATGCTCGACAGGAACAACGGGATGCCGATGCCAGCATCCTCGTGAACCATGGTCTGCATGTCGGCATACATCTGCTTGCGCTTTGCGAAATCGGTCTCACCGCGCGCCGCTACCAGCAACTGGTCGAATTTCGGGTTCTTCCAGCGCGACTCGTTCCACGGTGCATCCGATTTGAAGAACTGCGTGAAGATGGTGTCGGCGCTGGGCCGCGGATTCACGTTGCCAAAGCCCACATGGCTATTGAGCCAGTGGTTCGACCAGTAGCCATCGGCCGGCATGCGCTTGATGTCGAGCTCCAGGCCGACACGCTGCGCGGCTTGCTGCATCACCAGCGCGGTTTCGACCGAATACAGCGCTGCGGGGGACGTCACCACTTGTACCTTGCCAGACACGCCGGCCTTGCGCAGGTGGAACTTCGCCTTCTCCGGATCGAATGGCCGCTGCGGCAGATCCTTGAAGTAGAAGCGGTTGGTGGGGTCGATGGGCTGGTCGTTGCCAACCACCGCATTACCGAGCGCGATGGTTTGCCGCATCTGCTGGCGGTCCAGCAAGTACTTCATTGCCAGAATGAAGTCGGGGTTCGTGCCAGGGCCCACGTCCTTGCGCATGATCAGGTCGGAGTACTGGCCGGATTGCGTCGTCATGATGGCGTAGCCGGGGGTCCCCTTCACCCTCGACACGGAACGCGGGTTGACCATCGCCACCAGGTCCATGCCGCCGGACAACAGCGCATTGAGCCGCGCGCTGTCGTCGGCAATGCCGACGAGTTCAATCTCGTCGAGGTGGGGCTTGCCCGGCTTCCAGTACGCGTCATTGCGCACCACCAGCGTGCGCACGCCGGGCTTGAATTCCTTGATCTTGTAGGGACCGGTGCCGATGCCGGCGCTGAAGTCGGTGGTGCCCTCCTTGACGATGTGGAAGTGGAACGTACCCAGGATGACCGGCAGGTCGGCATTGGGACTGTTCAGCACCACCGTGACCTCGTTCGGGCCGGTGGCCTTCACGCTTTCGATCTGCTCGGCCAGCACCTTGGCCTTGGACGCTGTGGCCGGATCCCTGTGGCGCATGATCGAGTACACCACGTCGGCCGGCGCGAGCGCCTTGCCGTCGTGGAAGGTCACGCCCTTGCGCAGCGTGAAGACCCAGGTCTTGGCATCGGTGGAGTTGAACGTCTCCGCCAGCGCCGCCCGCGGCGTCAGGCTTCGGTCCAGCGAAGTCAGTCCGTTGTACACCATGTTGCAGCGCACATAGTCGCTCTGGTTTGACTGCTTGGCCGGATCGAGGGTATCGGACGCGGCTGCCGTGCCCACCGCCACGCGGATGCGCCCGCCGCGCTTGGGCGTCTGCGCATGCGCGCCGACCGCAGCGCCGGCCAGGCCGCCGGCCAACGTGGCCTGCATGCCCCCCGCCACCAGCATCTTCAGGACATCGCGCCGGGTGGCGCCGCGTTTGAGCGCTTCCATCATGCGAAGGCTTTCACCGGGACCGACAAGATTTTCCAACTGGTTACGGCTATCGCTCATGGTTGTACTCCTGTGTATCGATTAGGAAAGGCATGCAAGTCGCGTTGAATGAAGGATCGGCCGGTGTGTCTTACGCCAGCCGATCTTTGAGCTGGTAGTACAGGCCAACGGCGGGCAGGAACCAGGGCGGGCCGAAGTGGCCGGGAATCGCGGGCCATTCGCGCTCACGCCATGGGTTGGCGCTCGCATCGCCGGCCATCACAGCAGCCATGCGCTCACCCATGTAGACGGACATTTGCGTGCCGTGGCCGCTGTAACCCATCGAGTAGAAAAGACCGTCACGTTCGCCAGCATGTGGCAGGCGGTCCTGTGTCATGTCGACCAGCCCGCCCCAGCAATAGTCCAGGCGGACACGGGCCAGCTGAGGAAAGATCTCGGCCAGGCCGGCACGCAGGATTTCGCCGCTGGCGGCGTCCTGCTGCGGACTGGAGATGGCAAAGCGCGCCCTGCCGCCGAACACCAGCCGATGGTCGGGCGTGAGACGGAAATAATGGTGGATATTCGCCACCGTGGTGTAGGTGCGGCGCCTGGCAAGCAGTGCAGCCGCGCGCTCCGCCCCCAGCGGCTCTGTCGTCACGATAAAGCTGCCGATCGGCACGATGCGCCGGCGCAGCCAGCCAAAACTGCCGTAGCCGCCGTGGCGGCTCGCGCCGGTGGCGAGCAGCACCTGCCGGGCCAGCACCGTGCCGCGCGTGGTGTGCAGGCGGTGTACCTGTCCATGCGTGCGCTCGACGCGCTGTACACACGTACCGGTATGAATCTGTGCGCCATGACGCTGCGCCGCCACGGCCAGACCTTGGGCGAATCGGCCCATATGCATCTGTCCGCTGCGCTTGTACAGCAGGCCGCCGTGGAAGCGTTCGCTTTGGACCTCGGCGCGCACGCGGTGCGCGTCGAGGATTTCCACATCGGTATCCACGCCATCGGCGATAAGCCGGTCCGCGCTGCGTTGCAGCGCCTCCATCTGATAAGGACGGGTCGCGAGCTTCAGCTTGCCGTTGCGCTCGAAGTCGCAGGCGATGTCCTCGTCGCGGATGATGCGCGCCACCGTGTCGACCGCATCGTCGTAGGCGTGGTACCAGTCACGGGCCCGCTGCGCGCCAACCCTGGCAGCAACGTCGACGTAATCCACCGCAAGGCCATTGTTGACATGTCCGCCGTTGCGCCCGGAAGCCTCCGGCGCAACGGCGGGCCCCGCCTCGAGCACCACGACGCTCGCGCCACGCCTGGCCAGCGCCAGCGCCGCCGACAGCCCGGTGAAACCGCCGCCGACGATGGCGACATCGACCTGGGACGGCAGATCGTACGCATCCAGAGCCAGCGGTGGCACTGAATCTTTCCAATAGGAATCGAGCTTCATAGTGATGTACGGGAGGGACCGCTGAGGGTTTTCAGAGACCGACGACGCCAGGCAGGCCACCGATGTCCTGGATCTCGGTGTAGCGGTAAGCCGCGTTGCCCGGGCCGTGGCCGCGATTCACGAACACCTTGTTGACGATGCCGATGTCATCGGCCGACATCAGGTCGTAGCGCAGGCTCGACGATACGTGCAGCACGTCTTCAGGATTGCAGCCCAGCGAGTCCAGCATGTACTCGAAGGCCTTCAGCCGCGGCTTGTAGGCTTGCGCCTGCTGCGCGGTGTAGACGCGGTGGAACGGCGCGCCCAGCTTCGCCACGTTCTTCTGAATCTGGTCGTCCGAGGCGTTCGACAGGATCACCAGCGGAATCTCCTTGGCCACCTTGGCCAGGCCCGCCGGCACATCTTCGTGCGGGCCCCAGGTGGGAACCGCGTCGTAGTACGCCTGACCATCGTTGTCCAGGTACTGGATCTTCCACTTCTTGCACAGGCGGCGCACGGCGTTCTTCAGCACCACCTCATACGGCTGCCAGTCGCCCAGCACCTCGTCGAAGCGATAGGCGCTGAAGTCGGCGATGAATTGCTCCATATGCTCGGGCGAAATCCGGTCGGCGAACAGCTCGCGCGTCATCTCGCCCATGCGGAATCGCGTGAGCGTGCCATAGCAGTCGAAAGTCACGTACTTGGGTCGGAAGGTCATGGTTTCTGATCCTCAGCATGATGGGCGCCTGGGGTCGGCACCGTGGTGGATTCATGGCTTCCATGCTAGACGCGGAGCGCCAGAATTTGTCCCTGTTGCGGTGTGCGCCACCGCAGCGAATTGCAAAGCTGGCACCCCAGGCGAACGAATCTTCCAATCTCCGGAGAAACCCTGAGACCCAGGCTGGCACCGCGACATCGAAAGACGCCTGGCATGGCACTCCGGCCGCGCTGATCGCGCCGAGGCGGCTCCAGAGCTGCGGCATGGATGCGTCCTGGCGGAACCGGCGAATTGCGGCTCCGCATGGCCTTGCTTAGCTCGTCAATGGGCTACGGGGAGCCACCATATTCTCCGGCCGCAGAATCTCAGCCAGCAGCGCATTGCTGAGGAGCTGTTCCGACTGGACCAGCTCTACCACGGTTCGACCGGTTTCCTGCGCGAGGCGTGCGATCCGCGTAGCGTTCTCATATCCGATATACGGATTCAGCGCTGTCACGATACCGATCGAACGGTGGACCAGCGCCGAGCATTGGTCCGGGTTCGCACTGATCCCTTCGATGCATTCGCGGTCCAGCATGCGCACGGCGCGGGACAGCAGCCGGATGGAGTCATAGAGCTTGTAGGCGATGAGCGGCTCCATCGCGTTGAGCTGCAATTGACCCGCTTCGGCTGCGAGGGTCAGCGCGGCATCGTTGCCGGCGATCTCATAGGCGACCTGGTTCATCGCTTCCGGAATGACCGGATTGACCTTGCCCGGCATGATCGAACTGCCGGGCTGGCGCGCAGGCAGGTTGATTTCCGCAATGCCGGTCCGAGGGCCGCTGGAAAGCAGGCGCAGGTCATTGCTGATTTTCGACAGACGCAGCGCCGTCCTCTTGACGAGTCCCGATAGCAGCACGAAGTCGCCCATGTCCGAAGTCGCGGCAATCAGGTTGGGCGCGGCGCGGACGGGAAACCCGGACAGCGCCGCCAGTTCTTCGATGGCAATGGCCTGATAGCGCGGGTCCGCGTTGATGCCGGTGCCGATCGCAGTGCCGCCCAGATTGACGGCGCACAGCGTCGCAGGAATGAGCGTACGCATCTGCTCGAGGTCGGCCGACACGGTATCGGCCATCGCCTGGAACTCCTGACCGAGCGTCATGGGGACCGCGTCCTGGAGCTGGGTACGTCCCATCTTCAGGATGCCGCCAAACTGCTGCGCCTTGTTGGCCAGGGTTGCCGCAAGGTGGCACAGGCTCTCCAGCAGCGGCAGATGGGCCAACAGCAATCCGACCCGGATCGCGGTCGGATAAGCATCATTGGTCGATTGCGACAAGTTGACATCGTTGTTTGGATGAAGCCGGCCGTAACTCCCCTTCTGCTCGCCCAGGTGTTCCAGTGCGCGGTTGGCCAGCACCTCGTTGGCGTTCATGTTCGTCGACGTTCCGGCGCCACCCTGGATCATGTCAACGACAAAGGCGTCATGGAAAGCTCCGTCGATGACTTCGGCGCAAGCTTTTGTAATGGCGCCATGCCTGGCGCTGTCCAGCAAGCCGAGCCGATGGTTGGCATTGGCGGCCGCATGCTTGACGATAGCCAGCGCCTTGATGAAGTCCGGGTACTCCCCGATGCAACGGCCGGAAAGATAGAAATTCTCCCTGGCGCGCAGTGTTTGCACGCCGTAGTACAAGGTGTGATCGAGCTCTCGCACACCGAGTAGGTCCTTCTCCTGGCGAGTGGCCGCTGCAGTGGTCATGATGAGTCTGAAGTGGGGGGTGATAAGAATGGTTAGCCGCGTCAGGCGGGCGCCAGCGCGCGCCGGGCAACTTCGCAGAACCAGCGCACGCCGAGGGGCAGCGCGTCGTCGTTGAAGTCGTAGCAAGGGTGGTGCAAGGGGCGCTCGCCATCGGGCCCGGGTTCCGCCCGTCCCTGTCCCAGCCACAGGTAGGCGCCGGGCCTTTGCTGCAGCATGAAGGCGAAGTCCTCGGAGGTGAAGGCAGCCCGGGGAGCCATGCGCACTTCCAGGCCGATGGCACGTGCCGCGTCAGCGGCCACCGCCGCTTCCTCTGGGCTGTTCACCGTGGCCGGGTAATAGCGGTCGTAATGCACTTCGACCTCGGTGCCGCTCGCCGTCGCCACGCCGTGCGCCATCGCACGCAGCGCGGTCTCGATCCGGCTCTGGGCCTCCATATCGAAGCTTCGCACCGTGCCGGTGATCTGCACTTCGGCCGGTAACACGTTATGGCTGTGCCCACCTTCGATACGCGTGACGGACAACACCGCGGATTCGGCGGGATCAATGCGACGCGCCACGATCGTATGCAATTGCGACACGAGCTGGCTGGCAGCCAGGATGGCGTCTGCGGTGTGATGCGGCTGCGCCGCATGACCGCCTCGCCCGCGCAGCACGATATCGAATCGATCCGCCGCCGCCATGATGGCGCCAGGCAGCGTCTGTGCGTGACCGAGCGGCAAGTCTGGCCAGTTGTGCAGCGCATAAACGCTATCGCAAGGAAAGCGCTCGAACAGGCCCTCCTCGATCATGCGGCGGGCCCCGCCCTTGCCCTCCTCTGCCGGCTGGAAAATGAAATGCACCGTGCCATCGATGCCGCTGCGCGCAAGCTGACGCGCGGCGCCCACCAGCATGCTGGTATGGCCGTCGTGGCCACAGCCGTGATGCTTGCCGGGCACGTGGCTGACATAAGGTGGGCGGCCCAGTTCCACCATCGGCAATGCATCCATATCCGCGCGCAGGCCCACGCTGCGCTTGCCATTGCCGGCGCGCAGCGTGCCGACCACGCCCGTGCCGCCGATGCCCTCGTGCACCGTGAGACCCAGCATGCGCAACGACTGCGCCACGATGCCAGCCGTGCGGTGCTCTTCATAGCCAAGTTCAGGATTGGCGTGCAGGTCCCGGCGCAGCGCAATCAGGTCCGGTAGCAAGTCCGCCACCGGCTCCGCGATCTGGTTCCACCTCACGAGCCGGCCCCCGTTCCATTGAAAGGCTGTCTCTGACGAGGCATTGAATGGTTGAACAGGACATCGAGATCCCAAAGATCCATCGCTGTGCTCCCGTGCTATTGGATGTCAAAAGTGAAAGCCGCAGCAGCGCCAGAGGAACTGCATCGCCGCCAGCTTAAAAGCAGTCTCGCTAACGATGGTGCCGATCGCAGCGGGCCGTACCGCATTGAATTGCGTTTTGCCCGTCCGCGTGAACAGATTGTTCCGTGACCTGAGCGGCTTGCGCCGGTAACACGCAATCTGGCAAGCCTCATGATTCCCGGGCAGCGAGTAAGTGAATGAGAATCTATCTCATCCACGCGGCTACATTGCTGGCCCTGAGTCACTCATGCCACGCACATGCCATCATTTCGCTCAAGCGCCAGGCGCATCGCACACCATGCCTGTCACGCCAGCCTGCTGCTGTTCCCGCTATCGGATGCGGCGCTTGCCGAACCGCCGGGGCTTGCGGCAGACCTGCCCGAAGTCCGTGTCAGCGCCACTGCCGGCGGCAGCGGATATGTTGCTGTCGAAGCCGCTGGCGCCACGCGTACTGACACGCCGTTGCGTGAAGTCCCGCAATCCGTGCGCGTGGTTACCTCGGAGCTCATTGATGACCTGGGTGCGACGCGGCTTGCCGACACCGTCGACTATGTCAGCGGAGTCGCGCGCCTCAATGACTTTGGCGGGACCTGGGACAACTATGCCATCCGCGGCTTCAGCAGCACGGAGATGGGATATCTCGTCAACGGCTTTCCCGGCGCGCGTGGGTACAACCCGATGCGCGACGCCGCCACGGTCGAGCGCTTCGAATTCCTCAAAGGCCCCGCGGCGGCGCTTTATGGCAGCAGCGAACCGGGCGGCACCATCAATATGGTCACGAAGAAGCCAAGGTTCACGGCGGCGACTGCGGCGGAAGTGAGTGTCGGGACGTTCGGCTTCCGGCGCGCCACCATCGATACCACCGGCCCCCTGGGCAAGACGCTGGCCTATCGCCTTAATGTCATGGCGGAAGACAGCGCCAGCCGCAGCCCCCTGATCGACGGCCACAAATACCTCGTGGCGCCGGCACTGACGTGGGCACCGGACGACCGTACGCTGCTGCAATACGAGGGAGAATTCATGCGCTTGCGTACGCCGCTCGACCGGGGCGTGGTCAATGTGGACGGCCGACTCACGCTTCCCCGCGACCGCTACCTGCAGGAGCCCAGCGACCCAAACCTCCATCTTTCCAGCGATACGCATCAGCTGACATTCGAGCGGCAGCTTTCCGCGGGCTGGCGCACGCGCATCGGGGCGAGCTACAAGGAATCCGGCTTCGAGGGATACGCCGCGGAGTTTGGCAGTCTGCTCGCCGATGGGCGTACGCTCACGCGTCGCAACAGTTGGCGGACATTGCCCTCGCGCGACACGTCGGCCCGCGCAGAGGTGGAGGGAAACTTCCATACGGCCGGGCTGGGCCACCGCATGCTTGTCGGCATCGAAGCGTCGCGCCTGTTCATGGGCATGGATATCGCCTACTCCAGCCTCGCAGCCAACGCGTATGCGATCGACATCTATGAGCCGGTATACGGGCAAGCGAAGCCGGCGGTCTTGCCAGGCATATCGACGCGCGAGAACCAGCGCAATCTCGGCGCCTATCTGCAGGACGAGGTGTCGATTGACGAGCGCTGGAAGCTGCTTGCCGGCGTCCGGTTCGACAACTACCAGCAGTCAGTGGATAACCTTATTACCGCGGCATCGACCCGCCAGAGCCAGAGTGCCGTGTCGCCCCGGATCGGCTTGACGTGGCTCCCGACCCCGCAGCTTTCCGCATACTTATCCTTTGGCAAATCCTTCCGCCCGAACAGCGGCGTGGATGAGGCCGGCAACGCCTTTGATCCGCAGTACGCCCGCTCGGTAGAGGCAGGGCTGAAGTGGCAGTCCCGGGACGAGCGGCTAGGGGCAACGCTTGCGCTCTTCGACATCCGCAAGCACAACGTCCTGACACGCAGCCCTGCCAATCCCAACTTCAACATCGCCACGGGCCAGGCCGCGAGCCGCGGGCTCGAGCTCGACGCATTCGGCAACCTGGACCAGCACTGGCGCATCAGCGGCAGTTTTTCGCTGGTGAACGCCAGCGTCACCGAGGACAATACCATCGCCCCCGGCACCCGCCTGACCAATATCCCCAGGATCAGCGCGAGCCTGCTCGCCATCCGGGAAGATGCCATGCCGAAGTTCGGCGGCCGCTATGGCATCGGCACTGGCCTTGTCTACGTCGGCAATCGATCCGGAAATGCCACCGACACGTACTCGCTGCCGGCCTACGCCACGGTGAAGCTTGTCACGTACTGGCAGATTGATCGCCGCACGCGCCTTTTCCTCGACATTCACAACGTGTTCGACAAAACCTACTATCCCGCGTCGTGGGGCAACCTTGCCGTAGTGCCGGGGCTGGGGCGCCAGTTTGTCGGCGGACTACGGCATCGGTTCTGACTGCGCAGCGATGGCGTTCGTGTGACCACATGCCGGCCGGCATCCAACCCCACGCACAGCGTGCCGAACACGGCGATGAATACGGGATTTCCTTCTGTCGCGCACCCGGCATACGCAACATGCCGTCGAAATCCGGCCACTACAATTTGGGACACTACTCGCGGCCCTGGTAGCGACCATGGCGCAGCCTCGTTACTTCACAGGAATCGTCATGACGACCCAGACTTTCAATATCGCCGTGATCCCGGGCGATGGCATTGGCAAGGAGGTGATGCCAGAAGGCTTGCGCGTACTCCGTGCCGCCGCAAGCCGCTTCGGCATCGCCCTGAACTTCACCCATGTCGAGTGGGCAAGCTGTGATTACTACGCAGCCACCGGAAAGATGCTGCCGGATGACTGGAAAGCGCAACTGGCGGGCATGGATGCCATCTACTTCGGCGCAGTGGGCTGGCCCGATATCGTGCCGGACCATGTCTCGTTGTGGGGCTCGCTGCTGAAGTTCCGCCGCGAGTTCGACCAGTACATCAACCTGCGCCCCGCCCGCCTGTTCGAAGGCGTGCCGTGCCCACTGGCCGGCAGAAAGCCGGGCGATATCGACACGATCATCGTGCGCGAGAATACCGAGGGCGAATACTCGTCGGTCGGCGGCGTGATGTACGAAGGCACCGAACGCGAAGTCGTCATGCAGCAGTCGATTTTTTCGCGCCACGGCACCGACCGCGCGCTGCGCTTCGCATTCGACCTGGCGCGGCAGCGGCAGCGCAAGCGCGTTACCGTGGCGACCAAGAGCAACGGCATTGCCATCAGCATGCCATGGTGGGACCACCGGGCCTCCGCCATCGCGGACGAATATCCGGATGTCGGCTGGGAAAAGCAGCACATCGACATTCTGTGCGCCCGCTTCGTGTTGCAGCCGCAGCGCTTCGATGTGGTGGTGGCGTCCAACCTGTTTGGCGACATCCTGTCCGACCTGGGCCCGGCCTGCACCGGTACGCTGGGACTCGCGCCTTCGGCCAACCTGAATCCCGAGCGCACCTTCCCTTCGCTGTTTGAGCCGGTGCATGGCTCAGCCCCCGATATCTATGGCAAGAACATTGCCAACCCGATCGGCATGATCTGGTCAGGCGCCATGATGCTCGACTTCCTCGATACCGACAACGACGCCGGAAGAAAGGCGCACGATGCGATTCTTGCCGCCATCCAGCACGTACTGATTCACGGTCCTCGCACGGCGGACCTGGGCGGCAACGCTTCGACCACCGAGATGGGCGAAGCCATCGCCAGCATCGTGGAAGCGGAATAACAGCGGCGCATGGTTACCGGAAATGATCCGGTGTTCGCTAATGCGCCTGGCACGCTCGACAATGCATGGAGATGACGCCAATGAAGACGTTACTGCTTAACAAGGAGCAAGTAAGCAGCCTGATCTGCATGAGTGAAGTCATAGGTACGGTGGAAGAGGCATACCGGGCCTTTAACAGTAAGCAGGTGGATCAACCAGGTTATATCGGCATCCATCTTCCGCCACCGCGCGGCGAAATTGATTTCAAGCCGGGTTACTGCAAAGCCAATGAAATGATCTCGATGAAGGCATCTTCGGGAGGGTTCATTGATAACCCCGAGTCTCACGGGGTCCCCAACGGAATGGGGACCATCCTGCTGTTCGATGCGCAGAGCTGTGCCTTGATCTGCGTTATGGATGGCAGCCTGATCACCGGCCTCAGAACCGGCGCCTCTGGTGCTGTTTCGGTGAAAGCACTGGCAAGAAAGGACGCGAAAAAAATCACGTCCATCGGCACCGGGAATCAGGCCCGGATGCAGATCCGGGCGATCAAAGAGATCATGAAAATTGAAGTGATCCATGCCTGGGACAGCAACGCCGACACGCTTGCCAAATATAAAGCTGATATCGAAAGCGAGTTTGGCATTCCTGTAGTGATGGCCAGCTCCAAAAAAGAAGCGGTTGCACAGGCGGATATTCTGATCACCACGACCCGCGGGAAAGGGCCGTTGGTGGAAGCTGATTGGGTAAAGCCGGGCACCCACATTGTTGCAATTGGCACAGACCAGCAAGGCAAGCAGGAACTGGACCCGGAAATATTCAGGAACGCAAAAATCGTAAATGACTCAATTGACCAATGCACCGAAAAAGGCGAGACCTGGCACCCTTTGAACAGGAATATCATAAGCCAGGAGGACATCCACGGTGAAATTGGCGAGATCCTGCTTGGCATAAAACCAGGCAGAGAAAACGAAGACGAGATCACGATTTTCGACTCCACCGGCATGGCCATACAGGACAATACTACCGCGACAAGAATCTATCGCAATGCTGTGGAAGGCAAGGTCGGAACTTTCTTTGAATTTATTGAATAACCGTCAAAGCGCCGACGGCCGGAAAAAGTGAGAAATCACATGCTTAGCTATCCGACTATTCAGGACATTCGAGCCGCGCAGGAACGGCTGAAGCCCCACATCCGACGTACTCCGTTACTGCGTGCGGAAAAGATGGAGCCAGCTTTGGGTTGCCAGCTATACCTGAAGCCGGAGATGCTGCAAATTACCGGGGCATTTAAAATCCGTGGCGCCCTGAATAAGTCGCTATCGCTTGCAAGCGCTGAAATAGCTAATGGCATCATTGCCACCTCCTCGGGCAATCACGCTCAGGGACTTGCGTATGCCGCGAGGATGCTTGGCGTCAAGGCCATACTGGTTCTTCCAGTTACCACACCAAAGATCAAAATTGCCAATACCCAATCCCTGGGCGCCGAAGTCATTCTTTACGATGGCGATACCGCTGCCCGATGGAAACGGGTGAATGAAATCGCCGAGGAACACAGCTATGCAGTGGTCCATGCTTTTGAAGACCCCTTGGTAATGGCTGGCCAGGGTACCATCGGTTGTGAAATACTGGAGGATCTGGAGGAGATCGACACGGTCATTGTTCCCATGGGTGGCGGCGGCCTCATTTCAGGGATCGCCACCGCCATCAAAGAAACCGCCCCTTCGGTGCGCGTCATCGGCGTAGAGCCTGCCCTGACACCAAAGTATTTTTACAGCCGCAAGAATAAAGAGCGCACCTCGCTCCCCTTGAAACATACCATCGCCGACGGACTGAGGATAAGTGTGCCCGGCCAGAATCCATATCCTATTATTGAAAAATATGTGGACGAGATCGTTCTGGTTGAAGACGAACATATCGTTGCTGGCATGCGCATGCTTGCCAATGATGCAAAATTAATTGCCGAGCCCGCCGCCTCGATTGGTATCGGCGCCTTGCTCGCCGGCAACATCAAGGTTAAACCACACGAGAAAGTGTGCGCGGTCCTGACTGGCGGAAACTGGGACTTATGCGACCTGGCTGAGATATACAAAGTTACCGACGGAAATAATGCCATCCGTTGATCGCAGACTTGGTCTCTTCGCCGCGGGGGATCTCGGCCTCCCCCGCCTGGCACGCTGGGCAAGCGCCGGATAGCCGTCGTCCAGCCATTTCCTGACCGCGGCCGGAAGCTGATCGCAAGCGCCGCGAGTGCTCAGGACAGCTGCTCGTGCAGTTGCCCTGCCCGATGCGCATCAACGGGATCCATGCCTTCGGCGCAAAGGCCGGACAAGCGCGCAAGCAACCGCCGCGCCTCATCGTCCTTGCCCTGGCGATGCCATAGCCCGGCCAGGCTTATCGCACAGCGAAGCTCGATGGAACTGGCACCTTCGCCACGGGCCAGTTCCATCGCCGAGCTAAAACAAGCCTCGGCTTCGCGGTCTCTTGCGGACGACGAACCATCCTGCCGATCCGCCGTCTGCAGCAGGACCTCGCCTTTGAGCCGGAGCAGCGCGGGCTCGTCAAAGCGTTCCCCGGTGTGCCGTGCCAGGGCCAGCGCGTCGTCTAACACGCGCATCGCATCCTCGCCTTGCGCGGAGCGTCGATACGCATCCGCCAGCAATCCCAGCAGCGAGGGCCGCCCCAATACCGCGCCAGTGGCCTCCAGGTCCTCGAAGCCGCGGCGCATCAGGTCAATCCCCGCTTCTGCCGTGCCCGTTGCAGCCAGTGCCCACCCGCGCAATATTGATCCCCAGCTCCGGTACAGCTGGAACCCATGCTCTTCCGACAGTGCGATCGCCGCCTCCGCGCATTCCAGCACACGTTGCGCATCACCACGCCGCTGGTGCAGCTCGGCCGCGAAGATCAGGCTCAGGGCCAGGCCGAACGGATCGGCGGCCCGACGTGCCAGCGCCAGCGCCTCCTCGCTTCGGGTCACGGCTTGCTGCGACAGGCCGAGGTACCAGAGCACCCAGCTCAGCGAGCTGCGCATGTGGACCGCCGGGTTGCGCGCGTAGCGCAGCAGGTGGCCATAGGCGTGCTGGTCGGGACGGTGCAGCGCCAACGCTTGCTCCAGGTGCATACGGGCCATTCGGATATCGCCGCACCGGAACCGCGTAACGCCCAGCACGCGCTGCGCCTCTGCGCGCTGTTCCGAGTCACCGCTGTCTTCGGCGAGCTGGTGCAGGCCGTCAGCCAGGGATTGTGCCGTCAACAGCTTGCCGCGCAACAGATAGAAGGACCAGAGCCCCAATTGGGCGGAAAAACGCTGCGGCGTCTGCGTGCCTTGCTCGCACAAGGTCAGCGCCCGCGTGTAGATCGTCTCGACTTCCGGTGCCCCATGGCCCCGTGCCGTGATGCATGCAATGCCGAGGTTCAGCAGCAGGCCCAGTTCGTCACGTGCGCGCTCGGGGTTGTCCGGCAGTGTTTTAAGCAAGTCGAGCGCCGCATTGAGATGGCGAATCGCCTCGCGCTGCGCGGAATGCTGCGCCGCATGCTGCCCGGCAAGACCCAGGTACTCGATCGCCTTGCGGGTATTGCCACTTCGGCTGTAGTGGTGTGCCAGTTCGCTGCAGTAATCCATCAAGCTGCCAGGGAACAGCGTTTCCAGGGCTTGGGCTGTGCGCTCGTGCAGCGCGCTGCGCCTGTCAGTCAACAGCGAGCTGGCGGCGACCTCCTGCGTCAAGGCGTGCTTGAACACATACTCCACCTCCGGAAAGGCGGGGCGCTCGTAAATGAAATCTCCGGCCTGGAGATCGACGAGCATCGCATGGAGAGCACTGTCCGCCATTCCCGTGACCTGCCGGACCAGGCTCACGGAAAATTCCTTGCCGATGATCGCGAGCGTCTGCAGCAATTCCTTTTGAACCGGGGGCAGGCGGTCGATGCGTGCGGCCAGCACGCCTTGCACGGTGGTCGGCATATGTAGTGACACCACGCGATCGTCCAGCCGGAAGTTACCCCGTTCTCCGTGCAGGACGTTCTCCTCGATAAGCGTTGTGACGACCTCCTCCATGAAGAAGGGATTGCCTTCTGTCTTGGACAGGATTTCGCGCTTCAGCGACTCGAGCGAAGCATCGTCACCCAACATCGCGCTGAGGAAGCCTTGCGCATCGGCCTGCCCCAGGGGCGCAAGCTCCAGCCTGACGTGGCATGGCACGCCCCCGTCATGCACGTATTCAGGGCGATAGTTGACGAGCAACAGCATGCTTGCCCGGGGCACCTGATCAGCCAGGATACGGAGAAAGGCCTCTGATTCACTGTCAAGCCATTGAAGATCGTCGAACAGCACCATCAGCGGCTGGATCTCGCTCTCGCGCACAAGCAACCGCACCAGCGCATCGAAGGTTCTCTGGCGCCGCACCGAAGCCTCCATCAGGGGAAGCGTCGACGCCGGATCCTTGATGCCGAGCAGATAGAGCAGATAGGGAAGGACTTCGTCCGGCGCACAGCCGATCGCCATCAGCCTGGCGGTGACCTTATCGCGAATCTGCCGGTCGTCATCCTGCGACGCGACATCGAAATACGCCCTGATCAGATCGATCAATGGCAGATAGGGAAACGCCTTGCCATGCGAAACCGAGAAGGTTTCGAGCACCTTGCAGCCTGGTTGCGCACGCGTTCGGAATTCGTGGAAGAGACGCGACTTGCCGACGCCAGCCTCGCCTGCCACGCCAAGGACGCGTCCCTGACCACGCCTTGCCGAGTGCAGCGCCTCCTGCATACACTGCAATTCGTCCTGGCGGCCGACAAAACGCGACAACCCGCGATGCGACGCCACTTGCAGCCGCGTGCGCAACGCACCGGGGCCGACAACTTCGTAAACGGCAAGCGGTTGCTGAATACCCTTTACCGATGCCGTCCCGAGCGCGCGAAACTCAAAGTAGCCCTCCGTCAGCCGATGGGTCGCTTCGCTGACAGCGATCGATGAGGGCATTGCAACGCCTTCCATCCGGGATGCGATATGGATGGTATGGCCCACCGGATCGTAGTCCGTGCGCAGGTCATCCTTTCGAATCGCCCGCACCACCACTTCGCCGGTATGGACGCCTACCCGGACGCGCAACGGCAAGCCCGTTGACTGAGGCAGCCGTCCGTTATGACGGTGTATCGCATCCTGCATCCGGAGCGCGGCGTAGAGCGCCCGCAAGGGGTGGTCCTCATGCGCGATGGGCGCGCCAAACAGCGCCAGGATGCCATCGCCAAGCGATTTGGCGACGTATCCCTCATAGTGGTGAACCGCCTCCATCATCATGGACACAACGGGGTCGATCAATCCGCGCGCATCCTCTGGATCCAGATCCTGGATGAGTGCCGTCGAGCCAGCGATGTCTGCAAATAGCGCGGTAATGGTCTTGCGTTCGCCAGCGGTTTGCCCCCTGGCTTCCATCGCCGCCTGTTCGGCCAGGATGCGCTCGGCCAGATGTGCCGGCGTATAGAACACGGGCGCCGTCTCAAGGTGCTGGCCGGCGGGAAGGTCGGGCAGCAGCACGCCGCAATGGCCGCAGAATCTCGCCGCAGCCCCCGACTCATGGCCACATTGCGGGCAGATTCGCGCAAGGCTGTGCCCACACGCCTCGCAGAATCGCCCGCCTGCGGGGTTATCGAATCCGCACTTGATGCAGCGCATATGCCCTCTGACCGCTCGGCCCGATAACACTCATTAGAAACCACACGGGAGGCGTCTCGCAAGTTGCGAGGTTGAAAGGGACGACTTCAGGCTTCGTAATACCCTGGCACCAATTGCCCGGAAGCCTCCTCGCCATCACGCTGATCCCGCCGGGTATCCGCCACATTGCCGGGCCGGATCCTGAACCAGATCGCGTACATCGCCGGCAGGAACACCAGCGTCAGGATCGTCCCGGCGAAGGTTCCGCCGATCAGCGTGTAGGCCAGCGCCCCCCAGAACACCGAATGGGTCAGCGGAATGAAGGCCAGGATCGCGGCCAGCGCGGTCAGGATTACCGGCCGCGCACGCTGGACCGTGGCTTCCACCACGGCACTGAACGGGTCCAACCCTTCCGTTTTGTTGTGCTGGATCTGCCCGATCAGGATCAGCGTGTTGCGCATCAGGATGCCCGACAGCGCGATCAGTCCGACCAGCGCGTTGATACCGAACGGCTGGCCGAACAGGATCAGGGTCGGCACCACGCCGATCAGGCCGAGCGGGCTGGTCAGGAACACCATCACCATCGCCGGGATGGACCGCACCTGGAAGATCAGGATCAGCAGCGTCACCGCCAGCATGACCGGGAACAGCGGCAGCATGGCTTGCGTGGCCTTGCCCGATTCTTCAATGGAGCCTGCCTGTTCGATGCGGTATCCGCCCGGCAGCTTGTCGATGAGGGGCTGCAGCTGCTTGCCGATGGCAGTCGACACGTCCGGCGGTTGCAGGCCATCGGCGATATCGCCGCGCACCGTGATGGTAGGCATGCGGTCGCGCCGGCGGATGATGGGCTCTTCCATGCGCACCTCGATCTGGCCCACCTGGGACAGCGGGATGCGCTGCCCGTTGGCGCCGGCCAGCGTGAAGTCGCCAAGCCTGGCGGGATCGAGCCGGCTCTCGCCCGCCGAGCGCGCGGTCACCTGCACGGTGCGGATGTCCTCGCGCACGGCCGTCACCGGAATGCCGTTGAGCAGGAATTGCAGTTGCTGCGCCACGGCGCTGGAGGTCAGCCCGACCGCCTGCAAGCGATCCTGCTGCAAGGTGAAATGCAGCGTCGGCACCCGCTCCCCCCAATCGGTGTTAACCGTGCGCATCATCGGGCTCGCGTCCATGACGTGCCGGACCTCGGCCGCGATCTGGCGCAGCGTCTGGGCGTCCGGCCCCGTCACGCGGTAGGCAACCGGGAACGGCGAGTACGGACCGAACACGAGCTGCGTGACCCGGACACGGGCCTCGGGGGCGAGGCCATCGGCGATGGCCTGGCGCAGGCGCAGCTTCAGCGCATCGCGCTCTTGCTGGCTATCGGTACGGATCACGATCTTGGCGAACGACGGATCCGGCAGTTCCGGCCCCATCGCCAGGTAGAAGCGTGGCGCGCCCTGGCCAATGTAGGACGTGACGATGCCGGCTTCGCTCTGTTTCGCGAGCCAGGCTTCGACCTTGGCCGTCGCGGCGCTGGTCTGGTTGATCGACGTGCCATAGGGCATCTGCACTTCGACCAGCACTTCGGGGCGATCCGAAATCGGGAAGAACTGCTTCTTGACCACCGCCATGCCGAGGATGGCCAACGCAAACAGTCCCACCACCGAACCCGCAACCAGCCATTTGCGTGCAATTACGCGCCCGAGCAATTGCCGGAAGCGGTTGTAGCGCGGCGTATCGTAGATCGCTTCGTGGCCACCCTCGACCTGCTTGAAGTCGGGCAGCATCTTCACGCCCAGGTAAGGTGTGAACACCACGGCGACAACCCATGACGCAATCAGCGCAATGCCGACGATCCAGAACATGTTGCTGGTGTATTCCCCCGCGGTGGATCGGGCAAAGCCGTTGGGCATGAAGCCGACCGCGGTCACCAGCGTGCCCGACAGCATGGGCGCGGCGGTATGTCTCCACGCATAGGCCGAAGCCGCCACGCGGCTATAGCCCTGTTCCATCTTCACCACCATCATTTCGATGGCGATGATGGCGTCGTCGACCAGCAGGCCCAGCGCCAGGATCAGCGAGCCGAGCGTGATGCGGTCGAAGTTCTTGCCTGTGGCGGCCATCACCACGAACACCACCGCCAGGGTCAGCGGCACCGCCGCGGCCACCACCAGCCCCGCGCGCCAGCCCATGCTGACGAAGCTGACCAGCATCACCACCAGCAGCGCGGCGAAGAACTTGAGCATGAACTCGTCGACGGCGGCGCTGATGTTGACCGCCTGGTCCGTGACCTTGGTCAGGCTC
Source organism: Cupriavidus sp. WGlv3 (assembly GCF_023952475.1). Lineage (GTDB taxonomy): Bacteria > Pseudomonadota > Gammaproteobacteria > Burkholderiales > Burkholderiaceae > Cupriavidus > Cupriavidus phytorum. Next base: position 58,311 of record NZ_JALHRX010000017.1, read on the forward strand.
ATGCCGAGCGGCATGTCGGCGTTGATGGCGCGGACCTCCCGGTCCAGCGCCTTGCCCAGGTCCAGCCCGTTCCAGCCTTCGCGCATCACGATGCCCAGCAGCAAGGCAGGCTGCCCGCCGTTGCGCACCATGAAGGTGGCCGGGTCTTCGTAGCCGCGCCGGACGGTGGCAAGGTCCGACAGCTTCAGGGTGCGGCCCTGCGACACCACCGGCGTATCGCGGATCTTCTGCAGCTTGTCGAACGCACCATCCAGGCGGATGAAGACCTGCGGCCCTTTCGTCTCCACGGAGCCTGCGGCGGTCAGCGCATTCTGGCTGTTGAGGGCGGTGAATACGTCCTGCGGGCTCACGCCCAGTGTCGCCAGGCGCTCATGGGAAAACTCGACGTAGATGCGCTCCGGCTGCTCGCCGATGAGGTTGACCTTCTTCACGCCCGGCACGTGCAGCAAGCGCTGGCGCAGTGCCTCAGCGTCGCGCACGAGCGCGCGCTGCGGCTCGCCCTCTGCCTTGAGCGCAAACAGCGCAAAGGTCACGTCCGCATATTCGTCATTGAGCAACGGCCCGATCACGCCGGGCGGGAGGTTGGCCACCTCGTCGCCGGCTTTCTTGCGGGCCTGGTAGAACTCCTGCTGGACTTCGGCTGGCGGCGTGCTGTCGAGCAGGCTCAAGGTGGTGAACGCCAGGCCGGGCCGCGTGTAGGTTTCGGTGCGGTCGTACCAGCGCAGTTCCTGCATGCGCTTTTCGATTTTCTCCGCCACCTGGTCCTGCATTTCCTGCGCGGTGGCGCCGGGCCAAGCGGTGATGATGGTCATCACCTTCACGGTGAAGGCCGGGTCCTCCGCGCGGCCCAGCTTGAAGAACGAGACCACGCCTGCCAGGGAGATCAGGCAGATCAGGAACAGGGTGACGGCGCGCTCGCGCACGGCGAGTGCCGACAGGTTGAAACGGCCCTGGCTCACAGTCGCACCCCCGCCACGGCCGCTGCGGCACCCTGACCCGCCACGCGGACTGCCTGTCCTTCGCGCAGAAGTTGTGCGCCCAGCGCGACGATCCGGTCCCCTTGCCTGACCTGCCCTGCAACCCGGGCATCTTCGTCGCCGAGGCGCATGATGGTGACGGACCGCCACGACACCCTGGCCGGATCGCCGTGGATGACCCACACGCCCGGACCCTTGCCGGCATCGAACACGGCGCCCAGCGGCACCTGCAGTTCGCCTTGAGCGGCGGCAGGCCGATCCGCGAGCTGGATCGTGACGGTGGCACCCAGCGGGGCGTTGGCCAGTTCGCCCTCCAGCACATAGCGCGCTTCGAAGGTGCGGGTCAGCCGGTCCGCAGCGTCTGACAGTTGCCTCAGCTTCGCCATTACGCCGGCGCTTTCCTTGCCGAAAAGCGTGGCCTGTGCGACCGAGCCGAGCGCTGGCCGCAAGGTTTCAGGCAACTGGACCACGGCTTCACGGCGGCCTGCGTGGGCCAGCCGCACGACGGCCTGCCCTGCGTTGACAACCTGGCCGGGCTCGGCCAGCGTTTCCATGACCACGCCGTCGCCATCGGCAACCAGCTCGGCGTAGCGGCTGGCGTTGCGTGCGACATCGGCCTGCGCTTGCGCCGCGCTCAACTGGGCTCTGGCCGCGTCCGCCGCGGCCTTGGCCTGGTCATAGGCCGAGGCGGAAATTGCGCCCGTTCCGCGCAGATCGCGGTAGCGGGCCTCGTCTTCGGCGGTCTGTTGCGCGCGTGCCCGTGCGGCAATCACGGCGTCTTGCTGCGCCTGCGCGGCGAGCTTCAGGTCGACCGGGTCGATACGCATCAGCGGCTGCCCGCGCCTGACGGTCTGGCCGGCATCCACCAGCCGTTCCAGCACCTTGCCAGGCACGCGGAAGCCGAGATCGCTCTGCACCCGGGCCGCGACGATTCCCGTGAACGAACGCGACGCGGAAGCGACCGGCTGAACCAGCGCGGCCCGCACCAGCGGTGCCTCGCTACGAGGATCGGCAGTGGCCGGGTCGCCGCAAGCGCTCAAGGCGAGCGGCAACGCACAGGTAACGGCAGAGGTAACAAAGCGGCGCGAAAGCATGAAAGCCCCATCGACAAAAGGTCTGAGCTTTCATTCTTGTTCCAGTGACTAATTTAGTCAATAGTCACAGACGAAATATCTGCGCCTCAGGGAGAAAGGCTGCGCAGCACCAGGCTGGAAAGCAACCCGGGCGCACTTTCCGTGTGATCGAAGCTGTGCTGCAACAGCAACGGGTTCATGTACGGCCGCATCACCAGATAGATCGCCGTGGTGGCCTCATCCAGCGGGGTCTTGCGCTCGAAGTCTCCGCTCTCCCGGCCTTGCTGCAAGACATCGCGCAGCAGCCTCTGGATGCGTTCCTCGTAGGCGATCACCGCTTGCCAGCGCTCGGTCGCCGCCGACGCAGCGATCTCGTACAGCTTGCGCTCGTGCGAAAACAACCGAAGGCTGGCCTCGGTCAAGGCCTTGAACATGCGGCGGAGCTTCTCCGGCGGCGAGTCGGCAGCCGCCACGGCGGCATTCACCTCGGCCTCGATCTCGCGCAGGCAGTTGGCGCAGATCATCTCGCCAATGGCCTGCTTGGACTCGAAGAACTTGTAGATGTACGCCTTGGAGAAGCCGATGGCCTTGGCCAGGTCGGAGACGGCGGTCTTCTCGTAGCCGTAGCGGCTGAAGTGCTCGGTGGCCGCAGCGACGATCTGGTCGCGCACATCGTGGTCCGCCGGACCGCGGGCGGAGACGGGGTAAGGAGTGGCTTTCATGGGCACCAGCTTACGCGAGTCGCGATGGTTGAACAACTTGTGACCGTTTTGTACTATAGTCACTAAAATTCAGATTCCGCTGGAAGAACCAATGTTGCCAAAGCGTTCCTTTGCCGCCCTCTTCGCTGCCAGCCTGGCAAGCGCTTGTGCCGTCGGCCCGGACTTTGTGAAGCCCGACGTACCGGTCCCGCAGCGATTCCAGGGCCAGACCGCAGTCGACCAGCGAACGGCCGGTCCCACAGCCGATCTGTCCAGGTGGTGGGCCGGCTTTGGCGATGCGCAACTGACGCGGTTCGTACAACTCGCACTGGAACAGAACCTGGACCTGGCGCAGGCCTTCGCCCGCGTCACGCAAACCCGTGCCGGCCTTGGGGCAGCCAACGCCGCCCTGCTACCCTCCGGCAATATCACCGGCCAGGCGGCACGGGCATACCAGTCCGTCGAAACCCCTCTGGGCCGCGTGCTGAGTGCGACGCCGGGCTTCGACCGCTACGGCAACGCTTTTGAAGCCGATGCCAGCGCAAGCTGGGAGCTGGACGTATTCGGCGGCCTGCGCCGTGGGCGCGAGGCGGCCCTGGCCGACTACCAGGCTTCCCAGGCGGGCGCGGTCGCCACGCGACTGGCCGTGGCCGCACAGACTGCCGATATCTACATCGCCATCCGCGGCTTGCAGACGCGACTGAAGGTGGCGCGCCACCAGGCGCAGACGCAGCAGGATTTGCTCTCCACCGTCAACCTGCTGTACGGCAAGGGACTGGCGGCCGAGCTTCAGGTCAGGCAGGCCGAAGGCGCGCTGGCGCAGGTTCGCGCTGCCATCCCGCAGCTCGAAGCAGCCCTCGATGCGGCCATGAACGCGCTGGACGTGATGCTCGGCTCGCTGCCGGGCACGCATCGGGCTGAATTTGCGCAAGGCGCGGACATCCCAATCGCGCCGCAACTGACAACGACCGGAGCGCCTGGCGAGTTGCTGAGACGCCGCCCCGACCTGATCGTCGCCGAGCGTCGGCTGGCGGCTGCCAACGCGCGCATCGGCGTCGCCATGGCGGAGTACTATCCGAAGTTCTCGCTCGGCGGCCTGCTGGGCAGTGCCACCTCGTTGGGTGCCGGAAGCCTGTTCGGCAGCGGCGCCAGCCAGTTTGCCGGCGTGCTCGGCCTGCGCTGGCGCCTGTTCGATTTCGGCCGCATCGATGCGCAAATCGACCAGGCCAGGGGCCAAGAGGCAGAGATGCTCGCCGCGTACCGGCTCGCCGTGCTGCGCGCCGCGGAAGACGTGGAAAACGCCTTCTCTGCGCTGGTCAAGCGCGAGGAGCAGGCGGCCGTGCTCGCGCAAGGCGTGGACTCGCTTGGCCGCGCCCGGAATGCTTCGTTTGCCGCCTACCAGAAAGGCGTCGTCAGCCTGATCGAAGTCTTGCAAGCCGATGACAGCCTGTTGCGCGCGTCAGATGCGCGCGCGCAGGTGCAAGCGGAGGCGGCGCGCGCGGCCGTCGCGGCATTCAAGGCGCTGGGCGGTGGCTGGCAGCCGGACGAATCGGCAGCCGTTGCCAGCAACTAGCCCGCATACGGCAGCGGATCCCCGCGCAACGCACTCCGCCTTGGCTGCGGGTCACAGCGACTTCAGATACTCCGCCAGGTCGGCAATATCCTGGCTGCTCAGCCCCAGTCCCCGCTTGGTGTTGTAGGTCGTCACGACATCCGACAAAGTCGCCGCGGAGCCGTCATGGAAATAAGGAGGGTGTTGCCATGCCCCCTTGAGCGGCGTGGTCCGGTATTGCTTGGTTGCGGAGCGCGAGGCATAGCTTGGGCTCTCGGGTTCCGCCATCGAGTCGGCGGGCGGGTGAAGGAGCGAGTTGGCATCGGTAAATGCCGGGCCACTATGGCATGTGGCGCACCGGCCCGCGCCTTCGAAGAGAGCCTTGCCCCGCAGTGCCGCCACAGGGTTGAAACTGCCAGCCGGTGGCGGCGGAGCGCCCAGGGACAGCTGATACGCTTGCAGGGCCGGAAGCTTGCTGGTGACAAGGTCCACCGAGCCGTTCGTGATGGAGATATTCAGGCGCGGTTCGGATACGGAGCCAAGGCCGCCCATCTGGGAGACGGCGACATACCGGTTCCAGTACATGATGTCTTCGCCATCGCCGGTAAAGGTAATGCGATGAATGCCGGCCAGCCCGAAGGCGGGCGGTATCACGACCGGCTTGCTGAGGCCGTCGATATTGTTGCGAGGGTCATACTTGCCTGCCCCCCAGGCGTTGAGGACCTTTTTCATGGCCTCGTCAATGGCCGGGGACAGCGCGATGATGGCGCCGGGATTGAGATCCCGGTTGGGCCATCCGTCCAGCCGCTTGCCGATGCCCGGCGCGAACGAGTTGTCCACCGTCGAATGACAGAGCGCGCAGGTAGTGCCGACGCGGGTCAGCCTGTCGACCCCATTGACGGTCTCGACGGTCCCCTGGAGGCCGACGACCGCGTTCAGTTTCAGCAGCGCCACCGTCGTAGCCGGGCTCTTGAGGTCGATCGTGCCATTGCGGATCCCGTTTGCGATAGCCTCGGGCAAGGCCTCGGCGTCCACCTTGAGGCCGACGGAGAATGCGGTCAAGGGATCCACCGAGCTGGCGATGACCTCGTGCATCCTCAGCTGATCGGTCCACTTCGCTTCGTCCCCGAAGGTGTCGAAGCGAAAGATCTGCTTGCCCTGCTCGACCAGGGCCTTCTGCGCCGCTTCCGTGCTGGCCGCATCCGTTCCTCCCCCTCCAGAACTGCCGCCACATGCCGCGGCCGCCCCCACTGCGGCTGCCGTGATCAGTGCATTGGCCAGCCTCCGTCCAGCCATCTGCTGCCTCGCTGGCTGCCGCAGCGGTACCGGCTGCACTTCCGTTTCAGGTGTCAGTGCGGAGAGTTGCTTTTTCATGATCGACGTCCTTGTCAGGATGAGATGCGGCAACTGAAATAAAACAACCGACAGGTCTCCGACGGCAGTCGCTCGAATTTGTCCGTTGCATAGGCGTTAGACGTTGGCAGACGCCGGTAGGTGACACGAGGCCTGGGCCACATTGCGATGGGTCGTGGCTGCGTGCATTTGCCTATGATTGCTGACGCGTGGTTCGGCCCCAGGCGAGGGACGGCAGACGGGTATGCGCCCAGTCGACTGTCACCTTTTGGTAGCTGTGCCGTCTAATGATCTGCAACGGGAAAGGAGCCAGATCTCCAAATGGACAAGAACCGGGATCTCAGGCCGCCCATGCCGTCTGGCGCCAATGCCACCACAGACGCCGAACTGGTTGCCAGCGCCCGCGCCGGCGCCGCGTCTGCCTTCGAGGCCATCATGCGGCGCAACAACCGTCTGTTGTTCCGTACGGCCCGTGGCGTGGTTGCGGACGATGCCGAAGCCCAGGATGTCGTGCAGGAAACCTACCTGCGCGCCTTTACCAGCCTGGATTCGTTTCGCGGCGAGGCCGCGCTGAGCACCTGGCTGGCACGCATTGCCATCAATGTCGCCCTGACTGCGCAGCGCAAGAGACGCCGGCTCTTCCAGATCGAAGCCCGGAGCGAAGAGGAAGATCTTCCTGGCGGACTTTTACAGGAGAACATGATGTCCTTCCGCGCCGCTGACGACGAATCACCTGAAGCCATGGCCGAACGCGGCCAGGTGCGGGAACTGCTGCAGCTTGCGGTCGAAAAGTTGCCGCCGATCTACCGCTGCGTGTTCATCCTGCGGGCCGTTGAAGACATGAGCGTAGAGGAAACGGCTTATTGCCTTGGCGTTAGCGGCGACGTGGTCAAGACGCGCTTCCTGCGGGCCCGCATGATGCTGCGCGAATCCTTGGCCGCAGAGGTAAGGCCCTATCTGCAGGGCACGTTCAGTTTTGCCGGCGCGCGTTGCGATGCGGTGGTCAATCACGTGTTCACCGCCCTTGGCGAGCGCGGGCTGGTCCGATCGCAATGACGACCAGGCGGCCTGTCTTGGGCAGATTCCCCAGACCGTGAAAGGGCCAGCCCCATGCCGTTGATGGCGAGTCGGGGCTTCTTAAGTAATGAAACATTGCCCCGCCCGTGCCATGCCCTCGGAGTGACGCCGGCCCATCCGGGTCTTTGGCTTTGCGAATCCGGCCTAGTATGGAAGTGGTATGGCTCGGTGTATTGGGGTGGGTATGCTCAGGCACGATCCATGGAATATGCTGCAGCGCGAGCGGGAACAGCTGGGCGCCAGAAGCATGCCCTGGCGAACTTGATGACGATCTGGAGACTGCCGTGAAAAAGCTGGCCTTCGTTGCCGCCCTTTCGCTAAGCGTTGTGGCCCTGGCGCAGGGCGGTCGTTACGGCTCGCCTCCAACGCCAGGGACCGACACTGGCAGGCGCGCGGAACCTTCGGCGCAGGCTGCCAGCGATGCCGCCGGCCAGGGTGCGAAAAAGGCAGACAGCAAGGTTGACCGCAGTCCGGGGCGTGCTGGCAACAACCAAGGCGCATCTGCCGCAGCAACGCACAGGCACCCTGCTTCGGCACCCGAGAGTCGGCCTTGATGTGCTGAGGGGTTATGGTCACCGCCGGAACCACAGCAATGACAGACTACAAGCAGCGATCAGCAGCACAACTGACGTCCCGGCCAGCAAAGAACTGATTTCGGTCTGCCTGCGTTCGAGCGCGAAACGGGCGCTAAGCTGCCGATATACCCGCGTCAGATCCGCGGCCGAGCCGGCCAGGAAGTACTCGCCAGCAGTCAGCGTCGCGACCGTGCGCAAAGTCGGCTCATCGAGTTGCATGAAGGAGGACTGGGTCGACACCTCTTGGCCGTGCGGGGTACCGTAGCCTACGGTATAGACGCGAACCCCACGCTGGGCAGCCATGCGCGCGGCGTCTAGCGGATCTGGCCCAGTGGTCCGGCGGCCATCGCTGAGCAGGATTACCACTCCGTGCCGATAAGAGCCGGGCATCGTCGGTGGCTGTTCCAGTTCGCGCTTGCGAACGGCGTCCGCCGCAGCAGCTTCAGACCGCGTTCTTCCACCAGGTCCCGGAGCTAAGGTCTCGCCGCGGAAAAGGATAGCTTCCAGGTCGATGCCATCATCGTCGGGAAACAATACCGCCAGGGCCTGGATCAGTCCGCTGCCTGTCGCCGTGCCGTGTTGGAGTTGGAAGCGATCGATCGCATCGAGCATATCCTGACGATTGTCGGTTGGAGGCTGTACTACGGTGGCCGTGGCGGCAAACGAGACAATGCCCAGACGCACGCTTGCAGGCAGTCCGATGACCAGATCTCGTGCGGCCTGCTGCGCGGCACTGATCCGATTGGGCGCCACGTCGGTTGAATTCATGCTGAGGGAGGTATCGACAGCCAGTACCACTGTGATGATGTCTGACGGCAGGGTGATGGTCGCGGCAGGACGGGCGCACGCCAGCAGGGCCGCCCCCAACGCCAAGAGAAAAAGCACCGGCGGGATGTGACGCCGAAGGCGTAGGCTGTGCCCCAACGCGGCGCGCGGCAGAGCAAGACTGCCGTACAACAGAGCAGCTTTCTTGCGCCGTGCCATCAGGTAGAGGTAAGCACCTGCTAGCAAAGGGAGAAAGCACAACAGCCAGAGCAATTGCGGCCAGAGAAACTGCATGCCGTACTCCATGGCGCGTTGATAAAGCGATGATACTGCAGGCTTATGCGCCAGGAACAATGAGAATGTTTTCCGATCGGCAACGAAATGCGCACGAAAGGAAACTTACCGCACACGGAGTTCCGGCCTCTTCCCACCGTTTGTCGCGATAGCATTTTTTCGACAATCGCTTCGCCCGGTGCCGGCGCGAGTTCGCAAGGGTCCATGCCGCGTGCTGTGGGGCGCGGGCAAGCGGAACCGGGTCGGCAGATCGTTCAGGCTTTTAGCGGCGCACGGCCAGCCTCGGGACGCTTCTCCAGCACGATTGGCGCGACGAATAACGGGACCGCCATCGAGGCGGCATGCCGGGCGCATTGCTGCGCGCAGGGAAACGCTGAAAGCGCAGTTACGAATCTACTGCCGCATCGCCACGGCGCCTAACCTGCTAAGTATCGGCGTCCGGGCCGATCCAGTGGAGAGCACCATGTACCGTTACCGCTTCTGCATTTCTTTTGTCGGCTGGATTTCCATGGCAACCCTCAATATCGGGCTGGCGCTCGCGCTCTGCCGCAGCGGCGTGATCTGACCGGTCCCGCCGGTGTGACCGCCGCGCCGGACGCTTCCTGCGGCCGGCAACGCGCATGCCATGGGCTCCCGCCAGCTTGCGCAGTACGCGTATCAGCCAGTCACGAACGAGACGAACTCGTCCAGCTCCAGCTTGCTGAGATCCATGTTGTTCTCCGGCATGCTGTTGTCCGCATAGCCCAGCGACATGCCGGCCACGATCATCTCCTCGCCGGTAATGCGAAGGCCTTCGCGAAGCACTGCTGATTGCAGCGACCAGATCTGCTGCGGACAGGTATCCAACCCCCGCGCGCGCGCGGCCAGCATGATGTTCTGCAGAAAGCAGCCATAGCAGATGAAGCTGGCCCATTCCAGGCGCCGGTCCATGGTGAAGATCAGCCCCACCGGCGCATCAAAGAAGCGGAACTGCCGTTCGACGTCGCGCCGGCGCCCGACGATATCGCTCCTCTGAACGCCCTGCGCATCGCCCAGCATGCCGCGAAACGTATTGAAGCGCGAGGAAAACGGCGCCGGCAGTTCCTTGGGAAAGAACGGGTACTCGGGCGCAAGTTCCGTGGGCGCGGCGCGATACGCCTCGACCGCCGCTGCCGTGATCTTGTCGCGCGCCGCTCCGGTCAGCACATAGCAGCGCCAGGGCTGGGTATTGCTGGAACTCGGCGCGTATTTCGCGACGGACAGGATGTCCCTGACCGTCTCGACCGGTACCGGCCGGTCAAGGAAGCCGCGCTTGCTGTGGCGTCCGCGGATCAGCGCTTCCGTCAATTGGATTGCCTCCATCTTCATGTCTCCGTTCTAGTGGTGGGGTCGCTACGCTGGAAACGATCATAGATATCTCCCCTGCCTTGTGAAGACGGCAAGCCTGGAAAGCTCCGTCCGGAAACCACGAACGACCAGCGCCTGTCCGCGCAGCTCCGGCGTCCAGATTCCTGAACGCTGCGTTGCGCAATCTCGCGCGCACGCGCGCGGCCGATTGGCCTATCTTCCTACACGGATCAGAACCCCCGATCCCATACGAAAACACGGTGGAGATGTGGAATGAACCAGTTGAAATGCCTGCCGCAGGAAGAGATTGTCTGGGGACTCGACGTGCTGAAGACCGTCGCAGCGACCATGGGGAACTACGGCATCCGCCGCCCGATCACGTTCACCGTCGAGTTCCTTGACGCCGTGAACCGCGAGCACCTGCAGCCTGCCATTGGCGACAGCGTAGGCACCTTCACCGGCCTGCCGCCGCACGTTCCCGATTTCGCCGTGCAGGACGGGCTGCGCGCCTGCATCGGGGCCCGTGCCGAATCGATCATCGCGCTCGGCGGCGGCTCCGTGCTCGACGCCGCCAAGGCGGTCTCTCACCTGCATTTCCAGCAGACCGGCCGCTACCTGCCGATTGCGGCGATTCCGACCACGCTCTCGGGTTCGGAGTTCTCCCACTACTTCGGCGTGACCGAGACCGACGGCCCGCTCAAGTTCAAGCGCAGCCACGCCGTCCGCGAAACCACGCCGAGGCTGGTGGTGCTCGATCCGCGGATGATCGTCGACACCCCGCGCATGCTGCTGCTGAGCTCGGCCATCAAGGGCATCGACCATGCCGTGGAAGGCATGCGCCGGGTCGACGTGGATCACCCTCACGCCATCCTCGCCGCCAGGGGCGTGGAGCGCTTCCTGGCCGTGCTCGAGAAGTGGCCGCGCAAGCTCGAAACGCGCGAGGCTATTGCGGGCGGCCTGGTGTCGACCGACGACCTGCTGCAGCTTCAGCTCGCCGCGTGGCAGTGCTATTTCTATCCCGCTTCGGTGATCTACGGCCTGAGCCATCGCATCGGGCATATTCTCGGCGGGACCTTCGGCGTCCCGCACAGCCTGACATCCTGCATTGCGCTGGCGCCCGTCATCCGCGCCTGCGCCGGTGCCTATGGCCGCAAGCTCGAGATTTTCTCCCTGGACCGTGGCAGCCACACGCCCGCCGCCTTCCTCGCCAACCGCATCGAAGCAGCCGTGGACACGCTGCAACTGCCGAGCCGGCTCGGCGAGCTCGATTTCGACCGGGCCCGGCTGCCGGAGATGGCGGCGCTGCTCAGGCAGAACTATCCCGCCGAAGTGAGCGACCTTGGCGACAACGCAGGCACCAGGCTGGATGCATTGCTGGAGAGTCTGTGGTAATGACCCGCCAGCCCTCCGACAGCTTCCCGCAACCCGCCGGCCTGCGCAACGCCCTCGAGGCCCTCGCCACCGGGCAGATCACCGCGACAGGCTTGGCCGAAACGGCACTCCGCCGCGCGCAGGCCAGCAAGCAAGCGCTCAACGCGTTTGCCGCCATTGACGGGGAACGGGCCTTGCAGGCCGCGGCGGCAAGCGACCGCCGTTACCGCGAAGGCAGCCAGCGTCCGCTGGAAGGCCTGCCGATCGCCATCAAGGACCTGATCGACACCAGGGGCATCGAAACCCTGTACGGATCGGCGGCCTGCCGCGGCAACGTTCCCGCTGCCGATGCCGACATCGTGAAGATGCTGACGGCTTGCGGCGCCATCGTCATCGGCAAGACCACCACCCACGAATTTGCTTGGGGCGTGACCACTGCCAGCCCCAGCTTCGGCGACACCCTGAATCCCCTCGACCATGCCCGCATTCCCGGCGGCTCCAGCGGCGGCGCCGCCGCGGCGATCGCACATGGTGCGGTCATGGCGGGCGTGGGCACCGATACCGGTGGCTCGGTGCGGATTCCGGCCGCGCTGTGCGGTGTCGTCGGCTTCAAGCCGACGCTCGGCACGCTGTCCACGCGCGGCGTGTTTCCGCTGGCGCCCACCTGCGACCATGTCGGCCTGCTGGGCGCACAGGTCGACGACGTGCGGGTGCTCGCCGATGCAATTGGCATCGGGACTTCCCGAGCCGCCGCCAGGATTTCCCCTCGCCTCGGCATCGTCCGGCACATCGCGCCGGTGCCGCTGAGCGCGGAGATCGCCAGCGCTTTCGAGGGGGCAGTGCAGCACCTGGCCCAGGACTTTGCCTGCGAGGACCTCGGCGGGACCCGACGGTTCGACGCCATGTTTGACACCGTGTTCGATACCTTCGCGGCCATCGTCCTGATCGAGGGCGGCATCGAGCATCTGCGCCGCCACGACTGGAATCGCATCGCCGCGTATTACAACCCGGAAACGGTCGACCGGCTCAGGCGCGCGCAGGCCATGGACCTGCGCGCCTATGCGGCGGCCCAGCAGGCGCGGCGGGAGTTCACGGCGCGGCTGCATGCAGCGATGTCGGAAATCGACTTTCTCGTGCTGCCGACCTGTCCTTGCACCGCCCCGCGCCGCGACGCCGGCACGGTCGGCATCGGCGACTGGACCGGCACGGTCCGCGAAGCCCTGATGACCTACACCGCCCCGTTCAACCTCGCCGGCTTTCCCGCCATCTCGATTCCCCTGCCGTCCCGCCACGGCGGCCTTCCGGCGGCATTGCAGATCGTCGCCAGGCCCGGCGACGACGGCGCGCTGCTGCGGGTCGCGCAGCAGATGGAGTCGTTGCTGGGGACCGCCGGTGCTGCACCAGACTTGCCCTGACCACCACCGATCCCACCACCACGAGGAGACCAGCATGAACGACACCGTCAAGCCAGCATCCCTGGCGCCGGCAGAAGCGCCCGCCGGCCATACGCCATACAGCGACTGGTTGCAGACCGACCTGCTCCACTCGCTGCAGCATCCCGTCAGCGACCATCCCGGCGAGCAGGCCTGGATCGTGTCGGCGCAGGTATCCGAGCTCTACTGGATGCTGATCATCAAGGAAATCCAGGCCGCGCAGGCGCAACTCCGCGCCGACGACCTGGCCGGGGCCTGCCGCACGCTGCGGCGCGTCGTCGCCCACCACGAGCCGCTCAATGCCACTTGGCGCTCCATCGCGTGGATGACGCCGGTCGACTTGCTCGCCATCCTGTCCTGCGTCGGTCCCAGGTACGGCAAGGACAGCGCCCTCCAGGGCTGGACCTTCCGCCAGATGGTCTACCTGCTTGGCATCAAGCAGGGCGAGCACCTGCAGCACTTCCTGCCTCAACCCCGGCGCTGGCAGCAACTCAGCCAGGCGCTGGCCGCGCCGAGCCTGTACGACGACGTGCTTGCGCACCTGAACCGCCAGGGCTTCGCCGTGCCGGCGCCGGCTCTCGAGCGCGATTTCAGCGTGCCTTATACGCCGGACCAGGCGGTCGAGCAGGTCTGGCGCGATGTCTACGCTGATCCGGACCAACACCGCGACTTGCAGCAGCTCGGCGAAACGCTGGCCGATATCGCGGAGGGCTTTTGCGCATGGAAGCACCTGCACCTGATGGCAACGCGCCGTACGTTCGGCGCCCGGCCTGCCTACTTCGGCACCGAAGGCATTGCCTGGCTGCTGCCAACCATGAACGAGATCCCGTTCCCGGAACTGTGGTCCGCGCGCGGCTTCATCGGCGATCCGCCCGCGGTGTGCCCGCACGCCCGCGGGCAGCAAGGCGCCCGGGAAACGGGTCGGCATAGCTGACCATCGAGCTGGAACAAATCCATGCGCAATGAATTCATAAGCAACCTGGCCGCCTGCGCCCGTGCTGCCATCGCCGATCCCGCACGGATCACCATCGTCGGAAATGATGCCCAGCCCCGCTTCGAGCTGTTCCATGCGGCCAGCTCCCTGTGCTCCCAGAAGGTCCGCACGGTGCTGTTCGAGAAGCAGTTGCCGTACCGATCGAACGACATGCTGATCCTGAGCGCGATGGGGCCGGACGGCATCATTCCGGCAGAGCACTATCACCCGCCCTACGTCCGCCTGCGGCTGGTAGCTGGCCTGGAAATCGGGCGCGACTTCGTCAGCGGCTATAGCGGGCGCCCTTCCGTGGACACCGACGGCTTCGATCCCTGTGCGGTGCCGTTGCTCGTCGACTACGAAGCCTCCCGCGTGATCGCGGATTCGCGGCGGATCTGCTGCTATCTCGACGCGGTCTCGCGCACGCCGGTCCAGCTCCTGCCCGACGCTGACCAGGCGCGCGCCGCGGTGATGCGCCAGGTGCAGATCGTCGACCAGATGCCGAACGGCGCCCTGCTCTATGGCTCGCATCCCGACGCCGACCGGCGGCCAGACGCGCTCAAGGTGGTAATGGAAACGGTCTACGACCACAAGATCGCAGCGATCGAGGCCATGATCGCCGACCATGCCGAAGACGCCGAACTCGTGGCCGCTTACCGCGCCAAGCTCTCCAAGGAGCGAGGTGGCCGGGCGGTCCGCCGCGATGCCGCATTCCAGCGCGCCGCGCGCCATCACGTCGACGGTGTGCTGAAGGAGCTGGACCGCACCCTGCGGGCATCAGCGGGGCCGTATGCTGCCGGACACGCGTTTTCTCTGGGCGATGTGCTGTGGGGTGTCAACCTGGTGCGGCTGGCGTACCTCGGGCTCGCGCCGATGTGGGACGACCTGCCCAATGTTGCCCGCTATGTCGAGATGCTGGCCAAGCGCCCTTCGCTTTGCAAGGAAGCGGTCCGCGCCACCCTCGACTCGCTGCCGCCATCGCAAGCGATGGATGGCCTGGGAACCTGCATGGAGGCGGCGCCGGCCTGAACGGCAGCCACCGCGTCATCGCTTGTGCCGATGAAGAAAAAAGGGCGGAGACTGCGAGTCTCCGCCTTTTTTTTGCGCTCGGGCCTTATTTTCAGGCTGCCATCGGCTCCCGCTCGGCATGCAGGGCACGGGCGACCGTCGTCACCCTGCGCCCCTGGTACCGTGCAACCTCGAGATGATCGTCATCGGGCTTCACGGTGTCACGGTGCGAGACATGCGTCGCGCCGTACGGGGTACCGGCCTTGAACATCGCCGCGTCGGCATAACCCAGCGGCACGATGATCAGGCCCAGGTGGGCCATGGGCGTGTAGGCCGCCAGCAGCGTGGCTTCATTGCCGCCGTGGCGCGAAGATGTCGTGCCGAACACCGAACCAACCTTGCCGTTGAGCTTGCCCGCGAACCACAGGCCGCCAAGCCCGTCGATATAGGCCTTCAGTTCGGTCGAAATGCTGCCGAATCGCGTCGGCGTGCCGAACACGATGGCGTCGGCCCACTCGGCATCGGCCTCGCTCGGCGCCTCGTATTTCGCGTTCATCTCGGTGGCGTTCTCGAGCCAGCCCGGCGCCTGCCGCATGACGTCGGGCCCGACCACCTCCCGCGCACGTCGCATGCGGACTTCGGCGCCGGCCTCGAGGGCTCCCTCGGCGACGGCCTTGGCCAGCGCTTCGGTGGAGCTGTTGCGTGAATAGAAGACGATCAGTACCTTTGGCTTGCGCATGTCGATCTCCGGCAATGTCATGCAGAAATGGGCTCGAGCCGGCCCAGCAGCTCATCCTTGCGCTCCACCAGCCAGGGCGGGAGCTGGAATTCCTCGCCGAAATGGCCAGGTTCTTCATCGATGGCGAAGCCGATGTCGGTGGTGGTCGCCTCGAACATCACGCCGCCGGGCATCTTGAAGTACATCGAGCGGAAGTAGTTGCGGTGCACCGACTCGGAAGTATCGATGTAGCCCAGTGCGAACAGCTTTTCCTTCAGGATCGCCTGCTGTTCGACGTTGTCCACGGCGAAGGCCACATGGTGGATGGTCCCTTCGCCGTAGATCGACGAGCCCTGGTGCCGGTCCGGCTCATGCAGGAACTCGACCACCGTGCCCGGGCCGCCGGTGTAGGTCTCGAAGCGATAGTACGGACCCGCCTGGCCAACGTTGCGGAAGCCGATCGCTTCGCTCATGAAGCGGATCGATTCGGCGACATCGCGCAGCGACAGCGTGATGCTGTGCACGCCGCGGATGGCATGGGCCGCGGGGATATCGCTGGCGACGCAAGCCGGACGCGGGTCGAGATCCGTTTCGACGAGATCGAACTCGATGCCGCACGGGTGCTGGAAGCGCTGGCGGCGCTCGCCGAAGCGCTCGACCATCTCGCTGTCATACGGCACGCCCATGGCATCGAAGCGGCTGCGCCAGAACTCGAGCGAGCCCTTGGGCACCGAGTAGTTGATGACCCGCACCTGGCCCGATCCCTGGCGCGCCATGACCCCGCGCTGGCGGAACGGGAACGACGTCACCAGCGTTCCCGGATCACCATTCGCGTTGCCGTAGTACAGGTGATAGATGGGATCCTCGCCGTCGAGCAGCACGGTCTTCTTCACGAGGCTCTGCCCGAGCAGCTTGACGTAGAAGTCCACATCCTCCTGCGCGTGCCGCACGCCGGCGGTCAGGTGATGAAATCCCTTGAGCATTGTCATTGTCCTCTCCATTGTGAAATAGGCATGTGGAAACAGCGCAGAGCCGCTCCTGCGCAACAGCTTATGACGGCGGCTTCCGCTTGGGCAGCCATCGGGGTTGTACGCAGGGTTCGGCAAACTTGGACAATGGCGCGCTGCCGGGCCTGGCGCGTCGACCGGGTGGAAAACTGCCCCGGCGGCCGGAGCGCAAACGCGCCGGAGCGCCAAGGGCTTGCCCGGGTGGCAGCGCGCTGCGGCCCTGGAGTATGATCCGCGTCACCCTCTCGCTTCCCGACCATCGCCGCCGCCATCGGAATGGCCGGCGAGCCTCCATGCCATGCTCGACCTAAAGGACGTCTATTACTTCGTGCAGGTGGTCGACCGTGGTGGCTTCACCGCGGCCGGCGAAGCACTCCGGTTGCCGAAGTCAACGCTGAGTCACCGCGTCAAGGAATTGGAAGCCTCGCTGGGCGTGCGGCTGATCAACCGGACCTCGCGTCAGTTCGCGGTGACCGAGGTGGGTCAGGAGTTCTACCAGTACGCCATGGCGCTGATGCGCAGCGCCGAGCTTGCCGAGGAAGCCATGCGTCAGCGGCTGGCCGAGCCGAGCGGCGTGATCCGCGTAACGGTGGCCGTGGACATTGCCCAGTTCGCGCTGCGCCACGTCCTGCCGACCTTCCTCGCCGACCACCCCAAGGTAAGGATCGAAGAAACTGCCACCGACAGGATCGTGGACATCGTCGGCGAGGGCTTCGACCTGGCGATCCGGGGACATGTCGGCCAGCTGCAGGACTCCAATCTGGTCCAGCATCCGCTGGCCAGGACGCCGTGGCATCTGTTCGCGGGCCCCGGCTATCTCGAACGCACTTCCGTGCCGGCACAACCCGGGGAACTGGCGTCTCACGCCATCATCGCCATGGCGGGCAAGGCCGCGTCGCAATGGCAACTGCAAGGGCCGGACAAGTGCGTGGCCACGGTCCCGTTTGAACCGAGATTCCTCAGCAACAGCCTGATCTCGCTGAAAGAGGCGGCGTGCGCCAACGTGGGCGTCGCAGCGCTGCCGGTATACGCCTGCCAGGCGGAGCTGAAGGCCGGCTCGCTCAGGCAGATATTGCCGGAATGGATTGCGGCGGACGCTCGCATTACTGCCCTCATCCCCTATCGCACCGGCTTGCTTCCGGCGGTCCGCACGCTGGTGGACTATCTCGCGGTGGTGTTGCCAAAGGTGACGGCGTTCGACCACAACTGAGCCTTTCGGTACGCCAGGTCATTTGGTGCGATGCCATCATATGGTGGCCGCTGCCCTCATGAGGCTGTCGGCGGCGCTGAAGCGATTGAGAAGTGCGACCATAAGGTAAAGCTAGCAACCTTCGCTCCCGGCGAAGATCTGCGCGCTAACTGAGACCGGTGGCAGTGGTTGCAATACTGCAAGCAGCGCTTTGACATTGAGGGCAAGCCAACCGATGCCCCCTCGATGGCCGTGCACGACAAGGGTACGGGGTCTGCTTCGAAGTTCGGTACCGCACCTGCGTGCCCTACGCCGATTCCGGGCCGCTGTCCGCCAAGCTTCCGAAGAAAGGAATCCTGAAGACATATAAGGGCTTCCCGCACGGCATGCCAACCACGCACGCGGAGGTCATCAACGCGGACCTTCTGGCCTTTATCAAGGCCTGACAAGAGCAAGGCGGAGGGGAGCGCTGGTGGCGCAAGATCTCCTCCCCCGCTGCGTAGCAATCACGATGAAACGTCTGGATGTGCAGGCACCGTGAATTGGACGACTGCGCCGCGGGGGAGGTTCTCTCCCACCCACAAGCGGCCGCCATGTGCGTCGATGATCGACCGGCAGATCGACAGTCCCATGCCCAGGCCGGCAGGCTTGGTCGTGTAGAACGGCGCGAACAGGCGCTCGGCATCCTGCGGCTCAAAGCCTGCTCCCGAATCGCTCACTATCACGCGCACGCAGTCAGCCTCGTGTTTCCCCGTGCTGATGACCAATTGCCGTACGCCGTCGCTGACGCTGCCCATCGCCTCGAGCGCGTTGAGGATCAGGTTGAGGAGCACTTGCTGCAGTTCGACCCGGTCGCCTTCGATGCATGGCAAACCGTCCACAAGGCGCGTCTGTACCGAAGCGCCAACCTTCGTGGCTTCGCCACGGGTCAGCTCGATCACCTCGCGGATCGCCTCGTTGATGTCTACCGGCTCCTTGCGCGGCGGCGCCTTCCGGATCAGCTGGCGGATGCGGCCGAGCACGTCGCCGGCCCGGTTGGCATCCTTGATGATGCGGCCCAGCCCTTGCGCGGCCTCGTCGATGTTCGCAGGCCGGGCGCTCAGCCAGCGCAGTGCAGCCTGGGCGTTGGTCAGGGTCGCGGCGATCGGCTGGTTGACTTCGTGGGCGATCGAGGCCGTGAGCTGTCCCATGGTCGCAACGCGGTTCGCGTGTGCCAGTTCGGTCTGCACCTCCCGATAGCGCCGCTCGCCCTCGCGCACTCTTTGCTCGGCCTGCTTGCGCTCGGTCAGGTCCAGCACGAACGCGACGCCTTCCTTGCGGCCGGCTTCGAAGGTGGCCAACCCGACGATGACAGGCACACGGCTGCCATCCTTCCTGATGTACTCCTTTTCGTAGGGCCTGGCGCGCCCCGTCTTGCCGACCTCTGCCAGCGCCTGTTCGCTGCTGGCCAGCAATTCCGGCGGCGTCAGGCCTCGCCAGCTCATGCGGCCCGAGACCAGATCCTCGCGCGCATATCCCACCATGTCCAGGAACGCATCATTGGCGTCAAGAATGTTGCCGCCGGCATTCCATACGATGATGCCGATGATGTTGGCGTCGACCAGGCGCCGGATTTTCGCTTCGCGTTCCGCCAGGTCGCGGTACAAGCGCGCATTCTCCAGCGAGATCGCGGCCTGCGATGCCACCAGCTTCAGCACGGCGATGCGCGCCGGGCTGAACACGCGCGCGGTCAGATTGTTTTCGAGGTAGAGTGCGCCGGTGAGCATGCCCTGGTTCATCAACGGCAAGCAGAGAATGGACCGTGCGCGGTGCTGTCGGATGTAAGGATCTTCGGCAAACGACGGCTCGGCCGCAGCATCGTCGAGAAAGACGCTTTCGCCGGTGCGCAGCACATGGAAGAGGACAGACTCGGGCAGCATTTCCGCGCTCACCGGCATGTCGTGCCGCAGCAACCGCGTTGCGTCCCTGCCGGTGACCACTTCCGCCGCAATCCGTTGCTCGCCGCCATCCGACCGGATCAGCACGCCCCGTTCGGCGCCGGCCTGCTCGATGGCCGTGCGCATGACCATATCGATCAGCTTTTCCAGCACGATGTCGCCCGAGGCGGCCTGCGACACCTTGATCACGGTCGCCAGGTCGAGGTGTTCGACGGGTGTCGCGATCGTGCTGGTCGGGCCGGGCACGGGCTCTGCCGTCCTGAGGCGCGGATGCATCTCCTCGAGTTGACGCACCTTCCCGTCGGCTCCCCAACGCAGGTAGCCATGGCGGGCCTTGCTGAGGTACAGATGCGCGATGTCCTCGAATTCACGCGCGGCATAGAACCGCGCAGCCAGCTCGCTGGCAAGCGCCTCGTTATGGACAAAGCCGCTTTTTTGCGCCGAGCGGATGGCCTGCTCATAGTGCTGTTCGGCATCGACCACGCGGCCTTCGAGGCGGGCAATCTCGGCACCGACCAGCGCGGCGCGGTCCGCGAAATTCTCCGGACAGTGTTGCGCCCAGACCTGAAGCTGGCGGTGATGCTCGGCCATTGCTTCCATGTGTTGCGGTCGCTCTTCGACCGGAATAGCCTCGCACCACGCAGCACGCGCCAGCGCGCCGTAGAAGTGGTATTCCGCTTCTTCAAAGAACGAGGATGCGACCCGAAGCAGCTTTTGCGCCTTCGACGCGGCATCCAGGCCCGTTGCAAAGTCGCCGGCGAGATAGCGCGCCTGCAATTTTCGGGTCCAGTAAAAGCATTCGGCGAGCGCCAGGTCGTTGCTGCTGGCCAGATGGTCCTCGGTACGCCGCTCGTCGAACTGATCGTCGTCGAAGCAGCCGAATTTTCGTGAGAAGCCGCGCAGCATACGCACCAGAGCAAGCTGCGTGTCGATGAAATCAACGACCAGGCCGAACCTCACCTTCTCGGCATAGGCCCGCCCTTGTTCGGCTTCGCGTTGCACCTCAGGCAGCGGCTCGCCGGCGAAGAGCAGGTCCGAGTTGAGGTTGTTGCCCGCGAAAGCGCCATACGCGAGGTCGCCTATCCGGTTGGCCGCGGCGAATGCGCGGCGCAGTAGCTCACGGCAAGTCCGTACCGGCTTCAGCCACCGCACGACAAAAATCGAGAAGCAGAGAAACGTCTTGGCCTCGAAGCGCCGGAGCCCGCGCCGGTCCACCAGTTCGCAGCCGAGCAGGCCGAAGCGGTATCCGGCCTGGTAGTCGCCGAAGCGCTGCCCGGCAACCCTACCGACATTGGCGAAGAGCACGCACGATGCATCGCAGATGCCCCTTTCGATGCTAAGGCTGACCGCCTTGCAGATCGTCAGGCACGTCAGGTTCACGTCCGTCTGCACCGCCGGCGCGAAGAGCTTGCTCAGCGCCTCGACCGTGCCTAGAGACTCCGCGTCATCCATCAGCGGCAAATCGATCAGGTCCTCGATGCCTCGCTTGCCGAGCTGAGTCCAGATGCGATCGTATTCCTGTCGCACCGCGTCGTCGCTCGGATGGGCCGACCACTCGATGCCGGCATGCCGGAGGTAAGCCAGGCATACCGCGACCGCGCGGTCACTGCGATCCAGCACCAGATAGACATCCAGTTGCAGACACGCGACCAGCGCCTTTTCGACCATGGTCGTAGCGCGCTCCGAGATCGCTGCCAGGCGCTCGTCGGCCACCGACAACTGCCCGGTCAGGAATTCGCACTCGGCACGGTTGAGAGCCAGTGCAAAGCTCAAGCCATGGCGGTGCTCCCAGCGATCGTCGCCCAGTAGGTCCGCGCCGGTGACCAGATAGGTCAGTGCAGAGGCATAGGCCGTCGACGCCTTGGCGCGCTGGCCGGCAATTAGATTGAATTCGGCCAGTTGCTCGCGTTCGGCCTGATCTGTGATCAGCGAGGCGCCACGATTGAGCTGCCCCACGATTTCAAAGATCGCCTCTTCGCGCTTCTCCGTGCAGGTTTGTGCAGCGAGCAGCCGCCCGATCCGCAGATGGATCTCGGTGCGAGAGGCCTCCGGGATCTGCGAATAAGCGGCCTCGTGAACGCGATCGTGGATAAATTGGTACGAGCCTTCCGACCGCTCGACCAGCTCCTGGCGGACCGCCTCCCACAACGCCGTGTGAACCTGTGGCGCGGGCATGTCGAGAACGGTCGATAGTGTTGCAATCTCGGCGACGTTGCCGAGACAGGCAAGCTGGTGCAATGCCCGCTGCGTCTCGGCCGGCAGGCGGGCCAGCTTGACGACCATCAGGTCCACGACATTGTCGGTGTAGCCCTTGGCATGAATGCGGTCGGCATTCCAGCACCATTGCCTCGCGTCATGATCGAAGGCAAGCAGATCCTCGTCGACCAGCGCGTGCAGGAACTGGATCACGAAGAACGGATTCCCCGCGGTCTTGTCATGTACCAGTCGCGCCAGGGGGGCGATGCGCTCCGGCTCACTGTGCAATGCCTCCGCGACCAGCTCTGTGATGTGCTTGCCGCCAAGCGGCGCCAGGGTGATTTGCTCGATCCTGGCGCCCGCGTCGCGGATCGCCTGGAGCTTGCGCGTGAGCGGATGCGTGGCATCGACCTCATTGTCGCGATAGGCGCCGATCAACATCAGGTGGCGCAGTTCCGAACGGGTCAGCAGGTGCTCGAGCAGGTCGAGCGTTGCCGCGTCGAGCCATTGCAGATCGTCCAGAAACAGGGCGAGCGGATGCTCCTCGCGCGCAAACACGCCGATAAAGCTGCGGAACACGAGCAGGAAGCGGTGTTGTGCCTGTTGTGGCTCGAGCACGGGCACCGGTGGCGGCTCGCCGATGATGAGCTTCAGCTCGGGAATCAGGTCGGTCATCAGCCGGGCGTTGGGCCCAAGCGCCTCCAGCAACGCCCCGCGCCAGCTCGCCAGTTCCGCGTCGCGCTTGCCCAGCAGCGGCCGCACCAGGCCCTGGAATGCCTGCACCAGGGTCGAATAGGGAATGTCGCGCTTGTACTGGTCGAACTTGCCGGATGCGAAGATGCCCCGTGGCGGCACCAGCACCTTGTGCAGTTCATTGACGACCGAGGATTTGCCGATGCCGGAATAACCGGAGACGAGCACCAGCTCCGGCGTGCCGCTCTTCAGAGTCCGATCGAACGCTTCGATGAGGATACCGACCTCGCGCTCCCGGCCGTACAGCTTCTCCGGAACAAGCAGCTGGTCGCGCGTGCCGTGCTCGTCCAGCGGGAACTCGTCAACACGGTGCTGTCGCTCCCAGTCTGCCAGACAGCGCTGCAGGTCATGTTCGACCCCGGCGGCGGTCTGGTAGCGCTCCTCGGCAGTCTTGGCCAGCAGCTTCATGACGACGTGCGATACCACCGTGGGAATGGAATCGATCCGCATGCTGGGCGGCTCCGGCTTCCTGGCGATATGGCAGTGCACCCACTCCATCGGATCAGCGCCCGTGAACGGCAAGGTGCCGGTCAACATCTGGTACAGCGTGACGCCGAAAGCATAGAGATCGCTGCGCGAATCGATCGAACGGTTCATGCGTCCGGTCTGCTCTGGCGCCATGTAGGCCAGCGTGCCGGCGATGGTCTCGGGCGGCTCCGGGGCCTGCCGCTCGCGCGGCAGCCGCGAGGCCAGGCCGAAGCCGGTGAGCCGAACCCTTCCGTCGGCGCAATTGACCACGATATGGGTGGGCTTGAGATCCTTGTGAATCAGGCCGCGCTGGTGCAGCTTGACCAGCGCTGCGGCAATTCCGGCCGCGAGCCGCAGGCATTGGCCGATTTCCATGGGCGCCCCGAGCAGGCGCGCAAGCGGCTCGCCGGAGGGGTCCTCGAGCACCAGCAGGTTCCGACCACCCTCCCGCACCAGTTCCAGCGGCCGCAACGCCCACGCGCCATCGAGGTCGTCCTTCAGGCCGAATTCGTGGGCCAGGCGGTCAAGGCTGGCGGGCGTGGGTTGCTCCGCGGCAGACAGCGCAAGCAGCACGTGATGGTCATCGCCCTCCCCGGGGCGCCGCCCCCGGCAGAAGACGCGCTCGCCGTCCTCCCACAAGATTTGCAGGCTCAGGCTGCTCACCATAGGCGCCGAAACCATGTGTAGGTTCATCTCGCACTCCGAAAGAGGCTTCTGCCCAGCGTCAGGCTGGAGACGAACGCCACATTCGTCCGACATAACGGGCAAGATACGCTCAAAGAGCCTTTCGCCCCGGCGTTACTGCAGTACCGTGCGCCTCCTTAGCTTACACCTCGGCGCCGCGCCACCATGGGATTAGCGCGTCGGCCCATAATGACCGCCAGCACACCTTACGATAACGGTGCCCGGACGCACGGAGCGATCAAACGACCACAAAAAAAAAAGACCCAGATCGCTCTGAGTCCTTGATTCGCGCTGGCAGAGCGGTGGTGGGTGCTGAGGGGTTCGAACCCCCGACCTACGCCTTGTAAGGGCGCCGCTCTACCAACTGAGCTAAGCACCCGCTCGACCATCGCAGGCTGTCTGCCTGCAAACTTGCTGAACGCTCCGCACCTCGCGGCAGCTGCCGTGGTTTGCGTTGCGAGGGCGCAAGTTTAATACATGTGATTTCGATTTGCCAAGGCCCGCGCGGACAAAAAAAACGCCGCCGGGCATCGCTGCCCTGCGGCGTTTTGTTCATGCGGCCGAGGCGTAGTCAGTGGTGCAGGCGCTCGACCTTGGCCGTGGCCTTGTCGGCCACCTCGGCGGGCTTGGCGTCTTCTTCCGGCAGCGCCTCGGGCTTGCGCTCGAGCGCCAGTTCCAGCACCTTGTCGATCCAGCGCACCGGCACGATCTCGATGGCGTTCTTGACGTTGTCCGGGATCTCGGCCAGGTCCTTGACGTTTTCCTCGGGGATCAGCACCAGCTTGATGCCGCCGCGGTGGGCTGCCAGCAGCTTCTCCTTGAGGCCGCCGATGGGCAGCACCTCGCCGCGCAGCGTGATCTCGCCGGTCATGGCGACATCCGCGCGCACCGGGATGCCGGTCAGCACCGACACCAGCGCCGTGGTCATGGCACCGCCCGCAGACGGGCCGTCCTTGGGCGTGGCGCCTTCGGGCACGTGGATGTGGATGTCGCGCTTCTCGAACATCTCATCCGTGATGCCCAGGCGGCGTGCCCGCGAACGCACCACCGAGCGCGCGGCCTCGACCGATTCCTTCATCACGTCGCCCAGCGAACCGGTGCGCGTGATGTTGCCCTTGCCCGGCATGATCGCGGCTTCGATGGTCAGCAGGTCTCCGCCCACCTCGGTCCACGCCAGGCCAGTCACCTGGCCCACCTGGTTTTCCTTGCCGGCCAGGCCGAAGTCGTACTTGCGTACGCCCAGGAACTTGTCGAGGTTGTCCGAATCGACCTTGATCGTGCCCGACTCCTTCTTCAGCAGCAGCAGCTTGACCGCCTTGCGGGCAATCTTGGAGACCTCGCGTTCGAGCGAACGCACACCGGCTTCGCGCGTGTAGTAGCGGATGATGTCGCGGATCGCCGCATCGGTGACCTCGATCTCGCCCGGCTTCAGACCATTGTTCTTGATCTGTTTCGGCAGCAGGTAACGCGTGGCGATGTTGAGCTTCTCTTCCTCGGTGTAACCCGACAGGCGGATCACTTCCATACGGTCGAGCAGCGGCGGCGGAATGTTCAGCGAGTTCGACGTCGCCACGAACATCACGTCGGACAGGTCGAAGTCGACCTCGATGTAGTGGTCCTGGAACGTGTGGTTCTGTTCCGGGTCCAGCACCTCGAGCAGCGCCGACGACGGATCGCCGCGGAAATCCTGGCCCATCTTGTCGATCTCGTCGAGCAGGAAGAGCGGATTGCGCACGCCAACCTTCGACAGGCTCTGCAGGATCTTGCCCGGCATCGACCCGATGTAGGTACGGCGGTGGCCGCGGATCTCGGCCTCGTCACGCACGCCACCCAGTGCCATGCGCACGAACTTGCGGTTCGTCGCGCGCGCCACCGACTGGCCGAGCGAGGTCTTGCCCACGCCGGGAGGCCCGACCAGGCAGAGGATGGGTGCCTTCACCTTGTCCACGCGCTGTTGCACCGCGAGGTACTCGAGAATGCGTTCCTTGACCTTCTCCAGGCCATAGTGGTCTTCATCCAGCACGCGCTCGGCGTTGGCGAGGTCGTTGTTGACCTTGCTCTTCTTGCGCCACGGCAGGTTCACCAGCGTGTCGATGTAGTTGCGCACGACGGTGGCCTCGGCCGACATCGGCGACATCAGCTTGAGCTTCTTGAATTCGGCGTCGGCCTTCTTCTTGGCTTCCTTCGGCATGCGCGCAGCCTTGATGCGCTTGTCGAGTTCTTCCAGGTCGGCGCCTTCTTCGCCCTCGCCCAGTTCCTTCTGGATGGCCTTGACCTGCTCGTTCAGGTAGTACTCGCGCTGGCTCTTCTCCATCTGGCGCTTGACGCGGCCACGGATGCGCTTTTCGACCTGCAGGATGTCGATCTCGCCCTCGAGCTGCGACAGCAGGCTTTCCAGGCGCTCGGTCACGTTGACCATCTCCAGGATCTTCTGCTTCTGCTCGAGCTTGATCGGCAGGTGCGCGGCGATGGTATCCGCCAGGCGCCCGGCCTCGTCGATGCCCGACAGCGAGGTCAGGATCTCCGGAGGGATCTTCTTGTTGAGCTTCACGTACTGGTCGAACTGCGACACGATCGCGCGGCGCAGGGCCTCGGTCTCGGCGCTTTCGCCAGGTGCGGGCGGCACGGGCACGGCTTCGCACATGAAGTGCGAATCGTCCTCGCTCACCTCGCGGATGTTTGCGCGCTGGGTGCCCTCGACCAGCACCTTCACGGTACCGTCGGGCAGCTTCAGCATTTGCAGGATATTGGCGATGCAGCCGACCTCGTACAGGTCGTCGGCGGTCGGCTCGTCCTTGGCCGCCGTCTTCTGGGCTACGAGCATGATGCTCTTGCCCGCCTCCATCGCAGTCTCAAGCGCCTTGATGGACTTTGGGCGTCCCACGAACAGCGGGATCACCATGTGCGGAAACACCACCACGTCGCGCAGCGGCAACAGTGGGAGGCGAATCGGCTCGGCCGGGAGGAGTTGTGTTCCGGACATCATTTTCCCCAAGTCAGTCATTTAAGGCGTAAATTGGGCCGCCCGAATCGATTACAAGATACGTGCCAATCGATTCATCAAGGCAGGCAGATGCCGCTACCTGCACTTGGTGGCCCCTCTGAAACAGCATACCCGCGTTTCCTCCCTCTCGTCGGTAGAAATAAACAAAAAAAAGCCGCTCGCTTCTACGCGAACGGCCTTTTCCGCCCTGCTGCCCGTGTGGTGCCGACCTCTGACCACTCTGGCAGGCCTCGCGTCAGTTAGACCCTGCCACCTTGGGCTGCTGCTCCTCATACATCAGCAGCGGCGGTGCATCGCCGTTGATCGTATTTTCATCGATCACCACCTTTTGCACGCCCTTGTAATTAGGCAAGTCATACATGACGTCCATCAGCGACTGCTCCAGGATCGAGCGCAGCCCCCGGGCACCGGTCTTGCGGCGGATCGCCTTGCGGGCGATGGCGCTCAGCGCACCCGGACGGATTTCAAGCTCGACGCCTTCCATTGCCAGCAGCTTCTGGTATTGCTTGACCAGCGCATTCTTGGGCTCGACCAGGATCTGCATCAGCGCGGCCTCGTCCAGCTTGGCCAGCGTTGCCACTACCGGCAGGCGGCCGATCAGTTCGGGAATCAGGCCGAACTTGATCAGGTCTTCCGGCTCGGTCTGCGGCAGCACTTCGCTGACGTCGCGCTCTTCCTTGCTCTTGACCTGCGCGGCAAAGCCAATGCCGGTCTTGTCCGAACGCTGCATGATGACCTTCTCCAGGCCATCGAAGGCGCCGCCGCAGATGAACAGGATGTTGGTCGTGTCCACCTGCAGGAAGTCCTGGTTCGGATGCTTGCGGCCACCCTGCGGCGGCACCGATGCCATGGTGCCTTCGATCAGCTTGAGCAGGGCCTGCTGCACGCCCTCGCCGGACACGTCGCGCGTAATTGACGGGTTGTCCGACTTGCGCGAGATCTTGTCGATCTCGTCGATGTAGACAATGCCGCGCTGCGCCTTCTCGACTTCGTAATTGCAGTTCTGCAGCAGCTTCTGGATGATGTTCTCGACGTCCTCGCCGACGTAGCCGGCTTCGGTCAGCGTGGTCGCGTCAGCGATCACGAACGGAACGTTGAGCAGGCGCGCCAGCGTCTGCGCGAGCAGCGTCTTGCCCGAGCCGGTGGGCCCGATCAGCAGGATGTTGCTCTTGGACAGCTCGACGTCATCCTTCTTGCCGAGGTGCTTCAGGCGCTTGTAGTGGTTGTAGACCGCCACGGCCAGGATCTTCTTGGCCTGTTCCTGGCCAATCACATACTGGTCCAGGCTTTCGCGGATCTCGTGGGGCGTGGGCAGGTCGGAGCGCGCGGCCGCGGCGGCGTCTTTCTCGGATGCCGTGGCCTCGTCGCGAATGATCTCGTTGCACAGGTCGATGCATTCGTCGCAAATGAACACCGACGGGCCGGCAATCAGCTTCTTGACCTCATGCTGGCTCTTGCCGCAGAAGGAGCAGTACAGAAGCTTTTCGCTGGATGAACCTTTTTTGTCCGCCATAGGAATCAGTCACTTTTGCAGTGCGCACACCGCGGGGCGACAGGCTCCTCGGCGATACGCTTCAAACGCATCATACGCCAAAACAATTGGCACCACCGGCGGTTCCCCCCGGCTGTGGGGCGAAGGCCCCGTTTCACCGGTTCCGATGCAAAAAACGAGGCACGGGGCCTCGTTCCGGTGTAGCCTTCGCCATTTGAGCCCAGCCGATGTGGCCGGCCGCCGTCGCACCACAGGGCACGGCGACGTGCCGCATCAGCCGCGGCGGGCGAGCACCTTGTCGATCAGGCCGTAGTCGACCGCCTGGTCGCCGCTCATGAAGTTGTCGCGATCGGTGTCGCGCGCAATCTTCTCGACCGGCTGGCCGGTCACTTCCGACAGGATGGTGTTGAGCCGCTCGCGCAGGTACAGGATCTCGCGCGCCTGGATCTCGATGTCCGAGGCCTGGCCGCGCGCGCCGCCCAGCGGCTGGTGGATCATGATGCGCGAGTTGGGCAGCGCCGAACGCTTGCCCTTGGCACCCGCCGCCAGCAGGAAGGCGCCCATGCTGGCCGCCATGCCCATGCACAGCGTCGACACGTCCGGCTTGATGAACTGCATGGTGTCGTAGATGGCCAGCCCCGCCGACACCGAACCGCCCGGCGAATTGATGTACAGGGACACGTCCTTGTCGGGGTTCTCGCTTTCCAGGAACAGCAGCTGTGCCACCACCAGGTTGGCGGTCTGGTCGTTGACCTCGCCCACCATGAACACCACGCGCTCCTTCAGCAGGCGCGAGTAGATGTCATAGGCGCGCTCGCCCCGGCCGGACTGCTCGACGACCATCGGCACCAGCCCCAGGCCCTGGGTTTCCAGTGCCGAAGCCTGCGTGGTGGCGAGACGGTCAAGCAAATCATTGCGGGTCATGCATGTTCTCCATGGATTCGTCGGATCGCAAGGCAATCCGGGTAACTCGGGAAGTTCCGGCCCCGCACCGTGGCGCGGGGCTGCCGGTCACTTCCGGCCTCAGGCTTGCTGCTGGTTGCCTTCGGCGGTGAGTTCCTCGAAGGACACCTTCTTGTCGGTGACCTTGGCCTTGCCGCACACGAAATTTACCACGTTGTTTTCGAGCACGTAGGCTTCCATTTCGGCCAGGCGCTGCTGGTCGCCGTAGTACCAGCGCATGACTTCCTTCGGGTCCTCGTAGCTCTTGGCGAAGTCCTCGATCTCGGCCTTGATCTGGTCGGCCTTGGCTTCCAGGCCGTTGGCCTTGACGATCTCGGCCAGGATCAGGCCCAGCTTGACGCGGCGCTCGGCCTGCTGCGCGAACATCTCGGCCGGGATCGGCATGTCCTTGGCGTTGGGCATGCCACGCTGCTCCAGGTCGCGGCGGGCCATTTCCACCAGGCGCTCCTGGTCCTGCTCGATCAGGGCCTTGGGCACGTCCAGCTCGCTCGCCTTCAGCAGCGCTTCCATGACCTGGTCCTTCAGCATGGCGTGCGTGCGGCGCTTCACTTCGCGCTCGAGGTTCTCGCGGATGTCGGCGCGCATCTTGTCGACGCTGCCGTCGGCGATGCCCAGCGACTTGGCGAAGGCTTCATTCACTTCCGGCAGGTGGGCCCACTCGATCTTCTTCAGGGTCACGGTGAACTCGGCGGTCTTGCCGGCCACTTCCTTGCCGTGGTAGTCGGCCGGGAAGGCCAGCGGGAAGGTCTTGCTTTCGCCAACCTTCAGGCCCAGCGCGGCCTGCTCGAACTCGGGCAGCATGCGGCCTTCGCCCAGCACGAACGGGAAGTCCTCGGCCTTGCCGCCGGCGAACTCTTCGCCGTCGATCTTGCCGACGAAGTCCAGCGTCACGCGGTCGCCGTTCTGCGCGGTGACGTCGGCACCGCCGTCGCCATGCTCGCCGGCTTCGCCGCGGGCGTGGTAGTGCACGCGCTGCTTGCGCAGGATGTCGATGGTCTTGTCGACTTCGGCGTCGGTGATCTCGGTGCCGGTGCGGGTGACTTCGGCCGCCGACAGGTCGCCGATGGTCACTTCCGGGTACACCTCGAAGGTGGCGTCGAACGCCACTTCATCCTCGCCCACGCCTTCGTTCTTGATCTCGAACTTGGGCTGGCCGGCAACCTTGACGTCCTGTTCCTTGGTGATGTCGAAGAACTTGCGCGCGGCCTTGTCGAAGCGGACTTCGAACTCGACCTGCTGGCCGTATTGCTTCTCGACCATCTTCATCGGCACCTTGCCCGGACGGAAGCCCGACATCTTCACGGTCTTCGACAGGCGAACCAGGCGCTCCTGCTTTTCCTTCTCCACTTCGGCCTTGGGGATGGCCAGGGTCACCTTGCGGTCCAGCTTGCCGAGGTTCTCAATCACGTTCGACATGGTCGTAGATCCAATCCAGAAATGTAGTTGTGTTCGTAGGTGCTGCCGTCTTGTACGCGTACCGCCCGCTTTACCGCCACAGCGCCGTCGCGACAGGACGGCCAGGGCAGCGCACCGGCGAACGGAAAGCTCCGCGCAAACGGAAAACGGGGATTATCGCACGGTTTTGATTCGCTTCCGGCAGATTTTGCCCGGAACGCGCCGCAACCCTGCGGCCCCCGCTACGCCACGATGCGCCGCGCTACGCTGCCTGCCCATGGCGCAGTGCGCGCAGCAGCAGGCGTGCCGGATCCACCGCATCGGCCAGCTCCGACTCCAGCGGCAACGGCTCGCCTTCGATCTGGCTGGCCAGCAGTTCCGCGCCCAGCGCGGCCCAGGTGAGCCCGCGCGAGGCATAGGCCAGCGCCACATAGAGCCCGGGCAGGCGCGGCAGGTCGCGCAGGTGTGCGCCGCGCAGCGATGCCGCCTGCGCCACCGCGGCGGCCTCGTCAGGCACTTGCCCGATCAGCGGCAACCGGTTGTGCGTGACCGTGCGCACGCCGACATAGCCCGACAACGTGGCGGGATCGAGCGAGGCCACCGCGCCGGCCTGGTCCGGCAGCAGCCCGGCCAGCCTGGCCAGGTTGGCGGCGTGGATTGCCGGCTGCGCCACCAGCGGGCCGGTGTCCTCGTCATAGCTGGAGCCGACGCGGCCGCTGCCGTCGGCGGCACGCGGCAACAGATAGCCGGCACCGGTCACCACGCAGTCGGGCCAGCCACCGAGCGCGTCGACCTGCGCGGCCGCCAGCGTGGTCAGCTGCCCGCGCACGCGGCGCAGGGTCCAGTGTTGCTGCGGCAGCAGTTGCTGCGCCTCATGTGCGTTGGCCAACACCAGCACCGGTGCCGACGCCAGCAAGGCGCCGTCCTGCGCGAGTGCCTGCCATTGCCCGTCGACGCGCGCGATCGCGCCGACCCGGCAGCCGAAGCGCGTCGTGACAGCATCGCCGGCGCGCGCCAGCTGCGCCGCGCAGATGTCCGGCGGCGCGACCCACCCGCCCTGCGGGAACCAGAGGCCGCCGCGCGGCACGCCGGCGTGGTGCGCCGCGGCCGCCTCGGCGGCGCTCATCCAGCGCACGAAATCCTGCGGCAAGCCCATGGCGTCCAGCGCGGCGCGCTGGGCCTCGCCTTCGGCCTCGTCCGCGCCGATCTGCAGCACGCCGCAGCCGTGCCAGCCGACCGGATGCCCGGCTTCGGCCAGCGCCGCCCAGGCGCGCAGCGCGTACTGGTTGCCGGCACGCGACAGCCGCGACAGCAGGCTGTCGTCGGCCGACACATGCGCATGCATGGCCGCGGCACGATGCGCCGAGGTCTGCCGCGCCGGTCCTCCGTGGGCGTCGAACAGGGTCACGCGCCAGCCGCGCGCGGCCAGCCGCTCGGTCACGGCGCAGCCCGCCAGCCCGGCGCCGATCACGATGGCATGGCGCTCGGCCCATTGCGCCGGCAACGGCGGCGCGTGGCGGCGCGATTTCCATTGCGGGCGAAAGCGCGCGACCGTCATGTCGCGCTTGCCGCCAAAGCCGGGCACCTTGCCGACCTCGAAGCCGACCTCCTTCAGCCCGCGCCGCACAAAGCCCGCGGCGGTATACGTCGCCAGCGTGGCACCGGGACGCGCCAGCCGCGCCAGGCCGCGGAACACCGGCACCGACCACATCTCGGCATTGCGCGCCGGCGAGAAGCCATCAAGGTAGAAGGCGTCGGCACCGGCGGCCAGCCGCGGCAGCATCGCTTCGGCGTCGCCCAGCGCCAGCGTCAGCACCACGCGGCCCTGGTCGAATGCGAGCCGGTGCAAGCCCGGCAGCGCCAGCGGCCATTGCGCCTGCAGCGCCTGCGCCAGCGGCTGCAACTCGTCCAGGCTGGCATGCAGTTGCGCCAGCCCCTCACGGGTGAACGGATGCTTTTCGATCGAGACGAAATGCAGCGTGTCGCAGCGCTGCGGATCGTCGCGCCACGCCCGCCAGGTCGCCAGGAAATTCAGTCCCTGGCCGAAGCCGGTTTCGACGATGACGAACTGCCGCCGAGCGGCCCATGCCCCGGGCAAGCCATTGCCGCCGAGGAAGACGTGGGCGGCCTGCGCCAGGCCGCCTTCGGTGCTGTGGTAGACGTCATCGTAGCGGGGCGAATACGGAGTGCCCTCGGCCGACAGGATCGGCTCGGCGGGCTCGAGTGCGCGCGGCATGGATGGAAAACTCTGTGGAAGCGAATTGCCCCGGCCAGAGCACCACGGGCGTGGGAGAGGCCAGGAAGAGCAACTGGCGGCGGATGGTAGCATAGCGGCCTTGCCGCGGACCGCCTCGCCGTCCGCCTCCCATCTTGCGCCGCCACGGCGCCCTGCTCCACATGCTCAGCTATCGTCACGCCTTCCATGCCGGCAATCACGCCGATGTCCTCAAGCACGCCGTCGTGGTGCAACTGCTCGAGCACCTGGCGCAGAAGGACAAGGCGTTCTGGTACATCGACACCCATGCCGGCGCCGGCCTCTATGCGCTGGACCACGCCTACGCGCAGAAGAAAGCCGAATTCGAGACCGGCATCGCGCCGCTGTGGCGCGCCGCCGCAAGCGGCACCGAACTGCCGCCGATGCTGGACGAATACCTGGACCAGGTGCGCGCGCTCAACCCGGACGGCAACCTGCGCCACTACCCGGGCTCGCCCTGGCTGGCCTGGCAGATGCTGCGCGAGCACGACCGCTTGCGGCTGTTCGAATTGCACAGCACCGAGATCCAGGTCCTGCGCGACAACTTCCGCGGCGCCGGGCGCCGCGTGATGCTGTACGACGGCGACGGCTTCGGCGGTATCAAGGCCATCCTGCCGCCGCCGCCGCGGCGCGCGCTGGTGCTGGTCGATCCGTCGTACGAAGACAAGCAGGACTACGCACGCACCGTGCAGACCGTGCGCGACGGGCTGGAGCGTTTTGCCACCGGCGTCTACGCGGTCTGGTACCCGCAGGTGCAGCGGCGCGAAGCGCTGCAGCTGCCGGTGCAGCTGAAGGGCCTGCCGCTCAAGAGCTGGCTGCATGTGACCCTGACGGTCAAGCGCCCGGTCGAGGGCGGGCTGGGCCTGCACGGCAGCGGCATGTTCATCGTCAATCCGCCGTGGCGGCTGCAGGAGTCGCTGCGGCAAGCCATGCCGGTGCTGGCCGACCTGCTCGGCCAGGACGACGGCGCCGGCTTCACGCTCGAAGCCGAGGAGCGCTGAGCCGGCGCACCAGCCAGTCCAGCGCCAGGGCCGCGGCTACGCCGACCGTGTCGGCGAGCAGGTCGAGCCAGTCGGCCTCGCGGTAGCCGGTCTGCCCCTGCAACAGCTCGATCACGCCGCCATACGCGACCAGACCCAGCCAAAGCGGCCAGCCACGTGCGGCGTAGGCGCGTGCGCCCAGCAGGCCAAGCAGCGCAAACCCGAGCGCGTGATTGGCCTTGTCCCAGCCGGTGGTCGGCAGCGGCTGCGTCGGCGGCATCAGCGACAGCGCCAGCATGGCGGCGGCGCAGGCCCAGAACAGCAGGCGCCAGCGCAGCGGGGTCAGGGTCGGAACGGCAATCATGGGCGGGGACGAAGGTCTGGACAGCCGACAATATAGCCGCACGGGCCCGCCAGGGCGGGCAGTCGCCACGGGGCTGGATTCCCCCCGCGCCTTGCGCTACAATCCGCAACCTCGTTGCACTGCGGGCTGCCGGCGGCAGATCCGGCAAGAAGACGGCAAAGGCGGGCACTTCCAGCCGCCTTTTTTGCTTTCGTCTCCGGCAACGAGCATCGCGGCCGCCCGCCCGGGCAGCGCCGCAAGGACCGCGAGGGTGGCGAAATTGGTAGACGCACCAGGTTTAGGTCCTGACGCCAGCAATGGTGTAGGGGTTCGAGTCCCCTCCCTCGCACCACCCGCCTGCCAAGTGGCGGGCTGACAACCTTCCCCATTTCAGGCTTCGATTGGCCACGCGACTTTCGTCTGCGTGTCGAAACGATGACGCGCGCGTTCCGCGGCGCTTGGCGCAGGTGGTAGAACACCTGAGTGGCACCGCCTTTCGCGGACCCGTGCGGCGATCTATGCTGAAGATGTCGGAGCCGCCGTGCGCACTACGCAGGTGGTGCCCGGCATGATCACCTCAGCCCTGATTGGAGGGCATATGAAATTCCCTGCCTTGCTGTTGGCAGCGTCGATGGCCGCTGGCTGGACATCGTTCGCACAGGCCGCCGGATGCCAGTACGACATGCAGTGCAAAGGTGAGCGGATCTGCCACCACGGGCAATGCGTCTATCCCGAAGTGGAAGAGTCGGCTGAAGCGGGCGGTCCACCAAAGGCCGGTACTGCCGCAGCGGCTGCCGCGCCGGCGGCGGAGGTGACTCCGGTACCGACCACTTCGGTAACCCCGAGCGCCCCAGCCACGATAACCGGCACCACGATCAAACGCAGCCCCAACCCGCCACCGCCGCGCGGCTGCTGCACCGTGGCCGGCAAGCTGAAGCTGTCGCCGGCCTCGGCGTCGGATACCAGCCTGGCCAGCGGCGACGCATGCCAGGGGCTGACCGCCTCCGGCAAGCCGGTTCCCGGCACGATCTGCAACTAGGCGCAGGCCTGGTGCAGTAGCGCAGGACCCTGGCGCCGGCCGTCACGCGGCCACGGCGCCCGGTCCGTCTTGGGGCCGCCGCACGCGGAACCATGCCGCGTACAGCGCCGGCAGGAACAGCAGCGTCAGCACCGTGGCGATGATCAGCCCGCCCATGATGGCCACCGCCATCGGCCCCCAGAACATCGAGCGCGACAGCGGGATCATCGCCAGCACGGCCGCGGCGGCCGTCAGGATGATCGGGCGGAAGCGGCGCACCGCGGCTTCGACGATGGCGGTCCATTGCGGCACGCCGGCGCGGATGTCCTGCTCGATCTGGTCGACCAGGATCACCGAGTTGCGGATGATCATGCCCAGCAGCGCGGTGATGCCCAGCTGCGCCACGAAGCCCATCGGCGCACGCAGCAGCAACAGCGTGGCGGCGGCGCCGATCAGCCCGAGCGGGCCGGTCAGGAACACCATGGCCGCGCGCGAGAAGCTGTGGAGCTGCAGCATCAGCAGCGTGAAGATGATGAAGATGCACAGCGGCAGCTGCGCCGCGATCGAGGCCCCGGCCTTGCCGCTCTCCTCTTCCGCGCCGGCCACGGTGATGCGGTAGCCTGGGGGCAATTGCGCGCGCAGCGCGTCCAGCTTCGGGTTGATCTGCGCGGTGACGGTCGGGCCCTGGATGCCGTCGACCACGTCGGCCTGCACGGTCACGCCGAAGTCGCGGTTCTCACGCCAGACCACGCCGGGCTCGGAGCGCAGCGTCACGCGCGCCACCTGCGTCAGCGGCACCACGCGCCCGCTGCTGGCCGGCACCAGCATGTTATTCAGGTCCGAGATCGCGTCGCGCTCATTGCGCGGCGTGCGCATCAGGATGTCGATCAGCTTGTCGCCGTCGCGGTATTGCCCCACCGGCACGCCGCTCAGCACCGTCTGCGTGACGCGGGCGATGGCCTGGGTGGTCACGCCCAGCGCGCGCGCCTTGTCCTGGTCGATCTCCAGGCGCAGCATCTTGACGTTCTCGTTCCAGTTGTCGTTGACGCCGATGGTGTTGGGGTTGGCGCGCATCTCGGCCTTGACCTGGTCGGCCAGCCGGCGCACCGCGGCGGCGTCCGGGCCGATCACGCGGAACTGCACCGGATAGGCCACCGGCGGCCCGTTTGGCAGCAGCTTGACGCGCCCGCGCAGGTACGGGAACTCGGCATCGAGCAGCTGGATGACGCGGCGGCGCAGCGCGTCGCGCACTTCGGTGCTGGCCGGCATCACGATCACCTGCGCCACGTTGGTCTGCGGGAAGATCTGGTCCAGCGGCAGGTAGAAGCGCGGCGCGCCGGTGCCGACGAAGGTGGTCAGGCTGGCGACGTCGCGGTCCTTGCCGATCCGTTGCTCGAAGCGTTTGGCTTCGGTCTCCATCTGCGCGAAGCTGGTACCCTCCGGCATCCACAGCTCCACCATCAGCTCCGGGCGGCTGGAATCCGGGAAGAACTGCTTTTCGACGAACTTGAAGGCGTAGATGCCCAGCGCGAACGCCACCAGCGTGATCGCAATCACCAGCTTGCGCCAGGTAACGCACCAGTCCACCAGCCGGCGGAAGCGCGCGTAGAACGGCGTGTCGAAGACCTCGTGGGCCGCGCCCGCGCCCGGGGCGCGGGTCTTGAGCAGCAGGTAGCCCAGGTAGGGCGTGAAGTAGACCGCGGCCAGCCACGACAGCACCAGCGCCAGCGCCGTCACCGCGAAGATGGCGAAGGTATACTCGCCCACCGTCGAACGTGCCAGCCCTACCGGCAGGAACCCGGCCGCGGTGATCAGCGTGCCGGTCAGCATCGGCATCGCGGTCGAGGTATAGGCAAAGGTGGCGGCCTCCATCTTGGAGAAGCCCTCTTCCAGCTTGCGCACCATCATCTCGACCGCGATGATGGCGTCGTCGACCAGCAGCCCCAGCGCCACGATCAGCGCGCCCAGCGAGATCTTGTGCAGGCCGATGCCGAAGATGTTCATGAACAGGAACGTCACCGCCAGCACCAGCGGGATGGTCAGCGCCACCACCAGGCCCGGGCGCACGTCGAGCCGCAGCGGCCGCGTGTGCAGGCCGAGCGAGACAAAGCTCACCGCCAGCACGATCACCACCGCCTCGATCAGCACCCGCACGAACTCGCCGACCGAGCGCTGCACCGCCTCGGGCTGGTCCTGCACCTGGTCCATCTCGATGCCAACCGGCAGCTGGCCGCGCAGCCGCTCGAAGGCGCTGCGCAGGTTCTTGCCCAGCTCGATGATGTCGCCGCCCTTCTGCATCGAGATGCCCAGCCCGATCACGTCCTTGCCGTTGAAGCGCATGCGCTGCTGGGTAGGGTCGACATAGCCGCGGTAGACGTCGGCGATGTCGCCCAGACGGATATTGGCGATGCCGTTGGGTCCGCGCAGCACCAGGTTCTCCAGGTCTGCCACGCTGGCGAACTGGCCCGACAGGCGCACCTGCAGGTTATCGCTCGGGGTCACCAGCACGCCGCTGCCGGTCAGATTGTTCTGCTGCGAGATCTGATCGGCGATGGCGTTGATGTCCAGGCCCAGCTGGGCAAAGCGCGCCTGGTTGAACTCGATGTAGACCTTCTCGTCCTGCAGCCCGATCAGCGACACCTTGGCCACCGACGGCACGCGCAGCAGTTCCTGGCGCACCAGGTCGGCGTATTCGCGCAGCTCCTTGTAATTGAAGCCATCGGCCGAGAGCGCGTAGATGGTGCCGTAGACGTCGCCGAACTCGTCGTTGAAGAACGGCCCGCGCACGCCGGCCGGCAGGGTCTGCTGGATGTCACCGATCTTCTTGCGCACGGTGTACCAGACCTGCGCAGTCTCTTTCGCGGGCGAGGTGTCCTTGAGCTGGAAGATCACCGTGGTCTCGCCGGGCTTGGAGAAGCTGCGGATCTTGTCCGCATAGGGCACTTCCTGCAGCTGGCGCTCGATCTTGTCGGTGACCTGGACCGCGATCTGCTCGGCGGTGGCGCCGGGCCAGAACGCCTGCACCACCATCACGCGGAAGGTAAACGGCGGGTCCTCGTCCTGACCGAGCTGGAAGAATGCCAGCAGGCCGCCGAGCAGCAGCACTACCAGCAGGTAGCGGGTCAGCGGCTGGTGTTCGAGCGCCCAGCGCGACAGGTTGAAGCGGGAATGGTCCATCCGCTTACCCCTGCTTCGGGGTGGCGGCCGATGCCGGCGCGACCATCTGCAGCGGTCGCACCTTCTGTCCCGGGCGCAGCAGGTGCACGCCCGCGGTGACGATGGTCTGGCCCGGCGCCAGGCCCTGGCGCACCTCGATCTCGTTGCCGAAGGCCTCGCCCAGCGTCACCGCCACCGGCTTGACCGTGCCGGAGGGGGCATCGTAGACCCAGACCATGTCGCGGCCCTGCTCCTGCAGCAGCGCGGTCAGCGGCACGCGCAGCGCCGGCGCGGCGCCGTTGCGCACGAAGGTCACCACCGCGGTCATGCCCAGCTTGAGGTCGGCGGGCGGATTGGGCACGCTCACGCGGGTGGCATAGGTACGCGTGACCGGGTCGGCCGCGGCGGCG
This sequence comes from Cupriavidus sp. WGlv3, assembly GCF_023952475.1. Classification (GTDB taxonomy): domain Bacteria; phylum Pseudomonadota; class Gammaproteobacteria; order Burkholderiales; family Burkholderiaceae; genus Cupriavidus; species Cupriavidus phytorum. Next base: position 96,756 of record NZ_JALHRX010000017.1, read on the forward strand.
ATCTCGCGCACGCGGCCGGGCAGCGCGCGCTGCGGCTCGGCCCAGGTATGGACGGTGACGTCGGTCAGGCCGCGCAGCAGGCCGACCTGGTCCTCGGGCAGGCCGATCGCCACTTCCTTCTCGGCCGTCTGCGCGACCCGCACCACCGGCTGGCCGGGGGTGACCACCTGGCCCACCTCGGCGTCGATGGCGGTGACCACGCCGTCGGCGTCGGCATGCAGCACGGCATAGGCGGTCTGGTTGGACTGGCTGCGCAGCCCGGCCTGCGCCTGGCGCAACCGCGCTTCGGCGGCATCGAAACTGGCCTGGCGCCGGTGCTGCTCGGCGGCGCTGATAAAGCCCTTGGCGAACAGGTCGTTGTAGCGCTTCAGGTCCGCCGCGGCGAGGTCGCGGTCGGTGCGGGCGGCCTCGAACTGCGCGCGCGAGCCGGCTTCGGCCAGCGACAGGTCGGCCGGGTCCAGCCGTGCCAGCGGCTGGCCCTTGCTGACCACGGCGCCAACATCCACCAGCCGCGCGGCGATCTTGCCGCCGACGCGGAAGCCGAGCCGCGACTCCACGCGCGGGCGCACGTCGCCGGAAAACTCGAAGATGGTCTTGCCGCTGTGCGGGCTGAGCTGCATCATGCGCACCGGGCGGATCTCCGGCGCGGGCTCGGGCGCCTTGCCGCAGCCCACCAGGACCAGCGCTCCGGCCAGCGACAGCGCCGCCACGGCCGTGCCGCGGCCGGGACGCCTGGCCTGCCGGCGCGGCGCGGTGACGGCGGGGGTGACTGGGGTATCTGCAGCCGCAACTTCCGGCACTTGGCAAAGCACTGGCATCGGTAGGCAACGATTCGGAATGGGTACAACTGCTGGGCGGGCCGCGCTCCACCATGGTTCACGCCTGCCGATCGGGCAGGCAAGGGTGGCAGCCTGACGGTGGGCAGCGGGTGGCCGGCGGGTGGCCGGACGCCGGCACGGGCGCTAAATAACTTGCCGGTCAGTAATATAACGACCGCCCCGGGGTGCGTCAAACGGCAGGCGACGAAACGTCTGGAAGGAAGCTTCAGCGGCGCTCCGGGGCGGCCAACTGCGCCGGACGCGCCCGGGCCAGCCCGGCCGCGATGCTACAATCCGGCGCGCCGCGACGCGGCTGCCCCCATCGGCCTGGCACCCCCGCTTGTCTGCGATTTACCGCGGATTCCCCGCGGTTTCCACATTTCTTCGACCCGAGACCGGCGTGACGCCCGATCAGTATTGCCAAGAGAAAGTCGCCCAGAGCGGCTCGAGCTTCTATTACAGCTTCCTGTTCCTGCCGGCCGAGCGCCGCCGCGCGATCACCGCGCTGTACGCGTGGTGCCGCGAAGTCGACGACGTGGTCGACGACACCCATGACGCCGGCCTGGCGCACCAGCAGCTCGACTGGTGGCGCGCCGAGCTGCGCCGCCTGTTCGACGGCGCGCCGACCCACCCCACCACCCAGGCCCTGCAGCCGCATGTCGCCAGCGCCGGCCTGAGCCAGGCCGAGATGGCCGAGGTGCTGGAGGGCATGGAAATGGACCTGACCCAGACCCGCTACCTGGACGAGGCCGGCCTGGCGCGTTACTGCCACTGCGTCGCCGGCGTGGTCGGCACCCTCAGCGCGCGCCTGTTCGGCTACACCGATCCGCAGACGCTGGTCTTTGCCGAAAAGCTGGGCCAGTCGCTGCAGCTGGTCAATATCCTGCGGGATGTCGGCGAGGATGCGCGGCGCGGGCGCATCTACCTGCCGGTCAATACGCTGCAGCAATTCCAGGTACCGGCTTCCGAGATCCTCAAGGGCGAGCATTCCGGTCGCTTTGTCGCGCTGATGCAGTACCACGCCGGCCGGGCCCGCGCGCTGTACCATGAGGCGCTGGCGCTGCTGCCGCGGCAGGACCGTCGCGCCCAGCGCGCCGGCCTGCTGATGGGCGCGATCTACCACGCGCTGCTCGACGAACTCGAAGCCAGCCAGTTCCAGGTGCTGAACCAGCGCATCGCGCTGACGCCGCTGCGCAAGCTGTGGATCGCCTGGAAGACCTGGGTGCGCAACAGCTAGCGCGCGGACTACGCCGCCTTTTCCGACCACCTGTCCCAAGCCGTACCGCCATGACGCAGACCTCCGCCTCCCTCGGCGACACCATCCTCGCCCATGCCGACGAACTCGCCCGCTTCTCCGACATGGAGGACGGCCTGACCTGCGCCTACCTGACGCCCGCCCACCGCTCTGCGCAAACCCGGCTGGCGCAGTGGATGGAAGCCGCCGGCATGCAGGTGCGCATCGATGCCATCGGCAATGTGATCGGCCGCTATGCCGCCGATCCCGCGTTGCACGACGCGCCCGTGCTGCTGACCGGCTCGCATTTCGACACCGTGCGCAATGGCGGGCGCTATGACGGCCGGCTTGGCATCCTGCTGCCGATCGCCGTGCTCGGCGCGCTCAACCAGGCCGGCATCCGCCTGCCGTATCACGTGGACGTGGTGGCCTTCGCCGAGGAAGAAGGCCTGCGCTTCAAGACCAGCTTCCTGGCCAGCAGCGTGCTGGCCGGCCGCTTCGACGCCGCGCTGCTCGAACGCCAGGATGCGGACGGCATCAGCTTGCGCGAGGCGCTGGCCGGATCCGGCCTGCCTGGCGCCGGCGAGCTGCAGGCGCTGCGCGACGCGGCGCTCGATCCGGCCTCGCTGCTGGGCTTTGTCGAAGTGCATATCGAACAGGGTCCGGTGCTGCTGCACCATGAGTTGCCGTTGGGCGTGGTCACGCAGATTGCCGGCAGCAGCCGCTTCTCGGTGCGCGTCGAAGGCCTGGCCAGCCACGCCGGCACCACGCCGATGGGCATGCGCCGCGATGCCGCGGCGGGCGCGGCCGAGATGATCCTGCTGGTGGAGCAGCGCTGCGCGGCGGCGCCGACGCTGGTCGGCACCGTGGGCCAGTTGCAGGTGCCGAACGGGTCGAGCAATGTCATCCCCGCGGCCTGCACCTTCTCGATGGACATTCGCGCCGGCGAGGACGCCATCCGCGAGGCCGCCATCGCCGACATCGTCGCCGGCATCGCGCAGATTGCCGAACGCCGCGGCCTGAGCGCGCAGGTGGAGCGCGTGCCGCCGGTCAACAACGCGCCATGCGCGCGCTGGCTGATGGATCAGTTCGGGGCGGTGCTGAAGAAGCGCGGACTGCAGGCGTTCGAGCTGCCGTCCGGGGCCGGCCATGACGCCATGATGATGCAGCGGGTCACCGACGTGGCGATGCTGTTCGTGCGCTGCGGCAACGGCGGCATCAGCCACAACCCGCTGGAGACCATCACCGCCGCAGATGCGCAGCTGGCCGCCGAGGTCTTCGTGGATTTCCTGCGCCACTTCCAGCCGCGCGGCTAGCCGCCCTGGTAGATGTCGCGTCCGAAGTCGTAGAGATTCTTGCGCAGCCGGCGGCGTTCGTCCGGCGACAGCCGCGAGCCGCCGCGTTCCTCGCCGCGCCGGCGCTCGGCCTCGCGCTGTTCGGCGCGATGGCGCTCGGCACGGGCGCGCGCTTCGCGCTGGCTGTTGCCCGGATCGCTCGCCTGCGCCGACGGGTAGCGCTTGAGCAGGTTGGCCATACCCGCCGATTGCGCCAGCGCCGTCCCGCCCGGCATGCACAGCGCCAGCACGGCCAGCGCCAGCGCAAGGCATGCGCCGGCGATACCATGCTGCGGATGCCCGTGCCGGGTTCGGTTCACTTTCATTGATAATGGCGGTCTTGGCTTCGCCAAAAGGCAGCGGTTGGACTGCCTTGAAGCCGGGAATTCCGGTACCCCGTCCGGCACCGCGGCCTCTGCAAGCTTTGCGCCAGCGGGCGCTGGACGGGCTGGCGGAAGCCGTGGATTCGTCCGGCGAAAATGCGTGGAAAACTGCCGCGCACGACGCCGAAATGGACGGATTGCGCAGTGTAATCGCACGATTGATGCACACTGCCATACCACGGGGTAAAGTATGTAACGTTTTGTTAAGCCATTTTGAGCGAAAGCGATAGTCGCTAAGATACCGCCATGGAAAATACCAGCCACAAGATTCTTGTCGTCGACGATGACCCGCGTCTGCGCGATCTGCTGCGCCGCTATCTGGGCGAACAGGGTTTTACCGTGCTGGTGGCGGAGAACGCCACCGCGATGAACAAGCTCTGGCTGCGCGAGCGTTTCGACCTGCTGGTGCTGGACCTGATGATGCCCGGCGAAGACGGCCTGTCGATCTGCCGCCGTCTGCGCGGCGCCAACGACCAGACCCCGATCATCATGCTCACCGCCAAGGGCGAGGACGTAGACCGCATCGTCGGCCTGGAGATGGGCGCCGATGATTACCTGCCCAAGCCGTTCAACCCGCGCGAGTTGATCGCGCGCATTCACGCGGTGCTGCGCCGCAAGGGCCCGGCCGAAGTGCCCGGTGCCCCGTCGGAAACGCCCGAGACCTTCGCCTTCGGCGACTTCGTGCTGAACCTGGCCACGCGCACGCTGACCAAGAACGACGAGGAAATCACGCTGACCACCGGCGAGTTCTCGGTGCTGAAGGTGTTCGCGCGCCATCCGCGCCAGCCGCTGTCGCGCGAGAAGCTGATGGAAATGGCGCGCGGCCGCGAATATGAAGTGTTCGACCGCAGCCTGGACGTGCAGATCTCGCGCCTGCGCAAGCTGATCGAGCCGGACCCCAGCAACCCCCGTTTCATCCAGACGGTGTGGGGCCTGGGCTACGTCTTCATTCCCGATGGCGTGAAATAACCGAGTGCGGCCGCTGTTCCTATCGTGGCGACCGTAATCGGCCGTACCGCAACGCGGTTCTTTGGTTCGCTGTTCTGGCGGACCTTCATGCTGATCGCCCTGCTGCTGGCCATCTCGCTGGGCATCTGGTTCCAGAGCTACCGGCTGTTCGAACGCGCCCCGCGCGCGCAGCAGATCGCCATGCAGGTGGTCAGCGTGGTCAAGCTGACGCGCGCCGCACTGCTCTATTCCGATCCCGCACGGCGCCGCTTCCTGCTGCTGGACCTGGTGCAGAACGAAGGCATCAAGGTCTATCCGCGCGAGAAGGACGACGACTTCGCCGCGCCCACCGCCAACCCGTTCCTGACCTCGCTGGTGCAGCAGGAGATCCGCAGCCGCCTGGGCGAGGACACCGTACTGGCCACCACCGTCAACGACATTCCCGGCGTGTGGGTCAGCTTCGAGATCGAGGGCGATGACTACTGGGTGGCGATCAGCCCGGAACGCTTCGAGCGCGTGCCCGGCATCCAGTGGCTGTGGTGGAGTATCGCCGCGCTGCTGCTGTCGATCATCGGCGCGGCCTTTATCACCGCGCGCGTCAACTACCCGCTCAAGCGGCTCGCCAACGCCGCGCGCGCCATCGGCGCCGGCGGCGACCCGCCGCCGCTGCCCGAGCATGGCGCCAGCGAAGTGGCGCTGGCCAACCACAGCTTCAACCAGATGGTGCGCGACCTGCGCCAGCTCGACGACGACCGCGTGGTGATGCTGGCCGGCATCTCGCATGACCTGCGCACGCCGCTGACGCGGCTGCGGCTGGAAACCGAGATGTCGCCGATGGACGGCACCACGCGCGACGCCATGATCGCCGACATCGAGCAGATGGACGCCATCATCGGCCAGTTCCTCAACTACGCGCGCCCGCCGCTCGAGACGGTCGAGCCGGTCGACCTGTCGGCGCTGGTGCACGATGCCGTCGGCGTCTATGCCGCGCATGACGACGTGCGCGTGCATGTGCGCGCCAACGCGCCGGTGATGGCGGTGGCCAACCGCATGGAGGTGCAGCGCATCCTCGACAACCTGGTCGAGAACGCGCGACGCTATGCCAAGGACGAGCAGACCGGCATGGCGGTGGTGGAAATCTCCACGCGCGTCGACGACAAGGAAGCGGTGCTGACCGTGGCCGACCACGGCAACGGCGTGCCCGACGGCCAGCTGTCGCTGCTGACGCGGCCGTTCTACCGGCTCGACGCCGCGCGCAGCGAGGCCAAGGGCGCGGGGCTGGGCATGTCCATCGTCAACCGCATCATGCAGCGCAACGGCGGCCGGCTGCTGCTGGCCAACCGCGCCGCGCCGGCCACCGGCCTGGTGGTCAGCGCGTGCTTCCGCCGCGCCTGAGCGGCGCACTGACAGGTTTTCGACAGCCGCTGATAGCTTCCTGAAAGGCATTTGACAGGGCAATGACAGGGGCGCGGCGCACACTGGCGCCCGTCATCAGGCCCGCGGCAACTCCCCTCCCACATGGCGCGGCCCGCGCGCGCCTGGCTGATACCTCCCCACAATCATGCCGCCGGATCGCACCGGCGGTGCCTGAGAGACAGCCATGTCAGAGACCACCGCAGCGTCCGCCGGCTCGCAGCACGGGTTCCGCACCGTGTTCCGCGTCGTCAGCGGCAACTTCCTGGAAATGTACGACTTCATGGTGTACGGCTTCTACGCCGCCGCCATCGCCAGGACGTTCTTCCCGAGCGGCAACGAGTTTGCCTCGCTGATGCTTTCGCTCGCCACCTTTGGCGCCGGCTTCCTGATGCGGCCGCTGGGCGCAATCGTGCTGGGCGCGTATATCGACCACCACGGCCGCCGCAAGGGGCTGATCATGACGCTGGTGCTGATGGCCATGGGCACGCTGCTGATCGCCTGCGTGCCGGGCTATACCAGCATCGGCGTGGCCGCGCCGCTGCTGGTGCTGGCCGGCCGGCTGCTGCAGGGCTTTTCCGCGGGCGTGGAGCTGGGCGGGGTCTCGGTCTACCTGTCCGAGATTGCCAAACCCGGGCGCAAGGGCTTCTATGTCGCCTGGCAGTCGGGCAGCCAGCAGGTGGCAGTGATCTTCGCCGGGCTGCTCGGGGTGATCCTGCACGCCACGCTGGCGCCGGCGCAGATGGACGAATGGGGCTGGCGCATCCCGTTCCTGGTCGGCTGCCTGATCGTGCCGTTCCTGTTCCTGATCCGCCGTTCGCTCGAAGAGACCGAGGCCTTCAAGGCGCGCCAGCACCGCCCCGCGATCAGCGAGATCTACCGCTCGATGCTGGAGAACTGGCGCATCATCCTGGCCGGCTGCATGATGGTGGTGATGACCACGGTGTCGTTCTACATGATCACCGCCTACACGCCGACCTTCGGCAAGACTGTGCTCCGGCTCGACGACACCGACAACCTGATCGTCACCATGTGTGTGGGCCTGTCCAACTTCATCTGGCTGCCGCTGATGGGCGCGCTGTCGGACCGGGTCGGGCGCAAGCCGCTGCTGCTGGGCTTCACGGTGGCGACGCTGCTGACCGCGTATCCGGCGGTGTCGTGGCTGGTGGCCGAGCCGTCGTTCGCGCGGCTGCTGATGGTGGAGCTGTGGCTGTCGTTCCTGTACGGCAGCTATAACGGCGCGATGGTGGTGGCGCTGACCGAGATCATGCCGCCCGCGGTGCGCACCACCGGCTTCTCGCTGGCGTACAGCCTGGCGACCGCGCTGTTCGGCGGCTTCACGCCGGCGATCTCGACCTACCTGATCCACGCCACCGGCAACAAGGCCGCGCCCGGGCTGTGGCTGATGTTCGCCGCGCTGTGCGGGCTGGTCGCCACGCTGGTGATCTTCCGCGCGCGCCGCGGCAGCGAGGCGGCGATGCAGGCGGCTTGATTTCCCCGCGACCGTCACCAAGTTGCCATGTGTGGTCTCTTCGTGCCATGGCATACTGCCCCATCGCATCGGCGGCGCTGGCGCGACGCGACGCGCCACATGCTTTGCCATGCCTTTGCCTATCGGGCCGTTTGAGAATATCAATTAGCCCGGGCCCGGATGATGACGCATAATCACGTTTTGTCGCGGTACGCCGCCGCAGCAGCCGTCTCACCGGCCCCACCCGGGGCACGCGGCAGCGGCACCGCTCTCATTGCAACCGTATCAGGAGAAGTCTATGAAGACCGTTGGTGACAAGCTCGAAGCCTTCCAAGTCGTCGGTGTCAAGCCGGGTTTCAACAATCACGAAGAGAACGGCCAGTCGGCTTTCGAAGACATCACTGAGAAGTCGTTCGAAGGCAAGTGGAAGATCATCTACTTCTACCCGAAGGACTTCACCTTCGTGTGCCCGACCGAAATCGTGGCCTTCGCCAAGCTGAACGGCGACTTCGCCGACCGCGATGCGATCGTGCTGGGCGGCTCGACCGACAACGAGTTCGTCAAGCTGGCATGGCGCCGCGAACACAAGGACCTGGCCAAGCTGAACCAGTGGCAATTCGCCGACGTGACCGGTTCGCTGATCGACCAGCTGGGCGTGCGTGACCACGCTGCCGGCGTGGCCCTGCGCGCAACCTTCATCGTCGACCCGGAAAACACCATCCAGCACGTTTCGGTGAACAACCTGAACGTCGGCCGCAACCCGGACGAAGTCCTGCGTATCCTGGACGGCCTGCAGACGGACGAGCTGTGCCCGTGCAACCGTGCCGTTGGTGGCGCCACGCTGTAATTTGCCATCAGTCGCCAGACGCCGTGGCGATCCGCGGAGGGCCCCGCCCTCCGCATCAAAACCCGCTTGCGCGGGTTTTTTGAGCCCCGCTCGATAGGAGAAATAAATGGAATTCCTCAGCACGATTAAGAACCTCATCCCCGACTACGCCAAGGACATCCGCCTGAACGTGGACGGCACCATCGCCCGTTCCTCGCTGGAAGGCAACGATGCGGTCGGCGTGGCGCTGGCGGCGGCATTCGCGGCGCAGAGCAAGGTGCTGGTGGATGCCATCCGCAATGCCGGCGTGCTGTCACCCGAGGAAACCAACGGCGCGCTGACCGCGGCCGCGCTGATGGGCATGAACAACACCTGGTACCCGTACGTCGAAATGGCCGACGATCCGGACCTGGCCAGCCAGCCGGCCGGATTGCGCATGAACGCCTACGCCACCCATGGCGGCGTGGACAAGCGCCGCTTCGAGATGTACGCGCTGGCCGCATCGATCGTGGGCAAGTGCCACTTCTGCGTGAAGTCGCACTACCAGCTGCTGAAGAACGAACAGGGCATGACCGCGCAGCAGCTGCGCGACGTCGGCCGCATTGCCGCGGTGATCGTGGCCGCGGCCAACGTCATTGCGGCCCAGTAAGCGGCCCAGTAAGCGGCCCAGTAAGCGTCCCATTAAGCGGCCCAGTAAGCGGCCCAGTAAGCGTCCCATTAAGCGGCCCACTAAGGCATCCGCGCGCCCCCGCACCCTCCCTGGCGGCCCGGCAATGGGCGCCGTAGCACAACAGCCGGCAGCTTCCCATCGGAACTTGCCGGCTGTTCCCATCCTGCAACCGTCATGGCCTGGTCCTGCGCGGGCGCGGCGATCCGCCTACAATCCAGGCAGGAACCGCTCTTTCAGCCCTGCCATGACCCTGCCTTCGCCGACTTCCCCCCGCTTCCACTACCGCCTGGCGGCGGTGCATGACTGGGGCGATATCGCCGCCGTCACGCAACAGGCCTACGGGCAATATGAACTGGCCATCATGGAAGATTGCCGCGCCTCGTTCCAGCGCGGCATGCAGGCCGTGCTGGCGACCAGCCACCCGGACATGGAATGGTGGGTGGCGGAGACCGATCACGGCATCATGGGCGCGGTGCTGTTCTGCCACCCGGGCGCGACACTGCCGGCGCTGGACGGCAGCACCATCACCTTGACCCAGCCCGAGGCGCGGCTGCTGTCGGTCAGCCCGCAGGCGCGCGGCCTGGGGTTGGGGCGCACGCTGATGCAGATCTGCATCCAGCGCGCGCGCGATATCGGGGCGTCGACGCTGGTGGTGCGCACCATGCCGGAAATGGCGTCGGCCAACCGGCTGTGCCAGCAGATGGGTTTCACCAAGCGCACCGAGGCCGGCGCGCGCAGCGGCGCGATGGCGCGGCTGATCGACTACACCTACGCCATCCCGCCCGAAGACCCGGCGCCCGACGCGCCGCGCCCCTGAGCTCAGTCCTGCGCGTCCGCCACCGAGGCGCGCCAGAGCAACACCGCGGCCTGCGCCACGATCCCTTCCTGGCGCCCTTCGAAGCCCAGCTTTTCGTTGGTCTTGGCCTTGACATTGCAGCGCCCGGGCGCGATCGCCAGGTCGTCGGCCAGGTTGGCCACCATCGCCCCGATATGCGGCGCCAGCTTGGGCGCCTGCGCAATCACCGTGGTGTCGACATTGCCGATCTCATAGCCGGCCTCGCGCACGCGGCGCGCCGCCTCGCGCAGCAGCGCGCGGCTGTCGGCGCCGGCGAACTGCGCGTCGGTGTCTGGGAAATGGCGGCCGATATCGCCCAGCGCGGCGGCGCCGAAGAGCGCGTCGGTGACCGCGTGCAGCAGCGCATCGGCATCGGAATGGCCCAGCAGGCCACGGTCGTGCGGGATCTCGACCCCGCCCAGGATCAGCTTGCGGCCGGGCACCAGCGCGTGGACGTCATAGCCCTGTCCCACCCGGATATCGAAAGGCATCATGCGGTCATGCTCCTTTGGTGTGGTTGCCCAGCAGCACTTCGGCCAGCGCGAAGTCCTCCGGGTAGGTCACCTTGAAATTGCGCAGCGAGCCGTTGACCAGCCGCGGATGCAGGCCCAGGCGCTCGATCGCGCTGGCCTCGTCGGTCACCACAGCGCCGGCCGCCATGGCGTCCTGCAGCGCCTGGCGCAGCACGCCCAGGCGGAACATCTGCGGCGTCTGCGCCTGCCACAGCCCTTCGCGCGGCACCGTGGCGCCGATGCGGGCATCGTCCTGGGCGCGCTTCAGCGTATCCGGCACCGGCACCGCCAGGATGCCGCCGATGGCGGCGTCCGGATCGTCGTCGCCGTCGCTTTCCACCGCGCGCACCAGCGCGTGGACCATCGCCGGAGTCAGGCCCGGGCGCGCGGCATCGTGCACCAGCACCCAGTCGGCGTCGGTCGCGCCCAGCTGCGCCAGGTGGTGCAGGCCCGCCAGCACCGACGCATGGCGGCTGTCGCCGCCGACAAAGGCGGTATCGAAGCGCAGCCCGGCAAAAGCGGCCGCGCCGAAGCGCGATTCCAGCGGCATGTCGTCGGGCGCCAGCACCAGCGCGGTGGCGTTGATGGCGTCGCACGCCGAAAACGCCGCCAGCGCGTACCAGATCATCGGGCGGCCGGCCACGGTCTGGTATTGCTTGGGCACGGCACCGCCGGCGCGGCTGCCGGTACCGGCACAGGGAATCAGGGCAAAGCGGCGAGCGGACACAGGATCGGCGTGGAGTGAAAAGAAGCGCGGGACTGCCGGCCGGCCCGGCAAGAGGTGGGCGGCAAACGGACGGCAAACGGGCGGCAGCGGGACAACCGGTGCGCATTCTATAATACGGCCCTTGCCGGTCGCCATGCCGCTTCGCCTTAACCGGCAGGGCGCCGCCGGCACCTGAAGTCCCCGGTTCCGACCCCCGCCCGCAATGCCGGCGGGGCGTCGTCGTTTTGAACGCCCCCTGCCGACATGCCTGACGCCACGCCCGCCTTTCCCTTTGTCAACCTGCCGCTGGTCAAGCCGGGGCTGCGCCACAGCGTGGCCGGCCTGCGCGGCTCGGCCGATGCGCTGGCGGTGGCCGCGTACGCGCGCCAGCACCGGGCGCGCGCGCCGATGCTGGCGGTGGTGTGCTCGCATGCCGTCGATGCGCAGCGCCTGGCCGAGGAAATCCCGTGGTTCGCGCCGGAGCTGCGCGTGCGCCTGCTGCCCGACTGGGAAACCCTGCCCTACGACAGCTTCTCGCCGCACCAGGACCTGGTCTCCGAGCGTCTGGCGACGCTGCACGACATCCAGACCGGCCAGTGCGACGTGATGCTGGTGCCTGCCACCACCGCGCTGTACCGGCTCGCGCCGCCGGCCTTCCTGGCCGCCTACACCTTCTTCTTCAAGCAGGGCGAGCGGCTCGACGAGGCGGCGCTCAAGGCGCAGTTCACGCTGGCGGGCTACGAGCATGTCAGCGCGGTGATGCGGCCGGGCGAATACAGCGTGCGCGGCGGCCTGATCGACCTGTACCCGATGGGCTCGGCGCTGCCATACCGCATCGACCTGTTCGGCGACGAGATCGAGACCATCCGCGCCTTCGATCCGGACACGCAGCGCAGCCTGTATCCGGTCAAGGAAGTGCGGCTGCTGCCCGGGCGCGAGTTCCCGCTCGACGAAGCCGCGCGCACCGCCTTCCGCGGCCGCTGGCGCGAAGTATTCGAAGGCGACCCCACCAAGTCGCCGATCTACAAGGACATCGGCAACGGCGTGCCGTCGGCCGGCATCGAGTATTACCTGCCGTTGTTCTTCGAGCACAGCGCCACCGTGTTCGACTACCTGCCCGCCGACACCCAGCTGGTGTTCGCCGGCAACATCGACGAGGCCATCCGCCGCTTCTGGGCCGACACCACCCAGCGCTACAACTTCATGCGCCACGACCGCGAGCGCCCGCTGCTGCCGCCCGCGGACCTGTTCCTGTCGGAGGAGCAGTTCTTCGTCGCCGCCAAGCCGATGGCGCGGCTGGTGCTGCAGGTGGAAGCCGGCGCGGAGCAGCCGGCGTTCTCGGCCATCCTGCCCGACGTCGCGGTCAACCGCCGCGCCGAAGACCCGCTGGTCAACCTGGAGTCGCTGCTGCTCGACCAGCAGACCCGCGTGCTGATGTGCGCAGACTCTGCCGGGCGGCGCGAGACGCTGCTGCAGCTCTTTGCCGAAAGCGGCCTGCGCCCGCATCCGGTCGACGACTTTGCCGCGTTCCTGGCGGGCGACGCGCATTTCTCGATCGCGGTGGCGCCGCTGCAGAGCGGCTTTGCGCTGCCGCAGGCACGGCTGGCCTTCGTCACCGAAGCCGAGCTCTACGCCGGCACCGCGCGCCGCACCGGGCGCCGCAAGCAGGAGCAGGCTTCCGCCGTCGATTCGATGGTGCGCGACCTGGCCGAGCTGAAGATCGGCGATCCGGTGGTGCACAGCGAGCACGGCATCGGCCGCTACCAGGGCCTGGTGACGCTCGACATGGGCCAGGGCGACGAAGAGTTCCTGCACCTGGACTACGACAAGGGCAGCAAGCTCTACGTGCCGGTGCACCAGCTGCACGTGATCTCGCGCTACTCGGGCGCCGATCCCGATACCGCGCCGCTGCACCACCTCGGCTCCGGGCAGTGGGACAAGGCCAAGCGCAAGGCCGCGCAGCAGATCCGCGACACCGCCGCCGAACTGCTCAACCTGTACGCGCGCCGCGCCGCGCGCGAGGGCTTCGCCTTCCCGCTCTCACCGAAGGACTACGAGACCTTCGCCGAGAGCTTCGGCTTCGAGGAAACCCCGGACCAGGCCGCCGCGATCGCCGCGGTGATCGCCGACATGACCTCGGGCAAGCCGATGGACCGGCTGGTCTGCGGCGACGTCGGCTTCGGCAAGACCGAGGTGGCGCTGCGCGCGGCCTTCGTCGCCGTGCTCGGCGGCAAGCAGGTGGCAATGCTGGCGCCGACCACGCTGCTGGCCGAGCAGCATTTCCAGACGCTCTCCGACCGCTTTGCCGAATGGCCGGTGCGGATCGTCGAGCTGTCGCGCTTCAAGACCAAGAAGGAGATCGACGCCGCCATCAAGCAGATCAACGAGGGCAGCGTCGACATCGTCATCGGCACCCACAAGATCCTGTCCGACCAGGTCAAGTTCCAGCGCCTGGGCCTGGTCATCATCGACGAGGAACACCGCTTCGGCGTGCGCCAGAAGGAAGCGCTGAAGACACTGCGCGCCGAGGTCGACATCCTGACGCTGACCGCCACGCCGATCCCGCGCACGCTGGGCATGGCACTGGAAGGCCTGCGCGACTTTTCGGTGATTGCCACCGCACCGCAGAAGCGGCTGGCGATCAAGACCTTCGTGCGGCGCGAGGAAGACGGCGTGATCCGCGAGGCCATCCTGCGCGAGCTCAAGCGCGGCGGGCAGATCTACTTCCTGCACAACGAGGTCGAGACCATCGAGAACAAGCGCGCAAAGCTCGCCGAGCTGGTGCCCGAGGCGCGCATCGCGGTGGCGCACGGCCAGATGCACGAGCGCGAGCTGGAGCGCGTGATGCGCGATTTCGTCTCGCGTCGCGACAACATCCTGCTGTGCACCACCATCATCGAGACCGGCATCGACGTGCCGACCGCCAACACCATCCTGATCCACCGCGCCGACAAGTTCGGGCTGGCGCAGCTGCACCAGTTGCGCGGCCGCGTCGGGCGCTCGCACCACCAGGCCTATGCCTACCTGCTGGTGCATGACGTCGACGGCCTGACCAAGCAGGCGCAGCGCCGGCTCGAGGCGATCCAGCAGATGGAGGAACTGGGCTCGGGCTTTTACCTGGCCATGCACGACCTGGAAATCCGCGGCGCCGGCGAGGTGCTGGGCGACAAGCAGTCGGGCGAGATCCACGAGATCGGCTTCCAGCTCTACACCGACATGCTCAACCATGCGGTCAAGGCGCTGAAGGCCGGCAAGGAGCCCGACCTGATGGCGCCGCTGGCGGCGACCACCGAGATCAACCTGGGCACGCCGGCGCTGCTGCCCAACGACTACTGCGCCGACGTGCACGAGCGCCTGTCGCTGTACAAGCGGCTGGCCAATTGCGAGACCCCGGAGCGCGTCGACGACATCCAGGAAGAGCTGATCGACCGCTTCGGCCGCCTGCCGGCGCAGGCGCAGGCGCTGGTCGAGACCCACCGGCTGCGCATCGCCGCGGCGCCGCTGGGGGTGCGCAAGATCGACGCCGGCGAAGCCACCATCAGCGTGCAGTTCGTGCCCAACCCGCCGATCGATGCGATGCGCATCATCGACCTGGTGCAGAAGAACCGCCATATCAAGCTGGCGGGTCAGGACAAGCTGCGCATCGAGGCCAAGATGCCGGACGTGGCGGTGCGTGCGCAGACCATCAAGCATACGCTGCGGCAACTGGCGTAGGGCCGATGGCGGGCGTGCATGGACGCGGCGCGCGGCCGGGTGTAGCATCGATTCCTTAACAAGTTAGCGATACCGCCCCATGCCGACCCAAGCCGCCTCCGCCGGACCTTCCCGCCAGCCTGTCCCTGAAACCGCCGCGCGCGGCCGCGCGCTGGAATGGACCCAGCGGCTGGTGGCCTACGACACCACCAGCCGCCATTCCAACCTGGGACTGATCGAGTCGGTGCGCGACCATTTCCTGGCCAAGGGGTTGAAGCCGCATCTGAGCTACAACCCGCAACGGGACAAGGCCAACCTGTTCGTCACCGTGCCCGCGGCCAACGGCGCCACCAACGGCGGCATCGTGCTGTCCGGCCATACCGACGTGGTGCCGGTGGACGGCCAGGCCTGGACCACCGACCCGTTCAAGCCGGTGGTGCGCGACGGCAAGCTGTACGGCCGCGGCACCTGCGACATGAAAGGCTTTATCGGCACCAGCCTGTCGCTGCTGCCGGCCATCCTCGAGGCCCGGCTGCGCGAGCCGGTGCACTACGCGCTGTCGTTCGACGAAGAGATCGGCTGCATGGGCGCGCCCTACCTGCTGGCCGAACTGCGCGAGCGCGGCGTGACTCCCGGCGGCTGCATCGTCGGCGAACCCACCAGCATGCGCGTGATCGTCGCGCACAAGGGCATCAACGCGTACCGATGCTGCGTGCGCGGGCAGGCCGCGCATTCGTCGCTGACGCCCCGCGGCGTCAATGCCATCGAATACGCGGCGCGGCTGATCTGCTTTATCCGCGACATCGCCGACGAGTTCAAGGCCAACGGCCCCTACGACCAGGCCTTCGACGTGCCCTACACCACCGCGCAGACCGGCACCATTCAGGGCGGCATTGCGCTGAACACGATCCCGGCGCTGTGCGAGTTCGTGTTCGAGTTCCGCAACCTGCCGGGCGTCGATCCGGAAGCGATCTACGCGCGCATCCAGGCCTATGCCAACGACGTGCTGCTGCCGAAGATGCGCGCCGAACATGCCGATGCCGACCTGACGCTGAGCAAGATCGCCGCCGCGCCGTCGCTCGACGTGGCCGAGCAGGAAGCCATCACGCAGCTGGTGCGAGCGCTGACCGCGGACCGCGACACCAACAAGGTGGCCTATGGCACCGAGGCCGGGCTGTTCCAGCGCGCGGGCATTCCGGCGGTGGTATGCGGGCCTGGCGATATCCAGCAGGCGCACAAGCCGGACGAGTTTGTTTCACTGGACCAGCTTGCCGCGTGCGAGGCCTTTCTGCACAAGGTCGTCGACAGCTTGCGCGTGGCGGCCTGAGAGCCCAGTTCTGCCGCGTTGCGTGCCCGCCGAAGGCACGCGGCGCGGCGCACCTCCGGCCAGGCATCCGGCATGGCCTCAGCACTGCCAGCATCAAACCAACAATAACGAAGGAGATCCTGCATGGCTGCACGTCGCACCGCATCCCGTTCCACCACCCGCTTCGCCCTCGCCGGCCTGGCGCTCGCCGTCGGCCTGCTTTGCAACACCGCGCAGGCGCAAGCGCCGGCCGTACCCAGCGGCGCCGATGCGCTGCACGCCCAGATCGAGACCCGCGCCAAGGCTGTCGAAAAACAGCTGATCGCCTGGCGCCGCGATATCCACCAGCATCCGGAACTGGGCAACTACGAGACCCGCACCGCAAAGCTGGTGGCGGACCACCTGCGCAAGCTCGGCATGGAGGTAAAAACCGGCGTGGCCAGGACCGGCGTGGTCGGCGTGCTCAAGGGCGGCAAGCCCGGCCCGGTGGTGGCGCTGCGCGCCGACATGGACGCGCTGCCGGTCAAGGAGCGCGTCGACGTGCCGTTCGCGTCGAAGGCCAAGGGCCAGTACCTGGGCAAGGAAGTCGACGTGATGCACGCCTGCGGCCATGACACGCACGTGGCAATTCTCATGGCCACGGCCGAGGTGCTGGCCGGCATGAAGGACCAGCTGCCCGGCTCGGTCAAGTTCATCTTCCAGCCGGCCGAGGAAAGCCCGGCCGACTTCGAGCCCAATGGCTCGAACATGTGGGGCGCCAAGCAGATGGTCGCCGAGGGCGTGCTGGACCACCCCAAGGTCGACGCGATCTTCGGCCTGCACGTCACCAGCGGCATCGAGTCGGGCAAGCTGGGCTGGCGCAGCGGCGCGTCGATGGCCGCGGCCGACCAGTTCTGGATCGACGTCAAGGGCCGCCAGACGCACGGCGCGCGGCCGTGGGGCGGGATCGACCCGATCGTGGTGGCGTCGCAGATCGTGATGGGGCTGCAGACCATCCAGAGCCGCCAGGTCAATGCCATGCTGGAACCGTCGGTGATCACCGTGGGCACCTTTCACGGCGGCAACCGCATGAACATCGTGCCGGAAAAGGTCGAGATGATGGGCACCATCCGCACCTATGACGAAGGCATGAAGAAGGACATCCATGCCCGCATGAAGCGCACCACCGAGGCCATTGCCTCCAGCGCCGGGGCCGAGGCGAATTTCCGCGTGGTCGAGCTATACAACGCCACCATCAACCAGCCGGCGCTGACCGAGAAGATGGCGCCCACGCTGCAGCGCGTGGCCGGCGACGGCAACTGGATGATCACGCCCAAGGCCACCGCCTCCGAGGACTTTTCGTTCTACCAGGAGAAGGTGCCGGGCTTGTTCTTCAATCTCGGCGTGACGCCCAAGGGGCAGGACGTGACCAAGGCGCCGTCGAATCACTCGCCGGAGTTCTATGTGGACGAGCCGGCGCTGATCAACGGCGTGCGCGCCCTGTCGAGCCTGACCGTGGACTACATGGTGATGGCGCAGCGCTGATTCGCCCGGGGGCGCGGCGGGGGGCTACAATAGCGCTTTTGCCGCGTAGCAGCCCCCGCCTTGCCGACGACCGCGCAAGCGCCCGATTTTCGCCCGTCATGCCCCTGATCCTGCAGAGCCTCGCCCCGCTTGCCCCCGCCGACCTCGACACCGCCCGCACCCTGGCCCGCGCTTCCGCGCTGGTGCCGCGCAGCGACACCGTGGCCGTGGCCGAGGACTGCGCGCCGCTGACCCCGGCACTGCGCGACGCGCTGGACGACTTCTGCGGCCCGCGCGCGATCGACTGGGCAGTGGTGCCGGCCGGGCGCAAACTGTCCGACTTCCGCCTGGTGGCGATGGACATGGACTCGACCCTGATCACGATCGAGTGCATCGACGAGATCGCCGATTTCTGCGGCCTCAAGGCCGAGGTTTCCGCCATCACCGAAGCCGCCATGCGCGGCGAGATCACCGACTTCAACGAAAGCCTGCGCCGCCGCGTCGCGCTGCTCAAGGGGCTGGACGCCGCCGTGCTGGAGCGCGTCTATGCCGAGCGCCTGCGACTGTCGCCGGGCGCCGAGCGCATGCTCGAGACGGTGCGCGCGCTGGGCCTGAAGACGCTGCTGGTGTCAGGCGGCTTCGTGCACTTCACCGACCAGCTCAAGCCGCGCCTGCAGCTCGATTTCACCCGCGCCAACACGCTCGAGATCCTCGACGGCAAGCTGACCGGCAACGTTGTCGGCGAGATCGTCAACGCCGACGTCAAGGCCCGCACCGTGCAGGAAATCTGCGCGCAGATCGGCGCCACGCCGGACCAGGCCATCGTCATGGGCGATGGCTCCAACGACCTGAAGATGATGGCCGTGGCCGGGCTGTCGGTGGCGTTCCGCGCCAAGCCGGTGGTACGCGCGCAGGCCAGCGTCGCCTTCAACCACGTCGGCCTCGACGGCCTGCTGGCCCTGTTCCCGCACTGATCCCCGCCAGGCGCCTCGCCTTCTGAAGCGTCCGCCGCGCGCGGACGCTGCTCGCGCGCCGTCGCCACGCGTGGTGCTGCTGCCATCCACGTGCAGTGACGTTGTCACAGGTCGCACATCATCGACCTGGCGCTTGCGCACACAAATGCGAATCATTATTATTAATGTTTCGTTGATCTGACATTGCCCCATGCAAGTTCTGGCCGTCCTTCTTGGCCTGGCTGCGGCCGCGTGCCTGTACCTGGCCGCGCCCAACCAGGTGTTGCTGCCGCCCGGCACCCTCTCCCGGCCGCGGCTGGCCGGCTGGCTGGGGCTGGCGCTGACCTGCGCCAGCACCTGGCTGTGGAGCCTCACCGACGGCTGGCCGGTGGCGATCGCCGCCAGCCTGGTTACGGTGCCGTGCGCGTTGTCGGTGTGGCCGTTCATCGGCACCTATGCGGCGCGCAGGCGCCACGGCGAACGGGAGCAGCGGGCATGAGCGCGGACGTATCCGGAATCGGCACCAAGTGGCTGGCCGGCACGCTGCTCGGCCTGCCGCTGGCGCTGGTGCTGTGCACGCTGGCGATCCTGGCCCTGCCGGGCGGCTGGCAAACCGGCATCGTCGCGGCGGTGACGGCCTGCCTGCCGGTGTGGGTCGCGATCATCAGCGCCAGCCTGCTGTTCCGTTCCAGCCGCAGCGCGTGGCTGTGGCTGGGCGGCGCCAACCTGCTCGGCTTCGGCGCGCTGTGGGCGCTGCGCCTGGCCGGCCTGGCGCCGGCTGCACTGGCCGCCCTGCCCACCCCCTGAGATTGCCATCATGAAAACCGCAACGCTGCGCCTGTACCAGACGCTGCACACCTGGGTCGGCCTGATGGCCGGCTGGGCCCTGTTTATCGCCTTCTTTGCCGGGGCGGTCACCGTGTTCCACCACGAACTGCATGTCTGGCAATCGCCAGCGCGGCTCAAAGGCAGCGCGCCGGTCGAGGCCAAGGCCGACCCGGCCGCGGTCGACCGCTTCATGCAGAAGCTGGTCGCGATCCACCCCGAAGCCGCGGCCAGTGCCTACGTGATCATGCCGTCGGAGGGCGAGCCGAATATCTCGGCCTACTGGCAAGACAAGGCCGGCGAGTGGCAGATGACCACCGACGCGCGCCTGGCCGGCAACGCCGCGATGCAGCGCGACACTTCGCGCGACCACGTCATGGGCGAGTTGTCGGCGTTCCTGAACAGCCTGCACTATTCGCTGGGCATCCCGGTCGGCGGCATCTATTTCATGGGCGCGATCTCGGTGCTGTACGGGCTGGCGCTGGTGTCCGGCGTGCTGCTGCACCTGCCGCGGCTGAAGAAGGACCTGTTCGCGGTGCGTCCCGGGCGCAACCTCAAGCGCTTCTGGATGGACACCCACAATGTGCTGGGCCTGTTCAGCCTGCCCTTCCACCTGGTCTTTGCCATCACCGGCGCGCTGTTCTGCCTGTCGCTGGTGCTGATGATGGTGTTCAACACGCTGACCTTCAACGGCCGCCTGTTCGAGGCGGTGCCGACCGCCACCACCGCGGTGCCGGAAGTGGCCGCGGCGGGCCGCGCGGCGCCGACCCTGCCCACCGCCACGCTGATGCAGATCGCGCGCGAACACGGCGGCGAGCGCTTCACGCCGGAATCGTTCCGCTTCCAGCGCTACGGCGACGCCAACGCCGTGGTCGAAGTGCGCGGCACCAGCACGCGGGCGCTCGGCAACCTGGGCTCGGTCGGCATCCACGCCGCCAGCGGCGAAGCCAATGCCGGCATGCTGACGGCCAACCAGACCGCCGGCGCGCGCGACAGCAACCACGGGCTCTACAGCGCGCTGTACGCGCTGCATTTCGGCACCTTCGGCGAGCTGCCGGTGCGGCTGGTCTACCTGCTGGCCGGCCTGGCCGGCGCCTTCCTGTTCTATTCGGGCAACCTGCTGTGGATCGAATCGCGGCGCAAGCTGCGCCAGGCCGAGCAGCCGCGCGTGCATCGCCTGCTGGCGCAGGCCACCGTGGGCGTCTGCATCGGCTGCTGCATCGGCGTGGCGCTGTGCTTCCCGGCGGCGCTGCTGTGGCCCGAGCGCGCCGTCAGCCAGACCTATTTCATCGTGTTCGGTCTGGCCTGCGCCTGGGCGCTGCTGCGCCCGCCGGTGCGCGCCGCGGTGGAGCTGCTGTATGCCGCCGCGCTGGCCGCGCTGACGGTGCCGCTGTCGAACGCGATCCTGACCGGCGACCACCTGCTGCACAGCATCCCCAGCGGGCACTGGATCATCGCCGGCTTCGACCTTGGCGCGATCGCGCTGGCCGCGGGCTTTGTCGCGCTCGCCCGCGCCACCGCGCGCCGCGCCCGCAGCGGACCGGCGGAATCGGTCTGGGCCATGCCACGGGCAGGGCTGGCGCAGCCCGCCGCCAGCGCTGCCGCCGGGGCCAAGGCGATGTCCGGCACCGAGACGCGCTGACGCTGCACCACCGCCAAAAAAACGGACGCCGCGGCGTCCGTTTTTGTTCTCGTGGCTGCCCTACACTACCTGAGGTCAACCACCGCGAGCCCGACCATCATGGAACCGACCTTCCACCAGTTTTCAGAACTGTTCGACCAGCTTGGCCTGGCGTCCGACGAAGCCAGCATCCGCGCCTTCATCGGCGAGCATGCGCCGCTGCCCGAGACCCTCGACCTGGCCGAAGCCCCATTCTGGACGCCCGCCCAGGCCGCCCTGCTGCGCGACGAGCTGCTCGACGACGCCGACTGGGCCGAAGTCGTCGACCAGCTCAACCTCGCGCTGAGACAGCCAGCCTGACGTTGTCGCCCGATCAGGCGGCCGGATCAGGCAACCAGCGTGGCCTCGAGCGCCTGGCGCAGGTCGGCGATCAGGTCGCGCGTGTCTTCCAGGCCGATATAGAGCCGCACCAGCTCGCCGGTATCGTGCCAGCCGGCAGGAGGCCAGGTGCCCTCCGGGCGCATGCCTTGCACGTGGTACGGCACCGCCAGGCTGTGCGCGCCGCCCCACGACCAGCCGATGGCGAACAGCTGCAGGGCCTCGACGAAGGCATCGACCTGCTGGCGCGTATAGCGCTCGCGCAGCACGATGGCGAACAGCCCGCTGGCGCCGGTGAATTCGCGCCGCCAGTTGGCATGGCCGGGACAGTCCGGCAGCGCGGGATGCAGCACGCGCGCCACCTCCGGCCGCTGGCGCAGCCATTCGGCCACCTCGCGCGCGGCGCGGTCATGCGCCGCCAGGCGCACCGGCAGGCTCGGCAGCGCGCGCAGCACCAGGTGGCAGTCGTCGGCGGACACGCCCCAGCCCATCAGCATGCGGGCGCGCCTGAGCCGGCCGTGCAGGCCGTCGTCGCAGGTCAGCACCGCGCCCATCAGCACGTCGCTGCCGCCGGACTGGTACTTGGTCAGCGCCTGCACCGAGATATCGATGCCCAGCTCGAACGGGCGGAAGTAGACGCCGGCCGACCAGGTATTGTCGATCGCGGTCAGCACGCCGCGCGCCCGCGCGGCGGCGACGATGGCGCCGCAGTCGGGCACCTCCATCGTCACCGAGCCGGGGGATTCCATCCAGATCAGGCGCGTGTTGGGCTGGATCAGCGCGGGCACTGCGGCGGCGTCCATGGGATCGTAGTAGCGCACGGTCACGCCGAAGTCGCGCGCCAGCCACTCGCCGTGGTCGCGGTTGGGGCCATAGACGTTATGCGGCACCAGCACGTCGTCGCCGCTCTTGAGCAGCGCGAAATACACCAGCGAGATCGCCGCCAGGCCCGACGGCTGCAGCAGCGTGTGGCGCGCGCCCTCCAGCAGCGCCAGGTGCTGGCACAGCGCCTCGCTGGTCGGCGTGGCATGCAGGCCGTAGCGCCAGTAGGTGGTGGCGCCGTCGCCATGCGCGCGCAGTTCGGCGAGGTTGCGGAACACCACGGTCGAGCCGCGGTGGGTGGCCGGGGAGAACGAGGCAAAGCCCGGGGCGATGTCCAGCTCGGGCTGGACCGCGACGGTCTGCAGGTAATGGGCGGGGGATGCGGGCTTGTCGGATGGCGAATCGGACACGGCGGTTTCCTTGCTGGCTGCCGGCCGGCTGCACAACTCCGAGTGCGGCGGAGTGTGGCACGGTCAGGCATGAGACGCGATGAGCCTCCGAGCTTACCAGCAAATGCCGCCCGCGCCACCGGGAGGCTTCAGCGCGTGGCGTCGGAAAAGGCTTACCAGCCGGAAATCGACGACTTTGGCGGCGGCGGCGCGTAGGTGACGCCGCTGTTGGGCGTCATGTCGAACGGGGGAATCACCAGCATGCCGAGCGGGCGGATGAAGAACGGCAGCACGATGGCGGTATTCAAGGCATCGGTCCAGGTGCCGCGCACGGCGCCGCTGGCGTCGATGGTGCCTTCCCAGTTGCCGGACACCCGGGTGCCGTCGTCGGACTCCTCCATCAGGAAGGCGCCGTCTTCCCACTCGCCGGCCAGCAGGCGCACGCCGGCGCCGCGGCCGCTGTACTCGCCGCGTACGCTGTCGCGCTCGTCCGGCTTGGGGCCCAGGCGCAGGCGCACCGGCTGGTCGCCGACCTTGCCGACATAGACCGGCAGCGACGCATACTCCGGCCGCGGTGCCAGCGGCCTGGCGGAGCCGGTTGACAGCGCCGCGCCGCGGCGGGCCTCGCCGTCGCGGATGGCCTGGTTCAGGCCCAGGGCTTCACCGCCGGCAGCGGCGCCGTTCAACGGGCCGGTCGACAGCTCGGTTGCCGGCGCCGCCTGCGCCGCGCCCGCCAGGGCGAGCACGGCGGCGGCGCCAAGGGTCGTGCAAAGGTCGATCAGCCGGGCCACGCGCAAGGCAATCCTCAGATCCGTTCGAAGATGGCGGCAATCCCCTGCCCGCCGCCGATGCACATCGTCACCAGCGCATAGCGACCCTGCACGCGGTTCAGTTCGTGCAGCGCCTTCACCGTGATCAATGCGCCGGTGGCGCCGATCGGGTGGCCCAGCGAGATGCCCGAGCCGTTCGGGTTGACCTTGGCCGGGTCCAGGCCAAGCGCCTTGCTGACCGCACAGGCCTGCGCGGCAAAGGCCTCGTTGGCTTCGATCACGTCCAGGTCCGACACCTGCAGGCCGGCACGCTCGAGCGCGATCTTGGTCGCCGGCACCGGGCCGATGCCCATGGTCTTGGGGTCGACGCCGGCATGGCCGTAGGACACCAGGCGCGCCAGCGGCTTCAGGCCGCGGCGCTCGGCCTCGGCACGCTCCATCATCACCACCGCGGCGGCGGCGTCGTTCAGGCCCGAGGCATTGCCGGCGGTGACGGTGCCGTTTTCCTTGACGAAGACCGGCTTGAGCTTGGTCATGTCGTCCATGGTGGCGTCATGGCGCACATGCTCGTCGGTGTCGAAGGTGACCTCGCCCTTGCGGCCCTTGCTCACCACCGGGACGATCTGCTCCTTGAAGTAACCGGCCTTGATCGCGGCCGAAGCGCGGCGGTGCGATTCCAGCGCGGCTTCGTCCTGCTGCGCGCGCGAGATCTCGTATTCCTTGGCGACATTCTCCGCGGTCACGCCCATGTGGATGCGGTGGAACGGGTCGTGCAGCGCGCCCAGCATCATGTCGACCAGGCCGGCATCGCCCATGCGCGCGCCCCAGCGTGCCGCCGGGGCCAGGTACGGGGCGCGGCTCATGCTTTCGGCGCCGCCGCCGATGGCGACCTCGGCATCGCCCAGCAGGATGGTCTGCGCGGCGCTGACGATGGCCTGCAGGCCCGAGCCGCACAGCCGGTTGACGGTCAGCGCCGGGGCGTTGACCGACACGCCGCCGTTGACGGCGGCGACGCGGCCCAGGTACATGTCGCGCGGCTCGGTCTGGATCACGTTGCCGAACACCACATGGCCGACGTCGTCGCCGGACACTTGCGCGCGGGCCAGCGCCTCGCGCACCACCAGCGCGCCCAGCTCGGCCGGCGCCACGTCCTTCAGGCTGCCGCCAAAGGTTCCGATCGCGGTACGGACACCGCTCACTACTACGACTTCACGCGTCATGACTGTCTCCATCCAGGTTATGTTGCACCGCACAGTATAGCCGCAGCGCAGCCGAAGCGAACGGTCGTACTTTTACCTAATGGCAGCCGTGCCGGCATCGTCCGCCGGGACTAGCTCAGACCTCGCCCCACAGGTCGTGGCCGTCGGCGCCGGTGATCTTCACGTCGACGAACTCCCCTGCGCGATAGCGTCGCGAAGTGCGCCGCGCCGGCGCGATATAGACCAGGCCGTCGATTTCCGGCGCATCCGCCGACGAGCGGCCGATGCCGCCATCCTGGTTGACCTCGTCAACCAGCACGCGCAGGGTCTGGCCGACCTTGCGCTGCAACCGGCGCGCGGACACCGCCTCGGCCACTTCCATGAAGCGGGCGCGGCGTTCCTCGCGCACTTCGTCGGGCAGCGCGCCCGGCAGGTCGTTGGCCGTAGCGCCCTCAACCGGCGAATAGGCGAAGCAGCCGACGCGGTCCAGTTCGGCCTCGGCAATGAAGTCCAGCAGCGCCTGGAACTCGGCCTCGGTCTCGCCCGGGAAGCCGGCGATAAAGGTGCTGCGGATGGTCAGTTCGGGACAAATCTCGCGCCAGGCGCGGATGCGGTCCATGGTCTTCTCGGCGTTGGCCGGGCGCTTCATGCGTTTGAGCACGTCGGGGTGGGCGTGCTGCAGCGGCACGTCCAGATACGGCAGCACGTGGCCGTTGTTCATCAGCGGGATGATCTCGTCGACGTGCGGGTACGGGTACACATAGTGCAGGCGCACCCAGGCGCCATACTGCGCGGCCAGCTCGCCCAGCGCCGCGACCAGCTCGGTCATGCGGGTCTTGAGCGGACGGCCGTTCCAGAAGCCGGTGCGGTACTTCACGTCGACGCCGTAGGCGCTGGTGTCCTGCGAGATCACCAGCAGCTCCTTGACCCCGGCCTTGAACAGGTTCTCGGCCTCCAGCATGACCTCCGCCACCGGGCGCGAGACCAGGTCGCCGCGCATCGACGGGATGATGCAGAACGAGCAGCGGTGGTTGCAGCCCTCGGAGATCTTCAGGTAGGCGTAGTGCTTGGGCGTGAGCTTGATGCCGGCGGCCGGCACCAGGTCGGTGAACGGGTCGTGCGGCTTGGGCAGATGCGTGTGCACCGCCTGCATCACCTCGCCCAGCGCGTGCGGGCCCGTCACGGCCAGCACCTTGGGATGCACCGACGACACGATGTCGTGACCCGCCGCGTCCTTCTTCGCGCCCAGGCAGCCGGTAACGATGACCTTGCCGTTCTCGGTCAGCGCTTCGCCGATCGCGTCCAGGCTTTCCTGCACCGCTTCGTCGATAAAGCCGCAGGTGTTGACCACGACCAGGTCGGCGCCGTCATAGGTGCCGCTGATGGTGTAGCCTTCGGCGCGCAGCTGCGTGATGATCTGCTCGGAGTCGACCAGCGCTTTGGGGCAGCCGAGGGAAACGAATCCCACACGCGGACTATGGTCTTTCTGGTTCGTTGCTTCTGAGGGGTTTTTCACGTTGGAATCCGAATGTGGGGCAAGGCGCGGCGCCCGGACTGTGGGTCACGGGAACAATGCCGCCAGGCGCGAAACAGGCAATCGCGCATTTTAACCGTTTGCCGGAATTTGCCGGCGCCTGACGCACGACATGCTGCACCAGGCCACAGTCAGGCCGACGTCACTTGGCGCTTTGCAGGCCTTGCAGGACCTGGGCGATCTGCAGCGAGTCCTGCATGCGCCGGATCGCCGCATGCAGTTCGCCCGCCTGCGGCCAGGTCCGCTTCAGGTAGCTGAGCCAGAGCTTGACGCGTCCATGCTCGTGGCATGAGGCGATGCGGGCATGCAGCTTGTTCAGGTACGCCGCGATCAGGCCCAGCACCAGCGGCCATTCTTCGGCGGACGCCGTGCTGGCCATCTGGCCGCGAATGCGCAGGGCCAGGAACGGGTCCGAGACCGCGCCGCGGCCGATCATGACGTCGTCGCAGCCGCTGACTTCGCGGCAGCGCGCCCAGTCCGCGACGGTCCAGACGTCGCCATTCGCTATCACGGGTATGTCGACGGCTGCCGCAATGCGCGCGATCCAGTCCCAGTGGGCCGGCGGCCGGTAGCCGTGGTCGCGCGTGCGGGCATGCACCACCAGCGAGGCCGCGCCGCCTTCGGCCAGCGCGGTGGCGCAATCGATGGCCAGCGCGGTATCCGAGACGCCCAGCCGCATCTTGGCAGTCACCGGAATATTGGCCGGCACCGCGGCGCGCACCGACGCGACGATCCGGTTCAGCAGCGCCGGATTGGTCAGCAGCATCGCACCGCCGCCATGCCGGTTGACCACCTTGGCGGGACAGCCGAAATTCAGGTCTATGCCGTGCGGCGACAAGGTCGCGGCATAGGCGGCATTGCGCGCCAGCCACTCGGGATCGCTGCCGAGCAGCTGGATCACCATCGGCGTGCCGCTGCGGGTATGGCCGCCGGACTGGATCTCGGGCGTGTCGCGCTCATAGACCCGCGCCGGCAGCAGCGATCCTGTCACCCGCACGAATTCCGACACGCAGCCGTCGTAACCGCCGGTATCGGTCAGCACATCGCGCAGCACATAGTCGGCAAGCCCCTCCATCGGGGCCAGGAACAGCCGGCTCATGGCAGGCGCCGCGCCGCGGGCACCGGCGTCGGACAGGAAGATTGGAGAAGGTGGAACATGGGACGCCGCGCAAACAAGGCGAGTCCCAGACTGAGCCGCCCAAAGATGCGATACCGAGGCCCCGGATGGGGCAAAGCGCGCATTCTACCTGCTTTGGGATGGGGCGGTTTTTCGGGAATCGGTGATTCCACGGAGGCAGTCAATCGCGCACGCTGCCACAGACAGTGCACGCTACCTCGCGAAGAACCTGAGAATGTGCCAATGAAAGAACCAACCCGCCCGTGGAATTCGCCGAAGCAACTGCGCAGCCAGCAGCAAATCGCCGCCTACCTGGACGCCTGCCTGGCCGAAGCCGGCGACGACGATCGCTTCATTGCTTACGCGCTCGGCGTGGTCGCACGCGCCCGCGGCATGACGCGGCTGGCCCGCGAAACCGGCCTGTCGCGCGAAAGCCTCTACCGTTCGCTGTCTGGCGAAGGCAATCCGGAGTTCGGGACGATCTGGAAGGTGATGCGGGCGCTGGGGATTCGCCTGCATGCGAGCGCCGGCTGAGCGCCGGCCCGGGGGCGGATGCGCGGCGGGCGCCCGGCCCGCCGGCGCTTGTTGCTACTTCTTGTCCGGCTGGTTGAACGGGAACGTGCCGAACATGTTCTTGGCCTGGTTCTGCATCTGCTCTTGCATCTGCACGAACAGGTTCTTGCTCTGCTCGATGTAGTTGCTCATCATGCCCTGCATCATCGGGCCCTGCATGTTCATGAACTGCGACCACATGTCCGGGCTGAACGCCTCGCCGGAGTACAGGCCCTTGGAGTTCTCGGCCAGCTTGTTCTGGATGTCGATGAAGGCCTGGATGTTCTTTTCCAGGTAGGTGCCCATCATGCCCTGCATGGCATGGCCGTAGAAGCGGATGATCTGCGACAGCATCGCGCTGGAGAACATCGGCACGCCGCCGGTCTCTTCTTCCAGGATGATCTGCAGCAGGATGCTGCGCGTGAGTTCGTCACCGGACTTGGCGTCGACGACCTTGAACTCCTCGGAATCCATCACCAGCTGCTTGACGTCGGCCAGGGTGATGTAGGTGCTGGTCTGGGTATCGTAGAGCCTGCGATTGGGATACTTTTTGATCAGTCGCTCTGCGCCTTTTTTGGTCGTGGCCATCGGTGCTCTGTCCTTGTGTCGTCGCTGATTGCGCGCTGCTGCACCGCATGGGGTGCAGTGCGCAAATCGGTACCGCCCGCGCCATCTGCTGTAGTCGTGCCGGCCGTCTTGCGGCTGTTCGCGCATGGCCGCGCGCCACGGCCCGCCGTCTCGCCCCCGCGAGGGCGATGTTGCACGACTATGGTGCTGGCTGCGCCGCTGCCCTGATTCTATGCCCAACAAAGCACTAAGAAAAGCGACCGGGCTTAAGGAAAACCCGGTAGACCGGCGCGCCGCGAAGCCGATGCCGCACGCCCGGAAATGTTTCGCGGGCCATCACGGCCCGCGAAACAGGAGGCGAAACACAAGCTCCGCCGCCTTGTGCGCCGCGCTGGCTGCACCGCAAAACGCGGCCGCCGGCGCGGCTGGCTGGGTGCCAAGTCAGCCCATGTGCAGGCCGCCGTTGAGCGAGAAGTCGGCGCCGGTCGAGAAGCCGGACTCTTCGGAGGACAGCCAGGCGCAGATCGATGCGATCTCTTCCGGCTCGCCCAGGCGCTTCACCGGAATCGTGCCGACGATCTTGTCGAGCACGTCCTGGCGGATGGCCTTGACCATGTCGGTGGCGATATAGCCAGGCGACACCGTGTTCACCGTCACGCCCTTGGTCGCCACTTCCTGCGCCAGCGCCATGGTGAAGCCGTGCAGGCCGGCCTTGGCGGTGGAGTAGTTGGTCTGGCCGAACTGGCCCTTCTGCCCGTTCACCGAAGAGATGTTGACGATCCGGCCCCAGCCGCGATCGGCCATGCCGTCGATCACCTGCTTGGTGACGTTGAACAGCGAGGTCAGGTTGGTGTCGATCACCGCATCCCAGTCGGCGCGGGTCATCTTGCGGAACACCACGTCGCGCGTGATGCCGGCATTGTTGATCAGCACATCGACTTCGCCGACCTCGGCCTTGACCTTGTCGAAGGCCGCCTTGGTCGAGTCCCAGTCCGCCACGTTGCCTTCGGAGGCGACGAAGTCGAAGCCGAGGGCCTTCTGCTGCTCCAGCCACTTTTCACGGCGCGGCGAGTTGGGGCCGCAACCGGCCACCACGCGAAAGCCATCCCTGGCCAGCCGCTGGCAGATGGCGGTCCCGATGCCACCCATGCCGCCGGTCACATACGCAATGCGCTGAGTCATGTCCACTCCTTGATTGGCTTTTCGTTATTTGCCGCCGGGCCGCGCCATGCGTGCGCCCGGCGCACCCCTTCTTACTTGCGCTCGACCGCCAGCGCCACGCCCATGCCGCCGCCGATACACAGCGACGCCAGGCCCTTCTTGGCATCCTGGCGCTTCATTTCGTGCAGCAGCGTCACCAGGATACGGCAGCCCGATGCGCCGATCGGATGGCCGATGGCAATGGCGCCGCCGTTGACGTTGACCTTGGAGGTATCCCAGCCCATCTGCTGGTGCACCGCCAGCGCCTGCGCGGCGAAGGCCTCGTTGATTTCCATCAGGTCCAGGTCCTGCGGGGTCCAGCCCGCGCGCGACAGCGCGCGCTTGGACGCCGGCACCGGGCCCATGCCCATCACCTTCGGATCCACGCCGGCGTTGGCGTAGCTCTTGATGGTGGCGAGCGGGGTCAGGCCCAGTTCCTTGGCCTTGGCGGCCGACATCACCACCACCGCGGCGGCGCCGTCGTTCAGGCCCGAGGCGTTGGCCGCGGTCACGGAGCCGGCCTTGTCGAAGGCAGGCTTGAGGCCGGCCATGCTGTCGAGCGTGGCGCCGTGACGCACGAACTCGTCGGTCTTGAACGCCACCGGGTCGCCCTTGCGCTGCGGGATCAGCACCGGCACGATCTCTTCATCGAACTTGCCGGCCTTCTGCGCGGCTTCGGCCTTGTTCTGCGAGCCCACCGCGAATTCATCCTGCGCCTCGCGCGTGATGCCGTATTCCTTGGCCACGTTCTCGGCGGTGATGCCCATGTGGTACTGGTTGTACACGTCCCACAGGCCGTCGACGATCATGGTGTCGACCAGCTTGGTGTCGCCCATGCGGAAGCCGTCGCGCGAGCCCGGCAGCACGTGCGGTGCGGCGCTCATGTTCTCCTGGCCGCCGGCCACCACGATCTCGGCATCGCCCGCCATGATGGCGTTGGCGGCCATCATCACTGCCTTCAGGCCCGAGCCGCACACCTTGTTGATGGTCATGGCCGGCACCATCGCCGGCAGGCCGGCCTTGATCGAGGCCTGGCGCGCCGGGTTCTGGCCCGAGCCGGCGGCCAGCACCTGGCCCATGATCACTTCGCTGACCTGCTCCGGCTGGATGCCGGCACGCTCGAGCGCGGCCTTGATCACCACGGCACCCAGTTCCGGCGCCGGGATCTTCGCCAGCGAGCCGCCAAATTTGCCAACCGCGGTACGGGCCGCGGATACGATGACAACGTCAGTCATGGTGTAGTCCTCTCAATGGAAACAGGGACCCGCAGTCCGCCGGCGCCCGCGCTGGGCGCACGCCGGTGGTCACGCGGGCATCAAGCCTTGGCTTTGACGTATCGCCCAGGCGCGGGTTCGATCGCAGGGTAGCGCGCGTTGCCGTACTCGGCAGGCGCAGCGCGCTTGGCGCCGGCATGGCTGGCCAGCCAGGCCGACCAGTCCGGCCACCAGCTGCCGGGATGCTCGGTGGCGCCGGCCAGCCATTGCTGCGGCGACGCCGGCAAGCCGTCGTTGGTCCAGTGGCTGCGCTTTTTCTTCGCCGGCGGATTGATCACGCCGGCGATATGGCCGGACGCGCCCAGCACGAAGCGCAGCTTGTTCTTCAGCAGCGCGGTCGAGGCATAGGCCGCGGTCCACGGCACGATATGGTCCTCGCGCGAGCCGTAGAGATAGGTGGGCACGTCGATGCTGCCCAGGTCCACCGGCGCATCGCAAACGGTCAGCTTGCCGGGCACCTTCAGTTCGTTCTGCAGGTAGGTGTGGCGCAGGTACCAGCAGTACCACGGCCCCGGCAGGTTGGTCGCATCGCCATTCCAGAACAGCAGGTCGAACGGCACCGGGGTATTGCCCTTCAGGTAGTTGTCGACCACGTAGTTCCACACCAGGTCGTTCGGGCGCAGGAACGAGAAGGTATTGGCCAGTTCCAGCCCGCGCAGCAGCGCGCACGGCGCACCGGCACCGCCGCCCAGCGTGGCTTCGCGCAACTTCACGTGGCCCTCGTCGACGAACACGTCGAGGATGCCGGTGTCGGCAAAGTCCAGCAGCGTGGTCAGCAGCGTCAGGCTCGCCACCGGATGCTGGCCGCGCGCGGCCAGCACGGCGAGCGCGGTGGAAATGATGGTGCCGCCGACGCAGAAGCCGAGCACGTTGATCTGGTCCTCGCCGCTGATGTCGCGCGCGACTTCGATGGCGCGGATGGCGGCGTGCTCGATGTAGTCGTCCCAGGTGCGCGACGCCATGCTGGCATCGGGATTGCGCCACGACACCAGAAACACCGTATGGCCCTGCTCCACCGTATGCCGCACCAGCGAGCTTTCGGGCTGCAGGTCAAGGATGTAGTACTTGTTGATGCAAGGCGGCACCATCAGCAGCGGGCGCGCATGGACCTTGGCGGTGAGCGGCTTGTACTGCAGCAGCTGGAAGTATTCGTTCTCGTAGACCACCGCGCCTTCGGTCACCGCGACATTGCGGCCCACTTCGAACGCGGTCTCGTCGGTCTGCGAGATCTTGCCCCGCGTCAGGTCTTCCATCATGTTGCGCACGCCGGCGCGCAGCGATTCGCCGCCCGATTCGATCAGCAGGCGCTGCGCTTCCGGATTGGTGGCAAGGAAGTTGGCGGGCGACATCGCATCGACCCATTGCGAGATCGCAAAGCGGATGCGCTGGCGCGTCTTGGCATCGGCCTCGACCGCGTCGGCGAGCTCGGTCAGCGCGCGGGCGTTGAGCAGGTAGAAAGCGGCGGCGTAACGGTACGGCACGTTGTTGCGCCAGGCGTCGCCGGCAAAGCGGCGGTCGTGCAGCGGGCCGGTGCCGTCGGGCTTGCCCTCGGCCAGCGCCTGCCACAGCGCGGCGAAGTCCTTCATGTAGCGCTGCTGGATATCGGCCAGCTGCGCAGGGGCGATCTTGACGCCTGCCAGCGAATCGAGGCCCGGGATGCCGGCCATCATGCCGGAAGCGGCCGCGTGGCCGTTGCCTTCAGTGCCCTGCCACTGGCGGGACCATTCCAGCCAGGTGGCTGGATCGAATGGCCCCGGCGTGAACTTGGGTGGTTGGGACTTGCCTTCCTGCGTGGAAGCTGCCGCACCTTTGCCGGTCGCCATGATCAGTTTTGTCTCTCTGCCGTCACTATTCGAACCGGCTCCGGGCATTGCCCTGGCCGGCACTATGCATGGGGAGATGCTATCCGAATGGACCCGGCTCCAGCCCTTCCCCAGCGGGAGGGTCAGCCGGCACATCTGCCCTGGAACTGGCCTGGAACCCGGGTCGCACAACCTGCGGCCAGGGCTTGCATCCATTCCGATAGCGGCTCCCTTTTATCCGGCGGGCGCGGCGCCTTGGTTGCCAGCGCCATGCGTTATGCTTGCCGGAAAAACCTGGGAATCGTCAGCGATTCCGAGACATTCGAGGCCATTGTTGCCTTGCAACGCGCACGCTGTCAATGTAGAAATCCGCCCCGGCGCCGCGCGCTGCCCGACCTACCGGACGGTAATGCAGCACACGCACCTGCCGAGGCCATCGAGCATAGTCGAGAAGGATGAAATTCTGATGTACATCGTGGCCATTGGCTGGCTCTACGTGGCGCTGATGATGGCGATCACCGAGCACAACGTGGTGGCGGGGGTCGCCACCTTCCTGATGTATGGGGTCGCGCCGGTGGCGCTGGTGCTCTACATCATGGGCACACCGGGCCGGCGCCGGCGCAAGGCCGAGGCCGAACGGGCGCTGGACCAAAGCGCCCCGGCCAGCGAGGCGGCGAAGCGCGCGGACGAGTAAGGCAGCGCCGCGCTCAGTCGGCCAGCCAGACCAGGCTGGCCATGCGCCCGGTCACGCCATCGCGCCGGTAGGAGTAGAAGCGTTCGGCATCGGCAACGGTGCAGGCATCGCCGCCGTGGATGTCGACGCAGCCGGCGCGGGCCAGGCGCGTGCGCGCCAGCGCATAGATGTCGGCAAAGTACTTGCCCGGGGCTCCGGCGCGGAACGCCGCGGCCACTGCGGCCTGTTCTTCCGGGCGTGCCTGCGCGAGGAACGCCTCGCGCACCTCGGCGCCGACCTCGAAGGCCTCGGGACCGATCGCCGGACCCAGCCATGCCAGCCAGCGCGTGGCAGCGCCGCCGGCGGCCGCCTGCATCCGCGCCAGCGTGGCCTCGATCACGCCGTTGCACAGGCCGCGCCAGCCCGCATGCGCGGCGCCTACCACCGTTCCCTGCGCGTTGCACAGCAGCACCGGCAGGCAGTCGGCCGTCATCACGGCGCAGACGTGGCCCGGCGTCAGCGCCAGGCTGGCATCGGCCTGCGGCACGGGATTGCCCGGTGCGGCCACGTGGTCGACGGTCGCGACCGCGCAGCCATGCACCTGTTCCAGCCATTGCGGCATCGACGGCAGGCACGCCGCCAGCCGCGCGCGGTTGCGCGCCACGTGGGCCGCATCGTCGCCAACATGGGTGCCCAAATTCAGGCCGCCGGGCATGCCGCCGGCCAATCCGTAAGGCCCCTGGCTGACCCCGCCCTGGCGCGTGGTCGACAGCGCGCGCACGCGCGCCGGCGCGGGCCAGTCGGGCACCAGCCAGGCGGGATCAGGCGTCGCGCTCATCGCCGTCACCGTCGTCGTCTTCGTCATCATCGCCAGCATATTCCCAGTGGGCCTCGCCGCCTTCCCACACTTCGTCCCAGGCCTCGTCTTCGTCGTCGGCCTGCGCGCTCTCGAAGTCGAGCGCATCGATCAGCGCCTGCAGGTCCTCGGGCGGCTGCGCGCTCCACGACATGTGCTTGCCGGTAGCAGGATGCACCAGGCCAAGCTTGTACGCATGCAGCGCCTGGCGCTCATAGGGCACCGGAAGCGGTACGCGGATCGCGGGACGCTGGCCGCGCTGGGTGGCGCGGAAATAGACCGGGTCGCCCACCAGCGGATGGCCGATCGATTCGAAATGCACGCGGATCTGGTGGGTGCGGCCGGTCTCGAGCTTGCACATCACCATCGACACGAAGCCTCGCCCCAGCGGCACCGTGGCCAGCGTGCGGAAGTGCGTGCGCGACGGCTTGCCGCTGGCGGTCTGCACGATCGCCATGCGCGTGCGCTCGCGCGGGTCGCGGCCGATCGGAGCATCGATGGTGCCCTCGTCATAGGTGCGGCCCCACACCAGCGCGATATAGGTGCGCTTGACCGTGCGCGCCTGCAATTGCCGCACCAGGTCGGTCTGCGCGGTCAGCGTGCGCGCCACCACCATCAGCCCCGAGGTCTCCTTGTCGAGCCGGTGCACGATGCCCGCGCGCGGCAGCGACGCGGCGCCGGGGTCGCGATGCAGCAGGCCATTGAGCACAGTGCCACTCCAGTTGCCGGCGGCCGGGTGCACCACCAGCCCGGCGGGCTTGTTGATCACCAGCAGGGTGTCGTCTTCGTAGACCACGTCGAGCGGCACGTCTTCGGGCGCAAAGGCCGACGATTCCGGCGCGGCCTGGGGCTGCACCTCGATCCGGTTGCCCATCTGCACCGCGTCGCGCGGACGGCGCACCTGCCCGTCGACGCGCACCGCGCCGCTTTCGATCCATTGCTGCAGGCGGCTGCGCGAAAACTCGCTGAAGTGACGCGCCAGCAATTTGTCGAGACGCTCGCCATGCGAGGCGCTGTCCACCTCCAGCGACAGGGTCACGGCCGGGTCGGCCGCGGCAGCCGACGGGTCGGCGGCATCGTCGAATGCTTCCACGCTGGCCTCGAAATCGGCCACCACCGCGGCGGCGCGCACCCGTTCGGGCGGCAGTCCTCCCACGCCATCGCCGGCTTGCGGGTTGGGCTGGGGGCTTGGGCTATAATGCTTGACGCTATTTTTCTTCATCCGGGATACGATTGCCCATGCAATTGCAGAGCATGAAACGCGCGCGCTGGCGCACGACAATTGGAGCGGTTCTGCTCGCAGGCGGCTGCGTCATGCTGTCGGCATGCGGCCTGCTCGCGGACCAGCCCGACGAGACCGCCGGCTGGTCGGCCAACAAATTATATTCGGAAGCCAAGGATGCCCTGGATGGCGGCGACTACACCCGCGCCGTCAAGCTGTATGAAAAGCTCGAGGGTCGCTATCCGTTCGGGCGCTATGCGCAGCAGGCGCAGATCGACACCGCCTACGCCAACTACAAGGACGGCGAGACCGCGGCCGCGCTGGCGGCGGTGGACCGCTTCATCCAGCTGCACCCGAACCACCCCACCATCGATTACGCCTACTACCTGAAGGGGCTGATCAACTTCAACGACAACCTCGGCTGGCTGGGCCGCTTCTCGGGGCAGGACCTGAGCGAGCGCGATCCCAAGGCCGCGCGCGCCGCCTACGATGCCTTCCATACGCTGATCACGCGCTACCCGGAAAGCAAGTACACGCCGGACGCCACGCTGCGCATGCAGTACATCGTCAACTCGCTGGCCCAGCATGAAGTGCACGCCGCGCGCTACTACTACCGGCGCGGCGCCTACCTTGCCGCGGTCAACCGCGCCCAGCAGTCGCTGAAGGACTACGACGGCGCACCGGCCAACGAAGAGGCGCTGTACATCATGATCCGCTCGTACGACGCGATGGGCATGAAGGACCTGCGCGACGACACCGCGCGCGTGATGGAGAAGAACTTCCCGGAGAGCGACTTCATCAAGTACGGTGCTCGCCGCAAGGACAAGTCCTGGTGGGAAGTGTTCTGACGGAAGTAATCTGATGCCGCTGCGCTGGCAGCGATAAAAAAACGGGACGTGTCGGATGACCGTCCCGTTTTTCTTTTGTCGCGCTCGGTCGTGATCAGTCGGCGGCCTCATCCCCGGCGTCGGTTTCGTCCTGCTGCCCGGCGGGCGAACCACGCAGCGACTCCAGGAAGCGCACCACCGTGGCCGCCTCGCGCGTGCGCGTGAACGGCGGCAGGCTCTGCCAGATCTGGCGCCCGTAGGGCTTCTCGACCAGACGTGTGTCGAAGATCGCCAGCACGCCGCGGTCCGATTCGGAACGGATCAGCCGCCCGGCCCCCTGCTTGAGCGTGATCACCGCATGCGGCAGCTGGTGCACGGCAAACGGGCTCAGGCCCTTCTTTTGCAGCACTTCCATGCGCGCGGCCAGCACCGGATCGTCGGGCGGCGCGAACGGCAGCTTGTCGATGATCACCAGCGACAGCGCCTCGCCACGCACGTCCACGCCCTCCCAGAAGCTCTGGCTGCCCACCAGCACCGCATTGCCCAGCTCGCGGAAGCGGTCCAGCAGCTCGGTGCGGCTGGCCTGGCCCTGCACCAGCAGCGGCAGGTTCAGGCCGCGTTCGGCAAAGGCATCGTAGAGCAGATCCGAGGCCCGCTGCACCGCGCGCAGCGTGGTGCACAGCAGGAAGGTGCGCCCGCCTGCGGCCTCGATCAGCGGCAGCGCGGCCTGCACCACCGCATCGGTGAACTGCGGCGACTGCGGCGCGGGCATGTCGCGCGGCACGTACAGCAGGCCCTGCTTCGCGTAATCGAACGGGCTGGGCAGCGTCAGCGAGCGTTCCTTGTCGAGGCCCAGCTGAGCGGCGTAGTGGGTGAAATTGCCCTTTACCGACAGCGTCGCCGAGGTGAAGACCCACGCGCGCGGCTGGCCGCCGCGCTGGCGCGTGAAGATCGGCGCGATCGACAGCGGCGTGCGGTGCAGCTGCACGGTGTGCGAAAACACCTCAACCCAGCGCACGGTTTCCGGGCCGGCGGATGGCGCGGCCCCGCCCTGCTCCTGCCCCTGCTCCTCGCCGTCGGCTGGCTGCGGTGCTGGCGCGGCCGGGGCATCGGTGCGCCAGGCGGCCAGCTTGTTGGCCAGCTCGAGCGCGCGGCGGTGGCATTGCTGCAGCGATTCGGCGCGCTCGGCCTGGCTTTCGAGCATCTCGACGAAGTCGGACAGCGCCGCGTCGAGCGCATCGAGGGTCTCGTTGAAGGGTTCGGCGATGCGGCGGTCGGCCTCAATCTGCCCCAGCGCCAGGCGCGCGTTGTCCTTGCTGAAGGCCAGGCGCAGGTCGCGCGCGGCGCGTTCCAGCGGCGCGCCCAGCGCCACCCAGTCGACCGCATCGCGCGCATGCGACAGGCCCTCGGCCACGGTATCGCGCGCGATCTCCAGCAGCTGGCTGGTCGACAAGGTCTCGCCGAAGAACAGCGTGGCGGTCTCGGGCAGCTGGTGCGCCTCGTCGAAGATCACGGTGTTGGCGGCGGGCAGCAGCTCGGCCATGCCGGTGTCGCGCAGCACCACGTCGGCAAAGAACAGGTGGTGGTTGACCACCACCACGTCGGCCTGCTGCGCTTCCTTGCGCGCGCGCATCACGAAGCAGTCCTTGTAGTACGGGCATTCCGAACCGAGACAGTTGTCGCGCGTGGAGGTCACCATTTGCCACACCGGGGCGTTCTCCGGCACCGACGCCAGTTCCGCCTTGTCGCCGGTCGAGGTTTCCTTGATAAAGCGCCCGATCTCGCGCAGCCACGCCGCATCCTGGCGCGAGGCCAGGCGCCCGCCGGCCTGCGCGCGCTCCAGGTGGTAGTGGCAGACGTAGTTGGCGCGGCCCTTGAGCAGCGCCACCGAGACCGGCACGTTGAGCGCGTGGCGCACGGTGGGGATGTCGCGCAGGAACAGCTGGTCCTGCAGGTTCTTGGTGCCGGTCGACAGGATCACCTTGCCGCCCCACAGCATCGCGGGCACCAGGTAGGCGTAGGTCTTGCCGGTGCCGGTGCCGGCCTCGACGATGACGGAATCGTTCTGCGCGATCGCACCGGCGACGGCCTCGGCCATCTTGTGCTGCGACCCACGCGGGCGGTAGCCGGGAATGGCCTGGGCCAGCGTGCCGGTATCGGCAAAGATGGTGGCAAGCTCGGCGCCGCGGCTGGCGGCGGCATCGGCCTGCGCGGCATGGGCGGGCGCCGCGGCGTCGTTGGGGTCGCTCGGGTCGCTCGGGTCGCTCGGGTCGCTGTCCAGGGACAACTGGCGGGAATCGGGAAGATCGGACAAGGGTGGGGAATGTTGTATGGGCTGCGGGCCAACCGGCAACGATCGCCGGCAATCGCCGCGCCCGGGGCGCGACGGCGCTCAGGCCGGCACGTCGGGTTCGAGCTGAAGCTGCAGCAGCGTGATGGCGTCCTTCAGCTTGAGACGGCGCTTCTTCAGCCGGCGCAGCTGCAATTCGTCGTGGACCACATCGCCGGCCAGCCGGTCGATCAGGAAGTCGAGATCGCGGTGCTCGATCTGCAGCTCCATGATGCGCCGTTCCAGGGTATTGAGGTTGCTGTCCATCTACGCCTCCGCTGCCATCACCGTGCCGGGGCTCAGAAGCCGAACGGACGCGGCGCCGACGCCGGGCCCTGTTGCTGCTCCCTGGCCTTGGCGCGCCGCTCTTCCAGCGCCTTCTGGCGCTGTTCGAGGTCGCGCTGCTTGGCTTCGTATGCCTTCACGTTCTCCTCGCGCTGGCGGGCCTGTTCCGCGCCCTGCTGCTGCGCCTCGCGCATGCGGGCATCGAAGTCGGACTGCTTCTGCTCGTAGGCCTGCGCGTTGGCGGCACGCTGCGGGGCCCCGGCCTGGCGCTGTGCGTCGCGCAGCTGCTGTTCCTGCTGCTTCTTCTCGAACGCCTCGCGGCTGGACTGTTCGCTGGCGGCGCGCTGCGGCTGGCTGGCCTCGAACTCAGCGCGGCGCAGCGCCTGTTCGCGGTCGCGCTCGGCGGCGCGGTGGGCGCGCTCGGCCTCGCCCACTTCGAGCTCGCGCTTGCGCAGCACCTGCAGCTCCTCGCGCTGGATTTCCTTGGCGTTGTCGATGCAGCGGGTGACGAAGAACTTGCTGTAGCACTCGCGCTCGGCGGCGGCGAAGCGGTAGTTGGTCCACGCGCGCGAATCGCCGATGGCCTTGCGCTCGGCGGCAAAGTCCCGCGCGGCAGCAGGTGCGGGCGCGGCAGCGGGCGCCGAAGCCTGCGCTTGTGCCGCGCGCAGCGGCATCAGCGCGGCGCAGGCCGCCACGGCTACGGCAGCCAGGGCGCCGCGGCGGAACAAGGTGGATTCGGGCACGTTGGCGATGGTTGGCATGGCCGGATGGGTGGCCTGGGCGGCGGCCGGGCGGGACTTGACGATCATGTCCGGATTCTAGCATCCGGGCCGGTCGGCGGCCTGCCCGCAGGCCCGTGCACACGTGCGCGCAACGCCTCCCGCAAGCGCCACGCCGCCGGCCCCGCCGGAGGCCCGCGCGCTTGTGGCAAAATGCCCCGCTTTCGACTGACTGCGTCTCACGCTGCGTTCCACGATGTCCAACCTGCCCGCATCCGTCTCGCAAAAGATCGTCGCGCTCATCGCGGCCGAACTGTCCGTGCAGCCCCGCCAGGTGGCCGCGGCCGTGGCGCTGCTCGATGAAGGCGCGACCGTCCCCTTCATCGCCCGCTATCGCAAGGAAGTGACCGGCAACCTCGACGATACGCAGCTGCGCAACCTGGAAGAGCGCCTGCTGTACCTGCGCGACATGGAAGACCGCCGCGCCGCGATCCTGGCGTCGATCGAGGAGCAAGGCAAGCTCACGCCCGAGCTGCAGGCCGCGATCGAAGCCGCGCAGACCAAGCAGGCGCTGGAAGACCTATACCTGCCCTACAAGCCCAAGCGCCGCACCCGCGCCCAGATCGCGCGCGAATGCGGGCTGGAGCCGCTGGCGCTGGCGCTGCTGGCCGATCCCACGCTCGACCCGCAGGCCGAAGCAGCGAAGTACGTCAACGGCAACCCCACCGCCGACGGCGGCGTGCCCGACGTCAAGGCCGCGCTGGACGGCGCGCGCGACATCCTGTCCGAACAGTTCGGCGAAACCGCCGAACTGCTGGGCAAGCTGCGCGAGCACCTGTGGAACCACGGCGTGGTGGCCTCGTCGGTGATGGAAGGCAAGGAAACCGCGGAAGAAGAGAAGTTCCGCGACTACTACAACTACAGCGAGACCCTGCGCACGGTGCCGTCGCATCGCGCGCTGGCGCTGTTCCGCGGCCGCAATGCCGGCGTGCTGATGGTCAAGCTGGGGCTGGGCGAGGAGCAGGACGCGCTGGTGCCGCACCCGTGCGAAGGCATGATCGCGCGCCATGTCGGCATCCAGCAGCTGGGCCGCCCCGCCGACAAGTGGCTGGGCGACGTGTGCCGCTGGTGCTGGCGCGTCAAGGTGCAGCCGCACCTGGAGACCGAGCTGCTGACGCAGCTGCGCGAAACCGCCGAGAGCGAGGCCATCAAGGTGTTCGGCCGCAACCTGCATGAGCTGCTGCTGGCTGCTCCGGCCGGTCCCAAGTCGGTGATGGGCGTCGACCCGGGCATCCGCACCGGCTGCAAGGTGGCCGTGGTGGACAGCACCGGCAAGCTGCTGGAGACCGCCACCATCTATCCGCACGAACCGCGCCGCGACTGGAACGGCTCGCTGGCCGTGCTGGCGCGCCTGGCAAGGCAGCACGGCGTGGCGCTGGTCTCGATCGGCAACGGCACCGCCAGCCGCGAGACCGACAAGCTGGTGCAGGACCTGATGAAGCAGATGCCCGAACTCAAGCTGACCAAGATCGTGGTCAGCGAAGCCGGCGCCTCGGTCTATTCGGCGTCGGAGCTGGCCGCCAAGGAATTCCCGGACCTGGATGTGTCGCTGCGCGGGGCGGTGTCGATCGCGCGCCGGCTGCAGGATCCGCTCGCCGAGCTGGTCAAGATCGATCCGAAGTCGATCGGCGTGGGCCAGTACCAGCATGACGTGAACCAGCGCGAGCTGGCGCGCGCGCTCGACGCCGTGGTCGAGGACTGCGTCAACGCCGTGGGCGTCGACGTCAACACCGCCTCGGCGCCGCTGCTGGCGCGCGTGTCGGGCCTGAATTCGGTGCTGGCGCGCAATATCGTCGAGTTCCGCGACGCCAATGGCGCCTTCGCCAACCGCAATGCGTTGAAGCAGGTGCCGCGCCTGGGCGACAAGACTTTCGAGCAGGCCGCCGGCTTCCTGCGCATCAACGACGGCGACAATCCGCTCGACCGTTCGTCGGTGCACCCGGAAGCCTACCCGGTGGTGCAGCGCATCCTGGACCACGTCAAGAAGGGCCTGCGCGATGTGATGGGCAACCGCGAGGCGCTGCGCGGCCTGGCGCCGGAAAAGTTCACCGACGATGCGTTCGGCCTGCCCACCGTGCGCGACATCCTGTCCGAACTGGAAAAGCCGGGCCGCGATCCGCGCCCGGAATTCAAGACCGCGACCTTCCAGGAAGGCGTGGAGGACGTCAAGGACCTGCAGCCGGGCATGGTGCTCGAAGGCGTGGTCACCAACGTGGCCGCGTTCGGCGCGTTTGTCGATATCGGCGTGCACCAGGACGGCCTGGTCCATATCTCGGCGCTGTCGAACAAGTTCGTCAAGGACGCGCACGAAGTGGTCAAGGCCGGCCAGATCGTCAAGGTCAAGGTGATGGAGGTCGACGTCAAGCGCAACCGCATCGGCCTGTCGATGCGGCTCGACGACGAGCCCGGACAGGCCGTGGCGCGCGCGGGCGGGGCCGACCGTGGCGGCCAGCGCAATGGCGGCGGCAAGGGCTTAGGCGGTGGGCGCCGCGAGCCGGAGCCGGCCGGCGCCATGGCCGCCGCCTTCGCCAAGCTCAAGCGCTGAGCGCGCCTGCTTCGGCCGCAACGCCCCGCACGGGAAGCCGTGCGGGGCGTTGTCATTTCAGCCGCCGCGGACGATGCGCACCGCCAGGCCTGTGGCGGTGCGCCCTCCACCGCCAACGTCGTCCGCGCGGTTGGCAAATGCCAGCTCGAGCCCGTGCAACCGCGCCACCCGTCGCGCGATGGAAATGCCCAGGCCATGGCCCTGCTCGCGCTGCCCGGCGCCGCGGAAAAAGCGGTCGCCGAGGCGCGCCAGCAGCTCCGGCGCGACCCCGGGGCCCTGGTCGCGCACGATGATGCTGTCGGCCCGGAACTCGACCAGCACCAGGGCGCCCGGCGGGCTGTAGCGGATGGCGTTGTCGAGCAGGTTGCGCAGCAGCAGCGACAGCAGCGCGGGGTCGCCCGCGACGGGCAACGGCGACTGGCCTTGCGGCGGCCAGCCCAGTTCCACGTCGACCTGCTTGTGCTGCGCCAGCGCCAGGCAGTCGGACAGCGCCTGCTGTGCCACCGGCACCCAGTTGACCGGCTGGCGCGACGGCAGCCCGGCGGCGTCCTCGAGCCGGCTCATAGTCAGCAGCTGCGACACCAGCCGGCCGATGCGGTCGATGCCGGCGGCGACATTGGTCCGCGCCAGCGCGCGTTCGTCGCGGTCGGGCGAGCGCTCGGCGATCTCCCACTGCGCCTTGAGCGCGGCCAGCGGCGTGCGCATCTCGTGCGCGGCATCGGCGGTCAGGCGCCGCTCATGCTCGATCGAATCGGAAACGCGCGTTAGCAGCCGGTTCATCGCGTGCACCAGCGGCACCAGTTCGCCGGGCACGGCATCAAGGCTGAGCGGACGGCGATCGTCCGCGGCGCGCGCCTCGATATCCGCGGACAGCGTGCGCACCGGCGCCATCGCACGGCGCATGAAGCCGATCAGCAGGCCGATCAGCAGCGGCAGGCCCACCGCCCACGGCAGCACCTGCGCAGCGATGTAGGACAGGATCAGCTCGTTGCGCTCGCCCAGCTGCTGCCCCACGCACACGCGCCAGCCGGTATCGGGATCATCGAGGTAATAGAGCCGCCAGCGCTGGCGCTCGAGCGTGACGTCGGTAAAGCCCTTGACGCCCT
The DNA here is from genome assembly GCF_023952475.1 of Cupriavidus sp. WGlv3. Lineage (GTDB taxonomy): Bacteria > Pseudomonadota > Gammaproteobacteria > Burkholderiales > Burkholderiaceae > Cupriavidus > Cupriavidus phytorum. Next base: position 140,033 of record NZ_JALHRX010000017.1, read on the forward strand.
CGGCGCGCGGCAGCTTGTCGCCGTCGGGATCGATATGCAGCGGCTTGCCGTCGGGCAGCCACGCGGCGATGGCGAGGTCGCCGAGGCCGGCGTCGCCCTGGTCCCCCTGGTCGAGCCGCGGCACGCGCGCGCGCGACATGCCGGCGGCGATGTCGACCAGCGGCACCACCGACTGCATCTGCAGCGCCATGCGCACCATGTCGGTGTCATAGAGCTCGTTGATCTCGTGGCGGGCGCGCACATAGGTCATGCCCAGCGTCAACAGCCATACCACCGGCGCGGCCACCAGCACCGCCAGCACCAGCCTGCGCTGCAGCGTCATGCGCAATCCTCGGCCGCGCCCAGCGTGTAGCCGGCGCCGCGGAAGGTGCGCACGATCTTCGGATGGATCTTGCGGCGCAGGTGATGGATATGGACTTCGAGCGCGTTGCTCTCGATGCCGCCCTGCCAGTCATAGAGCTTGTCGCGCAGCACCTCGCGCGTCAGCAGCCGGTTGGGATGCGCCAGCAGCAGTTCCAGCAACATGGCCTCGCGGCTGGTCAGCTCGACCGGCTGGCCCTGCCAGTACGCCTGGCGCGCGGCCGGGTGGAAGGCCAGCGCGCCGTGCTGCCACACCGGCGCCGACATGCCCGCCGCGCGGCGCGTGACCGCGCGCAGCCGTGCCGCCAGCTCGTCGAGCGCGACCGGCTTGACCAGGTAGTCGTCGGCACCCGCATCGAGCCCGCCAATGCGGCTGTCGACGGCATCGCGCGCGGTCAGCACGATCACCGGGATGCGGCAGCCGCGCGCGCGCCAGCGCGCCAGCAGCGTCATGCCGTCGTCGCCGGGCAGGCCCAGGTCGAGCACCACGGCATCGTAGTGGGCCAGGCCGAGCGCGTGATCGGCGTCAGTGCCGTTGCGGAACCAGTCGACCGCGTAGTCGAGCAGCTGCAGGCCGCGCCGCAGCCCGTCACCCAGCATCGGGTCGTCTTCAACGATAAGGAGTCTCATGCTCTGGAGTGGCCTGGAGATATCACGGCACGGTACGCGCGCCGCCTTAATGTGCCGTTAAGGTTCGCGAATTATGCTCCGCACACGTTTCAGGCCCTGTCCGTACAACGCGGCGCGCCGCGCCGGCGTGGACATGACCTGGTCCACTGGCGCTGGTCCGTCGGCCCTTGCCGCGCCACGTTTTTTCCGCCCACGCCGAGCCGCCCTCGCATGCACCATCGTTCCGATCGCCTTGCCGCCGAGCCCGGGCTTATCGCCACCAGGGCTGCCGCGCGCGTCGCCGGCATGCCTGCGCTGGCACCGCTGATGGTGGGGCTGGTGGTGCTGGCCTTTGCGCTGCTGTGGTTCGGCACGTTGGGCGTGCGCCACCTGCTGGGGCCCGATGAAGGCCGCTATGCCGAGATCGCCCGCGAGATGCTGAGCAGCGGCGACTGGGTCACGATCCGCTACGACGGCCTGAAGTACTTTGAAAAACCGCCGTTCCACATGTGGATGACCGCGGTGTCGTACGCGCTGTTCGGCATTGGCGACTGGCAGGCGCGGCTATGCGTGGCGCTGGCCGGCGCCGCGGGGCTGGGGGTATCGATGCTGGCGGCCGCACGCTGGTTCGGCGCCCGCGCCGGGCTGATGGCCGGGCTGGTGCTGGCCAGCGCGCCGATGTGGAATATCGCCGCGCATTTCAACACGCTCGACATGACGCTGTCCGGCGCCATGGCGTGCGTACTGGCCAGCCTGCTGCTGGCGCAGCATCCGGCGGCGACGCCGGCCGCGCGCCGCGGCTGGATGCTGGCGTGCTGGGCGGCCATGGGCGTGGCGGTGCTGACCAAGGGGCTGGTCGGCGTGGCGCTGCCGGGGCTGGTGCTGGTGCTCTACACCGCCGCGACGCGCGACCTGGCCCTGTGGCGGCGCCTGCATGCGCCGGCCGGGATCGCGCTGATGCTGCTGGTGGCGGTGCCGTGGTACTGGCTGGTGGCACGGCGCAACCCCGAATTCCTGCGCTTCTTCTTTATCCATGAGCACTGGCAGCGCTATACCTCGACCGTGCACGCGCGCACCGGCGCGCCGTGGTACTTCGTGCCGCTGCTGGCCGGTGGCTTCCTGCCATGGCTGGGCCTGCTGCCGGGCATGGTGCGCGCGGTTACGCAGCGCGCCGGCGTGGCGCACACAGCCGGCAATCACCTGCCGTTCCAGCCCGCGCTGCTGGCGGCCCTGTGGGCGCTGGCCATCTTCGGGTTCTTCAGCCTGTCGGGTTCGAAGCTGCCGGGCTACATCGTGCCGGTGTTCCCCGCGCTCGGCATCCTGGGCGGCGTGGCGCTGGCGCACGCGGACGAGCGTGCCTGGACCCGGCAAGTGCGCGCCATGCTGGTGCTGGGCGCCATCGGCCTGCTGGCGAGCCCGGTGGTGGCCACCGTCGATGCCAACAACACGCCCAATGCGCTGTACCGCCACTACGCGATCTGGGCAGCGCTGGCGTTCGCGCTGGTGATGGCAAGCGCCGCCGCGGCCTTGTGGCTGCTTCGGCGCCACGGTCGCGTGGCCAGTGTCGCGGGCTATGCGTTCGGCATGCTGCTGGCCTTTTCCATCGCGCTGCTCGGCCACGAAGCGATCGGCCGCTCGGCCTCCGGCATCGACCTGGCCGCGCCGATCGAGCGCGTGCTGCGACCCGGCATGCCGCTGTACGGCGTTGGCATGCTCGACCACACGCTGCCGTTCTACCTGCGCCATCCGCTCACCATGGTGGCGCAGGCCGACGAGCTGGCCTTCGGCGCCGCGCAGGAGCCGCAAAAATGGCTGCCGACCGTCGAGGCCTTCGTCGATGCCTGGCAGCATGGCCCGCGTGCCGTCGCGCTGCTATCGCCGCAAGCGTATGCCGAACTGAGCGCGCGCGTGCCGATGCATGTCATCGCGCGCGACTGGCGCCGCGTCGCGGTGTCCAACTTTGCCTTCGCCGGCGAGCTCGCGACGCGCCGGCTTGTTTCAGATTCCCCTGCCACTCCCCCTTCCACCCTTTAACGCATGCAAGTCAAGAAAGTACTGATTCTCGGCGTCAACGGCTTCATCGGCCACCACCTGACGCGCCGCATCCTGGAAACCACGCCGTGGGAGGTCTACGGCATGGACATGAACACGGACCGCCTCGGCGACCTGGTCGACCACCCGCGCATGCACTTCTTCGAGGGCGACATCACCATCAACAAGGAGTGGATCGAGTACAACATCCGCAAATGCGACGTGGTGCTGCCGCTGGTCGCCATCGCCACGCCCGCCACCTACGTGCGCCAGCCGCTGCGCGTGTTCGAACTGGACTTCGAGGCCAACCTGCCGATCGTGCGCGCCGCGGTCAAGTACGGCAAGCACCTGGTGTTCCCGTCGACCTCCGAGGTCTATGGCATGTGCGGCGATGAAGAGTTCGC
>NZ_JALHRX010000018.1 GCF_023952475.1 Cupriavidus sp. WGlv3
TGCCGACGTCGGTGACGATGCCCGCGCCCTCATGGCCCAGGATCGCCGGGAAGATGCCTTCCGGGTCGGCGCCGGACAGCGTGTAGTAGTCGGTGTGGCAGATGCCGGTGGCCTTCACCTCCACCAGCACTTCGCCGGCGCGCGGGCCGTCGAGGTCGACGTCTTCGATGGTCAGCGGGGCGCCGGCTTTCCAGGCGATGGCGGCTTTGGTTTTCATTGGGGGTCCTCCGGAATCACGAATTTGGGGCGGCTTGCGGGGTGGCGCGGCGGCGAACGCCGCGCGAGCCGGCAAGCCCGGTCCGAGGACATGACTATACGATCTTCCTGCGGTGGCAGGCCAGCTTTGGCCGATCAGCGGTCAGCGAAACCCGCCGGGCGATGCCCGGCGACGGTTTCACGGCTGGAGCGCCTTCGCGTCCAGGCTCCACAGCTTGCGGTCGCTGGTCGACACTGCGACGGCGCCATGTGCCAGCGCCTCGCGGATATCGGCACGGTTGCAGACAAAGCCCGAGGTCACGATCGGTGGCAGCGCCTTGCGATCCGCTTCCGGCAGGTGCGACAGCATCGGCGCCGGCATCAGCTGCACCAGGTTCGGGTCGCTCTGCTCGAGCGCCTTGACGCTGCGCGGCCAGGTGGAACGGTCGGTGACGAAGACCTTCTGCATCGTCACCATGCCGGCGCGATTGGCGCGCTGGATGGTGGCCACGCGTGTCGAGACCAGGCTGGTCACCCCGATGTCGGCCAGGTAGTCGACGCCGCCCTTGTCCTGCGACAGGCCCTCGCAGCTGTCGATATTGACGATGACATACTTGCCGGCGTCGGCCAGCGTCGCGATCACGCGCTGCAGCTTGCGCAATTCAACGTTGGCGACGATGCAGACTTCGGCGACGCTAGCGAGGATGGCGTCGATCTGGTCGACACCGTAGAGCGTGCCGATGACGGGATGCCGCGTCAGGCGCGCACCGAGGGACCTGTCCATGCGGATTACTTCGCTTCATTGGCGAGCCGGTCGCCGAGACCCAGCTTGCCGGGGTTCAGGAGATGCTGCGGGTCAAGTGCCTGCTTGACCGCCGCCAGCAGCGGGAGCGCCGTGTCCAGCGACGACGCCATGTAGGGTGCGCGCAGCAGACCGATCCCGTGATGGTGGCTCAGTGCCGCATTGTATTGGATCAGCACCGCATTGGCCGCATCCCACGCCTGGCGGTACCATTTCTGGCGGTCTTCCACCGCCACCTCGCCGCGCAAGGAGAAGTACAGGCAGGCACCGTCGATGTAGGCATGCGACTGGTGCGCGGAGCCGGCCAGTGTGCCCGGCACGGCATTGATTGCCTTGACCACGTCGGCGTAGATCGCGGCGAGGTCGCGCCAGGGTCCGCACATTTCCAGCGTGTCGGCGACAAAGCCGGGGCTGCGCTTGAAGCCCTCGGCGCTCTTGCCGGTCAGGTAGCGCGTGTCGAGCCAGCGCTCGAAGATGGCGGCGCTGTCGAGTTCCTCGCCGAGTTCCCGGCACACACGCTCGCTGATGGTCATCACGGCATCGACCATCTCGCGCGCGCCTTCGTCGGCGACCAGCAGCACATTGGTGTCGGGCAGGCCGAACTGGACCCCGCTTTCGAGCGCGTCATAGAGGCGCAGCGCGGCCGGGTTGGCGCCGCGCTGCATGATCTCGCGGCAGGCGTCCAGGCCGATCGCGAAACTGCTGAAGCCATAGGCGATGGCACGCCCGTAGTCCGGCAGGCGATGCAGCTTCAGGCGCACGCGCACGATCACGCCCAGCATGCCCTCGGAGCCGATGAACAGCTGCTGCAGGTCCGGGCCCACGGCCGCGCGCGAATAGCCGCCCACGGTCACCAGGCTGCCGTCGGCCAGCACCACGTCCATGCCGAACACCATGTCTTCGATCTTGCCGTAGCGCGTGGACAGCTGCCCGGCGCCGCGGCAGGCGACCCATCCGCCAACCGTGCTGATCGCGTACGAAGACGGCCAGTGGCCCATGGTCATGCCGAATTCGCGCTGCACGGTCTGCTCGAAGATGTCGCCGAACATGCCGGCTTCGACCTCGACGATCTGGCTTGCCTTGTCGATCCCGATCAGGCGGTTGAGCGCGCACACGTCGAGCACGATGCCGCCGCGCACGGGCAGGGCCGCTCCGGTCACGTTGCTGCGTCCGGCCGACACGGTGACCGGAATGGCGCCCGCGCTGGCGATGCGCATGACCGCCTGCACCTGTTCGACGCTGGAGACGCGCACGATGACAGCGCGCGGCGTGGCGGGCTTGCCGGCGGTCTCGGTGATCATGGAGCCGGCCCACCAGTCACGGGTCCATGCCACCACGTCGGCGGTTGCGGTCAGCACTTCGTCGGCAACCTCGCGCAGGGCCGCGAGATCTGCGGCGCTAAGCGCGACCGCATCGCGCTGCAGGCCGGGCGCATCCGGGGTGTCGCGGATAGTCGCCGCGTACCCGGGCGGCGTATGGGCGCCGATGACGTATTGGCCGCGGTTGTAGCCGCGTTTGATGGCTTCCTTGCTGATCATGCTGAGTCTCCCATGAGGACGGATTTTTCGTGCGCGACGGCGGCGAGGTATGCGCTGACCTGCTGCGCCACGGCGGCATCGGACAGGCCGAGTTCGGCCTGAAGGATCTGGCCCACCCGAGCCGCGGCGCGGGCGGAGGCATCGCGTGCCATCAGGCGCGCGCGGATGCGTCGTGACAGGACGTCGTCGACCGTGCCGGCCAGCTCGTGGCGCGCGGCATAGACGATCTCGGCTTCGGTATAGGGCAGGCCCTCGACGATCGGCCTGGCGAGGGCGGGATCGGCCTGCAGGATGTCGCTGACGAAGCGGGCTTCGGTGCCATAGCGCTCGCCCAGGTGCGCGGCCATGCCGCCGGACGCGACGATGGCTTGCGCGTCATAGCCGGCCGCGCCGAGCAGATAGGCCGAGCGGGTCCGGCACTTGCCGCGCTTGCCGATGACCTTCTGCGCCGCGTCGATGGTTTGCTCGGCCATGTGGCGCGAGGTGGTGAGCTTGCCGCCGACGATGGTCACGAGCCCGTCATGCGCGGTATGGATTTCATGGTCGCGCCGGATTTCCAGGGTCTTGCCGCCGGGCGGAGCCACCAGCGGGCGGCAACCCGCGATACTGCCCACCACGTCCTGCGGCAACAGGTCCACCTTGAGCGCGGAGCGCGCGCCTTCGAGCAGGAAATCCAGTTCCTGGCGCGTGCACAGCACGTTGTCGAGGTCGCCGTCATAGTCTTCGTCGGTGGTGCCGAGGTAGGACACGTTGCCCCAGCGTGTGATGGTGGCGCGGCGGTTGCGGCCCGGCACCGGGATCGTCACGGTGCAGTCGTTGCGGATCTTCAGCCAGGGGATGGCAATGTGGACGCCCTTGGCCGGGCGTATATGCAGCGTCCTGGCTTCGCCCGGATTGCGGCCGGTCCAGTCGCGCAGCCAGACTCCGGTGGCCATGATGACCGCGCCCGCGCGCACGCGGATCTCGCGCTCGCCGGCATGGACGATGGCGCCATCCACCTTGCCATGCCCGTCGCGGGTGATCGCGGTGGCGGTGGCATGGTTGAGCACCGCCGCGCCGTGGAACGCCGCGGTACGCGCCAGGTTCAGCGTCAGGCGGGCATCGTCGACGCGCGCGTCGAAGTACAGGTAGCCGCCGGTCAGGTGTTCCTCGTTGAAGGTCGGGCAGTGGGACAGCACCTCTGCCTTGGTCAGCTTCTGGTGCAGGATGCCCTCGCGCCATCCGCCGGCCAGGTCGTAGGTCCACAGCAGGCTCTCGAAGGCCTTGGCCAGGCGCTTGTCGAAGACGCCGTTGCGCTCGAGCACCGGAAACAGGAACGGCAGCCGTTGCACCAGGTGGCGCGCGTTGCGGCGCAGGCGCTGGCGCTCGAGCAGCGAATGACGCACCAGGCCAAGGTTGCCCTGTTCGATATAGCGCAGGCCGCCGTGCACCATCTTCGACGACTTGGACGAGGTCCCCGCGGCGAAGTCGCTTTTTTCGACCAGCGCCACGCGATAGCCGCGCAGGCTGGCATCGAGCGCGGCGTAGGCGCCGGTGACACCGCCCCCGACCACGAGGATGTCGAACGCGTCCGTGCCCAGGCGGTCGAGCAGGTCTGCGCGTACCAGCCGCAACGGCTCCGTGCCGGTCATGGCGGCACGCTCGCGGTTTGCGCTGCGGGAGGGAAAAATCACCATGTCTGTGGTTGCTCCTGGTTAATGGGTCTGGGTGCGCATCCCGGCCGGCTTGGCCGCGAGCGCATCGGCATGGTCGAGTTCGGAGGCCACGCGCGCCTGCCAGTGCGCGCGCCGCTGGGCACGCTGAGCGGCGCTGATTGCCGGCTCGAATACCGCCTCGGGCGTGGTGGTCGCGCGCGCCTGCTGCATCGAGTCCCACAACAGGCCCGAAGCGCCGGCAAGATAGGCGATGCCGCGCAGGCTGGCGCGGTCAGTCTCTTTCATGCGCTGGACGGGAATGCCGCTGAGGTCGGCCTGCATCTGCAGCAGCGCATCGCTGCCGGACAAGCCGCCACCAACCACCAGCGCCGACACCGGCACGCCGGCAATGTCCTGGTTGGCGTCGATGCATGAGGCCACGGACTGCGCAATGCCTTCCAGGATGGCAAACGCCATCTCGGCGCGCGTCGTTGCCATCGAGATGCCGCTCAGCGCCGCGCGCGCCTCGGGCTGCATGCGCGGCACGCGCAGGCCGGTCAGCGCCGGGATAAAGGTCACGCCGCGCGCCGACGCCACCGTGCCGGCCAGCGTGCTGATCTGCCGGGCGTTGTCGAACCAGCCCAGCTTGCCGCAGACCCAGTCGAGCGCCGAGCCGGTGGTCGCGACGAAGGTCTCGACCGAGAAATGCGATATGCCCGACTGCCGGCGCGCCGTCATGGTCAGGGTGCTGTCCGACATGCCGGTGCGGGCGGGCAGCTGCGGACCGACGATCAGGTCGACGAAGCTGCCGGTGCCGTGCAGGCACATCGCCTGCCCGGCATCGAGGCATCCCAGGCCGATGGCGCCGGCGAGCTGGTCGCCCGCACAAGCCAGGATCGGCACGTCGATCCCCAGCACTTCGGGCCGGGTGCGGCCAAAGTCGTCAGCATCCTGGCGCAATTCCGGCAGCAGTTCGCGCGGGAAGCCGAGCGCATCGATCCAATCGAGCTGGTAGCGATGCTCCGTCAGCACGTAGGCGTTGCAGGAAGTGGCATTGGTCGGCGTGGTCAGGCATGCGCGCGCTGTCGACAGGTGCCACAGCAGCCAGGTGTCGATGGTGCCGAACGCCAGCCTGCGCGCACGGAAGGCTTCGGCCACCGCCGGTGTGTCGCGCAGGTGCCGCGCGGCCCACAGGTATGGCGAGCGAACGCCGCTGGGGCGGCCGACGGTCTGGCGCAGGATCGGGTCCCAAGCCGGCGCAAGCCGGCTCAGTTCGGCCGCATAGCGCGTGTCCTGCCATACCATCGCGGGTACCAGCGCGCGCCCGGTGCGGGTGTCCCACAACACCGCGGTGGCGCGCTGGGTGGCGATGGCAAGGGCGACTACGTTCAGGTTTTCGCCGGCCGCCTGGGCCAGCGTGGCGCGGCAAACCGCGAGGGTTCGCTCGAGCAGGGCGTTGGCGTCCTGCTCCACCACGCCAGGGCAGGGACTGTGGATCTCGAGCGTGGCGTAGTGAAGGCACTGCACATGGCCGTCTGCACACACCACCGCGGCCCGCGTGCCCGAGGTGCCTTCATCGATCGCAAGGATGACGTCGCTGTGCTGGGTCATGGCCGGGCCTTTTCGATGACGGGATGCATCAGGGCCGACGCGTCGGCAATATCGCTCTTGAACTGTGGCGCATCCGCTTCGTTATCGGGATGGATCGTGGTACGGGTCGGGTCCCAGCGGATCGAAAAGCAGACCAGGCTGGCCAGCAGCGGCACCACCGACAGGATCAGGAAGGTGGTCTCCAGCCCGTACTGCGCGCGGAACAGCGGGAACACCAGCAGGCCCAGCGCCGCGCCGATGGCGCCGAGCGCGCCGATGATGCCGTTGGCGCCCGCGCGCAGTTCGCTGCGGAAGGACAAAGACGACAGGCTCTTGCCATTGGCGCCTGGCCCGGCAGAGTGGAACAGGATGAACAGCGACGGCACCACCACGGCCACCCACATCGGCATCTTGCCGTTGAACAGCCCCAGGATCAGCAGCATGGCGAACACCGCCGCGAAGCCGAATGCCGAGGCGCGGCGCAGGCCCAGCGTGCGGCCGACCAGCGGCGACAGGAAGCCGCCGACAATGCCGCATACGTTGAACACCAGCGCGCCGATGGTCGCGTAGACGAAGTCCTTGCCGAACAGCGCGGCGCTGATCAGCGGCAGGTACCAGCCGATCGCGAAATACTGGATCGACTGTCCGATCTGCACGGTGGCCGCGAGCATGGTGCGCGGCAGATAGGTGCCGCGGAAGATCAGCAGCACGTTGGCCAGGCCGCGGCGCGCCTGGTTGAGGACGCGGATTCGCTCCGCCGGCGGCGCGGCAACGAAGGCGCGCCCGTAGATGCGCGTCATGGCGGTGGCGGCGGCCTCGAGCCGCTCTTTGCGCGCCAGCCAGGTCGGGCTTTCGACCAGGAACAGGGCCTGCAGCAGCAGGATGGCCACGCCGAACACCGCCGTGGCGGCGACCGAGTAGCGCCAGATCGCGTCGCCGACGTCCCGCGAGTAGAACAGCAGCGCCAGCAGCAGGTTGGCGCAGACGGCCGTGTACCACATGCCCTGCCATGTGTTCAGCCGGCTCTTGAGCTTTACCGGCGTGAATTCCGCCAGCACGGCCATGGCGATGGCAAAGTCGATGCCATAGGCCGCGCCGACAAAGAAACGCCCGGCCAGGATCACCTCGAATCCGGGCGCAAACACCACCAACAGCGCACCGGCAACCGCCAGGACCTTGGCCAGGATCAGCGGACGGACACGGCCCCAGCGGTCGGCCATCCAGCCGCCGATCGGGTTGAAGGCAATGGCCACCCACGATGCAAACGACGTCAGCAGCGCAACCCTGGCGGGCGCGAGCTGGAGATCGCGCGTCATCGGCCCGAGGCCTGCGCTCAGCGCGGAATTGGAAAATGCGTCGAGGAACAGCCCGCCCAGGGCGAGCCACCAGATGACACCGGCCCTGCCGCGTATCCCAGGGCAGGAATCGATGTAGGCAATGACGTCATCGATGCCACGAAGCTTGATGGCAGAGGATTGCACGGCGGTCTCCTTTTACTTGTTCTGTAAGAGGCCGCGGCAACCGCAAGGCGCGAAGAGACCATCTTACAGATGGTCTCTATCTGGATCTGCGAGGCCAATGTATGACTTCGCAGGGGGAGCGTCAACCGGGAAAACCCTTGATGGTTGGGGCTAGCGTGCCGGCACATTGCGCGCCGCATGGCCACGGCTGGCATCTGCCGGGTCAAGCTGGCCGGCATGCCGCCGCCCCAGCCACCAGCCGAGGACCGCCCAGCCCACCGCGAGCAACGCGCCCGCCAATGCCACCGTCGCCGGATGGCCGGACAGTGCATCGATCGCGGTCTTGACCCAGGCGCTGACCGCATCGCCGGCGCGGTAGACGGCGGTGTCGATCACGTTCTTGGCCTTGTACTTGGTCTCGGCATCGACCACGGTGAACAGCATCTCGCGGCCCGGGCGCAGCAGTGCGTATTCCCCCACGCGCCGCAGGATCATGACGCCGGCGAGCACGCCGAAGGTGGGCAGCAGGGCCAGCACGACGAAGCCCGCGGCAACGGCCAGCGGCACCGCGGTCAGCAGCACGGTGACGCCATAGCGGCGCGCCATGCGGCCGGTGAAGAACAGCTGTACCAGGATGGTCAGTGCCTGCACCGCGGCATCCAGTGCGCTGAACACCTGGGTCTGGCGGGTGCGCTCGGGAAAGGCCTCGGCGACCAGCCGGGCCTGCTCGAAGTAGAGGAAGGTGCTGGCGGTGGCCAGCAGGATCACGAACAGGGCGATGCCGAGCAGATAGCGAGAGCGCAGCAGCAACGACAGCCCGGCCAGCAGCCCGCCGCCGATCGGATTGGCCGGATCCTGCTCCGCGCTGGCAACAGCCTGGTCCGACGGCCCCACGCCCGCGCCGGCACGGCGGCGCCAGCCGAACAGCCAGCCCACGCCTGGCAGCGTGGCGGCCAGCAGGGCGGCCGACAGCAGCATCAGGCCGGTCAGGCCGATGTGAGGCACCAGCCAGCCGCCCAGCACCGGCCCGGCCAGGCCGCCCGCGCTGGCGCCGGCGGCCAGCAGCGCGAACAGGCGGCGCGCTTGCTCGGGCCGGAACACATCGGCCATCAGGCTCCAGGCGACCGACACCACGAACAGGTTGAACACGGATAGCCACACGTAGAACATGCGCGCCAGCCAGACGTTGTCGGGCAGGACGCGCGTGGCCAGCGCAAAGGCCAGCAGGTTGGCAATGAAGAAGGCATAGACCCAGGGCACGAAGCGGCGCCGCGGCAGCCATGCGCAGACCGCGCCGTAGAGCGGGATCGCCGCCAGCATCACGACAAAGGTGGCGGTGAACAGCCATTGCAGGTTTTTCACGCCGCCGGCGATGCCCATGGTCTCGCGCACCGGGCGCAGCATGAAGTAGCTGGCGAACAGGCAGAAGAAGAACAGGAAGCCGGCCACCACGGCGCCGGCTTCGCCGCTGCGCACGCCGAAGCCGTGCCACAGTCGGGCCAGGCCACCGGTGGATTTGTCGCGCGCGGGCTTGTCCACGGCGGGGCGGCTCAGCGCAGCAGCGCCGCGATGCGCTCGCGCTGGCCGGGATCGGGCATGCGGCCCAGCGCGGCGCCGAGGTTGTCGGCCATGTTGCGCGGCTTGGAGGTGGCCGGGATCGCGGCGGTCACGGCCGGATGGCTGACGACGAACTTCAGGAACAGCTGGCCCCATGAGCCGCAGTCAATGTCGCCGGCCCATGGTGGCAGCGCGCGGTCCTTGACCACGCGGAACAGGCGGCCGTCCTGGAACGGCCGGTTGACCAGCACCGCCACGCCGCGCGCCTCGCACAGCGGCAGCAGCGTGCGCTCGGCATTGCGCTCGCCCACGGAGTAGTTGATCTGGACGAAATCCACACGCTCGGCGCGCACGATTCTCTCCAGCGCCTCGTGGGCGTCGTCGCGGTAATGGGTGATGCCCAGGTAGCGGATGCGGCCCTGTTCCTTCAGCTGGCGCAGCCAGCGCAGGTTGCCCTGCCAGTCGATCAGGTTGTGTATCTGCAGCAGGTCGACCTTGTCGACGTGCAGGTTGGCCAGTGACCGTTGCCATTGCGCCTGCGCCGGCGCGCCGGAAGGTGCCGAGATCTTGGCGGCGAGGAACACCCGGTTGCGCGCATTGGCCGCCCGCAGCAGGTCGCCGGTCACGGCTTCGGCGCTGCCGTAGCTGGGCGCGGTGTCGACCACCGAGCCTTCGGTCTGCAGCAACAGCCCCATGACCTCCGCCAGCGGCTTGCGTTCGTCAGGGCCGGTGCCGACGTTGAAGGTGTCGGCGGTGCCCATGCCGATCACGGGCAGGGCTTCGGTGGTGCCGGGAATGGTGCGGCGCAGGGGCGCGGCAACGGTGGCGGCATGGGCCGGCGGCGCTGGCCCGATGCCGGTGGCGGCCAGTCCCGCGGCCAGGCCGAGGAATGAGCGACGGTCGATCGACATGGGAGGGTTTCCCGGCGAGTCACTGACTGGTTGACCTTAGGCGTTGAGCCCGGCCGTGTAAACCGTTGCGTGCGCGGCGGAATCCCTAGTGCAGGCGAGGACGATATCCCACGCCAAACCGGACGGACAAGGCGCTCAGGCGCTGGTCCATCGTCCACAGGCGGGCACCGGGGGTGATCAGGGTCGAAGCCAGCAAGGTGACATCCACCAGGCCGCAGCCCAGCCCATACAGTTGCTCGCGCTCAACCAGTGCGATGACTTCGGCCAGCGTTGCCTGCCTGGCAGCCTGCAGCAGCCCGATGTCGCCGAGCGTCTGTGCCCGGGGCGCCGGTGGCGTGCCGCAGGCCAGTTCGGCCACGACCAGGGGATGGGTCAGCACCTGGTCCGCTTCCATCAGGCGGATCAGGGCGTCGTTGCGCTGCCGGAAATGGCCCACCCACACCGAAGTGTCGACGAGCACGTTCATTTGGCGTCGGGTTCGGGATTGCGGCGCGGTACGTCTTGCATGTCGGGCGCTGCGCCGCCCAGGGCCGCAAGGCGCTTGGCAGCCTGCACCCGAACGAAAGTCTTGATTGCCTCGCGAAACAGGTCTGCTTTGTCCATACCAGGGTCCGCCATCTCCAGTGCTTGTTCATACAGGGCGTCATCGATCGTGACTGTCGTGCGCATCGCTGGCTCCTTGAATCAGTTTTGATGTCAATATGCATCAAAAACGGAATCAGGGCAAGGCCGCAATCGCTTGCGAAGCCGAGCGCCGCCGACACGCAGCAGTATTGGCTGCCGATGGCAGGGCGTCGATGAGAGATGTCGCATTCCGGGCCGGCCATGGCAGGCATGGCGCCGGAGCCGCCGCGGCGCGGCCCCGTCGGCCCGCGGTCGGCCCCGGTCCGCCGTCAGATCAGCGTGGCCAGGCCCAGCGTCAGCAGCAGCGCCACCACCGAGATGATGGTTTCGCAGACCGACCAGGTCTTGAAGGTCTGGGCCACGGTCATGTTGAAGTACTCCTTGACCAGCCAGAAGCCGCCGTCGTTCACGTGCGACAGGATCAGCGAGCCGGCGCCGGTGGTCAGCACCAGCAGTTCCGGGCGGGTGCCGGGCACGCTGGCGGCAATCGGCGCGACGATGCCGGCGGCGGTGGTCATGGCAACCGTTGCCGAGCCCGTGGCGATGCGGATCATCACCGCGACCAGCCAGCCCAGCACCAGCACCGAGACATTGGCGCCGGTGGCGACGTCGACGATGGCGGTGGAGATGCCCGAGTCGCGCAAGATGCGGCCGAAGCCGCCGCCGGCACCGACCACCAGCGTGATGATGGCGGTGGGCGCCACGCACTCGTTGGTGAACTTGAGGATGGTCTCGCGATTGAAGCCGCGCGCCTTGCCGAAAGTGTAGAAGCTCACCAGCGCGGCGATCAGCAGCGCCATCACCGAGTTGCCGATCAGCTTCAGGAAGTCGTTGGCGAAGGTCTTGGGCGTGGTGAACAGGTCGGCCCAGCTGCCGATCAGCATCAGCACCACCGGCAGCAGGATGGTGAACACCGTGATGCCAAAGCCTGGCAGCTCGTGCGATTCCTTGACGCGCTCATCCTCTTCGGTGAACTGCTCGGCCAGCGGGTTGTATTCTGGCAGCTTGACGTAGCGGTCCATCAGCCGGGCGAACAGCGGGCCTGCCAGCGCGGCGGTGGGAATGCCCACGATCAGCGCGTACATGATGGTCTTGCCGATATCTGCGCCGTATGCGGTCACCGCCAGCAGCGCGGCCGGGTGCGGCGGGATCAGGCCGTGCACGACCGACAGGCCGGCCACCATCGGAATGCCGACCAGCACCATCGACGTGCCGGTGCGCTTGGCGACGTTGAAGGCGATCGGCACCAGCAGCACGAAACCCACTTCGAAGAACACTGGCAGGCCGACGATGAAGGCGATGGTGGCCATGGCCCAATGCACGTTCTTCGCGCCGAAGAAATCGATCAGCGTGTTGGCGATGCGCTCGGCGCCGCCGGACTCGGCCATCATCTTGCCCAGCATGGTGCCCAGGCCCACCACCAGCGCGATATGCCCCAGGGTGCCGCCGACACCGGCTTCAAAGGACTTGACGATCTCGCTCATCGGCATGCCCACGGCAAAGCCGAGCAGCACCGAAACGACCACCAGGGTAATGAACGGGTTGAGCTTGTAGCGCGCGATCAGCACCACCAGTGCAATCACTGCGATCAGCGCATACACCAAGAGCGTGGTTCCGGTGACGGGACCCATATTGTCTCCTTGCGTGGAAAAAGAGCCGCTTGTGGCGGCAGCAGAGGTTTGGCTTTCTTGTTTTCTCTCCCGTTTGCGGGAGAGGCGGTGGGGAAGAGAGCATGCGTGGCAAGCACCTTGGCGGCTCACTTTGTGGTGACGCCGGCTCTCTCCCCCGGCCCCTCGCCCGCGCGCGGGAGAGGGGAGCAAACAGTGCGGAAGCAGTGAATCAGGCGGGCAGCCGGCTCAGGCTGCCGGCTTCTTGTAGGCGATGCAGTCGACCTCGACCTTGCAATCGACCACCATGCTCGACTGCACGCAGGCGCGCGCGGGCGGGTTGGCGCCGAAGTATTCCTTGAAGATCTTGTTGAACGAGGCGAAGTCGCGGGTGTCGTCCAGCCATACGCCGCAGCGCACGACATGCTCGGGGCCGTAGCCGGCCTCGGCCAGGATCGCCAGCACGTTCTTGATGGCCTGGTGGGTCTGGGGCACGATGCCGCCGTCGATGACCTCGCCGTTGACCATCGGCACCTGGCCGGAGACGTAGAGCCAGCCATCGGCCGCGACCGCGCGGGCAAAGGGCATGTGCTGGCCACCGGTACCGGTGCCGCCTTCGACGCCGAATCGTTTGATGTCCATGGGTACTCCTGGAATGAGTTGGATAGGGTAGGGAAGCGGCGGTGCGTGCGGGTCAGTCCGCACCGCGGGGCAGGAACCGGCCGGCGCGCACGCCGGTGCTCTGGCGCTGCTGCCATGACAGCTCGCCGTTGACCCAGACCGAGGCAATGCCCTCGGCCGGCTGCATCGGACCGGTAAAGCTGGCGGCGTCGCGGATGGTGGCGGCGTCGAACAGCACCAGGTCGGCCCAGTAGCCTTCGCGCACGAAGCCGCGCTGGTGCAGGCCGAAGCGCTCGGCCGACATGCCGGTCATCTTGTTGACGGCCACGGTCAGCGGAAACAGCTCGCGGTCGCGCGCGTAGTGGCCCAGCACGCGCGGGAACGCGCCCCACAGGCGCGGGTGCGGCAGCGGGTCGTTGGGCAGGCCGTCCGAGCCGACCACCGTGGCCGGGTGGCTCAGGATGCGGTCGACGTCGGCGTCTTCCATGCAGTGGTAGACCGCGCCGGCGGGCATCAGCCGGCGCGCCGCTTCGTGCAGGTCGACCTGCCATTCGGCGGCGATGTCGGCGAGCAGGCGGCCGCCCATCTCGGGCGCGCCTTCGGACCAGGTCACCATGATGTCGAAGTCGCCGGTGACCTGCTTCAGGTCCAGCGTGGACGAGCTGGCGGTGTAGGGGTAGCAGTCGCAGCCGACCGGCTGCCAGCGCTGCGCGCCGTCGAGCGCGTCCAGCACCTCGGTGCTGCGGCCCCAGTTGGCCACGCCGGCGCACTTCAGGTGCGAGATCACCACCGGTACGCGCGCATGGCGGCCGATGCGGAAGGCCTCGTCCATGGCGTCGAGGATCTCGGCGAACTCGCTGCGCAGGTGGGTGGCGTAGAGCGCGCCGGCCTTGGCCAGCGGCTCGGCCAGCGCCAGCACTTCCTCGGTCGGCGCGCTGAAGGCGTTGGCATAGGCCAGGCCTGTCGACAGGCCCAGCGCGCCGTGCTGCAGCGCTTCTTCGAGCTGCGCGCGCATTGCCTCGATTTCGTGCGGCGTGGCGGCGCGGTCGAAGCGGTCCATATGGTTGCTGCGCAGCGCGGTATGGCCTACCAGCGCGGCAACGTTGACCGCGGGCTGCGCGGCCTCGACCGCATCGACATAGGCCTTGAAATCCGGGTAGCGGAAGGCGTCGGCATGGCCGAGCAGGTTCATCGGGTCGGGCGGATCGCCCGCCAGCATGACCGGCGCGGCGCTGATGCCGCAGTTGCCGACCACCACCGTGGTCACGCCCTGCGATAGCTTGGGCGTCATCTCCGGCTGGCGCACCACGTTGGTGTCGTCGTGCGTGTGGACGTCGATAAAGCCGGGCGCGAGCACCAGGCCATCGCCCTCGACCACGTGCGCGGCCGCATCGGGATCGATTGCGCCGGGGGCATCGATGCGGGCGATGCGGCCATCGCGCAAGGCCACGTCGGCCAGGCGCGGGGCCGCGCCGGAGCCGTCGATCAGCGTGACGCAGCGGATCAGGGTATCGAACAAGTGTGGCATGGTCAGTCTCCCAGCGGCTGGCGGCTGTCGGGGCCCTTGCCAGGGCCGCTGTCGCCGCGGTGGCTGTCGAGCACGTACTTGAGCCGGCGCAGGCGCTCCTTGCTCTGGTCCGGCTGCAACAGTGCGCACTGCGTGGCCAGCACGTCCAGCACCATCAGCATGGCGTAGCGCGAGGCCGATGGCTTGAAAATGAAATCCGTCTCCAGCGTGCGCACCGGCAGCAGCACGTCGGCGCGCGCGGCCAGCGGCGATCCCAGCGCGGTCACGGCCACCAGGCGGGCGCCGTACTCGCGCGCGATATCGCAGCTGGCCAGCATCTCCGGCACGCGGCCGCTGGCCGAGAAGGCCAGCACCACGTCGTCGCGGCCAAGCGTGGCCGCCACCATCTTCTGCAGCAGGGCGTCCTGGTAGCTGGCCACCGGCAGGCCCAGGCGCGCCAGGCGGTGGCGCGCTTCATCGGCCATGAACGACGAGCCGCCGCCCATGCCAAAAGCGTAGACCATGCGTGCGCCCAGCAACAGGCGCGCGGCCTGCTCGATGCGCTGGGTATCCAGCAGCCCGCGGTTGGCTTCCAGCGCGGTGAGGATGTCGGCGTGGATGTTGTCGGCAAGCGTGGCAGGCGCGGCTTCAGCGGCGGGAACGTTGCCGGGCTGCAGGAAGCGCGCGCCCACCGCCGCGGCCTGGGCCAGGCGCAGCTTCAGGTCGCGCACGTCGCGGCAGCCGATGGCCTTGGCAAAGCGCGTCACGCTGGCCTCGCTGACGCCGGCCTGGCGGGCCAGTTCATTGATGCTCGCCGCCGCCGCGCCGGCCAGGTCTTCCAGCACCACCTGCGCCACCTTCTGCTCGGCCAGGCGCAGCGCGGGACCGCGCTCGGCGATGCGGGTCAGGATGTCGAAGGGCGCGGTCATGGTGGGTGATGGGGGCGAGGTGGCGAAGCGGGTTCGAATCGTGATGTGACGAAATCTGCAGTCGGCGCGGGCAGGGGCTATAACAGTGACTGGCGCCTGAGGGTGAGAACCTTTCCTGGTACCGCGCGGCTGCCGCCGCA
This sequence comes from Cupriavidus sp. WGlv3, assembly GCF_023952475.1. Taxonomy (GTDB): domain Bacteria; phylum Pseudomonadota; class Gammaproteobacteria; order Burkholderiales; family Burkholderiaceae; genus Cupriavidus; species Cupriavidus phytorum. The sequence continues at coordinate 15,116 of NZ_JALHRX010000018.1, forward strand.
GCGCTGTGTGTTACTTTATAACAAGGATGAAATATCTTATTTTCAGGGCTATCATTACGTCAATCAGATTTTTTCAGGGTGATGACAGGCATGCGTGAAATAAAGTATCAGGCTGGTGTGATCGATCCGCTCAACAAGGCGCTGGGCCGGATGGAGGCTCCGCTTGCTCCGGATGCGGCCGGCCAGACCGGCTGGAACCTGTTGCAGGAAGAACTGAGCCTGCCTGCCGCGGTGCTGTATGAAGACCGGCTGGCGCACAACCTGGAGTGGATGCGACGCTTCATGAACGAATACGGCGTGCAGCTGGCGCCGCATGGCAAGACCACCATGGCGCCCAAGCTGTTTGCCCGGCAGCTCGACGCCGGCGCCTGGGGCATCACCCTGGCCACCGCGCACCAGACCGCGGCGGCGCATGCGCATGGCGTCAAGCGGGTGCTCATGGCCAACCAGCTGGTCGGCCGCCGCAATATGGAAATCATCGCGGACCTGCTGCGCGATTCCGACTTTGAATTCTTCGCGCTGGTGGATTCGGCCGAACTGGTCGATCAGCTCGGCAGGTTCTTCCAGCAGCGTGGACAGACGCTGCAGGTGCTGCTCGAGCTGGGCGTCGAAGGCGGGCGCACCGGCGTGCGCGACGATGCCCAGCAGCAGGCCGTGCTCGACGCGCTGGCGCGCTGGCCCGACGCGCTGTCGCTGGCCGGCGTGGAAATCTACGAGGGCGTGCTGAAGGAAGAGGCCGATATCCGCAAGTTCCTGCAGCGCACCGTGGCGGTAACGAAGCAACTGGCCGCGCAAGGCCGCTTCGGCCGCAGCCCGGTGGTGATGTCGGGCGCGGGCTCGGCCTGGTACGACGTGGTGGCCGAGGAATTCGCGCGCACCGACATCGGCGCGCCGATCGACATCGTGCTGCGTCCCGGCTGCTACCTGACGCACGATGTGGGCATCTACCGCGCGGCCCAGCAGCGCATCCTGGCGAGCAACCCGGTCGCGCAGAAAATGCGCGAGGGTTTGCTGCCGGCGCTGCAGCTGTGGGCCTATGTCCAGTCGATTCCGGAACCCGACCGCGTCATCATCGGCATGGGCAAGCGCGATGCCGCCTTCGACGCCGGCATGCCGATCCCGGCGCGCCGCTACCGTCCCGGTGAAGAGACGCCGGTGGACGTGCCCGCGCATTGGGAGGTCACCGGCATGATGGACCAGCATGCCTACCTGCAGATCCGGCCGGGCGACGACATCCAGGTCGGCGACATGATCGCCTTCGATATCTCGCACCCGTGTCTGACCTTCGACAAGTGGCGCCATATCCCGGTGCTGGATCGCGACCTGCGCGTGATCGACATCGTGCAAACCTTCTTCTGAGGCAAACGGCCCCATGAGCATCGATATCCTGGCCTATGGCGAGCCGCTGGTTGAATTCAACCAGCAGCCGGACGATCCGTCGCGCTACCTGCAGGGCTTTGGCGGCGACACCTCCAACTTCTGCATTGCCGCTGCGCGCCAGGGCGCGAGCACCGGCTATATCTGCGCGGTCGGAGCCGATACCTTCGGCGAACGCCTGCGCGCACTGTGGACGCAGGAGCGGGTCGACACGCGGCATGTGCACGTCGACGCGAGTGCTCCCACCGGCGTCTACTTTGTCTCGCACGACAGCCATGGCCATCGCTTCGACTACCTGCGCGAAGGCTCGGCCGCGAGTCGCTACCAGCATGAACAGCTGCCGCTCGGCGCCATCGCCGCGGCGCGCTACCTGCATCTGTCGGGCATCAGCCTGGCCATCAGCACCAGCGCGTGCGATGCCGGCCTGGATGCGATGGAGCATGCGCGCAAGGCCGGCACCAAGGTCACGCTCGACACCAACCTGCGGCTGCGCCTGTGGTCGCTGGCGCGCGCGCGCGGCATCATGCGCGAAGCGTTCCGGATGACCGACGTATGTCTGCCCAGCTGGGACGACATCACCGTGCTGACGGGGCTGGACGACCGCGACGCCATCGCCGACTATCTGCTCGGCTGCGGCATCGGCCTGGTCGCGCTGAAGCTGGGGGAGGAGGGCTCGTACATCGCCACGCCCGAGTCCCGCAGCCTGGTGCCGGCCTATCCGGTCAAGCCGGTCGACGCCACGGGCGCGGGCGACTGCTTCGGTGGCAGCTTCGTCGCGCGGCTGGCCGCGGGCGCCGACCCGTTCGAGGCCGCGCGCTATGCCAACGTGGCGGCAGCGCTGTCGACCACCGGCTATGGCGCGGTGGCGCCGATTCCCGATGCGCAGACCGTGCTGGCGCGGCTGGCGCAGTCGGTATCGGTGATCGCCTGAGCCGCTGCCCGACCCTGATGTTTTCCTGAACCCCCATACCGCGAGATCGCCATGCCAAACCAGACTTCCCCGCTGCTTCAACGCCTTGCCGATGTGCCGGTGATCCCGGTGCTGGAATTCCACTCGGTCGACGAGGCCCTGCATGTCAGCGAGGCGCTGGTGACCGGTGGCTTGCCGCTGCTGGAGATCACGCTGCGCACCCCGGTGGCGCTGGAAGCGATCCGTGCCGTCGCCGCGGCGCTGCCGCAAGCCTGCGTCGGCGCCGGCACGGTGCTGAACGTGGAGCAACTGCACGCGGTGCGCGACGCGGGCGCCCAGTTTGCGGTCTCGCCCGGCCTGACGCCGACGCTGGCCGCGGGCGCGCGAGGCGCGGGGATTTCGCTGCTGCCGGGCGTTGCCACCGCCAGCGAAGCCATGGCGGCGCTGGAAGCCGGTTTCACCTTCCTGAAGTTCTTCCCGGCGCAGGCCGCGGGCGGGGTACCGATGCTGAAGTCGCTGGGCGGGCCGCTGCCGCAGCTGCGCTTCTGCCCGACCGGCGGCATCGATGCCGCGCTGGCGCCGTCGTACCTGGCACTGCCCAATGTGGTGTGCGTGGGCGGCTCCTGGGTGGTGCCCAAGGATGCCGTCGCCGGTGGCGACTGGGGCCGCATCCGCGCGCTGGCCGAACAGGCCAGGGCCCTGCGCGGCAAGCCCTGAGCCGGCGCGCAGCAAAGCAAAGCTGCAAAGCAAAACGGCACGCCATCGGGCGTGCCGTTTTGCTGTCGATGCAGCCGGGCCGGCTTACTTGTGGCGGTCTGCCGAGCTTTCCAGCTTCTGGCCGCCGCGCTGAATGTCCTGGCCGAGCCCCGCCATCGTGTTGCAACCGGCCAACAGAGTGGCAAACAAAACGCACCAGATCCAACCTTTCTTCACGCCGGGCTCCTTTCGATAGGGTCGAGAATCGAGCGATTCTCCGAGTTTGGGATTGACGCAGATTTTACCGCTGCTGGGCGCGGCTTTGATAGCTGGTATGTCGCAATTTGTAAATCGTGCAACCGCGCGGTTCGCAGTTGGCGGTCAGGCTGGCGGGCAGGCCGGCGGCGCCAGCAAGGCCCTGGCGCGTTGCTGGATCGCCGCATGGGTCTGCAGCAGCCAGACGGCCGGAAACGGCTGCGCCAGCAGGTAGCCCTGCACGCTGTGGCAGCCCCAGGCGCGCACCGCTTCCAGCTGCTGGCGGGTTTCGATGCCCTTGGCGCAGACCGAGGCGCCGGCGCGCCGCGCCGCGCGGCAGGCTTCGCGCAGGCTGTCGGCACGGCAGCGGACCTCGCGCGCATGGCCGAGGCCCCTTGCGTCCAGCGTGACGGCGTCCGGATGCAGCGCCGCCAGCGCCTCTCGGGAAGCCGGGCTGTCGTCGAAATCGCCCAGCGCCAGCTGCAGCCCGCGCCGGCGCAGCGTGGCAAAGCGGTCGATCAGTTCGGCGTCGGTCGGCACGGTGCTGGCCGGCAGTTCGATGCACAAGTGCTCTGGCGTGATGCCGCCCGCATCGAGCGCCTGCGCCAGGGCTTCGACCATTTGCGGCCGATGCAGTTGGGCGCTCGAAGCCAGCAGGGTGAATTGCAGCGGGGCGATGGTCTCCGCGGCACGGACCAGCGGCAGCACGCTTTCCAGCAGCCAGTTGCCGATGCGGCCGACCAGTCCGAGTGCTTCGACGCCGGGCAGGAAGTCCTGCGGCGCCACGCGGCCGAGTACCGGATGCTGCCAGCGCAGCCGCACCGTGTAGCCACTGACGGTAGCGCCGGCGAGGTCGGCGCGCGGTTGCAGTTGCAGGCTCAGCTCGCCGCGCTGGAGTGCGTCGGGCAGCGCCGCCAGCAATGGGGCAGCGGGCGGGGACAGCGGCTTGTCGGCACGCGCCAGGCCGGCGCCGCCCTGGCGGTTGACGCGCAGCATGGCGTCGAATGCCTGCTGCAGGCTGCGCTCGGCCGGAATGTCGGCATGGTCATTGGCCACGCCAATGCTGCAGGACAGGTGCAGCTCGAAGCCGTCCAGTGCAAACGGCCGGGACAGGTCGTCGGCCACGCGGCTGGCAACCTGGCCAGGATCCGGCACGCCCGCGGGCAGCGCGGTGATGACCACCAGGTCGGCCGCGGCCATCCAGTGCATGAACGCGCCCGGCGGCAGCAGGCAGGCGATGCGCGCCTGCACGATGCCGCGCAGCCTGGCGGAGCGGCCAGCCCCGAGGGTTTCACCGGCGCTGGCAAAGCGGTCCAGGCGGATCGCCAGGATCGCCGCCGGCGGACCGGCCCGGGCGCGGCGCGCGGTCAGCGCGCCTACCAGCGCGGACGGTTGCATCGCCCCGCTGCCGCTGCTGGCAGCGCTCTCGACGAGGTCGTCGGCATCAGGATCCATGCATGATCTTGCGGGCCGCCGGACCTTGGCTTGCGGCGCTCGCGTCTCCCCGTGTCTGAAATGGTTCTTCGGCAGGCCGCAGGCGCGCTGCGGTCGCAGTCATCGCCAGGGGCAGCCATGCGTGCCGCGGCCGCCTGCGGGCCGCGAAGCCAGATCATAAGCGAACGGAAGAGGGAGGGGCGTTGCCGATTACGCCAAAGTGATTTGGCCGCAACTGCATTTGATTTGGATCAACGCGGCGCCTTCGATCCAGGGAAGATGCGATTGACGCCACGGCGTAACGGTGATGCCGGCCTGCGGTACTCAGCCAGTGGTTTCTTCCTCCGGCCCTTCCTGCGGCGGCAGGCGCTCGGCCAGCACCTTGTCGATGCGCTTGCCGTCCATGTCGATGATCTCGAAGCGCCAGTCGCCCCATTGCACCGTGTCGGCAATCTGGGGCAGGCGTCCCAGCAGCAACAGCAGCATGCCGGACAGCGTGTGGTAGCGCTCCTTTTCTTCCTCGGGCACCTGGCGCAGGCCGATGCGGTCTTTCAGTTCGGGGATCGGGATCAGGCCATCGAGCAGCCACGAGCCGTCGTCGCGCTGGACCGCCCATTGCTCGCCGGCGGCCTCGGCCTTGAATTCGCCGGTGATGGCCTCGATCAGGTCCTGCAGCGTCACCAGGCCCATCACCTCGCCGTATTCGTCGATGACAAAGGCAATCTGCCCGCCCGAGGCGCGGAAGTTTTCCAGCAGCTCCATGCCGGTCACGCTTTCCGGAACGAATACCGCGGGCTGCACCGCCGACTGCAGGTCGGCTTCCTCGCCGCGCAGCCGGCGCGCCAGCAACTGGCGCGCGCTGACCACGCCGATGATGTCGTGCATGCCGCCACGCACCACCGGGAAGCGCGAGTGGTCGGACTCCTCGATGCGGCGCAGGTTCTCGTCCATCGTGGCTTCCACATCCAGGTAGACCACGTCGCCGCGCGGCACCATCAGTGACGCGAGCTGGCGGTCATCGAGCCGGAACACGTTGCGCACCATGGTGTGCTCATGCTGCTCGATCACGCCGGCCTCGGAGCCTTCCACCAGCAGCGCATGGATTTCTTCCTCGGTCACGCCGGGGCCGCGGTCGACCTGGGTGCCGAGCAGCCGCAGCACCAGCCGCGTCGAGCTCGACAGCAGCTTGACGAACGGGGTCGAGGCCACCGCCAGCCAGCCGATCGGGCGCGCCACCATGCGCGCGATGGCCTCGGGCGCCATCTGGCCCAGGCGCTTGGGCACCAGTTCCCCCAGCACGATGGAAAAATAGGTCAGGCCGGCCACCACGATGGCGGTGGCTACATAGCCAGCTGTGGTTTCCGAGATGCCGAAACCCTGCAGCCACACGCCCAGCGGCTGCGCCAGCGTCGATTCGCCGACCACGCCATTGAGCACGCCGATCGAGGTGATGCCGATCTGCACGGTCGAGAGGAAGCGGGTCGGGTCCTCGCCCAGCTTGGCCGCGGCAATGGCGCCGCGGTCGCCGTTCTCGATCTGGCGTTGCAGGCGTGCCTTGCGGGCTGTAACGAGTGCAATCTCGGACATCGCAAACAGGCCGTTCAGCAGAATCAGCGCCAGTAATATGGCAATTTCCATCAGGGTGCGCGCCCTCTGCGCGCCGGGTGTCTGAAAAGATCAAGCATACCATTCGCCTGTTGCACAACATCCTCGCTGTGCTGCCCGCGCCGCACACAGTGGCGCCTTTCGGGCCATCGGCTACGTCAATGGATCGCTGCGATTACCTGCAAGGTATTCGCGGCAAGGCCGCCGCCATGCTGTAATAGCCCGCATGGAAACGCTCACCCCTGCCTCCGAGGCCACTCTCGACTTCCCCGGATTGTTGCGCTACTGGCGCGGCAAGCGCGGCTACAGCCAGCTGGCGTTGTCGCTGGCCGCCGGGGTCTCGCAGCGCCACATCTCCTTCCTCGAGTCCGGGCGTGCCCGTCCCAGCCGCGAGATGGTGCTGGCGCTGGCCGAGCGCCTCGGCGTGCCGCTGCGCCAGCGTAACCGGCTGCTGCTGGCGAGCGGTTTCGCCCCGGCCTACAGCGAACACGCGCTGACCGCGCCGCCGTTGCAGATGGTGCAGCAGGCGATCGCCCTGATCCTGGCCAAGCAGGAGCCGTACCCGGCCGTGGTGCTGGACCGCTTCTGGAACCTGGTCGACGCCAATGCCGCCTACCGGCGCATGTTTGACACCTTGCTCGGCGGCCGCCCGCCGGCATCGCTTGCCGACGACCCGCACCGGATCAACCTGATGCTGACGGTGTTCGACCCCGACGGCCTGTGGCCGGTAATCGAGAACGCGCGCCAGGTCGGCCGCTACCTGTTGCGGCGTGTCTGGCAGGAGCTGCAGGTGCAGGCGCACGACCAGACCGCGCGCGCGCTGTTCGCGCGCATCGCCGACTGGCATCCGGACATGGTCGGCCCCGGCGGCGTGCTGCTGCCCGAGGACGACGGCAGCGACGGCCCGCCGCCGCCGTTGTTGCCGGTGGTGCTGCATGCGGGGACGTTCCGCGCGTCGTTGTTCTCGACGCTGACCACGCTCGGCATTCCGCAGGACGTCACGCTGCAGGAACTGCGCATCGAATGCTTCTTCCCGGCCGACGACGCCACGCGCGTCCTGTTTGAAACACAGGGCGGGGCGCATGAGCGGCCGGTCAGAAGCGGTAGCGCAGGTAGATGACGTGGAAGGTGGTGCCAGGGTTGGGCTCCTTGATGCCACCATTGGACAGATGCTGGATGCGGTAGCCGGCGGCAAAATTGCGGTCCTTGCCTAGCATCACGCCAAGGCCGGCGTATTCCGAGAACTGGAACGCGCTGGAGATCACGTGATCGTCGGAGGTGCGCGTGCCGCTCAGCAGCCGCGCGCCCACCGACAACTCCAGGAACGGCACCCAGGTGTGGCGCCACCAGGCGATCCGCACCACCGGTGACGCGCCAAACTCCCACAGATCGTTCGGATTGTTATTGCTGTCGCTGAGCCAGCGCGCAACGTTGACCTCCCATTGCAGATCGACCTGCCAGCCCTGCGGGTTGCCCCACGCCAGGCCCGAATCCCACAGCATGGCGATCTCCGCCTTTTGCACGTGATGGCTGTCGTCGAAGCCGTAGCCGAGCTGGATCGCAGGTGCCGCGCGCGCGGCGGTGCTCAGGCCCCCGGCCAGTGCAAGCAGCGCCGCCATGGCGGCGCGGCGCGGCCGTCGTCGCCGCCGCGCGGAGAAGGTTGGAAGGAGGGGGATGCAACTCGCATGGCTGTCTTGTCTGGCTTCTTGGTCGGGTCGGCGCATGGGAAGCACGCTGAAAAGATGCTGCGTTGTTGTCAGGCAAGCCATGGGAAAACCGGCGCTTGCAGCCCCCCGGCGCTGCCTCCTTACCCTATTTGTAGTACACGGGAAGGCACGTTGCCGAGGCCAAAAGGTGGCCGGCGCCACGGCGTTGTCCGCCGCGGAGTACGGGCTCGGGGCGCGGCGCGCAGTGACAAAGAACAATCGTGCTAACATGCGCGGGCCGGTGCCGGCCGTCTTGCCGGCCCGGTTACGTTACGTCTTCAGGGCGGGGTGGAAGTCCCCACCGGCGGTATGCCGCGACGCGCAGCGCGTGTCCGGCGAGCCCGCGAGCGCTCGCATTCCCGTGCGAGGTCAGCAGACCTGGTGAGAAGCCAGGGCCGACGGTCATAGTCCGGATGAAAGAAGATGGACGGAGCTTGCCTGCGTGGCCTGGCGCCTGCCTGGCCACGTGGTTTGCCGGGCCTTGCGCGCGCAGGGCGCGGCGGTTCGCGCGCGTGCCGGCAGTATGGCGTGCGGACCTTGCAGTTCCGTTGACCCTTCCCCTGGAACGCCCATTGATGCTGAACCAGGAGCGTTTCATGTCTAGCTTTTCCACCGAAGCCATTGCCCCCGCGGTGTTCGCGGATGCCAACCCTGGTGCCACTGTCGATACGATGGCTGGCGCCGACCCGCGCGCGCTGGAGTTGCGCATCGAGCGGGCCCTCGAGGCCATGCGCGAGGGCCGGCCCGTAGTGCTGCTCGATGACGACGACCGCGAGAACGAGGCCGACCTGATCCTTGCCGCCGAGCGCCTGACCCAGGCCAACATGGCCATGATGATCCGCGAATGCAGCGGCATCGTGTGCCTGTGCCTGCCGACGGACAAGGTGCGCAGCCTGGGCCTGCGGCCGATGGTCGAGCACAACCGCAGCCAGTACGGCACTGCCTTCACCGTGTCGATCGAGGCCCGCGAGGGCGTCAGCACGGGGGTCAGCGCGGCCGACCGGATCACCACCATCCGCGCGGCGATTGCCGAGGACGCCGGCGCCGATGCCGTGGTCAGCCCCGGCCATGTGTTCCCGCTGGTGGCGCGCGACGGCGGCGTGCTCGAGCGCCGCGGCCATACCGAAGGTTCAGTCGACCTGGCGCGCATGGCGGGGCTGTCGCCCGCCGCGGTGCTGTGTGAGCTGATGAACCCGGATGGCACCATGGCGCGGCGCGCGCAAGCGCTGGCCTTTGCCGGGATGTACCGCTTGCCGGTGCTGACCATCGAGGACCTGGTCGCCTGGCGGCGCCTGCACGGCTGACGATGGTCGCCGGGATGCATGGATCGGGGCGTACCCGCGCGCCGCAATGCATGCATCCTGTGCGACAATGCGGATCGCTTTTTCCCGTCTACATGAGGGTAATTCCATGATGTTCCGCATGTTTCGACACGCAGCCGCGCTGGCCGGCTGCGTGTTCGGCCTGGCCCTGCCGCAGGCGCACGCCGATGACGGCGCTGTGCCTGCCACTGACGTGGCGCCGGCCTCTGTGTCCCGACCAGCCGCTGCCGCCGGCCTCTACGAGTGCCAGGTCGCTGGCACCGGTACCGTGTTCCGCTCCACACCCAAGGAGGGTTGCCGCCTGGTGGCCGCGCCCGATCCCGGCGCGCCCGACCCGCAGCGCTGGCTGCCGCTGATGGGCGCCAATGGCGTGATTTCTTATTTCGATCAGTCGGCGGTGCGCCGACAGGGCACGCAGGTTGGCGTGGTGGTGATGCGCAATTCGCCGTCGGGCGTGATCCGCACCGCCAGCGGCGAACCGATCCGTTCCTCGCTCAAGCGCATGGTGCTGAACTGCGCCACCTCGATGTTTGCCGTGGTCGAGCAGACCCTCTACAGCAAGCGCTTTGCGCGCGGCGAATCGCTCTACACCATCCGCGCGCCGCAATCCGGCACCTTCCAGGTGGCCGGCCCCGGCACCATCGCCGGGGAACTGCTGCGCAAGCTGTGCCGCTAAGCCGGGGCCACGCGGCACAGCCTGCTGCAGCCTGGCTTATTCGCCCACGTGGCGCGACTTCCATTGCCCGTTGGACTGCTTGCAGAACCAGCCGCTCCAGTGCTCTTCGGCACTGCCGCGCTTGAGGTCTGACTTCAGGCGCCGGCACGGCTGGCCCTTGTCGGTCTTACTCTCGACCGGGGTGATGGTGCCGTCGATCTGCTGGCGCCGTCCCGCGGCCGGAAAGGTCCACGCCACTGACTGGCCATCGGCCGTATCGTTCAGCGCGGTACGCACCGACTTGGCCAGCGACGCGCCTTCCTTGTCGTTGAGCGTGCCGATGATAGTGCCGCTCAGGTAGTTGTCGAAGTACGCATGCGCCGGCGTGGCGCAGAGCAGCACGGCCCCCAGCGCGCCTGCGAGTGCGGCACGCAAGGCGGGGCGTGCGAGGCTGCCGGAGGATGAGGTTTGCCGAGTCAGCATGACGGTTCCTTGTAGCTACATGGTGGCGTTCGAGTGGCATTGTAAGCGCAATGCGCGGCGGAGACCGCGATTGCCGACGCGTCTCGCCAATTGCCGCCACCGGGCCGCGGTTGACACCCGCCTGCCCCTGACCTAGCGTTGATTTCTGTCCCATCGTGCCGCTGCACGACGGGCGCCCATTGCTGCGAGAGGAGATCCCATGATGCTGCGCTATCTCACAATCGGCCTGGCCGTCGCCTGCGCCTTCGGCACGGTGCACGCCCAGACCGCGGGCAAGGCCGACCAGTTCAGTCCGTACACCGACGGTGCCAAGCAGGACAAGTTCAGTACCTACACCGATGGGGCCAGGCAGGACAAGTTCAGCCCCTACACCGACGGCGCAAAAAGCGACAACGTGACCGCGCTGAACCCGGGCGCCAGGCCCGACCAGATGGAGCCGATCCAGGGCGGGGCGCAGAAGTCGTTCGACTCGTTCAGCCAGGGCGGCATGAACAGCGGCAAGTTCGATCCTTATTCCGAAGGCGCCAAGAGCGGCAAGTTCGATCCCTACAGCGAAGGCGCCAAAAAGTAACAGTGTATTAAAGGGGCCGGACGCGTTCCGGCCCGCATCGGTGCGCGACCGGGGCTGCCGAGCGGGGCTGACCGTGCCGAGGCTCGCGGCGATGTGACCTGATCGCCCGCAAAGCCATGCGTGGAGCGGCTTTCGGGCTACCTGGCCAACATTTTGTTTCAAACCTTGCGTGATCGAAACGTGACTTTTGCGTCTCGAATTGCTATGGTTTATTGCGCATCGCAACACACCGGACATGGTGCCCCGCGGGCAACCTGCCCCGCGTCTGGGCCTCGCCACTCGGCGCCGGGCTTATCTCTTGCCGTGTCCTTCATCGTACAGGCCGCCGATGCCGGCCACTCCGATTCAACCGCTCACCCTGGCATACATGTCACAGATCGCCACGCCACGAATAGCCGTACCGTTTACCTTGCCCGCTGCCGGGCCGGGGGCGCGCCGCCGCGCCGCGCGCGCCGGAGCGCGCATCGCGGCCTGGCTCGGCGGCGGGGCGCTGGCGCTGTGTGCGATGGCGGCCCATGCGTTCGACTTCGACACCGTCGCGTCGCGCGCGCGCCAGCTGGCGGCGTCGCCCTACAAGGCGCCGGCACAGAACCTGCCGCGCGAATTGCGCGAACTGACCTACGAGCGCTACCGCGAGATCGAATACAAGCCCGAGCGCTTTGCCTGGCGCGGCACGCGTTCGCCGTTCGAGCTGTCGTTCTTCCACGAGGGCATGGTGTTCGACCAGCCCGTGCGCATCCATGAAGTGGTGGGCAACAGCGTGCGCGAATTCCGCTTCGACCCCTCCGCGTTCAACTACGGCCCGCACAAGGTCGATGCCGCCAAGCTGAAAGGGCTGGGCTACGCCGGCTTCCGCATCCTGTATCCGCTGAACCAGGGCAAGCGCAAGGACGAACTGGCGTCGTTCCTCGGCGCCAGCTACTTCCGCGCACTCGGCAAGGACCAGTGGTACGGGCTCTCGGCGCGCGGGCTGGCGGTGGATACCGCGCTCAACTCGGGCGAGGAATTCCCGCGCTTCGTCGAATACTGGATCGAACGCCCTGGCGCCAATGCCAAGGAAATCACCATCTATGCGCTGATGGATTCGCGCCGCATGAGCGGGGCGTACCGCTTCACCATCAAGCCCGGCGCGGAGACCGCGATGGAGGTCAAGTCGCGCCTCTACCTGCGCGAGAACGTGACCAAGCTTGGCCTGGCGCCGCTGACCAGCATGTATTTGTTCGGCGAGAACCAGCCGGCGCCGGCGCAGGATTTCCGGCCGGAGGTGCATGACTCGGACGGCCTGTCGATCCACCTCGGCACCGGCGAATGGGTCTGGCGTCCGCTGGTCAATCCCAAGCGGCTGCTGGTGACGTCGTTTGCCGCGACCAATCCGCAGGGCTTCGGGCTGATGCAGCGCGACCGCAGCTTCAACAGCTATCAGGAGATCGGCGCGTGGTATGAGCGCCGGCCCAGCGGCTGGGTGCAGCCGCGCGGCAACTGGGGCTCGGGCCGGGTGGAACTGGTGCAGATCCCGACGCCGGACGAGACCAATGACAACATCGTCGCGTACTGGGTGCCCGACAACCCGCCCAAGCCGAAGCAGGCCTTCGACTATGAGTACCGCCTGCTGTGGCAGAAGGATGGCGAACAAGAGCCGCCGCTGTCGTGGGTGACCCAGACCCGCATGGGCCAGGGCCAGACCCGCAGCAAGGAGGACACGAGCTTTTCGCTGGTGGTGGACTTCGAAGGCCCCGCCTTCCGCAGGCTGCCGGCGGACGTGCGCATCGACCCGGTGGTTTCGGCCGATGCCAACGGCGAGCTGTTGAAGACGTCGGTGCAGCGCAATGACGCGACCGGCGGCTGGCGCATGACCATGCTGATGCGCCGCAAGGACGAAACCAAGCCGGTAGAGTTGCGCGGCTATCTTCGCAACGGCAATACAACCCTGTCCGAGACGTGGAGCTACATCTTACCCCCCGCCTAAAGCAGCGACCGGCCCAGGCGGCGGCATGCGAGCGCTATCTCGACCGCCTGCCCGTATCGCCTGAAGTGCGCAGCGAACTGCTGGCCGACAGCGCCAGCATGGCCGCCACGGCGGCACCCGCCACGCCGCTGGCTTCGGTGACCCCGGTGATCCCGGTCACGACCGATGGCCGCGACGCGCAGGAGGCGATCACGCACCTGCAGTCGCGCCTGGCCGGCAAGGAAGCGCCGCCGGCGCACGGCAGCAGCGCCTATGCCTCGGTGCCGCGGCGCTTCGCCATGGCCTACGGCAATCCGCAGGCCGGCGGCGCGCCGCTGCTGCGCCGCCGTGAAGACGGCACCGTGAAGGCCGACACCGGCCCCGCGCCCGAGCGCAGCTCGATGGTGCCGCGCCAGTGGCCGCCGCATATCGTCACCGGCTGGCTGCGCAACACCTGGCGCCGCATGCTCGGGCGCCCGCCGGTGCCCGAGACCTGGGACACCCTGCACGATGGCCCCGACGCCGAAGGCAAATGGCATCCCGCCGGCTCGCACCGGCGCTGGGTGCTGCTGGCACTGGTCGCGGTCCAGACCGTGCTGGCCACGTATTTCATGACCAACGTGCTGCCGTACCACGGCGCCGATCCGCTCGAGATTGCCATCCTGGTGCTGTTCGCCATCCTGTTCTCATGGGTGTCGGCCGGCTTCTGGACCGCGATGATGGGCTTCCTGGTCCTGGCCAAGGGCGGCGACAAGCATCTGATCTCGCGCTCGGCGGTGCCGGACCGGCCCGACGCGCCGATCGCGGCCGAGGCGCGCACCGCGATCATCATGCCGATCTGCAATGAAGACGTGACCCGCGTCTTCGCGGGCTTGCGCGCCACCTATGAATCGCTGTCGCGCACGCCGCATCTGTCCAACTTCGATTTCATCGTGCTGTCGGACAGCGGCAATCCGGACCTGCGCACCGCCGAGCACGATGCCTGGATGGAACTGTGCCGCGCCGTCGGCGGCTTCGGCCGCATCTTCTACCGCTGGCGCCGCCACCGCGTGAAGCGCAAGACCGGCAACGTGGCCGATTTCTGCCGCCGCTGGGGCAGCAAGTACCGCTACATGGTGGTGCTCGATGCCGACAGCGTGATGAGCGGCGACTGCCTGGCCACGCTGGTGCGGCTGATGGAAGCCAACCCCGGCGCCGGCATCATCCAGACCGCGCCGCTGGCGGTGGGCCGCGAAACGCTGTATGCACGCGTGCAGCAGTTCGCCACCCGCGTGTACGGACCGCTGTTCACCGCCGGGCTGCATTACTGGCAGCTGGGCGAGTCGCACTACTGGGGCCACAACGCCATCATCCGCGTCAAGCCGTTCATCGAACACTGCGCGCTGGCGCCGCTGCCGGGCCGCGGCCCGCTGTCGGGCGAGATCCTGTCGCACGACTTTGTCGAGGCCGCGCTGATGCGCCGTGCCGGCTGGGGCGTGTGGATTGCCTACGACCTCGAGGGCTCGTACGAAGAACTGCCGCCCAACCTGCTCGACGAGGTCAAGCGCGACCGCCGCTGGTGCCAGGGCAACCTGATGAACTTCCGGCTGTGGCTCAAGCAGGGCTTCCACGTGGTGCACCGCGCGGTGTTCCTGACCGGGATCATGGCGTATCTGTCGGCGCCGCTGTGGCTGCTGTTCCTGCTGCTGTCGACGGCGATGCTGGCCAAGCACGCGCTGGTGCCGCCGGAGTACTTCACGCAGCAATACCAGCTGTTCCCGACCTGGCCCGAGTGGCATCCGGAAAAGGCCCTGGCGCTGTTCTCGGCCACGGCCACGCTGCTGTTCCTGCCCAAGCTCGCCAGCGTGGCGCTGCTGATGAAGCAGGCGCGGCGCTACGGCGGCGCGGTGCAGCTCTTTGCCAGCATGCTGATCGAGGTGCTGCTGTCCGCGCTGCTGGCGCCCACGCGCATGCTGTTCCATACCAAGTTCGTGGTCGCCGCGTACAGCGGCTGGGGCATCTCGTGGAAATCGCCGCCGCGTGAAGACGCCGAGACCACCTGGGGCGAAGCGTTCCGCCGTCACGGCTGGCATACCGCGCTGGGGCTGGCGTGGGGTGGGCTGGTGTACTGGCTGAACCCGTCCTACGTGCTGTGGCTGCTGCCGATTGTCGGCTCGCTGGCGCTGTCGATCCCGCTGTCGGTGATGCTGTCGCGGGTCTCGCTGGGTCGCGCTTCGCGCAACGCGGGTTTGTTCATGATCCCGGAAGAAACGCTGGTGCCGCGCGAGATCGTCGAAACGCAGCAGCATGTCGAAAACGCCGCCGAAACGCCCAACTTCGTCGACGCCGTGGTGGACCCGGTCACCAACGCGCTGATGTGCGCCACCGCGACGCCACGCGTGGCGCAGCCGGAATCGGCGCGCAAGCGCCACGAGAGCCTGATCGAGCATGCCCTGACGCACGGGCCGCGCGCGCTCACGCCGGCGCAGAAGCACGTGCTGCTAGGCAATCCGTTCGCGCTGGCGCGCCTGCATGAACTGGTGTGGGGCTCGCCGCTGGCCGACGCCGGCTGGAAGGATACGCGCATGCTGGTACGGCGCGCCGCCAACGTGGTGCCGCTGCGCCCGCGCGCGGCATGAGGCGTGTTGCCTGAAGCAAAAACGGCCCGCATCAGCGGGCCGTTTTTGTTGGTACTGGCGCGCGCGGTCAGCGCAACGCAGCGCTGCAGATCGGCCCGTTGATATAGACGTCGCCGATGCGGCGCTCGCCGCGGTCCTTGCGCGTCATGTAGCGGAACAACATGCTGACGCCCAGCTTGGTCAGGATCTCGACATCGCGGTTGGCGCAGATATTACGCTGCAGCGGCGCGGCGTAGTTGACCTCGAAACTGGCCAGGTCCAGCATCGGCCCGCGATAGTTGGTCAGTTCCAGCTGGAACAATACGTGTTTGCCCGGGACCGACTGGCAGCGGCGCAGGCGGGTCTCGCCGTCGATCTCGATCGGCAGGGCATCGTTCAGTTGCCGGCAGGCGCGCGCCAGTACGTTGTCAGGGCGGGTGGCATTGCGCAGCAGTTCCGGCACGCCGGCCGCGCCGGTGTTCTGGCCGGTGGCCGCGCCCTTGAGCATGCGCGCCACCGGGTCGGCTTCATCGGGCGCGGGAACCAGCAATGGGACGCTGGCACTGCGCAACTGCGCCGGTGCCGCCCTGGCCGTCTGGGGCAGCGGCAGCAGCAGCACGACCGCGAGTATGGCAGTGCCTAGCGAAGCGGAAAGCGGCGTTTGTCGTATTCTCATGCAGGCTAATGTTGCGGGGACCTGTACTGTCGTCCCTCTCTGCGAGGCCGACGGCGAGTCTTACGCCGACAGGCTGGCATTGTACCCTCCACCCCGGCGCGCATGAAAGTCGCGCCCCGCAAGGGTCGTAGCGATGCCGCCATCCAAGGCCCATGGACAACGGGGCCTGACACCACTATTCACCAATCCTGCCTGGTTTGCCAGCTTTGCCGGACCCGACTTGGCGATGAAATCTGGCAGGCCGGTTTTTCTTCTCCATCGGCCGCAGGGCAAGTCCTCGGGTTCGCGGCTGCATTGGTTATGTTGTGCAACAATTGCGTCTTTCGACGGGGCTGCCGGTGCCGCACGGCCGCGCACGACAGCGCCATCGCCCTCGGATACTGTCCCCATGCCTCATTCCCCAAGCGCCGCGCCGACGCCGCGTTTCCCTGCCTGGCTGCTGATCTGCGGCTCGCTGATGGCGATCGCGCCGCTGTCGATCGACATGTACCTGCCGAGTTTCCCGACGCTGGCGGGCGACCTGGGCGTCGACATCGGGCAGGTCCAGCTGACGCTGGGCACCTTCCTGATCGGGCTGGCGATCGGGCAGGCCTTCTATGGTCCCTTCAGCGACCGCTTTGGGCGCAAGCCGCCGCTCTATGTCGGGCTATGCCTCTACGTCATCGCCGCGGTGGGCTGCGCGCTGGCGCGCAACGTGGAATCGCTGATGCTATGGCGCTTCCTGCAGGCACTGGGGGGCTGCGCCGGCATGGTGATGGCCCGGGCGGTGATCCGCGACCGGCTCGAGGCGCATGAATCGGCGCGGGCGTTTTCCTCGCTGATGCTGGTGATGGGGGTGGCGCCGATCCTGGCGCCGATCATCGGCGGCGCGGTGCTGACCGTATCGGGCTGGCGCGCCATCTTCTGGGTGCTGGCGGGGGCCGGCCTGCTGATCCTGCTGCTGGTCCACCTGCGCATGGAGGAATCGCTGGACCGCGGCCATGTGGCGCCGCTGCGGCTCGGCACCGTGGCCCGCAGCTACGCGGAACTGCTGCGCGACCGGGAATTCCTGGGTTATTCGCTGTCGGCCGGCTTCGGCTCGGCGGGCATGTTTGCGTATATCTCGGGCTCGCCCTTTGTGCTGATCGAACTGCACGGCATCGCGCCGTCGCACTATGGCTTTGTGTTCGGCGCCAATGCGTTCGGGCTGATCACGATGTCGCAGCTCAATGCCCGGCTGGTGCGCGGGCGTTCGCTCGACCAGGTGCTGGGGGCCACGCTGCTGGCGGCGCTGGCCGCGGGGCTGGTGCTGGCGCTGGCCGCGCTGGCGGGGATGGCGGTGCTGCCGGTGCTGCTGGGCGGTTTCTTCGTGTTTATCGGTGCGCTGGGCTGCGTCTCGCCGAATGCCTCGGCGCTGGCGCTGGCGCACCAGGGGCATCGCGCCGGCACGGCTTCGGCGCTGATGGGCACGTTGCAGTTTTCGCTCGGCACGCTCGGCGGCGCGGCGGTCAGCGTGTGGCGCGACGGCAGCGCGCTGCCGCTGGGCGTAGTGATGGCGGCCTGCGGCGCCGGCGCGGTGCTGATGCGCCATTACGGGCGCTCGGGCGCACGCGCGCGCCCGACCACTCACTGAAACCGCCGCCGCGCCAGTTCAGGCAGCCTGCTGTGCCGCGGCTTGCTCCGCGGCGGCGTGCGGCACCCCAGCCTGTTGCACCACCACCATGTGCGCCGGCATCGGCGCGGCGTAGCCGGCCTGGCCGAAGCACTCGCGGATGACGCGATTGGTGTCGAAATAGACTTGCCAGTAATGGTCGTTATGGCAATGGGGCCGCACCGCCAGCACCGGGCCGACCAGCGTGAACTCGAGGATTTCGACGTCGACCGGCGGCTCGGCCAGCACGTTGGGGATCTCGGCGATACGGCTCTTCAGCAGCGCCACTGCCTCGGCCACGTCGGTGCTGCCGGCCAGCTGCGCTTTCAGTTCCACGCGCCGGAACGCATTGGCGGTGAAGTTCTGGATGGTGTCGCTGAAGATCTTGTTGTTGCCGATCACGGTCTGGACATTGTCCGGCGTATCCAGCATGGTGGCGAACAGGCCGATTTCGCGCACGGTTCCGGTCACGCCGCCGATGGTGACGAAATCGCCCACCTTGAACGGCCGCAGTACCACCAGGAAGGCGCCGGCGGCGAAGTTTGCCATCAGCCCCGACCAAGCCATGCCGATGGCGACGCCGGCCGCGGCGATCAGCGCGGCAAAGGTGGTGGTCTGGATGCCGAAGTAGCCAAGGATGCCGATCACCAGCACGACGTTCAGCGTCACGGTGACGATGGAACCGACATAGCGCAGCAGCGTCGGATCGACCTTCTGCTTGCCGAGCGCGTTCTGAACCAGGCGCACGACAAAGTGGATCAGCCAGCGGCCAATGACCCAGAAGGCGAGGGCCGCGAGGATCTTGACGCCGAATTCGGTGGCGTAGGAGACCACCAGGGTCTTGAGGTTGTCGAAGGTAGAGGCGTCCATCGGCATATTCCTTTCGTGTTGGTGTAACCGGGCAGCCGCCGACCCAACATCCCCCGAACCAGCCGGCTGCGGCGTGCGAGCCCCTGCGCGTTGCGCGCAATTCCCGGGCACGGCAATTATTGAGAGGCCGTGCGCGGAAGTGCAAGCAAATAATTGTTAAGACAAGGCGCCTTGCACGGCTTGTCTGTTTATATCGGAATTGTGCTGGCGGGTATTACCAGTTGGTTTCGCGCTCGGGGGTCGCGGAAATCCGGTGCAGCGTCAGGTCGGCGCCGTTGAACTCGCCCTCGGCGTCGAGGCGGATGCCCACCAGCCGCTTCAGCGTGCCATAGACCAGCGTGCCGCCGGCCAGCGCCACCACGATGCCAAGCAAGGTGCCGAGCAGCTGCGCGCCGAGCGACACCCCGCCAAGGCCGCCCAGCGCCTTCGCACCGAAGATGCCCGCGGCGATGCCGCCCCAGGCACCGCACAGCCCGTGCAGCGGCCACACGCCCAGTACATCGTCGATATGCCATTTGTTTTGCGCCAGCGTGAACATATAGACGAACAGCACGCCGGCCACGGCACCGGTGACCAGCGCGCCCAGCGGATGCATCAGGTCCGAGCCCGCGCATACCGCCACCAGGCCGGCCAGCGGCCCGTTATAGACGAAGCCCGGATCGTTGCGTCCGGCCATCCAGGCGGCCAGCGTGCCGCCGGCCATCGCCATCAGCGAATTGATCGCCACCAGGCCGCTGATCTTGTCGACGGTCTGCGCGCTCATCACGTTGAAGCCGAACCAGCCCACCGCAAGAATCCAGGCGCCCAGCGCCAGGAACGGGATGTTCGAGGGCGGATGCGCGCTGATGCGGCCGTCCTTCTGGTAGCGGCCGCGGCGCGCCCCCAGCAGCAGCACCGCAGGCAGCGCAATCCATCCGCCCAGCGCGTGCACCACCACCGAACCGGCAAAGTCGTGGAAGGGCGCGCCGGCGACGCGCGCGATCCAGTCCTGCACGCCGTAGCGCTGATTCCACACCATGCCCTCGAAAAATGGGTAGACAAAGCCCACCAGCACGAAGGTGGCGACCAGTTGCGGATTGAAACGCGAGCGTTCGGCAATACCGCCGGAGATAATCGCC
The DNA here is from genome assembly GCF_023952475.1 of Cupriavidus sp. WGlv3. GTDB lineage: Bacteria > Pseudomonadota > Gammaproteobacteria > Burkholderiales > Burkholderiaceae > Cupriavidus > Cupriavidus phytorum. The sequence continues at coordinate 34,966 of NZ_JALHRX010000018.1, forward strand.
GGAATGGCCGCGGCAAAGGTTGCCAGGAAAAAGAACTTGACCAGTTCATAACCGTTCTTCTGGGCCAGCGTTTCGGCGCCGGAAAAGAACTGCACGCCGTAGGCGATGGTGTAGCCGATAAAGAAATAGGCGATGGTGGAGACCGCGAAATCCACCAGAATCTTTACCAGCGCATTGACCTGGTTTTTCTTGCGTACCGTGCCGAGTTCGAGGAACGCAAAGCCGGCGTGCATGGCCAGCACCATGATGGCGCCTAGCAGGATAAACAGCGCGTCGGTGCCGGTCTTCCAGTTGTCCATAGTGACCTCATGCTCAAAATGGGCGCACCAGTATGCAAAAAGCGTTCCACAGACCGCTGCATGCTGGTGCCGCTTGCACCGTGCCGGGTAAAAAGCCGCACCGGCATGCCGCACGCGGCCGATTCCCCGAGGCCCGGTGCCGTCGGGACGCTGCCGGCAGCAGGGCGCCTCTGCGCCAGAATGGAGCCGGCAAGGGGCGTCTGGCGATTCGTTGTGGTGCGGCGCCCCATTTGGGGGAATCTGTCCTATGCTGTTTAGCTTTGAGGGCACGATTGCGCGCGCCCGCTCCCGGCGCGGCTCCGGCCCGGCAAAAAGCGGCGCCTGGCAAGCGCGAACAGCAGTGGAAATTGCCCGCTAACCGGCCTCAAGCAAGGATTTGCGGGTTTTTTTGTCGCATTGGTGCCACTGGGGATTGCTCAACGCGCGAAGGGCAGATTAGACTGCGCCGATCGATGGCCTGCCGCGAGGCACGCACATCGGTGACGACGACCAACAAGGGAAATCAGCCATGAATAAAGGTGAACTGGTATCGGCCATCGCCGCGGAAGCAGAATTGAGCAATGCCGCCGCCGAGCGTGCGCTCAACGCAGCGCTGGACAGTATCAAGAAGGCAGTGGCAAAGGGCGATTCTGTAACGCTGGTGGGTTTTGGCAGCTTCAGCGCCGGCAAGCGCGCTGCCCGTACCGGCCGCAATCCGCGCACCGGCGAAACCATCAAGATTCCGGCCGCCAAGACGGTCAAGTTCTCGGCAGGCCAGGGTTTCAAGGACGCCGTGAACAAGAAAAAATAAGCAGTTTGCGTCCATAGCGAAAGAAGCGGCCTGGCAGGCCGCTTTTTTTATGTGCCGGACGCGCCCGTTGGGTCCGATGCGCCGGCAGACCAATTGCCAACGCCGCGCCATGTCCGCCGGCAACGGCGCGGCGATCCGGGTTAAACTGCCGGCGCCCGCAGCCGGCAATCCCGCCCCCGCAATCTTCGTATCCCGCATCATGAATGACCTGTCCCACCAGCTTTCCATGACCGTGCTGATGACGCCGGACATGGCCAACTTCTCCGGCAACGTCCACGGCGGCACCATCCTCAAGTACCTGGACATGGTGGCGTATGCCTGCGCCAGCCGCTACGCCGGCCGCTACGTGGTCACGCTGTCGGTGGACCAGGTGGTGTTCCGCCAGCCCATCCACGTGGGCGAGCTGGTGACCTTCCTGGCATCGGTCAACTACACCGGCCGCAGCTCGATGGAGATCGGCATCAAGGTGGTGACCGAGAATATCCGCAGCAAGCTCGTGCGCCATACCAACAGCTGCTATTTCACCATGGTGGCGGTGGACGATAACGGCACCCCGGCCGAGGTGCCGCCGCTGGAGCCGCGCGACGAGGTCGAGCGCCAGCGCTTTGCCGCCGCGCAGCAGCGCCGCGCGCTGCGCCAGGAAATGGAAAAGCGCCACGGCGACATCAAGTCGTCGGTGAACTGAGTGCCGATGCGCGATTCAGCCATGAAGTCCAGCCACCCACTCATTAGCATCCTGCTCGCCGCCGCCTGCGCCGGCGCAGCCGCGGGTGCCAGTGCCGAGGAGATCGGCAGCGTCAGCACCAATTTCCGCATGACCGGCTCCGACAAGGTCGTGATCGAAGCCTATGACGACCCGCAGGTGGACGGCATCACCTGCTACGTGTCGCGCGCCCGCACCGGCGGCATCAAGGGCCAGCTCGGCATGGCGGAAGACCCGCCCGAGGCCTCGATCGCGTGCCGGCAGGTGGGTCCGATCGGCTTCAAGGCGCCGATCAAGCAGCAGGACAATGTGTTCTCCGAGCGCATGTCGATCCTGTTCAAGGCGCTGCATGTGGTGCGCGCGGTCGACCGCAAGCGCAATACGCTGGTCTACCTGACGTATTCGGATCGCATCGTCAGCGGCAGCCCGCAGAACAGCGTGACCGCCGTGCCGGTGCCGGCCGGCACGGTGATTCCGGTAAAATAGGCCGGCCTTACATCCCGGAGTTACGGCGCCAGCGCCGCGGTCTCCGCCTGGCAATCGCGCGATGGCCGCGCACCCGCGGCGCGTGCGGCAGCGACTTCACTGCGTGCCCGTTCCAGGTCGGCACGGAAGGTGGGATCGGCATGCAGCCGTGCCACCGTGGCCGCCGCCATGGTGCGGCCCGCGTTGACATCGCTCTGCCAGTGCACGTTACAGACCACGCGGCTTTGCCCGAAGGCCTGGCCGCGCGCCAGCAGTTCATTGGCACGCGCCGGCTCGATCTCGGTCAGGATCAGCGCCCAGGCCCAGCCGATGGCGCTGTGGCCGGACGGGTAGGAACCATCCTTCTCCAGCTTGGCGGCCTCGGCCTGCGTGCACATCGAGGTCTTGGTGGCCACGAACGGGCGGGTGCGCTTGTAATGGTCCTTGGCCTTGTACGTAGACAGGCCGGCATCGACCAGGCTGCGGCGCAGCAGCATGTTCAGGTAAGGCGTGTCCTTCTCGCTGACGGGCACGCCCAGCGCGCAGGAGAAGGTGCTGGCGGCCTGCGGGAACGTCAGCACGGCATCGTCGGACGCCAGTTGCCAGCGTGGCGAACCGCGCAGCGGGCCGGCCTGGCGCGCGGAGTCCTGGTCCAGCGCCAGCGCGGCCGACCCCTGCGCCGGCGGCGCCGACAGCAGCTTCAGGCTGTCGGGGCGGGCATCGGCGGCGAGGTAGCCGGCCGGCACCCCGGGACGCAGCTCCGGCACCGCGGCCAGGTTGGTGCCGCCGGCGGCGCAGCCGGCCAGCAGCGCGGCGAGCGCTGCCGCGCCAGGCGCCCGCATGGGTCGGGGGAGGGAGGAATCCGGCTTGGCTTGGTCCGTCAATTTGTCTTCCTGGTGAGGGATCGGATCGATGCGGTGCTGCCCTGGCTTACGCAGCGGCGTCGAACAGCTTGCGCAGGTTCGATTTCATGATCTTGCCATTGGCATTGCGTGGCAGCATCTCGTGGTAAATCAGGATACGCACCGGCACCTTGAACGCGGCCAGCCGCTCGCGCACGAAATCCTGCAGCTCGGTCTCGCTCGTCTGCATGCCCGGCTTCAGGCTCACCACGGCGGCCGGCTCCTCGCCCAGGGTCCGGTGCGGCAGCCCGACCACCGACGCGTCCATGACCGCGGGATGCTCGTACAGCGCGCTTTCCACCTCGATGCAGTAAATGTTCTCGCCGCCGCGGATCAGCATGTCCTTCATCCGGTCGACGATGTAGACGTAGCCCTCATCGTCCAGCCGGGCAATGTCGCCGGTGCGCAGCCAGCCGTCGACAAAGGTCTGGGCGGTGGCCTCGGGCTTGTTCCAGTAGCCGCGCACGACATTGGCGCCGCGCGCCATCAGCTCGCCGGTTTCCCCCGGCGGCAGCGCCTGGCCGCGGCCGTCGACCACCTTCATTTCGCCGATCGGCAGCGCCGGGCCGCTGCTGTCCGGGCGCATCACGTACTCTTCGGCGCTGTGGCTGGTGAAGGTGGACGAGGTTTCGGTCATGCCCCAGCCAATGCCGGGCGCGGCCATCGGGAAGACCTCGCGGATGCGCCGGACCAGCTCGGGCGAGGCCGGCGCGCCCCCGTAGTTGATGTTCTCCAGCGACGACAGGTCGAAGCGGCCGCGCTCGGGATGCTCCAGGATCTGCCATGCGATGGTGGGCACGCCGCCGGCCGCGGTGCAGCGCTCGCGTTCGATCAGTTCCATGCCACGCAGCGCGTCCCAGCGGTGCAGCAGCACGATCTTGCCGCCGGTGGCGATGGCGCCGTTGAGCACCGCCATGCAGCCGGTGACGTGGAAGAACGGCACCGCCAGCAGCATCGATTTTTGCGGCGCGGCCGGATCCGGCGCCGGGATCGGCTCGCCGCGGCGCAGCAGGTTGCGCAGCGGGCTGAAGCCGCCAGCCACCGCCACCGAAGTGGAATTGCGATGCGTGCCGAGCGCGCCCTTCGGCTTGCCGGTGGTGCCTGAGGTGTAGAAGATGGTGGCGTCGTCGTCGGGGTCGATGTCGACCGCGGGCGGCGTCTGCTCCGGCAGAGTCGCCCAGTTCGCCGAAGGGCCGATCACGCTTTCCAGCGCCGTCACGCGCGGCTCGGCCGGCGCAGCCCCCGCGCGCGAGACGTAGATGCGTTCCAGCGCCGGGCAGCCCGGCAGGTGTTCGAGGATGCGGTCGAGCCGCTCCGCATCGACGATGGCAATGCGGCTGCCGGAATCGGCCAGGCCATATTCCAGCTCCTGGCCGGTCCACCACGCATTGAGCGGGGTCACGATGGCGCCGGTCAGCAGCGCGCCGTAGAACGCCACCGGCCATTCGGGCAGGTTGCGCATGGCCAGCGCCACCCGGTCGCCCTTGCGCACGCCGTCGCGCACCAGCGCGTGGGCCATGGCGATGGCGGCGCGCACAAACGCATCGTAGGAGACGCGCTCGTCCTCATACACCACGAAGGTGCGTTCGGCAAACGCGCGCGTGGCCAGCAACAGCTCACGCAGCGTGGGCGGCGCGTTCTTCCAGACCGTGGTGGGGATGCCGCGGATCACGCGCGTCTCGGTTTCGAACGGCGCGCCCGGCGCGGTCAGGCGGGCGTGGGCCTCGGCCAGCGACATGACCGGCCAGGTGCCGGCCGACTGCGGATTGCTCGACATGGACTGCCTCCCGGAACTGCACTGCAGGTTGAGGGAAATGCAGGAAAGCGGCCAGCGCTATCAGCGCCGGCCGCCTGGCAACGCTTGCGTCAAAGGCTCAGATGGTCACGCCGCCGTCCACCACCATGGCCTGGCCGGTCATGAAGGTGCTGGCCGCGGAGGCAAGGAACACGGCCGCGCCGGCGATCTCGACGGGTTCGCCGATGCGGCGCAGCGGGGCGCCCTGGGTGGACTGCTTGTAGCGCTCGGGATCTTCCCACAGCGCGCGCGCGAAGTCGGTCTTGATCAGCCCCGGCGCGATGCAGTTCACGCGCACATTGTGCGGCCCGAACTCGACCGCGAGATTGCGCGCCAGCTGGAAGTCGGCGGCCTTGGAAATGTTGTAGACGCCGATGGTGGGCGAGCCGCGCAGGCCGCCGATCGACGACACGATGATGATCGAGCCATCCTTGCGGTCGATCATCTGCGGCGCCACCATCTGGATCAGCCAGTGGTTGGAGATGACGTTGTTGTCCAGCACCTTGCGGAACTGGTCGTCCGAGACGCCGCTCATCGGCCCGTAGTACGGGTTGGAGGCGGCATTGCAGACCAGCACGTCGATCTTGCCGAAGGCGCGGTTGGTCTCGTCGACCAGGCGCTGCAGGTCGTCCTTCGAAGAGATGTTGGCCGGGACTGCAATGGCGGTGCCGGCGCCATGGCGGGCGTTGATCGCATCCACCACTTCCTGGCAGGCGTCGGCCTTGCGCGAGGAAATCACGACCTTGGCGCCCTGTACGGCCATCTGCTCGGCGATGGCGCGGCCGATGCCGCGCGAAGAGCCCGTGACGATGGCAACCTTGCCCGTCAGATCGAACAATGACATGGAGTCTCCTGTATGGCTGCGCCGGCGTCAGCGATGCTGGCCGGCTTGTGCTGGCGGCGGGGTGCCGCGCTGTTGTGCTGCGGACGCGCCCGCAGGCAGCATCGCCGGGACATTATGTGGCGCGGCCATGGCCGCGTCCACAGCGCCGGGTGGCGGTTACAGGCCTTATCAGCATTCTTTCTGCCGGCAATGCGCGCGGTGCATGGAGCCCGATGCTGCAGTGCGCAGCCGCTGCTAGGCAGCTGCAATTCAGCCGCCGGCGGATGCCGTCGCAGGCGCCAGCAGGTCAGGCAGCGCAGCCATCAGGCCCTGGCGCAACTCGTCGTCCAGCACGATGCCGAAGCGCTCCGACAGGGCCTGCACCACGGCGTCGGCATGCTGCAGGTGCGTGCGGCGCACGCTGCCGTCCGGGGCGCGCTCGGCCAGTTCGCCATTGGCCAGCGTCACGCGCGTGCCGCCATCGGTGCGCGCGGCCATCAGGCGCTGCAGGAAGACGCTGTCCGGGTGCGTCGAGACATACCAGTTGCGTGCCTCGAAGTCGATCGGTGGCTGCGGCGTCAGGTCGAAACGGTAGACCGGGATCCATCCCGCATCGCCGCGTGCCTGCAGGTCATAGCTGTGGAATGCGCTGGTGCCGGCTTGCGCCGGGGACGGCGCGAGCCGGTAGGGAAAGCCATCGTCGGCCGGTTCGGACAGCGGCATCGCACGGAACGGCGTGGGACCGCCGAAGCCCACATCGACCAGATAGCTGCGATGCGCTACCTCCACCCGCAGCAGCATGTGCGAGGTCATGGTCGGCACGTCGTCCGGCACGCCCCAGCGCACGCGCGCGGCCAGCGGCGTGACCTCGTAGCCCAGCGCACCCAGCCCGGCGCTGAGCAGCGTATTGAGTTCAAAGCAGTAGCCGCCGCGCCGGCGCGTGACCAGCTTGTCGAACACGGCGTCGAGGTCGATGCGCACCGGGCGGCGCAGCAGCGGGTCGACGTTCTCGAACGGAATGCTGGCCAGGTGCGCGGCCAGCACCGCGTCCAGCGCCTGCAGCGTCGGCGAGGGTGGCGCGGCGATGCCGAGGCGCGCCAGCCAGGCGTCCAGTTGGGCGGCGTCCAGGATAGTCATGGTGTATGGGGCTCCGGTACGGTGCGGTCAGTTGAGCGTTTCCAGCGCGGGCAGGTCGAGCAGTTCGATGCCGCCATATTGAAGGCGCAGCAGGCCGTGCGCCTCCAGTTCGCGCAGCGCGTGGTTCACGGTCTGGCGCGACAGGCCCAGCATCTGCGCCAGCTGTTCTTGCGCAATGCGCACGCGCCGCGTGGCACTGCCGTCCGGCAGGTTGCCGTAGCCATGCGCGATTGCCGCCAGCCGGCGCGCGACGCGTGCCGGCGGCGGCAGCAGCTGCGCTTCCTCGACGTAGTGGAAGGCCTCGCGGGTCTTGGCCGCCAGCAGTTGCCCGAACGCCTGCCACCATGCCGGCTGCTGCGCGAGGCGCTGCGCCAGGGCGGCGCGCGGCACATGCCACAGCGTGGCGGCGGTGCTCGCACGCGCGTCATGGGTGCGCGGCAGGCCATCGAACAGGCAGATCTCGCCGAACCAGGTGCCGGGTTCGAGCAGGCCCAGCACCGCGGCCTTGCCCGATTCGCCGCTGGCGTGGATCTGCATGGTGCCGCTGGCAACACAATACAGGCCATCGAAGCGGTCGCCGCGCGCAAACAGGGTCTCGCCGGCGACCAGCCGACGCAGGCTGCCGTCGTCCAGCAGCGCCTGCCGCAGCGCCGGCGGCAACTGGCTGAACCACGCGCCCGCGCGCACCGCGGCGAGCGGGTCGCTGCATGGCAACATCGGGCTGGACATTGTGTCTGGGGGCTGCATCTTGGGGTCGTGTGGGGCGAGCAGAGCGGGGTGTGGCGGGCGCGCCGGCCGCATGCGGGTCTCCATGTCCGGGCACCTGGTGGAATGTCAAAAACCTGACAGACCGGCCGGTGCGCGCCCACTACTATAAATCCACCTCGCGCCCGCCGCGCGCGCACCACAGCGCAGTCCAGGAGACGCCCCGTGAAAACCCTGATCGAACATCTCGCCAACTACGCCGCCTACCATCGCGATCCGCGCAATGTCTTCACGCATTTCATCGGCATCCCGATGATCGTGCTGGCCGTGACCACGCTGCTGGCGCGGCCGGCGCTGGCATTGGGCGATGGCAGCGCCGTGCTGACGCCGGCCATGCTGCTGTATATCCTGTCGTGCCTGTTCTACCTGCGCCTGTCGCTGGGCTTCGGCGTGGCGATGGCGCTGATCCTCGCGGTGTTCCTCTACGCTGGCGCGCATATCGCGGCGATGCCGACGAGCTGGTGGCTCGCGCTCGGCGTCGGGCTGTTCGTGGTGGGATGGGTGATCCAGTTCATCGGCCACTATTACGAGGGGCGCAAGCCCGCCTTCGTCGACGACTTGGTCGGGCTGCTGATCGGCCCGCTGTTCCTGGTTGCCGAGACGGCCTTTGCAATGGGCCTGGCGCGCGATACGCGCGATGCCATGGCCGCCCGCGCGCACTGATCAGGGTTGCCCCGCCGGCAGCCGCAGACACGCCGCCAGACCGCCCAGCGGGCTCGATGCCAGCGCCAGGCTGCCGTCATACAGGGCGGCGATTTCCGTGACGATGGCCAGGCCCAGGCCGCTGCCGGCGGCGGCCTCGTCGAGCCGGCCAAAGCGCGCGGTCGCCAGCGCCCGCGCCTCGGGCGGCATGCCCGCGCCATCGTCCTCGACCAGGATTTCCAGCACGCCAGCGTCCTCGCGCAGCGTGGCGCGCACGCGGGTGCGCGCCCACTGGCAGGCGTTGTCGAGCAGGTTGCCGAGCATCTCGACCAGGTCCTGACGGTCGCCGGCGAAATGCCCGCCACCGTCGACGGTCAGCTCCAGGGCCCGTTCACGATGCAGCCGCGCCAGCGCGCGCGCCAGCTCGCGCAGCGCGGGTGCGGCGTCGATGCGCTCGCCGCGGGCCCCGGCCGCGCCGGCGGCACGGGCGCGCGCGAGGTGCCGGTCCACCTGGCGCCGCATCGCTTCGACCTGGCCCGAGACGGCCAGCGCCGCGGCGCCAGGCAATGCCGCGGCTTCGTTGGCCAGCACCGCCAGCGGGGTCTTGACCGCATGCGCCAGGTCGGCGGCCTGGCGGCGCGAGCGCTCCAGCGCCTGCGCATTGTGTGCCAGCAGGGCATTGATTTCGGTCACCAGCGGTTCGACCTCGGCGGGCCAGGCGCCGCCCAGGCTCGCCTCGCGCCGCGCCTGCATGGTGGCGAGCGCGCGCCGCAGCCGTGCCAGCGGCGCCAGCCCGAACCGCACCTGCGCCGCCACCGCTAGCATCAGCCCCAGTCCCAGCGCCGTCAGTGACCAGGCCAGCGTCTGGTTGAAGCTGCGGCGCGCCGCGCGCAGTTCGGTGCGGTCCAGCGCCACCGAGATTTCCACCGGGGTATCGGCCGACGCCAGCACCAGTTGCCGCGACACCACCAGCAGCGACTGGCGGTTCGGACCGGAGCGCACCTCGGCGATTCCATCCGAGGCGTCCGAGGCACCGGACGCATCGGAAATACGGCGCAGCGCCGTCGCCGGCATCTCCGTATCCCACAGCGAGCGCGAGCGCAGCAGCGTGCCGGGGGCCCGCGCCTGCCAGTAGGCGCCGGAATAGGGCAGTTCGTAGCGGGGATCGGCGGGACTGCGGTGCAGGACCAGCTTGCCCTCGGCACTCCAGTCCAGCGCCGCGGCCAGGCTGGCGAGCTGGTGCTCGAGCTGGCGCACATAGGTCTGGTTGACGTGGCGCTCGAACAGGGCCGACAGCAGCCAGCCGCTGACCCCGAGCGCCGCGGCGAGCCAGATCGCCGCCACCGCCAGCAGGCGCAACGCAAGCGAGCGACGCAGGTGCACCGGCATCTAGGATCGCGCCTGCGACGGCGGGCGCAGCCGATAGCCCTGGCCGCGCACGGTTTCGATGACATCGACGCCGAGCTTGCGCCGCAGGCGGCCGACGAAGACCTCGATGGTATTGCTGTCGCGGTCGAAGTCCTGCGCGTAGATGTGTTCGGTCAGCGCGGTCTTGCTGACGATCGCGCCGGGGTGGTGCATCAGGTAGTCCAGCACGCGGAATTCATGAGCGGTCAGCACCACCGGCGCGCCGTCCACGATGACCGTGCCGGCGCGGGGATTCATCCGCACCGGGCCGCACTGCAGTTCCGGCGCGGGCATGCCGTGCGCGCGCCGGATCAGCGCCCGGATGCGCGCCAGCAGCTCTTCCATGCGGAAGGGCTTGGCCAGGTAGTCGTCGGCGCCGGCATCGATGCCTTCGACCTTCTCGGTCCAGCTGTCGCGCGCAGTCAGGATCAGCACCGGCGCGTTGACCTGCGCGGCGCGCCAGCGGCGCAGCACCGAGAGTCCGTCCAGCCGCGGCAGGCCGAGGTCAAGGATGACCGCGTCGTAGGGTTCTTCGGCGCCCAGGTGCCAGGCGTCCAGGCCATCGGCAGCCGTGTCGACGGCATAGCCGGCGTCGGCCAGGCTGGCACGGACCTGCGCGGCAAGGGCGGTTTCATCTTCGACCAGCAGGATGCGCATGGTTGTCGTTGCCGGGTCAGGGTTTGCGGCGCGCGCCTTCCAGCCCGCGCCCCTTGGCCTTGAGCAGGGCGGCGGTGCGTGCATCGTATTCGAGCTTGGCCACCGAGCCGCCGGGCAGCAGCAGCTTGACCTCGTACTGCCAGATGCCGTCGTCGTGATCGAGTTCGACGCCGATGACGTCGCCGGCGTACTGGCGCGAGACGGTCTCGAGGATGCGCGACAACGGCAGGATTTCGCCGGACTGCACCGCGGCGCGCGCGCGATCGGCATCCTTGTCGGCGCGCGCGGCGGGGACCGCCGCCAGTGCCAGCAGCGCGGCGGCCACCAGCGCGCGCGGGCGCAGAAGGGCCTGGAAACAAGGGGTCATGGCTCGGAGTTTGCATCAAAACAGCTGAACGCGGGCTGAACGGAACGCTCGATGCGAGCGCGAACGGTAGCGTTCGCAGGCGCGCGCAGCGTTGCGCGCGAGGCCTGGCGGCGCGGCCGCGCACGCCAAAACGGGGGGACGTAGGCCGTTTTCGCGCTTGCACTGAGGCAAAGCCGCGACAAAACCCGGGGTTTTCACCGGGTTTTGCGTGTCGCATGCATGAAAACCCCTTGACTTACGGCACTTTCCGCTATGATTCAGTGGGCGTCGATCAGGCGATTGCGCAACGCTCAGAAGCAATGCATAACACCTGCCGGCATCCATCTGTTCAACCTACGAATATCGATATGGCGACCAAAGCGAAACCGACCGCGAAGACTGCAACCAAGCCCGCCGCCAAGAAGGCTGCGGCAACCAAGGCACCCGTGAAGGCTGCCGCCAAGAAGGCCACGCCGGCCAAGAAGGCTGCTCCCGCCGCTGCGCCCGTTGCGCGCCCGCTGAAGGACACCTTCAACAAGTCGAGCCTGGTCGCTCACCTGGTAGCCCAGACGGAACTGGAAGCCAAGACCGTGAAGACGGTGCTGGCCCACCTGGAAAACACCATTGTCAGCGCGCTGAACAAGAAGGGCGCTGGCGAATTTACGCTGCCCGGCCTGCTGAAGGTCACGGCACAGCAAGTGCCGGCCAAGAAGAAGCGCTTCGGCAAGGACCCGTTCACCGGTGAAGAGCGCTGGTTCCCGGCCAAGCCGGCCAGCGTCAAGGTCAAGGTCCGTCCGCTGAAGAAGCTGAAGGACGCCGCAGCCTGATCTGCGCCAGTTGTCCAGAAAGAAAAGGAGCCGCTTGCCGGCTCTTTTTTTTTAAGGCCGCCGGCACCAATCCGACAGCGTTTAATCCAGGTCAAATCGGTGGCCATGTCCGCCACCTAGAATCCACTACGTCATGGGTGCGGGGGCGCTCCCCATGACAGAGCTTCCGGAGTCTTCCTGAAGCTTCCGCCCGCGGCCGCAATGGCCGCGGGTTTTTTATTGGGCGGCCGCCCGACCGTGCGGCGGATCAGGCCACCAATTGCTTGGCATAGGTGGCCCGCGCCATCTCGCACACTTCCACTGACACCTGCACATTCTGGCCGTTGCCGCCACCCGAGCGCACGGCTTCGGCAATCACATCGCAGACCGCCTGCGCCAGCGCCTGGCGCACGGCGGTATCGCGCCCGTCCAGGATCGACAGGCGCGCATGGACAAAGGCCCGCTCGACGGCATCGATGCCCTGGCGGTAGGTTGACAGCGTGATGCAGCGCGACTTGATATCCGCCTCCTGGAACTGGCCGGAAGCCAGCAGGGCGGCATTGGCCTCATCCAGCAGTTCTTCCTGCGAGCAGTTCAGGCGGGTGTTTTCAGTCAGTTCGATGACGAGGTGAGGCATGGCGGGTCCTGGCACAAAGCTCCGGCATGGGGCCGGCGACAGCGAGCATGATACGGGATCACTGCGACGGGTATACGCTGGAGCGACGAAGCCCGGGCCCTTTGCATCGCGCGTTCAGGATCGTCGGATGCAAAACGGGGCGCCCGTGGGCGCCCCGTCGGGGACTGCATGGCAGCGGCGGCTCAGGCGTGGACGGCCGTCACTTCGCGTGCCGGTGCCGGCGTGCCGCCGAAGCGCGCGGGGTTGTCCCGTGCCAGTTGCTGCAGCTGCGCCAGCTTTGCCTTGAGGCCCGCATCTAGCTTGGGCGCCGGCATCACCGTCGACGGGCAGGCCACGCCGAGGATATCCAGCGCCAGCCGGAAGTTCTCCAGGGTCAGGCCCACGGTCGGGTCGACCGTGACCAGATGCTCGCGCAGCGCCTCGGGCATCGACTCGGCCGTGGCGCAGGACAGGATCACATAATGCACCGGGCACGCGCCCTGGGCGAAAAACGCTTCGATCTCGGCACCGTGGCCGCCCGCGACCGGCGGCGTCATGGCTTCGACCTGCAGGTCCAGCTGTTGCAGGATGGCAGCCGGCGTGCCCCGGCGCCAGGCATCGGATACCACCACACGGGCGCCGGCCACGCCGAACAGCCTGCGCACGAAACCAAGCGCGACCGGGTCGAAGAACCTGACGTCGCGCGGCGTGCCCGAATCCGGAAGGCCGCCAAGGCGGGCGCGGGAGCGGTCGGAGTACAGGACGCCGGGTACGTCCAGCATGATGAGTCGTTCAGCCATGGTTTCCTGTGCGGGTGCCAGTTCAGTTGGTGTGAAGCAAGGTTACTCGCCGCAACCGGGCTGTCACGTTACCGGGGCTGGTTCAGTTGCAACATATCTGTAACTTTGTCGCGTAAGACGTAAATGCCGGTTACGTCGTCATGACAAATGTTTCGACCCGACACATCTTGGCCGCGACTACCCGGTCACGGCTGCTGGAAACGAAAGCGCGCCACGTCGCTGGCCAGCGCGGCGGCCTGCTGGTCGAGCCGCGCCGCCTGGCCCGCCAGTTCGTCGACCAGCGCAGCATTCTGCCGGGCCGTCTGGCGCAGTTGCGCCGCCGCCTGCCCCGCACCCTTCACGCTGTCGGCCTGCTCGTCCGCTAGCGTGCGCAAGCCCTCGGCCAGCGCATGGCTGTGGCCCACCGTGGCGGCAATGCGGTCCATCGCCGCCACCACGCTGCCGCTCAGGCTGGCGCCTTGCTGGATCTCATGCGTGGCATTGCCGACAATGCCGCCGATCTCGCGCGCCGCCTCGGCGCTGCGCTGTGCCAGCGCGCGCACTTCCTGCGCCACCACGGCAAAGCCGCGGCCCGCCGGGCCCGCACGCGCCGCTTCCACGGCGGCGTTCAGCGCCAGGATATTGGTCTGGAACGCGATGCTTTCGATCACGCCGACAATCTCGGCGATATGGCGCGAATGGCCGTGCAGGGCATCCATGGCGGCGCGCATGCGCTTCACCACGGCTGCGCCGTCGTCGGTGGCGGCGCGGGCGGCGCTGGCCATCTCGCTCGATTCGGTGGCCTGCGCGTGCGCGGCGGCGACGTGCGCTGCCAGCGCCTGCATGCTGTCGGTGGTCGCGTCGAGCGCGCTGGCCTGTTGCTCGGTACGTGCCGACAGGGCCTGGTTGCCCGCCGCGATCTGCTGGCTGGCCGCGGTGACCTCGTGGGCGCTGGCCTGGATCCGTGCCAGCACGCCGGCCAGCTGGTCACGCATGCTGGCCACATGGTGCAGCATGCTGCTGTGGTCCGAGCGGCGCAGCGCGATCGGGGCGGTCAGGTCGCCGGCGGCAATGCGGCGGGCGATGTCGGCGGCATCGCGCGGCTCGCCGCCGAGTTCGGCGCGCAGGCTGCGCGCGGCAATCCACGCCAGCGCGACGGCGGCGAGCAGGCTGGCGCCGAGCAGGGCCGCCATCCAGGCCTGCGCGCGCAGCTGGCTGGCGGCGACGCTGGCAACAGTGGCGGCGGCTTGCTGCTCCTGTTGGCGGCGTACGGCCTCGACCTGGCTGCTGAGCCGCTGCAGTTGCTCGGTAACGAAATGGCCATCGACCGAGACCGCGCTGTCGAACTGCAGCGGATCCAGCGGCTGCTTGCGCAGCAGCGCCACGTAGGCCTGGGCCAGCTCGCTGGCGCGCTGGCGCTCGCGCAGCAGTGGCGCCGCCTGGGCCGGGACGGCTCGCTGCACGCCGGCCAGTGCCGCATCGAGTTGCGACAGCGCTGCCGCGATCTCGTCGGCGGCGCCGTCGCGCTCGGTGCTGCTGGTGGCCATGGTCAGCGCCAGTTGCGCGCGCCCGAGCGCGGCCAGTGCCGATTGCGCCCGCTCCGCCGAGATGGCGCCGTGCATGTCGTGCTGGTACAGGGTATCGGTGCGCGCCTTGATCGAGACCAGGTTGGCGATGCCGGTCAGGCCGACCGCGGCGCCGAACAGGTAGACCAGGGCAAAGGCGGCGCACAGGCGCGCCACCAGCGGCAGGCGGCCCAGCCGCGCCAGCCAGCGCACGGGGGCAACTGCCCGACGCTGGCCGGGCAGGGATGTCTTGAAAACTTGCAACACGGAGAGGACTCCAGACGGGCGCACCGGCGTGACCAGCCTGCGCAACCCGGGCTTGACCCGATTCGCCGCGCGCGCCGTCCTCGGTACGGGACGGTCGCCGCGGCGCAGGGGATCGTCGTCGATCAACGTGACGTCAACGTGACATTGTTCCAATATGGACTGTCATCGTGCTGTCATGTGGATGTCATGCAATGTGGGCCGCGCTGCGCCCTGATCGCTTCCGCACCATCCCCTGCTTGCTCACTATGAATGGCCTGACCGTCGCCACGCCCCAGCACGACCATGCACCCCACGCTGCCAGCGTCGCCCCGGGCGGGACCGTGCTTGCCCCGGCGCGCCTGCCGCCGCTGCACGCCGTGTTCCAGCCGATCGTGCAGGCGGACAGCGGCGCCATCCTCGGCTACGAAGCGCTGCTCCGCGGGCCCGTGGGCTCGCCGTGGGCGGCCCCGGACGCGCTGTTCCGGCTGGCGCAGGGCGTTCCCGCCACCATTGCGCTGGAGGTGGAAGCGGCGCGCACCGCGCAGGTTGCCTGGCGCGGCTTCGACCTGCCCGGCAAGCTCTTCCTCAATTTCAGCCCGCAGACCTTGCGCCACCTGCTGGCGGACCGGGGGCGGCTGATGGCGGCCCTGCTCGAAGCCGGCATTGCACCGTCGCGGCTGGTGATCGAGGTTACCGAACAAACCCCGATCGGCGATGCCGCCAGCTTTGGCGTGGCCATGGCGGTGTTGCGCGAGCTCGGCATGCAGTACGCGCTGGACGATTTCGGCACTGGGCACGCCAACCTGGACTTGCTCGCGCACCTGTCGCCGCATTTCGTCAAGATCGACAAGTCGCTGGTGCGCGGCATCGCGTCGTGCTCGCGCCGGCTGGAGATCCTGCGCGCGCTGCTGCGCATGACGAGTGCCTTTGGCGGGCGCGTGATTGCCGAAGGCATTGAAGACGAAGATGAACTGGCGGTGGTGCGCGACCTGGGCGTGACCGGAGCCCAGGGCTATTATGTGGGACGGCCGGTGGCGCAACCGGCGGCGCGGGCCGCGCTGCATGTACGTCAGGCGCTGGCGTCGCGCCGCATTGCCGTGTTTCCGCAGATGGTGCGCTCGGGCTGGTCCGGCGTCACCGCGGGACGGCTGCTGCGGCCGGCGCCGACGGTATCGCCCTCGGCCAGCAACGATGCGGTGCTGCGCACCTTCCAGGACCAGCCCGAGCTGCAAGCCGTGGCGGTGGTCAATGACGAAGGGCGGCCGCTGGCCATCATTGGCCGCCAGGCGTTTATCGACCGCTACGCGGCGCCGTTCCATCGCGAGCTCTATGGCAAGAAGGCCTGCATCGCCATGGCCAGCCGCGATCCGGCCTGCTTCGACCAGCGTGCCAGCCTGGAGGACATGGCGCAGATCCTGTCGGGCGAGAACACGCGCTCGCTCGCTGACGGCTTCGTGATCACCGACCAGGGCCGCTATATCGGGCTCGGCACCGGCGCCGACCTGATCCGGGCGATCACCGAGGTGCGCATGGAAGCGGCGCGCTACGCCAACCCGCTGACCTTCCTGCCGGGCAATATCCCGCTGAACCAGCACATCGAGCGCCTGATCGAGGCCGCCAGCGAGTTCCATGCCTGCTACGTCGACCTGAACCACTTCAAGCCGTTCAACGACAAGTACGGCTACTGGAAAGGCGACGAGATGCTCAAGGGCGCGGCCGCGATCCTGGCCGAGGCATGCGACCCGGCGCGCGACTTTCTGGGCCACGTGGGCGGCGACGATTTCCTGGTGCTGTACCAGAGCGCCGACTGGGCCGAGCGCATGCGTGCCGCGATCCTGCGCTTCAACGATGCCGCGCGCGCCATGTATGCGCCGCCCGACCGCGCCGCCGGCGGCATGCACGGCGAAGACCGGCACGGGCGGCCGGTGTTCTTTCCTCCGGTATCGATGGCGGTGGGGGTGGTATGCGTCAGCGGCGAGGGCGTGGCCGGCCTGCAGCGCCTGGGCAGCCAGCAGATCGGCGCCGCGGCGGCAGCGGCCAAGCGCGAGGCCAAGCGCTCCGCCGACGGCATGGCCGTGCTCGACTTCCTGGCCTTGGCGGAGACGCTGCCGGCGTAGCGCGGCTCAGTTGCCCGAGGGGCCGGGCATGGTGGTCCGCGTCGGCGGCTTCGGCAGCCTGGGCGCGATGCTTTCTTCGAGCACGTCGAGCCGGTAGCCGTGCGCGTAGACCACCGTGATGACAATGCCGTTGGCCACGCCGATGCGCAGTGTCTTGCGCAGCCGCGAGATCAGGCCCGCCAGCGCCCGCGACAGCGGTGGCAGCTCATGGCGCCAGATCGCCTGCTGGATGCGCTCGGCGGCCAGCACGCGGCCCACGTTCGAGAACAGCATCATGGCCAGGTCGAATTCCTTCGGCGTCATGGCGATGCGCTCGCCGTGCAGCGTGGCGAAGCGACCCATGCTGTTGAGCTGGTAGGGACCGGCCTGCACCACCAAACCCTGGCGCACGCGCTCGCCGGTCACGCGCCGGCGCAATGCCGTGATGCGTGCCATCAGCACGCGCGCATTGAGCGGGCGGCAAACGTAGTCGTCGGCGCCCGCATCGAGCGCGTCGACCAGCTTGTCTTCGCTGTTGTCGGCAGCCAGCAGGATGATCGGCACATCGCGCGAGCGCGCGGTGCGCACCGCGCGCACCACTTCCAGCGCCGGCAGGTCGGGCAGGGTATCGTCGATCAGCAGCATGTCGTACAGCTCCTGGCTGATGCGGTGGATCAGCTCGCGGCCGGTCTCGAACACGCGGCAACGGAAGCCGGCGCCCTCCAGCAGCTCGGCCACGGTACGGAGTTGGGGCGAAAAGCTCATGAGCAGCGCAATATTCATCGGAGGCGGACCACAGGGCAGGATACGAACCGTAAGGCGAAAGCCGGCAATGAACGCCGGGGCCGCGGTCGGACAGCCCTGGCCACGACACCTCGATGGCACCGCGTTGCCTAGCCAGAAAGCGTATTAAAAGTGCGGTCCGAAAAACAATCAGACATTGCTGAAATATCTGTCGATTCTCGCGTTACCCGTGAGCGAAGCGGAGTCGATCGCGAGGTTGCGGCAAGCTGCCGGGCGCTACCGAAAGTTGTCCACAGCTCCTGTGGACAAACAGGGGCATGCTGCCCTGACAGCGGCCTGGCACCGTGATGCCATCGGCGTGCCAAAAAAGAAGGCAGCTCCGGCTGGCGGCACACGGCGGGGCGCCAACATCCGGACCGTGCTGTGCCAAAATAGCGCGCATCGCGACCCCGGTCAGCGGACACAAGCCCACCGATGCTGCAGAGCCCGAGTGTCATCGCCATCATCGTGCTGGCCTTTCACGTCGTAGGCGTGGTGGCCGCGCTGCATGCCGTCATGACGGTGCGCACCGCGCCGGGCGCGATTGCCTGGGCCGGCTCGCTGCTGATGATGCCGTACTTCACCCTGGTGCCTTACCTGATCTTCGGGCGCAGCACCTTCGCCGGCTATGTCGACGCGCGCCGCTTCAACGACGACCGGCTGCGCGAAATCCGCCACGGCATGACCCCGCGCGAGCGCGAGGCGCGCAGCGCCTGCGTGGTCCACGCGCCGGTGCAGGCCTGCATGCGCGCGCTGCCGCGGCTGACCGGCATGCCCTGCCTGGCCAATAACGATGTGCGCCTGCTCATCGACGGCGAGCAGACCTTCGAGGCGATCTTCGCGGCGATGGCGCGCGCCCGGCAGGTGTTGATCGTGCAGTTTTTCATCGTCCACGACGATGCGCTCGGCCGGCGCCTGCAGGCGCTGATGTGCGAGCGCGCGCAGGCTGGCGTCAAGGTGTACTTCCTGTTCGACCGCATCGGCTGCCACGCCATGTCGCGCCGCTACGTGCGAACGCTGCTCGATGCCGGGGTCGAGGCGAGGGCGTTCTCCACGCATCGCGGTTTCGTCAACCGGTTCCAGCTCAATTTTCGCAACCACCGCAAGCTGGTGGTCGTCGACGGCTGCGAAGCCTTCATCGGCGGCCACAATGTCGGCGTCGAATACCTGGGCCAGCGTCCGCCGCTGGCGCCCTGGCGCGATACCCATATCGCGCTGCGCGGCAGCGCCGTGCTGGACTTGCAGATGGCCTTTGCCGAAGACTGGTACTGGGCCGCGCGCGAGGTGCCGCATCTGCTGATGCCGCCGCCAGAGGCGGGCGGAAGCATGACCTGCCAGGTGGTGCCGTCGGGGCCGGCCGATGCGCAGGAAACCTGCTCGCTGTTCTTTGTCGAGGCGATCCAGTCGGCGCGCCACCGGCTGTGGATCACGTCGCCGTATTTCGTTCCGGACGAGGCCGTGTTCGCGGTGCTGCGGCTGGCGGTGCTGCGCGGCGTGGACGTGCGCATCCTGATCCCGGCGCGACCGGACCACCTGGTGGTCTATGCCGCCTCCACGCTGTACGCCCACAAGGCCATTGCCGCGGGCATCAAGATCTATCGCTACCAGCCCGGCTTCCTGCACCAGAAGGTGATCCTGATCGACGACGAGGCCGCCGCCATTGGCACCGCGAACCTGGACAACCGCTCGTTCCGGCTCAATTTCGAGCTGATGGTGATGACTGCCGACGAGGGCTTTGCGGCGCAGGTGGCGGCAATGCTCGAGGCCGATTTCGCGCAGGCCCGTCGGGTCGGGCTGGATGAATTCCTCGCCGCGCCGGCACCGCTGCGCGTGGCGATGCACGTCGCCACGCTGTTCGCGCCAATCCTCTGAGCCGCGGCCTGCCAGCACCCCTGCCATCCTCGATGCAACAAGCTTGTGACAGTTTGATTGTGTACACTGTTCACTATAAGACTCTGCACATCATGAACTGTCATTCGTTTTCCGGGAGGCCCGCATGAACCGGGAAGCCTCCGCACCGCCCGCACGGGCGACCTACCGCCATGGCGACCTGCGCCGCGCGCTGCTCGACGCCGGCATCGCCCTGGCACGCGAGGGCGGCCCTGACGCCATCGTGCTGCGCGAAGCGACGCGGCGCGCCGGCGTGGTGCCCAATGCCGCGTACCGCCATTTCGCCAGCCGGCAAGACTTGCTGCAGGCGGTGCGCGCCTCGGCGCTATCCTCGCTGGCGATCGCGATGGAGGCCGAGATCGGCGGGCTGCGCCCGGGGCGCGGCGCCGCCGCGCATGCGCGCGCCTGCCTGCGTGCGGTCGGCACCGGCTACCTCCGCTTTGCCCTGACGGAAACCGGCCTGTTCCGCACCGCGTTCTCGGTGCCGGACGACGTCGAGGACGACGCCGACCCGGCCAAGGCGGGCAACAGCGGCCTGAACCCGTTCCAGTTGCTGGGCGCGGCGCTGGACCAGCTGGTGGAGGCGGGGGTGCTGCCGGCCGAGCGCCGGCCGGGCGCCGAATACCTGGCGTGGTCGGCCGTGCACGGCCTGGCGATCCTGCTGATCGACGGCCCGCTGCGCAGCCGCGCCAGCGAACAGGCGGAGATCCTGGGCCAGCGCGTGCTCGAGATGGTCGAGAAGGGTCTGTAGCCCGAAATTGCGGCATAAACGCGCCATAAAAAAATGCCACGATGGCGGGGACCATCGTGGCAACGTAAGGAGCCAGGAAGGGGGGCAACCTGGCTCTATCGGGCACCCAGGGTCGGGTGCAAGAACAATGTATTCCGTTGTTTCTCATCTGAATATCGGACACTTCTTAAATATGTCTTTGTTTTGTCCCGATATAGGCACCCGCACGGCCATGGCTTGGCGCGGCGCGTAGGGCTGGTGCGGTTCACCGGAATGCAGGGCTGGCTGCGCGGTCTAATTTGCGTGCCTGCCAGGTCTGGCAGGCTGCGCGCTGACGGTGAGGAGGGGCATCATGCAATACGGAATCGGAGTGATCCTCGTCGCGACCGCGCTGGCAGGATGCGTTGCGTACCCGTATGCCGGCGACCCGTATCCGGCATATCCCGCCTATACGGTGTCGACGCCGTACTACCAGACCTACCCGGCCTATCCCGCGTATCCGGCATACGGCTATCCGTACTACCGTCCGTGGCCGGCCTATGGCAGCTTCGCCTTCATCTATGGCGGCGGTGGACGCGGTCATCACTGGCATGGCCATCGCCATCACGGGCGCGGTGGCTGGCATGGTGGCGGGCGAGGCGGCGGCAGAGGAGGTGGCGGCAGAGGCCACTGACGGGTGGGCGTCCGCATGGCAATGCCGGGCCGCCAGGGTTACCATCGGTTCACGGTCGCCAACGGAGCCTTATCGCCATGAGCAAGCCCGCACAGAAGCACCAGCCCCAGCCGACGAAGCCAGCGCAGCAGCCATCCAGCGACGAACTGATCGAGCGCGAACTGGATGAGGCGCTGAAGGATACCTTCCCCGCCAGCGACCCGGTCGCGGTCGACACCGACGTGCCGCGCCGGCCCGGCAAGTCGAAGCCGGGCAAGTAAAGCGGGGAAATAAGGCGTCCGGGCCAGGGCGTCCCGGAAGCGCGGGCGCGCTAGGGCAGCTGGCGCAGTTGCCCGATGACGGACATCAGCCGCCCGTGCGCGACGATGACGCCGGACTCGTCCTGCAGCGCTTCCTGGTAGCGCTTGCGGAACGCGGGCTCGGCCCCGTCGCTGAAGAGTTTTTCGGCGGCGCGCCCGACGGCACGGCAGGTGTCGTCGTGGTGTTCCTTGGCCTCGAGCTCTTCGTCGATCTCGATGATCAGGCGCGACAGCGGGTCGAGCCAGCGGAAGTAGTTGTCTTCAGTCACCAGCTGGACAAACAGGCCGGCCGGAATCGGACCGTTCAGGCGTTCATACTGGGCCCGGTCATAGCCGATGACTTCCTTGTGAACCTGCAGCAGGGCCGCGCGCAAGGCCTTCAGCCCGGAGCGGCGCGTTTCCTGCGTGGCGAGGAATTGTTCGTTGGGCATGCCCATCTCCGCGTTTCCACTTGATCGGGTCCAGGCAGCGGCGCGTCGTCGCACGCCTGTACCGCCCGCGCTTGCGCGGCGGTGACTGTCTGCCGGATGTTCCGTGCGCGGCGTCCGGCCTGTGCCGGCACTGTCCCGCGCGCCTGCCAGTATAGGCAGGCCCCGCGGGGCGAGCCAGAGGCGCCGGCTAGCGAAATACCCGTATTTGCGCCGGCCGCGGCGCATGGTTGGCGGACATGGCGAGTCGCTCAGGGGCTGTCGGTGGCATCCGGTGCCAGCAGGTCGGCCGCGCGCGAGCGCCGTGCATCCGCAGCGCGGAAATAACGGACCACCGTCGATACGCTGGCATGTCCGGTCATGGCCATGGTTTCAGCCAGCGGCACTTGCCGCGCCGCCGCTTCCGTGACAAAGCCCGAGCGCAGCGAATGCGCGGAATAGTCGCCGTCCAGCCCAGCCAGCGCGCAACGGGCCTTGACGATGCGGCTGACCGCCGCATCCGACAAGCCTTCTCCCACATGTCCACCGCGCCGGATGCGGCGAAACAGCGGGCCGTGTTCGATCCCCGCTGCGGCCAGCCATGCCTCGAGCGCCTGCCCGGCGGCGCCGGTGACGGGCTTGGCGGTATCGGCGTGCTCGCTGCCCGACTGGTTGGTCTTCGACCAGCCCAGCACATAGACAAAGTCCCCGGGCCCCACGCGGGTGAGGTTGTCCATGGTGGCGCGCGCGACTTCGGAGCGGCGACGCCCGCCGCTGGCCCACGCGAACAGCAGCAGCGCGCGGTCGCGCAACCCGGCCAGCGA
The DNA here is from genome assembly GCF_023952475.1 of Cupriavidus sp. WGlv3. Classification (GTDB taxonomy): domain Bacteria; phylum Pseudomonadota; class Gammaproteobacteria; order Burkholderiales; family Burkholderiaceae; genus Cupriavidus; species Cupriavidus phytorum. Next base: position 57,411 of record NZ_JALHRX010000018.1, read on the forward strand.
GCCATCGCAGGTATCGAGCAGGCGCAGCAGCGGCGCGCGCGTCAAGGCAGCCTTGCGTGCCTGGCGAAGGCCGCGACGCGCGTAGGCGCGCCGGGTGCTGGCCATCAGCTCTCGCACGCCGGCATCGGCGCAGGGGTTGGGCAGGCCTTGCAACTGGTGGGCCTTGGCGATGACCGCGAGCCGGTGGGTCAGCGTGGACAGCGCGGGCGGGCCGGGTCGTGCCTTGCATCCGTCAGCGACCAGCGCCTGGTCGATCGCCGCGGGCATCTCGCAGACAGGACCCTGCGGCGTCTGGCGCGTGGCGTGGTCGACGATGAACTGGATAACGACGGCGGGCGCAAGCGGAAGCCGCACGGGCTGCCGGTAGCGCAGGGCATACCAGGCAGACCAGTAGCGCAATGCGGACCGGTAGCTTGCCACCGTGTTTCGGGATTCGCCTTCCTGGCGCAACGCGTTGGCCGCCTGCTCGGCGAGAGGATCCAGTTGGGACGTGCGGAGCGGGGCCGGTAAGTCGACATCGGAGGGAATCGGTGGGAAGTATGCCTCGTGGGCGTCTCGGATCTTTATCATATTAAATATGATGTATGCTGTAATATATCATACCAATGCGGCGAATAAAAGCCGATAAGCATTCATTATCGAACCTTATTTGTGATTTTCCAGTTACCGCCACATGTCACCCATGGAAACGCTCCGCAGCCGAGGCATCACCCGCGACGACGTCTGGCAAGCCGCCGACAGCCTGCTCAAGGCCGGGCAGCGGCCGACCATCGAACGCATCCGCCTGCATCTTGGGCGAGGCTCGCCGAATACGGTGAGCCCGCACCTGGATGCGTGGTTTGCCGCGCTAGGCGGGCGGATCCAGGATCCGCAGGGGTTCGCGCCGGCGCCAGGCTGCCCCGAGCCCGTCACGGAAGCCGCGCGCTACCTGTGGGAGGCGGCGCTGCAAAGCGCCAGGGTCTCGGCCGAGGCCGCGTTGGCGCAGCGGGAAGCCGCACTGCTGGAAGCCAGCACGGCGCTGCAGCAGGAGCGCGAAGCCCTGGCGCAGGAACGCCAGGTCATGCAGGCGCGGCTCGAAGGCGCGGAGGCTGCCATGGCGGAACTGACGCGCGCGCGCGACGAGGCGGGAGAGCGCGCCGCGCGTGCCGAAACCGCTGCGGCCGCATGGCAGCAGCAAGCCGCAGCGCTGCGCGCCGAGCATGCCTCCGCGCTGGCCGCGCGCCATGCCATGCAGAACGATTTCGATGCCCGGCGCGCGGCATGGGACCAGGAGCGTGAAACGCTGATGCAACGCACCGCCGCCAACGAGCGCCGCATGGCGCTGGAACTCGACGCGGCGCGGGTGGCCGCCAGGGAAGCGCAAAAGCTGCTCGAGGCCGAACGCAAGGCGGCGGTCGAGCGACTGAGCCGGGCCGCGGAGGCGGCGTCGCGCCAGGGCAGCGAGATGAGCCGGCTCGGCCAGTCGATTGCAGTGCTCGAGGAACGGGTGCGCCAGCGGGAACACCTGCTTGCGGAGTATCGGGAGCAAGCTGGGGCGGCGCCTGCCGACCCCACGGCTGCCGCAACGCCGCCCCGGCGGAGCCGTCCGGCTCGCATCGCGCTGTCCGCCGGCAAGGGGCGACGGCGTGCCCGCAGGCTCTAGGTCAGCCAGGCTTTCCGGCAAAAAGCGCAGCGCAAGGCATGCTGGCGGTAAATCAATTGAGCTATACTGAAGGCTCATTTGATGAGGTCTGCCATGCCGCGCATGCTCACGCCCGAAGGCCATGATCCGCTTGCACACCAACGCCGGGCCGCCCGCGAACTCAGCGTCAATAGCTACCTGGCGGTTTACGAGGCCACGCTGTCGACCGAAGGCGCCATGTCGGTGATCCACGCCATCCGTGAGGGCGTGCCGGCTTCCGACCTCAACCGGCTGGCCGAATCCATGGGTACGAGCAAGGAACAGCTGATCAAGACGCTGGACTTGCCGCGTGCCACCGTCGACCGCAAGGCGCGCGCGCACCAGAACCTGTCGAGCGAGCAGAGCGAACGCGTGCTGGGCATGGTACGGCTGGTTGGCCAGGTACAGGCGCTGGTGGAAAGCTCGGGCGATGCGCGCGGCTTCAATGCGGCGCAGTGGGTAGCGCAGTGGCTGGAGCAGCCGTCGCCGGCGCTGGGCGGGCAACGCCCCGCCGAGTTGATGGATACCGTCGCGGGCCAGCGCATCGTCTCCGACCTGGTGGCCAGGATGCAGAGCGGGGCCTACGCTTGAGGCAGGCCTGGCGCATCGCGACCGACACGCCCGTCTACACCGCGGACGATGCCAGCGGCGCCGGTGCCAAGGCGACCGGAGGGCGCTGGAACCGGCAAGGAACGCCCCTGATTTACGCGGCCTCGAGCATCGCGCTGGCTTGCCTGGAAACGCTGGTCCACCTGGGCTCGGCCGGCCTGCCGCTGAACCGCTACCTGGTCCGCATCGACATTCCCGATGACTTGTGGGCGGCGGCGCGGCACTTGACGGCCGCCAGCGCGCCGGTCGGCTGGGATGCCATTCCCGCCGGCAAGACCAGCCTCGACACCGGCGAGGCCTGTGTCAGCGCGGGCACCAGCGCCTTGCTGCTGGTGCCTTCCATCGTGATTCCCGAAGAGTACAACGTGCTGGTCAATCCCTTGCATGCGGATGCCAGGCGGCTGGCGTATACCAAGGTGCGCCGCTGGCAGTACGACGCGCGCCTGGCCTGAGGCACGATCACGCCGCGCCGCCAGCGCGCAGCAGGTGTTTCTGGATCTTGCCGCTGGTGGTCGATTTGCTCTTTCTTTATGCGCGCGGCGCGGGAAGTGCGTCCTCGGCCAGGCCGCTACTGTATATTTGTACAGTTTCCGCCGTGCCCATTGTCTGTGTCCGCCGTCACCGCGCCCCCTCCCGCCACGCCCGCACCGCCCGCACCGGCCACTGCGCAGGCGCAGCCCGCGTACGTCGTCGCCGTCCGCGCGCTGTGCGAGTTCACCGCCAAGGCGGGCGACCTGGATCTGCGTTTCGTGCCGACGCCGTCGGCGCAGGAAGGGGTGGCGGGGCATGGCGTGGTGACCAGCCGTCGCGGCGCTGGCTATCAGGCGGAAGTGGCGCTGTCCGCGGATTTCGGTCCGCTTCATGTCCGTGGCCGTGCCGACGGCTACGATCCCGCTGCCAACCGGCTCGAGGAAATCAAGACGGTTCGCGGCGATGCCGCCGTGCCGGACAACCACCGCCACCTGCATTGGGCCCAGGCCAGGATCTATGGCTGCCTGCTGTGCCGCAAGCTCGGGTTGCCCGGGCTGGAGATCGCGGTGGTCTATTTCGACATCGTCAGCCAGCGTGAGCACCCGGTGGTGGCGCACTTCGACGCGCCGGCGCTCGAGGCGTTCTTCGTCCAGTCGTGCGAGCGTTTCCTGCACTGGGCCCAGGCCGAGCTGGCGCACCGGCAGGCGCGCGATGCCGCGTTGGCGCAGCTGGCGTTTCCGCACCAGGGCTTTCGCCCGGGCCAGCGCGAACTGGCGCAGGCGGTCTACAACGCCAACCGCGCCGGCCGCCACCTGCTGGCGCAGGCGCCCACCGGCATCGGCAAGTCAGTCGGGACGCTGTTCCCGGTGCTCAAGGCCATGCCGGGCCAGAAGCTCGACAAGGTGTTCTTCCTGTCGGCGCGCTCCACCGGGCGCGGGGTGGCGCTGCATGCCGCCGCGGCCCTGCGCGGCCATGGCGCGCAGCCGCTGCGCGTGCTCGAACTGACTGCGCGCGACAAGGCCTGCGAGCATCCGGAACTGGCCTGCCATGGCGAATCGTGTCCGCTGGCGCGCGGCTTCTATGACCGCCTGCCGGCCGCGCGCGAAGCGGCGCGCGCCGTGCCGGTGCGCGACCGCGCCGCGGTGCGCGAACTGGCGCGCGAACATGCCATCTGCCCTTACTACCTGGCACAGGAGCTGGTGCGCTGGAGCGACGTGGTGGTGGCCGATTACAACTACTACTTCGACCGCAGCGCGATGCTGTATGCGCTGACCGTGGCCAATGGCTGGCGCGCCAGCGTGCTGGTGGACGAAGCCCACAACCTGGTCGAGCGCGGCCGTGCGATGTACACGGCGGAGCTGGATCCGCAAGCGCTGCGCGAGCTGCGCCGCGGCGCGCCGGCGCCGGTTTCGCGGCCGCTGGCCCGGCTGGCGCGCCAGTGGAACTCCCTCGCCTGTCAGGGTGACGATGCCTACGAGGTCCTGCCGGAAGTGCCCGCGGCCTTTCGCCGCGCGCTGGAAGAATGCTGTGCGGCGGCGCTGGCCTACATGACCGAGCATCCCGGCGCGCACGATCCGGCGTTGCAGCGTTTCTACTTTGACGCGCTGCATTTCGCCCGCCTGGCCGAACAGCTCGATGCGCATTCGCTGTTCGATATCCAGCGCGTGCCGCGGCGCCGCGGCCACCACGCCCGGCTTTGCCTGCGCAACGTCATCCCGGCCCCGTTCCTGCGCCCGCGCCTTGCCGCCGCGCATTCGGTCACGCTGTTTTCCGCGACCCTCGATCCCGCGGACTATTACCTCGACACGCTGGGCCTGCCGGCCGATTGCGCGCGCGTGCAAGTGCCATCGCCGTTCCGCGCCGAGCAGCTGTCGGTGAGGATTGCCGCACGCATCTCCACCCGCTATGCACGTCGCGAGCAGTCGCTGCCGGCCATCGTCGCGCTGATCGCGGACCAGTTCCGCGCGCGCCGGGGCAACTACCTGGCCTTCTTCAGCAGCCATGAATACCTGCAGCAGGCCGTCGCCCGATTCGCCATGTCGCACCCCGACATCCCCCATTGGGTCCAGGCGCGGGGCATGGATGAAGCCGCGCAGGCGGCGTTCCTGGATGCGTTTGCCGAAGGCGGGGAGGGCATCGGCTTTGCGGTGCTCGGCGGCGCCTTTGCCGAGGGCGTGGACCTGCCGGGCGAGCGCCTGATCGGCGCCTTCGTCGCGACGCTGGGGCTGCCGCAGTTCAACGCCGTCAACGAGCAGTTCCGCGCGCGCATGCAGCAGGCGTTCGGCCGGGGCTACACCTATGCCTACCTGTATCCCGGGCTGCGCAAGGTGGTGCAGGCGGCCGGCCGGGTGATTCGCACGCAGCAGGACCAGGGCGTGCTGTATCTGATCGACGACCGCTTTGCCGCGGCGGAGGTGCGCGAGCTGCTGCCGTCATGGTGGGAAATCGCGCCGGCGGCGTAGAAATTACACGCTGGCGCCGCAGATGCGGCATGCTGGCGCCGTAGTCCGCCTCAGGTGGTCGGTCGCGCGCTGGCCTGGAACGAATCTGGCAAGCAGACCGTCACGCGCCAACTGAAAGGAAACACCATGCCGATGACCCAACATTACGCCGCCACCGAGCCGACCCGCACCGAAGTGGACACGCTGTCCGGCGCCACCGTGCTGGAGTTCGGCGCACCGTGGTGCGGCTACTGCCAGCGGGCCCAGCCGGCGCTGGCCGAAGCCTTTGCCGTGCATCCGGACCTGCGCCACCTGAAGATCGAAGACGGCAGCGGACGCCCGCTGGGCCGGTCGTTCCGCATCAAGCTGTGGCCGACGCTGGTGTTCCTGCGCGACGGCCAGGAAGTGGCCAGGCTGGTGCGCCCGACGGAAGCAGAACCCATCCGCGAGGCGATGCGCCGCATTGCCTGACCGCCGCGCTCTGGCGCCCGCTTACTTCGCGAACACCTGGCTCAGGTCGCCAAAGGCCTTGAACTCGAGCGCGTTGCCCGACGGGTCGAGGAAGAACATGGTGGCCTGCTCGCCGACCTGGCCCTTGAAGCGCACGTGCGGCTCGATCACGAACTGCGTGCCGGCCGCGCGCAGGCGACCGGCCAGCGCCTCCCATTGGTCCATCGGCAGGATCGCGCCGAAATGGCGCACTGGCACATTGTCGCCATCGACGGCGCTGGTGGCACGGTGGCCGCATTCCTCGGGCGACAGGTGTGCCACCACCTGGTGGCCATAGAAGTTGAAATCCACCCACGCCTCGGAGCTGCGGCCTTCCGGGCAGCCCAGCAACCCGCCATAGAAACTGCGCGCCTCGGCCAGGTCGCGCACGGGAAACGCCAGGTGAAACAAGGGGATCGTGGAAGTCGTGCTCATGGGGCTTCTTATGGAGGGGAAGGTTTTGAGCGGGCCCGAACCGGCCTGCGCGTTGATTGTAGTCAGCACAACCCGTAATATGAAGCGAATCATTTTTGCCCTGAGCATCAAAAATTTCGATAGATGATCCGCTACTTCCAGACCTTCCTGACGGCTGCCGAAACCGGGTCCTTTTCCGCCGCGGCGGCGCGGCTGGCGCTGACCCAGTCGGCCGTCAGCATGCAGATCCGGCGCCTTGAAGAGGAACTGGACTGCCGCCTGTTCGAGCGCACCGGCAAATCGGTTGCGCTCAGCGAGGCCGGGCGCCGGCTGCTGCCGGAGGCGCGGCGCTTTGTCGAGCTCTATGCCGCGATGAAGGACCGCGCCGGCCCGCACGCCGATGCCGCGCCGGTCGAGCTGGGCGCGGTGTCGACGGTGCAGGCCACCCTGCTGGCCGAGGCAATGCGGCACTTCCGCCAGCGCTTCCCGGATTCGCACGTCAACGTGGTGCCCGGCATGTCGACCCAGCTGCTGACGCAGGTCGATGCGCGCGAGCTCGATGTGGCCGTGCTGATCCGGCCGCGCCTGGGTTTGCCGCCCGACCTGAAGTGGGTTCCGCTGGTGCGCGAGCGCTTCGTCGGCATCGGGCCAGCCGGCTCGCCGCAGGAGTTGCGGGCGCTGGTGGAGGCGCTGCCGTTTATCCGCTACAACCGCCACAGCACCGGCGGCCAGCTGGTGGACCGCTACCTGAAGCGGCAACGGCTCTGGGTCAGGGAAGGGATGGAACTGGACGAGCCGGCGGTGATCCTGCAGATGGTCGCAGCGGGCCTGGGCTGCGCCATCATTCCGGCCGAGCTGGTGCCGCTGCGCGAGGCGGCCGGCGTGGTGCAGGTGCCACTGCCGGGTGGGCCGCTCTATCGCGAGGTTGGCGTGCTGGTGCGTGAATCGGCGCTGCGCCGCGCGCCAGTCGCGGCGCTGATCGATGCCTTCGTGGCGGCGAGCGCGCGCTGGCAGCCGATCGAGGCTTAGGGTGGCTCAGAGGCTGCCCGGCAACACCATCGTCACCAGCACCGAGGCATCCGACACCGCCGTCACGTCGTAGCGCACGCAAGGCCCAAGGTACAGCAGGTCGCCCTGGCGCAGCTGGCGTTCGCTGCCGTCGACGCGCACGCGCACTTCGCCCTCCAGGCATTGCACGGTCATGGGTCCGTCCACCGCATGCGGGGGCACATGCTTGCCGGCCTTCAGCACCAGCCGCATCACTTCGAGGGGGCCTTCCTTGAACAGGGCCTGGGTGGCGGTCTGGTCCAGCCGCACGCCCAGGGGCAGCACGCTGGCGATCTGTCCGGAAGCTAGGTGGGGAAGGGACATGCGCGGCTCCTCGCGTCTGGTGGGGTGGCTTGTCAGGCGCGCCGACGCCGGGCGGCGGCACGCCTTCTCAATCTAGCACCGGAGCGCGCGCATCAGTAGCACGCAGCGTGGTGTCGGCGCCAGATTGCGTGGGTATTTCGCGCGCAACGGAAGGAAATGTAGTACCCGAAGCTATTCCTGTGATGATTTAACTGTCCATGATTCAGTCACTTTTTCATCTTTGATGCGCGGCACGGCGGCCATCCTGCGCGCGGTCTGCCAGCCGCCGCCGAGGACCAGGAAAAGCTCGACCTGCCGCGTGGTTACCTGGCCCGCGGAGGCCGCCAGCGCGGCCTGCGCGGCAGCGAGGTCGCGCTCGGCATCGAGATGCGCCAGGTAGGGCAGGCGCCCCGCCTCCCATAGCCGGCGCTGCTGCCGCGCGGCTTGCGCGGCGTGCTCGCCCGCGGCATGCAGGGCCGCGTGGCGTTCGAGTTCGCGCGTGTAGGCCGACAGCGCGGTCTCGGTTTCCTGCAGCGCGCGCAGCACCACGCCGTCGAAACGCGCCAGCGCGGCATCCGCGGCGGCTTCCAGGCCGTGGATGCGGTGCCGCACGCCATTGGTGGGCCAGGTCCAGCTCAGCAGCGGCCCCACGCTCCAGCGCGCCGTGGGCCCGCTGCCAAGATGGCTCAGCACGCCGGTCAGTCCGGCACTGGCGCCGATGCGGATCGACGGATACAGGTCGGCCGTAGCCACGCCGATGCGCGCGGTGGCGGCGGCGAGCTCGCGTTCGGCCTGGCGCACGTCGGGGCGCCGGCGCAGCAGCGCGGCGCCGTCGCCGACTGGCAGCGGCGCGCGCAGCACGGGCTCGGCATCGCAGGCGACTTCGGCCTCTGGCAGTGCCCCTGGCGGTTGGCCCAGCAGCAGCGCCAGCCGGTAGCGCGCGGCGCTGCGTGCGGCCTGCAGCGGCGACAGCGCCGCGCGCAGTGCTTCGATGCGGGCACGTTCGCGCGCCACCTCGGCCGGCCCGGCGCGGCCCGCGGCGAACAGGCGGCGGGTGGCATCCAGCGTGCGCTGCTGCACCGCCAGCTGCTGCGTGGCGGCATGCAGGTCATGCGTGGCTGCGCAACCTTGCACGTAGGCGCGCACGGTCTGCGCGGCGACGGTGACGCGCACCATGTCCAGTGTCGCCTCGCTGGCCTGGGCACCGGCAAGCGCGGCCTCGTCGGCGCGCGCCAGCTTGCCGAAGAAGTCGATCAGGTAGGACGCGCCCAGGCCCACGTCGCCCAGGTTGAACACCGGTGGCTGCGCCTGCTGCAAAAAGCTCTCCCCCGACAGCTGCGCACGCGACACGCCGGCGCCGGCGTTGCCCTGTGGCAGGTTTTCGGCTTCGACTTCGTGCAGCAGGGCCAGCGCGCGGCGCAAGTTGGCGCTGGCGGCGCGGATATCGGTATTTGCCGCCAGCGCCTTGGTGACCAGCCGGTCGAGCCGTTCGTCGTCATAGAGGCGCCACCAGTCGTCGGGCACGGGGGCGATCGCCACGTGCGTTGCCTGCGCACCTTGCAATGGGCCATTGGCCATGGCATCGCGTACCGCCGCGCGCTCGGGCACGCGATAGTCCGGTCCGACGGTCGTGCAGGCACTCAGGCATGCGCACAGGCACGCCACCCAGCCACGGCGCGGCCTCACGATCGCGGCCCCGCGCGGCGCGCGGCGCCGTTGACTGCGGCCGGCTCGCGCACCGCCACGGTGGCGGTGCGCCCGGAGACCAGGCGCACGTCGGCAGGCACGTCTTCCAGCACGATGCGCACCGGCACGCGCTGCGCCAGCCGCACCCAGTTGAAAGTGGGATTGACGTTGGGCAGCAGGTTGGAACCCGCGCTGCGGTCGCGGTCCTCGATGCCGGCGGCGATGCTGTGCACGTGGCCGCGCAGGTGACGGGGCTCGCCCATGATATGCACGTCGACCGGGCTGCCGATGTGGATGCGGTGCAGCCTCGTTTCCTCGAAATAGCCTTCGACGTGGAAGGAGCCGGCATCGACCATCGACAGCACCGGTCGCCCGGTCGTCACGTAGTCGCCCAGCCGCGGCAGCCGGTCGTTGAGATAGCCCGCCACCGGGCTGCGCACGCTGGTGCGTTGCAGGTTCAGCCGGGCCAGCCGCACCGCGGCTTCGGCCTGCGCCAGTGCGGCCTGGCCTTGCTCGACGCGCGCACGCCCTTGCTCGGCGACTTCGGCGGACACCACGCCGTCCAGGTCGCGATTGCGTGCGGCTTCGCGCCGCGCCTGCGCCAGCGCGGCACGCTGGGTCGCCAGCGTCGCCAGCGCCTGTTCCAGGGCGAGCGCGTAGCGGTCGCGGTCGATCTCGAACAGGACTTCGCCGGCCTGGACGTACTGGTTGTCGCGCGCCAGCACGCGCGTGACCAGTCCCGAGACGTCGGGTGCCACCTGGACGATGTCGGCACGCACATGGCCGTCGCGGGTCCAGGGCGCGGCGGTGTAGTAGTCCCACAGGTGGCGCAGCACCAGCAGCGCGGCAATGGCGGCCAGCAGCGTCGGCAGCACGGGAAGCAAGGAGCGGGGTCGGAAGGTCATGACGGCAGTCCGGGCACCGCGGCGAATACGGCAGCCACGGCGCCCAGGACGATCACATAGAGAGAAAGGTTGAACAGCGAGCGGTGCCAGATATGCCGGTAGCAGCCCAGCGCGGCCAGCACCATGCGGATTGCCGTGGCCACCGCAAAGGCCAGCACGGCCAGCACCAGCACGCCAGGCACGAACACGCCGTAGAGGTCGATTTCACTAAGCATGGGCGCAGCGAAGAAGGTGGGATCAGCGGGACAAGGTCATGGCGGGAGGCGGAAGCAGCGTGACCTGCAGCACCACCAGCGCGCCCAGCGTGCCGCGCTGGCTGGCGCGACCGCTGGCCGCCACCGCGGCCATGGCCTCGCCCACGGCCGCGGACAGGTCCGCCGGCACCGGTACGCGGCTGCCCGCGCGCAGATGCGCGCGGAAATGCCGCGCCACCGCGGCCAGCACCCGGCGCACCGGCTTGCGCGCCGGCGGCGGCAGGTCCAGCAAAGCCTTGCGCAGCGCCAGCGCGCAATAGCCGACCTGCAACGCATGGAAGCCGTCGGTGGACAAGGGATCGCCGGCTGCGCCCAGCCGCGGAACCAGCTGGCCCAGCCGGTCCAGCATGCGCGCGCCCAGCCGCGCATCGCCATCGCTGGCGCGCAGCGTGGCGGCCTGCGCCAGGTCGTGCCAGCTGGCGCGCACCAGCCGCCGTGCCGTCGCGCGCGCGCCGAACGGGCGTGCCGCCACTGACCACAGCGGTGCGAACACCATGGCCGCGGCGCTGGCCAGGCAGGTATTGAAGAGGGCGAGGAAGTCCGCGTCGAACACCGCCTGCACGTTGGCAAACGCTGCGGTGTTGACCGACAGCAGCATCGCGATCAGCTGGAACCCCGGCCGCGAAATCAGCAGGCCGATGCCGAGATAGGGCAGCGCCAGCAGCGCGGCCAGCGCTTCGAAAGTGTGCGCATGCGGCACCACCAGGAACAGGTAGCCTGACGAGATCAGCAGGCAGATTGCGCTCCAGCGCATGAAGGCGCCGGCCATGCGCCGCGGCTCGTCGACCGCGGCAAAGAAGCAGCAGGCGATCGAAGCCACCACCACCGCGCCGGCGCCGTCCTCCCAGCCCGAGAAGATCCACAGCAGCCCGGCGCAGAACACCGCCAGCCCGCTGGACACCGCGCCGAACAGCAGCATGCCGTGGTCATGGTGATGGCCGGCAGCTTCCGCAGCGGGTTCGCCGCGTGGCAGCGGCGTGCCGCTGCGTTTGTCGCCGATGCCTTGCTGCAGCGCGCGGCATTCGCCGTACAGGGCGTACAGGCGCTGCAGCTGGTCGGCCGCCGTGGCGGCAAGGCGATCATGCCAGCCGCTCGGGTCGGGTCCGGGCGGCATCCGCCAGCCTTCGGGCGCGGCGGCGGGCGCCGTGGCAGCATCGCCGGCGCGCCATGCAGCCGTCGCCGCCAGCGCCTCGCGCAGGTCAGCAGGGATGCCGCCGGCATGGCAGCGCAGCGCCTGCAGCACGCTGTCCAGCGACGACAGCAGCGGCATCAGCATGGTCATGCGCCGGCGCAGCGCGCGCGCGTGACGCAGCGTGTGGCTGCCTTCGGTGTCGTAGGCGAGCTGGCTGATCAGCTGGTCCAGTTGCAGGATGCCGGCGGCCAGCCGGTGGCGGCTGTGGTCGGCGCGCGGGCTGCCAACAAGGATGTCCGAGGCCCACGCCCCGGCATCGGCCAGCCACGTATCGGCACGCGCGCGCAGCGCCGGGGCGACCTTGGCCGGAAACACCACCGAGCCCACCAGCCCGGCGCAGACGATGCCGATCACGATTTCCTCGATCCGTGCCACGGCGATGTCGAAGATCTGCGCCGGCTGGCTGACTGCCGGCAAGGCGACGATCGGCAGCGTGTAGGCCGCCAGCAGGCACACGTAGCTGCGCGGCGTGCGCTGCAGCAGCGACAGGTACACCAGCACGCTGATCCACAGCGCGATCGCGCCCATCAGCACGATCGGCATGTTGACCAGTTGCGGCACCGTCGCCACCGCGGCGGCGGCGCCCAGCACCGTGCCGGCGACGCGATACGCGGCCTTGGAGCGGGTCGCGCCGGTGAGCGGATGCGAGACGAAGTACACCGTCGCCATGGCCCAGTACGGGCGCGCCAGTCCCAGCGCCAGCGCGATGTAGAGCGCGAGCATCGCGGCGGCGAATGCCTTCAGCGAGAACAGCCACTGTCGTGCATTCGGCCAGCTAGCCATGGAGCGGGGTCTTGAAGGAAGGTTGGGGGCGCTTTGCCACCGCCTGCCGCTCCGTGCTTCATTAAGGGCGCGGTTTGGGCAGGGGCGACAGGGTGGGAGCGAAGTGTAGCCGCACCTTTCGCATTCCATTCATGATTTAATATTCACCTTCCCATTCGTATTCTTCATGGACCGGGGCGTCCGCGCTCCACGCCAACATGCCCATCGATATCCGCGCGCTGCGCTATTTCGTCGAGACCGCGCGGCTGCGCAGCTTTACCCAGGCCGCCTCGTCGCTGTTCGTGACCCAGTCGACCATCAGCAAGATGGTCCGCCAGCTCGAGGATGAAGTCGGCCAGCCGCTGCTGATCCGCGAAGGCAAGAGCGTGCGCCTGACCGACGTCGGCCGCGTGGTCTACGAGCGCGGCCAGGAGGCGCTGGGCGTGGTGCACCGGCTGACGCTGGAGGTCGCCGACCTGTCGTCGCTGGGACGGGGGCAGTTGACGGTCGGCATCCCGCCGATGGTCAACCTGTTTTTTTCGCCGGCGGTCAGCGCGTTCCGGCAGCGCTATCCCAACCTGTCACTGACGCTGGACGAGCACGGCGGGCAGGTGGTGGAGCAACTGGTGGCCGGTGGCGAGCTGGAGGTGGGCGCCACCGTGCTGCCGGGCGACAGTGGCCTGGCGCTGGAAACGCGCCAGTTCGGCCGCTATCCGATCTGGGCGGTGGGACCGCGCAAGGCGGCCTGGGTACGCGGGCGCACCGTGTCGCTGGCGGCGCTGCGCGACGAGCCGCTGGTGATGCTGACCGAGGATTTCTCGCTGACGCGCAAGCTGCGCCAGGCCTTTGTCGAAGCCCGCATCGAGCCGCGCGTGGTGGCACGCAGCGGCCACTGGGACTTCCTGGCGTCGATGGCGGCGGCGGGGCTGGGCACCACCTTCCTGCCCCAGCCGCTGGCCGAGCGCCTGCAGGCGCAGGACACGCTGGCCATGGCGCGCCTGACCGAACCCGCGGTGGACTGGACCATGGCCCATATCTGGTCGCCGGGGCGCTACCTGTCGCACGCGGCGCGGGCGTGGCTGGCGGTGTGCGAAGAGGTGCTGGGGAACGGGCGGGCGGCCTGAGTCCGCCGGCTCACTTGCCGCGGCACTGGTCGGGCGGGATGTCGAGCAGCACCAGCGGCTTCGGTCCGGCCGCATAGTGATAGCGCAGCCGGATCCCCAGCTTGCCCAGCACCGGCACGTCCGGGTTGCGGCAGATGCCGCGCTCGAGGATCGGCTTGGCCGTGGCCATGAAATCACGGGTGTCGTCGCGGCTGGCATCGATGCCGGAGACTTTCAGATGGAAGTCGACGATCTTGCCGGGCCGCGCCACGCAGCCGTCGAAGCGCGTGGTGTCGTCAAGGTCGACCGGGCCAGCGCGCATCAGCTCCTGGCAGGCCAGGCGCAGCTGCCGGTCGGCGTCGCCGGTGGTCAGGCGCGTGACCCCGTGCATGCCGGTCGGCTTGCCGCGCACCGTGCCCAGCAGCAGCGTGGCAAGCTCCGACAGCGGCGGCGTGGCTACGGTGGCGGCCTGCGTGGCGGGAACGGCAAGTGCCATGGCCAGCAACGACACACCCAGGCGGACGGCGGTGCGGCGCCAGCGGCAGGGAGCAGGGGTGGCAAAGGCGTGGACGGCGGCGTGGGCGGCGGCGGGGTCTGGGGGCATGACGCGGACAGGACGGGGGCGGCGGGTGCGCTGCTACTTTAGCCCTGTGTCCTTGCGGCCGTTGTCAGGCTTTGTCCTACGGCGCAACGGCGCGCTTGCCGTGCCGGTCCAGGCATGCCAGGGGTAGAATCGCCGCTCGATCGATCCGTTCGCCACGCCGCACGCCATGTCCCTGCAAATCCGTCCCGAAGTGCCCACCGACACCGACGCCATCGCCCGGCTGACCACTGCGGCCTTCCGCACCGCACCGCATGCCAGCCAGACCGAGGCGTTCATCGTCAATGCGCTGCGCCGGGCAGGCCAGTTGACGGTATCACTGGTGGCGCAGGACGGCGATGCGCTGGTCGGGCACGTCGCGGTTTCGCCGGTCATGATCTCTTCCGGCGCGTCAGGATGGCATGGGCTGGGGCCCCTGTCGGTGGTGCCGCCGCGGCAGGGGCAGGGCATCGGTGCGCAACTGGTGCGCGCGGCACTGGAGGCGTTGCGCCGCGAGGGCGCCGCTGGCTGCGTGGTGCTGGGCGAGCCGGCCTACTACGGGCGCTTCGGCTTTGCCGCGCAGCCCGGACTGGTGCTGCCGGGCGTGCCGCCGGAATACTTCCAGGCGCTGGCCTTCGACGGCGCCTGTCCGGTCGGCACGGTCAGCTATCACGACGCCTTCAACGCCACCGCCTGAGGCCGGCGCGCTCAGAGTTCCAGCACCAGCCGGCCGCCGCCGCACGCGCGCGAGCAGCACGCCATCATGCGCTGGTTGGCGTCGCGCTCGGCGCGCGTCAGCACCACGTCGCGGTGGTCGACCTGGCCAGCCAGCACGCGCACCTCGCACGAGCCGCACAGGCCTTCCTCGCAGTCGCTCTGCACGTCGATATTGGCGCCGCGCAGCGCGCCCAGCAGGGTCTGTCCCGCCGGCACTTCCAGCACCAGGCCGGAGTCCTTCAGTTCCACGGTGAAGGGCTGCTCCTTCGACGCATCCAGGGTGCCCAGCCGCGAAACGAAATGCTCGACGCGCAGCGCGTCCGCCGGCCACGCCGCGCAGCATTCGGCCAGCGTATCCAGCAGGCGCTGCGGGCCGCAGGCATAGATCTGGGTGTCCGCGTCGGGCTGCCCCAGCAGCTTGCCGAAGTCGGCGCGCCGGCCTTCGTCGCTGGCGTGGACATGCAACCGCGCGCCGTGCAGCGCCAGCAGTTCATCTAGCATGGCCATGGCCTGGCGCGAGCGCCCGCAATAGTGGAAGTCGTAGTCGATGCCAAGCGCGCGGGCGCGCCGCGCCATCGCGCTCACCGGCGTGACGCCGATGCCGCCGGCGATGAAGATAGCCCGCCGGCATTGCTCATCGAAGCGAAAATGGTTGCGCGGGCCGCGGATGCGCAGGCGGTCGCCGGCCCTGACGGTGCCGTGGACCCACGCGGAGCCGCCGCGGCTGGCGGAATCGCGCAGCACCGCGATCTCCAGCGCCGCCGCATCGTCCGGATCGCCGCACAGCGAATACTGGCGCGACAGCCCGGTGTCGCCGCATTCCACGTCGATATGCGAGCCCGGGGCCCAGCGCGGCAGCGGCTTGCCGTCGGGCGCCACCAGCCGCAACCGGAGCACGCCGTCGGCGGCGGGCGTGGCACGCTCGACCACCACCGTGCGGGCGATGGTGTGCGCCGACGGCTCGCCGATGCGCACCGGCTGGCGCACCGCCAGCAGGGCCGCGTCGCGGCGCTCGGGGTTCTGTGCGGGATCCCATTCCACCAGCAGATGCTCCGGCCCGCGGAACGAGGTGTTGGGCACATAGGTAAAAGTCTGCTCGGCCAGGCGCATATGCGGCAGCCGGCGTGTCAGCTCTTCCAGGAACACCTGCATCTCCATGCGCGCCAGGTTCTTGCCCATGCACTGGTGCGAGCCGTAGCCGAAGGTCAGCTGCTCGCTGGCGTTGTCGCGGCGGATGTCGAACAGGTCGGCATCGGCGAAATGGCGCTCGTCATGGTTGGCCGACGAGGTCACGATCAGCAGCTTGCTGCCCGCCGGCAGGCGGATGCCGCCCACCTCGGTGTCGCGCGTGACCAGCCGGCGCCACGCCGCCACCGAGCCGTTATGGCGCAGGCATTCCTCGACCGCATTGGGAATCAGCCCGGGGTCTTCGCAGAGCTCGCGCCACGCGTCGGGATGCTGCAGCAACAGCTTGATGGCGTTGGCCGAGGCGTTGGCAGTGGTCTCATGCGCGGCGACGATGCCGGCCATCATCATCGAATGCAGGTAGGAGTCGGTCACCACCTCGGGCAGTTCCGTCTGCTTGCGCAGGCCATACTGCATCCAGCCGGGCCCGGACGGGTCTTCGCGCATCTTGTCGAGGATGCAGCCGGCCAGCTGCCAGAAGTTGCCAACCGCGTGTGCCACCGCGACCTGTTCCTCCGGCTTCGGCCGGCCCCAGGTATTGACGGTATGGGCAATGGAGTACTGGCGCAGCAGGTCCATGTCCTCTTCGGGCACGCCGAGGAAATGCAGCGCCACCGTCAGCGGCACTTCCCACAGCATCTGGTCGACCAGGTCGGCGCGGCCATCGTCGATAAAGCGGTCGACATACGCGCGCGTCAGGCGCCGCACCAGCGGCTCGTGGTGCGCCAGCTCGGCGGGCGTGAACGGCGCCATCAGCGCGCGCCGGCGCGGCATGTGGGCGGGCTCGTCCTCGTTGACCAGCGTGCGGTTCATGGCGTAGCCGTAGCTCGCCAGCACGGCGTTGGCTTCGTCGCCGGTGGGGGTGATCTTCTCCAGCGCGATCGACGGGCTGAAGGTCAGGTTGTCGCGGAAGATCGCCTTGATGTCGTCGTAGCGCGTGACCACCCAGTAGCCCAGCTGCGGGCTGTAGAACACCGGCTCCTGCTCGCGCGACCAGCGCACGTATTCGGGCGGATCCTGCTGGTAGCCGTCGCCGAAGGGGTCGAACTGCGCCGCGTCGTGGCTGACCGGGCAGCCGTTGGGCGCGGTGAGGGTGCTGTGGTCGATCGGGCAGCCGCGCGCGGCGCCGGGGGAGGGGATGGTCATGCTGCGTACTCCTGGTGTTGCGGCCGGACTCAGTTGTCCAGCGTGATCTTCAGGTCGCGGATCAGCCTGGTCCAGCGCCCGGACTCGCTGCGCAGCAGCTCGCTGAACTGCGCCGGCGTATTGCCCACTGGCTCGACGCCAAAGTCCACCAGCCGCTTGTTGACCGCCGGCTCGCGGATGGCCGCGACCACGTCTTTGTTGAGCGTGTTGATCACCTCCGGCGGCGTGCCGGCCGGCACCACCATGCCCACCAGCGCGGCGGCTTCGACGCGCGCATAGCCCAGCTCGGCGAAGGTCGGCACGTCGGGCAGCTGCGGCAGGCGGGTGGCATTGGCCACGGCCAGCGGGCGCACCTTGCCGCCCTTGATGAAGCCGGCGCCGGCGGCGTAGTCGACCATCATCGCGGCGACCTGGCCTGCGGCCACGTCCGATAGCGCCGGCGCGGCGCCGCGGTATGGTGCATGCGTCATCGGCAGGCCGGCTTCCACCTTCAGCAGCTCCATCGCCAGGTGGTGCGGGCTGCCGGCGCCAGCCGAGCCGTAGTTGATGCCGCCCTGCGTGGCCTTGGCCTGCGCGATGAATTCCTTGGCGCTCTTGGCCGGGCTGGCGGCGCCCACCACCAGGATCATCGGGAAGCGGCCCAGCAGCGTCACCGGGGCCAGGTCCCTGGCGGGATGGTAGGACAGCGACTTGTACAGCACGGGATTGAACACCAGCGTGCCGTTGTCGGCCGACAGCACGGTATAGCCGTCGGCAGCGGCGCGCGCGGTCTCGGCCGCCCCGATGGCGGTATTGCCGCCGGGCTTGTTGTCCACCACCACCGGTTGCCCGACCTTGGCCGACAGCCCCTGGCCGATGGTGCGGGCAAGGAAGTCAGACCCGCCACCGGCGGCGTACGGCACGATCCAGCGGATCGGCTTGGCGGGATAGGGATCGGCGGCGTGGGCGGCGCTCGCGGCCAGCACCGGCAAGGTCAGCGCGCCGATGGCAAAGCGCACGGCAAGGGCAAGGCGGGGGCGGGGCATGGTTCTTGTCTCCTGAAGGGATGGACCGGGTCCTGGCCCGGTGTATTCTGTTTTGCGTAAATCATATACGCATTGCGTAACGATTGAATGCGGGTTAACCTTGAAGCGCCCGCCACCACGGTGTGGCATCGTCCGCTGTCGCCGTGAAGACCCGCATACGTCGGGTAGCTCCCGTCCCACCATGCCCCGATCCAAAGTTCCTGCATCCGCACCTGAAACCGCCACTGAAGCCGCCACGACCCGCACCCGGGAACGACGCCAGCGCGTGCAGTCGGCCGTCACCGGCATGGCCGTATTGAAGGGCCTGGCGCGCCTGGGCGGGCGTGCCAGCCTGACCGCGCTGGCCGCGCATATCGACGAAAGCCCGGCCAAGGTGCATCGCTACCTGGTCAGCCTGGTGGAAGAAGAGCTAGTGGCGCAGGAGCCGGGCACGCAGCAGTACCACCTGGGCTTCGAGGCCCTGCAGATCGGCATGGCCGCAATGCGCCAGGCCGACCCGATCCGGCTCGCCGAGGCATCGCTGATGCGCCTGCGCGAGAACCTGGAGGTAACCTGCTTCGTCGCGGTGATGGGCAACAAGGGCCCGACCATCATGCGCTTCGAGGAACCGGGCCTGCCGGTGACGGTGAACGTGCGCGCGGGCTCGGTGATGCCGCTGCTGTGGTCCGCGACCGGGCGCGTGTTCCTGGGGCTGCTCGATGAAAAGGGCGTACAGGCGCAGGCCAGGGAAGAACTGGCGGCCGCCAGCCCGGCGCGGCTGGCGCAGCTCGATGCCGGCGACCCCATCGGCGCGTTGCGCCGCGCGGTGCAGGCCGATGACTGCGCCTGGGTGCGCGACACCAACCTGACCGGCATCAGCGCGGTGGCCGCGCCGGTGCGCGACTACACCGGGCGCGTGTGCGCAGTGCTGACCGCGCTGGGCGCCACCGGCGGCTTCGACCCCGCCATCGACGGCCCCATCGGCAGCGCCGTGCGGCGCGAGGCGCGCGCGGTCAGCGTGGCGCTGGGGTTCAACCCGGAGGGCTGAGCGGTCAGGCGGTCGCGTGCTCTCGTGCGGCACCCGGCCGGCGCGACATGGCCGCATCGCCAGCCGGCCGCAGCGACGGATAACCCGCCGCAAACACCAGCCGCCCGGCCGACCAGGTGTGCGTGACCATCGGCTGGCCCGCCACCTCGGAAACCGCAATCACGTCGGCGCGCAGCCCCGGCGCCAGGCGGCCGCGGTCGGCCAGCTTGCAGGCATCGGCGGGGTGGACCGTGACCAGCGCCAGGGCCTGGTCCAGCGGCAGCCCGGCCTGTCGTCCGGCGGCGTACGCTGAGGCAATCAGCGTGGAGGGCTGGTAATCCGAGCACAGGATGGTGCCGGCGCCGGCCCGGATCGCATCGATGGCGCGCATCGATCCGCTCTGGCTTTTGCCGCGCAGCACGTTGGGCGCGCCCAGGATGGTCGGCAGCGCGCGCGCGCGGGCGGCCTGCGCGGTCTCCAGGTTGATCGGGAACTCGCTCATGCGCACGCCCAGCGCGTGCATGGCGGCGATGCGCTCGGGCGAATCGTCGTCATGGCTGGCGGTGGGAATGCCCAGTGCGTGCGCCGTGGCCACCAGCCGGTCGACGCGCTCGTGCGCGCCCTCCAGCGCGGCGGCCTTCTGGCGCGCGGCATCGGTGGCGGCGTCGCGGCTCATGCCGTGGTTGCCCATCATGTAGGCCAGGTAGGCGTCCATGGTCTTGAACTGGCCCTGGCCGGGCGAGTGGTCCATCACCGAGAGCAGGTCGACCACGCCTTCGGCCATCAGCGCTTCCAGCACCGGCACGGCGCCGGCGTCGGTGACCTCGTAGCGGCAGTGGATGCGGTTGTCGACCAGGCTGTGCCGACGGTAGGCGGCGATCGTGCGCACCACCGTGGCCGCGGTGTCGACGTTGCGCACGCCGAACTGGTTGCCGGCGAACGACAGCGCGTGATAGGGCGTGGTGATGCCGGCCGCGGCGTTGCGGCGGTCGACCTGCGCCACGGCAAAGTCCAGCGGGAACAACACGCTGGCGCGTGGCTCCACCTCTTTCTCGATGGCGTCGCAGTGCACGTCCACCAGGCCTGGCATCACGGTGTGGCCATGCAGTTCGACCACGGTGGCGTGCGCGGGCACGGCCGCGGGTGCCGGCTCGATCGCCGCGATGCGGCCATTCTCGATCAGCAGCGCGCTGTCATGCAGCACGCGGTCCGGCAGCACCAGGGTGGCGTGGGTGAGGTAGGTCGCAGGCATGTCTGGCTCCGTTCGGGGCGCTTCGGTTCAGGCGAGGGCGGTAGTGGTGGCGGTAGCGGATTGCAGCGGCAGCAGGCGCGTGGCCACGGCATCGCGCACGGCTTCGTCGTGGAAGATGCCGATCAGCGCGCGGCCCTCGGCCAGCGCTTCGCGGATCAGCGCGACCACCACGGCGCGGTTGTCGGGATCGAGCGAGGCGGTGGGCTCGTCCAGCAGCAGGATCGGATGGCCGCCGATCAGGCCGCGCGCGATATTGACGCGCTGCTGCTCGCCGCCAGAGAAGGTGGCGGGCGGCAAGTCCCACAGGCGGCGCGGCAGGTTCAGCCGCGCCAGCAGTTCGGCCGCGCGGGCGCGCGCCTCGTCCTCGCCGGCGCCGCGCTGCCGCAGCGGATCGGCCACCACGTCGAGCGCGCCCACGCGCGGGATCGCGCGCAGGAACTGGCTGACATAGCCGATCACGTCGCGGCGCAGCTGCAGCACGCGTTGCTCGCTGGCGCGGCCCAGCTCGACCCACGGCGCGCCGTCGGCGCTGGTGTCGCGCAACCGGATGCTGCCCTCGGTGGCCAGGTAGTTGCCATACAGGCAGCGCAACAGCGTGCTCTTGCCGGTGCCCGACGGCCCCGACAGGACCAGGCATTCGCCGCGCGCGGCATCGAAATCGATCGCGCGCAACACCGGCAGGCGGATGCCGCCCTGGTTGTGCAACGTAAACATCTTGCCGAGGCCGCGCACCTCGACCAGCTTCTGTGGTTGTTCTGCGTGCATCGTGCTCAGCCCTGCAGGATGGAAGAAACCAGCAACTGCGTGTACGGATGCTGGGGATCGTCGAGGACCTGGTCGGTCAGGCCCTGCTCGACCACGCGCCCGCCCTGCATCACCAGGGTGCGGTGCGCCA
Organism: Cupriavidus sp. WGlv3; assembly: GCF_023952475.1. Taxonomy (GTDB): domain Bacteria; phylum Pseudomonadota; class Gammaproteobacteria; order Burkholderiales; family Burkholderiaceae; genus Cupriavidus; species Cupriavidus phytorum. The sequence goes on from NZ_JALHRX010000018.1 coordinate 78,553, forward strand.
GCAGCCTGGCCACGGCCAGGTCGTGCGTGACCAGCACCGCGGCCAGGTCCAGGTCGGCCACCAGGCGGCGCAGCAGGTCCAGCAGCCGCGCCTGCACCGACACGTCGAGCGACGCCGTGGGCTCGTCCATGAACACCAGGCGCGGATGCGTGACAAGGTTGCGAGCAATTTGCAGCCGCTGCTGCATGCCGCCGGAAAAGGTGCCGGGCACGTCGTCCAGCCGCGCCAGGTCGATCTCCATCTTCTCCAGCCAGCTGCCGGCGACTTCGCGCAGGTTGCCGTAGTGGCGCTCGCCCACGGCCATCAGCCGCTCGGCGATGTTGGCGCCGGCGCTGACCTGCATGCGCAGGCCGTCGCGCGCATGCTGGCGCACGAAGCCCCAGTCGGTGCGCGCCAGCAACCGCAGGCGCGCGCTGGACAAGGTGGCGAGGTCGGTCAGGCCGGACTCGCGCATGGCGTAGCTGACCGTGCCGCGCTGCGCCGGCGCCTGCATCGACAGCGCCTGCAGCAGCGTGCTCTTGCCCGAGCCCGACTCGCCCACCACGCACAGCACTTCGCCCGGATACAGGTCGAAGCTGACGTCATGGCAGCCGTGCAGGCCGTCCCAGGTGCGCGTCAGGTTACGCACCGACAGCAGCGGCGCGGCGCTCATTGCGCACCTCCGGCAGCGGTGTCGACGGCTTGCGCGGCCTGGCGGCCGGCGCAGTACTCGGTATCCGAGCACACGAAGCGGCGCGTGCCGGCGTCGTCGGTGATGATCTCGTCCAGGTAGCTGTCGGTGGCGCCGCACTGCGCGCAGCAGTTGGACCACGACTCCACGGTGAAGGGGTGGTCGGCAAAATCCAGGCTCTGGACCGCGGTGTAGGGCGGGACCGCGTAGACGCGCTTTTCGCGGCCCGCGCCGAACAGCATCAGCGCCGGGCTGCGGTCCAGCTTGGGGTTGTCGAACTTCGGGATCGGCGAAGGCCGCATCATGTAGCGCTGGTTGACGATCACGGGGTAGTCGTAGGTGGTGGCGATGTGGCCGTGGCGGGCGATGTCCTCGTACAGCTTGACGTGCATCGCGCCGTATTCCGCCAGCGCGTGCATGGTGCGGGTCTCGCCTTCGCTCGGCTCGAGCCAGCGCAGCGGCTCCGGGATCGGCACCTGGAACACCACGGTCTGGCCCGCGCGCAGCGGCGTTTCCGGAATCCGGTGGCGGGTCTGGATGATGCTGGCCTCGGTGGTGCGCTCGGTGGTCGGCACGCCGGTGACGCGGGCGAAGAAGCGGCGGATATTGATGGCGTTGGTGGTGTCGTCCGAGCCCTGGTCGATCACCTTGAGCACGTCGTCCTTGCCGATGATCGCGGCGGTCACCTGGATGCCGCCGGTGCCCCAGCCATACGGCAAGGGCATCTCGCGGCTGCCGAACGGCACCTGGTAGCCGGGAATCGCCACCGCCTTCAGCAATGCGCGGCGCAGCATGCGCTTGGTCGATTCGTCGAGATAGCCGAAGTTGTAGTGCTGGTCGCGGGCGATGCCCGCGGCCATGGTGATGGCGGCGGCGCTCATGCCAGCGTCTCCTCTTGCGGCTGCGATTGCGGTTGCGGTTGCGGTTGCGACGGTGCCGCGACGGTCGCGGGCACGGCGCGGTCCGGCGCATGGGTGCCCTCGGCGCGCAGCCGGCGCAGCAGCTCGAGGTTGGCCTGGAAGTCCACGTAGTGCGGCAGCTTCAGGTGCTGCACGAAGCCCGAGGCCTCGACGTTGTCGCTGTGGTACAGCATGAATTCGATATCGTTGGCCGGCGCGTCGGCGGCCTCGCCCAGCGCTTCGGCGCGCATGGCGCGGTCGGCCAGCGCCATCGACATCGCCTTGCGCTCGTTGTAGCCGAACACCAGCCCATAGCCGCGCGTAAAGCGCGGCGCCTCGTCGGCATTGCCGGCGAACTGGCTCACCATCTGGCATTCGGTCAGCTCGATCTCGCCGATGGTGACGGCAAAGCCGAGTTCTTCGACCAACAACTCCACCTCGGCCGTGCCGTAGCGGATCTCGGCCGCGAACGGGTGCGAATTGCCGTAGCCGCGCTGGGTCGAGTAGCCCATCGACAGCAGGAAGCCCTCGTCGGCGCGCGCCAGGTTCTGCAGGCGCGCGGCGCGGCCGGCGGGGAAGGTCAGCGGCTCGCGCGTCAGGTCGGGCGGGGCGGAGTCGCCGGCGGGAATCTCGTCGGTCTCGACCAGCTCGTCCGCTTCCAGCAGGCTGGTCACGCGCGGCATCGCGGCGGTGAGCGGGTCCTGCTCAGTCGGCAGGGGCTGCGGCGCGCGGCCGGTTTCGAGCGAGAAATCCAGCAGCCGCTGCGTGTAGTCGTAGGTGGGCCCCAGCACCTGGCCGCCCGGCACATCCTTGAAGGTCGACGAGATCCGGCGCTGCAGGCGCATCGCGCCGGTATCGAGCGGCTGCGTATAGCCGAAGCGCGCCAGCGTGGTGCGGTACGCGCGCAGCAGGAAGATCGCCTCGATCTGGTCGCCGGCGGCCTGCTTGAGCGCCAGCGCGGCCAGGTGCGGGTCGTACAGCGAGCCCTCGGCCATCACGCGCGACACCGCCAGCGGCATCTGCTCGCGGATCTGTGCCAGCGTCAGTTCCGGCACCGCGGTATCGCCGCGGCGATAGGCGTCGAGCATCCGGTAGGAATTGAGGATGGCGCGTTCGCCTCCCTTGACGGCTACGTACATGTCAGTCCTCCACGATGGTGGTGCGCGTCAGCGCGCAGAACCGGTCGCCGCTGCACAGCAGCAGGTCCACGCCGAGCGGGAAGCCGGCGTTGTTGGCACGCCAGGCCGCGCGAAAGTCCGCGGGCAGGCCGGCAACACGCAGCGGCTGCGTGTGCTCGATGCCGGGGCCGCGCAGCGTCAGGGTCTCGCCGTCGGTCAGCGAGGCCACTTCCACCAGCAGTGTGGCCGAGCGGTCCGGGAAGGCCGGGTCGCCCTGCGCGCAGTCCGTGAACGCCGGCATGGCATGGCCGGCCGGCACGCAGACGAAGGCCGCGGCGCCGGGCGCTTCCGTCAGCCGGCAGCCGCAGTGAAAGCGCAGGAACGCGCGCGCCGCGGCCGGCACGGCGGCGGGGAGCCAGACCGGCGTATCGGCATCGGCCAGTGTCAGCAGCAGCGCGGCCAGCGCCGGCGACAGGCCCTGGGGCAAGCCGCTGCGGGCCTGCAGCGTCTGCAGCTGGCCCGGATGGGCGAACGCCTGCAGCGCGGCGCGGAACACCTGCTGGGCGTCGTCGACCGGATCGTCGAAGCCGGGCAGCAGCGCGGCGGCCGGCGTGGACAGCATCGGTTGATGGGTGTGCATCTCAGTCTTCTCCGCGGACCATGGTGAAGAACTCGACGCGCGTCTGCGCGGCCGTGGCCGCGGCGTGCGCGGCGCGGCTGGCGTGTGCGTCGGCCAGCGGTGCAAGCACCAGGTCCTGCACGCGCTGGTGCCAGGCCGGACGCTGCAGCAGCGCGTCCAGCACCGCGGCCTGCTCGGCATGGCGCTCGCTGCGGCCCTGGACATAGGCGATGCCAGCGGCAGCGCCCCCGTCGACATCGGCGCCGCCATCCTCCAGCACGATCGCGCAGCGCGTCACCGTGATTTCCCCAAGATTGAACTGGGCTCCGGTGCCGCCGGCACGGCCCCGCACCATGGCCATGCCGGCCTCGGGCTTGCGCAGCAGCCGGTAGGCGGGTAGGGCCTGCGCCTGCGCAAGCCGTTGGAAGGCGCCGTCGAGCGCATCGGTCGGCGCAAGCGCCAGGATCCGCAGCCAGGCGGCGCGGGCGGCATGAGCGGCGGGCGGACCCGGCCGTGCGGTTTCGCTTTGCATCATCACCCCTATACGTCTATACGTTTAGATGTCGTTGCTGGAACACGCAGCCACTAGACCACAGCCAAATGAACGTTTCATGACGGGGCAGGGAATTGCTCGGGCACGCTGCCAGCGCGGCATGACTCAGGCACAATCGCACGGCATGGGTTAACGCTTGATGACAAGAGGACAGCGCAAGATGTCTGATCGAGAAGTGGAACGGGGTTCGGGCGTCGCGGTGTGGCGCCAGATTGGCGAGGCGCTGGCGGACGACATCCGCAAGAAACTGTACCTGCCGGGCGAGCAATTGCCGCCGGAGCCTGAGCTCGCCAACCGCTTCGCCGTGAACCGCCACACCATCCGCCGCGCCATGGGCGAGCTGGAGCTGAGCGGGCTGGTGCGCATCGAGCAGGGCCGCGGCACCTTCGTGCAGGAGCACGCGATCGACTACGCCATCGGGCGCCGCACACGCTTCTCGCAAAACCTGGCGGCGCAGGGCGTGCGCGGCCATACCGAAGTCATCGCCAGCCAGGTGGTGCGCGCGCCGGACGTCGCGAAGCAACTGGGGCTGGCGCGCACCGCCGAGCTGCTGCATGCGCAGATGATCGGCAAGGCCGAGGACCGCACCATCGACGTGGCCGAGCACTACTTCGACCTCAAGCGCTTTCCCGGCATCGACGAGGCGCTGCGCGCCAAGCAATCCGTATCGCGCGCGCTGGCCCATTACGGCATTGCCGATTACACCCGCAAGTGGTCGCGCATTACCGCGGCGATGCCGAGCGCGCCGGTGGCGCGGATGCTGAATCAGCCCAAGACGCGCCCGGTGCTGCAGGTCGAGGCGCTGAACGTCGATATCGACGGCAACCCGGTGCAGTACAGCGTGGTGCGCTTCGCCGGCGACTGGGTGCAGCTGACGGTGTCCGACCATGACTGAGGCGCCCGCGCGGAATTGGTCTAGACATCCGGCTGTCATCTGCCTGCGCTACTGTCTGCGGTCAACCCCACCAAACCGGGGCAGTCTGCGCCTGCGCGCGCGTGACGCCGCTGGTAACCTTGCCGCATGACTCAAGCCGCGTACCGCTACGCCATCTACCTGTCGCCATCCGGCCCCCTCGCCACCTTCGGCAATCATTGGCTGGGGCGCGACGCCGACACCGGCGCCATGCTGCCTCCGCCCGGCGACATGCCCGCCGCGCCGGCGGAGTGGGTCAGCGCGCCGGCCCACTACGGCCTGCATGCCACCCTGAAGCCGCCGTTCCGGCTTGCCGACGGCGCCAACGGGGCGATGGTCGATGCCGCCGCGCGGGACCTTGCGCGCCGGCAAACGCCGTTCGACGCACCGCTGGCGTTGCGCGCGCTCCGGGGTTTTGTCGCGTGGACGCTTGCCGATGGCGGCTCGCCGCCGATGCAGGCGCTGGCCGACGCCTGCGTGCTGGCCTTCGATCCCTTGCGCGCGCCGCCGTCGGCACAGGAACTGGCCAGGCGCGTGCCGGACCGGCTGAGCGCCGAAGAGCGCCGCATGCTCGACGCATGGGGCTACCCGTATGTGTTCGGCACCTTCGTGTTCCATATCACGCTGACCGGCATGCTCGATGCCGCCAGCCAGCGCGCCGCGATCGCGCAGCTCGCAGCGGCCAGCGGCAAGCTGCTGCAAGCGCCGTTGCATGTGGACCGCATCAGCGTGTTCGTGCAGCCGGCCCGGGGCGAGGACTTTGTGGTCGCCCGCCACTACGGCTTCGACGGCAGCACCGCGGACGGCGCCGGCGCGGCGTATCTGGGCGCATGAGCGCGGCAAACGTGGCCGACGGACACGGCCTGTTCTACCTGATGGGCCCGTCCGGCAGCGGCAAGGACTCGCTGCTGCGCGCGCTGCGCGAGCGCCTGAGCGCGGATCACCGCATCGTCATCGCGCATCGCTACATCACGCGCGCCGCTGACGCCAACGAGGCCTCGGTGGCGCTGACGCCCGAGGAATTCCAGCGCCGCCGCGCGCTGGGCTGCCTGGCGCTGGACTGGCATAGCCACGGCCTGCACTACGGCATCGGCATCGAGATCGAGCAGTGGCTGGCGCGCGGCCTGACGGTCATCGTCAACGGCTCGCGCGAGTACTTGCCGGAGGCGGTGGCACGCTACCCGAAGCTATGCGCGGTGCATGTACGGGTGCGGCCGGAAGTGCTGGCCGCGCGCCTGCGCCAGCGCGGACGCGAGGCGGAAGACGCGATTGCAAAACGGCTGGCCCGCGCGCGGCAGGCATTCGCCGTGCCGCCAGGATGCCGGCTGGTCGAGATCGACAATAGCGGTGGGCTGGATACCGCGGTGGCGGCCCTGGCGCAACTGGTGGGCGCTGCACCTCCAGCGGCGCGGCGGGCCTGAGTTCAGAGCCCGATGCTGAAGCTGATGCCATGCTCGGTAAAACCGAGCTGGCGATAGAACTGGTGGGCGCGCAGGCGTCGCGCATTGGATGACAGCGCCAGCTTGGCCGCGCCGGCCTCGCGCGCCAGCCGCATCGCCTCGCGCATCATTGCCTTGCCGATGCCCATGCCGCGCGCGGCCGGCGCCACCACCACGGCCTCGACGATCGCCTCGGGGCGCCCGTCGTGGACCATCACCGGGAACACCAGCAGGCTGAAGGTGCCGAGCGGCACCTCATCCGCGCCCACCATCATGTAGCAACGGTAGTCCGGATAGCGGCGCATGGTGGCATAGCGCTCGCGGATGGTGGCGAGCGGTAGCGGCGCCTCGCCGTCCATCGCGGCGAGCAGCGCGGACAGGTGCAGCAACTCCGCGTCGGAGCCGCGCACTTCGCGCAGGGCCAGCGAGGCTTCGGTGGTCGGCATGGCGTTCAGACCAGGACCTTGCGGATCTGGGCCGACAGGATGTCGATGGCCGAGACGAACACGATGATGATGATCATCACCGCGCAGGTCTGCCCGTACTGGAAGCTGCGGATGATTTCCCACAGCACGGTGCCGATGCCGCCGGCGCCGACGATGCCCACCACCGACGCCGAGCGCACGTTGGACTCGAAGCGGTACAGCGCGAACGACAGCCACAGCGGCAGCACCTGCGGAATCACGCCGTAGACGATTTCCTCGACCGGGCCGGCGCCGGTGGCGCGCACGCCTTCGACCGGGCGCGGGTCGATGGCTTCGACCGCTTCGGCAAACAGCTTGGCCAGCACGCCGGTGGTGTGGATCCAGATCGCCAGCACGCCGGCGAACGGGCCCAGCCCCACGGCGACGATAAACAGCATGGCGAACACCATTTCATTGATGGCGCGGCACGCGTCCATGATGCGGCGCGCGGGCTGGTAGACCCAGGCCGGCACGATGTTGGCCGAGCACAGCAGCCCCAGCGGCACCGCCATCACCACGGCCAGTGCTGTGCCCCATAGCGCGATCTGCACCGTGACCAGCATCTCGTCCAGGTAGTGACGCCAGTCGCGAAAATCGGGCGGGAAGAAATCGGCCGCAAACCTGGCCATGTTGTCGGAATCGCGCAGCAGGTCGAGCGGACGCATGTCGGCGCCTTGCCACGACAGGCCGAGCAGGGCCAGCAGCACCGCCCAGGTCAGCGGTACGGCAAGGGGCGTGCGCGGCGGGCGCACGTTGCTTCGGGGCGTGGGAGGCAGGCCAGGCGTGGCGGTGACGGTCATGGAGCGGTCCGGATACAGCGGGGAATGAAGTCGATGCGAGGCGGGCGGCGATACGGCCGCCCGCCTCGGTAATACAGGGTGCGGTGTGGGCAGCAGGCCTTACTGCGTGCTGGTGGCGCTGCCCGCGGCCTTGTCCAGTTCCGCCAGGCGCCGGCTCACGTCGGACAGGCGCTTCTCCTTGTCGGCGGCGGCCAGCGTCGTGTCCGATTCGATCTTGGCCTTTTCGCGCGCCAGTTCGATCTGGCGGATCGGCACCAGCTGGGCATCGTTCGAGGCGCGGAAGCCCTGGTAGGTCAAGCTTGCCAGCACCTGCTTTTCGCGCGCCGCGTCGGTGCCCTTGCCGTAGTTGACGAAGAAGGCCTGGATCTTCTTCTTCAGTTCGGGCGCGAGGTCCTTGCGGTAGACCATCGGGTCGGCCGGGATCAGCGGCGACTTCCACAGCACGCGCACCTGGTCATAGGCGTTCTTGCCCGTGTTGATGCGGTAGCGCTCCATGTTCTCGGTGTTGTTGACGGCCACGTCGACCTGCTTGTTCAGCACCGACAGCAGGTTGGTTTCATGGTTGCCGATGCGCACGGCCTTGAACAGCGTCTTCGGCTCGACCTTGTTGGCGCTCCACAGGTAGAAGCCCGGCACCGCCGTGCCCGAGGTGGAGTTGGGGTCGCCGGCGCCGTAGGTCAGGTCCTTGCCGCGCTTGATCACGTCTTCGACACTCTTCAGGTCGCTGTCCTTGTTCACCACCAGCACCGACCAGTAGCCCGGATTGCCGTCCTTGTCGATCACCGACGCAAAGACCTCGCCGCTGGCGCGGTCCACCGCTTCCATGGCCGACTTGTTGCCAAACCAGGCGATCTGCACCTTGTTGAAGCGCATGCCTTCGATGATGCCGGCATAGTCGGAGGCGAAGAACGGCTTGACCGGCACGCCCAGGGTCTTGCTCAGGTCGTCGATCAGCGGCTGCCAGGCGGTCTTCAGGTTCGACGACGACTCGGTCGAGATAAAGCCGATGTTCAGGCTCCTGGCGTCCTGGGCAAAGGCGGGCAGGGCGGGGAGGGCAATCGCGGCCGAGGCCGCGACGGCGATGAAGGTTCTGCGAAGCATGGGCAACTCCGGTGGAAAGCGGTTTGGGGAATTGGTCGGCGCCAACCGCTCAGGCGGCCGCCAGGTTCATCGTGACCAGCGCCGGGGCCGGCATGGGCGCGGCGCCTTCGTCGTCTTCAGGCGCGGCATCGCGCAGCAGTTCGCCCGCTTCGGTGCCGTAGAGATCGCGCAGCATGGCCGGCGTCAGCGCGGCCGAAGGGCCGTCATAGACCACCTTGCCGTGGCGCAGCGCGACCACGCGCGGGCAGTAGCGCATGGCCACGTCCACCTGGTGCAGCGACACCACCACCGCCACCTTGCGGGTGCGGTTGATCTGCCTGAGCAGCGACATCACGCGGCGCGAGGATTCCGGATCGAGCGAGGCGATCGGCTCGTCGGCCAGGATCACGCTGGCGTTTTGCACCAGCGTGCGCGCAATCGCGGCGCGCTGCTGCTGGCCGCCCGACAGCGTCGAGGCCCGCTGAAAGGCATAGTCGTCTATACCAACTTGCGCAAGCGCATCGAGCCCGCGGCGGATCTCATCCGCCCTGAACCAACGCAGCAAGCCGCGCCACTTCGGTACGCGCGCCAGCATGCCAACCAGCACATTGGTGATCACCGGCAGGCGTCCCACCAGGTTGAACTGCTGGAACACGAATCCGATCTCGCGCCGCACCTGGCGTACGTTGCCGGCCAGCCGGCCGTTGCGCTGCACGTGGCGGCCGTTGACCAGGATCTCGCCGGCGCCGGCGTCGCCGGTGACGAAGCCGGCGACGTGGCGCAGCAGCGTAGACTTGCCGGATCCGGACGCGCCCAGCAGCGCGACCATCTCGCCCCGTGCGATCTGCAGCGTGACATCGTCAAGCGCCTTGCGGTCCGCCCGGAACGATTTGCTCAAGCCGCGGACTTCAATCGCGTGCGTCATGTCGACTCCCCTGACTTGAATGACCTGCGCATTCTGGCGGGGGTGGATGACAGAACGATGACTGGCGGAGCGATCCGGAACGGTCATCGGACACTGGTTTGTGCGGGCGAGGTCGGGGAACCGGTAAAGTCTCGTTTATTTCCCGTGCCCGCCGCGCTGTTTGCCGGCGCGCCACGGTCAGCCGATTTGATATGAACAAGACTCTTCAAAAGGCGATGCAAGCCATTGCCGCCGCCGCGGCGCTGCTTTGCGGCGCCGGTGCCCATGCCGCCGAGCATGTCGATGCGGCCACGCTCAGGCGTATCGTCGACGCGGCGATCCAGCCGGTGATGCAGGCGCACGATGTGCCGGGCATGGCGGTGAGCGTCACGGCCGGCGGCAGGCAGTACGACTTCCACTATGGCGTCGCCAAGGCAGGCGGCCGCAAGGTCGACGCCGATACGCTGTTCGAGATCGGCTCGGTCAGCAAGACCTTCACCGCGACGCTGGGCGCCTATGCGCAGGCCCGCGGCTACCTGTCGCTGACCGACAACGCGGCGAAATACCTGCCGCAACTCGCGGGCAGCAGCGTGGGCGCGACCAGCCTGCTGGACCTGGGTACGTATGCGGCCGGCGGGTTGCCGCTGCAGTTTCCGGAGGGCGTCACCGATACCGGCAAGATGGTCGACTATTTCCGCAACTGGCGTCCCCGGTACGCTCCTGGCACTCACCGGCAGTACTCGAATCCCAGCATCGGCCTGTTCGGCTACCTGGCCGCGCGCAGCATGGGGCAGCCGTTCGAGGCGCTGATGGAACAGACGTTGTTCCCCGCGCTGGGGCTGCGCAGCACCTACATTACGGTGCCGAAGGCGCGCAGGAAGGACTATGCCTATGGCTACGCCAGGGACGGCAAGGCGGTCCGCGTCACCCCGGGCGTTCTGGACGCCGAAGCCTACGGCGTCAAGACCACGTCGGCCGACATGATGCGCTTCGTCTTGGCCAATATCGACAGCAGCGGACTGGACGAGACCCTGCGGCGCGCGCTGGCCACCACCCGCACCGGGTACTTCAAGGTCGGCGAGATGGTCCAGGGGCTGGCGTGGGAAATGTACGCGTGGCCGGCGCAGCGCGACAGCGTGCTGGCGGGCAGCTCGCAGCAGGTGGTGTTCGAGGCCAACCCGGTGGCGCGACTGGAGCCGCCGCAGGCGGCGCGCGGCGGCATGCTGGTCAACAAGACCGGCTCGACCAATGGCTTCGGCGCCTATGTCGCCTACGTGCCGTCGCAGCGCATCGGCATCGTGATGCTGGCGAACAAGAACTACCCGGTCGCGGAGCGGGTGAAGGCAGCGTTCAAGGTCCTGCATTATCTGGACGGACAGCCGGCTGGGGAGGGCAAGCCTTGAAGGGACGTTTTCAGTAGCGGCGAAGGCCCAGGAGAATTTTTCGTCAGTGACGGAATAGTTGGGGCGCCTCGCGTGTATACGCAGGAAACCATCCCGGTCCAGGCACACCCTGGCCGGGCCAACCGGAGACCCTGCGATGCAACGGAGATCCCCACGCCGTGGCGCCGGCACCGCGGTACGCGCCCTGGCGGCACTGTGCCTGTTGGCCGCAAGCGTGGCCGCGCCGGCCCAGGACGCGCACCAGCACCCGGGCCAGGCGGCGCCGCCGCCCTTCGTCGCCAGTACCGCCAAGCCCTATGCCGGCCTGATCGATGACGCCATGGGCGTGATGCACCACGGCATGACGCAAGCCCCCACCAACGGCATCCCCGACCATGACTTCGTCGCCATGATGATCCCGCACCACCAGGGCGCGATCGACATGGCCAAGGCGCTGCTGCTGTACGGCAAGGATCCGGCGCTGCGCAACCTCGCGCAGGGCATCATCACCGAGCAGCAGAACGAGATACGGCTGATGCAGGCGTGGCTGCAGCGCCAGCAGGCCCAGCCGTCCCAGTCCACGCCGCCGCGTTGACCGGCCCATGCCTGTCGCGCGCCTCATGCCAACCGCATCCAGCTCTCTTACCGCCATGAAGAAGAACACGCTTGTCGCCCTCGCCATTTCCCTCGGCGCACCACTGGCCAGCGCCGCCCCGCAACCGCAGGACCGCGTCTACACCGCGGACCAGAACAGCAACACCGTGTCGGTGATCGACCCCGCCGCCAACAAGCTGCTGGGCCAGATCCGGCTGGGCAATGCACGGCCCGACGTGCTGTCACCGCTGTACAAGGGCGAACTCAACGTACACGGCCTGGGTTTTTCCCCGGACCACCGGACCCTGATCGCGATCTCCAATGGTTCCAACTCTGTCGCGTTCATCGATACCGCCACCAACCGGGTCAAGGGCATCGCCTATATCGGCCGCTCGCCGCACGAGGGCTTCTTTACCGCCGACGGCAAGGAGGTATGGGTGGTGGTGCGCGGCGAGGACTACATCTCGGTCATCGATCCCGCCACGTTCCGCGAAACCCGCCGCATCCCGACCACGGCGGGACCGGGCATGGTGCTGTTCCACCCGGCGGGCAAGCTCGCTTTCGTCGTGTCCAGTTTCAATCCGGTGGTCGACGTGATCGACGTCAGGGCCCGCAAGGTGGTGAAGCGGCTGGACGTGGCCAGCCCGTTCTCGCCGTTCCTGCAGTTCACGCCCGACTTCAAGGAAGTCTGGATGACGCACAAGGACGTGGGCAAGGTTACGCGCATCGATACCGAGAAGCTGGCGGTGAAGGGCGTGTTCGACACCGGTTTCATCACCAACCACCTGGCCTTCGCCCGCACTGCGCGCGGCACGTTCGCCTACGTCACGGTCGGTGGCGAGAACGTGGTGAAGGTGTTCACCACCGACGCCACCCCCACGCTGGTCGCAACCATTCCGGTCGGCGCGCTGCCGCATGGCATCTGGGCCGCCGACGACGGCTCGCGCGTTTATGTCGGCCTGGAGAACGGCGACGCGGTGGACGTGATCGACACCGCGGATAACCGCGTCATCGCGCGCGTGCCGGTGGGCCAGGCGCCGCAGGCGCTGGTCTATGTCAGCAACGCGGTGCCAGGCGGCGCCGGCACCGGCAACCTGGTGCCGCGAGCGAACACCGAGCCGCTCAACGTTGGGCTCAAGCCGGTCCGCGGCGGCGACGCCAAAGGCTTTGTGGTAGCGCGCAACCTGGGCGTGGTCGACGCGCTCGAGGTCTCGCTGTTCAAGCTGAAGCCGGAAACCCAATACAGCGTCTATGTGGGCGGGCAGAAGACGCCGGTGGCAAGCTTCAGGACCAACCCGGCCGGCATGGCCAACGGCACCGCGATCGGGCCGCTGCGGGAGGTCGTGCCGACGCTGTCGCCGCAGACGCCATCACCGGTGCAACTGGTGGTGATGGAGGGCAGCGCGCCGCCGGACCCGGCCAGCGCGGTACTGGTCAGCGCGCCGTGAGCGCGGTCACAAGCCGCGGAGCAGCACGGGGCAGGGCGCTCACGGCACATTGCTCTGGGTGAAATCGAAGGGCTTGCCGGGCAAGTCATAGGCGCCGCCGAACTCGAACGGCGCATTGCCCGACTTGCCGACGCCGATATGCAGCGGGGTATTGCCGCCTTGCAGCGCAATCGGCGCGTAGCGGTAGTTCATCACCTGCCTGCCGGTGTAATCCGCAATGGTGATCACGCTGGTCAGCAACGGGTTCTGCTGGGTCTCGTCCACCGTGATGGGGTCGACGATGCGCGAGTCCTGCAGCGTCTTCTCGACAGTCAGGCCGACCATGTCGACCAGCTGGATCTTCTGCGCGCCGCGTGATACCACCCACAGCCTGGTGTTGGAATTGCCCAGTCCCACGTTGACATGGTGCTTCATGCTGGTGGGATTCTTGCCGACCTGCACGCTCAGCATTTCCTCGATCAGCCGGGGGTCCGGATTGCGGCCGGACTGCAGCCCCGCCACGGAGAACGCGCGGATCTTGCCTTCCTCGGTCGCCACCCAGGCGCGGCCGGGAATCGGCAGGATCGAGATCCTGACCGCCGTGGGCTTTTGCGGCAGGCGGACCGACTTGACGATGGTCGGCGCATAGTTGTCGACGGCGAATACCGGCGGCCACTGGCCATCGCCAAGCCCGGTGTTGGCCAGCGTCGCTTGCAGCGCGGCATGGCTGCCTTCGAAGTAGGCCCGGTTGACCTTGTCGAACAGCGGCTTCAGGTCCAGGAAGATCACCTTCTTCTCGGACTTCGAGATCACCGCCGCCACGCCGGCGCGCGATACCAGCTTGCCGTTGATGCCGGCACGCGTGAAGCTCCTTTGGTTCACGCTGCTGGTGGCGGGGTTCAGCTCCGTCTTGGTCAGGCTGGCGCCGCGGCGTCCGACCGGGTCGATCAGCCAGCCCTGCGTGCTGTTGTCCTGCATCACGCCAAAATCCGTGACCGCCGATACATCCGTCGGCGCCAACATCCCGGGCAAGTCGATAAAGCCCAGCAGCTTGATAAAGACAAAGTTGGACATGTTGCGCAGGCCGGGGTACAGGCCTGGCCACGAGCCCGCGCTGGGATCATAGGGCCCGCCCACCTTGCTGCCATCGGCCAGGCTGCCCAGCGCCAGCACCGCCACCTGGCCCTTGAAGCTGACGGTATCCCAGACCGTCACCAGCGCGAATTCCGAATTGGTGGTGATCGCAATCGCCGTGGGCACCTTGCCGGCAGGCAATTTCACGGCCGCCGAGTGCGAGGCTGTATTGCTGCCGACCGACGCAATCAGCCCGTTCTGGAACGCGATCAAGGCCTGGGCGCAATCGTGCTCGCTGCAGCGGCCCATGGCAATCGGGCGCCTGGGCAATTCGCCGCCATTGGCCGCAATGTGGTTGTTCAACTGGGGGTCGGTCGCGACATGCCCGTAAACCCAAGGCAGCTGCGGTTTCTCGGCAACCGTCCCGGCACTCAGGGCGAGCGTCAGCAGCGAGGTGACGCCAGGGTCCGACGCCGCATCGGCGCGATAAATGACATCCCCCATATTGCTGCCGTAATCGTTGCGGGAGCAATCCAGCTGGCCCAGCTGATAGATGATCTTCAGGTTGTGATCCAGTTCGGACTTGGGAAATTCCTTCTGGTAGCAGGCATTGCCGTGCGGATAGAAGGTCTTGTCGCCCGGCTGCCAGTGGGTTGGCGCCGTCGCCACCGGCCGGGTATTGGCCGGGCCGTAACGATAGGCGATGGCCTCGTCGCTGCTGTAATCGGAGGCGATGGCCAGATAGGCTTCCCGCACCAGCTTGCCGTCGGCATCGAGAATGTCGTCGAACCATGGCCGCGGCGGAGCTGCCGGTACTGCCGGTGCGGGCGGCGGGCGTTCCGCGGGCACCTGCGCGGGCACCGGCTTGGCGGCCACCGCCACCGATGCGGTGCCCGACGGCACCGGCGCCGTGGTGCGGCGCTCCGCGTCGCGTTCGCAGCCCGCCAGCGCCAGCACGACGGCGCAGCCAGCCAGCGTCAGGTTCACGGCCCGACGCATGGCAGTGTGGTGCGATGGCAAGCGTTTCCCAGGCATCAGTCTCTATGCGGCGCAAAGGAAAATCGTGGGGCGCAAAGATCCGCCAGGTTTGGACTTTGGCAGCTTTCCGGGCGCGGCTTAGTACGCCAGCACATATTTCTGGTGCATTGGCTCGCGCGCCTGCACTCCATGTCTGCATTGTTATCGGTAATCGCCCCAATCGACCTTGCGGCGCGCTTGCATCATGCGTTGGCGGCCTCCGGCACGCTGCTTGCTTTTTGCCACAAAACGTCATAGGTTTCCTCATGCATATCGGTTGAGCCATTGGTTCGCCGGCTGCATCAGGGGTCGAGAAACCGGCTGGCAAAGTGCGGGACCGAAACACAGGACCAAAACGCGCGCACAGCAAGGTTTCGATAAATCGAACTGGGAGGAATCGATTTGTCGTGGCGGCGTCGGCATTCTGGCCAACGCCGCCTCGGTGTTTTCGTCGGCGGCCTTGCAGTCGGCCCGCCAGCCCGAGTATGACCGGCTCCCCTGGGCCCCCGCGATGATCCAACTGCCCCCGCGCGTGCAAAGCATGACGATCCGCATGAGAACGGTCGCCTTGTCGGCGGCCTTCATGCTGGTGGTGTTTCTGCTGGTGACCTGGATGGTCTCGTACCAGATGGTCAGCCATTCCCGCCAGGACCGCAAACAGGTCCAGGCCGTCTACGTGGCCAGCAAGGAAAAGGAGTTGCGCCACTACGTCGAACTCGGGCACGCGACGCTGGTTCGCATCGCCCAGGCCAGCGGCGAGGAGGCCGCGCTGCAGCAACAGGTGCTCGCTGCGCTCTCGCGCATGCATTTCGGCAATGACGGCTACTTCTTTGTCTACGACCGCCTCGGCAACGTGCTGCTGAACCCCGGCAGCATGGGCATCGACGGGGTCGATTTCTGCGACCCGGCCGATACCGGCAGCGACCAGGCCAGGATGCTGATCAGGCAGGCGCAAGCCGGCGGCGGCATTGTCCGGTACAACTGGATCAAGCCGTCGTCGCGTACCGAGGCACCCAAGATGTCGTATGTGAGGACCGCCGACAAATGGGGGTGGGTCATCGGCGCCGGCCTCTATGTGGACGACATCGAGCGTGAACTGGCCGCGTTCGATGCCAACGCCGCCCGCACGCTGCGCGATACGCAGATCCGGCTGACCGCCTTCGCGATCGGCTCGGTCATGCTGATCAGCCTGGCCGGACTGGCCTGGAACCTGCGCAACTCGCGCATCTCGGGCGAGAAGCTGCGGCGCCTGGCGCGGCGCGTGGTGAGCTCGCAGGAAGAGGAACGCGCCCGCGTGGCACGCGAACTGCATGACGGCGTGGTGCAGGTGCTGGTGTCGTCCAAGTACCTGCTCGAAACCGCCCAGGTTCATCTCGAGCAGGACCCCGGAACCGACCCGGACAAGGAGCGTCCGCCAGCGCGTCGCCACGCGCCGCAGGCACTGCTGGCACAAGGCCTGGGCCGCCTGCAGGAAGCCCTGGTCGAGATCCGGCGGGTCTCGCACGGGCTGCATCCGGCCTTGCTGAGCGACCTGGGCCTGGCCGCCGCGCTGCGTATGCTGGTCGAGCAGCTGCACCCGCAGCGCGCCGTGGAGGTGCGCTTTATCGAGCAGGGCGCCATCCCCGCGCTGTCGCAGGCCCAGCGCACCGCGCTGTTCCGGGTCACGCAAGAGGCCTTGAACAACGCCCTCACGCACGCGCAGGCCGGCTGGGTCCAGGTCACGCTGGCCGGCAGCGGCCATCACGTGGCGCTGACGATCGAGGACAACGGCCGCGGCTTCGACCTGAACAAGGTCCGCGCCGACGGCAAGGGCGGCATCGGCCTGCGCAATATGCGCGAGCGCATCGAAAGCCTGGAAGGCAGCGACTTCGCCGTGCACACCGGCCCCGGCGGCACGCGCGTCGAGGCCTGGCTGCGCCTGCCGGCGCCGGCGCCCGAAACACAGACCAGCATCAGGACCACAACTCGGCCCGGACGACGCCTGGGCCATCATTCCCCTGCAAGGAGGCCTGCCGCATGACCCCAAACCTTCGTGTGCTGCTGGTCGATGACCATCCGTTTGTGCTGGACGGCGTCCGCCTGCGCCTGGAGGCCACCGGGGAGATGACGGTGGTGGGCCAGGCGGCGAGCGTGGAGGAAGCCATCGTCCTGGCCGAGCGGCATGGTCCGGACCTGGTGGTCTCGGACATCAACATGCCCGATGCCAACGGCCTGCAGCTGGCCACGCGCTTTGCCGAACGCTTTCCGTCGGTGCGCGTGATCGCGCTGTCGATGCACAAGGACCCCGAATACGTGCGGCGCGCCTTTGCCCTGGGCGTCGCCGCCTACGTCCTCAAGGAAGCGCCCGCGCAGGAACTGGTGACCGCGATCCGCACGGTCGCAGCCGGCGGCACCTATCTCAACGCCGAACTGCAGGCCTTCCTGCACACCGACGAGCCGCCGCCATCGTCGCGCCGCGCGCTCACGCCGAAGGAAGCCACGGTGCTGAAGCTGCTGGCCGAGGGCCGCTCCAACAAGGAGATCGCCGAGCGGCTCGGCACGTCGGTGCGCACCGTCGAAACGCACCGGCTGCACCTGCGCCGCAAGCTCCAGGTTGGCGGCCGCGCCGAGCTGGTGAAGTACGCGGTGCACTTCTCCGACCTGCACGCGATCCAGCTGGCCGACGCCGCACTGGCCGCGGACTGCTGATTGCTCTCTAGCCGTGCGATGTGTTCATGCCTGGTGCGCTTGCACCGCGGCAGGGCGGTGGTGCGCACCATCATCGCCGCGCAAAACGGGCTCTCTGTATTACTGCGTAGGGGAAAGTCGTGCTGCTGTTGCCGCGGATGTTTGCGTAGACTTTTTTCCAGAACAGGCGCCAGGCATGCAAGCACGCTGACGGGCCGATGCGCCGAACGTGGGACACAACGGGAGAGCACCATGGACGAGCTGAAGCAAAAACAGAGAGCGGCTGTCGCGACGCCACCGCATCCGGAAGACATGGCGACCTGGACGCCAAAGCGGCGCGATTTTCTACGCATGCTGGCCTACGGTGCCGGCTCGCTGGCGCTGGCGCCGCTGATGAGCGCCTGTTCGGACGACGCCGCGGCGGCATCATCCGACCTGCGTTCGCAGCTGGCGCAGGACGAAGCCTTCTGGACCGAGGTGCAGGGCATGTTCGTGCTCAAGCCCGAGAAGGTCTACATGAACATCGGCACCGGCGGCTCGATGCCCAAGGTGGTACTCGATGTCTTCGGCCAGGAAAACCTGGCCAAGGCCGCCGATTCATCGAGCGGCTACGGCAACCTGGCGGACCTGCGCGCCGCAGTGGCCAAGGGCTTCGGCGTCGATGGCGATGAAGTGGCATTCTCCGGCAATACCTCATCGGGTATGTGCCATGCGATCCTCGGCATCAAGTGGGAGCCGGGCGATGTGGTGGTCACCACCAACCACGAACACGGCGGGGGCCTGACCCCGCTCAATATCGCGGTGGACCGCTACGGCATCGAAGTCTCGACCATTGCGCTGCCGGTCGGCAACAACCAGACCGCGAGCACCTATGTCCAGCTGTTCGACGAGCGCATCCGCGCGCTCAAGGGGCAGGGCAAGCGGGTGCGCGCGATGATGTGGTCGTCGCCCACCTACAAGACCGGCACCATGCTGCCGATCGCCGACCTGATGCAAGTGGTGAAGGCCCACAGCCTGATCAGCATCGTCGACGGTGCCCACCTGCCCGGCATGATGGCGTACGACTACGGCGCGCTGGGCATGGACTTCATGTCCGGCGCCGGCCACAAGTGGCAGTGCGGCCCGGGCTCCACCGGCATCCTGGTGATCCGCAACAAGATGCGCCCGTCCAATCCGCTGCCGCTGCCGGAGTGGTATCCGATCCATACCAGCTCCTACGTCAGGCAGCCGCGCGGTGCCTATGACATCGCCGCCACGGTCACGTCCTGCGGCAGCCTGCACGTGCCGATGTTCCGCGCACTGGCGCGCGCCTGCGAAATGTGGGACACCATCGGCAGGAAGAAGATCGAGACCTACGACCTGACACTGTCGTCCTACCTGAAGGAGAAAATCGTCGAGCGCTGGGGCATCGAGTCGCTGTACTCGCCCAAGGACGATCCGAAGCTGCTGTCCGCGCTGACCTGCTTCAACCCGTTCCGCAATCGCGACGACGCCATGAACCAGCAAAAGGCCACGACGTTCGTCAACCGCATGCTGAGCGACTTTGCCCCGGGCTTCGTGATCCGCTCGGTGAACTTCGAGGTCATCGGCGCGCCGGCCCAGCACTACGGCATCCGCATCTCCACGCACCTGTGGCACGACGCGAACGACATCGACCGGCTGGTGGATTCGATGTGGACCCTGTCCGGCGCCATGGCCTGACAAGGCCTGGCCGGCCCCGTTTCAACACGACAAGAGTCAAGCCCATGAAACGATCTATCGCTCTGATGGCCGCGGCGCTGTGCGGCGTGGTCTCGCTCTCGGCCTGCGCCCAGCACGGCGGCACGCTGCGCGCCGTCGCTTCGACCGACGCCCCCAAGGCCATCGGCCCTTACTCCCAGGCGGTCCGCGCCGGCAGCGTGCTGTACCTTGCCGGCCAGATCCCGATTCACCCGAAGACCGGCGAATTGCTCAAGGATGCTCCCATCGAGGCCCAGACCCGGCTGGTGCTCGACAACCTCAAGGCCGTACTCGCGGCCGACGGCATGACCATGGCCGACGTCGTCTCCACCACCGTCTACATGAAGGACCTGAACGACTTCGCCAAGATGAACGAGGTCTACGGGACCTACTTCACCGGCGTCGCGCCGGCACGCGCGACGGTCCAGGTCGCACGCCTGCCGCGCGACGTTGCCGTGGAGATCGGGGCGATCGCGGTCAAGCCCTGAGGAGGTTTCGGAGGAAGAGGGCAGCGGGGTACGGTTTGGGCCGTCCCCGCTGTTGGCGTTTGTGCCCTCCGACCCTTCACAAAAACTGAACACGCCTTAATCACCACCATCTTTCGTCTCCTTCGGGCCCTGCTTACAGTCGAGCCCACAAGGAGATTCCCCCATGAAAGATGTGCTGGTGATCGGCGGCGGCAATGCCGCGCTGTGCGCCGCGTTGATGGCGCGCGAGGCGGGTGCCTCGGTGCTGTTGCTGGAGGGCTCGCCGCGCGCATGGCGCGGCGGCAATTCGCAGCACACCCGCAACCTGCGCTGCATGCATGATGCGCCGCAGGATGTGCTGGTCGACGCCTACCCGGAAGAGGAGTATTGGCAGGACCTGCTGAAGGTCACCGGTGGCATCACCAACGAGCGGCTGGCGCGCATGACGATCCGCGCGTCGTCGCGCTGCCGGGGCTGGATGCGCCGGCACGGCGTGCATTTCCAGCCGCCGTTGTCGGGGGCGCTGCATGTGGCGCGCACCAATGCCTTCTTCATGGGCGGCGGCAAGGCGCTCGTCAACGCCTATTTCCGCAGTGCCGAGGCCCTGGGTATCGGAATCCGCTACGACACCCAGGTGGTTGCCATCGAGCGCGACGGCGACCGTTTCGTCGCGGCCGTGACGGCCGCCGGCGAACGCATCGAGGCCAGGTCCTGCGTGCTGGCCGCCGGCGGCTTCGAGTCGAACCGGGACTGGCTGCGCGAAGCCTGGGGCCAGAACGAACGCGGCGAGTGGCCGTCGGACAACTTCCTGATCCGGGGCACGCGTTTCAACCAGGGCGTGCTGCTGCGCCATATGATCGACGCCGGCGCCGATGCGATCGGCGATCCGACCCAGGCACATATGGTGGCGATCGACGCGCGCGCTCCGCTCTATGACGGCGGCATCTGCACGCGGATCGATTGCGTCTCGCTCGGCGTGGTCGTCAATCGCGACGGCGAACGCTTCTACGACGAGGGCGAGGACTTCTGGCCCAAGCGCTATGCCATCTGGGGCCGCCTGGTCGCGCAGCAGCCGGGGCAGATCGGCTATTCGATCATCGACCAGAAGGCCATCGGCCGCTTCATGCCGCCGGTGTTCCCGGGCACCAGCGCCAATACGCTCGGCGAACTGGCGCGCAAGCTTGGCGTGCCGGAAGCCAGCTTCGTGCGGACCGTCGAAGCCTTCAACGCCGCCTGCCGGCCCGGCACGTTCGACCACACGGTGCTGGACGACTGCGCCACCGGGGGCATCGCCCCGGCCAAGACGCACTGGGCGCGCCCGCTCGACACGCCGCCCTACATCGGCTATGCGCTGCGTCCCGGCGTGACCTTCACTTACCTGGGCCTCAAGGTCAACGAGAGCGCTCAGGTCCACTTCAATGGCAGTCCCAGCCCGAACCTGTTCGTCGCCGGCGAGATGATGGCCGGCAACGTGCTGGGCAAGGGCTATACCGCCGGCGTCGGCATGGCGATCGGCACGGCCTTTGGCCGCCTCGCCGGCGTGGGCGCCGCGCGGGCCTGCGGCTTCCGACATCCCGATTTCGAAATGGAGCAGTCCAATGCCATCGCTGGCTGAACTGGTCGATCAGGCTCGTGCCGACGCGCAAGGCGTGGGCGGCACTGACCGGCGCGTGATTCCGATCCACCCCGTATTGCCGCTGACGGCGGCCGAAGGCGAAGTCGCGCGCATCCTGCAGATCTGCAATGCCTGCCGTTATTGCGAAGGCTTCTGCGCGGTGTTTCCCGCGATGACGCGGCGGCTCGAGTTCGGCCGTGCCGACGTGCACTATATGGCCAACCTGTGCCACAACTGCGGGGCATGCCTGCATGCCTGCCAGTACGCGCCGCCGCACGAGTTCGCGGTCAACATCCCGGTGGCAATGGCGGAGGTCCGTGGACAGACCTACCAGGACTATGCCTGGCCGCCAGCGCTGGGCAAGCTGTACCGGCGCAATGGCCTGACCGTGTCGCTGGCCCTGGCGCTCGCGCTGACCCTGTTCCTGCTGCTGGCCGTGGCGTTCAACGGTACGTTGTGGGGCGGTCCTGCCAGCGGCAACTTCTACGCGCTGTTCCCGCATAACCTGCTGGTGTCGATGTTTGCGCCGGTGTTCGGCTTCGTCGTGCTTGCGCTGGCGATGGGCGTGCGCAGGTTCTGGCGCGAAGTCACCCCTGCAACCAGCGGTGCGCCAGTGAGCGCGCCGGCGGCGGCAGAGGCAGGAGCCGCCGTGCTGCGGCTGAAGTACCTCGACGGCGGCCACGGTGCCGGCTGCAACAATGCCGACGATGCCTTCACGCTGTCGCGCCGGCGTTTCCATCACCTGACGTTCTATGGCTTTGCGCTGTGCTTTGGCGCCACCGCCGTGGCGACGGTCTATCACTATGCCTTCGGCTGGCACGCGCCATACGAACTGCCGAGCCTGCCCAAGGTGCTCGGTGCCGTCGGCGGCGCCAGTCTCGCGATCGGCACCGCAGGGCTCGGCTGGCTCAACCTGCAACGCCACCGCCTGCACCTGGCGCAAGGCCAGCGGCCGATGGACCTGGGCTTCATCGCCTTGCTGTTCCTGACTGCCACCAGCGGCCTGGCGTTGTGGCTGGGCCGCGCCACGCCGGCAATGGCGATGCTCTTATGCCTGCACCTGGGCGCGGTAATGGCACTGTTCGCCACCATGCCCTACGGCAAGTTTGCCCACGGTGTGTTCCGCAGTGCCGCACTGCTGCGCCATGCAGTGGAGAAACGCCGCCCGAACCCGGTCGGGCTCGGGGCGGACTGACCGACCGGCCGACGCATGGCCATCCCAGGCTTTTCCAGAAAGACCTTTTCCAGAACGACAATACGGAGACCGATTCAATGGACCGTCGACTGATCTTGCGCGCCACCTTGCTGGCCGCGCTCTGTTTTCCCCTTTCCTCGCGCCTTGCGCAAGCGCAACCCATCGCCGGCGGCAAGCCGGTCACGCTGGTGGTGGGCTTCGCCGCCGGCGGCGCTGCCGATGCGGCTGCGCGGTTGATTGCCAAGAAACTGGCGGACAACCTCGGCCAGCCGGTCGTGGTCGACAACCGCGGCGGTGCCGGCGGCAATATTGCCCACCAACTGGTGGCGCGCGGTCCGGCGGACGGCAGCATGCTGCTGTTCGGCTCGATCGGGCCGCTGACCATCGCGCCGCATCTGATGAAGCTGCCTTACGATCCGTTCAAGGACCTGGCTCCAGTCTCGGGCGGCGTGAACTTTCCCAATATGCTGGTGGTGCACAAGGGCGCCGGCGTGAACAACCTGGCCGAGCTGGTCGCGCTGGCGAAGAAGAAGCCGGGGGCGGTGGACTACGCATCGACCGGTGCCGGTTCCGCCTCCCATCTTGCTGGTGAACTGTTCAACCAGCGTGCCGGCATCGAGATGGTCCATATTCCCTACAAGGGCGGTGCACCGGCACTGCAGGATCTGCTTGGCCAGCGCGTGACGTCGTACTTCGCGGCACCGCCGACCGCGATGCCGCAGGTCGAGGCCGGCAAGCTGGTGCCGCTCGCCACCACCGGGCCGGTGCGGCCTGCGTACCTGCCCAACGTGCCCACCGTGGCGGAATCGGGCTACCCCGGTTTCGAGGCGCTGAACTGGTATGCCTTCGTGGCCCCGGGCAAGACGCCGTCACCGGTCCTCGATCGCTGGAACCAGGAGATCGTCAAGGTGCTGAACGATGCCGGCGTGAAGGATGCCCTGAACAAGCATGGCCTGACGCCGCAGCCGACCACGCGCCCGGAGCTGCTTGCGTTCATGAAGAAGGAGAGCGCCAAGTGGAGCGCGATCGTCAGGGAGCGAAAGATTACGGTCGATTGAGGCCGACGATCAGGCTGGGCGGCAGCGCCGCCGCCGTCCCGGTCTCAATCCTTGTGCAGCGTCGCGCCGAACCACGCGCCGTCGCGCACCAGGCTGCGCGCGGTATCGGCCAGCACGACCCGCGCGGCCAGGGCCGCGGGTGACAGCTCATCATCGGAAAGGCTGGCCAGCAGGTTGTGCCGCCCGACCTGGGCGTCGACCACCAGCGAGCGGACCAGCGTCGGATCATTGAGGCGGGCGGTCGCTGCGCCTGGCTGGATGGTGGCGCCAAAGCCCGCGCGCACCGCATCCATCAGCAGCGACAGGCCGTCGATTTCCGCCACCACGTTCGGCGTCACGCGCACCCGCGCGAAAGCCGCATCGAGCAGGGCGCGCAGGCCGTGGCTCGCGCTCGGCAGGATCAGGGGCAGCTCCCCCAGCTGGGCGAGCCGGGCGCGCTGGCCTTTCGGCAGTCCTGGCAGGCCTGAAGCCCCGAGCACATAGAGCTTTTCATCGAGCAGCGGCGTCACGCTCCAGCGGCGCGCGGTCTCGGTGCGGAACACGATGGCCAGGTCCAGCCGCCGCGCATTGAGCATCTCGCTCAGATGCCCGGACAGCGCCTCGACCACGTGGACGCGCACGTCGGGATAGCGCGCAGCCATGGCATGCAGCAGCGGCACGCCCAGCACCGCGGCGGTGGTCGAGGCCAGGCCGATGCTGACATGGCCGGATAGCCGCGCCTGCTGCGCGGCCCGAACCGCATCGTCGGCGTGGCGCAGCGTCAGCTGGGCCTGCCGCAGAAAGGCAAGTCCGGCATCGGTCGGCACCACGCCCGTGGACTGGCGCTGCAGCAGGCGCGTCGACAGTTCGCGCTCGAGCCTGCTGATCTGCTGGCTGAGCGCGGAGGTCGCGAGATCCAGTTCGAGCGCTGCCTTGCCGAAGCTGCCAAGTTCGCAGACCTTGGTGAAGTAGCGGAGTTGACGCAGTTCCATGGAGTATTCGGTGGCATCGCACTATGCGAGCGCCGCGGCGACGGACCATTGGCTGGCCGTCGTTGCCTGCGGCATGCCGCCGAATGGTAGCACCTGGCAGGATGGCTGGGCGGATGGGAGCAGGGAACGGAACTGTCCGGGCGGGTTTTGCAGTAGGGTACCCGCCCGAGATCCAAGTGGATATTTCTGCTTCAGTTGTAGCCCAGCACCGCGATCGTTGCGACGTCCGGCCGGTCGTTCGAGTTGTCGGTCAGCACTTGCGTGGGTGTCTTTTGCTTGCCGGTCCGGATCACCCGATGCGAGCCAAGCTGCGGCGCCTGGCGGACAACTCGAGGCAAAGATGCAGGAGACGGGTCAATGCTGGTGATGGCGTTCATGGGTGTTTCTCGATGGTAAGCACTTCAGGTCGACGACTGTTCAGGCTTGGCCTGCGTGGACAGCGCCATCGTGGGCCTTTTGGGTCCGGCTGCGCTTGATGACGCCGAACACGATCAGCACCACCGGCAGGATCAACAGGCCTTCGGCCAGTTCGGGATCCACCGGCAGCTTGATGACATGCAGTGCCTTCAATCCCGCTGCCGCGATGGACAACACGTAATACGAGATCGCGGCGACCGATAGCCCCTCGACCGCATGCTGCAGATGCAGCTGGTTGCGCGCGGTACGCTCCAGCCCGGCCAGCAGCCTGGTGACGTCCCGCTCCTGCGCCAGGTTGACGCGGGTGCGGAGCAGGTCGACCGCGCGCGCAACCCGTGCCGCGATCTGTTCGTGGCGCGACCAGACGCTGCGGCATGTCTCCATGGCGGGACCGAAACGCCGCTCCATGAATTCGGAGATGGTCGGCATGCCTTCGATGCGCTGTTCCCGCAACTCCTGGATGCGCGCCAGCACGATGCGCTCATAGGCGCGCGATGCGCTGAAGCGCCCGCTGTGCCCGGACAGCGATTCCACGCGCACGGCCAGCTCGGTAAGCCGGTCCAGCAGTTCGGCATCGTCTTCGCCGGCGCGGCGAGTGTCCATGGCCCGCATCAGTTCCTGCAGCGATGCGTGGATGTCGTCGAGCTCCCGCCCCAGGCTGCGAGCAACCGGCAACGCCAGCAATGCCATCATGCGATAGGTCTCGATCTCGTAGAGCCGCTGCAGCAGCCTGCCGCCCTGTTCCTCGCGGAAGTCCTCATCGATCGCCAGGATGCGGATATGGCCGTCGGCGCGCACCTGCCAGTCGCAATAGACCTTGCCGCCGCCCAGCACGTCGCTGCCGACCAGAACAGGCCCGTCGAGCCAGTCGCGCAAGTTGGCGCTGACGGCAGCCGCAGCCTGTCCCGACAGCAATTCCATCCGCACCGCATGGAAGCGTTTGCCGGCCAGCAAGCTCAGCCAGTCCGCCGGAACACCTTCGATGGCAAGGTCGTTGAAGTAATCGGTGTCGTCGCGCGGACTGACGAAGGTGAAGGTGGAGAACTCGGTGTGGCGCTCCCATTTCAGATGCCAGCCGAACGGGGATTGCACGGCGTAGTGCGTGACCCCGTCCGAGGGCAGCTCCATGCCGGTCTGCTCGCACAAGGTGCGAACGAGAGATTCATGGATCGCAGCATCCCCGTCCGAGTAGACGGCGTAGTGGGTCAGTGACACGCTGCCGCTGAGCCGGAGAAAAGGGCGCGCATGCAGTTCGGCGACGAGGGAGGCGCGCAGCGGGTGGTCGACCAGTAGCGAAGCGGCGTTGTTGTCCATGCGAGAAGGGCGGATGCCGGAATCCCGCGTTCAGGGCGCGGCACCGGTTTGCTGTCCAGGTTTTCTTGTTCGTTGCCGGCGAATATCGCACGCCGTTTTCAAGAAGAAAAACGCATAATATTGATTGTTACGTTCAGTTTTCCTGATAGCCATGAAGATGCTCGACCACGATGTACTGGCCACGGTGATCGCCGTCGCCGAGACCGGCAACATGACGCGTGCTGCCGAGGCCGTGAACCGTTCGCAATCCGCGGTCAGCATGCAGATCAAGGCACTCGAGGAAGCGCTGGGCCGGCCGCTGTTCGTGCGGCGGCCGCGCAGCATTGTGCTGACGCACGAGGGCGAAGTGCTGCTGGGCTTCGCCCGGCGCATGCTGGCGCTGCGGGACGAAGCCTGGGCGGCAGTGGTGCGGCCCGAGGTGACGGGCAAGGTGGCGATCGGCGTGCCCGACGATTACGCGTCGTCGCTGCTGCCGTCGGTGCTGAAGAAGTTCTCGACCACGTACCCGAAAGTGGAGATCCAGGTCGTCGGCCTGCCCAGCAGCGCGCTCGCGCCACTGGTCAAGGACGGCACCGTCGACCTGGTCTGCGGCACGCGCGTGAAGGGCCTGTCCGGCGACTTCATTCGCCATGAGCCGATGGCATGGGCCGCCATGACCAACGGGCCGCAAGTGTGGGAGGACCGGCCCCTGCCCATCGCCGTGTTCATGCCGGGCAGCGTGGCGCGCGAGAACGCGATACGCAGCCTCGACCGCGCGCGGATCGCGCATCGAACCTCGTACGAGAGCCCGAGCCTGCTTGGCCTGCTCAGCATGGTCGAGGCCGGCCTGGCCGTCGCCGCGCTGGCCCGCTGCGCGATCCCGCCGCAACTGACCGTGCTCGGCCAGGCTCATGGCCTGCCTGACCTGCCGCCGCTCGAACTGATCCTCGCCCGCAGCGCGAAGTCGAAGCGGCCGCCCTGCGATTTCCTTGCCGAGCAGATCATGTCGGACTTGCGGGCCGGGACGGTGCAGCCCTAGCGTCTACCGTCTCATCGGATGCGTGCTGGCCCATTCAGGCCCCGGCGCTGGATCGCCGGGCACGCCGGCTAAAGCTTGACTTCGGCTTGCCATGCCGATTCCTGAATTAACAACGGAAAGTTAATATTCAATCTCGGTTCATCACTCTAGTGCGATGAGCGGCAGGCTCCTACATTGGACTCAACGGCGACGCACCCCAACCAGCGAAGCCGAAAAAGAGCGTTCTCTCATCAAGCTTAGGAGCCAATCATGATTTCCGAACTCGCCCGTGCTGCTGTTGTTGCGTCGATGGTGCTGGCCACTGGTGCCGCGCTGCCTGGCTACGCCCACGCAGCAGATGTCGTGATCGCTGGCAGGGACCGCACAGGTGTCTCCGCGTCGCCCGCCCGCCAGTTCGACGTGTTCGCGGACGGTGCGCGTGCCAGGACATTTGATCTCTACACCGATGGCGCCCGCAGCGGCAAGTACGATCCCTACGCGGACGGTGCCCACATCGGCAAGCCCGATTCATTCACCGACCACATCTGACGCCAGCGCAGCCCGTCATCGCATCCATATCCCGGTGCGCGACGGGCTGGCAGGTTTGCCGGCATGGCCTAGTCCAGGGCTTTTCCCTTGGTCTCCGGCATGAAGGCGTACACGAGGCAACCCGCTGCGCAGACCACGGCGATATAGGCCCAGCTATAGTGTGCCCAGCCCGCATTCGACATCGATGTCATGATGTACGGCAGCGAGCCGCCGAACAACGTCACCGAGATGGCATAGGGAAGCGCCACGCCGGTTGCGCGCACCTCGGCGGGAAACTGCTCCGCCATGACCGCCGCCGCCGTGGCGGAAAAACCGCACGACAGCAGCATCCCCACGCTGACGATCGCGGTCGCCAGCCAGAAGTCGTTGGCGAGGAAATGCAAGCCGGGCCAGGCGAACAGTGCGGAACCGCCCGCGAATGCCACCAGCACAGGCTTGCGTCCGATCCTGTCGGCCAGCTTGCCAAGCAACGGGATCGCCACCAGCGACAGGACGATCGATATCACGCTGGCACTGAAGGCGGCCTGCAGGCTGAGCCCGGTTCGTACATGGGCGAGGGTGGGGAACAACACCAGCCAGAGGTAGAGCGAAAGGTTGCCCGCCATGGCGATGCCGATCACACGCAACGACGCGCGCCAGTGCCTGGTGACGACCAGCAGCGAGGGATGCGCGGCAGCGCGGTGGGCGACCTTGCGCTGAAAGGCCCCGGTTTCCGCCACCGACACCCGGATCCACAGCGCAACCACGCCCATGAGGCCGGCGACTGCGAATCCGAGCCGCCAGCCCCACGCCGCCATTTGCTCGGTATCGAGCCAGCGCGTCATCACGTATCCGATCAGGGCTGCCACCAGGACGCCGGCATTGATGCCGAAGTACTGCCATGACCCGGCGAAGGCCCGGCGCGATGCCGCCGCCGTCTCGACGAGATAGGTCGAGGCCGAGCCGAATTCGCCCCCGGCCGCGAATCCCTGCACCAGTCGCGCCATCACCAGAATGACGGGCGCGATCATGCCTATGGTGGCGTAGGTCGGGCATAGCGCTATCACCACGGTGCTGCCCGACATCAGCGCCACGGAGAGCGTCAGGCCTTTCTTGCGTCCTTGCCGGTCGGCGTACGCACCAAGCACGGCGCCACCGACCGGCCGCATGATGAAGCCGACCGCGAACACGGCGAACGCGGACAGCAGCGACGCCATTTCATTGTTGGCGGGAAAGAAGTGCCGCGAGAACAATGAGGCAAAGGTGGCGTAGATCACCCAGTCGGCGAATTCCACGATCGTACCGAGTGTCGCCGCTGCAATTGCCTTTTTCTGCGCACGGGTGAGGGGAAGCGGGCGCTCGACTACATCTACTGGCAGGGTCGTTTCCATGCCGTCTCC
The DNA here is from genome assembly GCF_023952475.1 of Cupriavidus sp. WGlv3. Lineage (GTDB taxonomy): Bacteria > Pseudomonadota > Gammaproteobacteria > Burkholderiales > Burkholderiaceae > Cupriavidus > Cupriavidus phytorum. Next base: position 107,854 of record NZ_JALHRX010000018.1, read on the forward strand.
TTGAATCATCTGTTGTGGTTCTCGCGCCGCCAGCGGCTTGGCGCACTCGCATGTCCGGATCGACAGAGCCCGGCACGTTGGGCATCGTAGGTGGCGGGACGAGACCGGCTCAAACGACTTTTTTTGACGGGACGCTTGAGTTTTCTGCAACCGATGTAACCCACCAAGCCGGGCTAAGCCAGCTTGAGGAGAACTCAATCGAGCCGGTAAGAAATGTCGATTGAAGCGGCGCGGCAGGGCTCCTAGTATCGGTGGCACGCAGGTGGCGCCTCACGCCATTACCACAACAGGGCCGCGCGGCAGCGGCAAGGAGACTCGGCATGACAACGTTCGGTTTTATCGGCCTGGGCGCCATGGGAAGGCATATGGCGCGGCACCTGGTGCAGCACGGATTGCCCGTGACGGTATTCGACAGCAATGTCCAGGCGGTCGATGAACTGGTGCGTATCGGCGCCGCGCGCGGTGTCAGCGCCCGCGATGTTGGCGACCACGCCGAGGTGGTGATGGTTTGCTTGCCGACGCCGGATATCGTCGAACGGGTAGCCACCGGTGAAGGTGGGATCGCGGGCGCAAGCGCCGTGAAAGTGTTCGTCGACCATTCGACCACGGGACCGACCGTGACGCGCAGGCTCGCCGCCACAATGGCGCAGCATGGCATCCAGGCATTGGACGCGCCGCTGGCCGGTGGCGTGGCGGGGGCTGAGTCGGGTTCGCTGAGCGTGATGGTGTCCGGCGATGCCAGCGCCTTCGCCACTGCGCGGCCGGCGCTCGAGGCATTCGCGGGCGACATCGCATATCTCGGCGCGCAGCCGGGGCTGGGCCAGACCCTCAAGCTGGTCAACAACATGATCGCCGGTTCGGCGCTGGTGACGGCGGCAGAGGCCGTGCTGTTCGGTGTGAAGGCGGGCATCCCTGCGGACACCATCCTCCGCGTCCTCTCAAAAAGCGCCACGGCGCGTGGCTTTGCGGTCCAGACCCTGCTTGCCGACAAGGTGCTGTCGCGCAAATTCGACTTCGGCTTTCGCATGGACCTGATGCGCAAAGACCTGCGGCTGGCGCTCGGCGAAGCCGAGGCCGCAGGCGCGCCGATGTTCGCGTCCGCCGTCGTCAAGCAGTTCTTCGATACGGCCGTTGCCGACGGTGCCGGTGGCGACGACATGACCCGCGTCGTCCATCAGCTCGAGAAGCTGGCCGGCGCCACGATCGGGAAGGTCCAGGGCAGCCATGAGAAGCGCTGAAACGCCACCAACACCAACCCGCCTGAGTCTTTATCGAGGAAGCGTATGAACAGAGTGCTGAACTACATCAACGGAAACGAAGTGCCGCCGTCGACCGGCCGGTATATCGAGAAGACAGACCCGCGCACTGGCATCGCGCTGTCCGAGGTGGCGGATAGCGGCAAGCCAGATGTCGACGCCGCCGTTGCCGCGGCGACGGCAGCGCTGCCGGCCTGGCGTGCGATGCGACCCGCCGAGCGCGGCCGCATCCTGGTCGAGATCGGCCGTGCGGTGCGCAACAGCATCGACACGCTGGGCGGCATCGAAAGCGCGGAGACCGGCAAGCCGGGGCGGGAGATGTCGCAACTGATGGCCCTGATCGCGCAGTACTTCGAGTACTACGGTGGCATCGTCAATGCGATGGACGGTGAAGTGATCAACGCCGGACCGGACTATCATGTCTACACGCGACGCGATCCGTTCGGCGTGATCGGCGTGATCCTCCCCTGGAATGCACCGTTGCATCAGGCCGCCCGCGCCATCGCGCCCGCGCTTGCCACTGGCAACGCGGTCGTTGCCAAGCCATCGGAATTCACTTCCGGTTCGCTGATTGCCTTCGCGAAGCTGGCTGAAGCGGCCGGATTGCCGCCTGGTGTCCTGAACGTCGTGGTCGGGACCGGGCCAGCGCTCGGACCAGCAATGGCCGGACATCGCGACATGCGCAAGATTTCATTCACGGGCAGCACGCGCGCGGGCCGGGAGCTGGGCAGGATCGCCGCTGACCGCATCCTGCCGCTGACGCTCGAGCTGGGCGGAAAATCGGCCAATATTGTCTTCGCGGACGCCGATCTGGATGCCGCGGCAAAGGGATGCACCACGGCCTTCACCTGGAATGGCGGACAGTGGTGCGCGGCAGGCACGCGCTTGCTGGTCCAGTCGTCGGTCCACGACGCCTTTGTCGACAAGCTGCTGGCTGCGGTCGCTGGTGTGCGCGTTGGGGCCGACTCCGAAGCGTCCTATGGACCCATGACCACCCGCGCCCAGTTCGACAAGGTCCAGCAAAGCTTTGACCTGGCACACCGCCTCGGGCTTGTACCGGCCGTTGGCGGCCGCATGGCGCAGGCACCGAAAGCCGGGGAGGGCTGGTTCATCGAGCCGACCGTTTACCTGGGTGTCACCAATGACATGGAGATTGCGCGTGAAGAAATCTTTGGACCTGTACTCTGTGTCATCAGGTTCGAGGACGAGGCGGACGCCATCCACATTGCAAACGACTCCGACTATGGGCTGGCTGCCGGTATCTGGAGCCGCGACATCGGTCGCGTCCATCGCGTCGCCGCTGCCCTTGACGCCGGCCGGATCGTCGTGAACGAGTACAGTGGCGGCTTCGTGCAGACCCCATGTGGCGGCTTCAAGCAGAGCGGCTATGGGCGCGAACAGGGCATGGAGGCGCTTGCGCACTATACGCAGTTGAAGTCGGTAATCGTTCGGCTGTAGTGTCTTTGAGGATGGGGGTCTCGGACAGACGGACCCTGCTCGACAGCGTTAGTCGTACTGAAACCGCCTCACCGCGCTCTCGTCCCACTCGATGCCTGATCCGGGCCTGTCCGGCACCACCAGTTGTCCATCTGCAAGCGCAAAGGGCTCCTTCAGCACGGGATAGGCCCAGTCCTGCCATTCCAGCCAGTGCGCTGTTTCGGTGATGCGCATCAGGTGTGCGCAGACTTCCGGATACAGATGCGTGGAGACAGGGATTCCCGCCGCCGAAGCGATCGGCGCAGACCGCAGCCACCCCGACACGCCGCCGATCCGCATCATGTCCAGCATGACGCAGTCACACGCCTCGGCCAGCACTGCCTTTAATAACTCGCGCGGGCCATAGAAGTTCTCGCCTAGCTGGATCGGCGTCTTGATCTCGCGGGCCAGTTGCGCATGACCGCTGGTGTTGTTGTAGGCGAGGGGCTCCTCGAACCAGTACAGCCGCTCGTTGTCGAGGGCATGGCAGCGGCGCAGACCGTCATCAAGCGACAGGCCCTGGTTGAAGTCCACCATTAGCTTGATCTCGTCGCCAGCCGCTTCGCGCACCGCGCGAAGGGCGTCGAGGTCGTCTTGCAGCTTTTCGCGGCCCAGTCGCAGCTTCAGAGCGCTGAATGCTCCCTCTGCAACAAGCGAACTAGCTTCTTCGGCAAGGCCGTCCACGTGGCTCAACCACAGCCCGTTACTGTTGTACGCCTGCACGTTGCCCACTGTTCCGCCCAGCAATGCGGCGAGAGGCAGGCCTGCAGCCTTGGCGAGCGCATCCCACGCGGCCATGTCGAGCCCTGCGATGGCGATCATTGTGATGCCTTCGTAGCCCAGCAGATGCGTTGAACCTCTGGCATTCTGGAAGTCATCCAGCGGTGCGATCCTGCTACCGGCCCGTGACGCTGCAAGATCCTGGATCGCAGGCACGATGTACCTCGGTGCCTGCATCAGATATGGCTCAAGATAACTGCGACCGACAATACCTTCCCGAGTGTAAAGGTCAACCAGGATCAGCGGCCACTGGTCGAATGCGCCGACCTTCGAAATGATGGGTCGCTTTAACGGAACGAGAACCGCACGGGCCTCAACGCTTTGGTAAGTGAGCGGTTCGAAACTCATGGTGGCACCTCACTGACGACCAGTACAACCCGCACGGCACCTGACAAAGAACCTCCTATCGGAGTTCCTCCAGTCTGGCCAGCGCGTCGAACAGCACCGCAACGCCTTGGGCGCCGAGCGCATGCTCCACGCGTCGTTGCGCCTGCTGCCAGAGCGGAGCCGCCTGCTCCAACAGCCGGCACGCCCGCGGCGACAGCGATACGGTGTGCTCGCGCAGGTCGTTACCCCCTGACAGGCGGACCAAGCCCTGGCGCTGAAGCACGCCGACGTTGCGCCCGAGCGTGGAGCGGTCTAGCGCCATTTCCCGAGCCAGCTCGGTCAGGCTGGACGATCCTGTTCGCGCGATGGTCCGAAGCAGCGAAAACTGGGTGACCTTCAGGCCGAGGGGCTGCAGCGCGTCATCGTACACGTCGGTAAGGGCGCGAGCTGCCCGGCGGATCCTGGTGCAGGCACAAGGCGTGTGGGTCATGTCGATTGCGGGTATATACCCCAATATAGTTCGCGCCGCGGCGGTTGCAATCGGGAGGCAGCGACTGGTCGGGACGAACAACAACTGCATCAGTCGCCCGGTCTCGTCATCGACAAACACCACCAGCGTGCATGCCGGCGCCCGTTCCTCGAACCAGGCGTGGTCGGAGCCGTCGATCTGCACCAACTCGCCCAGGCAGGCGCGGGGGAGCCTAGGCTAGTGCACCCAGTTGGCGCACG
>NZ_JALHRX010000019.1 GCF_023952475.1 Cupriavidus sp. WGlv3
AGGCGCGGGTTTTTTGTTGGCGTCGGGGCCAGCTTACTTGGCGGCGTTGGCCATGTAGTCCGACGCGGCGATCACGTCGGCGTCCGGGCCGGCATAGCCACCCTTGGGCGGCATCACGCCCTTGCCCTTGAGCGCAAAGTTGTGGACCGCTTCCATGCCTTCCTTCAGGCGCGGGGCCCAGGCGGCCTTGTCGCCAAACTTGGGCGCACCAGCCACGCCGGCGGCGTGGCAGGCGGCGCAGACCTGCTCGTAGACCTTCTTGCCCACTTCGGCCGAGGCAGCTGCCGGCGCGGCAGCGGCGGCAGCCGGTGCGGGTGCGGCAGCGGCTGCCGGAGCGGCGGGAGCCGGCGCTGCAGCGGCAGCCGGGGCGGCGGCTTCAGGCGCTGCAGCCGTTGTCGGCGCCGCAGCGGCCGGGGCCGGGGCCGGCGGCTCGGGGAACTTGGCGCCGCCGGAGTCGGCCAGATAGACCACGGCGCGGGCCAGTTCGTAATCGGTGTAGTCGTCAGGCGTGCTGCCGGCGCGCGGCGGCATCGCGCCCTTGCCGTTGAGCACCGACTTCATCAGGCCGTCGAAGCCCTGGCCGATACGCGCGGTCCAGTCGCCGGCGGTACCGTGCTTGGGCGCACCCGCCGCGCCGGTGGCGTGGCAGGCGGCACAGATTTCCTTGTAGACCTGTTCGCCGGTCTTGAACACGCGCGGCGCGTTGGGATCCTTGATTTCGAGCGAGGCGACGGGCTTGATGCGATCGTTGACGGCTTCGGCGGCGGTACTCGCGCCGGCGCTTTCGGTCGAGCCGTGTCCGACGAAGTTGACCAGCAGGATGATCACGATGATCGGCACCAGGAACGCCGCGATCACGACTGCGATCAACTGCTTCGGGGTTTTGATGGGAGACTCGTGCTCGGGGTGTTCGTTGTGGACGTCGCTCATACAGAACTCTCAGTTTTGCAGGAAACCTTCTGGCCGCTTACGCTCGGCTTGCTTTTTCTGGCCCTGGTGTGGCCCTTCGCTGACCACCATCCGGCCCCATCCGGGCCGCCCGCGCTCCCCTGCGGCCCTTGCCTGACTTGGGTCTGTTGCCATTTGCGTAGCTCGGACTGTCTCCCGGACCGGGGCCCGATTGTCGCCGACAACCAGCCGCCCGGATTTGACCCCGGTCGACTCGTTGCGCCGACGGCGCGCCGGGCACGATTTGACGCAAATAGCTGGCGATTATAGCGCCAAAGCCCCCCTGCCAGTGCCAAAAAGCGGCGGTTGCGAGACGTTCCCCGGCGCCCGTATCGGCCCCGCATGGACGGCGCCGGGCAAAAGCGGTATCCTATGCGACTTTCCTGCGGCGGCATTCGCCCGCCGCAACCGCTGTACCCGCAAAACCGGTTGCAAAACCGTCCTGTGCGCCCGTAGCTCAATGGATAGAGTACTGCCCTCCGAAGGCAGGGGTTGCTGGTTCGATCCCAGCCGGGCGCGCCAATCCCCACAAGCATCGTCGACTATTCCCGCCACCACTGGGGACGGCGACTGCATCTGAATTTGCCCCCCGTCTTTGGCGCCTGCACTACCGTTGGCCGCCCCGTCATCGTGGTCACTGCGCCATGTGGCCGGAAAGGTGGGCGCAGCGCTGCACTCTCCAACGTTTCCGACCCCTGGTTTTTCACAAGAACGGCAATCACGCCGATTTCCACCGCCGCACAGACGCAGGAGGATGTTGGCGCTGCGCAAGGCTCGCCGGATGTCTGAGCTTGGGTGTGGCAACAAATAACGCTTGTACGTTCAAATTAATGTAGCCACAATAATTCCATGCTGATCGAATTCGACACAGCGAAAGACCGGGCAAACCAGGCCAAACATGGCATTTCTCTGGCGGCCGCTGAATTGTTCGAATGGGATTGCGCTGTGATCGACCCGGACATCCGCTTCGAATACGCCGAGGAGCGTTTTCAAGGCCTTGGCCTGATCGGCAACCGGGTCCACATGGTCGTCTTCACGGTGCGCGGTGACAGCATCCGCATCATCAGCCTGCGCAAAGCCAACAAGCGAGAGGAAAAACGCTATGCCGACCAAACGTAAAATTGTCCGTGTCACCGACGCGGAAGACGCCGCGATCCGCCGCGCGGCTGCCTCGGATCCGGATGCGCGCGAGCTGACCGACGCCGAATTGGCTCGTATGCGGCCTGCCCGCGAGGTTCTCCCCAAGATTCTGGGCAAGGAAAGGGCGGAGGCGTTGATGAAGCGGCGCGGCCGCCCAGCATTGCCCGAGGACGAGCGCAAAATCTCTGTCAATGTGCGCTACGACCGAGATGTGATCGACGCGTTCAAGGCCACCGGCGATGGATGGCAGACGCGCATCAACGAAGCGCTGCGCGCCTACGCCAAGTCCCACAACATGTTGCCACGCTGATTTCCTGTCGCGGGGCGCCGGTGCCTTGGGGCAAGCCTTAACTGGGCGCGACGAAAACTTTCAGCACGCGTTTGGCGGGTGGCGCGCGCCGGTGCTGATAGATTCACACACTCCATCCGAACCGCGCGCGCCGATGGCGCCGCGCCGCAGACAGCCATGGCGATTCCGACGGACCTCCTGCCCGGGCTGGCAGCACTGGTGCTCGCCGGCGCCAGCGCCGCAGCGATTGCCACGCCGCTGAGCCTGCCTGGCTCCCTGCCCAACATGGCTGGACTGGGCGTTGGCTCGACCACGGAGTTTGCCGGCGGCAAGGACCGCATGGTCGGCGTAGTCCCCGGCCTGCGCTATGTCACGCCAGGCGGTCGGCTGCTGGAATGGTACGGGCCCTATGCGCAGTTCAACTTCGGCGGGCTGACCGGGTTCCAGTGGGGTCCGGCAGTGAGCCTGCGGCTGGGACGCAACGACGTCGACGATCCGGTGGTGTCGCGACTGCACGAGATTGACACCACGGTCGAGGCCGGCGGCTTCATCGGCTACGAATACCTCAACGCGGGACCGGTCCCGTGGCGGCTGCGCGGGGGCATCAATGTGATGAGCAACGCCGGCATCGTCTATGGTGGCGCGCGCGTCAACGCGACCGCCTCGCTGTGGGTGCCGCTGCACCCGCGCCTGTACGCGGGAGCGGGGCTAGGCGCGACCTGGGTCAGCGGCAGCTTCAACCGCACCTATTTCGGCGTGACGCAGGCCGATGCGGACGCCAGCGGTCTGCCGGCCTACAGCCCGGGCGGCGGGCTCGAGCAGTTCACCGGCTGGCTCGCGCTGATCTGGCAGCTGGACAAGCACTGGTATGGCGGCGCGATGGTGTACGGCCAGCGCCTGGTCGGCGCGGCCGCCGACAGCCCGATCGTGACCCAGCGCGGCACGCGCAACCAGGTTACATATGGCGTCGGCATCGCCTATGCGTGGCGCTAGCCCTGAGCGCGCTTGCTATGATCGAGGCATGACCGACGACCTCGTCATCCCCCATCACGAATACCTGATCACCGCGATCCGGGCCCAGGGGGCGGGCGGCCAGAACATCAACAAGGTCTCGAATGCCGTGCACCTGCGCTACGACGTGCGCGCGTCCTCGCTCGCGCCCGACCACAAGGAGCGGCTGCTGGCGCTGCATGACCACCGCATCACGCGCGACGGCGTGGTGGTGATCAAGGCGCAGCAGTTCCGCAGCCTGGACCAGAACCGGGACGAGGCGGTGCGGCGCCTGCACGAGCTGGTGCGCAGCGTGGCCACGCCGCCGCGCGTGCGTCGGCCGACGCGGCCGACGCTGGCGTCGCGCCAGCGCCGGCTGGAGAGCAAGAGCCAGCGCAGCCAGGTCAAGTCGCTGCGCGGCCGGGTGTTCGACTGAGCCTTTGCCTTAGCGTGCCGACTGCAGCGCGGCGATGCGCTGCTCGATCGGCGGGTGGCTCGAGAACAGCGCCATCCACGCCTTGCCGCCGGCGATCCCCATCGCCTGCATGTTCTGCGGCAGCCCGTCCGGATCCAGCCCGCCCAGGCGGCGCAGCGCCGCGACCATCGGCGTGGGCGTGCCCATCATGCTGGCGGCGCCGGCATCGGCGCGGAATTCGCGGCGGCGCGAGAACCAGGCCACGATGATGCTGGCCAGGATGCCGAACACGATCTCGCACACGATCACCGTGACCATATAGCCGATGCCGGGGCCGCTGGATTCCTCGTCGTTCTTGCGCAGCATCGAGTCGACGAAGTAGCCGACTACGCGCGCCAGGAAGATGACGAAGGTGTTGACCACGCCCTGGATCAGCGTCAGCGTGACCATGTCGCCGTTGGCGACGTGCGCCACCTCGTGCGCGAGCACGGCCTCGACCTCTTCGTGCGACATCGATTGCAGCAGGCCGGTGGACACCGCCACCAGCGAGCTGTTCTTGGTGGCGCCGGTGGCGAAGGCATTGGGTTCGCCCTCGTAGATGGCCACTTCCGGCATCGGCAGGCCGGCGCGCTGCGCCAGCTTTTCGACGGTCTGCACCAGCCACAGCTCGGTGCTGGTGCTGGGGTGGGTGATGACCTGCGCGCCGGTCGACCACTTGGCGATGGTCTTGGACATCAGCAGCGAGATAAAGGCACCGCCGAAGCCCATCAGCGCGGCAAACGCCAGCAGCATGCCCAGGTTGAGCCCGTTGGCGGTCAGGAAGCGGTTCACCCCGAGCACGCTGGCGGTGATGCTGAGGACAAGCATGACGGCGAGGTTGGTCGCCAGGAAAAGCAGTACGCGTTTCATGTGTGTGTGGAGCAGTGGTAAGTCGCGCCGTGCGGCGCAAGGATGCGGTCGGACCGCAGGCGCGCGCCGCACGCGAGGTCGCGGCACGCGGGTTCAGGCGGACGCGGTCGGGCCGCGCCGGTAGGGATCAGCCGCGCGGCGGTCGCGGCAGCCGCGGCAAGTCGGGTTCGGGCAGCAGGGCGCCGGCATAGCGCGGCGGCCCGGCACGGCCGGCCCAGGGGGCCAGGCGCAATGGCGTGGCGGGCAGCAGTTGCTCGGCCAGGTCGGCGCCGGGCTGCCATTGCGGCTCGGCGGCTTCGGGAAGCGGCAGGGGATCGCTGGCCGGGTCGCCTGTGACGGCGGCTGCATCCGCGTCGGCGGCATCGGCCCCGGGCGCAGCGACAGGTACGGCCGCGGCTTCGGTGGTGGACACCACCGGGTGCGCGAATGCGGCCGCCCAGCCCGGCAGGGGCAGGAAGGCCAGCATCATGACCAGCAGGAGCAGCCGCAGGGCGCGCACGAACAGGGGACGGCTTATCGGTGGAAGTGGAAGGAATTCTACAGGATGCCGCAAGGCGCTGGCGTCGCGGTGGCGGCGGTAGCACACGGTCGTTTGCGGCCGCTTCGCCACCCTCTGCAGGATGCGGCAGGCTGGCCTACACTATCGTCAACCCTGTAGTCGATACAGGGTATGGCAAGGAACAGCACATGCGTATTGGCGAACTGTCACGGTCCAGCGGCTGCGATGTCGAGACCATCCGTTATTACGAGCGCGAAGGGCTGCTCGACGCCCCCCGGCGCGAGGCCAACGGCTACCGCCGCTATGACGAGGGCCATTTGGTGCAGCTGAATTTCGTGCGCCACTGCCGTTCGCTGGGGATGAGCCTGTCGGACGTCAGGCGGCTGCGCGAGTTCGAGCGCAACCCGTCGCAGGACTGCGACGACATCAACACACTGCTGGACCGCCAGATCGCCCAGATCCATGCCCAGCGCGTGGCGCTGGAGGCGCTCGAGGGCCAGCTGCGCGCATTGCGCGAGACCTGCCGCCATCACCAGCCCGCCAGTGCGTGCGGCATCCTGCAGAACCTGCAGCAGGCGGCGGCAGGGGCGGGCTGTGAGTGCCATGCCACCAACGGGTGACGACCCCGAACGCGGCGCTGTGCTACGATGGTTGCTCCGGCTTCGCACCAGCACGGTGCGCGAACCGAGGCAGCAAGGCAGGTGAGCCACCACTTCCGGGGTCGCCGTTGCAGCAAGCCATCCGCTGCCAGTTATCCTTTTCCGCAATGACCATGACCGATCGCCTGACGCCGATGCCCGATGCGCCTGTCCGCCCGCTGCGGACCGGCCGCGCGCACGCGTCCGCGCTCGCCCTGGCCCCCAGTCTGCCCCAGCGCGCCAAGCGCGCGATCTCTCCCCGCCGGATCAGCGCACCGCCTGATTCCGCCCGGTTCCCAGCCTGATTCGTCTCCCATAGCGGGGCCCGGGCCGAACCGGGCCCGAGCCAGCGTTTCCGTTGTTGCCGGCGATCGCCGCAACGCTTTTGCCGATCCGTTGATGCGCGCGCCGCTGCGCGGCACGCCAACCCGCAAGACCTGACCGCCGCCGCCCGCCATGCAGGCCGGCCGCGCCCACCCAAGACTGCCGGAGGACCCGCCATGACGGCCACCAACACCCAGACCGCCACCCTGTACCTGACCGAACTCGACGTCACCCGCCTGGAGCGCATCGCCAGCCGCGCCGGCTCGGCCCAGCTCGAGGACATGCTCGACAGCCTGCTGGCGCGCGCCACCATCGTCGCGCCCGAAGAGATCCCGACCGACGTGGTCACCATGAACACGCGCGTGGTGTGCACGCTGCCGGGCGAGCAGGCGCCGCGCAACTGGACCCTGGTGTATCCCGACGCCGCCGACTTCGACGCCGGCCGGCTCTCGGTGCTGTCGCCGGTGGGCCAGGCGCTGCTGGGCGCGCGCGCCGGCCAGACCGTCAGCTACCGCCTGCCGGATGGCCGCGAGCAGCAGGTAAGCGTCGCCGAGATCGCGTTCCAGCCCGAAGCCAGCGGCCAGTACACGCTCTGAGCACCCTGCGGGCACGCTCGGGCGCGCTTTCGCGGGTGCGGCCGCCGCCACGCGCACGCGCCGGTGGCGGCGTGTCGCCGGCGATCCGCGGACACCATTCATCGGCAAGCCAGTCGTTTCACGACTCGCAACGCACCATTCGTCGCAGCGGTATTTCTGCTGACGCGGGCTGTGACTAATCTTCAGTCCGTGCTCGCATCGCAACATAGATTGCAGAGCGGCCGGAGTCTTATCCCGGACCTACAAGAAAGAACGACGAAATCAGTTGAAGGAGTCCCAAATGATCGCCAGACGTATCCTTGGCGGCGCGCTCGTGTTCGCGGCAGTGGCCGCGTCCGCTACGGCGATGGCTGCCCCTGCTGCCAGCAAGGTTGGCAAGTTCGATGTGTATGCCGACGCGCTGCGGGTCGGCAAGTACGATGTGTATACGGACGGCGCCAAGCAAGGCAAGTTCGACACCTACACCGACGGCGCCCGCACCGGACGCTTCGACCCGTACTCGGAAGGCTCGCGCCGCGACGGCAAGTTCGACACCTTCAGCGAAGGGGCGCACAGCTTCAGCGGCGAGATCTCGAAGCGCGGCAAGTTCGATACCTTCAGCGAAGGCACGCACAGCTTCACCGGTGACGTGGCCGAACGCGCGCTCGACAACTCGCGCTCCGGCGACGGTTCGCTGTACGGCTATCGCGTCTGATCCCCCGGGTCTGCCCCAAGACCCCGCGCGGCCACTGCGGTGGCCGCATGTTTTCTCTCCCGCCTGCCCGGCCGACCTCCTCCTCCTTCTCTCTTCGCCTGGCAGGCGTTTTTCTATTCCGTAGCTGCCGCTGCCGCTTGTTCCGGCGCTTGCTGCGCGCGCGGCAAGCGGCGCGCGATCGCCGCGTACAGCAGTGGCACCGCCAGCGTGCCCAGCACGGTCGCGCCCAGCATGCCGCCCAGCACGCCGGTGCCGACCGCCTGCTGCGCGCCCGCGCCCGGGCCGGTGCTGATGGCCAGCGGCACCACCCCCAGCACGAACGCCAGCGAGGTCATCACCACCGGCCGCAGCCGCTGGCGCGCCGCGCGCGTGGCGGCTTCGACCACGTCCATCGCACCCGCGGCGCCGCGCCGCAGCTGCTCGGCGTACTCGACGATCAGGATGGCGTTCTTGGCCGCCAGGCCCATGATCACCACCACGCCCACCTTGAAATAGACGTCGTTGGGCATGCCGCGCAGCCAGATCGCGGCGGCCGCGCCCATCAGGCCGGTGGGCACGATCGCAATCACCGCCAGCGGCAGGGTCCAGCTTTCATACAGTGCCACCAGGCACAGGAAGATAAACAGCAGCGACAGCGCGAACAGCCATGGCGCCTGCGTACCGGTCTGCTCCTGCTCGAACGCGCGGCCGGTCCAGCGCACGTCGAATTCGGGACCCAGCCCGCGCACCAGTTCCGCCAGCCGCGCCATCGCCGCGCCGGTGGTGTAGCCCGGCGCCACTTCGGCATTGATGCGCACCGAGCTGAAGCCGTCGAAGCGCTCCAGCGTGACCTCGCCTTGCCCCCATTCCAGCGACGCGAACGCCGCCAGCGACACCATCGCGCCCTGGGCGTTGCGCACATGCACGCGCGCCAGCTGGTCCGGCTGCATGCGGAACGGCGCGTCGGCCTGCAGGATCACGCGCCGCACCCGGCCTTCGCGCGCGACTTCGTCGATATAGCGCGAGCCCAGCGTCGCCGACAGCGTGTGGTGCACGGCTTCGGCATCGACGCCGAAGGTCTCGGCCTTGCGGTAGTCGATCTTCAGGTCCAGCGCCGGCACGGGCTGGCCGGTGGTGGCGCGCACCTCGCCCAGCACCGGGTCCTGCCTGGCGCGCTCGATCAGCTGGTCGCGCGCGGCGAAGAGCGCCTCGCGGCCCACCGGCTGGCGCGCCACCAGGCGCATATCCAGGCCGCCGATGCTGCCCAGTTCCGGCAGCGCCGAGCTGTTGTAGGCGAACAGTTGCGCGGCGCCGCGGCCGGGCCAGCTTTCGAGGCCGGCCGAAAGCCGCTCCAGCACCGCCTGCGCGCTGTGCCCGCGTCCGCGCGCCTTCCAGTCGGTCAGGCCGATGAACAGGCTGGCGCGTTGCTCGCCGCTGCCGCCGCTGGACCAGCCCAGCACGGCAAAGCTGGAGCGCACCGGGTAGCGCTGGTCGCGCATCCACTGCTCGAGGCCGGCAACCAGCCGGCGCGTGTCGGCCTGCGTGCTGCCCGCGGGCAGCTCCACGTCGACCACGATCTCGCCGGTATCCTCTTCGGGCAGGAAGCCGCTCGGCATCTTCCACAGCGCATAGCCGCACGCCAGCGTCAGGGCCAGGTACACCGCCAGCCAGCGCAGCCGGCGGCGCTGCAGCGCCTGCACCCAGCCGGCATAGCGTGCGGTGAACGCGGCAAAGCGCGCATCGAACCACGCCAGCGGCCCGCGCGCCGGCGCGGCGCTGTGGCGCAGCAGGCTGGCGCACATTGCCGGCGCCAGCGTCAGCGCAAAGAACAGCGAGAACGCGATCGACACCGCCAGGGTCACGGCGAAATGCCGGTAGATCACGCCCACCGCGCTGCCGAAGAACGCCATCGGCACGAACACCGCGCACAGCACCAGCGTCACCGCGACCAGCGCGCCGGAGACTTCGCGCATCGAGCGCGCCGCGGCCTGCATTGCGCCCACGCCATCGCTGCGCATGATGCGCTCGACGTTTTCGACCACCACGATGGCGTCGTCGACCAGGATGCCGATCGCCAGCACCACGCCGAACAGCGTGATCACGTTCAGCGACAGGCCCAGCGCGTACAGGCACGCGACCGTGCCCAACAGCGATACCGGCACCACGATGCACGGGATCAGCGTGGCGCGCAGGTTGCCAAGGAACAGGTACAGGATCAGGAACACCAGCACCGTGGCCTCGATCAGCGTCAGCACCACGCGCGAGATCGACGCCTGCACGAAGGTGGCGCCGTCATACGAGATCTCGTAGCGCACGTCGCCCGGGAAGCCCTTGCTGGCGGCGTCGAGCGCGGCGCGCACGGTGCGCGAGGTCTGGAGCACGTTGGCGCCGTCGGCCAGCTTCAGGCCGATCGAGGCGGCGTTGCGCGTGTTCAGGGTGGAGCCATAGCGGTAGTCGCTGGCGGCCAGTTCCACCCGTGCCACGTCGCGCAGCAGCACCGCCGAGCCATCGGTGGCGGCGCGCACCACAATGCGCCCGAACGCCTGCGCGTCGCTCATCGGCGCGGGCGGCCGCACGATCGCCTGGAACGGCTGGCCCGGCACCGCCGGGGCGCCCCCCAGCTGGCCCGGCGTGACGTTGCCGTTGCGCGCGCGGATGGCGGCCTCGACCTCGGCCGTGGTCAGGTTGAAGGCGTTCAGCTTGTCCGGGTCGAACCAGATCCGCAGCGCGTACTCGGCGCCGTAGGGTTCGGCCTTGCCGATGCCGGGCAGGCGGCGCAGCAGCGGCAGCACCGAGCCGGCGGCAAAGTCGCCCAGCGCGGTTTCGTCGAGCTGGCCGCTGTCCGAGACCAGCGACACATACATGAAGGCGCTGCTGCTGGCCTGGTCGACATAGACCCCGCCGCGGCGCACCGCCTCGGGCAGCAGCGGCTCGGCCTGGGCCACGCGGTTGCGCACGTTGACCTGCGCCAGCTGCGGGTCGGTGCCCTGGCGGAAGCCCAGCGTCACCGTGGCGGTGCCGCCCTCGCTGCTGGAATCGAGGTAGAGCAGGCCGGGAATGCCGTGCATCTGCTGCTCCAGCACCGCGGTGACGCGGTCTTCCACCGTGCGCGCGGACGCGCCGGGGTAATCGGCATAGATGATCACCGTGGGCGGCGCCACCGCCGGATACTGGGCGATGGGAATGCGGTTCAGGACCAGCAGGCCCGCCACCACGGTCAGGATGGCCAGCACCCAGGCGAACGCCGGGCGCTTCAGGAAAAACGACGCCATGTCAGGTCAGGGCTGGCACGGGCGCACGGCAAGTGAAGATCGGCCGTGGCTCCGGTGCGGTTGGAACGGAACGGCTTGGGTGCGGAGACGCCGCAACGATTGCGGCAAGTGGCGCGTACCCGGGGGTACGGGGTCCGGCGGGGAAGGACCCGGCGCTGCGGCGGAAAGGATCCGTGAGGATCAACGCCGGCGACCGGCCGTCATACTGCGGCCTTGCCGGCGATTATAGACAGGGAAGCGCGGCCCGGACAACGCAAACGTCACATTGTCAGTCCCTACTGAGGTTGGGGGTGAGGCCGGGAACTACAGGTCGCGCGCGGCGAAGGCGTCGCACTTGCGGATGTCGCCGGACTCGATGCCACGGCGCAGCCAGCGCACGCGCTGCTCGCTGGAACCGTGAGTAAAAGCTTCAGGCACGACATAGCCCTGCGACTGGCGCTGCAGCCGGTCGTCGCCGATGGCGGCGGCGGCCTTCAGGCCTTCTTCGATATCGCCCGGTTCCAGTAGCTGCTGGTTGGCGCGCTGCGCGGTGGCGGCCCAGACCCCGGCGAGGCAGTCGGCCTGCAGCTCCATGCGCACCGACAGCTGGTTGGCCTGGGCCTCGCCCATGCGCCGGCGCGCGTTGTCGACCTTGTCCGAGACCCCGAGCAGGTTCTGCACATGGTGGCCGATCTCGTGCGCGATCACATAGGCCTGGGCAAAGTCGCCGCTGGCGCCGAAGCGCTGGCGCAACTCGTCATAGAAGGCTAGGTCGATATAGACCTTCTGGTCGCCGGGGCAGTAGAACGGGCCCATCGCCGACTGGCCGGTGCCGCATGCCGTCGGCGTGGCGCCGGAGAACAGCACCAGCGTCGGCGGCGCATAGCGGCGGTTGAGCTGGGTTTCGAAGATGTGTTGCCAGGTGCGCTCGGTATTGCCCAGCACCTTGCGCGTGAACACCGTCATCTGGTCCGTCGCCGGCGGCCGGTTGGCCTGCTGCTGTTGCTGCTGCGGGCCGGAGCCTTGCAGCACCGACGCGCCCTGCATGATCAGCATCGGATCGATGCCGAAGAAATACGACGCCGCCAGCGCGATGATGACCGTGCCGATGCCGATCGACTTGCCGCCAAGGCCGCCGAATCCGCCGCGGCGGTCTTCAACGTGCTGGCTTTCGGCTTCGTCATCTAGGCGCATGGGGGCTCCGGTGCTTGGGAAAGAGGGCGGGGAAAGTGGAATTCAGTATAGCAATCCGCGCTTCGGTGCTCGTCCCGGCGTCGCGCCGTGCCTGCGGATGCGCACCGCGGCACGCCAAAAAAAACACCGCCCACTCACCCTGGAGACGGGCAATGCGGGCGGTGTGCGGCAAAGCGAAGAAACCGGGTTTGCACCCGGTTCCGTCATGGCGTGGTCGTTCCGCAGCGGGAACGCGCGCAGTGTGCTCAGGCCAGTGCGGCCTCGCGTTTGGCCGGCGCGGCGGCCACCACGCTGGCGCTGACTTCGGCCACGCGCAGCAGGTTGGTGGTGCCGCCCTGGCCGAACGGCATGCCGGCGGCGATGGTGATCTGGTCACCCGGCGCGGCGTAGCCTTCGGCAACGGCGGCGCGCGTGGCGGCCTCGACCATCTCGTCGACGCTCTGCACGTCCGGGCTCACGGTGGAGTGGATGCCCCACGCGATCGCCAGCCGGCGTGCGATCTCCAGGTTCGGCGTGATGCTGACGATCGGCGCGCAGGGCCGCTCGCGCGCCGCGCGCAGCGCGGTGGCGCCCGACGACGTATAGGTCACCGTCGCCGCCGCGCCGATGATCTGCGTGACTTCGCGCAGCGCGGCGCAGATAGCATCCTGGCGCGTGTTCAGCGGGGTCTCGTGCTGCGCGTCGAGCAAGTTGCGGTACAGCGGGTCGCGCTCGACCTCGGTGACGATGCGGTTCATCATCGACACCGCCTGCACCGGGTAGCGGCCGTTGGCCGACTCGGCCGACAGCATCACTGCATCGGCGCCTTCATAGATCGCGCTGGCCACGTCCGAGGCTTCGGCACGCGTCGGCACCGGCGAGTCGATCATCGATTCCAGCATCTGCGTGGCGATCACCACCGGCTTGCCCAACTGGCGGCACACGCGCAGGATGCGCTTCTGCACGCCGGGCACGCGCTCGGGCGGCAGTTCCACGCCCAGGTCGCCGCGCGCCACCATCACCGAATCGGACACGCGCACGATCTCTTCGAGCTGCTGCAGCGCGGCCGGCTTCTCGATCTTGGACAGGATGCCGGCACGGGTGCCAACGATCTCGCGCGCCTCCACGATGTCGGACGGGCGCTGCACGAACGACAGGCCGATCCAGTCGGCGCCCAGCGACAGCGCGAAGTCCAGGTCCTTGCGGTCCTTCTCGGTTAGCGCCGGAATGGGGATCACCGCGTCGGGCACGTTCACGCCCTTGCGGTCCGACAGCGAGCCGTTGTTGGCGACGCGCGTGGTGATGGTGCCGGTGGTGACCGACTCGATCGCCAGGCGCACCTTGCCGTCGTCGATCAGCAGCGACTGGCCGGGCTGCGCGGCCTGAAACAGCTCAGGGTGCGGCAGGTAGACGCGGGTGCCGTCGCCAGGGGTCGGGTCGCTGTCGAGCACGAACACATCGCCGGTGCGCACCGCGACCTTGCCGGCGGCGAAGGTGCCGATGCGCAGCTTGGGGCCCTGCAGGTCGGCCAGCACGGCGATGGGGCGGCCGGTCTCGGCCTCGACCTGGCGCACCGCGTCGTAGCGCGCGCGGTGGTCGTCGTGCGTGCCGTGGCTGAAGTTCAGCCGGAACACGTCCGCGCCGGCCTCGAACAGCGCGCGGATCACCGCGATGTCGGTGCTGGCGGGGCCGAGCGTGGCCACGATCTTCGCTTTGCGCTGGCGTCTCATGATGTCTCCTCTTCCATTCTCGGTAGCGGCGCGTCGGCGCCGCGAGTCAGTCGGTACTACGTTGGCGGCGATCGTCAGACGATCAGGATCGCGCGGAAATCGTTTACGTTGGTGCGGGTCGGGCCGGTGACGATCAGGTCGTCCAGGCCCGCGAAGAAGCCGTAGCCGTCGTTGTTCTCCAGGTGCGCGCGCGCATGCAGGCCGCGCGCGCCGGCGCGAGTCAGCGTGTCGGGGGACAGCAGGGCACCGGCGTTGTCTTCCGAGCCGTCGATGCCATCGGTGTCGCCGGCGAGCGCGTGTACGCCGGGCAGCCCGTCGAGCGCCACCGCCAGCGCCAGCAGGAACTCGGCATTGCGGCCGCCGCGGCCCTTGCCGCGCACGGTCACGGTGGTCTCGCCGCCGGACAGGATCACGCAGGGCTTGCCGAACGGCTGGCCGCGCTGCGCCACCTGGCGCGCGATCGCGGCATGCACTTCGGCGACTTCGCGCGCTTCGCCCTCGATGCAGTCGGACAGGATATGGGCCTCGAAGCCCAGTTCGCGCGCACGCGCGGCCGCGGCCTCGAGCGATTGCTGCGCGGTTGCAAGCGTCACGCTGCGGTGGCCGCTGAAGCGCGCGTCGCCGGGCTTCGGCGTCTCGCCGGCGCCGCTTTCCAGGTGCGCGCGCACGTTGGCCGGCACCTCGATGCCGTACTTGGCGATCACCGCCAGCGCATCGGCGCAGGTGGTCGCATCCGGCAGCGTCGGGCCACTGGCGATCAGGGTCGGGTCATCGCCGGGAATGTCGGAAATCAGCATCGTCTCGACGCGGGCCGGCGCGCAGTGCAGCGCCAGGCGGCCGCCCTTGAGCGCCGACAGGTGCTTGCGCACGCAGTTCATCTCGCCGATGCTGGCGCCGCTCCTGAGCAGCGCCTTGTTCACGGCTTGCTTGTCGGCCAGCGTCAGGCCCGGCGCCGGCGCGGCCAGCAGCGCGGAGCCGCCGCCGGAGATCAGGCACAGCACCAGGTCGTCGGCGGTGAGGCCCTGCACCAGCTCCACCATGCGCTGCGCGGCGCGCGCGCCGGCTTCGTCGGGAACCGGGTGGGCGGCTTCGACCACTTCGATGCGCTGGCAGTCGGCGCCATGGCCGTAGCGCGTCACCACCAAGCCCGACAGCTCGCCTTGCCAGTTCGCTTCCACCGCCTGCGCCATCGCCGCGGCGGCCTTGCCGGCGCCGATCACCACGGTGCGGCCCTTGGGCGGCGCGGGCAGGTGCGGCGGCAGGCAGTGGCTGGCGCTGACGGAGGCGACCGCGGTATCGAACAGCTCGCGCAGCAGCGCGCGCGGTTCAGCGTTGGCTGCGGTGCGCTGGGGCGACAGCAGGGCGGCTTGGGGTTCGGTGACGAGCATGAAGAATCCTGGGTGCTGACGGGGAAAGCGAGTCGTCCCCGCTGGGCGGGGACGACGGGGTTGCTGCTTACTTGGCGTTGGCGATCTGGTGGTTCGACATGATCTCGATCGCGCGGCACAGGGCCGAGTGGTCCTGCTTGCCCAGGCCGTTGGCCGAGCAGGTGTTGAACAGTTCCTGCGCGGTGGCGGTGTTGGGCAGTGCCACGCCCAGCGCCTTGGCCCCCTGCAGCGCCAGGTTCAGGTCCTTCTGGTGCAGCTCGATGCGGAAGCCCGGATCGAAGGTGCGCTTGACCATGCGGTCGCCGTGCACTTCCAGGATGCGCGACGCGGCAAAGCCGCCCATCAGCGCCTCGCGCACCTTGGCCGGATCGGCGCCGGCCTTGGAGGCGAACAGCAGCGCTTCGGACACGGCCTGGATATTCAGCGCGACGATGATCTGGTTGGCCACCTTGGTGGTCTGGCCATCGCCGTTGCCGCCCACCAGCGTGATGTTCTTGCCCATCAGCTCGAACAGCGGCTTGACCTGGTCGAAGGCTTCCTGCGGGCCGCCGACCATGATCGTCAGCGACGCGGCCTTGGCGCCCACTTCACCGCCCGACACCGGCGCGTCCAGGTACGAAGCGCCCAGCTTGTTGATGCGCGCGGCGAAGTCCTTGGTGGCGATCGGCGAGATCGAGCTCATGTCGACCACGATCTTGCTGTAGCTGGCTTCCTTGCCGGCGGCCTTGAACGCGGCGGCCACGCCCTTCTCGCTGAACAGCACCGCTTCCACGTGCGGCGTGTCCGGCACCATGATGACGATGATGTCGGCACGCTTGGCGACTTCCTCGGCGCTGGTGCAGACGGTCACGCCTGCGTCGACCAGGAATTGCGGAGCCGGGTTGACGTCATGCACGAACAGCGTGTGGCCGGCGGCGCGCAGATGGCCCGCCATCGGTGCGCCCATGATGCCCAGGCCGATGAAGCCGACGTTGCGAGTGGTTGCCATGTGATGTCTCCTTGCTTGAGATTAAATGTGTCTTGGTTCGTGTAGGTAGTAGCGGGATACGACGGCAGCGCGCAGCGCTTATTGCACGCCGTGCGCGGCGCGCCAGCCCAGGCCGGCTTCGGTGGTGGTCTTCGGCTTGTACTCGCAGCCGATCCAGCCGGTGTAGCCGATCTCGTCCAGGAACTTGAACAGGTACTGGTAGTTCAGCTCGCCCGTGCCCGGCTCGTTGCGGCCCGGGTTGTCGGCCAGCTGGATGTGCTTGATCTTCGGCAGGTTGGCCTTGATGGTGTTGGCGATCTCGCCTTCCATCCGCTGCATGTGATAGATGTCGTACTGCACGTACAGGTTGGGCGCGTTGACCTGGGTGATCAGGTCCAGCGCCTGCTGCGTGCGCGACAGGAAGAAGCCCGGGATGTCGAAGGTGTTGATCGGCTCGATCAGCAGGTCGATATGCTCGGCGGCCAGCGCGCCGGCGGCGAAGCGCAGGTTTTCCACCAGCGTTTCCTGCGCCTGCTCGCGCCTGACGTTCTGCGGCAGGATGCCGACCAGGCAGTTGAGCTGGCGCACGCCCAAGACCTTGGCGTACTTGATGGCCTCGCCGACGCCGTCCTGGAACTCGCCGACGCGGTCCGGGTGGCAGGCAATGCCGCGCTCGCCCGCATCCCACTTGCCGGCGGGCAGGTTGTGCAGCACCAGGTCGAGCTGGAAGCGGTTCAGGCGGTCAGCGATCTGGTCCGCATGGAACGCGTAGGGAAACAGGAATTCGACGCCGCGGAAGCCCGCGCGGGCGGCGGCTTCGAAGCGGTCGAGAAAGCCCGCTTCGTTGAACAGCATGGTGAGGTTGGCCGCAAGTTTAGTCATGAGTCTCTCCGGTTTAATTGTGTTGTCGTTCTGCCGGTGCAGAACCGGTGATGCGGGAACGCTGGATCGGCGCGGGCCGTAGCCCGCGCCTTCCATGTCGGCGTGTCGTGGCTTACGCCGTTTCCACTTCTTCCTTCAGGATCGCTTCCTCGATGTCCTCAAGGTCTTCGATCGGCTCGAACTCGTTGATGTTGTCGATCTCGGTGCCCATCGCGATATTGGTCACGCGCTCCAGGATCACCTCGACCACCACCGGCACCGAGAACTCGGCCATCAGGTCGCGCGCTTCGGCGAAGGCCGGAGCGATGTCTTCCGGCTTGAACACGCGGATCGCCTTGCAGCCCAGGCCCTCGACCACCTTGACGTGGTCCACGCCATAGCCGTTCAGCTCGGGGGCGTTGACGTTGTCGAAAGCCAGCTGCACGCAATAGTCCATCTCGAAACCGCGCTGCGCCTGGCGGATCAGGCCGAGGTAGGAGTTGTTCACCACCACGTGGATGTACGGCACCTTGAACTGCGCGGCCACGGCCAGCTCTTCGATCATGAACTGGAAGTCGTAGTCGCCCGAGATCGCCACCACATCCGAGTCCGGCGAGGCGGTCTTCACGCCGATCGCGGCCGGGATGGTCCAGCCCAGCGGGCCGGCCTGGCCGCAGTTGATCCAGTGGCGCGGCTGGTTGACCGACAGGAACTGGGCCGCGGCGATCTGCGACAGGCCGATGGTGCTGACATAACGCACGTCGCGCGGGAAGTACTGGTTCATCTCGCGGTACACGCGCTGCGGCTTGACCGGCACGTTGTCGAAGTCGCTCTTGCGCTGCATGGTGCGGCGGCGCTTCTGCACGTCGGCGACCCAGCTCTTGCGGCACGGCAGGCGCCCGGCCATCTTCATTTCGCGGGCGACTTCGACGAACAGCTCCAGCGCGGCCTTGGCGTCGGAGACGATGCCCAGGTCCGGGCCGAACACGCGGCCGATCTGGGTGGGCTCGATATCGACGTGCACGAACTTGCGGCCCTTGGTGTAGACATCGACGCTGCCGGTGTGGCGGTTGGCCCAGCGGTTGCCGATGCCCATCACGAAGTCCGACGCCAGCAGCGTGGCGTTGCCGTAGCGGTGCGAGGTCTGCAGGCCGACCATGCCGGCTTGCAGCGGGTGGTCGTCGGCCAGCACGCCCCAGCCCATCAGGGTCGGCACCACCGGCACGTTGACCAGCTCGGCGAACTCGACTAGCAGTTCCGACGCATCGGCATTGATCACGCCGCCGCCGCACACGATCAGCGGGCGCTCGGCCGCGTTCAGCATGGCGATGGCCTTCTCGATCTGGGCGCGCGAGGCGGCCGGCTTGTACGGCTGCAGCGACTGGTAGGTGTCGGGATCGAATTCGATCTCGGCGACCTGCACGTCGAACGGCAGGTCGATCAGCACCGGGCCCGGGCGGCCCGAGCGCATGATGTGGAAGGCCTGCTGGAACACCTGCGGCACCAGTGCCGGCTCGCGCACGGTCACGGCCCACTTGGTCACGGGCTTGGCGATCGACTCGATGTCGACGGCCTGGAAGTCTTCCTTGTACAGGCGCGCGCGCGGGGCCTGGCCGGTGATGCAAAGGATGGGGATCGAGTCCGCCCAGGCCGAGTACAGGCCGGTGATCATGTCGGTGCCGGCGGGGCCCGAGGTGCCGACGCAGATGCCGATATTGCCCGGCTCGGCGCGGGTGTAGCCTTCGGCCATGTGCGAGGCGCCCTCGACGTGGCGGGCCAGCACGTGGTTGATGTTGCCCGACTTGCGCATCGCCGAGTAGAACGGGTTGATGGCCGCGCCCGGCACGCCGAACGCGGTGGTCACGCCTTCCTTCTCCAGCACGGCGATTGCCGCGTCGATTGCTCTCATCTTTGCCATGATCTTGTCTCCGGTAATGGTGGGAATTTCGTTGGAGTCGATCCTATTCCCGCAGGCCGGTTGGGATAAACAGAAGAGCGATCAGTTGATTCGATACCTGCAGTACGCAATAAGGGCTGGAAAGCCATGTCGGACGGTCGGCGCAGGTACGCCGATGCATGCCATTGGATATGTGGTGTGACGGTACGGACACGCAGCGCAGCACTGGGTACGACGGTGCGCCGGCGTGCCGCCGCGGCGCGCTGCGGCAAAATGGCGGCATTTCCTGCCATCCGGGCCAACCATGTATTCCAGGCTGCCGTCCACCTATGAACTGCTGGAAGCGCTCGCCGCCGCCGCGCCCGAGGCTGCGTCCGCGCCGGACAGCCGGCTCGGGCGCGCGCTGTGGCTCGGCTTTGTCGCGGCGCTGGCCGCGACAATCCTGTGTGGCGCCGGCCTGGCGGCCTTGCGCCTGGGGCTGAAGCAGGCCGTGCCGCCGTGGTCGCTGCGCGGCTTCGAGGCCCTGTTGGCGCTGGCGGCCGCATGCTATGTCGGCGCCGGGCTGGCGCGCGCCGGCACGGTGCTGGCGCGGCTGCGCCATCCGCTGCGCTGGCAGGCCACAGAGCTGGACCGCGACAGCGCCGCCGAAGACGCGCTGCTGCGCCGGCTGGCGCGGATCCCGCCGCAGCAGCTGCAGGCGCGCCAGCGGCGCGTGGCGCTGCAGCTGCGGCTGTGGGAGGGCGCCGCGCGCACGCTGGCGGTGTTGCTGGCGCTGGCGCCGGCCGCCGCGGTGCTGGCCGCGCTGCCGCGCCAGCAGGCCGTGGCCGGCACGCTGCTGTGGCTCTACGGCGTGATGGTGGTGACCGGCGCCGCCTGCTACCTGTACCTGCATCTGCAATGCAGCCGGCCGCTGCGGCGCCTGGCCCATGTGCTGGGCGAGGCGGCCGAGCTGAACGCGCAGCTCGGCAAGCGCACGGCTGGGGCGGGCTGCACGTAGCCGCGCACTAGGTGCCGCCGCGTGCCCGTGACAGGCTGCGGCGGCGGCCCTTATGCGGCGGCCTCGATCCGGTCCATCAGCCGCGCAGGGATGCCACAACCCTGGCGATGCCGCACAATGGCGCCCGGGAGACCAATATCCGATGGACAAACTCAAGCAAATCGAAGCCTTTATCGCCGTGGTGGAGCACGGCAGCATGGCCGCCGCGGCGCTGACGCAGAACGTCACGCCGGTGATGATCGGCCGCCGCATCAACGCGCTCGAAGCCCGCATCGGCGTCAAGCTGCTGCACCGGTCCACGCGCCGCATCGCCGTGACCGAGCAGGGCGCGGTGTTCATGGAGCAGTGCAAGAAGGCGCTGGCCGACCTGGACCGCGCCGAGATGCTGATCGCCGAGGGCAAGCACAAGGCCACCGGCCACCTGATCGTGTCGGCACCGGCGGCGTTCGGGCGCAAGCACGTGGCGCCGCACGCGCCGGTGTTCCTGGCCAGCAACCCCGAAGTGCAGATCTCGTTCAACCTGACCGACCGCGTGGTCGACCTGGTGCGCGAGGGCTATGACGTCGGCATCCGCATCGGCGGCGCGATCGATCCGAACTTTGTCGCGATCAAGCTGGCGTCGAACAAGCGCGTGGTGTGCGGCACGCCGGCGTACTTTGCCAAGTACGGCGTGCCGCAGACGCTGGACGACCTGGCCCAGCACAACTGCCTGGCGTTCAACCTGCAGGGCGGCCAGCAGCGCGGCTGGTATTTCAGCCAGAACGGCAAGACCGTGACCGTGCGCGTCAACGGCAACCTGGACTGCAATGACGGCGAGCTGCTGCACCGCTGGACCGGCGAGGGCCTGGGCCTGGGCTGGCGTTCCACCTGGGAGATCCTGCCGCAGCTGGAGAGCGGCGAGCTGATCACGGTGCTGGACGAATACGCGCTGCCGGCCTACGACATCCTCGCCGTGTACCCGCAGCAGCGGCCGGTGCCGGCCAAGATCCGCTTCTTCATCGAGCACCTGAAAGCGCAGTTCGCGCGCCCGGGCTACTGGATGGACACGGCGGGCGGCAACTGAGGCCGCCGCCGCCGCATACCGATGCCGATGCCGATCACCGCCTGGCTGGCCGACCTCGTCGTCATCGCGCACGCGCTGTTCATCGTGTTCGTGGTGGCGGGCGGCCTGCTGGTATTGCGCTGGCCGCGGGCCGCGTGGGTGCACCTGCCCGCCGCGGTCTGGGGCGTGCTGATCGAATGGGCGGGCTGGATCTGCCCGCTGACGCCGCTGGAAAACACGCTGCGCCGGGCTGCCGGGCAGGCCGGCTACAGCGGCGGCTTTGTCGAGCGCTACCTGTTGCCGATGATCTATCCGGCGGGGCTGACGCCATCAGTGCAGTTGTGGCTGGGCCTGGTGGTGCTGGTGGTGAACGTCGCGATCTATGCGCTGTGGTGGCGCCGGCGGCGCCACCACTGAGAGCTGTTTTCAGCCTGCCGGCTTGAAGCGCGGCGCGCGCTTCTCCAGGTTGGCCAGCACCGCCTCGCGCTGGTTGGGCGAGCCCACCAGCCGGTCCTGCTCGTCGGACTCGGCCTGCAGGATGGCGGCGTGGTCGCCGCGCTCCGCCACCGCCATCAGCCGCTTGGCGGCGCGGATCGCATCCGGATTCTTCTGCGCGACTTCGCGCGCGGCGGCCAGCGCCGCGGCGCGCGGGTCGTCGGCGAGGTAGGTGCCCAGTCCCAGCTCGCACGCCTCGGTGCCGCTCAGCACGCGCGCGCTGTAAATCAGCTCGCGCAGCACATCGGGGCGCACCAGCCCGCGCGTCAGCACCATGCCCGCCATGTCGGGCACCAGCCCCCACTTCAGCTCCATCACGGACAGCCTGGCATCCGGCGCCACGTAGCGGACATCGGCGCCCAGCGCCACCTGCAGACCGCCGCCAAAGGCCACGCCATGCACCGCGGCGAAGACCGGCACCGGCAGCTCGCGCCAGACCATGCAGGCGTACTGCGGGCGATTGGAGATGCCATGGGTGCGCTGGCCGAGCCGGCCGGCGCCGATGCTGTCGTGCTGCGACGCGCCCGCATCGTCCGACAGCATGCCGGCCATGCGGCCCATGTCGAGCCCGGCGCAGAAGGCGCGGCCTTCGCCGGACAGCACCACCGCGCGCAGGTCCGGCAGGCGCGCAAGCTGCGCGCCGGTCTCGATCAGCGCATCGAACATGGCCTGGTCGAGCGCGTTCATCTTGTCGGGGCGGTTCAGGCGGACGTCGGCGACGCCGTCTTCGATCGTCACGAGGATACGTTCATTGCTGGCACTCATGCGGGCTCCTTGGAAGTGGCGGTGGTGGCAGTCGCCGCGCTCAGCGGCCCTTGAACTGCGGCTTGCGCTTCTCGACGAAGGCGGCCACGCCTTCCTGGCAGTCCTCACTGCGGCTTGCGCGCGACTGCAGCGTGGCTTCCACTTCCAGCTGCGCGGCCAGGTCGTTGCCGAGGCTCTGGTTGAGCGCCTGCTTGATCATGGCGTAGGCCATGGTCGGCATGGTCGCCAGGTGGCGGGCCAGCTTGCCGGCCTCGTCCCGCAGCGCGGCGTCGTCATGGACCTTCCACACCAGGCCGATGCGGTGGGCTTCTTCGGCGTCGATCTTCTCGGCCAGGATAGCGAGCGCGCGGGCGCGCATCTCGCCTGCATAGCGCGGCAGGAAGTAGGTGCTGCCGGCATCCGGGATCAGGCCGATCTTGGAGAACGCCTGCAGGAAGCTGGCCGAGCGCGCCGCCAGCACCACGTCGCCGGCCAGCGCCAGGCTCATGCCGGCACCGGCCGCCACGCCGTTGACCGCGGTGATGACCGGCTTGGGCATCTCGCGCAGCGCCATGATGATCGGGTGATAGCGCTCGCGCAGCAGCGTGCCGGAATCGGACACGCCGCCGCCCTGGCGCGCGGCCAGGTCGGCGCCGGCGCAGAAGCCGCGGCCGGCGCCGGTCAGCAGCACGGCGCGCACCTCGGCATCGGCCGCGGCGCGGTCCACGGCCTCGCGCAGTTCGCGCAGGATGTCGGCGTTCAGTGCATTGAGCACCTCCGGGCGGTTCAGGGTCAGCGTGGCCACGCCTTCGCTGGCTTGGTAGAGGACGGTTGCCGTCATGGTGGTTCTCCTGGTTTCTGGGTCGTTGCGGGTGCGGATATCCGGTGCAGCCGGGCTATTGCGGCTTCTTCAGCGCGTCGGCCGAGGCGTCGCCCAGCTTGCTGCCGCCGTCGCAGTCGAGGATGGTGCCGGTGACGTAGTGCGCGTTGTCGCTGCTCAGGTACATCGCGGCGTCGGCGATGTCGTCCTTGGTGCCGTAGTCGCGCAGCGCCAGGCGCGCCTTGTAGCGGGCCTCCATCTCGGGCGTCGGCGCCAGTCGCGCCATGCCTTCGGTGTCGGCGATCGGGCCGGGCGAGATGCCGTTCACGCGCACGCCGGCCGGGCCCCATTCCATCGCCAGGCACTTGATCAGCATGTTGATGCCGGCCTTGGCGGCACAGGCATGGGCCTGGAACATCATCGCGTTGACCGCCTGCGGCGCGGTGATCGCGATCAGCGACGCGCCCGGCTTGTTGAGGTGATCGAAGCTGGCGCGGAACACGTTGAAGGTGCCGAGCAGGTCGATATCGACCACGGTCTTGAAGGCATTGGCCGACATGCCGACCACGGGCGCAAGGAAATTGCCGGCGGCACCCGAGATGACCACGTCGATCGGGCCCAGTTCGTCCTGCGCACGCGCAAAGGCGGCCTCGACCGCGGCGTAGTCGCGCACGTCGGCGGCCATGCCGATGGCGGTGCCGCCAGCTGCGGTGATGGTGTCGGCCGCGGCCTGGATGCGCTCGGCGGTGCGGCTGATCAGCGCCAGCCGGGCGCCGGCGCGCGCAAAGCCGTGCGCGATGCCGAGGTTGATGCCGGATGAGGCGCCGGCGACGAATACGGTCTTGCCGGCAAAGGCGTCGGGGCGGAAGGCGCTGGGCATGGGAAGTCCTTTTCGATCGGGAAGCAGGGCGGATTCAGGCGAGGGCTAGCGCCGGCGGTGCGACGGCACGGCAGGTATCGCGCGATGGCGCATGGCGGTCTCCCTGTGATTGTTATCGTGTGCGGCTGCCCCAACAGCGTGGCGGGGCGGCGCGGGCCTCTGGCGGGGCCTGCGGCATCCTAACCCGAAGGCGGGATTCGTTTTTCACGCAGGGCGGGCGCGGACGCGCGCGCCAGGCGCACACGGCACGACCACGCGGCAATCCCGAGCGTGGGCGCGGCGCACCGCAACCTGCTGTCGGAAAAGGGAAAAACCGGTGCGGGACGGCACGGGTTAGAGGCCGCCGGGCAGCGCGCCATTCGGCGTCGCGGAACCCCGTCCTCAGAAAAAAGAAAGCCCGCACACCGTTGCAGCGTGCGGGCAGCCTGTCGACGATGAGGTGCCGGCAGGCAAGTGCTCATGAAGTGCGCCCCCGCGTCTTCATGGCGAGATGAAGTTTGCGCGCGGGCGGCCCGGGGTGCTTTGACTCACGTCAAGCGGCCGGCACCAACGACGGAGAGGGGGAAGGGCGGAGCAGGCGCCTAGGCCAGCAGCGCGGCGACCAGGTCCTTGCCGCGCGCCACCGGCGCGGTTTCCTCGAAATGCAGCGCGCCTTCGACGTGGCCCAGGTGGTCCACCATCAGCGTGACGGCGCGCTCGACATCGCCGGCACGGGCGGCCTCGATAAACTCGCGGTGCTCGTCCGACGAGCAGGCCGCGTCGCGGCGCGACTGGTACAGCATGGTGATCACCGCGCTGCGTGCCGACAGCTCGCGCATCATCTCGGTCAGCACGCCGTTGCCGACCACCTCTGCCAGCACGATATGGAAGTCGCCCAGCAGCCGGGTGCGCACCTGGGCATCGTTGCCCGCCAGCGACTTGCGCTCGGCCGCCAGGTGGCGGTCGATGCGCTTGTAGTCGGCGGCGGTGGCCTTGGCGACGAATTCGCGCGCCAGCGCGGCTTCGAGGATGCGGCGCACGGCGAATACCTCGCGCGCTTCCTCGGCGCTGGGCTTGGCCACGAACGCCCCTTTGTCCGGCACGATCTGGATGACCTTGTCCTTGGACAGCATCAGCAGCGCCGCGCGCACCTTGGTGCGGCTGACGCGGTAGACGCTGGCCAGCGCCTCCTCGCGCAGCTTGGTGCCGGGCGGCAGGCGGTGCGAAACGATGGCCGCGACGATGTCGTCGGCGATCGCTTCGGCGGTCATGTCAGGATCGATATGCTCGGGCATGGCAGCGCACTTGCGCAGAGGCTGCGCGGTTGGGGAGATGCGTGATTCTAGCGCCCAGCGACCGGGCCCGGCACGATGGCCGGAGTGGCGGCGTCCTGCGCCATCGCGGCCAGGCCGGCATCCAGGTCGGTCGCCTCGATGGTGCCGTTCAGCACGCCATGGGCCCGGGCGCGGTCGATGTCCTTCTCCCACGCGGCCACCACCACGGTGGCGACGCAATTGCCGATCAGGTTGCCGAGCGCGCGCGCGATGCCGATAAACCAGTCCACCGACAGCACCAGCACCAGGCCGATCGCCGGGATCGCCGGGTGTGCCGACAGCGTCGCGGCCAGGATCACGATGGCCGAGCCGGGAATGCCGTGGGCGCCCTTGGAGGTGATCAGCGCCACCGCCAGGATGCCGAGCAGGTCGGCCATCGCCAGCGGCGTGTTGGTCGCCTGCGCGATAAAGACCGCGGCCAGCGTCAGGTAGATCGAGAACGCGTCCAGGTTGAAGGAGTAGCCGGTCGGAATCACCAGGCCCACCACCGACTTCTTCACGCCCATGAACTCGAGCTTCTTCATCACCTGCGGCAGCACGCTGTCGGACGAGGCGGTGCCCAGCACCACCAGCAGCTCGGCGCGCAGGTAGCGGATCAGCTTGATCACCGAGAAGCCGCACGCGCGCATGATGCCGCCCAGCACCCCCAGCACGAACACGATCACCGCGCCGTAGAACAGCAGCACCAGGAAGCCCAGCTGCTTGAGCGAGCCGATGCCGTACTTGCCGACCGTGAACGCCACCGCGCCCAGCACGCCCAGCGGCGCCAGCTTGATGATGAAGCCCATCATCTTGAACAGCGTGTGCGAGAAGGTATCGATCAGGCTGACCAGCGGCCGGCCCGGCTCGCCCACCAGCGACAGCGCGCAGCCGAACAGGATCGACACCACCAGTACCTGCAGCACGTCGCCGTTGGCGAAGGCGCCGAACACGGTGTTGGGGATCAGCTTGAGCAGGAAGTCGACCGTGCCCTGGTCCTTGACCTTGGTCGCGTTGTCGATAAAGCCGGCGATGGCCGAGGCGTCGAGCGACCGGGGATCGACGTTCATGCCCACGCCCGGCTGGAACACGTAGGCGAGCACGATGCCCAGCGCCAGCGCGATGGTGGTGACGATCTCGAAATACACCACCGCCTTGATGCCGACGCGGCCCACCTTCTTCAGCTCGCCGGCGCCACAGATGCCGGCCACCACCACGCAGAACACGATCGGGCCGATCAGCATCTTGATCAGCTTGATAAAGGCATCGCCGAGCGGCTTGAGCTTGGCGGCGAACTCGGGGAAGGCGAGGCCGAGCGCCGTGCCGATCACCAGGGCGATCAGCACCTGGCCGAACAGCGAGCGGGTAAAGCGGGTGTGCAGGCGGGGGCTGCCCGGGCGCTGCTGCGAGGGAACTGCGTGCTGCATGGTTGTCTCCGTGCGGGGCCGGTCCTGTGCGCTGGCCGGCCCATTTCGATCCAGGAATCACCGGCGGCCCGTGCTCTGACGGCTGGATTGGGCTGCCGGCCTTACGTTCCGGGCGGGACTCCGGGTCGGGAGTACGCCACCGCGTGGGCAGCCCCCCCTGTTGGGACGGATCCCACGCCATCCGCTGTCCGGACCGGATTGTCCGCGGCGGATTGTCTGAACGTGGAAGCGAATATAGTGCATATCATTTTTGTATGCAATTTTTGAATTCACTGTGCTACCATGAATCGCACAGAATAGAGCTTCGGCCATGGGCGCCCCAGCCCGCACTGGCACCCCGCCAGCCACGCCGCCGCGGCTTTCACGCACTTCCAGCAGGAGACACGCATGGCAGCAAATCCGTCGCCGTCCGCCGCAGAGACTGGCACGCGCATCATGGCCTGGGCCGACGCCCTGGCCGTCCACACCGAGCAGCCCGGCATGCTCACCCGCACCTACCTGACCCAGGCCCACCACGGCGCCGCCGCGCAGCTGACCGAGTGGATGCAGCAGGCCGGCATGACGGTGCGCCGCGATGCCGCCGGCAACGTGATCGGCCGCTACGAGGGCACCACGCCCGACGCGCCGGCCCTGCTGACCGGCTCGCATTTCGACACGGTGCGCGACGCCGGCCGCTATGACGGCAACCTGGGCGTGATCCTGCCGATCGCCTGCGTGGCGGAATGGAACCGGCAGGGCAAGCGCTTTCCGTTCGCGCTCGAGGTAGTAGGCTTCGCCGAGGAAGAGGGTGTGCGCTTCAAGGCCACGCTGCTGGGCAGCCGCGCCATCGCCGGCACCTTCGACAACAACGTGCTGGACAACCTCGACGACAGCGGCAAGACCATGCGCGAGGTGATGCGCGAAGCCGGGTTCGACGCCGCCGCGCTGCCCGCGGCAAAGCATGACCGTAGCAAGGTGGCGGCCTTTATCGAGGTGCATATCGAGCAAGGCCCGGTGCTGCTGAACGAAGGCCTGCCGGTGGGCGTGGTGACCGCGATTTCCGGCGCGACCCGCTTCCTGGTCGAACTCGAAGGCCTGGCCGGCCATGCCGGCACCGTGCCGATGGACATGCGCCGCGACGCCGCCATGGCCGGCGCCGAAATCGGCCTGTATATCGAGAAGCGCTGCGGCGGCAAGCCGGGCCTGGTCGGCACCGTGGGCCAGTTCAACGTGCCCAACGGCGCCACCAACGTGGTGCCGGGCCGCGCCGTGTTCTCCATCGACATCCGCGCCGGCGAGGACGCCGAGCGCGAGGCCGCCGTCAACGACGTGCTGGCCGAGATCGAGCGCGTCTGCGCGCGCCGCAACGTGCGCGCGCAGATCCGCAAGACCCACGAGGCCAGGAGCGTTCCCTGCGCCCCGTGGCTGCAAGAGCAATGGGCCGCCGCCATTGCCCGCCAGGGCGTGCCGGTGCGCCACCTGCCGTCGGGCGCCGGCCACGACGCCATGGCCATTGCCGCCATCGCCGATGTCGCCATGCTGTTCGTGCGCTGCGGCAACGGCGGCATCAGCCACCATCCCACCGAAACCATGACCGCCGAGGATGCCGCACTGTCCGCGCGCGTGTTCAGCGATTTCGTCGAGCACTTCCGGCTGCCGCAGTAAGCCAGCGCGCCCGGAAGCCCCGCCCGAACCTCCTTCTGTTGTTACGAGAACAAGTCATGACCGCACGAGACAATATGAACCCCATCGAAACCACGCTGACGCAGTTCATCGACCAGCACCGCCCGCAGCAGGAAGCCTTCCTGGCCGAACTGGTCAAGGTGCCGTCAGACAACCCGGCCGGCGATTGCGACGCGCACGGCAAGCGCGCCAAGGAACTGCTGGAGGGCCTGGGTTTCACGGTGGAGGCCCACAAGGTGCCCGACGAGCAGGTCAAGGCCGCCGGCATGATCAGCGCCACCAACCTGATCGTGCGCAAGCAGTTCGGCACGGGCGGCCCGGTCATCGCCATGAACGCCCACGGCGACGTGGTGCCCCCCGGCCTGGGCTGGACCAAGGACCCGTACGGCGGCGAGATCGCCAACAGCGAGCACGGCCCGGTCATGTACGGCCGTGGCGTGGCGGTGTCCAAGTCGGACTTCGCCACCTACACCTACGCCGTGCTGGCGCTGATGGAAGCCGAGAAGCAGGGCGCGAAGATCAACGGCGCGGTCGAGCTGCAGTTCACCTATGACGAGGAAACCGGCGGCGACATCGGCCCGAAGTTCCTGCTGGACAACAACCTGAGCAAGGCCGACTATGCGATCTCGGCCGGGTTCTCATACGGCATCACCTCGTCGCACAACGGCTGCCTGCACGTTGAAGTGACCGTGAAGGGCAAGCAGGGCCACGCCGCCATGCCGCACACCGGCGTCGACGCGATCGAGGCCGCCACCCACATCCTGCAGGCCATCTATGGCCTGCGCGCGGAACTGGCCACGCGCAAGTCGAAGGTGCCGGGCATCGACACCGCCACGCTGAACGTCGGCCTGATCAAGGGCGGCATCAACACCAACGTGGTGCCGGACCTGGTGACCTTCCGCGTCGACCGCCGCATGATCCCCGAGGAAATCGGCTTCGACGCCGAGGGCGAGATCCGCGCCGTGGTCGAGCAAGCCGCCAAGGACCGCCCGGGCATTGAAGTGAAGGTCGAGCGCATCATCCTGGCCGAGCCGCTGTCGGAACTGCCGGGCGTGGAAAAGCTGATCGGCGCGCTGAAGAGCCGCGCCGAGTCGGTCTTCGGCGTCGAGATCCCGGTGCAGGGCGTGCCGCTGTACACCGACGCGCGCCACTACACCAAGCGCGGCATCCCCACCGTGCTGTACGGTGCCGGCCCGCGCACGCTGATGGAAGCCCGCGGCCACAACTCGGACGAAAACCTGCGCCTGAACGACCTGAACCGTGCCACCAAGGTGGTGGCCCTGGCGCTGTCGGACCTGATGCAGTAAGGCTGCGCGCCGCAGGCGCCGGGCTTTGATGGAAAGACGCCACGGAGGTATCCGTGGCGTTCTTTTGGGACGATCCGGTCAGGTCCGATCTTCGACCGGCGGCCAACAGCGCGACGTATGCACCAACGCCAGCACCAGCACCGTATCGCCTTCGATCTCGTAAATCAGGCGATAGTGTTCGTGAACCACCAGTTCACGCGTGCCTTGCACGCTGCCGGCCGGCGCCAGCACGGGGAACGCGCACAAGCGCTCCGCTGCCTGGAAAAACCGTTCATCCAGGCGGGCAGCAGCTTCGACGTCATCCTGAGCGATGAACTCGAAGATCAGTGTGCGATCGCGCCTGGCCAGTGCGGTCCAGACCGCCCTCAAGCCCGCCGCCGGGCCGCAGCGCGCCAGGCCGCAAACTCCGCTTCGATCTGTTCCGCGGGGATGCCGCCCGCGTCACGCAGCGAGGCGCGGGAAGCTTCTACCTTGTTGCGCAGGAAAACCTCGTAGTCGCGCTTTCGGGCGCTGTGGTCGAGGAACTCGCGCACCAGGTCCTGAAGCGCTTGCGACGGCGTGAGTCCCTGTGCCGTGACTTCGGCAATGAACGCGTCATGCAGCCGGGCGTCCAGCGTGAATGTGAATTTGGTTTCTTCCGACACAAGCATTTCCGGTGTCCTCGTAATGACAAAGTATAGGCATTGTCGATATCAGGACACCTGCATGGCGATAAGACCCGTCTGAACTTGCTGCAGCCGATTCCGCCTACACCGGCAGCGTCGCCGCCCCCGCACCCAGCATCCGCTGCATCAGCACCGTATCGATCCACTGTCCGTGCTTGAACCCCACCGCTTCCAGCCGGCCGACGGTGCGGAAGCCCAGCCGTTCGTGCACGGCCAGCGAGCCCGCGCCTTCGCCGGCGGCGGTGCACGCGATCACGGCGACCATCTGGCGCCACGGGCCGGTTTCGCAGCGGGCGATCAGCGCGGCCAGCAGCGCCTGACCCAGGCCTTCGCCGACGCGGCGGTGGTCGATGTAGATCGAGTCCTCGATGGCGAAGCGGTAGGCGCTGCGCGCGCGGTAGGCCGAGGCATAGGCGTAGCCCAGCACCTCGCCGTCGCGCTCGGCAACCAGATAGGGCAGCCCCTTGCGGTGCACTTCGGGCAGGCGCAGCTGCATCTCGTCGACGCTCGGCGGCACTTCCTCGAACGAAGCGCGGCCCTGCTGCACGTGGTGGGCGTAGATCGCGTGGATGGCGGCAATGTCGGCGCGGGTAGCGTCGCGCAGCGTAAACGGCTGGCGCGTGCCAGGGTCGCGTGGCGTGGTGATGGAAGCAGGAATGGAGGTCATCGGAAATGGCGCCTGGGGCAAGAACCGGTGCCACGCACGATGCGTGCCGGTGGCGATGCACCCCGTCATGCTGCGCGGCGGCCGCGGTCTTGTATATAGTGCGGGTGAATTTGCACCGCATTAGTGCCGATGCCCCGCCACGGGGCGCGGCCATGACAAGAAAGGACCTGCCATGATCACCATCTACCACAACCCCCGTTGCTCCAAGTCGCGCGAGACCCTCGCCCTGGTCCAGGCCGCCGCCGAGCGGCTGGGAGAGCCGGTGGAGATCGTGGAGTACCTGAAGGATCCGCCGTCGCTGTCGACGCTGCGCCAGTTGCACACCCTGCTGGGCGTGCCGGTGCGCGAGATGCTGCGTGACAACGAAGCGCCCTATGCCGAACTGGGCCTGGCCGACCCCGGCCTGACCGATGCCGAGCTGCTGGCGGCGATGGCCGACAACCCCATCCTGCTGCAGCGTCCGGTGGTGGTGCGCAACCGCCGCGCGGCGATCGGCCGCCCGCCCGAGAACGTGGCGCCGCTGCTGGCCTGAAATAGAACCGGCCCCCACGGTGTGTGGGGGCCGGCCGGTCTGCGAGGCAGTCTGCTTCAGGCAGGGTCGTCTAATGAACACCCAGCCAGTGCATGGCCTCCTGACCGAAAGCGATGGCCGCCAGCACCACCAGCAGCACCACCAGCGTCACGGTGCTGATGTAGAGCGTGGCCTTGGCGACTTCGGCGTCCTCATCCGAGGAATGACGATGGGTAATGGGCGTGGCGTCCCGCGTGGCATGCGGCCAATGGATCCGGCCGGCCAAGTCTCTCAAGTGCAGGTCGGTAGGGAAACGCATGATCGACACCTCCTCGGCAGGCGCCGCGCGGTCCGGGCAGGATGGCTCAAACGTCATATGGCGTGGCTGCGCAAGTGCGCCGGTTAGTCATGGCTCGTTTCGCCCGGTAACGCCATATTCGCTTCTACTATAGGCGGGCTGGCGCCGGATGCGAGCGGCGGCCTGCAAGGGACATGCCGCCGCGCTTGGCGCGGCGCAACAGCCGATCAGGCCTGTGTCGGCGGAGGTGAGGGCACGCTTGCGCTGACTCCCTCTGCGGGCGTCAGTGCTGCCAGTGCCGCTTCACGGTCCCGCAGCGTCGCCAGCATGTTGCAGAACAGCGCGCCCTGTTCCATCGCATCGTCGAGCGCCACGTGGGTGTGCGGCAGCGGATCCATCCATCCGGCCGGGAAGGCCGCCTTGACGGTCTTGCGATAGGGCCGCCCGGTCAGCGCGAAGCCCAGCGTCTTGACGTCGAGCGCGGCCCAGCCGAATGGCGAGCGCCCGGCGAAGCGCATCATGTACCAGAACATCCAGGTGAAATCGAAACCCGCCGGAAAGGCGACGAAGACCGGCTTGCCGGGCAGGGCCTCGACCCATTCGACATAGCGCACCAGGGCATCCTCGGGGCGCTGCAGGTCGCGCCGACAGGCGCTCCAGGCTTCGGGCTGGGTTTGCCACCACTGCATCTGCACCGGGTGGCCGGCGGCGCCGGGCAGGGTTTCGAGGTTGGCCGAGAAGGTGCCGAGCACGGTCTTGTCGGCCAGCATCGCCACCGAGGCGAAAGACAGCATCGAGTGCGGGCCCGGGATCGGGCCGTCGGCCTCGACGTCGGTGCTGACGTAGATCTCGGGACGGGTATCGGGCGCTTGTCGCTTGGCCATGGCCTCAGCCCGCGTCGACCAGGTGATCGGCGACGAACGGGTTGTTGCGGCGCTCTTCGCCGAAGGTCGAGACCGGGCCGTGCCCGGGGATAAAGGTCACGTCCTCGCCCAACGGCCACAGCCGCGTGCGGATCGAGCGGATCAGGTCGGCGTGGTTGCCGCGCGGGAAGTCGGTGCGGCCGATCGACCCCGCGAACAGCACGTCGCCGACCACGGCCAGCCGGTTGGGACGCGAGAAGAACACCACGTGGCCCGGGGTATGGCCGGGGCAATGGTAGACCTCCAGGGTCTCGTTGCCGAACTGCACGGTGTCGCCATTCTCGAGCCAGCGGTCGGGCTCGAAGCTCTCGGCGTGGCCGAAGCCGAAGCGGCGGGTCTGCTCGGGCAACTGCTCGATCCAGAAGCGCTCGTCCTGCTGCGGGCCCTCGATCGGGATGCCGAGTTCGCGCGACAGCGCCGCGGCGCCGGCGCAATGGTCGACGTGGCCGTGCGTCAGAAAGATCTTTTCCAGCGTGACGCCTTGCTCTTTCACCGCCGCGCGGATGCGGTCGAGGTCGCCGCCGGGATCGCAGACGGCGGCGGCGCCGTTGCTTTCATCGATCAGCAAGGAACAGTTCTGCTGGAAGGGCGTGACGGGAATGAGCAGGGCTTTCATGGAGGTCTTATATAGCCGGCGGGTACCGGACCCGGCGTCCTGGCGGCGTGATCGGCGACAGTGCCCATGATTGTAGCGCCCGGGACGTCGGGCCCGCCCGGCGGCTTCCATGTGATCAGTGGAGTACCCCTCGCAGGCCGCGCTGCATCGGGCCGAATCCCTTGCCACAAGCGGGATTCCGGCCAATTAGGCCCCGATCGTGCGAAATCGCACAGATTTCGTAACAAATTGAAAGAGATAGTCCCAAACAGTCAATGTTAGACTGCCGCCCATGTTACGGATCTCCGCTCTCACCAAGCGCTGGCAACGGCTGGCCAAGCTCGGCGCATGCACCGCATGCGCCGTGGTGCTGGCCGCTTGTGCCACGCCGCCCGAAAGCGATACCGCTGGCACCGACGCCGGCGATGCCGTGCCCACGCGCGCGGCAAAAAACGGCAAGCCTGCCCGGACCGAACGCGCCGAGCCCAGGTCCGCCGCGCGCACGCCTGACACCGGCAGCTGGAACCTGTTCGGCTATGACCCCGACGAAGGCCGCAGCGGCAACTCGCTCGAAGGCCTGCGCGCCGACATCGGCACGTTCGAACAGCGCGGCGTGGCCTCGTGGTACGGCAAGGGCTTCCATGGCCGCAAGACCGCCAACGGCGAGCGCTTCGACATGCGCGCCATGACCGCGGCGCATCCGTCGCTGCCGCTGGACAGCTGGGTGCTGGTGCGCAACCTGCGCAACAACAAGGTCGCGGTGCTGCGCATCAATGACCGCGGCCCGTACCACGGCAACCGCGTGCTGGATGTGTCCTACGGCGCGGCGCGCCGCCTGGGCTTTGTCGAGCGCGGCGCCACCAACGTCGAGATCCGCCGCCTGACCCGCACCGAGGTCGCCGCGCTGGGCCCGCAGGTCGATGCCGGCGGCACCGAGGCCGGCGACGGCAGCGGTGATGACGACGTGTCCGTGCCGGAACTGGCCAATTCGCTGGCGCCCGCCAAGTCTGGCAAGGCGGCCAGGGCCAGCGGCAAGACCGTCAAGCGCAAGCGCCACTGAGCGCGCCAGCGCCGTCGCATGCCGCCGCGCGCTGACACTTCCTCCTTACATTCTGACCTGCAGGCCCGCGCCGGTGTCCGCGCGCGGGCCGTGCCATCAATCGCCGGCGTCGCCGGCACGCTGCGCCAGCGCCAGCTGATACAGTGCGCCGGTCTCCGCGCCGGTGATCGCGGCCGCCAGCTTGGCGGCGCGCTTGGCCGGCAGCTCGGCCAGCAGCAGCGCCAGCACGCGCTGCGCTTCGGCATCCGGCACGCCATCAGCGGCGGCGCTGCCGGCCCCCTCCACCACCAGCACGAATTCCCCCTTGGCCCGGTTCGGGTCGGCCGCGAGCCAGGCCGGCGCCTGCGCCACCGGCACCACGGCGATGTCTTCGAACAGCTTGGTCAGTTCGCGCCCTACCAGCAGCCGGCGCTCGCCCGGCAGGCCCGCGGCCAGCGCGGCGAGGGTGTCGGCGATGCGGTGCGGCGCCTCGTAGCAGACCCAGGCGTGCTCCAGCGCCGCCAGCCGGGCGATCGCCTCGGTGCGGGCCTTGGGCTTGGGGGGCAGGAAGCCGGCAAAGGTGAAGCGGCCCGCGCCGGCATCGAGCAGGTCGCCCGCCACCGACAGCGCCGCCACCGCCGCGCTGGGACCGGGCAGGGGCACCACCGGATGGCCGGCGGCGCGCACTGCCTCGACCAGCCGCGCGCCGGGGTCGGAGATACCGGGCGTGCCGGCGTCCGAGACGTAGGCGATGCGCTCGCCCGCCGCCAGGCGTTCGGCGATGCGGCCCGCGGCCTCGCGCTCGTTGTGCTCGTGCACCGCCACCAGCGGGCGCTGCAGGCCGACGCGCGACAGCAACTGGCCGGTATTGCGGGTGTCTTCGCAGGCCACGGCGTCGGCCAGCCCCAGCACATGCAGCGCGCGCAGCGACAGGTCGGCGACATTGCCGATGGGCGTGGCCACGACATAGAGCGTGCCGGCCGGGTACGACTGGCTTGCCGCCAGGGAGATCCAGTCACTCATGCTTGAGAACTTCCGTTGATGCGATCATTCAAATCCACCACGCAGGTGCCGGCCAGGCAGGCGCCAAGCCGGCAGGCACGCGGGGCGCAGGCGGAGGACCGGGCCCTGGCCCACTTGCGGCGCCAGGGCCTGGAGCCCGTGGTGCGCAATTATCGCTGCAAAGGCGGCGAGATCGACCTGGTGATGCGCGCGCCGGACGGCACGCTGGTGTTCGTCGAGGTGCGCCAGCGCAGCGGACGGGGCTTCGGCGGCGCCGCGGCCAGCGTCACGCCGGCCAAGCAGCGGCGCGTGCTGCTGGCCGCCGGGCACTACCTGGCCACGCTGGCCCGGGTGCCGCCATGCCGCTTCGACGTGGTGGCGCTCGAACCCGGCCGGCTCGAGTGGCTGCAGCACGCCTTTGACCTGGATGCTGCCGGGGCTGGGTCATAATGCACGGCAAACATGAAGGGCGATTCGCGGATCGCCATGGCAACAAGCGGGCCCCAGAGCCATGAGTATCGACAGTATCCAGCAACAGTTCCTAGACAGTGCCGAAGCCAAGCGACAGGCCGCGGCGGTAATGGCCCCCCATATCGACGCCGCGGTGGAGCGCATGGTCGGCGCGCTGACCAGCGGCAACAAGATCCTGGCCTGCGGCAATGGCGGCTCGGCGGCGCAGGCGCAGCATTTCGCCGCCGGGCTGGTCGGGCGCTTCGAGCGCGAACGGCCCGGCCTGGCCGCGATCGCGCTGAGCACCGACGGCTCGATCCTGACCGCGATCGGCAACGACTACGACTTCAGCAAGGTGTTTGCCAAGCAGGTCGAGGCGCTCGGCCAGCCCGGCGACATCCTGCTGGCGATTTCCACGTCGGGCAATTCGGACAACGTGATGGCTGCCGTGGCCGCCGCGCGCCAGCGCGAGATGGCGGTGGTGGCGCTGACCGGCAAGGGCGGCGGGGCTATCGCCGGCTTGCTCGATGAATTCGACATCCACCTGTGCGTGCCAAGCGAGCGCACCGCGCGCATCCAGGAAGTGCACCTGCTGACGCTGCACTGCCTGTGCAACGGCATCGACGAGGCACTGCTCGGGGAAGCGTGATGCCGGGCATCCGACGACCCCTATTTCCAACATACAGCCACAGCAAGGACCGCATGACTCATCTGCCCACTACGCAAGCTTCCCGGAACGGCGCGGAGGCGCGCCATCCTTCCCGCCCCCTGGCCAGCTCCGGCCTGGGCCGCGCCGGCCTGGCCGCGGCCGCGCTGGTGTGCGCCACGCAGCTGGCCGGCTGCTTTCCGGTGATTGCCGGCGCCATGGGCACCGGGGTGGCCATGGCCACCGACCGCCGCCCGGCCGCCACTCAGACCGTCGACCGCGGCCTGCAGCTGGAGGCCGAGAGCACCATCAACTCTCGCTTCAGCGGCCAGGCCCGAGTCAACGTGACCGTCTTCAACCGCAAGGTGCTGCTGACCGGCGAAGCGAAGAACGACAGCGTCAAGCAACAGATCGAGCAGTACGTGCGCGGCCTGCAGAATGCGCGCGTGGTGATCAATGAGCTGGAGGTGGTCAACTCGCCCGGCTTCATGACCCAGAGCCAGGACGCCTACCTGACCAGCAAGGTCAAGACGCTGCTGATGACCGCGGAAGGCGTGCCGTCCAACTCGATCAAGATCACCACGGAAAAGAGCGTGGTCTACCTGCTCGGCGTGGTCACCAGCGCCGAGGGCGACCGGGCCACGGACGTGGCGCGCAATGCCTCCGGCGTGACCAAGGTGGTCAAGGCCTTCGACTACGTCAACGACAACGAGCGCGCGCGCCTGGATGCGGCCTCGACCTCGGAGAACCCGTCGTTCGACGGCAGCGTCGGCACGCCGGCGCCGGTGCAGTCGGTGCCGGGCGTGGGCGGGCCGATCGATGCGCCCGCCGGTGCCGCGCCTGGTACCGCGGGCAGCGCGGGCGCCACCACCGCGCCGGTCGCGGCCCCGGTCACTTCGCCGGTGGCGCTGCCGCCCGGCCGCAATCTGCCCTGAAGCGCGCACCGCCGCAGGTCCCGGGCTGGTCACAACGGCGTCCGCTAATGCGGGCGCCGTTTTTCGTTCTGCGGTTTGCAACGCACACGGTGGCCGGTCGATGTGCTACGGTTGCCACGCTGGCTGACTGCGCTGACTGTGATAGCGCTGCGCCGGCCCCCAGACGGAGCGAGACCATGACAACAACGATCCCCCGGCCTGCCTGGCGTATTCCGTCCCGACTGGCGCTGCTGGCAGCGATGCTGTGCGCGCAGCCGGCGCTGTCGGCCGAACCCGGCGGCGCGCCAGCCCCCGCGCCTGTCCAGGCCACCGATGCCGCGCTGCGCGCGCGCAGCCAGGCCGCCGCGTGCACCAGTTGCCACGGCCCAGCCGGGCGGGCCCCGGCGGGCAGCACGATTCCGCCACTGGCCGGCCGCCCGCAGGCGGAGCTGGCCGCGCAGATGCAGGCATTCAAGGCCGGCACGCGCCCGGCCACGGTGATGCACCAGATTGCCAAGGGTTACAGCGACGACCAGATCGCCGCGATCGCGGCGTGGTTTGCCGCCGTGCGCTGACAGGAGCGAGCCATGCACAGACGAAGCTTCCTCGGCGCCGCGGGCGCCGCAGTCCTGGGTACGGCCGGGATCCGGCCGGCGCGCGCCGCGGCCCGCGCCAGGGTGGTGGTGGTGGGCGGCGGCTATGGCGGCGCCACGGCGGCCCGCTACCTGCGCGAATGGAGCGGGCAGGCGGTCGAGGTGACGCTGGTCGAACCGAATCCGGCCTTTGTTTCATGCCCGCTGTCGAACCTGGTGCTGGGCGGCAGCCGCCAGCTCGGCGACCTGACCCTGCCGTACGACGCACTGGTGCGCCGCCACGGCGTGCAGCTCGCGCGCGACACCGCGGTCGCCATCGACCCGGCCAAGCGGACCGTGCGCCTTGCGGGGGGCAGCGTGCTGCCCTATGACCGCCTGCTGCTGTCGCCCGGCGTCGAGATGATGCGCGAGGCGCTGCCCGGGCTGAAGCGGCCGGGCGGCGACCAGATCCTGCATGCCTGGAAGGCCGGCCCCGAAACTGTCGCGCTGCGCCGCCAGCTGGAGGCGATGCCCGACGGCGGCACCTATGCCATCAGCGTGCCGCTGGCGCCGTACCGCTGCCCGCCGGGCCCGTACGAGCGCGCCTGCCAGGTGGCGCACTATTTCAGGCAGCACAAGCCGCGCAGCAAGGTGCTGATCCTGGACGCCAATGCCGACATCACTTCCAAGGCGGCGCTGTTCCGCCAGGTGTGGGCCACGCAATACCCGGGCATGGTGGAATACCGGCCGCAGCACGAGGCGGCCGATGTGGACCCCGCCACGCGCACGCTCAAGTTCGAGGTGCAGGACGACGTGCGCGCCGACGTGCTCAATCTGCTGCCGCCGCAGCGGGCCGGCGCGATCGCGGTGTCGGCCGGGCTGGCCACGGCCAATGGCAAGTGGTGCGAGGTGGATTTCATCAGCTTCGAGTCGCGCGCCGCGCCCCATATCCATGTGATCGGCGACGCGATCCAGATCGCGCCGCTGATGCCCAAGTCCGGTCATATGGCCAACCAGCACGGCAAGGTCGCGGCGGCGGCGCTGGTGGCGCTGCTGTC
Organism: Cupriavidus sp. WGlv3; assembly: GCF_023952475.1. GTDB lineage: Bacteria > Pseudomonadota > Gammaproteobacteria > Burkholderiales > Burkholderiaceae > Cupriavidus > Cupriavidus phytorum. The sequence continues at coordinate 38,695 of NZ_JALHRX010000019.1, forward strand.
GGGCCGCGCCCCGGACCCGGAGCCGCTGTACAACAACACCTGCTACAGCTTCACCTCCGACCGCGAGGCGGTGCATGTGTCCAGCGTGCATCGCTACGACGCGGCGCAGAAGACCATGGTCACGGTGCCGGGCTCGGGCGGGCTGTCGCCGGCGCCGACGGTGCTGGAGGGCGATTACGCGCTGGCGTGGGCGCGGGGAATCTGGGCGGAGATGCTGGCCTGACGGTGGCGGCGCTGCCTGCGCTGCCGGCGGCACGGCTGCCCGCACAAAACCGCAAGAACGTGCAATGCCGCGCGCGCCGGCGCTGCTACGCTAGGCGTCCCGATCGAACTCGCGCGCCCGCGCACGGCATCCCCCATGCAAGCCAGAGACCGTCTCCTCGCCCTCGCCATCGTCTGCGTCTGGGGCGTCAACTTCGTCGTGATCAAGGTCGGGCTGGCGGGCGTGCCGCCGATGCTGCTGGGGGCGCTGCGCTTCCTGCTGGTGGTGTTCCCGGCCATCTTCCTGGTGCCGCGCCCGCGCGTGCCGTGGCGGCTGCTGCTGGCCTACGGCGCCACCATCAGCCTGGGCCAGTTTGCCTTCCTGTTCTACGCCATGGCGGTCGGCATGCCGGCCGGCCTGGCGTCGCTGGTGCTGCAGTCGCAGGCCTTCTTCACGCTGGCGATCGCCGCGCTGTGGCTGGGCGAGCCGGTGCGCTGGCACAACTTCGCCGGCATGGCGGTGGCGGCCGGCGGGCTGGCCCTGATCGGCGCCGGTGCCGGCGCGGGTAGCGTGGGCGGCATGAGCGCGGCGGGCTTCGTGCTGACGCTGTGCGCGGCGTTCTGCTGGGCCAGCGGCAATATCGTCAGCAAGAAGATCGGCCCCGTGGACCTGCTCGGGCTGGTAATCTGGGGCGCGCTGGTGCCGATCGTGCCGTTCGCGCTGCTGTCGCTCTGGTTCGAGGGCCCGGCGCGCATCGTGCAAAGCGTGACGCAGCTGTCGGGCATGGCGGTGTTTGCGGTGGCGTACCTGGCGTTCGCGGCGACGGTGTTCGGCTACACCATGTGGGGCCGGCTGCTGACGCGCTATCCTGCCAGCCAGGTGGCGCCGCTGACGCTGCTGGTGCCGGTTGTGGGGCTGGTGTCGGCGCACGCGCTGCTGGGCGAGGACTTGTCCGGGCTGCAGTGGATCGGCGCCGCGGTGGTGATGGCCGGGCTGCTGCTCAACGTGTTCGGCCAGCGCTTGTGGGCGGGCAGGGCGCTGGCGCGCCGCTGAGCCGTCGCGCGGGGGCAGCATGTTGTGCTGCATCAATGGGTAAACACTATATGCGCATTCACGCATATACGAATATATTGGACGGCATGGAAGAGCTGGATCGCGTGTTCGAAAAGGTATCGGGTTACTTCAGCCTGCTGGCGGAGCCGACGCGGCTGAAGATCCTGCACGCCTTGTGCGATGGCGAGAAGCCGGTCAGCACGGTGGTCGAGACGGTGGGTTCGTCGCAGACCAACGTGTCGCGGCATCTCAACGCGATGTACCGCTCGGGCGTGCTGTCGCGCCGCAAGGAGGCGAACCTGGTGTTCTACGCCATTGCGGACGAAAGCGTGATCGAGCTGTGCCGCACGGTCTGCGTGCAGGTGGCGAGCCGGCTGGAGGACAACGCCTTGCCCTCCGGCGTGGTGGACCGCTTCATGGCACAGCCCGCGCCGGAAACCCCGGCGCGCCGGCGGCGCACGGCAAGCTAGCCGCGCCACCACTCTTCCGGCAGCAAACGGCGGCGCCGCACCCGTTGCAGCGCCCTGTACAACAGGCACGCCGACCGGTCTGACCGACCGTGGCGAGCGCGCCGGAGGAGACCGCATTGCAGGAACGGAACCGGCCCGGGCGCATCGTGCCCGCGCCCGAGCACTTCGTCAGCGCATCGCTGCAGCAGGACATCGGCCGGCACGGCCTGGACGCGCCGCGGCGCGACTTCCTGCGCAAGAGCTTCCTGGGTGCCGCCGCGGGCATTGCCACGGCGGCGGCAGGCCGGCACGCGCTGGCCGCGGACGGTGATGCCGCCATCCTGCAGCCGCAGCCCTGGGCCACTTCGCTGGGGCAGCCGGTGGCGGCGCGACCCTACGGCCAGCCCTCGGTCCATGAGAAAAACCTGATCCGGCGCGAGTCGCCCGGCCTGACCCGGGTGTCGGCGGCCTCGGTCGCGTTCGCGCCGCTGCAGGGCTTCTTCGGCATCATCACGCCCAACGGCCTGCACTTCGAGCGCCACCACCAGGGCTGGCACGATATCGACCCGGCCCGCCATCGCCTGATGATCAATGGCCTGGTGCGCACGCCGCGGGTCTACACCATGGACGACCTGATGCGCCTGCCGGCGGTGTCGCGCATGCATTTCATCGAATGCGGCGCCAACACCGGCATGGAGTGGGGCAACGTCGCGGTGCCGACGGTGCAGTACACCCACGGCATGCTGTCGTGCTGCGAATTCACCGGGGTGCCGCTGCGGGTGCTGCTGGACGACGCCGGCGCCGACCTGCGCCGCGGCCGCTACCTGCTGGCCGAGGGCGGCGACGGCTCGTCGATGACGCGCACCATCCCGATGGAGCTGGCCGACGAGATCATCGTCGCCTGGGGCATGAACGGCGAGATGCTGCGCCCCGAGAACGGCTACCCGCTGCGGCTGGTGGTGCCGGGCGTGCAGGGCGTGTCGTGGGTCAAGTGGCTGCGCCGGCTGGAGCTGGGCGACCAGCCCTGGAACGCCAAGGACGAGACCATCCACTACGTCGACATGATGCCCGACGGCAAGCTGCGCCAGTACACCTCGATCCAGGAGTGCAAGTCGGTCATCACCACGCCGTCGGGCGGGCAGCAACTGGTGGGCAAGGGCTTCTACAACATCAGCGGCCTGGCGTGGTCGGGGCGCGGACGCGTCAAGCGGGTCGATGTCTCGACCGACGGCGGCCGCAACTGGCGCACCGCGCGGCTGGAGGCGCCGGTGCTGTCCAAATGCCTGACGCGCTTCAACCTGGACTGGGTCTGGGACGGCGGCCCGGCGATCCTGCAAAGCCGCGCCATCGACGAGACCGGCTACGTGCAGCCGAAGCTGGGGCAGCTGCGCGCGGTGCGCGGCACGCGCTCGATCTATCACAACAACGCGATCCAGAGCTGGCAGGTGGCAGCCGGCGGCGAGGTGACCAATGTCCATGTGGGCTGAGCTCAGGATCGCGGCGGCGCTGCTGCTGGCGGCGGGGTGCGCCGTGTTGCCCTCCGCGGCGGCAGCCGGCACGGGCGACGCGCGTGCGGCACTCGGCCGCACCGCCACGCCGGCTGAGGTGGCCGCGTGGGACATCGACGTGCGCCCCGACTTCAAGGGCCTGCCCAAGGGCGGCGGCACGGTCGCGCAGGGCCAGAAGGTCTGGGACGGCAAGTGTGCGTCATGCCACGGCGACTTCGGCGAATCCAACGAGGTGTTCACGCCGCTGGTGGGCGGGACCACCGCCGAGGACATCAAGCGCGGACGCGTCGCCGGCATGACCGGCAACCAGCCATACCGCACCACGCTGATGAAGGTCAGCACCGTCAGCACGCTGTGGGACTACATCCACCGCGCGATGCCGTGGAACGCGCCCAAGAGCCTGAGCGCGAACGAGGTCTATGCGGTCACCGCCTACCTGCTCCACCTGGGCGAAATCGTTCCGGCCGACTTTGCGCTGTCCGACACCAATATCGCCGAGGTGCAGCGGCGCATGCCCAACCGCGCCGGCATGACCACCGACCACGGCATGTGGCCGGGTCGCGGCCGGCCGGATACCGGCAACACCGCATGCATGTCGCGCTGCGCGGAGCAGGTCACGATCGCCTCGTCAATGCCGGACTATGCCCGCGATGCCCATGGCGACCTGGCGCAGCAACAGCGCGCGTTCGGCCCGGTGCGCGGCATCGCGGCCGCCGGCGCGGCCAGGCCAGGTGGCGCAGCCGTTGCTGCGGCGGCGCCCGCGCCGGGCGCGCGCCTGGCCAGCCAATACCAGTGCGTGGCCTGCCACGCGATGGACCGCAAGCTGGTGGGGCCGTCGTTCGCCGACATCGCGGGCAAGTACAAGGGGCAGGATGCGCATGCGGCACTGGCGCGCAAGGTCAAGGCGGGCGGGCAGGGCGCCTGGGGCGCGGTGCCGATGCCGCCGCAGCCGCAAATCCCGGATTCGGACGTGCAGGCCATGGTGGGCTGGATTCTTGAGGCAAAATAGCGGACTGGCCGCCGCAGTGCCCCCAGGCGGCGGCCGGTGTGTGCCGCCAGGCCATTGCAGCACGGCCGCGCGGCCTTTGCCGTCCCCACGGCTTTACAGAGCTTGGAGAGCTTAACAATGAAGCAGTTTGTCATCGCAGCGCTGATGCTCGGCGCCGCCGCATCGGCCCACGCGGTCGATGCCGCCAAGGCACAGGAGATCGCCAACAAGAACGCCTGCATGGGTTGCCACCAGGTCGACAAGAAGCTGGTCGGCCCGTCCTACAAGGAAGTGGCGACCAAGTACAAGGGCGACAAGAACGCCCTGGCGACCCTGAGCAAGAAGGTCAAGAGCGGTGGCTCGGGCGTGTGGGGTCCGGTGCCGATGCCGGCCAACGCCGCCATCAGCGACGCCGACCTGAAGACCGTGGTCGAGTGGGTGCTGGCAGGCGCCCCCGCCAAGTAAGACCGACTGCCATAGCGGGCAGTCCGCCGATGCACCGGGCCGGGCAGTGAATGCCGCGCGGCCTGGGACAACCAGCGGCCGGCCATGTACCGGCCGCATGCAACACCCCTGAAACGGTCCACGACCGACTGGAACGGAGTAGCCGGAGAGCAAGCAATGAATTCCAAACGACGAGAAGTGCTGCGGGTCACCGCTGTCCTGTCGCTGATGGCCGCCACTGGCCTGATCAGCGAAGCGCAGGCGGCCGAGTGGAACAAGAACGCCTTTGACGGCAAGAGCGTTGCCGACGTGATCAAGGCCCTCGGCGGCAGCGGCACCGAGAAAAGCACCGCCATCACCTTCACCGCCCCCGATATCGCCGAGAACGGCGCCGTGGTGCCGGTGGCCGTGACCAGCACCCTGCCGGATACCGAGCAGATCGCGATCCTGGTGGAAAAGAACCCGAACACCCTGGCCGCCGACTTCATCATCCCGGCCGGCACCGAGCCGTTCGTCTCCACGCGCGTGAAGATGGGCCAGACCTCGGTGGTGCACGCCGCGGTCAAGGCCGGCGGCAAGTGGTACGTGGCATCGAAGGAAATCAAGGTCACGCTGGGCGGCTGCGGCGGCTGACGCCGCGCCCCTCGGCACCAAGATTTCCGCCAACTGCAACCGGAGAAAGACATGGCAGACCCGATGCGCGTACGCGCCACCGAGAACGGCGGCGTGGTTGATGTAAAGATTCTGATGAAGCACGACATGGAGACCGGCCAGCGCAAGGATGCGTCCGGCAAGGTCGTCCCGGCCTGGCATATCCAGACCGTGAGCGCCCAGTGCAAGGGCAAGGAAGTGTTCCGCGCCCAGTTCGGCCCGGCGGTGTCCAAGGACCCGTTCCTGAACTTCAAGTTCAAGGGCGGCGCCAAGGGCGACAAGGTTGCCGTGACCTGGACCGACAACAAGGGCGACAAGCGCACCGACGAGGCCACCATCGCCTGAGGCCGCGCGGCCACGCCTGCATGGCGCCTGCATGACCCCGGCAAGCCGCGCCGTCCTCTGCTAAGGTTCGGGGCGGAATGCCGGGACGGACCCGGTCCGAAGGAGCATTATGCGGCGAGCATTTATTCGAGCATCGGCGGCGCTGGCTGCCATCGGCCTGGCGGCGAAGGCCTCGGCGCAGTCCGGCCAGTCGGCGGCGGCCGGTGCGGGCAAGGGCGGGCGCGTGAAGGTGGTGTACCAGCTGTCGGAAGGCATCGACCAGGCGGTGCGCGCGATGGGCAACCTGCGCAACCACCTGAATGGCGCCCCCGGCACCAGGATTGTGGTGGTCGCGTTCGGCTACGGCATCGACTTTTTGGTGGAAGGCGCCAAGGACGCGCGCGGCAACAGTTTCGAGAGCCCGGTGGGCGCGCTGGCCGCCGAAGGCGTTGAGTTCCGCGTGTGCCGCAATACGCTGACCGCGCGCAAGATCAGCGAATCGCAGTTGTTGATGGAAGCCAAGGTGGTCCAGGCCGGCGTGGTCGAGATCGCCCGGCTGCAGGCCGAGGAAGGATACGCGTATATCAAGCCCTGAGCCGGGCTGGCGCGGCCTGACGGCAAGACAAGAGAGAAGAATCGGCCCGTCCCGCAAGGCGCGGCCGCGAGGAGGAAGCCCCATGAAACCGATCCCAAGCCTGGCCCGGCGCGCAGCGCTGGCGCTGGCCGCCACCGCGGCGGCCGCGGGCGCCGCCGCCGTGCACGCGCAGGGCAGCACCGCCGACGAAATCGCCAAATACCGCCAGATGCTGGCCGAAGGCAATCCCGCCGAGCTGTGGGAAGCCGCCGGCGAAGAGCTGTGGAAAAAGCCCGCGGGGCCGAAGAACGCGTCGCTCGAGCAATGCGACCTGGGCAAGGGCCCGGGCGTGACCAAGGGCGCCTACGCCGAGCTGCCGCGCTACTTCAAGGACACCAACAAGGTGATGGACCTGGAGCAGCGGCTGGCCCACTGCCGCATGACGCTGCAGGGGCTGACCAAGGAAGAGGCCACCAAAAATCCGTTCTCGTCGTCGGGCAAGCCGTCCGAGATCGAACGCCTGGTGGCCTACCTGACCGGCGAGTCGCGCGGCGTGAAGATGAACGTGCAGCTCAGCCATCCGGAAGAGAAGCGCACCTATGCGCTGGGCGAGAAGATGTTCTTCTACCGCGGCGGCGCCTACGACTTTGCCTGCGCCACCTGCCATGCGGTGGACGGCCAGCGCATCCGCCTGCAGGATCTGCCCAACCTGCTGACCGACAAGGGCGCGCAGGCGGCCTACACCACCTGGCCCGCCTATCGCGTGTCGCAGGGCGAGGTCCGCACCATGCAGCACCGCCTGTACGACTGCCTGCGCCAGCAGCGCTTTCCCGAACCCGCCTATGGCTCGGACGTGATCACCGCGCTGACCATGTTCCTGGCGAAGAACGCCAACGGCGGCACCTACGACGGCCCGGCGATGAAGCGCTGACCAGGACGGGAGAGACACCATGCAACGACATACCAACGCAGTGGCCGTCGCGGCCCTGGCCGCCCTGCTGGCAACCGGCGCTTCCGCACAGGACCGCGCGCAGGACGGCGCCAAGGCCCGCCCCGCCAAGGCCAAGCCCGCCGCCGTCAGCGGCGCCGACATGAAGCACCTGATCGAAGACTCGTTCGCTTCGCGCGGCCCGGTCACGGTCGAGGGCGTGCTCAACCAGGATGGCATGCAGCAGACCTGCAGCCAGTACCCCGACCGCACCCGGGTGCCGGCCAAGGTCGCGAAGAAGATCGAGGCCGCCGAGCTGAAGCAGATCAAGTACCCCGCCGACGACAAATGGCTGGGCGACTGGAAGGAAGGCGAGAAGGTCGCCCAGAACGGCCGCGGCATGCAGTTCACCGACCAGGTCGGCGGCACCAACGGCGGCAACTGCTACGCCTGCCACCAGATGACCAAGGCCGAGATCTCGTTCGGCAATATCGGTCCGTCGCTGTACCAGTACGGCAAGCTGCGTGGCAACTCGCAGGAGGTCATCAAGTACACCTGGGGCAAGATATGGGATTCCAGTGCCTACGCCGCCTGCTCCAACATGCCGCGCTTCGGCCACAAGGGCATCCTGACCGAGGCCCAGATCCGCGACGTGATGGCGCTGCTGCTCGACCCGGCCTCGCCGGTCAACCAGTAACGCCGATGCGCGCGCCCGCCATGCTGCCGCGCGCGCTGCTGGCCGCGAGCCTGGTGCTGGCCGCGGCCGGCGCCGCCGCGCTGGAAGTAGGCGACACCGTGCGCCTGCCCGAGGTCCGCACTCTCGACGGCCGCACGCTGAGCGCGGCTGCGCTGGCCGGCAAGCCGCTGGTGGTCGAATACTGGGCCACCTGGTGCCCGTTCTGCGCGATGCAGAACCCGCGCCTGCAGAAGCTGTACGAGCGCACGCGCGGCACGCCGCTGCAGGTGCTGGCCATCAGCATCGACAAGGATCCGCGCGAGGCCGCCGATTACATGAAGAAGCGCGGCTACACCTTCGCCGCGACCATGGATTCGCCCGCGCTGCAGGCCGTGTTCGGCAAGCGCAAGGGGCTGCCGGAACTGTACGTGATCGACGCGCGCGGCCGCGTGGTGCAGAAGGAAGTGGGCGAAATGCTCGAAGAAGACGTGGCCGGGCTGGAGCGCTACGCCACGCCATAGCCGCGCCATAGCCATGCGATGCCGGAAGCCCCGCGCCCACCGGCACGCACTTATCCACAGGAAGAGACATGAACCGACGCGAGTTCCTGCAGGTGCTGGCCATCGCCGGCGCCGGCGGCATGACGTTCCCCCACCAGGATGCGCACGCCGCGCAGGCCGCCGAGGCCATGTACGACCTGCCGCGCTTCGGCAACGTCCACCTGCTGCATTTCACCGACTGCCATGCGCAGCTGCGGCCGGTGTACTTCCGCGAACCCAACGTCAACCTCGGCATCGGCGACTATGCCGGCAAGCCGCCGCACCTGGTCGGCGAGGCGCTGCTGCGCCATTACGGCATCCGCCCCGGCACCGCGCAGGCGCATGCGTTCACCTATCTCGATTACAACGAGGCGGCGCGACGCTATGGCAAGGTCGGCGGGTTTGCGCACCTGGCCACGCTGGTGAAGCGGCTCAAGGCCGGCCGCCCGGGTGCGCTGCTGCTCGACGGCGGCGACACCTGGCAGGGCTCGGCGACCGCGTTGTGGACCAAGGGCCAGGACATGGTCGATGCCGCGCTGGCGCTGGGCGTGGACGTGATGACGCCGCACTGGGAGATGACCCTGGGCGCCGAGCGTGTCAAAGAGATCGTCGACAAGGACTTCAAGGGCAAGGTCGCGTTCCTGGCGCAGAACATCAAGACCAACGATTTCGGCGACCCGGTGTTCGATCCGTACGTGATCCGCGAGATCAACGGCGTGCCGGTGGCCATCATCGGCCAGGCGTTCCCCTACACCCCGATCGCCAACCCCCGCTACTTCGTGCCGGACTGGACCTTCGGCATCCAGGAAGAGAACCTGCAGCAGGTCATCGACGCCGCGCGCGGCAAGGGTGCGCAGGCGGTGGTGCTGCTGTCGCACAACGGCATGGACGTCGACCTGAAACTGGCCTCGCGCGTGCGCGGGCTCGACGCCATCCTCGGCGGCCACACCCATGACGGCGTGCCCGCTCCGGTGGCGGTGAAGAACGCCGGCGGCACCACGCTGGTGACCAATGCCGGCTCCAACGGCAAGTTCCTCGGCGTGCTCGATTTCGACGTCAAGAACGGCAAGGTCGCCGATTTCCGCTACCGGCTGCTGCCGGTATTCGCCAATTACCTGCCGGCCGACCCGGCCATGGATGCGCTCATCCAAAAGGTACGGGCGCCGTATGAAAAGAAGCTGTCCGAAGTCCTCGCCGTCAACCGTGGCCTGCTGTACCGCCGCGGCAATTTCAACGGCACCTTCGACCAGCTGATCCTGGACGGCCTGATGCAGGTGCAGGGCGCGCAGATCGCGTTCTCGCCCGGTTTCCGCTGGGGCACCACGCTGCTGCCGGGGCAGGCCATCACCATGGAGCACCTGATGGACCAGACCGCCATCACGTATCCGTACACCACGGTGACGCAGATGAGCGGCGCGACCATCAAGACCATCCTCGAAGACGTCGCCGACAACCTGTTCAATCCCGATCCGTATTACCAGCAGGGCGGCGACATGGTGCGCGTCGGCGGCCTGCAGTACACCATCGATCCCGCCGCCGGCATGGGCAAGCGCATCACCGACATGCGCCTGGCGGGCAAGCCGCTGGAGGCCGGCAAGACCTACAAGGTGGCAGGCTGGGCACCGGTGGCGGAGGAAGCGCGCGAATCGGGCGGGGCGCCGATCTGGGACGTGATGGCGCAATGGCTGCGCAGCACCCGCGAAGTCAGCGCGCGCCCGCTGAACCTGCCGCGCGTGCGCGGCATGGACGGCAATGCCGGCATCGCGGCGTGATGTGGCAAACAGCACGCATGGGGGCGCGGAGGATTGAAGCGCGCCGCCCAAGTACGCTACAATCCTCCGCGACGGGCCGATAGCTCAGCTGGGAGAGCGCTGCGTTCGCAATGCAGAGGTCGGGAGTTCGATCCTCCTTCGGTCCACCAGAATTCGTTCCAATATTCGCAATACGCGCTAAATGCCCCGGAGCCGCCTGGCTGCCGGGGTTTTTTGTTGGCGGCGTTCCCGCGGTCCCTCCTCACAACGCCGCAGCGACCTGCACCGGCAGCGTTTCCAGCCCCAGCAACTCCCTGAAGCCGGCCTCGTGGTGCCGCAGCGCATGCGGCGCATACCAGGCGTTGGCCGCCCGGCCGATGCGCCAGGCTGCCTCCAGGTCCAGAGTCATGGCCTCAATCGAAGGCACGTAGTGCGCGGGCGTGATGCCATCGTGCACGCCGCTGCTGCGGGACAGCAGCACCGGGCAGACCGCGTGGGCGCAATACGCGGCGAAGACCCCGCTCTTGGCCGCATAGTCGACGGGATAGGCCAGTACGCCATAGGTCGACACCGACAGCAGCCGCGCCGCTTCGGCGGCCTCGACGCGGCCGTGCACCACCGCGCCGCGCCGGGCGATGCGGGCTGCGAGGCCGGTATCGCCCAGGGGTGGGCCGACGTCATGCAGCGTGAAACCGGCACGGCCGACCCAGTCGAACAGGGCGTCGCCCGCCTCCTGGTAAGTCTGGGCGCGCAGCGCGGCACCCCCGAGCACCACCACGGCGGCCTGCCGGTCCCGCTGCTGCGTGCCGCTTTCGCCCAGATTGGAGAACACCGGCAGCACCCGGTGTGGCCGCGCCGGCGCGTGGGCGTTGAGCCAGCGCGCCGAACCCTCGCGGTTGGTCACCCAGAAGTCGGCCAGCGCCGCCAGTTCGGCGGCAATGTAGCGCTGCACCGGAGAGAGCCAGAACGCCGAGCGCCATGGCGCGCCGTCGGCATACAGTTCGTGGAAAAAGACGCCGAGGCGGCGGATGTGCGGGCGGGCCTCGCGCAGGCGCCGCAGCAGCCACAGCGGCGTGCCGCGCGTGGCATAGCCGTAGCCAACGTAATGGAGGATCACGTCGGCGCCGGCCAGCGCGGCTGCCGGCAGGTCGGGCGTCGCCTCGAGCAGCTTCCCCTGCAGCAGTCCGTTGAGCGTCGCGGCATAGTCCCTGACGCCACCTTCGCCGGGCGCGACCAGGCTGATGAGGCCCCCGCTGCCGCGGGCGTTCAGGTCGTGGGCGGATGAATTCGGCATGGGACAGGCTCCTTGCGCATATGGCGAGGTTGTCATGTCCCCTGGCAGGATATCTGTGCTCCAGCGCACGCGGCGTCACGGCGCGGCGGCGTTTGCCCAATGGAAAAGGCCCGCACGGCGAACCGTGCGGGCCTAGAAAAGCGCTATCAGGGAGAGAAGCTTGCCGGGATCAGCCGGCGCGCTTCAGGCTGACATGGCGCTCAGGGTACATTGCTCTGGGTGAAGTTGAACGGCTTGCCGGCCACCGCATAGGAACCGCCGAACTCGAACTCTTCATTGCCCGACTGGCCCACGCCGATATACATCGGGGTGTTCCCGCCCTGGAGGTTGATCGGCGCATAGCGATAGTTCAGCACCTGCTTGCCGGCATAGTCGGTCACCGAGAACACGCTGGTCAGCAGCGGGCTTTGCTGGGTTTCAGACACCGTGATCGGATCGATCATACGCGAATCCTGCAGCGTCTTTTCGACCGTCAGCGTTGCCATGTCGACCAGCTGGACCTTCTGCTCGCCACGCGACACCACCCACATCTTGGTGTTCGAGTTGCCGAAGCTCTCGCGATTCACCTGGTGGATCATGCTGGTCGGGTTCTTGCCCACTTGCAGGCTGGTCACTTCCTTGATCAGTTCCGGATCGAGGTTGGTACCGGACTGCACACCAGCCACCGAGATCGCGTGGATCACGCCGTCTTCCGTCGCCACCCAGGCCTGGCCGGGGTTGGCCAGCATCGAGACCCTCACCGCGGTCGGCTTTTCGGCCAGGCTCATGGTCTTGACGATGGTCGGAGCGTAGTTGTCCACCGAGAACGTCTGCGGCCATTGCGAGTCTTCCAGGCCGGTATTGTTCAGGGTGTTCTGCAGATCGCTGAAGCTGCCTTCGAAGTAGGTGTTGTTGACCTTGTCGAACAGCGGCTTCAGGTCCAGGAACACCACCTTCTTTTCCGACTTCGAGATCACTGCGGCCACGCCGGCGCGGGAGATCAGGTCGCCGTTGACGCCACCCACGGTGTAGCTCTTCTGGTTGGCTTCGCTCAGGCCAGGCGTCGCTTCGTCGCGACCCAGGCTCGCGCCGCGGTCACCCACCGGGTCACGCATCCAGCCCTGGGTGGTGTTGTCCTGCATGACGCTGAAGTCGGTCACGGCGGAAATCTCCGTCGGGGCCTTCATATCCGGCAGGTCAACGAAGCCCAGCAGCTTCATGAAGACGAAGTTCGACATATTGCGGAAGCCCGGATAGAGGCCATGCCACGACATATCGCTGGAGTCATACGGACCGCCCACCTGGCTGCCGTCGGCGAGGCTGCCCAGCGCAATAACCCCCACCTGTCCCTTCAGGTTCTTGGTGTCCCAGATGGTCACCAGGGCAAATTCGGAATTCGGCGTAATGGCGATGGCCGTGGGCACCTTGCCCTCCGGCAGCTTCACCGAAGCCGAGTGCGAGGCCGTATTCATGCCGACCGAGGCAATCAGGCCGTTCTGGAAAGCCACCAGCGATTGTGCGCAATCGTGCTCGCTGCAGCGGCCCATGGCGATCGGCTGCGTCGGCATCGCGCCACCGTTGGCCGTGACGTGGTCCTTCAGCAGCGGATTGGTGGTGGTATGGCCCCAGAACCACGGGGTCTGCGGCTTTTCGGCAATGGTGCCGGCGCTCAGCGCGAGCGTCAGCAGCGGCGTGACGCCGGAGTCCGACGCGGCGTCCGCGCGGAAAATCACATCGCCCATGTTGCTGCCGTAGTCGTTGCGGGCGCAGTCGATGTTACCCAGCTGATAGATCACGTTGGTGCTGGTATCCATCGTGGCGCCCGGGTAATCCTGCTGGAAACAGGTATTGCCGTGCGGGTAAAAGGTCTTGTCCTCGGGTTTCCATACCGTACCAACTGCTGCGGCGGCGGAATTACTCGGGCCGTAGCGATAAGCCATGGCCTTTTCGCCGGAATAATCCGAAGCAATGGCGACATATTCGTCGGCATTCAAATTGCCAGAGCCGTCGAAAATCTCGTCGGCAACCTGGGTGGATTCGGCCGGGGTGGTCGGGCCGCGCGAAGCTTCGCTCGACGAGGTGCTACCGGAGGTGGTTGCATCGCTGCCGTCGCCACCGCCGCCGCATGCCGTAAGCACCACAGCGGCGCAGGCCGCAGCCAGGAAGTTCAGGCTCGGGAGAATGTAAGAATTGCGCGCCCGGCGCAGGTCGGATGGGTTATCGCGAGGTAGATTTTTCCCAGTCATTGATTTTTAAGTGAATGGATAAAAGATGAAAGTGAATAAACATCACCACGCCCGTTCTTGAGCCGGTTTGCAGTGTGCGCGACCAATTGCAGTGGCATAAAAAGCGGATCGGGTTAACCCCTTGGAAAACCCGGCAGCGGCGATACTAGGGGTACCCGTCCGACACCGTACAGGGCGGTAACAATGGGTTACGTGTGATTTTCGGGCGGGGCACCTGTGCACTATTGCAGTGCGTATTTGCGACTAAACGATTACTCGCCCATGGATCACATGTAAGGATTTGTTCGATTTGTGGACACTCTTCCGTACGCGGCAATATCATCGCGCGCGATTTTCGGGACTAAAACAACGGGATAATTGCGCCGGCCCGGGCCAGGCCAGGGCGGGCATTTAATGCCGCCGCAACGCCAGCGGCGCCGTGGGTTAAGGCCACCTGAATTCCACATGAATGCCAGCGGCCCGCGGCGTTAAGCGCCACGCGCAGCGGTCGCCCAGGCCGGCGCCTGCGGCTCGCTTCGGGCGTCGCCATACGTTATGGTTGAGCCCCCTGGAGCCCGGCGCGCGCGCCGGGCGCCGTTGACCGCCCGTGCGCACCAAAGCTGCCTCGTCCCATGCAAGCCACCAGGAAATCGTTCGTCGGACGCATCCGCGAACAGCTAGACCAGCTGTCGCCTTCGGAGCGCAGGCTGGCGGAGTTCGCACTGGATTTCCCGGGCGATCTGGCGGGCTATACGGCCTCGGAACTGGCCGGGCTGGCCAATGTGTCGAATGCGACCGTGACGCGCTTCGTGCGGCGCATGGGCTATGCCTCGTATGACGACGCGCGCAAGCATGTGCGCTCGGAGAAGAGTGCGGGCTCGCCGCTGTTGCTGGCCGGCACCGAAAGCGCGGCCGGCGCGGACGCTACCGGCTCGCTCGGCGCGCATCTCCAGCAGTCGCTGGCCAACCTCGGCGCCACTTACCGGCGCCTGTCGGAGGCGCAGCTGCGGGAAATCGCCGAGGCCATCCTCGGCGCGCGCAAGGTGTGGATCGTCGGCTTCCGCTCGAGCCAGCCGCTGGCCATGTATCTGCGCTGGCAACTGTTGCAGATCGTGCCGAGCGCGCAGGCGGTGCCCGGCGCCGGCGAGACCATGGGCGAACATCTCGCCGGCATGAGCGAAGACGATGTGGTGATCGTGCTGGCCTTGCGCCGGCGCGTGCGCGAACTGCCGTCAGTCGTGGTGCAGGCGGCGAAGGCTTGCCCCAGGCTGCTCTACATCACGGAGCAGGGCGCGACCGCGAGGGTGCCCGCCAGATGGGTGCTGCGCTGCGATGTACAGGCCCCCGGGGTGCTGGACAACCATGCCGCCGTGATCGGCCTGTGCCACCTGATCGTCACTCAGGTGATGGAACTGGCCGGCACGCCCGGCCGGCGGCATCTGGGCCTGGTCGAGGCTTTCCACGATGCGCTCGACGAACTCTGAGCACCTGCCGCTGGCGGCGCGTTACCCCATTTCCAACGTTCCACCGCGTTGCCGGTTGAAACGGCACGCACTCGGCACGCAATCGGCCATAGTCGGCATGCGTCGGTATAAACCCGCCTGAAAAGATTTTTTCAGACATTTATCATATGAAAAAAGCAAACCATTAAGTCGGGAGCGCTGATGAACGCCTCGCGGCATCCGGCCGGCCAGCCCGCCGCCAGCCAGCTCCTGAATCCCGAGGCGTGAATGAGCCATATCCTGCTGATCAACCCGAATACTTCCAGCGCCACCACGCAGATGATGGTCGGCATCGCGCGCGCCTGGCTGGCGCAGCGCCTGGACGCGCCGCCGGCCGTGGTCGGCGCGACGGCGACGCGCGGCGCGCCGATGATCGTCGACGATGGCGATCTGGCGGTGGCCGCCGGCGCGGTCAATGACGCGGACATGGTGCGCCTGGCTGGCCTTGCCGGGGGCGTGATCGTCGGCGCCTTCGGGGATCCGGGCCTGGAAGCCCTGCGCGCGCAGCTGGCGGTGCCGGTGGTCGGCATCGGCGAGGCCGCGATGCGCGCCGCCGCGGCGGGCGAGCGGCGCTTCGGCGTCGCCACCACCACACCGCGACTGGCGGCGTCGATCGCCTCGGGCGTGCGCCGGCACGGGCTGGAGGCCTGGTTTACCGGCGCGCGCTTCACCGATGGCGACCCGCGCGCGCTGGGCCACGCGCCGCAGCAACAGGAAGAACGGCTCGCGGGCGCGGTGCAGGCCTGCATCGACGATGGCGCGCAGGCCGTGATCATCGGCGGCGGGCCGCTGGGCGAGGCCGCGCGGGCGCTGAAACAGCGCTTCGCGGTACCCGTGATCGGGCCAATCCCGGCCGCATGCGAAGCGCTGGTCCGCGCCCTGGGGCTGGCGCTGCGCCAGGGGCCGGCGGATTCGCCGGCTGCGGCCGCGACAGGCGCTCAGGCCACCAAAGGCGCGGGCTAGGCCACGCGCGTCGGCCGCCTGGCCTTCATCGCCGACGGGCGTACCTGTTGCAGCGCGCGCAGTGACTGCAGGGCATCCTCGACCGCTTCGATGCCGTCGCGCAGGCGGCCGGTGGCATAGCCCAGGCGGCTTTGCGCATCGGCATCGGGCGTGGAAAGGTTTTCGAGTGCGTCGACTTCCGCCTGCATCTGTCCGACCAGGCGGCGTAGCTGGGATGTGCTGTGCGAGGCTAGCGAACGGATCGCCATCGTGAGAGCCCTCCTTGCAAAGACCGGGTGCGCCCGCTGGCGCTGCTCCGCACGCTTCGTGCGGTGCCCGTCCTTTCTACGGTAAAGGCGGCGCAATAAGTTAGCCAGCGCTGTTACGAAATCGGCACGATGGCGCGGCCTGATGTCGCGCCGAGCCCCGCTGCGCCGCCCGCAGGTTCGGCTATAGTCACCCGATGGATTCGCACTCCCCCCGCATGCGCGCAAAACCCGGCAATCTGGCCGACGACGGCGCCACCCGCGCGGCGCAAGCCGAGGCGCGTCATCGCGCCGGCCGGAACAGCACGCTGGTCAGCGTGGCGGTCAATATCGGCCTGACGGCGGTGCAGTCGGTCGCCGGGGTGATCTCCGGCTCGCAGGCGCTGATCGCCGACGCCGCGCATTCGCTGTCCGACCTGCTTTCAGACTTCGTCGTGCTGGCCGCCGGCTGGCAAAGCCGCAAGGACCCGGATGCCGATCACCAGTACGGCCACCTGCGCTTCGAGACCGCCGCCTCGCTGGCCCTGGGCGTGCTGCTGCTGACGGTGGGGGCCGGCATGCTGTGGGCGGCGCTGGGCAAGCTGCAGTCTGCGGGCGGCGCGCAGCCGGTGCGGCCGGTGGCGCTGTGGGTGGCGCTGGCCACGCTGGCGTCCAAGGAACTGCTGTTCCGCTACATGCTAGCCGTGGCGCGCCGGGTGCGGTCGAGCATGCTGGTGGCCAACGCCTGGCATGCGCGCTCGGATGCGGCGTCGTCGCTGGTGGTGGCGCTTGGCATCGGCGGCAACCTGCTGGGCTACCACATCCTCGACCCGATCGCGGCGATCGTGGTCGGGCTGATGGTGGCGCGCATGGGACTGCGCTTCGGCTGGGACGCGCTCAACGACCTGATGGACCGCGCCGCCGACGAAGAGACCGTCACCGCCATCCGCGCCACCATGCTGGCGACGCCCGGCGTGCTGGGCCTGCACGACCTGCGCACGCGCAAGATGGGCGACCAGGTACTGGTCGACGTGCACCTCGAGATCGACGCCACCCTTTCCGTGGCCCAGGGTCATGCCATCGCGGTGGAAGCGCGGCGCCGCACGCTGGAACACCACCATGTGCTGAACGTGATGACGCACGTCGATCCGGTATACGTAGCCGCAGCGACTGCCGATGGCTGAACCGGGCTGTGGACAGCTTTGCCCAAGCCTGGGGATAACCGGCCGGACAAGCTGTGTCGCGCCTGGGGACGCGCTGTGGGACGTATACGAACAACTCGCGGGGGCGCGCGACAGATGTATACGTTGCCGCCGTCTTGTCCCGCCAAATCAGGGTTATCCCGAAGCCGTTATTTTTGCTGCAAGTCACTGACCCAGAAGGGAAAAGGTGACTTATCCACGGCCCGAAGCCCGGTTTACCTACTACTACTATGTTTACATACGTAAACAATATAAAGACGACAGCCAAGACCTTTGCGCCAGACGATGGTGTACAGCTGGCACGTATACGCGGTGGCCTGTATACCGGCTAGCGCGGCACCTTGAACGCCTTGCGTGCCGCCAGCACCTGCGCGCGCGTGGCGCAGCCCTCCTGGTGGTCGTTGACCAGGCCCATGGCCTGCATCAGCGCATACATCGTGGTGGGGCCGACGAAACGCCAGCCGCGCTTCTTCAGATCCTTTGACAGCGCGGTGGACTCCGGCGAAATGGCCATGGTGCGCAGCACCTCGGGCGTCAGCACCTTGGGCCGGCTGGCCGGATCGGGCTCGAAGCGCCAGAAGTAGGCTGCCAGCGAGGACTCTGATTCCAGCAGTTCGCGGGCCCGCCGGGCATTGTTGATCGCGGCCTCGATCTTGCCGCGATGGCGCACGATGCCGGCATCGCCCAGCAGGCGCGCGATGTCGCGCTCGGTGAAGCGCGCGACTTTCTCAATATCGAAATTGGCAAACGCCTTGCGAAAGGCTTCGCGCTTGCGCAGGATGGTCAGCCAGCTAAGGCCGGACTGGAATCCCTCCAGGCACAGCTTCTCGAACAGCCGGCGGTCGTCGGCGACCGGAAAGCCCCACTCGGTATCGTGGTAGTGGCAATAGTCCTCCAGCGTGCCGCACCAGCCGCAGCGCACCGGCGCGGCCAGCGCTTCCTTGTTGCTCGTCATGCGTACCTTTTCCGTATTGAATAAAGGGGGCGCCGGCCAGCCCCTCGCCGGCCGGCGCATTTGCTGCGATCATGCCCGCACCTGAGAGATTGCGGAAGGCTGAAAATGGACATGCGATTGACCACCCTGGACGAGGACGGATGGGAGCTCGACGACGCCGAGCCCATCGCCGCCGCCCACCCCGACACCTTCTGGATGCCGCCGCGCGCGGAACGCGACGCGCTTGCCGCCGGCCAGCAGGTCAAGCTGATCTTCCGCATCCTGGTCGCGGACGAGGATGGCAACGAGGAAGTCCACGTCGAGCGGATGTGGGTCAATGTGACCGGACGCGAAGGCGCGCTCTATGCCGGCGAACTCGACAACCAGCCGTACTGCACCGACGAGATGAATCCCGGCATGCCACTGTGTTTCGAGGCCCGGCACGTGATCCATATCTATCGGGAAGGCGACGAGGACGCTTGAGCGACCTGAGCGACCAGCCGCCGGCCACAAAAAAGCCAGCCTCGCGGCTGGCTTTTTCGATGGACAGGCTCGGCGCGCTCAGGCCAGCCGCTTGCCGGTCCGGTCGTGCATGAACACCAGCGCGACAAAGCTCACCACGGCTGCGGCGATCACATAGTAGGCCGGCGCCAGCTTGTTCTGGGTCGACTCGATCAGCCAGGTCACGATCAGCGGGGCAAAGCCGCCGAAGATGGTCACGGCGAAGTTGTAGGCCAGCGACAGGCCGGGGCGGTGGTGGCCGCGGTCATGAAGCGTTGGTCCTGCGGAGAAATCGCCATATTAAGCGATTCCTTAATTGCAGGCCGTCGCGCCCTCGCGCGTGACTTCAGCCGGGAAGTGCAGGTTCGGTCGCGCGGTGGTCCGGCTTTGGCGGACTTGCGGGGACGGTCTCGGCGGGCGACGCTGGGGCCGGGGCAGGGTGGCGTCGCGTGAGCCACAGCAGCAGCGCGCTGGCCACCCAGCCGGCCACGAATACCGTGTCCCCAGCCCGGTTCAGCCAGGCGGCCGCGGCCGGCATGCCGGTCACGGACAGCAGCAGGCCGGCCGGCAGCCGCGCCAGGATCCACAGCGCGACGGCGGGTAGGCTGCCGTAGACGCCCGGCTGCCACCACTGGCCCGGGATGCGGTTGTGCCGTCCGGCGCGGCGCGGATTGCGCGATGCCACCTGAGTCTCCTGGTGTTGCGAAAGCCCCTGCGAAGCGCCTGCATGGCGAGCTTCCGGCTGCAGCATAAGCCTCTTGTGTCGGCCGCAGGGGTGGGTTGGGCACGGGTTGTGTGGCTTGCGCCACGGATGGCCCGCGATTCAATTTTTTTGCACGACGTGTCCGCAAACGGCGCCCGCGAGGGCCGCCGTTCTTTGCCAAACTGGAAGCCAGTACACAAACCGTTTGAAGGCGGTATTGCCATGCTTCCCTCGCTCTATATCTCCCACGGCTCGCCGATGCTGGCTATCGATCCCGGCCCTACCGGCGCCGCGTTCGAGGCGCTGGGCGCCCGGCTGCGCGCGCAGCGCCCGCGCGCGGTGCTGGTGATTTCGGCGCACTGGATCTACAGCACGCTGGCCGTCACCAGCCGCGAACGCCAGGAGGCCTGGCACGATTTCGGCGGCTTCCCGCGCGAGCTGTACGCGCTGCGCTACGACGCCCCGGGTTCGCCGGAACTGGCGGCGCGGGTGAAGGCGCTGGTCGAGGCGGCGGCGATTCCCGGCGCGGGCTTTGTCGGCCACGATGATGAGCGCCCGCTGGATCATGGTGCCTGGATGCCGATGCGCCACTTCTTTCCCGATGCCGACATGCCGGTGGTGCAGCTGGCGCTGAATCCCTACCTGGCGCCGGTGACGCAGATCGCGATCGGGCGCGCGCTGGCGCCGCTGCGAGATGAGGGCGTGCTGGTGCTGGCCTCGGGCAGCTTCACCCACAACCTGCAGGAAGTGTTTGGCGGCGGCCGGCGCGAGCAGCACGGCCCGCAGGCCGAGCCGTACGTCGAGGCGTTCCGCAAGTGGATGGCCGAGGCGCTGGACCAGGCCCTGGCTACCGGCGACACCGGCCGCATTGTCGACTACCGGGCCCAGGCGCCCTATGCGCGCCGGGCGCACCCGACCGACGAACACCTGCTGCCGTTCTATGTGGCGCTGGGCGCGGCGCTCGGCCCGGAGGGCGTACCGCCGGCGCTGCCGGGGCCGGCCACGGTGTCGCGGGTGGCGGACGAGGTCACCTATGGCGTGCTGGCGATGGACAGCTTCGTGTTCGAAGGCATGGGCGCGGGGGCGCCGCTGCGCGCCGCGGCCTGAGGGCTTACCGGCCCGCGGGCGGGCGCGGCGGCAGGTAGCGCCGCGCCGAGCGCGCTCCCGCCACTGCGATCCAGCCCATGGTCAGCGCCACCAGCGCCAGGCCTGCGCGCAGGCTGGCCAGGTGCGCCACGCCGCCGATCAGCACCGGGCCCAGCAGCAGCCCGACGTAGGCGAAGCGCGCCACGCGCGCAATCGCTTCCGCCGGCGCCACGCCCGGCAGCCGCGACGCGGCGACAAAGAAGATCGGCACCATATTGGCCGCGCCCAGCCCCATCAGCGCAAAGCCTGCCAGCGCGGCCAGCGGCAGCGGCACGGCCAGCGCCAGCGCAATCCCGGCAAAGCCCAGCCAGGCGCTGCCGGTCAGCGTGGCGCTGTCGCCCAGGCGCGCGCGCAGGCGGTCGCCGCCGAAGCGCCCGCACGCCATGCCGCCCGAGAACGCGGCATAGCCCAGGCTGATCCAGCCGTCGGGCGCGCGTGCCACGTCGCGCATGTAGACGCTGGTCCAGTCGTACATCGCGCCTTCGCCGATCAGCCCGAGAAAGGCCAGCAGCCCCAGCAGCCATAGCGCCCGCACCGCATGGTCGCGATGGTGGGGCGCGGAGGGCGGCACCGGATGGTCGGCCAGCAGCCCCGGCAGCGTGGCCACCGCCACCGCCGCGGTCACGCCGGCCATCATGGCCGCATGCGCCAGCGGCGGCACGTCCAGGGCCAGCATCGCGCCGCCAAAGCCCGCGCCCGCCATGCCGCCCAGGCTGAACATGCCATGCAGCGACGACATCACCGGCCGTGTGCGGCTGGCCTCGACCGTGGCGGCCTGGGCGTTCATGGCGACATCGAACGCCGCGTTGGTCATGCCGAAGACCAGCAGCGCGGGCAGCAGCAGCCAGAACGACGGCATCGCCAGGATCGCCACCGTGGCCAGCGCGAACAGCAGCCCGCCGGCCATCGAGGCGCGCGCGCTGCCGGCGCGCGCCACCCAGCGGCCGACCGGGCCCATTGCCACGATGGCGCCGCCCGCCACCGCCAGCATCGCCAGCGACAGCATTGCGTCGGACAGGCCGAAGCGCGCCTTGATGGTGGGGATATGCACGCCCCAGGTGGCAAAGGTGGCGCCGTTGACGAAGAACAGCGCCATGGTGCCGCGCGTGGCGCGCGCGACCTGGCCGGCAGGCAGCGCGGCGGCGGACGCCGGCGAGGCGGTCATGGGCGGTCCGCGTCCACGCGCAGCAGCCCGCGCCGGTGCAGCGCGTAGCCGAACGCCAGCAGCGCGGCCAGCGCCAGCGCCAGCATCACCCACAGCATCAGCCAGTAGCCCCCGGCCGCGCGCCACAGCAGCGCGCCCAGCCACGGCGCCGCCGCCTGCATCAGCAGCACCGGCGTCATCATCAGCCCGTTGAGGGTGGCATAGTGGTGGCGCGAGATCAGCTCCGGCATGGCCATCGCGCGCAGCATGGTGTTGACGCCGTTGGCGCAGCCGTACAGCACGGCCGCCACCATTAGCCAGGCGCCATGCCCCAGCGCAAAGCACAGCAGCCCGACGCTCATCAGCGCATAGACCGGCAGCGACAGCCGTACCGGGTGGCGCACGCCCGCGCGCATCATCAGCATGCGGCCCGCCACCTGGGCCGGCCCGATCAGCGCCGCGACCGCCAGCTGCTGCGCCACCGGCATGCCTTTCTCGGTCAGCATCGGGATCAGGTGCGCACCCAGCAGCGATGCCACCACCGCGGTCGCGGTAAAGGCCAGCAACACCGCCCAGAACACCGGCTGGCGCAGCGTGGCGAGGGCAATGTCGCGGCCGCCGGTGGCGGCCGTGCCGGCGCCCGCGCCAGAGTACGAGGGATGCAGGGCGTAGCGCATGCGCGCATGCAGCGGCGCGCAGACCAGCAGGTTCAGCAAGGCAAAGCCGACCAGCGTCGGGCGCCAGCCGACATGCAGCACCAGCCATTGCGCCAGCGGCACGAAGATGGTGCTGGCAAAGCCGGCCATCAGCGTGACCGCGACGATCGGCTTCTGGTACTGGTCGCCATAGGCCTGGCGCAGCACCACGAAGGCGGGCTCGTACAGCGTGGTCGCCATGGCCAGGCCGAGCGGCACCCACATCAGCAGGAACACCGGCTGCGACGGCGTCCACGCCCACAGCAGCAGCCCCAGCCCGGCCAGCACCGAGCCCGCGCCCATCACCTTGCGCGCCGGCGCGCGGTCCAGCAGCCGCCCGACCGCGAACGAGCACAACGCCCACACCAGCAGCCCCAGCGAATAGCCGCCGGCCAGGAAGGGCTTGGACCAGCCCAGGCTGCGGATCATCGGGTCGATGAAGACGGTGAAGGCGAAGAACAGCGTGCCCCAGGAGATGGTCTCGGTCAGGCCGAGGATCCACACCAGCCGGCGCGGCGGCGTGGCGGGCTGCGCGGGCCCGGTGCGAGCCGGGCTGGCAGGATGGCGGGTGTCGGCAGCGTCCGTGCCGGGGCTGGCTTCGAGTGTGGTCATGGCGGGCCCGGCGGGGGATGGCCGCCACGGAAGCGGCGCGCCTGGGGCCAGTCGGAAATTGTAGCGAGGCTGCGCGCCGGCTGCTCGCGACGCACTGGCCGTAACGCGCGTTACTGTGCGGTCACCGGCGTGGGCGGACCTTTCAGCTCGACCACGTTGCCGTCGGGGTCCTGCACATAGAGCGAGGGCCCCTTGCCTTCGGCGCCGAAGCGCTGCGCCACTTCGCCCGCGTCGACGCCATGCCGCGCCAGGTGCGCGCGCAGCGCCTGCGCGTCGAACGGGTCGATGCGCAGGCAGAAATGGTCGAGGTTGCGGCCCTGCGCGCCCGGCCCGGCGCCGCCCGCGCGGCCGAGCGGGCCCTCGAGCGTGACCAGGTCGATCAGGCTGGCACCGGCGCGCAGCTGGGTCAGGCCCAGGTCGGCCTGCTCGCGCTCGACGCTGCAGCCGAGCACATCGACATAGAAGCGCCGCAGCGCGGCCACATCGGCGCTGCGCAATACCAGGTGGTCGAGGCCGAGGATGCGGAAGGCCGCGTCAGTGGTGCAGTCCGTCATAGTCGATGATCTTGAGGTTATCCAGGTCGACATTGTCCAGGCAGCGCACATTGACCGCGGCCATCGGCTTGCCGTCCTTGTCCTGGCCGTCCGCATACGGGCCGCAGCCGCACACCGGGCAGAAGCGGTGCGCGATCTTCATGGTGTTGAAGCGGTAGGTGGAGGCGTTGCTCTCGGGCGTGTCCAGCTTGAAGGACGCGCGCGGCACGAACCACAGCAGGTGGCCGCGCCGCCGGCAGATCGAGCAGTTGCAGCGGATCACGCTGGGGATGCTGTCGGCCTCGACCGCGAAGGCGATGTTGCCGCAATGGCAGCTTCCGTTGAAGGTCATGTCATTCTCCTTGCGACAGGGTCCGTTCGACCCGGGATCACAGCAACGCTGCTGCGCCGCAATATGCCGGCACATTGTTTGGTTTTTGACAGTGTAGTCCGGCCACGGGTGCCACAATGCCTGCAAGCTGTTGCAAGACGATGGCGGCACGACCACACCACGCCCACAAAAATTGCCCACAAAAGGAGACCCGCATGAGCGACCCCCACGCGCCTGCACGCGCCACCTTCAGCCATATGGAACACGGCACCCGCGAAGACTGGGCCGCCATCTCCGTCGAGTTCATGCCGTTCGCCCGCGCGCTGCCCGACCGCGTGCTCGCGCACCTGCGCCTGCTCGATGGCGACTGCGGCGGCTTCCCGGTGGACCGGCTCACGCATTCCTTGCAGACCGCGACGCTGGCGCATCGCGACGGCCAGGACGAGGAATACGTGGTCTGCGCGCTGCTGCACGATATCGGCGATACGCTGGGCAGCTTCAACCATCCCGACATCGCCGCCGCCATCCTCAAGCCCTTCGTCAGTGCCGAGAACCTGTGGATGGTGGAGAAGCACGGCGTGTTCCAGGGCTACTACTTCTTCCATCATCTCGGCCTCGATCGCAACCTGCGCGAGCAATACCGCAGCCAGCCCGAGCTGTTCGAGCGCACCGCGGAGTTCTGCCGCAAGTATGACGCCGCCGCCTTCATGACCGACTACGACACGCTGCCACTGTCGTTCTTCGAGCCGATGGTGTGCCGGGTGCTGTCGCAGCCGAAGCACTCGATGTATGTGAAGCCCGGGGAAACGACGCTGGCACAGGCGTAAGCCGACGACGCACGCCTGCCGATGGTGATTCCCTCTCCCCGCATGGGGAGAGGGCAGCGTGAGGGGTGGTTTGGCTAGGGACCACGCCTCCCTGCCTTCTCCCCCGGCCCCTCTCCCGCAAGCGGGAGAGGGGAGGAAGAAGCGCGCCTCAGGCCGCCCGCTGCGCCGTCTCCGGATGCCGGAACTGCTCCAGCAGTTTCGCCCAGCGCGCCCGCACCGCCTTCAGGTTGTTTTCCTTGACGTGGCCGAAACCGCGGATATCGTCCGGCAGGCTGGCCAGCGCCACCGCGGTGTCGTGGTTGGCGGCATTCAAGCCCGCCACCAGTTCATCCAGCAGGGCACGGTACTCGCCGATCAGCGCGCGCTCGGTGCGGCGCTCTTCGGTCTTGCCGAAGATGTCGAAGATGCCGCCACGCAGTCCCTTCATCTTTGCCAGCACTCGGAACAGCTTCATCGTCGACGGGCCGAACTTGCGCTTGACCAGCTGGCCCTTGTCGTCGCGCTTCGCGTTCAGCGGCGGTGCCAGCCAGAAGTTGAGCTGGTAGTCGCGCCCGGGCTCGCCCTCGAACTGCGCGCGCAGCTTGTCCAGGAAGGCGGGGTCCGTATAGAGGCGCGCCACTTCGTACTCGTCCTTGTACGCCATCAGCTTGGCCAGGTTGCGCGCCGCCGCCTCGGTCAGCGCCAGAGCCTTGCCGCTGCCCAGCAGCGCGCTCTCGGCCGCGCGCACGCGCTCGATCGCTTCGCGGTAGCGGCGGGCATAAGCCGCATCCTGGTACGCCGTCAGGTGTTCCACGCGGCGCGCGATCAGCTTGTCGAGCAGGGCGCCGGTCGACGCCGGCAGCTTGACCACGGCTGCCCCTTCGGCGGTGCTCCTGAGCTTGCCGCTCAGCGACAGCACGTGCTCCGGGTCGTGCGCCATATGGCGGCCCCAGTCGAACGCGGCCTTGTTCTTTTCCACCGCCACCCCGTTCAGCTCGATGGCGCGCTCCAGCGCCTGCAGTGTCAGCGGGATCCAGCCCTTCTGCCAGGCGTATCCGAGCACCAGCGGATTGGTGTAGATGGCATCGCCCAGCAGCGCCACGGCCAGGCCCGAGGCATTGATGAAGTCGCACTTCTCGCCCACCGCATTGCGCACGTCCTGCTCGGCCGACAGCCCCGGGAACTGCCACTTCGGGTTCTTGATGAAGTCGGCGGTCGGGGTTTGCGCGGTGTTGACCACGGCCCGGGTGCGGCCGGCCTGGGTCTTGGAGATGACCTCGTCGGAGGCCGACACGATGGCATCGCAGCCGATCACCAGGTCGGCCTCGCCCATGGCGATACGGGTGGCATGCAGGTCATCCGGGCGCGCGGCCAGCTGCACGTGCGACAGCACTGCGCCGCCCTTCTGCGCCAGCCCGGCCATGTCGAGCACGGTGACGCCCTTGTTCTCCAGGTGCGCGGCCATGCCGAGCAGGCCGCCGATGGTGACCACGCCGGTGCCGCCGACGCCGGTGACCAGAATGCCGTAGGCGCGGCGGATCGCCGGCAGTTGCGGCTCAGGCAGCGCCGGCAGGCTGTCCATCGACACGCCGTGCTGCTCGGGCTTGCGCACCTGTGCGCCCTCGGCCGTGACAAAGCTGGGGCAGAAGCCGTTCACGCACGAGAAGTCCTTGTTGCACGACGACTGGTTGATCTGCCGCTTGGTGCCGAACTCGGTTTCCAGCGGTTCCACCGACAGGCAGTTGGACTTGACCGAGCAGTCGCCGCAGCCCTCGCACACCGCATCGTTGATAAAGGCGCGGCGCGGCGGGTCCTCCATCGTGCCGCGCTTGCGGCGGCGGCGCTTTTCGGTGGCGCAGGTCTGGTCGTAGATCAGGATGGTGCAGCCCGCCACCTCGCGCAGCTCGCGCTGCACGCGGTCGAGCTGGTCGCGGTGATGGACGTCGATGCCTGGCGGCAGCTTGATCGCCGCGTTGTATTTCTCGGGCTGGTCGCTGACGATGGCGATCTGCTTCGCGCCCTCGCTGTGCACCTGCCAGGCGATGTCCTGCACCGACAGCTGGCCGTCCACAGGCTGGCCGCCGGTCATCGCCACCGCGTCGTTGTACAGGATCTTGTAGGTGATGTTGACGCCCGCGGCGATCGACGCGCGAATCGCCAGCAGGCCCGAGTGGAAGTACGTGCCGTCGCCCAGGTTGGCGAACACATGCTTGTCGCCGGCAAACGGTGCCTGGCCGATCCACGCCACGCCTTCGCCGCCCATCTGGCTGAAGGTGCTGGTGCTGCGGTCCATCCACACCGTCATGTAGTGGCAGCCGATGCCGGCCAGCGCGCGCGAGCCCTCGGGCACGTTGGTCGAGGTATTGTGCGGGCAGCCCGAGCAGAACCACGGCTTGCGCTCGGCCTTCGGCTGGCCCGTCCCCTCGCCGACCACGCGCGGCGTGGCCAGCGCCTTTTCCTTTGCCTCGATGATGGCCAGGCGTGCGGTGATGCGCGCGCGCACGTCCACAGGCAGGTCGAACTTGTCCAGGCGCGTGGCGATGGCCTTGGCGATGATCGCCGGCGACAGCTCGTAGTGCGCCGGCAGCAGCCAGTGGCCCTGCGGGATCGACCATTCGCCGCCGGCGTTGTCCTTCTCGTCGAACTTGCCGTAGACCTTGGGGCGGACATCGTCGCGCCAGTTGTACAGCTCTTCCTTGAGCGCGTACTCCATGATCTGGCGCTTCTCTTCGACCACCAGGATTTCCTGCAGCCCTTCGGCAAAGGCGCGCGCGCCATGCGCTTCAAGCGGCCACACGCAGCCCACCTTGTACAGCCGGATGCCGATCTGCGCGCAGGTGGCATCGTCCAGGCCCAGGTCGGCCAGCGCCTGGCGCGTGTCCAGATAGGCCTTGCCGCCGGTCATGATGCCGAAGCGCGCGTGCGGCGAGTCGATCTCGATGCGGTCCAGCTTGTTGGCGCGCACATAGGCCAGCCCGGCGTACCACTTGTAGTCGAGCAGCCGTGCCTCCTGCTCCAGCGGCGGATCGGGCCAGCGGATGTTGAGGCCCCCCGGCGGCATGATGAAGTCGCCCGGCAGCACGATCTGCACGCGATGCGGATCCAGTTCGACCGAGGCCGACGATTCCACCACGTCAGTCACGCACTTCATCGCCACCCATAGGCCGGAGTAGCGGCTCATGGCCCAGCCGTGCAGGCCGTAGTCGAGGTACTCCTGCACGTTGGACGGATACAGCACCGGCAGGCCGCAGGCCTTGAAGATGTGCTCGGACTGGTGCGCCAGCGTCGACGACTTGGCCGAGTGGTCGTCGCCGGCCAGCACCAGCACGCCGCCGTGCTGCGACGAGCCCGCCGAGTTGGCATGCTTGAACACGTCGCCGGTGCGGTCCACGCCCGGCCCCTTGCCGTACCACATGCCGAAGACCCCGTCGAACTTCGCGTCGGGGTACATGTTGACCTGCTGCGAACCCCATACCGAGGTCGCGGCGAGGTCTTCGTTCAGGCCGGCCTGGAACACGATATTGTGCGCGGCCAGGTGCTTCTTGGCCTTCCACAGCGACTGGTCGAGCGCACCCAGCGGCGAGCCGCGGTAGCCGGAGATAAAGCCGGCGGTGTTCAGCCCGGCGGCGTGGTCGCGCTCCTGCTGCAGCATCGGCAGGCGCACCAGCGCCTGCGTGCCGCTGATATAGATGCGGCCGCGTTCGAGCGTGTATTTGTCTTCGAGGGAAACGTTGGCGAGCGCCTGGCGGATGGCGTCGCTGACCGGCGAGGTCAGGGGGGCATTCATGCGTGCTCCTCTATGGGCGTGCTGTCGGGATCACCGAAACCTGCAGTTGTGGGCAACCGCCGCGTCGCCTCTTGTGAAGGCTCCGGGTGGCTGTGTCTCTGCGCGGCATGGTAGCACCGCCACAAAAGCGGCGGTACCTTGCAATGCAGCACAAAGCGTGCCGGTTATGGCCGTGATTTCCCGTATCGACAGGGCCTGGCGTGTACACTGCGTTGCATCGAGACCGCCCGCGCCGACGCCGGGCCGCCTCCCATGCGTCATATCTGCGTTGCCAGCCTGGTGCAACCCGATCCCTTGTCCGACCGCGCCGGTGCGCGGCTTGCCAGCGAATATCCGAACATGACCAATTCCCCCCGCCAGGGCACTGCGACCCTGGCCGTGCTGATCGACGCCGACAACGCGGCGCCCGCCATTGTCGAAGGCCTGCTGGCCGAGGTCGCCAAGTACGGCGTGGCCGCCGTCAAGCGCATCTACGGCGACTGGACCCGGCCCAACCTGGCCGGCTGGAAGGAGCGGCTGCTGTCGCACTCGATCCAGCCGATCCAGCAGTTCCGCTACACCGTCGGCAAGAACGCGACCGACAGCGCCATGATCATCGACGCCATGGACCTGCTCTACACCGGGCGCTTCGATGGCTTCTGCATCGTCTCCAGCGACAGCGACTTCACCCGGCTGGCCTCGCGCATCCGCGAGCAGGGCCTGACGGTGTACGGCTTTGGCGAGCGCAAGACGCCCAAGCCGTTTGTCACGGCCTGCGACAAGTTCATCTATTCCGACGTGCTGCGCGCCGAGGTCGACACCGACGGCGCGGACGGTGCCGACGGCGCCGCCGCGCCCACGCGCAAGCGCAGCACCGGCGAGCTGCGCCAGGACTCGCGCCTGGTGCGCCTGCTGCAGAATGCGGCGCAGGCGGTGTCGGACGAAGACGGCTGGCTGACGCTGGGCAGCATGGGCAACCACATCGCCAAGCAGGCGCCGGAATTCGACTCGCGCAACTACGGCTACGGCAAGCTGTCCGAGCTGGTCGCGGCGACCGGCCTGTTCGAGGTCGAGACCCGCAACGGCGGCAACAACAAGACCATCTGGGTGCGGCTGAAGAAGCGCGCCAAGGGCGGCGAGCCTCAGCAGCGCCCGCCGCAGCCGCCGGCCCAGCACGCCGAGCCGGCGCGTCGCCAGCCCGCACCTGCGCCGGCGCCGGCGCCGGAGCCGGCCCGCGGGGTCGAACCGCTGCCGACGCCGGAGACGGTTGCTCCCGAGCCCGAAACGCCGGCGCAAGCCGAGCCGTCCTTTGTCGCGGCCGATGCGGTGCAGCCCGAGCCGGAGCCGGTGCCGCCGCTGGAAGCTGCGCCGCAGCCGGATCCGCAGCCGGACCCGGAGCCCAGCGCGGGCAGCCGCACCGGCGCGCGCAAGCGCGCGGCGCGCCGGCCCGAGGTGACGCTGAGCGAGACGCCGTGGCCGATCGATCAGTCGGTGTTCGCGGCGCCGGGCACGACCGTGCTGACGGCGACAGTGGAGGCGGAACCGCAACCGGCCGCTGTCGAACCCGACGCCGCACCGGCGCCGGCACCGGCGCGCAAGACGCGCAAGCGTCCGAGCAAGAAGGCAGAGTAAATCGGCCTGCTGGTGTTGTTCCCTCTCCACCTTGCGGGAGAGGGAAGCGTCCGCAACGGACGTCAGGCCAAAGCAAGCGTTATCGGCGCGCGCCTTACCGCACCAGCTGGTTGATCTCGATGATCGGCATCAGCACCGCCAGCACGATCAGCAGCACCACCACGCCCATGGTCAGGATCAGCAGCGGTTCCAGCAGGCTGGTCAGGAACAGCGTGCGCCGTTCCAGTTCCTGCGCTTCGCCCTGCGCGGCGCGGTCCAGCATCACCGGCAGGTTGCCGGTGGCTTCACCCGAGCGGATCAGGTGCACCAGCACCGGCGGAAACTGGTTCTGCGCCGCCAGCGCGCGCGCCAGCGAGGCGCCTTCGCGCACGCGGGTGTTGGCGTCTTCCACGTTGGCGCGCAGCGCCTCGTTGGTCAGGGTTTCGCCGGCGGCCTGCAGGCTGCGCAGAATCGGCACGCCCGCGGAAACCAGGATCGCCAGCGTGCCGGCAAAGCGCGCGGTGTTGTAGCCGCGCACCAGCTTGCCCAGCAGCGGCGCGGTCAGCAGCCAGCGGTGCCATTCCAGCCGCACCGCGGGCTGGCGCAGCAGCCGGCGGATGCTGAACGCGGCCACCGCGATCACCGCCAGCGCGGCCCACCACCAGTTGCGCACGAAATCCGACAGCCACAGCATGACGATGGTCAGCGTGGGCAGCTTCTGCTTGGTATTGGCGAACACGCTCACCACCTGCGGCACCACGTACGACAGCAGGAAGATCACGATCGCGAACGCCACCACCGTGACGATGGCCGGATAGGTGAAGGCCAGCCGGATCTTGGAGGTCAGCGTGTTGCGCGACTCGATATAGCCGGCCAGCCGCTCCAGCACCAGGCCCAGGTGGCCGGAGTGCTCGCCGGCCGAGACCAGCGCGCGGTAGATGTCCGGAAAATCGCGCGGATGCTGCGCCAGCGCCACCGACAGCGCGCTGCCGCCCATCACCTCGGCGCGGATGCCGGCCAGCAGTTCATGCACATAGGGCCGCTCGGCCTGGTCGGCCAGCGCGCCCAGCGCCTCGTCCAGCGGCAGGCCGGCGACGATCAGGCTGGCCAGCTGGCGCGTGAACAGCGCCTGCTCCTGCGTCGACAGCTTGCGCGCGAACAGCTGGCTGCCGGCGCGCGGCGCCAGGCCGGCGCCGGCGAGCGCGTCGACGGTCAGCGGCGTCAGTCCGCGCGCGCGCAACTGGGTGCGGGCCTGGCGCGCGCTGTCGGCCTCGATCACGCCGCGGTCGGTCTTGCCGGCGGCGTCGGCGGCTTCATAGCGGAAAGCTGGCATCCGGTCGGCTCCGCGTCAGTCGCGCGTAACGCGCAGCACTTCCTCGAGCGAGGTCGCGCCGCTGTCGATCCAGCGCTGCGCGTCGCCGCGCATGGTGTGCATGCCGTGCGCCAGCGCGACCTGCTTGATTTCCGATTCGGGCGCCTGGCGGTGGATCATGGTGCGGATTTCATCGTCGACCGTGAGCAGCTCGTAGACGCCCATGCGTCCCTGGTAGCCCGACTGGCCGCACTTGTCGCAACCGACCGGATGCCAGACGGTCTGCAGCGGCTTGCCCTGCGCGTGCAGCACGTCGGCCTCGGCCGGGGTGACCTCGATCACTTCCTCGCGCTTGCAGTGCGGGCACAGCCGCCGTACCAGCCGCTGCGCCAGCACGCCCAGCAGCGACGACGACAGCAGGAACGGCTCGATGCCCATGTCGACCAGCCGCGTCACCGCCGAAGCCGAGTCGTTGGTGTGCAGCGTGGCCAGCACCAGGTGGCCGGTCAGCGACGCCTGCACCGCAATCTGCGCGGTTTCCAGGTCGCGGATCTCGCCGATCATGACCACGTCCGGGTCCTGGCGCAGGATCGCGCGCAGCGCCTTGCCGAAGGTCATGTCGATGCGCGGGTTGACCTGGGTCTGGCCGATGCCATCCAGGTCATACTCGACCGGGTCTTCCACCGTCATGATGTTGGTGGTGCGCGCATCCAGGCGCGACAGCGCGGCATAGAGCGTGGTGGTCTTGCCCGAGCCGGTCGGCCCGGTCACCAGCACGATGCCGTGCGGCTGCCGGATCAGGTGGTCGAAGCCGCGCAGCGTGTCGGGCGCCATGCCCAGCTTGGCCAGGTCCAGCCGGCCGGCTTCCTTGTCGAGCAGGCGCAGCACCGCGCGCTCGCCGTGGCCGGTGGGCAGCGTCGAGACCCGCACGTCGACCGGCCGTCCGCCCACGCGCAGCGTGATGCGGCCGTCCTGCGGCAGGCGTTTCTCGGCAATGTCGAGCTGCGCCATGATCTTAATGCGCGAGATCAGCGCCCCGTGCAGCGCCTTCTTGGGCCGCACCACGTCGCGCAGCGTGCCGTCGACGCGGAAGCGCACCACCGACGACGATTCGAACGGCTCGATATGGATATCCGAGGCGCCTTCGCGCGCGGCCTGCGTCAGCAGCGCGTTGATCATGCGGATGATCGGCGCATCGTCTTCGGATTCCAGCAGGTCTTCCACCGCGGGAATGTCCTGCATCAGGCGCGACAGGTCGACCTCGCCCTCGACCTCGCCCACCACCTGGGCGGCGCTGCCGTCCTGGCGGTTATAGGCGTCGGACATGGCATGCTCGAGCGCCTCGGGCTCGAGCACGCGCAGGCGCAATGCGCCGTGCACGCGCGCCACTTCGGCCAGCGCCGTGGGCGAGGTGGCGCGGCTGACCCACACCTCGAGCCCGTCGGGACGCTGGTGCGCGATCAGCAGCGGCGCCTCGCGCGCAAAGCCGTAGGAGACCAGCCGCGCCGCCATCGGCGACGGTGGCTCGAGCTCGGCCGGCGGGTTGAAGCCGGCAATGCCGGCGGCAGGGGTGGAGAGGGCGGTTTGGACTTCGCTGGCCATGACGGGCCTCAATACGGGAGTGCGGCTTCGCCGCGCGAGTTGAGCGGCTGCGGGGCGCCCACCGGCGCCGGCGGCACGGGTTGTGGCGCGGGTTGCGGTACCGGTTCGGGCACCGGTTGCGGGACCGCCTGCAGCGGCTGTGGCTGACCCGGCACGCCCGGCTGCGGCGCGCTCTGCGGCAGCGTCTGGGGCAGCGGCAGCGGCCCGGCCACGGGGCCGTTGGTGCGCGGGTTGACGAACGGCGTGGTCGGCGCGTCGGCCGGCGGCAGCAGCGGCGTGTTGGTGTCCCGCACCATGATGTTAGGC
Source organism: Cupriavidus sp. WGlv3 (assembly GCF_023952475.1). GTDB lineage: Bacteria > Pseudomonadota > Gammaproteobacteria > Burkholderiales > Burkholderiaceae > Cupriavidus > Cupriavidus phytorum. Next base: position 72,173 of record NZ_JALHRX010000019.1, read on the forward strand.
GATACGAAGCCCTGCTGCTGCGCGCGCATATAGTCGTAGCGGTCCGCGGTCAGGCGGTCGGTGGCGCCGGCCGTGCGCATCACATAGGGCCGCAGGAACACCAGCAGGTTGGTCTTCGAGCGGTTCTTGTTCTCGTAGCGGAACAGGCCGCCGATCAGCGGGATGTCGCCCAGCAGCGGCACCTTCTGTACGCCGTCGCCATAGTTGTCCTCGATCAGGCCGCCCAGCACGATGATCTGGCCGTCGTCGACCAGCACGTTGGTCTCGATCGAACGCACGTTGGTGGTCGGGCCCTGGATCAGGTTGGCGGTCGCCTGCACCACGTTCGACGATTCCTGGAAGATCTGCATCTTCACCAGCCCGCCGTCGGTGATCTGCGGCTTGACCCGCAGCGTGATGCCGACGTCCTTGCGGTCGAAGGTCTGGAACGGCGTGACCGAGGCCGCGCCGCCGGTCTGGGCGTAGGAGCCGGTGGTGATCGGGATGTTCTGGCCGATCAGGATCTTGGCTTCCTCGTTCTCGAGCGTGATCAGGTTCGGTGTCGACAGCAGGTTGACGCTGCCATTCGTACCCAGGGCGCGCAGCAGCGCGCCCAGGCCCATGGCCCGGTTGACGATGCCCAGGTTCAGGCCGCCGATGTCGGGGACCAGTTGCTGCGCGGCAGCGATGCCGGCGGAGCGGTTGGCGTCGGCCAGGGCGCCGGCCAGGGTCAGGTTGAGGATGTTCTGTCCGCCGGTGCCGAAGTTGGTGCCGGCAAAGACGTTGTTGTTGCCGCTTGACGAGCTGATCAGGCCCTGCCACTGGATGCCGAGTTCACTCGCCTGGGTGGCGGTCACTTCGACGATCATCGACTCGATATAGACCTGCGCGCGGCGCGCGTCGAGGTCGTCGATCACGCCGCGCAGGTTGCGGTAGACCGGTTCGCTGGCGGTGATGATCAGCGAGTTGGTGGAGGGGTCCGCCTGGATGATGCCGCCCGTGGTCGGCTGCGTGGTGGTGCCGAACGAGGCCGCGAAGGCCGAGTTGCCATAGGCGCCGCCGGTGCCGCCGCCGGTGCCGGTGCCGCCGCGCATGCCGGTCTGGGGGGTGGTGGCACCGCCGGTGAACTGGCCGCCGGTCGGCGTCGAGACATTGGTCATGCCCGCCGCGCCGCCGATGCCGCCGGCCTGCCCGCCGGGCTGGGTGGTGGTGGCGAAGCTGCTGTCGGCGGCGACGATGGCGCGCAGCGTCGCGGCCAGCTTGATCGCATCCGCGTTCTTCAGCGGCACCACCCAGATGTTGCCGGGGCGCGCGTAGGGCTGGTCGAGCTTCTCGATCAGCTGGCGCGCCTGCTGCAGGCGCGCACGGCTGGTGGCGCGGATCATCAGCGAATTGCTGCGCGGCTCGGCCACTACCGAGGTGCGCAGGCTGGCATCGACGGCCGCGGCACCGCCGCCGCCGGTGGCACCCGCGGCGCCCGGATCCAGCAGGCGCTGCAGCACCGCCGCGGTATCGCTGGCCAGCGCGTGCTTGAGCGGCACCAGTTCGACCTCGCCCGAGGCCGGCGCATCGACCGCGGCGATGATGCGGGCGATGCGGCGCAGGTTGTCGGCGTAGTCGGTGATGACCAGGGTGTTGTTGGCCGGATAGGCGGTGATGGTGTTGTTGGGCGCGATCATTGGCCGCAGCACCGGCACCAGGTTGTTGGCCGACTCGTAGTTCAGCCGGAACACCTGGGTCACCACCTGGTCGCCGCGGCTGGGGCTGCCGCCGATCACGGTGGGCGAGCCCTGCAGCTTGGCGTCGGCCTCGGGCACGACCTTGGTGAAGCCGTTGCTCTCGACCATGGCATAGCCCTGCATGCGCAGCACCGAGCCCAGCGTCTGCAGCGCCTGCGCGCGCGAGACCGGCTGCTCCGTGACCAGGTTGACGGTGCCCTTTACGCGCGGGTCGATGACGAAGTTCTTGCCGGTGGCCTGGCCGACCGCCTTGATCACGGAGTCGAGGTCGGCGTTGACGAAGTTCAGCACCACCTGGTCGCGATTGGCGGGGGTGACGTCGGGCGGCGCCGGCGGCGTGCCCGGGTTTGCCTGGCCGCGCGAGGCCGGCGCCCCGGGCTGAGCCCACAGCGGCGCGGGCGCCAGCAAGGAGAGCCCGCAGAGCAATGCCACGGCGCGGGCGCAGGCGGTCTTGAAAACAGGTCGGTTGGCGTGGGTGGTCATAGTCATTTCCGTGGGCTGTGCGCTCTGCGTGGCATCAGAAACGCAGCCTAGTCACATTGTTGTCTCGTCGTCCCAGCAGGCTCAGCAGGCTGGTCAGCTGCGTCGCGGCCTCGGGTTCGGCATGCGCGGTACCCTCGAAGCGCGCCTGCCGCCCGAGCGTGCCGCTGCCCTCCAGGTGCAGCGGACCATCGATGGTGCTCAGTTGCAGCTTGCCGCCGCCCGCGCCGGTCCAGTCGATCTCGGCGCGGTAGCTGCCCAGCGGGCGCAGCCGGCTGACTGCGGCCGATACCTGCTCGATGCGCAACGTCATATGGCCGGTCATGCCCTGGCCGGAAAACCGGCCCTGCAGCGCGGACCAGTCCACCCGCATCAGGCCGTCCGGGCGCAGCGTGTTGAACGGCGCGCCCACGCCCTCGAGCAGCGACGCGGGCAGGCGCATCGCACCCGACTGCGCGGTCCAGCCGCCCGGCGTCGCGGTGACCGCGACCGGCGCGGCCATGGCCTCCGAATGGGTCAGCACCAGCCGCGCGCGGCCGGTCAGCAGCGGCCAGAACGCCAGCGTCCAGTGCAGCCGGCCGGGCAGCACGGTGGCAGTCTGGCTGCCCGCCCCGGCCGACAGCGCCAGCGTGGCGCTGCCGCGCCACAGCGAGCCGCTGGCATCGGCCAGCAGGACGCGTCCCTGCGTCTGCGTGGCGACGCGCGTGGCGATCCATGTTGCCGGCAGCATCGCCACCGTCGTTACCGCCGCCGTCGCCAGGCCCAGCCCGAGCCAGCGCAGGCGCCGCGCGGCGGCCGGCTGGCGCAGTGCGCGCCGCGGCAGGCGCAGGGTTTCCAGCCGCACCATCAGCTGCGGCCACCCGGACCCTGCAGGGTCGCGGTAACGTTCACCAGCGCCGTGGCGCCGACATAGACCACGCGCGCATCGATCACCTTCATGCGCTGCTGCTGGCGCACGTCCTGCAGCCAGGTGCTGACCGCTCCGAACGGAACCTTGTCCAGCTGCACCTGCACGCTGTTGTCGGCGGCGGCCGCCAGGCGCGTGGCTTTGAGGCCGTACTGGCCCAGACTTTCCTGCAGCGCCTGGGTCAGCGCATCGCCGCGCAGCGACGGCGCCGGCGTGGCCTTGAGGCCGCGGGCTTCCTGCGCCAGCGTTTCCATCTCGGCCAGGTCGGCACGCAGCTGCGGCAGGTTGCGCGCGGCCCGCTCGCGGCCGTCGGCGGCCGGCTCCCACAGCAGCAGGTAGCCGAGCACCAGTGCCAGCACCGCGGTGCCGCCGCCCAGGATGGCCTGCTCGCGCGGATTGCGCGCCGACCAGAAGGCGTCGAAGCGTTCCCGCCAGGCTGGTGGCACCGACGGGCGCAGGCGGGCCATGCGCGTGCGCAGCGTGGCGGCGCCGCTGCGGCGGGCGGCGGGCGAAGGGCTGCGGGTGGAGTCTTTCGATGGGTTCATGTCGGGCGTGCGCCGGTCACAGGCCGGGCTTGATGGTCCAGCGCGAGCCGGGTGTCACAGGCGTGCCTGCGCTCGAGCCGGTGCTGCCCGCGGCATTGCCGGCCTTGTCCTCTTCCATCTGCAGCCCGGCTTGACGCGCCGCGCTGCGCAGGCCGGCGGTGTCGGTGCCGGGCTTGAGCGTCACCACCAGCATGCGGCCGCGGTACTCGAGCGCCTGCAGCGCATCGGGCGCCAGCCGGCGCGCGGCCTGGGCGAAGCGGTCGGCCAGCGGCAGGAAATCATCGGGCGTGCTGCGCCCGCTGGCGATGCGCAGCTGCTCGACCTGCCGGCGCATCTGCAGCGGGGCGTCGATCACCGTCGGCGTCTGCGGGAAGGTGCCGCGCAGCGTCTGCGCCTGCGCGGCTTCGAGCCGTTGCTGTTCGTTGCGCAGCAGCAGCCAGTGCGTGTTCATGCCGATCAGCTGGACCAGCACCAGGCCCGCCACCAGCGCCAGCGGCAGGCGCCATGCCACCAGGTTCCAGCGGTCGGCGCGGCCCTGCGCGAATTCGAACTGCGCCAGGTCGAGCCCCGGCTCGCGCAGGCATTCCTGCGCACCGTCGATCCACAGCCGCCAGCCGGTGCGACCGGCCTGGCGCAGGCCGGGCACCGGCGCCATCGCAGCGGCGTCGGCATCGGCATACCAGGCGCCTTCAGGCGCCAGCGCCTGCCATGCGGCCAGGGCGTCGTCGCCCAGCAGCAGGCCATAGCCGGCGTGCGCACCGGTGCGCACGGTCAGCTGCCACTGGCGTGTGGTGCTGCTGGCGGTGTCCGGCAAGGCTTCGCCCAATGCATCGCCGAGCGCACCGCCTTCGGCGAGCGCGCTGGCGGCGGCCTCGACCACCAGCGTGGCCGGCTGCACCGCGGCTGGCGCCGCGCCCGGCGGCGCCAGCGTCGGCTCGGCGCCGGCTTCCTCTTCTTCTGGCACGGCCAGCGGCACGCACAGCTGCGCGGCCAGCACGTGGCGGCGGCGATGGCGGTGCTCGGCAAAGGCATCGAGCACCGCGCGCAGCCAGGCGCGGTCCGCCACCATCAGCAGGCGCCGGCGCGGCCCGCGCGCGGGCGCGGCGCTGTCGAGGGCGGGGCCGAGGCCGATGTGGCAGGGCTGCGCGTCGGTGGCGAGGGCGTCCTCGACCAGGTTGGGCAGCGCCTGCTTCAAACGCGCGGGCGGCAGCGGCGGCACGCTGGCGCTGGTCAGCAGTACGTCGCTCGCGGCCAGGATCAGCACCAACCGCTCCGCCGCGGGCAGGTCGGCGATGCGGGCGTGGCCTTCTCGCAACACTTCCGGTGCGGCACGGGGCAAGCCGCGGCGCGCCGGCTCGGCCGCCGCCGTGCGCACCAGCGCAAAAGACAGGGCGCCGAACTGCCACGGTTGCGGCTGGTCATGCGGCCGGTGCGGCAAGCGCACGTACAGAGTGGTGCTCAAGGTGTCCTTGCTTTGGCTTCAGTAGAACGGCTCGATAAGGCGCATGGCCCATGGGGGTGCGCCCGGGAACGCCCCGGCGCAGGAAACTTGCCGGAGTGCGGGGATGCCGGCGGGCGGCCTGGGAGGCCGATCAGCGGCGAGCGGGCTGGTGTCAGGCTCGCGCCAGCGCCGCAGCATACCTTGCCTGCGTGACAAAATCGCGTCAATACCATTCTCCCCGGTTGCTCTGGTGTGCTGTTTTCATATGTGTGCCAGGCCGCCTTGCCATGCTCAGCGCAGGTCCGGCAGCCGGTCCGCGTCCTGGATCCAGACCACGCGGGTGGTGTTGGCTGCACCGAGCGGTTCGCCGCGGTAGATCAGCGACACCTGCAGCCGGCTGGCGCGCTCGTGCCGCACCAGCCCGTAGACCAGGAAGTAATGCGAGCGCACGTCGAGCAGGTTGCCCAGGTTGCCGCTGCTTGCTTGCGGCGCCAGCGCGGACAGCTGCGTCTGCAGGTTGCCGATGTTGTTGAAGTAGGCGCGGTCGCGCTGGCGCACCAGCTCGCGCGCGCGTTCCAGCGGCAGCTTGTCGATCATCGCGGCCAGCACCTCGGCCTCGGCGGTGTTGGCATTGACCAGAGTGCGCTCCGGCAGCACGATCACGAAGGGCTCCAGCACCGCCACCATCTCGGGCGTATAGCCGGGCAGCGCCAGCAGGCCCTGCACGCTGTCGAGCGGGCGCGGCGCCTGCCGGCCCGAGCCCTCGCCGCCGTGGCCACCCTGCGCGGCCTGCAGCATGTGGCGTGCGGTGGTCTCGGCCAGCGCCGGGTTCAGGCCCACGGTGCGCAGCAGCCGGCCATAGGCGGCCTGCGCCGACTGGTCGATATTGGCAACGCGCCCGACCGGCGCGCCCTGGCCGCCGGTGGCGGACCATGTCACCAGGTTGGCAAGGTTGAAGCGCGCCTGCGCATCGAGGATGCGCCCGGACAGGAACGAGGTCTCGCCCGCCACGTCGGTGCGCAGCGACGCGCCCAGGAAATCCGACAGGCGGGTCTCGGCGATCGGCACCGCCCATGGCTCGCCCAGCTCGTCGACATTGCTGCGGCGCTGGTCGTCGCGCAGGATCAGCCGCGCCCAGTCGACCGCGGCGCGCTCGATCCAGGTCGCCTGGGCCAGCAGCCGCTGGTTCTCGATGGCGCGGATCTGCACCTGCTGCCGCCATAGCATGCCCGACACCACCACCACGGCCAGCGTCACCATCAGCAGCGCGGTGACCACGGCGGCGCCGCGCGCGCGGCGCGAAGGCCTGAAGCGGAGGGGGCGGAGGGGACGGCGGGCGTGCGTCATAGCCCCGAGACGCAGATCTTCTGGAACTGCCGCGGCGTGTCGCCGTCGCCCATGCGGGCGAGGATGGTCAGCTCCACCGCGCGCACCGCAGTATTGGGCACCGCCGCGCCGGCCTCCGACGCTTGCACCGCGCTGGCCGCGTTGCCGCTGAACAGCACGTTGCGGATGCGGTTGCTGTCGGCCTGCCAGCCGCCCGGTTCGACCCAGGCGCGCGCGCTCATCCCGTCGACGTTGCCCAGCACGCGCCGCACCTGTGCGTTGTTGCCTCCGCCCTGGCGCAGCGCCAGCAGCGACGACTGCAACGCGGCACGGTTGCTCACCGGCGGCGCGGCCACGCGCACCAGCGTGTTGCCGTCAAGCTGGTACGACAGCGCCTGCCATGCCGGCGGCTGGCCTTCGTCACGGCGGTCGCGCACCAGCAGCACGCGGTTCTGGCCGATCTCGACCGGGCTGCCCTGCAGCAGCGTGGGGTTGGCCAGGTGCTCGCAATCGGCCTGCAGCTGGCCGTACAGCACCTTCAGCGCATCCAGCCGGGCGTCATGGTCGATCAGCCGTTCGCGGCCGCGCGTCAGGCTGTCCAGCGCGCGCCAGCCGATCACCGCCATCACCGCCAGCAGCGTGATGGCGACCAGCATTTCCAGCAGCGTGAAGCCGCCGGCGAATCGGCGCCCGCGCCGGCGCTCAGAGCACGTTGCGGATTTCATTGGGAACGATGGTGACGAGCCAGGCCAGCCGCACCGACTTGTCGGTGGCCGACGGATAGACCGCGATCTCGACGCGGCGGAACACCGGATTGGGCGTCGCGGACACGGATTGCTCGCAGTACAGCGGCGTGCCGCCCTGCGGGCAGGCATAGCCGCTGACGCCGGGCTCGGGCCAGGTCTTGGCCAGGCGCAGCGAGGCCAGGTGGTTCTCGGCGCTCCATTCGGCCAGCATGCGGGTCTGCAGCGACGCGCTGGCATCGACCATCGAGCCCATCGCGCGCATCGCCGCGGTCAGCGCCACCGCCAGGATGGTCAGCGCCACCAGCACTTCGATCAGCGTGAAGCCGGCCGCGCGGGCGCGCCGGCGTGCGGGGAAGCGCGGGCGCGTCATGGCGTGCTGGCGAAATAGCGGCCGCTGCCGTCGCCGGCCACGTCGACGCGGATATCGCCGCGCACCAGCACCAGGCGCTGCGGGGCATCGATCAGCTCGCGCCCGAAAACCAGCCGCGGCGGACTGTTGGTGCCGGTGCTGCGGCCGCCTTCGGCGACGATGACCTGGTCCAGCGCAAGGCGCCAGGTGCCTGGCGCGAACACGTCGGTGCGCAGGGGGATCCAGCCGTTGGGAGTCGATTCGAGGAAGCGCCAGCCGCCGGCGTCGCCTTCCCAGGCGAGCGGGCGCGCGCCCAGCTGCGCTTCTTCCTGGGCCAGCTCGAACAGCCGCGCGATGCGCTGGCCGTCGTCAAGTACGCGGCCGCGCTCATTGGGCGAGGCATTGACCGCGACCAGCGAGATCACGATGCCGGCGATCACCATCACCACCAGCAGCTCCAGCAGCGTGAAGCCGGAGTGCCGCTGCCGGGGGGCGCGGCGGCGCGGCGCCGTGGTCATCAGGGAAGCGGCAAAGGCGGGCGGCAGGGGCGCTTACTCCCAGTTGCCGATATCGGCGTCGTTGGCGTTGCCGCCGGCCTGGCCGTCGGCACCGAAGCTGAACACGTCGATTTCGCCGCGCACGCCGGGGTTCAGGTATTGATACGGATGGCCCCACGGATCCTTGGGCAGCTTTTCCAGGTAGCCGCCGCCCTTCCAGTTGTTGGGCACCGGCTCGGTGGTAGGCTTGGCCACCAGCGCGCCCAGGCCCTGCTCGGTGGTCGGATAGCGGCTGTTGTCGAGGCGGTACAGCTTGAGCGCCTGCATGATCGACGAGATATCCTGGCGCGCCGCGACGATGCGGGCTTCGTCCGGACGGCTCATGATCTTGGGCACCACCAGTGCCGCCAGCACGCCGAGGATCACGATCACGACCATGATCTCGATCAGGGTAAAGCCGCGCGCGCGGCGGGCAGGACGGGCGGGGCGGGCAAGCTGGGAAGTGAATCTGCGCATTGTTGGTTAAGACCTCGTTGCTGGAATGGCGGGACCCGCGCCAGGGTGCTGGCGGGGCCGGGTTCGCCAATCAGTATAACCGGCGCCTTATGACTCTTTTATGGGCGGCCCTGGATGGGGCTGCAGAGAAGTCGGTTGTGAATCACAATGGTGGCCGGCGCTTTTTGGCGAATCCCGAACCGTAGCACGCCGGGAAAAAATATAACTTGCATCCAGGATGCATCTTTTTTAACATGACGCCACGATGCAACTGACCCGCTTCTCGGACTACGCGCTGCGCCTGTTGATGTACGTCGCCCGTGGCGACGGCAGCCGGCCGATCACGATCGCCGAGGTGGGCCAGCAGTTCGGCATCTCGCACAACCACCTGGTCAAGGTGGCGGCGAGGCTGTCGAAGCTGGGCTGGGTCAGCGCCACGCGCGGCCGCCATGGTGGCCTGCAGCTGGGTCCCGGCGCCGAGCGCCTCACCATCGGCACCATCCTGCGCGAGTTGGAAGGGCACCGGCCGGTGATCGACTGCGACAACCCGCCCTGCGCGCTGAACGGCAACTGCCGCCTGAAGCGCGCGCTGGACGTGGCCGAGCAATCCTTCTACCGCGCGCTCGACGACGTCACGCTGGCCGATGTCACCGGCAGCCACACCGCCGAATCGATCATCCGCCTGCATCGTGATTTCCTGAACCGGCGTTCGGCCTGAGCGGACGGGATCCGCGCGTGGCCGGCGAATGCCGGTTTTTTGTTGTCCAAAAACATGCATCTTGTTTGCATGAATAAAACGGAGTGATACCTGATGCTGTCCGCCGCTTCCCGCCCCTATATCGATGCAAGCGTGCCCGTGCTGCGCGAGCATGGCCTGGCCATCACCACGCATTTCTACCGCGAGATGTTCGCCGACCGGCCCGAGCTGACCCAGCTGTTCAACATGGGCAACCAGGCCAACGGCAGCCAGCAGCAGTCGCTGGCCTCGGCCGTGTTCGCCTACGCGGCCAACATCGACAACGCGGCGGCGCTTGGACCGGTGGTTGAGCGCATCGTGCACAAGCACGCGGCGGTGGGCATCACGCCCGCGCACTACCCGATCGTCGGCCGCCACCTGCTCGGCGCGATCTCCGCGGTGCTGGGCGAAGCCGCCACGCCGCCGCTGCTGGCGGCCTGGGACGAGGCCTACTGGCTGCTGGCGGGCGAGCTGATCGCCGCCGAGGCGCGCCTGTACCAGCGCACCGGCGTCGCCGCCGGCGAACTGATGCCGGTGCGCGTGGTGCGCCGCGAGGCGCAGGGCGGCCAGGTGGTGGCGCTGACGCTGGCCGCGGCCGACGGCCAGCCGCTGCGCGAATTCCGCCCGGGCCAGTACATCAGCGTCGAGGCGCGCCTGGACGACGGCACGCGCCAGCTGCGCCAGTATTCGCTGTCGGCCGAGGCCGGCCTGCCGACCTGGCGCATCTCGGTCAAGCGCGAGGACGGCGACCAGGCCACGCCGGCCGGCGCGGTGTCCAACTGGCTGCATGCCAACGCCCACGAGGGGGCGGAGCTCAAGGTGAGCGCGCCGTTCGGCGAGTTCACGCCGGTGCTGGAAAGCCGCCGTCCGCTGGTGCTGCTGTCGGGCGGGATCGGCATCACGCCGATGCTGTCGGTGCTGCGCACGCTGGCCGCGCAAGGCTCGCAACGGCCGGTGCTGTTCGCCCACGCCGCCCGCGACGGCCACCACCATGCCCATCGCGCCGACCTGGAATGGGCGCGCGAGCGCCTGCCGGGGCTGGTCACGCACATCAGCTATGAGTCCCCGCGAGCGGAAGACGTTGCGGGCCGCGATTACGACCACGCCGGCACCATGCCGCTGGCCGAGATGCTGCGCCAGCCCGAGCTGCAACGCTTCGTCGACGGCCGCTTCTACCTGTGCGGGCCGCTTGGCTTCATGCAGGCGCAGCGTCACGCGCTGCTCAGCGCGGGCGTGCCGGTGGCGCATATCGAGCGTGAAGTCTTCGGCCCCGACCTGCTGGACGACCTGCTTTAAGCGCCCCAGGCCGGGCCGGCGGCGACATCGCCGGCGCGGCAGACAGCGTCATGGGGCTCTGGTACGCTTGGCGCGTCCGCGCTCTCGCGCCATGACCCGCCGCGGCGGGTATCCAGGGTCCCGATCCATGCAATTGTCCCTCCGGCCTTCGTTCCGCTTCGATGCCTCCGCGCTGTGGCTGCCGCGCCTGGCCAGCGTGGCGCTGTTTATCGCGCTGTGCGCGCTGGTCACCTACTGGGTGCTGACGTTCAGTGCGATGCGGACCATCCCGGTGCCCAAGAGCGCGCGCGTGGCGCAGACCGAGGCCGTCGAGACCGGCGCGATCGCGACGCTGTTCGGTGGCTCGGCCCAGGCCGGCCCGAGCAATGTGCAGCTGCTTGGCGTGGTGGCCGAACTCGGCGGTGGCGCCAGCGCGGCGATCGTCTCCATCGATGGCGGCCCGGCCAAGGCGGTGCGCATGGGTGCCGACCTGGCGCCGCAGATCCGGCTGGTGGAAGTGCGCCAGCGCGGCGTGGTGATCGAGCGCAATGGCGTGCGCCAGGAGATTGCCCTGCCGCTGCAGGCGGCTGCCACGCGCGGTGCGCCGCGTGCCGCCAGCCCGCTGCCGACCCCGCCCGCCGGCGCGGCGGCGCCAATGGCAACGCCCATGCCGCCGCCAGCGCAGGCCCCTGCGCAGCCCGCACCGGCCCAGCCGCCGCGCAGCCAGCCGCCAGGGCAACAAGCCCAGCCGCAGCCGCAAGCCCAGGCCCAATTCCAACCTCAGCCTCAGCCACAGCCACAACCGGTGCAGCCGGCACCATCGGTCCAGCCGGCCCAGCCCCAGCCCCAACCCGTCGATCCGCGCCAGTACCAGCCCGGAATGTCGCCCGAGGCGGCGGATGACGGCCAGCTCGTGCCGAAAGCGCAGCCCTAGGCTGCCGGCGCATCAATTATTCGTGCTTGCTTGCGTTCCCTTACGCCGCTCCCGGCTTTCTGTGAGGCGGGTAACATCGTATTAAAAGCGCCAACTTCACTGCATCGTCTGCGTTCTAATCCGTACATGCCAACGTGATGACAAGGAGCACGACATGCAACGCAATCACAAGCCGCAGATCCTGAAACAGGTCCTGGCCGCCTCGGCCGCGCTACTGGTCGCCGGCGGCGCCTTTGCCCAGGCCAGCGCTCCCGCTGCACCGGGCGCAGCACCGGCCGGCAAGCACGGCATGGGCCACCACCACCGCCACCACGGTGGCGGCATGTGGATGAAGGCGATCGATACCGACGGCGACGGCGCCATTTCCAAGGCCGAGGCCGACGCGTGGTTCAACAAGCTCGACACCAATCGCGACGGCAAGATCGACAAGGCCGAGATGGATGCGCAGCGCAAGGCCGCCATGGCCGAGCACCACGCGCGCATGCAGGCCGCCTTCGACGAGAAGTTCAAGGCCGCCGACAAGAACGGCGACGGCGCGCTGACCAAGGCCGAGGCCAATGCCGGCCTGCCGCGCCTGGCCAAGCGCTTCGACCAGCTCGACGCCAACCGCGACGGCAAGCTGACCCGCGATGAAATCCGCGCCGGCATGGAGAAGATGCACCGCGACCGTCCCCATCGTGGCGAACGCGGCCCGCGCGGCCCGGCCGCCCCGGACAACCAGCCGGCACCCGCCAACCCGGCGGCGCCGTCGACCAGCGGCGGCTGAGCGGTTCCCGGCAGTGCCGCCTGAGCGCCGCTGCCAGCATACCGACCAAGCGCGCGAGCCTGAGGGCCGCGCGCTTTTTTTGTCCGTTCAGCGGACAACGTGGAGCGCTCCGGGACAGGAACGCACTGGCGCGGACGCAAACGCCCGTAGAATGCCGCTTCCCTGTTTGCCGGAAACCTGCGCACCACCTCGCCCGTTCTCCGGTCAGCGCGCTTCCGCGATACCCGGCGGCGCCGCCAGACTGGGATTTGCCCGGCCCGAACGGCTGACGCGCGAGTGACCGATAAGGCCGCCCACCCCACAAAATCGGGCGCGGATCGGATGTAATTTCACAAAAAATTGCGTACTTGTGCACGGCTTGCTAAATTTGCGCAAAAAAATTGCCAATAAACATATTGCGGAGCAACAATATCGTGAGCAAGGTGGAGTTGGACAAGATCGACCGGAAGATCCTGGAAGTGCTGCAGACCAACGGCCGGTTGACCAACCTGGAGGTGGCCGAGCGCGTGAACCTGTCGCCCAGCCCCTGCCTGCGCCGCATCCGGCGGCTGGAAGAGATCGGCGTGATCCGGCAGTACGCGGCGCTGCTGGAGCCCAACAAGATCGGGCTCGGCCTGCTGGCCTATATCAATGTGCGGCTGGAAAAGCATGGCGGCGCGCCCAAGGGCAAGGCTCCGCTGGACCTGTTCCGCGCCTCGATCGCCGTGTGGCCGGAGGTGGCGGCGTGCCATGCCATGACCGGGGAGATGGACCTGCTGCTCAAGGTCTATGTCGAGGACATGGAGCACTTTGCGCGCTTCATGCAGGAACAGCTGCTGGCGCATCCGTCGGTGATCGACGTGCGCTCGAGCTTCGCGCTGGAAAGCATCAAGGACACCACGGCGCTGCCGGTGGGCAGCGCGGCCTGAGGCGGTGCGGCCGCCCGGGCCCGCAAAGCAAAACGGCGCATCGTTGCGATGCGCCGTTTTTGTCGATGCCGTGCGGACCGGGGTTCCGGCCGCTCAGGCGGTATGCTTCTGCGGCACCATGGTGCGCCAGAAGCGCAGGCCGAAGCGGCGTGCGTCGCGCAGGTTGCGGCGCACCGCGTAGTCCAGGTCGGCGAGCTGCTCGTCGAGCGCCTCGCTCAGGCGGCTGGCGGTATCCGCAGGCGGCAGTTCCAGGTAGGCATCGGCTTCGCCGTAGGCATACTGGACCTTCATGCCGGCCTTCTTGGCGATATGCATCATCGCGGCGTTGCGCGACAGGCAGTGCATGTAGAGCGTGCGCACGCTGGTATTGCGACCATGGATGGCGGCTCGCTCGAACAGCGCGCTGCCGATGCCGCGGCCGCGGGCACTGCCGGACACCGACACGCCGAACTCCGCCACGCGTCCCTGGGCGTTGTCGCGCAGGTTGGCGAAATGGCCCACGCCGATCAGCTCGAGTTTGTCGTCGTAGACGCCGAACACGCTGTCATGGTCGAAGTCGATGCTGTCGACATAGGCTTCGATCACGTGGTCGCCCACCGACTGGCCAAAACGGAGCAGGCGATCCTCCTCGCCCAGGGCGAGGAAATGCTTCAGCAGGCGCGAGCGGTGGTGGGCCGACAGCTCGCGCACCAGGACGGTGGCGCGGTGGGCGGCTTGGGCGGCTTCGGCTGCCTTGCGCAGATCTTCGTCGGTCAGTGCGCCGACGGCCTTGCTCAGTTCGAGCGGGTTCACGATGATTCCTTCCGGTGCTGTCAGATAAAAAATAGGCACTGCGGTGGTGTTTTTCCAGGCACTTTTCCCCGTAACCGTGCGAGACTCGGGGAAACACCAACTTGATGCAGCACGAAAAGTATTGTAGTGGAATTGTCAGTTTGACGTAAGCTTCCTGCGCCGCAGCAGAATCCTTTGCGGCCGCGCTGTGAAATAAAGTCCAATAAAAACAACGACTTATATAAATGTGATGAATTGTTGCGCGCCTGGAGTTGTGGATTTGGTGCAACGCGACAATTCACCAACATGCCGCCGAATTTTCTGATCACCCAGACCGCCCTGACGTCTTTCAATGAAAGAACCCCCCATCGTTGTGATCTACGCGCACCCGACGCCCAGCCGCTCGCGCGTGAACCGTCCGCTGGCCGACGCGCTGGACGCGCTGCCGCAGGTTCAGGTACGCGACCTCTACCGCAGCTATGTCGACTACGACATCGATGTGGTCGCCGAGCAGCGCGTGCTGTCGGTGTCGGACACCATCGTGCTGCAGTTCCCGGTGCGCTGGTACAGCGTGCCGGCCCTGCTCAAGCTGTGGCTGGATGAAGTGCTGGAGCCGGGCTGGGCCTATGGCCCGGGCGGCACCGCGCTGCGCGGCAAGTCGCTGCTGGCGGTGGTCAGCACCGGTGGCACGGCCGACGCGTACGGGCCGGAGGGCACGCATGGCCATCCGATCGCCGAGTTCCTGCTGCCGCTGGAGCAGACCGCCTTGCTGTGCGGCATGACGTGGCTGCCGCCGGTGGTTCTGCACGACGCCAACAATGCCGACGCCCAGGCGCTGGCCGACCATATCGCGCACGTCTGCGGGCGGCTGGGCACGCATCCGGCGCCGGCGGAGGTGCAGGCATGAACCAGCATGATTTCCTGATTGCGCTGCTGGTGTTCCTGGTCGCGGCGGTGGTGGCGGTGCCGCTGGCGCGGCGCGGCGGGCTGGGCGCGGTGCTGGGCTACCTGCTGGCCGGCGCGGCAATCGGCCCGTTCGCGCTGCGCCTGGTGACGGATGTCGAATCGATCCTGCACTTCTCCGAGTTCGGCGTGGTGCTGATGATGTTCGTGATCGGCCTGGAACTGGAGCCGCGCAAGCTGTGGGCGCTGCGGCGTAGCATCTTTGGCTACGGCGGCGCGCAGCTTGCCGCCTGCGCGCTGGTGATTGGCGTGGCCGCGGCGCTGGCCGGCGCGCCCTGGCAGGTGGCGCTGGTGGCGGGGCTGGGGCTGGCGCTGTCGTCCACCGCGATCGCGCTGGCGACGCTGACCGAGCGCAACCTGTTCGGCACGCCGGCGGGGGCCGCGAGCTTCGGCATCCTGCTGTTCCAGGACATCGCCGCGATCCCGATGATCGCGCTGCTGCCGTTGCTGGCTACGCAAGGCGCCGCAGGGGCCGGCACCGGCGCGGCCGGCTGGCTGGCGGCGGGCAAGGCGGTGGCGGTGATCGGCGCGGTGGTGGCCGGCGGCCGCTACCTGGTGCGGCCGGCGCTGCGGTTTATCGCCCGCACCGACATGCGGGAGATGTTCACCGCCTTTGCGCTGCTGCTGGTGGTCGGCATCGCGCTGATGATGGACGCGGTGGGCTTGTCGATGGCGCTGGGCACCTTCCTGGCCGGCGTGCTGCTGGCCGATTCGGAATACCGCCACGCGCTCGAGGCCGACCTGGAGCCGTTCAAGGGCCTGCTGCTGGGGCTGTTCTTCATGGCGGTCGGGATGTCGATCGACTTTGCCGTGCTGGCGCGCTCGCCCTGGCTGGTACTGGGCCTGGTAGCGGCCTTCGTGGTGGCCAAGACCGCGGTGCTGGCGCTGCTGGCGCGGTATTTTACGATTGCCCGCGGGCAGCGCCTGCTGTTCGCGTTGCTGATCTCGCAGGGCGGGGAATTCGCCTTCGTGGTGTTCGGCGTCGCCGGCGGCGCCGGGCTGCTGCCGCGCGAGACCGAGGCCTTGCTGGTGCTGGTGGTGGCACTGTCGATGGTGGCCACGCCGCTGCTGCTGCTGGCCTATGACCGGCTGGTGGCGCCGCGCATCGGCGCCGGCAAGGCGCGACCGGACGAAGTCATCACGCCGCAGCACAACCCGGTGCTGATCGCGGGCTTCGGGCGCTTCGGCCAGATCATCGGTCGTCTGCTGTACACCCAGGGCGTGGGCGTGACGGTGCTGGACCACGATCCGGACCAGATCGAATTTTTGCGCCAGTACGGCTTCAAGGTCTTCTATGGCGACGCCACCCGGCTGGACCTGCTGGAGGCCGCCGGCATTGCCGACGCACGCATCCTCGTGGTGGCCATCGACAGCATGGACGACAGCCTGGCGCTGATCGACCGTGTGCGCGAGCGCTTCCCCGATCTGCAGATCTACGCCCGCGCGCGCCACGTCTCGCATGTCTACCAGCTCAAGGACCGCGGCGTGCAGCTGTTCGAGCGCGAGATGTTCGAGGGCTCGCTGATGCTGGGCCGGCGCGTGCTGGAAGGGCTGGGCTTCGACCCCGGCGAGGCGCGCAACGTGGCGCTGCGGTTCCGGCGCCACAACATCGAGGCGATCGACCGCTTCTACCCGCACTACACCGACCAGAAGAAGCTGGTTTCGCTGGCGCGCCAGGCGCGCGACGAGCTGGAAGAGATGTTCCGCCAGGACCGCGAGCAGCGGCGCCAGCGCGAAGAGGCCGAGTGGATGTAGGCGCGCGGGAGTGGCCCCGCCTGACCGCGCCCGGGCGGTTCAGGGCCCGGCGGCAGCGCGCCCGGGCAGGCCGCCTTCGAGCAGGTCGACCACCATCTCGGCAAAGTCGGCGTACGAAAGCCGGCCGCCCGGTTTGAGCCAGGTGAAGGTCCAGTTGATCATGCCGAAGATGGTCATGGTCAGCGCGGTCTGGTTCTCGCGGGTGACGCGCTCCGGATAGGCGCGGCGCAGCAGCCGCGAGAACGCCGCGACCACGTCGCGCTCGCGGCCCAGGATCAGGTCGCGCTGGGTCTCGGCCAGGAACTTGACGTCGTTGATCAGGGCGATATGGCGCGTCTGAGAGGTCTCGTACTCGGCCAGGAAGGCGCGGATCAGGTTGCCGAAAGCATCCTTGTCGGTGCGCGCATGGCGCTCGGCGTCGGCTTCGACTTCGGTGACGAGCAGCATCAGCCGGCGCGTGTAGCGGTCCAGCAGGTCGAACAGGATCGCTTCCTTGCTCTCGTAGTAGTGATACAGCCGCGCCTTGGAGGTGCCGCAGGCGGCGGCCAGGTCGGCCATCGAGGTGCTGGGGTAGCTGCTGTTGGCAAAGGCGGCGGCGGCCAGGTCCAGGATCTGCTCGCGCTGCGCCTCGAAATCGGGTGCCTTGGTACGGGCCATATATTCTTGTTTATTCGCCCCCGCCGCCGGCATGGCGGCGCAGCTCACAGGTATCGAGCGAGTCGGCGTTGCCGCGCAGCACCAGCTGGCCCATGGCGATCAGTTCGCGGCAGCGCCAGAACACGAACCAGTCGCTGGCCAGCAGGCCCTCGATCGCGCCCATTACGCTGCCGACCACCTGCGCCGCGGGGGTCCAGTCGGCCGGGGCGCGCTCCATGATGATGTCGTCGATGGTGCGGTAGGCCGCGGGCACCAGCGTGTTGCCCTTCCACAGCCGCACGTCGGCGTTTTCCTTGACGTTCTGCTGCCACTCGTAACCCAGGCGCCCCAGCCGCAGCACCGAGACCGGCGCGATGGTGGAGAAGCGCCGCGCCAGCCGCGCCGGCGAGTACATGCCGATCGCCGCCAGGTTGCCTTGCGCGGGCGTTTCCAGTTCGCGCAGGTCCATCGCGACCTCGTTGATCCGCTGCGGCGCCTGGTACAGGTGGAACACCACCCGGCGCAACATCAGCTGGTCCGCCGCGCTCTGGCCGTGCCAGATCGCCACTTCCATGTCGTCCTGCCGCAGCGCCAGCAGCTGGTCCAGCGCCTGGCGCATCTCGGCGGCGAAGTCGATGTCGGTGTGCGGGGCGACGCGCTGCCAGAAGCCGGAACGGATCATCCCGGTGCTGTCGATGTCCGCCAGCGGACCGACCGCGAGATCGTCGCGCAGCACCACGACAGGGTCTGGCCGCGCAGCCTGGGCCAGTGCCTGGCGCAGGGTCGTGCCTGCTACATCACCGTTGACGACGTGGATATATTGCATGGCCGTGATTGTATATGGGTGGGGCGGTTCGCTGGCGCCGCCGCGGCGGCCGCGCGACAGCTGCCCGCACCGCGCGCCTGATCACCCGCCTGCAAGCATCGCGCCAGCAGGGCGCCGCCTGCCGCCATTGTAGTCACGGCCCGTGCTGGCCAATGTCGGCGATTGTCTGACGACGCACCCCGACGGCGTACCAGTATCAGCGTTCGTCGTAGCTGACCACCACCCGCGGCGTCAGCGCGCGTGCCTGGCAGGTGAGCACGAAGCCCTTGTCCATCTCCCAGGGCTCGAGCGTGTAGTTCTTTTCCATCTCGACTTTGCCTTCCAGTACCTTGGCCCGGCAGGTGCAAC
This sequence comes from Cupriavidus sp. WGlv3, assembly GCF_023952475.1. Taxonomy (GTDB): domain Bacteria; phylum Pseudomonadota; class Gammaproteobacteria; order Burkholderiales; family Burkholderiaceae; genus Cupriavidus; species Cupriavidus phytorum. The sequence continues at coordinate 90,595 of NZ_JALHRX010000019.1, forward strand.
AGACGCCGCCCTTGCAGGCGTAGGGCAGGTCCAGCCCGGCGGCCAGCGCGGTGTCGAGCACGTTGGCGTCCTCTAGCGGCAGGCGCATGCGGTGCTGCTTGCCATCGAGCACCACCACCAGCTCCGCCGTGCCGGCATGGTCGGCGTGATCAGGGTGGGCGGCGGCCGGCTTGCGCCGGGTCGGTGCCAGCGGCACCCCGAAGCGCTCGGCGTGGATGCGGTGCGGGTCCAGGCCCGCATCGCGCAGCGCCGCCTCGACCTCGTCGATCATCGATGCCGGGCCGCAGACAAAGGCCGCGTCGATGTCGTCGACCGGGATCAGGGTCTGCAGGAAGGCGGTCACCCGGGCGTGGTCGAGCCGGCCGTGCAGCAGGTCGACCTCCTGCGGCTGGCGCGACAGCACGTGGTAGAGCGTGAAGCGCGCCAGGTACTGGTTCTTCAGGTCCTCCAGCGCTTCGGAAAAGATGATGCTGTCGACATTGCGGTTGCCATAGACCAGCGTGAAGCGGCTGTGCGGCTCGGCCTGCAGCGTGGTGCGGACCAGCGACAGCACCGGCGTGATGCCGCTTCCGGCGGCGAAGGCGACGTAGTGGCGAGCGGCGCCGGCATCGAGCGGCACGTGGAAGCGCCCGTCGGGCGTCATCACGTCGATGACCTGCCCGGGGGCGATGGAATCGTGCAGATGGCTGGAAAACAGCCCGTCCTCCACCAGCTTGACCGCGACGCGCAATTCGCCGTGCGCGTCATAGTCCTGCACCGCCGAGCAGATCGAGTAGGAGCGCCGCAGGTCCTTGCCGTCGACCGGCGCCTTCAGCGTCAGGAACTGGCCTTGCGTAAAGCGGTAGGCATCGCGCAGCGCGTCCGGGACCTCGAACGCGATCGAGATGGTGTCAGCGGTCTCGGGGCGCACCTGCGCCACGCGCAGCGGGTGGAACTGTGGGGTCATGGCTGCCTGGCTCGGCCCGGGGGCTCAGTAGGGTTTGAAATAATCGAACGGCTCGCGGCAGTCCAGGCACCGGTACAGCGCCTTGCAGGCGGTCGAGGCAAAGCGCGAGATCTCCTGCGTATGGACGCTGCCGCAGCGCGGGCAGGCCACGGCATCGGGCGCGCCGGCCCGCGCGGCGCGCGGCACGAAGCGCAGCGGCTGCGTCCCGGCCGGCGTGCCGCACTGTCCCGGCGGCGCGATGCCGAACGCGCGCAGGCGCTCGCGCGCGGCCGGCGTGATCCAGTCCGTGGTCCAGGCCGGCGCCAGCACGGTGCGGATGCGCCACGGCGCCAGCCCGGCACGGTCCAGCGCGTGGCCGATGTCCTCACCGATCTGCGACATCGCCGGGCAACCGGAATAGGTCGGCGTGATGACGATCTCCAACGCGCCATCCGGCGCCGCTACGACCTCGCGCAGAATGCCCAGTTCGCGGATCGACACCACCGGGATCTCCGGGTCCGGCACCGCCTCGAGCGCCGCCCATGCGCGCGCGACGCGCGGGTCGGTGGCGCCTGCGTTGTGCACGTGATGGGATGGAAGGGCGGTGACGTTCATGTGGACCGAGCCTTTGCGCTGAAGCGTGCGCTCACCAGTTTGCTCACCATTGCGCGCCCGGATGGGCCCGCGCCAGCCCCTGCATCTCGCCCAGCAGGTAGCTCATGTGTTCCGAATGCACGCCGTGCTTGCCGGCCGAGACAAAGCCGGTGGCCGGCGGCAAGGTCAGCGTGGCTGCCTGCAGCGTCTCGGCGACGGTGGCGTCCCAGGCCGGGCGCAGCGTGGCAGTGATCGCGCCGATGCCCTGCGCGGCGGCCTCGCTTTCGACCGCGTCTTCCGCAAAACACTCGTTCATATACGGCAGCAGGTTTTCCAGCGCCTGCTGCATGCGCGCGTGCGAGGCCTCGGTGCCGTCGCCCAGCCGCACCACCCAGCCGGCCGCGTGGTGCAGGTGATAGCGCGCCTCCTTGATCGCCTTGGCGGCGATCGCGGCCAGCTGTTCGTCCTGGCTCGCCTGCAAGGCCCGCCACAGCTCGACCATCAGCGCGCTGTACAGGAAGTTGCGCATGATGGTGACGGCGTAGTCGCGTTCGGCTGCGGCGTTGCCGGACAGCGGGCCGCGATGCGGCAGTTCCAGCAGGGTCCAGTTGCGGAACTCGCGCTCCGCGCGCCAGTAGGCGTAGTCGTCCTCATGGCGGGGCAGGCCGGTCAGCTCGCCCTCCAGCTCGCCGGCGCGGCCATACAGCAGCCGCGCCTGGCCGATCAGGTCGAGGCTGATATTGGCCAGCGCGATGTCTTCTTCCAGCACCGGCCCATGGCCGCACCATTCGGCATTGCGCTGGCCGAGGATCAGGGCGTTGTCGGCCAGGCGCAGCACGTAGCGCAGCGCGGCGGTGCGCGCCAGCGGCAGGTGGTCGAGCGAGGCAGGCACGGCAGGCTGTGGGGACGCGATCATCGTGCGGGCCTTACATGTGGTTGACTTCGTCGGGCAGCTGGTAGAACGTCGGGTGCCGGTAGATCTTGTCCGCCATCGGGTCGAACAGCTCCGGCTTTTCTTCCGGCACGCTCGCGGTGATGGCCGCGGACGGTACCACCCAGATCGACACGCCTTCCTGGCGCCGCGTATAGACGTCGCGCGCCATGTGCAGCGCCTGCTGCGCGTCGGCGGCATGCAGGCTGCCGCAATGCTTGTGTTCCAGGCCCTGCTTGCTGCGCACGAACACTTCCCACAGCGGCCATTCCTTGCGTTGCATCGTGGTCTCCTTGGCGATGTCAGGGATCAGGCGGCGGCGCGGCCGGCGCCCGATTCGCGTTCGGCCAGCTTGGCGGCGTGGGCCAGCGCGGCTTCGCGCACCCAGGCGCCTTCCTCGTGCGCCTTCACGCGGGTGGCCAGGCGTTCCTTGTTGCAGGGGCCGTCGCCGTTGATGACACGCCAGAATTCATCCCAGTCGAGCGGGCTGTAGTCGTAGTGGCCGCGTTCGACATTCCATTGCAGGCCGGGGTCGGGCAGGGTCACGCCCAGCACGCGCGCCTGCTCGACCGTGGCATCGACGAACTTCTGGCGCAGGTCGTCGTTGGAGATGCGCTTGATGCCCCAGGCCATGGTCTGGGCGCTGTTGGTCGAGGCCGCGTCGGGCGGGCCGAACATCATCAGCACCGGGAACCACCAGCGGTTGACCGCGTCCTGCACCATCTCGCGCTGGGCGTCGGTGCCGCGCATCATGGCCAGCAGCGCATCGAAGCCCTGGCGCTGGTGGAACGATTCTTCCTTGCAGATGCGGATCATGGCGCGCGCATACGGCCCGTACGAGCAACGGCACAACGGGATCTGGTTCATGATCGCGGCGCCGTCGACCAGCCAGCCGATCACGCCCACGTCGGCCCAGGTCAGCGTCGGGTAATTGAAGATAGACGAATACTTGGCCTTGCCACTGTGCAGCGCGTCGACCAGGTCGTCGCGCGAGGCGTCCAGGGTCTCGGCCGCCGAATACAGGTAGAGGCCGTGGCCGCCCTCATCCTGCACCTTGGCCAGCAGGATGGCCTTGCGCTTGAGCGACGGCGCCCGGCTGATCCAGTTGCCCTCTGGCAGCATGCCGACGATTTCAGAATGCGCGTGCTGCGAGATCTGGCGCACCAGGGTCTTGCGGTAGGCCTGGGGCATCCAGTCCTGCGGCTCGATCTTGCCGTCGGCGGCCATGCACGCATCGAACGCCGCCTGGCAGGCGGCTTCATCGGGGGGCGCACTGGCCTGCGCTGCATCGGCGTGCTGGCCGGGCAGGTCAAGACTCTGCGTGTACATGGTGTCTCCTCTGGCGGGGCGCCGCGTCAATTCGGTCCGGCGCGGCTGGCCCTATTATATATAAGCCGACCGGTCGGTCAATTTAAGCGGTCATACCCGCCTTTTGAGTTTGCGTCGGCGCATGACGTCGGCTTCGCCCGATGTGTACTATCCAAGACAAGCGGCTACCGCGCCGCTTCTCTTTCCCATCGACGGAGGTACGCTCATGACAAGCGCGGCATACAGCAAGATCGTGGTGGCGGTGGACGGCAGCAGCACGTCAGACCTGGCGGTTGATGAAGCCATTCGCGTGGCATCCCCGGGCGGCGCCACCGTGCTGGCGCTCTATGTCGTCGATACCGGCACGCCCATGTTCGACGCCGGCTACTACGACCCCGGCCAGTTGCAGAAGGCCTTCGAGGACAGCGGTCAGCGAGCCCTGCAGGATGCAGCGCGACGGCTGGCTGGCGCCGGTGTCACGCATGAAACCCAACTCGTGACCGTGGCTGCGGTGCCTGGCGACATCGGTGCGTCCATCAATGAGGCCGCGCGCCAATGGGGAGCTGACCTGCTGGTGATCGGCACGCATGGCCGGCGCGGCGTGCGCCGGCTGGTGCTGGGCAGCGTGGCCGAGGCGCTGATCCGCCAGTCCACCGTGCCGGTGCTGCTGGTGCGCGGCGAAGCGAAAGCCGATTGAAGCGTCCCGCGGCAGCGGCCTTAGCCTGCAAAGCGGAAGTGGCCGCTGCGTAGCACGATTTCGCGCGCCTCGGTCAGCTCGAACAGGCTTTCTGCCAGGCGCTCGATGCGCTGGCGGTTATTGGTGAAGGCCACCACCAGGTCTTCTTCGCGCGGCGAGCGCGCGCCGAAATGGGCTTCGAGCGCCTCGGCGGTGACGGAATACAAGGTGGGACTGCCGTTGACCGTCGCGGGGCAGGACAGCGTCAGGCTGGCTGCACAGTAGGTGGGGAGGCTGCGAGGGAACGTGATGTCTGGCATGGCGTGCCTCGTGCTGGCGGCGGACGTATCCAATCAATATAGGCCAAGGCCGAATTCCGTAAAGCCCCGCGGCAAGTGGCTGGTCCAGACGTTGTTTCCCTCGTTGGCCATTTCCCGCTGAACTGCGCATGCGTGCGACTTTGCCACGGTTGTTGCGATGCGGAAATTCGTCGTGGCGGCGCCCAATTGAGGCGAAAAAAAACCCACGCAGGTTGTGCGTGGGTTGGAATCCACCGAGGTGGTGGAGGAGACAGACTTCACTATACATGCTTTGTTGCGACGCACCAAGTGTAATGTGTCAATGTACGATGATGCGCACATTACTGTTGTAAGAAGACAACAAGGGGGCAGCCTGGGGCGGTCAACGGAAAAGATATGCGGCGCCCACGGCACAAACAATTCCAGCCGCGTCCGCAACCAGCGCACAGCCAAGAGCATGCCGCGTGTTTCGCACATTGATGCTGCCGAAATAGACGGCCAGCACATAGAAGGTCGTTTCTGTCGACCCCTGGATAATCGCCGCAAGGCGTCCCTGGAACGAATCGACGCCGTAGGTCGTCATCACGTCGACCATCAAGCCGCGCGCACCCGCACCGGACAGGATCTTCATCAGGCCGACCGGCAGCGCGGGGACAAAGTCGGTGTTGATGCCCAGCATCCCAAAGCCCTGCATGAGCCAGCCCATCAGCACGTCCATGCAGCCCGCGGCGCGGAACAACCCAATGGCGATCAGGATCGCAACCAGATAGGGAATGATCTGCACCGCGACGCCGAAACCTTCCTTGGCGCCGTCGATAAACGCCTCGTATACATTGACCCGGCGCAGCGCGCCGCAAATCAGGAAGAGGGTGATCAAGGACAGGATGAAGCCGGCGCCAGCCAGCGCTGTCACGGTGCCGACCTGCTCTGGCGGCGCATGTTGCAACCACGCGAACATTGCGCCAAGCAACGCGATCACCAGTCCGAACGTCACCAGTACCGCTGGCCGCAGCAGGTTGATCCGTTGGACCCAAGCCACCGCCAGCAATCCGGCCAGGCAGGCGCCGCCGGTGGCCAGCAGCGTCGGCAAGAAGATATCGGCGGCGTTGAAACCGACCAGCCCCTGCTTGACCGCGATGGCCTGGCGGATGGCGATGACCGAAGTCGGGATCAGCGTCAGCCCGGCAGAGTTCAGCACGATGAACATGATCTGCGCGTCGGTGGCAACGTCCGGGCGCCGGTTCAGCGTCTGCAGCTCGCGCATCGCGTTCAGGCCCAGCGGCGTGGCGGCGTTGTCGAGTCCGAGCAGGTTAGCGGACACGTTCATCATCATCGCGCCCTGTGCCGGATGACCCTGGGGCACCCCGGGAAAGAAGTGCCGCAGCAGCGGGTTCACCAGCCGGGCAAAGGCGTCGACCACGCCGGCGCGCTCACCGATGCGCATGATGCCCAGCCACAGGCTCATTACCCCCGCCAGTCCTAGCGCGATCTCGAAGGCGGTGCGGGCGCTGTCGAACAGGCTGCTCAACATCGCCGGGAACACGGCGAGGTCGCCCTGGGCCACGCGGATACAGGCGGTGGAGAAGGAAATCAGGAAGAAGCCGAGCCAGACTACGTTCAGCGCCATTGGAAAAAGAGAAGCGGGAAAAGGGAAAGCAGAAAAACGTGAAAACAAAGCCGGGAAGATCCCGGCACGTCGCGCAACTCAGTCGATCACGGCCCCGCGCTCGGCGAGCAGCTCGCGCAAGACGGAGCGGTGACAACGCGTTTCGTCCTCGCAATAGCAGCCCACCGAGAAATTGGTCTGGTGCGACAGCGCCGCCAGCAGGTCCAGCGTCCGGCTGGCGTCCGGCTCGGCCATTTCCTTGCGAAAATGCCGCACGAACGCACGCCATTGCTTATCGTCGGTCGCATGCAGCGCCTGTGTGACCAGTTCTGGCGACGGCGAAAGCGCCGGATACCAGACATCATAATAATCGCGGCTCGCAAACTCCGATTTGGGCACGCCCCGCGGCGGCCGGCGCACGGTCCCGACGCGCAGGCCCTCGTCAGCGGCGCGCGGTGTACCCAGTCTTACGATTCTGATGGTCATGGGGATCCCGGGTTTGGCTCTGGCCGCCATGCAGGGCCGCAGCGACGGCGTGCCTGCTTCGCTCCAGCCCCAGATCATGAATCATGGTGCTGCGGCTGACAAACAGGTGCTCATTGTGGTGCTCATTGGGGAGGACTTTCCGGCGTCATCGAATTATTTCGTGGAATTG
>NZ_JALHRX010000002.1 GCF_023952475.1 Cupriavidus sp. WGlv3
GACCGCCTCATACGCGCCGTCGGGCTGGCTGGCGCCCAGGCCGGCGCCGGCCTGGATCACCACCTTGTGGCCCTGGGCGACGTATTTCTTGACGGTCTCCGGGGTGGCGGCAACGCGAGTCTCGCCGCGGAGTGTTTCCCGTGGAATACCAATTTGCATATCCGATTCCCTTGTGTCAGGCCAGCGTCAGCCCGCCGTCGACAAGCAGCGTCTCACCAACCATATAGGAGGCCAACGGCGAGGCCAGGAAAACGGCGACTCCGGCGATCTCGTGTGGCAAGCCCATGCGGCCCAGGGGCACGCGCGAAAGCGTTGCATCGAGCCGCGCCGGCGAAGCCGTGGTGACCTTGGTGAGCTTGGTATCGACCAGTCCCGGGGCAATGCCGTTGACGCGAATACCTTCGGCTGCCCAGGCTTCGCCCAGCGTGCGGGTCAGACCCACCACGCCTGACTTGGATGCGGCGTAGGCCGGGTTTCCGCGCACGGACCGGAAGCCCGCAATCGAGCTCAGCGTAACCAGGGAACCCTGGCTCTCGCGGAGCATTGGCCGGAACTTGACCGCGCACGCCATCACGCTGGACAGGTTAACGCTCAGGACCCGGTCAAAGGCTTCCATTTCGAACTCGGCCCGCTTGTACAGGATGGTGCCCTGTGACAGCACCAGCGCATCCAGGCGCTGGAAGGCAGGCTGCACGGCGTGGATGGCGGCCTGGTCGGAGACATCTACCTGCGCATAATGCAAACCGGAGAGATCAGAGCCGTCGTCGGCGCTGTAGTCCGCCGCGCGGGCACGCGTGCCCCATGCGTGGACCTCTGCGCCGAGTTGCCGGAATGCCTGGGCAATGCCGTTGCCGATGCCGCTGGAGCCTCCCACCACCAGCACCGTCTTGCCGGTGAAGTCCAGGAATCCGGCAAGGCCGGGCTGCGCGATAGGGGTCGGTGTTGAATTCGCCATGATGCTGTGATGTTGGAAGAAGTGCCGGTCAGCGCGAATGCATTTGCAGATGCTTCCAGGCCATTGCCGCGACCGGCCTGGCCAGTTTCCCGGTTTCGAGCGCACGCGTGGAAGTCGCGGTGCCATCCGACGCCCGCTTCATGATGCCTTGCAGGATGCCTGCGGTGCGAAACATGCTGAAGGCGAGGTAGAAGTGCCAGTCCTGCGCAATCTTGCGTCCGGTACGTTGCTCATAGGCACGCCGATAGGCCGCCTCGTCCGGGATACCCAGGCTGGCGGGGTGAACGCCTGCCATGCCCCGGAGCGGGCCCGGTTCGATATGCCAGCTCATGCAGTGATAGCTGAAGTCCGCCATCGGATGGCCGAGGGTCGAGAGTTCCCAGTCGAGCAGCGCAAGGACACGAGGCTCGGTCGGATGGAAGATGAGGTTGTCGAGCCGGTAATCACCGTGAACGATGCAGACCTGCTCCTCCGCTTCGTGCGGGATGTGCTGGGGCAGGCATGACATCAGCGCATCCATCGCCGGAATGGATTCGGTCTGGGAAGACTTGTACTGCCTGCTCCACCGCTCGATCTGTCGCGAAAAATAGTTGCCAGGCTTGCCATAATCGCCCAGGCCAACAGCCTTGCAGTCGACGCTGTGCAGCGCCGCGATGACCCGGTTCATCTCGTCGTAGATGGCCGCGCGCTCGTGCGGGGCCATGCCGGGCAGCGACGGGTCCCACAGCACGCGCCCTTCGACATGCTCCATGATGTAGAAGGCGCGGCCGATCACTGCCTCGTCCTCGCACATGGCATAGGTCCTCGCAACCGGCACGTCGGTACCGGCAAGCGCTGCCATCACGCGGAACTCGCGCTCGATGGCATGCGCCGATGGCAGCAGCCTTGCCCGCGGCCCGGGCTTGGCACGCATGACATAGGTCTGATCCGGCGTGACCAGCTTGAAGGTGGGATTGGACTGGCCGCCGTTGAACTGCTCGATGGCCAGCGGGCCGGCGAAGCCCTCCACGTGCTGCGTCATCCAGTCCTGCAGTGCAGCGGGATCGAAGCCGATGGCTTCCGTCACCGGGCGCGTGCCGGCGAACGCGGAAAAGTCCATGCTCATAGGAGTCGCCTGGTTCATCGGGCCGCCAGCATCGACGACAGCGATGCCTCGTTCTTCTCCGCGCGCTCCAGCGCGCCATAGGCGTAATACATCACGACGCACATGAGCGACCACGCCAGGCACGCGAGAACATAGAAGATGGCCTGCTCGTCATCGCCGGGAATCTTGTAGAAATCGTAGATGGTGGCGATGGCCTGAGACGTCAGCAGGACCACGAGCACGCCGAGTGCAAGCAGACCCTCTCCAGCGCCCAGCAATCTCCAGGCAAAGTAGGCAAGGTACACCGAGAATGCGGACCACATCGCTACGTAGAAGTACGGTCGGGGCTGCGCCATGAATTCGGCCGACACCAGGACGGCCGTCCCCGCGATGGCGGCGGCAAAGAACAGGACATCCGACAGGATGGACGGCTTGTAGCGATGCGTGACGGCCATCAGACCGGCAGTGGCGATCACCGGAATACCGAAGCCCCGGGAGAACGCATCCAGGAAGTAAGAGATGCGATAGGAGAATTGCACACCGCCCAGGAAATAGAGCAGGAAGTTCGATGCCGAGAACGTCACGACCAGCCACTCGAACCCGAGAAGATAGTTGCGCTTGCCCAGAAACTTCAGGCCGAAGATCAAGGACGTCGCCACCAGTGTGGCGATCGAAAGGCAGAGAATGTAGAAGCTGAGTTCCATTACGACTCCAGGTATACGTTTTAACGGGCAACTTCGTCACTTCTGCGGGGCGAGGCTGGCGAGGTAGCTCGCCATCGCCTTGCGGTCCTGCGCTGAAGCCGCCATGGCAATGCGTTTCATCATTCCGGTCGGATCGCTGCGCGCTCCGTCGGCGAACGCGTCGAACTGCGCAAGCAGGTAGTCATAACCCTGGCCGGCAAGACGCGGAAACTGGTCACGCCCCATCAACTGGCCGCCGTGGCAAGCGATGCAGTTGCCCGATGCCACCAGCTGCCTGCCCCGCTCCCGCAACACGGCATCCGGCGTGAAAGTCCGGTTGGCCACGGCCGGTTGCCTGGCAAAGTGATCGGCCAGATGGTTGATCTCGGTCTCGCTCATGGTCATCGCCAGCGGGCCCATGGTAGGGTTGTGCCGCTCGCCGCTCGCGAACTTGTGGAGCTGGGCCGCCACGTACGGGGCCGGCTGGCTTGCCAGGCTCGGATAACCCTGATGCATCGAATTGCCCCTGACGCCGTGGCACGCGATGCAAGCGTCCGTCACGTGAGGCCAGGGTCCGCTATTGGTCTCGTAGGCCGCAGCGGACGCCGAGATGTAGCGGTCAAGCCGATAGAGTCCCAGGAGGTCGGGCCCCAACCAGGCCAGCAGTCCGGCAACGATGGCGCCGGCGGCGCCCAGCAATATCCGTTTCTTCATCTCTGCCTCCTACGCGCGACGCAGCGCGTTGAGCGCCTGGAGCGCGGCGTGGTGACCCGATCGCACGGCGCCGTCCATGTAGCCGGCCCAGATCTCGGCCGTCTCGGTGCCGGACCAGATCAGCTTCCCGCATGGTGGGCGCAAGGCCTCGCCGTGGGTGCTCCAGAAGCCCGGCGGGATCGCGGAGACGCAGGTGATCGTCCATGGATCAGCGCGGCCCCAGTCGTGATCGTGATATGACACCGGGGACAGCGCTTCGCGGCCAAAGGCACGGGCGTACAGCGCCGTCAGGAATTGCTGCGCGGCCTTGGGTTCCGACGGGACCTGCGCGTTCGAGATAAAGGCGTTGATGACGCCGATCTCCCCCCCTGGCGGAGAGTTGTCGAAAGCCCACAGGATGGGCCCGTTCACCTGGAATATATGTCCGTTCAATCCCTTGTCGCGCCAGAACGGCCGGGAATAGACCATGGCCGTCTTCCGCGCCGGCGAGTGGGCGGGCCAGGCACGCTGTAGGGCGGCACGCTTTCCCGGCAGCGGGGGATCAAACTGGATCTGCTGGCACAAGGGTGGGCTCAGGGCCATGATGACCTGCCGGGCGCGCATCTCGCCATGGTCCGTGTGCAGCGTGACGACGTCGCGGTCCCATCCGGAGATTCGGCGCACCGGGCTCGACAGTCGCACCTTCCCGCCCAACGCCTGCGCCATCCGGTTGCTCAGTACCTGCGACCCGCCGACGAAACGCGTTTCCTGCGCGCTATGCTTGATGCTGTCGAGTTGCATGTAGTCGCAGCCAGCCGAATTGATCATCGAGAGGAAATGCAGCAGTCCCATCTTGGCCGGCATCACGCCGCCGGAGAGCGCGATGCTCGCATTCCAGCCGGTGCGGTCCTCCGGCTTGATGTTCTGTCGCGCCAGCCAGTCGCCGACCGAGAGCTTGTCCAGTTCGGCTGCCTTCGGTGATTTCCATGGCGCGCCGGCGGGAACTTCGCGCGAGAGCCCGCTGAGCTTGCTCCCGATCGCCTCGTCACTGCCGAACGTGCCCTTGAGGTCCATCTCCAGGCGGCCATCGCCGCCGAGAATGACGGTGTTGCCCTTGTAGTAGCTCGGGAACGTGCCGACGCCCAGTTCGCGCGCAAGGTCGGCCACGGCGGTCTGGCCAGGGCCGATCCACTGGCCGCCGACCTCGGACACGTGCCCGGAACCCACGTCGTAGTTCAGCGTCCGCCCGCCAACGCGATCACGCGCTTCGAGCACGACCAATGACTCGCAGCCGGCATGGCTCAGGTCCCGTGCCGCCGTCAGGCCCGCCAGGCCCGCTCCGACAATAACGACGTCGAGGACGTCCCCCGGCTTGCCGGCATGCGCCGGCCCAGGGCTCAGGCTGCCCATACTGCCTACCGCAGTCGAGATGCCTGCCAGCTTGAGCAGCTGCCTGCGCTGCCTGTTGATTGAAGGCTTCACCATGTTGTTTCGCAATTTCCTTGCCTCATTGCGGGTCGAGCGCGAACCTGCGCGCGCCCTTCCCGCTTCTCATGCTTCTGTGCCGGACAGCCCAGACCAGTCCGCGCAGCGCCTGCTGATCAGCCTGTTGCACGGCGGCCGTACATTGCTCCAGGACCTCTGGTTCCGGGAACAACATCAGTTCTGCCGCGCTCCCGAGCACCAGCGCGATCTCGAACGGCGAGCCCGCTGCGAGCGCGTGGCGCAGGAGGGTCGACAAGAGGCGTTCGATGCCGGCACCGTTTGCCGCATCCACGCGAATGCGCGCCACCGACGCGCGGATCCGGTGCAGCAGTTCGCTGGAGCCTGGCTGCTGCCCCCATGCGGCTGCGCTCGCGCTGGAACATGTCGTCATAACTGCTTCTCACTGCAAAGGGCTGCTTTGTCCCGTTGCGCTGCGCCGGCCGCCGCGACGGCCGGTGTCTGGCGCATGGCCGGACGCATGCGCGAACGCTTACTCGCGCGCCCAACCATGCTGGTAAAGCCGCCCGGCCAGCACCCCCAGGCGCGAGGCGAGCACGTAGTTCTCGCCGTCCTCGATCAGCGCGGAGCGCACATCGCGGAAGAGCTTCTCGATCGGGAACTCGCGCGTGGTGCCGTTGGCACCGAAGAGCTGGAAGGCCTCGTGCGTGATCTTCATCGCCTCTTCGGTCACGCTGACCTTGGCTTGCGCGGTCGCATAGGGATGGCTCTGCGGTGACAAGCGCGCGAACGCCAGGCTGCGGCGTGCGATGGCGCGCGCCATCTCCAGCCGGCGCAGCATCTCCCCGACGCGCAAGTGGGTCATCTGGTGGTCCATCAACAGCGCCCCACCCTGCTTGCGTTCGTGGCAATAGGCCAGCGCCAGCTCGAAGGCCGCACGCGCCACGCCGACGAAGACCTGGCACATGTGGGTGCCCGCGAACGACCAGGTCGAGGCCAGGTTGCCAAGGTAGTCATCCTGCAGCGCAATGGCGAAGCGCTTCGGCACCCTGACGTTGTCGAAATAGATCTCCCCCTGGGGCAGGGAACGCTGGCCGATCTTGTCCAGCGGCTTGCCGCGCGAGATGCCTGGCAGGTCCAGCGGCAGGATCAGGCCAATGCCGTTGGTGAACCCGCCCTGCTCCCCGGTGCCATGGAAGCCGTCGCCGTAGTCCGCCGCCATGTAGGCCAGCGCGACCTGCGCCACCGATCCGTTCGACACCCAGGCCGAGCTCTGCCCGTTGATGACGATCTCATCCGCACCAACCTTGGCGGTGACGTTGCCCACCGGCTGCTTGCCGCCGGCGCTCAGCTCCTCGCGGTACAGGATCGCGGCATCGGAACCGCGGTCGGGCTGTGTATTCATCCAGCAGCCGACCTTGCCCGCGCACATCTCGACCAGTTCCTGGTTGCCGAGCGATTGCGCCATCGTCAGCGGCATGGTCGCGGCGCCCAGCGAGACGGCCAGGCCCGCATCGCCCCACCCGAGCTCCTCACCGATCAGCGATTCGATGCGAACGGCAACCTCAGGCGGAAACTGCGCGATCAGCTGCGGGTCGAGCCCCAGCTTCGCGCTTTCCATCATCGCCGCCCAATACGGCGACCCCGGGGCGATGACCTCCTCCGGCGTCATGCGGTCAAGCTCGCGGCCAACCGGCCGCAGTACCTCGCGCGCGAAACGATGAACGGTCTGCTGGATCGCATTTTCCTCTTCGCTCAACGGCGTCTCGAATCCGGTCAGGCCGACTGCGGGCAGGGCCGTGGTCTTGTTCAGGCGAATCATCTCTGTCTCCATTGTTCGTGGACAAACCGGGCGGCTGTCAGGACCAGTCGCTCATTTATTAGAACACTATACAAAACATAGGTCATGTTGCCAAACATACAAGCATAAAAAAAGACAGGGTAATCCCTGTCTTTCCGCATCCGGGCACCGACGTTGTGACGCCTAGCCGGCCTCTTCGGTCGACCGCTCGCCCAGTACGAGATGATTGACGGTGGCACGAAAGGCCTTGTCGAGGCCGCCGTGGTACGCACGCTTGCGTCGTCCCGCACCGAGCTGCAGGGCGAGTCCATCGGCCATGGCGATCAGCAGCGAGGCGACATGCAGACTTTCTGCCGTCTTCAGTTCAGGATTCACGGCTCGCGCCAGTTCAGCAATGCCGCGCGTGAGTGTGTCATACCACTCGTCGAACATGCGCGCACACTCGGGATCGGTGGAGGCAAGCGAAACGAAGTGCCACCACAACGCCGACTCCTTGTGGCTGCTGGCGTCTGTGAGCGCCTTATCCAGCAGCGTGTCGAGCGCCTCCCGCGGTGCCATGCGGCTGTCCAGCGCGCGCTTCAGGTCTTCGAGGTAGGCGTCGATGATCGGCGCCATGATGGCGCGCAGCACGGCCTGCCTGGTCGGGAAGTAGTACTGGAGGTTGCTGATGCTGATACCGGCGCCAAGGGCCACGGCGCGCAGCGAGAATTCCAGGCTGCCGCCTTCGAGCAGCAGCTTCCTCGCGACGCGGATGATGGCATTGCGCGTGCGCAGGCCCTGGGCCCGCAGCCCTTCGGGGTCTGCTCCGGTGGACGCTGCGGTCGCGGTGCGCCGCTTCCTGGTGGTGCGCGGTTCCGTAGGCACGGTCATCTCTTCTGCCTTGAATCAGGGCCTTTCGGCACTGGGGAAAGGATCGCGCCAGCGGGTCGCTGGGCGGGCGTCATTATAGCTGACGCCCGTCGGCGCGCATGGCGCCAGAGTCGCTTCGGCGGCGGCTCCCTCCTTGAAGATAGCAGTGAAATGGCATGCTGCCACGCCTTACCGGCGCACGGCGTCCCTCGCCTTGCGGTTCACCCGGTGGTCCAGCCTGTTGGCCACGCCCAGCGCGGCATTGACCGCGCACCACTGCAGCGGTTCGGGCAGCGTGAGCGGCGTCTTGTGGCGCAACGCCGCAAGCAGCGGGTTTTCCGAGCCGCAAATCCGCTCGGCCAGCAGCAGGCCCATCAGCGACTGGGTGCCGACGCCATGCCCTGAACAACCCGCGGCATAGAGGACGTTGCGCTGTGCGCCGGCTTCGCCGACCACGGGCAGCGCGTCGTAGGCGAAACTGATATAGCCGCTCCAGCATGACCGGATGGCCAGGTCCCCCAGCATCGGGAAGCGCTGGTGCAGCCCGTTCGCCAGCGCCCGATAGGCTGCCTCGTCCGGCACATTCGGCGTCTGCCTGCCGTAGACGTAATGCAGCCGCTTCGTCGTTGTCACAAGCGTGTTGCGCGCGGTCAGGCGATGGCTTTCCATGGTCCAGTGCGCCGTCACGATGCCTTCGCGCCGTGGCCAGCCGAGCGACGCCAGCTGTGCCGCGGACAGCGGCTCGGTCTCGAGCGCCGACACCCGCAGCGGAATCACCTTGTTGCCCAGCAGGCCCAGCTGCGGCGTATAGGCATTGGTGGCAAGCACCAGGAATGGCGCGCGCGCGCGGCCCCGATCGGTCTGCACCGTGACGGTGGGGCCGTCGGCCCAGGACAGCACCTTCGTGTTCTCGCAGATCCTCACCCCGGCACGCAGCGCCGCGCGCCGCAAGCCCATGACATATTTGCCGGGATCGAGCGTGCCACCGCCTGGCAGGTAGCAACCGAACAGGAAGGCCGGCGGGATGCCGCGCGCGCGCATCGCGGCGTAGTCAAGAAACTCCCCCGGCGAGCCGAGTGCCACGCCGGTCCGCAGGCTCTTGCGCAGTTTCTTCTCCTGCGAAGGATGAACGCCCGCACGGATGATGCCCGAGGCGTTGTAGTCGCAATCGATCCCGAGCTCGGCAAGTTTTCGCTCCACGTAATCCACGCCGTCATCGTAGAAGCGGATGATCTGCTTCGCCTGCTCGTGACCCACGCGCCTGAGGAACAGATCGTACTCAAGCCCTTGCCCGCCCGCGAGATAGCCCGCGTTGCGACCGCTCGCGCCGAAGCCGGCGAACTCGCGCTCGAGGACGATCACTTTTGCGCCGCGCGCGGCCAGCTCCAGCGCGGTGGAGAGGCCGGCAAAGCCGGCGCCGACAATGATCACGTCCGCGGCCGCCTCGCCCTCCAGTTCCGGCTGCAGGTCATCCGGCGCCTCCACCCAGCCGCCGAGCGGGCGATACACCGGCCTGCCCTGCCTGTCGAACCCAGTCATGTCTGTCTCCTTCAATCCTTGCTCAGGATATGGATGGCGAGCGCCGCTTCTTCGACGCCCTGCAAGCCCCCGCCGTTCTCCTGGATCGCGTGACGCGCGCCGTGCACCTGCCGCACGCCGGCTTCCCCGCGCAACTGGGTGACCAGTTCATAGAGCTGGCCAATGCCGGTCGCGCCCAAGGGATGTCCCTTGGATTCGAGCCCGCCCGAGGTGTTGATGGGGATCCGTCCGCTTAGCGTGAACTCGCCACGCTCGGCAGCCGGCCCGCCCTCGCCGAATGGCACCAGGCCGAGGTTCTCGGCCTGGATGATTTCACCCATGGCCGAGGCGTCGTGGACTTCCGCGACGTGCATGTCCTGCGGGCCCAGGCCGGCCTGTTCATACGCCTGGCGCGCGGCCAGGTAGCCGATGTTGCGTTCCGGCGCATCGATGGGCCGGTGCGTGAAGCTGCGGATCACGCTCGCCGCAACCCGGATGCATCGGCCACGGTCCGCGCCGATGCGCCGCAGGCCTGCCTCGGTGCAAAGAATGGCGGCCGCCGCGCCGTCCGAGACCGGCGCGCACATCGGCAGCGTGATTGGATACGTGATCGGCGGCGCGGCAAGCACCTCGTCGATCGTGAACGGCCGGCGGAACTGCGAGTGCGGGTTATGCACCGAATGCCCGTGGTTCTTCGCCGACACCGCCGCGATCTGGCGCTGAGTGGTGCCGTAGGTCTTCATGTGATACCGGCACAGCGCGGCATAGATCTTCATGAAACGGCTGTAGGGCTTGTCTGACTCCGATCCGGGCGGTGGTTCGATACCTTGGCCCAGCCGTGCCAGCGTCGCGAAATTCTCCTCGACCCTGGACACGTCCCACCCCCCTTCGAACAGCGCAAATGACCTGGCCTTGTCCGGAACGTTCATCTTCTCGGCACCGATGGCCAGCGCCACGTCGCACGCTCCGGCCCTGAGGTGCTGCACCGCCAGGTGAACGGCGGTGCTGCCCGACGCGCAGGCGTTCTCGACGTTGAACACCGGAATGCCCTCGATCCCGGTCTTGCTGAAGACAACTTGTCCGGGGACCGACAACTGGCCCTGCAGCGCGCCGTTGGTGATGCCGGAGTAGAACGCCGCGCCAATGGCGCCGGCGGTGCAGCCGGCGTCCGCCAGCGCGCCGCGCAGCGCCTCGCCGGCAAGGCCCTCGATGCTGCGCTCGGGATGCCGGCCGAATACGGTCATGGCGATGCCGGCGATGTAGATATTGCTCATAGCTTGTCGTTCCCCGAAAACCCGATCAGATCTTGCGTTGCAGGCCTTGCCAGTATTGCTCGCGCAGGTCTTTCTTCAGGACTTTGCCGACCGGGCTGCGCGGCAGCGCGGCGACGAAGTCCACGCTCTTGGGCGCCTTCACCGAGCCTAGCTTCTGCTTGCACAGGCCGACCAGTTCGTCCGCACTGACGCTATGGCCCGCGTTCAGTTCCACCACGGCCTTCACCGCCTCGCCCCACGTCTCGTCGGGCACCCCGATCACCGCGCAGTCCTGCACCGCCGGATGCGCCCAGATGACCTGTTCGACTTCGCTGGGGTACACGTTGAAGCCACCGCTGATGATCATGTCCTTCTTGCGGTCGGTGATATGCAGATAGCCGTCCGCGTCGAGATGGCCGATGTCGCCGGTGTGCAGCCAGCCGTCGACAATGGTCTCGGCCGTCTTGTCGGGCGCCTTGTAGTAACCCTTCATGACGAGGTCCCCGCGCACGCAGATCTCGCCGCTCTCGCCCTGGGGCAGCACCTCGCCACGGTCGTTCAGGATCTCCACGCGAATCAGCGGGTTCGGCCGGCCAACCGAGGACAGCCGCTCGTCCGATGCCAGCCGTCCGCCGACGAAATGCTCGGCCGGCGTCAGGTAGGAGATCGACGCCGGCGCCTCGGTCTGGCCGTAGCCGCCCGCCATGACCGGGCCAAACACCTCGATCGCGCGCTTCAGCTTCTCGACCGACATCGGCGCGGCGCCATAAAGGAAGCACTTGAGCGAGGAGAAGTCCTGCTTCGAGATGCCGGGGATGTCGAGCAAACGGTAGATGACCGTGGGCGGCAGGAAGAACTCCGTCACCCTGTGCCGCGCAATGGCGCCCAGCACGGCCGCGGGATCGGGCTTGGGCAGGACCACCACGGTGCCGCCCCGAGCGGTGCAAGGCAGCGACAGCATCCCGGCCGTATGCGTCATCGGCGCGGCGGCGAGGTTCACGGGGCGCTCCTCGCCCTGGTAGGGGAACGCCGTCATGAACTGCGCGAAATAGGTCTGGTAGGCGCGGTGCGTGTTCATCACGCCCTTGGGCCGGCCCGTGGTGCCGCCCGTGGCCGACAGGGTCACGACATCGTCCATGTCGTAGTCGACCACCGGTGCGCTCGACGGCTGGCCCGCGCTCCACGTCGCGAGCGACGGCGCCCACGGCAGGTCGGCGTCGATGCACACCCAGAGCTTCACCTTCGGCAGCCCGCCACGCAACGCATCGATCACCGGTGCGAACGCCTGCTGGAAGAACAGCACCTCGCAGTCGAAGGCGTCGAGGATGAACTGGTTCTCGTCGGGCGCATTGCGCCCGTTGACGGGGATATACGCCATCCCCGCGCGCCATAGCCCCAGCGCACAGCCCCAGGCCGTGACATCGTTGTCCGCCCAGACCGCGCCCTTGGTCTCCCTGGCAAGCCCTTCTGCGAGCAGCCCGTTGGCGATGCGGCACGACAGTTCGCCGATCTCCCGGAACGTAAAGCTGCGCTCGTCCTGGATATAGGCGATGCCGTGCGGATTGATGCGCAGGCCGCGGTCAAAAAAATCAATGATTGCCATGTCAGGCTTTCCTCACTCTCTGCGTGTTCTGACGAATTCTGTGAAGCTATTTTTTGAAGCCATTCCCTGCCCTGAGGCGGGCAAGGAATAGCCGAACCGGCAAGTTACAGGTTGGACACCGTCGCGCGGGCCAGCCCACGCTGCTCGAGGAAGCCGAGCAGGTAGCGATGGCCGAAGGCCTTCGAGCCCGACGCAAAGCCGACGCGTGCCGTGTCGCCGTCAAGCAGCTTGATGACCTCGGCGGCCTGGATCGCGCCCGTGGCGATGTAGGGCGTGATGCCGTGCACGGTCGCGCGCACCGAGGCGAGCTGCCCGCGACCGATGGCAAAGTCCACCGTGCGCTGCAGCGTGGTGCGTTCGCGCGGCGGCATGGCCGGCGTGGTTGAATCGACCAGTTGCTTGAGCACCGCATCCTGCTGCTCGGGCGGCAGGTGCTTGTATTCGGACTCCCACTTCTGGCCGATCGCATGCACCATGCGCATGGCGTTGTTGTCGTAGAAGCCCACGCACGAGGTACAGCTACGCACGCGCGGATCGTTCTCGAAATAGACCGGCAGCGAGGTGCCGCCCCACGGCAGGCAGAACACCGGCTGCATGAACGCCGGGTCGACAATGTTGAACGACGCGTCCGGCGCATGGCGCTCCAGCTTCTTTTCCCACAGGAAGCACGCTTCCTGTCGGTAGCCTTCGAAGATGGTCGCGGTCGAGCCGACGCTGACCCCGGCGCCGCCGCGCGGGCCGCGGCACAGCGCGGCGGTCTCGAGCGCGTCAACGCCCGGCGTCTCCAACGCGAGCTCGGCCGCGATTTCCGAGAACGTGTACATGTAGGCGTTCGACGGGGACACCAGCAGCCCGGCCTCGCGATACTGCTCGCCGAACTCGTCGCGGACCTGGCGGATGTAGTGCTGCTCGCCGGCCGGGTCTAGGTAGTGGCATCCGGCCTTGAGCGCCGCCTCGACCGCTACCATGCCGAAGCGGAAGAACGGTCCGACCGTACTGCACACCACCTTGGCGCCACGGAAGGCCTTGACGAGCGAGTCGACGTCGTGCTCCGCCTCGATGATCTCGTACTCCGCCGCTTCGAGGCGGACGACGCGTTGCGCCATCATTTCCCTGGTCCGGCCCGCATTGCGCGCGACGGCGGTGAAGGGAATGTTCTGGTCGATCAGCCAGTCCATGATCAGCATGCCGGTGTAGCCGCTTGCGCCATAGATGACGACTGGGTGTTTTGCCATGATTGTCTCCTTGAGAGGATGGGCAGGTTGGTTCTGCTCGGTGAATGAAGGTGTTGCAGTGCCGCGTGTGCGCGAAGGTCTATCGCTGCGCCGGGCCGGACGCCGGCAACGGGCCGGTCATCGACACCACCAGCGCGCGCGCGCCGTCAGCAAGCACCGCTGTCAGCGCCTCTTGCCCGGCGCGCTCCGTGCGCGCAAAGGTCTTGCCGTGGTCCGTGCTCGCGAGCACGGTGCCGCCCATGCCGACGATGGTCACGCTGCCGTCGGCGAGCTCCGCGATGCCGGTCAGCGACTGGGTGGTATGCGCGTCGACGGCTTGCCACGTCTTGCCGTCGTCGCGGCTGCGATAGAGGTGGCCGCGCATACCGCAGACGAGCAGCGTGCCGTCCGAAAGCGCAAGGCCGTGCCAGAGCGAGCCCTTGCCTGCAGTGGTCGTCGCTTCCCATGACTTGCCCCGATCGGTTGAGCGGTAAATCGTCCCGCCCTCGCCGACGACGAACAGCGAGCCGCGGGCGGTAGCGAACATGTGCAGCAGATGCCGGTCGGCGCTTTCGCCTGACGCGATCGCCAGGTCGGTCCAGGTCCAGCCTGCGTCGTGTGTCTCGATCGCCCAACCGTACAGGCCTACGGCGATGCCATGCTTGAGGCTGTCGAAGTGCATCGCCAGAATCGGCTGCTCGACGCCGGGCGTGGCGCGCAGCAAGGTCCAGGTCTCGCCGCCGTCCTGCGTGGCCAGCACCACGCCATCGTGGCCCGCCGCATAGCCGTGGCGGGCGTCGACGAACTGGACCGTGGTCAGCAGCGTACGGACCGGAACGGCTTTCGCCTGCCGGAAGCTGACGCCGTCATCGGACAGCAGGATCACGCCGTGGTCGCCGACCGCGACGACGCGCTTCCCGGCGCGCGCGGCTGCCAGCAGCGGCGCAGTGGCTGCGTTCGAAACCTGCCGGGCCCGTTCCATGGCCGGCCAGGGCGCGGGTGCCGTGGCCCCGGCGGCGGCTGCCGGCAACGACAGGCATGCCATGAGCGCGGCAAAGGGCAGGTATCGGAGCGGGCTCATCAAAAGGTGGCTCATCGTTGTGTCCTAGTGCTTCAGAATTTCCGGCATGTACACCGGTCCACGCCGCGGGAAGAATTTCTCGAGCATCGCCGCGAAGGCGGGCAGCAGCGTGATGGCCATCACCATGTTCACGATGAACATGAAGGTCAGCAGCGCGCCCATGTCGGCCTGGAACTTGAGGCTCGAGAACGTCCACGTGGCCACGCCGACCGACAGCGTGATGGCGGTGAATACGGTGGCAAGCCCCGTCTCCTTCATCGCCAGCTCGAGTGCCCGGGTGAACTCCAGGCCGTGCGCAAGCTGCACCTGCAGGCGGTTGTAGATGTAGAAGGCGTAGTCCACGCCGACGCCGACCGCGAGCACCATCACCGGCAGCGTGGCCACGGTCAGGCCGATCTCCAGCTTCTTCATGAACCAGTAGCCGATCCACGTCGCGACGGTCAGCGGCAGGCAGCAGGCGATCATCGCGCGCCAGTCGCGGTAGACCAAGAACACCAGGATCAGGATGGCGGCGTAGACGTAGAGCATCATCGGCAGCTCGCTTTCCTCCAGCACCTCGTTGGTGGCGGCCTGCACGCCGGCGTTGCCGCTCGCCAGCCGCACGTGCACCCCGTCGATCCGGTTGGCGTCGCGGAAATCCTTCACCGCCTCCACCACGCTCTTGATCGTCGTGGCGCGGTGGTCCGGCAGGTAGAGGTTGACGCCCTGCACGCGGCAGTCGATCGACGACAGGCCTGCGATGCGGTTGTTCACGCCCTGGAACTGCGAGCCGAGGCCGCGCGGGTCGCGCGTCACGGTCGCCATCTTGGGGCTGCCTTCGTTCATGCCGATGTTGTAGAGCTTGAGCTGCGCGGCCAGCGAGTCGGTCGACACGACACCAGGCACGCTGCCCATGCGCCAGGCAAAATCGTCGATGAACAGCAGCTCGTCGGCGCGCGAGCAGACTTCGCCCTTGTGCTCCGGCGTTGCCTCGAACACGACGGTCAGCCAGTCCAGGCCCACGTCGAAGCGGTCGACGATCGCCGCCACGTCGAGGTTGTAGCGCGAGTCCACGCTCAGTTCCGGCGCGCCAGCCTGCAGGCTGCCGACGTGGCGTCCCTGGCTCTGCCATACCGCCAGGCCGAAGACCACCGCGCCGGCAAGCGTCACCATCGCGGCGTTGCGCGGCTGCGCGATGCGGGCGATAGCCTCGAGCCACACGTTATGGCGTTCGCGCCGCGCCAGGGACCGACGCGCGAACTCCGGCGAAAAGCGGAAGTACGACGCGGCCACCGGCAGCATCATCAGGTTGGTGACGATCTTGTAGCCAACCCCGATCGCCGCGGTAAGCGCCAGCTCGCGGATCATCGGGATCGGGATCAGCAGCAGCGTGACGAAGCTGACCAATGCGGTGATGAGCGCAAGCGAGCCGGGAATCAGCAGGCCCGTGAAGCTGCGCCGCGCGGCCATGGCAGAATCGGTTCCTTGCGCAACTTCACGCACGATGAAGTTGATCTGCTGGATACCGTGCGAGACGCCGATCGCGAACACCAGGAATGGCACCAGGATCGCCAGCGGGTCGAGCCCGTAACCGAGCAGGCGCAGCGTGCCGAACTGCCACACCAGCGACACCAGCGAGCATGCGAGCGGCAGCAGCGTCAGGCGGATCGAGCGGCAGTACCAGTACACGGCGAGCCCGGTGAGCAGGAAGGCGATGGCGAAGAAGCGCGCCACGTCCGCCGCGCGGTCGGCAATGTCGCCGGTCTGCTTGGCAAACCCGATGATCTGGATCTCGACCTTGTCATTCTCGAACGGGCGCCGGATCTTCTCCTCCAACAACCGGTTGAACTGGACATAGTCGAGCTTCCTGCCCGTGGCCGGGTCGACATCACCAAGCTCGGCGGTGACCAGCGCGCTGGTCTGGTCGCGCGCGACCAGCGTGCCGATATGGCCGCCAGCGGTAGTACGCTGGCGGACCATCCCGATTACCTCGGCCGACAGCTTCTCCGGCACGACGTCGCCGCCGGTCAGCGCCTCGGCGCGGAAGCCGTCTTCGGTGATCTCGGTGAAGAAGACGTTCGGCGTCCACAGCGAGGTCACGCTCGCCCGGTCCACGCCGGGCAGGTAGGTGACGGCTTCGGTGACCTTGAGCACCTGGGTCAGCGCCTGCGCGTTCCAGATGTCGCCGTCGCTGGCATGGACGGCGATGGTCAGCCGGTTGGCGCCGAACAGCTGGTGGCGGTACTGTTCGAAGGTCTTGATGTACTCATGGCCCTGCGGCAGTTGCTTTTCGAAGCCGGCCTCGAGTTCGAGCTTCGCCCCCAGCACGCCCATGACGGCCGTGAAGCCCGCGAGCAGCAGCAGGAAGGGAAGGCGATACCCGAACAGGGCAGCTTCTAGACGGGTTAACAGGCGTGCGAGCATCAGAATGCGGTGGTCATGCTGAGGGAAAAGAAGTCGCGGTCGCGCAGCAGGTTGCTGCCGCTACCGCCCCAGTTGTGGGTGTAGTCCAGGCGCATCTTCGTTTCCGGCTTGGTCTTGAAGTCGATGGTCGCTCCAATCACCGCTGCGCCCGCGCCCTGGATGAAGCCCGGCAGTGCCGTTGCCGAATAGCCGCCGATGCCCTGCATCACGGCGATATCCGGCGACAGCGACGCGCGCGTGCCGAAGATGTTGGGATAGGTCACCGACGCCGCCAGCACCATGCCCGCCGAAAGCTTCGTCGGCAGCTTGTAGTCGGCGGTGACCGCATATGGGATGCCGGCGTTGAGCTTCAGCTTCGGGTAGTACGCCAGCGCACCCTCGGCGGTGAGCGTGCCCTCGCTGGCGCCCAGCGCGCGCAGCAGCCAGCCGAACGATCCCGATGGCGACATGATGTGGATGCCAGTCAGGTGCAGCTGGTAGTGCTGCGTGTCGACCCAGCCCTTGCAGCTGCTGCCGACCGGCTTCACGGTGAAATCGGCCAGCGCATTGCAGTAGTACGGGTTGCCCGGATCGATCACCGTGGTGGGGTCGATCGCGACGCCATCGCGCGGCCGATAGGAAAGCTCCGTGCCGATCACCCACTCGCCCGCCTGGAAGTTGTACGACAGGCCGAACAGGTCGCGGTTCTTGCCGTAGTCGAGCGACGCCTGCCAGCCGAAGGGGTTGGCCGTGGTGGTGCCCACCTGGTAGCTGACGAACGGCACCTTGTCGCTGTAGTGCTGGTAGTAGAAGCCGAGCTCGTTGCCGCTATCGGGGAACTTGTAGCGCAACGCTAGCCCGCCCTGCCCGGCATTGGTCGGCTTGTTGTCCGGGCCGCGCGGGATGAACGTGCCGGCGCCAAGCAGCGGCCCCACCGGGTTGGCGCCAGGGTCAGCCAGCTCGCCAGCGCTCAGGCGGCGGTTGTAAGGCAACCCGGTCGCGGGATTGATGCCAACGATCCGGGTGCCGTTGTCGCCGATGGTGGCGCGCGGAAACGGCGGCAAGCCTGCGGCGCCCAGCGCCGCATTGACCGTCGAGGTCGGGATATAGAGGCCGCGCCCACCACTGCCCACGAAGTCGCTGGTCGAAAAGAACGTCCCGGGCGCATCGAACACAAAGCTGTTCCACTTCCACTGGTAGAAGGCTTCGATGCCCAGGTCCGGACCCAGCGACGAACTGGCCGAGACCATCGGCGACGGGATGAACAGGTTCTTTAGCGGCGTGCCGGGCTGGTGCGCCGACGGCAGGTAGATCGGGTTGATCGAGTTCACGCCGCCCGGGATGTAGAGGTTTTCACCCCAGCTCAGCACCTGGTTGCCGACGCGCACGCGCGCCTGCTGGTCGCCGACCTCGAACTCCTTGGTCACGTAGGCGTCGAGCAGGCGCGGGTTGCTGGTGGCAAAGTTGCGCGCCGACGGGTCGAGGTCGCTGCGCCGGGTGTGGTCGACCGCGAAGTCGTAGTTGACCACGCCGCGCAGCAGCCCGCTCCAGCCGTCGGACGCCTTGACGTACAGGTCGCTGGTCCACTGTGCATTGGCGGACACCGGCTGCCAGCGCTTGTAGTTCAGGTTGCCGTCGTCCTGGTTCACGCGCAGCACGTCCAGGCTCGACGAGAACACGGCCGGGTTGCTCTGCTGCAGCGGCGTCGGGGCGTCGCCGACGCAACCGCCGTTGTCATTGCCGACGAAGCTGCAGTTCGTTTTCGACGTGCGCACCGCGACGCCGAACGACACCGTCGAGTCGAAGGCCACCTGCCAGCCGTTGTCGAGCGTCCATTGCGCGGCGCGGGCCGCTCCTGCATTGGCCCCAGCCAGCACGCCGACGATCGCGGTGCAGACCAGCTTCCGGTCCAGTTTCCTTGCGCTTGCACATGCATTCGCACTCGCCCTGCCGATCGCCCCGGCGACCGGTCCCGCGTGATCACGCAGTTTCATGATGGCCTCTCCGTACCCGTGTGATCGCTTAGCGCGTGGTGAATCGGCGCAGGCCGTCCGGCTCGAAGGTCTTCTCCTTCAGGCGTCCTTCGCGTGTGGCCAGCCAGTCCGGCTCCTTGCGGCCCGCGACCACGCGGTCGAGCACCGCGCGCCGGGTCTGGTGGTCATAGCTGGTGTTGGCCGCCCACACGCAGGCCGGGATTTCCCAGGCCATGTACGGGCCCATCTCGGTCGTGCGCCAGACCTTGCCCTGCGCGTCGTACATGTCTTCCACCAGGATGGTCCAGGTGTCCTCGTCGAGATAGAACACGCGCTTGGGGAAGGTATGGCGCATGCCGGACTTGAGCGTGGCCTCCACCACCCACATGCGGTGCAGCTCGTAGCGCGTGTGGTCGCGGCTGAGGAACTTTGGCTTGACGACATCCTCTACCCTGTTCGCGGAAGAGTTGAGGCGATAGGTGTTGTACGGGACGTACATCTCCTTCTTGCCGACCAGCTTCCAGTCGTAGCGGTCTAGCGGGCCGTTGAACTGCATGTACTGGTCGACCGTCAGCAAGTTCTCCGTATTGAGCTGCGGCGCGTCGTACTGGTACGTCGGCGCCCGGCGTACACGGCGCTGGCTGGCGAAGTACAGCCAGACGTCGTTGGCCTCGGCGAACTTGTACTGCGTGAGCGTGGCATCGCCGGCGATCGACGGCGGGCTGGTGAAGGTGTTGAGGTACAGGCTTTCGATGCCGCGCGCGTCGGCGACGCCCTTGTTCGACGGCGACCACATCGGCGACGTCTGCCATTCCTCCTGGCCGAGCGGCTCGCCGATGCTGTCGCCGCCTTTGGGCGGGATATAGCCGGCGTAGCTCATCTGGAAACCCTCGCCCTTCCAGTGCAGCTTGTGGTTCCACATCGCTTCGACGCCGCTCTGCGGGATCGGGAACGGCACGCCGGCGCCGAGTGCCTCGGCCAGGTTCTGGCCGTTGTCGGCAAGCCTGGCGCTCGCCGCATTCTTCTTCGTGCGCTCGTAGTAGAAGTCCGGGAAGCCGCAGGAACGGCGCGTCGTATAGACGTCCATGCGGTAGCCCGGGATGGTCTTGACCATCTCGACCTGCCCGGGTGCGAGCTTGTCCTTGTAGCGGTCAACGTTGGCAGCGTCGATCGACAGCAGGCGCTTGTCGTTCGCATAGGGGTCGGGGCGCGGCGTGCCGGGCTTCCAGCCTCCGGGCGCCTTCATGTCGCCGCCGGTCCATTCCGGAATCGACCCGTCCTTGTTGCCGGCGCGCTCGGCACCCACCGGGGTGAGGTCCTTGCCGAGCCGGGCCATGTCCTGCTCGGGAGCGGCGGCGTAAGCTGCGCCACCGAGCGCAACGGTCGCGCTGATCAACCACGTCGTGTATTTCATCTGTGTCTCCTACCACCAGGTTCAACCGGTTACTGTCCCGGCTTCTTATTTTTTAAACAGAGTGCCTAACATAGGACACTGTGACAAACATAGGGCGCAAAAAAACGGCAGGGTGCTGCCCGCCGGGACCGGCTCAGGCTGCGCCGCAGCCCACCACCGCAACCGCCTGGATCTCGATGCAAAGCCCGGGCAGCGCCAGCTCGGTCACGCCGACCGCAGTCCAGGACGGATAGCGGTTGGGGATGTACTCGTCCTTCACCCTGGTGAACTCGGCTAGCTCGCTGCGAAAGCTGGTGTGGTAGGTCGTCAGCTCGACCACGTCGGCCAGGCTCGCGCCGGCGGCCGACAGCACCGCTTTCAGCGATTCGAAGGCGATCCGTGCCTGTGCCTCCATCCCTGCGGCCGGGGTCATGGTGGCGTCGACGCCGACCTGCCCGGAGACCCAGACGGTGTCGCCAACCCGGGTCGCGGGTGAAAAATGGAGGGCGTTGTACAGCGCCTCGGTGCCGGGCGGAATGATGGACTGTCGGTTCATGGTGGGAGTCGTCATGTCAGGGAGGGCCTTGGCTTAGATGATTTGCCGGAAACAGGAAGCTCGGAACGGATCGCCTGCCTTCAGCGATGCCAGTTCTTCAACAAACAGGACGCCCGCCGGCGTGAAGCCCGCATCGCTGTGCTCGGGCAGCGGACTGAAAACCGCATCGTCGCCAAAGAAGCGCATCACCAGCGTGTGGCGATCCGGGAAGTCGGCGTCGACGGCGCCGCCCCCGTGCAGCACGCCGGGATGCAGCAGCAGCACGTCGCCGGGCCGGGTCGCCCAGGAGACGATGTCGTACGCATCGGGATTGGCACGGCGCTCGACCTCGATATTCGGCAGCCGCGGCCAGGCGTCACCACCGTGCAAGGGTTCGGTGGGATCGTCAGGGTTCTGGAAGGTGCTGCCGTCGTGGCGCGTGCCGAGATGCGAGCCGCGGACGATCTCCAGCGCGTTGCGTTTGGGTACCGCTTCGAAACTGATCCAGGCGTTGGCGAAGTGCTTGCCGGCCCAGGGGAGATAGGAAGTGTCCTGATGCCAGGGCGAGCGCCCTGCGTTGCCGCCGGCCTTCAGGAACAGTTCCTCGGCGAAATACCAGACGTGCTCGGAGCCCCACAGGTCGGCAAACAACCTGCCAAAGGGCAGTGCGGCGGCCAGTTCATCCAGCCTGCCCTTGGCAAAGGGATTTGCGTTGTCGACATGCGACTTCTGCACCGAGCCGTCGAACAGGCTGTGCGCATTAGGACCGGGGTTCTCGATGCCCCAGTCGAACGCCTGCCGGCACAGCGCCAGCTGTTCCGCATTGAGACAGCCTTCGATAAGGACGGCCCCGTCCTCCGCGAAAGCCTTGCGCTTGGATTGATCCATGGGTGAACTCCTGTCGTTCCGAGGCCGATTCGTTAATAGGCCAACACACCAAAGTTAGGTCACTATGACAAATATCGAAAGAAGAGAAAAGACAGGGTATTCCCTTCCCTGACTCGTCATTCATGGCGCGAAGCGATGCCGAAACCATCTACACCGCGGTCTTTTGACTTGTTTGTCTTTTCGTCCTATATTTACACTCACATACTACTTTTGGCTTTCACCGAACAATGAGCGAGCACACAAGGCGCCGGGATGGCGCGGCACAGGTCGAGGCGATACAGAACAGGGCGCCCGGCTCCGGGCCGGACTCACACACGCGACGCCGGCTGCTCGGCATTGCGGCAGCGGCGGCGGCCGCATCGCTGGCGGTAGCCGCACCGCATGCCGCCAGCGCCGCACCACTGCGCGCGGGCGCTGCACGCGCACAGCGCGACGTGCTGGACGTGGCCATCCTCGGCGCCGGCCTGGCCGGACTGACCGCCGCGCGCGACCTGCAGCGCGCCGGCTGCCAGTCCTTCGTGGTGCTGGAGGCGCGCAACCGCGTCGGTGGCCGCACCTATAACCACGACCTAGGCAACAGCGTGGTCTCCGAAGCGGGCGGCCAGTGGATCGGCCCCGGCCAGACCGCCATTGCCGACCTGGCGCGCGAGCTCGGCGTCGAGACCTTCGGCACCTATTACGCCGGCAAGACCGTATTCCTCGCCGACAACATCCGCGTAACCCAGGACCTGCATGGGGGCATCGGTGCCCAGGGACAGGTGGCCGCCAGGCTCAGCGAGATGGCGCGCGGCGTGCCCAGCGGCGCGCCATGGAAGGCGTCGAAAGCAGCGGAATACGACAAGCTGACGCTGGGGGACTGGCTGGCGCAGCAAGGCCTGAGCAACGAGGAGAAATTCTCCTTCAGCATGGCCGCGACCCTGTCGCTCGGCGCGCCTCCCGCACAACTCGGGCTGTTGCACTACCTGTCGGTGATCAACAGCGCGAACAGTGACTACGACACGCTCGAGAAGATCAAGGACGGCGCGCAGGAGACGCGCTTCGTCGGCGGCTCGCAGATTCTCAGCGTCCGGATGGCGCAAGACCTCGGCGACAAGGTCCGGCTGTCCTGCCCGGTGCGCAAGATCGTCGGCTGGGACCGCGAGATCGTCGAACTGCATACCGACGGGGGCGTGGTGCGGGCGCGTCACGTGATTGCCGCGCTGAACCCGGCGCTGTGCCAGCAGATCGTGTTCGATCCCCCCCTGCCTCCCGGCCGGGCACAGTTGCACCGCGCCTGGCCTGCACATGCGCCGATGCGCAAGGCCGCACATGTCTACCCACAGCCGTTTTGGCGCGAGAAAGGCTTCAACGGTCAGGTGGTGCCGCTCGACGGCCCGCTGATCTGGTCGGTCGACAACTCGCCGCCGGACGGCTCGGTCGGCGTGCTCAGCGCCTTCGTCAAACCTGGCTACCTGCCGGCCGACCCGAACGCCGCCGAGCCCATCCTGTCCGCCATCTATGCCAGGGCTTTCGGAGACCAGGCGCTGAAGCCCACGCAATACCACGACCTTGACTGGGGCAAGGTCGACCCCTGGTCGATGAGCTGCATCAACCCGATGCCCGCCGGCTTCTGGACGAAACTCGGCCAACACCTGCATCCACCGCTGGGCCGGCTGATCTGGTCGGGGACCGAGACGGCCGACATCTGGGCCGGCGCCATGGACGGCGCCGTGCGCTCGGGACACCGTGCCGCCCTGCAGGCACTCGGCGCGCTGCAAGCGCCGCTGCCCTCTCCCGTCCCGGAGGCATAAATGAAGATGAAGCGCATGATGCTCGCGACGGCCGCGGTAGTGGCGGCGGCGGCCGCATTCCTCGTTCCCGAACTGGTGGACTACCACCGGTTCGGCTCGGCACTGGACAATCAGGCCCGGGCAAGCCAGGCCGATGGCGGCCCCTGGCCGCAATTTGCGGAGACCTGCTTCGCCTGCCATGGTCCGCAAGGGCAATCCCGGAACGCGGAGTACCCGGCCCTGGCCGGGCAGCCGGCAGCTTATCTCGAGGCGCAGCTGCGCGCGTTCGCCAGCGGGCAGCGCGACAACCCGACCATGGGGCCACTTGCCAGGAGCCTGACCGACGAGCAGATCCGGTCACTGGCAGCCTACTACGCAAGGCAGGCATCGGCCGACAGCACGGACGCGATGGAGAGCGCCGCGCTCGAGGCGCGCGGCAAGGCCGTGGTCCAGGCGCGCAGCTGCCAGGCCTGCCATGGGGAAGCACTGACGGGCAAGGAGCTGGCACCGCGTCTCGCCGGCCAGGGGGAGCATTACCTCGCGCACCAACTTGCGGCGTACAAGAGCGGCAAGCGCCATGACGCGACCGGCGCGATGGACGGCATTGCCGCCACCTTGTCGAACGAAGACATCCCGGCCGTGGCCCGCTATCTCGCCAGGATGTAGTGCATCCAGCCTCGGTTGAGCTGCCTGGAGTGGTGCACTATCGACTTATGAGTTGACCAGCCACGTCACCGCGCCGGCCGGTTTGCACCGGCAGTGGCTGGGCGTATTCTTTCCCTGAGACGCGGATTCCGGCCGGCCTGCCTCGCCGCTTGCATGCCAGGCGCCAGCCCGCGGACTGCGGGGGTAGATCATGCGCAGGCAGACTCACGGCGGAGCGGGAAAGGATCGCCTTTCCGCCCTCGACTTCAGGCAGTTCGAGCCGCACTTCAGGCTGCTCGCCGATGGCATTCCTCACATGATCATGACCGCCGATGCGGATGGTCAGATCGATTACTGCAACCGGCGGTGGACCAGCTATACCGGCCTTGGCCTCGACCAGACCCGGTCCGGCGCCTGGAAATCGGCCGTCCACCCCGAGGACATCGCGCACAATCTCGGCCGCTGGGCAGACGCGGTGGCGCAGGGCCGCGAATACGAGATCGAATATCGCCTGAAACGGGCATCCGATGGCGCCTACCGGTGGCACCTCGAACGCGGGTCGCCATTGAAGGATGCCGACGGCAAGATCGTGAAATGGCTCGCATCCAGCACCGATATCGAAGCGCTGAAGCAAGCCCAGGCGTCCGCTGAAAGCGCCAACCATGCCAAGACGGAATTCCTGTCGAACATGAGCCATGAGTTGCGCAATCCGCTGAACGCCATCCTTGGCTTCGCGCAGGTGATGGCCTCCGAGTCTCCGCCTCCGACTGCGTCGCAGCAGGCCAGCATCGACCAGATCCTGAAAGCGGGCTGGCATTTGCTGGAGCTCATCAACGAAGTGCTTGACTTGGCCAGAATAGAAGCCGGCCAGGCGTCGCTGTCCCCCGAGCCGGTTTCGGTCATCGACACCTTGCACGAGTGCCAGGCAATGCTTGAGCAGCAAGCAGTGAAACGCGCGGTCCGCATGCGGTTTCCCGCGGCCACGCCACCCTGCTTCGTCCGTGCCGACCGGACCCGCCTGAAGCAGATCCTTCTAAACCTGCTTTCCAATGCCATCAAGTACAACCGGGACCGGGGCTCGGTCGATGTGCAGGTGACGACGACGGGACATCGCGTATGCGTCAGCGTGCGCGACACCGGCACGGGGTTGACACCGGAACGGCTCGCCCAGCTATTCCAGCCGTTCAACCGCCTCGGACATGAGGCGGGCCCCGTGGAGGGCACCGGCATCGGGCTCGTGGTAGCCAGGCGACTGGCCGAGCTGATGGGTGGGACCATCGACGTTGAAAGCACGCCCGGCGTGGGCAGCGTGTTTCGGGTCGAACTGCCTGCCGCCGCCCCTCCGGCAATCTCTGGCGAAAGCACGGACACCGCCGCGCCCGTCCGGGCGCGTGTCGAATCCTCGAGCACGGTGCATACCTTGCTGTATGTGGAAGACAATCCGGCGAACCTCAAGCTCCTCGAGCAACTTGTCGCGCGCCGGGCAGATGTGCGTTTGTTGTCCGCGGCCACGGGGACGCTCGGCGTCGAACTTGCGCGCACTGCCCTGCCCGAGGTGATCGTGATGGACATCCATTTGCCCGACATCAACGGCATCGACGCACTGGAGCGCCTGCGCCACGACCCAGTGACGCGGCATATCCCGGTCATCGCCCTCAGTGCCAACGCGATGCCGCGCGACATCGAGCGTGGCGTGAAGGCAGGATTCTTTCGATACCTGACCAAGCCGATCAGGATTCAGGAGTTCATGGACGCACTGAACGCAGCGCTGGAACCGCCGCGAACCAGCTTGCCATGATCGACACGGCGGATATCCTCGCTGCAAGAATCCTCGTCGTTGACGATCTCGAGGCCAACGTCCTGCTGCTCGAGGCCATGTTGCATGGGGCCGGCTACACCCGTGTCGAGGCAACCACCGATCCACGCACGGTCGGCGAGCTTCACCGCAGGAATCACTATGACCTGATTGTGCTGGATCTTCAGATGCCGGGCATGGATGGCTTCGAAGTCATGGCGCACCTCCAGGCCGTACAGCCGGAAAGCTACCTGCCGGTGATCGTCATCACCGCCCAGCCCGATCACAAGCTGCGAGCACTTCGGGCCGGAGCGAGAGATTTCGTGAGCAAGCCGTTCGACCTCGGCGAGGTGCTGATGCGGGTAAGGAACATGTTGGAAGTGCGCCTGCTCCACTGTGAGTCCCTGCGGTACGGCGAGGAACTCGAGCGCAAGGTATGTGAACTGGAAGCGAGCAGGGAAACGATCGTTCACCAAAGCGATGAACTCAGGCAGCTCTACGAAAAACTTGTTCGCGAGCAACAGGTCACCGAACGGCTGCTCCTTAATGTACTGCCGGCGCCCGTTGCCGAACGGTTGAAGCTGCGATTCGATCTCATCGCCCCCGGTCCGCCCGAAATCATTGCCGACAGGTTCGAGGAAGTGTCGGTGCTGTTTGCCGACCTCGTCCAGTTCACCTGCTTCTCTCCTGCCATGAGCCCCGAAGGCCTGGTAGCCGTACTAAACGAGATCTTCGCTGAGTTTGACGATATCGCGGAGAACCGCGGGCTGGAGAAGATCAAAACGATCGGCGACGCCTATATGGCAGCGGCCGGCCTTCCCGTCCCTGCTGACGACCACGCGGCCCGGGCCGCTCACATGGCACTGGACATGCTGGATTTCCTGACCCGGTTTAACCAGCAAAGCGGCTTCAGCTTGCAACTGCGGGTCGGTATCCACAGCGGCGCGGTCGTTGCCGGCGTGATCGGCCGACGAAAATTCATCTATGACTTGTGGGGCGAAACCGTCAATATTGCCAGCCGGATGGAGTCCCACGGTATTGCCGGCCGTGTTCAGATATCGGAATCCACCAAGGAACAGCTGGGGGAATCCTTCCTGCTGGAAGCGCGCGGAACCATCAACGCGAAGGGAATCGGCGAGCTACGGACATGGTATGTAGCTGGACGAACCACTGACGGCTCTCGGTAATCGCCCGCTGGCCGCGACGCCGCATGGTTCCACCATTGATTTCAGGCCGCCTTAACACAGGCTCGAGCCCATCCCCCGCTCACGCTCGTTTCGTCCTTCGCCCGGAGCTTCGCCTGAAGTCGGTACCCGGCCCCATCTGCTTTCCAGTCGCGCATGGTCAGCGTCAGGGTGCCGCCGTCGGGCATGGCATGGATGACGCGCACGGCCTCGCCGCGACCGGCTACCGGAACCTCTGCCTCGAGCGCATCGGCTGGTATGGCAGGCTCTTGCCGGCGGCATGCGGCATTAGCTTCTGGGCCAAAGGATCAATTGCGTGTTGCGAAAACTGGCGATCAGGGCATTGTCGCCCCCGCGACGGACCTCGGCATCCCAGACCTGGGTGGTGCGTCCTTTGTGGATGGGTCGCGCGGTGCAAACCACGATGCCATCGCGCGCCGTTCCAAGCATGTTGCTCTTGAGTTCCACGGTGGTGAACCCACTGGCCCCTGATGGCAAGCTTCGCACGGTTCCGTAGCCGCAGCACGTATCCGCGAGCGAGACCACCGTTCCCGCATGCAAGTAGCCATTCCAGGCTTCCAGGGCTCGACGCACTTCAAGCGTCGCCACCACCTCATCTGGCTCGACTTTGACAAAGCACATGCCAAGCAGGCCAGGCAGATAGTCGGCCCCGGCCGCATTCCATTCTTCCAGCGTAACGGGAGGAGTAATGTCCATTAGTCACCTCGATGCCTGACAGGAGCAGTCCGCCATTCTACGGCCTTCTCGGCCAGCTAGCGCGACCATGTCCGGCGCCGCCCGGATCCCCGTCATCCTGTCCCGGCCAGGCTTCGGTTATCCGCGTCGCGCAGAGCGTCTTTTTGCCGAACTGGCGCCGCCCTCTCCTGCAGTCAGGGATGGCGCGGCTTTACTCTCGGTCTCGCTCGCCTGTTGCTTGACGCCAGAGATGATCAGTTCCAGCCCCGTTCTGAAGCGTGCGTCGAAATCGGTAGAAAAGATCGCCTCGCGCGCAGCAAAATTCCTCGGATAGCTGCGTTTCGCCAGTTCCTCGAAGGCAGACTTGCGTGAAGCGACATCGAACTCGCCGTGGGGTCCGAGTGCCTGTTCTTCCATCACAAAACCCAGGATGTAATAGAGCACGCTGAAGGAATACGTCGAAGCACGGGACAGATCGACGCCGGCCAGCGCGAATGCTTCCAGCATCGACTCGTTGATGCGCAGCACGTTGTCCGACACGACATAAGTCCCCGCAAAGACACGGGCACCATCACGGTGCTTCAGTAGCGCCTGCCGCAGCGCCGCGGCAGTTTGTCTGAGCCGGCTGTCCCACGGCTGATCCGCGCTCTGGGGCAGGACAACATTCATCACGAGCGCGTCCGCCATAGCATCAATCAGTGCTTGTTTCCCGCTGAAATGCCAATAGAGGGAGGGCGCCTGTATGTCGAGGGCCAGCGCCAGCTTGCGCAGCGTCAATCCATCAAGGCCCTCCTGATCCAGAAGGTCTAAGGCAGCTCGAATGACCTGGTCACGTTGAATCTTTGGAGCTTTCATTCACATCGGTGTTTGCAATCTAACACTGTTAGTGTACCATCGACCTCGATTACCTAACGGTGTTAGGTTTCGAACCCGCTGAGCCAAGCCGCGCAGACGAGCGCCGCTGAGCGAGAGATGGCAGGAATAACCAAGGAGGCAGCAGATGACGCATGAGGACCGGAAGCGCTTCACGGAAGATCAGGTCAAACGGTTGGCGGGCGGGCTTCGATTCGGCGGCTGGACGGAAGAGGAGAAGATCGCGCTTGCATGTCGCATGCTGGCGCTCGAAGGGCACTCGCGCACCCTCGCGGGGCAAATTACGGTGAGAAGCGCCGGGGGCACGTTCCTGACAACTCCACTGGCGGTGGGTTTCGACGAGATCGACGCCGACCAGATCATTCGCATCGACGAATCGATCAACGTCATCGATGGCAAGGGCGCTGCCAATCCAGCGATCCGGTTTCACCTTTGGATATACCGCGAGCGTCCGGACGTCAATTGCATCATCCATACACACCCGCCTTACGTATCGGCCCTGTCCATGACCGGGACGCGCTTGCGCGTGGCCCACATGGATGCCACGCCGTTTGCCGATGACTGCGGCTTTCTTGCTGAATGGCCCGGACTGCCGATCGCCGACAGCGAAGGCGAGATCATTGCCACGGCGCTCGGAAAAAACCGCAGCGTGCTGCTTGCCCATCACGGTTTTCTCTGCGCCACCGGGTCCATCGAGGAGTCGGCTTATCTGTCGATGCTGATCGAGAACGCCGCGCAGCTGCAACTGATGGCTGAGTCGACCGGCTCGATTGCCGAACTCGACGCTGGCCTGGCAAGGGAATCCCATGACTTTCTGCTGCGCCCGGAAATCGTCCAGGCGAGCTTTGCAATGTTCGCCCGCCGGGCGCTCCGCGCCAGTATGCCAACGCCATGGGCCGGCCATGCTTACTGAACAGCCGTCATGTCCAAACACGTCGGAAATGGCCACCGACAACGACCTGCGCCCCAAGAACCAATGCCTCGGGAGAAAAAAATGCTTATGAAATATCAAGTCGTCATTGCCGGTGCTGGTCCGGTAGGGTGCTGGCTGGCGGGAGAATTGCAACTCGCCGGAATCGCGACACTAGTGCTGGAACAAAGCGAATCGATTGATCCTCAGTCGCGGGCTTTGACGGTGCACCCACGCACGATCGAGACCTTCGCATCGCGCGGCGTGGCAAAGGCGTTTCTCGACGAGGGCGTTGCAATCCCTGCCGGACATTTTGGGCTGCTGGATTACCGGCTCAACTTCCGTCCGCTCGAGTCGCCGTATCCCTTTACCTTGGCGATTCTTCAAGCGCGGACGACCGAGCTGCTGCAACAGCGCGCACGCGATCTCGGCGCCGAGATCCGGCGCGGGCACCAAGTCCAGTCGTTTACGGAAACCGAATCGACCGTCACCGTCGCGGTGCAAGGCCCGAACGGGCCCTACTCCGTGGACGCTGAGTACCTCGTCGGCTGCGATGGCGTGCGCAGCACGGTACGGAACTGCGCCGGGATTCCCTTCCCCGGTACCGATGCCACCGTCTACGGATGGCTGGGTGACGTCATTCTGGACGCCCCGCCCGACGACGTTGCCATCAACAAATGGACCTCCGCCGGAGCGATTGCGGTAGTCAAGCTCCCGGGAGAGCGTCATCGGCTGGTCGGCATTTCTCCGGATGACGTCCGATCGGATCGTCCCGGAGCGTTCACGCTCGAGGAACTGCGGGCAAAAACCGTAGCGATCATGGGGACTGACTATGGCATGCACAGTCCTTCGTGGCTGTCGCGCTATAACAATACCGCCCGGCAGGCGGAAGCTTACCGAAAGGGACGCATCCTGCTGGCCGGCGACGCTGCGCACCAGCATATGCCAGCCGGCGGCGTCGGCCTGAACGTCGGTATCCAGGACGCCATGAACCTTGGATGGAAGCTCGCAGCAACGATCAACGGCTGGGCGCCGGCGGGACTGCTCGACAGCTACCACGCCGAACGCCATCCGGTCGGCCAGAACCTGCTGGAGCACACTCAGGCGCAGACGCTGCTGATGAGTGTCTTCACCAATGAATGCAGGGATCTGCGTTCATTGCTCCAGAAGCTGATCCTGGAGAATCCGGCGCTCGAGATAAGCCTGGTCAAGCGGCTGACTGGTCTGTCGGTTGCCTACCCGTCCGCCGATCCGGCTCATGCTCTCGTCGGACAGCGTGTTCCAGACCTGATGTTCCAACGTTCCAGCGAAGGCATGTTCCAGAAGCTTCATAACGGGCGCTATGTCCTGCTCGATCTGCGAGCCGATACGGCGCGGTCCAGCCCACTCGGCGGCGATGACCTTGGCCCCCACGCCAGCGCTTGCGTGGACATGCATTTCACTGCGTTGGCGCCCGATGCGCCCGCCCCCTGGGCCGGTCTCACCGCCATGCTGGTGCGTCCTGACGGATATCTGGCCTGGGCGAGCGAGGACCACGAGACGGCGGCACTAAAAGCCGAGTTAGCCAAGATAGGCAGCGCAACGTTTGCGCCAGTCTCGGCAGCATCGATCACCGCGGAGGTCCGCTGATGAACGCTTACTCGCCGCAACCGCTCAAGGCCAACGACGGCTCACCAGTCTTGCCCGACTGCATGCTTATTGGCGGTGTCCTGGTCAAAGGCGCCGCCACCATGGACGTAGTGAATCCGGCCACTGGCATGGTACTGGGTGTCGCGCCGCGCGCATCGGCCAACCAGGTTGAGCAAGCCATAGCCAGCGCAAAAGCAGCGCTGGAAACGTGGTCGCGCAGCGATCTGACGCACCGGCGCCGTGTGCTACGGGACATTGCCGACATCGTCGATGCGAATGCCAGCCAGCTTGCATGCCTGCTCACGCAGGAACAGGGCAAACCCATTGGCGATGCGATAATGGAAGTCCGGGGCACAGCCACGTTCTTTCGGCATGTCGCCGACGCCGAACTGGTGCCGACTTCCCTCGAACACAGTGGGGTCCGCCAGGTCGAACTGCATCGACGTCCGCTGGGTGTGGTCGCGGTGATCGTGCCTTGGAATTTCCCCTTGCTGCTGATGGCCTTCAAGGTTCCTGGCGCGCTCCTGACCGGCAACACTGTCGTGATCAAGCCCGCAGCGACGACCCCGCTGACGACACTGATGTTCGCCCGGCTGGTTGCCTCCATCGTTCCGGCCGGCGTTCTCAATGTGATAACCGACAGCAACGACCTGGGCAGCATTCTGACCTCGCATCTGGATGTCGCGAAGGTGTCGTTTACCGGGTCCACCGCGACCGGGTATTCGGTGATGGCCAATGCGGCGAAAACGCTGAAGCGTGTCACCCTCGAGCTGGGCGGAAACGACCCGGCCATCGTGCTCGATGACGCCGTTCCGGCAGACATCGCGCAGGGCATCTTCCGTGCCGCCTTCTTCAATGCAGGTCAGGCGTGCATTGCCATCAAACGTCTGTACATCCACGCATCCATCTACGACGAACTTTGCGCTGAGCTGGTCAGTCTTGCCACAGGCGTCACGGTTGGCGACGGATTGGACAGCCGGACGACCATGGGGCCACTCCAGAATCGTGCCCAGTATGAAAAGGTCAAGGACATCCTGGCGGACGCCGCTACGAAGGGACGGATTGTTACTGGCGGCCAGATCGAGGATTGCGCAGGCTACTTCATCCGTCCGACCATCGTCGCTGACATCGAGGAAGGCGCCCGCCTGGTCGACGAGGAGCAGTTTGGCCCGGCGCTTCCGCTAATTCGTTATACCGATCTCGACGACGCCATTCGGCGCGCGAATGCCAGCGAATACGGTCTCGGGGCGTCGGTGTGGTCCTCGGACGTGAGCCGGGCCCGCGATGTGGCGGAACGACTGGTATGCGGCAGCGTCTGGATCAACCAGCATCTTGATCTGGCCCCGCATATTCCGCAGGCGGGCGCAAAGCAGTCCGGGTTCGGCGTAGAACTTGGCGGCGAAGGTCTGCTGGAGTTTACCCAGATTCAAGTCGTCAACATCAAGGGCGACAGCGCACAAAAGGAGCTGAGTTGATGGCAAACAGCGTACGCAGGATTAGTCCCCGGGGGCTTCCGCAACTTGAGAGCGTGATCTCCCACGCGCTTGTCGTGGAGCCGGCAGGCTTGATCTATACCTCAGGCCAGCTTTCCTGGGACGAGAGCGGTGCATTGGTTGACGGAACGATGCTCGAGCAGTTTCGCCGGGCCTATGCCAACCTGGATCTCGTGCTTCAGGCCGCAGGGTCTTCGCGGGAAAAGATCGTGAACGAGGTGATCTACCTGGTCGGCTATTCACCTGAAACCGCCGGGGAACTGGTGGCAGCGCTGGCATCGGAACGGCCGCCGGGATCCGTTCCGCCCACGAGTACCGTCGTCGGGGTCCAGACGCTTTTTGCGCCCGGCTTCCTGGTCGAGGTGCAAGTGGTGGCAACGACCTGAACAGGTTGCGCGCGGCGTCCCGCGGCGTGCACACGGGACGGGGTAGCGCCAGGCAAGTCTGCCGCAAGACCACCTGGCGCTATCCGGCAACATCCACCAAAGTGCACATTGCTCGCAGGATTCGCGGCTCCGGCCGCGCCGCCTGCCGGATCAATCGAGCGTGATGGCTTCGCGCTGGATCACCGCCGTCCAATTGCCCTCTTCCCTTGCCACGCGCTTGGCGAAACTGGCCGGATCGATCATCACCACATCGCCCTGCTGGCCCAGCGCGGTCTTCGCCTTGCTGTCCTCGAGCAGCCCTTGCGCGACCGAATGGAGCTTCTGCACGATCTGCGGCGGCGTGCCGGCCGGCACCAGCATGCCGATCCAGAAAGTCACGTCGAAGGGCGAGATGCCCAGCTCCTCCAGCGTTGGCACATCCGGCAACTGCGCCATGCGCTTCGGCGCGCTAACGGCAAGGGGCTTGAGCTTGCCCGCCTTTATCTGAGGCAGCGCCGTCCAGGTGTCGAAGGCCGTATCCAGCTCACCGCTGATCACGGCCAGTTGCGCCTGGGCCGCGGACTTGTACGGAATGTGCGTGGTCTTGATCCTGGTCCGGTTGTTCAGCATGGCAAAGCTGAGATGCGCGATATTGCCCGGCCCGGCCGAGCCATAGCTGACCTTGCCGGGATGCTGCGTCGCGTAGCGTACGAGTTCCGGCACCGAACCGACCGCGTTCTTCTGCGACCAGTCAGGATTGGTGACGAGGATGAAAGGCGCCTCGAGGACCAGCGTGACCGGCGTGAAGTCCTTCGGCGAATAGGTGCCCTTCTTGTAGATCTGCGGGTTGATGGTGATGCTGCTGGAGTTGGTGACCAGCAGGGTATAACCGTCGGGCGCGGCCTTGGCGGCCTCGCCCACGCCGATCAGTCCGTTCGCGCCCGCCTTGTTTTCCACCACCACAGGCTGGCCGAGGGACTTGGTCAGCCGCTCCGAAAGAACCCGGGCCACGGTATCCGTGAACGACCCCGCCGGAAAGGGAACAATCATCCGGATCGGCTTGCTGGGCCAGCCGTTGTTCTGGGCCGCGGCCGGCGCGGCCATCGTCGTGGCCAGGATGCCAAGCGCGGCTGCCGCCATGGTGAGTTTGCCGGCTTTTGCGCCTGCCTGGCAGCGCTGGATCCATGTCGCTTTGTTCATGTCGTCTCCGTATCGTATTAATGGTGTTTCTGAATACTTGCAGGGCTTATGGCATTGGCGTTGGCTGCCTGGGTTTCGCGACGGTGCCGGTGATGCCCTGTTGTGCCAGGCTTGCGATCCGGTCCGCGCTCAGCCCGAGCACGCGGCGCAGCACCGCTTCGGTGTGTTCGCCCAGCGTCGGCGCGACATGGCGGATAGGCACCGGGTCCGGCCCGGTCCTGAACCATGCGGTGCTGGATGTGTAGGTGCCGATGTGGGCGCGCTCGACTTCGCGCCAGAACCCGCGCGCGCGCAGGTGCGGGTCCTGCAGCACCTGCGACATCGGCCGCACCACGCCGGCGGCGATGCCGGCCTGTTGCAGCTGCTGCATTGCCGCGTCGGCGTCGCGGCGCACGCACCAGGACTTGATCGCCTGCTCGATCCTGCCTTCCTGGGCGCGCCGTCCCGGGGCCTGCGCCAGGCCGGGATCGGCCGCGAGGTCCGCCCGGCCGATTGCCCGGCACAGCGCGGGCCAGTCCGCATCGGTCACCGTCAGCACGATCCACGCATCGTCGCCGGCGCAACGGAAGCACCCATGCGGGGCATGCATCGGATGACGATTGCCCTGCCGCGGCGACACGGCGCCGGTGACGGATTGCTCCAGCAGGAACGGTGCGGCCATCGGCAGCATGGCCTCCACCTGCGACAGGTTGATGTGCCGCCCCTGCCCAGTCGCCTGCTGCGCAAACAGCGCCAGCAGGATCGCCGCGCCGCCATTCAGGCCGCCGATCGGATCGCCATAGGCGTACGACGTCATGGCGGGCGGACCATCGGGGTGCCCCGTATATAGCGGCAGCCCGCTGGCCTGTTCGAGCGTGCCGCCGTACGCACGGGTATTGCTCCACGCGTTGCCGAGCCCGAAGGCCGGCATCGACAGCATCACCAGCCGTTCGTTCCTGGCGCGCAGTGCTTCGTAGTCCAGCCCGAGCTTTGGCAGGACCTCGGCGGAATAATTCTCGATGACCGCGTCGGCACCTTCGACCAACTGCAGCAGCAACTGCTTGCCTTCGGGGCGTGTCAGGTCCAGCGTGATCCCGAGCTTGTTGCGGTTCATCAGGTTGAAGTTCGAGTTCTTCTCGTACAACCTGTCCCGATAGAACGCCTCGGTGAAATTGGCGCCGCGCCACCAGTCGGGATAGCCTGTGCTTTCGACCTTGATGATCTCCGCGCCAAAGTCGGCCAGCGTCCGCGCCGCCAGCGGCCCCGCCCAGCCCATGGTCAGGTCGACGACGCGAATGCCCTGGAGCGGCAAGCGCTCGCCGGCCGTGCGCTTCAACCTCAGGCGCGGGCGATGATCCAGTCCCGCGCTGCGGTAGTGCAGGTCATGCTCGCCCTTTGCCGGCGCCTTGCCGCCGGGCAGCGGGCCCGCCGCATCGAGGCGCAGCGGCACCACCGGGCCCTCGAACGAAGCGCCGCCCACGCCGACCGGCACGAAGGCGCCGCGCTGCCGATGCACGGCCTGGCCAAGCAGGGCCTCCATGGTCGGCACGATCACGGCCGGATGCTTCTTGTCGCCCAGGATCTCGAACCACTGCCGCGCCGAGCGCGTCAGGAAGGCGGGCATCAGCAGCGCGTCGATCTCGTCCGCGCGCTCCATCCGTTCCGGGCCGCTGGCGTAGCGTGGATCGCTGCCGAGATCCGGACGGCCGATGGCCTCGCACAGGCCCTTCCACTGCGGCAGGGTGTGCGTAAAGATGCCGATCCACCCTTCGGCAGTCTGGTAGATCCCAGCCGGATGCGTGCCGCAGAACCGGTTGACGCCAAGGCGCTGCAGCGGATGGCGCTGGTCCTGCACCATGCCCGCTTCCATCTCGACCACGCCGAAGATCGCTTCGTGAGCGCTCAGCAC
Organism: Cupriavidus sp. WGlv3; assembly: GCF_023952475.1. Classification (GTDB taxonomy): domain Bacteria; phylum Pseudomonadota; class Gammaproteobacteria; order Burkholderiales; family Burkholderiaceae; genus Cupriavidus; species Cupriavidus phytorum. Next base: position 35,796 of record NZ_JALHRX010000002.1, read on the forward strand.
ATAGCGGCGGCTGCCCTGCCCGCTTCCGATCAGCGCCGCGACGGCGGCCGAGAATGCGCTCAGACCGACCACGATCGCCGATTGCACGTCGTGCGGCATGTGGGGCGGCCCATCCGCGGGGCCGCTGCCGTGCACGGCGCCGGCAAGCGCGCGGCACACGGCTTCGGCGCCGGCGTAATCGCTGTACGGCCCGCTCTCGCCGAACCAGGTGAGTGCGACTTCGATCGGCTCGTGCGGTGGCGTTGAATCGGCCGCCTGCTGCCAGACCGGCGTGCCGAGAATGCCGGGGCCTGCAGCCAGCGCGCGGGCGTCCAGCACCACGTCGCACGTCAGCGCCAGCTGCGCCAGCCACGCGCCATCCTCTACGTTCCGGTCGTCGGCGGTAACGCTGCGCTTGTTGGTGTTCAGCCACGCAAACAGCGCGCTTTCCGGCTGCCCGGCATCCGGTGCGCTGACCAGCGGCGGCATCCGCCGCCATGCGTCGCCCGCCGGGCTCTCCACCTTGATGACTTCGGCGCCGAAGTCGGAAAACAGCTTGCCCGCGTACGCCAGCGCGGGGCCGCTGCCGACCTCGAGCACGCGCAAGCCGCCCAGCGCCAGCTGCGCCGGGTCAAACCCATGCTTGATCATGGAAACCTCTTGGCTCTGTGTAGGGGTTCGTCAGGCACGCGCTTACCACGCATCGACAAATCCGCGGCGCTCCCGGCGGCCGCGCAAGTCCGCCGAGGCGATGCCCTGTGCGATCCACTTCCGTGTCTGCGCGGGATCGATCACCGCATCGATCTCGACGGCGGCCGCGGTGTTGATCGCGTGGCCGCGCTCGTAGGACTGGGCGACCAGCCTGTCGAACAGCGCCTTGCGCTCGGGACCATCCGGCACCGCTTCCAGCTCCTTCTTGAAGCCCAGTCTGACCGCGCCCTCAAGACCCATCGGCCCGAATTCTCCGGTCGGCCACGACACGGTGAAGCTTGCCGAGCGGAAGCCGCCGCCCGCCATGGCCATCGCGCCAAGGCCATAGCCTTTGCGCAGCGTGACCGCCAGCAACGCGACCCGCAGCTTGGCCGCCGTCAGGAACATGCGCGACACGTGCCGCACCTGCGCCCGGGCCTCGCATTCCGGCCCCACCATGAACCCAGGGGTGTCGATCAGCGAAATGAGCGGCAGGCCGTGCGCATCGCACAGCTGCATGAAGCGCGACGCCTTGTCCGCGGCGTCCGCATCGATGGCGCCGCCAAGGTGATAGGGGTTATTGGCCATGATGCCGACGGGCTGCCCTTCCACGCGGGCCAGCGCGGTGTGGATGCCCGCGCCGAAGCCGCTGCGCAGCATCAGCACGCTGCCGGTGTCGGCGATGCCTTCGATGGCCTTGCGGGTGTCGTAGACGCGCAGCCGGTTCTCGGGGACGACATGGCGCAGCGCCAGCGCCTGCGGCGCGCTCCAGTGCGCCACGCGGCCCTGGAACATCGACAGATAGTGCTTCGCTGCCTGCACGGCTTCGGCCTCGTTGTCGACCAGGATATCGACCACACCGTTGGGAACCTGCACCGATGCGGGCCCGACGTCCTCCGGGCGGAAGATGCCGAGGCCGCCGCCTTCGATCATGGCCGGTCCCGCCATGCCGATATTGGCCGACTTGTCGGCAATGATGACGTCGCAGCAGCCGACGAAGGCCGCGTTGCCGGCGAAGCAGCGCCCCGAGACAATGCCCACCACCGGCACCTTGCCGCTCAGCTCGGCAAAGGCGGCGAACGACGGCTGGTACAGCCCGGATACCGAAGGAAAATCCACGTCCCCGGGCCGGCCGCCACCGCCTTCGCCGAACAGCACCAGGGGCAGCTCGTCGCGCAGCGCCACCTCGACGATGCGGTCGGTCTTGATGTGGTTGCGCTTGCCCTGCGTGCCGGCCATCACCGTGGCATCGTAGGCCATCACCGCGCTGCGTGCCCGCTCCTTGCCGACCAGTTCGCCGTTGATATGGCCGATGCCGGTGATCAGGCCATCGGCCGGGGTGTTCTCGATCAGATCCTGCTGCGTGCGGCGCGACGACTGCGCGGCGAGCGCCAGCGCGCCGTACTCGACGAAGCTATCCGGATCGCACAGGTCGGCAACGTTCTCGCGCGCGGTGCGCTGCCCGCGCGAGCGGCGCCTGGCGACGGCATCGGGGCGCGCGGCGTCGTCCAGGTAGGCATGGCGGTCCAGCACGCGCTGCAGGTCGGCGCGGATCGCCTCGGGATCGGCCTGCTGCGCGGCGGCCACGGCGATGCCATCGGCCTCGAGCTGCTCCAGCACGATCAGCACCTGATGTTCGGACGCCAGCGCGCCCGGCTCGAGCCGCAGGTCGACCACGCGCCCGCCGCATTCGGCGACGATGGCGTGCTCCATCTTCATGGCGTCGAGCACCGCGACGGTCTGGCCGGGCTTGACGACTTCGTCCAGCGCCACGCCAATCTCCACCACCCTGCCCGTCAGCGGCGCACGAACAGCCACCAGGCCCTCGCTGATTTCCTCTTCCGGATCGGCGTGGCGTGGCGCGAGCGCCTGCGACGGGCGGGCCGCGCCGCCCAGCAGGGCTTCCTGCGCGCGTCCGGCCTGCGCGATGGCCTCCGCCGATGCGGTCAGCTCCGGCACGATCGCCTCGAAGTGCCGGGTATGGACATCCTGCGCGAGGAAATCGTCGCGCTGCACCAGCGCGCGCAGCAGGTCGAGGTTGGTCGGCACGCCGGCGATGCGGAACTCCGCCAGGCTGCGCTGCAGGCGCCGCACGGCCGCATCGAACTTCGGCGCCGCGCTGCTGACGATCAGCTTGGCCAGCAGGGTGTCGAAATGGGGCGACGGTTCATAACCGGTGTAGCCATGCGAATCGACGCGGACGTCCGGGCCAGAAGGCGGGTCGAAGCGCTCCAGCCGCCCGTGTGCGGGACGCGCCAGGCCTTGGGCATCGGTCATCTCCGCGTTGATGCGCACCTGGATGGCATAGCCCCGGGCTTGCGGCGGCGCAGCGGGATCCAGGCCGAGATCGGCGAGCGTCTGTCCCGCGGCGATCCCGATCTGCAGCGCGACCAGATCGACGCCGGTGACCTGCTCGGTGATGGTGTGCTCGACCTGCAGGCGCGGGTTGGCCTCGATAAAGACAAAGTCCTTCTGCTCGCCGGACTCGGTTTCCTCGACCAGGAACTCGAAGGTGCCCAGGCTCTGGTAGTTGACGCGGCGCGCCAGCCTGAGCGCCGCCTTGATGATCTGCTCGCGCAGCTGCGGCTTCAGCACCGGGCTGGGGGCGATCTCCACCAGCTTCTGGAAACGGCGCTGCAGGGTGCAGTCGCGTTCGCCGAGAGCAATCACCTGTGAGCCGTCGCCGGCGATCTGCACTTCGATATGGCGCGCGCGCGCAACCAGCCGCTCGGCGTAGACGGCATCGATGCCAAACGCCGAACCCGCCTCGGAGCGGCAGCGCGCATAGGCTTCGGCCAGTTCTTCGCGCCGGCGCACCACGCGCATGCCGCGCCCGCCGCCGCCGCCGACCGCCTTGATCACCACGCCCGCGCCGCCTTGCTGGTCGAAGAAGCCGGTGATTTCCTCGAGCGACGCCGCGCCGCGCGTGGCCGGCATGACGCGCACGTCGCAGTCGGCCGCCAGTTCAAGCGCTCGCCCCTTGTCGCCGAACAGCGCGAGCTGCTCGACGGTGGGGCCGATAAAGCGGATGCCGGCGTCGTGGCAGGCCTGGGCAAAGTCGGCCCGTTCGCTGAGGAAGCCATAGCCCGGATGGATCGCATCGCAGCCGGATGCCTGCGCCGCGGCGATGATGCCTGCCATGTCGAGGTACGCAGCCGGCCCGGCGCCGTCGAGGGCAACCGCCTCGTCGGCCAGGATCCGGTGCAGCGCGCCCTGGTCGTCTTGCGAATAGACCGAGACGGTCCCGATCTCGAGATCGCGTGCGGCGCGCAGCACACGCAGCGCGATCTCTCCTCGATTGGCGATCAACAGCTTCTTCAATGCAGTCTCCTTGTTTGTCTTCGATGTCTGTACTGTGGGTGCCTGGCCGCTCAAGGCCGGATGCCAAACCGGCTGATCCCGGCCTCGCGCAGAGGCGCGGCCAGGTTGGCGAACTCGCACAGCAGCGTGCGGGTGTCGCGCGGGTCGATGATGTCCTCGATGACGAAGGCTTCCGCGCTGCGGAACGGCGACGTCAGGCTGCGCACGCGCAGCTCGATCTCGGCGCGCTTCTGCACCGGATCGTCGGCGCCTTCGATCTCGGCCTTGTAGGCGACGTCGAGGCCGCCTTCGAGCGGCAATGCGCCCCAGTTCGCGGATGGCCAGGCGTAGCGGAAATTGAAGCGCCCCATGTGCTGGTGGCCGGCCGCCGACACGCCATAGGCGCGGCGCAGGATCACCGAGCACCACGGCACCGTGGCCTGGTAGAGCGCCGACAGCGCGCGCACGCCGTAACGCATGATCCCTGCCTTCTCGGCGTCCAGGCCGACCTGGAACCCGGCCGTATCGACCAGATTGACCACCGGCAGATGGAAGGCCTGGGCCAGGTCGACGAAGCGCGTGAATTTCTCGGCGCTGTCGCTGTCCCAGCTGCCGCCATGGAAGGACGGGTCGCTGGCGATCACCGCCACCGGCCAGCCATCCAGGCGGGCCAGCGCGGTCACGACGGCGCAGCCCCAGTGCCTGCCGATCTCGAAGCAGGAATCGGCGTCCACCAGCGCCTGCAGGATCGGCCGGATCTTGTAGTCCGCCCGGCTGTCCCGCGGAATCGCCGACAGCAGCCACTCGTCGCGGCGCGCGGGGTCGTCGCCGGGCTCGCCGCGCGGCGGCAGTTCAAAGACGGAAGGCGGCAGATAGGACAGGAACTGGCGCGCGCGCGCGAAGGCCTCCTGCTCGGTGTCGACCTCATCGTCCACCACGCCGTTACGGGTGTGGATCTGGCTGCCGCCCAGCTCGTTCTTGCTCAGCGCCTCGCCCACGCGGGCCACGACCGAGGGCGGGCCCTCGCTGAACAGTTGCGAGGTTTCCCTGACCATCACCGAATAGTGGCTCGCGGCCACGCGCGCCGCGCCCATGCCCGCCACCGAGCCCAATGCCAGCGACACCACCGGTACCACCGACATGTTCTCCACCACGTGTTGCCAGACCTTCATGGTGGGAATCAGGGTATGGCCCTTGATCTCGATATTGCGCACCGAACCGCCGCCGCCGGTGCCGTCGACCAGCCGGATCATGGGCAGCCGCAGGTCGTGGGCCATCTTCTCGGCGTGGACCAGCTTGTCGCCCACTGCGCCCTCGTTGGCACCGCCGCGCACCGTGAAATCGTCCCCCACCAGCACCGCCGGCCGGCCGCCGACCTGCGCACGGCCCATTACCAGGTTCGACGGAACCAGGTCCACCAGCCGCCCGTTGCTGTCGTAGCGGCCGCTGCCGGTCAGGCCGCCGACCTCCCGGAACGAGCCGGGGTCCGCCAGGGCATCGATGCGCTCGCGCACCGTCAGTTTGCCGGCGGCCTTGTGGCGTTCCACCTTGCCTTCGCCGCCCATCCGGGCGGCGAGCCGTCGACGGTGGGCCAGTTCATCGATTTCGGGCTGCCAGCTCACTGTCCTCTCCTGTCTTCGCGCGATACATGTGTTGCCGACATCTCGCAGGAGCCGTGCCAGCCCTTCAGGCCGCACTTACGCATTGATTTCATTGAATAATTTTTCTGACGCCATTACGATGACTTCAATGACTACACAGCGTGTCCACACTGGAGGCACGCATGGAGACGCAAGTTGTCCTCAATGACGACACAAGACGGAGACAGGTTCGCGCTCGGCCTGCTCATCTGTTCTCGCGACGGGACGCGCGAGGCAGCGCTCGGTGCATGTACCGATCCCGCCATCGCCGACGCGGCGGTCGCGGCATGCGCCCGCGCGGGCGCGCCGGGTTCGGGACGCAAGCTGTTCCCGGTCGACGCAGCCAACCGGCGCTTCATCGGCCTGTGCCTGGAAGACGGCGAGCGCCAGCTGATCGTCCTGCATCACGCCGACACGCAGGCCGTGCTGCTCGACTTCCTCGGCACGGTGCCCTTCGCCGGCGCGATCCTGGATTACTTCCTGAACGACCCGTACCAGGCCATCACCGTGGTCGACAAGGCGGGACGGGTGCGCTTCATCAGTCCCGTCCATGAGAAATTCCTAGGCCTGGACACCGGCGGCGGCATCGGCCGCCCGGCGGGCGAGGTCATCCCCAATTCACGGCTGCCGCAGGTGGTGGCCAGCGGCAAGGCCGAGATCGGGCAGTTGCAGCAGCTTGACGGCGCCACCCGCGTGGTCAACCGCATGCCGATCCGCCAGGACGGCGAGGTGGTGGGCGCCATCGGGCAGGTCATGTTCAAGGGGCCGGAAGCGCTGGTCCGCATGCACAAGGAGCTGGTTGAATTGCGCTCCGAGGTGGCGCGCTACCAGCGCGAGGTCGACGGCCTTCGCCACGGCTTGCACGAGCGGCAATCGACCTTCGGCCTGATCGGCGAAAGCGCGCCGATGCAGCGCCTGCGCCGGGAAATCCAGACCGTGGCCCGCCTCGACGTGCCGGTGCTGATCCTGGGCGAAAGCGGCACCGGCAAGGAGCTGGTGGCCCGCGCCATCCACGGCGCCGGAACCGAGCCGGCCAGCGCGCGACCACTGGTCAGCCTGAACCTCGCGGCCCTGCCCGCCACGCTGATCGAGTCCGAGCTGTTCGGCCACGCGCCCGGCGCCTTCACCGGCAGCCAGCGCCAGGGACAGGCGGGCAAGCTCGAGCTGGCGGCGGGCGGCACGGTCTTTCTCGACGAGGTCGCCGACATCCCGATGGAGATGCAGGTCAAGCTGTTGCGCGTGCTCGAAGACCACATGGTCGAACGCCTGGGCAGCCGCCGCGCGCAGCGGGTCGACTTCCGGCTGGTCTCGGCCACCAACCGCGACATTCCCGAGCTGATCGACGCCGGGCGATTTCGCCTCGACCTGTACTACCGGCTGAGCGGCGTGGTGCTGCGCATTCCCGCGCTGCGCCAGCGGCGCGAGGACATCCCGGCGCTGCTGCAGCATTTCATCGACGCCTTCTGCACGCGCAACGCCATGCCGGCGCCAGGCATCGACCACGAAGTCGCGCGCTACCTGGCCGGCCAGCCATGGCCCGGCAATGTGCGCCAGCTGCGCCAGCGCATCGAGGAGGCCCTGGTGTTCTGCGATGGGCGGACGCTGCGCGTGGCGGATTTCGCACGCGGCGAGTCGGCACGCGGGGTATCGGGACTGCAAGGCCAGCCCGCTGCTCATGCAGCCGAAGCGGCGCACTCCTACGAGACTTTCGTGACGGACGACCTCTCATCGCCCTCTCCCGCACCTCGCTCGCCGGCCGAGCCCGCCGCGGGCATGCGGGAGCTGGCCTACGCCGCGGTGATGGACGCCGTTGCGCGCCATGGCGGCAACAAGAAGCGCGCGGCCGAGCAACTGGGGATCTCCCGCTCGCATCTGTACAAGATCCTGGAGCGGGGGCCGCACGCGTCGCGATCGAAATAAGCAGATTACCCCGGAGCTTGAAATTTTTCGGCAGCGGCCGCATTCAAAAGTACGTAGCGTGGGCGTCCAGTTCCCACCTGAGTGCGTGCGAAGGTCGACACATAGAGGCCCCGCAAATTGCCGGCAAGCTCCGCAGGATTCTCCAGGCCAGGGGCGATCCTCCCATAGATGACCCCGTCGGCTCCTTCCGGTACGAACTCGAAGCTTCTATGGTGAGGGAGGACACCGACAAACCTTCCAGTCAGCCGCACCTCTTCTTCACGAACGTTTTTATTGCTCAAGCGCTCAACACTACGTGCGACTTGGTCTAAGTCCTGGAAGCGGAAGACCTCAGCATCCGTCTCGATAGTGCACGCTGCCTGGCTATCCGCGAGGACGCCCAAAAACGCCTTCACCTTTTCAAGAGCCCGCGGATCAATCTCTGCAAGGGAGTCTGCCAACTCATCGTCTGTACCAGTCGTACTCTCGATCAGACGCACCGTTTGCTTCATGGCTCTGCTAAGGGGAGTCTCGTCATCAGGTGGGAGTTCATGACTTCTCGCCTCCTCCAACTCAAAGCCAAAGGAGCCGACGGCCGTAGCAGTAATGAGGAGCTGGTTCTGATCTCGGTTACGAATGGGCCCCATTGGCGCAAGCGGTCCCGAAAACGAAGCCGCGACAGCCGTCACTGCATCCGTAAACGCCTTTGTGGCGGCAACGCCAAACTCTGCAGCGATACCATGCGTGCCGCGCACGGGGCGGCCGCGAAAAGTCAGACGCGATTTGGCCGGGGGATTCGGATCGACGCGCTGAGTGGCCAATACAGCCTGGATACCCTTCAGGCGATTTTCAAGGCTTCGCTTGGTGATGCCTGCTCCAGCCGGCAGTCGAGCGAGCTGGCTGGCAAGAAAGCGTTCCTCTGCCAGAAGCTTTGTATGTTCCTGTCGATTCATGATTGCCACCCTTGTGGAGCGCCGGCCGGCGGAGCTGGTCGTACAAGGCCTGCCTCGATTTGCGTCAACTCTGCCAGGGCATCAGCGTCTTCCGCCGGATCCAAGTCAACTTGAAGGAACCCCTTCCACTGGCTGTTTCGCCGATGTGCCCACAAACTGTACCAGTAGGCGGAAAGGGTTACCAGATTCCGCCCCGGCAGCGTAGTTTCCACCCAATAGCCATCTACGAGGAATGTCTTCTTGACCCCATCGTGATCCGCGAGATCGCCGGGAAATTTCTGACCGAGGTCTCCGTCCGGGTCATCCAGAAAGCTGACCACGTCGACATCCCCCGGATTTCTCGCCTCGAGAACCTCAACGTTCTCACTAAAACTTCCATCCACCCATTGAAATCCCAATGTAATTCCCGCTCTGTGCAATGTGGCACGGAAGCCCAGAAAGCCGCGCAATATCTTGCAACGCTGCCAGGAGGTTGCAAACCTGACCACGAAAGATAAGAGAGAGACTTCATATGGCGATCTATCCTGGCTCACAGGGTCCACATCGTTGACAGGTGGAAGCACCTGCATCGCATTCCACGCAGGGATAGGAACTTGGCTCATATAGGAGTTTGCTCGACTTGGGCCACCGCGATCCATCGGCCTGAGAAGTTTTGCACAGGGTCGGCACCCAACGCGACGCTATATAGGAAGGTGAACCCTCGCGTGCAAGCGGCGTTTGAAGAGCGGCAGTCCAACTTTGCCTGCGGACTCAATCGACCTGTACCATCCCGAAGCCCGCTTCGCAACATCCTCAAAGAAAATTTGCGAATCGTCTGATCGCCATCCCCCGCCCAAAAGGCAAAACGAAGCCCATCACCGAAAAAACGGTGATCGGGCGTCGCAACCCGCTATTCTCTCTGATGGATGGTCGCTCATGCGACCATCTCCAAACGCACGCGCGCGTCGCTTCACTATGGCGGGCCGGGCGGGGCAGCCGATAAGGCTGGCCGGTGTTCATCAGAGAGCCGGTATTGCGACCCCCGCTGTCAGGCCCGCCACCCTCTACAGTTTGCATCGGGCGGATCTCCAGCCCTTCTTCAGGAGAACGCCCTTCCTGCTGCGCGAACCCGGCTCGGGCACCCGCACCGTCGCCGAATACATGTTCCGCGACCACCTGTTCACGCCGGATCTCGTTTCCCGCAACGGCGATGAAAGTTCCGGCCGAGGAGCTTGCCGCCGTGGGCGAAGCTGCGCGCGAGGTCATACGCGAGGCGAAGGCTGCAGGCGTGTATGTGTTCGGGGGTGGTATCAACGCGGATGCCGCACCGCTCATGGTCGCCTCGGACGGCACGTTCACAAACGAAACCTATCCCCAGACGAAGGAGTTCGACGGGGGCTCTTGTGTCCTGCAGCTCCCATCGCGCGAAGCCGCTATCCTGTGGGCAGGGAAGATCGCCAAAGCTTGCCGCTGCTCGCAGGAACTACGGGAGTTTGGGGAGGATCCGGAGAGTTGATGCGCGGGGTTCGTCCCACGGCGATCAATGACCGCACTCCAGCAGCCACTTTTCTTCATCGCCACGCACTTCAGAAAGAACGGCAGTGATGCCGACCGGCGCCCTTCCTTTGGCACAGATGCTCCTGTAACGGGCTCAAGGCGCATGGTCAGCAACGCTCCGCCATCAAAAATGCTGTCCGGTTTACGTTGAACGCTGCATCTACCCAGATACATGGATTGCCCCTCCGCGCATCGAGGAAACTAAGCAAGCATCTGAAGAATGCTCAGAATCTCCGCTGTACATGCAAGCCACACAGCCCCCACAAGCAAAGTGATTACCGCCACATGAGGTGCTGATGGGGATGCTGCCAGTAGCAGGGCGCGGCTTCTGTGCGAACCCACAGTGAACAACACCAAGGCAGCAAAAAACACTAGAAGAGCAACCGTCCATGCCAGCGGTGACCGAGCCTCTGCCGCTGAGCGGACCAGCAGCGAACCATTGACGAGCATGGTTAACGCCGTACGGTACCAGGCGAGCGCCGTGCGCTCAGGTTGCACTCCGGGATCGCGCATCACTGGAACTTCAGCAAGAGCCCGAGAGAGAGAACCAGCGCAACGCAAACGAGCACGACACTCAGCAATGGAATGCCACCTGACGCCGGCAACGGGCCGGCCTCGCGCATGGCAATCTCGTTGCGCTTCCAGCGGGAATACGCAAGACCGGCGATCACAGCTCCCAGCATTGACAACGCCAGCGCAACCCCTGCCAGCAGAGACTTCGGTTCTACGTGCCCGGCAAACTGATCGAGCAGGACACCCCCGGCAAGGATCGCGAGTGCGGTTCTGATCCACGCGAGGAACGTGCGCTCGTTCGCAAGCGAGAACCGATAGTCGGGCTCATTTCCATGCTCCTGCCATTTCGGTCGGGTCATCTTGCGTCGCTTGACTGGCACAGACACACCTGACCCTCGATGATCTCCACCTCCAGCGGTGAGAGCGTCGCATCGCGGCACGGACCTTCGATACAGACCCCGTCGGTAAAGCGGAACAGCGCGGAATGATGAGCGCACATCAGCACCTCCGCGTCATAGGTGCAGATTGTGCCCGGTTCGAAGTCCAGCGGAATGGAGAAGTGGGGGCATCGATTGATGTAGGCCCAGACCTGTTGCCCGCGCCGGACCACTATGATTCCCGGGTCGCGGTTGATCACGCGAGCGCCGCCGTCGGGCACGGCATCGAGATGGCAGAGCATGGCGGTATCCATAGCCTCATATTCCGCGTTCGGGATTGCCCAGGCTCCAGTCCCACGGACGTATCTCCACACGTTCGAAGATGCCGGCGTGCATGTAGGGATCATCACTGACAAATCGTTGGACGTCGTCGATGTGCTCGGCCTCGATGACCAGCAGTGTGCCATTCATCGTGTCGGCCCGAGCGTCCAGCATCGGGCCGCCCAGCCGCACGGACACGCTTTGCCCGGCAGCGGCGTTGCGCAGATATGCGCGATGGGAGGGGCGCACGCGCTCGCGCACGGCCAGCATGCCTGGCTTGTCGGTGGCGAAGATGACATAGAAGCGGGACATGACGATCAGCGTTGCGAGGTCGGGTCAAGGACGAAGTCGTAGCGCGCTTCCCGGAACGGACCTTCGAAGCCGAAGCGCCGCGCCAACGGATGGTCGGTGGGGTGTTCCTCCTCGTAGGCCACCTGCAGGGATTCCTTGACCCCGAACACCGCATCCGAGTCCAGATACGGATCTCCCTGATTGAACAGATGCGTGACCAACCTGCGATGGCCGGGCGCGTCGATCATGAAATGCAGGTGGGCCGGCCGCCACGGATGGCGCCTGGTGGCGGAGAGCATGCGACCGACCGGTCCGTCGGTCGGGATCGGGTAGCTCACCGGCATGATGGTGCGGATAGCGTAGTAACCCTCATCGTCGGTACGGTAGCGGCCGCGCAGATTGCCCGTGGGCTGAGCGGTGTCCTGGCCGGAATACATGCCGTTTTCCGCGCTCTGCCAGATGTCGAGCACGGCGTTGCGCAGCGGGGTGCCGTCGGCGGAAAACACGCGGCCGTGGACCAGTGCCGGCGTGCCGGGCGTGACAGCCATGTTCTCGCCAGAGGCGCGGTCGGGCATGCCGGCAATGTAGAACGGGCCAAAAACGGTGGTGTCGGTGGCGCCAGTGGACTGGCGATGGTTGATCGCATCGACGAGCATCGACACACCCAGCGTATCCGACAACAGGATGTATTCCTGACGCACCAGTCCGTCGCACATCTTGCCGGTGTCGGTCAGGAACTGTATGGCGGCGAACCACTCCGCCTCCGTCGGCTCGAATTCGCGAACGTAGGCGTGCAAGTGGCGAACCAGCCCTTGCATCAGCGCGCGCAGGCGGGGGTCGGGAGTGTCGGCGAAGCGGGCGACGACCTGTTCGGTCAGCGCGGCTTCGGCGGCGGCGTGGGAGGCTGCCTCCATGATGTCTTTCCTTTCTCGTGGTTGCCGCATTCAGACCGGGCTTTCGCCGCGCCAGGCGCGTCCGAGCAGCGCCCGAACGGCCTCGCGCTCTACGGGCCTGGGGTTGTAGTACGGATTGGTGCAGGCCAGCGTGGCGGCCTCATCCAGTCCTTCCTCGGGCATCCCGATGGCCGACAGCGCCGTGGCAATGCCCAGCGATTGGTTCAACCGGAACAGCAACTGGCCGGCGTCCTGCGCCCGTTCGCCACCCAGTGCCCGCGCCACGCGTTCCAGCGCACGCGGCGCGGCGGCGTAGTTGTAGTGAGCGGTATGCGGCAGCATGGCGGCGTGCGTCTGTGCATGCGGCAGGTTGAACGTGCCTCCCAGCGTATGGCAGAGCTTGTGATGGATCGCCATGCCGACCGTGCCCAGGCAGACGCCTGCCAGCCACGCGCCGTACAGGGCGCGGCCGCGTGCGTCGATGTCGTCTGGCCGTTGCGCCACGGCAGGCAGCGACCCAGCCAGGGCGCGGATCGACTCCTCGGCCATCAGGCTGACGATCGGGTTGGCGTCTTCGGCGTACATCGCCTCCACCGCATGTGCCATCGCGTTTATGCCGGAGGCGGCGGAGATCTCGGCCGGCAAGGTCAGCGTCAATTGGGGATCGTAGACCACGGTGCGCGGCAACACGCGCTGGTCGCGGCCGGTCTTCTTCAGGCGCCCTTCTGTCAGGCCGTAGATCGGCGTGACTTCCGACCCGGCGTAGGTGGTCGGCACGGCGATGATGGGCTGCCCCGAAACGAGAGCAATGGCCTTGCCGAGTCCGATGGTGGAGCCACCGCCGACCGCCACGTAGCAGTCGGCACCCAGCCGCGCGGACTCGTCCCGGGCGGCTAGCGCCACCTCGGCCGGCACGTGCATCACCGCCTGGCTATAGACGCCCGCCGAGCACTCTCCCAGCAGCGCCGCCACGCGCTCGCCGAGCGGACGCTGCTCCGGCGTGGTGAGCACCAGGGCGCGCCGCGCGCCGAGTCGCTTCACCTCGTCGGGCAGCGCCACCAACCGGCCCGGCCCGAAGACCACCCGCGACGGTGTGGCCTGGTAGACAAACGATTCCATCCCCCCTCCTGACTCGTTGACCCGCCGATTGCCTCAGCGCTTGAAATGCGGCGCTATCGTGGCGTCCACATTGACCCATACCGACCGCGCTTCAGTGTAGTCGTGCATGGCCTCGAAGCCCATCTCGCGACCGTAGCCGGACTGGCCCAGCCCGCCGAACGGGCTGCCGGGGTTCACCCGCTTGTAGCAGTTGATCCAGCACATGCCGGCGTGGATGTCGTTGGCCATCTTGTGGGCGCGGCTCAGGTCGCGCGTCCACAGGCCGCTGCCGAGGCCATACTCGGTGGCATTGGCGATGGCCAGCGCCTCCTCGTCGCTGCCGAAGCGCAGTACGGTGACAAAGGGACCGAACACTTCCTCCTGCGCCACGCGGTCGTGCGGCCTGGCCTCGACGATGGTCGGCTCGACGTAAAAACCCTTCTCCAGCCCCGCCAGCGCTGGCGCCCGGCCTCCGGTCAGCACACGGCCTCCCTGCTCCCGCGCCACACCGGTATAGGACAGGACTTTGTCGCGATGCTGCGCCGACGTCAGCGGTCCCATCTCCGTATCCGGGTCGAGCGGATTGCCCAGCCGGATCGACGCCGCCAGTTTGCTGAAGCGGTCGAGGAATTCGTCGGCGATGCGTTCATGCAGCACCAGCCTCGAGCCCGCGATGCACGCCTGCCCCTGGTTGTGGAAGATCGCCCAGGCGGCGCCGTTGATGGCCGCGTCCAGGTTAGCATCCTCGAACACGATGTTGGCACCCTTGCCGCCCAGTTCGAGCTGCACGCGCTTCAGGTTGCCCTTCGACGCCTCCACGATACGCCGGCCCGTGGCAGTCGAGCCGGTGAAGGCAATCTTGCCGACCCCCGGATGCTCGGCCAGCCGCTGGCCCGCCGTGTTGCCATAACCCGGCACCATGTTGACAACGCCCGCCGGAAAACCCACTTCGGCCATCAGCTCGGCAATCCGCAGCGACGACAGCGGCGTCAGCTCGGACGGCTTGATCACCACGGTATTGCCCGCCGCCAGCGCCGGGCCCATCTTCCAGCTCGTGAACATCAGCGGAAAGTTCCACGGCACGATCTGGCCGACCACGCCGATGGCGGAGCGCTGCACGTAGTTGAGGAAGCCGGTCTCCACCGGGATGACGGAGCCCTGCAGCTTGTCGGCCATGCCACCGAAGTAGCGGAAGCAGCCGGCAGTGCGCGGCACGTCGAGTGCGCGGGAGTCGCGAATCGGATGCCCGGTATCGAGCGATTCGAGCTGCGCCAGTTCCTCGGTGTGCGCTTCGATGGCGTCGGCCAGCTTCAGCAGCAGGCGCCCGCGCTCGGCGGCGGCCATGCGGGACCAGGCGGGGAACGCGCGAGCGGCGGCCTCGACGGCGAGATCCACATCAGCCGCCTCGGCAGCGGCGATCGAGGTAATGAGGCTGGCGTCGTGCGGATTCAGGACATCGATGGTGCCGCCGGCCAGCGCGTCGACGAAGCGGCCATTGATGAAGAGCTTGTTCTGCATGATGCGATATTCCATGAGTGCTTTAAGGCAAGGCGCGGACGGTCAGAACTCCACCGGATATGGCTTCAGTTCCCCGCTCTCGTACCGCTTCGGCAGGTTCGGTGTGGCGTTCTCCCACACCAGCAGCATCGAGCGCTTGGTCGAGTATCCCTGGTGGCGGATGTCGGCAGGCATCGCGCAGATGTCGCCGGCACGCATGGTGATGCGGGCGCGAGGCGAGCCGGTGTTCTTGTCGCCGATGTCCCATACGATCTCGTCGGACAGTTGCAGGAACCACTCCACGCGATCGTTGCCATGGAAGACCGGCAGGATAAATTCCTCCGTGGTGGGGCAGAACAGGCTCTGGCCGCAGACCGACGTGACCGACGGGTTCCACGTCACGTCGGAGCGCGACAGGTACTTGAACAGGTTGAACGCGTGAAGCTGGCCTTCAAAGCAGGGTTCGACGTGGACAGCGGGCTCGTCCTGCGCGACATCAAGGAAAGCGCGATTGACGGGCAAGTCGTCGCGCAGCGGGGAGTCGTCCGGCAGCCCAGGCATGCGGCGCGTGGCGATGCGTGTGCGCTCGATGGCGGCGGCGTTGTCGCCGTGCTTGTGGCCAAAGGCGCTGCCGGTTTCCTCGGGGGCGGCGAACGGATCGAAGCCTTCGTTGGTCCAGTCGTGCAGAATGGCCTTGAAGGTGGCCATGATGACCGGGGTGTCGAAAGTCTCAGTGTAGTCGACGCCCGCGTCCTTCATCACGCCGTTGAAGGCGCCGGCGTACATGTCGACCTTGCCATAGTGGTTGCGGGTACCGAACACGTGGTCGAAGTTGACCCAGCCGTAGAAGAAACCCCAGGCCACGTCGCGCATCATGGCGCGCAGGAAGGCGTCGGCGGGAATGGCGTGCGTACGGAACTGGCCGTTGACGGGCCACTGGATGGTGGCAAAGTAGGCGTCGCGCGAGAAGCGGAAGGCGCCGAGGGTGAAGTCGCGATAGCCGGTGACGGGGTCGGGGGCGCCGGACTGGACTTTATCGGCGGCGAAGGTGGCGGCTTGGGGCTTGTCGGCGACGTCGAGCATGGCCATGGTGTGTCTCCTGATTTCTTTGCTGAGGATGTGGGACAAGTGCGGGGAGCTCATTTCAGGCAGATCTGCGCCCACTTCTGCACGGACAGCACACCGAGCTTCGACTGCACGAGCAGCGTGCACGGCTTGGTCGCGCTGAAGCGGTACGCGCAGCCAGCCGGCAGCAGGCTCTGGTGTCCCTTGCCCAGCACCACGTGGCCCATCTTGCGCCCAACGGGCTCGGCCAGCGCCGCGCCGTCCGCGGCGGCGGGAGCTGCATCCAGCTTGACGAAATCCACGCGCACCTCGCCATCCATCGAAATCACGAATTCATCGTGCGAGCAGGCGAACCATGCCGACTGCCCTTGCGCACGCGCGGCTTCCACCACGTACTCCAGGTTCTTTCCGACCACCACGCGCTCGTACGGTACCGAGTTGGCGGCCACTTCAAAGACGTTGGAGAACACGTAGTGGCGGGCATCGCCCTGGGTCACTTCGATGCCGCCCTTGCGGTAGTTGTCGAGGGAACCGAATACGGTCCGGGACATGGATGTCGTCATGGATGTCTCCTGAGTTGAGCGGGTACGCTGCCGGTGAATGCCGGTCGTGCGCTTGCGCTTGCGCTTGCGGTTGAGGTTGTCTGTGGCGATGGCCGGGATCAGTCCAGATACACGCCCACCCGGCGAATCACGGCTTGCCACTTGGCGGTGTCGGCTTCAATCTGCCGGGCCAGCGCGGCGGGCTGATCTGGCGCAGGATCGAGATCGTTGGCGAGCAGCTTCGAGCGAACCTCTGGCAGCTTCACGATGCGGCCGATCTCCTCGTTCATGCGGCGCACGATGGCGTCTGGCGTGCCCTTCGGCGCGAGGATCAGCTCACTGAAACTCGCGTTGTAGCCGGCCACGCCGGCCTCGGCCATGGTCGGCACTTGTGGCGCCAGCGCCGAGCGCGTGGAGCCGGACACCGCCAGGCCAACGAGCTTGCCGGCCTTGACCATTGGCGCGACCACCGGCGATGCCAAGTATCCGCACGGCACCTGCCCGGCCAGCACGTCCTGCATCGCGGGCGACGGCCCCTTGTACGGCACATGCGTCATACTGATACCTGCTTGCGCGACGTACATCTCCATCGCCAGATGACCCGGCACGCCGGGGCCGCCGGACGCATAGGTCAACCCGTCCGGCGTGGACCGGGCCTTCTTCGCCAGATCGGCAACGGACTGGATGCCCGACGACGGCACACAGACCAGCATCTGATTGAAGCGCGCCAGCGTAATCACGGGCGTGAGGTCGCCGGGCTTGAAGTTGAGCTTGCGATAGATTGTAGGATTCACCGTGAGGATGGTGTCCGGGCCTTGCAGGAACGTGTAGCCATCGGCCGGCGACTTGGCGACCACGTCGGCGCCGATATTGCCGCCTGCGCCCGGCCGGTTCTCCACCACCACCGGCTGCCTGAGCGACTGGCCGAGCTTGTCGGCAATCAGTCGCGATGCAATGTCTCCAGGCGACCCGGCAGGGAATGCCACGACGATGCGGATTGGCCGGCTGGGCCACCCGGCCTGCGCGGAGGCCGACGGCACGACAGCAAACTGGCAGATGAGCGGGCAGGCAAGGGCCAGCGCCAGGCGTGAAAGCTTCATGTTGTCTCCTGATGGGTTTCGTGATGCCGGACGGCTCTCTGGCGGCCGCTACCGGGTACTGCTACCAGCGGCCGATATGGATGCCGACCTCGTCCTCCTTGCGCGTCCATCCGGCCATGGCGTTATGGCTGATCGTCGGGTGGATACGGCGATTGCGCAGCCAGTCGAACAAGCGTGCCTGGAAGCGTTCGCGCACCGCCGCGTAGGCGGGATCGGCGCCGAGGTCGACGAACTCGTCGGGGTCGTTGCGCAAGTCGAACAACTGCGGACGCAGTCCCTCGAAGTGCACAAACTTCCAGTCGTGGTCGCGCACCATCGTCATGTGACAACCATCCGCCGGACGGCCGATGGGTTCCCGCACGAAATCGCGGAAGGCATAGTCGTTCTCGGAGAACACTGCATCGCGCCACTCGCGTGGCGCCTCGCTGCGCAGCAGCGGCGTGAGCGATCGGCCTTCCACGACGTGGTCGGGAATGGTCAGGCCGTAGGCATCGAGAATGGTCGGCACCAGGTCGATGGCCTCCACCAGCCGCGATTCCACATGCCCGCGCGCGGCGTTTGCGCGGGGGTCGCAGATGATCAGCGGCACCTTGGCCACGCTGTCGTGGAAGAGCTCCTTCTCGCCCAGGTAGTGGTCGCCAAGGTAGTCGCCATGGTCGCTCGAGAAGATGATCATGGTGTCGTCAAAGCGGCCGGTGCGTTCGAGATAATCGAACAGCACGCCAAGTTGATCGTCGAGCTGCTTGATAAGGCCCATGTATGTGGGGATGACCGTATCGCGTACCTCCGCTCGCGAAAAGTTGCGGCTCACCTCGCAGTTGCGAAAGCCCTGCAGCACGGGATGCGCGTGGTCCAGTTCGCTCGGGTGCTGCCTGACTGGCAGCACGTCGTCCGGACCGTACATGGCGTGATACGGCGCGGGCGCCACGTAGGGCCAGTGCGGCTTGATGTAGGAGAGATGCAGCATCCAGGGCTGATCGCCGCTCTGCTCGATGAAATCGATGGCGCGGCGCGTCATGTACGGGGTCTCCGAGTCTTCCTCGCGCACACGGGCGGGCAGCCGGGCGTGGCGCAAGTTCCAGCCAGACAGGATTTCCCCGTTCTCACCGGCGGCGGAGTTGGCATGGTCGTGCCACGGGTTCGCGCCGTCGTAGCCGCGCTCGCGCAGGTAGGCGGTGTACTGGTGGCTCTCGTCGGCAAAGCCCGGCGGCCAGATACCGTCGTCGCGGTCGAACGGCTCGAAACCGCCCTCCGCAACGAGCACGCCTTCAGTACTGCGCGGATCGATACCCAGGCGCCTGATGCCTGCCCGGTCGGCCTCCACGTGCGTCTTGCCCGCTACCGCAACGCGCACGCCGTGCGGCCGCAGGAAGTCGCCCAGCGTCATCTCGCCAACCGGCATCGGCACGAAGTTCCAGACGGCCCCATGGCTCGTCACGTACCGCCCCGTGTAGTAGGACATGCGCGACGGACCGCACACCGGCCCCTGAACGAACGCGTTGGTGAAGCGCACGCCACGGCCGGCGAGGCGATCGATGTTGGGCGTGTGCAGGCGAGGATGGCCATAGCAGGAGAGGTAGTCCCAGCGCAATTGATCACACATGATCCAAAGGACATTGCGTACGTGTTGCGCTTCCATCTCGACGTCTCCTCTTTGCTCTCGTGTTGAAGCGGTCAGACCCGACTGCCCTGCCGCCGCCATGACCAGAACAATATTTCCTGCAGGTGGGCTTCTCAAGCGGCTTCTGCTAAAGTTTCACCCAGTGAAACCAGCGGGCGGCGCGCCCTTGGGGGAGACAAGGAATGTGGGATCCGAAGGTCAAGACGATCGCGGCGCTGGACCGGGGACTGGCCGTGCTCGACCTGGTCCGCAGGACCGGGAGCACCAGCCTGCAGGCGCTGCATGAAGAAACGGGACTGCCGAAGGCGACGCTGCTGCGCATCCTGGTGACGCTGGAGCGCCGGGCCCTGATCTGGCGACGCATCGCCGACGGGCACTACTGTCCCGGCAGCCCGCTGCAGGGGAGCCGACGGCAATCCGAACTCACGGACCGGCTGGCCCAGCTCGCCGCACCGGAACTGGACCGGCTTCAGGCCGAGGTTCTGTGGCCCTCGGATCTTGCGATCCGGCGCGGCAATGCCATGGTGCTCTGCGAGACGAGCCGGGCCGAGTCGTACTTCATGATCCGGCGCGACAACATCGGTTTCCAGGTCAACATGCTCCGCTCCGCGGTGGGACGGGCCTATCTGGCCTTCTGCCCGGAAAAGGAGCGCGAGAAGATCCTGGCGGCCCTGCGCCGCAGCCGCCGGGGCGGTGACGTGATCGCGCGGGACCCGACGTATCTGGCCCGCTCGATCGAGCACACGCAGCGCTGCGGCTACGGCGTGCGCGACCAGGGATTCGGCGGCGACTATGACAAGACGCGTGCCGAGACCAACGACCGGCTGGAGGCGCTGGCCGTACCCATCATGGCGGAGAAGGGACGCGTGTACGGCTGCGTCAATATTGTCTGGATCCAGGGCGTGCGCACGCTCGAACAGATGGTGGCGCAATGCCTGGAGCCGCTACGGCGCACCGCCGACGCGATCGCTCAGAAGATGTCGGCGCGCGAATAGGCGGAACCCGACTGCCCTCGCCACCCATGCCTCCGGCAGTGCCTCCGTCATAGCCATGACCAGGATCGCCCGGCAGACTCAACCGACCTGTGCTTCCCCTTCCCCGCCCCCCAAAGAAAGATTGCGAATCGTCTCATCGCCATCCCCCACCAAAAAGACAAAACTAAGCCCATCACCGAAACAACGGTGATCGGGCGTCACAACCCGTATATCATCAACGGATGGTCGCTCAGGCGACCATCTCTACACGCACGCGCGCGTCGTTCCACTATGGCGGGCCGGGCGGGGCAGCCGTCAGGCTGGCCGGGCTTCGTTGGTGATCCGGTTTGTGACCCCCGCTGTCAGGCCCGCCACCCTCTACCGTTTGCATCAGGCGGGTCTCCCAACCTTCTTAAGGAGAACGCAATGCAAGACAAACCCCATCCCCAGCACGAAACCATCTTCATCGGCATCCCGGCGGAAACCCTCGAATCGCTCGACCGCATCCAGGCCGGCCTGGGCAGCGTCCTGTCACTTTTGGAAGTGGAAAGCGAACGGTCCGAGGGATGCCACGGCGTCCATTGCCTGCTGGCGATGATCAAGATGCAGGTGGATCAGATGGCCGAGGCGTTGCATCCCGAGGCTGAGTCGTTATGACACCCGGCCTTCCGTCTCTGTCCCTGCCGCGGCCCCGTCTTCGTGCAGCCAGACGATAAACTCCGCGCCCTGCCCGACCGTGCTTTCCACGGTAATACGCCCGCCATAGCGCTCGACCAGCGCATAGCTGATGGACAGGCCAAGCCCGGTTCCCATCTGTTTCTTGGTGGTGAAAAACGGATTGAACAGGTTGGGCAGGTCTTCCGCGCGGATGCCGCGGCCGGTGTCGCGCACATGCAATGTCACGCCGTGCTCGTCCCAGTCGCGCGTGGCCAGCGTCAGGGTGCCGCCGTCCGGCATGGCATGGATGGCATTGGTCAGCAGGTTGACGATGACCTGCTGCAGTTCGCTGCGGCTGATGCGCACCCGCCGCGTGGCGGTGAAGGCCAGTTCGACCCGGATGGCCGCGTCCTTCAGCATATGGCGGACCAGGTCGACGCAGCCGCCAGCGACCTCGCCCACGTCCAGGCGCTCGGTATTGCCGGCGTATGCCTCGGGCCGGACAAACTGCAGCAGCCGGTTGGTCAGCAAATAGATGCGCCGCACCTGCTCGTCGATCAGCCGCAATTCATGCCGGACCGGCTCCGCCGCCGCGCCGAGGATGTCGCGGGCGACGTCCAGGTTGCCCTGGATTACCGCGATCGGATTGTTGATCTCGTGAGCCACGCCCGCGGTCAGCTGCCCGGCCAGCGCTAGCTTTTCCGATGTAATCAGCTGCTGCCTGGTTGCGCGCAGCACCGCGTTCGCATCCTCGAGTTCGCGGGTCCGCTCGGCGACCTTGAGGTCGAGCGCGTCGCCCCAGTCCCTGAGTTCGGCGTTGCGCTGCTGCAGGTCCGACAGCAACTGGTCGAACTGGCGGGCCAGCTGGCCCAGTTCGTCCTCGCTGCGCACCGCGCCCACGCGCGCATCATCGTTGCCGGCCTTGAGCGCGCGCATGGTGCCGACCATGCGCGTCATCGGCATGAACACGCGCCTGGCCCACAGCAGCGAGAACAGCGCGCCCGCCACGGCCAGCAGCAGGAACAGGCCCACCAGCACGCCCAGTGCCAGGTTCTTGGCCTGGCTGATGGGCCTGGCCAGGTAGCCGACGTAGAGCATGCCGATGCGCTGGCCGCGGCTGTCGACGATGGGCTCATAGGCGCTCATGTAGCGGTCGTTGACGACGAAGGCCAGGTCCAGCCATTTTTCGCCGCGCAGCAGCACCTGGTCGCGCACCTCGCGCGAGACGCGCGTGCCCAGGGCGCGCTCGCCATGGAACAGCCGCACGTTGGTGGCAATGCGGGTATCGTCCAGGAACAGGGTCGCGGTGCCCTGGCTGCCGCGGGGCAGGGATTCGGGCTGGTAGACCAGGGCGTTGATGGTGTCGATAAAGCCGAGGTTGTGGTTCAGCAGCGTGCCGCCATGCAGGACGGCCACCAGCTTGCCCGCGGCATCGAACACCGGCGCCGCCGCGTGCACCACCATGCCACGGGTCTCGATGGTGCGGTCGGTCGGGGCCGCATTGGCGGTGGCGCGCAGCGTGACCGGGGCGCGCCGGGCAAGGTCGGCGGAGACGGCGGCCAGCTGTGCAGCGGACCAGGCGTCGGTAGCGGCATCAGCGCGGCCAGCCGCAGCGCTAGCCACCACGCGCCAGGCGGCGGCGTCCGTAGCCGCCGCACCAGCCGGCGCAGCGGCAAGCACCCGCCCTTCGGGATCGAGCAATTGCAGGAAGTCGAGGCCGTGCGTACGCCGCGCCTGCGCCAGGATGCCGGGCATGGCGCTGCCGCGGCCAAGCCCGTCCACCAGCGCGTGCGACCGCGCCTCCTGCAGGACCCGGTCCTTCACGCCGCCGACCATGTGCTCGAAATACTCGTGGGCGACCAGCAGGTCGCTGTTGACCTTGTAGGCCAGCAATGCCTGGAAGGTGCGGTTGCCCCACAGCGCCATCAGCAGCAGCAACGCGACCAGCGCCACCAGCAAGGGGGCGATCACGATCGACACCAGCTTGGCGCGCAGCGACGCGCGATAGCGGCGCAGCATCGCCCAGCCGCCCGGGTCGCGCGTGGTCAAGGACGCAGCCCCCACTGCAGGCACTTGCGGTCCAGCGTGCGCCGCGAGATGCCGAGCCGGCGCGCCGCTTCGGCGCGGTTGCCGCCCTCGGACGCAAGTACTTGCAGGATGTGCCGGCGCTCCACCGACTCCAGCAGCACGGCGTCGTCGGCCGGGGCCTGCCCCGTGCCATCGGCGACGGCCGCAGCCGGCTCGCCCGGCTGCGCCAGCAGCTCGACCGGGTACTCGCCCAGGATCAGGGCCCGCTCCACCAGGTTGCGCAACTCGCGCGCATTGCCGGGCCAGTCATAGGCTTCGAGCAGGCGCACCAGCGAGGGCGACAGCGGCACCACCGGCAGGCCCAGCTGGGCGGACAGCTGCTCGGAGAAATGCCCGGCCAGGGGCACGATGTCTTCCGGCCGCGTGCGCAGCGGCGGGATCGCGATCGAGACCACGTCGAGCCGGTAATACAGGTCCTGGCGGAAGCGCCCGGCCGCCACCTCATGGGCCAGGTTGCGGTTGCAAGCCGCGACGATGCGCACGTCCACTACCATCTCGCGCTCGGTGCCGAGCGGGCGGATGCGCCGGTCCTCGATCACGCGCAGCAGCTTGGCCTGCATCGGCAGCGGCAGTTCGGAGATCTCGTCCAGGAACAGCGTGCCGCCGTCGGCATAGAGAAACAGGCCATGGCGCGCGCCGGCGGCGCCGGTGAAGGCGCCGCGGGCATGGCCGAACAGCTCGCTTTCGATCAGCTCCGGCGCCATCGCGCCGCAGTTCAGCGGCACGAACTGGCCCTGCCGTCCGCTCAGGCGGTGCAGCTCGCGCGCCACCACTTCCTTGCCGGTGCCGGACTCGCCCGTGACCAGCACCGTCGACGGCATCGGCGCGACGCGCGCGACCAGCGCCATCACCTTGCGCATGGCCTCGGAGTTGCCGACCACATGCTTGTGGATGGTGTACTGGTCCAGCTCGCGGCGCAGCAGGTAGTTCTCGCGCGCCAGGCGCGCGCGGTCGAAGCAGCGCCGGATCGCGTTGAGCATCTGGTCGACGCGGAACGGCTTGACGATGAAGTCCGCCGCGCCCGAGCGCAACGCCTCGATGGCGGTCTCCATGTCGGCGAAGGCGGTCATCAGGATCACGTCGGCGGGGTTGCCGGCGGCGCGCAGGGCCTTGAGCCATTCCACGCCGCTGGCGCCCGGCAGCGCCACGTCGAGCAAGATCAGGTCGACATGGCGCTGCTCCAGCAGCGCCGCGCCGGCTTCGGCGCTGTCAGCGGTCAGCACGGCATCGACCTTGCCGTCCAGCGCGCGCGACAGGAACGAGCGCATGCCGGCCTCGTCGTCCACCACCAGGATGGTGCGGCGCTGCCAGTTGTCGGTGTCGGCCGCATTGCCTTGTCGTTCGGTCATCACTTTGCTGGTTGCGGGGCGGAAAGACGGAGAGTGGGAGAGTCTAGCGACAGTCGGCACCACCGCTGTATTGGGAATTAAACCGAGCCCGACCCGGCCAACCCGCAGCGGGTGGACATTTTGGCCGGGGCAAGGGGCCGGCGCGCGGACATTTTGTCCATCGCATCGCGCCCGCCAGCGGGCCGTTCGGCGTCATGCGTTGATGGCAAAGGGCCCGGGACTTGGGCACAGGTCTTGCTGGACGACGCGCTCCAGCCCGCCGCTCCCGCGCAACAAGAGGCTGCCACTTCCAGGTAGGAGACAACTTCATGCCATATCCCGCGCAAGCGCAGACGCCCTCGTCCAGCCCACGCATCCCGACGAACACGAGCAGCGCGCGACCCTCGCGCCCCTCCCGCTTTTCCAAGGAGGCCATCATCGCCCGCCCCGGCTTCAACCGCTGGATGGTGCCCCCGGCCGCGCTGGCGGTGCACCTGTGCATCGGCCAGGCCTACGCCTTCTCGGTATTCAACGAGCCGCTGACCCGCATCCTCGGCGTCACGCAATCCGCGCCCGGCGACTGGCAGCTGACCACGCTGGGCTGGGTGTTCTCGCTGGCGATCTTCTTCCTCGGCATCTCGGCCGCGTTTGCCGGCAAGTGGCTGGAGAAGGTCGGACCCCGGCGCACCATGTTCACCGCGGCCTGCTGTTTCGGCGGCGGCTTCGTGGTCTCGGCGCTCGGCATCTGGCTGCACCAGATCTGGCTGCTGTACCTGGGCTACGGCGTGCTGGGCGGCATCGGCCTGGGGCTGGGCTACGTCTCGCCGGTGTCGACGCTGATCCGCTGGTTCCCGGACCGGCGCGGCATGGCCACGGGGATGGCGATCATGGGTTTCGGCGGCGGCGCGATGATCGGCGCGCCGCTGTCGGTGGCGCTGATGAACCATTTCAAGAGCGCCAGCAGCGCTGGCGTGGCGGAGACCTTCCTGGTGATGGGCGTGATCTACTTCGTCTCGATGTCGATCGGTGCGCTCGCGATTCGCATCCCGGCCCCGGGATGGACGCCGCCTGGCTACGTCCCCCCGGCCAGGCCGAGCAAGATGGTGACGCACGCCAACGTGCATATCGACCAGGCCCTGAAGACGCCGCAGTTCTACCTGCTGTGGCTGATCCTGTTCCTCAACATCACGGCCGGCATCGGCGTGCTGGGCCAGGCCGCGGTGATGATCCAGGAAACCTTCAAGGGCACCATCACCGCCGCGGCGGCGGCGGGCTTCGTCGGCCTGCTCAGCATCGGCAACATGACCGGGCGCTTCCTGTGGAGCTCCGCCAGCGACTACTTCGGCCGCAAGCTCACCTACGCCATCTTCTTCGCCTTCGGCGCGGCGCTCTACATGGCGGTGCCGGCGGTGGGCGCGTCCGGCAACGTGGCCCTGTTCGTAGTCTGTTACTTCCTGATCCTGACCATGTATGGCGGTGGCTTCAGCACCATCCCGGCCTACCTGGCGGACATGTTCGGCACCGCCTACGTCGGCGGCATCCATGGCCGCCTGCTGACGGCGTGGGCCGCCGCGGGCATCGCCGGGCCGGCGCTGGTCAACTACATCCGCGAGTACAAGCTCGCGCTCGGGGTGCCAAGGTCGGAGGTCTATGTCGACACCCTGCACATCATGGCGGGCCTGCTGGTGGTGGGCTTCGCGTGCAACCTGCTGATGCGGCCGGTGCATGCGCGGCACCATCTGCGCGAAGCCGCCGGCGCGGCCTGAGCGCGTCGTTCCCTCGACCATCGCACGGAGATACGCCATGCAAGACGATCGCACTTTCGGCAAGACCCTGCTGTTGTTTGCGTTCTGGGCTTATGTATTGATTCCGCTCGGCACCGGCATCTGGTCCACGCTGGGCAAGGCGTTGGCGCTGTTCAGCTGAGCGCGTTTGCCATTGCTGATTGAGTACTCCCTCTCCCTCTGGGAGAGGTTCGGGGTGAGGGCGGGCGTCGCAACGAAGTCGACGCGTTGGCATAGCGACGTCCTGCCCTCTCCCCCGCCCCTCTCCCGCAAGCGGGAGAGGGGAGAAAACAGCTGTGAGTCGAGGGCACCAAGGCCCTGCCTGAACAACTGAGCTTGCCCACATCCCCAAAAACTGTATCCCTGCCAGCCACGCTGTAGTCCCTACCCTTGTCCGTAGTGTCGCGCGACATGCCGTCGTGCCGGCGGCAACCCCACGGAGAGCACATCGATGCACGGACTCACAGCGCTGGACCTCGCCAGGATCCAGTTCGGATTCACGGTTTCCTTTCATATCCTGTTTCCCGCCATCACCATCGGGCTGGCGTGTTTCCTGGCCTTCCTGGAAGCGCGCTGGCTCTATACCAAAGACCCGGTCTACCGCACCCTGTACCAGTTCTGGATCAAGATCTTCGCGCTGAACTTCGGCATGGGCGTCGTTTCCGGACTGGTCATGGCCTATGAGTTCGGCACCAACTGGTCCGGCTTCTCGCAGTTCGCCGGCAGCATCACCGGCCCGCTGCTGACCTACGAGGTGCTGACCGCGTTCTTCCTGGAAGCGGGCTTCCTCGGCGTGATGCTGTTCGGCTGGAACCGCGTCGGGCCCGGGCTGCACTTCTTTTCGACAGTGATGGTGGCGCTGGGCACGCTGATCTCGTCGACCTGGATCCTGGCCTCCAACAGCTGGATGCATACGCCCGCCGGCTATGCCATCGTCGCCGGCAAGGTGGTGCCGACCGACTGGCTCGAGGTGATCTTCAACCCGTCGTTCCCTTACCGCCTCGCGCACATGGTGATTGCGGCGCTGCTGTCGTCGGCGCTGTTCGTGGCGGCGGCATCGGCCTGGCAATTGCTGCATGGCCGTGCCGTGCCCGCCGCGCGCAAGATGCTGTCGATGGCGCTGTGGATGGTGCTGGCGGCCGCGCCGCTGCAGGCGGTGGTGGGCGACGCGCACGGGCTGAACACGCTGGCGCACCAGCCCGCCAAGATCGCGGCGATGGAAGGCCACTGGAACACCGCGCCCAGCGGCGACAAGGGCGGCTTCCCGCTGATCGTCTTCGGCATTCCCGACATGGAGCGCGAAGAGACCCGCTACGCCATCGAGATCCCGCGCCTGGGCAGCCTGATCCTGACGCACAGCCTGGACGGCCAGATCCGCGGGCTCAAGGATTTCCCGAAGGAAGACCGTCCCAACGCCACCGTGGTGTTCTTCACCTTCCGCGCCATGGTTGGCCTGGGCGTGGCGATGATCCTGTTCGGCCTGCTCGGCTGGATCCTGCGCCGCAACGGCGCCGTGTACCGCTCGCGCGCATTCCTGCGGCTGGCGGTGGCGATGGGGCCGACCGGCCTGATCGCATTGCTGGCGGGCTGGATGACCACGGAGATCGGGCGGCAGCCCTGGGTGGTCTATGGGCTGCTGCGCACCCACGATGCAGTCTCCGCACACCAAGCGGGGCCGGTGGCGCTGTCGCTGGCGCTGTTCGTGGTGGTCTATTTCGTCTGCTTCGGCGTCGGCATCCGCTACATGCTGAAGCTGGCCAGCGCCGGCCCCGCGCCGGACACGCACGCGCACCCGCATCCAGACGACAGGCCGTCCTACGGCCCCGGCAGCGTCTTTCCCGCCGCCCTGGCCGCCGCCTCCACTCCCAACGCGATGGCCCCGCACGGCCGCCGCGAATCCTGAACAGGGGATCGACATGGGTATCAACCTTCCCGTTATCTGGGCCGCCCTGATCTTCTTCGGCGTGATGATGTACGTGATCATGGACGGATTCGACCTCGGCATCGGCATCCTCTTCCCCTTCGTCGGCGACCGCCATGACCGCGACGTGATGATGAATACCGTCGCGCCGGTGTGGGACGGCAATGAAACCTGGCTGGTGCTGGGCGGGGCCGCGCTGCTGGGCGCCTTCCCGCTGGCGTATTCGGTGCTGCTCAGCGCCTTCTACCTGCCGCTGGTGTTCATGCTGCTGGGGCTGATCTTTCGCGGCGTCGCCTTCGAATTCCGCTTCAAGGCCAGCGACCGCAGCCGCCCGTACTGGGATGCCGCGTTCACCTGGGGCTCGGTGGTCGCCGCCTTCTTCCAGGGCGTGACGCTGGGCGCCTATATCGACGGCATCGCCATGGACGGCACCACCTTCAGCGGCGGCGCGCTCGACTGGCTCGCGCCGTTCCCGCTGTTCTGCGGCGTTGGCGTGGTGATCACTTACGCGTTCCTCGGCGTGACCTGGCTCATCATGAAGACCGAAGGGCGGCTGCAGTGGACCATGCTGCGCGTGACCAACGTACTGACCGGCGTGATGCTGGCGATGGTGGGCGCGGTCAGCATCTGGACGCCGCTGACCCACCCGGAGATCGCGCAGCGCTGGTTTGCGCTGCCCAACCTGCTGTTCTTCCTGCCGGTGCCGCTGCTGGTGCTGGGCTCGGCCTGGGGCATCTACCGGTCGCTGCGCCGCCAGCCCAATGTGGCGCCGTTCCTGTATGCGCTGCTGATGGTCTTCATGGGCTATACCGGGCTGGCGATCAGCATCTGGCCCAACATCATCCCGCCGTCGGTCTCGATCTTCGACGCCTCGTCGCCGCCGCAAAGCCAGGGCTTCGCACTGGTCGGCACGCTCTTCATCGTGCCCATCATCCTGGCCTACACCTCGTGGTCGTACTACGTGTTTCGCGGCAAGGTCCGGCGTGGCGAGGGGTACCACTGATGGCCAGGACTGCGCACAAGAAGCTTAGCGCACCGCTGGCGGCGCGCCTCGGCTGGCTGCTGGCGCTGTGGCTGGCCGGGGTCGGCACGGTGTTCGCCTGCGCCAGCCTGATGAAGCTGCTGATGCGCGCCGTCGGCCTCGCGCACTGACGCCATGCCTGCTTCCAGCCCGCTGTCACGCGCCCTCGCGCGCCCGCATCCGGCCCGCATCGCCGCCGCATTCGCGGCAGCATGGGCGCGCGTGCCGGACCTTGCGCCCTGGCTGCACTCGCTCAAGGTATTCGGCGCGGCGATGCTGGCGCTCGGCACGGCGCTGGCGCTGGGCCTGCTGCGGCCCTACTGGGCCATGGCGACGGTCTACCTGGTGTCCAGCCCGCTCGCCGGCGCGACGCATGCCAAGGGCACCTACCGCGTCATCGGCACGCTGCTTGGGGCCATCGGCGCGGTGGCGCTGGTGCCGGGGCTGGTCGACCAGCCCGTGCTGCTGATGGCGGCGATTGCCTGCTGGACCGGCACCCTGCTCTACCTGTCCCTGCTGGAGCCGGCCCCGCGCAACTACATCTGCCTGCTGGCCGCCTATACGCTGCCGATCGTGGCGCTGCCGACCGTGACGCATCCGGGCACGGTGTTCGACGTCGCGCTCACGCGCATCGAGGAGATCGTGATCGGCATCGTCTGCGCCAGCTTGGTCAGCGCGGTGGTGTTCCCATCGCGCACGGCGCCGGCGCTGGCCGCGCGTGCGGCAGCATGGATGGAGCACGCCTCGCGCTGGACCACCGACATGCTGGCCGGCGGCGCCAGCGCGGGGCAACGCCACGACAGCTTCAGCACGCTCGCCGCCGATATCCTCGCGCTGGAAACCCAGATCGCCCAGCTCGCCTATGAATCCGGCAACGCGCACACGCTGCGACGCGCAC
This sequence comes from Cupriavidus sp. WGlv3, assembly GCF_023952475.1. Taxonomy (GTDB): domain Bacteria; phylum Pseudomonadota; class Gammaproteobacteria; order Burkholderiales; family Burkholderiaceae; genus Cupriavidus; species Cupriavidus phytorum. The sequence continues at coordinate 65,782 of NZ_JALHRX010000002.1, forward strand.
GCGCGCTTCACCAGCGCATGACCGCACTGCTGCCGCTGGTGCTGGCGCTGGCCGATGCCACAGACGCGCTGCGCTGCCTTCGTGCCGGCATGCCGGACCAGGTCGCGCAGCGCCTGGGCGCCATGCTGGCCTGGATCGCCGGTGCGGCCGGCGCGTCCCGCCCGGCGCCGTCGTGGTACCCGGCGGGCACGGCACCGGCCGCGCCCGCCGACTGGCACGCGCGGCTGGTCGCGGCCACCTGTGTCTACCTCGACGAACTGGGCGACCTCTGGCAGGACTGCCGCCTGCTGGGGGCCAGCCTGCGCCAGGGCGGCAGCGAGCCCGCGGCGCTGCGCTACCGCGTGGAGCCGGCCGGCCAGGCACGGCACCATGACCACGCACAGCTATGGTTCCGCGCCGCCACGGCGGGATCGGCGACGCTGGTGGCCGGCCTGCTGTGGATAGCATCGGGATGGGTGGACGGCGCGGTGCCGGTCGGCCTGGCGGCGCTGGCCAGCTGCTTTATCGCCTGCACGCCCGAGCCGCGGCTGGTGGCCGGCCGCGTGATCACGTGGAGCGTGGCCTGCGCGCTGCTGTCCTGGTACTACCAGTTCGTGGTGCTGCAACTGGCCCATGACTTCGGCTCGCTCGCCGCGCTGCTGTTCGGGCCTTACCTGGTGATCGGCGCGATGACCACGCAGCCGCGCTTCGCGCTGTTCGGCGTGCTGCTGGCCGTGACCGCGGCGTCGTTCCCGGGGCCGCAGGATCTGGGGCCGGCGAGTTTTGCCGGCGCCTTTAACAGCAGCCTGGCCAGCCTGGCGGCACTGGTGTTCGCCGCGCTGTGGGCGGTGCTGATGCAGCCGTTTGGCCAGCAGCTGGTGGCATACCGGCTGGCGCGCGCCAACTGGAACGAGATCGCGCTGGCCGCCCATCCGCGCGCCCCGGTCAACAGCGCGCGGCTGCGTGGCCGCCTGCTGGACCGGCTGCTGCGCCAGTGGCCGCCGCTGACGCGCCGCAACCATGCCAGCCATGAGCAGGCCGCCAATGCCCTTGCCGATTTCCTGGTCGAAGTTGCCGTGCTGGCGCTGCGGCGCGCCACCGATCGTGCCACCGACCGCGCAGTCGTCCGCGTGCTTGCCGGGGTCGCGCTGCACTACCGCCGCTGCGCGCGTGCCGGCCATGCCATCCCGCCGGCGCCGGCGCTGGCTGCGCAGATCGACGCGGCCTTCGCGGCGCTGGCCACGTCCGCGCATGGCAGCTCGCGCGCTGCGCTGGCGGCGCTGGCCACGCTGCGCCTTGCCCTCTATCCCCATGACGAGGACAGACGCCATGCACGCCACTGAATTCGACCTGTATGGCGTGTTCGTGCCCGCCACCGTGGTGTGGATGCTGGCCGCATTCGCGGTCACCGCCGGGGTGCGCGCGGTGCTGGTCCGGATCGGCTTCTACCGTATCGTGTGGCACCGGTCCTTGTTCAACCTCTCGCTGTACATCCTTATATTGGGCGCCATCGTCGCGCTCGTCTGGCAGGACCCATCATGATTCGCAAGCTCTCGCTGCTCGCCCCGGTTGCGGTGACCCTGGCCGCGGTCTGCGCCGCGGCGCTGACCGCCTGTCACCTGTGGCAGTACTACACCGCGGCGCCATGGACCCGCGACGGCCACGTGCGCGCCGCGGTAATCCAGGTCGCGCCCGATGTCTCTGGCCCGGTCACCGCCGTGCTGATCGGCGACAACGCCCGCGTGCAACGCGGCCAGGTGCTGTTCGAGGTGGACCCCGAGCGCTTCCGCCTGCGCCTGAAACAGGCGCAGGCCGAGGCCGCTTCGGCGCGCGCGGCGCTGGCGTTGGCCAGTCGGCAGCCCAATGCGGCCGCTGTGGCTGCCGCACATGCGCGCCTCGACCAGGCCGAGGCCGCAGTCGACGCGGCATCTCTGGACCTGGCGCGCTGCCGCGTCACCAGCCCGGTCGACGGCCAGATCAGCGACCGCCTGCCGCGCGCAGGCGACTTCGCCACCCGCGGCAAGCCAGCGTTGTCGGTAGTGGCGAGCGGCTCGCAGTACGTCGAGGGCTATTTCGAGGAAACCAAGCTGCCCGCGATCCGCATCGGCAGCGCCGCCGAAGTGCACATCATGGGCCAGCACGCGCCGCTGCACGGGCATGTGCAGAGCATTGCGCCCGGCATCGAGGACCAGGACCGCGCGCTCGGGCCGAACCTGCTGCCGAGCGTCAACCCGACCTTTAACTGGGTGCGGCTGGCGCAGCGCATACCGGTGCGGATCGCGCTGGATCCCGTGCCGGACGGCGTCCAGCTGATTGCGGGCCAGACCGCCACGGTACGCATCCGCGAGTCGCGCCACTGACGCGCCCGCGCCGGGCGCACTGTGCTGCTTGCGCACTAGCCGTTTTGTACGTCTGCGGCGCAGTCACCCGCGCCTACGATGGACGGCATCCCCCCAAACTCCATCGCCCCACGGAGGTTCATCATGCAAGCAGCGCTTGTGCAAGCCTTGCCGGCCAGCGCGCCGGAGCCAACGGCGTCCGCCGTGCTGGACCAGCTCGGCCGCCCGCTGCGCGACCTGCGCCTGTCGGTGATCGACCAGTGCAATTTCCGCTGCACCTACTGCATGCCCAAGTCGCGCTTCGGCCGCGACTATCCGTTCCTCACGCCCGCGCAACGCCTCTCCGACGACGAACTGCTGCGCATCGCGCGCGCCTTTGTCGGCCTGGGCGTCGAGAAGGTGCGCCTGACCGGCGGCGAGCCGCTGCTGCGCAAGGGCATCGAGTCGCTGGTCGAACGGATTGCCGCGATGCGCACGCGGGAGGGGAAGCCGGTGGAAGTGGCGATGACCACCAACGGCAGCCTGCTGGCGCGCAAGGCCCGCGCACTGCGCGACGCCGGGCTGGGCCGGGTCACGGTCAGCCTCGACAGCCTGGACGACGGCATCTTCCGCGCCATGAACGATGTGGAGGTTCCGGTCGGCCGCGTGCTGGAGGGCATCGAGGCAGCCCGGGCCGCCGGCCTGGCCCCGGTCAAGGTCAACTGCGTGGTCGAGCGCGGCACCAATGACGGCCAGGTGCTGCCGCTGGTCGAACACTTCCGCGGCAGCGGCGTCACGCTGCGCTTTATCGAGTATATGGACGTGGAAGGGCCCAGCGGCTGGTCGCAGGGGCGGGTAGTGCCGTCGGAGGAACTGCGCGGCATGATCGAGCGCGCGCATGCGCTGCTGCCGCTCGCCAGGCGCGCCGGCGAGACCGCCAGCAATTTCATGCTGGCCGATGGCAGCCTGAAGCTGGGCTTTATCTCCAGCGTGTCGCAGCCGTTCTGCGGCGACTGCACCCGCGCCCGCGTGTCGGTCGATGGCCGGCTGCACCTGTGCCTGTTTGCCACCCGGTCGGTCGACCTGCGCCAGCACCTGGGCGCCGCGTGCCCGCAGCAAGACCTGGCACAGGCGATCCGGCAGGCATGGCAGGCGCGCGGCGACCGTTACTCGGAGCTGCGCAACGGATTACGCGCGCAAAGGCTCGCCAGTGGCAAGCACCAATATCCCACGGTGCGCATGTCGCTGGTCGGGGGCTGAGGCGCGGGCCCGGCGCCGGCTATGTCATGTTTCGGGAAAGACCTGCGCGGCAAGCTCCGCGCCGGCCTCGGTCAGGCGCGCATGGCCGCGCCCGGCTTCGTCGATCGACATGTCGGCCAGTCCGGCCGCCTGCAACTGCGTCAGCACGCGCCGCAGCACGCTCATCGGCAGGCCGCAACGCTTGGCGATCCTGGCCAGCGACCAGAGGCCGCCGCCCGCGCGGCCGGCCTGGCACAGCACCTGGAGCACCGCGACGATGGCGGGATCGATGTCGGCGTCTTGCATGCTAGCGTCCTTCCTCGCTCTGTTCCCGGCTGCGCGCCAGCAGGTGCTGCGCGATCTTGCCCAGCGTCTGCACGGCGGATTCGATGCCCGGCGACCATTCGCCGCTGTAGTTCAGCCGGATGCAGTGGCGATAGGTCGCGCCCGGCGCAAACATATGCCCCGGCGCCACGGTGATGCGATGCTCCAGCGCGGCGTGATACATCTCCATCGCGTCGATGCCCGCGGGCAGCTGCACCCATAGCACGTAGCCCCCCGCCGGTTCCGAGGTGGTGGTGCCATCCGGGAAGAAGCGGCGCACCGTGGCCGCCATGATGCTGGCCTGCTGCGCATAGGCCTTGCGCACGCGCCGCAGGTGGAAATCGTAGCCGTCGTTCTTCAGGAACTCGGCGATCGCCAGTTGCGGAATCGCCGGCGTGGTCAGCGTATTGAGGAACTTGAGCCGTTCCACGGCCTCGCGGTAGCGTCCCGGCAGCGCCCAGCCGATGCGGTAGGCATTGGTCAGGGTCTTGGAGAACGACGAACAATGCAGCACGATGCCGGCCTCGTCATAGGCCTTCAATGAACTGGGATGGGCCTCGCCGTAATAGAGTTCGCCGTAGACGTCGTTCTCGATGACCGGTATGTCCTTCGCGCTCAGCATCGCCACCAGCGCGCGCTTGTTGTCGTCGGGCATCTGGAAGCCGAGCGGATTCTGGAAGTTTGGCATCACCATGCAGGCGGCCACGCCCTTTTCGTCGATCAGCCGCGCCAGGGCATCGATGTCGATGCCCGCGGCGGGATCGGTCGCCACCTCGATGGCGCGCATGCCCAGCCGTTCGATGGCGTGCAGCATGGCGTAGTAGGTCGGCGACTCCACCGCGATGGTATCGCCCGGTTTGGCCACCGCCTGCAGGCACAGGTTGATTGCCTCGGTCGCGCCGATGGTGACGATGACCTCGTTCGGGTCGATGGCGTAGCCATTTTCGAGATAGCGGCGCGTGATCTGGCGGATCAGCTCGGGGCTGCCGGGCGGCAGGTCGTCCAGCATGGTCCACCTGGCATAGCGGCGCGCGATATTGTTGGCGTACTGATTGATGCGCTGCCACGGGAACAGCGCGGGATCCGGATAGGGAGAGCCCAGCGGCACGGCCTCGTCCGAGCGGATCGAGCGCAGCGTCGACAGCACCAGCGCGCTGACATCCACCGCCGACGGCCTGGCGCTGGGCCGCGACGGGCGCAGCGCGGCCACCGGCTCGCCCGTCCGTGCGCGCACGAAGTAGCCGGACTGCGGCCGGCTTTCGATGATGCCGCGGCTCTCCAGCAGCACGTAGGCGCGGATCACGGTGGTGATGCTCATGCGGTGGTGCTGGCTGGTCTGCCGCACCGACGGAATGCGCTCGCCGGGCAGCAGCACGCCCTGTTGCACCAGGGCCTCGATATCCGCAGCCAGCTTTTCATAGAGTTTCACGCCGCGCTCCCCTTGCTTGCCGTTGCCAGCGGCCCCGGTGCCTGCGCCAGCCGCGCAGCCATCAGCTGAGCCAACGCTGGAGATCATAGTACGGCACCGGCACGTTTTGCAGGGAACCGGCGCATTGCGGTTCCACCCGCACGAAGCCGCAGGCCTGGCCGAGCGCGGACACGGAAGCCGCGCCCTGCTGCGCATTGACCTGCACGAAGCTGTCGCGCCCCCCGAAATTGCCGATCTCGCCCACGCGCCAGAACGCATCGCCGCGGTGCGGTCGCGTTCCGGCCAATGCCGCCCTGACCCGGCCCACTGGCGGAAATAGCTCCGACCGTCCTTGCAGGCGGCGCAGCAAGGGCGTCACCAGCAACGCGAAGGTGGCATAGGCGGCGGCGGGATTACCCGGCAGGCACACCACGGGCCTGCCACGCAGGCGCCCCACCGTGACCGGCTTGCCGGGCTTCATGTTGACGCCGCGGCAAAGCAGCTCGCCGCCGGCGGAAGCCAGCGCCGCCGCCACCAGGTCGCGCTGCCCGACCGAGGCCCCGCCGGTGACCAGCACCAGGTCGGCGGCGCCGGCCAGCTCGCGCAGCATGTCGTGCAGCGCGCGCTCGTCGTCGCGCACATGGCGGTGGCAGCTCACCACCGCGCCCATCGCCTGCACCAGCGATTCCAGCATGGGGCCGTTGACGTCATGCACCTGGTACACGTCGCGCGGCTCGTCGTGCGCCGCGACCTCGTCGCCGCAGGTCAGGATCGCCACCTCGACCAGCCGGCAGACTTCGGCCTCGGCCACGCCCTGCGATGCCAGCGCGGCAATATGGCCGGCATGCAGCAGCGTGCCAGCCGACAGCAACAGGTCGCCCCGGCGCGCATCCTCGCCCTGGCGGCGGATATGCTGGCCGGGCAGCGGCGCCCGCGCGCAAACCATACCCTGGTAAGTCTCGTCGGCATCCTCCAGCGCGACCACGGCATCGGCGCCGGGCGGGATCACGCCGCCGGTGTAGATGCGGATGGCATGGCCGGGCAGCAGCGGCTGCGGCCGGGTGCCGGCATAGACCACCTGCTGCAGCGGCAGGCAGGCATCGGCGCGGCAGTCCGCGCAGCGCACCGCATAGCCATCCATGGCGCTGCGGTCGGCCGCCGGCGTATCGATCCCCGCGGCCACGTCGCGGGCCAGCACGCGGCCGGTCAGCAGGCCCAGCCACACGGTCTCGGTCTCGCGCACCGGCTGCGCGCACATCGCGAAGACGGCCTGGGCCTCGTCGAAGTTCAGCATGCCGCGGCTCCGCGCGCGCCTTCCATGGACGCACTGGTGTAGTCGACGTAACCGTCCTGCCGGCAGAAGCTGAGCAGGCGCACACCGGCCTGCTCGGCGATGCGGATGGCCAGCGCGGTCGGCGCCGAGATCGTCGCCAGCATCTGGATGTTCATGCGCGCGACCTTGCGCACCAGTTCATAGCTGGCGCGGCTGGACAGCAGCACGAAACCGTCTGCCATATCCACGCGTTGCATCGCCAGGTGGCCGATCAGCTTGTCCAGGCCATTGTGGCGGCCGACATCCTCGAACACATGGAGGATCTCGCCGCCGGCATCGCACCAGGCCGCGGCATGGACGCCGCCGGTGGCCTGCATCAGCCGCTGGCGCGACGGCAGCGCGGCGACAGCGCGCTCGATCATGGCGCGCGACGGCGTAAGCCGGATGGCCGGTTCCGGCATGCGCGCCGGCTCCAGGTCCAGCAGCGCGATGCTTTCGATGCCGCAGACGCCGCAGCCGGTGCGCCCGGCCAGCGCGCGCCGGCGCGCGCGCATGGTGGCGAAGGCGTGCTCGCTGAGCTCCATCTGCACCTCGGCGGCGTGCGCATGCATGCGCACCTCGAGATCGTGGATCTCGGCGTTGTGTGCGACGATGCCCTCGGTCAGCGAGAAGCCGACCGCGAAGGCCTCGAGGTCCAGCGGCGTGCACATCATCACGGCGTGCGAGATGCCGTTGTACACCAGCGCCACCGGCAGCTCTTCGGCCACGTTGTCGGTGGCCGGCTGCGCCGTGCTGCGCTTGTGCCGCACGATGCCGCGCGCTTCAAAGCCGGTGTGTTCGAGCAGTTGGGTGGATTCCATGTGGGGTCTCTTGAAGAAGATCGATGCAGTGCTTTTGCGCGCGGCCGGTTTCTCCCCTCGCCCGCTTACGGGAGAGGGGGGAGAGGGCAGGCACTGGCATACCGACGCGCTGTACTTCGTCGACGCTCCGGCCCTCTCCCCCACCTCTCTCCCGCGCAGCGGGAGAGGGGTGCGTTCACCAGGGGCGTCGGCCGCTTGACAAGTGGTCTTGCGCGGGCGTCGGATCAGCTCGTCGCGGTTTCCTGGCGCCGTGACGGCGTCAGCAGCACCGGCACCGACTTGGACGTGGGCGTGCCGCAGCCATCGCCGGTGCTCTCCAGCGGCACCAGGGGATTGGTCTCGGGGTAGTAGGCGCCCAGGCAGCCCTGCGGGATGTCGTAGTCGACCAGCACGAAGTCCTCGACATGGCGCTGCACGCCGTCGTCCCAGACGCTGGTGATATCGACGTGCTGCCCCGCCTCCAGCCCAAGCCTTTGACGGTCCGCGGCGTTGATGAAAACCACCCGGCGCAGGCCAAACACGCCGCGATAGCGGTCATCGAGGCCATAGATCGTGGTGTTGTACTGGTCGTGCGAGCGCGTGGTCATCATCACCATCAGCTTGTCGCCATACTGCTGGCGCGCCCGGTTGATGGGGGTGTCCTTGTCGATGCGGTTGACCAGGAACTGCGCCTTGCCCGACGGCGTATGCCAGACCCGGTGGCACGCCGGCGGCGTCAGGTGGAAGCCGCCCGGCACCGCGACGCGCTCGTTGTAGCTGTCGAAGCCGTCGATCACCTGCTCGATGGCATCGCGGATGCGGGCATAGTCCTGCGCATACCAGAGCCAGTCGATCTTCTCCGAGCCCAGCGTGGCCGCCGCCATGCGCGCGACGATGGCGATCTCCGACAACAGGTGCGGCGATGCCGGCGCGTTCATGCCGAAGGAGATATGGACCATGCAGACCGAGTCCTCGACCGTGACGCCCTGCGCCACGCCGTCCTGCTGGTCGATCTCGGTGCGGCCCAGCGTCGGCAGGATCAGCGCTTCCTTGCCGTGCACCAGGTGGCTGCGGTTGAGCTTGGTGGCAATATGCACGGTCAGGTCGCACTGGCGCAGCGCCGCGAAGGTGCGCGGCGTATCCGGCGTGGCGGTGGAGAAATTGCCGCCCAGCCCGACAAAGACCTTGACCTTGCCCGCCAGCATCGCCGAGATGGTGTGCACCACGTCATAGCCATGCTGGCGCGGCGGCTCGAAGCCGAAAGCCGCCTGCAGGCGATCGAGGAATTCCGACTCGGGCTTCTCCTCGATCCCCACCGTGCGGTCGCCCTGCACGTTGGAATGCCCGCGCACCGGCAGCAGCCCCGCACCCGGCCGGCCGATATTGCCGCGCATCATCATCAGGTTGGACAGGATCTGCACCGTCGGCACCGAATGCTTGTGTTGCGTCAGCCCCATGCCCCAGCAGGCGATCACGCGCTTGCCTCGCGCATAGACCTGGGTCAGCGCGTCGATGTCTTCCTGCGACACGCCCGACTCGGCGACGATGTCGGCCCAGCTTTCGGCACGCAGGTCATCGACAAAGTCGCTGAAGCCGACGGTGTGCTCGCGCACGAAGTCCACGTCGATCAGCCGCTCGCGGCCGTGACGGATAGCCTCGTCGTCCAGTTCGACCAGGCGCTTGGCCATGCCCTTGATCAGCGCAAAATCGCCGCCCAGCCGGGGCTGCACGAACATCGACGCGATCCTGGTGCTGGACCCGGTCAGCATCTCGACCGGGTGCTGCGGGCTGGTGAAGCGCTCCACGCCGCGCTCGCGCAGCGGATTGATCGATACGATGGTGGCGCCGCGCCGCGCGCATTCGCGCAGTTCGCCCAGCATGCGCGGATGGTTGGTGGCCGCGTTGTGGCCGAACAGCAGGATAGTGTCGGCATGCTCGAAGTCATCCAGCACCACGGTGGCCTTGCCCACGCCGATGGTCTGCGGCAGGCCGCGGCTGGTGGCCTCGTGGCACATGTTGGAGCAGTCGGGGAAGTTATTGGTGCCATACGCGCGCACGAACAGCTGGTACAGGAACGCGGCCTCGTTGCTGGCGCGGCCCGAGGTGTAGAACGCGGCCTGGTTCGGATCCGGCAACGCGCGCAGGTGGCGCGCGATCAGCGCAAAGGCCTCGTCCCAGGCGATCGGCCGGTACTTGTCGGTCTGCGCGTCGTAGACCATCGGGTGCGTCAGCCGACCGTGCTGCTCCAGCTCATAGTCGGTCTGCGCCATCAGCGACGTCACCGTGTGCTGCGCGAAAAACTCCGGGGTCACGCGCAGGCTGGTCGACTCGGCCGCCACCGCCTTGACGCCGTTCTCACAGAACTCGAAGGTCGAGGCATGCTGCCGGTCCGGCCAGGCACAGCCGGGGCAGTCGAAGCCATCGGCCTGGTTCTGCTTGAACAGCATCTTGTAGTTGCCGCCGGCCACCTTCTCCTTGATCAGGTTGATGGCAACGTACTTCAGCGCACCCCAGCCGGCGGCGGGATGGGTATAGGGGGCGATGTGGCCTGTTTCAGGCTTGGGGGTGCTCATTGGCGTGGTGTCCTGTAACGGGGCGCGGCCCGGCCCGTCCTGTCTTGCGGGGCCAGGACGGCCGGAGCGTTGCGGTGACACCAGAGTAGAGTTCCGGCGGCCTGGCCGGTGTGTACAAAGCGGAGGGCGGGCAGGGAGTACAGTTTTTGTGGCTGTGCACCCCGGCACCGGCACCGGCACCGCCATCGCCATCGCCATCGCCATCACTCCATCTTGAGCCCCACCGTTTTCGTCATGGCCTGGTAGGTCGGCCAGGTGCGCCCGATGAACTGCTGCAGCGCTTCACCGGTCAGGGGCGTGTCCTGGCTGCCCAACTGCTCGCGCACATTCCTGACCGCCTCCGATTCGGTGACCGACTGCCGCACCAGCGTGGCGAGCGTCGAGACAATACCGGCAGGCAGCCCTGCGGGGCCGAGCAGCATGTTGCACTCGGCCAGGTTGCTGAACACCGGGTCCGAGATGCCTTCGTCCGCCCAGGTCGGTATGCCAGGCAACTTGGCCGAACGCGGCCCGGAGATCACCAGCAGTGGCTTGAGCCCGCCGGACGCCAGCCCACCCGACATGCCGAGCAGCGAACCGGCGCCGATATCGATATGCCCGGCCAGCAGATCGCCGATCATCGCCCCCGTGCCCTTGTAGTTGATGATGTCGAGCTGGGCCCCGGTCAGCTTCTTCAGCTGGGCCACCATCAGTTGCCAGCCCGAGCCGATGCCGTAGTTGCCGACGCTGACCGGCCGCTTCCGCGCCAGCGCGACCAGTTCCTTGAAGGTGCCGGCGGGCAGCCCCTTGGTCGCCACCATCACGCCGACGCCGGTACTCATCGACGCGACCGGCGTGAGCTCGCGCGAGGGGTCGATGGGCGGCTTCTTCAGCAGTACCGGCGCTTGCGCCAGCTGGCTGTGCAAGGTGCACAGCAGCGTGCACCCGTCGGGCCTGGCACGGGCCACCGCCTCGGCGGCAATCATGCCGATGCCGCCCGGCTTGTTTTCCACCACCACCGGCACCTTCAGCCTGGCGGAGAAGAACTCGGCGAACGCGCGCGCGGTGCTGTCGTTGGACGAGCCCGGCGCCTGCGCCGCGATGATCCGGATGGGGCGCGAGGGCCAGTCGCCGGCAAGCGCCTGGCGTGGCAGCAGCCAGGGCAGCACAGCCGCCCCCGCCGCGGCGCCGAGCCATTGGCGCCGGCGCAGGTTGACGGTATCCGCGGGCAAGTCGTTGCCCGGACCAGGTATGGAATGCATGGGTCTTCTCCCGAATGCTTCAAGCCCGCGCGCCGCGACCGACCGCGGGCACCCTGGCCGCGGCAAGGCGCCACGGCCGGCACGGATGGCATGCCGCTACATGCCGATCAGGTCGGCGCGCTGCACCAGGTTCCTGACGATGCGGACCGAGGCGATGTCGATCATCTTGCCCTCGTACTGGACCGCGCCCAGGCCTTGCGACAGCGCTTCGTCGTAGGCGCGGATCATGTCGCGGGCACGTGCCACGTCGGCAGCGGCCGGCGAGAAGACATCCTGTGCGAGTTCGACCTGCGACGGATGGATGGCCCACTTGCCGACCATGCCGAGGAACATGGCGCGGCGCGCTTCCTCGCGGAACGCGTCGGGGCTGCGGAAGTCGGCGAACGGGCCGTCGACGGCATCGAGCCGGTGGGCGCGCGCGGCGATCGTCAGCCGCTGGCGCTGGTAGTGCCAGATGTCGCCCGGATAGCCGCCGCTGCCACCAATGTCGCGCATCGACACGCCCTGGCTGGCCGAATAGTCGCCCATGCCGAAGATCAGGCATTCCAGCCGCGGCGTCGACGCGGCAATGGCCTCGACGTTCATCATGGCTTCCACCTCTTCGATCAGCACGTCGATGCCGATGCGGTGGCGCAGGCCGAGCTTCTTCTCCATCATTGACAGCAGCTTGTCGACGAACTGCACATCCGCCGCCGACATGGCCTTGGGCAGCATGATCACATCGAGATTGCGGCCGGCGCCTTCCACCACTTCGATAATGTCCTCGTAGGCGTACTCGGTGGTCAGGTCGTTGATGCGCACGCAGCGCGTGGTGCGCCCCCAGTCCAGCCCGTTGAGGGCGTCGACGATCCTGCGCCGCGCCGGGCGCTTTTCGCTGGGCGCGACGGCGTCTTCCAGGTCGAGGAAGACGAAGTCCACGCCCATGCCCGCGGCCTTGGCCATCATCTTCTCGCTCGAGCCCGGCACGGACAGCTGGCAGCGGCGCAGCCGCTTGATCTTCTCCTGCATGATGTTGTCTCCTGCTTGTTGTACTAGTGTTGTCTGTCAGTCATTGCGGCGTGCCGCTACTGCACCACGCCCTGCGTGCGCAGCACCGCGATCTCGCCGGCATCGAAGCCGAGGTCGGACAGGGTGCGGTCGGTGTGCTCGCCGGTCATGGGCGCCCGATGCCGCACGCCTCCGGGCGTGGCGCTCATGCGCACCGGACTGCCGGCAATGGTCAGCGCGCGCGCCGCGCCGGGCTGCTCGGCCTCGACCAGCATGCCGCGGATGCGGAAATGCGGATCGTCGAAGATGTCGGCGGCGTCGAACACCGGGCCGAACGGCACCTCGCCGCCCAGCATCCCCGCGAGCGCGCGCTTGGTATGGCACACGGTCCAGGCGGCGACCGCCTGCTCCACCTCGGCGCGGTGCCGCACGCGCAACTCGTTGGTGGCAAAGCGCGGATCGTCGGCCCATGGCGGATGGTCCATCCGCTCCACCAGCAGCCGCCAGAAGCGATCGTTCGGCACCCCCAGGCTGATAAAGCCGTCGCTGGCCGGGAACAGTCCGAACGGGCACAGCAGCGGATGGCCGTTGCCCTCGGGTCCCGGCGCCTGCGCCGAGGCGCTGTACTGGAACACCATGCGCTCGCACACCGCCAGCACGGCATCGACCATGGCCACATCGACGAACTGGCCGCGGCCGGTGCGCTGTGCATGCCAGCACGCCGCCGCGATGCCGTAGGCCAGGAACATGGCGGGAACGATATCGCCGACGCCCGGGCCGATCTTGGTCGGTGCGCCGCCGCGCTGCGGGCCGGTAATCCCCATGATGCCGCCCATGGCCTGAGCGACGGGATCGTAGGCGGGCCAGCCGGCGTAGGCGCTCTCGCCGCTGCGCGGATCGCCGAAGCCGCGCAGCGCCGCGTACACCAGCTTCGGGTTTTCTTCGGCGAGCCGTTCATAGCCCAGCCCGAAGCGTTCCATCACGCCGGCGCGGTAGTTCTCGACCAGCACGTCGGCGCCGCGCACGAGCCGCAGCAGGGTCTCGCGCCCGGCCGGCTGCTTCAGGTCCAGCACCAGCGATTCCTTGTTGCGGTTGATCGAGCCAAAGTAGCCGCCAAAGCCGCCGGACTCCATCCGCAAGGCGCCCTCGAGATGCGGGCCGTTGCGCCGGGTCTGGTCGCCGCCGGGCGGCTCGATCTTGATCACGCGCGCGCCCTGGTCGGCGAGCATCATCGAGCAATAGGGGCCGGCCAGCATCTGGGTCAGGTCGAGCACCACCATGCCGTCCAGCGCACCAGCTACGCGGCCATCCGCGCTCATCGCGCGCCCCAATGGCTCTTGCGCTTGATCAGCGCGGTGCGCTCCGCCTGCACGCACAGCTTGTCGTCCTGGTTCACGCCGTAGTGGCGGAAGCGGACGATGCCGGCATCCTCGCGGTCGCCGTCTTCCTTGCCCAGCACCTCGGTGAAGGCGTAGAGCGTGTCGCCGTGGAAAACCGGATGCGACAGGCGGATCTTGTCCAGCGTCAGTTCTTGCACGCACTGCTCGGCGGTGTCCTGCGCCGCAAGCCCGAGCACCATCGACAGGTTGATCCCGCCGAAGACCACGCGCTGCGCGAAGATGCCGCCGGCGGCGCGCCGCATCGCGTCTTCGTTGAAGTGCCCTTCGGCCGTATTCATGACCATGTTGGTCAGCATGACGTTGTCCATCTCGGTCACGGTCTTGCCGCGCGCATGGCGGATCAGCATGCCGGGCTCGAAGTGCTCGAAGTAGCCGTCGGGGCTGGTGAGTGCGCAGAGTTTCATGCCGCCTCCTTCGACTGCCGGACCTGCCCGCCGAAGGCGCGGCCGGCGATCATGCCCTCGACCTCGGACTTGCCGAGCAGGCTGTTGGCGATGATGCGTTGCTGGATCTCGGAGGTGCCTTCGAAGATCTTGGTAAGGCGCGCATCGCGCCAGTAGCGCTCGACCGGGAACAACTTGGTATAGCCCGCGCCGCCGAAGATCTGCAGCGCCTGCGAGGTCACGCGCTCGGCCATCTCCGAGGCGAAGTACTTCACCATCGACGCCTCCTTGTCGCAGCGGCGCCCGCTGTCGATCTCGTTGCAAACGAAGTAGAGCAACTGGCGCGCGGCCTCGATCTCGGTCGCCATGGTGGCGATCTTGAAGCGGATCGCCTGGTACTCGGCGATCGGCATGCCGAACTGGCGGCGCTCCAGCGAATAGGCGATCGCGTCTTCCAGCGCGCCCTGCGCCAGGCCGATGGCACGGGCGGCGGTATGCGCGCGGGCGCCCTCCAGCCCCTTGGCCATCAGCAGGAAGGCCTTGCCCTCCGGACCCATCAGGTTGCGCTTCGGTACGCGCACGCCATCGAGCGCCAGCTCGAAGGTCTTCCAGCCGAAATACCCGATCTTGGGGATCGGCGAGCCCGTCATGCCCGGCGGAAAGCCGCCGCGCTGCTTCTCGATCATGAAGCACGAAATGCCTTCCCAGCGCTTGTCGGGCGACGGCGGCGCGGAGGTCCGCGCGAACACGATCAGGTAGTCGGCGCCGTCGGCAAAGGTGCACCAGTATTTGTTGCCGGTCAGCACCCATTCATCGCCATCCAGCACGGCGCGGCACGAGATCGACGCCAGGTCGGAGCCGGTATCCGGCTCGGACAGCGCGCTGGCGTTGAGGAAGTCGCCACGCACCACGCGCGGCAGGTATTCGCGCCGCATGTCCTCGGGCATCGATTTCATGATCCAGCCGCCCTGCGCACGGGCGACGATCGACGCCACCGACATCCAGCCGCGCGACAGCTGCTCGCAGATCAGGCAATACTCGAAGATGCCAAGGCCCAGGCCGCCGTACTCCTCCGGGATGGTGATGCCGAAGTAGCCCATCTCGGCCATCTTGTCGCGCAGCGACATCGGGATCTCCGCATCCGGGCCGTCCAGCGCGTTGGCCACCGGCAGCACCTCTTTCATCGTGAACTCGCGCGCCGCATCGCGGATCATGCAACGCGCTTCCGTCATGTACCCCAGACCGTCTCCTGACATGCTTATCCCCTCATCCTGACCAGATTGGTACGCTTGAATTCGATGACCGCATCGCCCTGCTGATTGGTGCCATGCGTGTGCCACGTCACGATGCCGTAGCCAGGCCGGTTGCTCGCCGGCCTGCGCGACACCACGACGGAGCTGGCATAGAGCGTCTCGCCGGGATAAACCGGCCGCAGATAGGCCAGCTCGTCGACCCCGAGAAACGGACCACCGCCCTCGGACAGGTCTTCCACCGACAGGCCGAACACGGTGTTGAACACCAGCAGCGGATTGACCGGCACGCCGGGGTGGCCGTTGGCGCGCGCCACCGCCGCATTGGTGTATTGGGGGTTGTAGTGCAGCGTCAGCACCGAGAACAGGGTGTTGTCCGCCGCGGTGACGGTACGGCCCCAGTGATGGTCGAAGCGCCGGCCCGGCTCGAAGTCCTCGTAGCGGTTGCCGCGGGCGCGCAGCCGGGCCTCTGCCTTCAGGCGGGCGACGACCGGATCGGCCGGGATCTCGGTGACTCGCGCGGTGGCGGGATGGGTGGATGTCATTGCATAGCCTCAAACAAGGGTTCGACGGAAGGAAGCCGGTCCAGCGTGTCGACCACCGACACCAGCTTCGCGAACTTGGCCGCGCCGATGCGCGGCACGACGATGGCCTGCGCCTTGTCGACCAGGCGCCGCCACTGCATGGCAAGGTCCGCGGCCGGCACCGCGACATTGGCCTGCGCGCGCAGCGTGCGGCCGTCGCGCGTCAGTATCTCGACGGTGGCCGCGTTGCGGTCCGGGCCGGGCACGACTTGCAGGGCGATCCGCTGCCGCGCCCTGACATAGCGCGGTGCGAGCGCGGTCTCGGGCGAATACAGGGCGAGCGACGCGGTGGGCGCGCCGTCCATCGCCAGCGCCGCAAGATGCTGGATCGCGAACTTGATCTCGAGGCCGGTCTGCGGGTCGGCGATATCGCACACTCCCCGATGCGGACCGGACACGGAAATGGTCATCGACTCGAGCGCATCCAGGTCGATACGGTGCTCGCGGCAAGCCTGGCGCACGGCCTCGATGGTGGAGTGCGTGAGGTAGCAGGACGCATGGAACTTGAACAGGGTGCGTTCGATTGCCATGCCCGGGCGGCGCTCGAAGGTGGCCGGGAACGCCGGCGCAGCGGGTGCCTGGGTGCGGCCAAAGCCCTGCTCGCACTCGATGCCGCTGGCGTTGGCGGTGAACCCGCGTGCCGCCAGCCGTGCCGCCATCACGCCGTTCATGGCGGCCTTGCCCGCGTGCAGCGGCTTGGCCATGGTGCCGAACATGCATTTGAGCCCCGCGGCCTGCGTCGCGGCGAGTCCGAGCGCATGGGCCGTGCGGACCGGGTCGAGTCCACCCAGCCGCGCACAGGCGGCAGCGGCGCCCAGCGTGCCGGTGGTGCCGGTCGGGTGCAGGCCGAGGCGATACTGCTCCTCCCCCACCACTTCGCCGATCCGGCTTTCGACTTCATGGCCCAGGATCAGCGCACGCAGCAGTTCCTTGCCGCTGGCGCCGGCCACCTGGGCCACCGCCAGCGCCGCGGGCGCCACCGGCACGGTCGGGTGTCCGCGCATCGCCGAAGCAACGTCGTCGAAGTCGAGCGCATGTCCCGCGGCGCCGTTGATCAGCGCGGCCTGCGCCGGTTCGGCGCGCAGCGGGCTGCCTACCAGCGCGCACGGCAACTCGCGCAGGCCGGCATATTCGGCGACGAGCATTTCGACCAGCGGCTCGCGCGCGGCAGCGAGGGTCACCGCGATCCAGTCGAGCATGGCATGGCGTGCCCAGGCGAAGGCCGGCGCGCCGAGCTCGGCATCGTCGACCGTGCTGGTCCAGTCGGCCAGCGCCCGGGTGAAGCCGGTGCGGTCCGACGTGTTGTCGAAGGTATGGTCAGGTTCCACCGGAAGCATCGCCGCGTTGGCCAGCGCCCTGTTGTTGTCGATGGACCCAGTATTGGCGAAGGCCGCCGGGCGCGGCATCACATATGTGATGAATGCCGGCCGCTGGCATCCATCACATATGTGATGGATGTGCGGACGTGCAGGACCGAAACTTTCGTCCGTGGCCATGCGCGGCGCCCGGCGCCGCGCATGGCCGCCCTATCCAGACTTCGTCAACCTTTCGCGTCTGCCAGCGCTCATGACCATGACCACGCCCGCACCTCGCCGCTCCGTGCTGTATGTGCCTGCCACCAATACCCGCGCCATCGAGAAGGCGCGCAACCTGCCCTGCGACGCCATTGTGTTCGACCTCGAAGACGCCGTGGCCCCGGCGATGAAGGCCCAGGCCAGGGATAACCTGGCCAGCGCGTTTGCCGCGCAGCCGTTCGCAGCGCATGAAACGGTGATTCGTGTCAACGCGCTGGCAACCGCCGAGTTCGATGCCGACCTGCGCGTGGCCGCCACCTGCGGCGCCGATGCCATCCTGCTGCCGAAGGTCGACACCGGTGCGGACCTGGAGCGCTTCGCCGCAGCCATCGGCGCCATTGCCAATGGGCCGGCGCCCAGGCTATGGGCCATGATCGAAACCGCTGCCGCGATCCACCATATCGACGGCATCCTGCAAGCCGGCCAGCGCCGGCAGGTGCAACTCGACTGCCTGGTGGCGGGCACCAACGACCTGGCGAAGGAAACCGGCGTCTATCCAGGCGATAACCGCGCGTACCTGCTGCCGTGGCTGATGTCGGTGGTGCTGGCGGCAAAGCGCCATGGCGTGGACGTGCTCGACGGTGTGTGGAATGACTTCGGCGACCGCGCCGGCTTCGAGAACGAAGTGCTGCAGTCGGTCAGGATGGGCTTTGACGGCAAGACGCTGATCCACCCGTCGCAGGTCGATCCGGCCAATGCGGCGTTCACGCCGTCGGACGCCGCCACGGCCGAGGCGCAGGCGATCGTCGCGGCCTTCGCGCGGCCCGAGCATGCCGCTGCGGGCGTAATCAAGCTGGAGGGACGCATGGTCGAGCGCCTGCACCTGGAGCAGGCCACGCGCCTGCTGGCGCGGCTCGACGCGATCCGGGCGCGCGGGGAACGGCCCGGCCTCTGAACGCGCGCGCCAGCGCTCAGCCGTCCTGCGCCACGGCCAGCACCGCGGCCAGCAGTTTCTTGCGGCGTGCGTGCAGGCGTGCCACCGGGCCACCGGTGCCGATGCCCAGCCACTGTCCGCGGATGGGTGTGGCCATCAGCGTGGCAATCACGCCTGCCCCCGGCGTGGCCAGGCTGGCCGATTCGTAATAGCCCTGGCGACGCGCCAGCTCGACCTCGCGCAGGATCTCGGCTGGCCTTGCCAGCGGCTCGCCGGGGCCTGCCTCGGCGTTGTAGCGGCGCAGCAGGCGTCCGATCTGCTCGTCGTCCATGCGGCTCATCAGCATGATGCCGATCGCGGTGCGATGCATCGGCCGGACGATGCCCGACGCCACCGACAGGCGCAGCGCATGGCTGGATTCGATCACGGACAGGTATTGCAGCAGGTTGCCGCTCTGGCGGCCCAGCAGCACGGTCTCGCCGGTTTCGCTCGACAGGCGGCGCATGGCGTCGTGCACCGATGCGCCGGCGCCCTGCCTGCGCGTGGTCCAGCCGCACAGGAAGGCGACCCGCACCGACGGGCAATAGCTGCGCAACTGCGCGTCGAACTCCATGTAGCCGCGCGCGACCATGGTCCGCAGCAGCATCGAGACGCTGGACTGCGGGATGCCGAGGCGCTCGGCGATCTCGCCGACGCGCAGCGGCCGGCGCACGCGCTCGAACAGTTCCAGCAGGTCGAACACGCGATTTGCCGACTTGACCATGCCGCTGTCCATAGCCGTCCCTCCCTGGCCCGCGCCTGGTCGGCGCTGCCTTGCCGTGCCCCGGACTGGCGGGCGGCGCTCACGTGCCTGCCGTTTCAGTCCGCCCTCGACATCGCCATGGCGATGGGTCCTCTACAGCAACCACTCCCCGATCATTCGCAGGATTTCCGCCTTCACGGCGGCCGGGTCCATCGAGGCCCGGTTAAGGCGATGCACGGAGATACCGCGCAGCAGGCTCATCAGGATGAAGGCCGCGGCTTTGGCATCGACGTCAGCGCGGATCTGCCCCAGGGCCTTGGCCTCGTTGAGCTTGTACTCGACGTAGGCCATGTTCTTTTCATTGTAGTCGTGGACAAAGCCATGCAGCGGCGAGTCGGCCACGGACGAGTCCAGCACGATGAAGAACATCGCCCGGATACTGTTGACCGCGCTTTCCGGGCGCTGGGTATAGGCATCCACCAGCGAATAGATGCCCTGAATGCCGCTGGTATCGCTGCCGTCCTTCTTGCGCTGGGCATTGAATTCACGCGACAGGTGTTCCAGGCACTCCGCCAGCAGCTTTTCCTTGGAGCCGAAGTGGGTGTGCGCCAGGCCGCGGCTATAGCCGGCCTTGGTGCCGACTTCATTCATCGTCAGCCCGGCCAGGCCTTTTTCGGAAATCAGCTCGATAGCGGCCTGCACCATGCGGCTGACGGATTCTTCACGCCGTTGCTCCTGGGTGCGACTGGATTGCTGCTTCATAGGTAGTGAATGTGATGCCGCCTGCGGATGGCTGGTGGTGTCGTCGTGCCTCGCGTCGAGCAAAGATCCGGCTGGTTCAACGCGACATGAAGCCAGATTGTACCGAAGGGAACAGGCCGCTTTCCAGGCAGCGCCGGCCCGCCGCTGCGCGCCGGCCGCTGCGTTCGCAAGCTGCCGGGCAGCCGCGCGGGCCCGCGCTCAGCCTGGCTGGATATTGGCCTTTTCCGCCACGCGCTTGAAGCGCAGGTATTCCGCGCGCTGGAATTCGCCCAGGTCGCCAAGCGCCTTGTTCAGGAAAGTCCCGGCGCGCTTGGCCTGGTAGGCCTTTGCCTCCTCGGTCTTCTGCGCGGCGGAGATGGCTGCGGCAAGCTCGTTGAGCTTGTCCTGCGGGGTGCCGGCCTTCATCGAGAAAGACGACCACACGTAGGACTCGAAGTCGGTGTAGCCCAGCTCCTTCATGGTCGGGACATTGGGCAACAGCTTGTCGCGCACCCCGCCGGTAATGGCAAGCACGCGCAGCTTCTTGCCCTTTTCCATGGGGGCGATGCCGGTGATATCGTTCAGGCCGATGTCGAGCCGGTTGCCGATCACGTCGGTCACCATCGGCGCGCCGCCCTTGTAGGGCACGGGCGTGGTCTTGATGCCCGTCGCCTGCGCCAGCCACTCGCCCACCAGCCGGTAGCCTTCGGAATAGTTGCCCACCGAGATCGGCTTGCCGGTGGCCTTGTAGCGGGCCACCACATCGGCAATGGTGTGGTACGGCGAATCGTTGCCGGCGACAAAGGCCGCGGCCGAGATCGCCAGGCCGTGCAGCGGCACCAGGTCCTTGAACGGGTCGTAGCCGAGGTTCTTCACCATCACCGGGTTGACCGCGATCAGCGAGTTGCTGCCAAGCAGGATGGTGTTGCCGTCAGCCGGTTCCGCCAGCACGGTGCGCACGGCGATAAGGCCGCTGGCGCCCGGCTTGTTCTCGACCACGATGGCGCGGCCCAGGGCCTTGCCGATCTGCTCCGCGTAGAAGCGCGCGCCCTCGTCCGAGCCACTGCCCGCCGTGAACGGCACGATCACGCGAATCGCCTTGCCCTGCGCCCGCGCGATGCCGGGAAATGCCAGCGTTGCCGCGCCCGCCAGCAGGGTGGCGCCGAATTGTCTGCGTTGCATGTCTTTGTCTCCGTTTATCGATTGTCCGTGCCTGCCCTGCAGGCGTCAGTCTTCAAAGACCGGGGGACGCCTTTCCGCCATGGCCTTCACGCCTTCGGCGAGATCCGGCCCGGCAAACTGGACCGCCTGCTCCGCGCTCTCGCGCGAGATGGCGTTGCGGATATGGCTGAGCGAATCGGCCTTCAAGGTCTGGCGGGTCGACTGCAGTGCCCGCGGCGATGAAGTGGCCAGTTCCCGCGCCAGTGCCAGCGCGGCGCCGCGCACCTCGGCCCTGGGTACGATGAAGTCCACCAGCCCCAGCTCATGGGCACGTGCCCCGTCGACGCGGGTGCCGGTGTAAAGCATCCACGCCGCCATCTGCTTGCCGATCAGCGCGGGCAGCGTGTACGAGAGCGCAAACCCGGGATGAAAGCCGAGGCGGTTGAAGTTGGCGGAAAAACGCGCCTCCGCGCACGACACGCGAAAATCCGCCGCCAGCGCCAGGCCCAGGCCGCCACCCACTGCCGGCCCCTCGATCGCCGCCACGATCGGCTTGCCAAAGCTGAAAATGCGCAAGGCCTCGAGGTAGATCGGATTGATGCGCGAGGCGCTGCGCGGCGCCGCGGCGCCGTCGCGCCGGGAAAAGTCTGCGCCCGCGCAGAACGCGCTGCCACCCGCTTGCAGCAGCACCGCGCGGCAGGTCTTGTCGCCCTGCAGCCGGTCCAGCTCGTCGGCGATCCGGGCAATCATGTCCACATCGAAAAAATTGTGCGGCGGGCGGTTCAGCTCGAGGATGGCGACATGGCCGTCGCGCCGGCTCAGGATGACTTGGTCCGTGGTGTCAGCCATGGGTGGCGTTCCTTTCTGCTTGCATCGATTCGGCGTGCCCGACAGCCGGGCTTGCCGCGCGATCTGCGGACGGCAGGGTGCGCGCCGTCAGGTTCGGCCAGAATTGATCGGAGCCCGCCTGGATAAAGGCCTGGCCCAGGCGCTCGGCCCATTCGGTGCTGGTGCCGGCCTCGGCGCGCCAGGCCCACAGGCGCCGGGTGGCGAAGTTCAGCGGGTATTCGTAGGTAAAGCCAATCGCGCCATGGACCTGGTGCGCGATCGAGGCACCCGTGCGGACCGCGTCGCTGGTCGTCACCTTGGCCACCGCGGCGCTGAATTCCGCCTGCGGCGCGCTGTGCTGGTGGATCGCAGGCAGATCGCGCAACGCGGTGGTGGCCGCCGCATAGCCGCACGCCACCTCTCCGGCCAGCACGGCGAGCTGCTGCTGGATGGCCTGGTTCTTGCCGATGGGCTTGCCGAACTGCACTCGGTCCTTCACATACTGTACCGCCAGGTCGAGCGCGTATTCCAGCGCACCGGTCAGCTGCGCCGCGGTGGTGGCGGCGTAGAACACTTCCAGCGGGCGGCTCAGGCCCGCAATGCCGGCAGCCAGCGCATGCGCCGCCGGTGCGTGGTCCAGCACCACCGTATCGGCCGGCAGCGATGCGGCATCGGCCTTCGGTTCGATCCGCACGCCGGGCCCGTTCGCGTCGACCAGGCACAGCTGGCCCGCTGCCTCGATCACCAGCCAGTGGGCATGGCGCGCCCATTTCACGGCGGTCATCGTGCCGGAGAGGGTGGCGGGCTTGCCGGCTTCAGCGCTGGTCCATGCCAAGGTCCGGGTCTGCGCCCCCGCGGCAAGCGCGAACACGCTGTCGGCGGCCAGGTCCAGCCCGCAGCGCGATGCCAGGTACTGGCCTACCACCGCCTGCGCCAGCGGCACCGGCGCCTGGGCGTAACCCACCTGGTAGAAAAGGGGCAACGCCTCGGGCCAGGACGCCTCGATCCCGCCGTGCGCCTCGCGGCACAGGATCTTGGTCATGCCGGCATCGGCGATGGTTTGCCACAGCGCGCCGGCGAATGTGCCGGCCTCGACCGCCGTCAGCAGTTCGCGGCTCACCTCGTTGGCCAGCAGTCGCCTGACGGTTTCTTCAATCATGTTGTCGCTCATCGCAGCCCCAGTCCTTTCGCAATAATCCCGCGCAAAATCTCTCTCGTGCCCCCGCGCAGCGAGAACGACGGCGCCGCCAGCGTTACCAGGTTCAGCACCTGGTCAAATTCGCTGCCGTCGCCCAGCCGGTCAGGGAATACCTCATAGGCGATATCGGGCAGCGACTGCTCCAGCAGCGCGCCCTGGTCCTTGACGATGGAGGCGGCCAGCGACGGGTCCTGCCCCTCGGCCATCATCAGCGCGATGCCCTGCGACATCTGGCGCAGGGTGGCGTAGCGCGCGATCACCTTGCCGAGCGCCACCGCCTGCTGGCGGTTGCCGGCATCGGCGGCATCGAGCATCTCCAGCAGCAGCTGCGTGCTGCTCAGGAAGCGCTCCGCCCCGGAGCGCTCGTACTTCAGCTCGTTGATGACCTGGCTCCAGCCCTTGCCCTCTTCGCCGACGAGGTGGTCGTCGGGGACAAAGACATCGTCGAGGATCACTTCGTTGAAGATGCGCGTGCCCAGTTGCGACACGATCGGGCGCACGGTCACACCGGGGCGGTCCATCTCGATGAAGATCTGGCTCATGCCGGCATGGCGGTCATCGCCGCGTTCGCTGGTGCGCACCAGCGCCACCATGTAGTGCGCATGGTGGGCGCCCGAGGTCCATACCTTGCGGCCGTTGATCTTCCAGCCGCCTTCCACCCGGGTGCCGCGGGTGCGGATGGACGCCAGGTCGGAACCCGAGTCCGGTTCGCTCATGCCGATGCAGATAAAAGCCTCGCCGCGGCGGATCTGCGGAATGATCTTCGGGGCAAGCTGGTCGCGGCTGTAGCGGATCAGCAGCGGCCCCATCTGCCGGTCCGCGGCCCAGTGCGCACCCATTGGCGCGCCCACGGCCAGCAGTTCTTCCAGCATCACATAGCGCTCGAGCATGCTCCTGCCGCCGCCGCCGACGTCGGTCGGCCAGGTCATGCCCAGCCAGCCCTGCTCGCCCATCTTTTTCGAGAATGCGGGGTCCCGCCCGGCCCAGTTGTGCGCACGTTCGACGCGGGAATACCGGGTCATGTGCGCTTTGGCAAACGCCCTGGCCTCCGAGCGCAGCGCCTCGCATTCCGGCGGCAAGTCGCCTACCGTGATGTGCAACGTATCCATGTTTATCCTTACTTGCTTGCGAACAAGCAACACTCTATAGTCAATGCATCGAATCCGCTCTAGGTAATTACGAGGAGAAGCCAGTCCACCATGAAAGCAAGCGACACGACCGACCCGACGCAACCTCCCGCCACGATTCCACGCGGCCCTCTTGCCGGTATCCGCGTGCTGGACCTGACCGCCGTGGTGCTCGGTCCGGTCGCGACCCAGGTGCTGGCGGACTACGGCGCCGAAGTGATCAAGGTGGAGCCGCCCGAGGGCGACCTGATGCGTGCCAACGGTGTAAGCCGCACGCCCGGCATGAGCTCGACCTTCATGAATATCAACCGCAACAAGAGTTCGGTCTGCATCGACCTGAAGACGGAGCAAGGCAAGGCGCAGTTGCGCCAGCTGATTGCCCGCTGCGACGTGCTGGTGCACAACATCCGCGTCAAGGCGATCCAGCGGCTGGGCTTTGATTACGATGCGGTGGCACGGATCAACCCGGGCATCGTCTACTGCGCCGCCACCGGTTTTGGCGAGGGCGGCGCCTTTGCCGGCCAGCCCGCGTTCGACGACATCATCCAGGGGGCGTGCGGCCTGGCCCATCTGGTGGGCCACGAGAGCGGCGTACCCGACTATCCGCCCACGCTATTGGCCGACAAGATCGCCGGCCTGGCCACCGCCAACGCCATTCTCGGCGCACTGGTGCACAAGGCCCGCACCGGCGAAGGCCAGTACGTGGAAGTGCCGATGTTCGAGACCATGGTCGCCTTTACCATGACGGAACACCTGGGCGGCCATGGTTTCCACCCGCCCATCGGCGATGCCGGCTATGCTCGCCTGCTCAAGGGCGGGCGCAAGCCATCGCCGACACGGGATGGCTATATTGCCGTACTGCCCTACACGGAGCAGCACTGGAAGGCCTTCTTCCACCGCTTCGGGCGCGGCGAGTTCATCGACCAGTTCAATATCAGCAGCCGCATCGAGCGCAACAAGAACATCCAGGCAATCTACGCGGAATTGCGCAATATCACCGCGCAATACACCACCAGGGAAATGATGGACGTTTGCCGGGAAATGGACATCCCGGTCGCGGAGATGTACTCGATCCACACCATCCAGAACCATCCCCAGGTGCAAAGCACAGGCTTGTTCCAGACCATGGCGCATCCCACCGAAGGCGAAGTGGTGACGACCCGCCCGACAGCGCTTTTTTCGAAAACGCCTGCGTCGATCTATAAGCCCGCGCCTAACCTGGGCGAGGATACCGAGCGTATCCTGAATCCCGCGTCGTGACGCGATGGGGGTATCCGACAACACTGGCACACTGTGCGGACCGGCTGTCAGGTGGAGTTGAAAATGGTGCGCGGTTGCCCTAGTGTTCATCTGGCGAATTCGACAGCTGCGCCGCCCTAGCGTTTGGCGCAACCAGCAAGGCGTAGCATCGAGCGGCATAAGTCCGGGGCTTTAGTGGCATTCGCGCGCCGTGGCATCTTCACTGCTGGAAGGCGTAGATGCCGATGAGTCGGGCCGTTGAATACATGTCCCAACGGAGGCATGCGATGCGTCAGCCCAAGATTGTCATTGTTGGGGCGGGCCTGGTGGGCGGCTCAGCGGCGCTATTTACGGCTCTGGCCATTCCAAGCGCAGAGATCGTGGTCATCGACCTCGCGCGAATCCGAGCGGAAGGACAGGTGCTCGATCTCGCCCATGCTGCGGCGTTCTGGGGGCACAATCGCTTCCACGCTGGTGAATACGAAGACGCCCGCGACGCAGATGTCATCGTGATAACGGCCGGCGTCGGTGTGAAACCGGGCCAGACACGCCTGGACCTGGCCAAGACCAATGCGGAAGTCGCGCTCGAAATTGTCGATGGGTGGCTGGTCTCGCACCCAATGCAATTTACGTCATTGCCGCCAACCCCTGCGACGTGCTTGCCGCTGTCGTATTTAACCGCCTCGGTTGCGCGCGCGAGCGTGTCATCAGTACTGGCACCTCGCTCGATACGGGGCGACTGCGCTCGCTGCTCTCCGAGCGCCTGGGCGTCGTCGCACCCGCGATTCATGCGTACGTCCTCGGCGAACACGGCGAGTCCGCCCTGATCGCCTGGTCCGGTGCGACGGTTTCGGGGATGCCCCTCGACGCGTTCCTGACCAAGAGCGGCAAGGAACTGGGGCCTGCCAGCCGCGACCTGATCCTGCGTTCCGTCCACGAGGCAGCCAAGCTGATCAAGGAAGGAAAAGGGGCCACCCATTATGGCATCGCCAGCGCGATCGGCCGCATCTGCGAGGCTCTCGTGCACAACACTGACCTGATCATCACGGTCGGTGTAGTGCACGCCGAAATCGAAGGAATTTCCGAGGTATGTCTTTCGCTGCCGCTGGTGCTCAATGGCACTGGCGCCCAAGTGCTGGCCTACCCGGAGCTCAACGCCATTGAGCGTACGTCCCTGCAACGCAGCGCAAGCATCGTCAAAGAGGCGACCGACAGCGTCCGGGCGGCACTGTAGACCCATGGCTTCAGGCTAGAAACTCGTCAAAACTCAATGCCAGCAGGAGGCAAATCATGGCTCTGTCTCACGCCAAGGAAACGCCGCCGTCAAGTACTCCCGCGACGAAGCCAACACTTCCCGCCAGTCAACTCGGCAAGGCCTGGAAATTCCTGGTCCCGGTAGGCATCGGCATTGTCTTGTGGTTCCTTCCGGCGCCGGCCGGGCTAGGGCTGAAAGCGTGGCACATGTTTGCAGTATTCGTTGCCACCATTGCCGGCATCATGACAGCACCGCTGCCGATGGCGGCAGTCGCCATCATTGGCGCAACTGTAGGCGTGCTGGTTGGTGTCGTGTCTTTTGCAGACGTGACCAGATCCACCGGCACCGATCTGGTCTGGCTCGTGCTGCTCGCCTTCTTCATTTCCCGCGGCGTAATCAAGACCGGTCTGGGGCGTCGGATCGCGTTGCTCTTCATGCGACTACTGGGCAAGCGGACAGTGGGGTTGGGTTACGGGCTGGCCTTGACCGAACTGCTGATTTCGCCCGCCATGCCAAGCATCACCGCCCGCGCCGGCGGAGTCATGCTGCCGATTACCCGTGCGATCGCAGAAGTCCTTGGCAGCCATGCCGGCGATCCCGAATCGCGGGGCAAGGTAGGAAGCTATCTGATCCTTTGTGCCTTCCACGCGAATATCATTACGGCAGGGATGTTCATCACTGCGATGGCCGGTAATCCGCTTTCCGTCAAGCTGGCCGCAGACCAGGGGGTCTCGATCAGCTGGCTTGAGTGGGCGGTGGCTGCATCCGTCCCCGGCTTGCTGTGTCTGGCGATCATTCCCCTGGCCATGCTGTGGATTGCCCCGCCGGAGATTCGAAAAACGCCCGATGCGACGGCGCTGGCGCAGAGAGAGCTTGCTGCGATGGGACGCATCTCCTCCAAGGAGATCATCATGGGCGCCATCTTCATCGGCTTGCTGGTCCTCTGGATTTTTGGCGAGTACCTGAAGATCAGCGCGACGCTCGCCGCTGCTCTCGGTGTCTCGCTGCTTTTCATCACTGGTGTGCTGACCTGGCAGGACGCCCTCGACGAGAAGTCAGCGTGGGACACCATGATCTGGATTGGCTTGCTCATCATGCTTGCGTCGAAGCTCAACGAATACGGCATGGTCACGTGGTTCGGCAAGGAATTCGGCGCCTATCTCGAGGGCTTCCCGAGGCTGGCTGTCTATATGCTGGTGGCGGCAATCTACTGCTACATACACTACTTCTTCGCCAGCGCCACGGCACATATCAGCGCTCTGTTTCCGCTGTCCATGGCACTGATGGTTGCCGCTGGCATCCCTCCGTTCACGGCAGCCGTAGCCCTTGGCATCCTGAGCAACGTCAACGGCTGTCTGACGCAATACGGCATCGGTTCGGGTCCGGTAATGTTTGGCGCTGGCTATGTTTCGCAAGGAGATTGGTGGAAGGCCGGGTTCTTCATGAGCCTGATCTACATGGTCATCTGGCTGGTCGTAGGTCCGCTTTGGTGGAAGTTGCTCGGGCATGTCTAAGGCGGGGCCCTCCTGCCAGGAACGGTCCCGCAGCTAGTTGCCAGGAGCGCCACCATGGCGACGGGTCCGTTGCGCGGCAATGGCCAATCCAGGACGCCCCCCACGTGCTGGATCAAAAGCCCGGCCTGGGACCTCGTTTGGGTGTTGAATGCGCTGTGGTTAGCCCCTTTGGTCCTTTTGCTGTCGTGGGGTCATGACGACGCGCGCGCCAGCCCGGTGGACGGGCTGTTCTTTGCCTTCGCGGTCCCGCTATGGTTCGGTCACCGTGTTTCATCGGCCTGGCTGGCCTACGCAACCCCGGCTTACCGGCCCTTGCTCGTCACGCAACGGCTGCGCTTCGTCGTGGCCCCGCTAGCCGTCGCCGGGGCCTGCTTCGCCTTGCTTCTGGCTCCGGAGAGCGCGCTGCCGATGCCACTGACCGAGCGCGTGGTCTGGTTGGCCGTCCTGGACTACCTGCTGGTAAGCCACCATTTTTCCGCGCAGCATTTTGGGCTGCTCAGCCTCTACCGCGCCCGCGCGGGACGGGCGTCCGAGGCGGTCACACGACGGCTTGATCGATGGTTCGCGCTCGTCGTGGGCGGCGGTTTCGTCGTACTGGCAGAGGCCCTGGCCGGATCGATCGCCTTCCAGGACCGCTGGATCGACCCGCTGCTAGGCGTGGGCTGGTCGGACGTGTTAGTGCGCACGCTGCACTATGGCGGCATCGCCTTCGTGTTGATCCTGACCGCTCTCATGCTCTACGTCGAACTACGCTCGCAGCGCGCATCGTCGCCGCGCATTGCCTACGTCGTCGGCGTCTCCTCCATGGTGCTCGTCGCCTTTCTCGCACGCGACCCCTTCCTGTTCATGGTGCTGTGGAGCGTGCAACATTGGAGTTCGGCAATGGGACTCGTCTCGCTCACAGCTTCCGGCGGGGACCAGGCACCAGGCACGCATTGGCACCAGTTGCTTGCCCCCATCAATCGACGCGGCTGGGCAGTGCTGCTTGTGCTCGCCGTCGTCTCCACGCTGCTGCTGCCGGTGCTGGAGGTAGAGGCCGTGACTGACGAATACGCTTACGCCGATCGCATTTTCGGCGATGCCGCGCGCTGGCTGCGCTCCTCGCCTTTCGTGCCGGCCCTGCTGGCTGTGGGATTCGCGACGGGCTTCATCCACTACTTGCTGGACCGCGCTGTTTTCCGCTTCTCTTCGTCCGAAATCAGGCAGGCCGCACGCGGCCTGCTGCGGTCCTGACTTTCTTGACTGATGGCCAGCAAGAGACGTTACGGCGAGTGCGCCCGGCGCCGCGCTGACGGCCGGCTGCTGGCGCCAGCCGCTGCTGCCGGCCACTGGTATCGCCGCTATTTCTGTACCTGCCTGATCGCGCGCTCGCGCGACGCCTGCATGTCCTGCATCAGCCGGTACGCCGCGTAGTACTTGAAGATATTGCGCACATAGGTGGTGGTCTCGATGCCGATCTTCTCCGCCACCACGATCTCGACGTTGTTGAACCACTTGTCGGGATCCAGTCCGCGCGCCGCCGCTTCCTTGCGCATCTTGGCGATATTGCCCGGCCCGGCGTTATAGCTGGCAAAGGCGAACAGCGGCCGGTTCGCTTCCGAGAAATGCGCGTCGGGGAAGTACTTGGTCATCAGCCGGTCCATGTACTTGGCGCCGGCATGGACGTTGGCTTCGGCCATCCGGATATTGCCGACATTCAGTTCCTTGCCGGTGGCCGGCATGATCTGCATGATGCCGACCGCGCCGACATGGCTGCGCGCCTCCTGGTTCAGCTGGGATTCCTGGAAGCCCTGCGCGGCCAGCATCAGCGGGTCGAAGCCATAGTCCTTGCCGTACTTTTCGAAGAAGGCGATGGTCTGCTGGAAGCGCTTGTACTCGGCATCGTCGGTATTGTTCTTGATCTGCTTGATGCGCAGCATGGTCTGCTTCAGCCGGTACTCCGCTCCGCCCTGCTTCTTGACGAAATTGACGTAGAAGTCTTCGATGGCCTGCCGCAGTTGCGGGCTGTTCTTGCGGTAGGCCCAGCCGGTATAGCTACCTTCGCGCACGGCCAGGTCTTCGCGAACCTTGATGTTTGGCAGGATCTGCGCCCAGGTCGCGGCCTTCCAGTCATCGACCACCAGGATCTGCAGCACGCCCGCGTTGAGCATCTCGAGCGCGTCTTCGTCCTCGAGCGCGTCGGGCAGCATGACCAGCTTGATCGGCGCCTTGCCGGCGCGGCGCAGGCCGTCGTTCAGCACGGTCAGGCTTTCGAAATAGCTGCTGGCGCGCCGTACATGCACGGTCTTTCCGGCGAGATCGTCGAGGCGCTGCAACGGCGGTGCCTTTGGCCCCGTGATCACCAGCTCGCGTACCGGCTTGCGGTCGCGCGGCGCGGTGAAGTCCACCTGCTTCAGCCTGCTTTCGGTTTCGGTCAGGTTGCCGGCGGCGATATCGCCAAGCCCCGCCATCAGGTCGGGCAGCAGCCGGTCGCGCGTGGTCGGGATGATGACGATGGTCAGCGGGCGCTTGCCGAGCTGGTCGGCGTACTTCTTGTTCAGGTAGCGCTCGAAGTCACGCACCAGTTCCGCGGTCAGTCCGCGCTCGCGGCCCTTGTCGCTGAAGTAAAGCGTGCGGCTGTACGGCACCAGCACGCGGATGACGCGGCTCTCGAGCATCACGTCGAAGTCGCCGGTACGGGGCTTGTTGGCAAGGTTCAGGCCGCGCGGCTTGGCAGGAGTGGCCTGGCCTGTCGCGGCGGTAGCGGCAGGGGACGACGCTGGCGGATTTGGCGATGGCGGAGCTTGCGGGGCTGCGGCAGAGGGTCCGCAAAGGCTGAGCGCGCCCATCAGGCCGTACAGAAGAAGGCCTGCCAGCCAACGAGAAGGGCGGACAGAGGACATGGGCGGGATCGCAAGCCGCGCAAGCAAGCGCGCGGTTTGCCCATATGGAGTCTAGGCACGAAATGGGGAGTTGCAAGCGGGCACTTGCAAGGGCGCCTCGCTTCCGTCGCCTTGCACCCGCGGCTTCCGTTTTCCGGCACCGGCACCGGCACCGACACCGGCATGGCGCATCAACTACTATGACTGCATCGGCCCAGGTTATTCCCTGCTCACCTCATCAATCTCACTGCCCATGCAAGAGCGCGATCCGGCAACAGTATTTGCACCCTTCAACGTCACCGTGCGCGACGGTCGCGAGCTCCTG
Source organism: Cupriavidus sp. WGlv3 (assembly GCF_023952475.1). GTDB lineage: Bacteria > Pseudomonadota > Gammaproteobacteria > Burkholderiales > Burkholderiaceae > Cupriavidus > Cupriavidus phytorum. The sequence goes on from NZ_JALHRX010000002.1 coordinate 97,019, forward strand.
GTGCGGGAAATCGGCGAACGTGACAAGGCCGGCCTGCTGGCCGCGTTCAACCAGCTGTCCGCCGATGCGCGGTATACCCGCTTCATGGCGGCCATGCAGCAACTGCCGGAGGCAATGCTCGAGCAGGCGACGCATCCGTCGCCGGAGCGCGAGTTTGCCCTGGTGGCGATCGCCACGGAGAACGACGCGCCTGCCATCGTTGGCGGTGCCCGCTATGCTGCCGCACCGGGCAGCGACGCTTGCGAGTTCGCCGTGACGGTCAGCGACGACTGGCATGGGCTCGGCCTCGCCAGCCAGTTGCTGCGGGTACTGATCGATGTTGCCCGGCGCCGCGGCTATCGGCGCATGGACGGTTATGTGCTGTCGTCGAATACCGCCATGCGACGCCTGGCGAAGCGGTTGGGATTTGCCGACACACCGTGCCCCGATGACGCCACGCTACGTGTCGTCACGCTGGCGTTGCAGGCCAGCGGGCAATAGCCGGCGCGGGCGCCCGCTCGCAGGCGGTGCTCAGGCCATGATGTTGACGCCCCCATCCACATACAGGGTTTCGCCTGACAGCCGCCGGGCGTACGGCGTGGCGAGGAACGCGCAGGTGTAGCCCACGTCCATGATGTCGACCAGCTCACCGAGCGGCGCGCGCTGCACCGCGTCGGCGAGCATCAGGTCGAAATCCTTCAGGCCCGATGCCGCGCGGGTCTGGAGCGGCCCGGGCGAGATCGCATGCACACGGATACCCTGCGGGCCAAGCTCGTACGCCAGGTAGCGCGACACCGCTTCGAGCGCGGCTTTTACGGGCCCCATGACGTTATAGTTCGGCACCACCTTGTTGGCGCCGTGATAGCTCATGGTGAACATCGTGCCGCCATCGCGCATCAGCGGCGCCGCCAGGCGGGCCATGCGTATGAAGGAGTGGCAGGATACGTCCATGGCCCGGGCGAAGCCTTCCGCCGAACAATTGAGCAGGCCGCCCTGCAGGTCGTCCTTCGGGGCCCAGGCCACGGAATGCAGCAGGATATCGAGCTTTCCCCACTGGTCCCGGATCCGCGTGAACAGCGCATCCATTTCGGCCTCGCTGGTCACGTCCAGCGGAAGGAAGATCGGGGCGGAAAGTTCCTGTGCCACCGGTTCGACATATTGCCGGGCCTTTTCGCCGGCATAGGTGATGGCAACTTCCGCGCCCAGTTCGTGGAAGGCCCGGGCGCAACCGTAGGCAATGGAATGCGCGTTCGCAATCCCGCAGACGAGTGCCCTGGTATTGGCGAGAATCGGCGGTCTGTGCTCGGGTGTCATGTCGCGTCCCCTGAAGGTTCATTGCTGCCGCGGCGCCCATCGCACCGTGTCGGTCCACTGCTCTGCCGGCTCGGCGGTCATGGCGCGGGCGTCGCGATGATCTCCCGGGTATGCCTGGCGATCATCAACTCCTCGTCGGTCGGGATGACCCAGACGGGTACCTTCCCTGATACCTCGCTGATCTGCGGCCCGTTACGGGCATTGGCCGCGGCATCGATGCTTACGCCCAGCCATGCCGCCTGCCGGCACACGCGCTCGCGAACCGGTGCCGCGTGCTCGCCGATGCCCGCGGTAAATACCAGCGCGTCCAGTCCTTGCGCGGCCGCGGCGAGCGAGCCAAGCTCGCGCGCGATGCGGTACGTGTACACCTCGACCGCAAAGCGGGCACGCGCGTCGTCGCTGGCGAGCAGTGCGCGCATATCGCTCGACAGGCCGGACATGCCGAGCAATCCCGACTTGCGGTAGATCAGGTCCTCGATGGCGCCGGAATCCATGCCGAGCGCGTCGATCAGGTACAGGATCACGCCCGGATCCAGGCTGCCGCAGCGCGTTCCCATGGGCAGCCCGTCCACGGCGGTGAAGCCCATGGTGCTGGCCACGCTGCGCCCCGCCACCAGGGCGCACATGCTGCTGCCATTGCCGAGATGGGCGACAACGGTGCGGCCCGCGGCCGCGGCGGCGTCGATGCGCGGCAGGACGCTGGCAATGTACTCGTAGGACAGCCCGTGGAAGCCGTAGCGCCTGACGCCGCGCCCGGTGATCTCCACCGGCAGCGCGAACGCCTGCGCCACTTCCGGCTGCGCGCGGTGGAAGGCGGTGTCGAAACACGCCACTTGCGGCAAGGCCGGACGCCGCTCCGCCAGAATGCGGATGGCTTTGAGATTGTGCGGCTGGTGCAACGGCGCGAGCGGGCAAAGCGTGTCCAGCTCTGCCAGCAGCGCATCGGTCACCCTTGCCGGCTGCGTGAAGCGCACGCCGCCGTGCACCACCCGGTGCCCCACCGCCGCGAGCGTATGCCCTTCTCCGTGGCCACGCAGGAAATCCGCCAGGTAGGCGATAGCGCCTTCATGCCCAAGCTGGGTGCCGGCACCCCACTGCCTGGCTTCGACCTCGGCGCCGGCCGCATCGGCCGCGCGAAACGCCGGAGCGGTGTAAAGCCCTTCGATGCTGCCGCGTAGTACGAGCCTCAGTGCGTTGTCATGGACATCGTAGGCGCAGTACTTGAGGCTTGACGAGCCCGCGTTCAGGACCAGGATGATCTCTGCCATGACATCACCCCGCCACCTGGGTGGACTCGCGCCGCGCCTTGGCGACTAAGGCAGCCACCGCGCACGACGCCAGCCGCGTCGTCACCGTGTCGGCACGGCTGGTCAGGATGATCGGCACGCGCGCGCCCAGCACGATGCCCGCGGCATCCGCGCCGGCCAGGAACGTCAGGCTCTTGGCGAGCATGTTGCCGGCGTCCAGGTCGGGCACCAGCAAGACGTTGGCGCGCCCGGCCACCGGCGAATCGATTTTCTTGATGCGTGCCGCATCCAGGTTGATGGCATTGTCCAGCGCGAGCGGGCCGTCGACCACCGCGCCGGTGATCTGGTGGCGATCGACCATCTTGCACAGCGCGGCGGCTTCGATGGTGGATGGCACCTTGGGATTGATGGTCTCCATTGCCGACAGGATCGCCACCCGGACTTCCTTTAGCTGCAGGGCGTGGGCCAGGTCGATCGCGTTCTGGAGGATATCGGCCTTTTCGGACAGGGTCGGGGCGATATTGACGGCGGCGTCGGTCACGATCAACGCGTCCTCGTGCCCGGGCACGTCCATCACGAAGCAATGGCTGATGCGCCGGGCGGTGCGCAGGCCGCTGTCGCCGCTGACGACTGCCCCCATCAGCTCGTCGGTGTGCAGGCTGCCTTTCATGATGGCCTCGGCCTTGCCCTCGCGCACCAGTTGCACCGCGGCCGCCGCCGCCGCATGGCTGTGCGGCGCATCGACGATCGGGTACGCACCGAGGTCGATGCCGCTGGCACGCGCGGCGTCTTCGATGCGGCTGCGCGGCCCGACCAGGATCGGCGCGATCAGGCCCATGCGGGCCGCCTCGGCTGCGCCTTCCAGCGACGCGTGGTCGCATGGATGCGCCACCGCGGTCGGGGTGGGGGGGATGGTCTTGCAATAGTCGATCAGCCGCTGGTACTTCTCATGTCTGGCGTTCACGGCATGCTCCACTCAATGTTCATCGGGGTCGGCGGGCTGCGATGGTTGCGTTGCCTGGTGCCGTACTGACTCAGGACGCCCCGGCGCGCGGTGCGCCAGCGGCGCGGCCGCGCTCGGGTTTCGGCGCCAGCACCGCGCGGATCCGCCCCAGCATGGCAGCCTGCTCCGCGGTGGGGCTGGTGCCAAGCAGGCGCTCGTCGGTACGCAGTTTTTCGGCCAGCGCATGCAGCCGCTGGCGGTCAGCCTGGTGCCTGAGCAAGACCGGCAGCGTCTCCAGCGCCTGCTCCGGCGCGTACCGGGTGATCAGCTCCTGCTGGCCCCGGGTCTTGCGCCAGGCGTCGGGGGGCAGTTCCGGCAGGAAGTCCGCGTAGTCCGTCACCAGCTCCTTGCGCAGCTCCAGCCGGGACAGCGGCAATGGCTCGCCCTTGCGATTGAGCAGGCAGGCCAGTCGGGCAATCGCCTCGGTGTATCCGCCCTCGCCGACCGAGGCCAGCGCGGCTTTGACTTCCGGCGGTTCCTGCGGCGCCACGGCTGCCGGCGCGGATGGCTTGTCCAGCGACAGGAACGAGAACAGGTTGGCGTACAGGTTGAAGAACGATGCCTCCGTCATCGCGTCGCGCACGGCGCGGTAAGCGTCGAGGCCCGCACTGAGCATTTCCGCCCCCGCCTGTTCCTGCTGCCGCAGCGGATGGTCATCCGCCATGACCTGGCGGTTCGCCCTGACCGCCTCGGCCGCGGGCTTCAGCCAGGCCATCCAGGGATTCATGTCAGAGAACGCCCAGTTCTGCACCCGCAGCGGATGGAACTCGCGCAGCATCCGTGCCGACGCCTCGCTCGACATTGCCTGGACGAACGGTTGCGCGAACAGTTCATAGGCGCGCTGGTTGAAGTCCGACAGCGCGGCAACGGCCTCGAACGGTTTCTCGTCGGCCCGCTCGAAGCGGTTGAGCCGGCCGGCAAGCTCCTCCAGCGAATGTTCTTCGAACTCGACCTCGTATTCGATGCCATCGCCGCGCTTGTGCTCGTGGATGACCATGCCGTAGAGGCCCGGCGGCAGCAGTTCGATGCTCTTCAGCACCGAAACGATCTGCGCATGCTCCTTCTGTGCGACCTTGCCCGAGACGAAGATGCCAAGATGGCCCACGCTACGGTGCATCATCCCGACGATCACCTGGCCGCGTGCCTTGATTTCCTCGGTACTGGCATAGACGTCAACGACCCAGTTGAAAGCCTGCTGCGGCGGCGTGATGTTGTCGCCCATCGAGGCAAACAGAACGATCGGCGCCCGGATCTCGCGCAGGTCGAAGCCCTTGCCGCCTGCCGCCTTGACGTCGCCGCTCCACAGCTTGTTGCCGACGAACAGGTTCCGCGTGATCCATTCGATCTCCTCGCGGTTCATCAGGTAGTAGCCGCCCCACCAGCGCTCGAACTCGAGGAAGCGCGGCGGCTCGGTATCGGCCTTGCGGTACAGGTTGTAGTACTTGTCCCACAGGCTGTTGGCCGGGTTCAGGTTCTCGAAGTTCTGCACCAGCCAGGCGCCGTCGAACTTGCCGTTGCCGAGGTCCGCCGTAAGCGATGCCAGCCAGGTGCCGCCCAGCAGGCCGCCGGAATAACGCATGGGGTTGTCGCCCTCGCCCGCGCTCCAGGCACCGCTCCAGTACGACATCGGCGCACCGTTGATGACGATCGGGCCGGTGTCGTCCGGGTCCGATGCACCGAGCATCATCGCGGCCCAGCCACCCTGGCAATTGCCGATGATGGCCGGCTTGGCGCTGTCCGGATGCAGGGCGCGCACCTTGCGGATGAACTGTTGCTCCGCCTCGCATACGTCGAGCAGCGTCTGCCCCGGCTCCGGGTCACGGAAGAAGATAACAAAGTAGACCGGGTGGCCGGCACGCATCGCCACGCCCACCTGCGAATCGTCCTTGAACCCGCCGATACCCGGGCCGTGCCCGGCACGCGGATCGATGATGACATAGGGGCGGCGGCTGTCATCGATGGTCACGCCTTCGGGCGGCGTGATTTTCAGCAGCGCGTAGTTGACTGGCCGCGCGAACTGGCGGCCATCCATCACGGTTTCGTAGTCGAAGTGCAGGACTGGCTTGAGACCGTGCGTGGCGTTTTCCACAAAGTGGTTGCCCCGCTCCCTGAGCGTGTCCCAGAACAGGATGGCACGCTGCATGCTGTCGACGGCGTAGGCATAGCCGTTCATCGGATCGAGGCCGGCCATCCACTTCGCCGGCGCGGGGGCCGCGTTGTCCTCCTCGCCCATGGCCTCCCGCACACGATGTGTATAGGCCTCCTGCGCATTCCTCAGCCGCTTTTGCAGCACGACGCCCGTCTTGACACCCACTTCGCGCGCGTGAGCCAGTTGCTTGCCTGCATCCATGCCGTCCTCCGCCAAGAATCCTGCAGCATCCATATTCCTGCTCTGACCAACTTTAATGGGAGCCGGTCCCACGGCAGAGATGAAATTTTTCCAAGCGCGAGATAAGAAAAACCGCCACCCGACAGGGTGATGCCCAGTCCACGAAGCGCAGCATGCGTTCCCCCGTCCGGGGGGCGTGCTGCGTGCCGCGTCAAGGCCTGCGCGAAAGCGGTCACCTATGCGCGCAGGAAGCGGCCGATGGTTCTGGCCGCGCTCTCGGCGCCAGTCACAAGAAAGAGGTGCCCGTCGTCGACCAGCTGCAGCGTCGCGTGGGAAATGGCCGCGGCCAGGATCCTGGCATTGACCGGCGGCACGATCGGGTCGTCGGTCCCGTGCATCACCAGCGTGGGCTGCTTCAGCGCGCCCAGCCAGGGCAGGCTGCTCCAGCCCCAGGCCGCCAGCAGCTGGTAGAGGTAGCCGCGTCCGCGCGGCGGCCGCATGTGCCGGCCATGCTGGTCGAGCCATGCGGGGTCATGGCGCAAGGCGCCGCCATACAGGTCGGCACCAACACGGCGCAGGTACTGCGGATCGGTATAGCGGCGCAGGCCGATCATCTTGGTCAGCACTGACAGCCTGCCGGGCACCATGATGACGCCGGGCGAGGTGGCCGCCAGGACCAGGCGCCTGCAACGGTGGGCATGAAGCCGGGCGAACTCCTGCGCCAGCGCTCCGCCCCACGACACGCCAAGCGCATCGACCTGGCCATCGTAGCCAAGGTGCGACAGCAGCCGGTCGGCCAGCACGCAGAGACTGGAGAAGCGGTAAGGCATCAGCGGCGGGGGCGACCCGCCGACGCCGGGGACGTCGAAGAGAATCACTTCGATGTCGGGCAGTGCGTCGACAAAGGGCTGGAGCAGTTCGAAGTTGGCGCCGATGCCGTTGAAGACCAGCAGCGGCGGGCCTGCGTCCCGGCCCGGCCGGATGCCGGTCCTGAGTACCTGGCCGTCCAGAGCCACGGTCCGGACCTGGAGCTTGTGGCCGGCTTGCGTGCCGGCATCGATGGTTGTCATCAGTTGGTCCTGGAGACGTTGGCGCGCGGGCATGGCCGGCGCGCCGGCCATGCCCGCCGGCGTTTATGCCTTGGGGCGCAGGATGCCCTTGACCTCCTCCACGTTCTCGGCGATGCGCCGGCCGACCGTGGCGATGCTGTCCGCCTGGGCCTGGTAGAGCGTGTCGCTCAGGCCGCGCAGGCCGGCCACGGCCTTGTGCAGCGAGCGCGGCAGCGCTTGCGCCACCCCGGCAGAAGCCTTGCCCTCGGCGGACTCGCCGCCGCGCGCCAGCGCCTGCAGGTCGGCGGCGGTGTCGCACAGGTACTCGGCCTGCAGGCGCACCACCGATTGCAGGCCGGTCAGCAGCGTGATGTTGATGCTGGCCAGCGCCTCGATGTCCTTGCGGCGCGACTCGAGGATCGCGGCCGGGTCCAGGCGATTGTGCCGGACGAAGTCAAGCAGCTTGCGGTGCGGGGCCTGGGACGCCTGCCGGGTGGCGGCGTCCGCGGTGTTGGTCGATTCCATCTGGGTATCTCCTCACGGTTGGGTTGCAAAAATCGAAACTGCGGTTGGCCGCCGGGCATGAGCCGGCGCCCATGGACCTGCGCATCACCCTTCGCTCACATAGCGTCCGGGCGCATCGCCACAGGGTGCGAATTGCGCGCTGCCGAGAACGTCGGGCGCGCGGCGCTTTGGTCCCGAGCGCGCCTTCAGCCACTGGCTCCAGTGTTCCCACCATGAGTCCTGCACGGCGGTCGCGCCGTCGAGCCAGGCCTGCGGATCGGCGGCCGGCGCGCCGCCGCGGAAGAACTTAGCCTTCGGGTTGCCGGGGGGATTGACCAGGCTCTGCACGTGGCCGCTGGAACTCAGCACGAACTCGGTGCGCCCGCCAAAGGCGTGCATCGACCGGTAAACCGCCTTCCATGGCGTGATGTGGTCGGTCATGCCGGCCAGCACATACTTGTCGCAGGTCACGTCCGACAGCGTGATGGCGTGGCCCAGCACATGCAGCGTGCGCGGCGTGGCGAGCTGGTTCATCGTAAGCATGTCGAGGAACTGGCCGTGCAAGCCGGCGGGCAACCGCGTGGTGTCGTTGTTCCAGTAGAGGACATCGAAGGCCGGCGGCGCATTGCCGAGCAGGTAGTTGTTGACCCAGTAATTCCACACCAGGTCGTTCGGCCGCAGCCAGGCAAAAATCCGTCCCAGCGCCGCGCCGTCGAGCACGCCGAGCGCCTGGCTGCCCTGCCGCGCTGCCGTGACGGCCTCGGGCGTGCTGACCAGCCCGAGCTGCGACTGCGCATCGAGTCCGAACACCGATACCATCAGCGTCGCGGCATGCACCAGCTTTTCGCCGCTGGCGGCGCAATACCCCATCAGCGCCGCCATGGTCATCGCGCCGGAGCAGGCGCCGTGCAGATTGACGTCGGCACTGCCGGTGATGTCGCGGATCGCCCGGATCGCCTCGATCAGCGCGCTGACATAGGTATCCAGGTTCCAGTCGCGCTGCGCGGCGGTGGGATTGCGCCAGCTGACGATGAATACCTGCAGCTCCTGCGCCAGCAGGTACTCCACCATGCTCTTGCCGCTGGCCAGGTCGAACACATAGAACTTGTTGACCTGCGGCGGCACGATCAGCTGCGGGCGCGCATGCACGCGGGCCGTGGACGGCGCGTACTGGATCAGTTCCAGCACTTCGTTGCGGAACACCACCGCGCCCCGCGTCGTCGCCAGGTTCTGGCCGACCCTGAAGGCTTCCTTGTCGACCTGGGCCGGCATGCCGCCGTTGCCCAGGGTATCGGCGACCAGGTTGGCCAGCCCGCTGACCAGGTTCATCCCGCACGACTCCACCGTCTTTCTCAGCGCGGCGGGGTTGCCCAGCAGGGTATTGGTCGGGGCCAGCGCATCGATCACCAGCTCGGTGAAGTACTGCGCGCGGTGCTTGCTGCGCGCGTCCATCACCGAGCGCCGCACAAAGCCGCCCAGTGCGTCCCGCCAGGCCTGGTAGCCCTGCAGCGACATGCGGTACAGCGGATTGTCGCGCCAGGCGGCATCGCCAAAGCGCCGGTCCCGCGCCGACGGCAACGGTGCCGAGCCATCCAGGACGCTGACGAGATCGTGCGCCAGTTGCGCCTGCTGCTCGAGCACGAGCGCCGGCTCCTGCACGCACTGCGCGCCGATCTGCTGCGCGGCGCTGACGAAGTCCTCCGGCCTCAGGCCGACGAATGGATTGGGACCGGCCAGCGCCGGGTTCGTGTCGATGGCTTCGATGGTTTCGATGGCCCCGGCCGCGGTGGCGGCCATCACCGTCGCGGCCTGCCTGTTCCTGCCGGCCTTGCTGGCCGGTTCGCGCGCCCTGGTTGCGGTTGTCATGTTGCTGCTCCTGCCTCTGCCTTGTTTCTGCCCTGTACCCGTGTCGTGTCCCGTTTCATGCCATGACAAGCGCGAGGGCTTCCGCCACCATTGCCGGCCTGGCTTCACCCTCGACTTCCATCGTGTTCTCCATGCGCAACAGCACGCGGCCGTCGCCCTTGTCATCGACGGACAACAGCCTGACGCGGTTGCGCACGCGCCCGCCCGCCCTGACCGGCGCCAGGAAGCGGGTCTTGTCCAGGCCGTAGTTCACCGCGGCGCGCGCGTCGCCCGGCACCACGCCCATGCCGGTCAGCTTTCCCGCCAGCAGCGACAGCGTCAGGTAGCCATGGGCGATGGTGCCGCCGAACGGACTTTCCTTGCGGGCGCGCTCGACATCGACATGGATCCACTGGCGGTCCTCGGTGCATTCCGCGAACGCGTCGATGCGCGCCTGGTCCACTTCCATCCACTCGGACACGCCGAGTTCCTTGCCGACGAACGCGCAGAGCGTTGCCATGCTGTAGCCTTCGATTGCCATAAGTCTCCTCGCTTGATTCGGTGCCGCGCGTTGGCCCGCGCGGATCTGATGCCCGCATCGTAGTGGCGACGCGCGCCGGGGCGGCTACCAAAACCGGCCCAATCGCTGACAAAACCTGCCGCTTTGCACGCATGTGCCGCGGCAGCCGCGCCATGCGCACGCGAAGGCGCCCGTGGTGGCGTGAACGGCCAGTCGCCGGCCGTCATTGCCGGGCACATTGGCGGGCTGCGATACGCGGCTACGGCGCGCGGCGGTAGGCGTTCGGCGTGCTGCCGGTCCAGTGGCGAAAGGCACGATGGAACGCGGTGGGATTGTCGAAGCCCACGTCGAAGGCAATGGCCGCGATCGGATCCGCCGAGCGCGTCAGGCGCTGGATGGCGATATCGCGCCGGACATCGTCCTTGATGGCCTGGAATGTGGTGCCTTCCGCGGCAAGGCGGCGGCACAGCGTGCGCACCGAACAATGCAGCGCCAGCGCCGCGGCCTCGATCGTGGGCGGATCCGGCAGGCGGTCGGCCACGTACTGGCGCACGCGATGACAGGTCATCTGCTCGGCGAACGAGACAAAGATCCAGTCCTCGGGGGCGCGCGCCAGGAATTTCTCCAGGTCCGGCTTGCGTTGGCGCACCGGCATATCGAGGTAAGCCGCGTCAAAGACCATGCGGGTCCGCTGGCAGCCGAAATGCACCGGACCGGGAAACAGGTAGAGATGGTCGCTGGCCAGCGGCGGCCGGCCGGATGGCAGTTCCACCGCCTGCAGCGGAATCTCTTTTCGAACCAGCCACGACGTGACGCCATGCACCAGCTTCAGCATCAGCTCGCGGCCCAGCATGCTCACGGCGGGCGACGCCGGATACTCCATCAGCTCGACATAGCCCGAAGCCCCATCGCGCCGCGACTCGACGCGGAAATCGTCGAGGATCAGGTGGAAGAACTGCCCGAACCGGTGCAGCGCCACTTCCAGCCTTGGCGCATCCAGCAAGCTCAGGCACAGGTATTTGAGCGTGCCATTGCGCAGCGGGCGGCTGAAGATGCCCGGCATTTCATCGTCGTGTTCGTGCGCGAGCAGCCGGTACAACGTGGCGAACTGCTCTTGCGTCACGCGCGCCGCCGGCTCCGCCAGCAGTTCGGCCGCAATGCCGGAGCGCTGCGCCAGCCGCGCGATCGCCATGGGGTCGGCGCCGCTAAGAAAGCCGTTGACGACGGAGATGGGGACGGTAGGAGACAGGGCGTTCACGCTAGCGCGCCGGCAATGCATGCCGCAGGAAAGAGGTCGGCGCATTCTGCGGCTGCCTTCCGCGAACGCGCAAGCTGCCAGGGGCCCGCCTGACATCGTGTTTTCCCTGCCTGTCACGAAATGTCAATTGATCGTCCCGTATCGTCAAAATTTCCTGGCCCCACTGGACCAAACTCCGTGCTCACCGCAGACGGCAACAAAAGCCGCCGGACCGCGCCGCCGGATACCCGGCAGGCGCGCGCACCGATAACATGATCAGGAGCCAACGCATGCAATGCCCCGACAATTCCCCACACCCCGACAACGGTTCCAGGCGCCAGTCGTTTGCCCCGGACCAACCGGCGACGCTTTCGATCGAGGCCTATTTCGACCTGATCTGCCCCTGGTGCCTGATCGGCAAAAGGCACCTGGAAACCGCCATCGACTGGCTTGGCCGCGAGCGCCCGGACGTCGCCGTGCAGGTGGCGTGGCGTTCTTACCCGCTGATCCCCACGACCCCGCCTGCCGGCCTTCCGTACCGCCAGTTCTACCTGGCGCGGCTGGGCAGCGCGGAGGCCGTGGCGATGCGCCAGGCGCAGGTGCGTGCCGCGGCAAAGGATGCCGGCCTGACGCTGGCGCTGGAGCGCATCGAAACCTTCCCGAACACGCTGCTGGCCCATCGGCTGGTGCGCCATGCGCGCCAGCAGGCGGGCGCCGGCGTGGCTGGCTTGCTGATCGAAGAACTGTTCCAGCGCTACTTCATTCGCGCCGAGAACATCGGTGACCCGCAGTTGCTGCGGCAGGCCGCGGCGTCGTGCGGCATCGCCTTGCCAGAGCATGCCGACAGCACCGGCGGGCACGACCTGGACTGGCTGCCATCGGTGCACGGCCCACTCGACCCGCCGGCGCGCGCCGGTCTCGGCGTTCCCTGTTTCATGTTCAACGGCACGCACAGCGTGTCGGGTGCGCGGCCACCCGAGGTGCTGCTCCAGACCATGCACCAGGCGCTGGCACGTGCCAAACGGCGCGCCACGCTGGCGGCTGGCTGAGGACTCGAGCGCCGGCCGCAAGGCCGAGGCCCGACAAACCCTCCCACCCCTGATGCGCGAAGCCCCCCGGAAAAAGCGCGCACGTCGTTGCCGAACCGCCGCGGCTCACCCCGCGCCGGGCGCAGGCGCCCTGCCCTTGCCGACGTAGTCATCCACCGCGCCGCCGACGGTGGCGTGGAAGTTCTTCTCGCCGATCAGCTCCAGCAGCTCGAAGCGCTTCAGCTTGTCGCGCACCGGATCCTTCATCTCGGCCAGGTGCACCGCGATCCCCCGCGCGTGCAGCGTCCGGATCAGTTCGCGCAGCATGTCGGCCGAGGTCACGTCCACGCTGGTGACGGGCTCGGCGGCCACCACCACGCGGCGCACCGGCGTGGGCGAGTCCTCCACCGCCTCCATGAGCCGCTCCTGGAACAGCTCGGCATTGGCAAAGAAGAGCGGCGCATCCCAGCGGAACAGCAGCAGGCCGTCGATGCGTTTCGCATGCGGATAGCGTTGCACGTCATGGTAGCCACGCAGCCCTTCGACACGGCCGAGCACGGCAAAATGCGGGCGCCAGCCATCCCACAGGAACTCGAGCACGGCGATCACCACGGCCAGGCAGATGCCCGGTATCGCGCCAAACACCGCCACCGCGGCAAAGCACACCATGGACAGCCAGAACTCCCATTGCTGGATGCGATAGATGCGCCTGAGATCCGCAAACTCGAACAGACCGAGCGCGGCGGCAATCACCACTGCCGCCAGCGCGCTGCTGGGCAGGTACTGCAGCAGGTTGGGCGCCACCAGCAGCAGTACCGCCACGGCCAGCGCGCCGACCACGCCGGTCAGCTGCGTCTTCGCCCCGGCGGCCTCCGCCACCGGCGTGCGCGAGGCGCTGCTGCTGATCGGGAAGCCCTGGAAGAAGCCCGCCGCCAGGTTGGCGGCGCCCAGGCCCACCATCTCCTGGTTCGGGTCGACCCGGCTCTGGTAGCGCGCCGCATAGGTGCGCGACAGCACGCTGGTATCCGCGAACGCAATCAGCGCCACGGCGCAGCCGCCCAGCACGATCTTGACCACGTCGGCGCCGCTGAACCACGGCAGCGCCAGTTGCGGCAGGCCCTGCGGGATCGGGCCGAGCACCTTCACGCCGGCCCGGTCCAGGCCGAAGACGCTTACCGCGATGGTGGCCAGGACCACCGCGATCAGAATGCCGGGCACCCGCTCAAAGCGCTTGAGCAGCAGGATCAGCACCAGGCTGCCGGCGCCGACTGCAAAGCTGTACCAGTTGGTCTGGCCGTCCAGGATGGCCCGGCCCAGCGCCAGGATCTCGCGCAGCGGCCCGCCCTCGTCGATCGAGATGGCGAACAGCTTGGGCAACTGGCTGACCAGCACCGTCAGCGCGATGCCATTCATGTAGCCGTAGCGGATCGGCTTGGACAGCAGCTCGGTGATAAATCCCAGCCGCAGCAGCCCCATCACGATGCAGACCATGCCCGAGACCACCGCCATCATGCTGGCCGCGGCGATCGCGCGCGCGGGATCGCCAGCGGAGACCTGGATCACCACGGCGAGGATCGGCGCCGCCAGCGCCGAATCCGGCCCCAGCACCAGGACCCGGCTGGGACCGAACACGGCATAGACCAGCAATGGCACGACCGTGGCGTACAGCCCGTACACGCCGGGCACGCCCGAGGCCTCGGCATAGGCAATGCCGACCGGCACGAGCATGGTGGTCAGCACCAGGCCGGCCGCCAGGTCGCGCGGCAACCAGGCGGCCTGGTAGGTCCTGAGCATGGTCAGGCCGGGCAGCCAGCGCCACCAGCCGGGCACGCGCGGTGCGCTGCGCTCGCCATGCGGGGTAAGCGGTTCAGTCTGCATGGGGGCTGTCCTGGGTTAAGGCGGGCTACCGCGTGCGCGGACTACAGGCGCTGGATGCTTGTCAGGGCCGTGCCGGACCAGGGGACGCTGCAGGTTGCTGCGCGTGCGCCGGCAACAAGGCACTGGCAATCCACGCCTTGGCAGATATCATGGTTGTCGGGCCGGACGATCGGGCAATGGTGCTCGCGGCCCGCGGCACCGCTATGCGGCATTGCCGATCGCAACCGGGGGCTTTCATGCGGATCTCCAGACAATGCATGGCCATGGCGCTGCTGGCGCTGGGCTGCACCGCCGCAAGCGCACAGCAGGGCTCGGCGCCGGATGCCGCCGGCGCCATCGCCGAGGCCGTGCAGGGCGGCGCCAGCCCCTACCGCCCGCCGGCTGCCGCCAGCGAAGACCCGGACGAGGCCAGGCGGGCCAAATGCGAATCGCTGAAAGCGCAGTACAACGCCACCTCGAAACAGCGCTCCTACCAGTCTTCCGGCCCGGCCACGCAGACAGCCCAGGGACGCACGATTCCCAAGATCGAGCGCGACAAGTCCCGCAAGTCGCTGCAGGAAGCCTACCGCGCCAACTGCACGTAGCCGCGCCGCGGGCTGCGCGCGCGCTGGCGTGGCAAGGCAGGCCGGCTCAGCGCCCCATGCGCGCGTCATAGCTGCGCGAGATGCGCTGCATCAGGCCCGGGTCATCAGGGTCGCCGCCGTCGAACTGGACCCGCACCGTGCCGTCGGCCTGGCGCCGCACGCTTGCCGACACCGGCCGGTTGTTGCGGCTGCCGGCGATGGTGCCGGCCGTTGCGTCCTGCACCCGGATCGCGACGCCCTGGTCGCGCAGGGCGCCGGCCGCGGCGTCAAAGGCGCGGTCGTAGCGCGTGGGCTGCGAGCCGGAGTAGGTGGTTGGCACCATCGCCACCGGCTCGACCGGGTAAGGGTATGCGCACGCCGACAGCCACAGCACCACGCCAGCCGCGGCCACGATACCCGGCACAGCGTCCGCGCGCTTGATGGCGCGCTGCATGGCCCCCCTTGTAGCGCCCGTCATGGCGTCACCCGGCTCCAGCCGGGACCGGGGTCGAACGACCGGATCTTCGCGGCCTGGGCCGCGCTGTCGGGCCCGAGGTCGCGCTCGAAGAGCTGGCCGTCGTGGCTGACCATAAAGCTCTGCACGCCGGTATCGCCATACTTCACCGGCCAGGCCAGCACCGCAAACCCGCCGAAGAGCTTGCCGTTGACCACATAGTTGTACGCGCCGCCCGGCGCATGCGGGCCCTGCGCGGTCAGCAGCTTGTAGTGGTAGCCATAGTAGCCCTGCCCGGCCTTGCCCTTGCCGGCGGTGAGGAAAGCTGCACCCAGCGGGCTGGGCGGTTCGCCGTCCCGAGTCGGGTAGTACAGGCCATCCTTCTTGCCGGCGGTGCTCGCCAGCTGACCCGCATAGACCAGCACGCCGTCGCCGTCGTGGTCGGTCTGGGCATATTCGTTCTGGGCATCGTAGATCGCCAGCATGGTCTGCATCACCGCCAGTTCATTGCGCCCGACGCGGCGGATGCGCATCTCCTCGACCCCGGCGCGGGTATCGAACTGCCAGCCCCGGGTGCCTTTTACCAGTGGCACCGGCAGGGTCCAGCCGTCGTTGCCCACGGCGATGAGGGCGTGGCTGTCGTCGACCGGCTGGAGCGCGTGCGCGACCTGCCATTGCTCCAGGAAGCGTTGCCGGACTTCTGCGCCCACAGGCGGGATCAGCTGGCGGAAATCATTGCCCAGCAGCGCTTTCATGGCAGTGTCGTCCTGGCGGGCAACCGCGTCGCCGAAGGCGTTCATCGCTGCCTCGGCCGAATCGAAGGGCTTCTGCGCGCGCGCCGCCGGCCCGTACGCCATGGCGAGCACGAGGAACAGGCCGGGCAGCCAGGCCAAATACCGGACCGGATGGCGCAAGGCAAGCGCGAGAGGTGAGGTCATGATCGAGGCTCCCTGCACTTAGCGCCTGCCGCCGCGGCCACCGCCACCGCCGCCAAAGCCGCCGCCGCGGCCGCCACCACCGCCGCCAAAGCCGCCGCCGCCACGGTGCCCGCCGGCTGACTGCATGCTGGACCGGCCGCGGTCGAAGTCGCGCTGCGCAGCAGCGCCACCGCCCACGCCCTGGAAGGCGTTGTCGCGCCCGCCTCCGGCCCCGCCGCCGCGGGAGCGGTCGGAAGCCCCTGCGCGGTCGGAGACGCCGGCGCGGTCGGAGACGCCGGCGCGGTCGGACGCGCCGCCCCGGTCGCCACCGCCGGGACGATCCGACAAGGCCGCGCGCTCGCCGCCGCCAGTACGGTCGAGCCCGCCGGTGCGATCGCGCTGACCACGATCGGCGACCTCGCCGCGGCCGCCGGCTCCGCCTTCGCGGCCCCGAAAATCATTGCGGCGGTCCGCGCCCGGCACATCGCGCGAGAATTTCTCGCGCGTGGCGTTGTCCCGGTAGGCCACGCCCTGGCGGTGGCTGGCGTCGTGCTGCCAGCGTCCGCCGGACTGCACCTTGGTGCGGTCGAAATTGCGGTCGATATTGGTGGCGCGGTTGACGTTGATATTCACGTCGCCCCCGCCCCAGTTGCAATTGCCGAAGATGGCGCCGGCCGCGGCCAGCCCGACGCCCCAGGCCAGGCCGGTGGCCAGCGCCGCGCCCGGATAGTAGGCGGGATACGGCGGCCAGTAATACGGCGGGTAGGCCGGATAGCTCCAGGCGCCGTAGACCACCGTGGGGTTGTAGGCCGGCACGTAGATCACCTGCGGGTCGGCCGGCTCGATGCGCACCACGCTCTGCGTGCCGGTGGCGCTGCTGGTGGCGGGCTCGACGATGACCTTCTGCTGCTCGGTGCTCTTGAGGTTGCCAGATTGCTGCGCCCGCGCGCGCAGGCGCTGCACCGCGGCAAGCACGTCCTTTTCCTGCGCCAGGAAGGCATCGCCCAGCTTCTGGGTCCAGTCGAGCTTGTCGTTCATGGGCTCGAGTGCCTGCGGAAACGCCACCAGGGACTTCACGCTGACATCCCATGGCTGGTCGGCCACCGCCTTGACCGCGGCATCGCCCTTCATGCCGGGATTGGCCTTGAGCCAGCGCGCAGCGTGAACGATCTCCAGCGGATAGGTGGAGGCCATCAGCACCTGCGACAGCACCGAGTCGGGATACAGCGCGATCGGCGCGACCAGCGCCTCGATCTCCTCGGGCTTGAAGGCAGGGGTCTGTCCCTGGCCGCCGGCCGGCGCGCCCTGCGCGCTGGCGCCGGCTGCCACGGCCATCAGCGCCGCCAGCAGCCATGCCCGGCCGGAACCAAGCAGCCGTTTCACCAGAAAGGCCATATTCCCTCCTCGCGACCGGGTGCGGCGCTTGTGCGGCATGGGCGCGCGGCGCATGCCGTTTTCGAATGCGATGGGTGCGGGCTGCCGATGCGCGCCGATTGACGCGCGCGTTCATGCTGAATACGCGATATGAAGGTAGTACGACATTTATGGGATTTCAACCGATTTACGGCGCGCACCGCCATTACCGGAAATTTGTACATAAAATTGTTTCGCGTCAGATTCCGTTGACGCCTGGCTTCCATTGCGAAAACGATCCGCCATCCCGCGCCGGATGACCACGCGCGCGGCGGCATGGCGGAAACAGAAAGTGGCATTGCAAGGCGGAGGAAAAACCATGGCCAAAGGCAAGGGCAAGGGCAAGCACCACGACAAGCACGACATCGACGAGCCGTTGCGCGATACCGATAGGGACAACACCGCGACCGGCGGGAACGAAGCCACGGAGGAGCCTGCCGAGCCAGGCAAGCAGAGCGGGCGGCTGTCCGAGAAGCAATACCGCAAGCAGCTGTTTGCGCTGCATGTCGAGCTGGTCAAGCTGCAACAGTGGGTGCAGGCGCGCGGCATCAAGGTGTGCATCGTGTTCGAAGGGCGCGATGGTGCCGGCAAGGGCGGCACCATCAAGGCGCTCACGGAGCGCGTCAGCCCGCGCGTGTTCCGCGTGGTCGCCCTGCCCGCGCCTACCGAGCGCGAAAAGACCCAGATGTATGTACAACGCTATCTGCCCCACCTGCCCGCGGCCGGTGAGGTCGTGATCTTCGACCGCAGCTGGTACAACCGCGCCGGCGTCGAGCGCGTGATGGGGTTCTGCACCGAAACCCAGGCCGAGGAATTCCTGCGCGCCGTGCCACTGGTCGAGCGCGCCATCGTGAATTCCGGCATCATCCTGATCAAGTACTGGCTCGAGGTCAGCCAGGAGGAGCAGACGCGACGGCTACAGGCGCGCATCCACGACGGGCGCAAGCTGTGGAAGCTAACCGACATGGACCTGCGCTCGTACAGCCGCTGGTACGACTATTCGCGCGCGCGCGACGCCATGTTTGCCGCCACCGATACCGACTACGCGCCGTGGCACGTGGCCAATTCCAATGACAAGCGGCGCGCCCGGCTGAACCTCATCACACACTTGCTGGCGCAGATCCCGTACGAGCAGATCCCGCGCAAGGCGGTCAAGCTGCCTGCCAGGCAGAAAGCCGGCGGCTACCGCGAGCCGAACTACCCATACCGCTACGTGGAGGAACGGTACTAGCCACGCGCGCCCCGGGGCGGGCCCGGGCCAGCGCTAGTCCGGCAGCTTGCGCGACTTCCAGCCGCCCTGCTCCTTGCAATACCACCCGGTCCACGATTCCGACTGCCCGGCGCGACGGAATTCGCTGCGCACCTGGCGACAGGCGTCGCCGCGATCCGTGCGCGTCTGCAACGGCGTGAACGATCCTTCCACCGCGCGGTGCCGCTGGTCGGCCGGCAAGCTGAACGCAACGCTTGCGCCGTCGGCGGACTGGTCCAGGGTCTTGCCAAAGACGCCCCATGCGGAATTCAATTGGGCCTGGCCCAGCGTGCCGACGATGGTGCCGGACAGGTAGTGGTCAAAGTAGCCCCAGGCCGGCCACGCCGACACGGCCGCGGCGAGCCCGGCGGCAGCGGCTAAGCGCCGGCAGCGAATGGCCATGGCGCCCCCCTACTCGAAGCGCTCGGCCAGCACCATGGCGTCGACCTTGCGCTGCTTCCAGAAAATATGGTTGATACGCGGCACCAGTCCGCGCAACGTGCCGGCATCGACTTCATTGAAATGCAGCGTCACGGCCGGCCGCGAGCCATCGCCCTCCACGCGGCTGATGTCGTCGAATGCCGGCAGTCCGTAGCGCACCAGAAAGTCGCGGATTTCGTCATCGGTGGTTCCCGCCTCGATATTCACCAGCATCATTGAACTCATGGCCTTCTCCTTGGCGTTGCGCAACCGCTGCCGCACCGGTCTGCCCGACGATATGCCGGGACGGATCGGCCGGCGCACATTGATGCGTGAAAAACCAGAGCCGTGCGTACGCATCGTCATCAAATTCCTGGCGCACTGCGTCAATGAATCATAGATTGAACAGGCAGGCAAGCAAGGCACGGCATCGCCGCATGACCCCCTGCCAACGGAGGGGTACCCGCGGCTGCCACGACGTGTTGGCCAACCGGACCACCGGCACCAGACCGCGCGAGCGGCATGGGCGGGACAATGCAGGAGCATGCTGATGGGCTTCCTGGGGTGGATGCGCCGGCGCAAAACGCAGGTCCCCGCACGCGAATCGCGGGAGATTGCCGAACTGACGGAACGCGTGACCCGTCTCAGTCCGCGCCTGCGGCTGTTGCCACGCTACCAACAGCGGGTCCGGCCCGCGCTGGAACAGGCACTGGACTATGTGCGGGGACTGGTCCAGGACCTTCCCGCCCCGCGCGACGCCAGCAAGGAAGCCTGGGCCAGCGACCCTTATATTCACGCCTTTTTCGGCACGCCCCATGACGTGGAACTGGGATTCAGCCGGTCTCCCGAATTGCGCGAGTTCTTTGCGCAGTCGCCCGATTCGGCGCTGGCCTACGCTGTGCTCGGCATGGCAATGGCCGAGCGGCGCACGCTAGGTGTGGCGCTGGAAGGCGATGTCATGCGCTCGGACGTGCCCCAGACCGTGATCAGTTTCAGCGATCACAAGGTCAGGATCATTGCCTGCACCGAGGCGGCCCTGCGCGAGGAAATCGTGCGGCGGCTGTTCGACCAGTTGGCCATGGAGAGCCTGGCCCGCGTCGCAGCCGGCAAGTCGCGCCGCAACGTGCTCGAGCGCGAGCAGGCGCTGCTCGTGGCGCGCCTGCGCCTGCTCGAGCGGCAAGGCACCGGCATGCGCTCGGTGCTCGGCGGCGATGGCGATGGCGACGGCGGACCCGGCGAGCAGGCCAAGCTACGCGAACAGGTCGCGCAGAACGACCGGGAACTGGCGCAACTCGGCAAGGATGCCGGGGCGCTTGAACGCCAGCTTGAATGCCTGGCCGAGGTATTGACGAACGCGCGCGCCTTCCTGTCCATTGAGCCTAGACACCTGCGGCTCAGCGCAATGAACGTGCTGCTGGCACCGGAAAGCACGGCGCCGGCGCACGAGATCGAGCTTCTTACCGCACGCGTCCCGGGGGATCCGCCGCTGGTGCGATCCTTTGCGCTGGTGCGCTTCGCCCGTGGCGACATGCTGTCATCCGGCGCCCTGCTCGATGAGGCGGCACGGCAGCTCTGAAGGCGATCAGATGGCCGCGTTCATGCCCGCGCCTCCAGGCAGTCCCGTACGGCGGAACCGGACAGCGCCGCCAGCACACGCAACGCTGCCACCTCCGCCGGCGACCATGCGGAGCGATCCGCCAGATAGTTGAAGGTCCCGATCACGCGCGACTGCCAGCACAGCGGCACATTGACCACCGCCGTGCAGCCAAGCGCGCGGATGACCTGCACGTCATCGAACACCGCCGCCAGCGCGGCATCGCCCTCGCCGACAAAGGTTTCTCCGCGCTCGAGCAACTGGCGCCGCCACGGACTGTCGCCCTTCTGCTTGCGGCCGCCGACCGGATAAGCGGTTGGGTGGGACGACCACAGCCGTTCGATCTGGGCCGGCCCGGCATGCCAGGCGTTGATGGTCAGCAGGCCGGGGCCCAGCGCCTGCAGGGTGGCGGCGCCGATCGCGTCGAACGCGGCACCGGGATCGCGGGCCTGCTGCAGCTGGTCGCACAGCCCATTGGCCGCGGCCACCAGCGAGGCGGTGCGCAGCAGGCTCATGTCATTCCCCCTTGATGCCGAGTTCGCGGATCAGCTTGCCGTAGCGGTCGGCATCGCGCTGCAGGATGGTGCCGAACTGCTGCGGCGTGGAGGTCGCGGTCTCGACGCCGATGGCGTTCATCTTGGACTTGACCTCGGGCAGCGACATCACCGCGTTGATCTCGCGGTTCAGGCGCGCGGCCAGCTCTGCCGGCATGCCTTTTGGGCCGAAGGCACCGTACCAGACCGCCAGTTCATAGCCGGGCACGGTTTCGGCCACGGTCGGCACATTGGGCAGCAATGGCGAGCGTTTGCTCTCGGTAACGGCGAGCAGCCGCAGTTTGCCGCCCTTCACGTGCGGCAGCGTCTGGGTGCCCGCCGAGAACAGCAGCTGGGTCTGGCCCGCGACGGTATCGACCACCGCGGGCGCACCGCCCTTGTACGGCACGTGCAGCATCTGCACGCCGGCCATCTTCTCGAACAGCACCGCGCTCAGGTGATTGGTTGAGCCGGGCCCGGCGCTGGCATACGCCAGCTTGCCCGGATTGGCCTTGGCGTAGGCGATCAGCTCCTTGACATTGTTCGCCGGCACGGACGGGTGCACCACCATCGTGTTGGTCACATAAGCCAGCAGGCCCAGCGGCGTGAAGTCCTCCACGCCGCGGAACGGCATGTTCGGCATCAGCGCCGGGTTCATCGCGTGGGTGCTCATCGAACCGACCAGCAGCGTGTAGCCATCGGGCCTGGCACGCGCCACCATGGCCGAGCCGATATTGCCGGAGGCGCCGGGCTTGTTGTCGACGATCACCGGCTGGCCGAGTGAGCGGGTCAGGTGTTCCGACAGCACGCGCGCCAGGATATCGGTCGAGCCGCCGGCAGCCCAAGGCACGATCAGCGTGATCGGCTTCTGCGGCCAGTTGTCGGCGGCGCTTGCGGCGCCGCCCAGGCACATCGCCAGTGCGGCCATGCCGCCCAGCAGGGTCTTGGTCATCCATCGCATGGTGTTACTCCTCCGTCTTCGTTTCTGTCTGTCTATTGGGTGGAACCGGTTGGATCGTCAGCGTCCGGCGGCATAGCCCTGCATGCCGCGCGGATTGGCACCGGCGCGCAGCACCAGCCGGCCGCGGGCGTCGAACTCGCGCGAGCAGGCCGACATGCGGCCCTCGGACCATGGCTCGCCCACGCGCACGTCGTGGCCGCGCTCGCGCAGGGTCGCGAGCGTGCTGTCCGGGAAGCGCGATTCGATGCTGATGCGGTTGAGCACGGTCTGGCGCGGCCAGAACGAAGCCGGGAAGTGGTCGACATGCCAGGCCGGCGCGTCGATCGCCTCCTGCAGGTTCATGCCATGCACGGCATGCCGCAGGAAGAATGCCAGCGACCACTGGTCCTGCTGGTCGCCGCCGGGCGTGCCGAACACCATGTAGGGTTCGCCATCGCGCAGCGCCAGCGATGGCGACAGCGTGGTGCAGGGCCGCTTGCCGGGCGCCAGGGTATTGGGCAGGCCGGGTTCCAGCCATGTCATCTGCAGGCGGGTATTGAGCGCGAAGCCGAGCGCCGGGATGGTCGGGCTCGACGACAGCCAGCCGCCCGACGGCGTGGCCGCGACCATGTTGCCGTGGCGGTCGATCACGTCGATATGGCAGGTATCGCCGACAAAGATCTCCTGTTCGGCCCACTCGGCCACCGGCGGCAGTTCGGCAAAGGTGGGCTCGCCCACGCCGAAGCGCACGTCGGCGCGCTGCAGCGTGCGCGTGGCCGCGGCCAGGTCGGGCAGGCGCGGCGCGATGCCGTTGACGGTGCCGGGCTCGAGCGACAGCGCCGCCTGCGCGCCGATGCGCTGCGCGCGCGCGGCCAGGTAGCCATCGTCCAGCAAAGCCGCCAGCGGGCTCGCGGCGAAACGGGGATCGCCGTACCACGCCAGGCGGTCGGCCATGGCCAGCTTGGCGGCCTCGGCAATGCGGTGCACGAACTCGGGTGAGTCCACCGCGTGCTGTTCCAGGCCGGCATGACGCAGCATGCCGAGCTGCTGCAGGAACACCGGCCCCTGGCTCCAGATGCCGCACTTGGCCACGGTATAGCGGCCAAAGTCCAGGGTCACGGGCGCCTCGATCTCCGGGGTCCAGCTTGCCATGTCTTCACGGCGCAGCAGGCCGGCGTGCTTGTCGCCGGTGGTGTCGCGCACCGGCGTACTGCGGCAGTACGCATCGATTTCCTGCGCGACGAAGCCACGGTACCAGCAGTCCAGCGCCGCATCGATCTGGCCGGTGCGGGTCTCGCTGCGGCGCTGGGCTTCTTCGACGACGCGGGTGTAGGTGGCCGCCAGCACCGGCAGCGTGTGCAGGCTGCCGGGGCGCGGCACCTTGCCGTCGGGCAGCCAGGTCTGCGCCGAGCTGTGCCATTCGTCGCGGAACAGCGCCTGCACCGCCAGGATCGCGCGCGCGATGCGCGGCACCAGCGGGAAGCCGTCGCGCGCATAGCCGATGGCGGGCGCCAGCACCTCGGCGAGGGTCCAGCTGCCATGCTCGCGCAGCATCGTCAGCCATGCGCCGAAGGCACCGGGCACGGCGGCCGGTATCAGGCCGATGCCGGGCACCAGGTCCAGGCCCATGGCGCGCAGCGCGGCGGGATCGGCCAGCGCCGGCGCCGGGCCCTGCCCGCATACCGAGCGCATGGCGCGCTCGCGCTCGCTCCAGTACAGGATCGGCACTTCGCCGCCGGGGCCGTTCAGGTGCGGCTCGACCACCTGCAGCACAAAGCCCGCGGCGACCGCGGCATCGAAGGCGTTGCCGCCGCGCTCCAGCACGCCCATGGCGGTCTGCGTGGCCAGCCAGTGCGTCGACGCCGCAACGCCAAAGGTGCCAACGATTTCGGGACGGGTGGTGAACATGGGGAAGGCTCCTGTGATGCCGGCCAGTATAGGGTTGCGGAATAACCACCTTCGCCTGTTTGGTTATTGCTGTATTACCATCTGGTAATACCGTCATCGCGCCCGCCCCCGGCGCGGCAAGCCCCCCGTGTCCATCGCCCCCGACAAGCTGGTCCACAACCTGGTATCGCGGCTGCGCCTGCGCCACCTGCCACTGCTGCTCGCGCTGGCGCGGCAGCGTTCGGTGTCACGCGTCGCGGCCGAACTCAACCTGTCGCAGCCCGCCGTGACCAAGGCCCTGCGCGAGATCGAAGACATCTTCATGGTGCCGCTGTTCACCCGCACCCGGCGCGGACTGGAGCCCACCTCCACCGGCCTGGCGGTGCTGGCGCACGCCCGTCTGACACTGGCCGATGCCGATGCGCTGGGGCGCGAACTGGCGGCGATCGAAGCCGGGCTGTCCGGCCGGCTGCGCCTCGGCGTGATTCCGTACATCAGCCGCGGCGTGCTCGATACGGCCTGCACCTTCGGCCTGGCGCAGACCCCGCGGGTGTCGGTGCTGGTGCGCGAAGGCACCACCGACGAGCTGGTCGGCGCACTGCGCGAGCATGAACTGGACTGCGTCATCGCGCGCACCTTCTTTGCGCCGGGCGCGGACATCGTGCAGCAGCCGCTGTATCGCGAAGAGCCGGCGCTGGTCGTGCCCACCGCGGCCGCGGCGCGGCTGGCGCGCGGCGCGCTCGACTGGCACCGGCTGGCCGAACGCGACTGGATCCTGCCGCCGCCCAACACGCCGATCCGACGCACCATCAACACCATCTTCGCGGTGGCGGGCGTGGCGCAGCCGACGCCGATGGTCGAAACCTACTCGATCAAGACCATGGCCACGCTGATGCGCAGGCATCCGGCGGCAACGACCATCGTACCTAAGGCCGTTGCCAGCGAACTGGTCGAGGCCAGGGGCGCGGTGGTGCTGCCGCATGCGCTGAGCTGGGACCTGCCGCCGGTGGGCGTGATGTGGCGGCGCCAGCC
Source organism: Cupriavidus sp. WGlv3 (assembly GCF_023952475.1). Taxonomy (GTDB): domain Bacteria; phylum Pseudomonadota; class Gammaproteobacteria; order Burkholderiales; family Burkholderiaceae; genus Cupriavidus; species Cupriavidus phytorum. The sequence continues at coordinate 121,954 of NZ_JALHRX010000002.1, forward strand.
GGTGGAGGACGATGTGGTCGCGGCGCTGGTGGCGTGCCTGCGCGCGCTGCCGGCAGACCTCGCGTAGCCTGCGGCACAGGCCCGCACCCGCCCGCGACCAGGCATCAGTTCCGCGTCAGCACCCGCACCGGCCCGCGCCGCTCGAGCACGTCGACCACCACGCGCTCGCCCGAACGCCGCACCGCGACGTCGGCGCTGCCGCCGCCGACGCCGAGGTTGCGGAACACCACCTCGTCCAGGAACGGCGGCAGCGACGGGTTCTCGAACGTGATCGCCGGCTCCTGCGTGTCGAAATCCAGCCCCAGGCAGGCCTGCAGCATCAGCAGCGGCGCGGCCGCGGCCCAGGCCTGCGGCGCGCACGCCACCGGATAGAAGGTCGGCCCCTGGCTGCGCTGGCGCGCAAAGCCGCAGAACAGCTCGGGCAGGCGGCGCAGGTCGATATAGCTCGATGCCGCGAACAGGCCCTCGAAGATGCGGCTGGCTTCGGGGTGGTAGCCGTAGCGCGCCATGCCCGCCGCGATCAGGGCATTGTCGTGCGGCCAGACCGAGCCGTTGTGGTAGCTCATCGGGTTGAAGCGCGCCGCGTCCGCGGCAACAGTGCGGATACCCCAGCCGCAGAACGACGTACTCTGCATCAGCGTGCCCACGACCGAGGGCGCGCGCTCCGGCAGCGCGATGCCGGTAAACAGCGTATGGCCCGCGTTGGAGGCGCGGATGCGGCACGGCTGCTTCTTGCCATCCAGCGCCAGCACATAAGTGCCCAGCACGGGGTCATAGAAGTGCTTGTCGAAGGCGTCGCGCAGCACTTCCGCCCTGGCGGCATAGCGGGCCGCGCCCTCGCTGTCGTCCAGCGCCGCGCGGATCTGCGCCGCGGCCTGCCAGGCGCCGTAGGTGTAGGCCTGGACCTCGGCCAGCGCGATCGGGCCGGCGGCAAGCCGTCCGTCCTCATGGAACACCGAGTCGCGGCTGTCTTTCCAGCCCTGGTTGATCAGGCCCTCCGGCGACTGCCGGCCGTATTCGACGAACCCGTCGCCGTCGCGGTCGCCGTATTCGCTGATCCAGTCCAGCGCGGCCTGCAGCCTGGGCCACAGCGCGCGCACGGTGTCGACATCGCCGGTGCGCCGCAGGTAGGCGCCGGCCAGCAGCACGAACAGCGGCGTGGCGTCGACGCTGCCGTAGTAGAGCGCGAACGGCACCTCGCCGAGGCGCGCCATTTCGCCATGGCGCATCTCGTGCAGGATCTTGCCGGGCTCGGCATCCGCGCCGGGGTCGACGGTCTCGGCCTGCATCGCGGCAAGATACTGCAGCACGCCGCGCGCGATCTCGGGATCCAGCCATAGCGTCTGCAACGCGGTGATCAGCGCATCCCGGCCGAATACCGTGCTGAACCACGGGATGCCGGCATACGGGTAAGGTCCGTGCACGGTGTTGGTCAGCAGCATGTACAGGTCGGAGAGGCTGCGCCGCGCGACTTCGGTGAACAGCTCGTTCGAGGTGGTGATCGACGCCGCGCGCCCGGACGAGCGCCGCAACTCGCGCCGTGACTGCAGCAGCGCGCCGAGGAAGGACTGGGCCTCGTGCTCCTCATGATCCACCGACTTGCAGCGGATCTCCATGCGCAGCAGCTGCATGCACGACGGCTTGAGCAGCAGCGTGAAGCTGGCACGGCTGCCGCTCAGCTCCTGCGGCTGCGGATCGAACGAGAGCCGGGTTTCGCGCCGCGCCTGGTCCAGGCCGGTATAGCTCAGCGTGACCGCGGCGCCGTCGACTTGCGGCGGGTGCAAGGTGCCGCGCCGCAGCCGCTGCGTGCCGCGCACTTCGAACAGGTCGGCAAAGTCCGCATCGAAGGCGATATCGATGCACACGCGCCGCGGCCGGTCGTCGAAGTTGCGCACGCTCAGGCGTTCATAGCAGGCGCCGTTCCACAGGAAGCGCGAGCGGCGCAGGTGGATCAGGTCGTGCTCGAGCCACAGCGCGCCCTCCTGGTCGAACAGGTCCGGATTGGTCAGGTCGCAGGTCAGCGCGGCATTGTCGTCGCGCAGCGTCGACGACAGCAGCATCGGGCGCTGCCCTTCCACCGTCAGCCGCAGGAAGGACAAGTGGCGCGTGTCGAAATGGAACAGCCCCTCGGGGCTGCCCGGCGCACCGATCGCATCGCCGTTATGGTCGAACAGCGCGAAGGTGTCGCCATGCTTGAGCGTGCGCGGGCGCCGCTCCTGCAGCGACGCCGCCGCGGGAATATAGAACTGCGCGACTTCGCCGGCGCCGGCGACCGCCACCGAGCGGTGGGGATGTTCCGTGGATTCTGCAGGCATGAGGGGGTCTCTCCAGCAGTGGTCGTGTGCGGTTATGCGAGCGCCATTCCGTCGGCCTCGCCATGTGCCTGGCCCGCGTCGCCGGGGTGCGGCAAGCCCTGGTAGATGCGTACGTAGTCGCGCGCCATCCGCGCCGCGGTAAAGCGCGCGTCGAACGCGGCACGCACGCCGGCGCGCGGCAGCGTGGCCACGCTGGCGACGGCGGCCACCGCTTCATCGACGCTGTGCACGATATAGCCGCTGAGGCCCGGCTCGATCACCTCCGGCACCGAACCGCAGTCGAACGCAATCACCGGCGTGCCGCAGGCCATGGCCTCGATCATCACCAGGCCGAACGGCTCGGGCCACGCGATCGGGAACAGCAGCGCGCGCGCATTGCCGAGGAACGCGGACTTCGCCGACTCGTCGATTTCACCGATGTATTCGACTTCGGCATGCGCCGCCACCAGCGGACGAATCACTTCCTGCCAGTAGGTGCGGTCGACCCGGTCGACCTTGGCCGCCATCTTCAGCGGCAAACCCGCGCGCGCGGCCACCTCGATGGCATGGTCGGGGCGCTTCTCCGGCGAGATGCGGCCAAGGAATGCCAGGTAGTCGCCCGCCGGACTGGCGCAGTAGTCCAGCAGCGTCGCCGGGATGCCATGGTGCACCGTGCCCACCCAGTTCACCGGCGGCATCGGCGCGCGCTGCGCGTCGGAGACCGACACCAGCGGAAATTGCGGGAAATGCGCATAGAAGGGCTGCAGCTCCGGCAGGTCCAGCCGGCCGTGCAAGGTAGTCAGTGCGCGCACCGGCAGGCGCCGCAGCAGCGGGCATTGCAGCATGTCGATATGGAAATGCAGGACATCGAAGCGCGCGGCGGCAGCCATCACGCGGTCCAGCATCATCACGTAGTAAGGCAGATGGTCGCCGACGTCCGCATCGAGGCGCAGTGCCATGTCGCAGCACGGCACCAGTTCGGCGCCGGTGACCGAGTCGCCGCTGGCGAACAGCGTGACCTCGTGCCCTTGGCGCACCAGTTCTTCCGTCAGGTACGAAACGATGCGCTCGGTGCCGCCATAAAGGCTGGGCGGGCAGCGTTCGGCGAGTGGTGCAATCTGCGCAATCTTCATCGGCTCTCCCCCCTGGTCATCAGCAAACTGCAGGGTGGATTGCCGCGACAGTGCCTGGGGCTGATGAAGGCACCATAGAAAGCGGCGGGGGCTTTTTCAAGCTGGTCCGGACCATGCAGGCGCGGCATGGAAACCATGTAGCGCAGCGATGATGGCGACCCTGTCCGTCAGGGCTTACCCGGAGGCGCGGCCGCCGCTATTTCGCGGTGCGGAATAGCAGGCCGCTTTCCTTGACGGTGCCCGCGCGCCTATGCAAAAGTCGGCGAAAACGAACGATCGTGCGGGAACACTTTCCCGACACGGCGTCACCGGGCGGCAACGCTGTCCGGCTTGCCGGGCGGCCATCGCGCCGCATCGCACAGGAGACACCGCCATGCAGCATCCGCAGCACCGCATTGCGCACCGCCATTGCCTGGTCCCGCACATGGAGCCAGCGCCCCCGCGCAACGACGCACGCACCACCGCACGCACCGTCGCACGCATTCCGGCACGACAGCCCGCGCTGCCGCCGGCCTGACCCACTGCGCCCGAGTTTCAACTGCGCGGCCGCGCCTGGCGCCGCCGCGCCGGAACACGCACGGCCATTGCCGGCGCGTGCCTGCTTTCCCGAAACGTAAGAGGTACCCCCGTGGCATTGTTCCTTCAACAGTTCCTGAACGGCCTGACGCTGGGCGGCGTGTACAGCCTGGTGGCGCTGGGCCTGACGCTGGTCTACGGCATCCTGCACGTGCCCAATTTCGCGCACGGCGCCTTCTACATGGCCGGCGCCTACGTGTCGTACTACCTGATGACCGCGCTGGGCGTGAACTACTGGCTGGCGATGCTGGGCGCGGCACTGGTGGTGGCGGTGCTGTCGATGCTGGCCGACCGGCTGGTGTTCCATCCGCTGCGCAACTCGCCCGAGCTGCACGACATGATCGCCGCCATCGGCATCCTGCTGTTCCTGGAAGCGGGCGCGCAGGCGCTGTGGGGCGCTGACTTTCACCGCATGCCCACGCCCTATGGCCAGATCGTCAACGTGTTCGGCCTGACCGCGCCGCTGCAGCGCCTGCTGATCATCGGCGCCGCCTTTGCGCTGATGGTGCTGCTGCACCTGTTCCTCACGCGCACCATGACCGGCGCCACCATCATGGCGATGGCGCAGAACCGCGAAGGCGCGGCGCTGGTCGGCATCGACGCCACGCGCGTCACGCTGCTGGTGTTCGCCATCTCCGGCGCGCTGGCCGCGATCGCCGCCACGCTGTACGCGCCGATCAACCTGGTCTACCCCAGCATGGGCAACCTGGTGATCACCAAGGCCTTCGTCATCATCATCCTCGGCGGCATGGGCAGCATCCCCGGCGCCATCGTCGGCGGACTGATCATCGGCATGGCCGAGAGCTTCGGCGGCTTCTACGTTTCCACCGACTACAAGGACATCATCGCCTTCGTGCTGCTGGTGGTGATCCTGTCGATCCGGCCGCAGGGCCTGTTTGCCGGCAAGGCAGCCTGAGGAGCAAGACATGAAAGCACTGCAAGGAAAGACCGGCTGGATGCTGCTGCTGGCACTGGCCATCGCCTTCCCGCTGGTCACGCCCAACAGCTACTACCTGACCGTGATGACGCTGGCCTTCATCTATGCCATCGCCACGCTCGGACTGAACCTGATCACCGGCTATACCGGCCAGCTGAACCTGGCGCACGGGGGCTTCATGGCCATCGGCGCCTATACGCTGGGGATCCTGACCGTGGACTACCAGGTGCCGTTCTGGCTGGCGTTCGTGCTGGCCGGGGTGCTGTGCATGGTGCTGGGCTATGTGGTCGGGGTGGTGTCGCTGCGCCTGAAGGGCCATTATTTCTCGATCTTCACCATGTGCGTGGGCTACATCATCTACCTGCTGATCGAGAAGTGGGAAAGCCTGACGCACGGCACCGTGGGCCTGATCGGCATTCCGGTGCCGGCGGCGATCGGCCCGCTCGGCTTCGACAGCGTGCCGGCGCAGTATTACCTGGTGCTGGCCTTCCTGGCGCTCGGCGTCTTCCTGATGCACCGCATCGTCACCTCGCTGCTGGGGCGCAGCTTCATGGCCGTGCGCAACAGCGACGCGCTGGCCGAGGCGCTTGGCATCAACCTGATGCGCACCAAGGTGCTGTCGTTCGTGCTGTCGGTGGGCTATGCCGGCTTTGCGGGCGCGCTGTACGCCGGGCAGGTGCGCTTCCTGGGCCCGGACATCGCCCGCACCGACCTGACCTTCGACATGGTGATGTCGATGCTGGTGGGCGGCATCGGCACGCTGTTCGGGCCGCTGCTGGGTGCGGTGCTGGTGCCGTGGATCACGCAGTCGCTGCAGTTCATGCAGGACTACCGCATGCTGGTGTTCGGCCCGGTGCTGGTGCTGCTGATCATCTTCGTGCCCGACGGCATCGTCGGCTCTTACCTGAAGAAGCAGGCGCGCAAGGCCGCCGCCGAGCGCCGCGGCAAGCTGGCCCAGCCCGCTGCCGCGAGCAACACCGCCGCTGTACCGACCACCCGCGCCGGAGCCGACCATGCTTGAGATCCGCAACCTGACCAAGAAATTCGGCGGCCTGACCGCGGTGCACGAGGTCTCGGTGACCTTCGAGCAGGGCCATATCAACGCCATCATCGGCCCCAACGGCGCCGGCAAGACCACCTTCTTCAACCTGGTCGCGGGCACCCATGCGCCCTCCTCCGGCCAGATCCTGTTCAAGGGCCAGGACGTGGCCGGCCTGCGCGCCGACCAGATCGCGCGCCTAGGCGTGGCGCGCACCTTCCAGGCCACCGCGCTGTTCGACCGCGCCACCGTGCTCGACAACCTGATCGTCGGCCACCGCCTGCGCACCCGCTCCGGCCTGGGCGACGTGCTGTTCAACACCCGCCGCCTGCGCGAGGAAGAGCGGCTGTGCCGCGACAAGGCCGAGGCCGCGCTGGACTTCGTCGGCCTGTCGCACCTGGCGCACGAGGTCGCCGCCGACATCACGCAGGAGGCGCGCAAGCGCGTGGCGTTCGCGCTGGCGCTGGCGACGGACCCGGAACTACTGCTGCTCGACGAGCCCGCCGGCGGTGTCAACCCGGAAGAGACCGTCGGCCTGGCCGAACTGATCCGCAAGATGGTGCGCCATGGCAAGACCGTCTGCCTGATCGAACACAAGATGGACATGATCATGCGGCTGGCCGACAAGATCATGGTGCTGAACTACGGCGAGAAGATCGCCGAAGGCACGCCCGCGCAGATCCAGCAGGATCCGCATGTCATCGAGGCCTACCTGGGAGCCGACCATGTTGCAGCTTGAACGCGTCTCGCTGTCGTACGGCAGCTTCCGCGCCCTCGACAACATCACCCTGCACGCCGGCGCCGGCGAGCTGGTGGTGCTGCTCGGCGCCAACGGCGCCGGCAAGAGCTCGATCTTCCTGGCGATGAGCGCGATCCACCGCATCAGCGGCGGCAGCATGCGCTTCGACGGGCGCGAACTGTCCGGCATGAAGCCGTCGCAGATCGTGCAGGCCGGGCTGGTGCATTGCCCGGAGGGACGCAAGCTGTTCCCGGCCATGAGCGTGGAGAAGAACCTGGTGCTGGGCGCGTATGTGCACCGGCGCGACGGCGCGGGCATCCGCAAGACGCTGGACGAGGTCTATGAACTGTTCCCGATCCTGCGGCAGAAGAAGGACGACGCGGCCGGCTCGCTGTCCGGCGGGCAGCAGCAGATGGTGGCGCTGGGACGCGCGCTGATGAGCCGCCCGCGCGCGCTGCTGCTCGACGAACCGTCGCTGGGACTGGCGCCGCTGGTGGTCAAGCAGATGTTCGAGATCATCCAGCGCATCAACCGCGCGGGTACCACGGTGCTGCTGGCGGAGCAGAACGCCTATGCGGCGCTGGGCATCGCGCATCGCGCCTATGTGATCGAGAGCGGCAAGATCGTGATGGAGGGGGATCGCGATGCGCTGTTGAAGGATGAGGGGATACGCAAGGCGTATATCGGGGGTTAAGGGACCAAAGGCATCAACTACCGATTGTGTACTCCCTCTCCCGCTTGCGGGAGAGGGGAGAAAACAAGCGGTCGACCAGGGGCCGCGGAACAAACAAAGCGCAGTACTTTCAGGAGACAACACCATGCAATACAACCTCATGCGCCGCATCTTCCCGCTGGCCGCCACCGCCGTGGCCGCGATGCTGGCCTCGGGCGCCGCGCTGGCGCAGGAAGTGGTCAAGATCGGCTACACCGGCCCGCTTTCCGGCGGCGCCGCGCTGTATGGCAAGAACGTGCTGTCGGGCGTGCAGATGGCGGTGGACGAGATCAATGCCTCGGGCCTGGAGGTCAAGGGCAAGAAGGTCAAGCTGGAGGTAGTGGCGCTGGACGACAAGTACTCGCCCGCCGAGGCCGCCATCAACGGGCGCCGCCTGGTGCAGCAGCACAAGACCCCGGCGGTGTTCGTGCCGCATTCGGGCGGCATCTTCGCGCTGCAGGCCTTCAACGAGCAGGAGAAATTCCTGGTGATGGCCTATTCCAGCGTGCCGCGCATCACCGATGCCGGCAACAAGCTGACCATCCGCATCCCGCCGGCCTATACCGGCTATATCGAGCCGTTCATCAAGGCGCAGATGAAGCGCTATGGCAAGAACGTAGCGCTGGCCCCGGCCGACCACGACTACGCCAAGGCCTGGGTGCAGGCCTTCCTGCCGGCGTGGGAAGCCGCCGGCGGCAAGGTGGTGGCGAACAACCCGATGTCGTACACCAAGGCCACCGACTTCTACAGCGGCGTGTCGCGCGCCATCAGCGAGAAGCCCGACGTGATGTTCGTCGGCGGCCCGTCGGAGCCGACCGCGCTGGTGGTCAAGCAGGCGCGCGAGCTGGGCTTCAAGGGCGGCTTTATCGTGATGGACCAGGCCAAGATGGACGAGATGGCCCGCGTCACCAACGGCCTGGGCATGCTGGAAGGCTCGATCGGCGTGCTGCCGCTGGTCAACGACAGCCGCCCCGCCACGCAAGCCTTCAACGCCCGGTACAAGAAGCTGCACGACGGGCGCGACGCCACCACCGAGATGTCGCTGAACTACACCATGGTGTATGCGCTGGCCGGGGCGATGAAGCTGGCCGGCACCACCAGCGACGCCGCGGCGATCCGCGCGAAGATGCCGGATGCGGTCAAGGGCCTGGCCAAGGAGGTCAATCCCAACGAAGTCGACGGCATCGACGCCAAGGGCGGCTCGATGGCCGACACCGTGGTGGGCTGGGTGCAGAACGGCAAGATCTCGCAGGTCCGCTTGTCCGAACTGGCGAAGTAAAGCGGGACACGCGGCCGGTACCGCGAGCACAAACCCCGGCATGCCGCGAGGCATGCCGGGGTTTTTCATTGCGGCGGTCAAGCGCAACTAGCGGCGATCGCCGTCGCGGCCCTGGCGCGCCTCCATCTGGCCACGCTCCTGCTGCGCGCGCTGCTGCTGCATTTGCCGCTGCTGGTCCATTTGCTGGCGCTGGCGCTCCTGCATCTGCCGCTGCTGCTCGTGCATCTGCCGTTGCTGCTGTTCGGCCTGGCGCTGCATCGCCTGCTGGCGCTGCTGCTCATGCATCGCCCGCTGCTGTTCCTGCATCGCGCGTTGCTGCTCTTGCATATGGCGCTGCTGCTCGGCCTGCCGCTGCATGGCTTGCTGGCGCTGCTGCTCCTGCACCGCGCGCTGCTGGTCCTGCATCTGGCGCTGCTGATCCGCGTGCCGCTGCATGGCCTGCTGGCGCTGCTGCTCTTGCACCGCGCGCTGCTGCTCCTGCATCTGGCGCTGCTGGTCCGCGTGCCGCTGCATGGCCTGCTGCCGTTGCTGCTCCTGCGCCGCGCGCTGCTGATCCTGCATCTGGCGCTGCTGCTCGGCTTGCCGCTGCATGGCTTGCTGGCGCTGCTGCTCCTGCACCGCGCGCTGCTGATCCTGCATCTGGCGCTGCTGCTCGGCTTGCCGCTGCATGGCTTGCTGGCGCTGCTGCTCCTGCACCGCGCGCTGCTGTTCCTGCATCTGCCGCGGCTGCTGTTCGGCCTGGCGCTGCTGCGCTTCCTGCATCTGGCGCTGCTGCTCGAAGCGCTGGCGCTGCATCTCCTGCGATTGCCGCGCCGGATCCGGGCGTTCCTGCCCGTCGGCCCACTGGCGCGGCGGCATGCGCTGCTGGCGTTGCTCTTCCAGCTGCCGTTGCTGCTCGCGCAGCGCGCGCTGCTGCTCGAACTGCTGCTCGATCTGCTGGCGCTGCTGTTCGCGCTGCGTCGCCTGTTGCTGCCGCTGGGCGTCGCCGGGCCCGCCCGGCTGCCCGGCAAAGCCGCGCGCCTCGTCGGGCCGGGTGCTCTGGCCGCGGCCAGGGCCGCGCCACGGCTCGCCGCGGGCCTGCGCATCGTTGCGATCCGCGCGGCCGTCGCCGTCGGCATCGATACGCCCGGGGCGCGGCTGGACCGGAGCGTGGTCGCGCGAGGCGATCGCGGCCTGGCTCATGCGCACGTCCGGCACCGGCCGTGCGTCGCGGCCGGGCCGGCGCTCGTTGCCACCGCGCCAGGCCGGGCCAGCCCCGGGCACGACCCCGCCCTCGCGCGCAAAGCGCCGCGCCAGGTCTTCCGTGGCCGGGCGCCCCGGCGCGCGCGCGGCGATGGCCTGGCGTTCGAAGCCATGGCGCGCCTGCGGCGGCAGCGGCCGCATCGGCGCCGCACCCACCAGGCTGCCCTTGACCGGCGCCACCGGCGGCGCGCCGTGGGCCTCGCCCGTCGGCAGGTTGCGCCATTCGGGGCGGTGCAGGCCGCGCGCCGGCCGTCCTTCGACAAAGTTGCGCGCCGGCATGCCGGTGATGGCGCCCGGCACGCTGCGGTTGGCGTAAGGCGGCGGGCGGCGGTCGCCCATCACGAAGTTGTTGACCGTAACCCGGTTGATGCGGGCGACATAGGTCGGGCTGGCGCGATAGACCGGCCGGTAGGCGTCGCGCGGTCCCAGCGGATACCAGGCCACGCCCGGTCCGCTGCCCACGCGCACGCTCCAGCCCGGCCCGGCGGCGCCGACGAAGGCGACCAGTGCCGGCGCATAGCACGGCCGCACGCGCGGGCCGGGCACCCAGCCCCAGCGCGAACCCACATAAGCCCAGCGGCCGTAATGCGACGGCGCGAAGCCCCACGGCGCGTCGTCGATCCAGGTCCAGCCCCACGGCGCGATCCAGGCCCAGTGGCCGGCGCTGTACGGCACCCATCCCGCGCTGACCACGCGCGGGAACCAGATCGCGCCGTAGCCAGGGTCTTCCTGCCAGTCGCCATAGCCGTCCAGCGCGGCGTAGCCCGGCATCTCGCGCGGCACATAGCGCGCCGACTGCGAAGCGTCCTCGCGCGCGTCGCGCGCCGCGGTCCAGCGGTCGAATGCGTCTTCGGGCACCGCGCCGCCGCCGGCATCGGCCAGGTCGGTGCCGGCAAAGCGCATGCGGTCGCCGCGCTGCAGCTCGATCGTGCGGCTGTCGCCGTAGACCACCGCGCTGCCATGGCGCATGGTCACGGTGGTGGTGCTGCCGTCGGGCGCCACGTCCAGCCGATAGTCGCCGGGCTCGCGCGGCACGAAGGCCAGGTTGGGGGTATCAACCTCGACGGTCTGGCCCGGCGCCAACGCACGCACGCGCACCTGCAGCGTGCCCTGGGTCAGCTTGACCTGGGTGGTGCTGTCGTCCAGGTTCAGGATGCTGGCGGCGGTGGCGCCGCCCATGCGCAGCGCCACCGTGCCGGCGTGAAGTTCGGCGCGTCCGCCCGGGTCCAGCCAGAGCCGGTCGCCGGTGGTGACCGGCCGGTTCAGCCCGGCCGCGGCCCAGGCGTCCGAGCCGGCGGGCGCAAAGCTGAGGTTGCCGTCGACCGCGGTCAGCGTGGCGATGCGCGAGGAAGGATCGGCCTGCTGCTGCGCGGCGTCGGCCACCGGGGCATCGAGGTAGGGTTCGCCCGGCGCGGCGGGCACCTGCGCCAGTGCAGCAGCCGCCACTGCGAGGCCGGCTGCGGCCGCCAGCGCGGTCAGCGCCAGCCGGCCGCCAAGGCGACCTGGATAGCGGCCAGCGGATTGGAAAGGATCAGACATGGAAGGGCAGGAGCGGGACCCGACATGGGTCGGCGGGCAGGCCGGCCCACGCCGGCGGCCACCCTATTGTCACCATACATGGCCGCGGATGCCGCGGCGCGTCCGGCGCGGCACAGTTTGTAAGCTCGTATTTCGCCTTGCGCCCGGGCCGCGCGACCCTGCCGGTGCGCGCGGCAGGCTGCGGGCGGGCCGGCGGGCGGCACCGCCGTGGCGAGGGCCCGTTGGCAGTCAAAGGTGGAAACAACTTCGGTGCGCCGGGCGGACGGGCCCGGACCGGATGCCGCTCAGCCGGCGGCTTGCTGGCGCAGCATCTCGGTCAGGCGCTCGGCCGGCATCGGGCGCCCGTACAGGTAGCCCTGCGCCTCATGGCAGCCGTTGGCCAGCAGGAAATCGCGCTGTTCGGGGGTTTCCACGCCTTCGGCCACCACGCCGATGTTCAGGCTGGCGCCCACGTTGATCACCGAGCGCACGATCGCCGCGTCGACCGGGTCTTCGGTCACGTTGCGGATAAATGACTGGTCGATCTTGAGCCGGTCCACCGGGAACGACTTGAGGAAGCTGAGCGAGGCATAGCCCGTGCCGAAGTCATCGCAGGTCAGCGTGATGCCGTCGCGGCGCAGCGCCTGCAGCTGGTCCGAGACCTCGTCGCCCTGGTGCAGGGCGATGGTCTCGGTGATCTCGATCTCGAGGCAGTCGGGCGCCAGCTCCAGCGCCCGCAGCACGTGCCGGACCTCGGTCAGCAGCCGGCTTTCGGACAGCTGAGCCGCGAACAGGTTGATCGCAACGCGTGGCGGCCGCGGAAACGCCAGCGCCCAGGCACGGGCCTGGGCACAGGCAGTCTGCAGCAGCCACATGCCGACATCGCTGGCGATGCTGCTGCCGGCGAGCGCGTCGATGAAGGCGGCGGGCGACAGCAGCCCGCGGGTGGGATGGCGCCAGCGCATCAGCGCCTCGGCGCCATGGACACGGCCGTCGCGCAGGTCGACCTGGGGCTGGTACAGCAACTCGAACTGGCGCTGGGCATAGGCCTCGTGCAGGGCCTGCACCAGCGACAGCCGCGTGGTCACGTCCGAGCGCATCTGCGGCTTGAAAAAGCGGATGGTGCGGCCGCCGTCGTGCTTGGCCCGCGCCAGTGCCAGGCTGGCCGCCGCCAGCATGTCCGAGGCCTGTTCGCCGGCCGCGGGCGCGACGCACGCGCCGATGCTGGCCAGCACGTGATGGCGGCGCCCGGCATGTTCGTGGGGAGAGGACAGCATCGACAGGATCGCGGCGCTGACGTGGCGCACCAGCGTGGGATCGGCAATGGAGGGCAGCAGCACGCCGAACTCGTCGCTGCCGATGCGGCCGATGACGGCGTCGCGGGGCGAGGCGTCGCGCAGGCGGCGGGCCACGCGCTGCAGGATGATGTCGCCTTCGGCATGGCCATGCATATCGTTGAAGGCGCGGAAGTCGTCAATGCCGATCAGCAGCAATGCGCAGCGCGGCACAGCCTCGCTATGCAGGCGTGCCTCCAACCGCTTAAGAAAGCCCTGGCGATTGTCAACGCCGGTCAGCGGATCGAGATCCGAGCCTGGCGAGGCGCCAGCCGACTTCGCCCCCGACTTGGCCACCATCCCTGCCCCATCTGTAATTGTCGACATTGTTACCCGCTAGCAATTTAGCAAGTGTGACGAAAACTTGGAAAAAATCAAGCAGTTCCGATACACGCCAAAACCCCTAGGCGCCGGCGCAACGCCGGCCCGGCCGGGACCCTGCCGCGCGTTGAATCGGGCGGCCGCATACAGTACCCTACCGCGCATCGGGGCGCCCCCCGCCCGCCGCATGGTCCCGTGCCGCCCTCGCGGCCCTCCTTGCCGGCACCGGCTATGCCCTGAACAAGAACAATCACCGGGATCTCACCGTGAATGAATGGACCATCCGCACGCGCATCCTGGCAAGCTTTTCGCTGATCCTGCTGGTCATGGCACTGATGGGCGTGGTCGCCTATACCCGCCTGGTCGCGATCGAACGCGAAACCGCGCTGATGCTGCATGACGCGCTGCCCGGACTGAACCACAGCACCGGCATCCGCGGCGTCTGGGGCGAGCGCTACGTGCTGGCCTGGCAGACCATCAACGCCACCAGCGAGGCCGAGCGGCGCCGCTTCCAGCAGCAGGGCCAGGAGGCGGCCGGCCGCCTGGACAAGCTCGAGCAGCAGTACGAAGCCTCGATCACGCGTGACGACGACCGCGCTGCCTTCAAGGCCTATCGCGAGCTGCGCGCGCACTATGAAGCGGCGGCCCAGGTCCTGTCGGGCCAGGCCGACTGGAACGGCGCCACCGCCGCGGCGGCGCTGCGCGGCGAGGCCCATGACCGCTGGCTCGAGGCGCGCAAGGCCACCCAGCGCCTGGTGGAGGACAACAGCGCGGTCAACGCGCGCGCCGCGCAGGGCATCGACGATGCCGTCAATGCGGCGAAGCTTGGCATCGAAGCGGCGCTGATCGTGGCAGCGGTGGTGGCGCTGGTCTGCGGCTACCTGCTGCTGCGCGCGATCACGGTGCCGATGCAGTCGATCGTCGGCCTGCTGGCCGGCATCCGCGCCGGCGACCTGCGCCTGCGCATGGCGCTGCGGCGCAAGGATGAATTCCAGGAAGTGGAAGAAGGCTTCAACCAGATGACCGGCGAGCTGACCTCGCTGGTGGGCCAGGCCCAGCGCACCGCGATCCAGGTCACCACCTCGGTCAACGAGATCGCCGCCACCGCACGCCAGCAGCAGGCCACCGCCACCGAAACCGCCGCCACCACCACGCAGATCGGCGCGACCTCGCGCGAGATCTCGGCCACCGCGCGCGACCTGGTGCGCACCATCCACGAAGTCTCGAGCGCCGCCGAGCAGGCCGCGGGGCTGGCGGGCACCGGGCAGGTCGGGCTGTCGCGCATGGAAGGCACCATGCAGCATGTGATGGAGGCTGCCGGCTCGGTCAACGCCAAGCTGGCCACGCTCAACGAGAAGGCCGGCAATATCAACCAGGTGGTGACCACCATCGCCAAGGTGGCCGACCAGACCAACCTGCTGTCGCTGAACGCCGCGATCGAGGCCGAGAAGGCCGGCGAATACGGCCGCGGCTTTGCCGTGGTGGCCACCGAGATCCGCCGCCTGGCCGACCAGACCGCGGTGGCCACCTACGACATCGAGCAGATGGTGCGCGAGATCCAGTCGGCGGTGTCGGCCGGCGTGATGGGCATGGACAAGTTCTCGGAGGAAGTGCGCCGCGGCATGTCCGAGGTCACCCAGGTGGGCGACCAGCTGTCGCAGATCATCGCCCAGGTGCAGTCGCTCGCGCCGCGCGTGCAGATGGTCAATGAAGGCATGCAGGCCCAGGCCGGCGGCGCCGAACAGATCAACCAGGCGCTGATGCAGTTGTCCGAGGCCGCGCAGCAGACCGTGGAATCGCTGCGCCAGTCGAGCCAGGCGATCGACGAGCTGACGCTGGTCGCCAACGACCTGCGCAGCGGCGTGTCGCGCTTCAAGGTCTAGGCTGCCGTTTCCTCCCGTTTCCCGCACCGGGCCGTTGCACGCCGCCGCCATGAAACTCTTCCTGCTGTTCCGCCTCGGCGCCGACCACTACGCGCTCGATGCCGCCGAGGTGGCCGAGGTGCTGCCGCTGACGCGGCTGAAGCAGATTCCCGGCGCGCCGGCCTGGGTGGCGGGACTGATGCAGCGGCGCGGCCAGCCGGTGCCGGTGATCGACCTGCCCGCGCTGGCCACCGGCGTGCCCGCGGCGCTGCGCACCAGCACGCGCACGGTGCTGGTCCATTACCGCCGCGATGAAAGCGAGCCGGTGCGGCTGCTCGGCCTGCGCCTGGAGGCGGCCACCCAGACCCTGCGCTGCCCGGCGGAATCGTTCGTCGATGCCGGCATCGCCGGCGCCAGCCCGCGCTATCTCGGTCCGGTGCGGCATGACGCGCGCGGGCTGGTGCAATGGGTCAGGGTCGGCGCGCTGCTGCCGGACGACGTCCACGACATGCTGTTCGCCGGTGCCACCGGGGAGGCCGCGTGAGCACCGCCGCGCATATCGAGGCCCTGCTCAAGGCCCGCATCGGGCTCGATGCCGGCGCCATCGGCAGCGGCGCGGTGGCGCGCGCCGTGCGCGAGCGCCAGCAGGCGCGGCAGGCGCCCGATACCGAGGCCTACTGGCATCTGCTGCAGGGCACCGCCGACGAATTCCAGGCGCTGATCGAGGCCGTGGTGGTGCCCGAGACCTGGTTCTTCCGGCACCGCGAAGCCTTGCTGGCGCTGGGCCGCTTTGCCGCCGAGCGCGCCTTTGCCGACGGCCGGCGCACGCTGCGGCTGCTGAGCCTGCCCTGCTCCACCGGCGAAGAGCCGTATTCGATCGCCATGGCGCTGCTCGATGCGGGCGTGGCGCCCGGGCGCTTCTATATCGACGCGGTCGACATCAGCGCATGCGCGCTGGCGCGCGCGCGCCAGGCGCAATACGGTCCCAATGCCTTTCGCAGCGCGCCGCTCGACTTCCGCGACCGCTATTTCACCGCCACGCCGACCGGCTACGTGCTGGACCCGCGCGTGCGCGCGCAAGTGCGGCTGCTGCAGGGCAACCTGGTCGAGCCCGGCCTGCTGGCGGGCGAAGCGCCCTATGACTTCGTGTTCTGCCGCAACCTGCTGATCTACTTCGACGCCGCCGGACAACGGCAGGCGGTGCAGACGCTGGTGCGACTGACCATGGCCGACGGCCTGCTCTTCGTCGGGCCGGCCGAGGCCAGCGTGCTGAGCGCGCAGGGGCTGGAGCCGGTCGGCATCCCGCTGTCCTTTGCCTTCCGCAAGCCGGCGGCCGCAGTGCCGCGCGCCCGGGCCCCGTCCCACCCGCCGGTCCACGCCACCCAGCCGCCCCGCATGGCCGCGCCGCCGCGGCTGCCGCGCCCGCCAGCGACCCTGCGTCCGCCGGTGGTGCGCGCGCCCGCGCCGGCCGCAGCACCGGCCGCAAGGCCTGCGGCCGGCGCGCATGCGGACGCGCTGGCCGCCATCGCCGCCATGGCCGACCGCGGCGAACTGGATGCGGCCACCGCCGCCTGCCTGGGGCTGCTCGACCGTGCCGCGCCCGATGCCGATGGCACCGCGCTGGCCGATGCCTATGGCATGCTCGGCGTGCTGCACGACGCCGCCGGCCGCACCGCCCAGGCGCACGCGGCCTACCGCAAGGCGCTGTACCTGGATCCGTCGCACCAGGAAAGCCTGTATCACCTGGCCGCGCTGCTCGACACCGAAGGCGACCACGACGGCGCCATCCGCCTGCGCCAGCGCGCGCAGCGCCACACCCGCAAGCACCATGGCTGAGACCCAGGCCCATCCCTTTGCCACCGTGGTGCGCGCCGCGGGCGTGGACGACTGCTGGCGGCGCATCGGCGTGCGCGGCGACGGCAGCTGCCCGGCGCTGGCCGAGCACGCCCACTGCCGCAACTGCCCGACTTACGCGCAGGCCGCCGCAATGTTGCTTGACGCGCAGCAGCTCGACCAGGCCCTGCAAGAACTGCCGGATGCTGCCGACGACAGCGGCAACGACAGCAGCGACGACCATGCGCAGGACGCCAGCGCGCTGGCCTGCCTGGTGTTCCGCATCGGCGATGAATGGCTGGCGCTGCCCACCACCGCGCTGGGCGAAGTCACCGCGCCATGCCCGGTGCATTCGCTGCCGCACCGGCGCGATGCCGCGGTGCTGGGGCTGGCCGCGGTGCGCGGCAACCTGCTGGCCTGCCTGTCGCTGGCGCACCTGTTCGACCCGGGCGCGGCCCGGGCCGAGCTCGATGCCGCGGGCAGCCGTTTCCTCATCCTCGGACAAGGCCGCGCCGCGATCGCCCTGCCGGTGGCCGAGATCGCCGGCATCGTGCGCGTGCGGCGCGCCGCGCTGCAGCCGCTGCCGGCCACGCTGGCACGGGGCTCGGCCCGCTATGCGCAGGCGCTGTTTCTCCACCAGGGCCGCAGCGTCGGCCTGCTCGACGCCGCCCAGGTCCGCCAGGCGCTGGCACGGAGCCTGGCATGAATCCCGAACAACTGCGCGACGCCTCGCTGCTGGAGCTGTTTGCGCTCGAAGCCGACGCCCAGGCCGAGGTCCTCAACGCCGGCCTGCTGGCGCTGGAGCGCACCCCGGGCGCGCCCGCGCAGCTGGAGGCGTGCATGCGCGCGGCCCACTCGCTCAAGGGCGCGGCCCGCATCGTCGGGCTCGATGGCGGCGTGCGGCTGGCGCATGCGATGGAAGACTGCCTGGTCGCCGCGCAGGGCGGCATGCCGCTGGCCGCCGCGCATATCGATGCGCTGCTGCAAGGCACCGACCTGCTGCTGCGCATCGGCCATCCGCCGGGCGGCGACCCGGACTGGTCCGAGCAGGCCGGCCGCGCCGAGATCGACGCGGTGATACAACGACTGAGTTCGCTCGATGACGGCGGCGCGCCGGCGCAGCCGACTTCAACGCATGCGCCCGCTCCTGCAGCGGCGCCTGCCAGTCCTCCCGCCCCTCGGCCTGCCTTCGACGCCGAACCGGCGCCCTCTGCGCCGATTGCCGCGCACGCCGCGGACGGCCACGAGCGCATGCTGCGCATCAATGCCGAGGCGCTGGACCAGCTGCTGGCGCTGTCGGGCGAGGCCATGGTCGAATCGCACTGGCTGCGGCCGTTCGGCGCATCGCTGCAGAAGGCGCGGCGCCAGCAGGCGCGCGCGCTGCGCGCGGCCGACACGCTGCAGCAAGCCTTGCGCGAAACGCAGGATGGCGACGGCGCGCATGCATTGTCGGCGGCCCAGGCGGCGCTGGCCGAACTGCGCCAGCTGCTCGACGATGGTCACCAGCAACTGGCGGCGCGGCTGGACGAGTTCGAGCAGTACGACCATCGCGCCACGCGGCTCGCGCGCCGGCTCTACGACAGCGCGCTGGCCTCGCGCATGCGCCCGCTGTCCGATGGCCTGGCCGGCTACGCGCGCATGGTGCGCGACCTGGGCCGCGCGCTGGGCAAGTCCGTGCACCTGGAACTGTCCGGTGCCGGCACGCAGGTGGACCGCGACATCCTCGAGGCGCTCGATGCGCCGCTGGCCCACCTGCTGCGCAATGCCGTCGACCATGGCATCGAGGCGCCGGCGGTGCGCGCGGCGCAGGGCAAGCCGCCCGAGGGCGTCGTCACGCTGCACGCGCGCCACAACGCCGGCCGGCTGCAGATCGAGATCTGCGACGACGGCGCCGGGGTCGACCTGGAAGCGCTGCGGCGCGCCATCGTGCGGCGGCGGCTGGCCTCCGAAGACACGGCGGCGCGGCTGTCGCAGGCAGAGCTGCTCGACTTCCTGCTGCTGCCCGGCTTCAGCATGCGCGACACCGTCTCCGAAGTGTCCGGGCGCGGCGTCGGCCTCGACGCGGTGCAGGAGATGGTGCGCCGCGTGCGCGGCAGCCTGCGCCTGACGCAGCAGCCGGGCCACGGCCTGCACTTCAGCCTGGAGCTGCCGCTGACGCTGTCGGTGGTGCGCACGCTGCTGGTGGACGTGGCCGGCGAAGCCTATGCGTTCCCGCTGGGCCGCGTGCTGCGCGCCACCTCGGTGGCGCGCGGCGAGATCGAACAGACCGAAGGCCACCAGCACTTCCGCCACGAGGGCCGCGCCATCGGGCTGGTCAGCGCGGCGCAGGTGCTGCAGCGGCCCGGCGCCGACGCGCCGGCGCGCGCGCAGGTGCCGGTGGTGGTCATCGGCGAGGGCGAGCGCACCTATGGCATCGCGGTCGACCGCATGCTGGGCGAACGCCTGCTGGTGGTGCAGCCGCTGCCCGCGGCGCTGGGCAAGATCCGCGACATCGCCGCCGGCAGCCTGACCGACGACGGCACGCCAGTGCTGATCTTCGATGTCGAGGACATGATCCGCTCGGTCGAGAAGCTGGTCTCCGAAGGCCGCATCGAAGGCGTGCGCCAGGGCGCCGCGGCTAGCGTGCAGGCGCGCGCGCGCCGGGTGCTGGTGGTGGACGACTCGCTGACGGTGCGCGAGCTGCAGCGCAAGCTGCTGGCCGGACGCGGCTATGACGTGACGGTGGCGGTCGACGGCATGGACGGCTGGAACGTGCTGCGCGCCGAGCCCGTCGACCTGGTCATCACCGACATCGACATGCCGCGCATGGACGGAATCGAGCTGGTGCGCAGGATCCGCCAGGACGCTGCGCTGCGCCAGCTGCCGGTGATGGTGGTGTCGTACAAGGACCGCGAACAGGACCGCCAGCGCGGCCTGGAGGCCGGCGCGGACTATTATCTGGCCAAGGGCAGTTTCCACGACGCCGCGTTGCTCGACGCGGTCCAGGACCTGATCGGCGAGGCACGTCCATGAAAATCGGCATCGTCAATGATTCCGCGCTCGCGGTGGCCGCGCTGCGCCGCGCGCTGGCGCTGGACCCGTCGTTCGAGATCGCATGGATCGCCGGCGACGGCGCCCAGGCGGTGCAGATGGCCGCGCACCAGACCCCGGACCTGATCCTGATGGACCTGCTGATGCCGGTCATGGACGGGGTCGAGGCCACGCGCCGGATCATGGCCGCGACGCCGTGCGCCATCGTGGTGGTGACCATGGACCTGGGCCGCAACGCCACGCAGGTGTTCGACGCCATGGGCCATGGCGCCATTGACGCCGTCGACACCCCGACGCTGGCCGAGGCCGACGCGCAGCTGGCCGCGGGGCCGCTGCTGCGCAAGCTGCGCAACATCGCGCGCCTGCTGGCGGGCCGGGTGGCGCCGCAGCACGCGCTGGCGGTGGCGCCGCGCGCCGTCAGCGCGGCGCGGCTGGTGGCGATCGGCGCCTCGGCCGGCGGCCCGGCCGCGCTGGCCGCGCTGCTGGGCGCCCTGCCGGCGGACTTCGGCGCCGCGGTGGTCACCGTGCAGCATGTCGACGAGGCCTTTGCCGCCGGCATGGCCGACTGGCTCGACGGACAGTGCGCGCTGCCGGTGCGCATCGCCCGCGCCGGCGAGACCCCGCAGGCCGGCATCGTGCTGCTGGCCGGCACCAACGACCACCTGCGCCTGGCCAGCCCGAGCCGGCTGGCCTATACCGAACAACCCTGCGATTACCTTTACCGCCCCTCCATCGATGTGTTCTTCGAAAGCGTGGTGGAACACTGGCGCGGCGACGTGATCGGCGTGCTGCTCACCGGCATGGGGCGCGACGGCGCGCTGGGCCTGAAGGCCATGCGCGACCGCGGCTTCCTGACCATCGCCCAGGACCGCGCCACCAGCGCCGTGTACGGCATGCCCAAGGCTGCCGCCGCGCTCGGCGCCGCCGCCGAGATCCTGCCGCTGCCGCGCATCGCGCCGCGGCTGGTGCAGGCGTGCGGCCCGGCGGCGCTGTCCTGGCCCGCGCCCCCCGTCTGAAAGAATGCAACCGGTCCCAGGCCGCGCCGGGACCGAGAGAACAGGAATTGAACATGCAAACCGAATCCTCCAACCCCTCTGCCGTGTCCGCGCCGGCGTCCGCCACCGACAAGCAGGAATACCTGGCCATGGTGCTGCTGGTGGACGACCAGGCCATGGTCGGCGAAGCGGTGCGCCGCGCGCTCGCGACCGAGCCAGATATCGACTTCCATTACTGCTCGCAGCCCGAAGAAGCAGTGGCCGTGGCGCAGCGCACCAAGCCCACCGTGATCCTGCAGGACCTGGTGATGCCGGGCATGGACGGCCTGACGCTGGTGCAGCGCTACCGCGACAACCCGGCCACGCGCGATATCCCGATCATCGTGCTGTCGACCAAGGAAGAAGCCGCGACCAAGGGCGCGGCCTTTGCCGCCAGCGCCAACGACTACCTGGTCAAGCTGCCCGACAGCATCGAGCTGATCGCGCGCATCCGCTATCACTCGCGCTCTTACCTGAACCAGCTGCAGCGCGACGAAGCGTACCGCGCGCTGCGCCAGAGCCAGCAGCAGCTGCTGGAGACCAACCTCGAGCTGCAGCGCCTGACCAACTCGGACGGGCTGACCGGCTTGTCCAACCGGCGCTATTTCGACGAATACCTGGGCGCGGAATGGCGCCGGGCGCTGCGCGAGCAGACCGAGCTGGCGCTGCTGATGATCGATGTCGACGCCTTCAAGGCCTTTAACGACACCTATGGCCACGTTGCCGGCGACGACGTGCTGCGCCGCGTCGCCGCGGTGATCCGCGACAATTGCGCGCGCGCCACCGACCTGCCCGCGCGCTTTGGCGGCGAAGAGTTTGCCATGGTGCTGCCGGGCACCTCGCCCGGCGGCGTGCGGCTGCTGGCCGAAAAGGTGCGGCGCGCGGTGCAGGGGCTGGCCATCGCCCACAGCGGCTCGCCCGCACTCGACTGCGTCACCGTCAGTATCGGCGGCGCGGTGCTGGTGCCACAGCCCGACGCGCAGCCAAGCCAGCTGGTGAAAGCGGCCGATGCGGGCCTGTACCAGGCCAAGCGCAATGGCCGCAACCAGGTCATGATGTCGCCCGCCTGAGGCACGGCGGCAACAACCGGTTACACATCTGCACTGGCGACATGGCGGCCAGCGGCCGCGCCCCGTCGCGCCGCCGCGCTTGCGCTGCCAAGGCGCGCCGCCTGCCAGGCCCGCGCAGGCATCACTTCCTGTCGGAATCGTCCGACACTGAATTCGGAGCGTCGCGCCTGTCTGGCCTACGGCTTCAAACCTATCGTTGCATCACGGCAAGCGTGATCCCGCGCCTGCATACCAGATAGCAACTGGCCACGCGGCCGCCGCGATCCGCGCCGGCATGGGCCAGCTCGTCTCTGACTCTAACAGCAAGAGGTGACCCATGCTTCGATCCAAGACCCTTTTCCTCGGCCTCGCGCTGGCCGCGACCGCGGTGCTGACAGCGTGCGGCGGCGGCGATGACGGCATCGACGACCGCATCGGCCTGAGCAAGCCGAGCGTGCGCGTGATCCACGCCGTCACCGGCGGCCCCAATGTCGACGTGCTGCAGAACGGTGCGCTCACCAGCATGGTCAACAGGCCCTACAAGTTCGTCTCGACCTACTTCAACGTTGAAACCGGCAACCAGCTGATCTCGTTCAACACCGCCGGCACGCAGACCGAACTGGCCCGCGCCAGCCTGGTGGCGGCCACCGGCCACAAGTACACCGTGGTGGCGCTGCCTGGGGCGGCCACCGCGGAAACGGTGACGATCGACGATCCGTTCGGCAAGGGCCTGCTGTCGAACAAGGCGCGCGTTCGCTCGCTGAACGCATCGTTCAACGCGCAGAACATCGACATCTACGTGACCCTGCCCGCGATCGACCTGAACTCGGTCGCGCCGACCTTTGCCGCGGTGGGCTACAAGCAGGCTTCGCCGGCATCGGGCCAGGATTCGATCGACCTGGACGGCAACACCACCTACCGCCTGCGCATCACCCCGGCCGGCACC
Source organism: Cupriavidus sp. WGlv3 (assembly GCF_023952475.1). Lineage (GTDB taxonomy): Bacteria > Pseudomonadota > Gammaproteobacteria > Burkholderiales > Burkholderiaceae > Cupriavidus > Cupriavidus phytorum. Next base: position 144,832 of record NZ_JALHRX010000002.1, read on the forward strand.
AAGACCGTGATCTTCGACTCGGGCGCGCTGACGCTGGCGAACAACGCCGACTGGCTGATCACCACCATCCCGTCGGATGGCATCGCCGGCCTGACGCCGAACAAGATCAAGGTGCTGGTGGCGCGTGGCGACGACGAGTCGCAAGCCGGCCTGGAACTGGTGACGACGCAATAACCGCTGTCGCGGTTGCCCGTGGCAGGCGGGCAGCAAGCGGGAGGCCGGTCCGGAGGGACCGGCCTCTTTTTTTGTCTTAAGGCTGGTCGTCGCGCCGCGCCGACGTTTCGTCGGCAGGTTCCAGTTCCGCCTTCAGCACGGCCAGGTGCGAGATATACGACTCCAGTTCGGCCCGCCCCTGCGCGGTGATGCAATACACGCGCCCACTGCCTTCGACCAGCTCGGCGGTGATGGCGCGCGCCATCATCAGGCTGCGAAGAATTGGCCGCAGCGAGCGGATGTTCTTGTCGATGCCGCGCTCGCGCAGCCGGTCGACCAGACTGAGCACCGTCGACGGGCTCGACTGGACCAGCTTGAGTACATAGATTCGTGAGAAAAACCGGTCAAGGGTAGGCGGTTTCATGGGCGCTGTCGGCGCACCCGATGGTGCGGGAATCCTGATCATCATGCGCAGCCCATGACTGCTGCCGCAGTCGGGCACTCTCTGGGAACAAGGCGGGTGAACGCGCGGCGCACGGCGCGCCCGCGAAAGAAAACGGGGTGCGCGAAGGCACCCCGAAAGCTTGCGTTGCTGGCGCCGGCCGCTTGCGGGGCCGGGGCCATTCCGGGGCGCTCGCTGGCGCTAGTCTTCCTGGAACGCTTCCTCGCGCTTGGCCTTGATCGACGGCAACGCCACCACTGCCACCAGCGCGGCGGCCGCGATCAGCAGGCCCACCGACAGCGGCCGGGTCACGAACACACTGAAGTCACCACGCGACAGCAGCAGCGTGCGGCGGAAGTTTTCTTCCATCATCGGACCCAGCACGAAACCGAGCAGCAGCGGTGCCGGTTCGCACTTCAGCTTCAGGAACAGGTAGCCGATCACGCCGAAGCCCGCGGCCATGAACACGTCGAAGGTCTGGTTGTTGACCGAGTACACGCCGATGCCGCAGAACACCAGGATCGCCGGGTACAGGAAGCGGTACGGCACGGTCAGCAGCTTCACCCAGATGCCGATCATCGGCAGGTTCAGGATGATCAGCATCAGGTTACCGATCCACATCGAGGCGATCAGGCCCCAGAACAGCGACGGGTTGCTGGTCATCACCTGCGGGCCGGGCTGGATGTTGTGGATGGTCATCGCCCCCACCATCAGCGCCATCACCGCATTGGGCGGAATGCCCAGCGTCAGCAGCGGGATGAACGAGGTCTGCGCCGCGGCGTTGTTGGCCGATTCCGGACCGGCCACGCCCTCGATCGCGCCCTTGCCGAACTCATGCGCGTTCTTGGAAGTCTTCTTCTCCAGCGAGTACGCCGCGAACGAAGCCAGCGAGGCACCGCCGCCCGGCAGGATGCCCAGCGCCGAGCCCAGCGCGGTGCCGCGCAGCACGGCTGGGATCATGCGCTTGAAGTCCTCCCTGGTCGGGAACAGGTTGGTGACCTTGTTGGTGAAGGTCTCGCGGGCTTCCTTCTGCTCCAGGTTGGCGATGATCTCGGCAAAGCCGAACATGCCCATCGCCAGTGCGACGAAGTCGATGCCGTCGGTCAGCTCCGGCACATCGAACGAGAAGCGCGCGGCGCCCGAGTTGACGTCGGTGCCGATCAGCCCCAGCAGCAGGCCCAGCACGATCATCGCGATCGCCTTGGGCAGCGAGCCGGAAGCCAGCACCACGGCGCCGATCAGGCCCAGCACCATCAGCGAGAAATACTCGGCCGGACCGAACTTGAAGGCGATCTCCGACAGCGGCGTGGCGAACGCGGCCAGGATCAGCGTGGCCACGCAGCCGGCGAAGAACGAGCCCAGGCCCGCGGTGGCCAGCGCCACCCCTGCCCTTCCTCGTCTTGCCATCTGGTAGCCGTCGATGGTGGTCACCACCGACGACGATTCGCCCGGCAGGTTCACCAGGATGGCGGTGGTCGAGCCGCCGTACTGCGCGCCGTAGTAGATGCCGGCCAGCATGATCAGCGCGGCCACCGGCGGCAGCGTGTAGGTGATCGGCAGCAGCATGGCGATGGTGGCCAGCGGCCCCAGGCCCGGCAGCACGCCGATCAGCGTGCCCAGCACGCAGCCCAGGAAGGCGTAGGCCAGGTTCTGCAGCGACAGCGCGGTGGAGAAACCCAGCGCGAGATGTTCAAACAATTCCATGATGCGGCGCTCCTTAACCGGTGATGAAGGCCGGCCACACCGGCATCTGCAGGTTGATGCCGTACACGAAGGCGCCCAGGCTGATCAGCACCAGCACCACCGCGTTGAGCAGCGCCCCCTTCCAGCTGAACTCGTGGCTGGCCATCGACGACACCAGCACCAGCACGAACACCGACAGCACCATGCCCAGCGGCTTGAGCAGCAGGCCGAACAACACCACCGAGCCGAGGATCCACAGCAACGTCTTCAGGTCCCAGCGGGCCAGGTGGTCCTGCTCGCCCTTGGGCGACAGCGAGGCCAGCAGCACCACCGCCCCCAGCACCGCGAGCACCAGGCCCAGCAGGAATGGAAAGTATCCGGGTCCCATCTTGGCGGCCGTCCCCATGGAATAGCCGCGAGCGACCCAGGAAAAGCCCAGCCCGACCAGAATGAACATCAGGCCGGAGGCAAAGTCCTTTTGGCTGCGTATGCGCAAAACGATTCTCCTCAAAGTTCACGAAATGCCGTGCCGGGGACGCACCGGCTCAGGTGCGCGAAGACATGCTCCCCGACGGTTGACCCGAACCTTAGAGACGTGATCTTTCAGGTGCCTTTCATTTGTCCTGTTTTAGGGGTATTTACCAATGACCCCTTAAAACAAGGCAAATCCAGTCGCATGGCGCGAGCAAATACATCACAACGTGATGTATTTTTCCAATCAGACAAAGGAGGGAAATCGGACAGGAACGTCAGGCCAACAAGACGGCGCGCGCACTTGCATCAAGGCAAGGCGCGGCCGCGAAGACGCGCATCGCTGCCGTGCCGGGCAGCCCGCGCGTATGCTGGGAGGGAGAGCCAGCAATGACACGATGACACATCGGTCTTTCGAAAGGCTTTCAATGCCAGGCCTTCTGCGCGGGGACGTTCGATGCCATCAGCGCGCGGCTTCGGTCGCAGGTGTTGCGGCGCCGGCCGGCTCGACGACCTCGCCGGCGTCTTCGCACGGTGTGCCCATGCTGGTATCGGGCGCCTGCCCCACGGCCTCCGCCGGATGCGGCGCGACGGGCAGGATCTGGCTGCCGCGCCAGTTGCCGTAGCGGTAGTAGCTAATCGCCAGCCCCAGCGACACCACCGAGCCGAGCGGAAAGCTCCACCAGATCGCGTCGGCGCCGAGGCGCGGGCCCAGCGCCCAGGCGAACGGCAGCCGGATCACCCACATCGACAGGAACAGGATCACCAGCGGCGCCATCACCGCGCCGGTGGCGCGCACCGTGCCGAAGATGACGATGGTGAAGCCGAACAGGATGAACGACCACAGCACCACCACGTTGATATGCTGCGCGATGCCGATGGCGACGCCATCGGTGCCGAGGAACAGGCCCAGCGAATGGCGGTTGAACAGGTAGATCAGCGCCACCAGCGCCCCTGTCATCGCCACGTTGAACAGCAGCCCCATGCGCGTGATGCGCGCCACGCGCTGCCACAGCCCGGCGCCGACGTTCTGCGCCACCATCGACGATACGCTCGCGCCCACCGCCAGCGCGGGCATCTGCACATAGGTCCACAGCTGCGACGCCACGCCGTAGGCGGCGGTGGTCTGCGAGCCATAGGCGTTGACCAGCGCCATCATCACGATCGCGGACGACGAGATCACCACCATCTGCAGCCCCATCGGCAGGCCCCTGACCACCAGCGCGCGCAGGATCGCCGGGTCCGGCAGCAGCAGCGCCAGCTGGCCACGGTGCAGCAGCAGGAAATGCCGGCGCCGGTACAACAGCGCCATCATCGCCGCCAGGCTCGCCAGCTGGGCGATCAGCGTGGCCAGCGCCGAGCCGGCGATACCCATGGCGGGGATCGGGCCCACGCCGAAGATCAGCACCGGGTTGAGCGCGACGTCCAGCACCACCGACAGCAGCATGAACCAGAACGGCGTGCGCGAATCGCCGGCGCCGCGCAGCGTCATCATCACGAAGTTGTAGAAGTACATGAACGGCAGCGCCAGGAAGATGATGCGCAGGTAGGCCACCGCCAGCGGCGCGGCATCGGGCGGGGTACGCATCGCCGCGAGGATGTCGGGGGTGTAGAAGTAGCCAAGCGCCGACGCCAGCACCGACAGCGCGACGAAGAAGGTGGTGCTGGTGCCGACCACGCGCCGCGCCTCGTCGATGTCGCGCGCGCCGACGGCCTGGCCGACCATGATGGTGTTGGCCATGCTGATGCCGAACACCACGCCCAGCAGGAAGAACAGGATGATGTTGGCGTTGGAGGTGGCGGTCAGCGCGGCCTCGCCCAGGAAGCGCCCGACCCAGACCGAATTGATCGACGCGTTAAGCGACTGCAGGATGTTGCTGCCGAGCACCGGCAGCGAGAACAGCAGCAAGGTCCGGCCGATCGGGCCGGTGGTCAGTCTGGCATCGGGCTTCATGGGGCGTCGCGAGGCGGAAATCCGGCCAGTCTATTCCTGCCCCCGGGGCGCATACAAGTCTGCGCAGACGCGCAAGCCCTCCGCCCTCGCCCGCCTTTTTACCTGAATGAGTTATTTCCGGCCGATGGCCGGCGACGCATACTCCGGCTGGGACCAGCGCGTCCCGGGCCGGCTGCCGGACGGGTGGTTATCCGGGCTTATCCGGATGGATCCGGCATGCGAGCGCCTTCCGCCGCAGTCAAAACAAGGAGGTGGGGTCATGTTTGTCGGATTCGAGCCTGTTGCCGGCGCCCTGGTGCCGTTTGCCTATGACTGGCCGATGGTGGGCCTGTCGTTCCTGATCTCGGTGTGCGGCGCCTATGTCGGCCTGCGCTGGTCGCGCCGGGTGCGCCTGCCCGACGGGCGCCTGGACGTCGACCGGCTGCTGTGCGCCAGCGTGGCGCTGGGCGGCGGCGCGGTCTGGTCGATGCATTTCATCGGCATGGTGGCCTACCAGACCCCGACCCACCGCGAGTTCGGGCTGTTCACCACGCTGGCCTCGCTGCTGGTGGTGATGGTGCTGGCCGGGGCCGGCCTGGCGCTCGCGTCGCGCCCGCGCGGCAGCCGCAGCGCCAATGTGGTCCAGGGCGGCGTGCTGACCGGGCTGGGCGTGGTGGCGATGCACTACACCGGCATGGCCGCGATCCGCTCCAACACCCGCTTCGACTGGGATCTCGCCATCATCGGGCTGTCGGTGGTGATCGCCGTGGTGGTGTCGGTGGTGGCACTGTGGCTGGCGATCACGGTGAAGACCGGCGGCAAGCAGCTGGCGGCGGCCGTGGTGATGGGGGTGGCAGTCTGCGGCATGCACTACACCGGCATGTCGGCCGGCACCATGATCTGCACCAGCCCGACCTACGCGCCCAGTCTGTTTGCGATCGAGGGCGACAGCATCGGCTATGCGGTGTTCGGGCTGACGCTGATTACGCTGCTGGTGATCCTGGTGGTCGAGGCCACCCGCAGCGGCGCCGATGCCATGGCGGTGGCAAGGACGCGCGACACCGCCTGAGCCCGACGCTCCCCCGGCGGGGCCATTCCCGCACATTCCTGCTGGGCCAGCACCCGGCGCGCTGCATGAACGCGGCGGCCGGGTTAAGCTTGCGCTTTCACCGCCCACCAGGAGAACACGCATGTACCAGGATCTCGCCCTCTATATCGACGGGGAATTCATCAAGGGAGGCGACCGGCGCGAGCAGGAGGTCATCAACCCGGCCACGCAGGAAGTGCTGGGCCAGCTGCCGCACGCCACGCGCGCCGACCTGGACCGCGCCCTGGCCGCCGCGCAGCGCGCCTTCGAAAGCTGGAAGAAGACCTCGCCGCTGGAGCGCGGCAAGATCCTGCGCCGCGTCGGCGAACTCGCGCGCGAGCGCGCCCGCGACATCGGCCGCAATATCACGCTGGACCAGGGCAAGCCGCTGGCCGAGGCGGTCGGCGAGATCATGGTCTGCGCCGAGCACGCCGACTGGCACGCCGAGGAATGCCGCCGCATCTACGGTCGCGTGATCCCGCCGCGCCAGCCCAATGTGCGCCAGCTGGTGGTGCGCGAGCCGATCGGCGTCTGCGCCGCGTTCACGCCGTGGAACTTCCCCTTCAACCAGGCCATCCGCAAGATCGTCGCCGCGGTGGGCGCGGGCTGCACGCTGATCCTGAAGGGACCCGAGGACTCGCCCAGCGCGGTGGTGGCGCTGGCGCAGCTGTTCCACGACGCCGGCCTGCCGCCGGGCGTGCTCAACATCGTCTGGGGCGTGCCCGCCGAGGTCTCGACCTACCTGATCGAATCGCCGATCGTGCGCAAGATCTCGTTCACCGGCTCGGTGCCGGTGGGCAAGCAGCTGGCGGCGCTGGCCGGCGCGCACATGAAGCGCGTGACCATGGAGCTGGGCGGGCATTCGCCGGTGCTGGTGTTCGACGATGCCGACATCGACCCGGCCGCCGAGATGCTGGCGCGCTTCAAGCTGCGCAATGCCGGCCAGGTATGCGTGTCGCCCACGCGCTTCTACGTCCAGGAGAAGGCCTATGAACGCTTCCTGGCGCGCTTCACCGAGGTGATCGGCTCGATCAAGGTTGGCAACGGCCTGGAAGACGGCACCCAGATGGGCCCGCTGGCGCACGAGCGCCGGGTCCTGTCGATGGAGCAGTTCCTGGACGATGCCAGCCAGCGCGGCGGCAAGGTGGTGGCGGGCGGCTCGCGCCTGGGCGACAAGGGCTACTTCTTCGCGCCGACCGTGGTCACCGACCTGCCCGATGACGCGCGCCTGATGACCGACGAACCCTTCGGCCCGGTGGCGCCGGTGACGCGCTTCAAGGACACCGCCGAGGTACTGCGTCGCGCCAACAGCCTGCCCTTCGGCCTGGCGTCCTACGTGTTCACCAACTCGCTGAAGACCGCGACCGAGGTATCCAACGGCCTGGAGGCCGGCATGGTCAACATCAACCACTTCGGCATGGCGCTGGCCGAAACTCCGTTCGGCGGCATCAAGGATTCGGGCATCGGCAGCGAAGGCGGCCTGGAGACCTTCGACGGTTACCTGGTGACGAAGTTCATCACCCAGGTCTGAGCAAGGCGGCCTGCCGCCGGCGCCCTCCCGGGCCCGGCGGCGCCTCCCCGTCAGCGGAAGAAGATGCCGCGCGTCAGGAACGTATGATTCGCTTCTTCCGCCATCAGCCAGACCAGCACCAGCAGGCATAGCGGCGGGATCAGGATGGCGCAGATCAGCGCCATGCGCTCCCATGCCATGTGCATGAACACCGCCACGATCAGCCCCGCCTTCAGGCTCATGAACAGCAGGATCAGGGTCCAGCGCAGGTAGCCGCTGACATGGAAGTAATCGACCATGTAGGACAGCGCGGACAGCACGAACAGCAGCAGCCAGATCTTCAGGTACAGCCCGATCGGATGCTGCTGGCCGTGGTGCGCGGCGTCCGCGCCAGTGGCATGCGGGGGCGTTGCCGGCGCCGCGGGGGTTGCAGGGTTCGATGCCATGGCCACCCTCACCAGAGATAGAACAGCGCAAAGATAAACACCCACACCAGGTCGACGAAGTGCCAGTACAGGCCGGCAATCTCGACGATCTGGTAGTTGCCGGTGGCCTCGTAGCGCCCGCGCAGCACGCGCATGGCCACCACCAGCAGGTAGATCACGCCGCACGACACGTGCAGGCCGTGGAAGCCCGTGATCATGAAGAAGGTCGAGCCGAACTGCGCCGCCCCCATCGGGTTGCCCCAGGGCCGCACGCCCTCGTCGACGATCAGCTTGGTCCATTCGAACGCCTGCATGCCGACGAACAGCGCGCCGAACGCCGCGGTGACGAACATCAGCGTCGCGCATTCGCGCCGTGCGCGCCGGTAGGCGAAGTTGACCGCCATCGCCATGGTGCCGCTGCTGGTGATCAGCACGAAGGTCATGATCGCGATCAGCAGCAGCGGGATGTCGGCGCCGCCCACATGCAGCGCGAACACCTCGCTCGGGTTGGGCCACGGCACCGTGGTCGACATGCGCACGGTCATGTAGCCGGTCAGGAAGCAGCTGAAGACGAAGGTGTCGGACAGCAGGAAGATCCACATCATCGCCTTGCCCCACGACACCTTGAAGGCCTGCTGGTCCGACGACCAGTCGGCCAGCATGCCGCGCACGCCGCTGACCGGTGGCGCGGGCGCCGCGGGGGCGGCCGATGGTGAAGACAGTTGCGTGGACATGCCGGTCCTCCTTGCCGCCGGCGCTAGGCCGTGCCGCAGATGTAGCGCACCAGTTCGGGCGTGAGCCATCCCAGCGCCGCCAGCAGCACCGCCCACACCGCCAGCAGGAAATGCCAGTAGCGCGCGCACAGCCGCAGGCGCAGCACCGCGGCCTCGCCGCTGCCGCGTGCCGTCATGGCGAAGCCCCAGCCCGCCAGGCCGCCCAGCACGTGCAGCCCGTGCATCGCCGTCAGCAGGTAGAAGAAGCTGCCGGCCGGATTGCCAGCCGGCATCACCTGCATCGCGCCCAGCGCCTGCCAGGCCCACAGCTGCGACGCGACAAAAGCGGCCGCCCCCAGCCCGCCCAGGCGCAACGCGCGCCGTGCCGCGGCCATCTCGCCCCGGCCCGCCGCGCGCGAGGCCACCGCCATCGCCACGCTGCCCGCGGCCAGCAGCGCGGTCGACAGCCATACCTGCCACGGCAGCGCGATGCGGTGCCAGTCAGGGCTGTCCATGCGCAGCGCGTAGGCGGTCAGGAACAGCGCGAACAGCGACGTGACCACGCCCATGAATACCCACAGGCCGATACTGGCCGGCGCACGGCGCTGCGGATGGCGGTTGGCGGCGTTCTCGCCCGAGGGGTTGCCGCCGAAGTCGTCGCGGCTGACCTTGTAGACGGCGTCGGCGTTCATGCTACGGCTCCACGGCTGGCGTGCGGCTCAGGCTCGGCACCGCCCTGCTCGGGCGGCGCGTTCTGCGCGATAAAGTCGTCGCGCGCGCCCGGCACGCTGTAGGCATAGGCCCAGCGGTACACCACCGGCAGGTGCGGGCCCCAGTTGCCGTGCGCGGGCGGGGTCTGCGGCGTCTGCCACTCCAGCGAGGCTGCGCGCCACGGGTTGCCGTCGGCCTTGCGCCCGTGCCGCAGGCTCCAGAACAGGTTGAAGACAAAGATCAGCTGCGCCGTGGCGACAACGAACGCCGCCACCGAGATATACATGTTCATCACGTGCGCCGATTCCGGGATAAAGGCGTAGTTCTCGTAGGCGTAGTAGCGCCGCGGCATGCCCAGCACGCCGAGGTAGTGCATCGGGAAGAAGATGGCATAGGTGCCGACGAAGGTGACCCAGAAGTGGATGCGGCCCATGCTGTCGTCCAGCATCCGCCCGGTCACCTTGGGATACCAGTGGTAGAGCCCGCCGAACACCACCAGGATCGGCGACACGCCCATCACCATGTGGAAATGCGCCACCACGAAGTAGGTATTCGACAGCGGGATGTCGACGCTGACGTTGCCCAGGAACAGCCCGGTCAGCCCGCCGATGATGAAGGTGCTGATGAAGGCGATGGCGAACAGCATCGGCACGGTGAAGTGGATATCGCCGCGCCATAGCGTGATGACCCAGTTGTAGACCTTGATCGCGGTCGGGATCGCGATGATCAGGGTGGTGGTGGCGAAGAAGAAGCCGAAGTACGGGTTCATGCCGCTGACGAACATATGGTGCGCCCACACCACCACCGACAGCACGCCGATCGCCAGGATCGCCCAGACCATGGTGCGGTAGCCGAAGATGCTCTTGCGCGAATGCACGCTGATCAGGTCCGAGACGATGCCGAACGCCGGCAGTGCGACGATATAGACCTCGGGATGGCCGAAGAACCAGAACAGGTGCTGGAACAGCAGCGGGCTGCCGCCCTTGTACTGCAGTTGCTGCCCCATCGACACCATCGCCGGCATGAAGAAGCTGGTGCCCATGGTCTTGTCGAGCAGCATCATCACCGCCGACACGAACAGCGCCGGAAACGCCAGCAGCGCCAGGATGGTGGCCATGAAGATGCCCCACACCGACAGCGGCATGCGCAGCAGCGTCATGCCCTCGGTGCGCGCCTGCAGCACCGTGGTGACGTAGTTCAGCCCGCCCATCGTGGCGGCGACGATGAAGATCGCCAGCGACACCAGCATCAGGATGATGCCCCAGTCGTGCCCTGGGGTGCCGGGCAGGATGGCCTGCGGCGGGTATAGCGTCCAGCCCGCGCCGGTGGGTCCGCCGGGCACGAAGAAACTGGCCAGCAGCACGATCACCGACAGCAGGTAGACCCAGAAGCTGAGCATGTTGAGGAACGGGAACACCATGTCGCGCGCCCCCACCATCAGCGGGATCAGGTAGTTGCCGAAACCGCCCAGGAACAGCGCGGTCAGCAGGTAGATCACCATGATCATGCCGTGCATGGTGACGAACTGGTAGTAGCGGTTGGCGTCGATGAACTCGAAGCGGCCGGGGAAGCCCAGCTGCATGCGCATCAGGTTAGACAGCGCCACGCCCACCAGGCCCACCACGATCGCCACGATGGTGTATTGCACGGCGATGACCTTGTGGTCCTGGCTCCAGACATAGCGCGTCCAGAAGCTCTGCGGCGCGTGATGGGCGGCGTCATCGGCATAGGCCATGCAGGTCTCCTTACTGGCGCGGCGGCGCGGGCGCGGCCGTGGGCGGCACCGCGACGGCCGTCGAAGTCGTATAGCTGCCTGACGCGGCGCCGGCCGTGGCCGCGGGCGCTGCCGAACCGGCGGCCGCCGTGGTCGCGGCGCTGGTGGTGGCGGCCGCTCCGGCGGGCACGTCGGTCGGCGCCACCGGCGCCACCATGCCGGCGTCCGCCGCACCGCTGCCAACGGACTTGATATACGCGGTCAGCGCCGCGACCTCGTCGTCGCTGATCGGCACCTTCGGCATCACCGGCCCGTAGCCCTTGACCAGCCGCGCATGCGGGTCGGCGATCTCCTTGTGCAGGAAGGCATCGTCCACCTTGGCGCTGCTGCCGTCGGCAAAGCTCTCGGTCTTGCCGTACAGGCCCTTCCAGGTCGGGCCCACGCCGGGATTGCCGTCGATGCTGTGGCAGCCGACGCAGCCCTTGCTCTGCGCCAGCGCGCGGCCCTTCTCGATGGTGCCGGCCGCACCCGCGGCACCGGGCGCTGCCGCGGCCATCGCCGCAGGCGGCGCCGCGGCCTTCGCCAGCGTCATGGCAAAGGTCTGCTGCTTCGCCAGCCACGCCTCGAACGCGGCCGGCTCTTCCACCACCACGGTGCCGCGCATGTTGTAATGCCCCACGCCGCACAACTGCGCGCACAGGATGTCAAAGCGTCCCGCCTGCGTCGGCGTGAACCAGAATGACGTCACCATGCCCGGCACCATGTTCATGCGCGCGCGGAACGGCGGCACGTAGAAGTCATGCAGCACGTCCTTGGAACGCAGCAGCACCTTGACCGGCTGGTTCAGCGGCAGGTGCACCTCCGGGCCGACGATGACGATGTTGTCGAGCCCGCGCGGATCGTCCGGGTCCAGCCCGAGCGGATTCGCGCCGGTGACGAAGCGCGCATCGGACGCGCCCAGCTGCCCGCTCCTGCCGGGAAAGCGGAAGGCCCAGGACCACTGCTGCCCGACCACCTCCATCACCATCGCCTCGCGCGGCGGGCGCACGTAGTCGGCGTAGACGAACAGGCCCGGCGCCAGCAGCAAGATCACGCCCAGCGTGGTGCCGCCGATCAGCCACAGTTCCAGCCTGCCGTTCTCGGGGTGGTAGGACGCGCGGTGACCGCTGCCGCCGTTGGGATGCGGCGCATCATGGCGGAAGCGCCAGACGACGTAGCCGACGAACAGGTTGATGCCGATAAAGAAGATGCCGGTGATGACGAGCGTAATGGTCAGCGTGTCGTCCATCTGTTTCCAGTTGGACGCCAGCGGCGTTGCCCACCACGGGCTCAGGAAATGGAAGAGCACCGAAGCGGCAACCATGACGACGAGTGCGATGGCCATCGCCATATCCACCCTCCTCCTCGCACGCGGCGAGGGATGCGCAAGTCACGCAGGTAGAGATAAGACTAGTGCATGTCGTCAGGTCACTGCAAGGCGACACGCCGGAGCATTGGTGTCGCACTGCACAAGTGCGCCGCACAAGGAAAAAGCGGCGGCGGGAACCCGTAGTCCCCGCCGCCGCAGCGCTGTTTTGCCCGCGCGTGTACAGCCGGCGCCAGCTCAGTGCGAGACGTCCTTGCTTTCCAGTTTCCAGTAGCACGCCGCCGCCGCGATGCCGAAGATCAGGTGGCCGACGAAGGTATGCCAGCCGCGCACCTCGACAAACCACGGGAACGCCCGCGTCATTACGTAGAAGTTGAAGACGTAGACCAGCACCCCGAACACGGCGCCCGCCAGCATGGCCAGGCCCAGGCTGGAGTCGAGCGTGAACGGCGCCAGGATCGCCGCGAGGATCATGCCGAGCACCGCGCCCAGCACGAAGTGGATCACCAGTGCCGCGGCCACCGTGCCGACGCTGAACAGCGAGGTCTGCAGCACCTCCGGCCCCATCACGATCGCCGCGATCATGCGCGTGGCCACCCACGGGTTGACGCCCGACACCATCGACGACCAGAACAGTTCCAGCACCAGCAGCAACGCGCCCGCCGCCAGCCCCGACACCGCTGCCGCGGTCCAGTCCGGCAGTCGTCGCACGTAGTGGTGCGATTGCATGTGAAGTTCCATAGCCACCTCCGTCTCTCTCGTCGGCGGGGCATCGCACGAAAGGGGAAACACGCCCCGCGTCTCTGCTCAGCATAGGACACGCGTTTCCCGCTTCGGGGGCGGCAAGCCGAAAAAAGGCTCGCAATGCGTACGTCGCGCAACGGCCGGGTCCGGGCAAGTGCGGCCGCCGATACGCGCGCGCGCCGGCACAAGCGCCGTATCGGGGACAATCCCGATGCGCACACCGTCCATACCGCACACACTGCCTATACTGGAATCACAAAAGAGAGAGACAGGAGACCGCCATGCACTTCACCGCGCATGATCTTGTATTCCTGATTCCGATGGCGCTGGTAGGCGTGATCGCCATGGGCTCGATCCCGGTGACCGCCAAGTTCCTGCGCATCAGTTGCCGCACCATGGGCGCGCTGATCGGCGCACTGGTCGCGGTGCTGGTGCTGGAGGCATTACCGCTGCTGATCTGACTCCCGCCGGAATCCGGTCCACGCGTAGTGGAGGAGGACCGCCATGTCGGTCGGCCTGCTTGCAGCCATCATGGTGGCGTTGTTGTGCATCACCGTGTGGCGCGCGCTGTGGCGCTGCAGTCATCCGTACCGGATGCGGTATCGGCGGTGCGAGGTGCAGCGGCAGCGGGCGGGGCTTTGCCGGCACGCGTCGCGCAGGCACGGCTGAAGGCCACGTATCGCCTGAATCACTTGGTTGACAAAACTGCGCCAGAAGTGCCTGCAGCGTTACAGCTCGATCATCGCGAATTCGCCCTTGCCGACGTCGCATTCCGGGCAGCGCCAGTCATCGGGAATGTCCTCCCAGCGCGTGCCGGGGGCGATGCCGTCTTCCGGCCAGCCCTGCTCTTCGTCGTACACCCAGCCGCAGATCACGCACACCCACGTCTTGTAGGCGACGGCGGCTTCCATTGGCTCCTGCTGCAAAATTCACTCCTGATTCGGCGATGGAACGGATTGTCCGGGCCGAATCATACCGGTTTTCCAGGTCGGGGCCGTGGCGGCGCCGCGCGGTGCGGCGCCTCCACCCGCGCTATCCGCGGATGGAAAAGTCCACGCGGTTGGGCGTGCCCTTGTCCTTGATGCCTTCGGCGCTGAGCTTGGGCGCGGTCAGGAACAGCCGGCTCTCGGGCACCTTGCCTTCGCGTTCGAGCGACTGCTTGACCACCAGCGCACGCTGCTCGGCCAGGCGCTTGAGGTCGGCGTCGGTCACAGTGGCGTTGGCCATCAGCAGCTTCTCCATCTCCTCGGGCGGCAGGGTCTTGGCAAAGCCGACGAAGTTGCGCGGCTTCTTCATCGAGGTGCGCTTGTAGACCTGCTCCAGGTACTTCGGGTACTCGGCCTTCGACACCTTGACCTCGGCGCCCTGCTCGCCGGCCTCGTCGTCGCCCGCTGCGGCACCGGCCTGCGCGTTGTCGCGCAGGTCGCGCCGCTTCTGCTCGGCCACGCGCGCATCCAGCCAGGCGCGGCGCGCGCCGGCCTCATCGGTGGCGGGATCGATGCGGCCGCTGATTTCCAGCCGCAGCGAGGGCCGGTCATTGAGCGCCTGGCCCAGCTTGGCGATCTTGTCCTTCGCCGCCGCGGTCAGCGTGGCGGTGCCGGGCGCGAACTCGACATAGCCCAGTTCTTCGCCGCTGCCGCCGAAGGCCGAGGCGATCAGCGAGAACGGCGAGGTGATCGCCTTGGTCAGCAGGTTGACGATCACGCGCACGATCACGCCGCCGATGCTGAACTCCGGATCCGACAGCGAGCCCGACACCGGCAGGTTCACATCGATCACGCCATTGCGATCCTTGAGCAGCGACACCGCCAGCAGCACCGGCAGCTTGGTCGCATCGGGGCTGTCGACGCGCTCGCCGAAGGTGAGCTGGTCGAGGAACAGGTGGTTGCGCGCATCGAGCCTGCCGTTCTCGATCTTGTAGGCCACGTCCACCGTCAGCTTGCCCTTGGTGATGGGGTAGCCGGCGTACTTGGCGGCATACGGCGTGAGCCGGGTCAGCTCGACGCCCGCGGCCTTGGCGGCAATGTCGAGGAACAGCTGCTCGCCCAGCGGATTGAGCTTGCCGCTGATATTGACCGGCGCGTCGTCGTCGATGCGGCCATCCAGCACCAGGTCGGCCGGGGTGGGATCGCCCGACGACACCCTGGACACCGAGCCCTTCATGCCGGTCAGGTTGGCGGTGTAGTTGGGCTTGACGAAGAAGTCCGAGAAATTGATATTGCCCTTGTCGACCGAGACCCCGCCGATGCGGATCTGCGGCTTGGGCCCGCCCGGCTTCTGCTCGACCTGCGCAGTGCGCGTGTCGCTGGCCTGCACCGGCGGCGCGGCCGGCGCCGAGGCCGGGTTGGCTTGAGTCAGGCTGGTGGACGGCGCGGCCTCGCCTTTCTCCGCGCCGCCGGCCAGCACGTCCTGCAGGTTCAGGCGGCCGTTGGCGTTCAGGATCACGCGGGCGTAGAAGTCCGACAGCGCGATATTGCCCAGGGTGACGCGCATCGGCCCCTTGCTCTCGTCCATCGCAAAGTCGATGCCCGACACCGCCAGCGAGCGCCAGCGCAGGAAGTCGTCGCCGCTGACGCGGTCCACCGTGCGCACGTTGCCGGTCTGCACATTGCCGTTGAAATGCGCGGCGAGCGGCTTGCCGGCCGGCGCATCGACATTGAGCCTGCCCTTGACCGTGAGCGTGCCGCTGCGCAGCGCGGCGTTGAAGCGGTCAGCCAGGTAAGGCTGCAGCGGGCTCACGTCGACCTGGCGCAGGTCCAGCTGCAGCCGGCTGGCCGGCAGCGCTGGCAACACCGTGCCATCGATGCCGATCACGCCACGGCGGCCGGCTTCGGCATGCAGCTTGACCAGCACCGCCGCCGGCGTCAGCGGCCAGGCCACGGCGCCGGTGCTCAGGCCGATATTGCGGAACTGGTGGATCACCGGGCGGCCGCGGTTGGCCTGCGCCGGCTGGTAGTCCGCGAGACGGGCGCTGCCGCCTTCGACCACGACCTTGCCGATATTGGCCTTCCAGCCGCCACTGGCAGCGGCGCCGTTGGCACCATTGCCGCTGGCCGTGCGCCGTGGCGCGGCGCGCGCCTGCTGCGCGGATTCGCTCGCCCACAGCCGCGCCATCTCGAGCAGCTCGCCGCGATGGTCACGCGTGGCGGCGATCTGCGGCTGCGCCAGCGTCACCTGGCTGGTGGCAAAGGTCTGTTTGGCGAGGTCGAACTGGATATCGTCCAGTACCAGCTTCTGCGCCTGCAGCAGCGGCAGCGCGGCGCCATCCCGGTCACTGCCGCGGGCGGCGGTGCGATCGCGCGTGCGGCGGCCGGTGCCCTGTGTTTTGTCCGCGGCATGCGCATCGGCTGCGCTAGCGCGCGATGCGGCGGTCGCCGGCATCACCACCGGGTCGCGCGTGGCGACGTACAGCGGCGCCAGTTCCAGCCGCGATTTCTCCAGCACGAACTGGAACTGCGGTGTGCCCCACACCATGCGGTAATGCAGTTCCGCATTGACCGCGGTGGTGCCGAACTGGCTGCGCAGCTCGCGCGGCCACCAGGCGGCAAACCCCTGCGGCCGCAAGCCGGTGGTTTCCAGCGTGCCGGCCATCGAGCCGTCGCGCAGCAGCAGGTCGCCGGTATGGTGCAGGGTCTGGCCCTCGGCCACGGTCAGCGTGGCCTCGACACGCACCGGCTTGTCACCGTCGGTGCCGGCAAAGCCCTTGACCTCGGCATCGAGCGGCCCGAGCGCGAGCTTGCCCGGGCCCGATGGCGCCAGCGCATCTTCGAATCCGACCCGGGCCTGCCTGACGACGATGCGATCGACCGCATAGCGCCACGGCACTTCCTTGGCCGCGGCCGTCGCCGGGGCTGCCGGAGCAGCCGAGGCGGCGACGGGGGCCGAGGCCGGCGCCGGTGCCGGCGCCACGCCATCGGTGGACCGGCTCACCGCCTGCGGCAGGAATGCCGTGGCCAGGTTCAGCGAGCCATCCGCGCGCCGTGCCGCCTCCAGCGCCAGCCCTTCGATCTCGACGCTGCGCAGTTGCGCGCGATGCGCCAACGGCTCCAGCCTGGCGATATCGACCGCCAGCTTGCCGCTGCGGACGAGCGGCTGGCCGGCGCGCGTGCGCACGTCGGCATCGCGCAGCGCGGCGGTGCCCAGCACCACCATCTCCTGCGTGTCCTGCTGCTGGCGGAACGCCACCGTCAGCCGCGTATCGAGCTTGCCGGACTTGACCTCGGCATCGCGCAACGGTGGCGCGAACGCCATCATCCGCGCCACCTCCAGCCCGTCGAGATTGATGTTGAGCCGGGTCTGGCGTGAATCGGCGAACGGCAGCACCTCGCCGTCCAACGCCAGCGGCGTGCCGTTGACCTGCGCGCTCAGCGTGGGCCGGGTCACGATCTCGACGTCGTGCGGCAGGTTGGACAGGAACGGCAGCGTCAGCGTCAGGTTGTCGACGCGCAGGGAGGTATCGAGCAGCTTGTCGTCATAGCGCAGGCTGCTGCCGGTCACCGCGATGTTGTTCACCGAGAAGCGCGCCGGCCTGGCATCGGCAGGCTTGGGTGGCAGCGCCGCGAACTTCTCCTGCACATCGGCAAAGCTCATGCGGCCGTCGGCGCCGCGCACCACGTGCACTGCCAGGCGATCGACATGCAGGTTGTCCACCACCGGCGCCAGGTGCCAGACCGAGGCCAGCGAGGTATTGGCCTGCGCCTCGCCCAGTGTCAGCGCCGGCGTCTTGCCATCGCGCTCGTAGATGGTCAGGTCGGTCAGCGTGGCCGCCAGCTCGAACGGCCGCACATGGGCCTGCCCCAGCGTGACCTTGCGCCCGAGCGCCTCGGTCGCGTTCTTTTCGACCAGGTACTTGATCAGCGGCGGCCCGCCGAAATACCCCGCCAGCCCG
Source organism: Cupriavidus sp. WGlv3 (assembly GCF_023952475.1). Lineage (GTDB taxonomy): Bacteria > Pseudomonadota > Gammaproteobacteria > Burkholderiales > Burkholderiaceae > Cupriavidus > Cupriavidus phytorum. The sequence goes on from NZ_JALHRX010000002.1 coordinate 162,672, forward strand.
AACACCGCCAGCGCCGCCGCCACGCCGCCCGCAATGCGCACGGCCAGCCGGCCGCGCGGCGTGGCAGCCACCGTGGCTGCCAACTGGATGGATTGCTTGAATGCCATGACGTTCCAGATATTCCGACCCCGCAACCCGGCGCTGCACGCTTCTTTGTGCCCCGGATTTCACATTTTTCGACATTATGGCAACGGTTAAGGACAAAGCAAAGAAATTGGGCCCGGCGCGGGCACTACATGACGACGGCCCTATTCCCATGCAGTGGCACGAATGCTATCGTGCAGCGGCTTGCCGGTGCCCTCTCCCCCACGTCGGCAAGGCGTCTACAGGATTTCGTATCACCCATATGTCGAGACAGATCCCCCCACTCAACCCGCTCAGGGCGTTCGAAGTGGCTGCCCGGCATCTGAGCTTCACGCGCGCCGCGGAGGAACTGTTCGTCACGCCGTCGGCGGTCAGCCACCAGATCAAGGCCCTGGAAGAAAGCCTTGGCGTGCAGCTGTTTATCCGCGAGGCCAAGGCCCTGGTGCTGACACCGGCCGGCAACGCCTACCTGCCCAGCGTGCAGCTGGCCTTCAAGCAGCTCGCCGATGCCACCCACCGCCTGCACAGCAAGGACCGCCCGGCGCTGAAGGTCAACATGCCGCCCACCTTCGCGGTCAAATGGCTGATCCCGCGCATGGACCGCTTCATGAAGGCGAATCCGGATATCGACCTGAAGGTGTCGACCTCGAACCATCGCATCGACTTCGAGCGCGACGATTTCGACATGGCGATCCGCTATGGCCGCGGCGATTATCCCGGCCTGCACTGCGAGCTGTGCATGGCGGTGGAAGTCATTCCCGTGTGCAGCCCGGCGCTGCTGCAAGGTCCGGAGCCGCTCGAAACGCCGTCCGACCTGAAGCACCATACGCTGCTGCACGACGACAGCACCTATACGGACGTAAGCAACCCCGACTGGGCGATGTGGCTGGAGCATGCCGGCGTGACCGATGTCGATGCCAGCCGCGGGCCGTCGTTCTGGCCGAGCCACCTGGTCATCAACGCCGCGCTCAATGGCCTGGGCGTGGCGCTGGTCAAGAAGAACTGGATCGAGCAGGACCTGGCCGAAGGCCGGCTGGTGCGGCTGTTCGAATCGATCCGGCTGCCGGTCGAATTCTCTTACTTCGTGGTGTTTCCGAAGGAGCGGCTGGAGGATCGCCGCATCCGCTGCTTCACTGACTGGATCCGCGCGGAAGTGTCGGCGGACCAGCGGCAGCCGGCCCCCGTCTGAGGGCGGCTTGCGGGGCGCGTCCCGCTGCGCGGCTTCAGACCGCGGCGGGCATCGATGCCGCCTTCTTCTGCACGCGTGCGCGCAAGCGCTCGACATCGACCACGAAGCGCCGATGCGTGCCGCTGCAAACCCGCTCCGCCGCATCGTCGGCAGTCACGCTGAAGGTGACACTGCGGCCATCGATGGCCGTGATCTCGGCGTGGATGCGCACCTCGCCGCCCAGGGGGGTGGCCCCGGTGTGTTGCACCGACACTTCCGCGCCCACCGAGCTCTCGCCGTCATCGAGAAAGCCTTGCAGGAAATCGAGGCAGGTCTGTTCGATATCGCGCACCAGCTCGGGCGTGGCGTAGATGCGCAGGCTTTCGCCGAGAAAATCGATGGTGCGCTGGCGGTCGACCGTCAGCGTGCGCGCGCAGGCGGCGCCGGGTTGCAATCCGTTCTTCATCATGGGTTCCTTTCAAGTCTTGGGGCGAAGCCGTCCGCCCCGCCCCGGCGCGAGCCGGGTGGGTGGCGGATCGTTGTCGATGCGTTGCTACAGGCGATAGAAGCGCGCCGCGTTGTCGTGCCACAGCGCGCGCTGCTGTTCGGGCGGATAGACGGCGATGGCGGCGCGGAAGCCCGCCACGATGGTGCCGTAGCTGGCCACCAGGCTGTCCACCGGGTAGTTGCTGGCGAACATGCAGCGCTCCGTGCCGAAGATGGCGATGGCGTCGCGGATGACCGGCACGTTGTCGGCCTGCGTCCACGGCTTGCCCGGTAATCCCAGGCCAGAGATCTTCACGGCGACATTGGGTTGCGCGGCCAGGGCGGCCAGCGCGGCGCGCCACCCGGCCAGGCCGGCCTCGCTGCGGTCGGCGGGCAGCCCGGTATGGTTCAGGATCAGTTGCGTGGCCGGAAAATCCCGCGCCAGCGCAACCGCCTGGTCCAGGTTCCACCACGGCGCCTGCAGGTCGAAGGACATGCCATGGCGGGCCAGCAAGGCGTAGCCTTGCCGCCAGCGTTCGTCGTCCATCGAGCCCGCCACGCCGCGCCGTGCGTCTTCGCGCCGCGCCGCGGTCACCGGCTTGTTGCGGATGCCGCGCATCATCGCGTAGCCGGCATGGCCCGCCAGCACTTCCCCGACATCGCCCCGGTCAAGCTGCGCATGGCCGACGATCGCCGTGGGCCGCCCCGTCCGCGCGGCGAGCTGCGTCAGCCATGCGGTCTCGTCGACCGGATTGGCGCGCGCCCATTCGGCTTCGACATGCACGGTCTTCACCGGCGCGCAGCCTTCCGTATCGCGTGCAAGGTCCTCCGGAAGGTAATTCCGGCGCAGCGCCGAGTAATCGCCATAGCGGAAGTTCGGCACCGTTTCGTCCTGAAGCCAGGGGTAGGGGTTTCTCGCCAGGTCCCAGAAATGCTGGTGCGCATCGATAAAGGGCCCGACGGACGCCGCGCCTTCCGCGGGTGTGTCATCGCGCATGGACCTACTCCTTGACGCTGATGCGGCTGGCCAGTTGCTTGAACTGCGCCGACTCCTTCACCATGGCGGCCTGCAGCGTCACGTCATCGGCATAGGTATCGGTGCTGAAGTGCAGCTTCTCCAGCGTCTGGCGCATCACCGGCTCCTGCACCGATTTCGCGATCGCCGTCTTCAGGACCGCGATCACCTCGGGCGGCGTGCCCTTCGGCGCCGAGATGCCGCGCCAGATTCCCATCGACAGGTCGATCTTGCGTTCCTTCAGCGTTGGCACGTTGTCGAAGCCGCTGACCCGCTTGTCGGCCATCACCGCCAGCACCTTGAGCTTGCCCGCGGCGACATGCGTGAAGACCTCCGCCGTACTGACCGTGACCGCATCGATATGCCCGCCCAGCAGCGCGAGCGTGGCGGGAGCGCCGCCGGCATACGGGATATGGTTGAACTTCGCGCCGGTCTTGTCGGCCAGCGCGGCGGCTGCCATATGCCAAGCGGAGCCCTGCCCTGCGTTACCCACGCGGATATTGGCGTCCGGCTTGCGCGCATCGGCGACAAACTGCTCGATCGAGGTCCACGGCGCATCGGCCCTTACCGCCACGGCGGCCGGGTCCGCGTTCAGGCGTGCGATGGGGATCAGGTCCTGGTAGGTAAACTTGGCCAGCCCGAGATAGTTCAGGAAGGTCAGCTCGCTGGACGACAGCACCAGCTTGTAGCCGTCCGGCTTCGCGTTGACCACTTCGCCCAGGCCTACCGAGCCGCTGGCGCCCGGCTTGTTGATGACGACGATCGGTTGCGGCAGGTGTTTTGCGGCCGCGGTGGACAGCGCGCGCGCCACCACATCGGCCCCGCCGCCTGCCTGCCACGGCACGATCAGTTCGATGCGCCGGCTGGGGTAGGTTTCCGCACTCGCCGTGGCCGCGCCGCCCAGCATCCCCAGCACTACGGCCGCCGGCATCGCCCAGCGCCGCATCAGCGAACGTGAAATCGTCATGGTTGTCTCCTGTCTTTTATCGGTATAGATGATGAACGCGGCGCGCTCAGGCGGCGCCGCGTTCCGGTTCCTGTGTGCGGGCCGGCGCGCCGAACGCCCCCTGCGCACGCAGCCGCGTGACGGTGGCTGCGTCCAGGCCGAACTCGCCCAGCACCTCTTCGGTATGCTGCCCCAGCAACGGCGCCGGATAGCGCACCTGCTGCGGCGTGCCGCTCAGCTTGACCGGGAAGCCCAGCGCCTTGACCCGCCCTTCGACCGGGTGGTCGATCTCCAGCACCATGTCCCGCGCCACCGCCTGTTCGCTGGCCAGCGCTTCGTCGTAGGTGAAGATCGGTGCCGCCGGCACACCAGCCGCCAGCAGCGCATCGACCCACTCCGCCGCCGGCTTGCGCGCGAATTCTGCCTCAATTTCAGGAATCAGCGCGGCGCGGTTGCGGATGCGGGCGGCGTTGTCGGTAAAGCGCGGATCGGCAAGCAGGTCAGGCCGCCCGATCACCTCGCACAGCGCGGCCCACAGCTTGGGGTTGGCCGCGCCGATCACAAAGTGCCGGTCCGCCGCACGCACCGCCTGGTACGGCGCGCTCATGCGGTTGGCGCTGCCGATCGGCACCGGCACGTCGCCGGTGCCCCAGTACTCGGCCGACTCCCATACCGACAGCCCCAGCGCCGTCTCGAACAGCGACGCATCCACATATTGCCCCTGCCCGGTATGCTCGCGCCCCATCAGCGCGCTGAGGACGCCATAGGCGGTAAACAGCCCGGCGCCCAGGTCGGCGATCGGCACGCTGGCCTTGACGGGCGGCGCGTCCGGATGGCCCATCACGCTCATCACGCCCGACATGGCCTGCGCGATCAGATCCAGCCCCGGGCGCCGCGACCACGGCCCGGTCTGGCCAAAGCCGGAGATGCTGGCATAGACCAGCCGCGGATTGATCTCGCGCAGCACCGCATAGTCGATCTTCAGGCGCGCGGCCACGCCCGGACGGTTGTTCTCCACCAGCACGTCGGCGCCGCGCACCAGTTCATAGAAGGCCTCGAGGCCGGCCGGGTTCTTCAGGTCGATCTCGACACTGCGCTTGTTGCGGTTCAGCGCCAGGAAACCGCCGCTGTCATCGCCCTTGAGCCGGAAGCCCATCGACTTGCGGGTCTGGTCGCCGGCACCCGGCGCTTCGACCTTGATGACGTCGGCGCCCATGTCGCCCAGCAGCATGCAGCAGAACGGACCGGCCATGATCTGGCTGACGTCCAGGACCTTGATTTTCGATAACGGCAAATTCATGGATACCACCTGTGGTTGGGGCGGCCGCATTGGCTTGGCGGCGCCGCGGTGTCTGGAACTAGGGTGCTGTCAACGGCCCACGAATTGCGGCCGGGTCTTGTCGAGAAAGGCGCGGTGGCCGATACGGAAATCCTCGGTATCGAAGCAGGCATAGGACTCGGCATGCTCTTCCGGGCGCAGCGGCGCGGGATCGAGCAGCCTGCGCACGAACTGCTTGTGCCAGCGCGCCACCAGCGGCGCGCCGGCGGCGATGCGCCGTGCCGCCGCATAGGCCTCGTCGGGCACGGCCTCGTCCGCCACCACGCGGTTGACCAGGCGCTTGTGCAGGGCCTCGTCGGCTTCGAACACGCGGCCTTCCAGGACGATCTCGAGCGCGGTCGCCGGCCCCGCCAGCGCCACCAGCCCGCCCAGTTCGCCAAACGACATCACCAGCCCGAGCCGGTTGACCGGCACGCCGAAGCGGCTCGACTTGCCGCAGATGCGCAGGTCGCACATCGACGCGATCTCCAGCCCGCCGCCGACGCAGGCGCCCTGGATCAGCGCGACGGTCGGATGCCGGCATTCGGCGATGGCGCGCATGGTGGCGTTGGTGATCTCGCCATACTGCTGCGCCTGCGCGGCGTTGGCGCGCATGGTGTCGAACTCGGCGATGTCGGCGCCGGCGGCGAAGGCCTTGTCGCCGGCGCCGCGCAGCACCACGCAGCGCAGCGTGTCGTCGGCCGACAGGGCCTGGATGGCGTCGGTCAGGCCCTGCCACATGGCCAGGTCCATGGCATTGAGCTTGTCCGGGTTGTTCAGCGTGATGGTGGCGACCTGCGCGTCGCGCTCGATCAGGATCGGTTGTCTCATGGTTGTCGTTGGTGTGTAGGAGGCCCGGCAGCGGGCAGTGGTCCGGAATCCGGCTGGTCTGCGCCAGTCTAGGGCCCGCGCCGCGCGCCGCAAAACGAGAAAATCTCAGCGCCGCTTCAAGAAAAACTAGGCGTTCGCTGATGTGAGTTTTTCTTGGGCTGCCTTCAAGTAATTCCACGTTGTGACCCGCGGGCCTTGTTCCTAGACTTCGTCACCAATGCAGCCGGCCTGCCCCGCAGATCCCGCGGCATCCGGCACACCCCACACAGCATGGAGACAAGATGGCCCTGATCAACTACATCACCCAGATCCAGATCGACTTCGGCGCGATCGGGCTGCTGGCCCAGGAATGCGAGCGTATCGGCATCACGCGCCCGCTGGTGGTCACCGACGCCGGCGTCAAGGCCGCCGGCATCGTGCAGCGGGTGCTGGAGCAACTGCGGCCCGGCTGCGAGGCGGTGATCTTCGACGGCACGCCGTCCAACCCGACCGAGGCTGCCATGCGCGAGGCCATGCGCCTCTATGGCGAGTATCGTTGCGACGGCATCATCGCGGTGGGCGGCGGCTCGCCGATCGACCTGGCCAAGGGAGTGGCGGTCTGTGCCACGCACGACGGCCCGCTGCGCCAGTTCGCCGCGATCGAGGGCGGCGTGGCGCGGATCACGGCTGCCACCGCGCCGGTAATCGCAATCCCCACCACCGCCGGCACCGGCAGCGAGGTCGGCCGCGGCGCCGTGCTGATCCTCGACGACGGCCGCAAGGTCGGCGTGCTGTCGCCCTACCTGGTGCCCCGCGTCGCGATCTGCGACCCGGAGCTGACGCTGGGCCTGCCGCCGATGCTGACCGCGGCCACCGGCATGGATGCCATCGCGCATTGCCTGGAAACCTTCATGGCCCCGGCCTTCAATCCGCCCGCCGACGGCATCGCGCTCGATGGCCTGCGCCGCGCCTGGCTGCATATCGAGCGCGCGCGCCGCGATCCGCAGGACCGTGCCGCGCGCCTGGCGATGATGAGCGCATCCATGCAGGGCGCGCTCGCATTCCAGAAGGGGCTGGGCTGCGTGCACAGCCTGAGCCATGCGCTCGGCGGGCTGATGCCGACGCTGCACCATGGCACGCTGAACGCCGTGCTGCTGCCCGCGGTGATCCGCTTCAACGCCGAGGCGCCGTCGATGCGCGCCGACGACAAGCTGGCCCGCATCGCGCAGGCGATGGGACTGGCCGATGCGGATGCTGTCGCTCCGGCCATCACCCACATGAACCGGCGCCTGGGCCTGCCCGCGGGCCTGCGCGAGATGGGCGTCGATGCGGCCCTGTTCCCGCGCGTCATCGACTACGCGCTGGCCGACCACTGCCACAAGACCAACCCGCGCGAGGCCAGCGCCGAGGACTACCTCGCGCTGCTCGAGGCCTCGCTGTAATACCGGCACATTCCGAACAACAACATCAGGAGACAACACATGCGACGTCGCACCTTCCTGTGCGCGGGCGCGGCCACCTTGGCCACGCCGCTGGCAGCCTGGTCCCAGGCACTGCCGACCGGCCCGATCCGCATCATCGTGGGCTTCCCGCCCGGCGGCGGCACCGACGTGATGGCGCGCGTGATCGCACAGCAGCTGTCGGCGCTGTGGCGGGTGTCGGTCATCGTCGAGAACCGGCCCGCCGCCGCCGGCGTGGTCGCCGCCGAGTACACCGCGCGCCAGGCGCCGGACGGCGCCACGCTGCTGATGACCAACATCAGCAACCATGCCATCGCGCCCAGCCTGTACCCGAAGCTGGGCTACTCGGTGGAGAAGGACTTCACGCCGGTCATGCTGGTCGGCGTCACGCCCAACCTGCTGATCTGCCACACCGGCGGGCGCGCGCGCTCGGTGGCCGACGTGGTCGCGCTGTGCCGCAGCCAGCCGGGCAAGATCACCTTCGGCTCGTCCGGCGCCGGCGCGGCGCAGCACCTGGCGCTGGAGATGTTCAAGCTGCGTGCCGGCGTGGAGGCGCTGCACGTGCCGTATCGCGGCTCGGCGCCGATGCTGACCGACCTGATCGGCGGCCAGATCGACTTCAGCTTCGAGACCATGACCTCCGCCACGCCGCAGATCCAGGGCGGCAAGGTGGTGGCGATCGCGCAGACGCGCCCGCGCCGCGCGGCCAGCTATCCCAATGTGCCGACGCTGGCCGAATCGGGCTTTCCCGGCTTCGATGCCGGCACCTGGTACGGGCTGGTCGGCCCCGCCGGGCTGCCCGCGCCCATGGTCCAGCGCATGAACGCGGACCTGAACAAGGTGCTGGCGCTGCCCGACGTGGCGGGCAAGCTCGCCGGCTTCGGTGCCGAGGACGGCGGCGGCAGCGCGGCGCGCTTCGCGCAGTTCATCGCCACGGAGCGCGCCAAGTGGGCGCGCGTGGTCAAGGACGCCAACGTCAAGGTGTGACATGACACGACGCATCTCGGTTGAGGAAACCCTGCCGCGCGACGCGGATCGCGCCTTGCTGGTGGGACGCGCATGGCTGCCCGGCCCGCATGGCGGCCCCGTGACGGTGGTGGTGCGCGGCGCGGAACTGTTCGATATCACGGCCACCGCGCCAACCATTGCCGGCCTGCTGGCGCTGCCTGACTGCGCCGAGCGCGTGCGGCAGGCCACCGGGCCTTCGCTGGGGCCGCTGCAGGACTGGCTCGACGCGACCTGCGCGCATGGGCCGGACCCGGAACACCGCCACCTGCTGGCGCCGAACGACCTGCAGGTGGTCAAGGCCGCCGGCGTGACCTTTGCCGCCAGCCTGGTCGAGCGCGTGATCGAGGAGCGCGCGCGCGGCGACGCGGCCAGCGCCGCGGCGGTGCGCGAGAGCGTCGGCGCCATCGTCGGGACGGGCTTTGCCGCCATCCGCCCCGGCTCGCCCGAGGCCATGCGCATCAAGGATGTGCTGGTCGCGCAGGGGTTGTGGTCGCAGTACCTGGAAGTCGGCATCGGCCCGGACGCCGAGATCTTCACCAAGGCGGCTCCGCTGTCATCGGTGGGCACCGGCGTGGGTGTCGGCCTGCATCCGGCCTCGACCTGGAACAACCCCGAGCCGGAGGTGGTGCTGGCAGTCTCGCCGCGCGGCGAGACCGTCGGCGCGGCGCTGGGCAACGACGTCAACCTGCGCGACTTCGAAGGCCGCAGCGCGCTGCTGCTGGGCAAGGCCAAGGACAACAACGCGTCCTGCGGCATCGGCCCGTGGATCCGGCTGTGCGATGCGCATTTCGGCATCGACGAGATCGCGCGCACCGAGATCGGCCTGACCATCGAAGGCGAGGATGGCTTCGTGCTGCATGGCGCCAGCGCGATGACGCAGATCAGCCGTTCGCCGCAGGAACTGGTGGCGCATGCGATGGGCGCGCACCACCAGTATCCCGACGGCATGATGCTGTTCTGCGGCACGCTGTTCGCGCCGGTGCAGGACCGCGACGCACCCGGCGCCGGCTTTACCCATCACCTCGGCGACCGCGTCAGCATCTCCGCGCCGCGCCTCGGCGGCCTGGTGAACTGGGTCGGCACCAGCGACGCGCTGCCGCCGTGGACCTTCGGCATCGGCGCGCTGATGGCCAGCCTGGCCCGGCGCGGGCTGCTGCCTCCGCCACCCTGATATCGGCCCCACACGGGGCACCCCCAGAGCCCGGCACACATCGACCGGGCCGCATCACAAACCCAGGAGACACCATGAAACACGTTATCCCGCATATCGTGCTGGCAGCGCTATTGTCCGTTGCCGGCGTGGCACAGGCACACGCACAGGCACCGGCCCCGGTGAAGCTGCGCTTCGCCCATACCGTTCCGGAAACCGACTCGCAGCACCAGGCCGCGCTCGCCTTCAGCAAGAAGGTCAGGGAGCGCACCCAGGGCGGCGTCGAGATCCAGGTCTTCGCCAACAGCCAGCTCGGCAACGACACCACGCTGGTCACGGGCGTGCGCAGCGGCACCATCGACATCGGCGCCACCGGCAATCCCTTTGTCACCGGGCTGGCGCCACGGCTGAACGTGCTCGACCTGCCCTACCAGTTCGAGGACGGACCCTCGGCCTACAAGGTGCTGGACGGCCCGGTCGGCCGTTCATTGCTGGAAGAACTGGGCGCCCACCGCATCAAGGGCCTGGCCTTCTGGGAGATCGGCTTCCGCAGCCTGGGCAACAACAAGCGCCCGGTCAACAAGGCCGAGGACATCCGCGGCCTGAAGATCCGCACCACGCCCAACCCGTCGCACATCAAGGCCTTCCAGCTGCTGGGCGCGAGCCCGCAGCCGATGCCGTTCGCCGAGGTCTTCGGCGCGCTGGAATCCGGCGCGGTCGACGGCCAGGAGAATCCGCCCACGCTGATGGTCTCGGCCAAGATGTACGAGGTGCAGAAGTACGTGTCGATGACGCGCCATGCCTATACCGCGCTGGTGGTGCTGATGAACAAGGCGAAGTTCGACGCGCTCAGGCCCGAGTACCAGAAGGTGCTGCTGGAAGAGGCCGCTGCCGCCGCCACCTACCAGCGCAAGCTCAACGCCGACAACGAGGCCGCGGCCATCGCCACGCTGCGGGCCAGGGGCGTACAGGTCAACGAGCATCCCGACAACGCCGGCATCCGCAAGGTGGTGCGCGAGGAGACGCGCCAGCTGTTCGTGCAGAAGAACGGCGACGCCGTGCTGCGCGCCATGGACGCCCAGCGCTAGGAGCACGCGATGCCTGCCATGCCCGCCGCCATCGTCGATGCCCACCACCATCTGTGGCGGCTCGGCTGCGCGCGCCATCCCTGGCTGCAGGAAGGGTACGACCCTGCCGCCTTCTTCCTCGGCGACTACGCCGCGCTGCGGCAAGACTTCGATCCCGCCGACTACCTGCGCCAGTGGGACGGGCTGCCGCTCGCCGCCAGCGTCCACGTGGAAGCCGAACGTCATGCCGACGAGTCGGTGGCCGAGACCGCGTGGCTGCACCAGGTCCACGCGCGCCATGGCTTTCCCAACGCGGTGGTGGCGCATGCCGATTTCAACAGCGACACGCTGGCGGACCAGCTGCGCGCGCACCAGGCCTTCCCGCTGGTGCGGGGCGTGCGATGCAAGCCGCGCACCAGCCGGACCGCGGCTGGCAGCGTGCGCGGCCAGCCCGGCACGCTGCAGGATCCGCGCTGGCGGTCCGGCCTGCAGCGGCTGGCCGAGCACGGCCTGGCGTGGGACCTGCGGGTGCCATGGTGGCACCTGGAGGAAGCCGCCGAGGCGATCGCGGCGGTGCCCGGCCTGGCCGTGGTGGTCGAACACACCGGCCTGCCGTGGGATCGCACCGAAGCGGGCCTGTCCGGCTGGCGCCGCGGGCTGGCGGCCCTGGCCAGCCTGCCCGGGGTGCACCTGAAGCTGTCCGAGTTCGGCTTGCCGGGCGCGGCATGGGATCGCGCCGGCAATGTCGCCGTCATCCGACAGGCGCTGGAGATCTTCGGCTGGCAGCGCTGCATGTTTGCCAGCAACCTGCCTGTGTCGGGGCTGCGCGCGTCGCTGCATGAAATCGTCAATACCGTCGCCGCCGCGCTCGAAGGCCTGCCCGACGCCGCCGCGCAGGCGGTGTGGCACGACAACGCCATGCGCTTTTACCGGATCGGGGCCGCCGTGCCACGCCTGTGCTGAACCCCGATCCCTCCAGGAGTTCCGAATCATGAACCGAATTACGCTGCGCCTGATCCACGGCGCGATGGTCGCCATGATGGCCACCATGATCGTGCTGGTCTTTGGCAACGTGGTCCTGCGCTACGTCTTCAATTCCGGCATTGCCTTCTCCGAGGAAGCCTCGCGCTTCGTCTTCATGTGGCTGACGCTGACCGGCGCCCTGCTGGTCATGCATGACAAGGCCCACCTGGGCATGTCCACCGTGGTATCGCGCCTGGGCGGGAACGGCCAGCGTGCCTGCCGCCTGCTCGCCGACGCGGGCGCGCTGGGCTGCTGCCTGCTGCTGGCCCATGGCGCGTGGCAACTGGTGGCGATCGGCATGGACGACCGCGCGCCCGTCACCGGCGTGCCGCTCGGCGTGGTCTATGCCTGCCTGCTGGTTTGCAGCGTGGGCATGGCGGCGATGCTGCTGCACGGGCTGTGGCGCCTCGCCAGCGGCCGCATGGCGCAGCATGAACTGGTGCCGCAGTCCGGCACCTCCGGCGAATAAGCGCAGGGAGCTCGTCATGACCATCTTTGTCTTTGTCGGCTCGCTGCTGGGCGCGATGTCGCTCGGCATGCCCATCGCCTTTGCGCTGCTGGCTTCCGGGGTTGCGCTGATGCTGCACCTGGGCAATTTCGATACGCAGATCCTCGCGCAGAACATGCTCGAGGGCGTCAACAACTATCCGCTGATGGCGGTGCCGTTCTTCATGCTGGCGGGCGAGCTGATGAACGCCGGCGGGCTGTCACGGCGCATCGTGCGCGTCGCCGACGCTGCGGTCGGGCACGTCCGCGGCGGGCTGGGCTACGTGGCAATCATCGCCGCGACGGTGGTGGCCAGCATCTCCGGCTCCGCGGTGGCCGATACCGCCGCGGTCGCCGCGCTGCTGATCCCGATGATGCGCAATGCCGGCTACAACGTGCCGCGCGCGGCGGGCCTGATCGCGGCGGGCGGCATCATCGCGCCGGTGATACCGCCGTCGATCGCCATCGTGGTGTTCGGCGTGGTGGCGCAGGTGTCGATCACCAAGCTGTTCCTCGCCGGCATCGCCCCCGGCGCGATGATGGCGCTGACGCTCGCCGTCACCTGGCACTTCTGCGCACGCAAGGAAAAGCTCGCGCCCACCGAGCCGTTCAATGCCCGCCGCCTGGCCCGGGCCGCGCTCGACGGCGTGTGGGCCCTGGTGCTGCCGGTGGTGATCATCGGCGGCATGAAGATCGGCGCCTTCACGCCGACCGAGGCAGCGGTGGTGGCGGTGGTCTACGCCATGGTGGTGGGCCGCTTCGTCTACGGCGAACTGAAGCTGCGCGCGCTGCCGGAACTGATCGTCACCGCGGCCAAGACTTCCAGCACGGTGCTGTTCCTGGTGGCCTGCGCGCTGGTGTCGGCATGGCTCATCACCATCGCCAATATCCCGGCGCAGGTGACCGACCTGCTCGAACCCTTCATCGACAACAAGATCCTGCTGATGCTGGTCATCATGGTCCTGGTGATCGTGGTGGGCACCGCGCTCGACCTGATGCCGACGGTGCTGATCATGACGCCGATCCTGATGCCTGTAATCACCAAGGCGGGCATCGACCCGGTGTATTTCGGCGTGATGTTCGTGCTCAACAACGCCATCGGCCTGCTGACGCCGCCGGTGGGAACGGTGCTCAACGTCGTGGCGGGCACTTCGCGCTGCAGCCTGGACAGCGTGATCGGCGGGGTCTGGCCGTTCCTGCTGAGCCTGACCGCGCTGATGTTCCTGTTCGTGCTGTTCCCGCAGCTGATCCTGGTGCCGGCCGCATGGCTGCACTGAGGCCAGGCGCGCTCCGTCTTTCTACCTTGCAGGACACAAGATGTCATCCATCAACGAGATCGAGGACCTGCGCCGGCTCGCCCGGCGGCGGGTGCCGCGCATGTTCTATGAGTACGCCGACTCCGGTTCGTGGACCGAGTCCACCTACCGCGCCAACCAGCGCGAGTTCGGCCGCATCCTGCTGCGCCAGCGCGTGGCCGTGGATATCGGCGAGCGCTGCGTCGCCACGCGCATGCTGGGCCAGGACGTGGCCATGCCGGTGGCGCTCGCGCCGACCGGGCTGGCCGGCATGCAGCATGCCGACGGCGAGATCCTGGCCGCCCGCGCCGCGCGCGATTTCGGCGTGCCGTTCACCCTGTCCACGGTCAGCATCTGCTCGATCGAGGACGTGGCCGAGGCCACCGGCGGGCATCCGTTCTGGTTCCAGCTCTATGTGATGCGCGACCGCGCCTTCGTCGAACGCCTGATGGACCGCGCCCGCGCCGCGGGCTGCCCGGCGCTGGTGCTGACGCTGGACCTGCCGGTCAGCGCGCAGCGCCACAAGGACCTGCGCAACGGCCTGTCCGCGCCGCCGCGCCTGACGCCGTGGAACCTGCTCAACATGATGGGCAAGCCGCGCTGGTGCCTGGGCATGCTGGGCACGCGCCGCCGCACCTTCGGCAACATCATCGGCCATGTGCAGGGCGTAGACGACATGACCTCGCTGGCTGACTGGTCGAGCCGCCAGTACGACCCGACGCTGGACTGGGACGACGTGGCATGGATCCGCCGTCGCTGGTCCGGCAAGCTGGTGCTCAAGGGCATCCAGGACGTCGAGGATGCGCGGCTGGCGTGCCAGTCGGGCGCGGATGCGCTGATCGTGTCCAACCACGGCGGCCGCCAGCTCGATGGCGCGCCAGCGTCGATCCGCGCCTTGCCCGCCATTGCCGAAGCCGTGGGCGACCGCATCGAAGTCCATATGGACGGCGGCATCCGTTCCGGGCAGGACGTGCTCAAGGCGGTCGCCCTTGGCGCCACAGGCGTCTATATCGGCCGGCCCATGCTGTATGGACTGGGCGCCATGGGACAGGCCGGCGTGACGCGCGCGCTGGAGATCATCCGCAAGGAACTCGACCTGACCATGGCCTTCTGCGGCCACACCGACATCCGCGCGGTCGGCCGGGACATCCTGCTGCCGCCGCATCCGCCCGCTTCGTAATTTTTCAGCCGTAGCCACCAACCCACCAGCAAACAACCCATCAGGAGACAACCGATGATCCACCGCACCACCTGCCGTGCCCGCCAGGCGTTCGCCATGCTGGCAGCCGGCGCCGCCTTCGCGGTCGCAGTCATGCCCGCCCCCGCCGCGGCGCAGACCTCTGCCTCGGCGGAATGCAAGGCGGCGCTCGATGCCCGGGCCCAAAACCCCAACTACCCGCGCGACAGCGTGCCGCGCTACATCAAGACCCCCACCGGTTACCTGCTGGTGCTGCGCATGGGCGACAACGTGTTCGAGCAGATCGAGGCCTTTGCCATCTGCGAGAAGATCCCCAGCGCGAGCCTGTCGGCGATCGGCTTCGCCAATGTCACGTTCGGCTTCTGGGATGCCGGGAAGAAGCAGTTCAACCCGCGCACCTTCCGCAACGTGGAGATGGCCAGCATCGTCGGCAGCCTGGCATGGAAGGAAGGCAAGCCGTCGATCCATGCGCACGGCGTTGCCGGCGACAGCAGTTTCGACACCTACGGCGGCCATATCCTGTCGATGGAAGTCGGCACCGGATCGCTGGAGGTAACGGTCATCGCGCATCCCCAGCTACTTGAACGTGGCACCGATCCGCGTATCGGTGCCAATGTGCTTGGGCTGCGCGATACGCACTGAGTATCCTTCTCTGGGGCTTGGCAGGTGCAAATTGCATGTCTGCCAACCAAGAGCTCTGGCAGACGGTGCGCGAGCACACAGTAGCGGGCAAGCCAACGTCCGGATTGACGTTGACTTGTGCTGCTGTCTACTTGCCAGTGAAGTTCGCTTGCCGCCTCTCAATAAAGTGAGCGACGCCTTCCCTGAAGTCCTCGCTCTGGATGCTGTCGAACATCTCGGCGTTGGCCATGCGCGTCGCCTCCGCCAACGACTGGAAGGGCTGCTCCCACATCTGACGCTTCATCACGCGGATGGAACGGGGCGAGACATTGCGGGCAAGATCGTCGGCATAGTCCAGCGTCTGGTCCAACAGATCGTCTGGTTCGAACACACGGTCGACCAGGCCAATGCGCAACGCCTCGTCGGCCAGCACCTTGCGCGCAGAGTACAGCAGGTCCGCCGCATGACCGGGGCCGACCACGCGCGGCAGCAGCCACGAGATGCCGTGTTCGGCAATGAGGCCGCGGCGGGCGAAGGCCGTGCTGAACGCGGTGCTGCTGCTGGCAAAGCGCATGTCGCTGTAGAGGGCAAACACCAGCCCCAAACCCGCTGCCGCGCCGTTGATGGCTGCGATCACGGGCTTGCGCATGGCCGGAAAGTAGCCATAGCGCGTCTGGTAGTCGGCGCGCCGGTTCATGTCGAACGGCCGCATCCACTGCGCCCCGCGAATATCATCCGGCGGCAGCACCTCGAGTTCGTTGATGTCCATGCCTGCGCAGAAGCCCTTGCCTGCCCCGGTCAGCACCACCACGCGGATACTGTCGTCGCGGTCGACGGCTTCCATGGTCTCGCGCAATTGCGCCTCCATGACCTTGGTCAGCGCATTCAACTTGTCGGGGCGGTTCATGGTCACGACGGCGATGTGCTCGCCCTTGCCTGCGCGGGTAAAAGTAATCTGATTTTCCATGTCGGACTTCCTTTGTGCTTGCTTCGGGTTGCCTGCTTATGCCTGGAGGGCGGAGGCGGGCAGCTGGATCGATTTCGGCTCCAGGAACTCTTCGAGCCCGTAGATGCCGCCCTCGCGTCCCACGCCGGACATGCCGAAGCCTCCGAACGGCGCCGCCGGGTTGAAACGGGCGCCATTGACGTCGACCTGCCCAGCCCGCAGCGCATTGGCGACGTCAAGTGCCGTCGCGTCAGGCCCCCAGACAGTAGCCGCAAGCCCGTAGGCAGTGCCGTTGGCAAGCGCGATCGCTTCGTCGACGGTGTCGTAGCTCAATACCGCCAGCACTGGACCGAAGACTTCCTCATTTGCCAGGCGGCTGTCGGGCGCGACGTTGCCGAAGATGGTCGGGGCAACAAAATACCCTGAAGTGGGCACCGGCGCCTCGGAGCCACCGGCAATCCGGTCGAAGCCGGCACGCTCCGCCTCGGCGATGTGGGTCAGCACGCGTTCACGTTGCTGTGCCGACAATAGTGGGCCGATGCGGGTTCCGGGTTCGGCGGGATCGCCCGGCGTCATGGCGGCAGCGGCATCGGCAAGCAGTTGCCGGCATTGCGCATAGGTTTCGCGCGCCACGATGAGCCGGGTCGTCGCGCTGCAAGTCTGGCCTGAATTGAGGAAGCACGAACTGACAGTCGCTTTGACCGCTTGCCCGAGATCCGCGCCGGGCAGCACCACAGCGGCAGACTTGCCGCCCAACTCCATCGACAGCCGCTTCATGTCACCGGCCGCCGCTGCCGCCACCTTGCGGCCCACCGCCGTTGAGCCGGTGAACGAGACCATTCGGACCTCCGGATGCGACACTAGCGCTTCACCTACCGCCGCACCGCCGGAAACAATATTGACGACGCCGGGCGGGACACCGGCGGCTTCGCAGGCGGCCATCAGCCGCACGGTTGCGGACGGGGCCAACTCGGATGGCTTCAGCACCACCGTGCAGCCCGCCAGCAGCGCCGGGGCCAGTTTGGCCGTGATCTGGTGCAGGGGGTAGTTCCACGGCGTGATCGCTGCGACCACGCCCACAGGCACCATGGTCACGCGAGAGTTACCGACGTCGCTGACAAACCGGAACGTCTCGGCAAGCGCCGCGGTAGCGCGCCACGCCGCGATCGGCATGTCGACCTGGATGCGTTGTGACAGCTTGAGGGGCATGCCGACTTCGCGCGAAATCTCATTCGCGAGATCCGTCGCGCAGTCCTCCAGCGCCGCCGCGATGCCGAGCAGATACGATGCCCGCCCGGCGGCACCGATATGCTGCCAGCCCGCTAGCGCTTGCTGCGCCGCCAGCACGGCGTCAGCGACATCGCTGGCATCGCCGAGATGGACCTGCGCCAGTGGCGCCTCGGTCGCTGAGTCGCGCACGAGAATCGTTTCTTTATGGCGAACTGTGCGCCGCGCGCCGCCAATATAGTGTTCGTTCAGTTGTTTCACTGTGACTCCCTGGTTTTTCGTTGGCTCAGGAACCCGGCCATCACGCGCTGCGGCTCACCATCGGCGTAGCATTCCAGCTGGGCGCGAATGCCGGCGACGCAGGCCTCGTCGAAACCCGCTTGCGTCATGGCGCGGAAACGTTGCTTGGAAAGGCGCACGGCCGTCGGCGGCAGCGCGGCCAGGGTCCGGGCTCGCTCCACGGCGTTCGACATCAGGTCCGCTTCGCTGCACAGCGCGGTCACCAGTCCGACGTCGAAGGCGCGCTGCCCGTTGATCAGTTCACCCGACAGCGACATCTGCACGTTATGGGTATGGCCGACGTGCAGTGTCATCAGGTACGACCCGACGATGCTCGCCAGCCCCGCCTTGACCTCAGGCTGGCCCCAACGGCTGTCCGGCGTGGCCAGCCGCCAGTCCGCGCACAAGGCAAGCTGGAAGCCCGCGCCTGCGGCCACGCCGCGCACGGCGGCCACGCAAGGCTTGTCCAGCTCGCGCACGGCCTGGTACATCGCCCGTTGCCGGTTCAGCCAGGGAACGATCTGCTGCCACGTCACCGCGGCCGCTTCGTCAAGATCCTGTCCGGCGCAGAATGCGCGCTCGCCAGAGCCAGTCAGTACGATGGCGCGTACCGAGGACCGGGCATTGAGACGGCCGAGCGCATCGATCAACTGCCCGCGCAACTCGTCATTGACAGCGTTCATCCGCGCCGGCCGGTTCAGCGTGACGATCGCGATGTCGTCATCCTGTTTGACTTGTATGGCTTCCATGTTTCAGTGTTCCTGCAGTTCCATGACGGCATCGACCGCCACCGCACCTTCACCGGCAGCCATCACCATCAGCGGGTTGATGTCGACCGATTTCAGCGCGGTCCGGTGACGCAGCGCCCAGTTGCCCAGCGCCACGGCGGCTGTCGCCATCGCATCCAGATCGAGTGCCGGGATATCGCGATAGCCCTTAAAGAGCGGCGCCAGGCGCAGCCGTGCGCAGGCCGCCTTCACGTCCTCGGCGGTAAAGGGCGCCAGCAGCGTGACGATGTCCTTGCGCAATTCGAGCAACGTACCGCCCTCACCGATCATCACCAGCGGTCCGAACACGGGATCGACCGAGACGCCCAGCGCGAATTCGTGGCGGCCCTTGACCATCGCCGCGACCACCACGCACCGCGACGCCACACCAAGCCGCTGCAGTTTTTCGAAGCAATCCTGCGCGGCCCTTGCTGCGCCTGCTGCATCGGTGAGGCGCAGATGCACCAGACCGTGTTCGCTCTTGTGCGGCACTTCGGCCGCACAGCCCTTGACCACCACGGGAACGCCTCCGAGCGCCCCGAATGCAGCCACCGCCTCCTCGACACTGGTGCACAGGCGATATGGCACCACCGGTAGGCCGGCTTCGGCGAGCAGCGCCAGGCTGCGTGCCTCGTCCTGCAAGCCGCTGCCAGCAAGCGGGGCGGTGCGGGGCCAGCCCGCGTTGACAGCGGCCGCTTCCAGGCGATGGTGCGCGGCATACTGGGCCAGCGCCGCGACGGCATCGGCCTCGGTCACGAACACAGGCACGCCGTGCCTGACAAACACCTCGCGCACGGTCTGTTGCGGTGCGCTGGCCACCAGCGGCTTGCCCTGCGCCGTGCTGAATGACGCGGCATCGCGGGCCAGCGCCTCGACGTCGTAGCCGGGGCCAGCCACCGGTATGCCGACCATCACCATGTCGGCTTGCGGGTCGGCGCCCAGCGCGTGGAGCACGCGGGGGAACATGTCCCCCTTGCCCAGCAGCGCCGCCGTCATGTCGAGCGGGTTGCTGGCGGTGCCGAATTCCGGAAGGATCGCGCCCAGTTCACCGAGCGTTGCGGGCTGCAGTTCCGCCAGCGGCAGCGCATGCCGCTCTGCCAGGTCGGCCGCCATCACACCGACGGCGCCGCTATGGCTCATCACGACCGTCCTGCCCTGCCCCGCCGCGTGCCCTTGCAGGTACAGCGGCACGGCCCGGACCAGTTCGCCGATATCGCCGGCGCGCCAGATACCGTGGCGGGCCAGAAACGCATCGATCGCCGCGTCGTTGCCCACCAGCGCGCCGGTATGCGAGGCCGCCGCCTGCGCGCCGCGCTGGCTGTTGCCGGCCTTGATCGCCACAATGCTGGCGCCGCGTGCCCGCGCCAGCTCAGCCGCCTGGGCAAGTTGCGCCGGGTCCGAGATCGATTCGAGATAGACCAGGATCAGCCGCACGTCTGCGTCGGTGGCCACCGCTGCCGCCAGCGCGCAGGCATCGAGATCGGCGTCGTTGCCGGTGGCGACCAGGTAGCGCACGCCGTAACCGGACTGCCGCAACAACGCGTAGGGCATGACGCTGGCTGCACCGCTTTGGCTGATGATTGCGATCGGGCCGTCCTGCGGCGCGACTTCCATGAACATCGTGGAAAAGTTCAGTACCGCCCCGCTGGCGAAGTTAGCGGTACCCTGCGCGTTGGGGCCTACCAGCCGCATCCCGCTTGCGTTAGCCACACTAACCAGCTCCTGCTGGCGTTGCCGGCCCGCCGCGCCGGTTTCGGCAAACCCCGACGCCATGATCACCGCAGCCTTGACTCCTGCCTCGGCACATCGCCGCACCTGCTCAAGCGCGGCTTCGCCCGACACGGCGATCACCGCAGCATCCGGCGCCTTGCCGATCGCGCCGAGATCGGGATAGGCGCGATACCCCTGGATGGTCGAGCGCGCCGGGTTCACCGGGAAGACTTCACCCTGGTAGCCGAAGGTACGCATGTAGTGGATCGGCCGGCCACCCACCTTGTTGCGATTGTCCGAGGCGCCGATCACGGCGACCGATGCGGGCGAAAATAGCGATTTGAAAGTCTCAGTCAAGGGTCGCTCCCGATGCCTTGACCACCGACGACCATTTGCCTGCGTCGTGCTGGATCAATTTCGAAAAATCGGCGGGGGTGCCGGGCAGCGGTCGCGCGCCGAGTGCGGCAAGCTGGCTCTGAACTTGCGTCTGAGCAAGCATCTTCTGCAGTTCACTGTTCAGGCGGTGGATTACGTCAGGCGTGGTCCCCTTCGGCGCGGACAGGCCGAACCAGATCGTCACGTCAAAGCCTGGCAGGCCTGCCTCGGCAATGGTCGGCACCTTCGGCAACGCTTCCGAGCGGCGGGCGCCCGTGACGCCCAGCGCCTTGACCTTGCCGCTGCTGATGTACTGGACCTGGCTCGATACCGTATCGAACATCATCGAGATGCGGCCACCGAGCAGATCGGTAAAGGCGGCCCCCGACCCTTTGTATGGCACATGAACGATATCGATCCCGGCCATCGACTTGAACAGTTCGCCCGACAGATGGTTGGAACTGCCATTACCGGCCGAGCCGAATGTCAGCGTGCCGGGCTTTTGTTTGGCCAGCGCAACCAGCTCCTTGACGTTGCTGACCGACAAGCTATTGGGGACCACCAACACATTGACCGTCGAGGCCACCGATCCCACTGCATCAAACGATTTGAGTGGGTCCACCTTCAGCGACCGGTAGAGCGCAGGATTGATCGCCATCGTGCCAGTGGTGGAAAAAAACAGCGTGTAGCCGTCCGGTGCCGCTTGGGCTACCGCTTCGGTGGCAATGGTGCCGCCCGCGCCGCCGCGGTTGTCGATTACCACGGGCTGACCCAGCTGCTGTGATAGGTGCTGGCCAATGAGGCGCGCCATCGCGTCGGTCGGCCCACCTGCTGGAAAGGGCACGACCAGGCGAAGCGGCTTGGACGGATAACCTGTTGCGGCGCTGGCCGTGGCGCAAAAGGCAAACGGGGCTGCGGTGAGGATTAAAGCGCACACCGGCGACCGGATTGCGCGGAATACAGCAGAAAACTGCGGCATTGTCGTCTCCATATATCTGTCTTCCTTCTCTCTTACCGGAAGAAGTGGTTGGAGTGTATGGAGTCCCGCGTCAATCCAACAGAGTAGAATCTTCGATATCAGATATCCACTTTCTGGATGGTTCCGTGAATTTAAAGCAACTGGAAACCGTAGTCCTGGTGGCGGAAATGGGTTCCCTCTCCCGCGCAGCGCGGACGCTGGGAATCGCACAATCTTTGGTGAGTCGCGGCATCGCCCAGATCGAGGCCGAATGGGGAGACCGGCTGTTCGACCGGACCGGTCGTGGCGTGGTGCTGTCGGAATTCGGCAAGCGGATCCTTCCGCAGATCGAATTGCTGCTTGCCCAATCCGAGCGACTCAATGATGAAATACGGAACGCAGCCGGGATCCCGTTCGGACTGGTCTGCATCGGAGTCCTGCCGTCGATGACCCGCCGGCTCGTCCCCGCCTTGTTCGAAGACCTGCGCGCCACGGCACCCGGGGTACGCCTGCGAGTCGTCGAGGGCTTCAGCGGGCAACTCGATGAGCAGTTGGAATCCGGTCAACTGGATCTCGCAGTCATCAACCGGTATGGCCCCGGACCGCGGCAGGATGAGGAGATCCTTGCCACCGTTGCCACCTACCTCGTCTGCCCGCCCGGGCATGCGTTGGCAAGCGAGCGCACGGTCGCCTTCCACCGCCTCGGCGGCGTGCCGCTGGTTTTGCCGCCGACACCGAATGGCCTTCGCCTTGTCCTTGACCAGCATGCCCGCCAGCAAAACATTGCGCTGGATGTCGCGCTTGAGGTGGAGTCGCTGAACACCATGAAGGAAGTCGCGTTGTGCGGCCACGCGATGACCATACTGCCGTTGCTTGCCGTCGACGAGGAAATAAGAAACGGCCGGCTGGCCGCTGTCGAGATCGTTGAACCGGGACTGCCCCGGTCGATAGCGTTGGGCGTTACCCATCACCATCCGATGTCGCGAGCGGCAAAGCTAGTGCTTTCCCGGCTTCGCGCACTGGTGCCGCGCGTTGCCAGCGGCGGTAGATGAAGGCACGCACCAAACGACCAGTTAGCAGCACATGCCGGGCCTGGTACAAGAGGAGAGCCATCGAGTCCCTGAACCGCGAGTTCAAGATTCAATTTACTTCGCGCCGCCTACAGCGCCGACTCTCAGTAGTCGCTCGCGGGGTGATGACGCCATCGCGCCAGATAAAGCGGGAGGGCTGGCGCCCTCCCTTGGCAGAAGCGGCGTCGATCAGCGCCCCGGTTTCGCGGACGGCGCGAAATACTGCTGTTCCAGGTAGCTGACGCCGAACGCCACGATATCCCGGGCATCGAACAGATAGCAGTGCGCACACCCCACCTGGCCTTCGGTGTGCCGGCCTAAGGGAACATAGGCCCTGGCGATGGTTTCTACCCCGTCCGGCTGGCCTTCGATGGCAAAGCAATCCAGAATCCCGTTCGAGTCAAAGTCCTCTACGGCCTCCCACACGGTCTGTCCGTCCGCGCCCTGCAGGGGCATCTCATATGTGACGCGGCGCTTGCCAGGGATCTTGGCAATGGCCTCGGCGTAGTGAAGGACGGTCAGAGCATCGAGGCCAGCGCCAAGCAACAGCACTTTGCCGCGCTCGTTAACAAAGCGCTCGATTGGAGAGCACTTGCCAAAGGCTTGACCAAGCCGATGTGGCTCGATCAGGAATCTTGCGCGCGGCCCGAGCGCGACCATGGAGGCGTCAGGATGGCCGCTTCGCAAGGCGCCCGGGGATGTGGCGAGGTAATGGTTGAGCAAACCGAAGCCGCGATACGTGCCTGCCGTTGCAGGATCGAAAGGCGGCCAGTTGCGCCGCTGCTGTTCATCCATCTTCGCACCCTGCAGCGTCTCTTCGTAGGGAGACCGGTCCCATGAGGCATAACCTAGCAGCGTGCCTTCCGGCCCAACGGCGTCGCGAAGTGCTGCCACAAGGGCAACAGCGCCTCCCTCGATAGAACCTATGGCCTTTAGCGAGGCATGTACCATCACAAGGTCGCCGGCATGGACTCCGAGCGAGCGAAGTTCGCAGGCAATAGTGGTTTGGCTTCGCATGTTCCGCTTTCCATGTGCTGATCGGTGCGACGCCGTGCGAGTCTTTGCCAGCACAAACTCAGGCGTCTACCACGCACACCGCCTCAGCGCCGATACTGCCGAAAAAACTCCCACATCATCCCGCTCGCATCCGGCCCGATTTCACTGTGATAACTGTAGCGGTCGTCGCCGCCGCTCCAGGCATGCCCCAGACCCTCCACCTCGACCAGCGTCACCAGGTCGCGCTGCCAGCGGCCGAAGCGGTATTCATGCGAGCGGCCCGGCATGTCGCCTTCCGGATCGAAGCGCGCGGGGCGGCCGGCGAGGCGGTCTTCCAGGCCGTTGTAGGCGAGGAACTGCCGCGCCAGCAGGCGCCCGTTGACCGGATGCACCGCGTCGTCTGCCAAACCATGGATCACCAGTGCGGGAATCTCGGGCCCGCCCGGCGTTACGCCGGCGGCATCGAGCAGCCAGGCGGGCTCGGCGTCGGAGCCTTCCTGCATCGCGCGCAGGCCGGCGCGCGGGTTGCCGGCCGCGCCGATGACCACGCCGGAATGGAGCGCCACGGCGGCCACCTTGTCCGGGTAGCGCAGCGCCACCACCGCGGCCATGGCCGCGCCGGCGGACATGCCCGCCAGGTAGATCTCGCGCTCGCGCACGTCCTGGCGCGCCGCCAGTGCGTCGACCAGCGCGGCCACGGCCTGCGCCTCGCGTCCGCCGTCGGCCGCGCCGAGGTCGAACCATTGCCAGCAGCGCTGCACCTGGCGGCGCAATGGCTGTTGCGGGTAGGCGACGATAAAGCCTTCGCGTTCGGCCAGTGCATTGAGGCGCGTACCCGCGGCCAGCTCGTCCGGCGTCTGGCGACAGCCGTGCAGCACCACCACCACGGGTAGCGGGCCACGATGGGCCTTCGACGGGATGTAGAGGTGATAAGACAGTTGCGGCACCAGTTCGCCCGGCATGGGTGCCAGGCGCAGCCGGTGCGCCTGCCAGGTGCCGGGCAGGATGCCGGGATCGGCGACCGGGCGCGCGGGCCGGGCAGGCCGGGGCGATTCGGGCAGGCGCGCCGGTGTAAGCGGATTGAGCGAATCCATGCGCCGGAGCCAGGATTTCACCTGGGCTTCCGTGCGGGTCTGCACGCGGCTCAAACGCCGCATGCGGGCATGCCAGTCTGCTGCAAGGCTCTTCGTCATGAGGACTCCTGTGTGACGGAATCTCCCCCTATGCCTTTATTGTTGCGTTGCAGCATACCACAGGCGTGAGTTGCCCACCCGCCATTGGCGAGCATGCGTCGGGAAAACGAAACGAAACTTTGACGGTGCCAGAAGCCTCGGCGGCCCATGACTGCGGCGCCAGCGCAAGTAGAAGATGTCAGCGATCGGCCACCCGCTTCCAGCCTTCGGGCGAGAAACTGCGCATGGCCCGGGCGCGCGATGCCGTGCCGGGCCCCAAGTCCCGTTCGTAGAACACGCGGTCGCTGCCAAGCAGGAAGGTATGGACGCCGGTATCGCCGTAGCGCGCCGGCCATGCGACCAGACCGTAGCCGCCGTCGCTTCCCGGGGCGGCCGGCAGGATGCGGTAGTGATAGCCGTAGAAGGCGTCGGCGGCAGGCGTTTCCGGACCCATCGCCAGTGCGTCGGGACCGAGCGGACTGGCGTCCTGCTCGCTGGCGGCGGGCCAGTAGAGTCCGTCGGTCTTGCCGGGCGCGCTGACCAGCCGCCTGGCGTAGCGGCCCTGGCCCACTTGCTCGGCATAGCGCTGCTGGGCGTCCGCCAGCTGCAGCAGGGTTTCCATGGTGACCAGCTCGTTGCGTCCGAGGCGGCGGCGGTGTACCTCTTGCTGGCCAGCGGGCAAGTCGAACTGCCAGCCGCCCCTCTGGCGGGCCAGCGGTACGGGAAAAGTCCACCCGCTCTCTCCCACCGCAATGCGTGCGCGGCTGTCGCCTTCGGCCTGCACGGCATGGTGACGCGCCCATGCGCCCAGGAAGTCATAGACGTCGCCCTGGTCAATCGAGCCTTGCGGCACCAGCAACTGGTATCGCTTGCCAAGCACACGCTGCAGCGCGTCGCCATCGCTGCGTGCGATGGCGTCGCCGAGCGCGTCGGCTGCCGCTTGCGGACTCGGGAAGACCTGTTGCGCGGCCGCGGGGACGGCCAGGGAGAGGGTTAGGGTCGCAGCCACCAGCGGCAACACCCGCGCACCGCGAAGTAAGGCGACGGCGGCAATCAGGTTACCGGTCTTGCGCATCATGCATTACCTCCGGCCATGGCCAATATGTTCACCGCCGCCGAGCCGGCCTCCACCCCCTGGTCCACCGCCGTGGCGCATGCCGCCCTGGTTGAACCCGGCCGGACGCACCGGTGCCGCCTGGTGCTGGGACAACCCGGCGCGCTGCGTCTGCTGGCGCATGCGATCGCCGTTGCCGGCGTCGCGCAGGGCGTTGTCGCGATTGGCATTGCGCGCGCGGTCGCGCGCCGCGGCCTGGTCGGCGCGCTGGTGCTCGGCACCGGCGGGATGCGGACTACGCGTGCCGGCACCGCCTGCGCCGGGCCGCGCGCCCTCGGCGCGACCGGCCACGCCGCCGGCATGGCCGGGAATCGCCTGGCCGGTACGGCCTTCGAACGAACGCGCGGCGCGATCGCGCGCCTGGTCGCGTGCCGACGGCTCGCGCTGCACGGCGCCGGCGCCGCCGACGTGTTGGCCTGGCTGCACGCCCGCCTGGCGATTGGCCAGGCCAGCCTGGCGCTGCTGGTCATAGCGGCCGCGCACCGCCGCGTTGTTGTAGGGCACATCGCCGCGCCGGGCCGGGTCGTGCTGCCAGTTCACGTTGGCGCGGTTCACGTCCAGGCGCTGGTTGACATTGATGTTGTTGTAGCGGTTCACGTTGATGTTGACATCGTGGTCATGCCAGTCGAATCCGCCCCACATCGCATCGACCGCGGCCACCCCCAGCCCGAAGCCGATGCCCGACACCAGCGCCGTGGCGAACACCGAGCCCGGCGGCGGCGGGTAATACGCCGGCGGATAGGCGGGATACGGCCAGGCGCCGTAGACCGTGGTCGGGTTATAGGCCGGCACGTAGACCACTTGCGGATTGGCCGGCTCGATCTGCACGATGGTGGTGCCACCGGAACCCTGGGTCACCACCTTCTGCTGTTCGGTGGTCTTGAGCGTGCCCGCCTTCTGCGCCTGCAAGCGCAAGCGCTGCACCGAGTCCATCACGTCATTGGGCTGCGCCAGGAACGCATCGCCGATCGACTGCACCCACTGCGGCTGGCGTCCCATCATGTCGAGCACCGACGGGAAAGCGGCCAGCGACTGCACGCTGGGGTCCCAGTTCTGGCTGGCCACCGCCTTGGTCGCGGCGTCGCCTGACAGGCTGGGATTGGCCTTGGACCATTGCGCCGCCGCGGCCACGTCGGCCGGATAGGTGGCGGCCATCAGCACCTGGGACAGCAGCGCATCCGGATACAGCGCCACTGGCGCGGTCAGCTGGTCCAGCTGCGCCTGGCTCAGCGTGGTCTGCGCCAGCGCGGGCTGCAAGGGCGCCATCAGCATCAGTGCCAGGCACCATGCGAAAAGCTGTTGAAGACGATGCATGTTGACGCTCCACAAGTCCGCAAGTGACCGCCGGCCGCCCCCAAAGGTGCACCGCTCAGCGGCGCTCCTGCGCGCACTCCTGGCGATACGCTTCTTCCAGGCGCTTGCGATCCGCCTGGCGTTCCAGTGTCGGGTAGGTGCGCCCGTCAGCCGTGGTGACCGAACCTTTGCCGGTGGACCATTGCGGTCCGCCGGGCAGTGCGTTGATCTGGTCGAGCAAGCCCTGGCAGTGCTGCCGCTGCGATGCCGAGAGCGTGCCGCCGGGCCCTTCCACCACCGCCGTGGCCTCATCCAGGATCCGCGGCGGTGGCGGCGCCACCATCGGCGTTGCAGCGGCCGCAGCCGCGCTGGCATTACCAGCCGCCCACAACGGGGCAGCCACCATGGCGGTGCATGCCAGCATGCCCGCCTTGATCAGAAACTTCGTCAAACCCATTACTCCAGAGCCGTCCACGGCGAGTCTTAGGCCGTGGATATGTTGCAGAAACCGCCCGTCGCTAGCGGTCCTTGCCGTTGCCGCCGCGGCGGCCGGTGCGGTTGCGCATCAACTCAAGCTTGAGCAGCGCGTCCGCAAGCATACTCTTCAGCCTGGCGTTCTCTTCCTGCAGTTCGCGCAGCTTGCGCCCATCGCGCGCCTCACCGGTGCCCGGCTGGCCGTAGCGGCTGCGCCATCCGTAGAACGATGCATCGCTGAAGCCATAGCGCGCGCACAGATCGCGCACCGGCACGCCGCTGGCTGCCTCGGCCAGATAACCGCGGATCTGTTCTTCCGAATACCGTCTGTTCACGAATCTCTCCGCTTCGCAACGGCGGGGCCCAGGCGTCGCACAGCCGCGACGCCAACCGTGCCGACTCTCGCCGTAAGTTAGCCCACGGCCGCCGCATAAGGCAATTCAGTGTCTTCGCAATGCGAGTTAAGAAAATTATCGCGGCGCACCGGTGACAGCCATTGGCATGTGCAACCAAATTTCGTTATTCCAATTTGGAAATTGCATGGACTGATTGCATGCAAATGTCACCCAAGCGGGGGATGAAATACCGTCACCAGAACTGGTATTTGACGCCAGCATTGCCCGCAAACGCTGACAGCAAGCCATGTCTGCGGCGCGATACATAAACCTGGAAAAAGATTTGTCAGGTCTGTCATCAATTCAAGTTTCTATGACTTTTTCTAAGCATGTATTAAGCTTCCTCGGCATAACTAAATTTCACACGCCTTCGCACGGGGCCTATGCGGCGCCGGCAGAAGCGCGGTCCGGCAGCGCACCACCCGGAAGTCGCCCCGCATGCCGATACCTATCCCGCACGTCGGCATGCGCTGACTTGGTGAGTCGCTACGCTGTGGATCCAAGCTACATAGACACTGGCGTGTCACGCGTGTACTGAAACATCCTGCCAGAGCCTTGCATGCAGGACTTCATACTGGCCCGCTTGGCTCGCGCGGCGTGGCGCCGATAGCGAGCCACCGTGGCGAATGCGACCGGTGCGCCCTGGTTTCATGCGCGCCATCACTGGCGCATCGCTGTTTGCATCAGACCGACAATGAAGAAGAAAGCGAAGTCATGTATCGGGAGAAGTCGGAATGCGTCATGTCAGCACGAAGTTGTTGCATGTCTTTGTTCTGGTCATGGAGTACCGTGACCTGAGTGCGGTTGCGGCTTGCACCCAGGGGCGCGTGCCCACCGTGGCCTACAGCCTGGCACGCTTGCGCGAGATCACCGGCGACCCATTGTTCGTCAAGCGCAACGGCATGCTCGAGCCCACGCCGCACGCGCTGCGCCTGGAACAGACGGCGCGCCAGATCCTGGCGAAATGGAATCACCTGGTGCGGCCCGGCGAGCCTGGCCTGAGCAAACGCCGCGAAGGCGGCAGGCGCGTCTCCATCGGCTTTTCGTCATCGATCGGCGACCCCGTCATCACCGAGATCCTGACCGCGCTGTGCGAGCAGTTTCCGCAAGACAGCTTTGTCACGCGTCCGGTGATTGCCGACGCCGCCCTCGCCGGACAACTGAGCGACGGCGAACTCGATTGCGCCTTCGTCGTCGACAGCGGGCATGATCCCGAACGCGTGCGCCAGCACAACATCATGGCCACGCCGCGCCGGCTGGTCAGCGCCACGCGCGGCGGGAGCCAGGATGAAAGCGAGAGTGCGTGGATCCTGTTGCAGGAAGACAGCGAGGCCGGCAGCCCGCTGCGTGCCTTCCTGAGCCGGCAAGCCAGCACGCCCGGCCATCGCGAGACCGTGGTGCCGTCCTGGCATACGCAGATCACGCTGCTGCATTCCGCCGGCGGCATCTGCCCGGTGCTGGATTTCAACGTGCCGCTGGTCACGCGCGAGCGCAAGACCCGGCTGCTGGCACCGCCAAGCAGCTTCCCTGAATGGGCCGCCCTGCATTTCTGGGGACAGGAGCGCAGCCGCGACCAGGGCGTGCTGCGCGATGTCATGGAAGTCGGCAGCGCCGTGCTGCGCGACCCGCTCAAGGCCATCGACGGGCGCCGCAACGGGCGTCCCGCCGTCCCGGCCGAAGTCGCAACGACCTGACGCCAGGCGCGACACCAACGTGCAAACGGGCGCTGTCCACCGCAAGGCGGCAGCGCCCTTTCTTGTCACGGACCGTTGTCACGGATCTGTGACAGCCGCGCCGTTGATCACATTCCCGAGATCGATTTTTGAACTGCCGGCCCGCGCTGCACTTGCGCGCGCTGGATGGCGCAAGGATCTTTTCGGGCCATGATTTACGAATCCTCCTAGTTCCGCCGCACTGACTCGCCGCTATGCTGCCATGGCATTGCCGCAGTCCGGCCGTCTCCCGTCTGGCCCGGGCCGGCGGTAATGCGAGCAGTTGTCCGGCGCCTCTATGTCTGGCGTCATTTTTGCGCCGCACGTCGCCCAGGCGTGCGGCGTTTTCTTGACGTTTGCCGAAGGCTGCGCCGCCTGACCAAGAATCGAGGAGCAACCCGATGGCATTGAGGATCCTGCTTGCCGACGACCACCCGCTGGTCTCGGCGGCCGTCGCCGACCGCTTGCACACCCAGACCGGCTGGGAGGTCTGCGGCAGCGTGACCAGCGCGACGGCGCTGCTCAACAGCATCGACAGCCTGCGCCCCGATGTCGTCATCACGGACTACCACATGCCCGCACAGGGCGAACGCAACAGCGACGGACTGCGACTGCTGGCAAGCCTGCGGCGGCGGCATCCGTCGATGGCGGTGATCGTGCTGACCATGATCACCAACCCGCTGGTGCTGCGCTCGATCCTCGACACCCAGGTGCACGGGCTGGTGCTGAAGGACGCCCCGCTGACCGAACTGGTCACGGTGGTATACCGCATCCAGCGCGGCTTTCATTACATCGGCAAGTCGGCCATGGAAGTGCTGTCGCAGGCTGGCCCGGGCAGCCTGGCGGGAGCCGGTCGGGCTGGCGCGGAACGCCTGTCGCGGCGTGAAATGGAAGTACTGCGGCTATACCTGACCGGGCGCTCGGTCAGCGAGATCGCGATCCAGCTGTGCCGCAGCGTCAAGACCATCAGCCGGCAGAAGAACTGCGCCATGCAGAAGCTCGGCGTCAGCAACGACCGCGAGCTGTTCGAGTTTGCCGCGCTCAACGGCCTGCTGCTGAGCGGTTGAGCGCAGCGCCGCCGCATGGCATGCGGTGCCGCGGCATCAGGCCGCGTCGGCCTGCTCCGCCGCGCGCGCCTGCGCGTGGGCAATACCCGCCTCCAGGCGCGCCAGGCCGCGCGACAGTTCGCGCATGGTCGTAGGCGAGACCTCGGACAGCACGTCTTCGAGGAAGGCCGAGCGCAGCGGCATGGCGCGCGCCACCACCTCGCGTCCGGCCGGCGACAGCGTGACATGGGTCACGCGGTTATCGCGTTCGGACGTGGTGCGCTCGACCCAGCCCAGTTCCTGCATGGCCTTGAGCTGGCGCGTCAGCGCACCGGGGTCCATGACGACGAGGTCGGCCAGCGCCTTCTGGCCGATGGCGCCCTCCTGGTGATGCAGCGCATGCAGGATGCGCCAGCGCGGCAAGGGTAGTCCCATGCGCTGCTCGAACGCCCCCGCATAGGCGCGGTAGGTTCGGCCGAACTGCTGCAATACGGCCACGCTCTGTCGCTCCAGTTCCATCCGTTCTCCTCAGGGTAAGTTGCCGCCGTGCTTCAGTCCGCCGCCATCGCCGGCGCGGGGCCGCGGGTCAGCTTGATTGACGGCACCTGGCGCGCGCACCACACGCCCAGCGCGGCCGCCGCCCCCGCCACTACCAGGCCGAGGTGGATGGACCCCACCAGCGACACGCGCGCCTGCTCCAGCAGCAAAGCGCCATTGTGCCCGGCCTGCTCTAGCTGGCCGAGCAGCGCCAGCTGCGAAGCCTTGTCGATCAGCACCTGCGGGTCCGCCATGCGCGATGCCCACTGGGTGGCATTGGCGCCGGACAGCGCCTGCTCAACGCCGCCGGTGTAGCTGCGCGTCACCAACGTGCCCACGATTGCCGTGCCGACCATGCCGCCTACCATGCGCAGCGACTGCAGCATGGCCGTGGCGATGCCAAGGTGCTCGCGCCCAGCGGTCTGCTGCGCGAACACCGTCAGATTGGGCATGATAAAGCCAAGACCCAGGCCGCCGACCAGCATGATGGCCATCAGCACGCCATGCGGCATGCCGCGCGTGGCCTGCGACAGCCCCAGGCACGACAGCGCCAGCATGCCAAAGCCGGCATAGAGCATGGTGTTCGGCCGGCGGATGCGCGTCACGATGCGGCCGTTCAGGATGCTGCCGACAGTGATGCAGACCACCAGCGGCGTGATCAATACCCCCGCCTCCTTCGGCGAGTAGCCGAAGCCGCCCTGGAACAGCAGCGGCGCATACAGCAGCAGCGCAAACATGGTGAAACCCGCGAACACCGAGAGCTTGAACAACGGTGCCAGCCCTGGATCGCGAAACATCTCGACCGGCAGGATCGGATTGGCGCAGCGTCGCTCCCACTGCCATAGCGCCGCCAGCACCACTGCCGCCAGCACCAGCAGGCCCGCGGTATAGGCATCAAGGCCCCGCACCGGCAACAACTCCACGCTCATCTGCAAGCTGCCGAGCCCCGCCGCGATCAGCAGCGCCCCCAGCCAGTCCACGCGGATCGGCCCGCGATGCGCCTGCTGGCGCAGATGCGGCAGGTAGCGCCAGGCGAACCACAGTCCCAGCACGCCCACCGGCAGGTTGACGTAGAACACCGCGCGCCAGCCGTACCACTCCGTCAGCAGGCCGCCCAGCGACGGTCCGACCGCATTGGCAATGCCGAACGCCGCGCTCAGCATCACCTGCCAGCGCAGCCGCACGTGCGAATCCGGAAACAGGTCGGCGATGCAGGCAAAGGCCGTACCGACCAGCATGCCGCCGCCGATGCCCTGCAGCGCGCGCGCCGCCACCAGGAACGGCATGCTCGGCGCCATGCCGCACAGCGCCGAGGCCACCGAGAACACCACAATCGAGGCCAGCACGAAGGGCTTGCGGCCGTAGTAGTCCCCCAGGCGGCCGAACACCGGCACGGTGATCACCGAGGTCAGCAGATAGGCCGTGGCGACCCATGCGTAGTACTCGAACCCCTGAAGTTCCGCCACCACCGTGGGCAGTGCCGTGCCGACCACGGTCTGGTCCAGCGCCACCAGCATCACCACGAAGGCCACGCCCAGCATGGCCAGCAGCGATTCGCGAAACGGCAGGACCTGGCCGGCCGGCTGGGGACTATGTGGTTCCGCGGTCATTTTATTGCTCGATCAATCGTTGCATTGTCAAGAATTATAGGACAACTTCCGCTGTCTTGCCTTGCTCTCTCGCGGCATGGTTGCCATGCCGGCGCGCCCTGCCATGAGTTGGTGGAAGCCCCGCTACACCAACAACGTGGCACCCGCCCAGACGATCAACAGGACACCCAGCACACGGCCGGCGCGCTCGCCGCCGGGCAGGACTTTTTCAACGAAGACCACCAGGGACAGCGCGCCGATCCACACGATGTTCATGATGCCGCCGACGAACAGTAAAGCCATCAGCACCCAGCAGCAGCCCACGCAGTAGGCACCATGGCGCAGGCCGAGCAGGAAGCTGCCGGCGGCGCCGGGACGCCAATGCGCGACCAGGAATGCTGCCGGCGCGCGGCACTGTGCCAGGCAGGCGCGCTTGAGCGGCGAAAACTGATAGACGCCCGCGGCAAGCAGCACGCTCGCGGAAAGGAGGGCGCTCTTCGACCACAGCATCATTGCCGAAATGAGGCCGGTCGGTTGCAGCGCCAGCTGCAACCATGCCGCACCGATGGCGAACCCGAGCCATGCGGTAAGGTAGCCGGCCAGCAGAAGCATCGACGTAGCAACTGACCCGCCCCCGGAGGGGTCGTGATGCCGCAATACCCGCCGATACAGCAAGACGACCGGCGCCGCGCTGGGCGTCATCATTGCGATCATCATCACCCACCACATCAGGATCACGGTGGACAACGGCGTATCCATGCCACCCATGCCAGCAGGCAGCCGATGCGGGAAAAGCGTGACGGCCGTCATGTCGAGCGCGGACATGCCCGTGCCCGCCCCCGTCCACAGATAGGCCCACGACAACGCGACAATGACGGCGATGCCGAGCGACGTGATGGAGCGCTCGCGTCCGAGGACGTTCTCGAGACTTCTCATGCGGCAGGGCGATGCCGGATCAGTCCCTTGTTGTTCATGTGCAATCGCGCGAACTGCGCGTAGGTGCCGTTGAGATCCAGTGCGATATTGCCTTGCGAGCGGCTGGTGCCGGAGCCGATCTCGGCAAGCTCGTACTCGAAGCCGTGCGGCAGATCGATGCGGGCGCGATGATCGGCGCCCGTCACCGGGTTGCGGATCGGTTCGCCGACGGTGTCGAACACGCCTTCGACATGGATGCGGCCGCGGCGGGCGTCGACATCGACGTCGAAGTCAATCTTCGTGAAGATCGGATCGAAGGCTTGCTCGAGCGTCGACGCGAATACCGCGAACATGGTCGCGAACGGCTCGGTGTCCTGCCCGGTCATGATCTTCAGGACGGCTTCGCGCTGGTCCGGGGTGGCCCGTTCGTCGACGATGGGCTGACACTTTCCTCTCCCTTCGTGGATCGGGCCGGGCCACTGGAACACCACCGCGATGTTGAGGCCGTCGAGTCGCACGTCGCCGTAATAGCCGTCGCTGATCGAGATCGCGCCCATTGCTTCGCAGAAGCCCTTGCTTGGCAGCGCGTTGAATTGGCATGGGCATCCGTACGAGCAATTGCAGTTGATCAGCTCGGTGCCTTGGATTTCCCAGGGGGTCATGGCAGTCCTCCTTGCGCTTGAGTCTTGAGCGCCTGCTTATCGTCCCCGCACGATGGGCAGTCTGGCTTGAATCTAGTGTGCAGCAGGGGGAAGTCAAGACGGGAACTGCGCCAGCATGTGGGTTCGGCTACCCATGGCGTTTGTGATGTGCCCGCCCCAAGCGATGTCCTTACCGCATACGACTTAAATTCGCATGCGATTGGCCGGCGCCCAGGCTCTTGCACTATTCAGGCTGAATACCCGCCTGCTTCACCAGATTCCCCCACCGGTCCACCTCCGTGCGCAGCCGGTCGCCCAGTTGGGCAGGCGTCGACGCTTTCAGTTCGATGCCCTGGCTGTCAAGCCGGGCCCTGGTCTGCGGGCTCGCCAGCGCCGCGCGGACTTCGTCAGCAAGCCGGTTCACCACCGCCGTCGGTGTCCGCGCCGGCGCAACCAGGGCCCACCACTGGCTGACCTGCATGCCGGGCAGTCTGGCCTCGGCGGCGGTCGGCACGCCGGGAAGCGCGGGCACGCGCACCGGCCCCGTCAC
Source organism: Cupriavidus sp. WGlv3 (assembly GCF_023952475.1). GTDB lineage: Bacteria > Pseudomonadota > Gammaproteobacteria > Burkholderiales > Burkholderiaceae > Cupriavidus > Cupriavidus phytorum. The sequence goes on from NZ_JALHRX010000002.1 coordinate 197,573, forward strand.
CATCAGCGCCGAGATCTTGTTGCCGCCAAGCAGGCTGCTGCCGCTTGCCAGCGTAGCGAAATGCCCCTTGACCAGTTGCGCGGAGACATCGGTCAGCGCCGGCGCCGAGCCGCGGTACGGCACGGAGTCGACCGTGATACCCGCCTGGCTTTCCAGCATCTTGGCGGCCAGGTGGCTGATCGAGCCGTTACCACTGGTAGCGAGCTGCAGCGGCGTTCCCGCCTTGCGCGAGTCCGCCAGGAAGCGCTGGATCTCCCCGGCGCGGTACTGCGTACTGTCTGCGAACAGGACCAGCGGCGCCTCGCCGAGCAGTGAGACCGGCGTGAAGTCGCGCAACACATCGTAGGGCATCTGGCGGAACACGGACGGTGCAACGGTGTGCGCCAGTTCGATCACGCCCAGCGTGTAGCCATCCGGTGCCGACTTGGCCAGCGTGTCGGCGCCGATGCGGCCGGAGGCACCGGCGCGGTTGTCGACCACCACGGGCTGGCCCATCGATTCGCTCATGCGCTGCGCGACCGCTCGCGCCAGCGCATCGGTACTGCCGCCGGCGGCCCACGGCACGATCAGCCGGATCGATTTTTCCGGATAGGCGGCCAGCGCCGGCGGCATATGGGCCGCGAGGCAGCAGGTGATGGCGGTCAGCAGGTAACGCAGCTTCATGAGTGTCTCCCCAAGGTGTATGAAATTCATGCCTGGCCTGGATCGCGGTCGCCGCGCGCGGTCAGCATCAGCATCACGGCTTCCGTCCGGTCGATGCGCCCGTCGGCGCGTAGTGCCTGCGCCGCGGCCAGGCCGGCGCCGGCGCACAGTTCGACCCAGAATCCCGCGGCAGCGAGATGGCGGGTGCCGTCGCGTGCCGCCGCGTCGTCGATGACCACCGCGCCGCCGCCCGAGCGCCTGACGGCAAGGACCTGCTGCGCGGTCACGGTGGAGCCGGCCGTGGAGAACTGCAGGGTCGTGCCGGCGAAGTCGGACTGCTGCGACGCGCCGGCCAGCACCCGCGACAGCCGCGGGAACGGCTCGACCGCCCAGAGTCGCGGCAGTTTCGGCAGGTGCCCCAGCGCGATGAGGTCCCGCAGCGCGCTGTAGATGCCCCACAACAGATCGCCGCGCGCGGTGGGAACGATGACATGGTCGGGCCGGCACCCTTGCGCCACCCACTCCAGCGCGACAGCCCGATACCCTTCCACCCCGAATACCGGGCTGCCCACCGCCGGCACGCTGTAGTTGGTCAGCGCGAAGGCACCGTCGTCCCGGACGCGCCGGCGCACATGCGCCCAGCGCGCATGACCGCTATCGCAAACGACACGCCGTGCGCTGTAATGGCGCAACGCCGCGTCGAACACGGCGGGCAGCGCCTGGTAGGTCGCGACTTCGCAGTCCAGCCCCGCGGCGGCGCAATAGGCCGCGGCCGAAACCGCGGCGTTGCCGCTGGATGCCAGCACCACCTCGCGCGCGCCGATATCGAGGGCCCGACTGATGGCCTGCGCCGACATGCGGTCCTTGTGCGAGCCGGTCGGGTTCGCGCCTTCGTTCTTGATCCAGACCGACGCCACGTCGGCCAGCGACGCCAGCGCCGGCACCGGAACGCATGGCGTGGCGCCCTCCCCCAGGGACACGCCGTCCAGGTAGGGCTGCCAGTGCCCCCATGTATAACTTCCGCTTTTCGGTGCAAAATCCTGTGCCTGGGCGTCGTAGACCGCTTCAAGGCTGCTTGGTTGACCGGCGGCGGCGCAGGCCGGGCAGCCTTCCGGCATGTCGTCGAGCGGATAACGGGCGTCGCAGGTGATGCATCGCAGCGCCTGCATGGCCGGGTTGATGAGCGGTAGGGTCGGAGGCGGATTGCCGCTGGCGCGCATGGTAAAGGCCGGAGTGAAAGTGGCTCGAGTCTATGCCAGGCCACGATCCCTTTGCGCAGGCGCGCCGATGATCGAATTAAGTAAAACTTATAGAGTAGAGATGGAGACAGCCGCCGATTCAGGTATCAGTGCCCGCCAGGTCGAGGTGTTCCGCATGGTCATGCGCCTGGGATCGGCGCGCCGTGCCGCCGAAGCCCTGCATATCAGCCAGCCCGCCGTAACACAGATCGTGCTGCAGCTTGAAAAGGCAGCGCGGCTAAGGCTGTTCGACCGCAGCAAGGGGCGCATGGTGCCAACGCCCGAGGCGGCGTCCCTGATGGATGAAGTCGAACGTGTCTATGTCGGCCTCGACGCCGTGCAACGCCGGATCGATCAATTGCGCGCGCATGAGGATACGGTGCTGCGAGTGGGGGTGTTGCACGCCATGGCGTCCAGCGTGATGCCGGCGGCGGTGGCGGACTTCGTCCACAACTATCCGCGCGTTCGTTGCCAGCTGGAGGTCGACAGCTCCCGCGGCCTGCGCGAGCGCTTGCTGCAGCGCGAACTCGATATCGCCTTCATGGGCGATGAAGCGGACACCAGCGGCCTGACGGCTTCCGAGTTCTACGCGGTGCAGGCCGTCTGCGTCGCGCCGGCGACGCATCCGTTTGCGGCGCGCGCAAAGGTCGGCATCGAGGACCTGGTCGAGATCGGCCAGGCGCTGGCGGCACAGGCTGACGAACTGCTGTGCAGCGGTCGATTATCGACCACGCGGATCTCGACGCCTTCGGCGCCGCCGCCCTGGGCAGACCGCATGCGCCTGGCCGCGACGATCACCTTGCCCTGCTCGGTGAACTTGACCGCGTTGCTGACCAGGTTGTTCAGGATCTGCTCCAGCTTGACCACGTCGGCCATCACCGGTTCGGACAGCGACGGATCGATGATGCACAGCAGGCGCAGGTGCTTGCGCGCGGCTTCGGCGGCAAAGCCCCGGGTCACTTCCTCGATCACCTCGTCGAGGCGGCACGGCCGCGGCTGCAGCGACATTTGCCCGGCCTCGATCTTGCTGAAGTCGAGCACGTCGTTGATGATGTCGATCAGCGATTGCGAGGCGTGCTGCATTACGGCCAGCTGGTCGCGCTGGCGCGGCTCGAGCCGGGTCAGGCTCAGCAGTTCGATGCTGCCCAGCATGCCGTTGAGGGGCGTGCGGATTTCATGGCTCATGGTGGCCAGGAACGCAGACTTGGCGCGGTTGGCGGCATCGGCCGCACGGATCGCCTCGCGCAGGCGCGCCTCGCCGCGCCGCGCCTCGGTAACGTCATTGAGCGCGCACAGCAGTGTCGCGCGGACCTCGTAGGTGATCTGCACCAGGCGCACTTCCAGGTAGCGCGTCTCGCCGTTGCTGCAGGCCATGTCGACATCGAAGCAAGGCAGCACCTGCGGCGGCCCTTCGGCGCTGGCACCGCAGCTGGCCAGGCGCGCTTCGCAGGCTTCCTGCAACTGCGCCAGCCCGGCGGGCGTGGCCTGGTCGATCAGCGACTGGGCCGCGGCATTGGACAGCAGCACCTGGCGCGTACTGCGCTCGACGATCATCAGGCCCACCCCCGCCACCTCGATCACGAAGCGGCCCAGCGCATCGCTCTCCTGCAGGCGCTGGGACTGGCGCTGCGCCGGGCGCATGATGCGCCGGTCGATCAGCCAGATCCACGCGAAGATCAGCAGCGACAGGGAACCGGTCAGCGCCAGCATCCACAAGGTGTTCTCGCGGAACTGCCGCCACACGCGGCCGACCTCGATCACGGCCACGGTGCGCCAGCCCCAGGCGTCGAGCGGATACTCCAGCACCACCTCATGCTGCAGCAGCCCGTGCCGCACCAGCGATGATCGCACCGTGCCCGGCCGCGCGCCCGCGGCGGCAAGCGCCGCGGCCACGGGCGCCGCGAGCGGGCCGGCCGGCATGCCGTCGGCCCCAAGCACCATGCCGGCATCGGTCAGCAGCATGAAGTCGCCATCCACGGCTTCGCCGTCGGGCAGCATCGGTGACAGCGGGAACTCCATCGCCAGCACCGCTGCCGGCTCGCCGCCGTCCTGCACCAGGGTGGCGAAGGTGACCGTGCGGATGCCGCTGATCCAGTCCTGTGCCGGTGCCAGCATCACCGCCTGGCCCGGGTATGCGCGCAGGCGCGCCACCAGCGCATCGCCGCGCAGCCGCAACAGGCTATCGCGCAGGAACACCTGGCGCGCGTCATCGCGCTGCAACAGCATGCGCGCCGGATTCAGCCGGCGCGGAATGACGTACAGCTGGTCGGCCTGCAGGTCGATCAGGTACGCGTTCTGCACGTCGCGGTACTGCAGGTTGTTGACGCGGAAGGTGAACGTCATGACGTCGGCCAGGTCCTTCAGCCGCTTGCGCGGCAGGCCGGCGCTCGCGGGCGGCACCAGCAGTGCGATGTAGGGCCGGTCGCCGCGGCGCTGCAGGCGCTCGGTCCATTGCGCGTCGCGGACCGCCGCGACGTCGTCGGCAAGGCCGATATCGGACAGCCGCGCCAGCGATCCCTGCGCGCGCACGGTCAGCGCCTCGGCCCGGTGCAGCGTGGACTCCAGCTGCTCGGACTGCGCGCGCAGCACCATACCCTGCCGGTCGATCGCCTCGCGCAGGCGGTAATGGATCAGCACGCCCCAGGACAATACGGTCAGGCCTACCACGCAGGCCGAGAACAGGTAGACCAGATAGCGGATCTGGCGAATGCTCAACGGCAATGCGGCGCTGCTGTCGGCCAGCATCAGCCTCTTCATCGCTTACCTCGTATTCACGTCGAACGGCCCGGGCGAGCGTTGCGCCCGGCTTCTCACAACATGCCGCGCTGGATGGCGAAGGCGGCGAGCTCGACGTCGTTGTCGGCGCCGACCTTGCGCATGACGCTCTGCTTCTGCGTACTGATGGTCTTGACGGTGCGCCCGGTCCGCACCGCGATTTCGGTCACGGACAGGCCGGACAGATAGAGCCGCAGCACTTCGCTTTCGCGGGTGGTGAGCAGTTCGGCCCAGTCGTCGAAGTCGCCAAGGCCGCGGCAGCGCCGGCCCCAGATCAGGTCACACGCGATTTCCGACACCGAGGCGAGATCCAGGTGTGCCATCCGCACCGCCTTCACGACCTCGTCGGCGTGGTCGCGGGCGGTCACGACATTGCGGCAGCCATCCTTGATCAGCTGCAGCACGCCGGCGCGGTCCGCGATATTGGCGATGGCGACCACGCGTTGCCGGCCCAGCGAGGCCAGCCGCGCACCCAGGCGCGCATAGCTGCCGGCACGCGCATCGTTGCCGGTGCCGAGCGGGAACCGCAGCGCCACCACATCGCAAACGCCTTGCCCCAGCGCCTGCACCAGGCCGCGCTCGTCGGCGACCAGGCCTGCCAGTTCGATGCAGGCGCTGGCCGCGAGCCGCCGGCCCAACAGCCGCCGCATCCCAGATTGCGAGTCCGCGACGATCACCCGGATCTTTTCCATGGCCGCTTTATGCTCCAGCGTTGTCCCGGTTTCAGGATGGGCCATGCGCCTGGCTTTCGAAATCAGCCAAGCCTGAAATGTCTGCGGTATTTTCTGATCAGCGGCTGCCGAGGGAACGCGTGGTGGAGCGCAGGCCGGCAATAACGTCGCGGGTCAGCGCCCGCGCGGAAATCGGCGGTGAAAAAGAGAAGGAGAAGGAAGGGAAGCTGAAACCCGGGCGCTCACGCAGCCGCGGCCACTATGTGGCTACTTTGCGGCCGCGATTATCACGCGCCGCCAAGCAAACCGTTGGTGCGGGCATATTCGTAAAGCTCATAATCGTTTGCCAGGCCCAGCTTTTTCATGGCGATGCTTTTTTGCGCGCTGATGGTCTTGCTGCTGCGATTGGCCTGGCGCGCAATCTCGATGACCGGCACGCCGGCCGCGCATTGGCGGATCACTTCAAGTTCCCGGCGCGTCAGGATCGGGCGGCGCGACAGTTCATCGAGCCCGCCCGAGGCGAGGATGGCGCGCACCGAGGCCGGCTGGTAGCTCAGGCCGCTGAACGCTGCGCGCACCGCGGGAATCAGTTCCTGCACCGGATCGGTCTTGTTGAGGATTACCGAAATGCCGACCTTCTGGATATTGCGAATCAGCGCCGGATTATCCAGCATGGTCATGACCACGATGCGCGTGGTGGGATAGCGGCGCCGCAGCATCTGCAGCATCGGCAGGCCATCGCCAAACTGCCCGCCGGGCATGGAGTAATCGGTGACGATGACGTCGCAGTCGGTGCTTTCAAGCAACGCCACCAGTTGCGTCGAATTGGTGGCGCTGCCGACGACCTGCATGCCCACTTCGAGGGCCAGCACACGACTCATTCCGTCAAGGACGACGGGGTGGTCATCGGCGATGATGATTTTGATCATTCTTACCCCCTATTTTTCGGTTCCATGGGCCACGCACCGGTGCGCCTGGGAACTGAGCCGGTATTCAATACCGGTCATCTTCGCTGACTTGAATATTAGGAGTCTTCCGAAAAACCCGAATTAAGGTATTCCTTAAATAGTACTCCGCCAATCGCCAGGATGGCCGTTCCGGCTGCCGCTGTTGCTGCCGTTCTGGCTTCCCTTCTGTTCGCTTGCCGGATCGTCGGGCTCGTCGAAGTACGCGGCAAGATACAAGGCCAGGTTGTCGACATGGGCCTGCACGGCCTCCTGCGCCTGGGCCACGTCAAGCTCCAGTTCCCGGCACAACGCGACGATTTCTTCGCCGTCTTCGGCCAGCGCCATGGCGCCGCGCATGCGATGGGCGTGGTGGCGCAGCGCCTTCCATTCGCCGCTGCGCGCGGCGGCGGACAGCGCCGCGAAATCGTCGCGCATGGTATGCGCCAGCAGCGCCAGGCCGGCGGCGCTGTCGGGAATCCGCGGCACCCCGGCTTCGTCTTCAGCTGGTCGCACCGGCGCGGCCGCATGCTCCGGCAGCACCGCCCTCAGGCATTCGGCCAGGGGACCGAGCAGGACGGGCTTGGACAGGTAACGGTCCATGCCCGCTTCCAGGCAGCGTTCCGCCTCGCCCTGCGCGATGCTCGCGGTCAGCCCGACGATCGGCACGGTCACCCCTTGCGCGCGCAGCCTGCGGCAAAGTTCGTTGCCGTCCATGCCGGGCATGTGGACATCGGTAAGCACCAGGTCGAAGCTGCGCTGCTGCCACAGCGCCAGCGCTTCTTCACCACCGGTGGCCAGCGTGGCGCGGCAGCCCAGGCGGTCGAGCTGCTGCTGCATCAGCAACCGGTTGTAGGGGTGATCGTCGACCACCAGGATCTCCAGGCCCAGCTGGGGCACGGGATCGGCGGCCGTCGCCGCTGGCGGCGCGCTCGCCGGCGTCATGCCGGCGGCCAGGCATAGCGCGCGCAAGATGCCGGCCTGGTGATAGGCGCTGACCAGCCAGCTGCCGCCGACGAGTTGCGGTTCCGCCGGACCATCGGCACGTCCGAACACCACGCCGGCATAGCCTTGCGGAATCGCTGCGATACGGCGGGTGGCGACGAACAGCACCATGCCGGGTTGCGGCGCAGGCCCATCGCAGGCGATCGCCTCGCACCCTGTCGCGCGCAGGGTCTCGATGGCATGGTTGCGGATCTCGTCGTCCTCGGTCAGCACAGCCACCGGCGGCAGCACCGGCTCCAGCGCCGTGCGCGGCCCCGCCTGCGGCAGCCGCAGCAAGACCCGGAACACGCTGCCCTTGCCGGGCTCGCTGTGCACGGAAACGCTGCCATTCATCAGCGCGGCCAGCCGCCGGCAGATCGACAAGCCCAGGCCCGTGCCGCCATAGCGCCTGGCGGTGGACGGGTCGGCCTGCACGAACGGCTCGAACAGTTTTTCCTGAACTTCGGGCGCGATGCCCGGCCCGGTATCCGCCACCTCGAGCTGGATCGTGATCGTGCCTGCAGTGTCGGCAGCCTCTGGCACAGCGGCCACCTCACCGCGCGGCGCGCGCCCCAGGCGCACGATGACATGGCCTGTGGCGGTGAACTTCAGCGCATTGCCGATCAGGTTGCCGATGATCTGACGCACGCGCACGGGGTCCCCGGCCAGGCACGGCAGGCCCGGCTCCGGATAGCACGACAGCGCAATCCCCTTTTGCAGCGCGATCGGCGCGTGCGCCCGCACCGTCGACTCGAGCAGGTCGACCGGATCGAACGGCATGCTGTCCAGTTGCATCTGGCCCGCTTCCGCGCGCGAGTAGTCAAGCAGGTCGTCCAGGATCTGCAGCAGCACCTGCGACGAAGACTGGATGGTCGACAGCATCTCGCGCTGGCTGTGCGCCAGGCCTGTCAGCGACAGCAGTTCCAGCGTGCCCAGCATGCCGTACAACGGCGTGCGGATTTCATGGCTCATGGTGGCCAGGAAGCGCAGCTTGGCGGCGCTGGCCTCGTCCGCAAGCTGGCGCGCGCGGGCCAGCTTGCGGTTCGCCTCGCGTTCTTCCGTGACATCATGGATCGCGCACAGCAACACGTCCTCGCCCTCGAAGCGGGTACGGCGGCCGACTACCAGCACGTCGCGTGCGCCGCCGGCGCCCGCCGGCACCCGCACCTCCAGCCGCACGGGCGTTTCGCCGCGCCGCGCCAGGATCGCGTCCAGCCATGGCCGGCCTTGCGTGCGTGCATCGAGCGGCAGCCATTGCGCGGCCAGCGCGTTCTCGGCGCGCACATGCGCGTCGGCGGTGCGCACCACCCGCAGGCCCACCGGCGCGGCCTGCATCACGGTGCGGTTGAAGCGCTCGCTGTCCTCGATGCGCTCGGCGTTGCGCTGCATCGGCACCAGGACCCGGCGCCGGACCATGCGCGCGCCTTGCAGCACCGCGGCGATGCCGAGCCCGTACAGCAACAGCGCCACCCCCAGTGCGAGCCCGTGGTCGGCCAGGCCTTGCGACAGCGGGTAGGCGTAGGCCGCGCGCCAGCCCTGGTCGCGCGCCATGCTGCCGATCATCAGGCTGCCTTGCTCGAACCAGTAGGCCACGCCCTGCTCGCCGCCGTTCAGCTCGCGCGCGACCCGCTCGTTCAGGGCCTGCGTGCGCAACCAGCCGGCATCGCGGCCCTGGAACAGCAGCTTGCCACGCTCATCGAAGAACACCGCGCGCTTGCCCGATACCCGCTGCGCCGCTGGCGTGGCCCCCGGCAGGCTGACATCGCCCATCAGGGCACGGATCGGAATGGCGGTCGCGGTATAGCCGAGCAGCGTTCCCGTGGCGCTGCGAACCGGGAGGAAGCAACTCAACATCGCTTCCTGGCCGACGAGGCCCGGATAGGGGCCGCCCCACAGCGGCGTGCCTGCCGGCGTCGAGGCCCGCGCCTCGCGGGACCGGCGCGCCAGCGCCTTGGCCCAGTTGCTGACGGCATCGGCAACCAGCGGCCCGCTGAGCGGCAGCGCCGCCGGCAGCGCGGGGGTCACCAGCGCCTCGCTGCCGTCAGCCATCAGGAACACCGAGCGCACGCCCTGCGGCGCCGTGCCCCAGTACGCGCGCTCGAAGATGGCAAAGCGAATGATGTGCGACACCGCCGCGGACCGGTCCGCGCCCGGCACCGGCGCGCCGCGCATCAGGGTCGCGGGATTGATCAGCCCGGGCAAGTCGACGGCGCGCGCACTGCCCGCGGGCACGGCCATCAGCGTGGCTTCCAGCTGGGTCGCGGGCCGGTCGCTGCGCACCAGCCGGTACTCGGGCCCGGTGATCTCGGCCATGCGCCGGATAAAGTACTCATGGGTGGCCTTGGCCGCCAGCACGGCGCCAAAGTGCTGGCGCGCGGCCCATGCCTGTTCCCATACGACGCGCTGGAACCGGCTGTGCAGAAACAAGGCGAGGCACCCGCTGATGACCACGATCAGCAGGGCGGCAACGACGGCGAGAAGGCGACCGGGAAACTGCCTGTTTGCGCGAGACAGCCAATTGGGCATTGGCGAAGCTCCTTCTCAGCAACCTGCCTGACGCTACTCGGGGACCGGGCATCACCCGTGCCCGCTGGCTGGGGAATTGCCTACGGATTATGCACCAACATCCCGGCTCTTCCTGGCACGCCGCCGTGTCGCGACGGCTGGCGCGCCATGGCCGATGTCATGGTCGCAGGTCAGCGCGCCGCCGATGCCACGCACGCCGCGTCAAGCACCGCTAACGGGTTGGCCGGGCGCGCCGTTTCCGGCGGGAGCGCATAGCGCAGCGCGCACGAGGATTTCGCATCGCTGCCCCATTTCACCAGCAGTTCGCCGCTGTCCTGCTTCAGCCCGCGCACGATGATGCGCCCGCCCTGCCCCACGGTGCCGGCCGCCTGGCCCTGCGCGTCGGTGACCTCGGCCCCGAACGGCAGCGGCGCCCCATCCGGTCCCATGACCCGCAGGATCGCGGCGCGCCCGGGGTTCTCGGTCTCGAACTTCATCTTCACGATGGCGCCAGCGGTGGGCGCCGTGTTCTGCTGCGTGGTCTTCAGCGCCACGCTGATCGGCAGCCCCTTGGGATCGATCTCGATCTGGTTGCGCGAGAACGGGGTCAGGCTCGGCACGAGGGCGTGGCCCCACGGATCCACGCGCAGGCCGCTGCCATTGGTCACGCGCGCGCCGGCGGCATCCGCGGCCTCGACGATGGCCATGGTGTCGCCCGGCATCGGCGTGAACGCCACGCCGCCGGCATAGGCGACGATGCCGCCGCTGATGCCGAAGCCGGCCTGCGAGTAGTTGCGCCCCTTGCTGGCGCTGGCGGTGACGGTGGCAAAGGGCGACACATAGCCGACGTTGGCGCCCACGTTGGCGGTGTCGGTGCTGTTGCCGCCGCCGGTGTAGCCGGCATTGATGCCGTAGGTGAAGGCGTTGTCGTCGCCGAGCGTCCCGGTCACCGATTCCTGCAGCGCGGTGCCGCCGCTGGAGTCATGGGAAACGCTGGTCATCGAGTACGGCGCATGCTGGCCCTTGCCCAGCGGGATGCCCACTGTGAGCATCCCCCGGTTATCCCATTTTCCGGCGTTGATGTTGAACTGGCGCGATGCCGAAATGCCGTAGTTGATGCGCTTGTAGCTGTTGTTGTAGCCGGCCTGGAACTGGGTGTCGCTGCCGCTGCGGTTCCAGTAGTTCTGCGTGGACCCGGTCAGGTAAAACGAGCCGTAGCCCTGCGGCAGCATCTGGTTGATGGTCACCTGCAGCCGGCCGCGCTGGATCCCGCCCATGAACATGCCCGCGGCCATGCCGCGCTGTTCCAGGTCGCGCAGCGCCATGGCATCGGCCATGCTAAGGTAGCCGCTGCTGGAGTAGCGGTACGCGGCCAGCGTCAGGTTGGTATTGGTCGGCGCCACCAGCTTGCTGTACGACAGCCGCACGCTCTGGCCGTCGCGGCCGCCCGCGTCCTGCAGCGTGGTCCAGGCTTGCGTGATGTCGGCACCGAAGGCGCCCAGGTCCGTGTTCAGCGCGCCGCCGCCCATCACCGCGGTGTAGTCCTGCGCCACGATAAAGCCGCCGTAGCCCGTCACCATATTGTTGATGCCGTGCTGGACCGTGCCCTGCATCATCATCGGCCGGCTGTTGAGCGACACATTACGGTACTGCCCCACGGTAATGCTGTAGCGCGTGATGCCCGGGCGCAGCGCATTGACGGCCGCGGCAAAGGGCAGGCGCGAGGTGCGCACGCTGCCGTCGGCTTCGGTGATCACCAGTTCCAGGTCGCCCCCGTATCCGGTCGGATAGAGATCGGTGATCTCGAACGCGCCGGGCGCGACCGTGGTTTCGTAGATGATGTTGCCGCTCTGGCGCACCTGCACCCGGGCATTGCTGTTGGCAATGCCGCGCACGACCGGCGCATAGCCGCGTTGCGATTCCGGGTACATGCGGTCGTCGCTGGCAATCTGCACGCCGCGGAACCCAAAGCTGTCGAACAGCGCCCCGTCGGTATAGGCCTCGCCGATGACCAGCTGGCTGCGGATCGGCGCCAGCGAGCGCTGCAGGCTGGTCTGCACGCTCTGGTAGCGGCTGCCCTCGAAATCGCCATGGGTCAGGTTGCCCACATGACGGAAGCGCCAGCCGCCGAAGTTTAAGCCGGCATTCAGGCCGACGTAGCTCTGCGTGGTCGAGAACCCGGCCGCATCCGAGTGGTAGACGTTGGCGTTGTACTGCAGCCGCGCCGCGGTGACGCCCTCGTCCCAGTACTTGGGATCGACATAGCCGCGGGCCGTGCGCGACATGGCAATCTGCGGCACCGACACGTCCAGCCGCTGCTCGCCGTTGTCGAAGCTGGCGGTGGCATCGGGCACCAGTTCCGGCAGCGCCACGCAGCCTGCCACCAGTTTTGCCGAGGCCTCGGGCGACAGTTTCGACAGGTCGATGCCGATGCGCTCGATTCCGGCGCGGTCGAAGCAGGGCTGCACATTGCGCGTATCGTCCCCGACCTGGCGCAGCGTCGCCTCGGTCCGGCCCAGCCAGACGTCGTTCACGTAGAGCTCTGCGCGATAGCTTCCCGGCAAGGCCACGTTGCCCTTGTTGAAGCGGCTGACGTCGATGCGGACGCCGCCCGGCTGTTGCAGGAAGGTGTCGTTGAACTCGACTTCGGCGAGCATGGTCGAAGCGCCGGAACCGGCGGGCGCGCCCCACGCATTCACGCTGGCAAACAAGGACAACACCACCGCGCTGGCCGGACGCAGCCGCGACGGGAACGACGAGGTCTTCTGGGTTTTCATGGGTCTAGCCGGATAACTGGCACTGCGCGGGCAAGACTTGCCCCTGCCGCCTGCGCGGCATCGTCAATCGAAGGCATTCAGCCTGGAAGATCGCCGGGAGCGGCCCGGCGCTAGGTCAGCGCGAAATTCAGCGCTAAAGGGCCGGGGCGGTGCCGCTGTCGAGCGCGGCTTCGCCGCGTGTGGAGCCGCCGTAGTCATTGATGGTGTTGAAGCGGACCCTGGCGTCGGGGCCCTGCGCCACCTCGCCGGTCAGCGGGAAGCTCCTGGTTTCGCCCGGCCCGATCATGCCGCCGTCTTCAAAGCGGGCAGTCCTGCCACCGCCGACCAGTTCGATCCTGGAGAAGGAAACGTGATACCCGCTCGGGTTGCTGCCTTCCAGGGCAGGCTTGCCGCCGGCCTGGACCACGCGCCAGCGGATCATGGCCGGGGCTTCCTCGGCCGTGCCCTTCAGGCCGGCAGGACGGAAGAACAGCTTGATGCGCGAGCGAAACGCCAGTTGCAGCTTGTTGGTATCGGCCTGGTCCGCGCCCGGCTTGGGCGGGATCTCGAGCACGTTGAGCCAGAACACGGATTCGCGGTCCTGCGCCAGCGGCTCGCCGGTGTAGAGGATGCGCAGCGTCTGGCCCTTGCCCGGGTCGATGCGCGACACCGGCGGCGTCACGGTGAACGGCACCTCGATGGCGGCGGGCGCGGCCTTGGGATCGCCTTTGTCGATCCACGCCTGCGTCAATGCGGGTGTCTTGCCTTCGTTGGTCAGCTTGATGGTGGTCTCGCTCTCCTGCGCGCGATAGATGACCCGGGTGCCGGCGATGACCACGGAGGCCTGCGCTTGCACTGCACTCAGGAGCCCCAGCGCAACAACGCCGGCGGAAATCAGGGACTTGATCGTCATGTTCTTGCTGGCAGCGGGCGACGGCTCGGGTGAACCGGCTGCCGGATGGGCCGCCAAAATGGTTTACCGGCGCGACGTCAGTTGGTGAAGGCGCGGAGCGCGCCGGTATCACGCTCCGCACCTGCGGCGCTGGGTTTACTCGTAGGAGATTGAGTACATCACGCTGGAGTTGGCGGCACCGGCCGTGGCCTGCCCAGTCGCGTAGTACTGCGCGTAGTACCACAGCGTGGCCGCGCCGTTGACGAGCGCCACCGCGTTCGAGTTTTGCGACAGATTGGTGTAGCCGGCCTTGATCGGAGTGTTGGCGGTGCCGCCATTCAGCAGCCGGATCTGCACGTTCGTGGCGCCGCCCGCATCCACGATCAGGTTGCCGGTGGTGGCATCGGTAGTCGGGCCGGCCTCGAAGAACGTATGGACGTTGCCGGTATCCGGAGTGCAATCGGTCAGCGCGATGTTGAACGGCGTCTGGCCGGCAACGTCGCCGAGCTGCTTCAGGGTCGAGGCGGAGACCGTCGGCAGCCGCACAGTAAAGTCGCTGAAGGTGGTGCCGTTGCCGTTGATCTTGCAGGTCTGGGCGGTGATGTTGCCATTGAAAGTAATGGTGCCATCGACGGCATGGGCAGACTGCGCGCCCATGGCGGTACCGGCAACGATCAGAGCGGCGAGAAGCTTGTTATTAGTCATGATGGGTGATTCAGAGGTTGGTAGGTCAATGGCTTGCGGATCCGGCGGATCCCGCCCTGCCCCGTGCCGCGTGCAACTGTCGATCAGCTTGTGCAGTTGCCGGCCGCCCCGGGGACAAGGTGGAATATAGGGATGGGGCTTAATGCCACCAATCAGGCAAGCCTTAGATCTTGTTCGGAATTTTCCCTTTGACATGGGCAGGGTCACCCCATGATGCGTCGGCACCACCAGCGGCTGGCGTGGCGGCCAGCCAGCTCCCTGCAGGCCGCCCTGTTGCAGGGCCGGCGCCGCGCCCGTCAGGCCGGGCGCGGCAGGCGCACCGATACCGCCAGCCCGCGCGGCTGCGCATGATGGGCGGATACCGTGCCGCCATGCGCGGCGATACCCGCATGCGCGATGCTGAGCCCAAGCCCGGCGCCGGCCGGATGGTCCGGGTCGCTGCGCACGCGATAGAACGGTTCGAACAGGCTTGCCAGCGCTTCGGCCGGTACGCCGGGGCCACCGTCGACGATATCGAGGCGAATCGCTTCCGCATCGGCCTGCAGCGTCACGCTCACCGGCGCGGCCGGATCGGTGTAGCGGATGGCGTTGCGCAGGATGTTCTCGATGGCGCTGCCCAGCGCCGCGGCATCCGCGTCCAGGATCAGTTCGTCCGGCGCGGTCCAGTGGATCGCCACGCCGCGGGCCGCGGCCTCGAAACGCGCATCGGCGACGATCACGTCGACCAGTCCGGCGACGTCGATGGCGCTGCGCACCGGCGCCATCGCATGCAGCCGCGCCAGCTGCAGCGTGCGCTCGACCAGGGCATCGAGCCGCTCGGTCTCGCGCTCGATGCGATCGAACTGCAGTGCGAGCGTGGCATCGCGGCGGCGCGCCAGCTCCAGCGACAGGCGCAGCCGCCCCAGCGGCGAGCGCAGCTCATGCGCAATATTGCGCAGCAGCTGCTCGCGCCAGTCCACCAGGCGCTGCAGCTGATCGGCCATGGCGTCGAAATCTCGCGCGAGCTGGCCAAGCTCGTCGGCGCGGCGGGCCAGCACCGGCGGCGTGCGCGTGGCCAGCTCGCCGTCGGCGAGTGCCTGCGTCGCTTCGCGCAGGCGCCGCACCGGGCCGGCCACGTGCCGCGTCAGGGCCCAGCACAGCGGCGCCGACACCGCCAGCGCGAACAGGCCGAGCGCCAGCGCCACCGGCGACAGGTGCAGCACCTCCCAGCGCGACGAGTCGAACGGCAGGAACAGCATCAGCACCTCGCTGCCGTCCGGCAGCGCGATCGGTTGCGGGTCCCACCACGACACGCGCGCGCCGGGCCGCGGCACGTGCTCGACCGCATGGCCGATCATGCCCGCGCGCCACATCGGCACGATGCGGTCGGCCACATGGTTACGCAGCCGCGTCGGCAGTTGCCGGCCCAGCATGTCCCGCAGCGCGTCGTCGACGATATAGACGTCCAGCGCCGAGTCATGCGAATCCATCGCCCGCAGCCAGCGCCGCAGGCCTGGACGCCCCTGGGTCCGCGCCACCTCGAGCGCGTCTTCGGTGAGCGCGGCGGGGCTCAGGCCGTCAAGCGCCTCGAAGCGGTACCAGGCCACCGCGGCCGTCAGCGCCATGCCAATGCCGACGATCGCGGCCATGCCCAGCCAGAACGCCAGGAAGTTGCGCCAGAACAGCGGCAGCGGGAACAGCGCGCGCATGCGGCGCCAGCCGTTCACGGCGCCTGCACCAGCAGGTAGCCCTGGCCGCGCAGGTTACGGATCCGCAGCGGCGACGAGGAGGCGTCGAGCGCCAGCTTGCGGCGCAGCGCGCTGACGTGGGTGTCGAGGCTGCGGTCGTAGCGCTCGGGAGCGCGTCCCAGCGCGAAGCGCCCGATTTCTTCACGCGTCACTACCCGGCCGGCCGAGCGCATCAGGATTTCCAGCACGCGCTGCTCGGCGCCGGTCAGCTTTGCCTGCGCCGCTCCGTGCATGGCTTCGCCCGAGGCCAGGTTCAGCCGTAGCGCGCCGGCCTCAAGCCACGGGCTGGCGCCGCTGGCCGGCGTGGCGCACTGGAACCGGCGCAGCACCGCGTGCATGCGCGCGCGCAGTTCGCGCGGGCTGAAGGGCTTGCTCAGGTAGTCGTCGGCACCGAGTTCCAGCCCGAGCACGCGGTCGGTCTCGTCGCCATGCGCGGTAAACATGATCACCGGGCGCTGCGAGCGCGCGCGGTGCCGCCGCAGCAGCTCCAGGCCGTTGCCGTCGGGCAGCATCAGGTCCAGCAGCGCGACATCGAAGTCATTGCGGGCGAGCAAGGTCTCGCCCTGCTCGCGGGTGTGCGCCAGCGTGACGGTGCAGTGGTCGGGCTCCAGGTATTCGCGCAGCATCTGCGCCAGTTCCAGGTCGTCGTCGATCAGCAGCACGCGCGCGGGCGGCGTGTGAGAGCACATCAGCATGCAGCTTGCCGGGGCCCTGGCGGGCCAGGAGCGGGCCGCCAGCCTCCGGTTCCGTCAAGAAACGTCAAGAAAACAAAAGCTTTCCAAAGTGACTGGTTAGCAATTTGCATCCCCGATTCTAATATGAGAATGATTGTTATTTGCATACAGCGGGGAAAATAATGAAGGACAGGCAGGCCGCCGGAAGCGGTTGGGCATGGAAGGCGGCAGCACGGGCAGTGGTTGGGACGGCAGCAACGGAGCGCATGCCGCGGGGTCAATGGACGAAAAGGCTGGCGGCGGTCTGCGCGGCTTCGGGCATGACCGGGGCCTGGGCCCAGGCGCAGGAACCCAGGGCGGACGCCACCCTGGCCACCGTGGTGGTGACCGCGGCGGGCAGCGCCCAGGATATCCGCGATGCGCCGGCGTCGATCAGCGTGGTCACGCGTTCGGAGCTGGAAAACAAGGCTTACCGCGACATCAACGACGCGCTGGTCGAAGTGCCGGGCGTGATCGTCAGCGGCGGTGGCGACCGCACCGATATCAGCCTGCGCGGCATGGGCGCCAAGTACACCCAGGTGCTGATCGACGGCAAGCGCCAGAGTTCGCGCGAGACCCGCACCAACTCCGACTCGTCCGGCGTCGAGAGCAGCTGGACCCCGCCGCTGGCCGCGATCGAGCGCATCGAGGTGGTGCGCGGCCCGATGTCGTCGCTGTATGGCTCCGATGCCATGGGTGGCGTGGTCAACATCATCACGCGCAAGGTGCCGAAGCAATGGACCGGCGAGCTGCGCGGCGATGCCACGCTGCAGCAGCACAGGGACTCGGGCAACCAGTACCAGGGCAACTTCTACCTGGCCGGGCCGCTCAAGAGCGACCTGCTCGGGCTGCAGCTGTACGGCCAGAGCACGCACCGTGTCGAGGACGAGATCGACCACGGCTTGCGCGGCCGCCGCGCCGAGAGCCTGACCGCCAAGCTGGCGCTGACGCCCACGCGCCAGCACGACATCGTGTTCGAAGCCACCGGCATGCGCCAGCAACGCAGCGAGACCGTGGGCAAGACCGTGCCGCCGCTGCCGCCCGGCACGCCATGCCCGCGCACCGGCTGCCCTACCTCGTCCGAGACCGACTACCGCAGCGAGAAATACGCGTTGTCGCACACCGGCCGCTGGGGCTTCGGCGTCTCCGACAGCTATATCCAGCAGGAGGAGTTCGACAACCGCAGCCGCCGGATGAAGATCAAGAACCTGGATGCGCGCACCAGCTGGGCCATGCCGCTGGGCAACCACATGTTGTCGGTCGGCGCCGAATACCTGAACCAGCGCCTGAACGACCAGACCGGCAACCAGATCGCGGGCGGCCCGAACCGGGTCGAGCGCTACCAATGGGCGCTCTTTGCCGAGGACGAATGGCGCCTGGCGCGGAGCTTTGCGCTAACCGGCGGCGTGCGCATGGACCATGACCAGAACTTCGGCCAGCACTACAGCCCGCGCCTGTACGGCGTCTGGCACGCGGCCGAGCGCTGGACCGTCAAGGGCGGCGTCTCCACCGGCTTCCGCGCGCCGGACCTGCGCCAGACCGTGGCCGGCTGGGGCCAGACCAGCCGCGGCGGCAATATGTACGGCAACCCGGACCTGAAGCCCGAGACCATGGTGTCGCAGGAACTGGGCCTGCTCTACGACAAGGGCAACGGCCTGCAGGCCGGCGTGACGCTGTTCAACAATGACTTCAAGGACAAGATCACGCGCGTGGCCTGCCCGCTCACGCAATGCACCGACGGTCCGAACCAGTTCGGCGCCGCCCCGACCACGTACATGAACGTGGACCGCGCCTACTCGCGCGGCGTGGAAGCGAGCCTGCGCTGGCCCATCGCGCAGGCGTGGTCGCTGACCGGCAGCTATACCTACACCCGCTCGGAACAGAAAAGCGGCCAGTACCAGGGCCAGCCGCTGAACCAGCTGCCGATGCACCTGCTGGTGGCCACGCTGAACTGGCGCCCGTCGGAAAAGATCAACGCCTGGGCCCGCGTCAACTACCGCGGCAAGGAAAGCCAGCCGATCACCGGGCCGTCGTCCAGCACCGTGGTGGCACCGTCATACACCTTTGTCGACCTGGGCGCGACCTACGCGGTGACCAGGAACGTGTCGGTGTTCGCCGGCATCTACAACCTGTTCGACAAGCAGGTGAACTACACCGACTACGGCTATGTCGAGGACGGCCGGCGCTACTGGATGAGCGTGGCGGTGAAGTTTTGAAGGATGGGGTTTTGGGGTTGAGGGCACGGTCCGCTCACCTCGAAGCCACCACATCATCCGCGCGGCACGTTGCCGGCACCTCGCCGTAGCGCGCCATCAACGCACCAGCAACCGCATTGGTCCACCCAAACCCGTCCTGCAGCGGATACTCGCCGCCGCCCCCGCCGTGGGCGGCGCCTTCGATGCGCCGGATGCGGTATTTCTCGACCAGCTTGCATTCGTGGGTGTACAGGCTGGCCACGGTGGCCAGCCAGCGTTGCGCGATCTCGCGCGCGAGCGCATCGTGGCCATAGCGCTCCAGGCCGCATACCGCCAGCCACTGTAGCGGCGCCCAGCCGTTGGGATGGTCCCATTGCTGGCCCGAGCTGCACTCTGTCGTGGCCAGGCCGCCGTCGACCAGCAGCCGCTCCTGCACCGCCTGCGCCACCGCTTGCGCCTGCGCGGGAGTGGCCAGGCCGAGATAGAGCGGCATCACGGTGGCCGCGGTGAGGTACCGGCGCGGCGCGCCGCGGCACCAGTCGTAGTCGACGAAGACACCCGCGGCGCCGTCCCACAGGTATTGCAGGATGGCCGCCTCGCGCCGCTGCGCCGCGGCGCGGTAGGTCTGCGCCGCGGCATCGCCGGCCTGCTCGCACAGCGCGGCAAGCCGCGTTTCCAGGTGCCACAGCAGCGCATTGAGGTCGACCGCCAGCATCGCCGTGGTGCGGATAGTGGCCAGGTCCGCGGGCTGGCCGGCCGGCAGCTCGGGCGCGTCGAGCCAGCGCGAACTGAAGTCCCAGCCCGACTCCGCCGCGGCGCGCAGGTCGCGGAACACCACATGGTGCGGGCGGCCGCTGCGCAGCGCGGTCTCCATGTCTTCCAGGAAGGCCTCCTCGCGCGGCCATGGGCGGTCGTCCCAGTAGCGATTGAGCAGCGCGCCGCCGGGCAGGCAGACCACGCGGCGGTGCGCATGGCCGGGACACAGGCCGTCGGCGCCGTCCATCCAGAACGCGTATTCGCGGCGCAGCTGCGGCAGGAAGTCGAGCGCGCCGGCCAGTTGCTCGCGCTCGAGCAGGTCCACCATCAGCGCGAACACCGGCGGCTGCGAGCGGCTCAGGTAGTAGTTGCGGGTGCCGTTCGGCACCAGCCCGTAGGTATCGATCAGGTAGGCAAAATTCCGCGTCATCTCCACCATCAGGTCGCCGTGCCCGCTGCGGGCCAGCCCCTGCATGGTGAAGTAGGAATCCCAGTAATAGAGTTCACCGAAGCGCCCACCCGGCACCACGTAGCGGTGCGGCAGCGGCAACAGCGACGACAGCGGCGGATGGGCCACGGGCGCGCGCGTCAGCACCGGCCACAGGCCGTCGATATGCTCGCGCAGAGTGCTGGCCGGGTCGGACACGTAGTGGCTGTCCGGCACGGTGGCGCGGGTGAAATACGCCTGCACGAAATCCGCCAGCGAGAAGCCGGGCGTGTCGCGGGTCTCGCGATAGCGCGCCACGATCAGGTCCGGGTCGCAATTGGGAATGCAGTCCGGGAAGGTCTTGCTGTCGGCGAACAGGCCGCTGTGCTGGACGTCGACGAACAGCTCGCAATAGCGCGCCGCGGGCGACAGCATGTCGGCGCACGCGCAGCCCGGCAGCGCGTGGGGCGGCGGGCAGTCGCGGTGCGTGATCAGATCCGGCTGCGCCGCCGCATGGATCTTGCCGGGCGCCGCGGCCGGCCCGGCCACTGCGCCGGCACCGTCGGGCGTGGCCGGGGCGGTGCGCGGCACCGTGCTGCCGCTTGCGGCGGTGCCGGGCGACGGCGGCACCGCGGATTCTGGATCGGGCTTGCCGGTTGACCGCATGGACGCCTCCTCGTACCGGATAGAAATAGGAGCCGCGCCGCGCGCGGTAAGTTCGCCGCCGCGCCGCAAAGCGGCGCATGTGCCACGCCAGCACTAGCCCAGGCGCGCGCTACACCTCCTTCTCGCCATGCTGCACCGGGATCGCCGGCGCGGCCTCGCGCACACCCAGCTGCATGAAGATCCAGGCCGACGCGCAGGTGATCAGCCCCATGCAGATAAAGGTGGCATGGAAAGCCGGCAGCACCGCGGCGGGATCGCCGCCAAAGCGGTGCTGGAACGTTGCCAGCAACGCCCCCGCGGCCGTCACGGCCAGGCTCATCGACAGCATCTGCACCATCGACAGCATGCTGTTGCCGCTGCTGGCACCGGCGCCGCTGAGGTCCTTCAGCGTGACCGTGTTCATCGCCGTGAACTGGATCGAATTGACCATGCCGAACAACGCCAGCAGCGGCACCAGCAGCCACAGCGGCAGCTGCGGCGTGATCAGCGCAAAGGCTGCCATCACCACGCCCACCACGAAGGTGTTCGACACCAGCACGCGCCGGTAGCCATGGCGCTGGATCAACCGCGTGGCAAGCCGCTTGGAGGCCATGCCGGCCGCGGTGACCGGCAGCATCATCAGGCCGGCGTCGAGCGGTGCATAGCCCAGGCTGACCTGCAGCGTCAGCGGGATCAGGAACGGCATCGAGCCGTTGCCGATGCGCGCGAACAGATTGCCCAGCAGCCCGACGCTGAAGCTGTGGATGCGGAACAGCCGCAACGGGAACAGCGGCTGCTTGCGGCGGTTGGCATGCAGCCCGTAGGCGGTCAGCGCGGCCATGCTGGCGATCAGCAGCATCAGCACGGTGGCGTGCTGGAAGCCCAGCCCGGCCAGGCCGTCGAGCGAGAACGACAGCGCCAGCATGGCGGTGGCCAGCAGCAGGTAGCCCGCGATGTCGAAGCGGCCGACGCCGGCCAGCCGCGCATTGGGCATGTAGCGCACGGTGGCGAGCGCGCCCAGCACGCCGACCGGCACGTTGATCAGGAAGATCCAGTGCCAGGACAGCGCCTGGGTCAGCCAGCCCCCCAGAGTGGGCCCGATCAGCGGACCGATCATGCCGGGGATGGCGACGAAGCTCAGCGCCTGCAGGTACTGCTCGCGCGGGAAGGTGCGCAGCACCGAGAGCCGCCCCACCGGCAGCAGCATCGCGCCGCCCACGCCCTGCACCACGCGCGCGCCGATCAGGAAGTTCAGCGTCGGCGCGTAGGCGCACAGCAGCGAGCCGGCCACGAACAGCGCGATCGCGGCCTGGAAGATGGTGCGGGTGCCGAAGCGGTCGGCCAGCCAGCCCGAGGCCGGGATGATCACCGCCATCGTCAGCGAGTAGGCGATCACCACCGACTGCATCCGCAGCGGGCTCTCACCCAGGCTATGCGCCATCGACGGCAGCGCGGTGTTGACGATGGTCGAATCCAGCGTCTGCATGAAAAAGCCGACCGCCACCACCCACAGCATGATGCGGCGGGTGCGGTCGTCGGGCGCGGGCGAGGTCATGGTACGGCTCCGGGTCCGGCCAGCGCCGCGGTGACCCGGTGCGCGCCGGCCAAAGCCAACACCTTAAAGGGCAACGAAGGCCGAGGCAATCGGCGCCACGCTTACAGCGCGGCGCGCAGCCCGATAAAGAAGCGCCGGCCCGGTGCCGGCTCGAAGTAGCGCCCGTTGGCCTCGTTGACGATGACCGAGCCGAGGTAGCGCCGGTCGGCCAGGTTGTCGATGCGGCCGAACAGGTAGAGGCGCGTCGGGCCGATGCGCAATGCATAGCCGGCGCGCAGGTTGATCACGGCATAGCCCGGCGCCGCCTGGGTGTTGAGGTCGTCGGCATAGACCCGGCTGTCGACACGCAGCTCGGCCCCCAGCGTCAGCGGCGCGAGCGGCCGCCACGACAGGTCGGCGGCCAGGCTATGGCGCGCGGTGCCGGGCAGGCGGTTGCCGGCCGCCACCGCCTGCCCCTGCGCGTTGATAAAGCCATCACCGAAGTACGCGTCGAGCCAGGTGTAGGCCAGCCCAGCCTCGATCCGGCTGCCGCCGTCCTGGCCCGGCGTGCCGACCTGATCGAGAAAGCCGCCGCGCCAGCCCAGCTCCAGCCCGCGCCGGCGCACGCCGCTGACATTCTGGTAGACGGTGCGGCCGGCATTGTTCGATTGCGGCACCACCTCGTCATGGCTGTCGGCATCGAACAGCGCCGCTTCCAGGCGCTGCGCCGACCCTTGCCACTTGATGCCGATCTCGCCCTGGCGGCTGGTCGATGCCTGCAGGCCCAGGTTGCTGCCGACGCCGCCGGGGCCGTAGGCGACCTCGGTCAGCGTCGGCGTCTCGAAGCCGCGGCCGAGGTTGGCGTAGACGTTGAGGGAATCCAGCGCATGCCAGACCACGCCGAGCACCGGGCTGACATTGCTGTAGCTGGCGTTGCCGCTGTCGTCAGGACTGGCCGCGGTGATGAAATGGTCGTCGATCCCCAGCCGCACCCGGCTGGCGCGCGCCCCGCCCACCAGTTGCCAGGCCGGATGGAAGCTCCAGTCGAACTGCGCGAAGGCGCCGAGGTCGGTTGCGGTATTGGTTTCATCGCGGCGCAGCGCCCCCTGGGTGCCGTCCTGGTTGACGTAGCCGTTACGGCCATCCCGCATGCCGTTGGCTTCGAGCCCGGCGCTCCACAGCAACGGCAGACCCGCGGCCGTGGTGGTGCGCCGGCTCCAGGACAGCGCGGCACCCCCGAACGTGCGGTCAAGGTCGACGATGCCGCCGGACGAGGTCGGCGCGGCGCCGCTGAAGCCCAGCCGCTGGTACAGGTTGCGCGTGCCGCCGTACAGCCGTGCCGACAGGCTGTCGGTGCCGCTGACCTGGTGGTCCACCACCACCCCGGCCTGCGCCTGCTCGACGGTCTTGCCGGTATCGAACTGGCTGGCCGCGGCCACCGCCTGGCGCGGGTTGGCATCGGCCTGCGCGCGGGTCAGGCCGAGCGGGTCCTGCGCCAGCGGCTGGTTGAAGTAATTGAACTGGCCGGTCACGCGCGTGCCGCTGGCGGGCTGCGCCACCACCCTGGCATTGAGCTGGTAGCGGCGCGCCGCGCTGTGCTCGCGATAGCCGTCGGTCTGGTAGGTCCACGCATCGAGCGAGCCGCCGAGCCGCTCATTGCCGCCGGCCAGCGCCACGCCGGCCTGCCACTGGCCGTCGGCGCCGAAGCCGGTCGAAACGCGCCCGGTAAACCCATCCTTGGGCGGATCGGGCGTGAACACCTGCACCACCCCGCCCGAGGCATTGCCATACAGCTGCGCAAACGGGCCGCGCAGCACCTCGACCCGGCTGGCATTGGCGAGATCCGCCGTCGATGCCTGCCCCTGCCCATCTGGCATGGTGGCGGGAATGCCGTCGACATACAGCCGCACGCCGCGCACGCCGAAGGTCGAACGCGTGCCGAAGCCGCGCACCGCCAACTGCAGGTCCTGCGAATAGTTCTGCCGGTCGCGCACCGCCACGCCCGGCACGCCGGCCAGCACCTCCGACAGGTTCACCAGCGGCGTGGCGCTGCGCAGCGGGTCCACCGGCACGCTGTCGATCGCGGCGGGCGCGTCGAAGCGGCGTTGCTCGCTGCGGGTGGCGCTGACCACCACGTCGGGCAGGGTCTCGCCGGTCGCTGCGGCAACGGCCGTGCCGGGCGCATCGGCTGCTCGCGCGGCGGCGCTGGCCAGCATCAGCACCGCGCACGCCAGCGTAGAAAGCGCCGGGAAACGATGAAGGGAGCGGCGCAGCTGCCGCATTGCCGGGATCTGCCTGCCGCCTGGGTTCATGGGAATCGGAAGCGGTTGGGGGCGCGAAGTCGGGCAGCGCCGGGGCGTGGGTGGATATGGCGCAACTTTATCCCGGACGTGGCCCGATGGCTACGCGCCGAGGCGCGGGGAAAACCCGTGGACCGGCGCCCGGGCCACCTTCCCAATCAAAGTTCAGAAATTTTCAACAACTTATTGCGGAACCACCCCCGCTGGCGCTGCTTCGCCACCCTACACTTTCCTCACCAGCCGCTGCTGCCCGCAAACTTCCCCCCAGGCAATGCAGCATAACGATATTCAGATTTTCGAAATCAAAAGGATCGATTGTTCGCCAAAGGCGGCAAGTGGGCGAACAAGGTCGCCGCCGGCTTTACCAACGCGGCCTCGCGCTCCGGCGACAAGCTGGCGACGCTGCAGCAGATCGCCATCTTCGCGGCACAGCACGGCATGCACTGGGTCAACCTGGGGCTGCCCCCGGGCCACAACAATTCCAAGTCGACCGAGGATTCGCTGAATCGCCATGGCTTCTTCCTGGGCGCGGCCGCGCAGTCGGATGCCGATGTAAGCGCCGAGGTGGCACCGCCGCCGGCCGACCTGCGCACCGCCGAACACCTGGGTGCGCGCGTGGCCGAAGTCGCGCAGCAACTGGTCGCGGGGCGGCAGGCGCTGGCGGCGCTGAAAGAAGCGGCCTGAGGCCGGGTCAGGGCCGGGCCAGCCGGGCCCGGCACCGCCACAGCAGGCCCAGCAACGCCGCGGCCAGTGCCAGTTGCTGCAGCCCGGCGCGCCACACCGCACGCCATGGGTGGCTGTCCGTCCAGGCGAAGCGCGGCGCGTCGGCGTAGTCCAGCGGCAGCACGCCGCGATAGCTCATGATGCGCGGCACGAAGAAGGCGCGCCACTCGGCTTCGAAGCGGTTCACCTGCGCCATGTAGCGGGCGTAGCGCGGGGCGTCGTGCCCTGCCAGCCGGTCGGCCGCGAGCAGCAGCGACAGCGGCGGCGACAGCCACGCCCAACGTTCCGCGTGCTCGAAGCGCTGCGCGCGCACGCGCTCGAATTCGGCGGCGATCGGCTCGATCCGCGCGGCCTGGTCGAGATAGCGCGGCATGAATGAAACCGGCCAGCTGTGCTGGCGCGGCGCTGCCGGCGCCCATTGCGGATTGGCGCGGTACCACGCCCGCACCAGGTCCGCCGCGACGGCTTCGGCGTCCTGCTGGGCGGCGCGCATCTGCACGATCGCAGCCAGGCGCGACGGCATCGGCGCCATGCGGTCGGTCGCCGCCGCAATCATGGCCGGTGCGCCGAAGGTGACCACGGCCCACAGGCCCAGGCCGGCCAGCACCGCCGTGGCGGCGGAACCAGGCAGCAGGTTCAGCCATGCGCTCGCCGCACTCCAGAACAAGACGAACGCGCTCAGGCAGAACACCCAAGCGCCGAAGGCGCGCAGCGTCGCCGCCGGATCCAGCAGGAACGCCAGCAGCGAAGCCAACACCGCCACCAGCCACACCGCGCCCACCCGCACCGCCAGCGCGGCAAGCAGCAGGCGCCAGCCAGCCGCGCCCTGCGCCAGCGACATCCGCCACGTGCCGTGCTCGCGCTCGCCCTGGACCATGCCCGCGCACAGGCACACCAGCAGCAGCGGCACCAGCAACGCCAGCGCCGTCGCCAGGTCCGCCATGCCGTAGCGCTGCAACAGCGGATTGCCCAGCTTCTCCTCGTTGCGCGCGTCGGTATGGCGGCTTTCCACGGTGACGCGGATGGCAGGCGGCAGCAGCTCAAGCATGCCGCTGGCCAGCGCGCGGCCGCCGGCGGCGGGCAGCAGCGCCGCGGGCGCGTGCGCACGGGCAAAACGGAACGCCGCCATGGCGGCCTGGTCCCCCGCGGCAGGCAAAGCCTGCGCGCCGGCCTGGCGCAACGCTTGCTGAGCGCCGGCTTCCAGCTGCTGGAACTTGCCATGCCAGGCGCGCGCGCCCAGCCCCGATGCCACCGCGCAGGCGCACAGCGCGGCAGCGCACAGCAGCAGCGCCCAGCGGGCGCCACGCGCGCCCCACAGCGCGCGCCATTGAACCGCCAGCAGGCGCGCGGTCTGTCCGATCTGATTCATGGCCGCATCCTCCGCAGGCAGCCGTACAGCCCGGCCAGGGCCACCGCGCACCACCACAGCAGGCAGGCGATCTCGGGCCACGCCGCGCGCAGCGCGAAGCCCGCCGGCGGCATGATGTAGGCAAAGGGCGGGATCGCGCGCCACAGCGATGCACCCGCATATTTGTCGTCGAACGAGGTCAGGCCGCGCGTATGGCTGGCATCCCAGGTATCGATGGCGGTATTGACGGCCTGCCGATAGCGTTCCGCGGCGGTCTCGTAGTGGCGCTGGTGCGCCAGGTCGGTGCCGGCCATCTTCATGGCGAAATTGCGCATCGCCAGCGTCGGGCTCAGCAGCGCGGCCGCGCGCATCACGTTCTCCTGCGCCGCGTAGCGCTGCCACAGCGCGTCGAAATGCAGGGCATGGACGCGGTCGGCGTAAGCGTCGCGCTGCAGCCTGCGCAGCGGCGCGGCGCCCACCGGCAGGTCCGCCAGGCGCGTCACGCCGTAGCGCGCCAGCAGCGCCGCGTCATGGCGCGCGGTGCGGGTGGCCAGGTTGCCGTCGCCAGGCAGCCCTTCCACGTAGTCGTGCTGGATCCCGGCCCAGAAGGCCTGCGCCGATGGCAGCGGCACGGCATGCCGCGCCAGCGCCGCGCCGGCGCCGGGGATGACGAAGACAAAGGCCAGCCACAGCCCGGCCAGCGCCAGCAACGCGCTCCTGCCGTCGGCCATCCACGCCGACACCGCCAGCCCCAGGCCCGCCAGCACGCCGGTGTAGAGCAGGTAGCCGGCACCCAGGCCGGCGGCGCGCCACCACACCCCGGCATCGAGCGAGCCCTGCGCATGGCTGGCCGCCACCGGTGCCAGCGCCAGCGCGAGCGCAAAGCCGGCGAAGGCCGCGGCCAGCGCGAGGAACTTGCCCGCCAGCAGGCTGGCCGGGGCCATGCCGGCACCATGCAGCATGCGCAGCGTGCCGCGCTGGCGCTCGCCGCTGACGGCATCGAAGCTGACCGCCAGCACCAGCAGCGGCAACAGCGCCGCGAACACGAAGCCGGCGCTCAGGTCGCCAAAGCGCGCGGAGGGCAGCGCGTCCTGCGCCGGCTCGAAGCGCGCGAGATTGCGCCGGTGCGGCTCCAGCCACAGCGCCTGGCCGAAGTAATCGCCCAGTCCCGGCTCGATCGCCGCCAGCGCCGAGGCCGACCGGAACGCATACAGGCCGAAGTGCGCGCCGCGGTGCGGATGCTTGTCGCCCTGTTCGTCCCACTGCTGGCGCGTGGCGGCGGCGGCCTGCGCCATCTCGCCGGCGACCGTGGCATGCCGCTGCAGCGACACTAGCACGGCGATGGCCAGCACCACGGCACCAATGCCCAGCAGCGCCACGGCCCGCCCTTCCCTGACCATCGCCTTGAGTTCCTTGCGCAGCACGGCCCTGATCATGATGCGGCCCCCGCTGCGCGCGCATGCGCCAGGTAGGCGGCGGTAAGCGCCTGGTGGTCGAGCGTGGACGCGTCGAACTCGGCCACCAGCACGCCGGCACGCAGGATGCCGATGCGGTCGGCCAGCTGCCTGGCGTTGAACAGGTCATGGGTGGCCATCAGCACCGCCATGCCGGCATCGGCGGCCGCGCGCACGCTGCGCGCCATGTCGTCCGCGGCGGCCGGGTCCAGCCCCGATGTCGGTTCGTCGAGCAGCAGCAGCGACGCCGACCTGGCCTGTGCGATCGCCAGCCCGACCTTCTGCCGCATGCCCTTCGAATAGCCGCGCACGCGCCGGCCCTGCGCCTCGCGGGCCAGCCCGGCGCGGTCCAGCAGCGCGGCGGCGTCGGCGCGCGACAGCGCAATCCCCGCCATCGTGCAGAAGTAGTCCAGGTTTTCCACGCCGGACAGGTAGGGATACAGCGCGACATTCTCGGGCAGGTACGCCACGCGCCGCCTGACCGCCACCGCATCGTCTGCCGGCGACAGCCCGTCCACGCGCACCATGCCGCCGGCCGCCGGGACAAAGCCCAGGATCGCGTCGATGGTGGTGGTCTTGCCCGCGCCGTTGCCGCCCAGCAGGGCATAGACACAGCCCGCGGGCACGCAGAGCCGCAGGCCGTCGACCACGCGACGGCCGTCGCGCAGGACCACCAGGTCACGGATTTCAAGCATCGGGTATCTCCGTCAGGCAGTCAGAAGAAGTAGCGTGCCGCCATGCCGAACTGCCATTTCGGCTGCGGCGACACCAGCAACCCGGCCGCCGAGCCATAGGCGGCCTCGGTCGAGAACCGGTGCGGCTGCAGCACCGCAAACAGCGACAGCTGGTATTGCTTCCAGTCCAGCACCCCGCGCAGGTCGAAGCGCGTGTAGGCCGGCATGAAGCGCAGCTGCGTCTGCGGCGTTCCCATGTAGTACGGGATGCCGGTGGTCAGGTAGGCGTCGGCATTGACGGTCAGCTGCACGCCCTGCAGCCGCTGCCGGTACTCCGCGCCGACCTTGAGCTGGTGGCGCGGGACCGACAGCCTGGCGCCGGTGTTGGGCAGCGGGTTGTTGGCTTCGGCCTGGATGATGTGGCCGTAGCTGGCATAGAGCGAAACCGGACGCACTGGCCGCCAGCGCGCCTCGATCTCATAGCCCTTGCGGGTGGTGTCGCCCACCGAGCGGAACGACCCGTCCGCCTGCCCGACGATCTCGTCCTCGTTGAGGGTGTAATAGGCCGCCGCGGTGACCGTCAGGTTGCGGGCCGGGGTCGCGGTGAAGCCCACGTCGTAGGACTTCACCTTCGACGGCGATACGTCGTAGACCGTCCCGCCGGGCGCGCCCAGCGGCCCGGGCGCGCCGCTGCTGCTGATCTGCTCGGCGGCCGGCGAACGGAAGCCCTGGGCGACATTGGCGAACAGGTCTAACCCGGGCAGCACGGCCCAGGCCGCGCCGAACTTCGGCGTGGTCACCCCCTTGAAATAGTCCGTGCTTGCTGCCGGCAGCTTGCGGTTGACGATGTCGTAGTCGAACCAGTCGCGCCGCAGGCCGGCACTCAGCTTGACCGAATCGACCGGCTTGAACTGCCCCTGCACGAAGAGCCCGTAGGTCAGCAGGGTCAGCCGCTGCGCGTTGACATAGTTGGCGGTAGGCACGCCGCGCAGCCAGATCTGGCGCTGCGCATCGCCGTGGTCGCGGCGCACTTCCAGGCCGGCCATCAGCGCGGCACGGTCGCCGAAGGTAACGTTGCCCGCCAGCCTGCCGCCGAAGATGTTGCGGTCGTCGGAGCCGACGGTATGCTGCACGCTGCTGGTGGCGATACCGCGCTCGCGCTCGAAGGCTTCGCCGTACAGCGTCGCGTACCAGCCTTCCTCGCCGTGCGCGGGCGCGCGGTTGAGCGCGAACATCGAGCGCGTGCCGCTGCCGAAGCCAGGCAGGCCGTACTGGGTCGAGCGCGGGTCCACCTTGCCCGACTGCAGGTCGCTCAGCAGCAGGTAGCCGGCCGCGGTCGATTCGGCGCGATAGTGATTCAGGCGCAGGCTGTAGAGACCTTCGCCGATCCGGGTCGACAGCTTCCAGAACAGGTTGTCGCGCTCGGTGCTGCCATCGTAGCGGTAGCTGTGGGTGCGGTACAGGTCCGCGACGAACAGCGACTGGATCGGTTCCGCCTCCGGCCGCAGCGCATGGCGGCCCGACAGCACCAGGGTGGCGCGCTTGCCGTCGTAGCGGTCCAGCCCGATGCCGAAGCTGGACGGCACCTCGCCGGACGGGGTCTGGATCGGCACCGCGCCGGCGCGGTTCTGGTCGCCGTACAGCGCCGACACCGGCCCCTTGATGACATCGATCTGCCCGATCATGTCCGGCGTCAGCCATTCCAGGAAGGCCGGACCGTGGCCTGCCCCCGCCTGGCTGGACGGCATGTTCTGCGGCACCCCGTCGACATAGACCGCGGTGTCGGCACCGTGCGTGCCCTGGGTGGCGAAGCCGCGCATGCGGAAGCCGTTGCCGGTATCGCCCTGGTCGATGTTGTTGGCGACCACGCCGGGCACGCGGCGGAACATGTTGGAGATGTCCCGGCCGATATTGATGGTGGCGAGTTCGTCGGCCGTGACTACCGACACCGCTGCCGGCAGGCCCGCGCTGTCGGTGGTGACGACGTTGCGCTGGTCGTGCGGCCGCTCGTCCTGCGAAGCCACCACGCTGACTTCCGGCAGCGTCGCATGACCGGCGTCGGCCGAGACGGCCGGACTGACGACGCCCGCCGCCAGCGGCAACAGCGCGCAAGCAAGGGCGCGCGCGGTACCCGTGTTTTCTTTGTTGTTCATGAACCCTTGCGGCGGCGCGACCGGCAACCGCTGTGGGCACCGGCGGGCCGTACCAAATCCAGACGTGAGCAAGCCGCCCGCCTGACCTGGCGGGCGCGGAATCAGATGTAAGCGGAAGGTGGCGCCGCGGCGATCAGCCGGCGGCGCGGAGCAGCGCTGGAGGCGCGCGCAAGGCAGGGGGAGAAAGGAAGCGGGTACGCCATGGCGGCGCGGCGACATCGACCGGCTGGCTGCGCGACAGCAAGCGCCGGATCACGCCCAGCAACTGGGCCGCGAACGCGATGCACAGGAACAGGTGCAGCCGGGGCGAACACCACAGGCAATCGCACTCGGTCTCGTCGTCGGCGGGCGTACGCTCGGAGCCGGTGGCCCCGCCGGCGTCGTACGGGTCCGAAGCCACGGCCGCGGCCGCGTTCGATGCGAGCGGCCGCGCTTCCGGCACCGCATGCACGTGCGTCACCGCGGCCCACGCCTGCACGAGAACGAGCAGGAGCACGGCCCAGGCGAGACGCACGAGGTTCGCATGCAGACGCATTGAAGGTGGCGCTGGCGGTTTCGACGGGCGCCATCATAACGCAACTCAATTGCAAATGTAAGCGGCGCCGCTCGCCAGAAGCTAAAGCCCTCGCCCATCCCGGCCGTTAAGCAATGGGGTCGCATTGGGACGGAAACGGGAGACGGAGATGCAGAACCTTGGCATTCGCATACGCCTGGGCGCGGCTTTTGGCGCCATGTGGTCGCTGATGGCGATCGGGACCGCGGTGGCCGTGCCGCGCATGCAGGACGCCGCCGATGCGCGGCGCCTGCTGATGGCGCTGGCCGCCGCAGGGCTATGCCTGGCGGTAGGCGCGGTCTGGGGCCTGTCGCGCAGCATCGAGGCGCCGCTGTCCGAAGCCGTCCACATCGCCGAAACCGTGGCCGCGGGCGACCTCAGCCAGGAGTTCGATACCGACCGCGGCGGCGAGTTCGGCCGGCTGCTCGGTGGGCTGGGCGAGATGGAAGACATGCTGACGGACCTGGTGACGCGCATCCGCACCGCCACCGACTCCATTACCGACGCTTCGCACCAGATCGCCGCCGGCAATACCGACCTGTCGCAGCGCACCGAAGAACAGGCCGCGGCGCTGCAGCAAACGGCATCGAGCATGGGCGAGCTGACCGCGATGGTGCAGCAGAACACCGAACGCGCGCGCGCCGCCAACGGCATGGCCGCCAGCGCCTCGGGCATCGCTGCGCGCGGCGGCGAAGTGGTCGGCAACGTGGTGCAGACCATGTCGGCGATCAGCGCCAGCTCGCGCAAGGTCACCGACATCATCGAGGTGATCGAAGGCATCGCCTTCCAGACCAATATCCTGGCGCTGAACGCCGCGGTCGAAGCGGCCCGCGCGGGCGAACAGGGCCGCGGCTTCGCCGTGGTCGCGGGCGAGGTGCGCACGCTGGCCCAGCGCAGCGCCGCCGCGGCGCGCGAGATCAAGCAGCTGATCGACAATTCGGTGCAGCAGGTCGACAGCGGCTCGGCCCTGGTCGGCCAGGCCGGCGCAACCATGCAGGAAATCGTCCAGGCGGTGGCCAGCGTCACCGGCCTGCTGGGCGAGATCACCGCGGCGTCGGAACAGCAAAGCGCCGGCATCGCCCAGGTCAACGAAGCCGTGGCGCAGATGGACACCGTCACACAGCAGAACGCGGCGCTGGTGGAGCAGGCCGCCAGCGCATCGCAGGCGCTGGCGGGGCGGGCGACGGAGTTGCAGCAGGTGGTGGGGGAGTTCCGGCTGTAGGGTTGAGGGCTGGCGCGTGCCCTATAGCGGGGGCTCAAACAAATTGAATTGCCGGACCCAGCCTTCAACGGCAGGATCATCGCAGCGTATTCGCACGGCGTTGTATTTGCTACCAATCTTGGTCAGATAGCACTTGGCATGAATAGGCAGTAGCCGGTAGTTGTCAGTGCGAGCGTTGGCATCGGCCTCGGTAGCGTAAAGCTTGACCGCGGTAATGGTGTAGCTCGGCGTAAAGCTGATGCGGATTCCGGAAAACCAGACATAGGCTGCCGACAGAACGACAAGCGACGTCAGGACGATAAGGAACTTTTTCATGGCTTACCAGTTCGCTGATTCGCCATGCTTCCATCCCTTTGGGTACTTCCGCGTTTCTACGAGGCGATTGGATTTGCTGACTACCGACAATAGCTCGGCGGGCGTCACGGGAGTCTGCAAGTTGCGAGGATCATGTGCCAGGATGCCGATATGCTCCAGAGCTTGGGCTGTGTTCGTCGAACATGAGTTGGAAAGCAGGCTATACCTCTTGCCTTCCTTTACGCGTCGCTCAAGTTCGGTTTGCAGCCGGTCCGCTTCCATTGGCGTCACCCAAAGGCGCAAGCCGATAATGTCGCGCGTCCCTACCTGCTCATACAGGTACAACAAGGACGGCTCGCGGTAATACCCGTTCAGCTGACGGTTGTAGGTGAAGCCACGCACTTCGATCGCCGCGTGCCCCATGACGGCAGCCGGGTCGCGCAGGACACTATCGAACACGAGTACCTCGATGAATTCACGCTCGAGATACACCGCCTTCGGTGCATCCGCCGGCAGCGGCGTGGTACGGCGCTGCGCGACGAGCGTAAGCGTCTTGCCGTTGGGGTGCTGAACGGTCGCCATCAGCGCAGCCCCTCGGCATAGACTTCTACCCCCTCCGCTTGCACAACGGTGCTCAGCATATGTGTCTGGCCATGCGCGTTGGTGCGGCCATACTCGATCTCGCCACTGGCGCGTCGAATGGCATAGTCCACATGCGGCATCGGCTCGCCCGTCGCTCGGTCGCGCAGCACGAAGAGATCGTTATGGGCCTCGCTGGTCAGCGTGGTCGCGGACGCCGCCGAATGCGTCATGTACGCGGTGAGCGGCGCGCCCGGCAGGGGATGCTCTGCAACGGTCAGCGCCGAGGATGCTAGCAATACCGCGCCGCAAGCCGTGCGCATGCCGTGCATTGCAACGGGCGTGCCGTCCACTGTCACCTGCGCGTGGCCTTCGATGATCGGGAACGTGCCCTTGCATCGCGGACAGACCACCAGGTGCCCGAGACCGGCCCATGGCCGGCCGTGGGCACTCTGGTTGGCAAAGCCCTCGATCACGGTGCCGCCGTGATCGGTTTTGTCCCCGCGGCAGATAATGCCTTTCATCATGATGGCTAAGCGAAGTGGTGATGATGCTTCGCTTATATCGAGCCATCTGGATTGCGCGATGCGGAAATTTCTACGCTTACTGCATGATCCGTCGAAGAGGGGTGACGAATTTTCTGCGTATCACGACGGATTGTTTGCTCCCCTCTCCCGCTTGCGGGAGAGGGGAGCAAACCACCAGCAAGCTGGTGCCTTTCAGTGAATCAAGCCGTAACGCTCACTGGTAGCACCGCCTCCACCGCCGCCACAAAGCGGTCGACGATATTGTCGATATCCCGCGGCGTGCAAATAAATGGCGGTGCGAACAGCACGTGGTCGCCATGCACACCATCCACCGTGCCGCCCATCGGATAAACCAGCAGCCCGTTCTGCATCGCCGCGGACTTCAGCCGCGCGTGCGTCTTCAGCGCGGGATCGAGCGTGGCCTTGCTGTCGCGATCCGCGACGAATTCCACGCCGACGAACAGGCCGCGCCCGCGCACATCGCCCAGGTTGGGGTGGTCGCCCAGCGCCTCGCGCAGCCGGGTGCGCAGTTGCTCGCCGCGGGCCAGCACGTTGGCCAGCAGCTTGTCTTCGGCGATGGTGCGCTGTACAGCCAGGGCCGCGGCGCAAGCCGTGGCATGCCCGATATAAGTGTGGCCGTGCTGGAAGAAGCCGCTGCCGCCGACGATGGCGTCATAGATCCGGCGCGTCGACAGCATCGCGCCGATGGGCTGGTAGCCGGCGCCCAGGCCCTTGGCGATGGTGACGATATCAGGCACCACGCCGTCCTCTTCGCACGCGAACAGGTAGCCAGTGCGGCCCATGCCTGACATCACTTCATCGAGGATCAGCAGCACGCCGTACTTGTCGCACACGGCGCGGATGCGCTTCAGGTAGTCGCCCACCGGCGGCACCGCGCCGGCGGTGGCGCCCACCACGGTTTCGGCGACGAACGCAGCGACGCTTTCGGGACCGAGGTCCACGATCTTCGCCTCCAGTTCGTCGGCAAGGCGCTGCGCGTATTGCGCATCGGTCTCGCCCGCCTGCCGGTCGCGGTAGGCATAGCAAGGCGACACGTGGTGCGCCGGCACCAGCAGCGGCAGGAACGGCTCGCGCCGCCAGGCATTGCCGCCGATCGCGAGCGCGCCGAGCGTATTGCCGTGATAGCTCTGGCGGCGCGCGATGAAGTGGCGGCGCGCGGGCTGCCCCACCTCGACAAAGTACTGGCGCGCCAGCTTCAGCGCCGATTCCACCGCCTCGGAGCCACCCGAGACGAAATAGACATGATCGAGATCGCCCGGCGCGGCCTGCGCCAGGGTCTGGGCCAGCGTCTCCGACACCTCGGTGGTGAAGAACGAAGTGTGCGCATAGGCGATGGTGTCGAGCTGCGCCTTGATCGCCTCGATCACGCGCGGATGGCCGTGCCCGAGGCACGACACGGCGGCGCCGCCGGAGGCGTCCAGGTAGCGCCGGCCGGTGCTGTCGATCAGTTCGATGCCCTGCCCGGCCACGGCAACGGGCAGCTGCTGGCGTGGATTGCGATGGAATACGTGGGTCATGATGGTGTGGTAGTGACAGTGTGGTCGGTGGCAACGCGGCGCAGCACGCGGCCGGAAAATGCGGGCAGCGCGCTGCCGGCGGCGTCCCCGGCCTGCGCGGATGGTTGCCAGACTTGCGCGCCGTTGACCCAGACGCCGTCGATGCCGGTGCTGAGCTGCAGCGGGTCTTCAAAGGTGGCGCGGTCCTGCACGCGCTGCGCATCGAACAGCACCAGGTCGGCGAACGCGCCCGGCGCGATCCGGCCGCGGTCTTGCAGGCCGTATTGCTGCGCGGCCAGCCCGGACATCTTGTGGATCGCGGCCTCGAGCGTCAGCAGCTGCTCTTCGCGCACCATGCGCGCGAGGATGCGTGGGAACGTGCCCCACTGGCGAGGATGCGGGCGTGGGTCGAACGGCAGGCCGTCGGAGCCGAACATGGTCAGCGGGAACTGCGCGATGCGCGCGACGTCGCGCTCGTCCATGATGAAGTAGATCGCCGCCGCGGGACGCAGCCTGGCAAGCAGCGCTTCCTCATCCAGCCCGAGTTCCTGCATGAGTTCATGGAAATCGCGGCCACCCGCCGCCGGATAGCCGGTGGACCACGTGATCAGCGTGCGCGTGGACTGGCGCACGCGGTCCAGCCGCAGCATGGTCGAGGTGGCGGGATACGGATGGCAGTCCAGGCACAACGGCTGCAGGCGCGCGGCCTCGGCCAGCAGGCCCAGCGTTTCGGCCGAGCGGCCATGGTTGCGCTTGCCCGCCACCTTGTGGTGCGAGAACACCACCGGGCAGTCCAGCGCGCGGCCGATGCGCAGTGCCTCCTCGATCGACGGCACGATGGCATCGGTCTCGTCGCGCAGATGGGTGGAGTAGAGTCCGCCATGGGTCCGGACCGGGTCGCATACGGCGATGATTTCCGCTTCAGTGGCGGCGGCTGCCGGCGGATAGAAGGTGCCGGTCGACACCCCGAAGGCACCCGCCTCCATCGCCAGCCTGACCTCCGCGCGCATCGCGGCGATCTCCGCATCATTGGCGGGACGGTCCAGTTCCGGCATTGCGCGCACGCGCAGCGTGGAATGCCCCAGCAGTGGCACCACGTTGACATTGGCGGGGGCCGCGCGCAGCGCGTCGAGCCACTGCGCGAAAGTATCGAAGCGGAACAGCGCGGCCGGGCCCAGCAGGTCCAGCGGCTGCGGCGGCGCGCCGCTGAGCAGCGGCGCCACGCTGATGCCGCAGTTGCCGGTCACCACCGTGGTGATGCCCTGCGACACCTTGGGCGTCATGTCCCGGTGCACCAGCAGGTAGCCATCGTCATGCGTATGCGCGTCGATAAAGCCCGGCGCCAGCACGCGGCCGCTGCAGTCCACGGTGTGGTCCGCGGCGATGCCGGCGCAGTCGCCTACAGCAACGATGCGGTCACCCGTGACCGCGACATCGGCGCTGCGGCGGGCTGCGCCGGTGCCGTCCACCACCGTGGCGTTGCGAAAGAGCAGGTCGGCGCGTCGGGGCGCCGGGGATTGCGTTGCCATTGTCAGTCCTTGTCTTGTCGGCGGGCCTTACTGCGGCGCGATGCCGGCCTGCCTGACCACGGCCGCCCATTTGTCGGTTTCCCGCGCGGCATAGCCGGCCAGCGCCTGCGGCGTGCCGCCGACCGGCTCGGCGCCCAGCGCGGCGAATTTCTCGCGGATGGCCGGCTCCGCCAGCGCGCGGTTGAAGGCGCCGTTGAGCCTGGCCACCACGTCGGCGGGGGTGCCCTGCGGCGCTACCAGGCCGCCCCACGCGACGCCCTCGAAGCCAGACACGCCGGATTCCGCGATGGTCGGCAGCGCCGGCAGCAGCGGCGAGCGTGCCAGGCTGGTCACGGCAAGCGGCTTGAGCTTGCCGGCCTTGATCAGCGGCAGGATGGTGGGCATGTTGTCGATCAGCACGTTGACCTGGCCGCCCACCACATCGGTTGCAGCCTGCGGACTGCCCTTGTAGCCGACATGGGTCCATGCGAGGCCCGCCTTGTCGGCCAGCAGCTGCCCGGTGAGGTGGCCGGAGGTGCCTTGCCCGGGCGAGGCGTAGGTGATCTTGTCCGGGTTGGCCTTGATATGGGCCACCAGCTCGGCAAAGGTCTTCACCGGCATGTCCGGCCGGACCGCGATCACGTTCGGCACCTTGAACAGCAGCACCACCGGCACGAAGGCATCGGGCCGGTACGGCAGCTTGCGGAAGGTGCTCTTGTTGATCGACAGCGTGACGTTGTTGGCGTAGCCGAGCGTGTAGCCGTCGGGCGCGGCGCGCTCCAGCTCCGAGATGCCGATCACGCCCGAAGCGCCGGGCTTGTTGTCGATCACGAAGGACTGGCCCAGCGACCTGGCGGCTTCCGCGCCCAGCGTGCGCATCAGCACGTCAGGGCTGCCGCCGGCCGCCGACGGCACCACCAGGCGGATCGGACGCGACGGATAGCTGTCCGCCACCGCCGGCCCAGCCAGGACGGTGGCGCCGAGCCACAACAGGGTGGCCAGCGACCGCCGTTTTTGTTGCTGCCTTTGCTTTTGCATCTCGATATCCCGTTCAGTAGCTGGCCCGGTCAGGCGTTTGCAGTATAGGGGCACATCCACAGCCCATACAACAAATGTTTCCATCATCGGAAAAACGAAACAGTTTGGAGCGCACTCACAACCAAAACGCTTTCTCTACGCCAGTTCTTTTCAATGAAACAATCGTTACGTGGATCATGGCAATGCGCGGCTGCACAGGCGTTGTGCCTCGAGAAAACGCCCTGCCGCCAGCGCCAGGTTTTCCCGCCACGGCGGTGCCACGATCTGGATGCCCACCGGCAAGCCTTCGCCCACGCAAGGCGCGGCCACCACCGGCAGGCCCGCCAGCGACAACGGCCGCGTCATGTGGCCGGCATCGGCGCGCGGCCGGTAGACGCGGCCGGCACCTTCGACGGTCTCGGCGCCGATCGGCGTTGCGGCATAGGGAGTCGAAGGCGCCAGCAGCAAGTCGACCTCATCGAACAGCGCCAGCAGCCGCTGCCGCCACGCCGACTGGTACTGGCACGCGACGTCATACCAGTCCCGCGGCATGGCCAGCCCGGCCAGGATGCGCTGGCGCACGAAGGCGCTGTAGCCGCCATGGCGCGCGGAGAAATCCATGGCCTCGTGGTTGCGTCCGACTTCATAGGCGGAGATCACCGATGCCGCATCGCGCGCGGCATCCGCGTCGGGCAGGTCGATGGTGCGCACCGTGCCGAAGGCCGATGCCGCGCGCAGCACGGCCGCCTGCACCGCGGGCTCGGCAAAATCGGCAAAGCCTCGGCCGAGCACGCCCACGCGCAGTGTCGCGACGCCGCGATCTTGCGCATTGACTGGCGCATCCATGCCGAGCATCGCCGCGTAGGCCAGCGCAAGATCGCCGGCACTACCCGCCATTGGCCCGACCGTATCCAGGCTTTGCGCATACGGCACGCATCCCCGCAGCGATAGCCGGCCAGTAGTCGGGCGCAGCCCCCAGATGCCGCAGAACGCGGCCGGTGCACGGATCGAGCCATTGGTGTCCGAGCCCAGCCCGAACGGCACCACCCCGGCCGCCACCAGCGCCGCCGTGCCCGCCGACGAACCGCCGGTGATGCGCGACCGGTCGAGCGGGTTGCGCACGGGGCCGCCGATCACGTTCTCGCCGGTGGCGCCGCACGCGTATTCGTCCATGGCCGCCAGCGCGACCGGCACCGCGCCCGCGGCCACCAGCGCCTCGACCGCATCCGCTTCGCGCTTGGCCGGCGGCTGCTGCGCGCGTGGCGCGGCACCGGCCAGGGTGGCGTGGCCGCGCACGTCCAGCAGGTTCTTCACCACGAACGGCACGCCGGCCAGCGCTGGCAGCGGCAGGCCGTGGGCGCGCCGGCGGTCCAGCGCCGCCGCCTGCGCCAGCGCGCGGTGCGCCAGCAGCGCCGAGCAGGCATTGAGCGGCGCCGCCGCTTCGGCGCGCCGCAAGGCGTCGCGCACCAGTTCGACGGCGGTGCGCGCGCCGCTGCGCACTTGCGCCGCCATGGCGGCAGCGGTCAAGGTGTCAGCGGTCATGCTGCGCCTCCTCCTGCGCCAGCGTCTGCCGCAAGCGCGCCACCATCGCCGCCATGCCAGCCAGCAGCGCGGCGGCCTGCTCGCAATCGTGCGGCGCAACCGGTAATTGCAGAGGTGCCGCGGCTTGCGCTACCAGGCGGGCCGGATCATCGCCATGACCTTGCACCATGGTTCAGCTCCGCGATTGCATCAGCTGGCGCGGGATCGCCAGCAGCAGCACCGCCGCGGCAAGCATCAGCCCGGCCAGCGCCAGCACGCCCAGCGAGATGCTGCCGGTGCTCTGCTTGATGCCGCCCATCAGCACCGGACCGATCAGGCCGGCCAGGCTGGCTGCGCTGTTGATCATGGCGATGCCGCCAGCCGCGGCGGTGCCGGCCAGCACGCGGCCCGGCAGGCCCCAGAACATCGACAGCGTGGACATCAGACCCGAAATGCCGATGGTCAGGAACACCATCGCCAGCACCGTGTTGTGCGGGAACAGCGTGCTGGCCCACATCCCCACCGCTGCCACCAGCAGCGGCAGCGCGGCGTGCAGGCGGCGCTCGCCGGTGCGCTCGGCGTGCGCGGCATTGAGGTTCATCGCCACGCACGCCACGGCATACGGAATCGCGGTCAGCATGGCGATCTCCAGCGGCGACGACATCCCGGTCGACTGGATGATGGTGGGCAGCCAGAACACCAGCCCGTAGTTGCCGATATTGAAGAGCAGGCAGATCGCCATCAGTACCCACAGGATCGGCGACTTCAGCGCGGCGCTGAAGCGCGTGTTCTTCTTCGCGTTCTCGGTGCCGAGCGTGCGGGTGATGGTGGCGGCTTCGGCCGGCGTCAGCCAGGGCGCGCTCTCCGGCGCTTCCGGCAGCATGCGCAACAGCAGCAGGCCCAGCAGGATGGCCGGCAGCGCCTCGATCAGGAACATCCATTGCCAGCCGTCGAGCCCGTGCAGGTCGTGCGTGGCCGACATCAGCGCGCCGGATATCGGCCCGCCCAGCACCATGCCCAGCGGCATCGCCAGGAACAGGATCGACATGATGCGCGACTGGCGGTCGGCCGGGTACCACTTGTTCAGGTACATCACCGCGGCCGGGAAGAAGCCGGCCTCGGTCACGCCCAGCAGGAAGCGCGCGGCGTAGAACTCCACCGGCGTGGTCACGAACATGGTGGCGGCCGAGACCAGCCCCCACAGGATCATGATGGCCGCCATGCAGCGGCGCATGCCGAAGCGGTAGATCAGCAGGCTGCACGGCACCTGGCACAGCATGTAGGCCCAGAAGAAGATGCCGGCGCCGAAGCCGTAGACCACGTCGCTGAGCCCGAGCGCCTGCTGCATCTGCAGCTTGGCGAAACCGACGTTGACCCGGTCGAGATAGCTGAAGAAGTAGCACAGCACGATAAACGGCACGATGCGGCGCGTGACCTTGGCGAACGCGGTATCGGCGGCATCCGGCAGCGCGCCGGCGTGGGCGGGCGCCTGGGGCATGGCTGGCTTGGCCAGGGACATGATGGTTTTCTCCTCCGTGGACAGGCGCGCGGGTGCCGGCGCCAGGAGATGCCATCATAATCGGCAGTGAAACAAACGTTCCAGCATGGTTTACACTGAAACAAACGATATTTCGACGTAGCCACGTGACGGCAACGTCCCGCTCCAACGAAAAAAGGGCGGCAACGCCGCCCTTCAATGACCCGGCCGCTGCCCGGCCAGCCTGCGCTACCAGCCCTATCCGGGCGTAACGTCCTGCGACGCCCCCACCATTGTCAGCGCGTTGCCGTGCTCGTCCAGCGTGACCTCGCCTTCCTCATGGATGTCGCGATGGCTGCCGTCCGGCAGCTGGATGCGGTAGTCGACGCGATACGGCGCCATGTCGACGATGGCGGCGCGGATCGCGGCCTGCACGCGCGGGCGGTCGGCCTCGACGATCGACGCCAGGTAGCGCTCCATGGTCACCTTGAACGCTTGCGGGGCCCAGCCGAAGATGCGGTAGGCCTCGTCGGTCCAGGCGCAGTCGTCGGTCTGGATGTTCCAGTACCAGCCGCCCAGGTGGGCGATCTGTTGCGCCTTGGCCAGCAGCGCCTCGCTCTGGCGCAGCGCGGCCTCGGCGCGGCGGCGCTCGGTGATGTCGAGGCTGACGCCGATCATCTTGACCGGGCGCTGGTCGAAATCGCGCACCAGCGTGGCCCGGGACGAGATCCAGCGCGTGTTGTCCTGATGCACCACGCGGAATTCCCACTCGTGCATCTCCTGCGCGCCCAGCGTGCGCGCCAGCACCTCCTTCAGCCGCGCCACGTCGCCGGGATGCACGCAGGCCCAGAAGTCGTCCATGTTGCGGATATGGCGGCCGAACAGCGAGACGTCGTTGGACGAATAGGTCAGGCCATCGGTCAGCACATTCCATTCCCAGGTGACGATGCCCGAGACCTCCTGCGCAAACTTCATCCGCGCCTCGCTCTCCATGATCTCGGCGAGATGCTTCTGCCGCAGCTCCTTGATATGCGGGTCGGACGCGGTGCTGGCCTCGAGGTCGGCGATGGCCTGCTCGCCGTAGCGCAGCCACAGCCAGTTGACGCCCAGGAAGCGGGCCAGCGCCAGCAGGCGCTCGTATTCGATCTCGCCGCCGCGCGTCCACTTGTGCACGGCCGACGGCGATACCGACAGGGCCTCGGCCACCTGCTTGAGCATGATCCTTTTGCCTTCCAGCACCCCCTTCAGGCGCGTGGCAAAAGTGTCTTCGGTCATGGGCGCTCCTCCGCTTTTTTTCAACCGATGGTGAATTGAGTAACTCGAACCTTACACCATCCCCGGATTTCGCGCGAATCAATAGCCAACCTCAATTCGCAGGAGGGATTTCATCGCTTTTTTGAATTGCAACAACCCGGCTCGCCTCACTAGACTTCTTCTCACATCACCAATGGTGATTTAATTTACTATTGGTAAATCGATAAAGCACCAAGACTAACGAGGAGACACCCCAATGCAAGAGACCGCCGCACCCGTCTGCACCACGCCGTCGCTCGCCTACACGCTGCCGGCCCACTACTACACCTCGCAGGAAGTCTTCGAGCATGAGAAGAAGACCATCTTCGCGCGCAGCTGGGTGTGCGTGATGCACAAGAGCCAGGTGGCCGAGAACAACCAGTACGCCACCGCCCAGGTGGCAGGCGAGAACATCTTCGTGGTGCGCGGCCGCGACGGCGTGCTGCGCGCGTTCTACAACGTCTGCCCGCACCGCGCGCACGAACTGTTCGCCGACGGCGCCGGCAAGGCGAAAAACGTGATCACCTGCCCGTACCACGCCTGGTCGTTCGGCCTGGACGGCAAGCTGATCCATGTGCGCAACGCCGAAAACGTGCCGGGCTTCTGCAAGGACAACGCCGGCCTGACGCCGGTGCGCGTGGAAGAGTTCTGCGGCCTGGTGTTCGTCAACCTGGACATGGACGCGAAGCCGCTGGCCGAACTGGCCACCGGGCTGAACGACGAGATCCGCGCGCGCTGCCCGGACGTCGACCAGCTGGTGCCGGCGCACAAGCTCAGCTACGAGATGAAGGCCAACTGGAAGGTGGTGGTCGACAACTACCTGGAATGCCTGCACTGCCAGACCGCGCACCCGGCGCTGGTGGAGTCGATCAGGATGGAGACCTACAAGCACGAAGTGCGCGGCCTCTACACCAGCCAGGTCGGCCAGACCCGCTCGGGCAGCGATGCCTTTACCTATGACAGCGACGCCCCCAACACCGACTTCGCCGCGTACTGGCTGTGGCCCAACGTCACGCTGAACGTGCTGCCGGGCGACGGCAACTACGGCGTGTTCTACATGTTCCCGGTGGACGCCGACACCACCATCCAGCACTTCGAGTTCTACTTCCGCGACGGCACGCCCACGGCCGAGCAGGAACAGCTGATCGAGTACTACAAGAACGTGCTCAAGCCCGAAGACCTGAGCATCGTCGAATCCGTGCAGCGCGGCCTGAAGTCGCGCGGCTACCGCAACGGGCAGGGCCCGCTGCTAGTCACCGACGACAAGACCTCCGCCATCGGCGAGCACGGCGTGCAGCACTTCCAGCAGATGGTGCTCGACGCCCTGGCCGCCTGAAACAACAAGACAACGAGGAACCGCAGCAATGATCCAGACCCAGCTCTACATCGACGGCCAGTGGCAGTCGCCCATCGACCGAGGCACGCGCGCCATCGTCTGCCCGGCCGACGAATCGGTGATCGCCCAGGCCGCCGAAGCCACCCGCGCCGACGCGCGCCTGGCGATCGCGGCCGCGCGCAAGGCCTTTGACGGCCCGTGGCGCCAGACCACGATCCGTGACCGCGCCAAACTGCTGAACAAGATTGCCGATCTGATCGACCGCGATGCCGAAAAGCTCGCCCATCTCGAATCGCTCAACACCGGCAAGACCCTGACCGAGAGCCGCACCGACATGGGCGATATCGCCGCCACCTTCCGCTACTTTGCCGGACTGGTGGCATCGGAATCGGGCGCCGTCAACGAAGCGCCGCACCACGTGATCAGCCGCACGCTGCGCGAGCCGGTCGGCGTGTGCGGCCTGATCACGCCGTGGAACTACCCGCTGCTGCAGGCCGCATGGAAGATCGCGCCCGCGCTGGGCGCCGGCAACACCGTGGTGATCAAGCCCAGCAACCTGACGCCGCTGACCACGCACCACTTCACGCAGCTGATCGCCGAGCTGGACCTGCCGCCGGGCGTGTTCAACCTGGTGACCGGGGGCGCCGAAGTGGGCGCGGAACTCGCCGAAAGCCTCGACGTGGACCTGGTCTCCTTCACCGGCGGCGCCTTTGCCGGCGAAAGCATCATGAAGGCCGCCACCGGCAACTTCAAGCGCATCGGCCTGGAGCTGGGCGGCAAGAACCCGAATATCGTCTTTGCCGATGCCGACCTCGAT
Source organism: Cupriavidus sp. WGlv3 (assembly GCF_023952475.1). Taxonomy (GTDB): domain Bacteria; phylum Pseudomonadota; class Gammaproteobacteria; order Burkholderiales; family Burkholderiaceae; genus Cupriavidus; species Cupriavidus phytorum. Next base: position 241,995 of record NZ_JALHRX010000002.1, read on the forward strand.
GCCGCGGTCGACTACGCGCTCAACGCCGCGTTCTTCCACGCCGGCCAGGTCTGCTCCGCCGGTTCGCGGCTGATGGTCGAGGACAGCATCTATGATGCATTCATCGGCCGGCTGGCCGAGCGCCTGCCGCGCATCGTGATCGGCAACGGCTTCCATGGCGAAACCCAGATGGGCCCGGTGCAGTCGGCGCAACAGCACGAGAAGATCCTCGGCATGGTGCAGGCCGGCATCGCCGAGGGCGCGCGCCTGGTCCACGGCGGCAAGCGGCCGGCCGGCGACGTGTACAAGCAGGGCTACTGGCTGGAACCGACGCTGCTGGCCGACGTGACGGCTGGGATGAAGATTGCGAAGGAGGAGATATTCGGGCCGGTAATCACCGCCGAGCGCTTCCGCTCCGAGGAAGAAGCGCTGCGTGCCGCCAACGACACGCCGTATGGGCTGGCCGCCGCGGTCTGGACCCGCGACCTGGACAAGGCCAACCGCATGTCGCGCGCGCTGCGCTTCGGCACGGTATGGGTCAACGACTACCACCCGTACTTCCCGGAAGCGCCGTGGGGCGGCTACAAGGCGAGCGGCATCGGCCGCGAGCTGGCCCGCATCGGCCTGGACGAGTACACCGAGCTCAAGCACAGCTATATCAACCTCGCCCCGAAGGCGATGGGCTGGTTCGGCGCCTGAGCGCAGCCGACTTCGCAATCGCGTGCGCGGCGGCGCCGCCCCCATGGGCTGCCACGCACGGCGTCACGCAAACAAGGAGATTGCACCATGCAGGCAATCCATGAGTACGACTACATCATCGTCGGCGCCGGCTCGGCGGGCTGCGTGCTGGCGGCGCGGCTGAGCGAGGACGCCGGTGTTTCGGTGCTGCTGCTGGAGGCAGGCGGCCCGGACTGGCGCCTGGACTGGCGCACGCAGATGCCGGCGGCGCTGGCGTATCCGCTGCAGGGCACCACCTACAACTGGGCCTATGTCACCGAGCCCGAGCCGCACATGAACAACCGGCGCATGACGCAGGGGCGCGGCAAGGGCCTGGGCGGGTCGTCGCTGATCAACGGCATGTGCTATATCCGCGGCAATGCGATGGACTACGACGGCTGGGCGGAAACCCGGTCGCTGGAGAACTGGAGCTACGCCGACTGCCTGCCCTACTTCCGCAAGGCCGAGACCTACGACAAGGGCGCCAACGTCTACCACGGCGGCAACGGCCCGCTGCACGTGACCACGCCCAAGGCCGGCATCAGCCCGCTGTTCGACGCCTTTATCAAGGCCGGCGAGCAGGCCGGCTACGGCCGCACCGATGACCTCAACGGCTTCCGGCAGGAAGGCTTCGGGCCGATGGACCGCACCACCACCGCGGGCGGGCGCCGCTGCAGCACGTCGCTGGCCTACCTCGACCAGGCCCGCGAACGTCCCAACCTGACCGTGCATACGCGTGCGCTGGCCGACCGCATCCTGTTCGCCGGCCAGCGCGCCATCGGCGTGTCGTACCTGCAGGGCGACCACGTGCGCGAAGCGCGCGCGCGCCGCGAGGTGATCGTCAGCAACGGCGCGATCGCGTCGCCGCAGCTGTTGCTGCGCTCAGGGGTGGGCAATGCCGACGAACTGCGCGCCTTCGGCATCGACACGGTAGCCGACCTGAAAGGCGTGGGCGAGAACCTGCAGGACCATCTCGAGATGTACCTGCAGTACGAATGCACCAGGCCGGTCTCGCTGTACCCGGCGCTGCAGTGGTGGAACAAGCCGGCGATCGGCATCGAGTGGTACCTGCGCGGCACCGGCACGGCGGCCTCCAACCACTTCGAGGCGGGCGGCTTTATCCGCAGCAGCGACGAGTTTGCCTGGCCCAACCTGCAGTACCACTTCATCCCGCTGGCGATGAACTACGACGGCAGCAACCCGGTGAAGTCGCACGGCTTCCAGTGCCACGTGGGCTCGATGCGCTCGCCCAGCACCGGCTTCGTCAAGCTGGCCAGCCGCGATCCGCGCGTCAAGCCGCGCTTGCTGTTCAACTACATGGCGCACGACGTCGACTGGCGCGAGTTCCGCGCCGCGGTGCGGCTGACGCGCGAGATCATCGGCCAGCAGGCGATGGACCAGTTCCGCGGCCGCGAGATCAAGCCCGGCATGATGGTGCAGAGCGATGCCGAGATCGACGCCTTCGTGCGCGAGCATGCCGAGACCGCGCTGCACCCGTCCTGCACCTGCAAGATGGGCGACGCCTCCGACCCGATGGCGGTGGTCGACCACCAGGGCCGCGTGCACGGGCTGTCGGGCCTGCGCGTGGTCGATGCGTCGATCATGCCGAAGATCGTCACCGGCAACCTGAACGCGCCCACCATCATGATGGCCGAGAAGCTCGCCGACGTGATCCGTGGCCGCGCGCCACTGCAGCGTTCGACGGCGCCTTACTACAAGGCCGCGCCCGCGCGCATGCAGACGGTGGCGGAGCGCGCGCAACCGCCTGCCGCGCGCATGCCCCTGCCGATGCCTGCCTGACCCCAGCGGCGCGGCGCGCGGGCCTACTGCCCGAAAACCTGACTGCGGCACCTGTGCTGCCGGGACCAGCGTCCCGGCGGGCAGCGTGCGCCCGGTCGGACGCGTCGCGCCTCCACCACCACCAAAGCCGGCAACCCAACACATAAATCCAGACCGGCTGCACGGAGGAGACACAACCATGCTGCGCAAATCCTTTGCCGCCAGACCATCGCTGTCCTGCGCCCTGCCCCTGCTGTTGTGCCAGGCGCTGCCGGCGCTGGCGCAGGCCGACGGCGACACCACGCTGGCGGTCGCGCCGGTGCCGCAGGTCACCGCTACCGTTCCGCCTGCGCAGACCACCGCGGCAACTTCGACCTGGAGCGCCAACATGACGCTGACGTCCCAGTACGTGTCGCGCGGCTTTCGCCAGACCTGGGGCAAGCCCGCGGTGCAGGGCGGCATCGACTACAGCCACCCGAGCGGCTTTTCCGCCGGCACCTGGATGTCGAGCATCAGCGACAAGTTCATCGAGGGCGGCACGGTCGAATGGGACCTGTACGCCGGCTATACCGGCAGCGTCGGCGACTTCGTCTACGCCGGGCAGGTTTATTACTACCTCTACCCGGGCGCGAAGCTGCAATACGCGCAGACCAAATACAACTACGGCGAGGCAGTCGCGTCGCTGACGTGGAAGTGGTTCAACGTCAAGTACTGGCTGACGTATACCCCCGACTACTTCGGCTACAACAGCGCCTCGCTGCTGTCCGGCAACGACCTGCACAGCCGCGGCTCCGGCTACCTGGACATCAACGGCACCTTCGACCTGGGCCACGGCATCACGCTGCTGCTGCACTACGGCCAGGAGCGCGTGCGCAACTTTGCCGCCTACAACTTCCGCGACGTGCGCGTGGCGCTGTCCAAGGCCTTCGAGGGCGGCTGGACCGTGACCGGCGCCTACACGCGCGGCTGGGGGCGCACCGACGTCTACGACAGGTACACCACCGGCGCGCTGGATTCCTCCGGCAACCCGTCCGTTTCCAATCCGCTGAAAAGCACGTTCCTGGTCTCGCTGACCAGGACGTTCTGACGGCCTTCATCAACCGCTGTACCACTGCCTTACGAAGCACACCACCATGGCCTCCCTGGGTCTTACCGACGCAACCGGACTTGTCGGCGTTGCCGCCTACGTTGCCGCGCATTTTGCCGTGCAGGTCCTGCACAAATCCCCGACCGGCCGGCTGGCCGTCGTCCTCAACGTGATCGGGCCGAGCTGCATCCTGATCTCGCTGGCGGGCGCGTTCAACCTGGCGTCGTTCCTGACCCAGTGCTTCTGGCTGGCGCTGACGTTGCTGGGCTGGTGGCGCAACCGTCGGAGGGGCCACAGCGGGCGGGCCGTGGTGGAAACCCTGGGCGCGCCGCGCCCCGGCCAGCCCGTGCAGCAATAGCCAGGTGGCGGCCGGGACGCTGGCAAGGGCGATACAAAACTCCCGTTGCCTTGGCTCCTCGCCGTTCCTATACTCACCGAAACACCGTGGGTTATCTATTTCACTTATAGTTAATCAAAGGAACCGGAACGCCGCGCACCTTGCGAAACGGGTGTCTGGCAACCCCGGGATGACAACAGGAGACAACCATGACCAAGGCCCCCAAAATCCTCCCCACACCTTCCCGACCGTCGTAACCCCGGCAGGCAGTACCGCAACGTACCCACCAGACCGCAGACGGCAGACCGTGACGGAGCCCCGCTCCGGCAACACGGCAACCGGGAAGCAAGGAGACATCGTGTATTCACAGAAAGACGTGCTGTCGCTCGGCGCGCAGGCGCCGCTCGCCCCCGCGCAGCAACCGCAGCAGCAAACCCAGCAACAAACCCCATCGCATGAGCTGCAGCGCACCCTGACCTGGAAGGACGCCTTCTGGGTTACCAGCGGCGTGCCCGCGGGCGTGCTCTTCACCATCGGCGGCGTGTCCGCCACCATCGGCAACCCGGCCTGGGTGATCTGGGTCCTCGCCATCCTGGTGGGCTTTGCCCAGTGCTTCGTCTACGCAGAGATCTCGGGCCTGTACCCGCACAAGTCGGGCGGCGCGTCGGTGTACGGCGCGATGGGCTGGGTCCGCTACAGCAAGTTCGTCGCACCGGTCTCGGTCTGGTGCAACTGGGTGGCGTGGTCGCCGATGCTCGCGCTCGGCACCAGCCTGGCGGCCGGCTATATGCTGAGCGCGCTGTTCCCGGCCGATTCCGTCATCAACACCTGGCAGCTGACGCTGGTGGACCTTGGCTTCGTCAGCAAGGGACTGACGCTGCGGGTGAATTCCACCTTCCTGCTCGCCACCGCGTTCCTGCTGATCACCTTCAAGCTGCAGCACAGCGGCGCCTCCGCGGCCGCGACCACGCAGCGCATCCTCGGCATCGCCTCGCTGACGCCGCTGGTGGTGATCGCGCTGGTGCCGCTGTTCACCGGCGACATGCCTTCGACCAGCTTCTTCCCGCTGCTGCCGCTGACGCATGACGCCTCCGGCGCCGCGGTGCTGGGCGGCTGGAACGCCGCGGGCATCAGCACGGCGATGGGCGCGATGTTCCTGGCGTGCTGGTCGACCTTCGGCTTCGAGACCGCGGTGTGCTACACCCGCGAGTTCAAGGACCCGCAGAAGGACACCTTCAAGGCGATCTTCTGGTCCGGCGTGCTGTGCCTGTTCATGTTCATCGCGGTGCCGATCGCCTTCCAGGGCTCGCTCGGGCTGCAGGGCATGCTGGCGCCGGAGATCATCGACGGCTCCGGCGTGGGCGCGGCAATGGCCAGGTTCGTCGGCGGCGGCGCCGTGGTGTTCAACGTGATCGTGGTGATGCTGGTGCTGGCGATCCTGCTGATCGTGATGACCTCGATGATGGGTTCGTCGCGCACGCTGTACCAGGCCTCGGTCGACGGCTGGCTGCCGCGCTACCTGTCGCATGTGAACGAGCACGGCTCGCCCACGCGCGCGATGTGGACGGACCTGCTGTTCAACCTGTTCCTGCTGCTGATGTCGAACTACATGGCAGTGCTGTCGATCAGCAACGTCTGCTACATGATCTTCGTGTTCCTGAACCTGCAGTCCGGGTGGATCCACCGCATGGATCGCCCGGACTGGCCACGGCCGTACAAGTGCAAGAACTGGCTGCTGGCGCTGGGCGCGTTCCTGGGCTTCTTCGACCTGGCCTTCGTCGGCGCCGGCGCCAACTTCCAGGGCGAACACACGCTGCGCAACGGCCTGATCGCCGCGCTGCTGATCGTGCCGGTGTTCATCTACCGCCACTACATCCAGGACAAGGGCCGCTTCCCCGAGTCGATGCGCCGCGACATGGAACTGCCCAACGCGCGCGCCGGCGTGCTGCCCTATGTGGCGCTGGTCGTCGGCGCCCTGGTGGTGTGGATTGCCGCCAGGCTGACGGTCATTACCTGATGGCCCGGGCGGGCCGGCGCGACGCCGGTCCGCCTTCCCTCCCGCATTTCTCGCGTCTCTAGCAATCCCTGAATTCCGAGGTACCGCCATGACTGACACGCTCCGCGTACGCGTCGGCCGCGTCGAGCCGCTGGCCGCCGGCATCAAGCGCTTCACCCTGCAACCCTGCGACGGCGCCGCGCTGCCCGCCTTCGACAGCGGCAGCCATGTCGTCGTCCACATGGACGGCGGCCGCCTGCGCAACGCCTACTCGCTGACCAGCACGCTGGACGAGCCCCGCCACTACCAGATCGCCGTGCGGCTGGAAGAAGCCTCGCGCGGCGGCTCGCGTTTCATGCACGAACAGGTGCGCGAAGGCGACGAACTGCATATCGGCGCGCCCGGCAACCTGTTCAGCCTGGACCACGGCGCCGGCCGCCACCTGCTGATCGCCGGCGGCATCGGCATCACGCCGTTCATGACACATATCCAGGCGCTGGCCGCGCGCAGCGCCGCCTTCGAGCTGCATTACTGCTTCCGCAATATCCAGTCCGCCGCCTTCCTCGACGTGCTGCCGGCCACGCTGCAGCCCGCCCAGCTGCACCTGTATGAGAGCGACAACGGCACACTGCTCGACATCGCCGCGCTGATCGCCGCACAGCCTGCGGGCACCCACGTCTACGTATGCGGCCCGGCCCCGCTCAACGATGCCGTGGTCAGCGCCGCGCGCGCCGCCGGCTGGGACGCCGCGCGCATCCACTTCGAGCAGTTCCGCAACGAAGTCGACGCCACCGGCGGCGCCTTCGAGGCCGTGCTGCAAAAGAGCGGCATGACGCTGCAGGTAGGCGCCGACGAATCGCTGCTGCGCGCGATCGAAAAGGCCGGGATCAAGGTGGACTGCATGTGCCGCGAGGGCATCTGCGGCTCGTGCGAGACCGCCATCCTCGAGGGCGAGGCAGATCATCGCGACCAGTACCTGTCCGACGCCGAGAAGGCGGCGCAGAAGACCATGATGCTGTGTGTGTCGCGCTGCAGGGGGCAGCGACTGGTGCTGGATCTGTGAGGGAATGGCAGAACTGCAACCTTTTGGTTGCATTTCACGGGCGGAGCTCCTACGATGCAACCATCGCGTTGCATGTTGACACCTGAACCAGGAGACCGCCCATGCCTTCCGACACCGACCGCATCGAACGCAGCATCCTGATTGAAGCCCCGGTTGCGCGCGTCTGGCACGCGCTGACCGATGCCGATACCTTCGGCAGCTGGTTCGGCGTGCGCTTCGACGGCGCGACCTTTGCTCCCGGCCAGCGCGTGGTGGGCAGCATCACCTATCCGGGTTACGAATACCTGAAGTTCGACGTCCACGTCGAACGCATGGAGCCGGAACGGCTGCTGTCGTGGCGCTGGCATCCGGCGCCGCTGGAGCGCGGGCGCGATTACTCGGCCGAGCCGGCCACGCTGGTGGAATTCACGCTGCGCGAGGTGGAAGGCGGGACCATGCTGACCGTGGTCGAGTCCGGCTTTGACCGGATCCCGCCCGAACGCCGCCAGGAAGCGTTCCGCATCAACAGCGGCGGCTGGGATGAGCAGGTCAAGAATATCCGCGAGCATGTTGCCGGCACCGCCTGAGGCGCTGGCGGACGCGCCGGAACTGCGGCAGTCCGCCGCGGTGTTTGCCGCGCTCGGCGACGAAACCCGGCTGCGGCTGGTGGCGGCGCTGTGCGCCGGCGGCGCGATGTCGATCGCGCAGCTGACCGCGGGCAGCGCGATGACGCGGCAGGCGGTGACCAAGCACCTGCAGGTGCTGGCGCAGGCCGGGCTGGTGCACGACAGCCGCGCCGGTCGCGAGCGCCGGTGGCAGTTCGAGCCCGGCCAGCTCGATGCCGCGCGCCGGTCGCTGGAAGCCATCGGGCGGCAATGGGAGTTTGCGCTGGGCAAGCTGAAGCTGGCGGTGGAAGGCGAGCATTAGCTGGTTTGCTCCTCCTTTCCCGCAAGCGGGAAAGGGAGCAAACCAGCGGTCGTTGGCAGCCGCGCAGGTCACGAATTCCCACCTTATCACCGCTATACTGACAGCCCCGCCCATTCCAGCGAGAGGAAGCGCGCAGTGGCTGACCACGACCTGTCCAGGCTAAAGATCGACCGACAAGCCGCCACGGCCGGCGTCCATATCCGCCCGCGGCGCCGGTGGTTGCGCTACGCGGTCGTCGCGGTGGTGCTGCTGGCGCTGGCCGGCATTGCCATCCGGCTGGCCGGCCCGCGGCCGGTGCAGACCGCCACCGTTACCTCCGCCTACCCCACGCAGAACTTCACGCTGCTGAACGCCACCGGCTATGTCGTGCCGCAGCGCAAGGCGGCGGTCGCGTCGAAGGCGCAGGGCCGGCTGGAATGGCTGGGCGTGCTCGAAGGCTCGCGCGTGAAGAAGGACGAAGTGATCGCGCGGCTGGAAAGCAAGGACGTGGCCGCGTCGTTCGCGCAGGCCCAGGCGCAGGTGCAGGTGGCGCAGGCCAACCTGGCGCTGCAGCAGGCCGAGCTGAAGGACGCGGAGGTGAACCTGCGCCGCTCCAGGATCCTGATCGTGCCGAACGCGATCTCGCGCACGCAGTACGATGCCGACGTGGCGCGCTTCGACAAGGCGCGGGCGTCGGTGAACAGTTCGCGCGCGTCGGTGGTGTCGGCGCAGGCCAATGCGCGCGCGGCCGAGGTGGCGGTCGAGCAGACCGTGGTGCGCGCGCCGTTCGACGGCGTGGTGCTGGTCAAGCATGCCAACGTGGGCGACAACATCACGCCCTTCTCCGCCGCGGCCGACACCAAGGGTGCGATCGTCACCATCGCCGACATGGAGACGCTGGAAGTCGAAGCCGACGTCGCCGAATCCAATATCGCCCGGATCCGCGTCGACCAGCCCTGCGAGCTGCTGCTCGACGCCCTGCCCGGCCTGCGCCTGGCCGGGCAGGTCGCGCGCATCGTGCCGACGGTGGACCGCTCCAAGGCCACGGTGCTGGTCAAGGTGCGCTTTGTCGACCGCGATGCGCGCGTGCTGCCCGACATGAGCGCCAAGATCGCCTTCCTGTCGCGCGCGGCTACCGCGCAGGACCGCCAGCCGGTGGTCGCGGTGCAGCCGGCCGCAATCGCCACGCGCGACGGCCGCCAGGTGGTCTACGTGGTCAGGGACGGCAAGGCGCACGAGATGACGGTCAAGGCCGGCGACAAGCTGGGCGAACTGGTGGCCGTGCAGGGCGTCAAGCCCGGCGACGTGGTGGTGCTGTCGCCCGGCGACCAGATCGGCGACGGCAGCCGCGTAACCACGGCCAAGCCATGAGCGAGGGCCGCATGAGCGCCGCGCCGCTGGTGCAGATCGACCACGTCGCCAAGTCGTACCGGCGCGGCGTGCAGACCGTGCCGGTGCTGACCGACATCTCGCTGGAGATCGGCGAAGGCGATTTCGTCGCGCTGATGGGCCCCTCGGGCTCGGGCAAGAGCACGCTGCTGAACCTGATTGCCGGCATCGACCGGCCCGACCGCGGCACGCTGCGCGTCGCCGGGCTGGACATCACGCAACTGCCGGAAGCGGCGCTGGCCGACTGGCGCGCCGCCAATGTCGGCTTTATCTTCCAGTTCTACAACCTGATGCCGGTGCTGACCGCGTTCGAGAACGTCGAACTGCCGCTGATGCTGACGCGCCTGCCGCGCGCGGAGCGGCGCGCGCGCGTGGAACTGGTGCTGGACATGGTCAACCTGGCCGACCGCATGAGCCACTATCCGTCGGAGCTGTCGGGCGGCCAGCAGCAGCGCGTGGCGATCGCGCGCGCGCTGATCACCGACCCCGCGCTGATCGTCGCCGACGAGCCCACCGGCGACCTCGACCGCACCTCGGCGGCCGAGATCCTGGCGATGATGCAGCGGCTCAACGCCGATGCCGGCAAGACCATCATCATGGTCACGCACGACGCGCACGCCGCCGCCGCGGCCGGCTCGCTGGTGCACCTGGAGAAGGGGGAACTGATCCGTGGCGAGCCGGCGTAGCCTCCATTCACCATGTACGCGCTCAAGCTGATCGCCCGCAATGCGCTGCGGCACAAGCTGCGCACCACGCTGACGGTGTTCGGGCTGGTGATCGCGGTGCTGGCGTTCGGGCTGCTGCAGACCGTGATCGATGCCTGGTATGCCGGCGCCTCGGCCGCCTCCAGCGCGCGGCTGGTGACGCGCAATGCGATCTCGCTGGTGTTTCCGCTGCCGCTCAGCTACGAAAGCCGCATCAAAGGGATCGACGGCGTAACCATGGTGGCGCGCTCCAACTGGTTCGGCGGAGTCTATCGCGATCCCAAGAACTTCTTCGCGCAGTTCGCGGTCTCCGACAACTACCTCGACCTTTATCCCGAATTCATCGTGCCGGACGCGCAGCGCGCCGACTACCAGCGCGACCGCAAGGGCGCACTGGTGGGACGCCAGCTCGCCGACCAGTTCGGCTTCAAGGTCGGCGACGTGATCCCGATCAAGGGCACCATCTACCCCGGCACCTGGGAATTCGTGGTGCGCGGCATCATGGACGGGCGCGACGAGAGCACCATCACGCGCCAGATGGTGTTCCACTGGGAATATCTGAACGAGACCGTGCGCAAGCGCACCCCGCGCCAGGCCGACCAGGTCGGCGTCTATATATTGGGCGTCGGCAACCCCGACAACACCGCCGCGATCTCGCGCCAGGTCGACGGCGTGTTCCGCAATTCCCTGGCCGAAACCCTGACCGAAACCGAGCAGGCCTTCCAGCTGGGCTTTGTCGCCATGTCCAACCAGATCATCGCGGCGATCCGCGTGGTCTCCTACGTGGTGATCGTGATCATCATGGCGGTGATGGCCAACGCCATGGCGATGAGCGCGCGCGAGCGCACCGTGGAATACGCCACGCTCAAGGCGCTGGGCTTCGGCCCCGGCTTCCTGGCGCTGCTGGTGTTCGGCGAATCGCTGGCCTTGTGCGTCGCCGGCGGCGCGCTCGGCATGCTGGCCACGCCGCCGGTGGCCACTGCCTTCAAGCAGGCGGTGGGCGGCGTGTTCCCGGTGTTCACGGTGTCGCCGCAGACCATGCAGTTGCAGGCGGCGTGCGCACTGGCGGTGGGCATCTTTGCCGGCATCGTGCCGGCGCTGCAGGCGGCGCGCGTGCGCATCGTCGAGGGCCTGCGGGCCATCGGCTAGCGCGACGGAGGCTGCCATGGCAATCCCGCTCTCGTACATCGCGCGCAATCTCTGGGCCCGGCGCCTGACCACTGCGCTGACCGCTGCCGGCCTGGGGCTGGTGGTGTTCGTCTTCGCCACCATGCTGATGCTCGATGCCGGGCTGAAGAAGACCCTGGTCACCACCGGCGAGCACGACAACGTGGTGGTGATCCGCAAGGGCGCCGAGACCGAGATCCAGAGCGCGGTCAACCGCGACCAGGCGAGCATCATCGAGATGCACCCGGCCGTGGCCATGAGCGGCGCCGGCCGGCCGCTGGCGTCGCGCGAGGCCGTGGTGCTGATCTCGCTGACCAAGGCCAGCACCGGCCAGCCGTCCAATGTGGTGATCCGCGGCATCTCGCCGGCGGGCATGGACCTGCGTCCGCAGGTGCGGCTGGTGGCCGGGCGCATGTTCCGGCCGGGCTCGTCCGAGATCATCGTCGGCAGCAGCATCGCCGGCGGCTTTGCCGGCGTGCAGATCGGCGAGCACCTGCGCTTTGCGCAACGCGACTGGACCGTGGTCGGCCACTTCGACGCCGGCGGCAGCGGCTTCGACTCCGAGATCTGGGGCGACGTCGACCAATTGATGCAATCGTTCCGGCGCAATGCGTATTCGTCGATGGTGGTCAGGCTGGCCGATTCCGCGCTGTTCGAGCGCTTTCGCGCCGATCTCGACGTCGATCCGCGCCTCGCCGACGAGGCCAAGCGCGAGCAGGCCTTCTACAGCGACCAGTCCAAGGCCCTGTCCGGCTTTATCAATATCCTGGGCTTTACGCTGTCCACCATCTTCTCGATCGCGGCGATGATCGGCGCCATGATCACCATGTACGCCTCGGTGGCCAACCGCGTGGCGGAGATCGGCACGCTGCGCGCGCTCGGATTCCAGCGCGCCAGCGTGCTGGCCGCGTTCCTGGCCGAAGCGGCGCTGCTGGGCCTGGTCGGCGGCGCCGCAGGGCTGGCCTGCGCGGCGCTGATGCAGTTTGCGTCGTTCTCGACCACCAACTTCCAGACCTTCGCCGACCTGTCGTTCCGCTTTATCCTGACCCCGGCGATTGCGCTGCAAACGCTGGCGTTCTCGATGGCGATGGGGCTGGTCGGGGGCTTCCTGCCGGCGGTGCGGGCGGCGCGGATGAATATTGTGGAGGCGTTGCGGGCGCGTTGAGCTGTGCGCGCTCCTGCCGGTTTGCTGCCCTCTGCCGCCCATCCTTTCCTTGCCTTCTCCCCGGCGTCCGTCTACAACCCGTAGTGATGCATGCTACGCGTCAGGACGCCCCCGATGAACCTTGACCTGCTGGCCTCATTGCTGACTGCCGTGGTGGTGCTGCTGATCGGTACGCTGGTCAACCGCAGCGTCGGCATGCTGTCGCGCTACAACATTCCCGATCCCGTCACCGGCGGCCTGCTGTTCGCGATCGTCGCGTCGACGGCGATGGCGGCGGTGAACTTCCGCGTGGTGATCGATCCCGGCATGAAGCCGGTGCTTCTGCTGATGTTCTTCGGGGGCGTCGGCCTCTGCGCCGACCTGCGCATGCTCCGGCGCGGCGGCAAGGCGCTGGTGATCTTCCTGGTCATCCTGCTGCCTTATATCGTGGTGCAGAACGTGGTGGGAGTGGCCATGGCGCGGGTGCTGGACCTGCATCCGATCTTCGGCCTGGTGAGCGGCTCCATCACGCTGGTGGGCGGGCACGGCACCGGCGCGGCCTATGCCGAGCGCTTTGCCGAGGTCAACAACCTGCAGGCGGTGATGGACCTGTCGATGACGGTGGCCACGGTCGGCCTGATCGTCGGCGGCATCATCGGCGGACCGGTGGCGCAATACCTGATCTCGCGCTACCGGCTGCGCTCGACCGCGCGCGAGGCCGGCGACACCGAGGAGGAAGCGGCGGCGGCCTCGCCCGTCACCACCGTGGGCGCGCTGGCGTCACTGGCCGGCATCCTGGCCGCGGTGATCGGCGGGCGCTGGATCGCCGCGCAGATGCCAACCGGCGCCATCACCATCCCGGGCTTCCTCTGGTGCATGATGCTCGGCATCGCCATCCGCAACCTGCTGCCCTTTGCCGGCATGCGCTTCGACGACCGTGCCACCGACCTGATCACCAATGTCTGCCTGTCGCTGTTCCTGGTGATGACGATGATGGCGCTGGACCTGGCCGACGTGGCGCTGTCCGCCGGTCCGTTCCTGCTGATCATCGCGATGCAGGTGGTGTTCATCGTCCTCTACGTGGTGCTGGTGTGCTTCCGCTTCATGGGGCGCGACTACGAGGCTGCGGTCAGCTCCGCCTCGTTCATCGGCTTCAACATGGGCTCGACCGCCACCGCCATGGCCAATATGCGCGCCATCACCGCGCGCTACGGCCCGGCGCCGACCAGCTACCTGATCACGCCGCTGGCCGGCGCGTTCTTCGTCGACCTGATGAACGCGTTCGTGCTCACCATGATGCTGGCGCTGCCGCTGATCGGAGGCTGAGATGGGGGCTGAGATGCGGCGCCGCGCCTTGCTGACCCTGCTGTTCGCCGTGCTGGCCAGCGTCTGGCTGGCGGGATGCGGCGGCGGCCCGTCCGGCGACGGCATCCGCGCCGGCGTCGAAGAACGGCTGGCGCTGGCGCTGCCGCCGGGCACGGTGCAGGTAGTGGAGCTGGAGCGCCGCGGCTCGCAGGCCGACACCAAGGCCCCGGCCGGCGAGATCCGCCGCATCGTCTATTTCGACGCGCGACTGAAGCTGCTGCGCGACTATGACTTCGGCGCCTGGGATTCGCCCGGCGTGGCCGGCCTGGTGTCGGCGCTGGGCGCGGGCCCGCGGGGCATCACCGGCATCACCAGCGGCGGCAACAAGGCCGGCGACGTCATCCGCGCCCACGGCACCGCGCTGTACCGGCGCGACGGCGAGCGCTGGGTCGGCGTGCTGCCGGCCGGCTACCGCCCCGCCGAGGCCCCGGCCGTCGCCACCAATGCCCAGACCGGCCCAGCGGCGATCCTTGACGCGATGCGCAAGGTGATCGACTCGGTGCAGAAAGATGCCTCGCCGGCGCAGCGCGCGGTGATCGAGCAGGAGCTGACCACCGCGCACGCCAATATCCGCGCGCGGCTGGCGCGGGTCAACGAAGGCTATGCCATCGCCGCCGGTGCCGAGCACGGCCAGTACTTGCGCTTTGCGCAGGCGCTGGTGGCCGGCACGCGCGTGCGCGCGATGCCGCTGGTCACGCACGGCGGCGAAGAGAACCTGCGCCTGCTGCGCGCGGGCAAGGTCTCGGTGGCACTGGCGCAGGGCGATGCCGCGCTGGATGCCTACGAGGGCAAGGACGCCTTCGCCGACGACGGCCCGCAGGCGTCGCTGCGCGCCATCGGCAGCCTCTATCCGGAGCCCGTGCACGTGCTGGTGCGCGAAGGCGATCCCGCGCGCTCGGTGTCGGACCTGCGCGGCAAGCGCATCGCGGTAGGCGAGCGCGGCTCGGCCTCGCGCGGCACCGCGCTGCGCGTGCTGGCCGCGCACGGGCTGGCGGACAAGGACTTCAAGGCCGAGGAAGTGGGGCTGGGCACCGGCCTGGTGGCGCTGCGCCAGAACCAGGTCGACGCCGTGATCCAGGTGATCGGCGTGCCTGCCGACAGCATCCGCGATGCGCTCGCGGAAATGCCGCTGCGGCTGCTGCCGCTCGATGAAAAGGCCATCGCCGCGCTGGTGGGCCGCAAGGCGGGCTATTTCCGCGCATCGATTGCGCCAGGCACCTATCCCGGCCTGAGCGCACCGGTGCGCACCATCGCCACCGCGGCCGTGCTGGTGACCGGACCGGACCTGTCCGACGCCGAGGTTGGCGACCTGACGCGGCTGGTCTACCGCAACGGACGGGACCTGGTCGCGCGCGGCAGCGCCCAGGGCGGACAGATCGCCGTGGCCACGGCGCGCCAGGGCCTGATGATTCCGCAGCATCTGGCGGCGGCCAAGGCGCTGGACGCCATGGGTCCGGCCGGCGCCGCGCCGGGCTCGGCAAGGCCCGCTCGGCCGCCGGCAGCGTCCGGGACGCAAGTCAGATAGGGATGCGCTGGCCGGCTTCAGCGCCGGCCCGATACGCCGTAGAACGTTCCTGCGCGTGGATTAGACACCACATAAGCGTGGCGCTGCGCCCAGAACTGTGCGGTACGGAAGGCTTCGGCCTCGCGCTCGCTCCAATCCGTTGCCAGCAACGGCAGGGCCTCGGCATCGGTGGTCAGGTAGACGCGCGCCTGGTAGCGCGCGGATTGCATGGTGCCGGTACGGATGGTGCGGATCGTGACGTGGAGGGTCATAGGCAGCTTCTCGACAGGGCAACTACCAGATCATAACCACTTCCATGTGTTGGATTGGTGAAACCGTTGCGAATGTGCCAAGGCCGCCAACATGCGACGGCGCTGTCAGGTTCCGGCGCCAGCGCCGACATATCGGCATCTTCGTGCCACCTGGAGCCAGACATGCCTGCCCGGCCCGCCATTCTCGTCGTGACCCATATCGCCATGCTGGCCGTCGGCTTCGCCGCCGGCATCTATGTGCTGCCGATCCTGACGGCGCAGCCTGGCGCCAGCGCCGGACAGGTGCAGGCGATATCGCAACAGGCGCGCTATTCAGGCACCTTCCGCAAGGACCTGGCCGGCAGCGACGCGCTGCACTGGGCCAGCGGCCGGCTTCATGTCTCGGCCAGCGCGCTCGCCTTCGAAGGCAGCGTGGCACCGGGGCCGGATTACAGGATCTACCTGGCGCCAACGTTCGTCGACAACAAGGAAGCCTTCCTGCGGATCAAGGACCAGTCCCTGCAGGTGAGCGAACTGAAGACCTTCGGCAATTTCACCGTGGACTTGCCGGCCGGGGTGGATCCGTCCCGATATGCGGCGGTGGTGATCTGGTGCGAGCGGTTCGGGCAGTTTATTGGGGCGGCGGGGTATCGGTAGGGACCGCGGGCAGACTGCGGAGTCATGGCGCCGATGGAGCAGCGGAGCACCCAGCCAAAGGAAAAAAGGGCCGATCAAGGCAACCGGCCCAACGAACCCCGCAAAACCAGCCGCAGGTGTCGATATGAGAGTCAAGCACCCGCCCGTGCAGGCATGGGCGCCTGCCGGGCGGGCATCAGGTGGTGAGACTCAGAAGCGGTGACGCAGGCCGATGGTGGCGCCGGTCTGGTTCTCGCCGGCAACCACGGTGCCCACGCCGTTCAGGCCCAGCGCCGAGCCCGACTTGTTCTTCGAGTAGCCCACGTTCAGATACACGTCGGTGCGCTTGGACAGCGAGTAGTCCGCCGACAGCACGAACATCCACGGATCCGCGTCGCTGTTGCGCGTGTCGTTGTAGTACGCCGCGCCGGTCAGCAGGAACGCCGGGGTGAAGCGGTACTGCGCGCCGGCCCAGTAGACATTGCTGCGGGTCGTGGCCGCGGTGGCGCTGGACACGCCGTCGTCGCGCAGCCAGCGGTAGCCCGCGAACACCTTGGCGCCGCCGAAGGCGTAGGCCGCGCCCACGGCCGCGCGCTTGGCGGCGCGGTCCTGCAGCGCCACCGTGCCGCCGTGGAACTGGTCATAGGCCGCGCCGACCGACAAGCCGCCCGCCGCATACGACAGGCCGCCGCCGAAGTTGCGCCCGACCTTGGTCTCGCCCGCGATTTCGTTGTTGTCGCGGCCGAAGCTGTAGAAGCCGGTGGCGGTCAGGCCGCCGAACTTGCCGGTGTACTTGACGGCGTTGTCGGCGCGGCCGTTGAAGGCCGAATCCACGCTGTTGAGCGAGTAGCGCGGGCCCACGCCCATCGGGTCGAAGGCACCGAACAGGTCGTACAGCGCGTTCTGCTGGCGGCCCAGCGTGACCGCGCCCCAGCCGCCCTGCAGGCCGACGTAGGCCTGGCGGCCGAACAGGCGGTTGCCCTGGCCCGAGGTGCCGGTGTCGACGTCGAAGCCGCTTTCCAGCACGAAGATACCCTTCAGGCCGCCGCCCAGGTCTTCGGTGCCACGCAGGCCCCAGCGCGAACCGGACAGGTTGCCCGAGTTCAGGCGCACGGCCGTGCCTTCGGCGCCGCCGCTGCCCGGCACGTTGCTGATCACTTCGACGCCGGCGTCGACGATGCCGTAGAGCGTCACGTTGGACGTGGACTGGGCCGACGCCACCCCGGATGCGGCCGACGCGGCCGCTGCTGCCGTCATTGCAAGGAGAGCTTTCTTCACTGTAGTTTCTCTGTGTTCTGTTTGAGGCACGACACCGCACCGGACCCAAGGCCCGATCGTCAAGGCGAGTCATGGCAAGTCATGACGATCGGGGCCAGCCGGGCAACCCGGCAACGGCGCGTCGTCCGCACAAGTGGCGGCCCCGGCATTGTGGCGGCGCAATATGAAAGCTTTGTGACCCATGCTTCGCAGCAGGAAGTGGCGCATCGCACCCGGCTGGGGGTTTTCCCTGTAACGGGCGGGAACGTTTTGGTAGGATGCAGGCTTTTCCGACGACGGTAATGCCAGTGTTCCGTGCCGCCCCGCGCCTGTGCCTCGGCCGCTTCGCCTCATGAAGCTGGCTGAGATCAAGACCCGGCTTGCCCCGCTGCTTGCCTCGTTCCCGGCTTCACTGCCTGCCCCCGTCCGGCATGGCCTGTCCCGACTGGCGGCGCGCACCGCGCGCGCCGGCCTGACCCGGCCCGGCACGCTGCGCCCCACCCGGCGCGGCCTGCTGTTCGGCCTGGCCGCGCTTCCGGCGGCGTTGCTGCTTTATGTGCTGGTGCTGATCCCGTTCACGCCAGGCATCAGCGATATCCGCAAGGCCAAGTCCGAGCAGCCGGCCCAGGTGCTGTCCGCCGACGGCAAGGAACTGGCGGTGTTCAAGTGGGCCAACCGCGACTGGGTGCCGCTCAAGCAGATCTCGCCCCACGTGGTGGCAGCGCTGATCTCCACCGAGGATCACCGCTTCTACCAGCACCACGGCCTGGACTGGCGCCGCATCGCCTCGGCCGCGCTGCATACGTTTTCCGGCGACCGCCAGGGCGGGTCCACCATCACCCAGCAGCTGGCGCGCAATCTCTATCCCGACGAGATCGGCCGCGCCCCCACGCTGACGCGCAAGCTCAAGGAAGCGATCACCGCGCTGAAGATCGAGGCGCTCTACACCAAGGACGAGATCCTCGAGACCTATCTCAACACGGTGCCGTTCCTGTACAACGCCTTCGGCATCGAGATGGCGGCGCGCACCTATTTCGACCGCCCGGCCCGCTCGCTCGATGTGCTGCAGAGCGCCACGCTGATCGGCATGCTCAAGGGCAACAGCTACTACAACCCGGTGCTCAACCCCGAGCGCGCGCTCGACCGGCGCAATACCGTGCTGGGGCAGATGGTCAAGCGCGGCAAGCTCGACGCGGCGCGCTACGAGCAGCTGAAGAAACGGCCGCTGCGCATCGACTTCGAGCGCCAGACCGAGCCGCCCGGCCCCGCACCGCACTTTGCGCAGCAGCTGCGCAAATGGCTGATCGGCTGGGCCGACCGCAACGGCTATGACATCTACGCCGACGGTCTGGTGGTCCACACCACCATCGACGCGCGCCTGCAGGCCATGGCCACGCAGGCCGTGGTGCAGCAGGGCAACCGGCTGCAGGCGGTGGCCAACGCCGCCTGGGCGCCGCGCGCTGGCTGGGCCGCCAACAAGCCGCTGGTGCAGGCCCTGGTGCGCGAGACCCCGGAGTACCGCACCGCGGTCGCCGCCGGCACCGCGCCGGACGAGGCGCTGCGCCACCTGATGGCCGACAGCGCCTTCCTGCGCGCGCTGCACCAGAACAAGACCCGGATCCAGGCCGGCTTCCTGGCCATCGACCCGCGCAACGGCGAGATCCGCGCCTGGGTCGGCAGCCGCGACTACACCCAGGATGCGTTCGACCACGTGCAGCAGGCGCGGCGCCAGCCGGGCTCGACCTTCAAGCCCTTCGTCTACGGCGCCGCCTTCGACGAGGGCAAGACGCCCGACGACACGCTGGTGGACCAGCCGGTGGAAATCGCGCTGTCCGGCGGCGAGGTCTGGCGTCCCAGCGACGAAGGCCGCCCCACCGGCCGCGCCATGACGCTGCGCGACGGGCTGGTCTATTCGCGCAACACCATCACCGCGCAGCTGATGCAGGAAGTGGGCCCTGCGCGCGTGGCGCGGCTGGCGCGCAACATGGGCGTGCGCGACAGCGAGCTCGACGTGGTGCCGTCGCTGGCGCTGGGCACCAGCCCGGTCACGCTGAAGGAAATGGTGGCTGCCTACGGCACCATCGCCAATGCCGGCGACTATATCGCGCCGACCATGGTGACGCGCATCGAAGACCGCCAGGGCAATGTGCTGCAGGTGTTCCGCCCCGCGCGCGCCGAGCACGCGCTGCCCGCCGCCGCCACGCAAACCCTGCTCGACGTGATGCGCGACGTGATCGACCGCGGCACCGGCGCTGGCATCCGCTCGCGCTTCGGCATCCGCGCCGACGTCGCCGGCAAGACCGGCACCACCCAGGACAATGCCGACGGCTGGTTCATCCTGATGCATCCGGAACTGGTGGCGGGCGCCTGGGTGGGCTTCAACGACAGCCGCATCACGCTGCGCAGCGACTACTGGGGCCAGGGCGCGCACAGCGCGCTGCCGATGGTCGGCGATTTCTACCAGCGCGCCCTGCGCGCGCGCATCATCGACGGCCGCGCGCGTTTTGCGGAGCACGAGGAAACGCATGTGTTCGCCTCGCTCGGCACGCAGCTGCGCGGCTGGTTCAGCCAGCTGTTCACGCGCGACAAGGCCAGCGAGACCCCGGCACCGCGCCCGGCGCCGCGCCGCCCGGCGTTGCCGGCGCAGGAAGCCGAGATCGCGCCGCCGGCAGGCGCGGCCTCGGCCGCGATGGCGGACGCAGACCACGATGAATCCAGCCTGGCGCTGGACCGGGGGGAGACGGTGATGGCGGTGCCACCCGCGGACGTCACCGCGGGAAGCGTGCCGGTTGCGCCGCCCCCGGCCAATGAACCGGCCCCTGCACCCACGCTGCCCCCCGCCTCGGCTCCGGCTCCAACGCCAGCACCAGCACCAGCACCAGCGCCAGCGCCAGCGCCAGCGCCAGCGCCAGCGCCACCGATCATGCCGCTCGCACCCACCATCATCACCCCGGCCGGCCAACGGTGATCGCTGAACCAGGTGTTCCGTCTGCCGGAGCGCGATTCACACCAACCCGATATCCCGCCCCGCCACCCCCGGAAACACCTGCGCCAGCCGCGCCGCATCCAGCCCGTACAACCTGCGGAACACCCCGCCCAGCAGCGCCCGGTACTCGTTGCGCACCGGCCAGTCCCGATCCTGGTTGAGCGTGGCCGCTTCCACCGCAACCTGCTCGCCGGCGATGCGCCCGCCGCGCACGGCGCCGCCCAGCACCCAGTAGACCGTGCCGTGACCGTGGTCGGTGCCGCGCGTGCCGTTCTCGCGGAAGGTGCGGCCGAACTCGGACAGCACCACCACAGTGGTCTTGCGCCATGCGGGACCCATCTCCGCGGCAAAGGCCGACAAAGCGCGGCCCAGGTTGTCGAGCAACCCGGCCAGCTGGCCTTGCGCGGCACCCTGGTTGACGTGGGTGTCCCAGCCACCCACGTCGATAAAGCCCAGGTTGAAGCGCTCGCGCATCAGCCCCGCCATGCGCCGGGCCTCGACCTCGAAGCCGCGCGCGCTGAGCGCGCGCCGGCTGGCGGCCTGCATTTCCTGCTGGCGCGACGCCATCGTGGCCGGGCCGGCGCCAGCCATGCCGCCCCTTGGCGCTTCCGCCTGCGCCTGGCGCGCGACGGTCTCGCGCAGCTCGAAGCCCTCTTCGATCAGTGACTCGAAGCGCGTGCCGCGATACATCTGCGCCAGCAGCCTGGCCTGGCGCGCATCGAACGGGGCGCGGCCGCTGCCCTTGAGCGAGACATTGGGCACGTCGCGCGGGCCGGACAGCACCAGCGGCAGTCCGTCGGTGAACGCCACCGGCGCGGCCTGGCCGCCCATGGCCTGGGCCAGCCGGTTGAGGAAGCCGCTGCCGCGCAGCGCCGCGGTGGCCTGGCGGCTTTCGTCATGCCCGGGCAGGCCAGCTTCGATGCCGTCCTGGGTCTCGAAGTGGCTGCGCGACAGGTCGTGCGTGCCGGCGAACGGCACGAAGGCCAGCTGGCCCTGCTGCCACAACGGCAGCAGGGTCGGGGCCAGGGCCGGGTGCAAGGCCCAGTCGCCGATGCCGCGCGCGGCGCTGTCGGCGCCAAAGGCGGAAGCCAGCGCCACAGCGGCATTGGGGTCGGCGTCGGCACCCGGCGCGGGCGGGCGGCGGATGGCGATATTGGGCCGCGCCGCGTAGTAGTAGTCGCTGCCGGCCGGCACCAGCACGCTGGCGGCGTCATAGCCGCCGCGCAGGAAGACCAGCAGGAAGCGCGCATCGGCCTGCGCGGGCAGCGCGTAGACGCGCGAGGCGATGGCCGGCAGCGCCAGCCCGAGCGCGGCGCCCCCCATCGTCTTGAGCCATTGTCGGCGTTGCATGGTGCTCTCCGTTGCCTTCAGCGCTGCATCCATTCGGGCGAGGCCAGCAGCAGGGTGTTCCATTCCGCCTGCGACTCGGCCTGGCTCAGCGCGGCGCGCGTGGCGGGGCCAAGGGCGGCTTCGATGGCGTCGTAGTAGAGCTTGTTGCCGATCGTCGGGAAGCGCGCGCCGCGCGGCGTGGTGCCATCGCCCGCGAACAATCCCGCCGGCCCCGAGCCGATCGCGCGCGCAATCTCGAAGCGCCGCACCATCTGCCCCGAACTGGCCCACGCGCTTTCCGCCAACGGGTAACCGTCCGGCGCCACGTGGCCATACAGCGGCTCGCCCAGCTGATTCAGCCAGTTCATCACCGGGCGCAGGTTGGCCATCTGCCGGCCTTCATACGCCAGCCGCAGCGACGACACCACATAGACCATCGGGTCCTTGAACTTGCGCGACGACGCGCCCGCCTGCCGGTCCAGTTCGGGCGCCAGCAGCATGGTGCGCAGCACCGCGGCGAGATCGCCGTCGGTGCGCGTGAAGGTCTGCGTCATGCGCTCGACCAGCGCGGGCGGCGGGTTGTCGGAAATGAAGTGAGCCGCCAGCCGGGCACTGACAAAGCGCGCCGTGGCCGGCTCGCGCGCAAGCATCGACACCGCGCGCGCCACTTCGTCGAAACCCGACGGCTCGATGCGCTGGCCCAGCAGCAGCTTGGCGCCAAAGTCGTGGCGCGCGGGATTGAACTCGAACAAGCCGTCGCCGCGGTACAAGCTTGCACGCGCGGGGGGCAGCCTCGGCGGCGGGGTGCCGCGCAGGTTCACGCCCACGCCGGTCAGCACGCGCGCCAGCTCCTGCACGTCCTGCTGCGTATAGCGCGATCCGCTGGGCCCGCCGGAGACGCCCAGCGTATGCAGTTCCATCAGCTCGCGCGCGTAGTTCTCATTGACGCGGTTGGCGCTGCTCTGGGCATTGTCGAGATAGACCAGCATCGCCGGCGCGGTCACCGTCGCCATCAGCAGGTCGCGGAAGCGGCCCAGCGCATGCGGCCGGATCGCGCGCTCTTCGTAATCGGCCAGCAGCAGCCCGACCTGGCCCTTGCCCGCATAGACGTTGAAATGGTTCATCCAGAACCATGTCATCTGCTCGCGCAGCTGCGCCGGCGAATACAGCGCGCGCAGCAGGTGGCGCCGCACCACATCGGCCACGATCTCGCGGCCCTGCATGTTGAGCGCCTGGCGCGCCTGCTGCCTGCTGGTGTCGTCAGGCAGTGCATCGATGCGCTGGCGCGCCTCGCGGGCGGCCCGGACCTGCGCCGCGGCGCCGTCGCGCAGGTTGGGCAAGGCGGCGATGGCGGCCGCCAGCTCGGGCGGATCGGCCAGCGGCAGCGCCAGTTGCTGTGCGAGGAAGTCCTTGCGGCCCAGCCGGCGCAGCGCGTCCAGCGAGGCCTGGTCGGCGCCGTAGGTGACGGTATTGAGCCAGCGCAGGTCGGCGGCCGCGGCGCCATGGCCGTCGCCGTGGCCCGGCCCCGCCTGCAGCTGCGCACAGCCTGCCAGGCACGCAGCCAGCGCCAGCGCCGCGGCGGCGCGCCAGGCGGCCACGCGGCCGCGGCCAGGTGGTCTTGGATGCAGCGCTGGACCCATGTGATTCACCTCTTTTTGTCCGATCCTCATCACCATGTTACGTGGCAAGCCCGGTCCGGTTGACGCGACGACGTCACACGAGTGTTACCAATGCTTTCAGTGCGAGATTGCCGGATTTGCCAAGACAGCGGCGCCACGCCTCGCTAGCCTTGCCGTTTTCTACCTTTTCCGCTCCCGGAGCGGAAACGCCTGACCGCATGTCGCGCCCCCTGTCCACTGTCGCCTGGCTGCCCGCCATGGCTTTCGTCCTGATCTGGTCCACCGGCTTTATCGTCGGCAAGGCGATCGTGCCGCTGGCCGACACCAGCCTGTTCCTGCTGGGCCGCTTTGCCGTGGCCGGGCTGATGTTCGTAGCCTGGTCACTGGCCGCGCGCGCGGCCTGGCCGCCGCTGCGCGAAGCGCCGCGCCACCTGCTGGCCGGGGCGCTGATGCAGGGCCTCTACCTGTGCGCCGGCTACGGCGCCGTCGCCAGCGGCCTGCCGCCGGCGATCATGGCCCTGCTGGGCGCGCTGCAGCCGCTGCTGACCGCGCTGCTTGCCATCCCCCTGCTGAAAGAGCTACCTTCCAGGCGGACCTGGCACGGCCTGGCGCTGGGTGCGCTCGGCGTTGCGCTGGTGGTCGCCCCCGCCCTGCAGGCCGGCCTGCACGGCGCGGCCAGCGCGGTATCGCCCGGGATCGTGCTGCTGGGCGTGCTGGCCATTGTCTCCATCACCATGGGAACCCTGTTGCAGAAGACTGCCATTGCCACCTGTGACCTGCGCGCCAGCTCGGCGTGGCAAAACCTGGGCGCCATGCTGGTCGCCGCCGCGATGGTGGCGATCCAGGCAGCCGGCGCGCCGCTGCACTGGCACGGCGGGCCGGCGCTGTGGGCCGGGCTGGCCTGGGCCGCGATCGGCCTGTCCGGGGCCGGCACCTGGCTGCTGGTCAGCCTGGTCCGGCGCGGCCAGGCCGCCAATGCCGCGGCGCTGATGTTCCTGGCGCCGCCGCTGGCCGCGCTGCAGGCCTGGCTGCTGTTCGGCGAGCGCCTCGGTGCAGTGCAGATGCTGGGCATGGCGGTGGCAGGGGCCGGCGTCTGGCTGTGCCATGCCCGTGGCAGGATGCGGCATGCCGAAGCCCGCTGAATCCCGGCCAGCGCCGCTGGTCGAGCACCGACGCTACCGTCTGCAGCCGGAGAGCCACCAGCACGGCTACCACCAGCTGCTGTTCGGCCTGGCCGGCGCCTCCGAGCTGGAACTCGACGGCCACCTCTACCGCGTCGACGACCGCACCGGCCTGATCGTGCCGGCCGGCAGCCATCATGACTACATGGGGTACCAGGGGAACCTGCAACTGGTGGCGGACTTTCCCGCGCAATCGGTGGCGCTGCCCGCGCGGCTGATGGCGCGTCCGCGCGCGTTCGCGCTGGACGGCGCCTTTGGCAACCGGGTGCGGGCGCTGGCGGCGGGGCGCACGGCGTTCGCGGCACGCGCACCGCAGGCAGACTGGCACCTTGCGGCAACCCTGGCCGCGACGCTGGCCGACAGCCTCGGCATGCCCGCCGACCGCGATGTCTTTCCGCTGATGGCCGTCGATGCCTACCTGCGCGCCAGCCTGGCCGCGCCGCTGCGCGTGCCGGAACTGGCCGCGCATTTCGGCTGGAGCGTGCGGCGCTTCCAGACCCTGTTCGCCGAGGCCTTCGGCGATACCCCGCACCGCTACCAGACCCGGCTGCGCCTGGACCGGGCGCTGCAGTGGCTGTCGAACTCGCGGCTGCCGCTGGCCGAGATCGCGCTGATGTCAGGCTATCCGGACCAGACCACGTTCACGCGCAGCTTCACGCGGCGCTTCGGGTTGCCACCGGGGGCATGGCGGGCGGCCGCGCGCGGCTGAGACCGACGGTGCTGCCCCCTTGCGCGACAGGTTACCGAGAGACAATATCCTGGCGCATCGGCCCCAGAATCCCCAGCAATTCCTTCTGCTCGCGCGCCGGCACCTTGAACTTGTTGAGCGATTTCACCAGGTCATCGACCAGCGCATCGAACTCGTCATTGCTGATGGCCATGCCGGCATGGGCGGTTTTCATATCGCGTCCCGAATAGGTGCAGGGCCCGCCCGTACCCGCGCAGATCTGTTCGACCAGCCGGGTCTTCAGCCGCGGCATATTGGCATTGGCAAACTTTGCCTGGATGCGCGGGTCGGTCGCCAGGTTGCCGGCAAAGTCGTCGACCACCGCGGTAATCGCCGGCATGCCGCCAAGCCGGTCGTATAACGACGAAGTCGTGGCAGGCTTGGCACGATCCGGCGTTGCGCAACCGGCAAGCCCAAGCACCACCGCCACGACAAAACCGCACAGAACAGGCGAGATACGCATGGCTGCCTCCTTCCTTTACCCGGTAGCTGCGGGATCGGAGCCAGTGCCGCCGCGGCGCAATTTGCATTGACCGCATGCGGGGATGGCGCCGACAGCGCCGGCTTCGGCTGTTTCAGCATAGCAGGTTGATTCGGCCTTGCTTTCATGCCGATGACGGCATGGCGTTTTCGATACCAAACGGCTAGAGTCGGAGACGACAAAACACGGATGCGGCCATGCCCAAGCCACAGATCCTTACCTATGTCGACGCCGGCGCGTCGGACTGGACCGCATGCCTGATGCGAACCATCGGCCATCAGCTGCCAGCCGGGGCCTATGAAATCCGCGCGGTGATGGCC
Organism: Cupriavidus sp. WGlv3; assembly: GCF_023952475.1. GTDB lineage: Bacteria > Pseudomonadota > Gammaproteobacteria > Burkholderiales > Burkholderiaceae > Cupriavidus > Cupriavidus phytorum. Next base: position 267,898 of record NZ_JALHRX010000002.1, read on the forward strand.
AGCGAGATACGGCACGACGCCACGCTGTTCGACGATGCGGTGATGTTCGTCATGCCGGGCGGCGCCGACCTGCCCTATTGCGCCTTGCTGAACGGCGCGCCGAACGCGCGCATCCGGCAGTTTGTCGAACGGGGCGGCGTCTACCTGGGGATATGCGCGGGCGCCTACTACGCCTGCCGCGAACTGGCCTTCCATGCCGGCACCCGCGGCGCCATCTGCGGCCCGCGCGAACTGCGACTGGTGGATGCGGTGGCGGTCGGCTCGCTGCCTGAACTGACCGGCGGCAAGCTCTATGACGGCACCCCGCGCACCACGGCCGCGGTGGAACTGCGGACCACCGACAAGCTGACCGACGTCCCGCTGTCGGTCTACACGCATTACCACGGCGGCTGCCGCTTCGACTTCGCCGCTACCCCCGGCCCCGGGACCGAGGTGCTGGCTGTCTACGCAGGCATCGCCGGCACACCGCCCGCCATCGTCAGCGCGCAGGTTGGCCAGGGCCGCGCGCTGCTGACCGGAGTCCATCTGGAGATTTCGGAGCGGGAGTGCAAGGATGCGTTGCGCGGACACAGCGACATGTCCGAATACCTCCATGTGTGCGACCGGCTGGCGGAAACGGGCGATGCGCGGCTGGCTGTGTTTCGGCAGTTGCTGGCGCAGGGTGGGCTCGAGCTGGGCTGAAGGGGCGGCACCCTAGCGCGCCAACTTCCCCTCCGCATCCTCCGTAAAGTGGTAAAGGTGCGTATTGTCCGGCGCCTCGCTGACGCCCTCGCCGCTCGGACGGAATTCGATATGGCGCTGGAATTTTTCGCTGTCGGCCCGGGCATCGCGCTCGGCGGCCTGCAGCGCCTCGGCATAGGGCATCGGGTCCTTCGACTTCTCGATTTCCAGCAGCAAGGTCTGTTCGTTGACCCGCACACTGTACTTGCCGAGATGGAACAGCAGGTACATCGCCAGCAGGTTGTCATAGTCCTGGTAGGCGCCGGCTTCGCGGCGGAAGTCGAGCGACAGCACCGAAGGAAAGCGGTCGGGCAGGTCCTTGAAGGCGATCTTCTCTTCCTCTTGCGGATCGACATAGGTCGAGCCGCGGTACTTCTTGTACAGCACCACGTCCATGCCGTAGTGGCGCCGACCCCATTCCCGGATCAGCTTCATCGCCATCTCGGTCGGGATATTGGCGGTGGCTGCCGCCACCATGCGCTGCCCTGAAAACAGCGTCGCGCTAGTCACCTCCAGGTCGCGGTAGCCGGCGCCGAACTTGAAGGCGGCGCCGATGGTCTTGGCGCAGTTCAGGCGCAGGTAGTCGTAGCGGATCGGGCCGCGGTGATACTCGGTGTCGCTGCGTTGCTGTTGATAGTCGTCGTTGATGCGGCGGAAATATGCGGCCAGCGCCGCCTTGTCCGCCGCCGGCACGCCATAGACCCGCACCCCGATGACCGAGCGCTTGTAGATCTCGCCGAAGTCGAGCCCGAACGATGCGGTCTCGGCGACCGTGGATACGGTCTTGAACAGATATTCCTGCTTGGGGATGGCGACCATCAGATCGGTGGTGTAGCGCCCGCTCGCGTGCGCGGGGTCGCGGTCGGCGTAGAAGTTGGCCGAGTACACCGCCTCGTCACCCGCCGCATCGTCACGCAGCGCCAGCGCGATATGGCCGGCGGATCCGCCCTTGGAGGTGCCGAAGCTGATCAGCAGTTCCAGGTCATAGGGGTCCTCGCGCAGCCGTGCCGCGATCTGTTCGAGGTTGGCAGGTTCAGGCCCGCCCTTGCTGCCGAATTCGCTGGCCAGGGCCAACTGCGGCAAGAACAACGCGATCGCGACGAACCACAGCATCGACCTCATTCTCATTATTTCCCCCGACTTCTGGACGTCCCATGGCATGACCATGACATGCCGACGATACCATGCTGCACCTCGCCACGGCGCATGGCAGTTCCGGCGATCCGGTACAATGCGCCCCTTTTCGAGGACGACCTCGCCCGCACCGGGTATGAATGTCCGGGACGGCCCGGCTCTTGATCAAGGAGCCATCATGGCTTGGATATATCTCGTCATCGCAGGAGTGCTCGAAGTCCTTTGGGCGTACTCCATGAAGCTGTCCGAGGGCTTTTCGCGCCCCGGCTACTCGGCCATCACCATCGTGGCCATGATTGCCAGCTTCGCCCTGCTTTCCCTGTCCATGAAAAGCCTGCCGCTCGGCACGGCCTACACCATCTGGACCGGCATCGGTGCCGTGGGTGCGTTCCTGGTGGGGCTGTTCGTGCTGGGCGAACCCGCCAGCGCAGCCAGAATCCTGGCGGCGGGGCTGATCGTCAGTGGGCTCGTCATGATGAAGATGGCTTCCTGACGGTAGCGCAGGCCTGCCCTGGCGCCTGCACCGCCTAGCTTGCGGGGGTAGAATCTGCGCCTCGCACCGAAGAAGGCCGCCCGGTCCGCATGCCGGCTGGATCGCGGGCCTTCTGCCGTTTCGGAGGACCCCGTGCTGCGCGCGTTCGAACGTCTGCTTGATCCCTTCCCGCCCGACGAGGCACCGCCGCCCCCCAAGGGCCTGGCGGCCTTCCTGTGGGCCTGCACCCGCGGCACCCGCCGCTACTTCGTCGCGCTGGCGCTGCTGAGTGCCGGGGTGTCGATCTACGAAGCGTGGCTGTTCTCCTTCCTCGGGCAAGTGGTGGATCTGCTGGCGGCGTGGCAGGGTAACCGGGACGCTTCGGCACAGGAGCAACGCGTGCTGTGGGGGATCGGCATCGTGCTGGTGACCAGCATCGGCCTGGTGGCGCTGCGCACCATGGTGCAGCACCAGGTGCTGGCGATCAACCTGCCGCTACGGCTGCGCTGGGATTTCCATCGGCTGATGCTCAGGCAAAGCCTGTCCTTTTTCTCCGATGAATTCGCCGGGCGCGTCACCACCAAGGTCATGCAGACCGCGCTGGCCGTGCGCGAGGTGCTGTTCACCTTTATCGAGATCGTGCTCGCCATCGGCGTGTACTTCATCACCATCATCGCGCTGGCGGGCGGCTTCGATTTCCGGCTGATGCTGCCCTTCATCGGCTGGATCGCGCTGTTCGGCCTGGCCATGCTGTACTTCGTGCCGCGGTTGGGCAAGGTCGGTCAGGAGCAGGCCCATGCGCGCTCGTCGATGACCGGACGCGTCACCGACGCCTACACCAATATCACCACCGTCAAGCTGTTCTCGCACACCCGGCGCGAGGCGCACTTCGCGCGCGCGGCGATGGAGGATTTCAAGGAAACCGGGTTCCGGCAGATGCGTCTCGTCAGCCAGTTCGAGATCGTCAACCAGGCCCTGGTGGTGGCGCTGATCCTGGCGGCGGGCGGCTATGCGCTGTGGCTGTGGCATCGGGCCGAGATCGGCACCGGCGCGGTGGCCGCGGTCACGGCCATGGCGCTGCGCATCAACGGCATGTCGCACTGGATCATGTGGCAGATGGCCTCGTTGTTCGAGAACATCGGCACGGTGCAGGATGGCATTGCCACGCTGACGCACGTGGCCAAGGTGCAGGACGCACCGGGCGCGCCGGCGCTGCAGATCCGGCGCGGCGAAGTGGAATTCGACCAGGTCCGCTTCAACTACAACGGCGAACGGCAGGTGCTCGACGGCCTCAGCCTGACCGTGCGTCCGGGCGAGAAGATCGGGCTGGTGGGCCGCTCCGGCGCGGGCAAGTCCACGCTGATCAACCTGCTGCTGCGCTTCTACGACGTGGACAGCGGCCGCATCCGCATCGACGGGCAGGACATCGCCCGGGTGACGCAGGACAGCCTGCGCAGCGCCATCGGCATGGTCACGCAGGACACCTCGCTGCTGCATCGCTCGATCCGCGACAACATCGCCTACGGGCGCCCCAACGCCACCGAAGAAGAGATCCACCACGCCGCCGTGCACGCCCAGGCCGATGACTTCATCCGCCAGCTGAGCGACCAGCATGGCCACACCGGCTACGACACGCTCGTCGGCGAACGCGGCGTCAAGCTCTCAGGCGGCCAGCGCCAGCGCATCGCGATTGCGCGCGTGATGCTCAAGAACGCCCCCATCCTGCTGCTGGACGAAGCCACCAGCGCGCTCGACTCCGAAGTGGAGGCCGCCATCCAGGAAAGCCTCGACGAAATGATGGAGGGCAAGACCGTGATCGCGATCGCCCACCGCCTCTCGACCATCGCCGCCATGGACCGCCTGATCGTGATGGACCAGGGGCGCATCATCGAGCAGGGCACGCACGCCGAACTGCTGGCGAAGAATGGCACCTACGCGCGGCTGTGGCGGCACCAGAGCGGCGGCTTCCTCGGCGAAGAACAGGAGGAGGTGCCGGACTCGGTGGAGTAGCGCGGCGGGCGATCGTCTGGCACGCAGACCGGCTAGGCGGCCATGGCCCGGCGTTCGTCTTCATCGAGCACGGGCCCGTCCAGCGTCACGCGCGAGTGGTCGGTACGGAATTTCCGGATGATCGGCTTTAGTTCTTCCTTGACGTGCGCTTCGCTGTAGCCGTTGAACAGGTGCCCGAGCAGGCCGCGGCGCAGGTCCGACGTGCCCATGATGTAGTCGGCGATCGGGAAGGTGAGGTTCATGTTGTACTTCATCATGATGCCCATGTTGTGATGCGCGGTGTGGTGGCGCCGGATCGTGTTGATGAAGGGCATGTTGCGCACGAACCAGTTGTCGTGCACGTGGCAGCAATAGTGGAAGGTCTCGTAGACCAGGTACTGCGCCACCATGGTGATGAAGACAAAGTAGCCGGCGTTGGCGTTGAAGATCAGCGATGCCAGGTAGCCCAGGCCACCGCCGCCCACGCCGAGCGTCGCCAGCACGCGCCACGGGAAGAACACGATGCGGAATTCGCGCGTGGTGTCGATGGTGGGTTCCTGGTCGGTGAAGTACTGGTGGTGCTGGCGCGTGTGGCGCTCATAGATCGCGCGCAGCGCAAAGACGTCGATGCGGCGGTGCATGACATAGCTGTGCATGAACCATTCCACGAAGTTGCCGGCCAGGAATACCGGCAGGATCAGCGCCCACTCCCAGGTTACGTGGTGCAGCCGCTGGATGGCCCACCACAGCGCGCCGGTGCCGACGCCGTAGATCACGGCGATATGCAGCAAGCCGTTGTAGAGCGGGCTGATATCGGCCTTGTATTGCTCCCTGAACTTGCGTTGGCGTTCCGTCATCATGATTGCATCTCCGTAAATCCGCGCCGAACTAACATATCAGTTGGATATAAAAGTGCGACGACCCAAAAAATGCCCCTGGTGGCCAGGGGCGCCAATGCAGGCGCGGCAGGACGCCGCGCGGCGAACCCGTGTCGAACCGTTAATGCGAGACTTCCTCCAGCGCCTTGCCGCGGGTTTCGACGCCCAGCAGCAGGACCACCGCTGCCGCCACCGCAAAGGACAGGGCGCCAAGCGTGAAGACACCGCCCTGCCCCGCCACCGGCAGCAGCACGCCGACCAGGTAGGGCCCGGCCAGCGAGCCGATACGGCCAATCGACGAAGCAAAGCCAGAGCCGGTTGCGCGCGAGCGCGTGGGATACAGCTCCGGCGTATAGGCATAGAGCACGGACCACATGCCGAACAGGAAGAACTGCATGCACAAACCCGCGGCGATCAACTGCTCCACCGGCAGCCGGTGCACGGCCGCCTGGCCATAGGCATACGCGGCCACGGCGCTGCCGATCAGCATCAGCGCGCAGGTCGGCTTGCGGCCCCACTTTTCCAGCAGCCATGCCGAAAAGATGAACCCCGGGATGCCGGCCAGCGAGATATAGACCGTGTAGAGCACGGACTTTGTCACGGCATAGCCCGCTTGCTGCAGCAGCGCACCGAGCCACGTGGTCAGCCCGTAGTAGCCCAGCAGCGCAAAGAACCAGACCGACCACAGCATGATGGTGCGGCGCGCGTAGGGGCCGCTCCACAGCTCCATGAAGCGCGCCTTGCGGCTCGGCGCCTGCGTGCCGCCGAAGTTGGCGGACACCGCCGGCAGCGGACGGCCCGAGGCGCGTTCCACGCGCTGCTCGATGCCGGCCATCACCGTATCGGCCTCGGCCTTGCGGCCGACGTCCTCCAGCCAGCGCGGCGACTCGGGCACCATGCGGCGCACCACGAACACGAACACGGCCGGCACCGCCAGCGCGATAAAGATGCCGCGCCAGCCGATCACGGGCAGCAGCAGGTAGGTCAGCGCACCGGCCGCGATAAAACCGATCGGCCAGAAGCCCTCCAGGATCGCGACATACTTGCCGCGGCTCTTCGCGGGCACGATCTCCGACACCATCGACAGGCCGATCGGAAACTCCATGCCCATGCCGAAGCCGAGCAGCACGCGATAGATCATCAGCGAGGTCACGCTGTCCGCCAGCCCGCACATCAGGCTGCCCACGCCCCAGAAGATCATGCTGACCTGGAACGCCGGCTTGCGGCCGAAGCGATCAGCCAGCAGGCCGGCGATAGCAGCGCCCAGAAACATGCCGAGGAAGCTGGAACTGGCCAGCAGGCCGGCCTGCGCCGCGCTCAGGCCGAATTCCGCCTTGATCGAGCCCAGCACGAACGTCATCAGGCCCAGATCCATCGAATCGAAAAACCACGCCGTGGCGATGATGCCGAACAGCGAGCGCTGGTAGCCGGTCATCGGCAATCGTTCCAGCCGCGCCGCGATACCGGCCTCCAGCTTGAGGGCGCCTGCAGACATGTCCATGGTTGTCTCCTGTGTCAATGAGCCGCGCTCTGTGGTGGCGCGCTTCGTAATATATTAGTTGCACATTTCTGATGTGCAAGTAATGGTTTACCGCCAAGCCAAGCAACCGCCGGCGGCAAACGAGCCGGGAAAGTGTGGGAGCAGTCCCCTGTCAGCGCCCTACGCCACGCGGCGTTGCTGCGCCGGAGCGTGCGTTTCAGCGGCCAGCGTTCCCGCCCACGCATTGCGGACGATGGCGGCGTAGCGCGCGGGCACGTCCGGCACCGGGAAGGCCTTGGCCAGGCGCGTGACAGCCAATGCATCTCGCACCAGCGCATCGATGTCGCCCTGCTCTATGCCGCAAGCCTGGAGCGTGGTCGGCAAGCCAACGGCTGCGACCAGTTCGCGCACCACGCCGGGCACGCGTGCCACCGCGATATCGGGATCGCCGTCAGCGATGCCCAGCAGGCGCGCAATCGCCAGCAATTCCTCCCGGCGCACGTCGGCCAGCGCATCGAGCACGTACGGCAGCATCGCGGCGTTGGTGGTGCCATGCGACAGGTGCGTCAGGCCCGCGACTGCGTAGGCAATGCCATGCACGGCGTTGAGTCCGGCGCTGCCATATGACAGCGCCGCATAGATGCTGGCGTAGCTCATGCCGATGCGCGCTTCGCGGTCGCTTCCGTCCTGGCAAGTGCGCAACAGGTACTGGCCGCACAGGCGGATCGATTCGTGCGCAAACAGCATCGTCAGCGCGTTGCGGCCGCTGTAGCCAGGATCCGCTTCCCCGCCGCGCTCAAAGCTGGCGGAGTCGAGCGTCAGGTAAGACTCGATCGCATGGGTCAGCGCATCGATGCCGGCATCCGCGGTGACCCGTGGCGGACAGGTGTAGGTGAATTCGGGATCGACCAGCGCCACGGCCGGGCGCAGCCGGTTGTCCATGACCGCCACCTTGGTCGCGTTGTCCGGATCGACCAGGATCGCGCCGGGCGTTGCTTCCGAGCCCGTGCCGGCCGTGGTCGGCATCGCGACCAGCGGCAGGATGGGGGTGCCGGCATCGATGCTGCCAAGGAACGCGCGCACGGGCTTGCCGTCGGGCAGGGTCAGGCACAGCGCCTTGGCCAGGTCGATATTGCTGCCGCCGCCGAGCGCGATGACATGGTCGACCGGCACGCCGCCGAGGCGTTGGCGCACCGCCGCCGTGGCCGCGTCGCACAACGTGGTGGTCGGATCGGGCATGCCGCCGTCATGGACCAGCAGCTCGACGCCGTGCGCGCACGCGCCGGCGACGAGTTCATCCACCCACGGTGTGCCACCAGTGAAGAACGTGTCCGTCACCAGCAGGCCGCGGCGATAACCGAGCCGGCGCAGCAGCGCAGGCAGTTGCGTACGGCATCCAGCGCCCATGACGAGCCGCGCCGGCGCGCAGAAATATGCGAGGTCTTCCACTCTCATGCTGTCTCCTTTGGGGGGATTTCGGCTTGTTGGGCGCTATGCCGGCTGCGCCGGCCAGCGTGCACGCAGATGGCGGGCAATCTCCCGCATGCGTTGCGTCAGCACGCCATGGCCGGCGCCCTGGAGCACGAGCAGTTCGGCGTCGGCAATGCCATTGGCCAGCATTTCGCCGTGGGCGAGCGGGCAATCGTCGTCTTCGCTGCCGTGGATGACGAGGGTCCGGCAACGCACCCGGCCAAGGGCGTCACGCTGGTCGGTGTGGCGGATCGACTCCCAGGTCCACGCCACCGTGCGATGGTCTGCTGCCTCGTGCAGCCCCAGCCGCCGCTCGCGCATGGCAATGGCTTCGAGCAACGCCTGGCGGGGCGCGGCGTCGAACCATCGCACCGCGTTCAGCTGCGGCGTGCCGGAGACCAGCAACAGCTCTGCAGGCGCCGGCTGTTTCGGGTTCTTGCGCGCACCGGCAAGATAAGCCAGCGCCACCGATACGCCCAGGCTCCATCCGGCCAGCACGAACGGGCCGCGCACGAACTTGCGGAGCGTGCGGCGCAGCACTTCGGCGCCCGCATCGAGCGAGCAAGCCTGCGCATCGGCCGGTGGTAGCGCCTTGCCGCGCCCCGGCAGGTTGGGCAGGACGAAGGTGCAGCGATCGGCCAGCTGTTGCGCCAACGGCATCCACGCGCCCCGCGTGCCCTGGATGCCATGCATGGCGACCACCGTCACCGGGCCCTGCCCTAACACCAGCACGTCATCGTCTCCCATGCCGTCTCCGCACACATCTAATATATTAGTCGGATAATAGCAGAAAACAAGGCATGCGCAAGCCTGCGGCCCGCTGTGTACAAAAGCTGCGTATGGCTCATATACAATGGGCTTTCCGTGCTCCCAGACCTTGGCCATGAACGCAAGAACCGCCACCCGCCCGCGCACTGCGGCCGCACCCGAGCCTGAAGAGGCAGCCAGCCAGCGCGGCAAGCTGACCGACCTCGCCTACGAGCAGATCGAGGAAGCGATCGTGACGCTGCAGCTGGCGCCGGGCAGCTCGGTGTCAGAGCTGCAGCTGAGCGAAATGACCGGCATCGGGCGCACGCCCATTCGCGAAGCGATCCAGCGGCTGGCGCGCGAGCACCTGATCATGGTGCTGCCGCAGCGCGGCTTGCTGATCGCGCCGATCGACGTCGGCAGGCAGCTGCGCCTGCTCGAAACCCGGCGCGAGGTGGAACGCCTGATCTGCCGCAGCGCCGCGCGCCGCGCGACGCCCGAGCAGCGCGATCATTTCAAGCGGCTGGCCAGGGAATTCGAACAGTCCTCACGCAACGGCGACGATGTCGCCTTCGTCCGCGCCGATCGTGAATTCAACGAACTCTGCCTGGTGGCGGCGCGCAATGAATTCGCCGAGGGCGCCATGCGGCTGATGCACGGCCTGTCGCGGCGGTTCTGGTATCTGCACTACAAGGAAGCCGCGGACCTGCCCACCATGTCGAAGCTGCACGCCGCCGTGGCCTCGGCCATCGCGCGCGGCGAGGTCGACGGCGCCGGCGCTGCGCTCGACGCGCTGCTGGACAATATCGAGGAGTTCACGCGGGCGACGGTGTTGGGGGACTATCGATAGGTCGCAGGGCGGGCACTCATTTCCGCCCCAGCCACCGTAGCCGCACCGAAGAACTGGCTGGCGAAGTCAGCACTGCCCGGCCTCACCGTTGACAAGCCCCATCCGGCCAACTCAAAAGAGCTGGCGCCGGCCATCATAGTCGAGAACGATCCGGTTCATCGCGCCCAGCAGCGCCTGTTCCCCGCCGCTAAGCGACTGCTCGATCGAGCGCATATAGCCCAGCAACTGCGCCTGGGCGGCATTGGCCACATCGGTGGTAATCCCCTCGTCGTCATGCAGGATCACATACGACCGCGCAAAACCGTAGACCAGGAAGTAAGCGGCGGCGTGGTCCGGATCGGCGGACATCAGGGCCAGCGATTGCTCCTTGACCTTGAGGAATGCGTCCGTTCCCGGCACGCTGCTGGCAAACTGCTCTGTAACCGTCTTGAAGTCCATGGATAGTCTCTCAGGGGAAAAAAACGAACCGCTTAGACCTGCTGCAGCATGCGCCGCAACAGTCCGGCACCATCGGGGCCCTTGTAGGCGCGTTGCCAGAGTGCCTCGACCATGTTTGTGTAAAGCGATACCGCTTCCGGCGCGGCCGTGACCGAGGCGATGCCCGCCGAAATGTTGGGAAATTCGCCGAAACGGAACGGACTGATGGCCACATACGAGCCGGTTGGCCGCTCAAAGATCTGGAACGTCGCGTTGGGCATGCTCTCGTTGACGATGCCGATCTGCATCCCCGCATGCTGCTGTTCCAGCAACACCGCGATGCGCTCCACTTCCGCGCGCGCCGCCAGCGATCGCTCCATGCGGGTCGCGGGAGGCAGGTCCATCCGGCCGATCAGCCCGAAATGGACGAATCGTTCAAGCTCGCGCAATCCGATCAGGCTGAGGATCGGCGCCGGGTGCGATGCATACGATTCCTTGCGCTCGCGCAGCAAGGCCATGATGGCCTGGATGCGGCCGTCGTCGTTATCGCCGCTCTCCCTGAGCATCTGCTCCAGGAAGCGGTCATAGTCCGGCGAGGTCAGCAGGAACGAAATCGGCTCGAAGTGCGCAAGGATCCGGGTCGCGCCTTGCTCGAGCTGGCGCATGCGTTCGATATAGGCGATGGCTGACGGGTAGTATTCCGTGCCCGCGCCGAGCAGCGATTCCAGCGAGGTATCGAGGATGCCGGCCAGGCGCTCGAGCGTCTCGATCTTGACGATCTCGCCCTTCTCCATGCGATAGACCGCTGCGCGGGAAATGCCCAGCACCTCGGCAATCTGCTCGGCACGCAGTTGCGCACCCAGCCGATAGGCACGCAGCCGCGCGCCCAGTGCCTCGAAGTCGATCCCGCCGATGCCGGTGGCGCGACGTTCCATATCTGTCTCAATAATTAGATTGATGTCACTATAGCATGGTGCCGGCGCGGCGCACATCCGTCGCTGCGGGGTCTAGGGAAAAACCCGGAAACACCGGAAAAACGCTTGCCATGCCGCGCGAGGCCGCATAGTCTAAAAAAATAGATTTTCACTGATGCCACTCAGTTCCTTTGTGCCATACGCCACGAAGGTAGCGGCGTAGTGCTTTTTGAGACCCATTCAGTCTAAAAATGGAGACAGCATGACAAGCCAGCCCCTCACCCAACCGGTCGCCGCGACGGAGGCGCCGACTTCGCCGTACGCGTGGAAAGCCCTGGCCGGCTCCGCCATCGGCTACGCCATGGACGGGTTCGACCTTCTGATCCTGGGCTTCATGCTGCCGGCGATCAGTGCCTCGCTTCTGCTGACCACCGGCCAGTCCGGTGCGCTGGTCACGTGGACGCTGGTCGGGGCCGTGGCCGGCGGCATCATTTTTGGTGCGTTGAGCGACCGCTATGGCCGCGTCAGGGTGCTGACGTGGACCATCGTCTTGTTTGCGGTATTTACGGGCATGTGTGCCCTGGCCCAGGGCTTCTGGGACCTGCTGGTCTACCGGACCATAGCCGGCATCGGTCTCGGCGGCGAGTTCGGCATTGGCATGGCGCTGGCCGCCGAGGCGTGGCCGGCCAGCAAGCGCGCGCGCGTATCGTCCTATGTCGCGCTGGGCTGGCAATCGGGCGTGCTGATGGCGGCGTTGCTGACGCCGTTGCTGCTGCCGTTGGTGGGTTGGCGCGGCATGTTCGTGATCGGGGTGCTGCCGGCGCTGGTGGCATGGTTCATCCGCAACCGGCTGCATGAGCCCGAAGTGTTCGTGCGCAGCGCACGTACGGAGAAGAAGCCCAATGCATTCCGGCTGCTGGTCGCGGATGGCAAGACCACTCGCACCAGCCTGGGCATCGTGATCCTGTGCTCGGTCCAGAACTTCGGCTACTACGGCATCATGATCTGGCTGCCGACCTACCTGTCCAAGACCCTTGGCTTCTCGCTGACCAAGTCGGCCTTGTGGACCTCGGTAACCATCGTCGGCATGATGATCGGCGTCTATGTCTTTGGCCACCTGGCGGACCGCATCGGCCGCAAGCCGACCTTCCTGATCTTCCAGGCGGGCGCGGTGGCAATGGTGCTGGCCTATGCCAGGCTGTCCGATCCCATGACCATGCTGTGGGCCGGCGCCGTCATGGGCATGTTCGTCAACGGCATGATCGGCGGCTATGGCGCGCTGATTTCCGAAGCGTACCCGACCGCGGCCCGGGCCACCGCACAGAACGTGCTGTTCAACATCGGCCGCGCCGTCGGCGGGCTGGGGCCGATCGTAGTCGGCGCCATCGCCGCGGCGTACTCGTTCCAGCTGGCGATCGCACTGCTTGCGAGCATCTACGTGATCGACATGATCGCGACCGTCTTCCTGATCCCCGAACTGAAGGGCGTGGAACTGGAATAACGCCCGAACCACGCACCAGCCATTGCTCCGCTGCGCCGCCCGGCGCAGCGCCATCCTCAGGAGTCACCAACATGTGTGCCACCGTGTGTAGCGCGGATTCCGCGGCTACCGTAGCCTCCTATCGCTGTCGAATCGTTGAACACTACTGGGTCAACCAGCGCTACAAGTACATCCGGCTCGAATCGGAGGCCCCGATCGCGGCGATGACCCGGCCGGGACAGTTCTACCAGCTCAGCTGTCCCGCCACCGCCGATGCCCAGCCCTTCCTGCTGCGGCCGATGAGCGTCTATGGCGCCGGCCCGGAAAGCGGGCGCATCGAGTTCCTCTACAACGTGACCGGCGTTGGCACGCGCGCAATGGCCACGCTCCCGGTCGACGGCCATCTGGACATCGTCGGTCCGCTTGGCAACACGTTTACGTTCGAACCCTCGTTCCGGCGCATTCTCGTGGTCGCGCGCGGCGTCGGGCTCGCGACGATGGCGCCGCTGATCCGCCAGGCTGCCGACGCCGGCACGGCCATCACCGCGATCATGTCGGCGCGCACCTCGGGCGACCTGATGGAAAAAGAGTTCCTGCGCGGCGCCAGCGCAGAGGTGCACGCCGTGTTCGATGCCGACGGCACTTCCTCGGTCGAGGCGGTCGAGGCCCTGGCCCGCCGCCTGATCGAGACGCAACGGCCCGAGGCGGTCTACACCTGCGGCTCGCATCGCCTGCTGATGCTGCTGCAGCGCGTACTGGAGGACCACCCTGGCGTCCGGGGCGAGGTCGCGATGGAGCAGCGCATGGCCTGCGGCATGGGCGTGTGCCTGTCGTGCGTGCGGCTGTTCGATTGCGACGGCGACAAGCAATTCCTGCGCGTCTGCCGCGAAGGTCCCGTTTTCAAGATTCGCGAAGTGGTGGGGGAGGTGGAATTTGGCTGATCTGACTGTCCGGGTTGGCGACCTGACGTTGCGCAACCCCGTGATGCCCGCATCCGGCTGCTTCGCCATCGAGTACCGCGAGGCGATGGATCTCAACCGGCTGGGCGCGCTGGTCATCAAGAGCGTCTCGCCCAAGTCGCGGGCGGGCAACCCTACCCCGCGCGTGGCGGAAACGTTCAGCGGAATGCTGAATTCGATCGGCATTCCCAGCAAGGGACTCGACCACTACCGCAAGGAAGTCCTGCCCGCCTATACGCGATACGACACGCCCGTCGTGGTATCGATTTCCGCCGATACGGCCGAAGAGTTCGGCGCCGCGTGCGAAGAGATGTCGTTGCCGGAAGTCGACGTGATCGAGGCCAATATCTCCTGCCCCAACCTGGAAGCCGACGGCATGGCCTTTGCCATGTTGCCCGAGACCACCTACAAGGCCGTCTCCGCGATTCGGCGCCGCACCCGGCACCCGTTCTGGGTCAAGCTGACGCCTAACGCCGGCAATATCGCCGCGGTCGCGCGCGCGGCCGAGGAAGCCGGTGCCGATGCGATCGTGATGGGCAACACCGTGCTCGGCATGGCGATCGATATCCGCACGCGCAAGCCCAAGCTTGGCAATGTCATGGGCGGCCTGTCCGGGCCGGCGATCAAGCCGATTGCCCTGCGGCTGGTGCACCAGTGCTATCGCGCCGTGCGCATCCCCATCATCGGCTGCGGCGGCATCCAGAGCGCCGAGGACGCGATCGAGTTCATGCTGGCAGGCGCGTCGGCGATCCAGGTCGGCACCGCCTCGTTCCGGGATCCCGGCATCATGGCGAAGATCATCGCCGGGCTCGATGCGTACTGCGGGCAATCCGGCATCGCATCGATCCGCGACCTGACCGGGCAGGTGATCCTCGACCGCCAGCTCAGCGACCGCTGGCTGCGCTTCGCGCAGCAGTCGGGTTGAGCAACGGGACATGCCCATGGATATCCTTGAACTCAAGCCACTGGCGGAACAATTGTTCGCCGACATCGGCGCGCTGACGTTCGACGGCGTCGGCATTACCCGCGACAGCTATGGTGCCGGCGAATCGGCCGCGGCCGACTACCTGCGTCGCTTTGCCGGGCAGCACGGGCTGGACGTACAGAGCGATCGCGCGGCGAACCTCTTGTTCGCCCTGCCCGATGAAGATTCGCACGCGCCGGCCGCATGGGTCGGCTCGCATGTCGATTCTGTCCCACAAGGCGGCAACTTCGACGGCCTCGCGGGAATCGTCGCTGGCCTGCTGTGCCTGATCGCACGCAAGGCGCAGGGCGGGTGCGGCGCCGCGCCGCTGCGCGTGATCGCCTTTCGGGGCGAGGAAAGCGCCTGGTTCGGCAAGGCCTACCTGGGATCTGGCGCCGCGCTGGGCAAGCTTGGCCCGGACGACCTGGCGCTGAAGCACCGCAGTTCGGGCAAGACACTTGCCGATTGCATGGCCGCGGTCGGCGCCGACGTCGAGGCCATTGCGGCACAACAACCCTTGTTCGACCGCGCGGCAGCCGCGGCATACCTGGAATTGCATATTGAACAGGGCCCGGTGATGGTGGCCCGCAAGCTGCCGCTGGCGGTGGTGCCCGGTATTCGCGGGAACATCCGGCACAACCGCATTGCCTGCCTCGGCGAACCTGGCCATTCCGGTGCGGTGCCGCGCTGGCTGCGCAAGGATGCGATGTTCGCCGTGGCCGAGCTGATCACGCGGCTCGACGAACACTGGAAGGTGCTGCTCGAGCGCGACATGGACCTGGTGGTGACCACGGGTGTGGTGTCCACCGACCCCGCGGAGCATTCCATTTCACGGATTCCCGGCAAGGTTGAATTCAGCTTCGAGGTTCGCAGCAAAAGCGTGGACACGCTGGAAGGCTTCTACCAGTTGCTGCGCACGGAGTGCAAGGCCATCAGCCGCGACCGCGGCGTGCATTTCGAGTTCGACCGCCGTATCGAATCGGCACCGGCGACGATGGACCCGGCGCTGGCTGGCCTGCTGCACGACGCGTGCGCCGGCGCCGGACTCCCGATCGAAATGGTGCCGAGCGGCGCCGGACACGACGCCGCGCTGTTTGCCAATGCCGGCATCCCCACCGCCATGCTCTTTGTCCGCAACGAGCACGGCTCGCACAATCCGGACGAAGCGATGGACCTGGACGATTTCATGCTCGGCACTCAAGTCATGTATCGGGCACTCGAAGGCATCCGCGCCGGGAGGCAGCCATGACCGTGCAGGCCCTGACCATCCGCCGCCCGGACGACTGGCACCTGCACCTGCGCGACGGCGACCTTCTGCGCGCGGTGCTGCCGGCGTCCGCCAGCCAGTTCGGCCGCGCCGTGGTAATGCCCAACCTGAAACCGCCGGTCACCACCGCGCAAGCCGCCATCGCCTATCGTGAACGTATCGTTGGCGCATTGCCGCCGGGGTCCGCCTTCACGCCGTTGATGACCTGCTACCTGTGCGACACCACCACCGCGGCGGAGATCCGCGCCGGGTTCGACGCCGGTGCCTTTGCCGCCGCAAAGCTGTATCCCGCTGGCGCCACCACCCATTCCGAGTACGGCGTGACCTCGATTGACCGCATTGCGGGCGTGCTGGCCGTCATGCAGGACATCGGCATGCCGCTGCTGGTCCATGGCGAAAGCACCGATCCGGCGGTCGATGTCTTCGATCGCGAAGCCGCGTTCCTGCAGGCCACGCTGCGGCCCCTGCTCGCGCGCTATCCGCGCCTGAAGGTGGTACTGGAACACATCACCACCGCCGAAGCCGCCGATTTCGTCCTTTGCGACATCAGCGGCAGGCTGGCCGCCACCATCACGCCGCAGCACCTGATGTTCAACCGCAATGCCATGTTCGCGGGCGGCATCCGGCCGCACTACTACTGCCTGCCGGTATTGAAGCGCGAGCGACACCGGCTGGCGCTGCGCCGTGCCGCGACCTCGGGCTCGCCGGCGTTCTTTCTCGGCACCGACTCGGCGCCGCACGACACCGAAGCCAAGCAATCTGCCTGCGGTTGTGCAGGGATCTTCAGCGCGCCCGTCGCGTTGCAAGCCTACCTGACCGTGTTCGAGGAGGAGCACGCCCTGGATCGCTTCGAAGCTTTCGCCAGCGAAAACGGCGCGCGCTTCTACGGCATGCAGCCCAACCAGGAGACCGTCACCTTCCATCGCAGCCCCATGCACGTGCCGGAGCAGGTCGAACTGCCGGACGGCCGGCGCATCCGCCAGTTCCTCGCCGGCGAGACGCTGCCATGGATGCTGGCCTAGCCAACGCCAACCCTAATCGGATCGCATCACCATGACCAATACCTATCGCACCGAAGCCGACCTGCTTGGCGAACGCCACGTGCCGGCCGACGCCTACTACGGCGTCCACACGCTGCGGGCCTGGGAGAACTTCCAGATCAGCGGCACGCCCATCTCCTCGTGGCCCGAGCTGATCATTGCACTGGCATCGGTCAAGCAGGCTGCCGCCGAGGCCAACGCCGAGCTTGGCCTGCTGCCTGCGAACCTGCGCGACGCCATCCTGGCCGCCTGCCATGACGTGCGCGAGGGCATGCTGCACGACCAGTTCATTGTCGACACAATCCAGGGCGGAGCCGGCACGTCGACGAACATGAATGCCAATGAGGTCATCTGCAATCGGGCGCTCGAGCACATGGGTCACGGCAAGGGCGAATACCGGTTCCTGCACCCCAACGAGCACGTCAACATGGCGCAAAGCACCAATGACGTCTATCCGACCGCACTGCGCATTGCCACGTACTTTGCCATCGAGCACCTGCTCGAAGCGATGGAAGTCCTGCGCGCCGCCTTCGAACGCAAATCGACCGAGTTTTCCGGCCTGCTCAAGCTCGGCCGCACCCAGTTGCAGGATGCGGTGCCGATGACGCTGGGCCAGGAGTTCTCGACCTACGCGGTCATGCTCGAAGAAGACATGGCGCGCCTGCGCGAAACCGCCTTGCTGATCCGCGAGATCAACCTGGGCGCCACCGCGATCGGCACCGGCATCACCGCGCACCCTGACTATGCGCCGAAGGCCTTGTCCGCGCTGCGCCGCATCACCGGCATCGACCTGTGCCTCGCGCCCAACCTGGTGGAAGCCACGCAGGATTGCGGCGCCTTCGTGCAGATCTCCGGCGTGCTAAAGCGTATCGCCGTCAAGCTGTCCAAGACCTGCAACGACCTGCGGCTGCTGTCGAGCGGGCCGCGCGCCGGCTTTGGCGAGATCAACCTCCCGCCGATGCAGGCGGGCTCGTCGATCATGCCGGGCAAGGTCAACCCCGTCATTCCCGAGGTGGTCAACCAGATCGCCTTCGAAGTGTTCGGCAACGACACCACCATCACCTTTGCCGCCGAGGCCGGCCAGTTGCAGCTCAACGCCTTCGAGCCCGTGATTGCCGCCAGCCTGCTCCGCAGTTTCAGCCACCTGACCAACGGCTGCCTGACGCTGGCACACAAGTGCGTCGACGGCATTACCGCCAACCCCGAACGCCTGCGCGAGACCATCGAGCGCTCGATCGCGCTGGTCACGGCGCTCAATCCCGTGATCGGCTACAAGAACGCAACCTCGGTCGCCGCCGAGGCCCATGCCAGGGGCACCACCATCCGCGAAGTGGTGCTGGCACGCGGCCTGATGACCGCCGAGGCGCTCGACGAGGCGTTGCGCCCTGAAACCCTGATCCGCCCGCGTGCCGACAAGCTCGGCGGCAAGCCATGAACGGCAGGCACGGCAGGTACGGCGGCGGCGCCGCGTAGCCCTTAACAACAGATCCTTTCCCGGCCGCTCGCCCGTCATCACGGGCGGTGGCCCCCTTTTGCCCGAATTTTCCTCAAACCCACCATGGACGACGCCTTCAAGCAAAGCGCCCTCGCCTACCACTGCACCCCAACACCCGGCAAGATCTCGGTCACGCCGACCAAGCCCCTCGACAACCAGCACGACTTGGCGCTGGCCTATTCGCCTGGCGTGGCCGCCGCCTGCGAGGCCATCCACACCGAGCCTCTCAACGCCCGGCACTACACCGCCCGCAGCAACCTCGTCGGCGTGGTCACCAACGGCACGGCGGTGCTGGGACTGGGCAACCTCGGGCCGCTCGCGGCCAAGCCCGTCATGGAAGGCAAGGCCTGCCTGTTCAAGCTGTTCGCGGATATCGATGTCTTCGACCTGGAGCTGGCGGAGACGGACCCCGGCAAGCTGGTCGATGCCATCGCGATGCTTGAGCCGACCTTCGGCGGCATCAACCTCGAAGACATCAAGGCCCCGGAGTGCTTTCACGTCGAACAGGCCCTGCGCCAGCGGATGCAGATCCCGGTGTTCCACGACGACCAGCATGGCACCGCGATCATTGCCGCCGCGGCGATCCTGAACGGCCTCAAGGTGGCCGGCAAGTCCATCGACCGCGTCAGGCTGGTGTGCTCCGGGGCCGGCGCCGCCGCGCTGGCGTGCCTGGACCTGCTGGTCAGCCTTGGGCTGCCGCGCGGCCACATCGCCGTGCTCGATTCGCGCGGCGTCATCCTGACGGACCGGCAAGCGCTCGATCCCAGCAAGCGCCGCTTCGCGCAGGACCCCGCCATCTACGCGGCGCGAACCCTCGGCGAGGCACTGGAAGACGCCGACGTGTTCCTGGGTTGCTCCAGTGCGGGGGTGCTCAAGCCTGCCATGCTGCGCGGCATGCGCGAACGGCCGCTGATCCTGGCGCTGGCCAACCCCGAACCGGAAATCCGCCCGGAAGCGGCGCGCCAGGCGCGGCCGGACTGCCTGGTCGCGACCGGCCGCTCCGACTATCCCAACCAGGTCAACAACGTGCTGTGCTTCCCGTTCATATTCCGGGGCGCGCTCGACGTGGGTGCGACCACGATCACCGAATCGATGAAGCTGGCTTGCGTACACGCGCTGGCCGCACTGGCCGAAGAGGCGCCCGGGCCTGAAGTCGCCGCCGCCTACCCAGGCAAGTCATTGGCATTCGGCCCCGACTACCTGATTCCTACGCCATTCGATCCGCGCCTGATCACCCGCCTGGCACCGGCAGTGGCCCAGGCGGCCGCCGATGCCGGCGTGGCGCGACGTCCGATCGAAGACATGGCGGCCTATCGCGCGCAGCTCGCGGCGCGCCGCCGGCAAGTTTTTCCACACCACACCAACTGAAAACAAACGGAGGAGACCATGCATCTGAAACACCAGGCCGTGGCAGCGGCCGCCATGGCCGCGAGCCTTGCACAGCCGGCCCTGGCGCAATCCAGCGTCACCCTGTACGGCCAGGTCGACGCCTTCGTCGGCAGCATCCGCGCCTCTGGCGGCGAGCGCACGGCCATCGTCGGCGCCGGCGGCATGCAGACTTCCTACTGGGGCATGCGCGGCACCGAAGACCTCGGTGACGGGCTCAAGGCGATATTCGACCTGAACGGGTTCTACCGCGTCGACACGGGCCGCTTCGGCCGCTCCGATACCGACGGCTTCCTGACCCGCAGCGCCTATGTCGGGCTGCAATCCTCGAAGTACGGCACGGTGCGGCTCGGGCGCAATACCACGCCGTATTTCCTGTCGACGATCCTGTTCAACCCGCTGGTCGATTCCTACAATTTCGGCCCGTCGATTTTCCACACCTACAGGACGGCAACCGATGGACGCGTGTTCGATCCCGGCATCATCGGCGATTCCGGATGGTCGAACTCGGTCGTGTACTCGTCGCCAACCGCCGGCGGCCTGACGGTGAACCTGATCTATGCATTCGGCGAGCAGCCGGGCAGCAACGGCCAGAACAAATGGGGCGGCAACGTAACCTGGTTCAACGGCGCCTTCGCCGCGACGGCTGCATTCCAGCAGGTCAGGTTCAACGCCGTCCCCGGCGACGTGACTGCTCCCGCGGCCCTCGCCGGTTTCGACAAGCAGACAGCGGCGCAACTGGGCGTCTCCTATGACTTCGGTGTCGCCAAGCTGTTCGGGCAGGCACAATACATCCGTACCGCCATCAACGGCGCGCAGGGCGATATCCGGCACGCGAACGGACAAGTGGGCGCGTCGATTTCTGTCGGGGCGGGCAGTGTGTTGGCCTCCTACGCCTATGGCAACACTCGCAACGAGGTGGCCGGGATGGGCCGGCATACGGCCGCCATTGCCTATGACTACAACTTGTCAAAGCGGACCGATCTGTATGCCGCGTATTTCTATGACCGCGTAACAGGGCGGCCGCATGCCGAGACGATCGGTGCCGGCATGCGGCATCGGTTCTAGGGTCAGTACCGCCGGAGTGTTGGCCGTTACGCCGCCACGGACTCCCGTGCAAACGCTTGCCCGAGTCCCGGCCGTGATCAGCCATACAATGCGATGAACGCCTTCGGCTAATCGAAAACGTTCGCCGCGGCGAGGCATTTTTCGACAAGCGATATTCCACCGGACCGCACGACCCGGAGCAGACTCGCATGGGACTTCTAACCTTCAGCCTCAACATCACCCTGGACGGCTGCGTCGACCACCAGGAGGGTATCGCCGACGACGAGACGCACGCCTTCTTCACCCGCCTCATGGACGAGGCTGGGGCGATGCTGTGGGGCCGCACCACCTACGAGATGATGGAGAGCTACTGGCCCGCGGTCGCCCGTGGCGATGTGGAGGCGCCGCCGATGGTGCGCGAATGGGCGATCAAGCTGGAGACCAAGCCGAAGTACGTCGTGTCGTCGACGCGAACGGACTTCCCGTGGACCAACAGTCATCACATCGGCGGCGATCTGTGCTCGGGCGTGCAAAAGCTCAAGGACGCGACGCCGGCCGGCGTGCTCCTCTGTAGCGGTACGCTGGCGACCGAACTGGACCGGCTGGGTCTGATCGACGAGTACAAATTCCTCGTCCACCCCAGGATCGCCGGCCACGGCCCCACCCTGTACCAGAGCGGGCTGCCCGACACACGGCGGCTTGAGCTGGTCTCGGCGAAGCCGCTCAGCAACGGCGCGGTTGCCATGCACTACCGTCGCGCGCGCGACTGACCATCGTTGCGGCGGCCCGCTCGCCACAACAAGCTACCTCCAAGTCGAGATGCCTGCCGGTGCGGAACTGATCGCATGTTTTACAATCTCGCCGGCTGACCCTGAAACCCCGCGATACCGGCACATTCCCGAAGGCCAGGCCACCATTGACGATGCCGGCCGGCGCGATATGCAACGGCGGCCGGTACAAAACCTGCTTTAGCGGATCCACGACATCGAGGAGCATGACCGAATGACCAACCGGCTGCATCAGCGGCAGCTTTGCCGCGCGCGGAGGCCCTGACATGGCGGGTTCGAGCTTGCTGGTATTGATCGACGACATCGCCACCATCCTGGACGATGTCGCCGTCATGAGCAAAATGGCGGCCAAGAAGACCGCCGGCGTGCTGGGCGATGACCTGGCGTTGAACGCGCAACAGGTCAGCGGCGTGAAGGCGGAGCGCGAGCTGCCGGTGGTATGGGCCGTCGCGCTGGGGTCGATCCGCAACAAGGTGATCCTGGTGCCGGCGGCGCTGGCGATCAGCGCCTGGGCTCCGTGGGCCGTGGTGCCGTTGCTGATGATCGGCGGCGCGTTCCTTTGCTACGAAGGCTTTGAAAAACTGGCACACCGGTTCCTGCACAGCAAGGCCGAGGACGCCGTGCACCATGCGCGTGAAGTCCAGGCCGTGGCGGACCCCGCCGTCGACATGGTCGCCTTCGAGAAAGAGAAGATCAAGGGCGCGGTCCGCACCGACTTCATCCTGTCGGCGGAAATCATCGTGATCTCGCTCGGCACCGTCGCCAACGCGCCCTTCGGCCAGCGGCTCGCCGTCCTGTGCGCGATCGCGGTCATCATGACGGTCGGCGTCTATGGCCTGGTGGCGGGCATCGTCAAGCTCGATGATGCGGGCCTGTACCTGAGCAAGCAGGCATCGGCGGGGCTGCGCTGGCTGGGGCAGGGCCTGCTCCGGCTGGCGCCGCTGTTGATGAAGACCTTGTCGTTCGCGGGGACGGCGGCGATGTTCCTGGTGGGCGGCGGCATCCTGATGCATGGCATCCCGGCAATGCACCACGTGACCGAAGCCGCCGCACTGGCCGTGGCGTCGGTGCCCGCAATCGGCGGCGTGCTGGCGGTGCTGGCGCCGGTGGTGCTGGACGGCATTGCCGGCATCGTCGCCGGCGGGCTGGTGCTGGCGGTAGTGAGCGTGGTGAAGGCGGGGATGCGGGCGGTGCGGCCTTCGGCGCGCTAGGCGCCGGCGGGGCGAGTGCTGTCGGTCAGAGTTCTCATAGGCTTTCCCTGGCCTAATCAACCTGCGCTTAGCTACTCAGCCGCTTGTCGAAATACCCATGCCAGTAGAGACCGGCATGACGCCGCCCGAGGACAGGCCGGCTACGTACCGGCCCCAGGCGGGTCAAACCTGAGCGGCCGATGCCTGTCAACCCCCCATCCCACCATGCACCGGCGCGCCCCCTTCCGGTACCCTCGCACCCAGAATCGATCCCGTCGTGGATTCCGTCATCAGCAGCGTCTTGCCGTCATCGCCGCCGAAGCACAGGTTGGTCAGCGACGCGCCCACCGGCGTGCGAATGACTTCGACCGGCTCGGCGCGATGGTTCAGCACCCAGACATAGCCGAGCCCCGGATTGGCAACCAGCAGGAACCCGTCGGCACGCATGGCCAGCCCGTCCGGACCGCTCGGCCCGTATGACGTGAAGAACTGCCCCACCTTGCTGACGGAGCCGTCGGCCTGCAGCGGTACGCGCCACACGCAGTTGCCGCGCGTCATGGCGACATACAGCACCTTTTCGTCGGGCGACAGCACCAGGCCATTCGGGCTTGGCGCATTGTTCAGCAGCACATCGAGCTTGCCCTCGGGCGACAGGCGGTAGACGCGGCCAGTGGGGTCGTGCATGCCGGTCTGGCCCTGGTCCGTGAAGTACAGATTGCCCGCCGAATCGAAGGTCAGGTCGTTGACGCCGCGGAAGCGTTCCGAATTCCGGCGTTCCAGGAACGGCGTCACCGCCCCGGTCTGCGGGTTCAGCCGCATCAGCCCGTTGCGGTAGTCGGTCATCAGGAAGTCGCCGCCGGCCAGGCGCTTCATGCCGTTCGGCTCGCCGTCGTATTCGGTCACCAGTTCCCAGTCGCCCTGCAGCGATACGCGGAACACGCGGCCATAGGGGATATCGGTTACCCACAGGTGGCCGTCCGCCCAGACCGGGCCTTCGAGGAATGACTCCGTCACCGCGCCGCCGCGATTGGCCAGCGACCAGGCGTTGTCCCGGTCCTGCCGCCGAAACGATTCCGGCAGGCGGGTAAGCACCGTGGCGTCGCGGACGGTGGGTTGCTGAAGCAGCATCATCGTGGTCCTCGCTGTTACTGCTTTTCGATATTGGCCTTCTGTGCCACGGCCGCCCATTGCGCGGTTTCCCGCTGGATCAGCTGTGCGAACCCGCTGCTGTCCAGGCTGCCCGGCTGCGAACCCATTTGTGCCAGGAATTGCTTCATGTCAGGCGATAGTAGCGCTTTTTGAATTTCGGCCTGCAGACGGGTGATCACCTCGGCCGGCGTTCCCTTCGGCGCCGCCAGGCCCGACCAGTTGAACAGGTTGAACGTCGGCAGCCCGGCTTCCGCGAAGGTCGGCACATTGGGGAACACCTCGAGCCGGCTCTTGCCGCTGATGCCAAGCAGCCGCATCTGGTTGCCCTTGACCTGTGCCAGCGCGGTCGGCGTCGACACCACCAGCAGATCGACGCTGCCGCCCAGCAGGCCCACCATGGCTTCGCCGGCGCCCTTGTAGGGCACGTGCATCAGCTTGATCCCGGCGGCCTGCTGGAAGGCCTCGGCGGAAAAATGCGGCGAGCTGCCCGGGCCGCCGGTACCGAATGTCACTTCACCTGGATGCGCCTTCGCGTAACGGATCAGTGAGGCCAGGTCCTGGAAGCGTGAATCTACCTTGACCCCAACCACTACCGGCGAGAATGCGAACGGGGCGATCGGCACGAGCGCGGTCTGGTGATCCCAGCTCAGCTTCCTGAACACATAGGGCAGCGTGGTGTAGGAGTTGTCGTTGGCCAGCAGCGTATAGCCGTCGGCCGGCGCCTTGACGACCAGCGTGGTGCCGATGGTGCCGGAAGCGCCCGGCTTGTTCTCGACCACGAAACTCTGGCCGGTCTGCTCGGTCAGCTTCTGCGCCACCTTGCGCGTCACCACATCGACGGCGCCGCCCGGGGGATTCGGCACGACAATGCGCACAGGCTTGTCCGGGTAGGCCGCCAACGCCGGCGCCGCACTGGCAGCGGCAATCGCGGCGAGCACTGCAAACAGACCAAATTTACGATGAACCATCATTGTCTCCTGGCAGCCGCGGCCGATCCGGCTTGATGTCAGCCGGCCGCGCTGCCCGCATGTTTTATTGCCCAATGAAACGTCGAAGCCTCGCTCAGACCGCCGCGGCAGAGCCCTGCAGCACGGCAATCACATTCTTCGCGGCCCCCACCCCCATGTTCACGTAAGCCGCATCGCTGACGCCGCCGATATGCGGCGACAGGATGAGGTTCGGGATCTTCTGGAACGGGTGCGGCACGGCCATCGGCTCGACCGCGAAGCTGTCGAGGCCGGCTGCGTAGAGCCTGTCGTCGAGCGCCTCGGCCAGCGCCGGCTCGTCGATCAGGCCGCCGCGCGCGGTGTTGACCAGGATCGCGCCGGGCTTGAACAGCGCCAGCGTCTCGCGGTTGAGCATGCCGCGGTTTTCGTCGGTCAGCGGGCAGTGCAGCGACACCACGTCCGCTGCCTGGTAGAGCTGCGGCAGCTCGCTGACCAATGTGACACCTGCGGGCACTGCCTGCGCATAAGGATCGAAGGCGATTACGCGCATGCCCATGGCGAGGCCGGTCGCCGCAACGCGGCGGCCGATCTCGCCCAGGCCGACGATGCCCAGGGTGCGACCATTGAGCTCGATTGTCTTATGGATGGACTTGTCCCAATGGCCGGCGCGCATGCGCTCGTTCAATTGCGGCACCGACTTGGCACAGGCGAGGATCAGCGCCCAGGCATGTTCGGCCACCGCGGCGGCGTTGGCGCCGACCGCGGCCTTCACCGCGATGCCGCGCTCGGCCGCGGCCTTCTGGTCGATCACGTCGATGCCGCTGCCGTGCTTCGAGATCACCTTCAAGGCCGGCGCCGCATCCATGACCTCGGCCGTCACGCTGCCATAGCGCACGATGATGCCGACCGGGTTGTGCTGCCGCGCCAGCGCGACCAGCTCGGCGCTCTGCGGCTTCTTGCCCGCGAACACGATCTGGTAGTCGCCAAGCAGCGCGAGCGCTTCCGGTGCCAGGTCCGCACCCGTGACGATAATGACGTCCCTGCCGGTCACAGCGCTTCTCCCTGCTTCAGCACGCCGGCCGTCACCAGCGACGCCAGCAGCCAGGGCGCGGTGGTATTGCCCTCCTTGATCTGCGCGATGCGCATGGCTTCGGCCTCTTCCTTCTTCGCCGCGGCATCGAGCAGCGCTTCGATCTTGCCGCGCTCGACCACGACCAGGCCGTCGGCATCGCCGCAGATATAGTCGCCCGGGTTCACCGTGACGCCGCCGACCGAAATCGGATGCCCGATGCGGCCGCCGACTTCCTTGGTCGGGCCGTTGGGATTGGTGCCCACCGAAAACACCGGGAACTGCATGTCCTCCAGTTCCAGGCTGTCACGCACGGCGCCATCGATCACCACGCCGGCCAGCCCGCGCTGGCGCGCGGCATGCATCATGATGGTTCCCATCAGCGCGGAGGTCTGGTCGCCCTTGCCGTCCACCACCAGCACATCGCCGGGCTGCGCCAGCGCCAGCGCGGCGTGGATCATCAGGTTGTCGCCGGGACGGACTTCGACGGTGAAGGCGGGACCGGCGACCTTCATGGTCGGGCGCAGGGCGCGGATGCGGCCATGCAGGGCGCCGCGGCGTCCGCCGACATCCGACAGGATCGCCGGCTGGAAGCGGGCGGCACGCTCGATGATGGCGGCGGGTACGCGCTCGAACGATTTGATGATGTTGGGCAAGGTCATGGAAAACTCCAGCAAGATGAGAGGGATAGGGGTCGAAGTCGATCAGTCCAGCTTGGTGCCGGAGGCCTTGATGACCGCGGCCCAGCGTCCGATGTCCTGCCTGATCAGCGTGGTGAAGGTTTCCGGCGTGCCCACCAGCACCGCCGCGCCTTGCTCGTTGAGCTTCCTGGCGAGCGCCGGGGACTGCAGCGCCTTGTTGAACTCGGCATTGAGCCGCACGACGATGTCCTTCGGCGTCGCGGCCGGCGCGACGAAGCCGAACCAGGTCGCCGTTTCGAAGCCGGGATAGCCGGACTCGGCCACGGTCGGAACCTGGGGCAGGTCCGCCACGCGCTTCGCTGACGTCACCGCCAGCGGCCTCAGCTTGTTGTTCTTGATATGGCCGAGCAGGGTCGGCACGGACGCCATGTACAGGTCCACCTGTCCGCCCATCAGGTCGTTGACCGCCTGTGCCGCGCCCTTGTACGGGACATGGGTGAATCTGACTTTCGCGGTGCTTTGCAGCTGCTCGCCGCCAAGGTGGGCGACGGTGCCATTGCCGGGCGAGGCGAAATTCAGCGATGCCGGCTTGGCCCGGGCGGCCTGGATGACGTCCTTCATGGTCTTGTACGGCGAGTTGACGTGCGTCACCAGCACCAGCGGCGCGGAGGCAACCAGGCTGATCGGCGCCAGGTCCTTCAACGGGTCATATGGCAGCCGCTCGTACAGCGAGGCATTGATGGCCAGGTTGCTGGTCTGCCCCATGGCGATGGTGTAGCCATCGGCAGGCGCCTTGGCCGCCGCGTCGACGCCGAGGTTGCCGCCGGAACCCGGCTTGTTTTCCACGACAAAGACCCAGCCGGTCGACTTCGCGACGGTATTGGTCACCTCGCGCGCGATGATGTCGGTGCCGCCGCCGGCCGGGAACGGCACGATCACGCGGATGGGCTTGGCGGGATATGGCGACGCGGCATGGACGCTGGCGGATGCCATCAGCAGGCCGGCAAGGGCCAGGATGACGCGGCGGGATGTGGACTGCATGGATGTCTCCGAATCTGGTTTCGTTGTGATTCGGATTGTGGTGCATCGTTTCACGGCATACAATGCCGTTTCACACCGTGCACCGCATTTCGTGCCATGAACCTTAAAAGTGATTCCACCAACGCTTCAGCCGCTGACGAGGGCTCCGGCGCCGTGATCGCCGTGACGCGCGCACTGCGCGTGCTGGAAGCCTTCGGCGTCAACGACCCGCAGCTGTCGCTGGCCGAGCTGAGCCGGCGCACCGGCATCCACAAGACCACGGTGCTGCGGCTGGCGCGCACGCTGGCGGCGGACAACTACCTGGTGCAGAAGGAAGACGGCAGCTGGCGCCTTGGCCGCGCGGCCGGCTGGCTGGGCGCGTGCTACCAGGCCACCTTCAACGTGCAGGAAGTGGTCGAGCCGGTGCTGCGCGAACTGACGATCAAGACTGGTGAAAGCGCTTCGTTCTACGTGCGCGAGGGCCAGCAGCGAACCTGCCTGGTCCGAGTCGAAGGCCCGCAGGCGATCCGCCATCACGTCAGGATCGGCGCGGCGCTGCCGCTGGACAGCGGCTCGCCGGGGCGGGTGATCCTGGCGTTTTCCGGCGAGCCGGGGGAGCTTTACGAGATGATCCGACGCCGCGGCTTCCACCTGTCGCTCGGCGAGCGCGAGGCCGAAGTCTCCAGCGTGTCGGCGCCGGTGTTTGGATTGCACTGGCGCCTGCTGGGCTCGATGTGCATTTCCGGGCCGACTTCCCGGCTTGGCGAGGAACGGCTGCTGGAACTGGCGCAGACCGTGGTCGACGCCGCGAACAAGCTTTCCTATGCGATGGCGGGCAGTCAGCGGCCCGCGCTGCCAGGCGACAGGCAGCCGGCAACCTGGCATCCCTGACCGGCCCGCCTTGCATTCCCGGCCGGCCACCGTGCCGGCTCCCTGCGCGCCCTCCCCGAGCTTGCCATGTCATTGCGCGCGGCCGCCGACATCCCGCGGCGCCAGCAACTTTTCCTGCATTTCCGCACGAATTCAGCAACAAATATCCCCGCTATCTGATTAACCTGCCCGCTCTTTTCCGTTTGCGTGCGCCGCAAACGTAAAAGTTCTCTGCCCCGGCCAGCCCCACAAGGACTGGCGCGGCCATTCAGATCACACGGAGACAACGAAGAATGAGTGCAAGCGCAGAACATCTGCAACGCGGCCTGGGCGAACGCCATATCCGGCTGATGGCGCTGGGATCGGCCATCGGCGTAGGCCTGTTCCTGGGCGCGGGCAATGCCATCAAGATGGCCGGCCCGGCGATCATGCTGGCCTACCTGATCGGCGGCGCGGTGATCTTCCTGATCATGCGCGCGCTGGGCGAGATGGCCGTGCACAACCCGGTGGCCGGCTCGTTCTGCCGCTACGCGCAGGACCACATGGGCCCGCTGGCGGGCTACCTGACCGGCTGGAACTACTGGTTCCTGTGGCTGGTGACCTGCGTGGCCGAGATCACCGCCGTGGCCATCTACATGGGCATGTGGTTCCCCGATGTGCCGCGCTGGATCTGGGCGCTGGCCGCGCTGGCGGCGATGGGCTCGGTCAACCTGATGGCGGTCAAGGCCTATGGCGAGTTCGAGTTCTGGTTCGCCATGATCAAGATCGTCACCATCGTGCTGATGCTGATCGGCGGCGGCGCGATGATCGTGTTCGGCTTCGGCAATGGCGGCGTCGCCACCGGCATCTCCAACCTGTGGGCGCACGGCGGCTTCATGCCCAACGGCGCCTCGGGCGTGCTGATGTCGCTGCAGATGGTGATGTTCGCCTACCTCGGCGTCGAGATGATCGGTCTGACCGCCGGCGAGGCGCGCAACCCGAAGAAGTCGATTCCCGACGCGATCAACTCGGTGTTCTGGCGCATTCTGATCTTCTACGTCGGCGCGCTGTTCGTGATCCTGGCGCTGTACCCGTGGAACGAGATCGGCGCGCAGGGCAGCCCGTTCGTGCTGACCTTCGAGCGCCTGGGCATCAAGACCGCCGCCGGCATCATCAACTTCGTGGTGCTGACCGCGGCGCTGTCGTCGTGCAACGGTGGCATCTTCAGCACCGGGCGCATGCTGTACAACCTGTCGCTGCAGGGCCAGGCGCCGGCGGCCTTCGCCAGGGTCGACCGCAACGGCGTGCCGCGCCGCGCGCTGCTGGTGTCGATCGCCGCGCTTCTGGCCGGCGTGCTGCTCAACTACCTGGTGCCGGAAAAGGTCTTTGTCTGGGTGACCGCGATCTCCACCTTCGGCGCAGTCTGGACCTGGGCCATCATCCTGGTCACGCAGATCCAGTTCCGCCGCTCGCTCGCGCCGGCGGCGCGCAAGGCGCTGGCGTTCCGCATGCCGTTCTGGCCGTATGGCTCGTATATCGCGCTGGCGTTCCTGGCGCTGGTGGTGGCGCTGATGGCCTACTTCCCCGATACCCGCGTGGCGCTGTACGTGGGACCGGGCTGGCTGGTGCTGCTGACGATCTGCTACTACGCGCTCGACATGCGCTCGCGCGGGCCGGTGAGCTACCGCGCCTGATACAACCTGCGACGTGAAAGGCCGGCGCCCGCCGGCCTCAGCCCTGTGCCAGCCGCGCCAGCCGGCTGGCATCCCGTACCGTGACGCGCCCGTAGTGATGGGCGATCACGCCGTCCTTCTCCCAGGCACGGAGAATCTGGCTGACCCGCTGCCGGGTCACGCCGACCAGCTGGGACAACAGTTCCTGCGACAGGGCCAGCTCGATCTCGACGCCTTGTGCCGTCTCGCTCCCGTATTGCCGGGCCAGCTCCAGCAAGCGCAGCGCAAAGCGCTGCTCGCTCGGCTGCATCAGGAATGCCTCGACCCCGGCCAGCAGGGCACGCACGCGCGCGCTCTGCAGGTGCAGCAGGTGGCGCGCCAGCGCCGGGTGGGCATCGAGCAGCGCGTGGAAATCAACCGGCGCCACCTGCAGCAGCCGGGTGGCGCCGTGGGCGCAAGCGTCGTGCGCACGCGGCAGGCCATCGATCATCGACAGTTCGCCGAACCAGCTGCCCGGCTCCATCAGGCCGACCGTGGCCTCCTTGCCCGCCATCGACGTGCCGCTCAGGCGCACGGCCCCGTCCAGCACCCCGTACAGGCCATCGCCGCCGTCGCCGCGGCGATAGACCATGGCGCCGGCGGCCACTTCGCGCGGCCGGGCGCGCGCGGCGAGATCGCGCCGTACCGGCGCCGGCAACGCGGCAAACCAGGGGTTGGAAAGCAGGATCTGCTGCTGGGGCTGGCTGAGTTCAGGCATGTGAAGCGGGGCGGAAGGCGCTGACGGCGGCTGCGGCGGAACTGCAGCGCCGGAGACTGCAAATTCCTGACAGATTCGCGGGCGCATGGCGGGGCATGATGCCCCCACAACGACGGAGACACGATCATGCCCCAAATCCCCCGCACACACCACGGCGGCCGCTGACGGCGCGCATCCTGGCTGCCGCGCGATGGCAGCCTCTTTCTCGATCCCTGCACCGGCGCGGCGCGACACGCGCACCGCCATGTCCAGCCACCCGCGGCGCCCTCGCGCCGCGTTGGCGCGCCGCGCGCGCCCCTTCCGGGACCTTGCATGCATGCACCAGCCAGCCAGCTTGGCGGCGCGACCGAACTCGCGCCGCACGCCCTGTCCGCGGCACAGGCCGACGCGGTCTTTGCGCGGGTTTCGCGCCGCCTGATCCCGTTTCTGTTCCTGTGCTACCTCCTTAACTTCATCGACCGCGCCAACGTCGGCTACGCCCAGCTCCAGATGAAATCGTCGCTGGGCTTCAGCGACGCGGCGTACGGCATCGGCGCCACCATGTTCTTCGTTGGCTATGCGCTGTTCGAGGTGCCGAGCAACCTGCTGCTGCAGCGCATCGGCGCGCGCGCCACGCTGTTCCGCATCATGGTGCTGTGGGGGCTGGCGTCGGCCGGCACCATGCTGGTCAGCACACCCGCGCAGTTCTACGCGGTGCGGTTCCTGCTCGGCGTGTTCGAGGCCGGCTTCTTCCCCGGCGTGCTGCTGTACCTGACTTACTGGTTCCCGCCCGAGCGCCGCGCCCGCGCGATCGCGCTGATCCTGTCGGCCAGCGTGGCGGCCGGCCTGGTCTCGGGGCCTGTGTCCGGCTGGATCCTCAAGGCCATGGACGGCACGCACGGGCTGGCCGGCTGGCAGTGGATGTTCCTGCTCGAAGGGGCGCCGACCGTGCTGCTGGGCGCGCTGGTGTTCGCGGTGTTGCCCAACCGTCCCGACGACGCGGCCTGGCTCGACACCCGCGAGAAGGCGCTGATTCGCGCCATGGCCGGCGCCGCAAGCAACGCGCCGCAACGACACAGCCTGGTGCCCGTGCTGCGCGACCCGCGCATCTACCTGCTGGCCTTCGGCGCCTTCGTCAACGGCTGTGCCGGCTACTTCCTTGCGTTCTGGGTTCCGACCATGGTGCGCGAGCTGGGCGTCGAGGACCCGCAGGCGATCGGCCTGTACGCGGTGGTCCCCAACTTGTTCGGCCTGGTGGCGATGATCCTGTACAGCCGCCATGCCGACCGCCACAACGAGCAGCGCCGGCACTGGGGCCTTGCCTTCCTGGTGGCCGCGGCGGGCTTTGCCGCGCTGGGGGTGGCGGTGCCGCACGGCCTGCCATGGACGCTTGCCGCGGTCGCGTTCGGCGGCTCGGCCCTGGTGTCGTCGACGCCGGTGTTCTGGGCCATGGCGACGCGCTACCTGCCCGCGGCGCGGGCAGCGGCCGGCATTGCCTACATCAACTCGCTCGCCAGCCTGGCCGGCGCCACGCCCGCGGCGGTTGGCATCGCCAAGTCGTACACCGGCAGCCTGGCGTGGCCGAGCTGGACCATCGCCGCGCTGCTGCTGGCCGCCGCGCTGGCGGTCATGGCCGGCATGCGCAACGCGCTGCCGGACCATCGCGCCTGAAACTATTTCTTCCCTTTCTGCAAGGAATCCCATGTCCTCGTCCGCTGTACGCGCCAACGTGTCGCCCACCGAATGGCAAACCCGTGTCGATCTTGCCGCCGCCTACCGCCTGGTGGCGCTGTACGGCTGGGACGACCTGGTCTTCACGCATCTGTCGGCGCGCATCCCGGGCACCGAGAGCTTCCTGATCAATCCGTACGGCATGATGTTCGACGAGATCACCGCGTCGTCGCTGGTGAAGATCGACCTGGCCGGCAACAAGCTGGCGCCGTCGCCCTACGAAATCAACCCGGCCGGCTTCACCATCCACAGCGCGATCCATGCCGCGCGCGCGGACGCCGGCTGTGTCATGCATACGCACTCGCTCAATGGCATCGCGGTGTCGGCGCAGGCTGAGGGCCTGCTGCCGCTGTCGCAGCAATCGCAATTCATCCTGCCCGCCCTCGCCTATCACGACTACGAGGGCATCGCCGTCAATGCCGACGAGCAGCCGCGCCTGGTGCGCGACCTCGGCGGCAAGCACGTGATGCTGCTGCGCAACCATGGCCTGCTGACGCTCGGCACGACCATCGCCGATGCCTTCGTGGCGTTGTATTTCGCCGAAGCGGCCTGCGCGATCCAGGTGCGCGCGCAGGCCGGCGGTGGCGCGCTGCGGCCGATCCCCGGTGAAATCCAGCTGGGCATCGCCGCGCAGGCGCGCGTCACTACGCTCGACCTGGGGCCTGACCGCCTGGTCTGGCCGGGCCTGCTGCGCCGACTGGACCGCCGCAACCCCGGCTATGCGGACTGACCTGACCGACCCACCCGACCCAGAGCTCCCATGCACCCGTCCGCGCTGTTCTCCCAGACCTATGCCGAAGCCCGTTCCAAGTTTCTCTACGCCGCCCGCGACGCGGGGCTGCGGGTGGAAAGCACCGTCCACCCGCTGCGCGGCCGCCATGGCGAGGCCCTCGCCGTCGATGTCGCGCGCCATGGCCGCGGCGATGCCAGTCGGCTGCTGATCGTCAGCAGCGGCTGCCACGGCGTCGAAGGCTTTGCCGGCTCGGGCGTGCAGGCTGGCCTGCTGCTCGATGGCAGCTTCCACCGGCAGGCCAGCGCGGCGGATGTGGCGGTGCTGTATGTGCACGCCCTCAACCCGTGGGGCTTCTCCTGGTGGCGCCGCTGGACCGAGGACAACATCGACCTGAACCGCAATTTCCGCGACTTCGACGCGCCCGCGCCCGCCAACCCCGGCTATGCGCAACTGGCGCAGGCCCTGGTGCCCGAGCGCTGGCCCAGCGCCGAGGCCGACCAGGTGCTGTGGGACTATGTCGCCGCACATGGCATGCGCGCCATCGAAACCGCGGTCGCGGCCGGGCAATACAGCCATCCGGACGGGCTCTTCTTCGGCGGCGATGCGCCGACGTGGTCGCACCGCGCGCTGCTGGAGATCCTGCGCCAGCATGCCACGCAATGCCGCGAACTGGCCTGGCTCGACCTGCACACCGCGACCGGAGCGCAGGCGCAGGCGACGCCGGTGCTGATGTCGCCGGACGAGCCCGACGCGCTGGCACGGGCACGCGCATGGTGGGGCAGCGGCGTGGCGCAGCTGGAAGACGGCAACGGCCCGATGGTGCCGCGCCTGGGCACGCTGGCCGTAGGCGTGCGCCCCGTCTTTGCCCAGGCGGCATACACCAACCTGGTCCTGGAGTTCGGCACCGAGGCCGGCGAAGAGGTGCTCAACGCGCTGCGCGCGGCGCAATGGCTCGACCGCCAGCCGGACCCCGATGCGGCGGTGCGGGCGGCCATCGATCGCCGCATCCGGGATGCCTTCTACACCGACACCGACGCGTGGAAGCGGGCCACCCTGGCCCAGGGCCTCGATGCCGCCTGCCGGGCCGTGGCCGGACTGGCCAGCGGCATGAGCGTCGGGCGCGCCGCGCCCGGCCTGCCCTGACACTGCGCGGGCCGCGGTGATGCATGTGCCGGCGGCTCTCGCTAGAATGGCCCCGGACCATCCCACCGCAGGCTTGGTGAAATTAGGGGGCAATCCATGCGCATCGCCATGGCGCTGTCGCTGCTGTCGCTCACGATCTGGGGCGTGCTGCTGTTCGGGCGCGCCGGCTTCTGGCGCGTGCGCAGGCCACCGGCCGCGCCGGCGCCGGCGCATTGGCCACAGGTAGTCGCCATCATCCCCGCGCGCGACGAGGCCGAGGTCATCGGCAGCGCGGTGGCCGCAGTGCTGGGCCAGCGCTACCCGGGCCCGCTGGCGTTGGTGGTGGTGGACGACCACAGCAGCGACGGCACCGCCGATATCGCCCGCGCCGCCGCGGCCATCACCGCGCGCCCGCAGGCGCTCACCGTCATCAGTGCGCGCGAACTGCCGGCCGGCTGGAGCGGCAAGGTCTGGGCGCAGTCCGAGGGCCTGGCCGCCGCCGACCGCATCGCGCCGCAGGCACGCTATGTCTGGCTGACCGATGCCGACATCCGCCACGGGCCCGGCGTGCTGGCCGGCCTGGTCGCGCGCGCCGAGGCGGAGCGGCGCGACCTGGTCTCGCTGATGGTGCGGCTGCGCTGCGTCTCGATGTGGGAACGGCTGGTGGTGCCGGCCTTTGTCTTTTTCTTTGCCAAGCTCTATCCCTTTGCCCGCGTGCGCGATCCGCGCAGCCGCGTTGCCGCTGCGGCCGGCGGCTGCATGCTGGCGCGCCGGGCAGCGCTGGCGCGCATCGGCGGCTTTGCCGCGATCCGCGGCGAGCTGATCGACGACTGCAGCCTGGCCGCGCGCATCAAGCCCGGCGGCGCCATCCGGCTGGACCTGGCCGACGACAGCGCGTCGCTGCGCCCCTATGACGACTGGCGCAGCCTGTGGGACATGATCGCGCGCAGCGCCTACACGCAGCTGCGCCATTCGCCGCTGTGGCTGGCGGGCGCGGTCGCCGGCATGGTGCTGACCTACCTGGTGCCGCCGGTGCTGGCGCTGGGCTGGCGGGTGTGGCCGGCATGGCTGGCCTGGGCCGCGATGTCGCTGGCCTACCTGCCGATGCTGCGCGAGTACCGGCAGCCGTGGTGGCTGGCACCGCTGCTGCCGCTCACGGCGCTGTTCTACCTGGGCGCGACGCTCGACTCGGCACGGCGCTACCGGCTGCGGCGCGGCGGGCAGTGGAAGGGCCGCAGCCAGGCCCCGTTGCGCCCCTGAGCCGGCGGCTCAGGGATGGCCAAGGTATCCGTGCGCGCGGAACCACGCCAGCGCGTCGCGCAGCCCCTCCTGATAGGGGCGCGGCTGATACCCCAGTTCCCTGCGCGCCTTGTCCGAGGTAAAAAACATCCGGTAGCGGGACATATTGAGTCCATCGACAGTCAGCAACGGCTCCTTGCCGGTCAGCCGCGCCGCCGCTTCCGCGCCGTAGGCCAGCGGATACAGCGGCCAGCGCGGCAGCTGCAGGGTCGGCGGGCGCCGGCCGCACAGCTCGGCGATATCGCGCAGCATCTGTTGCAGCATCACGTCCTGGCCGCCCAGGATGTAGCGCTCGCCGGTGCGGCCGCGCTCCAGCGCCAGCAAATGCCCGTTGGCCACGTCGTCCACATGGGCCAGGTTCAGCCCGGTATCGACAAAGGCCGGGATCTTGCCGGTGGCGGCCTCGACGATGATGCGGCCGGTTGGCGTGGGCCGCACGTCGCGCGGGCCGATGGGGGTGGACGGGTTGACGATGACCGCCGGCAGGCCGTGTTCGGCGATCCGTTGCTCGACCACGCGCTCGGCCAAGACCTTGCTGCGCTTGTAGGCGCCGATGGCCTCATGCGGGCGCATCGCCGCGGTCTCGTCCACCGGTACCTGCGCGCCGGCGACGCGCAGCGTCGCCACGCTGCTGGTATAGACCACGCGCTCGACGCCGGCCCGCTGCGCGGCCTCCATCACCGCCAGCGTGCCATCGACATTGGTACGCACAATGTCTTCCGGATCGCGCGCCCACAGCCGGTAGTCGGCGGCGACATGGAACAGGTAGCGCACGCCCTGCAGCGCCGCGGCCACCGCGGCGGCATCGCGCATGTCGCCCTGGACCACAGTCACCGGCAGCCCCGCGAGATTGGTGCGGGGGCTCTGCGGGCGCACCAGCACGCGCACACGCCAGCCGCGCGCCAGCGCCTGGCGTGCCACCGCCGAGCCCAGGAAACCCGCTGCACCGGTCACCAGCACGTCATCGTTTTTGCTCATCAGCCCGTTTCCTCGCAAGGCGGCGTCGCCGGGACCGGCCCCGCGCCGATCATGGCGGCGCCAGACAAAGCCGGCGTGTCGGGTATATAGTAACCACCGTGCGAGGAAAATGTGATCCGCGGCGGATCTCCGGTGGGTCTGGCTGGATACCGGGCATCGTTTTCCGTTGCGCGATCCCAAACACTGAAACCCGTAGCAAAAGGGTCGGGGGCCTACTCCATGCAGGTGATTCTTGCTCAGCCCCGGGGCTTCTGTGCCGGCGTGGTGCGCGCGATCGAGATCGTCGACCGCGCCCTCGTGAAGCACGGTGCGCCGGTGTTCGTGCGGCATGAGATCGTGCATAACAAGCACGTGGTACAGGGACTGAAGGACAAGGGCGCGCGTTTCGTCGAAGAGCTGGACGAAGTGCCGGCCGGCGCGGTCACCATCTTCAGCGCGCACGGGGTGTCGCGCGAGGTCGTCGCCGATGCCCGCCAGCGCCAGCTGCATGCCATTGACGCCACCTGCCCGCTGGTGATCAAGGTCCACACCCAGGGTCGCCAGTACGCCGCCAGCGGCCGCATCGTGATCCTGATCGGCCATGCCGGCCACCCCGAGGTCGAAGGCACCATGGGGCAAATCCCCGGCAAGGTGATCCTGGTGCAGAACGAGGCCGACGTCGGCAAGCTCGACCTGCCCGACGACACCCCGGTCGCCTACGTCACCCAGACCACGCTGAGCGTGGACGACACCCGCAACATCATCGCCGCGCTCGGACGGCGCTTCAGCAACCTGGTCGGACCGGACACGCGCGATATCTGCTACGCCACGCAGAATCGCCAGAGCGCGGTGCGCGACCTGTGCAAGCTGGCCGACGTGATCCTGGTGATCGGCGCGACCAACAGTTCCAACTCCAACCGCCTGCGCGAGATCGGCACCGAGAGCGGCGTGCCCAGCTACCTGATCGCCGAGGGCAGCGAGCTCGACCCGGCCTGGGTGCGCGACGCCAATGTGGTCGGCATCACCGCCGGCGCCTCGGCCCCCGAGGCCATGGTCGAAGACGTGATCGCGGCGCTGCGCCGGCTGGGGCCGGTCGAGGTCAGCACCATGGCCGGGCGCGAAGAGCATGCCGAGTTCCGGCTGCCGGCCGAGCTGGCCGACGTCAAGCCGCCGGCGGCATCGCTGCAGTCCGGCACGGACGCCGCGCCCGACTGCAGCGATGCTGCCAACGAGAACATTGCAGGCTGAACCAACCAGAGGAAGCTGTCGTGGCCATTCCGCTCCTGCAGGTTGCCCGCGTGGGCGCCTATATCGTCGGCAAGCACCTGTCGCGGCAGAAACGCTATCCGCTTGCGCTGATGCTCGAACCGCTGTTCCGCTGCAACCTGGCGTGCTCCGGCTGCGGCAAGATCGACTACCCGGATCCCATCCTGAACCAGCGCCTGTCGGTGCAGCAATGCCTGGAGGCGGTGGACGAGTGCGGCGCGCCGGTGGTGTCGATTGCCGGCGGCGAGCCGCTGCTGCACAAGGACATGCCGCAGATCGTGCAAGGCATCATCCAGCGGCGCAAGTTCGTCTACCTGTGCACCAATGCGCTGTTGATGGAAAAGAAGCTGGACCAGTACCAGCCCAGCCCGTATTTCATCTGGTCGGTGCACCTGGACGGCGACCGCGAGATGCATGATCGCTCGGTGTGCCAGGAAGGCGTGTACGATCGCTGCGTCGAGGCGATCCGCGCCGCCAAGGCGCGCGGCTTCCGCGTCAATATCAATTGCACGCTGTTCAACGACGCGCAGCCCGAGCGTGTGGCCAGGTTCTTCGATTCGGTCAAGGCGCTGGGCGTCGATGGCATCACCGTGTCGCCGGGCTATGCCTATGAGCGCGCGCCGGACCAGCAGCACTTCCTGAACCGCGGCAAGACCCGCCAGCTGTTCCGCGACATCCTCGGCCGCGGCCGCGCGGGCAAGAACTGGGCGTTCAGCCAGTCGACGCTGTTCCTTGACTTCCTCGCCGGCAACCAGACCTACCACTGCACCCCGTGGGGCAACCCGGCGCGCACGGTATTCGGCTGGCAGCGCCCGTGCTACCTGGTCGGCGAAGGCTATGCCGCGACCTTCCGCGAACTGATGGACGAGACCGACTGGGACGCCTACGGCACCGGCAATTACGAGAAATGCGCCGACTGCATGGTGCACAGCGGCTACGAAGCCACCGCCGTGGCCGACACCTTTGCCCATCCGCTCAAGGCGCTCGGCGTAAGCCTGCGCGGCGTGCGCACCAGCGGCCCGATGGCGCCGGACATTGCGCTGGACCGGCAGCGGCCGGCCGAATACGTGTTCTCGCGCCACGTCGAGATCAAGCTCGAGGAAATCCAGCGCACCCGGCCGCCCGCGAAGCAGCCGCGGCCGGCCGAGGCGCCTGCCAGCGCCGCCACGCACTGAAGCCATTGCCATGGCCGCCGGACTTGCCAGCACCCTGCCCGGCGCAGCGCTGGTCTGCGTGGCGGCTGGCTATGCACTGGCCGCGGCCTGGCTGTCGCGACGCAAGCCTGCGCCACGCGGCGCCATGTCCGCCACGCCGGTCAGCGTGCTCAAGCCGCTGTGCGGCGCCGAACCCCGGCTCTACGCCAACCTGGCGACCTTCTGCCGGCAGCGGCATCCGTGCTTCCAGCTGGTATTCGGCGTGCGTGCCGCGGACGATCCCGCCATCGCGGTGGTGCAGCGGCTGCGGCGCGACTTCCCGGCCTGCGACATCGCACTGGTGATCGACCCGCGAGTGCATGGCAGCAACCTCAAGGCCAGCAACCTGATCAACCTGTCCGGCGCGGCCCGGCACGATGCGCTGGTCATCGCCGACAGCGACGTCGCGGTGGCGCCGGACTACCTGGCCCGCGTGACGGCGCCGCTTGTGCAGGCCGGCGTCGGCGTGGTCACCTGCCTGTACCGCGGCCACGCCATCGGTGGCTTCTGGTCGCGCCTCGGCGCGCAGTTCATCGACGACTGGTTTGTGCCAGCGGTGCGCATCGCCCATGCGGGCGGCTCGCGGCGCTTTGCCTTTGGCGCGACCATCGCGCTGCGCCGCGATGCGCTGGCGGCCATCGGCGGTTTCGAGGCCGTGCGCGACCGGCTGGCGGACGATTTCTGGCTGGGCGAGCTGACGCGGCGACTGGGCTTGCGCACGGTGTTGTCGGAGGTGGTGGTGACGACCGATATCACCGAGGACGGCTTCACGCTGCTGTGGCGGCATGAGTTGCGGTGGATGCGGACGATCGCGTCGCTGAATCCTGCGGGCTATGCGTTCAGCTTCGTCACCTTCACCTGGCCGATGCTGGCGCTGGGCATGTGGCTGGCGCCGCTGCCGCTGGTGACCGCCGCGGCAGCCGTCGGCGTGATGGCGCGCAGTGTGCTGGCGGGGAGCGCTGCGGCGGCACTGCGGGCGCCGTTGCGCGATGGCTTGTTGCTGGCGTGCTGGGCGCTGGCGTTGGCGGGCAAGCGGGTGTGGTGGCGGGAGCAGGTGCTGCCGGTAGGTGACAGGCAGCACTCCGGCGCCGCCACAGAGTCCTCACCCAACAGTGCACGTTTCACCGGCATCCATACCGAGAGGCCGCTATGAAAAAAACCCTGTTCCTGCAGGCCCCGTCCTTCGACGGCTTCGATGGCGGCGCCGGTTCGCGCTACCAGGCCAAGCGCGAGATCAAGTCGTTCTGGTATCCCACCTGGCTGGCCCAGCCGGCCGCGCTGGTGCCCGGCAGCCGCGTGCTCGATGCCCCGGCCGACGGCCTGAGCGTGCAGCAGGCGCTGGAGATTGCCGCGGATTATGAGCTGGTGATCATCCACACCAGCACGCCGTCGTTCCCCACCGACGCCAAGTTCGCCGAGGCGCTGAAGCAGCGCCATCCCGGCGTGATGATCGGTATGGTCGGCGCCAAGCCCGCGGTCGACCCCGGCGGCACGCTGGGGGCGAGCGACGCCATCGACTTCGTCTGCCGCGAGGAATTCGACTACACCTGCCAGGATGTGGCCGCCGGCAAACCGCTCAGGGACATCCTCGGGCTGTCCTATCGGCTGCCGGACGGCTCGTTCGAACACAACGGCCAGCGCCCGATGATCGAGGACATGGACGCGCTGCCGTTCGTGGCGCCGGTCTACCAGCGCGACCTCAAGATCGAGAACTACTTCATCGGCTACCTGAAGCATCCGTATGTGTCGATCTACACCGGCCGCGGCTGCCGTTCGCGCTGCACCTTCTGCCTGTGGCCGCAGACCGTGGGTGGGCACCGCTACCGCACGCGCTCGGCCGCAAGCGTGCTCGCCGAGGTGAAATGGATCAAGGAGAACATGCCCCAGGTCCGGGAGATCATGTTCGACGACGACACCTTCACCGACTTCAAGCCGCGCGTGGAAGAGATTGCGCGCGGGCTGGGCCAGCTGGGCGTGACGTGGTCGTGCAACGCCAAGGCCAACGTGCCGTACAGCACGCTCAAGATCATGAAGGAAAACGGGCTGCGCCTGCTGCTGGTGGGCTACGAGTCCGGCGACGACCAGATCCTGCTGAACATCAAGAAGGGCCTGCGCACCGACATCGCGCGCCGCTTTACCGAAGACTGCCGCAAGCTCGGCATCCAGATCCACGGCACCTTCATCCTGGGCCTGCCGGGCGAGACCCGCGAGACCATCGAGAAGACCATCGAGTACGCCAAGGAAATCAACCCGCACACCATCCAGGTCTCGCTCGCCGCGCCCTACCCCGGCACCGCGCTGTACCGCCAGGCGGTGGAGAACGGCTGGCTCGAGGAGAACAAGGTCATCAACCTGGTCAACGACCAGGGCGTGCAGCTAGCGGCGATCAGCTACCCGCACTTGTCGAAGGAGGACATCTACCACGGCGTCGAAACCTTCTACAAGCGCTTCTACTTCCGCCCCGGCAAGATCTGGGAGATCGTGCGCGAGATGCTGGGCAGCTGGGACATGATGAAGCGGCGCCTGCGCGAAGGCGTGGAGTTCTTCCGCTTCCTGCGCTCGCACGAGGCCTGATCCTGGCCCGGGCGCTTTCCGGTGCGGCACCCGCTGCGGCACACCGCGCGCTGATCGTCACCGCCGACGACTTCGGGCT
Source organism: Cupriavidus sp. WGlv3 (assembly GCF_023952475.1). Taxonomy (GTDB): domain Bacteria; phylum Pseudomonadota; class Gammaproteobacteria; order Burkholderiales; family Burkholderiaceae; genus Cupriavidus; species Cupriavidus phytorum. The sequence continues at coordinate 309,623 of NZ_JALHRX010000002.1, forward strand.
ACACCCGGCCGTCAACGAAGCGGTGGAGCTGGCTCATCGCGACGGCGTGCTCAACGCCGCCAGCCTGATGGTGGGCGCGCCCGCGGTGGCGGATGCGGTGGCGCGCGCGCGCCGGTTGCCCGCGCTGCGCGTGGGGCTGCACGTGGTGCTGGCCGATGGCCCGGCCATGCTGCCGCGCGCGCGCATCCCGGCGCTGGTCGATGCGCACGGCCGCTTCGGCTCGGCGATGGCGCGGGACGGTTGCCGCTTCTTCTTCCTGCCCGCGGTGCGCCGCCAGCTCGCCGCGGAAATCCGCGCGCAGTTCGAGGCCTTCGCCGCCACCGGCCTGGCGCTGGACCACGTCAATACGCACAAGCATTTCCACCTGCATCCGACCGTGCTGTCGCTGATCCTGTCGATCGGTCGCGAGTTCGGCCTGCGCGCGATGCGGCTCCCGCGCGAGGCGGGCGCGCCCTGGCTGCTGCGCCCGTGGCTGGCGTTGCTGCGCCGCCGGCTGGACCGCGCCGGCATTGCGCACAACGATTACGTGGTCGGCATCGCGCGCAGCGGCCAGATGGACGAGGCCGCGCTGCTGCAGGCGCTGGCGCGACTGCCCGCGGGCGTGGGCGAGATCTACCTGCATCCGGCAGTGGCGTCCGGCGCGGCCATCGCCCCGTCGATGCACGGCTACCGCCACGCCGACGAACTGGCTGCGCTGCTGTCGCCGCGCGTGCGCGCCGCGCTGGAGCAGGCGGCCCACCGGCGCGGCGGCTTTGCCGATGTGCTGGGCAGCAGGACCTTCCGCTGACGATTGCCGATGAAACGCCTGGCCTACCTGACCGGACTGCTCGGGCTGCTGGCGCTGACCGCGCTGGTGATCCACCAGGGCGCCGGCGATATCGCCGCCGTGATGGCCCGGGGCGGCTGGCCGCTGTTGCTGCTGGTGCCGCTGCACGCGCTGCCGCTGCTGCTCGACGCGCAGGGCTGGCGCGTGCTGCTGACCTCCGCCGATCCCGATGAACGTGCCGGCGTCGGCTTCCTGTGGTGGGTCGCCGCGGTGCGCGAGGCGGTGGGCCGCCTGCTGCCCACCGTGGGCGTGGGCGGCGAACTGGTCGGCATCCGCCTGACGCGGCTGCGCATCCACGACACCACCGCGGTCACCGCCAGCGTGGTGGTCGAAGTGATGGTGACGATGTTCTCGCAATACCTGTTCGCCGCCACCGGCGTGCTGATGCTGGTGGTCGCGCTGCAGCAGCGCGCCAGCGCGTGGATCATCCTGGCCGGCCTGCTGCTGTCGCTGCCGGTGCCGGTGCTGTTCGCGCTGTCGCTGCGCCACGCCGCCTTGTTCGAGAAGCTGGAAGGCGCGGCGCGCCGGCTGTTCGGCGCCGACCACCGCATCGTCGCGCTGATCGATGGCGCGCGCCTGGACGCGCATATCCGCGCGCTCAACCGGCGCCACCGCGAACTGGCCAAGGCCCTCGGCTGGCAACTGGCCGGGCTGCTCAGCGGCACGCTGGAGATCTGGCTGGCGCTGTGGCTGCTGGGCCATCCGGTGCCGTTCTGGCAGGCGCTGGCGATCGAGTCGCTGACGCAGGCCGCGCGCCACGTGGCGTTCTTCGTGCCGGCCGGGCTGGGCGTGCAGGAAGCGGTGGTGATGCTGCTGGGCCAGGTGCTGGGGATGAGCGCGGAGGTGGCGCTGGCGCTGGCGCTGGTCAAGCGCGCGCGCGAAATCCTGTTCGGGGTGCCAGCGCTGCTGTCATGGCAGTGGGTGGAACTGCGCCGCTGGCGGCGCAGCGTCGACGGCAGACAGCGAGCGCCCTAGCGCCACCACGGTGCGAGCCCGCTCAGATCTCCGACGCCTGGCGCGCGTTGTGCGTGGTCAGGTACTTCACCAGCCCGTCGACCCCGTTGCGCGCGACGATGTCGGCAAACTGCTTGCGGTACACCTCGATCAGCCACGCCCCCATCATGTTGATGTCATAGATCTTCCAGCCGGTCGCGGTGCGCTGCAGGCGGTAGTCGATCTGCATCTCGTCGGCATTGTTGATCACGCGCGTCTGCACCACCACGTCGGTGGCGCCGCTGGCGGCCTTGGCCGGCTGGTAGCGGAACCTGACGTTCTGCTCGCGCAGTTGCGCCAGCGAGACCGCATAGCTGCGCACCAGCAGGGTCTGGAACTGCTCGTAAAGTTGTTGCTGCTGCTCCGGCGTGGCCGTGCGCCAGGCGCCGCCCAGCGCCAGCCGCGTGGTGCGCTGGAAATCGGTGTACGGCAGGAATTGCTTCTGCACTACCGCGGTGATCTTCCCCAAGTCACCGGCGCGGGTCTCGGGCTGGGACTGGATGGTGCCGATCACGCCCTCCACCGCGGCCTGCACCAGCCGCTCGGGGCTGGCGCGCAGGTCGCCGGGCTGGACTGCCTGGGCGTGCACGACGGATGCCATGGCCATCGCCGCAAGCGGCGCCACGGAAAGCAAACGGTGAATCGTCATGGATGCAAGTGCGGGGAAATGACTGAAGACGGTGAAGCGGCGGCGCCGCGCTGCACGACGGCCCCGGCCGGCACCGGCTGACAGTGTATAGCGGATCCGCCCGCATCGCGGCGGCGCCCGCGCCGCATGGCGCATACCGCATACCGCACGGCGCCAGCCGATATACTCGCGGTTCGTGCTCCTTCCGGATCCGTCCATGCTGACCTCGCTGCTGACACGCATCGTCCGGCTTGCCACCGCCTGGCCGTGGCGCGTCATCCTGCTGGCGGCACTGCTGACGGCCGCCAGCGGCATCTACGTGGCCCGCAATTTCGCCATCAACACCGACATCGGCCGCCTGCTGGATTCCGACGCGCCCTGGGCCCAGCGCGACGAGGCCATCGCCAGGGCCTTTCCGCAGCGCGGCCAGATGATCCTGGCGGTGGTGCAGGCGCCGGCCGCGGAGCTGGCCGATGCCGCCGCCGATGCGCTGGCCGAAGCCTTGCGCCGGCAGCCGGCGCGTTTCACCGCGGTCAGCCAGCCCGGCGGCGGCGCCTTCTTTGCGCACAACGGCCTGCTGTTCGCCGGCACCGATGAGGTCCGCCAGCTGACGCAGCAGCTCATGCAGGCGCGTCCGCTGGTCAACGCCCTCGCACACGATCCGACGCTGCGCGGCCTGTCCGATGTGCTCACCACCACGCTGGCGCTGCCGCTGCAGATGGGGCAGGTCAAGCTGGGCGACATGGCCGGGCTGATGGGCAGCAGCGCGCGCACGCTGGACCAGGTGCTGGCCGGCAAGCCTGCCGCGCTGTCGTGGGCGGGGCTGCTCGACGACAGCCTCAAGCCCGGCCCCGACGGCCAGGTCTACCGCTATGTCGCGCTCAGCCCGGTGCTCGACTATAGCGACCTCAAAGCCGGCGCCGCGGCCGCGCGCGCGATCCGCCACGCCGCGGACGAACTGCAGCTGGCGCAGCGCTACCAGGCCTCGGTGCGCCTGACCGGCCCGCAGGCGCTGGCCGACGATGAGTTCGCCTCGGTCAGCGACGGTGCCGTGCTCAACGGCGTGCTGACAGTGCTGGCGGTAGTGCTGATCCTGTGGCTGGCGCTGCGTTCGGCGCGGCTGATCGTGGCGGTGCTGGCGAGCCTGCTCGCCGGGCTGCTGATCACCGCCGCGCTGGGGCTGGCCATGGTGGGCGCGCTGAACATGATCTCGGTGGCCTTCGCGGTGCTGTTCGTCGGCCTGGGCGTGGACTTCGGCATCCAGTTCGGCGTGCGCTACCGCGCCGAGCGCCATGGCCGCGACCATATCGTCGATGCGCTGGGCCTGGCCGCGCGCGCCGTCGGCGCGCCGCTGGCGCTGGCCGCCGCGGCCACGGCGGCGGCGTTCTTCTGCTTCCTGCCTACCGACTACCGCGGCGTGGCCGAGCTGGGCCTGATCGCCGGCGTCGGCATGGTGGTGGCGTTCGCCACCACCTTCACGCTGCTGCCAGCGCTGATCGCGGTGCTCCGGCCCGGCGGCGAATCCGCGTCGCCGGGCTTTGCCTGGCTGGCGCCGGCGGACCGCTTCTTTGACCGCTACCGCAAGCCGGTGCTGCTGGTGACGCTGCTCGCCATCCTCGCGGGCGCGCCGCTGCTGCCGCACCTGCGCTTCGACTTCGACCCGCTGCACCTGAAGGACCCGCAGTCCGAATCGATGGCCACGCTGCTGTCGCTCCAGGATGCGCCGCAGGCCGGCACCGACGATGTCAGCGTGCTGGCGCCGTCGCTGCCGGCCGCGCACGCGCTGGCGGGCCAGCTCGCGGCCCTGCCCGAAGTCGCGCGCGCGCTCACGCTGCAGAGCTTTATTCCCGAGGACCAGCCGCCCAAGCTGCAGGCCATCGGCCAGGCCTCGGCCGCGCTGATGCCGGCGCTGACGCAAGCCACCGCGGCGCCCGCCACCGACAGCGCGCGCGTCAATGCGCTGCGCAATGCCGCGCGGCAGCTGGCCATCGCCGCTGACGAGCATCCCGGTCCTGGCGCCGCCGAAGCGGCGCACCTTTCCGCCACGCTGAAAAAGCTGGCCGCGGCCGATGCGCCCACGCGCGACCGCGCCGAGCGCGCCATCGCCCTGCCGCTGCAGCTGGCACTGGCAAGACTGAAGCTGGCGCTGACGCCGCAGGCAGTCAGCCAGCAGACGCTGCCACCCGAGCTGGTGCGCGACTGGATCGCCCCGGACGGGCGCGCGCTGGTCAACGTCAGCCCGCGCCTGCCGCCCCCCGCCAGCGCGCAGCGAGAAGCCGCGCTGGCGCGCTTTATCGCCGCGGTGCAGCGCGTGGCGCCCGCCGCCACCGGCGGACCGATTTCAATCCGCGGCTCGGCCGATACCATCATGACCGCGTTTGCGCAGGCGGGTGCCTGGGCGGTGCTGTCGATCACCGTCCTGCTGTGGATCACGCTGCGCCGCTTCGCCGACGTGCTGCGCACGCTGATTCCGCTGCTGGTGTCGGCCATCGTCACGCTGGAGCTGTGCGTGGTGTTCGGCATTGCGCTGAACTTCGCCAACGTGATCGCGCTGCCGCTGCTGCTGGGCGTGGGCGTGGCCTTCAAGATCTACTACGTGATCGCCTGGCGGCACGGCAAGACCCAGCTGCTGCAGTCCAGCCTGACGCACGCCGTGCTGTACAGCGCCGCGACCACCGCGGTCGCCTTCGGCAGCCTGTGGCTGTCGCAGCATCCCGGCACCGCCAGCATGGGCAAGCTGCTGGCGCTGGCACTGGCCTGCACGCTGGTCGGCGCGGTCTTCTTCCAGCCGATCCTGATGGGCCGGCCGCGCGAAGGCAGCCATCACGAGCCGGAGCAGCCGGCCCGGCCCTGAACCGTTCTTCTCGCGCGACCGATCCTGTTGCCTCGATGCCTGTTCCGCTTCGCTTTACGACGCTCGCCACGACCGCCATCGCCGCAGCCGTGCTCGCAGGCTGCGCCACCGGCCCGCAAGCCAGTCCAACCGATCCGCTGGAGCCGATGAACCGCGCCATCTTCACCGTCAACGACAAGCTGGACCAGTATGTCGCGATGCCGGTGGCCAGGGGCTACCGGGCGGTCACGCCGCAGCCGGTGCGCGCGGCGGTCAGCCATTTCTATTCGAACCTCGCGGACATCGGCAACTTTGCCAACAACCTGCTGCAGGGCAAGGGCGTGGCGGCGGCGGAGAGCTTTATGCGGGTGGCGATGAATTCCGTGCTGGGCCTTGGTGGGCTGGTCGATATCGCCACGCCCGCCGGGCTGCCGAAGCACTCGCAGGATTTCGGGCTGACGCTGGGCACGTGGGGCGTGCCGTCAGGGCCCTACCTGGTGCTGCCGCTGTTCGGCCCCAGCTCGTTCCGCGACGGCGCGGGCCTGTATGTGAATTTCTGGTTCGATCCCACCACCTATGCCGAGCCGGCGGTGCGCAACTCGGTGTACGGGATGAACGTGGTCGACGTGCGCACCAACCTGCTGGGCGCGACCGACCTGCTCAAGCTGGCGGCGCTGGACAAGTACGCCTTTGTGCGCGACGCGTACCTGCAGCGGCGGCGCTACCTGCTCGGCGAGAACACCGCGTTGCCGGACTACGGGGATGACGAGGACGCCGGCGCGGAACCGGCGCCGGCAGCACCGGCAGCCCCCGCCGGAACGCCGGCGCCCGCGCAACCTCAGGCGCCCCGCTGAGGCATTTAGTTGCCGATACCCAGCAGCACCACCTCGAAGGTCAGCGTGGCGTTCGGCGGGATCGTGCCCGGCACGCCGCGCGCGCCGTAGGCGGTGCCCGGCGGGCAGGTCAGGCGCGCCTTGCCGCCCACCTGCATGGCCTGCACGCCCTCGGTCCAGCACGGGATCACGCGGTTGAGCGGAAACGAGATCGGCTGGCCGCGTTTGTACGAGCTGTCGAATTCGGTGCCATCCGCAAGTGTGCCGCGGTAGTGCACCTGTACCGTGTCGGTGGCCTTGGGCGAGGCGCCGGTGCCCTTGATCAGGTGCTGGATGGTCATGCCCGACGCCAGCGTCTGCGGCGCCGCGGCAGGGGCAGCAGGGGCGGCGGAGGCGGCAGGCGCCGAAGCGGCCGGCCCGGCAGCGCAGGCGGCGCCGGCAAGGGTCAGGGTGCCAAGGAAAAGCGCGAGTGTTTTCATGGAAGGCCTGCTCTCGAGGTCGTGATTGGGGATGCGGCAGTTTAACCGACGCGCGCCGCCGGTATGGCGGCGGCGGCATATCGGGCACCGCGGCCGCGCCGCCCGCAGGCATGGTGCGCCGCACCGCGCCGCACCCGTTACACCGGGCGTTTTGCCGTCTACGATGGTTCGTGACAGCCCGCTGCCGTGCGGGCGCACGGAGACGGTCATGGCACTGACGGATTCCAGGGACCTCGCGGTCTCGACCTTGAACACGCGCTCGGTGGCGCAGTACGAGACCGCCCTGCGCCTGCTGAACGGCTATTACGGCGACCCGCTCGCCGTGATCGACGCAGCGCTGGCCGACGACCCCGGCTTCGCCATGGGCCACGCGCTGCGCGCCGCGCTGATGGTGACCTCCGGCGACGGCACCGCCGAGCCCATGCTGCGCCAGAGCGTCGAGGCCGGCGAAGCGCTGCACGCCCGCGCCAACGAGCGCGAGCGCCGCCATATCGCCGCGGCGCGCGCCTGGCTCGACGGCGATTTCGAGCGCGCCGTGCGCTGCTATGGCGACATCGTGATCGATTATCCACGCGACCTGCTGGCGCTGCAGACCGCGCACCTGGGCGACTTCCTGCTGGGCCAGTCGACCATGCTGCGCGACCGCGTGGCGCAGGCGCTGCCGCACTGGGATGCCGGCATGCCCGGCTACGGCTACCTGCTCGGCATGCACGCGTTCGGCCTGGAAGAGACCCAGCTCTACGAGCGTGCCGAGGAAGCCGGACGGCGCGCGCTGGAATGCCAGCCGCGCGATCCGTGGGCCGTGCACGCGGTGGCGCACGTGATGGAGATGCAGGGTCGGACCGACGAGGGCATTGCCTGGCTGGAAGGCCGGCGCCAGGACTGGGCCGACGACAACATGCTGGCGGTGCATAACTGGTGGCACCTGGCGCTGTTCCTGCTGGAAGACGACCGCACCGGCGAGGTACTGGCGCTATACGACCGCGCCATCAGCCGGCCCGCGCCGGCGATCGCGCTGGACCTGGTCGATGCCTCGGCGCTGCTGTGGCGGCTGCACCTGCGCGGCGTGGACGTGGGCCGGCGCTGGCATGCGGTGGCGGATGACTGGCTCGGCCGCGGCGCGGCCGGCTATTACGCCTTCAACGACGTGCATGCGGTGATGGCCAGCCTGGGCGCGCAGCGCCCCGCCGCGGCCGACCAGGTGCGCGCCGCGCTGGAGCGGGCCGCGCTGGGCAACGGCACCAACGCGATGATGTCGCGCGACGTAGGGCTGCCGGTGGCCGATGCGCTGATCGCGTTCGCGCAGGGCGATTACGCCACCGCCATCGAACTGCTGATGCCGGTGCGCCTGGTGGCCCACCGCTTCGGCGGCAGCCACGCGCAGCGCGACGTGATCGGCCTGACGCTGGTCGAAGCGGCGCTGCGTAGCGGCAGCGGCAACCTGGCGCTCGCCCTTACCGCCGAGCGCGCCGCGCTCAAGCCGGTCAGCCCGAGCCTGCGCCGGCTGGTGCAGCGCGCCGACACCTGCCGCGCGCAACCCTGAGGCAGGGAGCGGGCGCGGCGGCAAGGGCGGCAAGGTCCGCAAGTTCGGGAATGGGCGCCTATACTGCACCTGTCCTGACCGGAGACCCGCCATGCCCAGCATCCGCGCCCTGTTTCGTCGTGCCCTGCTCCGCCCCATCCTTGGCGCCGCCGCCCTGGCGATGGCGGCCGTGCCGGCCCTCGCCCACCACGGCTGGTCCACCTATGACGAGACCAAACCCATGACGCTGACCGGCAAGATCGTCGAAAGCCATTACGAGAACCCGCACGCGCATATCCGCATCGACGCCGGCGGCAAGCGCTGGCTGGCGGTGCTGGCCCCCGTGTCGCGCATGGAAGCGCGCGGCGCCACCTCGGACAAGGTCGCGGTGGGCCGCGAAGTCACGCTGGTCGGCTACGCCAGCAAGGAAAAAGCGGACGAACTGCGCGCCGAGCGCATCACCGTGGACGGCAAGACGGTCGAGCTGCGCTGAGCCGGCACGCCGCATGCCGGCGCTCTTCACCACGTGGACGGAATGGGCCAGCACGCTGGCGCGGCTGCCGTTCGCGACGGCGCTGCGCAGTTCGGCGTGGGCCTATCCCGCGGTGGAGATTGTCCACCTTGCCGGCATGGCGCTGCTGTTCGGCTCCATCTTCGTGGTCGACATGCGGCTGGCGGGGCTGGGCCGGCGGCTGCCGGTCAGCCTGCTGCTGCGCCATGCGCTGCCCTTCACTGTCGGCGCCTTCATCGCCGTCGCGGCCAGCGGCGTGCTGCTGTTCGTGGCCCATGCCGACGAGCTGGCCGCCAACCCCGCATTCCTCGCCAAGCTGGGGCTGATCGTGCTGGCGCTGGGCAACGTGCTGTGGTTCCACGCCGGACCAGGCCGCAGCCTGCACGACCGCGAGCGCGGCTGGGACTCTGACGCAGCGCCGCCTGCCGGCGCACGCCTGAATGCGATCCTGTCCATTGCCGCCTGGCTGCTGGTGATCTGCGCCGGACGGCTGATCGCCTATGTCTGAAGCGGCACGCCGGCACGCAAGCATTGGCCGGCCCATGCCGCGAGCGCTAGCCCGCGGCCATCATGCCGGCGTCGGCGACTGCATCCCCAGCACCGCCACCAGCGCCAGCACCAGCGCGGCGGTGCCGGCTTCGAGCAGCAGGCTGCGCCGCAGCGCCTGGACTGCCTGCAGCGCCGGTCCCCGCTCGCCCGTGCGCGCAGCCGCTTCCAGGCGCGGCGCCAGCGCAAACCGGTTCGCCGCGGCCAGCCCGAGCATGGTGGCAAACAAGGCAAGCTTGGCGGCCAGAAGCCCGCCGTAGGACATCGGCGCGAATTCGGGCATCACCGGCCCGACGATGAGCCAGTAGTTCAGCACGCCGGTGATCACCAGCAAGGCCACGATACCGGTACCGATGCGCGCGAAGCCGTTGGCGGTGCGGCTCAGCAGCGCAAGGGCCTCGCCGTGCGGCGTCGCCCCGGGCCATGCCAGCAGCAGGAACGCCGCCAGCGCTCCCACCCATGCGCCCGCGGCGAGCAGGTGGGTCACGTCCGAGGCCAGGTGCAGGTAGCGCACCGCACCGTCGTGCATCGCGCCATGCCCGCCCCACGCCAGCGTGGCGAGCGCCACGCCGCCATACGCGGCCAGCACGGCGCACGGCGCGCGCAAGCGGTGCAAGCGGCCCAGGTTCATGCCGGCCAGCACGAACAACAGCAGCGCCGCCACGCGCACGCACCAGGCCACGCCGAAATCGGTGCCGGTGACGATCATCGCCAGCACATGGGCCTGCAGGGCGGCATAGTCCGACGCGCCCGTCATGGCGCGCGCCATCTCGACCAGGGCCAGCAGCGACAGCGCGATGCCCACGCCGGCGCCACCCAGCGCCAGCGCGCGGCAACGCCGCGCGAAGCGGCCGGCGCGTTCATCCCGTTGCAGTGCGTAGAGACCGAACAGCGGCAGCCCGAACACCAGCGCGAGGTCGAGATAAAGCGCCAGGCGCAGCCCGGCAGCCAGCCATTCCGGCTGCGCCAATTACTTCACCGTGAACGTGACGTTGCCATTGACGGGATGGGTGTCGGAAGAGACCGCGCGCCAGTCCACCCGGTAGCTGCCCGGCGGCAGCGGCTGCGTGGGGGTGATGACCATGGTCTTGGGGTCATCGCTGCCCGAGACCTTCACGGCCATCTTCATCGGCGCATGGTTGGCCATGCCCGGCATGCCGGTCATCACCAGGTTGGCGCCGGAAAACTGGGTGACGAGGTTTTCGGAAAAGCGCAGTTCGATCTTCTGCGGCGCGGGCACCTCGGCCTTGTCGGCGGGCGTCGACACTTCCAGCTTGGGATGCGCGAAGGCAAGGCTGCTGGCCAGCGCGGCGGTGGCCGCAATCATGGCGTGGATCAGGGGGCGATTGGCATGCATGTTGGTCTCCGCTGAGGGATGTAGAAGTGTGATGGTCAAGGCGACCGCATCAGAACCAGACACGGACGCCGGCGACGAAGCGCGTTTCGCCCGACTTGCCGCCGGCGGTGCGGATCATGTCGGCGGTATTGCCGAAGGTCTGGTAGCGCTCCACGCCGATATACGGGGCGAACTGCCGGCTGAACTCATAGCGCAGCCGCAGCCCCACGGTGCCGTTGGACAAGCCGCTGCCGATGCCCACTTCCGGATCGTTCTTGCCGTAGAGATTGGCCTCGATGCGCGGCTGCAGGATCAGGCGCTGCGTCAGCAGCAGCTCATATTCCGCCGACAGGCGCAGCGCGGTGCGGCCGCTGGTACCGACATAGGCAGTGGCATCGACCTCGAACCAGTACGGCGCCAGCCCCTGCACGCCGAACGCCAGCCAGTTGCGCGCCGGGCGCCCGCTGCCGGCGTCGTTGCGCAGGCCCAGTTGGGTGTCCCAGTAGCTGGCCACGGCGTGGCCCCACAGCAGCTCGGTGCGGGCTTCGTGCAGCTTGCCCCTGGAGGCCTCGCCCTCGGCCTTGAGCACCAGCTTGTCGAAGCTGTTGCCGAACCACGCCTGCGCCTCGTAGGCGGCGGCATTGTGGCCGTTGGCGTGGGCCCATTCCAGGCGGTCGACCAGCACCGAGGCGAACAGGTGCTCGTCGGCCATCACCAGCTGGCGCTTGTCGCCCAGCGCGTACTGGCCGACGCCGAGCTGGTAGCCGCCGGAATAGGCGTGCGGGTCGCGCGCGTCGGGCGGCGCGCTGCCGCCCTGCATCTTCATGTCGCCATGGTCCATGGCCGGGGCCGCCTCTTGCGGCGGCGCATTGGCGCCGTCCATGGTCTGGATCTCCGGCTGGTCCATGCCTTGCACCTGGCCGTGGTCCATCCCTTGCATCTGGCTATGGTCCATGCCCTGCATCGCGGCAGGCGCAGCCGGAGCGGCCTGTTGACCTTGGCCGTGCGCATGGCCGGCATGCGGGTCCTGCGCAAAGGCTGCGCCCATGGCGCCCAGCGCCAGCGCCGCGGCCAGCATGGGCTTCTTGTATCCGGGCATAAAAATCGAGAGTTCGGCTTGCTTCATCACGCCACCACCACTTCGCGGAACATGCCCGCATCCATATGCAGCATCAGGTGGCAATGCCAGGCCCAGCGCCCCAGGGCATCGGCAGTGACCAGGAAGCTGATGCGCTGCGCCGGCTGCACCGGGATGGTGTGGCGCCGCGCCTGGAAGCTGCCGTCGGGCGCCTCCAGTTCGCTCCACATGCCGTGCAGGTGCATGGGGTGGGTCATCATGGTGTCGTTGTGCAGGATCACGCGCAGCCGTTCGCCATGCTTGAAGTAGATCGGCGTGGACTTGCCGAACTCGACCCCGTCGAACGACCACGTATAGCGCTCCATGTTGCCGGTCAGGTGCAGCTCGACCTCGCGCCCCGGCCCGCGCGCATCCATGGCCCCGCCGACGGTGTGCTGGTCGGCCAGCGTCAGCACGCGCCTGCCGTTGTTGCGCAGGCCGATGCCGGGGTCGTCGAGGTTGGTGCGGGCCATGTCGACGCGCATGTCGGTGCCGGCGCCATATTCGGTGCGGGCATGGCGTGCGGTCTTGCTGGGCACCCGCAGCGCGTCGGCGGGCGCCATCGCGTGCTGGCTGTGGTCCATGCCGGCATGGTCCATGCCCGCCATCGGCATCGCACCATGGCCGGCGTGGGCACCGTGGCCGCCGTGGCCGCCATCTCCTCCATGGCCGCCATGGCCGGTCATCGCGCCCATCATGTCGGTCATGGTCAGCCATTCGGCCCGGTCCAGCGCGGGCACCGGCGCCGACAGGCCTTCGCGTACCGCCAGCGTGCCGCGTGCATAGCCGGTGCGGTCCATCGACTGCGCGAACAGGGTGTAGGCGTCGTCCTGCGGCGTCACGATGGCGTCGCAGGTCTCGCCCGGGCCGAAGCGGAATTCGTCGACGGTGACGGGCTCGATGTCCTGGCCGTCGACCTGCACCACGCGCAGCTGGAGCCCCGGAATGCGCACGTCGTAGAAGGTGTTGCCCGAGCCGTTGATAAAGCGCAGGCGCACAGTCTCGCCGCGGCGGAACAGGCCGGTCCAGTTGCCCGCCGGCGTGACGCCATTGGCCAGGTGGGTCAGGGTGGCACTGGACAGGTCCGCCAGGTCGGTCGGGCTCATCCGCATCTGGTTCCACATGCGGCGCTTGTCCAGCGCCTGCTTCAGGCCGTCGCGCGACACGTCGCGGAAGAAGTCGACCACCGTGGGCTGGTTGTAGTTGTAGTAGTCGCCCTGGATCTTGAGCTTGTTCAGCACCCGCATCGGGTCTTCGTCGGTCCAGTCCGACAGCAGTACGGTATGGTCGCGATCGGCGTGGGCGCGCTCGTGCCCGGAGACCGGATCGATGACGATGCCGCCATACACGCCGGTCATCTCCTGAAAGCCGGAGTGCGAGTGATACCAGTAGCTGCCGGTCTGCGTGACCTTGAAGCGGTAGGTAAAGGTCTCGCCGGGCGGGATGCCCGGGAAGCTGATGCCGGGCACGCCGTCCATCTGGTAAGGCAGGATGATGCCGTGCCAGTGGATCGAAGTGGCCTCGCGCAGGCGGTTGGTCACGCGGATGGTGACGGTGTCGCCCTCGCGCCAGCGCAGCGTCGGGCCGGGCAGCATGCCGTTGATGGTGGTGGCGATGGTCGGCTTGCCGGTGTAGTTGACCAGCGATTCGCCGATCACCAGGTCGAACTCGGTGCCGCGCAGCACCGGGCCGGCACCGCTGCCCGCCGGGGCGGGCTGCCCCTCGCGCGCGCCGCCGCCGTGCCCGGCATGCTGTGCCCAGGCGCTGCCACCCAGCCCGAGGCCGGCCACCACGCCGCCGGCGGCCAGCCCCTGCACGAAGCGGCGGCGCCGCAGGTCGGGCAAGCCGGAAAGCGGATCAGGCAGCAAATGGGGCAGCGCTAGGCGGCCGGGGCTTGGATGGCGTCGCATGTCACATCGGTTCGGTTAGTAGGCCTGCCAAGCGTAGCCAGCGCCACCCTACCGAGGTCTGACCGGAACATGACAATCCGGTAATCTTGCGGTCATGTTGGCGCCGGCAACGCCGGCGTAGAGTTGCCTGGCCGTAATAAGGAGCGATCGGCCGGCCCGATCGCATAAGGAAAGTGCTGATGAAACTGCTTGTGGTGGAGGACGAGTCCAAGACCGGCGAATACCTGCGCCAGGGGCTGACCGAGGCGGGCTTCGTCGTCGACCTGGTGCGCAACGGTCTGGACGGCCAGCACATGGCCATGACCGAGCCCTACGACCTGATCATCCTGGACGTGATGCTGCCGGACGTGGATGGCTGGCGCATCGTGCAGGCGCTGCGCGCGGGACAGAATGCGGTGCCAGTGCTGTTCCTGACCGCGCGCGACAGCGTGGCGGACCGCGTCAAGGGGTTGGAGCTGGGTGCCGACGATTACCTGGTCAAGCCGTTCGCCTTCTCCGAACTGCTGGCGCGCGTGCGCACGCTGCTGCGCCGCGGTACCGCGCAGATGGCGCTGGACCGTATCCAGGTGGCCGACCTGGTGCTGGACCTGACCCGCCGGCGCGCCACGCGCGCCGGGCGCCGCATCACGCTGACCAGCAAGGAGTTCGCGCTGCTGGAGCTGCTGGCGCGCCGCCGCGGCGAGGTGCTGCCGCGCTCGCTGATCGCCTCGCAGGTGTGGGACATGAACTTCGACAGCGACAGCAATGTCATCGACGTCGCGATCCGGCGCCTGCGCGCCAAGATCGACGACGGCTTCGAGGCCCGCCTGATCCAGACCGTGCGCGGCATGGGCTATGTGCTGGAGGCGCCCGAAGCCGCCGATGAAGCAGACGCGCCGCCGGCAAACGACGGGCAGCCCACATGAAACCCCGACTGTCGCTGACGGCACGGCTCACCATCCTGTTCTCGCTGTCGTCGGCGGCGGTGCTGCTGGGGCTGGGCGTGCTGATCTGGCTGGCGATCGACGATCATTTCGCCGACGAGGACTATGCGGTGCTGGCCGACAACGTGCGGCTGATCGAGAAGATCGCCGCCGACGGCCCGGCGGCGTCATTGCCGCAGCGCCTGGGGCCGGCGCTGGAACACCATGCCGGCTTCGTCGCCGAAGTGCGTGGCGCCAATGGCAAGCGCCTGTACGCCACGCGGGATTTCGATTTCCGCCCGGCGCTGGCCGCCGCCGCGCAGGCGCCGGCAGCCAACGACGCCTTTGCCTGGGAACAGCAGGGGCAGACCTACCGCGGGCTGCGTGCGCAGCTGGCGGTGGCGCATGCTGGTGCACAATCTGGCGGCGAGCCGGGCGCACTGCAGGTGCTGGTCGGCATGGACACGGCGCTGCATGACCATTTCCTGCACGCGTTCCGCAACACGCTAGCCTTCTACGGCACGCTGGCGGCGCTGGCGAGCGGGCTGCTGGGCTGGTGGGCGGCGCGCCGCGGACTGTCGCCGCTGCGCACCATGGCCTCGCGCGCGCGCACCGTGACCGCGCACAAGCTGGACGAGCGCATGCCGGTCGAGACCGTGCCGGTGGAAATGGCCGACCTGGCCGCCACCCTCAACGCGATGCTGGAGCGCTTGCAGCGCGACTTCGCGCGCCTGTCGGAATTCTCGTCGGACCTGGCGCACGAACTGCGCACGCCGATCACCAACCTGATGACGCAGACCCAGGTGGTGCTGTCGCAGCCGCGCGATGCGGCGCGCTACCGCGACGTGCTGGCCTCGAACGTGGAAGAGCTGCAGCGGCTGTCGCGCATGGTCTCGGACATGCTGTACCTGGCCAAGACCGAGCATGGCATCACGCTGCCCAGCGCGGAACCGATCGAGGTAGCGGATGAAGTCGAGGCGCTGTTCGATTTCTACGATGCGCTCGCCGAGGACAAGGGCGTGCGGCTCACGCTGCGCGGCCGCGGCCGCATCACCGGCGACCGGCTGATGCTGCGCCGGGCGCTGAGCAACCTGTTGTCGAATGCGCTGCGGCATACGCCCGCGGGCAAGGGCATCGTGGTGGAGATCACGCCGGGCGCCGACGCGGTGCAGGTGGTGGTCGAGAACGAAGGCGAAACCATCCGGCCCGAACTGCTCCCCGCGCTGTTCGACCGCTTCTTCCGCGCCGACAAGTCGCGCGCGCGGCCCGAGTCCGATGGCGCGGGACTGGGGCTGGGGCTGGCGATCACGCAGGCCATCGTCGCCGCGCACGGTGGCGCAATCGGCGTGTCGTCGGAGGCGGGCAAGACGCGCTTTACCCTGACGTTTCGCGCTTAGTTTCGCGCCTCGTTTCGCGCTTCGTTTCGCGCCTTGGGCAAAAAAAGCCGCCCACGCCAGTTACAGCCGTGGGGGAGCTGGCGTGGGCGTGAAGACCACCGGATGCGGCTCCAGCGGTGCTCCGATGCTACGCAAATCCCCCGTTTGCGACTGCCAACAATTGTGTCCGCGGCCGTAACAGGCAGTGCCCCGAAACGCGTCGCGGGCCGCGATCAGGTCATACCGAGGCAGGCTGCGAGCTCGGGGAAAACGGCAGCTCGATGCGGAACACGGCACCCATGCCGGGCTGGCTGCGCACGCTGGCCTGGCCGCCATGCCGCTCGGCCACGGCGCGCACCAGCACCAGACCCAGCCCGGTCCCTTCCGGCGCGCCCTGCTGGCCCTCGTGCAGCCGCGCAAACGGCTCGAACAGCCGGGCCTGGTCGGCCTCGGCAATGCCCGGCCCATGGTCCTGCACGGCCACCACGAAGCGCTGCGCCGCGCGCGTCAGCGACACCGTCACGGTCGCGCCCGCGGGGCTGAACTTGATCGCATTGCTGACCAGGTTGGCGATGGCGCGCACCAGCAATGCGGGTTCGCCCTGCAGCACCGCGGGGTCGTCGGGCAGGTCGATCTGCAAGGACACCTCGCGTGCCTTGGCCAGCGCCCACAGCTGGTCGGTGGCGTCGAGCACCAGCCCGCCGAGCTCCACTTCCATGAACGCCAGCGTCTTCGACTCCGCGCGCGCCACGCTGATGAAATCGTCGGCCAGCGTCAGGGTGCGGCGTGCATGCGCCGCGATGCGGGCCAGCACGCCGCTGTCCGCGGCGGCATCGCCCGGGCTGGTGCCGACGCTGGTGCCCGCCTGATGCGCGCGACGCTGTTCCAGTTCGATCAGCGCCAGGATCGACGCCTGCGGCGAGCGCATGTCGTGCGACAGGAAGCGCAGCATCTGCTCGCGCTGGCGCTCCGCCAGGCGGATCGCTGTGATGTCGATCACACTGACGATCAGGCCTGCCACGGCGCCGGATTCGCCATGCAGCGGCGCGCCATGCAGCAGGTAGCGGCGGTCACCGCGCCCGGACACTTCGATGCCGCCCTCGGGCACCGGCGCCGGCGTCCGCGCCGCGGGTGCGCCGGCATGGCGGTCATGCAGCGCCTGCCAGTACGCCAGCGCCGGTGCCGGCGCCGGGCACACCGCCTCGATCAGCGCGCGGATGCCGGGGCGCGGCACGCCCGGCTCCGCTGGCCCCTCGGGTACGCGCGCCAGCACCGCCGGGGCCAGCGCCACGCAGCGCCGGTTGGCCAGCAGCACGCCGCCGTCCAGGTCGCAGATGGCGGTGGCATCGGGCAGGCTTTCGATCCCGTCGGAGAGGAAACGGCGCAGGCCGCGCAGCTGCGCGCTGACGCCGTAGACCGCGCGCATGCGGCTGTCGAGCGTGGCGCCGGCGTGCCGCGGCGCGGGCATCACGCCGGGCTCGCGCTCCAGCCGCGCCAGCTCGTCGCTGAGGAAACGCAGCGCCGCTTCCTGGCGCAGCCAGCTCCACAACGGATAGAACAGCACGCAGCCCAGCACCGCGGCGGCCGGCGCGAACCATAGCCGCGCCAATGCCAGCAGCGCCAGCGAGCCCAGCAGCAGGCCCGCCAGCAGCAGCCCGGTGGCGACCAGCGCGCCGCGCGGCGGCAGCCGCAGCGCCGCCAGCGCGGCCAGCAGCACCGCCAGCAGCGTGCCGCCGGCCTGCCATGCCGGCGACACCGCGACAATGGCATCGCCGTCGCTCACCGCCTGCACGGTGTTGGCCAGGATCTCGACGCCGCTCATGCCACGGCCATCGCGCGAGACCGGCGTCGGCAGCACGTCGCCCATGCCGGTGGCGAGCGCGCCGATCAGCACCGCCTTGCCGGCAAACCTGGCCGGATCGATGCGGCCTTCGAGCACGTCGCGCACTGACACGCGGGCAAAGGTGCCGGGCGGGCCGGCGTACGGAATGCGCAGGCGGCCGCTGCGTTCCCAGCCATTGGCTTCGGCGACCACGGCCGGCTCGTGGCGCACGCCTTCGGGCAGCGCGCCGGCGCGGCCGAAGCCAGCCATCACCGCGGCAAGGTGCGGCACGCCGGCGGCGGCGACCGGGTGCGGGCCTTCGCGCAGATAGACCTGGCGCGCCACGCCGTCGGTATCGACCACCATGTTGATATGGCCGACGGCGGCGCCCAGCCCGGCCAACGGGTAGCGCACCAGCATGCCGGCGGGGCCGGGCTCGGCCAGCACCGGCAGCACCACGTTGCCGGCCAGCGCCATGCTGCGCGCCAGCACGGCGTCGTCTTGCGGATATCTGGTATCGCGCTCGGACAGGATCACGTCGACGCCGATCACGCGCGGGCCGCCGGCGCCGATGCGTTCGATCAGCTGCGCCAGCACCGCGCGGCGCCACGGCCAGCGGCCGATGGCGGTGATGCTGGCGTCGTCGATGCCGACGATGACGATGTCGTCGCGGGCGGGATGGTGCTGGGCGCCGATGGCGATGTCGTAGGCGGCCAGGTCGGCGCGTTCGGTCCAGCCCTGGCGCGCCGCCAGCATCACCAGCGCCAGCACCGCGGCGGCCAGCAGGCACCATTCGACCAGCGTGCGCTGGCCGAAGGCGCGCCCCGCCGCGCGCGGCTCCGCGCGCGCGTGCGGCGCGCGGTTTGCGTCAGCGGAGCCGGATGCGGCCACCGCCATCCGGCCGGTCGCCCGAACCGATTGCGCCGCCCTGCCCGTCGCGCAGCATGGCGATGACTTCAATGCGCTGCGGCGCCGAGAACGCGGCCGGGTCGGGCGCCACGCCGGGCGCGGCGCGCGCCACACGGATGAAATAGACGCCCGGCGCGGGGCGCGGCAGGTCGATGGCGTTGGTGGCGGTGTGTTCGTCCGCCAGCAGCGTGGCGAAGCCCGCCTCGGCCGCCAGCTGCACCCGGTAGCCAGGGCCGCCGCCGCCATCGGGCCAGCCGATGTGCAGCGCGCCGCCGTCGTCCTGCAGGGTCGGCACCGGCGGCTTGGGCTCGACGCGGAACGGCACCGCGTCCGACCACGGGCCCGGCAGGCCCGCCGCATCGACGCTGCGCACGCGCCACCACCAGCGGCCCGGCGCCAGCGCCCGCGCGGCGGGCGACGCGGCGGCGCCGTGGACGGCGGCGTCGCGGGTAAAGGCGGCATCGGTGGCGAGCGCCAGCTCGTAGCTGGCCGCAGCCGGCACCGTGGCCCATTCGAAGCTGACGGCATCGGCATAGCGCACCGCATCCGCGGCGGGCTGCTGCGTGAACGGTGCCGGCGGGTTCAGCCGCACCGAGACCGGCGCCTGCGCATCATGGCCGGTCAGCTGGTGCCGGTCGATGGCGCTGACGCTCAGGTACAGCGTGCCTTCCGGCAGGCCTTCGACCCGCACCCGGGCGGCATCGGCGCCGCTGGCGGTGCCGGTCCAGACCAGCTCGCTCAGCGCCGCATCGCGCGCCACCCGCACGCGGTAGGCCACGGCGCCCGGCACCGGTTGCCAGGCCGCCTCGAACGACGGCCCCAGCACGGTTTGATCAGGCGGCAGCAAGGCCGGCGCCGGCAGCAGCGCCACCGGTTGCGACAGCCTGCCGCCGGCCGACACGGCGATGCCGTAGCCGGCCTCGAGCGACGCCGCCGCGGTCATGGCGCGCTGCGGTGCCGCTGCGGTTGCCGCTGCCATTCTTGCGCGCGCGGCGCTGACGCCGACCCGGCCTTGCAGCACCTCACTGCGGCTGCCGCCGGCATCGGCCGAAACGCGGTAGCGGGTGCCGCGCACGCCGGTCACCATCATCGGCGTATGCATCTCGAAGCGGCCGACGCCGCCGCCCTCGGGCGCCACGCGGGTCTCGGCCGCGCCCTGGTCGATACGGATCACGGTGTCGACCAGGCCGCTGCGCGTGAAGGTTCGCAGCCGGTTCACCGCCACCGTGGTCGCGGGCGGCAGCGTGACGCGGGTGCGGTCCGGCAGCTCGAGCGTGGCCGAGCCGCCGGCCGGGGTCTCGATGCGCGCGGCCTCGTCCAGGGTCATGCCGACCTGCACCGGCCGGCCGTTGGCGCGCACCCCGCCGCTGACGTAGACCACGCGCGCCGACGCCGCCTGTTCCGGGATCTGGGCGAGCGGGATGCGCACGCGCGACCCCGGCACCAGCCGGTATGGATCGGCCACGCCGTTCAGGCGCTGCAGCGTGCGCCAGCCCTGCTCGGATGCCATGTAGCGCGAAGCCAGCCCGATCAGCGTATCGCCCGGTTCCACCACGTAGATAAAGTCGGCGCCCTGCGCGCCCGCGGGCCCGGCCTGCGCGGGCACTGCCGCACCGGCCAGCAGGGCCAACGCGATACCACGCACGACCCTACGCATCGCGGTCCTCGTCCGCCTGCGCTTCGGCCGCGGAAATCTCTTCGAAACGATAGCCGTGCGAATACACCGAGGTCAGCCGCACGCCGTTCTCGGGGCGCAGCGCCAGCTTCAGGCGCAAGCGGGAAATATGCGTGTCGAGCGTGCGCGAGCCCGCCCCCATGGCGCGACCCCACACCGCCTGCTCCATCACCTCGCGCGCCAGCAGGCGCCCGGTATTGCGGAACAGGAACAGGGCCAGCTCATATTCGCGCGGCGACAGCACCGCGGCTTCGCCGCCGACGGCGATGGTGCGCGCGTGGGTATCGACGGTGTAGTTGCCGCGCCGGATCAGCTCGACTTCCTGCGCGGCCTCCGGATAGGCGCGGCGCAGCAGCGAGCGCACGCGCGCGACCAGCTCGCCGGCGCGGATGGGCTTGAGCATGTAGTCGTCGGCGCCCACCGTCAGCCCGTCAACGATATCGGCTTCGGCGGTGCGGCTGGTGACGAACAGGATCGGCGGCATGTTGCCGGACTTCTGCCGCACCCAGCTGACCAGTTCATAGCCGCTGGTGCCCGGCAGCTGCCAGTCGACCAGCAGCAGGTCGTAGGCGCGTTCGCGCAGCGCGCGCAGCAAGTCGGAACCGTTGGCGAAGGATTCGCATTCGAAACCGGCTTCGCCCAAAATCTGCCGGATCAGTTCGGCCTGATCCGGATCATCCTCCACGGATGCAATTCGCATACCTCTACACCCTTCTGCCAGCTTCCGACTGCAACTGCGGTCTCTGCCACGGCGTGTCGACGGCCCGGCCGGCAAGTCATTCTTTGTATTTCACCCTGGCAAGGGGGGCGCGGCCGTCGATCTGAACCGGCGGGCCAGGCCGAAGCCCGCCGGCTGCCGCAATGTTACCCAATCGCGGCCCATTCCGTCGAGACGCCCCGACGAGGGGTGCGCCGGCGTGCCCACCGGGCACCATCGCTGCCACGCGCTATTGCAGCATGTAGGTCTCGTACTCCAGCCGCTCGAGCTTGTGGTCGAGCATGGCCAGCGCCAGCGCCACCACCACCAGCAGCGACACCGCGAAGCCATAGCCGTACCAGGCCGGTCCCAGCTGCAGCGTCACCAGCGTCAGGGCGCAGTTCAGCACCACGAACAGCGCGGTCAGCAGCAGCACCTCGCGGCGCCGGTCCAGGTAGAAGTAGATGTTGAGCACGCCCAGCAGCACCACCTGCAGGCTGGCGCCGATCACATCGACGTACAGCAGCGGCAGGTACAGCTCGGAAATACCCAGCAGCCGCAGCACCCAAGTGCCCACCGCGAACAGCAGCAGCGCGGCGATGGCCTGTACCTTGACGATCTCGTACAGGCCCAGCCGGATGGTCTGGACCATGGTGTTGCGCATGTCCTCGATATGCTCCAGCGAACTGCCGCCGCGCACCGCATCGTAGAACGCGTCGTAGTACTCGACGAAATCGGTCTCGATGCGCACCAGGAACACCGCCATGCCGGGAATGATGGCGAGGTACGCCAGGAACACCGGGATGTCGTAGATGATCGACGCGCGCAGCGGGCCGATCACCTGGTGGCCGGTAGATGGCGCATACCAGAACATGAACTTGTCGATCCAGATGCCCAGGTTGTAGAGCAGCCCGATCGCCACCAGGCTGGGGTAGGCATAGCGGTGCCGGAACACCTCGAACGAGATGAACTGGCGGCTGGTGTAGTTGCGGTAGATCAGCGTCACCATGCCGGTCAGCAGGCACAGCTGGCCCGCGACGAACCCGCCCAGCAGCCCTTCCATGCCGAAGCCGCGCAGCCCCAGCGCGGCCGCCACCGAGACCGCGTAGCCCAGCAGGAAGGTCCAGACGATGGCCTTGTACTGCTTCATGCTCGACAGGAAGATCGCGGCGATCCAGATATTGCTCAGCGCCACGAAACCCGCCACCATCAGCAGCCGGTACAGCACCGACTGCGCGCCGAAGCTGAACACCGCGCACGCCACGGCGATGCCGCCCGACAGCACCGTGGCCAGCAGCGCCACCGCGTGGTAGTTGCTGAGGATCAGGTGGTCGCGCTTTTCGAACAGCCGGTCGGAGGTAAAGCGCGTGAACGACAGCTGCATCGGCCCGGTCAGGATCAGGCTGCCCGCGATCAGGTAGGTCACCGAGACCTGGAACTGCGTGATCAGCGTGCCCGGCACCACGAACGGCAGGCTCAGCATGCCGATCAGCAGGATGCCGACGATCGACAGGATCCACGGCCCCGAGCTGATGATGCCGGCATACGCATAGGCGCTCAGCATGCCGGACAGGTTGTCCCGCCGCAGCATCTTGCGCAGCTCGAATCCAATGCCCGCCATGCTCAGGCTCCTCCGTGGACCGGGCAGCGCGCAGGATTGCCGCCGTGCCGGGCTGCGTCGGGCGCGGCGCCATCGGCCCGCGCCATCAGCCGTTGATACAATTCGCGGTAGCTGCCGACCATGCGCTCCTGGGTGTAGTAGCGCTCCACGCGCGCCACGCCGGCGGCCTGCGCCGCCTGCCAGCGCGCCGGCTCGCGCAGCAGCCCGAGCGCAGCCGCGGCCAGCGCGGCGGGATCGGCGATGCGCACCACCTCGCCAGCCGGCCCCAGCGCGGCGTCCTCGCCGGGCAGGCCGAACAGCAGCTCGCGGCACGAGCCCACGTCCGTGGTCACGCACGGCACGCCGGCGGCAAAGCCTTCCAGCACCACCAGCGGCAGCGCTTCGCTGATCGAACTGAGCACCAGCACGCCCACCTGCGGCAGCAGCGCGTCGATGCGCTGGAAGCCGAGGAATTTCACCTTCTTGCCCAGGCCCAGGCTTTCGGCCAGGCTGCGGCATTCGCGCGCGTATTCGGGGTCTTCGTCCTCCGGGCCGGCGATCCAGCCTTCGGCCTCGGGGTATTCGCGCACCACTGTCAGCATCGCGCGGATAAAGGTCTTGACGTCCTTGATCGGCACCACCCGGCCGATCAGGCACAGCACCGGCGGCACCCCGGGCTGGCGCCGCGCGCGCAGCGGCGCCAGGCGCGGGAGGTCGATGCCGTTGGGGATGCTGCGCGTGCGTGCCTCGGGCGCGCCGTCCTGCACCTGGCGGCGGCGGTTGCCCTCGTACAGCGCGACGATATCGTCGCCGGCGTCATAGCAGACCCGGCCCAGGGTTTCGAAAAAGCGCACCCACAGCTCGCGGAAATAGCTGATCTGGGAGATGTCGCGCTCGAACACATTGCGGTTGTCACGGATCCACTGGCTCTGGAACAGGTCAATCTTGCGTTCCTTGGTATAGATGCCGTGCTCCGACACCAGCAGCGGGCGCTGGTTGCGGTGGCGCAGCAGCGCGCCGAGAAAGCCCGCATAGCCGGTGGAGACCGTATGGTAGATGCGCGCCGGGATCAGCCCGTCGGCAATCCGCACCAGCTGCCACAGCGGCTTGTGCATGATACGCACGGTCCAGAAGTAATCGGTGAAGGACGGGTCGGTGCAGAAGCGCCGGTATTGGTCGGTGATGGTCTGCCAGGCACGGCGGCTGTACAGGAACGCGTCCTCGCCCAGCGCGCCGCCCTCGCGCAGCGCCGGCATCAGGTCGCGGATCATCGCGCCGGCCTCGGCCTCGCGGCCGGGCTCGCGCAGCATCTCGTGCAG
This sequence comes from Cupriavidus sp. WGlv3, assembly GCF_023952475.1. Classification (GTDB taxonomy): domain Bacteria; phylum Pseudomonadota; class Gammaproteobacteria; order Burkholderiales; family Burkholderiaceae; genus Cupriavidus; species Cupriavidus phytorum. The sequence goes on from NZ_JALHRX010000002.1 coordinate 333,457, forward strand.
CCGGTCGGCGGCATCGAACGCCTTCGCGTCGCCGCCGCGGCCCTGCGCCAGCGGTGGCGGCGGAAAGTCATAGAGGTAGTGCGTTTCCAGGTGCACCACGTTGGCCGGCAGCTGGTAGGCCATGTCGCCATAGTCCTCGCGCCGGCTGCCGATGAAGACGATGCCGAAGCGCAGCTCCGGAAACGCGCGGATCATCTGGTTGACCCAGCTCGACACGCCGCCGCTGACGTACGGGAAGGTGCCTTCGAGCAGCAGCATGACATCGGCGGACGCCGCTTTCAACAGGATCTCGCTCATGATTGCCAGTACCGCAGCAGGGGCCGCACCAGTGGGAGCGGCGAGGGGCTGTCAAAGGATGCCATCAGCTGGCGCACCGCGGCGTAGTCGCGTTCCAGGTAGGCTGCTTCGGCCAGGTGCGGCAGCACGCGCTCGCGCGCGAAACCAAGCGCCTCGGCGCGCTGCAGCCAGGCGCGCGCCTCGCGCGGGGCGTTGCGCGCCAGCGCCAGGCGTCCGCGCATGTACCACAGCGACGCAATGCTGTCGTCATGCGACAGCGCCGCGCTGGCGTAGCGCTCGACCTGGCTGGCGGTATAGCGGTAGACGTCGCCCTGCACCAGGTTCTGGTAGATCAGTTCCCAGTACAGGTCGGCCAGGCGCTTGCTGATCTCGGCGCGCTCGCCCGGGCTGTAGGCGGTTTCCAGCCGCGGCAGCTCGGCCAGGATCTGCTGGGTCAGCTGCTTCTCGGCACCGTCCAGCATGCCGTAGGCCAGCAGCCGGATATCGTCGGCGCTGTCGGCCAGCAGCTCGCGCAGCACCGGGCTGACGGTGCGCGCCGGCATCGACTGCATCGCCACCAGCGCGGTCATGCGCTCCGGCAGCGGCGCGCGCGCATTGCCTAATTGCGCCCGCAGCCGCGCGCCGCCGCCATGCGTGACGCGCGACATCAGGTGCGTGACGAATTCGGGCAGGCCGACGGTGCCGATGCCGCTGGTGTCGATGCCGCGCGGGAACAGCTTCGACAGCAGGTAGCTGCCCACGCACACCAGCGCGCCGCCGAGCGGCACGAAGAAGCAGAACAGCGCCAGGAAGCCATAGCTCCACGCGAACGGCACGCGCAAGCGCCGCGGCAGCAGGCGCCACAGCAGCAGCGCCGTCAGCGCCGCGGCCACCGCCTGCGTGCCCAGGAACGCCAGCAGCAGCGCGGTGCTGTTGCCGGCGCGCGCCAGCAGCGCCAGCGCGGCGATCTGGGCGGCCAGGCCGCCGGCGCCGAGCTTAAACATGGGGCGCTTTCCCGGCTGCCGGTGCCGGCCGCGCCGTCGTGCCGTCCACCTGGGCCCGGCGCAGCAGCTTGACCAGCGCCTCTTCGGCACCGCTCGCGGGCACCGCCAGCGAGTAGACGCCGATGCCGGCGCGGGTGAAATCGGTGCCGAACTGCGCGCGCAGCATGTCTTCGATGCGCACCAGGTAGGCCGCCACGGCCTGCGCATCGGACAGCGGCATCAGCGTCAGCATGGCGCGATGGTGGGGATTGACCAGCGGCCAGGCCACGTCGAGCGCGCGCCGGCTGCGCACCACCTGCTCGAACAGCGCATCGCGCTCGGGATCGGTGTCGAACACCAGCGCCACCACCGAGCTGTCGATGCCGGTCTCGCGCTGCAGCCGCGACAGGCGAGCATAGTCCAGCGCAAACGGATACGGGCACGCCGGCAGCGCCGCCAGGATGGAGCGGGTGGCGCCGGCATGCTCGACCCCGTCGGCGTAGTAGCCCAGCAGCACCATCAGCATCTGCAGGTTCTCGTAGTTCAGCGACAGGAACGGCATGCGCTCCACCACCAGCAGGCCGATCAGGTGGTCGGAGCCTGCCAGCACCGGCGCCACCGCCACGTAGCGGGTGCGGGCATCGTGCTGCAGGCCGTCGGCGCGCAGGTGCGCGAGCTGGCGCGTGTCCAGGCAGTGGCGCACCAGCGGATCGGTGGGGTCGAGCGTGAAGGCCGGGCCGATGCTGGCCGCGGGCTCGGCCTCGACGCGCTCGCCATCGCAGGCGTAGAGCGCGGCCGCCTCGACCTGGCAGGCCTGCGCCACCACCTGCAGCACCGGCTGCGCGCCGGCCAGCACGTGGCCGCCGCGGGCGGCCTGTTCCAGCGCCACGCCGCGCAGCTGCGACAGGGTGTCGCGCAGCGTGGTGGGCCGCGCCAGCAGGTCGTTTTCCAGCCGCGAGTGGGAGATGCGCAGCAGGTAGTGGTTCTTGGTCAGCGCCGCCAGGCGCTCGTCCAGGTAGCGGTTCACGGCGCGCGCGCGCGCCAGGCGCGTGCCCCAGATATCGCCGAACTGCCCCGCCACCAGCACCAGCAGCAGGCCGCCCAGGAAAAACAGGCGCGGGAACGGGCCGGGCATCACGCCGGTCTGGTGGTACACATACCAGGCGCCCAGCAGCATCAGCACGCTGCCCACGCCGATCAGCGTACCGTAGCGCAGCGCCAGGATCACCGGCAGCAGCCAGGCCCACGGAAAACCCATGCCCAGCAGCAACGGGTTCTGCGGCAGCACCAGCCAGGCCAGTCCCAGCGCGGCCAGCATCGCCACCACCAGTTCCACCACGGCGGCCGGTCCGGTGACCGCGGGCGCGAGCAGGCGCGCATAGCGCCCGCCCAGGCCGATGCCCTGTCCCTGCCGCGCGCGATAGGTGTTGTCAGCCGTCTTGGCCACGCTCATCCCCTTGCTTCAACCATCCATCGCCGCGCTGGCGCGGCGCCGTGCCGATCAACGCCATCCTCACCTCAGCCCTGCATCAGCGGCGCCAGCAGGCGGCGCAGCAGCTTCTGCGCGGTGCCCGACAGCGAGGCGCGGCTCCAGCCGCTGTCGCTGCCGGTGGCGGACCACACCACTTCGCCGCTGTTTACGTCGAGCAGCTGCAGCGAGATGCCGACCGCCGGCTCGCCGTCCACGCCCACCTTGTAGCGCCATTCCTGCACCGCGCCGGTCAGCGCATAGCGGGCCTTCTCCGCGCGCGCCCATTCCAGCGCCTTGCCCACCGCCTCGCGCTCGGCCGGCTCGAACAGCGTTTCCGGGTTCAGCGCGGCCGGATAGCGCTTCAGGCTGGCCACGCCGCCGGTCTTGAGCAGGCTCTCGGCGATGGCTTCGGCGCGCAGGCCGGCCTGCGGCGTCTCGGTGTAGTTGACGATCGGCAGCACCGCGATGGTCTCGCCGCGCGCCAGCGCCGGCGCGCGCCCGACGTCCGTCACCGCGCAGCCCGCCAGCCACAGCGCCGCGCCCAGCGCGCCGCACCATGCCGCCAGCCGCCTCGCCACCGTCTTGCCCGTCATGCCCGTGCCTTGCTTGTTCATGTTCATCCCCTTTTTCGGTATTGCCATATCTGTTGATGCCCCGCCTGTCCTGCCATGCACCGCGCGCTCAGTACAGCCAGCGGTAGCGCAATCCCAGTTCCGTCATCGGCCGCCCGCCATTGCGCGCCGCGGTCTCGTGCGAGACATAGAGCGCCAGGTGGTCGTTGCCGAACACCGAGCCCGCCACGCCGCCCTGCACGCGGAAGTTCTGCCGCGCGCGGGTGTCGTGCAACAGTCCGATCTCGCCGAACGGCCGCCACTTGCGGGTGTATTCGTCCAGCAACTCGGTGCCGAAGCCCAACAGCACGCCAGCCTGCGTGAAGCCCTGCGGCATGTAGAACGCCGGCGTCGCGGCATCGCCGGCCGGCACCAGCGTGGCCTGGCGCGGCGTCAGACTGCCGCCCTGCGTGCTGTAGCTGGCATGCGTCGCGACCACGCGCACGGTGTAGTCCGGATACGCGGTGCGGATCTTGTAGCCAGCCTCGACGTCATACACCATGCCGTGGCCCAGCGTGCTGCGATCCTGGCCGCGAAAGCGGCTGTACTCGATGCGCGCGCCGACGAACTCGCGCAGGCTGAAGCGCCACGTCGCGCCCAGCCCGAGCACGTCCTTGGCGCCGCCCACGCGCAGCGGCGCGGACTCTTCGGCCGGCTGGTTGAGCCCCGCCAGCGTGCTGAACTGCAGCCGCCCCTGCTGGTTCCACTCGCCGAAGAAGCGCGCCGTGGCCATGGTGTCGAGGCCCTCGCGGTAGCCCGCGGTGGCGCGCCAGCGCTGATTGTTGTCGCGGTAGCCCAGCGACAGGTCGGCGCGCCGGTCCGACGACGGCACGTTGGCGAGCTGCCGCGGATCGGTGCTGCGCTGGTCGCGCCAGGTGCCGCGCAGATTCAGGTCATAGCCATCCCACAACCGCACGCCGCCGGCCAGGCTGCCTTCGGTGAACTCCAGCGGCTTCTGGTGCAGGAAGCGCACGCGCGGCTCGATCGCCTGGGCGTTGAACAGCAGCGTCTCGCGCAGGGTTTCCTGCAGCGCGTCGTCGGAGCGCGCGCGCTCCTGGGCCTCGAAGGCCAGCGTCTGCGCCGCACCCAGGCGGTCCAGGCGCTGGTTGGCCTCGATCTGGCTCGCCACCGGCACGCGGCCCGCCTGGCGCTCGAGGATGCGGTCCAGGCTGTTCAGGTCCTGCCGGTCCAGCGCGATCGCCAACTCGGCATACGCCGGGCGCTGCAGCCGGCTCGCGTACTGGCGTGCCAGCCAGCCGCGCGCCAGTTCGTTCGATTCGGCCGACATCGCCCACGCCAGCGCGGCATCGCGTCCGGCGGCCGACAGCGCGGCCTCGCGCCGCGCCGCGTCGCGCACGATCTCGGCGGGGACGGGCTCGCGCAACGGCGGCAGTCCTTCGATCTCGCCCAGCTGCGACGGCGCGTCCGCGTCGGGCGGGCTCAGTTCGCGCGCCGCCGTGGAAGCGCGGTCGGCGCGCAGCATCTGGATCACCAGCGCGCGCGAGACCTCGCCCGAGGCAAAGATCTGCCCCAGCGCCACGGTCTGGCGGCGCAGGTCCGCGCGCGACGGCGCGCCCGAGGCGTTCTCGCGCTCCTCGTCGCCATCGGCATGGTCCGGGCGCATGCGCGCGGCGCCAGCGCCGCGCCGGGCCCAGCCACGATGCAGGTCGATCCACGCCTGCCGGCGCACGCGCCAGGCCATGTCGGTCTGGCCGACGGCTTCATAGGCATCGGCCAGCAGGCTGAGCCAGAGCGGATCGGCGCTCTGGCCGTCGTTGAGCCTGCGCAGGTAATGCAGCGCCGCGCGCCCGTCATGGAAGCGCATATGTCCCGCGGCGAAGGCGCCCCACAGGTCGGGATTGTCCTCGGCCTGGTCCTGCAGGCGGCGCATTACCGCGCGCACCTCGGTATCGGTGCCCTGGTCGACCAGCGTCCACAGCAGCGCCGCCAGCGTTTCGCTGTCGGCGTCCGGCAGGCCCGCGGCATGGCGCAGGTCGGCCAGGGCCTGCTCGCGCTGGCCCGTCACGCGGTAGTACTCGGCGCGCCGCATCAGGAAGCGGCTCGACTGCCGCGCGGCGCGGCGCTGCTCCGCACTCATGTCCTGCAGCAGCCGCTCGATGCGGCGGTAGGCGTGGGCGCGCGTGTAGTAGTACAGCGCCAGCTCCAGCGAGGCCGGGCTGGCGCTGCGGCGCCAGTCGGTCTCGGCGATGCGGCCGGCGTCGATCGGGGTCTTGTCGTAATAGGCGATCAGGTTGGAGAAGTCCGCTTGCTGCGTGGCGCGGACCTCGGCCATGCAGTCGTTGCGCGCCGGGCCCTCCGGCAACTGCCGGCAGTGCTCGTCGCGCGTCTGCGCGGTCGCCATCATCAGGTGCCGATAGCCGTCCTGCAGCAGGTCGTCGCGCTGGTTGAGCCGCGCCAGCTGGGTGAACGTGCGCCAGAACAGCTGGTCGCTCGGACCCGTCGCGGCGCGCGCCGGCAGCATCGCGTCCAGCGCCTGCGGCAGCCGGCCGCGCACATAGAGCAGGTTGGCCAGCTTGAGCGCGTAGGCCGGGCGCGGGCCGAAGCGCTGCTGCAGCTGCGTATAGAGCTGGAAGGCGCGCTCGTCCTTGCCGGCGCGTTCGGCCAGCGCGGCGTGGCGTTCCATGATATCGCGCGCCTTCGGGCCACGGCTCAGGCCTTCGAGGAAGCGCATGGCCTCTTCCGGCTCGCCCAGGCGTTCGTAGGTGGCCACCACCTCGTCCACCGTCTTCAGGTCCGAGCCGCCCGCGCGGTGGCGCAGCGCGGCCAGGTAGGCGCGATCGTCGGACAGCCCCGGCGCCAGCCGCATCACCGCGTCCCACGCGCGCTCGTCATTGGTGGCGCGGGCATAGTCGAGCCAGCTCTTCAGCGCCACGGCCGGCTGGCGGTTCCATTCCGCCACCTGCGCCAGCCGCTCGCGCCAGACCGGCTCGCCCGGCAGCCGGCGCACCGCGGTCTCGGCCACGCGCTGGGCCTGGTCGAGCTTGCCCGCGGCCAGGAACACGCGATAGGCCAGCTCGTAGTCGTCGGCATTGAACTTCGTGTCCTCCGGCTGCGCGGGCGCGGCCTGCTGCGTCGCGATCCTGCGCACGCCGAGCTGGCCGGAAGCGGCCAGCGCCTCGCGCAGCGCCAGGCCGCGCGGCCCGTCGAGAAACACCACGCCGCGCTCGCGCCACGGCTGGCTGGCGGCGATGCGCCGCACCCCGGCCTCATGCGCGGCCAGCGCGGCCGGCTCCGCATGGCCGGTGCCGCGCAGCCGCGCCGACACCTTCAGCAGCCGCTCGACATAACGGCTGGCCTGCTCGGGCTTGTTGGCCGCCAGCGCCAGCCGGGTCAGGTAACGCAGCACCTCGGGGTCGTCGAGCAGCTTGCCGCCGTGGCGCTCGGCCTGCGCCAGCGCCTCGTCCAGCAGGTTGCCGGACTGCAGGGTCTGCACCGCCTTCAGGAACAGCGCGCGCCGCTCGGCCAGCGTGGTCGCGGCCGCCTGCTGCGCGAACAGTGCGTTGGCGGCGTCGCGGTAGTCGCCGCCGGCAATCGCCATTTCCGCCAGCTGGCGGTTCCAGAACGCCGCGTTGTTGCGGTCCTGGCTCGCCAGCGCCGCATAGAAGCGGCGCATCGCCCCATCCGCGCCGGCCTGGCGCGCCTGCGTCGCCAGTGCCTGCAGCTCCGCCACGCTCCAGCGGCGGCCGGCGGCCTGCTCCAGCAGGCGGCGTAGCTGCACCAGGTTCTGTTCGCGTTCGGCCGTTTCCGGCAGCGCGGCCCAGGCGCGTTGCTGCGCGATCTCGATGCGCGTGCGCAGCACCTGACCCGACAGGTCGGTGCCCTGCACCGCCTGCATCCGCTCCAGCATCGCCTGCGCGTCTTCCAGGCGACCGGTGCGCGCGTACTGCTCGGCCAGCACGCCCATGAAGGCGGGATCGTCGGGCGTGACCTTCCACCAGGCTTCCAGGTAGGCCATGGTCAGCCCGTCGATGGTGCGGCCCTGCCCCAGCAGCCGATCGCGCAGGGTTTCGCGCGGGAACATCAGCGCCAGGCCGATGCCGACGATGGCGGTAAAGGTCAGCACCAGCGTCGGCGGCAGCAGCCGCTCGCGCTCAGCCGGCGCAGCGGACTTCGACTTGTTGCCTGACATGATTGGGGTCGGTCACGGGTGCGGTATCGACGCGCAGCGTGTTGCGTTCGCGCACGGCCGCCACGGCCTTGCCATCGACGCTGACGCGGCAGTGGCCGGCGTTGGCCAGGCGGAAGAACGGCTTGAAGTAGCCACTGAAGGCAAAACGGGTGACGCCGTCGCGCTGCGACCAGTCGCGCACGATGCCGCTGGCTTCCGCCAGCTGCGGCGTGGCCGGCGCCGGGGCCGCGGCCTCGCGCACGTCAAAGCGCGCGTCGCCGCCGTCCAGGTGCAGGTAGACGCCGCCACCGGGCGCCGGCGAGGTTCCGGTCACGCCCTTCGCCGCGGCAACGTCGGGCAAGCCCGTGCCGCTCCAGCGCAGGTTGCGCAGGTTGCCGTCGCCGCGCACGATCCATTGCGTGCCGCGACTGCCGGCGCTGCCGTCGCCCACTTCGCGCGCCACCGCCATCTCCTGCCAGTCGAGCACCTTGCGCACGTAATCGGTCGAATGCAGCGGCAGCAACGGCTGCGCCAGCACGTAGTCATAGACCTTGCGCAGCGCCTTCAGCGACGCCGCCTTGGTGCCGGAGTAGCTGTGGTAGTAGATGTTGACGGGCTTAAAGCGATACGGCCGGTCGGTCAGCTCGAAGGTCTCGATCACGCGCTCGAAGCCGTAGAACGGGCCGTGCCACAGGTTGGTGTAGACGTTCTCGTTCTGGTTGGGCGCGAACACCTGGAAGGTGCCGCCCGGCTTGTTGATGCCCAGCGGCGCGATCGCGGTCCAGCTGGGATTGCTGCGCGTGATCAGCGTGTCGCCGCCGTTCATGTTGAACACGCGCGCCTGGTCGGTCAGCCGCAGGGCCTCGGCCGGCGGCTGGCAGTCGCCCGACCACAGCAGCAGGCTGACCGGCTTGCCGGCCGGCGCCAGGCTGCGGTTGATGTAGTCGATGGAACCGCCGATCTCGCGGTTCAGGTCCATGGTGTAGCCAGGGATGTTCAGGTGGAAGGCCTCGTCGCCCCCGCCCGCCGCGGCGTTGCCGCCCTGCGCTGGAACCGTGCGCGCCCACGCGAACGGGTGCGAGAAGGTATGGCTGGCCACCTCGACATAGGGCTGGGCGAAGATCTTGCGCGCGATCGGCTCGAGCTGGGCACTGAGCTTCGGGTACATGCCGTCGCGGCTGATCTCGCCCTGGATCACCGACATGGTCATCGGCAGCCGGTAGCGATCGAAGATCTCGCGGAACAGCACCTCGCCGGAGAAGCCGCCGCCGGGAATCTCGGCGCGCGAGGCAAAGCCGTCGCCATCGATATGGATGGTCAGCAGCCGCCGGCCGTTCTCGGTGGTGACGTCGGGCACCGGCATCGCGGGCAAGCGCAGCGCCTCGCGCAGGAAGTCCAGCGGCTGCACCACCCAGCGGCTGTCGGCGGTGCCGATGCCGCTCTCGTGCACCGCATACGGCCCCAGCACATAGCCGCCCCACGGCGTGATGGCCGCGGCGTCATAGGTCAGCGTGCCCGAGCGCAGGCGCAGCAGCGTGCGGAAGCCGTCGCCGTCGGGCACCTGGATCGCCTCGGCCTGGTTGCGGTCGGGCGCCACCGGCATCTCGAAACCCATCATCGGGTCCTTGGCCAGCACCTCGACCGGCCCCGACACGCGCCCCCTGACCGCCTTCAGGCCGAAGCCGCGCGCCACCGCGCCACTGACGCTGGTGCCGAAGTCGTTCAGGAACACCACCGGCATGCCCTGCGCCATGCGCGCCTGCACCCAGGTGTGGAGGCGGCCCGGCTGCGCCGTGACCTTGCCCGTCAGGTACATCACCACGCCGGCATAGCGGTCCGGGCCGATCTCGGGCAGTTCCTCGCTGGTGTCGGCAAACTCGACGCGGTAGCCCAGGTAGTTGAGCGGCATCGAGACAAAGCGCACGCCCTCGGACTGGTCGATCGCCACGCCCGGGCCGCGCTCCTGCACCACCAGCACGCGCCGCGGCAGCACTTCGACCTTGCCGATGCCGATGGTCTGCAGACCGGGATCGGCCACATAGGGGGTGATGCCCAGCGCGCGGATGCGCCGCGCGGTGTCGCGCGCGCAGCGGCGGTCCGCCGGCGGGCAGTAGTCGATCGACACCACCGGCAGCCGGTATTGCTCGCGGATGGTGCGCGCCTGCGCCAGCAGCCAGTCGCGGTCGGCCTGCGGCACCTCGACATAGCGGCCCTGGGCCTGGTTCCAGCCGCGGAACAGCGACTCGAAGGCGACGGCATACGCCAGGCCGTGCAGCTGCGGCAGGATCTCGAAGCCGCGGTTGAAGATCAGCCGGGCGTCGGGGTAGCGCCCCTTGATCGCGCGCACCACGCGCACCAGGCCGGCTTCCTGCCGCGCGCGCTCGGCGTCGGTTTTGGCGGCGAGCTGGTACGAGTCCAGGGTATCGAGGAAGAAGCCGCGGAAACCCCGCGCCCACAGCGGCGCGATCACCTTGTCGACATAGAAGGCGGGCCAGCCGTCGGCCGCCTGGTCGATCACCGGCGCGTTCCACGCGTCGTTGCGGCCGACGAACCAGCTCTTGGGAATGTCCTTGAAATACGGGCGGCCTTCCAGCACCTCGCCCACGCTGACATAGGCAAACCAGGCGGTCGCGGGGGTGGCGACCCGGCGCGGGTCGAAGCCGCTGTCGGGTTCGACCACGGCGATATCGAAGGCCTGCAGCGCGTCGACCGGCGGCTTGGCGCCGTAGTGCAGCGCGATCGACGGCATTGCCGGAGCGCCTGCCGCAGCGCCGGACGCCGGCTGCGCCGCGGCGGCCCCGGCCGTTCCAAGGGCAAGCGCCAGCGCAGCGCGCTGCGCCAGATACGTAAGCCAGGCCAGCCATCCCGGCCGGCATGGCGTGCGGCCACCCCGGCCGCGCCGGCTGCCTTGCGCTTCCCCCAGTCGATTCACAGCTTGCTTCCTTTTATTTTTGCGCACCCGAAGTGCACGGTGCCAGACATTTTAGAGGCGGTTTGGGACCGCGCGGCGCCTGGTTCTGACCGTCAATTCGGAAAAGTCCGATGGTATCCGGCCTCCGCATGCTAGAGGAGTCGCCGGGCCCGTATTGTCAACAATTGTCCCGAAAAGGAGACAAGGAACTGGCTTGCACGTTAACGGTTGCCTTCCCGGACTGATGGTTGCGCCACCGGCACTGGCAGAAGCCCGGGAAGGATGGATTGGCGCTGGGCCCGGCGACGTCCGCTGTCCGTTACCGGATTTCCGGACAGCCCGGTTTGCCACTACATGAAATCTTTGCGTTCATTCTCTTATGTATGGACCCGCATGCAGGCCATTGACTCATGTATTGACATGGATAACCTGCCCGCTGTCACGGGTATTGTGGTTTATCCGCATAATGTTATATCCGGGCCGGACTGGCCTCACCCGAACGCGGTAGAACGGTGCCGTAAAAATTTGTAAAAAAGATGGCACCAGCTTGCAGCGGGCGGCAGCTCATTATGCACGACCACATGGCACGCGGCCCGGCTGCGGTGCACGCACAGGCAAACGCACCAATAAAAAATCAGGGAATTCACTGAACCGGTACTGAAGTAGAAAACGCTAATATCTCCTGTCGGAACCTCTCATCATGATTAGGCGCTTAGCCTGATTGACACACCGGGAAAATTCGGCAGAATGATTCCCACTTGTGCAGCGCCCATTCGGTGTGTCATTTGGTGTTGTCGTTCCCTGACGATTTCGGTTGTCACGACAGCGACATCTCGAAGTCATATGGAATGCGCTGGCGGGGAACATAAAGAGATCCGCTGGGTGCGTTGCACACGGTGTATAACGAGCGTTTTCGCTCATTTTGAAATTCAAGGTTGAGATAGACATGGAAACCGGTACCGTTAAGTGGTTCAACGACGCCAAGGGCTTCGGCTTCATCACGCCGGATGAAGGCGGCAACGATCTGTTCGCGCACTTCTCCGCAATTGAAGGCAATGGCTTCAAGTCGCTGAAGGAAGGCCAGAAGGTGCGCTACGTCAAGGCCATGGGCCAGAAGGGCGAGCAAGCCACCAAGATCCAGGCCCTCTGATACCGGTGAGGCCCGGGCTGGTCCCGACGGACCAGCCGGCACCAAAGCCCCGCAGCCTTGCGGGGCTTTTTGTTTTGGGGCGCGCCATACTGCAGCACGGTCGCGGCCGCGCCGTTGCAGGTGAAATTGCTATAATCGCCCGACCCACAACCACCTCCCGGGCCCATGCGCGCCAATGCCGCGCGGCCGGCGCGGGACGGTAAGCAGCGTGTCGAGGAGTTACGTGGCCGGTACTCAGATCGCAGCTTCAGACAGCCGTGCCGCCGTCGGCGGCCAGGCTGGTTCCGCCGCCTCGTCGGGCAGTTCCTTCCATGCCGCGCTGCGCATCCTGCCGGCCGCACAGCGCCAGGCCATGTTCGAGATCTATGCGTTCTGCCGCGCCGTCGACGATATCGCCGACGGCGATACGCCGCATGCCGAGCGCCTGGCCGCGCTCGACGCCTGGCGGCGCGACGTCGAGGCCTGCTACGCCGGCAACCCGCCCGCGCCGCTGCAGCCGCTGTGCGCGCAGATCCGCGCCTTCAATCTGCAGCAGGCCGACTTCGTCGCCGTGATCGACGGCATGACCATGGACGTGGTGCAGGATATCCGCGCCCCCGATGCCGCCACCCTCGACCTGTACTGCGACCGCGTGGCCAGCGCGGTGGGCCGGCTGGCGGTGCGCGTGTTCGGGATGGAGACGGATTGCGGCATTGCGCTGGCGCACCACCTGGGCCGTGCGCTGCAGCTGACCAATATCCTGCGCGATATCGACGAGGATGCCGCCATCGGGCGGCTCTACCTCCCGGCCGAGGCGCTGGCGGCGGCCGGCATCGCGGCCGCCACGCCCGCAGCCGTGGCCGCGCACCCGGCGCTGGGCCAGGCGTGCGCCGCCGTGGCGCGCGAGGCCCAGGCCCACTATGACCAGGCCGAGGCCATCATGGCGCGCTGCCCGGCACGCCAGGTGCGTTCGCCGCGCATCATGGCCGAGGTCTACCACCGCATCCTGGCGCGGCTGTGCGCGCAGGGCTGGCGGGCGCCGCGCCAGCGCGTGCGCCTGCCGCGCGCGCAATTGCTCTGGATCATGCTGCGCCACGCCATTGCCTGAGCGCGGCATGTCATATGCCGGTGCCCGCCACGCGTGCGCCGGCACAAGGAGGCTGCATGTCGATGAACGAGACCGCCTTTGCCAACGCCGCGCCGCAGGTGGATTCCGCGCAGCGTGAGACGGCCGGCCCGCAGCAAGCGCCGGCGACGCGCCTGACCGCGCCGGCACTCGACCATGGCATCGGCTGCGCCCTCGACGCCCTGCTGCACCAGCAGCGCCCCGACGGCCACTGGGTCTACGAACTCGAAGCCGACGCCACCATCCCCGCCGAATACGTGCTGATGGTGCACTACCTCGGCGAAGAGCCCGACCTCGACCTGGAAGCGCGCATGGCGCGCTACCTGCGCCGCATCCAGAACCCGGACGGCGGCTGGCCGCTGTTCCATCAGGGCCGCTCCGACGTCAGTGCCAGCGTCAAGGCATATTTCGCATTGAAGATGGCGGGCGACGATCCGCAATCGGCGCCAATGCAGCGCGCGCGCCAGGCGATCCATGCCATGGGCGGGGCCGAGGCCAGCAACGTGTTCACGCGCACGCTGCTGGCGCTGTACGGCGTGCTGCCATGGAAAGCGGTGCCGATGATGCCGGTCGAGATCATGCTGCTGCCGCGCTGGTTTCCGTTCCACCTGTCCAAGGTCTCGTACTGGGCCCGCACGGTGATCGTGCCGCTGCTGGTGCTCAACAGCCTGCGCCCGCAGGCGCGCAACCCGCGCGGGGTCGGCATCAACGAACTCTTCGTCGGCAACTGCCACACCGTGGGCCTGCCGCCGCGCGCGGCCCACCAGCATGCCGGCTGGTACACGGTGTTCCGCGGGCTCGATGCACTGCTGCGCGTGGCCGAGCCGCTGTTCCCGCGCACGCTGCGCCGGCGCGCCATTGCCGCGGCACAGCGCTTCGTGCGCGAGCGCCTCAACGGCGAGGACGGCCTGGGCGCGATCTTCCCGGCGATGGCCAACAGCGTGATGATGTTCGACGTGCTGGGCGTGCCGCCCGACGATCCGGCGCGCGCGGTGGCGCGGCGTTCGCTCGAGCGCCTGCTGGTCGAGCACGGCGACGAGGCCTATTGCCAGCCCTGCCTGTCGCCGGTCTGGGATACCGCGCTGGCCACGCACGCGCTGCTGGAAACCGGCGACGCGCGCGCGGCGCAGGCCGCCGGGCGGGCGCTGGACTGGCTCAGGCCGCTGCAGGTGCTGGACCTGCGCGGTGACTGGGCGGTGCGCCGCCCGCTGGTGCGTCCCGGCGGCTGGGCCTTCCAGTACGCCAACGCCTACTACCCCGACGTCGACGACACCGCGGTGGTGGCCGCCGCCATGGACCGCTTCATGCGCGCGCACCATGCGCCGGGGCGCTATGGCGACGCGGTCGCGCGCGCCACCGAGTGGATCGTCGGCATGCAGAGCGGCAACGGCGGCTGGGGCGCATTCGAGCCCGAGAACACGCACCTGTACCTGAACAACATTCCCTTCGCCGACCACGGCGCGCTGCTGGACCCGCCCTCCGCTGACGTGTCGGCACGCTGCCTGTCGATGCTGTGCCAGACCGGCGCCACCCCCGGCAAGAGCGAGCCCGCCGCGCGCGCGCTGCGCTACCTGCTGGCCGAGCAGATGCCCGACGGCAGCTGGTTCGGCCGCTGGGGCACCAACTACATCTACGGCACCTGGAGCGCGCTGTGCGCGCTGAACGCCGCCGGCCTGCCGCCCACAGCGCCCGAGTTGCAGCGCGCGGTGGCGTGGCTGGCGCGGATCCAGAACGCCGACGGCGGCTGGGGCGAGGACGGCAGCAGCTACCGGCTCGACTACCGCGGCTACGAGCCCGCGCCCAGCGTGGCCTCGCAAAGCGCGTGGGCGCTGCTGGCAATGATGGCGGCGGGCGCCGCGCAGCATCCGGCGGTGGCGCGCGGCATCGACTACCTGCTGCGCACGCAGCAGGCCGGCGGGCTGTGGCACGAGCCACGCTTTACCGCCGTGGGCTTCCCGCGCGTGTTCTACCTGCGCTATCACGGCTATGCGCGCTACTTCCCGTTGTGGGCGCTGGCGCGCTACCGCAACCTGCAGCGCGGCCAGATGGGCCAGATGGGCCAGCGCGGCCAGGTGTCGTGGGGTCTGTGACGGCGCCGTTCGTGCTGGTCGTCACCGGCATGGCGTTCGAGGCGCGCATCGCGGCCGGGCCGCACTGCCGCGTGGTGCACGGCGTGCGCGGCCTGGCGCTGGAGCAAGAGGTGTCGGCAATGGCCAGCCGGCACTGCATGGGCATCCTCAGCTTTGGCGTGGCGGGCGGGCTGGAGCCGACGCTGGCGCCGGGCGATGTGGTGCTGGCGGATGCTGTGTGTGCGCCCGGCGAGCGCTACGACACCGATACCACCTGGACGCGCGCCATGCACGCAGCGCTGCCGCACGCGCGCATCGGCACCGCGGCCGGAGCCGACCAGCCGGTCCTGACGGTGGCCGCCAAGGCCTCGCTGCACCGGGCCACGGGGGCGCTGTGCGTCGACATGGAATCGCACCTGGCCGCGCGCATGGCGGCGGCGTGCCGGCTGCCATTCGCGGCTTGCCGCGTGATCATCGATCCGGCTTCTCGTTCCGTGCCGGCGGCCGCCGCGGCTGGCATGGGCGATGACGGCAAGACCGATGTGGCCGCGGTGCTGGGCGGGCTGCTGCGCGCGCCGCGGGAACTACCGGCGCTGCTGCGCCTGGCCGGCGATGCCGCAGCCGCGCGGGGCGCGCTGCGGGCGGCAAGGCTGGCGCTGGGCGATGCCTTTGGCCTGCGCGACATGCGCTCGCGGCAAGCTGACTTTTGATGGGATACTCCCTCTCCCCGCTTGCGGAAGAGGGGAGCAAACCTAACCCCCTCCGCTCACCCAAACTTCCTCACCGCATCCAGCGCCAGCCCGCTGCCGATGCTGCCGAACCGGTCCCCTTCCACGCAGCGCGCCTCGGGCAGAAGCGCTGCCAGCCGCTGGCGCAGCAGCGGCACGCTGCTGGAACCGCCGGTAAAGAAGATGGTATCGACCGCGGCGCCGCGCACGCCGGCGTCGGCCAGCAGCTTGTGCACGGTCTGCTCGGTCTTTGTCACCAGCTTGTCGATCGAAGCATCGAACTCGTCGCGCGTGATGGTCAGCGACAGGCCCGGTTCCAGCCGGTGCAGGTCCACCTCGGTGCTGTCTGTGTCCGACAGCGCGATCTTGGCGCCTTCGACCTGGATCGCCAGCCAGTGCCCGGCGCGCTCGCGGATCAGCCGCACCAGGCGGTCGAGCTTGACCGTGTCGGCCGCGTCGCGATAGTTGTCCATCACCAGCGACCACGCCTTGCGTGTATAGAGCAGGTTGATGGTGTGCCAGCTGGCCAGGTCGAAATACTGGCTCGACGGCATCGCCTTGCCGTTGCGCAGCGCGCTGCCCAGGCCCAGCAGCGGCATTGCGCGCGCCAGGCTGAGCGCGCGGTCGAAGTCGGTGCCGCCAATGTGCACGCCGCCGTTGGCCAGGATGTCGTCGCGCCGGTCGCTGCGCGCGGCGCGCTCGGGCGACAGCCGCACCAGCGAAAAGTCCGAGGTGCCGCCGCCGATATCGACGACCAGCACCAGTTCCTCGCGCCTGATGCCGGCCTCGTAGTCGAAGGCCGCCGCGATCGGCTCATACTGGAACGCGATCTCGCTGAAGCCCGCGTTGCGCGCGATCCCGGCCAGCGTGTCTTCGGCCAGCTGGTCGGCCACCGGATCCTCGTCGATAAAGAACACCGGACGCCCCAGCACCGCGCGCGAGAAGCCGGTGCCGGCGGCCTGCTCGGCGCGCGTCTTCAGCTCGCCGATG
Source organism: Cupriavidus sp. WGlv3 (assembly GCF_023952475.1). GTDB lineage: Bacteria > Pseudomonadota > Gammaproteobacteria > Burkholderiales > Burkholderiaceae > Cupriavidus > Cupriavidus phytorum. The sequence continues at coordinate 349,880 of NZ_JALHRX010000002.1, forward strand.
AAATGCGCCAGCAGCTTGCGGAACGGCATGGCCTGGCCCATCACCTCGGTGCTGTCGTCCATCATCGAGGTGCCCAGCAGGCTCTTGAGCGACCGCATCAGCCGGCCCTCGTAGCCCGCCAGGTAGTCGCCCAGCGCGGCGCGGCCGTAGCTGACCAGCGGATCCTCGGCATGGAAAAAGATCACCGACGGCAGCGTCGCCTTGCCATCCTCCAGCGGCAGCAGCGCGGTCGCGCTGCCGGGGCGGCTCCAGCCCACCGTCGAGTTGGACGTGCCGAAATCCAGGCCGCATGCGTTTGACATCTTCGATTCCATTTTCCTGCCAGCAAAGTGGCCCGCGCGGCGCAAGGCACTCGCGGGCGGGGGCGCTATTGTAGGGCAGCGACCGGGTCCGTGCCCGTCGGGCTCCGCCCGCCATGCCAGGCGCACGGATGAGTCCAGCCTTGACAGAGATGCGAGGCGGCTCCTATGCTGCGTCTGTTCTTTATAAAAGATCGTTGTTCTGTTGTACGGAATACACTGTGCAACGGAGATCTTACCCGCGCCATGCAAAAACCGTTACGAAACGTCCGCGTGCTCGACCTCACCAATGTGCTGGCCGGGCCCTTTTGCTGCCACCAGCTGGCCCACCTCGGCGCCGAAGTGATCAAGGTCGAAACTCCCGGCAGCGGCGACCTGGCGCGCCAGCTCGGCGCCGACCCGGAGTTGAACCAGCGCCTGATGGGCGTGTCGTTCCTGGCGCAGAACCCGGGCAAGCAGTCGGTCACCCTGAACCTGAAGCACGCCAGGGGCAAGGCCGTGTTCCGCAAGCTGGTGCAAAGCGCCGACGTGGTGGTCGAGAACTTCCGGCCGGGCGTGATGGAACGCCTGGGACTGGGCTATGAAAGCCTGAAGCAGGACAACCCGCGGCTGATTTACTGTGCGATCTCGGGCTTCGGCCAGGACGGGCCGCTCGCGGGGCTGCCCGCCTATGACCAGATCATCCAGGGCATGGCCGGCGTGATGCAGATCACCGGCGACGCGCACAGCGCGCCGCTGCGGGTGGGCTATCCGGTGTCCGACACCATCGGCGGGCTGACCGCGGCGCTGGCGGTGTCGGCGGCGCTGGCCGACACCGGGCGCACCGAGGGCTATTTCATCGACGTTTCGATGCTCGAGGCGACGCTGGCCACGATGGGCTGGGCGGTATCCAACCACCTGATCGCGGGCCGGGCGCCCACGCCGATGGGCAACGAGAACATGACCGCGAGCCCGTCCGGCACCTTCCGCACCGCCGACGGCCTGCTCAATATCGCCGCCAACAAGCAGGAACAGTTCGAAGCGCTGTGCCGCGTGGTGGGCCACCCGGCACTGGCTGACGATGCGCGCTTCGCGCAGCGGCAGGCGCGGCTGGCCAACCGGGCCGCGCTGACGCAGGCGCTCGAAGCCGAACTGGCGACCCGGCCGGCCGCCGAGTGGTGGCCGCTGCTGACCGCGGCCGGCGTGCCGGCGGGGCCGGTGCTGGACGTGCCGCAGACGCTGGCCCATCCGCAGGTCAGCGAGCGCGGCATGATCGGCGACTTTGCCGATGCCCCCGGGGTGGGCCGCGACATCCGCGTGGTGCGCACCGGCTTCAAGCTCAACCGCGAAGCGCCGGCGGTCGACACGCCGCCGCCGCAACTGGGCCAGCACACGCGCCAGGTGCTGGGCAGCCTGGGCTACAGCGATGCGGACATCGATGCACTGAACCGGGAGGGTGCGATATGAGCGGCAGCCAGACACAGGACGACGGCATGGATGCGGGCCAGCAACTGTCGCAGGACTGGTGGCGCACCGGCATCATCGACATGCGCCCGGGCGAGATCCGCTACCGCGGCTACCCGATCGAGCAGCTGATCGGCCGGGTGTCGTTCGCGCAGATGATCTGGCTGATGCTGCGCGGCGAGCTGCCCGGGCCGGGCCAGGGCGAACTGCTGGACGCGGCGCTGATGGCCGCGGTCGACCATGGCCCGCAGGCGCCCAGCATCGCCATCGCGCGCATGGCCGCAACGTGCGGCGTGGGGCTGAACAATGCCATGGCGTCGGCCGTCAACGTGCTGGGCGACGTGCATGGCGGCGCGGGCGAGCAGGCGGTGGCGCTGTACCAGGACGTGGCGCAGCGGCTGGACGCCGGCAGCGCGATGGCGCTGGCGGTCGAAGACGCGCTGCGGCACTACCGCGACCTGCACGGCAGGTACGTCGGCGGCTTCGGCCACCGCTTCCATCCGGTCGATCCGCGCGCGCCGCGGCTGCTGGCGCTGGTCGCGCAGGCGGCGGAAGACGGCGTGGTGAGCGGCCGCTACGCGGGCATCGCGCGCGCGGTCGAGGCGGCGCTCGGCGCTGGGCGCGGCAAGCCGATCCCGATGAACATCGATGGCGCCACCGCGGTGATCTACGCCGAACTGGGCTTTGCCGCGCCGCTGGCGCGCGGGCTGTTCTGCCTGTCGCGCTCCGTCGGCATCCTCGCGCACGCGTGGGAGCAGCAGTGCGAGGGCGGGCGCAACAAGGGCCCGATGCCGCGCCAGTTCCTGTGGACCTATGACGGCGCGCCGCCGCGCGACGTGCCGGAGCCTGGCACCCGGCCCTGAGCAGCAAAAGGCCGAGGCAAGGCCTGGCGGCAAGACCTGCTTGCGCGCTCAGCCGGCCAGGTCCGGTTCCGGCTCGAGCAGCGGCACAGCCGCCGGGCTGGGCGCGGGCTCCGCCATCGACGATGCCAGCACATAACGGTCGCGCCCATGCGCCTTGGCGTGGTAGAGCGCGCGGTCGGCATCGGCGAACAGGGTCCGCCACAGCGCCTCACGGCTGCCCGCGCCGCCGCGCAGCTGCGCCACGCCGATGCTGACGCTGGCATGGCCGCGCCCGGCGGGCAAGGCGATCGCATGCACCTTGCGCAGCACGCGGTTGGCCAGTGCCGAGGCCTGCTGCTCGTCGGTATGCGGGCACAGCACGCAGAACTCTTCGCCGCCGTAGCGCCCGGCCACGTCCGAGGCGCGACGCGAGTTGTCCAGCGCCTGCGCCACTTCGCGCAGCACTGCATCGCCGGCGTGGTGGCCGCAGCTGTCGTTGACCTGCTTGAAATAGTCGATATCGATCACCAGGCACGACAGCGGCTGGCCGTCGCGCTGCCAGCGCGCCACCAGCGACAGCGCCGACATCTCCAGCGCGCCACGGTTGAGCAGCCCGGTCAGGGCGTCGATGCGCGCGCCGCTTTCGTTGTGCGCGACGATCTGCTCCATCGCCATCACGGTAAAGCCGAACAGCCCCAGCAGCGTGGCGATCAGCGGCGCCAGCACCCAGGCCGAACCGGCCGGGCCGGCGAAGAACAGGGTCAGCGGCGCCGCACCCGCACCGCCCGGCGGCAGGCTCATGGCATGGCTGAAGCCCGCCAGCTGCGTCGCCAGCTGCACCAGGCTGGCCACCAGCACCAGCGGCGCCCCGATGCTGCGGCGCCCGCGCCCGGCGCGCGCCAGCGTGGCGAAGGTGGCCAGCGACACCAGCGCCAGCACGCCATAGACGATGCGCAGCACCAGCTGCGGGCCTTCGGGCAGGCCGCTGGAGGCCGCCATCAGGCCGAGCACGATCGCGCCCGCCCCTGCCAGCGCGCCCGGATGCGCCGGCACGCCGTAGTAGACCCGCACGCCGCGGTAAATCAGCAGCCAGCCGGCGACGAAGGCGAATGCGCCCAGCGTGCCGAGCTGGCCGGTGCCGCTGGCCGCGCTGACCGCCAGCGCCAGGCCCGCGGCCGACACCAGCACATGGCCGAAGGCCCACAGCCGCCCCGCCGTACTCGCGCGCAGCGCGAACACCAGCCCCGCCGCGATGACCAGCGTGCCGCAGAAAAACACCATCATCACCACCGCAATGGTCTGCTGGTCCAGGTGCAAGGGATTTCCTCAAGGATGCCGTCCGCCTGCCGTCAATATCGATCGGCGGGCATCAGGCCACGGGGGCGCGACGCGAGGCATGCGGGCGCTGATTTCAACAGATGTGACGTGCGCTGTTTTTCATGCCAGCCGCATGATAGCCCGTGCCGGCGCTGGCTTGGCACCCCCTGCAAGCCGGGTCGGGTGCACTGCACCCCGCCGCGGTTTACGGTCAGTCCGGGACTGCCGATGCCGGGGTGGCCTGCGGCGCCGTGCCGCCGAGCGCGCGCGTCAGCGAGCGCGCTGCCTGCAGCACATCGTCGCGGAAAGCGTCGCGGTAGCGCACCGCCGGACAGGTCAGCGTCAGCGCGCCGGCCAGCACACCGCCCGGGCCGAATACCGGCGCGGACACGCCAGCCAGATCGGGGCTGCGGTCGCCGACCAGCGCCGCCACGCCGTCCTGCCGGATCCGGTCATAGAGCTCGCCGGGTTCGCCGGCAAAGGCGCGCAGCACGCGCGCGCCGGCGCCGCGGTCGCGCGGCAGCAACTCGCCCGCGCGCACGTGGTCGCGCACCGGCTGTGGCGAATCGACGCGGTACAGGCACAGCCGATGCTCGCCCTGTTCGACGTGAAAGGCCGCGCTCTCGCGCGTCGCGTTAACCAGTTCGCGCAGCGTCGGCATCACCACCGCCTCGAGCGAGAACGACGCCGCATAGACCGCGTGCAGCCGCGCCACCTGAGGCCCCAGCCCATAGCGGCCATCGGCATGGCGCAGCACCAGCCCGGCGTGTTCGAGCGATGCCAGCAGGCGCAGCAGCGTGCTCTTGTAGAGACCGCTGCGCTGCGCCAGTTCGGCCAGCGCCAACGCGCCATCTCCCAGGCGGAACACCGACAGCACGAACAGGGCACGGTCCACGGCGATGGCGCCGCCGGCGGCGGCGTGCTTGTCGGCTTCGGAAACCTGTGCGGCTTTGCGTGGCATGGCGGGCAGCGGGTGATGAACCCTGAAGGCGTTGGGTCAAAACGATGCGCCACCCTATAGAACGCTCCTGGGGTTGTCAATGCGCTCCGGGCGGGGCCATGTGCGGTGGCGTCGACGCACGCACGCTTGCCGGTGGCGTTTTTCTGCAACACCCATAAACGCTGTCCGGCCGGAGCGCGCGTTCGCGCAAGCGCCTTTTGCATCCGCTGGACCCCGCATGCGCCACATCGCTTGCCCCGCGCTTAGCCTATTCGCCACTCCTGGCTTTGCAAGCGGAATCAGCGGGGTAAATCCCCCTGGCTTTTGCTTTAGCGGCCGCTGCAGCGGATGGATAGAATCATGCGTTGCTCAACTTCGCACCATCCTGCTGTTTCCGCCGCAATGTCTCATCGCCGTGCTATTCCCGACCTTGGTATGACCGTTCCCGCACTCTCGCTTGGTGCCATCCTGGACGACCTGCGCAGCGCCCCGCGGCCGCTGACCTCCGCGGAATACACATACCTGGCCCAGCTGCGGCAACGCATCGTCACCGGCGACGCCGACCTGTGGACCACGCTCGAAACCGCGGGCGTGCCGTGCAGCGAACGCCGCCTGTCGCCGGACGTGGTGCTGGCATTGACCGCGATCGGCCAGTTGCCGATGCACTGACTGCGTCGCTGCCGCACGCCTCGCCGGAAGATTCCGCGCTGCATTTCTGAATCCGGCTGCTCACCTGCCCGGCGCCGCCCCGCTACGATCGATCCACTTCGATCCGCCGGGGACCCGTAGCAGCGCGCGAGCGCGACACCGCCCCCCGGCCATGACATGGGCATGGCTTACCGACTCATCAACCGGCGCGTCTCCTTTCTCTCCTTGCGTGTCTTTGTCGCGCTGATGCAGCATCGCGACGCCAGCCGCGCCGCGCAGGCGCTCGGCATCCAGCCGCAACGACTCCATTACCAGATCCGCCAGCTCGAGGCCGCGCTCGGCAGGCCGCTGTTCCAGACCTGCGGCACGAGCTGGCTGCCGACCGCGGCCGGGTTCAATGCCTTGCCCAAGATCCGCGCCATGCTCGAGATCTGGGAGCAGGTCCAGGCCAGCACCCGCGCGCGGCGCCGTGCGGAAGCGGAGCGGCAGCGCGAGCGCTGCGCGGTGCGCGTCGGCGCGGCATTCTGGGTGCGGCAGGCGACCATGTAGGCTCAGGCGAGCCGTTCGCAGTGATAGGTCTCGGTGCGGTACGGGAAGGCGACCTCGGCGCGGTCCGACAGCGCCGGATGCTGGTCGATGAGCGCGTGCAGGCGCGCACGCACGCGCGCTTGCTCCGGCTCGGGCAGCGACGCAATGAAACTGACCGACATGACGCGATCCACGATCACCTGCGGTGGCGGCCCCACATGCGCGTAGGGCAGGCTCTGCAGCGCCAGCGGCCCGAAGCCCTCGGCGGGAAACACCCGCTTCCAGTCACCCTTGTAGAAGCGCGGGGCGTCGCCTTCATACGGCGCCATGATGGCAGTCAGCTGCGCCACCCAGTCCACGCTTTCATCCCGGACGTTCCATACCAGTCCGAGCTGGCCACCGGGGCGCAGCACGCGGCGAATCTCCCCCAGCGCGCGCGCGTTGGCAAACCAGTGGAACGCCTGTGCGCAGACTACGGCGTCGACGCTGGCGTCTGGCAGTGGGATCGCCTCGGCGCTGCCCTCCAGGGCTTGCACCGGCGCCACCGCGTGCGCCAGCTGCGCACGCATCTGCGCCACCGGCTCCACCGCGATCACCGTGGCGCCGGTCTGCACCAGCCGGCGCGTGAACTTGCCGGTGCCAGCCCCGAGATCGAGCACGACGCGGCCGGCATGCAAACCCAGCGCATCGCGCAGCCAGGTGTCGATCTCGGCGGGGTAGTCGGGGCGTCCGAGCGCGTAGGTATCGGCCTGGCTGGCGAATCCCTGGGCGGCGGCTTGATGGATGGCGGTCATGGGCAGGCTCCGGTGCGTTACCGGAGCCGTAGCCTACGCGCCTGCGCGGCATCGGACAAGGCTATTGCTGCATGCCCCAGCGGCGCACCGTCAGCCGCTCCAGCGTGGTAAACACCAGGCCCTCGACCAGCAGCCCGATCAGGATTACCGCGGCCAGCCCCGCGAATACGCGGTCGGTATAGAGCTCATTGCGGTTCTGGAAGATGAACCAGCCCAGTCCGCCCTGCCCTGACGACGCGCCGAACACCAGTTCGGCGGCGATCAGCGTGCGCCAGGCAAAGGCCCAGCCGATCTTCAGGCCCGACAGGATCGCCGGCAGCGCCGCCGGCACCAGCACCAGCGCGACATAGCGCAGGCCGCGCAGGCCGTAGTTGCGCCCGGCCATGCGCAGCGTGGGGGGTACCGCGCGGAAGCCGGCGTACATGTTCAGCGCGAGCGGCCACAGCACCGAATGGATCAGCACGAACACCAGGCTGCCCGTGCCAAGCCCGAACCACAGCAGCGCCAGCGGCAACAGCGCAATCGCCGGCAACGGGTTGAACATGGCGGTAAGGGTGTCCAGCAGGTCGCGCCCCAGGCGCGTCGATACCGCCAGCGAGGTCAGCACGAACGCCAGCACGATGCCGGCGGCATAGCCGCGCAGCAGCACCGACAGCGAGATCGCCGCCTTGCCCGGCAGCTCGCCGCTGGCCACTGCCTCGGCAAAGGCTCGCATCGTGGCCAGACACGACGGCAGCAGCAGGTCGTTGTCCTGCACGCGCGCCACCAGTTCCCAGATCAGCCCGAGCGCCAGCAGGATCACCGCCTTGCGCAGCCAGCCGTGTTGCCACAGGCGCTGGTGCCACGGCAGCGCGCGCGCAAGCGGGGCCTCGGTGAATGGCTCGGGCTCGCGTTCGTATTCGGGCCGCAGCGTGTCGGCCAGTGTCAGTGTCGGTTGCGTCATGATGCGAGGTCCCGGTTCAGCGGCCCGACGCGCTGCGCGCACGCGGCGCGGCCTCGGCGGCGGGCTGGTCGAACAGCATGGTGTGGATGCGTTGCGCGGCGGCCTGGAATTCGGCGCCGCCCTGGCTGGCCAGGCTGAACTGGTGGCTGTTGAGCTCCGCGCGCACGCGGCCCGGGTGCGGCGACAGCAGCAGGATGCGGCTGCCCACCACCAGCGCCTCTTCGATCGAATGCGTAACGAACATCAAGGTGAAGGCCGCGTCGTCCCACAGCGCCAGCAGCTCTTCCTGCATGCGCCGGCGCGTGAGCGCGTCCAGCGCGGCAAAGGGCTCGTCCATCAGCAGCACCTTGGGGCGCATGGCCAGCGCGCGCGCGATCGCCACGCGCTGCTTCATGCCGCCCGACAGCGTATGCGGGTAGGCATCGGCAAAATCGGCCAGCCCGACCTTGTGCAGGCTGTCCAGCGCCAGCTCGCGCGCCTCCGCCCGCGACAGCTTGCGCGCCTGCCGCAGCGGAAACATCACGTTCTGCACCACCGTTTTCCACGGCGGCAGCTGGTCGAACTCCTGGAACACCACGATGCGGTCCGGGCCGGGCTGCAGCACCCGCCGGCCTTCGAGCCGGATCTCGCCCTCGCTGGGCGGAACGAATCCGGCAACCGCCTTCAGCAGCGTGGACTTGCCGCAGCCGGACGGGCCCAGCAGCACGAAGCGGTCGCCGGCATGCACGTCGAAGCTGACGCGATGGGTGGCGCGCACGATGCGCTCTGGCGTGCGGTACTCCAGCGACACGCCGTCGACCTGCAGCAACGGCGTGGCGCGCTCCGACACCACGCGCAGGTTATGCGTGGCCATGCTCAGCTCCCCTGCGCGGTGACCGGGTCCTGGAAGAAGTAGTCCTGCCAGGATTTGGGCTGGTTGCGGATCGCGCCCACGCGGTGCATGAAAGCGGCCAGCGCAAAGGTGTTCTGCGGCGCCACGCGGAACTGCACCTGCGGGTTCATCAGCACGCGCAGCAGTAGCGCGCGGTCGGTCCTGGCCTTGCTCTGGCGCAGGTAGATGTCGGCGGCCGCTTCCGGATTGGCGGTGGCAAAGGCCGCGGCCTCGGCCAGCGCGTCGACGAAGGCGCGATAGGTCTTGGGGTTGTCGCTGCGGAACTTCTCGGTCGCGTACAGCACCGTAGAAGAACTCGGACCGCCCAGCACGTCATACGAATTCAGCACGATGCGCGCGTTGGGGTTGCCCGCCAGTTCCTGCTCCTGGAACGGCGGATTGCCGAAGTGCCCGGTGATCTCGGTGCCGCCGGAAATGATCGCCGCGGCCGCATCCGGGTGCGGCACCGCCACGGTCCACTTGTCGAGGCGGTTGTATTCCTTGTCGCCCCACTGCTTTGCCGCAGCCAGTTGCAGCACGCGCGACTGCACCGATACGCCCACCGCCGGCAGCGCGATGCGGTCCTTCTCGGTGAAATCGGCAATCGACTTCACCTTGGGGTTGTTGCTGACCAGGTAGTACGGGAAGTTGCCCAGCGATGCCACGCCGCGCACGTTCTGCTTGCCGTGGGTGCGGTCCCACAGCGTCAGCAGCGGGCCCACGCCGGCGCCGGCGATATCGATGGCACCGGACAGCAGCGCGTCATTGACCGCGGCGCCGCCCGACAGTTGCGTCCATTCGACCTTGATGTCGACACCCTGCTGCTTGCCGTGCTTTTCAATCAGCTGCTGGTCGCGCGCCACGTTGAGCAGCAGGTAGACTACGCCGAACTGCTCGGCGATGCGCAGCTTGCCTTCGGCGTGCGCGGTGCCGGTGATGGCCAGGCCGGCGCTCAGTGCCAGCAGGCCGAGCCTGCGGGAAAAACGAGAAAACATGATTGAAACTCCAGGGAATACGTGGATGAGCGCTTGCCAGGGCAAGCGCGTGCGGTGACTAGCGATACCGCTGCCGCCTTCAGCGCGGCACGTCGCCTTCGATGGTGGTGCGGTACATCACGCGCCGCAGTTCCGGCGGACAGCCCGCGGCAAGATGCAGCAGCGAGCGGTTGTCCCAGAACACCAGGTCATGTGGCTGCCACTGGTGGCGGTAGATGTGGGCGGGCTTGACGCTGTGCGCGAACAACTGCTCCAGCAGGTCGCGGCTTTCCTGCTCGGGCAGGCCGACGATGCGGGTGGTGAAGTGCTCGCTGACAAAGAGCGCCTTGCGTCCCGTTTCCGGATGGGTGCGCACCACCGGCTGCAGCACCGGCCTGATCTGCGCGATCTGCTCCGGCGTCAGGTTGGGCCGCCACGGGCTGCGCTGCTGCAGCTCGGCGTAGCGCGCCAGGTAGGTGTGCTCGGCCTGCAGGCCATCGACGGCGCGCTGCAGCGCCGCCGGCAGCGTGTCCCAGGCCAGGTGCATGTTGGCGAACAACGTGTCGCCTCCCTCGGCGGGCAGCTCGCGCGCATGCAGCAGCGAACCGAGGCTGGGCTTTTCCTTGTACGACAGGTCCGAATGCCAGAAGTGGCCGGCATCGCCGAGCCCGATCGGCTTGCCGTTCTCGACCACGTTGGACACCACCAGCACTTGCGCATGACCCGGCAGCTGGAACTGGTGCAGCACGTGGATCTGCAACGGCCCGAAGCGGCGGCTGAAATCGACCTGCTGCGCAGGCGTGATCTGCTGGTCGCGGAACACCACCACGTGGTAGTCGAGGTGGGCGCGGTGGATGCGGACAAAATCCGCGTCGGACAGCGGCTGCGACAAGTCGAGTCCGATCACTTCCGCGCCCAGCGGCGCGTCCAGCGGACGGATCTCGAAGTTGCCCGCGTCTGCGGACAATGCGGTGGAAAGCGGTGCGCTCTGCTGGCGCGAAACACTGGCGTGGGCGGTTGCGGTCGTCATGGCAAGCTCTGGCACGGGGGAAGCCGATGCGGCATCCGGGATGCCGCGTACAAGCTTGCACTGTAGAGAGCCGGCCATTGCACGGTCAACGAATCATATTGCTGGCCCTTATCCGCTTATCGCATATCCATGTCTCGACATTGGCCAGCCATCAGGGCTTGCCGGGACAAGCGCTGCGGCACGGCACGTTGGCCGTATCCGGGCGCGCGTCGGCGACAAAGCCATCGCGGTTCGGCATCTGCACCTGCGGCAGCGTGCGCGCGTCCAGCACCGCATCCGCGGGCAGGATGCCGTTCTTGTGCAGCAGCCACGCGGTGACGGCATAGACCTCGTCCGGCGCCAGGCTCTGCGGCGCGTTGTAGGGCATGGCACGGTTGATGAAGTCGAATACCGTGGTCGCGTAGGGCCAGAAGCTGCCGATGGTCTTGACCGGGTCCTTGCTCCTGGCGGCGTCCTTCAGCGTGCCCTGCCCGCCCACCAGCGCATCGGCCGGCTTGCCTTCGCCATTGACGCCGTGACACGCGGCACAGTGCTGCGCATAGACCTGCTGGCCCCGCGCGACCGTGCCGCTGCCCGGCGGCAGGCCCGTGCCGTCCGGGGTCACGTCGATATTCCACGCGGCAAGGTCGCGCTCGCTGGCGGGGCGGCCTATGCCGTAGGTCTGGGCAAGGACCGTTTGGGCAGCGCAAGCCAGCGCCAGCACGGCGGCGGCACCACTGATTCGTTCAAGCGCGCGCATTGGCAATGCTCCCGTCCGCGGCCACGCGCCAGCGCTGGATCGCGTTGTAGTGATAGGTGGAAGCCACGCCGCGCGCGGCCACCAGCTGGTCCGGCGTGGGCTGGACGTTGCCGGCTTCGTCGATGGCGCGGCTCTCCAGCGAAGCTGGCCCGCCATCCCAGCGCCACGGCAGGCGGAAACGCACCAGGGCGCGGTCCAGCACCGGCTCCTGCAGCTGCGCCTCGCGCCAGCTGCGGCCGCCATCGGCCGACACCTCGACGCGGCGGATGCGCCCGTGGCCCGACCACGCCAGGCCCGAGATCTCATAGAACCCGCGCTCACGCAGTCTGTGGTCCGGCGCGGGGAAGGTGATCACGGACTTCACGTCCATCAGGAAGGTGAACTGCCGCGCGCTGCCGTCGGGCAAGGAGTCCGTGTACTTCGACGTCTCTTCGCGCGACATGAACGGCGCGCGCCCCAGCTTCAGGCGCCGAAGCCACTTGATGGACATGTTGCCCTCATAGCCCGGCAGGAACAGCCGCAGCGGATAGCCATGCTCGGGCCGCAGCATCTCGCCGTTCTGTGCATAGACCAGCAGTGCATCTTCCAGCGCCTTGGCCAGTGGCACGCTGCGCGTCATGGCTGCGCCATCGGCGCCTTCGGCCAGCACCCAGGCCGCATCCGGCGCCACGCCGACTTCGTCGAGCACCACGGACAACGGCACGCCGGTCCACTCACAGCAAGACAGCAGGCCGTGGCTGATCTGCACGGACTTGGCGCCGGGCGCCTTCCACTCGCGTCCGGTGTTGCCCGAGCACTCCAGGAAATGGATGCGCGATACCGACGGCAGGCGCACCAGGTCGTCCATGGTGAAGATGCGCGGGCGCGCCACCAGCCCGTGCACCGCCAGCCGGTGCTGCGCCGGGTCGATCAGCGGGATGCCGGCGTGATGGCGCTCGAACACCAGCCCGGTCGGCGTGATGATGCCGCGCAGGTCCTGCAGCGGCGTCATCGACGAGTTGGCGCCGGGCAGCGGCGCCGCGCTGCGGCTGCGCCGCACCACGTCTTTCTCGAACGGGGACGGCTGGCCGTAGGCATGCCACAGCACGGGCTCGCCCGGCGTGCGCGTCCACGGCGCAACCGTCAGGGGTTCAGCGCGCGCCGCAGTGGCGACGCCGGCCGCGGCGGCGCCCAGCACCGCCCCGCGCTGCAGGAAGCGCCGGCGGCCGGAACTCAGGTCATTGCTCATCGTGAGGGCGTGGTCAGTCTGGTAGCGATCAAAATGCGCAGACTGTAGGACAGCACCGGCACTTGGCCAACGAAGAAGAATGCATGCCGATATGCCAACGCCGCGCTGCGCGCCATATGCGGGGGGCCGATAACCAAAGCCGGAATCATTCGTTCTGGTCCGCGCGCAGCGCCGCTTATCGTGGAGCCGTCCTCAACTTCAAGAAGGTATGCACGATGACGACCCCGCGCCCCGATGCCACCGCTGCACCCACGCTGACCCGCCGCGAGCTGCTGCGCTGCGCGGCCTGGTCCGGGCTGGGCATGGCCGCGTCGCTGTCGCCGCTGTCCGCGTTCAGCGCCAGCCCGGCCGCGCGGCCCGACGTGATCCGCGTCGGCGTGGCCCAGCCCGCCACCGGCACCCCGCCCAGCTTTGCCGGCAGCTCGCTGGCAATTGCCCATGCGCGCGGCTGGCTCGAGGAATCGTTCAAGCCGACCGGCACGCGCGTGGAGTGGTTCTTCTTCAAGGGCGCCGGCCCCGCCGTCAACGAGGCGCTGGCCAACCGCCAGCTCGACTTCGCGCTGCAAGGCGACCTGCCGTCCATCGTGGCCCGCTCCGCCGGACTGAAGACGCGGCTGGTGCTGGCCACCGGCGTGCGCGCCAACATCTACGTGGGAGTGCCGCCCGATTCGCCGCTGAAGACGGTCAGCGACCTGCGCGGCAAGCGCGTGTCGCTGTTCAAGGGCACCAACATGCATCTGCCCGCGCTGCGCCTGCTGGAAGCGAACGGGCTGTCGGACAAGGACCTGCGCCTGCTGAACCTGGACACGGCCGGCTACCTGGCGGCGCTGTCCACGCGCGACATCGACGCGGCCATCGGTGCCATGGACATCCTGCGCCTGCGCGACAAGGGCGCGGTGCGCATCCTTTACTCCAGCAAGAACCAGTCGCCGATCTACACACGGCAAAGCCACGTACTGGTGAGCGACGAATTCGCCGGGCGCTATCCGGAGGCCACGCAGCACCTGGTGAAGGCCGCGGTCGAGGCGGCGCGGTGGGCCTCGGACGAGAGCCATCGCGAGGAGGTGCTGCGCACCTGGGCGCGTGCGGGCACGCCTTATGACCACTGGAAGGAGGACTTCGACGGCGAGCCGCTGCGGGTGCGGCTGAACCCGAATTTCGATCCCTTCCTGGTCAGCCGCTACAAGGACGCGGTCGAGCAGGCCTATCGCTTCAAGCTGAGCCGTGCGCGCTTTGACGTGGACCAGTGGATCGACCAGCGCTTCCTGAAGGCTGCGCTCAACGACCTGAGCCTGCAGAGCTACTGGCCCGTCTACCAACCCAACGGCAAGATCCTGGGAGCCTGACATCATGTCTGTCGCCGAATCGCTTTCACTGCCCGCCGCAGCAGCGCCGCGCGCGCCTTCCCCGCGCAAGCCACTGCGCTGGCAGGACGCCACATGCTGGCTGCTGGCCTGGCCGGTGCCGCTGGCGCTGCTGCTGGTGTGGTACGTGGCCGCCCGCAATGCCTGGATTCCGCCGCAGGTGCTGCCCGCACCCGAGGACGTCGCGCGCACGCTGGCCGACCTCTGGCAAAGCGGGGAACTGCAGGCCAACCTGGCCATCAGCGCGCTGCGCGTGGCCGGCGGCTTCGCCGTGGGGCTGGCCGGCGGCCTGGCGCTGGGCGCGGCCATGGGCCTGTCGCCAACGTTGCGCGAATACGTCTACCCGACCTTCAAGGCCTTCAGCCAGGTGCCGGTGCTGGGCTGGCTGCCGCTGCTGATGCAGCTGGTCGGCATCGACGAAGCGCTCAAGGTGATCCTGATCGCCAAGGCCGCCTTCGTGCCGGTGGCGCTGAACACGTACAAGGGCATCGGCAGCGTGCCGACCCGCTACCTGGAAGTGGCGCGGGTGCTGCAGCTCACGCGCTGGCAGACGCTGTCGCGCGTGGTGCTGCCCGCCGCGGCCGCGCCGGTGTGGAACGGCGTGCGCTACGGCCTGACGCACGCGTGGCTGGCGCTGGTGGTGGTGGAGCTGCTGGCCTCGTCCGAGGGGCTGGGCTACATGATCGTCTACGGGCGCCAGCTGTTCCAGCTCGACATGGTGCTGGCCGCCGTGGTGGTGGTGGGCGTGGTTGGCTTTGCGCTGGACAAGACGCTGGCGCTGGCTGAAGGCGCGGTGCTGCGCTGGCGCAAGCCGGGCTTCTGAGGCGAGGCCGCGATGACTACTTCTGCTATCCGCCCCCGTATTCGCCTGCCCCGCGCCTTGCGCGGCTGGGTGCTGCCGCTCGCGCTGCTCGCGCTGTGGTGGGCCGCCGTGCGCTTTGGCTGGACCACTTCGCCGCTGCTGGTGCCGGTATCCAGCGTCTGGGACACCGCGGTGCGCCAGGTGCAAAGCGGCGCGCTGGCCACGGCATTGGCCGCCAGCCTGTGGCGCGACCTGGCCGGCTTTGCCATCGGCGCCAGCGCCGGGCTGGTGTTCGGCACGGCGCTGGGCCTGTCGCGCCTGTTCGAACGCCTGGTCGGTCCGAGCTTTCACACGGTCAAGCAGATCTCGCTGTTTGCATGGATCCCGCTGATCTCGGTCTGGTTCGGGCTGGGCGATGCCGCCAAGGTGGTGTTCCTGTCGCTGGCCGCATTCTTCCCGGTGGTGCTGAACACCTTCGAAGGCATCCGCGCCGTGCCGGCCGACCTGCTCGAGGTGGCGCGTGTCCTGCGCTTCAACCGCACCCAGGTACTGTGGCGCGTGGTGCTGCCGTCGGCGGCGCCGTCGATCTTCGCCGGCATCCACCTGGCGCTGATCTATGCGTGGCTGGCGACGCTCGGCGCGGAGTACCTGCTGGTATCCGGCAAGGGCATCGGCAACACCATGACCGACGGCCGCGAAAACTTCTGGATGGACCTGGTGATCTTCGGCGTGATCGTGGTCGGCCTGGTCGGCTTCACGCTGAACTGGATTGCCAGCCGCATCGAATCCCGCCTGCTCGCCTGGCGCGGGCGCTCGGTGGCCGCGGGCTGAGCCGCGCTGCCCCTTATTGAACGGAGACCACAAATGCCACATGCCGGCACGCTAAGCATCGCGCACCTGCACAAGCAGTACGAAGTCGAGGGCCGCGGGCTGCCCGTGCTCGAGGACATCACCCTGACCATCGCCCCGGGCGAGTTCGTCAGCATCGTCGGCGCCAGCGGCTGCGGCAAGTCCACCCTGCTGCGGCTGGTGGTGGGGCTGGAACAGGATTATCGCGGCGAGATCCTTCTGGACGGCAAGCGCGTATCGGGCACCAGCCTGCAGCGCGGCATCGTGTTCCAGGAGCATCGTTTGTTCCCGTGGCTGACAGTCGAGCAGAACATCCGGCTGGCGCTGCTCAACACCCCAGGCAGCGACGCGGAGAAAGTCCGCAACGTTGGCGAGCATATCGCGCTGGTTGGCCTGCGCGGCTTCGAGCAGGCCTATCCGCACCAGCTCTCCGGCGGCATGTCGCAGCGCGTGGCGATTGCGCGGGCACTGGTGACGCGGCCCGAGATCCTGCTGCTCGACGAGCCCTTCGGCGCGCTCGATGCGATGACGCGGGCCTACCTGCAGCAGGAGCTGCAGCGCATCTGGCAGGCCGAGGGCATCACCATGATCCTGGTCACCCACGACGTCGAGGAAGCCGTCTTCCTGGGCGACCGCGTGGTGGTGATGGAACCCCGGCCCGGCCGCATCCGCCGCATCCTGCCGGTGGACCTGCCGCATCCACGCGAACGCGCCGGACTTCCCTTCGCGCGGGTGCGCGATGCCGTGCTACGCGAATTCGCCGGGCAGGAGCCTGTCGTGCAGCGGGCCCCCGAACCTGAACTCGCCTGACCCAACCCTGATCCCCTCCGGAGCTTCGTGATGACCCAAGCCAACGCCACGCAAGACCAGCCCGTCCAGCTCGACATCCACCCGGTTGCCGGCCGCATCGGCGCCGAGATCCGCGGCGTCGCGCTGCACGGCGACCTGCCGCCCGCTACCTTCGCCGCCATCCGCGCAGCCTTGCTCAGGCACAAGGTGCTGTTCTTCCGCGACCAGGTGCATCTGGACGATGCCGCACAGCAGAGCTTTGCGCGCCTGTTCGGCGACACCGTGCCGCACCCGACCGTGCCCTCGCGCGACGGCACGCAGCTGCTTGAGCTCGACTCGCAGCACGGCGGCCGCGCCAACTCCTGGCATACCGACGTGACCTTCGACCTGGCCTATCCCGCGGTCTCGGTGCTGCGCGCCGTGACCGTTCCCGCCGCCGGCGGCGATACGGTGTGGGCCAACACCGCCGCTGCTTACCAGGACCTGCCCGAGCCGCTGCGCGAACTGGCCGACAAGCTGTGGGCGCTGCACACCAACGACTACGACTACGCGGCCACGCGCGTCAATCCGAGCGACGAAGGACTGAAGCGCTACCGCGAGGTATTCACCTCGGCGCTCTACGAGACCGAGCACCCGGTGGTGCGCGTGCACCCGGAAACCGGTGAGCGCACGCTGGTGCTGGGGCACTTCGTCAAGAAGCTGCTGGACTACGCGTCGGCCGATTCGGCACACCTGATTGCCGTGCTGCAGGGCCATGTGCACCGGCTGGAGAACACCGTGCGCTGGCGCTGGCGCGCGGGCGACGTCGCGATCTGGGACAACCGCGCCACCCAGCACTACGCCATCAACGACTATGGTGACGCGCACCGCGTGGTGCGCCGCGCCACCGTGGCCGGCGACATTCCGGTCGGTGTAGATGGCCGCCGCAGCAAGGCGGTGAAGGCGGGCGTGCGCGGCGAGGGCGCGGCGCCGGCCAACCAGTCCGCCGGTGCCGCGCAACGGCAAGCGGCCTGATCCAGCCAGCTTCTTCCGGAGAGCACGATCGATGTCATCGCAAAAGCCGCCGCGCCAGCTGCATCTGGGCGCCTTTCTCCAGGCCACCGGGCACCATGTCGCCGGGTGGCGCCATCCCGGCGCGCAGGCCGATGCCGGGCGCAACCTGGCGCACTACATCGCACTGGCGCAGCGCGCCGAGGCCGCGGGGTTCGATGCGCTGTTCCTGGCGGACAGCGTCGCCATCCGCGGCATGGACGATGCCACCCTGCCGCGCACCGCGCGCGCCGCCACCTTCGAGCCGCTGACGCTGCTGTCGGCACTGGCGGCGGTGACGCAGCGCATCGGCCTGGTGGCGACCGTCTCCACCACCTACAACGAGCCCTTTCATGTGGCGCGCAAGTTCGCCTCGCTCGACCATCTCAGCGGCGGCCGCGCGGGCTGGAACGTGGTGACATCGTGGTCGGATGCCGAGGCGCGTACCTTCAGCCTCGAGCGTCATCCCGCGCACGCTGACCGCTACGCCCGTGCCGAGGAGTTCGTCGACGTGGTCACCGGGCTGTGGGACACCTGGGAGGATGATGCCTTCCTGTATGACAAGGACAGCGGCCGGCATTTCGATGCGGACAAGCTGCACACGCTGGACCATCGCAGCGCGCACTTCCAGGTGCGCGGGCCGCTCAACGTCGCGCGCCCGCCGCAGGGCCATCCGGTGATCGTGCAGGCCGGCTCGTCCGAGGCCGGGCAGGAGCTGGCCGCACGCACCGCCGAGGTCATCTTCACCGCGCAGCAGTCGCTGGCCGATGCGCAGGCCTTCTATCGCGGCCTGAAAGCGCGGCTCGCGCGCTATGGCCGCACGCCCGACCAGCTCAAGATCCTGCCGGGCGTGTTCCCGGTGGTGGGCCGCAGCGAGGCCGAGGCGCACGAGAAATTCGAAGCGCTGCAAAACCTGATCCATCCGTCGGTGGGGCTGGCCCTGCTGTCGCAGCACCTGGGCGGGATCGACCTGAGCGGCTATCCGCTGGACGGCCCGCTGCCCGACAACCTGGCCGAGCCGAACGGCGCCAAGAGCCGCTTCCAGCTGGTTACCGGCCTGGCCCGGCGCGAGGGGCTCACCATCCGCCAGCTGTGCCTGCGCGTGGCCACCGCGCGCGGCCACTGGTCGATCTACGGCACACCGCAGTCCGTCGCCGACCAGCTGCAGGCATGGTTCGAGGGCGAGGCCGCCGATGGCTTCAATGTCATGCCGCCCTGGCTGCCGGGCGGGCTCGATGATTTCATCGAACTGGTGCTGCCGGAGCTGCGCCGGCGCGGGCTGTTCCGCGAGCGCTATACGGGCACCACGCTGCGCGAGCACCTGGGGCTGCGCCGGCCGGAGAACCTGCGCTGGCAGCAGCTCGAACCGCCGCTCGCGGTCGGGGCATGACCGCGGCGCCGCGCATATCCAAATGCAATAAGCTTCCTTGCCTCGCGCGAGCGCCGTCGGCAACCATAGCAGCCACGCCGCAGGGGCGTGCGCGGGCCGGCTGGTACCATCGCACGGCCTGGTGCGCCCGTGCGGCGCACTGCTCGGCATGCCCGGCGCCAGGGCAGGCACTGCCCCCCGCGCGCCGGTCCGGCACCCAACAGCGAGAAGAAGAGAGAAGAAGATGAGACTCGAAACCCTGGCCGTCCATGGCGGCTATTCGCCAGATCCCACCACGCGCGCGGTGGCCGTGCCGATCTACCAGACCGTCGCCTACGCCTTCGACAACGCGCAGCATGGAGCGGACCTGTTCGACCTGAAGGTGGCCGGCAATATCTACAGCCGCATCATGAACCCGACCAACGACGTGCTCGAGCAGCGCCTGGCCGCGCTCGAGGGCGGCGTGGGGGCGCTGGCGCTGGCGTCCGGCATGGCGGCGATCACCTATGCGATCCAGACCATTGCCGAGGCCGGCGACAACATCGTCTCGTCCAGCCAGCTCTACGGCGGCACCTACAACCTGCTGGCGCACACGCTGCCGCAGTCGGGCATCGAGACCCGCTTTGCCGACGGCCGCAATCCGGCCAGCTTCGGCGACCTGATCGATGCGCGCACCAAGGCCGTGTTCGTCGAGTCGGTGGGCAATCCGCTCGGCAACGTGGTCGATATCGCCGCGATCGCGCGCGTCGCGCACAACCACGGCGTGCCGCTGATCGTCGATAACACGGTGCCGTCGCCCTACCTGTGCCGGCCGTTCGAGCATGGCGCCGATATCGTCGTGCATTCGCTGACGAAATACCTGGGCGGCCACGGCAACAGCGTCGGCGGCGCCATCGTCGACAGCGGCAAGTTCCCGTGGGCGCAGCACAAGGAGCGCTTCCGCCGCCTGAACGAGCCGGACGTGTCGTACCACGGCGTGGTCTATACGGAAGCGCTGGGGCCGGCCGCCTATATCGGCCGCGCGCGCGTGGTGCCGCTGCGCAATACCGGCGCCGCGCTGTCACCGTTCAACGCGTTCCTGATCCTGCAGGGCATCGAGACCCTGGCGCTGCGGCTGGACCGCATCACCGACAATGCGCTGGCGATCGCCCGCCACCTGCAGCAGCACGCCAAGGTGGCGTGGGTCAATTTTGCCGGCCTGCCGGATCACCCCGACCACGCGCTGGTGCAGCAATACCTGGGCGGCCGCGGGCCCGGCATCCTTTCGTTCGGGCTGAAGCAAGGTGGCCGCGAGGGCGGCGCGCGCTTCCTCGATGCGCTGCAGCTGTTCACGCGGCTGGTCAATATCGGCGATGCCAAGTCGCTGGCCACCCACCCGGCATCGACCACGCACCGCCAGCTCAACGCCGAAGAACTGCAGGCGGCGGGCGTCAGCGAGGACATGGTACGGCTGTCGATCGGCATCGAGCATATCGACGACCTGATCGAAGACCTGGACCGCGCGCTGGCAGCGGCCTGACCTCCAGCCATGCCCGCTACCGCTGGTTTGCTCCCCTCTCCCGCCCGCGGGAGAGGGGCCGGGGGAGAGGGTAGGCGCTCGCACTAGCCGATCACTTCACCGCTTCCTCGTCACCGCGCTTGCCCCGCGCCTCCAGCACGAAATAGCTCACTGATCCGATCATCAACGGAATCAGGTAATACAACGCCCGATACGCGATCAGCGCCGCGAGCAGCAGCCCGTGCGGCACCTGGTCGCCCAGCATGGTCAGGAACACGGTCTCGATCACGCCCAGCCCGCCGGGGATGCGCACTACCACCCCCGCCAGCCCGGACGCCAGCAGCACGCCAAGCACCGTGAAGTAGGTCGCATGCGTATGCAGCAGCGCGTACAGGATCGCGCCCATCGACATCCAGTGGGCCGCCGACAGCGCGCATTGCAACGCCGCGAAGCGCACCGTGGGCATATAGATGTCGTGGTCGCGCACGGTACGGTGGCGGCCGTGCCAGAGCGCGCACGCGGCCAGGTAAGCGGCCGGGAGGGCCAGCATCAGCATGCCCAGCACCCGCGTCAGTGCCGCGGGAATGCCCCACTCCGGCGGCAGCACCACCAGTTCGCCGGCGAGGATGGCGCCCGCCAGCACGGCATAGCCAAGCCAGTTGGTGGTGACCACCACCACGAACAGGCTCCAGATCTGCGGCGCGCTCAGCCCCGCGCGCGAGTACAGCCGGTAGCGCACGCCCGCGCCGCCCAGCGTGGCGCCCAGGTTGAGGCTGAGCGTGTAACTGACATAGGAGATCGCCATCACCCGGCGCAGCGGCAGCGGGTGCCCGGCATAGCGGCAGCCGAGCACGTCGAACTGGCTGTACAGCAGCCCGCTCAGTGCCACGAAGCCGGCCGCTGGCAGCAGCGTGCGCGCGTTAAAGCCGCGCAGCGCTTCCAGCACCGCGTTCCAGTCGATGGTGCCCAGCTTGCGCGCGATCAGCGCCAGCACGGCGGCAATGAAGAGGATGCCGATGGCACGGCGCCAGGCCGGCCAGTGCGCATGCTGGCGGATGGCGGTCAGGGCCTCGGCGCCCGTCATTCCGCGCCTCCGCGCAACACCACCACGCGCCGCGCGTTGCGCCGCCCGCCCGGCATCGGCTGCACCAGCCGGGGCGCGTGCGCCGGCAGCCAGCCCGCCCAGGCCGGGAAGCGCCGCAGGAAGTGGAACATCAGCGTCGCGCCCAGCGCATCGAGGCGGTTGCGCGGCGACTTCAGCCCCGGCGGCACCGCGCGGCAGCGCGCGCCGATCAGCGCTTCGAGCCGGCCGCGCAGGTGGCACGCGAAGGCTTCATCGCGGATCACGAGATTGGCCTCGAGGTTCAGCGACAGACTCAGCGGGTCGAGGTTGCTGGAGCCGACCGTGGCCCAGTTGTCGTCGACCACCGCGACCTTGCCGTGGAAAGGCCGCTCGACGTATTCGAGGATCTGCACGCCGGCGTCCTGCAGATGCGCGTAGAGCAGGCCGCCAGCGCGCGCCACCCACGGCATGTCGGGCTTGCCCTGCAGCAGCAGCCGCACCCGCACGCCGCGCGCGGCGGCCTCGCACAGCGCATGCAGCAGCCGGTAGCCCGGCAGGAAGTAAGCGTTGGCGATGATGACCTCGCGCCGCGCCGCGCGGATCGCGTCGAGGTAGGCAAATTCGATGTCGTTGCGGTGGCGGTGGTTGTCGCGCGTGACCAGGTTCACGCGTGCGTCGTAAGTGCGCGGATCCGGCCCCTCGCGTGCGGCCGCAGGCTTGGGCAAGGGCGGCAGCGGCGGACACGCGCCTGGCATCGCGCGCACCAGGAAGTCGTGCACCCGGCGTGCAAAGGGCCCGCGGATTTCCACCGCATAGTCCTGCTTGGCCAGCGGCCCGAACTGGTACAGGTGCTGCGCCGAGAAATTGAGACCGCCGACGAACGCCACCTCGGCATCGACGGCGATCAGCTTGCGGTGCATGCGCCGGAAGATGTGGGTGCGCACCCCGAACAGCCGCGGCCGCGGCGAAAATGTGCAGAACTGCACGCCTGCATCGACCAGCCCGGCAATAAAGGCCGGCGACAGGTCATGCGAGCCGAAGCCGTCCACCGTCAGCGCCACGCGCACGCCGCGGCGCGCCGCGGCCAGCAGTGCCGCGTGCAATTTGTGGCCTACCTCGTCTTCAAACAGGATAAAAGTTTCCAGCAGTACGCTTTCGCGCGCGTGCGCAATGGCGTCGAACACGCACGGAAAATACTCCTCGCCGTTCTCCAGCAGGCGGAAGTGGTCGGAAGCGGACGGAAGCGGTGTCATGGCCGGGGAATCGCCGCAAACACCATGCCAGCGACAACCGCACGCCAGCCGCAACTAACCTCGGCGACGGCCGCGCCGCCAGCGCGCCAGCACTGCGGCGGCCAGCGCACCGGCTACCAGTCCCGCAAAAAAGATCGCCGCCGCCATGCCACTCCATGCGCCCGCGCCAGCATCTTCGGCGCCGCCCCGCGCCAGCGGCGCCAGCGACTGCCAGTCGGCGGCGGTGAACTGCGTCATCGCGGGCGCGCCATCCAGGCCATACACGCAGACCTCGCCGCCCGGCAGCTTGCAAAAGCGCGCCGGCGGACAACTGCGCAGGATGGCCTGGGTCTCGCCTTCACCGCAGCGGGCGCCGGCGCTGCGCAGCACCTGGATGGTGACGTCGGGATGCTTGGTCAGTTGTTCGGGCATGGCGGCCTCCCATGGCTTGCAGACGCAGAGACGCGTGACGCGTTCCTACAGCGTAGGCCTTATACCGCGCGGGCATATCGCCATGCGTAAACGCTCGTTCGTCCATTGGCTGCTTTTCCATACAATGGCCCGATGCCACGGCGCGACGCCGCGGCCACACCACCACATCAAAGGGGAGCATCCGATGCAATACGGGAAATCCGGCCTGGCCGCGCGGCTGGCGGCAGTCGTGCTAGCGCTGGGCGTGGTGCAAGGCGCCGGCGCGGCCGATCCGGACAAGAAGGAAATCCGCTTCGGCGCCAGCGCCGGCCCCTATGCCGACCAGATCCGCTATGGCATCAAGCCGGTGCTGGAACAGCGCGGCTACAAGGTCACCATCGTCGAGTTCAGCGACTATGTGCAGCCGAACCTGGCGCTGGCTGACGGCGCCATCGACGCCAACGCCTTCCAGCACGTGGCCTACCTGAAGAAGTTCTCGGCCGACCGCAAGCTAGCGCTGAGCGACGTGATCCAGGTGCCAACCGCGCCGATCGGCATCTACAGCCGCAAGCACAAGGCACTGGCCGAGGTGAAGCCGGGCAACACCGTGTCGCTGCCGAACGACCCGACCAACCTGGCGCGCGCCATCGCCATCCTGCAGCAGATCGGCTGGGTCACGCTCAAGCCCGGCACCGATCCGATCCGCGCCAGCGAACGCGATATCGACGCCAACCCGCACAAGCTCAAGCTGATCCAGCTGGAGGCCGCGCAGCTGCCGCGCTCGCTCGACGATGTCGACTATGCCTTCGTCAACGGCAACTATGCGCTGGCCTCGGGCCTGAAGCTGACCTCGGCGCTGGCGCTGGAGAAGATTCCGGACTACTACATGAACCTGGTCGCGGTGAAGACCGCCGACCTGAACAAGCCCTTCGTCAGGGACATCCGCGAGGCCTACCAGTCCGCCCAGTTCAAGGCGGTGACGCAACAGCGCTTTGCCGGCTTCGTGCCGCCGCCGTACCAGCGCTGAGCCCCCCTGCGCGCATTGTTCTGGTTTCCTGGATGATCTATCCAGTCCCCGCCGATTTATTCCGCAGTCCCGGCCGCCTAAGCTGAAGCCTCCTTCGACGCATCCACAGGAGAGTTTCCATGGCTGACCATTCCATCCGCGGCAAGGTCGCGCTGATCGCCGGCGGCGCCAAGAACCTGGGCGGGCTGATCGCGCGCGACCTGGCCGCCCAGGGCGCGCGCGCCATCGCCATCCACTACAACAGCGCGGCCTCGCGCGCCGACGCCGAGACCACGGTCCGGGCGCTCCAGGCAAGCGGTGCACAGGCGGTGGCGCTGCAGGCGGACCTCACCAGCGCGAGCGCGGTCGAGCGGCTGTTTGCCGATGCCGTGGCCGCGGTGGGCCGCCCCGATATCGCCATCAACACGGTGGGCAAGGTACTGAAGAAGCCGTTCGCCGAGATCAGCGAGGCCGAGTACGACGAGATGTCGGCCGTCAACGCCAAGAGCGCGTTCTTCTTCCTGAAGGAAGCCGGCCGCCACGTCAACGACCACGGCAAGATCGTGACGCTGGTGACCTCGCTGCTGGGCGCGTTCACGCCCTTCTATGCCGCCTATGCCGGCACCAAGGCGCCGGTTGAACACTTTACCCGCGCCGCGGCCAAGGAGTTCGGCGCGCGCGGCATCTCGGTGACGGCGGTGGGGCCGGGTCCGATGGACACGCCGTTCTTCTACGGCCAGGAAGGCGACGATGCCGTGGCCTATCACAAGAGCGCGGCCGCGCTGTCGCCGTTCTCGCCGACGGGACTGACGCATATCGAGGATGTGGTGCCCTTTATCCGCCATCTGGTCAGCGACGGCTGGTGGATCACCGGCCAGACCATGCTGATCAACGGCGGGTACACGACCAAGTAAGCCGCCGCGCCGCTCTGGTGCGCGCACGCATTGCAGGTATGCTTGCGCCATCGACAAGCGAGACGTATGGACAGATTCGACCAGTACCGCGTATTCCTGCAGGTGGCCGAGATGGGCAGCTTCATCAAGGCCGCGCATGCGCTGGGGCTGCCGCGCGCGTCGGTGTCGGCGGCGGTGCAGGACCTGGAGGCCCAGGTCGGCACGCGCCTGCTGCACCGGACCACGCGGCAGGTGCGGCTGAGCGCCGACGGCGCGCAATTGCTCGAACGATTGCGCCCGCTGCTGGCCGAGGTCGAGGATATCGACCAGTTGTTCCACGCCGGCCAGCGCCAGGCCAGCGGCCGTCTCAACGTCGATATGCCGAGCCGCATCGCGCGCCGGCTGGTGGCACCGGCACTGCCCGCACTGTTGCGGCGCCATCCGCGGCTGCAGCTGTCGCTTGGTTCCAGCGACCGCGCCATCGACCTGGTGCAGGAGGGCGTCGACTGCGCGGTGCGCTTCGGCGTGCTGGCCGACAGCAGCCTGGTGGTGCGGCCGCTGGGCCGGATCGCGCTGGTCAACTGCGCCAGTCCGGCTTATCTGCGCGAACACGGCGAGCCCCGTGATCCGGCCGATCTGCGCCGCGGCCACCTCGCGGTGGGCTACGCCAGTCCGCGCACCGGCCGCGACCTGCCGTGGGAATTCCTGGATGCCGATGGCAGCGCGCGTGCGGCCGATGTGGCAACGCGCGTCTCCGTCAACAATGCCGAAAGCTATATCGCCTGCTGCCTCGCCGGCATCGGGATGATCCAGATCCCGCGCTTCGACGTGCAGCACCTGCTCGACAGCGGACAATTGCTGGAAATCATGCCCGACTGGCGCCCGCCCACCATGCCGGTGTCGCTGCTTTATCCGCACCGCCGCCAGCGCTCGGCACGGCTCGCGGTGTTCCTGGAGTGGTTCCGCGCGCTGATGCAGCCGCACCTGCAAGGCTGAGCGGCGGCCCGCGCGGGCATCGCCGCATTGTGCGCAGCAAGACAATTTCGCGCCGCGCCGGCCGCGCAAATGCCCTACACTCAAGCTCAAGTCCCCCGCGCCCAAAAAGCACGGCAGGGATCACAACGCGATCATTGCCGCGGAGGGCTGCGAAGATCCTCGCCCCGGTCCGCGCGGATCCTGTCGAGACAACCGCATCGAGAGACCTGCCATGTCCACGGTTGCGCGCTTTGAGATCGGCCATACCCGCTACCTTGCCCCACCGGGCGACACCACTCCCACCACCGCTTCCCCTCCCCCGTTCGCGAGCGATCCTGACGCACTGGTGCCGCTGTACCAGGCGATGGTGCTGACGCGCCAGTTCGACCTGAAGGCAATCGCGCTGCAGCGCACCGGCAAGATCGGCACCTTCGCCTCGGCGCTGGGCCAGGAGGCGATCGGCGTGGGCGTGGCCTACGCCATGCGGCCGGAGGATGTGCTGGTGCCCTCGTACCGCGACCACGCCGCGCAGTTTGTGCGCGGTGTCACGATGACCGAGAGCCTGCTGTACTGGGGTGGCGACGAGCGCGGCAGCGGCTTTGGCGCGGCGCCGCATGACTTTGCCAACTGCGTGCCGATCGGCACCCAGGTGTGCCACGCAGCCGGCGCCGCCTACGCGTTCCAGCTGCGTCGCGAGCCGCGCGTGGCGGTCTGCCTGCTGGGCGACGGCGGCACCTCCAAGGGCGACTTCTATGAAGGCATGAACATGGCCGGCGCCTGGCGCGCGCCGCTGGTGATCGTGATCAACAACAACCAGTGGGCGATCTCGATGCCGCGCAGCGGCCAGACCGCGGCGCAGACGCTGGCGCAGAAGGCCATTGCCGCGGGCATCCCGGGCGAGCAGGTCGACGGCAACGACGTGGTCGCAGTGCGCCACCGCGTCGGTGAAGCCATCGCGCGCGCGCGCGACGGCGGCGGCCCCGCGCTGATCGAGGCCATCACCTACCGGCTGGGCGACCACACCACCGCCGACGATGCCTCGCGCTACCGCGACGAGGCCAGCGTCAAGGCGCACTGGCAGCACGAGCCGCTGCTGCGGCTGCGCACCCACCTGCTGGCGCTGCATGCCTGGGATGCGGCGCGCGAGGAGGCGCTGGTCAGGGCGTGTTCGCAGCAGGTGGCGCAGGCGGTCGAAGCCTACCTGGCGATGCCGCCGCCGGACCCGGCCGCGATGTTCGACTGCCTGTACGCGGCCATGCCGGCCGAACTGCAGGCGCAACTGGAGATCGCGCGGCGCTTCCCGGGGCAGCACGGCTAGCCGCCGCTGCACGGGCACTCGTCCGCACTCCTCCATCGAACCGGCCCACAGCGAGCGAACCATGGCGGAAATCAATCTGGTCGAAGCAGTCAACCTGGCGCTGGCCCATGCGCTGGAGCACGATCCCGATGTGCTGCTGCTGGGCGAGGACATCGGCGTCAACGGCGGCGTGTTCCGCGCCACTGTGGGCCTGCAGGCGCGCTTCGGCGCCGCGCGCGTCATGGATACGCCGCTGGCCGAAGGCGGCATCGTCGGCGCGGCCATCGGCATGGCGGCGATGGGGCTCAAACCCGTGGCCGAGATCCAGTTCACCGGCTTCATCTACCCGGCGGTCGATCACATCATCAACCACGCCGCGCGCATGCGGCACCGCACGCGCGGGCGCCTGGCCTGCCCGCTGGTGGTGCGCTCGCCGTGCGGCGCGGGCATCCACGCGCCCGAGCACCATTCCGAAAGCCCGGAGGCGATGTTCGCGCATATGCCGGGCATCCGCGTGGTAGTGCCGTCATCGCCCGCGCGCGCGTACGGGCTGCTGCTGGCCGCGATTGCCGACCCCGATCCGGTGATCTTCCTCGAGCCCACGCGGCTGTACCGGCTGTTCCGACAGGAAGTGGCCGACGACGGCGCCGCGCTGCCGCTCGATACCTGCTTCACGCTGCGCGAAGGCAGCGACCTTACGCTGGTGAGCTGGGGCGCGATGGTGCAGGAGACGCTGGCCGCCGCCGACGCGCTGGCCGCCGAAGGCGTGACCGCGACCGTTATCGACGTGGCCACGCTCAAGCCGCTCGACATGCAGACCATCCTGGACGCGGTCACGCGCACCGGCCGCTGCGTGATCGTGCACGAGGCCCCGCGCACCGCCGGCTTCGGCGCCGAGATCGCGGCGCAACTGGCCGATGCGGGACTGTACTCGCTGGCCGCGCCGGTGCAGCGCGTGACCGGCTTCGATACCGTGGTGCCGCTGGCGCGGCTGGAATACACGTACCTGCCCGGCGTCGCGCGCATCGTCGATGCCGCGCGCAGGGCGCTGGCGGCGTAGGCGCCAGCCAGTGCGCGCAATGTTCAAGCCTGCCAAGGAGGACCGATGAGAGTCTTCAAACTGCCCGACCTGGGCGAAGGCCTGCAGGAGGCCGAGATCGTGGCCTGGCACGTCAAGACCGGCGATACCGTGGCCGCGGACCAGCCGCTGCTGTCGGTGGAGACCGCCAAGGCGATCGTCGAGATCCCGTCGCCTTATGCGGGCAGCATCGGCAAGCTGTTCGCGCAGCCGGGCGACATCGTGCACCTGGGCGCGCCGCTGGTCGCCTTCGAGGGTGCCGGCGACGATGCCGACGCCGGCACCGTGGTGGGCTCGGTCCAGGTCGGCACGCACGTGGCCAGCGAAGCAGCGCCACCCGGCACCGCGGCGCCCGCGGCGGGCATGGCCGCGCGCGTCAAGGCCACACCCGCGGTGCGCGCGC
The DNA here is from genome assembly GCF_023952475.1 of Cupriavidus sp. WGlv3. Classification (GTDB taxonomy): domain Bacteria; phylum Pseudomonadota; class Gammaproteobacteria; order Burkholderiales; family Burkholderiaceae; genus Cupriavidus; species Cupriavidus phytorum. The sequence goes on from NZ_JALHRX010000002.1 coordinate 378,534, forward strand.
TGGCGCGCCGGCTTGGCGTCGACCTGGCGATGGCCACCGCCTCGGGGCCGGAAGGGGTGGTCACCGCGGCCGACGTGGAACGCGTCGCCAGCACGCTGGCCGAGCTGGGTGCGCCCGAGGAACTGCGCGGCGTGCGCCGCGCGATGGCGCAGAACATGGCGCGCGCGCAGGCGGAAGTGGCCGCCGCCACCGTGATGGACGACGCCGACATCCACGCCTGGCACGCCGGCGCCGACGTCACCATCCGGCTGGTGCGCGCGCTGGTGGCCGGCTGCCGCGCCGAGCCCGGGCTCAATGCCTGGTATGAAGGGCAAACCGGGCGCCGCCACGTGCTGAAGAAGATCGACGTCGGCATTGCCGCGGACCTGCCCGAGGGCCTGTTCGTGCCGGTGCTGCGCGACGTCGGCAACCGCGACGCCGCCGACCTGCGCCACGGCCTCGACCGCATGCGCGCCGACATCCGCGCGCGCACCATCGCCCCCGAGGAAATGCGCGGCAACACCATCACGCTGTCCAACTTCGGCATGATCGCGGGGCGCTATGCCGCGCCCATCGTGGTGCCGCCCACCGTGGCGATCCTGGGCGCGGGACGCGTGCGCGACGAAGTGGTCGCGGCCGCCGGCGCGCCCGCGGTGCACCGGGTGATGCCGCTGAGCCTGACCTTCGACCATCGCGTGGTCACGGGCGGGGAAGCCGCGCGCTTCCTGGCGGCGGTGATCGCGGATCTGGAGATGGCGGAGTAAGGAAGACTACTGGTTTTGCCAGTACCAGCTGTGTGCTCCCTCTCCCGCAAGCGGGAGAGAGGAGCAAACCGTCCGCGTGCCAGCCGCCCTCGGTTGCCGCGGCAGCGCTGTATATAATGCCCTTCCCATCGCCGCCGCCATCACCGGCCCGGACCGCCGCACACCCTCATGGAATCCAAGACCGCCCGCCTGACCATCCTGATCGACCCGGTCAAGAAGAAGGCCTTTGAAACACTGTGCGCCGCGCAGGACCTGACGCCGTCGCAGGTGGTGCGCCAGCTGATCCGCGATTACCTGGCGCAGCACGGCGTGGATTACGCCACCAAGCCGAAGCCGGCGGGCAGCACGCGCCAGAAGAAGTAACTCAGCGCGTGGCGGTGCCCTCGCCTGGCTTGTCCTCGGCCAGCGCGGCGCAGCGCTGTGCCGCCTGCGCCAGCGAATCCGCGTAGTTGCCCTCGCCCAGCGCCGCCAGCACGCCGGCGCGCGCCAGCTTTTCCCTGACTCTTGGGTTGGCTTCGGCCAGCACCACCGCGACGCCGCGCTTCTGCAGCGTGACGATCACCGCCTCGAGCGTCTGCAGGCCGGTCATGTCCATGAAGGGCACGCGGCCCAGGCGGATCAGCAGCACGCGCGGCTCGGTATGGGTCTGCACCAGCGCACGCTCGCACGCTTCGACGGCACCGAAGAAGAACGGGCCGTCGATGACATAGACCAGCACGCCCGACGGCATTGCCGCCGCCGCGCCGGTGCCGGCATCGCCCAGTTCGCGCGCCACCGCCTCGGCGGCCTGGGGTGCCACCTCCACCGACGCCGACATGCGCCGCAGAAACTGCAGCATGGCCAGGATCACGCCGATATTGACTGCCACCACCAGGTCGGTCAGCACCGTCAGCGTAAAGGTTATCAGCAGGATCGCGACATCGGCGCGCGGCGCGCGCCGGACCATGCGGGCGAACTGGCGCATCTCGCTCATGTTGTAGGCCACCACGAACAGGATCGCGGCCAGCGCGGCCAGCGGCACGCTGGCCGCGAGCGGCGCCAGGAACAGCAGCACCAGCACCAGCGTGAGCGCGTGCACCACGCCGGCCAGCGGGCTGTTGCCGCCATTGCGGATATTGGTGGCGGTGCGCGCGATCGCACCCGTGGCGGCAAAGCCGCCGAACAGCGGCGCCAGCACATTGGCGATGCCCTGGCCGACCAGCTCCTGGTTGGAATCATGCCGGGTGCCGGCCATGCCGTCGGCCACCACCGCGGACAGCAAGGACTCGATCGCGCCAAGCATGGCAATGGTGAAGGCAGGCCCGGCCAGCTCCAGCACCCGCGCCAGCGTGATGTCCGGCATGGCCGGCACGGGCAGGCCGCGCGGCAGGCCACCGAAGGCGGTGCCGATGGTGGCCACGCCGTCGAAGCGGAACAGCGCCTGCACCGCGGTGGCCACCACCAGCGCCACCAGCGGCCCCGGCACGCGCCGCAGCCAGCGTACGCGCGGCGCGCCTACCACCAGCGCCAGGCTGCCCAGCGCCAGCGCGGTGGTGGCCGGGTGCCATTGCGGCAGCGCCTGCAGCAGGTGCCAGAGCTTTTCATGGAAATGCGTGCCGGCCACCGGCGGCAGCCCGAAGAAATCGCGCCACTGGCCGACAAAGATGATCACGCCGATGCCGGCGGTAAAGCCGACGATCACCGGCGCGGGAATGTAGCGGATCACGCTGCCCAGGCGTGTCAGCCCCATCGCCAGCAGGATCAGGCCGGCCATCAGCGTAGCGATCTGCAGCCCGTCTATTCCGTGGCGCGCCGTCACCGCCGCCAGCACCACGATAAAGGCGCCGGTGGGCCCGGCGATCTGCAGCCGGCTGCCGCCGAACAGCGACACCGCCAGGCCGGCGACGATGGCGGTGTACAAGCCCTGCTCCGGCTTCGCCCCCGAGGCAATCGCGAACGCCATCGCCAGCGGCAGCGCCACCACCCCCACGATCACGCCCGACACCAGGTTCGGTAGCCAGTTGCCGCGGCGGAACAATCCGGCCAGCCAAGCTTCGCGCAGCGCAATCATGCGTCGGTTCCTTCCGTCGGTGCGGGGGTACAGGTGCATCGGATGATAACAGCATGTTAATGTCCGGCCGCGCCGCCGGCTTGCCTGCCGACGGTGGTGCGTCGCGCTGGTGTGCTGTTCCTTGCTGTTCCTTATGCCGCGCAATTCCTATACTGGATTGGCTCGCCCGCCGGTGCGCGGACGCGCCGGGCAGGCGCGGTATCTCTCTGCAAGCGGAGGCTCATCATGTACAGGCACCTCCTAGTACCGACCGATGGCTCTGCGCGCGCCGATGCCATGGCGGGCCGCGCGATGGCATTCGCCAGCCGCATCGGCGCCCGCGTGACCGGGCTCCATGTGCTTCCCGAGTACCACGTGCTGACCTACCGGCTGACCAGCCTGCAAGACACCAAGAGCAACTTCGCCGCCGAAGCCGCGCGCCACGCCGACACCTTCCTGGCCGCGCTCAGCCACACCGCGGCGCAGGCCGGCGTGCCGTGCGACACCATCACCGCCACCGATGACCATCCCTGGCAGGCCATCATCGCCTGCGCGCAGCAGCGCGATTGCGACCTGATCGTGATGTCGTCGCATGGCAAGCGCGGGCTGCAGGCGCTGCTGATCGGCAGCGAGACACACAAGGTGCTGACCCATAGCACGATCCCGGTGCTGGTCTTCCGCTAGCGGCGGAGCGATGGCGGGATAGCGGACATTAGCGGGCAAGCGTGCGCGGCGACGCGCGATTCCAAACCAAGCCAACTGCAAGGAGCGCAACCATGGCGATTCGACTGGGCGAGCAAGCCCCTGATTTCACCGCCGAGACCACGGAAGGCCAGATCAGCTTCCACGAGTGGATCGGCGACGGCTGGGCCATCCTGTTCTCGCATCCCAAGGACTTCACGCCGGTGTGCACCACCGAGCTGGGCTACATGGCCCGGCTCAAGCCCGAGTTCGACAAGCGCAATACCAAGATCATCGGACTGAGCATCGATCCGGTGGGCGACCACCAGCGCTGGGTCAAGGACATCGAGGAAACGCAGGGCTGTACCGTCAACTACCCGATGATCGGCGATGCCGACCTGAAGGTGGCCAAGCTCTACGACATGATCCACCCCGAGGCCAGCGGCGGCGGCCCGCGCACCGCGGTCGACAACGCCACCATCCGCTCGGTGTTCATCATCGGCCCGGACAAGAAGGTGAAGGCGATGCTGGTGTACCCGATGAGCGCGGGGCGCAATTTCGACGAGGTGCTGCGGCTGCTGGATTCGCTGCAGCTCAATGCGAAGCACACCGTGGCCACGCCGGTGAACTGGAAGCCGGGCGAGGACGTCATCATCCCGACCTCGGTCTCGGACGAGGAAGCGAACAAGAAATACCCGCAGGGCTTCAAGACGCTGAAGCCGTACCTGCGCACGGTGGCACAGCCCAAATAGCGCAACGGCACAGGACGGGCGGGGAAACAGGGAGAGCGAGGAGCGGCGGCGCCAGGGAGCGCGGCGGCGCGGGAGCCCGCGCCAGGCCGCGGTCGGGGCTTCCCGGCCGGCATCGCCTGATGCCGGCCGGGAGCGCACCGGCGAGCCCGATTTGTCCACAAAAAATATCCACAGGAACAGTGGATATCCCCCCTCTTGACAACCGCGAAGGGCGCGCCCGCGCTGGAACGTGCTGGAGTGCCCGTTTTATAGGCAACCAGCCGGCGTACGGGAATGGTTGCGGGCGCTTGCATTTTGTGCCTGCCGCTGAGCCCCGTGACGGCGTGCTTAACGGGTCAGCACCGCGCGGATGGTGTCGGCCAGTTCCTTGGCGACGAACTTGGCCACGTAGGCATCGGCGCCCACCTTGCGCACATGCTCTTCGCTGGCCTCCCCCGACAGTGATGAGTGGATCACCACCGGCAGCGATTTCAGCCGGCTGTCGGCCTTGATCTTGCGGGTCAGCGTAAAGCCGTCCATCTCGGGCATTTCCAGGTCGGTCAGCACCAGCGCCACCTCGTCCTGGAGCGGGCGGCCGTGGCTGGCGGCCTCGGCCGCGATGCGGTCGAGCAGTTCCCAGGCTTCCTTGCCCGACTTGGTCATCACCACTGGCGCGCCCAGGGCCTTCAGGCCCTGCTCGATCAGGCCGCGCGCCAGCGCCGAGTCGTCCGCGGCAATCACTTTGGCGCCGGGGCGCAGTTGCAGCTGCGGTCCGACCTCGCCCGGATCCACGTCAGGCTGGCGCGTCGGCAGCACGTCGCGCAGGATCTGCTCGACGTCCAGCACCTGCACCAGGCGTGCCGCTTCCGGGTTGCCATCGGCGCCCTCGGCCCCGTCCGCACCGCCGTCCAGCTTGGCGATGCTGGTCACATGGCCCGTGCGCACGCTGGCCTCGGCCGAATGCACCTGGTTCCATTCCAGCCGCACGATCTCCTCGACGGCTTCGACCGCGAAGCCCTGGGTCGAGCGCGCGTATTCCGTCACCAGCAGGATGCCCAGGCCGCCGCGCGGCTTGCAGCCCACCAGCCGCGGCAGGTCGATCACCGGGATCACCTGGCCGCGGATATCGGCCATGCCCAGGATCGACGGGTCGGCGCCGACCACGGTCGTCACCGGCGGCATCACCAGGATCTCGCGCACCTTGAAGACGTTGATGCCGAACAGCTCCGACTGGCCGGAATGTTCCGCCTCGCCGAGCCGGAACAGCAGCAGCTCGAACTGGTTGTTGTTGGTGAGGTTAGTCCGTTCGTCGATGTCCCTCATGGAACTGCTCATGCGTCGCTCCCGTGCCGTGCGTGTGGTGTGTTGCCGCCATCGTTGTCATCTGCCTGCGGCCGCGGCGGATGGCGCACGGCAGGGTTCATGACTGGATATCGGCCGGGGGCACGGGGAGTTGAGCGGCGCCGCGGCCGGGCGCTAGCCCCCGGCCAGTGCCTGCAGGATATGGACCTCGTCGGTCTCCCGCAGCGGCGCATCGAGCCGCATCAGCTGGGTGCGGTTGACGAACACGCGGATATACGGGCGCAGCTTGCCCTGCTCGTCGACGATGCGAAAACGCATGCCGGGAAACTGGCGCTCGAGGTCGTCGAGCAGCTCGGCAATGCTGGCGCCGCGGGCCTCGACATATTCGCGCTGTCCGGTATAGGAGAACAGCGGCGTGGCGATACGGACCTGCATGGTGAGTCCTCCGGCGCGGCGGCGGCGCTCAGGCCGGACGCGCCACGCTGACCGCGTAGATCTGCGGCAGGTTGCGGGCGATGCATTGCCAGGCCGCGCCTTCGTCCGCGCTGGCCCACAGCTCGCCGCCGGTGGTGCCGAAGTACACGCCCACCGGTTCGTGGCCGTCGGTGGCCATGGCCTGCCGCTTGACCGTGAACCAGCTCTGTTCGGCGGGCAGGCCGCGGTCCTGCCGCTGCCAGGTCTCGCCGCCGTCGCGCGTGACATAGGCGGCGGGGCGGCCGCCCGGGCTGACGCGCGGCCACACATCGCTGCCATCCATCGGGAACACCCACACCGTGCGCGGGTCGCGGCGGTGCGCCACGATCGGGAAACCGATGTCGCCCACTTCGGCCGGCATCGCCTCGCCGATCCGCTTCCACACGCCCTCGCGGCGGTCCATCCGGTAGATGCCGCAATGGTTCTGCTGGTACAGGATGTCCGGGTTGGCGGGATGCTGCAGCATGCAGTGCGGGTCCTGGCCGTATTCCGGGTTGGGGTCGGGCAGGAAATTGGCGATGCTGCCGCGGTTCAGCGGCTTCCAGTCGGCGCCGGCGTCGGTGCTCTCGAATACGCCGCCGCTGGACATGCCGATATACAGGTGGCGCGCATCGCGCGGATCGACCAGCACGGAATGCAGCTTGGGGCCGTCAGGGGTGCCGTCCTGCTCGCCGCCGGTCCAGGCGCGCCACATCGGATGGTCGTTGAAGCCGGACACCGGCTCCCAGCTCGCGCCATGGTCGGCACTGCGGAACAGTCCTTGCGGCGAGGTGCCGGCGTACCAGGTGCCAGGCTCGCTGGCATGGCCGGGGGTGAGCCAGAACACGTGGTCGACCACGCGGCCGGTCTCGCCCTCGGGCACCTTGTCGAACGCGGGCGGGCGCGCCGCCTCGGTCCAGTTGCGGCCGCCGTCGGTGGAGCGGAACACGGTCGGGCCCAGGTGACCGGTGCGGGCCGCCATCAGCAGGCGCGACGGCTCGCGCGGGTCCTGCACGATGTGGTGGATGGTATGGCCGAGGAAGGTCGGGCCGTCGATCTGCCAGCTGCGGCGCGCGCCGTCGCTGGTCAGGTACCAGGCGCCCTTGGTGGTGGCGACCAGCAGCCGGACCGGGCCGGTATCCGTTTCGGGGGTGGGGGAAGTCGTCATCTTGGCTCCTGCAAGAAGGCCGGGTGAACGATGTTTCCGAGTCTAGTACATGTAGACAGTGTTCACAATGAACGATGACGATGGCTGCTGCCGGCCCCCTCGCACCCGGCCGCGAGCACCCGAAGTAAAACGACGTTCACCGCGGAAGCCGGCAACTTGACTGGACATTCCCGATGAAGTGTGGCATAAGCAATGTTCCTTCGCACCATTGCGCCCCCAGCCTCCATGCCTTGCTTCGCCCGTTTCGCCACCCTGAACCGCCCGGCCCAGCCGGCGGCAGGCGTGCGCGTACGCGCCGCGCAGCAAGGCCTTGCCCCTGACTTGGCCAGGCACTTTCCCGCCTGCAACCCGGTCCGCCGCGCCGTGCTTTTCCTGGCCGTGCGGGCAGTTCGGGGCGCCACCCTCCAGCCCTGAGCTTTCCCGCACGGCCCATGTCGCGGATGCCATCCGGCACCCGCTCGATCATGCAGCCAGGAGAAAGCCAGACATGTCACCGCTCTACCGCCACACCTTTTGCGCCATGGTGGCGCTCGCCGCCCTCTACCTGCTCCTCAATTCCTGAGCGGATCGGAGACTGCCATGGTGAATTTCCATGCCCTGCGCCTGCCGGCGCCGGCGCTGCCGCGCGCGCTCGAGCTGCGCATCGACGTTGAACTGGCCCCCGCCGAGATCGAGCGCGAACTCGACGCCCTGCACGGCCGCATCGACCGGCCGGGCGACCGCCTCCATGCCATGCCCGCCCTGCCGGCGGGCGCGCCGGGCCTGCGCCTGCGCTACCGCGAGGCGGACGGCGAGTACTACGTGTATGTGGAAGATGTGATGCAGCGCCGGCTGGCCGGTTATACCGTCTTCAACCGGCTGAGCGAGGTCGGCCGCAGGGCCGATCCGTGGGTGCGGGCGCCGCATAGCAAGTTTGCGCCCGCTTACCAGCGCCGCGGCCTGGCGCGGGCGCTCTATCGCTGGGCGCTGGACGGCGGGCTATGCCTGCTGAGCGGCGCGCGGCAGTCGGCCGGCGCCCACGCCTTGTGGCAGGCACTGGCCCCCGACTACGCCATGGGCTATGTGGATTTGCGCAGCAAGACGCTGACGTGGCTGGGCGATACCATCGATGCCGCCACGCGCGAGGGGCTGCATACGCGCATGCTGCTGCTCGGGCGCGGCTGGACGCTGGAGGCGTTCATGGCCCGCACCGGCATGTACTGAAGCAGCGCGCGCTGCTTTTACAGCCAGCGGATCGGCGCGGCCTCGCGGGCATTGGCCGCGTACAGCGTCCAGCCCTGTGCAAAGTAGGCGCGCACGCGCGCCGCCAGCGACAGACCGCCGCCCATGCGGGCGTAATAGGCGACATCGCGCCCCGGCTCCGCTGCGGCGGGCCTGGCAGCCTTGGACTTGGCGGGCTGGCGATAAAGGGTGTCGGCGAGTGCTTGCATAGCGATTCTTCCTTTCCGGTGGGAAACAGGTTTAGTGCCTCATGAAGCACTTATGGCCGGGATTCGGCCCGGATCACGAGACGACTCAGGGTTATCCCTAGTATAGAGAAGTCGACCCTCGGGCATCCGGGTCATTCCCTATAGGCCGTATAAGCGTCGCCTGATAATGGCAGCCGCCGAAAACGCCACCCGGAGCGGCGTCGCCGCCTAGAGATACTCAGGCATCACATTCGATATTCCCCGTCGCACATGCCGCGCATTGAGCGCCGGTGATGATGGCTGGCGCCGCCTCACCTAGCCTTCAGCCTTGCCCGGATCACGCCCACAGAAGGCACCGACAAGCGGCACACCGATAACAGCGGGGTTGGCCAGGATTTCCGCCTCCAGCCCAGACCAGAACCACGTGAGACCGCCTGACGACGTTCCGCACGACGGACGTTGCAGCGCCCGCAAGGAGACAGCTCATCATGATCGAACAACCCTATCCGTCGTCCGCGGCGGAGGCCGATCCCGCACGCCCCCACGCCCCCCACGTTCCGGAAGTCAAAGGCCGGCTCGACGCGTTCTTCGAGATCACCGCGCGCGGCAGCACCCAGCGCCAGGAAGTGGTGGCCGGCGTCACCACCTTCATGGCGATGGTCTACGCCGTCTTCGTCGTGCCGGGCATGCTGGGCAAGGCCGGCTTCGACACCAGCGCGGTCTTTGTCGCGGTGTGCCTGACCACGGCCTTCGGCTCGCTGCTGATGGGCCTGTGGGCCAAGCTGCCGATCGCCATCGGCTGCGCCATCTCGCTGACCGCGTTCATGGCCTTCGGCCTGGTGCTGGGTCAGGGCCTGTCGCCGGCGGTCGCGCTCGGCGCGGTGTTCCTGATGGGCCTGATCTTCACCGCGATCTCGGTCACCGGCGTGCGCAGCTGGATCCTGCGCAATTTGCCGGCCGGCGTGGCGCACGGCACCGGCATCGGTATCGGCCTGTTCCTGCTGCTGATCGCCTCGAATGAAGTCGGGCTGGTGGTCAAGAACACGCATGCCGGCCTGCCGGTGGCGCTGGGCAAGATCACCTCGTTCCCGGTGGTGATGTCGGTGCTGGGCCTGGCCGCGATCTTCGGTCTCGAGCGCCGCAAGGTGCCGGGCGGGATCCTGCTGGTGATCATCGCGATCTCCGCGCTGGGCCTGGCCTTCGACCCGGCGGTGAAGTTCACCGGCGTGTTCGCGCTGCCGTCGCTGAGCGCACCGGGCCACGAGTCGCTGATCGGCGCCATGGACGTGCGCGGCGCGCTGACGGCCGCCGTGCTGCCGAGCGTGCTGGCACTGGTGATGACCGCGGTGTTCGACGCCACCGGCACCATCCGTGCTGTCGCCGGGCAAGCCGGGCAGCTCAATGCCAACGGCCATATCCACAACGGCGGGCGCGCGCTGACCGCGGACTCGGTCAGCTCGATCTTTTCCGGCATGTTCGGCGGCGCCCCGGCCGCGGCCTATATCGAGTCGACCGTCGGCGTCGCCGCCGGCGCCAAGACCGGCCTGACCGCGGTGGTGGTGGGCCTGCTGTTCGTGGCGGTGATGTTCTTCTCGCCGCTGGCCGCGCTGGTGCCGTCGTACGCCACCGCGCCCGCGCTGATGTACGTCGGCCTGCTGATGCTGTCGAGCGTGAGCCGCCTGCACATGGACGACCTGGTCGATGCGCTGGCCGGGCTGGTCTGCGCCGTGTTCATCGTGCTGACCTGCAATATCGTCACCGGCATCATGCTCGGCTTCTGCACCCTGGTGGTGGGCCGCATCGTGGCCGGCGAATGGCGCAAGCTCAATCTCGGCACCGTGGCGATCGCGGTGGTGCTGGCGGCGTTCTACGCCGGCGGCTGGGCGATCTGACACCACCCTGCATGACCGCGTCCCGGATGCTGCCGGGACGCTGACAACCAGATGTCTCCTCCACCGCGATCCAGGTGGATTTCAAGCCCGGGCTTCCTGCTTTCCCGGGCTGTTTTTTTTGGCGCTGGCCCGGCGCGAGGGCGCGTTCACTGCGACGCCTGCATTGCCGCCATATCCATATACACCAGCTCCCAGACATGGCCATCCAGGTCCTGAAAGCCATGGCCGTACATGAAGCCCAGATCCATTGGCGGCTTGTAGGTATTGCCGCCCGCCAGCACCGCGGCATTGACCATTTCATCGACGCGGGCCCGGGTTTCCATCGACAGGCAAACCAGCACTTCGGTGGCTTTGCGCGCATCGCAGATGTCGTTGGGCGAGAAGCTGCGGAACTTGGCTTCGGTAAGCAGCATCACGAAAATATTGTCGCCGACGATCATGCAGGTCGCGGTATCGTCGGTAAATTGCGGATTGAAGGAAAAGCCCAGCTGCGTAAAGAAGTCAATCGACTTCGGCAGGTCGCGCACGGGTAAATTGACAAAGATCTGCTGACTCATACGGGGCTCCGGTAGTCGTGACGTGGCACTGCGCGGGGCGCAGACAAACAGTCTAGGCGCTAAAGCCGGGCGGCGCGCGTATTTCGATTGACCCTGAATGAGGGCAAGAAAATGGAAACCCGGCACAGCAAAACGACCATTGGCTGAAGCAATGTCGCGGCCATGGTTGCGGCAATCGTTTCCGCATTCGGCATGACCATGATGCCGACCAGCGCCCCGACAATCTGTCCGTGCAATCTGCGTTATTTTTTGTAAAATTTTTTCAGGTGCCCTGTCACCTGAATTTCTAGTACCATGCAGCGGCCTAATTGCAGAAAGGGGATATATAAATGGCGACATACAAGCAACTCCTGGCTGAGAAGGAAGCGCTGGAAGCCAAGCTGAATGAAGTGCGCGCGAACGAAGTGGCGGGCGTGATCGATAAAATCCGCGAACTGATGACCGAATATGGCCTGACCGCGGAAGACATCCTGCCCCCGCGCAAGCGCGGCCGTCCCGCCGGCAGCAGCGCGCGCAAGACTGCCGCCGCCCTGCCCCCGAAGTACATGGATCCCAAGACCGGCAAGACCTGGTCGGGCCGCGGCCGTGCGCCAGCCTGGCTGGGCAAGCGTCCGGAGCGCTTCCTGATCGAGCAGTAAGCAGGCCTGCCGCCGGGGCTCAGCTGGCCGCGCCGGTGGCCCGCTGCCCCGCCAACCCGTCCGCAGCCGGGGAGCCCGGACGGGTTTCACAAAGCCTGGCAGACATAATCCTTTCGTAGCGCCCTGAAACCCTGCTGCGTCGGCTCGGCCGTCAGGCGCGCGCCGCCGTCGGCCAGCGGCTGCAGGCGCAAGATCCGCGCCGAACACTGGCTGGCGGTCTCGTCCCGCTGGTATCGGATCTCATACTGCGCGCCGGCCACCGGCACGAATGACACGCCCGCGGCGCAGCGCATCTCGGGCAGCGGCGGCGCGGCGGCCGAGGTCACCGCCACATAGATGCGCCGGCCCGCTTCGACCAGCCGTTCACGCGTGCGCGCGGCCGGCTCCGGCGAACGCCCGGCCATGTCCAGGCTGCGCTCCCTTCCCATCGCCGACAACTGCCTGCCCATCCCCGCCAGCACCAGCGGCCGGGCCGGATCCGGGCATCTGGCCGGATCGACGATGGCGAACGAGGTGTTTTCATCGGTGCTGGTCACCAGCCGCACGCTGGCGGACGGCGCACCGGCAGGCACCCGGTATTGCGCCACGCAGCCCGACACCGCCACGGCGGCGGCAAGCATGGGCAACACGGCAAGGCGGGACGGGAAGGCGAACGACCGGTCATGGCGCATGGCGGCGGGCAGGTTGAGTCGCGAAAAAAAAGATGCCGGTTTCGTGCAGCGTTAGCCCAAGGATGACGAAAAATGAGCCATGGATGAGCCCCGATCGTGCTGTGACCGGCCAACCGTCGGCAACCACCGGTGCCGGAAAAGCGGCATCACGCGCCGTCAAAACTGTTCAGCATACGCGCTTCCCACGCCTGCCGGCAGCCGCACAAACCCATGTTGAAAACTCCGACGTGATATCCACAGAATCTGTGGATATCCTGCCGTTCCCCGTCCGAAAACCCCGGTCTGTGCGCCACCGCACCGGACTGCCCAAAATTTAAGCAACGGGTTGCAGCGACCCGCCAAGCCAGCAGCGACGCGGCCCTACCTGTCGCCTGGCATCCAAGGGTGCCTCCCCGCATGTCCGTTAAGCTGCCTGGCACACACTTCCGGCCGCCCCGCGCCCTTGAAGGGGCCATCGTCACCGCGTAATCTCTTTCGTACCGGGGGCTGCACTGGCGCATTTGCGCCACCTTGCCAGCCAGAAAACGACGATGCCACAACAAGAGCCTATCCAGGCCGGGCCGTTGCCTCGTGACCTGCTGCACGCGCTGCGTGAAGGCGGTTACGACGTATCGGCACTCGCGCCTGCCCCGGAATCCGACACCGAGTCCGACTCCTGCGACCACCAACCCGCCGCGCATGCGGCCGACCCGCAACAGGCCATCCACCTGCTGCTGGCCGTCTATCACGCCACCGGCGACCCCGCCATCGGCTTGTGGCTGGGCAGCCGGATGCCGCCCGACCTGCTCGGCCTGGCCGGCTTGCCCGCGATGGCCGGCCCGTCATTGGGCACGGCCCTGCGGCGCATTGCGCGCTACCAGAAGCTGCTGGCCGGCGACCGCGTCGAGCTGCGCCGCCAGGGCGACGAAGCCTGGGTCTGCATCCGCCCGAGCGATCCCGAGGCGCCCGACAGCCGGCCGCGCATCGACATGGAGCTGTGCTCGCTGCTGGCCTTCGGCCGGCGCTTCACGCGCAAGCCGCTGCATCCGCTGCGGGTATCGCTGCGCATCGGCCGGCCCGCCTGGCACCTGCGCTATACCGAGGCCTTCGACTGCCCTGTGCGCTTTGGCGAGCCCGAAGACGCGATCGTGTTCGGCCGCCGCGACCTGGCGCTGCGGCTGATGGCGCGCGACCGCTCCAGCCCGGCGGCGCCTGCCGCCAGCCGCGACCTGCGGCCGGCCGCGGCCTCGCTCTACGATGTGCGCAGCGCCCTGCAGCAGCTCGCCGGCGACCGCGCCCTGAGCCTGGCCGCGGTGGCGCGCCATCTCGACATCAGCGAGCGCACCCTGCAGCGCCGGCTGATGGCCGCCGGCACCAGCTTCCGCACGCTGTGCGAAGACGCGCGGCGCGAGCTGGCCGGCCACTACCTGAGCGAAGGCGCGCTGTCGCTCGGCGAGATCGCGTTCCGGCTCGGCTTCGACGATGCCAACTCGTTCTTCCGCGCGTTCCGCCGCTGGACCGGCATGACGCCGGGCGACTACCGGCGCCACGCCGCCCCCGCGCCGCAGCCGCCGGCCTAGCCAGGGGCTGGGCTCACCCGCCGCGGAGTTGCTCCCACGGCGGGTTGTCGCCAAAGCGCTCGGCCAGGAAATCGACGAAGGCGCGCACCCGCGGCGGCACCAGCCGCCGCTGCGGCATCACCGCGTAGATGCCGGTATCGGCCAGCGGGTAATCGGGCAGCACCTGCACCAGCCGGCCGGCCCGCAGGTCGGCGCAGACATGCCAGGCCGAATGCAGCGCGATGCCGAAGCCCGCCAGCGCTGCGTCGGACAGCAGCTCGCCGGTATTGGCCTCGATCCGGCCGCGCACGCGCACGGCAACCTCGCCGCCGGCGCCATCGCCCAGCCGCCACACATCCTGCCGCCCGTGACTGCCCACCAGCAGCAGGCAATCGTGCCGCGCCAGGTCCTGCGGCGTGCGCGGCGTGCCGCGCCGGCGCAGGTAGTCGGGCGACGCGCACAGCAGCCGCCGGTTGTTGGCCAGCCGGCGTGCGACCAGCGCCGAGTCGTCGAGCGCGCCGATGCGGATCGCCAGGTCGAAGCCCGCGCTGACCAGGTCCAGCACGTGGTCGCTCAGGTTGACGCTGAGCGATACCCCCGGATGGCGCACCAGGAATTCCGGCAGCAGCGGCGAGACGTAAAGCCGCCCGAACGACGACGACGTCGTCACCCGCAAGGTGCCGGTGATACCGGTGCCCGCCTGCCGCAGCGATGCCCCCAGCGCCTCCAGGTCGTCCACCAGCGCGCGCCCCTGCTCGGCCAGCACCGCGCCCTCCGGCGTGGCGTGCAGGCGCCGCGTGGTGCGATGCAGCAGGCGCACGCCCAGCTCGCGTTCCAGCCGCTGCAGCCGCTGGCTGGCCACTGCCACCGACAGGTCCAGGCTGCGCGCCGCGGCACTGATCGAGCCCAGGTCGAGCACCCGCAGAAACAGGCCGATATCGCCGATCCGGTCCATGACTCTCAATAATTTATTGAAACTGATTATGGATCATGCCGGTTTTTACTGAAGCCGGAAAGGGCCAGACTGCGCGCTTCGTCCTCCCTTGCGCCCCTTTCCGACCATGCCTTCCTCCTCCACCCTCGCCGCTCCCGCCCGGACCCGGCTGCCGACGGCGTTGTACGCGCTCACGGCCGGTTCCTTCGGCATCGGCTGCGCCGAATTCGTGATCATGGGCCTGCTGCTGCAGGTCGCCGCTGACCTGCAGGTAACCATCGCCGCCGCCGGCATGCTGGTGTCCGGCTACGCGCTGGGCGTGTTCGCCGGCGCGCCGGTGCTGACGCTGCTGACGCGCCGCATGCCGCGCAAGGCGGTGCTGCTGGCGCTGATGGTGATCTATACCGTGGGCAACGCCGCCTGCGCACTGGCGCCCGACTACATCACGCTGATGATCGCGCGCGTGCTGACCTCGCTCACGCATGGCACCTTCTTCGGCGTCGGCGCCGTGGTCGCGACCGGGCTGGTGCCGGAAGACCGCCGTGCCTCGGCGATTTCCGTGATGTTCTCGGGCCTGACCCTGGCCACGCTGCTGGGCATGCCCGCCGGCGCCTGGCTGGGCCTGCACCTGGGCTGGCGCTCGACCTTCTGGGCCATGACTCTGGTCGGGCTGCTGTCGCTGGCGGTGATCGCGCTGCTGGTGCAGAAGAGCCAGGACCACGGGGCACGCGTCGCGCTGCGCGACGAACTGGCCACCATCGGCCGCCCGCAGGTGCTGCTGGGGCTGTTGATGACGGTACTGCAGTCGATGGGCATCTTCGCCGTGATCACCTACGTGCAGCCGCTGCTGACGCGCGTGTCCGGTTTTGGCGAGGCGGCGGTATCGCCGATCCTGCTGCTGTTCGGTGCCGGCATGATCGTCGGCAACGTGCTGGGCGGCCGCTTTGCCGACCGCGCCCCGACGCGCGCGGTGCTGGCCACGCTGGCAGCGCTGACGCTGGTGCTGGCGGCGATGACGCTGGCCATCCACAGCCAGGTGCTGGTGGTGGCCTTCGTCGGCATCCTCGGCGTCGCGGCCTTTGCCACGGTGTCGCCGCTGCAGTTGCGCGTGCTGCGCCACGCCCACGGCGCCGGCGAGAACCTGGCCTCGAGCTTCAATATCGCCGCGTTCAACCTGGGCAACGGCCTGGGCGCGTGGATGGGCGGGGTGGTGGTCGATCACGGCGCGGGGCTGACGGCGTTGCCCTGGGTTGCGGCACTGGCGCCGATGGCGGCGCTGGCGGTGGCGTGGCTGAGCGTGAAGATGGAACAAGGCGCGCGCGCCCGCGCGCCGATGGCGCAGGCCTGCCCCTGAGCGCCCGCGCGGCTTTCTTGCGCCTGCGATTCAGCCCGGCTTGCCGTCCACGCGCGGACGCGCCAGCCGTGGCGCATACGTCAGCGCATAGAGCCCGAAGCCGGCCACCCAGCACGCCCCCGCGCCCCATATCCAATGCAGGTAGCCGGCCGGCCAGACCATCGGCCCGAACACGCGCAACACCGCCGCCGCGGCCACCAGCCAGTACGCCGCGGTCTCGGCGCGGCCGGCCACCAGCATGCGACCGGTGTGGCCCAGCGCGGTGCGGGTGATCATGGCGATGATCGCCACGCCGAGTACACCCACCGTGAATGCGTGCGTCGCCAGCCCGGCCATCACCAGGCCCAGCGCACCGAGCGCCTGCAGCAGCAGCGCCAGCGGCAGCCACGCGTAGGCGAGGTGCAGCACCCACAGGATCGGCCGGTTGCCGACCGCGTAACCGCGCCACCCCGACACGCGCGCGCCCAGCACCAGCGCCGCCAGCAATGACAGCGCCGCCGTCAGCCATGCGGGCACGGGCAGCAGCCCGGCCGCCAGCCCGAGCACCGCAGTCGGAATCACCAGCCGATCCACCTGCCGGTACTGGCGCAAGCGGAAGCCGGGAATCGCATTGGTGGTGAACATCGGAATCACGCGCCCGCCGATCACCACCACGAACAGCGTCACCAGCGCCACGCCGGCACGGCAGGCCAGCATCGCACCGGCGTCATGGCCGCGCGCCTGCAGCCACAGGCTGGCGATATCGGCCAGCGCCAGCAGCCAGAGCGCGAGCGCCAGCGGATAGTTGCGGCGATTGCCGCCGCGCACCAGCGTGCGCGTGAAGGCCAGCGCCGCCAGCGGCAGGAACGCGGCTTCGACGGCGAAGGCCAAGGTGCCCGGCGCCACCCACAGGCCCACGCGTCCGGCCAGCCACAGCCCGAACAGCACGGCCAGCGCCGCGCCGGTCGGCGTGGGTTGCCCGGTCCAGGCACGTCCCGCCGTGAACAGGAAACCCACCACGATCGCCGCGGCAAAGCCGAACACCATCTCGTGCGCATGCCAGAACATCCCGGGCAGCACTGGTGCCGGACCGACCGATTGCATGCCCGCCAGCATTGCCGACCAGGCCGCAATCGCCAGCGCGGCAAACACCGCGCCGCCCAGATAGAACGGCCGGAAGCCCAGCGCAAACAGGGCAAAGCCACGTGGCGGCGGGCCCGGCGGCGGGGCCTTGCCGGAGGGCGGCGTGCGCCGCGCGGGAAGAATGGGGATGGTGTCCATGTCAGGAAGGGCAAGGAGGATGCGGAGCGGGTGCGGCGCGGCGTTGGCCGCGGCGGCACCACGCACTGCGCCGCAAGTCGTCGCCACGATAGCACCGCCACCGCGCCGGCGACCTCCCCCGGTAGAACTACTTCCAAAGGCAGTCAGCGCCCGCCCGCGCGCTGTGCTGCCGGCGAATAGGCAGCACCAACGCCCGCCCCTACTCTGGCATCACCCCCGCCAAAGTTGACACAGGAGCATGGCCATGGCCACCCAACCCCGCGCGCCGGAGCCGATCCCGCCCGGCGCCGCAATAACACTGGCGTCCAGTACTTTTGCCTTCACCATCTGTTTTGCCGTGTGGATGCTGTTCGCGGTCCTCGGCATCCCACTCAAGCAACAGCTCGGCCTGAACGACACCGAATTCGGCCTGCTCGCCGCCACCCCGGTGCTGAGCGGCTCGCTGATCCGCGTGCCGCTGGGGCTGTGGACCGACCGCTTCGGCGGCCGCATCGTGTTCTTCGTGCTGATGCTGGCCACCGTGATCCCGATCTGGCTGATCTCGTACGCAACCACGCTGTGGCAGCTGCTGGTGCTGGGCCTGTTCGTCGGCCTGGCGGGCGGTTCGTTCTCGGTGGGCACGCCCTACGTGGCGCGCTGGTTCCCGCGCTCGCGCCAGGGGCTGGCGATGGGCATCTTCGGCGCCGGCAACTCGGGCGCGGCGCTGACCAAGTTCGTCGCGCCGGCGCTGATCCTGGCGGCCGGCACCTGGACCGTCGTGCCGCGCGTGTATTCGGTGGCGATGCTGGCCACCGCGCTGCTGTTCTGGGTGTTTTCGCGCAGCGATCCCGCGCACATGGTCAAGTCCGGCGTCGGCTGGCGCGAGCAGCTGGCGGTGATGCGCGATCCGCGCGTGTGGCGCTACTCGCAGTACTACTCGGTGGTGTTCGGCGGCTATGTCGGCCTGTCGCTGTGGATGACCAAGTACTACATCGGCGAATACGGCTTCGACATCAAGACCGCCGCCTTCCTGGCCGCCTGCTTCTCGCTGCCGGGCGGCGTGCTGCGCGCGATCGGCGGCTGGATCTCGGACCGCTACGGTGCACATCGCACCACCTGGTGGGTGATGTGGGTGAGCTGGGTCGGCTTCTTCCTGCTGAGCTATCCGCAGACCGATTTCATCGTCCAGACCACCAGCGGCCCGCAGGGCTTCCGCATCGCGCTGACGCCCACGCTCTTCACCATCCTGCTGTTCGTGGTCGGCATCGCCTTCGCCATCGGCAAGGCCTCGGTGTTCAAGTTCATCTCCAACGACTTCACCCACAACATCGGCGCGGTTTCCGGCGTGGTCGGCCTGGCCGGCGGACTGGGCGGCTTCGTGCTGCCGATCCTGTTCGGCATGCTGGCCGACCTGACCGGCATCCGCAGCAGCTGCTTCATGCTGATGTACGGCACGGTGTGCGTGAGCCTGGTGTGGATGCACTACAGCCACCGCGCCGAACGCCAGCGCAAGGCCCAGGCCGTCGGCCTGACCCAGCCGGCCTGATGCGGCACTGACCCACCCGCGCGCCTCCGCGCATTCTTCATCAAGGCACACTGATCATGACCTCATCCGTACTGACCCGCTGGGAGCCCGAGAACGCGGCGTTCTGGCAAAGCGAGGGCGAGCGCATCGCCTACCGCAACCTGTGGATCTCGATCCCGGCGCTGATGCTGGCCTTCGTGGTCTGGATGCTGTGGAGCGTGGTCGCGGTCAACCTCGACCGCGCCGGCTTCCAGTTCACCAAGAACCAGCTGTTCTGGCTGACCGCGCTGCCCGCGCTGTCGGGCGCCACGCTGCGCATCTTCTATTCGTTCCTGGTGCCGGTATTCGGCGGGCGCCGCTTCACCGCGATTTCCACCGCGCTGCTGCTGATCCCGGCGCTGGGCATGGGCTTCGCGCTGCGCGACCCGTCCACCGGCTATCCCACGCTGCTGGTGCTGGCGCTGCTGTGCGGGCTGGGCGGCGCCAACTTCAGTTCGTCGATGGCCAATATCAGCTTCTTCTTTCCCAAGGCGAAGAAGGGACTGGCCACCGGGCTGAATGCCGGCATCGGCAACCTGGGCGTGTCGGTGGTGCAGTTCATCACCCCGCTGGTGGTGTCGCTGGCGGTGTTCGGCGCGCTCGGCGGCGAGCCGCAGCAATACCAGGCCGATGGCGCCACGCAGAACCTTTGGCTGCAGAACGCCGGATTCATCTGGGTGCCGTTCATCGTGGTGTCGGCGCTGGCGGCGTGGTTCGGCATGCATGACATCGCCGATGCCAAGGCCTCGTTCGCCGAACAGGCCGTGATCTTCAAGCGCAAGCACAACTGGCTGATGTGCTGGCTGTATGTCGGCACCTTTGGCTCGTTCATCGGCTTCTCGGCCGGGCTGGCGCTGCTGACCAAGTCGCAGTTCCCGGGCGTGAACCCCACC
Source organism: Cupriavidus sp. WGlv3 (assembly GCF_023952475.1). GTDB lineage: Bacteria > Pseudomonadota > Gammaproteobacteria > Burkholderiales > Burkholderiaceae > Cupriavidus > Cupriavidus phytorum. The sequence continues at coordinate 398,330 of NZ_JALHRX010000002.1, forward strand.
GCCTACGCCTTCCTGGGTCCGCTGGTCGGTGCGCTGACGCGTCCCGTGGGCGGCTGGATCTCTGACAAGCTCGGCGGCGCGCGCGTCACGCTGTGGACCTTCGTCGGCATGATCGCGGCGGTGTTCGCGGTGCTGGCGGCGCTGCCGCACGACGGCGCCGGCGGCAACTTCACCTGGTTCCTCGCGGCCTTCATCGCGCTGTTCGCGCTGACCGGCATCGGCAACGGCTCGACCTTCCGCATGATCCCGGTGATCTTCCTGACCGAGCGCCAGCGCGCCGCCAAGGGCCAGGGCGACGCCGCGCAACGCCAGGCGCTGCAGGATGCCGGCAAGGAATCCGCCGCGGTGCTGGGCTTCTCCGGCGCGATCGGCGCCTACGGCGGCTTCTTTATCCCCAAGAGCTTCGGCACCTCGCTCGAGCTGACCGGTGCCCCCGACGCCGCGCTGTATTGCTTTATCGCCTTCTACCTCAGCTGCGTGCTGGTGACGTGGTGGTACTACGCGCGCCGCAACGCCCCCATGCCCTGCTGAACGCCTTGCCGGCCGGACTAGTTCTTCGGAACTAGGCCCGCGCCGGCCACCTCCCCCGATCGCCATCCGGCGGCTGTTCCACCAGCGAATTGGCCGCCGCCCCGCTCCCCCATAAGCTCGAGGTGTCCCTGCAAATGCTCCCGGGCAACCGTCGGAGCCCCGCAGAATAGCCTCGCGGAGAACAAGCAAATGAGTCATTTCCTGGATCGACTGAAGTTCATGTCGCGCGTCAAGTCCACCTATGCGGACGGCCACGGCGCGGTGGTGAACGAAGACCGCAAGTGGGAAGACGGCTACCGCAGCCGCTGGCAGCACGACAAGATCGTGCGCTCCACCCACGGCGTGAACTGCACCGGTTCGTGCTCCTGGAAGGTCTACGTCAAGAATGGCCTGATCACCTGGGAAACGCAGCAGACCGACTACCCACGCACGCGCCCGGACCTGCCCAACCATGAGCCGCGCGGCTGCCCGCGCGGCGCCTCGTACAGCTGGTACGTCTACTCCGCGCAGCGCGTCAAGTACCCGATGATCCGCGGCCGGCTGATGGAGATGTGGCGCGAGGCCCGCAAGACCATGGACCCGATCGCCGCCTGGGAATCGATCAGCCAGGACCCGAAGAAGGCGGCGCGCTACAAGAGCGTGCGCGGCCAGGGCGGCTTCGTGCGCGCCGACTGGAACACCGCCACCGAGATGATTGCCGCGGCCAACGCCTTCACCGTGAAGAAGTTCGGCCCGGACCGCGTGATCGGCTTCTCGCCGATCCCGGCGATGTCGATGGTGTCGTACGCCGCCGGCGCGCGCTATCTGAGCCTGCTCGGCGGCGCCTGCCTGTCGTTCTACGACTGGTACTGCGACCTGCCGCCGGCCAGCCCGCAGGTCTGGGGCGAACAGACCGACGTGCCCGAATCGGCCGACTGGTACAACTCCACTTACCTGATGGTATGGGGCTCCAACGTGCCGCAGACGCGCACGCCCGACGCCCACTTCTACACCGAAGTCCGCTACAAGGGCACCAAGACCGTCGCGGTCTCGTCCGACTTCGGCGAGATGGTCAAGTTCGGCGATATCTGGCTGGCGCCGAAGCAGGGCACCGATGCCGCGCTGGCGATGGCGATGGGCCATGTGGTGCTGAAGGAATTCCACGCCAGCGGCAAGTCCGCCTACTTCCGCGACTATGTAAAGCAGTACACCGACATGCCCATGCTGGTCTTGCTGCGCGAGCATGGCGACACGCTGGTGCCCGACCACTTCCTGCGCGCCTCGCACCTGGCCGACAACCTCGGCGAAGCCAACCATCCGGAATGGAAGACGCTGCTGGTCGACGACGCCACCGGCGAGATCGTCGCGCCCAATGGCTCGATCGGTTTCCGCTGGGGCGAGGCCGCGCACAACGGCGGCGCGAAGGTCGGCCGCTGGAACCTGGAACTGAAGGACGGCGGCAGCGGCCGCGCGGTCGAGCCGCGCCTGTCGCTGCTCGGCCACGGCGACGAAGTGGTCGAGGTCGGCTTCCCCTACTTCGGTGGCGAACACGACGAGCTGCTGCGCCGCCGCGTGCCGGCGCGCCGCATCACGCTGGCCGACGGCAGCAGCGCGCTGGTGGCGACCGTCTATGACCTGCAGATGGCCAACTACGGTGTCGACCAGGGCCTCGGCGGCCCCAACGTGGCGGCGTCGTATGAAGACGACGTGCCCTACACCCCCGCCTGGCAGGAGAAGCACACCTCGGTGCCGGCGCGCCTGGTGACCCAGGTGGCGCGCGAGTTCGCCGACAACGCCGACCGCACGCAAGGCAAGAGCATGGTGATCGTCGGTGCCGCGCTGAACCACTGGTACCACAACGACATGATCTACCGCGGCATCATCAACCTGCTGATGATGTGCGGCTGCATCGGCAAGAGCGGCGGCGGCTGGGCCCACTACGTCGGCCAGGAAAAGCTGCGCCCGCAGTTCGGCTGGGCCCCGCTGGCATTCGGCCTGGACTGGTCGCGCCCGCCGCGCCAGATGAACGGCACCTCGTTCTTCTACAACCACACCAGCCAGTGGCGCCACGAAAAGCTGGGCGTCGACGAAATCCTGTCGCCGACCGCCGACCGCAAGCGCTACGACGGCATGTCGCTGCTGGATCTGAACGCAAAGTCCGAGCGCATGGGCTGGCTGCCCTCGGCGCCGCAGCTCGGCGCCAATCCGCTCGACGTGGTCGATGCGGCCGAGCAGGCCGGCAAGGACCCGGTCGCCTATACCGTCGAGCAACTGAAGTCGGGCGCGCTGCATTTTGCCTGCGACGATCCCGACAACCCGGCCAACTTCCCGCGCAATATGTTCGTGTGGCGCTCCAACATCCTGGGCAGCTCGGGCAAGGGGCATGAGTATTTCCTGAAGTACCTGCTCGGCACGCAGAACGCCGTGTTCGGCGACGAGAACGACGCGATCACGCCGAGCGAAGTCAACGTGCGCCCGGCCGCCGAAGGCAAGCTCGACCTGCTGACCGTGCTGGACTTCCGCATGAGCACCACCTGCCTGTACGGCGACATCGTGCTGCCGACGGCAACCTGGTACGAGAAGGACGACCTCAACACGTCCGACATGCATCCCTTCATCCACCCGCTGTCCGAAGCCGTGCAGCCGCTGTGGGAAAGCAAGACCGACTGGGAGATCTACAAGACCATCGCCAAGAAGTTCAGCGAGATCGCCGGCCCGTACCTGGGCACGCGCAAGGACCTGGTGTGCACGCCGCTGCTGCACGACACCCCGGGCGAGCTGGGCCAGCCGTTCGAGCCGAAGGACTGGAAGGCCGGCGAGTGCGACCTGATCCCGGGCAAGACCGCGCCGTCGATGATGGTGGTCGAGCGCAACTACGCGGATATCTACAAGAAATTCACCTCGATCGGCCCGCTGCTCGACAAGCTCGGCAATGGCGGCAAGGGCATCAACTGGAACACCCAGCATGAGGTGAAGGAAATCGGCGAGCTGAGCCATACGGTGACGGAACCCGGCGTGAGCCAGGGCCGCCCGAAGCTGGAGACCGCGATCGACGCCGCCGAGATGATCCTGACCTTCGCCCCCGAAACCAACGGCCACGTCGCCGTCAAGGCCTGGGAAGCGCTGTCGAAGATCACCGGCCGCGACCACACCCACCTGGCCGAGGGGCGCGAGCACGACAAGATCCGCTTCCGCGACGTGCAGGCGCAGCCGCGCAAGATCATCTCCGCGCCGACGTGGTCGGGGCTGGAATCGGAAGAGGTCAGCTACAACGCCGGCTACACCAACGTGCACGAGCTGATCCCCTGGCGCACGCTGACCGGCCGCCAGCAGTTCTGGCAGGACCACCGCTGGATGCTGGACTTCGGCGAAGGCGCGTGCGTGTACAAGCCGGCCATCGACACCAAAACCGTCGCGCCGATGCTGGGCAAGAAGCCAAACGGCAACCCGGAGCTGGTGCTGAACTGGATCACGCCGCACCAAAAGTGGGGCATCCACTCCACCTACTCCGACAACCTGCGCATGCTGACGCTGTCGCGCGGCGGCCCGCACGTATGGATCTCGGAAGCCGAGGCCAAGGCCAACGGCATCCGCGACAACGACTGGGTCGAAGTGTTCAACGTCAACGGCACGCTGACCGCGCGCGTGGTGGTGTCGCAGCGCGTACCCAAGGGCATGTGCCTGATGTACCACGCCCAGGAAAAGATCGTGAACGTGCCCGGCGCCGAGACCAGCGGCATGCGCGGCGGCATCCATAACTCGGTCACGCGCGCGGTGACCAAGCCCACGCACATGATCGGCGGCTACGCGCAGCTGGCCTATGGCTTCAACTACTACGGCACCGTGGGCAGCAACCGCGATGAGTTCGTGATCCTGCGCAAGATGAAGAAGGTCGACTGGCTCGAAGGGCCGCTCGTGGAAAAGACTGAGAAGGAAGGAGCCTCGCAATGAAGATCCGTGCCCAGGTGGCCATGGTGCTGAACCTCGACAAGTGCATCGGCTGCCATACCTGCTCCGTGACCTGCAAGAATGTCTGGACCAGCCGCGACGGCGTCGAGTACGCGTGGTTCAACAACGTCGAGACCAAGCCCGGCATCGGCTATCCCAAGGAATGGGAAAACCAGGACAAGTGGCAGGGCGGCTGGAAGCGCAACCCCGACGGCACGCTCGAGCCGCGCCAGGGCGGCAAGCTGAAGATCCTGGCGAACCTGTTCGCCAATCCCAACCTGCCGGCGATCGACGAGTACTACGAGCCCTTCACCTACGACTACGAGCACCTGCAGAAGGCGCCGCTGTCGCAGACCCCGCCCACTGCGCGCCCGGTCTCGGTGCTGACCGGCCGCAAGATGGAAAAGATCGAGTGGGGCCCGAACTGGGAGGACGACCTCGGCGGCGAGTTCAGCTCGCGCGGCCGCGACAAGCTGTTCGACGACGTGCAGAAGGAGATGTACTCGACCTTCGAGAACACCTTCATGATGTACCTGCCGCGCCTGTGCGAGCACTGCCTGAACCCGGCGTGCGTGGCCTCGTGCCCGTCGGGCTCGATCTACAAGCGCGAGGACGACGGCATCGTGCTGGTCGACCAGGACAAGTGCCGCGGCTGGCGCATGTGCATCTCGGGCTGCCCGTACAAGAAGATCTATTTCAACTGGCAGAGCGGCAAGGCCGAGAAATGCCTGTTCTGCTATCCGCGCATCGAGGCCGGACAGCCCACGGTCTGCTCCGAGACCTGCGTCGGCCGCATCCGCTACCTCGGCGTCATGCTGTACGACGCCGACCGTATCGAGCAGGCCGCGTCGGTGGCCGACGAGCGCGACCTGTACCAGGCGCAGCTCGACGTCTTCCTCGACCCGCATAATCCCAAGGTCCAGGCCGAGGCGCTGCACCAGGGCATTCCGCAAGGCTGGCTCGAGGCCGCGCGCAAGTCGCCGGTCTACAAGATGGCGTGCGAGTGGAAGATCGCCTTCCCGCTGCACCCGGAATACCGCACGCTGCCGATGGTCTGGTACGTCCCGCCGCTGTCGCCGATCCAGTCGGCGGCCGAGGCCGGCCACATGGGCATGAACGGCATCATCCCCGACGTCAAGAGCCTGCGCATCCCGGTCAAGTACCTGGCCAACCTGCTGACCGCGGGCGACGTGATGCCGGTGCTGTCGGCGCTGGACCGGATGCTGGCGATGCGTGCCTACAAGCGCTCGCAGGTGGTCGACGGCGTGCAGGACCTCGATGTGCTCAAGCAAGTGGGCCTGACGCCGGCGCAGGTCGAGGACATGTACAAGACCATGGCCATCGCCAACTACGAGGACCGCTTCGTGATCCCGTCGTCGCACAAGGAAATGGTCGAGGACAGCTTCAACGACAAGGCCAGCTGCGGCTTCACCTTCGGCAACGGCTGCTCTGGCGGCACTTCGGAGGGCGCGCTGTTCGGCAAGAAGCCGCAGGGCAGCGTGCATTTCGTCGACATGCCCAGGTCGCGCAAGAAGGCCGTGATGAGCTGAGCGCCAGCGAACGAACCGGAGAACCACATGCCCCTCTATCCCATCCTCAGCGCGCTGCTCGGCTATCCCGAGCAGGAACTGCTCGACGCGCTGCCCGAGATTGACGCCGCGCTGGGCGAATGGCCGCAGGCGCGCCAGCTGCTGGCGCCAGTGACCGACATGCTGCGCAGCGAGACGCTGATCACGCTGCAGGAAAACTATGTCGCCACCTTCGACCGCAACCCGGCGCACTCGCTGCACCTGTTCGAGCACGTCCACGGCGAAAGCCGCGACCGCGGCCAGGCCATGGTCGACCTGATCGACGAGTACCGGCGCGAAGGCTTCGAGCCCGCGGCATCCGAGTTGCCCGACTACGTGCCGCTGTTCCTGGAGTTCCTCGGCGCGCTCGCGGCCGACGGCAACGAGGCGCGCGCCGAACAGCTGCTGGGCGAAGCCATCCACGTGCTGGCCGCGATCGGCGACCGGCTCGCGCGCAACCAGAGTCCCTACGCCAGCGTGTTCGCGGTGCTGCGCACGCTCACCGACGTGCAGCCGCAACCGCAGCAGGAGCCGCCGGTGCGGGACATGGACGAGGCGCTGGAAACCTTCGGCCCGGGCGCCGATGGCGTGGAGCCGCTGCTGGGCCCGCAAACCGGGCCGCAGGCGGTGAAGTTCTATCCGCGCGGCACCGCGCCGGTGCCCGCGACCTGCTGACATGCCATCGCCAACCGCCGGCTTTCTCCCTCTCCGGCTTGCGGGAGAGGGGCGGGGGAGAGGGCAGGAGCTTCCACCAAGCGCCAGTGCTTAAACCACCCCTCACCCTGAACACAGTCGGCACAGACGGCCGCCAAGGCAGCCCAAATCCTCTTGAAGAGCTAACACCATGGCAACCCTCCACCAATTCCTCTTCGGCATCTACCCGTACATCGCGCTTGCCATTTTCCTGTTCGGCAGCCTGGCCCGCTTCGAGCGCGAGCAATACACCTGGAAGAGCGACAGCTCGCAAGTGCTGTACCGCGGCAACCTGCGCACCGGCAACATCCTGTTCCATGTCGGCATCCTCGGCCTGTTCTTCGGGCACCTGGTGGGCCTGCTGACCCCGGTGGCGGTGTGGGACGCGCTGGGCGTCTCGCACGGCTTCAAGCAGGGGGTGGCGATGGCCGCCGGCGGCGTGATGGGCACCATGTGCCTGGCCGGCCTGCTGATCCTGCTGCACCGCCGCCTGACCAATACCCGCGTGTCCGCGGTGACCCGCACCGGCGACAAGGTGCTGCTGCTGTGGCTGCTGGTGACGCTGCTGCTGGGCCTGTCCACCATCTTCGAATCGGCCAGCCATATGGACGGCCACATGATGGTGCAGCTGATGAACTGGGCGCAGCACATCGTCACGCTGCGCGGGGACGCCGCGGGCTTTATCGCCGACGCGCCGTTGCTGTTCAAGGCGCACCTGTTCATGGGCATGACCCTGTTCGTGATCTTCCCGTTCACGCGGCTGGTGCATGTGTGGAGCGGCTTTGCCTCGCTCGGCTACCTCGGCCGCGCGTGGCAGCTGGTGCGCAGCCGCTGAGCGCCCCAACGCAAAAGGAGAACCCGATGCCTGTCACCGTCAACGGCGTGGAACTGCGCGACGCCGATATCGAACGCGAACTCGACCACCATCACGACGCCGCCAACCCGGCGCGGCTGGCCACCATCTCGGCAATCCTGCGCCTGCTGATGCGGGCCGAAGCCGCGCGCATCGGCCTGGACGCCGAAGCCATGGACGACGACGCGCTGGCGCAGGCGCTGCTGGCGCGCGAGGCGGCCACGCCCGAAGCCGACGAAGCCAGCTGCCGCCGCCACTACGACAGCCACCCCGAGCGCTTCCGCGAAGGCGAATGGGTGGAAGCCGACCATATCCTGTTCCAGGTCACGCCCCGTGTGCCGCTGGACGCGCTGCGCGAGATCGCGGCGCAGACGCTGGCACTGGTGCGCGGCGATCCCGCGAGCTTTGCGCATCATGCCAGCGCACTGTCCAACTGCCCCAGCGGCGCCAACGGCGGCCGGCTGGGCCGCGTGTTCCGCGGCGAGACCGCGCCGGAGTTCGAGCGCGCCCTGTTCACGGCCCAGCACGACGGCGTGCTGCCGCAACTGGTGCAGACCCGTTTTGGCCTGCATATCGTGCGCATCCTCGAACGTTGCCCGGGCACGCGCCTGCCGTTCGAGGCGGTGCGCGGCGAGATTGCGCGCGCCCTCGGCGCCGCCGCGCGCGACCGCGCCTGGAAGCAGTACGCCAGCCTGCTGATCGGCCGCGCGCGCATCGAAGGCATCGAGCTCGAGGGCGCCGACAGCCCGCTGGTGCAGTAGCGAGCGGAGGCGGCCGTGCATCACATCGAACATCTGCTCAAGGGCTTCGAACGCTTCCAGCAACGCTATTTCGACGACGAGCCCGGGCTGTTCGACACCCTGCGCACCGGCCAGCGTCCGCCGACGCTGCTGATCGGCTGCAGCGACTCGCGCGTCGACCCCGGCCTGCTGCTCGGCTGCGATCCGGGCGAGCTGTTTACCGTGCGCAATATCGGCAACCTGGTGCCGCCCTGCACCGGCCGCCACGAGGGTAGCCTGCACGGCGTATCCGCGGCGATCCAGTTCGCGGTGCAGCAGCTGCGCGTGGCCCGCATCATCGTGATGGGCCACGGCGGCTGCGGCGGCATCCGCGCACTGCTGGCGCAGCCGGCCGACGCCGGCGACCATGCGCCCGACGAAGGCCAGGATCCCGACTACCTCGGTGCCTGGGTCCGCATCGCGGCGCCGGCGCGGCGGCAGGTGGAGGAAACCCTGGCCGGGGCCAGCGCCGCGCAGCGCCAGCGCGCCTGCGAGCAGGCGGCGATCCTGGTGTCGCTGCGCAACCTGCAGACCTTTCCCTTCGTGCGGCGTGCGCTGGAAGCCGGCTCGCTGACGCTGCACGGCTGGTATTTCGATCTCCAGGCCGGCGCGCTGCTGGCCTATTCGCAGCGCGCCGACAGCTTCCTGCCGCTGGTGTGCCCGCTGCCCGCCCAATCAGAAACCTGCGAACCCTGCGAACGCTGACCCCATGCATCCCTTCATCCTTGGCATCACCGGCACGTCCGGCAGCGGCAAGACCACGCTGATCACGGCGCTGCTGCCGTGGTTCCGCGCCCAGGGCCTGACCGTCAACGTGGTCAAGCACAGCCACCACCCGCTCGAGCTCGAGCCGCCGGGCAAGGACAGCGCGCGCTTTCGCGCTGCCGGCGCGGCCGAGGTGATGGTGGCCTCGCCCTATCGCTACGCCATCGTGCGCGAACTGGCCGACGAGGCCGAGCCGACGCTGGCCGAACAGGTGGCGCGCCTGCGCCCGGCCGACATCACGCTGGTCGAAGGCTTCCGCCGCGAGGCGATCCCGCGCATCGAGGTCTACCGGCCCGCGCACGGGCGCGCGCCCTACTATCCGGCCGATCCGTCGATCATCGCGCTGGCCACCGACACGCGCATGGACACCGTGCTGCCATGCATAGCGCTGGACGATATCGCGCAGGTCGGCGGCTTTATCCTGGCCCTGCGCGACCAGGCCGCCGCCATCCCGGGCGCGGGCGCCGGCGCTGCCCGTGCCCCGGAACTGGCGCTGTAGTGCCTGAAGCCGCCTGAAGCCGGCCGCGGCCTACCAGGCGCTGGCGCCGTTGTTGCCGCCACCCGCGGCGCGATGGCCGGCAAAGTGCTCCAGCAGGAAATCCACCAGCGCCCGCACTTTGTCCGGACGAAGATTGCGGGCCGGGAACACCAGGTGGATGTCCGCCGGCGCGAACTGCCACTGCGGCAACACCCGGCGCAGCGCACCGCTGCGCAGGTGCTCCGCCGCGTCCCACTCCGAGCGCACGATCAGTCCCTGGCCGTCGAGCGCCCACGCCAGCGCCGACTCCCCGTCATTGGTACTCATGGTGCCGCGCACCTTGACGGTCTCCTGCTGCGCACCGTAACGCAGATGCCAGGTGCCAAAGGTCTCGTCGGCCTCGCGGATGAAGATGCAGTTGTGCCGCGCCAGTTCACGCGGGCTTGACGGCTCGCCATGCGCCGCCAGGTACGACGGCGCCGCACACAGCAGCCGGCGGTTGTTGGCGAGCAGGCGCGCGCTCAGCCGCACGTCCGGCATCTCGCCGAAGTGGATCATGGCGTCGAGGCCCTGCTCGACCAGGTTCAGGGGCCGGTCGCTCAGGTACAGCTGGACCTCGATGTTCGGGTAGCGGCGCGCAAACCGGGCCAGCGCGGGCGCGATATGCCGGCGCCCGAATCCCAGCGTGGCGCCGATCTTCAGCAAGCCGTGCGGGGTGCTGCCGGTGCCCGCGAGGGCGCGTTCCAGCGCTTCCATCTCGGCCAGGATGCGCGCGCCTTCCACCAGGTAGCTTTCGCCTTCCGGCGTCAGGCTGATGCGGCGTGTGGTCCGGTGCAGCAGGCGCACGCGCAGCCGCGCTTCGAGCGCGGCCAGGCGCTTGCTGACCGCGGGCGGCGTCACGCCCAGCTGCTGCGCCGCGCCGGCGAGGCTGCCGTGCTGGTTGATACAGGCAAAGAACGCGACATCGGAGAGCTGGTCCATTGGTGAATCAAAGGAAATAAAGAAGTAACCGAGTTTGAATTATGTGCCTCCAGGTGAATGATACGATGACTTCCATAACAAGTCATCGCCACAGGAGACACCATGAAAGTAGCCCGCCTCACCGCCTTGCTGCTGTGCGCCGCGTCGATCGGCACCGCCGCGGCGCAGAACTATCCCCAGCGCCCGGTGCGCCTGGTCGTGCCCTACGCCCCGGGCGGCAGCGCCGACATCGCCGCGCGGCTGGTCTCGGAGGCATGGGCCAAAAGCCTGGGCGGCACCATCGTGGTCGAAAACCGCGCCGGCGCCGGCGGCAATATCGGCGTCGACGCCGTCGCCAAGGCCGCCGCCGACGGCTACACCATCGGCCTGCAGACCGTGTCGCTGGCGATCAACCCGGGCCTGTTCCCGCGCATGCCGTACGACACCCTCAAGGACCTCGCGCCGATCGGCATGGTGGCCAGTTCGCAGCATGTGCTGGTGGTCAACAACAACGTGTCTGCCACCAACCTGCAGGAGCTGATCGCGGCGGCCAAGGCCGCGCCCGGCAAGCTGACCTACGGCTCCGCCGGCAACGGCAGCACCTTCCATATGTCGGCCGAACTGTTCAAGTCGGTGGCGAACGTCGCCATCGTCCACGTGCCGTATCGCGGCGGCGGCCCCGCGCTGGTCGACACCATCGCAGGCCAGGTCGACATGAGCTTCCCGGTCATCTCCGCGGCCCAGCAGCATGTGCAGGGCGGCAAGCTCAAGGCGCTCGCCGTCACCGGCCCGCGGCGCTCGGCGCAGCTGCCGAACGTGCCGACCGCGGCCGAGGCGGGCCTGCCCGGCTATGCCTTCGAGACCTGGTTCATGGTGTTCGCCCCGGCCGGCACGCCGCTGCCCGTGATCGACAAGCTCAACGCCGCCCTCAACACCGCACTGGCATCGCCCGCAACGCGCGAGCGCATGGTCAGGGAAGGCTTCGAGCCCACGCCGACCACGCCCGAAGCGGCACGCCAGCGCCTGGAAAAGGAAATGCCGGTGTGGGCCAGGCTGATCAAGCAGCGCGGCATCACCGCCGAATAACCCCTGACAAGGCAGGTCCCATGCCCCCCAAGACGCTATACCAGAAGCTGGTCGACGCGCACACCGTCGCCACGATCGACGACGACAACGTGCTGCTGTACTGCGATCTGCACCTGATGAACGAGTACACCAGCCCGCAAGCCTTCGCCGGGCTGCACGAACAGCAGCGCGGCGTGATGGTGCCAGGCCAGAACGTTGCGGTGGTCAGCCATATCATCCCCACCCATCCCGGCGCGATCCGCGTGATCGCGGACCCGGCCTCGGCGCTGCAGGCCACCAACCTGCACGCCAACTGCGCGCGCCATGGCATCCCGCTGTTCGACACCGACGATGCGCTGCAGGGCATCGAGCACGTGGTCGGCCCCGAGCACGGCATGATCCGTCCCGGCATGGTGGTGATCTGCGGCGACAGCCACACCACCACCTACGGCGCGCTGGGCGCGCTGGGCTTCGGCATCGGCACCTCCGAGGTCGAGCACGTGCTGGCCACGCAGACGCTGGTCTACCGCATGGCGCGCACCATGCGCATCCGTGTCGACGGCACGCTGCCCGCCGGCACCACCGCCAAGGACCTGATCCTGAAGATCATCGGCGCGATCGGCGCGCAAGGCGCACGCGGCTATGTGGTGGAGTTCTGCGGCACGGCGATTCGCGCGCTGAGTGTCGAGGCCCGCTTCACGCTGTGCAACATGACGGTCGAGGCGGCGGCACGCGGCGCGCTGATCGCACCGGACGCGGCGGCGACCGACTACGTGCTGCGGCGCGCGCCGGACATCGCGGGCCCGCAGCGCGACGCCGCGCTTGCCTACTGGGCCACGCTGCACAGCGACGCCGACGCGGCGTTCGACCTGGAGTTTGCCTTCGATGCCGGCGAGGTCGAGCCGTACGTGACCTGGGGCACCAGCCCGGACCAGGTGCTGCCGGTCTCCGGCACGATCCCGTTTGCCGAAGACCAGATCGACGAGGCCGGGCAGCGCTCGGTCGAGCGGGCGCTGGCGTACACGCGCCTGCAGCCGGGCGCGGCGCTGGCCGGCACCGCGATCCAGCATGTCTTCATCGGCTCGTGCACCAACGGCCGTATCGAAGACCTGCGCGCGGTAGCGCAGGTGGTGCGTGGCCGCAAGGTGGCCGCGGGAGTCAGGGCCATGGTGGTGCCCGGCTCGGGTGCGGTCAGGGCCCAGGCCGAACGCGAAGGGCTGGCCGGCATCCTGATCGAGGCCGGCTTCGAATGGCGGCAACCGGGCTGCTCGATGTGCCTGGCCATGAACGACGACGTGCTCGGCGACGGCGTGCGCTGCGCCTCCACCACCAACCGCAACTTCGAGGGCCGCCAGGGACGCGGCGCCATCACCCACCTGATGAGCCCGGCCATGGCGGCTGCCGCAGCCGTGACCGGCGCCATCACCGACGTGCGCCAGCTGGAGATTTCCCATGCCTGAAACCAACTGCATCGCCGGCAAGGCGGCCGCGATCCGCTTCGAGAACCTCGATACCGATCAGATCATTCCCAAGCAGTTCCTGCGCGGCATCGACAAGTCCGGGCTGGCGCAGGGCATCCTGCATGACCATCGCTTCGACGCCAGCGGCGCCCCGCGCGCGGACTTCGTGCTGAACCGGCCCGAATATGCCGGCACCAGCATCCTGGTGGGCGGCGCCAACTTCGGCTGCGGCTCCAGCCGCGAGCATGCCGTCTGGGGCTTGCAGCAGTTCGGCATCCGCGCCGTGATCGCGCCGAGCTTCGGCGAGATCTTCTATTCCAATGCGATGAACAACCGGCTGCTGCTGGTGATGCTGCCGCGCCAAGTCATCGAGGCATTGATGGACGCGGTGGACGCGGACAGCCGCAACACCGTCAGCATCGATCTCGACGCCATGCGCGTGCGCACGCCTGCGGGCGATGATGCCTTCGAACTGTCGGCGCGCCATCGCCGCATGTTTACCGAAGGGCTCGACATGATCGGCCTGTCGCTGCGTCAGCACGGCGAGATCGAGCAGTTCATGGCGCAGTACTGGTCCGCGTTTCCGTGGACCCAGAACGTGGCCGCGCGCACGCGCGCACGACTCGGCCGCACCTGAGCCACACCGCCTCGAGCGTGTCGCCGCCACGGCGACACGCTGCCCGCCGGGAACGAAGGTCACCACCTTCCGCATTTCGTTCCCAACCTCCCCGCTTCGTTTGATGCCAGTCAATCCCATGTCGGCAGTGTGTGCGCATGATCGCCACATGACGACAGGTCCAGGCAAACACCAGCCTGCGCACCGCGCAATCGCTTTCCCACCGCTGATCCACGGCACCCCATGAAAGCAAAAAACTGGCTGTATCCGGCAATCGCGGCATTGCCACTCTCGCTCTGGCTTGGCCTGCCTCACGCTGCCACCAAGGCCGACGCCAAGACCGCCCAGAAGGCTGAACACAAGGCTGAACAGAAGGCGGCCATCCCCACCCTGACCACTGCTGAATTCGACCACGCGCGGCAGATCTACTTCGAACGCTGCGCCGGCTGCCACGGCGTGCTGCGCAAGGGTGCCACCGGCAAGGCGCTGACGCCGGACATCACCCGCGCGCGCGGCACCGAATACCTGAAGACCTTCATCAAGTACGGCAGCCCCGCCGGCATGCCAAACTGGGGTACCTCGGGCGACCTCACCGACAAGGAAGTCGACCTGATGGCGCGCTACATCCAGCTCGACCCGCCGACGCCGCCCGAGTTCTCGCTCGCCGATATCGAGAAAAGCCGCAAGGACATCGTGCCGGTGGCCAAGCGCCCGACGCAGAAGATGAACCAGTACAACCTGGACAACCTGTTCTCGGTCACGCTGCGCGACGCCGGCGAGGTCGCGCTGATCGACGGCGACAGCAAGCAGATCATCAACATCGTCAAGACCGGCTATGCGGTGCATATCTCGCGGATGTCGGCGTCCGGGCGCTACCTGTACGTGATCGGCCGCGACGCGCGGCTGGACCTGATCGACCTGTGGCTGCCCAAGCCCGATATCGTCGCCGAGGTGAAGATCGGCATGGAGGCACGCTCGGTCGAGACCTCCAAGTACAAGGGCTACGAAGACAAGTACGCGGTGGCCGGCTCGTACTGGCCGCCGCAGTACGTGATCATGGAGGGCGACACGCTCAAGCCACTCAAGGTGGTATCCACGCGCGGCATGACCGTGGACAACGAATACCACCCCGAGCCGCGCGTGGCGTCGATCGTGGCCAGCCACTTCCATCCGGAGTTCGTGATCAACGCCAAGGAGACCGGCAAGATCCTGATGGTCAACTATTCGGACCTGGCCAACCTGAAGACCACCACCATCGACTCGGCCAAGTTCCTGCATGACGGCGGCTTCGATTCGACCGGGCGCTACTTCCTGGTGGCCGCCAACGCCTCGGACAAAATCGCCGTGGTCGACACCAAGGAAGACAAGCTGGCTGCGCTGGTCAACGTGGGCAAGACCCCGCATCCGGGCCGCGGCGCCAACTTCACGCATCCCCAGTTTGGCCCGGTCTGGGCCACCAGCCACCTGGGCGACGAGACCATCAGCCTGATCGGCACCGACCCCGCCGGCCACCCCGCGCAGGCGTGGAAGGTGGTGCAGACGGTCAAGGGCCAGGGCGGTGGTTCGCTCTTCATCAAGACCCATCCCAAGTCGTCCAACCTGTGGGTCGATACGCCGCTGAACCCGGATGCCAAGCTCAACCAGTCGGTCGCGGTATTCGACACGCGCAATCTCGAGGCCGGCTTCAAGGTGCTGCCGATCGCCGAGTGGGCCGACCTGAAGGGCAGCGGCGCCAAGCGCGTGGTGCAGGCCGAATACAACAAGGCCGGCGACGAGGTCTGGTTCTCGGTGTGGGGCACCAAGGATGGTGAATCCGCGCTGGTGGTGGTCGACGACAAGACCCGTACGCTCAAGACCGTGATCAAGGACAAGCGCCTGATCACGCCGACCGGCAAGTTCAACGCCTACAACACGCAGCACGACGTCTACTGAGCCCGCGCCCTCGCTGCGCCCAAGCGCGGCGAGGGCCGCCGACGTCCCCGCATTCCCTCCATGGAGAAAACCATCATGCGAACACAACCCGCGCTGCCTGCGCTGCTGGCAGCGTTCGGCTGCCTGCTGGCATTCGGCGCCACCATGCCGGCCCACGCCAGCCAGGCCCTGGCGTCGAGCAAGGCCTGCCTGGCGTGCCATGCCATCGACAAGAAGATGGCCGGCCCCGCCTTCCAGGACATCAAGGGCAAGTACACCGGCAGGAAGGACGCGCAGGCGCAGATGGTCCAGTCCATCCTGAAGGGCAGCAGCGGCCGCTGGGGCCCGGTGCCGATGCCGGCCAACGCCGTCAGCGCGGCAGACGCCAACACGCTGGCCAAATGGATCCTTTCCCTCTGAATCGCATTGCGCGGCGCCGCGCCGCGGTCGCGATGCTGATCGCCACAGCCTGCGCCAGCGCGCTCGCCGCGGCACAGCCGCCCCAACCCGCGCCGGCGCGGCAGGCGCAACTGGCGCACTGGCTGCGCGATGACTGCGGCGCCTGCCACGGCATGACCCTGCGCGGCGGGCTGGGTCCGCCGCTGACGCCCGCCAGCCTGGCAGGCAAGCCGCCTGACGGCCTAGTGGCCACCGTGTTGTACGGCCGGCCCGGCACGGCGATGCCGCCGTGGCAACCTTTCATGACGCAGGATGAAGCCCGATGGCTGATCGATCGACTCCAGGCCGGCCAGCCGCCGGCCGTCACGCCGCAAGGCAACTGATGCGCGGCGTGGCCGCGGCGGCATGCGCTGCGCTCGTCGCCGTGCTCGGCGCCGGTTGCGCCGGCACCATGCGCGGCACCGGCGACCTCGGCGTGGTGGTGGAGCGCGCCGCGGGCCGGCTGCAGATCGTCGAGACCACCGGCATGACACGGCTGGCCACGGTCGAAGGGCTGGGCGACCTGTCCCATGCCAGCGTGGTGTTCTCGCGCGATGCGCGCTACGCCTATGTGTTCGGCCGCGACGGCGGCCTGACGCGCGTGGACCTGCTTGGCGCGCGCATTACCCACCGCGTGCTGCAGGCCGGCAACAGCATCGGCGGCGCCATCTCGCAGGACGGCCGCGTGGTCGCCGCGCAGAACTATGCGCCGGGCGGCATCCGGCTGTTCGACGCGCAGACGCTGGCGCCGCTGGCAGACCTGCCCGCGATCGGCAGCGACGGGCGCCGCGCCAAGGTGGTCGGGCTGGCCGACCTGCCCGGCCGGCGCTTTGCCGCGAGCCTGTTCGAATCCGGCGAAATCTGGATCATCGACGCCAGCGATCCACGCCAGCCGCAGGTAACGCGCCTGCCCGCCGGGCGCGAGCCCTACGACGGGCTGGTCACGCCCGACGGCCGCTGGTACCTGGCCGGCCTGTTCGGCGAAGACGGCCTGGCGCTGGTCGACCTGTGGCAGGCGCCGCCGCAGGCGCGCCGCATCCTGTCCGGCTATGGCCGCGGCAATGCGCCGCTGCCGGTCTACAAGATGCCGCACCTGCGCGGCTGGGCCATGGCGCAGGGCATGGCGTGGCTGCCGGCGATCGGCCGTCATGAAGTGCTGGTCGCCGACCCCGCCAACGGCTGGCGCGAGGCGGCGCGCGTGGCGCTGGCGGGCCAGCCGGTGTTCGCCATGGCGCGGCCCGACGGGCGCCAGGTGTGGGTCAATTTCGCCTTTCCGCACAACGACACCGTGCAGGTGATCGACACCGCTACGCGCCAGGTGGTGCGCACGCTGCGCCCCTGTCGCGGCGTGCTGCACATGGAATTCACGCCAAAGGGCGAGGCGTTGTGGCTGTCCTGCCGCGACGACAACCGCGTCGAGGTCTACGACACCGCCACCCTGGAACGCGTGGCCACGCTGCCGGCCGACAATCCCAGCGGCATCTTCTTCACCGCGCGCGCGCAGCGCTTCGGCATGTAGGGCACGCCATGTTGAACGAGCAAAGCCTCTACGACCAGCTGCAGCGCGGCTTCCCGCTGCAGCCCCGGCCCTACCAGGCGCTGGCCGCGAAAGCCGGACTGTGCGAGCACGCGCTGCTGACCCTGCTGGCGCGCGATCTCGGCAGCGGCCGCATCAGCCGCGTCGGCGCCGTGTTCGCGCCCAACGTAATCGGCGTCAGCACACTGGGCGCCTTGTCGGTGCCGCCGGCGCAGCTGGACCGCGTGGCGGCGCGCGTCAGCGCCTGCGCGGCGGTCAGCCACAACTACGCGCGCAGCGGCCATCGGTACAACCTGTGGTTTGTCGCGGGCGCGCGCGAGCGCGTCACGCTCGATGCCACGCTGGCGTCGATCAGCGACCTCACCGGCCTGGCGCCGCTGGACCTGCCGATGGCGCGCGAGTACCACATCGACCTGGGCTTTCCGCTGGCGCGCCAGCACGGCGTCCGCTCGCGCCGGCGCGCGGGGCTGGCAGCGCCGGCGCGAGCGGTGGCGCTGGACGAAGATGACTGGCGCCTGGTCGCGGCGCTTGAAGCCGGGCTGCCGCTGACGCCGCGCCCGTTCCATGCACTGGCCCGGCAGGCGCGCCTGGGCGTGCCGCAGGTGCTCGAGCGGCTGGCGCAATGGTCGGCGCAGGGCGTGATCCGGCGCCTGGGAGTGGTGCTGCGCCACGGGCGCTTCGGCTACCGCCACAACGCCATGTGCGTGTGGGACGTGGCCGACGGCCGCGTCGACGCCATCGGCCTGCGGCTGGCGCGGCAGCCGCGTGTGACGCTGTGCTACCGCCGCGAGCGCCGGCTGCCGGACTGGCCCTACAACCTGTTCGCGATGATCCATGCCCGCAGCGCACAGGAACTGCAACCCGCGCTGGCGCAGGTCCGCGCCGCCGCCGGCCTGGAGCAGGTGCCGGGCTCGGTGCTGGTCGGCACGCATTGCTACAAGCAGCGCGGCACGCGCTATGCCATCCAGGTGCCGGCATGAACGGCGCCGCCGCGTCCTGCGACGCCATCGATCCAACCGATCGTCCCGAACCTCTCGATGCGCTCGACCGCCGCATCATCAACACCCTGCAGCGCGGCCTGCCACTGGTGCCGCGCCCATACGCCGAAGCCGCCGCGGCGCTCGGCATCACGGAGGCCGTGCTGCTGGAACGGCTGCGCGCGCTGCTCGCCGCCGGCGTGCTGACGCGCTTCGGCCCGCTGTACCAGGTCGAGCGCGCGGGCGGCCGCTTCGTGCTGTGCGCCTGCCATGCGCCGGCGGCGCGCATGGAAGCGGTCATCGCCGCCATCAACGCCCACCCCGAAGTCGCGCACCACTACGCGCGCACCCATCACCTGAACCTGTGGTTCGTGCTGGCGGTGGCGCGGCCGGAGCAGGTCGCGCCGGCGCTCGCGCGCATCGCGGCGGCGGCCGGGATCGAGGTGTTGCCGTTTCCCAAGGAACGCGAGTTCTTCGTCAATCTCTATCTGCCCGCCTGATGCCAAACGCTGCCGACGCTGCCGATCCCACTGACCTGGCGCTGATCCGCGCCACCCAGGCCGGCCTGCCGCTGGTATCGGCGCCGTACGCCGCGGTCGCGGCGGAACTTGGCCTGACCGAAGCGGAAGTCATCGCACGCCTGGCGGCGATGCAGGCGCGCGGCGTGCTGCGCCGCATCGCCGCCGTGCCCAACCACTACCGGCTCGGCTGGCGTGCCAACGGCATGACCGTGTGGGACATCGACGACGCCCGCATCGATGCGCTGGGCGCGTGCGTCGGCGCCCTGCCCTTTGTCAGCCATTGCTATCGGCGTCCGCGCCGCTTGCCGCACTGGCCCTACAACCTGTTCGCGATGGTCCACGCCCGCTCGCGCGAAGAGGCCGCGCCCCAGGTCGCCGCGATCGCGGCACTGCTGGGCGACGCCTGCCGCGCGCACGACGTGCTGTGGTCCACACGCGTGCTGAAGAAAACCGGGCTGCGGCTGCCGCCAGCCGGCGCACACGCAAGCCCTGCCCCGAGCCTCGACTGAGAAACCCGATAGGAAGCCCCACCCATGTTCCGCCTGTCCCGCTTCATGGAAGCCCTGCGCGATGACGGCCCGGTGCCGCCGCCGCGCCCGCCCGCCGGCCCGGTGGTGATCTGGAACCTGATCCGCCGCTGCAACCTGAACTGCCGGCACTGCTACGCCACCTCGGCCGACACCGACTTCAAGGGCGAACTCGATACCGCCGAAGCGCTGAACGTGCTCGGCCAGTTGTGCGCGGCGCGCGTGCCGGCGCTGATCCTGTCCGGCGGCGAGCCGCTGCTGCGGCCTGACCTGTACGAGATTGCCGGGCACGCGCGCGCGCTCGGCTTCCATCTGTCGCTGTCGTCCAACGGCACGCTGCTCGATGCCGGCCACGCGGCACGGCTGGCGGCGGCGGGCTTCGACTACGTCGGCGTCAGCCTAGACGGCCTGCCCGCCACGCACGACCGTTTCCGCCGCAGCGACGGCGCCTTCGCGCAGGCGCTGGCGGGCCTGCGCACGGCACGCGCGGCCGGGCTGCGCGTGGGCGTGCGCATGACGCTGACCGAAGCCAACGCGGCGCAGCTGCCCGAGCTGGTGGCGCTGGCCGAGCGCGAAGGCATCGACAAGTTCTACCTGTCGCACTTCAACTATGCCGGGCGCGCGCGCAGCCACCGCACCGACGACGCACGCCATGCCTGCACCCGCGCCGCGCTGGACTGGCTCTTCGACCACGTCTGGCAGCGCGCGCGCCAGGGGCATGCGGGGGACTTCGTCACCGGCAACAACGACGCCGACGGCGTGTACCTGCTGTACTGGATCGCCAGCCGTTTTCCGCACCGCGTCGCCGACATGCGCCAGCGGCTGGAGCGCTGGGGCGGCAACGCCACCGGCGTCGGCGTGGCCAATATCGACAATCTCGGCAACGTCCATCCCGACACGATGTGGTGGCACGTGACGCTGGGCAATGTGCGCCAGCGGCCGTTCGGCGAGATCTGGGCCGACCGCGCCGATCCGCTGATGGCGGGCCTGGCCAGCACGCCGCGTCCGCTGCAGGGGCGCTGCGCGGGCTGCGCGCACCGCGCCATCTGCAACGGGAACACGCGCGTGCGCGCCTTTGCGCTGACGGGCAACCCGTGGGCCGAGGACCCGGGGTGCTACCTGAGCGATGCCGAGATCGCGCACGCGCCAGGGGCGGAGGTCGCGGCATGACAGCGCTGATCCGATGGCTGGCCGTGCTGGCGCTCGCCTGCCTCGCGCCAGCCGCAGCCGCCGCCGACCCGGCCGCACTCTACGGCCAGCACTGCGCCGCCTGCCATGGCGCCGACCGCCTCGGCGCCATGGGCCCGGCGCTGCTGCCGGAAAGCCTGGAGCGCCTGCGTGCCGGCGAGCTCGACGCGGTCCTGCGCGACGGCCGCGCCGCCACGCAGATGCCCCCGTTCGCGGACACACTCGCCGCTGCCGAGCTGCAGGCGCTGGCACGCTGGCTGCGCACCGCGCCCGCCGCCGCGCCGCAGTGGGACGCCCAGGCCATCCGCGCCAGCCATATCGTCCACCACTTGCCCGGTAGCCTGCCGGCGCGGCCGGTGTTCAGCGCCGACCCGCAGAACCTGTTCGTCGTAGTCGAGGCGGGCAGCCATCACATGACCGTGCTCGACGGCGACCGGCTGGCGCCAATCCATCGCTTTGCCACGCGATTCGCGCTGCATGGCGGGCCCAAGTTCAGCCGCGACGGCCGCTATGTCTATATGGCCAGCCGCGACGGCTGGGTCAGCAAGTACGACCTGTGGAACCTGGCGTATGTGGCCGAGATTCGGGTCGGCGTGAACACGCGCAATGTGGCCGTCAGCGATGACGGGCGCTGGGTGCTGGCAGGCAACACGCTGCCGCGCACGCTGGTGCTGCTGCATGCCGACGATCTGTCGCTGGCGCGGGTGATCGACGTCGCCGGGCGCAGCGGCGAGCGCTCGCGCGTCTCCGCGGTCTACGATGCCGCGCCGCGCCACAGCTTTATCGCCGCGCTGAAGGACATCCCCGAGGTCTGGGAGATTCCGTATGCCGACGCCGCGGGCGCGCCGCTGCCGCCTTCGGCCCTCCTGGCACCGCGCGCTATCGTGCTGGACGAGGTGCTCGACGACTTCTTCTTCGACCAGCCGTACCGCCATATCCTGGGCGCCTCGCGCCAGGGTGGCGGCCAGGTGATCGACCTGCAGCAGGGCCGCAAGGTGGCGTCGCTGGCGCTGGGCGGCATGCCGCACCTGGGCAGCGGCATCACCTGGCAGCGCGATGGCCGTGAGGTGATGGCCTCGCCCGACCTCGGCCAGGGGCGCATCACTGTGATCGACATGCAGGACTGGCACACCGTCGCCACCGTGCCGACCAACGGTCCGGGCTTTTTCCTGCGCAGCCACGAGCGCACGCCCTACGCCTGGGCCGACGCCATGATGAGCCCCAGACGCGACACCCTGCAGGTCATCGACAAGCAAAGCCTGCGCGTGGTCGGCAGCGTCACCCCCAGCCCGGGGCGCACCGCCGCGCACGTCGAGTTCACGCGCGACGGGCGCTACGCGCTGGTCAGCCTGATGGAGCGCGACGGCGCCATCGTGGTGTATGACGCCGCCACCTTGCAGGAAGTCAGGCGCCTGCCGATGGACAAGCCCATCGGCAAGTACAACGTCTTCAACAAGACCACGCGCTCGGCCGGCACCAGCCACTGAGCGCGTGGCGAGATCCATTGCAGGAGTTCAACATGCAAGCACCGCTGAAGCCCGGCAAGGTCTGGCTGGTCGGCGTCGGCCCCGGCAGCCCGGACCTGGTCACGATGCGCGCCATGCGCGCGCTGGCCGCGGCCGAGGTCTGGCTGGTCGATGACCTGGTGTCGCCGGAAATGGCCGGTTATGCCAGCCCGGGCACCCATGTGGAGTGGGTCGGCAAGCGCGGCGGGCGCTGCTCGGTGAGCCAGCAGCGCATCCAGCAGCTGACCCTGCAGCATGCGCTGGCCGGCCGCGCGGTGGCGCGCGTCAAGGGCGGCGATCCGCTGCTGTTCGGGCGCGGCGGCGAAGAAGCCGCGTTCCTGCGCAGCCACGGGCTGCAGGTCGAGATCGTCAACGGCATCAGCAGCGGCATGGCCGCCGCGCAGGCGCTGGGCATTGCGCTGACGCATCGCGCGCACTGCCACGGCGTGACCTTCGTCACCGGCCATACCAGTGCCGACGGCTCGCCCGACTGGCAGGCGCTGGTGCGTGGCGGCACTACTCTCGTGATCTACATGGGCATGAGCCGCCTCGCCGCGATCCGCGACGGCCTGCTCGCCGCCGGCATGGCGGCCGGCACGCCGGCGGCGGTAGTGATGCACGCCGGCAGCGAGCACGCGCGCAGCTGGACCGGTTCGCTTGGCACGCTCGCCGAATCGCTCGCCGCGGGCATGGCGAGTCCAGCAGTGGTGCTGGTCGGCGGGGTGGTTGCGGACGCGCTGCCCGCAGTGGCGGCGCTGGCGGCGGTGGCTTCCCCTCAGCCCTGTCAGTAGGGCAACCCCACATAGTTCTCCGCCAGCACGCGGCACGCCGCTTCCGACCCCACCAGGTAATCGAGCTCGGCCCGCTGCATGCGCAACGAAAACGGATCCGCATCCGGGAAGCGATGCATCAGCGAAGTCAGCCACCATGAAAAGCGCTCGGCCTTCCAAATGCGGCGCAGGCAACGCGCCGAGTAGGCGTCCAGTTCGCGCTTGTCGTCATGGCGGTATGCATCGATCAGTCCGTCGGCCAGGGTCAGCACGTCGCTGGCGGCCAGGTTCAGCCCCTTGGCGCCGGTGGGCGGCACGATATGCGCGGCATCGCCGGCCAGGAACAGGTTGCCGAAGCGCATCGGCTCGCACACAAAGCTGCGCAGCGGCGCGATGCTTTTCTCGATGCTCGCGCCCGTCACCAGCGACTGCGCCGACTGCGGATCGAGGCGGCGGCGCAGTTCGTCCCAGAAGCGTTCATCGGACCAGTCCTGCACCCGCTCGCTCGACGGCACCTGTACGTAGTAGCGGCTACGCGTGCGCGAGCGCATGCTGCACAGCGCAAAGCCGCGTTCGTGGCTGGCGTAGATCAGTTCGTCCGCTAACGGCGGTGTGTCCGAGAGAACGCCAAGCCAGCCGAACGGATAGACGCGCTCGAACAGTTGCGTGGCGGCACCCGGCACGCTCTGACGGCTGACGCCGTGAAAGCCGTCGCAGCCGGCGATGTAGTCGCAGTGGATCTCGTGCGCGACGCCGTCCTTGCGGTAACGGACCAGCGGCCTGGCGCCATCGAAGTCGTGCAGGCTGACCTCCTGCGCGTCATAGACCGTGGTGATGCCCGCTTCCTGCCGTGCCGCCATCAGGTCGCGCGTAACCTCGGTCTGGCCGTAGACGGTCACGCTGCGGCCGACCAGCGCGTGCAGGTCGATGCGATGCCGCTGGCCATCGAACGACAGCTCGATGCCGTCGTGCACCAGCCCTTCGTCATGCAGCCGCGCCGCCACGCCCGCGCGGTCCAGCGCATCGACGGTCACGCTCTCGAGGATGCCGGCGCGGATGCGCCCGAGCACGTATTCCGGACTGCGTTGCTCGACGATGATATTGTCGATGCCCGCCCTGGCGAGCAACTGTCCGAGCAACAGGCCGGCGGGGCCGGCGCCGATGATGGCAACCTGGGTGCGCATGTCTTGTCTCCTTTTGCGTATCGATCTGGTGGCGCTAACGATAGTTGCCGAACGCCCGCCACGGAATGGACAGACCGAACCAAGGACTGGACAATCGGAACATTGCTGGTAAACACTGACGCCCCCGTGATACCTGTCCCGACCTACTCCCTGTACGGCGTGAATTCGTCCGAGCTGCTGTCCGACCAGCTGCATTTCGAGTCCATCGCCGCGCGCAGCCGCCTGCATGGGTGGGAGATCAAACCCCACCGGCATGAGCGCTTCCTGCAAATTCTGTACATCCATGCGGGTGGCGGCGAAGCCCTGCTCGAAGAGCGCCGCGAGCCGCTGCGAAGCGGCTCGCTGGTGACGATGCCGCCGCGGCATATCCACGGCTTCGTGTTTGCGCCGGACACCGACGGCATGGTCGTCACCATGACCGACAGCCACCTGCGCACGCTGCTGGCCGGTGTGCCGGATGCGCTGCCGCTGTTCGAACACCCGCGTCATGACCGCGTGCGGCGCGGCCACGTGCTGGCGGGTGCGCTGGCGCTGTTTCGGGGAGAGATGGAAGCCGTGTCCGCCTGGCGCGGGGCGTCGCTGTCGGCGCTGCTGACGCTGGTGCTGATCGGCATTGCGCGGCTGGCCAATACCGACCAGCCGGCGGCCGCGCGCAGCAGCAGCCGGCCAGCGCGGCACTTCCAGCACTTCCAGCAGCTCCTTGAATCGGACTACCGCGAGCAGAAGGAGATCGGCTACTACGCCGGCGCGATCGGCATCACCGCCACGCAGCTCAACCGCGTGTGCCGCCAGGCGTCAGGGCAGTCCGCCCTGCAGCTGATCCACGCGCGCGTGCTCGCCGAAGCGCAGCGCGACCTGCTCTTCAGCGACCTGGAAATCAAGCACATCGCGCTGTCGCTAGGGTTCTCCGATGCGGCGTACTTCTCGCGCTTCTTCGCCCGGCTGGTGGGACAGGCACCCACGGAGTTCCGGCAATCGGGGCGAGCGCGCCTGCCGGCGTTCGCGGTGCGTTGATCGATCGGTCAGGCTGGCTTGTCCATGCCGGCGAAGATTTCCTCGGCCATGTGGAAGGCCGAATTCGCCGCCGGCACACCGCAATAGATCGCGGTCTGCAACAGCACTTCCTTGATCTCGTCGCGCGTCACGCCGTTGTTGGCAGCTGCGCGCAGATGCAGCTTCAGTTCTTCCGGGCGGTTCAGCGCCACCATCATGGCGATGGTCAGCAGGCTGCGCGTATGGCGCGGCAGGCCCTCGCGCGTCCAGATCTCGCCCCAGGCATAACGCGTGATCAGGTTCTGGAATTCCTCGTTGAGCGGCGTCAGCCGCGCCAGCGAACGATCGACATGCGCGCTGCCAAGCACCTCGCGCCGCACCGAGAGGCCGGCCTCATAGCGCGCGTGGTCGTCGGTGACGGGCAGGCGCCCTTGCACGAAATCGATCAGTGCGGCAGTAAAACGGCCGGGCTGCTCGAAGCTCGAGATATGCGCGGCAGGCAATTCGATAAAACGCGCACCGGGAATTGCGTCGGCCAGCGTGCGGCCCTCCTGCGCGCTGGTCGACGGATCCTGGCTGCCGGCGACGACCAGCACCGGTACCGTGATCGACGACACCGCCTCGCGGAAATCTGCGTCTCGCACCGCCGCGCAGTTGGCCGCATAGCCACGCGGATCGAGTCCTGCCAGCACGCTGCGCAGGCCGTCCAGCGCGCGGTCCGAGGTGGCGGCAAACCCCGGCGTGAACCAACGTTCGATCGATGGCGCGACCATCACGCCCATGCCGTCGCGCAGCACGGTGTCGATGCGCGCGTTCCATGCCTCAGCGTTGCCGATCTTTGCCGCGGTATTGGCCAGCACGATGCGGCAGAACCGCTCGGGCGCATGGATGCCGAGCCACATCCCGGTCAGGCCGCCCATCGACAGGCCACAGAACACGGCCTGGCCGATGCCCAATGCGTCGAGGATGGCGATCACATCCTGACCGAGTTGTTCAACCGTGAAGGCATCGCCGGCTGCGGTCGAGCGGCCGTGGCCGCGCGTGTCGTAGCGCACCACGCGGAAACGCCCGGCCAGCGCGGCGGCCTGCGGCTCCCACATGGTGTGGTCGGTGCCGAGCGAGTTGGAGAAGACGATGGCCGGTGCCGATTCGGGGCCGTCGACGGTGTAGAAGAGCCGGGCACCGGCGTGATCGAGATAGGGCAATGCAGTCTCCTGAGAGTCTTCAGGCCAGTCCGCGTGCGACGCGTTCGGCAAGCGCGGATTGCCAGGCCTGCACGGCTGCATCCGCGAAGGCCGATGACTGGCCCGCGTAGTTGGCGGGGTTGGCAAGGCGGTCGAGCGTGGCGTCGTCGAGCAGACCCGCATGGGCAGGATCCTGCTGCAACGTGAGGGCCAGCGCATCGCGCAGGCTGGTGCCGTCGGCCACGGCGCGCCGCGAGGCGCGCTCCACCACCTGGTGCGCCTGCAGTCGCCCGATCCGGCCGCCGAGTTCCAGCATCGCGGCCTCGCCGAGAATCAGCCCGTGCGTGAGATCGAGGTTGGCACGCATGCTCGCCGCATCGACCTGCAGCCCCGCCACCACCTCGCCCATCTGGCGCAGCGCGCCCGCGGCCAGCGTGACGATCTGCGGCAGCGTGTCCCATTCCGCCTGCCAGCCGCCGAGCGCGCGCTCGTGTTCCTGCACCATGCCGGACAACATGGTGGCCACCAGCGGCGGCACCCGCACCGCTGCCGTCAGCACCGCCGCGCAACCGACCGGATTGCGCTTGTGCGGCATGGTGCTGGAACCGCCGCGGCCTGGGCCGGTGGGCTCGGCCACTTCCGCCACCTCGGTCTGCATCAGCAGCGAGAGGTCGCGTGCCATCTTGCCGAGCGTGCCGGTCAGCATGCCGAGCGTGGTGGCGACTTCGACCATGCGGTCACGATGCGCATGCCACGGCAGCACCGGTGCGGCCAGGTCCAGTTCACAGGCCAGTGCGGCGACTACGCCGGGCGCGGCGTCGCCGAGGCTGGCGAGCGTGCCCGCGGCGCCGCCGAACTGCAGCGCGCGGGCCTGCGCGCGCGCTGCGTCAAGACGAACCAGGTCGCGGCGCAGCGCGTCGAGCCAGCCGGCGACCTTGCAGCCAAAGCTGGTCGGCAGTGCATGCTGCAGCCAGGTGCGCGCCACCATCGGCGTCGCGCGATGCGCGCTGGCCAGCGTGGCACAGTGTTCGCCCAGGCGTACCAGGTCAGTATCGAGCCAGCGCAGCGCCTCCACGAGCTGGAGCACCAGCGCGGTGTCGATGATGTCCTGGCTGGTGGCGCCCCAGTGCACGAAGCGCGCCGCATCGGCATCGCGCGCCGCCACCGCGGCGGTCAGCTGCCTGACGAAGGGAATGGCGAGATTGCCGGCAGCGACCGCGGCCTGCGCCAGCGCGTCGCGGTCGATGGCGTCGAGGTCGCGGCAGACCTCGGTGATGACTGTCGCGGCAGCGGCCGGGATCACGCCGCATTGCGCTTCGGCGCGCGCGAGCGCGGCCTCGACCGCAAGCATGCGTTGCACGGTGCCGGCGTCGGAAAAGATGTCCAGCATTGCGGGACTGCCGAACATGGGGTCGGTGAGACGCGTGACGGTTGGCATGGGGGCGATCGATAGGGGTCGTGGCGATGACGACCAACGGATTATGCGTCTGTCGCCAGCGGCGCGGGTCAGATATCGAAGAACACCGTCTCCCCTGGACCTTGCAGCACGATATCCCAGCGCAGCATGCCGTTGCCGCCATCGTTGCCGGAATGCTTGCCAACGAGCGTGCCGCGCCGCCCGGCCGGCACCAGCGCCAGCACCGGATCGGCTGCATTGGCCGCGGCCTCGTCCGGGAAGTACATGCGCGTGGCGACATGCCTGACCAGTCCGCGCATGAACACCGACACCATGATGTGCGGCGCCTGCGGGCGGCAGTCAGCACCCGGCACGGCGCCCGGCTTGACGGTGACGAAGCGGAACGAGCCGTCGGCCTCGGTCGGCACGCGGCCGAAGCCGGTAAAGCCGGGCACCAGCGGCAGTTCGCGCGTGTCTTCGGCGTGGCGGTAGCGGCCGGCGGGATTGGCCTGCCAGATCTCGACCATGCCGTCCGGCACGGGTTCGCCATTGCCGTCGGTAACGCGGCCTTCGATCACGATGCGCTGGCCGGCCAGTGCCGGCGCGCTGGCGGTCAGGTCGGCGCAGTCAAGCCCGCTCAGGCCGATATGGAGGTAGGGGCCGACGGTCTGGGATGCGGTGGCATAAAGCATGGTCTTACTCCATCGGCGTGGCATCGCGGCCACGCAGCACGATATCGAAACGGTAGCCGAGCGCGTATTCGGGCCGGGTGGTCTCCCAGTCGAGGCTGGCGATGAGCCGGTCGCGCGCCTTCTGGTCCGGCACGCAGTTGAAGATCGGGTCGAACGGCAGCAGCGGATCGCCGGGGAAGTACATCTGCGTGACGAGGCGCGTGGCATAGGCGTTGCCGAACAGCGAGAAGTGGATATGCTGCGGCCGCCAGGCGTTGTGGTGGTTGCGCCAGGGATAGGCGCCGGGCTTGATGGTCTTGAACCGGTAATGCCCGTTGGCGTCGGTGACGGTGCGGCCCGCGCCGGAGAAGTGCGGGTCGAGCGGCGCGTCATGCTGATCGCGCTTGTGCACGTAGCGGCCGGCGGCGTTGGCCTGCCACACCTCGATCAGCGCGTTCGGCACTGGCCGGCCATTTTCGTCCAGCACGCGGCCGGTCACGAGGATGCGCTCGCCGATGGGCTCGCCGCCGTGGCCGATGGTGAGATCGTTGTCCCCCTCACGGACGAACTCGGCGCCGAAGGCGGGACCGGTCACTTCGGACAACGACTGCGGCAGCGCAATCAGCGGCTGGCCGGGCGCGCGCTTCTCCGTGGAAGCATAGGGATCGAAGCGGTATTCGGGCTGCGTGTCCCAGTAGGGACGGCGATATTGGGCAAGGCGGGTCATGGCGCAGTCTCCTTGTCGTTGGAATGGCACGACTTTAGGCAACACATAAAGTCATGTAAATTAAGTTTTATGAGAATTACGATAACTTTCAGACATGAAACCCACCGCCCGGCCCCCGCTCGAAATCTTCCGCAACCGCGTGCGGCTGCGACACCTCTACTGCTTCGTGGCGGTGTCGCAGACCCAGCACCTGGGCCGCGCCGCCGACCGTCTGGGGCTGACGCAGCCAGCCGTGTCCAAGACCCTGAGCGAGCTGGAGGAGCTGACCGGCACACGCCTGCTGGTGCGGCAGCGCGCGGGCACGGAACTGACCACGGCCGGCACGCGCTTCCTGCGCCACGCGCTGCGCATTCTTGCGGATATCGACGCGGCGGCCGACAGCATGGCCGGCGAGCAGGCGCAGCCCCGGGAGCGCATCCGGCTGGGCGCACTGCCCAGCATTGTGCCGGCGGTGCTGACCGATGCCTTGCTGCGCTTTCGTGCCGCGCACCCGGAGGTCGGGCTGGCCGTGCAGACCGGCATGAACCGCGGCCTGATCGACCAGCTCAAGGCCGACGTGCTGGATCTGGTCATTGGCCGGATGGATGACCCGGTGGCCATGGAAAGCCTGTGGTTCGAATCGCTGGGCCCGGACTCGCTGGCGCTAGCGGTGCGTCCCGCACACCCTCTTGCCGCCGTATCGCGGCCGACCTTGCTTGACGTGCTGGCATGGCCGCTGGTGATCCCCGCCGCGGGCTCGATCCCCCGCCACAACACCGAAAGCCTGCTCGCCCGCCATGGCCTGCCGCTGCCGGGCGGATGCGTGGAAACGTCGGATGCCTACCTCGGACGGCTGCTGGCCCGCCACAGCGATTGCGTGTGGGCGGCGCCGCTGTCCGCCGTGCAGCGCGCGGTGGCCGAGGACGAGCTGGTCCTGCTGCCACTCGACACGCAGGGCACCGAGGAACCGATCGGGCTGCTGCGGCACGGCGACCGCACGCTCAGCCCGATGGCCGAAGCGCTGGCCGACTGCATCCGCGCCGCGGCCAGGCCGCTTGCCGCTCAGTGAAGGCTCAATGAGGGGTCAGTAAGGCCTCAGTGAACGGCCACGCCTGCGCTGCCGGCAGCGTCGGCACCCGGCGCACGGCCGCCGCCGAGATGCTTGACCACGAGCGCACCGGCGGCCAGGAATGCCGGCACGGCGAGCAACGTAAAGATGGTGTCGAAGCCGAGCTGCAGGCGCAGCAGTTCGGCACCCAGCAACGCCCCGGTGATGCCGCCGAAGCGGCCGATGCCAAGCATCCACGCCACCCCGGTGGCCCGGCCCTGCGTCGGGTAGAACGCCGCCGCCAGCGAAGGCATCGACGACTGCGCGCCGTTCATCGCGGTGCCGGCGAGGAAGATCAGCACGCCAAGCAGCACCTGGCTGCCGGTGCCCTGGCCCACCGCGTAGATCAGCACCCCAGTAGCGGCGTAGGTGATGGCGATCACCTTGTTCGGATTGAAGCGGTCCATGAACCAGCCGGCCGCGATGGTGCCGATGCCGCCGCCAAGCGGGAACAGCGCCGTCAGGAATGACGCGTGCTGGATCGAGAAGCCGGCGTCCTTCATCAGCGTGGGCATCCAGCTCGTCAGCAGGTAGAAGATGACCAGGCCCATGAAGTAGGTGCACCACAACATCGCCGAACCGAGGCGATAGCCGGGCGCCAGCACGGTGCCGACGCCGGAGCGGCCCGCGGGCGCCGGTTCGCCGATGATGAAGGTATTGGCTGCGCCCACGTCCGCGCCGGTCACGCGCCGCAGCAACCGGCGGATCTGCTCGGCCGGATAGTTGCGCACCACCATGTAGCGCACCGACTCGGGCAGCAGCACCACCAGCAGCAGCGCGAGCGCAAGCGGCACGATGCCGCCGAGCAGCAGCACGCTGTGCCAGCCGAAGTGCGGGATCATCGCGGCGGCGACAAAGCCGCCGGCGGCGGAGCCGAGCGGAAAGCCGCAGAACATGGTGTTGACCAGCACCGCGCGGCGGCGTTGCGGCGCGAACTCGGCGGTAAGGGTCACGGCGTTGGGCATGGCAGCGCCCAGACCCAGGCCGGTCAGGAAGCGCAGCACCGTCAGCCAGCCCAGCGTGGGCGCGAAGGCCGTGGCCAGGCTGCAGGCGCCAAAGAAGAACACCGACAACACCAGCACCTTCTTGCGGCCGATGCGGTCGGCCAGCGGGCCGGCAAAGATCGCGCCGAAGGCGAGGCCGAACAGCGCCGCGCTCATGACGGGCCCGAGGGCCGATTTCTCGATCCCCCACTCCTGCACCAGCGCCGGTGCGATATAGCCGATGGCGGCGGTATCGAAGCCGTCGACGGCTACCACCAGGAAGCAAAGCACAAGAATGAGCCACTGGTAGCCAGTGAATCGCTGTCCGTCGATCAGGGCCTGGACGTCCGCGACGCCAGCTTTGGTGTGGAGGGATTGAGGCACTGTTGTCTCCGTCTGCCGTGGAAATCGCGCGGTCCACCTGCAAGCAGGCACGACTGGCGCTACGCCATTGTTCTAATAGCGAACTAACGTTCTCTAATTGAACGCATCTTAGGCAACGGGCATCGGGGCCAAGAATTGGCGTTAACCCGGCAAAAGGCGCCGGGGCTTCGGCGCCGCGATTCACCAGCAGTTCGGTGTTCCCCGGCTCTCGATCTGCTACAAGACCTGTTCGCAGATATTTTCTTCCACGGATTTATGTAGCCGTGAAATTTTCCACCTGACACGTGGATTTGAATAAGGAAATTTCATATCAAAAGCGCCAGCCTTCAATTTACATTCCAGGCATCTGTAAAATCCGGCGAGTCTGGCCAGCTGGCGCGGGCGGCAGGCTGGAATCAACGCGTCAACCCAGCGGTCAAATGCTCAAGTTGGCCTCACGCTCTCCCATCCCAATGCAACGCCTGCTCCTCATCCTGGGCGCCACGCTGCTTGCCGCCGGTGCCGCCTGGCCCTGGCTGTCGAAGTTGCCGTTCGACCGCCTTGGCCGCCTGCCCGGCGACATCCATATCGTCCGCGACGGCTTCAGCTTCTACCTGCCGATCACGACCTGCATCCTGGTGTCGGTGGTGGTGTCCGTGGTGATCTGGTTGCTGCGGCGCTGACCCCGCGCCATCAGTCCGCCGGCACTCCGGTGCGGAACACCGCCACCGCCCGTTGCATCTGCAGTGCCTGCTCGCGCAATGACTGCGCCGCGGCCGCGGCCTGTTCCACCAGCGCGGCGTTCTGCTGCGTGACCTGGTCCATCTGCGCCACCGCCTGGTTGACCTGGCCGATGCCGCTGCTCTGCTCCCGCGAGGCCTGGCTGATCTCGTCCATCATCGCCGTGACCCGGCCGATGGCCGCGACGGTGCCGGCCATGGTCGCGGCAACGTCCAGCGCCAGCGTATTGCCGGTGGCCACGCGCTCGCCGGATTGCGAGATCAGCATGCGGATCTCCTTGGCCGAGGCGCCGGCGCGCTGCGCCAGCCCGCGCACTTCGCTGGCCACCACCGCGAAGCCGCGGCCGGCCTCGCCGGCGCGCGCCGCTTCCACCGCCGCATTCAACGCCAGGATATTGGTCTGGAAGGCAATGCCGTCGATCACCGCGATGATGTCGGCGATGCGCCTCGAGTCGGCGTCGATCGCCTGCATGGTCTGCTGCATGCGGCCGACCGCGTCGCCGCCGGCGCGCGCCGCGGCCGAGGCTTCGCGCGCCAGCGCGCTGGCCTGCGCGGCATTGCCGGCGTTCTGCTGCACGGTGGCGGTCAGCTGCTCCATGCTGGCCGCGGTCTGCTCCAGCGACGACGCCTGCTGCTCGGTGCGCTGCGACAGGTCGATATTGCCCTGCGCGATCTCGCCCGCCGCGGCCAGCACGTTGTGCGCGCCGGCCTTGGTGTCGCCGATCAGCGTGCGCCAGCCAGCCGCCAGTGCCAGCAGGTGCCGCTTGATTTCACTGAGCTCGTCGCGGCCGCGCACCGCAAGCCCCGCGGTCAGGTCGCCGGCATTGATGCGCGCGACCATCGCGGCGACCTCGCGCACGTCGGTGCGCATGGCGCGGCTGAAGCCGATGAACAGGTAGAACGCGGCGCCCACCGTCAACAGCGCAATGCCGGCCAGCCACGCGATCTGCCGGGCCTGCGCCGCGGCACGCTGTGCCAGCATCCCGCTGGCGATCGCGGCGAATTCGCGGCTGGCTTCCGCCACGCCTTCAATGGCGGCGGTGGCTTCGTCGAAATAGGCCCTGGCCTCGATGTCGATGCCGGCCGCGCCCAGCATGCGCATCTGCAGCGTGCGATGGAAACGGTCCATCGCGTCCAGCCGTGCCAGCGCGGCATCGATGCGCGAGCGGTAAGCAGGTGCGGCCTTGCCGACGCGCGCGATATCGCGCCGTATCGTGTCCAGCCCTGCGCGGATCTGTTCGGCCAGGGCCCCGATCGCCGCCTGCTGCGCGGCATCGGCATAGCCCCCCTGCGCGATGATGCCGGCGCCGCGGCCGCGCGCCAGCGCGCTCTGTTCGGCAAGTTGCGGCATCGGTCCCGTCAGCAGGCTGACCAGGTAGTACGAGCCGGCCTCGCTGTCCAGCGCCAGTTGCGAGCGCTCGGCCACGTCGGCGATGTACGCCTGCGTCTGCCGCACCAGCGCGCTGTGGCGCTCGAACAGCGGCCCTGCCGTGGTGTCCAGGCCCGACCCGCGCAATTGCTGCCAGTCCTGCTCCAGCTGGCGCATGCCGGCCGCGAGTTCAAAGCCGGGATTCTGCGCGATGCTGCGCACCAGTGCGGTAAGGCTGGCCGCCGCCTTTTCGTCGGCCTTGTCGAAGGTGGCGCGGAAAGCGGTATTGCCCGACAGCACCGCATGCGCGGCGCCACGCCGGACCTGGGTCTCGCGCATGAAGTCGAGCGCGTGCCCGACCACCCCGAGCCCCCGTATTTCCTGGCTGGTGGTGTCGCGCGCTTGCGCCGCGTCGCGCAGCGCCACGGACAGCGCGCCGACCAGGGGCACCAGGAACAGCACGGCAATCAATGCCAGCTTGCGTCGGATATTCAGGCGCGCCATCAGGCGCTCGGCGGGAAGGAACAGGGCGGGCATGGATCGTCGCAGAGGGGCTTGGTTTCCCCTGCTATCGGCCCGGTTTGGCGGTGCTGAAGCGCAAATGTCCGGGTTTTTGACGATGCGCAAATCCGGTGCGGCAAAAGCGCTGAAGTGGGGCAAACGGCGCGCCAGTCAGGGGCATGGCGCCCTGTTGGAGGGCCGTCTTTTCGTCATTGCCGGCCCGCTCACAGCTGTGCGCCGATCAGCGAAGCCAGTCGGTCGCGCAATCGTTCCTGCCATGGACGGTTGAGCCACGCCTCATAGGTCATCGGCCGCGACAGCTTCAGGTCTTCCTCGAAGATCCGCGTCTGCTGCGCGGCAAACGCCGCGTCGAGGATATTGAGCGTGGCCTCGTCATTGAGGCGGAACGAGCGGTTGTCGAAGTTGGTCGATCCCACCGAGACCAGCAGGTCGTCGACGATCAGTACCTTGCAGTGGTACATGGTCGGTGCGTACTCGGCGATCAGCGCGCCGGCCTTCAGCAGTTCGCCCCAGCGTGCGCGCGAGGCGGAGCGCACGGTTTCGGAGTCGATATGCTCGCCCGGCACGATCACCCGCACCCTGACGCCTCTTGCCAGCGCCGCCAGCAGGGCCTTCTCGGTGAGCGCGTCGGGAACGAAATACGCCGCGGACAAATCGATGGTGCGCGCCGCCGCGGTGATCGCCAGGTGGTACATCAGCGCCATGCTCTCGCTGCCGCCCGTCGGCGAACTGCTGAACATCTGCGCCCGGCCATTGCCGACCGGCGGCAGCTCGGGAAAGTAGTCGGGGCCGTGCGGCACCGCGCCGCTGACCTTGATCCAGTTATCCAGGAACACCGACTGCATCTGGCCGACCACCGGGCCCTCCACCTCGAAATGCGTATCGCGCCAGTGCCCGGGATCCTGCGCATGGCCGGTCCACTCCGGCGCGATGCCGACGCCGCCGGTAAAGCCGATGCGGCCGTCGACCACCAGCACCTTGCGGTGGGTGCGGTTGTTGAGCTTGCCGATGGTGTACCAGCGCACCGGATGGTAGCGCCGCACATCGACGCCGGCACGGGTCATCAGTTCGAGCGCGCCCTTGTCGATCTTGGAACTGCCGACCGCGTCCAGCAACACCTTGACGCTGACGCCGGCCCTGGCGCGCTCGGCCAGTGCCTGCGCGAACTCATGGCCGATATCGCCCGACCAGTAGATATACGACTCGAAGTTGATGGTCTTTTGCGCGGCGCGGATCGCGCCCAGCATCGCCGGGAAGATCTCGTCGCCGTTCCTGAGCACGCGGTAGCGGTTGCCGTCGACCACCGGCGGCCCCAGTAACACGCCCAGTTCGCGCGCGAACTGCGGGTCTTCCAGGCTGTAAAGGCGGTCGAGGCGGCGCTCGATGCGCTTCTCGCCGCCGACCAGGTTGTAGGCGACGATGCCCGCCAGGGCAAGCAACACGACGGCGGCGGCAAACGCGAACATGCGGCCCCTTGTCCGAAACCTGGGAAAGACGCGGCGGATCACGCAGGCACCATGATGTGGGGGCGCGGGGTTGCCCGCGGCGGAGGAAGTGGCCGATACAGGATAGGCGTTATCGGCGCGCTTGTGGCATCCGGCCCGCGCCGCGCTCGCGCGGCACGCGCGCCCGTTCAACCATGCCGGCGGTCGGAATGGCCTGCCGCATCGCGTCGGCGAACAAGCGCAGCCTGGCCGGATAGAAGCGCGCATGCGGATAGACCAGGTAGATCGGCAACGGATCGGCCTGCCATTGCGGCAGCAGGTGCAACAGCCGGCCGCTGGCGATGTCGTCGGCAAAGATCCACGACGAGCCGACGGCCACGCCCAGCCCCAGCCGGGCCGCCGCATGCAGTGCGTACAGGCTGTCCGTGCTCATGCGCGGCGCGAACGACAGGCCGTGACTTGCGTCGGTTTGCAGATTCCGCAGCACGATCTCGTTGCGGTAGAAGGTGCGCAGCGCCAGCCAGGGCAGGCCTTCCAGGTCCTGCGGGCGGCGCGGCAGCGGCTTGCCGTCGAACAGCGACGGCGCGGCGATGACCGCGCGCGGCACTTCCGCCAGGCGCACGGCCACCAGCCCGGGTTCATGCACCTCGCCCACATGGATCGCGCAATCGATCGCTTCGGCGATGAAGTCCGGGGTGCGGTCGTGCAGCAGCCATTCCACCGCGACCTGCGGATATCGCCGCAGGTAGTCCGCCAGCGGGCCCACCAGCACCTCCTGCCCGAACGCGTGCGGCACCACCACGCGCAGCGTGCCGCTGGGGGCGTGGCCCACGCCGCGCACGTCGGCCTCGAAGCGGGCCCAGTCGGCCACCAGTTCGCGCGCGCGCTCATAGCAGCGCGCGCCGTCCTCGGTCAGCTTCATCGCATGCGTGGACCGCTGCAGCAGGCGCACGCCCAGCAGCCGCTCCAGCGTCTGCAGGCGCCGGCTGATGGTGGGCTGGGTGGTCTGCAGCTGCGCGGCGGCCAGCGACAGGCTGCCGGCCTCGACGATGCGCACGAAGGTCTGCATCAGGTCGATGCGGTCGGCGCCGGGCGCGCCGCGGGTAGCGGCAGCGGCGGCGCTCGGGTTGGTGGCTGGCTGGCCTTTCATACGCGTCTCGTATAGCCATTGTTCACCCCGCACGTCTACCAGATTCGGCGCGCGTGGACAACACTTCGGGCCATCCCAACCTCTTTGCGAACCGCGCAAACCCGCTATGTCCCCTGTTCCCGCAACCTCGCCCGCCGCCACGCTGGCCAGCCCTGCCGTGCCAGCGCGCCTGGTCCTGCTGCTTGCCACCGGCGCCGGCCTGGCGGTGGCTTCGCTGTACTACAGCCAGCCCATGCTCGGCGTGATGGCCCCCGACCTGCACGCCAGCGACGCCACCGCCGGTGCCATCCCCACCCTGACGCAGCTCGGCTATGCGCTGGGCATCCTGCTGCTGGCGCCGCTGGGCGACCGCTATGACCGCCGCCATATCATCGTGGCCAAGGCGGTGGCGCTGGTCGGCGCGCTGCTGCTGGCGGGCCTGGCGCCGGGCATCGGCATGCTGCTGGTGTCGAGCCTGGTGGTGGGCCTGTCCGCGACGCTGGCGCAGGACATCGTGCCGGCTGCGGCGGCGCTGGCGCCGGCCGCGCAGCGCGGCAAGGTGGTCGGCACGGTGATGACGGGGCTGCTGCTCGGCATCCTGCTGTCGCGGGTGGTCAGCGGCTTCGTCGCCGCGCACTTCGGCTGGCGCACGATGTTCATGCTGGCGGCGGCCAGCATCGCCGCGGTCGCGCTGGTGGCGCGGCGCCAGCTGCCGCGCTTTACCCCGGCCACGACGCTGCCGTACCGCGCCCTGCTGGCCTCGCTGGCGGCGCTGTGGCAGGAGCATGGCGCGCTGCGCCGCGCGGCGCTGGCGCAGGGGCTGCTTGCGGTGGGCTTCAGCGCGTTCTGGTCGACGCTGGCGGTGATGCTGCATGGCGCGCCCTTCCACCTGGGCAGCGAGGCCGCCGGCGCGTTCGGCCTGGCCGGGGCCGCCGGCGCGCTCGGTGCGCCGCTGGCCGGCCGCCTGGCCGACCGCGGCGGCCCGGAACGGGTGACCCGCGCGGGCGCGGCGCTGGCGGCGCTGTCGTTTGCCGCCATGCTGCTGACTCCGCTGGTGCCGCCGCAGGCGCAGCTGTGGCTGATCGGCGCCAGCGCCATCGGCTTCGACCTGGGAGTGCAGGTGGCACTGGTCGCGCACCAGACCATCGTCTATGGCATCGACCCGGGCGCGCGCAGCCGCCTCAATGCGGTGCTGTTCGTCTGCATGTTCACCGGCATGGCCGCCGGCGCGGCGCTCGGCAGCCTGGTGCTGGCGCGCTTCGGCTGGACCGGCGTGGCCGCGCTGGCCACCGCCGCGGCGCTGTCGGCGCTGGCGGTGCGGCTGCTGCCGCAGCGCGCGGCGCAGTGAGCCGGAACCAGCCCTACGCCGCGGGCGCGACCCCTGCCCCGGGCGTGCCCGCCTCGTCGCCCGGCGCCGGCGCCAGCGGCACCTCCACCGTCAGCGCCGTGCCGCCGGGCGCCGAGCGGATCCGCAGGCGGCCGCCGATCGCCGCGGCGCGAACCTGCATATTGCGCAGCCCGCGTCCGCCGCGCGTGGCTTCGGCATCGAAGCCGCGGCCGTCGTCGGCCAGCGTGATGCGGATCGCCTGCGCGTCCGCCTGGGCGGTCACAGTCAGCGTGCGCGCCGCCGCGTGCTGCAGCACGTTGGTGATGCCTTCCAGCAGCAGGTATTGCAGCTCCTGCACCTTGCGCGCGGAGAAATGCGGCAGCGCCGGCAGGCGTTCGACCTCCCAGCGGATCTCCAGCCCGGCATCGGCGATGCGCGGCCCCAGCCGGTAACGCAGGTTGCCCAGCACCGCGGCCAGGTCGCCACCGGTGTCCTGCATGGCATCGATGGAAAGCTTGAGCGAATCCAGCGCATGCCGCACCTGCGTGGCCACCTCCGGGCCGCTGGCCTTGCCGGACTCCAGCATCGACAAGGTCGTGACCAGCTGGCTGCCCAGCCCGTCATGCATGTCGCGCAGGATGCGGCCGCGTTCGCGCAGCGCGGTTTCCTCGGCGGCAATCTTCTGCGTGCGCGCAAAGGCCGCGCGCAGTTGGGCCTCGCGCTGCGCGATGCGCTCGGTCAGCACCTGGTTGGCGTCCTGCAGGCTCTGCACCGCGCTGGTGTAGCGTTCCACCAGCATCCACGCCATCACCACGCTGAACGGCACCGAAACATAGCGGGTCATCGAATGGACCCAGTAATAGTCGCCGGTCAGCCAGACCTTGATCCAGTCCGCCAGGAACAGCACCGCCGACACGCCCACGGTGACGGCCAGCAACGTCGCCTCGCGGCTGGGCCGGCGCAACGCGCCCCACACCATCGCACCCGCCACGGTCAGGATGATGCCGACCTTGAGCAGCCAGCTCAGCGGAAACACCAGCGGATGGCTGGAGATGGCGGCCAGCGGCGCGATCACCGGCAGCGCCAGCCACAGGTAGGCGTTGAGGGTGCGATGCAGCCAGCGCCACGGCACCCGGATCACCAGCAGGCAGAACCTGGCGATGGCGCCCAGGAACACTTCGCGCGCGGCGGCGACGATATAGCCGCGCACTTCCGCCGGGATGGCGAGGTCATCGACGAAGTAGTCGAGCAGGCGCACGCTCCAGGCAACCTCGGCCAGCCCGTACAGGCCGAACAGCGGATCGCGCTGGCGCCACCAGATCAGCAGCGCCAGGCCGCCCAGCACGACGCTCAGCACCGCCGCGATCAGCGGGCCGACCACGCGCAGCAGGAAGGCCCGCTCATACTGCGCGCGCACCTCGGCGGCCGGACCCACCGTCACCGGAAGCAGGCCCGAGCGCGCATAGGCGCGCGCGGCCACGGTGATGCGCAGCTGGTTGCCGTGCGTGTTCGCCAGCTCAGGCGGCACGGCCACGTAATACGGGCGCTTGGCCAGCGCCGACGCCGGCGCGTCCAGGCGTCCGCCGGCGGCGATCAGCACGCCGTTGAGGCGCACCTCGTAGCTGCCGCCGGCCCATGGCACGAA
Organism: Cupriavidus sp. WGlv3; assembly: GCF_023952475.1. Classification (GTDB taxonomy): domain Bacteria; phylum Pseudomonadota; class Gammaproteobacteria; order Burkholderiales; family Burkholderiaceae; genus Cupriavidus; species Cupriavidus phytorum. The sequence continues at coordinate 438,164 of NZ_JALHRX010000002.1, forward strand.
CAAGCCCCCGGGCGCCGCCGCCGGCCAGTTGCGATCGAAGCGCAGTTCATAGACTACGGTGCCGGACTTGCCCGGCATCACCCGGTCCCAGTAGTCGGGCAGCGTCAGCGGTTGCGCCGGCAGCACGGTGCCGTCGGCGAGCGTGGCCGAGCGCGTGGCCGCGGCCAGCGCCATCGTGTCCGCCGCCGCCATGCCGGGCAGCAGCAGGCTGGCGCACGCCAGCAGCACGGCAAGCACGGTGCGCAGAGAACGCGGCCAGGGCAGCATGGCGCGCTTACAGGGACTTGAGCAGGCCGAGCTTGGCCGCCTCGAACACGGCCTCGCCACGCGAGCGCACCGCCAGCTTGCCGTAGATATTCTTGATGTGCGATTGCACGGTATGCACGCTCAGCCCCAGGTAGCGGGCGGTTTCGGCGTAGGTATAGCCGCGCGAGATCAGGTCCAGGATCTCGTTCTCGCGCACCGACAGCGTTACCGCGCCGGAAGCCGGGCCGGAACCCGCGCCAGCGCCCGCATCGCGCGCCGCCGCCCCCGGCGGCGCGCCGCGCAGCCGGTTCACCACCTGGCGCGCGATCAGCGGGCTCATCGGCGAGCCGCCCGCACGCAGTTCGCCGATCGAGGCGGCGATGCGGTCGGTGGTTTCATCCTTGAGCAGGTAGCCGATGGCGCCGGCCTCGATGCTGGCCAGCACATGCTGGTCGTCGCCGAACACCGTCACGACCATGCATTCGCAGGCGGGATAGCGCTCGCGCGCGTTGCGGATCACGTCGATGCCGCTGCCGTCGGGCAGGCCAAGGTCGCACAGCAGCACGTCGGGCTGGTGCCGCGCCAGCCACGCCAGCGCCTCCGCCACGGTCGAGGCGCAGCCCGCCACCGCGGCATCCGCCGCATGCAGGTCGACGGCCTGCACCAGCCGGCGCAGCGCCAGGGGGTCGTCTTCGACGATGAGGACTCTTGTTGTGCTTGCCATGCCTGTTTTCCCGAGCCACGCCGCGATGCGAGCCCCTGCCCCCTGTGTTGCCGCGCGGTGCGCTGGCGGGGCAGGTTGCGCCGGCACGACGGCGGATTCTGACATATCCCGCCCGCACGCGGACGGCCCGGCGGATCCGTTCAGGGTAAACGCCGCCGCCCGTACCCATCGCACGGCCGCACGGTCTTGCCCATCCCATATTCAGGGGAGGCGGCGGGCCGGGCCCGCTCCTATGATCGCGGCAAAACAGCCCCGCCCGTCCGGATGACGGCCGGCAGCGCGGGCAACAACGCCATGACGGGAATACGGGGAGCATGACCGTGACAGACAAGACAGCCGGCACACCGGCCGCACGGGAAATCGGGGAAGCAGAGGGGAAAGCCGCGCGCGCCATCCCGCCAACGGCCGCGCTGCGGCTGGCTGGCGGGATGGCGGCATGCGGGCTGGTGGCGCTGCTGGCGGGATGCCTTGCCACCGCGCCGAACGCCGCCGGCGTGTCCGCCATGGAACTGGACACCGGCCGCAAGGGCGCGGTGTCCGGCGTGGGCCTGGAGGGCCACGATATCGTCGCCATGGCCGACCAGATGATGCGCGACATCCTGGCGCAGCCGCGCTTCGCGCCCGGCCGCGACGGCAAGCGCCCGCGCATTGCGCTGGACGGCGCCAACTTCGTCAACGACAGCGCCCAGCCGCTGGACCGCCAGCTGATCGTGGACCGTCTGCGCGTCAGCCTGAACCGCGCCGCGCAGGCGCGCATCCAGTTTGTCAGCACGCAGACCGCGCTGGTCGAGCGCGAACGCCAGGCCAAGCGCAGCGGCGCCACCGACGCCGGCACGCTGGGCCTGGCCCGCGCGCGCCTGGGCGCCGACTACAGCCTGTCGGGCCGGATCGGTTCGCTTGACAGCCGCAGCGCCGCCACCGGCATGGTGCAGCGCTATATGCAGATCTCGTTCGAGCTGGTCGAGGTGGAAACCGGCGAACTGGTCTGGAGCAACATCTATGCATTCCAGCGCGCCGCGGCCGACGATGTGGTCTATCGCTAGCCGCTGCGGCGCGCTCGCCGCGGCATCGCTGCTGGCCGGCTGCGCTGTCACGCCGCCCGCGCATACCGGCTGCACGCCGTGGCAGCAGCAGCGCGCGCGCCCGGCCCTGCCGGTCTCGTTCCTGTCGCCGGAACTCGCCGCCATGGTGGCGGTGCCGGAAGCCGGCGCCGCGCCCAGCGCCAGTGGACCGGGCGCGGTCCACGCCGGCCTGCACAACTGCACCGAATTCGACGTCGCGCTGCTGGTGCGCACGCGCTTTCGCGCGACGCAGCCGGGTGCCGCGACCGAGCCGCCCAGCGCCTGGCGCGCGCTGGTGCTGCCGCCCCGCACGCAGGCCGACTACGCCGAGCATGCCGTCATGGCCGGTTCGGTGCCGGCCGCGCTGGAAATCCTGGACGCCCAGCGCGCGCAGCAGCCCTACCGGCCGGGACAGCACTATCCGGTGCTGTCCGGGCCCGCGCGGCCATGACCGCCCCTGGCCGCCCCCTGGCCAGCCGCACAGACATCCTCTAACGCCTTTTCATGCCCCAGCCATGACCGTTGCCCACTTCATGCCACGCTTTGCTTCGCTCGCCACGCCGCTGGCCGCCTTGCTTGCCGCCCTTCTTGCCGCCGGCTGCGCCGCGCCGCCGATGGCGCTGAAATCCATCCGCACCGGCGGCGACAGCGCGCCCGTGGTGCGCGCCGACGTGGCCGGCAAGGCTGACTTGGCGGGCCTGAACGTCGGCGATACCGTCGCCGTTTCGCCGGGCAGCAACAAGGTCGTGGTGGCGTCGACCCCGCTGGTCTACACCCTGTATGAAGACGGCATGGTGACGCAGGCCGAGGTCAGGCGGCAGCAGCTCACGGTCAACCGCAAGGACGCGCCGCGCATCGAATTCATCAAGGGCGAACTGCACCGCGGCGACTTCATCCGCCGCGAGATCCTGCTGGACCTGCACAGCAAGGACCCGGACGAGTTCAACCGCACCATCCACTTCCTCGCCTTCAACCGCGGCGACAAGGCCTTCCGCGGCGACCTGACGGTCTATGACCTGCTGCCCGCCGAGCTGGACCTGGTGAAGCTCGGCAGCGCCAACAAGTACACCGACCAGACCATGGTCAAGGGCGTGCTGGGCGGACTGCCGTTCCTGTCGCTGGTGACGCTCGCCATGGACAACTATTCGCGCTCCGACGAAGCGGTGCCGATGCGGCATGAACGCCTGGACCAGGTGCAGAAGTTCAGCTTCCAGCGGCTGGTGCTGGAGCCCGGCCAGGCCGTCGGCTTCACCATGCACGTGCGCTACCAGTTGCCGGACGAAGCGGAACTGGCCGACCTGCGCGAAACCGCGGCGCCGCTGGCGCGGCAGCAGTAAGGAGCACCGGTGCGGTTTCGCGACACGGCCGCGGCATGGCGGCGCGCCGGCGCGGCGCTGTTGGCGCTGGCGCTGGCCGCGCCACTGTCCGGCGCGGCGGCCTGGTTCGGCAGCGACGGGAAGCGCCTCGCGGCCGAGGCGGACCGCTTTGTCGCCGACAAGCCCGCCGAGCTCCAGCGCATCCTGCATACGCTGTACATGGAGGGCGAATGGAATGCGGTGCTCAACCTCGACCTGCTCGGCCTGGCCGCGATCGAGGCCGGCCGGCCGCGCCTGGCCGAGCGCGCCTTCGACATGGCCGCGGCACGCATCCTGCGCGTCTATGCCGACGACCCCCATGCCCGGCAGGCGCGCTCGCTGTGGTCCGCCGAGAGCGTCAAGGACTGGAAGGGCGAGCCGTACGAACGCGCCATGACGTTCTACTACCGCGGCCTGCTCTACGCGCACGCCGGCGACTACCAGAACGCCCGCGCCGCCTTCCTGCAGGCCGATATCCAGAACGCCTTCGGGCAATACGAACAGCCTGACGGCGGCCACGGCAGCTTTGCGCTGATGGCATGGCTGGCGGCATGGGCCTCGCAATGCGCCGGCGACCCCGCGCGCGCGGCCGAACTGGCAGCCCGTGCGGCCGGTGCGGCCGAGCCGTTCTACGCGCAAACCCGTGGCGCGCTGCCGCGGCACCTGAGCCTGTTCGAGGCCGGCCTCGGGCCGGAGAAGGTCACGCTCGGCGAGACCAGGAGCCTGCTCGGCTTCCTGCCGCAAGGCGCGGCCCCGGGCGCGCCAAGGATCGGCTACGGCGCGCAGGTGAAGCCGCTGGCCGCGGGCACCGCCGCCAGCCTGGACCGGGTCGCGCTGACCCGTGGTGGGCGGCCAATCCAGGGCATCCTGGACGGCAAGGCGGTGTTCAAGGAAAGCACGGCCACGCTCGCGGACACCACCGGGGCGCTGTCGGCTGGCCTGGTGCAGGCGGCGTTGTCGGGCGCGAACAGCGGCAACGCCGGCCTGGCCCAGGGGTTCGGTGCCGCTGGCGCGGCCGGCTCGCTGCTCAGCCTCGCCGCCGGGGCGCTCTCCAGCGCGGCCAATGCCGAGGCCGATACCCGCTACTGGGCGTCCCTGCCCAAGACCGTCTACATCGAGGCGCTGGCGGCCCCGCTGGCTCAGCCGGCGGTACAGTTCAGCCCCGCTACTGGCGGCAAGCCGCGCGCGGCGCTGCTGCAAGGCCGCCAGGGCGACTGCTCGCTGGCCTGGGGCCGCGAACATTCCGCCTTCGACGGCGAGCACGGCGGCGTGGCCAACCCCTCGCCGTGGCCGGCCGAACCGGTCGAGTCCGGGCGCGAACGCGCCAACGCGGCGCTGCGCAACGAATTGCTGGCGCTGCCGTTCGCACCATAGCGCTCCAGACCCGTTCGGGGGATGCCAGCCTGATTTTCTCGACCGTTGCGGCGCTTTTGGCAGTTCTGTTGGATTTTGCAAGATGTACGCATACAATGCCCCGGCGTCAGCCGATAGAGCTGGCGGACCTGGAGAAGAAGCAAAATGCAGACGGGAAAACTGATGGCAGGGCTGGTCCTGGCCGGGATGCTGGCCGGTTGTGAATCGATGGATGGCGCGATGTCCTCCATCAGCGGCGTGCTCGACGGCACCGGCGACGTGCTCAGCGGCGACTTCCGCATGCTGGCCGACCCCAAGCCGGCTTCGCTGGGCGACATCTGGACGGACTGGAAGAAGAACGAAATCACGGCGAAGAAGAAGTGGGACGCGCAGGCCATCCTGGTGTCGGGCACGGTCTCGCGCATCACCAAGGTTGACGGCCTGAGCATCACGGACGACACCATCGCGGTCTACTTCAAGGATTCGGTCAATCCGCAGTGCACCGGCAAGGCGCTGATGCGCGATGCGATGCTGGTCAACCAGAAGAAGATCAGCAACCTGCAGACCGGGGACAAGATCAACGTGACCGGCGTGCTGGCGACCAGCGATGCCGAGTCGTACAACAGCAGCAACAAGGAATGCTACTTCGCCTTCGCCAAGTCGAAGATCGAGGCGGCGCCGGCGACCACGGCCGCCCCGACGAAGGCCGCCCCGAGCACCAAGGCAAAATCGACCAAGACCAGCAAGAAGTAAGCTGCAGGCGCGGGACGGGCGCCGGGGGCTGGCCGCCTCAAGCCGCCCGCGCCGCACGCCGGCTTGGCGCCCTGCGCAGCCAGCGCCACATCGTGCAGCTGCGGACTGCATCCCTTACACGCTCTGAAACCGTTGCACGGACTCCCGTCACCCGGGTCCCGGCCAGCCGGGGCCGCAAGGCCATCGGCCGCACGGTATGAATCTTGCCCCTTGCTTGATACCCGCCAGCGGTTGAACGGCGTGCCTTTGCGCCGCATTCCGCACATGGCGTTACCTTGTCAGGAAATCAGCATGGGCTACTACTACGATGAGCGTGAAGCGCGCGACCAGCGCGAGCGCCGCCAGGCATGGGACGACGATGACTGGCAGCCGGAATCGGAACGCGACCGCTGGCAAGCGCAGCGCCGACGCCAGCAAATGACCCCGGGCCAGACCAGCTACGGCGGCCCTGCCCGCCCGGGCCGGGAATTCAACGAGCAGTACGGCGCCAGCCGCTACCCCGACTATCCTCGCGAGGGGCGCTACGGCAGCGACCTGCGCTATGGCCTGAACGGCGGCTACGGATGGGAACGTGCCGGCGAGTGGCGCGACCCGCAGGCCTGGGAGCGCGACGACGAATACGCGGAACAGCAATGGCGCCAGAGCACCGAACGCGCCCGCGAGCCGCGCGAGCGTTATCAGTCGCGCGAGCGCTATGAGGGCCGCGGATCGTCCCGCGACGAGGGCCGCGAGCGCTACTTCAGCGATCTGCGCAGCGACCGCCGCTACTGGACCGACCCGGACGACGAAGAGGAAGAACACCGCTACACGGTGCAAAGCCACAGTCCGGGCTACCGCCAGCACGCACAGCGGCGTGGCTGGGAGACCGATGAAGACCGCGACGACGATCGCGACGACAACCGCGAGCACGGCATGCTCTACAACCTGGGCCGCCGTATCGGCGAAGTGGTGGGCGACTGGTTCGGCACGCCCGACGAGCGCGAACAGCGCGCCGGCCCGCGCGGCTACCAGCGCAGCGACGAGCGCATCCGCGACCAGATCTGCGAGCGGCTCAGCTACGCGCGCGGCGTCGACGTCAGCGATGTCAGCGTCGATGTCAACGAAGGCGTGGTCTCGCTGACCGGTACCGTGCGTGACCGCGGCCAGAAGTACTACATCGAGGACATGGCTGACGGCACCTACGGCGTCAAGGAAGTCAACAACGACATCCGCGTGCGCCGCGACAGCGAGCGCCACGGCGAGTCGTCCGGCGTTGCCCGCAGCGCGGGCAGCACAGGCAGCACCAGCAGCTCGGGCAGCTCGCCTGGCTCGGGCAGCGCTACCGCCACCACCGGCGGCAGCACCACCAGCACCACGACGGGCAGCACCTGGCGCGCATAATGGCCAGCAGCCGGCGGAAATCTTCCGCCGGCTTTTTTGTGGATACCGCCACCGCCCACACCGCCCGCACCGCATGTCCGCGTCCAGGCTGAAGATCGCAACCTTCAACATCAACGGCATCCGCAGCCGCGTGGGTGCGCTGTGCCACTGGCTCGCGCGCGAAGCGCCGGACATCGTCTGCCTGCAGGAACTGAAGACCGCCGACGAGAGCTTCCCGGCGCGCGAAATCCGCGACGCCGGCTATGGCGCGATCTGGCATGGGCAGAAGTCCTGGAACGGCGTCGCCATTCTGGCGCGCGGCGCGGAGCCGGTCGAAGTGCGGCGCGGACTGCCCGGCGATCCTGACGACAGCCACAGCCGCTACCTGGAGGCGGCGGTCTCCGGCATGCTGATCGGCTGCCTCTACCTGCCGAACGGCAATCCGCAGCCGGGACCGAAGTTCGACTACAAGCTGGCCTGGTTCGAACGGCTGATCGCGCATGCGCAGGAATTGTTCGACAGCGGTCACCCGGTGGTGCTGGCCGGTGACTACAACGTGGTGCCGACCGACCAGGACATCTACAACCCGCGCTCGTGGCGCAAGGATGCCCTGCTGCAGCCGGAAAGCCGCGAGGCCTATGCGCGCTTGCTGGCGCAGGGCTGGACCGATGCGCTGCGCCAGCACCATCCCGATGCGCCCATCTATACCTTCTGGGATTACTTCCGCCGGCACTGGCAGACCAACTCCGGCCTGCGCATCGACCACCTGCTGCTGAGCGCCGAGCTGGCGCCGCGGCTGCGCGACGCCGGCGTCGACCGCTGGGTGCGCGGCGAAGACCACCCCAGTGACCATGCGCCGGCGTGGGTGGTGCTGGGCCCGGCGGCGCGGCGCAAGCGCGCGGGCTAGCCCGCGGCCTCCGCCACCAGCCTGTCGCGGATAAAGCCCAGAAAGGCGCGCACGCCCTCCGGCAGCGTGCGGCCCGCCAGCGTCTGCAGTTCGATCGCACGGCTGCGCATGCCGCGTTCGCGGATGGTCGCGGCATGCAGCTCGCCGCGGCGCAAGCGGTCGCCCACGGTCACGCTGCCCGAGATCGACAGGCCGCCGCCGTGCAGCACGAAGCTGGTCAGGGTCTCGAAGTGGTTGGTCACCAGCACCGGCTCGAACACCATGCCGCGCTCGCCGCAGGCCAGGTCGAACAGCTGGCGCACCGTGTTGTCGCCCTCGGGCAGCGCCAGCGGGTACGGCTGCATCTGCGCCAGCGTGACGCTGCGAAAGCGCGCCAGCGGATGGTCCGGACGCATGATGGCGATCACCGGCGCCGCCTGCCGGTGGGCGATGCGGATGCCCTGCTCGGCGGCGCGGCTGTAGGTGATGCCGATATCCGCGTCGCCATGCAGCACGATGCCGGTCACATCCGCCGGCGGCGCCACGCGCACGTGGAACTGCAGGCCCGGATAGCGCTGGCGGAACTCGACGATGATGCGCGGCAGGAACTCGATCGCAAAGCCGGCGGAACTGGCCACGCGCACCCTGCCGCGGCGCAGGCCCTGCAGCGCGGCGATCTCGGACACCACGCGGTCGGCTTCCAGCGCGCCGCGCAGTGCATGGGCGGCGAGCAGCTCGCCGGCGGCGCTGGCCACCATGCCGCGCGGGCGGCGGTCGAACAACGGCACGCCGAGCAGGGCCTCGAGCGCGGCGACCTGCCGGCTCACCGCCGACACGGTGACATTGAGCCGTTGCGCCGCCTCGGTCAGCGAGCCGCTGCGGACCACTTCCAGGAAATAGCGCAGCGAGGTGTCCTGCAGGCGATGCGACAACATGGGGGGCGGGCTCCGGCCGGTTTGCGTTTTACGCAAGGATATTTGAAAAAAACGTCGATTGCGGGAAAGCACGGGTCGCCCGTATGCTTTTCCCACACATCACCGGAGACCTCGCGCCATGGCGACTGCCCAGACCCCCGCTACCTCCACCAACCCGATCACCGACCTCGATGCCGTCGCGCTGTCGCGCGCCATCCATGCGCGCGACGTCTCCTGCGTGGAAGTGCTCGATGCCTACCTCGGCCAGATCGACCGCCACAACCCGCGCGTCAACGCCATCGTCGCCGCGGTGGACCGCGACACGTTGCGCAGGCAGGCGCAAGGACTGGACGAGGAACTGGCGCGCGGCGCCAGCCGCGGCCCGCTGCACGGGTTCCCGCAGGCGCCCAAGGACATCAGCCCGGCCGCCGGCATGGTCACCACCAAGGGCTCGCCGATCTTCGCCGGCCAGGTCAGCGACGCCGATGCCGTGATCTTCGAGCGCATGCGCGCCGGCGGCGCGCTCTTCATCGGACGCACCAATTCGCCGGAATTCGGCCTCGGCGGCCATACCTATAACCCGGTCTATGGCACCACCCGCAATGCCTTCGACCCCACCCGCTCCGCCGGCGGCAGCAGCGGCGGCGCCGCGGTGGCGGTGGCGCTGCACATGCTGCCGGTGGCCGACGGCTCGGACATGATGGGGTCGCTGCGCACGCCTGCGGCGTTCAACCATGTGTACGGGCTGCGCACCTCGGTCGGCTGCGTGCCGCACGGCCCGGGCGACGAAGTGTTCTTCCAGCAGTTCAGCGTGGCCGGGCCGATGGCGCGCAACGTGCCGGACCTGGCCCTGCTGCTGTCGGTGCAGGCCGGCTTCGATGCACGGCTGCCGCTGACGCGCCGCAACGAGGCGCCCGGCACCTTTGCGCTGCCGCCCGAACGCGACTGGACCGGCGTGCGCATCGGCTGGCTCGGCGACCTGGGCGGGCACCTGCCCACCGAAGCGGGCCTGCTCGACACCTGCGTGCAGGCGCTGGCGCACCTGCGTACGCTCGGCTGCACCATCGACGTGGCGCTGCCGGACTTTGACCTGGAACGCCTGTGGCGCGCCTGGATCGATCTGCGCAGCTTCTCGGTGGCCGGCGCCAACGCGGCGCTGTACCACGACCCCGCCAAGCGCGCGCTGCTCAAGCCCGAGGCGGTCTGGGAGATCGAGCGCGGCCTGGCGCTGCCCGGCACGCGCTTGTATGAGGCCATGGCCGAACGCAGCGCGTGGTACCAGGCGCTGCGCGCGCTGTTCGAGCGCTTCGACTACCTGGTGCTGCCGGCCGCGCAAGTGTTCCCGTTCGATGCCGGCTGGGACTGGCCGCATGCCATCGACGGCCGCGACATGGACACCTACCACCGCTGGATGCAGGCGGTGGTGCCGGCCACCATGGCCGGGCTGCCGGCGCTGGCCGCGCCCGCCGGCTTCGGCCCGCAGGGGCTGCCCGCCGGTATCCAGATCATCGGCCCGGCGCAGGCCGACGCCGCGGTGCTGCAACTGGGCCATGCCTACGACCAGGCCGGCGGCTTCTCGCGCGTGCGCAGCCCCTGGCTGGGCTGAGCCCCGCTGCCCATCGATTCCGCTTGCCTCCCATTCCCATAACTGCCGCTGGAGTGCCACGATGACTGCATTGCCCCCGAAGCTGTTTCTCGCCTGCGCCACCGCCCTGGCGACGCTGTCCGCCGCGCCCGCCGCCCACGCGCAAACGTGGCCGGAGCGCCCGCTGCGGCTGGTGGTGCCGTTCGCTGCAGGCGGCGCCACCGACGTGCTCGGCCGCCTGCTGGCGGTCGGCCTCGGCGAAAGACTCGGCCAGCCGGTGGTGGTCGAGAACAAGCCCGGCGCCAGCACCGTGATCGGCGCCACCCAGGTGGCCAAGGCCGCGCCCGACGGCTACACGCTGCTGCTGGCGGCCAGCACCACGCTGACGCTGAACCCCGCGATCCGCCAGCAGCTGGGGTACGACCCGATCAAGAGCTTCACCCCGCTCGGCCTGATCGCCGACATGAGCCTGGTGCTGGTGGCCAACCCCGACACGTCGATCACGTCGCTCAAGGACCTGGTGACACAGGCCAAGGCCAACCCGGACAAGTTCTCCTATGGCTCGTTCGGCGCCGGCTCGTCGGTGCATTTCGGCGCGGAGATGCTCAAGGCCGCCACCGGCATCCGCATGGTGCACGTGCCGTTCAACGGCAGTGCCCCCAGCCTGACCGCGCTCGCGGGCGGGCAGGTACCGGTCGCCGTCGATACCGTGGTGGCCACCCTGCCGCTGATCAAGGGCGGCAAGATCCGGCCGCTGGCGGTGCTGTCGCCGCAACGCCTGCCGGCCTTGCCGCAAGTGCCGACCGTCGCCGAAAGCGGCTATCCCGGCTTCCAGATGGGTACCTGGTTCGCGCTGATGGCACCCGCGGGCCTGCCCGCGCCGGTGCAGCAGAAGCTGGAAAAGGCGCTGGCCGACGTCGCCAACGCGCCGGCCACCAAGGCGCGCATGGTCGAGCTGGCGTTGACGCCGGCTTATGGCAATGGGGCGGCGGTGAAGGCGCGGGTGGAGAAGGAGCTGCCGGAGATGCGGGCGGTGGCGGCGCGGGCGGATATTCGCGCGGAGTAGGCTCCTCCGCACGCCCTCAAGGCCGTACGTCCTCCATATGCGCCGCGAAGCCCACGGCTTGCGGCGCCACTTCCTCGCGCAGCGTGAGTTGCGGGATCAGGTAGTCCCCGCCGTTCTGCCGTCGGAACGGAATCGGTGCGGTCGTCCCCAGCGCATCCAGCCGCTCGCCCAGCTCCTCGCGAATCCGCGCAAAGCGCGCCGCATCAACCTTGCCGGTCCGATACACCAGGTATGGCGGCAGCACGTCAAACCCAGGGTAGTACAGGATGCCGTGGTGGATCGGGAACAAGATGTCGTCGATCGGGCCATTGATGCCGCGCGTGCTGTAGTGCGACTCCCAGCCGCCGGCGGTGACGATCAGCATCGCGCGCTTGCCGGCAAGCGTGCCTTCGCCATAGCGGTCGCCCCAGCGCTGGTCCGAGTGCTCGCCGACGCCGTAGGCAAAGCCATAGGCATAGACGCGCTCGACCCAGCCCTTCAGGATGGCCGGCATCGAGAACCACCACAACGGGAACTGCAGGATCACGGCGTCGGCCCAGCGCAGCTTGTCCTGCTCGCGCGCGATGTCATCGCTCTGCAGCCCGTTGTCGAAGGCATGCTTCGAATCCAGCGAGGGGTGGAACGGCGCGTCGGCCTTGGGAACCTTCGCATCCGAGGCATCTAGCTGCGGCTTCCATTGCATCGCATACAGGTCCGAGACCTGGACTTCGTGGCCGGCATCGCGCAAACGCTGCACGGCAAAGTCGCGGATGGCACCGTTGAGCGAGCGCGGTTCGGGGTGGGCATAGACCAGCAGTACTTTCATGTCGGTGGCTTCACAAGTGTTGGTGAAGCCAGCATAGGCCGCGGTCCGGTATATTAGAAATGAATATCCGATATTCCAGGTATTGTCATGAATAATTCCGCGGCCAGCCTCAGGCGGCTCGACCTGAACCTGCTGTTGACGCTCGACGTGCTGCTGTCCGAGCACAACGTGACCCGCGCGGCCGAGCGGCTGCATTTGTCGCAGCCCTCGGTCAGCGTCCACCTGGCCCGGCTGCGCGACCACTTCGGCGACCCGCTGCTGCTGCCCGGGCCGCGCGGCATGCGGCCCACCGCCAGGGCCGAAGCGCTGCGCGAGCCGTTGCGCGAAGCGCTGGCGGCACTGGCGCAGGCGGTTTCCGCCGACACCCCGTTCGATCCAGCCACGTCGGCCCATACCTGGCGCGTGGCCGCGACCGACTATGGCGAATCGACCATCGTGCTGCCCGCGCTGCAGGGGCTGCGCAAGGCCGCGCCTGGCGCGCGGCTGGCCGTGGTCGAAATGGTGCCGACGCGCATCGCCCGGCAGGCCGAGCGCGCCGAACTGGACTTGGCCTTCCACACCACCGACGGCTCGCCGCCGGCGCTGCACCGGCGCGCGCTGTTCACCGAGCGTTATGTGCTGGCGGGCCGCGCCGGCCATCCGCGGCTGAAGCGGCGGCCCACGCTGGCGCAGTTTTGCGCGCTCGAGCATGTGATGGTGTCTCCGGACGGCGGCGGCTTCCACGGCGTCACCGACGAGGCACTGGGCCGGGCCGGGATGCAGCGGCGGGTAGTGCTGTCGGTGCCGCACTTCCTGTTTGTCACGGCGGCACTGGCTAGCACCGACCTGGTGGCGATGCTGCCCGAGCGGCTGGTGCGCGGCGCTCCGGCACTGCGCGCGGTGGCACCGCCGGTCGAGGTGCCGGGCTACGAGATGTCGATGCTGTGGCCCGAGCGCGTGCACCGCGATCCGGCGCACCGCTGGCTGCGTGAACACATCGCCACATCGGTGTGAGCGTCGCTGTTAGCACGCTTTGCATACAAAACTGGAATACAATCAGCGCTTTCAACGTTGCGGCATGGCCAAGCCCTTGCCGTCCCAGTTTTGGAGGAGATCATGACGTTTTCGGAAACCGGCCTGACGTCCCGCCACGTGGCCGCGCTCGCGCCGATCGAGGACTACCTGCAGGGCCATATCACCGGCAAGGCCGAGTTCATGTACCAGGCCTTCGCCGCCGACGCGCGCATCGTCTCGTTCCGCGACGGCAAGCTGCATTCGCTGACGGTCGAGGAATTCGCCACGGCGCGCTGCCCCGGCCATCCGGCCGCGGATGAGGCGCAACGCAAGCGCTTCATCACGCAGTTCGACGTGGTCGGCAATGCCGGCGTGGCCAAGGTGGTGCTGGAATACCCGGGCGTGACCTTCACCGACTACATGACGCTGCTCGAAATCGATGGCGTCTGGAAGATCGTCAACAAGACCTTCAGCGCCGCGGCCCGCTGAGTCCGGACTTCAATTCCCGAACTGCCGCGGCTCAGGCCGGCAACACCGCTGTCGCTTCGATCTCGAACAGCATGTTGTCCAGCGCCAGCCGCGGCACCGGGATCAGCGTGCAGGCCGGCGTCGGCCGCTCGCCCCACATCTCGCGCAGCGCCGCGCCGAAAGTGCGCAGGCGGTCGTGCGAATGGTCCACCACCAGCACCGTGAGCTTGGCCACGTCGCCGACGTCGGCACCGGCCGCCTGCAGCGCAATGCGCAGGTTCTGCATGGCGCGCGCCACCTGGCGCGGAAAATCGAGCGGCAGGCAGCCCGCCGCATCCTCGCCGCCCTGCCCCGAGACATAGACGATGCGGACCGGGCCTTCGACCAGGGCCACGTGTGAATAGCCGTTGGGCCGCGGGTCGTACAGGCCGTCGGGATTGAGCAGGCTCAGCGAGTCATTGGGACGGGCGAAGGGCACGGCCGGCGTGACTGGCAATGCGGGCATGGCGGGCGAGCGCAGCGACGAGGGCGAGAACGGAAACATGGTCATCGGCTTGTGGAAGGCATCCGGGACAGAGGAGCCGCCAGTATCAAACCTCAAGTTAGGTTAAGGTCAAGCGCGGCCATGGTGGTAGCATGGGCATTCCTGCGTTCCAACGTTGCAGCACTGCCCGCCCTTCGCCATGGCTTCCAAGCAACCGCCCGCCACGCCGCGCCGGCGCCCCGCCGCGCCCGCGGAAGAACTGCTCTCCGTCGGTGAAGTCGCGGCGCGCACCGGCATTGCGGTGTCCGCCCTGCATTTCTATGAAGCCCGCGGCCTGATCGCCAGCACCCGCAGCGGCGGCAACCAGCGCCGCTATGCGCGCGCCGTGCTGCGGCGCCTGGCGGTGATCCGCGTGGCGCAGCGCATGGGGCTGCCGCTGGCGGTGATCGCCGACGCCATGCGCAAGCTGCCCGACGGCCGCGCGCCGACCGTGGCGGACTGGCGCAAGCTCTCCGCCAGCTGGCGCGATGATCTAAACGAACGGATCCGCACGCTGACGCAATTGCGTGACCAACTGGACGGGTGCATCGGCTGCGGCTGCCTGTCGCTGAAGGCGTGTCCGTTGCGCAATCCGCATGACGCGCTGGCGGGCGAAGGGCCGGGGCCGCATTTTGCGGAGTGAAGCTGCGCGGCCGAAGCCGTGTCGGCTTACCTGAAGGTCTCGAGGTACGCCAGCAGATCGGTGATCTGCTGCTCGTCGCCCAGTCCCCAGAACCGCATCTTCGTGCCCGGCACCACCTTGCCGGGCGAACGGACGAAAGCGCGCAGCGTGTCATGCGACCACACCACCTTCGAGGCGCGCATCGCGTCCGAATACTGGAAATCCGTCGTGCTGCCGGCGGTGCGGCCGAAGATGCCGTTCAGTTGCGGACCAAAGCCCGCGCGCGCGTTGCGCCCGACGTGGTGGCACGAGGCGCAGCGCGTCGCAAACAAAGCCTTGCCGGCCTGTAGATCGGCGGCGGCGGTGGCAGCGGTGGCTGCGATGGGGATGGCGGTGGAAACGGTCAGTGCCAGCAGGGTGGCGGCGGTACGGCGCATGTGCGGCTTGGATGGGAAATGCCTGGGCAGGGTTGGCATGATACAGGCCGCGCCGGCACGCGGCGGCGCGACCGGGGGTTACACCGCGTCACACTTGCAACACTTCGCGCGCCCCATATTACAGCCCGCCCCCCTACAGTGAGCCCATGTCCAACGCCCCTTGGGAGGCAGCCATGAAACGAATCATCGCAATGGCGGTAGCAGGTGGTGCAATGCTGGTGGCCAGCGCTGGTGCTTACGCCGGTGTGAATATCGATATCGGCATCGGCGTGCCTGGCGTGGTGGTGGCGCAGCCGGCGCCGGTCTACCATCCGGCCCCGGTCTATGCGCCAGCGCCGGTGTATGCACCCGCCCCCGTGGCCTACGCACCGCGCCCGGTCGTGGTGGCGCCGCGGCCCGTGGTGGTGGCACCGGTGCCGGTGCGCTACGACAATGACCGCGGCTATCGCCGCGCCTACTATCGCGGCTATTACCGCGAAGGCTACCGCGACGGCTACCACGAGCATCGCCGCGAATGGCGCGGGCGCGAGTGGGGGCACCGCCATGGCGACCACGGTGACCATGGCCGCGGCCACGGGCGCCGCTGGGACTGAGCCCCGCCATGGCGCGGCGGACGGGCGCGCGGCCACCGGCCGAAGCGTCCGCCTGCAAGGATTCGCCAGTCAGGCTACCCTGTCGGCAATTTCCAATCCGGGCCGGGGCCATGGCCTCGCCCGTCCAGCCCAGGAGCAGCCATGCCACAGCCCCTCAAGATCGACTTCGTCTCCGACATCGCCTGTCCCTGGTGCGCCATCGGCCTGTCTTCACTGCAACTGGCGCTGCAGCGCGTGGGCGATGCGGTCGATGCCGAGATCGTCGTGCATCCGTTCGAACTGAACCCCGGCATGCGCCCGGAAGGCGAAGCCATCGTCGACTATCTCGGCCGCAAGTACGGCCGCACCCCGGCGCAGATCGCCGAAACCCAGGCGATGATCCGCGAACGCGGCGCCGCCGTGGGCTTTGCCTTTGGCCCGCGCACCCATGTCTACAACACCTTCGACGCCCACCGCCTGCTGCATTGGGCCGGGCTGGAAGGCAAGCAGCTGCCGCTGAAGCAGGCGCTGCTGCGCGCCTACCATGGGGACGGCAAGGACCCGAGCAACCATGACGTGCTGGTCGACGCGGCCCGGTCCGTCGGCCTGGATGCCGCCACGGCGCGCAAGGTGATGGCGGGCGACGACTATGCCGATGCGGTGCGCGCGGAAATCGGCGAATACCAGCGCATGGGCATCCAGTCGGTGCCGTCGATCATCTTCAACGACCGCTACCTCGTCACCGGCGGCCAGCCGGTGGAGGCCTTCGAGCAGGCCATCCGCGAGATCGCTGCCGAAGCGCAGCAGGCGCAAGGCTAGCCTCCTGCCTTGCCCGCCAAGGCAAGTGGCCCGCCCGGTAAGCCGGGCGGGCCACTGTGCTTTCGGCGCACTGATCGTTTAGCGCGCCACGGGCTTCATCCCCACGGTGACGGCATCGGCCGCGCGCGGCGTGCGCGTGGCCAGACCCAGCACCACCTGCCACGCGAACGACACCGCGCCGGCGATAAACACCACGTCGCCGAAGGTGCGCACCCAGCGCAGCGTCTGCAGGATGGGCTGCTGCATGAAGGCCTCGCTGCGCGCGTACCAGGTGCCATGCTCGACGCTGGCCAGGAACTGGATGATGCCGATCGGCAGCAGGCTGGTGCCGATCATCAGCACCAGGCCGATATTCAGGCCCCAGAACGCGGTCTTCATCAGCGCCGGGCTGAGACGGTAGGCCGGACGCACGTAGCGCAGCACCAGCAGCGTGAAGCCCAGCGCCAGGAAGCCGTAGACGCCGAACAGCGCGGCATGGGCATGGACCGGCGTGGTGTTCTGGCCCTGGATGTAGTACAGCGCGATCGGCGGGTTGATCATGAAGCCGAACACGCCCGCGCCCAGCATGTTCCAGAACGCCACCGCGACAAAGCACATCAGCGGCCACTTCAGGTCGGCCATCCATGGCGCGCGCCGCTTCAGGCTCCAGTTTTCCCAGGCCTCGTGGCCCAGCACGATCAGCGGCACCACTTCCAGCGCGCTGAAGGCGGCGCCCACCGCCATCACCGGCGTGGTGGTGCCGGCAAAGTACAGGTGGTGGAAGGTGCCGGGAATCCCGCCCAGCATGAACAGCGACGCCGACGCCAGGCTGGCCGCGGTGGCCATCGGGCGCGACACCAGTCCCAGCGTGGAGAAGATAAAGGCCAGCGCCGTGGTGGCAAAGACCTCGAAGAAGCCCTCCACCCACAGGTGCACCACCCACCAGCGCCAGTACTCCATCACCGTCAGGCTGGTGCGCTCGCCATAGGCCAGGCCCGCGCCATAGAACAGGCCGATCGCCACTACCGACGAGGTCAGCAGCGCCAGCAGGTTGCGGTCGGTGCCGCGCGCGCGCAGCGCCGGCAGGATGCCGCGCATCATCAGCACCAGCCAGATCACGATGCCGGCGAACTTGCCGATCTGCCACAGCCGGCCCAGGTCGACATACTCGTAGCCCTGGTGGCCGAGCCAGAAGTTCAGGTGCGGCGGCAGCTTCTGCGCGATCGCCAGGTAGTTGCCGGCGAACGAGCCCACCACCACGACCACCAGCGCCCAGAACAGGACATCGACGCCCAGCCGCTGGAACTTCGGATCCTTGCCGCCGTTGATCAGCGGCGCCAGGAACAGGCCCGCGGCGAGGAAACCGGTGGCGATCCAGAACAGCGCGCTCTGGATATGCCAGGTGCGCACCAGCGCGTAAGGGAACCACTGCGACACGTCGATGCCGTAGAACTTCTGGCCTTCGACGGTGTAGTGCGCGGTGAAGCCGCCCAGGAACACCTGGAACACGAACAGCGCCACCACCAGGAACAGGTACTTGCCCAGCGCGCGTTGCGACGGCGTCAGCGCCACCGACAGCAGCGGGTCGCGCGCCGGCGCCTGCGGCGGCGTTTCTTCCTTGCCGCGCAGGAAGGCCCACGCCCACACCAGGAAGCCGACGCCGGCCAGCAGCACCACCACGCTGATCACCGACCACACCACGTTTTCGCTGGTGGGCTGGTTGCCGATCAGCGGCTCGTGCGGCCAGTTGTTGGTGTAGGTGGCCTCATGCCCCGGGCGCGCGGTCGATGCGGCCCACGCGGTCCAGAAGAAGAAGTGCGTCATCTGCTGGCGGCGCTCGGCGCTCGGCAGCGTGTTCTCCTTCATCGCGTAATGCTCTCGCGTGGTGTGCAGCGCCGGCGCATCGGAGAAGAGCTGGTCGTAGTAGGCGGCGGTGTCGGCGATGGCCTGCGCGCGGCGCTTCGACACGGTCAGCACGTTGCTGTCCGGATCGGTCGCATTGCCGCGGTACTCGGTGCGCAATTGCTCGCGCAGCGCGGCCTGTTCGGGCGCGGCCAGTTTGGCGTACGGACGGCCGTACGTGTCCTGAGCCGCCAGCTCCAGCCACGCGGTCAGTTCGCGGTGCAGCCAGTCGGCGGTCCAGTCCGGCGCCTGGTAGGCGCCGTGGCCCCAGATCGAGCCGAGCTGCATGCCGCCCACGGACTGCCATGCGGTCTGGCCGTCGAGGATGTCGTCGCCGCTGAACAGCGTGCGACCCTCGGTCGTGACCACCTTGGCCGGGATGGGTGGGGCCTGCCGGTACACCTCGACGCCGTAGTAGCCGAGCAGGGAGAAAGTGACCGCCAGCACGGCGATCAGCAGGAACCAGAGTTTGCGGTAGGGACCCATGATGCGAAGTCGTTGAGGGTGGTGTCGGGCGGGCTCAGGCGTGCGCCGAGCAGCCGCAGCCGTTGGCCTGCGCCGGTGCCGGCGCGGTCGCGGTGGCCGCCGCGGTTTCGAACAGCACGTTGTTTTCCAGGTGGATGTGTTCCATCAGGTCTTCGCGCAGCGCGCGCAGGCCCAGGTAGAGCGCGCGCCAGGTATTGCAGGCCGCGCGCGGCAGCGTGATGTCGTCGGTCAGCTCGGCCAGCCGCTGCAGGGCCACGCCGTGGTCGTCGTGCTCGGCGCGCATCACCGCGATCGGTCGGCTCGCGGCGGCATGCAGGCCGCGCAGCAGCATCGGGAACAGCACCTGCTCTTCCTTCTGCATGTGCGATTCCAGTTCGCCCAGCATCGCGCTCAGGTGGTCGGCCAGGCCCAGCGGACACTCCGACCGCTCGCCGTGGACCTGTTCGACGCGCCGCGCCAGGCGGATCAGTTCGGGCAACTGCTCGCGATGGCGGGCGTGGAAGCGCACCAGGATATGCTCGATCAGCGCCGCGGGCGCGGCCGTGTTCCAGTCTTGCGCCGACGGATCGGCCTCGTCCTGCAGCGCGCGCAGCTGTGCGACGATGGCGGCCACGGCGGCGGCATCGAGCCCCCTCTGCTGCCCGGCGTCGCGCAGACTCTGCTTGCCGCCGCAGCAGAAGTCGAGCCCGTGGTCGTGGAAGATGCGGGTGGCACCGGGAATCTGGCGGGCCAGCTGGCCCAGCGAATGGTCTTGCAACGTCATGGCGGTTTCTCCGTGTTGGAAGTGATGACCGCCTGACATACGCGAACAGCGTGCCAGTAAAAAACCTATGTAAATCAGGGTCTTGGAATATTAAGGGTATTAACTACCCTATACTTGTCGCGGTATTAACTACCCTTTACGGTGTTTTCCACCATGCTCCCAGCCGCCATGTACCCCGACCTGCTGGCCGACCTCGTCATCGATCTGCCGCACGCGGTGCGCCTGCAGCGGCTGGTCAGCGCGTTGCGCACGCATTTCCGCTGCGGCGCGGTGGCGCTGCTGCGGCTGGAGGAAGACCACCTGCGGCCGGTGGCGGTCGACGGCCTGGTGCGCGACGCGCTCGGCCGGCGCTTCGCGGTGGGTCTGCATCCGCGCCTGGCCGCGATCCTGGCGCGCCGCGGCGTGACCTGCTTCCATCACGA
Organism: Cupriavidus sp. WGlv3; assembly: GCF_023952475.1. Taxonomy (GTDB): domain Bacteria; phylum Pseudomonadota; class Gammaproteobacteria; order Burkholderiales; family Burkholderiaceae; genus Cupriavidus; species Cupriavidus phytorum. Next base: position 458,257 of record NZ_JALHRX010000002.1, read on the forward strand.
CAGCATGCTGCCCGACCCGTACGACGGCCTGATCGACGAGCATGTGGGCGAGCCGCTGCCGGTGCATGACTGCATGGGCACCCGGCTGGAAGTGGATGGTCAGCCGTGGGGCGTGCTGACACTGGATGCGCTCACGGTCGGCACCTTCGACGGCGCGGCCCAGGCCGAATTGCAGCGGCTGACGGTGATCGTGGAGGCGGCCATCCGCACCACCCGGCTCGAGGGCGAGATCCGCGCGCTGCAGCTCGCGCGCGGCACCCCCGATGCCGAAGAAGGCGGGGCCCCGCACGACATCGGCGCCGAGATCATCGGCCAGAGCGAGGCCATCGCTAACCTGCTGCATGAACTGGAAGTGGTGGCCGACACCGACCTGCCGGTGCTGTTGCTGGGCGAGACCGGCGTGGGCAAGGAGCTGTTCGCGCACCGTCTGCATCGCCAGTCACGCCGGCGCGCGCAGCCGCTGGTGCATGTCAACTGCGCCGCGCTGCCCGAGTCGCTGGCCGAGAGCGAGCTGTTCGGCCATGCACGCGGCGCCTTTTCCGGCGCCACCGGCGAGCGCCCCGGGCGCTTCGAGGCCGCCGACGGCGGCACCCTGTTTCTCGACGAGGTGGGCGAGCTGCCGCTGGCGATCCAGGCCAAGCTGCTGCGCACGCTGCAGAACGGCGAGATCCAGCGGCTGGGCTCGGACCGCCCGCGCCGCGTCAACGTGCGCGTGATCGCCGCGACCAACCGCAACCTGCGCGAGCATGTACGCGACGGCTCGTTCCGCGCCGACCTGTACCACCGCCTGTCGGTCTACCCGATCCCGATCCCGCCGCTACGCGAGCGCGGCAACGACGTGCTGCTGCTGGCCGGGCGCTTCCTCGAGCTCAACCGTGCCCGCCTGGGGCTGCGCAGCCTGCGGCTGTCGGGCGGCGCGCAGGACGCGCTGCGCCACTACCGCTGGCCCGGCAACGTGCGCGAGCTGGAACACGTGATCAGCCGCGCCGCGCTGCGCGCGGTGAGCCGCGGCGCGGGCCGCAATGACATCGTGACGCTGGAGCCGGAACTGCTCGACCTCGACGGACTTGAGTTGCCGCAGGCCACGCAGGCCGGCACCGGCGCGGCCAGCCCGCCCGCCACGCCTGCGCCGGCCGCGGGCATCGCGCTGCGCGACGCGGTCGAGCACACCCAGCGTGCCTGCATTGCGCAGGCCCTGCACGACCACGGCGGCAACTGGGCGCAGGCCGCGCGCCAGCTCGGCATCGACGCCAGCAACCTGCACAAGCTGGCCAGGCGGCTGGGTTGCAAGTGAACGGAGTCCGGCTCCGGTGCCGCGGCATGGCAAGTCGCGCCATTACCGCATAAGCTGATCCGGATGCCCACGCTGGGCGTCATCGTCGTGTGCAGCAACTGCCGCCCACTGCGCCCACTGCGCGCACGGCCCGCCACTGGAGAATCCCCGTGATGATGACCGCAACGCAAATCTTCTGGCCGCCGGTGTTCTGGCCCTTCCCCACCGTCTACGCCGGCGCGCCGCAGCTCGAGGCCATGCAGGCCGACCTGGCCGGCACCTGGCGCCGCATGGCCGAACTCAACCTGGACTTCACCCGCACCCTGTTCGAGAACCTCCAGTTCGACGCCATGGGCACGATGATGGAGCCCGACCCCGAAGCCCGCTACGCGCGCGAAATCGCCAGCGAGCTGCCGTTGCTCGGCGGTTCGCTGCATTACGCCTCGGCCATGCTGGAGCTGTATGCCCGTGCCCAGCAGAAATGGATCGACGGCTGGGGCCACCTGCTGACGCGCGGCATGGGGTTCGAGTGGCCGGGCCTGCAGCAGGATGTTGTCGACATCCCCTTCTGGCTGGTGCGGGACACCCCGAGGCAGGCCTGAGCGGGTCCTGGTCCCGCCACGGCGCGCTTGACCGGGCGGCGGCCGCGCGGCCGCTGTTGCATCGGCGCACCCGCTGCCAAGCCAGCGATGCCGCCCGGTATCATGCTGGCTGACGAGATCGCGGAGCGCACGCAACCGGCGTGCGCCTGGCCGGGCGGCGGCACCAATGCCCGGGTCTCGAAGACGCGCGCCGCCTTCAATGCCCTCATATTCGCTGGTTCTCCTGCTTACCGTCGCCGTGGTTGCCTGCATCGGCATGGCCATCGCCACCTGGCCGCGGCGCGACGATCCGACCGTGCAGGCCTTCCTGGTGCTGGCCGCCGGCGCGGCCACCTGGAGCGGCGGCCGCCTGCTCGAGATCAGCTCGACCGACCTCGAGGGTCGCATCCTGTGGGCCAAGATCCAGTACCTCGGCATCGTCGCCGTGCCGATCGGCTGGCTGGTGGCGATGGTGCACCTGAGCCGCCCCCGCTACGTGGTGCCCTGGTCCAGGCTGTGGCTGCCGGTGCTGGCGGCGGTGGTCACCGTGGTGATGGTCTTTACCAACGAGCGCCACGGCCTGGTGTGGCCGCGCATCACGCTGATGCCGCCGGGCGTGCTGCCCGGCGCGGTGTTCGACCATGGCATCGGCTATGCCGTGGTGGCGGCGTGGTCGTACCTGCTGCTGGCGCTGAGCCTGTATTTCCTGGTCACGGCCGAGGTGCCCAACGGCGCCTTGTCGCGCCGCGGGCGCGCCATCCTGGGCGGGGGCCTGGCCCTGCCGCTGGTGGCCAATGTCGCCTATCTCAACCGCTGGACCGGGCCGCTGGGCGGTGACCTGACCCCGGCTACGTTTTCGCTGATGGCGGCGCTGGTGTGGTTCTGCGGGCTGCGCACGCATCTCGACGATATCGGCCACTACGCCCGGCTGCGCGTGTTCGATGCGCTCAGCGAGGGCTGCGTCATCGTCGACGGCCACGGCACCATCGTCGAATTCAATCCCGCCGCGGCGCAGCTGTGGCCGGCGCTGCGCCGCGGCGATCCGCTGCCCGACGGCTGGGACACGGCGCTGCGGCCGTCTCCTGCAAACGCTGAGGCCCACGCCGCGGACAGCGTTGCCGCGCCCTTCGTCCCGCCGGGCGCGCCGTTCGAGCTGAGCGGCGAACGCGTCGCGCGCCTGGACGGCAGGCAGATGGGCAGCCTGCTATTCCTGCGCGACATCAGCCGCTTCCAGTCGCGCGAGCTGGCGCTGAGCGCGCGGCTGGGCCAGACCGAAGAGCAGCTGTGGCAGGTGCAGGCGGACCTGGACATCGACGCCCTGACCGGTATCCGCAACCGCCGCTACTTCCAGCGCGAATCGATGGCCGCCGTGACGCGCGCTTGCGAGCGCGGCCAGCCGCTCGGGCTGCTGATCCTGGACGTGGACCAGTTCAAGCAATACAACGACCTGCATGGCCACATGGCCGGCGACGATTGCCTGCGGCAGATCGCCGGCGCCCTCAGCGGCGTGCTGCACGGCGAGCAGTTTTGCGTGCGGCTTGGCGGCGAGGAATTCGCCGCGGTGCTGCCCGGCGCGAGCCGGGACGAGACCCGCGAGCTCGGGCGCCGCATGGTGGCCGCGGTGCGCGAGCTGGGCATCGCGCACCAGGGCACGCCGGTGCAGCCGGTGGTGACCATCAGCGTGGGCGCGGTCTGGGCCGTGCCCGAAGCGCCGCGGCTGGAGCCGCTGCTGCACCGCGCCGACAGCGCGATGTACCGCGCCAAGCGCGCCGGCCGCAACCGCTTCATGCTGGACGGCGACGCCTGAGCCGGCTCAGGATGCGGCGCCGGCCCGTCCCGCGGCGGCGCCATGCAGCGCCACCAGCCGCGATGCGGCCTGGCTGACCCACGCCGGCCGCGGTGCGGCATCGAGCCAGTACTTGACCTCCAGCCCCAGCGCGGTATCGCCGCTGATGACCAGCCGGCGCTGGAAGAACAGCGTGTCGGTGTCGGCCTCGCCGCCCAGCAGGCGCAGGTAGTCCACCGCGCAGGCACGCAGCGTCAGCGCGGGCTCGGCGTCGGTGCTGCCGGCGCGGAAGCGCCCGCCTTCGCAGCGGAACGGCACGGCCAGCTCCAGGTCCTGCACCGTCAGCAGGAAGGCATGCCCGTCCAGCGCCGCGGGCGGCTCCAGCCAGCCGGCGCGGCGCGCCAGCTCCAGCGCGGCCACCAGCGGCAGCGCCCGCGCGCGTGCCGGCAGCCGCCGGTGCACGCCGGCCATCAGCTTGTGCAGCGCGCTCATGCCGGGGCCTCCCAGGCAATGCCGGCGCGACCGTGCCAGTAGCCGTTGCATGGCTGGGCACCGGCCGGCGCGATGCCGCTGGCAGCGGGCGCGCGTTGTCCGGCGCGGATCGCCGCCAGCTGCTGCACCACCGCGAGCGTGCCGGATGAATGCGGGCTGACGCGCAGCATCCCCACCCCCATCCGCGCCATTTCCGGCGCCTCGGCGCACAGGTCCAGGCAGGTGGCGCTCTGCGTCTGCACCCCGTTCAGCGTGAAGAACGCCTGCCCTTCGCCGGTCGCGGCGACCAGGCCATCGGGATAGTCCATGCAGCGGAATTCGCAGCTGTCCTTGCGCAGGCGATGGTGGCGCGCGGTAAAGCAGCGCGCCGAGAACGCCAGCGGCAGGCGGCCCCAGACAAAGGCTTCGAGCTGCATGCCGGCGGGCCGCGCCGCCGCCAGCGCGGCCAGCGTGGCGCCGTCCATTTCCACCGGCGCGACACAGCCCACCGCGCCCAGGCCGGCGAGCCACGCCAGCGTATCGGCGTGGTAGGCGTTCAAATGCGGGCCGCCGACGAAGGGCCGCCCCCCCATGCAACGCACCGCGCCGGGATCGTTGGCCTCGACCGGGTAGTCGTCCTGCGCGCACACGCGCCGCATCCAGGCGATATCGGTATCGGACTCGACCAGCACCGGCGTGGACAGCACCACCTCCTTGCCGGCATCGCGCAGCATCTGCGCAATCTCCAGCCACTGCGCATGGCGGATTTCATGGCGGCGGGTACAAACGGTTTCGCCCAGGTAGACGCGGTCGACCGGCGCCTCGGCGACCGACGCGTAGAACTGCAGCACAACCTCGCGCGGCCAGTAGTACAGCAGCGGACCCAGGGCGATGCCGAAGCCGGGCATCGCGGCGGCGTGCGGCATCGGGGCCGCGGCGGTGTGTGGCATGGAAAGCTCCATCGTGGCCGGCATGTCCCGCATGTCCGGATACAGGCAGGTGGATGTCATGGTGTCAGCGCCAGGGACGGTCGTAGGCGCCCTGCGTAACCTGGTCGCCTTCGGCATGGCGCCCCAGCGTGCCCTGCCACTCCTGGCGCGGCGCGAAGCGGGCCGGATCGGCGCAGGCGGCGTCGATCGCCGCGCGCAGCACGCCGACCACGTCGCCGACATAGCGCGGGCTGCGCTGGCGCCCTTCAATCTTGATCGCGGCAATGCCCATGTCGATCAGCGCCGGCAGCAGCGACAGCGCATTCAGGCTGGTCGGCTCCTCGAGCACGTAGCCGCGCTCGCCCTCGACCTCGAAGCGGCCCTTGCACAGCGTCGGATAGCCGGCCGGCTCGCCGGGCGCGTAGCTGTCGATCAGGATGCCCGACAGCCGCGCCTGCATGGTGCCGTCCTGCTCGGTCCAGCGCACCGCATGCGCGGGCGAGCACACCCCCTTGTTGTTGGGCGAATCGCCGGTGGCATACGACGACAGCAGGCAGCGCCCCTCGGCCATCACGCACAGGCTGCCGAAGCCGAACACCTCCAGCTCGACGCTGGTCTGGCGCACCAGCTTGCCGATCTGCGCCAGCGACAGCACGCGCGGCAGCACCACGCGGCGGATATTGAAGCGCTCGCGCATCAGTTCGATGGCATCGGCATGGGTGGCCGAGCCCTGCACGGACAAGTGCAGCCGCAGGTCCGGATGGCGCGCGCAGGCGTAGCCCATCAGGCCCGCGTCGGCCATGATCACGGCATCGGCGCCAAGGTCCGCGGCCGCATCGACGGCGCGGTGCCACTGCGCCACCGCGCCCATCTGGGCAAAGGTGTTGATGGCGAACAGCACCTCGGCGCCGCGCGCATGGGCTTCGGCGACGCCGGTGCGGATGTCGGCCTCGGTGAAGTTCAGGCCGCCGAAGTTGCGCGCGTTGGTGGCGTCGCGCAGGCCCAGGTAGACCGCGTCGGCGCCGCGCTGCAAGGCCACGCGCAGCGCCGCCAGCGAGCCGGCGGGCGCAACCAGCTGCGGGCGGCGCGGCGCGCACGCGGCGGCCGACGGGGCGTCGGATGGGGCGGGGGTGGAACTGGTCATCGGTGATGGCGCCGGCGGCGGCGCGGGGGAAGGAAGACAGCGGCCGATGCTAGCCAAGCGCCCGCGCCAGGGGCTTGACCGTGCGCAAACCCACGCCAACGGCACCCTGGCCGCGACGGGCTATGCCGGTCGGCGTAGGCCGATGGCAGGCCACCCGGCCAGGGTTGACCTGCGGCAAACGCGGGCCTGTGCCGCTGTGCCACGCTTCTCGCGTCATCCCTGCGCCGGGCTGCCATGCGGTCCGGCGCCCATCCTCTTCCGGAGACCCGTTTATGAATCACCCCTGGCTCAAGCTGGGCGGCCGCCGCCTGCTGCCGATCGTGCAGGGCGGCATGGGCATCGGCATCTCGGCCCACCGGCTGGCCGGCGCCGTCGCGCGCGAAAACGGCGTCGGCACCATCGCCAGCATCGACCTGCGCCACCACCACCCCGACCTGATGGCGCGTACCCGCGGCAACCGTGACAAGCCCGCCATCGAAGCCGCCAACCTCGAGGCGCTGGACCGCGAGATCCGCGCCGCGCGCGCCGCCTCCGAGGGCCGCGGCCTGATCGCCGTCAACGTGATGAAGGCGGTCGGCTCGCATGCGGCCCTGGTGCGGCAAGCCTGCGAAAGTGGCGCCGATGCCATCGTCATGGGCGCCGGGCTGCCGCTGGACCTGCCCGAACTGACCGCAGGCCACCCCAAGGTGGCATTGATCCCGATCCTGTCCGAGGCGCGCGGCATCGGCCTGGTGCTGCGCCGCTGGATGAAGAAGGGCCGGCTGCCCGACGCCATCGTGGTCGAACACCCTGCGCACGCCGGCGGCCACCTGGGTGCGGCAACCATCCAGGACTTGTCCGAGCCGCGCTTCTCGTTCTCGCGCGTGCTGGGCGAATGCCGCGAACTGTTCGCGCAGCTGGGACTGGCCTGGGACAGCATCCCGCTGATCCTGGCGGGCGGCATCGACAGCCACGCCAAGGTGCGCCACTGGCTGGGCGAAGGCGCCGCCGCGGTGCAGTTGGGCACGGCCTTCGCTGTGACCGAGGAATGCGATGCGCATCCGGCCTTCAAGCAAGTGCTGGCCACCGCGCGGCCGGAAACCCTGCGTGAATTCACCAGCGTCGCCGGCCTGCCCGCGCGCGCGGTGCTGACACCATGGCTGCAGCGCTACCTGTCGAGCGAAGCGCGCCTGCAGCGCCGCGCGCGCGTGCGCGAATGCCTGGAAGGATTCGATTGCCTGCAGGCCTGCGGGCTGCGCGACGGCATCGCGCGCATCGGCCAGTTCTGCATCGACCTGAAGCTGGCGCAGGCCGTGCGCGGCGACGTGGAACGCGGCCTGTTTTTCCGCGGCCGCGGCGCACTGCCGTTTGGCGAAGCCATCCGGCCGGTGGCCGAGCTGATCCACTATCTGCTGACGGGGGAAAAGCCGGCGGCGCTGGCGGCCGGCTGACCGCAGCGTCCCCATTGCCAACGCCGCCCGAACAAGGCTCCTCTCGCCCGCTTGCGGGAGAGGGGTGGGGGAGAGGGCCGGAGTCTCTACGAAGTCGGGCGCGTCGGTATGCCGGCGCCTGCTTTCTCCCTTTTTCGCTGTCCCGCAGGCCGCACGCCAATCCCCTCCACAACACGCGGCGGCAACCCACCACACCTGCGCATCTGCCGCATGCAGCGCAGCGCCGCCAGCAATTGCCATCCCAGCCACGCATTGGCACCCGCCAGCAGCAGCCCGCCGACGCGGGCCAGCAGCGCCGGCGCCAGCGGCAGCGCGAGCAGCGCGGCGTAAGCCGCCAGCAACAGCCACACCTGCCCGCGCTGCCGGCCCGGCGCGATGATCGCCTGCATCGCCGGCACGCGCGCCCTGGGCGGCAACAGCCGGCGCAGGTGCAGCCAGACCAGGAACGGCACGATCTTGCCCAGCATCGCCGTCACCGGCAGCACGCCCACGCCGACCAGCGCCATCGTGCCGGCCCACCACGCCAGCGGCAGCGCCACCCCGGGCAGGACCACCGCAGCCGCCCCCAGCACCGCCGCGCCGAGCATGCTGGCGCATGCCACCGGCCACAACCGCCACAGCGGATCGTGGCGCCGCCGCGCGCGCAGCGTGCCGGCCAGCCCGCATGCTCCCAGCACTGCCACGAATGACAGCCACACCACCAGCGCGGCCCGTGCCAGCACCGGTTCCCGGGGCCACAGCACCAGCGCTGCGCTGAACACTGCCAGCGGCCCCCAGTGCCCCAGCGGCAGCCAGGGCGCCAGCGTCGCCGGCGCGCGCGGCGTCTGCCAGAACATCGGCAGCACCGTGGCCGCGACCCCGCTGACCAGCGCCGCCAGCCAGCCGCCCAGCGCCCACGCCATATGCAGGCCAAGCGCCTGCGCCACCGGCACGCGCCACAGCCCGCCGAAGGTGCCTGCGAGCGCGATGCCGGCCAGCACCGCCGCCATCAGCGGCGCGCCGATGCCGGCCAGCGTGCGCGTGGTGGCGTCCACCGCGGCCACGCGCCGGCCCGCGGCGAGCAGCACCGCGCCCGTCAGCAGCAGCACCGCGCCCAGTGCGGCGGCAAGCCGCATGGCTGCCGGCTCGCCGCCCAGCAAGCCGAAGCCGAGCGCGGCCGCCGCCGCCGCGCCGGTCGCGGCCATGAACGGCGCCAGGCGCCCGGCAGCGGGAACGTTCACGCGCGCCACCACCGGCATCATCTGGAACAGCGCCCCGACCATCACCGGCAGCAGCATGCCCAGCGCCAGCGCATGCACCGCCGCCAGCGCCAGCGGCGCGAAGCGGTCTGGCAGGCCTGCCGCGGGCCCCGCTGCCAGCAGCAGCCCCGCGGCCGCGCCCAGCCACGGCGCCGGCATCAGGCAACCGAACACCAGCGCAGGCCGCGGCGCGCGCGCGTAGTCGAGATCCGCGCCATTCATGCGCGCCCCGTGGCGTGACGGCGGTGACGCCTGCGCGCGCCGATTGAAGTGGATATGGCCATCGCTTCTTCTCACCAGTCCTGACAAAAGGCCCGATGCTAGGCCGCCACGCCGCGCAGGGATTTGACCGGGGCCAAGTCCGGCGCCGGCTTCAAGTATCACGGCGTGATGGAAACCGCCTTGGCGCCACACGCCCTGCCCGCGATGCGCCGCTGCCGGCACATACTCGCGCCAAAGCCGGGTTTCCTTGATCTGGCGCAGGTAGCCCAGCCGGTCGCGCGGGGAAAATCGCTTCCGACTCCTTGCGTGACCCCTGGTAGCCCCCGATACCACCATGTCAGATACCGATCCTCCCGCCGCCTCCGCCACGGCGGCATCCGCCTTGCCGGCCCTGCGCCATCGCCTTTCCACGCGCATCATCTCGCTCTCGCTCGCTGTGCTGCTGGTGGTGCTGGGCATGATCTCCGGCACGCTGTGGCTGTCCTGGAAGCTGGAAGGCGCCGGCGCCGCCATCAACGATGCCGGCAGCCTGCGCATGCGCGCCAACCGCGTGGCGATCGAGCTGGCGCTGGCGCACGCGGGCCGCGCCAATGACCTGGCCGCGCAGATGCAGGCGCTGGACGCCACCCTGGCGCTGCTGAAGAAGGGCGATGCGGCGCGCCCGCTGTTCCTGCCGGACGAGCCCGCTATCCATACGCAGATGACCCGCGTCACCCATGACTGGCAACAGCGGCTGCGACCGCTGGCCGTGGCCGGCTCATCGCCCGCAGCATACATTGCCGCGCTGCCGGGTTTTGTCGCCCAGGCCGACCGCCTGGTCGGCATGATCGAACACGACAGCGCGCGCAAGACCGACCTGCTGCGCCTGTCGCAAACCGCCCTGGCGCTGATGGCCTGCATCGGCACGGTCGCCGTGATCTACCTGCTTTACCTGTGGATCATCCTGCCGGTGCTGCGCCTGCAGGACGGCTTGCGGCGCATGGCCGCGCGCGAATTCTCGCTGCGCCTGCCGGTGGAAAGCCGCGACGAGTTCGGCACGCTCAGCGAGGGCTTCAACCGCATGGCGGGCGAGCTGCAGAGCCTGTACCACGACCTCGAAGCGCGCGTGGCGCAGAAGACCGCGGAGCTGGAGCGCCACAACCGCGACCTGGAAACGCTGTACGAGATGGCCGCCTTCCTCAACCAGGCCGCCGACGCCGAAACCATGGCGCAGGGCTTCCTGGCGCGGGTGATGCGCCAGTTCGATGCCGACGGCGGCAGCGTGCGCGTGCTCGACAACCGCCACGGCCGCATGCACCTGCTGGCGGCCGCGGGCCTGCCGGCGGCGCTGGCCGAGGCCGATTCCTGCGCATCGGCCAACGGCTGCCATTGCGGCGATGCCACGCGCGAGGCCGTGATCGCCATCGTCGACCTGCGCGGCGCGGCGCGCGCCGGCGCGGCCGACGAAACGCCGTGCGGCCGCGACGGCTTCCAGTCGCTGGCGGCGTTCCGCATCGAAAGCCAGCGCGGCGCCACCGGCATGTTCGCGCTGCACTTCCGCGCGCCGCGCCGACTGCCGCCGTCGGACCGGCAACTGCTGCAGACGCTGGCGCAGCACCTGGGCACCGCGCTGGAACACCTGCGCCTGTCCGCCACCGCGCGCCAGCTGGCGGTGGTGGAAGAGCGCAACCTCGTCGCGCAGGGCCTGCACGACAGCATCGCCCAGGGACTGAACTACCTGAACCTGCAGGTGCAGCTGCTGGACGACGCGGTCGCGCGCGACGACCTGGCCGAGACCCGCGAACTGGTGCCGATGCTGCGCCACGGCGTGGAAGAGAGCTACCAGGACGTGCGCGAGCTGCTCAACAACTTCCGCTCGCGCCTGGGCACCGGCGAGTTGCGCCCCGCGGTGGAAGAGACCGTCGAACGCTTTCGCCGGCAATGCCGCACCGAGGCCACGCTGGCCATCGACGAACGCGGCGGTGCCTGGCCGCTATCGCCCGAGCAGCAGCTGCAGGTGCTGTTCATCCTGCAGGAGGCGCTTTCCAACGTGCGCAAGCACGCCATGGCGGCGCACGTGGCGGTGGCGCTCAGCCATGGCCGCGATTTCCGCCTGGTGGTGCAGGACGACGGCGAGGGCTTCGATCCCGACGAACTGGCCACCCGCGCCGACGCCCATATCGGCCTGAGCATCATGCGCGAGCGCGCCGCGCGGCTGGGGGCCCAGCTGCACGTGCAGGCCAGCCCTGGCAGCGGCGTGCGCATCGAGCTGGTGCTGCCCGCCGGCAGCCAGGGCGCCGCCCGGCGCGACCGCGGCGCCAGCCCCATGACCAGCCTTAGCCGCCTGACCCTCCCGAGCGAGACCCAGCCATGACCATCCGCATCCTGCTGATCGACGACCACACCCTGTTCCGCTCGGGCATCCGCGCGCTGCTGCAGCGCCAGGCCGACTTCGAGATCGTCGACGAAGCCGCCGACGGCGTGGAAGGCATCAAGCGCGCCAAGCAGCACCGCCCCGACGTGATCCTGCTCGACCTGAACATGCCGGGCCTGTCCGGGCTCGAAGCGCTGCAGCTGCTGGTCGAAGACCTGCCGCAGACTGCGGTGATCGTGCTGACGGTGTCCGAGGAGGCCGAGGAGCTGGCCGCCGCGCTGCGCGGCGGCGCGCGCGGCTACCTGATCAAGAATATCGAGACCGAGGCGCTGATCGCCGGCATTCGCCGCGCCGCCGCCGGCGAGCCGGTGATCTCCGACAGCATGACCGCCAAGCTGGTGGCCCAGTTCCGCGCGCCCGCGCCCGTGGCTGCGCCGCGCCAGGAAGAAGCGCCGCGGCTGACCGCGCGCGAGCGCGAGATCGTGCAGGGCCTGGCCCGCGGCGAAAGCAACAAGGAGATCGCGCGCGACCTGGGCGTGGCCGAAAGCACGGTGAAGATCCACGTGCAGAACATCCTGAAGAAGCTGAACCTGGCCAGCCGCGTGCAGGTGGCGGTCTATGCCGTGGAACACGGCCTGAACACGGCCTGATCACCGCCCGCGCTGGCCGCGCGGGTCGCCTTGCCCGCACTTGGGCGTCGTCCGATTCCTACATCGATATCAGTCCCTGCCCGGAGGGATGCCCGCACCCCTTGTTCTACGCTGAACGGTAAGCGGATGGCTCTGCGGAGCCGCCTCGGAGTCGGAAGCCGCGCGGCTTCCCCGATCCACGAACAAGGAGCACGCCATGGGCATCGGCACCATCCTTCTGATCATTCTCGTCCTGCTGCTGATCGGCGCTTTGCCGGCCTGGCCGTACAGTTCCGGCTGGGGCTACTGGCCGAGCGGCGGCCTGGGGCTGATCGTCCTGATCGTGGTGCTGCTGGTGGTGCTGGGCCGGATCTAGCGTCCGGCGGGCAGCGAACCGCGGCACGAAGCACGCAGGCAGTTTTGCGTGCCGGCCGCGCTTGTCGCGGCCGCGCCTGGCACCTATAACGAAGCGCGGGCACGCGCGTCTGCGTGCGCCCGGTCCTTTCAACCTTTTCACCTTTCGCAAGGAGACTCAGATGCCAGCAAAATCCAAGGCGCAACAGCAGGCCGCCGGAGCGGCGCTCTCCGCAAAGCGCGGCGAAAAGAAGGCCGGTTCGCTGAAGGGACCTTCCCGCTCGATGTACAAGTCGATGAGCGAGAAGGAACTCGACAAGATGGCTTCGACCAAGACCAAGGGCATGCCGAAGCACAAGTCGGAACGTTGACCGGTACGCGCCGGCCTCCTGCGGGAGGCCGGCCCGCGCTTGCAGCGCGGCAACACACCAATACAGGGCAGGCGCGCGCCTGCCCTGCTGCTATCCGGCCCTGCCGTTTTTGCCCGGGCCGGGCTTCACTTCAATGACTTGGCGGGCTTGCCCGTCTTGCCCTCCAGCGGTCCCCCACAATAGCCTGGCAGGTCCCTGGCGCGCGGGCTGCGGGCGAGCTTGATCGATTCCGCCAGCGCCAGCCCAAAGCCCGCAATGCTTTCCAGGTCTTGCTCCACCCGTTTGCGCAGGAACCCCGCCCAGCAGAAGTCGCCGTAGGCGCCGTCCGGCTTGCGGTACGCGCCCGCTTCGCGGACAAAGGCGGCCAGGCTGCGATACGGGTCGTCGCGCATGCTGCGCACGGTCGAGGGCAAGGCCTTGGGCCCCTGCCGCTTGCCGTGTTCATCGTAGGGATGGACATGGCCAAGCTGGTGCATGCGCTTCCAGAACGCGGCGCCGTCCAGATGGCTGAAGTCTTCCAGCACCCGCACCGGCGCGAGCTGATAGCCGAGGTCCAGCCACGCGCGCGCCCAGTGGTGGTGGTCGACGATATAAAGCTCTCCGCCCGGCCCCGCCACGGTCTTGATGCGATGCCGGCGCATGAAGCGCTGCAGCACCTCGCGGTCTTCCGGATCGGCGTGGCGCTGCGTAACTTCCATCTTGTGGTGGACGTGGATGTAGCCGAGCGTCAGCTGGGTCGGACGCAGCCGCGCCAGTTCGGCGATGGCCTTGCCGCGCGAGCAGCGTGGCGCCACCACCGGCGCGACGACCGGATCGGCGCCGGGGCCCCGGTCGGCCGGATCGGCGGGGCGTTCAGTCATGCTCGACACGTTTCTGGTTGACGAAGTGCTCGAGCTCGCTACCGGGGTCCTCATTGCCGGTGCTCTCCTCGGCGGTGGCGTCGCTGGCCAGCGGCCGCGGCCAGTACTCGCCCTCGCCCTCGCGCACCGGCTCGCCGGGCCGGGCCGGATCGAAATCGGTCCACTGCCCGCCTTCCCAGGTGCCCTGCGCGCGCTCCAACTGGCTGGCGCCGCTTTCGCGCAGCACGTCGATGACCACCGAACCCAGCCCGTTGTTGACGCACGCGGCCAGCATGACGTTGTCCGCCGGCTGCTGCGCGGCGGCATCGTCCTGCTGATCCCTGGCGGGGCCCCGCACTGACACGATGGATACATCCCACACCGAGAACCCGCGCGCGAACAGCGTGCGCGCGGCATCCTCGGCGCTGGCGAGCGAATCGAAACGTCCGGCGATGATCGATGACATGATGCCTCCCAGAGATTGGCGATGGCGGTCGGCTGATCTCACCCGTATTGCAAGAGCCACGCCTGCGCAGGATCTGCACGGCACGGCAGGGGGCGCGACCGCCGCATGCAATATTTGCAAAGACGCCCCCGAACTACATGCGCGCGCATGGCGCCAACCCGGTCGATCAGCCGTTCACGACCTCGCCGCCATTGATGTGCAGGATCTGTCCGGTGATATAGCTGGCCGCGTCGGAGGCGAGAAACACGTAGCCCCCGGCGACCTCGAACGGTTGCCCCGGGCGGCCCATGGGCGTCTTCTTGCCGAACTGCGCCACTTCTTCGGGGCTGAAGGTGGACGGAATCAGCGGCGTCCAGATCGGACCCGGGGCCACACCGTTGACGCGGATGCCGCGCTCCACCACCTGCAGCGCCAGCGAGCGCGTAAACGACACGATCGCACCCTTGGTCGCGGAATAGTCCAGCAGGTGCTTGCTGCCGCGATAGGCGGTGACCGAAGTGGTGTTGAGGATCGATGCACCAGCCTTCAGGTGCGGCAGCACCGCGCGCGTCAGGTGGAACATCGCAAACACGTTGGTGCGGAAGGTGGCCTCGACCTGGCTGGCGTCGACTTCCTCGAGCGATTCCTTGGGATGCTGCTCGGCGGCATTGTTGACCAGGATGTCGAGCTTGCCGTACTGCTGCAGCGTCTGCCGCGCGACCGCCTCGGCGTGCTCGCAGTCGGCGAGGTCGCCGGCGATGGCCAGGCATTTGCGCCCGGCCTGCTCGACCAGGTTGACGGTTTCGCGCGCGTCGGCGTGTTCGTCCAGATAGGCGATGGCGACATCGGCGCCTTCGCGCGCAAACGCCACCGCAATGGCGCGGCCGATGCCGCTGTCGCCGCCGGTGACCAGCGCCACGCGTCCGTTGAGCCGGCCGCTGCCGACGTAATCGTCCGCGCCGCTGTCCGGCTGCGGGCGCATCGGAGCTTCGAGGCCGGGCTGGCGCGACTGGTGCTGGGGCGGGACGCTCTTGGGTGTGGACATGGCAGTCTCCTGTCGGGGTGGCCGCGCCATGCGACGTCGGCGTGACGGCGCGCCGCGGCCATGCAAGATGCCAGGGTGGCGCGCAAGTTCCATGCCGCAAAGCGCAAGGCGCCGGCCCGCATGCCGCCACGCGCGGCGGCACCGGCCCGGCGGCGCTGCCCGTAACCCTTACATCGCACGGCAATCCTTACAGCGCGCCGCGTTATCACGCTGCGCCGCTTCGTCTACGCGCCGGGGCACGGATTTTGCGGCCTTCTCCATATCCGAAACGTCAACGGCTTCCGGCGCCTGCCGCACATGCCTGCGGGCAGTGCCGGCGCGCGGGGCCTCACCGCCAGGAGGCAGATATGTTCAACTTCCGCAATGACCGCGGCAACCGCGGCCGGCCCGAAGCGCAACGCCGCGACCGCGGCCCCGAGCAAAGGATGCGCGATGAGAGCGAGGGCCGCGGCTCGGAGGACTGGGGGCAGGAATGGGGCGAGGATTGGCGCGGCGAGAGCAGCCAGCGCCGGGGCGAGTATGGCGGCCATGGCTATGAAAGCCGCCAGCGCTTTGAAGAAAACCGCCGCGACGAACAGCGCAACGAGCGTCGCGACGAACAGCGCAACGAAGGCCGCGGCCAGGGCCGCAGCATGGGCAGCGAGCGCGAATCCTCGCGCCACGGCGGGCCTTGGTATCAGCAGGACACGCCCGCCGGCCAGCGGCGCGGCAGCTGGGGCGAGAGCGGCTATGGCGCCGCCGATGTCGGTGGCAGCGGCCATCCGTACAGCAGCGCCTATGGCGGCTACCGGCCATCGCAGCAGGACAGCGGCTACCGCAGCGAGGAACGCGAATCGGGCTACGGCTATCGCGACGAAGACCGCTTCGGCCCGCGCGGGCGCCGCAGCGAATCCAGCGGCCGCGGAGAACGCTATGAGCGCGATGAGCGCAGTGAACGCGGCAGCGAGCGCAATCAGCGCGGCCAGGGCGGCTGGGGCTCGGAGCGGGGCCGCAGCGAAGGCGGCCGCGCCATGCACTGGCAGGAAGGCAGCGAACGCGACCGCGCCCAGCGGGGCGGACAGCCCAGCTATGGCGGTGGCTACTTCGGCGATCCGGGCCGTGGCGGCCAGTCGTTCAGCGGCGGACAGCGCGTCTACCCGGACGACCCGGGCTATCGGCGCCGCACCCCGTTCGCGGGGCAGGCCAGCGCCTCCGGCACGCAGGGCGGGCAGCATGCCGGCCGCCGCGCCACCGGACCCAAGGGTTACCGGCGCTCCGACGAGCGCGTGCGAGAGGATGTGTGCGAACGCCTGGCGATGAACCCGTATATCGACGTCGGCGAGGTCAGCGTCGAGGTAGCGAATGGGGTCGTGACGCTGGACGGCACCGTCAGCGAGCGCCGCGAGAAATACGTGGTCGAGGAGATCGCCGACGCGGTGTTCGGCGTCACCGAGGTCGACAACCGCCTGCGCGTGCAGCGCCAGCAAGGCAGCTCGTGGGCGGCAGGCTCCGAAGTGGGCGGCGACACAACGAGCAGCAGCAGCAGCGGCACCGCGTCGACGGGCGGCACTTCGCCGGACCGCACGCTCAACAAGAGCTGAGCCTTGCCCTCCAGCCAGGCCCCCGCGCACACGGCGCCCGTCCCACGGCGGGCGCCGCGCAAGCTGGCGCCTGACAGCAAGCTGATGGTGCCGCTGGACGCGCTGCGCCCCACCCAGATCACGGTGGGCGGCTACCACGTGGCGCAAAAGATCCACGTCACGCGGCGGGTTGCGCCCGAGGCGCGCGCGGCGTTCCTGGACCGGCACCGCGTGCACCTGGTGATCGGGCCGGAGCAGGTGCTCTATGTGGTCGATCACCACCACTGGGTGCGCGCCTGGCATGACCTGGGACTGACCCATGTGCCCGGCATCGTGCGCGCCGACCTGAGCGACATGGACGTACCCGCGTTCTGGCGCCACATGGTCGCCAATCACCTGGTCCATCCCTACGACGAGCATGGCCGCCGGCGGCCCCTGACCGAACTTCCCGAGGCCATCCACGATATGCGCGACGACCCGTACCGCAGCCTGGAGGCCTTCGTGCAGCTGGCGGGCGGCTATCGCAAGGTCAAGACCGCCTACCTCGATTTCCGCTGGGCGGACTTCTTCCGGCGCCACGTGCCCGGGCCGTTCGACACGCCGCATCACTTTGCCTTCGCGGTGGCGAGCGCGTTCAGGCTGGCGCACTCGCGCGAGGCCAAGGACCTGCCCGGCTATATCGGCGCGCTGGGGTGCTGAGCGCCGGGCCGGGACGATTACCCGTTATTGCCCTTCTTGCCGTTTGCTGGATGTGCGTGGCTTGCTGCCAGCAACTGCAGCAGCCGCGCCTCGTCCGCGCGCAGCCGCGCCATGGCGGGCGCGCGGCCGCGCGCCTGCAGCACGCCGGCCAGGTAGGCATCGATGACGTCGGGGTGCACATAGCATTTGCGGCACACCGCGACGGTGTTGCGCAGCTGGTTCGCGACCTCGCGGATGGCATCGGTCACGGCCTTGCGGCGCGCAGTCTCGCTGGCCGCTTCCGGCAGCTTGCGCAGGATCGCCAGCGCATGCACGCTGCCGGCCCAGGTGCGGAAGTCCTTGGCGGTAAAGTCCCCGCCGGTCACTTCCTGCAGGTAGGCGTTGACATCGGCCGAGCCGATCTCGCGGATCTCGCCGTCGCTGTCGCGGTACTTGAACAGGCACTGGCCCGGCAGGTCGGCGCAGTTGCGCACGATGCGCGCGAGGCGCGGGTCGTTGACCGAGACGTCGTGCGTGATGCCGCTCTTGCCAGTGAACTGGAAGCGCAGCCGGCTGCCGCGCACGGTCACGTGGCGCCGCCGCAGCGTGGTCAGGCCGTAGGTGCGGTTCTGGCGCGCGTAGCGCGGCGAGCCGACCCGCACCAGCGTGGCGTCGAGCAGCAGCACCACCGCGCCCACCACCTTCTCGCGCGGCATGCCGTTGCGGCGCAGGTCGCGCGCCACGCGCGCGCGCAGGCGCGGCAGCGCGGCGCCGAACGCCGCCAGCCGCGCGTACTTGTCGGTATCGCGCAGCGTGGCCCATTGCGGGTGGTAGACGTACTGCTTGCGCCCGCGCGCATCGCGCCCGGTGGCCTGCAGGTGGCCGCGCGGATCGGGGCAGATCCACACCGACTCGTATGCCGGCGGGATCGCCAGCGTCGCGATGCGCGCCAGCGTGGCGGCATCGGTCACGCGCTTGCCGTCCGGGCCGGTATAGCTGAAGCCGCTGCCATGGCGCCGGCGCGTGATGCCCGCGATGCCGTCGTCGACATAGCGCAGCCCCGCGTCGCGCAGCACCGTGTCGAGCGCGGCGGGGGCGTCGGTGGCGGGCAGCGTGCTGTCCATGGGCGCGCCAGCTCAGGCGGCGCCCGGCGCGCTGGCCGACTCG
The DNA here is from genome assembly GCF_023952475.1 of Cupriavidus sp. WGlv3. Taxonomy (GTDB): domain Bacteria; phylum Pseudomonadota; class Gammaproteobacteria; order Burkholderiales; family Burkholderiaceae; genus Cupriavidus; species Cupriavidus phytorum. Next base: position 476,771 of record NZ_JALHRX010000002.1, read on the forward strand.
GGCTGCGGGGTTTCGAGCCCGGCATCGGGTGCGGGCGGCGCGGGCTTTGGCGGCGCCGGTGGCACCGCGCGCTCGGCGGTAACCGGGCCGGCACGGGCCACGGTGACCATTTCACGCAGCCAGTTGACCAGCATGCTGCTGTAGGTGCGCTGGAATTCCTCGTCGCTCAGGCCATGGTCGGCGCCCTTGATCACGCGGTAAGTGAGCGAGTTGGCATGGATGCAGGAATCGACATAGCTCATCACCACGGCATGGGGCACGATCTGGTCGTGCTCGGATTCGATCACCAGCACGTCGCCGGTAAACGCGGTGCAGGCGCGCAGCGCGCGATTGCTCGCGGGCGGCACCATGCTGCGCCGGTAGGTCACCAGGTCCTGCTCGCGGTGCAGCTGGCGCTTGGGCAGGTCCCAGCCCGTGTCCATGTACAGCGCCGGGGCCCGGAACGCCAGCCAGCGCACCTGGCGCAGGCTGCTGAGCAGCGCGGCCAGGTAGCCGCCATAGCTGCTGCCCACCACCGCGATCGCGTTGCGGTCCACCTCCGGCTGGCGCACCAGCACATCGTAGGCCGCCACCACGTCGGCAAGGTTGCGCGTGCGGCTGACGGTTTCGTACTGCGCGCGCGTGCCGGCATGGCCGGTCAGGTCGAAGGTCAGGCAGACGCAGCCCAGCCCCGTTACCTTGCGCGCCCGCGCCAGGTATTGCTGCTGGCTGCCGCCCCAGCCGTGCACGAACAACACACCCGGCAATTTGGTTTCCGGGCTGATCAGGGTACCGGCAATGGTGCCGCCTTCGCTTTCGATCTGCAGCAGTTCTTCATGCGTTGCCATCGGATTCAGGCTCCAGTCGTGCGTACTTGGTCAGGGGGCCGACATGGCGGTCTTCGCCCTGGTAGTAGATCTCCGCGTCATCCGGCACGCGCACATCGTTGCCGTAGACTTCCCGCGTCGACGCCACCACGCGCGTGCGCGCGGGGTCGTCGCGCAGCGCCGCCAGCGCCACCAGTTCAGCACCGGTGGCGCCGCCCACGCGCCAGGACTGCTCCAGTACGCCGCCCAGCATCTGCCCGTCACTGGCGCCGCCGGCCGGCGCGCCGAAGGCGACGTCGTAGTTGCAGCGCGACAGCACCATGCCGCCGCCTTCGCCATAGCAGGCCAGCGCGGCCTCGTGGTACACCATCGCCGCGCGCACCGCGGCGAGGATGCGGGCGTCGAACGGGTGCTGCAGCAGCGCGTCAAAGTTTCCGCGCACCACGGTCAGGGTCGAGCCGCCGTAGACCTTCTGGCCCCGGTTGTTCTCGGTCAGCCCCTGCGTGCCGCAATAGCTCGCTTCCAGTCCCGCCAGCACGACCTTGCCGACGCTGAAGGTCTGCGGCGCGCGGAGGTCGCGCTCCACCACCAGGCCGTTTCGCTCCACCTCATCCGTGGCGAGCACGGCCAGCGCTTCCTCCAGCGCGGCTTCGCCGTCGACCACGCGCTGGCCCAGCCCGCCGACACCGCCGGTATCCTTCAGCCGCACCGGCCCCAGCGTCAGCAGCCGCAGCGCCGCGATGCGCGCATCGCCGAGGCTGAACGCGGTAAAGCCCGGCAGCGTGGCGCCCACCACGCGCCGCACGAAGGCCTCGGACCAGCCCCGCGGCGCCGCGGCACCGGGCTCGACCAGGCCGTGCGTGATCGCCTTGGTGGCGACGAACGCATACGGCACCACGCCGCCGAAGAGATCGCTCTCGCCCTGCACGCCCAGACTTGCCGCCAGTTCGTGGCCGACCAGCGTCTGCGCCGGCACCAGGTACGGCGCGGGCCGTCCCGCTGCAGGCGCGGCGTAGTCGCCGGCGAACCGCTGGCCGGCAATCCAGGCCACCTTGCGGGCAATATTGGCAAGGGTCATGCCATGGTGGCTGTCGGCCTGGTCCAGGGTCTCGCAGCCGTAGGCCATCACCGGGCGGCTGCCCTGCTGCGCGGCTGCCGGCGCTGCAACCGGCAGCCCCGGTTTTCGCTTGCTTGCGTTGCTGGATACGGTCACGGCCTGCTCCTGTTTCGGTTGGTCACATGGATCCTGCGCAAGGGAGCCGCTGGCCGGCAAGCTAGGAGGCGGCCGAGGCGGGCGTCGCGGGTGCGCCGCCGGCGGGCGCTTCGGGCCGATGCCCGCGCGCGGCCCGCGCGTCACGCTTGGCGGCGTGGTTTTCGCGCGCCTCGTCGAGCGAATGGCTGGCCTTGATGCCGTCTTCCTGGTCGGCCAGCTCGGCCAGCTGGCGATAAAAGCTGACCAGCTGGCGCAGTTCGTCCTCGTCCAGGTCTTCGATCGACACCAGCATGTTGCTGGCCTCGCGGTGCGAGGCCAGCAGTTCGTTGAGCTTCAGGTGGACCGCCACGGCATCCTTGTTCTGGCTCTGCTGGATCAGGAACACCATCAGGAAGGTGACGATGGTGGTGCCGGTGTTGATCACCAGCTGCCAGGTCTCGGAGTACCCGAACATCGGGCCGGTGAGGGCCCACGCCACCACCACGCCGACGGCGAGCACGAACGCGGTCGGCGACCCGGCATGGCGCGTGGCGCCGCCGGCAAAGCGGTCGAACAGGTGCAGCACGGTGGCACGTTTGCCGGCGCCGGGCCGATGGCCAACGCCGGGCAGGATGGGGCTGGATTTGCGCATCGTTGCACTCCCAGGGATAAGTCGCCGGATTGGCCGCCGAGACTGGTGAGGGCTTGGGCGGCATGCTGATTTCATTGTATGGAGCGCATGGCCAATGTGCAGCGGGCGCAGTCCTACAACGGGCGCAGCACTTGCCGCGCCCCGCACCTTTCGTTTCTACATCGGGTGATAAATGTTGCCGGCAGCGTGACCGAGTTCACGCGCGCGCGACGTGCGCGGGCGACGGGAACGCTTCTTGCGCCGCATGTCATGACGAAGCGGCGACTCCCGGTGCGCCGGTGGCTGCCGGTTCGCCGGAACGCCGCCCTGTTGACCAGGGCCCGATCCGCACCCGGTGTCGGTCCCACCAGCAAACGGAGCCAGCCATGTTCCAGTCCCCTGCCACGCAACCCCGCGCGCCGCGCCGCGTCGTCGACATCATGACGCGCCAGCCGGCCTATATCACCCCCGATGAAACCATCCAGCATGCCGCGCAGTTGATGGCGGACCTGCACGTCGGCTCGCTGCCGGTCTGCGACGGCCGGCGCCTGGTCGGCATGCTGACCGACCGCGATATCACCGTGCGCGCCACCGCCGGCGGCCAGCCGCCGCAGGCCACGCGCGTGGCCGACGCGATGTCGCCGCAAGTGGAATGGTGCCTCGAGGACGAATCGCTCGAAGATGCGCAGCACAAGATGGAAGCCGCGCAGGTGCGGCGCCTGCCGGTGCTCGATCACGACCATACCCTGGTGGGCATCGTGTCGCTGGGCGACCTCGCCAGCAAGGGTGCCGATACGCGCGATTCCGGCGAGACGCTGGCGTCGATCTCCACGCCTTCGGCGCCCGCGCGCTGAAGCCGCATCGACCAGGAGCCGCGATGAGCGCAACCCCTTCCGCCGCTGACGAAGCCCTGCGCGTGGCCGTACGCGCCGAAATTGCCGCGGCCTTCGATGGCCGCTTTCCCGACGGCGTGACGCTCGAGGTGGCCGACCGGCGCGTGACCGTGCGCGGCTGCGTGGAAGACGTAGACACCGCGCAGCGCGTGGAAAAGGCCGCGGCGGTCAGTCCCGGCGTGCTGGGCGTACATAACGCGCTGTCGACGCGACAGCCGCCCGCGCCCGAACCGCAGGGACAGCCCCCCGGCAGCGGCAGGCACGCCGACCCGGCCGACAAGCCGGCCGGGCAGGTGAACCACAAGGTCTGAACGCCAACGCTGAACGGCATCGCTGAACGACACGGCGCCGGAGGTTTGCTCCGGCGCCCTGGCGTTTACGAGGTGCTGATGGGAGTGCTAATGGCCCGATGAGTTGTGATCAACCCCAGGGGTCATAGCGGTCGGCTTCCCAGTATGGCGAGATGCCGTAGTACTGGTGGATGCTGGTGGCCCATTGCGAGTCGGCCATGGTCGGCCAGTGGTCCTTGTCGAAGCCCGGCGCGGCCTTGAGCCGGTCTTTCTCGACGCCGAGCACGAAGCACTTGCGCCGCGTGTCGAGCGTCAGCGCGGACCACGGCAGCGCGAACAGCTTTTCGCCAATGCCGAGGAAGCCGCCCATTGCCAGCACGGCATAGGCGACGCGGCCGCCGAGCACGTCGATCATGATGTGGTCGATGGTGCCGATGTCGTCGCCGGCCGGGTCAACCACCTTGTTGCCCTCGAGCGTGTCGGCCGCCATCACGAACGGGCCGGGTCCCGGGGAATTGCGGTCGATGCCGCCGACGATCGAGGCGCCGTGCGGATGTTCGGCGCCGGGCGTTTCAGGTTGGACTGGATTCATGGATACCTCCGTTTGGCTGCTCGGGTAGCGGGTTGGAGCGAAAAGCGTAGCGCGATGCGCTAGCGGCGTGCGCGCGTGTCGGCCGGCACCGGCGGTACCAGCGGATCGAAGTCGGCCCAGCGGCCATCGACCCACTGGCCGTCGGCGCGCTCGACATCCTTGGCGCCGCCCTGGCGCAACACGGTCGCGACCGTGTCCGCCGTGGCGGTGTCGGTGCCGGTCAGGTGCGCCGCCAGCACGACCCCGGCATTGCGCACCGGCGGCTGGCCGGTGCGCGGGTCGCGCCCGGCATGGCGCGCCAGCGCCAGCGCGCCCGCGAGCGAGCCCAGGTAGGCACCCAGCCCGACCGCGAACACCAGCACCAGGATCGACAGCGGTGGCGTCGCGCCCAGCGCGGCCACCAGCGCCGCACCGACCGCGGCGCCCACGGCGGCGCCGATCAGCACCCCGCTGATGGCGCCCACGCCCGCTTTGCGCGCGCCGGCGTCGGCGGCGTGGTCGCCGCCGATGGCATAGGCGGCGTGCTGCCCGGGCGGGTTCACGTAGAACAGGTTCAGGTCCTGGTCGACAAACCCCTGCGCGCGCAGCCGGCTTGCGGTGGTCTCGGCGGTGGCGAAGCTGTCGAAGCGGCCAGCGATGATGGCGGACATGGTGGCTCCTTTTCGTTCATCGATGTGTTCGGAACCGCGGCGAGGCTGGTGGCAGCCACGCCGCGGCGCTTGGACTCAAGGTGGACTAAAGGGGGCAGGCACGCTCCTCAGCGCTTGGCCGACTTGCCCGGCTTGGCGGACCTGGCCGCGGTCCTGGCCCCTGCCTTGCCCCCGGCCGCTGCTCCGGTCTTTGCGGCAGGCTTGGCTGCGCGCTTGGTAGCGGACTTCGTAGCGGGCTTGGCGGCAGGCTTGGCCGTCGCCGACCTGGCCATGGCGGACCCGGTCGTTGCGGACCTGGTCGTGGATTTGGCAGCAGTCCTGGTCGGCGACTTCGCGGCCGGCATGTCGCCTGCCTTCGAACCCGCCTTCGCGCTCGCCTTCGCGCCCATCTTCGCAGCGGGCTTGCTCGAGCGCCCCGACTCCGCGGCTGCGCCCTTGCGCTGGCCGGCCGGCTTCGCGCCTACCGGCTGCTCCTGGCTGCCCTCCCTGAGCTTCCAGTCGACGTCGTCGCGCGCGGTCTGCGTCTTCTTCTCGGCGTGCATGGCAGCGCTGGGCGAGATCGGATCGCTGGCCGGGAAGGTCATCTCCAGCGAATCGTCGACGGCGGCCTGGTAGGTCTTGGCTTCCTTGCCGCGCGGCCGGGTGCCCGCGGCCGGCTTGCCGGCTGCGCCCTTGCCCGCGGACGGGCCACTGCTGCGGGTGGCCGGCGCGGTGCCGGCACGCGCCGATGGCGTGGCCCTGGTGGACTGCGCGGACCGCGTAGCGGTCGCGGACTTCGCCCGGGACGGCTTCTGTGCAACCTGCTCGGCCTGGGCGGACTTGCGGCTGGCGTTGGGCATGGTTGTTCCCTCCTTGGTTTAGGGTGCTTGATCCATGCAAGGGGCGGGCCAGAAGCTGATCAGCGGCCCTGCACGCAGGCAGGCGCTTCAGCGCGCGTGTGAACGCTGCCGTACCATGGCGCGCGGCCAGCGCGCGATGGCGTCGCGGGCAAGTGGTACGCGTAGCGTTGGCGCCGGCCGGGTAAAAACTACATCGATAGCGGCAGCGGAGCCGCCTTCAGGCCTGGCGCATATGGCGCGGGAACCGGACCGCGATGCAGACGCTGACCTTGTCGCTGTCGCAGCCGTCGCTCTCCGCGCTCAGCACGGCGCCGTGCATTTCCACCATGCGCCGCGTCAGCAGCAGTGCGCTGCTTTGCCGGGACGGCGGCTCGCCGCCCTGCGGCGGACGGCGGCCGAAGAAGTCGGTCAGAGCCGCCAGCCGGCTGGCGCCGCGCTGCGAATCCAGCGGCGGGCTTTCGGTAATGCGCAGCTTGACGTAGTCGGGCTCGCTGAACAGGTGCACGCTGACCGCGCCGCCCGTGGGGGCGCGCCAGATGCAGTGCACCAGCAGGTGCCGCAGCAACGGCGCCAGCCGCATGGCATCCCCATCGATCCGGTAGGCGTCATCCGGCGCGTCCGGGACGGCGCCCGGCGCGGGGGATGCGGTGGATGCCGTCGCAGCGTCCGACCATATCGCCGACCCGTCCGCGCTCAGCGGCGACAGCAGAACGCCGCGCGCCTCGGCCGCATGGCGCCGGTCGGCGATGGCCTGCAGCGCCAGCGTACGCAGGTCAAGCTGCTGCCAGCGGGGCGGGGTTTCGTCGGCAAGCAGGCGCACCCCCTCTTCCATTTCCTCGATCAGCGCCAGCTGCTGCTGCATGCCCGAGCGGATGCCGTCGAGCGCGCGCTGCGCCGGCGCCGGCGTGGTATCGAAGGCGCGGTCCAGCACATAGGCCCAGCTCTGGATGGCGTTCAGCGACGAGCGCAGGTCATGCGCGGATTGCTCGATCAGCGTGCTGACCTCCTGCACGCTGCGCACCTGCTGGCCACTGCCGTTGCCGGCCGCGACCTGCGCGTTCGGCGCCTGCGCGTCCGACTGCTGCGCGGAACCTGGCTCTGGAGTGCCCGGCAAGCCGGACGGCGGAAATTGCTGCGTCATGTGCAAAGCGGCCGCAGTGGCCAGGGGACATGGCAGGCCGGATCGGCCGGAGACATTGCCCTGCTCGGAAGCAAGAAACGTGCTGCGCGTGCCCAGGCCGCCGCCGGGGCCGCCACACGCACCCGCCATCCCCGTGATCCCAAGCGATGGCCCACGCCGTCATCCGGTTGCGGACGGGCCCGAGTCGTTGCGCGAGGCGCGCAGCCACTCTGGCAATTCGCCACGGGCGGCATAATCTTCCAGCCGGTTGTACAAAGTCTTGAGGCTGATGCCGAGGATTTCCGCCGCGTGCTTCTTGACCCCCGCGCACTGCTCGAGCGTGGCGAAGATCAGCTGGCGGTCGGCGTCGGCCAGCGACATGCCCACCGGCACGGACACCACCGCCGCGCCCGGCGCCTGCGTGGCCGCGACCTGCAGCGGCACCTGCGCCTCCGTGATGAGATCGTCGTCGGCCATGATGAAGGCGCGCTGCACGAAGTTGCGCAGCTCGCGCACGTTGCCGGGCCACGCGTGCAGGCGCAGGCTGTCGAGCACATTGGGCGCGAAGCGACGTTGCACGCCCTGCTCGGCATTGAGCTGGTCCAGCATCATGTTGGCGATCTGGATGACATCGTCGCCGCGCGCGCGCAGCGGCGGCAGCTCCACCGGGAAGACATTGAGCCGGTGGAACAGGTCGGCGCGCAGCTTGCCGTCGGCGACCGCTTCCTCGGGGTTGCGGTTGGTGGCGGCCAGCACGCGCACGTCGGCATGGCATTCGCGGTTGGTGCCGACCCGCATGAAGGTGCCGGTCTCGAGCACCCGCAGCAGCTTGACCTGCAGTTCGGCAGGCATCTCGGTGATCTCGTCCAGGAACAGCGTGCCGCCGTCGGCGCGCTCGAAATAGCCCTTGTGCTGGCGATCTGCCCCGGTAAAGCTGCCGCGCTCGTGGCCGAACATCTCGCTTTCGATCAGCGTGGGCGAGATCGCGCCGCAGTTGACCGCCAGGAACGGCTGGCGCCGCCGCGCCGACAGCTCGTGCACGGTCTGCGCGGCCAGCTCCTTGCCGGTTCCGCTTTCGCCGATCAGCAGCACGGTGGCCTCGGTGGGCGCCACGCGCGCGAGCTGGTCGTAGACCGCCTGCATCACCTCGGAGCTGCCCATCAGGCGGCCGAAGCGGCCGTAGCGGCGCAATTCGCCACGCAGCGAATGGATCTCGGCGCGCAGCTCGCCGGTGGTGGCGAGGCGCTTGAGCACGGTCTGCAGCCGTGCGACGTTGATGGGCTTGACCAGGTAATCGGTGGCGCCGGCGCGCAGCGCTTCCACCGCGCTTTCCACGCTGGCGTAGCCGGTGGTCAGGATCACCTCGACGCCGGAGGCGCCGACCTCCTCGAACAGTTCCATGCCGTTGCCGTCGGGCAGGCGCAGGTCGGCCACGATGGCTTCCGGCATGCGCCAGCCGATCTGCAGCCGCGCTTCACGCAGCGTGCCGGCGGTGGCGGAGGTGAAGCCTTCCATGGCTACGATCTCGGCCAGGGCGGCGCATGCGTTTTCGTCGTCATCGACAATCAGGATGTGGGGCATACGATCCGTCAGTGAGACCTAATGGAAACTCAAGGCAAACCCCCGGGCGCTGCCTTCCGCAACCGCAACGCCGACCGGCACCGGGTCAGCGGAAATCCGCCGGCGCGCCTCATGCGTGGCGCGTACGGCAGCCATGGCAGGCACAGGAGGGTACGGCCCTGACTGCGGATTCTGGTCCGCGGGGGCGGGTCCACACTGCGTAATGCCAGTCTAAGCCCGGGCAGGCACGGTCGTTGCCGGTGTCCGTCTGACACAGCTGTCGGAAGTTGCCGCGCAGGCGCGCGCCGCTATGGCAAGCCCCCACGCCAAAGGCTAGCATAGGAACTTCTCCCGGCAACCCGCCACCTGCAACCCTCGATCGGCCGATTTCGGGCCAGCAACCCGTGCCAGTGACCGCCAGCACTTCGCGGCGCAGCAACGCCGCCTCCTCCAACCACGGCGCCAACCACGCCGCCGGCACCGCGCCGGCCAGCGAACCCGCGCCGCGCCGTGCCGTGCCGTCGCAGGTGTCGCTGCTGTGGGAGAGCACCGCGCCTGCAATGCAGCGCCTGCTGGCGCAGATCGAGCGCGTCGCGCCCACCGATGTCACCATGCTGGCCGTGGGGGAAAGCGGCTCGGGCAAGGAGGTGGTGGCACGCGCGGTGCATGAACGCAGCGCCCGCCGCAACGGCCCCTTCATTGCCGTCAACTGCGGCGCGATCCAGCCCACGCTGATCGAATCCGAACTGTTCGGCCATGAAAAAGGCGGCTTTACCGGCGCCATCGAGCAGAAGGCGGGCTACTTCGAGCAGGCCCAGGGCGGCACGCTGTTTCTCGACGAAGTCACCGAGATGCCGCTGGAGATGCAGATCAAGCTGCTGCGCGTGCTGGAGGGCCGCACCTTCCACCGCGTCGGCGGCGATACGCTGATCGCCACCGACGTGCGCATCCTCGCGGCCACCAACCGCGACCCGGTGGAAGCCGTGCGCGGCGGCCAGCTGCGCGAGGACCTGCTGTACCGGCTGGCGGTGTTCCCCTTGCATATCCCGCCGCTGCGCGAGCGGCCCGACGATATCGTGCCGCTGGCACGCCACTTCCTGGCCGAGTACAACGCCATGGAGCGCACCGACAAGAGCTTCTCGGCAGGTTCGCTGGACCGCCTGGTGCGCTACGACTGGCCCGGCAATGTGCGCGAGCTGAAGAACGCGGTCTACCGCGCCTTTATCCTCGCCGACAAGGTGGTGGAGATCGGCAACCCCAACCTCGCTTCGCAGGCGCCGCGGCCGACCACCGTCGACGGCGTGGTCAACGTGCGCGTCGGCACCACGCTGGCCGACACCCAGCGCGAGATCATCATGGCGACGCTGGCGCGCTTCGACGGCGACAAGCGCCAGGCCGCGCGCGCCCTTGGCATCAGCCTGAAGACCCTCTACAACCGGCTCGACGCCTACCGCTCCTTGTGAGGCGCCGCGGGTCTTGCCGGCACCGGCTCGGCCAGGGCCCGCGACAGGGTCTCGATCGACAGCGGCTTGGTCAGGTGCGCATCGAAGCCGGCCTGCCGGCTGCGGCGCTGGTCCTCGGCGGTGCCGCGCCCCGACAGCGCCAGGAACCGCACCGCTCGACCGCGCAGATCGTTGCGCAGCGCTTCCAGGACTTCATAGCCCGACATGTCGGGCATCTGCAGATCGAGCAGCACGCAGTCGGGCCGGAACGCCGCGGCCACGCCGACCGCCTGCTGGCCGCTGTGCACCGCCTGGGCCTCGTGGCCAAGCAGGGTCAGCAGTTCGGCCATGCTGTCGGCGGAGTCGGCATTGTCATCGACCACCAGCACGCGCCGGCGCGGCGCCCTGCCCCGCGCCAGCGAGGCGGGCTCGGCCGGACGCGCGCTGGCGCGCGGCAGGATCACGGTGAAGGTACTGCCCTTGCCCGCGCCCGCGCTGTCGGCCTGGATCGCGCCGCCATGCGCTTCGAGGATGGCCTTGGCCAGCGCCAGGCCGATGCCCAGCCCGCTGCGGCTGCCGGCATCGCTTTCCTGCGTGAACAGGTTGAAGATCCGGTCCAGTGCCGTGGGTTCCAGCCCGCGGCCGGTATCCGACACCGCGGTGATCACGCGCTCGGCCTCCACGCTGACATGCACGCTGACGGTTCCCCCGCGCGGCGTGTACTTGGCGGCGTTGCTGAGCAGGTTCAGCAGCACCTGCCCGAGCCGCGCGGCATCGGCCCGCACAAACGGCGAGACCTCCGGCAGCGCCACCACCAGTTGCTGGCCTGATGCTTCCAGCGTGGGACGGATCGCTTCCAGGCTGGTGGTGACCACCTCGTTGTATGACGACGGCGTCAGTTCCATCTTGAGCTTGCCGGCGGTCACGCGGCCCACGTCGAGCAGGTCGTTGACCAGCCGCTCCACCTGGCGCAGCTGGCGGTCGATGATCTCGGCGCAGCGGCGCACGCGCGGCCCGGTGTCGGGGGTCAGCACGATCACTTCGACGGCATTGCGCACCGGCGCCAGCGGGTTGCGCAGCTCGTGGGCGAGGATGGCGAGGAAGGACTGCAGGCGGCGATTGCCGGCATCGAGCATTTCCAGCCGCAGCGCATCGCTGAGGTCGCGCGCGGTCCACAGCAGGCCTTCGGGGCAACCGGCCGCGTCGCGCACCAGCACCATGCGCGTGGCGCAGCGCACCACCGAGCCGTCCTTGCGCGCCAGCCGTTCTTCGCCAGCCCACTGGCCGCAGGCCCGTGCCGCCTCCAGCGCGGCCTGCGGGCGGCCCGCGGCGACACCCTGGCGGGTATAGAGCCAGGCCAGCGGCTGGCCCGCTGCCTCTTCGGCGGTATGGCCGGCAAGCGCGCGCGCGCCCGCGTTCCAGCTGCGGATGGTGCCGTCGAGCGAGAGTTCGCAGACCGCGGTGCAGGGCAGGTTGTCGGTCAGCAGGCGCAGCTTGTCGCCGGCCAGGCGCGCGTGGTCGGCGGCGGCCTGCTGCACCGTGGTGTCGCGGCACGACACGATAAAGCCGGCGCCCGATGCCCCCTCGGCAAGCGCGCCTGCTCCGGCTGGCGCAGCGGCGGGCGCGTCGGCGGCGTCGAGGCGCCGCAGCTCGCAGCTGGCGTGCAGCAGGCTGCCGTCGCGGCGCACGCGCCAGCCTTCGTCGCGCGCCTGGCCGGCCTGCGCGGCCGCGTCGAGCCATCGCTGCGGCAGGCCGGCGGCAACGTCCTCGGGACGGTGCAGCCGCGACAGATGGCTGCCGGCGATCTCGGCGGCGCTGTAGCCGAACAGCCGGCGCGCCGGTTCGGGCCACGCCACGATCACGCCGTGCGCGTCGAGCTCGAACACAGCGCAGTCCTGCACCGCGTCGAGCAGACGCCGATACCGTTGCGCCAGTTGCGCAGCATCACCCTCCGTGGGCACGCCGCCAGAGGTTTCCAGGGGAGTCGAGCGAACTTCGGTTGCCGCTTGCAGCCCGGACATGAGCACCTTGGGTAGAGGTTGGATCGACGGCGACCTGGACGGCGCGGCATGCCGCCAGCGGCCCATGTCGCCGCACAGGGCCAAATGCCCGCGAGCGCGGGCATTCCAGTCAATGATAGGCGCTCGCGGCCCATGCGCCACCCGATATGGCGGCGCAGTGTGCGCGGCACCCGTTCTGGAGGAAGGGGATCGACGGCCGGCCGCACGCATGCCGTCTCTGGCAGCGCGCGGCGCGGGCGCCGGTGGGCGCTAGCGGCGGCGCAGCTGGACCATCGCCGCGAGAGCGGCCGAGGCCCCGACCACCAGCGCGGTGGTCAGCATGGGGTAGCGCGCGGTGGTGGTGTACGGGCAGGAATGCAGTGCGGCATGCGTGCCGGTGCGCTCCTGCAGGCCGCTGCCGCTGCCGTAGAGCGCGTTGTCCTCGAGCGGGCCGGCCGGATGGCGGGTCTGCTGGGCGCGGCCCATGAAGCGGCGCATGAAGCGGTCGAAGGTGTGCGGCGCATGGTACGCGGCGGCCGAGAAGGCCTTGGCCGCGGCACCCACGAACAGTTCGCGGCGCGGATTTTCCGCGGCGAACAGGATCGCGTCGGCGGCCAGGGCCGGGTCGTACAGCGGCGGCGGCAGGCGCGGCTCGACGTCGAGGAAGTTCTTGGCGTGCATGGCCAGCGGGGTTTCCAGGCCGGCGGGCTTGATCAGCGTCACGCTGACCGGGGCCTGCTCCTGCTCCAGCTCCAGCCGCAGCGAATCGGTGAAGCCCTTGATCGCATGCTGCGAGGCCGAGTAGGCGCTCTGCAGCGGCATCGGGCCGTCGGCGGCCTCGCTGCCCATGTTGATGATGGCGCCGCCATGCTCGCGCAGGTGCGCCGCGGCCGCCAGCGAGCCATGCACGGTGCCCCAGTAGTTGGTATCGAACAGCCGCCGCTGGTCCTCCAGCGGCACATCGCAATGGCGCCCGAAGATAGTCACGCCGGCGTTGTTGATCCAGGTGTCGAAGCCGCCGAAGCGCTCGATCGCGGCATGCGCCACCTTGCCGATCTCATCGTGCCGGCCGACATCCGCCACCACCGTGATCACTTCGGTGCCCTGCTCGCGCAGCTCTTCCGCCAGCTGGTGCAGCGACCCCTCGCTGCGCGCCACCAGCACCAGGCGTGCGCCCTGCTGCGCCGCCTTGCGCGCGGTGACCAGCCCAACGCCGCTGCTGGCGCCGGTCAGCACAATGACCTGCGAGCTGATTCTCTTCAAGGTGGGTTTCATCTGCCGCTTCCTCCAGGGGGAGGCCCGGCCCGGCGCCGGGCGTATCGGTGGGAAGTCGCAAGGAGCGTTCCCGTCGCGGACCCGCCGTGACCGCGGCGGCGGGGCATGGCGTCCACGGCAGATTTACAACGCCTGGTAAGAACCACATGGCGCCGGGGGCGCATCGCGGCGATGGCCGCTGCCGTTCAGTTCCTGGTGGCCCCGCTACGTGCGGTATGTAGGACGGGCGCCGATTTCAGCGCGGCCATGTGCTGCCTAAGCTGGATGCATCCACGCAACCGGCGACCGCCATGGCCAAGACCACTTCGCAGGACTCGCGCGCGCCGCGCGCCGCTGGCAAGCGTGCGGCGAAGCCTGCCGCCCGGACGGGCAGCAAGCCCGCCAGGACGACCTCGGCTAAGCCCGCCACCAAGCCCGGCACCAAGCGCACCGCAAGCGCCCGCCCCGCGGCGCGCGGCGCGGCATCGGCCCCAGGCACGCCCGTGGCGCTCGAAAAATACCGCCGCATGCGCGACTTCGGCGCCACACCCGAGCCCAGCGGCGCCGCTGACCGCGCCGCACCGCGCAAGCGCGCGGCGGCGTTGTCTTTCGTGATCCAGAAGCATGCGGCACGGCGGCTGCACTACGATTTCCGGCTCGAGCTGGGCGGCACGCTCAAGAGCTGGGCCGTGCCCAAGGGCCCCAGCCTGGACCCCGCCGACAAGCGCATGGCGGTCCATGTGGAAGACCATCCGATGGACTACGCTGGCTTCGAGGGCGTGATTCCCGCCGGGCACTATGGCGCCGGCACGGTGATCGTCTGGGACCGCGGCACCTGGGTTCCGGTGGGCGACCCGGAGGCCGGCTACCGCAGCGGCAAGCTCAAGTTCGAGCTGCGCGGCGAAAAGCTGCACGGGCACTGGACCCTGGTGCGCATGCACGGCAGCCGGCAGAAGGAGCAGGACGCCTGGCTGTTGATCAAGGAACGCGACGACGCCGCGGTGCCGGCGTCGGAGTTCGACGTGGTCGAGGCGTTGCCCGACAGCGTGCTGGGCGGCACCCAGCGCAAGCCCGCGGCCAGGCGCGCCGGCGCCGCCAAGGCGTCCGCGGCAGCCGCGGCGGCCGAAGCCCCTGCACCGGCAGCGCCTGATGCCATCCGCGCGTTGAAGCCGCCGCCCGGCGCAACGCGCGCCGCGCTGCCGCTGGCGCTGGCGCCGCAACTGGCGACGCTGGTCGAGAAACCGCCTCCCGACGCCGCGGCCTGGCGCTACGAGATCAAGTTTGACGGCTACCGGCTGCTGGCGCGTGTCGATGGCAAGGATGTGCGGCTGTTCACGCGCCAGGGCCACGACTGGACCAGCAAGCTGCGCGCGCTGGCCCGTGATGTCGGCGCGCTGGGCCTGCCCGACGGCTGGCTCGACGGCGAGATCGTGGTGCTCGGCAAGCACGGCGAGACCGACTTCCAGGCCTTGCAGAATGCCTTCGATACCTCGCGCGTCGAAGCCATCCAGTACTTTGTCTTCGACCTGCCCTACTTCGCCGGCCATGACCTGCGCAAGGTGCCGCTGGGGCAGCGCCGCGCGCTGCTGCGCCGGATCTTCGAGCACAACGCCTCGCCGCGCCTGCAGTTCAGCGAAGACTTCGAAGCCAGTGCCGGCGACATGCTGGACGCGGCGTGCCGCATGAAGCTGGAAGGCGTGATCGGCAAGCGCGCGGACTCTGGCTACGTCAGCGCGCGCAGCAATACGTGGATCAAGCTCAAATGCACCTTGCGCCAGGAATTCGTGGTGGCGGGCTTCACCGATCCCAAGGGCAGCCGCAATGGCATCGGCTCGCTGCTGCTGGGCGTGCACGACAGCGGCGGGCGCCTGCGCTACGCGGGCAATGTCGGCACCGGCTTCGACACCCGCACGCTCGACGAGCTGCGCGCGCAACTGGATGCGCTGCGTGCCGATGCGTCGCCCTTCCACACGGTGCCGGCTGGCGTGCGCGGGCATTGGGTCAAGCCCAAACTTGTGGCCGAAGTTTCCTTCGGTAGTTGGACCCGCGAAGGCCGGGTGCGCCATGCGGTGTTCCATGGCCTGCGCACCGACAAGCCCGCCGGCGCGGTCTCGGTGGAGCAGCCGGCGGCGCCCGCCGGCAAAGGCAAGGCGGCAGCCACGACGCGGGACCAGCCAGCAAGCAGGCCTGAGTCCAGGTCAAAGGCGGGTGCGGCCAAGCGCCAGACCGCGGTGGGCGGCAAGGTCTCGATCAGCCACGCCGAGCGCGTGATCGACGCCGAGTCGGGCCTGACCAAGGGCGAACTGGTGCGCTACTACGAACGCGCCGCGCCGCTGATGCTGCCGCACCTGCGCGGGCGCCCGATCGCGATGGTGCGCGCGCCCTCGGGGGTGGGCGGCGAGCAGTTCTTCCAGCGCCACAGCGACACGCTGCGCGTGGAGGGCCTCAATGTGCTGGACCCGGGCCTGTGGCCCGGACACCCCGCACTGCTGGAGATCGCCTCGGCCGAGGCGCTGGTCGCGGCGGCGCAGCTCAACGTGGTCGAATTCCACACCTGGAATGCGAGCAAGCGCAGCATCGACCGGCCCAACCGCATCATCTTCGACCTCGACCCCGGCGAGGGCGTACCCTGGGCGCAGGTGCAGGAAGCGGCCGCACTGATGAAGGCGCTGCTGGACGAGCTCGGGCTGGCCAGCTTCCTCAAGACCAGCGGCGGCAAGGGCCTGCACGTGGTGGTGCCGGTGACGCCGCGCGCGGGCTGGGACGAGCTGAAGGATTTCGCGCGCGACGTGGTGCTGCACGCGGCCGCGACGCTGCCGCAGCGCTTCGTCGCCAAGAGTGGCGCGCGCAACCGGATCGGCAAGATTTTCATCGATTACCTGCGCAACGGCATGGGCGCCACCACGGTGGCGGCATTCTCGGCGCGCGCACGGCCCGGGCTGGGGGTATCGATTCCGGTGGCGTGGGAGGAACTGGACGCACTGACCAGCGCCGCGCAGTGGACTGTCGCCAACGTCGAAGCGCGGCTGGACGCGCTCGAAGCGGCCGACCCGTGGGCGGACTACGCCGGCACCCGGCAGGCCATCACGCGCGCCGCGGCACGCCTGGCGCGCGCCGGATAGCCCCCTGCGCCGGGGGCTGTCGTGGCCCCTGGCCGGCGGCACATTTCTTGCCCCTTGGTGACGAGCGTGTCCCGGCGATTTCCATGTTGCGAAGCACGCCAGGACGGCAACACCCCACGGAGACAGACCATGGCCCCACTCAAGATTCTCGCCAACCTGCGCGCCGCCGGCAGCACCGGCGCGGCCTCGCGCAACCGCCGCGGCCTGCGCCGCCTGCTGGTGTCCTGCGCCATGCTGTCCTGCGCGGCCGCACCGGTGCAGGCCAAGCTGCCCCCGCCCACGCCCGAGCAGCAGCAGGCAGCCGAAGCCAAGAAGGCCAAGGAAGCCGAAACTGCCAAGCAACAGGCGGACGCGCTGGCCGTGGTGCAGGACCGCATTGCCGCGCGCTTTGGCAAGGGCACCGATTACAAGGGCTGGACCGAGCCGGGCAAGATTCCGCAGAAGGCCGCCGAAGCGCCTCGCTCCACCGGCCCGCAAGGCGGCACCTCACCCAGCGCCGAGGCCCACAGCGGCGAGGCGGCGCGCCGCTAGCCGCACGCACGCCGGTCCGGACGGCGGCATGCCGCCCGTGCCCGCCCCGCTGTCCGCAACGTTGCCCAGCCGGCACGCGTCTTGCCACTGCGAAGCGGAACGGCCCGCGCAAGACACCGCGGCCACGTTGATCAACAAGGGGGACGGCGATGATCTGGGGGATGGGGGATTGCAGGATTTTCAAAGGCAGTACGGGCCACCGTGGTAATCCTTACACGCGGTGCGCGCGGACCAGCGCGCTTTTACACGGCGCGGGCGCGCGGTGCTGCCCGTCATCGCGCGTTCGCGCCGGTGCGCCGCGCGGGGTGCAGCCATGAAGCCGCAAGCCAACCGCGCCCCGTTGATCCTGAACGTCGAGGATCGCGAAGGACCGCGCTACGTCAAGAGCCGCATCCTGCATCGCGGCGGCTTTTCCGTGATCGAGGCCGTCACCGGCCATTCGGCGTTGTCGCTGGTACGCCAGCACGCGCCGTCGCTGGTGCTGCTGTCGGCCAGGTTGCCGGACATCAGTGGCCTGGAAGTGTGCCGCCTGCTGAAAGAAGATCCTCAGACGGCGCGCACGCTGGTGCTGCTGACCTCGCCCGGGCTGGCCCAGTCGCGCCAGCGGGTGGAGGCGCTGAACTGCGGCGCCGACGGCTACCTGGTGGAACCCGCCGAACCCGAGGAACTGCTGTCCAGCATCCAGGCGCTGCTGCGCCTGCGCGGTGCCGAAGACGCCTTCCACCGTACCTCGCGCGCCCTGCACGAGCATGAAGACATGTTCCGCCAGCTCGCCGAATCGCTGGCCGACGTGGTGTGGATCCTGGATCCGTCGACGCGGCGGCTGCTGTTTGCCAGTTCGTCGCTGGTGACGGTGTGCGGGCACTCCGCTGAGCAGCTGATGGACAACCCGCGCCTGTGCCTGGAGCGCGTGGCCCCGTCCGACCGCGCACGCGTGGAAGCGGCTGTGGAAAGCATGCTGCGCGACGGCAGCATGGACATTGAGTTCGCACTGACCCTGCCCAGCGGCGAGCCGCGCGAAGTCCGCGCGCGCGCCTTCCCCATGCGCAGCCGCGGCGGCGCCGACGACAGCGACGGCGCTGCTGCCGGTGGTCCGCCGCTGCGCATTGCCGGGATCTGCCAGGACGTGACGCTGCAGAACCGCGCCGGGCGCACATTGCGCGACGAGGAACGGCGCAAGGACCAGTTCCTGGCGATGCTGGCGCATGAGCTGCGCAACCCGCTGGCGCCGCTGCGCAGCGCCGCCGACCTGCTGCAGCAGCTCGCGCCCACGCGCGAAGACATGTTCCGCGCGCGCGACATCATTGGACGGCAGGTGCATCACCTGACCCGGCTGGTCGACGAACTGCTCGATATCTCGCGCTTCAACCAGGGCCGCATCACGCTGCGGCAAGACCTGGTGGAGTTGCGCACCGCGCTCAATACCGCGGTGGAAGCGGTGCGTCCGGTGCTGGACGCTTACCGGCACACGCTGCGGCTGTCGCTGCCCGAACAGCCCCTGCCGGTGCGCGGCGACCTGGTGCGCCTGACGCAGATCTTCAGCAACCTGCTGCAGAACGCGGCTGCGTATACCCCGGCCGGCGGCGTGATCTCGGTCGAAGCCGGCTTCGACGACAGCGCGCGGGAGAACGTGCCGGACGCGGTCTCCGGCGGGCAGGTCACGGTACGCGTGCGCGACAACGGCACCGGCCTGTCCGTGGCGCTGCAGCGGCAACTGTTCGATCCGCTGGCCCCGCCCGGCCCGGCCCGCGACAGCGATGCCCCCACCGAGGCGCCGCACAGCGCCTTCCCGCATGACGGGCCGGGCATCGGCCTGACGCTGGTGCAAAAGCTGGTGCAGCTGCACGGCGGCACCATCCGCGCCTTCAGCGCCGGCCCCGGCCAGGGCAGCACCTTCACCGTGACGCTGCCGGTCGAGCCCTGGCAGAACTGGCATCCCGGTTCCGGCAAGGCCGACCCGCGGCGCAACGTGCCGCGCCGCATCCTGGTGGTGGACGACAACGTCGACGCGCTCGAGGCCATGACGATGGCGCTGCAGGCGATGGGGCATACGGTGGTGACCGCGCCCGACGGCCCCAGCGCGCTGGCGCGCGCCAGCGCTGCGCGCCCGGACCTGGTGCTGCTGGACCTCGGCATGCCGGCCATGGACGGCTTCGAAACCGTGCGCCGGCTGCGCGCGCTGCCCGAACTGCGCGGCGCCAGACTGGTCGCGCTGACCGGCTTCGGCCAGCCCGAGGACCGCCGCCGCGCACTGGCCGCGGGCTTCGACCAGCACCTGGTCAAGCCCGCCGACCTGGACGCGCTGACGCGGCTGCTGGATGAGCTGGACCAGGAGCGCGCCTAGCGCCCTGCCAGCGCCGGCCGGAGCCTTCACCCGAGGATTCAACAAGGAGCTATCCGTGCATACCACGCCCGATCCCGACATCCCGCCCCGCGAGCCCGAAGTCCCGCCGCCGGAGCCGCCGCCCGGCCCGCCCCAACCCGTGGAAGACCCGCCTCCGGGCGACATGCCGCCACCGCCGCCGCAACGCGCATGACCGCGGCAAAGGAGCGATCAAGTGCCTCGCACCATCTGGAAAGGCGCCATTGCCTTCGGCCTCGTCAACATCCCCGTGGTCCTGCGCCCCGCCTCGCGCAGCCAGTCGCTCGACCTCGACCTGCTCGACGTGCGCGACATGGCCCCGGTGGGCTACCAGCGCATCAACAAGAGCACCGGCAAGCCGGTCGACAAGGCGCATATCGCCAAGGGCTACCAGTACGCCAAGGACGAGTACGTGCTGCTCAGCGACGAGGACTTCCGCCGGGCCAATGTCGAGGCCACGCAGACCGTGGACATCGTCAGCTTTGTCGATGCCGAGAGCATTCCGCCGTATTACTTCGACACCCCGTACTACCTCGAGCCCGACAAGCGCGGCGAGCGCGGCTATGCGCTGCTGCACGAAACCATGCGCCGCACCGGCAAGGCCGCGCTGGCGCTGGTGGTGCTGCGCGCGCGCCAGCACCTGGCGGCGATGCTGGTGCATGACGATGCGCTGGTGCTGAACACCATGCGCTTCGCCGACGAGGTGCTGCCGATCGCCGAGCTGCGCCTGCCCAAGGTCGCCAGCGGCAAGGCCACCGGGGCGCGCGCGCGCGAGATCGAGATGGCGTCCAAGCTGGTCGAAGACATGACCGAAGACTGGGCCCCGGAGCAATACCGCGACACCTACCGCGACGACCTGATGGCGCGCATCGAGGAAAAGATCGAATCCGGCAAGACCCACCAGCTGACCCCGCCCGCGGAAGAGGAAGAAGCCCCGCGCCAGGGCGCCAAGGTCATCGACATGGTGGCGCTGCTGCGCCAGAGCCTGGGCAAGCGCGGCAAGGGCAAGCAGGAAGAGGAGAGCGAGGCCGAGGCCGAGGCCGAGACGGAAACCGAAGCTGAGCCCGCGCGCCGCAAGCCCTCCGCGCGGCACGCCGCCGCACGCAAGCAACCCGCGGCGAAGCGCGCCAGCGCGACGCCGGCCAAGCGCACGCGCAGTACAAAGTCAAAGACCGCTGGCACCAAGCGCGCCGCCAAGAGCGCATCGCACGCACCAGCCGCGCGCAAGAGCGCCGGCACGACGAGCAGGAAGCGCGCGGCCTGATCCGTTTCTGCGGGGACTCAAACGTGCCGCTTGGGTACTCCCTCTCCTGCCCGCGGGAGAGGGGCCGGGGTGAGGGCCAGCGTATCAACAAAGTTCAACCCGTCGAGCTTCCACCGCCCCCCTCACCGCGTCGACACCCTCAAATTATCATTCACCGACGTCACTCCCTCGACGCTGCGAATCGTCTTCAACGCCAGGTCGTGCTGCTGCTGCGTCGGCACGGTGCCGCTGACCTCCACCGCACCCTGCTGCGTCGTCACATGAATGCCGGTGGACTTGAGGTCCTTGGTGCCGAGCAGCCGGGTCTTGATCTTGGTGGTGATGGCGCTGTCCTCGACGCTGCGCTTGGCCTGATCGACGCCCGTCACCGCGCTGCTGTCCGGATCGGGCCGCCCGGGCATGCCCGGCGCCGAGTTGACCGGCGCCACCGGCGCATTGTCGGTCGCAATGAAGATCAACCCGCTCTTGTCGAGCGCCAGCGCGCTACCGGCAGCCGTCGCCAGCGCCGCGGCGCAGGCCATGCACACGGTGCGCGCGGTGGTTCGTGGAATTCGCATGGCTTCCTCCTTGACGGTCCAGCGCACGCCGCTGCCGGGCTGGCACGCGGCGCCACTGGCAAGGCATTTTTCAGCAAGCTCCATACCCACCATGGCGGGCCGGGCGGTGCCTGCGGCAGCGGGCCGGATGCTGTGTAAAACGGGCCACGCGTTGTAAAAGCGCCGCGGCGCGCGCGTGGCGCATCGCTCGCATCGCGCCGGCCCAGGCGGCGTGGCGGCGCTGTCGTGCTTGGCATGGCGATTGCGAAGCAAGGTCTGCGGCAGTTCGCCGCGTCAAGGAGCTAGCAATGGGACAGCAGCAACAGCCGGGTCAATCGCAGTCGGGCCAATCGCAATCGGGCCAGAAGCAGCAGGAACAATCGCAAACTGGCCAACGCGGCAGCCAGCAGCAACCTGGACAACAAGGCGGCGGGCAGATGGGTGACAAGGACCGCATGCAGGACCAACAGCAGCAGCAGGACCGCGGCAGCTCGCAGCCTGGCCAGCAAGGCGGCCAACGCAGCGGCCAGCAAAGCGGTCAGGGCGGGCAAGGTGGTCAGCAGGGCGGGCAAGGCGGACAAGGCGGACAACGCCAGCAATAACCCCAGCCGCTACAACGAGGCAGCTATCCGGGTATGTGCGTGAGCAACATGCGGTGCTGACGCAGGGGCATACGCCGGAGATTGGCAGGCCGGAACCCTGAACGGGGCTCCGGCCCTTTTTACGCCAAGGGCACGGTGAAGGGCTCACGCGCAGGTCGCCGCCATCCCGTGTATGCTGGCCCTGATTCAACCCCCCTAGCCTTCCAGGCAGTTCCCGCTGTGTCCAGCGTCACCGACCCCGCCCCGGGCAGCCCCACGCCGCAGCGCCGCGGCCCGCTGCATCAGCTCTCCACGAAGCTGCGTGAACAGGCCGGTGCGCACGTGCGCGCGCTGACCCGCAGCAACTCCGGCCTGCGCCTGGACTACGACAACCCGCCGGGCGACCCCGGCCTGTTCGGCCCGGAAGCGGTCTGCTGGCGCGTGCATGCGGATTTCCCGGCGATGCTGGCCGGCGGCGTCAGCGCGTTGCTGTTGCAGACGCTGCATCCGCTGGCATTGGCCGGGGTATGGGACCACTCCAGCTTCCGCACCGACATGCAAGGGCGCCTGGGCCGGACCGCGCAATTCATCGCCGGCACCACCTATGGCAGCCGCGCCGACGCGATGGCGCTGATCGAACGCGTGCGGCGCATCCATACCGGCGTGTCCGGCGTGGCGCCGGACGGGCGGCCCTACGCGGCGTCGGACCCGGCGTTGCTGACCTGGGTGCATGTGGCCGAGGTCTCGAGCTTCCTGGCGGGCTACCTGCGCTATGTCGGCCCGCTCGGTGCTGCCGAGCAGGATCGCTATTACGCCGAGGTGGCCCGCATCGCGCAGTTGCTGGGCGCGGCCGACGTGCCGCGCTCGCGCGCCGAAGTGGACGCCTATCTCGAATCCATGCGGCCCGCGCTGCTGGCCAGCGAGCGCACCCGCGAAGTGGTGCGTCTGGTCAGGAAGCTGCAGGTGGCCAATCCCTTGCTGCAGCCAGCGGTCAGCATCATGGCCGACGCGGGCATCGCGTTGCTGCCGCCCTGGGCGCGCCGTCAGCTCGACCTGGACGGACCCTCGATCCGCCGCTCCGCGGCACTGGCCGGCATGCATGTGCTGGCGCCGGCACTGCGCTGGGCGCTGGGCGCGGGCCTGGCCGCACGAGCCCGGCGGCGCGTGGCGCGCGGCATGGACGCTCAGACGGGCTAAGAGTGATGGAGGTCGGGCGGGCCGCGAACGGCGTGCGCGCGCCCGACACCGGCCGATCAGCGCACGCTTCTTGACGGCAAAACGGAATTAGCGCCGCAATCCCCCGCATTTCAGGGAATTGGGTGCAGGCGAAGTGGCGTTAAATGTGGCTCGGCATTCCGAACGGCCGGTCGGGTTATTCGACCGTCCGGCCACAGCGCCGCAGAGCGCGATTCAAACGACGCGGGCAAAAAAGAAGCCCACGCGCGGGGTGCTCGTAGGCTTTCCAGGACTGCTCGAGCCAAACAGCTCTTGTTACGAATATAAACGCGCTTACATGAGGTGTAAATCCCGCTTCTATCAGGGGATTCCCCTAGCCCAAAACTCGCGCTTTTGCGTATTTCTGGCACTTCTGCCCCTGAAATCATTTTCAGGCTACTTCTTACAGAGGCTGGCAAATCCCTGCCAGCCCAATCCCCGCCTGGCCTTGGCGGCTCGGGGCGCGCTTTCCCACGCCCCTCCGTGGCACACGGCCCTACCTCAATTGGCAAGCAAAAAGCAATCGATTCAGTAGAGCGTTGCCTCTAGACGACGAGCGGCGCGGCCCTCCGTCTACGCTTGTAAAACTTTGTTACTCTCACCCCTGAAGTATTCCCCTTCTCTTCTGGCAGCGCCGACCGCCGGGCATTGCGCGACATTCCGGGGTCCGCCCCCGCGGCCGGGTCCCGGCGCAATCCAGGCGGCCAGTCCGGTCGCCGTTACCGAGAGCGGATGTTTCCCCTGCCGCCCAGGCCGTGCCGCACCCCAAGGCGCCGGCCAACGGACCGTTATCAGCCGCCAGAACCCTTGCGGGCTCTTCCGGAGTCGTTGTGAAGAAGAAGGAAACCCGGCCCAAGCAGCCCAGCCGACGGCAACTGCAGTCCCAGCAATTCGCCGCGCACCGCATCACCCAGTCCCCGGTGATCGTGCACTTGTCCAACGGCGCCCGGCTGCACGGGCTGGTGCTGGCCGCCGACGATTTCGTACTGCTGCTCGGCCGGGGGCCCGACGACATCCAGCCCACCGTGGTCTACAAGCGCGCCATCTGCCTGGTCACGCCGGCCGGCGCGCCGGAGGTGGTGAGTGTCGAGCCGGAAACGGTGGCCGCTCCGGATTTCGTGCCGCTCTATATTCCGCGCACGCGCAAGCGCCGCTAGGCCAGCGCACGGCCCGACCCCCAATCCCACCCTCGCCCCACGTCGCCGTATGGCGCCGCCCCCGCCCTGCCGGCACCCCGCGGAACTATCGCGGAGATCACACTAAACCTTTGCCTTGCCCGGTCGATAACCCAAGCAACGGAGGCACTCTACGCCCTGCAAAGCAGGCCGCCAACGTTACGGCACTAGCCGGAATGCCCAAAACTTTGCATATAGGAGTCGTACCATGGCGCAAGTCATTAACACCAATTCGTTGTCTCTGATGACTCAGAACAACATGAACGCTTCGCAATCGTCGCTGAACACGGCGATCCAGCGCCTGTCGTCGGGCCTGCGCATCAACAGCGCCAAGGACGACGCCGCCGGCCAGGCCATTGCGAACCGCTTCACCGCCAACATCCGCGGCCTGACGCAAGCCCAGCGCAACGCCAACGACGGCATCTCGCTAGCGCAGACCACCGAAGGCGCGCTGACCGAAGTCAACAACAACCTGCAGCGTATCCGTGAACTGAGCGTCCAGGCCGCCAACGGCTCGAACTCGGCTTCGGACCTGAAGTCGATCCAGGACGAAATCTCGCAGCGCCTGTCGGAAATCGACCGCACCTCGCAGCAGACCGACTTCAACGGCGTGAAGGTGCTGTCGTCCAGCGCCAAGCCGCTGACGGTCCAGGTTGGTGCCAACGACGGTGAGACCATCACCATCGACCTGAAACAAATCGACTCCACCACTCTGGGCCTGACTGGTTTCACTGTGGCAAAGAGTAGCCTGAACGTTAGCGATGCCATTACGACGGTGGCTGCCGGCGGTGCTGCTGCTGCAGTCAATGTCGACCTCGATGCAGCCGCCTCGACCCTTGGCGTGGACGCCGGCAGCTTGTCTCTGCACAACGTCAACGGCACGGGCAACTACGTAGTCAAGAGCGGCAACGACTACTATGCGGCTTCCGTAGATGCCACCACTGGCAACGTGCAACTGAACACGGTGGACATCACCGTTGCCGACGCGGCCAACGGCAACGCCGCCGGTTCCGCTGTAACCGACATGCTGGTCAAGGTCGGCGCCGACACGACCGGTGTCGCCACCGGCTATATTACTGTTCAAAACAAGAACTACGCCGTCGCCAACACCGCATTGGCAGACGGGGGCGCCGGCGGGACGCTCAACGACGCCCAGACGGGTACGACCATCAACCTGAGCCAGAACGGCGGCACGGCAGCCACGGCCGAGTTCACCGGTGTTGCCACTGCCACCCCGCTGGCCAAGCTGGACGCTGCGTTGAAGGTGGTCGACGATCTGCGTAGTTCCTTGGGTGCCGTGCAGAACCGTTTCGATTCGACGATCTCGAATCTGGGCACCACGATCACCAACCTGTCCTCGTCGCGTTCGCGCATCCAGGACGCAGACTACGCCACGGAAGTGTCGAACATGACCCGCGCGCAGATCCTGCAACAGGCTGGCACCTCGGTCCTGTCGCAAGCCAACCAGACCACGCAGAGCGTGCTGTCGCTGCTGCGTTAATCGCATCCGCAGACTGGCATACGAGGCTGGGCCGCAAGGCCCGGCCTTTTTGCCAGGCAGCCGGAACGCGCTGGAGCGTTTCGCAGGCAGACCGCTGCCTGCCAAGCGTTTCAACCTGAACCCGCCACACGCCAACGGAGCCGAGCATGGCGCTTCCCCCTACCGTGAAACCGGCCGCAGTGCGCCTGCCATCCGATGTGCCGGCCCCCGGCACGATGGCGCCCCCCGCACGCGCCGGCTTGCGCGCGCCGGAGAAAGACACCGCGCGCGCCCCGGCGCAGGCCGTCGCCGCGTCCGCCGCGATCGGCGAGCTGGTGGATGCGTTCAAGACCACCTCGATCGGCCTGCGCTTCGAGATCGACGAGGCCACGCACCGTGTCGTCACCAAGGTGATCGACAAGGAGACCGGCGACCTGATCCGGCAGATGCCCACCGAAGAGGTGCTGCGCATCGCCCGCGCCATCGACAAGCTGCAGGGGCTGTTCGTCAGCCAGGCGGCCTGAAACCTGATCACCAGTTGAAGACGAGACAATAAGAAATGGCAACGATCTCCTCCATCGGCATCGGCTCCAACCTCGAGCTGAGCACCCTGCTGGACCAGCTGCAGAAGGCCGAGCAGGCACCCCTCGAGGCCATCAACACGCAGGCCAAGAGCTACCAGACCAGGCTGTCCGCCTACAGCCAGGTGCAGAGCGTGCTGGACGCCTACAAGGCCGCGGCCACGAAGCTGTCCAGCGCCGCCACTTTTGGCGCGGTCAAGGCCTCGGTCGGCACGCCGGACGTGATGTCGGTGACCACCGCGGCCAATGCCGTGCCCGGCAACTACACCATCACCGTCAACACGCTGGCCACTGCGCAATCGCTGGTCAGCGGCAACGTGGCCGACCAGAAGGCTGCGATCGGCGGCGGCGAACTGGTGTTCGACTTCGGCGAAGCGCTGGCCACCGGCGGCGCGCCCGCCAGCACCAAGAAGGTCACCATCCCGGCGGGCTCGTCGCTCGAAGGCATGCGCGATGCCATCAACAAGGCCGGCATCGGCGTGACCGCCAGCATCGTCAATGACGGCAGCGCCAGCCCCTATCGCCTGGTGCTGACCTCGGACAAGACCGGCACGCAGGCCACCATGCGCGTGTCGTCGACGGACCCGGCGCTGAACAACGTGGTTGCCTTCGACCCGGCCGCGGCGCCCGCCGCCAACAAGATGGAACAGAAGGTCCCGCCCGCCAACGCGACGCTGAAGATCAACGGCATCGACGTGGTCAGCCAGAGCAATGCGGTGGTGGATGCCGCCCAGGGCGTGACCATGAACCTGTCCAAGACCGGCACCACCTCGCTGGTGGTGACGCGCGACAACGACGCGATCAAGGCCTCGATCCAGGCCTTCGTCACCGCGTACAACAACATCCAGAGCACCGCCAAGTCGCTGACGGCGTTCGATGCCAAGGCCGGCACGTCGGCCGCGCTGACCGGCGACGGCACGCTGCGCTCGATCCAGTCGAGCCTGCGTTCGATGCTGGGCGGCGCCATGGACGACGGCAACGGCGGCACCATCACGCTGATCGACGTCGGCATCACGTTCCAGAAAGACGGCACCATGAAGCTGGACGATGCCAAGCTGACCAAGGCGCTGAACGACAACCTCGGCGGGGTCACGTCGCTGTTCTCCAGCACCACCGGCGACGGCGGCATCGGCAAGCGCGCCACTACCTATATCGAAGGCCTGAGCAAGACCGATGGCGCGCTGAAGGTGGCGCAGGACGGCATCACCAAGACGCTGGAGGACCTGGAGGACGACTATGACCGCGTCCAGGACCGCGTCACCGCCACCATCGACCGCTACAAGGCCCAGTTCACGCAGCTGGACCTGGTGGTGGCGCAGATGAACCGCACCAGCAGCTACCTGACGCAGCAGTTCAACGCGCTCAACAACAGCATCAAGAAGTAACCCGCCACATCCCACCGCCACGAGGAACCCAGCCATGTTCGCCCGCGCATCCGCCAACGCCTACGCCCAGGTCGGCGTCCAGACCGGTGCCATGAGCGCCAGCCCGCACAAGCTGATCGCCATGCTGTACGACGGCGCGCGCGCCGCGATCGCGCGGGCCAGGTTCCACCTGGAAGGCGGCAACATCGCCGAGCGCGGCAATGCCATCTCCAAGGCCATCGACATCATCGACAACGGCCTGCGCGCCGTGCTCGACCACGACGCCGGCGGCGAGATCTCGGCCAACCTCGAAGCGCTGTACGAATACATGGTGCGCCGGCTGATGCTGGCCAACCTGCGCAGCGACGCGGCGCTGCTGAGCGAGGTCGACGCGTTGCTGGAAAGCCTGGCCTCGGCCTGGGCGCAGATCGATGACGCGGCCGCCGGGGCCGAGCGGCAACCCGCCTTACAGGACAACTGACATGGCCTTCCCTCCAGTGTTTTCGCCGATCGTGGCCTGCTACGAGGAAATCCTCACCCTGTCCGCGCGCATGCACGAGGCGGCGCAGGGTGCCGACTGGGACACGGTCACCACCTTGCAGCAAGCCTACCTGGCCCAGGTGGAGCGCCTGCGCCTGCTCGACCACGACGCCCCCTTCTCCGATGCCGAGCGCATGCGGCGCTACCAGCTGCTGGACCGCATCCTGACCTACGACGCCCGCATCCGCGACCTGGCGCTGCCGCAGCTCAAGCGACTCGGCGACATGCTGACCAGCTCGCGCCGGCAATTCGAGCTGAGCGCCGCCTATGGTGCGACGGCAGGGGCCACGTCGGGCGCCACCACCTGAGGCGGCCTGGGCGCCGCTCCCCTCTTCCACCGGCAGGCTGCACCGGCCGCCGTCCCTGATCCATGCGACCCGTATGACCGGCATCCACCTGCCGCCAGGCCTGGCACCCGGTCAGGCCCCCGACCCCCAGACCCTGCGCACCGCCATCGCCCTCGACCAGGTCGCGGCCTTGCAGCCGGTGGCCGAGGCGACCGAGTCCAACGTCCAGAACGCCACCGGCCAGGCCATCCGCCACAGCGCGCTGGCAAGCGGCCCCAATGCCCTGGCCGGCCAGGGCGCCCTGCTGCCGGGCGCGTCGACGCAGGAATCGCTGAGTGCGGCGGCGCGGGCCATCCTGGCCGTGTTGGACGGTGCCGAGGCCCAGCCGGTGCGCAGTGCCGCCTCGCTGCTGCCGGCGGCGCCCACCGCAGCGTCGGCGCAGGCTACCGCCGCGGCGCTGGCCAATGCGGTCGGCCAGAGCGGCCTGTTCTATGAATCGCACCTGGCGCAGTGGGTGACCGGCGCGCGTGGGCTTGCCAGCCTGCGCCAGGAGCCGCAGGCGCAGGTTCCGCTGCCGGGCCGGCCCGCTGTCCCGGCCGGCGCAAGCCACGGCGCCGCTGCCACGCCGCCATCGCTGCAGCTGGCCTATGCCGGGAGCGGTGCAGGGGCGGAACCGGCGCGGCCGCCCATGCCATCCATGCCGCCGCTGCTGCCGGCCTCGCAGGTGCTGGCCGAAGCGCTGGCCTCGGCCGGCAATCCGCGCGTGGCCCACAGCCATGCGGCGGCCGAGCAGGCGTTGCGCCAAGGCACCGCGACCACGGCCGCCTACAGCCGCGGCGCCGCTGCCGAACCGGCCGCGCAGCGCCCCTCGGCGGCAACGCTGGCCACGCAGGCCTACCAATCGACGGCCGAGGCTGGCGCGCGCCTGGCGGCGCTGGACAGCCTGGCCAGCCAACCCGCGCGCGCATCGGATGGCGGTGTGCGGTCCGCTCCGGCCGATGCCAGCCGGCCACCGGCGGCCGCCAGCCCGGCCATCCATCCCGCCACCGAAGGCGTGGTCCGCCAGCAGCTGGAGTTGCTCGCCACGCAGCAGTTCCGCTTTGCCGGCGAAGCCTGGCCCGGCGTGCCGATCGAATGGGAACTGCTGCGCGCGGAGGCGGACGCCACGGCCACCCATGGCGAAGCCGCGCGGCCGTGGTCGAGCCGCCTGCGGCTGCAGCTGCCGAACCTGGGCGTGGTCGAAGCGGTGCTGACGCTGGGCCCCGCCGGTCTCGACGCCCGCGTGGCCACGCCCGAAACCGACGTGGCTGCGCGCTTCATCGCGGCGCGGCCGCAGTTGCGCAGCCAGCTCGAGGCCCATGGCATCGCGGTGCAGCGCCTGAGCGTGCAGACGCAGGACAGCCTGGCGCAAGGCGGGACGCAATGAGCGACGCAGCACAAGAACGCGGGGCAGCGATCGCGCTGTCGTACCAGCATATCGACAAGGCGCCGAGCGTGGTCGCCAAGGGCTATGGCGTGGTCGCCGAAGCCATCATCGCCCGCGCGCGCGAGGCTGGCGTCTACGTCCACGACTCGCCGACGCTGGTGAACCTGCTGATGCAGGTCGACCTCGACAGCCACGTGCCGCCGCAACTCTACGTGGCGGTGGCCGAGCTGCTGGCGTGGATCTATCGACTGGAATCCGGCCTGGATCCCGACGCGCCGGGCCCGGCCTGAGCGCCGGCCCGACGGCAAAAGCCCCCGGCCGCTTGCGCGCGCCAGGGGCTTTCCATTCCGGGCAAGGCATCCGCCTTACACCGGCATATTCATCATCTCCTGGTAAGCCGCCACCAGCCGGTTGCGCACCTGCACCCCGGTCTGGAACGACACGTTGGCCTTCTGCAGGTCGATCATCACGTCATTGAGCGCCACGCCGGGCTTGCCCAGTTCAAACGCCTCGGCCTGGCCGTAGGCGCGCTCCTGCGCGGCGTTGATGCGGCCGAGCGAGCGCTGCAGCTCGCCGGCGAAACCGCCGCCGACCGGCGCCGCGGCCTGCCCGGCGGAGTTGCCGGAGGCAACCTGGGACATCCCGCGCAGTTGCTGCAGCATGCCCTCGATGGAAGAGATAGTGGTCATGGGTCGTGATCGGCCGGATGTCCGGCCCGGTTGGTCGTAGGGCGCGCCGTTGGCGCCGGTTGGCCGGTTCCCGGCCTGCCACAGGCCCGCGCCAGGCGGATCCGCAGCCAGTTTCAGCCCTCGCAGCGTACCCGCCGCCACCCGCGCCCGATGGACCGAAATCGGCCGGAAAACCCGGTCTATTCACCGGATTGTCTCGCTCAAGTCTGGCCGATCATTGCCACCGTGCCGGAAGAGCGCGGACCGTGGTCCCGTGCGGGTGCCGGCAATCACCAGACAACCATCCATTCGGGAGTACGCGTGTTTTCTCTGCAGCGCAACGTGAGCAATGCGGTGAGCCGTGCCGTGAGCCGAGCCGACGACCAGGGCGGTGAGCATCGCCCGTGCCGTCGCGAGCGTCGCGGCACCGGATCCGGAGCACGCGCATGACCGCGGCAGTGGCACTGCCCGGGCGTCCGTCCGAAATGCTGGAGCGCCTGAAGGCCAACCCGAAGCTGCCGCTGATGCTGGGCGGCGCGGCCCTGGCCGCCGCGATCGCGGTGGGCGTGCTGTGGTCGCGCGGCCCGGACTACAAGGTGCTGTACAGCAACCTGTCCGAGCGCGACGGCGGCGCGGTGCTGCAGTCGCTGCAGCAGATGAACGTGCCGTACAAGTTCGCCGAAGGCGGCGGCGCCGTGATGGTGCCGGCCGAGAAGGTGCACGAGACGCGCCTGCGGCTGGCTTCGCAGGGCCTGCCCAAGAGCGGCACCGCCGGCATGGAGCTGATGGACAACCAGAAGTTCGGCATCAGCCAGTTTGCCGAACAGGTCAACTACCAGCGCGGGCTGGAAGGCGAGCTGGCGCGCTCGATCGAGTCGATCGCCGCGGTGCAGTCCGCGCGCGTGCACCTGGCCATTCCCAAGCCGACGCTGTTCGTGCGCGAACGCCAGAAGCCGACCGCCTCGATCGTGCTGCAGCTGTACCCGGGCCGCGCCATCGATGAAGGACAGGTCGCTGCGATCAGCCACCTGGTGTCGTCGAGCGTGCCGGAACTGACGCCCAAGTCGATCTCGATCGTCGACCAGCACGGCAACCTGCTGTCGAACACCGGCAACGAGCGCATGCTCGACGCCACCCAGCTCAAGTACGTGCAGGCGCTGGAGCAGAACTACCTGAAGCGCATCGAGGCGATCCTGACGCCGATCGTCGGCAAGGACAACGTGCGCGCGCAGGTCACCGCCGACGTGGACTTCTCCATCGTCGAGCACACCGACGAAAGCTACAAGCCCAACCAGGACCCGACCCGCACCGCGATCCGCAGCCAGCAGACCAGCGAATCGACCCAGCAGGGCGTAACGCCGCCGGGCGGCGTGCCCGGCGCGCTGTCGAACCAGCCGCCCGCTGCCGCCGCCGCACCCGTGACCACGCCCCAGACGCCGCGCGCGGGGCAGGCACCGGGCCAGGCCGGTGCGCCGGCCGCGGGTCAGGCCGGTCAGGCCGGCCAGGCCGGCCAGGCCGCGCAGGGCGCCACCACCGCCGCGTCCAGCGGCCCGAGCAGCAATCGCCGCGACTCCACCGTCAACTATGAGCTGGACCGCTCGGTGCGCCATGTGCAGCAGGCACCGGGCAGCGTGCGCCGGATGTCGGTAGCGGTGGTGGTCAACTACCGCCAGCAGGCCGATGCCAAGGGCAAGCTCGTCGCCGAGCCGCTGCCGCCGGCGCTGCTGGCGCAGATCCAGAACCTGACCAAGGAAGCGATGGGGTTCTCGGCCGAGCGCGGCGACTCCATCAACGTGGTCAATAGCCCCTTCACCGCCGAGCGCGAGAAGGCCGAGCCCGAACTGCCGCTGTGGAAGCAGCCCGACATGATTGCACTGGGCAAGAGCCTGTCCGGCTACCTGCTGCTGGCACTGCTGGCGCTGTTCGTGTGGTTCAAGGTGGCGCGGCCGATCCTGCGCCGCTACACCGCGCCGCCGTTGCCGGCGCCAGAGCCCAGGGACGAGACCGAGGCGGTGCTGCTGCCGCCGGAAGAGCCGGCCAATCCGGAAATCCTGCGGCTTGCCGCGAAGTATGAAAGCGACCTCGCGCTGGTGCGCGACGCCGCCCAGCGCGACCCCCGCCTGGTCGCCAGCGTGATCAAGAACTGGATTAGCAATGACAACCGCTAAGGGCATCTCTGAATCCGGCCTGCAGAAGAGCGCGGTGCTGATGATGGCGATCGGCGAGGATGCCGCGGCCGAGGTGTTCAAGCACCTGTCGCAGCGCGAGGTGCAGGAGCTGGGCTCGGCCATGGCCACGCTCAGCTCGGTCACCCGCGAGGAGATGGCCGAGGTGCTGGGCGAGTTCCGCGCCGAGACCGAGCAGTACCTGGCGCTGAACGTCGACTCCAGCGCGTTTATCCGCAGCGTGCTGAACAAGGCGCTGGGCGAGGAGCGTGCGCAGTCAGTGATCGAAGACATCCTGGAGTCGCGCGATCCGGGCGGCGGCATCGACTCGCTGAACTGGATGGACGCCACCGCCATCGCCGAGCTGATCCGCGACGAGCACCCGCAGATCATCGCCACCATCCTGATCCACCTGGACCGCCAGAAGTCGTCCGAAGTGCTGGGGCTGTTCACCGACCGGCTGCGCAACGACGTGATCCTGCGCATCGCCACCTTCGGCGGCGTGCAGCCGGGCGCGCTGCAGGAACTGACCGACGTGCTGACCAAGTTGCTGGCGGGCCAGAGCCTGAAGCGCAGCCGCATGGGCGGCGTGCGCACCGCGGCCGAGATCATCAACCTGATGAGCACCGCGCACGAGGAAGCGGTGATCGACGGCGTGCGCCTGCACGACGGCGACCTGGCGCAGAAGATCATCGACGAGATGTTCCTGTTCGAGAACCTGCTCGAGGTCGACGACCGCGGCATCCAGCGCGTGCTCAAGGAAATCGCCACCGAGTCGCTCATCGTCGCGCTCAAGGGCGCGCCGCAGGAGCTGCGCGACAAGTTCATCCGCAACATGTCCACCCGCGCCGGCGAGATGCTGCGCGAGGACCTGGACGCGCTGGGCCCGGTGCGCGTATCGCAGGTCGAGGCCGAGCAGAAGGCCATCCTGCAGGTGGTAAGACGCCTGGCGGATGCGGGCGAAGTGCAGATCGGCGGAGGCGACGATGCCTATGTCTGAAGCGGACCCCGAGCGCGGAGGCGCGCGCCGCGGGTTGGACGCGGATTCGTTCTCGTCCCTGGCCGGTACCGGCGGCTTCGCGCCGTTCGAGCCGCCGCGCCGCGCGCGTGGCGGCGGCGCCGGCTGGCAGCGCTGGCAGATGGGCTCGCTCGACCCCCGGCATGCCGAGCCGCTCGAGACGCTGGCCGCCATGCCGGCCGAGCCCGCGCCGCCGCCGATCGACTTCGCCGCGCTCGACGCGATGCGCGAAGGCGCGCGCAAGGAAGGCTATGCCCAAGGCTACACCCAGGGCCAGACCCAGGGCTACGGCGACGGCCATCGCGAAGGCTATGCGCGCGGCCTGGAAGCCGCCCGCAACGAGGCCGCGCAGCTGCAGGCGCTGGCCGGCAATTTCCGCAGCGCGCTGAGCAACGTCGACGACGCGGTCGCGCACGCGCTGGTGTCGCTGGCGCTGGACGTGGCGCGCCAGCTGGTGCGCACGACGCTGGCGCAGGACGCCGCGGCCCTGCTGCCGGCGGTGCGCGAGCTGCTGACCAGCGAACCGGCGCTGTCCGGATCGCCCAGCCTGCTGCTGCACCCCGACGACGTGGCGCTGGTCGAGACCCACCTGCAGGGCGAACTTGCCGCCGCCGGCTGGACCGTGCGCGCCGATCCGTCGGTGGCGCGCGGCGGCTGCATCGCCAGCGCCGCCAGCGGCGAGCGCGACGCCACGCTGCCCACGCGCTGGACCCGCGTGGTGCGCGCGCTGGGCCGCGACGATCCGTGGGAGCCGCCGCATGCCTGATACCGCGCCGGATACGCAAGCCGCCGCGTCAGTGCCGGACGCCGCGCAGGCCCACACGCAACGCTGGATCGGCGCGCTCAACGGCGCCGCGGCCGGCATCGCCGGGCTCGACAGCAAGCGCAGCTGCGGCCGCCTGACGCGCGCCGCCGGGCTGGTGCTGGAGGCCGTGGGCCTGCGCCTGCCGGTGGGCAGCGATTGCCTGATCGAGCTGCCCGCCGGGCAGTTCACCACCGACAGCAACGCCCCGCGCACCGCGGAGGCCGAAGTGGTCGGCTTCGGCGCCGACCGCCTCTACCTGATGCCGCAGTCCGACGTGGTCGGGCTGCTGCCGGGCGCGCGCGTCTATCCGCTGGAGCCGTCGCCGCAACCGGCCGGCACCAGCGCGCCGCGCGAGCCGGGCTCCAAGCGGCTGCCGGTCGGCGCGGGCCTGCTGGGCCGCGTGCTGGATGCGGCGGGCCGCCCGCTGGACGGGCTCGGCCCGCTCGCCGCGGCGATGGAAGTGCCGCTGGCCGGCGAGCAGATCAACCCGCTGATGCGGGCCCCGATCGAAACTGTGCTCGACACCGGCGTGCGCGCCATCAACGGCATGCTGACCGTCGGCCGCGGCCAGCGCATGGGCCTGTTCGCGGGCTCGGGCGTGGGCAAGAGCGTGCTGCTGGGCATGATGGCGCGCTACACCAGCGCCGACGTGATCGTGGTGGGCCTGATCGGCGAACGCGGCCGCGAGGTGAAGGAGTTCATCGAGAACATCCTGGGGCCCGAGGGCCGCCGCCGCTCCGTGGTGGTGGCAGCGCCGGCCGACTGCTCGCCGCTGCTGCGCATGCAGGGCGCCGCCTATGCGACGCGGCTGGCCGAATATTTCCGCGACCAGGGCCAGCATGTGCTGCTGATCATGGATTCGCTGACGCGCTATGCCATGGCCCAGCGCGAGATTGCGCTGGCGATCGGCGAGCCGCCCGCCACCAAGGGCTATCCGCCGTCGGTCTTCGCCAAGCTGCCGACGCTGGTCGAGCGCACCGGCAATGGACCCGAGGGCGGCGGCTCGATCACCGCGTTCTACACCGTGCTGACCGAAGGCGACGACCAGCAGGACCCGATCGCCGATTCCGCGCGCGCGATCCTGGACGGCCATATCGTGCTGTCGCGCAGCCTGGCCGAAGCCGGCCACTATCCGGCCATCGACGTCGAGGCCTCGATCAGCCGCGCCATGACCGCGCTGATCCCGCACCAGCAGTTCGGCTCGGTGCGCCGCTTCAAGCAGCTGATGTCGCGCTACCAGCGCAACCGCGACCTGATCAGCGTGGGCGCCTACGTGCCGGGCAACGACCCGGAACTGGACCTGGCGATCCAGCTGCATCCGCGCATGGAAGCCTTCCTGCAGCAGGACATCCACGAGCGCGCCGGCTACGCCGACGCCATCGCCGCGCTGCACAGCCTCTTCGACAGGAGTGAACATGCTCAAGCATTCACCGCTCAACACGCTGGCTGACCTGGCCCAGACCGACACCGACGCCGCCGCGCGCGAACTCGGCCGGCTGCAGGGCCTGCGCACGCAGGCGGAGCTGCAGCTCAACCAGCTCACGCAATACCGCCAGGAATACCGCGAGCGCATGCAGGTGGTGGCGGCGCAGGGCATCACCTCAAGCCGCTGGCAGGACTTCTCGCGCTTCCTCGATTCGCTGGACCAGGCCATCCGCCAGCAGGGCGCGGCCCTGGCCAAGGCCGAGGCCGACCTGCTGGCCGGCCACAACCGCTGGCAGCACCAGAAGCGCCGCCTGAACTCGTTCGACACGCTGATCGCCCGCGCGCAAGCGAAGCAGGATCAGGTGGCCGCGCGCCGCGAGCAGCGCGCCAACGATGAATACGCCGCCCGCCTGGCCCGCACCGCGGCCAGCCGCCTGAGCGAAGCCTGAACGATGCCCGGGCGGCAGCCACCCGCCGGGCCACACCGTAGCGAATCCCCATGATCGATATCAGCCAGATTGTCAGCAGCGCCGCCAACGCGGTGGAAGGCGCCCGACGCGCCAGCGCCGACACCGCCACCAACGGCTTCCGCGACGCGCTCTCGCAGGCCCGCGACAGCCACAAGGCCGCTGCACCGGCGCCCGCCGCCACGGAGACGGTCGCGCGCGACAAGCCCGCGGCGCGGCCGGCTGCCGCACAGGCCGACGCCGGCAAGCCGCAACACACCGCCGCCACCGGCAAGAAGGCCGCTGCCGGCGAGAAGGACCAGGACCAGGAAGACGCCGCGGCAGCAACGCCGACGGATGCAGCCGCCGCAGCCGCATTGGCGCTGATGCTTCCCGCCGCCGCGCCAGCGAACCCCGCGACCGTGCCAGCCGGCGCCGCAGGCGCCGCTGTCGCTGGCATGACCGACACCGGCAGTGCCGCGGCCTTGCAGGCGGCGCTCAGCAACACCGTGCCGAACGCCACCGCGCAAACCCAGGGTGATCCCGGCACCACGGCAGGCCTTGCCGACGGCACCGCATTGCCCGACCCGTTGCAGGCGGTCACCGCCGAAGCGCGACCGGCGCAGCCGTCGGTCGCCGACACGCTGGCCACTATCGCCTCGCAACGCGCGGCGCTGCAGCCGGGCGGCAGCGCCGGCACCGATGCAAAGGCCGGCGCCACGCAAGCCGTTGCCGCCGACGCGCTGGCGCTCCGGCAAGACCTGTCCGGCCAGGACGCCGGCGCCTCTGCAGGCGGATCGGGGCATCGCCCTGACAGCAGCCTCGGCCAGCAGCGCGCCAACCCACTCGCGGCCAATCCTGCCGCGCCGGATGCCCGCCCCGCCGCCGGCCAGTTCGCCGCTGCGCAAGCTGCCGCGCGCGCCGGCGAGACCGCCGCGATCACTCCCGACAGCACCCCTGCCGTGGCCCCCACGCTGGCCGCGCAACCCACCCCGGCCGCTGCCGCCGCAGCCGCCAGCCGGCCCGTGGTCGCCCCGCCGCTGTACGACAGCCAGTGGCCGCAGGCCCTCGGCCAGCAGATGATCCGCCTGGGTACGCAGGGCCAGCAAAGCGCCGAACTGCAGCTGAACCCGCCTGACCTGGGCCCGCTGAAGGTGGTGCTCAACGTGGTCAACGACCAGGCCCAGGCGCAATTCGTCTCGCCCCACCAGGCCGTGCGTGCCGCGGTCGAAGCCGCGCTGCCGCACCTGCGCACCGCGCTGTCGGAAAACGGCATCCAGCTAGGCCACACCTCGGTCGGCGCCGATGGCTTTGCCAGCCAGGCCGGCAATGGCAACGGGCAACAACAGCAAGCGCCGGGGCATGGGCGCGGGCAGGCCGGCATTGGTGGCACTGCGGTAGCGGCGGCCGAGCCGGGGCCAGGGGCCAGTGCTGCGGCACGGCCTGCGCGAGTGCTGGGGCGGGGGGAGATTGATACGTTTGCGTGAAGAACCCCGCCGCGCGGACTCGACCGCGCCCGCATGAAAGAGCAAGGCCGCCTCAAGGGCGGCCTTGTCATGTCGGCAGAAGCCAAGCGTGGAAGCTCGGACACGTTGGTGCAACAAGATTGGACGTATTGCTGCTAGAATACGTAAACATTTTTGCTTACCCTGAACACCACTGATCGGCAGGAGGTTTCGGGTGAAGCAAAGTGAATTTCGGCGATGGCTAGCCGGACAAGGCGCGACCTTCAGCGAAGGCGCCAAGCATGTCAGGGTGTATCTCAATGGCAGGCAGTCGACCTTGCCGCGGCATCCCAGCCATGAAATCGGCGAGGGGCTGCGCAAGGCGATCCTCAAGCAACTCGGCCTGTCGTGAGCCCGCAAGACGTACCCGCCCTTGTCGCCAAAGGAGTTTCAATATGCTTCGTTTTCCCGCCAACATCGTCCCCGACGGCGATGGCTTTGCGGTCTCGTTTCCCGATATCCCGGAAGCCCTGACCAGCGGCGCCACGATCGAGCAGGCCCAGGAGATGGCCGCCGATGCGCTTGCCACGGCCATGGAGTTCTATTTCGAGGATGGCCGCCCGGTGCCGCTGCCGTCGAAGGCCGGACGCGGCCAGCATCTGGTGGAGCTGCCGGCAAGCATGTCGGCAAAGGTGCTGCTGCTCAACGAGATGATCGCGCAGGGGGTCACGCAGGCGGAGTTGGCACGCCGCCTGCATACCCGCAAGCAGGAAGTCCAGCGCATCGTCAACCTGGATCATGCGACCAAGATCGACACGATCGAAGCTGCCTTCCGGGCGCTGGGCAAGCGGCTGGAACTGAAGGTCGCCTGAACCCGCCGGGCCACAGCAGCAACTTCCCCACCATGACGTTCGACCTGTTCGACGACCTGCCCGAAGAAGACAGCGCCGCCACCCCCGCCATCGAGCCCCTCGCCGACGGCGCCGTCGTACTGCGCGGCGCGGCACGGGCCAATGCCGAAGTGCTGCTCGCCGATGTGCAATCCATCGTGGCCCTGGCCCCCTGGCGGCACATGGTCACGCCCGGCGGGCTGAAGATGTCGGTGGCGATGACCAACTGCGGTGCGTGCGGCTGGGTCTCCGACGCGCGCGGCTATCGCTATGACGCGGTCGATCCGCTGAGCGGACAGGCGTGGCCCGACATGCCCGCGAGTTTCCGCGAGCTGGCCGCCGGCGCGGCGGCGCAGGCCGGCTACGCCGGTTTTGCGCCGGATGCCTGCCTGATCAACCGCTATGTGCCGGGCACCCGCCTGTCGCTGCACCAGGACCGCGACGAGCGCGATTTCACCGCGCCCATCGTCTCGGTGTCGCTGGGGCTGCCGGCGGTGTTCCTGTTTGGCGGCATGCGCCGTGCCGACAAGCCGCAGCGGATCCGGCTGGCGCATGGCGACGTGGTGGTGTGGGGCGGGCCGTCGCGGCTGGCGTTCCACGGCGTGGCGCCGCTGGCCGATGGCGATCATTCGCTGCTCGGGGCGCTGCGGGTCAACCTGACGTTCCGCAAGGCGCGATAGGCGCCCGGCCTTGGCACTTTGGCGGGGGTTTTCTACAGTCAATGGACTGTCCCGAACGCCACCGTGCAAAGGTCCTTCCCATGCATCTCGACGGCTCCTGCCATTGCGGCGCGGTCCACTTCTCGCTCGAGTCCGATTCGCCCTGCCCTTACATGCATTGCCATTGCTCGATCTGCCGCAAGACGGCGGGCGGTGGCGGCTATGCCATCAACATCGGCGGCGATGCCGCCACGCTGCGCGTGCGCGGGCGCAAGCACCTGGGCGTCTATCACGCCGTGCTGCGCGAGCCCGGCAAGCGCGCGCGGCGCTCGCCGGCGCAGCGGCATTTCTGCGTCAAGTGCGGCAGCGCGCTGTGGCTGTGGGATCCGCGCTGGCCCGAGCTGCTGTATCCCCATGCCTCGGCCATCGACACGCCGCTGCCGCGCCCGCCCGAGGTGGTGGAGGCCTCGCTGGACTCCGTCGCGCCCTGGGTCGACGTGCCGCGCGGCAAGGGCCATGTGCATTGCGACACGTGGCCGGAGGAATCGCTGGCCGACTGGCACAAGCGGCACGGCCTGTCGTCGCGCTGAATGGCGGGCAGGCGCGACAGGAACGGTTTCGTTCAAGCCGCGCGCACGCCGCCGACGTCCCTCAGGCGGGCAGGAAGCCTTCGACCGTCAGGTAGCGCTCGCCGGTGTCGTAGTTGAAGCCCAGCACGCGCGCGTTGGCGGGCAGGTCCGGCAGCTTCTGCGCGATCGCCGCCAGCGTGGCGCCCGACGAGATCCCGACCAGGATGCCTTCCTCGCGCGCGCAGCGGCGCGCCATCTCGCGCGCGGGCTCGGCGTCGACCTGGATCACGCCGTCGAGCAGCGCAGTGTCGAGGTTCTTCGGGATAAAGCCCGCGCCGATGCCCTGGATCGGGTGCGGCGCCGGCGCGCCGCCGGAGATCACCGGCGAGGCCACCGGCTCGACCCCGAACACCTTCAGCCGCGGCCATTTGTCCTTCAGCACCCGCGCGCAACCGGTCAGGTGACCGCCGGTGCCGACGCCGGTGATCAGCGCGTCTAGCCCCTCGGGGAAATCATTCAGGATTTCCTGCGCGGTGGTGCGCGCATGCACGTCGGCGTTGGCCGGGTTCTCGAACTGCTGCGGCATCCACGCGCCCGGGGTGGCGGCGACCAGCTCCTCGGCGCGCGCGATCGCGCCCTTCATGCCCTTCTCGCGCGGGGTCAGGTCGAAGGTGGCCCCATAGGCCAGCATCAGCCGGCGGCGCTCGACCGACATGCTGTCCGGCATCACCAGCACCAGCTGGTAGCCCTTGACCGCGGCCACCATCGCCAGGCCGATGCCGGT
The DNA here is from genome assembly GCF_023952475.1 of Cupriavidus sp. WGlv3. GTDB lineage: Bacteria > Pseudomonadota > Gammaproteobacteria > Burkholderiales > Burkholderiaceae > Cupriavidus > Cupriavidus phytorum. The sequence goes on from NZ_JALHRX010000002.1 coordinate 517,378, forward strand.
GTTGCCCGAGGTCGGCTCGATGATGGTGCCGCCGGGCTTGAGCACGCCACGGCGTTCGGCGTCTTCGACCATCGCCAGCGCGATGCGATCCTTGATCGAAGCCCCGGGGTTGCTGCGTTCGGACTTGATCCAGACCTCGTGGCCGTTGCCGAACAGCCGGTTGATGCGGATATGCGGGGTATTGCCGATCGTCTGCAGGATGTTCTGGACCTTCATGGTGTTCTCCGTGGCGGTTGCGATGCAGCGAGCCTGGCAAGCGCGTGCAGCGCAGGATCGAATGACCTGCCGATTTTAGTGCAAAGCGCCGGCGGGGCCGCTCGCGTATGATTGAGGCCGCCGCGCCTTGCCCCCGCTTTCTCCGGAATCCGGACCGAAATCCCCCGCATTGCCTCCCTTGCATCGATGCCTGACCACCTGCTGCTGTCCTCCCTGCTGATCTTCGGACTTGGTGGTTTGCTCGGCGCGGTGGGCGGGCTATTCGGCATCGGCGGCGGGCTGATCGCGATTCCGGCGCTGGGGCTGCTGTTCGGCATGGACCAGCAGCTAGCGCAGGGCACCGCGCTGGTGATGATCGCGCCCAATGTGCTGATCGGCTTCTGGCAATACCGCAAGCGCGCCGACATTGCGCTGCGCACGGCGGTGGTGCTGGGCTTGTCCGCGGTGCTGGCGACCTGGCTCTCCGCGCGCGCGGCCACCGCGATGGATGCGCAGCTGCTGCGGCGGATCTTCGCGCTATTCATGATCGGCATGGCGCTGTACTTCCTGTGGCGGCTGCTGCCGGGGCGCGCGGTGACGGCGCCGCAGGCGCGTGTTTCGGCGCGATGGATTCCGCTGGTGGGCGTGATCGGTGGCTTGTTCTCCGGCTTCTTCAGCGTGGGCGGCGGCGTGGTCGCCGCGCCGGCACTGGTCGGCCTGTTCGGGCTGCGCCAGGCCGCGGCGCAAGGCCTGGCGCTGGCGCTGGTGACGCCCGGCGCGGTGGTGGCGCTGGCCACCTATGCCCATGCCGGCCAGGTCGACTGGGCCAGCGGCATTCCGCTGTCGCTGGGCGGCATGCTGACCATCTCGTGGGGCGTGGCGCTGGCGCACCGGATGCCCGAGCGCCGACTGCGCGCCCTGTTCGCCGTGTGCCTGATCGCTACCGCGGTGGTGATGCTGGTGCGCGGCTGAGATCCGCGCACTAGGCGCTACTTGCGCAGCACCAGGCAGAAGTTGTTGGCCGGCATCGGCACCGGCTCGTCGCAGCGCAGGCCCTGCGCCGCGCCCAGCGCGATCACGGCCTCCATGTCGCGCACGCCCCAGTCGGGGTCGGTAGCGCGCAGCTGCGCGTCGAAGGCGGCGTTGCTGGGCGCGGTGTGCGCGCCGCCGCGACGGTAAGGGCCATACAGGAACAGCACGCCCCCCGACCCCAGCAGCTTGCCGGCGCCCGCGAACAGCGCCTCGGCCGCGGCCCAAGGGGCGATATGGATCATGTTGATGCAGACCACCGCATCCGCAGCATCGATGCCCCACGGCTCACTGCAGACATCCAGCGCCAGCGGCGCACGCACATTGGCCAGGCCCGCGTGCGCGGTCCAGGCCGCGATCGACGCGCGCGCGGCGGCGTCCGGATCGCTGGGCTGCCAGGTGATCCCCGGCAGCGCCGCGGCAAAGTGCACCGCGTGCTGCCCGGTGCCGCTGGCAATTTCCAGCACCGTGCCGCTGGCAGGCAGTACCTGGCGCAGCACGGCGAGGATGGGCTCGCGGTTGCGCTCGGTGGCGGGCGCCATGCGGCGCGCGTCGGGGTCGTGGGTCGGGCCGGTCATGATGGCATGCGCAAGCGGTAGCTGGGGAATGCGCCTAGCGTAGCAGAATTGGCGGGGGGCCCGCCGCGCGCCACTGCGCTACGCTGCCAAAGCGCCGCTCAGCCCGGCGCGCACGGGAACGCCTGCGCCACCGACGGCCGCAGCGCCGCCGTGGTCTGGCTTTCGTCGCCGCTCGCCAGCGTGTTGTCGGTGAACTTGCAGCCGTAGGCCGGGCTGGCCACGGTGGCGGCGTCCAGCACCTCGTCACCGGCCGGCTTCACGCCGTTCTGTTCCCAGTTGACCATGTCGTCGAAGGCCCTGGCCTCTTCCGCCACGGTGAAGTCGCAATGGCTGACGCCGCGGATGGCGCGTTGCACCAGCCATTGCGCGGTGCCGTTGGCATCGGCGCGGCGCTTGTAGATCTGCTCCATGCTGAACGGCACGTACATGTCGCCCAGCGTATGCAGCGTCACCACCGGCACGCCGATGCGCGCATTGGTCCTGGGGATCCAGCGCAGACCGTCGCTGCGCGCGCGGTTGGCCTCGGCGCTGCCGCTAACGCGGAAGATGCCCGCGTTGAACGACTGCTCCGCCACCGACTGCGCCGGGTCATTGTCGAACTGGAAGGTAATGCCGGTGGTGTTGACGACGTTCTGCGTCAGGATGCCGTTGACCGAGCCGTCCTGGCCAAAGGTGCTCCACACCGCGTCCTGCAGCCCCTGCGCGCCCGGGCCGCCGAAGCCCCAGTCGAACAGCGGCCGCTGCCCGCCGGTCAGGTTGCGCACGATCGCCTTGAGGGTATCGCCCTGCGCCGTGGTCTGGCCCGGATAAGTGATGAACAGCGCCGCGCGCACCGCCGGCGCGATCTGCGCCCAGTTGGCCGCCGGCCACGCCGTCACCGGATAGCCGGCCAGCTGCTGCGCGGCAGTCTGGTAGGCACCGAAGTAGTTGAACAGCTCGGTATCGCCGAGCACGCCGCACATCGGCACCGCGCCGTGGTAGCGCACCTTGTGGTTGGCGGCCTGGATGTTCTCTTCATCGACCGCCGCGGCCGAGATATGGCCGCCCATTGAATGGCCGACGATGTAGAGGCGCGCCGGAGCCGCCAGCGTGCGCCCGTTCTGCGCGGCAATGCGCGTGAAGGCCAGCGCCAGGGCGTTGGTGTCCTCCAGGCCGGCGCGCACGTCATAGTAGTTTTTGGCATAGCTGGACGCTGCCCAGGCGTAGCCGTTGGCCAGCAGGTGCCGGCGGATCCTGGGAGGTGTCACCGACAGCGCCGCGCCGGTGCCCGCGTAGCCGTGGGCATACATCACCAGCCGGCCGTTCCAGTTCTTCGGCACCTCGATGCGGTAGCCGGCGCCATCCTGCACGCCCCACCAGCGGTCGGCCTCGGGCGCGCCGGCCAGCGCCGCGAACGGCAGCGTGGCGGCTTCCACTGTGAAGGTGCGGTCGTCCTGCGGGCGCTTCTCTTCGACCTGCGGCGGTGGGTTCTGCGCCGGCTCATCGTCATCGCCGCCGCAGCCGTACAGCAGCGTGGCGGCGAAGCACAGCATCGCGGCTTTCCCGACAGCTCGTTTCATGCCTGGTCTCCTTGTTATGCGGTTCTTGTTGTCCTGGCGGATGGCGCCGGCAGCGAAGTGCCGTGACCGGCGCCCCCACCACTTTAGGACACGGTGGCGCAAGCCGCATGGAGGCCATCCTCGACGCGCCGGGGCCGTTGCAACGGATGCGGGTTAGCCCCGGCTCGCCTGAACCGGTGCCGCGTGTTAGCCGACCAGCAGGCCAGACGGCTGCACGCGCCACAATGCAAACGGCGGGCCGAAGCCCGCCGTTGTCATGCCCGCACGTCGCCGCGCGTCAGGCCTTGGCCAGCCTGACGCCGGTCGGGTCGCCGGTCAGGTAGCCGACCGCCGCGCCGAAACGGTCCTTGTAGCTGGCGCGCACCAGCGGATCGAGCTGCGCCTTGACCTTGTCGTGCAGCGGGGACTCCCAGTCGCCGACATGCTGGAAGTTGCTCATCACGTAGGTCCAGCCGTTGATCTCGTCCACCGCATGCAGGCCGGTGGATTCGGCGCCGGCCGGGCACGACAGCACGCGGCTGAGCACCCTGGTGTCGACGTTGTACGCCCACAGGAAGTTGTTGACGTGGGTGTTGCTGTCCTCGCCGACGAACAGCGTGCGCAGCTTTTCCGAAAACTTCAGGTTGTCCGGCGTGGCCACCTTGTCGGGGTTGGCGAAGTTGCCCAGCGCATCCTGCTGCTTCATCTTGCCGCCGCCGAGGTCTTCGCTGATCAGCGCCGGCACCGCGGCCATGTCGACCGGCACCCATTCGCTCGCCATCGCCGTGCCGCTCTTGTCAGCCTGGCCGCCCTTCAGGTTCAGTTCATAGACCGCGCCGGAGTACGGGCCTTCCACCTGGATGTCGCCGGCATTGGCGGCATTGCCCGCGAGCATGCTCGATTCGATGCGCGACATCGCCGAGTACGCCTTCTTGTCCTTGATGTTGACGGTGGTGCCTTCCATCTTGGTAAAGCCCAGGCTACCGCCGACCAGCGCGGCATAGCGGTGGGTTTCCAGGAACGCCGCGGCCTTTTCCATGCCGGGCACCAGCTTTACCCAGTTGGGCTTGCCGTTGTAGAGGATGCGGGTGTAGCTGCCGTCGGCCGGGTCGGCGGTCTTGACGTCCATGATGTCGGTCAGCCGGATGCCGCCGTCGACCAGCGCGCGGATCTCGGCGCTGGTGGCGTGGCCCAGCCGGGTCCATGACAGCGTGGCGCTGCCCGGGCCGGTGCCCGAGGTCTGGTGCCACTTGGCCACGTATAGCGTGCCGGCAGACAGGTCGCGCGCCTGGTCGGCGATAAACAGGAACAGGCCGCCGTTGGTGGCATCGTCGCCCATCAGCACGGTGCGCTCGTCCGGCATGACCTGCACCAGCTCGTGCGAGATGCGGCCCAGGCAATAGTGCTTCCTGATGGTGCCGGTGCCGTCCGGGTGCACCGTGACTTCCGGCAGGTGGCCGTAGTTGTAGGCGTTGGCGCGCGCCGGGTCGCCGTACAGGTTGCGGCTGTAGCCCTGCAGCTGCGCGACCGCGTTGGCGTCCATCAGGTCGGTCTCGTATTCCTCGCTCGACAGGTGCGTGTTCCACGGCGACAGGCTGGCGCCGCAGGTAATCCACAGGCCGTTGACGCCCGAGGTGTCGACGTTGTGGTACCTGACCGGGGTGAGCTTGCCGGTGGCCGGGTCCTGGTCCAGCGTCAGCACCGCGATCGGCGACGGCAGCAGCCCGTACATGCTGGCATTGCCCTGGTTGCGCGTGGTGTATTCGAACTGCAGCACCGCGAACACCGTGTTGCCCTTGACGCCCGGCACGGTCGGGTTGGCCAGCGTCAGCAGCGAGCTGCCGTCCGGTGCATCGGAAAAGAACTGGCGTTCCTTGCCGGCGACCGAGGTATCGATGATCGGCTGGTTGTTGATGTCGTAGTAGCCGCCCGCCACGAGGGTGCCGCCCTTGCCGTCGGACAGCGTGTCGCCGGTGACGAAGAAGGGCTGGTAGGCCAGCTTGTAGGTCTGGCTGCTGCCGTCGCTGAAGGAGACCTTGAGGCTGGAGCCGACCGTGGTGGTCGCCATGGCTTCTGGCGTGGCCAGCGTCGGCGCGCTCATCGGCACGAACTCGGCAGTGGTGAAGGTGGCGGCCGGGCCGGGCGCGGGAGCCGGGGCCGGCACCGGCGCGGCGTCATTGCCGCCGCCGCAGCCTGCCAGCAGGCTGGTGGAGGCGAGACCGAGCGGCAGCATGGGCGCGCCGGCCAATAGCTTCAGGGCCTTGCGGCGGCCAGCATTGGGTTGTTCAAGCATGTTTTCGATCCGGGGAAAGGAAAGGGATGGTTCACTGCGTGTTTGCGCCAGTCCCGGGGGCGGGACCAGGCACCTGTTGCACAGGCGGCGGCGGGCGTCATCGCGCACGTCCGGGGCGGATCGTAGGCCCCGTTTGTGACACCAAGTTGACGATGCAACACAAAGCGTTGCAGGCTTCGGGGGCAACCGGGTCCGCTGCGGTACACTGCCGCCTTGCATCCGCGGCCCGGCCGGCGCGGATTTCCGTACCAGTTCCGCGCCGCTTGCCCTTGCCCACCTACACGCTAGCCACCCCCGTCCACGCCGAGATCGAGATCCGCAAGAGCCGCTTTCTGGCGCTGGCGCTGCCGGTTGCCGACCGCGACGCCGCCATGGCCGCGCTGCAGGCGCTGCGGGCCGAGCACCCCACCGCCACCCACGTGTGCTGGGCGCTGTTGGCCGGCGGTGCCTCAGGCATGTCCGACGATGGCGAGCCCTCCGGCACCGCCGGCCGGCCGATCCTGGAAGTGCTGCGCCACCACGACCTCGACGGCGTGCTGGCGGCAGTGGTGCGCTACTACGGTGGCGTCAAGCTGGGTGCCGGCGGGTTGGTGCGCGCTTACACCGATGCCATCGCCGCGGCCCTGAAATCGGCCGAACGGGTCGAGCGCATCGCCTATGGCACGCTGGCCGTCGCGGTCGACTATGCCGACGAGCCGCGCGTGCGCCGCTGGCTTGACTACGAGGCGCCCGCTGGCTGCACGCTGGCCGAGACCGGCTACGGCGCCCTCGCCACGCTGGTGCTGCGCATGCCCGCGACCCGGCTCGACGCCGCGCGCGACGCATTGCGGGACGCCACCCACGGCCGCGCGCAGTTTCCGCAGGCGGAGGACGACAGCCATGGCTGACATGGAGCCTTCGGACGGAAGTGCCGAATTCACCGCACAGGTGCTGCCCGGCCCTGCCCGCTTCACCGCGCCGGCGGCGCTGAGCCTGCTGGAGGCGGCGTTGCTTGAAGGCGTGGCGTTGCCCAATTCGTGCCGCAACGGCACTTGCCGCGCCTGCGCCAGCCGGCTGCACGCGGGGACGATCCGCTACCGGGTCGAGTGGCCTGGGCTGAGTCCGGACGAGAAAGACGAGGGGCTGATACTGCCCTGCGTGGCTTGTCCGGAGAGTGATGTGGTGTTTGAGCCGGTCAGCTTGGGGTGAGGCTCCGAAGGGACTATTCGGCGCTTTTATCCGGGCCGGGCGTTGCCGTCGGGGGGAATCATGAATCCGAGGCGACGTTTCGCTGGTTGCGCGCTTGCAGTGAATGCGACTACCTTCACCAGCGGTACGCCCGCCTTGGCAATGATGAAGGGATCGCCGTTGGCGGCCTCCTCCACCAGTCGTGAAAGATGCTTTTTCGCATCTTTAATATCGATGATTCGCATGGCTCGACGCCAGAGAAAGTGCAGTAAATCGCGCGTCATCGCATGACAACGCGATCTCCCTAAGGCGTCAAGCCCGCCTTACCCTCCAACCGCCAGAAAAAACCGCAACGCCAGCTTCAACCCATCCGGCCCCGCCGGGTCCGAGAACGCGTGCCCGCCGGCGCCGCCGCTCCATGCGTGGCCCAGGCCTTCCACGCGCACCAGCCGCAGGTAGGGCGACCTGCCCTCGTACCAGTCGAACACATCGATGGCGTGGCGCATGCCGCGCTGGATGCGCCGCGACGGCACGCCGGCCAGCGGCGGTGTGCCTTCGGGCTGCAGGTGCAACCACATGCCGGCCGCGGCGGTGGCGTTGCCGAAGTCGACCACGTGGTCGCCATCGCCGTGCAGCAGCAGCAACGGCGGCGGGCGGCGTCCCGCCAGGCCGAAGCGCAGCGCCTGCATGGTCTTGGCGTCGGGCCCGCGCTGCCCGCGCATGGCGCGCGCGGCCTGCGCGGCATTGCTTGCGCTCCAGGGCACGGCGCCGGAGTGCGAGCCCACCGCGGCAAAGCGCGACGGATAGCGCAGCCCCAGCATCAGCGCCATCGCCCCGCCGGCGGACAGGCCCAGCACGCTGATGCGGTCCGCCGCCACCGGATGGCGTCGGCAGGCCTGGTCGATCAGCGTCATCAGCAGCCCGGCTTCGATGGCGCCTTGCGCGGCGGGCCGGAACCAGTTCCAGCAACGCTGCCCATTGGCCTGCGAGCTCTGCTCGGGCAGCAACACCACCCAGCCGGATTCACGCGCCACCGCGGCGGCGCGCGTGACCGCGGCAAAGCTTGCGGCGTCCTGGCCGCAGCCGTGCAGCAGCACCAGCATCGGCGCGCGGCGCGACGCGGTGGCGCCGGCCGGCACGAAAATGCGGTAGCGGCGCGGCGCCAGCGGCGCACCCCACGTGCCCTCTTCCCAGCGCCCGCTGCCACGGCTTTGCGGCGCCGCCACCGGCGACACCACGCCGGACAAGGCGCGCTGCGTCGCGGCCGTGACTGCAGCGGATTGCTTCACCGCGTTGCGCACGATGGCCTCGGTCATCGGCTTGGTCAGGTTCTTGTTGACGGCGCGCTGCATCTGGCGCGCGTGGCGGGATGCGGTCTTGTTCAGCGTGGACCAGAGTTTCGCGCCGGGTGAGCGGGGCATGCGGCTTCCTGTGCAAGGGATCACCGCCACATGATATGCGCTGCGGCCGGCGCAACTTGCATGCAACGCGCGCCTGATGTCTGCCTACAATGCAAGGACCGTGTCGCCCCCAGACACGAACCGGAGGCAAGCATGAGCGATGTGAGCGAGTTCAGGCCCCTGGATCCGGGCCGCATCAACCTGATGGATCCGCTCGAAGTGCAGTACTGGTGCAGGGAGCTCGGCTGCAGCACCAGTGACCTGGAAAACGCCGTCGACCACGCCGGCGATCATATCTCGGCGGTGCGCGCGCAGCTGGAACAGCAGCACGCGGGCGCCCGCTCCGGCTGACATCCCCAACCCCGGCGGGGATGCCAGCACGCAGCGTCTTGCGCAGCCTGGCGTCCTAGCCGCCCAGGTTGAGCGCCTTGGGCAGCCGGATCTGGATGAACTCGCTGTCATCCGGCATCTTGCTGCCGACATGCCGCCCCACGCTGAACGGGAAGTTGTTGTCGTCGATCACCAGCAGCGTGGTCGGGTCCAGCACCAGCACGTCTTCGATGGTATTGAACGGCATGCCGAACGGATCGCCCAGCGCCACGTCGCCCGGGGCACCGCCCGCACTGATGCCGGACGGGTCGCGCAGCGCCATCAGGTTGGCCAGTTCGGACTTGGCGACGTAGTCGCCCGGCTTGCCCAGCGTCACCTGGAACAGCTTCTTGAAGCCGTTCGGGTCGCCCTGCGAGCCGTCGCGCTCGATGACAATGCCCTCGCTGGCGTTGAACAGGATGAAATCGCCGATATTGGTGCCCTTGTCGTCGAGCCGGTACTTGTATTGCACCCCGGTGTACCGGCGCGTGGCGATATCGAACTCCGAGATCAGCAGCGTCTTGCCGTCGTGGCCGGCCAGCGGCAGTTCCAGCAGCGGATAGAGCTTGTTGCCGTCCGCGCTGATCGCCATGCCCTCGAAGCCGCCCGAGCGCTTCGCGCGCATGGGGTTCGACGTCACGGTGGCTCGGTACGGCCAGTACAGGCCCGCCATCCACGGCGTGTTGGCGCCGGCCTCGTCCTGCATGTTGGTGCCGTCATCGCTGTTGGCCGCGTCGCCATAGATCGGGAAGTCGCCGAACAGGTACACCGTGCGGATCGCCGGGAACTTTTCCTGCACGCGCAGCAGCGTGCGGAAATCGAAGCTCTGGATATCGGCGCGCTGGGCCATGCCGGCGGCGCTGATCACGCCCGCCAGCGTGTCGGCCATCGGCTCGGCGCCGACGGTGCGGTCCTTGTAGACGTTGCCCTTGCCGTCCTTGTCGCTGCGCGGGTTGAGCTTGGTCTCGAGATTGAAGCGCACCGCCTGCGCGTTCTTCACGCGCTGCGCCGCCTGCGCATGGCCCCGGCCCGCGCCGGTGCTGTAGTACGCGACATAGGCGCTGACCAGATCGAATACGTCCTGCGCGCGCGGCACCACGTAGGGGCTGGCATAGCCCTTGCCCGCCGCCATCGCCGCCGACACCGGCGACAGCGCGGCATCGTTGCGCTGGCTCGGGCCACGGAACAGCTTGTCGCAGATATAGGTGGACTGGATTTGCGCCGCGGTCAGGTTCTTGATCAGCACTTCGTCGGCGGTGCCGTAGGGCGCGCCGTCGGCGCGGCGGCACTTGACCGATTCGATATAGGGATCGTGCTTGAGCACCGCGACGCCGTCGGCGGTGATGCCGACATCGGTCTCCAGCGTGGTCATCAGGTTGTCCAGCGCGGCCTCCATCGCCGGCAGGGTGTTCTCCGGGCGCAGGTCGCGTGCGCCGCGGTGGCCCTGGGCGTCGAACCTGGCGGCATCGATCAGGCCATCAGCGGTCAGGTAGTCGCCGGCCTTGCCGTCGCCGTTGGCATCGTAGGCGGCGACGGCCGCGTAGAGCAGATCGGGACGGTCCGAGATGATGCCGTTAACGCCGGCCTTCAGCAGCTCGGTCATCTTGGCGCTGTCGTTGACGGTCCAGGTCACCACGCTGTAGCCGGCGGCCTTGACCGAGGCCACGTCGAGCGTGTCGGACACTGCCGGCACCAGCCCCGGCTGCGGATTGCTGCCGCGCGCGTAGTGCGCGTCGGGGCTCGACTTGACGCCGTTGACGTCGTACTTGAGCTGCACGTAATACGGCGCGAACACCGGCGCGCGCGTGCCGCCATGCGCGAAGGCATGCGCGCGCACCGCGTTCATGATGCGCACCGGCGTGGCTTCTTCGTTGAACGGGTTCTGCGGCGAGCGAATCTCCTTGCCGGCGTTCTCGAAATCCGGCAGCGGGATCGGCGCTTCCAGCAGCACGCCGTTGGCGTCGGTATGCAGCAGGAACGGGCCGAACTCATCGCCGAACCACAGCGTGCCGTCGCTGGCGCGCTGCATGCTCTCGATATCGAAGTCGGCGCCGGTCAGCACGCGCTCGCTGGTGAACTGGTTCGCGATCGCGAACTTCACATGCTTGTTGGGATCCTTCAGCTCGATAAAGCTGCGCACCGCGACGCTGCCCGCGCCGCCGGCCGCGGTCTTGAACGTGGGCGCCACCGTGTAGACGCGCAGGTTGAAGTCAGCCGAGTTCTCCAGCGAACCGTAGCCGTTGTCGGCCATCACCATGAAGCTGCCGTCCGGGTCGCGCAGCACCGCCGAGAAGCCCTGCACCGGCTGCGACGCGAACGGCGCAGTCTGCCCGTTGAGATCGCCGGTGACATAACGCCCCGACTGCGGCCCGCTGGCAAAGGTGGCGGCGGGCAGCACCGCGCGGCCCACCAGCGTGGGCGCGCTGACCGTAGGCGTGCCGTTGCCGCTGTCGTTATCGTCGCCGCCGCATGCCGCCAGCAGCGATGCCGCCACCGCGGCGCTGGCCAGTGCCGCGCGGGTCCGGCGCGAAGGGAAGACGCTCAGGCGCATTGCAGGTTCCTGGAGTTGGGCAAAGCGCCATGGTGGTGTGCCGATATGTCGGCTTGATGTCGCTTGCGTGACAGCATGAGCGACACGCATGAATCGCGCAGCGGCATGCAACCCTTACTCGCGTTAAGCGCAGTGCAGACCGGAATTCAGCAATGTCTTATTCGCCCGCCGGCAGTTTTGCTGCATGATTTCCGGCCCGGGCCCGGACCCGGCACTCAAGACTGGGACAGATCGATAACACCACGTCGGAGAACAAGGGGTTATCCAACACGAGGACGCATCGACACATGAACACCAAGCTGCCGCTTTACACCCTCTGCGCCGCCTTGCTCGCACCGGCCGCATGGGCCGGCAACGAATCGCACTGGAGCTACACCGGCCCCACCGGCACCAGCCACTGGGCCGAGCTGGACCAGGCCTACCAGACCTGCGCGCTGGGCAAGCACCAGTCGCCGATCGACATCCGCACCGGCAAGGCGCGCCCCGCCGACCTGAAGCCGATCGGCTTCGGCTACGCCGCGGCGCCCGGCACCGTGGTCAACAACGGCCATACCGTGCAGGTCAACCTGCCGTTGGCGGGGCAGATCGAACTGGACGGCGTGCCGTACAAGCTGTTGCAGTTCCACTTCCATACGCCCAGCGAAGAGAAGGTCAACGGCAAGACCTATCCGCTGGTGGCGCACCTGGTGCACCAGAACGCCGAAGGCAAGCTGGCGGTGGTGGCCGTGCTGTTCAAGTCCGGCCGCGAGAATGCAGCGCTCAAGCCAGTGTTCGCCAGCCTGCCGGCCAAGGCCGGCGAATCGCTTGAACTGGCTGCACCGCTGGACGTTGCGGCGCTGCTGCCGGCGCAGCAGGCCTATTGGTCCTTTACCGGTTCGCTGACGACGCCGCCATGCAGCGAGGACGTGCGCTGGCAGGTGCTGAAGACCCCGGTGGAAGTGTCGCCGGCACAATTGGCGGCGTTCCGAAAGCTCTATCCGATGAACGCGCGGCCGGTGCAGCCGCTGAATGGCAGGACGGTGCAGGCAAGCCGCTGAGATATTTCCAAGGCAGAGAAACTTCCAGCACCGCTTGGGTACTCCCTCTCCCGCTTGCGGGAGAGGGGAGCAAACCGCGGCAAGGAACAAGGCTCGACGCCCTTCACCCCAGCCCCCGCATCGCCAATTCCCCACCCAACACCAGCAACCCGCAAAAAAACAACTTGCGAAAACGCTCTGCACTGATGCGGTGGCGCAGCCACTGCCCCAGGAACATGCCGCCCAGCGCAGGCACCAGCGCCAGCGCCGACGCCCCAAGCACCGGCATATGCAGCAGCGCTCCGCCCAGCGCCAGGCTGACCGCCAGCGCCACGGTCGACACCGTGAACGACAGGCCCAGCGCCTGCACCAGGCTCTCCTTGTGCAGCCCCAGCCCCTGCAGGTAGGGCACGGCCGGAATCACGAACACACCCGTGACCGCGGTGATGCCGCCCGTGACCAGCCCGACCAGCGGCCCGAGCCAGCGTTCCGCGCCGGCCGGCACCGTCAGCTTTACCGCAGCCAAACCCACTACCGCGTACAGCACCAGCGCCACGCCCAGCGCGGAAGTCGCGTGCGTCATCATGCCGGCCGGCACCAATGCCGCGCACAGCCAGGTGCCGGCGCAGATCGCCGCCAGCATCGGCCACAGGCGCCGCACCAGCTGGCCGAAGCGCGGGCCGCTGAACAGCTGCACCACGTTGGTCACCATCGACGGCGCCACCAGCAGCGCCGCGGCTTGCGCGGGCGGCATCACCAGCCCCAGCATGCCCACCGCGACCGTGGGCAGGCCCAGCCCGACCACGCCCTTGACGAAACCCGCCAGCAGGAAGGTCAGGCCGATGAACGCGGCCTGCGTGCCGATCGACTCCATCGTCATCGCCGCGCCCTCAGCCCGCGTCGCGGTCGTGCACCGCGCGGCTGTCCGCCGGCGCCTGCTCGCGCGCAGCGAGCCCGTAGTCGCGCAGCACCTGCGCCACGCGCAGCCGGTAGCCGGCGAACACGCCGCCGCGCCCGGCGGCCTGCGCCTGGCGATGCGCCAGCGTATTGCGCCACGCAATCACCGCGGCCTCGTCGCGGAAGAACGACAGCGACAGCAGCTTGCCGGGATTGGTCAGGCTCTGGAAGCGCTCCACCGAGACAAAGCCATCGATGGCCTCGAGCTGCGGACGCAGGTGCGCGGCGATGTCGAGGTAGGTGTCCTGCCGGCCCGGTGCGGGCTCGACTTCGAAGATGACGGCGATCATGGTTGTCTCCGTGAGATCAAAGGAAATGCGGAATGCGCGCGTTCAGCGACGGACGATAACGGAATGCGCGCGCCAGCGCATCGGGATCGGCGCCGCGCGCACGCAGTGCCGCCACCGTCGCAGTGGCCAGCGCCTGCGCCAGCCGGTCACCGGGGCAAGCATGGCGGCCGTGGCCGAAGGTCCACGCCCGCGCATCGTCGGCAAGGCCGCTGCACGATGCCGCGGCCAGCAGCACCAGCACCGTGTCGCCGGCCTTGACGGCTTGGCCGCAAAGCTCGGTATCGGCAGCAAGAAATCGCCGCGTATTCTGTACCGGCGGATCGTCCTGCGCGGCGCGCGCCACCACGCCCTGCAACGGCATATCGCCGGCCGATGGATTGCGGCCCAGCCACAGCAGAGTATTGCCCGCGAGCCCGGCAGTCGCTTCGCAGGCCTGGACCAGCAGGCCGATGATATTGGCGGCGACCGCCTGCCCCTCGATGCCGGCGGCCTGTGCCGCGCGTTGCAGCGCCGGCAGCGGGCCGTCAGCCGCTACGCTGCTGGCGAGCGACGAGGCCAGCCACGTGTCCAGCCACCGCGCCGCCTCGGCGCCGGCGCGCACGGTGTCTGCGTCCGCCAGCGGCGACTGGGCGGCGGCAAACGCGGCAACCTGCTGCGCGACCTCGACCGCCGTGCCGCGGTCGCGCGCCACCGGCAGGCCGAGCACGGCTGCCACGGCGACGACCGGCAAGGCGAAGAGCCAGCGGTTGACCGATGCGGCCGGCATCGCAGCGTGCGCGTCCTCGCCCGTATCCATCATTCGCGCGATTGCAGCGATCCGTTGCGCCGCGACGCCCGGATCCACCGCCGCCAGCATCGGCATCAACAGCGCCTTGAGCGGCGCATGCGCGGGGCCATCATTCATCCGGATCAGCCGGCCGAACAGGTCTGCGGCGGCGGTGCCGGCCAGCGCGGGCGGCACCGGCTGCGCGAGCGGGCGCACGCGGCAGTCGGGATGGGCCAGCACGGCGGCGACTTCGCGCGGCCCGGCGGCCACCCACAGCCCCAGGCGTGGCTCGCGGAAGAACGGTCGGGTGGCGGCCAGTTCACGGTAGTAGGGATAGGGGTCGGGGTGCGTGACGGCGCTGAGGGGGTCGATCCCGGCGGAGCTGGCTGTGATGGTCTCTGGCATGGCGGCGCGAATCGCATGTGTTGGCTGGCTGCGCCGCAAGCTCGGGCGCACATCGGCATCATGCCGCCGCGGCCGCGCCGAAAGCTTCACGGTGTCGTGAAGGGTCGAATGCAGGGCCTGCGGCCCGGCGATTGGTTGTATGCTTTGAGCACGGCGTGCCGCGCGCCTTGGCGCGGCCACGCCTTACCAAGTACGGCGGGTGACGACATGAAGCGTGTTCACGCACTGGTTGTGGCCGGCCTCATGTTGGCGGCGTGCATCTCCACCGGCGTCGACGTGAGGCCCGAGCACATGTCGAACTTCCTGCCCGGCTTCTCCACGCTTGGCGACGTCACCACGCAGCTCGGCCCGCCTTCGTCGCAAGCGACGCTGCGCGACGGCTCGACCATCCTGGTCTACTCGTTCGCCACCTCCCAGCCCCACCCCGAGAGCTTCATCCCCTTCATCGGGCCGTTGTTTGCCGGCGGCGCGATCCGAGCTTCGACGGTGCTGTTCGAGTTCGACCAGAACGGTGTCCTGATGAGCCAGCGCCGCACCACCTCGAGCGGGGTCTCGGGAATGAGCGTGCTGACGCCCGGCGCGCTGCCCGGCGTGCCGCCCGGCACGCCGCCCGGCACACCGCGATAGGCCGCCGGGCACGCTTGTCACGTCTCCATCGTCGCTATCTGCCCATCGGCGCGCGCGGCCGCCAGCGCATCGTTGCGATGCGCCAGCCGGTACAGCACCGGCAGCACCAGCAGCGTCAGCGCCGTCGACGACAGGATGCCGCCGATCACCACCGTGGCCAGCGGCCGCTGCACCTCGGCACCGGTGCCGGTGGCCAGCGCCATCGGCACGAAGCCGAGCGAGGCCACCAGCGCCGTCATCAGCACCGGGCGCAGGCGCGTCAGCGCGCCTTCACGGATGGCGTGGTCGAGCCCATGCCCGGCCTCGCGCAACGAGCGGATGAACGACAGCATCACCAGCCCGTTGAGCACCGCCACGCCGCACAGCGCGATAAAGCCCACCGCCGCCGAGATCGACAACGGGATGCCGCGCAGCCACAACGCCAGGATGCCGCCGGTCAGCGCGAACGGAATGCCGGTAAAGACCAGCAGCCCGTCCTTGACGTTGCCGAACATGGCGAACAGCAGCACGAACACCAGCCCCAGCGCCAGCGGCACCACCACGCGCAGCCTTGCGGTGGCGGACTGCAATTGCTCGAAGGTGCCGCCCCAGCTGGTCCAGTAGCCGGCGGGGATCGCCACGCGCGCGCGGATGGCGGCCTCGGCCTCGGGCACGAAGCTGCCGATATCGCGCCCACGCACATTGGCGCTGACGACGATGCGGCGCTTGCCGTTCTCGCGCGAGACCTGGTTGGGGCCCGGCGCCATCTCCACGCTGGCGACCTCGCTCAGCGGGATATAGCTGGTGCGCGCACCGGCATCCTTTGGAAGCGCCACCGGCAGGCGCCGCAGCGCGTCGACGTCGGCACGCACGGACTCGGGCAGGCGCACCACGATATCGAAGCGCCGGTCGCCGCTGAAGAAGGTACCGGACACCTTGCCGCCGATGCCGATCGCCACCGCCTCCTGGATATCGCTCAGGTTCAACCCGTAGCGCGCGGCCTGGTTGCGGTCGATCTGCACCGTCAGCATCGGCAGGCCGGTGGTCTGCTCGACCTTGACCTCGGCCGCGCCGGGAATGCCCTGCAGCACCGCGGCGATGCGGTTGGCGGTCTGCTCCAGCACGGCGTTGTCGTCGCCGAACACCTTGACCGCCACGTCCGAGCGCACGCCCGAGATCAGCTCGTTGAAGCGCAGCTGGATCGGCTGCGAGAACTCGTAGTTGTTGCCCGGCAGCTTGCCCACTTCGGCGCGGATCGCGGCGATCAGCGCGTCGCGCGTGCGGCGCGGATCGGGCCATTGCGATTCGGGCTTGAGCATGATGTAGCCGTCGGAGATATTCGGCGGCATCGGGTCCGAGGCAATCTCCGCGGTGCCGGTGCGGGCAAAGATGCGCTCGATCTCCGGGAATTTGGCCTTCAGCGCGGTTTCCACCTGCTGCTGCATCGCCACCGACTGCGTCAGGCTGGTGCCGGGTATGCGCAGCGCCTGCACCGCGAGGTCGCCCTCGTTGAGGCTGGGCACGAATTCGCTGCCCAGGCGCGTGGCAATCGCCAGGCACAACACCACGGCAACGCCGGCGCCGGCCAGCACCACCGGCGTCGACGCCAGCACGCGCTCGAGCAGCACCGCGTAGCGGCGGCGCGCCCACGCCATCAGGCGGTTCTCGCGCTCGGCGACGCGGTTGCCGATAAACAGCGCCACCGCCGCGGGCACGAAGGTCACCGACAGCACCATCGCCCCCAGCAGCGCCAGCACCACGGTAAAGGCCATCGGATGGAACATCTTGCCTTCGACCCCCGTGAGCGCAAAGATCGGCAGGTACACCACCATGATGATCAGCTGGCCGTACAGCAGCGGCCGGCGCGCCTCGCGCGCGGCGGCAAAGACTTCGTGCAGGCGTTCGTCGCGCGTCAGCGCGCGGCCCTGGCTGGCCTGCGCATGCGCCAGCCGGCGCACGCAGTTCTCGACGATCACCACCGCGCCGTCGACGATGATGCCGAAGTCCAGCGCGCCCAGGCTCATCAGGTTGGCGCTGATGCGGTAGTGGACCATGCCGGTGAAGGTGAACAGCATCGACAGCGGGATCACCAGCGCGGTGATCAGCGCCGCGCGCAGGTTGCCCAGGAACAGGAACAGGATGGCGATCACCAGCACCGCGCCTTCAAGCAGGTTCTTCCTGACCGTGGCAATGGCCTTGTCGACCAGCGTGGTGCGGTCGTACACGGTGACGGCCTTCACCCCCGCCGGCAGCGTGCGATTGATCTCGGCCATCTTGCGGTCGGCCGCCTGCGACACCGCGCGGCTGTTCTCGCCGATCAGCATGAACACCGTGCCCAGCACCACCTCGCGGCCGTTCTCGGTGGCCGCGCCGGTGCGCAGCTCGCCGCCGGTCTGCACCGTGGCCACGTCGCGCACGCGGATCGGCTGGCCCTGCGCGCTGCCGACGATCACGTCGCCGATTTCGTCCAGCGAGCGCACCTGGCCCGGCACGCGCACCAGGTACTGCTCGCCGCGGCGCTCGATATAGCCGGCGCCGACGTTGTCGTTGTTCTTCTCCAGCGCGCTCACCACATCGGCCAGCGCCAGTCCGTACGAGGCCATGCGTGCCAGGTCGGGCGCGACCACATAGGCGCGCGCATGGCCGCCGATGGCGTTGACCTCGGTCACGCCCGGCACGTTGCGCAGCTGCGGCCGGATCACCCAGTCCTGGATCTCGCGCAGGTCGGATAGCGTGTAGGCAGTGCCATCGGGCTTGCGCGCACCGGGGTCGGCTTCGACCGTCCACAGGTAGATCTCGCCCAGCCCGGTCGAGATCGGTCCCATCGCGGGCGTGATGCCGGGCGGCAGCTGGTCGCGCGCTTCCTGGATGCGCTGGTTGACCAGCTGGCGCGCAAAGTGGATGTCGGTGCCATCGCGGAAGATCACCGTCACCTGCGACAGCCCGTAGCGCGACAGCGAGCGGGTCTGTTCCAGCCCGGGCAGCCCCGCCATCACGGTCTCAACGGGGTATGTGATGCGCTGCTCGGTCTCCAGCGGCGAATAGCCCGGTGCGGCGGTGTTGATCTGCACCTGCACGTTGGTGATGTCGGGCACCGCGTCGATCGGCAGCCGGGTATAGCTGTACAGGCCCAGCGCGGCCATGCCCAGCACCGCCAGCAGCACCAGCCAGCGTTGCGCAATGGCAAAGCGGATCAGGCGTTCGAACATGCGCGCCTCCCGCTCAGTGCTCATGCCCGGCGCTGGCTTTGCCCAGCTCGGACTTGAGGATGAAGCTGTTGGCCGCGGCGTAGCGCGCGCCGGCCTGCAGGCCCTGGGTCACCTCCACCAGCTTGCCGTCGGTGCGCCCGGTCTGGACCGGCTGCACCGCAAACCCGTCCGGCATCGCAACGAACACTACGCTCTGGCCATCGACCTGCTGCACCGCGTCGGCCGCCACCGTCACCGGCGCCTGAACCGGCGCGCCCAGCACGCTCACCGTGACGAACAGCCCGGGGCGCCACGCCGTGCCCGGATTGGCCAGCGTCACGCGCGCCTTGGCGGTGCGGGTCTGCTCGCCCAGCAAGGCGCCGACATAGGACACCTTGCCTTCGGCCTGCGTGTCGGAGGCGCTGGAGTGCACCGTGACCGCCTCGCCCACGCGCACCCGGTCCAGGTCGCGCGCGGACACCACGAACTCGGCCCATACCGAACTCAGATCCGAGACCGTGAAGACGCTCGCGTCTTCCTTGACCGCTTCGCCCAGCGACAGATGCTTCTCGACCACGATGCCGTCGAACGGCGCGCGCAGCACGAACTGGTTCAGCGCGCCGCCGGTGCCGCCGCGCTCGGCGGCGCCGATCGCGGTGAGCTTCTGGCGCGCGTTCTGCACCGCGATCTGCGCCTCTTCCAGCGCGGCGCGCGCCTGCTGGTAGTCCTGCTCGGCGGAGATCTTCTCCTGCCACAGCGTCTTCTCGCGCGCGTAGGTGGCCCGCGCCAGCGCCTCGCGCTTCTGCGCGGCCAGCAGTTCGCTGCGCTGCTCCGCCACCGAGGTGCTGGCAATCAGCGCCAGCACCTCGCCCTTGCGCACCGCCTGGCCCAGGTTGGCCGGCACCGCCTGCGCCACGCCCGCGACGCGCGGCACCACGTGCGCGGTGCGGTCATCGTTGAAGCGGATTTCGCCGGGGAAATCGACGCTGCTGCGCAGCGCCGCGGCGGCGGCGGTGGCCATGCCGATGCCGGCCTGTTCGATCTGCGCGGGCGTCAGTGCGATCACGTGCGGCTTGCCCTCGGCTTGCGGCTGCGCCGCGGGCGCGCTCGCGCCGGCATGTGCAGCGGCCTTTTGCCCTGCCTTGTCCTCCGCCTTGTCCTCCGCCTTCTTGCCGTCCTTGTCGTGCTCGTGCCCATGCTCGTCGCCATGTTCGGCATGCCCGTGCGCGGCCTCGCCGCTGGTGTTGCCGCCCTTGCCGGCGAACAGGATCGCCGCGCCGCCCAAAAGTCCCGCGGCCAGGATGGCCACCACGGCGGCCCGTTGTTGCTTGCTCATTGCCATGTCTGCAGCTTCCGTATCAGTGTCCGAGGATGCGATCGATGCTGGCGGCCGCGTCATAGGTGCGGGCCAGCACGTCCAGGTAGCGGATGCGCGCCTGGAACAGCGTGCGCTGGGCATCCAGCACGTCGAGGAAATTGAACTTGCCGGCCTCGAAGCCGCGCGAGGCGGCGGCGTAGGCCTGCTCGGCCGCCGGCAGCACCGAGGCCTGCAGCGTCTGCGCCGCGGCGCGCGACACCGACAGCTGCGTCGAAGCCTGCTGCAGTTCGCCCCGCAGGCGCACGCGCGCCGCGGCGTGGGCGTCCTGCGCGCCGTCGGCACGGCGCAGCGCCGCGTACAGGTTGCCCTGGTTGCGATCGAACAGCGGCAGTGGAATCGCCACGCCCAGCACCGCCATGTTGCGGTTGGCCTCGTTGTCGCGCTTGGCGCCCAGGCTCACGGTCACGTCGGGATACTGGCGGCTGCGCTGCACCGCCACTTCGGCACGGCGGCGCTCCGCCGCCAGGCGGCTGGCTTCGAGCAGCGGCGAGTCTTCCAGCGCCGCCTGCAACGCGGCCGGCGCGGGCCGCGACGGCAAGGCATCGAGATCGCCCTGCGCCTGCGCAAACCGCGGCACGCTGTCGCCCCACAGCGCCGCCAGCGACTGCCGCGCGGACTGCAGCACGCCGGTGGCCTCGGCCAGCTCCAGCTCGGCGTTGGCCTGCTCCACCCTGGCGCGCGTGGCTTCCAGCGGCGCCACCTTGCCCGCGGCCACGCGCCGGCCCGCGGCGTCGGCGGCCTGGCTGGCGATACCGACCGAGCCCTCGGCCAGGCGGACGCGCTCCTGCGCGACCAACACGCCGAAGAAGCGCGCGATCACCGCGGCGCGCAGCTCGGCCCGGGTGCTGCCCAGCTCGGCCTGCGCCAGCTCGCGCCCGCGCTCGGCCAGGCCGATGCGCGCGGCGCGCTTGCCGCCGAGTTCGATCGGCAGGTTGACCTGCCCGGTGGTCGAGCGCGAGGCCTTGCGCGTGTCTTCCATCGACACCGCCAGTTCCGGATTGGGGATCACGCGCGACTGGATCAGGTCGCCTTCGGTGGCGTCGAGCTCCTTGCCGGCAGCGGACAGCGTGAAGCTGCCGGCTTCAGCCAGCGCCAGCGCGGCATCGAGGGTCAGGGTCTGGGACGCGGCCAGCTGTGGTGCGCCGGGCGGCGCGGCAGCCGGTGGCAACGCCACGGCAGGGGGCGCCGTCTGCGCGACGCCGGGGAAAGGGCTGGATAGCACGGCCGCCAGCCCGAGCGGCAGCAAAAGTCTTCGCATCGAATTGCACCAGGAAAAAACCGGGGAAATTCGGCGAGACGTCTGGCGTCATGCGGTCATGACGCCAGGAAGCGATCGGAATGGATCGGGATAGCGGGGAAGCGTCGTCTCGCCGGCTAAGCGAGACGCGGCCACTGCGGGCGGTCGGGCGCGCGCGCGCTGTGCGAGGAGAAGCTGGGCTGCGGCACCGGCGGCGCCAGCTCCACCCGGCGCAGAGCAGGCACGTCCTGCGCATCGGCCGGCGCGAACGGCAGCGAGGCGATATGGCAGACGCCGCAGTCGGGATCGGCCAGGTTCAGCCTGGCCTTGTCCTGCGCAGGATCGGCTTGCTGGCCCTGCTTGCCGCTGCCGGCCTGGTGCCGGTGCTCGTGGTGGCCGAAATGCGCCTTGGCCGAGGCCGCGACCTCGTGCCCGCAATACGCGGCGGCTCCCGCCCAGGCGAACTGGAGCGGCAGGACGAGCGCAAGGAGGACGAGGAGGAGCCGTTGCATGAATGGTCAGATCTGCACTGCCGGCATGACAACCGGGCGCCGGCAGCGAGCCGCAAGTTTAACCGAGGCACGGCGGGCATTCGGGCAACGGGGTCATTACATTTGCGTCATGGCATTGGCGCGCGCCACCGGACGGCTTATTCAGTATTTTTGAATAACTCATCCGGCAAAGCACCCGCTTTGCTGACGGCTGGACTCCTATAGTTCCCTACATGAACGGCACGCACACAAAGCAACGCCTTCTGACAAATTCAACAAGCTAACGGAGAACCACCATGACCAAGACCACCCGCCTCGCTTCCGCCCTGCTGCTGACCCTGGCCGCGCTGGGCGCCGCCCAGGCCGCCACCGCCGCCGAAGCCCTGCCCGGCGACAAGTACGGCTACAGCTTCCGCAGCACCGTGCCGGGCGACAAGTATGGTTATGAATTCCGCAGCCACGACGCCTTCACCGACGGCGCCCGCGCCGGCAAGGCGGATCCGTTCACCGACGGCGCCCGCACCGGCAAGGCCGACCCCTTCACCGACGGCGCCCGCACCGTCGCCGGCCTGGACCGCAGCGGCGTGTCGGCATCGCCTGCCCGCAGCTTCGACACCTTTACCGAAGGCAGCCGCACCGGCAAGTTCGACCCCTACGGCGAATGCGCCCGCGCCTGAGCGGCCAACGCCTCACGCCAGCGAGAGAAAATCAGCAAGAAGGCCAGCGCCAGCGCTGGCCTTTTGTCATTCGTCGCGCCCCAGCCTGTGCATGGCCTCGCGCAGCGTGCGCATCTGCGCGCTGAAGCGGGTGCACGCATCGCAGATCGCCAGGTGCGAGCGCACGCGCAGCCGCTCCGTCCAGGACAGCGGCAGGTCCAGGCTTTTCATGGTCAGGTGGTGGACCTCTTCGCAGTCCGGCAGCAGCCGGCGCGGCGGGCGGGAGGGTGGGGTTTCCGGCATCTTGGTCCGTGACGGTTCGCTGGGGTGGGCGTTGGCGGGCTCAGCTCGCCTTGCCGGGGCGGCCGCGCTGGCCGAACCAGTGCAGTTCCAGGCATTCGCGCAGGCGCATGCGGGCCCGGTAGAGCATCGCCCAGGCATTGGTCGCGCTGATCTGCAAATGCTGACAGATTTCTTCGGTGTCCAGCTCCAGCCATTCCCGCATCATGAAGATGCGGCCGGTGCGCGCCGGCAGGCGGTCCACGCATAGCTGCAGGATCTCGAAAAACTCGCGGCGTTCGAACGCGCGCTCCGGATCGCCCCAGTCGGAGGGCGGGTCCTGGTAGTGGCCGTTGCGCGTGAACGGGGCGTCGAAGGCGTCGTCGTCGGACTGCGGCTGGCCATCGCCGTCGGTGGCAAGCGCCAGCCTGACCTCGCGCCTGCCGCTGCGCAGCGCGTCGATGATCTTGTGCTTGAGGATGCCGACCAGGTAGGTGCGCAGCGCCGACTGGCCGGCAAAGCGCTCCGGATGCTCGAGCGCGGCCAGCAGCGTTTCCGAGACGGCATCCTCGGCCACCGCCTCGTCGCGCAGCTGCAGGCGCGCGAAGCGCAACAGGTAGGGGCGTAGCGTCTGCAGTTCGGCGGGGTCAAGGCTCATCGGGGATCGGGGGCGGTTGCCTGGACGGATGCGCCATCATACCTGCGCCCTCCCCTTTGCCGGTATGCCCCAGTGGTCAGCCAATTCCGCGGAATTGCCCGCACAGGCGAAAAACGTCCATCGACAGCGGAATCTCCCTGGCCTTGCCGTAGCGCGTTGCCAGCTTCAGCAGTTCCTTGATGTCGCGCCCGCTCGCGGTGGGGTAGGCGTCGGTCAGCGCATCGATCAGCGCATCGTCCAGTTCCGCGCCGAACTGCGCCGCCTGCAGCCGCCACAGCCGCACGGCATCCTCGCGGCACGGCGTGGTGTAGTGGATGGTGGCGATGCAGCGCGACAGGATGGCATCGTCGACGTCGCCGATGCGGTTGGTGGTCATGAACAGCAGGCCGCTGAAGTACTCCAGCGTGCGCAGGAACTCGGCGACGATGGCGTTGTGCTCGAGGTCGTTGTCGCGGCGGCGGATATAGACGTCGGCTTCGTCCAGCAGCAGGATCGCGTTCCAGCGCATGGCGCGGCGCAGGATGGTCATCAGCGTGGCCCCCACCGACGCCGCGGTGGTGCCCAGCTGGCCTGAGTGCACGCGGTACAGCGGCTTGCCGACCACCTCGGCATAGACCTCGGCGGTCAGCGTCTTGCCCAGGCCGGGCGCGCCCTGGCACAGGATGGTAGTGCCGCCGGACTTGCCCGGCACGAAGTCCGGCGCCAGCATGTCCATGTGCGAGGTCAGGATGTCGATCAGGTCGCGGTGGTGCGCGGGCAGCACCAGCTTGTCGCGCAGCGCGGGCTGGTAGCGGTACTCGGCCAGGTGCTGCACGTGGACCCAGATATTGCGGTGCCACTCCAGGTGGAACAGGTGCACGTAGCCATGCAGCGGCACCCGCTCGAAGCCCTCCATGATGCCCGCCTCGCGCCAGAACGAGGGGTCGCAGGTCATCTCGAAACGGCGCTCCAGCCGCTCCTCGTCGTTCACGCAGCGCGCGCTCGTGCCATCGGCGATCGGGATCAGCTCCGCCGCGCCCTTGGCATCGACCGAGAACGCCGCGCGCGTCGCGACGAACTGCGCGCCGAAGCCGCGCTGGCAGCGCACGAAGCGCTGCGCGTGCTGTTCATATTCCTGGCGGAATTCCGCGCACTCCTTGTAGAAGCCGAATTCGGCCAGCAACTCCGGGATGGTGCGGTTGGCAATATCGTCGCGGGTGATCACCATCGAGGTGGTCATGCCGGAGCGGCGCAGGTGGTGGTCGGTCAGCGCGGAATTGGCCGACTGCATCGTATTGGCGAGCAGGTCCACCACCACGTAGGCCATGCCCTGCTCGGGCAATACATAACGCATGCGGCGCACCAGCCAGGGCAGCAGCACGCCGTCGCGGTTGCGCTGGTACAGCCAGCCGTCGATGGCATCGCGCGACAGGTAGGCGGCCAGCCCCGCCACCAGCTGGTCCAGCCCCGGAATCACCCGTGCCTGCGGCGCGTTGTAGATGTTGTCCAGCGCCAGCATCTGAAACATCAGCGCGCGCTCGTTCTGGGTCTTGCTGAGCGTATAGAGCGAACTGAGCGCATGCGCATCGAACAGCTTGCTCGATACCAGCATATTGCCGTGGCACACACCGTGTTGCTGCAGTTGCCGGGCCAGCGGCGAACCGGTTTCGATCATCGCCAGCAGGGGATGGATCAGCGCCTCCGGAATCTCGAAATCCATGTACCGCACTCCAGTTCAATGGCGTGGCCGCGCCCGGCCAGCGGCCAGGGTTTCACTGCAGGAAGAAATCGATCGCGCGCTCGACCACCGGCGCATGGATGACATGCGGCCCGTCGAACTCGACGTATTCCACGTCATAGCCCGCGGCGCGCAGCCTGGCCGCATGCGCGCGCCCGCTGGCAATCGGCAATTGCTCATCCGCCAGCCCGTGCGCGACAAATACCTTGGGAATGCCGGTCTGCATGAACACCGACATGAAACCGCCGGAGAATGCGATCACATGGCTGGCGATATCGCCGTTGGTAATGCCAAGCGACAGCGCATAGCTGGCGCCATCCGAGAATCCGGCAAAGGCCAGCCGTTGCGGATCGATCCGGTAGCGCGATGTCACCGCGCTCAGCGCCTGGTGCAGCCGCTGCAGGTCTGGCCCGTTGCCGCCAATGACGATGTCCCAGGTGGGATAAAGCGAATGCGGCGCCAGCACCAGGAAGCGGTGCCGCTGCGCATGGGCTTCGAGATGCGGCAGGACTTTTTCGGGAAAACCGCCGGCGCCGTGGAACATGACCATGAGGGGCACTGGGGCCTGGGCTGCCAGTCCTTCCGGGACGAACAGCACGGCATCGCGTTCCTCGGCTACGCCAAGCCGGTGCCGGCCGGCGTACAGCGGCCCGGCATGCGGCGTCGCGGCGGCAAAGGACAAGCGGCCGAACAGGGACGGGTCGAGCATGGCGTCTCCGGCGGGGCGGCTGCGTGGCCGCACCGATATGGTGATATTTTGTATATTACATACAAACACCACTCCGCGCTAGCCGATCCCGCAGGGCACAGAGGGATCGATGCCCTACGCTTCCCGCGCCACCCGCGCCTGTATCGCAGCGGCAAGCTTCATCAGCGGCACCGCCAGCGTGGCTTCGACAGCGGCGGGCTCCTGCGGCGTGGCGATGCTTACGTTGAGCACATGGACCGCATAGCCTTCGAAGCGCATCGGTGCCGCGATGGCTACGACCTGAGGCTGCCATGACGCGACGCAGTAGCCCTTCTCATGCACCGAGGCCACCGCGGCCTCGATCTGCCGGCGCAGTTCACCCCAGCCCCGGCCGCGGTTCTTGTCGGCCAGGACCCGCATCATCGCGCTGAAGGCTTCGGGGGACAGCGTTGCAAGGTGCGCGCGGCCGAGGGAGGTCAGCGCCATCGGGATGCGCTGTCCGCTCACCACCGTGCGCAGCGACTGGCGCCGGTTGTAGCGGAACGATTCCAGGTAGACCATCTCGTCGGCCTCGGCCACCGCCAGCCCGACATTGATGCGGTGCTGCATGGCGACCTCGACCATCATCGGCGTGGCCGCCTTGAGGACCTGCGAGCTGTCGCGCATCGCATGTGCCATGCAGAGGACCGGGACACCGAGGCGGTAGGCGCGGGATGTCGGGATGTACTCGAGCATGCCGGTCTCGACCAGCGATTGTGTCAGGCGGCTGACCGTCGAGCGCGACAGCCCGGTACGCTCGGCAATCTCGCCGTTGCCGAGCACGGAGGAGCCGGCACGGAAGGCACGCAGCACGGCAATGCCGCGTTCGAGCGAACGGTTGGGCGTGGCCTTGCCCTTGCCTGGCTTGATCCGTTCGGTATTGACGATGCTGTTTGCCATGACCCGGAGTTGCTGCTTGCCATCATGCGGTTGGAAGGCGGCATCCAGCGCCCAGCGCGACTATGCGTGCTGGCGACCCGCCGCATCGCTGGCACCGTAGCATATCCGCGCAGCTTGTCCGGGCCACTAGCCAAACAGCGTGACCGCCGGCGCCGTCTCGACGCTCCAGATCTGCTGCGCCAGCCGGCGCGCGCCATCTGCGCCGATCACCGGCGACGCCAGCTCCATCAGCTTGCCGTCGAGGTCGGCGTCGGTCAGCGGATCCTCCGGATCGCCCTTGCGGTTGGGCTGCAGGTAGTCTGCCGTGGCACCGTCCGTCGTTTCGAACTCGACCCTTGCCGCGCGCTTGCCAGGAAACCAGCCGTCGATGACGGGGTCGACCTCGACCGTCATGCAGTCCATCAGCCGGCGCGTCTCGCGGTCCCGCAACCGTTCCGGTGTATAAGCCGACAGCCGCACGCTGCCATGCACCAGCGCGGCGGCGACGATGAACCTGAGGCTGAACCTGGCTTCGTTCTCGCTGCTGGGGTCGAGATAGCAGGCGATATCCAGCGCCGGACGATAGGTGGCGACACGGATGCGGCGGATCTGGGCGGTTTCGATGCCCAGCCGCGCTTTCAGCGCCAGCGCGCCGTCGATGGCCGCGAAGGTATGGCCGCAGCCAATGTGGTTCTTGAAGGTCAGCCGGCAAATATGGAAGTCTTGCCCGAGCGTCGAGGCCAGCCCGTTCCAGTCGGGGCCATCCGACATCGCCCGCCCCATGCCGGTGTCACCGTCGAGCACATCGAGCGAACCTGTGATGCCGGCAACGGCGGCGCGGGCGGCAAGCAACCCGCCCTCCGCAGCCCGGCCCGCGTGCAGCGGCTTGGACATCGAGTCCATGCGGAACGCCTGCTGCAGTCCGGCGGCGAAGGTCGCCGCGGTGGCCAGCGCGTGGGCCAGCTGCGCCTCGCTTGCGCCATAAAGGAAGGCCGCGGCCGCCGCCGCGCCGAAAGTGCCGACGGTAGCAGTGCTGTGCCAGAAGCGATAGTGGGCCCGGCCCAGCACGACGCCGATGCGCGTTGACACTTCATAGCCCACCACGATGGCCTTGAGCAGCGTCTCGCCGCTGGCGCCCACGTCCTGCGACGCCGCCATGGCGGCGGCGATGGTCGCTGCGCCGGGGTGATACATCGCATCACGGAAACTGTCGTCGATCTCCGCCGCGTGGGCGGCAGCGCCATTGAGCAGCGCCGCAGCGCGCGCGGTGGCGCGTTGCCCCATCGGCAGCATGGCGTTGCCGCGGCCAAGCTCTTCTGCCAGCACGCCCTGCAGGCGCTGGACCGCCTCGGTGCCGATGCCGGGGAACAGCGCCGCGTGCCAGTCGACCAGCGCGCGCTTCGCATGATGCAGCACCTCGGGGGCTAGCGGCCCTGCCTTGATCGTACTGAAGAAGGGCCCGAAGGCTTCGGTTGCGTGCAAGATGGATCCTCCTCAGCCGGCCTGCGCCGGGATGCCTGCGGATTGCTGCAGCCAGGGCTGCAGCAATGTGTTGACTCGTGCGTGGGCCTCATACTGGACCCAATGCCCGGCGCCGGGCACCACGCTGACCCGGACTTGCGCTGCATCGGCCGATGTGCCGCGCGAGTCCCGGGCGATCGCGGCAAGCGCTTCGGGCGACATGGTGACATCGGCTTCGCCCCAGATCATCCATACCGGGCCGGGAAAGTGCGCAAGCGCCTGCTGCAATCCGCCCGCGCGCGAGATCGACTTGCTGTGGAAGCGCGTCGCGCGACACGCGCGCGTGTGGATGGCCACCGCTTCGCCATCGATGGCGGCCGGATTGTTAATCATGAAGGCTGCCAGGTTGTGGCGCATGGCCTCGGCAAGCGACTGCGGATCCGGACAGCGGCGCCAGTCGAGCAACTCCCGCGCCATCCGGCGCGGACCGCCGTGGCCGGCCGGCCCGAGCAACGCCAGCCGGCCGACTTCGACATCGCCACGGCCATCGCGGGTGGCGAGATGCGCCGCCACCAGCGCGCCGAAGGAAAATCCCACCACGTCGACGCGGCCCGGCGACAGCTGCGCCAGCGACCGGGCCAGCACCTCGACCAGTCCCGGCAGGTCGGCGCGCGGTGCCGCACCCGATTCGCCAAAGCCGGGCATGTCCGGCACCAGCAGCCGGCGGGTGCGGGACCACGGCCCGATATTGCGCGCCCAGTGCTGCCAGTTGCCATGGCCGCCATGTAGCAGCACGGTCGCCGGGCCTTCGCCAAAGCTGCGCCAGACGACGTCGCAGCCATCGACCGAAGTCGCCAGCACATCCTTGCGCTCGCTGCACATGGCCGTACCCGTCAAGGCTTGTCGTGGCCGGCCAGCACCGCCACGCCGTCGGCGGCCACCACGCCCTGCCCTGCGGGCAGCACGAAGACGGGATTGATCTCGGCCTCGACCAGCTGGTCGCCCAGCGTGGCGACCATGCGCGAGAAGGCGACGATCGCCTCGGCCAGCGCGTCCACATCCGCCTTCGGCCGGCCACGGAAGCCCTGCAGCAACGGGGTGGTCTTCAGGCGCCCGATCATCGCCAGCGCGGCGTCGCGGGTCAGTCCCCCCTCGCCAGGCAGCAGCCGCAGCGTGGTATCGCCGAACAGCTCCGCGGTCACGCCGCCCATGCCGAGCAGGATCGCAGTGCCGAGCGCGTCGCGGTGCATGCCGAGAATCACTTCGACGCCGCCCTTGACCATTTCCTGCACCAGGAAGCGTTGGGGCGCGATCCCCGTGGCCGACTGCACATCGCTCGCCATTCTTGCCAGCCGGCTTGCCACCTCTGCCGGCGGGACATTGACGGCCACGCCACCGACATCGCTCTTGTGGGTAATCTCGGCCGAAAGGATCTTCAGCACGACATTGCCGCTGAAGCCTTGCGCCGCCGCCGTGGCCTCGGCGCCATCGGCAACCACCACCTCCTTTGCGACCGGTACGCCGAAACCGGCGAACAAGGTCTTGGCCGCGGCTTCGTCGATCGAACCGGTGCCATAAGCGCCGAGATCCGGCAACGGCAGCGTGGGGGTGCCCGCTTCGTCAACCGCGCGGAGCTTGCCGGCACGCAGCATCGCATCGATCGCCACCGTGCACGCCTCCGGCGCGGAAAACGCCGGCACGCCACGACGATTCAGCAGCGACGCGACTTCGGGCGCATGCGGGCTCACGTAAGCAATCACCGGTTTGTCGCTGTCGGGCAGGCAGTCGCGAATGGCATTGGCCATCAGGTCCGGCATCGCCAGGCTGGACGAGCCGACGATCACTGCCACCGCGTCATAGCTCGGGCTCTCGAGCAAGATGCGGATCGCGGCGCGCAGCAGGTCAGGCTGTAGCCCGGCCAGGGTGACGTCGATCGGGTTGCGGTCGAGCGCGGCGTGGTCCCCCTGCTGCAGCGCGCGCAACTTCGCCGCGGTTGCCTCGTCCGGCGCCGGTGTCTCGAAGCCGGCCACGCCCAGGCTGTCAGAGACCAGCGTGCCGGCGCCGCCGGTCGAGGTCAGGATCGCCACACGGTTGCCGGTCAGCTTGCGCCCGGTGGCCAGGGCGGCGGGCATGTCGAGCAGGTCCGAGAAAGTCTGCGCGCGAATCACGCCAACCTGTTCGAACAGCGCGTCGTACATGCGATCCGCACCGGCCAGTGCGCCGGTATGCGACACCGCGGCGCGCGCGCCGCTTTCGGAGCGGCCGATCTTGAACGCCACCACCGGCTTGCCGGCGCGCGCGGCCTTCAGCGCAGCACGGCGGAATGTTTTCGGGTTGCGCACGCTTTCGACATACAGCGCGATCACGCGGGTAGCCTCGTCATCGGCGAGGTAATCGATAAAGTCGGCCAGATCCAGGTCGACTTCGTTGCTGGTCGAAACCAGCTTGGACAGCCCGATGCCGCGCGCCGCGGCGCGCGACAGCAAGGCGCCGAGGATGCCGCCGCTTTGCGACACCACGCCGATGCTGCCGGCCGGGAACTGGTCCATCTCCAGCGCGCCGCTGGCCGACAGCGGGATATTGTCGGTCAGGTTGACCAGGCCGATGGTATTGGGCCCCAGCAGGCGCATGCTGCCGGCCGCCTCGATCAGCTGGGCCTGGCGCCGCGCGCCCTCGGCGCCGGTCTCGGTATAGCCGCTCGCCAGCACGATCGCCGCGCCCGCGCCGCGCGCCGCCAGGTCGCGCACCGCCAGGTGGGCCCGTTCAGCGCCCAGCAGCACGATGCCGACGTCCGGCACTTCGGGCAGCGAGGCAATGTCGGGATAGCAGCGCAGCCCGTCGATCGACTCGACCTTGGGGTTGACCGGGTAGATCGCCCCGCTGAAGCCATGCTTGCGCAGGTAGGAAACCGGGCGGCCGGCGGTCTTGGCGGGATCGGCGGAAGCGCCGATCACGGCAACGCTGCGCGGCGTGACGAGTCGTTGGATCGCATTCATGGTGTCAGGCCCGGGCGGCAGCGGTCTTGTTCAGGAAAGCCAGCACCGACTCGCGATGCTCGGTGCTGGTGTAGCAGATGCCCTGCGCCTGGCTGCCCTGCGCGAAGACCTGGTCGGCGGGCAGTTCGAAGGACTGGTTCATGATGCTCTTGCCCAGCGCGATCGCGGTGGCCGAGCCCTGGCCCAGTTCCGCCGCCCAGGCCAGCGCGTCGTCGATCAGCGCTTCGGGCTGGCTCAGGCGGTCGGCGATGCCGAGGGCCTTGGCTTCCCGCGCCTCGACCTTGCGGCCCGTGAAGACCAGTTCCTTTGCCGTCGACAGCCCCACGCGGCGCGGCAGGAAATACATGCCGCCACCATCGGGGATCAGGCCCCGGTTGATATAGGACCAGGAGAACGACGCCGATTCGGACGCCAGCACGAAATCGCAGCACAGCGCGGTATCGGCACCCAGCCCGGCCGCGGCACCGTTGACCGCGGCGATGGTGGGCTTGGGCATGGTGTGGAGCAGCTTGACGGTGTGATGGACCCGCTGCTGGCGGCTCCAGCCGTTGAAACCCACCTCGCCCTGCGGCGCTTCCATGCGGCGTTGCATGCCGGCCACGTCGCCGCCGGCGCAGAAGCCCTTGCCGTTGCCGGTAAGCACCAGCGCGCGGATGGCCCGGTCCGCCGCCACGCGCTCGAGCGCGTCGATGAACTCCGAGCGCATGTCGTCGCTGATGGCATTGCGCTTGTCGGGGCGGTTGAAGGCAAGCAGCGCGATGCCGGCTTCGATCTTCAGTTCAATCAGGGAATAGTCATTCATGGTTGTGTCGGTTCCGTGCGTGTCCGTATGTGTGTGGTCGGTGCGATGTGTTCTGGACGCGTGCCGCGTTCAGTCGGCGGTGATGTTGGCTTCCTGGATCACCTTGCTCCAGCGCACGCTCTCGGCCTTGACGTAGCGGCCGAACTCGTCCGGCGTGCCGCCACCGATGGCTAGCCCCTCCTGCTCGGCGCGCTTGCGGAACGCCTCGGTATGCACGGCCTTCCTGGCCGCGGCGTTCAGCCGCGTGATCACCGCAGGTGGCGTGCCCGCGGGCACGAACAGGCCATACCAGCTATCCGCCGCGTAGTTCGGCACACCGCTTTCCGCGATCGTCGGCACCTGGCTCAATGCCGGCGCCTGCGAGCGCTGCGCGGTCGTGACCGCCACCGCGCGCAGCTTGCCGCTGTGCAGGTGCGGTGCGACCGCGGCCGCGGTGGCGAACATCACATCGACCTGCCCGCCAAGCAGGTCCGTGATCGCCGGGCCGGCGCCACGGTAAGGAATGTGGTTCATCTCGACCCTGGCCATCTTCTTGAACAACTCGCCGGCCAGATGCGCCGAAGTGCCGGGGCCTTGCGAGGCATAGTTCAGCTTGCCGGGACTGGCCTTGGCAGCCTTGACCAGGTCCTGCACGCTCTTGATGGGGCTATCCGGCTTCACCACCAGCACGTTGGGCGAGCGGCCCACCAGCATCACCGGCGCGAACGCCTTCTCCGTATCGAACGGCAGCTTCTTGTGGAGGCTGGGGTTGACCGCGTGCGCCATGGTCGCCATCACCAGCGTGTAGCCGTCGGGCGGACTCTTGGCCACCGCATCGGTGCCGATGATGGTGCCGCCGCCCGGCTTGTTCTCGACGACGACGGGCTGGCCCAGCGCCTCGCCCATGGTGACGCCCATCGCCCGCGCCACCAGGTCCGTGCCACCGCCGGCAGCGAACGGCACCACCAGGCGGATGGGCTTGTCGGGGAAGGCTGCGAGTGCGGGCAAGGGCGCCGCCGTGGCGATGAGGGATGGGATCGCTGCCGTGGCAAGCCAGCGGAAGAGCCCGGTACGGAACGGATGCATGCTGTGTCTCCTGGAACAAGTCGGAACGCCGCGGCCATCGGACTGCATGCACCGGGCGCGTTTCTTTGTTACAGGCAGCTTAGGTCGTGGCGGGCCGTTGCACAGCCCTGCAATTCCATTGCATGGAATTGTTGTTGCATTCGCATGCGGCAGAACGAAGACAGCTTGCGCACGCTGATGCCAGTGGGACAAATCAGGTTGTTACCGGTCCGGGATTCGGCCAGTACGGTGGTGGCAACAATTGCTTGGCGGCAACGAGCGCCACCCACCGAAATGCGTGATGATGCGAACGGATTTACCCCGCCCAGTCGGAGGGAATCCCTTCTTTACCGCCGAACATTGCCGGCGGCTCCCGACTTTCCACTGTCTGTCTCATCCGCCACCAGGTTGCGGTCAGCGACCAGCCTGCTCCAGCGTGCCAGCTCCTGTCGAATAAACCCTTGGAAGTCCGCAGGGCCCGCGTGCACGACCTTGAACCCGTAACCTGAAAGTACCTCGTTCTTCGACAAATCGGACAGGACATGCTTCACCGCCAGATCGAGTTTCTCGATTCTTTCCCGCGCGGTGCCCTTGGGAGCCAGAACGCCATACCACCCGGTGACCAGCATGTTCTGCAACCCTGCTTCCGCAAAGGTGGGCGTCTCGGGCGCGATTGGCAGACGCGTGTCGTTCGCAATCGCCAGTGCCCGCAACTTCCCGGATTTGACGTGCCTGAGACTATCGGCCCCCGCGAACACCGCGTCCACGTCACCGCTGATCGCTGCCGTGACCGCCTGGACGCCGCCGTGGTACGGCACATGGGTCACTTGAATCGCGGCGGATTGCGAGAGCAACTCGATGGCGAGATGGCTGGTATTTCCGTATCCGGACGATGCCACGGTTACCGGGCGGGACTTCGCGCGCACGATCAGGTCGGATACAGAAGTGATTTCCGAAGTGGCGCCCACATACAGAACCAAGGGTTGCTTTGCCAGCAGAGAAACTGGCTGGAAATCACTGACGGGGTCGTAGCCGGCCGACCGGCTCACGAGTGGCCCGATCGCGTAGGCAGCCAGGGCGAGCACAAGGGTATAGCCATCGTTCCTGGCGCGTTGTACGTGGCGCAAGGCGATCTGTCCGCCCGCGCCTGGCTTGTATTGAAGCACCACAGGCACGCCCAGCGCGGTCTGCAGTCCGTCGCCAAGCGGGCGCGCCATCAGATCCGCCGGCCCTCCCGGGGGATAAGGCACGACGATGGTGATGGGTTGATCCGGGTAGCCGGCCCACGCTGGCTGAACCGACGCGATCGTTGCTCCCACCACGAACCAGCCGCCGGATCGCATTATTGCTGCGAGTCTTTGCACAATCAAAACAGGTGAAAAATTAAGCCATTGTCGCCAGGCGATCGGGGCCGGCAGAGGTATTTAAGTATTTACTGGGCGGACTACGGAAGGCTGCCACGCGATCAATCCAACACCGCAGGCGCATGGGCGAGTGTCGATTATGTGTCGACATGGGCGATTTGGTAAGATGCGGCCTCCCGGCTGCGCCTGCAAGCTAGCCCTTTTTTTGCACATTGGTCCCGATATCGGTGCTTTCCATGTTTTTTCCGCAGGCGGGAGTACGCCTAGGCTTTGATTCCACATGGGAGGCAGGCGACCGGCTGTTCGGCCGCGGCTGGCTGATGCAGGACGATGGTTGCAAGGTGTCCGTGCTCGGTGTCTGGCCTGCCAACGATCCCTCCGCCCCGGCCGCGCTTGACCGGCTCGGTCACGAATATGCGCTTCGTGACACCATCGATGCGACCTGGGCCGCCCGCCCGCTAAGGCTCCTGCGCGAGCGCGATACGGCAGTGCTGCTGCTCGACGATCCCGGCGGTGAGCCACTCGCCCACCTGTTGGGTGGGCCGATGGACCCGGCGATGTTTCTCGACATTGCCGTGGCGGTAACCATGGCGGTCAGCCATCTCCATCAGCGCGGCCTGATCCACAAGGATTTGAAGCCCGCCCATGTTTTGGTGGCGCCGGACCGGCGCCAGGTCTGGTTGACGGGCTTCGGCATCGCGTCGCGAGTGCCGCGCGGCGCCCAGGCACGTGCGGACATCAGTGACATCTCCGGTACGCTGCCCTATATGGCGCCAGAACAGACGGGCCGGATGAATCGCGCTATCGACGCACGCAGCGACCTGTATGCCTTGGGTGTTACCCTTTACCAGATGCTTACCGGTGTGCTGCCCTTCGTCGCCAGTGAACCCCTGGACTGGGTCCATGCACACCTGGCGCGCTCGCCGTGGCCGCCGGCAGAGCGCAACCCAGCCGTGCCTGCGATGCTTTCGGCGCTTGTCATGAAGCTCCTGGCGAAAGCTCCCGAGGAACGCTACCAGACGGCCGCAGGCCTGGTGCGCGACCTGCAGCACTGCCGCCGGGCGTTGTCGGCGCAGGGGCAGATTGCATCGTTCGATCTGGGGCAGCGCGACCTTTCGGACGCCTGGGTCATCCCCGACCGCCTCTATGGTCGCGAGCAAGCCATGGCGACGCTGGTGGAAGCGTACGAGCGCGTGGCCTCCACCGGGCGCAGCGAAATCGTGATGGTTACCGGCCATTCTGGCGTAGGCAAGACGTCGCTGATGCGGTCGTTTGCTGGCGCGGTTGCCGGGCGCGGCGGGATCCATGCCGCCGGCAAGGCCGACGCGCCGGTTGACTTGGCGGCCGAGGCGCCCGTCGATGCGGGCGTACGGCTGCCCTATGCAACGCTCGCGCGCGCGCTCAGCGGCCTGTTGCGCATTGGACTGGCAGATCACGCGGCCGACATGGCTCCCTGGCGCACCGTCATCGCGCAGGCGCTGGGGCCGAACGCCGGTGCGCTGGTGCCCTTGCTGCCCGAACTGAAGACGCTGCTCGGTCCGGTACCGTGGATGCGAGAAACGCCGTCGCGCGAAACCGGGCCGCAGGTGCGGCTTGCGCTGCGCAACCTCGTGGCCGCTCTCGCGAGAACCGCGCGGCCGCTGACGCTGTGCCTCGACGACATCCAGTGGCTCGACGACGAAAGTGTCACGCTGCTGCACCAGATGCTGACCGATCCGGGCACGCCAGACCTGCTGGTGGTCTGCACCTGTCGCAGCCACGAAGGCGCAGACGACCAGAGCGCGATCCACGGTGTCGATGCGTTACGCGCGGACGGCGCCGCCGTGGTCCATGTCGAGCTGGGTTGTCTCGGCGAATCCGACCTGCGGCAGCTCGTCGCCGACGCGCTCCATTGCAATACCGACACGAGTGCGCCGCTTGCGCGACTGGTGATGGAGAAGACGGCAGGCAATGCGTTCTTCGCCACGCAGTTCATCAGCGAGCTGTTCCACGAGGGGTTGCTGCACTTCGATCACGGCGCGGCACGCTGGACCTGGGACCTCGACCAGCTCGCCGCCAAGGCGCTGACCGACAACGTGGTAGCGCTGATGGTGGGACGGATCGACCGGCTGGCGGCCGGCACGCGATCGGCGCTGGCCCTGCTTGCCTGCCTTGGCAACGACACCACGGTCGACACGCTGGCGCGCGGCTGGCCCGGCGACGCCCGCGAACTGGAGCCCGCGGTCGGGGAAGCCGTGCGCGCTGGGCTGGTCTCGTGCAGGGAGAACGTGCTGCGCTTCTCCCACGACCGAGTCCTCGAAGCGGCCTATTCGCGCATCGCCGAGCCAACGCGGCAGGCCTTCCATTTGCGTGTCGGCCGGCTGCTGCTCGAGCGCACGCCGTCCGACGAGATTGACGCGAACGTCTTTACCATC
The DNA here is from genome assembly GCF_023952475.1 of Cupriavidus sp. WGlv3. GTDB lineage: Bacteria > Pseudomonadota > Gammaproteobacteria > Burkholderiales > Burkholderiaceae > Cupriavidus > Cupriavidus phytorum. The sequence continues at coordinate 553,829 of NZ_JALHRX010000002.1, forward strand.
GTCGGACAGTTGAACCGCGCGACCGAGAGCATCGAGATACAGGAAGAGCGCGACAGGCTCGCGGAACTCAACCTGGTTGCCGCCTTGCGCGCCAAGTCCGCATGCGCCAACACCGCGGCGCTGCACTATCTGTCGATCGGACTCGCGCTGCTGGGCGAACACGGCTTCGCGCGGCACCAGGATCTCGCCTTCGCCTTGACGCTGCACATGGCCGAAAGCGAGTTTCTCACCGGGGATTCGGCGCGCGCAGAGCATCGGCTGGAGTCACTGGCCGCGCGGACCTCGTCGATCACCGCGCTAGCCGTCCTCACGCAACTCCAGCTGGGCCTTCTGATGACCGGCGGGCGCCGTGCCGAAGCGGTCACGGTTGGGCTGGCCTACCTGCGGCGTGCCGGGGTCGAATGGGCATCGCATCCGACTGCAACGGCATTGGCGCACGAGGAGGCGCTGTTCGCCCGCCACCTCGGCGAGCGCGAGATCGCCGAACTGGCTTCGCTGCCCCCGATGACGGACCCCGATGCGCTCGCGACGATGCGCGTGCTGATTGCGCTGGTGCAGCCGGCCTGGTACACCGACGATCAGTTGCGCAGGCTTGTGCTGCTGCGCATGGTCAACCTGAGCCTGGCGCATGGCAACAGCGACGAATCGGCCCTGGCCTATGCATGGGTGGCCATGCTGCACGTGGCCGCCTCCACCGATGAGCCGGCCGGCGCCGCGTTCGAGCGGCTGTCGCTCGAGGTTGCGGAACGGCGGGGCATCGATCGGATACGCGCACGGGTGTATCAAGTCGTTGGCGGGAATCTTCTGCACTGGTCCAAGCCGCTGCGCGTCGCGCGCGGCCTCGTGCGTCAGGCATTGGCGTTGACGCAGCAGATCGGCGACCTCACCTATGCCGCCTACATCCGCAGCAACCTGATGACGCATGCGCTGGCGATCGGAGATCCGCTCGCCAGCGTGCAACGCGATGCCGACTCGGGCAGCGTTTTCGCATGGGGGCCGCGCTTCACGCTGGTAGCAGACCGCCTTGCGCCCCAACGTCAGCTCGTCCGTACGCTGCGCGGATTGACGCCGGTGTTCGGTCGCTTCGACGCCAAGGATTTCAGCGAAGCCGCGTTCGAAGCCCGGTTGCGCGGCGACGTGGGCCTGCTGCTGGTGTCATGCTGGTACGGGATCCGCAAGCTGCAGGCTCGCTATCTGGCTGGCGCCGCGGCCGAGGCACTGGATGCGGCCGAGCAGGCGCGCCCGCTTCTGTGGACCTCGCCGGCCTATTTCGAGCAGGCCGAGTACCATTTTTACGCCGCGCTGGCACGCGCGGCGTGCTGCAATCCCGCCGTCGAGGGTGAACTCACCGCGCACCTTCCCGCCCTGGCAGGGCACCACTGGCAGTTGGCGCAATGGGCACGGCGCTGTCCGGCGACGTTTGCGCACCGGGCCACGCTGGTCCAGGCGGAGATTGCCCGGCTCGAAGGACGCGACATCGACGCGATGCGCGGCTACGAGTCGGCTATCGCCTTGGCACGCGAAAGCGACCTGATCCACATTCAGGCGCTGGCGAACGAACTGGCGGCGCGCTTTTATCTGGATCGTCGGCTCGATAACGTGGCGATGGTGTACTTGCGCCAGGCGCGTCACGGTTACCTGCGTTGGGGTGCAGACGCCAAGGTCTGGCAGCTCGATATGCAATATCCCGCGCTGGCAGCCGATGCGGGAGCCGCCCTTGCCTCCACGCCGTCGATGGGCACGATTGGCGCGCCGCTCCAGCATCTGGACCTGGCCACGGTGATCGCGATCTCGGAGGCGATTTCGGGCGAGACCGGGCTGGAACGGCTGCTGGCGACGCTGATCCGGACCGCAATCGAGCAGGCCGGCGCGACGCGGGGGCTGCTCATCTTGCCCGAAGGCGCCGAACATCACGTTGCAGCCGAGGCTGCCGTGCGGGAGGAAACGGTCATGGTGACATTGTCCGTGCGACCGCTCGATGCGGCCGATATGCCGGTGGCGATGATCGAGCACGTGCTGGAATCTCGCGAGCACGTGGTCATGAACGATGGATCCGCCAGCGGGGCCTTTTCCGCCGACCCCTTTGTTTGCCAACGCCGGGCACGTTCGATGCTGTGCCTGCCGCTGCTGAATCAAGGCAGGCTGACCGGAGTGCTTTATCTTGAAAACGCACTTGCGCCAGGCGTGTTCGTTCCGGCACGGATCGAGGTGATCAAGCTGCTGGCGTTCCAGGCGGCCAGTGCCATTGAGAACAGCCGGCTTTCTGAGCACCGCCGACGCGCAGATGAATCCCTGCGTCAGGCCCATGCAGAGTTGGCTCACGCAAGCCGCGTCACGACACTCAACGCGCTGACAGCGTCAATCGCCCATGAGGTGAGCCAGCCAATCGCGGCATTGACCATCGAGGCACGCGCCGCGCTACGGTGGCTCAATCGCAAGCAACCGGACCTCGAGCAGGCGGTCGCAGCCCTGGATGCCATTGTCGAGCAAGGAGAACGCGCTGGCAGCGTTATCGCGGGCATGCGCGCGATGCTGCGCAAGGCCGGGCCGCAAGCGCAGCGGATCAATCTCAACGAGATGATCGCCGAGACGCTGCCGCTCTTCGCCGGCGAACTGGATCGCACCCAGGTCATCCTGAAAACCGAACTGCTGCCGGCGCTACCCTTGGTGTGGGCTGACAAGATCCAGTTGCAGCAAGTGTTGCTGAATCTGGTGATCAATGCCGTCGAGGCAATGCGCGAGATCCTCGAGCATTCACGCGAACTCACTGTACGCACCGCAGTCAGCCCGGCGCATGAAGTCGTGGTCACGGTGCACGACGTCGGTGTCGGCCTGCCTGCCGATACGGAGCAGGTGTTCCAGCCTTTCTACACGACCAAGGCCGAAGGCCTGGGCATGGGCCTGTCGATCTGTCGCGCCATCCTCGAAGCGCATGGTGGGCGCCTGCACGCGTGGCCGAACCGGCCACGGGGCGCCGTATTCGAGTTCACATTACAGGCCACCGAAACCGCGCCCGAAGGGAACTGCGGCGTTCCGTCGTAATGGAAGGGAGGGGATGCGGAACTGGATTTGCATTGGCCACCCTTCTTGCCAGCCCCGTCCTATACTCCGCATCACACCCTTCACCCAAACCCAAACCATGGATTACACCCCCGGCATCAGCCACCTCGCCAGCCTGCTCGCCGATCCCGGCCGTGCCGCCATGCTATGGGCGCTGATGGACGGCAGCGCCCGGCCCGCCGGCGAGCTGGCGTTGATCGCCGGCCTGTCGGCGTCTTCGACCAGCGGGCACCTGGCGCGCTTGTCCGAAGGCGGCCTGCTGGTGGCGGAGACGCGCGGGCGCAACCGCTATTACCGGCTGGCGGCGCCGGAGATCGGGGTGGCGATCGAGGCGCTGGCGTCGGCGTCGCTGGCAAGCCAGCCGCCGCGGCTGCGGGCGGTGCCGGTGTCGCGCACGGCGCCGCCGGCGCTGCGCCAGGCGCGCACCTGCTATGACCACCTGGCGGGCGAGATGGCGGTGGGGCTGTTCGAGCGCATGACGCTGTCGCGCTGGCTGATGCTGGACGGGCCGCGCGTCGAGCTCAGCGGCGACGGCGCGCAGGCGCTGGCGCGGCTGGGCGTGGACGTGGATGCGGCGCGCCGCAAGCGGCGGCAGTTTGCCTGCACCTGTCCGGACTGGAGCGAGCGCAAGCCGCACCTGGGCGGCGCGCTGGGCGCGGCGCTGCTGGGCAGCCTGCTGGCGCGCGGCTGGATCGAGCCCACGCGCACCTCGCGCGCGCTGCGCGTGACACCGGCGGGCCAACGCGAGATCATCCGCATCGCGGCCTAGCGCGCCGCGGCAACCGGAGAAAAAAGATGGCCACACCGCTGGACGACGACACGCAGGACGCGATCGCGCGTTTCTTCGCCCTGATCAACCTCGGCGACAGCGCCCAGACCTCGGCACAGCAGGCGATGTTCGAGGATGCCCTGCTCGATGCCGAGGACGACGACACCGACGGGCCGGAACTGCTGTGGGTGATCCGCGAGGTGATCGACTGGCAGTCCGGGTTCTTTGTCGACTGGAAGGATGCGCAGTCCTTTATCGGCTGCCTGACCCAGCTGTGCGAGCGCATGGACCTGGAGCTCGACTGGGGCACCGACGACCCCGAGGACGAGGCCTTCCTGGAGAGCACCAGCGTGCCGGAACTGATGGAGCTGGCGCACAACCAGCTACGCGTGGCCGGCTATACGCTGTGGAACTGGGATACCGGCGGCGACGCCTACGCCGGCTGGATCACGCGCAGCGAGGATGACGAAGAGATGCTGGATCTGGCCGAAATCCTGCGCTTCGAGGTGCGGCCGGCGGACCAGCCTTATTGAACGCCGGCCGGCGGGCTTACCGGCCCCGCCCCGGCCGCGCCGTGCGCCTAGTCGAACAGGATCACCGAGCGCGCCAGTTCGCCGCGGCGCAGTTCGTCGAAGGCGTCGTTGATGCGTTCCAGCGGCAGCCGCTGCGCGATCAGGTCGTCCAGGTGCAGGCGGCCGGCCATGTAGAAATCGACCATGCGCGGCATGTCCACCGGGAAGCGGTTGGAGCCCATCAGCGAGCCCTGGATGCGCTTCTCGCCCAGGAAATCACTGCCCTTCAGCTCGATCTTGACGCCCGGCGCGATCATGCCGATGACCGTGGCAGTGCCGCCGCGGCGCAGCATGGCAAAGGCCTGCTCGGTGGTCTCCTTCAGGCCGATGGCCTCGAAGGCATGGTGCACGCCCCCGCCGGTAAGCGTGCGCACCGCATCCGGCACATTGCCCTCGCTGGCGTCGATCACGTCGGTTGCGCCGAACTTGCGGGCCAGCTCGCGCTTGCCGGGCACCCGGTCGATGGCGATGATGCGGCCCGCGCCGGCGATGGCGGCGCTGTTGACCGTGGCCAGCCCGATGCCGCCGCAGCCGATCACGGCGACGGTCTCGCCCGGCTGCACTCTGGCGGTATGGATCACGGCGCCCATGCCGGTGGTCACTGCGCAGCCGATCAGCGCGGCGCGGTCCAGCGGCATGTCGCGCCGGATCGCCACCAGCGCGTGCTCGTGGATCAGCATCTGCTCAGCGAAGGCGGACAAGTTCAGGAACTGGTGCATGGCGTGGCCATGCGCGGCCTGCAAGCGCGGCTCCTCCTCTTCGCGGCGTCGGGTATCGGGCTCGGCGCATAGCGACAGGTGGCCGGTCAGGCAATGCTCGCAATGGCCGCAGTAGGCCGACAGGCAGGTGATCACGTGGTCGCCGGGCTTGACCGTGCGAACTTCAGAGCCGACCTGCTCGACCACGCCTGCGGCCTCGTGGCCCGGGATGGTGGGGACGGGATGCGGGTAGGCGCCGTCCACGAAATGCAGGTCGGAGTGGCACACGCCGACGGCGGCGGTACGCACCAGCACTTCGCGCGGTCCCGGCTTGCCGATGGCCACGTCTTCGATCACCAGCGGCGTCCTGGGTTGATGCAGCACTGCAGCTTTCATGGAATTCCTCCGGACGGGAGCTACGGTGCCGGAAAAAATACCCCCAAACCGAGGTTCAGGAAAGCCGCGGTCCACCCGGAGGACCCGCTTTAAAGCTCTTCCTTGATCGGGAGCACACGCAGCACGCCGATCCCCAGATGTTGCAGCGGGCCCATGTCGGGCTCGCGGTCGTACACCACCAGCTGTCCCTTCTCGCGCGTGGTCCAGGTCAGGCGCGGATTGCCGCCGTCGCCATCGGTCTGCAGCCCGACGCGGTAAGCCATGTCGAGCAGGCCGTCTTCGGTGGACCGGGTCATGCGCTCGGCCAGCGCCGGGCTGTCGAGCACCACGCCCATCTCGGTATTCAGCTTGGCCGAGCGCGGGTCCATGTTGAGCGAGCCGATAAAGACCAGGCGCCGGTCGACGATGTAGTTCTTGGCGTGCAGGCTGGCGCGGCTGGACGACAGCCAGGCGCGCGAGCGTGAGCCGCGTGCGGCCTTGCCGCGGTTGGCCAGCTCGGCGTAGGCGCTGGGCTTGAGCTCGTACAGCTCCACGCCGGCGGCGACCAGCGCCCGGCGGTGCGGTGCGTAGCCCGCGTGCACCGGGCTGACATCGGTGGCGGCAAACGAGTTGGTCAGGATGCGCACGCGGATGCCGCGTCGCGCCAGCGCGATCAGCCAGGCTTCGCCGTCATCGTCGGGCACGAAGTAGGGCGAGATCAGCAACACCTCCTTCTGCGCGTTGCTGATCATCTTCTCCAGCCGGGCAGTGGCGTGGCCCGGATCGTCGTCGGTCTGGTGGGTGATCTTGGCCGCCTTGTCCGAGACCACCACGGCCTTGCCATAGTAGCCGGGCATATGGCCGCTCTCGATCCCCTTGGCCAGGCCAGAATCCAGCAACTCCTGCACGTAGGGGCTGGCCACGGCCTGGTCGCCGCGCGCCTCCAGCCGTTTGCGCAGGCTGCGCATTTCCACCGGCGCTTCCTTGCCTGCCGGGATCAGCGCCACCACGGGATAGGAAGACGCGTCATTCCAGTATTCGTCGAACACCGCCGACACCTGCGGCACCGCCGGCCCGGCCACCAGCACGTCGAGGTCGCTGAAGTCCATGTCGTTGCGCGCCGAGAAATACGCGTCGCCGACATTGCGCCCGCCCAGCAGCGTGATCTGGTTGTCCACCGTCATCGACTTGTTGTGCATGCGCCGGTCGAGGCGGTTGAATCCCACGAGCATTTCCAGCCAGCGCACGCTGCGGTTGGCAAACGGGTTGAACAGCCGCACTTCGATATTCGGATGCGAATCGATCGCCGACAGGACCTTGTCGAGTCCGCCGGTATGCAGGTCGTCGAGCAGCATGCGCACGCGCACGCCGCGGTCGGCCGCATCCAGGATGTCGCCCAGCACGGCCGCGCCGGTGCCGGTCGGCTCGAAGATATAGGTCTGCAGGTCCAGGCTGCGCTGCGCCGCGCGCGCCATCGCCAGGCGCGCGGCGAGCGCGTCGGGACCGGACTGCAGCGGGTAGAACAGCGACTCGCCCGGGCGCTTGGCCAGGCGCGGCGCCAGCACCTTGCCCAGCGGCGTGTCGCTGGTATTGGCCGGGGCAGTCGACGGGGTGCGCTCCGCCTGCGCCGGCAGGCTGGCGCAGCCGCCCAGCACCGCGATGCCAAACAGGCCGGCCAGCGCGATCGCGGCCAGCCGGGTCGCGCGCCGGCACCAGCCGGCGCCGGCACGCGCCGCGGCGATCGGCCGCCGGGCGTCGAACGGAACCTCGCTGTGCGTCTGGAACATCCGTCAGTCTCCCTGCGCCGGTGAATGAAGGAACGGGGATGGGCCGGTGGCCGGGTCCTCGCACCGGCCGGCGTGCAGCGCCTGCTACCTCGCAAGATATACCCCGCGCGCCGGCCCCGGCAGCGGTGCCATTCCTGTCCGCGCCGGGAGTTTGTCCTACACCGCAACGTGGCCAACGAGCGGGCCGGCGGGCAGGCCGGCATGCGGCGGCGAGGGCGGCACTTGACGCAGGGCACCCGTGCCAGGCGGGCGGCAGCGGCTTTCCCTGCACAGCGATTTCTCTTATGATGCCGCCCAATATACCGGCCGGTAGCACCGGGAGGAGGCCCTGCGGCATGTGTCGCCGCCCGCGCGGCTGGCGGCCTGGCGCAGCTTGCGGCCGCCCGGCGATGCCGGCATAGTTGCGCGCCTTCGCGCCCCTTTGCGTCCCTTCGTGGCTTGTACCGCACGGCGCGCCCAGACCGGATTCCGATGTCGACACAACCCTCCCAGCCCTCCTCCGCCGGCGCACCCGCGCCCACGCTGCGCCGCACGCTGCGCGCCCGCCATCTCACCATGATCGCCATCGGCGGCTCGATCGGCACCGGACTGTTCGTGGCCTCGGGTGCCACCATCGCGCAGGCCGGGCCCGGCGGCGCGCTCGCCGCCTATATCCTGATCGGCGCGATGGTCTATTTCCTGATGACCAGCCTGGGCGAACTGGCGGCCTATATGCCGGTGTCGGGCTCGTTCGCCACCTATGGCGCGCGCTATGTCGACGAGGGCTTCGGCTTCGCGCTGGGCTGGAACTACTGGTACAACTGGGCCGTGACCATCGCGGTGGAGCTGGCCGCGGCGCAGCTGGTGATGCAGTACTGGTTCCCCGACACGCCCGGCGTGCTGTGGAGCGCGCTGTTTCTGGGGCTGATGTTCGCGCTCAATGCGATCTCGGTGCGCGGCTTCGGCGAGGCCGAATACTGGTGCGCGCTGGTCAAGGTGGTGACGGTGGTGGCCTTTATCGGCATTGGCACGCTGATGATCTTCGGCATCCTGCGCGGCGACATGGCGGCCAGCCACGGCCTGGCCAACCTGACCACCGGCGATGCGCCCTTCGTCGGCGGGCTGCCCGCGCTGATCGGCGTGGCCATGATTGCCGGCTTCTCGTTCCAGGGCACCGAGCTGATCGGCGTCGCCGCCGGCGAATCGGCCGATCCGGCCAGGAACATCCCGCGCGCCGTGCGCCAGGTGTTCTGGCGCATCCTGCTGTTCTATGTGCTGGCGATCCTGATCATCGGCATCCTGATTCCCTACACCGACCCGAGCCTGCTCAAGAGCGACGTGCAGACCGTGGGCGTAAGCCCGTTCACGCTGGTGTTCCGCCATGCGGGCCTGGCCTTTGCCGCCGGCGTGATGAACGCGGTGATCCTGACCGCGGTGCTGTCGGCCGGCAACTCCGGCATGTATGCCTCGACCCGCATGCTGTACAACCTGGCCACCGAGGGCCGCGCGCCGCGCGTGTTTGCCCGGCTGACGCGCAACGGCGTGCCGCTGGTGGCGCTGCTGGCCACCACCGCGGTCGGTGCGCTGTGCTTCCTGACCTCGCTGTTCGAAAGCAAGTCGGTGTACCTGTGGCTGCTGAACCTGTCGGGCATGACCGGCTTCATTGCCTGGCTCGGCATCGCCGTCAGCCATTACCGCTTCCGCAAGGGCTTTGTCGCCCAGGGGCATGACCTGGACCGGCTGCCCTATCGCTCGCCGTTCTTCCCCTACGGGCCGATCTTTGCCTTCGGGCTGTGCCTGGTCGTGACGCTGGGCCAGAACTACCAGGCCTTTACCAGCGGCAAGATCGACTGGGTCAGCGTGACCGCCACCTATATCGGCATCCCGATCTTCCTGCTGATCTGGCTGGGCTACCGCATCGCGCGCAAGACGCGCTTCGTGCCCTATGCCGAGATGGAATTCCCCGCGCTGCCGGCCCGCGATGCCGCCATAACGTGCACCGCCGTGCCGGCGGCCGGTGAATAGGCGCCGTTCCCGGGCGCCTGGCAATCCGCAGTAACAAGCAAAAAAGCACAACAACAAGGAGCATCGCTTTGAAGAAAGCAATCCGCATCAGCCTGCTGGCGCTTGGCGCCGGCATGGCCCTGGGCCTGCCCGCGCACGCCGCGCCCACGCTGGTGGAATCGGTGCAGGGCTATACCCTGCAGCAGGACAAGGTCACCCGCTTCACCGGGCTGGTATTCGACCAGGGCAAGGTGCTGGCCACCGGCGACGCCGCCGCCCTGCGCGCGCAGTATCCGGGCGCGCAGCGCATCGACGGCCAGGGCAAGACCCTGCTGCCGGGCCTGATCGATGCCCACGGCCACGTGTTCCGCCTGGGCTTCAAGACCACCGAGATCTCGCTGTCGGGCACGCGCACGCTGGCCGAAGCGCAGGGCATGATCCGCGCCTATGGCGACAAGAACCCGCAGCGCAAGTGGCTGCTGGGCTATGGCTGGAACCAGGTGAACTGGAAGCTGGGCCGCTTCCCGACCGCCGCCGAGCTCGACGCCGCGGTGTCGGACCGCCCGGTGCGGCTGGTGCGCGTCGACGGCCACGCCGCGTGGTTGAACACCAAGGCGCTGCAGGCCGCCGGCATCACGCGCGACACCAGGGATCCGGCCGGCGGGCGCATCGAGCGCGATGCCAGCGGCAACCCCACCGGCGTGCTGGTCGACAAGGCCATGGCGCTGGTCAACAACGTGATCCCGCCGTACAGCGACGACGACCGACGCGCCGCGCTGGCCGCCGCGCTGGCCCACATGAACGCGCTCGGCCTGACCGCCGCCGGCGACGCCGGCGTGACCGTCGCCGAAGACCGGATCTACCGCGAGTTCGCCGACCAGGGCAAGCTGACCACCCGCATCTACGGCATGATCCGCGACACCGGCGACGACTTCAAGACGCTGTCGGCCAACGGTCCGCTGTCGGGCTACGGCAACGATCGCTACTACCTGCGCGCGGTCAAGCTGTACGGCGACGGCGCGCTCGGCAGCCGCGGCGCGGCGCTGATGGCACCGTACTCGGACGACCACGTGCACAGCGGCCTGCTGTTCATGAGCGATGCCGCGATGCAGGCCGCGGTCAAGACCGCGATCAAGGCCGGCTACCAGGTCAATATCCACGCCATCGGCGACGCCACCAACCACCAGGTGCTTGACGCCGTGGAAGCGGCGTACAAGGACGTGGGCGGGCGCGCACTACGCAACCGCGTCGAGCACGCACAGGTGATCGCGCTGCCGGACATCCCGCGCTTCAAGTCGCTGGACCTGATCGCATCGATGCAGCCCACGCACGCGACCAGCGACATGAACATGGCCGAAGACCGCGTCGGCAAGGACCGCATCAAGGGCGCCTACGCCTGGCAGACGCTGCTCAGGCAAGGCACCGTGATCGCGGGCGGTTCGGACTTTCCGGTGGAATCGGCCAACCCGTTCTACGGCCTGCACGCCGCGGTGACCCGCACCGACCATGAAGGCCGCCCGATCAAGGGCTGGCATGCAGAGGAAGCCATGACCCTGCCGCAGGCCTTCCGCGCCTTCACGCTGAACGCGGCCTACGCCCAGCACCAGGAGAAGACGCTGGGCTCGCTCGAGCCCGGCAAGTGGGCGGACTTTATCCTGGTCGACCAGGACGTGTTCAAGGTCAAGCCTGCCGATATCTGGAAGACGCAGGTGCTGCAGACGTGGGTGGCCGGCGAGCGCGTGTACGCGAAGGACGGCAAACGGTAATCACGCGGTAGTGCACCAGTGGCCTGCCCGTACGGGCAGGCTGCGGCGTGACAAGCGCGGCACCGTAAGGGTGCCGCTTTTTTTTTGAAGCGCGCCTCAAATCCACTGGTCGTTGTCGACCGTACGCTCGCCCGCCGGACCGTCGCCCGTGTTGACCACGCCGCGCGGCTCGATCAGCAGCAGCTTCACTTCCGCGTCAGCGCGGGGCTTGTGCTCGACGCCCTTCGGCACCACCGCCATCTGGCCGGGCCGCAGCACGATCGAACCGTCGCCCGCGGGCCCCTGCCGGAAATCGATGCGCAACTCGCCTTCGAGGACGATGAAGGTCTCGTCGGTGTCGGCATGCCGGTGCCACTCGAACTCGCCTTCGACCTTCACGACCTTGAACTGGTAGTCGTTCATTTCCGCGACGACGCGCGGTTGCCAGTGTCCGTCGATCTGCGCGATCTTGCGGACCAGGTCAATGCTCTGGCACTGGCCGCGGCCGGCCGGTGCGCGGGAATGGCTAGCGGATTGGGACATGGTTCTCTCCGTTCACAAGTTGACGGTTGAGGATACGCATGCGCATTGCGGTTGTATTGAACGATCGTGGGAGATTCTCAGGCGCCCCGGATGCTTCCCGCGACTTGCAGCCAGCGCCCCGGCGTCAGCCCGAAGGTCTTGGCGAAGTGCCGCGTCATGTGACTCTGGTCGGCGAAACCCGCCGCCGCGGCCGCGTCAGCCAGCGACCTGCCCGCGAGCAGCAGGTGGCGCACCGCATCGAGGCGGCGCATGGTCAGATAGCGATACGGGCTGGTGCCGTAGAACGTGCGGAAGTCGTGCGACAGGCTCCAGCGGTCGCGCCCCGTCGCGGCTTCGAGCTCGTCCAGCGTGACCACGCGCGTGCAGTTGGCATGCAGATACTCGCGTGCACGGCACGCGGCCAGATAGTCGCCCCGGGACCGCCGCGCGGGTGTGCCGGCGACGGCGGCCAGCGCATGCGCCAGGTCGGCCAGTGCATCGCTCTGCTCGAGCGGCTCGAGCGTGCAGCCGACATGCTGCAGCAGTGCCTCGGTGGCCGCCGCGAGGCGCGGGTCCGTCGTGACGCCGCCTTCGAGGAACGGCAGCGCGCGCCCGCCCAGCACGTTCTGGAACAGCACCGGCTCGACGTAGATCATCCGGTAGCGGAAGCCTTCGTCGGTGCCTGCCTGGCCATCGTGCGGTTCGTCGGGATGCAGCACGATGGTGTTGCCGGGCAGGCTGTCTCGCTGGCTGCGCCGATAGCTGAAACGCTGCACCCCAGCAAGCGTGCGACCGATCGCGTAGGTATCGTGGCGGTGCAGGGCATACGCCTTGCCGTGAAACCACGCTTCGATACGCTCGACGCCTTCCGTCGGCCTGGCGTGCCGCACCCAGTCGGAGCGTGAGAGGGAGGCTGGTCGGTTCATGGTGTAGGGCGTGGGTCGCTTGCGGGGTCCGCGCTGGCGCACGGATCATCGGTGCGGTGCAGGGCCGCCTGCGGCATTGTCGCACGGCACATGCGGCGAGCCGGCGACTTCGATGCCCCCCGTTACCGCTTTGTCAGCGGTCCTGCCCCGTCCGAAAGTACCGCCCTCACGGCAGCGGCGGCTTGGGCAGGCGCGTCTCGCCCGGCTCCAGCTTCAGCTCGACATCGAGGCGAAAGCCCCCGTTGCCGTCCGGCTCGAAATCGCGCAGCAGTGAACCGACCGCGCCGAACGCCGCGTCGCTGAAGGCATAAGGATCCAGCGCATCGAAGATCTGCGTGGTCAGCACCTTGTGCCCCGGCGCGATGGCGATGAAGTGCAGGTGCGCCGGGCGCATATGGTCGCGGTTCTGCAGCTTCAGCAGTTCGCCGCAGGGGCCGTCGATCGGCACGCCATATCCTGATGGCCGCACGCTGTCGAACCAGAAGCGTCCGTCGGCGTCGGTCTCGAACACGGCACGCAGGTTCATGTCTTCCTGGTGCTCGTCCTGGTTCTCGTACAGGCCGCTGGGCGCGGCCTGCCAGGTCTCGATGCGCGCGCCGGCGATGGGCGTGCCGTCGATCGACACGACGCGTCCCTGTACGAACAGCGGGTCGCCGGTGGTGTCGGGGGTGGCGATATGCGCGCCGTTGGGGCGGACCGGCTGGTTGGCGCGCCAGAACGGGCCGATCAGCGCGGGCTCGGTGCCGCCCGCGGCCAGCACGGCCTTGGCGTCCATCAGCAGCACCAGCGTGGCGAGCCCGAGGATATCCGCCAGCAGGATGCCCTCGTGCTTCTTCGGTCCGGTGGCCTGGCCAATGCGGACCATGAAGTCCAGGCCGGCGTGGAGTTCTTCATAGGTCAGCTGCACCTCGGCCGCGAACGCGTGCGCATGCCGGATCATGGCATCGAGAATGGTGCGGGTACGCGCGTCGGCGGTGCCGGCATTGGCCTTGAGCACGGCTTCCAGCAGCGCCTCGGGGGTGGCGGGAATCGATTGGGAAGCCGCCGCGGAAGCGGCGCTTGCGCGGGCTACGGAAGCAGAAGTCATGGTGTGGTCAGCTCCTGGGGGAAGTGGGGATGGAATCTGGCGCGGAGCGGGGCGTCGATGTGACGCCCCGCTGCATGCCGCAGGCGCCTGCTCGTTGACCACGCGTCCGGGGCGCCGCGGACGTTGTCAGCCTTCGGTGCGCGGCTGCGCCGTGTCTGCTCCGCCTTCCTTGATGTAGCCGTCGTCGCCGTAGACCAGGCCGGTGGATTCGGCCGCCTTGACCACGTCCGGGTGCCAGGCGATGCGGCCGCATTCTTCGTCGGTGCCGCCCACCACGGAGTAGACCACCAAAGCGTGGTCGTTGGGGTTGCGGAAGCCGCGCATCACGCCGATCGGGCACGAGATCACGTCCCACTGGTTCAGCATCAGCGAGTACTGGCCCTTCTCTCCCCAGATGACTTCCATCTGGCCGTTCAGCGGGCAGAACACTTCCTCGGTCTTGTGCGCATGCAGGCTGGCGCCCTGGCCGACCGGGATTTCGATGAAGGTCACGCCGAAACGGTGGTTGCCGGGGATCGCGGGCTCGACGCCTTTGTTCTCGAGCACGCCGCGATTCATGATCTTGTAGATGTTCTTCTTCATCCCGGGCAGGCGGCTTTCGATGAAGGTCTCGCCGTAAGGCTTGACCTTGCCCCAGCGCGCGATGCGGGTGGCTTCCATTTCCTGTGGGGTCGGATCCATATTGCTCCTCGGTGTCATGAAGTTGGGAAAACGAGAGGCGTTCGCCTCGGTTCGTGCCACTTTATGAACCGCCAACAGGCAAGTCCAACATCATTTTTCGCCGGGCGCCATAACAATCCGGTATCGGGTTTTGCGCAGGGAGACCGCGTGCGCCGGATCGCGATCCGGTCGCCCAACGCGCGCTGCGCGCGCAGCAACCGGGCACTGGCTGCGCCTGGAGCCGGCACCATCCGCCGTTGCTTTCACCACAAAGCCCAACCTTGCGCCTTGACGCCGCAGCCACGGGATAGGCATCATTCGGTTTTTTTCATAAATGCGAATTATTCGCATTTGTATTGACATTCACATACAGGCCCGCCTGTCTTCCTGCTGTTCCCTATGAGCCGCCAAGTCCTTCGCGCCGCGCGTGCGCGCGCACCCCAACCCCGCCACCTCGCCGTGCTGGCGCAACTTGCCGTGCTCGCCGGCTTTCCGGCGACGGCCGCGCTGGCGCAGCAAGCGGCGGCGCCGGCCGATGCGGCGTCGCTGCCGGCGGTGACGGTAAGCGCGTCGGCGGTGGACGATTCCGGCCTGCAGCTTGAGAAAAAGGCCAGCACCGGCGCGCTGGGTTCGCGCACGCAGCTGGACACGCCCTACTCCACCACCATCGTCACCGGCGAAGACCTGGCCGAGCGCCAGGTGGCCAAGCTCGGCGACGTGTTCACCATGGACGCGTCGGTCAGCGACAACGGCAACGGCTACAACAGCTGGTCCAGCTACCTGAGCGTGCGCGGCCTGCAGATCGACTGGCAGAACGGCTTCAAGATCAATGGCCTGCCGTTCGTGGCCTACGGCATCACGCTGCCGTACGAGCACATGGAGCAGGTGGAGCTGCTCAAGGGCCTGCCGGGGTTCATGTACGGCTTCGCCACGCCGGGCGGCATCGTCAACTACGTCACCAAGAAGCCGACCGACACCTTCACGGCGTCGTTCGAGCTGGGCTACCGCGCCGCCAATGTCTGGAGCGAGCACATCGACCTGGGCGGCCGCGCCGGCCCGGACAATATGTTCGGCTACCGCCTGAACGCGACGCACGAGGAAGGCACGCCCTACAACGCGCGCAATATCCGGCGCGACAGCGTGTCGCTGGGCCTGGACGCGCGCCTGACCAAGGACCTGACCTGGACCTTCGATTCGATCTACCAGGACCGCCGCGCCACCGGCCAGATGCCGTCGTTCAGCCTGTGGAGCTATGGCGATACGGCACTGCCGGGCGCGGTGTCCGGGCGCATCCGCAACTTCGCCGGCGCCGACCAGCACCTGAACACCAACCTGCAGCTGTACAGCACCGGCCTGCGCTACCAGATCAATCCGGACTGGGCGGTCAGCACCAGCTACAGCTTCACCAAGGTCAGCCGCAGCCGCAATGAAAGCACCTACAACCTGCTGAACCAGGCCGGCGACTACATCGACCA
Organism: Cupriavidus sp. WGlv3; assembly: GCF_023952475.1. GTDB lineage: Bacteria > Pseudomonadota > Gammaproteobacteria > Burkholderiales > Burkholderiaceae > Cupriavidus > Cupriavidus phytorum. Next base: position 569,488 of record NZ_JALHRX010000002.1, read on the forward strand.
GCGCTACGACACCGCGCAGAACCAGCAGGTGGGGCAATGGCAGGCGATGCTGGAGGGCAAGTTCCGCACCGGCCCGTTCGGCCACCAGCTGGTCGCGGGCCTGTCGTGGCAGAAGCAGATCGACCGCTATGACAACAACGGCTTTGGCGCGGTCATCGGCACCGGCAATATCTTCGCGCCCAACACCAACACGTATTACAGCTCGACCGCCTTCAACAAGGTGTGCAACAGCGACATCACGCAGAAGTCGGTATTCGCCAGCGATACCGTGCAGCTGAGCGAGCGCTGGTCGGTGCTGGCCGGCCTGCGCGTGACCAACTTCGAGCAGAACGGCTATGTGCCGGTCACCTCCAGCTACAGCAAGAACGGCGTGGTCACGCCGACGCTGGCGCTGATGTTCAAGCCGGTGCCAACGGCCACGGTCTATGCCAGCTATGTCGAGGCGCTGGAGCCGGGCTCGATCGTGCCGGACGGCTACACCAACGCGCGTCAGCTGCTCAGCCCGATCCGCAGCAAGCAGTATGAGATCGGCGTGAAGGCCGACCAGGCTGCGTGGAGCGCGACCGCGGCCGCCTTCCGCATCGAGCGTGGCGCGGAGTACGACAGCATCAGCGGCGGCGTGCCGACGCGCCAGCAGGATGGCACCTCGATCTACCAGGGCCTGGAACTGGCGGGCGTGTACCGCCTGGGCTCGCAATGGGAGTTCGGCGCCAGCGCGATGTATCTGGATTCGTACTACGACAAGGGCGTGGCCAACAGCGGCAACCGCGTCGCCGGCGCGCCCGGCTTCATCATGGCCGGCCGCGTCAGCTACCGCGTGCCGTTCGTGCCCGGCCTGCGCCTTGGCGTCGATGGCAAATACACCGGCAGCACCAAGCTCAATGCCGGCAATACGCTCGACGCCGGCGGCTACACGGTATTCAATCTCGGCGCCAGCTACAGCACCCGTGTCGCCGGCAAGGACCTGACACTGCGCGCCGCGCTGAACAACGTGACCAACAAGCGCTACTGGGGCTTCCAGTACGAGAACTACATCCAGCCGGCGGACCCGCGCAGCATCAGTTTGACGGCGAAGATCGCGTATTGAAGTTTGCCGCACGCGCGCAATGACACCCGCTCTCTGGAGCGGGTTTTTTGTTGGTTCATGCTGTGCTTGGGGTGCGACGGTTGGTTGGTTTGTCGTGCTTGGCGGGCGTGGCTGTTTCGCCGGCGCAGCCGGCGACCTACTTCTTGGCCGAGCGCCAAGAAGTAGGCAAGAAACGCGTCGCCTATGCGGCTGGCAATCCATTCCGCGGCGTGGGTGGTTCAGGGGGTGGTGATTTCCGTTTGGCGTGGGTGCCCGTTCGAACCTGCTAACGCTATGTGAGTCAGGGGCGGTGCCTTCGATCACCCACTTTTGAACGATCCCAACAGGGTGTAGGCAGCCTGCTGCTGGCGCTATTGGTGGGACGCCTTCGGCTGCGCTGCGCGCGCTCCCTATCTCAGGTCTATTGCTCGGGCACGGAGTGCGTCGCTGCGCTCGCACGGCGCTATCGCGGGCGAACCCAAAGGCTTCTCGCATCCCGCTTGTTTTCTCCCCTCTCCCGCTTGCGGGAGAGGGGCGGGGGAGAGGGCCGGCGCATCAACGAAGTCACCCGCATCAAATCCCCACCCCCTCACATCCCCCGCCTCCCACCTTCAGGGAAAACGAATGTTGACAATCACAAATCCGTGATCTACAACATCGTCTACACACTCAATCAATTTTGTAGACAATTTAGTAGACACATAAACACCCTCCCCTGGGCGCGCCGCACAGAGCCCCGAAGGGCCGCACGTCGCCTATCGTCAAGACACACATCTGCCAGGAGACTCAGATGATGCAAACCACCGCAACACCCGCCGACGCAGCGCAGGCGCAGGGCGGGCATGCCGCACACGGCAATGCCCTGATCAAGCCCAGCTATGACGAACGCCTGACCAATGAGGACCTGGCCCCGTTGCGCAAGCAGACCTGGGGCACCTACAACATCTTTGCGTTCTGGATGTCCGACGTGCACAGCGTCGGCGGCTATATCACCGCCGGCAGCCTGTTCGCGCTGGGGCTGACCAGCTGGCAGGTGCTGGTGTCGCTGCTGGTGGGGATCGTGATCGTGCAGTATTTCTGCAACCTGGTGGCCAAGCCCAGCCAGGTGACCGGCACGCCTTATCCGGTAATCTGCCGGGCCTCGTTCGGCGTGCTCGGCGCCAATATCCCGGCCATCATCCGCGGGCTGATCGCGGTGGCGTGGTACGGCATCCAGACCTATCTCGCGTCGAGCGCCTTCCTGGTGCTGGCGCTGCACTTCTTCCCGGCACTGGCGCCATACGCCGACGTCAAGCTGCATGGCTTCGCCGGCTTGTCGACGCTCGGCTGGGCCGCCTTCATGGTGCTGTGGGTGCTGCAGGCGCTGGTGTTCTGGACCGGCATGGAGACCATCCGCAAGTTCATCGACTGGGCCGGCCCGGCGGTGTACGTGGTGATGATCGCGCTGGCGATCTGGCTGGTGAACAAGGCCGGCTGGGAGAACGTCAACTTCACCCTGAGCTTCGTCAAGTACACCGGCTGGGAAGCGGTGCCGGTGATGCTGAGCGCGATTGCGCTGGTGGTGTCGTACTTCTCCGGCCCGATGCTGAATTTCGGCGACTTCTCGCGCTATGCCAAGGATTTCAAGTCGGTCAAGCGCGGCAACTTCTGGGGCCTGCCGGTCAACTTCCTGGGCTTCTCGCTGCTGACCGTGATCACTACGTCGGCCACGCTGCCGGTGTTCGGCAAGCTGATCACCGATCCGGTCGAAACCGTCAGCCATATCGACAGCACCTTCGCCATGCTGCTGGGCGCCTTCACCTTCATGACCGCGACCATCGGCATCAATATCGTCGCCAACTTCGTCTCGCCGGCGTTCGATTTCTCCAACGTGTCGCCCAAGCACATCAGCTGGCGCACCGGCGGCATGATCGCCGCGGTGGCTTCGATCTTCATCACGCCGTGGAACCTGTACAACAACCCGCAGGTGATCCACTACACGCTGGACGTGCTGGGCGCCTTCATCGGCCCGCTGTTCGGCATCCTGATCGCCGACTACTACCTGGTGCGGCGCCAGCATGTCGAGGTCGACGACCTGTACACGCTGAACCCGCGTGGCCGCTACTGGTACCGCAACGGCTTCAACCCGGCGGCGGTGGCCACCATGATTCCCGCGGCCATCATCCCGATCCTGTGCGTGGTGGTGCCGGCCTGGCAGGCGGCGGCCAACTACAGCTGGTTTATCGGCATGGGCATCGCGCTGGTGCTGTACCGGCAGCTGGCACCGCGCATAATGCCCGGCCACTTCGGCAACCACGCCGCCAGCCAGGCGTGATCCCGACCCCCTGTTTCCACTGCACGATTCCGAGCGCACCGAACCGAGCCGCGTCCATGAAGCTGAAGATCATCAACCCCAATACTACCCAGAGCATGACCGACAAGATCGGACAGTGCGCCGCCGCCGTGGCGGCGCCCGGCACGCGCATCAGCGCGGTCAGCCCGCGCATGGGACCGGCTTCGATCGAAAGCCACTATGACGAGGCCCTGTCGGTGCCGGGCATCCTCGACGAGATCCTGGCCGGCGAGCAGGAAGGCGTGGATGGCTACGTCATCGCCTGCTTCGGCGACCCGGGCCTGTACGCCGCGCGCGAAGTGGCGCGCGGGCCGGTGATCGGCATCGCCGAGGCCGCCATGCACATGGCCAGCGTGGTCGGCAGCAGCTTCAGCGTGGTCACCACGCTGGCGCGCACCTGCAATATCGCCTGGCACCTGGCCGAGCGCTACGGCATGAAGCGCTTCTGCAACAACGTGCGCGCCTGCGACCTGCCGGTGCTGGAGCTGGAGCGCCCCGGCTCCGATGCGCGCCGCATCATCACCGAGGCCTGCCGGGTGGCTTTGGCCGAAGACCGCAGCGAGTGCATCGTGCTGGGCTGCGCCGGCATGACCGACCTGTGCGACGAGATCGCCGACGCCATCGGCGCGCCGGTGATCGACGGCGTGTCGTGCGCGGTCAAGCTGGCCGAGGCGCTGGTATCGGTACGACTGGGCACCAGCAAGCGCGGCGATTGGGCGCGGCCGCTGCCCAAGCCCTATGCCGGCATGCTGGCCCCCTATGCCCTGAACTGAACCCCATGTCTTCCCGCACTTTGTCCGCTTCCACCACCATGCTCCAGTCCCGCTATCCCCGCGACCTGATCGGTTACGGCGCCCGCCCACCGCACGCCCGCTGGCCGGGTGGCGCGCGCGTGGCGCTGCAGTTCGTGCTCAACTACGAAGAAGGCGGCGAGAACTGCGTGCTGCATGGCGACGCCGCCTCCGAGCAGTTCCTGTCCGAGATCGTCGGCGCCGCGGCCTACCCCGAGCGCCACATGAGCATGGAGGGCATCTACGAATACGGCTCGCGCGCCGGCGTCTGGCGCATCCTGCGCGAGTTCGAAAGGCGCGGCCTGCCGCTGACCATCTTCGGCGTGTCGATGGCGCTGCAGCGCCATCCGGAACTGACCCGCGCCTTCGTCGAACTGGGCCACGAGATCGCCTGCCACGGCTGGCGCTGGATCCACTACCAGAACATCGACGAAGCCACCGAGCGCAAACACATGCGCATCGGCATGCAGATCATCAAGGACCTGACCGGCGAGCTGCCGCTGGGCTGGTACACCGGCCGCGACAGTCCCAACACGCGCCGCCTGGTGGTCGAGCATGGCGGCTTCCTGTACGACTCCGATTACTACGGCGACGACCTGCCGTTCTGGACCGAGGTCGAAGTCACCGGCGGCGAGAAGAAGCCGCACCTGGTGGTGCCGTACACGCTGGATTCGAACGACATGCGCTTCGCCACGCCGCAGGGCTTCAATACCGGCGAGCAGTTCTTCCAGTACCTGAAGGACGCGTTCGACGTGCTGTACGACGAAGGCGACCCCGGCGGCCAGGACAGTCCCAAGATGCTGTCGATCGGCATGCACTGCCGCCTGCTCGGCCGTCCGGGCCGCTTCCGCGCGCTGCAGCGCTTTCTCGACTACGTGCAGGGGCACGACCAGGTGTGGATCTGCCGCCGTGTCGATATCGCCCGGCACTGGGCGCAGGTGCATCCGTTCCAGGTGGGCGACGCCGCTGCCGAAGCGCGCGCTGCCTGCAGAGAAACCGCCCCGGCCTGACCCCGCGCCGTCGCTGTCGCCATAGTTGTGTACGATATAGCCGTGTTTCGTCGCCAGTTCCGGCGACAGGCTGAATGTCCGTACCCTGATATGGCAACCACATCGAAAAAGGCGGCGCCCGGCGCCGCCGCGAAAGCCCCGCGCCGGGCGGCCACCAAGGCCGCCCCCAAAACCGTGCCCAAAGCCGCAGCGAATGCCGCCCCGGACGACGAGACCGGCCAGGAAGGCGCCGCCAGCGAGGCTTCGGCCACCGAGGCGATCTACCTGAGCCTGCTCTACGCCATCATGGAGCACCGCCTGCTGGCGGGCACCAAGCTGGTCGAGGAACGGCTGTGCGAAGTGACCGGCGCCAGCCGGGCGCGCATCCGCCAGGTGTTTGCGCGCCTGGCGCACGAGAAGCTGGTAACGCTGGTGCCCAACCGCGGCGCCTTTGTCTCCAGCCCGAGCGTGGACGAAGCGCGCGAGGTGTTCCAGGCGCGCCGCGTGGTCGAGCCCGCGCTGGCCGCCGAACTGGCACAACGCGCCACGCCCGCCAAGGTGCGCAGCCTGCGCCGCCATGCCATGGAAGAAGACAACGCGCGCGCCCGCGGCGACCGCGCGGCGATGATCCGCCTGTCGGGCGAGTTCCATATCCTGCTGGCCGAGATGGCCGGCAACGCCATCCTGGAAAAGCTGATCCGCGAGATGGTGTCGCTGACCTGCCTGATCATCACGCTGTACGACCGCCCCGGCGCGCCCGCCTGCGCCGAGCACGAGCACCGGCAGCTGATCGACGCCATCGAGCAGCGCGATGCCGCGCGTGCCAGCGCGCTGATGGCGGAACACCTGGAACACATCGAAGGCTCGCTCGACCTGAGCATGCCGGACAGCGGCGCGCCGGACTTCTACAGCATCTTCAGCAAGGGCTGATCGGGACTAGACTGCATCCAGGCCATCGCCAACCGGAGACGTGCCATGAATGCAGGCAAGCCTGCCGCCCCGCCTACCCCTCCCGCCGTGGCTCCCGCAGCGCCGCCAACGCCGCAGTTGGTGCCCACCGGCTACCGCCAGGGCATCATCACCGCCATCACCGTGCTGCTGGGCTTTTCGCTGGGGTTCTGGCGCTTCTGGGGCTTCGAAAGCCCGGGCGAATGGGACTGGCGCTCGCTGCTGGCAGCGGTGGCGCTGCTGGCCGCGGTGGTGCTGCAGATCGTCGCGCTGTTCCGCGCGCTGCGCGTCGAGGACGATGCGGTGCCGGAGTATCGCAAGACGGTGCGCTGCTTTATCGCCTCGGCCATCGCGCTGGTGATCGGCCTGGCCGCGGCGATGATCGATGCGGCGCTCGAAACCTAGGGCCCGATGATTTCGATGCTGTCGACGCGGTCCGGATAGAACGCCAGGTACGCGCCGATGGCGGCAACGGCGGCATACGGCGCCTCATAGCTCCACACCGCGTTGCGCCCGCGCTCGCCGCCGGCCGGAATGGAGAAGTAGCTGCAGTCGCCCTTGTACGGGCAGTAGGTGGCATGCGCGCTGCGCTCGAGCCGCGCCATGTCGACATGTTGGCGCGGGAGGTACTGCACCGGCGCATAGGCCGCCTCCTGCAGGGTCAGCGCCGCATCGCTGTCGGCAATCGTGAGGCCGGCCACCTTGACCACCACCCTGCCGGCGGTCGGCGTGATGGTGATGGGATGGTCGGGGCCGGGGATCCTGACGGGCTTGCCTGGCATCATCGTGCTCCTGCATGGCGGGATGCAGGACATTCTAGGCGCTTGCCGGTCAATGTGCTGCGGGTGTGGTCGCCGGCCTATTCGACCTTGACGTTGGCCTTCTTCACCAGCTCGGCGTAGCGTGCGGCTTCGCTCCGGAAGAAGGCGGCGGCGGCCTCGGGCGTGCCGGGCTCGATCACCGTGCCCTGCTTCTTCATCGCTTCCAGCACTTCGGGAGACGTGAAGGCTTTGGCAAAGGCATCGTGCGTGCGTTTGACCTCTGCCGCCGGCATGCCGGCCGGGCCGATGACGGCGAACCAGCCGGCGACGTTGTAGCGCGGCAGGCCTTGTTCGGCGATGGTGGCAAGGTCCGGCGCGGCGGCGCTGCGCTTGTCGCCGCACAGGCCGATGGCGCGCAGCGTGCCCGCCTTCAGGTGCGGCGCCACCGCGTTGAGCGCCACCACGCCCATTTCCACCTGTCCGGCCAGCAGGTCGTTGACCATCGGGCCGGTGCCCTTGTACGGCACGTGACGTGCCGTGACGCCCGCTTCGTCCAGGAACATCTCGCCCGCCAGGTGGATGATGGTGCCGTTACCCGACGATGCATAGTTGTAGGAGTCGGGCCTGGCCTTGAGCAGCGCCACCAGTTCCTTCACGTTCTTCGCCGGCACCTTGGGATTGACCACCAGCACCAGCGGCGTGGTGCCGATCACGCTGATCGGGGTCACGTCCCGGATCGCGTCGAACGGCATGGTGCGGAACACGCTGGGGTTGATCACGTGGTTATTCGACACCAGCCCGAGCGTGCTGCCGTCAGGCTGCGCCTTGACCACCGCGGCGGCGCCGGTGATGCCGCCGGCGCCCGGCAGGTTCTCGATCACCACCGGCTGGCCGAAGGCCTTGCCCAGCGCCGGGCCGGCCGCGCGCGCGATGTTGTCGACGCCCGAGCCGGCGCTGATCGGCAGGATCAGGCGCACGGGCTTGCCCGATCCGCCCTGGGCCAGCGCTTCGAGGCCGGGGACGGCGAGGGCGGCGGCGAGCGTGGCGGAAAGTGCCAGCGCGGCCTTGAGCAGGATGCGACGTTGCATGCTTTGTCTCCGTATCGTTATCGTAGGGCGTCGATGGTGCTACTGTGGCGTGGCTGGCCCTCAGGCGCTTGCGCCGCGGTCCTTGCCGAGCCGCGCCAGGATCTCTTCGTTGTGCTCGCCGGCACGGGGCAGCGGGCCGCGTACACCCGGGCGGCGGCCGCCCATCAGCAGCGGCAGCAGCACCGTGGGCGTGGTCGAGCCGTCGTCGGCCTGCATTGGCACCAGCCCGCCGCTGGCGAGCAGGTGCGGATCGTCGAGCAGCTGATCCGGGCGCACGATCGGCGCGTAGGGAATGCCGGCGGCTTCGAGCTTCGGCGCCAGTTCCGCGGAGCGATGGTGGCGCAGGATCGCGCCCAGTTCTTCCAGCAGTTGCGGGCGCACCGCGACGCGCGCGGCGTTGCTGGCGTACTCGGGCCGGTCGATCAATTCCGGATGCTCCAGCACGCGGCACAGCGTGACGAACTGCTTGTCGCTGACCGCGCCGATAAAGAGCTGCTCGTCCTGTGCCAGCGTGAACACGTCATACACGCTCCACGCCGACACGCGCGACGGCATCGGCGGCGGCGGCTCGCCGGTCATCGCGTATTGCTGCATGTGCTGCGAGGCCAGGAACACGCAGTTCTCGAACAGCGCGCTCTGGATCTCCTGCCCCTTGCCCGTGCGATCGCGCTCGCGCAGCGCGGCCAGCACGCCGATGGCGCCGAACATGCCGCCCATGATGTCGTTGACCGAGGTGCCGGCGCGCAACGGCCGACCGCTCGGGCCGGTCATGTAGGACAGGCCGCCCATCATCTGCACCACTTCATCGAGCGCCAGCCGGTTCTCATACGGGCCGAGCAGGAAGCCCTTGTGCGAGACGTAGATCAGGTGCGGGTAGTCGCGCGACAGCGTGGCGTAGTCCAGCCCCAGCTTCTGCATCAGGCCGGGACGGAAGTTCTCCAGCAGGATGTCGCTCTGGCCCGCCAGTTCGGCGGCGGCGGCGCGGCCTGCGCCGGTGGTGATGTCGAGCACCACGCTTTTCTTGTTGCGGTTGAAGGCGCGGAAGAAGCCGATGCCCAGGCCTGGCAGGTTGCGCGTCTTGTCGCCGCCGGGCGGCTCGACCTTGATGACTTCGGCGCCGAGGTCGGCCAGGATCATGCCGCAGGTGGGACCCATCACCATGTGCGTGAATTCGACCACGCGCACGCCGGCGAGCGGCAGGGAGTTGCTGTTGCTGTCTTGGGGCATATTCATTCTCAAGCGGTGGCCGCGACGCGCTGCGCCGCGAAAGTCTTGGGCAGGCCGGCGCGCCACAGCGTGCCGTGCAGGGTTTCGTCGCGCAGCCAGCCGGCCACGTCTTCACGCAGCGCCAGCAGGCGCCCGATATCGATGCCGGTGTCGATGCCCATGCTGCCGAGCAGGTAGGCCAGGTCTTCGGTGGCCACGTTGCCGCTGGCGCCGGGCGCATGCGGGCAGCCGCCGATGCCGGCCAGGCAGGCGTCGAAGCGGGTCACGCCGGCGTCGAGCGCGGCACAGACATTGGCCAGCCCGAGCCCGCGCGTGTCGTGGAAATGGCCGCACCAGAAGCGGTCGCCGGCGATAGCGACGGCGCGCGCGAACAGATCGCGCACCATGCGCGGATCGGCATAGCCTACGGTGTCGGCCAGGCTGACGCGGTCGGCGCCGGCATCGAGCAGCGCCTGCATCAGCCGCAGCACTTCATCGGCATCGACACGGCCCTGCAGCGTGCAGCCGAACGCAGTACCGACGCCGCCTTCGATCAGCGTCTTCGCGCCGCTGGCATCGCGCGCGGCGCGGATCCGCGCCACTTCGGCAACGACTTCATCCGGCGTCTTGCGCAGGTTGGCCAGGCTGTGCGCATGGCTGGCCGACAACGGCACGATCATCAGGTCGGCGCCGCTGTCGAGCGCGTCCTGCGCGCCGCGCAGGTTGGGCACCAGCACCGACGTGAACAGGCCTGGCAGCGTGCGCGCGAACGCGACCAGCTCGGCGGTATCGGCCAGTTGCGGCAGCAAGCGCGCGGGCACGAACGAGCCGACTTCCAACTCGCGCAGGCCGGCGGCGTGGGCGCCGCGGATCCATGCGAGCTTGCTGGCGGTGGGCAGGATGGTGCGGATGCTCTGCAGGCCGTCGCGCAGACCAACTTCGCGGATCACGGCTTGGCTGGGGAAGGGGCGATTCATGGTTCTCCGGGACGTCTGGCGTCCCGCGGCGGGGGCGATGGAAGAACTCTATGAGTTTCTGGGGGCAAGCTGAAGCGGTGATTTAAGAAGCCAAGGATGCTGAAATGGAAAGTCACGCAGACGCCGCCGCGCGGCCTACGGAGTTTCCCGGAGACGATGCCGAGGCCACGATCACGCGTATAACATTCCCGTCTGGAAACGCCGCCCCCGTTATCCCATGCGAGACCTCGACCTCACCACGCTGCGCCTGTTCGTCGCCGTCTGCGAAACCCGCAACATGGCGCGCGCCGGCGAGCAGGAACACATCGTCGCTTCCGCCATCAGCAAGCGCCTGGCGCAGCTGGAGGAAACCGTCGGCGCCACGCTGCTGGAACGCCGCCGCCGCGGCGTCATCCCCACCCCCGCCGGCGAGATCGTGCTGGGGCATGCGCGCGCCATGCTTGCCGCGGCCGACCGCGTCGCGCGCGACATGGTCGACTACGGCTCCGGCGTGCGCGGGCAAGTGCGGCTGCTTGCCACGGTGTCGACCATGGCGGAATCGCTGCCGGACGACATCGCCGCCTTCATGCAGTTGCCGGCACACCGCGACGTGCGCGTGACCATCGAGGAGAGCCTGAGCAGCGAAGTGGTCAGCGCGCTGCGCGACGGCACCGCGCCGCTGGGCATCTGCTGGGACGCGGCCGACCTGGAAGGCTTCCAGACCCGCCCCTACCGCAGCGACCACCTCGCCGCCGTGGTCTACACGGGGCATCCGCTGGCGCAGGCGGATACCTGCCGGTTCGAGGACACGCTGGACTACGACCAGATCGCCATGCCGGCGCAGACCGCGGTGCAGATCATGCTGACGCGCTACGCCGCCATCCAGGGGCGGCGCATCGCGCATCGCGCCGTGGTGTCGACCTTCGACGCCGCGCTGCGCTGCGTGCGCGCGCAACTCGGCATCGTCATCATCCCGGCCGAGATCGCCACGCTCGTCGCCACGGCCTTCGGCCTGCGCGTGATCCCGCTGCGCGACGACTGGGCGCGCCGGCGCTTTGCCATCTGCTGCCGCGACTTCTCGCTGCTGTCGCCCGCGGCGCAGTTGCTGGTGCAGTTCCTGGAAGACGCCGCGGCGAAGGAAGCGACGGGCGCCGTGCCTGCGCCGGCCCGGGCACGGCGCAGGCGGTAAGCCGGCGCGCAACTTCCTGTGCGTTTCGAGGGTTAGCCCGAGGCGTTTTCGCAAGCTTATGTTGCGTGCCGTTGCGTAGACTGGCTTGCGTTTTTCGCCGCCGGCCACGATGGTTGGATAGAAAGGCCGGGCGAAGCCTGAATCACGACAATGCGCGCCGCCACGGCGCAGGAGCACGCAAATGAACTTCAACGGCAAGAACGTACTGGTCACCGGCGCCCGCGGCAACCTCGGGCGCGCGGTCGCGCATGCCTTCGCGCAGGCCGGTGCGCGCGTGGTGCTGCTGGACCGCCATGACGCACCGTTGCCCGAGACCGGCAGCGGCCACCTGGCACTGCAGGCCGACCTGCTCGATGCGGACAGCCTGGGGCAGGCCATCGGCGAAGCCGTGCAGGCGTGCGGGCGCATCGACGTGGTGTGCAACCTCGCCGGCGGCTTTGCCATGGGCACGGGCATCCACGAGACCAGCGCGGCCGACTGGAACCGCCTGTTCGACATGAACGTGGGCACGGTGCTGAACATGGCGCGTGCGGTGGTGCCGCACATGCTGGCCGCGGGCGGCGGCGCCATCGTCAACGTCGGCGCGAATTCGGCGGCGCGCGGGCTGGCGCAGATGGGCGCCTACTGCGCCTCGAAGGATGCGCTGGCGCGCGTGACCGAATCGATGGCGGCCGAGCTGCGCGACCAGGGCATTCGCGTCAACGCGGTGCTGCCCAGCATCCTCGACACGCCCGAGAATCGCCAGGCCATGCCGGATGCAGACAGCTCGCGCTGGGTCGGCCTCGACGCGCTGGCCGACGTGATCGTGTTCCTGGCCTCGGACGCGGCGCGCGCCGTGCACGGCGCGCTGCTGCCGGTGGTCAACCGCGCCTGACGCGCGGCCGGCGCGCCGCGGGTGCGGCCGCGCCGATGGCGCTGGCCGCTTCCTGGATCTGCTGGCGCAGCCAGCGCCGCAGCCGGTCGGCATCGGTGCGCGCGTGCCAGATCTGCATCATGTCGACCCGCGGCAGCGCGAACGGCACCGGCAGCATCAACAGGTCCGGATCGCGCGCCACCGCTTCCTGCGCGACCGAGCGCAGGCAGGTCAGCAACAGCGCCGAGCCCCGCACCAGCCGGCTCGGCGCCAGAAAGCTCGACAAACCCGCCACCACCGTGCGCCGGTGTCCCAGCCGCGCCAGCGCGCGATCCACCACGCCGTTGAGGTCGCCGGTCAGCGTGGTCAGCAGGTGCTCGCACGCCAGGAACGCATCCAGGTCCAGGCCGTGCGCGATGCGTGGATTGGTGCGCGAGGCCAGCACCACGAAGTCCTCGCTGCCCAGCCGCTGCTGGTGGAAGGTGTCGGGCAGGTTCTCGTAAAAGCCGGCGATCGCCAGGTCGCAGGTGCCCTTCTCCAGTTCCTCGCGCGGCAGCTCGCCGCGCGTGTTGTGCGTGACCAGCACCACGCCGGGCGCGTCGCGGCGCAGCCGCGGCAACAGCGCCGGCAGCAGCAGCTGCTCCATGTAGTCGGTGGTGTAGATGTGGACGGCCTCGCTGCGTGCCAGGAAATCGCGGCCGTCGCAGGCGTCGTAGAACGCATCCAGGTCCGCCACCAGCCGCTGCACCTGCGGTGCCAGCGCATGCGCGCGCGGCGTCGGCGTCAGGCCGCGTGGCGCGCGCACGAACAGCGGGTCGCCCAGTTCGTCGCGCAGCCGGTTGAGCTTGTGGCTCAGCGCCGGCTGGCTCAGCGCCATGCGCGCCGCCGCGCGCGAGGCGTTGCCTTCCTGGTACAGCACATGGAAGACGTAGAGCAGGTTCAGGTCCTTGCCGGCGATATTCATTTTTTGGATGGCAGGCATCGAAGATTCGAAGTTTTCGAATCATAGCCAGCTGCGTAGGATGTTGCCAATGCCGGGGCTGCCCCGGCCGACCGTGGACGCAAACCGGAGAACCCACATGAACATCCTGATGGTGCTGACCTCGCACGACCAGCTCGGCAATACCGGCAAGAAGACCGGCTTCTGGCTGGAGGAATTCGCCGCGCCCTACTACGTCTTCAGGGACGCCGGCGCCGACATCACGCTGGCCTCGCCCAAGGGCGGGCAGCCGCCGATCGATCCCAAGAGCGACGACCCGGATGCGCAGACCGATACGACGCGGCGCTTTCGCAGCGACAGTGCCGCGCAGCAGGCGCTGGCCAGCACGCTGACGCTGGACCAGGTGAAGGCCGAGGACTTCGACGCGGTGTTCTATCCCGGCGGCCATGGTCCGCTGTGGGACCTGGCGGAAGACAAACGCTCGATCGCGCTGATCGAGCAGTTCGATAGGCTGGGCAAGCCGGTGGGTGCGGTGTGCCATGCCCCGGGAGTGCTGCGACATGTGAAGGGCGCGGATGGTCAGCCGCTGGTGAAGGGCAAGGAAGTCACGGGCTTTACCAACAGCGAAGAAGATGCGGTGCAGTTGACCGAGGTGGTGCCGTTCCTGGTGGAGGATGTGCTCAAGGCCAGCGGCGGGCGGTTTACCCGCGGGGAAGACTGGGCCAGCCACGTGGCGGTGGCCGGGCGGCTGGTGACGGGGCAGAACCCGGCGTCGTCGGAGGCGGGGGCGGAGGCGGTGTTGGGGTTGTTGAAGTAAGACCGACGGGTTCCCACTCCTGCCGGTTTGCTCCCTCGCCCGCTTGCGGGAGAGGGGCCGGGGGAGAGGGCAGGCGCTGGCAATACGGACGCGCGCAACTTCGTGGAGGCTCTGGCCCTCTCCCCCACCCCTCTCCCGCGCGCGGGAGAGGGGAGCCTTTGCCCAGTGGTGTCGGCTGTGGCAAGCGGCTAAAGGTGCAATGCGTCGATCAGGCTCTCATCACTGAGGCACCAGCTCCACCCTCTCCCGGCTGGCCTTTTCCACCGCCTTGCGCGTATAGACCAGCGGGAAGTACTCCCCCTTGGCCCACAGCGGCGCCAGGTCGCGGTAATGCGGGCTGGCGGGATTGCCCGACTGCCCCGGCGTGTTGATCACGCGCGAGGCGTCCCAGTTGCCGACGTCCAGCACCATGCGGAACGACGCACCGGCGGTCAGCCGGAAATCCGTATTGCGGTAGCTGGTGTTCATCGGCGTGAAGGCCGAGCCGCCGATCGGGCCAGCGTTGACGTTGAACTGCAGGCGTTCGGCATCGCTCAGGATCGGGTCCATCGGATGCGTGAACACGGCAGTGTGGAGCTTGCCCCATTGCCAGGCGCGCGGGTCCGGGCCGAGTTTGGCTTCGACCTCGGCCATGGCGGCCTTCAGCGATTCGAGCATCACCGCGTTGCGGCGCTCCAGTGGCATCCACGGCCCCGGCTGCTCCAGCACCGCCACCACGCGCGCGGCATCGCCGGCGCCGACCAGGCGGGCAGCTTCGGGCGGCAGTGCGGCGCGCACCACGGCCTGGCGCAGGTGCTTGCTGAACCAGACCTCGAACAGCGCCGCGGCGGCGCTGTCGGCGCGCTCGTTGCCGTTCCAGCCACGCAGCAACTCCAGGCCGCGGGCCAGTTGCGGGTCATCGCTGCGCACCTGCTGCAGCAGTGCGACCACGCGCTGCGCCGGCAGCGACACGGTGTCGTTCTGCCACGCCATCGAATCCTGCACCGAGCTGCGCGGATTGGCGCCAACCACGGCCTTGAGCCGGCGCGCGCGCGAGCTGTCGCTCCATTCATAGCCCACGCCCAGCCTGGCCGCCGGGTGCTCGGGCGGGATGTTGTTTTCATTGGCGGTGACGATATAGCCCGGCGCGGGGTTGTAGGCCCACGGCAGCTCATCCATGTTGCGATAGCCGGCCCATTCATAGCGGCCGTCGCCGGCCACCGGCGTCAGGCCGTCCCAGTTGGGACGCTTGACGGTCAGCCCGCCCGGGATCCAGCCGATATTGCCGCCGGTGTCGGCATAGACCTGGTTCTCGCCCGGCGCGCCCCAGCGGTTCATGGCGGCACGGAACTGGTCCCAGTTGCGCGCGCGCATGTAGTCCATCGAACCGAAGTACGGCGCCATGCCGTAGTCTAGCCACGCGGCGCGCAGCGCCCACGCATGCCCGGACCCGGACACCAGCACCGGGCCGTGGCGGGTGAAGTCGAGCGTGATCTTGCGCGGCGCGGGCTCGCCCTTGACCGCGATCTCTTCGGTGATGGTCTCGATCGGCTCCCAGCGGCCCTTGTACTTGTATTCGCGCGGGTTGGCCGGGTTCAGCTCGTAGCCGTACAGGTCTTCCTGGTCCATGTAGAACCGCGTCAGGCCAAAGGCGATGGTGCCGTTGTGCCCGATCGAGATGCCCGGCAGGAACGGCTCGCCCGCGCCGATCACCGACATTCCCGGCGCATTCAGGTGGCTGATGTAGCGCAGGCTGGGCGCGCCGTGCGAGCGGTGCGGATCGTTGGCCAGGATCGGCCGGCCGGTGGTGGTGCGCTTGCCGCCGATGACCCAGTTGTTCGAGCCCAGGCTGCGGCCGGTATCGCTGTTGGCATCGACCACGGCATAGAGCTGGTCGAGCGGGATGCCGGCGGCCTGCGCGCCGCTCCAGGCTTCCTTGGGAAAGCGCGCGGCGGCGGTGGCCAGTTCGTAGGCGCGGCGCAGTTCGGCCGCCGGCACGGTGCAGGGATCGATGCCGGGGTTGAGCTTCGGCTCGATCTGCGGGTCGAGCTCGCGGCGCAGCCAGTCGGCGCGCGCGGCCTGGGTCTTGGCCTCGCAGTAGAGGCGAGCGCGGTCGACCTCGCCGGTGAAGTTCAGGGTCAGGCCGTGGTGGCGGATGCGCACGATGTCTTCGGCCTGCCAGCGCGCCGGCTTGTAGTCGAGCTTGCGGAATTCCGGCGGCAGCAGCTCTGGCTTCTGCTCGGTCAGCGCGACGTAGGCGTTCACCCCCGCGACAAAGGCCTCGGCCACGCGCTTGGCGTCGCTGCCATAGGCCAGCCATTCGCGGTACATGTCGCCGCGGAACAGCACCGCGCGCGCCATGCGGTCGCCATCGGCATAGGCCGGACCGAAGTCCCTGGCCATCTCGCCGAGCCCGCGCTTGCGCCACAGGTCGATCTGCCACAGGCGGTCGCGCGCGGCCATGAAGCCCTGCGCATAGAAGGCGTCGTAGAGCGTGCCGGCATAGATATGCGGCACGCCCCAGCGGTCGACCAGCACGCTGGCGGGTTTTTCCAGGCCGGGTACGGCAAAGGCCTGCTGGCGGGCGGGCGCTTCGGCCATGGCGGCCGGGACGGTGGCGAGCAGGGCCAGCGCAGCGGCCAGGCGGCGGGGGGTGCGTAACATCAGGTCTCCTCGTGTTGTGATGGCTGCAGATGTCTTGCAGTTCACACCGAAGATAGTGCATGGCCGGCCGCGGCGCGAGTGCCGCGGCCGATCTCCGCACGCCGCGTGGCGTGCCGGTACCGGCGGCCCGGATGCTTAGTAGACGTCGCGCCGGTAGCGGCCGTCGTCGGCCAGGCGGCGCAGCGCATCCTCGCCCAGGATTTCGGCCAGCGCGCCATGGACGCCGCCGGCCATGCCCTGCAGGCTGCCGCAGACATAGATGGCCGCGCCGTCGGCCACCCATTGCCGCACGCCATCCGCCTGCAGGCGCAGGGCGTCCTGCACGTAGCGCGGCGCGCCGCCGTCGCGCGACCAGGCGTGGTCCACGCGTGCCAGCGTGCCGTCCGCCAGCCAGCCTGCCAGTTCCCCGGCAAAGAAGGCGTCATGCCGCGCCGAGCGCTCGCCGAACAGCAGCCAGTTGCGCCGCCGCCCGGCCGCGGCGCGGGCCTTGAGCTGGGCCCGCAGCCCGGCCAGCCCGGTGCCGTTGCCGACCAGGATCAGCGGCCGCGCATCGGCCGGCGGATGGAAACTGCGATTGGTGCGGATGCGCAGCGCGATGCGGCCGCCCGGCGGGGCGTGCTCGGTCAGCCAGCCGGAGGCCAGGCCGAGGCGTCCATCGTCGTGGCGGGTCTGGCGCACCAGCAGCTCGAGCCGGCCGTCGCGCGGCAGCGAGGCGATCGAATATTCGCGATGCGGCAGCGGCGCCAGCGCATCCACCAGCTGCTGCGGCGCGACGCCCTGCAGCGCGGCAAGGTGCGGTGCGGGCAGCGGCAGGCGCGTGGCCATGGCCGCGGCCAGGGTAGTGTCGGCGCCATCGCAGCGCACCGGGGTGGCGCCGTCCAGGCCAAGCTGCGCCAGCAGCCGGTCGACTTCGGCCGGCGCGTGGCACGGGCCGATCTCGGCAATGTCGCCGGCCTGCCAGTCCGGCGCCGCGCCGTCCGGGGGCGCCAGCACCAGATGGAAGGCCGGCGCACCCTGGCTGCCGGGGTTCAGGTGATGGCGCTGCGCCAGCCGCCAGTGCTCATAGCGCGGACGTTCCCAGTCGGCGATCTCGGCGCCGCCGCTCAGCGCCGACAGGTGGTTCTGCCAGTGGCGCAGCGCGCCGGCATCGCCGTTGTCGACTTCGATCAGGTCGAACAGCGGCTGCGCGCGCTGGCGCTGCAGCCAGCCCTGCAGCGCATGGCCGAAGGCACAGAAGCGCGCGTAACTGCTGTCGCCAAGCGCAAGGATGCCGTAGCGCAGCCGGTGCAGGCCATCGGCGCCCGCCAGCAGGCGGCGGGCAAAGCCCGACGCGCTGTCGGGGGCGTCGCCCTCGCCGGTGGTGCTGACTACAAACAACGCCTGACGGCACGCTTGCAGGCGCCGGCCATCAACCTCGGCCAGCGACAGCAGCTGCACCGGCATGCCCGCGCCCTGCAGCGCGGTGGCGGTCTGCAGCGCCAGCTGTTCGGCAAACCCGGTCTGGCTGGCGTAGACCACCAGCGTCGCGCCGGCGTCCGTGCCTGCCAGCGCCGCCACCCGCGCGCGCCGCTGGCGATGATGCGCCACCACCGTGCCGCAGAACCCCGCGTACGCGGCGACCACGCCGGCGGCCATGGCCATGCGCGATGGCCCGAGCACGGACAACGCCACGCCGCCGGCCACGGCCAGCCAGCCAGCGCCGGCGATGGCGGATGACACAGTGCTGCCGCTCATGCCAGCATCGCGGCAAAGGCCGGTGAAAGATGTTCGAGAAAACCGTTTGCGGTGCGCACCAGGAAGCGCGCGGCAATGCCATGGCGGCGCGCGTGCGCCATGCCGGCATCGGGGCCCAGCACCGTCAGCGCGGTGGACAGCGCATCGGCCAGCATGCACTGCGGATGGATCACCGTGACCGAGGCGAGCGCGTGGCTGGCCGGATAGCCGGTGCGCGGATCGATGGTATGGGCAAAGCGGCGGCCATCGCTGTCGAAGTAGCGCCGGTAGTCGCCGGAGGTGGCCACCGACAGCCCGTGCAGCGCGACCAGCGTTTGCTGCGCGGCATCGCTGCCCGGCCCCGGCGGTGCTTCCAGCGCGACCCACCAAGGCATGCCGTCGGGCTTGACGCCATGGCCGCGCAGTTCGCCGCCGATCTCGGTGAGGTGATGGTCCAGCCCCTGTTCGCACAGGTAGCGCGCCACCGCGTCGACGGCGAAGCCCTTGGCGATGGCGCAAAAGTCCAGCGCCACGCCGCCCGGCTGGCGGGCGCGCCCGCCGGCGGCATCGATATCGATGCGGGCCCAGCCGCAACGGCCGCGCGCGGCCTGCACGTCATCTGGCGGCGGCGGCGCATGGCGCGCCGGGGCCGGGCCGAAGCCCCACAGGTCGACCAGCGGCCCCGCGCTCGGGTCATAGGCGCCGCCGCTGTCGCGTGCCACCTGCAAGGCGGTTTGCAGCACCGCGAAGCAGTCTGCCGGCAAGGCGTGCCAGCTGCCCGCCGGCGCACGGTTGAACCGGCTCAGGTCGGATTCCGCTTCCCAGTTGCTCATCTGCGCGATCACGCGCTCGAGCACGGCCCGGATGCCGGCGGCGATGGCGTCGGCATCCGCTTCCGGCGGCAGCAGCGCCGCCACCGACCAGCTCGTGCCCATGGTGGGCCCGCCCCAGCGCTGCAGGCGCGCCCCGGCGGGCGGCGGCTCGGGCGGCGCGCTCAGCGCGATGGGTAGCAGGACGCGGTTCACACCCGGCAACCCGCTTATTGCGGCAGCACTTCCACCGTCACCGCATAGACGGCGCGGCGCGACCTGGCCTGCTTGAAGGTGGTCTTGTCGTCCTTGACCTCGGCTTCCATCCAGTACATGCCCGCGGCCGGCCACTTGACGCTGAACTTGCCGTCGGCGTCGGTGATGGCGCTGAATTCCTGCAGCTGGTCGCGGTAGCGGATGCCGCCCGGCACCACCGCCACCTTCAGGTTGCTGGCGGGCTTGCCGTCGAGCAGCAGGCGGAAGCTGGCGGTGTCGCCGGCGACCAGGTCGTTCGGGTGCGTGATCGGCGCCAGCTCCAGGCCGCGACCGACGGTGCGCAGGCCCTTGTCGCTGGGCTTGCCGGCGGTGACGAAGGATTCGATGCGGCCCTCGGCCTGCGTGACCTGCAGGTCCTGCGCGTTGGCCGGGACTTCCCTGGCGAAGTTCTCGGCGCTGCCGCGCCAGCGCTTGGGCTGGCCGTCGACCTTGTAGCTGGCGAACAGGCCGTTGTTGACCACCGCCACGCGGTACGTGCCGGGCTGGGTCAGGTGGAGGTCGAAGGTGCTGCGGTACTTGCCGGTGGCCGCGTTCTGGGCCTTGACCGCGCTGCCGTCGGGGGCGGTCACCTGCAGATTGTCGAGCCGCATCGGCACGTGCTCGAAGTAGAACAGGTCGTTGGAGACCGCGGCGTCGACGGTCACCCACGGATCGCTGCCGGACAGCACCGTGGCCGACGGCAGCAGCCACTGGCGATGCGCGTGCGCGGCCAGCGGCGCGAGCGCGGCCAGAGCCAGCACGGCGGCGCGCACTGCCAGGCGGGAAGTAGCGGCGGACATCAGGGAAGATTTCATGGTCGGGCTCCGGGATGGTTAAGGCTTCAGGTCGACGGTGACGCCGCCGAGTTCGTGTTCGCCCTTGGCGCGGGCGCTCTGTGCCGATTGCGGCGGCCACGTGAACGGCACGCGCAGCAACTCGCGCCCGCCCACTTCACGCGCGGCCTCCACCACCAGCTGGTAGTTGCCCGCGGGCAGCTTGCCCAGCGGCGCCTTGCCGTCGCTGAAGCTGACGCTGTGCTCGCCCGGCGCGCGCGTGGCGCCGGAGACGCCGTCGGCCGGCATGTGCAGGTCGCGGCCGGCCTTGCGCCACCACTGGCGCATGTCCTTGAGCCACTTGGTGCCCTCGCCGTCCTTGAGCTTGCCGTCGTACCAGACCGCCAGGGTCTGCACCGGGCTCTGGTCGGCGCGCTCGACCCACATCGCCACATAGGGCCGGTGGTACTCGGCCACGCTCAGGCGCGGGATGTCGACCTTGACGTTCAGGTCCGCGGCCAGCGCGGGGCCGGCCAGCGGCACGGCGGCGATGCCGGTCAGGGAGACGGAGAGCAGTCGGCGCATATCGGAGAAACCTCGTCAGTGAGATGCAGGAAGAAGATCGGCGCGAGCGCGACCGATCAGTGGATAAACAGGATCGCCAGCAGCACCGGCACCACCAGCCCCAGGCCCACCAGCGGCCAGGTCGCCACGCGCCCGCCTGCATGCAGCTTGAGCAGGAACAGGCCGGTCACGCAGAACACCAGGCATGCCAGCGCGAACGCGTCCAGGACCAGGCTCCACGCCGCGCCGGTGTGGCGGCCCTTGTGCAGGTCGTTCAGGTACGAGACGGCACCGCGCGAGGTGCTCTCGTACTGCGCCTCGCCGCTGTCGAGCGCGATACTGACCCAGGCGTCGCCGCCCGGACGCGGCAGCGCCACGTAGATTTCGTCGGCGGACCATTCCGCCTCGCGCCCGCTGGCGTGGATATCCAGCGACTGCGCCAGCCAGTCGGCCAGCACCGCGGGCACCGGCGCCGTGGTCTCGCCTGACTGCGACCCGGCGGCCGGGGCCGCGGCCCGGACCTTGTCGAGCACGCGCGTGGGCAGCGTGGCGTGCCGCGTCTGCACGGCTGGCCTGGCTTCGATCTGGCCGGCGTGGTTCAGCGTGAAGCCGGTGACCGCGAACAGCAGCATCCCGACCAGGCAGATCGCGGAACTGATCCAGTGCCATTGGTGGAGATGCTTGAGCCAGAAGGCGCGGCGCTGCTGGCTGGACGCCGGCTCGGTTTCGGTCATTACTGTGGACGGGCGGGAAGGCGCGGATGTTGTGATACCTACATCACAAATGAATCGCAAGCGAAAAGAATAATCGTTCTCATTTAAAATCGCAACGAGGCGATGCCGGCGACCGTTTACAGCCTGTTACAGCAAGGGATCGTTGTTGTCCCTAGACAATAAAGTCGTTACCTAGACAAAAGGTTGTTACGAGGACGCGCATTGTGCGCAACAAAGCATATTTTCATTAGCATTGGCGGTTCCATCGACCTATAGTGAAGACGCACTTCTCTGAGCGCTTCTTCTAACTGTGAGGCGCCTCCAAACGCCTGGCCTGAGACAGGCTCTATGTCAGGCTGTGACTACTCACCGAAAAAGCTTGCCAAGCAAGCCAATTAAGGTCCACATCTCACAGCCCTCGTACCCAGACCGACGCCTGCGCGCCTGCTACGGACTAGTGGTCACTTCCGAAGGTGAGCCATCGCCTTGAATTCCTTGTTCCAGCGCATGCACGTTCAAGCAGCCACCTCGAACTCCTCCTTGGTCTCCGGGGCCGCGTCGGCGTCCGCCTATGCCGCCGCAAGGAGAGTCAAATGAAAATTCAAGTGGCCTCAGACCTGCACTTGGAGTTCCTTGACCGAATGCATCCCAGCTTTATCGGTCTTGCCCCAGCCGAGGATGCAGAAGTCTTGGTACTAGCGGGCGACATCCATAATGGCTGTCGCGGTATGGAGCTCTTCGCAACTTGGCCCGTCCCCGTCGTCTATGTGCCAGGGAACCATGAGTACTACGGAAGGGAATTTCGCGCTCAGCGAGATACCTTTTGCCATGCGGACGAAGATAATTACCCCAGTGTCATTGCGCTTGAACGGGGCATCTTTGAGTACAAGCGGGTACGGTTCCTCGGTGCAACTCTCTGGACAGACTTTAATCTCTATGGTCAGCCCATCAGTTCAAGGCGCCTGTCGGCTACAAGAATCTTTGACTACAGGACCATCCGATTAGCCCACAGCCCATTTCAGACGCGCGACTCCCTCCGTGAGCACATCAAATCTGTAAGCTGGCTTGACAGCGTACTAGCGGAACCTTTCCCCGGGCTTACCGTGGTAGTCACTCACCACGCACCACACCACCTCAGCCTGGAAGCTGACTTGGTTGGACATCCGCTGAATCCGGCATTTGCCTCCAATCTTCAATGGATGCTAGGTCGTTGTGCCCTATGGATTCATGGTCACGTACATGGCAGTTGTGACTATGCTCTCGAAGGAACCAGAATTATTGCGAACCCGCGAGGCTATCCCGATATGCTCGGTGAAATATCTTCGGCTGACATGGTGCAGTGGGAGAATCGCCAGTTCGACCCGGGTCTGGTTGTTGAAATAGAGCACTCTGTCTCCCTTCATCAGTACTCCATCGACGGGGACCGCAGGACATACGTAAGCGTTCCCAATGTGTGAACATGCGAGCCGCTTCCAAAACCGTGAACAACTTAAGAGTAGAGTCGATTTAGCTGCTGAATGATTTCTTGAGAGTCGGAGTGTCACGATGAACATCCGTACACGAAAAATCATCATTGAAACGCTTTTAGGGATACCACCGATTGTCGTGCCTCCTGAATATTACAGGTACGCAATGAGCGAGTGGAAGATACAGAAATTTCTGACAGAGGGACGCGGATTAGGGGAACGCGAAACTTACAAACCATGGTTCACAATTGCTGATGTGCCGTCACGCGGCAAGTCCACCCGCGCTTCCGGGGATGATAGATTCGGTCACCGTACCATGCACTTTCTTTCCACGAATGAATGGTATAAGTATTTGCACCTTGAGGCAGACCCCACTTGCATCGGGATTAAGGAACAGTACCCCCATCGGGACCGCTTGGAAACCATCGCAGTGGCAATTCGTCTCGGAATCAAACACCCCGAAGACCCAATCTACCGCGTCCCTATCGTCCTCACCACCGACTTAGTCGCCAAATTCCGCGTCGATGGCAGAACCTTGGAAAAGGCATTTGCCGTCAAAGACGCAGATGCACTCGAAAACAAGCGTACCATCGAAAAGCTACAACTCGAGCATACAATTTGCAGCATATACGGGCTTTCGTGGGAATGCTCTACAAACCGCGACCTCCGAACACGGTATGGAGACAATCTTGAGCGTCTGCATGGATATGACCGGACGCTCATACTGACATCCGCACAGACTGACCTTATTGTTGCCATATTTCTAAAATACCCGGGCGCCACCGCTTCCGATGCGTGTTTGGAATGCGACCGCATTTCTGGAACCGAGCAGGGGACATACTTGGCGATGTTGAAATTCTTGCTGGCGACAAGACAAATTATCACTGATTTACATATCAAGCCGTTTGAGTCGCAGACCTGCAATGCATTCTTCCCGATGGGAGAACTGGCGACCCGGGCGACATATCTTCAACGATATGTTGGAAAGCCGACGCGCTTCTTAGTTCCCCCCCCACTGGCGCCAATGCCGGGGGGGCCAACATCCTCGAACCCTTATAGGATTTGCGGCTATATCAAAGGGTAATGGCCATCATGGAATCCACATTTGATGAGGGCGTCGCCATCGCGGAGAACCTCGTCCTTCACGAGAAAGCGACCGGCGCGCGCTACGCTGTAGTGGTCCGAGGATGGTCGGGTGAACTGCCCACCGCCTTGGAAAGGATAGACATACCGGACCAGTGGCCCATCTTAATTCGACGCGAAAAGCTCGCCGAAGCGATTAAGGCTAAAGAGTACGTCATTGACTATTCCTACTCGGAAAGTCGAACCTCATATCTTCCTCCGAGCGCTGGACCAGAGCCTAAGGAACGGAAGGCTTCGAAAAGCCAGCGATTGATAACGCCTCACGTAACGCCTGGAAAGGCGGTGGCCGACGACAGGAGATGGAAATTACTCAAAGACGTTCTTGAAACTCCAGAGTATCCACAAATCGTTTATGGAATCAACAGAACGAAAAATCTCGAAGCGCTCGCGTCGCGGTTCAAGGTGTCACGCCCTCACCTGAGGACCGTGCTCATGCTTTACTGGAGGAACGGGCTGAGTAAGGCTGCAACTCAGACTGACCTCGATAAATGTGGCAATAAGGGTCAATGCCGCAATTCAAAGAACAATGAGAGGCTGGGCGGACCACGCAAATTCGCGGCTGATGAAGGTCTCGGCGCGCTCGCTAACGAGCAAACCAGAAAACATCTTCAAATCGCAGCGGATTACTATTTCGGAAGCAAAAACGCCACATACCAAAAGGCAATCGATTACATTACCGCCTTATATTGCACAACAATCACGAAGGCGGAAAACGGCATAATTCGAACCATCGAACTGCGAAAAAAATTTCGCCCAACCGTTCGACAACTTCGTCATTTCATATACAAAAACTATCCAAACGGAACTCGCAAACGGACCCGCGCCACTCCGAAGGAGTGGGACCTCTTATTCCGTGGTCTTGAAGGACGCGCCACTGATATTGCGCACGGACCCGGCGAGCGGTTTCAAATTGATGCCACCATTGCAGACGTCTACATAGTGAGTCGCTTAGACCGGCGGTTTGTAATCGCGCGTCCCACGATATACTTCGTAATCGACACGTGGAGTCGTCTCATTGTCGGGATGTACGTCGGGCTCGAGCCGCCATCATGGGCTGCCGCAATGATGGCGCTCATCAACTGCGTTGAGAACAAGGTCGAATACTGTGCACGCTATGGCATTTCCATAGAGCAATGGCAATGGCCGGCTGCACATTTGCCAGCGTGCCTTTTGGGTGACAAGGGTGAGCTTTTGAGCATCAGGCTTGCAAGGGATGTAGTAGACGTCCTAGGGGTCAGAATCGACAACGCCCCTGGTGGCCGCCCGGATTTGAAGGCGATAATCGAGAGAAGATTCGGCATCTATCCTTCCTCTTTTGGACCTTGGATGCCAGGACACGTAGAACGTGATTGGGTGAAGAAGGGCCTACCGGACGGGCGCGAAACCGCAGCCTACGACCTCGAACAATTTACCACTGCAGTCATTCTCGCAGTCATAGACCACAATACTAATCGCGTGATAATGGATTTTGACGCACCGCCTAAAATGGTGGGTGATGGAATTCCTCCGATTCCCTACCTCCTCTGGCAGTGGGGCATCGCAAACCTGGGGGGAGTTCTAACCAAACGCCCTGTTGAGGAAGTACGTATGTGTGTCTATCCGGAAGTTAACGTCGCGGTGACCGAGCATGGCATTAAGTACGAGCACGTGTTCTACAACAGCCCGACCTGCCATGCACAAGGGTGGAAAGCGAGAGCTCGAAACAAAGGAGTCTGGCACATCCTGGGCCGCGCCAACCCCAACCGATTAGGGGACCTTTACATTCCGATTGGCGGTCGCAAGTTCGAAAAATGCGTACTGGCAGAACCTGTGCTTGATGATATCACCTGGTGCGAACGAGAAGACCTATATCTTCGAGGTCGTGAAAATGAAGAGGTAGGCCACGCACAGGGTCAAGCAGGTCGAGTTGATGAAATTCTCGCTCAACAAACCGTACAAGATGACGCGACAGCACAAACCGAGGCAGTCTTGTACGCCTCAGATTTAAGACACCCCATTAAGAAGCACATAAAGCGAGCGACCAAAGCAGAACGCGAACTCCGAAAAAAATTTGGCGCACCATCTGCCCCCAAGCCGAAGTTGGAGGCTCAACCTCTTAATGATACATCCTTAACAGATGCGTCTCGTCAGCAAAAGGCCGAAGCCATTCAACGCCAAATTGATGCACGGAATACGCAGCATAATTATGACAAGAGCTAAGCGAGACAGCCGAGCGACTGGGGACTTACCCAGCACCCCCAATAGGGCGATTGTAATCAAGTCAGAAGAAGAACTCCTTGAGTATCTAGAGGGATTACTCGATGTCGAGCGACACAGCGAGACCCTTTGCAATCTTCCGGAGTATTCCCCGAAGGAGCGGCAACTGCCTAAGGCCATGCGTATGCGCCGCGTCGGTAGGCTCGAAACGTTTTACCAAACGCTGGTCCGTGATTACGAGGTATTGAATGCGCTTATCAGGTGCATTATCAACGGATACGAGTATCGCCCGCGTCGTCCGCGTCCAGATATAACCGAAACGACGCCTCGCAATGTCGAGAAACTTGTTAAGCGCAGCATTGAAAGAGTACACCACCGGCCCATTCGCTTCCGAGACTTAGGCCCCACTAGCGCTCCAATGGCCAGTCTACTCGGTTTATCAGGTCTAGGCAAAACGCACACTATTCATAATGCGCTGACGTTCATCCCTCAAAAGGTCGAATGTCCCGATGGCGTCATTCAGGTAGTGTGGATTTATGTTCAGTGCTCTCCGTACGGTCAATTAAAAGAGACGCTCCGGGACATCATTCTCGCAATCGACAACGTAGCAGGCACCGAACACATGAAAGAAGTAGGTAAGAGAGCTAGCACTGATGAATTAGGACTGAAGGTTCGCGAGCTGTGTAAACATCATCGCGTAGGAATTATAGTATTCGACGAAATACAAAATGCTTTGGCCCAAAGAGGTGTTACTCAGCACGCCGTCTTGAACTTTTTCGTGAAATTAAATAACCGCGACATTAATTCCAATAATGCTTCCGACGTCAGCTCCGATAATGGCTCTCTGATACCTGTTTTTTTCCTCGGCACCTCCAATGCAAAACAACTACTGAAAGAAACAGTGTACTCGTTGCGGCGGGCGGAAAAGTATGGTGAATATGATTGGACTCCCTGCGGGTTGAACGCTGAGTGGAATATCTTCTTCAGCGCCTTATGGAAGTACCAATGGACAAAAAAATTTGCCAAGCCCACTCCACAGTTGAGCGTGACCATGCATGACTTGTCCCAAGGAATTTTTGGAATCGCGACTTGCTTGTTTCAACTCGCCCAAATTCATGCTATTGAGCACGATATAGAGGAACTGACACCGAAGCTTCTTCATGAGGTCTTTGAACAAAGGATGGGCATGTTGATACCAGTTGTTGATGGAATACGAAACGGTGATGTGGAACAAATGTCGCTGTATGAGGACATCATAGCTAATGAACTCAAGAAACTCAGAGGTGCCATCTCTTCCATTACTGGCAAAGGGACAACGACAGAAGCATATCCAAAAGAGATGACGAAAGAAGCGGCAGAAGGCTCAACTAATTACAGTGAAGCCAAAGCCTTCCTAGAAGAACTTTTTTCGGGAAAAGAAAAAGAAATAGCGCTACGCGAGCTACTCGACATCTGGAAAGAATCGAAAGGACGTCTCGCAGCCTCCGCCTTAGTTCAGAAGGTTAACGAAAGAATACTGAAGGAAAGACGTCAATGCCTGAAGCACCGCTCGCCAGGACATTCGACGACCGTCGAGAGGCCAACGCCCACGTTCGAGAAAGTAATAAAGCGTGCTAAAGATTCCGCGCAAAACACACAAAAAGGCCGCTGAGAGCAACTGTGACACGAGTAGCCCTTTCCTATCCATACCCGGGCGAGTTGCTATACAGCGTTATTAGCCAATACCTTTCTAGCGTTGGCCCTACTAGCCGAACAGAGTTGATGAAGGCGCTAACTGGCCGTCAAGGAAAGCCGGTTGTTGACTTGCCTAAATATTTGAACCATGTCAGCGAGGTGACTTTTCAATCCTGGGGGCTAACTGGTCTTGAGATATCCAACCGATTGACCCTTGCCCCACTTTACACTTGGCCTCTTTCTTTGGCTGACGCAAACGAATGTCTCGATAAGCTCGTCGGGTCAGAACCTGCCGCGGTCCATAAGGATTTGAAGGCGACGGGAGAATACGTCACCCGCCCAGCGTACCTCCGAATTTGCCCACTATGTCTAAAAAAGGATATGGGCACGTATCGCTGTACGTATTGGCATCGAGTTCATCAAATCCCCGGACTGTTGATTTGTCCGGACCATAACATCCCGCTGGTGAATACATCGGCTACATATGACAACCAAAGTATTCGCACATGGGAGGATGCGAACAAGATTTCGCTACTGCCGGGGCCACTTGCCACCGAGAACTTTACAACCATGCAAATGGCGCAAGCATATGCCATTTCGGTGGCACTCGATGCTATGCTGAAAGGGCTACTACCGAAGCCAAAGTCGTCGTTTAAGGACTATTACACTTTGCGCGCGTTCGATGCCGGCATTATAAATAGCACATTACACGTAGACAGACGCGCCATCATTACCTCGTTTCTCGACTTTTATCAGCAAAATTTTCTTCACGCACTCGGGCTGCCAGAAGTAACAGAACGAAGGCATTGCTGGCTTACACAAGCACTAGTCAATCGCAAATATAAGATTACCCCGCTGCATCATGCAGTGTTACTGGTATTCTTTGATGCACTAGATGGACTACCTTCTAGACCGGAAAATTTTTCGCACGGTCCATATCATTGCCTTAATGTGGAATGCACGAAATCACCTTTGCCGACAGCAATTGCGGAGGCATTTCATCGGACTTCTACAGGACTACGCATAACGGCCAAATGTTCATGCGGCTTCATAATTGAATTTTCTGATAGCAAGGACGCTGTTCCGATTGAGCCAACCATAATAGCTTTCAGCCCCAAATGGCTCGAAGAGGTGCAACGCCTAAACAATGCCGGCTCCACCGTCCTACAGATTTCCGAAATAATGTCGACAACGAGCCAAATAATACGGCGAGTTATTAGTGGCAATGCGGATTTTTTGGGACTAGCGTTCGATGAACGACGAATTGAAGCACTAGAGGAACAATGGAGAAAGGTGACTGCGAAAAATTCAGTATTGGAAGCCAAACAAAATTATTCGGAACTGTACCGGCTGCTTTTTTCATACCATAGGAAATGGATAATTAACTATAATCTCTCCCTTAACCGAAGAGTGGCGCCTCCAGTACGGGCACCCAAAGCGTTCACGCCCGAGCGCGACTTAGAGTGGAGTAAGCGTGCAACGTTAGCCGTAGAGAGGGAACTGAAGGCACGAAGCACCAAATACCCGTATACGGTTGGCATTCTTGCAATGTCCGCTGGACTCAACTCCCAGGTAGTTTCCGAAAATGCAGAAAGACTTCCGCTAACCATGCTTGCACTTGAATATGGCGTTCGTATGCTAAATCAAAAAGATTAGATTTCATCTATTTGTCAAAATTTGACTTTATTTTTTAGCATTTGGATTGAAGCGTTTCGAGTACTTTCCGCAATTGAGATAAAAGCGAATCATCGCTTAGGCCCAATTCCGGATTAGCCCTTATCAAGCGCCATGCATTATCGCGACTCCATCCTTCCTCTCTGTCGTCGAGCACGCACCAACACTTGAATCGTTTGGCTTGGACGTAGCGCGATATGACCTCATATTGAGTAGCAGTCCTCAGTAAGCCGGACATTCGTGGCTTCCCAATCGGTTCCGTGGCGCCTTCGACTCTCCTCGCGAGTTCAATCGGCATTCTGGAAGTGAAACCATCAAGCGGGAGCAGGAGTAGCAAACTCGTTCTCAGTACTATAGCCGAGTCGAACCTGTTCACGAGGTCAATTAACAACGGTGACCAGCGCCAGTAGCGTCGTCCTTCATCGCTTTCCGCGTCAATAGGCGGTAGGCCTGCACCGCAAGGCACCAGAACACCCTCGATGTTGAGGAATATGCGGATTCGCTCACAGTTTTTCATGGCGCTTCACTCGCGACACGCCACGCTCCACCTCATCCCGCAATTCCCACCGTGCGCAACAGCCGAACGAGCGCTGCATAGACCTGAGGCTCTGTTAGTCCTTCCTCGCTTGTCGCAATCAGACTTACGTCTTCAGTCTCCGGAAGGACCTGGTTCCAATCCGAATCCAAGACGATAGGGGCGGAGGGCGAACGCCGTCTCAGGTCGCATCGGAGCCATTCCCTCCTCACGCTGGAATTCTTCAAATGGAATCGCAGCAGGCGATTTCCTGGAAGGGTTGAACCGACTACGCGCGCTCGCAGCGCCGGCGGTAGGTGTTGAACAGCATGCTGATAGCCGATGAAGAATGGCCACCAGCTATGCAGAACGATACGTGTGTCGGGATAAGGAAGAAGGAGTTCTTCCAAGCGTTCGGCGTTCTCGAATAGGCGATGGCCAGGACTACGCAGGTGGGGCGTGCGTCCGCTCTCGAATGTCACAGGGCGCGGGTGAAGAACTCCATCCGGATTCAGATAGAGAGTAACCGGCACGACGAACCCCCGGAGGCAGAGGGCTGGCAGGACGCGATTCGCCACAATTGGGTTACATGTGGCTAGAATGGCGATGCCATGCCGTTGGGGAAGGGTCGACGCTACCTTGACGGTTCGAGTTCTACTTCTTCACGTCGACCATACATCCGTTTTCGCAATGCGAAATGACGGAGGGACGGCTATTGCAAACGGAAAGCTCACGTGCCTCACACTGACTCTGCGTGGACCCGCCTAGCGGGCCGGACTGCGCGCGGGGTTTTGGCGCGCAAGGACTGCTCATTTGAGGAGCTTGCCGCACTGATGTCGGCGATTGGCATCCCAGAATCCTTCAGAAGCGTTGAAAGCAAGATTCGGAGAGGAAGTTTCAGCTTCGCATTCTTCCTGGCAATGCTTTCGGCCGTCAGTGCCGAATGCCCCGCCCAATGGCGGCGGTTCGTTCATTCCGAGCAAACCTGGGAGGACGCCGCGCACCATATCTTCCTTCATGAAACCGCCGCTCACCGACTGAACCTGGACGACTTACCTAGGCGGTTGAAAGCCTTCGCCAGTGTTCGTAGGCGAGGCACACTGACAGCCCAGGTTTCGGCCGGCACGTTTCCTTTCACACTCCTGCTGCAACTAGCCTCCGTTGTTAGCATTCCAGACTTTTCAAGGTTTGTAGACGACATCGACCTGGCTGCCGCCGCAGCCGATGACGCCGTCACGGCCGCCAGCAAGCAACCCCCACCGCCCCGGCCTTAGAGCGACTGCTAGGGTTCGATGCTGGTTAGCAGCGTTCCTGTTCCTACTTGACGCCCGTAGCCCCGCAATCGTGGGCCAGCTCCGTGCGCCCTGCGTTGATTTGGTGCGTATATTTACGCACCATATTATACCGATGCGACCGGAATGCCAAGCGAAATCTGCGCCCAACGCCAAGGAGGCTTTGGGTACGCCGGTTGGAATCTACAATCGTACATACGGGTTCCCAAGGACCACCCGGCAACTTGGAAGGCCGACAGTGGATTCCGCTTGCTGCCGCTCAGTGCAGCCCTCAGTGCAGCCCTTTCCATCGGGATGAGCGAGGAGTACGAGCCCCAAAGCCACTCTTGCAACCCTCCCTGGACCGCGTTGTCCGCGGTCCAAGCCGAGGCGAGTCCGTTACAAGAATGGATTGCAGCCCCTGCAGCCCTTCGGAGCGGGGCGGACATTGACCTGTACCGTTGACGAAAGGCTGTTGCTTCGAATCTGTGGAAAGCAATCTGGACCTACTTGAAGTCGTCCGCGTCGCTAACGCCTAGGAGAACCATCCCTTCTTCCTCTTGGACATCTCGTCGAGCAATGCACCTTGGCGTTGTATGGTTTCGTTTTGCTCGGACAAGGTTTTCAGCGCGGAGCCGAACTGCTCCTTTAACAACGACATCTCATGCAGCATCTTACCCGCGTAGCCGGTCATACTTTCTGCAGACCGACTAGTATCCTTCTGCAATTGACCTACCGAATTACTGAGTTCGCGTAGCGAGCTCTGATTTGAAGTAACCTTAGGCGAAAGGTCCTCGCAAAACGCAGTGTTTAAAGCGAGTAGAGCTTGAGCGCCTGCCGACGTCGAATCGCGGAGTATATGCACTTCAGATGCGAGATTACCGAGCGCTTCAAGGCCGATGTCAACGCGCTCGTGCAATTGACGAATTGTCGTGGCCTGGGAAGCTAGCTCCGCAGTAAATCGGATGGCGACCTCATCAAGTGACTTTTTGTGGTCAAGAAGCATAATTCCCAACGAATCCATTGCGTCAGAGAGGGATTGAGCTGTAGCAGCTGCATCTGATGCCTCTATTCGTTCCACGATGCTAGGAATTGAACCTACCAGCTCTTCGACAGATTCTTTGCTGCTCCTTGCATGCGCATGAGTCAATTCCACATGTTCGAGTGCGCTGGAAAAGGCGCCATGGATTCTTCCGACGTTATCATTCAACTTGTTAAGAAGACCCCCTACGTCGCTGAGGCGCTCCGATGCATCTCCGTACTGTTTTATCTTATCGCGAAGTTGTTTCAGTTCCCCCGCAACAGCGTTGAGCTCATCAACGGCATTTTCAATAGCTTCATCACCTGTGCTCACTTACAGCCTCCCCACCTCTGGAATCGTTTTCCGAACATCTCGTAACACATCGTTAACCCAATGGTCCCGTACTCGCTTCTTAGTCACAAAGCGGCGAATCGCCTCATCTTTCATATCCCTATTAATCAACCACACTCCAAAGGCAGTTTGAATGGCATTGGCCAATACCTCATCAACGCCGGCCGCATAATTTGCAATGGAATTTCCTAACTCCTTCGCCTCTGCAACCCCACCAACTTCAGCTGCGTAACGGAGCGCCGCATTGAATTCTTCTTCACTTCGCTTAAGGTCATCACTCGTCGGCTTCAATCGCGTGGCAGCGCTTATCGAGAGCAGACCCGGGTGGGTTGGATAGCTCTCGAGTACCCGCTGACAAGCACCATGCAACTCCGCAAGCTCATCTCGACTTCCAACGGACTCAAGCAGTTCCTGCCACGACTGAACAGAACCCTCTTGCGCCACTACCTCCAGCTCACGGGTAAATTTTTCTGATACTTGCAGGTAGTGGTTCAGTCGTTCTCTGAATAGCTCTTGGTCATCTGCACCTATCCGGGCGAGCTCAAGCATCTGTCGAGATGCCTGACGACGCTTGCGCTCAATTTGCTCATATACAAAGCTAACTAAGGCATCAGCCGTTGCTGACTCAATCTCCTGGACAGTTTCCCCCGAGAGAATTTCCTCTTCGCCCTTCACCTTCAAATAGGTCTGATAGCGGTGCGAATATTCCCTGAAGCGCTCAGCATAATAAGATGCCAATCGTATCGGGTTGTTGTGCAACTCTTGCCAGCTCGGCTCTAAAGATAGCGAGAACTGGTGGCTGTTATAATCTTTCGTGTAGTCCCGAACCACGCCCAATATTATTAAGCGGACAATAGCGTACTCGAGGCTCTTCTCCTCACGCCAATCAGTTTGTTGCGGGCCCCTAACTTTTGGGTTTTCCGGAAAATACTCTAAAATCAAAGTTTCGCCAGATTCAATTAGGCAGCGAATTGCGTGAAACACGTTCTTGACGATAGTCGCTTCTTCTTCGGGGCCAGAGAAAGTATTCTGATGAAAGAAGAAAGTCCGAATGAAGTCACCTCCTCCAAAACGTTGCCTAGCGACGAATTCGTTGTAAATCTTTCTTGCCTCGGCAATAGAGGCGCCCGGGTCTAATATTCGGTCAGTGATTCCGGGGTCTTCATCGGAGAAGAACAGAACAGCATTCGAGGCCCGTTTGTCTCTGCCCGCTCGGCCGACCTCTTGGTAGTATGCCTCCGGTGACTGAGGGGTCATATAATGCACTACTCGCCTTATCGATGGTTTGTCGATTCCCATTCCAAAAGCGTTTGTCGCAACTAACACTTGATAACTGCCAGGTAGTCCACTTATGAAATCTGACTGAGTCTTGGCTTTCACTTGCTCCCATTCCAGGGGGCTGCCTTCGGGGCTTAGCGCCCAAAGAGGCATCGCTTGCAACACCTCTTCCTCGCTAATGGAATTTGCTTTTCGTTTGGTCGCAAAGGCAGCAAATTGATTCCAATTTGGTTCACTGCCTGAATAGAACCGGAGATTCTCGTGCGGGATGACAGTCATCATCGAAGAAGAAACACCGATGACTCCATCCAGCCCTCCAACGAATCGGGAGAACACCAGCATTCCATCTGTTCGACTGGTCGAGTTGATGATGAAGTCTTGCGTATTCTGCTGAAGCGCTCCGACTTTCTCGGTATTACGCAGCTTTACGCAGGACATCGTAATTTCAGGTCTGT
Organism: Cupriavidus sp. WGlv3; assembly: GCF_023952475.1. GTDB lineage: Bacteria > Pseudomonadota > Gammaproteobacteria > Burkholderiales > Burkholderiaceae > Cupriavidus > Cupriavidus phytorum. Next base: position 603,937 of record NZ_JALHRX010000002.1, read on the forward strand.
CTAACCGTTTTGCTCGGACGGACGCATCGCCTTCAAAAATACCCAGCTCCCGCTTAACATCTGACAGCACGATTGAAGAAGCGGTACCTGTCAATGCCACCAACGGCGCGGAAACACCGAGCCGCTTCGTTCTCTCCTTCGCAATTCTGCTCAGGCTGAGATATGACGGGCGAAAGTCATGACCCCATTCGCTAACGCAATGGCACTCATCGATTACAACTTGCGAAACCTCTCCGAACTGGGCCCGAAATTGGTCGAGTTGCCGGCGAAAGCCACCGATGAGCAAGCGCTCCGGGGCAATCAACAAGAAGCGAACGCCGCCTACGCTAAGTAGCTGGCCGGCCTGATTCTTTGCCTGTTGCGTGAGCGCGCTGGAGATTTCTTGAGCGCGTTCTACACCTAGAGCGAAGAATCGTTCCCTCTGGTCCTGCAGAAGCGACTTCAAGGGCGATATATAGATGGTTAGCCCACCTAGAAGTAGGCCGCAAAGCTGATAGGTTAGGCTCTTCCCACCGCCAGTGGGCAGTAGGCCAATGACGTCTTTTCCCGTCAGGATTCGGGCAATGATTTCAAATTGACCTTCCCGAAGACCGGACTTACGCAACAAATCCTGCACGAAGGAGTCCACGAGAAAGTGGGATGGCTCTTCGGGAGTCCGCATTGGGTGAGCGAATTTTCTCTTCGGAACCGGACCCACATAGTTTGCGGGTCTAGACCAAGCTACCGGAACGTTGGTGTCCGGCGCTGACCGATGAGGCTGAATGACCGAAATATCGATGACAAGTTGCACGTCCGCGTTCAAAGACGTCTTCGCGTCCTGAATTGTGGGCGCTGCAGTTTCTCCGAATAATTCGCGAAGCCGGCCAAACCAATCCTGGAAGTCCTCTAGCGCCTCTGCCCCAATCGAAGTGTCTGCTTCAATGACAGACACGTTCCATGGCTCGTTCCATCCGAGCACTCCCCGCTTTAGGGCTTCCAATAGCAAAAACTGAATCCTTGACGCTGCTGTAGCGCCCCAGACACACGTCAGTAGTTGTATTGAGCGAGGAGACTCAATACGCGGTGCCACCCCCCAATCGGTCGCTCCTTTTTTAGAATTGAGGATGCCTCTGAGGTGCTGCCGGAGGTTCTCGGGACGGTCCAGCTGGGAGGTCGGTACACGCCAAACTATCCACCCCTCCTCCTTCAGCGCTTGATTGCGCTTCTTGTCCAGAGCATGTTGACTTGATTCTTGATGCTGTCCCCCATCAACCTCAATCAGAAGCTTCAAGCCACGGCCGGTATCAAGACTGAAATCAGCACGTTGGCCCGTGAAGACCAACGGGTCCAATCCAAGGGTCAACAACGCGGGCTGTAGCCGCAGAAAATCAAGCAGCGGGAAGCCGAGCACTGGAACAAGAACATCGTCAAAGAACCGACGCTCTGCCTCACTGCCTGGCTCATCGCCTTCGTAGTTGCTCCAGATTTCGTCAGCGGCCTTCGAGGCCACTTCGCAAGGCCAGCGCCCCGTAACCAATGAGTTCTGGAAGTGATTGTCGGGGTTGGCTAAGTCAACGCTATAAGAGAGATTTCCGCTTCTAGGGTCGTTGGCGACGAGCGTCCAACCGAGCTCCTCCGTAAACCTCTCGCTAAGGTGCTGCTCAATGCGCCAAGTGGGAAGCGTCCACACTCCTCGTTCAAGGAGACTTTGGGCTACGTCTATAAGGCCCAACTGAAACCGTGAAAGCCCGTTAACCTCGACGCCCTTGTCATCTAGAGACCAGCGGTGCGTAGCAGCAGCTAGTCTTAATGGCTTAAATCGAGAGTTTTTTCCCGACTGGGCAAGTGGGTCGAGGAGGCGGTTCCAGAAATTCTGGTTCCGAAGAAACAGAGGCATCGCGGAAAGTTGGGATACAGTCGCCATCTTTTTTGGAAATTCTCAGTAATCCGGATACCTTTAGAGCGGTTTGAAGTCGAAGTTAACGAGGCTTCTGATAACACCCAACGCCAAATTACGCGGACATCGTACTTATCAGGCGGCAGCTGTCTGCAATCGTCGCAGGCCCTCTGCTGTGAGCGAGAACGCCCCAGCTCCCTCGTTGTGGACCAATAGACCACACTGTGCGGCAAGAAGCAGGGCATGCCGCAATCGGTCCATCAGAAGGTCGATGCCGACAAAATCTTCGCCGTCGCCCGTTCGCTCGAGGCCATGGTCCCCCTTGAGCAGTACGTAGCGGCTGCGGCCGTCCCGGGCGGCGCGCTCCTGTACGATGCCGAAATGCTGGAGCAACACGTAGTGCTGGATGATGTGCGCCATGAACGCCGCCGGCGAATCGTGCATGTGCACCAGCATGACGTCGGTGAGCTTCCCGAGCGTAAGCTGTTCATTCTCCAGCGCCTGGTCGAAATACGGGTCCGTTCGGAAGTTCCTCGCTTCGCTCGCGCAGTAGAGCAGGGCGACGTAGGCGCAACGCAATGCCTGGTCTTCCTCCTCCGAATTATGCGCAAAGTACCGCACGCTCTGCAGATACTCCAGCTGGGATTCGATACGTTGCGCGTATTCAAGATTCGGCCCGGCCGCAAAGAGCGTCGGCTCGTTGCCGCGCCAGTCTTCCAGCATCTTGACGAGACTTGCCACGTCCTTGCTGGAGTTCTCAGGCAGGAGCGTGAGCAGCTTCTCGCCCAGACCCTGCGCGCAGTCCAGAATCTCACGGGGCTTGTTGGTGACAACCGCCCGGTGTACCCAGGACTCGCACACTCGCAGGAGGACGCCTTGGGCAATCCGGACGTACTGTCGCAACTGCAAGCTGGCCCACCAACTCTGGGCCTGGACACAATCATCGAGCGCCAGCTCGTAGCTACCGTCGTGCGTGAGGCCACGGGCCATCGCAAAGCGGATGACGTTTTCCGGCACGCCGTCCTTGTACGCGCTCGTCTTCTGCTCGGCATAGATGGCCCGCAGCGCGAGGGTCAAGCCTTGCTGTCGGTACTCCCAGTTCGGCCCCAAAGTGAGTCCGTCCGGGGATTCCGGGTAGTACTGCTCGGTGAACGCGTCAATTTCGGCCTGAGACGGACTGAGCAGGTCGAGCATCCCGCCCATTTCCGCGACTTCCTCATCCGACACGTGTTGCTTGTCGATATCGGCGAGCCAGTCCCGACGGGGGTGTTTTGCAATGGCTTTCTCGTAGGCATCCGCCAACTTCTCGCCCGCATCCGTGAGCAGGTAAGCACCCCGGACACCCGTCACCTTCAGGCAGGGCATGCCATTGAAGATGCTGGGGCCGTACTGCACAGCTTGCAGGAAGTTGGCACCTGGGCTGGGCTCGTAGTCCGGGTCGCGCTCCATTGCCTTCTGGTCCTGAGGACCCACGATGACCTTCGTGCTCAGCTTCACCTTCGTGCGCCCCTCCGGGTAGATGCGCCCGCCGCCGGCGAGCCCCCGGATTTTCTGCCGCACGTTGTACCATCCCAGCAGCAGCTGGATTTTCTCAAGGCCATCCAGGGAAAGTGCCTCGATGTCCGGGTCGCGCTTGCGCCGGGCCGTCTCATCAATCTGGCGCACCATCCAGCAGATGGCGGAATACACCCGGATGAAGGCCACCACGTTGTTGATGCCCGGAAATACCGAGCGATAGAGCGCCTCCACGGCCGCATTCGTGCCCAGGGGGTCGAGCACGAAGTTGTCGGTGAGCGGGTCGGTGAAGTACGGCTTGTCGAGGTGCTGGAGCATGGTCTCAGTTCTTTTTGTAGCGGCCAGCGAGGCCGTGCAGGTCTAGGGCTGCGGTGTCGAGAGCGTAAAAGACGGGCCGCTGGCAATTTATGCACAGGCAGACCTGGTCAGAGCGCAGCCGGGAAGCGTCCTCCGACTGCAGTCGCCCGTAGCAACACGGGCAGGCCACCGGGCCAACGCTTCGCGCGAGCACACCGAATGCACCGCGTGTGCTCTTGCGGTGTTGCCATAGCGCCTCGAATGCCTTCTGGAAGCGCGGCGGGACCTTCGGCGCCAATTTCGTGCTCGGGTTCGTGACCAGTTCAATCAGAGCAACTAGCCGCTGGGACTGGGTCTGCTCGGCCTCGATGGCACCGGCGGCCTCCAGTGCGGCGCGCTTCATCTCCTCCGGGATGCGGTCGAACCGGTTCGTGCGCAGGGCCAGGCGCGCGCCCGCCGCAATCTCTCCCGGCTCCAGCGAGCGGCCGGCAAGTAACTCCATGGCCTCTTTGAGAGACGGCAGCGAAACCTGAGCGTTTGCGGCGACGGCACAGCACGCCATGGCCGAGAAGAAGGGCATCAAAATTCCCCGGTTATCCTCACCGTATTCGAAGGCGGCAAAGCGGGTCAGCCAACCCTGCAGCATCAACGCGAGATGGTCGGCTTCAAGCCCGCCACGGGCACCCTGCGCAAGGGCATGCTTGAGCTGTGCGCAGCCCGAGAGCTCGACCAGCAACGGGGCGACGGACGACCGGGCTTCCAGGGCGAGGCCTCTTGGAATGGCTTCCAGAAGTGCCTGATACAGTGCCTCAGTACGCTGGCGGCGCTCTTCGTCAGCCGAGTTGCCACCCGTGGTGAACTCAGACTTTTCCGTGGTCAGCAGCGCGCGCTTTACCGGCGGTGATGCCTTGCTGGCGGGTGCACCCGCCGAAGGTGGGGTATTGGCCTTACCCGGAGGGGTAGTCGGGGATTCTGTAGCAACGTCACGGTTCAGCCAGCGGAGTACGGCTTCGACCGTATTCCGGGTGAGGCCCGCCGGCGTTTTGGCCACGTGGGGCGCCTCGACGCTCGCGCGCCACTCGTCGTAGCTCATCTTGCGGACAGGCGCTGGCGCTGTTCCACTCCGGGGAGACGGCGGCAGCCGAACCGAGCCACCCGGTTCCCGCTTTTCGTGTGACTGGACATGGTTTTGCAGCCGCGAAAGCCAGCCAAAAATGGTGTCCAGGTCTTCCAGCCGGAATTCGTTGGCCATCACGCGGCTGGATGCCTTGGCGAGGTTGCGCTGGTTCTCATCGCCGGCCAAGTCGAGTTCGACGTTAATCCAGCCTTCGGCGTGCAAGTCCGGCCCTTCAACAATGAGTCGCAGTGCTCCGCGCGCATTGACCGACTGGCCCATTTTGACCGAGAACTTGCCGTTCTCCAGCCGGACGTCGTCCACCAGGGCCGCGCGCTCGTCGCCGTCCCAGATGGACAGCGTGACAAGCTTGGTGTCTCCGGCGGGTTCAATTTGGCCAACCAGCTCGTTGACTACAGTCCACGTGGCCTGGAGGGCCGGATTGCGGGCTGTCATCGATTCGACCTTAAACTCGCAAGGCGTGAACTCAACCGGCTCGGCCTTTGTCCATTTGAACGGCGACTTCGGCAGCCAGCGGATGAGGGACACCTCGACATTGTCCGTAGAGCTCAGGCTCTGGCCCGTTGCATTGACCGAGCCCGTCATGACGAGGGTGCCATTACTGCCCTCGAGCTCAAAGCACTTAGCGTGCAGCAGTCGCGGGTCTTCATCCTCACACTTTGCGATGACGTAGTCGGGTGTCTTGTCGAACACTTCCTCGTTCCTGAACGGCGCGATGAGTGAGCGCGCGTCCAAGCCGATACGAAGGGATTCGACTCCGATTTCCCCGGCGAGCTTCTGCACAGGCTCCCCGCTGGGCGAATGAAAGGGCGAAAGCACCGTCAGTCGGTTGGCATCGTCAACGCGCGCTGCATGGTCCAGGAACTGTTCGTCAGCAGGGGCGCTGAGCGTGTGCACGAGCCACGCGCGGCGAGCCGCTTCGTCGACCGTTCCGGCGCGCAAAAGCTGGCGAGCGGCCCGGCGTCGGTAGGCTTGAAGCACCTCGAGACTCTCTGTGGAAAATGCGTATTTTGCAGTGAGGTCCTGCAGAAAGTCGCCAAATTCGCCAAACACCGCAGGCTCCATATTGGAGCTCAAGGCGTCGATGACTTCCAGATTGCGACCGTGACCGGACATTGTCAGATTGGCGCTGGCCACCACGAGATGGTCAAGGTCTTCCCAGCCTTCCAAATAGGCGAGCTTGGGGTGAAAGACCGTGCTCTTCTCCATGTAGACCGGGATGACGCGGTAGGCGCTACCGGCGTAAAGGCTGGCGGCTTCATCGGTGGACTTGCAGGCCTGCCGCGCATCAACCACCACGTCAATCTGCTCGCAGTTGCCCTGCCGCAGCGCCGGCAGGATGAGAGCCTCGAACCAGGACAGACTGAACGTGAATGTCGTGAAGAGGGCTCGGCGCGGACGCGCCATCTTGATAACGGAAACAAGCGTATTGGACATGACCTCGGTAGCGGCAACCAGCGTCGTTTTTCTTTCTGTACCCCTGCGCACCACGGGTGGTGTTCTCTCGTTTGCAGGGCTCTCTTACTGCCAAATCCCGTGTGCATTTTCGCATAGGGTATGCGAAGTCAACTCCAGCCTTTAGAGTGGTAAATCCGAGACTGGACCGCCGAGTATATATTGATGGAGTTTGAATGCCTTAGAATGCCCTGATGCAGCAGCTAGTGACGCCTCTGTTCAACAAAGGTGAGCGAATCCTAACGATGCTCAGTTTCAACGCCCCCAACTCGCCCCTTGTTAATCGCCTCTCGGACACGCAACTACTACGGGAACGGTCTGCTGCGATTCTCTGGGTGAAGTCTCAAATGGCCAAGCACGGCATTGCAATTGATGACCTGGTTGCCAGTGGATGCTTTGCGGAAGCGACTCCGACCACCAATCGCCAGAAAGTCCATCTCGTTCGCTACAGAGACGCGTACGGCCATACCTGGGATGGCAACGGCGACTTACCCGAATGGCTTCAGCGCGCAGTGAATGCCGGCCAATCAGCTGACCATTTCAGGGCTTCGTAAGCACAGCGGTCTGGCTAGCAACCACCTTAGTTTTTACGACCGTTCGCGGTAGTCGTGCATTTTTCACCCACCAGTTCCCGACGTCCCGTAGGTCTCGGAACTTGGACACTTCCTGCGCCTATAAACGCGGACAGAGGGGATGGAGCCTCCCTCATGTCGGAGGGTCGTACTGATTTTCAAGAAGGGTCAACCTTCCGCAGCTTCTCGGTCCCTGTTTCGAAAACAGCTGGGCGAGGCATCACAGCCGCCGCATTTGCGGATGCAGAATGCACCGACTATTGGGGCAGAGAGTCAACTGCACAGTCCCCCTCTCATCAACATCTAGGCGGTGGAGGGCCTGACGCTGTAGTCGGCTTGACGGTCCCCAAGCGCATGTGTAGAGTGACTCTTGTCATGCACGGGAGTTGCGTCCCTGGAACCATCAACTACCGGTTGATTGGGCGAGCTTAGCCAGCCGAATCCGGAACGTCCGCATGATGAGGGGTGCAACCTGAGTAGGGTAAGGTGGCCGTTGTAGCCCTCCCGCTGGAACCACGGTTCCGAGCCAAGTCGTATGGCAGCGGATACAGCAACCGAGAACCTCGGGTCCCGATGACCCGTACTCGTATGCGCTTTCTGACCCTCAGAATGCGTGCTGTGTCACGTCCTTGTGAAAGGGAACTGTCATATGACTTCGAACATCAACGAATCCTCCACCACGATGGATGTCTGTTTCGACATCCTGCGCAAGCTGCGCAAGCGTGATGTGGTCGCGCCGACCGTAGAGGAAACCAAGCTTATTGCGGCCAATATCACCGACAAGGAAGAGGGGGAGAGCCTCGCCTTGGGCTCACGTGAGGTGGCTGAGCGCTTGTGTAAGCAGAAGGACCGCAACTTGCGTGAAGCGGGCATCTTTTTGCTCAAGGAGCTTAGCAGGCACGGAGACCCGTACGCCAAGTTGGCCCATGCTTGGCTACGCTGGAAGAAAGGGCCGCTCAAGAACCATCCCCATGCACTGGAGCTGATTGACGAGTTACTCGAGTACCCCTGGCTTGAACGTGAGTGGCCGTATTGCCAGTATGTGCGTGCCAAAGTCGGAGAAGTGTACCTTCTGAAAGGTTTGCTGCTATTCCGAGGCGACAAGGTCAAGCGTAACTATGGCGTAGCGCTCGACCATTTCTATTTTGCTGGCTTTCACTGCCCGAGCGGCGAGGCCGCATGGTTGTTCGCACAGTTCCATGCACAGAATGCCAAAGGAGATTTTGCGGGCAAGGCCAAACCGCAGGCGGCTCTGTACCAGGCAGCCATGGCCAGGGCTGAAGCGTTGGGTTATGTCGTCGAGACGCACGTTGAAGGCGAGGAGGCGTGAACATGGACAAAAGCACATATGGTCCGTGCGGCCCAACGCAGTTCGACCTGGGATTTGCTCATGGCGCGGATGCTGACGAGGCCCCCTCGGACCTGAAGTTTCAGTCCCGCGTTCCGGCGTACCAGGTCGGTTTCATCGTGGGTCGCAGCTTCTGCACCGCAGTCAAGCAAGGTAACCATCACGCAATGGTTGCCACGGCTGCCAGGCTGGGCTCTCGCTATGGGGTTCCGCCGGAAGACATCCTTGATGTGCTCGGCTTGTCGCAGGCGCATCAGGAGGCTTTCCGTAAGGCCTACGCGAAACCGAATACCTACTGACCGCATCTGGGCATCTCACCTGCTGGTTGATGTGCCCGCACCCTACTGAATCCAAGGAGCCCACCATCATGGCAACCGTAACCGGACAAATTACCTTCGTCATCACCGACGTCGCTACGGGGGAAGAGGAGTACCAGACTCTCGGCGCGAGTGAGTTCGATATCGAGTGTGAGGCAATCGAGCGGGAGGACGACAAGCAACGCGAGCATGTTTTCATGAAGTACCGGGGTGACGCCTTCGAGGGAAATGCTTGCTTTACGGCCGTCCTGTACTACGAGGTTTTTGGCTGGAACATTTTCGAGCACTGGGTAAGCTACGAGAACGTTACGTCTGGCTACAAGGTCACGATTGCTGACGATGAACCGGATGACGGGTTTTCGGTCACGGCGATTGTGGATTTGAACGAGGACTAAGGTTCTGGGCCGCGTACGGTGATTGAACAAGGGCTCTCGAGCGTTACGAGAGCCCAATTCATTTGTTCCTATAGTCCAGACTTTACTGGGATGCTAAGTTGGCTCACCACTCTCGCCACTCAACCATCCAATGGTCCGTCCCGTTCGCTACAGAGACGCAGAAGGCAATAGCTGGGATGGCCGTAGTGACCCGCCCCGAATGGCTTCAGCGCGCTGTGAATGCCGGCCAATCAGTTGACCATTTCAGGGTTGCATGACCGCTCCCTCCGCTGCATCGCTCCTGCAATTTCCTCAGCGCACCACGCGGGTCAGCCAGTGACAACAGCGATTGATGAACGAAATGGGCATCGAGGTCTTGGGGGACGCCGCAGGTGCCGTTGCCCGTCTGGTGTCTACGCAAATGTCCAAGACGCTGGGGCAGTCCATCGTCATCGACAACCGGGCTGGCGCGGGAGGCAACATCGGCACGGATATCGCCTCTCGCACGAAACCGGATGCCAGCACCATCATGCTTGCTACGGTAGCCTCGCACGGCCTGAATTCTGCGCTTTACAGCCGGTTGAACCACGACCCGATTAAAGGACTTTGCTCCAATTGGGCTGATTACGACCTCGCCAGGCGTGATGCTCGTTCCCAAAGACTCTCCATATCGTTCTGTACGGGAGCTGATTGAAAAGGCGCGTACCCTTGGTCAGCTGAACTATGGTTCAGGCGGTGTGGGCTCAAGCCAGCATCTCGCGGGCGCGGTAATCAAGAAGCTGGCCAACGTGGATGTAGTACACATCCCGTTCAAAGGCACCGCCCCTGCAATGACCGACCAGATGGCCGGCTGAGTCGACTTCGTCATTACGACAGGAGCTCTCGGAGCAAGGTTCACTGCCGGTCAAGCCGATAGGGGTGGATGAGTTCTGGACATTCGTCAAGAAGCAAATGCCCATCGCTGCCGAACAAGTTCGTATTTCCAGGGCAAAAAGCGGATTAGAGACTATGTGCCACTGCGCATTATATGCACGGGACATGAGTTGTCGACGTCGTGCGCGAGTCTTCGACACCGCACGACGCACCCCTATTACAAGGGGACGAAGCAGCAGACTGACGGCTCTTGCAAGGCCTAGGGGCGCGCCCGAGAAGGCAATCAAATCGCCCCACGAATGGAATGCATGCTACGCGTGTGGCGTGACAGTATTGTCCAAATCTGCTGTCCGCTGGGCTACTTGGACGAAAACCCAGTTCTTGGTCGGAACGACCCGGTGAAAGCCTTTAACGATGACGCAGAGACATTCCTTCGCATCCAACGTGTGTGCACCGCGCAGCGTACCCGTTTCTGCGCGCACTTGGTAGCGAGCTCGTACCTCCCCTGCAAGAAGCCTCCAAGGGCCGGCGTGGCAGCCAGGATTCGAGACAGGAAGAAAGACTCGTCCACATCGCCAAGCACCCAAGGGCGTGCATCGGACGCCCGGCACCCAGCCGACACTCTGACACAAGGCGATAACCGACCACCAAGCTTCTTAACACTTCGGAGCTATGGTTCTTGCCACAGCTCAATTCTCAACCAAAACTTTTTTTGGTAAACGTAGCGAAGCAGTTTAGCCTTGGAGTCCATGTAGCTAGAGCGGAACGGGGTAGCTGGGGTTTTCTTGGAGCGGAGTCCCTCTTGAACCAGTTGCCTGCGCACATGCAGCGCCGCCTGTTCGAAGGCTCTCAGATTGAACGGCTCCGACATTCTGAAAACTTCGCTGTGACGTCCCTTGTTGTCAGGAGGCGTTCGTCAAATGCCGCACATAGGGAGATGAAGTTAGCGGCGGCAGCTGCAGCACCTGGCTCCCCAAGCAGCAGGAACCGGTTTCCGCCACGAGTGAGGACCGTGCGCGCGGTGAAATCCAGTCGAACGATTGGAGGGGTTGCCCAATACTTGCCAGTACCAATGAACCTCCCAACGACGTGCCAGTCACCACGGTAGGTCTCCAACAATCGCCATTCTTCAATTTGGCTCTCGTTGGCCAGGGTCGCTGGTGTTGCGGTCACAATCGACATAGTCTGGCACTACATCCACTGATACTCGCCTGTGATGTCTTTTGAGCCAGTGACCTTGTTATCCCATGTCGCAATCAACCAGAAGAGCCGCCACAGCCCATTGTCGCGACTTGGAGGACCAGACAGGACAAAGCGCACACCCCGCTCAGTCACACCTGTCCGCGTATCCGGGGTGAAAGACGTGATGGGAGGACTGACACAGTACAGACCGGTACGCGTGCATATACCCACGAAGTGTTTGGTGCCACTGTAGGTCAGCAGTACTCGCCAGTTCCTCAGGACGGAATCGCCAGCGATATCTCTTGGCTCCGACAGCCACACAGGCATAAATTCCTCCTTACTAGCCCTGAACGCGAGGGGAGTCCTCCTCTGGCTGCCCTGAGTACTCGCTGCTGACATCTCTTTTCTCAGTCACGCCATTGCGTAGCGACCAGAAGCTCCACACATGCAAGGCATCCTGGTCGAAGCCAGGCTCCCCAGAAAGCACGTATCGCCTGCCGCTGCGCGTGATGCCTGCCCGCAATTTGACATCATAGGAAACAATGGCCGAGCTCACGCGTCCTGAATGGTTCTCCACACAGTAGCCGACGAAGTGATGTTCGCCTCGTTCCGTCTCATAGACTCTCCAGTGTTGGAGTGTGATGTCGGGCTGCTCATCGACACCCATGACGGACCAGATTGGCATGAGTAATCCCCGCCACGACAACGCGGCATGCCGCTGTTTGCTGCGCGAAGACAGCCCAATGTCGCCTCAGTCGTCGGCAAACCACCCCACACCGGCATTGACAAGGGAATGTTCAGCCGCAATACGGACGTGCAGCAAGGGTCCGGCTCACGTGTGAGCAAGGCAATGGAAAGCCGTCTTGCGATGGCGCGCCTGCAAACAAGATTGGGAGATTTGTTGCCAGGATGTAGTTCTGCTTGTAGCGGCAACATTGAGGCGCCACTGGGGCGCGTGACTGGAGTGTAGGACGTTCCGCGGCAGATGCAAGTTCGCAGTTCGCATGCCCTGGAGCAGGGCGCCAATTGTGACGCGGTCCTTATCTCCCTGCGCCGGGCATGTCGATGGGCTTCCGACTACCACTTGCCATCAAGAAAGTCCTCCCACAAACTCAGGCGAATGCACTCACCTGCCTTATCCACACCTGCAATCAAAGTACGAGTCAAGGATTTGAGATTGCGCTCAAAAAGTGCACGGGCCGGCTGAGGAATCTCACTTAGGCGAACGTACGAGAGAGAGCCAGTGCGGTGAATGGGAGCGTCGGGTAGCGTCGGTCTGGGCGGCATATCCTCGCGACCAGTCATCGCAACGATGGTACACCTGGCGACAAGGTCCCCAGACGGATTCGCCGAAACGCGGATAGTTGACGAGTTCGCCGCGGGCAATCATCCCGAAGGGCTCCTCGTGAAGGACCATGGAGTAGGTACCCAACCGGCCGCCCGCAACACGAGCGATGTCTCCAGTCGCGAGAATTTTCTGGCCGTCCTCGTGGCCGCCTGGCAGCAGTCCAACTGCGAAGCATTGCAGTCTCCATCCATATTCGACTCACACATCCGCGGGGATGGTGGCGAAAATTACGCGCAGCAATACTCCCCCTTTCGCAGAAAGGAACCGTAGTCATCGAGTGAGCGTGAGCATTACGGATGGCCACGCCAGCGGCTAACGAGCGTCGTAACGCGATATGGCGTATGTAGTTCGGCGCGCGTCGGCACCTCACTGACGTCTGGCGATGGCAGCCTCAATCCAACAATCCAAGTCGTTCGAGTTCGCGAACAACAAAGGACGACAGCTCTGCGCGCCAGAACCATTTTGCTTTCAGTTCCTGTCGAACGAACGCTGCATCCTTATCCTTGGGTAAGAACTTGGACACTTCCAGGGCAGCAATCCGAGACATGCCAAGCTCCATCGCTGAGACCAGTGTTCTATCCGATGCACCGAACTCCAAGAACAATGGAATGGGCGGCATTTCCGATTCGTCACCGCGGCCCACTTCTATGAGCTTGTGCGTGAGGATATCCATATAGCACCGTAGGTACTTGACGTAGTGGTAGCGCAACTTCGTCTCGACCTGCTCCATTACCTTTCTTGCGAGTGACCCAATCTTCTTCGGCTCAAGCTCATCAAGATTCCCTTGCCGACGTTCCCAGTCCACTCGGTTATCAATCAAGGAACGGAGCGATTCACCGCGCATCCAAGCAAGCGCGAACCAGCCGTAATAGGCCTCCTCGTTTGTCAGTCGGCCTTCGAGATGTGCATGAATCGCCCGAAAGGCCGCTTCGAGTCGAGTTTTTGGGTCTGGGTACTTGCTCCTAGGATGCACAAGTATCATGCCGCTTAGGAAGCCTTCCGACGCACGACTTGTAAGGTGGTCGTACAGTTCTTGCTGGCGCAATGGCGATATGAGGTTGTTGCGTTTAAGGAGAGACGTGGGCAAAGACACACGGTCTTGCGCAGCCATGACGGCGTCCTTCAAGGCGGTCGTGCTTACGCTTGGATACCGGGCGAGAGCGCGCTCTATGGTCTGGTCGATTGTGCCGTCACGGGCATCCAAGAACAACCGCGTGAATACGCTTTCAGCGAGCGCCTCCTTCTTTACGCCAGACTTATGATAAGCGTCTTGCGCATAAGTCAGCACCAAGTCTTGTTTGACGCCAAGAGCGTCGCAAATTGATGGCTCTACGTCGGTCGTCTGTTGGTCGGAAACGGGCTGGGATTCCCAATCCTCGTAGTCGACCAAGAACACATTTCCGTGCGTATCGCGCTTCAATCTCCCCGCACGTCCCGCGAGATTCCAGAACTCATTGGCCTCCAGCGGCCCAAGCGGGCCCTTCCTCGGATTCTTTAGAAAGATGTTGCGAGCCGGGAGATTCACGCCTTGGAGCAGCGTCGATGTGCAGACCAAATATTTGATATGGCCGGCGTCGAAGTACTCCTCGACCGCCTTCGATATCGTCGTCGGCAGGCGACCGTAGTGCACGCCGACACCCTTCCTCAGTACCTGTGCGAGCTTAAACTCTGGATGGATGTGCTCCGCTACGAAGCTGGAAAGCTCCTCCAACGGAGAATCAGCAAAGTTGTCAGGCTCTGGCAACCCATCGGCCAAATCTGAGGCAGTACCGTCTGCAGACGACGGCGCCCACGCATAGACGATACTCTGTCCTTCCTTGCCAAGCTCCAACGCGGCTGTCACCAGCCTATCGTCCTTGGCGATACTTCGCGTGGTCAGTACGCTTCCGACGCTCAGCTTCTCCTGACCTTGCCGATGCAGTTGGACAGAAATCATCCGCTTCGGCTTCCGGCCGCTGCAAGTCACGAACAGCAAATTCTGGCGTACAGGTCGAACCGCGCTCCGGACCGTCTGCACAGCCTTCGCTCCGAGCAACGGCGCGATGGTTCGCGCGTCCTTGGAGCTTGGGGTGATGAACAGCATTTTGGTCTCTGGACGCCGCGCAAGAGCATCCTCCAAGCATCCAAGGAGCAAGATTCCCCTGTCAGCATCACCGATTTGCTGCGCTTCATCCACGATTACTACATCGAACTCAATCGTGGACTCGTTCAGAATGGTCTGGAGACGCTCTTGAGTTAGCACGAACACGAGGCTCTTTCCCGCGTGCAAGTCGTCATGAACTTGCGGAACGCTGCTGACGACAACCCTGTCTGCCAATGGCTTCAGCGCGTGCGTGAGACTGGCCTGCACCTCAAATATGAGAGAACGCGACGGTACGAGGTAGACGATGTTTCTGGCCACCTCGGTGTTAGCCAGCTCGTCCAGCAAGTACATCTGGACCAAGAAAGACTTTCCCGCGGAAGTAGGCGCGGACACATTCACGAACTGGTGCCCGTGCAACTGCCACCAGACGTCTGCTTGGAAGTCCGTGAACACAATTTCTTGGTTGAGAACGGTGACCGTGTTTTGGTCCCGCCGAGCGGCTTCGCGGACCTTCAGAGTCCACGGCAGTTCCTGTTCTATGAGGGGTCGGTCGGAGACATAGTCACCGGCAGGGAAGTTTCCCGTTTCCGCCAGAATGTGGCGCCACACGCCGCGGAGCCTGGAGTCTGCATGACAGGCGGCCAAGGAGTACGCAATGTCCTGAGCGAGGCCTTGGTGTCTTGGCTCTGTCGAGCGCGCCAATGCAATTGCTGCCTCACTCAACCTGGCTGCCCGAACCGATTCGAGGCTAGGCAGACCGCCAAGCAGCGGCACAAGACTTTGCTGCTGCAGGTCCGCAAGTGCTTCTTGGAATAGTGGGCTGGATTCAATGCGCTCTGCAAGCCTGAATGAGAACTCAGCCATTCATCGCCTCCTGGAACTTCGCTCGGAACAACTCCACCGATGGCACGGGGAAAATGAACAAATCTACGTTCTCAATCTCAATACCATTGTTCTTGAGGTGGCTCCGAGCTGTACCGATTTTTTGCTTCATCGCCGCCTTGTAGAAGGCGAGGAACGTTTCCTCGACTTCGGCCAGAGGTACGTCAGCAAGCTTTGCGTAAGCGTGATAGTCGAAGCCGACGAGTATCGCGAAGCGGTCAATTCGTCGATTCCCTTCCTCGGTCTCGAACGGATTGAGGAAGCGAAGCAAATATTCGATACCTTTCTCGGGGAAGGTCCCCAAGTCGTGAAAGTTCGACACCAGTTCGAGCTCTCGCTCCAGGCGCCCATCAGCGTTCGCCACAAGTGCCGCCACCGACTCCGCCGCATCTTGCATGGCACTCGAGAACGATTGATGCATCTTTGACTCTCCAAAATAAAGAATCAGTGCATCGGTCTTCTCGCACCATGCAGCGTGAAGACCGTCAGCGCCATGCACCGGCATGTTGCTGCTGGTTTTCAACCGCATTTTCGACACAATCAAAGGAGCCCGGAGGTAGTGCTCGATGAGCGCATATAGGAGGAGCTCTCCTGCCTCCCCCGACCTGGCGTCCGCGTCCGGCGCCATGAACAAACTCCTTGCCTTCGCGGCAAGCTCCTCGACGGCGCCCGTCTCCAATTCTCCGGCTTCGTTATCTAGGCGTTTGGCTTTACGTCGGTCCGCACGCGTAGCGCAGAATTTCGTTATCTCCTTAACCAACATCCTCGCCAACGCTTCCATCGTCGGTTGGCGCCCTTTGAAGACGGGATAAAGGAAATGCGCGTTCACGCAGGGCAGAGTCGGAGAAGTGAACTCGACGCGCCTGATGCGTACATCGACAGCGTGGGACTCGACAATGGCACTGATTCTGTCCGCTAGGGACCCCGTCGGGAAAGCCTCATCTTGCATTAGATAACACACCTCTGAACCGGCGCCAGACGACCTTATGCCTCCGGCATAACGGAACTTAGACCAGATGTAATTGATATTTATATCTTGCTTGCCGCTCGGACGCAGTTTACATCGGCATATTGCGATGCGGAGCCTCCCCCCTTAGGAGGGGCTTCCAATTGAGGCCATCATCCGTGGTCTCAACGGGTCTTGGAAGCGCCTGCACCTATTCGGACCAATTACTGGCTAAGCCAGCGCCCCTGTGTATCCCTGGCCACCGTACTTTTTTGTCCGGGTCCAATGCTGCTGCGATAACAGTTCTGCTTCTTTAACTTGCAAGGAAAAATCTTCGAGAGTCATTGCGACGGACTGGTCCTCACACCCCGCGATATTGGCTACCGTCAACCGCTTGCACTTGATAGTCAAACCTGACGTCATCGCTTCCAGTGAATGAGTGCGCGAGAGCAATGGCTCTACTGGAGAAGGTGTGCACTCGGTCGTATCGCCGATTCGTTGCGCGTCCTAATCGAGGTTACCAGCAAAGCACGGCCTCCCTACCAGCACCCTAAATCCACCGTCACGGACTTCGCCAGCTTGCACATTCTGACGATGTGGAATTGGAAGACGTCAACTGTTCTTCCAATCAAGACGAGCCAAGCAGCTGCCGGCCACACTCCTGCGAGTCGGCCGCCCGGCGAGCCGGCTGGCCGCCATCAATAGCAGGTGTCGCGGTGCCCATTATTTGACCCAGACCCAGCGGCATTAAGTATGTGCACACTTACTTTTACGGGCAGTGCGGGTGGCCAGCGGCGAAGGCCATGGCGTTGGTGTTTATGAGGGAAGAAATCCTTACGTCGTGCGGTACCCGACCGTTCTGGCACATACCAAAGTCGTCACTGAGAAGTCTGGGGTGAGGGGGAAAAAGGCTCTTGGCCCGTCTCATCGAATGAACCAGAAGTGCCTTATGAGGCGGCAACAACTTTAGGCAGGCGTCACTGGAGGTCGCTCCATGGCAGCAAAAGGTTAAGCGGTCAAATCTAGCGGGGAAGTCCCTTTCATTCCTTATTTGTCTCGGACACGTGTCGCTTCGCCGTAACAAAGCGCCTCAATCGCCATAAACATGACGACGTCTCCACCCACCTTTTGGCGTATTGTAACTTTTCGTAACCCGTGATGTAATAAAGTATTGCAAAGCGCAATACAAATCACAAATATGGGCGCCGAAAAAAATATCGGACTTAGTTTCCGGGTCACACCCTCCTTCAAAAAGCTCTTGGAAACAGCAGCGGGACGCGAGAGACGAAGCCTGACAAATATGCTGGAAGTTGCACTGGAGGATTACTGCCAGCGAAAGGGCATTCTGGTCAATGACCAGGCCGGCTCCGAGGAGAGCCAATGAAATCGCCCGACTGCTCCAGCGACCCTACGCAGCGCGAGGCTCTCCTCATGGGCGAACACCAAGCAACAAGAAATCACCCTCACTTCCCAAACTGAAGCGAGTTTTAATCCCAGCAGAGAACCTGCGATGACTCTCGACACTCGCCTTGGAATTCTGATTCGTCTGTACGAAAAACTGAAAGGCTGGATTTTTCGTGCGCCAAAGCCCTCATATGAGGCTGCGCACCCAACTCTTAATCCCATCGACATCGAACAGTTGACCATCGAACTGCGGCTGCGGGAGGAAGGCGAACGTCTTGGGCATCAAGGAGTCCCCAACCAAACTTCAACGGTTCTTTCCGGTCCTGAAATGGCCGTAGTGCACCGCGTGGAAAAGCAGCGTCAGGAGTACATGCAGTGGGGAGCTATCCGACTTTCAAACGTCAACAACGACATTCACTCGTGCAACCTTATCCAGCGCATCAACAGTGCCCTGGCCGCAGGTGAGTCATTTGAAAGCAACGTCAATGCGATTATCACGCGCAAAGACACCCAGCTAGAGAGCCTTGCTCAAGCAAAGCATCAAAAACATGTCCAACTGGAGCGGTTTAGAGCGACGAACGGACTTACTCGCGATGCCATAGTGCCGAGTGGGCTTAGCAAATGGTCAAAGCGGATAGGTCTGCTTGTGTGCGTATTGTTCGAGGGAGTGCTCAACGCCAAATTCTTTGCGCAAGGCCTCGACGACGGTCTACTTGGAGGATTCTTCTATGCCTTCGCGCTCGCCTTCGTAAACGTCTTATTTGCCTTTGGAATCGGGCGTTATCTTCTACCCAATTTATGGCATCAGCGTTTCGAGTGGAAGCTGATGGGGATGGTTGGTCTCGTCTTCATCGTAGCGTCCGTTGGCGGCGTCGGCCTTGCCATTGCGCACTTTCGTGACACTCTCACGGCCGGCATACCTGACGCCGAGGCGGCCGCGCTGCACGCCTTGAAGGAGAGCCCCTTTAAGCTCCGCGACATCATGTCTTGGCTACTGTTTCTTCTTAGCGCCTGCTTCGGTCTCAGCGCGGGGTACGCTGGTTTGTCATTTCTAGACCGCTACCCAGGTTATACCGCAATCACGGAGGAAGCAGACAAGGCTTCGGATGAGTACGAGGAAGAACTCGAAGACTTGAGGGACGAACTAGATAGAGAGCGCGATGACGCAGTTGCCGCTCTCGAATCTACGCTACACGATTCGCAGGAGGCCCTTCGCGGCCTTTCCGCTGCGATTCGAACAAAGCGGGATTCGGGAATCGATTTTCTTCATGTAATGCAGGAGGCTGAGCGCGCACTTGCGTCTCTGCTAATGACGTTCCGGACCGAGAACACTGTCGCACGTGGGGGCGTTCCTGCTCCCGCATACTTCAACGAAATTCCCAGATTGCAAGAATTGCCCCTTCCAGACTTCACTGTGGAGCAAGATAAAGCCATCCTGACGCAACAAGAGGCGCTTGTAGCTGACCTTCTAAAGGGAGAACAGGGCATTCGGTCGCGAATCCAAAACGCCTTCAACCAAAAGTATCAACTTGTGCGCCCCTTGAAAGCGCAATTTCCGCAGGCTTCAGTAGGCCCCACCTCCGAGACGCCAGCTTCCGCTTCTGGCACAGTCTTAGGGAGCTAAAACATGGCACGAGCTAGCCGGCGTAAACAACGCGAACAACAATTCGACCTACTAAAAATCTTCGGAGGCCTCTTTTTAGTAGCCGCCGCTCTGATTGGGGTTGTATACGTCACTCTCACGAAGGAAAAGGGCGTCGACAAGGCAACCCTTTGCCCCGCCAACGGTCCCACCGGACACGTGGTCCTTCTTGTTGACCAGACAGACCCGTTCAACTTCGTACAGAAACGCGCTTTTGAAGCCGAGTTGCAGACCCTCGTACTTCGGCGGACTCCCAAGGGCTCACTACTATCGGTGTACGTGCTTGGTGAAGATTTCACCTTGAATGCGGAGCCTTTGGTAGAGCTTTGCAATCCCGGCTCCGGAGAGGACAAAAGTGCGCTTACGTCCAACCTAACCCGCCTTCGCAAGCAGTACGAGGAACGCTTCGTACAGCCACTGATGCAGCAGTCCGAAAAACTGGTTTCCGCGACGCCCGCCAAGAAGTCTCCGATTTTCGAGATGTTGCAACTCATTGGAATCAATGCCTTCAGAAAACATGACATCCAAGGCGAGCGGCGTCTCATCGTAGTGTCTGACATGCTCCACAACACCCCTGAGTTCAGTATGTACAAGGGGCTACCAGATTTCGACGCCTTTACTGACACGGCCTATGGTCGCAAAGCGCAGGCGGACCTTTCAGGCGTCGAGGTGGAGCTCGACTATCTCGTCAACGACCCGAAGATTCAAACTCGCCGCAATCTAAGCTTCTGGGAAGCCTATTTCAACAAGGCCCGCGCACGCGTGGTGTCGGCCCGACCGCTGGAGGGCTAATACATGAACAAGACAGCCTACATCCCCACTAAGAATCTTTTCTTCCTTGCCGTCGTGCTGAAGGTGCTTTTTGCGGGCATTAGCGTACGGCTCCAGGATGCTTGGGTACTAGGTTTCGGGTTGCCGCTGGTGGTGATGAGTGCCTACATGGCCCTCGGCTACCGCCGTCGCGACAAGGCCGAAGTTCCTGACGAGAAGTTCGCCGACAGCTGTTACTACTTGGGATTCATCTTTACGATTGCCTCCATTTGCGCTTGTCTCCTCGACATTCCAAACATTGGAACCAATATGAGCGCCATCGCGGTTCGCTTCGGTGCCGCAATGGTGAGTACGGTTCTTGGCCTCTTCGTTCGTGTTTGGCTCGTAACCTTCCGCAAGGACTCGAGCGACGCCGTTGTCGACGCCGGGGAGGCGGTAGTAAAGGCGTCCTATGCGCTTGCCGACCAGCTAACCGTGTCGCTCAATCACTTCAAGGGCTTTGACGAAGGACTTTTCCGGGCTACTCAGTCCAGCGCGGACAGGGTCAACCAGCAGATTGAAGCCATCGCCAAGAACTATGCCGCATCACTTGACGGCCTCTTCGAACAGCTTTCTAGCAAACAGAAAGAGCAGGTTGACACTGCGCTGGCACGGGCAGAGCAGGCAAGCAAGGCACTGGAGAACATCGTCGAGCGGGTCGGTCAAGGGGCAGCAAAGAGCGTGCTCACTGTCCAGCAACGTGCAGTGGACCTCGTCGGGGAGCTCGAGAATCGTCTGCGCTCCAGCCAATTTCCTGGGGATTACTTTGTAAAGACTCTCGCAGCACCGATGCAAGACTTCCAGGTAGCTGCCACCGCGCTCAGCACTCAGGTCCAATCGGCCTCCTCCGGCATTGAAAAGTCTACAGGCAAGGTGACTCAGGCATTTAAACGCCTGGAGCAACGGTCCGATGAGATTGACCAAGCAATCAACTCTGTTGTAACCCTTTCCAAGAGCCAGCATGAAGTCCTCCAGGCTACCCAAGGTCAGATGGACGCCCTCACTGTGATGGGCCAACAGCTCTGCACAATGGCAGAAGCACTAGCTGAAGTGATGAGACGTCTGGAGTCTTCCAACGGTGAAACCCGCGAACTCACTGGCGCGGTATCAGAATTTGCCCGCACCAGCGAGACTACAAGGGCGACCCTCGCGGATTCGTTGCATGGCATCACGCGCCAACTTGCCGTTCACGCTGCATCCAACGATGCCTTGTCAAAGCAAATGGCCGACAACGTCCTGAATACACGAGAGACTGTCTCAGCGCTGCGAGATGGAGCCTCGGCGAACATCCAAGCTATAACAGAGATGAAGACGACGGCCGCAACGCACGAAGAGGTTGCCAGACAGTTGCAGGCGTCCGTCGCCAAGCAGGAAACGGTCGCTGCAGCTCTTTGGGAAGCTGGTGGGCAATCCATTCGCGTGTCCGAGCAACTCGCCGAGGTTACCTCTCATCTCCAAAGCATCTCAAAGGGACTCCATGCGCCCGTTACGACCGCACCTCATGTCGGTGCGGCGCCCACAGCCAGTCCCGTTGGTCAAGATATGCGCCCAATAGGGATGGTCATCCAATCCGTGGACGGCCGTGAAGCGATGGCAAGCAAGGACTATCCATGACACCGAAGCGTCAGGACCAGGTCTTTCAACTATCGCTGACCGAAATTGCATTCACAATCACATTCATCTTGCTGCTCTTGCTGGGCTACATGCTTTTCAAGAGCCAGAAAGACATTGAGGACATGCGCAAGCAACTGGACGAGTTTCCCTTGCTTACGGATGTTCAGCAAGGGTTGACCGACGCGAAAAATCAGCTTGCCCACGTACTGCAAGGGGCCGGTCTACGAAATCCTGATGAGGCTATTTCCAAGCTGATGGCAGCCGAACAGGCAAAGGCAGAGAATGCTCGACTTCGGAAACGACTTGAAGAGTTGGACAAGGAGCTAACGGCACTCGCCGAAGTAAAGGCAAAGATTGAAGCCACCGCGAAGGAAAAACGACCTGATGTCACAGCTGCTGAGGTGATGTCTGCATTGACCATGCAAGATGCGGTTATCAAGGCAGTAGAGGGGCATCAAGGCCCCGGTAATGCACAGAGCAGTACCGCAAAGAAGCCGGACACATCGCGCATCCTTGCCGAGGTTCAACAAGCACTGAAGACGTCCTCAGAGCTTAGGAGGGAACTGAAAGACAAGCTCGACAAAGAGCTTCCAAAAGGTAAGGAACGGGAGACTGTTCAAGACGTTGTCGACGCTGCGAGCAACTTCATCTCCATGACAAATTCCGGGGCAAATATCAAGGTGCTGCAGAAGGACAACGCGGACCTTCGCGGCCAGGTGGCGTTCCTCCAAAATCGACTCAATGCCAATGGAGGTCGCGACTATCCCCCATGCTGGCTTAACACCGCCGGGAAGATTGAGTTCTTGTTTGCGGTCGAGTTACGTCCAGACGGTGTGGCTGTTGCGCCTGCATGGCCGTCCAGTCGCGACGCCGATGCCAAAGCACTCCCCGGCATCGATGCCATGCTTGCGGGAAGCTTCTCCTATGCCGAGTTCGAGTCGAGAGTTCGACCTATATTTGACTGGAGCCGTAAGCAGAGCCCTGAGTGCAGACACTACGTCCAACTCAAAAGCACGCTTACCGACGCTGTCCAGTCTGACCGCATGCGTTTGCGGGTCGAGAACTTTTTCTACAAATCGGAGATACGTCGATAGTGGCCTCCATCCGATTGTTTGTGCAGAAAGTGACGTTGCCCTTGCAACGGTACGTCGTCGCCTCCGCAGCGGTGCTGGCTTTGGTGAGCACCACAAATGCGGCCACTTTTACGGGTAGGGTCGTCCGGATTGTCGATGGGGACACCCTCACTGTACTCAATGATGAAAAGCGCGAGATACGGGTTCGCCTAGCAGGCATAGACGCCCCTGAACACAGCCAAGCATGGGGAGAGCGTTCTCGCCAATATCTCGCCAGCCTTGCATTCGCAAAGCGCGTTTCAGTGGAGTGGTACAAGACCAGCTACAACCGAGTCATTGGAGTCGTCATTGCGGACGGCGTCGACATATCGCTCGCTCAAGTCAAGGTCGGCTTAGCGTGGCATTACAAGAGATATGAAGCAGAGCAAGCTCCCAAGGATAGGCAAGCCTACGCCGCAGCCGAGCTTGAAGCGCGGAAAGAGCGGCGCGGCCTTTGGCAGGACCCAGAACCGATACCCCCGTGGGACTTCCGACGTCGGAGATACTGAGTGTTCGGTAGTTGCATTCTCGCTGATGTCGTTTTCCCGGCGAATCTCAAAGGAATGAGCGAACTTCTTGCAAGTCGGCGCCCGGTACGAAGATGTATCCACCATGGCTGTCCCCGTAAGCTCGCGTTCTTCCCAAGAGCAAAAGCTTTGCTGTCAGGGCACATAACGCAGCATCCACGGCGTCAATGGAGGTTAGAGAGCTGGCGTTGATGCCGGCATCTTCTAGCACCTTGCGTCGCTGAACGCGCTTTAGTTTTGCCGAAGCGACGTCCCTACCGATAAGGGAACAGGTGATGGCGTGCGGAAACGTCTCAAAGCTGACCGGCCCTTCGACGTAGCGTTTCTCGAGGAGCAAAGGATACGTAGGCGCGAATGTCTGGAAGACCTTCTCGCCGCTGAACATCCAACCATAGAATCCGCTGGTGTTTGCTAAGGCCCGCTCTTGTGTCGGTGTCGAGAAGCAAAATATCTTCTCTTTGGCGAGCTCCTTTTCCGCGAGTCTTCCGGCGCCATCCAAACTCCATCGGCATGGTGAGTCGACGCCAACGGCGACTACCTCGTGCTGAAGACAGTCTTGGTACAAGTCTTCCGGATTACTGCTTTTTGCGACACGGCAAACTTCGCGGCCTCGCAAGATAACAAGGTGACATCCCTTTCTTGCCCCGCCGATGTCGATGCCGGCTACGGCGACTGTGCCTGAAGCGCTCGTCTTCACTGATGTCTCCACTCGTACTATCGTGGCCGATGGCGCAGTAGCATAACAAACCGGCTGCCGGCATTTGCGCCGAATCTACAGAAGGGAGGCTCGTCATGCCCCGTCGCTCGCCCTGTAGCAAGCGGGCTGCGTAGGCAAATTGTAGGCGCGACTTCTTTGCTCAAACTCGAAGGCTCGCAGACTGTACCGTCCTTCAACTTTTTTGGGCAACTGAGCCGCGCCTGCTCCCCAAGACGGCCCACTCAACCCATTTGCCGGGAGAGTGAAATCTTTTTGAAACGCGGAGCTCCTAGAAACATAAATTTCTTTTCGAAAAGTGCCGCGACCTTCGCGTCGGCCGTTGCAAAGAATACCTGACGGTGCGAGTTCAGAACGAGGTCGCGCAAGTAATCCAGAAACGAAAGAGCATTCATATCATCTATATGAGCAATTGGGTCATCGATGAGAAGAACAGGAGGTGCAGAGCGCGCTGTCGAGTTAAGCGATAGAAACACTGACAACGCAAATGCCGCACGTTGGCCGGTGCTCACCTGGTCGAGCCCTCTTGTGGAGTTCGTTCCTCGCAAGCGGAGAAGGTGCTCTGATGACGATACTGCGAACTCGTACTCTCTGGGCGAGTGGATACGCCCGAACACGTCGTCTATTTGCACCTTTATGTTCGACAAGATGCCTTCCATTGCGGAGTCCAGAGAATGGCTCGCGGCGAGTTCCGCCAGTACTGCGTCCGCACTCACCAACCGCGCGCTCTGAGCCTTCTTCTCTTCCAGTCTCGTGCTGGCTTCTTCATAGTTTTTCTTTAAGCGATTTACCAGCGTCAGCGCCTCTTTCTCGGCATTCAATGCATGCAAGGCCTTATCAAATGCCTCAGCTGCTGCATTGACGTCACTTTCCATATCAGCCATTGGAAGCTCGTTGGGCCAATCAGAAAATTCTCTGATATTTCCCACAAACTTCAACGCCGATTCAAAGCGCTCCAGGTTCCGCTCAAGCGCTGGCCATATCTCTTGATGCTCCAGGTTTCGCTCTTGAGAGGGCATCAAATCACTGTCTATAAGCCAACGCAACTCAGCGGAAATCTCTGCCATCTCTCCGGTAAGGTGTTCAATGATTGCCCTCAGGTCTTCCTGTTCACCAGAAATTTGGAGCAATGCGTTCTGTATGAAGCCGACGTCCTCTACGTCGTCTCCTTCCTCGAAGGCATCCCGTACTTGCGGGTAAAGTGTCTCCATCCGGGCAGAGCTTAGACCCGAACGCTTCACAGCATTCATTTTCTCTTGGGTCGCGGTCTGCCCATCGGTAGCCCGCTTGAGTGCTAGCTCAGCATTACGAAGCGTGGTAAGTATTTGCTCCGCTGTCGCTAGCGCAGGATTCAAATTTAGATTTTTGGCAACCGACAGAAGGTGCTTAAGGTCTTTTTGAATACGCCGCGCCTCGATTTCTCGCTCCTTGCTACGCTGAACATGGCTTACGAGCTGCTCAACGCCCGCGGAGGCATGCTTGATATTCAGCTTCTCAATCTTCGCGTGCAGAATTTCTGGCTCATGGGGCGTCTCGCACACTGGACAGAGCTCTGGAGACCCTCCCTCTTTGGCTACAACTCGAGCGGCCGCCTGCAACTGTGCAATTGCCACCGCTAGCGAATCACGAATAGACTGGATTTCGCCCAGTGTGGATTCCGCCCTCATTACCTCCGTCTGGGCATCAAATACACGACTCTGGCACCGCTCCAGCGCTGTCTGCAAAGGACTATGCGCCAGCTCGTCGGGGAGCGGGCTAAGCACAATGCCTGCAAGTTGGCCTAACCGGTGTCGGCATTCTTTGACTTCGACGTCCCAGTGCCTTGCCTCTCGAACTAAACCTGGAAGACCAGCCTTGCAATAGGAAAGCCACTCATCTAAAAGCCCCCCAATCTCACTGAAATTTGAAAGCCTCTCGCGGTTCTCCTTGATGACAGCATTAAGATGCTTTCGTTTAGCCTCGACGGGACTTGCCCGCTGGTGGATTGCCGCAAGCGCCTCGGTATAATCTCGCAAGGCAAGAGGCGTAACATCCACTCCGGATATTAGGCTTCGAATTTTTGTGATAAACAACAAAACAAGTTCGAGAGGCTTGCGCTCTTCCGGGACCAATGCTTCCCCAGTCCGCATCTCCGGTACTTTCCATCCCAGAGCTCGAAGTTGAGCACGGAAATTCATTGCTAGCGATGTCGCCTCGGTAGGCGCCCGTTTAGCTTGGTCAACCTCTCTCTTTAATGCGCTACATCGAACGGCTTCAGTTTCCACCTCCCGTTGAATCTCTCGACGCCGCGTCGCTATATCGGCCTTCAATTTCTCGAAATAGTCCCACAGCGTCGAAGCCTCCATACCAACGAGGAGTCGTCGAAGGTCGTCATGTAGTGAAGAGTGGTCGAGTTCACGTGCAATTCGATGTGCCGCGTCAGTGTCGAGGAAGTTATAGCGGGTAAAATTATCCAGAATTCCCTTCGACTGATGAGCTTCCGTTCGGTACCAGGCTAAATTTCTACTTTTTAATCTCCCAGCTTCGCTGGTCGATGCCACAGCAAACTCACTGTCCGACCCCGGTAGTTGCACGGTACCACGAAGAATATGAGTCCCAACGTCCGTTCCACGCCTATTGTGTCCGCAATAGAGGTATTCAATAGCTTCTAAGAGCGATGTCTTGCCAACACCATTCGGCCCAACAATGAGATTGACGTCTCCGAAGCGAAAGCTTCGACCATTGTGAACCGGTCGGAAAGTAACAATTTCCAGCTGACGCAGAAAACCTTCGCTTAGCGCTTGGTCCTTCGCAGAAAGGCTGGAGGGGGCCTTTTTGGCGATGGGCTTTACCGCATGCCCATTCTCAATCCGGTCAATTGCGCGGGCGCGGGGAGGCCTGTCCAAGAGTAGATTCAATTGTCGCTGCTCAAGCAGCGAAATCCATGCATCAACTACACCACTGGTGTCAAAATCGGACTGGGGTGCAAAGAGCGGCGACTCGGCCAGAACGTCCAGCAGTTCATTTGCCGAAAGTACATACTTACGCGCGTAATCCTTATTCGCTTCGATACGAGCCTTGATGTTTGCGTACTCAGAACTGCTCTGCGAATTCAATCCAGCGATAAAGTAGAGGTAATTGTTCCAACGAAGCGTCTCGCTGGTATCGAAGTAGTCTGGACCTATCAAGGTCTCTTGATATGACCGCAAGTCTTCGACGCGCTCAAGCAAGTTATCGTTGAAGTCAAAGTAGAGCACCGCAAATGCTTTTTCAGCGTATGTACGTTCGACACGAAGGACGCCCTCTTGGACCTCCGTGACATTATGGAAGTGGGACTTTACTGCTTCTTGTATTTCAATCAAATCAGCCATTTCGAAATATCCCTAATCCTGCTCACTTGGCTCAATGACGCGAGAAATGTCTGCAAGACCGTTGTCGACCATATCAAAGCGTGTTAGCGCAGGAATTTGAGCGAAAACTAACTGTCCGTGTCGTCTGAAGCAAATCGCGATGCGGTGACTGTAAGTTCGCCCCTCCTTCCGAAGAAGCTCATACAGACCATCGGCAGCAGCACGAACCGTTTTACCCTCGGGATGCTCTCCCAAATAGACCACCAATGCGGGCTCCATATTGTCGCGGCGGAGATTGTAGTTTGGGTCGTTCGCAACCCACGACAGACTTGCACCCTTAATGTCCCTGACCTGTGGTGGCCAGTCGACGTGGTGCTCAATTATCTTCCCCAGAGCGGCTGTGCGTTGGATAGCGGTATTACGGTATTCTGACGCTCTCGGATGAGAGTCGGCAGCGAACGTCACTCGTCGAACAATTTCATCCGCATCCAGTCGACAAGCTTCGAGTAAATCGAGCTTGAACCATCGCTCTTGGTGACGACTGCGCCCAGCGGCAAGGCTTACCACCCGCTCAACGGCTAAATCATCGCCCGCACCGTGGACATTTCTTAGCGCGAAAGCGACGTCTTCATCCTCTTCAAGAATCGTCGCAAGACCCGTTTCCGGACATTCGACGTCTTCGCTCCACACCTCTGCCTCAGCATCCCACCGGTACCGCGCCACCATCAGTGGTCCAAGCGAGTTGACTAATACACTATCGACATCTGCAACCGGTTTAGAAATCGACAGCTTGAAAACCGCTTCGTCGTAGTGAAAGAGGAGCGCATGACGCCGCTCTTCCATGAAGCAATAATAAAGTCCCTTTTTATGATTTCGCAGAATCTCGACATCGGATGTTGAGCACCGACCATGCGGCAAGTACCATGCGGAACCCCCAATGTTCTTCCAGTCCGTTGGTTCTGCTCCACCTTGGTCATACTGCTTTACATTCTTCGCCCAATTCAGACACACAATATCGCAGTTGGTTAGCTCTTTGTTTCCTCTGAACGTCAGGGTGCGATATGCGCGGTAGTCCGGATGTCTCGGATTAGGGTTGAGTTGGATGTGTATTAGCGTTGCTCGGTCCGTCAGCCTTCTCAGAACTCCTGCAGCGGTAGCAAGCGCAAACGCATCGGAACAAATGATGACACCGAGACTAAGTAACTCGTCTGGACTTTGGAAGCGGTAGATAGTTGTACCGCGAATCAGGTGCTCGTTCTCAAGAAAGTGGTCGTCACGAGAAGGGGCTGTTTTGAACTGAATCAAAACGACGCGAGTCCAATCTCCACTGTCCGTTTGTGTTTGAAAGCAAAGCGCCACGGGGTCCAAATATGTGCCATGTGGCGGAACTGGCTCATGGATGACAATGGCTTGCACCGCTGTAGCAAAAGCCTCGAGCTCCGCGCCAGTAATGCTCTCGCAGCCAAGCACCCAAAGACGCCCAGGGGTAGGAAAAGCTTCGCTTTCCACCGCCTTCTGTAAGACAGACCACGGCACACAATACTCCGGCGCAATCGCTATGTCTGCTTCAGTGGCAACGGCGAGCTTCAAAAAGCTCGAGCACTTTTGAGTTGCTATCGTCTGGTCGTACGCGCCAATGCGGTCGTCACCGGCATAGATAGACCAGCTTGGTTGCAGCAAAAGACCGTTGTAGTTCTGATTGTCTGGCGACAACGCGAATAACACAGGGGGCTGAAGTCCCTTCTTGGCCAGTACAACGTTAACCGACTCACATTTCACAGTTAAGCCTCAACCTTTACTCCAAGCGGGACATGTCGCACCGCTTACTCTCCAGTGCAGCAGCACTCTGGCGACGCAGTTCTATTTTTGATAACGGTCCTTGGCTCTTTTCCGTTAATCAAATATTTGAACAAAAAAATGACATAACGCAACAAGCGCGATATGGTGAACATCTGCGTAAGCCTAAGACCATGCTTCCCCCAACGCTTCGGCCTGTTGCAGCACTAGTTCCACGGCGCCTTCCTGTTGGTCCGGCGGATACCTGTACTTTCGCAATATCCGCTTCACCATCAACCGCAGCTTGGCCCGAACGCTTTCTCGAGCTGACCAGTCCACGGTGATGTTTTCGCGCAAATTTGCAGTAAGCTCATGGGCAATCTTTTTCAAGGTCTCATCGCTAAGCTCGCGAACGGCAGACTCGTTGTTTGCTAACGCATCGTAGAAACGAACCTCGTCCTCAGTCAGCCCCAGCTCTTCGCCCCGGCTAGCGGCCGCTCGGAACTTCTTGGCCATGTCGATGAGCTCTTCGATTACTTGGGCCGTCTCAATGGCCCGATTCTGGTAGCGCTTCACCACGTTGGACAACAGCTCGGAAAACTTCTTCTCCTGGACAACGTTCCCAGCGAATCGACTCTTGATTTCGCCCTCGAGCAGTCGCTCTAGCAGTTCCACGGCGAGATTGCGCTCTGGCAGGTTGCGCACTTCCGCCAAGAAAGCGTCGTCAAGAATGCCGATATTCGGTTTGTCGAGGCCGACCGCCTCAAACACATCCACCACCTCTTCGGAAACTACCGCCGAACCAATGATTTGTCGGATGGCCAGCTCTCGCTCCTCGTCGGTGCGCTTTTTTTCGCTGAGTTCCCGTTTGGTCAGGATGACCTTGACGGCCTGCATAAAGGCCACTTCCTCTCTTACGGCCTTGGCCTCGTCCAGCGTGCAGCAAAGCGTAAAGGCCTTGCTCATTGCAAGCGCCGTGTCCGCAAAGCGCTTCTTGCCCTCCTTGACGCCCAGTACATGGTTGGCGGCACCGGCTAGCCGCCTGTGGCCTGCTGTCAGGAAGTCGCTGTAGTCGTAGCCGTGGAGCATGCCACGCAGGACGTCCAGTTTCTCCTCCAGGATGGAGTACGCCTCGGCAGCATCTACGGTCGGCCTACCGCGTCCGTTGCTAGCCGTATATTCCTTTAGCGCGCTCTTGAGCTCATTGGCAATGCCGATGTAGTCAACTACCAAGCCGCCTTGCTTGTCCTTGAAGACACGGTTGACGCGCGCAATGGCCTGCATCAAATTGTGGCCCTTCATGGGCTTGTCCACGTACAGGGTGTGGACGCATGGCGCATCGAAGCCCGTTAGCCACATGTCGCGCACGATGACGATGCGCAACGGGTCGACAGGGTCCTTGAAGCGTTTTTCCAAGCGTTTCTTGACCTGGCCGCTGTAAATGTGGGGCCGTAGCAGCGCCTTGTCGCTAGCTGAACCCGTCATCACGATTTTGATGGCACCTTTCTCCGGGTCGGGGTCATGCCAGTCGGGGCGCAGCTTGATGATTTCGTTGTAGAGATGAACGCAAATCTCGCGGCTCATGGCAACCACCATGGCCTTACCGCTCTGCGCATTGTTCCGTTCCTCGAAGTGAGCCACCAAATCGGCCGCGACGGCCGCTACCCGAGGCTCCGCGCCCACCACCTTTTCCAGGGCGGCCCAGCGGCTCTTCAGTTTCGCCTGCTGACTTTCTTCTTCATCCTCGGCGAGTTCGTCCACTTCCTCGTCTATCTGAGGTAGTTCCTCAGCCTTGAGCGACAGCTTGGCCAAGCGGGACTCGAAGTAGATGGCAACCGTGGCGCCATCCTCCTTGGCCTGCTGCATGTCGTAGACGTGGATGTAGTCTCCGAACACGGCGCGCGTATCACGGTCCTCGCTCGATACCGGCGTGCCAGTGAAGGCCACGAAGGTGGCATTGGGTAGTGCATCACGCAGATGCTGTGCATAGCCGACCTGATATTTCTCCTGCCCGGGCTTGCCTTTCAGTTGTGCTTCGAAACCGTACTGCGTCCGGTGGGCTTCGTCGGCGATGACCACGACGTTGCGCCTGTCCGACAGCATGGGGAAGATATCTTCATCTTCTCCTGGCATGAACTTCTGGATGGTCGCGAATACGATGCCGCCCGAAGGCCGATTCGCCAGCTTTGCGCGCAAGTCCTGCCGTGTTGAAGCCTGGACAGGTTGCTCGCGTAACAAATCCTGCGCCAGAGAAAACACGCCAAACAGTTGCCCGTCGAGGTCGTTACGGTCAGTGATGACAACGATGGTTGGGTTCTCCATCGCCGCTTCTTGCATCACGCGTGCGGCAAAGCACGTCATGGTGATGCTTTTGCCACTGCCCTGCGTGTGCCAGACTACCCCGCCTTTGTGGCTACCGCCGGGCAGGGAAGCCGACACTACTTGCTGTATGGCGGCGCGAACGGCGTGGAACTGGTGATAGCCGGCGATTTTTTTTACCAGGGTACCGTCGTCCTCGAACAGCACGAAGAAGCGCAGGTAGTCCAGCAGATAGGCCGGCGCCAGCACGCCCCGGACGAGGGTCTCCAGCTCATTGAACTGGCCGAGCGGGTCAAGAGTGAGGCCATCGACCGTCCGCCACTGCATGTAGCGCTCGCCGTTGGCCGAGAGCGAGCCCATGCGCGCTTGCGAGCCGTCGCTGATGACCAGGATTTCGTTGTACTGGAAAACGTCGGGAATCTGCTCCTTGTAAGTCTGAATCTGGTCGTATGCCTTCCAGATATCGGCGTTCTCGTCGGCAGGATTCTTGAGCTCAAGCAGTACCAGCGGCAGGCCATTGACGAACAGGATTATGTCAGGCCGCCTAGGGTGATGCGGC
The DNA here is from genome assembly GCF_023952475.1 of Cupriavidus sp. WGlv3. Taxonomy (GTDB): domain Bacteria; phylum Pseudomonadota; class Gammaproteobacteria; order Burkholderiales; family Burkholderiaceae; genus Cupriavidus; species Cupriavidus phytorum. The sequence continues at coordinate 635,947 of NZ_JALHRX010000002.1, forward strand.
CCCTGGATGCGGTATTGATTTATTGCCAACCACTCGTTGGCCGACGGGTTGGCCCAGTCGATGAGGCGGACGAAATCGCCTCGGGTTTCGCCGTCCTTTTGGTATTCGACCGACACACCACCGAGCAGCAATTGATGAAAGCGCCGGTTGGCTGAAAGTTGGACCGGGATACCAAGGTCTCGGACGTGACGGAGAGCATCTTCCCGGGCGGCCAGTGGGATGCTCGGATTCAGGCGACCAATGGCGCCGCGCAGACGTTCGACCAACAGGACTTGACGGTAGTCGGTACGCTCAACGTTGGCTCCGTCGGGAGCGAGGTCAGGTCCGAAGAGGCAGTCATAGCCGACTTCGGAGAGCCAGCCGAGCGTTTCCTGTTCCAGTTGGTCTTCTGTCATCGTGGATTCAGGCTGCGATGACTTCTTCGGCCTCGACGAGGCGGAGTTGGCCGGATATCAGGCGCGGAAGAAGACGGTCGCGGATGGAACTTAGAGTCTCTATCCGATTTCTGTTGATTACGACTGTATCATGCAGTGAGGCCGTGACATCAGAGAATCGACGTAGGATTTTTAGCGGGGGCAAAACAAACTTAATAGAACGTAGATAGCTCACAGGTTTCGCAATGGACGGAACACCAACCTGCGAGGCATTAGCCAGTAATAAGTGCTGCCCAGTCGCGCTTCGTAGGAAATAGGTAATCCATTCGGGCGTCATCCTATTTTTATCGCACCGAAGAAAAAACTGACTCTGTGACGTCATGTATGACGGGTGCTTAGAGTTTTGGGGGATAAGAGAAACCTGACCAAGCGTACCCCGGTGTGTGATAACTACATCCCCTGAATACACGGATGAGTTCTTGAGCCGTTCTGCATGAGCTTCAGTAATGCAGTTGGCGGCATGGTCTTCCAACAACGTTTCCTGCAGATGCTTTCCACTTAACACCGGAACGCCATTAGGGACAAACGTAGAAACCTTTATGTTGGAGCCAAATGGGCCCATTCCAACTTTTTCCGCAATATCTTCGATTCGAGTTATCTGCCATCCCGCTGGAATCTCCCCCAAGGGTGAATCCTCGAAGCTATCCGGAAACATTTCGGCGGCGGCTTCATCCACACCGTCTAAAGCCAAACCGTTTCGTTTGGCGTGGACCGGGTCAAAGTCGACGAACCAGGACTTAAAGAGAGCTTGAGCAATTGCTTCGAGCGTGGCGTTGGTTTCGCGCAGGAGAGTTATACGGTCGTCGAAAGACTGAAGGAGAGCAACGATAGCGTCCTGCTCGCCTCGTTCCGCGACCCGAATAGGAATCGTATAGAGGAAATTGCGATTCAAGGACGGCTGCGCGCTACCGGAGTTGAAGGCGGCTAGGTCAAGGGTCTGCAACAGATAGTACGCGAATCTCGGGTTGTTCCCCAAGAAATCAGTCACATAGAGACATGTGTTGTGAGGCCAGTAATCGACCTCACAAAAGTGGACACGTCCTGCGGAGGCTCCACTACGACCCACGACAACGCCGGGGCCCTTTGCAAGCGCTACATTGTGTGTTCCGTTCGGACCTGCGGACCCCATGATTGGCACGTTGCCGGGCTGCTGCTCGGACGCCGTCAGGTCGTGCCCCCGTTGAAGACGCACAAATTTGCCGAGGGTACAGGCGCGCCACTCAGAACTCATAGCCCAGCCCTCCCAACTTCAGCCGAATCAACTGGTCCAGTTCTGCACCCTTTGCCATCTGCTCACCCAATTTCTCAGTGAGCTTCTGCATCTTCTCTGCAAAAGCCTCATCGTCTTCCTCGACCTCCTCGGCGCCCACATAGCGCCCTGGGGTCAACACATGCCCGTGCTCGGCAATCTCTGCGAGGTTCACGCTACGGCAATAGCCGGGAATGTCCTCGTACTCGCCGACGCCCTCGCCAACCTCGCCCCGCCAAGCGGCGACGGTGTTGGCAATCCTATCGATGGTGTCATCGGTCAATTCAGCCTGAACCCGGCTAATCATGGTTCCAAGCTTGCGCGCATCGATGAACAGCACTTCACCCGTTCGGGTGATTTTCTGCTTTGCCAGGAACCACAGGCAGGCTGGAATCTGGGTGTTGAAGAAGAGCTGCCCCGGAAGGGCCACCATGACTTCCACCGCATCGGCGTCCACCATCGCGCGGCGAATATCACCTTCGCTGTTCTGGCTTGAACTCATGGAACCGTTTGCCAGCACAATGCCCGCCCGGCCATTGGACTTCAGGTGATACAGCATGTGCTGTAGCCAGGCATAGTTCGCATTGCCCTGGGGGGGGGTGCCGTAGACCCAACGGGGGTCGCCCTCCAGGCTGCCGTGCCACCAGTCGCTGACATTGAAAGGTGGATTGGCTAGGACGAAGTCGGCGCGCAAGTCCGGATGCTGGTCGCGCACAAACGTGTCCGCAGGTTCTCGACCCAGGTTGTAGTCAATGCCCCGGATGGCCAAGTTCATGGCCGCCAGTCGCCAAGTGGTGGGATTGGACTCCTGCCCGTAGATGGACACATCCCCCAGCTTACCGCCATGAGCCTCGATGAACTTCTCCGATTGGACAAACATGCCACCGGAACCGCAACAGGGGTCGTAGACCTTGCCATGGTGGGGCGCCAAGACGGCCACGAGCGTCTTGACAATCGAGGCCGGCGTGTAGAACTGGCCGCCTTTTTTACCTTCCGCGCTAGCAAACTGACCAAGGAAGTACTCATAGACCTGGCCAAGAACATCGCGAGCCTGGCTAGCGTCCGAACCGAAACCGATGGTCGATATCAGGTCAACCAGTTCCCCCAGCTTGCCGTCGGGCAGCTGTGCCCGTGCATAGCGCTTGTCTAGGATGCCCTTGAGCTTCGGGTTCTCCCCCTCGATTTCGGCAAGGGCCTCATCTACGCGCTTGCCAATGTCGGTCTGCTTGGCAGCGCTGCGGAGATTCTCCCAGCGGGCAGACTCGGGGACCCAGAAAACATTGACTTCCTTGTAGTAGTCCCGGTCTTCCAGCTCCCCAGTGAGCATCTCCTCGTCGCATTCGTGCAGGAAATACTCGTCGTTTTCGTCGGCGAATCGGCGTGTCAGCTCGGCGCGGCGGGCAGCGAATGTGTCAGAGACATATTTGAGGAAGATGAGGCCGAGGACGAGATGCTTGTATTCAGCGGCGTCCATGTTGGCCCGCAGCTTGTCAGCGGCAGCCCAGAGTGTTTTCTTGATATCGTCCAGCATTGAGGCGTTTCGGGAGCATTTCGAGCGAAACCGCCATTATGAAGCCAGAACCTAGGCCTCGCCGCAACCACACTCCCGTCTGGCAACGCAAGTGCTTGCAAACAACAGCACGGTTGAATATGCATCCCGACCAAGAGAGGGGACCCGGCTCATCTGCAAGAGACCCTTAACGCGAGTCAGTCGGCAAGGATGGCCTTGGCTCTGGAGGAATTGGGTTCGGTTTCCACGTATGAATGCCGGCAGCCCCTAGCCATCTACTGCCCACCTGCCAGCAAGTTTGACCTCCTCCAGCAGGACCACCGCATCGAGACCCACTGGCAGTCCATCGAAACTGATTGCGGTCAAGTCCATCGTGTCGGTTTGTACGTTCTGCGCTAGCCAGGCAAAGGCGCCTTATCTTCCGGGCACGGAATCACATCACATCCGAGGTGCAAACGAGCAACTCCGCAGCCAGAACGCGTTCGGACCGGAAAGATTCCAGGCTTTTCGACCAAGGCGGCGATGGTCGTCTGTGCCCCGACATCCCACGCGGCACATTCTTCGCTGCACATGTGACGTCTGGCTGTCCTCACAAGCTTTGACTCGGCGGCAGCTGAGAAACAGCCAGTAATGCTACGAATTATCAGAACTGTTACATCTCCATCGCAGAAGGATTATTTCAAATTTGTGTAAATCGACAAATACCCTTAATAATCATGGAGCTAACCACGGTTGGCGTGAACCTTGCGGTAATCGCCACCGCGGGAGACGGCCCATCGACCGAGCCGCATTTCTAACGTTCTACCAGAGGCGGAAACCATGGTTGCACGTTGCAGCGTCGTAGTTCAACAGAAGCCGGGGGCTAAGTATTGGAAAGGAGAACGCCATGCTCGCCATCTCAAAATCAAGAAAAAGCATAGAGGGCATCGCTCACACTAGGTTAGGAATCAAAGAAACAACGCTGGCTATCGCTAGCACACTTTGCTTAATCCCTATTTGCGCCAATGCCGGCACTTCGATGGCTGGGATTGCCGGAATCTATCAGACCTCGGTCGCTCTCGACGCCTGCACGTCAGTAAATCTGACAATTAATGTCAGCGAAGACGGCGGCCCCAGTGTCAATGCATCGAGCAACAATGGACCTAGCCCATTTGCCAGTGCATTGCTCTCAGGCTTCAACAGTTGCACCGACACTTCCTTCCTTGCCATTGGCGACACAACTGCTATTCAATTTTCTGCAACCAGAGGGAATCCGGGACAACCTCCAAAGACAGTCTCCGCATCAGGTACTATCCCGCTGACCGATTTATTTTCAAACGCAGCTGATAGCTTGAATTTCCACTTGACGCTAACTCAATTCGGCGGAGTATTTTCACAGCAAGCTCATTCGCACGACACTGTTACTAACGGAACCTCGTCCGTGACAACACATCTTCGTGCAGATTTTCAAGCCAGCTTTGCTAACGCTTCAGTTTCTGCGGTCAGCCAAATATTTGGTCAAATTCCAGCAAGCGGGGGAAATACCTTTGCATCAGTCGCGTATTTGAAGAGCCACGAGGTGACGATTTCCAAATAATCGTGCGACCTGCTCCGTGACTAACAAGTTTTGATGGAGAAAGCCATGCTTCGCGTTCTAGGAATAGTTAAAGAGACTGTTGTTAAAAATAGCCCCGTACTGAGGAATATCGGCCGAATGTGGGTAATGACCGGCCTTTTGGGCTTCGCCTCCATCTCCGCCCATGCGGACCCAGATAGAACGTTTACGTCAGCTGGAATGGCGGGTGTTTACCAAGGAGCTGTTGCCATTGACAGCTGCACAACAGTAATGTTGACGATTGGCGTTGCCGAAGATGGTAGACCTAGTGTAAATGCCTCCGGCAACAATGCTCCAACTCCCTCCGCAAACGCCGCACTCAGGTCCTTTAACAGTTGCACAAATGCGAGCACATTTGCGTTCGGTAATACTCAGGCATTTCAGTTCTCGGCAGTAAAGGGCGGTCCTGCGCAGCCACCGCGAAGTATCACTGCATCAGGCACAATCCCGCTAACCGATGCGTCAACAAACATAACGGACAACCTAACTTTCCAGCTGACGCTAACCCAATTCGGCGGCATAATTTCACATCGGGCCGGAATCCATGACACCACGCCCAGCGGAAATTCTTCCGTGACCACGCACCTGCAAGAGGATTCGCAGTTTAGCTTTGCCAATCCGTCACTCTACGCAGTAAGTCAAATCTTCGGACAAATTCCACTGGGTACCAGCAGCAACACCGTCGGTACAGTCACTTATTTCCGATTACACACTGTGACGATTTCGCAGTAGGCTCTATCGCGTGTTTGAGCGTCCTGGTCACACATTTGGCGCGGTGGGAGACCGCCGCGCCAACTTCGTCTCTTTCGATTCCTGGCACCAATCGCTGCCGTTCATATTTCGCGTTATTGGCTTGTCCTTGGAGGGCATGATGGTCGCTGCAACCGCACAAGCAGAGTGACTTTTCACAATACGGGATTGTTCTCGGCAGATTGCGAAAATTGGTGGAGTTGCTGGCAGCTCGACGCGCGAAAAATAGCTAGGTGGTACAGCTTGCTTTCCGGGTGTCGTTATGGACCTTTCCGGGGTCGTATTATGGAACGGGTTATAAAGCCGGAATCATCATCACCGTAAATAGGCCAACGGTAGGGAACCATCGTCAAAATTGAATTCCCCTGTTTCCCCTAGCAGTAGTGGTCTCGCCCGCGAGGGGCCCTTTACCAGACCGCTGCCACGGTTCTTGGCACGACGCGAATCGGTGAGTCCACTCACCTTAATATGCGCTAGAGGCTTTGCCTTCCATCCGGACCACCTCAGCCGTGCAAACGCGGGGTTCGGCCCCAGCCTCGGTACCCCGCAGGCGTTCGGCTCTACTGTGCGTCAAATAGCAACGTGGCTTGGACCGATTGCACAGGCGCAGCCTCGAACTCGCGGAAGGGCTTGTCCCAATCCTCATACGGAAACGCCGCTCTGACGCGCTCTTGGAAGACCGGGTTGTTCAGGGTCTCATAAGTCACTCCCTTTGGCACCCAATCGAGCCGCATATCGCTGACCAGCGAATTGGCCGACGGAAAGACCCGGCCCAACTCGTCATCAATGTACCGCTTCAGGACATCCACGGTAGGCTTGTTGGTGAGCTGTGCGGTCAGTGCTTCGGGAGGCGACTTCCTGACTGCCGGCAGCAATCCGTCGACCAGCTTCTTGCGTGAATCGACAAGTTCTTTCTCGAGTCGTTCATGGACTTGCTGTTGGAATTTCGTGATGGCCGCCCTTATGGCCTCCACGTCAGCGGCAAAAGCCTCGCGCTTGGAGCGCAGCATCACGCTGCCCAGGCCGTCCCCCAGCGAACGGGTGTACTTGTCCCTGAGTGAGCGCACACGCCGGTCGATTTCACCGGCCTCTTTGGCAACCTTGCTTTGGTCGCTGACGAGCTTGAACGTGGTGAGAAGACGCTTGGTCGTGGCGTCATCCTTCGTTGCCAGAACGAGGTCCTTCGGCAATTTGACGGTATGGTGGGCGATATGCAGTCCAGTCAATCGCAGCTCGACAAACTCGATGAACGCGTTGAAGACATTGACCTTACGCGCCAGGTCGAATCTTTGCGGCGGATTCGCTTCGAGCGATGCCTTGACCTGCTGCATCTGCTCCGCTGAAACCGGCTTTCTGCCGATTTCGGGCGGTGGTGCCGGTTGGTCCGGCAATGAAGGAGTCGGGAAAAATGAGGCCGCTATCGCCGTGGTCTGCGCGGGAAGCAGCGCAATGGCGTTGGGGCCGACATGCTTGTCGTCCTGCGTTTCGACGAGCATGGGCGGCGTGAAGAAGGCAAAGCCGGTATCGTCGCAGACGAGCACGCAGGTCCGCAGACCGGGCTCGTTCCGGATGTCGACATTCCCTTCCTGAAGCAACTCCACGGCATCGAATTCGCCGTAGCCCATGCGCGCCGTTGTATCGACGACATCAAGTACGACCCGCACCGCGTCGCGCCCCAGCTTTCGGCGCGCGTTCACCAGCGCAGCAGCTAGCGATTGCTGCAGTCCTGGCGCCGAGTAGACAACGTGCCGTCTGGCATCGTGGATGAGGTCGGCCAACTGGGCGCTGCTGAGGTGTACGAAGCAAGGCAAATGCATTGTCGGTGTGCTCTGTTCTAGTAGCCGGTTGCTTGTTAATAAATTTCGCGCATCGGGTGGGGTGCCCAGCAACTAGGGTCGAGCCTCCCGTGCATCGCGCACGGGTACTTTTGCCATCGCCGTCAACGCCGGGGATTATTGTGCTCGCACGCTGTCCAATCCGAGTGGATTGCTGCAAGCCGGTCAGATGATTGGCCGCCGGTCCCGGCCCCTGCCTCGTCCGGCAAGCCTGCCGCACCATCGACCGGTGAACCGGGCTTCTACTGAACGGGAGGCAAGGGCATGGGCATGGAATTGCCACCACCGGAGTTGGAATCGAGCGAAGGCCGTTAGCGTGAAGAACACACGACACGAATCTTACGCGGCTTCGATTGGGTATGAACAGACCATGTTGCGGGGGTAAGCAAATAGTTTCGTCAACGCGGTGCTGAGCCCAAACGCAAGGAGCATCGAGTGATAGTTTATTGCTTACGCGATTTCCAGCTTGTCGGCATTTGTTCGGACTGCTGGCTCGTGAAGGCCGCTCTTTGCCCTCTTATACCGCTGTTTCTGCTAGCCGACTGCGATACCAGACCTCATTGCAGCCGCTGTCCTTATCCACCTGCTTGCGAATCTCGAACTGACGCGATTCGTGGATAACCTGCCGCCAGCTACTACAGCCATACCGTACCGGCTGCTGGTCCGGATGCTGCTCGCGTATCCATGCCGTGGCGGCATTGAGCTTCGTCCAACCATTGGTGGCGAATCTGGACTCCCCTTCTCGGAGACAGGAGACGGCCCTGCTTGTTGGCCAATCCACTGACCCATCCGGCCAGATACCATTCACTAGGAAGTCCTTAAAGGCCGTAGTCGCTGTGAACGACGCCGTCTGCGCCCATATTTCCTGCATGGACTTCGCCCAACCACGAAGGGTGAGGAAGTGGCCATCGATGGTCTCGAAACTTGCATCGAGGTGAGCGTCGGCTGCGGTGCAATCATCTACTTCCCAGATGTTGAATCGTTGCAGGAAGTGATGGACTAGCTCATTGCGCAGGTCCACCAGTTCCTTTAGCGCCGTCTTCATGGACTCATAGCGTTCCGGCTCCAACTCAATCTGAGAACGGAATCGGACCCAAAGGCCGCCATCGCCTGACTCGTCTTCGCAAGCTGCATCCTCGGCCTGGCTTGGCGTGAGATAGCCGTCAGTAAGCATGCCCACCAGAGTACCCAGGGTCTGTTTCCGCACACTCGCCACCTGCGCCTCACGGATGGCCTCCAACCGGGCAGGTGGCCCGGCAATGTCGTGGTTGGCGACGAGCGATTTGAGAAGAATTTCGTACTGCTGGAGACGAAGCAGGCAGCGTCCGAGCTTGCGCTGCACGGTGCGCTGCAAGTCGAGCAGGGCATCGGGATTGGCGGATGTTCCTGAGTCCATACAATCATTAACCTCGCACCGGTTGGCGCGCAATCACGTTGGATTGCACTCTACCAAGCGAATGATAGAGCACTCATGAATGGCGTCGTCAAAAACTGCTAGAACTGTTGCCGTCGACTGGTGCAAGGAAAAGAGGTTTGAGGACTTCGCCGGCGCAGGAGCGCGAAATCAGCATTGCCCGCAATGTTTGCTGCCGCAGATGGCTAAGGCCTTGGTTCCATAAGCCACCGCAGGACGTCCGACCGTCGCCATCGCAACGGGAAACATGGTCCCAAATGAGCGATTGGGGGCAAAGTCCAAGGGGCAAGCAGCGCACGACGACGGATGGTCGAGGGTGTGACGCTTAGGAGCGACGCTAGCTCGTGAGGGTCGAGGTACTCGTATTTTGAGTCATGCTTTGTATAGCAACAAAACATGTGCCTTATTCGGCAGTAACGACTTTACTTGCCGGAAGCCCGGTGACACGACGGTGGGAAAAGGGTTTTCGGGCGGTTTCGGTAATGACTTTATTGTCTCCTGACAGTTGTTGTTGTTGTTGATTGAGCGGCCTGCGCCGCTATGGCGGCGAACAGAAGCCCCGAACTCAGCCGCAAGATATTTACGGTACAACCCGCAAGTATCTTGGTTTACCCCTATGCGCGTTAACTTGCGGTACGTACCGCTTGTAAATAGAATGCGTTGCATGATGACCAAACTAGCCGCCACCCCTTTGGATCCGGACGAGGCCGCCAACTCGGGCGCTCAGACAAAGCGCCCGCGTCGAACACAGGCCGAACGCGTTGCGGAGTCTGATCGCCGCCTCCTGGAAGCCGCAACCCGCCTGGTTGCCGAGCGTGGCTACACCCATACGACACTCGAGGCTACAGGCATTGAAGCTGGCTATAGCCGCGGCCTGGTGCAGCACCGCTTTGGTACCAAGGACCGTCTGCTCGAAGAGCTCATCAAGCACATTGCAGACACCCACCGCGAGCGCTTGCTGGCGCGCACGCGTGGGCTGAGGGGTCTGGATGCCATCTTTTGCGAAATTGACTGCTATCTGGAAGGAATGGACAACCCGTCCGTCAATTCCCGCGCCTTCTTTGTGCTGATGCTCGAATCCATCGGGCCGGCGCCCCATATCCGACCGACGTTCGCAGCCATCAGTGCACGCTGGCACCGCGCCATGACGCGGCACATCGAAGCCGGTCAGCGAGCCGGCGAGATTCGCCCTGACATCAACGCAGCAAATGAAGCGCAGTTGCTGATCGCCACCGTACGCGGTCTGCGCACGCAATCCATGCTGAGTCCGACGACCAGCAATGTCGCGGTCGCTATCCAGGCGCTGAAGAACAGCCTGAGCGCCCGGCTGCGCGTGCCGCCACAACAAGCCTAGCCCCCGGTTTTTTGATTCCGCCCCCCCACACGGACGTTGCAACGCCCGGTGGGGCAGCGTTCGTCCATTCGATTCGAAAGTTGGAGGAAACACCGGTGCAACCACGCTCCATCGCAGAAAACGGAACCCGCATCCTGCAGGCCGCGTATTGCAGCGAGTGCAGCGGCTATAGCTTTCCGGCAAGCGTGCCCGGGTGCGGTCATTGCGGCGCAGTCCCCGAAGCACTCACTACAGTGGATTGCAACCGACCTGTGCAACTACTCAACGTCATCACGGTCCACGCAGCCCTGGCGCCCGGCCTGAGCGTGCCCGCTATCATCGGCGAAATCGAGCTGTGCCCGCGTCTTGTCGAGGAAGTCCGGATCGAAGCCGAGAGCGAAGCCGCAGTACCTCCCGGCACGTGGCTGGTGCCGACCTGGTGCGAAGACGCGGACGGAGGCAGCTGGGTGTTCCATCCCATGCCGGAAAAAGCGGCCCCGTCTCAGGGAGACCCAGCATGAACGGCTCACTGCTTAAGCAGCGCGCGGTCTATGTCATTGGCATTGGCCTGCATCCCTACCAGTTTCCCAGCGAGACACCGTATCTCCAGCTTGGCCTTGCCGCTGTCCGCGAGGCGCTGCGAGATGCCGGACTTGCCTGGCCTCAAGTGCAGAGCGCTTTCGTCGGCACCGCTGCATTGGGCATGGCAGCCGGCCGCGTGATGCTGCGCCACCTTGGCTCGACGGGGCTGGAAGTGGCGCAGGTCGAAAACGCTTCGGCATCCGGCTCGACGGCCTTCAGACTGGCCTGCCTCCAGGTTGCCAGCGGAGAACGCGATGTCGTGCTGGCGGCAGGCGTGGACAAATTTGGCGACGGCCGGCGCGCGGTGCTGAAAGATGGCCTGCCGCCCCTGAGTCCCAGCGCCAATGTTCCGCTGGTGAAATTTGCCCTGCTGGCACGCCGCTGCATGCGCGAACGAGGCCTGAAGCAGCAAGACCTCGCCGCGGTAGCAGTCAAGAACCATGGCAACGCGTCCCGCAATCCCAATGCGCAGTTCCGCAAACCACGCACGATAGAGCAGGTATTGAGTTCGCCGAAAATTGCCGGCGACCTGACCGCGATGCAGTGCTGTCCGCGCGGCGAAGGTGCCGCGGCCGTCATCGTGGTCTCGGATGAAGCCATCCGGCGCCTGGGCCTGGCGCGCTCTCGCGCCGTGCGAGTCCTCTCGTCCGTGGCCAGCAGCGAGGAGCTGGCACAAGACGCACCGGCGCTGGTCGAGCTGGTACGCAAGTCTTCGGCCGAAGCGCTCGCTCAGGCAGGTGTCGGTGCCAGCGAGCTCGACATCGTCGAGTTGCATGACGCCTTCACCATTGAAGAACTGCTGTACAGCGAGGCCATCGGGGTCTGCGCTCCCGGCGAAAGCGCTGCCTTCCTGGCGCGTGGCGCGTCGGGGGTCGGGGGCGAATGCGCAATCAATCCGTCGGGCGGCCTGATCGGCATGGGTCATCCGCTGGGCCCGACGGGAGTCGGACAAGTGGCGGAAATCACCCGCCAGCTACGTGGCGAAGCGCAAGGCCGCCAGCATCAGGGCGCCCGGCTTGGCCTGGCGCACATGATCGGCCTCGGATCCGTAGCGGTCGCGCACGTTCTCGCCCGCCAGTAAGGCAAATACCTGATCTCCGAACTCACATGGACTACTCAACCGTACTCTACGAACTTGTCGATGGCGTAGCGCTGATCCGGCTGAATCGCCCCGAGCGCATGAACGCAATCGGCGGCAGCATGAAGGCCGACCTGTCGCATGCGTTGTTCGAGCGGGCGCGCAGCGACGACGCGGTCCGCTGCGTGGTGATCACTGGCGCCGGGGACAGGGCTTTCTGCGCGGGTGCCGACATCAAGGAGCGCGCCGGGCGGGTCGTGCCACAGGCGCAGTACCACCTCGAGCAGAAGGCCACCCACGACCTGTTCCGCGCCATCGAGCAGTTCGAGAAGCCCGTCATCGCCGCGATCAATGGTGTGGCGCTGGGCGGCGGCCTGGAGATTGCGCTTTGCTGTGACGTGCGTATCGCGGCCCGCGGCGCCAGGCTTGGCCTGCCCGAAGCCCGGATCGGCGTGCTGCCCGCCGCCGGCGGCACGCAACGTCTGCCGCGTCTGGTCGGGCCAGGCATCGCAAAAGAACTGATGCTCACCGGTGACCACATCGATGCTGAACGCGCGCTCTCGATCGGACTGGTCAATCAAGTGGTCGCTGCAGCGCAGCTTCTGCCAACAGCATTGGCCATGGCCGGGCGGATGGCGGCCAACGCACCGCTGGCACTGCGCTATGCCAAGCATGCGATCGATCTCGGCCTGCAGGTCGGCATGGATGCCGGCCTGGAATACGAACGCTACGCCGCGGCGCTCGTGGTCTCCAGCGAGGACCGTAAGGAAGGCATGCGCGCTTTCGTGGAGAAGCGCACGCCCGTATTCCGCGGGCTGTGAACCTTGACCGGCATCGACACGCGCACCACTGAATCAACAGGAGGAATTTCATGGATCTGAACCTGAAAGACAAAGTTGCCTTCGTCACCGGCGCAGGGCAAGGCGTGGGCCGGCGCATTTGCCTGGACCTGGCCGCGGAGGGCGTCAAGGTGGCCGTGAATGATCTGTTTGCCAAGCGGGCCAATGCCGTGGTCGCCGAGATCGAGGCCGCCGGCGGCAGGGCTTTCGCCGCCGTTGCGGACATCACATCCGAAGCCGAGATCGATACCGCGATTGCTGCCTCGCGCGAAGCGCTCGGTGAAATCGACATCCTGGTCAACAACGCCGGGGTGCCGGTGGAGCGCCGCGAGAAAGGCGGCGCCGCCCCCCTCTTCCTCGACACCACCACGCAGGAATGGGAGCGCGTCATCCATCTCAACGTCTTCGGCATGATGCATTGCTGCAGGGCCGTGCTGCCGGGCATGAAGACGCGGCGCCACGGCAAGATCATCAACATCATGTCGGAAGCAGGCCGCGCGGGTGAAGCCCGCCTGGCGGTGTATTCCGGCGCCAAGGCGGCGATGCTGGGCTTCGCCAAGGCCATCGCGCAGGAGCACGGCCGCGACTGCATCAATGTCAACGTCATCGCCCTGGGCGCCATATCCCACGAAGGCATCGCTGAAGGCGCCCTTCATCCGTCGGCCACGCCCGAAACCAATGAGCGCCTTGGCAAGATGCTCAAGGCCTATCCGATCGCCCGCGGCCTGCAACGCCTGGCCCGCCCCGAGGATGTATCCGGCATGGTCTGCCTGCTCGCCTCTGACCGTGCCGCCTACATCACGGGACAGAGCATCGGCATCAGCGGCGGCCTGGTAATGATCTGAAGCCGCGAGGAGCCATGTTTCGCCATCAAGACGCTACGCGCGCGGCACCGCCATTGCGCACCCGCATCACCGAACTGCTGGGCATCGACCACCCGATCCTCGCGGGCGGCTTGATGTGGCTGTCCGATGCCCGCTACGTGGCGGCACTGGCCAGGGCGGGAGCCATGGCCTTTATCACGCCTCGCTCGTTCGATGGTCCCGACGCCTATCGCGCAGCACTGCGAGATTGCAGCCGCATGGCCGGCGGACGCCCGTTCGGCGTCAACATCACGCAATCCCGTCGCGCCGCCGAGAATGCGATGGTTCCCGCCTGGATCGACATGGCGCTCGAGCATGGTGTCCGATGCTTCGAAACCGTCGGTCCGTCTCCCGGACGCCTGATCGAACGAATCCATGCCGGCGGAGCCAAGGCCATCCACAAGTCGGCGTTCGTCGAGCACGCACTGAAGGCGGAGCACGCTGGCGCCGACGCCGTGGCACTGGTGGGTGCCGAGGCCGGCGGGCATCCCGGTACCAACGAGCTTTCCGCCTTCGTCTGCGGCGCCTTGGCGCTGCAACGGCTGACGGTTCCCCTGGCGCTCGGAGGCGGCATCGGTGACGGCCGCCAGATCGCCGCCGCGCTGGCGCTTGGCGCCGACGCCGTGGTCATGGGCACGCGCTTTCTGGTATCGGAGGAAATCTGGGCGCATGAGAACTACAAGCGCCATCTGGTCCGGCAGCCTGCCGAGGCTTCAACGCTGGCGATGCGTGCCTCCGGCAACCCGTGGCGCGTGCTGGATAACGCCACCGTGCGCGACATCGAGCGCCTTGAACAACAGGGCGCACGCCAGTACGCCGAGTTCGGAGCGCTGGCAACTGGCCGGCTCGGCCGCGATTACTGCTATCGGCAAGGTGACTGGAACACCGGCCTGCTGTCGATGGGCCCAGCCATCGGCTTTGCCGACGCGATTGAACCGGCGGCAAGCATTGTGACGCGCCTGATGACGCAGGCAATGCAGGCCGCCAGCCGGCTTGCGTCGATGTCCGGGCCGGTGCCGGCTCATGGTGCCGGCGCTGTCTTTGCTTCGCGAACACGGGAGACCACCGCATGAACCCAGACCTTGCCATTCAATTCGGCAACCGCCGGATCAGCGCTCAGGCGCTGCGGCAGGACGCCGACCGGGCCGCTACAGGCTTTGCCGAACTCGGCCTTCAGCCAGGCGACGCGGTCGCTGTCTTGCTGCGCAACGACGTGCCCTACCTCGAAGCCATGCTGGCGCTCGACCGCCTGGGGGTGCACCTTGTGGCCATCAACTGGCATTTCAATGCGGAGGAAGCCGGCTATATCCTGCGAGATTGCGAGGCCAAGGTTCTGGTCGTCCATGCCGACCTCCTTGCCGGCATAGCGAGTACTGTTCCGGAAGGGGTGCAGGTGCTGGTCGTGCCGACCCCGGCCGAGATCGTGGATGCCTATGGGCTTGCGGAGACCGCGCTCGAGTTGCCCGAAGGTGCCCGCGCCTGGCCCGCATGGCGCGACAGCTTCCCACCTTCAACCGCGGCTCGTGTGCGCTCGGTGGGCAGCATGCTCTATACATCGGGCACCACCGGACGACCCAAAGGCGTCATGCGCCTGCCTGGCGCGCCACGCCAGCATGACGGCTCGCTGCGCGTGCGCGCCATGGCAAGCCAGGCGCGACCGGGAATGCATTGCGCCATCGTCGGGCCGCTGTACCATGCCGGCCCCAACTCGGCGGCGCGCATGGCGCTGGAGTTCGCTGCGCAAATCGTGGTGCTGCCGCGCTTTGACCCCGAGCAGTTGTTGCAGACCATCGAGCAATACCGGATCACCCATCTGTCGCTGGTGCCGATCATGCTGGTGCGGCTACTGAAGCTTCCTGAAGCCGTCCGCCGGCGCTACGACACGTCTTCGCTTGAGAATGTGACCCACGGCGGCTCTCCCTGCGCGCCCGAAGTCCGTCGCGCCATGATCGAATGGTGGGGGCCCATCGTGAATGAAACCTACGGCTCGACCGAAGCCGGCCTGGTGACGTTCGCCACCTCGGCGGAGTGGCTGGCGCGCCCCGGCACGGCAGGCCGTCCGTTCCCCGGCACCTCGATCCGCATTCTTGACGCAGAAGGCAAGGCGTTGCCCGCGGGCGAAGTGGGCGAGATCTACGTGAACACCGGGGACAACGCCCTGCCGTTCACCTATCGCAACAACGACGCGCAGCGGCGCGCCATCGAGCGGGACGGCTATATCACAAACGGCGATGTCGGCTGCCTGGATGCCGACGGCTATCTGTACATCACGGACCGCAAGCGCGACATGGTGATCTCCGGCGGCGTGAACATCTACCCGGCCGAGATCGAACATGCTCTGGTGGCAAACCCGCTGGTTGCTGACTGCGCCGTGTTCGGCATACCCGATGCCGAGTTTGGTGAAGCCGTCGCCGCCGCCGTCGTGCCGGCCCCTGGCAGCGCGATCAGCGAGACCGACGTGCGCGACTGGCTGCGCCAGCGCGTCGCCGGCTACAAGGTGCCCCGGCTGGTGGAGTTCCACGATGCCCTGCCCCGCGACAGCATGGGCAAGGTCTTCAAGAACCAGCTGCGCGCACCGCACTGGGAACGCGCCGGCCGGGCCATCTGATGGTTCAACGGCGCATATCGCCTCGAGGCACGTCGAACCCGGGGCATTCCGAATGACGAAGTGAGCCAGCTTGGCGGAAGTCCCTGCCCGCGAGCCGGCGCCGCGAAATTCATATCAGAAGGAGACGACAGGTGAAGGTCATCGCAACCATGCTACTTGCGGCGGCAAGTCTCGGCGCTACGGCGACATCTGCAGAGCCGGCCTATCCATCCAGGCCGATCCGTTTGATGGTGGGCTTCGCCGCCGGCAGCATCACCGACATTACGGCGCGGCAGATTGCCGCCGGAATGGGCAAAGAGCTGGGCCAGCCTGTCGTGGTGGACAACCGCACCGGCGCCGGCGGCAATATCGCCAGCGCCGAGCTTGCCCGGGCTCGCCCCGACGGCTATACGCTGATGGCGACCACACCGGGGCAGTTGGTGGTGAATCCCCTGACCCAGAAAGCCATCGGCTTCGACCCTGAAACCAGGTTCACGCTCATCAGCCTCGTCAATGAGGGTCCCTTCGTCTTTGTGGTGCCGGCAAACTCCAGGTTCAAAAGCGTGCCGCAGCTGGTAGCCTGGGGCAAGGCCAATGGGGGAAAGCTCACCTATGCCTCGGCCGGCATCGGCACAACTTCGCACATCGCTGCCGAGATGTTGCAGGTATTCGGCGGCATCAAGGCTGTGCATGTGCCCTATCGCGGAGGTTCGCAGGCGACCAACGACCTCATTGCGAGGCGTGTCGATTTCATGATCGACAGTCTCGGTTCCGTCGGGCAGCAAGTGCAGGCAGGTCAGATCCGGATTCTGGCAACGGGTGGCCCCAGCCGCCTGCCTCAGTTTCCAGACATACCGACGCTATCGGAAACGTACCCGGACTTCATCGCTTCGTCCTGGCTCGGTGTGATAGGGCCGCCGGGTCTTGCGCCGGCTGTAGTCGCCGCCCTGGCCAGGGCGGTCGAACGCAGCGCACGCGATCCGCATTTCGTGGCAAGCCTCGAACAGCGCGGCGGCCGTGTGGCCAAGCCAGGACCGGACGCATTCTCGTCGCTGGTGGACAAAGAACGCGCTCGCGTCGAGCGCACGATCGTGAGCGCGGGAATCACGCTTGAATGAGCCATCCCGCCACAGCCGCCACCAACACCACCAGCCACGGCGGCAGCTTCCAGCGCATCAGCGCCACCAGCGCCAGCGCCACCAGCACGATGTCCAGCGGGCCCTGCACCGCGCTGGTCCACACCGGATGCCACAGCGCCGCCAGCAGCAGCCCGACCACGCCGGCGTTGATGCCGGCCAGCGCCGCCTGGGCGCGCTGGTTGCGGCGCAGGCTTTCCCAGAACGGCAGCGCGCCCAGCACCAGCAGCGCGCCGGGCAGGAAGATGGCCAGCGTGCACAGCAGCCCGCCGGCCAGGCCCGTGGGCGGGTTCTGCATGGCCGCGCCGAGGAACGCGGCGAAGGAAAACAGCGGCCCCGGCATGGCCTGCGCCGCGCCGTAGCCAGCCAGGAAGGCTTCCTTGCCGACCCAGCCGGGCGCGACCACGGCCGCATCCAGTAGCGGCAGCACCACATGCCCGCCGCCGAACACCAGCGCGCCGGCGCGGTAAAAGGCATCGAACACGCGCACGGCCGGGTCGGCGGCCCACTGCGCCAGCAGCGGCAGGCCGGCCAGCAGCGCGGCAAACAGCGCCAGCGCCAGCACGCCGCCGCGATGCGTTACCGGCAGGCGCAGCGGTTCATGCGCACCGCCCAGCGCCGGCCGCAACAGGGCCATGCCGGCAACCGCGGCGGCGGCCATCAGTGCCACCTGCGCCCACGGCCCCGGCCAAGCCAGCACGGTGCCGGCCGCCACCAGCATGATGGCGATGCGCACCGGGCCGACGCACAGCGTCCGCGCCATGCCCCACACCGCCTGCGCCACCACCGCCACCGCCACCAGCTTCAGCCCGTGCAGCGCGCCCGGCGCCGCGGCCATGCCGTAATGGGTCACCCCCAGCGCGAACACGATCATGGCCAGCGCCGACGGCAGCGTGAAGCCCACCCATGCCGCCAGCGCGCCGCCATAGCCGGCGCGCGCCAGCCCCAGTGCGATGCCGGTCTGGCTGCTGGCCGGTCCGGGCAGGCACTGGCACAGCGCGACCACGTCGGCATAGGCCGCCTCGCTGAGCCAGCCGCGCCGGCGCACCAGTTCCTCGCGGAAATACGCCAGGTGGGCCACCGGGCCGCCGAACGAGGTCAGGCCGAGCCGCAGGAAGATCAGGAACACGGCAAGCGGCCCGTCGTGGCCGCGGGTGTCGTCGGAAGGGCTGGGCAAGGAAGCCATGGGGCGGTTTGCGGGCAAACGGAAGCGTGTGGAGGCGTGCGGAGGACAGCGCAGATTCTGACCGATTTTGCCGGCCCGGAGGTGACAAAGCGAAGGCAGAAGCACGCGCACGCGCCGAACGGCGCAAGCGAAGCGTTGCATAGCGCACAGGGTCGAGCCCGGCTTTTGAAACCAATCAACCACACCGTCAGTGTGGCGTAGCTACCTCAATCAAGTTACGTCCGTTTTGCGCCGTTATGCCGCTGACGCATGCGCCGTTTGGCCCTTGTCCCCCAGCAGGCGGTCAACCGCGCCCACCGGCGTGGCACGGCGATGCGCATCACCGACGAGAAGCGTAAAGCGCGAAGAAGATGGAGGAGTGGAAGCGATGCTGCACAACCTGAGCCTGAAGAAAAAACTGCTGTTGCCGCTGGTGCTGAGCTGGGTCTGCCTGCTCGGCATCACGCTGTGGAACGCGTGGCACATCCGCACGCTGCGCATGGAGGAGCGCCGGCTCGACCTGGCCCACGTCACCGACACCGCGGTCTCGGTGGTGGCCGAGTACGAGGCCCTGGCCAAGGCCGGCAAGCTGCCCGCCGAGGAAGCGAAGCAGCAGGCGATCGAGCGCGTGCGCGCGATGCGCTTCGGCGCCGACGGCTATTTCACGCTGATGCGCTCCGACACCGTGGTGCTGATGCACCCGTTCAAGCCGGAGATGAACGGCAAGGCGATGGAGGGCATGAAGGACCCCAACGGGGTCTACCTGTTCCGCGACATCGCGGCGATCGGCAAGGGCCCGGGCAAAGGCTTCGTCGAATACCTGTGGCCCAAGCCGGGCGCGCAGGCGCCGCAGCCCAAGCTGAGCTACGTGGCCAACTTCCGTCCGTGGGACTGGAACTTCATCGCCGGACTGTACCTGGACGACATCGAGGCGGCGTTCCGCCAGGAGCTGTGGAAGGCGCTGGGGCTGCTGCTGGCGGTCGGCGCGCTGATGTCGCTGGTGATGGTGCGGGTCGCGGCCAGCCTGCAGCGTCAGCTGGGCGGCGAGCCGGCCACCACCGCGCAGATCGCCGGGCGCATTGCCGAAGGCGACCTGGCCGGCCAGGTCGAGCTGCGCGCCGGCGACCAGCACAGCGTGCTCCATGCCATGCACCGCATGCAGTCGCGCCTGACCGGCGCGATCGGCAGCATCCGCGGCTCGGCTGATTCGATTGCGGGCGCGGCCAAGCAGATTGCCGCGGGCAATGCCGACCTGTCGCGCCGCAGCGAGGAGCAGGCCGCGTCGCTGCAGGAAACCGCCGCGAGCATGGAGCAGCTTACCAGCACCGTGCGCCAGAGCGCCGAGAACGCGCGCCAGGCCAGCCACCTGGCCGAGGGCGCGTCGGACATCGCCGTGCGCGGCGGCGCCATCGTCAGCCAGGTGGTCGACACCATGGGCGAGATCAAGAGCGCCTCGGGCAAGGTGGTCGACATCATCGGCGTGATCGAGGGCATCGCCTTCCAGACCAATATCCTGGCGCTCAACGCCGCGGTCGAGGCGGCCCGCGCCGGCGACCAGGGCCGCGGCTTCGCGGTGGTGGCCGGCGAGGTGCGCACGCTGGCCCAGCGCAGCGCCACCGCGGCCAAGGAGATCAAGGCGCTGATCGGCAATTCGGCGCAGCGCGTCGAAGACGGCGCGGTGCTGGTCGAGAACGCCGGCAAGGCGATGGACGAGATCGTCGACGCGGTCAAGCGCGTGACCGACCTGATGGGCGAAATGCGCGCCGCCACCGAGGAGCAGACCGGCGGCATCGAGCAGGTCAACCAGGCGGTGTCGCAGATGGACCAGATGGCGCAGCAGAACGCGGCGCTGGTGGAACAGGCCGCGGCCGCCGCCGCGTCGCTGGAAGACCAGGCCGAGGCGCTGCACCGCGCCGTGGGCCAGTTCCGCCTGGCGGCCTGAACCGGGCGGCCCGGGACGATCGCCCCGCCATCCGCCTGCCGCGCCCTGCGTGTATGATGAAGCGAAGCCGGCCGCACAGTTGGCCGGCCCAGTGCATCAGACCGTTACCGCAGACCACTGACAGGAGCGCACCATGATGGCATTCATTGGCACCGTGTTCGTTGGCCTTATCGTCGGCCTGATCGCCAGGGCGGTAAAGCCCGGCGACGACAAGCTGGGCTGGATCATGACCATCATCCTGGGCATCCTGGGCTCGGTGGTCGCGGGCTACGTCGGCCGCGCGCTGGGCTGGTACCAGCCGGGCGAGCCCGCCGGCTGGGTCGCCTCGGTGCTCGGCGCGATCGTGCTGCTGGTGATCTACGGCATGGTGCGCCGCAAGGCCTGACTGGCGCGGCGCACGCCGGCCGCGTCGTTGTCGGCGAGGCCCGGCGCCTGGGGCGCGGGCGGCGGCGGCATCGCGGCCACCTCCTGCCGCGCCGGCGGCTGCAGCGCGGCTTCCAGTCCCGCTCCCAACCCGTCGGCCAGCACCGTGCCGGGTATGCCGTCGGCGGGTGACGCCATGGTCGGCGCGAGCGGGGGGCGCAGGCCCGGGGCCGCGTCGCGGCAGCGCAGCAGCGCGCGGTCGCCGCCCGGCGCCATCGCCGACACCTGCGGCGCGATCGCGCGCAGCACCCGCACCGCGAGCGCGCTGGTAAAGCTGTAGCGCGCCGCGTACGGTTCACGCACATTGACCACCACGGTGCCGAAGAAGCGCTCGCCCAGCGTGAACACGAAGGTCGCCGAACGGTTCACCGAGCGCGACGAGATCAGCCGCCCGCCCGGCCCGTAGACCTGGAAGCGCTGGTCGCCGGTGCCGGTCTTGCCGGCCACGGTCAGGGTGGCGCCATCGCGCCCCGGCACCGTGAAAGCACCGCGGATCGACTTGGCGGTACCGCGCTCCACCACATCCAGCATCGAACGGCGCGCCAGCTCGGCCACCTCGGCCGGCAGCACGCGCTTGCCCGGGCCGGGCTGCAGCACGTAGCGGGTGGCGTACGGGGTGCCGTCGGCGAACGCCAGGCTGCGCACCGCCGCGTTCTGCGTGACCACGCCGCCCGACAGCAGGATGCCGGCCAGCTCGGCCAGCGCCGCGGGGCGATCGCCGGCGGCGCCGATGGCGCTGGCATACGACGGCGTCAGCGAGTCGAACGGATAGCCCAGCCGCTGCCAGCGCCGCGCGATGCGCACGAAGGCGTCCTGCTCCAGCAGGGTGCGGATGCGGTTGTCCTGGCCGGCCTTGCTGCGCGTCTTGAACAGCCACTTGTACACCTCCTGGCGCTCGGCGGTGCTGGCGCGCAGGATCTCCGCCAGCGTCGCATCGGGATGCTGGTCCAGGTATTCCACCATCCACAGTTCCAGCGGATGCACCCGCGACAGGTAGCCGCGGTCGTTCAGGTTGAACTTGTCCTTGCCGTACTTGCGGTACAGCGCCGGCAGGTCTTCCTTGGCCAGCTGCTTGTCGCCCAGGCGCGCGCGCATGATGCGGATATAGCTGTCTTCGTCCAGCGCGGGCCGCGCGCTCAGCAGCGTCACCGACATGCGCACCGCGTTCAGGTGCGGCGTGGTCATGCGCACCCGCCCCAGCAGCGTGGCCAGGCGCTGCTCGGAAGTCTTGCCGCGGTAGCGCTGGTAGAAGTTGGTCATGTAGGCACTGCCTTCCTGGTCGGCAAAGCGCTCCAGGTAGGCGCGCCGGCCGGGCGCGTCGCGGTCTTCGAACAGGTTGCCGATATCCGGGCTGGCGTGGAAGGTCTCGTAGCGCACGATGTCGCGCATCATGCGGATGAAGACCAGGTTGACCGAATGCTGGAACGCGGTGCGCACGGTCAGGTTGCGCAGGCCCGAGTCGCGCTCGAAGTTGGTGAAGCTCTGCAGGCCGCCGCCGGTGTAGAAGGCTTCGCCGGCACCGCCGGCATACTTGCGCTCCATCGCCGCCTCGAGCATCGGCATCAGCTCGCGCTCGGCCGGCTTGCGCGCCTTGGCCAGGTAGTCGACCGCCCAGCGGCTGAGCGCGTCCTGGCGCGCCAGCGGCAGCGCGGCCAGTTCGGCGCTGGTCATGCCGGCATAGCGCGCGTGCAGTTCGCTGATGATCTCCAGGTAGGTCACCAGCGTGCGCAGCTTGGCGGTCGAGCCCAGGTTCAGGCGCGCGCCGCTGTTGATATCGAACGGCTGGTCGATATTGTCGGCCTGGATCCGCACCACGCTGGCGTTGCCGACGCGCTCGTACAGCGTGAAGCTCGCCATCAGCCGGGACGGATCGTCGTGGTCGCGCAGCAGGTTGTGGCCGTACAGGCCCATGGCGCGCGCGTCGGCCTTGTTGTTCACGCGCTGCAGCGTGTCGACGACGCTGCGCTGGGCTTCGCGGTTGATGGTGCTGTCCACGGTCAGGTCGAGCCGGTCCATGTCATAGCGGCTCTCGACCCCGGTCAGCCGGGTGATGTCGGCGCGCACGCGGTTGACGGCCTTGCGCGTGACAAAGGGCTCCTGCGGCGGGCGCTGCGGCGCCGACGCCTTGTCCAGCGGCTGCGCCAGCGCGGCGTCGCGCAGCTCGGCGGTGATGATGCCGTTGGCCGCCATCAGGCGCAGGTAGCTGCCGGTCAGCGCATCCAGGTTGGTGTCGTCGCGGCGCAGGTGGTACGACGGGCGGCGCTGCGAGATGACCAGCGACAGCGCCCGCTTGAACGCCTGCGCCTGGCGCGGGTCCGGCGCGCGCTGGTCCATCTCCTTGAGCAGCCGGTTGACCTCGCCGAAATCCTCGCCGTACCAGACCCACAGCGCATCGCCGATGCCGTTGATCTCGCCGAAGCCGGCGCGCGCCGACAGCGGCACCGTATTCAGGTAGTCGACCACGATGCGCTCGCGCGCGCGCTGGGTGTCCGGGCCGTCCAGGTAGGCGCGCAGCGATGCCGACGCCATCTGCCGGAATTTTTCCGGGATCGAGGTGGTACGGCCCTCAGGCGAGTGCCGGTATTTCTCGATCTGCGTCGCCAGCGTGCTGCCGCCGGGCGCGTCGTGCGACTTGTCGGCCAGCCGGATCATCTGGTCCAGCACCGCGCGCGACAGCCGGCGCCAGTCCAGCGCCGGGTTCATGTTGGGATATTCCGGATTGAGCAGGCCCTGGTTCTCGACGTACAGCAACGCGCTCACCAGCACCGGCGGCACCGCGCCGAAATCTGCGTACTGGCGCTGCGGGTAGCGCTCGAACGCCAGCGTCAGACCATTGCAGTCGCGCAGCAGCAGGCCCGCCTGGTTCTTTTCGCGATAGGGCGTGAACAGGCCCTCGTCGATCAGCCGCACCATGTCGGGCGACATGCGCGCCTGTTCGGCGGGCACGTAGCCGCGCTGCTCCAGCCGCTGCGCGAACAGCGGCAGCCTGCCGTAGCCCATGCGGGCGTCATAGGGTCCGGAATGCGGGAAGCGGATGCTGTCGCTGGCACCCGGCTGGATCTCGAACGTCAGCCGCTGGCCCAGGCTGCCGATCAGCCGCGCCTGCCAGTGCGAGTTGCGCACCTCGCTTGCGACAACGCTATACACGACATAGGCGCCGCCGGTGAGGGCGACCGCCAAGCCAGCGAAAATCCAGCCACGACGCGACACGTTTGGGCTTCCCTGGTGGGCCGGCGCAGCGCGCAAACTCTCCTTGCGCCGGCTCGAAGCGCGATGTTTTCGCGGTGCGCGCCTTACGCGCGCCCGCCTGTCTTGATATTAGTAGGAGTCGCGCCCGGGTGCATCAAGCACGCGTGGGCGTCGCGTGCCGTTGCTGGCGGGCGTCACTCCAGGCAGCGCCCGCGCCACTTGCGACGCGTCCGAAAGGCGGCGCCGGATTATCGGCCAGCCGACGCGCGCACCACGGGCCGTCCGATCAGCGGATAGCCCGGATCGTTGTAACCGGGCGTCGAGGCATGGCCCGGCGACACCAGCGCATCGATCATCGCCTCTTCGTCCGGCGTGATCGCGGCCCCGAGCGCGCCGAAGTAATCCTCGAACTGGGCCAGCGTGCGCGGGCCGGCGATCACCGACGAGATGATCGGGTTGGCCAGCACCCAGGCGGTGGCGAACTGGCCCGGGGTCAGCCCGCGCGCCTCGGCATGGGTCTTGAGCTGCTGCGCGATGACCAGCGATTCCTCGCGGAACTCGGTCTCCATCATGCGGCGGTCGGCGCGGCCCGCGCGCGTGCCCCCGGCCGGCGCCTGGCCGGGCGCGTACTTGCCGGTCAGCACGCCGCGCGCCACCGGGCTGTAGGGCACCACGCCCAGGCCGTAGTGCTCGCACGCGGGCAGGATCTCCACCTCCGGCAGCCGGTTCAGCAGGTTGTAGTACGGCTGGCACGCCACCGGGCGCGGCACGCCCAGCTCGCCGCACAGCCGCGCGATCTCGGCGATGCGCCAGCCGCGGAAGTTCGACACCGCCCAGTAGCGGATCTTGCCGCTGCGCACCAGGTCGCCCATGGCGCGCACCGGCTCTTCCAGGTTGGCGCCGGGGTAGTCGCGATGCAGGTAGAGGATGTCGATGTAATCGGTCGCCAGCCGGTGCAGGCTGTCCTCGACCGCGCGCGTGATCCACGCGCGCGAGTAGTGGCCGTGGTTGGGCGCGGCCTGCATGGCGTTGCCGAGCTTGGTGGCCAGCACCCAGTCGTGGCGGTCGGCCGTCAACAGGCGCCCGACCATCTGCTCGGACGCGCCCTTGCTGTACACGTCGGCGGTATCGATGAAGTTCACGCCGTGGTCACGCGCGCTGGCGACGATGCGGCCGGCCTCGGCCTCGTCGGTCTGGTCGGCGAACATCATGGTGCCCAGGCACAGCGCCGAGACGCGCAGGTTGCTGGCGCCGAGGCGGCGGTACGGCATGGAGAGGTCTGGCATGGCGGCTCCTTGGTTGGGACAGCCCACATTGTGCCGCCAGCCGGCCAGGCTTGCCGGCGTGGCCTCAGGCGCGCGGATCGGAACGCGCCGCGGCGCTGGCGCCGCGGCGCTTGCGGTATTCCTCGCGCCCCACGTAGGCTGCGGCGGCCGCCACCATCAGCGCCAGCCCGTACCAGGTGAGCGCGTAGCCGAGGTGGTTGTTGGTAAAGGCCGTCACCGTCAGCCCGCCCACGGGCCAGGCCTTGGGGTCCGCCCCGGCCGGCGGCGGCACCGCCGCGGCGTCGATGAAATACGGCGCGACCTGCCCCAGGCCGCGGTGCGCGGCGATCGCCGCGACGTCGCGCGAGAACCACTGGTCGCGCGTCGCGTCATTGTGGCGCAGCAGGCCGGTGCCCGGCTCGCTCATGCGCAGCAGGCCGACCACTTCGCTGGGGCCGCTGCCGGCGGGGGCCACGCGCGCGCGGAAAGGCTCGGCGACGAAACCGCGGTTGACCAGCACGGTGCTGCCATCGGCCAGCCGCAGCGGCGTCATCACCCAGTAGCCGCCGCCCTGCTCGGTCACCGCCTGCACCATGGTCTGGCGCTCGTCGAGGAAGGTGCCGCTGGCGCGCACGCGCCGGTACTCGGCATTGGCCTTGGTCAGTCCCGCCCACTGCGCGCGCGCGGGCGCCGCGACCGGCGGCGCATGGACACGCTCGGCCACCTGGGCGATCAGGCCAAGCTTCCAGGCGCGGCGCTCGACCTGCCAGTTGCCAAGCGCCACCAGGCCGGCGATGGCCGCCGCGGCAAACAGCGCCAGCGCCGTCAGCCAGACTGTCGACAGTGGGCGGCGGGATTCGGAAGCGCCTTTGGTGGCGTTGGTGGCGTTGGTGGTGCGCGGATTTCCGACCGGCGCGCGGTCGTCGGTGGAACCGGTCAAGGCAGGGTCTTGGTGGTATGCATGCCCGGCATCATATTGGAATTCAGGTGGAACATCACCCACAGGGTGCCGGTCAGCGTGATCACCACCAGCACCAGCGTGAAGATCAGCGCCAGCATGTTCCATCCGCCTTCGGACCGGGCGTTCAGGTGCAGGAAGTAGATCATGTGCACCACGATCTGCACCGCGCCCAGCGCCAGCAGCACCATCGCGGTGGTGCCGGACTGCTCGAACACCTTGCCCATCACCAGCCAGAACGGGATCGCGGTCAGGATCACCGACAGCACGAAACCGGTCACGTAGCCGCCGAGCGAGATGTGGATCTCGCTTTCGCCGTGGCTGTGGTCGTGCCCATGGCCGTGGGCCGGCAGCGTGTCGTCATGCGCGCTCATGGCAGCACTCCCATCAGGTAGACAAAGGTAAAGACGCCGATCCAGACCACGTCCAGGAAGTGCCAGAACATCGACAGGCACATCAGGCGGCGCTTGTTTTCAGGGATCAGCCCGTGGCGGCGCAGCTGCACCACCAGCGTGACCAGCCACACGATGCCGAAGGTCACATGCAGGCCGTGGGTGCCGACCAGTGCGAAGAACGAGGTCAGGAAGCCGCTGCGCTGCGGCCCGGCGCCCTCGCCGACCAGGTGCGCGAACTCGTAGATCTCGACCGCGAGGAAGGCCGCGCCCAGCAGGCCGGTCACGGCGAGCCAGCCCTGGGTCGGCCCCAGCCGGCCGCGCTGCGTCTCCAGCATGGCAAAGCCATAGGTGATCGACGACAGCAGCAGGAACGAAGTATTCAGCGCCACCAGCGGCAGGTCGAACAGCTCGGCGCCGGACGGCCCGCCCGCGTAGTTGCGGCCCAGCACGCCGTAGGCGGCGAACAGGCACGCAAAGATCAGGCAGTCGCTCATCAGGTAGAGCCAGAAACCGAGCAGCGTGCCGTTGGGCACGTGATATTCCTCGGTCATGTAGAAGCGCAGCTCGGCTGGCTGCGCCGGCGCTGGCGCGCGTTGCGGCGGGGCCTCGTGCGGGCGCGTGCCTTCGGCGGTAAAGGGAGCGAAGGTATCAGCCATGGCTGGCCAGCAGCGCGCTGCGCTCTGCCTCGGTGCGGTGGACCGTGTCTGCCGGGATGTAGAAATCGCGCTGGTAGTTGAAGGTATGGCCGATCGCCGTGACCAGCGTGGCGGCGAAGGCCAGTACCACCAGCCACCAGATGTGCCAGATCAGCGCGAAGCCACATAGCGTGCTCAGGCCGGCCAGGATGATGCCGGCACCGGTGTTCTTGGGCATATGGATCGGGATAAAGCCTTGCGCGGGGCGCTGGTAGCCGTGCGCCTTCATCTGCCACCAGGCATCGTTGTCATGCACCAGCGGCGTGAAGGCAAAGTTGTACGGCGGCGGCGGCGACGAGGTCGACCACTCCAGCGTGCGGCCGTCCCACGGATCGCCGGTGACATCGCGCAGCGACTCGCGGCGCAGGAAGCTCACCACCAGCTGCACCAGGAAGCAGCCAATACCCAGCGCGATCAGCAGCGCGCCTACGCCGGCCAGCTGGAACCAGATCTGCAGCGAGTGGTCCTCGAAATGGCTGACGCGCCGGGTCACCCCCATCAGCCCCAGCACGTAGAGCGGCATGAACGCCACGTAGAAGCCGACCAGCCAGAACCAGAACGAGCACTTGCCCCAGAACGGATCCAGCTGGTAGCCGAAGGCCTTGGGGAACCAGTAGGTGATGCCGGCCATCAGCCCGAACAGCACGCCGCCGATGATCACGTTATGGAAATGGGCGACCAGGAACAGGCTGTTGTGCAGCGAGAAATCCGCCGGCGGCACCGCCAGCAGCACGCCGGTCATGCCTCCGATCACGAACGTCACCATGAAGCCCACGGTCCACAGCATCGGCACATCGAAGCGGATGCGCCCGTGGTACATGGTGAAGAGCCAGTTAAACAGCTTGGCCCCGGTGGGGATCGAGATGATCATGGTGGTGATGCCGAAGAACGAGTTCACGCTGGCGCCCGAGCCCATCGTGAAGAAGTGATGCAGCCACACCAGGTATGACAGCACCGTAATCACCACCGTGGCATAGACCATCGAGGCATAGCCGAACAGGCGCTTGCGGCAGAAGGTGGCGACCACCTCGGAGAACACGCCGAACACCGGCAGGATCAGGATGTAGACCTCGGGGTGGCCCCAGATCCAGATCAGGTTCACGTACATCATGGCGCTGCCGCCGAGGTCGCTGGTGAAGAAGTTCATGCCCAGGTAGCGGTCGACCGCCAGCATCGCCAGCGCCGCGGTCAGCACCGGGAACGCGGCGATGATCAGCACGTTGGTGCACAGCGCGGTCCAGGTGAAGATCGGCATGCGCATCAGCGTCATGCCGGGCGCGCGCATCTTGACGATGGTGACCAGCAGGTTGATGCCTGACAGCAGCGTGCCCACCCCCGCCACCTGCAACGACCACAGGTAATAGTCCACCCCCACGTCCGGACTCTGCAGGATGCCGGACAGCGGCGGATAGGCCAGCCAGCCGGTGCGCGCGAACTCGCCGACGAACAGCGACATCATCACCAGCACCGCGCCGCCCACAGTCATCCAGAAGCTGAAGTTGTTCAGGAACGGGAACGCCACGTCGCGCGCGCCGATCTGCAGCGGCACGACAAAGTTCATCAGGCCGGTGACCAGCGGCATGGCGACGAAGAAGATCATGATCACGCCGTGCGCGGTGAAGATCTGGTCATAGTGGTGCGGCGGCAGGTAGCCCAGGTTGTCGCCGAAGGCAATGGCTTGCTGGATGCGCATCATGATGGCATCGGCAAAGCCGCGCAGCAGCATCACGATGCCGAGGATCATGTACATGATGCCGATGCGCTTGTGGTCGATGCTGGTGAACCACTCGCGCCACAGGTAGCCCCACTTGCCGTAGTACGTGACCGCGCCGGCCACGGCCAGCCCGCCGAAGGCCACCACCGCGAAGGTGGCGATCAGGATGGGTTCATGCAGCGGGATTGCCTCCCAGCTCAGTCGACCGAAGAGTTGCGTGGCGAGTTCGGATCGCTCCGGCATGTGGTTCTCCAGGACAACAACGGCGTACTAGGTCACGGTCATTCGCACGGTCTTGCACGGCCCTGCGCAGCGCCTGCCACCGACGCAGGCGCGCTAGCGCAGCAGCTCGCGGGCACCGGCCGCGCCGGTCCCGAACAGCGGTTCGGCCAGCGTGTTGCTGGCGGTGCAGACGGCGGCGCCCAGGCCCGCGGCGCGTTGCGCATCGCGCGCCATCAGGTCCTTCTGGCAGACCTGCCCGGCCTGCACGCAACGGTTCACGATGGCATCGAACAGGTTCGCGTCGACGCTGCCGTAGCGCCGCACCGGCTCGCGTTCGCTGGGCTGCGCCAGCTGCGTGTAGGTGGCCCGGCTCAGCGGCGCGCCGGCGGCCCGCACGGTCTGCACCCAGCGGCCGAAGTCATCGTCGCTCAGGCCATGGAAGCGGAAGCGCATGTGCGAAAAGCCCGCGCCGCTGTAGTTGGCGGAGAAGCCCTCGTAGACGCCCGGCCGGTTGACCACCGCATGCAGGCGCGTTTCCATGCCCGGCATGGCGTAGACCTGACCGGCCAGCGCGGGGATGAAGAACGAATTCATCATGGTGGTGGACGTGATCTTGAAGCGGATCGGCCGGTCGACCGGGGCGGCCAGCTCGTTGACGGTGGCGATGCCCTGCTCCGGGTAGACGAACAACCACTTCCAGTCCAGCGCCACCACCTCCACCGTCAGCGGCTGCGTGCCCGGAGGCAGCGGGCGGCTTTCATCGAGCCGGGTCAGCGGGTGGTAGGGATCGAGCTTGTGGGTGCTGACCCAGGTGATGGCCCCGAGCGCAATGATGATCAGCAGCGGCGCCGACCAGATCAGCAGCTCCAGCACCGTGGAGTGGTCCCAGTCGGGGTTGTAGTGCGCATCGGCGTTGGCGGCGCGGTAGCGCCACGCGAACACCAGCGTCAGCACGATCACCGGCACGATGATCAGCAGCATCAGCCCGGTGGAAATGATGATCAGGTCACGTTGCCGGACCGCAAGATCGCCGGCCGGCGACAGCAGCACGGCGTTGCAGCCTCCCAGCGACAGCAGCACTGGCAGCAGCAACCAGCGCATCGGGCGGTGCATGGACATGGTCTGACCGGAAGATCGCATAGCTTTCGGGTCGCGCCATTTGTACGCCGCGGCGCAAGTGACTTAGACTGGTCTGAGCAACTATGGCAGTGTAGGCGCTCAAGTGCCATTCTTCATGGTGCAATTTGCAGCGCCCTCGCTCACAGACACGGGAGGTATGCCGATGACCACCGCGACCCACCAGCACCGGGCGTCTCCTACAGCACCTCCCGCACCCGGCGCCGCGCATGTCGCGCCCGCGGAAATCGCCACCGGCGTGGTGATCGGCCGCGCCTCGGAGTACTTCGATTTCTTCGTCTACGGCATTGCCTCGGTACTGGTGTTCCCGGCGGTGTTCTTTCCGTTCGCCGACCGGCTCGACGCGCTGCTCTACGCCTTCGCCATCTTCGCGCTGGCCTTTATCGGCCGGCCCTTCGGCACGGCGCTGTTCATGCGCATCCAGCGCCGCTGGGGCCGGGGCGTCAAGCTGACCGCGTCGCTGTTCCTGCTCGGCACCGCCACCGTCGGCATCGCCTTCCTGCCCGGCTACGCCGCGCTCGGCCCGGCCGCCATCGTGCTGCTGGCGGTGTTCCGCACGCTGCAGGGCGTGGCCTTCGGCGGCTCGTGGGACGGGCTGCCCTCATTGCTGGCGCTGAACGCGCCCGCGCAGCGGCGCGGCTGGTACGCGATGCTGGGGCAACTGGGCGCGCCCACCGGCTTTATCGTCGCCGGGGCGCTGTTCCTGTTCCTCAACCTCAGCCTCGAGCCGCACGAATTCCTGGCATGGGGCTGGCGCTATCCGTTCTATGTCGCGTTCGCGATCAACGTGGTGGCGCTGTTCGCGCGCCTGCGCCTGGTGGTGACGTACGAATACACCCAGCTGCTGGACGAGGACGAGCTCGAGCCCATCAGCACCACCGAGATCGTCAGGAAGCAGGGCTACAACCTGCTGCTGGGCGCGTTCGCCGCGCTGGCCAGCTTTGCGCTGTTCCACCTGGTGACGGTGTTTCCGCTCTCGTGGGTCGCGCTCAACGGCTCGCAGCCGGTCACCGACGTGCTGGCGGTGCAGATCGCCGGCGCCTTCATCGGCATCCTCGGCACCATCGCCTCGGGCGTGATCGCGGACCGGATCGGGCGACGCACCACGCTGGCGCTGATGGCCATCCTGATCGGCATCTTCAGCCTGTTCGCTCCCTGGCTGATGGGCGGGGGCCCGCTGGCGCAGGATCTGTTCATCCTGCTCGGCTTCGGCCTGCTGGGCCTGTCCTACGGCCAGGCCGCCGGTGCCGTCACCTCCAACTTCGAGCGGCGCTTCCGCTACACCGGCGCGGCGCTGACCACCGACATGGCGTGGCTGTTCGGCGCGGGTTTCGCGCCGCTGGTGGCGCTGGGGCTATCGGCGGAATTCGGCCTGGTCGCGGTCAGCGGCTACCTGCTTTCCGGCGTCGCCTGCACGCTGCTGGCGCTGCGGATCAACCGGGCGCTGGGCACGCATGTCTGACGGGCGCGCTGCGCCCGCGCAGCGATCGCCGTGAGTCCCGAACAGTGCCGGGGCCGGTTTTGCCGGTGCCAGGCAGTGTTCTGAGTACAATTGACGCCCGCCAAATTCCCGTCGTTCCGGATGTGATTCCGGAGCCGAAGCTTATGAAAACGGAAACCACGGACGTCGTCATCATCGGCGCAGGGCCTGCGGGCTCGGTCGCTGCCGGCCTGCTGCGCAAGCACGGCATTCCGGTGCTGGTGATCGAGAAAGAAACCTTCCCGCGCTTCTCCATCGGCGAAAGCCTGCTGCCGCAAAGCATGGCCTATCTCGAGGAAGCCGGCATGCTGCGCGCGGTGGTGGAAGCCGGCTTCCAGTACAAGAACGGCGCCGCGTTCGCGCGCGGCACGCAGCGCACCGCCTTCGACTTCCGCCAGAAGTACTCGCCCGGCTGGGGCACCACCTACCAGGTGCAGCGCGCGCAGTTCGACCACGTGCTGATCCGCGAGGCCGAGCGCCAGGGCGCCGAGGTGCGTTTCTCGCATGTGGTCGAGAACGTCGATGTCAGCGGCGCGCAGCCGGAAGTCACCGTGCGCGCCCCTGATGGCAGCCAGTACACCGTGCGTGCGAAGTTCCTGCTCGATGCCTCCGGCTTCGGCCGCATCCTGCCGCGCCTGCTGCAACTGGAAACGCCGTCGGGCTTTCCGGTACGCAGTGCGATCTTCACGCATGTGGAAGACCGCATCCCGACCGGCACCTTCGACCGCAACAAGATCCTGATCAGCGTGCATCCGCAGCACCAGGACGTCTGGTACTGGACCATCCCGTTCTCCGACGGGCGCTGCTCGCAGGGCGTGGTGGCCGAGAAGGCGTTCCTGGACCGCTACACCGGCACCGAGACCGAGCGACTGCAAGCGCTGGTCGCGGAAGAGCCGGGCCTGGCCACGTTGCTGGCCGACGCGCAATGGGACACGCCGGCGCGCCAGATCGCCGGCTATTCGGCCAACGTGAAGTCGCTGTGGGGCAACGGCTATGCGCTGCTCGGCAATGCCGGCGAGTTCCTCGACCCGGTGTTCTCGTCCGGCGTGACCATCGCCTTCAAGTCGGCCAGCCTGGCGGCGCAGTGCCTGGTGCGCCAGCTGCGCGGCGAGCCGGTGGACTGGGAGCAGGACTTCGCGCGACCGCTCAAGGCCGGCGTCGATTGCTTCCGCGTCTTTGTCGAAGCCTGGTACGAAGGGCGTTTCCAGAAACTGATCTTCCATCCCAACGCCACCTCGGAAATCCGCGACATGATCGCGGCGATCCTGGCCGGCTATGCGTGGGACCGCAACAATCCCTTCGTCACCGAGCCGCGCCGCCGGCTGGCGGTGCTGGAAGCGTTCTGCAAGGTCTGATGCGCCTCACCGTATGCCAGCCTGCCTTGGCGCAGGCGGTTCTGCAAGGACAACAACCATGAGTCACCCGACCGTGCTGGTCACGGGTTCGTCGCGCGGCATCGGCCGCGCCATTGCCCTGCGGCTGGCCCGCGACGGCTATGACGTGGTGGTGCATTGCCGCTCGCGTCGCGACGAGGCCGACTCGGTCGCCGACGCCGTGCGCGCGTGCGGGCGCAAGTCGCGCGTGCTGTGCTTCGATGTGTCCCGCCGCGAAGACGCCGCCGGCGCGCTGCTGACCGATATTGCCGCGCATGGCTGCTACTACGGCGTGGTCTGCAACGCCGGCCTGGCACGCGATGCCGCCTTCCCGGCCATGACCGGCGCCGAATGGGACGAGGTGGTGCACACCAACCTCGATGCCTTCTACAACGTGCTCAACCCGGTGGTGATGCCGATGGTGCAGCGCCGCCAGCCGGGCCGCATCGTCACGCTGTCGTCGGTGTCGGGGCTGGTGGGCAATCGCGGCCAGGCCAACTACAGCGCGGCCAAGGCCGGCATCATCGGCGCCACCAAGGCGCTGGCGATCGAGCTGGCCAAGCGCGCCATCACCGTCAACTGCGTCGCGCCGGGTCTCATCGACACCGCCATGGTCGAGCCGCACGTGCGCGACGAAGCGCTGCGCCTGATCCCGGCGCGGCGCATGGGCACGCCCGAGGAAGTCGCCGCCACCGTGGCCTTCCTGCTGTCGCCCGATGCGGGCTATATCACGCGCCAGGTGATCTCGGTCAACGGCGGGATGTTCGGCTGACGCACCGGCTGACGCACCGGCTGATGCACCGGCTGATGCACCATCAGGCCGCCGTGAATCCCGGCAGCGCCGCGATTTCGCTGGCCAGGAACTCCAGCAGCAGCCGCACCGGCGCCGGCTGGTAGCGCCGCGTCGGGCAGACCAGGAAGGCTTCCTGCGCCGGACCCTGCCAGCGCGGCAGCACCCGTCGCAGCGCGCCGCTGTCTAGCAGGTCCTGCACCAGCCACGCCGGCGTCATGCCGAAGCCGGCGCCGGCAAGAAAACTCTCGCGCAGCGCCAGCGAATTGTTGACGCGGTAGCGGCACGGCGCGCTCACCAGCGCCTGTCCGCCCGGACCGTCGAGCACGATGTCGTCGCCGCTGGCGAGCCAGGTAAAGCGCAGGATCTGGTGGCGCGCCAGGTCCGCCGGCTGCCGGATCCTCGGATGCCGCGCCAGGTAGTCCGGCGATGCCACCAGCAGGCGCTGCGACACGGCGATACGGCGCGCCACCACATGCGGCGGCAGCGTGGCGCCAAGGCGCACCGCCACGTCGACCCCCGCTTCGACCAGGTCGACGAAGCGGTCGTCGAACAGCAATTCCACCTCGACTTGCGGATAGCGCTGCTGGAACGCCAGCACCAGCGCGTTGAGCCGCAGCACGCCGAAGCTGGCGGGCGCGCTCACGCGCACGCGGCCCGCGGGCTGGCCGGACGCGCCACGCGCGTCGCTGACGGCCTCGCCATATTCGTCCAGCACGCGCCGCGCGCGCTCGTAGAAGCGCCGCCCGGCCTCGGTCGGCAACAGGCTGGTGGTGCTGCGCGCCAGCAGCCGCACGCCCAGCTCGCGCTCCAGCGCGGCCACGATCTTGCTGATGGTCGGCTGCGTCGACTGCTGCTCGCGCGCCACCGCCGACAGGCTGCCCAGCTCCACTGCGCGCACGAAGACCTGCATTGCCCGGATGGTGTCCATGCCGCTCCCTGTCTTCCCTCATTCCGGATTGGAATGAGCAATATGCCATTTTGCCCGCTACCTGGCATGAGTGGAATGGCCTAACTTTGGCCCATGCCGGCAACGTTGCCGGTCCACCTGACAGGACCAATCGATGATTTCCAATCTACGTTTCCTGCGCCGCGTCGCGGCAGCGACCCTCGCCGCCGCCGTCGCCGCCGTCGCCAGCGGCGCAGCGCTTGCCAGCCCGTTGCAAGACCAGGGCTGGCTGACCAGCTGGATGGCCAGCCAGCAGCCGGTGTGGCAACCGGACGCCTTGCCGCTGCCTGCCGGTGTGCCCGCGGTGCTGACGGACCAGACGGTGCGCCAGGTCGTGCGGCTGAGCGTGGGCGGGCAACGGCTGCGCGTGGTGCTGTCGAACCCCCATGGCCGGCAACCGCTTTTGGTCGGCGCGGCGCAGTTGGCACCCCATGCCGGCGGCGGCCGCATCGACCTCGCCGGCAACCGCGCCGTGACCTTCGGCGGCAGCGCGACGGTGACCATCCCGGCAGGCCAGTCGGTGGCAAGCGATGCC
The DNA here is from genome assembly GCF_023952475.1 of Cupriavidus sp. WGlv3. Taxonomy (GTDB): domain Bacteria; phylum Pseudomonadota; class Gammaproteobacteria; order Burkholderiales; family Burkholderiaceae; genus Cupriavidus; species Cupriavidus phytorum. Next base: position 671,383 of record NZ_JALHRX010000002.1, read on the forward strand.
ATCGCGCTCGATACGCCGGCGCTGGGAGAACTTGCACTCAGCCTCTACCTGCCGCAGCGCACCGCGATCGAATCGTTCCATTGGGATGGCCGCCAGACCGCATGGCTGGCTGCAGGCAACGCGACCGCGCAAGCCACGCTGGCTGCGCCACAGGGGTTCAGCGCGCGAGTCCTGGTAAGCGAGGTGCAGGTCGCAGCGCCGGCCGGCGCGGGTGCCGTGGTCGCGCTCGGCGATTCGATCACCGAAGGCAACGGCTCCACGCCCGACACCAACCGGCGCTGGCCGGATTTCCTGGCGCAGCGGCTGGCTGCCGATGGCGTAGCGGTGCTCAACGCCGGCATCTCCGGCGGCCGGCTGCTGCGCGACGGCATGGGCGTGTCCGCGCTGGCGCGGCTGGACCGCGACGTGCTGAGCCAAGCGCATGTCCGCACCGTGATCGCGGCCATCGGCATCAACGATATCGCCTGGCCGGGCTCGACCTTCGCGCCGCACGACGCCGTGCCGCAGGCCGGCGAACTGATCGAGGGCTACCGGCGCCTGATCGCCCGCGCGCATGCACGCGGCGTTCGTGTGATCGGTGCCACCATCACGCCCTTTGCCGGCGCGTTGCGCGATACGCCAATCCGCGGTTATGACGGCCCGGGCAAGGAAGCCGTGCGGCTGGCAGTCAACGACTGGATCCGCCATGGCGGCGCGTTCGATGCGGTGGTGGATTTCGACGCCGCGGTGCGTGATCCGGCGCAGCCGCAGGCGCTGCTGCCGGCATTCGACAGCGGCGACCACCTGCATCCCGGCGATGCCGGCTATCGCGCCATGGCGGCGCAGTTCGATCTGACCCAGCCCGCCCTTGCCGGTCAGTCGCGGTCCGGCGCGCCCGGGGGGAACAGCGGGCGATAGGGCCGCGCCTCGTCCACCGCGCGCGCAAACGACGGCCGCGCCAGCAGCCGCTTGCGATAGGCGCGCACGTTGCCGCATGACTCGGGAATCGGCTGCACCCAGTCCGCGTAGAACAGCGACGGCGCGCCGGCGCAGTCCGCCAGCGTGAAGGCCTCGCCCGCGGCCCATTGCCGTGCCGCCAGCTCGGTCTCGAGCCACGCGTAGGCCGAGTCCAGCTGCTTGCGGTACTCGGCCACGCCATAGGGATCGCGGTTCGCCACGGGGCGCAGGTAATCGGCCACGATGCGCTGCATCGGCGTCATCACGTACTGGTCGAAAAAGCGGTCGAGCAGGCGCACCTTCAGCGCGGCATCGGGCGATTCCGGCAGCCAGCGCACCGGGCCGCGGTGATACTGGTCCAGGTATTCGACGATGATGCTGGACTCGAACACCGAACGGCCGTCATCGACCAGCAGCGGCATGCGCCGCAGCGGCCAGCGCTTGCCGAGTTCGTCCATGTGCTGCGCGTGGTCGGGCGACAGCATGCGGAATGCGAAGGGAATCGAGTTCTCGTACAGCGCGACGAGAACCTTCTGGCAATAGGACGAAAACGGGTGGGCGTATAGCTCCATCGCTGCTCTCCGATGATGATCCACGCGCGGCTAGCGCTGCGCCGCAAACCGATCGGTTGCGGCAATCAACTGGTCCATGATGCCCGGCTCGGTCCACGCATGGCCGGCACCTTCGATCAGGTGGAACTCCGCTTGCGGCCACGCCTGGTGCAGCGCGTAGGCATAGCGCGCCGGGCACGGCATGTCATAGCGGCCATGCACGATCACCCCGGGGATCTCGGCCAGCTGGTGCGCGTCGCGCAGCAGCTGCCCGTCTTCCAGCCAGCAGCGGTGCGTGAAGTAATGGTTTTCCAGCCGCGCGAAGGCCAGGGCGAAGTGCCCGTCGTCATGCCTGGCGCTGTTCCCTGCATCTGGCAGCAGCGTGATGGTCTCGCCTTCCCACACGCTCCAGGCGCGGGCCGCCTCCACCTGCTTGTCGCGGTCGGGGCCGGTGAGCAGCTTGCGGTACGCCGCCATCATGTTGCCGCGCTCGGCCTCGGGCACCGGCGCCTGGAAGCGCGCCCACTTGTCGGGGAACATCTCGGACACGCCGTACTGGTAGTACCAGTCCAGCTCCGCCTGCGACACCGTGTAGATGCCGCGCAGCACCAGCTCGCTCACGCGCTGCGGGTGCTTCTGGGCATAGGCCAGCGCCAGCGTCGAGCCCCACGAGCCGCCGAACACCAGCCAGCGCTCCACCCCCGCCAGCACGCGCAACCGCTCGATATCGTCGACCAGGTGCCAGGTGGTGTTGGCCTCCAGCCCCGCATGCGGTGTCGAGCGCCCGCAGCCGCGCTGGTCGAACAGCAGCACGTCATAGCGCGCCGGATCGAACAGCCGCCGGTGGTCTGGCGAAATGCCGCCGCCAGGCCCGCCATGCAGAAACACCGCGGGCTTGGCGCCGGGCGTGCCGACGCGCTCGTAGTAGACGACATGCCCGTCGCCGACATCCAGCGTGCCGGTTTCGTAGGGCTCGATTTCGGGGTACAGAGTGCGCAGGGCGGGCATGGGCGGGCTCCGGATTCGGGAGGCACAGTGTACGCCGGCGGTGATCACCTTGGTCTGTGCCAAGGCTACCCCGCAAATACCCCCATCACCCAATCCCGCAGCAACCGCGTGGCCGGACGCTGCGCCGCCCGCTCGCTGTACACCAGGTCATACCGAAAGCTCTCCAGCGCCAGTTCAAAGGGCTGCACCAGCGCCCCCGACGCGAGTTCTTCCGCCACCAGCGTCAGGCTGAGCAGGCCCACGCCCTGTCCGGCGATGGTGGCCTGCACCGCGTGGATCTCGTCGGTAAAGCGCAGGCCAGCGTGCGGATCGGTTACCTCGACGCCGGCCTGCGCCAGCCAGTGGCGCCAGACCGGGGCGCGCGCGTCATCGCGCGCGGCGGCGCCCCACTCGAAGTGGACCAGCGTGGCGTGCTTCAGGTCCTGCATGGATGCCAGTTTCAGGGCGGGGCTGCAGACCGGCGCAAAGCGGTCGCGGAACAACGGCTCGGTCACCAGCCCCGGATAGCTGCCGCTGCCGTAGCGGATCGCCGCGTCCGCATCGTGGTCCAGGTCGACGATCTGGTCCGAGGCATCGAGCCGCAAGGTCCAGTCGGGATGCGCGGCGCGGAACTGGCCGGCAAGCGGCGCGAGCCGCCTGGCCATGAACGCCACCGTCGACGTCAGCGTGGCCACGTGCGGGCGGCCGCTGCGCTGCACCGCCTGCACAGCGCGCTCCATGCCGTCGAGGCCATCCCGCACGGCGGGAAACAGCTGATGCCCGGCCGCCGTCAGGCGCACCTTGCGGGTCTGCCGTTCAAACAGCTTCACGCCCAGGCTCTCTTCCAGCGCGCGGATCTGGTGGCTGATGGCCGTCGGCGTGACGTGCAGTTCATCGGCGGCGTGCTTGAAGCTGGCGCGGCGGGCAGCGGCTTCGAAGGCGCGCAGGGCGCCGAGGGGCGGCAGATTGCGCAAGGTGGCTCCAATGGATGAGTCTGTCTCATGCGTCGACTGAGAAGCGACCATTTGTCGCCGTCGAGGTCGGCTCCCATACTTGTCATGTCGACGGGTCTGCAGGGCGACCGTTGATAACAAGATGAATTTTACTAAATCATTACCGGAGTCAGCGATGCACCTCGAACAAGTCCACACCCAGCCCGATCCCTATGCCCCCTACCTGTTGTCGCAAGCCATCCGGGCCGGCGGCCTGCTGTTCGTTTCCGGCCAGGCCGGCGTCGGCGACGATGGCGCCATCGTCGGCCGCGGCGACTTCGACGCGCAGGCCGAGCAGGCCTTCCGCAACCTCAGGCGCGCGCTGCAGGCGGGCGGCTCCGGGCTGGACCGCGTGGCCAAGGTGACGATCTTCCTGACATCGATGGAATACTTCCCGAAGATCGTCGCGCTGCGGCGCAAGTGGTTTTCCGCGCCGTATCCGGCCGACACCATCGTCGAGGTCTCGGCACTGTATTCGCCGGACGCGATGATCGAGATCGAAGCCATCGCGCTGACCACGGAGGGCGCGCAATGACCACGCCCGCCGCGCCTTCGCTGTTCGATACGCCGGCGCTGAGCGGCGTGCCGCTGCGCAACCGCCTGGTGGTGGCCCCGATGACGCGCATCAGCGCCACCGACACCGGCGTCCCCACCGAAGCCATGCGCCGCTATTACGAGGGCTTTGCCCGCGGCGGCTTTGGCCTGATCGTCAGCGAGGGCATCTATACCGACCGCGCCTATGCGCAAGGTTATGCCGGCCAGCCGGGACTGACCGACGCGCAGCAGGCGCAGGGCTGGCGCGGGATCGTGGACGCGGTCCACCAGGCCGGCGGCCGCATGGTCGCGCAACTGATGCATGCTGGGGCGCTGTCGCAGGCCAACCGCTTCCGCGACGATACGGCCGGGCCCTCGGCCGTGCAGCCCAGGGGCCGGCAGCTGACCGCGTATGGCGGCACGGGCGCCTTCCGCATGCCGCGCGCGATGGACGAGGCCGAGATCCTGCAGGCCATCGATGGCTTCGCGCAGGCGGCGCGGCTGGCCCGCGAGACCGGCTTCGACGGCGTGGAAATTCACGGCGCCAACGGCTATCTGCTCGACCAGTTCCTCAACGGACATACCAACTTGCGCCAGGACGCCTGGGGCGGCGGCATCGCGCAGCGCATGCGGCTGCTGCTGGAGACGATCCGCGCGGTGCGCGCCGCGGTGGGAACCGATGTCATCATCGGCGTGCGCATCTCGCAGGCCAAGGTCAATGACTTCACCTACCAGTGGCCCGAAGGCGCAGAGGGCGCGGCCGCGGTGTTTGCCGGCATTGCGGCAAGCGGCGTCGACTACCTTCATGTGACCGAGCACGAAGCCTGGCAGCCCGCCTTCGCCGGCAGCGATGCGTCGCTGGTGCAGCACGCCCGGCGCGCGGCGCCGGGGCTGGCCATCGTCGCCAACGGCAGCCTGGCGGAGCCGGTGCGCGCGGCCGGCATGCTCGAACAAGGCGCGACGCTGGTCGCGCTCGGACGCGGCGCGCTGGCGAATCCGGACTGGCCGGCGCGGGTGCGCGCGGGACAACCGGTGCGGCCGTTCGATGCCGCCGTGCTGGCGCCGCTGGCCGGCATCAAGGAGGCGGAACTGGCGTTGCGCGAAGCGCCGGCAGAGTTGGCGGGCTGATGGCTTGCCGCCTTACTGCCCTGCGCGATCCCTGCGCCAGTTGGCCGGCGCCGTGCCGAACTGCGCCGAGAACCAGCGCGTGAAGGCGCTGGCCGAGCCGTAGCCGAGCAGCTGCGACACGCGCAGCAGCGAATAGCGCGGGTTCTCGACATAGCGCCGCGCCAGCTCGCGCCGCACGTCGTTGAGGATGCCCGTGAAGGTCTCGCCCGCGTCGTCGAGCTGGCGCTGCATGGTGCGCAGGCTCAGGCCCAGCCCTTCGGCCACGGCCTCGCAAGTGGCGCGGCCCATCGGCAGCATCAGGTAGATGGCGGCGCGCACTTCGTGGTCGATCGATTGGGGATTGGCGCGCGGCAGGGTGTCGATGAACTGCTGCGCATAACGCGCCATGACGGGATCCGCACCCGGGTTGGGCGCGTCGAGGTCGGCGGCGCGGCAGACAATGCCATTGCAGTCCGCATTGAACTCCAGCGGACAGCCGAACAGGCGGCGATGGACGCGCAGGTCGGCGGGCGCCGCATGCGTGAAGCTCACCCCGATCGGCTGCCAGCGCGGGCCCAGCAGCAGCGCGCACATGCGGAACACGACGCCGATGGCCAGCTCGGTGGCCTGCCGCGAGGGCGCGTCGCTCAGCACCTCCTGCCGGATCACCACGGCGCTGCCGGCATCCTCCAGCAACAGCGCCACCGAATCGTTGACCAGGTGCCGATAGCGGATGGTGGTGGCCAGCGCGGCGCGCAGCGTGGGCTGCTGGCTGATCAGCAGGCTCATCACGCCAAAGTCCGACAGCTGGCGCGACTCCGCCATGCGCAGCCCGAATGTGATGCAGTCCGAGGCCTGAGCCGCGGCTTCCAGCAGCGCCACGCAGGCGCCGAGCGGCACCCGCTGGTCGGGATCGTCCAGCCAGGCGCGGCGCAACCGTGCCTGGCGCAGCAGCGGCTGCGGGTCCAGGCCGAGGTCGCGCGCTACCTCCAGGAAGTTGGTCAGTGCGGCGGCACGTATGAGCGTTTCCAAACCGTTCTTGCCTTGCGATGGGTTGCGATGTCCTGCGCCGTGGCGGGGGCCTGCCTGCCCGCCGCAGCAGGATCATAGGCCTCCTGGCATGAAATGCAAAGTCAGCGGTAGCCAATGCAAAGCCGGCCCGGGCCGCGCTGCCTACAGTTGCAGGCATGTGCAGTGAACCCTGTACCAACGCAAGATCCAGGAGACCAGAATCATGGCAAATGTCGTCCGCATGTACGAAACCGGCGGCCCCGAAGTGCTGCGCTACGAACACATGGAAGTCGGCGAGCCCGGGCCGGGACAGGTCCGCATCCGCCACGTCGCGGTAGGCCTGAACTACGCCGACACCTATTTCCGCAACGGCACCTATCCCGTGCCGCTGCCCAGCGGCATGGGCGTGGAAGCCGCCGGCGTGGTGGTATCGGTGGGGGCGGGCGTGACCAACGTGGCGCCAGGCGACCGCGTCACCTACACCGGCTTCGTCAACACGCTGGGCGCGTACAGCACCGAGCGCCTGGTCCCCGCCGCGCCGCTGATCCGCCTGCCCGACAGCATCGCCTTTGAAACCGCGGCGGCGATGACCATGCGCGGACTGACCTCGGCCTACCTGATGCGCCGCATCCATCCGTTCCAGGCGGGCGACACCATCCTGCTGCACGCGGCGGCAGGCGGGGTCGGGCTGATCGTGTCGCAGTGGGCCAGGCTGCTGGGGCTGACCGTGATCGGAACGGTGTCGACCGAGGCCAAGGCCGAGGTGGCGCGCGCGCACGGCTGCGACCACATCATCTATTACACCCGCGAGGACGTGGCCAAACGCGTGCGCGAGCTGACCGATGGCGTCGGCGTGGCGGTGGTATTCGACAGCGTCGGCAAGACCACCTTCATGGGCTCGCTGGATTCGCTGCGCCGCCGCGGCACCATGGTCTGCGTGGGCACCGCCTCCGGCCCGGTGCCGCCATTCGATCCGGCGCTGCTGGCGATGAAGGGCTCGCTGTTCCTGACCCGGCCCGCGCTGGCCGACTACATCGCCGATCCCGCGGAAAAGCAGGCGCTGGCCGACGAAATCTTCGGCCATGTCGCCGCGGGCCGCATCCATATCGGCATCAACCAGCGCTATGCACTGGAAGACGCGGTCCAGGCGCACCATGACCTGGAAGCGCGCCGCACCACCGGATCATCGATCTTCGTCATCTGAAACAACCAAGAAGGAGGAGACACCTCATGCATGCGGAACCACTGACTTGCACCATCGGCGCCGAACTGACCGGGGTCAGCCTGGCCGATGCCTCGCGCGACGCCGGCCTGTTCGCCGAAATCAAGGCGCTGCTGCTGCAGTACAAGGTCTTGTTCCTGCGCGACCAGGACATCACCCGCGCCGAACACGTTGCCTTTGCCCGCCAGTTCGGTGAACTGGAAGACCATCCCGTAGTGGGCAGCGACCCGGAACATCCGGGTCTGGTGCAGATCTACAAGTCGCCCGACAGCAAGGTCGAGCACTACGAGAATGCATTCCATTGCGATGCCACCTGGCGCCAGGCGCCGCCGATGGGCTGCGTGCTGCGCTGCGTGGAAACGCCGGCGGTCGGCGGCGACACCATCTGGGTCAACATGGGCGAAGCCTACCGGCGCCTGCCGCAGGACATCAAGGCACGCATCGAAGGGCTGCGCGCCAAGCACAGCATCGAACACACCTTTGGCGCCAACATGGCGCCGGAGAAGCGCGCCGCGCTGGCGGCGCAATTCCCGATGGTGGAGCACCCAGTGGTGCGCACCCATCCGGAAACGGGCGAGAAGATCCTGTTCGTCAACGCCTTCACCTCGCATTTCGCCAACTACCATCGCGGCGACGTGATCCGCTTCGGCAAGGATTTCATGCCGGGCGCGGGCGACCTGCTGCACTACCTGTGCGCGCAGGCCGAGATTCCTGAGTACCAGGTGCGCTGGCGCTGGAAGAAGCACAGCGTGGCGATCTGGGACAACCGCTGCACGCAGCATTACGCGGTGCAAGACTATGCGCCCACGGTGCGCAAGATGGAGCGCGCCGGCATCATCGGCGACGTGCCGTTCTGACGGAGGAACGCAAACATGCAATCACATCTTGTGCCTGCGGCACCGCAGGCCTATGCCTATCCCCTGCTGGTCAGGCAACTGCTGCTCAATTCGCTGTCGCTGTACGGCGACCAGCAGATCACGTACCGCGGACAGCTGCGCCACAGCTATCGCGACTTTCGCCAGCGCGTTGGCCGGCTGGCCTCCGCGCTGGCTGCGCAGGGCGTGGCGCACGGCACCACCGTGGCGGTGATGGACTGGGATAGTCATCGCTACCTGGAGTGCTATTTCGGCGTGCCGATGATGGGCGCGACGCTGTTCACGGTCAACGTGCGGCTGTCGGCGCAGCAGATCCTGTACACGCTGAACGATTCCGGCGCCGAGGTGGTGCTGCTCCATCCGGACTTCCTGCCGGTGATGGAAGAGATCCGCGGCGAGCTGACCAGCGTGCGCAGCTTTGTCCTGCTGGCCGACGGCCAGCCGATGCCGCCGACCTCGCTGCCGTTTTGCGGGGAGTACGAGACGCTGCTGCAAGCGGCCTCACCCGACTTCGACTTCCCCGAATTCGACGAGAACACCCGCGCCGCCACCTTCTACACCACCGGCACCACCGGCGATCCCAAGGGCGTGTGCTACAGCCATCGCGACATCGTGCTGCATGCGCTGGCGTCGGCCACCAGCCTGTGCGCGCCGCGCGAAGGGCAGCGCCTGCACCGGGAAGACGTCTACATGCCGATCACGCCGATGTTCCACGTGCTGGCCTGGGGCATCCCCTATGTCGCGGTCATGCTCGGCCTGCGCATCGTGCTGCCCGGGCGCTACGCGCCGGACGTCCTGCTGCGGTTGCGCGAGACCGAGCGGGTCACGTTCTCGCACTGCGTGCCGACCTTGCTGCAGATGCTGTTGCAGGCGGCGCAGGCAAGCGGCCAGGATTTGTCGGGCTGGAAGCTCATCATCGGCGGCTCGGCGCTGCCGCCGGCGTTGTGCGAGGCCGCGCTCGAGCGCGGCATGGATGTGTTTGCCGGCTATGGCATGTCGGAGACCGGTCCCATCGTGGCGCTGGCGCAATTGCCTCCGGGCCCTGCCAGTGCCGATCGCGAGACCGAAGTGCGCATGCGCTGCTCGACCGGCCGTCCGGTGGCCATGGTCGACTTCCGCCTGGTGGACGAGTCCATGCACGACGTACCGCGCGACGGCAAGGCGCGCGGCGAGATCGTGCTGCGCGCGCCGTTCCTGACCCGGGCCTACCACGGCAAACCCGAGGCGTCGGCCGAACTGTGGGCCGGCGGCTACCTGCATACGCAGGACATCGCGGTGATGGGCGCCGACGGCTTCGTGCAGATCGTTGACCGGATCAAGGACGTGATCAAGACCGGCGGCGAATGGGTCTCGTCGATCGAGGTCGAGAGCCTGGTCACGCAGGTGCCGGGCGTGCAAGAGTGCGCGGTCATCGGCGTGCCGGACGCCCGGTGGGGCGAGCGGCCGGTGGCATACGTGGTGCGCAAGCCTGGCGCCACGGTCACCGCGGATGCGATTCGCGCGTCGCTGCTGGCGCGGGTCGAGGCCAACCGGCTCAGCAAGTATGCGGTGCCGGAACCTGAGCGGATCGTGTTCGTCGACGAGATCCCGAAGACCAGCGTCGGCAAGATCGACAAGAAGCGCTTGCGCAGCACCGGAGCCTGAACGGGCACCAGGAAAGCAAAAGGGCAGCCTCGTTCGAGGCTGCCCTTTTTTTGCGTTGGCTGGTACGGATCAGGGCTGGATATTGAAGGCCTTGACGATGCCGGCATTGCGCTCGAACTCCGTCCGCACCGACTCGCCCAGCTGCGGCAGAGGCTGCGCCGGCAGCGGCTCATAGCCGAGCGCCTCCATGCGCTCGCGCACCCTGGCCGCAGCCGCGGCCTTGTAGGCCGCCGCGTGGATCTTCTCGGCCAGCTCGGGCGACAGCCGCGCCGAGGCGATCACGCCGACCCAGTTGCTGAACTCCATCTCCGGGTAGCCCATTTCGGCGAAGGTCGGCACCTGCGGCAGCAGCGCCGAGCGGCTCTTCGACGCCACGGCATAGACCTGCACCTTGCCGGCGCGGATCATCGGCAGCGAGGTCACCATGCCGTCGTACATCACCGCGATCTGGTTGCCCATCACCTGCGCCAGCGCCGGCGCCGAGCCGGCGAAGGGCACATGCTGCAGGTCCAGCCCGGCCTTCTGGTTCATGATCATGCCGGCGTAGTGCGAGGCGGTGCCAGCGCTGTACGAGGCAAAGCTGAGCTTGCCCGGATTGGAGCGCGCGTAGCTCACCAGGCCCTTCAGGTCCTTGGCCGGCAGGCCGGGCGCGCCGATCATCACCATGCGCGAACGCGCCACCGCGGCGATGGGCCGGACATCCTTGAGCGGGTCGAACGCGGGCTTGAGCACGTGCGGCACCTCGGTCAGCACATTGCTGGCGGTGACCATGATGGTCTGGCCATCGGCGGGCGCCGCCAGCATGGTGGTGATGGCGATGCCGCCGCCCGCGCCGGGCTTGTTGTCGACCACCACGGGGTGGCCGAGGTCCGCCGACAGCTGGTCGGCCAGCAGCCGCGCGAGTACGTCCATGGTGCCGCCGGCCGGCGCCGGCACCAGCATCCGGACCGGCTTGCTGGTCCAGGCCATGGCAGAGGGGGCGGCCAGCGCGAGGCTGGCCGCGGCGGCGGCGATGCGCAGCAGGAAGGCGGGGCGGGTAGTCATGTTGTCTCCGTTATGTAGTATGGCTGCTGCTGGTCCGGCGTGCCGGCACCTCGGCCAGCACTTGCGCGCGTTCGACCTCGCTCATGCGCAGCCAGCGGCCGATTTCAAGCCTGGTCCGGCCGCAACCCTGGCAATAGCGGTTGGCAAGATCCATCCGGCAGATGTTGATGCAGGGATTGGCGAGGGTGTCGGGGTGATGCATCGCGGACTCCGGTCATGCCAGACGCGGGACCGGCGCGCCGGCCCCGCGCACAGCCGTCAGGCCGCCGCGCGCCGCGGCAGGTTCTTCTGCCCCGACTTGCGGTTGGGGGCCATGCCGTTGGCCTGCAACGTGGCCTCGGCGCTGTCGTACCAGGTGCCGATGCGATAGATCTCGCGCGCTTCCTGGCCCGAGGCGATCTCGCGGCCCAGCTCGCGCGCCACGCGCACGCATTGCTCGATCTGCTGCACCGATGTCATGCGATTGCCGTGCTGGTCGATGATGGTGTCCTCGATGCCGCAGCGCGGATGCAGGCCCATCGCCATCGCCATCATGTTGAACGGCAGCACGTTCTTCAGCAGCGACTCGGCGGTCAGCGTGCAGCCGTCCGGGGCGCGGTGCACGAAGTTGAAGAAGTTGAACGGGTTGGGGCCGTCGAAGCCACCGCCGATGCCGATCCAGGTCAGGTTCAGCGGCCCGGTGTAGACGCCCGCGCGCACCAGCCGCTCCAGCGTTTCCAGCGCATGCATGCCGGTCAGCTGGAAATGCGGCTGGATGCCCGACGCCTGCAGCCGGCGCAGGTGCTCTTCGACCCAGCCCGGGCCGGCCGGCACGGTCATCTCGCGGTAGGCGGCCTGGTAGGCCGGGTGCTCCAGCGAGGTCCCCTTCAGGTACTCGGGATAGAGCAGCTCCATGATGTTCATCTGCGTGGTGTTGATGGCCACGGTGACCTGGTCCGGCTTGGGCTGCAGTTCCGCCAGCATGTGCCGGGTGTCGTCGGACAGCCACTTGGCCTCCTGGCCGTCGTCTTCCGGCGCGAACGAGATCGAGCCGCCGACCTGGATGATCATGTCCGGCACCGCGGCGCGCACGCCGGCGATCAGCTCGTTGAACTTGGACAGGCGCTTGGAGCCCTTGCCGTCGAGCTCGCGCACGTGCAGGTGCAGCACGGTGGCGCCGGCGTTGTAGCAATCGACCGCTTTCTGCACCTGTTCTTCCATGGTCACCGGGATATCCTCGGGGAAGTCCTGCGGCATCCACTCGGGTCCATACGGGGCCACGGTGATCACCACCTTGTCCATGTTCTCGGGGTGCAGGGAATCGTCGAGGAATTGCATAGGTTGCTCCGGTTGGTTGGTGACTGGAGTATCGATCAACGGACCGCGGCGATTTGACGATCCGGGACAACCGATTTACATTTCGGGACACTCAGGGAAAGCCCGGAAGCCGCTGTCATGTCCTACTACCTGCGCAGTGCCAGCCTGACCAACTACGTCGAAGTCGCGCGTGCGCTGGGGCTGGATCCGTACCAGCAGCTCAGGTCCGCCAGGATCAACCGCTCGGTGCTGCTGGACCCCGATATCCGCATCCCGGCGGCAGCGGTGGGCCGCCTGCTCGATGCGTCGGCGCGCGCCGCCGGGGCCGAGGATTTCGGCCTGCGCATGGCCGAGCTGCGCGAATTCTCCAACCTCGGCCCGCTGGCGTTCGTAGTGCGCGAGGAACCGACGCTGCGCCGCGCGCTGGAGTCGATGGTCCGCTACATGGGACTGCAGAATGAATCGCTGGCGATGCGCGTCGAGGACAGCGATGACCTGGTGATGATCCGGCTGCAGGTGCTCAGCGAAGCGCCGGGCACCTTGCGCCAGGCGACCGACCTGGCGGTGGGCGTGATGTTCCGCATGCTGAAGCTGTTCCTGGGCCCATCGTGGCGCCCGCGCAGCATCTGCTTCACGCATCCGACGCCGGCCAGCACCGCGACGTACGCGCGCGTGTTCGGCATGGCCGGCTCGTTCAACCAGGATTTCGACGGCATCGTCTGCCAGGCCGCAGACCTGGAGGCACCGTTGCCGTCGTACGACCCGGTGATGGCGCAGCAGGTGAAGCAATATCTCGGCACGCTGCTGGCGCAATCGACCGCGGCCACCATGCCGGACATGGTGCGCAAGCTGGTATACGCGTTGCTGCCGACCGGGCTGTGCTCGGTGGAGCGCGTGGCCCAGCATCTCAGCGTCGACCGCCGCACCGTGCACCGGCGCCTGGAGCAGGCGCATACCTCCTACTCCGACATCCTGGCCGAGGCCCGCGCCGACCTGGTGATCCGCTACCTGGAAAACCGCGAGCGGCCGCTGTCGGAAGTGGCGGCGCTGCTGGGGTTTTCGTCGCTGAGCGCGTTCTCGCGCTGGTTCAGCGCACGCTTCGGACGCAGCGTGTCGGCTTGGCGGACGCAGTCCGGACAGTAAAAAAAGCCGCCGGCGCAACCACGCGCGGCGGCCATAACGAGCCCCGTCTGGCAGCAAGGCCCGGATCAGAACTTGTGCCGGATCCCCAGCGCCACGCCCACCATGCTGCGTTGCCCGTTGGCCGCGGCATAGCTGTTGCCCAGCGACAGGCTGTTGGCATAGACCGTGGCCAGCGATTCCAGCATCAGCCCGGCATTGCGCGCATAAGCGGTGGACACGTACACGTCGGTGCGTTTCGAGAATGCATAGTTGGCGATAAAGGCCACCTGCCACGGATTGGCCACCTGCGTGTCGCCGAACAGGCTCCTGACGTTGTCGTAGTTGTACTCGAGCGTCAGCCCCACGGCCGGGCTGACCTGGTAGGTGGCGCCGATCCAGTAAAAGTCGTCGCGCTGGATCACCACGTCGGCGGCGTTCTTGTTCTGGCCCCAGCGATAGCCGCCCATGACCTTGGCCGGGCCGAAGGTGTAGCTGGCGCCGACCACGGCCTTGCGCAGGGTGCCGCTGCTGGTGCCGATGGTCGGATTCCACTGGTCATAGCCCACGGTGGCGCCGAAGGGTCCGGCGGCATACGCCAGCGAGGCGCCATAGGCGGTGTCGCGGCGGAACTGTCCGGGCACTTCGCCATTGCCGCCGATCGGCGTGGCGATGCCGACCGTCTGCGGCAGCGCCAGCCCGACGCCGAACGACCAGTGCGCGCGCGCGGTCAGCGGGCCGAACTGGCCGGTGTACTTGACGGTGTTGTCCTCGCGGAAATTGGGGCCTGCCTGCAGCACCACCGGTTCGTATTGCGTGGCGTAGGCCGTGGGCGAGAAATTTGCCAGGGCTTCGAAGATCGAGGTGTACTGGCGGCCCAGGCTGAGCTGGCCGATACCGGCGTGTCGCACGGCGACAAAGGCCTGGCGACCGAACAGGCGCCCGGCCTGCTGTAGCGTGCCGTTGTCCAGGCCGAAGCCGCTTTCCAGCACGAACGATGCCTGCCAGCCGGCGCCCAGGTCTTCCATGCCGCGCAGGCCCCAGCGCGAGCCGGACAGTCCGCCCGACGACATGCGGAACACCTTGTCGCCCGGCCCCGGGTTGAAGCCGTTCGCGGCAACCGGCACCGCGCCGACGCGATTGACGTATTCGACGTTGACGTCGACTACGCCATACAGCGTGACGGACGATTGCGCGGCGGCGGTCAGCGGGGACGCCAGCATCAGCGCCATGACGGTGTTTCTGTTTTTCATTGGTCTCCTCCTTGTTGACCCGGCCCTGGCGGCCGGATGCTCTTGTTATGGCGCGCGCTGCGGCGCGCTCAGGCCTGCTGTGCGACCAGCGTGTCCAGTTCCGCCAGCAAGTCATGGGCGCGCGGCCAGGAACCGTATCCGGCGGCGGGATTGAGGTGGCCGACGTTGCCCAGGTCCACCAGCCCACTGCCCCAGGCGGCGGCCATCTCGGCGACACGCGCGTAGCTGGCCAGCGGATCGTTGCGGCTGGCCGCCACCAGGCTGGGGAACGGCAACGGCGCCAGCGGCATCGGCAGCCAGCCGGCTTGCGCCAGCGCTTGCTGCGCGGGATAGCCCGGCGGCAGCGGCTGCGTGAAATCCGGCGGCGTCACCAGCAGCGCGGCGCGGATGGGGCGGCGGTGCAGCGCCGCCCAATGCACCGTGATCATCACGCCGGCGCTGTGCGCGACCAGCACCACCGGCCCGTCGATGTCCGCCAGGGCGGCGTCGAGCGCGGCGACACGGGCGGCGCGGCTGAGCTTGTCGTGCTCCAGCGGTGGCACGCAGCGGGCGTCATGCCCCTGGGCCAGAAGTTCGGCTTGCAGCAGGGTCTGCCAGTGCTCGGCGACGTGGTCGCGCAGGCCCGGCACCATCAGGATGGTGGGTGAGGGGGTAGCAGTCATGGTGGGATCAGGAAAGGGTCAGGCAGGAAATGCGTGGGGCACGGGGTGGCCATCCAGGCGCCGCAGGTCTGCGGCATAGTGTCGGCGGCCGATGCAGAACAGCAGCGTGGCGGCGGCGCCGGCCAGCGGAATCCATTGCAGCGCGCCGGTCAGGCCGATGCGGTCGGCCAGCACGCCGGTCAGGAATGGTCCCGGCGCCAGGCCCAGCAGGTTGTTGATCAGCGTCAGCGTGGCAAACGCAGTGGCGTGGATGGCGGGTCGAGTCAGGTTGGCCACCATCGCGCTGGCCGGGCCGGCACAGCCGCCCACCACCAGCATGCCGGCGCCGATCAGCACCAGCTGGGCCGTGCCGGCGGGCAGCCGGAACGCCGTCATCAGCAGCACGCAGCAGGCCAGGCTGTAGCCGATGGCCATCTGCCATTTGCGCCCAGGCGCGCGCCGCGCCACGCGGTCGGTCAGCGCGCCGCAGACCACCATGCCGGCGCCGGCCACCAGCACCAGCAGCGCCGCCACCACGCCGGCACGGCCGGTGGCCATGCCGTACTCACGCGCCAGGAAGCTCGGCAGCCACGCCAGCAGCGCGGCCATCACCAGCAATTGCAAGGCGCTGCCGGCGCAGGCGCACAGCATCGAGGGCAGCGTCAGCAGTTCGCGCACGATCCGGCGCGGCGCCAGCTGGCGCACCGTGGCCGCGTCGCTGCCGCCGTCGTCGTTGGCGGCGCCAACGCGCTGCTGCAGCCCGCGCAAGCGCCGCTCGCTGATTGTCAGCGCGTAGCAGGCCACCATCGCCAGCCCGAACGCGGCCATGCCGGCAAAGGCCATGCGCCAGCCGAAATGCGCGGACAGGATGCCGCCCAGTCCCATGCCCAGCACCGAGCCGAACGCGCCGCCGGCGATAAACGCGGCGCTCAGGCTGGCGCGCAGGTGGCGCGAGAACACCGACACCACCACCGCGATGCCGACGCTGCCGTAGGCGGCCTCGCCGATGCCGACGCACAGCCGCGCCAGGAACATCTGGCCAAAGCTGCCCGCCAGCGCGCAGCCCAGCGTGGCCAGGCTCCACAGCGCCGCCATCAGGATCAGGCTGCGCACCCGGCCCCAGCGGTCGGCCAGCAGCGACAGCGGAAGCGCGAGCACCCCCACCATCAGCGCCACCACCCCGCCGAGCGCCCCCAGCTCCGTATCCCCCAGCTGCCATTCGGCCTTCAGCAGCGGGAACACGGCATTGAGCACCTGGCGCGACATGTAGTCCGACAGCAGCAGCGCAAAGGTCAGCGCAAACACCAGCCACGCATAGCGCGATCCGGCAGCCGCGGGTGCAGCGGGCGGCGGCGCGGCGGATGCGGCGGCGGCAAGGGCAAGGCGGGATCTGGGCATGGGCGTCTCCGGAAGCCGGCCGGCGGTCTTGGCGCCGCCGTGTGTTCAGTACCCGCGCGGAGTGGCGGGCAAGCGCAGCAAGTATCTGGCGATCGGGACTACGCGGTTTGATATTCCGGGACGTTCGCTTGACATTACGTGACAGGTGGGGAAAACGCCGAGACAAAAAAAACGGCACCCTGAGGTGCCGGTTTTTGGCGGGTCCCGCCGTCAGGCAGGAAGCGCGAAGCTCAGTCTTCCAGCTTCGGCAGCGAAGCGCTGACCTGGGTCGACAGCAGGCCGGTCTTGGCATACGTCTGCAGCTTCTCGCGCGTATCGACGATGTCCAGCGTGCGCATGGTCAGCTGGCCGATGCGGTCCAGCGGCGTGAACATCGACTCGCCCTTCTCCATGGTCAGCCGTTCCGGCTTGTAGGTCAGGTTGGGCGAGGTGGTGTTCAGGATCGAGTAGTCGTTGCCGCGGCGCAGTTCGATGGTGACCTCGCCGGTGATGGCGCCGGCGACCCAGCGCTGGGCGGTTTCGCGCAGCATGATGGCCTGCGGGTCGAACCAGCGGCCCTGGTACAGCAGGCGGCCCAGGCGGCGGCCGTTGTCGCGGTACTGCTCGATGGTGTCTTCGTTGTGGATGCCGGTGATCAGGCGCTCGTAGGCGATGAACAGCAGCGCCAGGCCCGGGGCTTCGTAGATGCCGCGGCTCTTGGCCTCGATGATGCGGTTCTCGATCTGGTCGCTCATGCCCAGGCCATGGCGGCCGCCGATGCGGTTGGCTTCCATGAACAGGTCGACGGCGTTGGCGAAGGTCTGGCCGTTCAGCGCGACCGGCTGGCCTTCCTCGAAGCGCACGGTGACTTCCTCGCGCTTGACTTCGACGTCGTCGCGCCAGAACTGCACGCCCATGATCGGCTGGACGATGCGGATGCCCGAATCGAGGTGCTCCAGGTCCTTGGCCTCGTGGGTCGCGCCCAGCATGTTGGAGTCGGTCGAGTACGCCTTCTCGGCCGACATCTTGTAATCGAAGCCGTTCTGGCGCATGAACTCGGACATCTCGGCGCGGCCGCCCAGTTCGTCGATGAACTGCTGGTCCAGCCACGGCTTGTAGATCTGCAGGCCGGGGTTGGTCAGCAGGCCGTAGCGGTAGAAGCGCTCGATGTCGTTGCCCTTGAAGGTGCTGCCGTCGCCCCAGATGTTGACGCCGTCTTCCTTCATCGCGGCGACCAGCATGGTGCCGGTCACGGCGCGGCCGATCGGGGTGGTGTTGAAGTAGGTGATGCCGGCGGTTGAGATATGGAAGGCACCGCACTGCAGCGCGGCGATGCCTTCGGCCACCAGCTGCGCGCGGCAGTCGACCAGGCGCGCTTCTTCGGCGCCATAGGCCTTGGCGCGTCGCGGGATGTCGTCGTAGTCGGGCTCGTCGGGCTGGCCCAGGTTGGCGGTGTAGGCGTAGGGGACGGCGCCCTTCTGGCGCATCCAGAGGAGTGCCGCGCTGGTGTCAAGGCCGCCGGAGAAGGCGATACCGACGCGCTGGCCGGTAGGAATGTGCTGCAGGATGGTAGTCATCGCCAGAAAATCAATGTGAATTTGTCGGCTCTTGGACGGGCTTCCACTGCGTCGGCCAAGGGCGGCCGGGGGCGGCGGGAAGCAAGGCGACGCGGCCGGCCGAGTCACGTGCCGAGTCAGTGCCAAACGCGAATTGTGACACGGCAGCGCCCACGCGCCAAACGCGGGGTCCGGCGGGGGCGCCGGCGCCACCCCGGCAGCGCCGGCCGCGGCCCGGCCACACCGTTCAAATCCGGCGAACGCGCCTTTCAAAACTCTCGACTGGTTCGGCCCGATACCCCTCCCTATACTGCGCCGCACTGTGATCGAAAGCGGAGTCGTCATGCTGCATCGCGCCCTGGAAGGTGTCCGGGTCCTGGATTTGTCGCGCATCCTGGCCGGTCCCTGGTGTACCCAGAACCTTGCCGACCTGGGCGCCGAGGTGACCAAGGTCGAGCACCCCGAACGCGGCGACGATACCCGCGGCTGGGGGCCGCCCTATCTCGACGCACCGGCCGGCACCGAAGGCGACCCGCGCCTGTCCGGCTACTTCATCTGCTGCAACCGCGGCAAGCGTTCGCTCACGATCGACTACGGCACGCCCGCAGGCGCGGCGCAGGTGCGTGAACTGGCGCGCACGGCCGACGTGCTGGTCGAGAACTACAAGGTCGGCACGCTGCGCCGCTACGGGCTGGACTACGACACGCTCAAGGCCATCAACCCGCGCCTGGTCTATTTGTCGATCACCGGCTTCGGCCAGAGCGGGCCGATGGCGGACAAGCCCGGCTACGACTATGTGTTCCAGGGCATGGGCGGGCTCATGAGCTACACCGGCCAGCCCGACGGCACGCCCGGCGCCGGCCCGCTGCGCACCGGCGTCGCGGTGGTCGACCTGAGCACTGGCATGTATGCCACCTCCGCGGTGCTGGCCGCGCTGTACCAGCGCCAGGCGACCGGCGTGGGCGCGCACCTGGACATCGCGCTGCTCGACGTGGCCGTGGCGATGAACGCCAACCAGGCCGCCAACTACCTGGTCTCGGGCCAGAACCCGCAGCGCAGCGGCAATGCGCATCCCAACTGCGCGCCGTATGAAGTGTTCCGCTGCGCCGACGGCCACCTGATCCTGGCAATCGGCAACGACGGCCAGTTTGCGCGCTTCTGCGCCGTGGCCGGCATCCCGGCGCTGGCGCAGGACCCGTGCTACGCCACCAATTCCGCACGCATCGAACACCTGGACGCCTTGCGCGCGCAACTGACCGAACTCTTTCCCACCCGCACCCGAGCCGCCTGGACCGAGGCCTTCGATGCGGCGGGCGTGCCGTGGGGCCCGATCCACACCATGGACGAAGTCTTCGCCCATCCGCAGGTCAGGCATCGCAAGCTGATGCAGGTAGCCGAGCACCCCGTGATGGGGCGCGTGCCGATGGTGCGCAACCCGATGCTGGCCGGGCACGAGGCCCCGCCGGCACCGCCGCCGCTGCTTGGCGAACACAGCCCGCAGCGCTGACCGCCCTGCCACGAGATCCATAACCCCGACCCGGAGACATCCCGATGAAGCCAGCCCTTTTCGCCATGGCCCTGCTCGGCATTGCCAGCAGCGCGCACGCCGCCTATCCCGAGCGGCCGATCAAGCTGATCGTGCCCTACGCGGCCGGCGGCACCACCGACATCATTGCCCGCATCGTCGGCACCCGCCTGGGCCCGGTGCTGGGCCAGCCGGTGGTGATCGAAAACCGTCCCGGCGCCGGCGGCGCGGTCGGCAGCGCCTACGCGGCCAAGCAACCGGCCGACGGCTACACCCTGGTGATGGAGGTGGAAAGCTCGCACGCGGTCAACCCCAACGTCTACCTGAAGACCGCGTACGACCCGGTCAAGGACTTCGCACCGATCAGCAACCTGGCCGACGTGCCCAACGTGCTGGTGGTCAATCCCGCCTTCCCGGCGACGGACCTGGCATCCTTCATCAAGCAGCTCAAGGCCAATCCCGGCAAGTATTCGTTCGGTTCGTCCGGCAACGGCGGCCTCAGCCACATGAACGGCGAACTGTTCATGAATACCACCGGCACGCGCATGCTGCACGTGCCGTACAAGGGGCTGGGCCCGGCGCTCAACGATGCGGTGGCCGGTCAGATCCAGGTGGTGTTCGACAATATCCCGTCGTCGTCCGGGCTGATCCAGGGTGGCCGCCTCAAGCCGCTGGCGGTGGCCGCCAGGCAGCGCCTGAAGGTGCTGCCCAATGTGCCCACCTATGCCGAGGCCGGGCTGCCGGCGATGAACAACCCGTCGTGGTTCGGCCTGGGCGCGCCGGCGGGCACGCCCGCGGCCATCCTCGACCAGCTCAACGACGCGGTGCGCAAGGTGCTGGCCGAGCCGGAGGTGGTCGCCGCCATCGAGAAACAGGGCGCGATCCCGGCACCGACCTCGCGCAAGGCCTTTGGCGATCTGATCCGTGGGCAGAACGCGCACTGGCAGCAGGTGGTCGAGGCCATCCACTTCACCAAGCTCCAGTAAGCCACGAGGACCGACATGAGCACACTTCAGCAGGAACCACACGCCGGCGTCGAGATCGACGCGCGCGGCATCGCCACCGTCACCATCCGCGAGGCGGGCTCGCTCAATATCCTGAGCACACCCGTGATCGCCTCGCTCACGCGCGCGATCGAAGCGCTGGCCGCCCATGACGCGCTGCGTGTGCTGGTACTGCGCGGCACCGGCGACAAGGGCTTTATCGGCGGCGCCGACATCAAGGAAATGGCCGCGCTCGACCGCGCCAGCGCCGAGGCCTTCATCAGCGGCCTGCGCCGCCTGTGCGATGCCGTGCGCCACCTGCCGGTGCCGGTGATCGCGCGCATGCCGGGCTGGTGCCTGGGCGGCGGCCTGGAACTGGCGCTGGCGTGCGACCTGCGCATCGCCGCCGACACCGCGCAGCTGGGGATGCCCGAGGTGAAGGTCGGCATTCCGTCGGTGATCCATGCCGCGCTGATGCCGCGCCTGATCGGCAATGCGCGCACCGCGTGGATGCTGCTGACCGGCGAGATCTCCGACGCCGCCGAGGCGCTGCAGTGGGGGCTGGTCAGCCGCGTGGTGCCGCTGGCCGGGCTGGACCTGGAAGTCGAGCGCGTGGCCGCGCTGCTGGCGGGCTTTGGTCCGGTCGCGGTGCGCCAGCAGAAGCGCCTGCTGCGCGAGTGGGAAGATGCGCCGCTGGAGGCCTCGATCGGCAACAGCGTGACCGAGTTCGGCAGCGCCTTCGACACCGGCGAGCCGCAGCAGCACATGGCCACCTTCCTGAACCGCAAGCGCTGAAGCGCTAAGCGTCGGACAGGCAGTTACGGCGCCGTGGCCGCCACGGCGCCGCCTTCGCGCGTGGCCACCACGCGCGGATCGTTGAGCAGGAACTGCGCGAAGGCCTCGGCAAACGCCGGCAGCTTGCCGTCGGCGCGCACGATAAGGTTCAGTTCGCGCAAGGCCCACGGCTCAGCCAGCCGCACCCCGGCCACGCGCGCCTCGCGCAGCGCCTGTGCCGCCACGCTGCGCGGCACCAGCGCCACGCCCACGCCGGCCTCGGCCAGCGACAGCACCGCATCGAAGCTGTGCGCATGCAGGCGCACGTTGGGGCCCTTGCCGGCGCGCTGCGCCATCTCGCGCAGGAACAGGAAGTTGCTGCTGGTGCGGCTCATGCAGACAAAGTCGAACGCCAGCGCCGCGCCAAACCGCACCTCGGGCTCGCGCGCGAGCGGGTGGTCCGCCGCCATCACCAGGATCAATTCGTCGCGCGCATAGCGCACCGAGCGCACGCCGGCGGCGTCGTCGCCGGTATGGAAATCTCCGGCCAGGATGCCGACATCGGCCTCGTGCGCCGCCACCGCGGCGAGGATCGCCTGGCTGGCGCGCTCCTCCAGGTCGATGTTCACGTCCGGGTTCGCCAGCAGGAAGCGGCTCACGCTGGGAATGATGAAGCCGTTGAGCGAACTGCTGTTGGCCAGCAGCCGGATATTGCCCTTCAGCCCGGCGGAAAAGCGCCCGACCTCGCCATGCATGCGCTCGACCCCCAGCAGCAGTTCGCGCACATGGACCAGCAGCGTTTCGCCGGCCGGCGTCAGATCCATGCCGCGCGCGCTGCGCACGAACAACGGCGTGCCCATGGCGTGCTCGAGGTTCTTCAGCCGGTAGCTGGCCGCCGACGCGGTGATGTGGGTGGCCGATGCGCCGCCCGACAGGCTTTGCGCATCGGCAATGGCCTGGAACAGGCGCAGGTCGGTCAATTCGTAACGCAAGGCAACTCCATTTGGGCCGCGGCAGTCGAAACGGTGGCGATGGGCGGCGGTCTAGCGGACCATTCTAGTGCACCGCCCCCTGCCCTTTCCCCGGACCCATCGCGCATTCGATGTGGACGCCGTCCATTTTCTTTGCTAAGGTATTGTGGACGGCGTACACAAAGCCTGTACGCCATTGCCGAGACCCCGCGGCCCTACAGCCCCACAGGCCGCCCCTTCAAGGAGTTGTCATGCAAGTCCAGCCCTATCTGTTTTTCGAAGGCCGTTGCGATGAAGCGGTCGAGTTCTACAAGCAGACCCTCGGCGCCAAGGTCAACGCCCGCATGACCTTCGCCGACAACCCCGACGCCGGCAAGGGCGGCGAAGGCTGCCAGCCCGGCGCGGGCGCCCAGGACAAGGTCATGCATCTGGAATTCCAGGTCGGCGACAGCATCATCCTGGCCTCCGACGGGCAATGTTCGAACCAGGTCGCCTTCCAGGGATTCGGCCTGGCCATCACCTTTCCCGACAAGGCCGGGGTGGAGAAGGCCTTCAACGGCCTGAAGGAAGGCGGCCAGGTGCTGATGCCGCTGGACAAGACCTTCTTTGCCGAACAGTTCGGCATGGTGGCCGACCGTTTCGGCATCATGTGGATGCTGCTGACGGCGCCCAAGTAAGCCAGCGAGCAGGTTCCCGGCCAGCGGCGCGCTTCGGGCCAGAGCCCGGCGATGGGTTTACAATGCGCGCCGCCCGCCGGAGAAACCTAGCCATGGACGATCGCATCAACGAACTCGAAATCAAGCTCGCCTTCCAGGAAGACCTGCTCGATACCCTGAACAGCACCGTGGCGCGCCAGCAGCAGCAGATCGACCTGCTGCAGGAGCAGTTCCGCGCGCTGTACCAGCAGGTGCGCAGCGCCGCCACCACCGCGGCCGAAGCCGACCCCCTGCAGGAAATCCCGCCGCACTACTGAGCCGGCACCCTGGCCGATGTGACGGAACGCTGCCCCCTGCGACGCGGTCTGACAGGCTGATTCCATTAAGGCGGCGTCCCACGGCGCGCCCCATCCTGCACATGCGCCTGAAACCTTCCCTGCTGCTTGCCGCCGCCTGCATCGCCGGCTCTGCTCCCGCCCTGGCCGGCTACAACATCTGGACCGGCGAGTATTCGCTGAGCCGCCAGGAACTGCAGACCGAACTCGACAAGCGCTTTCCCGCGACGCTGCGCTACGCCGAAGTCGTCAGCGTCCAGCTCAGCCACCCGCGGCTGGTGCTGGATGAAGCCAGCAACCGCCTCACTACCCATGTCGACGCACGCCTGACCAACGCCCTGCTGCCTTCGCCCCCTGTCGACGGCAAGCTGGCCCTGAACAGTGGCATCCGCTATGACCCGGCCAGGCGCGCGGTGCTGCTCGACAACCCCACGGTGCAGCAGGTCGAAGTCGCCGGCATGGGGCCCTATCGCGAACAGCTCAACGCCATCGGCGCCGTGGTCGCGCAGCAGCTGCTGAAGGACTATCCGATCTATACCTTCAAGCCCGAGGAGCTGCGCGCGGGCGGCAAGGAGGTGGAACCGGGGGCGATCACGGTGGGCAAGGACGAGGTGCGGGTGGAGGTGAAGCAGCGGTAGGCGCGCCTTCGGGCAGCGCCTCTTCCCTGCTCCACCTACCGCTTCATCAGCCCTTGGTGCCGCGGAACACCAGCCCCAACCCCGCCAGCACCGCGCCCATCCCCGCCAGCGCCAGCGGCGCCATGCGGTTGCCCAGCAGCAGGTAATCCAGCGCCGCGGTGCCTGCCGGCACGAGGTAGAACAGGCTGGTCACGTTGACCAGGTTGCCGGCGTGGATCAGGCGGTAGAACAGCAGCGTCGCGCCGATCGAAATCCCCAGCGCCAGCCACAGCAGCGGTGCGGCGAATGCCAGCGAGGCTTCGAAGGCGAAGGGCTGGAACGGCAGGCACAGCAGGCAGGCCGCCAGGCTTGCGCCGTACTGCAGCGGCAGCACTTCGGCGGGCGCGCGCGGGCTGCGTTTCTGCAGGATGGCGCCGACGGTCATGCTGGCCAGCGAGGCCAGCGCACACAGCACCCCCGCCGGCGACAGCCGGGCCAGCAGCAGGCTGTCGGCGACCACCATCGCCAGACCGGCGAATGCCAGCGCCAGGCTGCCCAGGCGCGCGGCGCTGGCGCGGCGCTCGGTCAGCAGCAGCGTCAGCATCGGCTGCGCGCCGAGCACCGTGGCCAGCACGCCGGGCGTCATGCCGTGGTCCAGCGCCAGAAAATAGAAGACCGCGTAGCCGCCGATCAGCAGCAGCCCCGCGCCGGCCGTGTGCAGCCGCTCGCCGCGCGGCGGCAGCAGGCGCCTGCGCGCCAGGCCGAGCGCGCCCAGCACGGCGCAGACCAGCGCAAAGCGCAAGGTCAGCAGGGCGAACGGGGTGGCGTGGTCGAGCGCCAGCCGGGCGGCGATGGCGCCGCTGCTCCATAGCAGCACGAACAGCGGCGTGGCCCAGAGGGCGGAGGATGTGGAACGCGTGGAGCGCGTGGTGAGCGTGTCGCGCGCGGCGTCAAAGCGCGCCGCGCAATCTTCTTGGTTGTTCATGGCTTGTCATCTGTCGTCAGCTTGGCGGGCTCCGGCGACGCGCATCGGCATGCGGCCACGGCACGGCGACAGCGCGCACGGGCGTGCGTCGGCCATGCGCGCGGGCGCACGAAGGCGGGATTACCGGAGACGAGAAGGGCTGGGGCGCGTGCCCGTCAGCCGCGCGGCGGCGGCGGGTGTGCACCGCCGGAGAACGGCGGCGGCGGCGCGACAGATGTGAACGCAGGCTGGCGACGCGGGCACGGCAACGCACGGCCCGGAGGCGCGGCGATGACGGGGCGTTGACGGTCTGCGGTCATGGTGGAAAGCGGAAGCCTTGAAGAAAGATCGACCGGCGTCGGTCAAAGTGGTGTGGCGATGCTATGCCTGCACGGCGCTCGCGTCAACGGGATCCTGCAGTGTCCTGCTCCAGCCGCGACACCAGTGCCTGCAGCGCCGGCGCGCAGCCGGCCTCGACCTTCAGCGCCAGCATGGCGTCGGCACGCGTGGTGCCCAGGTTGAGCGCGGCCACCGGCTTGCCCATCTGGCCGGCCCAGACGCAGAAGCGGTAGCCGGAATAGACCATCAGTGACGATCCCACCACCAGCATCGCATCCGCGGCTGCCAGCGCCGCGCGGGCGGCATCGACACGCGCGCGCGGCACGGATTCGCCGAAGAACACCACATCAGGCTTGAGGATGCCGCCGCAATGGCTGCAATCGGGCACCTGGAACTGCGCGAACAGCGGCGATTCGAAATGCACGTCGCCATCGGCGGCGGGCGTTGCGATCACGTCGCGCAGCGTAGCGTTGCGGGACACCAGCCAGTCCTGCAGGCCGGCGCGGTCGTGGCTGGCGCCGCAGTCCAGGCAGATGGCGCTGGCCAGGCTGCCGTGCAGCTCGATCACGCCGTGGCTGCCGGCGCGCTGGTGCAGGCCGTCGACATTCTGCGTGACCAGCGCCGTCATCCGGCCCTGCTTGCCGAGCCGCACCAGCGCGTGGTGGGCATCGTTGGGCCGCGCCTGCCCCGCCAGCGGCCAGCCGAGCATGCTGCGCGCCCAGTAGCGCTGGCGCCCGGCGTGCGAACCGAGAAAGGCCTGCAGCGTGATCGGCGGCGAGCGCTGCCACTGGCCGCGTGCGTCGCGGTAGCCGGGAATGCCGGAATCGGTGCTGATGCCGGCGCCGGTCAGCACGAACAGGCGCGGGTGGCGCTGCACGAAATCGAACAGCGCCGCCCCGGCTGCCGGGGAGGGCTGCGATGGCTGCATGGCCGGGACGCTCAGGTGTGTGCTCAAGCTGCCGGATTCTCGGCATGGCGCGCGGCCTGGCGCGCCTCCCATGCCCGCAGCGCCTCGCGGTAGCGGTCCATCTCCTGGTAGTAGTAATCGAAGATGCAGGGATCGCAGCCGGAGCCGCAGCACTCGCCATCGGCGGGCCGCTCCGGCGGCTCCGGGCGAGGATCGTCAGGGGTAAGCGTGGAACCGGCGAGGGGGACTACGGGGGACACTTGAGACACTTGCGGATCGCGCGCGCGGCGCCATGGCAGACCAGCCCCCAGTATATTCCGGCGCGCCCCCCGCTGCCCCGCAGCCTTGGCAGCGCCCCCAAGGCCGATCTGAACGCTTCCGAACCGCGTGTTGAATTGTTTTGGCAGGCGGCGCGTACAAGGGCCTGCACGCCACGTTTTGCCGGAAGATAGCCGGACTTCCCGCCCCGGCAACCGGCCACGCAACGGACTGCGACCCCGATCGAGCCATGAAGGCAGCCCCACACCAACGCCTGCGCCACGCCAGCACGAAGAGTCTGCTTGCCGCGATCGCGCTGGCTGCCGGCGCCGCGACGGCCGCGGAGCGCCCGGCCGCCGGCCATGACGCCGGCGCTGCCGCGAGCCCCGCAGTCCCTGCCCATGTACAGCCTGCCGCGGCAGGCCGCCCCCGCATCTGCCTGGTGCTGTCGGGCGGCGGCGCGCGCGGCGCCGCGCATATCGGCGTGCTCAAGGTGCTGGAGGCGATGCGTATCCCGGTCGACTGCATCGCCGGCACCAGCATGGGCTCGCTGGTCGGCGGCGCCTACGCTACCGGCATGGGGCCAACTGAAATGGAACAGTTGGTCAGCGGCCTGAGCACCAACAAGCTGTTCAAGGAACGGCCGCCGCGCCAGGACCTGAGCGTGCGGCGCAAGCAGGACGACTTCACCAACCTGTTCACGCCGGAGATCGGCTTGCAGGCAAGCGGCGTGCTGCTGCCGAAGGGCGCGGTCTCCGGCGTGCAGCTGGAGACGGTGCTGCGCCAACTGGCCAGGACCCCGGGCTACCGCGATTTCGACCGCTTGCCGATCCCGTACCGCGCGGTGGCGACGGACCTGGTGGCGGGCACGCCGATGGTGTTCAGCGAGGGCGAACTGGCCAACGTGATGCGCGCCAGCATGTCGGTGCCGGGGGCGGTGGCCCCGGCGGAATACGCGGGCCGGCTGCTGGTCGACGGCGGACTGACCGACAACCTGCCGGTGGGCGTGGCGCGCAGCATGGGCGCCGATATCGTCATCGCCGTGAACCTGGGCACGCCACTGATGAAGCGCGAGGAGCTGACCTCGGTGATCGGCGTGACCGGCCAGATGCTGAACATCCTGACCGAGCAGAACGTGCGCGCATCGCTGGCCTCGCTGCGGCCCACCGACGTGCTGATCGAGCCCGCGCTGGGCGACTTTTCCGCGACCGACTTCGACCACCTGTCGACCACCATCCCGATCGGCGAGGCCGCCGCGCGCAACGTCGCCGATCGCCTCGCGCCGCTGGCGTTGCCGCCGGCGCAGTATGCCGAGCTGCGCGCGGCCCAGCAGGCGGTGCAGCCGCCCGACACCCGCCCCGTCGACGAAATCCGGCTGGCGCCGCTGCATCGCGTCAATCCGGACTATGCCACCGCGGTGATGCAGACCCGGCCGGGCGAGCCGATCGACCAGGCCGCGCTGGACCAGGACATGCGCCGCCTGTTCGGCACCGGCGACTTCGAGCATGTCAACTACGGCATCCTGGAAGAGCCCGGCCGGCGCGTGCTGACGGTCAATGCCGTGGAAAAATCGTGGGGCCCCGACTACCTGCGTTTCGGGCTGGGACTGAGTTCGGACTTCCGCGGCGACGCCTACTTCAACCTGGTCGGCAGCTACCGGCGCACCTGGCTCAATGCGCTGGGGGCGGAATGGCGCACCGACGCGCAGGTGGGCCAGACCTCGGCGCTGAGCAGCGAGTTCTACCAGCCGCTGGACACGCGCCAGTTCTTCTTCATCGCGCCGCGCATCGAGCTCGAGCGGCGCCCGGTCAATGTGTTCCAGGGCAGCACGCGCATCGCCACCTACGACGTGCGCCGCTTCGACCTGGCGCTCGACGTCGGCAGCCAGTTCACCAAGTACGGCGAGCTGCGCGTCGGGGTGCAGGCCGGCTCGGAGCATGCCACCCTGAGCACCGGCCCGGCGTCGCTGGCGCCGGGTCCGGGCAACATCCGGCGCGGGGCCATCACCGGGCGGCTGTTCTTCGACCAGCTCGACAGCGTGGACTTCCCGCGCTTCGGCTATGCGGGCGGGGTGCGGATCTACGCCTCGCAACCGGGGCTCGGAGCCGACCAGACCTATATCAAGGCGCAGGCCGATGGCATCTATGCCCATTCGTTCGGCGACCATACGCTGTCGTTTGGCTTCAAGGTCGGCGGCAATCCCGGCGGCAAGCCGCTGCCGAACTACGACCAGTTCCAGTGGGGCGGCTTCCTGCAGCAGTCCGGCTACGCGACCGGGCAGCTGATGGGCAGCAACCTGCAGTTTGCGCGGCTGGTGTACTACAACAAGCTGGCGCGGCAGACCCTGCTGCAGGGCGTCTACGCCGGCTTCTCGCTGGAGGCGGGCCGCGTCGGCGACCCGCTGGTGCCGGGCAGCCCGACCGGGCTGCTCAAGTCCGGCTCGCTGTTCCTGGCGCTCGACAGCCCGCTCGGGCCGCTGTACCTGGCTTATGGCCGCGCCGCGGCCGGCGTCTTCAGCTTCTACCTGTACCTGGGTAAGCCGTTCTGACGCGGCGCGGCAATGTGCGCCTGCCGTACCCCACCAAAGTTGTATGTAATGTCTTAATTCAAATGTCTATACTTTTCCTGTCACCAAGACCCCCTCTTGAATGACAACCTTCCCCGGTCGCCGCTTCCCCAGCGGCGACTTTTTTATGGGCGCGTGGGCCGACTATGGCGCGCCTATAATCCCTGCCTTGGGCTGCACTTGCGGCCGCCTCCGCGCCAGATTCCGCGCGCACCCTTCATGCAGATCGACTTCCAGTATTTCACGCCGTGGCTTGCGCTCGCCGGCGGGCTTGTCATCGGCCTCGCGGCGGCGCTGATGATTCTCGGCCTGGGCCGCATCGCCGGCATCAGCGGCATCGTCGGTGGCCTGCTTCGGCTGCCGCATGGCGACACCGCATGGCGCATCGCCTTTGTCATCGGGCTGCTGCTGTCGCCATGGCTGGCGACCGCCTTCGATGCCATGCCCGCGGCACGCATCGACGCGGGATGGACCGAGGTGTTGGTAGCCGGGCTGCTGGTCGGCGTGGGCACGCGCTATGCCGGCGGCTGCACCAGCGGCCATGGCGTATGCGGCCTGTCGCGCGGTTCGGTGCGTTCGCTGGCGGCCACCGTGACCTTCATGATGGCCGGCTTCCTGACGGTGCTGGTGCAGCGCCACGTGCTGGGAGGCTGAACCATGGGCACGCTGCTGTCGTTGCTGGCCGGACTGGTGTTCGGCATCGGCCTGATCCTCTCCGGCATGGCCAACCCGGCCAAGGTGCTGGGTTTTCTCGACCTCGCGGGAGCGTGGGACCCGTCACTTGCCTTCGTCATGGCCGGCGCGATCGGGGTCGGCGTGGTGGCTTTTGCGCTGGCACGCCGGCGCCAGCACTCATGGCTTGGGCTGCCAATGCAGTGGCCGGCGCTGGCCGCGGTCACGCCGCGCCTGCTGCTGGGTAGTGCCGCCTTCGGGATCGGCTGGGGCCTGGCCGGCTTTTGCCCGGGCCCCGCGCTAGTCGCGCTGGGTGCCGGCTATGCCAAGGCGTGGGGCTTTGTCGCGGCGATGCTCGGGGGCATGGCGTTGTTCGAGGTGGTCGAAGCGCTGACCAGGCGCCGCCAATGACGCAGCGCAGCATGCAAGCAGTGCTGGCCCGCGGCGCCGGAGCGGTTTAACATTGCGCGATTATCGAACGACCGCAGACCACTCCCAGCCTCCCATGGATGTCCTTCGCCCCATCGGTCTTGGCCATGCCCAGGCCGACACCGTCCGCGTTGCCCGGCCCCAGGCCGACCTGCTCGCCAGCTTTGCCGGCGATCCCAACTTCATGCTGTCGCTGGCGCGCGGGCTGACCGTGCTGGAAGCGTTTTCCGAGCGCAAGCGCCCGCTGACGATCTCGCAGGTGGCACAGCGCACCCAGCTCTCACGCGCTTCGGTGCGGCGCTGCCTGTATACGCTGGAGCAGCTGGGCTATGTCAGCCAGCAGGACGGGCAATTCGCGCTGCGTCCGCGCGTGCTGCACCTGGGGCATGCGTATTTCTCGTCGACTTCGCTGGTGTCGCTGGCGCAGCCGATCCTGGACAACCTGAGCGCGCGCATCCACGAGACCTGCACGCTGGCGATCCTGGACGGGACCGACATCCTGTACCTGGTGCGCTCCGAAGTGCAGCGCGTGCTGAACTATTCGCTCGGCATGGGCAGCCGCCTGCCGGCCTATTGCACCTCGAACGGCCGGCTGCTGCTTGCCCACCAGCCCGCCACGGTGCTCGACGGCTTCTTCGAGCATGCCGAGCTGCGCCCGCGCACGCTGCAGACCAAGGTCTCGCGGCAGGAGCTGGAAGCGTGCTTCGAGCGTGCCCGCGAAGTGGACTATGTGATCGTCGATGAAGAGCTGGAGCCCGGCCTGCGCGCCATGGCCGTGCCGGTGCGCTCGGCCTCGGGCATCGTGCTGGCGGGGCTGAGCGTGAGCGTGCGTGCCGCGCGCGTCTCCGAAGCGGACATGATCACGCGGCTGCTGGCGCCGATGCGCGAAGCGGCCGCCGCGATCGGCCGGATGGTCGGGTCCTGAGCCTGACACTTGCTGTTTGCCGGCTTGCCGGCACGGCCACACGCCGGGACGGTGCCGCCATTGCGCCGGTGACCCCGTCCCCGCCAGGGCGGCGTCTCAGCCGCGGTGCGCCAGTTCGAGCGCGAACACCAGCCGCTGCAGGAAGTTCTCCATGCGCCCGTCCGGATTGACGAAGGCGCAGCCGAAGTGGTGGATGGCGCTGTCGTCGTGGCCCACCAGCCAGTGGCCGACCACCTGCATGTCCACCTCCAGCCTGCCCAGCTCGCGGAAGTCCAGCCGGCACTTCGCCACCGTGGTCCCAACCGGCAGATGGTCGGCGGTGACGGTCTTGGAGCGCAAGCCCACGCCGGACAGCGACAGATCGGCGATATCGAGGCCCAGCACGGTCTTGTCCGGCATCGGCATCTCGCAGCGGTAGCCCTTGGTCACCAGCGTGCGCGCGCGGAAATGGCGGCGGCGCTGGAAGTGATAGAGCTTTTCCGGAAACTCGACGACGAAGGCGGGGCCGTCTTCATAGCGCGTGGCCGCCGGCTGGCCCACCACGAAGTTGACCGGCACGCCGCGCAGCAGCCCGGAGAACGCGTTTTCTTCGGAGGTCATCAGCGACATCCGTTCGGGCTCGGCGTTGCACCAGTCGAACACGAAGGTGCGGTTGACCGGGTCGACATGCAGGATCGAGGTAACGAACTGGTGCGCGGTGCGGGTGCGCACGCTCAGCATGCACTTCTGCCACGCCAGGTCGCGCAGCACCGTGCCGATCTGCGAGTTGTGGGTCAGGCGATAGCGGTCGTCCGCCGGGTCGGCTTCGGCGTCGTGATCGGCGGGCCCGGGGGCGTCGTGCTGGTTCATAGGTTCACGCAACATCTGGAGGGGCTGGGAGCGACGGCTATGGCACAGCCGCGGACCAGCCGGAGCCGTCGGCGGCACCGGCCTGCCGGCCGCGCGCCGCATGTTAAGCGCCTGCACCATTAGCCGGCAAGACCGATGATCTCACTTCGGCAAATCTGTGGCAGAACTTGAGGACAGACTTCCGGGGGGTAGCGCCTGGCGCGGCTTTCAGGCCTGCGGCGGCGGCACGAGCGTGGCCTGCGCCGCCTCGCGCAGCCATGCGAGCAGGGCCAGCCGGCGCGTGTCGTGCTCGAACGGCGCCGGCGACAGCAGGTGGTAGGCCGAGCCATCGGCCGCAAAGCCGAATGGCGCGGCCAGCCGGCCGTCGGCGATCTCGTCGGCAGCCATCAGCTGCGAAGCCATGGCCCAGCCCAGGCCTGCCGCGGCGGCCTGCAGGCTCAGATAGAAATGCTCGTACCAGGCGTCGCCGTCCAGGCGCAGGCGGCCCGCGTCATCGGGGCACGCCGCCTGCCAGCGCTGCCAGGCCTCCGGCCGCGTGCGCGTGTGCAACCGCACCGGCGCCACCGCCGCATCCTCGGCGGCCCGAGGCCGGCACACCGGACCCACGCGTTCCTGCACCACCTCGCGCGCATGCCAGCGCGCATCGAAGCCAAAGTCGTTGCGCCGCAGCGCCAGGTCGGCGCCGCTGCGCGCAAAGTCGATCGGCCCGCCCGCCGCCATCAGGTGCAGCGGAATGTCGGGATGGCGCGCGGCAAAGCGCGGCAGACGCGGGATCAGCCAGCGCATGGCGATGGTCGGCTCGCACGACAGCACCAGGGCCCGCCCCGCGGGTTGCGTGCGGATGCGCGCGGCCGCGGCGGCCAGACCCTCCATCGACTGCGTCGCCGCCGCAAACAGCGAGCGCCCCGCCTCGGTCAGGAACACGCCGCGGTTGCGCCGCTCGAACAGCGCCACGCCAAGTGTGTCCTCCAGCTGGCGGATCTGCCGGCTGACCGCGCCATGGGTCAGGTGCAGCTCCTCCGCCGCGCGGGCAAAGCTCTCATGGCGCGCCGCGGCCTCGAAGAATCGGATCCATCCCAGCCAGTGCATCGGTCAGTTTTTCTCACGGAATCGCGCGAGTATATATCGGTTGTGGGGGCGCTATCCGGCACGCAGAATTGGGTACGCTTTTGGTCCCCACGAACCGGGATCGGCCCCAAAACACAACATATTCTGACGCAACATGCCCCCTCTCGCCGAATCCCTGGCGGTCGCCGCGGTGACCGTGCTGGCAGTAATCAGTCCCGGCCCGGACTTCGCCATGGTCACCCGCAACAGCTACCTGTACGGCCGCCGTGCCGGCTTGCTCAGTGCACTCGGCATCGCCCTGGGCGTGCAGGTGCATGTGCTCTATACGATGTTCGGGGTGTCGCTGCTGATGGCACACGCGCATAGCGTGCTGACGGTGGTGAAGGCGCTGGGCGCCGTCTATCTGATCTGGATCGGCCTGCAGACGCTGCGCAAGCGCGGCGCGCTGACGGTGGACCTGCACGGCGGCCGGGCGCTGGCCCCGCTGGCGGCGTTGCGAATGGGCCTCCTGACCAATGCGTTGAACCCCAAGACCACGCTGTTCGTCGTCAGCACTTACACCCAGGTGGTGGATGCCCAAACCCCGGTGCCGGTGCAGTGGGCCTATGGCGGGTTCATGTCGGTGGCGCACCTGGTGTGGTTCAGCGTGGTGGCGTGGGTGTTCACCGCGCCGGCGCTGCGCGCGGCCATGCTGCGGCGCCAGCGGCTGCTGGACCGCGCCATCGGCTCGGCCCTGTGCGGACTGGGCGCGGCGCTGGGCTTCAGCAACCTGGCGTAGGGCCTGGCGCCGCCAGCTGCCAGGCCTGGCGCAGCAGGTGTTGCGGGCCTTGCGGACCGAGCCGGCTTTCGAACAACACCAGCCGCGCGACGCGCCACGGCGCGCTGGCCAGGGTGCGGTGCGCATCGAGCCACGCGCGCAGCGCGCTCTCGGGCACGGTCGGCTTGCAGCGGGCCAGGGTGACGTGAGGATGGAAGCGCCGCCGCTCCGGCGGGAAGCCGGCGTCCGCCAGTGCCTGCCCCACCTCGGCGTGCAAGGCGCGCAGCGCGTCCAGTCCGGGACCGGGCGCGAGGCCAGCCCACAGCACCGATCCCGGGCCGCTGCGGAAGCGCCCGGTGCCATACGCCTGCAGCGTGAACGCGGGGGTGCGCAGCGCCGCGAGCGCGATATCAAGCTTGTCGGCAGCCTGTGCTGCCTCGCCCAGCCCTTCGCCGAGGAAGTGCAGGGTCAGGTGGACCTGCGCGGGCGTCGCGGCGCGCACGCCGGGTGAGGCAGGAAGCGTCGACAACAGCCCCACCGCCTGTGCGGGCGGTACTTCCACTGCGATGAACAGGCGTGCCATCGCTGCGCGGCGGGCGTCAGCCCGTGGTGGCGGCGATGCCCTCGCGCCGCAGCAGGGCGCGCTTGCGCTCGATGCCGCCGGCATAGCCGGTCAGCGCGCCGGCGCTGCCCAGCACGCGATGGCAGGGCACGATCACCGACAGCGGGTTGCGGCCGACCGCGCCACCGACCGCGCGCGCATGCGTGGGCGGCAGCCCGAGCGTGCGCGCCAGTTCGCCGTACGAAGCGGTGGCGCCGCACGGGATCTCCAGCAGCGCCTGCCACACGCGCTGCTGGAACGGGCTGCCGGCAAAGCGCACCGGCACGGTAAAAGTGTCGCGGCGGCCGGCGAAATACTCGGCCAGTTCGGCGGCGGCGCGGTCCAGCACCGCGGCGTCGGCCGCAGGCACGTCGCGGCTGTCGGCAATGCCGGCGGGATGGTACTTCTGTCCCGCGAAGAAGAGGCCGGTCAGGTGCCCGTCGCGGGCACGCAGCAACACCGTGCCCAGCGGGCTGTCGATATGGCGATAGCTGGTCATGGGAGGGTCTCCGGTTGCGCCGCGGGCGGCGGCGTGTCCTTCATCGCTTCGTAGCGATGCCACAGGTGGATCGCGGCGTAGGCTCGCCACGGCGCCCATTGCGCAGTCCGTTCATGCATCGCGCGCACGGTGCTGACGCCCAGCACCTTGCGCAGCGCATAGTCGGTGCCGGGGAAGGCATCGGGCCAGCCCAGCGCGCGCATGGCGACATACTGCGCAGTCCAGTCGCCGCTGCCCTCGATCTCGCGCAGCGCCGCCACCGCCTGCTCCGGCGCCGCATGCGGGTCGAGCACCAGCGTGGCGTCGGCCACGCGGCAGGACAGCGCCTGCAGCGTGCGGGCCTTGCCCGGCGACACGCCGGCCTCGCGCAGCGCAGCCTCGGGCAATGCCGCCAGCGCGGCCGCGCTCGGGAAGGTGTAGCGCAAGCCGTCCGGCGACGCGCCGTCCAGCGCCTGCCCGGCGCGCTGCGCCAGCGCGGCCAGGATGCGCCGCGCCTGCACCACCGAAATCACCTGCCCGACCACGGCGCGCACCGCGATCTCGAAGCCGTCGACGCAGCCCGGCAAGCGCACGCCAGGCATCGCCTCGGCCAGTTCGCCCAGGTGGCGGTCCACCACGTCGGGGCGGCAGCCCAGGTCGCACAGCCGGCGCACCTTGCCCAGCGCTTGCGGAATCACGCGCGCCAGCGACGCCGACAGCGTCACGCGCAGCACCAGCCGGCGCGGCACATGCTCGATGCGCACCCAGCCGAGGTGGGCGCTGCCGCCGGCTTCGACACGCATGGTGCGTAGATAGGCGCCATCGCGGATAGTTTCGATGCCGTCGACCGCGCGCGTGGCCAGGAAGCGCAGCCATGCGTCCCAGGCAAAGGGCGGGCGGTAGCCGAGCTCGAACACCAGCCGGTCGGCCACGCCCTCGGCGGCACGCCGCCGCAACGCCAGCGGCGTCAGGCCGTAGCGGGTCTTCAGCACATCGTTGAAGCGGCGCACGCTGCCGAAGCCCGCCGCCAGCGCCACCTCCGTCACCGGCAGCGCGGTATCGGCCAGCAGCCGCTTGGCCAGCAGCAGCCGCTGGGTCTGCGCGTACTCCAGCACCGACACGCCGAACTGCGCGTCGAACAGCCGCCGCAGGTGGCGCTCGGTCACGCCGATGCGCGCCGCCAGCGCGGCCACGCTGCCGTCGGCCATGAAGCCTTCGTCGATCAGCGTGGCGGCGGCCTGCGCCAGCCGGCCGGAAATATCGGCGAGGCCGTGCCCCGGCGCCAGCTCCGGGCGGCAGCGCAGGCACGGGCGGAAGCCATGCTTCTCGGCTGCGGCGGCGCTTTCATAGAACGAGCAGTTCTCGCGCTTGGGGGTGCGTACCGCGCACACGGGACGGCAATACACGCCGGTCGACGAGACGCCCACGAAGAAGCGCCCGTCGAAGCGGCGGTCGTGCGAGGCCACGGCCTTGTAGCAGGTGTCGGGATCGAGGTTCATGACGGCATGCTACCGCCAGATGCCGGCGCGCATCCGCTGGTTTCGGACATTTCCCTCTGGCGCGCGCGGATGGGTTGGGGCAAAGTTGCCCTGCCCTTATCTTTCCCATCGGAGACCCCATGCGCCGCACCGCCCTGCACCTGTCACTGCTTGCCACGCTGGCCTGCCCGCCTGCGCTGGCGCAGCCTGCGGCAGCGCCGGTACAGGCAGTGCAGGCGGTGCAGGTGGCGTCGGTCGAAGGCATTACCGAACACCGCCTGCCCAACGGCCTGCGCATCGTGCTGGCACCGGATGCCGCCAAGCCCACCACCACCGTCAACATCACCTACCTGGTCGGCAGCCGCCACGAAAACTACGGCGAGACCGGCATGGCGCACCTGCTCGAGCACCTGCTGTTCAAGGGCACGCCGTCGCTGCCGGGCAAGACCATCCCGGGCGAGTTCGCGCGGCGCGGCATGAGCGTCAACGGCACCACCGCGCAGGATCGCACCAACTACTTCGGGACCTTCACTGCCAGCGACGACAACCTCGACTGGGCGCTGCGCATGGAGGCCGACCGCATGGTCAACAGCGTGATCGCGCGCGCCGACCTCGACAGCGAGATGACGGTGGTGCGCAACGAGATGGAGATGGGCGAGAACAGCCCCGGGCGCATGCTGATGCAGCAGACCATGGCCGCCGCCTATCGCTGGCACAACTACGGCAAGGCCCCGATCGGCGCGCGCAGCGACGTGGAGAACGTCAGCCTCGACAACCTGCGCGCGTTCTACCGCCGCTATTACCAGCCCGACAACGCGGTGCTGGTGGTGGCGGGCAAGTTCGATCCCGCCGCCACGCTGGCGCGCATCGAACGCTATTTCGGACCGATTCCGCGCCCGCAACGCGTGCTGCCGCCGGAGCCCACGGTCGAGCCCGCGCAGGAAGGCGCGCGCGAACTGGTGGTGATGCGCCCGGGCGACACGCGCCTGGTGGCCGCGCAATACCATGTCAGCCCCGGCGCGCACCCCGACACCACCGCGCTGGCGCTGCTGACCATCATCCTGGGCGACACTCCCGGCGGCCGGCTGTACAAGGCGCTGGTGGAGCGCGGCCAGGCTACGTCGATCGGCAGCGCGTTCTATGCGATGAAAGACCCCGGCGCGCTGCTGTTCATGGCACAGGCCTCGAAAGACCAGCCGCTCGCGGCCGCGCGCGCCGGCCTGATCACGCAGATCGAAGGCTTTGCCGAAGCGCCCGTGACCGAGGCCGAGCTGGAGCGCGCGCGCGTGCGCATGCGCAACGCCTACGAGCATTACATGAACGATCCCGGCGCGCTCGGGATTGCGCTGTCCGAGGCCATCGCCAAGGGCGACTGGCGCCTGTTCTTCCTGGCACGCGACCGCATCGAGACCACCACGCTGGCCGACGTGCAGCGCGTGGCGCTGAACTACTTCCAGGCCTCGAACCGCACCCTGGGCGTGTTCCTGCCCGCCGAGCAGCCGCAGCGCGCGCAAGTGCCGGCGGTGCCCGACATCACGGCCATGGTCAATGGCTACCAGGGCCGGCCGGCGCTGGCCGCGGTGGCGGCATTCGATCCCAGTCCGGCCAATATCGAAGCCCATACCACGCGCCAGACGCTCGCCAACGGCATGCAGCTGGCCCTGCTGCCCAAGCCCGCACGCGGGGAAGTGGTACACGGCGTGCTGGTGCTGCGCATGGGCGATGCGCAGAGCCTGCAAGGGCTGACCACGGTGGGCGCGCTCACCGCCGCGATGCTCCGCCGCGGCAGCGCCGGCATGGACCGTCAGCAGATCGCCGACCGCATCGAGGCCCTGCGCGCGCGCGTCGGCATCGCGGGCGGCCCGGAGCAGGTGACGGTCAGCTTCGAGACGCGCCGCGCGCACCTGCCCGAGGTGCTGGCGCTGTTGCGCGACCTGCTGCGCGCGCCGACCTTCCCCGAGGTCGAGTTCGAGACCCTGCGCCAGACCAGCATCGCCGAACTCGAAAGCGTGCAGCGCGAACCCGGCGTGCTGGCCGCCAATGCGCTGGGCCGGCACGGCGACCCCTACCCCGTGGGCGACCCGCGCCATGCGCGCACCATCGCCGAGAATATCGCCGACCTGCGCGCGGCCACGCTGGCGCAGGTGCGCGACTTCCATGCCCGCTTCTACGGCACGGGGCATGCGCAGCTGAGCCTGGTCGGCGATTTCGATGGCGCGGCTGCCGCGGCGCAGGCGGCAGCATTGTTTGGCGACTGGGCCGCGCCGCAGCCGTATGCGCGCGTCGACCGTCCGTTCGTGCCGATCCCGCCCGCCGAATTCACGCTGCCCACGCCCGGCAAGGCCAACGCCGTGTATCTGGCCACCGCCCCGATCGACCTGACCAACGATGCGCCCGACTATGCGCTGATGATGATTGCCAACCGCGTGCTGGGCGGCGCCAGCCTGCGCAGCCGGCTGGCGGACCGGCTGCGCCAGCGCGAAGGCGTGAGCTACGGCGCGAGCAGCTGGATGCAGGTGGGGGCGCTCGACCGCGCCGGCCGCTTCGGCGTGCGCGCGCAATATGCGCCGCAGAGCCTGGCGCGGGTGCAGCGCGCCGTCAGCGAGGAACTGGAGCGGCTGGTGCGCGACGGCATTACCGCGCAGGAACTGGCCGAGGCCGTCAGCGGCCTGCTGCAGCAGGGCATGGTGAGCCGCAGCAACGACGCCGCGCTGGCCGGCGCGCTGGCCAGCCAGCTCTACCTGGGCCGCACCATGGCCTTTACCGCGGAACTCGAGCAACGCCTGCGCGACGCCACCCCTGAAGCCGTCAACGCCGCCATCCGCCGCTACATACAGCCGGGCACGCTGTCACGCGCCTATGCCGGCGACTTCGCGGGCGCGGCGGCGCAGGGCGGCACAACCGGCCAGGCCGCGGGCACGCCCGCCGGCACTGCGACCGGCTCAGGCACCGGCGACAACGAAGCCGGCAACAACGAAGGCGGCGACAGGCCACCCGCGCGCCTCTGACATGCGCCTGACATAGATCGGCAACCATACTCGCCGGGCGGTGGCGCCATCCGCGAGCGCGGGCAATGCGGCGCCGGGCCCTTGCCCCGACCCCGGGTTGACTGTATATTCGTACAGTATAAGTCGATACAAGAGGTGTGGATGTCAATCGTGCGAGCTGGCAGCAAGGCAGAAGCGCTCAGGCTTCTGGCCTCGGAAGGCGTGCTGGCGCTTGAGCTGGACTACGAGACCGGATGGCAGGACGCCGTCGAACTCGGCAGGCTCGGAGAAAAGCGCGGTATCAAGGTGCAATATCGCGGACAAGAAAGCATCGCCGTCCGTTCCCGCGAAGCCCTGATCGAAGGGCTGGCCAAACCCAAGGGCACATTCCGCCAACGCAATCTCTATTGCCAGTTCGATCTCGGCACGCTGGCGGACCATGAACTGCTCGACCTCGAGGCCAAGGCTACCCGGCTCGGGGACTATATTCTCGCCGGCCACCTGCTGCGCGAGGTCGATGGCGTGTGGCCGCAATAAGCGGCCCAAGCGCGCCCGCGGTCACCAGAAAATAAAGAAGCCGCCCTGC
>NZ_JALHRX010000020.1 GCF_023952475.1 Cupriavidus sp. WGlv3
AAAACGCGCTTTTTGGTTACTTTTTGGCGCTCGGCCAAAAAGTAACCCGCCCAGCAGGGCGGAACCAGACGGTTCAACAGCCGACAGCATGTCACCAACACCGCCCCCCAAAAAATCCCCTACCAAGGCAACGAATACGTCTTCGTATTGCAAAAACTCTTCATCGCCTCCAGCACCCCTTCCTTATACCCCAGCCCAGAATCCTTGATCCCCCCGAACGGCGTCAGCTCGAGCCGATACCCCGGCACCTCCCGCACATTGACACTACCAACCTTAAGCTCCCGCACGAACCGCGTGATGTAGTCGAGCCGATTCGTGCAGACCGACGACGACAAGCCATAGGCAGTGCCGTTGGAAATACGGATGGCATCGTCGATGTCCTTGAAACGGATCACCGGCGACACCGGACCAAAGGTTTCGTGCTTCACCACCGTCATCTCCGGATCGACATGATCGAGCACCGTCGGCGAATACAACGCGCCGCGCCGGATATTGCCGTAGCGCAGCGTCGCGCCCGCGGCAATCGCTTCATTGACCACCTTCTCGAACTGGATCGCCGCGGCCTCGTCGATCACCGTGCCCATGTCGACCTTCGGGTCCAGCGGGTCGCCGTAGCAGACGGCCTCGGTCTTCGCCACCAGCAGCTCGACAAAGCGGTCAGCCACCGCCTCATGCACCAGCATGCGCTTGATCGCCGTGCAGCGCTGCCCCGAGTTCTTGTACGAGCCGCTGGCAGCCAACGTGGCGGCCTCCTCCAGGTCGGCGTCTTCCATCACGATGATGGGATCGTTGCCGCCCAGCTCCAGCACCTGGCGCTTGTAGGTGGCCTTGGCGGCGATGTACTTGCCGATCGGCACGCCGCCGGTAAAGGTAACCAGGTCGACGTCGGGGTGCGTCAGCATCTCGTCGGCGATTTCACGCGGATCGCCGGTGATGACCGACAGCATCTGCGGCGGCAGCCCTGCCTCATACAGGATATCGGCCAGCATGAAAGCCGCCAGCGGGGTCTTCTCGCTGGGCTTGAGCACCATGCGGTTGTTGGTGGCCACCGCCGGCGCGACCTTGTGGATCACCTGGTTGAGCGGGTGGTTGAACGGCGTGATCGCGGTGATCACGCCCAGCAGCGGCTCGCGCAGGGTATAGACCTTGCGGCTCTTGCCGTGGTGCGTCAGGTCGCACGAGAACACCTGGCCGTCGTCGACCAGCGCCTGGTTGGCGGCGAACAGCAGCACGTCCGAGGCGCGGCCGACTTCGTACAGCGAATCATTGCGGCACAGGCCGGATTCCAGCGTGATGGTGCGCGAGATCTCGTCCAGCCGCGAGGCGATGATCTCGCCGGCGCGCATCAGGATCTTGTAGCGCTCGTAGCGCGTCAGCGTGGGCTGGTAGTCGCGCGCGATGCGGTAGGCGTGGCGCACGTCGTCGAGCGTGGCCCTGGGCACGGTGGCGATGACTTCGCCGGTGTAGGGGTAGGTCACCTCGATCACGTCTTCGCGGTAGATCTTCTCGCCGGCGATGCGCAGGGCCTCGTGGCGGATATCGGGAATGGCATGCAATGCGGTCATGGTTTTACCCTCGCGGGTTTCTGAGCAGTGTGTTGAAAGACAATGCGGGCGTCGCAGGCGGGCCGGCGCGGTGCCGGCCCCGCCCGGCTAGCCGTTAGCGGCGGATGAACGCCGCGATCACGGCGCTGATCATGCAGCTGGCTGCCACGATCGGGAA
This sequence comes from Cupriavidus sp. WGlv3, assembly GCF_023952475.1. Classification (GTDB taxonomy): domain Bacteria; phylum Pseudomonadota; class Gammaproteobacteria; order Burkholderiales; family Burkholderiaceae; genus Cupriavidus; species Cupriavidus phytorum. Next base: position 1,723 of record NZ_JALHRX010000020.1, read on the forward strand.
CACCAGCGAGGTATTGCCGGACTGGTCCAGGATGCGGCCGATCAGCGGCTCGCCCAGTCCGGCGAGCAGGTAGGAGAAGAAGTTGAGGATGCCGGTGGCCGTGCCCGCGCGCTTTGCGCCGACCAGGTCCGGACACAGCGCCCAGAACGACGAGGCCGGGCCATAGACGAAGAAGCCAGCGAGGAACAGCGCGACGATGGCGCCCATGCCCGTCGGCAGCTGGTACATCACCATCGAGGCGATCGCGCCCAGCACCATGTAGAGCATGATCGCCTTGCTGCGGCTCGAGCCGAACAACCGGTCCGAGATCCAGCCGTTGGACAGCGCGCCGAACGCCATGCCCACCGGCAGCGCCACCGAGATCCAGGCCGGGTCGATCAGCGTTTCGGCGGTCTTCCAGTCCTTGCCCAGGAAGTGCACCGGCACCCAGACGATCAGGCCATAGCGCGCCGCGTTCTGGAAGCCGATCGACAGGCCCGCGATGATCAGGCGCGGATTGCGCAGCACCGCCTTGTAGCGCGACCACGAGCTTTCCTCGGCATCGGTTTCAGGCGTTGTGTGGGCCGTTGTGCGTGCCGTTGTGCGCGGGTCGTCATCCTCGCCCTTGGCCACGCCGGTATCGGGCGACTTGTAGCCGAGGTCTTCCGGCCGCTCGCGCACGATCAGGTAGAAGGTGATGCCGCCCACCAGCATCAGCAGCACCGGCAGGCGGAAGATCCAGCGCCAGTCCAGATGCAGGATGTTCACCACCACGATCGAGGTCACGAACGACAGTACCGACGCGCAGCCGGCCGCGAACACGTAAAAGCCGTAGACCTTGCCGCGTTCTTCGGCGCCCCACCAGTTCGACAGCAAGCGGCTGCCGGGCGCCCAGCCGAGTGCCTGGAAATAGCCGTTGATGCCCCACGGAATCGCCAGGCTCTTGAAGCCGACAGCGAAGCTCACCACCCAGTTGGCCGCGCACGACAGGATCGCGCCGGCGGTCATCACGCGGCGCCCGCCGAACTTGTCGCCGAGGTTGCCGTTGATGGCCTGGCCGATGGCATAGCACCACAGCAGGCAGGTCGAGGCCCAGCCCAGCGCCGCCTTGGACAGCCCGAACTCTTCCTGGATGCCGGGAATGGCAAAGCCGAAGGTCTGCCGCCCGGTGTAGAAGAAGAAATAGCAGAACATGGCGGCCAGCAGCATGCGCCACTGTGCGCGCCGGAACGATTGCTCGGCGGGGGCAACGAACGCCCCTGCCTGGATGCGATCGGCAGTTTCCATGGTTGTCTCCTTTGGTATTGTCGGCCCGTTTGCCGGGCTCATGTGGGCGGGTAAACGCTGGCCGTCGCGAAGCGCTAGGCCGGTACGGCGCCGATGAAGTTCTTGCCGCGCGCGCCGTCCAGCGCACGCGCGATCATGGCGCCGGCCTCGTCGTCGCTGACGCCGTAGTCGGCAAACTCGGTCTTCACGCCCAGCCCTTGCAGCAAGGCGCGCAGGCGCTGCTGCCCGCCGTCCAGCGACGGGCCGAATAGCCGCTGCAGCGTGCGGTCGCGGTCGGGGCGGCGCGCCCAGGCCTTTTCCAGCACCAGCGGCAGCGTGAACGAGCAGGCAATGCCGTGCGGCAGGCCATGGCGCAGCGTCATCTCGTAGGAGATCGAATGCGCCAGCGCGGTCTTGGTGTTGGAGAACGCCAGGCCGGCCTTGAGTGCGGCCAGCGCCATGCGCTCGCGCAGCGACAGGTCGTCCAGGTCCTGGACCAGCTGCGGCAGGGTCTCGAAGATGTCCTCGACCGCCGACACCGCGAAGGTGTCGGAGACCGGATTGGCGTTGACGTTCCAGATCGATTCGAGCGCATGCGACAGCGCATCGAGGCCGGTGGCAATGGTGGTGCCGCGCGGCACCGACAGCATCAGCTGCGCATCGACGATGGCGGCTTCGGGCCAGGTCTGCGGCAGGTGCAGTGAGTATTTCTTCTGGTTCGCCGCATCCCATATGGTGGCCCACGGCGTGACTTCGCTGCCGGTGCCGGCGGTGGTCGGCACGGCGATCAGCGGCTTGACCTGCGCCGGCGTGAACGACTTGCCGCTCGCCAGCAGGCTGATCAGCGAGTCGAAGCGGCCCGAGCGGGTGCCGACCATCAGCGCCTTGGCGGTATCGATGGCGCTGCCGCCGCCGACCGCGACGATGGCGTCGCAGCGGTCGGCGTATTCCCAGAAGCGGTTGTACAGGCCGGACAGGTGCGCCACGTCCGGGTTGGGCTGCACGTCTTCGATCAGCCCGGCCAGGTCCGCGCCCAGCAATGCTTCCAGCCGCGCCACCAGGCCCAGCGCGCGCGCTTCGGGGAAGGTCACGACCACGGCGCGCCGGCCGTGCAGCAAGGCCGGCAACTGGTCGAGCGCGCCGGCCCCGCAGTGGATCGACACGGGGTTGTGGTAAGCATGGGTCATCGGGAATCTCCTGTGTTCTGGCTTGCGGTAGCTGGGCGGTCGGCCGGTGCCGTCGCGCCTGGTTGCCAGAAGTGTGGGAGACGCCAACCCCCCGGTCCAATCGCATCTTTGACGCCGGGGTGTGCCAAAACCGATGGATCGCCGCGGCGCCGCGCCGGCCTCGGGGAAACCCTGTACGCATCGGCGCACGGCTGTGGGAGACTCGCCGGACACGCCGCCGGAGCGGCGGCCAGCCCCCATCCATTCCATGTTCCACCAGTACTACAAGTCGATCCGCTGCTTCCACGCGGTGGCGCGCACCGGCGGCTTCACCGCCGCGGCGCATTACCTGCATATCGGGCAACCCACCGTGACCGACCAGGTCAAGGCGCTGGAGACGCGCTTCGGCGTGGAGCTGTTCCTGCGCAGCGGGCGCAGCGTGCGCCTGACCGATGCCGGCGAGCGGCTCTATGCGATCACGCAGGGGCTGTTCGGCCAGGAAGAGGAGGCCATGCAGTTCCTGCACAGCGCGCACAAGCTCAAGACCGGGCTGGTGCGGGTGGGCGCGGTATCACCGCCGATCGCGCTGGGGCTGGCGCGCAGCTTCCGCAGCGCGCATGCGGCGCTGGAACTGACCGTCACGATCGGCTCGGAGGCCTCGGTGCTGCGTGGCCTGCAGGACTTCGACATCGACGCCGGCATCCTTGCCGAGCCCGACCCGGTGGCGGGACTGCATGTCGTGCCCTATCGCAGGGAACGCATCGTCGCGGTAATGCCGGCGGACCATGCGCTGGCTGGCCGCACCACGGTCACGCTGCAGGACCTGGCCGGCGAACCCGTGATCCAGCGCGAGGCCGGCTCGAAGACCCGCGACCGCGTCGAGCGCGCGTGCGCCCAGCATGGCGTGGCATTGCACTGCGCGATGGAGATCAACAGCCGCGAGGCCATCCTGCATGCGGTGGCCAGCGGCATGGGCCTCAGCTTCGTCACCGAGATCGAATGCATCCCGTTGCCGGGGCTGCAGGTGGTGCCGGTGGACGAGCCGCTGCTGTCGATCGACTATTCCCTGTGCTGCCTGGCGGTACGCAAGGAGCGCCCGTTGATCTCCGCGCTGTTCGCGGTGGCGCTGGGCGGCGGCTGAGGCTGAGCGCGTTCCCGCTCGAGTTCAAGATCACGCTGGGCCTCGGCCGCGGCCTCATGCCGGCGCGAGCCGTAGCGGCGCGCGTACTGCCAGGTGAACTCCGCACCCAGCAGGAAGATCTGCGCGGAGTAATACACCCACAGCAGCAGCACCACCAGCGAGCCGGCCGCGCCGTAGCCGTTGGCGACGCCGCTCTTGCCGATATACAGGCCGATCAGGAACTTGCCCAGCGTAAACAGCAGCGCGGTCACCGCCGCGCCCAGCCAGACGTCGGGCCAGCGCACCTTGGCGCGCGGCATGATCTTGTAGATCATGGCGAACACCACTGTGATCAGCACCAGGCTGACCACGGTGTCGAGCACATGGCCGATCAGCTCTTCGGCCCCGAACAGCGGCCCCCACAGGCGGTTGAGCGCGGAGATGGCGGCGCTAAACAGCAGCGACACTACCAGCAAAAAGCCGATGCCCAGGATCATGCCGAACGACAGCAGCCGCGCGCGCAGCAATGAGAACAGGCCGGAAGTCTTGCGCCGCTCGGGCACCTCCCAGATCCGGTCGAGCGCGGACTGCAGCTCGGCGAACACCGTGGTCGCGCCGATCAGTAGCACCACCACGCCGACCACCGCGGTCAGGGCGCTGGCCGCGGGCTTGCTGACCGCGAGCAGCATGGCTTCGACGGTCTTGGCGCCTTCCGGGCCGAGCAGCCCCTGCAGCTGCGCCACCACTTCGCCGCGCGCGGCCTCGTGGCCGAACACCACCCCCGCCACCGAGATCACGATCAGCAGCAACGGCGCGATCGAGAACACCGTGTAGTAGGCCAGCGCCGCGCCCATGCTGGGGGCGTAGTCTTCCACCCAGGCGTTGACGGTATCCCGCAGCAGCCCGTAGAGCGCGCGTGGCGAGGACAGCAGAACCGACGAAATGGAAGGCATCGCTGGACCCCGAGGAAACGATACTGCCCCAGCCTCCCGCAATTCCCGTTCCTGCCCCCTGCCATGTGCTGCGGCCATGGCAGGCGCGCCGCCGGAGCGCCGCAAACCCAGGCGTGGTGCGGCCTGGCGGTGCGTCTCGGCATCCGTTTGGCGCCGCTCGGGCGCCGAATCGCATGCATTCTTTACAACGCCCGCGTCAGTCGGCCGGCGCCGCGCCGGGCTGGCCCAAGCCCGGACGGCCTGGTCACGGCGCCTGCATCGATACCCCGTAGCCGCCGAAGATGCGGGCCAGCTCGCCGTTGCCGCGGAGGGTATCCAGCGCGGTCTGGAGCGCTTCGGCCAGCTCGCGTTCGCCGGCCTTGACCGCCATGCCGACGGCCCAGCCGCGCGGCGGCAGCAGCGGCGCGCTGATGTCACTGGCGGCATAGCGGCTGGCGGCGTGGCCGCCGGCCTTGAGCGCGCTTTCATACTGGGCGCGCGTCACCAGCGCCGCGGCGATCTCGCCGGCGAACAGCGCGTGCAGCGCCAGCCCGGGCTCGGGGTAGATCCTGACCCGGTCGCGCAGCGCGCCGCCGCCGGCGGACAACAGCGCGTTGGCCCCGGCCGAGCCCGCGGCCGCGCCGGTGGGCTGGCCGGGCAGGTCTTCCAGGCCGCGCACGTCCGGCACGCGTTCGCGGTCTCGCACCAGCACGAAGGTCTCGCGGTAGTAGGGGGCCACGATCAGCGCCTTGTCGTTGGCGCGCATGAAGGCGCGGTCGACCGGCACGTGCAGCATCACGTCGGCCGGTCCGTAGCCCAGGTAATGGCCGCGCCAGACCATCGCGCGCAGGTCGTCGGCCATGTTCTCGTCGGCATCGAACGGCAACAGCGCCACTGACAGGCCCAGCGCCTTGCCCAGCGCCTGCGCCAGCGCCACGTCGATGCCGGCGTACTGGCTGCCGGCCAGCGACGAGAACGGCGGCAGGCCCTTGTACACCGCCACCTTCAGCGTGCCGGCCTGGCGGATCCGGGCCAGGTCGGCATGCGCTGGCGACACGCCGAGCAAGGCGGCGGCAGACAGCAGGATGCAGCCGAGCCAGCGCAGCATCCGCGCCGGCGGCGCGGGCAGGACGGAAAAGGTAAGCCGTGGGCCGCGCACAGGGCTGTCAGGCATGGCATTGCTCCAGTTGGACGAAGGGGACCGGCGGCATCGATGGCGTTGGCGCGGCGCTTACTCGTGGCGCGATTCCAGGTAGGTCTTGATGGCCCAGACCGCCTCCTGGCTCAGCACGCCGTCGAACGGCGGCATGTAGACACGGCCGTCGCGGGTGCGGCCCTTGCGCACGGTGGTGGTGTAGAACTGCGAGATCTCGCTCTGGCAGGCCTGCTTCTTCTTGGCGTCGGCCAGGGCGACGCAGTCGCCGTCCAGCTTGCGCAGGTCGGGGGCAATGCCGCCCGACACGGCCTCGAGCCCGTGGCAGCGCGCGCAGTTCTGGTTGTACGCCGACGAGCCGATGCGCAACGCCTCTTTGTGCGCATCGCCGCTGCGGTAGGGATTGTCCGGACGCCATTCGTCGCCCAGCTGTGGTAACGCTTTGGTGTCGACGGCCTGGGGCGTGACATCGCCATGGGCCAGCACCGGGCCGGCGGAAAATGCGGTCAGGGACGCGCAAAGCGAGAGCAAGGCAAGCAGGCGGCGCTGCGATTTCATGGATGTCTCCTACAGTGATGGGGCGGCTTTTGTTTGGCTCCGTTTCCGCAAGAGCCATACCAACGTGGCGGCGCGGCAAAAATACCGGCGAAGTGCCGCTTGGGGCGGGCAAAATCCGCCTGAGCAACGCAGCGGTGTCCCGGAATGCCACACCCTGGCAAGTGTTTTGCTTCACCACGCAACACTGTCGAGCCCGCGCCTGGCGCGGCCGGCGGCGACCCGCGCAGAGATCGCGGGCGGATTTTCCACAAGGAGACCGAGACATGACCATCCAGCCGGATCCGCATCCGCGCGCGGACGCCCCCGGTGATACCGGGCAGCACGAGCGTGCCGAGCTGATTGCCCAGGCCCACCAGCGCTCGGAGTCTTATGGCCTGCGCCCCTATGAATCGCCCGATTTCTGCCCGGTGCTGCAGAGCGAGCTGAAGACCCGCATCGAACGCAGCCAGTCGCTGTTCACCTATGCGCTGCCGGTGATGGAGACGCTGCACGACCAGATCGTCGACACCCAGAGCATGATCGTGCTGACCGACGCCGACGGCCTGATCCTGCACGCCATGGGCGACGACGACTTCCTCGCGCGCGCCGACAAGATCTCGCTGCGCCCGGGCTCGGAGTGGTCGGAGGCGCGCCGCGGCACCAACGCCATCGGCACGGCGCTGGCCGAGAACCGCGCCACGCTGGTCCACGGCGCCGACCATTACCTGGAGGCCAACCAGTTCCTGACCTGCTCGTGCATGCCGATCCTGGACCCTTACGGCAAGACCGTGGGAGCGCTGGACGTGACCGGCGATCAGCGCGGCTTCCACAAGCACACCATGGCGCTGGTGCGGATGTCGGCGCAGATGATCGAGAACCAGCTGTTCGGCAACGCCTTCCGCGACATGGTGTGCATCCGCTTCCATTCGCGCGCCGAGTTCCTGGGCACGCTGGTGGAGGGCATCGTCTCGTTCACGCCCGGCGGGCGCTTCCTGTCGGCCAACCGCAGCGGGCAGTTCCAGCTGGGCCTGTCCATCGGCGCGCTGCAGGCGCATACCTTCTCGTCGCTGTTCGGGCTGTCGATGTCGCAGCTGTTCGACGCGGCGCGCGCGGCCCATGCCGGCATCGTCCCGTTGCACCTGCCCAGCGGCGTCAAGGTCAGCGCGCGCGTGGAGTGGAAAACCCCGGCCGCGGCACTGCCCGGCGGCAACGAGGCGCGCCATGCAGGCACGGGTGCCACCGGCATGCCGCGCAGCCTGGCGGCGGGCCCGGCGCCCTCGCCGGGGCTCGATGAGCTGGACACCGGCGACGCGCAGATCCGCGCCGTGATCGGCAAGCTGCGCAAGGTCATCGGCAAGGACATTCCGGTGATGGTGCTGGGCGAGACCGGCACCGGCAAGGAACTGATGGCGCGCGCCATCCATGCCGACAGCGGGCGCCGCGCCGGGCCCTTCATCGCGGTCAACTGCGCCTCGATCCCGGAAAACCTGATCGAGTCGGAGCTGTTCGGCTACGAGGAAGGCGCCTTCACCGGCGCGCGCAAGAAGGGCGGCATCGGCAAGATGCTGCTGGCCAACGGCGGCACGCTGTTTCTCGACGAGATCGGCGACATGCCGCTGCACCTGCAGGGCCGCCTGCTGCGCGCGCTGCAGGAGCGCGCGGTATCGCCGCTGGGCAGCAGCAAGGTGATCCACATCGACGTCTCGGTGGTGTGCGCCACCAACCGCAACCTGCGCGACCTGGTCGCCAGCGGCCAGTTCCGCGAAGACCTGTACTACCGCCTCAACGGGCTGGTGGTGCGGCTGCCGGCGCTGCGCGAGCGCAGCGACCTCGACGTGGTCGCCGGCAAGCTGCTGCGCCAGGACCACGGCGGCGGCGCGGCCGGTGCGGACGGTGCGGTCAACGACGCGCCCCGCATCAGCGAGGCGGTGATGGCGCTGTTCCGCCGCTACCACTGGCCGGGCAATATCCGCCAGCTGTGCAACCTGCTGCGCACCGCGCGCGTGATGGCCGAAGGCGAAGCCGAGATCACCGAGGAGCACCTGCCCGACGACTTCCTCGACGACCTGCGCGAGCCGCCGGCGCCGGCGGCCGCGCTGGCCGTGCCGACGCCGCCGGGCGCGCAGCCCACGCGGCTGGCCGAGGTCGAGGCGATGGCGATCGTGGCCACGGTCAAGGCCCACAACGGCAATATCTCGGCGGCGGCCAAGGCGCTGGGGATCTCGCGCAACACGGTCTACCGCAAGATGGAGGAAGCGCGCGGCCTGCCGCACCAGGGCAGCTGACGCCGCCAGCGCACCCCGGCTTCAGGCCCGCGGCTCGCCCTGCATCCACGCGTCTTCAAGCTGGCGCCAGGCGCGCTGCAGGTTCAGCGGATGGCGCGTCGGGAAATGGCGCCAGTGGCGGAACGGCTTGGCCGCCACGGCATCGGCCGCTTGCGATGCATCGCGCCCCGCGGCCAGCGCGGCGCCGATGCCGTCGGTGAGCGCATCGAGATACGCCAGCGTCGGCACCAGCGTCTGCGCAGGCGTCCCGGTCGCGGTGGCGACGACGGTGTCCGCCGGCAGTGCGATCAGTTGGCGCAGCGCCTGGCGCCAGCCTTGCAGCGACGCCTCCTGCATCTCCGGCACGCGATCCCGGTACGCCAGCCCTCCCGCGCATAGCAGCCGCAACTGCGGCGCGTACAGCACGGTATCCGACGCGCTGTGGGCCGGCGCATGCACCTGCACCTGCCACGCGGTGTCGCCGGTGTGCAGCCAGGCGCCGTCCTGCAGCGCCGGCTCCGGCAACACGATCTCGGTGCCGCGCAGGGCCGCGCGGCCGAGCTGCGCGGTCAGGCGCGCCAGGCAATCCTCGCATCGTTGCCGCATCAACGCGGCGGTGGCGGCCGACGCCAGGAACAGCGGCCGCGGCCGCAGGCCGGCAAAGGCGGCGTTGGCCAGCACGTGCTCCGGATGGGCGTGGGTGTTGACCACCCAGCGCACCGGCTGCGCCGTCAGCGCCCGGATCGCGCCGAGCAGCGCCCTGCCCCACACTGCCTGCGGCCCGGGATCGGCCACCAGCACGCCCGCGCGCGTGACATGGACCAGGCTGGGCACCACCGCGCCGGCGTTCGCGCGCGTGGCTTCGGCGTTGACGGCGCGGGCGACGTAGACGCCCGGCTGCAGCGGGTCCAGCATCACCCGTGCGCTGGCCGCGGCGGCCGGCCGCCAGGCATCGACGGCTAGCGCCAGCGTGGCCCCGAGGAAATTGCGCCGGGTGGCAATCATCAGCGCTGCCAGGCGCTGGCGCGGATCGCGTCCGCGAGCGCATCACGCATGGCGCCGTCCGCCAGGTGCCCGGCGTCGACCCATGCCAGCCGCGCGTCCGGCATGGCGTGCCGCAGCCGCAGCGCATTGGCCGGCCGGCAGACCGCGTCGGCGCGGCCATGCAGCAGCGTCACCGGAAGGCCCTGCGCGGCGATCTCGCGCGCCGCGCGCAGCAACGCGGGCTTGCCCAGCCCGGCGCGGTGGCGCAGGTAGCGCGCCTGGATGCGGTACTTGCGTACCGTGGCCAGCCGTTCGCGCGCGGACTGCCGGCGTTCTTGCTCACCCCCGCGCAGGCCGAGCCGGTCCAGCTCGAGCCGGCGCCACGCCGCCGCGGTGTCTCGTTTTTGAACAGCCGTCCCACTTTGCAACAGTCGAGACACCGTCAGCAGCCGGGCACGCGCCTCGGGCAGCCGCTCGCCCGCCGGCGCGACGCGGCGCAACAGGCCGGCGCCGGGGCATGGCGCAAACAGGCCCAGCACGTCGTCGCGCCCGGTCAGGAAGGCGCCGCGCAACACCAGCGCCGCGACCGCATGCGGATAGCGCGCGGCATAGGCCAGCGCCAGCGCCGCGCCCCACGATCCCCCGACCACGCCCCAGCGCGCGATGCCCAGCGCCGCGCGCAGCTGCTCCAGATCCGCCAGCAGCGCGCCGACATTGTTGCGGCGCAGGCCGCCTGCGGGGGTCGAGCGGCCGGCGCCGCGCTGGTCGGGCATCACCACGCGGTGCCGTTGCGGGTCGAACCATGCCGCCATCGACGCGGCGCAGCCGCTGCCCGGACCGCCGTGCAGGACCAGCCAGGGTTCGCCGTGCGCCGGACCGCTCAGCCGCACATGCAGGCGCTGGGCGTCCGGGGTGCGCAGGTGGAAGACAGCGCTGCTCATAGTTGCGTCGGGCATGGTTGTTGCCTTTCCGGGCATTGCGGCAGCCACGCTGCCATGCCGCGACGATACTCACTAACCATGCCACCCAAGGAGACAGACATGACCTGGACCACGCCCGCCTACACCGAGCTGCGGCTCGGCTTTGAAATCACGATGTATATCGCCAACCGCTGACCGGCCGCGGCGTTCCGCGGGCGGGCGTCGCCGGTGGTTGCCGGTGGTTGCCGGTATGGCGCCTGCGCGGGACCGCCGTGATCCACTCTCGAGCGCTCGCGCCATGACCACCATCCGGGTACTGGGATCGGCCGCCGGCGGCGGCTTCCCGCAATGGAACTGCAATTGCCGCAACTGCGACGGCGTGCGCCGCGGCACCGTGCGCGCCACGCCGCGCACGCAATCGTCGATCGCGCTGTGGGGCGACGGCCCGGAAGCGATCCTGGTCAATGCCTCGCCCGACATCCTGCAGCAGCTGCGCCAGACCCCCGCGCTGCAACCTGCCCGCGCCGGGCGCGACACCGCGATCGCCGCGGTGCTGCTGATGGACGCGCAGATCGACCACGTCACCGGCCTGCTGATGCTGCGCGAACACCGCCGCGCGCTGCCGCTCTATGCCAGCGCCAGCGTGCTCGAAGACCTGGCCGGGGCGTTCCCGCTGACGCGCATCCTGTCGCATTACTGCGGGCTGCAGTGCCATGCGCTGCCCTGCGACGGCACCGCGTTCTCGGTGCCGCCGCTGGATGGCGTGGCGCTGACCGCGGTCCCGCTGCAAAGCAAGGCGCCGCCCTACTCGCCCAGGCGCCACACGCCGCAGCCCGGCGACAACATCGGCCTGCGCATCGAAGACCGCCGCAGCGGCCGCAGCGCCTTCTATGCGCCCGGGCTGGGCCAGGTCGACGACCATGTGTTCGCGCAGCTGCGCCGCGCCGACGTGGTGCTGGTCGACGGCACCTTCTGGCGCGACGATGAAATGCAGGCGCTGGGCTTCTCCGCGCGCAGCGCCGCCGACATGGGCCACCTGGCCCTGTCCGGGCCGGGCGGGATGATCGAGGTGCTGGACCGCCTGCCCGCCAAACGCAAGATCCTCATCCACATCAACAACACCAATCCGGTGCTGGCGGAAGACTCGCCCGAGCGTGCCGAGCTGGCCCGGCACGGCATCGAGCTGGCCTACGACGGCATGGAAATCGCGCTATGACAGCCACCGTTGCATGGACCCCGGCTGAATTCGAGGCGCGCCTGCGCGCCCGCGAAAGCGGCTACCACATCCACCATCCATTCAACCAGCGCATGGCGGCGGGCCAATGCACGCCCGCGCAGATCCGCGCCTGGGTGGCCAACCGCTTCTACTACCAGGCCAGCATCCCGCTCAAGGATGCCGCGATCCTGTCCAACTGCCCCGACCGCGCCACGCGCCGCGAGTGGGTGGTGCGCATCCTCGACCATGACGGCACCGACACCGAGCCCGGCGGCATCGAGGCCTGGCTGCGGCTGGGCCAGGCCGTCGGCCTGGAACGCGGCGCGCTGCTGGAGCACCGGCAGGTGCTGCCCGGGGTGCGCTTTGCCGTCGACGCCTATGTCAATTTCGCGCGCCGCGCGCCGTGGCAGGAGGCGGTGTGCTCGTCGCTGACCGAGATGTTCGCGCCGAAGATCCACCAGGAACGGCTGGCCGGCTGGCCCACGCATTACCCGTGGATCGAGGCCGGCGGACTGGACTATTTCCGCTCGCGCATCCCGCTGGCGCAGCGCGACGTCGACCACGGCCTGCGCGTGACGCTGGACCATTTCCGCAGCCCCGCGCAACAGCAGCGCGCCCTCGACATCCTGCAGTTCAAGCTCGACGTGCTGTGGTCGATGCTCGATGCCATCCAGCAGGCCCACTCATGAACGCCGGCACGCAAGACCTCGCCACGCCGACCCTGCACCGCACCTTCCGCCTGCAGTGGGAAGACTCGCAGCAAAGCTGGGTGCTGCTGTATCCGGAAGGGATGGTCACGCTCAACGACAGCGCCGCCGCGATCCTGCAGCGCTGCGACGGCAACCATACGCTCGACATGCTGATCGACGACCTGCAGGCCGCCTTCGGCGTGCAGGGCATCGCGCCGGAGGTCCATGCCTTTGTCAAACATGCCACCGAACGCGGCTGGCTGGTCTGAGCCGGCGCCGCCCGGCCCGCCGCTGTGGCTGCTGGCGGAGCTGACCTACCGCTGCCCGCTGCACTGCGCGTTCTGCTCCAATCCGGTCGACTATGCCCGCCATGCGGAGGAGCTGGACACCGCGCAGTGGTGCGACGTGTTCACCCAGGCGCGCGCGCTGGGCGCGGTGCAGCTGGGCCTGTCCGGCGGCGAGCCGCTGCTGCGCAAGGACCTGGAAGCGCTGGTGCGCCATGCGCGCGGCCTGGGCTTCTACACCAACCTGATCACCTCCGGCGTGGGCCTGACCGACGCCCGCCTGGCGGCGCTGCGCGAGGCGGGCCTGGACCATATCCAGCTGTCGTTCCAGGACTCCACGCGCGAGCTCAATGACTTCCTGTCGAGCACGCGCACATTCGAGCTGAAGCAGCGCGTGGCTAGGCTGGTCAAGGCGCACGGCTATCCGATGGTGATGAACTGCGTGCTGCACCGGCACAACCTGCCGCATGTCGGCACCATCATCGAGCTGGCCTTGCAGCTCGGCGCCGAATACCTGGAGCTGGCCAATACGCAGTACTACGGCTGGGCCTGGGAGAACCGGCTGGCGCTGATGCCGACGCAGGAACAGCTGCGCGAGGCCGAGGCCGTGGTGCGGCAGTACCGCGCGCGCATCGGCCGGCAATGCCAGATCCTGTTCGTGGTGCCGGATTATTTCGAGGAACGGCCGAAGAAATGCATGAACGGCTGGGGCACCACCTTCCTGGGCGTGGCGCCGGACGGCACCGCGCTGCCGTGCCATGCGGCGCGCATGCTGCCGGACCTGGTGCTGCCCGATGTCAGGACGGAAACCCTGCGCGACATCTGGCACCACAGCGACGCCTTCCGCCGCTTTCGCGGCACGCAGTGGATGCCGCAACCGTGCCGCTCGTGCGAGCACAGCGAGGCGGACCTGGGTGGCTGCCGCTGCCAGGCCTTCCTGGTCACCGGCGATGCCGCCGCGACCGACCCCGCCTGCGCACAGGCGCCCGGGCACGGGCGATTGCGCGAGATCGTGTTGGAGGGCCGGCTGGCGGCGGCGCAAGCGCGCGAGTATCCGATGGTGTTTCGCAGCGATGCCAACTCGTTGAGATTGAGTTCATCGCGGAATTCCGAAGGATGAGGTTGGGCCGCGCGGATAGATGCGGTTGACTTCGTGGATGCGCCGGCCCTCTCCCCCGCCCCTCTCCCGCAAGCGGGAGAGGGGAGCAAACCAGCGGGGGCTCGCCCGCGATAGCGCGTGCGAGCGCAGCGACGCACTCCGTGCCAGTGCACAAGACCTGAGATTGAGAGCGCGCGCAGCGCAGCCGAAGGCGTCCCACCAATAGCGTCCGCAGCAGGTGGCCTACACCCTGTTGGGATCGTTCAAAAGTGGGGGATCGGAGGCGTTGTCCCTGACTCACATAGCGTTAGCAGGTTCGAACGGGCACCCACGCCAAACGGAAATCACCACCGCCCGAACCACCAACGCCGCGGAATTGATTGCCAGCCGCACAGGCGACGCGTTTCTTGCCTACTTCTTGGCGCTCGGCCAAGAAGTAGGTCGCCGGCTACGCCGGCGAAACAGCCACGCCCGCCAAGCACGACAGACCGGAGGCAAGCGCTGAATCAACGCCCGCGCCGGCGCCGCCGCAAGCGGGTCTTGCGCCGGCCGCCCACGACGGCCCCGCGGCCGACGCAGCGCCCGCAGCCCACGCCCCGCCCCGGCTCAACCGACACCAAGCACCCACTCCGCCAGCTTCTTCGCATCATCCTCTCCCAGATTTCCATGCGGCGGCATGGGGATCCGGCCCCATGCCCCCTTGCCGCCCTCCCGGATCTTCTTCGCCAGCGACGCGGCCGCCTGGCTGTCGCCCTTGTAGCGCGCCGCCACCTCGGCAAACCCTGGCCCCACCAGCTTCGACTGCATGCCGTGGCAGGAGAAGCAGCCGCTCTTGTCGGCCAGCGCCTGCATCTCCGCCGCCGTGGCGGCCAGCGCCGCGCCCGGCAACATCGCGCCAACCGCCGCCAGCGCCATCCATTCTTTCTTCATACCTGTATCCCGATCCGATGCTGTTGCTACCTTGCCGCGCGCACGCCTGCATCGGGCGATGCAATGGCGTACGCGCGGCCGTGTCACCCGTTACCCGTTCAGCTCTTGTGCAGCTTGAACACCCACACCGAGCCGCCCTGCTCGAGGAAATTCACGCGCTTGGCGACCTCGCCGCCCCACAGCGGCACCGCGCCGCCCCAGCCCGAGACCACGGCGACGAACTGCTCGCCGTTCTCTTCCCACGTGACCGGCGGCGCGACCACGCCGCTGCCGGTCTGGAACTGCCACAGCTCCTTGCCGGTCTTGGCGTCGGCCGCCTTCAAGTAGCCTTCCGGCGTGCCCCAGAACACCAGCCCGCCGGCGGTGGTCATGGCGCCGCCCCATAGCGGCGCGCCGTTCCTGACCTCCCACACGATCTTGCCGGTCTTGGGGTTGATTGCGCGCAGCGAGCCGATGTAGTCCTCGTTGAGCGGCTGGATGGTGAAGCCCGCGCCGAGGAAGGCGGCGCCCTTCTTGTAGCTGATGGGCTCGTTCCAGATGTCCATGCCCCATTCGTTGGCGGGCACGTAGAACAGGCCGGTCTGCGGGCTGTAGGCCATCGGTTGCTGGTTCTTGCCGCCCAGGAAACCGGGCGCGGCGAACACCGACTTGCCCTTCTTCTCGCCGTTGGCGGCGGCCGGGTCGCCGGGGCGGCCCTCGGCGACGTAGTTGGGACGGCCGCTCTTCAGGTCGATGCCGGAGGCCCAGGTGATCTTCTTGACGAAGGGAAAGGCGTTGACCAGCTTGCCGCTGCTGGCATCGTTGACGTAGAAGAAGCCGTTGCGGTCGGCCTTGCCGCCCATGCGCTTGCCGTCGAGGTCGAAGGTGACGAACTCGTTCACGCCGTCGAAGTCCCAGCCGTCGTTCGGGGTGTTCTGGTAGTGCCAGACGATCTTGCCGGTGGCGGGATCGAGCGCGACGGTGGAGGCGGAGTAGAGGTTGTCGCCCTTGCGGATATGGCTGTTCCACGGGCCGGGATTGCCGGTGCCGAAGTAGGCCAGGCCGGTGGCCGGGTCATAGGTGCCGCCCAGCCACGTGGCCGCGCCGCCGGTCTTCCAGGTCTCGCCGGGCCAGCTGGCGTTCTGGGTGCCGGTCATGCCGATCTCGGTCTTGTTGCCGTCCTTGTCGTACTTGTAGCCCATGTGGCCTTCGACCACGGGCCGCGACCACACCAGCTGCCCGGTCCTGGCATCGCGCGCGTCGACGCGGCCGACCACGCCGAATTCGCCGCCCGAGATGCCGGTCAGCACCAGGCCCTTGGCCACCAGCGGCGCGGCCGTATACGAGTAGCCGGCCGCGTAGTCTTCCAGCTTTTCCTTCCACACCACCTTGCCGCTGTTCTGGTCCAGCGCCACCAGTTGCGCGTCGAGCGTGCCGAAGATCACCAGGTTGTCGTACAGCGCCGCGCCGCGGTTGACCACGTCGCAGCACGGCATGATGCCTTCGGGCAGGCGGTGCTCGTACTTCCACAGCTTGCGCCCGGTCTTCACGTCGAGCGCATAGATGCGCGAATACGAGGCGGTGACGAACATCTTGCCGTCGTGGATCAGCGGCTGCGATTCCTGTCCGCGCTGCTTTTCGCCGCCGAACGAGAACGACCACGCCGGCACCAGCCGGCCCACGTTCTTCGTATTGATGCGCGCCAGCGTGGAATAGCGCTGGCCCTGCGGGCCCATGCCCCACGACAGCACGTCGCCGGGTGACTTCGCATCGTTCTCGATCATGGCGTCGCTGACCGCCGCCTGCGCGGCAACGCTCGCCGCGGCGGCCGGGATTGCCGCCGCGGTTGCCGCCGCGGTTGCCACGACCGCCAGTCCAACTCGTATCGTCCTCATTGCCATCTCCTCTCTTGTTTTCGATTTCGCTGGTGCGCCACTGCGCCACACACCAGCACGCAAATGGCAAATCCCATGCCAGTGGACTACAGCCTGATCACGGGCCCTGCAAGTCCGCAGCACGGCTGCGGCCCGCGCCAGCGTGCAACACTGCGTTGCAGCTGCGCCAGAATTGAACAGCCGGAGTCGGGCGCCTTCACCGGGCCAGCGCGGCTTCTTCGTGCGCCGGGTAGAGATGGATCACGTTGCGCAGATACTCGGCCGGCAGCGCGCCCCAGCGCGCATAGGGCTCGGGCACCGGCATGGCCATCACCTCGGCCAGGTCGCGTCCCTGCGCCGCGGCCTCGCGCAGGCGCGCATCGAGCCATTGCAGGTAGGCGCGCGTCTGCGCGATGGCCTCCGTGCCGCCCAGCGCGGGGCCGTGGCTCGGCACCAGCAGGCGCGCCCCGCTCTGCGCCATCAGCGCCTGCAGCCGCGCGAGGCTGTCGAGCCAGCGGCCGATATGCGCGTGCGGCGTGGTCGGGATGCGCTCGCGGAACACCAGCCCGCCGGCGAAGACGATGCCGGCATCGCGGTCCAGCAGCACCAGGTCCGCGTCGGTATGGCCTTGCAGGCGGATCAGTTCCAACGTGCGGCGCCCGATGGTGCGGACGCCGGGGGCCAGCGGGTGGACCGGCGGCGCGGGCTCGGTCCCGCGCATCCAGTCGCCGCACAGGCGGTAGAGGTTGTCGGCGTAGGCCGCGCCTTCGCGGCGTGCGCCGTCGATGGTGGCGGGCAGTGCGCTGGCGCCCACGTCGGCATAGGCCTGGTTGCCGAAGAAGTAGTCGGGATGCAGGTTCAGGTTCAGCACCAGCCGTACCGGCGCGCCGGTCAGCGCGGCGATGGCGCGGCGCTGCTGCTCGCCATATTCGCGTGACGGGCCGGTGTTGATCACCACCACGCCGTCGCCGGTGTCGATGAAGGCGGTATTGATGATGTTGCAGCCATTGTCCGGCGCGAAGTCGGCATTGGCGCCTTCCAGCAGCCACACGCCGGCGGCGATCTCGCGCGGCGCCAGGCGGTAGTCGGGCGGCTGCACAGGCGCTGCCAGGACCGCGGCAGTGGCCAGCCACAGCAGCAGCGACGGCAATACGCGCTTCATGGCGACACCCGCGCCGCGATGCGGTTGCCGTTGTTGTCGTGGCCGGCCACGGTCAGGCCGGGCACCACCGCCTCGCGCAGGTCGAACGAGAAGATCGGGTTCTCGGCCACGGGCTCGTGCAGGGTCAGCCGCAACAGCGGCTGCCGCGCCGCGTCGGCCAGCACCAGCGTCTCAAGATGGAACGCCGGGATGCCTGCGACCAGGCCGGTGTCCATCGGGTGCATCACGCGCAGGCGCACGCGTGCGCCGGCATCGCCCAAGGCCGGGAACACGCGCGCCTCGACCCGGTTGAGGGTGCGGCTCCAGCTGCCGTCGCGGCGGGTCGCGCCCGGCACGGTGCAGCCACCACCGCCGGCGTCGACCCACGCGCTGCCGACATGCCAGGTGCCGTCGCGCGTGCGCGCCGCCACCCGCACCGGCGAGGCCTGCTCCAGCTTGAAGCGGAACGACAGCGACGGGCGCACCCGCAGCGGCTCGAACGCCAGCACCGGGCGGATCGGGTTGCGGTCCACCGCCACCACGATGCGCTCGACCTCGCCCAGCGCCGACGCGTCGAAGGCGATCGGCACGCGCATGGGGTCTTCGGCAAAGACGGGGCCGGTGACGCGCACGCGGCTGTCGAACACCACCGGCCCCTGCTGCAGCAGCTCCTTGTGGATCGAGGCCCATTGCGGCGACTGCATCGGATCGCTGTGCATGATCGCGGCACCGGTGCCGGGCGCGGCTGACACCGTGGCGCCGGCCAGTCCCAGCCATGCCAGCGCCAGCAGCGCCATGCCCTGCCGGCGGCCGGTCATGCCGGCGCCCCGCGGCCCGCCAGGCCGCGCTGCGGGTCGTAGCCGCGCAGCGCCAGCGCGAAAAACACCACCGCGCTGGCCGCGACGATGGCCAGGCTCTGCGGCGCCAGCTGCCCGTACAGCGCAAAGCGGATCGCCTCGACCGCATGCGTGAACGGGTTCAGCCGCGCCAGCTGGAACACCGCCTCGGCGCCCGACTCCTGCAGGCGCCACAGCGGATACAGCGCCGAGCTGATGAAGAACATCGGGAAGATGACGAAGTTCATGGTGCCCGCAAAATTCTCCAGCTGGCGCACATGGACCGACAGCAGCAGGCCAAGCGCGCCCAGCATCAGCGCGGCCAGCGTCATCGCGCCCAGGCCGGCCAGCAGGTGCAGCGGCGCGAAGCGGATGCCGAAGCCCGCCGCCACCAGCAGGAACGCGGCCATCTGCAGCAGCGACAGCAGCGTGCCCGCCGCCAGCTTGCAGCCCAGCAACCAGCCGCGCGGCAGCGGCGCGGTCAGCAGCAGCCGCATCACGCCCATCTCGCGGTCGTACACCATCGCCAGCGACGACTGCATGCCGTTGAACAGCGCGATCATGCCCAGCAGCCCGGGCGCGACATAGACCTGGTATTCGATGTAGCTGTCGTACGGCGGCGCGATCGCGACGCCCAGCGCGTTCTGGAAGCCCGCGGCGAATACCAGCAGCCACAGCAGCGGGCGCACCAGCGACGACAGCAGCCGCCCGGGCTGGCGCAGGTACTTGCGCAGCTCGCGGCCGCAGACCGCGCGCAGCGCGCGCCAGCGATGGCGCATCGACGGGGGCAGGATTGCGGGCATGGTCATGGGTGTCAGGTCGGGGCGGGGCACGCGGTGTCGGCTTCGTCGGCGCCCAGGGTGTCGAGGTTGTTCTTCGGATGCAGCACGCCTTCGACCGGCGCGATGCCGATCACGCCGTCGGGGTGCGCCAGCATCAGCGGCTGGCGCAGCTGGCGGTCCCAGCGCCGGAACGACAGCGGCGGGCCCTTGAAGCCGTCCACCACCACCTGCCCCGCGGCCAGCGCCTGCGCCTGCGCGGCAAAGCCCGCGGGCTGCCGCACCACGCTCTCGGCAATGGCCTTGACCGCGACCCAGGCGGCCCAGTCGTAGCCGGTCATCGGCCGGCCCGCGGCGCGGGCGAAGCGCCGGTTGAGCTGCGGCCCGCCGTTGCGCTCCCAGGCCCAGTGCCAAGCCTGCGCGCCGAGGCCGCTGGCGCCCACCACCGGGCGCGGCAGCTGCGTGGCATAGGGCAGGCCGCGCGCGAACTCGCCGTCGGCGTCGGCCACCACCACCACGTCGTAGTCCGCGCCACTGGTCAGCATCCTGACGTTGGCCTGGTCGCGCTCGCGCGGATCGTTGGACAGCCGGAACGCGCGCTGCGCGCTCCAGGCGATGCCGAAGCGCCGCGCCGCGCCCAGCAGCGCCTCGCGCTGCGCGGCATCGGCCGGCGACGGCCCGCTCAGCAGCAGCGCGCGGCGCCACTTGCGCGCGGCCAGGTACTGCATCAGCGCGTCGGCGCGCATGCGCACGCTCGGCAGCGTATGCAGCAGCACCGGCGCGCAGCCGGCGCCGCGCAGCGCATCGTCGTCGGCCGAGACATTGAACAGCAGCGCCTCGCCCGGCCGGACCGCGCCCGCGGCGGCACGGACCGAAGCCGGCGGCAGGTCCAGCAGGATAAAGCGCGTGCCCTGGCGCGCCAGCGCCGCAACCAGCGTGGCCACTTCGGCTTCGGTGCGGGCCTGCTGCGCCTCGACCCGGAGCGACTGGCCCGCGGCCTCCAGCGCAAAGCGCGCTTCCGCCGCCGCCACCTGGGCGCCGTCGAGCGCGCGGCCCTGCGGCTGGTCGGGATAGCGCTGCGCCAGGCGCCGCGGCGCATGGCGGGCATCGTCGGCCAGCGACACCACCGCCACGCGCACCTCGACGGCGTGCAGTGGCGCCGCCAGCACCACCGCAAGCGTAAAGGCCAGCACCGCCAGCGCCCGCTCAGTCATCGATCGCCACCGAATGCGGCACGCGGCCCGCCTTGAGCGTGGCCACCGCCTTGCGGCTGGCGGTGTCGACCACGCTGACATCGTCGGACAGCCCGTTGGCGACGTAGAGCCGCGCGTTGTCGCGGCTCAGCGCCAGCCCCCAGGCGCGCCGCCCCACCAGCACGTAGTCCTGCACGCGGCGCGATGCCACCTCGACCACTGCGACATGGTTGGCGCGGCCCAGCCCGATATAGGCGTGGCTGCCATCGCTGCGCGCCGCCATCCCGACCGGCGTCACGTCTTCGGCGCGCATGCCGCGCGGCGCGAAGGCGATGGTCTGCACCACCTCCAGCGTATCGGTGCGGATCACGCTGACGCTGGCCGACAGCTCGTTCGAGACCCACAGCTCCTTGCCGCCGCGCACCAGCAGCAGCCGGCGCGGCCGGTTGCCGACGCGGATATTGCGCACCACCTTGCGCGTGGCGACGTCGACCACATGGACCAGGTTGGCCACTTCGGAGGCCACGTACACCTGCCGTCCGTCCGCGCTGACCCTGACGCCCTCCGGTTCTTCGCCCACCCCGACCGCGAACACGCGCTTGCCTGAGCCGGTGTCGTAGGCCGACAGCAGCGCATCTTCTTCATTCGACACGTAGAGCGTGCGGCCATCGTGGCTGAGGTCGAACAGTTCCGGGTCGTCGCCGACCGGCAGCGACGCCACGGTCCTGCGCGTGGCGACGTCGACCACGTCGACGCGATGGTCGTCGCTGCAGGCCACGTACAGCCGCGCGTGGTCCGGCGACAGCTGCAGGTGGCGCGGCCGCCGGCACTGGCGCCACGACGCCAGCTGCTGGCCGCTGCCGGCAGCGTAGGCGGTCAGCGCGTCGTCCTTTTCGCTGGAGACAAAGACCTGGCCGGTGGCGGCGCGCGCGGGGCCGCCCTGGGCGCCCTCGGCCATGCCGGCGGCAACCAGCAACGCGGTGGCGATCAGCCAGGCGCCGGCGAGCCAGGCGGGGGATGGCATCGGCTTCATGCGGTGAACTCCGTTTGCGCCGCGCGGAGGACCGACGGCGTCATGGCAAGAAAAGCGGCTTCCAGCGTCGCGGCCGCGGTGACGCCCAGCAGCGCGGCCGGGGTGCCATCGAAGCGCACCGCGCCGCGGTCGAGCACGATCACGCGGTCGGCCTGCTCCACCTCCTGTACCAGGTGGGTGGCCCACAGCACGCCGGCGCCGGCGTGCCGCGCCAGGCGCCGGGTCTCGGCCAGCAGCTGCACGCGCGAGGCCGGGTCCAACCCCACCGTCGGCTCATCGAGCAGCAGCATGGCCGGTTCATGCAGCAGCGCGCGCGCCAGCTCGACCTTGCGCCGGCTGCCGCCGGAAAGTTCGCGCACCGGCGCTTGCGCGCGCGGCGCCAGGCCGAAGGCCTGCAGCAGGCGCGCGCTCCGCTGCGCCGCCTCGCGCCGCGGCAGGCCATGCAGGTCGGCATGGAAGCGCAGGTTGGCCAGCACCGGCAGGTCCAGATCGATGGCGGGCTGCTGGAACACGATGCCCAGCTGCGCCAGCGCGCGCACCGGGTCGCGTCGCATGTCGCAGCCCATCACCGTGACCTGCCCGGCATCGGCGACGAACAGGCCGCTGAGGATCTGGAACAGCGTGGTCTTGCCCGCGCCGTTGGGCCCGAGCAGCGCCACGAACTCGCCGCGCCGCACGCACAGCGAGACTCCGTCGAGCGCGACGCGCCCGCCGAACGCCTTGCGCACCGCGTCGCAAGCAAGCGCCGGCGCTTCCTGCATCGGCAGCGCGTTCATAACTGCTCCTTCGCCCGTGCCGTGCCCGCACGCTGGGCAAAGCTGCGTTCGGTGTCCCAGGCCTGGCGCAGGAAGGCTTCGTATTGCGCGGTGCCCAGGTAAGTCAGTTCCTGGTCGTAGCGGGCCAGCTCGGCTAGATGGCGCGGCTGCTGCATGGCGGCGCGGAACGCGTCGTGCAGGCGCCTGACGATGGCCGCATCGGTGCCGCGCGGCACGCCGATGCCGTAGGGCGAGTTGTGGACCGCGTCGGCGAAGCCAAGCTCGGCCACGGTCGGCACCTCGGGCCAGCGCGCCGAACGCTGCGCGCTGAACACCGCCAGCAGGCGCAGCTTGCCGGACTCGACGAAGGGCGCGAAGCCGGTGGAATTGACGCCCGCCATCAGCGAGCCGTTGGCCACCGCCAGCATCTGGTCGGCGGTGCCGTGGTACGGCACGTGCAGGTAGCGCACGCCGCTGCGGCCCAGCACGTCCTCCATCGCCAGGTGCGCGGTGGTGCCGATGCCGGTCGAGCCCACGGTCAGCTGGCCCGGGTGCGCGCGGCCCCAGGCAATCAGCTCGCGCAGCGAGCGCCACGGGCTGTCGGCGGGCACCACGATGCCGAAGGTATAGCCCGAGATCATCAGCACCGGCTGGATGTCGCGCAGCGGCTGCCACGCGGTCTTTTGCTGGTGCGGGAACCGGTACACCGTCAGCGGCAGCTGGCCGATGGTGTAGCCGTCCGGCCGTGCGGCGGCAAGCAGCCCGCCCACCAGCGTGCCGCCGGCGCCGGGCCGGTTCTCCACCACGATCGGCTGCCCCAGTTCGCGCCCGGCCAGCTCGGCCAGGATGCGCATCGAGATATCGGTGGCGCCGCCGGCTGGCCACGGCACCACCAGCGTGACCGGACGCGACGGATAGGCGGCTGCGCCCTCGGCCCGCGCGAATCCCGCCGGCAACAGGCCGAGGCACATCGACAGCAGGCAGGCAAGGCAACGGAACATGGCAAAGCACCGGACCGGGTTGGGATGCGGTGTGACACAGCAAGGCCGATACCATGTGCGATGCAGCACGGCATGTCGCACCCCGAGGACCTTGCCGGGCCGGCGCTGCACGGCTTGCGGCCGCCGCCTTGCAGCGACGCTTGCTGCGATGCGCCGCGCAGCACTGTGCCGTGATGGAACACTGTGCGCTGATGGCAACGCCCCTTTGTCCTGTTTTGTGACAGGGCGCAGGCCCACGCTGCTGCCCGGTACGAAAACTGCTGAAGCCCTGCCCACAGGCGCGGCCCGATGCAGGCATGCGCCGCTATCCCGAGGAGACCGACCATGCCAGCCATCCCGCGCCCTGCACCGCCAGGCCAGCGGCCATCCCGACTTCCGCGCGCCGTCGCAGCCCGCCCGTGCCGCCGCGCCGCGGTGCTGTCCGCGCTGATCACGCTGCTGTGCCAGCGTGCCGCTGTGGCGCAACAGGACACTGTTGCGCCAAACCAGGACAGTACGCTGCTGCCCGAAGTGCTGGTGGTGGCCGCCGCGCCGCTGCCCGGCATCGGCGTGGCCAGCGACCTGGTGCCCTACACCGTGCAGACCGTGCACGGCAGCGAGCTCGGCGGCGCGCGCGCCGGCAACCTGGCCGACTACCTGAACCGCCATCTCGCCGGCGTCAACGTCAACGACATCCAGGGCAGCCCGTTCCAGACCGACATCACCTACCGCGGCTTCCGCGCGTCATCGATCCCCGGCGTGCCGCAGGGGCTGTCGGTGTACCTGGACGGCATCCGCGTCAACGAGCCCTTCGGCGACGTAGTCAGCTGGGACATGATCCCGGAGGCGGCGCTGGCGAACGCGTCGCTGGTGTCCAGCGCCAACCCCGCCTACGGCCTCAACACGCTCGGCGGCGCGCTCGCCATGACCACGCGTTCCGGGCTGGACTCGCCCGGCTTCACCGCCGACCTGTCCTACGGCAGCCAGGCGCGCAAGCGCGCCGACCTGTCCGGCGGCGTGCGCAGCGACAGCGGCTGGCATGCGTTCGCCGCCGGCACGCTGTTCCAGGAGCACGGCTGGCGTGACCATTCGGAGGGCCGGCTCGGCAATGTCTTTGCCAAGGCGGGCTACGCCGGCGCCAGCAGCAGCTGGGATGTCTCGGTGCTTCATGGGCGCAGCACGCTGACCGGCAACGGGCTGGTGCCGAGCTATCGCGCGGCTGACGGCGGTACCCTGCCCGAGCTGTACCAGTCCAACCGGCGCGCGGTCTACACCTATCCCGACCAGACCCGCAACCTGGTCACGCAGGCGGCGCTCAACGGCCGCCACTGGTTCGACGACAAGACCAGCGCCGCGGCCATGGCTTATGTGCGCAACAGCCGCCGCGACACCGCCAACGGTGACGTCAATCCCGACTACGAGGCCTATGCCGAAGACTGCGAGGACGGCTTCGACGCCGACGGCAGCCCGCGCGGCGACGACTGCGGCATGACCCGCGCCGAAGGCGCGGCGCTGCACCCGGCGGTGCTGAACACCAGCCATATGCGGCAGCAGACCGTGGGCATGGCGCTGAGCCTGGCGCGGGAAGGCGAGCACCACGTGCTCAATGCCGGCCTGACGCTCGACCGCAGCCGCCTGACCTATTCGCAATACGCACAGCCCGGCAGCTTCACCGACGACCGCGGCGTGGTCGCCGATCCCGCCGCGGCCAACGCCCTGTTCTCCGGCGTCAGCGGCAATGCGCGCACGCTGGGCCTGTACCTGTCCGATACCTGGTCGCTGACGCCCACCACCTTCCTGACCGCGTCGGCGCGCTGGAATCACGTCACCGTCAGCAATACGCTGCGCAACAGCGACGGCAGCGAGCAGCCGCGCGAAAGCTTCACCTACCGCCGCCTGAACCCGGCGCTGGGACTGGCGCAGAAGCTCGGCAGCGGCGTCACGGTGTTCGGCGGCTATGCGCAGAACAACCGCGTGCCCACCGTGCTCGAGCTCGGCTGCGCCGACCCGGAGCGGCCCTGCCGGCTGCCGGCGGGCCTGCAGGCCGATCCCTACCTGAAGCAGGTGGTGTCGCATTCGTTCGAGGCCGGCGTGCGCTGGCACCCGCGCCCGCACACCGAGCTCACGGCGTCGCTCTACCGCATCGACAACCACGACGACATCCTGTTCGTGCGCGCACCGAATACGCAGCTCGGCTACTTCGCCAACTTCGACCGCACCCGCAACCAGGGGCTCGACCTGAGCGCGCGCCACCGCCTGGGCCCGGTCACGCTGCGGCTGGCCTACAGCTACCTGCAGGCCACCTACCAGTCCGCCGGCGCGCTGGCCGCCGGCGAACGCACCATCGATATCCGCCCGGGCATGCGCATGGCGGGACTGCCGCGCCATACGCTCAAGCTGGGCGCGGACTGGCAGGCGCTGGCCGGGCTGGTGCTGGGCGCCGACCTGGTGGCGGTGTCGGGCTCGGTCTCCAGCGGCAACGAGGACGGCCTGCGCAGCGACCCGCAGCCGGGCGCAGCGCCGCAGGCCGCCGACTGGAGCACGCCGGGCTACGCCACCATCAACCTGCGCGCGGCGTATCAGGTCAGCAAGCGCTTCGAGATCTACGCGCGCGTGGCCAACCTGCTGGACCGGCGCTACGAGACCTATGGACAGATCGCCAACGATGTGTTTCCCGGCGGCAACCTGGTGCGGCCGCACGTGGCCCCGGGCGATGCCGCCAGCGCGCTGTTTGTGGCGCCCGGGGCGCCGCGCAGTGTCTGGCTGGGGGTGGTGTTCCGGATGTAGCGCCGCCGTCTTCACGATTCCTTACAGACAACGGCGCGGGCACAATCTATTCTCCTGTCGCAAATGGAATCCCTCACAACAAGGAGAATGCAATGAAATCCGTCCTGGCCCTTCTGGTTGCGTGCAGCGCGCTGCTCGGCGGCTGCGTGGTCGCCCCTTATGACACCTACGGCGGCGGCCCGCAGGGCTGCCCGCCGGGGCAGGCCAAGAAAGGCAACTGCCGCGTCGACGCGTACGGCAACGAGTCGTTCTGCCCGCCGGGCCAGGCCAAGAAGGGCCGCTGCTAAGCCGGCGCGGGGCCGGCGCCGGCGTTCCTGCTGCTTGCGCCGGGCGGGCCGGCAGCCGGACAATGGTGCTGCGGACATTCCCTCTTGCAGGAGCGTGCCATGCCACCCCGGTCCCTGCCCCGCCGTCAGCTCGTCCTCTTTTGCATAGCCGCCGCCCTGCTCGGCGCCTGTGCCACGCTGCAGCCGGAGCAGACCGGCCAGCAGATGATAGGCAGCCCTGAAAGTGCGGTGCGCCAGACTTTCGGCCCACCCAGCGAGACCCACCGCCTGGCCGACGGCACCACCCGCTGGCTGTGGTCGCGGCAACCCTTCGGCCATGAGGTCTACGCCGCCGACTTCGACGCCGCGGGCAGGCTGACCCGCTACCGCCAGATGCTGACCGAGGCCGAGATCTATCGCGCCCAGGTCGGGGTCTGGACCAAGCAGGACGTGCAGCAGCACTTCGGCCTGCCGCGCGAGCCGGTGCAGTATTACCCGCTGATGCAGCGCGAAGCCTGGTCCTGGCGCATGTACAAGGACGGCCTGCAGACGGCGCACTTCAGCTGCTACTTCGACAACGCCGGCGTGCTGCGCCAGACCATGATCATCGTCGATCCGCTTGGCGGCGACGCGCGCCGCGCGCGCTGACGCTACCGCTGAAGCAGCCGCCGGTGCCAATGCCGGCAGCAGGGCCTCCCCGGCCCCGCCACCGTTTTGCGCGCAGAATGGAGGCGATGCGGCAATGCCCGCCAACCCTCCATGCGGAAAACCAACGTGACCACAGCCATCCTGCTCGAGAACATCCACCAGAGCGCCAACGCCCGGCTGGCCGAAGCCGGCCTGCAGGTCGAGCGCCGCACCGGCGCGCTGGCCGGTGCGGAACTGCGCCAGGTGCTGGCCGATCATGACGTGATCGGCATCCGCTCTGCCACGCACCTGCGCGGGGACGATATCCGCAGCGCGCCCGGACTGCTCTCGATCGGCTGCTTCTGCATCGGCACCTCGCAGGTCGACCTCGACGCCGCCACCGCCGCCGGCATCCCGGTCTTCAACGCGCCCTTTTCCAACACCCGTTCGGTGGCCGAGCTGGTGGTCGCCGAAGCGGTGATGCTGCTGCGCCGGATCCCCGAGAAGAACACGCTGGCGCATGCCGGCAAATGGGCCAAGGGTGCCGCCGGCGCGTTCGAGACGCGCGGCAAGACCATCGCCATCGTCGGCTACGGCAATATCGGCTCGCAGGTAGGCGTGCTGGCCGAATCGATGGGCATGCGCGTGGTCTACTACGATGTGCTCGCGCGGCTCTCGCACGGTTCGGCCCGCGCCGCGGGCTCGCTCGAAGAAGCGGTGTCGCAGGCCGAGGTGGTGACGCTGCACGTGCCGGCCACGCCGCGCACGCGCAACATGATCGATGCCAGCATCCTGGCGGCGTTCAAACCCGGCGCGATCCTGATCAATGCCTCGCGCGGCAGCGTGGTCGACATCGCCGCGCTGGCCGCGGCGCTGCGCGAGAAGCGGCTGGGCGGCGCGGCCATCGACGTGTTCCCGGAAGAGCCCAAGACCAACCAGGATCCCTTCACCAGCGAGCTGCAGAACCTGCCCAACGTGCTGCTGACCCCGCACGTCGGCGGCAGCACCGAGGAAGCGCAGGAGAACATCGGCACCGAGGTCGCGGCCAAGCTCGCGCACTTCCTGGCCACCGGCGGCACCATCGGCGCGGTCAACTTTCCCGAGGTCGACCCCGGTCCGCTGCATGCGCCGGCGCGGCTGCTCAACGTGCACGGCAACGCGCCCGGCGCGCTGGCGGCGCTGAACACGCTGCTGGCGCAGGAAGGCGTGAACATCACCGGCCAGCATCTGCAGACGCGCGGCCACACCGGCTACGTGGTCACCGACCTCGACCGCGCGCCATCCGAACAGCTGATGCAGGCGCTGCAGACCCACGCCGGCTTCGCGCGCTCGCGGCTGATCCTGCGCGGGGCGGCTTAGCCTCGACCAAAACCGTGGGCCATGGCCGCGGACCATGGCCACGGTCCCACCCCTTTTTAATCTCCACCAAACTGTCTGAAATTCCAAAAATGCTCTGAAGCAGGGGCTATGCTGAATGCAGCCCACACGCGCATTGGTGGGCCTGCACGGTACGCGATGACAATGGCGGCCCGCGTCGGCGCCGCACCAACAATCGTGAGGTCAGACATGTCGCTTGAACGGAGCAGGAAGGCCGCCGCCCTGGTCGGGCGGCTGGCCGCAGCCACGCTGCTGGTAACCGCGGGGATCGGCAGCGCGGCAGCGCAAACCGGCACCATTACGTTCCTCGGTGCCATCACCAGCCCCTCATGCGGTTTCCGCGCGTCCGCCGGACTGGTACAGGCGAGTTGCCAGCAACCATCGGGCCGCATCGTCTCGGCGCCCTTCGCCGTGGCGCCGCACCATCCGGCAGGACCGACGCGCATCGGCGCGGCCAGGCTGGAAGTGCAACCGGCGCTCGCCGGCGAGCGCGGCGCGGTGCCCGCCTACCTGGTCGTAGTGACCTATCACTAGATGACATATCCGGCCGGGACTGCACGCTCCCGGCTAACGCAATCGGGGGATCGCGCAGCCAGCGTTGCGGCCCATGCCGCATCTCGTGCCCCCGCTGGCTGCGGCGTCGCGAGTGCAGTCTTGACACCTTCGCATGGGCTTCCTTTAATGGTGTAACGGATCGGGCCACGCCTAATCCCTTTCTTCCGAGGACGTCAACCTGCGATGGAAACCGGTGACACCCACGATCCGCAACGCAAGCAAGAAGAACTGCGCAGTTTCCTTTTCCTGACCGCCGTCATGGTGCCGGTGTTGTCCGTCATCATCGTCGCGGGCTATGGGTTCATTGTCTGGATGACCCAGCTGATCAGCGGACCGCCGTCCCACTAGGCGCGGCCCGTGCAGGTCCGGTGCGGCAGGCTCGCCGCGGCCGGGGCATTTGACTGATAAAAACAAGCTGCAGCACAGACTGAAACGGCATCGAACCGGAGCTTGCGCATGCCCGCAGCAAGACGTGCCATCCCCATCCAGCCGTTGCCGGCGAACGCAGAGTGGCATATTGCCGGCATCGTCGTGCATGCCATGCCCGACCGCCTGCCCCAGGTTCGCGCCGCGATCGACGCGATCACCGGCGCCGAAGTCCACGCCGCCAGCGACGCCGGCAAGCTCGTGGTCACCATCGAAGCCCCCACCTCGCGCGCCATCGCCGCGCACCTTACCTACCTCCACCAGCTCCCCGGCGTGCTCTCTGCCGCGCTTGTCTACCAGCACAACGAAGACGCCGACGCCATGAGCGAGACCATCCACGAGGAGGGCGCAAGATGAACATCTCCCGCCGCGATTTCATCAAGCAGACCGCCGTCGCCGCGACGGCTTCGGTGGCCGGCGTCACGCTGCCGGCCGGCGCCGCCAACTTTGTCACGGACAGCGAAGTGACCAAGCTGAAATGGTCCAAGGCGCCGTGCCGCTTCTGCGGCACCGGCTGCGGGGTCACGGTGGCGGTCAGGGACAACAAGGTCGTGGCCACGAACGGCGACCCGCAGGCCGAGGTCAACAAGGGCCTGAACTGCGTCAAGGGCTACTTCCTGTCGAAGATCATGTACGGCCAGGACCGGCTCACCAAGCCCTTGCTGCGCATGAAGAACGGCAAGTACGACAAGAACGGCGAATTCGCCCCGGTCACCTGGGAACGCGCCTTCGACGAGATGGAACTGCAGTTCAAGCGCGTGCTGAAGGAAAAAGGCCCGACCGCGGTGGGCATGTTCGGCTCGGGCCAGTGGACCGTGTGGGAAGGCTATGCCGCGTCCAAGCTGTACAAGGCCGGATTCCGCTCCAACAACATCGACCCCAATGCACGCCACTGCATGGCATCGGCCGTGCAGGGCTTCATGCGCACCTTCGGCATGGACGAGCCGATGGGCTGCTATGACGACTTCGAGGCCGCCGACGCCTTCGTGCTGTGGGGCTCGAACATGGCGGAGATGCACCCGATCCTGTGGACCCGCATCACCGACCGCCGCCTGAGCCACCCGAAGACGCGCGTGGCGGTGCTGTCCACCTTCACGCACCGCTCGTTCGACCTGGCGGACATCCCGGTCATCTTCAAGCCCCAGACCGACCTGGCGATGATGAACTACATCGCCCACTACATCATCAAGAACAACAAGGTCAACAAGGACTTCGTCAACAAGCACACGGTCTTCAAGGAAGGCGTGACCAACATCGGCTACGGCCTGCGTCCGGAGCATCCGCTGCAGAAGGCGGCCAAGAATGCGGCCGATCCCGGCGCCTCGCGCCCGATCACGTTCGATGACTTCGCGCGCTTCGTGGCCAAGTACGATGCCGATACCGTCAGCAAGCTGTCCGGCGTGCCCAAGGCCAAGCTCGACCAGCTCGCCGAGCTCTATGCCGATCCCAACATCAAGGTGATGTCGCTGTGGACCATGGGCTTCAACCAGCATACGCGCGGCAGCTGGGCCAACAACATGGTCTACAACCTGCACCTGCTGACCGGCAAGATCTCCACGCCGGGCAACAGCCCGTTCTCGCTGACCGGGCAGCCGTCGGCGTGCGGCACCGCGCGCGAGGTGGGCACCTTCTCGCACCGGCTGCCGGCCGACATGGTGGTGACCAATCCCAAGCACCGCGAAGAAGCCGAGCGCATCTGGAAGCTGCCGCCGGGCACCATTCCCGACAAGCCGGGCTACCACGCCGTGCTGCAGAACCGCATGCTCAAGGATGGCAAGCTCAATGCGTACTGGGTGCAGGTCAACAACAACATGCAGGCGGCGGCCAACCTGATGGAAGAGGGCTTGCCGGGCTACCGCAATCCCGCCAACTTCATCGTGGTGTCGGATGCCTACCCCACCGTCACCGCGCTGGCGGCGGACCTGATCCTGCCGAGCGCGATGTGGGTCGAGAAGGAAGGCGCCTACGGCAATGCCGAGCGCCGCACGCAGTTCTGGCACCAGCTGGTCGATGCGCCGGGCGAGGCGCGCTCCGACCTGTGGCAGCTGATGGAGTTTTCCAAGCGCTTCAAGGTCGAGGACGTCTGGCCCGCCGACCTGATCGCGAAGAAGCCGGAATACCGTGGCAAGACCCTGTTCGACGTGCTCTACCGCAACGGGCAGGTCGACAAGTTCCCGCTCAAGGAAGCCAGCACCGAGTACAACAACGCCGAGGCCAAGGCCTTCGGTTTCTACGTGCAGAAGGGGCTGTTCGAGGAATACGCCACCTTTGGCCGCGGCCATGGCCACGACCTGGCGCCGTTCGACGCCTACCATGAGGCGCGCGGCCTGCGCTGGCCGGTAGTCAACGGCAAGGAAACCCGCTGGCGCTACCGCGAAGGCAGCGATCCCTATGTGAAGGCCGGCACCGGCTACCAGTTCTATGGCAACCCCGACGGCAAGGCGGTGATTTTCGCGCTGCCCTACGAGCCGCCCGCCGAGTCGCCCGACAAGGAATATCCGTACTGGCTGGTCACCGGCCGCGTGCTGGAGCACTGGCATTCCGGCTCGATGACGCGGCGCGTGCCCGAGCTGTATCGCGCCTTCCCCAACGCGGTGGTGTTCATGCACCCGGAGGACGCCAAGGCCATGGGCCTGCGCCGCGGCGTGGAAGTGGAAGTGGTGTCGCGGCGCGGGCGCATGCGCTCGCGCCTGGAGACCCGCGGACGCGACGCGCCGCCGCGCGGGCTGGTGTTCGTGCCGTGGTTCGATGCCAGCCAGCTGATCAACAAGGTGACGCTGGACGCCACCTGCCCGATCTCGCTGCAGACCGACTTCAAGAAGTGCGCGGTCAAGATCGTCAAGGTCTAGCGCGGCCGATACAACAGGGAGACGCCATGAAACCGAGTCGATCCTGGCTGCCACTGCTGGCCTTGCTCACGCTGCTGCTGGCGCTGCTGGCGGCATTGCCGCTGCCGGCACGCGCACAGCAGCCACAGCAGCCACAGCAGCAGCAAGGGCTGGTCGATGCCATGCGCGGCAACACCCCCATCGGCAACGAGACCAAGGCGCCGATCATGTACCCGACCGAGAACAAGGACATCCGCCGCAACCGCAACTACACCATGCAGCCGCCGACGATCCCGCACAAGATCGACGGCTACCAGGTCGACAAGGACTTCAACCGCTGCATGTTCTGCCACGCGCGCACCCGCACCG
Source organism: Cupriavidus sp. WGlv3 (assembly GCF_023952475.1). Classification (GTDB taxonomy): domain Bacteria; phylum Pseudomonadota; class Gammaproteobacteria; order Burkholderiales; family Burkholderiaceae; genus Cupriavidus; species Cupriavidus phytorum. Next base: position 34,067 of record NZ_JALHRX010000020.1, read on the forward strand.
AAGAAACGCAGGCGATCCCGGTCAGCATCACGCACTACATGGACCGCGACAACAACGTGCTGGCCGAGGTGTCGCCGCGCCGCTATTTCTGCACGCAGTGCCATGTGCCGCAGGCGGACGCCAAGCCGCTGGTGGGCAATAGCTTCATCGATGTCGAGCAGATGCTCAAGCGCAAGCCCGGCGCAAAAGGAGCCGCCGACACCAAGGGAGCGGCCAAATAAGGGAGCGACCCGATAGCAGCGCCCGGCCCCGACAACAACCTCATAGCGGATGCGCGCCATGCTCGACCTGTTCAAGCGCTACTGGCGGACCATTAACCGGCCCAGCGCATATTTCAGCCTGGGCTTCCTGACGCTGGGCGGCTTTATCGCCGGCGTGGTGTTCTGGGGCGCGTTCAACACCGCGCTGGAACTGACCAACACCGAGCAGTTCTGCACCGGCTGCCACGAGATGCGCGACAACGTCTACCAGGAACTGCAGGGCACCATCCACTTCACCAACCGCAGTGGCGTGCGCGCCAAATGCTCGGACTGCCACGTGCCGCACAACTGGACCGACAAGATGGCGCGCAAGATGCAGGCGTCCAAGGAGGTCTGGGCCAAGGTCTTCGGCACCGTCGACACGCGCGAGAAGTTCCAGGCGCACCGGCTCACGCTGGCGCAGCACGAATGGGCCCGCTTCAAGGCCAACGATTCGCTGGAATGCCGCAACTGCCATGACTACCAGTCGATGGACTTCACGCGCCAGAGCCCGCGCGCGCAGGCCATGCACTCGACCTACCTGGCCAACAAGGAAAAGACCTGCATCGACTGCCACAAGGGGATCGCGCACCACCTTCCGGACGTATCCAAGGCCGAGGAGAAATGACGCGTGCTGCCACCCGCCGCCCGGCCCGGTTCGATCCCTCCCGCGCTGAGCGGTGAAGGGCTCGGGCTGTCGCGCGCCGGCCGCCCGGTGCTGCGCGGCATCGACCTGGCGCTGTCGCCCGGCTGCCTGCTGCAGGTACTGGGCGCCAACGGCAGCGGCAAGACCAGCCTGCTGCGCGTGCTGTGCGGCCTCGCCGTGCCGGACCAGGGCACGCTGCACTGGCACGGCCGGCCGCTGCGCGCCGGCGATCCTGCCTACCTGCAAGCACTTGCCTATGTCGGCCATGCCAATGGCATCGACCCGGACCTGAGCCCGGCTGAAAACCTGCGCTTTGCCGCGCGCATGGCCGGCAGCGATGCGGCCGGCGCGGTCGCGAATGCCCTGGCCGCGCAGGCGCTGGAGCGTGTCGCGCACACACCGGTGCGCGCGCTGTCGCAAGGGCAGCGGCGGCGCGTGGCGCTGGCGCGCCTGTCGCTGGCGCGGCGCGCGCTGTGGCTGCTCGACGAACCGGTGGCCGCGCTGGATGCCGACGCCTGCGCGCGCTTCGACGCACAGCTCGACGCGCATCTGGCAGCGGGCGGCATGGCCGTGATCGCCACCCACCAGCTGCTGCGCGCCGGCGGCACGGTGCTGTGGCTGGGGGCGGCGGCATGACCCGCACCCTGGCCGCCATCGTCGCGCACGACGTGTCGCTGTCCTGGCGCCGGCGTGGCAGCCTGCTCGGCAGCGTGGTGTTCTTTGTCATCGCGGCGAGCCTGTTCCCGCTGGCGATCGGTCCCGAGCCGCAGCAGTTGCGCGCGCTGGCGCCCGGGATCCTGTGGGTCACGGCGCTGCTGGCGTCGATGCTGTCGCTGTCGCGGCTGTTTGCGCAGGAGCACGCGGATGGCAGCCTCGACCAGCTGCTGCTGTCGCCGCATCCGCTGGCGCTGCTGGTGCTGGCCAAGATCGCCGCGCACTGGCTGACCAGCGGCCTGCCGCTGTTGCTGCTGACGCCGTTGCTGGCGCAGCAGTACGGGCTGCCGTGGAGTGCATCGCTGCTGCTGTCGGCCTCGCTGCTGGTCGGCACGCCGGCGCTTTCCCTGATCGGCGCGGTGGGCGCCGCGCTGACGCTGGGCGTGCGCGGCGGCGCGGTGCTGCTGTGCATCCTGGTGCTGCCGCTGTGCGTGCCGGTGCTGGTGTTCGGCGCCAGCGCCGCGGCAGCGGCCGATGCCGGGCTCGACGTGGTGCCGCAGTTCTCGTTGCTGGGCGCGTGCCTGGCGCTGTCGCTGTTCCTGTGCCCGCTGGCCACTGCCGCGGGGCTACGCATCGCCATGGAGACGCCGGCATGAGCCAGCCGCTGCCATCGCTGCACACTGCCGGGACGCCGCGGGCGCACATCCCCTGGATGGCGTACGCGGCGCCGGTGCGGTTCTATCCGCTGGCCGGACGCATGGCGCCGTGGTTCTTCGCGGCGGCGGCGTTGTTCGCCCTCGCCGGCTTGTATGTCGGCTTTGCCCTGGCGCCCACCGACGCGCAGCAGGGCGAGGTCTACCGCATCATCTTCATCCACGTGCCGGCGGCATGGATGTCGATGTTCATCTACCTGGTCATGGCCGGCTACTGCGCGCTGGCGCTGGTGCTGCGCACGCGGCTGTCGTCGATGATGGCCTCGGCCCTGGCGCCCACCGGCGCGCTGTTCACGGCGCTGGCGCTCTGGACCGGTGCGCTGTGGGGCCAGCCCACCTGGGGCACGTGGTGGGTATGGGACGCGCGGCTGACCTCCGAGCTGATCCTGCTGTTCCTGTACCTGGGCTTTATCGCGCTGGAAGCCGCCATCGACGAGCCGCGCCGCGCCGAGCGCGCCTGCGCGGTGCTGGCGCTGGTGGGCGTGGCCAATATCCCGGTGATCTACTTCTCGGTGCAGTGGTGGAACACGCTGCACCAGGGCGCTTCGGTCAGCCTGACGGCGGCGCCGTCGATGGCCGCCACCATGCTGGCCGGCATGCTGCTGATGACGCTGGCGTGCTGGATGTACACCATCGCCGTGGCGCTGGTGCGCGTGCGCTGCATCCTGCGCGAGCGCGGCGAGGTGCCGGTCGACGGAGAGACATCATGAGCTTGTCGTCGCTGCTGCCCTACGGGGCCCATGGCATTTTCATCGCTGGCGCATTCGGCATGAGCGCACTGTTGCTGGCGCTGGAACTGGTGCTGCTGGCGCGCCGCTGCCGCGCCAGCGCGCAACAGGCCGGCACGCGCCGATGACGCCGCGCCAGCGCCGCTTCGGCATGCTCGCCGCGGCCCTGGCCTGCGGCGGCATCGCGCTGGCGCTGGTGCTCAATGCCTTCCGCTCCAACCTGGTGTTCTTCTTCAGCCCGAGCCAGGTGGCCGCGCAGGAAGCGCCGGTGGCGCGCAGCTTCCGGCTTGGCGGACTGGTCGAACCCGGCTCGATCCGGCGAGAAGGCGACGGCATGACCGTGCGCTTCGTCGTCACCGACACCGCGCGGCAGGTGCCGGTGCGCTACCGCGGCCTGCTGCCCGACCTGTTCCGCGAGGGCAAGGGCGTGGTCGCGCGCGGCAAGCTGGAAGCCGACGGCACCTTCGTCGCCAGCGAGGTGCTGGCCAAGCACGACGAGAACTACATGCCGCCCGAAGCCGCCAATGCGCTCAGGCAGGCTGAACAGGTGAACCGCCGCATGGCCGGGGCGCCGGCGCAGGGAGCGCGCCAATGATCGCCGAACTGGGGCACTTCGCGCTGATCGTCGCGCTGCTGGTCGCGCTGGTGCAGGCGGCAGTGCCGCTGGCGGGCGCGGCAAGCGGCAGGCTGGCGTGGATGGCGGTGGCGCGGCAGGCGGCGCACGTGCAATGCGTGCTGGTGGCATTGTCGTTCGCGGCGCTGGCATGGGGCTTTGTCGCGAATGACTTCAGCGTGCGCTATGTCGCCGCCAACTCCAACAGCGCCCTGCCGCTTGCCTACCGCATTGCAGCGGTATGGGGCGGGCATGAAGGCTCGATGCTGCTGTGGACGCTGATGCTGGCGCTGTGGTCGCTGGCGGTGGCGCGCTACAGCCGCCAGCTGCCGCTGGCCGCGGTGGCGCGCGTGCTGGGCGTGATGGGGGCGATCAGCGCTGGCTTCCTGCTGTTCCTGCTGTTTGCCTCCAACCCGTTCATACGGCTGCTGCCGCCGGCGATGGCGGGGCGCGACCTCAACCCGCTGCTGCAGGACCCCGGCATGGTCTTCCACCCGCCGCTGCTCTACATGGGCTACGTCGGCTTCTCGGTGACCTTTGCCTTTGCCGTGGCGGCGCTGCTGGCCGGGCGCGTCGATGCCGCCTGGGCGCGCTGGTCGCGGCCGTGGACCACGGTGGCGTGGGCCTTCCTGACGCTGGGCATCATGCTGGGCAGCGCGTGGGCATATTACGAGCTGGGCTGGGGCGGCTGGTGGTTCTGGGATCCGGTCGAGAACGCCTCGTTCATGCCATGGCTGGCGGGAACCGCACTGATGCATTCGCTGGCGGTCACGGAGAAGCGCGGCGCGTTCCGCGCGTGGACCGTGCTGCTCGCCATCTTCACGTTCTCGCTGAGCCTGCTCGGCACCTTCCTGGTCCGCTCCGGCGTGCTGACCTCGGTGCATGCGTTCGCGGTCGATCCCAGGCGCGGCATCTTCATCCTGGCGCTGCTCGGCCTGGTTACCGGCATCGCGCTGGCGCTGTACGCATGGCGCGCGCCGCGCTTGTCGCGCCGCGTTGAGTTTGCCGCGGTCTCGCGCGAGTCGCTGCTGCTGGCCAACAACGTGCTGCTGGCGGTGGCGGCGGCAACGGTGCTGCTCGGCACGCTCTACCCGCTGCTGGTCGATGTGCTGGGGCTGGGCAAGATCTCGGTCGGCCCGGCCTACTTCGAACAGGTGTTCGTGCCGCTGATGGCTCCCGCGGTGCTGCTGATGGGCGCGGCGCCGCTGGCGCGCTGGCGTCATGGCAGCCTGCCCGACATGGCACGGCGGCTGCGCTGGGCCGGCATCGCCAGCGTGGCCATCGGCCTGGGGCTGTTGCTGGTGCTGCGCAATGCTTCCGCCATGACCGGGCTGGGGCTGCTGCTGGCGGCCTGGTGCGTGCTGAGCGCGGTGGCGAGCCTGGCGGCACGGCTGCGCCACCAGCAGGGGCGCAGGTTCAGCGCGCTGCGCCAGCTCGCGCCCAGCTACTGGGGCATGCTGCTGGCGCATGCCGGCGTCGGCATCTTCATCGCGGGCGTGACGCTGGTCACCGGGCAGGAAAGCCTGCGCGAACTGCCGATGCGCGCGGGCGATACCGTCAGCGTCGGCGGCTACGACTTCCGCTTTGCCGGCGTGAGGCAGGCCGCCGGTCCCAACTACGACGCGCTGCGCGGCACGCTGACCGCATCGCGCGACGGCAAGCGCGTGGCGGTGCTCTATCCCGAGCGCCGCATCTACCGCAGCCAGGACATGCCGACCACCGAGGCCGCGATCGACAGCGGCCTGACGCGCGACCTCTATGTGGCGCTGGGCGAGAACGTGGCCAACGGCGTCGATGGCAGCGCCTGGGCCGTGCGCATCCACGTCAAGCCTTTTGTGGACTGGATCTGGGCGGGCTGCGTGCTGATGGCGCTGGGCGGCCTGCTGGCCGCGTGCGACAAGCGCTACCGCCTGCGCCGCCGCGTCGCGGCCGAATCGCCGCCGGCGCCGGTGAATGAACCTACCGCGCCCGCACTGGCCTCCACGCGCGAGGAGACGCCGGCATGACCCGCTTCCTGTTGCCGCTCGCCGCCTTCCTCGCGCTGGCCGTCGCGCTGGCGGCGGGGCTGCGCCACGATCCGCGCGAGCTGCCCTCGCCGCTGGTCGGCAAGGCCGCGCCGGCCTTCGCGCTGCCGCTGCTGGAGCCGGAAGGCCGCACGCTGGCGTCCGCCGACATGCGCGGCAAGGTGTGGCTGCTGAACGTGTGGGCCTCGTGGTGCGCGGCCTGCCGCACCGAGCACCCGGTGCTGGTCGATTTCGCCGCGCGCGCGCCGGTGCCGCTGTACGGCCTGAACTACAAGGACGAGGCCGGCGCCGCGCGCGACTGGCTGCGGCGGCTCGGCAACCCCTACACCGCATCGCTGGTCGACGCCGACGGGCGCGTGGGCATCGACTACGGCGTCTATGGCGTGCCCGAGACCTTCGTCATCGACCAGCAGGGCGTGGTGCGCTACCGCCAGGTCGGCCCGGTCACGCGCGAGGTGCTGGAGCAGAAGCTGTTGCCGCTGATCGAGCGGCTGCAGCGCCAGGGAGGAGGCCATGCATAGGCTGCGCGCTGCGCTTGCCCCGTGGCTATGCTGCCTGTCGATGCTGGCGACTGCCGCGCCGACCGAGGCCGAGCTTGATGCGCGCGTGCATGCGCTGTCCAATGAACTGCGCTGCCTGGTGTGCCAGAACCAGACGCTGGCCGATTCCAACGCCGACCTGGCGGTCGACCTGCGCCGCCAGATCCGCGAGCAGCTGCGCGGCGGCGCCAGCGACCAGGCGGTCAAGGACTACCTGGTGCAGCGCTATGGCGACTTCGTGCTGTACAAGCCGCCGCTGCGGCCGCTGACGTGGCTGTTGTGGTTTGGCCCCCTGCTGCTGGTTGCCGGCGTCGCATGGGCAATCGTGCGGGCTCGCGCAAGTCATCGCGGCACGGGTGCTGCACTCGACGACAGCGCGCGGCGCGACCTTGAAAGCCTGCTCAACGACGCCGCCGATCCTGCCCGCCCAAGACAACCATGACGACCTTCTGGCTGCTCGCCGCCGCACTGATCGCCGCCGCCATGGCGGGCCTGCTGTGGCCGCTGCTGCGCCGCCACGCCATTCCTGACCCCGGCACGCCGGAGCGCACGCTGCTGGTCGACCTGTACCGCGACCAGTTGCGCGAACTCGACGCCGACCTGCGCACCGGCACGCTGAGCGCGGCCCGCCATGCCGAAGCCCGCGACGAACTCGCCCGCCGGCTGCTGGATGAAGCCGCGGACACCGCCACCGGCACGCACCGCGCCAGCACTTGTCCCCTACTCGCCGCGGCATTGCTGGCGGCGTTGCCGAGCGCCGCCATCCTGCTCTACCTGCACCTGGGCAACCCCGTCGCGCTCTGGCGCGCCGACGACGTGCCGCAGGCGAGCGGCAGCCAGCACCAGCTCAGCGGCGCGCAGGTAGAAGGCATGGTCAACCAGCTGGCGCAACGGCTGCGCGAGGCTCCGGCCGATCCCGCAGGCTGGGCCATGCTGGCGCGCTCCTACAGCGTGCTGGAGCGCTATGCCGACGCGGCCGCGGCCTACGCCCGTGCCGTCGAGCTGGCGCCCGAGGTGGCATCGCTGCGCGCCGATTACGCCGACGTGCTGGCCAGCCTCAATAACGGCTCGCTGCAAGGCGCGCCCATGGCGGAGATCAGGCGGGCGCTGGGGCTGGATCCGGATGACCCCAAGGCGCTGGCACTGGCGGCCAGCGCGGCGGTGGAGCGCGGCGACAGGCAGGCGGCGATCGGCTACTGGGAACACCTGCACCGGCTGCTGCCCCCGGACTCGCAAACCGCGGCGCGCGTGGCCGCCAACCTCGCCGCGGCGCGCGGCACGTCCGCCGCGCAGCCGGCGCAGATTACGGGCATGGTCACGCTCAGCGAAAAGGCCGGGCGCACGCCGCAGCCGGGCGACACCCTGTTCGTCTACGCCCTGCCCGCCGACGGCTCGCGCATGCCGCTGGCGGTGCTGCGCCGGCAGGCGCGCGACCTGCCGCTGACGTTCACGCTGGACGATGCGATGGCGATGCGGCCCGACCGCAAGCTGTCGGCACACACGCAGGTGGTGGTGGAAGCGCGCATTTCCGCAAGCGGGAATGCCCTGCCGCAGTCGGGCGACCTGGTCGGGCGCAGCGGTCCGCTGGCAGTCGGCAGCGAAGGCGTGCGGATCGCCATCGACGCCGCGATGCCATAGCGCTCAGGCGGCCAGCGTCGCCCTCAGGTTGGCCAGCATGTCCGCGACCATTTCCTCCAGGCCGTACTGCGCCTTCCACCCCCAGTCCGCGCGCGCCACCGAATCGTCGATCGAATCCGGCCAGCCTTGCGCGATGGCCTGGCGATAGTCGGGTTCGTAGCGGATCTCGAAGTCCGGCACATGCTTGCGGATCGCCGCGGCGATCTGCGCGGGCGTGAAGGTGGTGCCGGCGATGTTGTAGCTGCCGCGCTCGCCCAGCCGTTCCGCCGGCGCCTCCATCAGTTCGATGGTGGCGCGCAGCGCGTCGGGCATGTACATCATCGGCAGTGCCTCGTCTTTCTTCAGAAAGCACGTGTAGGGCTCGCCCTTCACGGCCGCATGGAAGATGTCGACCGCATAGTCGGTGGTGCCGCCGCCCGGCGGTGTCTTGTGCGAGATCAGACCCGGATAGCGCACGCTGCGCACATCGACGCCGTGGTTGGCGTGGTACCAGCGGCACCAGCCCTCGCCGGCCTGCTTGGAGATGCCATAGACGGTGGTCGGCTCCATCACGGTCTTCTGCGGCGTATCCACGGCTGGCGTGGTCGGGCCGAACGCCGCGATGGAACTGGGCCAGAACACGCGCTCCAGCCCGGTCTGCCGCGCCAGCTCCAGCACGTTGAGCAGGCTCGTCATGTTCAGGTTCCACGCCCATTGCGGCGCCTTTTCGCCGGTGGCCGACAGCGCCGCCGCCAGCAGGTAGACCTGCGTGATGCCATGGCGCTCGACCACGGTGGCGAGTTCGCCGCGGTCGGTGGCGTTGAGCATCTCGTGCGTGATGTGCACGTGGCGGCCGGTCGGCACCACGTCGGAGGTGATGACGCTGGTGCGGCCGTAGCGCTCGGCCAGCGCCAGTGCCAGCTCGGAGCCGATCTGGCCGTTGGCGCCGACGATCAGGATCCTGGGGGTGCTGTCGGCCATCAGATCAGCCCCAGTTCGCGGCCGGCCGCGCCGAACGCATCCAGCGCCGCCTGCAGCGCGGCCTCGTCATGCAGCGCGCTCATCTGCACGCGGATGCGGGCCTGGCCCTTGGGCACCACGGGGTAGAAGAAGCCCACCACGTACACGCCCAGCTCCAGCAGCCGCTGCGCGAGCTGCTGCGCCTTCTCCGCGTCGTAGACCATGATCGGAATGATGGGATGCTCGCCCGCCTTGACGTCGAAGCCCAGCTTGTCCAGCCCCGCGCGGAAGAACTTCGTGTTGCGTTCCAGCCGGTCGCGCAGCTCGGTGCTGCCTTCCAGGAGATCGAGCACCGCGATCGATGCCCCGACGATGGCCGGCGCCACGGTATTGGAGAACAGGTACGGCCGCGAGCGCTGGCGCAGCAGCGCCACCACTTCCTGGCGCGCGCTGGTGAAGCCGCCGGACGCGCCGCCCAGCGCCTTGCCCAGCGTGCCGGTGATGATGTCGATCTTGCCGAACACGCCGCGCAACTCATGCGTGCCGCGCCCGCGCGCGCCCAGGAAGCCAGTGGCGTGGCATTCGTCGATGCCCAGCAGCGCGCCATGCTTGTCGCAGATCGCGCGCATCTCGTCCAGCCGCGCGATGGTGCCGTCCATCGAAAACGCGCCGTCGGTAAATACCAGCACGAAGCGCGCGCCGTCCGCGCGCGCCTGCGCCAGCTGCACGCGCAGGTCGTCGAGGTCGTTGTGCTGGTAGCGGTAGCGGCGCGCCTTGCTCAGGCGGATACCGTCGATGATCGAGGCATGGTTGAGCGCATCGCTGATGACCGCGTCCTCGGCACCCAGCAGCGTCTCGAACAGCCCGCCGTTGGCATCGAACGCCGAACCATAAAGGATGGTGTCCTCGGTGCCCAGGAACGCCGACAGCCGCGCTTCCAGCGTCTTGTGCAGGTCTTGCGTGCCGCAGATGAAGCGGACCGAACTCAGCCCGAAGCCATGCGTGCGCAGCGCTTCGTGCGCGGCCTCGATCACGCGAGGGTGCGACGACAACCCAAGGTAGTTGTTGGCGCACAAATTGATCACTTCGCGGCCGTCGGTGGTGCGCACCCGCGCGCCCTGCGGCGTGGCGATCACGCGCTCCTGCTTGAACAGCCCGGCCTCGCGGATCGCGTCGAGTTCGGTACGGATGGATGCGTAGAATGCCTCGGCATTCGACATGGCTGGCTCCCGGTGAGGTGCAGTGGTGTGCTGGGGCTATGCTACGATTCGATCGATAAATCGAACGTGTTCTGTATATCGAACATTTTGCGCAATATAACGAACATCCATCCATGACGCAAGCCTCGGCCCAGACTCCGCAAGCCGAAGGCCCGCCGGCAGTCGGCCTGGCGCTGCAGGCATTGCGCCAGCAGCAGCGGCTGTCGCTCGACGAACTGTCGCGCCGCGCCGGCGTATCCAAGTCGATGCTGTCGCAGATCGAACGCAACCTGGCCAACCCGACCGTTGCGGTGCTGTGGCGCCTGGCCAATGCGCTGGGCGTGAGCCTGGCCGACTTCCTCGCCGGCGGCGCCGCCGAGCGTCCCGGCGCTGGTATCACCGTGCTGCAGCCGCACGCGATCCCGTCGCTGAAAAGCCCCGATACCCGCTGCGACCTGCGCATCCTTGGCCCGATCGAACTGGCCGGGCGCTTCGAGTGGTATGAGCTGACCATCCAGGCCGGCGGCGTGCTGACCTCCGAGCCGCACGAGGCCGGCACGCAGGAACACCTGACGGTATTGGGCGGGTCGATGACGGTGCGCGCTGGCGCCGACGAGAAGAAGCTGCGGCACGGCGAGACCGCGCGCTATGCGGCTGATGTCGCACATGCGATCTCCAATGGCGGCAAGACCGCTGCCACCGCACTACTGGTTGTAGTGCATCCGGGGTAAGGCGGGCAAGGGAGGCAGCGCCCGCCCCGCCCCCGGCAAGCGTTCAGCGGGCGCCGAACAAGCGCTTGACACGCTCCCACAGCACGCCGAAGAACATTGCCACCGGGTTCAGGCGCACGGCCTGGTTGCGTTCGGCCTCGCTGAGCGTGGGGTCCATCCTGCGCGATACCGACCTGCCGAAGTCGGCGATCATCCGCCGCACGAAGTCCCGCACCAGCCCCGAGCGCGAGAACTGGGCCAGCGGCCCTTGCAGCGAATACTGCAGGTCGACCGCGACTTCGGTCCCGCCGGCAGACAAGGCCCTGAGCAGGTAGGCGATATCGCCCGCGGCCTTGGAATTGCTGAGCGAGTCCTGTCCCGCACCCTTCAGCACGCCGCGCTTGTTCGCATCATCGCGCTGCAGGCGCGCGGCCCCCTCGAACCTTGCCGACATGGGGCCGAACTTGATCGCGATATGGCCCTTGACCTTCTCCCCGGCCACTTCCGTCAGCACCGCGCCGGGCAGGCAGCCCGCCACGGCCGGCAGGTCCGCCATGAAGGCCCATACCTCGTCCAATGCATAGGGCACGGTGAAGCCGCCTTCGATCCGCGACCAGCCCTTGCGGTCGGCCGAGCGCTCGGGCTCGGCGCTGCCCGCTGCGGCAAGGTGCGGCTGCGTGCCGAGCGCCTCGTCCGCGACCGTGAAGCCCGCGAACGGCAACGGTGCGAAAGCCGCACCGGCATGCCGCGCGATCACGCCGGCGGCCGCGCGGCGCGCTTCCAGCACCGAACGGATCGCGGCGACGATGCCCATATAGCCGGTGCAGCGGCACAGGTTGCCTGACAGTTCATGGCGGATGGTGGCTTCGTCGGCATCGGGCAGGCGCAGCACGATATCACGTGCGGTGGCCAGCATCCCGGGCGTGCAGTAGCCGCATTGCAGGGCGTGGTGCCGGTTGAAGGCGGCGCGCAGATCGGCCATGACCGCGTCGTCCTCGTAGCCCTCCACCGTGACGATGTCGGCGCCCTGGCAGGCGGCGGCAAAGGTGATGCACGAGCGCACCGGCTTGTCGTCGACCAGCACGGTGCAGGCGCCGCACACGCCGTGCTCGCAGCCCAGGTGGGTGCCGGTCAGGCGATGCGTGTCGCGCAGGTAGTCGCCCAGGTGCGTCCGGTCCGCGCACGCGCCGGACACCCGGCGGCCGTTGACGGTGAATTCGATAGTCTGCACGGCGCTCCTCAGTTCAGCAGTTGCGTGACGCAGCGCATCACGACGGTTCGGTACAGCTTGCGGTCGATGGCGTCCTTGCCCGGCGCGGCCTGGGCGACCGCCTCGGCGACGGCATCGGCCGTCAGCGCGGCCGCGCCCTGCGCCGCGACGGCGCGCGTCAGGCCGGGCAGCACCATCGGCGGCCCATCCAGCGCACCGAGCACGATGCGGGCGAAGCGGCGGCTGGCGTCGAAGTACGCGGCGCAGCTGGCCTCGGCGAATTCGCCGGTCTTGCGGCAGAGCTTCTGGTAGCCCCAGCGGCTGTGCGCCGTTTTCAGCGGCACCCGCACCGCGGCGATCAGCTCGCCGTCGGCCAGCACGGTGGTGTAGGCGCCGAGCATGAACGACTCCATCGGCACTTCGCGCGTGCCGGCGGCGGACGCGATCTCGATGTGCGCGCCCAGCGCGGTCATGGCCACGACCCAGTCGGCCGCGGGGTCCGCATGCGCGAGGCTGCCGCCTACGGTGCCGCGGTTGCGGATCGCCCGATAGGCGATGCCGCCGGCAACGGCCTGCAGCATGGTGCCGCGCAGCGGCTCGAACACGCCATCCTCGATCTGTGCGTGGGTCACGCAGGCGCCGATGCGGATGCCGTCGGCGGTTGCGGTCACGTCGCGGAGCTCGCGCAGCGCCGACACGTCGACCACCGTATCGGGCCGGGTCAGGCGCAGGTTCAGCATCGGCCCGAGCGATTGCCCGCCGCCCATGGCCTTGGATATATCGGTGCCCGCGCCCAGGCGGGACAGCGCCTCCGGCAGCGAGCCGGGCGCGTGGTAGGAGAATGCAACGGCTTTCATCGGTCAGGCTGCCTTCCTGTTTTGGGCATCGGCCTCGGCCGCTTCCAGTGCTTCCAGGATCTTGCGCGGCGTCAGCGGCGTCTCCTTCAACTCGACGCCAAAATCACGCAGCGCGTCGTTGACGGCATTGAAGATCGCCGCCGGCGGCGCGATCGCCCCGCCCTCGCCCATGCCCTTGGCGCCGAACTCCGTATGCGGTGACGGCGTCTCGAAATGATGGATGCGGATCGACGGGATCTCGGTCGGCCCCGGCAGCATGTAGTCCGCCAGCGTCGACGCCAGTGGCTGGCCGTTGCCGTCGTAATGCATCGCTTCGAACATCGCGGTGCCGATACCCTGCGCCACGCCGCCGTAGGTCTGCCCTTCGACCACCATCGGGTTGATCATGGTGCCGCAGTCCTCCACCACGACGTAGTCAAGAATCTCGACGTGGCCGGAATCGATGTCGACTTCCACCGCCACCGCATGCGTGGCATAGGTAAAGCTGCCGGTATCGACGGCGGGCTTGAAGCCCATCGTGACTTCCAGCCCCTGCGCATCGACGTCCGGTGGCAACAGGTGCGGGTTGATGTACCAGGCGTTGGCGATGCGCGCGATGTCGGCGGTGCCCGCATCCCCGGCCGCCACGGCCCCGTCGCGGAACACCACGGCATCCTGCGGCAGGCCCAGCATGTGCGCACCGATCCTCAGCAGGCGCGGCAGCAGCGCCTTGCACGCGCGCGACACCGCGCCGCCGGACATCACCAGCGAGCGCGACGCATACGTGCCCGTCGAGAACGGCGTCAGGCCGGTATCGCCGTGCACGACCTTGATCCGCGCGATGTCGATGCCAAGGATCTCGTTGGCGATCTGCGCGAAGGTGGTCTCCATGCCCTGCCCGTGCGAATGCACGCCCACGCGCACCTCCAGCCCGCCGTCCGGCGTGATGCGTACCGTCGCCGAATCGAAGCCCGGAATCACCGGAGTGCCCCACGCGGCGAACACCGAGGTGCCGTGCGCCGATTGCTCGGTGTAGGTGCCGAAACCCACGCCGACATAGGTGTTGCCCTGGGGGCCCGCCCTCTGGCGTGCGCGGATCGCGGGCAGGCCGATCATCTCCATGGCCTTGCGTACGCTGGCCGGGTAATCGCCGCCGTCGAAATGCTTGTTGGTGACGTTGACATAAGGCATGGCCTCGGGTGGCACGAGGTTTTCGCAACGCACCTCCCAAGGTTCGCGTCCCACCTCGCGGGCGATGGCGTCGATCATCAGTTCCATCGCAAAGCAGACGCCGGTGCGCGCCACGCCGCGATAGGGTACGAAGCCCGGCTTGTTCGTCGCCACGCAAGTGGTTTCGCAGCGGTAGCCGTCAAAGGCGTACGGCCCCGGCAGGTTGCCGATCGCCTGCCCCGGTTCCAGCCCGATGGTAAAAGGCCATACCGAATAGGCACCGCCATCGATCACGACCTTTGCATCGAGCGCCAGCAGGCGGCCGCGCGCATCGGCATACGCGGTCAGGTCGTAGTGGTGCTCGCGCGAGTTCGCGCCAGCGGTCAGGTGCTCGCGCCGGTCCTCGATAAAGCGGAACGGGCGCTTGTGGGTCAGCGCCAGCCAGGCGATGCACAGCTCTTCCTGCTGCAGCACGCACTTGTAGCCAAAGGCGCCGCCCACGTCGGGCGAGATCACCCGCACGCGCTCCTGCTCCAGCCCCAGGCACTGCGCCAGGATCGTGCGGATCATGTGCGGCACCTGCGTCGCGCTGTAGACCACCAACTGGTCGAACTGATGGTCCCAGTAGGCCAGCACCGCCTTGCCTTCCATCGGCACCATGCACTGGCGCGCGAGGTCGATCTGGCGGCGCACCACCACCGTGGCCTCGCGCTGGCGCGCCTCGAAGTTCTTGTCGGCGGTCAGCGTCAGGAAGGTGTTGTCGCGCCAGTGGTCGTGCACGCGCACCTCGCCGGCTAGCTGGCGGGCCTGCGCCACGTCGGCCAGCGCGGGCAGCTCGTCGAACGACACGGCAACCTGCTCGGCAATGTCCTCGGCCTCGGCGCGCGTGGGCGCGAATGCCATCGCCACCGGCTCGCCGACAAAGCGCACCTTGCCGCAGGCCAGAGGCGGCTGCGCCGAGGGCTGGTAGGACGGGAAGGACGAGTCGGCGACGATGTCGCTGGCCGCCGTCATGTCTTCACGCACGATCACCGCGGCGGCGTGTTCAGACGGCTTGGCCACGGACAGCAGCCGGGCGTGCGCCACCGGGCTGCGCAGGAACGCCACTTCCTGCAGGTCCGGCATGGCGATGTCCGCGACGAAGCGGCCCTTGCCGTGCAGGTGGCGCGCGTCCTCCTTGCGCGCCACGCGGGCGCCGACGCCCTGCCCGCGCGAGTTTTCCGGATGATCCGGTTCCATCGACGATGTCATTGGCCTGTCCGTTCCGAAGCGTGGTTTATTCAGCATACTGAGCAAAATCCTATGAAAACGGCCCCTGCCCTGTCAATTGGGCTTTACCGCATCCCGGCAGCCGCCCCGCCCCTTCAGGCGCCTATTCGCGCACGCCGATGGCGGCAAGTCCCTCCGCCCGCGTCGCGACCGTTGCGTACTTCTGCGCCATGTCGAACAGATTGGCCTCATGCGGCCCCAGCGCGCGGTCGCCCACGCAGTCGGACAGCACCAGCGGGCGGAAGCCGTACTGCATCGCATCGACCACGCTGGCGCGCACGCAGCCGCTGGTGACGGCACCGGCCACCACCAGCGTGCGCACGCCGCGCTGCGTCAGCCATGCCGCCAGCGACGTGCCGAAGAAAGCCGACGGCACGGTCTTGCGCACCACCGGCTCGCCCGGGCGCGGCGCCAGTTCTTCCACGATGGCGCTGTTGAAGGCATGCTCCTTCAGCGTCAGCATGTTCGGCACTTTCATCGAGAAGACGTTGTGGTCGGCGCCATCGTCGGCAAAGACGATGCGGCTGTGCGCGACCGGCCAGCCTTGGCGCCGCGCCACCGCGAGCAGCGGCACGGTACTGGCAATGGCCTCGCGGATATTGCCGCCGCCGAAGACCGCCGGATCGGCAAAGCCGTTGACGAAGTCCACGATCAGCAGCCCGAAGGGCCCATCCAGCTCCAGCGCATTGCCGAAGCCCTGGCGCTGGTACGCGCCGATTTCCTTGTGCATCACGACTTGTCCTCCGGGTAGCGGAAACCGTCGGTCACCTTGCCCGCGGTCACCACGTCGACGCCGTCCAGGCGGACGGTGCAGCGGCGCACCGGGATGTCGATATGGCAGGCCGTGGTGCGATGGCCGCCGGCCTCGTTGTTCGGGCCGAGCGAGAACAGGAAGTTGCCCTCGAACGCGCGCGCATCCATGCCAATGGTGGCCTCGCGGTCGTACAGGCCCAGCGTCGACCAGTGCGCGCGCGGCTGCAGCCCCCAGCCGATATGCGAGATCGCGTACGCTTCCGGGTCGTTGAACGACGCCATGTACTCGCTCAGCAGCTCGGCATGGAGCCCGCCCTCGATGCGCGTCGCAAAGCCGGCCTCCACCGTCAGGCGGATCGGCTCGGTCACGTAGGTCTTCTGCGGCAGCAGGATGTCGCCCTGGTCCAGCACGATGGTGCCGTGGGCGGCGCCTTCGTCCGGCCAGGTCAGCGCGAAGCCGCTGGGCCAGTGGTCCCAGCGCCCGGGCTCGTCGACAAAGCCGTACTCGCTGATGGCAGGGAATTCACCCAGCGGGCAGCGCAGGTCGGTGCCGGCGGGCGAGACCACGTGCATTTCCTTTGCGCTTGCCAGCCGCTGAGACGCCGCCTTCACGCGTTCGCGATCGGCCTCGCAGGGCACCAATCGGGCCAGCACCTCGGGCGGCTCGACGGCGAGCAGGATTTTGGTGCCGCCCTGCAGGATCTCGTGCTGCTCCGGCGAGAACAGCAGCGTCATCAGATCCAGCACCAGGTCGCTCGCCTTCAGTGCGGCGATGGCCGCCGGATTGCCGGTCAGCGGCGTGGTACCGAGGTAGGCGAGCGCATCGCGGCTCAGTGCCTTCTCGCCGTTGACGGGCGGCAGGTCGAGCCGGTTGACGATGGCGCCCATCGATTGCGTGGCGGTGAGCGCGGTGGACAGCGTCTGCGGGTGGGTAGCGGCGCTGGTGAGGATGGTGACGGTCTGTCCCGGCTCCAGCCGGGACAGCCGCAGCACCTTGCGCCAGGCCTCGATCATCTGGTGGTCGCTTACCGGCATGTCGGCTCCTTGTTCGCTGATTGCGCCAGCGGCGCGCCGAGGAAATCCCCCAGCGCCGCGTAAAAGCCAGCTTCGTCGTCCCACGGGATCATGTGGCCGGCATTGGCGACGTGGCTGCCCAGCACGCCGGGCAGCAGCGTGCGGATTTCCGCGACGTCTTCGGGCCGCACCACGTCGCCACGGCCTGCGGTCATCAACAGCGTGGGCACCCCGACCCGCGGCATGTCGGCGTGGACGTCGTCACGGTGGAAGTCCTCGAAGCTGCGCACCACCGCGTCTTCGTTGCAGGTGTGCAGCCATTCGGCGCGCAGGCGCAGTTGCGCGTCGGTCCAGGTCGGGCAGAAGCGGCGCATGCCTTCCAGGTCGGTGCCTTCCCGGGACAGCCGGATCGAATCGACGTACCACGGCAGTTGCGCCGGATATGGGCGACGCCCGGGGCCCGAGACAGGCGGGTCGACCATCACCAGCCGCGCCAGCCCGTGCGGCCTTCCCGCCGCGGCTCGCAGGCCGATCCGCGCGCCCATCGAATGGCCGACCACGCTGTAGCGCGGCAGGCCCAGCGCTTCGGCAAAGGCGACGACGTCGCGCGCCTGCGCATCGAGGCCATAGTCGAGCCCCGGCTCCGCCGACGACAGCCCGCGGCCGCGCACGTCGAGGATGTAGGTGTCAAAGCGCGTGCCGAACTGCTCGCCGACAAACCCCCATGTGATCGCGGGGCTGGTGATGCCGGGCACGATAACGACGGCGTCGCGCCCGGCACGCTCGCCCTCATTGCCGCCGTAGCGCAGGTAATGCTGGCGGATGCCATTGGCATGAACCTGGCCTCCGTATTGGAAGGTACTCATGGCCGCTCCTCAGTAGGCGCCGGACAGCAGCGCACCCGCGCCCGGCACGACCGGCTCAAGGTCCAGCGCCCGGAGCATCGCGTAGGTAGTGGCAATGGCGGCGGTCAGCACCGGCTTGCCGGTCATCGCCTCGACCTTCGCCACGGCCGGCAGCGACGGCATCTGCACGCAGGCAGACAGCACGATCACGTCGGCGTCCCGCGTGTTCATCTGCGCGACGATGCCGGGCAGCCGCGCGGGATCGTGGCGGCCGACTTCCAGGTTGTCGGGGATTTCCAGGGCGCGATAGTCCACGACTTCATAACCCTCGTTGCGGATATAGTCCACGACCAGTTCGGTCAGCGGCTTCATGTAGGGCGCGACCACTGCAATGCGCTTCGCGCCCATCACCTTGAGCGCATCCACCAGCGCGCCGGCACTGGTGATGACGGGCGCGTCGCCGCCGTTCGCGGTGGTATGTGCCTTCAGGCGCTGCTCGGATTGCCGGTGGTAGCCGTGGCCCATCGCCATGATCGCGACCAGGCAGGCATAGCCGAGCACGTCGACGCGGGCATCGCTCAGCTCCACCGCGCAGCGGTCGGACTCGGCATCCATTGCCGCCAGTTCTTCCTTGACCACCTTCTTCATCCGCATGCGGCTGGAATGGAAGGTGAAGCGTTCCGGGCGGATCTGCTGGCGCGCCATTAGCATGGCAGGGATTTCGGTTTCCATCGTCGTGTTCGAGCTGGGGACGATCTGGCCGATACGAAAGACTTTTTGCATGGGGTTTCCAGGTTGTGCGATCAGAGCTTGAGCAGGCGTTGCGCGTTGCCGTGGCAGACCAGTGCGCGCGTGGTGTCGTCGAGCGGCGCGCTCTCGATGAACCGCGCGGCCACTTCGGTGGATTCATAGGGATAGTCGACCGAGAACATCACCGCCTCGGGTCCCAGTTCAGCGATGGCGCCCATCAGCGCGCCGTGCGAGCACACGCCCGAGGTGGTGATGACGATATTGCTGCCGATGTACTCGGACGGCGCGCGCTGCAGCTTGACGCCGTGTGAGTAGACCGCGAAGCGGCTGTCGAAGCGCCAGCGCTGATACGGCAGGCCCTCGCCCATATGGCCGAGGATCAGCTTCAGATTTGGAAAGCGGTCAAACACGCCGCTGAACAGCAAACGCAGCGCGTGCGAAGCGGTTTCCACGCCCCAGCCCCACGCGGCTCCCGCCAGCTCGGGATGGCCGGCGAGGACTTGCGGCGACACGAAGGCATCGGTCGGATGCAGGTACATCGGCACGTCCAGCGCCTGCATGCGCTCCCAGAACGCGTCATACGCCGGGTCGTCGTAGTAGCGGCCATGCGTATGGCCGTTCACCAGCGAGCCCTTGAAGCCGAGCTGCAGCACGGCGCGCTCCAGCTCGGCCGCCGCCTGTTCGGGATCCTGCATCGGCAGCGCGGCAAAGCCGGCATAGCGCGTCGGATGGCGGGCGATCTGCGCTGCCAGGAAGTCATTGCTCTCGCGCGCCCGAGTCAGCGCGAGGCCGGCGTCGGCCTCGCCCTGCACGCCCGGGCCGGTTTGCGAAAGCACGGTGATGTCGATGCCGCAGCGGTCCATCTCGTCCAGGCGTTCCTCGTCGAAATCGGCAAGGCGGCGACCGAGTTCGGCAAACACCGCCGGATCGATATGCTGGGTGAACCCTTTGGAGTAAGCCTGGAAGCCGGGGGTCATGAAATGCTCTTCCAGAGCGATCTTCTTCACGTAGGTCATGCTGGTGGGGGCTCCTGCTAGATGAAATTGCGGCGTGCCGGGCCTGTCGCGCGTGTGCAAACGCGCTAGCTGCGCCAATTGCTCAGTACACTGATTATTTGCGGATTCTAGTCAGCGGATTTTCAAAAGTCCAGATGCCGCGCGGAGGGTTAACACCTATAACGATGCGCAAAGTCGCTCAGTACACTGACTCGAAATGCTCAGTATGCTGACAATATGAAATGGTCGTTTAAAAACGGACCTTCGGGCGACTGGGGAGACACCAGCAAGCGCCCGCACTGGTCCGCATTTTGCTCAGCATACTGCGCTTCTAATCAGCATACTGACTGATGCACCGGCAGGATGCAGCGCTGCACAGTAGCGGGTCACGACGACCCGCGTCACCGGCGCCGGCACCACCGGGAAGCAAACAAACAACAGAGACAACGGCCTGACCAAGAGGAGCCCCCGCCATGACGATCAGCCTGACTCGCGCCAAAACGCGCGTCGAAAACCACGCCCCCGCCTCCGGCATGACCGCCGAAGAACGCAAGGTCATCCTTGCCTCATCCTTCGGCGCCCTGATGGAGTGGTATGACTTTTACATCTACGCGGCGCTGGCAGTGTACTTCGGCGCACTGTTCTTTCCGCCGGGCAATGAAACGGCCGCCTTCCTGGCCAGCCTGGCCACCTTCGGCGCAGGCTTCCTGATCCGCCCGGTGGGCGCGCTGCTGTTCGGTCGCCTGGGCGACCGGATCGGCCGCAAGTACACCTTCCTGGTCACCATCCTGCTGATGGGAGTGGCCACCGTGGGCGTCGGCGTGCTGCCGACATACGAGCAGATCGGCATCACCGCCACGGTGCTGCTGGTGCTGCTGCGCCTGCTGCAAGGCCTGGCGCTCGGCGGCGAAGTGGGCGGCGCGGTCACGTATGTCGCCGAGCACTCGCCGGCAAGCAAGCGCGGCCTCTACACCAGTTCGTTGCAGACCACCGCCACGCTGGGGCTGCTGGCCTCGTTGTTCGTGGTCTACCTGCTCAAGACCTTCCTGACCGAAGCGGAATTCCGCGCGTGGGGCTGGCGCATCCCGTTCATCGTGTCGCTGGTGATGCTGGTGATTTCGGTCTATATCCGCGGCAAGCTGCATGAATCACCGGTGTTCGCGCGCATGAAGGCCGGCAATGCCACCTCGAAATCCCCCATCCGCGAGAGCTTCACCCAGTGGCAGAACCTGAAGTCGGTGCTGCTGCTGTTCGTGGTGGCCGCCGGGCTGGGCGCGATTTTCGGCACCGGCCACTTCTACAGCATGTTCTTCCTCAACAAGACGCTGCACGTGCCGATCGAAACCGTGCACAAGCTGATCGCCATCGCACTGGTGGTGGCCACGCCGTGCTACCTGTTCTTCGGCTGGCTGTCGGACCGCATCGGCCGCAAGTACATCATGATGGCGGCGTGCCTGCTGGCGGCGCTATGCATCCAGCCGGTGTTCAAGGGGCTGACCCACTACGCTAATCCGGCGCTGGAGCAGTTCCAACGTCAAGGCGCGGTGCAGGTGAGCGCCGGCGACTGCCGGGCGCGCCTGTTCGGCGAACCGGTGTCGGCCTGCGACAAGATCCGCGGCTACCTGACCGACCTGGGCGTGGGCTACACCTTCGTGCCGGCCAGCGATCCGGCACAGGCCGAGGTACGTATCGGCGAGCGTACTCTGCAGGGCTTCGACCGCGCCGCCATCAAGGGCGCGCTGATCGAGGCCGGATGGCCCGAGCGCGCCGATCCCGCCAGGATGAATACGCCGATGGTATTCATGCTGCTGCTGGTGCCGATCCTGTTCCTGGCCATGGTCTATGGCCCGATGGCCGCCTTCATGGTCGAGCTGTTCCCGGCCAGGGTGCGCTACACCTCGCTGTCGCTGCCCTTCCACCTTGGTGCGGGCTGGGTCGGCGGCATGCTGTCGTTCGTGGTCACGGCGATGAACGTGTCCAGCGGCGACGTGTACTTTGGCCTCTGGTATCCGGTGGTCATCGCCGGACTCGCCTTCGTCATCGGCATGGTGTTCGTGCCGGAGACGCGCGGGCGTGACCTGTCCACCTGAGCGCTGCTGACAGTGCATTGACACGGCGGAGAGGTCCGCCCTTTTTACCCATAAATCTCCAGCATACTGAATTATTTCCGACGCGAGCGCGGCGATGGCGCCCGCGTCGGGCGAATGCAGCCATCGCCAACTTCCATCCCTTCGCGCAGACAAACTGGAGCCCCCATGTCCACCTCTCGCATTCTCCGCACCCTTGCCGCGTCGTCCGCCCTGCTCGGCCTGGCGCAGGCCGCGCCCGCCCTGGCCGACGCCAGCGGCGTGAAGATCGGCGTCATCACCGATATGTCCGGTTCCTATGCCGACCTGTCCGGCAAGGGCTCGGTCGTTGCCGCCCAGATGGCCGTCGAGGAGTTCGGCGGCAACGCGCTGGGCAAGCCCGTCACAGTGCTGTCCGCCGATCACCAGAACAAGGCCGATATCGCCTCGTCGCTGGCGCGCCGCTGGTTCGATACGGACGGTGTCGACATGGTGATCGACTTCCCCAACTCGTCGACCGCGCTGGCGGTGCAGGAAGTCGCGCGCCAGAAGCAGAAGATCGATATCGTCTCCACCGGCGGCGCCATGGCGCTGACCAACCAGAACTGCTCGCCCACGGGATTCCACTGGACCTGGGACACTTACTCGGTGTCGTATCCGCTGGTGCGCCGCCTGATCGACCAGGGCCGCAACAGCTGGTACTACATCACGGTGGATTACGCCTTCGGCCAGTCGCTGGAAGCCGACTTCCGCAAGGCCGTGGATGCCGGCGGCGGCAAGAACGTGGGCAGCACCCGCCATCCGCTCAATGCCAGCGATTTCAGCAGCCCGGTGGTCGCGGCCTCGGCCTCCAAGGCCAAGGTGGTGGTGCTGGCCAATGCCGGCAATGACATGATCAACGGCGTCAAGGCCGCCGGCGAGTTCGGCCTGATCAAGGCGGGGCAGACGGTCATCACCCCGTCCACCTTCATCACCGATCTCAAGAGCCTGGGCCTGCCCGCCGCGCAGGGCCTGACCTATGTCGATCCGTTCAGGCTCGACCTCGACGCGAAGTCGAAGGACTTCGTCGAGCGCTACTACAAGCGCCACAAGGCGTATCCCACGCACGGGCAGATCGGCGTCTATTCCGGCGTGCTGCACTACCTGAAGGCCGTGGAGGCCGCCAGGACCGTCGAGGGCCCCGCGGTGGCGGACAAGATGCGCGCGCTGCCGGTCAACGATGCCTTCGTGCGCAATGGCAAGGTCCGGATCGACGGCCGCATGGTGCACGACATGTACCTGGCCCAGGCCAAGACGCCGGCGGAATCGAAAGGCCCTTGGGACCTGGTCAAGTACATCGGCACGATCCCCGGCGACGAAGCCTTCCGCCCCCTCTCCGCCAGCGAATGCGCGCTGGTCAAGAAGTGAGCGCGCCCATGCCTGAGCAAGACGTGATCCTGCGCACGCAGGGGCTGACCAAGGCGTTCAAGGGCTTCACCGCCGTCAGCGATGTCAGCCTGTCGGTGCGGCGGGGCTCGATCCATGCGCTGATCGGGCCCAATGGCGCCGGCAAGACCACCTGCTTCAACCTGCTGACCAAGTTCCACGCTCCCTCGTCGGGCTCCATCCATTTCAATGGTGCCGACATCACCGCGCTGCGGCCGGCGCAGATCGCCCGCATGGGCGTGATCCGTTCGTTCCAGATTTCCGCGGTGTTTCCGCAACTGACCGTGCTCGAGAACGTGCGCATCGCGCTGCAGCGCAAGCTGGGCACGTCGTGGCATTTCTGGCGCGGCAGGCGCTCGCTGTCGCAGCTGGATGCGCGCGCCATGGAACTGCTGGACGACGTGGGCCTGGCCGGCTTCGCGCACCTGGGCACGGCCGAACTGGCCTATGGCCGCAAGCGCGCGCTGGAGCTGGCCACCACGCTCGCCACCGATCCCGAGCTGATGCTGCTGGACGAGCCCACGCAGGGCATGGGCCACGAGGACGTCGAGACAGTGACCGCGCTGATCAAGCGCGTGTCGGCGGGACGGACCGTGCTGATGGTGGAGCACAACATGAGCGTGGTGTCGTCGATCGTCGATCGCATCACGGTGCTGCAGCGCGGCGCCGTGCTGGCCGAGGGCACGTATGACGAGATCTCGCGCGACCCGCAGGTAAAGGAAGCCTATATGGGAACCACGGAAGACCAGCAGGAGGCCGCATGACCGCAACCGCCACCCCGGCCCTGGAATTGAGCGGCCTGCATGCCTGGTACGGCGAATCGCACATCCTGCACGGCGTCGAGCTGGCGGTCCAGCCGGGCGAAGTGGTGACGCTGCTGGGCCGCAACGGCGCGGGACGCACCACCACGCTGCGCGCCATCATGGGCCTGGCCGGCACGCGCAAGGGGTCGGTGCGCGTATTCGGCCAGGAAACCATCGGCATGAAGACGCACCGCATTGCGCCGCTGGGGCTTGGTTACTGCCCCGAGGAGCGCGCGATTTTTGCCAGCCTGTCGTGCGAAGAGAACCTGATGCTGCCGCCAGCTTTCGAGGCAGCGCCGGGCGCGACGGGGCTGCGCGAGCCCATGTCCGTGGCAGAGATCTACGAGATGTTCCCCAACCTGCATGAGCGGCGCAAGAGCCCGGGCACGCGCATGTCGGGCGGCGAGCAGCAGATGCTGGCGGTGGCGCGCATCCTGCGCACCGGCGCCAGCGTACTGCTGCTCGACGAGATCTCGGAAGGGCTGGCGCCGGTGATCGTGCAGAAGCTGGCGAAGATGATCGCCACGCTGCGCCGGCGCGGCTACACCATCGTCATGGTGGAGCAGAACTTCCGCTTCGCGGCACCGTTGGCGGACCGCTTCTTCGTGATGGAGCACGGCCGCATCGTCGAGGCCTTCGGTGCCGGCGAACTGGAACGGAAGATGCCCACGCTCAATGCCCTGCTGGGCGTGTAAGGAGACCTTGTCATGGAATTGTTTGGAGTGCCCCTGCCCGCGCTGCTGAGCCAGCTGCTGCTGGGGCTGGTCAACGGATCGTTCTACGCGATCCTGAGCCTGGGGCTGGCAGTGATCTTCGGCCTGCTCAACGTCATCAACTTCGCGCATGGCGCGCTGTTCATGCTAGGCGCGGTGCTGGCCTGGATGGGACTGAACTACCTCGGCATCAACTACTGGCTGATGCTGCTGCTGGCGCCGCTCGCGGCCGGCGCGCTGGGCGTGGTGCTGGAGCGCACCATGCTGCGCCACCTGTACCGCTTCGACCATCTGTATGGCCTGCTGCTGACGCTCGGCATCTGCCTGCTGATCGAAGGCTTGCTGCGCTCGGTCTACGGCGTCTCCGGCCTGCCCTACCCCACCCCGGAAGCGCTGACCGGTGTCAGCCAGCTGGGCTTCATGGTGCTGCCCAACTACCGTGCCTGGGTGGTACTGGCTTCGCTGACGGTGTGCTTCGCCACCTGGTTCATGATCGAGAAGACGCGGCTCGGCGCCTACCTGCGCGCCGGCACCGAGAATCCGCGCATGGTCGAGGCCTTCGGCGTCAACGTGCCGCTGCTGGTGACGCTGACCTATGCCTTCGGCGTTGGCCTGGCGGCGCTCGCCGGCGTGCTCGCCGCCCCGGTGATGCAGGTGTCGCCACTGATGGGGCAGAACCTGATCATCACGGTGTTCGCGGTGGTGGTGATCGGCGGCATGGGCTCGATCCTTGGCTCGATCTTTACCGGCCTGGGGCTGGGTGTGTTCGAAGGCATGACCAAGGTCTACTACCCCGAAGCTTCGGCGACCGTTGTCTTCGTCGCCATGGTCTGCGTGCTGCTGGTGCGGCCGGCCGGCCTGTTTGGAAAGGAGAAATGATGGCAAGCACCACTAACGCAACGCGGCCGCTGCTCGCGTATGGACTGCTGCTGGCGGCCCTGCTGCTCGCGCCCTGGCTGGGCGCCTACCCGGTGCTGGTGATGAAGCTGCTGTGCTTCGCGCTGTTCGCCTGTGCCTTCAACCTGCTGCTGGGCTATACCGGGCTGGTGTCGTTCGGCCATGCCGCCTTCTTCGGCGGCGCGGCCTACGCCTGCGGCTACGCGATGAAGTCGCTGCAGCTCACGCCGGAACTGGCGCTGCTGGGCGGCACCGCCTTCGGCGCCCTGCTGGGGCTGGTGTTCGGCGCGCTGGCGATCCGCCGCCAGGGCATCTACTTCGCCATGATCACGCTGGCGCTGGCGCAGATGTTCTACTTCTTCTGCCTGCAGGCACCGGTCACCGGCGGCGAAGACGGCATGCAGGCGGTGCCGCGCGGCGAGCTGTTCGGCGTGCTGCCGCTGGCGTCCGACCACACCATGTACTACGTCGTGCTGGCGATCACCGTGGCTGCCTTCCTCGGGATCATGCGCATCGTCGACTCGCCCTTCGGGCAGATCCTGCGGGCGATCAAGGAGAACGAGCCGCGCGCGGTCTCGCTGGGCTATGACGCGGACCGCTTCAAGCTGCTGGCGTTCGTGCTGTCGTCGGCGCTGGCGGGGCTGGCGGGGGCGCTCAAGACGCTGGTGCTGGGCTTCGCCACGCTGACCGATGTCCACTGGATGATGTCGGGCTCCGTGATCCTGATGACCCTGGTCGGCGGCATGGGCACCCTGTCCGGCCCGCTGGTCGGCGCGCTGGTCATCGTCGCGCTGGAGAACAAGCTGGGCGATGCGGGCAACGCGCTGGCGGCGATGACCGGGATCGGCTGGTTCGATACGTTGGGCGAGTCGGTGAGCATGGTGACAGGGCTGATCTTCGTGGTCTGCGTGCTGACGTTCCGCCGCGGCATCATGGGCGAGATCCTGGCGCGGTCGCAGGCACGTCCGACGCTGCAGCACAATGCCGCGGCCACGCCAGGGACGGCACGCACCAGCCAGGGTTAACGAGGATATTTCGCCCCCAAAACATCAGTACACTGATACTCATATACTCAGCATACTGACAAATTAGATTCACGGAGATGAACATGGCATGGATTCACATCGATGCGGCCGACACGCTGCAGAACGACGAGGTGATGCCGCTGACGCTGGGCGATCGCCAGCTTGCCGTCTATCGCAGCGATGACGCGTACTTTGTCACCGACAACGTCTGCACGCACCAGTACGCGCTGCTGTCGGACGGCTACCTGGAAGACGGCTGCATCGAATGCCCGCTGCACCAGGCCCGCTTCGACATCCGCACCGGCAAGGCGATGTGCGCGCCCGCCACCGGCGATATCCGCACCTACCCGGTCAAGATCGAAGACAGCCGGGTGTGGGTCGAGTTGTAAGGGAGCCGGTCATGACACAGCACACGCCCATCCTGATCGTCGGCGCCGGCCAGGCCGGGGCCATGGCCGCCGCCGCGCTGCGCGGCCTTGGCCATGGCGGCCGCATCGTCATGGCAGGCGGCGAACGGCACGCGCCATACGAGCGCCCGCCGCTGTCCAAGTCCGTGCTCGCCGACGCCGCACAGGACGGCAAGATCGGCGTGCACCCCGCCAGCTTCTATGCCGACCAGGGCATCGAGCTGCGGCTCGGCACCTGCGTCACCGCGCTCGATGCCGCGCGGCAAGTCGCGCACCTGGCCGACGGCAGCGCCATCGGCTATGGCGCCTGCCTGCTCGCCACCGGCGGCAATGCCCGCGCGCTGCCCGCGCTGCCGCCCGGCACGCCCCATGTGCATTACCTGCGCTCGCTGGACGACGCGGCGCGCCTGCGCGACGCCATGCAGCGCGCAGGCGAACTTGTGGTGATCGGCGGCGGCTTCCTTGGCCTGGAGACCGCTTCGACCGCTGCAGGCATGGGCCTGAAGGTCACGCTGGTCGAGAGCGCGGACCGCCTGCTGGGTCGCGCGCTGCCGCCGGAGCTTGGCGCATGGCTGGCGGATCGGGTGCGGGCGCAAGGCGTGACCCTGCGTCTTGGTTGCGGCATCGCTCACTGCGAGGTCCAGGGCGATGGCGTGCAAATGCGGTTCGACGACGGCTCCGCGCTGCCCGCTGCGCTGGTGGTGGTCGCGATTGGCCTGACACCGGAAGTGGCGCTCGCCGCCGGCGCTGGCCTGGCGCTGCATTCGCAGAATGGCGGCATCCAGGTCGACGAAAAGTGCCGCACCAGCGCGCCGTCGATCTATGCCGCTGGCGACTGCTGCAGCCAGTACCAGCCGCTGTTCGGCGCCGAGATGCGGCTCGAGTCCTGGCAAAGCGCCAATGAACAGGCGCGCATCGCGGCGGCGGCGATGCTGGGCGTGGCGGCGGAGCCCGCGGCGCTACCGTGGTTCTGGACCGACCAGTTCGGATGCAACGTGCAGATGCTCGGCGCCGCGCATCCGGATCTCCGCTATGCCTGGCGCGGTATCGCGGCCCACGATGCCGCCGCCCCGAAGTTCATGCTGCTCGGCACCCGACACGGCCGCCTGCGCCATGCCATTGCCGTGAATGCCGGCGGCGACCTGCGCCAGCTGCGCGCACTGGTCGGACACGACGTCTCGGCGCACCTGGCACGCCTGTGCGACGACACATTGCCGCTGCGGCAGGTCGTGCGCGAACGGCAGGCGGAAGCAGACAGCTCCATCACACTCTGAGAGGACCCCACACATGTACCAGACACAAGCGGTGATCCAGCACACGCTCGGCAAGAAGAACCCGGCACTGGATGAATGCCGCTGGCCCGAGGACGGGCTGCACTACATCCCGGACTGGGTCTACACCAGCCAGGCCGTCCATGACCTGGAACTGCAGAAGATCTTCCGCGGGCGCTCGTGGAACTATGTCGCGCTGGAAGCCGAAATCCCGAACGCGGGCGACTTCAAGCGCTCGTATGTCGGCGCGACGCCGGTGGTCGTGTCGCGCGCCGAGGACGGCTCGATCAACGTGTTCGAGAACCGCTGCGCGCACCGCGGCGCCGAGTTCTGCCGCCACAGCCAGGGCAACACCAAGGAATTCGTCTGCCCTTACCACCAGTGGTCCTATGACCTGAAGGGCAACCTCCAGGGCGTGCCGTTCAAGCGCGGCGTGAATCGCGCCGGCGGCATGCCTAAGGATTTCCGCAACGAAGACCACGGGCTGGTGAAGCTGCACGTAGCGACGCGCAACGGCGTGATCTTTGCCTCCTACGCGCCCGACATGGAAAGCCTGGAAGACTACATGACGCCGGAGATCCTGAAGGACTTCGACGTGGTCTTCAACGGCAAGCCGCTCAAGGTGCTTGGCTATTACAAGAACGAGCTGCCGTGCAACTGGAAGATGTACCACGAGAACCTGAAGGACCCGTACCACGCCACGCTGCTGCACTCCTTCCTGGTGGTGTTCGGCCTGTTGGTGGCTGGCAATGAGTCGGCCATGATCGCCGACCCCGTGCATGGCCGCCACGGCACCATGGCATCGGCCAAGAAGGAAGACAAGTACGCGGCCGTCAGCGACGAGAACAAAAAAGAGATGCGCTCGTACCACGAAGGCATGCGCCTGGAGGACGAGCGCTTCCTGGAGTACGTGCGCGAGTTCGACTCGCCGTGGTCGGTGACGATGCAGACGATCTGGCCGAACCTGATCGTGCAGCGCGAGATGAACACGCTGGGCGTGCGCCAGATCGTGCCCAACGGCCCCGACAGCATGCTGATGCTGTGGACCATGTTCGGCTACGAGGACGACACCGAGGAAATGACGCAGCACCGCCTGCGCCAGGGCAACCTGATGGGCCCCGCCGGCTTCCTCGGGCTGGAAGACAACGAGGCGATGAAGTTCGTGCAGGAAGGCGTGCGCCGCTCCAGCAGCGACCTCAACGTGCTCAAGCTGGACGCGCAGCAGATCGGCACGTCTAGCTCGCTGATCTCCGAATCCGCGATCCGCGCGATGTACCAGTACTACCGCGGCGTGATGGGGTTCTGAACGCGGCCTGACGGGAATCCAAAAGCCTATGAAACCGATGAACTACTCCCTCTATCGCGAGAGCACCCTCGGCACCGCGCGCGCGATCGAACTGCGGCTGGAGATCGATGCCTTCCACGCGGACTATTGCGCGGCACTGGACGCCGGCATGGTCGAGCACTGGCCGGGCTTCTTCACCGACGATGCGCTCTACCGCATCACCGCGCGCGAGAACGCCGAACGCAACCTGCCGGTCGGGCTGGTGTATGCCGAAGGCATCGGCATGATGCGCGACCGCGCCGCGGCGATCGCCAGTACGCAGATGTTCGCGCCGCGCTACAACCTGCACCTGGTGACCAATACCCGGGTCAGCGATGAAACCGCCGACGGCGACATCGTGGCGCAGGCCAATTTCATGCTGTTGCAGACGCTGGTGGAGGGGCCCACCACGATCCATCTCGCCGGCACCTATCACGACCGCTTCCGCCGCCAGGGCGGCAGGCTGCTGCTGCGCGAGCGGCAGGTGGTGTATGACACCACCATCATCGCGAACGACCTGGTCTATCCGGTCTGAGCCACATCGTCATGCAACAAGGCGGGCCTTTGCGCCCGCCCCTTTTTTCGCCTACATGCTTCGCAATACCGTGCGACTGTACTGGTTATTGGCTTCCACCAGCGTCGCCAGCAAGTCCATGAAGACCTCGCGCTGCGCCGGCTTCAGCGGCGCCAGCATGCGTTCCTGCGCGCGCGCCATGTCGGCACGCAGCGACGTGACCACGCTCTTGCCTTCGCGCGTCAGGTGGACGTGGCGCGTGCGCCTGTCCGCAGGGTTTTCGTGCCGCTCGACCAGGCCGCGCTCTTCGAGCCGGCGCACCACATCCATGGTCGTGGTGCGGTCAAGGCCCACTTCCTGCCCCAGCGAGGTCTGGTCCAGTCCGGGCAGGACCGACAACACGGTCAGGATGGCGTACTGGACCGGCGTGACATTGGGCGACTTGCATTCCTCGAAGAACATCGCCACGTGGATCTGGTGAAGCCGCCGCACCAGAAACCCGGGACGTGCCCAGAGGAGCTCCTTGGCCGGATCCGCTTCCGGCGCCGCAGTTGCCGGGCTGCCGCTTCCACTCGTTGCACTGCGCTTTGCTCTCGAAGCCATCGCCTTCACCATTTTGTATGCACACTGACAGTATATATGAGGCAAGGTCACGGCGATCCTCCCAAATCGGTCGCAACCCATGGCACAAAGGTCCCTGAACGCCGCGGCGTCAACGCGCGCCGGCGTCGCGAAGAATGCGCTCGATCTGCGTATAGCCGCGCTGGCGCGCATGCTGCAGCGGCGTGACGCCGTCGCCGTCGGCCAGGTTCACATTGGCCCCGGCCTGGACCAGCAGGCGCACGATCTCGGTATGGGCGGCGCCGCCGTTGCCGAGGATGATGGCCTCGAGCAAGGCGGTCCACTTGAGCCGGTTCACGTGGTCCACCGCCACGCCGGCCGCGATCAGCATGCGCACGGTCTCGACATGGCCGCGCTCGGCAGCAGGGATCAGCGCGGTGCCGCCGTAGCGGTTGGTGCTGCGCAGGTCGGCGCCGTGCGCCAGTGTCAGCCGCAGGATCTCGTTGTGGCCGCGCGCGCCGGCATACAGGTAGGGACTGTCGTGGATCGCGTCCTGCGCGTTCACGTTGGCGCCGGCATCGATCAGCACCTGCGCCGCCTGCACGCGGTTGTGGTGCGTGGCCAGCAGCAGCGCGGTGCGTCCCTGCCCGTCGCGCGCGTCGATGCTGGCGCCCTGGGCCAGCAGCGCGCTGACCTGCGCGGCGTCGCCGCGCGCCGCGGCCTCGCGCAGTTGTTGCTCGGGCGTTGCGCTCGCGGCGGCGGGAACGGATGTCAGCATGGCGATGAACAGGGACAGGGACAGGGACAGGGAAATGAACAGGCGCGCCACCAGCATGTGGAATCCTTCAGGGATACATCGGCCGCATTCTGGCACGCCGCCCGCGCCACGCGAAGTTAAGGATTCGACTGCGCGCCAGTGCCAACGGCAATAGCAGCCGGCGCCCGAATACGCTCTATAACAACCCGCGCCACCGTGTCCGCGCACGCTGTCCTATAGTCGCGAGGCCCGCATCATGTCCGCCTGCGCGGGCCAGGCCTGACCGGAGACAACGCGTGTCGACAACCGAAGCCTATCTGCTGGATTCCATCCGCCTCGCCATGGAGAACGTGCGCGAGCGCAATACCTGGCCCTTCGGCGCCGTGGTGGTCAGGGACGGCACGGTGCTGGCCCGCGCGGTCAACGAAGTCGATGCCACTTGCGACCCCAGCGCGCATGCCGAGATGCAGGCGGTGCGCGCCGCCAGCCGCGCGCTGGGCAAGCCCGACCTGAGCGGCTGCACCGTGTACGCCAGCGGCTATCCCTGCCCGATGTGCCTGACCGCGATGTACCTGGCCGGGGTCGAGGCGGTCTACTACGCGTATTCCAACGAGGACGGCGCCCCTTACGACCTGTCGGCCGAGCGCGGCTACGTCGAGCTGGCCCGTCCGCTCGAGCAGCGCGAGATGAAGCTGGCCTACGTGCCGGCCCGCGACCACGGCGTCGACCTGTATGAAGCCTGGCGCGCGCGTCAGGCCCGGTAAGGGCGATATAGGGCATGACCGGGAGCGGACGGCTGCCGCTCCCTTTGCCCACGATGCAGGCATGGCCATCGCCTTGTCACGTGGGCCGGCTAGTATGGGAATGACGGCGCTGCGACAGTGGGTCACATGTAACGGCCGGCGGCAGCGAGGAACCGCGCGCGGAGCCTCCCGTCAAACCAATGGATTGCGAGACACCGGCAGCGCTGCTGCATTGCAGCGCAACATGTGCAGCGCATGTGACCCCGTCGTCCCGACGATCGTATTACGCCTCCCCGCCGGCGCGATGTCGCCGCGCAGACTCCCAGCAAACGCCCCCCTCTAGCCAAGGAGACGAACGTGCTGAGCCCGCATGAACTTGCCACGCTGCTATTGCTGAGCGATGGCCCCGATTCCCTCGATTCCACCGATTCCCGCCAGATCGATCCCATCGACCTCAAGGCCCTGGTCGACAAGCGATTCGTTCACCTCGAAGTCCTGCACGGCCGCCGCCAGGCGCCGCGCATCACCAGCCACGGCTATTCCATGCTCAAGGCCATGGGACGCTGAGGCGGCGGCCCTGGCCAACGCGCGGCAAGCGCCGTCCGGCCCACTCGCAACAGCACGGAGGCCACCATGACCACGGACCCGGCGCCTGATGCCGGGGTCCCGGCAGATCCCGACGCGGCGCGCCGCCGCTTCCTGCGCGACCTGGGCCTGATGGCCGCGGCCGGCATCGCGCCCGGCACGGCGGCGGCGGCAACGCCCGCGGCCTGCCTGCTGACGCCGGCCGCCACCGAAGGCCCGTTCTACCTGGACGATGCCCTGGTGCGCGCCGATATCCGCGACGGCCGTCCCGGCCAGCCCGTGCGGCTGCGCATCCGGGTGGTTGACGCCGGACGCGGCTGCGCGCCGGTGCCGGGTGCCCTGGTCAGCATCTGGCACTGCGATGCGCAGGGCCATTACAGCGGCGAAGGCCAGGCCGACCGGCAGGCGCGTTTCCTGCGCGGGGTCCAGCCGGCGGACAGCGACGGCGTCGCCACCTTCACCTCGATCTATCCCGGCTGGTACGCGCCGCGCGCCATCCATATCCACTTCAAGGTGCTGCTCGGGCGTGCGGAAGCGCTGACCAGCCAGCTGTATTTCAGCGACGCGCTCAACCGCGAAGTCCTGGGCAGCCATCCGGCCTACCGTGCGCACGGCGTGCCGGCGCGCGCCACCGTGCAGGACCCGATTGCGGGGCCGCGCCCCAACCTGATGGCAGTGCGCGAGGCCTCCGGCGCGCCGGGGATGCTTGAAGCCAGCTTCACGGTCGGCATCGCGCGCGCCTGAGCCGGCGGCACGCCGCTCGTGCGCGGCCACGAAGTGCGCCGGCGCACACCGCGCGGGTAATCCCTAGATTGTGGTTGCCTGTGCCTTTCCTACCATGAAGGGAATCACGGGCCACCTGCCCGGCATCCCTGCCCGTCGGCAGGCCTGCCGCGCGTCCGCTGGCCCCGCATGCTCCAGTTTTTCCCGACTTTTCCGGTGTTCGCGTCAGTGGCGAGTAGCCTCGGTCCCCACGGCCGGCATGCTCGCGGGTAGTCCCACACTCATCAGAGGGAGACGGTCATGGCATCCAGGGCGAGGAAATCAGAGGGACGGAGCAGCGGCCAGGGCAGCAGCGTATCCCGGCGCGGCTTCCTGGGCGGCGCCGCCGGCGCTGCCGCGGGGGCGGCCGCGATGGGCTTCCCGGCCATCGTCAAGGCGCAGGGGCCGGTCACGATGCGCTGGCAGAGCACCTGGCCGACCAAGGACATTTTCCACGAGTTCGCCGGCGACTTCGTCACCAAGGTGAACGACATGTCGGGCGGCGACCTCAAGATCGAACTGCTGCCCGCGGGCGCGGTGGTCAAGGCCTTCGACCTGATCGACGCGGTCAGCAAGGGCACGCTCGACGGCGGCCATGGCGTGATCGCGTACTGGTACGGCAAGAACTCGGCGCTGGCGCTGTGGGGCTCGGGCCCGGCCTGGGGCATGGACCCGAACATGCTGCTGGCCTGGCACAAGTACGGCGGCGGCAAGGAACTGCAGCAGGAGATCTACCGCAGCCTGAACCTGGACGTGGTGTCGTTCCTGTACGGGCCGATGCCGACCCAGCCGCTGGGCTGGTTCAAGAAGCCCATCACCAAGCCGGAAGACTTCAAGGGGCTGAAGTTCCGCACCGTCGGCCTGTCGATCGATATCTTCACCGGCCTGGGCGCCGCGGTGAACGCGCTGCCGGGCGCCGAGATCGTGCCGGCGCTGGACCGCGGCCTGCTCGACGCGGCGGAGTTCAACAACGCCAGCTCGGACCGCGCGCTGGGGTTCCAGGACGTGTCCAAGATCTGCATGCTGCGCAGCTTCCACCAGTGCTCGGAGCAGTTCGAGATCCTGTTCAACAAGAAGCGCTACGACGCGCTGCCGGCCAAGCTCAAGGCGCTGATCGCCAACGCGGTGGACGCGGCCTCGGCCGACATGTCGATGAAGGCGATCGACCGCTATTCCAAGGACTACCAGGCGCTGCAGCAGCAGGGCGTGAAGTTCTACGCCACCCCCAACTCGG
This sequence comes from Cupriavidus sp. WGlv3, assembly GCF_023952475.1. Classification (GTDB taxonomy): domain Bacteria; phylum Pseudomonadota; class Gammaproteobacteria; order Burkholderiales; family Burkholderiaceae; genus Cupriavidus; species Cupriavidus phytorum. Next base: position 68,638 of record NZ_JALHRX010000020.1, read on the forward strand.
TGCTGCAGGCGCAGCTGAAGATCTGGGACGAGATCGTGGCGCGCAAGGAAAAAGAGAACCCCATGTTCAAGAAGGTCAATGATTCGATGAAGGCCTTCGCACAGCGCTCCACGCGCTGGCAGAACGATACCAACGTCGACTACCGGCTGGCCACCAGCCATTACTTCTCCAAGCGCGGCTGAGCCCCCGGGACGCGCGCCGTGCAACGCCTGCTGCTGGGTATCGACTGGCTCAGCACCTTCGTCGGCCAGGCCGCCTCGTGGCTGATCATCGGGCTCACGCTGATGATCAGCTACGAGGTGTTCTCGCGCTATGCGCTGGGCGCGCCGCACGCCTGGGTGTTCGACGCCAGCAACATGTTGTACGGCACGCTGTTCATGCTGGCGGGCGCCTACACGCTGGCCAAGCGCGGCCACGTGCGCGGCGATATCCTCTACGGCTTCCTGTCGCCGCGGATGCAGGCCGGCATCGACCTGGTGCTGTACCTGGCGTTCTTCTTTCCCGGCGTGATCGCGCTGGCCTGGGCAGGCATCGACTTCTTCGAGGTCTCGCTGGCGCAGAACGAACACTCTTCCATCGCCGCCGACGGTCCGCCGATCTATCCGTTCAAGGCAGTCATCCCGGTGGCCGGCGCGCTGCTGCTGCTGCAGGGCGTGGCCGAGACCATCCGCTGCGTCATGTGCCTGCGCAGCGGCTACTGGCCGCTGCGCGAAGGCGATGTCGAAGAAGTCGACGTCGACAAGCTCAAGGAGATGGTGCAGGGCACGCCCACGGCCGAGCTGGCCGAATCCCCGCCCCCGCGCGACCAACCGCCGGGAGCCGGCCGATGAGGAAAGAACTGTGGTTCGGCGTGTCGCTGATGGTGCTGATCATCGGTGGCGTGGCGTGGTTTATGCCCGCACCGGGGGACTGGACCAGCGGGCACCTGGGCCTGCTGATGCTGGCGCTGATCGTGGTGGCTATCATGCTGGGTTTTCCCACCGCGTTCACGCTGATGGGCATGGGCGTGCTGTTTGCCTGGCTGGCCTACCGCCACGCCAACCCTGAAATCGCGGTACAGCAGACCCTGGACCTGATGGTGCAGCGGGCCTATGCGGTGATGACCAACGATGTGCTGATCTCGGTCCCGCTGTTCGTGTTCATGGGCTACCTGGTCGAGCGCTCGAACCTGATCGAGAAACTGTTCCGCAGCCTGCACCTGGCGCTGGCATGGATCCCGGGCTCGCTCGCGGTGGCCACGCTGGTGACCTGCGCGATCTTCGCCACCGCCACCGGCATCGTCGGCGCGGTGGTCACGCTGATGGGCCTGCTGGCCTTCCCCGCCATGCTGCGCGCTGGCTACAGCACCTCGCTGTCGGCCGGCGCGGTGACCGCCGGCGGCTGCCTGGGCATCCTGATCCCGCCGTCCGTGCTGCTGATCGTCTACGGCGCCACCGCGGGTGTGTCCGTGGTGCAGCTCTATGCCGGCGCCTTCTTCCCCGGCCTGATGCTGACCGGGCTCTACGTGCTCTACATCGTGCTGCTGGCCAAGCTCAAGCCCGCGCTGGCGCCGCCGCTGCCGGAAGCCGAACGCGTGGTGCCGCTGCCGCCGGTGGCGCGCACGCTGCAGGCGCGCGGCGCCACCCATGCCCTGCCGGCGCTGGGCGCGGGCCTGATGCGCGCACTCAAGGGCCCGCGCAATGCCGAGGTGCCGAGTGCCGTGTTCGCGCGCCAGCTCGGCATCGTGCTGCTGCCGGCGCTGGCGACGGCGCTGGTGATGGGGACGATCTACAGCGCGGTCACGGCGCCGGCCGCGAGCATCGCGGTCGAGGCGCCATTGTCGCTGGGCGGCGCGGAGGAAAGCAGCGCGGCGGTGGACGACCTGGCGGCGCCGCCATCGGAAGAACCGGCGGCGCCGGCCGCCGCGGCACCGGCCACGCCTGCCGCACCGGCCACGTCCGCCACGCCCGCCGCCACCGAGGCCGAGGCACGGCCGCCATCGACGCCTGCCGCCGCGGCCGTCGCGGCACCGCGCTGGTTCTGGATCACGCTGGCGGTGGTGGGCCTGCTGCTGGTGTATTTCTACTGGCGCTTCAGCTTTGCGCGGGTGGAAATCTTCAAGATGCTGCTGACGTCGTTCTTCCCGCTGGCGCTGCTGATCCTGGCGGTGCTGGGCTCGATCGTGTTCGGGCTGGCCACGCCCACCGAGGCCGCCGCGGTCGGCTCGCTCGGCGGCGCGCTGCTGGCCGCCGCCTACCGCCAGCTGAACTTCGGCGTGCTCAAGGAATCGGTGCTGCTGACCGCCAAGACCAGCGCCATGGTGTGCTGGCTGTTCGTGGGCTCGTCGATCTTCTCGGCCGCGTTCGCGCTGCTGGGCGGGCAGGCGCTGGTCGAGCAGTGGGTGCTGTCGATGAACCTGTCGCCGGTGCAGTTCATGATCCTGGCGCAACTGATCATCTTCCTGCTGGGGTGGCCGCTGGAATGGACCGAGATCATCATTATCTTCATGCCTATCTTTATCCCGTTGCTGGACAACTTCGGCATCGATCCGCTGTTCTTCGGGCTGCTGGTGGCGCTGAACCTGCAGACCGCGTTCCTGTCGCCGCCGGTGGCAATGGCGGCGTTCTACCTGAAGGGCGTGGCGCCGCCCCATGTCACGCTGAACCAGATCTTCCTCGGCATGCTGCCATTCATGGGCATCCAGGTGATAGCGCTGGTGCTGCTCTACGTCTTCCCTGAAATCGGCCTCTGGCTGCCGACCGTGCTGTACCGCTGAGCGGCGCGGCCCTCGTTTCCTATACTGGTTGGCGATGCCAACCGATACCGCCGTCGCCAGCCCGCCGCCCGATACCGCCTTCCGCACCGACATTCCCGGGCGGCTCGACCGTCTGCCGTGGTCGCGCTGGCACTGGCGCGTAACGATCGCGCTGGGCATCGCGTGGGTGCTCGATGGCCTGGAGGTCACGCTGGTCGGCTCGGTCGGCGCGGTGCTGGAGCGGCCCGATACGCTGGGATTGAGCGCGACCGAGGTGGGCTGGTCGGGCTCGCTCTACATCGCCGGCGCCGTGCTGGGCGCACTGGTGTTCGGCCGCATGGCCGACCGGCTCGGCCGCAAGCGACTGTTCCTGGCCACGCTGGCGGTCTACATGGTGGCCACGCTGGCGACCGCGTTCGCGCCCGACTTCGCCTTCTTCGCCGCCTGCCGCTTCTGCACGGGCCTGGGCATCGGCGGCGAATATGCCGCCATCAATTCGGCCATCGACGAACTGATCCCGGCGCGCGTAAGGGGACGCGTGAACCTGGCCATCAACGGCAGTTTCTGGCTGGGCGCCGCGCTGGGCGCGGGGCTCAGCCTGGTACTGCTCGATGCGCGCGTATTCGGCCCGGTGTGGGGCTGGCGCGCCTGCTTCGCGCTCGGCGCGGTGCTGGCGGTGGCGATCGTGCTGGTGCGCCGGCATGTGCCGGAGAGTCCGCGCTGGCTTGCCACGCACGGCCGGCTGGACGAGGCCGAGCGCATCATCGCCGCGATCGAGGCCGAAGTGCGCGCCAGCCGTGGGCCGCTGCCGCCGGTATCTCCCGATTGCGCGGCGGTGGCGATGCGCCGCCGCGCCGCCCCGGGCGTGGGCGAGGTCATGCGCCTGCTGCTGCGGCGCTTTCGCCAGCGCAGCCTGATCACGCTGGCGCTGATGGTGGCGCAAGCCTTCTTCTACAACGCCATCTTCTTCACCTATGCGCTGGTGCTGTCGCGCTTCTACGGCGTGCCGGAAGCACGGGTGGCGCTGTATATCTTTCCGTTCGCGCTCGGCAACGCGCTGGGCCCGCTGCTGCTGGGCCCGCTGTTCGACCACGTCGGGCGCCGGCGCATGATCGCCGCCACCTACGTGCTGTCCGGCATCGGCCTCGCGCTGACCGGCTGGGCATTCGTGCAGGGCTGGCTCGACGCGCGCACACAGGCGCTGTGCTGGTCCGCGGTGTTCTTCCTCGCCTCGGCCGCGGCCAGCTCCGCCTACCTGACCGCGAGCGAGGTGTTTCCGCTCGAAATGCGCGCGCTGGCGATCTCGGTGTTCTACGCCGTGGGCACCGGCACCGGCGGCTTTATCGCGCCGCTGCTGCTGGGCGCATTGATCGAGAGCGGCAGCCGCGAAGCGGTGGCGGCGGGCTACGGCTTCGGCGCGGCGCTGGTGATCGTGGCCGGGCTGCTGGCCTTGCGCTTCGGCATCGATGCCGAACGCCGTCCGCTGGAGCATATCGCGCCGCCGCTAGGCAGCGACGATTAGCGCATCTGCGCGAGCCCTCCGCAATGCCGTATTAAGCAGTGCTACAGCCTCCTCTTACACATTCTTACAGCAAGCGAAGGGGCAACTGACTAGCCTTAACTCACCCGCGGCGGCCTGAGTGCGTGAATCTTTGCTTCAGCGGGCCGCCATGTCTTGGCCAATCCACTGGCCATTGTTCAACTCTGCCTGGATGAAGCCGGGCAACTCTACGGGCTGCACGCCGCTGCATGCGGTATGTCGGTCCGATTGCAAGGTGCGCCGATACGGCCCAGCCACATCGCGCGTGCTGCAGACAACAAGCTGAATTGGGGACTTGCAAGCCGGGCCACGCGCGACAGCCCTTGCGCGACGCCACACGCTTGCCTGACGGATACGCTCGCCCGGCATCCATGCGCCGGATGCCGGCGGGGATGCTTTTTGACTTTGCTTGCCGGAGAACAACACCATGGCCGACCAGCGCAACAACCCGCCGCCGCGCCCCCACTCACTGACCCCGGCCCCGCTGCGCCAACCCTCTGGCGACGGGCTGGTGCAGCGCCCGCAGCCGGTCGCCGTGCCGCTGTGGCATATCGTGCCGCGCATGGCGGGCTACGGCGTGGTGCTGTTCATCATCTGGGCCGTGCTGACGATCATGTTTCCAAATGTGTTTACGCGCTCGTCGGAACGCGCGGTGGTGAACAACCCGGTCAGCCTGGTGACATCGCCGGTGGAAGGCGTGGTGATGAAGCAGATGGTGGCCGCGGGCCAGCCGTTCACGGCCAACCAGGCGCTGATGGTGGTGCAGAACCCCAACATCGACCGTTCGCTGCTGGTCGACCTGACCGGCAAGAAACTCGACAACCAGCAGCGCTATGACTCGGCCAAGGCGCGGCTGGAAAGCAACCGCCGGCTGATGGCCGCTACCGATCAGGACCTGCAGCGCTACAACGGCGCCGCGCAACGCGAGCACGCCGCGCGCGTGCGCGCGCTGGAAGCGCGCCTGGCATCGGCCAAGGCCCAGGAAGACCAGCAGCAGGAAGTGGTCAACCGCAACCAGGGCATGCAGTGGGCCGGCGCGGTCAGCGAGGCCTATACCAACGCCTCGCGCTACCAGCTGTCGATGCTGTCCAACGCCAAGGCCGCGGCCAAGGCCGAGCTCGACAACGCCATCGGCGAAAGCCAGGCGTCGCGCAACAAGATCTATGCGTCGTCCACCGACGGTCCCAGCGCCACGCTCGCGCAGCGCCGCCAGGTGCTGGGCGCGGAAGCGGCCCAGCTGACGGCAGAGCTCGAGCAGCTGGAAGCCTATGGCAAGTCCGTCGACACAATGATCGCCACCGAGCAGGAACGCATTGATCGTCTCTCCAACCTGGAGATCCGCTCGCCCGAACCTGGCACCATCGAAGACCTGATCGCGCAGCCAGGCACGCGCGTCGCCGCCGGCGCCACGCTCGCGCGCGCCAGCAACTGCGCGCAGACCAGCGTGGTGGCGGTATTCCCGCGCAGCCTCAGCGACAACCTGCTGCCCGGTGCGCGCCTGAACGTGCAGGTCGACGGCGTGCCCACGGCGCTGCCGGCCTCGGTGGCCGAGGTGCTGCCGCGCGCGCCGGATGGCGACCAGGCGCGCTACTTCGTGCCGTTCCCGCCGATCGAGAAGAACGAGATCTATGTCATCGCCAGGCTCGACCGCCCGCTGGGCAACCTGCCGGCAAAGGCCGGCGCGGCGTCCGGCAGCGCGGCAGCGCCCGCTACCGCGGGCACGGCCAAGGCGGCGGCGCCGGCGCAGTCCGGGCACTGCGGCATGGGCCGCTGGGCCCGCGTCACGCTGAACCAGAGCTGGCTGGGCCAGTTGCGGGCCTCGCTGTAAGCGCCCGCGCCAAGGAGAGCCGGATGCGATTGCCGATTTCGACCGCACGCCTGCCTCGCCTGGTCGCCGGCGCGCTGCTTCACGCCGTGCTGGCGCTGGCGCCGATCGCGGCGCGTGCCGCGGATCCCGCGCAGCAGGCCATGCTGGCCGAAGGCTGCAAGGCACTGGCCGATCAGGTCAGCCGCGCCGGCGGCAACGGCGCGCTGTTCCTGCCCAGCTACGAGCCCGCGCCCGGCGGCGAGCCGCTGGCGCCGGCGCTGCGCAATGCCGCCTTCGTCTACGACAACGCGCTGGCCGGCATTGCGCTGGTGGCGTGCAAGCGGCCCGCGGAAGCGCGCCGCATTGCCGATGCGGTGCTGCAGGCCACCCGCCAGGACCGCCACTTCCGCGACGCGCGCTTGCGCAACGCCTATCGCGCGGGGCCGCTGCCGGCAGGACCGGCGCCGTTGCCCGGCTGGTGGGACGAGCCCAGCAAGCGCTGGTTCGAAGACGCCTACCAGGCCGGCACCGCCACCGGCAACGTGGCCTGGGCCGCGCTGCTGCTGCTGGCGGTGCATGACGCCACCCGCGATGCGCGCTATCTCGACGGCGCCGCGGCGCTGATGGGCTGGGTGCATGCCACCGTGCCTGATCCGGCCGCGCCGGCCGGCTATATCGGCGGCTTCTTCGGCCATGAGCCCAAGCAGATCCGCCAGGGCTGGAAATCGACCGAGCATAACGTCGACACCTATGCGGCCTTCAGCTGGCTGGCCAGCCTGCGCAACGATCCGCGCTGGCGCGACGGCGCGGCGCGCTCGCGCGGCTTTGTCAGCGCCATGTGGCAGCCGCGCGAGGGCCGCTTCATCATCGGCACGCACGACGACGGGCGCGCGCCCAATGCCGGCCCGTCGGCGCTGGACGCGGTGCTGTGGCCGCTGATCGCCTTCCCCGACCCGCCGCAGGACTGGCGCCGCAACCTGGCCTGGGTCGAGGCCAGGCACCGCGCCGGCGCCGGCTACGGCTTCAAGGGCAGCCCCGACGGGATCTGGACCGAAGGCACCGGACAGGCCGCGCTGGTGCTGCAGGCCGCCGGACAGGCGCAGCAGGCTGCGCCGCTGTGGCCGCTGCTGCGTGCGCAGCGCGCGCCGTCCGGGATGCTCTATGCCACGCCGCAGGCGCGCGTCAGCACCGGGCTGTCGATCGGCCCCACCTCCACCACGGAGGACTTCCACTACTTCCACCTGCCGCACCTGGGCGCCACCGCGTGGGCGGTGCTGGCCGCCGCGCGCTGGAACCCGTTCCGCCCGGGCGGCTGCCTGGAGCCATCCTGCCCGCCGCCGGCGATTGCTGCCGCCGGCACCGCCAGTGCCACCCCCGACAAGGACTGACGATGTTCGCCCTCTTCCTGGAAAACCAGACGCTGCTGGTCATCAACGGCGGCGTGCTGCTGGCCATGGTGCTGCTGTCGCTGCTGTGCCGGCACGAGCGGCCGGCGGACCGCATCCTGTTCGGCGGCGTCACCGCGCTGCTGCTGGGCGTGTACCTGACCTGGCGCATCCGCGAAACCCTGCCCGACTGGCAGATGACCTTCGCCAGCGTATGGGCCCATGTGTTCTTCACCTTCGAATGCATCACGCTGGCCTATACGCTGCTGTCGATCGTGGTGCTGGCCCGCACCAGCAACCACACGCCCGATGCCGACGCGGGCGAAGCCGCGCTGCGCCGCGCGCAGCAGGTGCCGCCGGTGGACATCTTCATCGCCACCTACAACGAAGGCCTGGAGATCCTGGAGAAGACCATCGTCTCGGCGCTGGCGATCGACTATCCGGACTTCCGCGTCTGGGTGCTCGACGACACCCGCCGCGACTGGCTGCGCGAGTTCTGCGAGCGCGTCGGCGCCAACTACGTGACGCGTCCCGATAACGCCCACGCCAAGGCGGGCAACCTCAACAACGGCCTGCGCCACAGCGCCGCCGCCGGCGGTGCGCCCTACATCCTGGTGCTCGACGCCGACTTCGCGCCCCATCGCAACATCCTGCTGCGCACCGTGGGCCTGTTCGGCGACCCGCGCGTGGGCGTGGTGCAGACGCCCCAGTTCTACTACAACGCCGATCCGATCCAGTACAACCTGCGCGCCACCGAATGCTGGGTCGACGAGCAGCGCGCCTTCTTCGACGTGATGCAGCCGGCCAAGGACGCGTGGGGCGCGGCGTTCTGCATCGGCACCTCGTTCGTGGTGCGGCGCGACCTGATCGATCTGATCGGCGGCTTCCCCACCGGCACGGTGACCGAGGACATCCACCTGACCTACCGGCTGCTGCCGCACGGCTATATCACGCGCTGGCTCAACGAGCGCCTGAGCGTGGGCCTGTCCGCCGAGGGCTTGCCCGAGTACATCAGCCAGCGCAGCCGCTGGGGGCTGGGCACGATCCAGGTGGCGCTGACCGCCGACGGGCCGCTGCGCGGGCGCGGCTACACCGGCATGCAGCGCCTGCACTATGTGCACGGGTTGCTGCACTGGCTGTCGCGCCCGTTCACGCTGATGCTGCTGGCGGGGCCGCTGCTGTACTGGTACTTCGGCGTCTCCACGCTGTACGGCGAGCCGCTGCAGTTCCTCGCTTACGGCCTGCCTGCGCTGGTGGCGTACTGGGCGTACAGCATCTGGATCACCGGGCAGCGCGCGCTCCCGATCTTTACCGAGGTGACGCAGATCGTCGCGGCGCTGGCGGTGACCGCGTCGCTGGTCAGCGCGATGTTCAAGCCGTTCGGACGGCCGTTCAAGGTCACCAACAAGGGGCTGGACCGCTCCAAACTGGTGATCCACGGCAAGTTCGCCGCGCTCTACGCCGGCTTGCTGGGGTTCTCCGCGCTGGGGCTCGGCCGTGCGCTGATGGTGGACCCCGACGCGCAAGGGCTGGCCTTCAACACCATCTGGACCGGCGTCGCGCTGATGCTGTACCTGGCCTCGCTGCTGGTGTGCGTGGAGTTGCCGCGGCCGCGCAAGGAAGAGCGCTTTCCACACCATGCCGCCGCGCTGCTGCGCGTCGACGGGCGCGAGTACCGCGTCGCCACCAGGGACCTGTCCTGCAACGGCGTAGCCGTGATCACGCCGCTGGCGCCGGCGTTCCGCCCCGGCATGGAAGGCGCGCTGTGGCTGGCGCAGACCGGCTGGATCCCGTGCCGCGTGGTACGCCGCGACGGCCAGCTGCTGGGGATCTCGCTGCATACCAGCATGGCCGCGCGCCACGCGCTGATCCGGCTGCTGTTCACCGATCCCGCCCACAACATTGCCCGACAGGGGCAGCCCAAGCTGGCGATCTCGCGCTTCATGCGGCGCGCGCTGATGGGCTGACCTCCTGCTGCTCCCAGTCTTTCTCTCTCCGGAACCATCCATGCGAAGCCTGCCCCGCCCCCGCCGCCATGCCGCCCTGCCACCACGCCTGCTGCTGCCTGGCGCGCTGGTAATGGCGCTTGCCGCGTGCACGCTGGAGCCGCAATACCAGCGCCCCGAAGCCCCGGTCCCGTCGGCGTGGCCCGACGGCGCGGCCTACCGCACCTCGCAGGCCAAACCGGCCAATGGCACCGCGCAGCCGGGCCAGCCGGCGCAGCGCCCCGGTCCCTCCGCTGCCGACCTCGGCTGGCGCGATGTCTTCGTCGACCCGCAGCTGCGCCAGCTGATCGAGCTGGCGCTGGCCAACAACCGCGACCTGCGCATGGCTACGCTGGCCATCGACGAAGCGCGCGCGCTGTACCAGATCCAGCGCGCGGCGCAGTTCCCCACCGTGGAAGGCAGTGCCGGCATGGTGTCGCAGCGGCTGCCGCAACGGCTGCGCGCGGCGGGACAGTCGCCGCAGATCACCACCTACAACGCCGGCATCGGCCTGACCGCGTTCGAGCTGGACTTCTTCGGCCGCGTGCGCAGCCTCAAGCATGCCGCGCTGGAGGAATACATGGCCACCGAAGAGGCGCGCCGCAGCGCGCAGATCAGCCTGGTGGCCGAAGTCGCCAGCGCCTACCTGACGCTGCGTGCCGACCGCGCGCTGCTGCAGCTGTCGCAGGACACGCTCAAGACCCAGCAGGACGCGGCCGAGATGGTGCGGCGCGGGCGCCAGGTGGGCGCGATGGCGCAACTGGACCAGCATCGCGCGCAAACCCAGGTGCAGACCGCGCAGGTGGGCGTGGAGCAATACACCCGGCAAGTCGCGCAGGACGAGAACGCGCTGGCGCTGCTGATCGGCGGGCCGCTGCCCAAGTCGGTGACCGATGCCGGCGCGGCGCCCGCCAATCCGAATGCCCCGGCGCCGGATCCGCTCGACGCGCGCATGCTGATGCGCGAGTTCCCCGAAGGGCTGCCCTCCAGCGTGCTGGTGCGCCGGCCCGACATCCTCGACGCCGAGCACCGGCTCAAGGCCGCCAACGCCAATATCGGCGCGGCGCGCGCGGCGTTCTTCCCGCGCATCTCGCTGACCGGCGCGCTCGGCGTGGCCAGCAGCAGCCTGGCCGGGCTGTTCTCGGGCGGCATGGCGTGGGTCTTTGCGCCGCAGCTGACGGTGCCGATCTTCGATGCTGGGCGCAACCGCGCCGGCCTCGACGCGGCCAACGTGCGCAAGGACATCAATATCGCCAACTACGAGAAGACCATCCAGACCGCATTCCGCGAAGTGGCCGACAGCATGGCGGCACGCGCCACCTACGAGCGCCAGGTGCAGGCGCAGGAAGCGCTGGTGCGCGAAGGCAGCGAAACCCGTCGGCTGTCGGAGATGCGCTTCAAGAACGGCGTGGACGACTACTTCGGCGTGTTCGACGCGCAGCGAGAGCTCTTCACCGCGCAGCAGGCGCTGATCACCTACAAGCTGGCCGGGCTGACCAGCCGCGTATCGCTGTACAAGGCGCTGGGCGGCGGCTGGCGTGAACTGACCGAGGCCGCTCCGGTAGCGAGCGGCGGGACCAATGCGGCGCCCGCTGCCCGGCCGCAAGCCGCGGCGCGGCCCCAGGTCGCCGCGCAGCCTCAGGCCGTGGCGCAACCGCAAGCCGTCGCGCGACCTCAGGCAGTGGCGCAGCCGCAAGCTGTCGCGCAGCAACAAGCCATTGCGCAGCCGCAAGCCGTCGCACAGCAGCAGCCGGTCGCGCAGCCTCAAGCCGTCGCACAGCAACAACCCGTCGCGCAGCCGCAGCCCGCGACGCAACCGCAGGCGCCGGCCACGGCGACGGTGCAGCCGGCCGCTGCCGCCACTGCACCACGCTAAGGCTCGCGCGATGGGGCGCGGCGCTGGTCAGAAGTACTTCAGCCAGCGCCAGTCCCGCCGCGTCGCCTTCAGCGCCGCGAACCAGCGCACCGCCGGCCACAGCAGCAGCGCCAGCACCATTGCCGCCAGCCACAGCTGCCAGACATGGTCCAGGCCGAACACGCGCCCCTGGTTCAGCCCCCAGCGCTGCACACACAGCTGGTACAGGCCCTGCAGCACATACAGGTGCAGCAGGTAGAAGAACATCGGCACCGCGCCGAACACGGCCAGGCAACGCGCCGCCCGGCCGCCCTGCACGCGCTCCAGCCACAGCAGCAGCAGGCAGCCGGTGCCCAGCGTCAGCAGCAGGAACAGCAGCGACGGCGGGTACTTGATCACGTTGAGGAAGCTCATCGCGGTATGCAGCGCATCCGCGCCGGGCATCCACTTCTGTTCCTGTCCGTAGCCGTTGAGCGCGCGCAGCCACGCAAACCCTGCCAGCCCCGCCAGGCCGCAGGCGGCCAGCCTCAGGTGGCGCGCAGGGGCAGGCATGGCTGCGGCAAACCACGGCCCCGCCGCATAGCCCAGCGCGATCACGCCGATCCACGGCAGCACCGGATATGAGGTGCGCACGCGCAGGCCATCGGCCACCTCGATCCAGGTGCGGTCGTGCAGGATCGCCCAGGGCACGTGCCAGGCACTGTCAGCCGCGAAGTGCAGCGGGCTCAGCAGGTTGTGCCCCGCCACCAGTGCCACGCCTGTCGCGACCAGCGCCGCGCGCGGCAGCCACACCAGCGCGGCCAGCGCCATCATGCTCAGGCCGATGGCCCAGATCACCTGCAGGTAGATCACCTGCGGCGGCAGGCGCCAGGTCCAGGCAAAGCCCACCAGGGTCAGCTCCAGCAACACCAGGAACAGGCCGCGCCTGAGCAGGAAGCCGCTGACCGCGCGCCGGTCGTGCCCGGCGCTGCCGTAAAGCCAGGCCGAGACGCCCGCCAGCGCGATGAACACCGGCGCGCACAGGTGGGCCAGCAGCCGTGAAAAGAACAGTGCCGGCGAGGTGGCGGCGACATCCATCGGATCGGCGACCGGCACGTGCAGGAAGAACATGTCGCGCACGTGGTCCAACAGCATGATCAGCATCACCAGCCCACGCAGCGCGTCGATCGACAGCAGCCGGTGGGGCGGGCCAAGGGCAGTCCGCGCCAAGGATGACGGCATCATCGTTCCCTGCTCAGTAGCTCAGCTGCACGCCCAGCCGCACGCTGCGGCCCGCGCCTGGCGCCACCCACAGGCTGCTGTACGAGCTGGCGTAATAGGTCTTGTCGAACAGGTTGCCGAGGTTGAGCGACACGCGCACGCGGCGGCTGTATTGCCAGTAGCCGTGCAGGTCCACCAGCACATAAGCGGGCAAGGAGAAGCTGTCCTGCACGTCGCCCGGGCGTCGTCCGACATAACGCAAGCCGGCGCCTGCGCCATAGCGCTGCCCCACCGGCGCCGCGTCCTCATACATCGCCAGCAGGCTGGCGCTGGTACGCGGCACGTTTGACAACGGCGTGCCGGGGGCAAGGCGGGTGTCCTGCGTGATCTCGGCATCGGTCAGCGCGAAGCTGCCCGAGACGCGCCAGTGCGCGCCGAGCTGCCCGGCCACGTCGAGCTCGACGCCGCGGCTGCGGGCCTCGCCTGCGGCGACATAGAACGAGGGATCGGCCGGGTCGGCGGCCAGCACATTGCGCTTGCGGATCTCGAACACGGCCAGCGTGGCGCCGGTGCGGCGGTCGTCGCTGTCCAACTTGATGCCGGCCTCCAGTGCGCGGCCGCGCTCTGGATCGAACGGCTGGCCGGCGGCGTCGGTGCCGGCATTGGGGCGGAACGACTGGCTGGCGTTGGCGAACAGCGACAGGTTGTTGCTGGCCAGGTAGCTCACGCCCACGCGCGGCGACACCGCGTTGTGGTGCTGCGTGGTGCGGGTGCCGCGCAGGTGGTCGTCCAGCGACTGGCTGAAGCTGTCGAAGCGCACGCCGGCCAGCACGCGCCAGCGCTCGCCCAGGCTCAGCTGGTCCTGCGCGTAAGCGCCGACATTGTGCTGGCGCTCGTAGGTGTCCATGTTCCAGGCCAGCGGCGGCGCCGGCTGGCCATAGACCGGGTCATAGATGTCGATCGCGTACGGCGCCGCGGCGCTCGGGTTCCTGCGCAGGATCGCCATGGTGTTGCCAAAGCGGTAGGCGTCGACGCCCAGCAGCAGTTCATGCCCGACCGGGCCGGTATTGAACTTGCCGGTCACGCTGGCCTGCAGCGAGACATCGTCGGACTGGAAGTCGCGGTAGCGGTGCTGGCGCCACAGCGTGCGGCCGTCGGCGGCAAGCGCGGTGGCCTCGCTCGAATGTCCCGCCAGCGCGCCGCCGCGGTATGAAAGGCCGAGCCTGCCCTGCCACTGCGGCGAGAACTGGTGCTCCACGCTGAGCTGGTGCGACTGGCTGTCCAGGCGCAGGCTGCCGTCGCCGGGCTCGCCCAGGAAGCGCGAGCGCGGGATGCGGCCCAGCTGGCCGTTGACGGCGACCACGCCGCGGTCCATCGGCGTGGTGTAGCGCTGGAATTCCGCTGCGTACTGCAGGATGGTGTCGTTGCCGAGCATCCACGTGATCGACGGTGCGACCAGGTAGCGCTGGCTGTGGATGAAGTCGCGGGTGCTGCCCTGGTGGTCAGCCACCGCGATCAGCCGGCCGGCGATGTCTTCGCCCAGCGGGCCGGTGACGTCGGCGGTGGCGCGGTAGCCGTCGCGCGTGCCCAGCTCGAAGCCGTAGCGCTGCGCGGGCCGGAACTGCGGCTGGCGCGTGACCACGTTGAAGGTGCCGCCGGGCTCGCTGCTGCCGTACAGCGATGAAGTCGGGCCCTTGAGCACCTCGACGCGGTCGATGGTGGCCGCGTCCAGCGGCGCGGTATAGCCGCGGTTGGCGGCGAAGCCGTTGACCAGGTAGCCGGCACCGGTGTTCTCGTTGCCAGTGAAGCCGCGCATCGCAAAGTTGTCCCACAGCCCGCCGAAGTTGTTCTGGCGCGCGACGCCACTGACGTAATCGAAGGTCTGGTCGAAGCGGGTCGCGGCAAGGTCGTCGAGCATGGCGCGCGGCACCACGCGCACCGACTGCGGGATCTCGCGCAGCGGCGTGTCGGTGCGGGTCGCGCCCGAGGCATCGGGCGGGTTGTATGATGCGGTGGCCGTGCCGGTCACCGAAACGGTTGGCAGCGTAATATCGGAGGCCTGCGCGGGTTCGGCCGCGTCGGCCAGGCCGGACATCGCCAGCATCAGTGCGGCCAGTGGCCGCCGCGCCGGCAACGGCCGGCATACCACGCGCAGGAAGGAAAGCGGCACCGGGTGCCGGGCACGGCTGGGCTGCGCAAGCAGCATAAGGAACACCCCAAAAAAACGAGTCGCCGCGGCGGCCATCCGACTGGCAAACCGCGGCGACTCATTAATGATAATAGATTCTCACTAAGATTCTAGGCATGGAACGCATGACCCGTCAACGTGGCGCCGTGATCGACGCGCTGCGCGAAGCCGGCCGGCCGCTGAGCCCGGCCGAGATCCTGGCCGCGGCCCAGCGCCAGGTGCCGTCCCTGGGCCTGGCCACGGTCTATCGCAATCTCCGTGCCCTGCTCGACGATGCGCAGGTGCACGCGGTGGAATTGCCCGGCCAGGCGGACCGTTATGAATTGGCGGAGGAACCGGGCGCGGTGACGCATCGCCACTATTTCCAGTGCCTGACGTGCGACCGAGTGTTTCCGCTGGAAGGGTGCCCCGGCCACCTGGAAGAGATCACGCCGCCCGGCTTCGTGGTGGAGCACCACGAACTGACGCTGCTGGGGCGCTGCCCGGATTGCGCCGGCAAGCCCGGCAAGCGGCGCAAGGCCGCGGCGCGCCAGCACTGAGCCGCAGCCTGGCTCCTCGCTCCGGCCGCACGCGGCGCAACTGTACTGAGCCGCCTGCACGCACCTGTATATGGCGCCCGCGCCGCGCTTGCCGCATGATGCGGCAGCATTCGCACCGGCCCCAACCTCGATACAGGACCCGACCTTGCAGCACGCCACCGCCCACCGCCACTCGACCCTGATCGCCGTACTGGCCCTGACCGGCTCGATGGCCTCGCTGTGCATCGGCACCTCGTTTGCCAAGAGCCTGTTCTCCGCGCTGGGCGCGCAGGGCACCACGGCGCTGCGGGTGAGCTTTTCCGCGCTGATCCTGCTGTGCGTCTGGCGCCCGTGGCGCATGCCGCTGACCCGCGCCAACGCGCGCGCGATCGCGCTGTACGGCGCGGCGCTGGGCGCCACCAACCTGCTGTTCTACATGTCGCTGCGGACCATTCCGCTGGGGCTGGCGATCGCGATCGAGTTCACCGGGCCGCTGGCGGTGGCGGTGCTGTCGTCGCGGCGCGCGATCGATTTCCTGTGGATTGCCTTTGCCGTGACCGGGCTGCTGCTGTTGCTGCCGGTCGGCGCTGCCGCCGGCACGCTCGATCCGGTCGGCATCGGCTATGCGCTCGCCGCCGGCGTGGGCTGGGCACTGTATATCGTGTTCGGGCAGCTGGCGGGCAACGCCCACGGCGGGCAGGCGACGTCGCTGGGGCTGACCATGGCCGCACTGGTGGTGCTGCCGTTCGGGCTGGCGCACGCGGGCACCGCGATGTTCAGTCCGACGCTGCTGCTGTTCGGGCTGGCGGTCGGCATCCTGTCGAGCGCGATTCCCTATTCGCTCGAGATGGTCGCGCTCAAGCGCCTGCACCGGCGCACCTTCGGCATTCTGCTGAGCATGGAGCCGGCCATGGGCGCGCTGGCCGGCCTAGTGTTCCTGCATGAACAGCTGAACACGGTGCAGTGGCTGGCGATCGCCAGCATCATCACGGCCTCGGTCGGCTGTACCATGACTTCGCGCGGCAAGCGCGAAGCCGGCTGAGGCTTGAGCGCGCTGCCGGTCAGCGCGCGCTGAACCAGTCCGCCGGCAGCCGTTGCGCGCTGCGCGCCGGCTGGGCCAGCGACAGCGAGACTTCATGGAGGAAGCTGTCCTCCGGGTTGCGGCGGCTGACAAAGCCCAGCCCTTGCAGGATCGCGAGCATGCGCCGGTTCTCGCTGAGCACGTCGCCGCGCAGTCCGTGCAGCCCGGCCGCGCGCGCCAGCTCGCACAGCCTGGCGATCAGGCGCCGGCCCAGCCCCTGCCCCTGCCAGGCATCGGCCACCACCACCGCGAATTCGGCAATCTGACCGGACACGACATATTCCGCGCTGGCGACGATGGTCTGGCTGCCGTCCGCTCCAGGCGCGACCACCACCAGCGCCACGCCACCGTCGCCGGGCGCGGCCAGGCCGGCGACGATTTCGTCCACCACGCGTCCACCGGTCAGGAAGCGGAAGTAGCGGCTCTCCCGCGACAGCGCGTCCACCATCGCGCGCAGCGCCGCGCCATCCTGAACCCGGGTGCGGCGCAGCGTCACCTGCGTGCCCCGTCCCGCCGTCCAGCTTTCTGTCACGCCGCCGCGCGCCAAGCCCTGGAGATCCATGCTGCCACCCTCTGGATTCATAATTTGTAGCCAGAGTATAGGAGATAACCTGACTTTTGCAAATGAAGTCAGCATGCTATGCTTCACGGCATCATGACCACCACTGCGTCCGATCTCCGCCATTGCTCGATCGCCTCCACGCTGTCGCTGATCGGCGAAAAGTGGACGATCCTGATCCTGCGCGACGTTTTCCACGGCGTGACGCGCTTCGACGACTTCTTGCGCCGGCTGGAATGCTCGCCGGCGGTGCTGTCGGCGCGGCTCAAGACGCTGACCGATGCCGGCCTGCTGCGCAAGGTCGGCTACCGCGAACCCGGCGAACGTGAGCGCTTCGAGTACCGCCCCACCCGTGCCGCGGTCGAGCTGCTGCCGGTGCTGGTCGGCCTGATGCAATGGGGCGACTGCCACATGGCGCCCGACGGCGGCCCGGTCGAAATCCGCTCGCGCGCCAACGGCAAGCTGGTGCGCGCGGCGCTGGTCGACGAGGATGGCGCCGAGGTGTCGCCGCGCGACATGCAGATCATCCCGGTGCAGAAGCCCTCCGGCGGCTGACGCCCCGGCCTTCCTTGCCGCCGGTGCCGCACCGCACCAGCGCAGTCCACCGCACTGCACCATGAGCGTGCCGCGCACCACCCGCCCGCCCCACCACAGCGCATTCCACCCGCTTGCGCCTCCACCAGCAGGCCTGCACACGCCATTGCCCGTCACATAACAAGCTGGCACACCCCTTGCGTAAAAGGGTCCGGGCCCGTCAACGGCGACCGGCCCACCCCCACATACACAGCCCCTATCCCATGTAGCGGCTGTCAGGACAACGGCGTCCCCTGAACCGGCTTCACGGCCGGTTTGCGGGACGCCATTTGTTTTTGGAGCAAGTGACGATGACCGGCAAAGCCACCCGCATCGAGCTGCTGAGCTTGAGCACCCCGCAGATGCGCGCCTTCCACCTGACCTGGATGGCGTTCTTCGTCTGTTTCTTCGCGTGGTTTGCCTGCGCGCCGCTGATGCCGGTACTCAAAGGCGAGTTCGGCCTGAGCGCCGGCCAGATCGCCAACATCAATATCGCCGCGGTCGCGGTGACGATCCTGGTGCGCCTGGTGATCGGCCCGATGTGCGATCGCTTCGGCCCGCGCAAGACCTATACTGGCCTGCTGGCGCTGGGCGCGCTGCCGGTGCTGGGCGTGGCGCTGGCGCAGAACTACGAAACCTTCCTGGTGTTCCGCCTGCTGATCGGCGCAGTCGGCGCCAGCTTCGTGATCACGCAGTACCACACCTCGGTGATGTTCGCGCCCAACGTGGTCGGCACCGCCAACGCGGCCTCGGCCGGCTGGGGCAACGCCGGCGGCGGCGCCGCGCAGGCGCTGATGCCGCTGGTGCTGGCGGCAGTGCTGATGATGGGCGCGGACCACGCCTTCGGCTGGCGCATCGCGCTGCTGGTGCCGGGCGTGCTGATGCTGGTGATGGCGGTGGTCTATTACCGCTTCACGCAGGATTGCCCGGAAGGCAACTACTCGGACCTGCGCGCGCAGGGCCTGGAGATCAGCGGCAAGGATGGTGGCAAGGGTGGTGGATGGGCCAGCTTCCGCGCCGCCAGCGCCAACTACCGTGTGTGGCTGCTGTTCATCACCTACGGCGCCTGCTTCGGCGTGGAGATCTTCATCCACAACATCGCCGCGATGTACTACGTCGACCAGTTTGGCCTGAGCCTGAAGGCCGCCGGCATGGCCGCCGCAAGCTTTGGTTTGCTGGCGCTGTTCGCCCGCGCGCTGGGCGGCTGGCTGTCGGACAAGGCGGCGCGCCGGCGCGGCCTGGATGCGCGCGCCACGCTGCTGTTCGTGCTGATCCTGGGCGAAGGCCTGGGCCTGCTGTGGTTCGCGCAGGCCGGCAACGTGGCCATGGCGGTGGTGGCGATGCTGCTGTTCGGCCTGTTCACGCACATGGCATGCGGCGCCACCTATGCGCTAGTGCCCTTCATCGACCGCAAGGCGCTGGGCGGCGTGGCCGGGATCATCGGCGCGGGCGGCAACGTCGGCGCGGTGGCCGCGGGCTTCCTTCTCAAGGGCCTGGGCAACGTGCAGCAGACCCTGACGGTGCTGGGCGTACTGGCCACCATCGCCGCGCTGTGCGCCATCGCCATCCGCTTCAGCGCCGAGCACAAGGCCCGCGAGCAGGCGCTGTACGACAGCGCGCTGGCCAACTGAATGCCCTATCGCCCCACAGCACTACAAGCACCACAAGCAGCAAAGACTGACTACCGGACAAGGAAAGCATCATGAAACTGATCATCGTCGGCCACGGCATGGTGGGTCACAAGTTCCTGGAATCGCTGGCGCGAGCCGGTGCGGACAACCTGGAAGTGACCGTGCTGTGCGAAGAACCGCGTCCCGCCTACGATCGCGTGCACCTGTCCGAGTTCTTCTCCGGCAAGTCGGCGGAAGACCTGTCGCTGGTGCCGGCGGGCTTCTTCGAGCAGCACAACAACATGCTGCTGCGCCTGAATGCCCGTGCGGTGGAGATCGACCGCGCCGCGCGCACGGTCAAGGTCTCCACCGGCGAGACCTTGTTCTATGACAAGCTGGTCCTCGCCACCGGTTCGTACCCGTTCGTGCCGCCGGTGCCGGGCAAGGACCGCAAGGACTGCTTCGTCTATCGCACCATCGAAGACCTCGAAGCGATGCAGGAATGCGGTGCGCGCTCGAAGACCGGCGTGGTGGTCGGCGGCGGCCTGCTCGGCCTGGAATGCGCCAAGGCGCTGCGTGACATGGGCCTGCAGACGCATGTGGTGGAATTCGCGCCGCGCCTGATGGCGGTGCAGGTCGACGAAGGCGGTGGCCGCATGCTGCGCCAGAAGATCGCCGGCCTGGGCGTGACCGCGCATACCGGCAAGAACACCGTCGAGATCGTCGACGGCGAGGAAGGCACCCATCGCATGGTGTTCGCCGACGGCACGCATCTGGACACCGACATGATCGTGTTCTCCGCCGGCATCCGCCCGCGCGACGAGCTGGCGCGCGCCAGCGGCCTGGAAGTCGGCGCGCGCGGCGGCATCTCGGTCGACAACAACTGCCGCACCTCGGACCCGGACATCTACGCGATCGGCGAATGCGCGCTGTGGGACGGCAAGATCTACGGCCTGGTGGCCCCGGGCTACGACATGGCCCGCGTGGCCGCGCGCCACCTGCGCGGCGAGGCGGCCGAGTTCGGCGGCGCCGACATGAGCACCAAGCTCAAGCTGATGGGCGTGGACGTGGCCAGCATCGGCGACCCGCACGGCACCGTGCCGGGCGCGCGCATCTACCAGTTCAGCGACGACCGCAAGGAGGTCTACAAGAAACTGGTGGTGTCCGATTGCGGCAAGTACCTGCTGGGCGGCGTGCTGATCGGCGATGCCAGCGAGTACGGCACGCTGCTGCAGATGATGCTCAACAAGATCGAGCTGCCGGAGTCGCCGGAATTCCTGATCCTGCCCGACAGCAGCGGCAAGGCCAAACCGGCGCTGGGCGCCGACGCCCTGCCCGACACCGCGCAGATCTGCTCGTGCAACAACGTCTCGAAGGGCGAGATCTGCGCCGCCGTCTGCGATGGCTCGACCAGCATCGGCGCGCTCAAGACCTGCACCAAGGCCGGCACCGCCTGCGGCGGCTGCGTGCCGCTGGTGACGCAGATCATGAAGGCCGAGATGAAGAAGCAAGGGATGGCGGTCAACAACCATCTCTGCGAGCACTTCCCGTACTCGCGCCAGGAGCTGTATCACCTGGTGCGCGTGGGCCAGCACAAGAGCTTCGACGCGCTGCTGCATGCGCACGGCAACGGCCTGGGCTGCGATATCTGCAAGCCCACCGTGGGCAGCATCCTGGCCTCGTGCTGGAACGAGTTCGTGCTGAAGGAAGAGCACGCCAGCCTGCAGGACTCCAACGATTACTACCTGGCCAACATCCAGAAGGACGGCACCTACTCGGTGGTGCCGCGCATGCCGGGCGGCGAAGTCACGCCCGAAGGCCTGATCGCCGTCGGCCAGGTCGCGAAGAAATACGGCCTCTACACCAAGATCACCGGCGGCCAGCGCGTGGACCTGTTTGGTGCGCGTGCCGAGGAACTGCCCTATATCTGGGAAGAACTGATCGCGGCCGGCTTTGAATCCGGGCATGCCTACGGCAAGGCGCTGCGCACGGTGAAGTCGTGCGTGGGCTCGACCTGGTGCCGCTATGGCGTGGGCGATTCGGTCGGCCTCGCGATCGAGCTGGAAAACCGCTACAAGGGCCTGCGCGCGCCGCACAAGATCAAGTTCGGCGTGTCCGGCTGCACCCGCGAATGCGCCGAGGCGCAGGGCAAGGACGTCGGCGTGATCGCCACCGACAAGGGCTGGAACCTGTACGTGTGCGGCAACGGCGGCATGAAGCCGCGCCATGCCGAGCTGCTGGCGAGCGACCTCGACCACGACACGCTGGTGCGCTACATCGACCGCTTGCTGATGTTCTACGTGCGCACCGCCGACCGCCTGCAGCGCACCAGCGTCTGGCGCGACAACCTCGAGGGCGGCCTGGACTACCTGAAGGCCGTAGTGCTCGACGACAAGCTGGGCATCGCCGCCGAGCTGGAAGCCGAGATGCAGCACGTGGTCGACACCTATGAAGACGAGTGGAAGAAGGCCGTGACCGACCCCGAGACGCGCAAGCGCTTCCGCCATTTCGTCAACAGCGATCGCCGCGACGACAACCTGGTCTTCATCGAAGAACGCGGCCAGATCCGCCCGGCCACGCCGGAGGAACGGAACTTGCAACGCTCCCGGCTGAGCCACATTCCCGTGGTGTCCATTCCCGCGAAAGCCGCCTGACCGTGCCCGCAAACAAGGAGAACGTGATGAGCCATCCCCACCATCCCGAAACCTGGACCGCCATCTGCACCGTACGCGATATCGTGCCCAATACTGGTGTGTGCGCGCTGGTCGACGACCGGCAGGTTGCGGTCTTCCGCATCGGCCGCGGCGACGAGGTCTACGCCATCGACAACTTCGATCCCAACGCGCAGGCCGCGGTGCTGTCGCGCGGGCTGGTCGGCAACCTCGGCGAACGGCTGGTGGTGGCCTCGCCGATCTACAAGCACCACTTCGACCTGCGCACCGGCGAATGCCTGGAGGCGCCCGAGCAGTCGGTCAACGCCTACGCCGCGCGCGTCTATGACGGCAAGGTGTGGATCGCCGCCGGCGTGGATGTGCGCGAGGCCGAGGAAGAACTCGCCGCCTGACTCTGCCTCCCAGCCCCGATCGATGCTGCCCCTGTCCACCTGCCCTGCCAACGGAGATGCCGGCATGACGCCTTCCGCCAACCCTCAAGCCCGGCCGCGCCTGGTCGTCGTCGGCAACGGCATGGCCGGCATGCGCACCGTCGAGGAACTGCTGCGCCTGGCGCCGGACCTGTACGACATCACGGTGTTCGGCGCCGAGCCGCACGGCAACTACAACCGCATCCTGCTGTCGCCCGTGCTGGCCGGCGAGAAGACGGTGGCGGACATCATGCTGAACACGCGCGAGTGGTATGAAGAGAACGGCATCGAGCTGCTCGCCGGCGATCCCGTGGTCTCGATCGACCGGCCGCGCCGCGTGGTGCGTTCCGCCTCGGGACGCGAGGTGCGCTATGACCGCCTGCTGCTGGCCACCGGCTCCAAGCCGTTCATCATTCCGGTGCCGGGCCACCAGCTCGATGGCGTGATCGCGTTCCGCGACATCCAGGACGTCGAGACCATGCTGCAGGCCGCGCGCAACCATCGCCACGCGGTGGTGATCGGTGGCGGCCTGCTGGGGCTGGAGGCGGCCAACGGCCTGCTGCGCCAGGGCATGGACGTGACCGTGGTGCACCTGGCCGACTGCCTGATGGAGCGCCAGCTCGACAAGCCCGCCGCCACGCTACTCAAGGGCGCGCTGGAACGCAAGGGCCTGCGCTTCCTGCTGAGCGCGCAGACCGCGGAGATCCTCGGCAGCGAACGCGTTACCGGGGTGCGCTTCAAGGACGGCAGCGAGATTCCCGCCGACCTGGTGGTGATGACGGCCGGCGTTCGCCCCAATATCGAACTGGCCGCCGGCGCCGGCCTGCACTGCGAGCGCGCCATCGTCGTCGACGACACGCTGCAGACCTACGATCCGCGCATCTACGCCGTCGGCGAGTGCGTGCAGCATCGCCAGGCCACCTTCGGCCTGGTCGCGCCGATCTGGGACCAGGCGCGCGTGTGCGCCGCGCACCTGGCCGGTGCCGGCCATCGCCGCTACGTGCAGCAAGCCACCGCCACCAAGCTGAAAGTCACGGGCGTCGACCTGTACTCCGCCGGCGACTTCATCGGCAGCGAAGGCAGTGAAGACCTGGTGCTGCGCGACGCGCGCCGCGGCGTCTACAAGCGATTGGTGCTGCAGGACGGGCGCCTGGTCGGAGCCGTGCTGTACGGCGACGTGCAGGATGGTGCCTGGTATTTCGAGCTGATCCAGCAACGCACACCGGTGGCGGCGCTGCGCCAGCGCCTGCTGTTCGGCAAGGCGCAGTGCGAAGCGCTGGCTGCCTAGCGTCACCCAAGCCCATATAACGCCCCCGCACGGAGAACGCGTGAACCTGTCCGACATCCCGGTTGTATCCGCAACCCTGACCACTACCACCGCCACCACGTGCCCGTACTGCGGCGTCGGCTGCGGCGTGCGTGCCTCGGTGCGCGCCGACGGCCAGGTCGAGATCGCGGGCGACGCGCAGCATCCGTCCAACCAGGGACGGCTCTGCGTCAAGGGCTCGGCGCTGGGCGAAACGGTCGACCTGGACGGCCGCCTGCTCCATCCCAAGCTGCGCGACGCCGACGGCCAGTTGCGGCAGGTATCGTGGGACCACGCGCTCGACACCGTGGCGCAAGGCTTCACCGACATCATCCGCCGCCATGGTCCGGATTCGGTCGCGCTCTACGTCTCGGGCCAGCTGCTGACCGAGGACTACTACGTCGCCAACAAGCTGATGAAGGGCTTCATCGGCAGCGCCAATATCGACACCAACTCGCGCCTGTGCATGTCGTCGGCCGTGGCCGGCCACAAGCGCGCCTTCGGCGAGGACCTGGTGCCGGGCAACTACGACGACCTGGAACTGGCCGACCTGGTGGTGCTGGTGGGCTCGAACACCGCTTGGTGCCATCCGATCCTGTTCCAGCGCCTGTCCCGCGCCAAGGAAGCGCGCCCCGAAATGAAGATCGTGGCGATCGACCCGCGCCGCACCGCCACCTGCGAACTCGCCGACCTGCACCTGGCGATCCGGCCGGGCACCGACGTGTGGCTGTTCAACGGGCTGCTGAGTTACCTGGCGCGTGAGGGACATGCCAACACCGCCTTCGTCGCCGCCAGCACCGCAGGGCTGGATGAAGCCCTGCAGGCCGCTGACGCCGCCTGCGCCGATCCGGCTGCCGTGGCCCGCGCCTGCAAGCTGAACCTGCGGGACGTGCTCGACTTCTACGCATTGTTCGCGCAGACCGGAAAGACCGTGACGGCCTTCTCACAGGGCGTCAACCAATCGTCGGCCGGCACCGACAAGGTCAACAGCATCATCAACTGCCACCTGCTCACCGGCCGTATCGGCCAGCCGGGCATGGGCCCGTTCTCGTTGACCGGCCAGCCCAACGCGATGGGCGGGCGCGAGGTCGGCGGCCTGGCCAACATGCTGGCCGCGCACATGGAACTGGCCAACCCGCTGCATCGCGAGGTCGTGCAGGACTTCTGGCAATCGCCCGCGATCGCCGACCGCCCTGGCCTCAAGGCAGTGGAGCTGTTCGAGGCCATCGAAGCCGGCCGCGTCAAGGCGGTCTGGGTGATCGCCACCAACCCGGTGGTGAGCCTGCCCGACGCCGACCAGGTGCGCCGCGCACTGGCCAGGTGCGAACTGGTGGTCAGCAGCGACATCATCGAACGCACCGACACCAACGCCGCCGCGCATGTGCTGCTGCCCGCGCTGGGCTGGGGCGAGAAGGACGGCACCGTCACCAACTCGGAGCGCCGCATTTCGCGCCAGCGCGCCTTCCTTCCGACGCCGGGCGAAGCGCGCGCCGACTGGGACATCCTGTGCGAAGTGGCACGCCGCATGGGCTTCAGCGGCTTCGACTATGCCGGGCCGCACCAGATCTTCGACGAACACGCGCGCCTGAGCGCATGGCGCAATGATGACGCGCCGCGCGCATTCGATATCGGCGGACTGGCCGGCCTGGACCCGGTGCGCTATGACGCGCTGGAACCGGTGCAGTGGCCCGTGCCCGCGCAGGGCGCGCAGGATGCGCGGCGCTTGTTCGGCGATGGCCGCTACGCGCACGCCGATGGCCGCGCCCGCTTTGTCGCCACGCCGCCGCGCGCGCCGGCCCATGCGCCCGACGACGACTTCCCGCTGATCCTGAACACCGGCCGCGTGCGCGACCAGTGGCACACCATGACGCGCACCGGCAAGTCGGCCAAGCTCGCCGACCACCTGCCCGAGCCCTTTGTCGACATGCACCCGCAGGACGCGCTGCTGTGCGGCGTGGGCGAAGGCAAGCTCGCGCGCGTCAGCACCCGCTGGGGCGCGATGGTCGCACGCGTGCGGCATGGCGGCGGCATTCCGCGCGGCAGCGTGTTCGTGCCGATCCACTGGAACGGACAGTTCAGTTCCGACGCGCGCGTCGGCGCGCTGGTCAATCCGGTGGTCGATCCCGTTTCCGGCGAGCCCGAGTTCAAGCACACGCCGGTGCGGGTCGAGCCGTTCGGCGTGCACTGGCATGGCTTCATGCTGAGCCGCCGCGCGCTACCGGCCGAAGCGCTGACCTACTGGACGCGCGTGCAGGGTCGCCAGTTCCAGCGCTATGAATTTGCCGGCCGCGACACCGTTGCCGATCGCACCGCCTGGGCCCGCGCGCTGCTCGGGGTGACCGATCCGGATGCAGACTGGCTGGAGTACGAAGACCGCGCCGCCGGCGTGTACCACGCGGGCCACGTCGTCGACGACCGGCTCGAGGCCTGCGTCTATGTGTCGACACGTCCCGAGCTGCCGTCGCGCGCCTGGCTCGCCGGCCTGTTCGGACGCGAGCGTCTGGAAGACGCCGACCGCATCGGGCTGCTGCTCGGACAGCCGATGGAGAAAGGCGCCGACACCGGCCCGACGGTGTGCTCCTGCTTCGGCGTCGGGCGCAACACCATTTGCGATGCCGTGCGCAAGCACGACCTGAAGACGCCCGCCGAGATCACGGCCTGCGTCAAGGCCGGCGGCAACTGCGGCTCGTGCGTGCCGGAGCTGAAAAAACTGCTGGTGGAGGTGCGCGTGGCCGAGGTGGCCTGAGCTTTTGCCAGACTGATCTTTCACCATGCATTAGGCATCCTTCACGAGAACCAGATTGCTGTCGCAGCGGCTTGCCGCCATGCTAGCCGCGCAACCCTGACAAGCCGCCCCGGACCCACGGCGCGGCACCTATCTGGAGACAGCAATGAAGGATGCGAAGTATCGGCTCGCCGGGCCGCGATGGCTGGCGGGCATGCTGGTAATGGCTTCTGCCATGGCAGGCGCCTCAGGCGCGGCAGCGGCCGATGCCTATCCGGCCAAGCCGATCACCCTGGTCGTGCCCTACTCCGCCGGCGGCCCGACCGATGTCGTCGCGCGCACGCTGGCGCAGGCGATGTCGCAAGACCTTGGCCAGAGCATCGTGGTGGAAAACCGCACCGGTGCCGGCGGCACCGTGGCGGCCGCCTTCGTCGCCCGCGCGCAGGCCGACGGCTATACGCTGCTGATCCACCACAACGGCATGGCGACCGCGCCGGCGCTGTACAAGAAGCTGTCGTATGCGCCGCTGAAGGACTTCGACTACGTCGGCCAGGTGGCGGACGTGCCGATGACGCTGATGGGTCGCAAGGACCTGCCGGCGAAGACGGTGCCGGAACTGATCCGGTACGTGACGCAGAACAAGGACAAGGTGTCGCTGGCCAATGCCGGCCTGGGCGCCGTGTCCCAGCTGTGCGGGCTGCTGTTCGAACAATCGGTGCACGTCAAGCTGAACGCCATTCCCTATCAGGGCGCGGGTCCCGCGCTGACCGCGCTGCTGGGCGGCCAGGTCGACCTGCTGTGCGACCAGACCACGGCCACCCTGCCGCATATCCAGGCCGATCGCGTGCGCTTGTTCGGCGTTACCACGCCGGCACGGATCAAGGCGCTGCCGCAGGCCCCAACGTTGCAGGAAGGCGGGCTGAAAGGCTTTGACGTCAAGGTATGGCACGGCATCTACGCGCCCAGGGGCACGCCGCCGGCCGCCGTCGAACGCCTGACCAAGGCATTGCAGAAGGGGCTGAAGGATCCGGCCGTGATCAAAAAACTGGACGGACTTGGTGCGGAAATCGTTCCGGTCGACAAGCAGACGCCGGACGGGCTGCGGACGCTGCTGAAGGCGGAAAGCGACAAGTGGCAGCCGCTGTTGAGGTCGATGAAGGTCGAGGCGGACTAAGCCAACGCGCCCTTTCCCGGCAATACGTTAGAATCTCTGCATCTTCCTGGCGGACTTTCCTGGTCCGCCCATCCCGCCTGACTGGTGCCCCCGGGCACCGCTTCCGTCTGCGCCCGACTCCGCGGCGCGGCTCAATTCCCCCGATTTAGCTGGTTTAAGCCATCGATGTCGTCGCGTTGCGCCGTCTCGACGCGCGCTTCGCGCTGTCCGTCATCTCGCCCTCGGAGTTCCCGAATGCCATCGCCGTTCCTTCTGCCCGTCCTGGCCCTTGCCGTCTGCATGGTCGGAGCAGCGGAGTTCATGCTCGCACCGATGCTGGCCCCGCTCGCATCGGCCTTCAACACGTCCCCGGCGTATGCCTCGGGACTGGTCTCGGCCTATGCCTTGTCCTACGCCGCGGCGGCGCCGTTGATGGGTTGGCTCTCGGATCGCACCGGACGTCGCGGCGTGCTGCTCGCTGCCATGCTGCTGTTCGCGGTGGATAGCATTGCGCTGACGCTAATGCCGACACTGCCGGCCGCCATGGCCCTGCGAATTCTGGGTGGCCTGTCCGCGGCCGCTACGATCCCGACCGTCTTCGCCCTGATCGCCGATCGGATACCGCCGGCGAAACAAGCCGGCGCCATGGGCGGTGTCATGCTTGGCATGACGGCGGGAATTGCAGCTGGGCCCGCCGTGGCTGGTTTGCTGGTGGAGGCGTGGGGGTGGCGCGCGCCGTTTCTGTTGATCGCCGGAAGCTGCCTTGCGGCCTTCGGACTAGGCTGGTGCGTGATTCCGCGCGATCTACCACGCGCCCGCATGACCAAGGCGTCGTCCATCAAGACGGCAAGCGCTGGCATCTTCCGCCTTCTGCTTGCAAAAGGCGCATGGAATGGCAGCGCAGTGGCGGTCTACGTCTTTGCGGGAGAAGCACTGCGGATGCGATATGGGCTCGAGGTGGGAGCCGTCGGCATTGCCGTTTCCGTATTCGGTCTGGGGCTGGGAATCGGCAATATGCTGGCAGGGCATTGCAGCCGGCGTTACCAGCGCGAAGAAAACACCCTGGTTCTCGCTACCGTGGTGCTCGCCTGCTCCATGACATTTTTCCTGACGGCCGCGATCGCTCTGCCGGTGGCGCTGGGATGCCTGCTGGTCTGGGGAGCGGCGCTGGGCATCGCGGCACCTGCCAGCACCGCCATCCTCGCGCAGCGGGCCGGTGCAAACAAGGGAAAGGTGCTGGCGCTGTCGGAAAGCGTCAATAACGTGGCCGTACTGGCGCTGTTGCCGGTCGCTGCAAGCGCGTCGGCAACATACGGTGTCACGCCTGCCGCGGCATTGCTCGGTGGAATCTGCCTGGCGGGCGCCATCCTGAGTGCCACTGTCCAGCGTCGGAGGGTCTAGCAAGGAAGTGCGAGCGCGCCCTCGA
>NZ_JALHRX010000021.1 GCF_023952475.1 Cupriavidus sp. WGlv3
CACCTCGATGCCGCGCGTGACCTCGCCCTTCGCGTCCGAAAATACCTTGCCGTGCTCGCGCGTGATCAGCGCGGCGAGGTCGTCGTGGTGCTGGTCCAGCAGTTCCTTGAACTTGAACAGGATGCGCGCGCGGCGCAGCGGCGGGGTGTCGGCCCATGCGGGAAAGGCGGCCTTGGCGGCGGCCACGGCATCGGCTACATCCTGCGTAGTGCCGAGCGCGACGCGCGCCGAGACTTCGCCCGTGGCGGGGTTGAACACATCCGCCTGGCGCTGGCCGCCGGCGCGGCGCACGGTGCCGCCGATGAAATGATGGACTTCGGCCAGTTGCCGGTTTTCTGCGATGCTCACTTGGGATTTCCTTCGATGGCCGTGGCGCGCGCATGGCGCGCCACGGCGTGCAATCAGGGAGGCCGGGCCCGCGGGCCCGGCGGCAATGGGAGGCGGCGCGGGCCGCTAGCTCGATGTCCCTTACTTGATGTCCTGCAGCGCCTTCTTCACCGTATCGAACAGCTCGCCGATCTGCGCTTCGGAGATGATCAGCGGCGGCGAGAACGCCAGGATGTCGCCGGTGTAGCGCACCAGCACGCCCAGCTCCAGGCACTTGAGGAAGGCCTCGTAGGCGCGCGCGCCCGGCTGGCCCGGACGCGATTCCAGCTCGATGCCGGCCACCAGCCCGTAGTTGCGGATGTCCTTCACGTGCGGCGCGCCGCGCACGCCATGCGCCGCGGCTTCGAATACCGGCGCCAGTTCGGCGGCGCGACCGAACAGGTTCTCGCGCTGGTACAGGTCGAGCGTGGCGATGGTCGCCGCGGCGGCAACCGGATGGCCCGAGTAGGTATAGCCGTGCAGCAGCTCGATCGTGCCCGGCGCGGCCGAATTGACCACGGCGTCATGCACTTCGCGGCGCACGGCGACGGCGCCCATCGGCACCGCGGCGTTGTTGATCGCCTTGGCCATGGTGATCAGGTCCGGCGTCACCTTGAAGCGCTCCGCCGCGGTGGCAGCGCCGAGGCGGCCGAAGGCGGTGATGACCTCGTCGAAGATCAGCAGGATGCCGTGGCGGCTGGTGATCTCGCGCAGCTTTTCCAGGTAGCCGACCGGCGGCACCAGTACGCCGGCGGAGCCCGCCAGCGGCTCGACGATCACCGCGGCGACGTTGGCCGGGTCATGCAGCGCCAGGATGCGCTCGAGCTCGTCGGCCAGATGCGCGCCCCATTGCGGCTGGCCCTTGGAGAAGGCGGCCTCGGCGAGGTTGAAGGTGGCCGGCAGGTGGTCGGTGCCCGGCATCAGGTTGGCCGAGAAGGCCTTGCGGTTCGGCCCGATGCCGCCCACCGCCATGCCGCCGAAGCCGACGCCGTGGTAGCCGCGCTCGCGGCCGATAAAGCGCGTGCGCTGGCCTTCGCCACGCGCGCGGTGGTACGCCAGCGCGATCTTCAGCGCGGTGTCGACCGCCTCCGAGCCGGAGTTGGTGAAGAAGATGCGGTCCAGCCCCTGCGGCATGATCGCCGCCACCTTGGTGGCGGCCTCGAACGACAGCGGATGGCCCATCTGGAACGGCGGCGCATAGTCCAGCGTGGCCGCCTGGCGTGCCACCGCCTCGGCGATTTCCTTGCGGCAGTGGCCGGCGGCCACGCACCACAGGCCGGCGCAACCGTCCAGGATCTGGCGGCCGTCGTGGGTGGTGTAGTACATGCCGCTGGCCGACGCCAGCAGGCGCGGCGCCGCCTTGTACTGGCGGTTGGCGGTAAAGGGCATCCACAGCGCATCGAGATCGGGAATCACGGTCTTGGCGGCGTCCATACGTTCTCCTGGGGGAATCGGGTCGGTGGGCGGCGCCGCGCTGGGGGCAGCGGCGGCGATGAAGGCCACTCTACCGGCGGCGGCTGGCCGACAAAATATACAGTTCGGACAACCGCGCCTTACCGTACAGTTTGACCACGCCAAACCGTACAGGCAAGCGGCCCTGCGCTGCCGCTCCGGGTCGCTTCGGCCGTGCCCCGCCCCTGCCGCCGCATGGCATGCCACGTTGCACCGCGGCAATTTTCGCGGGATGGAGCGCCACCGGCCGCGACCGTGCCGCCAGCCGCTAAACTGTACAGGTCCCCGCCCGCCCGAGTGCCCGATGCTGACCCTGAACCTGACCCGCAGCCGCCGCGACGGCGACACCCTGACCGAGCAGATCGTCGCCGGCATCGCCGCGCTGGTCGAGCAGCGCGCGCTGCGCGCCGGCGCGGCGCTGCCGTCGGTGCGGCGCTTTGCCCAGCATCACCATGTCAGCACCTTCACCGTGGCCGAGGCGTACGGACGGCTGACCGCGCTCGGCTACCTGGCCGCGCGGCCCGGTGCGGGCTATACCGTGGCGCACCGCCATGCACCGGCCGGGCATGCGCGTGCGCCGCAATGGGAGGCGCCGGGACTGAACGCTGCCTGGCTGCTGTCGGACGTGTTTGCCGATCATTCGGTGCCGATCAAGGCCGGCGCCGGCTGGCTGCCGGGGGACTGGCTCAACGAGGAAGGCCTGCACCAGGCCATGCGTGCGTCGGCGCGCGTGCCGGCGGCGCAGCTGTCGGGCTACGGCCATCCGTATGGCTTTGCGCCGCTGCGCGAGCACATTGCCGCGGGCCTGGGCCAGTACGGCATCCCGCTGCAGGCGCAGCAGGTGGTGCTGACCCAGGGCGCGACGCAGGCGCTGGACCTGGTGGTGCGCACGCTGCTGCGCGCCGGCGATACCGTGCTGGTGGAGTCGCCCTGCTACTGCAACCTGCTGCAGATCCTGCGGCTGGCCGGGCTGCGCGTGGTCGGGGTGCCGCGCACGGCGGCGGGGCTGGACACCGACGCGCTCGAGGACGCGCTGCGCGCCCACGCCCCGCGCGCACTGTTCATCAACACGGTGCTGCAGAACCCGACCGGCGCCAGCCTGACCAGCATGAACGCCTTCCGCGTGCTGCAACTGGCCGAGCAGCACCGGCTGCTGGTGGTCGAGGACGATATCTACCGCGAGCTGGCGCCGGCGGGCTCGCCGATGCTGGCGGCCATGGACGGACTGTCGCAGGTGGTCTATGTCAACGGCTTTTCCAAGACCATCACGCCGTCGCTGCGGGTCGGCTACCTGGCGGCCAGCCCGGACCTGGCCAAGGCCTTCGCGCGCACCAAGATGGCGGTGGGCCTGACCTCATCGGAGGTGACGGAGCGGCTGGTGTATTCGGTGCTGACCAGCGGCCATTACGGCCGCCATGTGGCGGCATTGTCCGAGCGGCTGCGCGCGCAGCAGGACCGCGTCACCGAAAAGATGGAAGCGCACGGGCTCGAGGTGCTGCTGCGCCCGGAAGGCGGGATGTTCGCATGGGCGCGCCTGAACGAGGCGGTGCAGGCGCGCTGGCTGGCCAGCCGGCGCGGCGGACCGCTGCTCGGCAACCGGCTTGCCACGATGGCGCTGGAGCATGGCATCTGGCTGGCGCCGGGATCGTATTTCGAGCCGGACGAAACCGATTCGCCATGGATCCGCTTCAACGTGGCCACCGGCGATGCGCCACAGTTGTGGCAGTTCTTTGACAGCCTGGCGCAGGCGCGGCAGGCGGCTTGAGGTGGAGGAAGGCGGCGTGGCCGGCGCTCAGCTCCAGAGACGCTCGACCAGCCAGCCGGCGGTGGCGCAAACGCCTACCCAGGCGGCAAGACAGGTGACAATAAAGCGATAGCTCATCTCGGTACGGTCAACAAAGATATGACGGGGACGTGAAT
Source organism: Cupriavidus sp. WGlv3 (assembly GCF_023952475.1). GTDB lineage: Bacteria > Pseudomonadota > Gammaproteobacteria > Burkholderiales > Burkholderiaceae > Cupriavidus > Cupriavidus phytorum. The sequence continues at coordinate 3,739 of NZ_JALHRX010000021.1, forward strand.
TTTCGCCGAATCATACATCCATTCATGAATGTATGTAAGCGAAAGAAAAGATTCCTTACGACTATCGCGGTCATGTTGTTGTGTATAACGCACACGCGTGCAATACCGTCCGTCGTTCCCTGACACAAACCAAGCCCGCCCATGATGCCGTAGGGGATGCCACGGCACGCGCACGGGTCTCTGCTACCCTTGGGCCTGCCCGGCCCCGTGCCAGACGATTCACCAGTTTCAAGCGCAACGCACGTATTCCCCATGCATACCCAAGACCTGTCCGCCTGGACCCACAGCCACGCCTTCGACGCGGGCAACCGCGCCGCCGAACGCGGCACGCGCCTGGTCATGGTGATCACCGCCATCACCATGGTGGCGGAGATCGCCGCCGGGCTGTGGTTCAACTCGATGGCACTGCTGGCCGATGGCTGGCACATGAGCTCGCACGCGCTGGCGATCGGCCTGTCGGCCTTCGCCTACGCCGCCGCGCGGCGCTACGCCGGCGACTGGCGCTTTGCCTTCGGCACCTGGAAGATCGAAGTGCTGGCGGGCTTTGCCAGCGCGGTGTTCCTGCTGGGCATTGCCGCGCTGATGGCGGCGGGCTCGGTCGAGCGGCTGTTCACGCCGCAGGCCATCCACTATCGCGAAGCAATGGGCGTGACCGCGCTCGGGCTGCTGGTCAACCTCGGCTGCGCGCTGATCCTCGGCGGCCATGCGCATGGGCGTGAGCATGGGCATGACCACGGTCACCATCACGGCCACGATCACCACCATCACCACCATGACCTCAACCTGCGCGCCGCCTATGTGCACGTGCTGGCCGATGCCGCGACCTCAGTGCTGGCGATCGTCGCGCTCGCCGGCGGCTGGTGGCTGGGCTGGTCGTGGCTGGACCCGGTGATGGGGCTGGTGGGCGCGGTGCTGGTCGGGCGCTGGGCCATCGGCCTGATGCGCCAGAGCGGCACGGTGCTGCTGGACCGGGAGATGGACCATCCGGTGGTCGACGAGGTGCGCGAGGTGCTGGCCGGCCTCGATCACGGCGACGAAAGCACGCGCGTGTCCGACCTGCATGTGTGGCGCGTGGGCCGGCAGCACTTTGCCTGCATCGTCTGCGTGGTCACGCATGACGGCGCGCTGACACCGCAGCGCGTGCGCGAGGCGCTGTCGGTGCACGAGGAACTGGTGCACGTGACGGTGGAAATCAGCCGCTGCGACGGCGATCACTGATACGACCACTGAGGCGAGCGCTGAGGCGAGCGCAGCGACCCGCCCTCGGCTTGCGGAGGATCAGCTCAGCTCAGCTCGCACCACATGCACAGCGGCGGCGTGTCCGCGGCGCGGTGGAATTCGCTCGATGCCATGACTTCGGGCGGCAGCTTCGCGGCCGGCACCAGCGTAAAGCCGTAGCGCGCGAAATAGCTCGGACAGCTGGAAGCGAGCAGCACCGCACGCAGCGCGCCGTTGGCGCGGGCCCGCATCAACGCGGCACGCACCACGTGGGTGGCCACGCCCTGGTCGCGGTGTTCGGGCAGCACGGCCACGGAACGGATCACCACGGTGTCGCCGCAGCGCTCGCCGGCGGCGCAGCCGATGATCTGCGCGCCAAGGATGGCAACGTGGAAATGCTCGAGCAGCCGCGGCACGCCGTCCAGCGGCAGGCCACACCGTTCCAGCACCTCGCCCACGGCGGGAGCGTCGGTCGGCACGGCCGCGCGGATGCGCAGGTCTTTCATCATCTGGAGCCTCTGTTTTTCACACTGCCTCGCGAAGGGAAACGCCATGGAAGCCCGTACATGGCGGTGCCGCCAACTGGCGGCACGGGTTGCACGCAGGCCGACGGGCCTGTCGGGCAACATTACCCGATTCGCTGCCGTTGATCCATTGGGGATAAACGGGTGTCCGGAACCTTTGCGGCATACCGGTCAGGGCGCGCGCGGCACAGCCCGCCGCAGTCATGACGCTGGCCGATGACAGGCGTGTGAAAAAAGAAAGCGGAGAGCTCGCGCGCGACTGCGCAGGTGCGCCGGGCGCAATGCGCCCGAGCCGGAATATGGAGGCGGGGATCCGGAATCGAACCGTCGTACACGGCTTTGCAGGCCGTTGCATAACCACTCTGCCACCCCGCCGCTGACATCGCGCCGGAGCGGCGCGACGTGCTGCGGGCCGCAGTGTAGCGGGAAATGGAAATCTTTGCAGGAGACCGCGCGCCGCGCCGGCTCAGCCCTCGATCTCGCCCATGGCGGACTGGATGTAATTCTGCAAGCCGACCTTGCGCACCAGCTCCAGCTGCGCCTCGAGCCAGTCGATATGTTCCTCGGTGTCTTCGAGGATATCGACCACCAGCTGGCGCGAGACATAATCGCTGACCGATTCGAAATACTTGATCGCGTCCTTGCAGCTGGCCTGCGACACCAGTTCCAGCTTCAGGTCGCAGCCGAGCATCTCTTCGGTGTTCTCGCCGACCAGCAGCTTGTCGAGGTCCTGCAGGTTGGGCAAGCCGTCGAGCAGCAGGATGCGCTCGATCAGCTTGTCGGCGTGCTTCATTTCCTCGATCGATTCCTCGTACTCATGCTTGCCCAGCGCGCGCAAGCCCCAGTGCCGGTACATGCGGGCATGCAGGAAATACTGGTTGATGGCGGTCAGCTCATGCCGCAGCTGTGCGTTCAGCAACTGGATTACCTTCTTGTCAGTCTTCATGGCAGCCCCCAATGCCCCTGTGACAGGGACATGCGATGTCGCGATGGCACGACCACAGCAACGCCACGGCGAATCAGCCGCCGTGACTTCATGGTAGTTCCGCATAGGCGGACATCAAGCAATCCGGGCCCGCGCCGCGGCGTTCTTGCCGCATGGCTCTTCAATTTTCCAGCCTCGCTTGCGGATGCGAATGCCAATGGTTTTTATTCGGTTTTCATAAGCGCCCTGCTCGACATCGTGACAATAAAAAGCGAGCGCCGCGGCGTTTGCCGCGGCGCCCGCCATGGGCGTTGCCATCGTTGAAGTTCAGTCCAGCTTCGCGCCCGAATCCGCCACCAGCGTCTTCAGCACTGGCCAGTCGCGCGCATAGAGCGCCTGCGCCTCGGCCGGTGTACTGCCCACGGTGCGCAGCCCCAGCGTGACCATGCGCTCCTGCATCTCGGGGGTCTGCAGGATGGCGCGCACTTCGCTCTCGAGCCGGGCCAGGATCGGTGCCGGCACGCCTACCGGCGCCACCAGTCCGATCCAGCCGACGGTCTTGAAGGCGCTGTCCTGCATGCCGGCCTCGGCGAAGGTGGGCATCTCGGGCAGCGCGCTGCTGCGCTGCGCGCCGGTCACCGCCAGCGCCTTGAGCTTGCCGCTCTGGATATAGGGCTTGGCGGTGAGGATGCTGGCGAAGCCAAACTGCACCTGCCCACCGAGCAGGTCCTGCAGCATCGGCGCCTCGCCCTTGTAGGGCACGTGCGTGGCCTGGCCGTGCACCAGCTTGCTGTAGTAGGCGCCGCTCAGATGCGACAGCGAACCCACGCCCCACGAGGCATAGCTCAGCTTGCCCGGCCGGCTGCGCGCGTAGTCGCCCAGCTCGCGCACGGTGCGCGCCGGCACCGACGGATGGGTCACCAGCACCAGCTGCGCGTCGGCCAGCACACTGATCATGGTCAGGTCCTTGCGCGGATCGTAGGGCAGCTTCTGGAACAGGAACTGGTTGGTCAGCACCGACTGCGTCAGCGTCATCAGCAGCGTGTAGCCATCGGGCGCGGCCTTGGCTACGGCATCGGTGCCGATGATGCCGGATGCGCCGGCCTTGTTGTCGACCACCACCGGCTGGCCGAGCCGCTTGCTGAGCTTTTCGCCCATGGCGCGGGCAATGGTGTCGGTGCCGCCGCCGGCCACATAGGGCACGACAATGCGGATGGGCTTGGCGGGATAGGCCTGGGCCGCGGCCGGCAAGGCCATACCGAGCGAAAGCCCGGCGACGAGGCCGCCGGTGGCCAGCGTCAGCCATGCGCGTCGGTTCATGTTGTCTCCAGATAGGTTTTGGTTTTGGAGGGCAACCTTAGTGGGCTTGAGAACTTACGTCCAATGCAATATTTTTCAGTTTTTGATGCATAAATGATTAATTCATGGGCTTGAGGCAACTGCATCACTTCGTCACGCTGGTCGAGCAAGGTAGCTTCGCGCGCGCCGCTGCCGCGCTGCACCTGTCGCAGCCGGCGCTGACGCGCAGCATCCAGGCGCTGGAATCCGATCTGGGCACGCTGATCGACCGCAGCTACGGCAAGGTGCGCCCAACCGCCGCCGGCATGCTGGCGCTGGCGCGCGCGCGCCGCATGCTGCGCGAGCAGCGCGAACTGCGGCGCGACCTGAAATTGCTGGAGGACGTGGAAGTCGGCACGATCCGCGCCGGCTTCGGGCCGTTTGCGGCCTCGTTCCTGCTGGACCCGGTGCTGGAGGCGCTGGTGCGCCGCTATCCGCGGCTGCGCATCGACCTCGAGACCGCCGACACGCCCGCGATGCGGCGCTCGCTCGAAGCCGAGCAGCTCGACATCTTTGTCGGCGAAAGCCGCAGCCTGGCGGAACTGGCACACCTGCAGATCGACCGGCTGCCGGCACTGGAAACGGCATTCTTCGTGCGCAGCGGCCATCCGCTGACCCGGCAGCGCCGGGTCACGCTGGCCGACCTGCGTGGCTACCCGGTGGCCGGGACCCGGTTGCCGCCGCATATCGTGCGCTACTTCCGCCAGGCACTGCACGAGGCCAGCGGCGGCGGCGGCCCGCTGCCGGAGGACGAGCCCGGGCTGATGAGCGTCACCTGCAACGACATGCATGCGCTGCGCGCGCTGCTGCTGGCCGTCGATGCCGTGGCGCTGGTGCCGGTGGCGATGATGGCCGAGGCGTGCGCGCAGCGCCTGGCCGTGGCCCTGCCGATGCACCCACCCACCGCGCTGAAGGCGCAATATGGCATCGTCACGCTGGCCGGACGCACCCCGTCGCCGGCCATGCGCGTGTTCGCGGCGCTGGTGCATGAAGCGGTGGCGCAGACCGGCGCCGATGCCGGGCCGGCGCCGTAGACCCGGCGCGATGCGAGGCGTTCAGCCCGCAGCCACCGCGGGCTGTCCGGCCTGGACATCCGTCGGCAGCCGCGCGGCCAGGCGCTGGCGCGAGCGCTCCGGGTTGACCACGCACAGCCCGGCCAGCGCCGCCACCACCATGATTGCGCCGCACAGCGCCAGCCCCAGCTCAAAGCCGCGCGCGCCGGGCACGTTCTGCACCAGCACGCCCGTCACCAGCGGCGCCAGCACACCGGCCACCGACGACACCGAGGCATCGATCGCCAGCACTGCGCCGCGCTGCCCGGCCGGCACCACTTCGGCCAGCATCGCCGGGCCGAGCGAATAAATCGCCGGCGCGCACACGCATGCCAGCACCAGCAGCCCCACGCGCATGGCCGGCGTGGTGTCCGGCCATTGCAGCAACAGGAAGAAGCCGCCCGCCAGCAGCAGCATGCCGGCCGAGACCCGGCCGCGCGCCACCCGCGACGACACCCCGCGCGCCAGCAGGCGTTCCGAGAACCACGCGATCGCGATCGTCAGCGGCAGGTTGGTGCCGACGATCAGCGCGAACAGCTTGCCGCTGACGGCATGGTCGAAGCCCAGCCCGCTTTGCAGGTAGGCCGGGATCCAGGTCAGGCACAGCGCCAGGCCCCAGTACGCCGCCAGCCGCAGGGCAAAGCAGCCGAGCACGGTGGGATCGCTCAGCAGCACGCGATACGGCAGCCGCTGCGGCGCGCCGGGGCCCGCGGCGCCCGCGGCACCATGGCCGGCCGGGCGTTCGTCGAGCGTGCCTTCGCGCCCGAGCGCGATCCAGACCACCGCCCACACCACGCCCAGCACCGCCAGCAGGTAAAAGTTGGTGCGCCAGCCCCAGTGCGCCGCCACCGCAGGGATCAGCAGCCCGGCCAGCACGATGCCGATGCCCGCTCCCTGCGTCAGCACCGCCACCGGCAGGTTGCGCCGGTTGTTCGGAAACCACTTGTAGCAGGCGTGGATCGCCACCGGCGCGGCCGGCCCTTCCATGAAGCCCAGCAGCACGCGCGACACGATCAGCACCGCCAGGCTCGACGACAGCGCGATCGGGATCTGGCACAGCGACCACGCCAGCGCCATCAGGATCAGCAGCCGCGAGGTCGGCGTGCGGTTGGCGAGGAAGCCGCCCAGCACGCCGGACACCGCAAACAGCCAGAAGAAGCTGCTGCCGACCAGGCCGAACTGCGCCGGCGTCAGCCCCAGCTCCGCCATCATCGGCGCGGCCAGCAGGCCCACCACCATCTTGTCCATGGCGTTGACCACCAGGAAGAAGAACAACAGCACTGCGGTCAGCCACGCGCGGCGCGGCTGGTAGGTTGGATTCATGCGTGCCTCCCGGAAGTAAGGGGATGCCCGCCGCTGCAGGCATCGAGGTTCATTCATTGATGCGCCGTGCCGACGCCGTTGCGCCCGTCGCCGCCGATATAGCCGAACAGGTAGGCGCCGACCTTGCGCATCTGGATCTCGTCCGAGCCCTCGGTGATGCGGTAACGGCGGTGGTGACGGTAGATATGCTCGAACGGCTTGTGGCGCGAATAGCCGAGCCCGCCGTGCACCTGCATCGCGGTGTCGGCGGCCTCGCAGCACAGGCGGTTGGCGGTGTAGTTGCACATCGAGACCTTGTCCGACAGGCGTTTCTCCACCTCGCGCTTGGGCATCTGGTCCATTTGCCAGGCGGTCTGGCGGATAAAGGCGCGCAGCATCTCGGCGCGCGTGGCCAGTTCCACCAGCGGGAACTGGATGCCCTGGTTGCGCGCCAGCTCTTGCCCGAAGGGCTTGCGCTGGCGCGCGTACTTCACGCTCTCGCGGATGCAGTAGTCGGCCGCGCCCAGGCTGGCGGCGGCCTGGCGGATGCGGTTCTCGTGCACGAAATGCTGGGCAATGGCGAGACCGGCGCCGGGTTGCCCGAGCACGGCGTCGTCCGGCACCCAGACCCCGCTGAAACTCACACGCGGGTGGTCGGTGGGCATGTTGAAGGTCCACAGGTACTCTTCCACGCGCACGCCTGCGCTGTGCGCCGGCACCAGGAACGCGGTGATGCCCCGGGCATCGCCGTCCTCGCCGCTGGTGCGCGCGAACAGCACCACGTGCGTGGCGGTATGCAGGCCGGTGGTCCACATCTTCTCGCCGTCGATGCGCCAGCCGCCGCGCCCGCCGCGCGCCTCCGGGCGCGCGCGCGTGGCCATGTGGGTAGCGTCGGAACCGTGCTCTGGCTCGGTCAGGCCGAAGCTCAGCTTGACGGTCTCGTCCAGCATGCCCGGGATCAGCGTGGCGCGTTGCGCGTCGCTGCCGAAATCGCGCAGCACCAGCACGAAAGGCTTGTTGCCGACGATCGAATGCTCGTTCTGCAGGTCGTTGTGCAAACCCAGCCCCCTGGCCGCCAGGTGTTCACGGATCACGGCCATCCACAGGTTGCCGCCATCGCGGCCACCGTACTCGGCAGGCAGCGCGAAGCGCAGGTGCCCGGCGCGGTCGGCGCGGCGGCGCGCTTCGGCCAGCAGCGCCTCCCATTCGGGGCGCGGCAGGCCCTGGTTGTCGAAGTCGGTGCGGGCCCATTCGCGGCGGTGGTCGAAGAAGCGCTGGTTGTCGCTCTCGGCCTGCAGTGGTGCGATCTCGGCCTCGATAAAGGCATCGAGCTCGGCCAGGTAGGCCGTCAGCTCGGCCGGCAGCTGGAAATTCATGGAAGCGTCTCCTCAGGATCCACAATCTGGCGATAGCTGCTGTACCCGGGCTGGTCGACGGCAAGCTTGGCCAGCGTGACCGCCCACAGGTGGTCGGCAAGCCCGGGCGTGGCGGCATCGAGGCGCCCGCTGGCGATGCCCTCGCACAGGCGCCGGTTCAGTTCGGCGAGCGTGCCGTCGGCGCCCAGCAGCGCGCGCAGGCGCTCGTGCTCCGCGGCCTGCGCCGCGGGCGCGAGGCGCAGTTCGCGCGCGACGATGTCGAGCACATTGGCGGCCACGCGCGCATCGAAGGCCGCGCGGCCGCTCAAGCCTGGGATCACGGTGTCACGCAGGAAGGCGGTCACCGCGTCGATCAGTTCAGCGGCGTGGGGGGTGTCTTGCATGTTCAGTCTCCGGGGCCGGGCCGGCCGACGCAGGCTCGCGCGGCAGCAACAGGTCGAGCAGGTCGATCTCGGTTTCGGAACTGCGCCGGCCGATCGCGGCGCGTTCCACGCTGCGCGGCCCGCCGCCGTCCAGCGCGCGCGACATGGTCTGGCAGGCCACGCCCCACTTGAGCACGCCAAAGATCTCCCAGAAGCGAACGCGCCCGGCATCGACCGTGCCGCCCGCGTCGGCATAGCCGGCAAACAGCTGCGCGCGCGTACCGAAGCCGCCCACCGGCAGCTCGGAGCGGCCGAAGCGCCAGGAATTCACGCACAGCCAGCCCAGGTCGGTCATCGGATCGCCCACATGCGCCAGCTCCCAGTCCAGCACCGCGCGCAGGCCCGTCTCGTCGACCATCAGGTTGCCGTTGCGGAAATCGCCATGGACCAGCGTGGCGCGCCCCGGTGCCGGCGCATGGCGCCGCAGCCAGCGGAAGGCCAGCTCGAATACCGGGCGCTGCTCGCCCGCCGCCCGATAGCGCCGCAGGTAGCCCTCGACTTCGTCGGCGGCGCAGCTCTCGCGCAGCGGCGGCAGCGCGGCGCGGTCGATGCCGTGGATCGCGGCGAGGGCCTGCCCGCACTGGTAGGCCAGCCGTTCGCGCGCCCGCGCCAGCCGCGGCTCGCGCACGATGCGCCCGCCCAGCGTCTCGCCTTCGATGCGGTCCATCACGAAGCCGGCGCCGATGCCGTCCTGCGGCGCCAGCATCGCCCGCACCACCGGCACCGGCACCCCGGCCGCGCCGGCCAGTCGCAGCAGCGCGGCCTCGGCCGCCATGCCTGCCTGTAGCGCCGACACCGTCGCCGCGGGCCGCGCCGCCGCGCCGGGATCGCGCCGCAGGATCATCGGAACGGGCCCGTGCGACCCGGCCAGCGTGAACGACCACGTCTCCTGGCTGGCGCCACCGGACAGGCGGCGCAGATCGGTGATGCCGGCCTCGGCATCGAAGCCGGGCAACTCGCGGCGTACGACGCGGCGCAGGCCGGCCAGCAAGCCGGCTTCCGCGTGGAGGGGCGTGGATAGGTGCATCGGTCTCCGGGCAGTCCCGCATGGTCGCGGCACCGCAGAATTAGTAATCTTGATTATGTTTTTGCCGAGTATGGTGGCCTGATACAGTTCATGACATCAGTAAAAACACGGACAAACAGGGGCACGCGGAATCACTTCCGCAACCGATCGGGGTCGTCATGAAAGAAAAACTGATCGCGCTGGAAGGCCACGCCGGCTATGCCGCGCCGCGCTATTCCAGCGGGCTGCGCACCACCCACCGGCTGCTCGAGGCCGGCCGCCGGCTGCTGCGCGAACGCACGCTGGAACAGGTGCCCATCCAGGAGATCTGTGCCCGCGCCGGCGTCACCACCGGCGCGTTCTACAGCCGCTTCGACGGCAAGGACAGCTATTTCAAGGCCCTGCAGGCGCTGGCGCTGGCTAAGCTGCGCAACGCCATGGCGGCGCGCCTGGCACAGCTCGATAACGCACCGACGTCGCTGGAGGACGCGGTGCGCACCATGGCGCGCGACAGCCGCATCTGGGCGTGCCGCAATGAAGGCGTGCTGCGCGCCTCGCTGGTGGTGCGCGCCACCACGGGCGAAGACCCGATCCGGCAGCTCAATCGCCAGTACATCGTCGACCTGGCCTCGCGCCTGGCGCGGCTGCACCCGGCCGGCCCGTCGCCCGAGCTGGAACTGCGCATCCGCTTCGCCCACCAGGCGCTGGCCGGCACGCTGCTGTATGCGCTGATCAACCGCGAAAGCATCTACGCGCTGTCAGACCGCCGGCTGGACCAGGAAATGGCGCGGGCGTTCCTGCTGTCGGTGGCGTAGCGCCAGTCAAGTCCAGGCCACAATGGAAAAGAGGCCCCGCAGGGCCTCTTCGCAACTGGCAGATGGCAGCCGGCGTCGCGCCGGCTTCGCTCGCCTTACTCCACCGTCACCGACTTCGCCAGGTTGCGCGGCTTGTCCACGTCGGTGCCGCGCGCGCACGCCGTGTGGTACGCCAGCAGCTGCAGCGGCACCACGTGCAGGATCGGCGAGAGGTCGCCGTAGTGCTCGGGCATGCGGATCACCTGGATGCCGTCGGACGACTGGATCTGCGTATCGCTGTCGGCAAACACGTACAGGCGGCCGCCGCGGGCGCGCACTTCCTGGATGTTGGACTTGAGCTTCTCCAGCAGCGCGTCGTTGGGCGCGACGGTGACCACCGGCATGGCTTCGGTGACCAGCGCCAGCGGGCCGTGCTTGAGCTCGCCCGCCGGATAGGCCTCGGCGTGGATATACGAGATTTCCTTGAGCTTGAGCGCCCCCTCCATCGCGATCGGGTAATGCAGGCCGCGGCCGAGGAACAGTGCGTTCTCGCGGCGAGCGAAGTCTTCGGACCAGGCGATGATCTGCGGCTCCAGCGCCAGCACGCCGTGCAGCGCGGCCGGCAAGTGGCGCAGGTTGGTCAGGGCCTGGGCCTCGGCCTCTTCGGTGAGCAGGCCGCGGGTCTTGGCCAGCGACAGCGTCAGCATGTAAAGCGCTGCCAGCTGCGTGGTGAAGGCCTTGGTCGAAGCCACGCCGATCTCGGTGCCGGCGCGGGTCAGGAAGCGCAGTTCGGTCTCGCGCACCATGGCGCTGGTGGCGACGTTGCAGACCGCCAGCGTATGGACGTGGCCCAGCGCGCGGGCATGGCGCAGCGCGGCCATGGTGTCGGCGGTTTCGCCCGATTGCGAGATCACCACCACCAGCGCGCGCGGGTTGGGCACGGTGTCGCGGTAGCGGTATTCGCTGGCGACCTCGACCTGGGTCGGGATCCTGGCGATGCTTTCGAGCCAGTACTTGGCGGTGCAGCCGGAATAGTAGCTGGTGCCGCAGGCCAGGATCAGCACGCTATCGATGCCGGCGAAGACCTCTGCCGCGTTGTCGCCGAACAAATCCGGCGACAGGCCTTCGACACCTTCGAGCGTGTCGCCCAGCGCGCGCGGCTGCTCGAAGATTTCCTTCTGCATGAAGTGGCGGTACGGGCCCAGGTCGACCGAGGCGGCATGGGCTTCGACCAGGCGCGCTTCGCGCTCGACCGGGTGGTCATCGACGTCGTGGATGGTCACGCCGTCCAGCGTGATCTCGACCACATCGCCCTCTTCCAGGTAGATGATGCGGTTGGCGGTGCCGGCCACGGCCAGCGCGTCGGACGCCAGGAAGGACTCGTTTTCGCCCAGCGCCACCACCAGCGGCGAGCCGGCGCGCGCGCCGACCACGCGGCCAGGCTGGTCCTTGGCGAACACCGCGATGGCGTAGGCGCCGTGCAGGCGCTTGGTGACCGCGCGCACCGAGGCGAACAGGTCGCCGCGGGTGGCGCTGCTGGGATAGCTGTAGGCCTGGTGGATCAGGTGGGCGACCACCTCGGTATCGGTCTGCGACTCGAAGCCGTAGCCGACCGCGCGCAGCTCTTCTCGCAGCGGCTCGTAGTTCTCGATGATGCCGTTGTGCACCAGCGCGATGGTCTCGCCCGACAGGTGCGGGTGGGCGTTGACGGTGTCGGGCTTGCCATGCGTGGCCCAGCGCGTATGCGCCACGCCGGTGAAGCCGGACAGGCCGGACGCCTGCGTCTGCGCGTCGAGGTCGGCGACGCGCGACACGGTGCGCGCGCGCTCGACCGCATCGTCGCGCACGACGGCGACGCCGCACGAGTCATAGCCGCGATACTCCAGGCGGCGCAGCCCTTCGATCAGGACCGGAACGATGTTGCGCGTGGAAACCGCGCCGACGATGCCACACATGCTGAACCCCCGTTTGCTGGCGCCTGCCCTGAGGCTGACGCCGGTATGAATCCTGTGGCGCCGCCTGGTGCAGGCGGCGCGTGCCCGGGCCGCCCGGGGCGGCCCCTGGTGCCTACTGCTTCGGCGGCTTGACCGGACGCTGCCAGGCGTCGATGGTCAGCTGCTTGGCCCGCGACAGCGTCAGCTTGTCGGCCGGGGCCTCCTTGGTGAGCGTGGTGCCGGCGCCCAGCGTGGCGCCGCGGCGCACCGTCACCGGCGCCACCAGCTGCGTATCGGAGCCGATGAAGACATCGTCCTCGATCACGGTGCGGTGCTTGTTCACCCCGTCATAGTTGCAGGTGATGGTACCCGCGCCAATATTGACGCGCGAGCCCACCGTGGCGTCGCCCACATAAGCCAGGTGGTTGGCCTTGCTGTGTGCTGCCACCTGTGCATTCTTGACCTCGACGAAGTTGCCGATATGCACATCCTCGCCCAGCTCGGTGCCGGGGCGCAGGCGCGCGTACGGCCCGATGCGGCCCGCGGGCCCGATCCTGGCCTCGTCGATATGGCAGAACGGATGCAGTTGCGCGCCGGCGCCGACGGTGCTGTTGCGGATCACGCAATGGGCGCCGATGCGCACGCCGTCTTCGAGGTGCACGCGCCCCTCGAACACGCAGCCGATGTCGATGGTGACATCGCGCCCGCAGGTGAGCTCGCCGCGCACGTCGATGCGGGCCGGGTCCAGCAGCGTCACGCCGGCCTCGAGCAGGCGCCGGGCCTGGTTGCCCTGGTGGATGCGCTCGACCTCGGCCAGCTGCAGCTTGCTGTTGACACCCAGCGTTTCCCACACCGCGGCGGGCTGGGACGAGACCGTCTCGACGCCGTCGGCGACAGCGCGCTCGACCGTGTCGGTCAGGTAGTACTCGCCCTGGGCATTGTCGTTGCGCAGCGTCGACAGCCACTTGCGCAGGTGGCCGGTCGGGCACACGATGATGCCGGTGTTGATTTCGCGGATAGCCTTCTCGGCTTCGCTCGCGTCCTTTTGCTCGACGATGCGGACGATGCTGCCCGCCGCGTCGCGCACGATGCGGCCATAGCCGGTCGGATCGGGCATTTCCACGGTGAGCACGCCAAAGCGCTGCGCGCCGGCCTCGGCCACCAGTGCCTGCAGCGTCGCCGCGCTGGTGAGCGGCACGTCACCGTAGAGAACCAACGTAGGCTGGTTGTCGTCCAACAATGGAAGTGCCTGCATCACCGCATGGCCCGTGCCCAGTTGCTGGGCCTGCTCGGCGAAGGCGACATCGTCAGCGGCCACCGCCTCGCGCACGCGCGCGGCGCCGTGGCCGACCACGACCACCAGCCGCGACGGCGACAGCGCACGGGCCGTATCCAGGACGTGCGCGAGCATGGGTCGCCCGGCTACCGGGTGCAGGACCTTGGGCAAATCGGAATACATCCGCTTGCCCATGCCCGCGGCGAGAATGACGATATTCACAAGGAGATCCCTAAGTGAGTGTGTCCGAAAATATTCTGGAAAACGCCGGCCGGATATTGGGCCCGGTGTTTGGCAAGGGGCGCCGCCGGGGCTGGCAAAAGCCTGCCGCCAGGCCTGCGCATCTTCCCGCAAACCCTTGCCACGACTTGGCTGGCGGGCAGCGAGCGAGCCCGGTTCCAATGCGCGGCGATTTTAACATGGCGCTTTCTGCCCAACCGACCGAGGTTTCCGATTTTCACAATTGCTGGGCCCGCCGCATTTTGGTGATTCTGGGCGCCGCGGCCCTGTGCGCGTGCAGCGCCATGAAGCTCGGTTACCAGCAGGGCGACCGCCTGGCGTACTGGTGGATCGACAATTATGTCGACGTCAGCGCGGCCCAGGAGCCGCTCACGCGCGAGGCCATCGCGCGCTTCTTTGCCTGGCACCGCAAGGCCCAGCTGCCCGAAATCGCCAGCCTGCTGCAGGAGGCCAAGGCCGACGTGCGCCAGCCGGTCACGCCGGCGAAGGTCGCGCACTTCCAGGACGCCTCGCAGGAACTGGCGCGCCGCTCCTTCGAACAGGCCATGCCCGACATGGCCGACCTGCTGCTGACGCTGACGCCCGACCAGATTGCGCGCATGGAAAAGAAGTTTGCCGAGGGCAACGCCAAATACCGCAAGAAATTCCTCAACGCGGACCCGGCCGAGCGCGAGGAAGCGCGCTTCGACAAGGTGATGGAGTACGCGCGCCTGGTCTACGGCGGCTTCTCCCCCGAGCAGGAAAAGGAGATCCGCGTCAAGGTCGGTCCGGTGGTGCAGAACGCCGAGGCGCGCTATGCCGAGCGCGTCGCGCGCCAGCAAGAATGGATCAAGATGGTGCGCTTCGTGCAGGCCACGCAGCCGCCCAAGGCGCAGGTGATCGACCTGCTGCGCCGCTTCCGCGAATACTGGCAGAACCCGCCCGCCCGGCACGCCGCCAGCCACGAAGCCGGCAACAGCGCCGGCATCGCGCTCACGGTGGCGATCGCCAACCTGACCACGCCGCAACAGAAGGCGCACGCGCAAGATCGCTTCCAGAAGTGGATCGACGATACGCATGCGCTGATGCGCGAGAAGGAGAAACCACCGGTGCAGTCGGCGGCGGCGAGCTGAAGCCGCCCCGCCCCGAGGCAAAAAAACGCCCGCGCAAGCGGGCGTTCTGCCATCCGGGTGCCGCCGGACTTACTGCGTGCCGGCCGGCTCCGCCGCGGGCGGGCGCTCGAAGCGCACGAACTCCATGCGGTTTTGGTCCAGGCTGCCGGCAAACGTCAGCGGCTGTTGCTGGAACGTGGTTTCACCGAACAGCGAGGCCTCGTCGACCTTGGCCAGGCCGGTCGCCAGCCCGGTGAACGGGAACAGCTCGGTATCCGCCAGGTGCGACGGGACCACGTTGCGCAGCGCCGCGAAGATGTTGTCGATACGGCCCGGATTGTGCCGCTCCCACTCCTGCAGCATCTCGCTGACCTTCTTGCGCTGCAGGTTTTCCTGCGAGCCGCACAGGTTGCACGGGATGATGGGGAATTCCATCGCGCGCGCGTACGACGCGATGTCCTTTTCCGAGCAATACGCCAGCGGGCGGATCACGATATGCGCGCCGTCGTCGGTGGCCAGCTTGGGCGGCATCGCCTTCATCTTGCCGCCGAAGAACATGTTCAGGAAGAAGGTGTTGACGATGTCGTCGCGGTGATGGCCGAGCGCGATCTTGTTGGCGCCCAGCTCCTTGGCAGTGCGGTAGATCACGCCGCGGCGCAGGCGCGAGCACAGCGAACAGGTGGTCTTGCCCTCGGGCACCTTCTCCTTGACGATCGAGTAGGTGTCCGCCTCGACGATCACATATTCCACGCCGACCGACTTCAGGTATTCGGGCAGGATGTGTTCCGGGAAGCCGGGCTGCTTCTGGTCCAGGTTCATCGCGATCAGCTTGAACTTGATCGGCGCGCGCTTCTGCAGCGCCATCAGGACCGACAGCATGGTGTACGAGTCCTTGCCGCCACTCATGCAGACCAGCACGGTGTCGCCGTCCTCGATCATGCCGAAGTCGCCGATGGCCTTGCCGGTTTGCGATTGCAGCCTCGTCTCGAGGCGATAGAAGTTGTTCGAGTGGCTCATGGAGCATCCTGTTGCGTGGCGCCCGCCGGATGGAATGGCCGGCGCGGCGCGAAGGGGCAACATTTTACTTTAGGCGCCCGCGCGCTGCAGCGGGCGTCGGCAGGACCGCTCAGGCCTGCTTGATATGGAACACCTCGACCCCGACCGAATCGCAATCCGGGTACACATCGGGCTTCTCGGTCGACACGCGCACCGCGCGCACCTTGGGATGCTTCAGCATGGCGCGCGCGACGTCGTCGCACAGCGTTTCCTGCAGGTGCACGTGGCCCTGCGCCATGCGCGCGGCGACGGTGTTGCGCATGAAGTCGTAGTCGACCACTTCGTCGAGCTTGTCGGCCTGCGGCGTGCATTCCTCCAGCGGCACGAACAGGTCGATATTGATCAGCACGCGCTGCTCGCCCTTCTTCTCGAATTCGTGCACGCCGATATTGATCTGTACTTCGTAGTTGCGCAGGAACATGCGTCGGCAGTCCTGCAGGCTGGGGTGGGAAAGGGCGGCGAGCATGGTCATGGGCGGGAAACGAAAAGGACAGTGTAAGGCGGGGGTGCCGCGCCGGTCAGGCGCGGCCGATGATGCAGGTCATTCGGTCAGGAACATCACGTCGCGCGCCAGCGGCATCAGGTGCTGGCCGCCGTCTACGTACAGCGTGGTGCCGGTCACGGCGCGCGCCTGCGCCAGGTAGGCCACCGCCTGGGCGATGTCCTCGGGCGTGGACGACTGGCCCAGCGGCGTCACGCGATGCGCGCGGCGGAAGCTCTGCTCCGACTGCTCGCCCGACACCAGCGTGATGCCCGGGGCCACCCCCACCACGCGCAGGCGCGGCGCCAGCGCCTGCGCCAGCTGCACCGTGGCGGTCTGCAGCGCGGCCTTGGAGAGCGTGTACGACAGGAAATCCGGGTTCAGGTTGTCGAGCTTCTGGTCGAGCAGGTTGATGACCACGCCGCGAGGTTCGACCGACTTCTCGGTGGCCTTGCTGGCGCCATCCGGGCCCGCGGCCGCGGCCAGCGCCTTGTGCAGTTCGCGCGCCAGCAGCAGCGGCGCGGCCACGTTGGTGCGCATATGCGTATCCAGCGACGCATACGAGAAGCTGGTGGCGACGTCGTACTGGAACAGCGAGGCGTTGTTGACCAGGCAGGTCGGCACGCCCAGCGCGGCGGTGCAGTCGGCCACCAGCCGGCTGGTGGCGGCCTCGTCGGCGAGGTCGGCGCGCAGCACCGCGGCGCGGCGGCCGAGCGTGCGGATCTGCGTCGCCAGCGCTTCGGCCTCGTCGACCGAGCGATGGCAGTGCACGGCCACGTCCCAGCCCTGCGCCGCCAGTTCCAGCGCGATGGCGCGGCCCAGGCGGCGCGCGCCGCCGGTCACGAGGGCCACGCCGCGGGCGGCGGGCTGGCCAGCGGGTTGGCTGGCGGAGGTATCGGATGCGGGCATTGCTACAATCGCAGGATGCAGAAAGCCGCTAGTTTACCCCTTCCCCCCGCCGACGCGCAGGCCGCTTCCGATACCCTTACGGCCCGTATTGGCGAATCGATCGATGCGGCCGGCGGCTGGATCGGCTTCGACCGCTACATGGCGCTGGCGCTGTACGCGCCCGGCCTGGGCTATTACAGCGGCGGTTCGGCCAAGTTCGGGCGCGATGCCCGCGACGGCAGCGACTTCATCACCGCCCCCGAGCTCAGCCCGTTCTTCGCCCGCACGCTGGCGCGCCAGTTCGCGCCGCTGCTGGCGCAGGGGATGCCGCGGCTGCTGGAATTCGGCGCCGGCACCGGCCGGCTGGCGGCGGACCTGCTGCTGGGGCTGGAACAGGAAGGCCAGTTGCCTGACACCTACGCCATCGTCGAACTGTCGGGCGAGCTGCGCGCGCGCCAGCAGGACACGCTGGCCCGGCGCGCGCCGCACCTGGCCGAGCGCGTCACCTGGCTCGATACGCTGCCGGCCACCTTTGAAGGCGTGATCGTCGGCAATGAAGTGCTGGATGCGATGCCGGTGCAGCTGTATGCGCGCCGCGACGGCGGCTGGCATGAGCGCGGCGTGGCGCGCGCCGCGCCCCAGGCCGATGGCGGCGCGCCCGCGTTCCGTTTCGAGGACCGGCCGCTGGCCGATGCCGACGTGCCGGCGGCGCTGCGCACCATCCCCGGCGACCACGACCTCGTCACCGAGACCCATGCCGAGGCCGAGGGCTTCACGCGCGCGGTCGGCGCCATGCTGGCGCGCGGCGCGGCCTTCTTCATCGACTACGGCTTCCCCGCGAGCGAGTACTACCACCCGCAGCGCGCCGGCGGCACGCTGATGTGCCACTACCGCCATCATGCGCACCCGGACCCGTTCCTGTACCCAGGCCTGCAGGACATCACCGCGCACGTCAATTTCAGCGGCATCGCGCATGCTGCAGCGGAATCAGGGCTGACCGTGGCGGGCTTTGCCTCGCAGGCGCGCTTCCTGATGAACGCCGGCATCACCGAGCTGCTGATGACGCTGGACCCGTCCGACGCGCGCACCTTCCTGCCGCAGGCCAATGCGGTGCAGAAGCTGCTGTCCGAGGCCGAGATGGGCGAACTGTTCAAGGTGATCGCGCTCACGCGCGGGCTCGACCGCGGACCGGAAGACATCGAGCCGCTCGCCGGCTTTGCCCGCGGCGACCGCTGCCACGCCCTGTAACGGCACCGGAGCCGCGATGCTGCGCTGGACCCTAACCATCTTCCTGAGCGTGATCATCCTGTCGGCGGCGCTGCCGTGGCTGCAGAAGGTCGGGCTGGGCCGGCTGCCCGGCGACGTGCGCTTCCGCGTATTCGGGCGCGAGTTCGTGCTGCCGTTCGCGTCGACGATCCTGATCTCGCTGATTGCGCTGGTGATCGGCAAGCTGCTGTAGGTCTTAGGCAGCTTGTCCGGGCCGGCTCACGCGCCGTCCGGTTGCACCCCGAGCCGCTGCGCCACCGCCGCCACCCGCGCGGCATGGACCCGGTCCTTGATCTGCGCCACGTCGTCCGCGCAGGCGCGCGCGATGGCCCCCGCATCGACCGACGCCGCGGCCTCGCGCGCCGCCAGCAGGCGCGCGGCCTGCGGGTAGGCGTCGTGCTTGAAACCCTTGCGCCCGCGCTTGTCGGCCTCGCAGGCCTGCAGCGCCTGGGCGAAGCGCGCGGGCTTGCGCAGCGCATCGCAGCGCTCCAGCAGCCGCACCACGGCGGCGGCGCTGAACTCCAGCGAGCGGTGGATGTTGCCGTGCTCGCGCGCCACCACCAGCGCGAGGTCGCGGCATTCGTTGGGCACGCGCAAGCGCGCGCAGACCTCCTCCAGCAGCTTGACGCTGCGCAGCTCGTGGCCGACATGGCGCGGCAGCACGTCCGCGGGCGTGGTGCCCTTGCCCAGGTCATGCACCAGCGCGGCAAAGCGCACCGGCAGCGGCGCGCCCAGCGCTACGGCGCAGTCGATCACCATCATCACGTGCACGCCGGTATCGACCTCGGGGTGGAAGTCGGCGCGCTGCGGCACGCCCCACAGCCGCTCGAGCTCGGGCAGCAGCCGCGCCAGCGCGCCGCATTCGCGCAGCACCTCGAACATGCGCGACGGCCGCGCTTCCATCAGCCCGCGCGCCAGCTCCTGCCACACGCGCTCGGGCACCAGCGCATCGACCTCGCCCGCGGCGACCATCTCGCGCATCAGGCGCATGGTCTCGGCGGCGACGTTGAAGTCGTGGAAGCGCGCGGCAAAGCGCGCCAGCCGCAGGATGCGCACCGGGTCTTCGGCAAAGGCGTCGGAGACATGGCGGAACAGCCGCGCGGCCAGGTCGCGCTGGCCGCCGTGCGGATCGATCACGGGCCCGGTCAGGTTGCCGTCGGCATCCACCGCGCGCGCCATCGCGTTGATGGTCAGATCGCGCCGGACCAGGTCGTCCTCGAGCGTGACGTCGGGCTCGCAGTAGAAGGCAAAGCCCTTGTAGCCCATCGCGGTCTTGCGCTCGGTGCGGGCCAGCGCGTACTCCTCCTGCGTGCGCGGATGCAGGAACACCGGGAAATCCTTGCCGACCGGGCGATAGCCGGCGGCTTCCATCTCGGCCGGGGTCGCGCCGACGACCACGTAGTCGCGGTCCTGGCTGGGCTTGCCCAGCAGTTCGTCACGGATCGCGCCGCCCACGGCGTACACCTGCATGGTTGTGGCCTTTTCATGCGCTGGCACGGGGTCACTGGGCAGTGGCCCCGTGCCGGCGTAATTGCTAGTGGGTGACGATTATCGCATCGGCACGGTCCGGGGCCAGCCGGTACGGCTCGTCATCGGCGAGGAAGTCGCGTTCCTCGCGCGCGCCGGCAATCCATTGCTGCATCGCCGGCAGCGCCAGCATGAAGTCGGCATAGGCCTTGGCGTCTTCGCAGTCGTCCGGCAAGTGGATGCCGTAGGTGGCGAAGCGGCTCACCACCGGCGCATAGAACGCGTCGGCGACGGTGAAGGTACCGAACAGGAACGGCCCGCGCGCCGCATGCTGCTTGCGCAGCCCGTCCCAGATCGCGGCGATGCGCTCGACCTCGCGCTGCACCGCCACGTTCCAGCCGCGCCCGGGCAGCACCGCGGTCACGTTCATCGGCAACTGGTTGCGCACGTTGGCGAAGCCCGAATGCATCTCGGCGCAAATCGCGCGCGCCACCGCGCGCTCGGCGGGGTCGGCCGGCCACAGCTGCTGGTCGGGGAAGCGCTCGGCCACGTATTCGGAGATCGCCAGCGAATCCCACACGGTGACGTCGCCGTCGACCAGCACCGGCACCTTGCCCGCGGGCGAGTAGCGGGCGATCTCGGCCGCGAAGCTGCCGGTGAACAGGCGCACCTGCACTTCCTCGAAATCAATGCCGGCCTGGCGCAGCAGCAGCCAGGGACGCAGCGACCAGGAGGAATAGTTCTTGTTGCCGATGACGAGCTTCATCGTGAGGTCCTTGGGGGAGGAAACGGAGGGGAGAGACGGCACGGACGCGGGCCGCAAGCCACGCCCCGCAGCCCGCGGGACGGCGTGGCAGCCGCGCGCCGGACCAGTCATTTTGCCAGCGCGGCCGCCCGCGTCAAAGTGAATTGCGCTCGCAACCGATATGAAATCCGGTCACATAGGCCGCGGCCTCAGATGGCGCCTCAGCGGTGCACGCTGGCGCGCATGTGGGTCAGCGCGGCATCGCGGTTGCGCCCGGACAGCGCGTCGGTCATCACCGCCTCCAGATGCACGGGGTTCAGGTTCAGCTCCGGCGCCAGCGGGCGCTCCAGCACATTGTCGAGCTGCATCGAATCCAGGTTGTCGCGCGACAGCAGCGGCTCGCCCGGCATATGCTCCATGACCGCGGCCTGCACCCGCGCCAGCGCATCGGGCAGCGCGATCACCGGGCGCGGATGGCCCGAGGCGCGCCCGGCAAAGCGCACCAGTTCCTCCAGCGTATAGACCTGCGGCCCGCCCAGCTCATAACCATGGCCGATGGTGGCCGGATTCACCATGGCGTTCAGGTAGGCCTGCACCACGTCCTGCACGAACACCGGCTGGAAGCGCGCATGCGCGCACGCCAGCGGCACCACCGGCGCCAGCTGCTGCATGTGAGCGAACAGGTTGAGGAAATGGTCGTCAGGGCCGAACACCACCGAGGGCCGGAAAATGGTCCAGTCGAGCCCGCTGGCGCGCACGATGCGCTCGCCGTCGCCCTTGCTGCGCAGGTACATCGACGGTCCATTGCTGTCGGCGCCAAGCGCGCTCATATGCAACAGCCGGCGCACGCCCGTGGACAGGCATGACGCCACAATTTGCCGCACCAGTTCCACATGCGCGCTGGCAAAGGCCTCGCCGTAGGGATCGGCGCGCTCGCCGTGCAGTACGCCCACCAGGTTGACGACGATGCCGTCGACGCCGAGCGAGCCGATCGCGTCGTCGAGCGCGGCATTGTCGGCCAGGCCCAGCTCCACCACCTCGACGCGCGGCAGCAGCAGCAGGTGCTGCGCATGCTCGACATTGCGCGTGCCGACCACGATGCGGTCCGGGGCGATGGGGGAATCGGGATTGGCGCCGGGTTCCAGCGGCGCGCCCGAGGCCGAGGCGGCGCCGGCCAGGCGCGAGACGAGATGGCTGCCGATGAAGCCGGCGCCACCGATGACGAGGACGTTGCTGGTCTGCATGTTGCCTCCGTGCCAGGAAAGAAGCACGCCGCGGCACCCGCGCCAGCCCGGGCCTGCGGCGCTACACCGGCAGGCCCGTCTTGCCTGCCCCATGCCGGGGCAGGCGGACCGGAAAAGATGACTTCAGGGCAGGCTGGTGGTGGTCACCGCCGACGGCGCGACCGTGCCCAGGCGCGACTTCAGCGACTGCGGCCGGCCACTCATCAATGCAGCATAGTACGTAGCGTTGGAAAGCACATTCTTCACATAGCCGCGCGTTTCATTGAACGGGATGGTCTCTGCAAAGATCGCGCCTTCCACCGGCCGCGCCAGCGTGCTGCGCCAGGCCTTGGGCCGGCCCGGGCCGGCGTTGTAGGCGGCCGAGGCCAGCGTCCAGGAGCTGTCCAGGTCGGTCAGCACCATGTTCAGGTAGTTGGTGCCGAGCTGGATGTTGATGGTGGGATCGCCCATCATCGACGGCGAAAAGTCGCTCATGCCGATCTTGCGCGCCACGTATTTTGCCGTGGCCGGCATCACCTGCATCAGGCCATGCGCCCCCGCCGACGAGCGCGCATTCATGATGAAGCGCGATTCCTGGCGGATCAGGCCGTACACCCATGCCATGTCGAGGCCAACCTCGTCGGTGGCGCGCTGCATGATGTCGCGGTACGGCATCAGGAAGCGCAGCGCGAAGTCATGCTCGTTGCGGGTGCGGTCGGCCGAGTTGACGGTGCGGTCGAGCAGCTCGAGGCGGCGCGCATATTCGGCGGCGGCCAGCAGCTCGCGATCGCTCATATTGCGCAGCTCCCAGTTCCACTCGCGGTTGCCCTCGAAGCGCAGGTTCATGGCGTAGAACTTCTGCGCGCGCTGAAAACCGGGGCGCGCGCGCATCGCCATGGCCTCGGCGTCGCTGACGGTGGTGCGCGGCGGCAGCGTGATGCGGTTGCCCAGTTCTTCGCTGGCGAGCTGGCCGTAGAAGTTGAACTGCCCGGCAATCTGCTGGAAGTTCTGCTGGGCCTCGGTGTCGCGGCCGTCGGCCTTGAGCGCGCGGCCGTACCAGTAGATCCAGGCCGGGTCCTTGCCGCGCAGTTCCGGGCGCATCAGCTCGACCGCCTGGCGCACCTGCTTCCAGTCGCCCTGGCGCAGCGCGGCGCGCACGCGCCATTCCTGGGTGTCGTCGGACAGCCACTGGTTGCCGCCCAGATCCATCTGGCGGCGGTAATAGCCGGCCGCCTCGGGCAGCAGCTTCTTGGCCGCGAACTGGCCGATCACACCCCACGCCGCACCCTGCTCGTCGCGCGACAGCGTGCCCTGGGCCGTGGCCAGGTAGGCCGCCGCCTGCGACGGGTCGGAGCGCGCCATCTTGACGATGGTGGCAAGGGTATCGCCATCCACGCGCGCGTCAGGGACCAGCGCCGCGATCTTGCCGGCCAGCGTGACGTAGTTCTGCTCCAGCGCCAGCCGCGCCTGGAAGGCCAGGTCGCTGCGCTGGATCTGCTGGCTCTGGACCAGATAGCCGATCAGGTCGACGCAGCCTTCGCCGTAGTACCTGGGGTCGCTCAGCACGTTGCGCGCATCGGCGGCCACGTTCTGGCCCTTGAGCGCGCGCGACAGCAGCGCATAGCACTCGACCTGGGTATCGTCCTTGAGCGCGAACTGCGGGTATTCGACATCGAAATTGGCCCAGTCGCGCTTCTTGCCCAGCACCAGCAGCCAGTCATTGCGCATGCGGTCGGCAATCGCGTCGCCCTTGTAGCGCTGCAGGAACACGCGCACCTGGTCGTCCGGCGCATCGATGCGGGCCAGGCCGCTGGCGTCGAACAGCTGCGGCTTGATGCGGAAGTACTCGACATAGGACGGCACCGGGTAGTCCACCAGCGTGGCCGAGATCGCGTAGGCGCGTTCGACGTCGTTCTTGCGCGCGGCTTCGCGCAGCGCGGTGAAGGCCTCGTCGGGATCGCTGGGGATCACCGTCGACGGCGCGCGCGTGACCGCCTGCGGGCGCTTCTGCGCGTGGACGGGCGTGACAAGCAATGCACATGCAAGCGCGATCCAGGCGGCCCGGCCTGCACGCTGCAGATATACTCCCTTCAGCATTCTTCTTCCTTGTCGATGACGGCGGCGCCCGCGCCTGCACCGTGTGCCGAGAACCGCGGCGCCGCCATCCGTGTTGGTTCGGACGAGGGCATTATCCCACGCCATGTCTTCCACTCCTGAGACTACATCCCCCCCCGCCGCCGACCGCCGCGCGCTGCGCGCGCAACTGCTGGCGCAGCGCAGCGCCCTGCCCGCGCGCGCCGCCGCCGATGCCCGTATCGCCGCCGCGCTGTCCGAACTGCTGGCGGGCCTGGCGGTGCGCTGCCTGGGCTTCTACTGGCCGATCCAGCAAGAGTTCGACGCGCGCGCCGCGGTGGCGCAGTGGCTCGCCGCCGTGCCCGGCCGCCATGCCGCGCTGCCTTCGGTCAGCCGCCCCGGCACGCCGCTGGATTTCCACCTGTGGACGCCGGATACGCCCATGGCCACCGGCCACTACGGCATCCCGGTGCCCGACGGCACCGAGGCCGCGATGCCGGATGCGCTGCTCATTCCCTGTGTCGGTTTCAGCCCGGACAAGTTCCGCCTGGGCTACGGCGGTGGTTTCTACGACCGCACCCTGGCTGCCATGGCGCAGCGGCCGGTCGCCATCGGCATCGGCTACGACGCCTGCCGTATCGCGCTGCAGGCGCAGCCGCACGACATCGCCATGGACTGGATCGTGACGGAGTCGGGCGCGTTCTAGCCCGGATCGGGCCCGACGCCCTGCACCAGCTCGTCGACCAGCGCGCGCATGCAGCGCCAGTGCGAGCCTTCCCAGAACACCCGCAGGCAGCGGTCGCAGGTGACGAAGCTGCGATGGCGCGCCAGCACGCCGTCCGGCACGCGTCCGGCCGCGCCGGCCGGATCCAGCGCGCGCAGCGGCGCATTGCAGTCCAGGCACAGCGAAAACGGCCGCGCGCTGCGCGCCAGATCCAGCCGCGCGAAGATCTCGCGCACCTGCTGGCGCGACTTGAGCGCGCGCACATAGCAGCCGTGCGTGATGCCGCGGCGCTTGAGCAGTTCGCGGTCGCGCGTCAGCACGATGCGGCCCTCGTCGACCGCGATGCGCTCGATCTCGCTGTCTTCGAAATGGTTGTCGTAGAGCGTGTCGAAGCCGGTCATGCGCAGCAGATGCGCCAGCCCGCCAAGGTGCGCGTCGGCGACAAAGCGCATTACCCGCAGCGGCTGCTCGCGTACCCGCAGCAGCGCAGACACGTCGATCCGTTCGAACTTGGGATAGACCGAGACCCGGTCGCCATCACGCAGCTGCCGCTCGAACCCGCTCGATTCGCCGTTGACCAGGATCAGCTCGACCTCGGTATGCGGCACGCCCAGCGCCTCGATCATGTGCTTGACCGTGGCCGCACGCGCACACACGCACGACAGGTCGCGCCGGCGCTGGTCCGGCGCGAGGAAGTCGTTCAGTTCCTCGTAGAAACGGAAGGTGGCGGTGACCATGGGACGAGTATGGCACCGATCGGGCGATGGGTGCCGGCTCAGCCCGCATTCCCGAGCCGCAGCGCCGCCTCCACCGCCAACTTGGCCCACGGCGTCATCGCCGCCGGCGACTCCAGCGCGGCGGGCGGCAGGCTGAGGTAGTGGCGCATGGTGACTTCGCGCCGGGAGGACTGGTAGCGGAACGGCTCGCTGCCCTCGGCCTCAAACTTCGCACGCGTGGCCTCATCCGCCTTCAGGTAGCAGGTGCCGCCCGACACCAGCGCGAACATCAGCCCGTCGTAGAACAGGCCGTGGCCGCCGAACATCCGTTTCGCCGTGACCGGGCCGATGCGCGCCGCCAGCGGCCCCATCAGCTCGAGCAGGTGTTCGATGAAGGGGTCGGGGCGGCGCGTGGCCATTGCCGGATTACAGCTTCAGGCGCTGCCAGATCGCCTTGGTCGCGCCGGCTGCGTTGAGCGTATAGAAATGCAGCCCCGGCACGCCCGCGGCCAGCAGCCGCTCGCACAGCGCGGTGACCACGTCGAGGCCGAAGGCGCGGATCGACTCGCGGTCGTCGCCGAAGCTCTCCAGCCGCTTGGCCACCCAGCGCGGCACTTCGGCGCCGCACATCTCCGAGAAGCGCATCAGCTGCGAGTAGTTGGTGATCGGCATGATGCCCGGCACGATCGGCACCTCGACGCCGAGCGCGCGCACGTCGTCGACAAAGCGGAAGTAAGCGTCGGCGTTGTAGAAGTACTGCGTGATCGCCGAGTCGGCACCGGCCCTGACCTTGCGCACGAAGTTGTCGAGGTCATGGCGCGGCGACTTGGCCTGCGGGTGGTACTCGGGGTACGCCGCGACTTCGATATTGAACCAGTCGCCGGTCTCGGCGCGGATGAACTCGACCAGTTCGTTGGCGTAGCGGAACTCGCCGATCTCGCCCATGCCCGACGGCATGTCGCCGCGCAGCGCGACGATATGGCGGATGCCGCCGTCGCGGTACTGCTGCAGGATCGCGCGGATGCTTTCGCGCGACGAGCCCACGCACGACAGGTGCGGCGCGGCCTCGATGCCTTCGCGCTGGATTTCCAGCACGGCGTCGAGCGTGCCCTGCTGCGTGGTGCCGCCGGCGCCGAACGTCACCGAGATGTACTTGGGCTTGAGCGGTGCCAGCTGCGCGCGCGTGTTGCGCAGCTTCTCGGTGCCCTCCGCCGTCTTGGGCGGGAAGAATTCAAAGCTGAAGTAGCGGTCTTGCATGATGGTGGCGCGCCGCGTTGCCGCCGCGCGCGGAATAAGGTCAGTCGTCGCGGTTGCCCAGCAGCAGGCTGGCCAGCAGCCACGAGATCACGCTGTACAGGATCGAGCCCAGCAAGGCCGCCCAGAAGCCGCCGACGGTAAAGCCCGACAGCAGGTTGCCGACGAACAGGAACAGCAGGGCGTTGATGACGAAGATAAACAACCCCAGCGTCAGCAGCGTAACCGGCAGCGTCAGGATCACCAGGATCGGACGGATCAGCGTATTGACCAGGCCCAGCACCAGCGCCGCCAGCATCGCCGAGCCGAAGCTCTTGATGTGGATCGACGGGATGATGTACGGCAAGACGAACAGCGCGACGGCGTTGATGATCCAGACGACCAGTAGTCTCATGACGGTTCCTTGGGTTGGCTCAATAGCGGGGCTGCTTCCCTCTCCCGCAAGCGGGAGAGGGAAGTTCCTACCTTCCTGCGCGCATCAATAGCGGTAGTGATCCGCCTTGTACGGGCCTTCCTTCTTCACGCCGATGTAAGCGGCCTGCTGCTCGGTCAGCTCGGTCAGCTGCGCGTTCAGCTTGCGCAGCTGCAGGCGCGCGACCTTCTCGTCCAGGTGCTTGGGCAGCGTGTAGACGCCGACGGGGTACTTGCCGCTGTCGCGCTCCTGCCAGAGCTCGATCTGCGCGATGGTCTGGTTGGCGAACGAGCTGCTCATCACATACGACGGGTGGCCGGTGGCGCAGCCCAGGTTCACCAGGCGGCCCTTGGCCAGGATGATCAGCTTCTTGCCGTCCGGGAACTTGACATGGTCGACCTGCGGCTTGATCTCGTCCCACTCGTATTTCTCGATCGAGGCGATGTCGATCTCGTTGTCGAAGTGGCCGATGTTGCAGACGATGGCCTGGTCCTTCATCTTGGCCATGTGCTCATGGGTGATGACATGGTAGTTGCCGGTGCAGGTGACGAAGATATCGCCATGCTCGGCGGCGTAGTCCATGGTGACCACGCGGTAGCCTTCCATCGCGGCCTGCAGCGCGCAGATCGGGTCGATCTCGGTAACCCACACCTGCGCCGACAGCGCGCGCAGCGCCTGCGCGCTGCCCTTGCCCACGTCGCCGTAGCCGGCCACGATGGCGATCTTGCCGGCGATCATCACGTCGGTGGCACGCTTGATGCCATCCACCAGCGATTCGCGGCAACCATACAGGTTATCGAACTTGCTCTTGGTGACCGAGTCGTTGACGTTGATGGCGGGGAATTTCAGTTCGCCCTTCTGCGCCATCTGGTACAGGCGGTGCACGCCGGTGGTGGTTTCCTCGGTCACGCCGCGGATGGCTTCCAGGTTGCGGCTGTACCAGCTGGAATCCTTGGCCAGCTTTTCCTTGATCGCGGCGAACAGGAAGGTTTCTTCCTCGCTGCCCGGGTTGGCGATCACCGAAGCGTCCTTTTCCGCGCGCGCGCCCAGGTGCAGCAGCAGCGTGGCGTCGCCGCCGTCGTCGAGGATCATGTTGGGGGTGCCGCCGTCAGACCAGTCGAAGATGCGGTGCGTGAAGTCCCAGTATTCCTTCAGCGATTCGCCCTTGAAAGCGAACACGGGCGTGCCGCCCGCGGCGATCGCGGCGGCGGCGTGGTCCTGCGTCGAGAAGATATTGCACGAGGCCCAGCGCACGTCGGCACCCAGCGCCTTGAGCGTCTCGATCAGCACGGCGGTCTGGATCGTCATGTGCAGCGAGCCGGCGATGCGCGCGCCCTTGAGCGGCTGCGCGGCGGCGAACTCGTCGCGGATCGCCATCAGGCCGGGCATCTCGGTCTCGGCAATGGCGATTTCCTTGCGGCCCCAGCCGGCCAGGTTGATGTCGGCGACGAGGTAGTCCTGCTTCAGGTCGGTCACAGCGTTCATGTTTCACTCCCGGTGAAGAGTGGCACGCAGTTGACGAGTACGGGGGTCTAGCGGCCGTGCATGGCGCTCGGGCTCATGCGAAGCACGCGGATAGGTCGACTCGCTTCCGTGCGGACCACGGATCAGCGAGCGCCGTTGAAGACAGTCCGAGCCTGGCGGATGGCAGGGGCGGCTGTGCCGCCGGCCGCGCGATGTGCTTCGCGGGCCTCCATCCGTTGCAACGCTCCTCGGAGTGGCGGTATTGTAGCGTGCCCGGAGGCCTTGCGCACCGGCCCTCCTTGATTTCCGCACAGATGATCCCAACGCCACCCCGTACCCTGACCATCGCCGGTTCCGACTCCGGCGGCGGCGCCGGCATCCAGGCCGACCTGAAGACCTTTTCCGCACTGGGCTGCTTCGGCATGAGCGCGATCACCGCGATCACCGCGCAGAACACGCTGGGCGTGACCGGCGTGCATGCGATCCCGGCCGACATGGTGGCCGCGCAGATCGACGCGGTCGCCGGCGATATCGGCGTGGACGCGGCCAAGACCGGCATGCTGGGCACCGCCGCCATCGTCGAGGCGGTGGCCGCGGCGGCAGACCGGCACGGCATCCGCAAGCTGGTGGTGGACCCGGTGATGATCTCGACCTCGGGCGCGACGCTGTCCGACGACGCCACCACGCAGGCCATGGTGCGGCTGCTGTTCCCGCGCGCGCTGCTGGTCACGCCCAACCTGCCTGAAGCCTCCTACCTGCTGGGCCGCAGGATCGCGCGCCGCGCCGACATGGAACAGGCCGCCGCCGACCTGATCGCGCTGGGTTGCCCGGCCGTGCTGCTCAAGGGCGGCCACCTCGAAGACGATGGCGCGGCGGGCCGCGCCGGCGGGCTGGACGACATGCTGATGCTGAAGGACGGAACCGTGCGCGTGTTCACGCACCCGCGCGTCGAGACCCGCAACCTGCACGGCACCGGCTGCACGCTGGCGGCCGCGATCGCGTCGCAGCTGGCGCGCGGCGATGCGCTGGAAGCGGCGGTCGGGACCGCGCTGGACTATGTGGCGCAGGCCATTGCCGCCGGTGCAGGCTTGCGGCTGGGCGGCGGCAACGGCCCGCTGAATCACGCCTTCGCGCCGCGCGCGCTGGGCTGAGCGGCGCGCGGCTCTGGCATCACTCAGTTGCCGCCGCTGGACAACGGCACCAGCTTGAACGCGGCGCGCGCCACGCATACCACATTGCCGTCGGCATCCTTCACTTCGCCCTCGCAGAACGCAATGCGCGCGCCGCGGCGCAGGCAGCGCGCTTCCAGCGTCAGCTCGCCGCGCGCGGCAGCCAGGAAATGGGTCGACATGTCGATGGTGATCACGCCGGTTTCGGTCGGCGCATGCGAGCGCGCGGCGCCACTCAGGGTGAAGTCGAGCGTCGCCATCAGCGTGCCGCCATGCACGTCGCCGCGGCTGTTCACCAGCTGCGGGTGCGCCGGCAGGCGCGTGCGGCAGTAGCCCTCTTCGATCAGCTCCGGCTGCAGGCCGAAATAGCGCATCAGCGGCACGTCGATGCCGAAATAGGGCTTTTCAGGCGTGCCGGGGGCGGCGGGGATGATGGCGGGGAGCTGGATCGACATGGTGGGCACGGCTGGGGGGTTGGCGGGGATGCTGGCCAACATCATAGCGGCGGGTCTTGGCTCGGTTCCCGGCGCTGGGCGAATGTCGCACAAATCTTTGGAAACGCGATGGTTGTCGCCTCAGAGCACCTGCCGCATCGCCACGCGCTGCCGCAGCCCCGCCGCACGCTGCGCCGCCAGCGCCTGCGACAGCAACGGGCATAGCTCGCTGTCCTGCAGCTGCCGAAAGCCCATCGACGCATAGAACGGCGCATTCCAGCGCAGATGCGCGAACGTGGTCAGGCCCAGCGAGCGCAGTCCGCCGGCTCGCGCCCAGTCCTGCACGGTGCCAACCAGCGCGCGCCCGATGCCGCGCCGGCCATGGTCGGGATGCACGTCCATCTCGTCGAGATAGCCGCAGGCGCCATGGCGGCTGGCCAGCGCGAAGCCGGCGATTTCACCGCCGTGCTCGGCCACCCACAGGCGCCCTTCGCGCTGCGCCGCGGCCAGTGCCGGCTCCGGCGTGCTGACCAGGCGCAGCAGCGCCGGCAGGTCGCCTTCCGGGAACAGCGCGGCGGCGGCCAGCTCGATGTCCGGCAGCCGCGGCAGGTCATCCATGGCCGCCAGGCGTATGCGCGGGGCGGCCACGGCGCGCTCAGCCGGCAGGGAACAGGCTGACGAGGCGGGCCACCGCGGCCGGCACGTCGTCGGCCTCGGTGACGGCGCGCACCACGGCGGCGCTGCCGACGCCCACCGCCAGCACTTCGCGCATATTCGACGCATTGACGCCGCCGATGCCGACCAGCGACGGGATCACCGGCTGCATCAGCTTCGCATACGCACGGAAGCGGCCCATGCCCTGCGGCTGGGTCGGCATCACCTTGGTGGTGGTCGGGAAGATCGCGCCCAGCGCCAGGTAGCTGGGGCGGATCGCGGCGACGCGCAGCATCTCGGCGTAACCGTGCGTGGACACGCCCAGCCGCAACCCGGACGCGCGGATCGCATCGAGATCGGCATGGTCCAGGTCTTCCTGGCCCAGGTGGATGCCGTAGATGCCACTGTGCGCGCCATGGGCGGCGTGATGGTCGAGCGCCGCCTGCCAGTGGTCGTTGATAAACAGGCGCGACGACGAGCCCTGCATGGCCCTGGCCGCGCGCGCGATCTCGGCGCGCACCGCGGCCGCGTCGCCGGACTTGAAGCGCAGCTGCAGCGTGGGCACGTTCAGCGGCGCCAGCCGCTCGATCCAGTCGGCGCTCGGCACCACCACATACAGGCCCAGCGCGGGGCATGGCGCGAACGGCGCGACGGTATCCTCGGGCGCCACCAGCGCGGCGTGGCGCACGTGCGGGAAGCGCGCAAAGTCGGACGGCCAGTCGGCCGAGCCCGGGGTCCAGGCGCGCGCCAGGCACAGCGCATCGTGGGCCGGGAAATGCAGCGACAGGCAGGCCAGCAGCACCGCGACGAAGGCGGGCGAATGCGGCTGGCCGGTATCCGCGGCGACCGAGAACACCCAGGTGCCCATCGGCGAGCGCACGGTGTCGATCCACTGGCCGCCTTCGCGGTCGGTCTCGATCAGCGTGGCGCCGGCGGCGGCAACGCGCGCGATGGTGTCGGCATCGGCTTCGCCGTCTGACAGCAGCACGTCGTGGGCGCCGGGCTGCGCCGGCGCGTCTTGCAGGCGCCAGGCCTGCCACGGCTTGTCATCGACGCCGAAGGTGTCGCCGTAGTGTTCCAGCACCGCCTGGCGCAGCGGGCCGTCGCTGGGAGCGTGCACGGGGCGGCGGGTCATGCGCGCTGCTCCGTGTCATCGGCGTGCCAGAACGGCATGCCGACCACCGGGGTGCTGGCCTGCGCGACTTCGCGCTCGGGCATCGGCCCCGCCAGGTAGGCGGTGCGGCCCGCGGCCACGGCCTGGGCGAAGGCGCGCGCCATGTCGACCGGATAGGCGGCCTGCGCCACCGCGGTGTTGAGTAGCACGCCGTCGTAGCCCCACTCCAGCACCTGCGCCGCATGCGACGGCAGGCCCAGGCCGGCATCGACGATCAGCGGCGTATCCGGCAGGCGCTCGCGCAGCACGCGCATCGCGTGCGGGTTGACCGCGCCGCGGCCGGTGCCGATCGGCGCGGCCCACGGCATCAGCGCCTGGCAGCCGACGTCGAGCAGGCGGCGACACAGCACCAGGTCCTCGGTGCAGTACGGCAGCACCTTGAAGCCTTCCCTGATCAGGGTCTCGGCCACGGCCGGCAGGTTGAGCGTGTCGGGCTGCAGGGTGTAGTCGTCGCCGATCAGCTCGAGCTTGATCCACGGCGTCTCGAACACCTCGCGTGCCATCATCGCGGTGGTGATGACTTCCTGCGCGGTGAAGCAGCCGGCGGTGTTGGGCAGCACCGGCACGTCCAGCGCCTTGAGCATCTGCCAGAACGCCTGGCCGCCCTCGCCATCGCCCACCGCGCCCTGGCGGCGCAGCGCGACCGTGATCATGGCCGGGGTCGAGGCCTGCACGGCCGCTTCCAGCGTGGCCGGCGACGGATAGCGCGCGGTGCCGAGCAGCAGGCGCGAGCCGAACGGCTCGCCATACAGCACGAACGGGTCGCGCAGGGTTGCGGAAGGTTCGAAGGTCATGGGTCAGCCTCCCGTCACGGGTTGCACGAGGTCGATGCGGTCGCCGGCCGCAAGAGGGGTGTTGGCGTGCGCGGCGCGCGGCACGAACTGGCCGTTGACCGCCGCGGCAAAGGGGGGCGCGATCTGCGCCGCGCTGACCGCGTCCGCCAGCGTGGCGGATTCGGCAAGGGCGAGCGGTCGGCCGTTGAGCAGGATATCCATGTCAGTCTTGCATTAATGCAGCGTGCCGGAGCGCGCGCCAACGGCGGGCGCCGGCGCTTCCGTCACCGCCTCGATCATACCGGGCCAGCGCAGCGCGGCAGGCACGGCATGCGCGGCGGGATCGCCGTTGAGCAGCGCGCCCACCACCGCGCAGGCGGCCTCGGTCACCGCCGGGGCGATCAGAAAGCCGTGGCGGTACAGGCCATTGACCCGCACCACGCGCGCGCGCTGGTCGACGCGGATCGCCGGCAGGTGGTCCGGCCGCGTGGGCCGGCGCTGCACGTTCAGCTCCAGCACGCGCGCCTCGCCGAAGGCCGGGTGCAGCGAATGCGCCGCCGACAGCAGTTCCAAGGCGGAGCGCACGCTCATCGGCGAATCGTCCTCGCTTTCCAGCTCGGTGGCGCCGATCACATACAGGTCGTTGGGCTTGGGCGCGATATAGATCGGATAGCGCGGATGCAGCAGGCGTACCGGGCGGTGCAGCCTGACGTCGGGCGCATGCACCCGCACCACTTCGCCGCGCAGCCCACGCAGTCCGGGCTGGCCGTGCTGCCCGCTCTGGCCCGGCTGCGCCGGCCACGCGCTGCGTGCGCCCAGGCCGCGGCAGTCCAGCACCACGTCGGCGTGGATGCCGAGCTGGGGCAGCGAGCCGGCATCGACCTCGCCCGCCTCCCACACGCAATGCACGCCTTCGCTGACCGCGCACGACAGCAGCGCGCGCAGCGCGCCGCGGTTGTCGAGCTGGCCTTCGCCGGCCAGCAGCAGTCCCTGCGGAAAGCGGCCCGCCAGCGCCGGCTCGACCTCGCCCACGCCCTTGCCGTCGAGCGCGCGCAGCCGCTGCGCCACCAGCTCCGGCGGCGCCACCGCGCGCATGCGGCTGGTGAACAGCGACATCTCGGCCCGGTCGCGCGCATGCCAGACCACCAGCGTGCCGTCTTCCTGGAAGAAGACCGGCTCCGGCAACTCGGCCAGCCAGGCGCGCCACAGGTCGACGCTGGCGATGCCAAGGTCGACGATGCGGCGCTCGGCAATGGCCGACTCGGCCAGCGGCGCCAGCATGGCCGCGGCCACGTAAGCGGCCGAGCCCGCGCCGTCCGGGCCGGCCCGCTCCACCAGCGCCACGCGGGCGCCGCTGCGGACCAGCAACCAGGCGGCCAGGCGGCCGGCAAGGCCGGCCCCGAGGATGGCGACGTCAAACGACTGCACTGCTGTCATGAGGGTGTTGTGCCGGGCGCGCCATGCGGCCGCGTCCGGCCTCCTTGTTATCGGTGCCGCCGCGCGGGGCGCTGCGCGGCGGCGGATCTTGCGCGGGCATGGCTTGCGAGGCCATGCCCGTCCTGCCGAGACTTCGGCAGGTTTTCTGCTACTGCCTTACGAGTAGATCTTGCTGCCCTTCTTCAGGAACTCGATCGACTTTTCTTCCATGCCCTGCTGCGCTTCCTTGGGCAGCGAGGCCGCGTAGTCGCGCACTTCCTGCGTGATCTTCATCGAGCAGAACTTCGGCCCGCACATCGAGCAGAAGTGGGCGATCTTGGCACCCTCGGCCGGCAGCGTGGCGTCGTGGTAGGAGCGCGCGCGTTCCGGGTCGAGCCCCAGGTTGAACTGGTCTTCCCAGCGGAACTCGAAGCGCGCCTTCGACAGCGCGTTGTCGCGCAGCTGCGCGCCGGGCCAGCCCTTGGCAAGATCCGCGGCGTGGGCGGCGATCTTGTAGGTGATGATGCCCTCACGCACGTCTTCCTTGTCCGGCAGGCCCAGGTGCTCCTTGGGTGTGACGTAGCACAGCATGGCCGTGCCCATCCAGCCGATATTGGCCGCGCCGATGCCGCTGGTGATGTGGTCGTACCCCGGGGCGATGTCCGTCACCAGCGGTCCCAGCGTGTAGAACGGCGCCTCGTAGCAATGCTTGAGTTCTTCGTCCATGTTGGCCTGGATGCGCTGCAGCGGCACGTGGCCCGGGCCTTCGATCATCACCTGCACATCGTGCTTCCACGCCTTGGCGGTGAGCTCGCCCAGCGTGCGCAGCTCGCCGAACTGGGCCTCGTCGTTGGAGTCGGCGATGCAGCCCGGACGCAGGCCGTCGCCGAGGCTGAACGACACGTCGTACGCCTTCATGATCTCGCAGATCTCGTCGAAGTGCGTGTACAGGAAGTTTTCCTTGTGATGCGCCAGGCACCACTTGGCCATGATCGAGCCACCGCGCGAGACGATGCCGGTGACGCGGTCGGCGGTCAGCGGCACGTAGCGCAGCAGCACGCCGGCGTGGATGGTGAAGTAGTCCACGCCCTGCTCGGCCTGCTCGATCAGCGTGTCGCGGAACATCTCCCAGGTCAGGTCCTCGGCGATGCCGCCGGTCTTGTCCAGGGCCTGGTAGATCGGCACCGTGCCAATGGGCACCGGCGAATTGCGCAGGATCCATTCACGGGTTTCGTGGATATGCTTGCCGGTGGACAGGTCCATGATGGTGTCGGCGCCCCAGCGGATCGACCACACCATCTTTTCCACTTCCTCGGCCAGCGACGAGGTCACCGCCGAGTTGCCGAGGTTGCCGTTGATCTTGACGCGGAAATTGCGTCCGATCGCCATCGGTTCCAGCTCGGTGTGGTTGATGTTGGCGGGAATGATGGCGCGGCCCGAGGCGATCTCCTGGCGCACGAATTCCGGCGTGATGTCTTCCGGACGCAGCGGCAGGCCGGCGCCCAGCGCGTTGCCCGGATGCTGGCGCAGCAGTGCCTTGTATTCGGGCTTGTCGTACAGCGCCTGCAGGTTCAGCGACTCGCGCAGCGCCACGTATTCCATTTCCGGCGTGATGATGCCTTTGCGCGCATAGTGCATCTGCGACACGTTGGCACCGGCCTTGGCGCGGCGCGGATTGGTCAGCTGGGCGAAGCGCAGGTGCGCGGTGGCCGGGTCGTTGGCGCGGTCGCGGCCGTATTCCGACGACAGGCCGGGCAGCACTTCGGTATCGCCGCGCTCGTCAATCCACTTGGCGCGCAGCGCCGGCAGGCCGGCCTTCAGGTCGATATGCACGTCCGGATCGCTGTACGGGCCCGAAGTGTCATAGACCGGGATCGGCGGATTGGGCATGTCGCCCTTTTCCGTGCGCGTGGAAGTCTGCAGGATCGTGCGCAGCGGCACGCGGATATCCGGGCGGCTGCCGGTCAGGTAGGTCTTGCTCGAAGCCGGGTAGGCGAATTTCTGGTCGAGATCGCTTTCGAGCGATTCGAAGGATGCAGCGGGGGCAGTACGGGCCATGGGTGTCGTCCTCTCTCTCTTGCGGGGTGGACGAAACCAGGAGCCCTGTGAGCGCCGCCTGGCTTGTGGCCGAGGTGGCGAGTCCCGTGGGGACAAGAGGCTTGGTCTTGCTGAAACTTCCCACGCCGGTACTAACCGGATCGGGTTCGAAGGGACTCTCTCAGCCGCGCGGCCCATCCGCACGGCACCCCTGTTTCATCCAACGGGGTGAATTTAAGCACAGAGCACCGGTGGGCGCCAGTGCCAGTTGGCCGCCGCGGGTGGTGCCACAGTTGTGCAAAAAGGTATCGAATCGCGCATGCTGCACCGCAAAAATGGGCCAAAAGCGGACGACCGTGCACTCATGCGCGCGCGGCGTGATCTACCATGCAAGCAAACGACTAGCCCCGCTCGAGGAGACAGCATGACCGACGCCGCCACCCACCGCGTCTTCAACCAGGTGCCGGATCTCGCGCACTACAACCTGTTCGACAGCGATCCCACCGTGCGGGCCGCGCTCGAACGCCTTGGCGGCGGCTGGCATGCCGACGCGCTGCGGCAGTTCGGCGCGCGCCTGGGCGAGCCGGAAGTGCAGCAATGGGCCGCGGACGCCAACCGCCATGCGCCGCAGCTGCACACCCACAGCCGCACCGGCGAGCGCATCGACACGGTCGAATTCCATCCGGGCTGGCACGCGCTGCTGGGGCTGCTGCGCGGCCAGCAGCTGCAGGCCCTGCCGTTCGCGCAACCGCGCGCGGGCGCCTGGGCGGCGCGCACCGCGGGGTACTTCCTGCAGGCGCAGGTGGAATCGGGCTCGCTGTGCCCGCCCACCATGACCTTTGCCAGCATCCCGGTGCTGCGCAAGGAAGCCGCGCTGTTTACCGAGCTGGAACCGCGCCTCTATGCGGCCGAACATGATGCACGCGACCTGCCCTGGCGCGACAAGACCGCGATCATGATCGGCATGGGCATGACCGAGAAGCAAGGCGGCTCCGACGTGCGCGCCAACACCACGGTGGCGCGCCCCTTACACGGCGCAGGCGGCGAAGGCCGCGGCGCGGAATACGCGCTGACCGGGCACAAGTGGTTCTTCTCCGCACCGATGTGCGATGCGCATCTGGTGGTGGCGCGCATGGGTGCCGAAGACGGTCCGCTGTCGTGCTTCTTCGTGCCGCGCTTTCGCGACGACGGCAGCCGCAACGCGGTGCAGATCCAGCGGCTCAAGGACAAGCTCGGCAACCGCTCCAATGCCAGCAGCGAAGTCGAGTTCCGCGACGCCACCGGCATCCTGATCGGCGAGGAAGGCCGCGGCATCCCGACCATCATCGAGATGGCCACCAGCACGCGGCTGGACTGCGTGATCGGCAGCGCCGCGATCCTGCGCGCGGCCTACGTGCAGGCGCTGCACCACACGCGCCACCGCAGCGCCTTCGGCCGCCTGCTGTGCGACCAGCCGCTGATGCGCAACGTGCTGGCGGACCTGGCGCTGGAATCCGAAGCCGCCACGCTGCTGATGATGGAACTGGGCCAAGCCTTCGCGCAGGCCGAGGGCGACAACCCCGACCCGCTCGCCTCCGCTTGGAAACGCGTGGTCACGCCCGCGGCCAAGTTCTGGGTGTGCAAGCGCACGCTCGAAGCCACCGGCGAAGCGATGGAAGTCTGGGGCGGCAACGGCTATGTCGAAGAGGGGCCGATGGCGCGGCTGTACCGCGAGGCGCCGGTCAATTCGATCTGGGAAGGCTCGGGCAACATCATGTGCCTGGACGTGCTGCGCGCGCTCCAGCGCAATCCGGACGATGCCGCGCGCCTGCTGCAGGACCTGTCGCGCCGCGCCGGCGGCCACCCCGCGGTGCGCGCGGAACTGGCCTCGCTGCAGGCCATGCTGCGTGAAAACGCCGACCAGCTCGAAGCCAATGCGCGCCGCTTTGCCCAAAGCCTGGTGCTGACCGCGCAGGCGGCGCTGATGCTGGCGCATGCCGAACCCGCGCACGCCGAGCTGTTCGTCGCCAGCCGGCTCGGGCGCCAGCACGGGCGCGTGTTCGGCACGCTGGACGCGGATGCCGGCGCGCTCGGGCGGGTGGCGTCGCGCGGCTTCGAGGGCTAGGCCTCCATCGACTCCAGCACCCGCAGCATCACCCGCGGCGCATAGCGGATCAGGTCGTGCGCGCGCTCGCCGATCATGATCGCGGGCGCATTGGTGTTGCCGCCGATCAGCGTGGGCATCACCGAGGCATCGACCACGCGCAACCCCTCCACGCCGCGCACGCGCAGCTGCGGGTCGACCACCGCCATCGCATCCATGCCCATGCGGCAGGTGCCGACCGGGTGGTAGATGGTGTCGGCGCGCTCGCGGATCAGCTCGCGCACGGCGGCATCGTCGCTGCCATCGGCGCGCAGGCCAGCCGTATAAAGTTCGCGCCCGCCGAAGCAGGACAGCTGCGGCTGTGCCAGGATGCCGCGCACGATGCGCACGCCGGCCACCAGGTCGTCCAAGTCGCGCGCGTCGCTCAGATACTTCGGATCGATCAGCGGCGCGCGCCGGATATCGGCCGCGGCCAGACGGACCTCCCCACGGCTGCGCGGCCGCAGCAGGCAGACATGGCAGCAATAGCCATGGCCGAGATTTAGCTTGCGCATATGGTCATCGGCCAGGCCGACCACGAAATGCAGCTGCAGATCGGGCTCGGGCAGCGCCGGGTGGCTGCGCAGAAAGCCGCCGGCCTCGGCGAAGTTGCTCGACATCATGCCGGCGCGCTCGCGCCGGTAGCGCAGCATTTCGGACAGCAGCCTGGCAACCCCGCCGAACGATACGCCGAACAGCTCGGGCACGGCGGTGCGCTTGTGCAGCACCACGTCGAGATGGTCCTGCAGGTTGGCGCCCACGCCGGGCAAGTCATGAACTACGTCGATACCGTGTTCGCGCAGGTGCGCGGCGGGTCCGACCCCGGAGACCATCAGCAGCTGCGGCGAGCCGAACGTGCCCGCGCACACGATCACGTCGCGACGCGCGCGCAGCAGCTGCTGGCGGCCGTCACGCTGCACCAGCACCCCGGCGGCGTGGCGACCTTCGAAGACGATGCGCAGCGCCTGCGTGTCGGTCAGCACGCGCAGCCGCGCGCGGCCGCCGTTGCAGGCGCGATCGCGCGCGTTGCCGCCGTGCAGGTAGGCGCGCGCGGCGTTCCAGCGCTCGCCCGCGTGCTGCGTGACCTGGTACCAGCCGATGCCCTCCTGTTCTTCGCCGTTGAAATCGTCGTTGCGCGGATAGCCGGCCTGCTGCGCGGCCTCGATAAAGCGCTCGGCGAACGGGTTGGGCGTGCGCAGGTCGCTGACATGCAGCGGGCCGTTGCCGCCGTGCAGCGGATCGTCGTCGCTGCCCGCCAGGCGCTCGTTGCATTCGGCGCGGCGGAAGTACGGCAGCACGTCGTCCCAGGACCAGCCATCGCAGCCGGCGTCGGCCCAGGCATCGTAGTCGGCGGGCCGGCCGCGCGTGTAGATCATGGCGTTGATCGACGAGCAGCCGCCCAGCCCGCGCCCGCGCGGCTGGTAGCCGCGGCGGCCGTTCAGGCCCGGTTGCGGCACGGTGTGAAAGGCGTAGTTGCGCGCCCCCGCGCGCGGCAGCATCGCGGCCAGCCCGGCGGGTGTGCGCACCAGCACATGGTGGTCGTGGTGCCCGGCCTCGATCAGCGCGATGGTGTCGTCGCCGCTGTCGGCCAGGCGCCCCGCCAGCGCACAGCCCGCCGAGCCCGCGCCGACGATGACGTAGTCATAGGTGGTTTCCATCTGTCTCCCCGCGAGTCCGCAGGCGGCGCGCATGCGTGAGCCGGGCCGCGCCGGCGCGCGCCCTGTCCGTCCAGCGGATGGCAAGCCGTGAGATTCAGTGTAGGCGCTGGCTGCGCTGGCTCAAGGCCGGAGCGGGGCGGCGGCAACCAAAGGCACGGGCTTGACGGAGAGGCGCGCGAGCGCGCCGGACGGGCGTTTGAATCGGCTTTCTGGTAGCAAGCTTCCATTGTCTTGGCCGTCGCGCTGCCTTATCTTGCGCGATGGTGCGCCAATGTGCGCGCAAATCCAGGAGCGCAGCCATGCG
This sequence comes from Cupriavidus sp. WGlv3, assembly GCF_023952475.1. Taxonomy (GTDB): domain Bacteria; phylum Pseudomonadota; class Gammaproteobacteria; order Burkholderiales; family Burkholderiaceae; genus Cupriavidus; species Cupriavidus phytorum. The sequence goes on from NZ_JALHRX010000021.1 coordinate 43,747, forward strand.
AGAAGTCCCCGACCTGTCGTCCGTCTTCGGTGCGATGCATGCCGCCTCGCGGCGCGACCAGCTGCCCGCGTGGACCGTGCGTGCCGATCGCCTGCAACGCCTGCGACGCCTGGTGACCGAAAACCAGGCCGAAATTGCCGCGGCAATCCACGCCGATTTCACCAATCGCCCGCGCCAGGAAACCGCGCTGCTGGAGGTGTTCCCCAGCCTGGCCGGCATCGACGATGCGCTGCGCCACGGCAAGCGCTGGATGCGCGTGCGGCGCGCGCCTACCGGGTTCTGGTTCCGTCCCGGGCGCTCGCGCCTGGTGCCGCAGCCGCTCGGCGTGGTGGGCATCGTGGTGCCCTGGAACTATCCGCTGTACCTGACCGTCGGCCCGCTCGCCGGCGCACTGGCGGCAGGCAATCGCGCCATGGTCAAGCTGTCGGAATACACGCCGCGTTTTGCGGCGCTGTTCGCGCAACTGGTGCCGCAGCACTTCGCCCCGGACGAGATCGTGGTGATCAACGGCGATGCCGACGTGGCCAGCGCCTTCACCGCGCTGCCGTTCGACCACCTGCTGTTCACGGGTTCGACCGCGGTCGGCCACCATGTGATGCGGGCGGCGGCCGCCAACCTGACCCCCGTGACGCTGGAGCTGGGCGGCAAGTCGCCGGCCATCGTCGGCGCCGGCGCCGACCTGGAGCGCGCGGTGGAGCGCATCCTGGTGGGCAAGCTGATGAACGCGGGGCAGACCTGCATCGCGCCGGATTATGTGATGGTGCCGGAGGACTTGCGCGGTCAACTGGTGGACGCGGCGCGCCGCTGCGTGGGCCGGCTCTACCCTGACCTGGCGCGCAACCCCGACTACACCAGCATCATCAGCCCGCGGCATTTTGCCCGGCTGGCAGCGCTGGTCGACGAGGCCGCCGCGCAAGGTGCGACCGTGGTGCCGCTGTCGGAGGCGCTGCCGGATGCACAGGCGCGGCGCCTGCCGCCGGTGCTGCTGCTGGACGTGCCCGACGGCGTGACCGCGATGCGCGAGGAAATCTTCGGGCCGGTTTTGCCGGTGGTGACCTACCGCACCCTCGACGACGCGGTGGACTATATCAACGCGCGCCCGCGGCCGCTGGCGCTGTACCTGTTCGAGCGCGACCGCGGCGCCATCGCCCATGTGATGCAGCAGACCGTCGCCGGCGGTGTCACCGTCAACGACACGCTGTTCCATATCGCCCAGGACGGCCTGCCGTTCGGCGGCGTCGGCGCCAGCGGCATGGGCGCGTATCACGGGCAGGCGGGCTTCGATACCTTTTCGAAGGTGAAGCCGGTATTCCACCAGGCCAGCCTGAACGGCGCCGGCCTGCTCAAGCCGCCTTACGGCAAGACCTTCGACACCATGCTGCGCCTGCTGCTGCGTTAGGAGCAGGGCGGCGCAGGCCGCGCCTCACGACACCAGCATCGGCCGCCCGAGCATGCGCGACAGCACTGCCTCGGGCGAATGGGTGTGGTCCGAAATCGCCTGCGGCGCCAGGTAGATGGTCTGCTCCATCATCGCGCGCCCGCGCATGGCCGCGTGCAGCAGCTGGTCGCTGAAGACGATCCAGGTCGCACCCGGCGGGAAGTGGAATTCCTGCTGCGGCACGTTGGCCTGGTAATCCAGGTCGGCCTTGGCCAGGTCATGCAGCTGCAGCATGCGGTGGTCGTATTCCGAGCGGCGGCGCTTGGTGATATGCAGCAGCTTCATCAGCGCCGCCTGCCCCGGCCACATGCCGTGGGTCTTGGGCACGAATTTCTGCGCAAAGTCGCCGAACGGCTCGCCCACGCGCCACACACGCGGCGCGGCCGGGTCGATATTGTGGAACACGCGCAACAGGCGCTTGCCCAGCATCGGGTTGGACGGGAATGAATCGACGTGCAGGCGGGTGTCGTCCTTGCGCCAGCTGACCGGGCGCCCGGCGATCTCGCTGGGCCGCAGCGAGGTGCCGGCGCGGGTCATGTGCGGGATGTATTCCGGAAACAGCGTGCGGATCAGCAACTCGCTGCTGTCGGCGTAGCGGCGGATCAGCGCGTAGAGGCCGGCCAGGTCCTGCTCGGTGCCCTGCGCGCCGCGCACCGCGTTGTCGCCGGCGCGCAGGTTGATGTTCTTGGACTTGCCGTCGGAATAGCGGGCATCGAGGAAGCGCTCTTCGCCCGGCTGGAACTGGAACTTCAGGTTGGGGAAATAGAGCACCGCGCCTTGCTCCAGTTCGCGGCGCAGCGTGGCGCGCGCTTCGGCGCTGACCTCGGGCGCCCACTCCGTATAGGGCTGCGGACGGATCAGGTCGAGCTGGCCGGCGGCAGCAGGCCGGGCGAGGGGCGACGGGGCAAGGACAGGCGCTTCGGACATGGCATCCTCTGGGAACGGTTACCAGTGTTTGGGGGTGGCCGCCGCGGCGGCATGGCGTGCCGGAATTTTACTCCGAGCGCCGGCCGTGGCGCCGGCTTCACGCGGCAGCTGGACTACGATCAAACCCGCGTTAAAAAACCCCGCGGGCCCTTGCGGACCGGCGGGGCTTGCCGTCAGGACGACGGACGCGGGCGGCGGCGCTTACAGGCCGGCCGCGGCGCGCAGCGCAGCCGCCTTGTCGGTGGCTTCCCACGAGAATTCCGGCTCTTCGCGGCCGAAGTGGCCATAGGCCGCAGTCTTCTCGTAGATCGGCCGCAGCAGGTCCAGCATCTGCACGATGCCCTTCGGGCGCAGGTCGAAATGCTCCTGCACCAGCTCCGCGATCTTGGCGTCCGGAATCTTGCCGGTGCCTTCGGTATAGACCGTCACGTTGATTGGCCGCGCCACGCCGATGGCGTAGCTGACCTGCACCTGGCACTGCCGCGCCAGGCCCGAGGCCACCACGTTCTTGGCCACGTAGCGCGCCGCGTAGGCGGCCGAGCGGTCGACCTTGGACGGGTCCTTGCCCGAGAACGCGCCGCCGCCGTGCGGCGAGGCGCCGCCGTAGGTGTCGACGATGATCTTGCGCCCGGTCAGGCCGCAGTCGCCCTGCGGCCCGCCGATCACGAAGCGCCCGGTCGGGTTCACCAGGTACTTGGTTTCCTTGAGCATCTCGGCCGGCAGCACCGGCTTGATGATCTCCTCGATCACGGCCTCGCGGATCTGCGCCTGGGTGATGTCGGGCGAATGCTGGGTCGACAGCACCACGGTATCCACGCTGTGCGGCTTGCCGTCGACATAACGCACCGTGACCTGCGACTTGGCGTCCGGGCGCAGCCACGGCAGGCGGCCGTCTCGGCGCAGCAGCGACTGGCGCTCGACCAGGCGGTGCGCATAGTAGATCGGGAACGGCATCAGTTCCGGGGTCTCGTCGCAGGCGTAGCCGAACATCAGGCCCTGGTCGCCGGCACCCTGGTTCAGGTAGTCGTCCGAGGCGCGGTCGACGCCCTGCGCGATGTCGGGCGACTGCTTGTCATAGGCCACCAGTACCGCGCAGCCCTTGTAGTCGATGCCGTAATCGGTGTTGTCGTACCCGATGCGCTTGATGGTGTCGCGCGCGATCTGGATGTAGTCGACATTGGCGGTCGTGGTGATTTCCCCGGCCAGCACCACCAGACCGGTGTTGCAAAGCGTCTCAGCTGCCACACGCGCATACTTGTCCTGCGCCAGGATGGCGTCCAGGACGGCGTCGGAAATCTGGTCGGCGACCTTGTCGGGATGGCCTTCGGAGACGGATTCCGAAGTAAAAAGGAAGTCGTTTGCCACGAACTTATTCTCCAGGTTGGCTATTGCGTGCCAGCCTGTTCGGTTCATGGCGGCGACGCTTTAGCGGTATTTCAGGCAGCCCGGTTAGAGCCGCATCGCCCCGCAAGTTGTCAGTTAACTCGGCGATACACGCTATTATACGCGCCTGCAGGCGTCGTTGCAGCGCCACAGGCGTGCGGTACGACACCTTGCCGGCACGCCGGACCAACGCCTGCCTGCCCGTCTGATCCCGGCACAGACCCGGCGGCGGACTTGCCTGGACCCTTCTTCCACGCCTGATGACTTTTTTATTCTGGCTGATCTCCCGTTTTCCACTGCGGCTGCTGCAGGCCGCGGGCGGCGCGCTGGGCCTGCTGAGCGCCCGCCTGCCGGGCCGCTATGGCCAGCGCCTGCGGGAAAACTTCAGGCTCGCCTTCCCCGACGCCACCGAGGCGATGATCGACGAGGCCGCCCGCTCGGCCGGGCGCATGATCATCGAGATGCCCTACTTCTGGAGCCGTCGCAGGATCGGCGCGAAGCTGTACGGCTTCGACGACCACCTTTGGCCCGAACTGGCTAACCTGCAGGCGCGCGGCAAGGGCATCATCATCCTGACGCCGCACCTGGGCTGCTTCGAGGTGCTGCCGCAATCCCACGCCCTGCATCGCCCGGTGACCGCGCTGTTCAAGCCGCCGCACCAGCCGTGGCTGCGCGACTGGATCGAAAAGATGCGCACCCGGCCCAACATGCATATGGCGCCGGCCACGCCGCGCGGCGTGCGCATGCTGGTGAAGGCGCTCAAGCGCGGCCAGGCGGTGGGCATCCTGCCCGACCAGGTGCCCAGTGGCGGCGAAGGCAACTGGGCGCCGTTCTTCGGCAAGCCCGCCTACACCATGGCGCTGGTGCACCGGCTGCAGCAACTGACCGGCGCGCCGGTGGTGGCGATCTTTGCCGAGCGGCTGCCGCGCGGCGCCGGCTACCGCGGCCATCTGCGCGTGATCGAGGACGGCGGCATGCTGCCGGACGATCCGGCCGCCGCCGCCGCGATCATCAACCGCACCATCGAAGCACTGGTGCGCCAGTGCCCGACGCAATACCTGTGGGGCTACAACCGCTACAAGCAACCCGCCGGAGCGGGCACCCCCGGCATCCCGGACACGCCGGCTACCGAGGGCACGGATTCCGAGCCGGCGACTGATCGATCGACTTCATGAGCCGTGTGTTCACGTGGCTCGGCATCGGCCTGCTGACCGTGCTGGGCAAGCTGCCCTACCCATTCGTCGCGCGCTTCGGCGAGGCGCTGGGCAGCCTGCTGTACCGGATCCCCAGCGAGCGGCGCAAGGTAGTGCAGGCCAACCTGCGCCTGTGTTTCCCCGACCGCACCGAGGCCGAGATCGACGCGCTGTCGCGGCAGAGCTTCCGCCTGCTGTTCCGCAGCTTTGCCGAGCGCGGCATCTTCTGGACCGGCAGTGAGGCGCAGATGCGCCGCTGGGTGCAGATCGACGACCAGGCCGGGCTGGTCGAGCTCGACGGCACGCCGCACATCCTCGTGACGCTGCACCTGGCGGGCGTGGAAGCCGGCGCGATCCGGCTCACCATCCACCTGCGCGAGCGTGTCGGCCGCTCCGGCGCATCGCTCTATACCAGGCAGAAGAACGCGCTGTTCGACGGCTTCCTCAAGCAGGCGCGCGGGCGCTTCGGTGCCAACATGATCTCGCGCAACGACAGCGCGCGCGACATCCTGCGCTGCCTGAAGAAGGGCGAGGCGCTGCAGCTGATCGCCGACATGGACTTCGGCGAGCGCGACTCGGAGTTCGTGCCCTTCTTCGGCGTGCAGGCGCTGACGCTGACCTCGGTCTCGCGGCTGGCGCGCCTGACCGGCGCCAGGGTGGTGCCGATCTACACCGAGATGCTGCCCGACTACCAGGGCTATGTGCTGCGCGTGCTGCCGGCGTGGGAGCACTACCCCGGCGCGAGCGTGACCGACGACACGCGCCGCATGAATGCCTTTTTCGAGGACTGCATCCGTCCACGCGTGCCTGAGTACTATTGGGTGCACAAACGCTTCAAGCACCGCCTGCCGGGCGAGCCCGAGATCTACTGAGCGCTACGAAGCGAAGTGCGCCGGCACGTCCGGCGTCGCGCCGCTACAATCCCCACCATGAAACTCAAGTTCACCAAGATGCATGGCGCCGGCAACGACTTTGTCGTGCTCGACGGCATCCACCAGCAGATCGACCTGACCCCGGCCCAGTGGCGCGCGCTGGCCAGCCGGCATTTCGGCGTGGGCGCGGACCAGATCCTGATCGTCGAGAAGCCGACGCGCCCGGACGTCGATTTCCGCTACCGCATCGTCAATGCCGACGGCAGCGAGGTCGAGCACTGCGGCAATGGCGCGCGCTGCTTCGTGCGCTTTGTCACCGAGCAGGGCATGACCAACAAGCGTTCGGTGCGCGTCGAGGTGATGAACGGCGTGATCACGCTGACGCTGCAGGACGATGGCCAGGTCACGGTCGACATGGGCGCGCCCGAGCTGGAACCGGCGCGCGTGCCGTTCCTCGCCCAGGGCCTGCCCACGCGTACCGAGGGCGCCGACACGCTGTACGGCCTCGAGGTCAACGGCCGCACCGAATGGATCTCGGCGGTGTCGATGGGCAATCCGCACGCGGTGCAGGTGGTGGACGACGTCGAGAACTTCCCGGTGCTGCAGGACGGCCCGGTGATCGAGCACCACCCGGCCTTCCCCAACCGCGTCAACGCCGGCTTCATGCAGGTGGTTGACCGCCACGCCATCCGCCTGCGCGTCTACGAGCGCGGCGCCGGCGAGACCCTGGCCTGCGGCACCGGCGCCTGCGCGGCGGTGGTGGCCGGCATCCGGCGCGGCCTGCTGGATTCGCCGGTGCGGGTCCACACCCATGGCGGCGAGCTGACCATTGCCTGGGACGGCGACGCCGAACCGGTGCGCATGACCGGCCCGGCCACCACTGTGTTCGAAGGCAGCATTGACCTGGCGGCCCTGCCGGCCTGACCATAGGGGCTGCGCGCCCCTTTTTCCCTCCCCTGCAGCGCAGTCCCCGGGGCGCCCGATTCCCTGATCCCGCAGATCATCGCGAATGGAGCGCCCATGCCGCTGGACGATTTCCGCATCACCTCTGGCAAGCGATTCCGCCTTGCCGACTTCGAGCCGGGCAGCAAGCCGCTGTCATGCGGCAAGAAAGAGGAAGACCTGGCCCGCATCATCGAGTTGAGCAACGCCCTCGACGCGCAGCAGGACATCTTCTATGCCGAGCACCGCCGCAAGCTGCTGGTGGTGCTGCAGGGCATGGACACCAGCGGCAAGGACGGCACCGTGCGCGGCGTGTTCCGCAGCTTCGATCCGCTGGGCATCCGCGTGGTGGGTTTCAAGGCGCCGTCGCCCGAGGAGCTGGCGCGCGACTACCTGTGGCGCATCCACCAGCAGGTGCCGAAGGCGGGCGAGATCGTGGTCTTCAACCGCAGCCACTACGAAGACGTGCTGGTCACGCGCGTGCATGACTGGATCGACGCCGCCGAATGCGAGCGGCGCTTGCGCCAGATCCGCGAATTCGAGTCGATGCTGACCGAGACCGGCACCACCATCATCAAGTGCTTCCTGCACATTTCGCGCGACGAGCAGAAGTCGCGGCTCGAAGCGCGGCTGGCAGACCCGCAGAAGCACTGGAAATTCGACACCAACGACCTCGCCGAGCGCAAGCACTGGACGGCATACATGGATGCTTACGAGGCCGCCATCAAGGCGACAAGCACGCCGGAATGCCCGTGGTACGTGGTGCCGGCCGACTCCAAGACACACCGCAACCTGATGGTGGCCGAGATCCTGACCAAGGTCTTCGAGGACCTGAAGCCGGCGTATCCGCCGGCGCGGCCGGAACTGGCAAAGCTCAAGGTCGACTGAGTTCGGCGCGCACCGGGCGCGCTCAGCCCCCGTTGCCGCGATGCACGTCGTGCGTGACGAACGGGTGCTCGCGGCTCGGCATGGCCAGCCAATGCGGATGGCGCAGGGTCTGGCGGATATCTTCGAGCCCGCTGGTCCAGTGCTCGTGCATGGTCAGCGGGCCGAACTGATAATCCTTGGCCAGGTTCTCGAACGACTTGTCGCGGTAGATCAGCTGGATCACGTTGCGGCGCGCATCGCACGACTGCTCCGCGGCACGGCGGTACCAGTCGTTGTCGCGCTTGGACTGCGGCACCAGCGCCATCACCTCGTTGAGCATGCGGCGCAGGTTCTGCTGCTCGCGCATATAGTCGGTGATGGCCCGGGTGCGGCTGGAATACTGGATGTCCTTCTGGCGCTCGGCCACGTCGATCAGGTCGTGCGGCAGCTTGCCGCGCGCGCTCCACAGGTCGACCTGGAAGATCAGCGCATCGCGCCGCGGCTGCGCGGTCAACACCTCGGCCAGCGGCGTGTTCGAGACCAGCCCGCCGTCCCAGTAGTATTCGCCATCGATCTCCACCGCCGGGAACCCCGGCGGCAGCGCGCCCGAGGCCATGAAATGCTCGGCGCAGAGTTTGTCGCGGGTATTGTCGAAGTAGGCAAAGTTGCCGGTGCGGACATTGACCGCGCCCACCGAGACCCGCATCAGGTCGGGGCGATGGTTGATCAGGTCGAAGTCGGCAAAGCGCTCCAGCGTGGCCTTCAGCGGCTTGGTGTCGTAGAAGCTGGCATGGGTCGGGTCCGAGTAGCGCGACATCAGCGCCGGCCAACTGCGCGGCTGGAAGAAGCCGCGCTGGCCCTCCAGCATGGCGCGCGCCGCGTGCAGGCCGTCGAACCAGATCCGCATCGGCTCGGGCCAGCTCGCCGCTTCGTCGGCGAACCAGGTGTAGGACAGGCTGGGCAGCCACGGCTGCGCGCAGATGTGCTCCCAGAACGCCCGCAACTGCTCGACCCGGCGCTGCGGCGGATTGCCGGCGATGATGGCCGCGTTCAACGCACCGATCGAAATGCCGGCGACCCAGTTGGGATAGATGCCGCCATCGGCCAGGCCCTGGTACACGCCGGCCTGGTAGGCGCCCAGCGCGCCGCCGCCCTGCAGCACCAATGCGCGCACGGCATAGGCCTCGTGCGCGGGCCGGTCGGGCGCCTTGGCCGCCTTGCGCACCGGCTTGCGCGGCCGCACCTGGGCGCCGCGCTCGGCCAGCGAATCGCCGTTGGCGGCGGACTCCGCCGTTGGGGACGGCGTTGCCGCCTGCCGCACTGCCCGTTCCTGCCGCTCCTTTGCCGCCACGCCGCGCTCCCTCCCAGTCTGAAAGTCAGCCGTGTGCCTACCGGCCACGCCCCGGGCGCTGGCTGCCAGCGCCCGGCCTCTGCAACGGTTTCAGACGCCGTAGCGCTGACGATAGGCCGCCACGGCCTCGCGCGAGGCGCCCAGCGCCGGGTCCTGCGAGGCATCGAGATAGGCCAGCAGGTCCTTCAGGCTGGCGATGGCGATCACCGGGATGCCGAATTCGCGCTGCACGTCCTGCACCGCAGAATGGGTGCCGACCTGCTCGGCGGTGCCGCTCTTTTCCATGCGGTCCAGCGCGATCAGCACTGCGGCGGGCTCGGCGCCGGCTGCGCGAATCAGGTTGACCGACTCGCGTACCGAGGTGCCGGCGGAGATCACGTCGTCGACGATCACCACCTTGCCCTGCAGCTTGGCCCCGACCAGCGTGCCGCCTTCGCCGTGGTCCTTGGCTTCCTTGCGGTTGTAGGCGAAGCCGACATCACGTCCCATGCCGGCCAGCGCCACCGCGGTCGCCGACGCCAGGGTGATGCCCTTGTACGCCGGCCCGAACAGCACGTCGAACTGCACGCCAGAGGCCAGCAGGGTTTTCGCATAGAATTGCGCCACCTGGCCCAGCATGCCGCCCTGGTTGAACAGGCCGGCATTGAAGAAGTAAGGCGACTTGCGGCCGGCCTTGGTGACGAACTCGCCGAACGACAGCACGCCTGCGTCGAGCGCAAAGCGGATAAAGGTCTGGCTGAGATCAGTACCGGCTGTCGCCGCGGGCGGATTCTGCTGCGTCATCATTTCTCTCTGAATTCAAAATTTCCCCGAATGTTACGGATTATCAGCGCCAACCTCAACGGCATCCGCTCCGCGTCGAAGAAGGGCTTTTTCGACTGGATGGGCAAACAGGACGCAGACATGGTCTGTGTGCAGGAACTGAAGGCGCAGTCCGCCGACATGACGGAAGCGTTCCTGGCGCCACACGGCTACCACGGCTTTTTTCATTACGCCGAGAAGAAGGGCTATAGCGGCGTCGGACTCTACACGCGCCACAAGCCCGAGCGGGTCATCACCGGCTTCGGCAACGCTGAATTCGACAGCGAGGGCCGCTATGTGGAAGTGCAGTACCCGCACCTGGCGGTCATTTCCGTGTACGTGCCGTCCGGCTCGAGCGGCGAGGAGCGCCAGCTGGCCAAGTTTCGCTTCATGGAAGCATTCCTGCCGCACCTGCTGCAACTGAAGGCCAGCGGCCGCGAAATCGTGCTGTGCGGCGACGTCAACATCGCGCACAAGGAAATCGACATCAAGAACTGGAAGGGCAACCTGAAAAATTCAGGGTTCTTGCCGGAGGAGCGGGCCTGGATCGGCGAGCTGTTCGACGTGCACGGCTATGTCGACGTGTTCCGCAAGCTGGATCCGCGGCCGGACCAGTACACGTGGTGGAGCAACCGCGGCCAGGCCTACGCCAAGAACGTCGGCTGGCGCATCGACTACCACCTCGCCACGCCGAAGATCGCCGACACCGCGCAGCTGTGCTCGATCTACAAGGACGAGAAGTTCAGCGACCACGCGCCGCTGTCGATCGACTATAACTTTCCGCTCTGACAGCGGGCGCATCGGGCCGGTTCAGGCCGATTCAGGCCGCCCGGATCTCTTCCAGCAGTTCCGGGTGGCGGTCCAGCAGCCGCAGCAGCTTCACCAGCGCCAGTGGTGGCTTGGTCCGCCCGGTTTCGTACCGCGAGAACGCATTGACGCCACCGCCGAAGATTTCGGCGGCCTCGCGCTGGTCCAGGCGCAGCTTCTTGCGGACTTCGGTGATATAGGCCGGGTCGACGAGGGCGGCGTTGACCTGCCGGTTGAAAGCCAGCATCGCCTCGCTCACCCAGTCGCTGTCACGGGGCAGCACGCCCTCGCCGCACTTGGGGCACCATTGGCCGGACACATTCGGGATCACCGTGGTCTCACCGCGGTACGTATAGGGCACGTCGCGCGTTCCCGCCACCAGTTCCGCGCCACCGCACTCGGGACATTTCATCTTGCTTCCTCCAGCTGTTCGCCTCGGTGCAGTTACCTTGGCTTGAAGGAAACGACCAGTACGTCGTTGGGGACGGTGAGCTTCACATACAGCGCACCATGCGGCGTGATGGGCCGGTAGACGTCCTGCCAGATCCGATCGTCCTCGTATGTTGTCATGCTCTTGTAAAAGTCCGCTGGCTGGAGGCGGGCCAGGATGTCGCGCACCCCGCTCCTGCCCAGACCCATCATCGACGCGTGGGAATACGCGGCATACGTCATTTCCATCTTGCCCGCCAGCAACAGAGCCTTCACATCCCGCAGCTTGTAATGCGCGGTTCCCTTCTCCATGAAAACTAACCTACTTGGTTAAAACCCGCAAGCCGCGAACTGTGCCAAAGCGCAGGACTCCAATTGGTACAAACCCCTGCGACAGGCCCCCATCCCCGTTACAATGCGGGTTCGCCCCTGCGCCCGGCAGGAGAGGTTTCGCATTCCCGCATTTCAAAGAGCGAGTCAGCCATGGTTTTCAAAGTGTTCGTCGATGGTCAGGAAGGCACCACCGGTCTCCGGCTGCTTGACTATCTTTCCGGTCGTGCCGACGTGGAACTGCTGCGCATTGCCGAAGACAAGCGCAAGGACCCGGCCGAACGAGCACGCTTCCTGAACGCCGCCGACGTCGCCTTCCTGTGCCTGCCCGACGTGGCCTCGCGCGAGGCGGTGTCGCTGGTGACCAGCCCGGACACCTGCGTGATCGACGCCAGCACGGCGTTTCGCACCGCCGACAACTGGGCCTACGGCCTGCCCGAACTCGCGCGCGGCCAGCGCGACAAGATCCGCGCCAGCAAGCGCATCGCGGTGCCGGGCTGCCACGCAAGCGCCTTCGTGCTGGCGGTGCGCCCGCTGGTGGATGCCGGCGTGCTGCCGGCCGACTACCCGCTGTCGGCGTTCTCGCTGACCGGCTACAGCGGCGGCGGCAAGTCGATGATTGCGGAGTTCGAAGCCGGCGGTAACGCGAAGCTGAACAGCCCGCGCCCCTACGCGCTGGGCCTGGAGCACAAGCACCTGCCGGAAATGCGCGTGCAGGCCGGCCTGACCCAGGCGCCGATCTTCAACCCCATCGTCGGCAATTTCCTCAAGGGCCTGGCGGTGACGGTGCCGGTGTTCGCCGAGCGCCTGGCGCGCAAGGTCAGCCCCGAGCAGATCGTCGAGATCTATCGCCAGCACTATGAAGGCGAGCAGTTCGTGCGCGTGATGCCGTACAACAGCGCCGACAACCTCGACGGCGGTTTCTTCGACGTGCAGGCCAACAACGACACCAACCGCGTCGACCTGTTCGTGTTCGGCAATGCCGAGCGCCTGAACCTGGTGGCGCGCCTGGACAACCTGGGCAAGGGCGCGGCCGGCGCGGCGGTGCAATGCATGAACGTGCATGTGGGCGCCGACGAGGCCAGCGGACTGCGGGCCTGAAGCCAGCCGTTCCCGCACGTCAAAAAAGCCGGCACTTGAACTGCCGGCTTTTTTGTTGCACGTTGCTGCCGCGTCCTACACGCGTTGCAGCGCGCGCAACGCGTCGACCAGCCCCGCCCCCTGGAAGGAGCGCTCGCGTCCCAGGTCGGTAGCCGCGGCGCACAGGATGGTTTTGACCGTCTCAGGCTGGCCCATCAGTTCATTGTTGCGCGACAGCAGCAGCGCCGCGACCCCGGACACATGGGGCGCCGCCATGCTGGTGCCGTCCATCGACGCCAGCGTGCCGCCGGGCACGGTCGAGGTGATCTTCTCCCCCGGCGCGACCAGGTCGGGCTTGATGCGGCCATCGCCGGTGGGACCGTGGCTGGAAAAGTAGGAAATGCCGAAGCGGTAGGGATCGGTGCGGTGGGTCGCTCCCACCGTGATCACGGCGCGCGCATTGCCGGGATCGGTGATGGTCTGGCCGCGGAAGCCGGCGCCCATGTGTTCGGCGGCGAAGGCCTCGTCGTAGCCGTAGTTGCCCGCCGCCGCCACCACGATCACGCCGCTGGCCACCAGGCGGTCGCACTCGACGCACACCGGCGTGCTGCCGCAGGCGTAGCTGCGCACGTCGTGGCGCAGCGCCACGCTCAGGTTGATGCCGTGCACCGACTGCCGGTCGCGGCTCTGGTTGAGCCAGCGCACGTACTGCAGCGCGCCCAGGATGCCGAACTCGTCGCCCCTGCCCTGCGCGTCGAAAACGCGCAGGTCGAGCAGTTCGATGCGCGGGCAGATGCCGCTGACCTCGCCGGCCTCCATCAGCTCGGGCGGCAGCGGCATGGGATCCGGCCGCGCCAGGTAGGCCGACGCAGGCCAGCCGGCGCCGATGATGCCCGCCACATGCGTACCGTGGCTGCCGCCGGGCGCCACGTACTGCGCCGGGTCATCGTGGCTGATTTCCAGCAGGGGCTCGATCACCGACCAGTCGATGATGCGGCCATGCGCCAGGTCCTCGGCAATCGCGGCGATGCGCTGCCGCAGCTCAGCCTCGCCCGGCCCGCGCTTGCCCTTGGGCATGGGCGGCAGGCGGCCGCTGGTGATCGCCGACAGGCGCGTGAAGTCCAGCGTCCGGACCACGCGCGACAGGCGCGGCGCGATCAGCCCGTCGCGCACGGGCAGCGGCCCGTCCAGCTTGAGCGGATCGAAGAAGGCCGGATGGCGCGCGTCGATGCCGGAATCGATCACCGCCCAGCGCACGCCCTGTCCGCCGGTATCGAACACACGGATGGCCGCATCGGCCTTGACGGTCTTGCGCGAGGCGAACACCGCGTGCTCGGCCGGCCGGTTGACCGAGATGCGCCATAGCGGCGAGACGGCGGCGGCAGCGGCGGCGTCTCCGGCGGCCATGCCGGCTGTCGGCGTGGCCGCCCCCTCCACATGATCCTCGCGCAGGCAATCCCACAGTGTCTCGAGCACCTGGCGGCTGGCCTGCGTGACACGCCGCGTCAGGCCACCGGGCGGGAAGCTGTCGTCGTGCAGGCCCAGCAGCGTCAGCGCGACGTACTGCGCGGCGACATTGACCAGCCGCCCCAGCGCCTGCCCGGCCGGCGCGGCGAGACCGCCGAAGCGGGTACGCGCCGCGGTGTAGCCGATGTCCTTGAAGCGCGCCAGCGCCGCCTCGCTGCCGACATGGGCCAGCACCGACTCGCCCAGCCAGCGCACCAGCGCGTCGCCGGTCAGGCTCAGCGCCAGCGCACTGCGCGCGGCGGGCGTCCACCTGATGCCGGCCATCGGCACGCGCACCTCGCGGTGCCACCAGGCGGTGAGCGGCAGCAAGCGCAGCATGTCGAAGAAATCGATCTGCGCCAGCAGGTGCGATTCATTGGCGGCAAGGAAGCGCGGGCCGGCGGGGTCCGCTGCCGGACCGGCCAGCGCCGGCAGGCGCCTCAGCACCGCGGCGCGCAGCGCGGCGATGCCGGCGCCGTGGTGCGGGGTCAGCAGCAGGCCGCGCGGCACCTCGAACGATTCGCCGGATGCATACAGCAGCCAGACTTCGGAGCTGACCGGCAGGTCGCTGGTGAAGCGGTCGGGCTCGGCCTCGCAGCCGGCGAAGATCAGCAGATACGCGGCCCGCCGTTCCGACGGGCTCATGCGGTTCAGGCTCATGCGGGTCCCCCTGCGGTTGTCGCATTGTCCCCGGCGCCGGCTTCACGCCATCAAGGCGCTGTCCGGAATGCGGCGCGGCTGGTCGCGGCGCCGTTCAGCGCTTCAGCGGCTTTTGCCGGTCCTCGTCGCCGGCATCCACCGGCGCATCGCCCAGCCCCGTCATATTGGGGCGGTAGGGCGGTAGCTTGTCGACCGTGGTGTTGATCGCGCGCGCATACAGCGGCAGCACTTCGGGCAAGTGCCTTTCCAGGTCGGCGATGCGGCTGCGCCCGGACGGATGGGTCGACAGGAACTCGGCGCCGGACTGCGAGACCTTGCCCATCTTCTGCCACAGCGACACCGCCGCGCGTGGATCGTAGCCCGCGCGCGCGGCGACATCCATGCCGATCAGGTCAGCCTCGGACTCGTCCGAGCGGGAAAAGCGCAGCGTCAGCAGGTGCGCGCCGGTGCCCAGCGCCATATTGCCGAGGTTGCCGAAGCCGAACAGCTGCGAGATCACGTTGGCGCCCAGGTTGGTGATCTCGGACTTGGCGGCGCGCTCGCGCGCATGCTCCTGCAGCGCGTGCGCGATCTCGTGCCCCATCACCATGGCGACTTCGTCGTCGGTCAGCTTGAGCTGGTCCAGCAGCCCGGTATAGACCGCGATCTTGCCGCCCGGCATGCAGAAGGCATTGACCTGCTTGGAGCCGATCAGGTTGATCTCCCACTGCCATTGCCGCGCGCGCTCGTTCCAGCGCGCGGTCTGCGGCAGCAGCCGCTTGCCGATGGCGCGCAGGCGCACCAGCTGCGGGTGGTTGTCGGGCGCCAGCGCGCGCTTGGCGATGGCCTCCTGCTTGAGCTGCTCGTACTCCTGCACCGCCTGCTGCTCGATTACCTCGGCCGGCACGATGTTGCGCACCGCCGAGCCGCCCGGGTTCAGCCGGATGCCGCCGGCGCCGCCGTCCTGCGGCTGCGCCGGCGCCGGCACGCTCCAGCCGAGCGGCAGCACGGCCGCGGCCAGCGCCAGCGCGCGGGCCAGCCGCAGTCGGGAGGGACGCTGAACACCTTGCAGGCGGCGAAGCATGGGCGATTCCTTGGGCGCAATCGGAGAGCAGGCAAACAGGTGGTGCAATAATACACGGCGCCCGCGCAGCCGCGCGGGCGGCACACGGCCGCCCCATCCATGAATTTCCAGACCTATCTCGATATCTTCCGCAACCGCCGCATCGGCGCCATGCTGATGCTGGGCTTCGCCTCCGGCCTGCCGCTGGCGCTGACCTCCGGCACCCTGCAGGCGTGGATGACGGTCGAAGGGCTGGACATCAAGACCATCGGCTTTTTCTCGCTGGTGGGCCAGGCTTATATCTTCAAGTTCCTGTGGGCGCCCTTGATGGACCGCTACACGCCGCCGCTGATGGGGCGCCGGCGCGGCTGGCTGCTGCTGACCCAGGTCGGGCTGGTGCTGGGCATCGCCGGCATGGCGTTCTGCCCGCCGCAGCAGGCGCTGTGGATGCTGGCAGCACTGGCCACGCTGGTGGCGTTCCTGTCGGCCTCGCAGGACATTGTCTTCGACGCCTACAGCACCGACGTGCTGCGCCCGGCCGAGCGCGGCGCCGGCGCGGCGGTCAAGGTGCTGGGCTACCGGCTGGCGATGCTGGTCTCGGGCGGCCTGGCGCTGTGGCTGGCGGACCGCGTGCTGGGCTGGCAGCAGACCTACCTGCTGATGGCGGCGCTGATGGGCGTGGGCATCCTGACGCTGCTGTGGGCACCGGAGCCGGATGTGCCCGCGCGCGCGCCGCGCTCGCTGGAAGAGGCGGTGGTGGGCCCGCTACGCGACTTCTTCGCGCGCCCGGGGGCCTGGTGGCTGCTGCTGCTGATCGTGCTGTACAAGCTCGGCGACGCCTTTGCCGGCAGCCTGTCGACCACCTTCCTGATCCGCGGCGCCGGCTTCTCGGCGGGCGAGGTCGGCATCGTCAACAAGACCCTGGGGCTGGCCGCGACCATCCTTGGCGCGCTGTTCGGCGGCACGCTGATGGTGCGGCTGGGCCTGTACCGTTCGCTGATGCTGTTCGGCGTGCTGCAGGCGGTGTCGAACCTGGGCTACTGGATCCTGGCGGTGACCCCGCCGCACCTGTGGACCATGGGCGCGACCATCGCGGTCGAAAACCTGTGCGGCGGCATGGGCACGGCGGCCTTCGTCGCGCTGCTGATGACGCTGTGCAACCGCTCGTTCTCGGCCACGCAGTACGCGCTGCTGTCGGCGCTGGCTTCGGTGGGCCGGGTCTACGTGGGACCGACGTCGGGCTACATGGTCGAGGCCTGGGGCTGGGCGCCGTTCTATCTCGGCACCGTAGTCGTGGCGCTGCCAGGCGTGATGCTGCTCTGGGCGATGCGCCACACCGTGCACCGCTACGAGGCCCAGGCGCGCGAAGCGGTGGCCTGAGCCGCCGGCCGGCTTATTCCTTGTAATAGACGATCTGGTGCGAGCTGGCGATCAGCTCGCCCGCGGCGCTCCACAGCTGCGCGCGCTGGTCGAAGAAGCCCTGCCGGAACACCTGCGCCTGCGCGCTGGCCAGCACATGGCTGTGGCCCAGCGCCGCCAGCGTGGCCGCATCGGCATGGAAATACGTGGTCATCGACACCGTGCCGGCCGGCACGAAGCCGGCGCGCTTGAGGAAGATGCGCGGGTAGAAGCTGTCGGCCCACGCCGCCACCGCGGCGAAGTCGGGCGTGCGCGCCGGCGCGTCGCGCAGCCAGAACTGGGTCAGGCTGTCCGGGTGCTCGGTGCCGGCCTCGGCGGTCGGCTTGGCGCCGCGCACCGGCCGCATGTCGTAAGCCTTGAGCCAGCGCACCGGTGCAAACCCGCCCATGCCCGGCAGCGTGTCGGCGGCCGGCACCTCCGGCATCACCGCTTCGCCGCAGGCCCAGGTATCGCGCCGCACCGCGAACATCGCGGTGGCGGTGGTGGCGACGGCATCGCCCTGGCGCAATTCCAGGGTCCAGTGCTGGGTCGAGCGGTTGGTGCGGACCGGACGCGCCTCGATCTCGAACGGGCCCTCGGCGATCGGGCCGGCAAAGTTGACGGTCAGCGAAACCGGCTCGCCCAGGCGCTGCGGATGATTCAGCGCCGCCTGCAGCAACGTGGCGGCCGTGATGCCGCCGAAGGGGCCGATCATGTTCCAGTACGCCGGCGTGGTGCGGCCCTGGAAAAGGTGTTCGCCGGCCGGCACCAGCGCCAGCGCGTCGTCGAAGGGATGAAGCTGGCTGGCGGCAGCGGCGGCTTGGATCTGGGGCGCAGTGGACATGGCGGAAGCAGGCTGGCTCGTTGAAATAGAACGATCGTTCGTTTATCTGCCTACACTAACCGTAGTCAGCGTTCCGGTCAAGCGCGGCATCCGCCCGCCTCGCCCAACCACACCCTCGCTTCATCCCTGCGCCCGCCGCCGCAACGGCAGCGCCCAGCCCAGCTGGTTGGCGACCACGCCCAGCAGCACCAGCGCCATGCCGGCCACCTGCAGCGGCCCAAGGACCACGCCAAACACCATCACGTCGATGACGATCGCCACCAGCGGATAGATGAACGACAGCGTGGCGATCGACACCACCGACAGCCGCTGGAAGGCGCCGTACAGCAGCGTGTACATCACGCCGGTATGCACCAGCCCGAGCGCCAGCAGCGCGGCCCAGGTGACACCGCCATAGCTGCCCGCGGCCGGATGCGCCAGCGGCGCCAGCATCAGCACGCCCAGCACCATCTGCAGCCCGGCGATCTGTCCCGGCGGGATCGCCTGCAGCCGCCGCGTCGCCAGCGTCGTCACGGCGTACAGCATTGCCGCGAGCAGGCCCAGGCCGATGCCGGCCAGCATCGACGCGCCGCCGGCGCCGTGCTCCAGCCCGGTGATCAGCATGACGCCGGCAAAGGCGAGCACCAGCCATGGCAGCCGGGCGAACGGGAACGGCTCGCGCTGCAGCACCGAGGTCAGCAGCAGCAGGAAGAACGGCTGGGTGTGGTAGACCACCGTGGCGATGGCAATGCCGCTGTACGCGTACGCCGAGAACAGCGCCAGCCAGTTGAGCACCAGCGTGACGCCGCCCAGCACCAGCCACCCGGCCTGGGCGCGGGACATCCGCACCCAGCCGCGCTGCAAGGTCAGCACGCCCAGCAGCGCTGCGCCACCGAACAGGCAGCGGAAGAACACCACATCCAGCGGCGGCTGGCCGCTGGTCACCACGAACCAGCCGATGGTGCCCGACAGCATCATGGCGGCGACCATGCGCCAGGCACCGCCCGGCTGGGGTTGTTGCGAAGGCATGAGGAACTCCGGTTTTAGCCAATGGCCGCATTGTTCCACTCGTCAGCCAGGTCAACAATGCAGTCGTGACTCAATTACTATTTGACTACAGGTCAAAGACAGGAGATTTTGCATGCTGGATGCGCCACTCAATGCGATGGCGGTGTTTGCACGCGTGGTCGAGTGCGGCAGCTTCTCGGCCGCCGCGCAAGACCTCGGCATGACGCCCTCGGCGGTCAGCCGCCATGTCTCCCGGCTCGAGGCCCGGCTCGGCGCGAGCCTGCTGCAGCGGACCACGCGCGCGTTCGCGCTGACCGAGCTGGGCCAGTCGGTCTACGCCGCCTGCGCGCGCATGACCGCGGCCGCGCGCGAGGTCACCGCGCTCGCCGGCGAACACGGCGGCGCGCCGCACGGCGTGCTGCGCGTGAGCGCGCCGGTCTCGTTCGGGCAGGCCTGGCTGGCGCCGCGGCTGCCGCCGTTGCTGGCGAAATACCCGGGACTGGACCTGCAGCTGACGCTGGCCGACCGCATGGTCGACCTGGTCGAGGAAGGCATGGACGTGGCCGTGCGCATCGCGCGTGAACTGGCCCCCGGCCTGGCGGCGCGGCCGCTGCGCGAGGTGCGCTACCGGCTGGTGGCCTCGCCCGGCTACCTCGACCGCCATGGCGCGCCGGCAACGCCGGCCGACCTGCCGGCGGCGCGCTGCCTCTACCTCGGCTACGGCAATTTCGGCGAGCGCTGGACGCTGCGCCACCACGCCGGCGGCGACAAGGTCGAGGTCCGCATCCCGCCGCGGCTGACGCTGAACAACAGCCTGGCGATCATGAGCATGGTCGAGCGCGATGCCGGCATCGGGCTGGTGCCGGATTTCTCGCTGGGCGATGCGCTCGAGCGCGGCCGGGTCGTCACCGTGCTGGGCGACTGGGACATCCTGGAGCCCTACATTGGCACGGCGTACGCGGTGTACACCCCGACGCGGCATGTGCCGCCCAAGGTGCGGGCCTTTGTCGACCACCTGGCTGCGAGCGCCGGCGATGCGCCGCGTTGAAGCTCCGTGGGTACGTCTAAGCTAGCCCCCGGCCTGCCCCAGCACCCGGCGCAGCAGCCACAGCATCGCGTAGCGCACGCGGCCGGCATCGGCGCCGGCCTCGATTTCCAGCGCGGCGCGGTCGAACGCCGCCGACAGCAGCGGCGCCACGCCGCCGGCGTCCACGCCCGCCGCCTCCAGCCCTTCGCGCAGGGTGCGGGCCGCGTTGGCCTCGTCGAGGGCCAGCATCTCGCGCAATCCCAGCACCGCCGGCCCTTCCACCAGCAGCAGGCGGGTGCGTCCGGGCACCGTCATCGCCTGCAGGTAGGCTTGCGCCCCGCTGAGCAGCCCCTGGGCAGCATCCTGCCCCGACGGCGTGGCGGCTTCGATGTCGGCGGCGACGGCCGCGGCGTCTTCGGCCAGCACGTGGCGGAACAGGTCGCGCTTGTCGGCAAAGTGGTGGTACAGCGCGCCGCGCGTGATGCCGGCGGCGGCGCAGACGTCGGGCGTCGAGGTTTCGGCGTAGCCGCGGCTGACGAACAGGGCACGGGCGGCCTCCGTCAGCGCCTGGCGCGTGGCTTCGGTACGTTCACGGTTGGTGCGGGCCACCTTCGGGTTCCTTGCAAACATGCAGCCTGTATCTTAATATCGATTTACATACAGACTGCATGTATTTGCCACCAGGAGCCCGCATGAAAATCACCAGCTATTACCCGGTCATCATGACCGCCGATGTGGCCGGGACGGCCGCGTTCTATCAACAGCATTTCGGCTTCACGGCCCTGTTCGCCAGCGACTGGTACGTGCACCTGCAACTGTCGGACGACCCCACGGTCAACCTCGCCGTGCTCGACGGCAGCCACGAGACCATCCCCGCGCCGGCCCGCGGCCAGCGCGCGCAGGGGCTGCTGCTGAACTTCGAGGTGGAAGACCCGGATGCCCTCCATGAGCGCCTGCGCGCGGCGGGGCTGCCGATCCTGCAGCCGCTGCGAGACGAGGCCTTCGGCCAGCGGCATTTCATCACCGCCGATCCCAACGGCGTGCTGATCGACATCATCAAGCCGATCCCGGCATCGGCGGAGTTCGCGGCGCAGTACCAGGCCGGCGCGCTGCCAGGCTAGGTGCTCACCCCGCTCACCCGGCTCAGGCGGCGCAGACCCGGTACACCGCCAGGCTGCCGCGCCAGTTGACGCCCCAATTGACGGTCACGCCCTCGTGCATCACGACGCGGTCGATCACGCGCAGGCCAACCTTGGGCGCCAGCGCCTCGAAGTCGCTGATGGTCAGCACACGCACGTTGGGGGTGTTGTACCACTGGTAGGGCAGCGATTCCGACACCGGCATGCGGCCGCGGAACACCGACAGCCGGTGCGGCCAGTAGCCGAAGTTAGGGAACGAGACGATGCACTCGCGCCCCACCCGCAGCGTGTCGCGCAACACCTGCGCGGTGTTGTGGATGGTCTGCAGCGTCTGCGACAGGATCACCGTGTCGAAGCTCTTGTCCTCGAACAGCGCCAGCCCGCCTTCCAGGTTCTGCTGGATCACGTGCACGCCCTTCTGCGCGCAGGCCAGCACGCCTTCGTCGCGAATCTCGATGCCGTAGGCCTGCACGTCCAGTTCGTCCTGCAGCACGCGCAGCAGGCTGCCGTCGCCGCAGCCCAGGTCGAGCACGGTGGAACTGGGTTCGATCCAGCGCGCGATCGCGCGGAAGTCTGGACGCAGCGCCAGGATATTGGGATTGGCCAGGGCGTTCATGCGCCGATCTCCTCCGCGATGCGGTCGTAGTAGGCGCGCATCAGGTTGTGGTAGCGCGGGTCGTCGAGCAGGAAGGCGTCGTGGCCGTGTGGCGCGTCGATCTCGGCGTACGAGACCGGGCGCTTGTTGTCCAGCAGCGCCTTGACCAGTTCGCGGCTGCGGCTGGGCGCGAAGCGCCAGTCGGTGCCGAAGCTGGCCACCAGGAAGCTGGCCCTGGTCTGCGCCATCGCACGCGTCAGGTCGCCGCCGTGGGCGAGCGCGGGATCGAAGTAGTCGAGCGCGCGCGTGATCAGCAGGTAGGTGTTGGCGTCGAAGTACTCGGCGAACTTGTCGCCCTGGTAGCGCAGGTAGCTTTCCACCTGGAACTCGACGTCGAACGAGAAGCGGATGTCCTCGCTCTTGAGCTCGCGGCCGAATTTCTCGGCCATGTCCTCGTCCGACAGGTAGGTGATATGGCCGATCATGCGCGCCACGCGCAGGCCGCGCTTGGGCTTGACGCCGTGCGCGTAGTAGTTGCCGCCGTGGAAGTCCGGGTCCGACAGGATCGCGCTGCGCGCCACTTCGTTGAAGGCGATGTTCTGCGCCGACAGCTTGGGCGTGGACGCGATCACGATGCAGTGGCGCAGGCGCTCCGGATACATCAGGCTCCAGGCCACCGCCTGCATGCCGCCCAGGCTGCCGCCCATCACCGCGGCAAACTGCGCGATGCCGAACGCGTCGGCCACGCGCGCCTGCGCATTGACCCAGTCTTCGACCGTGACCACGGGGAACGCCGCGCCATAGGGGGCCCCGGTGGCCGGGTTCAGGCTCATCGGCCCGGTCGAGCCGAAGCACGAGCCCAGGTTGTTGACGCCGATGACGAAGAAGCGGTTGGTATCGAGCGGCTTGCCGGGACCGACCATGTTGTCCCACCAGCCCACGTCGCGCGGGGCGTCGGCATACACGCCGGCGACATGGTGCGAGGCGTTCAGCGCGTGGCACACCAGCACCGCGTTGGAGCGGTCCGCGTTGAGCGTGCCGTAGGTCTCGACCATCAGGTCGTAGCCGGCGATGGACGAGCCGTTGCGCAGCTTCAGCGGCTCGGCAAAGTGCATGCGCTGCGGCGCGACCACGCCGACCGAATCCGGCGGCAGGTCGAACGCGGCAGGCGCGGCGGTCGGCAGGGCGACATCAGTCATGGAATCCGGCCCGTGGCGAACGGGCATAAAAAAACCCGACCGGCATTTGCGTATCAAGCGTCGCAGCCGAGTCGGGATTCGCTGGATTCCTTGCGGGATTCCGCGTGCCGGCGCCATCCACTGCCGTGGTGGCATGGGGCGCCGACCCAACCTCTTTAGCCGCATTTATAGTGGCGAGCCATCGGACCTTGTCCGTGGCTGCCGCGCGCCCGCAAGCCAGTCATCAAATCGGCGCGACCGGGCAATTATAGAGCAATCGGCCCGGCTGGTTGCATTCAGCCCAGCAGCACGCGCAGATGCGCCTCGGCATGGTCCGACGGCGACTTGCGGAAACCGCTCTTGGCATAGCGGTGCCACTGGCCCTGCACCGCCGCCATGATCAGCGCGGCGCGCGCGGGAATATCGGCATCCGCCGGGAACGCGGCCTGGGTCACGGCCACCTTCAGGCACTGTCGCAGCGACGCCTCGATGCGGTCCACCACCTGGTTGATGCGCTCCTGCAGCCGTTCGTGCTCGCCCACCAGGGCCTCGCCGGTCAGCACACGCGTCATGCCCGGGTTCTTTTCCGCGAACGACAGCAGCATGCGCACGATCGCATGAACCTGGCGCAGGCCGTGCTCCTCCTTGTCGGTGATCTGGTTGATCAGGCCGAACACGGTCTGCTCGATAAAGCCGATCAGGCCCTCGTACATCTGCGCCTTGCTGGCGAAATGCCGGTACAGCGCCGCCTCGGACACGCTCAGTCGCGCGGCCAGCGCCGCGGTGGTGATCTTCTCCCCGCGCGGGTGCTCCAGCATGGTCGCCAGCGTCTGCAGGATCTGCACGCGGCGCTCGCCGGGGCGCGGACGCTTGCGCGCCGGCGCCGCCGGCTGCTGGTCGGCGTCCGGCTCGCTGCCCGTAATGGCCGCTTCTGGTGCGCGCCCGTTGCTTTGCGTCATGACCCGGTTCTCCGCATTCGTCGTTGGAGTTGATGCATCGATTGTACTTTTATGTCCACATAGGCCGGCCGGTTCGGCACGCGGGCGCGCACGCGCGGCACGTTGTCCGGCTGCGCCTGCGGCGCCTGGGTCTCGGCGGCCACCAGCGTCACCGAGCGCTCCTGCACCGCGTGGCCGGCATGGCGGCGGTCCTCGGCCTGCAGCGTCGAGCGCACCGCGGCGTCACGGCGGCTGCCGTCGTCATGCGCGGCGGCGGGCGCGGCGGACACCTCGTGCGGGCGTGACGGCGCGACCGTGCGCAGGTAGCCCGTCACCCACGCGGTGCGGATGCCGGTGCCGGCGTAGCGCTTGAGATGCGACACGGTATCCTCCACCAACACCGCGCGATGCGGCGCGATGCGCGCCTGCGCCAGCAGCCGGCGCAGCATGCGGCGGTCCGGCTTGGGCCGCAGATGGCCATGCACCCACATCTGCTCGATCGCCACCACGCGCTCGAAGCAATGGCGGATGCCCGCGATCTCCAGCACCGCGCGCGCATAGTCCTGCGGCGCGTTGGTGACCAGGATCTTGCGCCCGGGCAGGCGCCGCAGGTGCGCGGCCAGGCCGCGCCGCACCCGCACCATCTCGGCCAGCGCCGGGAATTCATGGGCGGCGCGCAGGAAGTCCGCCGGGTCGACGCCGTGGTGGCGGATCATGCCGAGCAGCGTGGCGCCGTAGCGCTGCCAGTAGTCCACGCGCACGCGGCTGGCGGTGGCCTCGTCACAGCCGAGCACGCGCGCCACGTAGGCGGTCATCAGCCGGTTGATCGCCGGGAAGATCGCGTGCGAGGCGTCGTGCAGCGTGTTGTCGAGATCGAACAGCCAGACCGTGCCGCCCGAGGTATCGCCCGCGGGACGGCGGCGGAGGCGAGCGCGGACACGGCGCGGTGAGGAAAGACTGGAAGGCACGCCGGGCAACTCGGAAGGTGGTGGGATATGCCGGAGCGGCCGGCCTGGCCGGCGCCGCTCCGGGGCTCCGCTCAATGCGAGCGGATCATGGTGCCGAAGGCCTGCTCGGTCAGGATTTCCAGCAGCAGCGAATGCTCGATGCGGCCGTCGATGATGTGCACCGAATGCACGCCGCTCTTGGCCGCGTCCAGCGCCGACGAAATCTTCGGCAGCATGCCGCCAGAGATGGTGCCGTCGGCGAACAGCTCCTCGATCTCGCGCGCGGACAGGTCGGTCAGCAGGTTGCCCTTCTTGTCCATCACGCCCGGGATGTTGGTCATCATCACCAGCTTCTCGGCCTTGAGGATCTCGGCCATCTTGCCGGCGACCACGTCGGCGTTGATGTTGTAGGCCTGGCCGTCGTCGGAGAAGCCGATCGGCGAGATCACCGGGATGAAGGCGTCGTCCTGCAGCGCCTTGACCACCGCCGGGTTGATCGCCTCGATGTCGCCGACATAGCCGATGTCGATGAACGCGCCCGGGTTCTCGCGGTCGGGCATCTGCAGGCGCTTGGCGCGGATCAGGCCGCCGTCCTTGCCGGTCAGGCCGACGGCCTGGCCGCCGTACTGGTTGATCAGCATCACGATGTCCTGCTGGACTTCACCGCCCAGCACCCACTCGACCACTTCCATGGTCTCTTCGTCGGTGACGCGCATGCCCTGCACGAAGGTGCCGACCTTGCCGACCTTCTTCAGCGCCTCGTCGATCTGCGGGCCGCCGCCGTGCACCACCACCGGGTTCATGCCGACCAGCTTCAGCAGGATCACGTCGCGCGCGAAGCCGTGCTTGAGCTTCTCTTCGGTCATGGCATTGCCGCCGTACTTGACCACGATGGTCTTGCCGTGGAACTTGCGGATATACGGCAGGGCCTCGGCGAGGATCTCGGCTTTCAGTGCGGGAGCGATGGCGGCCACCGCGGTCGCGGCAGGCCCAGGGTTGTCGGCGTTCATGGGGGACATCCGTGAGAATCAACAGGTATGATGGCTAAGCGGCCGCGTCCCCGGGGGGAAGCCCGACGGATCGCCCCCGGGGATCACCCGAAAGTGCGCCATCCGGCCACGGCAGGCGCCGATTTTACAAGAAACCGCGCGGGGCGAAAGCGCGCCGGCCCAACCGGGCACGGCGAACCGGCTGCAAGCGGCCTGCGGGGCACCGGCGCGTTCCGTCGATGCAACAGGCGCATCGCCTTCTCAGCCATTTGGCCGGCGCCGCACCACAGTGTTCCCGAGTCCTTGCCACCATGTCCGCAGCCATCTCCCGCTCGCCCGACCGGATCCCGTCCATGCCGCCACCGCGGCGGGGGCGGCCATGAGCGACGCCGCCGCGGTGCTGACCGGCCAGTTGCGACCAGTCGAACATTGCAGCCGCTGCGGCGCAGGCTTTGTCTGCGGCTATGTGGCCGGACTGCCCGAGTGCTGGTGCGCCAGCCAGCCGCTGCTGCCGGCGCGGCAGATCGTGCCGGGCCAGCACTGCGTGTGCCCGGCCTGCCTGGCGGAGCGGCGACAGGCGGATCAGGCGCCGGATTCCACCCCTGATTCCGCACCTGATTCCGCACCCGATCCAGCGGCCGGCTGACGCGCCGGCGCGGCCGCCGCGCCGCTGTCCCACTGCATCGCCAGCATCCCGGCGACGATCAGCGCAGCGCCGGCCAGCCGCGCCGGTGTCAGCGCGCGCACCGCAAACCCGGCCAGGCCGAACTGGTCCACCAGCAGCGCGGCCAGCACCTGCCCGGCCACCACCGCGGCGATGAAGCCGGCGGCGCCCAGCCTGGGCGCCATGATCAGCGCGGCCGAGATATAGAACACCCCCAGCACCCCGCCGCTCCACAGCCAGGCCGGCGCCTGCGCCAGCGCCGCCGGCGACGGCAGCGGCACCCGCATCAGCCACAGCACCGGCAGCAGCGCCACCAGGCTGACCAGCAGCGACACCAGCGTGGCCGACAGCGGATGGCCGAGCATGCGCCCGAGCGTGGCGTTGGCCCCGGCCTGGAACGGGATCGCGGCACCGGCCAGTACGGCAGTGCCTAACGGCAGCCACAGCGATGCCGGGATCGAAAACGACAGCTGGGTGCCTGACATGGCGCGCTCCATAAGGCAAGATGCGATGCCAGCAGTTTGAAATATCGCTTTGCGAATTTCCAATTCTGCTTTCGTACCTTTAATATTCGCCGAATGAATAGCCTACGCGGAATCGACCTCAACCTGCTGGTGGTGCTGGAAGCGCTGCTGGCGGAGCGCCATATCTCCCGCGCCGCGCTGCGGCTGCACCTGAGCCAGCCGGCGGTCAGCCATGCGCTCGGGCGGCTGCGGCAGCTGCTCGATGACCCGATCCTGGTGCGCGGCAAGGGCGGGCTGGTGCTGAGCTCGCGCGCACACGAGCTGTCGGGGCCGCTGGCCGAGGCGCTGGCGCAGGTTCGCATCCTGCTGGGGCCGAGCGGCTTCCAGCCGGCCACCGCACGGCGCAGCTTCCGGCTGGCGATGTCCGACTACGGCGCGCTGGTGGTGCTGCCGCGGCTGCTGCGCGCGGTGCGCAAGGCCGCGCCCAATATCGACCTGGTGGTGTCGCAGGCCAGCCGCGAGGGCATGACCGCGCAGGTCGCCGACGGCGAGATCGACATGGCGCTGGGGGTGTTCAGCCACCAGCCCGAAGGCGTGCAGTCCGCCGAACTGTTCCGCGAAAGCTATGCCTGCGCGGTCGATGCCGCCACCGTGCGCGATACCGGCCGGCTCGACCAGGTGGCCTACCTGGCGCGCTCGCACGTGCTGGTGGCCACGCACAGCGAACGCATGGACGCGATCGACACGGCCGTGGCCAGGCTGGGGGGACGGCGCAAGATCGCCTGCGTGGTGCCGCACTGGAGCGTGGCGCCGGCGTTGATCGCCGGGACCAACCTGGTGCTGACCACCGCGCGGCGCAGCCTGGTCGCGCTCGAGGACGACCCGCGCTACGCCGTGTTCGCGCCGCCGTTCGCGCTGGACGACTTCACCTTCAGCATGATCTGGCACGAGCGCACCGAGGCCGATCCGGCCCACGCCTGGCTGCGCGAGCGCGTACAGGCGGCGGCGGCGACTCAGGATTCGGACGAGCCGATCAGCTTGCGCGGCTGACGGCGCCCGGTGGGCCGGGCTTGCCCCGGGGGCCGGGGTTCACGCCGCGGCGCCGGCCCCGCAGGACGCTTGCCAGCGCCTGGCTGGCCGCGGAAAACCAGCTTCTGGCGGGTGCCATGCTGCTTGTTGGCCATGATGTCGCGGCGCCGACGGCCAGGCCGGTCAGTGCTTGTGGTCGCCGTGGCCGCGGCCGGCGGCGGCCGGCACCATGCTGCGCACCTCGGCCGTGACCTTCTGCTCGACCACCTTGCCGCCCTGCTCGATCTTCAGCGTGATGGGCACGGTATCGCCGGGCTTGAGTTGGGCCTTCAGGTCCATCAGCATCACGTGGTAGCCGCCCGGCTTCAGTTCGACGTTCTGCATCCTGGGCAGGTCCAGTGACTTGACCTGGCGCATGCGCATCACGTTGCCTTCCATCTTCATCTCGTGCAGCTCGGCCGCCGCCAGCGGCGACGACACGCCGACCAGCTTCGCGTCCTGGTGCGCGTGCAGCACCATGAAGGCGCCGGAAGCGGTCTGGGTCGGCACCGTGCCCCGCACCCAGGCGTTGCTGACATCGACCTGGGCCAGCGCGGCGCCCGATGCCAGCGCAGCGGCCAGGGCGAAGGGTGCGGCCAGCGTGGCCGGGCGGAATTTGGCTTGCATCAAAGGCTCTCCTGAAAGCAGACATTAGACCATGGCGAGGACCGCCTTGCCTGCGCCCGGCGTGGCCGCCAGGCGCGCGCGATCGACCATGCAACCAGCCAGTCTGGCAGCCGCCGCGGCGGCACGCCAATGCGGCAAGGTGTCGCACGCGCCGGCGCCCCGCGGCGGCATTGATACACTCGCGCCATGCGCCCCGCCCCAGCCGTGACCCGCCTGCCTGACTTCCCGTTCCTGTCGCCCCTGCCGGCCGGCGGTTCGGCGCGCCATGGCCAGGTGACGCTGCGCCGGCTGTTCTGGCTGCGCTGGGCGCTGCTGGGCGGACAGGCGCTGACCGTGCTGGTGTGCGAGCCGATTGCCGGCATCCGCCTGCCCTACACGCCGCTGCTGGTGGTGCTGGGGCTGCAGGCGCTGTTCAACCTGCTCACCGGCCTGCGGCTGCGCCAGCACACGCGGCGCAACAGCGCGCCCGGCGAGGCCGAGCTGATGGGCCAGCTGCTGGTGGACCTGACCGCGCTGTCGGCGATCCTGTTCTATACCGGCGGCGCTACCAACCCGTTCGTCTCGTTCTACCTGCCGGGGCTGGCCATCGCCGCGGCCATCCTGCCGTGGCGCCAGGTGATTGTGCTGGCGCTGTACGCGCTGGCCTGCTACACGGTGCTGCTGATCGAATACGTGCCGCTGGACCTGCACAATCCGGACAACGCGGTGACCTACCACCTGGCCGGCATGTGGCTGAACTTTGTCGCCAGCGCGGTGATGATTGCGCTGTTCGTGGCGCGCCTGTCGGGCGTGCTGCGCCAGCGCGAAGCGCAGCTGAACCTGGCGCGCGAGCAGCTGCTGCGCGAAGCGCGCGTCGAAGACCTGAACGGCCAGGCCGCCGCGGTGGCGCATGAAATCGGCACGCCGCTGGCGACGTTGGCGGTGATTGCCGGCGAGCTGCGCGCCGATGCCTCCGACACGGGCCGCGGCGCCGCCGCCATCAGCGGCTACCTGCCCGACCTGCAGACCATGGAGCAGCAGCTGGCGCTGTGCCGCTCGACCCTGGCGCGGCTGCGCGAAGACCCGGCCACGCTGGCGCCGCAGCGCATCGACGGCTGGCTGCCGGCGTTTGCCGAACGCTGGCAGCTGCGCCATCCCAATGCCAGCCTGCAGGCCGTGGCCACGCCGGGCGCCGGCGCGCAGGCGGTGGAAACCGCGCGCGTGGGCCAGATCCTGACCATCCTGCTGGACAACGCCGCGCGCAGCCAGCAGGCCGCCGGGCGCGGCGCGCAGCCGCTGCAGTTGCAGATCGCCATGGCCCCGGGCAATACCGCGCCGTGGCTGTCGTTCCGTGTCGCCGACCAGGGCGACGGCATTCCCGAAGCGCTGCGCGGCCAGCTCGGCGAAACCCCGGTGGCCAGCCAGCACGGCGGCCAGGGCATCGGGCTGTACCTGGCGCAAAGCGCCGCCCGGCAGATGGGCGGCGAACTGGCCTGGCATGACCGCCCGGGCGGCGGCACCGTCGCCGAACTGCGCCTGCCCGCGCTCTCCACGCTTTCCACCTCGGCGGCTGCCGCCGCCACCGTGCCCTCTGCCTTATGACCGAACCCCTCACCCCGGTACCCGAAGCCACCGCACCGGCCGGCACGCCCTTCCTGGTGATCGACGACGACGAAGTCTTTGCCGGCACGCTGGCGCGCGCGCTGACGCGCCGCGGCTATGCCGTGGCGGTGGCGCACGACGGCCGCACCGCGCTGGCGCTGGCGGCGCGCAGCGACTTTGCCTACGTCACGCTGGACCTTCACCTGGAGCCGCCGCCCGCTGCCGGCAGCACCGCGCCCGCCGAGTCCGGGCTGCAGCTGGTGGCGCCGCTGCGCCAGGCCCTGCCCGACGCGCGCATCCTGATCCTGACCGGCTACGCCAGCATCGCCACCGCGGTGGCGGCGGTCAAGCAGGGCGCCGATGAATACCTGGCCAAGCCGGCCAATGTCGATTCGATCCTGACCGCGCTGATGGCGGGCGTGTCGGAAGACGCGGCGCAGGCCGCGCTGGAAGAACCGGTGCCGCTGTCGGTGGCGCGGCTGGAGTGGGAGCATATCCAGCGCGTGCTGGCCGAGCACGGCGGCAATATCTCAGCCACCGCGCGGGCGCTGAACATGCACCGGCGCACCTTGCAGCGCAAGCTGGGCAAGCGGCCGGTATCGCGCTGACGGCGCGGAACGGGTCCCCAATGCAAAAGGCCGCGCACGTGCGCGGCCTTTTGCATGGCGTGGCATGACGCCGCCTTACAGGCGCAACTGGACGTAGTCCCAGTCCAGCCCCTCGGCGCCGTCCGGCGGAGCGCCGCTGTCGGCAATGCGCATGGCATCGCCGGCATGGCGATCCGCCAGCGTGAACAGCGCGCCCGAATCCAGTGCCAGCGTCGCCGCCGCGGCGGCGGCCGCGCCGAGCGTGCCGGATTGCGCGGCTTCAGCCGCCGGCATCGCCGGACGGATGCAAAGGAAGGCCGTGGCGGCGGCCAGCGCGGCCAGCAGGCCGCCCGTGGCGAGCACGACCCGGCGGGTCTTGTAATGGACCATGTGATTTCTCCTGCCAGTGGGTTGAGGGGGATGCGGTGGCTCCCGCACCGGTCAATCGACCGTCAAGGTGCGCAAGGGTCGCATCGCCCGGCAACGCCGGCCAGCGGGCTTACCAATGCTTACGAGCCTTACCGGGATGTGGCAGGTGGAAACGCACGGACATGAAAAAGGCGCACCGTGGTGCGCCTTCGTTTGGCCGGCTGCGGGCTTTACAGCACGTAGCGCGACAGGTCCTCGTTGCCGGCGAGGTCGCCCAGGCGTTCCTCGACATACGCCGCGTCGATGGTCACGGTCTCGCCGGACGATTTGCTGGCATGGAACGACAGGTCTTCCAGCAGCCGCTCCATCACCGTATAGAGCCGGCGCGCGCCGATGTTCTCGACCTTCTCGTTGACCGAGAACGCAATCTCGGCGAGCCGGCGGATACCGTCCGGCGCGAACACCAGGCTGACCTCTTCGGTATTCAGCAGCGCCTGGTACTGCTTGGTCAGGCTGGCGTCGGTCTGCGTCAGGATGGCCTCGAAGTCCTGCACCGACAGCGATTCCAGTTCCACGCGGATCGGGAAACGGCCCTGCAGCTCGGGGATCAGGTCGCTCGGCTTGGACAGGTGGAACGCGCCCGAGGCGATGAACAGGATATGGTCGGTCTTGATCATGCCGTACTTGGTGTTCACCGTGGTGCCCTCGACCAGCGGCAGCAGATCGCGCTGCACGCCCTGGCGCGACACCTCGCCGCCGCCGATATCGCTGCGGCTGGCGATCTTGTCGATCTCGTCCAGGAACACGATGCCGTTCTGCTCGACGTTGGCGATGGCCTTGTGCTTGAGCTCCTCGTCGTTGACCAGCTTGGCGGCCTCTTCGTCGATCAGCAGCTTGAACGCTTCCTTGACCTTCATCTTGCGGCGCGCCTTCTTGCCCTGGCCCAGGCCGGCGAACATCGTGCGGATCTGCTCGGTCATGTCTTCCATGCCCGGCGGGCCCATGATGTCCATGCTCGGCATGCCGGCGGAGACCTCGAGCTCGATGTCCTTGTCATCGAGCTGGCCTTCGCGCAGCTTCTTGCGGAACACTTGGCGGGTGTTGGAATCCTTCTCTTCCGGCTGCGAGAAGCCGATGTCGCGCGGCGGCGGCAGCAGCACGTCGAGCAGCCGGTCTTCGGCGGCGTCCTCGGCCTTGGTGCGCACCTTCTTCATCTCGGATTCGCGCGTCTGCTTGATCGCCATCTCGGCGAGGTCGCGCACGATGGTGTCGACGTCGCGGCCGACATAGCCCACCTCGGTGAACTTCGTCGCCTCGATCTTGATGAAGGGCGCGTCGGCCAGCTTGGCCAGGCGCCGTGCGATCTCGGTCTTGCCGACACCGGTCGGCCCGATCATCAGGATGTTCTTCGGGGTGATTTCCTGGCGCAGGGGCTCGGCCACCTGCTGGCGCCGCCAGCGGTTGCGCAGCGCCACCGCCACGGCCTTCTTGGCCTTGTTCTGGCCGATGATGTGCTTGTCGAGTTCGGAAACGATTTCCGACGGGGTCATGGTGTGCGACATGGTATCCGTTCAGTTGGGGCGCGGTGCGCGGGGGGCGTACGCCGGCCCCCGCTGGTGCCAGCGGCTTATTCCAGCGTCTCGATGACGAAATTGGTGTTGGTATAGATGCAGAGCTCGCCGGCGATGGTCAGCGCCTTCTCGACCACGTCCTTCGGCGCCATCTCGGTGTTCTCCATCAGCGCCTTGGCCGCCGACTGCGCATAGGCGCCGCCCGAGCCGATCGCGGCGATGCCGCCTTCGGGATCCAGCACGTCGCCGTTGCCGGTGATGACCAGCGTGGTGTCGCGGTCGGCGGTGATCAGCATGGCCTCCAGCCGGCGCAGCGCGCGGTCCGAGCGCCAGTCCTTGGCGAGGTCGACCGCGGCGCGCGTCAGGTTGCCCTGGTATTTCTCGAGCTTGGCCTCGAAGCGGTCCAGCAGCGAGAAGGCGTCGGCGGTGCTGCCGGCAAACCCGACCAGCACCTTGCCGTTGTAGATGCGGCGCACCTTGCGCGCGGTGCCCTTCATCACGATATTGCCAAGCGTGACCTGACCATCACCGCCCAGCGCGACCTGATTGCCGCGGCGGACGCTGACGATGGTAGTGCCGTGATACTGTTCCATGGTGGCTTCCGTGAATATGTCAGGACCGTAGTTGGCGACGCCCCCGCACGGTTTCAAGGCCTACAGCGCACCGCGCCGGCGCGGCGGCAGTCTGACCAATATAGGACGCCGGGCAACCACCGGTCGCGGCGAGCGGAAAACAAAAAGGGCCATGCGCAACGCATGGCCCTTCGGCACAACGCGCCGGCCGGCAGGCCAGCGCGCCGCATGAATCACTCCATCGGATCAGTCCGCATAGACGCCGGCCTTCTTGATCACCGGGGTCCACTTGTTGATCTCGGCGCCCAGGAAGGTGCGCAGCGAATCCGGCGTGGCGCGCTGCGCCGGCACCGCCTCGGCGCCCAGCTCGGCCATCTTGGCGCGGAAGGCCGGGTCGGCCACCGACTTCTGCAACGCCGCCGACAGCTTGTCGATCACCGGCTTGGGCGTGCCCTTGGGCGCGTACATGGCGTGCCAGATCTTCACTTCGACACCCGGCAGGCCCTGCTCGGCGGCGGTCGGGATGTCCTTGAAGGCTTCCACGCGGCGCGACTGCATGGCCGCGTACGGCTTGAGCGCGCCCGCCTTGAGCTGGCCGGCGATATTGGTGGTCTGGTCGCACATCAGGTTGACCTGGCCACCCAGGATGTCGGTCAGCGCCGGCGCGGTGCCCTTGTACGGCACCGTGGTCAGCTCGGTCTGGATCGCGCTCTGGAACAGCAGCCCGCACAGGTGCGAGGCCGAACCGATGCCGGCATTGGCCAGCGACAGCTTGCTGGCGTTGGCCTTGATGTACGGCACCAGGTCCTTGAAAGTGTTGGGCGGCAGCGACTTGTTGCCCACCAGCACCATCGGCACGTCGGCGATCTCGCCGACCATTTCAAAGTCCTTGAGCGGATCGAAGCCCAGGTTGCGGTACAGCGCCGGTGCCGTGGACATGCCGATATGGTGGATCAGCACGGTGTGGCCATCGTTCTTGGCCTGGACCACCTTCTTGGCGCCAATGGTGCCGCCGGCACCGCCGAGGTTCTCGATCACGATGGTCGCGCCCAGGTGCTTGGACATGATCATGGTCAGTTCGCGCGAGACCTTGTCGGTCGGGCCGCCCGCGGCAAACGGCACCACCGCCGTCACCGGCTTGCTGCCGGGATATTCCTGGGCGTACGCGCCCGTCGCCACACCCATCGCGCTGACTGCCATAGCGGCCGCGACCATCTTTGCCACTCGTTTCATGCTCTCTTCTCCTGGTTCCCGGTAATACCCGTCTGCAATGCGTTGCCGCCGGCCCGGCGCCCGCGTGGGCGGGCGCACTGGCGCGCTCTCTGTGGCCGCGCTTGGACCATGCCGGCTGGCGCCGCTGCCCCGCCGTAAACGGCAAGGGCGGGTCTTCATGTTAACAACAGCAGACAATGGGCAGGTATAGGGGCTAACCCGCCTGCAATCCGCGGCATATGGCGGGAAAGCGGGAAGAACTGGCAGCAATCGCCCACAAAGTCGGCGTTTCGCGACAGCCGCCGCCCGCTAGCGGAAGAAACCGAGCATTTCCTCAAGCAGCGGTTCAGCGGCTTCCTCCGGGATGTAATGGCCGCAGGGCAGCGCGCGTCCGCTCACGTCGGCGGCCACTTCCTGCCACAGCGCCAGCGGCTCGAAGCAGCGCGCCACCACGCCGTGCTCGCCCCACAGCACGCGCAGCGGCAGCGCCAGGCGGCGCCCGGCCTCGCGGTCGGCGCGGTCGTGCTCGAGGTCGATGGTGGCGGCGGCGCGGTAGTCCTCGCACATGGCGTGTACGCGCGCCGGGTCGCGCATCGCCGCGGTGTAGGCGGCCATCGCGTCGGGGGCGAACGCGGCCAGGCCGGCGTGGCGCAGGCCCATCAGCTTCTGGATGTAGAAATCCGGCTCGGCGTTGATCAGGGTCTCGGGGAACGGCGCCGGCTGGATCAGGAAGAACCAGTGCCAGTAGGCGGCGGCAAACGCCATGCTGGTGCGCTCGTACATGGCCAGCGTGGGCGCGATGTCGAGCAGCATGGCGCGGCTGACCGCGTCGGGATGGTCCAGGCAGAGGCGGTGCGAGACGCGCGCGCCGCGGTCATGGCCGCACAGCGCAAAGCGCTGGAA
This sequence comes from Cupriavidus sp. WGlv3, assembly GCF_023952475.1. Taxonomy (GTDB): domain Bacteria; phylum Pseudomonadota; class Gammaproteobacteria; order Burkholderiales; family Burkholderiaceae; genus Cupriavidus; species Cupriavidus phytorum. Next base: position 79,035 of record NZ_JALHRX010000021.1, read on the forward strand.
TCCGAGCGCCGCCATCAGCGCCACCTGGTCCTGCGCCATGGTGCGCTTGCTGTAGCGCTCGTGGCCGGCATTGCCGGGCGGCGCCGCGCTGCTGCCGTAGCCGCGCAGGTCGGTGGCGATCACGGTGAAGTGGTCGGCCAGCGCGGGCGCCACCCGGTGCCAGATCAGATGGCTTTGCGGGTGGCCGTGCAACAGCAGCAGCGGCGGCCCCGAGCCGCCCCGCACCCCGGCGATCTCGACCTCGCCGACCTGCTGCCGGAACGGTTCGAAATTCGGGAACAGCAGCGCGCTCGCGTCATTCAGCATGGGGGTCTCCGCTCAGGTGGTCCTGTGCCGATCATAGGCGCAATCCGCCGCCCCGGCTGACGCAACTGAATTGCAACAACCGTAGGGCTATGGTTAAATCCGGCCATGACCCGTCCCAGTCCGGACCGGCCGGCCCTGGCGCCGGAACCGGCAAACCCGACCCCGGCGGCCCTGGAGGCCGCCCATGAACGCCTGCGCCGGCTGGGCGCGCGCGTGACCCAGCCGCGGCTGTGCATCCTGGCCTGCCTGATCGGCAGCGACGAGGCGCTGACCCACCAGGCCGTGATCGACCGGCTACCCGAGGCCGGCGAGACCATCGACCGCGTCACCGTCTACCGCGTGCTGGACTGGCTGGTGGACCAGGGCGTGGCGCAGAAGCGCGCCGGCAACGACCGCGTGTTCCGCTTCAGCCTGGTCGAGCACGAGGCCGCGCGCGCGCAGGAACATCGCCAGCACAGCCATTTCCATTGCACCCGCTGCGACCGCACCTTCTGCCTGGACGATGCCGCCGCCCCGGCGCAGCCGGCAGCGCCGCGCGTGCCCAGCGGCTTTGCCATCGAACATGTCGAGCTGACCGTGAACGGCGTCTGCGCCGAATGCGGCAAGCGTACGCGCGCCGCCCACTGACCGGCACTCATTTCCCGGAGAACCAACAATGTCCAAACTGATTCCGGTCACGATCCTGACCGGCTTCCTCGGCAGCGGCAAGACCACCCTGCTCAAGCGCATCCTGAACGAGCAGCACGGCATGAAGATCGCCGTGATCGAGAACGAGTTCGGCGAAGAGAACATCGACAACGAAATCCTGGTGCAGGATGGCCGCGAGCAGATCGTGCAGATGAGCAACGGCTGCATCTGCTGCACCATCCGCGGCGACCTGGTGCAGGCGCTGTCGACGCTGCTGACGCGCCGCGACGCCGGCGAGATCGACTTCGACCGCGTGGTGATCGAGACCACCGGCGTGGCCAACCCGGGCCCGGTGGCGCAGACCTTCTTCATGGACGAGGAAATCGCCTCGCGCTACCTGCTCGACGCGGTGATCACGCTGGTCGATGCCAAGCACGCCCACCTGCAACTGGACCAGCAGGAAGAGGCGCAGCGCCAGGTCGGCTTTGCCGACGCCATCTTCATCACCAAGTCCGACCTGGTGAGCGAAGGCGACGTGGCCGAGTTGCGCCACCGCCTGCTGCATATGAACCCGCGCGCGCCGATCCGCCTGGTCAATTTCGGCGAGGCCCCGATCGACACTATCTTCGACCTGCGCGGCTTCAACCTGAACGCCAAGCTCGAGATCGATCCGGAATTCCTGCGCGCCGAGGACCACGACCACGCGCATGATCACGACCACGAGCACGGCGACCATTGCGGCACCGACTGCGGCCATGATCACGGTCACGACCATGGTCATGCGCATGACCACCATCACCACCACAACCACACCGACCGCATCGCGTCGTTCGTGTTCCGCAGCGACAAGCCGTTCCACTACGGCAAGCTGGAAGAATTCCTGTCCGGCATCCTGGCGGTCTACGGGGAAAAACTGTTGCGCTACAAGGGCGTACTATATATGGAGGGGGTGGACCGCAAAGTGGTGTTCCAGGGCGTTCACCAGCTGATGGGCAGCGACATCGGTGCCAAGTGGGAAGACGAGACCCCGGGCACGCGCATGGTGTTCATCGGCGTGGACCTGCCCCGCGACGCCATCCTCAGGGGCTTGGAGAACTGCCTGGCCTGAGTGCGCTTGCCGTCTCACGGGCGGCACCCCATCCGACACCGCCGCGCGGCTGCCCCCCGTTCGGGGTACCGGGGAAATACCGAAGCGCCAGCCGGTTTTCCCCATATCTCCGAAAAATTTGTTCAAGTACAATAGGCCGGATTTGATACCGGTGGCGCACCTTTTTCCCGCCGCCGGTGTCCGGTCCACCGCTTGCCGGTGGACTTGCAGGGCGGCGGTTGTCGTCAGCATGAGGCAGGCCGCCAGCAGGTGCGGTCGCAGTGCTTCGTGCGGAGACCGCCTGTTCCGCTTGGGGTGCCCCGACGCGCGCCGTCACTGACTGACGCGAGAGAGAGGTGTCCCCATGACAGCCGCAACGAAGACCAAAGAAAGCCGCAGCAAGACTGGTAGTGCAGCGGCAGAGACGCTCAAGGCGCAGCCTGTGAAGGCCGCGCCCGCTCCCCGCGGCAGTACGGCGAACGCCGAAGCGGGCGCAAGGAAGGGAGGCCCGCGAAGCAGCAAGACTGCAGCCAGCCAGAGTGAAACAACCGTGGCGCGCAAGCGCGCGGACAGCGCACCCGCGCGGACTGAGACGCCGCCGGCCGCATCAACAAGAGAATCAGCAGCAACCATGAGCAGCAACAAACTTCTGACTGAAGCTGAAATCCTGAAGATGAGCGACAAGGATTACATGAACGAAGCGCAGCTCGCCTTCTTCAAGCACCGCCTTGAACAGCTGCGCGACGAAATCCTGAAGAACGCTGACCAGACCACGGAACACCTGCGCGAAACCGTGATCGTGCCGGACCCGGCCGACCGCGCCACCATCGAGGAAGAACACGCGCTGGAACTGCGCACGCGCGACCGCGAGCGCAAGCTGCTGAAGAAGGTCGAACAGTCGCTGCAGCGCATCGAGTCCGGCGACTACGGCTGGTGCGAGGAAACCGGCGAGCCGATCGGCGTGCCGCGCCTGCTGGCGCGCCCCACCGCGACGCTGTCGCTGGAAGCGCAGCAACGCCGCGAACTGCGACAGAAGCTGTTCGGCGACTGATGCACGGCGCGCCGGCCAGCCGGCGCAGCCTGCGCAACATGACGGCCCGGGTATCCGGGCCGTTTGTTTTTGGCCCCCCACCCGCCCTTGTCGCGCCATGGCCACGGCCTGACATTGAGAATCATCCGGCTGTTGCCGCCGCGGCCTTTCTGGTAAATTCGCAACCTTGTTGCAACAGCGCGCCCGCCATCTTTGCGCGCTGCGCTGCTCCCTTCACATTCCCTGCTGCTGCCATGGCTGATCGCCTGCCCGCCACCGTGCTGTCCGGTTTTCCCGGCGCCGGCAAGACCACGCTGCTGAACCATCTGCTTGCGCATGGCGCGGGCGGGCTTGTCGGCGTGCTGATCTGCGGCGCGCAGGACGGGCAAGCGCTGGCTTCGCTGCCGCCCGGCATTGAGGCCACGGTGCTGCCCTCGGGCGAGCCGCTGCTCGCCGAAGCCGCAAGGCTGGCCGCCACGGGCCGCTTCGACGCACTGCTGGTCGAGGCCGACGGCCTGGACGAGCCGCTGGCGATTGCCGAAGGCTTCCTGTTCGAGGCCGAACATGGCGCGGGGCCCGACGCGGTCGTGCAGCCCGACACGCTGGTGACCGTGGTCGATGCCGCTACCGTGCTGCGCGACCTCAACGAAGCCGAGTTCCTGGCCGACCGTGGCCTGGCGCAGGGCCAGGACGACGACCGCACCGTGGCCGAAGTGCTGGTGGCGCAGATCGAAGGCTGCGACGTGATCGTGCTGAACAAGGCCGACCTCGTCGGCGCCGCCGAGTTGGCGCGGCTGCGCGCGGCGCTGCAGGCGCTGAACCCGCGCGCCGACATCGTCGAGGCCAGCTTCGGCAAGGTGCCGCCCGGACGCGTGCAGGGCACCGGCCGCTTTGATTTCGAAGCCGTCGCCGATGGCGCCGGCTGGCTCGCCGCGCTGCGTGGCCAGGCACCCGCGGCGGATGCCGTCAGCGGAGTGTCCACGCTGGTCTACCGCCGCCGCCGTCCGTTCCACCCGCAACGCTTCGCCGACCTGATCCATACCGAATGGCTGCGCGAGCATGGCAGCGTGCTGCGCTCCAAAGGCCTGTTCTGGCTGGCGGGCCGCATGGAGACCGCGGGCGACTGGAACCAGTCCGGCGGCGTCTGCCGCCATGGCGGCGCCGGCGCCTGGTGGGCGGCGCTGGACCCGGCGGAATGGCCGGCCGACGCCGCCGAACGCGCGGAAGTAGAAGCGGACATGCATGACGCCGGCGCTCCGGCGCCGTTCGGCGACCGCCGCCAGGAACTGGTGCTGATCGGCCTGGACCTGGACCACGCCGCGCTGCAGGCCCGTCTCGACGCCTGCCTGCTGAGCGATGCCGAGATGGCCGCCGGCGTGGAAGCCTGGGCCGCCTATCCGGACCCGTTCCCAGCCTGGGTCGAGGATTTCGACGACGACCACGACCATGGCCACGATCACAGCCATGGCGATGACTGCGGTTGCGGCGATCCCGGCCACGATCACGGTCATGGCGGCCACGGCGGCCCTCCCCATGCGCACTGACTGGTTCGCCCGCCTGCGCGCGCACGGCCCGGGCCTGTGGTCCGCGCTGTGGCTGGCGCTGTGCCTGCTGCTGGCGCAGCATGCCGGGCTGACCCACCGCATCGTCCACGGCGGCCTGCTGGCGCCGGCCACTGCCCCGGCCGCGGCCAACGCCGCCGCGTCCGACAACGACCCGCACCCGCTGTCGCAGGCCTTCAGCGGGCACTCGTGCGTGCTGTTCGATGGCGCCACCGTCGCCGACACCCATTGCGGCAAACTGCCGCCGCTGCAGCTTGCCTACGGCAAGCCGGTCAAGCCGGCCAGCCTGGCCTGGCGCTGGCCCGACCTGCCTTCTGCCCATCCCTTCCAGTCGCGCGCCCCGCCGGTGCCGGCCATCGCCCTCGCCTGATCCGGGACGCGGCCAGCGCCGCGCACCTGCCGTCTTACGCATTCCGAGCTGAACACGCGCCCTGCCGGCCGCGCCGCCATGCCCCATCGCGGGTGTGCCGCGCCTGGCCGGATGCCGCCGTGCCAGCCGGGCCGATTGCCACTGCATTGCTCCGCGCGCCATGTCGAAGAACCCGAAGAACCGTTACACCGCCCGCCGTTACACCCAGCCTTCCGCCCCGCGCCTGACGCCGCTGGCGGCGCTTGCCGTCTCCCTGACTGCCACGCTGGCCGCCGCTTTCGCAGCGCCCGCCGCGCTGGCGCAAACCGCCGCGGCGCCGGCCGCCGATGCCGCTCCCGCCGCCGCTCCAGCCACCCCGGCCGGCGCCACGCTGCGCGAAGTCGTGGTCACCGCCAACCCCTTGGGCAGCGATCTGAACGACATGGTGGCGCCGGTCTCGACGCTGGGCGGCGACGCGCTGGCGGTGCGCCAGGCCAGTACGCTGGGCGAGACCCTGGACAAGCTGCCCGGGGTGTCGTCGACCTACTTCGGCCCCAACGCCAGCCGGCCGGTGATCCGCGGCCTCGACGGCGACCGCATCAAGGTGCTGCAGAACGGCGGCACCACGGTCGACGCCTCGACGCTGTCCTACGACCACGCCGTGCCGGTGGACCCGCTGGTGGCCGAGCGCATCGAAGTCGTGCGCGGGCCGGCGGCGCTGATGTACGGCGGCAATGCCATCGGCGGCGTGGTCAACGTGATCGACAACCGCATCCCCAAGGAGCCGATCGAAGGCGTCGGCGGCGCGGTCGATGCCAGCGCCACCGCCGGCGGCGACCAGGCACGCAACGCCAGCGCGCTGATCGAGGCCGGCAACGGCAAGTTTGCGGTCCACGCCGATGCCTTCGCGCGCAAGACCAGCGACCTGCGCATCCCCGGCTACGCGCGCAGCGACCGCCTGCGCAACGCCGAGCCGCTGCCCGACGGCGAGGCCGAACCCTACGGCCGCCTGCCCAATACCAGCGCCGACCAGCAGGGCGGCTCGCTGGGCGGCTCCTACACCTGGGCCGATGGTTTCCTCGGCGCCAACTACAGCGCCTACCGCAACGACTACGGCACGCCCGCCGAAGACGCGGTGCGGCTGAAGATGAAGCAGGACCGCTTCGCGCTGGAAGGCGAGGCGCGCAACCTGGCGGGCAACACCGGCGGCTGGTTCGAGTCGGTCAAAGGCAAGGTCAGCTTCACCGACTACGAGCACCGCGAAATCGAGGACGGCGAGACCGGCACCATCTTCAAGAACCGCGGCTGGGATGCGCGCTTCGAGGCCCGCCACGCGAAGATCGGCAACCTGACCGGCGTGGTCGGCACGCAGTTCGGCCACACCAACTTCTCGGCGCTGGGCGAAGAGGCCTTCGTGCCCAGCACCAACACCGACAACGCCGCGCTGTTCCTGTTCGAGGAAATGCCGCTGACCGCCGGCGGCGACCTGAAGCTGAACTTCGGCGGCCGCCTGGACCACAGCAGCGTCAAGGCCAGCGCCAACGGCAACGACCGCTTCGCCGACGCCAGCCGCAGCTTCAACGCCACCAGCGCCTCGGCCGGCCTGCTGTACAAGATGAACCCGGCGTGGTCGCTGACCAGCAACCTGTCCTACACCGAACGCGCGCCGACCTTCTACGAGCTGTACGCCAACGGCCCCCACGTCGCCACCGGTGCCTGGGAAGTCGGCGATCCGAACGCCAACAAGGAGCGCGCCACCTCGATCGACCTGGGCGTGCGCTTCAAGTCAGGCGCGCACAGCGCCGGCGTGTCGGGCTACTACAGCCGCTTTGCCAACTACCTCGCGCTCAACGCCACCGGCCGCGCGCGCGACGAGGCCGGCGACGTGGTCGCGCTCGGCAGCCCCGATGCGCTGCCCGAGTTCCAGTACCTGGGCGTGCCGGCGACGCTGTACGGCTTCGAAGCCGAAGGCAAGACCCGCCTGCTGCAGAAGATGCTGACCAGCAGCGACACGCTCGACTTCGAGGCGCGCGCCGACTACGTGCGCGGCGAAAACCGCGACACCGGCGAGCCGCTGCCACGGCTGGCGCCGCTGCGCCTGGGCGGCGCGCTGGTGTATGGCGCCGGGCCCTGGGGCGCGCGCGTCGATGTCACGTATGCGGCCAAACAGACGCGCGTGCCGTCCAACGACACCCCGACCGATGCCTACACGCTGCTGAGCCTGGCGCTGACCTACAAGTTCAAGGTGGCGGGCACGCAAACCCTGGTATACCTGCGCGGCGACAACCTGACCAACCAGGACGCGCGCAACGCGGCATCGATCCTGCGGGATATCGCGCCGATGGCGGGCAGGAGCGTGAAGGTGGGGTTCAGGACGTCGTTCTGAAGACAAGACTGCGGTGCGGGTTGGGTCGGTACTTCATGGAGGCACCCGGCCCTCTCCTCCACACACTTCGAACCAGCTCAATCCCGATTCACCACCCACTCTCCCTCGATCTGCGCCGCCCCCACCCGCGCCAGCGCTCCCACCGTCTGCGCGCAGATCTCAGCCATCTGCTGCCCCGGCATAAAGCGCTCACGCATATGGGCCATCAGCGGCGCCGCCTCCATCCACGCGGCCAATGCCGCCAGCGTCATCCGCTGCGCCTCCAGCAGCTTGAATTTCACCAGCACCTTGACCGCATGGGCGGCATTGCGCGCCGGGTCGGCGGCCAGGTACGCCAGGCGTCCCTGCGCGCGTTCGACGGCCGCGGCGACGTCGGTGAACACGCTGCCGTGGCCCGGGACCACCACGCGCACGTCGAGCTGCGCGATACGCGCCAGCACCGCCGCCTGCTCGGCGAAGCCGCTTTCGCCCTCCAGTTCGGGAAAGATCACGCCGAAGCCGTTCTGCCACAGCGCGTCGCCGGAAATCAGGATGCGCTCGGCGGGCGCGAACAGCATCACCGCGTGGGGGTCGTGGCCGGGGGCCGCCACCACCTGCCAGTCGATGCCGCCCAGGCGCAGCGTGTCGCCGTCGTTCAGCACGCTGTCGAAGGTAAAGCGGTCGCACTGCTGGCCGGTCGCCTTGTAGCTGAGCGCATCGGTATCCCACGCGGCCACGGCGCTGGCCTCGGCCGCGGGGATCGCGGTGCGCGGCTGCCAGCGCGCCTGCAGCGCGGCGTTGCCGCCGCAGTGGTCCGAGTGCAGATGGGTGTTGATCACGCGCGCCAGCGGCCGGCCCTGCAGCGCGGACGCCACCAGCGCCAGCGTCTGCGACGCGTGGGTGACGTAGCCGGAGTCGACCAGCGCGGTATCATCGCCGTCGGCAAACAGGATGTTGTTGGCCGACAGCCAGCCGCGCTCGAACACGCGCATGGTGGCCGGCAAGCGCGGCACGGTGCTTTCGCTCACGATGTCTCCTCGCCGGCCAGCCCTGCGGCGCGCCGCGGCAGTTGCGCCCAGATGCGGCGCTTGTCTTCATCGCCGGCCGAGGACCAGCCGGCAATCTCTTCGATGGTGCGCAGGCAGCCTTCGCAATAGCCGCTGGACGGGTCCATGCGGCAGACGTTGCGGCACGGCGACGGCACCGGGCTGGCCTGCAGCGCGGCGTCGGCCTGCCTGGCCAGTTCCGCGGCGAGCGCGCCGGGCGAAGGGGGCATCGCAGCCATGGCGTTGCGCGCGCTCGCCACTCAGCCCGCCGCGCGCGCGGCCTTGGCTGCGACCTTCTGGTTGAAGCGGCCGGCGTCGATCAGGTGACGCTCGTGCACGCCCTCCGAGATCTTGTCCTCGCCGTCCCACGCGCTCAGCTGGAAGCGCAGGCGGCGCCCGTCGACCTCGACCAGCTCGCCCCTGACCGTTACCGTCATGCCCGGCGGTGTCGGCGCCAGGTGCGAGAAACTGACCAGCGTGCCGAGCGACTGCTCGCGCGGCCAGTCCAGGTGCTCGCGCAGCATCTGCAGGCAGGCGCACTCCATGATGCCGACCAGGTAGCCGGTGGCCAGCACGTCGGGCATCTCGGCGCAGCCCGGGATATCGTCATACAGGCGCGGCACCGTGGCCTTGGCCGGCACCGTGTATTGCCAGCTGAAGGCCAGACCGGGGCGCAGGTCCGGGCTCATGCCGCGGCTCCGGAGGCGCCAGCGGCGGCGGCTGCGACATCGGCCACTTCGGCCCCGGTCATCTGCTGCAGCTGGTGCGGGGTCAGGTTGAACACCGCGTGCGGATGGCCGGCCGCGGCCCACAGGCTGTCATGGCGGAACAGGTCCTGGTCCAGCAGCATCACCGGCGCCACCGCATGGCCGATCGGACAGACCCCGCCGATGGCATAGCCGGTCTTCTCGCGCACGAAGCGCGCATCGGCCTTGCCCAGCGCGCCCACGCGCGCGGCCACCTTGGCTTCGTCGACGCGGTTGCTGCCGCTGGCGATCACCAGCACCGGCGCATCGTCGGCGACGCGGCGGAAGATGATGGACTTGGCGATCTCGGCCACGCTGCAGCCCAGCCCGGCCGCGGCCTCGGCCGAGGTCTTGCCGGTCGCGGGCAGCATCACCACGGGCCGGTCATGGCCGAGGCCGGCCAGCAGCTCGGCCACGCGCTGCGCGGACTCGGGCAGCGCTTCGTCAGGCATCGTCATGCGTTCTCCTGTCAGCAGCCGCGCGCCTTACACGCAGGCCGGCGCCGCGTCGCTGGCGGCCGCCCATTTGGTCAGCAGGGCGCGGCCCACGCGCGAACTGTTGGCGCGGCCGATCGCCTGCGAGATGTAGTCGCCGGCGCGCACCACCGCTTCCAGGTCGATGCCGGTGTGGATACCCATGCCGTGCAGCATGTAGAGCACGTCTTCGGTGGCGACGTTGCCGGTGGCGCCCTTGGCATAGGGGCAGCCGCCCAGGCCCGCGACCGAGGCATGGAAGATCGCGACGCCCACTTCCAGGCTGGCCAGGATGTTGGACAGGGCCTGGCCGTAGGTATCGTGGAAGTGCCCGGAGAGCCGGTCCAGTGCAAACTCCGCCGCCGCGGCGCGCATCACTTCCTGCACGCGCACCGGCGTGCCCACGCCGATGGTGTCGGCGATGTCGATCTCGTCGCAGCCCAGCTCGCGCATGCGGCGCACCACGTCGACCACCGAGCTGACCGGCACCTCGCCCTGGTACGGGCAGCCGAGCGCGCACGAGATGCTGCCGCGCAGGCGCACGCCCTGCTCCTTGGCCGCGGCGGCTACCGGCGCGAAGCGTGCGATCGACTCGGCGATCGAGCAGTTGATGTTCTTCTGCGAGAACGCCTCGCTGGCCGCGCCGAAGATCACCACCTCGTCGGCCCCGGCCGCGATCGCACCCTCGAAGCCCTTCATGTTCGGCGTCAGCGCCGAATACAGCGTGCCGGCGCGGCGCTGGATGCGCGCCATCACGTCGGCGCCATCGGCCATCTGCGGCACCCATTTGGGCGACACGAACGAGGCGGCCTCGATATTGACGAAGCCGGCGTCGGTGAGCTGGTTGATCAGCGCGACCTTCACGTCCGTCGGCACCATTGCCTTTTCGTTCTGCAGGCCGTCGCGCGGGCCCACTTCAACGATCTTCACGTAGTTCGGCATGGTCATGGCTGTCTCCTGTCGTTTATTCGGGATATGGTTGGCTGTATGGCGGCTTGTGCGGCGGTCAGTAGCCGCGCTGCAGGTCGACCACGCCCGCGATCGGCTGGCCGGCGCGCAGCGCGCGGATCTTGCCGGCGATCTGCGCAATGCTGTCCTCGCGCAGCGTCAGCGCCGAGATATGCGGGGTAATGGTGATGCGCGGCTCCTGCCAGAACGGGTGCTCTGCGGGCAGCGGCTCGGTGCGGAACACGTCCAGCGTCGCGCCCGCGACCTGCCCTGCCTGCACCGCCGCGAGCAGGTCGGCTTCGACCAGGTGCTGGCCGCGTGCGACGTTGATCACGTAGGCGCCCTGCGCCAGCTTGCCGAACAGTTCGCCGTTGAGAATGTTCTCGGTCTGCGGCGTCAGCGGCAGCACATTGACCAGCACGCGCAGGCCGTCCAGGAACGGTGCGCGGCCGGCATCGCCGTGGAATCCCACCACGCCCTCGACGGCGCGCGCGGTGCGGCTCCAGCCGCGCACCGGGAGGCCAAAGCCGGCCAGCGTGCGCGCGATATGCGTGCCCAGCGTGCCGATGCCCATCACGCCGATGGTGAAGTCTTCGCGGCGGTGCGGCTTGAGAAATTTCCATTTGCCGGCCTGCGCCTGGGCGGCGTAATCGTCCAGCCGGCGGAAATAGCGCAGCACGGCAGAGGTGACGTATTCGGCCATCTGTGCCGCCATGCCGGCGTCGTCCAGCCGCACGATCGGCACCCCGGCCGGCAGTGCCTGCGGATCCTCGTCGCGCAGGCTCAGGATGCCATCGACACCGGCGCCGAGGTTGAACACCGCCTTCAGGTCGGTGCGGCCACGCAGCATCTCGACCGGCGGGCGCCAGACCACGGCGTAATCGGCAGATTCGCCGCGGCTGTCGTCCCAGGTCACGCAGGTGGCTTCCGGCAGCGCCTGGGCGAAACCTTCGATCCATGGCTCGTAACGGCCATCCGGAACGTACAACTGCAACTTCATGATGTCTCCAGCGACTCTGGTGGTTCAAAGGGCTATTTTGGCAGAGGAATGCGCCGCGGGGGCGGATGGCGGGCGCGCCGCCAATGGAAAATGCCCCGCGCTGGCGGGGCATTTCCTTGGTTCCCGCGGCTCGCGCGGGCTTGTGCAGTCGCGCCGGGCGGCGCAGGGGCCGCTACTGGTAGTTCATATTGAGCGTCGCGATGGCGTTCACGCGGCCGCTGGTCGCGACCGGGCTGGTCTTGAAATACCGTGCGGTCATCGGAATGCTGACGGTCTCGTTATCGCTGGTGGTCCGCACATACGGAGACGACACCACATTCAGCGTTACCGGCACCTTGCCTTCCAGCACCTGTACCCCGACGCCGGTGGCCATGCCGCTGCCGGCCTGGTTTGCCAGCACGCCTGGGGCATTCGATGCGTCCGCCGTCCCGTCAAGTTCGTAGGCGATGCTGATGCCGGCATCGCACACCAGTGGAATATTGAACGGCGTCGCGCCTTGCGTCGAACCGACGCCGCCGAAGCTCTGCAGGCTGGTGGTTGGCAGTTCGACGATGATGTTGCTGTTGGTGACGCGGCAGCCTGCGGTCCGGATATTGACCTGGGTACTGGTGAAGTTGGTCGAGGTGGCGACGATGCCGCCATACATGGACGTCGCGGTGGGATTCTGGAACGCGATCACGCCCGCCGTGACCGGCCCGGTCTTGATCAGCTGGACGCGATACAGCGCGGGCGGCAGATAGGCGCCGCGCATATTGGGCAGCGTCTGCTGCGCACGCGGCCAGTTCTGCACCATGGACTGGGTGATATCGGCCGGCTGCACGCTGACGGTGTTCGACCACCCGGTGCGGATGCCGATGCCAGGGACGCCGGTTTCATAGACGCCGGCGCCGGCCGCCGGCGTCATCGGCATGGCATAGCCATAGCTCCATGTTTCGAGGGGATCGCATACGATGTACGCGGAACTGCCGCCGACCCAGCCGGTGTCGAAGAGAATGCTGCCGTTGGGCTGGTCCCGCGCAACCGTGAGGCTGGCCGGCAACGCCATGGTCGAACTGACCCCGGTGCCGGTGCACGCCGCCCCGGCGGTGCCGGAAGTCAGCAAGGCCCAGAGAAGAATCCGGCATAGCGTTCGTAGCATGGCAAATGCGGGGGGACAGGCGGCAGGTCCGCAATTCTAGGCACGACGCATCGGACCCGCGCGTAGGCGGTGTCTCAAATTCCGCGGGAAAATTCATACCCGCATCCCCACGCCCGCTCTGCCACTTCCGGGCCGGCGTCGGGGCGCCGGACCGGTAGCCGCATGTCTATTTCCCCGCAAACGCCAGCAGCTGCGCGCCTTCCGCCACCTGTTCGCCCACGCCGTAGAGGATTTCGCTGACCACCCCGTCGGCGGGCGCGCTGATGGTGTGCTCCATCTTCATCGCCTCCATCACCAGCAGCGGCGTGCCGCGCGTGACCGTGCTGCCGGCCTCGACCATCACGGCGATGACCTTGCCCGGCATCGGCGCGGTCAGCTTGCCGCCCTCACCCTCGGTTTCCCCCGCGTGGGCGAGCGGGTCGAGCCACGCCAGGCTCACATGCCGCCCGGCGTAGAAGACATGGAAGATCTCGCCATCGGCATGCACCTGTCCGTGCGTGCGCCGCGTGCCGAGGTTGACGCGAAGATCGTCCGCCTGGCAGGTATAGGCAAAGGGCGCGGCCTGGTCGGCGTAGATCAGCGTGCTGCCGCGTGCATTGCTGTCCAGCTTTACGTCGAGCACTTGCTCGCCATAGCCGAAGCGCAGCGTGCGCGACACACCGCCATTGAGCCGCCAGGCGCCGGCGTGGGTCCACGGCGAGTGCGGATCGGCGGCATCGATGCGCAATTCGCGCGTCTCTCGAT
>NZ_JALHRX010000022.1 GCF_023952475.1 Cupriavidus sp. WGlv3
AACATCGGCCTGCAGCTGACGGCGGGGCAGAATGATATCGATATCCAGGCGCAGCACGATTTGTTAAAGCTGGCGGCACGGGATGACTTGACCGTGGTGTCGGCCAACATGAACGTGGATTTCGCGGCGGCGAAACGGATCCGCATTGCCACGGCGGGTGGGGCTTCGATATTGATCGAGGGCGGAAATATTACCGTGGAGTGTCCGGGGGCGATTACTTATAAGGCGGCGCAGAGGAAATTCGAAGGGCCGGTGAATAGCGCCTACTCGCTCCCGGAATTTCCGCAAGCCCCGATGCCTTACAAGCCCATGGAATTTCGCATGCGCCTTGCAAATACCCCGGGCGAAGGTGGGCACGCGCTGGCTCACGCGCCCTGGAAGATCGCTGCGGGCGAAGCGCCGCTTGGACTCGGCATGGTGGCTGACGACGAACTGGTGGCACATGGCGTTACTGACGCGGATCGCAACGTGGTGCTCAGCCAGGCCCAGCAGGAAGACCTGGCGCGAGCCTATTGCGCCAGTCCAGCCAACACCTGGCTGGTCTATCCCGGCCAGACCGTACGCGTGCACGTTGCTGAACAGGATCCGTCGTGGACGGACCAGGAGGCAGCACGCCACGCGCTCAATGCCGGTGATTTCAGCGGTGGCTTGCCGCAATCCATGTCGGACGACAATACCCAGCAACGCCTGCGCTATGCCCGCGATGCGCTGACTGCGGGGTCGTCCAATCAGATCTACAAAAAAACTCAGTAAATAAGAAGCTATGGGTGCGCCAGACAAGCAGGTGTATCAGATCCTTGGTGAAGACCAGAAGGCCGCAAAGACGGCGACATCGGCTCCCGGCTGCTTCGTGCATGGCAAGGACGTTTTCTCCGAGCCCTTGAAGGGCAACGCGGTACAGTTCTTTGTCACGGGGACAGAGTACTTCGACAACGTCGCCAAGGCGATAGAAGGCGCGCAATCCAGCGTCTTCATCACCGGCTGGCAAGTGAATTTCGATGTCGTGCTGACGGGAAAGAAGACGCTTTGGACATGCCTGCGCACCGCCGTCCGGAACGGGGCCAGTGTCTATGTCATGCCGTGGATGTCTCCCAAGGTTGGGGTCGACACGGGAGACCTGGAGACCGCGCTAACGGTGATTCAGCTTAACGCCGGTCTGCCCGCACCGCGGGCCTTCGTCCTGCCGGCAGTATCGCAATGCGATCAGCCCGGTGCCTTGGGCATTGCCTTCTCGCATCACCAGAAGCTGGTCGTCATCGATAACAAGTTTGCGTACGTGGGTGGCATCGATCTCGCTTACGGCCGCCGGGATGATGGCAAGTATTCGCTCAAGGCGGAGGGGCGGCAGGGCAGCGAGTTCTATAACAGCTGCGTGCCGCCGATTCATAGCCTCAGCAGCGTAGAACAAACGGCATACCTGACACGCGCCGAACTGGTGGCGGCCTGCTTTGATAACAAGGCGGGTCGTGCGGCGCAATTCGTTCTATCCGCACCGATGAAGCCGCTGGCTGGGGCAATGGACGCGTATTCCGCGGCTAGTGACAAGATCAAGGACGTCAACAAGCAAATCTCTGACTGGTGGGTCACCAGCGACGTCGTACCGGAATTCGTCCGCAAGGCTCAGGACAAGGTCATCGATGCGGCCCAGGAAACCTCAGCCGATGTAAGCAAATGGGCGTATCAGCAGCTGGGTGCGACGCTGCAGACCAAGGTCCAAAAATTGCGTGAATACGGCGGCGCGCAGGTGGCGGACGCCACCACCGCACTGATAGCATGGCTGAATGGCGCCACACTTGATAGCTTGCCGCCAACCCTGCTGCAGAATACAGCCGATACGATCCAGGCCTTTGTCATGCGCCTGGTGCTGGCCCTGCAAGCAGAAGGCAGCCAGCGCAAGCAGTGCTATGCAAACCTGGAGAAGCTGGGGAAACTCTTGCCAGCCGGCGGAAAGTGCCCTGACAGCAGCGTACAGCCCCGCATGCCCTGGCATGACGTGCATTGCCGAATCGAAGGGCCGTCGGTTTATGACCTGAGTCGCAATTTCGTACGGCGCTGGAATGGCGTGGCTCTGCAGTACGAGCGCAGCGATGGCAGGACGGTCGACGCGCTGCTGCGGCAACTCGGTATCGCGGCTCGTCTCAAGGCACCCCGCATCGGGCCTGCACACCGGCCGGTACGATCCAAGGCTCAGCCAGGGTCATGCTGGGTCCAGGTTCTCCGAAGCGCCCCTAAGAAGATGCGTGTGGCCGAAGCAGCCGGAGAGGCGGAAAAGACTGCGCCGAGCGTTGCGGAAAGCAGCTGCCTGAGCGCAATGCTGAAGAACATCGAAGGCGCGTCGCATTTTATTTACATCGAGGGTCAGTTTTTTCAGTCCGATTATGGGAGCACCATGCTCGGGAACGAGGAAGCGGGCGGCGGGGCCCCTGCTTCAGGACCGATGCATGCGTTGATGGATGTCAAAGGCTCGCCGGGATATCAAAAATATGCCGCGCAACTTGGCATCCTTGGAGTGCCCCCCGGGCAGATCTATAAGTCCCTCAAGTGGAGCCAGATCGACGACGTCCAGCGGGACATCAGGGGAGGAGGCGCTGACTTTGTCAATGACCTGAAACGGGTCCTGGCCACGCAAGCCCAAATTGCTGGATTCAGCGCTCTGGGACCTTCGCAAAAGACCCTGAAGAATCCGATTTGCAAGGCGTTGGGTGACCGTATTACACGGGCCATCTACGACGGCAAGCCGTTCCATGTCTACATGGTGTTGCCTGTACACCCGGAAGGGACACTGGACACGATCAACATCATGACGCAACAGCACCTGACGATGCAGTCGTTGGTGTTTGGGAGCCACAGTCTGGTGAATCGGATTCGGCGCGCGCTGTTGGTGATGAAGTATGTGCGTGAGCGGAAGATGGAGGTGAAGAGGGCCAGGGAAACGGCGCATTCGGCCAAGTCGCAGGTACTTGATAGAGAAATTCCTCAAGAGGAATGGTCAAAATATCTCACGTTACTAAATCTACGGAACTGGGATAACCTTGGCGGTCGGCCGGTGACAGAGCAAATTTATGTTCACAGTAAACTCCTAATCGCTGATGATCGTGTGGTCGTTCTAGGTAGCGCGAACATTAATGATCGTAGCCAACTCGGTGATCGAGATTCAGAGTTGGCCATAGTGGTTCATGATGACAAGTCGACCTCGGCGCAATTGGACGGCCACAATCCCCAGTCTGTCGGCACGGTCGCTTATAATCTACGTAGAGCATTGTGGAAGAAACATTTTGGGTTAATGGGAAGTGCAGCGCCCGCAAGGACCCTGGCTTCTTGTCTTGAACAGCCAGCCGCACAAAAGACGTGGGAGTCGATTCAAGAACTAGCGCGAGACAATGCAATCGCGTACCAGAACGCGTTTCCGTTTCTGCCTCAGCTGGAGGAGGTTACATCTGTATGGCCGACATGGGATAAGAAAAAGGGCGAGCTGGGCGGCTATATGCCGTTCAATGAACGATTCTGGCGCGCCCCTCAGCTGCGTGATGAGAGCTTCACCTGGGATGCAAAGTTATTGTTGCGTGAATGTGTGCCTACCGGGGTCCGAGGCTTCATCTTGGCGCTGCCGATCATGTGGATGCGAGGCGAAAACAACGATTCGGGAATGAATTTGACTGCGCTTGCTAATGTTGACCCAGGAGTTGGGGGTGATTCCTCACAGCAAATGGCCGTATTGGACGCTTTGCTACCGAATAGAGCCAATAGTTGAGTGAGAACACTAGGACTAATGTTTGATGCAGACAAAAATATTGAAGATTGGCTTCGGACTTCGCGCCATCTTGGTGGTCGCGATACTGACTGGATGTGGCCAAAGCGGGCAAGCAGAAGAGCCAAAGGGAGCAATTGGTACCGATCGATTTGGAAACCAAGTTGAGATTCCAAATCCAAGTCGTGAAGATCGACTCGCTGCTACAGCGCCGGGGTATGTCACTCCTGATGGACGGCACATGGAGTGCTTGGGACGGGTAGTTTTCGACGTGCCCGAGAGGGCCTCCTTTGAATGGGCGATCTCGTCGAAAACTAGTGAATTTGGTACATTTGAAAATTTTATTCAACACTTTGATAATGGTACTGGGAAGGGGCACCTTCAACTCGAGACCGAAGAGCTGCGCACCGTGTTTGCGGTATATGGGCCGGTTACGCGGGAACTGAGTGATGAGTTTTTTGCTTTTAGAGCCATGGAAAACGAGGCCCTATTGCGAAATTCCGTGAATTCATTAAATGCGCAGAAGGAGAAGGAAGAACGTTTTCGACACAATCCTCCAGGGCCCAATACAATGGCAAATATTGCCGCCGATATTGCCAAAACCGAGAAAAACATCGCCGATCTGAAGGCTGGTCAATACCGAAAAGTGGTTGACCTCGGCCGTCCTCATAGCATGGCATTTCGCCATGACCAGCGTCGCGGCGGCGTTTCATACCTGCGTGGGGCGATTATATTAGGTCAACATCTGGTTGCCTTTGAATCAATGTTACGTGGTGGTGACATTCCGCAATTTGAAGAGCCTACAGAAGCTCAGTGGCAAGTCGCCGAGAACGCTTTGCGCAAACTGATCAGCCAACTCAAACCCCGTGCCCTCTACGAGATTCCCAAGGATAGAGGATTCTGCCTGCCTTTTGCGTTCCTCGGGGATGACGGCACCTACGGTAACAAGATCTCCTCTTCTTTCCGGCTCGCCGATAGTCCAGCGGTCATCTACACGCTGAGTGTTGCCGCGATTCCGGGCGGTGGCGCCTCCGAAACCACGCTGCTCAATGCGACCGGCCGCTCGTCGACCGGGTTGCTCAGCCACTTGCCCGAAGACACAACGGTGAAACAGCGCCTGGGTCCTCGTCCCTCGAAGATTGGATCGCTAACTGCAGAGCAGGGCGGCATCGTGGTAGAAGCGAAGCGTCCAGGCCAACCCGCGCGCGAGGGCTATCACGTCTATACCGGATACGCCGGTTGGGCTGGCTCGCAGATATTGCCGACCATCGAGGTGGTGATGGAGTCGGCAGCCCGGGCCTCCTACCCCAAACTGACGAAGGACGCGCCACCTTACGAGCAGGCGCGCCCACGGCTGGATGCCTTGCTCAAGAGCATCCGCCTGCGACGCACGACTCCGCCAATGCCGGAGTTGGTCGGCATCCAATAGCGAGGTGGACAGACTGCGCTTTTCTGACGTTCTAATGGTTCTAACATCGGGTTCGAAGCGTGCATGGCTTTATCGCGGATACCTGGAAGCAGGTGGCTAGTGGCGACAGTCTTAAGGAATGCATGGCGCAATGGTTAGACACTTTGTGGAATGTGTTGGAGGGGAAGAGTACCGCTCGTGCCGCCATGAGTCCGTTAGCATGGTGTGATCAGCACAGAAGTACGTGCGTGTAATGCTGGAATGGAAGGGCGGAAAGTAACGTGAAGCAAAGGCAAGCCATAATACTGGCGATTGTCCTGACAGGATCAAGCGTGCTGGCTACCGCCTGCAGCAAGAGCGAGGGATTGCAGCATGATATGGCCGCGTCCAGCATTACTGCCTACAATCATACGCCTGACTATATTCATCAATTCTAACGTGGGCTTCGATTGCCAGCCTCCGCCATCCTGTATCGACCGATCGCTCGCCGATCCGGCTGCACCGTGGTGCCTGCTGGTGAACACGGCGCTTGAGCTTACGCCGGCCAGCGTTTTCCTGACTTTCCTTCCGTAGACGCCATGCACGCGGCCTGGGCCGTGTGTGGGTGAACCGCATCGAATTTTTTCCGATCCCATGCACTGACGCCGGTGGCCCCGGCATGGTTCTTTGCGTGGCGCTTATTTCGGGGCCGGCGGGCGGCGAGCGCCGCGCGGGACGATGATCGGCCGCCTGCAGCAACGCCGGCATGGGCCTAGAATCGAAATTCCTGTCCAGAAGCGCTGCAAAATCCCCGCTAGGAGCACCACGCATGAGCCAACTGTTCGAGCCGCTCGCCATCGGCGGCCTCACCCTTGCCAACCGCATCACCATTGCGCCGATGTGCCAGTATTCCGCGCACGACGGCAATGCGGGTGACTGGCACATGATCCACCTGGGTTCGCTGGCGCTGTCGGGCGCGGGCATGCTGATCGTGGAGGCCACGGCGGTGTCGGCGGAAGGGCGGATCACGCCGCATGACCTGGGCTTGTATTCGGATGACAACGAAGCGGCGCTGGGCCGCGTGGTCAACGCGATGCGCGCGCATTCGCCGATCGCCATTGCAATCCAGCTGGGGCACGCCGGTCGCAAGGCCTCGAGCCAGGCGCCATGGGATGGCGGCCAGCAGATTGCCCCCGATGCGCCCGGTGGTTGGCATACGGTGGCGCCTTCCGCGGCGCCGCACGCCGCTGGGGAAGTCGCGCCCGTGGCGCTGGATCGCGCCGGCATGGACCAGGTGCGCGATGACTTTGTCGCGGCGGCAAGGCGGGCGGCGCGGCTGGGGCTGGATGGCATCGAGATCCACGCCGCGCATGGCTATCTGCTGCATCAGTTCCTGTCGCCGCTGGCCAACCACCGGGACGACGAATACGGCGGCAGCCTGGAGAACCGCATGCGCTTCCCGATCGAAGTGTTCGACGCGGTGCGCGAGGCGTTTCCGGCGCAGCGACCGGTGTGGATGCGCATCTCGGCGACCGACTGGGTGCCGGGCGGATGGGACATCGACGGCACGGTGGCGTTGTCGAAGGCGCTGAAAGCGCGCGGTTGCGCGGCGATCCACGTGACCACCGGCGGCGTCTCGCCGCAGCAGGCGATCAAGCTCGGGCCCGGCTACCAGGTGCCCTACGCGCAGCGGGTGAAGGCGGAAGTTGGCCTGCCGACGATTGCAGTGGGCCTCATCACCGAGCCAGAGCAGGCCGAAGCGATCATCGCCAATCAGGAAGCCGACGCGGTATCGCTGGCGCGTGCCATGCTGTATGACCCCCGCTGGCCCTGGCATGCGGCGGCGCGCCTCGGCGCGAGCGTGCAGGCGCCGAAGCAATACTGGCGTTCGCAGCCGCGCGAGCTGAAAGACCTGTTCGCCGGTGCGGCGTTTGGACAGCGCTAGGCTGTCGACCAACAATGTGAGGAACTGCCATGAAACCGAGGATTACGCTGATCACGCTGGGTGTCGATGACTTGCAGCGTGCGGTGCGCTTCTATCGCGACGGACTTGGCTTGCCTACCGCGGGCATTGTGGGCGAACAGTTCGAGCACGGCGCGGTGGCGTTCTTTGACCTGCAGGCCGGCCTCAAGCTGGCGCTCTGGCCACGCGCCAGCCTGGCGCATGACGCCGGACTGCTGGTAACGCCGCGGGCGCTGACCGATGTCTCGCTGGCCCATAACGTCGCCGACAAGGCCGAAGTCGATGCGGTGATGGCGCAGGCACTGACCGCGGGGGCAAGCGTGGTCAAGCCGGCACAGGACACATTCTGGGGCGGATATGCCGGCTACTTCCACGATCCGGACGGGCATCTGTGGGAAATTGCATGGAACCCCGAGATGCTGCCGGCCGATTGAGCCGACCCGCACCGCTGCTGGTGCAGCGCCGCAAAGGGATTTCCATAATTGCCACGCGCCGCCGAAGTGCGGACTATCCTTTGAACAGACAGCCATAGCATGCTGTCGACGGAGCGCCCCCCACGCAGTTCCGCAATACCCCACGCATCCCGCCCCGTTGGCAGCCCACCGAAGTAAAGCAATAAGAACAATGGCAAGGGAGACGTCCATGCAAGTCTATGACAGCCTGCTGTATGTGACTGCGATGGTGCTGGTGTGTTTGTATGTGTATCTGGGCGTGCTGTCCCGCAGCACGGCGATCAGACTCGGATCGCCGGCGATCGTGGCGGGACTGGTGCTGGCCTATTCGCTGTCGCCGCTGCATTCGGGCGGTTGATGGCCCTGACCCCTGCGTGACGGGGGCCTAGTTCATTTCGTGACCGCTGCCTGGCGGTCCGCAGTGCTGCTGACCTGTGCCGGGAACTCGCGCAACAGGTTGTCGATGGCCGCCTGCAATTCCTGCGGTACCACCGGTTTGTGCAGCAATGCGGTGCCGGTCGCGTGCGCGGTGCGCAGGCGGTCGGCCGCGGTATCCCCCGTGATGATGATGGCCGGCACGTGGCGGCCCAGCCGCTGCCGGATCGCGTCCAGCGCCTGCTGGCCGGTGCGGTGTCCGCGCAGGCGGTAATCGGCAAGCACCAGCCTGGGCGTGAATTCCGCCAGTGCTGCCAGTGCCTGTTCTTCCGATTCGACCGTGCGGCACTCGCAGCGCCACGCCGACAGCAGTTCGGACATCGCGCTGCGGATGGCCTCGTCATCATCGATCACCAGCACGCTCAACCCATCGAGTGCGCGCGCCGCTGGCGGGCGCGGGCTCTCTTCGGGCGACTCCCAGGCGTGCGGCATGTCGAAGCGAAACACGGAGCCCCGCGCGGGGCTGGACGCGAGCGTCACGCGCGTCTGCATGGTGCGCGCCAGGCCCTCGACGATGGCCAGTCCCAGCCCGAGCCCCTTGCGCTGGTCGCGTTCGGGATTGCCCAGCTGGTGGAATTCCCGAAAGATGTCGCGGTGCTGGGCAGCGGGGATGCCGATGCCGGTGTCCCAGACTTCGATCGTCGCGCGCGCGCCGCGCTGGCGGCAGGCCACCAGCACGCCGCCGCGTTGCGTATAGCGGATGGCATTGGCAATCAGGTTGCGCAGCACCAGTTCGACCAGGGTGGGATCGCCATGCAGCGTGACGGTGGTATCGCGGGTGCGGTACACCAGCCCGCGCGCCTCGGCCTGTGGCGCGAATTCGTTCTCCAGCTTGTGCAGCAGCGGCTGCAGGCGGAACGCACGCGCGCGCGGCGTGATCACGCCGGCCTCGAGCTTGGAGAAGTCCAGCAGCGAGTTCAGCATCTCGCGCGCGGCGCCGGAAGAGGCCTCGATATGCGCCAGCAACTGGCGCTGCCGTTCATCCAGGCTGGTGCGGCCGAGCGATACCAGGAACAGCCCCATCGCGTGCAGCGGCTGGCGCAGGTCATGGCTGGCGGAGGCCAGGAACACCGATTTGGCGCGGCTGGCTTCTTCGGCCGCGTGCTGCGCGGCCTCGGCGCGCGTGGTCTGCTCGCGCAGCTGCGAGATCAGTTCCACGTTCTCGAAGCGCAGCGCGATCGATTGCCGCGCCACGCGCGCGTAGTTGCGCGCAAACACCAGCAGCACGCACAGGTACAGCGGCGTGGCGAGGAACATCGGCAGGTATTCGAGATCGCCGGTAGCCAGGAAGGCGATCCAGACCGGCACGATCGCCGGCACGAAGAAACCGATCGCCACCGGCAGGCATGCCGAGAATACCGCCAGCGCCGCCGCGCTCATGCCGGCGATCAGCGACAGGATGCAGATCACCACCGCCGGCATGCGCACGTCCAGGTACAGCCATGCCACCAGTCCCCACAGCGCGCCGATCAGCATCAGCATGGCGGTCATGCCGCGCGCATAGCGCGCCGCGCCGGCTTCAGTCAGCCGCCCGGGCAGCCGCAGCCGGCCGAAGTACGCCACGGCGCAAGCCAGCACCATCGCACCGGCCCAGGGCAGGGCGCCGGGACGGTCCCAGTTCAGGACCAGGCCCGCCGCCAGGAAGATCGCTGCCAGCGAACTGCCTGCCATCGCGCAACCGAAGCTCTGGTCGATCAGGCTCATCTGCGCCGCCAGAATGCGTGGCGCATCGTAGCGGGGCAGCCAGCGCAGCGGCCGGCGCGCGGGGGCGGCCGGGGCGGTGGTCTCCGCCGTCATCGCGCCGCCTGTACCAGTCCGCGCCGCTGGGCTTCAAGGATGGCTTCGACTCGGCTGACCACGCCGAGATGGTCCAGGATGGCCGCGACATGGACGCGCACGGTGTTCTCGGACAGGCCCATATGGTAGGCAATGACCTTGTTCGAGCGGCCCAGCGTCAACTGATGCAGCACCTCGAGCTGGCGCGGTGTGAGGTTGCTCGCAGCGTAGGACGGCTGGGGCGGTGCCCCGGTATCGGTTTCACCGGAAAAATGTGTTCCGCCAGCCAGGCAGCACGCGATGGCTTCCTCGATTTCGTTTGCGTCGGCGGACTTGGGCAGGAAGCCGGCAATCTCGCGCCGCACTTCGGCCGGGATGGTGTCCAGCCCCGAAGTGCCCGACACGATCAGGATGCGCGCCGCCGGGAAATGCCGGCGCAATACCTTGACGCCCTCGATGCCGTTCAGGCCGGGCATCTGGATATCGAGCAGCATGATGTCGACCGCCGCGCCGCCGTGGTCCTGCACCGCCTGCATGACCGAACCCGCTTCGATGATATGGGCCACGCTGGGGCTGTCGGCCAGCACCAGGCGCAGCCCGGTGCGGAACAAGGTATGGTCGTCGATCAGCAGCAGGCGGGCGTGGGGCATTGAACAGAGGGGGTGCGAGGGGCGATCCATTGAACAAGAATCGCCGGCGCTTGTCCATGCAACCGCTGTGGGGGCGCAACTAGTCCGGAAAGATTATTGGCGCGCGGGAATGTCGATGCAAAGATGCGAGCCGTGGGCAGTTCCGCGACGTGCCCGCACCACTTTGTTACCCACTACCACCCGGCTGTGGGTATTTTTTTGGGCGAACGGTCGCCAGATGCCGGCGAAAAAAAAGCCGGCACCGCATGGCGGCACCGGCTTGACTTGCCTGGTGCAAGGCGCCCGCACCGGCGCCTTGCGGGGCAGTTACGGGCGGTTCACCGAGATATCGTAGAACGATCCGTTCGCGGCGATCCCCAGGCCCAGGCCGGTATTGCCCGGAACCAGCGAGATCATCTCGGAAGCGCCGCTAGTGGCGGCACGGTAGCGCAGGCCATTGGCCGGGCTGTTAACCTTCCAGCTGTCCAAACGGCTGTCTTCCACGCGCTTGCGGGTGTAGGTGCCGGTTTGCGCATCCACCACAGTCACGATGGTCGACCACGTGCCGGCGTTTTGCAGCGTGGGCACCAGGCCGCTATACATTACCGTGTCCCAGTACGAGTTGGTCGTGCCCACCACCGGCAGGGGGCGCACCACCTGCTTGGCGGCGATCATGAAGCCATCGTCGTGGGTAATCACGACCGTCACCTGGCTGTCGGTGCCCTTGAATGCATAGGCAAGCTGCGAGCCGAAACTGTCGGTGATCTTGAAGCTGCCGTCGGCGTTGGCGCTGAGCGTCGGCAGTTCTTCAGGCAGCCATGCCTCGCAGGTGTTCACGCCGGAGCAGTCGGCACCCTTGGTCAGCTTGCCCGTGGCATCGATGCTGAAGGTCACGCGGCGCGATGCGTAGGGCGTTCCGCTGTTGTCCCGCTCCATGCCGAGACCGTTCCAGTCGCCTGCCAGGTCGGCCAGGGCAACGGCCTGTGCGGGCATCAGCAGGGTCGGCAGATCGCTCATCGGGCCCGCGGGCGGCACGGCCAGCGCGATGCCCGACTTGGAGACCATTACGGTGTTGGTGGTCCCGTTTGCGCCCGGCACGGTGAAGCGGCAGGCATCCTGTGCAACGGCAGTGAAGGGGACGGTTTCATTGCCGATCTGCAGCTTGAGCGCGGCCGCGTCGAGGTCGCCGGCTTCCGCCATCGCGGACCCCAGGCCGATCACATGGTACTTGCCCGTCTTCAGCCCGGCGCAGCTCGACGCTGCCGGCTGCAGCGCAGTCTGCACCGCCGCGGCGTCGGCGTTGGATGCCACCGCGGAGGACAATTCACCCAGCGTGGTCTGCGAGGCTTCCAGGCGATCGCCCAACTGGTCCAGCAGCTTGTCCTGGGCATTGCCGGCGTTGGCGCCGTTGGCGGCCACCAGCGGGTCCTTGAGCGGGTCGACGTTGCCCAGGTCCACCACGCCGGTCAGCACCAGGCGCACCGCCTGGGTGGCGCCGGCCAGGCCGTCGGAAGTCAGCTTGGCCTGCGCCGCGGTGTCGAACTGCTCGAAGAAGGCCGTGGTGCTGCCTTGCGCCAGCGACGCGGTCACCAGTTCGGTCAACGGGGTGATGTTGGCCACCGCCGTGGTGCCGGTGCCCGCCTCCAATACCGAATGCAGCGTGGTGCCGTCCGGCGTCTTGACGCTGAGCACGCAAGGGCGCGTGGCGCCATCGATGCTGAGCGTAAAGGTTCCATCCGCGGCGGTAGTTGCCGTGCCGCTCCCCGCAGCACACTTGGCCTGGACCGTGGCACCACCCAACGCAGCGCCCACGGCCGCGGTGCCGCTGATCTTCGTGGCGGCGGGCGCCGTGGTGGGCGCGGAATCTCCACCGCCGCCTCCGCAGGCCGTCAGTACGGCCGCCGCCAGACCCGTCAAAAACAGATGTTTTGTTTTCATCCCTGTATTGTTTTCTGTGGTTTTTGTTATGGCAGGGCGCTGCGTGGTGGAACACCGGCTCATGCAGGACCCCGCCCACAGGGCGGCTGACCCGCCTTGCGGGCGTGATTTTGCGAGAAATGCCTATGCGCGCCCAACCCGCGTTGAGGTGATTGACAAAACACGTGCGGCGTGGACGACGGTTTGCCGCGGAAGGAAGGCGAATCAGGCAGCCGCCCGCACCAGCCCCGGCCACGTTGCCGTCGGCGCGAGCGTGCGGCCACCAGCGCGGCAATCTTCGAGCAGCCGCATGGCGTCGATGCCGAACCAGTCATGCCAGGCGCGCGCCAGTGCGCTGGCTGAGCGCAGGCCCGCATGGGCGGCCAGTTGATCCAGTGCGGGCACCAGGCCGCCGGCGCTCGCCAGTGCGTGCAGCGCATGGGCGGCGCGTTGCTCGCGCAGCAGCGGATGCAGCGCCTCGCCTTCGGCAAAGAGGCGCGCGCGCACCAGGCGCGCCGGCACTTGCCATTGCGCCGCCAGGCGCTCGGCGTTCCAGTCGGTGTCGGGGCGGGAAAAGACCAGGCCGGCGAACTGGCGCGACCACGGACGATCGGCGGGCTTGCCTGCCAGCCGGGGACAGTCGCTGTCCGGTACGGCGGTCAGGACGATGGCGCAGGGTTGCTGCCAGGTACCGGGAAGGTCGCAGTCGAAGTGGGCGAAGGCGTGCACCACGAACGGGTCGCCGGGCCGCACTTCGCGCCGCGCATTGGCATCGCGCAGGCTGGCGGTGCCGTGCAGGGCTTGCACATGGACGGCAAAGGGAAAGCGCAGGCGGGCAAAGCGGACGTGGTGACGGCTGACAAGCGGCATGCGGAAAACGACCCGGAAGCTGGCGGCGGTGCGGCGGGTAACTGTCGCAGGATTCGGCGGGCGGCGCAAGGCCGCGGACAGCGGTTTAAGGCCGGCCCGGCACCTGGTGACGGCCGCGTTACAGGTCCGACATCCCAAAGTGGCGCAGCCGCGGCAGGTCGGTCACGCGGATGCTTTGGTACGACAGGTGCACCATGCCCGCATCGGCCAGCCGGCGCAGCGCCTGGTTGACGCGCTGGCGCGAGAGCCCGGTGAGCAGGCCGATTTCTTCCTGCGACAGCTCCAGGACCGGGCTGGTGCGCGGATACAGGTCCGGATGGAATAGCTGCGCGATGGCTTGCGCCACGCGCGCATCGGCACCCAGCAGGCGATCGTTCTGCACGGTGGCGATGAACTGGCCCATGCGTTCGTTAAGCTGGCGCACGACAAAGCTGGCGAACGGCAGGCTCTGCGCCAGCAATGTGTTGAAAACCGGCTCGGGCACCAGCAGCACCTGCGAGTCGCGGATCGCGATCACGTCATAGCGGCGGCGCTCGCGCTTGATCACGCTGCCTTCTCCGCACCAGCCGCCGGCTGGCACGCCCGAGAAGGTGCAGCCGCGGCCGTCGGGCGTGTACACCGCCAGCTTGATCAGGCCGCTGTCGACGCCGATCCAGTGGCGCGAAGGCTCGCCGCGCCGGGCAATGAAGCTGCCCGCGGCAAAGGATTGCAGCAGGGTTTCGCGCGCGGCCAGGGCCTGGTGTGCCGGGGCCAGTTCGCCGAACCAGGCATGGCCGGCCAGCACCGGGGCGGGTGCCGGCGCGGGGAGGGAAGTGGGGTCTGCGGGTTCGCTCATGGCATGGACGGGCGCGCCGCGCCGCATCCTGTAAGAATCGTGTAAGCCTTGCCTGGCGCGGGTTTGCGGCAGGTTTGTCGTCTCGACGACAGTGCGCCGGCGTGTGCGATGATAGCCTTGTGCCGGAAAAAGTGACAGCGCCGCAAGGCGCCCGAATGACAGCGCCCGATTGACTCGATAAGGCGGAGACACCCGAAATGCCAACCGATTTCGACAGCGGCCTGGCCCGCAACGCGGCCAACTTCGTGCCGCTGACACCCATTGATTTCCTGGTCCGCGCCGCCGAGGTATATGGCGACCGCCTGGCCATCGTGCACGGCTCGCTGCGCCAGAACTGGCGCGACACCTATGCGCGCGCGCGGCGCCTGGCCAGCGCGCTGGCACGCGCCGGCGTCGGCAAGGGCGATACCGTGGCCGCGCTGCTGCCCAATACGCCGGCCATGGTGGAAGCGCATTTCGGCGTGCCGATGGCCGGTGCCGTGCTCAATGCGCTGAATATCCGCCTCGACGCCGCCAACCTGCTGTTCATGCTGCGCCATGGCGAGGCGCGCGTGCTGCTGGCCGATACCGAGTTTGCCGACGTGGCGCGGCAGATGGCGCTGGAGCTTCCGGGGCTGAAGGTGATTGCCGTGCACGACGTGCTGGGCCCGCAGGCGACGCCGTTCGGCGAGACCGATTACGAAGCCTTCCTCGCTGGCGGCGACCCGGCGTATGCCTGGCAACTGCCCGCCGACGAGTGGGATGCGATCGCGCTGAACTATACGTCGGGCACCACCGGCGATCCCAAGGGCGTGGTCTACCATCACCGCGGCGCGGCCATCAATGCGGTCTCCAACATCCTTGAGTGGGACCTGCCCAAGCACCCGGTCTACCTGTGGACGCTGCCGATGTTCCACTGCAACGGCTGGTGTTTCCCGTGGACGGTGGCGGCGCGCGCGGGCGTCAACGTGTGCCTGCGCAAGTTCGAGCCCAAGCTGGTGTTCGACCTGATGCGCGATGAAGGCGTGACCCACTACTGCGCCGCGCCGATCGTGCATACCGCGCTGGTCAATGCACCCGCTGCGTGGCGCGAGGGCGTGCGCGGGCCGGTGCGCGGCATGGTGGCCGGCGCGCCGCCGCCGGCCGCGGTGCTGGCGCAGATGGAGGCGATGGGCTTCGA
This sequence comes from Cupriavidus sp. WGlv3, assembly GCF_023952475.1. GTDB lineage: Bacteria > Pseudomonadota > Gammaproteobacteria > Burkholderiales > Burkholderiaceae > Cupriavidus > Cupriavidus phytorum. Next base: position 15,172 of record NZ_JALHRX010000022.1, read on the forward strand.
GTTGACCCACGTCTACGGCCTGACCGAGGTCTACGGCCCGGCCGCGGTCTGCGCCGAGCAGGACGACTGGAGCACGCTGTCGGAGCAGGATCGCGCGGTCAGGAAGGCGCGCCAGGGCGTGCGCTATCACCTGCAGTCGCAGGTGGCCGTGCTCGATCCCGATTCCATGCAGCCGGTGCCGGCCGACGGCGAGACCATCGGCGAGATCATGTTCCGCGGCAACATCTGCATGAAGGGCTACCTGAAGAACGAGAAGGCCACGCGCGAAGCCTTCGCCGGCGGCTGGTTCCATACCGGCGACCTGGGTGTGTGCATGCCCGACGGCTATATCAAGATCAAGGACCGCAGCAAGGACATCATCATCTCCGGCGGAGAAAACATCTCGAGCGTGGAAGTGGAAGACGCGCTCTACCGGCATCCGGCGGTGCTGGCCGCGGCGGTGGTGGCGCAGCCCGATGCCAAGTGGGGCGAGACACCGTGCGCCTTTGTCGAACTGAAGGATGGGGTCAGCGTCAGCGCGGAAGAACTGATCGCGCATTGCCGCACGCTGCTGGCGGGCTTCAAGGTTCCCAAGGCGGTTTACTTCGGACCGTTGCCCAAGACCTCCACCGGCAAGATCCAGAAATTCGAGCTGCGCCGCAAGGTGAAGTCCGATTCGGCGATCGACGTCTGAAACGCAAGCGGCGCCATACGGCGCCGCGTCCTTTAGCGCGCCCGCACCTCGGGCGGCGTTGCGGTCCTGGGCGGTTGATGCCAGTCCGGGCCGATGTCGGGGAAGACCTCGCATTCGCCGCGCACGATGCTTTCGATGGTGGCGCATACGCATTCGGTGCCGCGCGGTCCCACGCAGACCAGGCTGCGCGGATGATCGCTGTGCTGCGGAATGGCGTAGACCCGCATGCCCTCGCGGAACAGCGGGTGCTTGGTGAGGCGTTCGTTCATCAGTTCAACGAAGCGCTGGGGCGTGACGACCGGCTTGTCCATTGCATGCTCCTGCGGCCCTGGCCACCGTACCCGTTTCTTGGCGCGGCATGGCGACCAGGCCAGTAAAGGCCAGGAAGATGACAGGCAGGTGGCAGAAAAGCGCACCGGGCAGCGGCGCGTGCCCGGGACGTGGCCGGAATGAAGAATCGCGGGCAATGCATCGCCCGCGTTGCCACTGCCACGCTTCCAGACTAGGTCACGCGGCGCGTAGTGCAAGTGAATCGCGATAATTTGCCGGGGTCAGGTGATGCGCAGTTCGCCTGCGGCGCGCGGGCCGTTCAGGATGCCGTTGCCGGCGGCCCAGCATGCGGCTTCGGCTTCCGCATAGGACCTGTAGGTGTCCGGTGCCGAGACCGTGCAGTCCTCGTCGGCGGCGCCGCAGCGTTCTTCCATGACGATGCGCCAGGTGAACTGGCCCGTCCCGTCCTCGAGAACATGGAGCACCAGGGTGCGGTGATTGTCGGTCAGCGTGAGAGGCAAAGTCGACATGGGTGTCTCCCGTTCGCAGGTAGGCGCATTGATGCTAGCAAGTGTGCGCCGTAAATGCCATAAGGCATTGCGGCCGCGCCATGGCAAGATACGGCCTTTGCGGCAGTTGCCGCGCCGGATCTTGTCGCCTTAACATGCCTCTCTCGCCCGAGCTCAACCAACGGATCGCCGCCCTGACGGCGCATTACGATGCCGTCGTGCTGCCGCTGTGGACCGCCTCCGGCTGGAATCCCGACCTGTTGCTGCCCTATGAAGGGCTCGCCGGCGGCAGCGCCGCGCCGCTGCCGCCGGCGCGTTATCGCGCCATGGCGTGTGCGCGCCAGTTGTACGTGTTTTCGCTGGCAGGGCAGCAGACGCATGCCGATACACTGTTCGGCTCGCTGCAGGCCTATTTCGGCAATGGCGAGGGCGCGTGGATCTACAGCGTCGACCCGGCCGGCGCGCCGCTCGACAGTGCACGCGATCTCTACACCCATGCCTTCGTGATCTTCGCCTGCGCCGCGTATTACGCGCGCTTCGGCAACGAGGATGCGCTGGAGGTGCTCGATGAAACCGTCGATATCGTCGAGGACCGCTTCGCCGATGGACAGGGCCTGTACCACGCCGCGCTGACCGAGCACTTCCGGCCCAAGGGTGCGGGCGTGCTGCAGAACCCGGTCATGCACCTGACCGAGGCCTACCTGGCCGCGCTGGATGCCACCGGCGACGAGTGGTATGCGGAACGGCTGCGCGAGATTGCGATGGCGGTGCACGAGCGCTTTGTCGATTCCGCCAACGGCTGCGTGGCGGAGCTGCCGCAAGGCAGCGCGGACAACCGCATCGAACCGGGGCACCAGTTCGAATGGTTCTCGCTGGTGGCTGGCAGGCCGGCGCTGTTTGACGATCTGCCGCTAGCGGATGCCCTGCGCCGCGCCTTCGCGTTTGCGCAGCAGCACGGCGTGGCCGCCGGCACGCTGGGTGTCTGCGCGGCACTGGAGGCGGACGGCGCAAGGATCGACGGCACCGAGCGCATCTGGGCGCAGACCGAGTTTGCGCGCGCGCTGGCAGTGGAAGGCTCGGCGCAGTCGCTGGCCACGCTGGCTGACTGGGCCGCGCAGTTCCGCAGCCGTTTCCTGCACGCGCAGGGCTGGCATGAGTGCCTGGCGCCGACCGGCGACGTGGTGCGTGCGGAGATGCCTTCGACTTCGCCCTATCACCTGGCCACCTCTTACCAGGCGCTGGCTGTGGTCGCAGGGCTGCAATGGCCCGCAACGGCCGCATGAACGCGCGGACCAGGGCGTTGTCAATTCTTTGCAGTTGCCGGGAGAGCGCGCGTCTACACTCAAGCCCGCGGTCCGGCCTGCATCGCAATCCTTCTTAACTACCTGGTCGTCGTTCTGAAGTTGCGGGCCGGAGCGCGCCTGCCGGCTTGACGCGGACAGCCATTTGCTCGACGCGCTTCTGCGCCTGGGTTTCGGCGTGGTCGTTCAGGATCAGGCACAGCAGCGTCAGCAAGGCTGCTGCGATCATGCTCAGCGCAATCCAGGCCAGGCAGTGCTTGCGTTCCATGGTGGCGGACAGTGGGGGCGTCATTGGTGCGCGAAGTTTAAGCGCGCGTACGCCGGGCGATTGTCAACCTTTGCAAACGCAGCCGCCTTGCAGGCTTCGTGGCCGTGGTTCTTATTCCGTGACGCCGTGTTCGTGCAGCAGCCGCTCGCATTCCTCGAGCATGTCGTAGGCGAACGCGGACTGGTAGTTCGGGTCGAGCGCTTCCATCATTTCGTGCGCGGCATAGAGGCCGGCTTCGCGCGACAGGGTGTCGGCGAGCTGCCGCGCAAACTGGTCGCTCAGTTCGGACAGCAGGCGCCGTTCCGACAGTGGCAACTGCAGCTTCGAGCGCGACAGCCATTCACCGGCCAGCGTGGCGCCCTGGGCGTCGGTCATCCATTTGCGATGTTCGTAGTAGGCCGACAGGCGTTCCGCGGCCAGCGCGAACAGCAGCGCCTTGCGGGTATTGAAATCGATCCGGCGGGGTGGGGCGAGGGTCATGCTTGCAGCTTGGTGCGGACCGGCGCAGCGGGCCGGCCGTGGTCATGTCGAAGGCGATCAGGCGGGCGCGGCGCCGGCCTGTGCAAAGCGCGAAGCCAGCCAGGCGCCGATCTCGGCAATCTCTTCCAGGCACACCGCATGGCCCATCGGATAGGTGTGCCATGTCACCGGATTCGGCCGCGCCTGCACGAAATCGCGCGCAGCCACGCCCATGGCCAGCGGCACCACGTCGTCCTGCGTGCCATGCGCGGCGAACACCGGCGTGGCGGCGTTGGCCGGGTTGGCTTCGGCAGCGAGCATCGATGGTGCGGGGATATACGTGGACAGCGCCACGATGCCGGCCAGCGGCTCCGGGTGGGTCAGTCCGGCGCTGTAGGCGATCGCGCCGCCTTGCGAGAAGCCGGCCAGCACGATGCGCCCGCTCGGGATGCCGCGCGCATTTTCTCGTGCGATCAGCGCGCGAATGGCCTCGCAGGATGCGCGGATGCCGGCCTCGTCGGCGCGGCGGCCTGCCTGGTCGAGGGAAACGATGTCATACCATGCCGGCATGACATAGCCACCATTGCAGGTCACAGGTATCGCCGGAGCATGAGGAAAGATAAAGCGCACGCCGGGCGCGGCCGGCAGCCGCAACTCGGGCACCACCGGGGCGAAGTCGCTGCCATCGGCGCCCAGTCCGTGCATCCAGATGACGGCGCAGCCGGGATTGGGCGCGGTTTCAATTTCGATCGCGGGCAGCAGTTCGCTCATGGGGCCGGTTCCTGTGGATGGTCTGCCTGCGCCATGGGGGCGTCAGGCAGCGCGAGTATCGCACAGGTCCGGACCTGCCTTGCCGCATGCCCTGGCACGCGCCGCGGCATCGGGTCCGCTTCAGGCCGCGGACGGAACGATCGGCACCGTGGTCAGGCCGGGCGTGCGCGCCGGCAGTTCGGGCATGGCGGGCGGTGTGGCGCGGCGCTTGTCGACCACGTCTTCCACGCCCTTGGCCGCGACATCTTCCAGGAACGCCACCATATCGCGGTAGTAGGCGACCTGCATCTGTGCCTCGAGCAAGCGCCGTTCGGCCTGGAATAGCGTCAGCCTCATGTCTTGCAGTTCCCTTTCGGCAATTTTTTCCGGGGTCGGCGGACTGAACAAGTTTGCAAGCCAACGCATGGCAGTACCTCCAGTGCTGTCAACAGCGAGTTTGCGGGCTTTCGCCATGAGGACCAATATAGACAAGAAATCGATAACGCGTCCCTCGGACACTTGGCCGTGGCGCCTCGCCCACAAGGATGATTGCCGCTTGCGGGACTCTACGTTAGATTAATCGGCCATGTGATCGGCCATTGATGGGACCGGCAGCGCGCGCTTGCTGCGATGGCGCTTCCGGACCAGTCGCCTGCGCGTGCATGAAGCGCAGGATCGGCGGCCAGAAGGTGTCGATATGCTCCGGCGATATGGCCGCATCGTGTGGCATGGCCTCATGCATGACCAGCGCATGCAGATGCCTGGCAGCGCTTGCCACGCGTTCCGCGTGGGGCGGCACGATGACCACGTCGTCACGGCTGTGCACCACCAGCAGTGGCCGTTCCAGCTTGCTCGCACGCGCTGCGTTGTTCCACGGATCCGGCAGCAGCCACGCAGCCCATGCGGGGATGCGGCCGGTCTGCACCGCGGCCAGCCGCGCCGAGCTGAAGCCCGCGGCTATCACATAGCCATCCGGCTGCGGCTCGAAGCGCCGTGCCACATCGAGCAGGATGCCCGAGCCCAGCGAATGTCCCAGCACCACGCGCCGTTTCGATTGCGGCGTGGCGGCGATGAACTGCTGGTAGGCGGCCATCGCATCCTGCCGCAGCCGGCGCACGCTTGGCCGTCCGGTGCTGCGCCCGTAGCCGCTGTAATCGAACACGTAGGAAGCGATGCCCGCATCGGCCAGCATGGCCTGCACCGGTGCCCAGTCCGGCAGGCATTCGTTGTCGCCATGGCACACCATCAGGGCCGGTGCTTCGGGGTCTGCCACCGGCATGCAGGCCGCGTGGAGGATGCGGTCGCCGCTGGCGAAGGTGGCGTGCCGCACCATCGGGGCGGAATTGTCGGGTGGTTCCGCGCGACTTGTCTCATCCGTTGGCGTGACAAAGGCTTTGCGCTCCAGCGCACGAAACAGCAGATGTCGCGCGACCCCGGCCGCAACGGCCATGCCTGCTGCCGCGGCCAGCCAGCGGTGCCGTGCGGTTTTAGAAGGGGGGCGGGGGTCAGGATTCATCTTCTAGAGGCTAGCAGGCCGTGCTCTGCAAGTGAAGAATTGTTCATCCAGAAGCGCTTTTTCCTGGCGAGCGCAGGGCGGCTATTCCTTCGATAGAAATCTTTTTCCTTGACTATCTACCTATCAGTAGATAGCATTCCCTCCATGGCACCGCTGCACTGGCAACGAAAGCAAGAAGGCACGGAAATGTGGCGATTCCATTGCATGACCTGAGCGGTCTTTTTTTCAGGCCCGCGAATCTATCTACTAGTAGATGCGAGCCTGGAAAGCGACCCACTGAATAGCCACCGACATCGAATTTGACGCGATCCGAACCATCGCACCCCAGGAGCCCATCATGACCAAGACCGCCAAGACCCTGATCACCGCCGCCACCCTTGCCGCCGCGCTCGTCGGCGGTGTGGCGCAGGCCGCCAGCGTGAACGCCAATGCCGGGGACAAGTACGGCTACAGCTTCCGCGTCGGCAACGCCGATGCCTTTACCGACGGTGCCCGCACCGGCAAGTTCGACCCGTTCACCGAGGGCGCGCGCAGCGGCAAGTTCGATCCGTTCACCGAAGGCGCCCGCGTCGGCAAGACTGACCCGTACACGGACGGCTTCCGCACCGTGGCGGGCCTGGACCGCACCGGCGTCTCGGCCGAGCCGGCCCGCAGCTTCGACCCGTACACGGACGGTGCGCGCGTCGGCAAGGCTGACCCCTATACCGACGGCGCCCTGGCCTGATTGCCGCCGGCACCGGCCGGCGGCCCACAACTTACGATGGCGGCACGTGGCCGCCGTCCGATGGAGTCCATCATGAGTTTGCGTGACAGCATCCTGTTGCTTGGCGGATGGCTGGTACTTTGCGTGACGAGTGGCTCGATGATTACCTTCGCCGCGCAGGTTCTGCCTGGCTAATGCCCATGTAATGCACCGTGCCCCGAGGCTAGGGAATTACCCCAGCCCCGGGGCATTTCAACTTGAGCGTCTATCTTCGCGTAGATAAACTGCTTGCATGAAAACCCAATCCGTACGCGAGCAATTGCTCGAGCACACCCTGATCCTGATCCGGCGGCGCGGCTTCAACGGCTTCAGCTACCGCGACCTGGCGGAGCTGGTGGGCGTGAAGACCTCCAGCATCCACTATTACTTTCCGACCAAGGAAGACCTGGTCCAGGAGGCGGTGAAGGAATATAGCGCCCGCCTGTCCGAGCGCATCAATGCCATCGACACCAGCCTGCCGGTCACCGAACAGGCCGCCATCTACCTGGCGCCATTCCGCGCCAGCTGCGGCTCGGACCAGATCTGCCTGTGCGGCATGCTGTCGACCGAAACGCTGTGCCTGCCGGAATCCGTGCACAAGATGCTGCAGGGCTTCTTCCTGCTGAACGAACAATGGCTCGCCGGGCTGCTGGAGCGGGCCCAGCCGCATCGCAGTACGCCGTTCCCGGTGCCGCCGGCGCGGCTCGCACAGGTGGTATTCGGCTCGCTGCAGAGCGGGCTGATCGCGGCACGCCTGTTCGGCACGTCGGACCGCGTTGAGGCCGCTGCCGACACGCTGATGGCTGCCGTGTCCGGTTGAGTTTGCGCGCGATATCAGTGGCGCGTCTGAAGCCGTCATGTGGCGCAAGCCGCATGGCGGTTTTTTTATGGCTCGCCGCGCTGCCCTCCGCCTGTAGAAAATCAGTTTAAAAACAATGGCGTAAGACGTCATGGCGAATGCCTATCGCACCGATAGAAATGTTTTTCCTTGACTCTCTACCTAGTAGTAGATAGTATCAAGTCCATGGAAGCGCAGCACCGCCACCAACAAGCAAGACCAGGCGGCACACGGCGATCCCATTGCACGACCGGAAGCGGTCATTTTTTGGGACTGGTTATCTATCTACTGATAGATGCGGAATCCGAAGAAGGACTGCAACAGCCACTGATACCGAATTTGACGCGATCCGAACCATCGCACCCCAGGAGCCCATCATGACCAAGACCGCCAAGACCCTGATCACCGCCGCCACCCTTGCCGCCGCGCTCGCCGGCGGTGTCGCGCAGGCCGCCAGCGTGAACGCCAATGCCGGCGACAAGTACGGCTACAGCTACCGCGTCGGCAACGCCGATGCCTTTACCGACGGTGCCCGCACCGGAAAGTTCGACCCGTTCACGGAAGGCGCGCGCAGCGGCAAGTTCGATCCGTTCACCGAAGGCGCACGCGTCGGCAAGCCTGACCCGTACACCGACGGCGCGCGCATGATCGCGGCCACGGTGCCGGCCGACAGCTACGGCTACAACTTCCGCAGCGGCAAGGCCGACCCGTTCACCGATGGCGCCCGCGTGGGCAAGCCCGACCCGTACACCGACGGCGCCCGCACGGTTGCCGGGCTGGATCGCAGCGGTGTGTCGGCCGGGCCGGCCCGCAGCTTCGACCCGTACACCGACGGGGCGCGCGTAGGCAAGGCTGATCCGTACACCGACGGCGCACGCACGGTTGCCGGCCTGGATCGCAGCGGCGTGTCGGCCGAACCGGCCCGCAGCTTCGACCCGTACACCGACGGTGCGCGCGTAGGCAAGGTCGATCCCTACACCGACGGCGCCATCGCCTGAGAGCCGGCCGGCCTGGCGCCGGCCACCGAAAACTATAGGGCCGCAATGTTGCGGCCCTGCTTCAGGAGTTGATCATGCGTTGGCGTGACACTGCGCTGATCCTGGGCGGATGGGTTGGACTTTGCCTTGCAAGCGGGTCCCTCATCACGCTGATCGCACAAACGCTGCCGGCCTGAATGGCCCGGCGGCAAGCCGAGGAGTCGATGCCATGCATACCCCAACCGTACGCGAGCAACTGGTCGAACACGCGCTGGTGCTGATCCGTCGCCGGGGGTTCAACGGCTTCAGCTACCGCGACCTGGCCGAACTGGTCGGCGTCAAGACCTCGAGCATCCACTATTACTTCCCGTCCAAGGACGACCTGGTGCTCGAGGCGGTGCGCGAATACAGCGCGCGCAAGCGGGCACGGCTGCAGGCCATCGATACCAGCCAGCCGTGCGCAGAGCAGGCGCGGCAATACCTGCAGCCGCTGCGCGACGGTGCCTGCACCGACCAGGCCTGCGTGGTGGGCATGCTGTCGGCCGACGTGCTGGCCATGCCTGATACCGTGCGCGCCGCGATGCAGGATTTCACCCGCCTTAACGAGCAATGGCTGGCGCGCCTGTTCGAACAGGCGGCCGTCCGGGGCGCGGCGCCGTTTGCGCTGCCGCCGCAGCAGCTGGCGCAGGTGGTATTCGGCGCGCTGCAGAACGGGCTGATCAGCGCGCGGCTGTTCGGCACGTGGGAACGCGTCGATGCCGCGGCGGCGCTGCTGCTCAGCGCCATGCCAGTGGAAGAGGCGCTAGCCGAAGCGTGATCCCGCGCGTGCGACCGCATCGCATACCCATTGCGGGTCGTCGTGCGGCAGGTCGTGGCCGGCCCAGTGGTGGGTCAGCAAGGGCACGTCCCATGCCTGCGCGATGCGCGCCGAACAGGCCGGGTTGACCAGGCGGTCCGCCGCCGAAGCCAGCAGCAATACCGGACAGCGGGGCGGCTCGGCCGGTGCGCAGTAGCGCGCGGCGGCCAGCAATTGCGCCAGCGCGGCCTGCCGGCTGACCGGTGCGTCCGCCGCGATGGCCTGCCACTGCGCAAGGTCGGCGGCCTGCGTGTCGGTGCGTGCGCAGGTGATGGCGTGGATGGTCCGCTCGCAATACGCGCGATCGCGCCAGCGCTGCGCCACGCGCAGCAGCCTGCCCCAGTTGCGCGGACGCAGGCGCTGCGCCGGCGTGCAGAAGGGCCGCATGCTGGTGTTGACCAGCACCAGGCCGCTCACTTCTTCCGGATACGTACTGGCCCACTCGATCGCGGCCATCGCCCCCAGCGACATGGCCAGCACGCGGTACGGTCCCGGCACGCCGGCGGCGGTCAGCTGGCGCCGCACCGCCGTCACCATGTCGCGCACGCTCCACGGCGCGGGCTGCGCCGACAGCGCGCCATTGCCGGGCAGGTCAGGCAACAGCGGGCGTCCCAGCCCGGCTGCCTCCCAGCGCGCCGGAAGCGTTCCCCAGTGACGCGATTCGCGCGTCAGTCCCCGCAAGAATACCCATCGGCTCATGGCGGCTCCGTGTGCCAGTGCGCGCGTGCCTGCTGCAGCAGCTCGTCGCGCTGCGCGCCGCGGGGCGGCCAGCGGTCCGAGGCAAAGGCGATGCGGCCGAGAAAGTCGAACAGGCTGACGTGCCGGCGCAGCACGCGCGCGGTGCGGTGCGCCTTGATCGGGTTGAAGATGCCCTCGCGCGAAAACAGCTGGCGCGGGTTTTTCTTGATCCACAGCCACGAGCCCAACTCCAGCGTCATTGGCAGGAACAGGTTGCCGCGCGGCGCCAGGTCATAGGCATGGTCCCACAGGTCGCCGTGCAGCAGGTACTGGTGGCTCTGCGGCTCGAAGGTATAGCCATGGTGCGGGTGGGCCTGCTCGAACAGGGTCTTGAGCAGGTACATCTCGGCCAGGTGCGGCATCGGCCGGCGCGTGCGCGCGTACGGAAACCAGATGCTGTCGCGCCAGCCGTAGCCGGAATGGCAGTCCACCGCAAAGCTGAGCCGGCGCGGCAGCAGTTCCTGCCGGACCACGCGCAGCAAGGCGCTGCTTTCGGCCTCCATCGGCGCGCCGGCGGCGCCGCGGTACCACGGCAGCCAGGCGCCGATGCGCTGCCCGCCGGCCAGGAAGGGCACGCGCGCGTCGGCATCCTGCGGGCCGTTGCGCATCAGGTCGACGCCGTTGGGGTTGGCGCGCGTGCCGGCCCACATGCCGCCGGGGTTGACGATGGGCATGAACACCAGCCGCACCGATTGCAGCTCGCGGTGCAGCAGCTCGTCCCAGGCCAGGCGGGACAGCACCGAGCGCAGGTAATCCAGCACAAGTTGGGTGCCGATGCGCTCCAGCCCGTGGATACCGCCGAAGATGCCGATCGCGGGCGCACCCGGGTCGCGGCTGCCGAGCGCGGCGACATGCACGCCAAAGCGGTGGCCCTGCACGGTGGTCTCGCACACCACCCGGGTGTCGAGCACGTGGCTGCCGGCATCCAGCAAGGTCAGCAACTGGTCATATTCCGGGAAGTCGGCGCGCGGGTGCATGGGCTCACCGGGTGGCGGCCATGAGATGGAATGGGACAAGGCGTGGTGCGGCTGGCATGCAGCGGGGGCTCCGAAGATGAAAACCGCCGGGTCAGGCAGCGTGGGCGGTGAGCGTCGCGGCATCCGGCGCCACGCAATCCAGGAAGGCGCCGACCAGCCGCGTCTGGCGCCGGCTCTGCAGGCAGTACAGGTATTCGTGCAGCACCGGCGCGCCCGACGCAAACGGCACCACGCGCAGCAGCGGGTCGCGCGGCACCTCGCCCAGCGGCACCACGCTGGCGCCCAGGCTTTGGCGGATCGCCTCGTAGATGGCCTCGCGGCTGCCGATCACGGTGTGCGGGGGCAGTTCCAGTCCGCATGCGGCCAGCGCGGTTTCGATCGTCTTGCGTGTCATCGAGCCGTGCTCGCGCACCAGCAGGTGACAGCCGCGCAGCTGCGGCAGGTCGATCTGCGCCAGCCGTGCCAGCGCATGGTCGGGATGGACCACCAGCACCATCGGGTCGCTCGCCAGCCGGATGCAGGCCAGGCGGTCATCGTCCACCGGATGCGAGGACACCGCCGCGTCGATGCGGTACTCGAACAGCGCTTCGAGCATCTGCTGCGAGTTGCCGATGTCCAGGCTCACGTCGATCGCCGGATAGCGCTGCCGGAACGCCGCCACTGCGCGCAGGATGTAATACGGCCCGGTGGCGCCGATGCGCAGGTTGCCGAAGCGCAGGTTGCCCGCGTTGCGCAGCAGGTAGTCGGCATTGCCTTCCTGCTGCATCAGTTGCTCGACCACCGGCATCAGGGCCACGCCCACATCGCTCAGGTCGACGCGGCTGGCGCGGCGATGGAACAGCTCCACGCCGTAAGTTTCCTCCAGCTGGCGGATGCGTCCCGTGACCGTGGGCTGGCTCACGCGCAACTGCCGCGCCGCCATGGTGATGCTGCCCTGGCGCGCCACTTCGAAAAAGGTCATCAGCAGGTCGCCTAGCATGGTCATCCGCGCGGAGTTTGGGGAAGGGGTCCGGACCGGCCCGGACGACCGCGCAGTCTAGCGGCCCAATATGACAAAACGGCTACGCCCGCCCGGGCCGGTCCGCTTGGGACCGGCCGGGGCGGGGGCCTGTCGTTGCGCCGGGTCGACGGTTTGCGTCAGCCGGCCGCGCCCATCGCCGGGTCGGACACGCCGTCCTTGCCGGTTTCGATGCGCCCGGCAAAATGGCGCGTAAAGCCGCCTTGCGCGGTGGTGACGGTGAAGTCGTACCAGTTGCCCTGGCGCGCCACCGGCCAGTGCTGCTGCAGTTGCATGCCGGCGGGCACTTCGTAGGTCCACGGGCCGTCGGTGCGGTAGGCGTTGGCCTGGACCGTGAAGGTGCAGGGGGCGCTGCCGGTATTGATCATGTCCACGTACATCGCGGCGTTGGCAATGTCATAGCAGACGCGGATCTCCGGCGCGCTGGCGCCGGCCGCGGTCACCGCCGCGACGTCGCCGCGGAAGGCGCGGTGGAAGCCGTTCGGGCCCAGCACCCACAGGTCGTACTTGCCGCCGTCGGTGGCAAAGACGTCCCAGCTGCCATGCAGCTCCTTGCCCGGCTCGACCATATAGCGGCGCGGCACGCGGTCCAGGTGCAGCCGGTCGTAGACGTGGAACACCGCCGCCGCCGTGCCGGTGTTGCTGAACAGCAGCCACACCGCGCGCTGGTCGCGGGCGTCTTCGCGCGCGCTGACGTGCAGTTCATAGGGCAGGGCGCGCGACGGGCGCGTGCCGGGGTCCTGCTGCGGCATCTGCTGGCTGCCAGCCGGAGGCAGCGGCACCTGCGGCAGCACGCCCTGCGCGGTGCGGATGGCGTCCGCGCTGGCCTTGTCGCGGCTCGGCAGTTCGGGCAGGGGGTTGGTGTTGGGGCTGACGAAGTTGAAGGCCGAGATCAGGTCGCCCGCCACTGCGCGGCGGAAGCCGCTGATATTGGGTTCCGCAACGCCGAAGCGCGCTTCCAGGAAGCGCAGCACCGAGGTGTGGTCGAACACCTGCGAATTGACCCAGCCGCCGCGGCTCCACGGCGAGACCACGTACATCGGCACGCGCGGGCCAGGGCCGTAGGGGCGCTTGTCGACGTGGTATTCCGGCTTGAGCTGTTCGGGGTCGAGCGTGGTGGCGCCGGCCAGCGTGTCGCCGTCATAGGCGGGCGCACAGGGCGGCGGGACGTGGTCGAAATAGCCGTCGTTCTCGTCGAAGTTGATCAGCAGCACGGTCTTGCTCCAGACCGCGGGATTGGCGGTCAGCGCATCGAGCACCTCCTGCGTGTACCAGGCGCCTTGCACCGGGCTGGACGGCCCGGGATGCTCCGAGTACGTGGCCGGCGCCACGATCCACGACACCTGCGGCAGCTTGCCCGCGGCGATATCGTCGCGCAGCGCCTGCAGGAAGCCGCCATCGGGCATGGTGTTGGCCACGCCCTTGAGCAGCGGGCTGACCGCGTCGTCGGCGCTGGTGTACGGCGGATAAGGGCTGCCGTTGGCCTGGTTGCCGCGCGCGGCATTGGCGTCGCGGTATTGCTTGAAGCCGGCGAGGGGGTTGTCGGTGAAGTTGTCCGGCATGTTCTGGTAGACCTTCCAGCTCACGCCGGCGGTTTCCAGGCGCTCCGGGTAGGTCTTCCAGGTATAGGGCGTGTTCGAGCCCGTGAACGAGTCGCCGCTGTTGTCGATCACCGGGCCGCCGAAGTCGCCGGCCGGGTCGTTGGTGCCGGTCCAGTGGAACAGGCGGTTGGGGTTGGTGCCGCCATGGAAGCTGCAGTGGTAGGCGTCGCACAGCGTGAAGGCATTGGCCAGCGCCACCTGGAAATCCAGCTCGGCTTCGGTGTAGAAGCCCATCGACTGGGGCTGCTTGTAGGTGGGCCACTTGTTCATGCGGCCCAGGTCCCAGGCGTTCTGCGCGTCGGGATACGAGTGCGGGGTGCCGCTGACGCGCTGCGCATTGCCGGCGCTGCTGTCGAGGTGGTAAGGCAGCAGGGTGCGGGTGGTGCTGCCGTTGGTATAGGTCTGCTGCCAGACGTTCAGGCCGCCCGCCAGCGGGATCGGGAAGCGGTCGCCAAAGCCGCGCACGCCGCGCAGGGTGCCGAAGTAGTTGTCGAACGAGCGGTTCTCCTGCATCAGGATGACCACGTGCTCGACGTCGCGGATGGTGCCGGTGGCGTTGTTGGCCGGGATCGCCAGGGCGCGGCGGATCGACGGCGGAAAGGCCGCCAGCGCGGCGGTGGCGGCGGCGCTGCCGCCGGCGAGCTTGAGGAAGTTGCGTCTGCTTTGGGGGTTCATGGGATTCGGTGCCGGATGGTTGCGGGGAGGGTAGACAGGCCGGGCCAGGTTCAGGGCGCGCAGCGCAGCTGCGGCTTGACCGCCGGGGTCTCGCCAGGCCGGTCGCTGCCGTTCCCCTGGCCGGGGTTGCCGCCGGTGCCGGGCGCGCCGGGCGTGGTCGGCGCCGCGGCCGGGGTGCCGCTGGTGCCCTCGCCGGAGTCGCCGCCGCAGCCGGCGAGCGCCGCGCTCAGCAGCAAGGCGGCCAGCCAGTGCGGCCGGGCCAGGGTGGAAGGTCGGAAGGTCATGGTGTCAATCTCCTGCTGGGGGATCGGGAGGCGGGGAGGGTAAAGGCCGGCTGGGCACCCGTTGCCTCAGGAAACGGGTGCACCGCCGGTTCGGGGATTCAGGGATTCAGCGTCGACAGCGGCTGGCGTGCGCCGGTGATGGCCTTCAGCTCGTCGAGCGTCAGCACGCGCGTCCACATCGCCAGGTCGTTCAGGCCCATCACGCCTTTGAGCGCGCCGGGGTTGTTGCCAACGTAGTTGTGGGTGGCGTCGTCGTTGACGCCCCAGCCGGTGCCGAGGCCGGCGAGCCTGGTCACGTCGGTATTGGCGATCGCCTTGTTCTCGGTCTTCTGCAGGCCGAGCACCGGGTCGATGACGTAGGCGCTGAAGCGCTTCGCCGCCGCGTCGACCGACAGCGCCAGGTAGGCCCACTGGTTGGCCGAGACCTTCATGCCGTTGATGTCGTCGCGCTTGCCGCTGCCGCTGCCCAGGTTGAAGCGGATCTCGCAGCTGCCGAACAGGGCGATGGCAATGCCGGCATTGCCGCCCGAGATGTAGTTCTTGTTCGACAGGATCGGCTCGCCGGTGCTGTTGCCCTGGGTGCAGTCGGTGCGGAACCAGAGGCCGATGGTGAATTGCGGGCTTTGCGCGATATCGGCAGCGTTGTGCTTGAGCTGGTAGCTGTCGATGCGCGAGTCGAGCTGCAGCGACTGGCGGCCGAAGTTGTCGGCCGCGAGCGTGCCGCCGTCAAGGCTTGCCACCCACGGGCCCAGCGTGGCCGCGTTCTTTGGGTCGGCGAACGGCTTGCTGTCCAGGCTGAAATACGACGCCAGGCCATCGAGCAGCGATGGCATCAGCGTGACGGGTTTGACGTAGTGGATCTGCGCCAGGTACGACACCGGCACGTCGTTGCGCACCAGCGTGTAGTTGAACTGGTACAGGCCCGTGGATATGTCGAAGGCCTGGTCGGTGAAGGTCCGCACCTCGGGTCCCAGCGCGGCGATCTGCACGCCGTCACGCAGCACGCGCGTGACGCCGTAAGCCGGGCTCGGGTTCTGCCAGGTCAGCGTGATGGCGTCGTTGTACTGGCTGATGCTGGCGCCGATGGCGCGCACGCCGGCGGTGGCGGTGGTCAGCGCGGAGCCGTCGAGGCGCGTTGCCGCGGGGTCGAGGGCGACGCCGGCGTGTGCCAGCACGGTCGGGACGATGTCGGCCTCGGTCGGCAGCGCGGACAGGTCCGCCGGGGTGTCGGGGGCCGCGGCGCCGGGCCTGGCCAGCGCGCCGTTCAGGGTCTTGTTGGTGGCGAGGAAGGCGGTACGGTTCTCCACCGTCGGCACCGTGGTGGTGGCGCCGGTGGCATCCAGGCCGTGGCTGGTGGTGACCAGCACCAGCCAGTCCTCGCCCGGCTGCGCCTGGCGGCGCGCTGCCACGGCGGCGAGCAGTTCGCCCAGCGCCCGGTCGGTCTCGCCGAGCGCGGTGGCGTAGGCGCCGTTGCCGAAGCCGCTGGCTTGCGCGGCCTGCGCCGGGGCGCTGTACTGCGCGAACACCACGCCATAGCCGGACTGCACCTGGCGCACGGCATTCTGCGTGACGCAGCGGTCGACGCCCGCGCAATCGACCAGCGTATCGAGCACGCCCGCGTCCTGGTCGGTCTTGAGCAGCACCGGCAAGGCCGGCGCACTGACCACGGCGCCTTGCTGCCCGCCGGGTTTGCCGGCTGCGCGCAGGTAATGGAACACGGTCGGCGCGCGCAGCGCGGTGCTGCCGGTGTCGTCATCGATGCCATGGCGGTTGGCCCAGGCGCCAGTCAGCACCGTGGCCCAGCTGGGCGCGTCGAGCGGGGGCTGGGCGGTGATGGTGCCGGGCATGCCGCCGGTGGCGGTCGGTACCAGGTTCATGCTGGCCAGGTTGGGCAGCTCGCGCCGCAGCACCCCACCTTGCACCTGCGCATAGGTGGCGCCGTCGACGCCGACCAGCAGCACGCGCGGGCCGCTGGCGCGCTCAGGCTCCGGCGCGGGCTTGCTGGGGTTGGTATCGTTGGGCGCCCCGGACGGCGCGCTATCGTCGCCGCCACAGCCTGCCAGCGTCGCGGCCAGCACGACCATGACGGTGCCGGCCAGCACACGGCCGCGCTCCATCCCGGCCAACCAGCCAGGTGCAAGGTTCCCTGCCATCGTTCATTCCCCTGTTCATCTGCGTTGTTGTGCGCCGGCGGCATGGCCGCGCGGCGGATTGCGTGTGCCGCAATGCGCTCGCAGAGTAAGAAGCGGGGTTGTCACGGTGGTGACAGCGGGGCAAAGAATGCTGATGGGGCTATTCGGATTCTTGTGGCGGACCTGCCGCCACAAGTTAGTTTTGCTGGGTGACGCCGGCCTCGTCGCCCACGCCCGCCTGCATCAGCAGCACGGCGTCGCGCTTGTCGAGCAGGTGCTGGCGCAGGATCTCGGCCATGCGCTTGCCGTCGCGGGCTTCCAGTGCCGCCAGCATCTCTTCATGGTCGTGGATGGCGCTGTCCCATTTGGGCTTGCGGTAGTTGGAGCGAAAGCGCAGCGCCTGCAACCGCCGGTTCACCGCCAGGTAGGTCTGGCGCAGCGCCGCATTGCGCGCCGCCAGGTTGATGCGGTCATGGATCTGGTGGTTCAGGCGGTAGTAGCCGGGCAGGTCTTCGTGGGCACGGCAGGCCAGCATCGCGTAGTGCAGGGCCTTCAGTTCGGCCAGCTCCACGGCGGTGATGCGCTCGCAAGCCAGTTCGCCGGAAAACGCCTCCAGGTTGCTCAACAGCTCGAAGGTATCGCGTATTTCCGTCGCGGACAGCCGCGCGACGCTGGCGCCGCGGTTGGGCGAGATCTCGATCAGCCCTTCCGCCGCGAGCACCTTCAGCGCTTCGCGCAGCGGCGTGCGGGAGATGCCCAGGGTTTCCGACAGCTCGCGCTCATTGAGCTTGCGACCCGGCTCCAGTGCGCCCTCGATGATCAAGGTGCGCAGATGTGTCACCACGGTGTCGTGCAGGCGCTGACGTTCCACCGGGGGCAGTTGGCGCGGCAGGTCACGGTTGGAGTCGGCTTGGATTTGCATTCAATTCGTCCTGTGGACAGATTGAATGCAAGTTTAGCAGCCGCTTAACAGGAACGCCAGATTGATCGTAAACCCGAGTTTCACCGAGATTTACCGGGTAAACGCTAGCGAAAAAGGTCCCGGCAGGACCTGTTTTTTCGTCACTCCTTTGCTAGAGTATTTTGCATTCAAAACTCAAACGGAGGAGTTCCATGCTGAATCTCAACTTTCACCCCGCCGGCCGCCACTTCCTGCAAATCCCCGGTCCCAGCCCGGTGCCGGACCGCATCCTGCGCGCCATCAGCTATCCGACCATCGACCATCGCGGCCCGGAATTCGGCGCGCTGGGCCTGAAGGTGCTGGACGGGATCAAGAAGATCTTCAAGACCGAACACCCGGTGGTGATCTATCCGGCCTCGGGCACCGGCGCGTGGGAAGCCGCGCTGTCGAACACGCTGAGCCCCGGCGACACCGTGCTGATGTTCGAAACCGGCCACTTCGCCACGCTGTGGAAGAAGATGGCGGAGAACCTGGGCATCCGCCCTGAGTTCCTCGGCCTGCCCGGCATCGAAGGCTGGCGCAACGGCGTGCAGGCCGACATGATCGAGGCCCGCCTGCGCGCCGATGCCACGCATGCCATCAAGGCCGTATGCGTGGTGCACAACGAAACCTCGACCGGCGTGACGTCGGATATTGCGGCGGTGCGCCGAGCCATCGATGCGGCCGGGCACCCGGCGCTGCTGCTGGTCGACACCATCTCCGGGCTGGCCTCCGCCGACTATCGCCACGACGAGTGGGGCGTCGACGTGACCGTGTCGGGCTCGCAGAAGGGCTTGATGCTGCCGCCGGGCATCAGCTTCAACGCGGTGTCGCCCAAGGCCATCGAGGCTTCGCGCTTGGCCCGGCTGCCGCGCAGCTTCTGGGGCTGGAACGAGATCATCGAGATGAACCGGACCGGCTACTGGCCCTACACCCCCAGCACCAACCTGCTGTACGGGTTGTCGGAAGCGCTCGACATGATCCTGGAGGAGGGCCTGGACAACGTCTTTGCCCGCCACCTGCGCCTGGCCGAGGCCTGCCGCCGCGCGGTCAGGGCCTGGGGCCTGGAGATCCAGTGCGCGGATCCGTCGGTCTACAGCCCGGTGCTGACCGGCGTGATGATGCCCGACGGCGTCGATGCGGACGTGGTGCGCCGCCACATCTACGAGCGCTTCAACATGTCGCTCGGCGCCGGCCTGGGCAAGGTCAAAGGCCGCATGTTCCGCATCGGCCATCTGGGCGACTGCAACGACCTCACGCTGATGGCCACGCTGGCCGGCTGCGAGATGGGGCTGAAGATCTCGGGCGTGCCGGTCGCCGCCAGCGGCACCATTGCCGCGATGGACTATCTCGCCGCGCATACCGTGCCGCTGTCGCTCCAGGCTGCCGCCTGACGCAGCCTTTCCCATCCGCAACCGGGGCCGGCGCGTGCGCCGCCCCGGCCGGAAACTGATCGCAACGGATCAGCGCAGCACTGCCGTACCTGACAAAAAAACAGAGGAGACGCTGTGGATACGACCCTGCAGGCGGGAACAAGGATCAGGACGTTCGAGGATGCGACCTATCGCAAGGTGAGCTGGAGGCTGGTGCCATTTTTGATGGTCTGCTTCCTGATCGCCTATCTCGACCGTGTCAACGTAGGTTTTGCCAAGCTCCAGATGTCGCAGCAACTGGGCTTCAGCGAAACCGTCTATGGGCTGGGCGCCGGGATTTTCTTTATCGGCTACTTCCTGTTCGAAGTGCCGAGCAACCTGGCATTGCACAAGTTCGGCGCCAAGGTGTGGATCGGCCGGATCATGATCACGTGGGGGATACTGTCCGCGTGCTTTGCCTTCGTCGAGACGCCAGCCCAGTTCTACACGCTGCGCTTCCTGCTGGGCCTGGCCGAGGCCGGCTTCACGCCCGGCATCGTGTATTACCTGTCGTGCTGGTATCCGTCGCACCGGCGCGCCAAGATCATGGCCATCTACTGCATGGGCTCGCCGCTGTCCGGCATCATCGGCAATCCGCTGTCCGGCTTCCTGATGGGCAGCATGGCCGGCGTGGGCGGGTGGGGCGGCTGGCAATGGATGTTCATCATCGAGGCGGTGCCGGCGGTGCTGCTGGGTGCCTTCTGCTTCTACTACCTCGACAACTCCATCGCCAAGGCCAAGTGGCTCACGAGCGACGAGAAGCGCGTGCTCGAGCAGGCCAAGGCGGAGGACGTCAAGGCGGCGGATCCGCAGGCCCGCGTCGGCAAGGTGTTCACCGATCCGCGCGTCTGGCTGATCAGCCTGATCTGCTTTTGCTATGTCACGGGGCAGTACGGCATCACGCTGTGGCTGCCGACCTTTATCAAGTCGACCGGCGTCGCCGACCCGCTCCATATCGGCCTGCTGAGCGCGATCCCGTACATGGCCGCCATCGTCGCGATGTATTTCTTCGGCCGTAGCGCCGACAAGCACCGCGAACGGCGCTGGCACCTGATCATCCCTTGCATGATGGGCGCGATCGGCTTCCTGGCGCTGCCATGGGTGATGCACAACACCGCGCTGTCGCTGGTGTTCCTGTCGATCGCCGCTGCCGGCATCCTGACCTGCACGCCGCTGTTCTGGTCCCTGCCGACGGCGTTCCTCAGCGGCGCGGCAGCGGCCACGGCGATCGCCATGAGCAATTCGATCGGCAACCTGGCCGGCTTTACCAGCGGCTACATGATCGGCTACCTGCGCGACGTGACCCAGAGCGGCAACAGCGCTTACTACATGATCGCCGGCATGCTGGTCCTTGGGGCCTTCGCGATCTGGACCATTCCCGCCAGGCTGGTCAACCGATAGCCGGGCAGGGCGCGGCGCGGCCACCTTGCCGCGGCCCCGCCGCACTTCCCATCAACCCTACACGCGCCCGTGCCGGCGCATGGAAATCCCCTCATGAAAACCTCGTACCAACCGGTGTCAGACGGCCCGGGCCAGCACGCGCCGTTCAGCGTGGTGGAAGCCACCGTTGCCGGCGCGCATGCCGCAATGCGCGACGACACGCTGACGGCGCGGCAGCTGGCCAGCCGCTGCCTGGACCGCATCGCCGCCTATGACCAGCGCGGCCCCGCGCTGCGCAGCATCCTGCAGGTCCATCCGCAGGCGCTGGAAGAAGCGGATCGCCTCGACGCCGTCGCTGCGCGCAATCCGTCTCAACCGATGGCGCCGCTGCATGGCATGCCGGTGCTGGTCAAGGACAACATCGAATGCGCCGGCATGGCTACCACGGCGGGCGCCGAATGCCTGCGCGGCAACGAGTCCGGCAACGATGCCTTTGTCATCCGCCGCCTGCGCGAGGCGGGCGCGGTGGTGCTGGCCAAGACCAACCTGCACGAGCTTGCCTCCGGTGGCGAGACCGTCAGCACGCTGGGCGGGCAGACACTGAATCCCTATGACCTGGCTCGCACGCCGGGTGGATCCAGCGGCGGCACCGCCGCCGGCATCGCCGCCAGCTTCGGCGTGCTTGGCATCGGCACCGACGGGGTCAATTCGATCCGCTCTCCGGCGTCGGCCAACAGCCTGGTCGGACTGCGCCCGACCATGGGGCTGATCAGCCGGGCCGGGCTGGTCCCGTGCGGGCTGACGCAGGACACCATCGGCCCGATCACGCGCACCGTTGCCGATACCGCGCTGGTGCTCGACGTCATCGCCGGCCATGACCCGGCCGATCCGGTCACCAGCGAAGGTGCCAGCCATCTCCCGGCAAGCTATGCCGCGAGCCTAGACCGCGACGGACTCAGGGGCGCGCGCATCGGCGTGCTGCGCAGCTTCTTCGGCGGCCAGGACGTGCATCGACCGGTCAACGCCGTGATGCAGCAGGCGCTGGCCGTCATCGCGGCGCAGGGCGCCGATCTGGTCGACATCGACGACGCGATCAGCCCCGACGAGCTGCTGGCTTCCACGCTGGTGCACCACTACGAGATGGCGCGCGATCTCGACGCCTACCTGTCGCAGCTGGCGCCTGGCGTGCGGGTGCGGTCCACGCAGGACATCATCGCCGCGGGCGGCGTGCATCCCAGCGTGGCCGGAACGCTGGCCACCGCGGCCGCGCTGAGCGACCGGCAGCCCGAATACCGCGAGCGCATGCAGCGCCAGCACACCCTGCGCCAATGGCTGCGCGACCTGATGGCGCGCCACCGGCTTGATGCGCTGGTGTTTCCGCACCAGCGGCGGCTGGTGGTTCCGGTCGGCGAGACCCAGGCCGAGCGCAACGGCGTGCTCGCGTCGGCCACCGGCTTTCCCGCCATCGTCATCCCGGCCGGGTTTTCCGCGCCCGAGCGCAATGCGCCGCAAGGCGTGCCGGTGGGGCTGGAATTCTTCGGCCTGCCTTTCACCGAGCCCGTGCTGTTGCGCCTGGCGTTTGCGGCCGAGCAGGCCTTGCAGGCCCGCCGGCCGCCGCACTCGACGCCGGCCCTGGAGTAACGGCGCGCCGGAACGAAGTTTTATCGCTGCTCGACCAATGCCCGCCGCTCGCGGCGGCGCCAGGCTCGCGGGCACACCGCGGCACCTCTAGACGAGGAGGAGACAAAAGATGGGCGCAGAAACTGTAGTTCAATCGCCGAATTCCCCCCAGCAGCACGAGCTGGAC
This sequence comes from Cupriavidus sp. WGlv3, assembly GCF_023952475.1. Taxonomy (GTDB): domain Bacteria; phylum Pseudomonadota; class Gammaproteobacteria; order Burkholderiales; family Burkholderiaceae; genus Cupriavidus; species Cupriavidus phytorum. The sequence goes on from NZ_JALHRX010000022.1 coordinate 37,295, forward strand.
CGGGCCATGGACGGCATCGGGGTGACCGCCTCGCACAAGAAGATCATCTTCATGATCATGCTGGGCGTGATGTTCGATGTGTTCGAGCAGAACGCCGTCGGCCTGATCGGTCCCATGCTGCGCGAGCAGTGGGGGATTTCGGTGGCGGAAATCGGCTTTCTCAACACGCTGACGTTCAGCGCCGCCGCGCTGGGGCGCATTGGCTCGGGCTATATCGCCGACCGCTACGGCCGGCGCGCGATGCTGAGCGCCAACCTGCTGCTGTTCACGCTGGGCGCCATCATCTGTGCGCTGGCGCCGAACTACTGGGTGCTGGCGGCGGGCCGCTTTATCGTCGGCATCGGCCTGGGCGGCGAGATCTCGATCGCCGTGACCATGCTGGCCGAGCTGTGCTCGACCCGCTTCCGCGGCACCGCGGTGGGCCTGGTCAGCGTCGGCAGCGGCGGCCTCGGCAATATGCTGGCGCCGGCATTCGGCCTGGCGGTCTTCGCCATGTTCCCGGGCCCGGACAGCTGGCGCTGGCTCTTTGCCTGCCTGGTGCTGCCGGCGTTCTTCGTCATCTTCTACCGGCGCTTTATCCCCGAGACGCCGCGCTTCCTGCTGTCCAAGGGCCGCGTCGACGAGGCCAACCGGGTGCTGTCGGTGCTGGCATCGGGAAAACTGGGCAAGCTAGATGGCGAGCCCACGCCTTATATCAAGGCGGCGGTGCAGGACGAAGCGCCGCGGGCCAAGGTGCGGCTGAGCGATATCTTCAAGGGCCGGCTGGGACGGCGCACCATCGCGCTGGGCATTGCGGTGTCGATGACCTACGGCGCGCAGATCTCGGTGCTGACACTGATGCCGACCATCCTGATGGCGCAGGGCTATACCATCTCCAAGAGCTTTCTCTTCACCATGGTGATGCAGAGCGGCAGCCTGTTCGGCGCGCTGGCGGCGTCGTACTGCGGTTATCACATCCCGCGCAAGCGGGTGCTGACCGTCGGCGCGGGGCTGGCCTGCGCAGCGGGGCTGTGCTTCGGCTTCCTGACGTATAACGTGGCGCTGGTGCTGCTGTTCGGCGCGGCCTTCACCTTCTGCGTGGTGTTGCTGAATACCTCGATCTGGATCTTCGCGCCGGAACAGTATCCTACCCATGTGCGCGCGTTCGGCACCTCGGTGATCCTGGCGCTGGGCACGCTGGCGGGGGCGCTGACGCCGCTGATCAGCGGGCGCGTGTTCGAGACCTACGGCGTCGGCGGCATGTTCAGCATGCTGGCGGCCATGTATGGCGTCTTTGCGCTGGCGGTGCAGTTTGCGCCTGAGACCTTCGGCCGCGCCATGGGCGAGACCGACGACGACGCCGAAGGCCAGCGCGAGATCCGCGGCGAAACGGCCAACGCCAGCGCTTCCTGAAGCCTGGCCGAGCCCGCCAGCGTGCGGGCGCGGCTTGCCAGGCAATATTTGTTGATCCACAAGGAATCATCCAAGTCATGACCACCACCGATATCGACTGCGTCGCCCAGGCCCTGCTCAGCGCGCGGCGCGAACACCGCTGCGCCGATGCGCACGCATTTGCCACGGCACTCGACAACGCCGAGCAGGCCTACGCGGTGCAAGCCATCGTTGCGCAAGCAATGGGCTGGCAAGAGCCCGGCGCCGCGTACTGGAAATCCGGCGGCCCCTCGCGCGAGGCCACGCTGACCCATGCGCGTCTGCCGGCGGGCGGGGTCTGGACCAGCCCCGCGCACGCCGGCGACTTCCCCTTTACATGGCGCGGCATCGAGGCGGAGATCGCGCTGCGGCTGGGGCAGGGCGTGGACGCGGCGCAAGCGGCCAGCCTCGACTATGCCGGCGCGGCTGCACTGGTCGAGGCGATGGCGGTGTCCATCGAGATCGTCGATTCGCGCTGGCAGCAGTACGTGGCAGCCCCTGCCTTGCTGAAGCTGGCGGATCTGCAGGCGCATGGCGCATTGGTACTAGGGGCGTGGCGCGACTATGCCGCGCGCGACTGGGCCAGCCAGCGCTGCCTGGTGCAGATCGGCGCGCAAACCTTCGAGCGCCGCGGCGCCCACGCGCTGGGCGATCCGGCCTATGGACTGGTTGCATGGCTGCGCCATGCCACGCGCGACGGGGCACGCGTCGAGGCCGGCACGGTAGTCACCACCGGCACCTGGGTCGGCATCCTCGATGCCGCCGCCGGCGACCTGGTGACGGTGGCGTTCGATGGTATCGGCGAGGCCTCGGTCCAGCTCTGAGGCCGCGCACCGGTGCGCGAGGGCGTCAGCTGTGGAAGCCGACGCCCCGCATGATCAGCCGCAGCACCCACGCAGCCACGCCCAGCGCCGCCACGCTGGCGGCCCAGATCAGCACCAGCCAGCCGACGCGGCGCAGCCAGGTGCCGGTGCGGGTGCCGCTGTCCGTATGCGGCGCGCCCATCAGTGATAGCCCTCGCCGTGGCGGACCTTGCCGCGGAACACGTAGTAGGCCCACACCGTGTACATCAGGATGAAGGGCACGATGAAGAGCGCGCCCACCAGCGCAAAGCCCTGGCTTTGCGGCGGCCCCGCGGCCTCCCAGATCGAGATCCCGGGCGGGATGATATTGGGCCAGACGCTGATCGCCAGGCCGCTGTAGCCCAGGAACACCAGTCCCAGCGCATACAGGAAGGGCGAGATATCGGGCTCGCGGCGCAGCGCGCGCATCAGCATGAACATGCACAGCGCCACCAGGATCGGCACCGGCGAGAACCAGAACAGGTTGGGCAGGCTGAACCAGCGCTGCGCAATCTCGGGATGGGTCAGCGGCGTCCACAGGCTGATCACGGCGATCACCGCCAGCAGCAGCCATGCCAGCGTGCCGGTCAAACGGATCATGCGCTGCTGCAGGTCGCCCTCGGTCTTCATGATCAGCCAGGTGCTGCCCAACACCGTATAAGCCACGATCAGTCCCACGCCGCAGAACAGCGGGAACGGCGCCAGCCAGTCCAGCGGCCCGCCGGCAAAACGGTGGCCCTCCAGCTTGATGCCGTCGATATAGGCGCCCAGCGCCACACCCTGAAAGAAGGCGGCCGTAGCCGAGCCGAGGATGAAGGCGGCATCCCACACCGGGCGTTCGCGGTCATTGGCCTTGAAGCGGAACTCGAACGCCACGCCGCGGAAGATCAGGCCCAGCAGCATCAGCATCAGCGGCAGGTAGAGCGCGCTCAGCACCACCGAATACGCCAGCGGGAACGCCGCCAGCAGCCCGGCGCCGCCCAGCACCAGCCAGGTCTCGTTGCCGTCCCAGACCGGCGCGACGGTGTTCATCATCACGTCGCGGTCATGCCGGTCGGGCACGAACGGGAACAGCATGCCGATGCCCAGGTCGAAGCCGTCCATCACCACGTACATCATCACGCCGAAGAAGATGATGACGATCCAGAGAAGCGAGAGGTCGATGCCCATGGTGTCAGCTCCGGGTGCTTGCGGTGGGGGTGGGGGCGAGCACTTCATCGTCGTCCACGGCCGACAAGGGCCGCGCCGGCGTATGCTCGCGGCCCGGGCCGCCATGCGGCTTGGGCTCTTCGAGCAGCGGGCCCTTGCGCACCAGCCGCATCATGTAGGCGATGCCGACGCCGAACACGAAGAAGTACGCGACCACGAAGATCGCCAGGGTCGCCGCCAGTTCCGGCACGCCGTGCGGCGACACCGCATCCGCGGTGCGCTGCAGCCCGTACACCACCCACGGCTGGCGGCCGATCTCGGTGGTGTACCAGCCGGCCAGAATCGCAATCACGCCAGCCGGTCCCATCCACAGCGCCATATGCAGGAACGGACGGACGCGATAGATGCGGTCGCGGCGCCGCAATACCAGGCTCCACACGCCCAGCAGGATCATCAGCAGCCCCAGGCCCACCATCACCCGGAACGACCAGAACAGGATCGTCGCATTGGGTCGGTCCTCCGGCGGAAACTCCTTCAGGCCCTGGATCTGCCCGTCCCAGCTGTGAGTCAGGATCAGGCTGCCCAGATGCGGCACTTCGACCGCAAAGCGGGTTTCCTCGCGCTCCATGTCGGGCCAGCCGAACAGCAGCAGCGGCAGGGCCTCGTTGCCCTTGTTTTCCCAATGCCCCTCCAGCGCGGCGATCTTGGCGGGCTGGTGCTTGAGCGTGTTCAGGCCGTGGAAGTCGCCGATCACCGCCTGGATCGGCGCGACGATCAGCAGCATCCACATCGCCATCGACAGCATCTTGCGGATGGCGGGATTGTCCCGGCCACGCAGCAGGTGCCAGGCGGCGGACGCGCCGACAAACAGCGCCGTGGCGAGGAAGGCCGCCACGCTCATATGCACCAGGCGGTACGGGAACGACGGATTGAAGATGACGGCGAACCAGTCGGTGGGCACCACGCGGCCGTCGATGATCTCGAAGCCCGCGGGCGTCTGCATCCAGCTGTTCGAGGCCAGGATCCATGTCGCCGAGATCAGCGTGCCCAGCGCCACCATCACCGTGGAGAAGAAATGCAGCCCCGGGCCGACGCGGTTCCAGCCGAACAGCATCACACCGAGGAAGCCTGCTTCCAGGAAGAAGGCGGTCAGCACCTCATAGGTCAGCAGCGGTCCGGTGATGCTGCCCGCAAACTCGGAGAAGAAGCTCCAGTTGGTGCCGAACTGGTAGGCCATCACCAGCCCCGACACCACCCCCATGCCGAAGTTGACGGCAAAGATCTTGGACCAGAAGTGGTAGAGGTCGCGGTACAGCGGCCGTTGCGTGCGCAGCCAGCAGCCCTCGAGTACCGCCAGGTAGGCGGCCAGGCCAATGGTGATGGCGGGAAAGACGATGTGGAAGGAAATGGTGAAGCCAAACTGGATGCGGGCGAGGTCGAGCGCGGTCAAACCAAACATGTGTGTTCTCCGTGGCGCTGGCCTGGCGCATGCCTTGGACGGGTGCGGGCTGCCTGAAGCCTTGGCAGTTCGACACGTGGGCAGGAGCGCGCCGGGGGCGCGGGGGCGTAGGCGCGTGCGGTAAGCGTAGTGTACGCCGCGCGAGCCGCAAAGGGCAGCGTCCTGCCCGGTAGCGGCCGGGCGACAAATCGCCGCACCTGCGGGCGAGCGCCGCGCTTGTCGCACCGCGCAGGCCATTGCTGATGAAGAAATCGTAACGGAGCACCGCGAGGCGGAACAGAATCAAGTCCGCGGAAAAACACCGTATCAGATTGGCGCATTGCAGCAGGGGTGAGGGCTGACAACAGGGGCAGGGAAGTGCATAGTTATGCGCCCTGTATCGTCCGCCTCTTGCGTCTTCCCCAGTGTCCTTCGATTCCACCTTGCTGATCGTCATTGCCGGCGCCGCCGTGGCCGGCTTCGTCCAAGGCTTGTCCGGATTTGCCTTCGGCATGGTGGCGATGTCGTTCTGGGCCTGGGCGATCGAACCGCGGCTGGCCGCCGCGATGACGGTGTTCGGCGCGCTCACCGGCCAGTTGCTGGCGGCCGCGTCGGTGCGGCGCGGCCTGTCGTGGCGGCGCTTGTGGCCATTCGTCGCCGGCGGCGTGGCCGGCATCCCGCTGGGCGTGGCGGTGCTGCCGCTGCTCGACGCGCAGTGGTTCAAGGCGGTGCTGGGCGCGTTCCTGACGTTGTGGTGCCCGGTGATGCTGATGGCGCGCCAGCTGCCGCATATCGGCGTGGGCGGGCGCGTGGCCGACGGCATGGCCGGCGCCGCCGGTGGCGTGATGGGCGGCATCGGCGGCTTTACCGGCGTGATCCCCACGCTGTGGTGCACGCTGCGCGGCTTCGACAAGGACGAGCAGCGCGCCGTGATCCAGAACTTCAACCTCGCCACGCTGGCCATGACCATGGCCGCCTATGTCGGCAAGGGCATCGTCACGCGCGAGATGCTGCCGATGTTCCTGGTGGTGGCGCCGGCAATGCTGGTGCCCACGCTGCTCGGCACCCGGCTTTACCTGGGCATCAGCGAGGCCACCTTCCGCAAGATCGTGCTGACGCTGCTGACCGTGTCCGGCGTGGCGCTGCTGGCGACTTCGGTGCCCGTGCTGGTGGCGCGCGGCGCGGGCTAGGGCTGCGCCGCGGCCGACTGCCGCAGGCACGCCACCAGCTGGTCGGTGCTGATCGACGGCGCGCGTTCGCGCAGCGTGATGATGCCCACCGGTGGCAGGTCGACCGGCACCTCCATCTTCAGCACCTGCAGCCGGCCTTCCTCCTGCATCGCCATGGCGACCGATCCGGCCATGAAGGCGGCTGCGCCGCGTTGGTCGATAAAGGTCGCCTGCGCCAGGTACGAGGAGGTCTCGATCACGTCCTGCGGTGGATGCAGGCCGTGGCGGAAGAACGCTTGCTCGATCTTCACCCGCAGCGAGGCCCACGGCGGCGGCAGCACGCAAGGCATCGCGGCCAGGTCGGCCCAGCCGGGCCGGGCCTTGCGCGCCAGCTTGTGGCCGCGCCGCACCACCACCACCATCGGCTCTTCATAAAGCGCTTCGGTCAGCAGGTCCGGCGCGGCATAGCCGGGCTCGAGCCGGCCCACGATCAGGTCGAGCTCGCGCAGGCGCAGCTTGGGCAGCAGGTGGGTCAGGTCGCCTTCCTCGACCAGCACGGTCGCGTGTGCGTGGCGCTGCTTGAGCGCGCTCACTGCCTGCGCCAGCAGCACCGGCAGTGCCGCACCCATCGAGCCCACGCGGATGCGCCCGGAAGCGCCGCTTTGCACGGCAGCGATCTCGTCGCGGGTCTGCTCGTATTGCGCCAGCACCGAGCGCGCAAAGCGCACCAGCGACTCGCCCGCGGGCGTGGGCTCGGTGCCGCGGGTAGAGCGCGTGAACAGCGTCAGCCCGAGCATCTTCTCGACCTCGGTCAGCACCTTGGACACTGCCGGCTGGCTTACCGACAGGAATTCCGCGGTGCGCCCGAGATGGCGAAACTCGTCGAGCGCCACCAGCAGTTGCAGGTGGCGCAGCTTGATATTGGAGCGCAGCGCGCGGTCGATCTGTACCATGCCCGCAGTCTAGCTAACCGGAAGGTTATGAAGCAATGCCAATTAGCGATTGGATTGTTATGCAGTGCCTCGACAGAATGCGGGCATGACGAGGCTGGCAGCGCCGGCCGCGCCGATAATCAAAACATCGGAGACCCGCAAATGACTCAAGCATTTCCCATCGATGCCAAGCGCCGCCGCCTGCTCATCGGAGCCGCCGCGGGTGCCGCCGGCGTGCTGTTGCCGGCCACGCGCGCGCTGGCCGATCAGTATCCCGAGCGTCCCATCACCTTCATCTGCCCATGGCCGGTCGGCGGCACCGCCGACCAGTCGATGCGCGCGCTGTGCCAAGTGGCCGGCGGCATCCTCAAGCAATCGATCGTGGTGGAGAACCGCGCCGGCGCGTCCGGCATGATCGGCACCAAGGCGCTGGCGCGCGCCAATCCCGACGGCTACACCATCGGCCAGATCCCGATCTCGGTCACGCGCTTCGCGCAGCTCGGCATGCTGCAGCTGGATCCGCGCACCGAGCTGACCTACCTGGCGCGCACCTCGGGACAGACCTTCGGCATCGCGGTGCCGGTCAACTCGCGCTACAAGACGCTGCAGGATGTGGTCGCCGCCGCCAAGGCCAGCCCCGGCAAGCTCACCTATGCGCACGCCGGCATCGGCGGCGCCACCCATGTCGGCATGGAGCAGTTCGCGCTCGCCGCGGGGATCCAGTTCAATGCCATCGCCTACAAGGGCGGCGCGGCAGCGCTGCAGGACGTGCTGGCCGGGCAGGTGGAACTGCTGGCCGATTCCAGCTCATGGGCGCCGCACGTCGAAGCCGGCAAGCTTCGCCTGCTGGCAACGTGGGGCGAACAGCGCGCGACCCGCTTCAAAGACACGCCCACGCTCAAGGAGCTGGGCTACAACGTGGTGGTGGAAGCGCCCAACGGCATCGGCGCGCCCAAGGGCCTGCCGCCCGCCGTGGAAAAGAAGTTGCGCGATGCCTTCCGCGCCGCGGTCGCCAGCAATGAGTTCAAGCAGGTCGCGGCGCGCCTGGACGCGCCCGTGATGTACCTGGACGGGCCCGACTACAAGAAGTACGTCGCCAGCGTCTATGAACAGGAAACCCAGCTGATCCAGCGCCTCAAGCTGAAAGAACTGCTGCAGCAAAGCTGATGGCCCGAGAAGCCCAAGACCCAGTGAAATCCAATCCCGTCATCCGGCTGCACCCCAACGACAACGTGCTGGTTGCACGCAGCGACCTCGGCCTGGGCCAGCAGCTGGCCGATCCCGTGGTGCGCGTGCGCGCACAGGTGCCGGCCGGCCACAAGATCGCTGCCTGCGCTATCGCGGCCGGCACGCCGGTGCGCAAGTTCGACACCGTCATTGGCGTGGCCGCGCGCGATATCGTGCCGGGCGACCACGTGCATGCGCACAACCTGACGCTGGTCGACTTCTATCGCGATCCGGCTTTCTGCCAGGACGTGCGACCGGTCGACTACGTGCCGCAGGCGCAGCGCGCCACCTTCAACGGCTTTGTGCGCGCGGATGGCCGCGTCGGCACGCGCAACTTCATCGGCATCCTGTCGTCGGTCAATTGCTCGTCCTCCGTGATCCGCCAGATTGCGGCGCATTTCACGCCGCAGCGGCTCGCCGAGTATCCGAATGTCGATGGCGTGGTCGCCTTTGCGCAGACCAGCGGTTGCGGCATGTCGTCGCCGAGCGAGCATTTCGACGTGCTGCGCCGCACGCTGGCCGGCTATGCGCGCCATCCCAACCTGGCCGGCGTGCTGATCGTGGGGCTGGGCTGCGAGCGCAACCAGGTCGCATCGCTGGTGGAGTCGCAAGGCCTGGAGCCGGGGCCCGCGGTACATACGCTGGTGATGCAGGATACCGGCGGCACGCGCGCCACCATTGCGGCCGGCATCCGCGCGATCGAATCGATGCTGCCGGCGGCCAACGCCGCGGTGCGCCAGCCGGTGCCCGCCAGCCATCTGAAGATCGGTCTCGAGTGCGGCGGCTCGGACGGTTTTTCCGGGATCAGCGCCAACCCGGCGCTGGGCGCGGCGATGGATATCCTGGTGCGCCATGGCGGCACCGCGATCCTGTCCGAGACCCCGGAGATCCATGGCGTGGAGTTCATGCTGACCCGCCGCGCGGTAACGCCGGAAGTCGGGCAGAAGCTGCTGGACCGCCTCGCCTGGTGGGAGCGCTACACCGCGGGCCACAACGCGCAGTTCAACGGCGTGGTCGGCCATGGCAACCAGCAGGGCGGGCTGGCCAATATCTTCGAGAAGTCGCTCGGCTCGGCCATGAAGGGCGGCACCACGCCGCTGCAGGCGGTGTATGAGTATGCCGAGCCGATCGACCAGGCCGGCTTTGTGTTCATGGATTCGCCCGGCTATGACCCGGTGGCCGTCACCGGCCAGATCGCCAGCGGCGCCAACCTGATCTGCTTTACCACCGGGCGCGGCTCGATGTTCGGCTCCAAGCCGGCGCCAACGATCAAGCTGGCGTCGAATTCCACGATGTACCACCGGCTGGAAGAAGACATGGACATCAACTGCGGCCTGGTGCTCGACGGCGAGCTGAGCGTGCCGCAGATGGGCCAGCGGATCTTCGACCATATCCTGCGCGCGGCCTCGGGCGAGCCGACCAAGAGCGAATTGCTCGGCCTGGGCGACCACGAGTTCGTGCCCTGGCACCTCGGCATCGTCAGCTGAGCCGCGCTTCACCAATCCCTTTGTACACACATCGATGCTGACGCTTTCCGAGCCCACGCTGCTGCGCAGCCAGAACCTGATCGACGGCCAGTGGCGCGATGCCGGCCTGCGCGCGCGCCTTGCGGTGACCGACCCGGCCACCGCGGAGGCCTTCGCCAACGTGGCCGACAGCGATGCCGGCGACGCGCGCCTTGCCGTCGACGCCGCCGCCGCGGCCTTCCCGGCATGGAGCCGCCGGCCCGCGCGCGAACGCGCGCAATTGCTCAAGCGCTGGCATGCGTTGATCCTTGACCACCAGGAAGACCTGGCGCGCATTATCTCGACCGAACAGGGCAAGCCGCTGAAGGAAGCGCGCGGCGAGGTGCAGTACGGCGCATCGTACGTGGAGTGGTTCGCCGAGGAAGCCACGCGCATCTGCGGCGACATCGTTGCCGAGGCCGTGCCGGGCCGCAAGCTGCTGGTGCTGAAGGAACCGGTGGGCGTGGTCGCAGCCATCACGCCGTGGAACTTCCCGCTGGCAATGATCGCCCGCAAGATCGCGCCCGCGCTGGCCGCTGGCTGCACGGTGGTAGCCAAGCCCGCCGAAGACACGCCGCTGACCGCGTTGGCGCTGGCTTGGCTGGCGCAACAGGCCGGCATGCCCGCGGGCGTCGTCAACCTCGTCACGGCCTCGCGCGAACACACGCCCGGCGTGGTCGATGCCTGGCTGGCCGACAGCCGCGTGCGCAAGGTCACGTTCACCGGCTCGACGCCGGTCGGCAAGCACCTGGCGCGCGAATCCGCGGCGACGCTGAAGAAACTCTCGCTGGAACTGGGCGGCAATGCGCCGTTCATCGTTTTCGACGATGCCGACCTGGATGCCGCGGTCGATGGCCTGATGGCATCCAAGTTCCGCAACGGCGGGCAGACCTGCGTGTGCCCGAACCGCGTCTATGTGGATGACACCGTGCACGACGCCTTCGTCGAGCGCCTGGCACAACGCGTCGGCGCGCTCCATGTCGGCCCGGCCACCGAGGACGCCGCGCAGATCGGCCCGATGATCAATGCACGCGCCGTAGACAAGATTGCGCGCCATGTCGAGGATGCGGTTGTCAGGGGCGCGCGCGTGGTCACCGGCGGCAAGCGCGTGCGCAGCGCCGACGGTCCGCACTACTACGCGCCAACGGTGCTGGTCGATGCCACGCCGGCGATGGAACTGTCGTGCGAAGAGACCTTCGGCCCGGTCGCGCCGATCTTCCGCTTCCGCGACGAAGCTGAGGTGATCCGCGACGCCAACGACACCCCGTTTGGCCTCGCCGCGTATTTCTACTCCAACGACATCCGCCGCATCTGGCGCGTGGCGCAGGCGCTGGAGACCGGCATGGTCGGCATCAACGAAGGCGCGATCGCGGCCGAGGCGGCGCCGTTCGGCGGCGTCAAGGAATCCGGCTACGGGCGCGAAGGCTCGCGCCATGGGCTGGACGACTACATGCATACCAAGTACCTTTGCCAGGGCCAGCTCGGCTGAAGCGCCAGGCGTTGCCCGTTCGCACCAGGAATTCCACCATGCCCGCAAACAATCCCTTCAAGACCGCACTGGCCGCGCGCCAGGCGCAGATCGGCCTGTGGCTGTCGATGGCGACGCCGTACCTGGCCGAAGTCTCGGCCACCGCAGGCTTTGACTGGCTGCTGATCGACGGCGAGCACGCGCCCAACGACCTGCGCTCGACGCTGCACGCGCTGCAGGCCGTAGCAGCGTATCCGGTCCAGCCCGTGGTGCGCGCCGTGGCCGGCGAAGTGCCGCTGATCAAGCAGCTGCTCGATATCGGCGCGCGCAGCCTGCTGGTGCCGATGGTGGATACCGCCGAGCAGGCGCGCGCGCTGGTCAGCGCCACGCGCTACCCGCCGAATGGCATCCGCGGCGTGGGCAGCGCGATTGCGCGCGCCTCGCAGTGGAGCGCGCGCACCGATTACCTCGACGTGGCCGACGACGAAATCTGCCTGCTGGTGCAGGCCGAAACCGTCACCGCGCTGCAGAACCTGGAAGCGTTCTGCGCGGTGGACGGCGTCGACGGCGTCTTCATCGGCCCGGCCGACCTGGCCGCCTCGATGGGCTACCGCGGCCGCCCCGGCCATCCCGATGTGCAGGCCGCCATCGAAGGCGCCATGCGCACCATCATCGCTAGCGGCAAGGCCGCCGGCACGCTGACGTCGGACCCCGCGCTTGCGCGCCGCTACCTCGAGCTGGGCTGCACCTTCGTCGCCACGGGCGTGGACGTGATGCTGTATGCCAATGCCGCGCGCAAGCTTGCCGCTTCGTTCCGCGAGCCGCAGGCCGACGCTGCTGCCAGCAAGCCTTCTGCCGCGTACTGACCCGACTATTCTTCGCCTTAGCCCCATGAACGCCGAGCTACCGACCCCAGACACCACCTTGCGCGCGATGCAGGCCATTGTCGGCGCCAACGCCTGCCGCAGCGGCGAGGCCGACACGCAGTCCTACGTCACCGACTACCGCGGCATCTATCGCGGGCAGGCGCAGGTGGTAGTGCTGCCATCGTCGACGGAAGAAGTCAGCCGCGTGTTGCAGTGGTGCCATGCACAGCGCGTGCCGGTGGTGCCGCAGGGCGGCAATACCTCATTGATGGGCGGCGCCGTGCCGGATGACAGCGGCACCGCCGTGGTCGTCAACCTCAGCCGCATGAACCGCGTATTGGCGATCGACCCGGTCAACGACACCATGACCGTGCAGGCCGGCGTCACGCTGAGCGCGGCCCGCAGCGCCGCCGAGGCGCAGCAGCGCCTGTTTCCGCTGCGCATCGGCTCGGAAGGCTCGTGCCAGATCGGCGGCAACCTGTCGACCAATGCCGGCGGCACCGCGGTGCTGCGCTACGGCAATATGCGCGACCTGGTGCTGGGCCTCGAGGTGGTGCTGCCCGATGGCCGCATTTATTCGTCGCTGCGCGGCCTGCGCAAGGACAACACCGGCTACGACCTGAAGCAGCTGTTCGTCGGTGCGGAAGGCACGCTCGGCATCATTACCGGCGCCGTGCTCAAGCTGATGCCCCAGCCGCGCAGCAGCGCCGTGGCCTTCGTCGCGGTGCCGGACCCCGCCGCTGCCGTCGCCTTGCTCGGTGAGGCGAAGCGCCTGTCAGGCCAGGCCGTGACCGCGTTCGAACTGGTCTCCCGGCCGGCGCTGGACCTGGTGCTGGAATACCTCGGCAACGTCGCCTCGCCGCTGCAGGACCGGCACGACTGGATGGTGCTGGTCGAACTGACCTCCGGCAGCGACGCCGAAAGCCTCAACGCCACGCTGATGGAGATCCTCGAATCGGGCTTCAGTCAGGGCCTGGTTGTGGACGCCGCGGTGGCCGCCAGCCTGTCCGACGCGCAGACCTTCTGGCGCATCCGCGAAGAGATTTCCGACGCGCAGACCCGCACCGGCGGCAGCATCAAATGCGATGTCTCGGTGCCGCTGTCGCGTATCGCCGCGTTCGTGGAAGAGGCGTCGGCCAGAGTGTTGGAGCTGGTGCCCGATGCCCGCATGGTGATCTACGGCCATATGGGCGACGGCAACGTCCACTTCAATCCGCTGCGGCCCAAGGACCAGCCCGCGCGGGACTTTCTGGCGCAATGGTATGAACCGGTCTCCGCGCTGGTTGACGGCATGGCCCACGCGGAAAACGGCTCGATCTCCGCCGAGCATGGCATCGGCGTGGCCAAGCGCGACGACCTGACGCGCTACAAGTCGCAGGTGGAACTGGAACTGATGTGGCAGGTGAAGCAGGCGCTGGATCCGCTGAACCTGCTGAATCCGGGCAAGGTGCTGCCGGCACCGGCGCGCTAACGCGCGGGTATCGCAAAGGGGGGAGCGCGGGCAGGGGGAGGGCGCGCGTGGCATGAATCGCCCATCTGGGCTAAGGTGTCAGCTATCCAGAACGCAGCCGAGGCCGGGGCATCGCCGCCCGCAACCACGGCGCACAGCACGGCCGGCCCACCGGCCCAGACACCGATGACCGCCCAATCGCCCGACATCGCGCTCGCAGCTGCCCCCATCTCCATCGAAAAGCCCGTACTCAACTACCCCTGCGGCGACGCCCCCGAACCCGGCCGCGCACGCGAAGTCGCGCCCGGGGTGCTGTGGCTGCGCATGCCGATGCCGCTCGGCCTGAACCATATCAACCTGTGGGCGGTCCGCGACGGCAGCGGCTGGGCCGCCGTCGATGCCGGCCTGCAGACCCCGGAAACCGCACAGGCATGGCGCGCGCTGTTCGCCGACGGCGGCGCGCTGGACGGCGGGCTGACCCGCCTGTTCGTGACCCATATGCATCCCGATCATATCGGCATGGCGGGCTGGCTCACCGGCAAGTTCGACTGCCAGCTATGGATGACGCGGCTTGAATACCTGATGTGCCGCGTGCTCGCCGCCGACACCGGCCGCGCCGCGCCTGACGATGCCATCGCGTTCTATCGCAAGGCCGGCTGGGATGACGAGGCGATCGAGGTGTACCGCACCCGCTTCGGCGGCTTCGGCAAATACGTGCATGCCTTGCCCGAAAGCTTCCGCCGGCTGTCCGACGGCGATACCGTCCGCATCGGCGCGCACGACTGGCAGGTCATCGTCGGCACCGGCCATTCCCCCGAACACGCCTGCCTGTACTGTCCCGAATTGAAGCTGCTGGTATCGGGCGACCAAGTACTGCCCCGCATCTCCTCTAACGTATCCGTGTTCCCGACCGAGCCCGACGCCGACCCGATGGCCGACTGGCTGGCCTCGCTCGACAAGGTCCGCGCCGCCGTGCCGGACGACGTGCTGGTGCTGCCGGCGCATAACGAACCGTTCCGCGGGCTGCACGCACGGATCGACTATCTGCGGGCCAGCCAGATGCAGGCTCTGGACCGCCTGCGCGGCGCGCTGGCTGAACCCCGGCGGGCGGTGGATGTGTTTGGGGAATTGTTCTCGCGGCCGATTACGGGGAGTGGCGGGCTGCTGGGGATGGCGACGGGGGAGAGTGTTGCGCATTTGAACTACTTGCTGGCGCGGGGGGAGGTGGTGCGGGAGGTTGGCGAGGGAAGCTGCTACTGGTATCGGATGGCCTGATCAACTCTGGCGTCCCGATCCTGTACGTTTCATACACGTACTTTCGTTGCCGCACTGTTGGCAGCCTGCAACGGGCTGCCGTCTCGCCAAGGCAGGCAACAAGCCCATTGACGCGGCCGCAGCCTGCTCCGGCGTGGCCCCAGGCCGCGGTGTGCGTCGGATTCCAATACGTACGAAGTTTCCAGCCGCCAACATAAGCGTCCGTCCGGCAAAGTGCCGGAGTCGGACTCAGTGTAAATGCTGCGTCTGCACATCGGCGTCACGCTCACTGCTTCTTTTCAGCGCTCCTGTCTGGTCTGCACAAAACTTTTAACTCGTTCACTCCTTCGTTCTATAGAAATAGTACGGTGACAATATTGCTTCAGAAACGAGCGCGTTCTTTGGGCCATAATTATTTGTCGAGGATTTTTTACGTGAATAAGTATTTCGCTTTTATTGATTATCTTTACTTGAATAAATGTATTTTATAAATGACATTTTATGAGTTACCTTTGTCCAAATTGATCTGACGCAAAGTTACTGCTCTTCGTGTAAAACGACCATTTACCTACTTTTTGTTACATTGTTTTCGGAACCCTTCTCCCGCGTGGGTTTCCAGGTGGACAGTACGCCCCACATTAGCTCCTGCCAGGTCGACTAAGGGCCACAAAATCCGTTTGCAAGTGTCGTCATCCCCCTTGTGGGGGTGAAGTTGTATTTTGTTACCAGATGTTGCGTGACGCGCCCCGGCCGCTTATTATTGCGCCCTGCAAAAAGTAAGTGGCCGCAGAAAAGTGGTCAGGGTCAGCAAAAAACAGAAGCGGATAATGAGCGCAGCGGTTCGGGAAAGCGTTGAGCGCGCGGCGGCGGGAGGCTTGGTGGAGGGCATTTGCCAACACCAGGGCGGCGCCAGGGCGGCAGTTCTTCGTCAGGTCATGCCGGGGTCGGTCCAGTGCGGCGTCCGGCACCAATTGGTTGCCGTGGGCAGCCTTGCCCACATTTGCGTCGACATCGCAGATACTCACCAACGCCTGCAATGAGCCGGACATCAGTCCGGTCGGACGTTTCCATCGCAGTTTCCGTATGGCAAGCGCTGTTCCTGCGCGAGGCCAGCGCTCGCCTGGCCGGCGCGCGCGCGGCCTGGATCTGGATCCTGCTCGAGCCGGCGGCGCACATCATCTTCCTGATGGTGGTGTTTGGCGTGATCAGGCATCAGGTCAGGCAGGACGCCAACATCGAAGTGTTCATCCTCGTCGGGGTGTGGGGATTCTTCCTCGTGCGCAATATCGCGCAACGGGGCATGGAAGCCATCAATGCCAACCAGGCCTTGTTCTCGTACCGCCAGGTACAGCCGGTCGACACGGTACTGGTACGCGCCACGGTAGAGGCCTTCCTGTATGTCATCGTCGGCGCCGTGCTGCTAGCCGCGCTGGCGCTGCTCGACATCGATGTGCGGCCGGCCGACCCGCTGCTCGTGATGTGGTCGGCGTTCCTGCTATGGGCGTTCGGGCTGGGCCTGGGCCTGATGTTCTCAGTCATCGGCACGCTGCTGCCGGGCCTGGGCAAGCTCATTCGCATCGTCTTCACGCCGCTCTACTTTCTTTCCGCGGTCATGTATTCGGTCGCGAGCATGCCGCGGGCCATGCGCGAGGTGGTGCTGGTCAACCCGATCACGCACGGCCTGGAAGCGATGCGCAGCGGCTGGTTTGCCGCCTACCACGGCGAAGCGCATATCAGCCTGGGCTATCTGGCTTTCTGCGCGCTGGCCACGGTGTTCCTTGGCCTGGCCATGCACATGCGGTACGCAACCCGGCTGACCGCGCAATGATCGAGATCACCGACGTCCACAAGCGCTACCGCACCACCCATGGCTCGAAGTGGGTGCTGCAGGGCGTGACGCTCCGGATTCCGCAGAAGAGCCGCGTGGCACTGATCGGCGCGAACGGCGCAGGGAAGTCGACCCTGCTGCGGCTGGTAGGCGGCATCGACCAGCCCAACCGCGGCAGCATCGTCCGTAACTGCCGGGTGTCGTGGCCCCTGGGCCTGAGCGGCGGATTCCAGGGTTCGCTGAGCGGTCGCCAGAACACCAAGTTCGTCTGCCGCATCCACGGCATCCACGGCGCGCTGGCGGAGAAGCTCGAGTTTGTGCGCGAGTTCTCGGAACTGCACGACGCCTTCGAGGATCCGGTCAAGACCTATTCGTCGGGCATGCGCTCGCGGCTGGCGTTCGCCATGTCGCTTGCCTTCGATTTCGATACCTATCTTGTGGATGAGCTGACGGCCGTCGGCGACGCAGCGTTCAAGCGCAAGTCGCAGAAAGCCTTCGAAGACCTCGCCGGCCGTGCAGGCCTGGTGATGGTCTCGCACAGCGAATCCACCCTTAAAAATTTCTGCCAGTCGGCAGTTTGGCTGCATCAGGGCCAGGCGCACTGGTTCGATTCCGTTGAAGAGGCCCTGCACGCGTACAGGGACAGCATTCCAGCATGATGAAGACCATTACGTCGGGCGCCGCGGGGCAGATCGGGCGCCTGACACGAGTGAACACCCTGAACCGGATCTGGCAAGTCGCCGTGGCCGCGTGCCTGCTTGCCGTGGTGTACTGGAGCGTGATTGCGTCTGACCTGTATGTGTCGGAAGCGCGCGTGGTAGTGGAGCGCAGCGATGGCGTGGGCGCCAGCGCCGCGGACTTCACCTCGTTGCTGGTCGGCAATACTGCCCCTCAGGACTTGCTGCTGCTGCGCGAGTACCTGCTGTCGGCCGACATGCTCAAGAAGCTCGACGCCAAGCTCGGGCTGCGCAAGCACTACGCCGACAGCGGCCGGGATCCGCTGTCGCGCTTGTGGTTCGAGGATGCTTCGCTCGAACGCTTCCATGATTACTACCTGAAACGCGTCAGCGTCGAATACGACGACTTTGCGCGCGTCCTCGTGATCCGGGTGCAGGGCTACACCTCGGAGATGGCGCATGCGATCGCGCAGGAGTTGGTCGCCGACGGCGAACGCTTCATGAACGAGATGACGCACCGCATCGCCAGCGAGCAGGTCGTCTATATCGAGAAACAGGTACACGACCAGGGCGAACGCCTGAAGGCAGCGCGCCAGGCGCTGGTGGCCTACCAGAACGCCAATGGCCTGGTGTCGCCGCGCGGCGAGGTGGAAAGCCTGTCCACCGTGGTCGCGAACGCCGAGGCCACCCTGGCCGAACTGCACGTCAAGCGCAACTCGCTCAAGGACGTTTTCACGCCGCAGTCGCCGGCGATCCAGCAGATCGACGCACAGATCGCCGCGGTCGAACGCCAGATGGCGGAGCAGCGCGGCCGCATGGTCTCGACCAAGGGCCGCGGCCTGAACCGCGTGGTGGAAGAACACGACCGCCTGCAGGCCGCCGCCGAATTTGCCTTCGACATCTACAAGACCGCGATCGGCGCACTGGAGAAGGCCCGCATCGAGGCCACGCGCAAGCTCAAGAACGTAGCGGTCGTGCAAAGCCCGACCCGGCCGGAGTATCCGCTCCAGCCCCGGCGAATCTACAACATCGTGGTGTTCGTCCTGATGACGCTGATGCTGGCAGGCGTCGTGCAACTGCTCAGCGCCATCATCCGCGACCACCGAGACTGATCCATGCTTCGAAGAATCCTTGCTATCGCGGTCGCCGCGGCCAGCCTGGCCGGCGCCCACGGCGCGCATGCCCAGGGCGGCATGCGACTGCCGCAATCGTCGGCCGTCGGCCAGATGGAATACGCCGCGCTGGCTGCGCAAGGCGCTACCACCCCCAGTGGCGCAGTGGTCGCCAATCCCGGCGCGATCGGCGGCGTTGCCACCATCCCGGCACGTGCCGACACGCCGCTGCCAGACAGCGCCCCGCAGAACAACGACTACACCGCCAACATGGCCAGCGACGCCTTTGGCGCGCAGCTGTTCACCGGCGCATTCAGCCGCGACAGTGCTTCCGTCTTCAATCCCAGCCATGTCATCTCCGTTGGTGACCGCATCCAGCTGCGCATCTGGAACGGATACAACGTCGACACCGTATTGACCGTTGACGCCGGCGGCAACATTGTTTTGCCGGAAATCGGGCCGTTCCGTGTGCAGGGCATCACCAACGGCAATCTGCAGACCGCCGTCGGCAATGCACTGCGGCGTGTCTTTGCCAGCAAGGTGTCGATCTACGCCAGCCTGCTGGCCGCGCAGCCGGTGCGCGTCTACGTTACCGGCGCGGTGCGCCGCCCCGGCATGTACGACGGCACCTCCAGCGACAGCGTGTTGCGCTACCTCGACCAGGCCGGCGGCATCGACCCCGACCGCGGCTCCTTCCTGGACGTTGCGATCAAGCGCGGCAATCAGACGCTGGAAGTCGTCAATCTCTATGACTTCCTGCTCAAGGGCGACCTGACCTCGCGGCAGCTGAACAACGGCGACGTCATCTTCGTCCAGTCGCGCAAGAAGACCGTCAAGGTCAGTGGCCTGGCCGAAAACGCCAAGCGCTTCGAATTCCTGGGCGAGCAGGCCCGGCTTGACCAGATCGTGCGGCTGGCCAAACCGCTGCCCGAAGCCACCAACGTCCGTGTGGTGCGCAATACCGGCACGGTGCGCAATGTCGAGTACTTCCCGATCTCACAGGGCAACCAGATCGACCTGCGCAACGGCGACGAAATCGAATTCACCGCCGACAAGCGGCCCGGCACCATCACCGTCCGCGTTGAGGGCGAACACACCGGTCCCCAGGAATACGTGCTGCCGTATGGCAGCCGCATGGGTCAGTTGCTCAGCCAGGTGCATTTCACACAGGAGTCCGATAGCGAAAGCATCCAGCTCTTCCGCCAGAGCGTGAAGGCGCGCCAGAAGACGCTGCTGGGCACCACCCTCAAGAGCCTCGAATCGAGCGTGCTGACCGCACGTTCCGGTACGGCGGAAGAGGCCCAACTGCGGAAGGAAGAAGCGGCGCTGGTGCTGCAGTGGGTGGAACGCGCCAAGAAGATCGAGCCTTCAGGGCAGACGCTGATCGCGAAATCGACCACCCGCAATGATTTGCTGCTGGAAAACGGCGACATCCTCCGTGTGCCCGTCAAGGATGGGCTGGTGCTGGTCAGCGGGGAGGTGCTGTTCCCCAATGCCGTTGCCTATGACAAGAGTCTGGACCTGGATGACTTTATCCAGCAGGCCGGCGGCTTTTCGCAGAACGCGGATACGTCGCGAATCATCATTGCGCATCGGGATGGGAGTTTCTCGGATGGCAAGAAGGATGATGCGGTGAAGGCGGGCGACGAGATTATGGTGTTGCCGAAGGTTGATTTCAAGACGCGGCAGTTTGCTAAGGATGTGTTTCAGATTCTTTATCAGATTGCGATTAGTGCGAAGGTTGTTTTGGGATTGTAAAACATCAAGATTTGCAGTGACAAAAAATTGATTGATAGTTTTTAAGTAAATTTCGAATATGAAAAATAAAATGATGCGTGTTCGGGAAGCGAGGCCTTTACTTACTGTAATTATTCCATTTCGCGCTGATCCAAAGTTGCCATATCTTATGGCAAGATTAGAAGATCAATGTTCGTCCTTCAAACGGCGTGATGATGTTGAGTTCATGGTCGTTGATTCGGGCTCCCCGATCGAGTATCGCGATCCGTGCCACATTATCTGCAAACGTCACGGAATCCGATATCTATATCACGATAGTGAGGGATCGGTCTTTTCCATTGGGGCGGCGCGAGATTATGGTGCATCTTTCGCGGAAGGAAGGGCAATAACTTTTTTGGACGTAGATCTTAGAGTTGCTGCTGATTTCTGGGATCGCCTGCTTATCCTAATGAAAAGTTATGGCATTTCAAAATATAAAAAAAGATTTCTCGCGATCCCTTGCCTTTATCTCACTGCTGACGGTACGGAGGAATTTGAGGCATCTGACCCTAATGTTAGGGCACTAGATTTCTATCTGCGATGGATGCATGGTGATTCTGGAGCAGTACAGAATCTAGCGCCATGTTCCTCGGTGATGATCGTCGACCGACTTCATTACCTGTCGGTTGGAGGCCATCGCCCAGAATTTAGAGGCCATGGCTATGAAGACTTTGAGTTGTATCACCGGCTTAGTAGTGAGTTGGGTCAGATACCTCGACCGGATGATTATTATCATGATTCAAAAAGTTGGGATATCGCTACATATCGAGGATTTCGATCTCAATTTTCATTGTTTGGGCGCCCGGCGCTGCTCGCAAATCTCATGGTTTTTCATCTCTGGCATCCGCGACCGAAAAGCAGTTCATTTTACGGTAGGATGGCCGAAAATAGAGAGATCTGGTTAGACTTCTTTAAGGATTTTGATAAAACGAGATTTCACCCGGAGCCGATAATTGATTCATCCGCGCTGTCCAAAAAAGTGCTTTTCTTTGGCAAGCAGAATACTAATGCGGCTAGAGTATTAAAGGATATAATTCCGCTTCTGGGTCAGTTGATGTATATGAGCGAATACGACCTTATCGATCAAGATGGGTTGGTCGATGAAGTCGCTTTTAAGAAGTTAATTGAGGGTCACGGAATCGGCTCAGTATTGTTTGCCAACCCGTACGGGAACCCAGCGCGACTACAAGCCTATGAGTGGTGCCGTCGCAACGACTTCCCATACCTTGTGTTTGAGCGCGGTGCGTTTCCGGATAGCTGGTTTCTTGATCCCCGTGGGTTCAATGCAGACTCCGAAAGTTATCGGCGGGAACTGTGGGACATGGCACTTACCGAGCATGAGTCTGAATCAATTAAGGCATATGTTGAGCGTCTCCTAACTGATGCGCCCGCACTTGAAAGTCAAGGCTCCCGACTTGGCGGGGAAGGGCTAGGCAGTCGTTTGGGTATTGGTGGCAAGAAGGTACTGTTCGTCCCCTTACAGCGACCCAGTGATACGGTGATTCAACACTTGAGGGGAAATTTGCCGTCATATGACGCATTTATCGAGTTCATCGATGAAGCTGCGGGTCTGTTGAAACGCGCTGGATGGGTCGTTCTGTGTAAAAAGCACCCATTAGAGACGGAAGCGCCGGAGTTAAAGAACGCATTATATGTGCCGAATGAAACTAACTTTTTGGATTTGCTAGAACTGTCGGATAGAGTTGCATTGATAAATTCCGGCGTTGGGCTCTATGCCATGGCTATGGGCAAACCCTGCTACATCTTCGGAAAAGCCTTTTATTCTATTCCTGGTGTCAATAGAGAAATTGCGTCACTGGATGTTGACGGATTTTTCTCTGATGTCACACTAGAGTCTTCGGTGAATATGGAGTTGGCTTATAGATTTCTTTATTATTTGGTTTTTAAATTCTACTCATTTGGTGTTCCTCGAACGGCGTTGCGAAAAGAGCGAGACGGATCAATGAGAAATTTGACCGTGGCGCTGGATTTCTATAATTTGAGAGTGCCGGGGGTAAAGGAAATTTCCTATGACTGGGACCACTATCCCATGATTTCAACGTCGGCGCCGATTTTCGAGCGGTATCAGCTATTCCTGCACGAAAAGAGACGGAAAATTTCGAAAGCGGCACCAGTTTCAATTGCTCATACTCCAGCCTCCAAGATTGCGCCCTCTGCTGTGTCTAAAATAGAAAATAAGGATAGAGCAATTGCTATATCAAAGGCTGTTATTGTTAATCGTAAAACTAATTTGAGCGAAAGGGAAAGGCGTGCCGCAAAATTGGCAAAGCTGCGACGAGATCCACATGCGTTTTTTCGGGATTCACGAATCGCAGCGCTTAGGCCGTTGAAAATATTTTGGCGAAATAAACAAGCTGCTACGATTGTGAAGTAATGGGTTATGGTTGGTTTGTTAGAGTGGTTGTAAAGGGTGGGTGGGGGTCTAGTTTTCGTGCTGTTGTTGCGGGTGGTTGGTGTAACCAGGTTATTTAAAATTAGTTATCGGGTGAATGTGGGATGGTAATCGATATTGGCGAAAATATTGAGGCGAATAATTCGAGCCCTTTTGTTCTTTTTGGGGGCGTGAATGTGCTTGAGTCACTGGATCTCGCTGTTGTTTCATGCGAGGAGTACATCCGTGTTACTCAAAAGCTCGGCATACCCTACGTCTTCAAGGCAAGTTTCGATAAAGCAAACCGTTCTTCTATTCACTCCTACCGGGGACCTGGTCTGGATGAAGGACTGAAGATTTTCGAAGCAGTGAAAGCGAAGTTTGGCGTACCCGTGATCACGGATGTCCACGAGCCTTGGCAAGCCCCATTGGTTGCCGAGGTCGTCGACGTCCTCCAACTACCCGCATTCCTCGCCCGCCAAACCGACCTCGTTGTCGCTTTGGCGAAAACCGGCAAGCCCGTCAACATCAAGAAGCCTCAATTCCTTAGCCCGACGCAGGTCGCCAACATCGTCGAAAAGTTCAAAGAGGCGGGCAACGATCAACTGATCCTTTGCGATCGCGGAACCTGCTTTGGCTACGACAACCTCGTCGTCGACATGCTCGGTTTCGGCGTGATGAAGCGGGTCACCAACGACATGCCGATCATTTTCGACGTCACGCATGCCTTGCAGCAGCGCGATCCTAATGGCGCCGCATCGGGTGGCAGGCGCCAGCAAGTCGTTGAACTTGCTCGTTCGGGCATGGCGGTCGGTCTGGCCGGCCTCTTCCTCGAGGCGCATCCGGACCCTGCCAACGCCAAGTGCGATGGACCGAGTGCCTTGCCGCTGGACAAGCTCGAACCATTTCTAACACAGGTGAAGGCAGTGGACGACCTGGTGAAGTCGTGTGCTCCGCTTCATATCGAATAGCAGTTTGGGGTCACCGGTGGGCAATGACCGGCACGCATAACATTAGGGAATGTGAGAGAACGATGACTGAAGTCATTGCATTGGCACGCAACGTCGTTGCCACCGAGATCCAGGCACTGGACCGCATGTCGGGGCGGATCGATTCGGGATTCGAGAAGGCGGTCGAAATCATTTTGCGTGCTCGCGGCCGCGTGGTGGTGGTCGGCATGGGCAAGTCCGGGCTGATCGGCAAGAAGATCGCCGCAACCATGGCGTCGACGGGTACGCCGGCGTTTTCCGTGCATCCGGGCGAAGCTTTCCATGGCGATCTCGGCATGATCAAGCCGATTGATGTCGTGCTGATGATCTCGAACAGCGGGGAAACGGAAGAACTGATCCGCATCCTGCCGTTTCTCGAGCATCAGCAGAATCCGGTTATCGCGATGACCGGAAAGGTGCATTCCACGCTGGCGCGGCACGCGGATGTGGTGCTGGACATCTCGGTCGAACGCGAAGCCTGCAATAACAACCTGGCACCGACCAGTTCCACCACCGCCACGCTGGTAATGGGCGATGCGCTCGCTGTGGTCCTTTCGGTCAAGCGGGGCTTCCAGCCCGAGGATTTCGCGCGATTCCACCCGGGCGGAAGCCTGGGCCGGAAACTCCTGACCCGCGTGACGGATGTCATGCACAAGGAGAACCTGCCGGTTTGTCGCCCGGATGCATCGTTCCGCGATGTAGTGCATGTCATCAACCGCGGCCGCCTCGGCATGGCGCTGGTGATGGAAGGCGAGCAACTGCAGGGCGTAATCACGGATGGCGACGTGCGCCGCGCGTTCGACTCCGACCGCGATTACAAGGCGATCATGGCCAGGCACATCATGTCCACCGATCCGAAGACCGCATCGCCGGGCGAACGCTTTGCCGATGCGGAAGCGCGGATCCATGCCGCCAGGATCGGCGCACTGGTGGTGAAAAACGAGTCGGATCGGGTCGTCGGCATCCTGCAAATCCACGATCTGGGAAGTGATGAGCCTGCCGTCTGAGGGCGCGATCGGCGTTCTTTCCCACGGCATTCGCCGAATTGAACACCTGTCTGCTTTCCTGGGCGAGCCGGTGGCCCTGGTGCATCCGTTGCGAGGCGCAGCGGTACCGCTGTCCGCCGTTGCCGCATGGGGGCGGCGGCCTACCGCCCGCAAGGCCCGGGCGTTCGCGAATTCCCGTGGCATCGAGCGCTTCCTGTGTCTCGAAGACGGCTTTCTGCGCTCGCTGTACCCCGGAGCGTCGTCGCCGACTTGTTCGCTGGTAGTCGATGATCGCGGCATCTATTACGACGCATCGCAGCCTTCCCGGCTGGACGAGCTGATTTCCACGCCGTTGCTGCCGTCCGAGCAGGCAAGGGCCTGGCAACTGATCGAACGCTGGCGAGACGCGGGGATCTCCAAGTACAACTATGCGCCGGCGCCGGCGCCGGCATCGCTGCCGGCACAGCCATACGTGCTTGTGGTTGACCAGACCGCGAACGATGCCTCGGTGCAGTTTGGCCTGGCAGACGGCGACAGTTTCCGCCGCATGCTCGAGTCAGCGTTGCAGGCATATCCGGATTGCACGATCCTGGTCAAGGAGCACCCAGAGGTCGCGCTCGGACGCAAACGTGGTTATCTCGGGCAGATCCTGGACCACGGCGGCTATCCGCGCGTGGAGCGGATCCAGGACGACGTCCACGTGGTGCCGCTGATCCGCGGCGCGCGGGCCGTCTTCGCCGTTACCTCGCAGGTCGGCTTCGAAGCGCTCCTGCATGGCAAGACGGTTCATACCTTTGGCATGCCTTTCTATGCCGGATGGGGCCTGACGATTGATGCATTGTCGGCCCCGGCGCGGCGGCATCCCGTTTCGGTGGAGCAACTGGCATTTGCCGCGCTGGTCCGCTACACGCGCTACGTCCAGCCACATACCGGAAGCCGTTGCGAGGTAGAAGACGCCATCGACTACCTGGCACTGCAGCGCCGGATGGCTCAGCAGTTTCCGCGGCGCCTGCATGCAATTGGCTTTTCCCGCTGGAAGCGGAAAATCCTGAAGGACTTCCTGCAAGGTCACGAGGTAATTTTCCATCGCGGTCTGCGATATGTACCGCAGGGCGCGTCGCTGCTGCGCTGGGGCCAGAGTGTCGACGCAACGGTGCGACCCGATCTGGCGGTGATCACGGTGGAGGATGGCTTCTTGCGTTCTGTTGGCCTGGGCGCGCAGCTGGTCCGTCCGCTGTCGTGGGTGTTTGATCGTTCCGGCATCTATTACGACGCGACCTCCGAGTCCGACCTGGAGCGACTGTTGGCGAGTGCCGAATTCGATGCCGCTACCCTTTCGCGCGCAGCGCGACTGCGCGAATCCATCATCCATGCCGGGCTCACCAAGTACAACGTCGGGTCAGGCAGCTGGACCCGGCCTGCAGGCGTTGGCCGGGTAATTCTGGTAGTCGGCCAGGTGGAGGCGGATGCGTCGCTGCTTTTCGGGGCACCTGGCATCCGCACCAACCGCGCGCTGCTCGAGGCGGTGCGCGCCGAGGTGCCTGGCGCGTATCTGGTCTATAAGCCCCATCCCGATGTCATGAGCGGCTTGCGCGGCAATCGCGACGAGGAAAAGGCGCTCGCCGCGCTGTGCGACGAACTGGTGACGGACTGTCCGATGGACCGGCTTATTGCCGCTGTCGATGGCGTCCATGTCCTGACCTCGCTTGCCGGGTTCGAGGCCATGCTCCGGGGCAAGCCGGTCACGACGCACGGTGCGCCGTTCTATGCCGGCTGGGGCCTCACGGATGACCGGTGCGAAACGCCACGTCGGCATCGTCGTCTTTCGCTCGACATGCTCGTTGCGGGTGCGCTGATCCTGTATCCGCGCTATGTCTTGCGCGATGGCAAGCACGGATTCGCGACGCCGGAAATTGTGGTGGACCACATCCTGTCGTGGCGCGATGAGGCACCAGCCCGTGCGTCGGGACTCCGGCGCCATTTGATTCAGTCGCTGCTGCGTCCATGGATCCGCTGGCGTGACGGCGCCGCCGGGCGAGACGGTCGGAGGTCCCGGGGAGCCGATCCTGCCGGTCTGGCGCATCCGCAGCATTGCACGGCGCATCGACGGGTATCTGCGCCAGAGCAATAAGACGCTGCAGAACAAAGACAGAATCACAAATAACAGAATACAAGAGCAGCACGAGGGTCGAGAAATGTTGTCGTTCAGGAAGCCATCCGGAAGTATCGACATCCCCAGTCTGTCGCAGGGAAGTGGAGGGGCCACTCCGCACGACGCTGCAGGGCCTGCCGCGACGGAGCCGGCGAGCCTGGAACAGATTGCCAGGCATCGCCGCATCCTGCTGCTACAAGGACCGAACGGCCCGTTCTTCGCGCGCCTGCGCGACCTGCTGACGGCCAAAGGCTGCCAGGTCACCAAAGTCAACTTCAACGGCGGCGACGATGCCTTCTATCGCCGCGGTGACATTGTCAGGTTCGTGCAGCCGATGGTGCTGTGGGAGGCGGTGCTCCGTAGCCTGGTTGCGGAGCGGCGTATCGACGCCATCGTGGTATTCGGCACCAGCCGTCGCCACCACCGCATTGCCGCGCGGGTGGCCGAGGCTCTGGGCATTGCATTGTGGGCGTTCGAAGAGGGCTACGTGCGTCCGGACTACATCACGCTGGAGTGCGGCGGCGTGAATGCGGATTCACCGCTTGACCTGCTTGGGATCCCGGAGATTCCGAAGGTCACGGTGCCGCCGAAGCCCCGCAAGTTCCGCCATTCGTTCCGCAAGATGGCGCTGTACTCGTTCTGGTACTTTGCCGGCGGCATGGCCGCTGCGAGCCGCTATCCGCATTACCAGCATCACAAGCCGTTCGGCGTGCACGAACTGGGGCAGTGGACACGGGCGGCATACCGCAAGCAGGTATATCGCTGGCAGGAGCGGTCGCTGCGCGAGCAGTTGCTGGCGAACGAGCATCCCCACTTTTTCCTGGCTCCGCTTCAGGTCTACAACGACAGCCAGATTCGGGTACATAGCCCCTGGCGCCGGATCGAGGATTTTATCGAGTGGACCGCGCATTCTTTTGCCGAGCATGCGCCGGCCGACAGCGTGCTGGTGTTCAAGCATCATCCGATGGATCGGGGCCATAGCGATTACGCAGCCTTTATTGAGGCATGCGCCGCACGCTTCGGTGCCAGCGGCCGCATCGTCTATATTCACGATGCCCACCTGCCATCGTTGATGCACCGTTGCATGGGATTGGTGACGGTGAACTCCACGACCGGTTTGCAGGCCTTGTTTCACCGTGTCCCCGTCATTGCGCTTGGCCGCTGCTTTTACGCCAAGCCCGGCCTGACTTACCAAGGGTCCCTGGATGCCTTCTGGAATGATCCAGGCGCTGTCGACATGCGGGTCTATGCGCGCTTTCGCAACTACCTGGTGCGGGTGTCTCAGATCAACTCGTCGTTCTATGCCGACGACATGCTGGTGCCTGTTCCGGAGCAGCGTCGCAAGGATCTGCAAAGGCGGAAACTGGCGCGTCTGCTGTTTGTCGCCGGCCTCGTCACCGCCGATGCCTATAGCGGCCGGGTCTGGGATATCAACGCAACCGTTAACGTACTGGCTGCGCTGCTGGTTGGATGAGCGATACGACCGGTGGGCCCGGCTGGTGCTGCGCATGACCAAGTCATTTCCTTGCCTCCGTCATACGTGTTCGTCGCGCCAGTCTTGCGCTGCCGATTCCATCACGAAGGCGGCAAGGCCAATCACTGCAAATAGAACAAGGCTGAGAACCAGCATGCGAGTCCTTTGTCGAGCGTTCAGCTCCTTGTTCTATTCAACGGCTCGCGCATGCCGGTCATAAATTGGAGGAAACCCGGATGTCAGTCAAATCTGCGTAGCAGTGAATCCCTGTCTTATTCGCGACCGGAAAGCTGCTGTGGGTGCCGACTGGATATTGTTTCAAAACTACAACAGTCAAGACGGTAGCATTGCCGAGCCGGTCCGGTCGGACGCTATCCGGCTGTCCCAGGTTTGATCTGCCGCTATACTGTCGGGCGCCCCGGCGCCCTTAGCGTTACCGGCTAGCCGGTCCACCCGCATTACCCCCGCTGCGCCCCCAGCCCCCATTCTTCGCCCCCACTCATCGCCATGAGAGAACGCATCGCCGGCTTCCTGCTGATGATCTTTATCGTCCCGTTGGCCGTCCTCGGATACCTCCTGATCGTCTATATCGGTTTTTTCGGCAAGACCGAGCGCGGCCGGGCAGGGGTGCGGGCGCTCGATCATTTCGTCAATGCGACGCTGCTCAACGGCTACGCCTGGGAGTCGGTGTCTTCGCACGCCTGGCGCGAGCAGCATCGCTGGTGGGCACGATTCATCATCTGGTTTACCGACAAGTTCCAGCAGGACCATTGCCGGCGCGCCAACAAGCGCGAGCAGCCGATCGTGGACCTGGTACTCAAGAAAAAGCTCCATCACCGGACGCAAGGATGAGCACTGCCGCTCAGGACAAGCCCGCGCAGGCTGCTTCGGCCAGCGTTAGGCGCCGCAAGGTCTATTACGTCAGCGGCTTCGATCCGCGTGGCGCGGCGTTCTATCACCGCCTGTATCGCGAAGAGTCCGCCAAGCAGGCCGTCCATCATGGCGGTTCGGTCGCCGTCGGTGCGCGCTCGCGGCTGGGTGAGCATGTCAGCGCCTGGAACGTCGACAGTGAATGGGATGGCCATTCGGTTTCCACGGAGTACCAGTTCCTGCATTGGGATGACCTGGTGCGTCGGCACTGGGAGCCGAGCCTGACGCTGCTGGTGCTGGCGACGCTCGCCAGCTATGCGCGCTATATCGGTTGCGGCGCGTTCGGCCGCCTGAGCAAGACCTTCCGCGGGCCATTTTTCAGTGCGTTGTATCCGCTGGTTTATCTGGCGCTGCTGCTGATGCTGTCGCTCGGTCTCGGGATTGGCGCCTCGGCGGCGCTGTCGGCGGTGGGAGTGCATGGATGGCTGGCGGTGACGGGCGGGATGGCCGCCGGTGCCGTGCTGTTCGGCGGCGGGGTTGCGCTGGCGAACCGGCTGGCGGTGTTCTGGCTGCTGCGGATCTACCGTTTCGTGCAGGCGTGGGGCGAGCGCGAGCCCGAGGATGTCCGGCAGCGCATCGATGCGTTTGCGGACTGGATCCGCCGTGACCTGGAGGCATCGCCCTGCGACGAGGCGCTGGTGGTGGGCCATAGCGTCGGCTCGATCGTCGGCGTGTCGCTGGCGGCGCGCCTGGCGGATGCGCTGACACCGGCGCAGCGCCGCGGCCTGACGCTGGTGACGCTGGGGCAGTGCATTCCGCTTTTGAGCCTGATGCCGTCGGCCGTTGCGTTCCGCCGCGACCTGCAGCGCCTGTCGGCGGAGCGTGAGATGCAGTGGCTGGACATGAACGCCCGTGCCGATTCGCTGTGTTTCTCGCAGGCCAATCCGCTCGAAATCTCGGGCATTGCCGGCGTGGCCGCGGGCCGGCCGACCGCGCAGGTGGTGCGCCCGTTCCGCATGTTCGGCAAGCAGGAATACGCGCGCATGAAGCGCAGCAAGCAGCGCCTGCATTTCCAGTACCTGATGGCAAGCGCCTTGCCTAACGAGTATGACTATTTCCGGATGACGGCCGGTCCGCGCCGCATCCAGCCTTTCTGATACCCGCCGTTCGCCCCCATGAATTTCCAGCCCCCGTACCCCAGGCCGCATGTGCGCAAGAGTTCGTTCCTGTTGCGCTTCCTGCGTGGCTGGAATTCCTGGATCGATGTGCTGTTCGAGCGCAGCTATTCGATGAAGATGGGCAAGATCTCGCAGCCCGGCATGGACATCTTCATGGTGAACGATGCCGACTGGGTGCGCCGGATTCTGGGGGATGCGCATGCGTATCCCAAGCACAAGCTGATGCACCGGATGCTCGAGCCGCTGCTGGGCACCAGCATCTTCACCACCAACGGTGGCCTGTGGGAACGGCAGCGCCGCCTGGTTGAGCCAGCGTTCGCGCAGGCGCGGCTCAGGCTCGTGTTCGCGCTGATGGCGGATTCGGTGTCGGGCATGACACAGCGCCTGGATGAGGTGGCGGACGGGCGTTCGTACGAGGTCGACGGCGAGATGACCTACGTGACGGCGGACATCATCTTCCGCACCATCCTGTCGGAAACGCTGGAGGAATCCGCGGCGAAGGAGATCTACGACGCCTTCCTGGAATTCCAGCATCACGCGCAACGGGCGATGATCCTGATGATCTACCGGTTGCCGCCGGTGTATTCGGCCTGGGCCAGCAAGCGCGCGGCGAAGAAGATCCGGTCGATCCTGTCGGGGATCATCGCGCGGCGGATGGCGGAGCGCGACAGCGGGCAGGGCGGTGCAAGGCAGGACATCCTCGCCGCCATGATGGATGCTGTCGATCCGGTCAGCGGCGATCGGTTTACCTATGAAGAGCTGGTGGACCAGGTCTGCATGCTGTTCCTGGCCGGGCACGAGACATCGGCCAGCGCGCTGACCTGGGCGCTTTATTTGATTTCGCAATGCCCGCACCTGCAGGACCAGATGCTGGCGGAGATCCAGGCCGCGGTGGGGGAACGGGATTTCGAGCTGAGCGATATCAAGCGCCTGCCGACCGTGGGCAATGTGTTCCGCGAAACGCTGCGCCTGTACCCGCCGGTGGGGTTCTTCGTGCGCGAGGCCGCGCAGTCGCAGTGCATCCGCGACAAGTCGGTCAAGGAAGGCTCGCCGATCCTGATTTCGCCGTGGCTGCTGCATCGGCACCGCGCGTTGTGGGAGCGGCCGGACGAATTCGATCCGGATCGTTTCGACACGCCGGCCGGCAAGGAGTCGTCGAAGTGCGCGTATATCCCGTTCAGCAAGGGGCCGCGCGTATGCATCGGCGCTGCCTATGCAACGCAGGAGGCCGTGCTGATACTCGCCAGCATCGTTCGCCGGTATCGCGTGGAAGCCGATCCGGGGCACGTGCCGAAGGTGGTGGGGCGCGTAACGATCCGTTCGGGCAACGGGGTGCGCGTCAGGCTGCAACGCCGCTGACCGGTGTTCTCGCGGCGGCTAGAACCCGCTGATCCGCAGGCCGATCGAGAACAACCCATAGGTCCGGTCAAGCCGGCTCGCGGTGACCGGGTTGTACAGCAGCGGCACATAACCCATCAGGCTGTTCTGCGCCCCTTGTCCGCGCACGAAGACGTCGACGTGCCGGTTGATCGCGTAAGACGCCTGCAGCAGCACGGTCTGGTTGAACTGGGTCTTGGCCGAGCCATAGGCCATGTAGCGATTGTCCAGTTCGCGGAAGAAGTACTGGACGTGGTAGCCCGCGGTCAGGCTCCATGCGCCCAGGCCCCAGCGCCATGAGCCGCCCGCGCCGACGAATGCGCCGCTGTCATTGAAACTGCTGCCGGCGTCGACGCCGACATCGGCGGCATTGAGGCGAAAGCCGCCGTTGGACACGGTGGCGCGGCCCACTCGGCATGGCGCCGCCAGCGTTCCGGTCGCCATGTTGTCGGCACCGACCCTGACGTTGTACAGGCAAGAGCCTTGCTTGAGCGTGCCCTGGATATCGCCAGCACGGACCCAGCTATAGCCGCCGCTGATAAAGCCGGTCAGGGACTGGCCCGGCCACGGCTGACCGGTGTAGACCAGATCGGCCTGCACCTGCGTGTCGTTCGGATGGGCGATGCTGTAGTCGGCGAGCTTGCTTCCCGGCATTGCGCCGGATTTGCGCAGGCTGCCGGTGTAGTTGCCCCAGGCCGACAGGCGCAACGTGAGCTTGCGGCCAGCGTCCGGCGTCGTGATCAGGCCATAGCTGGTCGACGCCAGCCAGCTGTCGATGCCGGCGGAGTCGTCGCCGTGGCTGAGGTGGCGGCGCCAGTAGCCTGCTTCCAGCGACCAGTCCGGCGACAGCTTGTAGCCGAGCCGCAGATGGCCGCCCTGGTAATGGGTGCCCATGTCGTACGCCGGTTCGGCGTAATAGCCCCGGGCCGCCGCCCCCACCGGTTCCGCGCTTAGCAGCGCATCCTCCATGGCGCCGAACGCCACTCCCGCTGGCGCCAGCATCATGGCGCCGATGCAGGCCCTCAGCCTGCGCTGAATCCTGGCGTCCATCTTTGTCCCCCGGTTGGCCTGTTGTTGTTCACTGTCGTGCCGGCCGCTGCGCCGTCTGTCGCGATGCTTGGCGTTAAATGAATGTTGGAAAGCGGCAGGACGATAGACAACCCGGGTTGGTACGCCAGCGCACGCATGGCAGTCCTTGTGGTGCGTAGCGTGGTAAAGCGGTGAGCCTTGACTTTAGCTCTTACGATATATATCGTAAGATATGTCTAGCGACATACAGGAGAGCTTCATGCATCACCACCACCCGCATCACCACGGCTTCGGCCCCCATCCGGACTTTCTCGGAAGGGCCCGCCATCTCATGATGCGCCTTGCCCCGCACGTAGCTCACCACGCCATGGGCCGAGGGCACGGCAGCTTCTGGGGCGGTCGCGACGATGACGCCTTCGGTCCAGGCGGGCCCGGCGGCTTCGACGAGGAAGGCTGGCGCCGCGGCCGCAAGTTCAGTGCGGACGACCTGCAATTGCTGCTGCTGTCGTTGCTGGAAGAAAAGCCCAGCCACGGCTACGAACTGATCAAGGCGCTGGAAACGCGCACCAACGGCTTCTACAAGCCCAGCCCCGGGGTGGTCTATCCCGCGCTGACCTACCTGGAAGAAGTCGGCTATGCCACCGTCGACACCGAAGGCAACAAGAAGCGCTACCAGTTGTCAGAGCCCGGCAAGGCGCACCTGGCGGCCAACCGCGAGCGGGTCGACGTGATGGTGGCGCGGCTGCGCCATGTGGCGCGCAAGATGGAGTGGATGCGCCGGGCGATGCGGGGCGAGCAGCAGCCCGAGCCGGAGCAGGGCGGCTGGCTGCCCGAGCTGATGCAGGCGCGCGCGGCACTGAAGCAGGCGCTGGTGATGCGCAGTGAAGCGGGTGCCGACGAGCAGCGCCGCATTGCCGCGATCCTGGCGCGCGCGGCGAAGGAAATCGAAGCGGGCCCGCAGGCCTGAACCATGGCGCTGACCCTGGCATCGGCCTTCGGCAATCGTGCCCGGCAGGCGCAGGGCGCGCAGACAAGGAATTCCGATATGACGACAAACGCTACCGAA
Organism: Cupriavidus sp. WGlv3; assembly: GCF_023952475.1. Classification (GTDB taxonomy): domain Bacteria; phylum Pseudomonadota; class Gammaproteobacteria; order Burkholderiales; family Burkholderiaceae; genus Cupriavidus; species Cupriavidus phytorum. Next base: position 70,911 of record NZ_JALHRX010000022.1, read on the forward strand.
CCCGCACGCAACCTGACCGTCGAGCGCGTGCGCCATCCGCTGAAGATGCGCCTGCTGCAGGTGGTGCGCACCACGCAGGTCTCGCCGCAACTGCTGCGCGTGACGCTGGGCGGCGCCGACCTGCAGGACTTTGTCTCGGGGTCCTTCGACGATCACGTCAAGGTGTTTTTCCCGGCTGCCGGCGATGACAAGCCGGTGCTGCCGCGGGTCACCGCGGACGGCATTGCGTTTCCCGAGGGCGAGCCGCGCCCGGCGGCACGCGACTATACGCCGCGCCGCTACGATGCCGCGAAGCAGGAGCTGGACCTCGAATTCGTGCTGCATGGCGATGGCCCCGCGTCGACGTGGGCGACCCAGGCGCGGCCGGGCCAGTACCTGGGCGTGGGCGGGCCGCGCGGTTCGTTCGTGGTGCCGACGGGGTTCGACTGGCACCTGCTGGTCGGTGACGATACGGCGCTGCCGGCGATCGCGCGCCGGCTGGAAGAACTGGGTGCCGGCACCCATGCCATTGTCGTGGTGGAAGTGGGCGATGCCGCCGCGCAGATCCCGCTGCCGAGCGCCGCGAAGGCGGACGTGCACTGGCTGCATCGCGGCGATGCGCCGGAAGGCAGCCTGCTGGAAGGCGCGCTGCGCAAGCTGGCGCTGCCGCGTGGCGAGGGCTATGTGTGGGCCGCCGGCGAGGGCGCGGCGATGAAGACGGTGCGCCAGTACCTGGTCACGGAGCGCGGCATCGACAAGAAGCGCATCCGGGCCTCCGCCTACTGGAAGCGCGGGGCCTCGGCGGTGCACGAGACGCTGGACGACTGAGCAACGCGGGGCGGCACGGTGTACGCGGGCGATGTGTTGCCATAAGATGGCACGCATCGCTACTGTCCAAGGGGACTGCCGTGCTGACTGCATCCAGACCGTTGCGCGCTGCTGGCGCCGCGGCGGCATCCATAGCGTTGCTCGCCGCCTGTGCGCCGGACGCCGTGCGCAACCGCCAGGCCACCGACTTCAATGCCTATCTCGATTCGCTGCAGACCGCGTGCCCGAACATGATCGTCGGGACGAACAATATCAGCGAGTGGCTGCGCACCAGCGGCAGCCGCAGCGACGACGACTACGTCTACTGGCTGGACCAGACCTCGCGCCTGTACTACCAGCGCATCTCTGCGCAGCAGTACCGCGATTCGGTCAGTGCGGCGCTGGGTGGGCGCTCCGATTCCCCCGCGCTGGACTGCATCGTGCGCCATCTGCCCGCGAACCGGCCGACCGGTCTGCCGGGCGGCAGGCTCTAGGTCATCTGCACACGCCCGTTGTGCAATGGCCGCATCCCCGCTAACATGAGTCCCCGGCGCCGATAAGTTTGACAAAAGACAGCGGCTGCCGACGTCGCTCGGACGGTTCCGGGCGCTTACGTAAAGGACTCCCTCATGACTGCCGCTTCCTCCGGCAAGCGCCGCTTTGCGCGCATCGATCGCCTTCCCCCGTACGTTTTCAATATCACCGCCGAGCTGAAGATGGCCGCCCGCCGCCGTGGCGAGGACATCATCGACATGAGCATGGGCAATCCCGATGGCGCCACGCCGGCGCATATCGTGGCCAAGCTCACCGAAGCGGCGCAGCGGCCCGATACGCACGGCTATTCGGCATCCAAGGGCATTCCACGGCTGCGCCGCGCGATCTCGCACTGGTACCGCCAGCGCTATGACGTCGACATCGATGCGGATACCGAGGCCATCGTCACCATCGGCTCCAAGGAAGGCCTCGCGCACCTGATGCTGGCCACGCTGGATCGCGGCGACACGGTGCTGGTGCCCGATCCCAGCTATCCGATCCACATCTACGGCGCGGTCATCGCCGGGGCCGATATCCGCTCGGTGCCGCTGGTGCCGGGCATCGACTTCTTTGCCGAGCTGGAGCGCGCCATCCGCGGCAGCTATCCCAAGCCCAAGATGATCGTGCTGGGATTTCCGTCCAACCCGACGGCGCAGTGCGTGGAGCTGGACTTCTTCGAGCGCGTGATCGCGCTGGCGCGCAAGCACGACATCTTCGTGGTGCACGACCTAGCCTACGCGGATATTGTTTTCGACGGCTGGAAGGCACCGTCGATCATGCAGGTGCCGGGCGCGAAGGATATCGCGGTGGAATTCTTCACGCTGTCCAAAAGCTACAACATGGCGGGCTGGCGCGTGGGCTTCATGGTCGGCAACCCGGACCTTGTGGCGGCGCTGACGCGCATCAAGAGCTATCACGACTACGGCACCTTCACGCCGTTGCAGATCGCCGCCATTGCCGCGCTGGAAGGCGACCAGCAATGCGTGAGCGAGATCGCCGCGCAATACCAGTCGCGCCGCGACGTGCTGGCGCGCGGTCTGATCGAGGCGGGCTGGCCGGTGGAAATCCCGAAGGCCTCGATGTATATCTGGGCGCGGATTCCGGAACCCTACCGCGCGCTGGGCTCGCTGGAGTTCTCGAAGCAATTGCTGGCCAAGGCCAAGGTGTCGGTGTCACCGGGCATCGGCTTTGGCGACTATGGCGACGAGTACGTGCGCTTCGCGCTGATCGAAAATGAATCGCGCATCCGGCAGGCGGTGCGCGGCATCAAGGCGATGTTCCGGGCGGACGGTCTGGTGAAGCCATCGACGGGCCCACAGGCATGAACCCGCGCCGCGTTCAGTAGCGGCGCAGCGCCTCCAGGTCGAGCACATGTACGGCGCCGTGCTCGACCGCCAGCAAGCCTTCGCTCTCCAGCACCTTGAGCGCCGCATTGGCCCGCTGGCGCGAAATCCCCGCCAGCAGGCCCACTTCTTCCTGCGTCAGGTGCAGTGCCGGACCCAGGCCAGGGCATAGCACCGGATTGAACAGCGTCGCCAGCGCCCGCGCCACGCGGCCCTCGATGCCATGCAGCCGCTCATGCTCGACGGTGGCGATAAACAGGCCGAGCCGTTCGTTGAGCTGGTCGAGCAGGTAGCGGTTGAAGGGCAGGCTGGTTTCCTGCAACCAGCGGAAGGTGGCACCGGGCATGCATGCGATGCGGGAATCGCGCAGCGCCACCACGTCATAGCGCAGCGCCTCGCGCTTGAGCAGGGAACCTTCGCCGAGCCAGCCGCCGGCCGGCACGCCGGTAAGCGTGGCACGCTTGCCGGACGGCGAGGCGCAATGCACCTTGACCAGGCCGTCGGCAACGCCCAGCCAGCTGTCGGCCCGGTCGCCCTTGCGGATGACATAGGCGCCTTGCGGCACCGCGCGCTCGCGCAGTTCGGCGCGCACGCGGTCGCGTTGCTCCGGTGTCAGTGCCGCGGCCCAGGGGCTGCGCGCCAGCAGCGCGTCGAGGCTCACGGCAGCGCATCCGCTCAGTGGTGCAGGGCCAGCGGCTGCTCGCCCGGCGCCCACCACGGCCGGAACAGCGCCTGGACCCGGGCATCGTCCACCGCGTCATAGCTGGTGACGCGCCAGCGCGGCGCGTTGTCCTTGTCGACGATCAGCGCGCGCACGCCTTCGACGAAATCGCCTTGCGTGAAGGTGTTGACCACCACCGCCAGTTCCATGCGGAAGCAGTCGGCCAGGTCCATCCTGCGCCCGCGCAGCAGCAGCTCCCGCGTGGCGCACGCGGACAGCGGCGAACGGGTGCGCAAGACGTCGATGGTGCGGGTGGCCCATGCGGTGTAGGCGGGGTCGTCCTGGCAAGCCAGGTCGGCCAGGATCTCCGGCAGCGTGGCGTGCCCCGCGAAATGCTGCAGCAGCGCCGGCAGCACTTGCAGCAGCGGCGCTTCGGCGGCGCTGGCAACGGGCTCGCGGACCAGCGCGTGGCGCAGATCGGCCAGCGTGTCATGGCCCCATTCGATGCCGGCGAGGGTTTGCTCCAGTCCGGCGAGCGTGGCACTGTCTACCGCCGCATCGGCCAGTCCGCACAGCAAGGCGTCGGCCGCGCCGATGCTCACGCCGGTCAGTCCCAGGTAGAGCGCCAGCGGCACCGGCAGCTTCGACAGGAAGTGGCTGGCGCCGACATCCGGCACCAGGCCGATGCCGGTCTCGGGCATGGCCACGCGCGAGCGTTCGGTGACCAGGCGCAGGTGCGCGGCCTGTGCCAGGCCCATGCCGCCGCCCATGACGATGCCGTCCATCAGCGCCACCAGCGGCTTGGGGTAGCGGTGCAGGCGGTAGTCCAGCGTGTATTCGTCGATAAAGAAGCGCCGGTGCAGCGGCGTGCCGTCGCGATAGCTGTCGGTGAGCGCGCGGATATCGCCGCCGGCACAGAAGGCCTTGGGGCCCGCTCCGCGCAGCACCACCGCGCGGATGGCATCGTCAGTCGCCCAGGCTTCGACCTGCGCGCCCAGCGCGACCACCATCGGATACGACAGGGCATTGAGCTGGCGCGGCCGGTTCAGCGTGGCGATGCCGACGCCGTTGACCACCTGGAACAGCACCTCCGGCTCGGCCACGTCCAGGTTGGCGGCCTTGGTTTCTTCGGTCAGGCGCATGGCGCGCTCCTAGGCGTTGCGCCATTGCGGCGCGCGTTTCTCGAGGAAGGCATTGACGCCTTCGCGCTGGTCGGCATCGTCGAACAGGTCGACAAAGCGCTCGCGCTCCAGTGCCAGCGCGGCCTGGCGCGGCACGCCCTGGCGCGCCAGGTGCACCAGCCGCTTGCTGTGCGCGGCGGCACGCGGGCTGAGCTTGCCGGCGCGTTCGGCCATCGCCAGCGCCGTGGCAAGGGCCTGGCCGCGCGGCACGACTTCTTCCACCAGGCCAATGCGCAGCGCGGTGGCCGCGTCGACGCGCTCGTTGGTCAGGATCATGCGCTTGGCCCAGCCTTCGCCCACCAGCCACGGCAGCGTCTGCGTGCCGCAGCCGCACGGCAGCAGCCCCACGGCGGCTTCGGGCAGTGCCATCTGCGCCTGCTCCTCGGCGATGCGGATATCGCAGGCCAGCGCGCATTCCAGCCCGCCGCCCATGGCATAGCCGTTGATCGCGGCAATTACCACCGGACGCGCATTCTGCAGCGCTTCGAAGGCGTTGCCGAACTGCTGCGCCATCACGCGCGCGTGGGCGCGGTCGCCCTCGGCAAAGCCGTTCAGGTCGGCGCCGGCACTGAAGAACTTCTCGCCGGCCCCGGTGACGACCACGGCGCGGACTTCCGGGTTGGCATCGATCCTTGCCACCAGTTCGCGCAGCTGTTGCAGGCCTTCGGCGGTGAAGGCGTTGGCGGGCGGGCGGCTCAGCGTGAGCGTGGCGACGTGGCCGTGCAGGGCAAACTCGATCATTGCTGGTTCTCCTTGTCCGCAGCGGACAGGTACTGGCGGATCACGCCGGAGAAGTCGAGATGGCCGTCGCCGGCATGGCTCACCGCCTGGTAGACCTGCTGCGCCAGCGCACCGAGAAACAGCGGCTGCTTCACGCTGCGCGCGGCGTCCGTGGCCAGGCCCAGGTCCTTCAGCATCAGGTCGGCGCCAAAGCCGCCGCTGTAGCCGCGCCCGGCCGGCGCGGTCTCGATCACGCCGGGCCACGGGTTGCAGGTATCCGAAGCCCAGCAGCGCCCGGTGGAAGTATTGACGATGCCCGCCAGCACATTGGCATTGATGCCGAGCTTGACCCCCAGCGCCATCGCCTCCGAGACGCCGATCATGGAGATGCCCAGGATCAGGTTGTTGCAGATCTTGGCGACCTGGCCGGTGCCGGTGCCGCCGCAATGGACCAGGTTGCGGCCCATGCCGGCCAGGACGGGCCGCACCTGCGCGAACAGCGCTTCGGAGGCGCCGACCATGAAGGTCAGCGTGCCGGCCTGCGCGCCGACGGTGCCGCCGGAGACCGGGGCATCGGCCAGCGCATTGCCGCGCGCCTCGGCGGCGGCGGCCAGTTCACGCACGGTGGCGGGATCGATGGTGCTGGAGTCGACCAGCGGCACGCCGGGCCGCACCCCGGCCAGCACGCCGTCTTCGCCCAGGTAGGCGCTGCGCACGTGCGCGGCCGCCGGCAGCATGGTGATGACGAAATCCGCCTCGGCCACGGCCTTGCGCGCCGAGTCCGCGCTGCCCGCGCCGTCGGCGCACAGCGAGGCCACCGTGGCGGCGTTCAGGTCGAATACGGTCAGCGTGTGGCCGGCCTTGAGCAGGTTGCGCGCCATGGGCGCGCCCATGTTGCCCAGGCCGATGAAGGCGATATGCATGGGTGTCTCCTTCCGTGTCGTTTTTGAATGCCGCCCGATTACTTCAGGCTGATGGTGGTATTCACCCCATCATTGACCGTGGCATCGTCAAACCACCGAGCCGTCACCGTCTTGGTCTGGGTGTAGAACTGCACCACCTGCTTGCCGTACGGCCCCAGGTCGCCCAGCTTGGAGCCGCGCGAGCCGGTGAAGCTGAAGTAGGGCACCGGTACCGGGATGGGGATGTTGATGCCAACCTGGCCGACATCGATCTCGCTCTGGAACTTGCGCGCCGCGGCGCCGCTCTGCGTGAACACGCCGGTGCCGTTGCCGAACGGGTTGCGGTTGACCAGCGCGATGGCGTCGTCCAGCGTGTCGACGCCGATTACCACCAGCACCGGGCCGAAGATCTCTTCGGTGTAGATCGACATGTCGGTCTTCACCTCGGTGAAGATGGTCGGGCCGATGAAGTTGCCCTGCGGGTATCCCGGAACTTCCACGCCGCGACCGTCCATCACCAGCGTGGCGCCTTCGCGCTCGCCGGCGGCGATCAGGCCGAGGATGCGTTCCTTTGCCGCGACCGAAACCACCGGGCCGACATCGGTGCCCGGCTCGGCGCCGGCGCCGACCTTGAGCGTCCTGGCGCGCGCCACCAGGTCGGGCACCCAGTCACGCGCCGCGCCCACCAGCACCACCACCGAAGTCGCCATGCAGCGCTGCCCGGCCGCGCCGAAGCCGGCGCCCGCCAGCGCATTGAGGGTCTGTTCCTTGTGCGCGTCGGGCAGCACCACCGCGTGGTTCTTGGCGCCCATCATCGACTGCACGCGCTTGCCGTGCGCGCCGGCGAGGTTGTAGACATGGGTGCCGACGGCGGTGGAGCCGACGAACGACACCGCCTTGATGTCCGGGTGCGTGCACAGCGCATCGACCACGTCCTTGGCGCCGTGCACCACGTTCAGCACGCCCGGCGGCACGCCGGCTTCCAGCGCCAGCTTGACCAGCTCCATGGTCGACAGCGGATCCTGCTCGGACGGCTTGAGCACGAAAGTATTGCCGCAGACGATCGCCATCGGGAACATCCACAGCGGGATCATCGCCGGGAAGTTGAACGGGGTGATGCCGGCGCAGACGCCGATCGGCTGCTGCAGCGTGTAGGTGTCGACGGTGGCGGCGACGTTCTCGGCGAAGCCGCCTTGCTGCAGCGTGCCAATGGAGCAGGCGTGCTCGACCACCTCCAGCCCGCGGAAGATATCGCCTTCGGCATCGGCCAGGGTCTTGCCCTGCTCGGCGGTCAGGATCGCGGCGATACGCTTGCTGTGCTCGCGGATCAGCGCCTGGAAGCGCAGCATGACGCGCAGCCGCGCGCCGATCGGCGTGTGGCGCCAGCTAGCAAAGGCGCGGTGCGCGGCGCCCACGGCTGCCGCGACTTCGCTGGCGGTGGCGAGCGGCACGCGCGCCAGCACTTCCTGCGTCGCGGGGTTGACCACGTTGCGGAATTCGGTGGCGGACGAGTCCACCCATTCGCCGTTGATCAGCAGCGGTACGGTCGGCACGGCAGTGGCGGTGTTGGGCACGGCAGTCATGGTTGTCTCCGGAGGGTGTTGTTCTGCAGGGGAAGAAGGGTCAGAGGCTGCGCGCGATCAGCATGCGCTGGATCTCGCTGGTGCCTTCGTAGATCTGGGTAATGCGGGCGTCGCGGTAATGGCGCTCGACCGGATAGTCTTCGAGGTAGCCATAGCCGCCGTGGATCTGCAGCGCCTTCGAGCACACGCGCTCGGCCAGCTCCGACGCATACAGCTTGGCCTGCGAGGCTTCGGACAGGCACGGCACCCCCTCGCTGCGCATGCGCGCGGCACGATGCACCAGCAGCCGCGCGGCATTCAGTTCGGTGGCCATGTCGGCCAGCATGTTGGCGATGGGAGGATGCTCGCGCAGCGCGCGGCCGAACTGGATGCGCTCGGACGCGTAGCGGCATGCGGCCTCGAATGCCGAGCGGGCGATGCCGATCGCCTGCGCGGCGATGCCGATGCGTCCGCCCTCCAGGTTGGACAGCGCGATGCGCAGGCCCTCGCCGGGCTCGCCCAGCAGCGCGTCGTGCGGGACCATGCAGTCTTCCAGCGTGATGGCGCAGGTGTCCGAGGCGCGGATGCCCAGCTTCTTTTCCGGTGCGTGCACGATAAAGCCGGGGGTGTCGGTGGGCACCAGGAACGCCGAGATGCCTTTCTTGCCGCGCTCCGGCTCGGTCGCGGCAAACACCACCGCCACGCCCGCGCGCTGGCCGTTGGTGACGAACTGCTTGCTGCCGTTGAGCACCCAGCCGTTGTCGGTAAAGCGGGCGCGGGTGCGCAGGTTGTGCGCTTCGGAGCCGGCCTGCGGCTCGGTCAGGCAGAACGCGCCGATCAGCTCGCCGCTGGCCAGCCGGGCCAGGTAGCGTTCCTTCTGCGCATCGGTGCCGTAATGCAGGATCGGCCCGCAGCCTACCGAGTTGTGCACGCTCATCATCGTAGCGCAGGCGGCGCAGCCGGCGGCGATCTCTTCGATGGCGAGCGCGTAGGCGACATAGTCGGTATAGGTGCCGCCCCATTCCTCTGGCACGATCATGCCCAGTAGCCCCAGCGCGCCCATTTCGGCGACGACCTCGTCGGGAAGGCGGCCGTCGCGGTCCCATTGCGCGGCGCCGCCGGCCAGCCGCTCGGTGGCAAAGGCGCGCACGCTGTCGCGGATCATGGTTTGCTCTTCGGTGTAGTCGCTGTGCATGGCAGATTGGGTTGGCGTTTGGAGCCGCGCTGCAACTCAGGCAGAATGCGCGCTCGGCGTTTGACCTGCGGGCAGTGTAGGAACGCCCGGGGCCGGCTCCTATGCCAAAATCCGCCAATCTTCGTGAACTCGTTTGCCACCCGCCAGCGCCATGGAAAAAGGCAGTGTCGCCATCTGTTTCGTCCACCACGCCATTGCGGGACTGCGTGCGCGCGGCATCGACCCCGATCCGGTGCTGCGCAGCGCCGGCATTGCCCCGGCGCTGCTGACCGTGCCGCAGGCGCGGGTTTCGGCTGCCAGCTACAGCGAACTGTGGCTGGCGGTGGCCGCGGCGCTGGACGACGAGTTCTTCGGCCAGGATTCGCGCAGCATGAAGTGCGGCAGCTTTGCCATGCTGTGCCATGCGGTGGCGGGCAGCCGCACGCTGGCGCAGGCTCTGGAGCGCATCACGCGGTACTTCCGGCTGCTGCTCGACGATATCGGCGTGCGGCTGGAGCGCCACGGCGACGAGGCCGCGCTGGTGCTGACTACGCCCAGCGCGCACCTGGGGCGGCAGCCCGGCGTGTTTGCGCAGGAAACCATGCTGATCATGCTGCATGGCCTGATGAGCTGGCTGCTGCGGCGGCGCGTGCCGGTGCGGCTGGCGGCGTTCGCCTATGCCGAGCCACCGTACAGCGCGGAGTATCGCGTCATGTATTCGCGCCAGCTGGCCTTCGCGCAGCCGGCCACGGCGCTGGTATTCGACGCGGCGCTGCTGGATCAGCCGGTGCGCCAGGACGAGCGCAGCCTGAAGGCGTTCCTGCGCGATGCGCCGCACAACGTGGTGGTCAAGTATTCGGACCGCAGCAGCATGGGTGCGCGCGTGCGCAGGCTGCTGCGCAACCAGAGGCCGGATGTGTGGCCGACCTTCGAAGACCTGGCCGTCAGCCTGAACCTGTCGGCATCGTCATTGCGGCGCCGGCTGATGGAGGAGGGCGTGAGCTACCAGGACCTGAAGGATGCGCTGCGGCGCGACCTGGCGATCGAAGCGCTCAGCCATTCCGGGCGCGCGGTCGCGGATATCGCGGCCGAACTCGGCTTTGCCGAGCCCGGCGCGTTCCACCGGGCCTTCCGGCGCTGGACCGGATCGCGCCCGGGGGCCTACCGCCGCGTGGCGGAAGGCTGAGTGCGCGGCTACAGCTGCGTGGCGTGGTGCCGGATGTGATCGGCGATAAAGCTGGTGATGAAATAGTAGCCGTGGTCGTAGCCGCTGTGCCGGCGCAGCGTCAGCGGCTGGCCCACGGCCTGGCAGGCCGCGGCGAATGCGTCCGGATGCAGCTGGCTTTGCAGGAACTGGTCGTCCAGGCCCTGGTCGACCAGGATGCCGGCCGGGAACGGCGCCGCTTGCTGTCGTGCCATCAGCTCGCTCGCGTCATGCTGCGCCCAGGCGGCGCGGTCGCTGCCGAGGTAGCCGGTAAAGGCCTTCTCGCCCCACGGGCAGCGCGACGGCGCGGCGATTGGCGCGAACGCCGACACCGAGCGGAAGCGCTGCGGATGGCGCTGCGCCAGCACCAGCGCACCGTGCCCGCCCATCGAATGCCCGAAGATGCCGACGCGCGCGGCATCGCCCGGCAACGCACTGGTCACCAGTTCGAACAGTTCGTCGGCGACGTAGCTTTCCATGCGCCAGTGCTTGTGCCACGGTGCCTCGGTGGCATCGAGATAAAACCCCGCGCCCACTCCAAAGTCCCACGCATCCGCTTCGCCGGGCAGGGCCGCGCCGCGCGGACTGGTATCCGGTGCCACCAGCATCAGGCCGTGCTCGGCGGCAAAACGCTGGGCGCCGGCCTTGATCATGAAGGTCTCTTCGGTGCAGGTCAGGCCGGCCAGGTAGAACAGCACCGGCACCCGTGCGCCGGCCTGCGCCTGCGGCGGCAGGTAGACCGAGAAACGCATCTGCAGCCCGATTGCGGCCGAGTCATGACGATAGAAGCGCTGCATGCCGCCGTGGCAGCCATGTTGAGAGATCAGTTCCATGTCGGCGCCGTCCTCAGTACAACACCACGGAA
>NZ_JALHRX010000023.1 GCF_023952475.1 Cupriavidus sp. WGlv3
GGGCGTGGCGGTTTTTCAATTTTCTGGCCTCAGGAGCCTGACCCCACCTGCTGGATCACGCCGTTGGGCGCCACCAGGTAATACTCGGCGCCGATCCCGACCCAGCGCGTACCCTTGCGCGGCGCGGGCAGGTTGTACTGCTTGTAGTCATCGATCACATACTGGCGGTCCCGGAACTCGGTGGGCAGCCGGTCGCCCTTCTTCCACTGCTGCACCTGCATATAGGGCGAGCTCTGCGCCATCGGCGCGGACGCGGCCATGGGTTCGGTCATCGGCCTGGACCTGGCACCGCCCTGCGCCATCGCGAACGGCGCCGCCAGCACGCTTGCCGCCAGCAACAACACTGGCATCGCTTTCTTGGTCTTCATCGTGATCTCCTTGCGTACGGGAAAACCGAACTGCCGGAGGATCCGACAGCATCTACCAGATTAGTCACAAATGCCGCCAAGCGGGCACCCGGCGGCTGCGGCGCAATGGGCAAGCGCGGGCGCGCGTGTTCACAATTGTTTGCCGGTCAGGCCCCCATTCGGGGGGGCGCCTCCGGCGCCACCCGTGTCTAGAATGCTCGCACAGAAACAATTTGTTACCAGCAGTCGCCGCCCAGTTTATTGCCGCGGGCCGCACTGCAGGCCCCGCCGACGGCGCGACACCGCGCCCGCGCGGGCGCATGCCGCTTCCATGTTCCCTGGCTTGCGCGCTTGGACGCGCCTCGCACCGCGGGCTTCATACCCTGCCAGAGAACACCAAGACAGGGGACTCTCCGTGTTGCACGATGCCGGTCTATTCCTGGCACTGGTCAATCCCGCCATTGCCTTGCTGCTTGCCCTTTGCTTCCTGTTTGCGTGGCACCACGAACGCACGCGGCCCCACCTGCTGCAGATGGGCGCCTGCTATCTGCTGGCCGCCGCGGCCATTGGCCTGCAGGTCCTGTGGCCGCCGCGCGCTGGCGGCGGGACCGCCACCGTCACCGGCGCGCTCTACCTGGGCAGCGCCGTGCAGCTGCTGCGCGGCATGCTGGCCCGCATCGGCGCGCGCCCCGACCGCTGCGCGGCGGTGGCGCTGCCGCTCGCGCTGTTCGGCATGGTGGCGTGGTTCGACCTGGTGTACGCCAGCCTGGTCGCGCGCATCTACGTCCTGAATGTCGGCGTGGCGCTGATCCTGCTGCCGGGGGTCGCGCCGCTGGCCCGGCTGCGCACCGGCCGCACCGTCGACCGGGTGCTGTTCTGGATGTACCTGGTGTTCGCGCTCCAGTTCCTTCCGCGCACGCTGCTGGCGCTGGCGCCGGCCGGCGTGCACGATGGCGCCGTGCCGCCGGCCACCGCCTACTGGCTATGGCTGCAAGCCACGCTGGCCTTGCTGCTGCTGGCGCTCGGGCTGGCCCTGCTGGCGGCGACCGCGCAGGACGTGATCGACGACCTGCGCCATGAACGCGATACCGATCCGCTGACCCAGCTGCACACGCGCCGCAGCCTCGAGACATTAGCGGCGCGCCAGATCCCGCCGCGCCCGGGCGAGGCGCTGAGCGTGCTGCTGTGCGACCTGGACTTCTTCAAGTTCATCAACGACAACTACGGCCACGGCGCCGGCGATGCGGTGCTGGCGCAAGTCGGCCGCGTCATCGCCGCGGGCATCCGCCGCCGCGATATCGCCGCGCGCCTGGGCGGCGAGGAATTCGTCGTGCTGTTGCCCGACACCCCGCATGAAGCGGCGCTGCAACTGGCCGAGCGGCTGCGCGAGACGCTGGAGCAGACCAGCATCGAGGCCCTGCCAGGCATGCGCAACGTGACCGCCAGCTTTGGCGTGGCCACGCTGCGGCCCGGCGAAGACCTGGAAGCGCTGCTGATGCGCGCCGACAACGTGCTGTACGCGGCCAAGAACAACGGACGCAACTGCGTCGAGTGGGAGCGGGAGGCCGGTTTGCCGGCGCTGGTGTGAATCGCAGATGTGAATCGGGGATGCCAAAAAGAACGCCCCGCTCGGTGGCGGGGCGATCTCTACAGGTATTGACTGCGTGGGATCAGAACGGAATATCGTCGTCCATGTCCTCGAAGCCATTCGAGGCCGGCTGCTGCGGACGGCGTGCCGCACCACCCTGCTGGCCGCCGCCCCCCTGGGCACCACGGCCGCCGCTGTAGCCGCCGCCCGACGCTTCGCGGCTATAACCGCCGCCACCGCCGCCACCACCGTAGCCGCCTTCATCGCCGCCACCGCCACCACCGCCCTGGCGCGAACCCAGCATCTGCATCTGGTCGGCAACGATCTCGGTGGAGTACTTGTCCTGGCCGGACTGGTCCTGCCACTTGCGGGTGCGGATGCGGCCTTCGATATAGACCGACGAGCCCTTGCGCAGGTACTGGGCGGCGATCTCGGCCAGCTTGCCGAACATCGCCACGCGGTGCCATTCGGTGGCTTCCTTCATCTCGCCCGACTGCTTGTCCTTGTAGCGGTCGGTGGTGGCCAGGCGCAGGTTGGTGACGGCGTCGCCGCTGGGCATGTAGCGCGTTTCGGGGTCTGCGCCGAGGTTGCCGACGAGAATGACTTTGTTGACCGATGCCATGTAAATGTTCTCCAAAAGCCACGCGCGGTGTTGAAAAGCGTGGCAATACGATGACGGTGAAAGCGGGTTGTAGTTTGACGCGATCGTGCCACGACGTAAACGAACATCGCGCCCCCGCCAGAATGCCGGGTGGCGCGATGATGCTAGGCCTCTTTCCGGCCCAAATGCTTTACGAAATGATGCGAAACCAGGCGCCGGCTCAGGCCGCGGTCGCCGGTGCGGCTTCCTGCCCGCGCGCCGGCGGCGCCTTCATGCTCCAGGCGATTATAAGCCACAGCAACAGCACCGCCGCGCAGCCGACGAACACGGCACTGCGGCCCTCGTGCTTGAGCAGCCAGCCGCCGGCGGCACCGCCCAGGAACAGCCCCAGCGCCTGGGTGGTGTTGTAGACGCCGAGCGCCGCGCCGCGCGCGGCCGCGGCGTAGCGCGACACCAGCGACGGCTGCATTGCCTCCAGCACGTTAAAGGCGACGAAGAACAGCAGCAAGACCCCGACGATCGCCCACAGCCCGTGGACGGCGGCAAACAGCAGCTGCACCGCGGTCATCAGCGCGACCGCGCCCAGCAGCACCGGGCGCACGCGGCCATAGCGCTCGGCCGCCATCATCGGGCCCAGCATCAGCACGAACGACACCAGCACCACCGGCAGGTAGACCTTCCAGTGCTGGTCCAGCGGCATGCCGGCATCGGCCAGCATCGCCGGCACCACCATGAACATCGCCACCTGCGACGCGTGCAGCGCCAGCACGCCGACGTTGAGCCGCGCCAGGTCGCCGTTGAGCAGCACCTTGCGGAACGGCAGCCGCACCGGGTGCGGCGGCGGCGGGGTCGGCACCAGGAACACGGTCACAACGATGGCGACCAGGCCCAGCACCGACATCAGGCCGAAGATGCCGGACATGCCGATGCTGTGCAGCAGCGGCGAGGCAATCACCAGCGACAGCGCAAAGGTCAGCCCGATGCTGCCGCCCACCATCGCCATGGCCTTGGTGCGATGGCGCTCGCGGGTCAGGTCGGCGATGCAGGCGGTGATGGCGGCGGAGATCGCGCCCATGCCCTGCAGCGCGCGCCCGGCGATGATGCCGGACAGCGTGTCGGAGAACGCCGCCACCAGGCCGCCGGCGATAAACAGCAGCAGGCCACCTACCATCACCGGCTTGCGCCCGACGCGGTCGGACAGCCAGCCCAGCGGGATGTGCAGGAACGCCTGCATCAGGCCGTAGATGCCCATGGCGAGGCCGACGCGCTGGGCGTCCTGCCCGTCAGGCAGGGCCCGCGCGTATTCGGCAAAGACCGGCAGTATCAGGAACAGGCCCAGCATGCGCAGCGCAAAGATGCTGGCCAGCGACACCGCGGCGCGCACTTCGGCGCGCGTCATGCGTTCGCGCGCGGGGGCCTGGGATGCGTCGGCGGCACCCGTTTCCGGGGAAGTTTCCGGGGAAGAAGAAGGGATCGACGGCATTGCGATCGTGGGATCGTGTGGATTCGGGGTCGGGCTGATTGCCGTTGGGCGGCAATGGTCGGGTCCGCTGGTGGCCGGACAACCCCGGAAACCGAAGTTGGGTATATTAACAGGTTTGCTCCTTCGCGCTTCCCGGGTCACCTGGCCATGCCGGCTGCCCCCGAGAGGTGCGCCCGGGCGCGCATTCCGGCCGGGGCGGCCCGCCTGGCGACGACTTTTCGGCATATGGAAGAAATCAAGATCCGTGGGGCGCGTACCCACAACCTGAAGAACATCAATCTCGACCTGCCGCGCAACCGGCTGATCGTGATCACCGGTCTGTCCGGATCGGGCAAGTCCTCGCTGGCCTTCGACACGCTCTATGCCGAGGGCCAGCGCCGCTACGTGGAATCGCTGTCCGCCTACGCGCGCCAGTTCCTGCAGCTGATGGAGAAGCCCGATGTCGACCTGATCGAGGGGCTGTCGCCGGCGATTTCGATCGAGCAGAAGGCCACCAGCCACAACCCGCGCTCGACGGTGGGCACCGTCACCGAGATCCACGACTACCTGCGCCTGCTGTACGCGCGCGCCGGCACCCCCTACTGCCCCGACCACAACCTGCCGCTGCAGGCGCAGAGCGTGTCGCAGATGGTCGACGCGGCGCTGGCGCTGCCGGAAGACACCAAGCTGATGATCCTGGCGCCGGTGGTGGTCGACCGCAAGGGCGAGCACTCGGACCTGTTCGACAGCATGCAGGCGCAGGGCTTCGTGCGCTTTCGCATTCGCTCGGGCGGCGGCACCGCGCACGAAGCGCAGGCCCGGGTCTATGAGGTCGACGCGCTGCCCAAGCTGAAGAAGACCGAGAAGCACAGCATCGACGTGGTGGTCGACCGCGTCAAGGTCCGCGCCGACATCAAGCAGCGCCTGGCCGAATCGTTCGAGACCGCGCTGCGACTGGCCGACGGCCGCGCACTGGCGCTGGAGATGGACAGCGGCAAGGAGCATACCTTCAGCTCGCGCTTTGCCTGCCCGATCTGCTCGTATTCGCTGCAGGAACTGGAGCCGCGGCTGTTCTCGTTCAACAACCCGATGGGCGCGTGCCCGAGCTGCGACGGTCTCGGGCAGATCACGTTCTTCGACCCCAAGCGGGTGGTGGCCTTCCCCAATCTGTCGCTGGCCTCTGGCGCGATCAAGGGCTGGGACCGGCGCAACCAGTTCTACTTCCAGATGCTGCAAAGCCTGGCGGCGTACTACGACTTCGACACCGACACCGCGTTCGAGGAGCTGCCGGAAAATGTGCAGCAAGTGGTGCTGCACGGCTCGGGCGAGCAGGAAATCCCGTTCACCTATATCAACGAACGCGGCCGCACCACGGTGCGCGAGCATGTGTTCGAGGGGATCATCCCCAACCTGGAGCGTCGCTACCGCGAGACCGATTCCGTCGCCGTGCGCGAGGAACTGGCCAAGTACCAGAACAACCAGCCCTGCCCGGCCTGCCACGGCACCCGGCTGCGTACCGAGGCGCGCCACGTCAAGCTCGGCGATGGCGAGCAGGCGCGCGCGATCTTCGAGATCAACGGCTGGCCGCTGCGCGATGCGCTGACCTACTTCCTGACGCTGGACATGCACGGCGCCAAGCGCGAGATCGCCGACAAGATCGTCAAGGAGATCACCGCGCGGCTGAACTTCCTCAACAACGTCGGGCTGGACTATCTGTCGCTGGAGCGCAGCGCCGATACGCTGTCGGGCGGCGAGGCCCAGCGCATCCGGCTGGCATCGCAGATCGGCTCGGGCCTGACCGGCGTGATGTACGTGCTGGACGAGCCCTCGATCGGCCTGCACCAGCGCGACAACGATCGCCTGATCGGCACGCTCAAGCACCTGCGCGACATCGGCAACTCGGTGCTGGTGGTCGAGCATGACGAGGACATGATCCGCGCCTGCGACTACGTGGTCGATATCGGCCCCGGCGCCGGCGTGCACGGCGGCATGATCGTGGCCGAGGGCACGCCGCGGCAGATCGAGGCGTCGCCGGCTTCGCTGACCGGGCAATACCTGTCCGGCCAGCGCCGCATCGAAGTGCCGAAGCAGCGTGCCGAGCCGGATGAAGAGCGGCTGCTGCGCATCGTCAACGCCAGCGGCAACAATCTGCGCAACGTCACCGCCGAAGTGCCGGTGGGCCTGCTGACCTGCATCACCGGCGTGTCCGGCTCGGGCAAGTCGACGCTGATCAACGACACGCTCTACCACGCGGTGGCGCGCCACCTGTACGGCTCGACGCCGGAGCCGGCGGCGCACGACCGCATCGAGGGGCTGGAGCACTTCGACAAGGTCATCAACGTCGACCAGAGCCCGATCGGCCGCACCCCGCGCTCCAACCCGGCCACCTACACCGGCCTGTTCACGCCGATCCGCGAACTGTTCGCCGGCGTGCCGTCGGCCAAGGAACGCGGCTACGACCCGGGCCGCTTCTCGTTCAACGTCAAGGGCGGGCGCTGCGAATCATGCCAGGGCGACGGCGTGCTCAAGGTCGAGATGCACTTCCTGCCCGATGTGTACGTGCCCTGCGACGTCTGCCACGGCAAGCGCTACAACCGCGAGACGCTGGAGGTGCTGTACAAGGGCAAGAACATCTCCGAGGTGCTCGACCTGACCGTCGAGCAGGCGCACGAATTCTTCAGCGCGGTGCCGGTGGTGCGGCGCAAGCTGCAGACGCTGCTCGACGTGGGCCTGGGCTACATTCGACTCGGACAGTCGGCAACCACACTGTCGGGCGGCGAGGCGCAGCGCGTGAAACTGTCGCTGGAGCTGTCCAAGCGCGATACCGGGCGCACGCTCTACATCCTGGACGAGCCCACCACGGGCCTGCATTTCCACGATATCGAACTGCTGCTCAAGGTCATCCACAAGCTGCGCGACCAGGGCAATACCGTCGTCATCATCGAGCACAACCTGGACGTCATCAAGACCGCCGACTGGCTGATCGACATGGGGCCCGAAGGCGGCGCCGGCGGCGGCCAGGTGATCGCGCGCGGCACGCCGGAGGCGGTGGCGAAGAGCAAGGCGAGTTTTACGGGGAAGTATCTGAAGCCGTTGTTGGCGCGGTAGGGTCTTCGGACTTTTCGGTGCGGCGCGGGGAAGAATCTTCAGAGTCGCTCGCACCAGCGGTTGAGTTAGTTGCCTTGCATCAAAATGCAGCGACATTGATGGCTTAGGCGCTCGACCCATCTCCTAACGTGAAGATATGGACGTGTCCCATCACGTCCATACTTTACTGGGTAACGAGGAGACGCAGATGCGAAGTCGAATTCTGAATGCGCTCAAGATTACCGCGCTCGGGGCTGCGGCAAGCATAAGCCCTGTCCTTGCGCAAAATGCGCCTGACAATGCGATACGCAATGCCGATGGAACTCGCACCATCCTGCGGTCGCAACAATTGCCCGACGCCAATGAGCGCCACGCGCGCTGGTGCCAGCTCCACGGCGGGGTGGACATCACCAATGACGGCGACGTGACCCTTGGTCCGAAGACGCTGGATGCAGTCGTCTGCCGGCGGCTCGATCCTTCAGTGCCGGGATTCTCCGGCGCCTATATCCCCAAGAGTCCCGACCAGAATGCTATCGCTCCCGACACCGAGATGGAGAAGGCGCCCTTCATCATTCCGCAGCCCCCGCGGATATCGCCTGAGCTGGACGGTCGGTTGGCTCCCAATTCATCGGCTCAATTCCGACCATCAGCGTCTACCCCAACAACGGCTATGTCACTAAGAGAGACACCCTCTTCTATCCCGCTTCCTATGCAATCTTTTATGATTTCACAGGCAGCCCCAAAGCACGCGTCGTATCGAGGATTCCATTATTGGGATGCCAATGGCGTTGGGAGGGCCTGATCCAATGGAATCCGCACCAGGTCGACGGCTTTACCGCCTGCATGGCACCATCGTTTCAAGCAGTGGTTGGAACCAATATCGAAGCGTGTGTGGGATTCATTTGCGCACGCGGTGAAGGGTCTTTTGTCGTTGAATAGTCTTGCCGTACTGCAGGCCAGCGCCAGGACCCTCCACAACCCACATTCAATCCAGCCCGCCAGCCGGCAACACCCGCGTGCGCCGCGCCGCGCCGCCCTGCGGCAACTCGATCACCACGCCGCCGCCGCTGTCGGCACCGTGCCCGGTCAGCGCGGTGATCACCACCTGGTGCGTGACCATCAGGTAGGGACCGCCGCGCGGGTCGAGACCGTCGATCAGCCGCGACAGTTGCGCGACCTGCGTCTGGCGGCGCTGCGCATCGGCGCCGAAGAATGAATTGAGCAGCGGCTGCACCTGCACCGGTCCCAAACCGATCAGCCGCGCCGTGTCCTGGCAGCGGCACCAGGCGCTGCTCCACACCTGCGTCGGCCGGAAGCCGGCCGCTTTCCAGCTCTCTCCCAGCCGCGCCGCCTGCTCGCGGCCGCGCGCGTCGAGATTGCGCTGGGTGGCGCAATCGGCCAGCCGGAAGCCGGGCGGGTCGCCAACGCCGGGCGCGCTGGCATGACGCAGCACCACCACGACATTGGCGCGCTGCAACTCCCTTACCTCAATCTCGCGCTGTGATGCCGGAGCGACCTGTGCGGCGGCAAGCGTCGGGACCATGGCAAGCACGGCAAGCCAGCTGCAAAAGGCAGGCATCGGCGGCTCCGGTGTTGGGCCAACCCTTTCGGTATAGCAGGCGCCGGCTTGCTTTCGCTACCTCGCGCCCTACCATGAGACGGACGGCGACACCCATCGCACAGGAGCCACGCCATGGAACTGACGGTCGTACCGGTCACCAAGCCGGAAGCCACCAACTTCATCTTCGGCCAGTCGCACTTCATCAAGACCGTGGAAGACCTGCACGAGGCGCTGGTTGGCACGGTCCCCGGCATCCGCTTCGGGCTGGCGTTCTGCGAGGCCTCGGGCAAGCGGCTGGTGCGCTGGTCGGGCACCGACGAGCACCTGATCGACATGGCTTGCGAGAACGCGCGCGCCATCGGCGCTGGGCACAGCTTTCTGATCTTCCTCGGCGACGGCTTCTTCCCGGTGAACGTGCTGGGCGCGGTGCGCGCCGTGCCGGAGGTGTGCCGGATCTACTGCGCCACCGCGAACCCGACGCAGGTGATCATCGCCCAGACCGATGCCGGACGCGGCGTGGTGGGGGTGATAGACGGCGCCTCGCCACTGGGAATCGAGACCGAGGCCGATGTGGCGGAGCGCAAGGCGTTGCTGCGCAAGTTCGGGTACAAGCTGTAGCCGTGCCGCTCAGGGCCGCGCCGCCTGCACGCGCGAGACCGGCGTCACATCGTCTTCCTTCATGCGGCTGCGGTTGAGCACGCCGGCCTGCTCCAGCACCGGATAGGCGGTGGCGCAGAACAGCGAGTTCAGCCGCTTCAGTTCGCTGATCACGTCCAGGTGCAGCGAGCTGGTCTCGATGCTCTCCGCGGTCTGCACCGCCACGCGCTGCAAATGGGTGCGTGCGTACTTGCGCTCCAGTTCGCGGAAGTTGGCCTTCTCCGCCATCAGCGCCTGCGCGCTCTTGAGATCGCCATTGAGAAACACCGACAGCCCCAGCCGCAGGTTGGCGACCAGGCGCGCGTGCATCTCGGCAATCTCCTGCATGCCGGCCTCGGAGAACATCAGGTTGTGGGCAATCTTCTTGTCCTTGGTATCGAGCAGGATGCGCTCGATGATATCGCCCGCGTGTTCGAGGTTGATGGTGAGCGAGATGATCTCGGTCCAGCGCTGGCCGTCGCGCTCGTCCAGAGCCTCCAGGCTGATGCGGGTCAGGTAAAGCTTGATCGCGGTGTAGAGGTCGTCGACCTCGTTATCGATGCGGCAGGTGGCGGTGGCCAGCTTGGCGTCGTTGGTGCGCAGCACGCGCAGCATGTTGTCGAGCATCTGCTCGATGCGGTCGCCGATGCGCAGCACTTCGCGCGCGGCGTTGGAAAGTGCCAGCGTGGGCGTCGACAGCGCGGCGGTATCGAGATGGCGCGGTGTGACCTGGCTGTCGCCGGTATTGCGTCCCGGCAGCACCTTTTCGCACAGGCGCGCCAGGGGCGCGGTGGCGCCGAGCAGCAGCACCGCCAGCGCGACGTTGAACAGCAGGTGGAAATTGACAATCAGCCGTTGCGGCTCATGATCGACCAGCGCCAGCAGTTCCTCGGCCTGGCCCAGCAGCGGCAGCGCGATCAGGCAGCCCAGCAGGCGCGACAGCAGATTGCCCAGCGTCACGCGCTTGCCCGGCTGGTTGTTGCCCGAGGTGGTCAGCAGCGCCGACACGCCCGAGCCCAGGTTGGCGCCCAGCACCAGCGCCAGCGCCACGTGGATCGACACCACCCCGGCCGAGGCCAGCGCGCCGCAGAACAGCACCACCGCCAGGCTGGAATAGCACAGGATGGTCAGGAACGCGCCGACCAGCATGTCGAGGCCCGCATCACCGGTCAGGGAGGCGAACAGCACCTTGACGCCGGCGGCCTGCACCACCGGCCGGGTCGCGATCGAGATCAGTTCCAGCGCCAGCGTGATCAGGCCCAGGCCGATCAGCACGCGGCCGACGTGGCCGGGCTTGCTGCCCTTCCAGGTCAGGTGGCAGATCACGCCGACGAAGATCAGCAGCGGCGACAGCCACGACAGGTCGAGCGAGAACACCTGCACCATCAGCGCGGTGCCGACGTTGGCGCCCAGCATGATCGCCAGCGCCGGCGCCACGGCGATCAGGCCCTGGCCGACGAAGGAACTGACGATGACCGCGGTGGCGTTGCTGCTCTGGACCAGCCCGGTGACGCCCAGGCCGGCAAGGAAGGCGGCGAAGCGGTTGGAGACGCTGGTCGACAGCACATGGCGCAAATTGGCGCCGTAGACGCGCAGGATGCCGACCTTGACGATGTTGGTGCCCCAGACGAGCAGGGCCACGCCCGATAACAGGTGAAGGAGAACGCCCATGGTGCGCCTTTGTGTGACCGGTGCCGAATACTGCCGGAGGCTCCGCCCGGTCATCGTGTCGTTGTCAAGGGCTCATTATGCGCCCGGCCCCCGGGCACCGGCAACGGCATGGGCCCGCGCTGCGGGGCGCGGGCAACATGGCAACACCGCCATCGGCTGCCGCCATGACGATGCGGCAGCGCAGCGCCGGCGGCGCTGCCAGGGTCCGGCTCAGGGCAGCGCGACCTTGATGCCGAGCCCGACGAAGATAGCCCCGGCAGCGCGGTCCAGCCAGCGCCCGGTGGCCGGCCGGCGGCGCAGCCAGGCGCCCAGCCAGCCCGCGCACAGCCCGAACAGCGAGAACACCACCGCGGTCTGCAGCATGAAGACCACGCCCAGCAGCAGGAACTGCAGGCCGGGATGCGCGGCATCGGCGCGCACGAACTGCGGCAGGAACACCAGGAAGAACAGCGTCACCTTGGGGTTCAGCATGTTGCCCAGCACGCTCTGGCGGAACACGCGCGCGAGCGGCACGGCATCGACCTCGCCACCTTGCGCCAGCCCGCCCTTCGCGCGCAGCGCCTGGATACCGATCCAGATCAGGTAGGCGGCGCCGGCGTACTTGATCAGCTGGAAGGCCAGCGGCGAAGAACGCAGCACCGCGGCCAGCCCTACCGCGGCGATCACGGTATGGAACAGGCAGCCGACCGAAAAGCCGAGCGCCGCCACCAGCCCGGCGCGGCGCCCCTGCGCCATGCCGCGCGCCAGCACCTGCAGGTTGTCCGGCCCCGGGGCCACGGTCACGGCGACGGAGGTCAGCAGGAACAGCAGCAGGTCAGGCATGAAGACTCCTTGCGTGGATCTTTACGCGGGCGCGCATCGCTCAGTGCCCCTCGAACTTGCACACGGTGAACAGCGGCAGCCCGGCACCGTGCAGCAGCTTCGATCCGCCCAGCTCGGGCAGGTCGACGATGGCGGCGCCTTCGACCACGGTCGCGCCCAGGCGCTCGAGCAGCTTGCGCCCCGCCATCATGGTGCCGCCGGTGGCGATCAGGTCGTCGACCAGCAGCACGCGGTCGCCGGCCTTGCAGGCGTCGGCGTGGATCTCGACCGTGGCGCTGCCGTATTCCAGTTCGTATTCCTCGGCCACGGTCTGGAACGGCAGCTTGCCCTTCTTGCGGATCGGCACGAAGCCGAGGTTCAGCTCGTAAGCGACGATCGCGCCCAGGATAAAGCCGCGCGCATCGATGCCCGCGACCAGGTCCAGCTGCGCGTCCATATAGCGGTGCACGAAGACGTCGATCAGCACACGCAGGGTCTTGGGATCCTGCAGCAGCGGCGTGATGTCGCGGAACATCACGCCAGGCTGGGGCCAGTCCGGCACGGTCCGGATGCGGTCGCGCAGGTAGCCGGTGACGTCGCCGAGGTCGGGGGACTGGATGAGGGAATCTGCCATAGGGATCGGGAAGATGGGCGCGCGGCGCGCCGGTCAGAAAGCGGTGGCGGCGACATGCGGACGGCGCGGCAAGCCGGCGTGGTAACCCGTGGTAACCCATTACCACCCGCGCCGCCGGGGCGCCCAGCACAATGGTCCTGCCGGCCGGACGGGCTGCCCGCGCCGGCTTGCCGCGTCCGGCACCCGCCGGACACCCGTAACCATACAGGAGACCACGATGGCAAAAAAGATTCTGATGCTGGTGGGCGACTACGCCGAGGACTACGAAACCATGGTGCCGTTCCAGGCGCTGCAGATGGTGGGCCACAACGTCGATGCCGTGTGTCCCGACAAGCGGGCGGGCGACGCGTGCGCCACCGCGATCCATGATTTCGAGGGCGACCAGACCTACAGCGAGAAGCGCGGCCACAACTTCACCCTCAATGCCACCTTTGCCGAGATCGACCTGGCCGGCTACGACGCGCTGGTCATCCCGGGCGGGCGCGCCCCCGAATACCTGCGCCTGAACGCGCGCGTGCTGGAGATCGTGCGGCACTTCGCCCAGGCCGGCAAGCCGATTGCCGCGGTGTGCCATGGCGCCCAGCTGCTGGCTGCCGCGGGCGTGCTGGAGGGCAAGACCTGCTCCGCCTACCCGGCCTGCGCGCCGGAAGTGAAGCTGGCCGGCGGCACCTATGCCGAGATCGCGGTCGACCAGGCCCACACCGACGGCAACCTCGTCACTGCCCCGGCCTGGCCGGCGCATCCGGCCTGGCTGGCGCAGTTTCTTGCGGTGCTGGGCACGCGGATCGTACATTAGTGCTTTCCGCACGCGGCGCCCCCACGCGTGATGCATGGCTTGCCGAGGCCGGCCATGCACAGCCTGCCGGCCGCGCCGCCCGCCAGGGAGCCCTTGATGTGTGAAATCTTTATCCGCGCCAATCCGGCGTCTTACCAGAGCCAGTCGCGCTCGCTGCGCCTGCACGGCGCGGCCACCAGCATCCGCCTGGAAAGCCTGTTCTGGGAAGTGCTGGAAGAACTGGCGCAGCGCGACGGCATGACCGTCAACCAGCTGATCACGCGCCTGCACGACGAACTGACCGAACACCGCGGCAGCGAGGCGGTGGCGGGCAACTTCTCGTCCTTCCTGCGGGTGTGCTGCCTGCGCTACCTGATGCTGCAGGGCGAGGGGCGCATCCCGGCCGATCGCGAGGTGCCGATCCGCTCGCTGGACCCGCGCGCGGTGCTCGACAACCTGCCGGAGTCCTGGGTCGAGCCGCGCCCGCACTAAGGCTTGCTGCGGCGCCAGATCCGGGTGCTCAGCCGTTCAGGATGCGCGTCTCGGCGGCCTCGAGCGCCTCGGGCGGGCCGCGCAGCACGACGATATCGCCGGGCTCCAGCACGGTTTCGGGCTGCGGATCGAAGGCGCGGATGCCGCGCCGGCGCACCGCGGTCACCTCGACCCCGATGCGCTCCAGCCCCAGCACGCCCAGGCGCCTGCCCACCGCGGTGGATTGCGGGCCGAGCGACACCGAATGCAGCCGCACCGAGTCGCGCTCGACCATGTCCTCTTCGTCGTCGCGCCCGTGGAAATAGCCGCGCAGCAGGCTGTAGCGCGCGTCGCGCGCCTGCTGCACGCCGCGCACCACCCGGCGCATCGGCACGCCCAGCAGCACCAGTGCGTGCGACGCCAGCATCAGGCTGCCTTCGATGATCTCGGGCACCACTTCGGTGGCGCCGGCCTTCTGCAGCGTGTCGAGCTCGGAATCGTCGACCGTGCGCACGATCACCGGCAGCGCCGGCGCCAGCTCCTGCACATGGTGCAGCACCTTCAGCGCCGACGGCGTGTTGGCATAGGTCACGATCACCGCGGCGGCGCGGTGCAGGCCCGCGGCGATCAGCGCCTCGCGCCGGCCCGCGTCGCCGTAGACCACGGTATCGCCAGCGGCCGCGGCCTCGCGCACGCGGTCGGGGTCCAGGTCGAGCGCCACGTAGTTGATGCCCTCGCGCTCCAGCATGTGCGCCAGGTTCTGCCCGCTGCGGCCGAAGCCGCAGATGATGGCGTGCTTCTCGGTCTGCAGGCTCTGCGCGGCGATGCGGGTCATGTTGAGCGACTGCATCAGCCATTCGTTGGCGGCAAAGCGCAGCACGATGGCGTCGCTGTACTGGATCAGGAACGGTGCCGCCAGCATCGACAGCAGCATCGACGCCAGGATCACCTGGATCAGCACCGGGTCGACCAGGTTCAGGCCGTCGATCTGGTTCAGCAGCACGAAGCCGAACTCGCCCGCCTGCGCCAGCCCCAGCCCGGTGCGGATGGCCACGCCCTGGCGCGAGCCGAACACGCGTGCCAGCGCCGCGATCAGCACCAGCTTGAACAGCACCGGCACCACCAGCAGCGCCAGCACCAGCCAGATATGGTCGAGCACCACGCGGATATTGAGCAGCATGCCGATGGTGACGAAGAACAGCCCCAGCAGCACGTCGCGGAACGGCTTGATGTCTTCCTCCACCTGGTGGCGGTAGGGCGTCTCGGAGATCAGCATGCCCGCCATGAAGGCGCCCAGCGCCATCGACAGGCCCAGCCGCTCGGTCAGCGCCGCCATGCCCAGCGTGACCAGCAGCAGGTTCAGCATGAACAGTTCCTGCGAGCGGCGCGCGGCAACCACATGGAACCAGCGGCTCATCAGGCGCTGCCCCAGGAAGAAGATCGCGCCCAGCGCCACCACGATCTTGAGCGTGGCCAGGCCGAGCGCCATCACCAGGTCGCCCGGATCGCGCGACAGCGCCGGGATCACGATCAGCAGCGGCACCACTGCCAGGTCCTGGAACAGCAGGATGCTGATGATGTTGCGCCCGTGCTCGCTCTCCAGCTCCATGCGCTCGGACAGCATCTTGGACACGATCGCGGTGGAAGACATGGCCAGGGCCCCGCCCAGCGCCACCGAGGCCTGCCACGACAACGGGAACAGCCAGTTGAAGGCCCAGCTGGCCGGCACCACCGCCAGCATCGACAGCACCACCTGCGAGCCGCCCAGGCCGAACACCAGCCGCTTCATCGCGCGCAGCTTGGCCAGGCTGAATTCCAGCCCGATCGAGAACATCAGGAAGACCACGCCGAATTCGGCCAGGTACTTGGTCTGCGCGGTGTCGCTGGCCAGCCCCAGCGCATGCGGCCCGATCAGGATGCCGACGGCGAGGTAGCCCAGCATCGGCGGCAGCTGCAGCATGCGGAACGCGACCACGCCGAACACGGCGGCGGCCAGTAGCACCAGGGTCAGTTCCAGCGGAGAATGCATCAGACGGTCAGGGTGACCGGCAAGGCGCGCGGCCGACCCGGCACGGGCACCCTGCCGGCGGAAATACGGCGAGCACGGGCGAGCGCGACGCGCGCCGTGGGTCGGCCAAGGTGCGGTCGCATTCGTTGGTATACTTCGTCGCCATGATAGCTAATTTCGATGCGGATCGAGCACTCAGGCTCGCCCGCGACACGCTCCAGACCGAAGCCGATGCGGTTTCCGCACTTTCCGGCCGCTTGAACGGCGACTTTGCCCATGCCGTGCAGCTGATCCTGCAATGCACCGGGCGCGTGGTCGTTTCCGGCATCGGCAAGTCGGGCCATATCGGCCGCAAGGTCGCGGCCACGCTGGCCTCGACCGGCACTCCCGCGTTCTTCGTGCACCCCGCCGAAGCCAGCCACGGCGACCTCGGCATGGTCACGCGCGACGACGTGCTGATCGCCTTCTCCAATTCCGGCGAGACCGGCGAGCTGCTGTCGATCATCCCGATCGTCAAGCGCATCGGCGCACGCCTGATCTCGGTCACCGGCAATCCGGACTCCAACCTCGCCAAGCTCGCCGACGTCCACCTGGACGCGGCGGTCGAGAAGGAAGCCTGCCCGCTGAACCTGGCCCCGACCGCCAGCACCACCGCCGCGCTGGCGCTGGGCGACGCGCTCGCGGTGGCGGTGCTCGATGCGCGCGGCTTCGGCGAGGAAGACTTTGCCCGCTCGCACCCCGGCGGCGCGCTCGGGCGCAAGCTGCTGACCCACGTGCGCGACGTGATGCGCACCGGCAACGCCGTGCCCGAGGTGCGCGAGAGCACGCCGCTGGCCCAGGCGCTGATGGAAATCACGCGCAAGGGCATGGCCATGACCGCGGTGGTGGATACCGACGGGCGCGCCATCGGCGTGTTCACCGACGGCGACCTGCGCCGCCTGCTGGAAACCCCGCGCGACTGGAAGACCGTGCCGATCGGCGAGGTCATGCACCGCAACCCGCACGTGGT
Organism: Cupriavidus sp. WGlv3; assembly: GCF_023952475.1. Taxonomy (GTDB): domain Bacteria; phylum Pseudomonadota; class Gammaproteobacteria; order Burkholderiales; family Burkholderiaceae; genus Cupriavidus; species Cupriavidus phytorum. The sequence continues at coordinate 16,652 of NZ_JALHRX010000023.1, forward strand.
CAACCAGGACCAGCTGGCGGTGGAAGCCGTGCAGGTGATGGAAGCCAACCGCATCAACCAGCTGCTGGTGGTGGACGACGACGGGCGCCTGACCGGCGCACTGCATATCCACGACCTGACCCGCGCCAAGGTCATCTGAGCCGGCGCGCCACCGACGGCACCAGCAGCACAACGCCAAGGACACCATGCAGGCACTTCTCGCCTCCCTCAGCGGCATCGTCATGCGGCTGCTGCCGCTGCTGCTGATGGCCATCGTGGCGGGCAGCACGTTCTGGCTGGTCCAGATCAACTCCCCCAAGGAAGACCAGGCCGCGCAGACCGCCAAGAAGCACGAGCCCGACTACTTCATGGACCGCTTCTCGGCCACCGAGCTGGCGCCCGACGGCAGCACCAAGATCCGCTTCACCGGCGAGCGCATGGTCCATTTCGAGGACGACCAGACCTACGAGGTCACGCGCCCCGCGATGCGCGCCTACGAGCCGGACCGCCCGCCGGTGACCGCGCGCGCCGACATCGGCCGCATGAACGCCGAAGGCACGGTGATCGACCTGTACGGCAATGGCTACGTGCTGCGCCAGCAGGGCAAGGATCCGTCGAAGGATCCGCAGCTGACCGCGGCATCGAGCTACTTCCAGCTGCTGGTCAATGACGACATCGTCAAGACCGACAAGCCCGTCAAGCTGACGCGCGGCCCCTCGGTCATGACCGCCAACGGACTGATCTTCAACAACGTCACCCGCGAAGTACAATTGCTCGGCAATGTACGCGGCACCATCATCACCGGGCCGTCCCCGGGTCGTGCGCCAGGGTCCTGACTCCCGGTCCGGCGCAGCCGCGCACGCGGTGCCGGCCGGCACGGCCCCGCACCGCGCGCGCCGCGCGTGCCAAAGTCCGCGCAAACCGCACCACCACGCATCCAGACGCCCTCAAGCAACCCTGCCAACATGACTGCTTCCCTGACGACATCGTCCCGTCGACGCACCGCCCCGGCCCTGCTCGCGCTGGCCCTGGCCTTCGGCCTGCTGGCCCAGCCCGCCCTTGCCGAGCGCGCGGACCGCGACAAGCCGATGGTGCTCGAGGCGGATAACGCCAGCTATGACGACGTCAAGCAGATCTATACACTGACCGGCAACGTGGTGCTGACCAAGGGCACCATGATCCTGAAGTCCGACGCCGCCGAACTGCGCACCGATCCCGAGGGCTACCAGTTCGCCGTGGCCACCTCGAAGCCGGGCAGGCAGGCCTATATCCGCCAGAAGCGCGAGGGTGTCGACGAATACATCGACGGCTGGGGCGACCGCATCGAGTACGACGGCAAGCAGGAATTCTCCAAGCTGATCGGCAATGCCCGCATGGCGCGGCTGCAGGGCGCCAAGCTGGTCGACGAGATCCGCGGCGCGGTGCTGACCTACGACAGCCGCAAGGAACTCTATACCGCGGCGGGCGGCGGCAGCGGCGATGCCGCCGCCGCCAACCCGTCCGGCCGCGTGCGCGCGGTGCTGTCGCCGCGCCAGGACCAGAAGTCCGGCACCGCAGGCGGCTCGCCGCTGGACCTGAAGTCGGCGCCCGCGCCCGCCAACAAACCCTGACCGTACCCATGACCGATACCGCCACCATTGCCGACAAGCCTGTCGTCGAAGTCAACGCCGTCCTGCCCGGCGGCAGCACGCTGGTCGTGCGCCACCTGAAGAAGCGCTATGGCTCGCGCACGGTGGTCAAGGACGTCTCGCTCGACGTCAAGAGCGGCGAGGTGGTCGGGCTGCTCGGCCCCAACGGCGCGGGCAAGACCACGTCGTTCTATATGATCGTCGGCCTGGTGGCGCTGGACGAAGGCGACATCGTGCTCGATGGCGACCACATCAGCGGCCTGCCGATCCACGAGCGCGCGCGCATGGGGCTGTCGTACCTGCCACAGGAAGCCTCGGTGTTCCGCAAGCTCAACGTCGAGGAAAACATCCGCGCGGTGCTTGAGCTGCAGCTCGACAAGGGCAAGCCGCTGGCCAAGGCAGAGATCGAGCGCCGCCTCGATGCCCTGCTCGACGACCTGCAGATCGCGCACCTGCGCAACAATCCGGCGCTGTCGCTGTCCGGCGGCGAGCGCCGCCGCGTGGAGATCGCGCGCGCACTGGCGTCATCGCCCCGCTTCATCCTGCTCGACGAGCCCTTCGCCGGGGTGGACCCGATCGCCGTGGGCGAGATCCAGCGCATCGTCAGCTTCCTGAAGGCGCGCAATATCGGCGTGCTGATCACCGACCACAACGTGCGCGAGACGCTCGGCATCTGCGACCACGCCTACATCATCAGCGAAGGCACGGTGCTGGCTGCCGGCCAGCCCGAAGACATCATCGCCAATGACGCCGTGCGGCGCGTCTACCTCGGCGAGAACTTCCGCATGTGACAAGACGGCTGCCCGGCGCGGGCCGCCATGGCCGCGCGGCGGGGAGAGCCAGCGGCGATCACGGCGCATAAGCGATAGCAATTTCCGTTCCAACATCGGAAAGATGCGCATAAAATAGGTCGCATGAAACCGTCGCTACAGCTCCGCCTCTCCCAGCACCTGGCACTGACCCCGCAGCTGCAACAGTCGATCCGGCTGCTGCAGCTTTCCACGCTGGAATTGCAGCAGGAAGTCGAACAGGCGCTGACGGAAAACCCGCTACTCGAGCGGGAGAACGACTGGATCGAAAGCCCGCTGCGCGTGGCTGCCGATGGCTCGGTCAACGTACAGAGCGCGCCCGCGCCCGCCCCCGCCGAGCCCCAGGGCAATGGCGACGCGCGCGCCGAGGGCGCCGCCGATGACAACTACAGCGACAACAGCAGCGGCGACGACTACGGCAACGGCGACTGGAGCCTGGACGACTTCGCCCGCCGCCCGCAAGGCGACGAGGACGAGAAGACGCCGATGCAGCTGCGCGATGCCGAGCCCACGCTGCGCGAATACCTGATGGAGCAGCTGACGCCGCTGAAGATCTCGGCGCGCGACAAGGGTCTCGCCATCTTCCTGATCGAATCGCTCGATGACGATGGCTACCTGAGCGCCTCGCTCGAAGAGATCTGCGCGGAACTGCCCGAAGAACTCGAGTTCGACCCCGACGAAGTCCACGCCATCCTGACGCTGCTACAGAGCTTCGACCCGCCCGGCGTGGGCGCGCGCAATGCCGCCGAATGCCTGGCGCTGCAATTGCGCCGGCTGACGCACCCGCAGCGCGAACTGGCGCTGACTATCGTCACCCATCACCTGGAACTGCTGGCGGTACGCGACTACACGCGGCTGAAGAAAGCCCTGCAGGTTGATGAAGTCGCGCTGAAGGCCGCGCATGACCTGATCCGCTCGCTCGCCCCCTACCCGGGCCACGCGTACAGCCGCCCCGAAGCCGATTTCGTCGTGCCCGACGTGTTCGTACGCAAGAGCGGCGGCGGCTGGACCGCGCAGCTCAATCCGGATGTGATGCCGAGGCTGCGCATCAACGATATGTATGCACAGATCCTGCGTGGCGCCAAGGGCGAGACCGGTACCGCCGGGCTGCAGCAGAAGCTGCAGGAGGCACGCTGGCTGATCAAGAATATCCAGCAAAGGTTCGACACGATCCTGCGTGTCTCGCAGGCCATTGTCGAGCGTCAAAAGAACTTTTTCACCCACGGTGAAATCGCCATGCGCCCCTTGGTTTTGCGTGAGATTGCCGATACACTGGGTTTACACGAGTCAACCATCTCCCGGGTGACGACCAATAAATACATGGCTACGCCGATGGGTACTTTCGAACTGAAGTACTTCTTCGGTAGCCACGTGTCCACCGAAACCGGTGGCGCGGCTTCATCAACGGCCATCCGCGCCTTGATCAAGCAACTGATAGGAGCCGAAGACCCGAGGAATCCCCTTTCCGACAGTCGCATCGCCGAACTGCTGGGCGAACAGGGCTTCGTTGTCGCACGCCGAACCGTCGCCAAGTATCGTGAAGCCTTGAAAATCCCCGCAGTCAATCTCCGCAAGTCTTTGTAGCCGAGCCCACCGCCTGCCTGGTGAGGCTCTTTCAGAAGGAGAAGCGCTATGAACTTCAAGATCAGTGGACACCACCTGGACATCACGCCCCCTCTGCGTGAGTACGTGGAAACGAAGCTGGAGCGAATCGTCAGGCATTTCGATCAAGTCATTGGCGTTAGCGTGCTGCTCTCTGTCGACAATCACAAGGAAAAGGACCGGCGTCAGTACGCGGAAATCAATCTGCATCTAAAGGGCAAGGACATCTTTGTCGAGGCGCATCACGAAGACCTGTATGCGGCGATCGACGCACTCGTCGACAAGCTGGACCGTCAGGTGATTCGCTACAAGGATCGCGTGCAAGGCCACGACCGCGAAGCGGTCAAGTACCAGATGGCCGCAGCGCAAATGCAGCAATAAACCCGTGCCCGGCAGCCCCGCAGAGGGCTGCTGAACCAGGATTCCACAGGCAAGCCGCGCCGCGAAGCGCGGCTTTTTTGCGCCCTGGCGCCGTGCCGGCTGTGGCAGCGGAGCAAACCTTGCCACGCATGGAAGACCGAAGTGTTCGCAAGCGCAGCGCCAAGGTGTATGCTGCGCCATACAAAGAGAGAGAAATCGTGGCCGCGCCTGCTCGCGCTGCACCGCACAATGCAAGGGTAGCCGCTGCTCTATAATGGGCCGGACGTCTTCCCCGCGCCGGCAGCGGTCCGGGGAGCCAGCCGCTGCCCGGCGGAACGATCCGCCCGCTAACTGACATCCTGCGCATCGCCCATGAATCGTTTGGCCAAATTGCTGCCACCCGGCAACATCACCCTCGACGTCAGCGTCACCAGCAAGAAGCGTGTGTTCGAGCAGGCCGGGCTCCTCTTCGAGAACAACCATGGCGTGGCGCGCGCCATCGTCACCGACAACCTGTTCGCGCGCGAGTCGCTGGGCTCGACCGGACTGGGCGCCGGCGTGGCGATTCCGCACGGGCGCATCAAGGGCCTGAAGCAACCCCTGGCCGCGTTCATGCGCCTGGCCGAGCCGATCCCGTTCGAATCACCGGACGGCAAGCCGGTGTCGCTGCTGATCTTCCTGCTGGTGCCGGAACAGGCCACGCAGCAGCACCTGGAAATTCTGTCCGAGATCGCGCAACTGCTGTCGGATCGCGACATGCGCGAGGGCCTGGCGACGCTGCCCACGCCCGATGCCGTGCACGAACTGCTGATCGCATGGCATCCCTGATCCACTGATTCCCCCGCAGCGGGCCGGCACCAGACCGGGCAGGCGCCACGCGCTTCGAACACCGCCTTACCAGCCATACCGCATGGAACTCACCGGCGTCACCTCCCAGTCGATCTTCGACGACAACGCAGCCGACCTCAAACTCTCGTGGATCGCGGGCCTGGAGGGTGCGGACCGCGCCTTTGACGTGGAATTCGCCCGCGAAGCGACCTCCGCCGCAGACCTGGTGGGCCACCTCAACCTGATCCACCCGAACCGGATCCAGGTCCTCGGCAAGCCCGAAATCACGTACTACCAGCGGCTCGACGACGAGACCCGCAAGCGCCAGATGGGCGAGCTGATCTTGCTGGAGCCGCCGTTCCTGGTGATCGCCGACGGCATGGAGCCGCCGCCGGACCTTGAACTGCGCTGCACGCGCTCGTCGACGCCGCTGTTCACCACGCCGGTGTCGTCCGCCGCGGTGATCGACCATCTGCGCCTGTACCTGTCGCGCATCTCGGCGCCGCGCGTGACCATGCATGGCGTGTTCCTCGACATCCTGGGAATGGGCGTGCTGATCATGGGCGAATCGGGCCTGGGCAAGAGCGAACTGGGCCTGGAACTGATTTCGCGTGGCCACGGGCTGGTGGCCGACGACGCTGTCGATTTCGTCCGGCTGGGGCCGGACTTCATCGAGGGCCGCTGCCCGCCGCTGCTGCAGAACCTGCTCGAAGTGCGCGGCCTGGGGCTGCTCGACATCAAGACCATCTTCGGCGAGACCGCGGTGCGGCGGAAGATGAAGATCAAGCTGGTGGTGCAGCTGGTGCGGCGCAACGACGGCGAATTCGAGCGGCTGCCGCTGGATTCGCAGTACCTGGACGTGCTCGGGCTTCCCATCCACATGGTCAAGATCCAGGTGGCGGCCGGCCGCAACCTGGCCGTGCTGGTCGAGGCCGCCGTGCGCAACACCATCCTGCGCCTGCGCGGCATCGACACGCTGCGTGACTTCATGGACCGCCAGCGCGCCGCGATGCAGGCCGATGCCGTCTCGCGCGGGCAGGGGCGGCTGCTGTAAGCCCCCGTCCGCTGCGGTTTTCAATTGCTTACAACGACGTGACAACCGCTCGTCAACGTTTCTCAGGCATGCTCCGTTTTGTGCTGTAATGGGCATCACGCCCGTTACGGAAGCTGCAACGCCGACCCCGGCGCGCGGCGACAAGGTTGTCCACCCCCGAGGAGAGCAAGCATGAAGACCCTGATTGCAGTGTGCGCGCTGGTGACTCCGCTGTTCGCAGCCAGCGCCTTTGCGCAGACCGCCACGCCGGCCACGCCGGCCACCCCTGCTACGCCGGCCAAGCCGTCGGCCGCGGCTCCCGCAACTCCCGCCGTGCCGGCCACGCCTGCTACCCCCGCCAATCCGGACAAGCCCGCGGCCAACACCCAGCAGGACAAGATGAAGGCCTGCAACGCGCGGGCCTCCGGCAAGAAAGGCGACGAACGCAAGGCGTTCATGAAGGAGTGCCTGTCGAAGTCCGGCGCGCCCAAGACCCAGCAGGACAAGATGGCTGCCTGCAGCAAGTCGGGCAAAGGCAAGAAGGGCGACGAATACAAGGCCTACATGAAGGAATGCCTGTCGAAGGCAGCCTGAGCGCCACCACTGGCGCAATGGCGAACAAGATGGCGAACCGTGAGGTTCGCCATTTTTGCTGGTGTCAACGCGCTGTCATGACGCAGCCGGCACCTGATGCTATGCTTCAGTTGCTATGCGCATCATCCTCATCACCGGCATATCCGGTTCCGGCAAGTCCGTCGCACTGAACGTCCTCGAAGATGCAGGCTATTACTGCGTGGACAACCTGCCGGCGCAGTTCATCCCTGAACTGACCCGTTACCTCGACGCTCAGGGCTACACGCACCTGGGCGTGGCTACCGACATCCGCAGCCGCGAGTCGCTCGACCAGTTGCCCGACACCGTGCGCGCGCTGGCCGCCGAGCACCAGGTCGAGGTTATTTTCCTGACCGCCAGCACCGATGCCCTGGTGCAGCGCTACTCCGAGACGCGGCGCCGCCATCCGCTGTCGGCCCGCACCGACGGCGCAGCCGGCGACGGCGGCGCCTTCAACGACACGGCGCTGATGGAAGCGATCGAGATGGAGCGCGCGCTGCTGAGCCCGCTAGCCGAGGCCGCGCACCGGATCGACACCAGCAATGTGCGCACCAATACGCTGCGCAGCTGGATCAAGGAGCTGATCCGCGACGACAGCCAGCGCCTGACGCTGCTGTTCGAGTCGTTCGGCTTCAAGCATGGCGTGCCCAGCGATGCCGATATGGTGTTCGACGTGCGCTCGCTGCCCAACCCGTACTACGACCTGGCGCTGCGGCCGCTGACCGGCCGCGACACGCCGGTAATCGACTTCCTGCAGGCGCAGCCGATGGTGCTGGCGATGGCCGAGGATATCCGCGCCTACGTGGAAAAGTGGCTGCCAAGCTTCATTGCAGACAACCGCAGCTACCTGACCGTGGCGATCGGCTGCACCGGCGGCCAGCATCGCTCGGTCTATATTGCCGAAAGGCTCGCCAACTATTTCCGGGCACATGGTAATGTGCTGGTCAGACACCGAGAGCTCGCACCGGCGGGCTGACGCATGCGGCATGGCCTCCCCGGGCTGCACGGGGCCTCTGAGCGCGGCGTCGGCCTGGCGGCCCAATGCTGCGCGACCCAAGCCTGCACCGCATGTCCTCGACCGACCTCTACCGTCCCACAGGATCCGAAGACCCGCCACGGACGCTCGACAACCTGCCGCTGTTCCCGTTGCACACGGTGCTGTTTCCCGGTGGACGGCTGCCTTTGCGCGTGTTCGAGGCGCGCTATGTCGACATGGTGCGCAACTGCCTGCGCGATAGCACGCCGTTCGGCGTCTGCCTGATCTCCAGCGGCGAGGAGGTGGCCCGGCCCAACCAGCCCACCGTGCCCGAACTGGTCGGCTGCCTGGCGGAAATCGTCGACTGCAATATGGAGCAGCTGGGCGTGCTGCTGATCCGCACGCGCGGCCGCGAGCGCTTCCATATCATCAGCCACGAAACCCGCGACGATGGCCTGCTGGTGGCGCGCGCCGAGGTGCTCCCTCCCGACATCATCGACTGCAAGCTGGAACTGCTGGGCGAATGCCTGGACGCGCTGCGCCGCATCGTCACGCGCTTGCACGCCGAGCAGCCCGACCGCATGCCGTTCGACGAGCCCTACCTGTGGGACGACCCAAGCTGGGTGGCCAACCGGCTATGCGAACTGCTGCCGGTGCCGCTGAAGGCCAAGCAGATGCTGATGGCCTTGCCCGACGCAGGCATGCGCATCGAAATCGTGCACCGCTACATGCGGCAGAACCACATGTTGTAGGCGCTCGTTCGCCCCGCCCTCCGGCCCTGCCCCAGCTTCAGAACAAGCCCACCCGCGCCTGATCCTCCAGCAGCCTGCGCACCGGCGCAGGCGTGCCCAGCGCATCGAGATCGTCGAGCGAAAGCCAGCGCTGCCCGGCCGGCGCCTCGCTGTCCTGCCGCAGCAGGTTCGCATCCACACCGAGGTCGACCCGGATGGCGCGGATCAGCAGGCGGAAGTGCGTGAACACATGGGTCAGCTCGCCGGCCAGCACGGCGCGCGCGGGGGTGCCGAAAGCGCGCGCGTAGTCGAGCGCGCGGGCCTCGGCGTCTTCCGCGTCGAAGGGCACGGTGTCGACCGGCATCTCCGGCAGGCTCCACAGGCCGCCCCATATGCCGCTGTCCGGGCGCAGGCGCAGCAGCACCTCACGTTCGCGCCGCAGCAGCAGCATCACCGTGCTGCGCTCGGGGATCGCCGCGCGCGGCTTGGGCGCGGGCAGCACGGCGGTCAGGCCGTCGCGGCGCGCGACGCAATCGGCGGACAGCGGACACGCTCCTCCATCGGCCAGGCAGGCGGGTTTGCCGCGCGAGCACACGGTCGCGCCCAGGTCCATCAGCCCTTGGGTATAGGCCACCATGTCGTCGGCCTGGCGCGGGCCGGGCGCCGGCAAGGCCAGTTCCGCCAGTTGCCACATGCGCGTTTCCACCGCGCGCTCGCCCGGATGGCCATGGATGCCGAAGCAGCGCGCAAACACACGCTTGACGTTGCCGTCCAGGATCGGCGAACGCACGCCCGCGCTGAACGCGGCAATGGCCGCCGCGGTGGAGCGGCCGATGCCCGGCAATGTGACCAGCACCGCGGGGTCGGTGGGGAAGCGCCCGCCGTGCTCGCTGACCACTTGCATGGCGCAGCGGTGCAGGTTGCGCGCGCGCGAGTAATAGCCCAGGCCGGCCCACAGCGCCATCACCTGGTCGGCAGGCGCAGCCGCCAGGTCCTGCACGGTGGGCAACTGCGCCACGAAGCGCTGGAAATAGTCGATCACCGCGCTGACCTGGGTCTGCTGCAGCATGATCTCGGACAGCCAGATCCGGTACGGATCGCGGGTGTTCTGCCACGGCAGGTCGTGCCGGCCGTGCCGGCGCTGCCAGTCGACCACGCGCGCGCCGAAGTCGGGCGGCACACAGAGGTCGTCGGGCAGGGCGGAAGCGGTGCGGGGGGCTGGTTTGCGGGGCATCGGTGTGGCAACGGCGTGGCGCGCGGATACGGCGTGTCGGCGCGCCAAAGAAAAAGGCGCCGCAAGGCGCGGCGCCACATGATATACCGGTCGGCAAGAGCGGCCCGGCTACGCTACCGCAAGGCTGGCACTGTCCGCATCCGCCGCCGGCCGCATCAGCCGCTGGGCAAACCCTTCGATCCGTCCGCTGCGTTCGTCCAGCCCGTTCAGCACTTCCTCCAGCTGCGCGATGCGGCTTTCCAGCGTGTCGGTGGCCTCATGGATGCGCTCGATCGAATCGACACGCCGGCGCAGCTGCTTCTGATGTTCGCGCACCTGCGCTTCCAGCGGCGTCATCACCGACTTGAGCCAGACCTCGATATCGCGGTTGAGGCCGCGGAAATTGTCCAGCACGCGGCTGGCCATGGTGTTGAACGCGCTTTGCACCAGTTGCGGGCGCGACCGCGTCAGCATGTTGACCGTGCCGAAATGCGCCTGCACCAGCCGCAGCGTTTCCTGCAGCTCGGCCAGGTAGCGCTCGGCGGTGAACTGCATCGGCGCGGGCAGCGTGAAGCCGTGCTCGGCGTTGAAGCGCCGGTACATGCTTTCGATCAGCTGGTGCAACTGGCCGATCTTGTTGTCGGCATCGCTGACCAGTCCGCTCAGCTGCGCGAACAATGCGTCCATGTCCTCGCGCAGGCCGCGCGAGAAGTAGCGCTCCTTCATCTGCTCGCGCGCGCTGCGCATGGTGCGGCGCACGTCGCGCAATTGCAGGCTCTTGATGATGTCGGCGCTGTGCCGGCCGAAGACCAGGCGCAACGCCTGGAACTTGCTGATGCTCTGCTCGAACTCTTCCTTCTCGCCTTGCACCCGCATCAGCATGTGCTTGACCATCGCATGGTTCTTGCCGCGCAGGCCGCGCAGCTCGAACAGCTGCTCGACGATATCGCGGCGGCGGCTCTGCAGCAGCTGCTGCGCGGCGCGCGCCATGTCCTGCACCAGCCGGTAGACCTGGTCCGAGACGATCTCGCGCCGGCGCGGAATCAACTGGTCCGACAGCACGTGCTCGAACTCCGGCAGGCCGCTGCGCGCCAGCAGGGTGTCGTCGTGCGTGACCTTGGCCACCAGCCCCTTCTGCGCCGACACCGGATACACGCGCGATTGCTCGATGCCAAGCACCTGCGCGGTGGTCGACACCTGCCGCGCGATTTCCTGCGCGATCTCGCCGGGCTGGCGCAGCGGATCCCACAGCCCGTCGATCTTGTTGAGCACCGCCAGGCAGCCGCGCCGGTGCCCGGCGCCGACATGGCTGCGCCACAGCTCGAGGTCGCTCTTGGTCACGCCTGCGTCGGCGGCCAGTACGAACACCACCACGTGCGCATCCGGGATCAGCCGCAGCGTCAGCTCGGGCTCGGTGCCGATCGCGTTCAGGCCCGGCGTGTCGAGGATCACCAGGCCCTGGCGCAGCAGCGGATGCGGGAAATTGATGACGGCGTGGCGCCAGCGCGAGATCTCGACCATGCCCTCGGCATCGACCGCATAGGCGGCATCGGGGTCGTTCTCGTGGTACAGCCCCAGCGCCTCGGCCTGCTCGGGCGGCACGCGCATGGTCTGCACCACGTGCTGGAACGCCTCCAGCATGCCGTCGGGTGACGACGGGTCCAGCGGCACCGAATGCCAGTGCGATGCCGAAGTGCCGGCCTCGATAAAGTCGGCGGTGGAGGCGTCCTGCAGGCGCGTTTCGATCGGCAGCAGGCGGATGCTGGGCGGCTCGGCCTCGTCGTAGCGCAGCTCGGTCGGGCACATGGTGGTGCGCCCCGCCGACGACGGCAGGATGCGGCGCCCGTAGTCCGCAAAGAAGATGGCGTTGATCAGCTCGCTCTTGCCGCGGGAGAACTCGGCGATGAAGGCGACCTTGAGGCGGTCGCTGCGCAGCACGCTCTGGATGCGCTGCACGCGGTCGTCGGCCTGCGCATCGTACAGGTCGTGCTGCTGCAGCCAGGACTGGAATTCGGCCAGTGACTGGAGGACCCCGGTTCTCCAGGCGCCGTATTGTTCGAATTGGTGGGCGAGCGTTGTCATGAACCTGTTGCGCTGACTTGGTTTTGCCTCGGGGCCCGCCACCCTGTGCGCGGCATGCCCGTGTTCACGCAATGCCGGTCCGCACCCCTGCCGTTCACACGCGGCCGGCCATTTTGTAACTTTTTATGACTGCGCACACGATACAGGTTTCCACGGCGCTTTTGTGGAATTCGCGTCCCTTGGATCGCGGTGACCCCGCCAGTGTTGCGCCGAACCATCGACCCGCGGGCAGCGGGCGGTCCCTTGAGCACTCCGCCGGGCGGTCAGTGCTGGCAGTTGGTGCAATAGAACGTGGAACGCTGGCCCTGCACGATCTGGCGCACCGGCTTGGCGCACACCTTGCATGGCAGGCCGGCGCGGTCGTAGACAAAGCAATCGAGCTGGAAGTAGCCGCTGGCGCCGTCGCTGCCGACGAAGTCGCGCAGCGTGCTGCCACCGCGCTCGATCGCCTGCGCCAGGGTGTCCCGCACCGCCTGCGCCAGCCGGTCGCAACGCGCGCGGCTCAGGCGCCCTGCCGGGGTAGTCGGGTGGATGCCGGCACGGAACAGGCTCTCGGACGCGTAGATGTTGCCCACCCCGACCACGATCGCGCCGGACAGCAGCACGGTCTTGATCGCGGCACTGCGACCGCGCGTATGGCGGTGCAGCCAGGCGCCATCGAAGGCGGGATCGAACGGCTCGATGCCGAGGGTGCTCAGCAACGGATGCGACGGCAGTTCGGCCTCCGGCAGCGTGGTCCAGAGGATGGCGCCGAAGCGGCGCGGATCGCGGAAGCGCAGCACGATGGTGCTTGGCTGCTGGCCTGGAGTTGCTGCCGACACTGCGCCGGGCCCGGCGTCGAGCACCAGGTCGAAGTGGTCGTGCACGCCCGGCGGCGGTGCCTCGGGCAGCACCCTCAGCGTGCCCGTCATGCCGAGATGCACCAGCAGCCAGCCAACCGGTTGCGCCGCGTCAGCGCTGACGCATTCCAGCATCAGGTATTTGCCGCGGCGCTCGATGCGGCGCACCAGGCGCTGGGCCAGGCGCGCCTCGAGTTCGGGGTCGACCGGCCAGCGCAGGCCCCGGTGGCGCACCGTGACCGCGGCGATGCGCCGCCCCACCACATGCGGCAGCAAGCCGCGCCGGGTCACCTCGACCTCGGGCAATTCAGGCATCGAACCTCTCCGTTGGTTACCGCTCAAAACTCCTGCAACGCCTGCTGGCGCCGGCCTGCGGCACCAAGCAGCGCATTGTAGCGGCAGGCTACAATGCCCTTATCAATGCGCAATCTCCCCCATCCTTCGCCAGCGCGCGCCGGAGTACTCAATACATGTCGGACCTGATGCCGGACCTGATGCCGGACTCCACGTTGCAAGCCACCGCGGGCGGCGGCCTGACCACATCACCGGGCCTCAGCTCGCGCACGGCGCGCCGTGCCGGCACCCTGGCCCGCTGGTGGCAGGCGCCGCGGCGCCATGTGCGCGCACTGGCCGCCAGCGCGCTGCTGGCAGCGGCGGCGGGCGCCAGTCACGCCGCGCCGCCGGTCGGCGCAGGTTCCCTGCCCATGCTGCAACTGGCCGCGGCGGATGCCCCGGCGGCGGCCAGGCCGGCGCGGCCGGCACTGCCGTCGCTGGAGCTGACCGACGATATCGTCTATATGGTGCTGGCCGCCGAGATTTCCATCCAGCGCGGCCTGGTGGGCCCGGCCTACCGCACCTACGTGGAACTGGCGCGCCAGACCCGCGACCCGCGCTTCGCCCAGCGCGCCACCGAGATCGCCTTCAACGCGCGCATCCCGCAGCAGGCGCTTGACGCCGCGCGCCTGTGGAAGGAAATCACCCCGACCTCGCCCGCGGCCAGCCAAGTGCTGTCGACGCTGCTGGTGCTCAACGGCCGCTGGGACGACGCCCGCCCGCTGCTGCAGCAGCAACTGGCTGCGGTGCCGGCCAGCCAGCGCGGCGATGCCATCCTGCAGCTGCAGCAGCAGCTGTCGCGCACCAGCGATCCGGCCGGCGCGGCCACGCTGCTGCAGGAGCTGACCCGCAACGAAACCAAGCTGCCCGAAACCCAGCTGGCGCTGGCGCGCGCGCGCGAAGTCGCCGGCGACGAGCCGGGCGCACTGGCCGCGCTCGACCAGGCCCTGCGGCTGCGGCCCAACTATGAAGCGGCCGCGCTGATGTCGGCCGAGCTGCGCGCCGAGAAGCAGCCCGACGAAGCCGTGGCGGTGCTCAAGCGCTTCCTGGAAAAATCGCCCGAATCGGTCAACGGCCATATCACGCTGGCGCGGCTGTACCTGCTGAAGAACGACATGCCGGCGGCCCGACAGGAATTCGAGACGCTGCGCAAGGTGGCTCCCGCCGACCCGCGCGTGCCGCTGGCGCTGGGCCTGACCAGCCTGCAGGCGAAGAACTTCGGCGAGGCCGAGCAGTACCTGCAGGAATACCTGCAACTGGTCGAAAAACAGCCCAGCGCGAATCCCGATATCGCCTACCAGTACCTGGCGCAGATCGCCGAGGAACGCAAGGACTACGCGGGCGCGATCCGCTGGCTCGATCGCATCGAGGACATCCGCCTGGCACCGGCGGCCACTGCCAAGCGCGCCCAGCTGCTGGCGCGCATGGGCAAGCTCGACGACGCCCAGGCGCTGTTCGGCGAGATGCTCAGCGACGCCGAGGACATCCCCGACCCCGGCCAGCGCTCGCAGCGCGTGACCGCCATCCGCCAGGCCGAAGTGGCCACGCTGATGGAGAGCAAGGCCTACGACCGTGCCCGCAAGGCGCTGAACGACCGCATCGCGGCGGAGCCCGACAACGCCGACTGGATCTACGAGCTGGCCATGCTCGACGAGCGCCAGAAGCGCTACGCCAGCATGGAAACCGGCCTGCGCCGCGTGATTGCGCTGCAGCCGCAGCAGAAGCAGGGCTACAACGCCCTCGGCTATTCGCTGGCGGACCGCAACGAGCGCCTGCCCGAGGCGCTCAAGCTGCTGGAGCGTGCCTCCGAGCTGGGGCCGGACGATCCGTACATCATGGACAGCCTGGCCTGGGTCAAATTCCGCATGGGCGACCTGCAACCCGCGGCCGCGCTGCTGCGCAACGCGTATGCCAAGGCCCCCGAGGCGGAAATCGGCGCGCACCTCGGCGAGGTGCTGTGGCAGCTCGGCGAGCACGACGAAGCCCGCAAGACGTGGACCGAGGCCGTGCGCATCGACCCCGAGAACGAGACCCTGATCGACACGCTGCGCCGCTACAAGGTCGACGTGCAGCCGTCCAGGTAAGCCCGCGCGCCGTGGCCGGCACGCCGGTCCGCGGCGACGGATTCCCGTCAGCCCGGCGGCTGCCGCGCCGCCGTCCTCACGACCATGCCCATGAACCGATCCCGACGCCTGGCGCTGCTTTGGCTTGGCGCGCCCCTGCTGCTGCAGGCGTGCGCCAGCGTGGCGCCGTCGCGCAGCTTTGATGTCGACCAGGACGTCGCCAGCCAGCAGTACACCGGCCGCTTTTCCGCCAACTACGTGCGCTATGGCCGCGACGAGGGCGTGCAGGGCAGCTTCCGCTGGGAGGAGCAGGGCCGCAACGTACGGCTCGACCTGGTCTCGCCGCTGGGCCAGACCCTGGCCGTGGTCACCGCCACGCCGTCGGGCGCCACGCTCGACCTGCCCAACCAGCCGCCGCGCAACGCACCCGAGGTCGATACCCTGATGGAGGAGGCGCTGGGCTTCGCGCTGCCGGTGGCCGGCATGCGCGACTGGCTGCACGGGCGTCCCTCCCGGGGCACCCCGGCGCGCGCCACGCGCGACGAGCAGGGCCGGCTGGCGACGCTGGCGCAGAACGGCTGGACCGTGCGCTATGTCGCCTGGCAGGAGACGCCCGCCGCCGGAACCGCCGCCACCCAGGTGCCACGTCGCATCGACCTGGCCCGCGACACCGACAGCAATCCGCTCTCGGTGCGGCTCGTGATCGATCCCCAGACACCATAACGGACGCCATAACGGACGCCATAACCGCCGCAACCACGGCCCCCTTCACCGCACCATGCCACGCAGCCATCCCCTGCCCCCGCCCGAACTGCGCGACTGCCCCGCGCCGGCCAAGCTGAACCTGTTCCTGCACGTGACCGGCCGCCGCGACGACGGCTACCACATGCTGCAGACCGTGTTCCAGCTGGTCGACTGGTGCGACACGCTGCATTTCCGCCGCCGCGACGACGGCGTGGTCGCGCGCGTCACCGAGGTGCCCGGCGTGCCGGCCGATACCGACCTGGTGGTGCGCGCCGCGCGCGCGCTCCAGGCCGCCACCGGCACCCCCTTCGGCGCCGACATCGCCATCGACAAGGTGCTGCCGATGGGCGGCGGCATCGGCGGCGGCTCTTCCGACGCCGCCACCACGCTGCTGGCGCTGAACCACCTGTGGGGCCTGGGACTGACGCGCGCCGAGCTGATGCGGATCGGGTTGACGCTGGGCGCCGATGTGCCGGTGTTCGTGCTCGGGCAAAACGCCTTTGCGCAGGGCATCGGCGAGGAGCTCACGCCGGTCGAATTGCCCGACAGCTGGTTCGTCATCATCCACCCCAAGCAGCACGTGCCCACCGCTGAAATTTTTTCGGACGCGTGCTTGACAAGGAATACACCGATCTCCATAATTGCGGTCTTCGCTGCTCGCACAAACAAATTCGATTTCGGTCGCAACGACCTGGAGCCGATAGCAACAGCGAAGTTCGGCGAAGTCGCCCGAGCCCTGGCATGGCTGAAGCAACACAATCAGCATGCCCGGATGACCGGCTCCGGAGCCTGCGTGTTTGCGCGTTTTCCCGACGCGACGACAGCACAGCAGGTGTTGGAACGGTTGCCACCCGAATGGGATGGCAGGTGTGTGAGAAGTCTGGCACATCACCCGCTCGCGACGTTCGCATAGCAAGTTTTCGTTCGGCGCGGTACGGCAGGTTGGTACCACGAGAACGGCCCGGTTGTGTAGGGGAGTCGCCAAGTTGGTCAAGGCACCGGATTTTGATTCCGGCATTCGAAGGTTCGAATCCTTCTTCCCCTGCCATTACTTCCTATAGTGTCCTAACGGAACACGATATCTCCAAGTCACCGGCTTCGCCGGTGACACCAAGCTCCCCCAGCAGCAAGACAGGTGCCCCGAATGAGCAGCGAAGGCTTGATGGTATTTACCGGCAACGCCAACCCCAAACTCGCGGAGGCTGTCGTACAGCACCTCGGCATTCCGCTGGGCAAGGCCCAGGTTGGCCGTTTCTCCGACGGTGAAGTCCAGGTCGAGATCCAGGAAAACGTTCGCGGCAAGCACGTCATCGTGCTGCAGTCCACCTGCGCGCCGACCAACGACAACCTGATGGAACTGATGGTGATGGTCGACGCGCTCAAGCGCGCCTCGGCACGCAGCATCACCGCCGCCATGCCCTATTTCGGCTATGCCCGCCAGGACCGCCGCCCGCGTTCGGCGCGCGTGGCCATCTCGGCCAAGGTCGTGGCCAACATGCTGGAAGTCGCCGGCGTCGAGCGCGTGCTGACGATGGACCTGCACGCCGACCAGATCCAGGGCTTCTTCGATATCCCGGTCGACAACATCTACGCTTCGCCGGTACTGCTGGGCGACCTGCGCGAGAAGAACTACGGCGACCTGCTGGTGGTCTCGCCGGACGTTGGCGGCGTGGTCCGTGCCCGCGCGCTGGCCAAGGAACTGAACTGCGACCTGGCCATCATCGACAAGCGTCGTCCCAAGGCCAACGTGGCCGAGGTGATGAACATCATCGGTGAAGTCGAAGGGCGCAACTGCGTCATCATGGACGACATGATCGACACCGGCGGCACGCTGTGCAAGGCCGCCCAGGTGCTGAAGGAGCGCGGCGCGCTGAAGGTCTTCGCCTACTGCACGCACCCCGTGCTGTCGGGCGGCGCGGCGGCCCGCATCGCGGATTCGGCGCTGGACGAAGTGGTGGTGTGCGACACCATCCCGCTGTCCGAAGAAGCGGCCAAGTGCACCAAGATCCGTCAGCTCTCGACCGCCCCGCTGCTGGCCGAGACCTTCACCCGCATCGTCAAGGGCGACTCGATCATGTCGCTGTTCGCGGGTTCCTGATAGAATTTAAGGCTTTACTGCGTTGATCATCGTTGTCTGGTGATCAACGTGATTTGATCGGCGCATATTTTTGCCTTTGCGCCGCAACGAGGCTGTCTGGTCGCGGACAGCCTTCTTACTTTTGGAGTCATCATGAAAGTTGTCGCTTTCGAGCGTAGCGTACAGGGAACGGGTGCGAGCCGCCGCCTGCGCAATTCGGGCAAGACCCCCGGCATCATCTACGGCGGCGCCGCCGAGCCGAAGATGATCGAACTGGATCACAACGCCCTGTGGCACGCCCTGAAGAAGGAAGCGTTCCACTCGTCGATCCTCGACCTGGAAGTCGCTGGCAAGTCGGAAAAGGCGCTGCTGCGCGCATTCCAGATGCACCCGTTCAAGCCGCTGGTGCTGCACGTCGATTTCCAGCGCGTGTCGGCCAACGACAAGATCCACGTCAAGGTGCCGCTGCACTTCATGAACCAGGAAACCGCTCCTGGCGTGAAGCTGGGCCACGGCCTGGTCAACCACATC
Organism: Cupriavidus sp. WGlv3; assembly: GCF_023952475.1. Classification (GTDB taxonomy): domain Bacteria; phylum Pseudomonadota; class Gammaproteobacteria; order Burkholderiales; family Burkholderiaceae; genus Cupriavidus; species Cupriavidus phytorum. The sequence continues at coordinate 35,092 of NZ_JALHRX010000023.1, forward strand.
GTCAACGACCTGGAAGTGTCGTGCCTGCCGGCCGACCTGCCCGAGTTCATCGAAGTGGACGTCGGCGCGATGGAACTGGGCCAGACCCTGCACCTGTCCGACCTGAAGCTGCCGAAGGGCTTGACCGTGATCACCCACGGTGACGACAACCCGGCCATTGCCAGCATCTCGCAACCGGCTGGTGCCGTGTCGGAAGCAGCCGAAGGCGGCGAAGCCGCTGGCGAAACCCCGGCTGCCTGAGCGGCTGCCTGAGCTGCCGCACCGGTGGCGGCCCGCGGGCCGCGCCACGAAGAAACCGCCGCTCTTGCGGCGGTTTTTTTTCGCCCGGCAGCGGACTGCCGGTTTTTCGGTATCCTTGGCGCCTGTGGCGCAGTCCCGCGCGCCAACGACACAGTCACACGCATGATCAAGCTTATCGTCGGCCTCGGCAATCCCGGTGCGGAGTACGAGGCCACCCGACACAACGCCGGCTTCTGGCTGGTGGACCAGCTGGCCCGCATGGGCGGCGCCACGCTGCGCGTGGAGGGCCGCTTCCATGGGCTGGCCGCGCGCGCACGGCTCTGGGACCAGGAGGTCTGGCTGCTCAAGCCGTCGACCTTCATGAACCGCTCCGGCCTGGCGGTGGTGTCGCTGGCGCGCTTCTACAAGATCCTGCCCGGCGAGATCGTGGTCGTGCATGACGAGATGGACCTGCCCGCCGGTGCCGCCAAGCTCAAGCGCGGCGGCGGCGCGGGCGGCCACAACGGCCTGAAGGACATCTCGGCCCATCTGGGCACGCAGGACTACTGGCGCCTGCGCCTGGGCGTGGGCCATCCGCGCAATGCGCCCGGCGGTGCCGGCGCGGGCCGCGAGGACGTGGTCAACTTCGTGCTCAAGCCACCGCGGCGCGAGGAGCAGGAAGCCATCGATGGCGCGATCGACCGCTGCATCGAGCCGCTCGGCCTGCTGGCGCGCGGCGATGCCGAGCGCGCCATGGCGCAGCTGCATACCGCGCGCTGAGCGCCGCACCCCAGCCAGCATATTTCTGCGACAGCAGCATGAAAACGGGCCCCAATCGCGGCCCGTCGTCGTTTGGCCGCACCGGTCTGCAGTTGCAGACATAGTGTCATCAAAGTGCCATGGGCACCACCTACATTGCGGGGTTTCCAATCGCGTCGGTATCGCATGGTTGCCGATGCGCATGACATCCCACAGGAGGAAAGCCCATGTCGTACCTGACCGACGAAGCGCGCGCCGCAAGCCGCGCCGCCAAGCCCGACGTTGACGTGCCCGGCCAGATGCTCGAGGACATCGTCGCCGCCAACCCGGCCCGCCGCCGGGTGCTGCGCGGCGGCCTGGGCCTGTCGCTGGTGTCGGCATTCGGCAGCGGCCTGCTGGCCGCCTGCGGCGGCGATGACGATCCCGCTCCGGCTCCGGCGCCCGCACCGGCCCCTGCCCCGGCACCCGCTCCGGCCCCGGCACCGGCCACGCCGAGCTACGAGGTCACCTTCGAGCCGATCGCCAAGTCCACCGCCGACACCGTGGTGGTGCCCAGCGGCTACAGCGTCGACGTGCTGTTCTCCGCCGGCGACCCGGTCGAAGCCGGCGCCACCGGCTATGCCGGCGCTTTCCAGTCGTCGGCCGAGACCGAGCGCCAGGCCGGCGGCAACCACGACGGCATGCACTACTTCGCGCTGCCGGGCGTCGATCCGCTCAAGGGCGGCCTGCTGGCGATCAACCACGAGCTGCCGGACTACAGCATCCTGTTCCCGACCGCCTACGATGCCGCCACCGCGAGCCCGGAGCAGAAACGCATCGCCCTGTCGGCGGTCGGTATTTCCGTGATCGAAGTGGAACTGGCCGCCAGCGGCAAGTGGCAGGTCAAGCGCGACTCGATCTACAACAAGCGCTACACCGGCAACACGCTGTACCGCGTCGGCGGCCCCGCCGCGCCGGTGGTCGGCGCAACCGTGGTCGGCATGCTCAACAACTGCTCGAGCGGCCACACTCCGTGGGGCACCTACCTGACCTGCGAGGAAAGCACCGACAACTACATCGACCCGACCCAGGCCGACAACGGCTACGGCTGGGTGGTGGAGATCGACCCGTACGGCACGCTGGGCGCGCCGGCCAAGCGCACCGCGATGGGCCGCTTCGACCACGAGAACGTCGCCTACATCACCGACGCCAACAACAACGTGGCCTTCTACATGGGCGACGACGGCACCCCGGGCTGCATCTACAAGTTCGTGCCGAGCAAGGCGTTCGATCCGAACAACCGCGCCGCCAACGCCAACCTGCTGGACACCGGCACGCTGTACGTGGCGAAGTTTAACGCCGACGGCAGCGGCCAGTGGATCGAACTGTCGCAGGGCAAGAACGGCCTGACCGTCGGTGCCTCGGACCCGGGCAACTGGACCCAGTCGGCGGTAACGCCGGCACCGACCACGGTCGACTTCGCCACCCAGGCAGACGTGCTGATCAACACCAAGTCGGCCGCGCGCGTGGCTGGCGGCACGCTGATGGACCGCCCCGAGTGGATCACCGCGGCACTGGACAACACGCTCTACTGCACGCTGACGAACAACAGCGGCCGCCAGCAGACCGACGCCGCCAACCCGCGCAAGAACAACCTGCACGGCCATATCGTCAAGTGGAATGAAGCCGGCAATTCGCCGCTGGCCACGACCTTCACCTGGAGCATCCTGCTGCAGGCCGGCGACCCGTCGCTGGCCACGGACAACCTGAAGGGCAACATCAACGGCGACACCTTCTCCAGCCCGGACGGCCTGCGCGTCGATCCCAAGGGCCGCCTGTGGGTGCAGACCGATTCGAGCACCAGCGCCACCTACACCGGCACCTTCGGCAACAACAGCATGTACTACATCTCGCCGACGGGCCAGTCGAAGCGCTTCCTGGCGGGCCCGACCGGTTGCGAGATCACCGGCATCGCCTACACGCCGGACCTGACCACCTGCTTCATCAACATCCAGCACCCGAATGGCAAGTGGCCGGACGCGGCCAAGCCGCCGCGCTCGTCGACCATCGTGGTGCGCCGTGCCGACGGCAAGCCGATCGGTGCCTGACCAGTGCAGTAGGCAGTAACCGTAGTAATTGGGGAAAGGTTAAGCCCCCGTCACCTTGCGGTGTCGGGGGCTTTTTTTGCGCGGCAGAAGCCGGGATAACGAGCTTTGGCCAGGCCTGGCCGGTGTCAGGCCGCGTGCCGGGCCGCCGTCAGCAGCCGGTACCGCTGCAGCAAGACCTCATGGGTCTCGACGCGGTTGGGGTCCTTGGGAATGCATGCGACGGGGCAGACCTGCTGGCATTGCGGCTCGTCGAAGTGCCCGACGCACTCGGTGCACTTGTTGGGGTCGATTTCATAGATCTCGGGCCCCATCGAAATGGCTTCGTTCGGGCACTCGGGTTCACAAACGTCGCAGTTGATGCAGTCGTCGGTGATCATCAGCGCCATGGTGTTTCCTTCCTGCGGACACGCCCGCGCCCGACTGGCCGCGGTCTGACGTGTCTGAAGCCGTATTTTATTCCGGTTTGGCGATTTTCTCTTGCAGCCAGCGTTCCACCGACGGGAACACGAACTTGCTGACGTCGCCGCCCAGCACCGCGATCTCGCGCACGAAGGTGCCCGAGATGAACTGGTACTGATCGGACGGGGTCAGGAACATGGTCTCCACGTCGGGCAGCAGGTAGCGGTTCATGCCGGCCATCTGGAACTCGTACTCGAAGTCGGACACCGCGCGCAGACCACGCACGATCACGCGTGCATTGTTCTTGCGCACGAAATCCTTGAGCAGTCCGGAAAAGCCCTCGACCCGCACGTTGGGATAGTGCCCGAGCACTTCGCGGGCAATGCTGATGCGCTCTTCGAGCGAAAAGAACGGGCGCTTGTTGGGGCTGTGCGCCACGCCGACCACCAGTTCGTCGAAGATATTCGACGCACGGCGGACTAGATCCTCGTGTCCCCGGGTCATTGGATCGAAGGTGCCGGGATAGACCGCGCTGACCATACTTCCTCCTTGATCTGCCCGCTGCCGGCCGTGGAAGGGCCGCCTCTTGCGCCGGCCGGGCCGGCGTGGGTGCTGCGTCGCGAGCGTTGTGACAGCGGCGTAGTGTAACCCTAAATGCCCCGCTTGGAAGTCGCCGGAGGCACCGTTTTGCGGCAGTGCACCCAAGAACCGGTTCGGCAATCAGGAAGGGGCCCTTCCCCGTTCCGGAACCGCCGCGCCACCGATCTGCGGATCAGCCGGCGCCGTTGCCCGGCACGCGGTGCTGCAGCAGGTGGAAATGCACCGCTCCGGCGCGCGCATGCCGCACGATCTCGAGCGAGGCCGGCACCGGCGCATCGGCGCCGGTCAGCGGGTGGTCGGTCTCGACATAGACCGCCCCGCCCGGCCGCGACAGCCGCGCCGCGTGCGCCAGCGACGGGCCGATCCAGTCTTCCGCGAACGGCGGATCCAGGAACACCACGTCGAAGCTGGCATCCGGCAGCTGCGCGGCAATGGCGAAGGCGTCGCCTTGCAGCACGCGCACCTGTCCGGCATCGAGCCGGGTCACGTTGTCGCGCAATTGCCTGGCCACGCGCGCATTGGACTCGATCAGCGTCACCACGGCCGCGCCGCGCGAGGCGGCCTCGAAGCCGAGCGCGCCGGAGCCGGCGAACAGGTCCAGGCATTCCAGCCCGGACAGGTCCTGGCCCAGCCAGTTGAAGAGGGTCTCGCGCACGCGGTCGGGGGTGGGCCGCAGGCCCTGGGCGTCAGGCACCGGCAGCAGCGTGCGCTTCCAGCGTCCGCCGATGATGCGGACCTGCGCGGGTGCCTGGCGCGGCACGGGAGAGACGGGAGATCGCCCGCGAGGCGCGGGCGAGGGCAAGCGGGAACGCGAATTCATGCCGTGATTGTAGAGCCTGCGGCGGGCTCCGCCGCGGGCGATGCCGCCGTCACCCTCACCGTAACCGCCAGCATCACTGCCGCGAAGCCGTGGGCGCGGCGCCCACCGGCCCGCCAACGATCACCGTGGCCATATTGTCCGGGTGCACATGGCGCTGGAACGCCGCCCGTACCTGTTCGCGCGTGACCTTGCCGATCTGCGCGGTCCAGGTATCGAGGTAATCGAGCGGCAGCCCGTACCAGCCGATATTGGCCACGTTGGTCAGCAGCTTGCGGTTGTTGTCGATGCGCAGCGGGAAGCCGTTGACCAGGTTGTCCTTGGCCGCGCGCAGTTCCTTCTCGCTCGGGCCTTCGGCGACAAAGCGCGTCAGCACCTGGCGCACCAGCGCCAGCGCCTCGTCGGTCTGCGCCTTCTTGGTCTGCAGGCTGATGCCGAACGGCCCCGGCTGCTTGGACGGCGCGAAATAGCTGTCCACGCCGTAGGTCAGGCCGCGCTTCTCGCGCACTTCGTCGGTCAGGCGCGAGCTGAAGCCGCCGCCACCGAGCACGTAGTTGCCCACCAGCAGCGCGAAATAGTCAGGGTCACCGCGCGCGATCGCCGGCTGGCCCAGCGCCACGCTGGACTGCTGCGCCGGGTGCGGCAGGCGCTGCTCGCTGGGCGCGATCTTCAGTTTCACCTGCGGCAGCGCCGGGGCGGCGCGGCCGGGCGGCAGCCCGCGCGTCAACTGCTCGGCGATGGCCTCGGCCTGCTTGCGGTCGACCGCGCCGATCAGCGTCACCACCGCGCGCTGCGCGCCGTAGTTGTCGCGCCAGAAACCGACGATGTCGTCGCGCGTGATCGACGCCACGCTCTCGGGGGTCGCGGCGACGCCGTAGGGATGGTCGGGATACATGGCCCGGGCCAGCGCCTTGTCGGCGATCACGCCCGGCTTGGTGTCGGCTTCGCGGATGGCGGTGATCAGGCGCTGCTTCTCGCGCCCGACCACGGCATCGGGATAGGTCGGCGCCTTGATCAGCTGCGCCGCCAGCGCGACCGACTGGTCCAGCTCCGGCTGCGCGGTCAGGGTACGCAGCCCGATGCCGCCGCGGTCGCCGCCGGCCGCGCCGCCGAAGGCGGCCCCGGTATCGGCAAAGGCATCGGCAATCCTGGCCTCGTCGCGCGCCGGCTGGCCGTCCTGCGCGGCGGCGCCCTTGTCGAGCAGGGCCGCGGTCAGCGTGGCCAGCCCGGCCTTGCCTTGCGGGTCATAGCGGCTGCCGGCATCGAAGTCGATATTGATATCGAGCATCGGGATCGACGGGCTGTGCACGAAGAACACGCGGGCGCCGGTGGACGCGGTCCAGTGTTCGATCGGGATCGCCGCCTGCGCCAGCTGCGCGGCCAGCAGCACCACGGCGCCCAACGCGGCGCCGGCCAGTTTGCGCAGCGGGCGCGGCGCGGAAGTGACGGACTGGGTCATCGCCTTGTTCTCAGTGGCGCAGGCCCGACGGGGCCTGGGACTTGGGCTTGTTAGGATCGATTGGCTGCGGCACCAGGGTGGCCACGGTCAGGTTGTCGTCGTTGAAATACTTCGCGGCGACAGCCTGTACCTGCGCCGGCGTGACAGCCTTGATCTTGTCGAGCATGCGGTCGATCTGGCGCCAGGAAATCTCCGAGATCTCGGACACGCCGATCTCCATGCCCTGCCCGAATACCGAATCGCGCTTGTAGATCTGGCCGGCCACCACCTGCGCCTTGACGCGCTTGAGCTCTTCCGGCGACACGCCTTCGCGGGCGATGCGCTGGATCTCCGTGCGCAGGGCGCGCTCGATCTCGTCGGTGTTGTGGCCCGCCGCCGGCGTGCCGTCGAGCACGAACAGCGACTCGCCGCGGTTGATGCTGTCATAGCCGACATTGACGTCGTCGGCCAGGCGCTGCTCGCGCACCAGTTCGCGGGTCAGGCGCGCGTTGTCGTAGCCGTTGAGCACGGCCGCCAGCACCTCGAGCGCATAGGGGTCGACGTCTTTCTCGACGTCGCGCAGGCGCGGCACCTTGTAGGCCATCACCATGTACTGGTTCTCGGCGGGCGCCTTGACCCAGATGCGCTTGATGCCCTTCTGCGCCGGCTCTTCCTGGTCCTTGCGCGCCGGCAGCGCGCGCGGCTTGAGCTTGCCGTAGTAGCGTTCGGCCAGCGCGCGCACTTCGTCGGCCCTGACGTCGCCGGTGACGATCACCGTGGCGTTGTTCGGCACATACCAGTGGCGATACCAGTCCTTGACGTCGTCGACGCGCATGTTGACCAGGTCGTCCATCCAGCCGATCACCGGGTGGCGGTAGGCGGCAGCGGTGTAGACCGTGGCCAGCAGCTGCTCATAGACCGTGCCGCGCGCGGAGTCGTCGGTGCGCAGGCGGCGTTCTTCCATCACCACCTTCATCTCGCGCTCGAACTCGTCCTTGGTGATGACGAGATTGGACATGCGGTCGGCTTCCAGCTCCATCATCTTCGGCAGGTATTGCTTGCCGATCTGCTGGTAGTACATGGTGAAGTCGCGGTTGGTCATGGCGTTCTCGCGCCCGCCCAGGGCCGCCACCTGCTTCGAGAACTCGCCCACGCCGACCTTGGGCGTGCCCTTGAACATCATGTGTTCCAGCATGTGGGCCACGCCGGTGGTGCCGCTGACCTCGTCGATGCCGCCCACGCGGTACCAGACCTGGTGCGCCACCGTCGGGGCGCGGTGGTCTTCCTTGACGATCAGCCGCAGGCCGTTGGACAGGCGGTATTCGGTCGTGCCGTGGGCGGTAGCGCCAGCGGGGGCGGTCTGCGCACCCGGCATCGGCGAGGCCACCACGCCCTGCGCCGCCGCGGGCAGCGACCACGGCAGCAGCGCCAGCAGCAGCGTGGGAATGACACGCCGCGCCAGTCGCGCGGCGCGGGCGGATGGCGCCTGCAAGGGCGGTGCGTGGCGTTGGCTGCGCGTTTGGGCGGTGGCGTTGCGGCCCGGTGCGCCCGGTGCGCCCGTTGCGGTCATGACAGCGCAATGGTTCATGCGACCCCGTCTGCTAAAATTTTGCCGATCGATTCGCGTGCGCGACGCTGCGCGCGAATCTGCCATGTAGTGAACTCATGTAGCGAACTATACGCAATCGCCGGCCGGGACCACAACGGTTTCTCCCCAGCCATCGCGAGGCCTGCGTAACCCATTGATTAATCACCGGTTGCTTGCGGCAGTGGCTGCCGCCAGGGTTTCGGCCCCGGTATTGACCCCGTTCCCCAATGTTTAGTTTCTGGAAGAAGCGCAAGGCCGAGCCGGCGCCCGTCGAGGCGCCAGTGGAGGCGCCAGTAGAGGCCCCCGTCGAGGCGCCCGCGCCAGCCCCGGCCCCCGCGCCCGAGGTGCCCGCGCCTGCCCCGGCACCGTCCCCGTCCCCGTCCCCGTCCCCGACGCCGACGCCCTCGCCCGCCCCTGCGCCCGTGCCGGTTCCCGTGCCCGTCCCTGTGCCGGCACAAGTGCCTCCGCCCGCGCCGGCGCCGGTGGCAGCCGAGGCGCTGGAACTGGTGCCGCCGCCCGCCCCCAGCGCGGAAGCCAGGCAGGGCTGGATGCAGCGCCTGCGCACCGGCCTGTCCAAGACCAGCCGCAACCTCGGCACGCTGTTCGTCGGCGTCAAGGTCGACGAGGACCTGTTCGAGGAACTGGAAACCGCGCTGCTGATGGCCGACGCCGGCGTCGAGGCCACCGAATACCTGCTGGGCGAGCTGCGCAAGCGCGTCAGGTCCGAGCGCATCGAAACCGCCGAGGGCGTCAAGGCGGCGCTGCGCGAGCTGCTGACGCAGCTGCTGCGCCCGCTCGAAAAGACCATGGCGCTGGGCCGCGAGCAGCCGCTGGTGATGATGATCGCGGGCGTCAACGGCGCCGGCAAGACCACCAGCATCGGCAAGCTGTGCAAGCACTTCCAGCGCTATGACCAGAAGGTGCTGCTGGCCGCCGGCGACACCTTCCGCGCCGCCGCGCGCGAGCAGCTGGCGATCTGGGGCGAACGCAACAACGTCACCGTGGTGGCGCAGGAAAGCGGCGACCCCGCGGCGGTGATCTTCGACGCCGTCAACGCCGCCAAGGCGCGCGGCATCGACATCGTCATGGCCGACACCGCCGGGCGTCTGCCGACGCAGCTGCACCTGATGGAAGAGCTGAAGAAGGTCAAGCGCGTGATCAGCAAGGCCATGCCGAGCGCGCCGCACGAGGTGCTGCTGGTGATCGACGCCAATACCGGCCAGAACGCCCTGCAGCAAACCCGCGCCTTCGACGACGCGCTGGGCCTTACCGGGCTGATCGTGACCAAGCTCGACGGCACCGCCAAGGGCGGCATCCTGGCGGCGATCGCGCGCCAGCGCCCGGTGCCGGTCTACTTCATCGGCGTCGGCGAGAAGGTGGAAGACCTGCAGCCGTTCAAGGCGGAGGAGTTCGCCGAGGCACTGCTGGGTTAAATCCCGCCTCCTGCAAGACAAAACGCCCCGGCAGTTCCGGGGCGTTTTTGCTTGCAGGGCGCGAAATACTATTCCGCGTCGGGCTGCGACTTCGGCTCCGCCTTCTGGAATGCCGGCAGCGCCATGCACGCTTCATAGATCTTCGCGATCAACGGATAGCGCGCCACGTCGATATGGAAGCGCTGCGCGTTGAACACCTGCGGCACCAGGCACAGGTCGGCCAGCGTGGGCGTGTCGCCAAAGCAGAAACGCCCGGCCTTGCCGCTGCGCTCCAGGTTGGCTTGCAGCGAGGCGAAGCCGAGCTCGATCCAGTGGCGGTACCAGGCATCCTTGACCTCGTCGGTCACGCCCACCGTGTGCTTCAGGTACTTCAGCACGCGCAGGTTGTTCAGCGGATGGATCTCGCAGGCGATCTCCTGCGCCAGGCCGCGCACATAGGCGCGGTCCAGCGCCGTGCCGGGCAGCAGCTTCGGCTCGGGATGGACCTCGTCCAGGTACTCGACGATGGCCAGCGATTGCTGCAGCACGTGCTCGCCATCGACCAGCGCCGGCACCAGGCCGTCGGGGTTCACCGCGCGGAACTCCGGCTTGAGCTGCTGGCCGCCTTCCTTGAGCAGGTGCACCGGCACGTAGTCATAGGACAGGCCCTTCAGTTCCAGCGCGATACGCACGCGGAACGAGGCCGAACTGCGGAAATAGCTGTAAAGCTTGAGCATCGGTTCAGACTACCTTGATGGTGAGATCGCCCACGCCGCCGACGTGGCACTGCATGACATCGCCCTTGACCACCGGCCCCACGCCCTCGGGCGTGCCGCTGAAGATCAGGTCGCCGGGCTGCAGCTCGAACAGTTTCGACAGGTACGACACCATCTCCGGCACCGACCAGATCAGGTCCGAGAGATCGCCGCGCTGCTTTTCGACGCCGTTGACCGACAGCGCGACCTCGCCCTTCTCCGGATGGCCGATGGCCGCGACCGGCACGATCGGGCCGATCGGCGCGGAGCGGTCGAAGGCCTTGCCGGTCTCCCACGGGCGCCCGGTCTTCTTCGATTCGTTCTGCAGGTCGCGGCGGGTCATGTCCAGGCCCACGGCATAGCCGAACACGTGGCCGGCAGCCTGCTCGACCGGGATGTCGCGGCCGCCCTTGCCGATCGCCACCACCAGCTCCACTTCATAGTGGCAGTTGCTGGTGCCCGGCGGGTACGGGAAGGCGCCTTCGGCGCCGTCGGCGACGTAGCTGACCGCATCGGACGGCTTGCAGAAGAAGAACGGCGGCTCGCGGTCGGGGTCCGAACCCATTTCCCGGGCATGGGCGGCATAGTTGCGGCCGACGCAGTACACGCGCCGGACCGGAAAGCTGGCGTGGCTGCCGCGCACAGGCACGCCGACGGGCGCGGGCGGGGCGAACACGAATTCGGTCATGCATCTCTCCAGATAGTTCTGATCGGGGCTGCGACAGGGCCCGGTGCCGGGCGCAGCAGGGCAACAGGATACACCGCGGGCCGGGGCCTGCGTACGGCCGCATACAATGAATCCAGGCACGCTCGCAGCGCCGCCGCACCGGACTGGGGCGCCATCCCTGGCGCTGCCGGCGCGAATCTTGCATGGCGCACTGCAACAGAGCCAGCCATGACACGACGCCATCCGCCCCCCACGACCACCCCGGCAGCCGCGGCCCCCACCAGCCGGGTGCTGCGCATCCTGCTCGTGCGCGACCCGCTCGACGCCGATCCCCTGAACGTCGAAACCATCCGCAGCGGGCTGGTGAACGCGGGCTTCACCGAGATCCAGATCGTCGACGCCGACCTGCGGCTGCCCGACGTGATCACCGCCAGCCAGCCCGACATGCTGATCATCGCGTCCGAGTCCGCCGCGCGCGACACCATCGAGCACGTATGCGTCTCGACCCAGCATGCACCGCGCCCGATCGTGCTGTTCACCGACAACGACGACAGCCAGCGCATCAAGGCCGCGCTGAGCGCGGGCATTACCGCCTATATCGTCGACGGCCTGCGCGCGGACCGGGTCAAGACCGTGCTCGACGTCGCCTATGCACGCTTCGAGCTGGACCAGCAGCTGCGCGCCGAACTCGACGCCACGCGGCTGAAGCTGGCCGAGCGCAAGGTGGTGGAGCGCGCCAAGGGCCTGCTGATGCAGGCGCGCGGGCTCAGCGAGGAAGACGCCTACAAGCGCCTGCGCAGCATGGCGATGGAACGCGGGCTGAAGCTGGTCGATGCCGCCCAGCGCGTGATCGACGTGATGGGCTGAACGTCGGGGGCTGCACGTCGGGGCTGAACGCCCGGCGCCGGCCGTTGCGGTGCAACGCCGCACGCGGCTGGTGCGCTGCACGTTCGTGGCACCACGCCGCATTCCCGCTTCGCTGATCCATTGCCGCGGGACTGCGGTGAACGTGTCCAGACCGCGTCACGTACGCACCGACCTCGTCCATTCCGCCCCGTTCCGGTACAACACTCCCCGAAATGCTGCACCGCACAGTGCTGGCATACGCCTTGCGTCATGCAGGCATCGGCCAACGGCGGCCGATCGACAATTCAGGCGGACACGGCCAACGCAGGCCGCGTCACGTCACGGACAACGGCGTCCCCGCAGCGCACCGGTCTTCTGGCGAAGCCGGCCGCGCCAGGGGACGTTTTTTTCTTGGAGCCATGCAATGCCCTCTCGCCTCAGCCATGCCAGGCCGCTGCACGCAGCCGTCCAGAACTCCGACGCCGCTGCCGACGCGGTACCGGCCAGCAGCGGCCGGCGCCGTGCGCTGGCCACCATCGCCGGTGCCAGCGTGATGACGCTGGTCGATCCGCTGGTGCGCGCCGGCGCCTGGGCCGCGGGCTCCGACGCGCCGGAGAAGACCGAGGTGCGCATCGGCTTTATCCCGCTGACCGACTGCGCCTCGGTGGTGATGGCGGCCACGCTGGGGCTCGACAAGAAGTACGGCATCAAGATCACGCCGACCAAGGAAGCCTCGTGGGCGGGCGTGCGCGACAAGCTGGTCAACGGCGAGCTGGACGCGGCCCATGTGCTCTACGGCCTGGTCTATGGCGTGCAGCTCGGCATCGGCGGGCCGAAGAAAGACATGGCCGTGCTGATGAGCCTGAACCACAATGGCCAAGCCATCACGCTGTCGTCCAAGCTGGCCGAGAAAGGCGTCCGCGACGGCGCCAGCCTGAAGGCGCTGATGATGAAGGAAAAGCGCGACTACACCTTCGCCCAGACCTTCCCGACCGGCACGCACGCGATGTGGCTGTATTACTGGCTGGCTGCCAACGGCATCAACCCGATGCAGGACGCCAAGGCCATCACGGTGCCGCCGCCGCAGATGGTGGCCAACATGCGCGTGGGCAATATGGACGGCTTCTGCGTGGGCGAGCCGTGGGGCGCGCGCGCGATTGCCGACAAGATCGGCTTTACTGCCGAGACCACGCAGGCGATCTGGAAAAACCATCCGGAAAAGACGCTGGGCACCACGGCCGAGTTCGTGCAGAAGTATCCCAACACGGCGCGCGCGATGGTGGCCGCGGTGCTGGAGGCGTCGAAGTTCATCGATGCATCGGCCTCCAACCGCCGCAAGACCGCCGAGACCATCGCCGCCAAGTCCTATGTCAACACCGACATGGACATCATCCTCGACCGCATGCTGGGCCGCTACACCAACGGGCTCGGCAAGACCTGGGATGATCCCGACGCGATGAAGTTCTACCAGGACGGCAACGCGAACTTCCCGTTCCTGTCCGACGGCATGTGGTTCCTGACGCAGCACAAGCGCTGGGGCCTGCTCAAGGCCCACCCGGATTACCTCGCCGTGGCCAGGCAGGTCAACCGCATCGACATCTACAAGCAGGCCGCCACCGCCGCGCAGGTGCCGCTGCCCAGGAGCGACATGCGCAGCTCGAAGCTGATCGACGGCGTGGTCTGGGACGGCAAGGACCCGAAAGCCTACGCCGACGGTTTCAAGATCAAGGCCGGCAGCGCGCTTGCCGCCTGATCCGCAGTGCCCCTGACCAAAGGAGCCCGACGTGAATGCCATTGCCCACACCACACCCGAAGCCGCAGCCGCAGCCGACCCCGACACCAAGGAACGGACACGCCGGCGCGAACAGGAAATCTCCGCGCAGGCACGGCGCGCGGCACGCCGCGAGGCCGCCGCCGCGCTGGTGCTCAAGGCGGTGCCGCCGCTGCTGGGCTTCGCCCTGTTCGTGCTGGCCTGGCACGGCATCGCCACCATGATCCCGGCCATTCCCACCCCTGGCGCGACATGGAACGCCGCGGTGCCGCTGTTTGCCGACCCGTTCTACCGCAACGGGCCCAATGACCAGGGCATCGGCTGGAATGTGCTGGCGTCGCTGGCGCGCGTGGCGGCGGGCTTCGGCCTGGCCGCGCTGGTCGGCATCCCGGCCGGCTTCGTGATCGGGCGCTTCGCCTTCCTGAACGCGATGACCGCGCCGGTGATAAGCCTGCTGCGCCCGGTATCGCCGCTGGCATGGCTGCCGATCGGGCTGCTGCTGTTCAAGGCCGCCAACCCCGCCGCGATCTGGGCAATCTTCATCTGCTCGATCTGGCCGATGGTGATCAACACCGCGGTGGGCGTCACGCGCGTGCCGCAGGACTACCTGAACGTGGCGCGCGTGCTCGACCTGTCCGAGTGGAAAGTGTTCACGCGCGTGCTGCTGCCAGCGGTACTGCCTTACATGCTGACCGGCGTGCGGCTGTCAATCGGCACGGCCTGGCTGGTGATCGTCGCGGCCGAGATGCTCACCGGCGGCACCGGCATCGGCTTCTGGCTGTGGGACGAGTGGAACAACCTGAAGGTCGAGCACATCGTGATCGCCATCTTCGTCATCGGCCTGATCGGCCTGCTGCTGGAACATTCGCTGCTGGCGCTGGCCCGGCGCTTCAGCTACGGCACCCATTGATCCGACCGGGAGAAACGCCATGGACAAGTTCGTCAGCATCGAAAACGTCGGCCAGACCTTCAAGACCCGCAAGGGCCCGTTCGTCGCGCTGCGCGACATCGACCTGCACATCGCCGAGGGCGAGTTCATCACGCTGATCGGCCACTCCGGCTGCGGCAAGTCCACGCTGTTGAACCTGCTGGCGGGACTGGCCACGCCCACCACGGGCGCGCTGATCTGCGCCGGGCGCGAAATCGCCGGGCCCGGACCGGAGCGCGCGGTGGTATTCCAGAACCATTCGCTGCTGCCGTGGCTGACCTGTTTCGAGAACGTCTACCTCGGCGTCGAGCGTGTGTTCGCGGCCAGCGAGGACAAGGCGCAGCTCAGGGCGCGCACGCACGACACGCTGGCGCTGGTGGGCCTGAGCCACGCCGAAGGCAAATATCCGCACGAGATTTCCGGCGGCATGAAGCAGCGCGTCGGCATTGCCCGCGCGCTGGCGATGGCGCCCAAGGTGCTGCTGATGGACGAGCCCTTCGGCGCGCTCGATGCGCTCACGCGGGCGCACCTGCAGGACGAGCTGATCAAGATCGTGGCGCGCACGCGCAGCACGGTGGTGATGGTGACGCACGACGTCGACGAGGCCGTGCTGCTGGCCGACCGCATCGTGATGATGACCAACGGCCCGGCCGCCACCATCGGCGAAATCCTCGCGGTGGACCTGCCGCGCCCGCGCGAGCGCGTGGCGCTGGCGGACGATCCGGCCTACCACGGCTGCCGCACCGCGGTGCTGGACTTCCTCTACCGCAAGCAGCGCAATCCGGCGCTGCAGGAAGCGGCGTAGCGGTGTAGCGGCGCGCCAGGCGGCCATGGGCGCGGCCGCCGTGCTCCGCTATCATGAACCCAGAACACACTACCCCACGCCGCCATGACCACCACCGTCGCCCCATTTCCCGCCGCCCGCTATATCAAGGAGATCGGCCGCGGCGTCAACGGCGCGCGCGCGCTGCCGCGCGAGGACGCGCAGGCCCTGTTCGACGCCATGCTGGCCGGGCGCGTGTCCGACCTGGAACTCGGCGCCATCCTGATGGCGTATCGCATCAAGGGCGAGGCGCCGCACGAGCTGGCCGGCATGCTGGAGGCCGCCCATGCGCACTGCCAGCCGCTGCCGGCGCCGCCGGACCGGCAGGTGGTGGTGATTCCCAGCTACAACGGCGCGCGCAAGCAGCCCAACCTGGTGCCGCTGCTGGCACTGCTGCTGGCCCGCGAAGGCATCCCCGTCCTGGTGCACGGCACGCGCGAGTTCGAGGGCCGCGTGACCAGCATGGCGCTGTTCGAGGCGCTGGGCGTGCCCCTGTGCGCGAGCACCGACGAAGCGTCGGCAAAGCTGCGGGATGGCGACGGCAATGGCCCGCTGGCGGTGCTGCCGGTGGATGTGCTGTCGCCCGGGTTGTCGCGCCTGCTGGAGCGGCGCACCGTGATCGGCCTGCGCAATTCGTCGCATACGGTGGCCAAGATGCTGCAGCCGGTGGGCGAGCACACGCCCGCCGAAGGCCTGCGGCTGTACAGCTACACCCACCCCGAATACCGCGAGACGCTGACCGACTACTTCTCGCACGAACCCGCCAACGTGCTGCTGGCGCGCGGCACCGAGGGCGAGGTGGTGGCCGATGCCCGGCGCACCGGCCGCATCGACTGGCTGCATGAAGGCCATCAGCAGACGCTGGTGGGCCAGGCCGGAGGCTCGATCGGCGACGTGCCGGAACTGCCGCCGGGCAGCGATGCCGGCCTGACCGTGGCCTGGATCCGGCGCGTGCTGGACGGCGCGGTGCCGGTGCCCGCGCCCATCACCATCCAGATCGAGGCCATCCGCGAATGCCTGCGCCAGGGCACGCGCGTGACCTGGGCCAGCCCGGTCTGAGCGGCCCGGCGACAACCGTCACGGCTTGCGCGGGGGCAGCGGAATGCGCTCGGTCTCGCCCGGCACGTGCGGGAACTGGTCGTCCTCCCAGCGCTGGGCCGCGGCCTCGATCGCCACCTTGCTGCTGGCGACGAAGTTCCAGTAGATAAAGCGGTGCCCGTCGGTCGGGTCGCCGCCGAGCAGCATCACCCGCGACGGCGCCGTGGCCGTCAGCGTCGCCGGCTGGCCCGGCGTGAGCACCACCATGTGCTCCGCCGGCAGCGGCTCGCCGTCGAGCGAGACCGCCCCGTCGACCGGATAGATGCCGCGCTCGGCGTGGTCGGCGGGAATCTCCACGCTGGCCCCTGCGTCCAGTTCGATCGCGACGTACAGGGTACGGCTGAAGACCTTGACCGGCGAGGTCTGGCCGAACCCATCGCCGGCAATCACCACCATGCGCAGGCCGGGCCGCTCGATGCGCGGCAGGGTCGCGGCGGGATGGTGGAAGAACGACGGCTCGGCGCCCTCATGCTGCTGCGGCAGCGCCACCCAGGTCTGGATGCCATGCAGGCGTGCGCCCTCTGGGCGAACATGCTCGGGTGAACGCTCCGAGTGCACGATGCCGTGACCGGCGGTCATCCAGTTGACGTCGCCGGGGCGGATCGCCTGGTCGCTGCCCAGGCTGTCGCGATGGATGATCTCGCCCTCGAAGAGATAGGTGACCGTGGCCAGGCCGATATGGGGATGCGGACGCACATCGGCGCCCTGGCCCGGCGGCAGCTGCACCGGCCCCATATGGTCGAAGAAAATAAACGGCCCGACGGTCTGGGTTGCCGCGGCCGGCAGCAGCCGGCGCACGGTGAAATCGCCCAGGTCGCGCACATGCGGCTTAAGCAAGTGTTCGATAGCAGACATAACTCCTCCGATCGATAAGAGAGGCTCGCAAGCATGCCAGTGCGCCGCCCGCCGGTCGAGTGTAGCCGGTGCTGGAACAGTGCATTGCAGCGCCGGGCAGAACCCCTTTGCCCCGCTGGGCTCTAACTACCAGTGCGCGATGGCAGCGGTATCGTTGCCGTCTCTTTATCATCCTCCTGCCTATCCAAACAGGCAAAGCGATACCCGGGAACTATCGTGGTCATCGGAACTCCAATTAGCACTCACCCGGCCAGAGTGCTAAGATGTGTTGCAGTGCCGCCGATCCCCCAAGGGCCGCGGCGCACCGGCAACCGAACCGCCGGACGCGAAAGGAGCCATTGAGTGAACGCAGTCTTGTCTGCCGACCAAACCCTGACGAACAACCGTCTGCCGACGGTGCCCCGGAACACGGGCAGCTTTGCGCTGACCTTTCCGGCGACCGTGGGCAACCTCGACAGCTATATCCAGGCTGTCCACCGGATTCCGCTGCTGACCGCAGAGGAAGAGCAACGCCTTGCGCGCGAACTGCGCGACCACGATTCCGTCGACGCAGCGCGCCGCCTGGTGATGTCGCACCTGCGGCTGGTGGTGTCGATCGCCCGCCAGTACCTCGGCTACGGCCTGCCCCACGCCGACCTGATCCAGGAGGGCAATATCGGCCTGATGAAGGCGGTGAAGCGTTTTGACCCGGACCAGGGCGTGCGCCTGGTGTCGTACGCGATGCACTGGATCAAGGCGGAAATCCATGAATACGTGCTGAAGAACTGGCGCATGGTCAAGGTGGCCACCACCAAGGCCCAGCGCAAGCTGTTCTTCAACCTGCGCAGCCACAAGCAGGGCGGCCACACCTTCACGCCGGAACAGGTCGAGGCCGTCGCGCGCGAGCTGAACGTCAAGCCGGAAGAAGTGATGGAGATGGAAACCCGCCTGTCGGGCGGCGACCTGGCGCTCGAAGGGCAGGTCGACGACGGCGAAGAGGAATTCGCCCCCATCGCCTACCTGGCCGACAACCACAACGAGCCGACCCGCGTGATGGAAGCCAAGCGCCACGACCGCATGCAGGTCGAGGGGCTGGAAGAAGCGCTGGGCAAGCTCGACGAACGCAGCCGCCGCATCATCGAGGCGCGCTGGCTCAACGTCGAGGACGACGGCTCGGGCGGCGCCACGCTGCATGAGCTGGCCGACGAGTTCGGCGTGTCGGCCGAGCGCATCCGCCAGATCGAGGCGGCGGCGATGAAGAAGATGAAGGGCGCGCTGCAGGCCTTTGCCTGATCCCACCGCAACCATGCAAAAGGCCGGTCCATGGACCGGCCTTTTTTTGTTGCGCGCAGCGTTGGTGCGACGTTATGCCGCACCCTTGGACCCCGCTTGCGTCAGGACAACAGCTGTTTCAGGTCGTGGGCGATGGGTTCCGGACCCTGGCCGTGGCGAATGAACAGCCGCAGCTTGCCCTGCGGGTCGAACACATAGCTGCCGGCCGAGTGGTCCACGGTGTAGTTGTTGGGTGAGCTGCCCGGCACCTTGGCGTAGAACACCTTGAAGTCCTTGGCCAGCTTCTGCAGCGCGGCCTCGTCGGCCGGGCGCAGCCCCACGAAGCGCGAATCGAAGGCGGGCACGTACTGCGCCAGCAGCGCCTGCGTATCGCGTTCCGGGTCGACCGTGACGAACAGCACCTGCACGCGGTCCGCATCCGGCCCCAGCTGCTCCACGACCGCCTTCAGTTCGGCCATGGTGGTGGGGCAGACGTCCGGGCAGTGGGTGTAGCCGAAGAACATCACCACCGCCTTGCCCTTGTAGTCGGCCAGGGTGCGCACCTTGCCGGTGTGGTCGGTCAGCGAGAAGTCCTTGCCGAAGTCGGCGGCGCCGGTGATATCGACATTGCGGAACGACGCCTTCTGCTGTCCGCAGGCGGCAACGGCCAGGGCCAGCGCGGCCAGCAGGGAAAAGCGGCGGAAGGCGGCGAACAGGCCGGAAGCGGAGCTGAGGCGTGGCATGCGGGGGACGGGTCAGGGATGAGAAGGAAACAGCATGCAGTATCGCCGATCATGCTGCCGGGCTCGCGCCGGCGCGGCAAGATGCCGCAGCCGGGGCCGGGGCATGCCCCGGCGCAGGTCAGACCTGCGGCACGAACTTGAAGTAGTGGTCGATCAGCAGCGCGGCAAACAGCAGCGACAGGTACAGGATCGAGAAGCGGAAGGTGCGCTGCGCCAGTTCGTCCGAATAGTTGCGGTACAGCTTCCAGGCATAGGCCAGGAAGCCCGCGCCCAGCGCCAGCGCGGCGGCCAGGTAGATGTAGCCGCTCATGCCGTAGACGAAGGGCAGCAGCGTCGCCGCGATCATCACCAGCGTGTACAGCAGGATATGCAGCAGCGTGTAGCGCTCGCCGTGCGTGACCGGCAGCATCGGCAGCCCGGACTTGGCGTAATCGGCGCGGCGGTACAGCGCCAGCGCCCAGAAGTGCGGCGGGGTCCAGGTGAAGATGATCAGCACCAGGAACCACGCCTCGGCCGGCACCTCGCCCGCGACCGCGGCCCAGCCGAGCGCTGGCGGCATCGCGCCGGACAGGCCGCCGATGACGATGTTCTGCGGCGTGGCCGGCTTGAGCAGGATGGTGTAGACCACCGCGTAGCCCAGGAAGGTGGCAAAGGTCAGCCACATGGTCAGGTCGTTGGCGTAGACGTGCAGCAGCCACATGCCCGCGCCGCCCAGGATGGCGGAGAACACCAGCGTCTGGCGCGTGGTGATCTCGCCGGTGGCGGACGGGCGCCAGGCGGTGCGGCGCATCAGCGCATCGATCTTCTGCTCGACCAGGCAATTGATGGCGAAGGCCGCGCCGGCCAGCAGCCAGATGCCGGCGGCGCCGCCGATCAGCACTGGCCACGGCACCATGCCGGGGGTGGCGAGGAACATGCCGATGATGGCGCAGAACACGGCCAGCTGCGTCACGCGCGGCTTGGTCAGGGCGGCATATTGCCGGGCCAGGTGCCGCATGCGGCTCAACTTGCCCAGGGAATGGGGATGGGTAGCGGTAACCACGGAAGGAGTCTTGTCTTTCATGTGGCGCGGGCGGCGTTCGGCACGGCAGCGGGGGCGCCGGCGGCCCGGGTCGTCAGCCCGATATTGTAGTGGAGACGGACCAACAGCAGCAGCAGCACCGCGGCGCCGCCGTTATGCGCGACCGCCGCTACCAGCGGCCAGTCGAACACGATATTGGACAGCCCGGTGGCCAGTTGCAACACCAGCGTCGCCAGCAGCCAGCCGGCGGCGCGGCCGAGCCCTTCGAGCCGGCGCGCGCGCAGGCCGAACCATGCCAGGTAGCCCAGCACGATCACGGCAAAGCCGCGATGGACCCAGTGGATCGCCACCAGCGCCGCATGCGGGATGTAGTCGCCGTCCGCCGTCATGCCTAACTGGCGCCACAGCGTGAAGCCATGGCGGAAGTCCATCTCGGGTACCAGCTGGCCGTTGCACAGCGGGAAGTCGGTGCAGGCCAGCACCGCGTAGTTGGTGCTGACCCAGCCGCCCAGGAAGATCTGGATCACCAGCAGCAGCAGGCCGATGCGCACCGGCCAGCGCAGCCGCGCCGCCTGCGGCGCGACCGGGTGCGGCGGGTCGTTGCGCGAGCCCAGCTGGATCAGCACGGCCAGCAGCGCCATGCCCAGCATCAGGTGCGTGACGACGATGATCGGCTGCAGCTTCAGCGTCACGGTGAAGGCACCGAAGGCGCCCTGCACGCACACCAGCAGCAGCACGCCGGTGGCGAACCACGGCGACTGCTTCAGCTCGCGCCGCTTGACCCACGCCAGCACCATCAGCGTGATGATCAGCACGCCGACGGCCATGGCGAAGTAGCGGTGGATCATCTCGATCCAGGCCTTGGCCAGCGTCACCGGCCCGCTGGGCATCGCGGTCTCGGCCGCGCGGATCGGCTCCAGCGCGGCATGCGGGTTGGAATGCCCGTAGCAGCCGGGCCAGTCGGGGCAGCCCAGCCCGGAGTCGGTCAGCCGCGTGAAGCTGCCGAACATGATCAGGTCCAGCGTCAGGAACGCCGTGATCCAGGCAAGCTTGCGGTACTTGTTGCGGTCGCCCTTCACCATCACGTAGGACAGCGGGAACAGCGCGATCAGGACGCCGATGATGGCCAGTTGCAGCAGCATGCCGTCCCCTCAACCGATGCGCGAGACCTTGAGCAGCTTCTTCAGGTCGCCGCTCATCTTCTTCGGGTCAGGGTCCTGCGGGAAACGCATCATCAGGTTGCCCAGCGGGTCGACCAGGAACAGCGTGTCCTCGGCGCGCTTGCCCGGCTCGGCCGGCAGCCACTGCTGCGCGGCCTGGCGGTCGATGCGCAGGAAGCGCACGCCGGCGTAGGGCTCGTTGTAGGCGGCAACCAGGCGTTCGTCGATCTTGCCCTCGTCGGTCACCAGCCACACCGGCACGATGCGCAGGCGGTCCTGGCCCTGCCCGGCGCGGATCTGGCGGATGGTGAACAGCTTCTTGGCGCAGGCCTCGCCGCAGGCCGACGGATCGGCGCTGACCAGCAGCCACTTGCCGCGGAACTGCTCCAGCGGCACGGCCTGGCCCTGCTCGTCGGTGACGCGCACCGGCGGCATCGGCCGCTGCGGGTCGACCAGCGCGCCGTAGTTGGTGGCGCCGCCACGCGGCTTGATCACGTAGTAGGTGAAGTAGGAGGCGATCACCGGCGACGCGCACACCAGCAGCAGCATCAGCATCTGCAGGCGGCCACGGCGCGTGCGCGCGTCGATGCGGGGGTCGCGCGGCGAGGCCGCGGCGGCCGGAGCGGAGTCTTGCTGTGCCATGGAGTACGTCTGTCCTTTGTCTTCGGCAAGCCCATGCACCGGTACGCGGCGCCTGGGCGGTCAATTCATTCGATCAGGGTGCGGCCAGCCGGCGCGCGCGGCGCCAGCCCAGCACGACCACCAGCACCAGCGTCAGCGCGGCCAGCCCGAACCACTGGAAGGCATAGCCATAGTGGCGCTCGGCGCCGGCGTCGGCTGGCAACCAGTCACGTGCCAGGCCGTCGCCGCTATCGTTGCGTTGCTCGATCACCAGCGGGTGCAGGGCCAGCCCGGTTTCGGCGGCATACGGCGCGATCTCGAGGTTCTGGCGAATCCTGCTGCCGGCGGCCTCCTGGCCCAGGCTATAGACCCGCGGCACGCCGGCCAGTGCCGTGCCGGTGATGGTCACCTCGCCCGCGGGCGTCGGAAACGGCGCGATCCGGGTGCGGTCCCGGGCATCGCGCGGCAGCCAGCCGCGCAGCACCAGCACTGCACGTATGGCGCCGGCCTCGCCCGGCGCCGCGCCGATCACCAGCGGCGTCACCACCAGGAAGCCCGCGCGGCTGTCGCCGCTGCGGCCGCCGGTGCCGTGGGGGCGATTATCCAGCAATATGGTGCGCGATGCGTCGAAGCGCCCGGTCACGCGCACCGCGCGGTCGGTCACAACTTGTGACAGCGGCGCCGTGCCCAGCACCACCGGCGGCTGCGCCGACAGCGCCTGCAGCCGCGCGGCGCGCGCTTCCTTCTCATGCGCGCGATTAAGCTGCCAGTTGCCCAGCGCACAGGTCACCGCGATCACGACCAGTGCGGCCGCCAACGGCAATGGGCTGGCGAAGCGGCGCCAGCTCATCGGCCCTGCGGCACTGTGCAGCGCGTGCCGGTGCGATAATGGCCCTGTGCGCCGCACGTCGCGCCGCGCCTGCCCCCAACCCGCCCCGCCATGCGCTTTGTCATCATCATCGCCTTCATCCTGATCATCGCCAGCCTGGCCTCGGCCTTGTTCTTCATGATGCGCGACCGCGGCAAGACGCCCAACATGATGCGCTCGCTGATGCTGCGCGTGGGCTTCTCGGTGGCGCTGTTCCTGTTCATCCTGTTCTCGAGCTGGATGGGCTGGATCCACAGCACCGGCATCCGCATGGCGCCCTGAACCGGCGCGCCGCGCCGGCTCCAACCGGGGCCCGCAAAAGACAAACGCCGCAGGCTGGCCAGGCCCCTGCGGCGTTTCTCTTTTGCGTTGGCGCCGGCGGTCCCGCTCGGTCGCGGGGCCCGCCGGCCGGTACGGCAGCCGGTTACAGCCAGTACACCACGATGTAGAGGAACAGCCACACCACGTCAACGAAGTGCCAGTACCAGGCCGCGCCTTCGAAGGCGAAGTGGTGCTCCGGGGTAAAGTGCCCCTTCAGCACGCGGATCAGCACCACCGCCAGCATGATCGCGCCCATGGTCACGTGGAAACCGTGGAAGCCGGTCAGCAGGAAGAAGGTCGAGCCGTAGATGCCCGAGCTCAGCTTCAGGTTCAGGTCCGCGTAGGCGTGCATGTACTCGTACACCTGGAAGCCCATGAAGATCGCCCCCAGCAGGATGGTCAGCGCCAGGCCCTGGATCAGCTGGCTGCGCTTGCCGGCCAGCAGCGCGTGGTGCGCCCAGGTCAGCGTCACGCCCGACATCAGCAGCAGCGCGGTGTTGATGGTCGGGATCGGCCACGGACCCATGGTCTGGAAGTTTTCCACCACGCCGGCCGGGCCGGTGTTGGGCCATACCGCGGCGAAGTCGGGCCACAGGATCTTGTTGTTCAGGTCGCCCAGCCACGGCATGGCGATGGCGCGGGCATAGAACAGCGCGCCGAAGAACGCGGCGAAGAACATCACCTCGGAGAAGATGAACCAGCCCATCGACCAGCGGAACGACAGGTCGATGTTCTTGCCGTACATGCCGCCTTCGGACTCGCTGATGGCGTCGCCAAACCAGCTCTTGAGCACGAACAGGAACCACAGCAGGCCGAAGCCGCACAGGTACGGCGCCCAGGGCTGCCCGTTTACCCAACCGGCGGCGCCGGCACCCGTCATCAGCAGGCCGAAGCTCGCGGTGATGGGGTGGCGCGACGGGCCCGGTACGAAGTAGTACGGAGCGTTTGCGCGATTCGCACTCATTCTTTTATCTCCAGCTCAGAGTCTTTGATTCAGTATTCGTTGTCCCCGCCTTGGCACTGCAGGCCGCCCGCCTCCTCTGGACCGGCCCCGCCGCTGCGGTTGCTTTGTTCTGCGACTGCTTTTGTTGTCTTCCCTTCCTGCCCTGCTACGCCGCCGCCTGGCTCACCACCATGCGCACGATCACCACCAGGATCGCGATGAACACTGCCGCCGCGATCAGCCCGGCGATCACCACATGCACCGGGTTCAGCCGCGCCATGTCGCGTTCGTGCTCGGCGCCCTTGCGCAGGCCGATGAACGACCACAGCACCGCGCGCATGGTCTGCGCAAACGACATCTTGCGCTTGACCGCGTCCTTCATCTCATCCATCGCCCGTCCTCCGCCTGACCGGCCGCTTGCCAGCCGCTCACCAGCCGCTCGCTTCAGATGCCCTTGCCGGCCGGCGCGGGCTGCGGCGCCAGCTGGCCTTCGGGCGCCTGCGCCACCGGCGTGCCCACCTCGAAGAAGGTGTACGACAGCGTAATGCTCTTCACATCCTTGGGCAGCGCGGGATCGATCACGAACACCACCGGCATCTCGCGCGCCTCGTTCGCCTTGAGCGTCTGCTGCTTGAAGCAGAAGCACTCCAGCTTCATGAAATACTGGGTCGCCTGCTTGGGCGCGTAGCTCGGGATGGCCTGCGCCGAGATATCGCGCGGCTGCCCGTTGGCCACCTCGTAGACGATCGTTGCCATCTCGCCGGGATGCACTTCCATGCTGTTCTTCACCGGCCGGAAGGCGAAGGGCCCGCGCGCGTTGGAGTCGAACTCCACCGTGATGGTGCGGCTCTTGTCGATCTGCGTGTTCTTGACCGCGCCGTGCAGCTCGCGCGTGGTGATCACGTTGATGCCGGTGATCTCGCAGATCTTCTTGTACAGCGGCACCAGCGCGTAGCCGAAGCCGAACATCACGGCAACGATCACGACCAGCCGCAGCATCATGCCGCGGTTGAACCGCTTGTCCGCTTCCTTGTTCGCTTCCCTGCCCGACTGCTGCTCGATGCTCATCTCGCTACCCTGCCGCCTCAGCCAAGGAACTTCATCTTGGCAAAGAACCCCAGAAAGAAAACCACCACGATCGACAACAGGATCAGGCCAAGGCGCCGGTTGGCGGCCTTGTGGTCCGGGCGTGACGGGCTTTTGTCTGGAGACTGCATAACGGTCTTGATACCTGCCGGCGCGAAAGGGGCGGACGCTGCCGCCCCTTTCGCGGCCTGGTTACGCGGGTGCCGCGTTAGCGGACCTGCGGCGGAACTTCAAAGGTGTGGAACGGCGCCGGCGACGGCACGGTCCACTCCAGGCCCTCGGCGCCATCCCAGGGCTTGTCCGAGGCTTGCTGGCCGCCGCGGTACGACGGCAGCACCACGAAGAAGAAGAAATACACCTGCATCAGGCCGAAGCCGAGCGCACCGATCGACGCGATCGCGTTGAAGTCGGCGAACTGGGTCGGGTAGTCGGCATAGCGGCGCGGCATGCCCGCCAGGCCCAGGAAGTGCATCGGGAAGAAGGTCACGTTGAAGAAGATCAGCGAACCCCAGAAGTGGATCTGGCCGCGAGCCTCGTTGTACATGAACCCGCTCCACTTCGGACCCCAGTAGTAGAAGCCCGCGAACAGCGCGAACAGCGAGCCGGCCACCAACACATAGTGGAAGTGCGCCACGATGAAGTAGGTGTCCTGCAGCTGGATGTCGATCGGGGCCACGGCCGGCATCAGGCCGGTGAAGCCGCCGATGGTGAACACGAAGATAAAGCCGATCGCGAACAGCATCGGGGTCTCGAAGGTCATCGAGCCGCGCCACATGGTGGCGATCCAGTTGAAGATCTTCACCGCGGTCGGCACCGCGATCAGCATGGTCGCGTACATGAAGAACAGCTGGCCGGTCACCGGCATGCCGGTCGTGAACATGTGGTGGGCCCACACGATGAACGACAGGATGGCGATCGAGGCGGTGGCGTACACCATCGAGCTGTAGCCGAACAGGCGCTTGCGCGCGAACGCCGGCACCACGTGCGAGATGATCCCGAACGCCGGCAGGATCATGATGTAGACCTCGGGGTGGCCGAAGAACCAGAAGATATGCTGGTACATCACCGGGTCGCCGCCGCCGGCGGCCGAGAAGAAGCTGGTGCCGAAGTGGCGGTCGGTCAGCACCATGGTGATGGCGCCGGCCAGCACCGGCATCACGGCGATCAGCAGGTAGGCGGTGATCAGCCAGGTCCAGCAGAACATCGGCATCTTCATCAGCGTCATGCCGGGGGCGCGCATGTTGAGGATGGTCACGATGATGTTGATCGAGCCCATGATCGACGACGCGCCCATGATGTGCATGGCGAAAATGGCCATGTCCATGCCCGGGCCCATCTGCACCGACAGCGGCGCGTACAGGGTCCAGCCCGCGGCGGTGGCGCCGCCCGGCACGAAGAACGAACCGGCCAGCAGCAGCGCGGCAGGCGGCATCAGCCAGAAGCTGAAGTTGTTCATGCGCGCGAACGCCATGTCGGAGGCGCCGATCTGCAGCGGGATCATCCAGTTGGCGAAGCCGACGAAGGCCGGCATGATCGCGCCGAACACCATCACCAGGCCGTGCATGGTGGTGAACTGGTTGAACAGCTCGGGGCGGAAGAACTGCAGGCCCGGCTCGAACAGCTCCAGGCGGATCAGCAGTGCCAGCACGCCGCCCGACAGCAGCATGATGAACGAGAACAGCAGGTACAGCGTACCGATGTCCTTGTGGTTGGTGGCGAACAGCCAGCGGCGCCAGCCATGCGGGTGATCGTGCGCGTGGTCGTCATGCGCGTGATCGTGCGGATGGGCGAGTGCGTCCGGGGTAGCAGTACTCATCGCAAATGCTCCTCTAATCCTGTTCTGTCTTCAGCGGGTCAGCCCGCGACGCGGTTGCCCGCGAGGCTGGCCTGCTTGTCAGCCTGAGCGGCCGGCTTGGCTTCGGCCTTCGGCGCTTCGCCGCCGGCCGCGCCGCCGCCTTCGGGGAACTTGCCCGCGCGGGCGCCCACGAATTCGCTCGGCTGGATCACTTCACCCGTCTTGTTGCTCCAGGCGTTGCGCGTATAGGTCATGACCGTGGCCAGCTCGGTGTCCGACAGCTGCTTCCACGACGGCATGCCACCCTTGCCTTCCAGCAGCATGTGCATCTGGCCGGCCTTCGGGCCGTTCACGATCTTGGAGCCGTCCAGCGCCGGGAACGCGCCGCCGCCCTTGCCGTTGGGCTGGTGGCAGACCGCGCAGTTGGCGGCGTAGATCTTCTCGCCGCGCACCTTGGCTTCGTCCAGGGTCCAGGTCTTGTTGGGATCGTCGGCCTTGGCCGCCAGCTCCTTTTTCTTGCCGTCGACCCACTTGGTGTAGTCTGCGTCGGAGACCACGCGCACCACGATCGGCATGAAGGCGTGTTCCTTGCCGCACAGCTCGGCGCACTGGCCGCGGTACACGCCGATCTTCTCGGCCTTGAACCAGGTGTCGCGCACGAAGCCCGGGATCGCATCCTGCTTGACGCCGAAGGCGGGGATCATCCAGGCGTGGATCACGTCGTTGGCGGTGGTGACGATGCGGATCTTCTTGTTGACCGGCACCACTAGCTCGTTGTCCACCTCCATCAGGTAGGTGTTCGACTTGGCCTGCTCGTTGTTGATCTGCTCGCGCGGGGTGGTCAGGGTCGACACGAAGGAGATGCCCTCGCCTTCGCCCTTCAGGTAGTCATAGCCCCACTTCCACTGGTAGCCGGTGGCCTTGATGGTGACGTCGGAGTTGGTGGTGTCCTTCATCGCGACCACGGTCTTGGTGGCCGGCAGCGCCATCGCGATCACGATCAGGAACGGGACGATGGTCCACACCACCTCGACGGTGATGCTCTCGTGGAAGGAGGCGGGCTTGGCGCCCTTGGCCTTGCGGTGCGTGAAGATGGAATAAAACATCACGGCGAACACCGCGATGAAGATCACTGTGCAGATGATCAGCATCATCCAGTTCAGCCAGTGAATCTGTTCGGCGATCTTGGTAACCGGCTCGGTCAGGTTGAGCTGGCGCACGGCGGGGCCGCCCGGCATGTCGCTGACCGCGGACGCCGCCTGGCTGGCAAGCAGGGACGCGCCGGCCAGACAAACTGCGGATGCCTTCTTCCACATTTTCATTTGTTATCTACCCAATTTACAGATTCAAATCTGTCCCCGCCGCCGCTTCCGCCGCCTCTCAGAGGCGGCGCAAGGCAGCTGCGAGCTCCTGCGCGAACTTGCGTCGCCGGTACGGGTCCACGTAACACCCCACCTGTACCGCGCACCTGCCCGAGCGCAGCGTCACCAGCGCACGGAACGATTCACCCAGTTCGATCCGCACCCAGCACGGATTGAATTCCTGGCGCGTCACCCGTCCGGCGCTGGCTGTCTCCACGACCAGCGTACCGTCGGTGATGCTGACGCGCTCATAGTCCGTCGCATGGCGCGCATACACAAGCAGGGCGATGCCCAGCCCGATCAGCTCGATGCTGGCAAACGGCAGCACGAGCCACGACCCTTGCCAGGCGAAAAACAACGCGATGGCAAGCGAAACCGTGAGGATCGAGAGGTAAAACCAGCCGACCTGGCGTGGACTCAGCGAGCAGTTCCGCTTCATCAGCCAGTCGTGGGGCGAGGAGGAAGGTCCGTCGAGATTTCCGCCGGAGTCACCACCTGCCGTCTGGAATGCGATACCCAAGTCTTGCATCGCCAACCACTCTGCATCGGATGCACACCCGGGACGATGGCGTCCGGACCGCACAGTGCGTGCAAACCAGGACGTTCTTGTGCCAGGGGACCACTGCGACAAACTGGCGCATTATAGGGCGCTTCCCATACACGGACAAGGGCGCGACTTGACCGCAAGGCTTGCGCGCCGCCTGATTCTGTGCATGGACCGAAATGCTGCCATCGCCCTGCCCGCCGCGCCGGCTCTATGTTTGCGGCAATCCGCCACCGGCGCAAGTTAACTCAGTTTTAACCTGCGCGACGCGGTTTTGCACGGCTGATCTGATCCAGCGGCACCACCGCGCGGCCTTCGCCATCGCGCGCCTGAGCGCCGCGCGGCGCCAGCTTCCAGGCATGGCCGTAGACGATCTCGAAGCTCAGCGGGATCACCCCGTCGGCGTTGCGCCGCCGCTCCAGCGCCTGCGTCAGCGCTTGGTACCAGCCGCGGCCGCGCAGGCCCTGCGGCGGTGCCCCCGCAGGCACGCGCAGGCCGCCGAAGGCCTGCACCTCGCGCAGCAGCGCGGCGGGCGACTCGTAGGTCACGGTCAGGGTCTCCATGTCCATCACGGGAGTCGACCAGCCGCTGTGCACCAGCATGTCGCCGATGTCGTGCATGTCGACAAAGCGCAACGTATGGGGCGCGTCGTCGACCTCGGCGAAGGCCGCGCGCAGTTCCTTCAGGGTGTCCGGACCGAACAGCGAGAACAGCACCAGCGCTTCGTCGCGCGCCACCCGGTGCCACTCCGGGAACACGCGGTGCGGCTCCGGATGCCAGTGCAGGGCCAGGTTGGACCACAGCAGGTCGAAGCTCGCGGGCGCAAAAGGCAGTGTGGCAAGATCGCCCTGGACCAGGTCGAACAGCGGCCGCTTGCCCAGCATGCGGCCGATCCAGCCGGGCCGGCGCTGCGGATCGCGCTGGCCGGCCTCGGCCAGCATCGCGCCGGAGATGTCCAGGCCCGCGATCTGCGCATCTGGAAAGCGCGCGCGCAGCCCGGCCAGGCCTTGGCCGTGGCCGCAGCCGATATCGAGCGCACGCTGCGGCGCCAGGCGGATCACCTCCATGCGCTCCTGCATGCGGCGGCCGATCTCGCCCAGCAGGAAATCGAGCTGGCCGAAGCCGCGGCTGCGCCGGTCGAAGGCGAGCCGGGTCAGGCGCGCGGGCGGCAGGAAGGCATCGGGAGAATCGGCGGCATGCAGGGACACAGGCAGACAGGGCAGCAAGGAAAACAGGAACCGGCGCGCGGGCAGGCTCTGCCCCAGGCGCCGGACGAACAAGGCCGCCGCGCCCGATGGGCCGCGACCGGACGGCAAGTATACGCGCGCGCCGCGCAAGCTGCCGGCGCTGCCGGCCGCGCCTGGTCCAGTGCGTGCGAACAGTTGTTGCCCAGCGCCTGCGCGCTGTGCGGGGCGGTGCAGCGGCAGGTGGTGTGCGCGCCCTGCGCCGCCGACCTGCTGCGCCCGGTGCGGCGCTGCCCGGTGTGCGCGTTGGCGCTGGGCCGGCATTTCCACTGCCCGGCCTGCGGCGCCTCGCCCCGGGCCTTCGACCACGCCCATGCGCTGGGCGACTACGCCTCGCCGCAGGACCAGCTGGTGCTGGCGCTCAAGTTCGGCCACGCCCTGCCGCTGGCGGCGTGGCTCGCCTCCAGGCTGGCCGAGGGCCTGCCCACGGCCTGGGCCGCAGCCAGGCATGCCGCGCCGGAGCTGATCGTCCCCGTGCCGCTGTCGCCGCAACGGCTGGCCGCGCGCGGCTTCAACCAGGCGTGGGAAATCGCGCGGCCGCTGGCGCGCCGCCTGGGCCTGCGCGCCGACCCGGTGCTGCTGCAACGCCAGCGCGACACCGGCAGCCAGCGCGCGCTGGACCTGGCCGCGCGCCAGGTCAACCTGCGCGGCGCCTTTGCCCCCACTCGCGCCACGCGCCTGGACGGCCTGCACGTGGCGCTGGTGGACGATGTCATGACTTCCGGCGCAACCCTGCACGAGGCCGCCGCCGTGCTCAAGGCACAGGGCGCAGCCCGGGTCAGCGTGATCGTCGCGCTGCGCACGCCTTAGCGGGCGGGATGACAGGGGCAAAGGCGCGCGGTAAGCTGCGCACCGTTCTGACGAAGGGCGCGCGAGCGCCCGCCATCGCCCCGCATCATGTTCAATGTCGTCCTGGTCGAACCGGAAATCCCGCCCAATACCGGCAATGTGATCCGCCTGTGTGCCAACACCGGCGCGCAGCTGCACCTGGTCAAACCGCTGGGATTTCCGCTGGAGGACGCACGCATGCGCCGCGCTGGGCTGGACTATCACGAGTACGCCACCATGCGCGTGCACGACAGCTGGGATGCGCTGATGGCCAGCGAACAACCGGATCCGGCGCGCATGTTCGCCCTGACCACGCGCGGCTCCACACCATTCGGACAAGTGGCGTTCCGGCCGGGCGACTGGTTCGTGTTCGGCTCCGAGACGCGCGGACTGTCGCCCGAGCGCCGCGAGTGGTTCCCGCCCGCGCAGCGCATCCGGCTGCCGATGCGGCCGGACAACCGCAGCCTGAACCTGTCCAACACGGTTGCCGTGGTGGTGTTCGAGGCCTGGCGGCAGAACGGCTTCGCGGGCGGCAGCTGAAGCTGCCGCGGCGGCTTACTCAGGCTGCACGCCGGCGGCGCGGATCACCTTGTCCCAACGCGCCTTCTCGCTCGCCATGGTCTGCCGCAGCGATGCCGGCGCGGTGCCGGCCGGCACGAAATACTGCGCGCGCATCTTGTCGCGCACGTCGGCGCTACCGATGATCGCCACCAGTTCGCGATAGAGCCGGTCGATCACCGCCTGCGGCGTGCCCGCTGGCGCCAGCACGGCCTGCCACGAAATCGCCTCGAAGCCGGGATAGCCGGACTCCGCCACCGTAGGCACCGATGGCAGCACCGCGGTGCGCCCCGTGGTGGTCACAGCCAGCATGCGCAGCTTGCCGGCATTGACCTGCGGCATCGCGATCGCGGGCACCATGAAGGCCGCCTGCACCTGACCGCCGACCATCGCCGTGGTGACCTGCGGAAAGCCGGGATACGGCACGTGCTGCAGCTCGACGCCCGCCATCGCCTTCAGCTGCTCCATCGCCAGGTGCGAGGCGCTGCCGTTGCCGGGCGAGCCATAGTTCAGCTCACCCGCCCGGGACCGCGCCAGCGCGACGAACTCGCGCAGGTTGTGCACCGGCAGCCGCGCATCCACCACCAGCACGTTGGGCGAGGTCGCCACCAGCGTGACCGGGGCCAGCTGGCGGAACGGGTCATAGTTGAGGTTGCGCGACAGCGTGGGCGCGGTCACCAGCGGGCCGTTGATGGTGAACAGCAGCGTGTAGCCGTCCGGCGCGGCGCGCGCCACCATGCCGGTGCCGATGTTGCCGCCGGCGCCCGGGCGGTTTTCCACCACCACCGGCTGGCCCAGCGCCGTGGCCAGCTTTTCGGTCAGGATGCGCGCGATCAGGTCGGGCGACGAGCCCGGCGGGAACGGCACCACCATGCGCAGCGGCCGCGCCGGCCAGGGTTGGGCGAAAGCGCTGCCGGAGGCCCCGGCGGCGCAGGCGGCAGCGAGCGCGATCAGCGCCTGGCGTCGTGTTGACATGCGATGCAGAAGCTCAGGAATCAGTGGATACGCGGCCTGTCATTCGTCGCGCGCGTCGCGTTGCAGCAGCTGCGCTACTGCGTCGGCGGCGCTGAGGCCGTCGAACAGCACCGCGCAGACGGCGCGCGCGATCGGCATTTCGATGCCGTGCGTGGCGGCCAGCTCGGCCACCGCCTGGGCACAGCGCACGCCTTCGGCAACGTGTCCCAGGCCGGCCAGGATCTGCTCCAGGCTCTGCCCCGCCGCCAGCTGCTGGCCGACCTTGCGGTTGCGCGACAGGTCGCCGGTAGCGGTCAGGATCAGGTCGCCGACGCCGGCCAGGCCCATGAAGGTCTCGACCCGGCCGCCCAGCGCCAGGCCCAGTCGCGTCATCTCGGCCAGCCCGCGCGTCACCAGCGCGGCGCGCGCGTTCAGGCCCAGCCCCAGCCCGTCGCTGGCGCCGGTGGCGATCGCCAGCACGTTCTTGACCGCCCCGCCGACTTCCACGCCGGTCAGGTCGTCGCTGCCATAGA
Organism: Cupriavidus sp. WGlv3; assembly: GCF_023952475.1. Taxonomy (GTDB): domain Bacteria; phylum Pseudomonadota; class Gammaproteobacteria; order Burkholderiales; family Burkholderiaceae; genus Cupriavidus; species Cupriavidus phytorum. The sequence continues at coordinate 67,985 of NZ_JALHRX010000023.1, forward strand.
TGCGCATGGCGTGATGGTGGAAGGCAGCTTGCGCGCGGTCCGCCAGCGAGGGCTCGGTGCCGGCCACGGTCAGCGCGCACGGCAGCCCCAGCGCCACCTCGCGGGCAAAGCTGGGGCCGGTCAGCACGCCATAGGCAAAGCCCTCGGTGCGCCCGGCGGCGTCGAGTTCGGCCCGCACCATCTGGTGCGGCAGCAGGTGGGTGCCGGCCTCGAAGCCCTTGCACAGCCACAGCATCGACACCGGCTGCGCGCTGCGCGCCGCCAGCCGGCGCGTCATCTCGCGCAGGCCCGCCACCGGCGTCGCCACCACCACGATGCCGTCCGCATCGTCGGCGGCGTGCGCGACCGCCTGCTCGAAATCCGCCTGCACCGCCAGCCGTTCGGACAGTGTCACGCCGGGCAGGTAGGCCGCGTTCTCGCGCGTGGCCGCGAGCGCCGCGAGCTGCGCCGGGTCGCGTCCCCACAACACCACGTCATTGGTGGCCGCGGCATGGCTGGCGAGGGCGGTGCCCCACGCCCCGGCACCGAGGAAGGTCAGTTTCATGGCAGCTCGAACAGTAGTTGGCGCAAGCGCTTTGGCCGCTTGCGCCAACGATGGTAGCCCAAAGGCAAAACGGGGCCGCAGCCCCGTTTCAGTGGATGGCGCAGGACGCCGGGATCAGTGGCGAGCCTGGCTGCCGTCGGGCATGACGATGCCGCTGTTGCCGCCTTCGGCACCCTGGGCTTCTTCCATCGCGGCCTGCAGGCGTTGCTCGTACAGCGCCTGGAAGTTGATTTCCGACAGGTGGATGGCCTGGAAGCCGGCGCGCGTGATCACGTCGGCGATATTGCCGCGCAGGTACGGATAGAGGATGGTGGGGCAGGCAATGCCCAGCAGCGGATCGAGCTGCTCGACCGGCACGTTGCGGATATCGAAGATACCGGCCTGGTGCGCCTCGACCAGGAAGGCAACCTTGTCCTGCACCTTGGTCGTCACGGTGCCGGTCACCACCACTTCGAAGATGCCTTCCTGCAGCTGCGAAGCGCCGACATTGACCTGCACTTCCACCGACGGGGCTTCCGATTCCAGGAAGATGCCGGGCGAGTTGGGCTGCTCCAGCGACATGTCCTTCAGGTAGACACGCTGGATGTTGAAGAAAGGTTGATCGTCCTGCTGGGTGTTTTGCTGGTCGCTCATGAAAGGCTTCCGGGAGGATGGGCTGGATGCGTGTCAGGCACGGCGGCGACAGCGCCTGCATCGTGCAGGGCCGGCCGTTGCCCGGTTGGAAAACGCATATGGTACATGACGCGAGTGGCGAATTCACCCGCGCCGGAGGGGATGCCGGCACCACCCCGCGCGAAATCAGACGATTCTGCGCAGGGGCCGTCCCAATGCGCCCGCTCAGGCGGCCAGCAGCGGCACCAGGCCGCCCTGGCGGTCGAGCGCCGAGAGGTCGTCGAAGCCGCCCACGTGGGTGTCGTCGATGTAGATCTGCGGCACGGTGCGGCGGCCGGTGCGGGTCATCATCTCTTCACGCTTGCCCGGTTCGCGGTCGATCAGGATTTTCTCGATCGTTTCCACGCCGCGGGACTTGAGCAGGCGTTCAGCCATGACGCAATACGGGCACACCACGGTGCTGTACATGACGACGCGGGCCATGTGGGTTCTCCTTGAATGCAATGGGCGCGCCCTGGCCTGGCCGGGACACGCCGTGACGGTTACGACGGGTTGCCCCGCTTACTTCACCAGCGGCAGGCCCGCCTGCTGCCAGGCGGCAATGCCGCCCTCGAGCGCGTAGATCTCACTGTAACCGGCTTCCTTCAGCGCTGCCTGGGCCTTGCCCGAGCGCTGGCCGGTCTGGCATACCACGATGATGGGGGCAGCCTTGTCCTTTGCAAGCCCGGCCGCGCGCGACGCCAGATCGGCCAGCGGCGCGCTCTTGGCCTGCGGCAGGTGGCCCTTGGCGTACTCCGCGGGCTCGCGGATGTCGACCACGACGGCGCCGCGCTTGTTGATCAGTTGGGTCGCGGTGGCCGTATTGACCGACTTGCCGCCCGCGCTGCGCGAGATCGCGGGCCAGGCCAGCAGGCCGCCCGACACCACGGCGAGGGCGATCAGGGCGAGGTTGTTGTAGTCGGCGAAGAAATTCACGTTGGCTTTCCGGTAGGTTGGGTCGGCGGCATTATAAAATACGCGGTTTGGCGTCCAGGCCCTGCCGCTGCACGGCCATCCGCCATTGTCGCCTGTCCGAGACATGGGATGCTTACCGAATCCCGTCCTGGCCTCATTTCACGGCCCTCCAGGTGACGGCGCGGACGCATGCAGGTTACCTACTCTCTGGAAGCAGCAGCATGTACAAGCTCGTCCTCATCCGCCACGGCGAATCCACGTGGAATCTCGAAAACCGCTTTACCGGCTGGGTCGACGTCGACCTGACCGAAACCGGCGCCGACCAGGCACGCCAGGCCGGCAAGCTGCTCAAGGAAGCCGGCCTTGGCTTCGACGTGGCCTACACCTCGGTGCTCAAGCGCGCCATCCGCACCCTGTGGCACGTGCAGGATGAAATGGACCTGATGTGGATTCCGGTGCGCAACGAATGGCGCCTGAACGAGCGCCACTACGGCGCGCTGGCTGGCCTGAACAAGGCCGAGACCGCTGCCAAGTTCGGCGACGAACAAGTGCTGGTATGGCGCCGCAGCTACGACACGCCGCCGCCGGCGCTGGAGCCGACCGATCCCCGCGCCTCGTACGACGATCCGCGCTACGCCAATGTGCCGCGCAACGAAATCCCGCTGACCGAGTGCCTGAAGGACACCGTGGCCCGCGTAATGCCGTTGTGGAACGAATCCATCGCCCCCGACATCCAATCCGGCAAGCGCGTGGTCATTGCCGCCCATGGCAACAGCATCCGCGCGCTGGTGAAATACCTGGACCAGATTTCGGATGACGACATCGTCGGACTCAATATTCCCAACGGCACCCCCCTCGTTTATGAGCTGGACGCCGACCTGCGCCCCCTGCGCCACTACTACCTGGGTGACCAGGAAGCCATCGCCGCCTCGCTCGCGGCCGTGGCCAGCCAGGGCAAGGCACGCTGAAGCGCGCCCGGGCGGCCACGCAGGGATGTGCGGCCGCCCACCCTGAGCCGGGACGGGACAGGCCCATTTCTCCACTCGCACTTATACTGTCGGACAAACCGCCCGGCGCCGGGCGGCCGCAGCCGGCATAATCCCCCTACCGTACACCCGTACTTCGCGTACAAGTTCAGGCAGCCCTCATGCGCAAGACGCTCAAGAACATCAGCCTAGTTTCTGTCGGCCTCGTCGCCGGCGTGCTCGCCACGCTGCAGATTTCGGCGACCGCGCAGAATTCATCGGGGCCCCTGCCGCTGGACCAGTTGCGGCTGATGGCCGATATCTTCGGGCAGATCAAGCGCGAGTACGTGGAGCCGGTCGATGACAAGAAGCTGCTGACCGAAGCCATCAAGGGCATGGTCGCCAGCCTCGACCCGCATTCGTCCTACCTCGACGAAAAGGATTTCAAGGAACTGCAGGAAGGCACGCGCGGGCGCTTTGCCGGCCTGGGCATCGAGATCTCGCAGGAAGAAGGGCTGGTCAAGGTGATCAACCCGATCGAGGACACGCCCGCCTTCCGCGCCGGCATCCAGCCCGGCGACCTGATCACCCGTATCGACGACAAGCCCGTGCGCGGCCTGCCGCTGGAGCAGGCGGTCAAGCGCATGCGCGGCGAGCCCGGCACCAAGGTCACGCTGACGATCTACCGCAAGAGCGAGGAACGCACCTTCCCGGTCTCGATCACGCGCGCCGAAATCCGCGTGCAGTCGGTCAAGGCCAAGATGCTGGACAACAATATCGGCTGGATCCGCCTGACCAGCTTCCAGGAACGCACCATTTCCGACTTGTCGCGCAAGCTGTCCGAGCTGGCGCAGAAGAACCCCAACATGAAGGGCCTGGTGCTGGACCTGCGCAACAACGGCGGCGGCGTGCTGCAGGGCGCGGTCGGCGTGGCCGCGGCATTCCTGCCGGAAGACGCCACGGTGGTGTCGACCAACGGCCAGGTGCCCGATGCCAAGCGCGTGTACAAGGCAACGTACAACAACTACCGCCTGTCGTCGCTGGAAGATGATCCGCTCAAGGACCTGCCCGCGCTGTACAAGAAGATCCCGATGGTGGTGCTGACCAACGCCTACTCCGCCTCGGCCTCCGAGATCGTGGCCGGCGCGCTGCAGGACCACCACCGCGCCCAGATCATGGGCAAGACCACCTTTGGCAAGGGCTCGGTGCAGACCGTGCGCCCGCTCACCAACGACACCGGCATCAAGCTCACCATCGCGTACTACTACACGCCGAGCGGCAAGTCGATCCAGGCCAAGGGCATCCGCCCCGATATCCCGGTCGACCAGAACCCCGAAGGCGACCCGGACGACGCGCTGATCACGCGCGAGATCGACACCGAGCGCCATCTGCACAACAAGCAGGAATCGGAAGAACCGGAAATGACCGAGCGCGAGCAGCGCCGCGTCGAGGAACTGCGCCGCCTGGAAGAAGAGAACGCCAAGAAGACCCCGGAAGAGCGCGAAAAAGAGCGCCGCAAGAAGCCGGTGGAATTCGGCTCGGCCGACGACTTCATGCTGCAGCAGGCGATCGCCCAGCTCAACGGCCAGCCGGTCAAGCGCTCGAAGTCGAAGCTCGAGACCAACCCGCCGGCCGATAACGGCAAGGCCGCCAAGCCCACGGGCAAGAGCGGCGCCAAGGGCGTCAGCGCACCGGCCGCCAAGCCGGCGGCACCGGCCCCCGGCAAGCAGCCGCCCGCCAGCGCGCCGATCGGCGAGCCGCTGGGCACGCCGACCGGCAAGGCACCGTAAATTCCACAGGCCTTTCAGTGAGGCTGCCGGCATGAGCGACGCGACCCACACAGGCCCGCAGGACGACACGTCCGACGGCCTCGACGACGAACAACTGCTGCGCTATTCGCGCCACATCCTGCTCGACGAGCTGGGCATCGAAGGCCAGCGGCGCCTGCTGGCCGGCCACGCCGTGGTGATCGGTGCCGGCGGCCTCGGCGCCGCCGCCCTGCCATTCCTGGCCTCGGCCGGCGTCGGCCGCATCACCGTGGTCGACAACGACGAGGTCGACCTGACCAACCTGCAGCGCCAGATCATCCACACCACCGCCAACGTGGGCCGGCCCAAGGTCGACTCCGCCCGCGAAGGCATGCTGCGCATCAACCCCGGCCTGGACATCGTCACGGTGCCGGCGCGCGTGGGCGATGCCGAACTGGACCAGCTGGTGGCGTCGGCCAGCGTGGTGCTCGACTGCTGCGACAACTTCGCCACGCGCCAGGCCGTCAACCGCGCCTGCGTGCGCCACAAGGTGCCGCTGGTCTCCGGCGCCGCGCTGCGCTTCGACGGCCAGATCAGCGTATTCGACCGCCGCCAGCCCGACGCGCCCTGCTACGCCTGCCTGTTCCCGCCGGCCGAGCCCGCGCCGGAAGTCGCGTGCGCCACCATGGGCGTGTTCGCGCCGCTGGTCGGCATGGTCGGCACCGTGCAGGCAGCCGAGGCCCTCAAGCTGCTTGCCGACGTGGGCGACAGCCTCGCCGGCCGGCTGCTGATGGTCAATGCGCTGTCGATGGAATGGACCACCATGCGGCTGGCGCGCACGCCGGATTGCCCGGTGTGCGGCGGGCACTGAGCCCGGCAATCCATCACTGAACGATGCGGCCGGCGCTGACAGGCGCCAGCATGGCCGCGACCCATCTTTCGCTTCTTCCTATCCCCTGCCCGCACGGCCATCGCGCATTCGGCTGGCGCGGCTGCTGCATACGCAGAATTTTCCGCTGCGCGGCATTAGCGCACGGCTCTAGAATACGTCTGATTATTTTTGACATATTTGCCACTTCTGCTGGCACGATGTGTTGACGTGATGCGGCGGCGCGTCCCAATAGGGCTCTGCCCACAGCGATGGACGCAGGGAGTTCGGAAAGCGAATGGATGCAACCACCCTTTATCAGCACCTCTTCAGTGCGGCCCATCGCTTGTTTGCACTCGGAGGCGACGGTGCGATCCGCGAACTGGCCGTCGAAGCCTGGATCGGCCGCGAAGCCATCTCGGCCCTGTTCGAATGGCGCATCGTTACGGTCAGCGCCAATGCCGAGATCGCGCTGGACAGATTGATGGGCCAGCGCGTCACGCTGCTGACTACGCTTGCCGCCGGTGGCCAGTCGCGCCGCACCGGCCTGATCCGGCAGGCCGAGAAGCTTGGTGCCGACGGCAGCCTCGCGCGTTACCGCCTGACCGTGGTGCCGTGGCTGTGGCTGACCACGCAGCAGCGTCACAGCCAGGTCTTTCAGAACCGCCGCCTCGACAGCATCATCGAAGCTGTTCTGCAGGACTATGCGCCGTATGCGCACTGGCGTTACGCCGCCGGAGCCGAAGCCCGCATCGCCGCGTTCGGCGACCGCGACCACATCGCGCAATTCCGCGAGACCGACTATCAGTTCCTGTCGCGCCTGCTGGCCGAGGCCGGTCTCGGATATACCGTGGTGGAAGACGACGAAGCGCCCTTCGGCCATGCCGTGGTGATCTTCGCCGACAGCACGCAATTGCCGGAAGATCCCGAATCCGCGGCAGGCGGCGGTATCCGCTATCACCGCGCGCATAGCCAGGAATCGGCTGACGCCATCCAGCAGTTGATCTGTGAGACGCGTGCCGCGGTCGGCGGTGTGGCGGTGAGCGCCTGGGACCCCGAAGCCAAGCGCGCCATCCGTGGTCATGCGCCGGCGCGCTACGGCGTATTTTCAGGCCGAGCCGTGAGCCCGGATCCCTATTTTTCAGTCAGCCTGTCGCTGGCGCCGGATACGGCCAGCGCGCAGCGCGTCGCCGAACAGGTGATGGAAGCCATCGAAGCCCGCGCGCTGGTGTTCACCGGCAGCGCATCGGTACGCACGCTGCGCAGCGGCACTCGCCTGGCCGTCACCGGCTGCCCACACCTGCCGCCCCAACCGGACGATACGGCGGGGTATCCGCTGCTGCTCGATGCGGTGGAGCATTGCGGCATCAACAATCTCGCTGTGGAAACGCGCGCCGCGGTTGCCGACCGAATCGGACCGCTGGAAGCGGCGTTGTGCTTCGACACGCCGCCGCCGGCTCCAGATGCCGTGGCGACCACCGCCGGCTTGATGAACAGCTTCTTCGACGACGACGCCGAGCGCCTGGTACCGACCGAATCCCTGCGGACGGCCGCACGGGAACACGGCTATGCAGCGCTCTTTCGAGCGTTCGATGCGCGTCGCCCATGGCGCGCCGCCGTGCTGGACGGTGATTGTCCGCGTCTCTATAGCCACTCTACCCCGCTTGGCGCCCACACGGCGATCGTGGTCGGCCCCGACGGGCAGACGCAGCCGGACGGCCATGCCGAACACCATGCCAGCCCGGCCGGACAGATTCGCGTGCGCTTTCCCTGGCAGCGCGGCGAGCGCGTTGACGACCGCAGCAGCCGCTGGATCCGCGTCGCGCAGCGCCAGGCCGGGACCGACATGGGCTGGCAATGGCTGCCACGCATCGGC
>NZ_JALHRX010000024.1 GCF_023952475.1 Cupriavidus sp. WGlv3
GGTGGCGAAGTAAACCCGACCATCACCACAACAGGCGCCATGGAGACATTCGACTACATCATCGTGGGGGCCGGTTCGGCCGGCTGTGTCCTGGCGAACCGGCTGACGCAGGACCCGGACGTCAACGTGCTGCTGCTGGAAGCCGGCGGCAAGGACGATTACCACTGGATCCACATCCCGGTGGGCTATCTCTACTGCATCGGCAACCCGCGCACCGACTGGCTCTATCGCACCGAAGCCGAAGCGGGGCTGAACGGGCGCTCGCTGGGCTATCCGCGCGGTCGCGTGCTGGGCGGCTGTTCGTCGATCAACGGCATGATCTACATGCGCGGCCAGCGCGAGGACTATGACGAGTGGGCGCGGTTGACCGGCGACGACGGCTGGCGCTGGGACAATGTGCTGCCGCTGTTCAAGCGCAGCGAAGACCATCACCGCGGGCCAAGCGAATTCCACGGCGCCGGCGGCGAATGGCGGGTCGAAGGGCAGCGGCTGCGCTGGGACATCCTCGAACGCTTTGCCGACGCCGCCGAGCAAGCGGGCATTCCGCGCACCGACGACTTCAACCGCGGCGACAATTTCGGCGTCGGCTACTTCGAAGTGAACCAGCGCCGCGGCATCCGCTGGAATACCGCCAAGGCATTCCTGCGGCGTGCCTCGGAGCGGCCCAACCTGACCATCGTCACCGGCGCGCAGGTGAGCGGGCTGAGCTTCGACGGGCGCCGCTGCACCGGCGTGAACTATCTGGGCGGCGGCCGCGCGCACGCGGCGGCGGCCACGCTCGAGGTGATCCTCGCCGCCGGCGCGGTCAACACGCCGCAGTTGCTCGAGCTGTCGGGCATCGGGCAGGCCGAACGGCTGCAGGCGCTGGGCATTCCGGTGCGCCACGCGCTGCCCGGCGTGGGCGAGAACCTGCAGGACCACCTGCAGCTGCGCAGCGTGGTCAAGGTCAACGGGGTGCGCACGCTGAATACGCGCGCGGCCAGCCTGTGGGGCAAGTTCTGCATCGGCGTGCAGTACGCCGTCAACCAGAGCGGGCCGATGAGCATGGCCCCATCGCAGCTGGGCGCGTTCGCGCGCTCGGATCCGTCGCAGGCGCGGCCGAACATCGAGTACCACGTGCAGCCGCTGTCGCTGGACAAGTTCGGCGATCCGCTCCACGCCTTCAACGCCTTTACCGCCAGCGCCTGCAATCTGCGCCCGAGCTCGCGCGGCAGCGTGCATGCCGGCAGCGCGGATTTCCGCCAGGCGCCAGTGATCGCGCCCAACTACCTGTCGACCGACGAGGACCGCAAGGTCGCCGCCGATTCGATCCGGCTTACGCGCCGCATCGTGGCGTCGCCGGCGCTGGCGCCGTACCGGCCCGAGGAGTGGCTGCCGGGGCCGGCCTTCCAGAGCGACGAGGAACTGGCCGAGGCCGCCGGCAATATCGGCACCACCATCTTCCATCCGGTCGGCACCTGCAAGATGGGCCGCGCCGACGATCCCATGGCGGTGGTCGACCATCGCCTGCGCGTGCTGGGGGTGCAGGGGCTGCGCGTGGTCGATGCCTCGGTGATGCCGCTGATCACGTCGGGCAACACCAACTCGCCGACCATCATGATCGCCGAGCGCGCCAGCGACATGATCCGCGAAGACCGCAGGCAGCGCGCCATGCCGACCGAAGTGGCCAACTCCGAAGAGCCGCCGGCCGAAGCCAGTCCCGTGCCGGCCACAAGCGCTTGAAGCGCCACGCCACATGACCACCGGCGGGGCGGTGATAATGTGGCCTTTGCGACGCTTGTGCGGCCGCAAAAAAACTGACACTTGGTTCATGTTTCATAGTGCAAACCCCGATGTTTTGCCATGCAACAGGCGCACACAATAGACGCCTCACAGGGTGCTTCGGCCGCACATACCATGCCGCCGCCGCAACCCGCGCGGGAGCCGCCCCGCACAGATAAAAACCGCGGGCATGGCCGGCAACCACGGCAAGCCTGACGGAACAAGCGGCAGTAAGGGCCTACAAGGCCGGTTCGGACCATTGTCAGTGCCGGGCATCACCCCGGCAGTTCAGCAAGAGGGCGGGCAGGAGACATGAACCAGCAGGAAACCATCCTGGAAACGCGGAACCTCACCAAGGAGTTCAAGGGGTTCACGGCGGTGAGCGACGTCAACCTGCGGGTGCGCCGCGGCTCGATCCATGCGTTGATCGGCCCCAACGGCGCGGGCAAGACCACTTGCTTCAACCTGCTCACCAAGTTCCTGGAGCCGACCACCGGCACCATCCTATTCAACGGCATCGACATCACGCGGGAAAAGCCGGCGCAGATCGCGCGGCGCGGCGTGATCCGCTCGTTCCAGATCTCGGCGGTGTTCCCGCACCTGACGGTGATGGAGAACGTGCGCATCGGGCTGCAGCGGCAACTGGGTACCGCGTACCAGTTCTGGCGCAGCGAGCGCTCGCTCGACGTGCTCAACGACCGCGCCATGGAGCTGCTCGAGCAGGTCGGCCTGACCGAGTTCGCGCATACGCTCACGGTGAACCTGCCTTACGGGCGCAAGCGCGCGCTGGAGATCGCCACCACGCTGGCGATGGAGCCCGAGCTGATGCTGCTCGACGAACCCACGCAGGGCATGGGCCACGAGGACGTCGACCGCGTCACGCAGCTGATCAAGCAGGTTTCGGCGGGCCGCACCATCCTGATGGTCGAGCACAACATGAGCGTGGTCTCGTCGATCGCCGACAAGATCACGGTGCTGCAGCGCGGCGCGGTGCTGGCCGAAGGCCCGTATGCGGAAGTGTCGAAGGACCCGCGCGTGATGGAGGCCTACATGGGCACCGCCGACGCGGAACTGCAGGGCGCGCACTGAGGCCGGGGGACGACACATGAGCACAGCCAATACTCCCGCCCTGGAAATCAAGGGCCTGCACGCCTGGTACGGCGAATCGCACATCCTGCACGGGGTCGACCTGACCGTGAACCCGGGCGAGGTGGTCACGCTGCTGGGCCGCAACGGCGCCGGGCGCACCACCACGCTGCGCGCGATCATGGGGCTGACCGGCGCGCGCAAGGGCTCGATCCGGGTCAATGGCCACGAGACCATCGGCCTGTCCACGCACAAGATCGCGCACTACGGCATCGGCTATTGCCCGGAAGAGCGCGCCATCTTCTCCAGCCTCTCATGCGAAGAGAACCTGCTGCTGCCGCCGCAGCTGAAGGGCAAGGACGCGGGCATGAGCGAGGCCGACATCTACGAGATGTTTCCGAACCTGAAGGAGCGCCGCCAGAGCCAGGGCACGCGCCTGTCGGGCGGCGAGCAGCAGATGCTGGCGGTCGGGCGCATCCTGCGCACCGGCGCCAACCTGCTGCTGCTCGACGAGATCTCGGAAGGGCTGGCACCGGTGATCGTGCAGGCGCTCGCGCGCATGATCCGGATGCTCAAGCAGAAGGGGTACACGGTGGTGATGGTGGAGCAGAACTTCCGCTTTGCCGCGCCGCTGGCGGACCGCTTTTACGTGATGGAGCACGGCACCATCGTCGAACGCTTCGCGGCCAGTGAGCTGCAGGCCAAGATGCCGGTGCTGCATGAATTGCTCGGGGTCTGATCCGCGCAATGCGGGTCGATGGTTGCTTGTTGGCAGGAACGGGTGGCGCGCACGCCGCCGCAAATCAGGAGACACGGAAATGAAAAAGACTCGGCTCGCGGCCGCGATGGCGGCCATTGCCATGGGTGCGGTGTCCTTCGGCGCTGCCGCACAGGTGTCGGGCGACACCGTCAAGATCGGCTACATCACCGACATGTCGGGCCTGTATGCCGATATCGACGGCCCCGGCGGCCTCGAAGCCATCAAGATGGCGATCGAGGACCGCGGCGGCAAGGTGCTGGGCAAGCCCATCGAGATCGTCTCGGCCGACCACCAGAACAAGGCCGACATCGCTGCCTCGAAGGCGCGCGAATGGATGGACCAGCAGGGCCTGGACATGCTGCTGGGCGGCACCAACTCCGGCACCGCGCTGGCGATGAACAAGGTGGCTTCCGAGAAGAAGCGCGTCTACATCAACATCGGCGCCGGCACCGCGCGCCTGACCAACGAAGAGTGCTCCCCTTACACGGTGCACTACGCCTATGACACGGTGGCGCTGGCCAAGGGCACCGGCAGCGCGGTGGTCAAGCAGGGCGGCAAGTCGTGGTTCTTCCTGACCGCCGACTACGCCTTCGGCCACTCGCTCGAAAGCGACACCGCCGCGGTGGTCAAGGCCAACGGCGGCACGGTGGCCGGGCAGGTGCGCCATCCGCTGTCGGCGTCGGACTTCTCGTCGTTCCTGCTGCAGGCGCAAGCGTCCAAGGCGCAGATCCTGGGCCTGGCCAACGCCGGCGGCGACACCATCAATTCGATCAAGGCGGCCAAGGAATTCGGCATCACCAAGTCGATGAAGATCGCCGGCCTGCTGATGTTCATCAACGACGTGCACAGCCTCGGGCTGAAGAACACCGAAGGCCTGCTGATGACCGACAGCTGGTACTGGGACATGAACGACGACACCCGCAAGTTCGCCAACCGCTTCTTCGGCAAGATGAAGAAGATGCCGAGCAGCTTGCAGGCCGCGGACTACTCGGCCGCCAGCACCTACCTGAAGGCCGTCGAAGCCGCCAAGACCGACGATCCGGACAAGGTCATGGCCGAGCTGAAGAAGATGAAGATCAACGACTTCTACACCAAGGGCTATATCCGCCAGGACGGCCGTGGCATCCACGACATGTACCTGATGCAGGTGAAGACCGCGGCCGAATCGAAGAAGCCGTGGGATTACCTGAAGGTGGTCGCGACCATCCCGGGCGACCAGGCCTTCACCACGGTGGCCGAGTCGAAGTGCGCCATGTTGAAGAAGTAAGAGCCGTCGCCACTGCGACGGTTTGCTCCCCTCTCCCGCCTGCGGGAGAGGGGCAGGGGGAGAGGGCAGGCGCTGCCAGGAGCGCGGCACCAGACTTCCGGCAGCGGACCTGAGACCCGCATGCGCCGGTTTCAAAGCCGGCAGCCTCTTGCGCGCCGGCCCTCTCCCCCAACCCTTTCCCGCTCGCGGGAGAGGGGAGACATCATCCGCAATTGACGCTCATGGACATCTTCGGAATCCCCTTGCCGGCCATGCTTTCCCAGCTCTTGCTGGGGCTGGTCAACGGCGCCTTCTATGCGATGCTGAGCCTGGGCCTGGCGGTGATCTTCGGCCTGCTCAACGTCATCAACTTCGCGCACGGCGCGCTCTTCATGCTGGGCGCGGTGCTGGCCTGGATGGGCATGGAGTACGCCGGGCTGAACTACTGGATCATGCTGCTGCTGTCGCCGCTGGTCGTTGCCGCGCTGGGCGTGGTGATCGAGAAGACCATGCTGCGCTGGATCTACAAGCTCGACCATATCTACGGCCTGCTGCTGACGCTGGGGATCACGCTGGTCATCGAAGGCATCTTCCGCTCGGCCTACGGCGTGTCGGGGCTGCCGTACTCGACGCCGGACGTGCTGCAGGGCGCGACGGACCTGGGCTTCATGATCCTGCCCAACTACCGCGCCTGGGTCGTGGTGGCATCGCTGGTGGTGTGCTTCGCCACCTGGTACGTGATCGAGAAGACCAAGCTGGGCGCCTACCTGCGCGCCGGCACCGAAAACCCCAAGATGGTCGAGGCCTTTGGCGTCAACGTGCCGCTGATGGTGACGATGACCTACGGCTTCGGCGTGGCGCTGGCGGCGTTTGCCGGCGTGCTGGCCGCGCCGGTGATCCAGATCTCGCCGCTGATGGGGCAGAACCTGATCATCGTCGTGTTCGCGGTGGTGGTGATCGGCGGCATGGGTTCGATCATGGGTTCGATCCTGACCGGCCTCGGGCTGGGCGTGATCGAAGGCCTGACCAAAGTGTTCTATCCGGAAGCATCGGCGACCGTGGTGTTCTTCATCATGGTGATCGTGCTGCTGCTGCGCCCGGCCGGGCTGTTCGGCAAGGAGAAATGATGAGCGCACCGTCCACATCATCGACGCCAGACACCGTGGCGGCCAATGCAGGCAAGGCAGGAAAGGGACAAGGCGTGCAGAAGACACTGTTGTACGGATTGCTGCTGCTGGCATTGCTGGTGGCGCCGCTGGCCGGGGCGTATCCGGTGTTCGTGCTCAAGGTGCTGTGCTTCGCGCTGTTTGCGTGCGCCTTCAACCTGCTGATCGGCTACACCGGGCTGCTGTCGTTCGGCCATGCGGCCTTCTTCGGCGGCGCCGGCTACGCCGCCGGCCACGCCATGAAGGTGTGGGGCGTGACACCCGAGATCGGCCTGATCCTGGGCACCGGCACGGGCGCGCTGATCGGCTACGTGGTGGGCTCGCTGGCAATCCGGCGCCAGGGCATCTATTTCTCGATGATCACGCTGGCGCTGGCGCAGATGCTGTTCTTCATCTGCCTGCAGGCGCCGTTCACCGGCGGCGAGGACGGGCTGCAGGGCATTCCGCGCGGCAAGCTGTTCGGGGTGCTGCCGTTGTCGGATGACCTGACGCTGTACTACGTGGCGCTGGCCATCATCGTCGCGGCCTTCGCGCTGATCGTGCGCACGGTGCATTCGCCGTTCGGCCAGATCCTGAAGGCGATCAAGGAGAACGAGCCGCGCGCGGTGTCGCTGGGTTATGACGTCGACCGCTTCAAGCTGACCGCGTTCGTGCTGTCGGCGGCGCTGTCGGGGCTGGCCGGCTCGATCAAGGCGCTGGTGCTGGGCTTCGAGACCCTGACCGACGTGCACTGGTCGATGTCGGGCTCGGTGATCCTGATGACGCTGGTGGGTGGCCTCGGTACGTTGTCGGGGCCGATCGTCGGCGCCTTCGTGATCGTCGCGCTCGAGAACAAGCTGGGCGACATCGGCAACTTCCTGGCGTCGGTGACCGGCATCTCCTGGTTCGGCACGCTGGGCGAGTCTGTGACGATGGTGACCGGCGTGATCTTCGTGATCTGCGTGCTGACCTTCCGCCGTGGCATCATGGGCGAATTGCTGGCGCGCTTCGGCGGACACGCCGGGCGCAAGGAGTGACCGCGGGTCGACATGCCCGATTCTGGGGCTAGGGTTTTTTCTAGCTTGTCCTCGATGCACCGCTTCGTTACATTCCATATACGGTTTTCGCAGGTTAAATGGAGGCGGAAGCGAGGAGACGACAGGCGCGCACCCGGTGTCGGGTAGCAGCGTTATAAATAAAGGGCGTTGCCGGGTGATCCTCGGCAACGCTTTTTTCATTGGGGCTTTCCGCCCGTCAGTGACGCTTTCGCCCCATTCTGGGGCACTCATGCCGCATCGGCATCACCTCGCGGCCTCACGCATGCGACAATGCGGGTGCTCCTTGCTGCCCGCCCATGTCCGCCACCGACTCCCCTGATCCATCCCCAACTGTCCCTCACGCGGGCGGCCAGGTCGCGCCGCAGGTCCGGGTACGCCTGGGGCAGGGCGCCGATGCCGCGCTGGTGTCGGACTGGCTGGGCCGGATCCAGCCCTTGTCCGTGCCCGACGCGCGCGCGCGGCAGCTGATGCTGGGCGAACTGCTGGCCCAGTCCGGGCGCGGCATCTGCCTGCTGGCCAGCGACGCGCAGGACGGCGGCGGCCTGCTCGCCTGCCTGCCGGTGGTCTTGCTGCCCAGCCTCGAGCTGGCGGGCCTTGCGGCCTGCGCCAGCGAGTGGTGGGTACGGCCGGAACTGGACGCGGCCACTCGCCGCGCCTGCCTCGAAGCCTGCTGCGCCACGCTGGCCGAGTGGGGCCGCGCGCACGGCATCCGCCATGCGCTGCTGGCGCCGGGGCTGGTGGCCGGCCACGGCGGCGCGCCGCCCGGCTTCCGCCTGCACGGCAATGGCATGTGGCACGGCAGCCTGGTGCCGGCGGCCAAGGTTCTGGGCTGAGCCGCTTGCGCCGGTTGTGCGCCGGCGCCGCGGTACCGGCTGTGGCCGGCCTTTCCTCCTTTCCTTTTTCCCCTTTTCGCTTTTCTGCAATGACGGAATTCGCATTCCTGGCGGTTGCCGCCTTTCTTGCCGGCCTGATCGACGCGGTCGCCGGCGGCGGCGGGCTGGTCCAGATCCCGGCGCTGTTCTCGGCCTATCCCAACCTGGCGCCGGCGACGCTGCTCGGCACCAACAAGGTCGGTTCGATCGCCGGCACCGCCAGCGCGGCGCTGCGCTACGGCCGCAGCGTGCGCATCTACTGGGGCGCGACCGCACCGGCGGTGGTGGCGGCCTTTGCATGCTCGATGGCCGGTGCCTGGGCGCTGACCATGATCCCGGCCGAGCCGCTGCGCAAGGCGCTGCCGTTCGTGCTGGTGGCGCTGCTGGTCTACACCGTCGCCAAGAAAGACCTGGGCGCCGAGCACGCGCCCACGCTGAGCGGCTGGGGCGAACGCGGCGCGGCGCTGCTTGCCGGCGCCGTGCTCGGCTTCTACGACGGCGTGTTCGGGCCGGGCACCGGCAGCTTCCTGATGATCGTGTTCGTGCGGGTGTTCGGCTATGACTTCCTGCACGCGGCGGCGTCGACCAAGCTGGTCAACCTGGCCACCAACCTGGCGGCGCTGCTGCTGCTCGCCAGCAAGGGCCATATCTGGTGGCAGCTGGGCCTGGTGATGGCGGTGGCCAACGTCGCCGGCAGCCAGGTGGGCAGCAAGCTGGCGCTGCGCCACGGCAGCGCCTTCGTGCGCAAGGTGTTTATCGTGGTGGTCAGCGCGCTGATCCTGAAGACTGCCTGGGACGCCTTCGTGCGCTGACGGCAAAGCCAGGCGGGGCGGGCGATGCGGGTTAATCCTCGCTGTTCGCGCCAGGGCCCTGTGATAGACTCGATCCGCATTCCCGACCGCACGGTCGGTGAATCGCCGAAGCGCCTTTCCGGGGGAGTGGCGTGGACGGGAAATGGGGAGCGGCCTGGTGTCGTTCCTGGTATTAGCGCAGGCGCCGGCGCTGTGCCTGCGTTGACCCGAGGGGTCGTCCAAAAAAATGGGGCATCCGCCGGCGGACGCCGGACGGATGCCTTTCCGTTTCAGGAACCGAAGGAGACAAGATGGATTTCAAGCGCGCCAGCCTGCTGGCAATCGCTGCGGCCAGCCTGGTTGCCGGTGCCGCCCAGGCGCAGGTCAAGGTCGGGGTGACGGTGTCGGCCACCGGTCCGGCGGCATCGCTGGGCATTCCGGAAAAGAACACCTTCACGCTGATGCCCAAGGAGATCGCGGGCAAGAAGATTGAGTACATCGTGCTGGACGATGCCTCGGACACGACCACGGCGGTCAAGAACACGCGCAAGCTGATCAGCGAAGACAAGGTCGACGTGATGGTCGGTTCGACCGTCACGCCCAACTCGCTGGCGATGGTCGACGTGGTGGCCGAGAACGAGACCCCGATGATCACCATGGCCGCCTCGGCCCGCATCATCGAGCCGATGGACGCCAAGCGCGCCTGGGTCTTCAAGACCCCGCAAAACGACTCGCACATGGCCACCGCCATTGTCGAGCACATGAGCAACAACAACGTGAAGACGGTGGCGTTCATCGGCTTCGCGGATGCCTATGGCGATAGCTGGGCGCAGGAATTCGCCAAGGTCGCCGAGCTGCGCAAGATCAAGGTGGTCGCCAACGAGCGCTTCGCTCGCACTGATACCTCGGTCACCGGCCAGGTGCTGAAGATGATGGGCGCCAACGCCGATGCCGTGCTGATCGCCGGCTCGGGCACGCCCGCGGCGCTGCCGGCCAAGACGCTCAAGGAGCGCGGCTACAAGGGCAAGATCTACCAGACCCACGGCGTTGCCAATGCCGACTTCCTGCGCGTGTGCGGCAAGGACTGCGAAGGCACCTTCCTGCCCGCCGGCCCGTTGCTGGTGGCCGAGCAGCTGCCCGACAGCAATCCGGTGAAGAAGCCGGCGCTGACCTACAAGACCGCCTACGAAAAGGCCTTCGGCGGACAGGTCTCGACCTTCGGCGGCCATGCCTGGGATGCGGGCCTGATCCTGCAGCACGCCATCCCGGAAGCGCTGAAGAAGGGCCAGCCGGGCACCAAGGAGTTCCGCAAGGCACTGCGCGACGCCATGGAGCAGACCAGGAACCTGCCGGTGTCGCACGGCATCATGAACATGAGCGCCACCGACCACCTCGGCTTCGACCAGCGCGCGCGCGTGATGGTGCAGATCGTCGACGGCAAGTGGAAGCTGCTGAAATAAGCGGCTGACCCAAGCGTCTGGAGCGGCAGGCTAGGCATGCCGGATTCGTAGTGAAGCAGGGCGCATGGCTGACCATGCGCCCTTTTTTCTGGCGCGCCGGCCGAGCGAGGGCCGCGCCAAATTAGGGTTGCTCTGTATTTCCGCAATGCGCAACCCGTTTACTATTTCGTAACCCGAAGCGCACCACCCTGTCGGCCCGTCGGCGCCCCGCTGACCCCGTTCGATGCAGGCAGGTTTTCCAACAAGACGGGGAGACAATGGACCTATCTATCGCCGCCATCCTGGCGCAGGACGGCATCACCTCGGGCGCGATCTACGCGTTGCTGGCACTGGCGCTGGTGCTGGTGTTCTCGGTGACCCGCGTCATCTTCATTCCGCAGGGCGAATTCGTTGCCTATGGTGCGCTGACGCTGGCGGCGATGCAGGCCGGGCACGCGCCGCAGACCAGCTGGCTGCTGCTGGCGATGGGCGTGCTGACCTTTCTCTACGAGACCGTCACCGTGCTGCGCAGCGCCGAGCTGCGGCGCACGCTGGGCCAGCGGCTGGCGGTGCTGGCCGGCAAGTACCTGGTGTTCCCGCTGGCGGTGCACTGGGTGGTGCAGCAATATGGCGCGCAGCCGCTGCCGATGCTGGCGCAGGTCGCGCTGACGCTGCTGGTCATCATCCCGCTGGGGCCGATGCTGTACCGGCTGGCCTACCAGCCGCTGGCCGAGGCCAGCACGCTGGTGCTGCTGATCGTCTCGGTGGGCGTGCACTTCGCGCTGGTGGGGCTTGGGCTGGTGATGTTCGGCGCCGAGGGCTCGCGCACCAATCCGTTCTCGGATGCGCGCTTCGAGGTCGGCGCGCTCAGCATCTCGGGGCAGAGCCTGTGGGTGGTGGCGGTGTCGGCATTGCTGATCGGTGCGCTGTATTTTTATTTTGAGCGCACGCTGCAGGGCAAGGCGCTGCGCGCGACCGCGGTGAACCGGCTGGGCGCGCGCCTGGTCGGCATCGGCACCACGCAGGCGGGGCGCCTGTCGTTCACGCTGGCGGCGGCGATGGGGGCGCTGTGCGGCATCCTGATCGCGCCGCTGACCACGGTGTATTACGAGTCGGGCTTCCTGGTGGGGCTGAAGGGCTTTGTCGGCGCCATCGTCGGCGGGCTGGTGAGCTATCCGGTGGCGGCGCTGGGCGCGCTGCTGGTGGGGCTGCTGGAATCGTATTCGTCCTTCTGGGCCAGCGCGTTCAAGGAGGTCATCGTCTTCACACTGATCATTCCGGTGCTGCTGTGGCGCTCGCTGACGAGCAAGCATGTCGAGGAGGAGGAATAAGCCATGACCATGCTGACCGACAAGCAGGCCGGCGTGGCCGGCGCCGAAGCCGGCAGCCGCGCGCGACTGAACCGCAACCGGATGCTGGTGCTGGCGCTGATCGTGGTGCTGGCGCTGCTGCCGGTGCTGCCGACGCCGGAGTTCTGGATCACGCTGGGCAACTACATCGGGCTCTACAGCATCGTCGCGATCGGGCTGGTGCTGCTGACCGGCGTGGGCGGCATGACCTCGTTCGGGCAGGCGGCGTTCGTGGGCCTGGGCGCGTACAGCACCGCGTACCTGACCACGCAGTTCGGGCTGTCGCCGTGGTTCGGGCTGCTGGTGGGGCTTGTGATCACGATGGCGTCGGCCTATGTGATCGGGCTGATCACGATGCGCATGTCCGGGCACTACCTGCCGCTGGCGACCATCGCCTGGGGCCTGTCGTTGTTCTTCGTGTTCGGCAACCTGGAGTTCCTGGGCAAGTACGACGGCATCAGCGGCATCCCGGTGCTGTCGCTGTTCGGCATCGAGCTGCAGTCGGGCCGCGCGATGTTCTACCTGATCTGGGCAGTGGTGCTGCTGGCAGTGCTGGCGATGCAGAACCTGCTGAACTCGCGCCCCGGCCGCGCGATCCGCGCGCTCAAGGGCGGCGGCGTGATGGCCGAGGCCATGGGCGTGAACACCGCGTGGATGAAGGTGGTGATCTTCGTGGTCGCGGCGATCCTGGCGTGCGTGTCGGGCTTCCTGTACGCGCACCTGCAGCGCGCGGTGAACCCGACGCCGTTCGGGCTGAACTACGGCATCGAATATCTCTTCATGGCGGTGGTCGGTGGCGTCGGCCACGTGTGGGGCGCAGTATTGGGTGCGGGCATCCTGACCATCCTGAAGGACGTGCTGCAAGGCGTGCTGCCCAAGCTGCTCGGTGCCGACGGCAACTTCGAGATCATCGTCTTCGGCGTGCTGCTGGTGCTGCTGCTGCAGTACGCGCGCGATGGCATCTGGCCGTTCCTGCGGCGCCTGGTGCCTTCCGGGCCGCCGGTGCTGGCGCCGGGGCAGGCCGCGGGGCTGGCGGTGCGGCAGAAACCCGAGGCGGGCGAGCTGATCCTGGACGTGCGCGCCGCGCGCAAGCAGTTCGGCGGTCTGGTCGCGGTCAACGATGTCAGCTTCCAGGTGCGCGCCGGCGAAATCATCGGCCTGATCGGCCCCAATGGCGCGGGCAAGTCCACCACCTTCAACCTGGTCACAGGCGTGCTGCCGGTGTCGGGCGGCGAGGTGCGCTACCGCGGCGAGGTGATCTCGGGCCTGCCGTCGCGCGAGATCGTCAAGCGCGGCATCGGCCGCACCTTCCAGCACGTGCACCTGCTGCCGACCATGACGGTGCTCGAGAACGTCGCCATCGGCGCCCACCTGCGCGGCGACTTCCGCGCGCAGGGGGGCGTCTGCGCCGCGATCCTGCGCATGAACAAGGTCGAGGAAGAAAAGCTGCTGTTCGAGGCGAAGCGCCAGCTGGAGCGCGTCGGCCTGGCCGACTGCATGTACATGGAAGCCGGCAGCCTGGCGCTGGGGCAGCAGCGCATCCTGGAGATCGCGCGCGCACTGTGCTGCGATCCGGCCCTGCTGCTGCTCGACGAGCCTGCCGCCGGCCTGCGCTACAAGGAAAAGCAGGCGCTGGCCGAACTGCTGCGCAAGCTGCGCGGCGAAGGCATGAGCGTGCTGCTGGTCGAGCACGACATGGACTTCGTGATGAACCTGACCGACCGGCTGGTGGTGATGGAATTTGGCACGCGCATCGCCGAGGGCGTACCTGAAGAGGTGCAGAAGAACCCGGCGGTGCTGGAAGCCTACCTTGGCGGCGTGGAGTAAATGTGGAGCACGGACCCGACATGAGCCTGATTCTGGAAGTGAAGGACCTGCACGTGCGCTACGGCAAGGTCGAGGCGGTGCATGGCGCCAACCTGAAGGTCGAGGCCGGCCGCATCGTCACCGTGATCGGACCGAATGGCGCCGGCAAGTCGACCATGCTCAATGCGATCATGGGCGCGCTGCCGGTGACGGGGTCGTCCAGCGGCGCGGTCAGCTACCTCGGCCATGACATGGCCGGGATCCCGGTGGAAGGACGGGTCGCGCGCGGCATGTGCCTGGTGCCGGAAAAGCGCGAACTGTTTGCGTCGATGACGGTGGAGGACAATCTGCAGCTGGGCGCCTTCCGCCGCAAGCGCGCCGGCGAGAAGAACTACCTGGACCAGATGGACGTGGTCTACGACCTGTTCCCGCGCCTGCGCGAGCGCGCGCGCCAGGACGCCGGCACGCTCTCCGGCGGCGAGCGCCAGATGCTGGCAGTGGGCCGCGCGCTGATGGCCAAGCCGCAGCTGCTGATGCTGGACGAGCCCAGCCTCGGCCTGGCCCCGCTGATCGTCAGGGAGATCTTCCACATCATCAGCAACTTGCGCCAGACCGGCGTCGCCACGCTGCTGATCGAGCAGAACGCCCGCGCGGCGCTGCAGGTGGCGGACTACGGCTATGTGATCGAGACCGGCGACATGGCGATGGAGGGGCCGGCCGATGAACTGGCGGCCAATCCGAAGGTGATCGAAACCTATCTTGGGCTGGCAAAAAAAGCGGCGTAGCCGGGATCGATTTCGCCTGAGGAATGAGGGCCCGCGCAAGCGGGCCCTTTGTTATTGGTGGTGTGAATAACTTTGGGGATAACCTGCTTTTCCGGCTGATTAGCCTTGGATCCGGCCGCGCTACTGCCCTGAGGTGCGCTGCTATTCGTATGATGGATGTTTTGGCGTGTGAATTTGATCCTTACATCCGCCGCTTTGATGAATCGCACGCGAATGATTCACCGTATGGATGGTTGGGCGTAGAAATCTATGAAGGAAAGTCATCCGCCGAATAAGACGGCGTTTTCCCGGGCGGTGTCCTCAGCCGCCGTTTCCAGCAGCCACGTGCGGAAGCAATGCAGTGCCGGATGGTCGCGCCGCTCCTTCGGCGCACACAGAAAATAGCCGCGTTGCAGCGTAATCGGCAGGTCAAACGGCGCTGCCACGCGTCCGGCCGCAATTT
The DNA here is from genome assembly GCF_023952475.1 of Cupriavidus sp. WGlv3. Taxonomy (GTDB): domain Bacteria; phylum Pseudomonadota; class Gammaproteobacteria; order Burkholderiales; family Burkholderiaceae; genus Cupriavidus; species Cupriavidus phytorum. Next base: position 14,541 of record NZ_JALHRX010000024.1, read on the forward strand.
CCTCGCGCACCAGGCAGCGCTGCAGCACGGCGACGCCCATGTCGGCGCGCACCGCCTGGATCAGGATCGAGACCTGGTCGAACGCTGTGGATAACCGGGGCGCAGCGTTGGGTACGCCGGCCGCCTGCAGCCAGTTTTGCCAGTTCGCCGGCGCGGTGGTGTGGTAGAGCAGGGGCTCGTCCAGCAGCTCCGCGGGAGACTGCCAGCGGCCAGCCTCGCGGCGGGCGCGCGCGCGGTCCGGGTGGCAAACCGGCACCATTTCCCGACCCACCACGTAGTCGGCCTGCAGGCCGGGCCACTTGCCGGCCTCACCGGCCAGGATGGCGGCATCGGGGGAGGGGCCGGACAAGTCTTCATCGCGCTGGTAGGGGACGAAGTCCAGTCGGATTTCCGGATGGCGGCGGTGGAAATCGGGCAGGCGCGGCACCAGCCAGACGCTGGCCAGCGTGGGCACCACCGACAAGGTCAGGTGGTGCCGGCGGTCGCCAGCGCGCAAGGCGGCGCTGGCATGTTCGATCGCGGCGAGCGGCTCGGCCACGGCGTCGAGCAGCTGCCGGCCGGCGCGGGTTAGTCCCAGCCGATGGGCATTGCGTTGCAGCAGCGGCTGGCCGAAATGCGCTTCCAGCCGGGCGATGGCGCGGCTGATCGCTCCCTGCGTCACGCACAGTTCCTCCGCCGCGCGCGTAAAGCTGCCCAGCCGCGCCGCGGTGGCAAAGGCATGCAACTCGGACATCGAAGGGGAATGCAACCGCATGGCGAAGGGAGGGGCGGAGGGCGGGGAGGGCGCTTTGCCGCGCCCGGCGCAAAGATGATCTTTGGTAATGCAAAGGTGCAATATAGTCGTTTGCGCCCGGCCGGTAAACGGCTGACACTCGCTCGGTTCATGCACAAAACACCAACAGGAGAAAACCCCATGATCCGAGCCCGGATGTCCCGCCGCCAGCTGCTGCTGACCGGCACTGCCGCCACTGCCACGCTGGTCTTTGCCGGCAGTGCACTGGCGCAGGCCAACTACCCGACCCGCCCGATCCGTCTGGTCGTGCCGTTTGCCGCCGGTGGCTCCACCGACCTGTCGGCGCGCCTGGTGGCCGAGTTTGCCGGCCGCGAGCTGGGGCAGTCGATCGTCGTGGAAAACAAGGGCGGCGCCGGTGGTTCGCTGGGCATGGAGCAGGTCGCCAGTGCCACGCCGGATGGCTACACCATCGGCATGGCCACGGTCAGCACGCATGGCTCCAATCCGGCCGTGTACCCCAAGCTCAAGTACGACCCGATCAAGGACTTTGCCCCGGTCACCAACGTGGTGGCGATCCCCAGCGTGTTCGCGGTGCACCCGAGCGTGCCGGCCAAGACCATGCAAGAGTTCATCGCGCTCGCCAGGGCCAATCCTGGCAAGTACAGCTTCGCCTCGCCGGGTGCCGGCTCGCTCGGCCACGTCAACATCGAGAACTTCATGATGCTGGCCAAGATCGACCTGCTGCACGTGCCCTACAAGGGCGCCGGGCTGGCGCTGAACGATGCGGTGGCAGGGCAGGTGAACGCCATCACCGACAACCTGTCGTCGACGCTGCCGCACGTGAAGGCCGGCCGGCTGCGCGCGCTGGCGGTGCTGGGCGCTGCCCGCTCCGCACAGTTGCCCAACGTGCCGACCTACGCCGAACTGGGCTTCAAGGACATGGGTGAGGGCGGCTGGTTCGGCATTGTCGCGCCCGCCAATACGCCGCCCGCCATCGTCGCCAAGCTGAACCAGGCGATCCACAAGGCCATGCAGAACCCCGAGTTCAAGCGCAAGGTGGAGGAGTCCGGCGGCACCCTGGTGCCGACCACGCCGGAGCAATTCAAGGCACAGATCCAGCAGGCCATGGCGCGCTACGCCCGCGTCGCCAAGGCTGCCGAGATCAAGCTGGACTAAGGCATGGCAGAAGCAAGCAAGCAGGCGGCCGCGCTGCCGCCGGTGATCGTGCGCCTGCCGGAAGGGGAGGCGCTGCCGCTGGTGTGCGACTCGCCGCATAGCGGGACCGCCTACCCGGCGGACTTTGGTGCCGCGGTGCCGGCAGCACGCCTGCGCGGCGGCGAGGATACGCATGTGGACGCGCTGTGGCAGGCCGTGCCCGCGGCCGGAGGCACGCTGGTGGCGGCGACCTTCCCGCGCGTCTATATCGATCCGAACCGGATGGCCGATGACATCGACCCGGCCCAGCTGGATGGTGCCTGGCCGGTGCCGCTGGCGCCAGGTCCGAAGACGCAGTTGGGCTACGGCCTGATCTGGAGCCGGATCGACGCGGCCACGCCGATCTACGACCGCCGGCTGTCGGTCGCGGAAGTGCAGGCCCGCATCGAGCGCTACTATCGCCCATACCATGCGGCGCTGGCCGAGGCCGTGGAGGGCGCATACGCGCGCTTTGGCGCGCTCTGGCACCTGAACCTGCACTCCATGCCGAACAACGCCTACGAGCGCCTGAAAATCGCCAGCCCGCATCCGCTGGCGGACTTTGTGCTGGGCGATCGCGATGGCACGACCTGCGAGCCGGGGCTGGTGGATCTGGTCGAGCGGAAGCTGCGCGGCATGGGCTACACCGTCGCGCGCAACGACCCATACAAGGGCGTGCAGTTGATCGCGCAGATCGGGCGGCCGGCGGAGCGGCGCAACAGCCTGCAGATCGAGATCCGGCGGCCGCTATACATGGATGAGACGACTCGCGAGCGCAATGCCGGCTTCGCTTCGCTGCAGCGCGATCTGGGCAAGCTGACCGAGCAAGTGGCGGCCTATATCCGTTCACAGCTCTGAGGCGCTTGTTCCACGTGAAACATTTGGCCGGGCCTTGTGCCCGGCCTTTTTGTTTCACGTGAAACATAACGTCGTTTCCGGGCGACTGGCGGTGTACCGAAAGCACCATGTTTCACGTGAAACATGGTGTCCGTCGGAAAGCGATAACTCGAATGCCGCTATAATTTCGCATTCCCGTATTTTCCCGCCAGCCTCCCGGAGGAGGTGTCCCATGCTTTACCCGAAAGAATTCGATGTCATCGTCGTAGGCGGTGGCCATGCCGGCACTGAAGCCGCACTTGCCGCGGCCCGCATGGGCTGCCAGACGTTGCTGCTCACCCATAACATCGAGACGCTTGGGCAGATGAGCTGCAACCCGTCGATCGGGGGCATTGGCAAGGGGCACCTGGTCAAGGAGGTGGACGCCATGGGCGGCGCCATGGCCGCCGCCACGGACGAGGCGGGCATCCAGTTCCGCATCCTGAATTCCAGCAAGGGACCGGCCGTGCGTGCCACGCGCGCCCAGGCGGATCGGGTGTTGTACCGCAAGGCAATCCGCACCCGGCTGGAGAATCAGCCGAACCTGATGCTGTTCCAGCAGGCCGTGGACGACCTGATGGTGGAGGGCGACCGCGTCGTCGGCGCCATGACGCAGGTTGGCATCGCCTTCCGCGCGCGCGCGGTGGTGCTGACCGCTGGCACCTTCCTGGACGGCAAGATCCACGTGGGGCTGGACAACTACACGGGCGGCCGCGCCGGCGACCCGGCCGCGGTGTCGCTATCGGCACGCCTGAAGGACCTGAAGCTGCCGCAGGGGCGCCTGAAGACGGGTACGCCGCCGCGTATCGACGGGCGCACCATCGATTTTTCGGTGATGGAAGAGCAGCCTGGTGACCTGGATCCCGTGCCGGTGTTCTCCTTCCTGGGCCGGCCCGAACAGCACCCGCAGCAACTGCCGTGCTGGATCACCCATACCAACAGCCGTACCCACGACATCATTCGTGGCGGGCTGGACCGCTCACCGATGTACACCGGCGTGATCGAGGGGGTAGGGCCGCGTTACTGCCCCAGCATCGAGGACAAGATCCATCGCTTTGCCAGCAAGGAAAGCCATCAGATCTTCCTGGAGCCGGAAGGCCTGACCACCAACGAGTTCTATCCCAACGGGATCTCGACCAGCCTGCCTTTCGACGTGCAGCTGGAGCTGGTCCATTCGATCCGCGGCCTGGAGAACGCCCATATCCTGCGCCCTGGCTATGCGATCGAATACGACTACTTCGATCCGCGCGGCCTGAAGGCATCGCTGGAGAGCAAGGCGATCCGGGGCTTGTTCTTCGCCGGCCAGATCAATGGCACGACGGGTTATGAAGAAGCCGCGGCGCAGGGCCTGCTGGCCGGTATCAACGCCGGTTGCTATGTGCGCGAGCGCGATGCGTGGACGCCGCGCCGCGACCAGGCTTACCTGGGGGTGCTGGTCGACGACCTGATCACGCGTGGCGTGACCGAGCCGTATCGCATGTTCACCAGCCGGGCGGAGTTCCGCCTGAGCCTGCGGGAAGACAACGCCGACATGCGGCTGACCGAAGTTGGCCGTGAACTGGGCGTGGTCGACGACACGCGCTGGGACGCGTTCAACCGCAAGCGCGACGCTGTTTCACGTGAAACAGAACGCCTGAAGAGCACCTGGGTGAACCCGGCGATGCTGCCGGCCGAAGAGGCAGTGCCGCTGCTGGGCAAGCCGATCGAGCGCGAGTACAGCCTGGCCGACCTGCTGCGTCGCCCGGAAGTCAGCTATGAAGCCCTTATGGCGCTGCAAGGCGGCCGCCACGCGCCCGAAGCCCCGCTGGACGCGGAGCCGATGCTGGCGGAACAGATCCGCGAGCAGATCGAGATTGGCATCAAGTACCACGGCTATATCGCCCGCCAGGCGGCCGAAGTCGACAAGCTGGAAGCCAACGAATCGACGCGGCTCCCGGAAGGGCTGGATTACACCGAAGTGCGCGGGCTTGGTTTTGAGGTCAGCCAGAAGCTGAATCAGCATCGCCCGGAAACGCTGGGCCAGGCATCGCGTATCTCGGGTGTGACGCCCGCGGCGGTCTCGCTGCTGTTGGTACACCTGAAGAAGAAGGGACTGGGCCGCGGCCGTGCAGACGCCGGTGCATCGTCCGGCAACGGTGAAGAGGCCGCCTGAGTGCCCGCTCCGCGACCCACCATGACCGACGACGCCACGCAGCGTCGTCGCCTTGAAGCGGGCCTGGCCGAGATCGGGCTGGCCCTGGCGCCGGCCCGGATCGACACGCTGTTCGCCTACCTGGCGCTGCTGCGCAAATGGAATGGCGTCTACAACCTGACCGCCATTCGCCATCCCGACGAGATGCTTACGCATCACCTGCTGGATTCGCTCGCCGCGGTCCCGGCGCTGGCCGAAGCCGCCCGTGCCGCCGAAGTCGATACGCCGGCGCGGGGCAGGGTGCTCGATGTGGGCTCGGGTGGCGGCATGCCGGGCCTGCCGCTGGCCATCGCCTGTCCGGAGGTATCGGTGCTGATGGTCGACATCGTGCAGAAGAAGACCGCTTTCCTGACGCAGTGCCGCGCCCAACTGGGCTTGTCCAATGCCGCCGCGCATTGGGGGCCGGTGGAAAAACTGGAAGATGCCGACGGCTTTGCCGTGATCACCTCGCGCGCGTTTGCCGAACTGACTGATTTCGTCAGCCTGTCCGGCCAGCTGCTCGCGCCGCGCGGCAAGCTGATCGCGATGAAGGGGGTGTATCCGCAGGCCGAGCTGGACCGCATGGAAGCCGCCGGACTGATGGCGCAATGGCAGGTCGACGCCGTGCCGCGGCTGACCGTGCCTGGGCTGGAGGCGGAGCGCCACCTGGTGGTGCTGTCGCGCCGCGCGGGCGCCCCCGCATGACCTACGCCGCGGCGCCGCGCGAGCGGGCCGCGAACTGCCAGCCGCGTGCTGGCCGGATGATTTGAAGCAGGAGCCGCAGGAGCTTATGGCCAAGGTATTCGTGATCGCAAACCAGAAGGGCGGGGTAGGCAAGACCACCACCACGGTGAACCTTGCCGCTGGCCTGGCGGCGCAGGGCCAGCGCGTGCTGCTGGTCGACCTGGACCCGCAAGGCAATGCCTCGATGGGCTCCGGCATCGACAAGCAGGCGCTGGAAACCAGCGTGTACCAGGTGCTGGTCGGCCTGGCCGGCATCGCCCAGGCGCGCCAGCGCTCCGAAACCGGCAAGTACGACGTGCTGCCGGCCAACCGCGAACTGGCCGGTGCGGAAGTGGAACTGGTCGAGCTGGACCAGCGCGAGCGCCGGCTGCGCCAGGCCATCGCGGAGGTCGACGGTGACTATGACTTCGTGCTGATCGATTGCCCGCCGTCGCTGTCGCTGTTGACGCTGAACGGCCTGTGCGCGGCGCACGGCGTGATCGTGCCGATGCAGTGCGAGTACTTTGCGCTGGAAGGGCTGTCGGACCTGGTCAACACCATCAAGCAGGTGCACGCCAACCTGAACCGCGACCTGCAGGTGATCGGCCTGCTGCGCGTGATGTTCGATCCGCGCGTGACGCTGCAGCAGCAGGTGTCGGCGCAACTGGAATCGCACTTCGGTGAGAAGGTTTTCAAGACGCTGATTCCGCGCAATGTGCGGCTGGCCGAGGCACCGTCCTATGGCATGCCGGGCGTGGCGTTTGATCCGTCATCGAAGGGCGCCAAGGCGTACCTGGATTTCGGCGCCGAGATGATCGCGCGGGTCCGGCAGCTGGGCTGAAGGAGAGGGCAAGAGCATGAGCACTGCAAAGAAGAAGGGCCTGGGCCGCGGCCTCGAAGCGCTGTTGGGCGGGCCCGCCGAAATCGTCGAGTCGGTCAAGCAGGAGGGCGCGCCCACCGTGCTGAACCTGAACCAGCTGCAGCCCGGCAAGTACCAGCCGCGCACGCGCATGGACGAGGGCGCGCTGCAGGAACTGGCCGCGAGCATTCGTGCCCAGGGGCTGATGCAGCCGATCCTGGTGCGGCGCGTGGCCGAGCCCGACCGCTACGAGATCATTGCCGGCGAGCGGCGTTTCCGCGCTTCCAGGCTGGCCGGACTGGACAAGGTGCCGGTGCTGGTCAAGGACGTGGCCGACGAAGCCGCGGCGGCGATGGCGCTGATCGAGAACATCCAGCGTGAAGACCTGAATCCGCTGGAAGAAGCGCAGGGCATCATGCGGCTGATCCGCGAGTTCAGTTTCACGCACGAGCAGGCGGCCGAGTCGGTCGGCCGCTCGCGCAGCGCGGTGTCCAACCTGCTGCGCCTGCTGAACCTGGCCGCGCCGGTGCAGACCATGCTGATGGCCGGTGACCTCGACATGGGCCACGCGCGCGCCCTGCTGGCGGTGGACGGTGCCAACCAGATCACGCTGGCCAACCAGATCGTCAACAAGCGGCTCTCGGTGCGCGAGACCGAGAAGCTGGTGGCCTCGACGCTCAAGCCGTTCGACCTGAAGTCGCTCAAGCAAAAGGGCGGTAACAATGTGCGCGATGTCGCGCGGCTGGAAGAGGAGTTGTCGGATGCGCTCGGGCTGGCGGTGCAGATCAAGCTCTCGCCACGCGGCAAGGGCCAGCTGACGATCCACTTCAGCAACAACGATGCGCTCGAAGGGGTGCTGACGCGCCTGCGCGAATCGCGCGAAGGGCAGCAGGCTGCCTGATTTACTGCGCGATTAACGGCCATTGCTGCGGCGACTGTTGCGCGTACGCAGCACTGGCCGGGACGATCCGCGGTATACCATGCGCCCGACCGGTAATCCCCCATCATGCGCAGGGGTCACTGCGCAATCCAATTACGTCAAACATCATTGCCGCGCAATTTTCGCGCAGCCATCATGCAATCGTGATGGCAACCGTTGTGCGCAACGCACTGCAAGGTAAATGTAAGCAGATTGACGCGAATCAGTAGTTCCCCTTAAAATCGTGCGGTTTGAATTCTGGTCGGGCCGAAAAGTTCCGGCCCGGATAAGGCAGGCAGGTGGTGGTTCGAGATCGTCAGCAACGAGGCGCCGGGTCCCGTCAGGAAGATGACTGGGACGACTGGAAAGAGGGCGCGGACCGTGAGGAAGAGGCTGTCGATCCGCTGTCGCATGCCGAGGCGGTGACGCTGTTTGGCGAGCGCGCGCTGCGTCCTTCGCGCATGACCCCGGGCAAGGTTGTCCTGGCGCAGGTGGCGGTTTCCCTGCTGTCGGCACTGTGCTGGGCGCTGTTTGCGAAAGAGCCGGGGCCATATGGATGGTCGGCGCTGTTCGGCGGCATGGTGTGCTTCGTGCCGAGCGGGTTCTTCGCGTTCCGCCTGTGGCTGGCACGCGATCGCGCTTCGGTGGGCGGACTGGTGTTGGGCGAGGCGATCAAGGTCTTTGCCACGGTGGCACTGCTGGTGCTGGTCGTGGTGCTGTACCGCGATCTGCGCTGGGTGCCGATGCTGGTCACGTTCCTGCTGGCGCTGAAGACATACTGGGTGGTGGCCCTGGCCTTGCGCTAGGACCGCTGCTTGAAAACGGTGCTTCCTTTGCAAGTGGTGGCACCAAGACGGAATATCAAGAGTTTCCGTGACGGCTGCGGCGTATTTCATGGCGCTGACACCGGGCACGGCCAAGGTTGGAAACCCGCTTGCATCGCGGTGACCGGCGAATCCGCCGAAGGCAATGCAAGACGCGTACCGGGCGCTGCACAGAACAGCGGCGCGCGGCCCGAAGATTTCGCAATATACCGTTCGATTCGACAATGGCAGAAGCTACCCAAAGCGCGGAACACGTGCTGACACCCTCCGGCTATATCGCCGAACACTTGCAGAACTTGAACTCGGTCGGCGGCAAGCAGGCGTCGGTGGTCGATTTCTCCGTGATCAACTATGACACGGTGTTCTGGTCGGTACTGTGCGGCGCCATCGCCGTGCTGTTCCTGTATGCCGCCGCGCGCCGCGTCACCGCGGGCGTGCCGGGCCGCTTCCAGGCCTTCGTCGAAATGATCGTCGAGATGGTCGACGACCAGGCCAAGGGCATCATCCATGGCGATCGCTCGTGGATCGCCCCGCTGGCGCTGATGGTGTTCTGCTGGATCACCATGATGAACGCGATCGACCTGATCCCGGTCGACTGGGTCACCGGCCTGAACAAGGTCCTCGAGATCTTCCACATCCATATCCCCCACCACCGCGCGGTGGCCACGGCCGACCTGAACGGCACGCTGGGCATGTCGTGCGCCGTGCTGGTGCTGATGATCTACTACAGCTTCAAGATCAAGGGCGCGGGCGGCTTCATGCACGAGCTGTTCTCGGCCCCGTTCGGCGCCAAGTGGTACCTGGCCCCGTTCAACCTGGTCCTGAACATCATCGAATTCCTGGCCAAGGCCGTGTCGCTGGGCATGCGGTTGTTCGGCAACATGTACGCCGGCGAACTGGTGTTCCTGCTGATCGCGCTGCTGGGTTCGATCTGGACGTTCGGCGCGGATCTGTCGGCGCTGGGCTTTGTCGGCCATGTCGTGGCCGGCGCGGTCTGGGCGATCTTCCACATCCTGATCGTCCTGCTCCAGGCCTTCATTTTCATGATGCTGACGCTGGTGTATATCGGCCAGGCTCACGATCACCACTGATCACTGCAAGTTTCAGGTTTTTGGTTTTTTGGTTTTTTGGTTCTAAGTCTCTCTAAATTAAAGGAGTCATCATGCAAGCATTTCTCGCCAACATCCAGGGTCTGACCGCCATCGGTATCGGCATCATCATCGGCCTGGGCGCTATCGGCGCCTGCCTGGGCATCGCCCTGATGGGTGGCAAGTACATCGAAGCCTGCGCACGTCAGCCCGAGCTGATGAACCCGCTGCAAACCAAGATGTTCCTGCTGGCCGGCCTGATCGACGCGGCATTCCTGATCGGCGTGGGTGTTGCAATGCTGTTCGCGTTTGCCAACCCGCTGCTGGCTGTCATCCAGTAATTCTTTTCGGTCTGCATGATGCTGACGGGCGGCGCGGGCCACCAGCCTGGCCGCCTTTTGTGCATTTATCTGTAGTTTGATTACCGAAAGGAACACACCATGAATCTGAACGCAACGTTTTTTGCGCAGATGGTCGTGTTCTTCATCCTGTGGTGGGTTGTTGCCAAATTCATTTGGCCGCCGCTGGTGAAGGCGCTCGACGAACGCGCAAAGAAGATCGCCGATGGCCTCGCCGCTGCCGAGAAGGGCAAGGCCGAGCTCGAACTCGCCAACAAGCGTGTGGACCAGGCCATGGCCGAAGCCCGCACCGAAGGCGCTCAACGTGTCGCTGACGCCGAGAAGCGCGCCCAGCTGACGGCCGACGAGATCAAGCAGAACGCCCAGGCAGAAGCCGCACGCATCATTGCCCAGGCCAAGGCCGAAGCCGAACAGCAGGTTACCCGCGCGCGCGAAGAACTGCGCGACCAGGTCGCCGTGCTGGCCGTCAAGGGTGCCGAGCAGATCCTCAAGCGTGAAGTGAACGCGCAGGTCCACAACGACCTGCTCAATCAACTCAAGGCTGAGCTCTAATCATGGCTGAAACCGCAACCATTGCCCGTCCCTACGCTGAGGCGCTGTTCCGCGTCGCCAGCGAATCGAGCGCAGGCAACCTGGGTGCATGGTCCGAGCTGGTGTCGGAAATGGGGCAGGTTGCCGCCAATCCCGACATGAAGGCGGTCGCCGACGATCCGAACGTTCCCGGCGTCAAGCTGGCCGAACTGTTCCTGTCGGTGCTGAAGTCCCCGGTCAGCGACGAAGCGCGCCGCTTCGTGCAGCTGCTGGTGGATAACGGCCGCCTGTCGGTGATGCCCGACATCGCCGAACAGTTCCATGCGCTCAAGAACGCCCGCGAAGGCTCGTCCGACGTTGAAATCACCAGCGCCTTCCCGCTGGAAGATGGTCAGCTGAACGACCTCGTCGCCGCACTCGAACGCAAGTTCGGCCGCAAGCTGTACGCGCAGGTGGCGGTGGACCCGTCCCTGATCGGCGGCGTCAGCGTCAAGGTTGGCGACGAAGTGCTCGACACCTCCGTGCGTGCGCGCCTGGCAGCCATGCAAACCGCGCTGACCGCCGCCTGAGCGGCCGTCCGGCGGATTGAAGAATTAGGAGCATTGTGATGCAACTGAACCCCTCAGAAATCAGCGAGCTGATCAAGACCCGCATCTCGGGCCTTGGCGCCGAAGCTGAAGTGCGCAACACCGGCACGGTGATCTCCGTGACCGATGGTATCTGCCGCGTGCATGGCCTGTCTGGCGTGATGCAGGGCGAGATGCTGGAATTCCCCGGCAACACCTTCGGCCTCGCGCTGAACCTCGAGCGCGACTCGGTCGGCGCCGTGGTGCTGGGTGAGTACGAACACATTTCCGAAGGCGACACGGTCAAGTGCACCGGCCGCATTCTGGAAGTGCCGGTGGGCAAGGAACTGCTGGGCCGCGTGGTCAACACGCTGGGCCAGCCGATCGACGGCAAGGGCCCGATCAACGCCAAGGAAACGGACGTGATCGAGAAGGTGGCCCCGGGCGTGATCGCGCGTCAGTCGGTGAGCCAGCCGGTGCAGACCGGGCTGAAGTCGATCGACGCGATGGTGCCGATCGGCCGTGGCCAGCGCGAGCTGATCATCGGCGACCGCCAGACCGGCAAGACCGCCGTCGCGGTCGACGCCATCATCAACCAGAAGGGCAAGGGCGTCTTCTGCGTGTACGTGGCAATCGGCCAGAAGGCTTCGACCATTGCCAACGTGGTGCGCAAGCTGGAAGAGCACGGCGCGATGGAATACACCGTCGTCGTGGCCGCCGCCGCTTCGGACTCGGCCGCCATGCAGTACCTGGCCGCCTACGCCGGCTGCACCATGGGCGAGTACTTCCGCGACCGCGGCGAAGACGCGCTGATCGTCTATGACGACCTGACCAAGCAAGCCTGGGCCTACCGCCAGGTGTCGCTGCTGCTGCGCCGCCCGCCGGGCCGCGAAGCCTACCCGGGCGACGTGTTCTACCTGCACTCGCGCCTGCTCGAGCGTGCCGCCCGCGTGAACGCCGACTACGTCGAGAAGTTCACCAACGGCGCCGTCAAGGGCAAGACCGGTTCGCTGACCGCGCTGCCGGTGATCGAAACCCAGGCCGGCGACGTGTCCGCGTTCGTGCCGACCAACGTGATCTCGATCACGGACGGCCAGATCTTCCTGGAAACCGACCTGTTCAACGCCGGTATCCGCCCCGCCATCAACGCCGGTATCTCGGTGTCGCGCGTCGGTGGTGCTGCGCAGACCAAGGTGGTGAAGAACCTGTCCGGCGGTATCCGTACCGACCTGGCCCAGTACCGTGAACTGGCTGCGTTCGCGCAGTTCGCCTCGGACCTGGACGATGCCACCCGCAAGCAGCTGGAGCGCGGCCGCCGCGTGACCGAACTGCTGAAGCAGCCGCAATACCAGCCGCTGCAGGTGTGGCAGCTGTCGGCTTCGCTGTTCGCCGCCAACAACGGCTTCCTCGACAACGTGGAAGTGAAGGACATCCTGCCGTTCGAGAAGGGCCTGCACGACCACCTGAAGACCAAGTACGCCGACCTCATCAACCGCATCGAAGAGACCAAGCAGCTCTCGAAGGAAGATGAAGCCGCCCTGCGTGCCGCTGTCGAGGATTTCAAGAAGTCCGCCGCGTTCTAACCGCGTAATTCCACGACATCGTCGCCGCGCCTGGCTCACGCCGGCGCGGCGATGGTTCGGATGGAGAGGAAGATATGGCCGGAACGAAAGAGATTCGAACCAAGATCAAGAGCGTGCAGAACACGCGCAAGATCACCAAGGCGATGGAGATGGTCGCCGCGTCCAAGATGCGCAAGGCGCAGGAGCGGATGCGCAACGCCCGTCCTTACGCCGAGAAGGTGCGCAACATTGCGGCGCACCTGGCTACGGCCAACCCCGAGTTCAAGCACCCGTTCATGCAGGAGCGCGACGTCAAGCGCGTCGGCATGATCGTGGTCACGACCGACAAGGGGCTGTGCGGCGGCCTGAACACGAACGTGTTGCGCTCGGTGACCAATGAGCTGAAGGCCCTGCAAGGCCGTGGCGTGGATGTGCAAGCCACCGCCATCGGCACCAAGGGCATGCAGTTCCTGGGCCGTATCGGCGCCAAGGTGGTTTCGCACGTGGTGCATCTCGGTGACACCCCGCATCTGGAAAAGCTGATCGGCGCGATCAAGGTCCAGCTCGACGCCTTCACCAATGGTGAAGTCGACGCGGTGTACGTGGCGTACACCAAGTTCATCAACACGATGAAGCAGGAACCGATGGTTGAGCAGCTGCTGCCGCTCGCCGCCGACAAGCTGTCGCAGACCGAAGAAGAGAAGCGCGCCTACTCGTGGGACTACATCTACGAGCCTGACGCCCAGACCGTCGTGGAAGAGCTGCTGGTCCGCTACGTCGAGGCGCTGGTGTACCAGGCCGTGGCCGAGAACATGGCGTCCGAGCAATCGGCGCGCATGGTGGCCATGAAGGCTGCGTCCGACAACGCCAAGAACGTGATCGGCGAACTGCAACTGGTCTACAACAAGACCCGTCAGGCCGCGATCACCAAGGAACTGTCGGAAATCGTCAGCGGTGCAGCTGCGGTCTAAGGCGTCACGAATTCAAGCTATCGGAGATACGAAATGAGTATCGGAAATATTGTGCAGTGTATTGGCGCCGTGGTGGACATCGAGTTCCCCCGCGACGCAATGCCGAAGGTGTACGACGCGCTCGTGCTGGAAGAATCCAGCGATGCCTCGTTCGCCGAGAAGGGCCTGACCTTCGAAGTCCAGCAACAGCTGGGCGACGGCGTGGTGCGTACCATTGCCCTGGGCTCGTCGGACGGCCTGCGCCGCGGCATGGCAGTGAAGAGCACCGGCGCCCCGATTTCGGTGCCGGTTGGCCACGGCACCCTGGGCCGCATCATGGACGTGCTGGGTCGCCCGATCGACGAAGCCGGCCCGATCGCCTCGGACGAACTGCGTGCGATTCACCAGAAGGCACCGAAGTTCGACGAACTGTCGCCTTCGGTTGACCTGCTCGAAACCGGCATCAAGGTGATCGACCTGGTCTGCCCGTTCGCCAAGGGCGGCAAGGTGGGCCTGTTCGGTGGCGCCGGCGTGGGCAAGACCGTCAACATGATGGAGCTCATCAACAACATCGCCAAGCAGCACAGCGGTCTGTCGGTGTTTGCCGGCGTGGGCGAGCGTACCCGTGAAGGGAACGACTTCTACCACGAAATGAAGGACTCCAACGTGCTCGACAAGGTGGCCATGGTGTTTGGCCAGATGAACGAGCCGCCGGGCAACCGTCTGCGCGTGGCGCTGACCGGCCTGACCATGGCCGAGCGCTTCCGCGACGAAGGCCGTGACATCCTGTTCTTCGTCGACAACATCTACCGCTACACCCTGGCCGGTACCGAAGTGTCGGCACTGCTGGGCCGTATGCCCTCCGCCGTGGGCTACCAGCCGACGCTGGCTGAAGAAATGGGCAAGCTGCAGGAGCGTATTACGTCGACCAAGACCGGCTCGATCACCTCGATCCAGGCCGTGTACGTGCCTGCGGATGACTTGACCGACCCGTCGCCGGCCACGACCTTCCTGCACCTGGACTCGACCGTGGTGCTGTCGCGTGACATCGCCGCGCTGGGTATCTACCCCGCCGTCGATCCGCTCGACTCGACCTCGCGCCAGCTGGACCCGCAAGTGGTCGGCACCGAGCACTACGAAGTCGCCCGCCGCGTGCAGCAGACCCTGCAGCGCTACAAGGAACTGCGCGACATCATCGCGATTCTGGGCATGGACGAACTGTCGCCGGAAGACAAGCTGGCCGTGAACCGCGCCCGCAAGATCCAGCGTTTCCTGTCGCAGCCGTTCCACGTGGCCGAAGTGTTCACGGGCTCGCCGGGCAAGTACGTGCCGCTGAAGGAAACCATCCGCGGCTTCAAGATGCTGGTCGACGGCGAGTGCGATCACCTGCCCGAGCAGGCGTTCTACATGGTCGGCTCGATCGACGAAGCCTTCGAGAAGGCCAAGAAGCTCCAGTAAGCCTTGCTTGTCGTTCCCGCGCCAGCGGGAGCGAAGGCGGGCCCGGTTCGGTCCGGGCCTGCCGCTTGAGCGAAGCGATTGGAGAAAGGATCAGATATGGCAACCATTCTTGTAGACGTCGTCAGCGCGGAAGCGTCGATCTTCTCCGGCCAGGCGAAGTTCGTGGCGCTGCCGGGCGAGTCGGGTGAGCTCGGCATCCTGCCGGGCCACACGCCGCTGATCACGCGCATCCAGCCGGGTGCGGTGCGCATCGAGAAGGAAGACGGCAGCGAAGAGTTCGTGTTCGTTGCCGGCGGCATTCTCGAAGTGCAGCCCAAGCACGTCACCGTGCTGGCCGACACCGCGATCCGCGGTGGCGACCTGGACGAAGCCAAGGCCCAGGAAGCCAAGCGTGCCGCCGAGGAGCTGATGCAGAACCAGAGCAGCGACCTCGACCTGGCCCGCGCCCAGAGCGAACTGGCCGTGGCCGCGGCGCAACTGGCAGCGATTGCCCGTCTGCGTCGGAAGAAGTAAGCATCGAGCGGGACTGTCGCATTGTTGTTTTTTCGTTGCGACATTTAAAAAAGGCAGCCGCGAGGCTGCCTTTTTTGTAAGCGCAGCGATATGCTTTTGCCGCGCCTGGACAAAAAAAAGCGCGCGGGCCGGGGAGGCTCCGCGCGGACGGGAAAATCCCTTCGAGGGGTCAATTCGAAGGAACGGGTTCGGTCCAGGTCGACAAGCAAGCGCACCGGATATCCAAATATCCGCACACAGGCCGCAAAGGCCACGCGCTGCACGCTCTTCCTGGTGCTCCGGTCCAGCAAGCTTTACGCTGGATCGGAAAATCGGGTTACTGCCGGAAACGCTACAAAAAGGCTTTCTTCAGCACGCCCCTTTAGTCTGCACGGCCATTTTCACCGGGGCGCCACGCCCGCCCCGCGGGTGTGTCAATGCATTGTGGGGGAAACTCCCGGGCATGGCAGTAACAAAATGTATCGGTTTGAAAGAAGTTGAAAGCCGGAGCGCTTAAAATCCGGCGTGATCGGCATATTTTCGCGCCTTGCCGTCACGTTTTGCGCCGCCATGTGTTGCGGGATTATCTTTATATCCGTGATTTCAGTGTTCGTTTCCGCACCAAATCCTGCGTGACAATTGCGGTTACGATTCACTGGCCGCCGGAGTTGCCTCCCCCGTTCGATGCAGCCCCGGCGGTCACCTGGTCACTCACCTCCACAGCCCGGAGACGCAATGCCGCCCGAGATGCAGCAAGCCATACAAGCCATGCTGGCGATGAAGACCGTAGCCGTGGTCGGCCTGTCCGACCGTCCGGCGCGGCCCAGCCATGAGGTCGCCGAATTCCTGCAAGGCCACGGCTTCCGCATCGTGCCGGTCAATCCGCGCCATGCCGGCGAACGCATCCTGGGCGAGACCTGCCACGCCACGCTGCGCGAGGCCGCCGACGCTGCCGCGGCGGCCGGCGCCCCGATCGAATGGGTCGATATCTTCCGCCGCGCCGAGGAAACTCCCGGTGTGGTCGACGAAGCCATCGCCATCGGGGCGCGCGGGGTCTGGCTGCAGCTTGGCATCGTCAACGACCAGGCGGTGCGTCGCGCCACCGATGCCGGGTTGCTGGCGGTGCAGGACTGTTGCAGCAAGATCGAGCTGACGCGCCAGCTTGGCGGGGCCTGATCCCCGCCGTTTCTTTTTCCCTTCCGATTCCCCATCCGCCGCCGACCATGGCCATCGATCCGCAACTGCTCGCCTACTACCGCCGCCTGGCCGAACGCTATGCCACCGAGCCGGTGCCGGCCGACGTCCCGGCGCAGCGCGCCCGTTTCGCCGAGATTGCCGCCGCCTCGTTGCGGCCGGATCCGGAGGGCGTTGTGGTGCAGCAGCTCGAAGTGGCGCTGGCCGGCCGCACACTGGGCGCACGGTTGTTCCGCCCTGCCGGCGTGGCCACGCCGCGGCTGCTGGTGTACTTCCACGGCGGCGGCTGGGTGATTGGCTCGACGCAGACGCACCACACCGTCGCGGCCTTGCTCGCGGCCGATACCGGGTGTGCCGTGGCCAGCGTCGATTACCGGCTGGCGCCCGAGCACGCCTTTCCGGCGCCTTGCGACGATGCCGCCGAAGCCGTGCTGTGGCTTGCCGGCCAGCGCCAGGCCCTGGGCCTGGCGTCCGATTCCCTGGCGGTGGCCGGCGACAGCGCCGGCGGCCACCTCGCGGCGCAGGCCGCGCAGCGGCTCAATGCCGGCGACACGGTGCGGGTCGATGCCCAGCTGCTGATCTATCCGGTCGCGGCGCCGGTGCTCAGCACCGAAAGCTATCGCGCCTTCGCCGATGGGCCGGGCCTCACGCGTGACGAGATGGCCTGGTTCTGGACCCAGTTCATCGGCGCCGAGGCGCTGGCGCAGGGCGCCGCCCACAGCGATCCGCGCGTGCACCTGATGGCCGCGGCGCCGGTGCGGCCGCCGGCGACCGTGCTGATGGTGGCGGCGCATGATGTGCTGCGCGACGACGGCCTGGCCTATGCCGACTTCCTGGTGCGCCACGATGCCCCGGTCATCACCATCGAGGCCAGCGGCATGACCCACGGCTTCGCGCGGCTGCAGCCCGAGGCGGAGCGCGCACGGGAATGGATGCGCCGCGCCGCGTCGGCGTTCGCGGGGATGATCGACGACGTCTGAGCGGCATCCGCGCGCGGCCATCCCTTAGAATGGCGGTCTTACGAGGATGACCATGACCGCACTGCAGAACGATACCTTCCTGCGCGCGCTGCGCCGCCAGCCGACCGACTACACGCCGCTGTGGCTGATGCGCCAGGCAGGCCGCTACCTGCCCGAGTACAACGCCACGCGCGCGCGCGCCGGCAGCTTCCTCGGGCTGGCCAAGAACCCGGCCTACGCCACCGAAGTGACACTGCAGCCGCTGGACCGCTATCCGCTCGACGCGGCCATCCTGTTCTCGGACATCCTGACGGTGCCGGATGCGATGGGCCTGGGCCTGTCGTTCGCCCAGGGAGAAGGCCCGCGCTTTGCCCATCCGCTGCGCACCGAGGCCGACGTGCAGAAGCTGGCCGTGCCCGACATGGCATCGCTGCAGTACGTGTTTGACGCCGTGCGCGAGATCCGCCGCGCGCTGGTTCAGGACGGCCGCCAGCGCGTGCCGTTGATCGGCTTCTCGGGCAGCCCCTGGACGCTGGCCTGCTACATGGTGGAGGGCGGCGGCTCGGACGACTTCCGCACGGTCAAGGCGATGATGTACGGCCGGCCCGACCTGATGCACCGCATCCTGGACATCAATGCGCAGGCGGTCACGCGGTACCTGAACGCGCAGGTCGAGGCGGGCGCGCAGGCGGTGATGATTTTCGACACATGGGGCGGGGCGCTCGCCGACGGCATGTACCAGGCGTTCTCGCTGGCCTACATGCGCCGCGTGCTGGCCGGCCTGAAGCGCGAGCACGGCGGGCAGCAAGTGCCGGCGATCGTCTTCACCAAGGGCGGCGGCCTGTGGCTGGAAGCGCTGGCCGACACCGGCGCCGATGCCATCGGGCTGGACTGGACCGTCAACCTGGCCGAAGCGCGCCGGCGCACCGGCGGCCGCGTGGCACTGCAGGGCAATATCGACCCGACCGTCCTGTTTGCGCCCGAGGCCGCGATCCGCGAGCAGGTGCGGGGCGTGCTGGGCAGCTTTGCCGCTGGCGGTGGCAGCGACGGCCATGTCTTCAACCTCGGCCACGGCATTTCTCAGTTCACGCCGCCGGAGAGCGTTTCGGTACTGGTCGACGAAGTGCACCGGCACAGCCGCCAACTGCGCGCAGCCGGGAAGTGACGGGCGCGGTATGCAGGCCGGGGGGCCGGTTCGGCGCCGCCCCGCGCTGCAGCGTCCCGGCCGCGCCCGTACCCAGTGCTGCGCGAGCCGCGCGGCCGTACCGTGTCAAGTTAACTTTTTCGCCAGGAACCGCCAAAAAGGTGCACGGAGTTGATTGGCGGCCCTTGACTTATGCACACCGATAGGTTTGCCGCAGTGCGGGACAGGGTTATTCCCTAACCTATCTGGGGGATGTTTGCAAGCCCTTGATTTTTAAGGCTTTGGAAGATTTGCAAAGCAGGGGTCGATGCCAGTGGATCCCTTGTTTCTCGGGCCTTCCGGGCCGGGCCAAGCGACTTTTCAACAAAGTTATCCACAGGGGCGGTGGAATTAGTGGAAAACCAGTCATCTATCATCGACTTAGGGCCACATTTGAAGTTTTACTTTAAGTTGATGCTGCGCCGCACACCAACCCTTCGCCATGCCCTGGCAGGCCCTCAGTGGTCCGGCACCTGCCCCACGGCGATACACCTTCAAGTCGTGCATGCTGCCCGATAGCGACGCGCTCCTTCCCGAGTCCGCGGCGCCAGCCGCCGCAGGGGCGACGCTGTCGGCGCCGCCGATGATCCGGGTTGCCCTCGACACGCCTGCCGACGACTGCTTCGACTACCTCGCCATTGCCGACGTCGCTCCCGGGGACCTGGTAGTGGTGCCGTTCGGCCGCCGCAGCATGGTCGGTGTCGCGGTCGAATTCGCGCAAGACTCGGACGTACCTGTGGACAAGTTGCGCCCCGTGGCGCACCGGCTCGACTGGCTGCCGCCGCTGCAGCCGGACTGGATCGAGCTGGCAGCCTTTGCCGCACGCTACTATCAGCGCCGGCTCGGCGAAGTGATGCTGCCGGCCTTGCCGCCCGCCCTGCGCGAGGCCGAAAGCTGGCCGAACCTGGCGCAGCGTGCCCGCACCGATGAATATCGCGTGTTGCCGGACCAGGCCGAGGCCTTGCTGGCGGCCGTGCCGCCCCGCGCCCGCAGCGTGCGGGCCCTGGCCCAGGCGCTGGCCGAGCGCGCCGCCACGGGCGAGTGGCTGTCCCTGGCGCAGGCGCGTGCCCTCTGTGCCGCGGCACCGTCGCGGCTGGCCGAATGGCAGGCCGCGGGCTGGGTCGAGGCCAGCCGCACCGCGCGCACCTTGTTGCCGACCGACCCCGCGCAGCCGCCATCGGCCGCGCCGCCGCTGCATGACGAGCAGCGCGCCGCGGTGCAGGCCATCGCCGACGCCGAGGGCTTTGCCCCGTTCCTGCTGCACGGCGTGACCGGCAGCGGCAAGACCGAGGTCTACCTGCATGCGATGGAGGCGGTGCTGGCGCGCGACCCGCAGGCCCAGGTGCTGATGCTGGTGCCGGAAATCAACCTGACCCCGCAGCTGCAAAGCCGCATTGCCGCGCGCTTCCCGCAGTTGCCGCTGGCGGTGCTGCACAGCGGCCTGGCCGACCAGGAGCGCAGCCTGCAGTGGCTGGCGGCGCACCGCGGCGAGGCCCGCATCGTGCTGGGTACGCGCATGGCGGTGATGGCGTCGCTGCCGGCGCTGGCGCTGATCGTGGTCGATGAGGAGCACGATACCTCCTACAAGCAGCAGGAAGGGCTGCGCTACTCCGCGCGCGACCTGGCCGTGTGGCGCGCCAAGCAGCGCGGCATCGCGGTGGTGCTGGGTTCGGCCACGCCGTCGATGGAAACCTGGTGGCGGGCCGGGCAGGGCACCTATCGCAAGCTGGTGCTGCGCGAGCGCGCCCAGGCCGATGCGGCGCTGCCGGCGGTGCGGCTGGTCGACCTGAACCATGAGCGCCAGCGCCAGCGCGCCCTGTTCGAGGGCTTGTCGGTGCCGTTGCTGGAGGCCATCGACACGCGCCTGGCGCGCGGCGAGCAGAGCCTGCTGTTCCTGAACCGGCGCGGCTATGCGCCGGTGATCGCCTGCGACAGCTGCGGCTGGCTGTCGGGCTGCCCGCGCTGCTCGGCGTACCTGGTGCTGCACCGGCCCGAGCGGCGCCTGCGCTGCCACCACTGCGGCCTCGAGGCGCCGGTGCCGCACCACTGTCCGGACTGTGGCAATTTGGATATCGCGCCGCTGGGGCGCGGCACCCAGCGCATCGAAGAAGCGCTGGCGGCGCGCTTTCCCCAGGCCCGCATTGCCCGTATCGACGCCGATTCCACGCGTCGCAAGGGCAGTGCCCAGGCCATGTTCGACGAAGTCCATGCGGGCGAGGTCGATATCCTGGTGGGCACCCAGATGGTGGCCAAGGGGCATGACTTCCAGCGCGTGACGCTGGTTGGCATCGTCCATCCGGACGCGGCCATGTTCAGCCACGACTTCCGCGCCGCCGAACACCTGTTTGCGTCGCTGATGCAGGTGGCGGGGCGGGCCGGGCGGGCGGGCTTGCCGGGCGAGGTGCTGATCCAGACCCGCTATCCCGATACCCCGGCATTGCAGGCGCTGACGCGCCATGACTATGATGGATTCGCGGCCAGCCAGTTGCGCGAGCGGCGCCAGGCCGGGTTGCCCCCGTTCTGCTTCCAGGTGCTGGTCACGGCGGAACACGGGCAGCTGGAGCGCGCACTGCAGTTCCTGGAGGCCGCGCGTCGGCATGCTGAACGCTGCACTCTGGCGCAGGAGGTGCAACTGCATGATCCGGTGCCGATGTCGATGGTGCGGGTGTTCAACCGCGAGCGTGCACAGATGCTGGTCGAAGCCAGCGCACGCCCTGTACTGCAACGGTTTGTGGCCGAGTGGGTACAGACTTTCGCAGAGGTTGGCACGGAGGTGAAGGGGGTGCGCTGGCAACTGGAGATCGACCCGTTGCGGATCTAGCGGCCGGCGATGTGGATGAAAAGTGCAACCCTTGGGTTAGGGTTTTCGATAGGGTTGCACAAGGTTGCACCTTGGTGATTTTCGGGAGTAAGATCGCGCCAGCTCACAGGCTGCGGCCGGTCGCGCGCCCCTGCCTGTCGGCACGGACGAGGTAGCACCGGCGGCGGCTCCAGTCTTTCGGAGAATTGCCCGCAATGGCCACCACCACCCTTGGCGTCAAGCTCGATGACGCCTCGCGCGACCGCCTCAAGCGCGTTGCCCAATCCATCGACCGCACCCCGCACTGGCTGATCAAGCAGGCGATCTTCTGCTACCTCGAGCAGATCGAGCGGGGCCACCTGCCGTACGAAGCCGGCGCGGCAGGTGCCGAGGGCGAGGGCAGCGACGGCGCCGAAGCGCTCCATGGCGACGGCGCGCCGCAGCCCTTCCTGGAATTTGCCCAGAGCATCCAGCCGCAGTCGGTGCTGCGCGCCGCCATCACTTCGGCCTATCGCCGTCCTGAAACCGATTGCGTGCCGGTGCTGCTGGAGCAGGCGCGGCTGCCGCAACAGCAGGCCGAGGCCGCGATCAAGATGGCCAAGGCACTGGCCACGCGCTTGCGCGAGCAAAAGGTGGGCACCGGGCGCGAAGGCCTGGTGCAGGGACTGATCCAGGAATTCTCGCTGTCGTCGCAGGAGGGCGTGGCGCTGATGTGCCTGGCCGAGGCGCTGCTGCGCATTCCCGACAAGGCCACGCGCGACGCGCTGATCCGCGACAAGATCAGCGGCGCCAACTGGCAGTCGCACCTGGGCCAGAGCCCGTCGCTGTTCGTCAACGCCGCCACCTGGGGCCTGCTGCTGACCGGCAAGCTGGTCGCCACCCATACCGAATCGGGCCTGACCAAGGCGCTTACGCGCATCATCGGCAAGGGCGGCGAGCCGTTGATCCGCAAGGGCGTGGACATGGCGATGCGCCTGATGGGCGAGCAGTTCGTCACCGGCGAGACCATTTCCGAGGCGCTCGCCAACGCGCGCCGCTACGAGGCCGAGGGCTTCCGCTACTCCTACGACATGCTGGGCGAGGCGGCCATGACCGAGGCCGATGCCGCGCGCTACCTGGCGTCGTACGAGCAGGCCATCCACGCCATCGGCCAGGCTTCGCGCGGCCGCGGCATCTATGAAGGCCCGGGCATCTCGATCAAGCTGTCGGCGCTGCACCCGCGCTACAGCCGTGCGCAGCACGAGCGCGTGGTGGGCGAACTGTACGAGCGCCTGAAGTCGCTGACGCTGCTGGCGCGCCAGTACGACATCGGCATCAATATCGACGCCGAGGAAGCCGACCGGCTCGAGATCTCGCTGGACCTGCTCGAGCGCCTGTGCTTCGAGCCCGAGCTGGCCGGCTGGAACGGCATCGGCTTCGTGGTGCAGGGCTACCAGAAGCGCTGCCCGTTCGTGATCGACTACCTGATCGACCTGGCCCGCCGCAGCCGCCACCGCCTGATGATCCGCCTGGTCAAGGGCGCCTACTGGGACAGCGAGATCAAGCGCGCCCAGGTGGAAGGGCTGGAAGGCTATCCGGTCTATACGCGCAAGGTCTACACCGATGTGTCGTACATCGCCTGCGCGCGCAAGCTGCTGTCGGTGCCGGACGCGATCTACCCGCAGTTCGCCACGCACAACGCGCACACGCTGTCGGCCATCTACCAGATCGCCGGCCACAGCTACTACCCCGGCCAGTACGAGTTCCAGTGCCTGCACGGCATGGGCGAGCCGCTGTACGACCAGGTGGTGGGCCCCACCGCCGACGGCAAGTTCAACCGTCCGTGCCGCATCTACGCGCCGGTCGGCACCCATGAAACGCTGCTGGCCTACCTGGTGCGCCGGCTGCTGGAGAACGGCGCCAACACCTCGTTCGTGAACCGCATTGCCGACGACACCATCTCGCTGGATGAACTGGTTGCCGATCCGGTGGCCGTGGTCGAGGCCATGCATCGCGATGAAGGCGTGCTCGGCCTGCCGCACCCACGCATCCCGTCGCCGCGCACGCTGTATGGCAAGAGCCGGCCCAACTCGGCCGGCATCGACCTGGCCAACGAGCATCGGCTGGCCTCGCTGTCGTCGGCATTGCTGGCCGGCACCGGCGAGCGCCTGATTGCCGAGCCGATGCTGGGCGCCGAAGTGGCGCGCGCCGCCGATGCCATCACCACGCCGGTACAGAATCCGGCTGATCACCGCGACGTGGTCGGCCATGTCACCGAAGCCGGCAAGGCCGACGTCGACGCCGCGCTGCAGGCCGCGGTCAATGCCGCGCCGATCTGGCAGGCGACGCCGCCGGACGTGCGCGCCGCCGCGCTGGAGCGCGCCGCCGACCTGATGGAAGCCCAAATGCAGTCGCTGATGGGCATCATCATGCGCGAAGCCGGCAAGACCTTCTCCAATGCCATCGCCGAAGTGCGCGAGGCGGTGGACTTCCTGCGCTACTACGCCGCCGAGGTGCGCCGCGGCTTCGACAACGAGACCCACCGCCCGCTGGGCCCGGTGGTCTGCATCAGCCCGTGGAACTTCCCGTTGGCAATCTTCACCGGCCAGGTCGCCGCCGCGCTGGCGGCCGGCAACCCGGTGCTGGCCAAGCCCGCCGAGCAGACCCCGCTGATCGCCGCCGCCGCGGTGAGGCTGCTGCGCGAGGCCGGCGTGCCGGCCGGCGCGGTGCAACTGCTGCCGGGCCGCGGCGAAACCGTCGGCGCCGCGCTGGTGGGCGACGCCCGCGTCAAGGGCGTGATGTTCACCGGCTCGACCGAGGTCGCGCGCATCCTGCAGCGCAATGTCGCCGGCCGCCTGGACGCCGCCGGTCGTCCGATCCCGCTGATCGCGGAAACCGGCGGCCAGAACGCGATGATCGTCGACTCGTCGGCGCTGGCCGAGCAGGTGGTCGGCGACGTGGTCAACTCCGCCTTCGACTCGGCCGGCCAGCGCTGTTCGGCGCTGCGCGTGCTGTGCCTGCAGGAGGACGTGGCCGACCGCGTGCTGGAAATGCTCAAGGGCGCGATGCAGGAACTGAGCATGGGCAACCCGGACCGCCTGTCGACCGACGTCGGCCCGGTGATCGACGAAGAAGCGCGCGCCGGCATCGTGCGCCATATCGATGCGATACGCGCCAAGGGCCGCCGCGTCCACCAGGCCGACCCCAACGCCGCGCAGGGCGCCAGCTGCCGCCATGGCACCTTCGTGCCGCCGACGCTGATCGAGCTGGACAGCATCGAGGAGCTCAAGCGCGAAGTTTTCGGCCCGGTGCTGCACGTGGTGCGGTTCCCGCGCGCGGCGCTGGATACCATGGTCAGCCAGATCAACGGCACCGGCTATGGCCTGACGCTGGGCATCCATACCCGCATCGACGAGACCATCTCGTTTATCGTCAGCCGGGCCCAGGTGGGCAACCTGTACGTGAACCGCAATATCGTCGGCGCGGTGGTGGGGGTGCAGCCGTTCGGCGGCGAGGCGCTGTCGGGCACCGGTCCCAAGGCGGGCGGCCCGCTCTACCTGCACCGGCTGCTGTCGGTCTGTCCGCAGGACGCGGTGGCGCGCAGCGTGCGCGCGGCCGACGTCAATGCCGGCGCCGGCGGCGCCCAGACGGTGGGGCCCGACGACGAAGCCGTGCGCGCCACCGAGGCCTTCCGCGAGTGGGCACGCCGCGAGCTGCCCGAGGTGGCGGCTGCGTGCGAGCGCTTCGCCGAGGCCTCGGCCTCGGGCCTGGCGGTGACGCTGGCGGGCCCCACCGGCGAGCGCAACACCTACACGCTGCTGGGGCGCGAGCGGGTACTGTGCCTGGCCGCCCAGGAGGCCGACCTGGCGCTGCAACTGGGCGCCGTGCTGACGGTCGGCGCCGAGGCGGTATGGCTGGAAAACCCTGTCGGCCAGGGGCTGTTTGCGCGCCTGCCTAAGGGCGTACAATCGCGCGTCCGCATGGTGGCCGACTGGACCGCGGCGGACACGGCAATCGATGCGGTGCTGCACCACGGCGATTCGGATCAGCTGCGCACGGTGTGCGAGCAGGTCGCGGCGCGCCCTGGTCCGATCATCGGCGTGCAGGGCCTGGCGCAGGGCGAACGGAACATTGCGCTCGACCGCCTGCTGATCGAGCGCTCGCTCTCGGTCAACACCGCGGCGGCAGGCGGCAATGCCAGTTTGATGACGATCGGCTGAGGCAACCCTCGGACGGCGTCATGTCGAAGCGCGCGGCGATGGCGGTGATCCCGCCCCGCCGCGCAGAAAAAGCACGGCGCGGCACTGCCAGGCCGCGCCGCAATACAACTGCCGGTAACAACACCACATCGGCACCACATCGGCACCATTTGGGACCCAAGGAGATCTGATGAGCTCGACCTTCCACAAGACGGCAATGACCGTTGCCCTGACCCTGGCTGGCCTGACCGCCGCCTCCGCCGCGTTCGCGCAGGCGCAGGAAATCAAGCTGGGCTACGCCGGCCCGATGACCGGCGGCCAGGCCCAGTACGGCAAGGACATGCAGAACGGCATCGTCCTCGCGATCGAGGACATGAACGCCACCAAGCCCAAGATCGGCGGCAAGGAAGTCAAGTTCGTGCTGGTTTCCGAAGACGACCAGGCCGATCCCAAGACCGGCTCGGTGGTCGCGCAGAAGCTGGTGGACAACGGCATCCAAGGCATGCTGGGCCACTTCAACTCGGGCACCACCATCCCGGCGTCGATGGTCTACAACCGCGCCGGCATTCCGCAGATCGCCATGGCGACCGCGCCGGAATACACCAAGCAGGGCTTCAAGACCACCTTCCGCATGATGACCTCCGACACCCAGCAGGGTTCGGTGATCGGCGCCTTCGTGGTGAAGAAGCTGGGCGCGAAGAACATCGCCATCGTCGATGACCGCACCGCCTACGGCCAGGGCCTGGCCGACGAATTTGAAAAGGCCGCCAAGGCCGCCGGCGGCAAGATCGTGCGCCGCGAGTTCACCAACGACAAGGCGGTGGACTTCAAGGCCGTGCTGACCAACATCAAGCGCAGCAACCCGGACATCATCTTCTACGGCGGCGCCGAGACCCAGTCCGCGCCGATGGCCAAGCAGGTCAAGGAACTGGGCATGAAGGCCCCGCTGGTGTCGGGCGAAATGTCCAAGACCGACAACTTCCTCAAGCTCGCCGGCCCGGCCGCCGAAGGCACCGTGGTGTCGCTGGCCGGCCTGCCGCTGGACCAGATGCCCGGCGGCGCCGCATACGAGAAGAAGTACGAGAAGCGCTTCGGCTCGAAGGTCCAGACCTACTCGCCGTACGCCTATGACGGCGCTACCGCGATGATGACGGCCATGGTCAAGGCCGGCTCGACCGACCCGGCGCGCTACCTGCCGGTGCTGGCCGCGACCAACATGCAGGGCGTGACCACCAAGACCCTGGCGTACGACGCGCGTGGCGACCTGAAGGACGGCGGCATCACGGTCTACAAGGTCGTGGGCGGCAAGTGGACGGTGCTGGAGACGGTGGGCGGGAAGTAAGCTCCCGGCCGCGCCTGGCGCATCGGAAGAACGCCGCCTGCGGGCGGCGTTTTTCTTTTCCGGATGCCTGCGCCGGGCCAGACCAGATCCCGATTGCCGCCATTGGCGCATAATCCCGCACTCGCACAATCTTTAGGAGCAGTACGTGTCCGAGCAGGAAGCCAGCTACGACCACGCCATCGGGCTAGCCAACCAGGGGCGCTTCGCCGAAGCGCTGCAGATTGCCGGCCAGCTGTCGCTGGCGCGCCCCGAGGTGGTGGATTTCGTCACGCTGCGGGCGCGGCTGCACTTTGACAACGGCGATGCCAACGCCGCGCTGGCGGTGCTGGACGAGGCCCTGGCGCGGCTCGACACGCTGCCGCTGCAGCCGCCGCACCGCTGGGTCTCGCGCGGGGTGATCGCGCACCGCTACGGCGCCATGCTGATGAGCCTGGGCCGCGATGCCGAGGCCCGCCCGTGGCTGCATGAGGCGGCGCAGCGCAGCGGGCTGCTGACGGGCGAATGGGCCGCGCATTTCCACGCCGGCCTGGCGGCGCTGCGGCAGGGCGACATCGCCGGCGCCGCGCGCTACTGGTACGACCTGATGGTGCGCAACCCCGACCTGGGCGCTGACGATATCGCGCCGCTGGTGTCGGACTACATCGCCCGCACCGAAGCCGCCGGCGTGCCGGCGGAGCCGCTGATGCGGGTCTGCCTGGGCCGGGTCGCGCTGGACAACCCGCATCTGCTGGAGCTCGATGCCGCGGCCGGCGATGCCGTCGCCGCCGACCAGGCCATGCGCGTGCTGGCCGAGCACCCCGACCACCCCGAGGCGCGCCGGCTGCGGGCGCCGCTGCGCCATGGCGTCGGCGACCTGCAAGGCGCGCTCGACGACCTCGGCGTCTACCTGCGCCAGGTGCCCGACCCGCAGAGCCAGGTACGCGAGCTGGCCTGGCGCTACCAGCTGGCGCAGCGCGCGATCAGTACCGGTGGCACCGTCGGCGCCGCCCCCGCCGAGCGCGAGCCGTGGCTGCGCTTCGCGCTGACCGACCAGTGCGACGACGGCGCGGGCTACTACCGCGCCGCGATGGCGCTGGGCGAGTTCATCGACGACGTGCCCGCCGCCGAGGCCGCGCTGCGTCCGCTGCTGGTGCAGGCCGGGCGCGCGGGCGTGGCGCGCTTCGACCAGTATTTCACCACGGGCCAGGGCGATGCCGCCGGCCATGGCGGCAATGCCGACCCCCATATCTATTCGCTGCTGTGCCGGCTGCTGGGGCGCAGCCTGCCGGCCGACGCCGCGCATGCCGACGAGCGCATTGCGCTGCACCGCCAGGGCATGGCCGCGAGCGAGTTCATCGAGCACTGGATCGACCTGCTCGACTGCCACGCCGATGCGGGCCAGCACCAGAAGGTGGCGGAACTGGCGGGCGAGGTGCTCAACCGCTACCCGCTCGAGCGCAACCCGGCCGACGTGACCTGGGCCTTCAGCCGCATGATCGCCGCCTGGAAGGCGCTCGGCGGCGCCGAGCCGACCGAGGCCGCGCGTGCCGCCATGGCGCACATGGATGCGCGGCTGGACGCGCTGCCGGTGGAAGCCCGCAGCGAGGCCGCGCACCCGATGGCGCATGCGCGTGCCTACTATGCCGCGCTGCTGCAGGCCCGCATGGCCGGCATGGACGAGCACGATCGCACCGATGCGCTGGCCGAGATCGAGACCCAGCAGCGGCGTGCGCTGCTGGTGGAAGATGCCTGGCTGTACAACCGTTTCGGCCAGGTCTGGCGCGATCTGGGCGAGCCCGAGCGCGCGCTGCCGCTGTTCGAGCAGGCGGTGGCGCTGACCGAGGGCGATCCGCAGGACCAGGCGGGCCCGCGCGTGCAACGCGGCCTGGTGCACAACGCCGCACGCCGCCACGACGCCGCGCTGGCAGACTTCGTCGCGGCCTTCGCCGCGCGTGACGACTGGGACGCCGAGGTGTACCTGCGCGCGGTGCAGTCCGCACTCGGACAGGGCCAGCGTGAAGCCGCGCTCGGCTACTTCGACCAGGCGCGTGCCCGCGGGGCCGCGCAGGGCGCCACGCGCACGCTGTACGGGCAGGTCGAGACGGCATTGAAGGCCACCCGCCCGGTGTGGAAGATGTGGGGCGTCTGAAACGTCTCTCGCGAGCCGCGAATCAGCTGAAGTTGTAAGGAATGTAAAAAACGCCATCCGTAGATGGCGTTTTTTGCGTGAAGATGACCGAAATAAGGCGCGCGTTTGGTGCGGTGTCGGACAATCACTGACATGGATTGTGAAGTGCTTACATTACCATGTCGCCATGAATGGACTGAGCCAACTTTTTCCTAGCCTCCCGCTCGCGCCCGGCGGCCTCTTCTGGGTCGGGCTGGCCCTGGTCGGCGCCGGCCTGGCGGGCGAGTTGAGCCGGCGCTGGCTGCGCTGCCCGCGCATCGTCGGCTACGCCGCGGCGGGGCTGTGCGCCGGCATGCTGGGCCGCGGCATCGTCGACGAGAACATGATCAACCAGACCCGTATCCTGATCGATATGGCGCTGGCGCTGGCCCTGTTCGAACTCGGGCATCGACTCTCCCTGACCTGGCTGCGCGCCAACCGCTGGCTGCTGCTGACCAGTGCCTTTGAAAGCCTGCTGACGTGGGGGCTGGTGGCGGCGGTGCTGCAGTGGATCGGCGCCTCGCCCGGGGTGGCCATCCTCGCCGGGGGCATCGCGGTCAGCACCTCGCCCACCATCGTGCTGCAGCTCAAGAACGAGCTGCGCGCCGACGGGCAGGTCACCGAGCGGCTGCTGGCCATGGCCGCGCTCAACAGCATCTATGCCGCCGCCATCGTGCAGGTCGCCACCGGCTGGCTGCATTCGGAATACGGCAACCTGGGCGCCGCGCTGCTGCATCCGCTGTACCTGCTGCTGGGCTCGTGCCTGCTGGCCTGGGTGGTGGGCAAGCTCGGCCATGCCATCTACGACCGCATGTCGGCCGACGACCACTACAGCTTCCTGGTGCTGGTGGGCCTGGTGCTGTTCACGCTGGCGCTGACCCGGGTACTAAAATTGTCGATGCCGCTGACCTTGATGCTGGCTGGCGTGGTGTTCAAGCACCAGGACAACCAGCCGCACGTGTGGCCGCCGCATTTCGGCAGCGCCGGCAGCCTGCTGATCATCGTCATGGTGGTGTCGCTGGGCCTGCCGCTGACGGCGCAGGACTGGGCCGTGGGCGGCGTCTACGCCATCGCGCTGGTGGTGCTGCGCCACGTTGCCAAGCTGGCCGGGGTGGTGTCGCTGGGTTCGTTCTCGGGCCTGAGCCTGCGCCAGTGCATGGCGCTGGGGCTGGCGCTGGCGCCGATGTCGGGCCTGGCCTACCTGCTGATGCATGACGTCGCGCGCCTGTACCCGGGCACCGGGCAGCCGCTGGCTGCCATCATCCTGTGCGCGCTGGCCATCGAACAACTTTTCGGTCCCGTGATCGCGGCCTGGGCGCTGCGCTACGCAGGCGAAGTCCGCGTCGATATCCGGGCCAATGGAGGAGGGCGCTGATGTCGCTCGAACCGTTCAAGCAATCCGAGGCGCTGACCTTCGGCGTCGAGCTGGAACTGCAGCTGGTCAACCGGCATGACTATGACCTGGCGCCGTTCGCGCCCGACCTGCTGCGCGCGCTCAAGGGCGCGGAGCATGCGGGCGACATCAAGCCCGAGATCAGCCCGTCGATGATCGAGATCAGCACCGGCATCTGCCACAGCTACCAGCAGGCGCTGCAGGAGCTGACGGTCATGCGCGACCTGATGGTGGCGGCCTCGCGTTCGCTGAACCTGGGCATTGCCGGCGGCGGCACGCATCCGTTCCAGCAGTGGTCCGACCGCACCATCTCCGATTCGCCGCGCTACCAGTACATCTCCGAGCTGTACGGCTACCTGGCCAAGCAGTTCACCGTATTCGGCCAGCACGTGCATATCGGCTGCCCCAGCGCCGACGAATCGCTGTTCCTGCTGCACGCCATCGGCCGCTATGTGCCGCACTTCGTCGCGCTGGCGGCGTCCTCGCCCTATGTGCAGGGCGTCGATACCGGCTTTGCCTCGGCGCGGCTGAATTCGGTCGCGGCGTTTCCGATGAGCGGGCGCGCGCCGTTCCTGCTGACATGGGATGCCTTCACCGCCTACTTCGAGAAGATGCGCAACACCGGCGTGATCGAAAGCATGAAGGACTTCTACTGGGATATCCGCCCCAAGCCGGAGTTCGGCACCATCGAGGTCCGCGTGATGGACACGCCGCTGACGGTGCAGCGCGCCTGCGATATCGCCGCGTATATCCAGATGCTGGCGCGCTACCTGCTGCTGTCGCGCCCGTTCATGCCGCAGGAAGACGACTACCTGGTGTACACCTTCAACCGCTTCCAGGCCTGCCGCTTCGGGCTGGAGGGCGAATACGTGCACCCCAACGAACTGACCCGCATGCCGATCGCGGACCATATCCTGTCGATCTGCGACGCGCTGGTGCCGCATGCCGAGGCGCTCGGCTCGCTCGAGGCGCTGGCCAATATCCGCGCCCTGGCCGAGCGCCGCGACGGCGACGCGCATTGGCTGCGCCAGGTCGACGCGGACGCGCGCAGCCAGCGCGAGACGGTGCGCAAGGCGTGTGACCAGTGGGCTGCCTGAGGGGCTGCCTGAGCGCGCGTTGAACGCGCCGTTGACTTACTGGACGCTGTAGCCGCGCCCCTGCATGCAGGCGCCCCAGGCCTGGTAGTACGAGCCCATCGCCTGGCTGGTGTTGGCTGCCGCCTGCTGGTTGGCCGCATTCGCCTGGCGGCGTGACTGGCGGTGCGCCATGCCGCCGGCGACCGTACCCGTTGCAGCGCCGATTGCCGCGCCCTTGCCGGCGTCGCCCGCAATCGCGCCCGCCACGGCTCCCGCGGCAGCGCCGCCTGCCGCACCCCGCACGCGCTGGCCGCTTTGCGCCTGGGCCGGCGGCGGCGCGTTGGCGGCCTGGGCCGGATCAACGCCGGTCTGCTGCTTGGCCCAGCTGTAGCACGCGCCGTCGTCGCTGGCCTGCTGCTGCTGGCTCTGGCCCTTGGCCGGATAGGCGATGGGCTTGTTCTGCGCAGTGGCCGGGAGCGGCGCCAGCGCGAGGGCCGCGGCCAGCGCGCCGAGGGCGAGATACGGCTTGCGATGCTGGCGTTGCTTCATGATCGTGTTCCCCCGCAGTTGTCGGCTACGCCATGCTGGACGCGCCGCCCGGTGCGCGAGCGGCAAGCCGCTCCGTGTTCTGTGAAGGCCAGTATTTGCCGCCGGCAGGGCTAAGTCAAATCAGTGTTTTGGCGGCGTGATGTTATTTGTTTGTGGTGGGCGGAGGCGCCAGCAGGAACGCGGTGGCCTCCTGCCACCAGGCCAGGTCGACGTGCCCGGTCCAGTCGTTGTGGCCGGCGCCGTCGATCACCGCCAGCCGTCGCGGTTTGCCCAGCGACGCATAGAGCGCCTTGCCGAAGCGCGCCGGCACGATGGTGTCGCGTTCGGCCACCGCCACCATCACCGGGCGGCCGAAGCCGGCCAGATTGGCCACGCTGTCGTAGCGGTCGCGCAGCACCCAGCCGGCCGGCAGCCAGGGATAGTGATGCGAGGCCAGATGCGCCAGCTTGTCCCACGGCGTGATCAGCAGCACGCCGGCAACGCTGTCGCGCTGGCGCGCGGCCGCGGCCGCCGCTACGCCCGCTCCCAGCGATTCGCCGATCAGCAGCAGCGGGCCGTCGAACTGGCGCCGCGCCAGCGCAATCGACTGTTCCGCGTCGGCGACGAAGCTGCGCTCGCCCAGCGTGCCCGGGCGCGGCCCGTATCCCGGGTACTCGGCCAGGATCACGCGCACGCCCAGCGGCGCCAGCGCACTGGCGTAGTAGTCGCGATGCCCGGCATGCCCGGCGTTGCCGTGGAACACCATCGCGGTGGCGCGCACCGGCCCGCGCGGCTCGGCCACCAGTCCGCGGAAGTCGTCCGGACCCGGCCACGCGCGCAGCCCGGGCGAGACCATGTCGTCGACCGACGCGCGTTCGGGGAAATAAAGGAAGTGGTCCTGCAGCATGGCAATGGCGGCAAGCCCCACCAGGGCTGCGGCCACCCAGCGCCACCGGCGCGCCCGCGCCGTCCGTGGCGGCACCGACGGTGCCGTTGCGCGGGGCA
The DNA here is from genome assembly GCF_023952475.1 of Cupriavidus sp. WGlv3. Classification (GTDB taxonomy): domain Bacteria; phylum Pseudomonadota; class Gammaproteobacteria; order Burkholderiales; family Burkholderiaceae; genus Cupriavidus; species Cupriavidus phytorum. Next base: position 47,649 of record NZ_JALHRX010000024.1, read on the forward strand.
GCACGCTGGCAGGCATGGCCGTGTGCCGGGGGCGGCTACGCGCCGGCAAACACCGGTTCGCAGCGCACCTCGGTCCTGACCGAGTTGGCGATAAAGCAGGCCTCGTGCGCGGCGTGGTGCAGGGCGCCGAGCTGTTCACGCGTCGGCTCGCGCTCGCCGCCGAACGTGACTTGCGGGCGCAGCGTCACCACCGTCATCGCCATGCGCCCGTCGGCGTTCTTTTCCATCACACCGGTGGCCGCGTCCAGGTAGCGGTCGACCACCAGGCGCTGCTTGGCCGCGAGCGACAGGAACCACAGCATGTGGCAGCTCGACAGCGAGGCGATGAACATCTCTTCCGGGTCGACCGCGCTGGCGTCGGACATCGGCAGCGGCACCACATGGGGTGATGACGAGCCCGGTACTTCGGCGCCGCCATCGAAGCGCAGCAGATGCCGGCGGCTGTAGCGGTTGCCGGCGAAATCCTGTCCGTCGCGTTGCCACAGGACTTCAGCGGTGTAGGTGGACATGCAGGGACTCCTGGGGTTGGGGAAAGAACTCAGGCGCCGTGCGGCACGCTCTCGCCATCGCGCAGGCCCAGGCGCTGGTTGGCCGGCACGGCGACATCGATCAGCCTGGGGCGCGGAAGATTCAGGTTGCGCATCATCTCGACGAACTGCTCGCGCGTGCGGCCGGCGACGCGGCTGTTGTGCGCGCGTTCATGGCCAATGGTGGACACGGTGCGGCCCTTGTAGTCATGGGCCGGATAGACCAGCGTCTCGTCGGGCAGCGCGAACAGCTTGCGGGTCAGGCTGTCGTACAGCGTGCCGGCGTCGCCGGACTGGAAATCGGTGCGGCCGCAGCCGTCGATCAGCAGCGCATCGCCAGTGAAGACGCGGCGCACGATGCCGTCGGTGCTGGCTTCTTCCCACAGGTAGCTCATGCTGCCGGCGGTGTGCCCGGGCGTATGGATGGCCCGCAGCACCTGCTTGCCGAAGGCGACGGTATCGCCGTCGATCAGCTGCTTCTGTGCGGGCTTGATGTCGCAGCCGGACGGCGCCGCGGTATGCGCGCCGGTCTGCAGGGCCAGGTGGCCGGCCGAGGTGATGTGGTCGGCATGGGCGTGGGTCTCGATCACCCAGGCCAGGCGCGCGCCGGTTTCGTGCAGCAGCTTCAGGTCGCGCTCGAGCTGGTGGTCGACCGGATCGATCAGCAGCGCATCCCCGGTGGCGGCGTCGATCAGCAGGTAGGTGAAGGTGGACGAGGTCTCGTCGAACAGCTGGTGGAAGGTCTGCATGGCCGTCCTCTTGTTGTTTGGCCGGGGAACGCCGCCATGATACGCCGCACCGGCGCTAGCACTCCACGATATTCACCGCCAGGCCGCCGCGCGCGGTTTCCTTGTACTTGGTCTTCATGTCGGCGCCGGTTTCGCGCATGGTCTTGATCACCGAATCGAGCGATACGTAGTGCGTGCCGTCGCCGCGCAGCGCCATGCGCGCCGCGTTGACCGCCTTGACCGACGCCATCGCGTTGCGCTCGATGCACGGGATCTGCACCAGCCCGCCGACCGGGTCGCAGGTCAGGCCGAGGTTGTGCTCCATGCCGATCTCGGCGGCGTTCTCCACCTGCGCCGGGCTGCCGCCGGTGACCGCGGCGAGTGCGCCGGCCGCCATCGAGCAGGCCACGCCGACTTCGCCCTGGCAGCCGACCTCGGCGCCGGAGATCGACGCGTTGAGCTTGTACAGCAGCCCGATCGCACCCGCGGTCAACAGGAAATCGACCACGCCCTCGCGGTTGGCGCCGGGCACGAAGCGATCGTAGTAGTGCAGCACCGCCGGGATGATGCCGGCCGCGCCGTTGGTCGGCGCCGTGACCACGCGCCCGCCGGCGGCGTTCTCTTCATTGACGGCAATGGCGTACAGGTTGACCCAGTCCATCACCGAAAGCGGATCGGACAGCGTGCGCTCGGCGCGCTCGGTCAGGCTGCGGTACAGCTCGGGCGCGCGGCGCTTCACCTTGAACGGACCCGGCAGTTCGCCGTCGGTGCGGCAACCGCGCGCCACGCAGGCCTGCATCACGTCCCAGATATGCAGCAGGCCGTTGACGATGTCGGCCTCGCTGCGCCAGGTCAGCTCGTTTTCGAGCATCAGCCGGGCAATGCTCTTGCCGCTGGCGCTGGCCATCCCGAGCAGTTCCTTGCCGCTGCGGAACGGGTGCGGCAGCTGCTGCGCGGCGTTGAGCACCTGCGTATTGGGCGCGCCGGCGGTGACCACGAAGCCGCCGCCGACCGACAGGTAGCGGGCCTCGCGCAGCGTGGCGCCGGTGCCATCGAAGGCGTGGAACTTCATGCCGTTGGGATGCTCGGCCATGGCCTCGCGGCGGTAGAAGGCGATGTGCTCCTTCTCGACGAAGGGCACCATGTGGCGGCCCAGCAGCGACAGCTCGCGGGTCTGGCGCAGGGTTGCCAGGCGCGTCTCGATGGAATCGGGATCGATGGTGTCGGGGGCCTCGCCCATCAGGCCCAGGATGACGCCCTTGTCGGTGCCGTGGCCCTTGCCGGTGGCGCCGAGCGAGCCGTACAGCTCCACCCGCACGCTGGCGACTTGCGGCAGCAGCCCGTCGCGCTCCAGCGCCTGCGCGAACATCAGCGCCGCACGCATCGGCCCCACGGTGTGCGAGCTCGACGGGCCGATGCCCACCTTGAACAGATCGAATACGCTGACTGCCACGGACGGCCTCCAGATTGACGCCGGACCAGGCCGGCGGGCGCCGCGTTGCGCGGCGCCCTTGAGTACAGCTTAGCTTGTGGCCGGGGTGCCGGCTCAGTCCACCACGTAGTCGCTGACCGGCACGCAGGCGCAGAACAGGTTGCGGTCACCGTACACGTTGTCGGCGCGGCCGACCGGCGGCCAGTACTTCTGCGTGCGCAGCGAGGCGACCGGATACGCGGCTTCCTCGCGCGTGTACTGGTGGGTCCACTCGTTGGCGGTGACCACCGCGGCGGTGTGAGGGGCGTGCTTGAGCGGGTTGTCGTCGCGGTCGAAAGTGCCGTCGGCAACGCGGCCGATTTCCTGGCGGATCGCGATCATGGCGTCGACGAAGCGGTCCAGCTCATGCAGCGCTTCGGACTCGGTCGGCTCGATCATCAGCGTGCCCGGCACCGGGAAGCTCATGGTCGGCGCGTGGAAGCCGTAGTCCATCAGGCGCTTGGCCACGTCTTCGTTGCTGATGCCGGTTTCCTTCTGCAGCGGGCGCAGGTCCAGGATGCATTCGTGCGCGACCAGGTCGTGCTGGCCGGTGTACAGCACCGGGTAATACGGTGCCAGGCGCTTGGCCACGTAGTTGGCGGCCAGGATCGCGTTCTCGGTGGCGGCGGTCAGGCCGGCCGAACCCATCATCGCGATATACATCCACGAGATCGGCAGGATGCTGGCGGAACCGAACGGTGCCGCCGACACGCCGCCGATGCCGCGCTCGTCGCGGCGATAGCCGACGCTGTCCTGGTTGGGCAGGAAGTCGGCCAGGTGTGCACCGACCGCAACCGGGCCCACGCCCGGGCCGCCGCCGCCGTGCGGGATGCAGAAGGTCTTGTGCAGGTTCAGGTGCGACACGTCGCCGCCGAACTGCCCCGGCGCGGCGGTGCCGACCATCGCGTTCATGTTGGCGCCGTCGACGTAGACCTGGCCGCCGTGCCTGTGCACGATTTCGCAGATCTGCTGCACACCCTGCTCGAACACGCCGTGCGTGGACGGGTAGGTGATCATGATCGCCGCCAGGTTGTTGCTGTGCTGCTCGGCCTTCTGCGCCAGGTCTTCCAGGTCGACGTTGCCATTCTCGTCGCAGGCCACCACCACCACCTTCATGCCGGCCATCTGCGCCGACGCCGGGTTGGTGCCGTGCGCCGACGACGGGATCAGGCAGATGTCGCGATGGCTTTCACCGCGGCTGGCGTGGTAGGCGTGGATGATCAGCAGGCCGGCGTACTCGCCCTGCGAGCCGGCGTTGGGCTGCAGGCTGACCGCGGCATAGCCGGTGGCGGCGCACAGCATGGCCTCGAGCTGGTCGATCATCTCGCGGTAGCCGACGGTCTGGTCCAGCGGCGCGAACGGGTGGATCTGGCTGAACTCGGGCCAGGTCACCGGGATCATTTCGCTGGTGGCGTTCAGCTTCATCGTGCACGAGCCCAGCGGGATCATGGTGCGGTCCAGCGCCAGGTCCTTGTCGGCCAGCATGCGCAGGTAGCGCAGCATCTCGTGCTCGGCGTGGTGCGTATTGAACACCGGGTGGGTCAGGTAGTCGCTGGTGCGCGCCAGCGCGGGCGGGAAGGCGTCCTGCGCGGCGGCCTCGAGCTGGTCGAAATCAACCTCGGCCGGCAGCGGCTTGCCTTGCGTAAAGATCTCCCACAGCGCGATTACGTCGGCGCGGGTGGCGGTCTCGTCCAGCGAGATGCCGACGCGCGTGGCGCCGGCATGGCGCAGGTTGATGCCGCGCGCGGTGGCGGCGGCGTGGATCGCATCGGTGTTGAAGCCGGTTTCCAGCGTCAGTGTGTCGAAGAAGTTGTCGTTGGTACGCGCGAAGCCGAGCGCCTGAAGGCCCGCGGCCAGTGTCGCGGTCAGGCGATGCACCCGCTGCGCGATGCGCTTCAGGCCCTGCGGGCCATGGTAGACCGCGTACATCGACGCCATCACCGCCAGCAGCACCTGCGCGGTGCAGATATTGGAGGTGGCCTTCTCGCGGCGGATATGCTGTTCGCGCGTCTGCAGCGCTAGGCGGTAGGCCTGGTTGCCCTGCGCGTCGATGGTCACGCCGACCAGGCGGCCCGGCATCGAGCGCTTGAACGCATCCTTCACCGCCATGTAGCCCGCGTGCGGGCCGCCAAAGCCCAGCGGCACGCCGAAGCGCTGCGAGTTGCCCACCGCGACGTCGGCACCCCATTCGCCCGGCGCGGCGATCAGCGTCAGCGCCAGCAGGTCGGCGGCGGCCACCACCAGGCCGCCGGCGGCGTGCACGGCGTCGGCGATGGCGCGGTAGTCATTGATGTCGCCGTTGACGCCCGGGTACTGCAGCAGCACGCCGAAGGCGCCCGCGGCGGCAGCCTCGGCAGCGGGGCCGACCTTGACCTCGATGCCCAGCGGAAGCGCGCGCGTGCGTACCACTTCCAGCGTCTGCGGCAGTACGTCGTCGGCGACGAAGAAGATAGTCGAGTCGTGCTTGTTCACCCGCTGCAGCAGCGTCATCGCCTCGGCCGCGGCGGTGCCTTCATCGAGCATCGAGGCATTGGCGATGTCGAGTCCGGTCAGGTCGGTGACCATCTGCTGGAAATTCAGCATGGCTTCCAGCCGGCCCTGCGAGATCTCGGGCTGGTAGGGCGTGTAGGCGGTGTACCAGGCCGGGTTCTCGAAGATATTGCGCAGGATGACGCCGGGCGTGATGGTGTTGAAGTAGCCCTGGCCGATAAAGCTCTTCAGCACCTTGTTCTTGCCGGCCAGCGCGCGCAGCTTTGCCAGCGCGGCCTCTTCGCTCAGCGGCTCGGTGAACTCGCCCATCGGCATGCCGTCGCGGCGGCGGATGGCGGCGGGGATGACGGCGTCGATCAGCGCGGCGCGGCTGTCATAGCCAAGCGCCTTCAGCATGTGCTGCTGCTCGGGGGTATCGGGGCCGATATGGCGGGCGGCGAAGGCGTCGCGCGCCTCCAGTTCGGCCAGCGTGGGCCGGGTTGCTTGGGCGGCTTTCATGGGCAGCGGGGCGTTCATGGGCAAGAACTCTCGTGGGGGGCGCGGCGGCAGGTGGTCAGCCGTGCCGCGGCGCCGCGAATGCGGTGTGCCGGTCCCTGGTGCGGGACCGGGGGCGATCAGGCGCCGACGCTGGCCTTGTAGGCGTCGGCCGACATCAGGCCGTTGACGTCGTCGCCGTTGGCCGGCTTGAGCTTGAACAGCCACGCGTCGAAGGCGTCGGCGTTGACGCTTTCCGGCGCCGCGGTGGCGGCCTCGTTGACCGCAATCACTTCGCCGGCCACGGGTGCGTAGATGTCGGAAGCGGCCTTCACCGATTCCACCACGGCCAGCGCGTCGCCGGCACCGACCGACTTGCCCACTTCGGGCAGCTCCAGGAAAACGATGTCGCCCAGCGCGTCCTGTGCGTGGTCGGTAATGCCGATGGTGAGCGTGCCGTCGGCTTCGACGCGCACCCACTCATGCGACTCGGTGTACTTGAGGTCAGCGGGGAAATTCATGAAGGTTCTCCGGATTCAGATCTGTTTCTTGTAGGGTGATACCTGCCCGGCAACGCTGCCGGCAGGCGAGGGCGACCGTTGGGTGAGCGGGACTTTCCCCTTAGCTCACGAGTGCCTTGCCATGACGCACAAACGGCAGTTTAACCACAGTCGCGTTGAGTTTGCGGTCGCGGATCTCCACCTGCACGGTGTCGCCCACCTTCACCCCCTGGGGCAGGCGCGCGAAGGCGATCGATTGCGACAGCGAGGGGCTGAAGGTGCCGCTGGTGATTTCGCCGTCACCGGCGGGGGTGATGACTTTCTGGTGGGCGCGCAGCACGCCGCCTTTGTCCCGCAGGATCAGGCCGAGGAACTGCTGGCGCGAACCGGCCGCGGTCAGCGCCGACTTGCCGGTGAAATCGCGCTCGCTCTGCAGGTCCACGGTCCACGCCAGGCCCGCGTCCAGCGGCGAGACCTTGATATCCATGTCCTGGCCGTACAGGTTCATGCCGGCTTCCAGGCGCAGCGTGTCGCGCGCGCCCAGGCCGGCCGGGCGCGCGCCCGCGGCATTCAGTTTTTCCCACAGGCCGGCGACGCTGGCGGCCGGCACCACCAGCTCGAAGCCGTCTTCGCCGGTGTAGCCAGTGCGCGCCACCATCACTTCGCCGAGGGCGGGGTCCTGCACCACCACGGCGTTGAACGGCTTGAGCGCATCGGAAGGCTGGGTCGACGGGAAGGTGCTCCACACCTTGGCGCGGGCGTTGGGGCCCTGCACCGCGACGATCGCCAGCGGCTCCACGCCCGCGGGCGCAACATCCTCGCGGCGCGGCGTGATGGCCACGCCGCTGCCGGTGGCGTCGTTGCGGGCGCGGATCCAGTCGATATCGCCCACCGCGGTGCCGGCGTTGACCACCAGGCGGAAACGGTCCTCGGCGAAGAAATAGACGATCAGGTCGTCGATGACGCCGCCGTTCTCGTCGAGCATGCAGGAGTAGAGCGCCTTGCCGGGGGACTGCAGCTTGTCGACGTTGTTGGCCAGCAGGCCGCGCAGGAAGCTGCGGGTATTCGGGCCGGTGAGATCGACCACGCACATGTGCGAGACGTCGAACATGCCCGCATCATTGCGCACCGCATGGTGCTCTTCGATCTGCGAGCCATAGTTGACCGGCATGTCCCAGCCGCCGAAGTCGACCATGCGGGCGCCGAGGGCGCGGTGGATAGCGTTGAGGGGCGTGGCCTGGAGCGTCATGGAATCCTCGGGGGCAGTCTCGGTTGGCGAAAACAAAAAAGGGCCATCCGCCGCAACCATCGCTCGCCGATATGGCGAGCAATCCGCTGCGGCGGATGACCCCTCTGTCCTCGATACCTGAGAGATTACGAGGCGGATCCCATGGACCCCAATCCTCGCGCGCCCCTTCGGTGGGCACGCTCGCCACGAATGGCGGGTGCCGCTCTCCAGAGTGCGGCATGCATCGTGTGCATGTTGCATGCCGATCCGACCGGTCCGTGGTGCCTGAGAGTTTTCGGGTGATACCCCTTCGGCGGCGCAAGCGATGCGCGCTCTCCCGGTCGGATGCGCGCAATGTACGGGAGGCCCCCGCCTTTGTCAAACCAAGGCAGAGGCCGCCGTACCCGCCGCTGCACTGCAGCGCTTACTTCTTCTTGTCGTCGGTGACGACGTTACCGATGACGCCGCCCACTGCCGCCCCGCCCAGCGTACCCAGCGCGCTGCCGTCGGTCAGGACGGCGCCGCCCACCGCGCCGGCACCGGCGCCGATGGCGGTATTACGTTGTTTCGGGGTCATGTCCGCGCAACCGGCAAAGGCCGCGACCGTCATGCCGATCAGGGTCACCTTGGTCAAAGTTTGCAGGGTTTTCATTGTTGGCTCCGATGTGATGATTTGTGCATGCCCAAGCGATCCGGCGGATCGGGGGACACACTGTTTAGAGTGTCGCGTTATGTCATTGGCTCCGCGCTTTACGAAGTGTTACGCCGGTGACACAGCCGGGCCCTTGCGCGCGGCTTGCGCTGACTGACCCGCCGCGGCGCGCGTGTTAACATCGGCAGCTTTGCCGCAGGCCCGGGTGACGGGATGCCGGCAATTCCCGCCGTATTCCCTCGATTCCGCCGCTGCCCCCAACGCCTGCCCCCGCATGACCCATGGCCTGAACCCCGCCCAATCCGAAGCCGTCCGCTACCTGGACGGGCCTTGCCTGGTGCTGGCCGGCGCGGGCTCCGGCAAGACCCGCGTGATCACGCAGAAGATCGCGCATCTGATCGAGGACAAGGGCTTCGAGCCGCGCCATATCGCCGCCGTCACCTTCACCAACAAGGCGGCCAAGGAAATGCAGGAGCGCATCGCCAAGCTGATGGAGGGCAAGACCACGCGCGAGGGCAAGCGGATTCCGCTCAAGCAGCTGACGGTCTGTACCTTCCACTCGCTGGGCGTGCAGATCCTGCGCATGGAAGCCGAGCATGTCGGCCTGAAGCCGCAGTTCTCGATCATGGATTCGGACGACTGCTTCGGCCTGATCCAGGAGCAGCTCGGCACCACCGACAAAAAGCTGATCCGCGGCGTGCAGGGCACGATCTCGCTGTGGAAGAACGGCATGGTCGACCCCGAGGCCGCGATCGCGCAGGCCGCCAATGCCGACGAGCAGCAGGCCGCGCTGGTCTACCGCAACTACGTTGCCACGCTGAACGCCTACCAGGCGGTGGATTTCGACGACCTGATCCGCCTGCCGGCGGAACTGTTCGCGCGCAATGAAGCGGTGCAGCTGAAGTGGCAGAACCGCCTGCGTTACTTCCTGGTCGACGAATACCAGGACACCAACGCCTGCCAGTACCAGCTGCTCAAGCTGCTGGCGGGTGGCTCGCACCTGCGCGCGCCGGCCTTCACCGCGGTGGGCGACGACGACCAGGCCATCTACGGCTGGCGCGGCGCCACGCTGGACAACCTGCGCGGGCTGCAGACCGATTTCCCCGACCTGAAGGTGATCAAGCTGGAGCAGAACTACCGCTCCACCGTGCGCATCCTGGAAGCCGCCAACGCCGTCATCGCCAACAATCCCAAGCTGTTCGACAAGAAGCTGTGGAGCGAGCACGGCATGGGCGACCCCATTGCCATCCACCCGATGAACGACGAGGAGCACGAGGCCGAGTCGGTGGTGTTTCGCCTGTCGGCGCACAAGTTCGAGCGCCGCGCGCAGTTCCGCGACTACGCCATCCTGTACCGCGGCAACCACCAGGCCCGGCTGTTCGAGCAGATCCTGCGGCGCGAGCGCATCCCGTACGTGCTGTCGGGCGGCCAGAGCTTCTTCGACAAGGCCGAGATCAAGGACATCTGCGCCTACCTGCGCCTGATCGCCAACCCCGACGACGATCCCGCCTTTATCCGCGCCATCACCACGCCGCGGCGCGGGGTGGGCAACACCACGCTCGAAGTGCTGGGCACCTTCGCCGGCCAGGCCAAGGTGTCGCTGTTCGAGGCGGCGATGATGGGCGGCATCGAGGGCAAGCTGCAGCCGCGCCAGCTGGAGCCGCTGCGGGTGTTCTGCGAATCGATGGTGCGGCTGGCCGACCGCGCGGCGAAGGACCCGGCCACCGTGGTGCTCGACGACCTGATGGCAGGCATCCACTACGAGGCCTACCTGTACGACAGCTTCGACGAGCGGCAGGCGCAGTCGCGCTGGACCAATACCCTGGAATTCCTCGACTGGCTCAAGCGCAAGGGCACCAAGCCCGAAGGCGCGGACGGCGACGAAGCGACCGGCTTCGACACCGCCGACGGCTTCGGCGGCGATGGCAAGAACCTGCTCGAACTGACCCAGACCGTGGCGCTGATGAGCATGCTCGAGGGCCGCGAGGAAGATCCCGACGCGGTGCGGCTGTCCACGCTGCATGCGTCCAAGGGGCTGGAATATCCGCATGTGTTCCTGGTTGGCGTGGAAGAGGGCATCCTGCCCCACTGCCGCGAGGACGAGGACATGAGCGACGAGAAGATCGAGGAAGAGCGGCGCCTGATGTACGTTGGCATCACGCGCGCGCAGCGCAGCCTGCATGTCAGCTGGTGCAAGAAGCGCAAGCGCGCGCGCGAGACCTACTCGTGCCAGCCGTCGCGCTTTATCGGCGAGATGAAGCTGGAAGAGGCGCCCGCGCCGGTCGACGCGACTCCGGCGATGAGCCCCAAGGACCGACTCGGCGCGCTCAAGGCGCTGCTCGGGAACGGGGGCAGCGGCAAGGCGGCCGCCGGCTGAGCCGCGCGCTCGATCGAAGCCCTAGCGCGCGCCCGACACCGCCAGCGTGACGTACTGCGAGCCGCGCTGCCCGCGCGTGAAGTCGAGCGTGAAGTCGCCCACGTCGACGCGGCTCTGCAGCGCGCGCCGCAGTTCCGCCGCGCCGCCCGGGCGCACACCTTGCAACGCGCGCGCCAGCCAGGCCGCGCCGATATAACCGGCCAGCGTCGCCGGCGACGGCGGCTCGTCCAGGTACTGCTTCATGCGCGCCACATGTTCCTTCACCACCCGCAACGTTGCCTGCTGCGGGCCCGGCGCGATCTGGGTCAGCACCAGGCCGCCGGCGTAGCCGCGGCCCAGGATCTCGCGCGCGGCATTGGCGCTGACCGCGGACAGGCCGACCAGGAAGCCGTACCATCCCTGCGCCGCCAGCGCCCGGCCCAGTTCGGCATAGGCCAGGGTGTCGCCGGCGACGATCACCGCGCCCGGGCGCGTTGCCGCGATGCGCCGCGCCGCGGCATCGCCGCTGCCTTCCAGCAGCACCGCGCGGGTGCCGGTCTGCGCTTCCAGCCGGGCCAGCGACGACACCGCAAAGTCCGGCGCCACGGCCAGCGCGATCTGTGTCAGCCCGTAGCCGCGCAACTGTTGCGCGGCCGCGTCCAGTTCGGCCTGGTAGTCGGCCCGCGTGAACCAGACATTGTCGGCGGCCAGCGCCAGCCCCGACAGCGGTGCGACGATCTGCATGCCGCGCCGCGCCAGTTCGGATGATGACGCCAGCACGGGCAGCAGCCGGTCGCCGGGACCGAACAGCAGCCCCGCATGTTCGGTATCGGCCAGCGACACCGCCTGTGCCAGCGCGCGGCGCGGATCCGGGTCCGCATCGCGCACCGCATGCTGGATCCGCACCGGGCCGCCGGCGGCGTTGACGGCGTCGAACAGGACCTTGGCGCCGGCCAGGTAGTCGCGCGCCAGGTCGGATTGCGCGCCGTTGCGGTCGACCAGATGCCCGACCACTACCGTGCGCGGCGCCTGGGCCAGCGGAGCAAGCGCAGGCAGCGCCAGCGCCATGCCGGTCGCGGCAAGCAGCCGGCGCCGGCCGGCGTCTGCCGGCGGGTGGTTGCGCAGCGGTGGGTACGGCGCGGACGTGGGGGAGCGGCGGGAAAGAGACATGGCTGGAACCGTGCGGATCGCGCGCGGGCGCGGTGGCGCGCAGCGTACCCGGCACCCATGACGGCAATGTGACGTACGCGCGGGGACGGGGCCGACGGCTCAGGCCCGCGCTTGACGGCGGTCAAGCTGCGGGCGCCGCCCCGGTCCTACGATGACGTGTCGCACACCTATTCCCCCGCGCCCCCATGAACCCGTCTGCCATGACTTCCCCTGCGCTCGACCGCCGCGCGCTCTCCGACTTCCGCGCGCTGGCCGGGCGCATCGACGGCAACGGCCCGCGCTATACCTCGTACCCGACTGCCGATCGCTTCCACAACGGCCCGGACCCGTCGCTGTACCACGACGCGCTGGACGCCTGCCGCTCCGACGCGCCGGCCCCGCTGTCGCTATACCTGCATATCCCGTTCTGCGAGAACATCTGCTACTACTGCGGCTGCAACAAGATCATCACCCGCGACCATGGCCGCAGCGCGCGCTACGTCAGCTACCTGGGCCGCGAGATGGCGCTGGTGGCCGGGCGGCTGGGCGAGCGCCGGCAGGTGATCCAGTCGCACTGGGGCGGCGGCACGCCGACCTTCCTGAACCCGGAAGAAATGCGTCGCGTGATGGCGTTGCTGAACACGCATTTCGCGCTGGCGGCCGACGGCGAGCACTCGATCGAGATCGACCCGCGCCGCGTCGACCAGGACCGCATGGCGCTGCTGGCCGAGCTGGGCTTCAATCGCGTCAGCCTGGGCGTGCAGGATTTCGACCCCGAGGTGCAGCAGGCCATCCACCGCATCCAGCCGTTCGCGGAGACCCGCGCCGTGGTCGATGCCGCGCGCGCGCTGGGCTTCCGCTCGGTCAGCCTGGACCTGATCTACGGGCTGCCGCACCAGACCGCGGCGCGCTTCGGCCGCACCATCGACCAGGGGCTGGCGCTGCGCCCGGACCGGCTTTCGGTCTACAGCTATGCCCACCTGCCGCACGTGTTCAAGCCGCAGCGCCGCATCGACGAAAACGCCTTGCCGCCGGCCGGCGAGAAGCTCGACATCCTGGTCTCGACCATCGAGCGGCTGACCGCCGAGGGCTATGTCTATATCGGCATGGACCACTTCGCGCTGCCCGACGACGACCTCGCCGTGGCCCAGCGCGAGGGCCGGCTGCAGCGCAACTTCCAGGGTTATTCGACGCACGCCGGCTACGACCAGGTCGGCCTCGGCATCTCGGCGATCGGCGCGATCGCGGGGCGCTACGTGCAGAACGCGCGCACCCTCGACGACTACTACGGCGCGCTCGACCAGGGCCGCCTGCCGCTGGCGCGGGGCGTGGCGATGACGGCCGACGACCACCTGCGGCGCGAGCTCATCGGCGACCTGATGTGCAATGGCGTGCTCGATCTCCCCGCCATCGAGGTGCGCCATGGCATCGACTTCAACCACGCATTTGCCGCGGAGCTGGCCGAGCTGGACCGCCTGGCCGCCGACGGGCTGGTGTGCCGCGAGCCCGGCCGCATCACCGTGACGCCGCTGGGCCGGCTGCTGGTGCGCCGCGTGGCGATGGTGTTCGACCGCTACCTGCGCGACGACGCCGCCCGGCCCGTCGACAACGGCGCGCGCGCCGCCAACGACGGCGCCCAGCCAATCCGCATCGTGCCGCGTTATTCGCGCGTGGTGTAGCGCGCAACATCGGCCCCGGACCGGACGAAAAAAACCCGCGCAAG
>NZ_JALHRX010000025.1 GCF_023952475.1 Cupriavidus sp. WGlv3
CAAGCGGCAAAGGAGGATGCGGCTACCGGCAATACCAGCACGCCGGGCAAGGTGCCGCACCAAAGCGAGCCGATGGTCCACCTCAACGGCCGGGCTGGCGTGGCTATGGTGGCGGGGCAAGACCTGCAAATCGCCAGTGGGGAAAGCGTCGTGCTCGCCAGCGGCCAGGACAACAATGTCGCCGTCGCGGGACAGGGGCGCATCCATTCGGGAAAGGCGATTGGCGTGGCCGCAGGACTGTCTTCGGCCGGTGAAGGCAACGTCGGCCTGCAACTGACAGCAGGTCAGGGCGATATCGATCTCCAGGCGCAGCATGATTTGCTGAAGCTGGCGGCGCGGGAGGACCTGACCATTGTCTCGGCCAACATGAATGTGGACTTTGCCGCGGCCAAGCGCATTCGCATTGCGACGGCTGGCGGGGCTGCCATCACCATCGAGGGCGGCAATATCACCTTCGAGTGTCCCGGCCCGATTACCTATAAAGCGGCGCAGAGGAAGTTCGAAGGGCCGACCCATGCCTCAAGAGAGATGAATACGTGGCCCCAAACGCCGTTCGATGACGCCTACCTTTTGAGGGACGAAATCACCGGAGAGCCGCTGCGAAACGTGCAAGTTGAACTGCGCCGGAATGATGGCGCACGCATCAAGCTTGTGACAGACAGTGAGGGCCGCTTGCCGAAACAGCGAGGCATTTCGATGGAGCATGTTCAGTTGCGCGTACTTGGGAAGTCACGTGAGCAAAACGGCTGAGGTGGCAATGCAAAACGAGCGCAGTCCGTCCGAATCGGAAGTCGTGATATCGCGCACGCGCAATATCGACGGGCGACCGGTCTTTGACACGCACCTGACACCCACCGAGGACACGCGAACCAAGGTCATCGAGACCAAGCTGCCCGCAGTGATTCCGATCGTGTTCCTGCCAGGCATCATGGGAACCAATCTGAAGAACAAAAAGACGGGCGATGCTGTCTGGCGGCCACCGAATATGAGCCTGAACCTGGCCGACATACTCGGCGTCGTCGCCGCCTTGGCGACATGGGGCATACGAGGACCAAAGCAACGGCAGCAAATCCTGAAAGCGGAAGATTTGACTGTGGACGACGGAGGCTCTATTGACGTCGGGGAATCGGGACTAGCAAAAGAAACCGCGCGCAAGCGAGGCTGGGGCAGCGTGCTGCGCACCTCCTATAACCCGGTCATGGGGTTACTGGAGGCGCGCACCAGCCGCATCGTTGCCAACCGCACGCTACAAGGATGGTGGTCGACTGAAGGCCTGCGCCCGCCCGGTGACTATGGTGAGGAAACCGGACAGCCGCCTTTGACGGAACCGGAACTCATGAAAGCAGCACGCTATGAGTTCGATGTCTGGTGCGCCGGCTACAACTGGCTTCAATCCAACCGGAAGTCCGCCGAAGACGTCAGGCTTTACATTGAAAACACAGTGCTGAGGCATTACCGCGAACAGAAGCCTCCGGTACCAGCCGACAAGGTCATCCTGGTTACGCATTCCATGGGCGGGCTCGTGGCGCGCGCGCTCACGAATCTTGTCGGCTATGAGAAGGTGCTAGGTGTGGTCCATGGCGTGCTGCCGGCGACAGGGGCGCCGGCGATTTACCATCACATGCGTGCGGGCTATGAGGGGCCTGAGCAGTTGATTCTGGGTTCAAATGCTGGGGAGGTTACCGCTGTCGTGGCAAATTCAGCTGGAGCGCTTGAGCTTTGCCCGAGCTTCGATCACCACGCTGGAAAACCATGGCTGTTTCTACAGGACAACGATGGAAACGTTGGCACAGATGAAGGGGGCTTTGCATCCGCATACCCGCGCGCAGGTGATCCATACAGAGAGATTTACTGCAATCCCGCATGGTATGGACTAGTGCCGGACCATAACTCAAAATTTCTCGACCTGACAGAGGACGCGGGCATTGTTCCGCTAGATCCTCGCGACCGCTTCAATGAGCTCATTGGGAAAATCGAGGATTTTCATCGGGAGATCGCCGGCGCGTATTGTCCAGAGACCTATGTACATTACGGCGCCGACGGCAGCAAGTCGATGCACAGTTGGCAGCACATTGTCTGGCGCGGAAATAGTCAACCAAGCAAGACGAGGTTGGATGATGGCAATGGGAGCTATCGCAAGGCGGCAATGGGCGATGCTCCCACCCTGACCGTAGCACCAGGAAAGGGAGACGGTACTGTTTCTGCGTACTCTGGAGAAGCGCCTCGTGATGCCGGTGCCCTCGCAGGAGTAAAGGCGAGCTTCCGACACGGTTCTGATGGAAGTGGTGCCGCCAATATTGCCCGCAAGGGCTATGATCACCAAGGCAGCTATAACGACCCGAGATCACAGTGGGCTAGCTTGTTTGGCATCATTAAAATTGCCCAGTTGGCAAATTGGCATCCTAGCGAACCATCATGACGCACCGCTTTCTCCTAACTGCTATGGCTGCGTGTATGGCGACGGTAATCTTAAGCACCGGTCATGCCAAAACGCCGAGGAATATTCTGATGGATAAACCGGGATGGAAAACTCACTGCTTTGGGCGCTACCTTGTCGACTTGCCGCCACAAGCGGAAGTCCGTGCCGCGTACAAATTGTGGGGCACCGAAATCGAGCGCTTACCAGGCATCAACGCCCCATCGCTTCAAGACAAAGTAGACAAACGCGCCATTGCTTTGCAGTCAATGAGCCATGACACGGCCGGAAGCATGCTGGTGCGCCGTATCGATCATGGCAATGGCTCGACAAGCTTGCTTTCCTGGAGCAGCCCACGGCGCACCATACTGATGTATGAGGAAGCTTATCTGGCAACTACCAGCCCATGGCAAGCGTTCAAGTACAGCGGGGACATCTCGGCTAGCAGGCAGGCCATGGCGGTCGCGTTCCTGAACACGCTCGCCGCCAACATCCGCTCCCGCTCCGACAACGAAATCCCCACCGGCCCCGGCTTCTGCATCGACCAGGGCTTTATCGCCGGCAACGACTACCGTTCCGAGAGCGTGCAGGTGGGCATCACGCTGCCCCAACACCCCAACGCCTTCATCAGCTTTGACGCCAGCACCGGCGCCGAGGAAGACCGGTTGCTCGAACGCGTTGATAACTTCCTGGCCAAGGCAGTATCCGGCCCGCTCGCCGGCCTGAAGGTATTGCGCAAGCGTGAGCGCAATGTCGGAGCGATTCCTGCCGAAGAGTTCGCCTCCGCCGCGACGGGGAAAGGCCAGCGTGTCTATGTATTCGCCTGGGAATCGCAGGGAAAAAACAGGTCCTTGTCCGAGCAAAACGTGGTGGCCGGGCTGCGCGTACTCGAGCAGCCGGTGGACACCCCGCAGACACCATATCAGCCCGCATTCCAGTCCGATGATGAGGCGCTGCAGCTATGGGATGCCATCATCGACTCCATCCGGCTGCGTCCGGGCGCAGTCTAGCGCCGCCCTATTCCCCTTGCCGCGCCGTGTGCGCCAGCAGCCAGTCCGTCACGGCATCGCGGTCGCCGCGGAAGACGATGCGCGCCTCGCGCTGGGCGCGCTGGTAGTCATACATCGGGTCGTAGTAATCGCGCAGCAGCACTTCGATCCAGCCGCGGTGCAGCGCTACCTCGCCGCACTCGGCCTGGCGCGCGAGCGCCTGGTCCAGCAGCGCAGACAGCTCGCCGTAGCGGGCGCCGCCAAGCCGCGGCGCGATCGCGGCCATGGCTTCGCGCAGGCGGGTGGCGTAGGCATCGAAGCCTTCCGCGCTGCCCTTGGTGTCGATGAATTCCGCCGCCAGTCCCTGCACGTAGTCGCGCAGCACGCGTTCGACGCGGGTGTCGAACGGCGCTTCCAGCCATACCAGCGGACTGGCCTGCATGCGCTGCGACAGCGCCTGCGGCACGTCGCGGCTGCCGATGAAGCGGCCTTCGTCTTCCACCACCAGCGCGCGCCAGCCGGCGTCGAGATGACGCAGTACGTCGATGGCGAGGGCGTTTTCGAAGTCGATCTGCGGCGGCTGCGGCAGCGCGCGGCGGCCGAAGGCAGAGCCGCGGTGGCGCGCGTGGCCCTCAAGGTCGATCGACGCGGGCACGTCGGCCAGCACGTCGGTCTTGCCGCTGCCAGTCAGCCCGCCCACCACGAACCACGGCTGCGTAGTCGCCGCGGTATCGATGGTTTCGATCAGGAAACCGCGCATCGCCTTGTAGCCGCCGGTCACGCGCGGATAGTCGACCCCCGCGTCGCGCAGCCACTGCTGCACCAGCTGCGAGCGCAAGCCGCCGCGGAAGCAATAAAGGTAGCCGTCCGGATGGGCGCGCGCAAACTCCGCCCAGGCGGCGATGCGCGCCACCTTGCGCTGGCCGGACACGAGCTGGTGGCCGAGTTCGATCGCCGCCTGCTGGCCCTTCTGCGCATAGCACAGGCCGACCTCGTGGCGCTCGGCGTCGTCCATCAGCGGCAGGTTGACCGCGCCGGGGAAGGCCCCGCGCGCGAACTCCAGCGGCGCGCGCACGTCCAGCATGGCGACGCCACTGAGGAACAGTTTGCGGAAGTCGGCGGTATCTGGACGCATCAGCGGATCTGTACGGCCAGTGCGGCGCGGGCCACCATCTCGCCGATCGGCCCGAGCGCCAGCCCCAGGCGCTGGCATTCGGCCAGGAACTCGGCTTCGCCGGCGGGCTCGACGGCGACCAGCAGGCCGCCGCTGGTCTGGGGGTCGCACAGCAGCGCGCGTTGCGCCTCGGTAAGCGGCGCGATGCGGTGGCCGTAGCTGTCGAAGTTGCGCTGGGTGCCGCCTGGCACGCAGCCCTGGCCGATGTAGTCGGCCACGTCATCCAGCACCGGCACCGCGGCATAGTCGATGCGTGCGGTCAGGCCGCTGCCGTCGGCCATTTCGACCAGGTGGCCGAGCAGGCCGAAGCCGGTGACGTCGGTCATCGCCCGCACGCCGGGCAAGCGCCCGAAGGCGCTGCCGGGCCGGTTCAGCACGCACATCCAGTCGCGCGCCAGATGACGGTTGTCGTCGCGCAGCAGCCCTTTTTTCTCGGCCGTGGTCAGCACGCCGATGCCGAGCGGCTTGGTCAGATAAAGCCGGCAGCCGGGCGTGGCGGTGTCATTGCGCTTCATGTGCGCGCGCTCGACCAACCCCGTCACCGCCATGCCGAAGATGGGCTCGGGCGCGTCGATCGAATGACCGCCCGCCAGCGGAATGCCGGCGTCGTCGCAGGCGCGGCGCCCGCCCGCCACCACTTCGCGCGCCACCTCGGGCGGCAGCACGTTGACCGGCCAGCCCAGGATGGCGATGGCCATCAGCGGGTCGCCGCCCATGGCGTAGATGTCGCTGATCGCATTGGTAGCGGCGATGCGGCCGAAGTCGAACGGATCGTCGACGATGGGCATGAAGAAGTCGGTGGTGGACACCACGCCGCGCGGGCCATCGGCGCCGTCCAGCGCATACACCGCCGCGTCATCGCGCGAGGCATTGCCGACCCACAGGCGCGGGTCAAGGTGCTGCGCGCCGCTGCCGGCCAGGATCACGTCGAGCATCTTGGGGGAAATCTTGCAGCCGCAGCCTGCACCGTGGCTGTACTGCGTCAGGCGGATGGGACTGGTCATGGGCGTGGGCTCCGCGCGGCGTACCGGCGGGTCAGGAGCCTTGGCCCCGCCGGCAACGCCTGGATGAAGAGAGGAATTGGAATGAGAAGGGTTACTGCCTGCAGGCGAGCAACCAGGCGGCACCGATCGGCGCCGCGCGCTGGGGCGGACCGCCCGTCGGAGCGGCCTCGCCGGAGACGGCTTATTGCTCGCCCGGCTCCATCTGCGACTGCAGGTAGTTCTGCAGCCCGACCTTATCGATCAGGTCCAGCTGCGTTTCCAGGTATTCGATATGTTCCTCGGTATCGGTGAGGATATCGACCAGAATTTCGCGGCTGACGTAATCGCCGACCGATTCACAGTAGGCAATGCCTTCCTTGACGGTGGTGTGCGCGGTCTGTTCCAGCTTCAGGTCGCACTTGAGCATCTCGGGCGTGTCTTCGCCGAGCAGCAGCTTGTGCAGGTCCTGCAGGTTGGGCAGGCCGTCCAGCATCAGGATGCGCTCGATCAGGCGGTCGGCGTGCTTCATTTCGCCGATCGATTCCTTGTACTCCACCTCGCCGAGCTTCTTCAGGCCCCAGTGGCGATACATGCGGGCGTGCAGGAAATACTGGTTGATCGCGGTCAGCTCGTTCTTGAGCTGGGCGTTCAGATGCTGGATGACCTTCTTGTCACCTTTCATTGGCGGCTCCTGTTGCATCGGGCCCGCGCAAAAATACGAAACGGCGCCAATGGCGCCGTGCAGTCAGAAAAAAGGAATGCGCAAAAACGCGCCGTGAACTGAACTTTCAGTTCATGGGCGCGTTCAGGCCACCAGCGCCTTGCGCTGGTCGTTCGCGACTGCCGGGTCCCGAGTGTCCATTATGGTACATGGGCCCGAAGCGGAACAGGAAGAAATCTCCACAACCTGGATGTTGGCGAGGGTCGCCACCGTGACATTGCGTACCGCGGCCACGCCTTCCTGCAACACCTGCTGTGCACACTCGCGGCAGCGGCCGCAGCACGTGCCGACGCCGAGCGTTTCGGCCAGTTCGTCGAGGGTTTCGATGCCCAGGTGCGCGGCACCGTGGATCTCACGATCGGTGATCTGGTTGCAGATGCAGACGTACACAAGTCCCTCCGTTGGGGCGCGGGACACCGGCATGTCCCTGCGAATGAACGTCAGAATATCAGAGATCAATAATGATAACAATTCCCATTAAGCCACATCGCGTAAGGTCGGGAAGACGTCACAGGACGTAAAAAGAAGGCGGCTGGCGCCGCACTTTCCTGCCTAGGGAAGTGCCGCGCCAGCCGCCTCTTCGGCTCGGAAAACCCTGACGCCGTCAGGGTCGTGCGATCTGCCGCAGGACCCCGGCCTGTTCTTCGGGATCGTAAGCCTGCAGCAGCTGGTCGACCAGCGGTTCCAGCCGCTCGCAGCTGGCGTGCAGGATTTGCTGCTTGACGCGCAGCAGTTGCGCCGGGTGCATGGAGAATTCGCGCAGCCCCATGCCCAGCAGCAGCCGCGTCATCGACGGATCGCCCGCCATCTCGCCGCACACCGCCACCGGCACGCCGGCGCGGTTGGCTTCGCGGATGGTGCGCGCCACCAGTTGCAGCACCGCCGGATGCAGCGGGTCGAACAGGTGCGCCACGGCGTTGTCGGCGCGGTCGATCGCCAGCGTGTACTGGATCAGGTCGTTGGTGCCGATGGACAGGAAATCCATCTTGCGCAGGAACAGCGGCAGCAGCAGCACCGCCGCCGGGATCTCGATCATGGCCCCGACCTTCATGCCGGGGTCGTAGGGTTCGCCGCGCTCGTCCAGCTGGCGCTTGGCCTTGGCGATCAGTGCCAGGGTCTGGTCGATCTCGCTGGCATGCGCCAGCATCGGCACCAGCAGCCGCACCGGGCCGAAGGCCGAGGCGCGCAGCAACGCGCGCAGCTGGGTCAGGAACATGCCGGGCTCCGACAGCGACCAGCGGATCGCGCGCAGGCCCAGCGCAGGGTTCAGCGCGGTCTCGAAGTCATCGGCGCGGCCGTCGCCGCGGGCGTCGAGAGGCTTGTCGGCGCCGATATCGATGGTGCGGATGGTCACCGGCAGCCCGTGCATGGCGTCGACCGCGCCGCGGTACGCCTGGAACTGCTCTTCCTCGCCCGGCAGCTCGTCGCGCCGGTTCATGAACAGGAACTCGGAGCGGAACAGGCCGACGCCGACCGCGCCGGCGGCCAGCGCGGCGCCGGCATCCTCTGCCATCTCGATATTGGCGAGCAGCTCGATCTCGATGCCGTCCAGCGTCACCGCCGGCGTATGGCGCAGGCGCTGCAGGCGCTTCTTCTCCAGCACGCGCTCGCTTTGCCGGTGGCGGTATTCCTCGAGGATGATGGCGGTGGGGTCGACGATCACCAGGCCGGCGTCGCCGTCGATGATGATCCAGTCATCCTGGCGGATCAGCTCGCTCGCGCTCTGCACGCCGACCGCGGCCGGGATGTCGAGGCTGCGCGCGACGATGGCGGTATGCGAGGTGCGCCCGCCCAGGTCGGTGACGAAGCCGTGGAACACGGTGTGGCGGAACTGCAGCATGTCGGCGGGCGCGATATCGTGGGCCACCACGATCACGCCGGGCGCGGGCTCGCCGTCGGCGGCCAGCGCGGGCACCGGCGCCGGCACCAGCACCGGCGCGCCGGCCAGCGCCTTCAGGATGCGCTCCACCACCTGCTGGATGTCGGCCTTGCGCTCGCGCAGGTATTCGTCCTCGATCTCGTCGAACTGGCGCATCAGCTCTTCGAGGCGCGTGGTCAGGGCCCACTCGGCGTTGTAGCGCCGGCCCCGGATCAGCGCCTCGGGCTCGCGCGCCAGCGCCTCGTCGTCGAGGATCATCGCGTGCACGTCGAGGAAGGCGCCCATCTCCTCGGGCGCGTCGCGCGGCAGGTCGCGCTTGAGTGCGGCCAGTTCGGCGCGCACCGCGGCGCGTGCGGCGCGCAGCCTTTCCACCTCGGCGTCGAGCTGCTCTTCATCGACCAGGTAGTGCGACACGTCCAGCGCCGCGGGCGCAAGCAGGTGCGCGCGGCCGATGGCGACGCCGCGCGAGACCGGGATGCCGTGCAAGGCGAAAGGCATGTACCGCTCCGTCAGGAACGTTTATCAATTCGGGTCAAGGCCGCCGGCCTCACTCCCCTTCACCAAAGCGGTTGGCGATCAGTGCCAGCAGCGCGTCCATCGCTTCCTGCTCGTCGGGACCGTCGGTTTCGATGGTGATGGTCGAGCCGATCCCGGCGGCCAGCATCATCACGCCCATGATGCTCTTGGCATCCACCTGGCGTCCGTTGCGGGACATCTTGACCTGGCTGACGAAGTTGCCGGCGAGCTGGGTCAGCTTGGCGGACGCGCGTGCGTGCAGTCCGAGTTTATTGATGATGGTGGTGTCCCTCTGCAGCATATTTGTCGGGATGATTGGCGGTTTGATTCTGGACGGTGGTGGTGCCGACCTGCAGCACGCCCTGCGAGCCGCCGGCCAGCGCCTTGGTGGCAAGCTGGTCGAGCTTCTCGGCCCGGTAGCAGATGGCACGGACCAGCATGGGAAGGTTGACGCCGGCCAGCACGCGCACGCGGCCCGGCTCGGCCAGGCGCGCGGCGATATTGGCGGGGGTGGCGCCGAAGATGTCGGTCAGGACCAGCGCGCCGTTGTCTTCGCAGATGGCATCCAGCCGGCGCCTGGCCTCGGCCAGCACGGCGGCGGGATCGGCATCGGGAAGGACGTCGATGGCTTCCAGCCGCTGCGGCTGGCCACAGTAGACGTGGGCGGCGCAATCGCGCAAGGCTGACGCCAGCGGGGTGTGCGCGATGATCAGGATGCCTGCCATGATGGTGAATCCGTTGGATTGCCCCGATTGTAGCAGGCGCCCCCCGCGCTCCCGCTGCCCGTCGGGGCCGGTGGCGCCTAGCTGCCGGCAGCGCTGACGGCGTGTTCCAGCGCGTCGATGAACATCGCCGCGACATGGAAGCCGGTCTGCTGGGTGATCTCCTGGAAACAGGTCGGGCTCGTCACATTGATCTCGGTCAGGTAGTCGCCGATGACGTCCAGGCCGACCAGCAGCAGGCCCTGCCCCCACAGCCCCGGCGCCAGCGCCTCGGCGATCTCGCGGTCGCGCCGGCTCAGCTCCTGGGCGCGGCCAGTGCCGCCCGCGGCGAGGTTGCCGCGCACTTCGCCGGCCATCGGCACGCGCGCCAGCGAATACGGCACCGGCACGCCGCCGATCAGCAGCACGCGCTTGTCGCCGTCCTTGATCGCCGGGATATAGCGCTGCACCATCAGCGAGCGGGCGCCGTCCTGGCCCAGCGTCTCGACGATCGCGGCCAGGTTCATGCCGTCCGCGCCGACCCGGAACACGCCCATGCCGCCCATGCCGTCGAGCGGCTTGACGATGATGTCGCGGTGCTCGGCGTGGAAATCGCGGATGCGCGCCAGGTCGCGCGTGACCAGCGTCGGCGTGATGAATTCCGGGTACTGCGCAATCGCCAGCTTTTCGGAATGATCGCGGATCGCCCGCGGCTTGTTGAAGACGCGCGCGCCCTGGGCCTCGGCCAGTTCCAGCAGCCAGGTGCTGGTTACGTACTCCATGTCGAAGGGCGGGTCCTTGCGCATCAGCACCGCATCGAAGGCCGACAGCGGCTCGAGCGCGCTGTTGCCTTCGCGGTACCAGTCGCCGTGTCCCGCGCCATCCTCACCGGTGAGGTGCAGGCGCGTGGCCACGGTCTCGACCGTGCGCCCGGACAGCGCCAGCTGCGGCTGCAGGCACCAGTACAACTCGTGGCCGCGCGCGGCGGCCTCGGCCATCATGGCGTAGGTGGAGTCCTTGTAGGTCTTGAAGGTCTCCAGCGGATCGGTGATGAAGAGGATGCGCATGGTGGCGTTCAGATGATCGGGTTGGGGTCGGTCTTCTCGAGCTCCAGCGATGCCGCCAGCAAGGCCAGCCGCGCCACCACGCCATACATGTAGAAGCGGTTCGGCACCGCCGCGCCCGGCTTGGCGTGGCTGTCCGGGATGCCGTTGGGGGCGAACGCCAGCGGCACGAAATGCATGCCCGGCGCGTTCAGGTTCTCGTCGTTGCCGCGGCCGGTGTGCACGCGGTAGAAGCCGCCCACCACATAGCGGTCGATCATGTACACCACCGGCTCGGCCACCGCCTCGTTGACCTTCTCGAAGGTGTGCACGCCCTCCTGGATGATGACGTCGCTGACCTCCAGACCCTCCTTGACCACGCTCATCTTGTTGCGCTCTTTCCGGTTCAGGCCCTTGATCTCGGACGGGTCGCGCACGGTCATGATGCCCATGCCATAGGTGCCGGCATCGGCCTTGACCACCACGTACGGCGTTTCCTTGATGCCGTACTCGCGGTACTTCTTGGCGATCTTCTTCAGCACGCCCTCGACCGCGTCGGCCAGTTCCTCCTCGCCCACGCGCTCGTGGAAATTCACGCCGGTGGTACGGGCGAAGTACGGGTTGACCATCCACGGGTCGATGTCGATCAGCTTGGCGAACTTCTTCGCCACCTCGTCATAGGCGGAAAAGTGGCTGCTCTTGCGACGCGTGGACCAGCCGGCGTGCAGCGGCGGCAGCAGGTACTGCTCGTTGATGTTTTCCAGGATCGGCGGAATGCCGGCCGACAGGTCGTTGTTGAGCAGGATCGAACAGGGGTCGAAGTCCTTCAGGCCCAGCCGGCGGCTCTTGGTGCCCAGGCGCGCCAGCGGCTCGACCACCAGGGTCTGGCCGTCGGGCAGCTCGATCGGGGTCGGTTCGGTGATTTCCTCGGAAAGCGAGCCCAGGCGCACGTTCAGCCCGGCCTGGCGCATGATCAGCGACAGCCGCGCCACGTTCTGCAGGTAGAACATATTGCGGGTGTGGCGCTCCGGGATCAGCAGCAGGTTCTTGGCATCCGGGCAGATCTTCTCGATCGCCGCCATCGCCGCCTGCACCGCCAGCGGCAGCATCTCGGGGGCCAGGTTGTTGAAGCCGCCCGGGAACAGGTTGGTATCGACCGGCGCCAGCTTGAAGCCGGCGTTGCGCAGGTCCACCGAGCAATAGAACGGGGGCGTATGCTCCTGCCATTCCAGCCTGAACCAGCGCTCGATGGACGGCGTCGCGTCCAGGATCTTCTTTTCCAGTTCGAGCAGCGGACCGTTCAGCGCGGTGATGAGATGCGGGACCATATCCATCCTATAGATCGTCTTAATCGTTCGCCCCGATTGTAGAGGAACGGCCAACCAGGCGCTGGCACACCCTTTATAAGGATATGCAGCGCCTGGCATAAGGGATAACCATATGGGGATGGGCGGCGCGAAATAAAGAGGCCGCGCCGGCGACCGCGTCCGGGCAAAAAAAAGCGCGGCGATGCCGCGCTTTTAAATGGCCTGACAGATACGGGGAGCGTTCTGCAGGTGGAGGAAACTGCCTCAGTGGCAATGTATGTGCGCCGCACATTAAAGACAATTGAAGCTTTTTAAGATCGGAGTTAAGCACTTTGCGAAAAGCCCGCGCGCGGCGCACGGGATTGCCGGCTTGCCCGCGCCGGCACTGGGCTAGCCGGTTTCACTGACAATTGGGATGAGCGTCGTGATGGGCCTGTCCGCGCGTGCGACGTCTGTTGGCCGCAGGCAAATGTCTGCAACCCCGCTCAACGCAACAAAGTAAAAAAGCCCGGCACGCAGCCGGGCAAAACTCCTGAGAGCAGATTCCCAATCAGCTCTCCAGCACAACACCTTTGCGCTCAGCCTTCGTAGGCGGTCTCGCCATGCGAGGTGATATCCAGGCCTTCGCGCTCTTCGTCTTCCGGCACGCGCAGCCCGATCAGCATGTCCACCAGCTTGAAGGCGACGAAGGCCACCACGCCGGACCACACCACGGTGGTCAGCACGCCTTCGAACTGCACCCACAGCTGGCCGGCGATCGAGTAGTCATCCGCCACCTTGTTGGCGACGTAGTCGTAGATGCCGGTGCCGCCCAGGCTGGGCGCGGCGAACACGCCGGTCAGCAGCGCGCCGACGATACCGCCCACGCCATGCACGCCGAACACGTCCAGCGAGTCGTCCATGCCCAGCATGCGCTTCAGTCCGGTCACGCCCCACAGGCACAGCAGGCCGGCCACCAGGCCCATCACGATCGAGCCCATCGGACCGACGAAGCCCGCGGCCGGGGTGATCGCCACCAGGCCCGCGACCGCGCCCGAGGCACCGCCCAGCATCGACGGCTTGCCCTTGCCGATCCACTCGCCGAAGGTCCACGACAGCACCGCGGCGCAGGTCGCCAGCAGCGTGTTGACGAAGGCCAGCGCGGCCGAGCCGTTGGCTTCCAGCGCCGAACCGGCGTTGAAGCCGAACCAGCCGAACCACAGCAGCGAGGCACCCACCATAGTGAAGGTCAGGCTGTGCGGACGGATCGCCTCGCGGCCGAAGCCGATGCGCTTGCCGAACATGAAGGCCCCCACCAGGCCGGCCACCGCTGCATTGATGTGGACCACGGTGCCGCCGGCAAAGTCCAGCGCGCCCTTCTGGAACAGCCAGCCGGCCTTGGCCGTTGCCGCGGTGCCGGCGGCGGCGTCGGTGTAGGCGTCGGGACCCGGCCAGAACCACACCATGTGGGCGATCGGCAGGTAGGCGAAGGTGAACCACAGCACCACGAACACCAGCACCGCCGAGAAGCGCGCGCGCTCGGCGAAGGCGCCGATGATCAGGCCGCAGGTGATGCAGGCGAATGCGCACTGGAAGGCAAAGTAGCCCAGTTCGGGCAGCACCACGCCCTTGCTGAAGGTGGCGGCCACGGCGTCGACCGTCAGCCCCTTCATGAAGAGCCGGTCGGTGCCGCCGAAGAAGGCATTGCCCTCGGTGAAGGCAAAGCTGTAGCCGTAGATGGCCCACAGCAGCGCCACCAGCGAGAAGATCACCAGACACTGCATCAGCACCGACAGCATGTTCTTGGAGCGCACCAGGCCGCCGTAGAACAGCGCCAGGCCAGGCAGCGTCATCAGGATCACGAACGCGGTCGAGACCAGCAGCCAGGCGGTGTCGCCCTTGTTGGGCACGGGCGCCGCCGGCGCGGCGGCGGCTTCAGCCGGTGCAGCCGCGGCAGGCGCCGCTGCAGGCGCCACAGCGGGCGCCGCAGCCGGGGCTGCCGCAGCCGCTGCGGCGGCCGGCGCGGAAGGGGCGGCGGCCGAAGCCTCGGCGGCCGGCTTGTCCTGCGCGGCGGCCGGGCTTGACATGCCGACGCCGGCCGTGCCGATGGCCAGCGCCATCGCGCCCGCCGTCAGGAATCGCTTGATCCAGGTTTTCATGGAATTCACCTTTGTCTCTATGCTGTCTTGGGTCACAGGGCATCGCCGCCGGTTTCGCCGGTGCGGATGCGGATGACCTGCTCGATCGGGGCCACGAAGATCTTGCCGTCGCCGATCTTGCCGGTGCGGGCCGATTTCTCGACCGCCTCGATGGCGCGCTCGACCACGTCGTCGGGCACCGCCACCTCGATCTTCACCTTGGGCAGGAAGTCGACGATGTATTCGGCGCCGCGGTACAGCTCGGTATGGCCCTTCTGGCGGCCGAAGCCTTTCACTTCGGTCACGGTGATGCCGGACACGCCCACGTCCGACAGCGCTTCGCGCACCTCGTCGAGCTTGAACGGCTTGATGACTGCGATGATGAGTTTCATCAGGATTCTCCTGGGAGCGGACCGGCATCAGCCCGCCCGGGCTGCGTCAGAGTTAGAAAGTCTTGGTGATCGAGGCCCAGGCCGCGGCCTTGCCCAGGTAGCGGCCGCGGTTGGCGCTGGTGTAGGCCACTTCCTTGGCGTTGGTGTCGACATAGGCGACCGCCAGCGCAAAGCCCTTGCCCAGGTCCTTGGTCAGGCCGATCTTCCAGTCGGTGTACGAGGCATCGCTGTTGTGCTTCACGCCCTGGTAGCCGACGTGCGCGTTCAGCGTCAGGTCCCAGAAGTTCAGCGGCACGTTGGCGCTCAGGTCGACGTAGTAGCTGTTCTTGCTGTCGGCCCAGCCAAACAGGTTGGTGACCGAGTGCGAGTACTTCAGGAACACCGGGCCCCAGCCAACCCCGGCATACAGCTCGGTGGTGTACGGCCGCGGGTTGTTGTAGCCGCCCGGGTAGTAGTACTCGAGGACGCCCAGGTCATAGGCGAATTCGGTGCCGGCGACTTTGAAGGTGTTCTTGAAGCCGCCGTAGAAGTCCATCTCGACCGGCGCCGACACCGCCGGGTTGGCGTCTTCCAGCCAGCTGATGCTGGAGTTCCAGTTGCCCAGGTAGAAGCCGCTTTCGTGCGCGTAGTCGAAACCACCCTGGATCGCCGGGCGCAGGTTGGTCTGGCTGATGCCGCGGTAGCGGTAGTCCGTGACCAGCGACACGTTGGCCGTGAACGTATGCGGCGAGGCCGGCGCGGCAGCCGGGGCCGCGGCGTCGGTGCTCTGCGCCAGGGCGCCGCCGGCGGCACTGGCCAGGACCATCGCGCTGACTGCAAGGGCCAACTTCTTCATGGGGTTTTTCTCCTTTTGCTGATGGCTCGGATTTCGTTTAGTTGGATTCCGGTAAAGCTTTGAGGCAGCTCGCCCTCACTACTGCAACTGCCGTGCCACCCCACGGAAAGCGGCGGTCCCTGCGCTGCGACGCGCGCCGGCCAGCATCGCGGGCAGCCTTGAATCCGCCCCGCGGCGACGCCAGATCGGGTTAAAAGGTGTGAACGGCGCGGCGCCGGTGCTTTCGCCGGCGTGCCGCTGGGGCGATAATCGAGGTCTGACGGTGGCTGCGTACGGCCCGCGCGTATGGGAAGCGCCCGCATTCAGGGCGCCCAATTCCTGTGCGAAAGCGCGCCATACGCCAGATGCCTAACCGGATTGGCACCAGTCAGGTGCGCAAAGGAGAAACCATGAAACCGACCGACCTCTTCAACGACCTGCAGAACAAGGTCAGCGAGGCGCTGCGCAATTCGCCGGCAAGGGACATCGAGAAAAACGTGCGCAGCATGATGACCCAGGGCTTTGCCCGGCTGGACCTGGTCACGCGCGAGGAATTCGATGTCCAGTCGCAGGTGCTGGCGCGCACCCGCGCCCGCCTGGAAGAACTGGAAAGCCGCGTGGCCGAGCTGGAGCGCCGCGCCGGCATCCCGCCCGGCGCCGGCTCGGTGGACTCGACCGGGGGCGCGTGAGCACGCCGGTTCCGCCGCCATCCCCCAGCCTGCCTGAAGGCCGCCAGTCCTGGCGGCCTTTTTCGTTAACAGTTCCGTGCGGTTCGATGCCATGAGCCTTGCCGTCCTACGCAGCCGGGCCCTGACCGGCATCGCCGCGCCGCCGGTGCGGGTCGAGACCCACCTGGCCAACGGCCTGCCAGCCTTCACCATCGTCGGCCTGGCCGACACCGGCGTGCGCGAAAGCCGCGAGCGCGTGCGCGCCGCCATCCTCAACAGCGGCTACGAGTTTCCCAACCGCCGCATCACCGTCAACCTGGCCCCGGCCGACCTGCCCAAGGAGTCCGGCCGCTTCGACCTGGCCATCGCGCTGGGCATCCTGGCCGCCAGCGGGCAGATTCCGGCCGATGCGCTCGACGCGCATGAATTTGCCGCCGAGCTGTCGCTGTCCGGTGAACTGCATCCGGTGCGCGGCGCGCTGGCCATGGCGATGGGGCTGGCGCGCGACAATGCCGCCCGCGCCGGCGCGGGCGAGACGCCGCGCGCCTTCCTGGTCGCCGCGGGCAACGGCGCCGAAGCCGCGCTGATCGAAGACCTGGCCGTGCATGCGGCCGCCACGCTGCGCCAGGCCTGCGACCACCTCGGTCCCGTGACCGAGGCGCGGCTGCCCCGCGCCATGCCGGCCTTGCTGCCCGCCGCCGCCGAGCGCGGCCCCGACATGCGCGACGTGCGCGGCCAGGCGCAGGCGCGCCGCGCCATGGAAGTGGCCGCTGCCGGACAACACTCGGTGCTGCTGGTGGGCCCGCCCGGCACCGGCAAGTCGATGCTGGCGCAGCGCCTGCCCGGGTTGCTGCCGCCGATGTCGCTGCAGCAGGCGCTGGAAGCCGCCGCCGTGACGAGCCTGACCCCGGGCGGCTTTCGCGCCGAGGCCTGGGGCGTGCGGCCGTGCCGCGCCCCGCACCACACCGCGTCGGGCCCGGCCATGGTCGGCGGCGGCGGCAATCCGCGCCCGGGCGAGATCTCGCTCGCGCACCACGGCGTGCTGTTCCTGGACGAGCTGCCCGAGTTCGACCGCCGCGTGCTCGAAGTCCTGCGCGAGCCGCTGGAATCGGGCCGCATCACCATCGCCCGCGCCAACGGCCACGCCGACTTCCCCGCCTGCTTCCAGTTCGTGGCGGCGATGAACCCGTGCCCGTGCGGCTACCTCGGCCACCCCGACCGGCCGTGCCGCTGCACGCCCGACCAGGTGCGGCGCTACCAGTCGCGGATCTCCGGCCCGATGCTCGACCGCATCGACCTGCAGGTCGAAGTGCCCGCGCAGGACCAGGGCGAAATGCTCGACGGCCCGCCCGGCGAAGCCAGCGCCGCGGTGCGCGCGCGCGTGCTGGCCGCGCGTGAACGGCAGCTGGCGCGGCAGGGCAAGCCCAACAATGAACTGGGCGGGCGCGAGATCGAGCAGCACTGCGCCATGGACCCGCAGGCGCAGGCCTTGCTGCGCGGCGCGATGACGCGGCTGGCCTGGTCGGCGCGCTCGTACTTCCGCGTGCTGAAGGTGGCGCGCACGATTGCCGACCTGGCGGGGGCCGACTTGCTGAACGCCGCGCATGTGGGCGAGGCGATCCAGTATCGGCGCGCGTTGCGGATGGCGGGCTAGGGCGATCCGCGCCTCAGGCCTCTTCCGACCACTGCACGCCCTCGCGCGCCATGAACGCCGACGAAGCCGCCGGCCCCCAGGTGCCGGCGGTATAGGGCCGCGGGCCCTCGTCCTGCGCGCGCCATGCCTCCAGGATCGGGTCGACCCAGGTCCAGGCGGCCTGCAGTTCGTCGCGCCGCACGAACAGCGCCAGGCGGCCGCGGATGACATCGAGCAGCAGGCGCTCGTAGGCCTCGGCGCGGCGCGTGGTGAAGGCCGAGTCCAGGTTCAGCGCCAGGCTCAGCGGCTTGAGCTTCATGCCCTCGCCTGGCTGCTTCACCATCAGCGTCAGCCGCACCGATTCTTCCGGCTGCAGCCGGATCACCATGCGGTTGGGCTGCAGCGTGCTGCCCGGGTCGAAGATCGAATGCGGTACCTCGGCAAAGTGGATCACCACCTCGGTCACGCGCTCCTGCATGCGCTTGCCGGTGCGCAGGTAGAACGGCACCTGGTTCCAGCGCCAGGTGCCAAGCTCGGCCCGCATCGCGACAAAGGTCTCGGTGCGGCTGTCGGGCGGAATGCCCTCTTCCTGCAGGTAGCCGCGCACCAGCTCGCCGCCGATGGCGCCGGCGGTGTACTGGCCGCGCACGGTGTTGCGGCGCACGTCCTCGGGCGACATCGGCCGCAGCGAGCGCAGCACCTTGAGCTTTTCATCGCGCACCGCGTCGGAGTTGAGCGATGCCGGCGGTTCCATCGCCAGGATGCTGACCAGTTGCAGCAGGTGGTTCTGCACCATGTCGCGCATGGCGCCGGCCTCGTCGTAGAAGCCGCCGCGCGTGCCCACGCCCACGGTCTCGGCCACGGTGATCTGCACGCTGCGCACGAACGGCGTGCGCCACAGCGGCTCGAAGATCGAATTGCCGAAGCGCAGCGCCATCAGGTTCTGCACGGTCTCCTTGCCGAGGTAGTGGTCGATCCGGTAGGTGCGGTCCTCGCTGAAGTAGCGGCTGACCACCTCGCCGATGTCGATGGCCGAGGCCAGGTCCACGCCCAGCGGTTTTTCCAGCACCAGCCGGGTATCGTCGGCAATCAGGCCATGGCCGGCGAGGTTGTCGCAGGTGGCGGCGAACAGCCCCGGCGGCATCGCCATGTAGTAGATCCGCAGCGCGTCGCTGCGCAGCTGCGCGGCCAGCGCGGGATAGTCTGCCGCCTGCGCGGCATCGAGATGGACGAAGTCCAGCCGTTGCAGGAAGTCCTGCCATTTGGCAGGTTCGATATAGCGCGCATCGACAAACGGTTGTGCGCTTTCGTCGGCAAAATTGACAAAGGCCTCGCGATCCCAGCGGTGCCGTCCCACGCCAATGATGCGGGTGCCGTCGGGCAGGTTGCCGTCGCGGTGGCACATGTAGAGCGAGGGCAGCAGCTTGCGCGCCGACAGGTCGCCGGCGCCGCCGAAGATGACGAGGTCGAGCGGCCGGGCGTCGGCAGTGCCGAAGGCGGAGACGGTGCGGGTGGTTGGCATGACGGGCTCCTTGCGTGCCGATGGGCGGATGAGGTTGGCCGGGGGCGGGGCTAGCCGGCATTGTTTGCGTTGTTCGTGCAGTCTGCCGAATCAGCATGTCTCGGTCACGTTGCGCAGGTATTGCGGCTGGCCGGCCGGCACAGCGGCAAACGCCATCGGACCATCCGCATCATCCGTGCCATCGAACACGGCCGGCCCAAGCGGTCGGGGGCACGCGACTCCTGTCCGGTTCAGCGTAACGATGAACGGTTCGCGTCAACAAGGGATACCGGTACGAGCCACTTCAACAACGATGTATTGAACTGGTATTCAACGAGGACGCTACGGCAATATCACAGCCAGGCCTGGGATGAAAGTTCGGGTCCGCACAGAGAGGTGCGCAAACCGTGGGGTCCCGTCAGCACTCGCACGGCTGCAGAGGCCGTGAGGGCACGCGCCCCTATGCAGTACCAATTGACGGATACCGTGCGCATGGCACGTGCGTCACCCTCTGCACAGGATTCCCCGCAAGGCGATTAAAAGTCCTAAAGTGGTATCACAGACATCAGGCTTTGGTACCTATGACGAGTCGCATGGATCAAAGGCTGCAGGCGCTGCGGCCCGACGAGGCCGACGCCACGCCGATCTACCTGCAGGTAGCGCGCAAGCTCACCGCGGCCATCCAGGCGGGGCAATGGCGGGCGGGCGATGCGCTGCCGTCGGAACGCACGCTGGTCGATTCGCTGGGGATTTCACGGGTCACCGCGCGGCACGCGCTGCAGGTGCTGGCCGAGGAAGGCACCATCACGCGCAACCGCGGCGCGGGCACCTTTATCGCCCCGCGCGCCGAGCCCAGGCCAGCGCGGCTGGACAACTTCAGCGAGCTGGCGCGCCGGCGCGGCATGACGCCGGCGAGCGAGCTGGTGGGGTTCGAGCGCCGCCGCGCCACGGCGCAGGAAAGCGCGGAACTGGCCCTGGCCGAGGGCGACGAGATCGTCAGGCTGACGCGGCTGCGCAAGGCTGACGGACAGATCTACTGGATGGATGTGACCACGCTGGCGCTGGCCGTGGTGCCCGACGCCAGCGCCATCGGCGAATCGCTCTACGCCTACCTGGAGCGGATCGGCAAGCCGGTGCTGCGCGTCACCGAGACGCTGCGCGCGGTCGTCGCCACGGCAGAGCTGGCCGCGCGCCTGGGCATCGAGCCGGGCGAGCCGCTGCTGCATATCCGCCGCACCGGCTACACCCATGGCGACAAGCCGGTCGAGCTGACCGACGCGTATTGCCTGAACGACTTCTACGAACTGAAGCAATAGCGCCCGGCGGCGTTGGTCACCGGCGGTTCCACCGGTGGCGGGGGCGGGTCGTCCTCGGGCGACAGCGGCAGGTCGGGCGGCACGCCCGGTGGCGCGGGCTCTTCCACCGGGGGCACGGTATGGCGCGGCTGCAGGCGCGCACCGGCGAACGGGTTCAGCGAGGCAGGCATGCGGGGACTCCGTGGCGGGGTTACTCCCTCATTGAAGCAAACCCCACCCAGGCGCGCCAGTGCGGATGCCGCGCCGGTCAGGCGTGCTGGCGGCGCACGAAGAACAGCGCCGCGCCCACCGCCATCAGCACGCTGCCGAAAAACCGGTTCTGCCACAGCACCGCGCGGGCATTGCGGAACAGCCCCTGCATGCGCGACGCCAGCAGCGCGTAGCCATGCATCACCACCAGGTCGACGCAGCACATGGTGGCCGCCAGGATCGCCAGCTGCAGCGCCAGCGGCCGGTTCGGATCGATGAACTGCGGCAGCACCGCGACCATGAAGATGATGCCCTTGGGGTTGGTCACGTTGGTCAGCAGGCCGGTGGCGAAGCGCCGGCGCCGGCTCATCACGGCCACGCGCACCGGGCCGCCGTCCTGCGCCGCATCGGCTTCCACGCGCGCGCGCCATTGCTGGATGCCGAGGTAGATCAGGTACAGCGCGCCGATGGTCTTGACCACCATGAAGGCCTGCTCCGAGGCCAGCAGCAGCGCGCCCAGCCCGCCGCCGGCCACCAGCAGCACGATCACCAGCCCGGCCTGCAGGCCGAAGATGGTGGTGGTGGTCCGGCGCAGCCCGTACGACAGGCCATGGCTCATCGACAGCACCGCGCCCGATCCCGGCGACACCGCGATCACCCAGCACGCGGCGAAATAGGCCAACCAGACTTCCCAACGCATTTTCGACTCTCCTATGACTGCAACATGCGGGGCGGCGCATCGCCCCCCGGCATCGTGATTCGCTGCGACGCCGCGGCGCCTCAGAGCGGGTGGAACCCGCCCAGGAACTGCTCCACCTGCTCGGCCTGGCGCGCGTCGCGCGCGGCCTCGCCGGATTCCAGCACCACCGCCTGGAAGGCGCGCGTGCCCACCGCCACCAGCCGCGCGCTAAGCCGGCGCGGCGACTGGTCCTGCGGCGACACGCCGCTGGCTTGCAGCTCCAGCCCGGCCAGCGGGCGGCCCGGCCGGTCCGCGCTCATGATGGTGACCGGCCGAGTGCGCGGCTCGCCCGACAGCGTGCCCAGGTTGGCCAGCAGGCCGGCCTGCATCGCCGCCAGGGCCTCGCGCCGCAGCGCTTCGTCGTCGGCGGGCAGGGTCACCACGCCCACGGCGAAGAGCGTGTCGTCGATGCGCGCGGCCTCCATCGTCATCGGCAGCTTACGCCCGGCAATGGTCACGTCGCGCGCGGCGCTGGTGGGCTTGCCGGGATAGAGCGCGGCGTAGCCACCCTCGCCGGACTGGATGGTGCGCCAGTCATAGCGCGGCGAACAGGCGCACAGGGCCAGCGCAAGCAGCGCGGCGCAGCATGTCAGGGACCAGCGGGACGCGGCAGCAGGGCTCGGCGGGGGCGGCACGGGACGCATGGGAAAACGGGGCGGAAGCACAGGCTCGGGACGGCGCGCGCGGGCGCGATCGCCGGCGCGCGGAAACCGGTATTATCCCGGAAGCGGCGCGCCAGTGCTTGCCGCGCCGCCTCCTCCGCCCCACATCCGCCATGCCTGCCTCCCGCCTCGCCCGAGCTGCCACCTCTCGCTCCTGCCTGCACTGGCTGGCCGCGGGCGCGCTGCTGGCTGTCGTGGCCGGCGTGGCCGGCGTGTCCGCCGCCAGCCCGCCGCACCTGCCGCCGGCCACCGACCTCGCTGCCCACGGCGCCGACGCCGCGCGCCGCGGCGAGCCGCTGGTGGTGCTGGTGTCGATGCCGGGCTGCAGTTACTGCGACGCGGTGCGCCGCAACTACCTGGGCCCGCAGGCGGCCGCCGGCGAAATCGCCGTGCGCGAACTCGACATGACCGCCGACACCCCGCTGCGCGATGCCGACGGCAGCCAGACCACCGCGCGCGCCTGGGCCCGCGCGCACCAGGTCAGGGTGGCGCCCACGGTGCTGTTCCTGGACCACCAGGGCCGCGCCGCCGCCAGCCCGCTGCGCGGCATGCAGCCCGACTTCTACGGCGCCTACCTGGAACAGGCGCTGGCGCAGGCGCGCGCCGCCGTCGCCGCGCGCAAGTGACGGAAGGGTTCCAGCACATGACCGCAAGGCGGTACCGCACAGCGCGCGAACGCCAGCCGCATTAGAATGTCCCACTGCTGACCGGCCCAGCCCGGTCCTTCCAGCATTAACGAAGCGGCTCCGGCCGGATTCCCATGACCACTTCCCCCGCCTCCAAGACCTCCCGCAAGCCCTGGCCCATCGTCGCCGCCGTGGTGGTGCTGGCGCTGCTGGGCTGGTTCGGCTACCGCGCGCTGTTGCCTTCAGGTACCGCGCCGGCCGCCACCTTCACGCTGCTGTCCGGCGAAAAGGTCAGCACCGCCGACCTCAAGGGCAAGGTCTACCTGGTCAACTTCTGGGCCACCAGTTGCGCCACCTGCATCAAGGAGATGCCGGACATGGTCAAGACCTACGAGCAGTTCAAGGGCAAGGGGCTGGAGTTCGTCGCGGTGGCAATGAACTACGACCCGCCCATGTACGTGATGAACTTCGCCAAGACCCGCGGGCTGCCG
Organism: Cupriavidus sp. WGlv3; assembly: GCF_023952475.1. Classification (GTDB taxonomy): domain Bacteria; phylum Pseudomonadota; class Gammaproteobacteria; order Burkholderiales; family Burkholderiaceae; genus Cupriavidus; species Cupriavidus phytorum. Next base: position 22,878 of record NZ_JALHRX010000025.1, read on the forward strand.
TTCAAGGTGGCGATGGACAGCGACGGCAGCGCGGCCAAGGCCTTCGGCAATGTGGGCCTGACGCCGACCACCTTCGTGATCGACAAGGAAGGCCGCATCCTGAAGCGCTATGTCGGCGAGCCCGAGTGGGACGCGCTGCACAAGCTGCTCGACGGCGCCCTGGCAAAGTCAGCGTAACGGCGGCGCCCCGCGCTGCGATCAGACGACAAAAGGTGCTCATCGAGCACCTTTTTTCTTTCCTGACGCGATCCTGCGCGCGGCGGGTTGCGCCGGCGGGCTGTATGGATATACAGTTGGCGCCAGCCATTTCCGAGCCTTTCCTGCCCGCCCCGCCCGTGACCCTGGACCTTGCCCCCACCGCCGCATCCCCTGAAGCTGCCGCGCCTGTAGCCGAAGCGCTCCCCGCCTACCTGTCCCGGCTCAACCCGGAGCAGCGCGCCGCGGTCGAGCACGGCAGCGAGGCGCCGCTGCTGATCATCGCCGGCGCCGGCTCGGGCAAGACCAATACGCTGGCGCACCGGGTCGCGCACCTGGTGCTGGGCGGCGCCGATCCGCGCCGCATCCTGCTGCTGACGTTCTCGCGCCGCGCCGCCGCCGAGATGGGCCGGCGCGTCGAGCGCATCGTCGACCAGGCGCTCGGCACCAGCACCGGCGCCGGGCGCGCGGCGCTGCAGTGGTCCGGCACCTTCCACGCCATCGGCGCGCGGCTGCTGCGCGAATATGCCGAGACCCTGGGCCTGTCGCCCGCCTTCACCATCAGCGACCGCGGCGATTCCGCCGACCTGATGCACGTGGTGCGCCACGACCTGGGCCTGTCCGAGACCGCCAGCCGCTTCCCGAAGAAGGAAACCTGCCTGTCCATCTATTCGCGCGTGGTCAACACCCAGGCGCCGCTGGAAGACGTGCTCAGGCAGCAGTTCCCACGCTATGCGATGTGGGCCGACGCGCTGCGCACGCTGTTCGCCGGCTATGTCGAGGCCAAGCAGAAACAGCACGTGCTCGACTACGACGACCTGCTGCTGTACTGGGCGCAGGCCATGGCCGAGCCCGCCATCGCGCACGACATGGGCGCGCGCTTCGACCATATCCTGGTCGACGAATACCAGGACACCAACGCGCTGCAGGCCTCGATCCTGCTGGCGCTGCGGCCCGATGGCCGCGGCCTGACCGTGGTCGGCGACGACGCGCAGTCGATCTACGCCTTCCGCGGCGCCACGGTGCGCAATATCCTGGATTTCCCCGCGCAGTTCACGCCGGCGGCGCAGCAGGTCACGCTGTCGCAGAACTACCGCTCGACCCAGCCTATCCTGCAGGCCGCCAACGCGGTGATCGGCCTCGCCGCCGAACGCTATACCAAGGACCTGTGGTCCGAGCGCCAGTCAGCCGAGAAACCCGGCGTGATCGTGGTCAACGACGAGGCCGACCAGGCCCGTTTCGTGGTCGAGCAGGTGCTGACGCGGCGCGAGGCCGGCCTGGCGCTGATGGCGCAGGCGGTGCTGTTCCGCGCCGCCGACCACAGCGCGCAGGTCGAGATCGAGCTGGCGCGGCGCAATATCCCGTTCGTGAAATTCGGCGGCCTCAAGTTCCTGGAATCGACCCACGTCAAGGACGTGCTGGCGGTGGTGCGCTGGCTGGAGAACCCGCGCGACCGCATGGCGGGCTTCCGCACGCTGCAACTGCTGCCCGGCATCGGCCCCAAGACCGCGGCGCGCGTGCTCGATGCCATGGCGCTGGCGACCGAGCCGCTGTTCTCGCTGCAGGAATTCGAGCCGCCGCCGGCCGCCGCGCCGGCGTGGGCCGATCTGCTGGGGCTGGCGCGCGCGCTGATGGCGCCGACCTCGCCATGGCCGTCCGAATTCGAGCAGGTGCTGGCCTGGTATACGCCGCACCTGGAACGCCTGCACGACGATGCCCCCGCGCGCCAGGCCGACCTGCAGCAGCTGGAGCGCATCGCCGCCACCTATGGCGCGCGCGAGCGCTTCCTGACCGAGCTGACGCTGGACCCGCCCAGTGCCTCCAGCGATGAATCCGGCGTACCCTCGCGCGATGAGGACTACCTGATCCTGTCGACCATCCATTCGGCCAAGGGCCAGGAGTGGAAGGCGGTCTATGTGCTCAATGCCGTCGACGGCTGCATGCCGAGCGACCTGGCCACCGGCACCACCGAAGAGATCGAGGAAGAGCGGCGGCTGCTGTATGTGGCGATGACGCGGGCCAGGGACCACCTCGATGTCATCGTGCCGCAGCGGTTCTATGTGCACCAGCAGGTGGGCTTCGGTGACCGGCATGTCTATGCGTCGCGCACGCGGTTCTTGCCGAACCGGGTGATGCCAAACTTCTACAGCCGCTCGTGGCCGCCGCCGCCGATGCCGGGGGAAGGCGCGGTCAAACCCGCGCTGGCGCCGGTGGACCTGGCCAGTCGGATGCGGAATATGTGGCGGTGAGGTTCAACGTTCCCCCGGTGTGCAAAGGCTGTCGCAGCTCCGGATCGCAGCGTTACGCCACCTTCTCCAGCAGCAACCCCTTCAAATACTCCCCTTCCGGGAACGCCGCCAGCATCGGATGATCGGTTCCCGCCGACAGCCTGCGCAGGATGCGCGCATCCGCGCGCGCATCGGTCACCGCGCCGGCCACGATCTTCTGGAACAGCTCCATGCTGATCGCGCCCGAGCAAGAGTACGTGAACAGCAGCCCGCCCGGGCGCAGCAACTGCGTGCCGACCAGGTTGATTTCCTTGTAGGCGCGCGCGGCGCGGTCGATATGCTGGGCCGACGGCGCGAACTTGGGCGGGTCCAGCACGATCAGGTCGAAGTGGCGGCCCTCGGCGCGGAATTCGCGCAGCGACTTGAACACGTCGGCGTCGAGCCAGGTCGCGCGCTCCGGATCGAAACCGTTCAGCGCGACGTTGCCCGCGGCGATCTTCAGCGCCTCGCCGGATGAATCGATCGACGTCACCGCCTTGGCGCCGCCGCGCAGCGCGGCCAGCGAGAAGCCGCCGGTATAGCAGAAGCAGTTGAGCACCTCGCGCCCTTCGGCGAGGTCACCGACCAGCTTGCGGTTGTCGCGCTGGTCGACATAGAAGCCGGTCTTGTGGCCGTTGCGCACGTCGACGTAATAGCGCACGCCGTGCTCGGTCACTGACAGCGCCGGGTCGGGCTCGGCGCCGGCGAGCACGCCGGTCACCAGCTCCAGGCCCTCGCGCTGGCGCACCGCGGCGTCGGAGCGCTCATAGACGTTGGGGCAGCCGGTTTCCTTGACCAGCGCCTGCACGATCGCGGTCTTCCATTGCTCGACGCCCGCCGAGTTGAACTGGCACACCAGCTGGCCCGCGGCGCCGTTGCCGTAGTAGTCGACGATCAGGCCGGGCAGCCGGTCCGATTCGCCGAAGATCAGCCGCACCGCGTCGCTGTCTTGCACCCACTGGCGCCGGTAGGCAATGGCCGCGGCCACGCGGCGCTTGAACAGGGCGTGGTCGACCGGCTCGTTCTCGTCGAAGGTCCACACGCGCGCGCGGATCTGCGATTCGGGGCTGTAGGCGGCCTTGGCCAGGAAGCGGCCGTCGGCGGCGCGCACGATCACGGTGGCGCCCGGCTCGCAGCGGCCTTCGGTGGTGGCGATGCCGGTGGCATAGATCCACGGGTGGCGGCGCAGCAGGGATTTTTCCTTGCCGGGTTTCAGGGTGATGGTGTTCATGTTGGTATGGGAATTGGCATGCCGCAGCGGACACGTTGCCAGGGCTGCGGAAGGCTACCCTCTCCCGCCTGCGGGAGAGGGGTTGGGGGAGAGGGCAGGAGCTTCAGACGAAGTGAAGCGCGTCGGTATGCGCGCGCCTGCCCTCTCCCCCGGCCCCTCTCCCGCGCGCGGGAGAGGGGAGCAAACAGAGCGGGAAAGAAACGCCGGCGCGCTACAGCACCACCTTCACCATCGGATGCGAAGTCAGCGCCCGGTACAGGTCGTCGAGCTGCTCGCGGCTGGTGACCCACACCGTCACGGTCAGGCCCAGGTAGTTGCCCTTGCTCGACGGGCGCATTTCCATCTTGCCGGCGTGGAAGTCGGGGTCGAACTCTTGCACCAGCGCGACGATGGCTTCGGCGAAGCCGTCCTGCATCGCGCCCATCACCTTGATCGGGAAATGGCTCGGGTATTCGATCAGCGACTGCTCCGGCGGGATCGCGCCGGGCTTGTTGCCGCTGCCTTGGTTGTCGGTCGTCATCTCGGATTCTCCGGCGCCAGGCCGGCGCGCCGCGGGGCGCACCGGCTCGCGCGCATTCAGGTCACTTGCGCTTGAACCACAGGCGGATGGTGTCCCACAGGCGGCCGAAGAAGCCGGCCTCGGGCACCTCTTCCAGCGCCACCACCGGGAATTCGGCCACCTTGCTGGTGCCGTCCATCAACTTGACCATGCCCACCTGCTGGCCCGCCGAGATCGGCGCGATCAGCAGTTCCTGGCGCTCCAGCACCGGCTTCAGGCGCCCGCCGGTACCCTTGGGCACGGTGACGAAGGTCTCGTTCTGCACGCCGATCTTGACCGTGCCGCTCTTGCCCTTGTAGATGTCCGGCGTGGCCAGCACCTGGCCCTTGTCGTACAGGCGCAGCGCGTCGAAGAACTGGAAGCCGTAGTTGAGGATCTTCAGGCTTTCCTGGGTGCGCACCTGTTCGGTGGTGGTGCCGATCACGATCGAAATCAGGCGGCGCGAGCCGTCCGGCACGTTGGCCAGCGGCCGCTTGGCCGAAGAGATCAGGCAATAGCCGGCGGACTTGGTGTGGCCGGTCTTGACGCCGTCGACGGTCGAGTCGATGTACAGCAGGCGGTTGCGGTTGGGCTGCCTGATCTTGTTATAGGTGAACTCCTTCTGCGAGTACATGCTGTAGTACTCGGGGAAGTCCTTGATCAGGCGCGTGGTCAGCGTCGCCAGGTCGACCGCGGTGGTGTAGTGGTTAGGGTCGGGGATGCCGTCGGTATTGGTGAAGTGGGTGTTCTTCATGCCCATGCGCTGGGCCTCGCGGTTCATCATCGCGACGAAGCCCTCTTCCGAGCCGCCGACGGCCTCGGCCAGCGCCAGCGCGGCGTCGTTGCCCGACTGCACGATCAGGCCCAGCAGCAGGTCTTGCACCGTGACCGGCTTGTTGGGCTCGATGAACATGCGTGACTCATCGCTTTTGACCTTGAGCACCAGATTGGTCGGCACCACCGCCTGGTCCAGCGTCAGGCGCTTTTCCTTGAGTGCCTCGAACGCCAGGTAGGCGGTCATCAGCTTGGTCAGCGAGGCCGGCTCGATGCGCGCATCGGCATTCTGCGAGGCCAGTGCCTGGCCGCTGGTGACGTCATACAGCATCCACGACTTGGCTGCGACCTGCGGCATCGGCACGCCCTGCGCCAGCACGGCGGCGGGCGCGGTAGCCAGCACGATGGCGGCGGCGATGGCGGCGGGAGCAAAGGCGGACGAAAGGCGTGTCGTGGCTCGATTCAGCATGTTTCTGTTTTTCCGACGGTAAAAAGGTGGCGTGGGAAATTCCGGGATGGCGGGCGTGCCGGCCTTACCGGTCCCACGCATTGACGACGAGCTGCTTGATCAGGTGCAGCTTGCGGTGAAAGAAATGGTCGGCGCCGGGGATCACGATCACCGGCAGCTCCTGCGGGCGGGCCCAGTCGAACACGCTGGCCAGCGGCACGGTGTCGTCCTGTTCGCCATGGATGACGATGGTGTCGGCCGGCACCTGCGCGACTTCCCAGCGGCTGGCGGCGGTGCCAACCAGCACCAGGCGCTGCACCGGCGTGCCGGCCTCGGCCAGGCGCCGCGCCACATGGGTGCTGACGAAGCTGCCGAACGAGAACCCGCCCAGCACCAGCGGCAGCGTCGCGGCCTGCGCCGACCACGCGGTCTGCTGGCGCATCCAGGCCGCCACGGCGAGCAGGTCGTCCTGTTCGCCGATGCCGTTGTCATGCTCGCCGGCGGTCGCGCCGACACCGCGGAAGTTGGGGCGCACGGTGGCATAGCCCAGCTGCACGAAGGCGCGTGCCAGCGTCTGCGCGACCTTGTTGTCCTTGGTGCCGCCAAACAGCGGATGCGGATGTGCCACCAGCGCCAGGCCTCGGAGCTCGCCTTGCGGCAGGTCCACCGACACGTCGATCGCGCCGACGGGGCCGGCGATGGAAATTACCTGGGTATGCGCGTTCATAGGGCGGTCTGGGGCAATCAGGAGGCCGGCTGGCTCAGGTGGGAAACTCTGGCGGGAAATCCCGGGGCAAAAAATGAAAAAACCGTCCGGCGTGCGGGCGGCGGGGTCTGGCATCGGCGCTGCGGCATCGGTAGCGCCGCGGACTTCGTTCTCGTTCAGCGATCCACCATCAGCCGCTCGACCGGCTTGCCCTTGAGCAGATGGCTGTCGATGATTTCATCGATGTCATGCTCGTCGACATAGGTGTACCAGATGGCCTCGGGGTAGACCACCAGCACCGGGCCGAGTTCACAGCGGTTCAGGCAGCCCGCCTTGTTGATGCGCACGCGGCCTTCGCCGCCGGCGATGCCCAGTTCCTTGCAGCGCTTCTTGGCGTATTCCTGCATGGCCTTGGCGTTGTAATTGGCGCAGCAGTTCTCGCCGGCCTCGCGCTGGTTCAGGCAGAAAAAGACGTGGTGCTGGTAGTAGCTGCGCATGCGTACGGTGTGATGACGGCCCCGGACGGCGGCACGGCCCGGACGGCATTGAACGGAAGCTCAGAATTATACGGCGTTGCGAGCGCCGGGCCGCGATATGCGGCAGCTTTGCGCGCACCGCCATGCAGCCCGGGCCCCTGCCAGGTGGCGCCTCGCGCACCCTGTGCCCGCCCGCCATTCCGGATCGCCGGATCCGCGCCGTCCGGGATTCCGGAATCCCGGAGGCCCGGCGCCCGGTCGCGGACAGCCTTTCCTTGTGAATCAACCAGTTAGCAATACCGGTTGGACTGGCATGCCGGTTGCGAATTCCCGCCCCTGAACGCGCCGCAAGCGTGACGGCGCGCGCCCGCGCGGACCCGCCCGGGTACGGTCAACACCGAGGACGACATCATGAGGAAACCCTTCTACAAGATCCTGTACGTGCAGGTCCTGTTCGCCATCTGCGTCGGCATCCTGCTCGGCCACTTCTGGCCCGACACCGGCGTCGCCATGAAGCCGCTGGGCGATGGCTTCATCAAGCTGATCAAGATGATCATCGGCCCGATCATCTTCTGTACCGTGGTGACCGGCATTGCCGGCATGAGCGACATGAAGAAGGTCGGCCGCGTCGGCGGCAAGGCGCTGCTGTACTTCGAGGTGGTGTCGACCTTCGCGCTGCTGATCGGCCTGGGCGCCGCGCACCTGCTCAAGCCGGGCGTGGGCTTCAACATCGATCCCGCCACGCTCGACACCAAGGCCATCGCCCAGTACGTGTCAAAGGCGCACGGCCAGAGCACGGTCGAGTTCCTGATGCACATCATCCCCGACACCGTGTTCAGCGCCTTCGCCAACGGCGACATCCTGCAGATCCTGCTGGTGTCGCTGTTCTTCGGCGCCGCGCTGGCCGTGCTGGGCGAACGCGCCCGCATCGTGGTGCAGCTGATCGAGCAGGTCTCGAAGGTGTTCTTCCATATCGTCCACGTGATCACCAAGGTGGCCCCGATCGGCGCCTTCGGCGCGATGGCGTTCACCATCGGCAAGTACGGCCTGGGCTCGCTGGTGCCGCTGCTCAAGCTGATCGGCACCTTCTACTTCACCGCCATCGTGTTCGTGCTGGTGGTGCTGGGTACGATCGCGCGCATGACCGGCTTCAGCATCGTGCGCTTTATCTCGTACATCAAGGAAGAGCTGCTGATCGTGCTCGGCACCAGCTCGTCCGAAGCCGCGCTGCCGCACATGATGGAAAAGCTGGAGAAGCTGGGCTGCTCCAAGTCGGTGGTGGGCCTGGTGGTGCCGACCGGCTACTCGTTCAACCTCGATGGCACCAACATCTACATGACGATGGCGGTGATCTTCATCGCCCAGGCCACCGGCATCGAGCTGACGCTGATGCAGCAGCTGACCATCCTGGCGGTGGCGATGATCACCTCCAAGGGCGCCAGCGGCGTGACCGGCTCGGGCTTCATCACGCTGGCGGCGACGCTGGCGGTGGTGCCGACCATCCCGGTGGCGGGCATGGTGCTGATCCTGGGCATCGACCGCTTCATGAGCGAGTGCCGCGCGCTGACCAACATCATCGGCAACGGCGTGGCCACGGTGGTGGTGTCGGCGTGGGAACGCGAGCTGGACCGCAAGCGCCTGGCGCGCGTGCTGCAGCACGGCGCCGGCGACGATGCCGACGCGCTTGGCGAAGCCGGCCAGCGCGCCGCCTGAACCGGCAACCCCTGCGCGGGCGGCTGCCCCGGCTTCGCGCCTGCGGGTATCATCGGCGCGACACCCCTCGCGCGCGCCGATGCCACACTCCGACGACTTTCTCGCCGTGCATGACCCTGCCGCCACCCGCCCGGTGCACGCGCCCGCGGCCGGCAGCGGGCGCTGGTGGGGCTTTGCCGTCGCCCTTGCCGCGGGCCTGCTGCTGCTGTGCGCGCTGACCTGGCTGGTCTCGGTCCAGCGCGGCCTGGCCAGCCTGCAGCAAGGCACCGCGACGCGCGCCGACCGCTACGCCGCCACCCTGGAAAGCACCCTCGACCGCTACGAGTTCCTGCCCGCGCTGGTGTCGCTGCATCCGTTCGTGCGCGGGCTGCTAGCCGCCCCCGACGATGCGCAGCGCGTCGCCGCCGCCAACCAGTACCTGGCCGAGGTCAACCGGCGCGCGCATGCGTCGGCCACCTACGTGATCGCGGCCAACGGCATCGCGCTGGCGGCCAGCAACCACGGCCAGCCCGGCAGCTTCGTCGGCACCGACTACCGCTTCCGCCCCTACTTCCAGACCGCCGCGGGCGGCCAGATGGGGCGCTTCTACGCCATCGGCATCACCAGCGACGAGCCCGGCTACTACATCGCACAGCCGATCGAGTCCGGCGGCAAGGTCATCGGCGTGACCGTGGTCAAGCTCAACCTGGAGTGGTTCCAGCGCGCCGGCAGCGGCGCCGAGCCGCTGATGGTCAGCGACGACCACGGCGTGATCTTCCTGTCGTCGGTGTCGGCGTGGCAATACCGCACGCTGCGCCCGCTGCCGCCGGCGCTGCGCGCGGAGATGGAACGAACCCGCCAGTACCACGGCCGCGCGGTGACGCCGCTGCCGCTGGAGCCGCTGGCGTCGCCGGTTACGCGCTGGCTGGCCGACACCACGCTCACGCACGGCGCGCGCCTGGTGCGCGTGCGCGACGAGGCCGCCGCCGGCCGCACCACCTTCGCGCCGGACGGCGCCGAACGCGCCGACCGCTACCTGGAACTGAACCGCACCGTGGGCCCGGCCGGCTGGACCATGCAGGTGATGGCGCCGCTGGAGCCGGTGCTGGCCAACGCGCGCAACGCCACCGTGGCCGCGGCGCTGGCCTATGCCTGCATCTGCCTGCTGCTGGTCAACTGGCGCCAGCGCCGCCAGCGCGCGCGCGACATGCAGTACAGCCGCCGCTTGCTGGAAGCCGCCTACGATCAACTGGAGCGCCGCGTCGAGGCCCGCACCGCCGACCTGATGGCGATCAACGAAAAGCTTGAAGACGAAGTGGCCGAGCGCACCCGCGCCGAAAACGAGCTGCGCGCGGCCCAGGACGAGCTGGTGCAGGCCAGCAAGCTGGCCGCGCTCGGGCAGATGGCGGCCGGCATCACGCATGAGCTGAACCAGCCGCTGGCGGCGCTGCGCACGTTCTCGGACAACACCCGCGTGCTGCTGGCGCGCGGCCAGCTGGCCGCGGCCGAGGGCAACCTTACGGCGATCGCCGACCTGACCGAGCGCATGGGCAAGATCACCGGCCAGCTCAAGCTGTTTGCCGGCAAGGCGCGCCCGGTGCAGCGGCCGGTGGCGCTGCGCGCGGCAGTCGACCACGTGCTGGCGCTGCTGGCGCCGCGGCTGGGCGCGGTCACGATCCACCTCGCTGGCCTGGATGCGGTGCCTGGCCTGGCCGTGCGCGCCGACGAACTGAAGCTGGAGCAGGTGCTGCTGAACCTGCTCGGCAATGCGCTCGATGCCATCGCCGCGGCCGCGCCGGCGCAGGGTCGCATCGATCTCGACGTGCAGGCCGGCGAGCACGCCGTCACCATCGTCGTGCGCGACAACGGCACCGGCATCGCGCCGGAAGCGCTGCCGCGCCTGTTCGAACCTTTTTTCACCACCAAGGAAACCGGCCAGGGCCTGGGGCTCGGGCTGGCGATCTCGTCGTCGATCGTGCGCGAGTTCGGCGGCCAGCTCAGCGTCGCCAACGTCGCCGGCGGCGGCGCGCAGTTTACGCTGGTGCTGGCGCGCGCGCCCGCCATTGATCCCGCGCCATCGGTTTCCGCGTCACCATGAGTACTGCCATGCAAGACGGTCTGCGTGTCCTGTTTGTCGAAGACGAGCCGCTGGTGCGGCAGGCCACCGCGCAAAGCCTGGAGCTGGCCGGCTTCCGCGTGCTGGCGCTGCCCTCGGCCGAGGCCGCGCTCCCGCACCTGCACGGCGCCTTTGCCGGCGTGGTGGTGACCGACGTGCGCCTGCCCGGCGCCAGCGGGCTGGACCTGCTGCAGCACTGCCGCAACGCCGCGCCCGGCGTACCGGTGATCCTGGTGACCGGCCACGGCGACATCACCATGGCGGTGCAGGCGATGCGCGAAGGCGCCTATGACTTCATCGAAAAGCCGTTCGGTGCCGACCGCCTTACCGACACCGTGCGCCGCGCGCTCGAACGGCGCGCGCTGGAGCTGGAAAACCAGGCACTGCGCCGCGAACTGGCCGGGCCCGCCGCCGGCACGCGCATCATCGGCCGCTCGCCTGCGATCGAGCAGGTGCGCGCGCTGGTGGCCAATGTCGCGCCCACCGACGTGCCGGTGATGATCAACGGCGAGACCGGCACCGGCAAGGAACTGGTCGCGCGCAGCCTGCACGCGCTGTCCGGGCGCGCCGAGGGGCCCTTTATCGCGCTGAACTGCGGCGCGGTGCCCGAGGCCATCTTCGAAAGCGAGATGTTCGGGCACGAGGCCGGCGCCTTCACCGGTGCCGGCAAGCGCCGCATCGGCAAGCTCGAGCATGCCTCGGGCGGCACGCTGTTCCTCGACGAGATCGAGAGCATGCCGCTGGCGCTGCAGGTCAAGCTGCTGCGCGTGCTGCAGGAGGGCTCGCTGGAGCGGCTGGGGTCGAATGCCTCGGTGAAGATCGACGTGCGCATCGTCGCCGCGGCCAAGGGCGACATGGACGCGCTGGTGGCGCAAGGCACCTTCCGCGAAGACCTGTATTACCGGCTCAATGTCGTCACCATCGCGCTGCCGCCGCTGCGCGAGCGGCGCGAGGACATCGTGCCGCTGTTCGAGCATTTTTCGCTGGTGTCGGCGGTGCGCTACCAGCGGCCCGCGCCGATCCTGTCCGAGGCGCAGCGCCAGGCGCTGGCCCAGCGCCCGTGGCCGGGCAACGTGCGCGAGCTGCGCAATGCCGCCGACCGCATGGTGCTGGGCGTGCCCGAGGGCGGCCAGGCCGGCGCGCAGGCAGCGGGCCCCGACGAGGGCGCGCCGCTGCGCGAGCGCATGGAGCACTTCGAGCGCGCCGTGATTGCCGACGCGCTGGCGCGCACCGGCGGCGCGGTCAGCCAGGCGGCGGACCTGCTGCAGGTGGGCAAGGCCACGCTCTACGACAAGATCAAGCGCTACGGGCTGTGATGTCATGCGCGGTTCATCGCGCTGCCACGGCGCCGTCACATTGGCGGCCTATGCTTCGTGTGCGGCTGCGGCATTGGCAGGTGCCCGCCGTGTGTATCAGTCTTCGTGGTAATTGATGGCCCCGCGCATGCGGGGCGTTTTTTTGCGGGGTTGGTCGGGTTCAGCGCCGCTTCGCTGCTTCACACCCGCCACACATTGCCCTCACCCCGGCTGGCCAGACTGGAGCCCTTCGCTCTCCGGAAACTGCCATGCCCTCCTTCGACTACGACCTCGTCATCGCCGGCGCCAGCTTTGCCGGCGCCGCCTGCGCCCTGGCTGCCGCGCGCGCCGGCCTGCGCGTGCTGGTACTGGAACGCAAGACCGATCCGGGCGACAAGCTCCACACCACCGGCATCCTGGTCAGGGAAGCGATCGAGCAGACCTGGCTGGGCCAGGCGCCGGCCGATTGCGTGCATCGCGTCGAGCAGGTGAAGCTGTACTCGCCGCGGCTGCGCAGCCTGAGCCTGAGCGCGCCCGGCTACTACTTCCATACCACCGACACGCCGCGCCTGATGCGCTGGCTGGCCGCCGAATTGGTGCGCCACCGGGTCGAGCTGCGGCTGGGCCAGGCCTTCGTCGGCGCGGTGCCGCGCCACGGCGGCTGGCATGTCACCGGCGTGGGCCATACGCGCTATCTGGTCGGCGCCGATGGCGCGCAGTCACGCGTGGCGCAATGCGCCGGGCTCGGGCGCGTGCACAGCTTCCTGTATGGCGTGGAATATGAATTCCCCGGACTGGCACTGCCAGAGCCGGACGCGCTGCACTGCTTCATCACGCGCCGCTTCGCGCCCGGCTATATCGGCTGGATTGCGCAGAACCCCACCGGCGTGCAGGCCGGGCTGGCGCTGCGCTACCTCCCGCGGCGCGGCCGCGCACCGGACCTGGACGGACTGCTGGCGCACGTGCGCGAGCGCGCCGGCCTGCCGCAGCTGACGCAGCCGGCGGCGACGCGCGCGGGGCTGATCCCGTGCGGCGGCCCGGTGTTGCCGCTGGCGCGCGACGGCGCGATCCTGACCGGCGATGCCGCGGGCATCGTGTCGCCGCTGACCGCGGGCGGCATCCACTATGCCTTTGCCCACGGCGAGTCGGTCGGCGAAGCGGTGGCCGCGCATTTGCTGCGCGGCGGGCCCGCGCCGGAAGCCGTGGCCAGCGCCAGCGCGCCACGCTTTCGCGCCAAGCGCGCGCTGCGCTGGATGTTCGAGCGCTTCCAGTGCGACTGGCCGTTCGACCTGATGCTGTATTCGCCGCCGCTGCGGCGGGCCGCGGAGCAGATCTATTTCCACCGGCGCGGCGCGGAACCGGCTGCCGCGGCGGAGCGCGCGGCGGCCAGCGCCTGAAGGGCTAGAATGCCGGGCATGGAACAACCGCGCATCCTGGTGGTGGAAGACGAGCAGGCCATCGCCGACACCATTCTCTATGCCCTGCGCACCGACGGCATGCTGGCCGAGCACTGCACGCTGGGCGGCGACGCGCTCGCGTGCCTGCGCGCCGCGCAAGCCGACCTGGTGATCCTGGACGTGGGGCTGCCGGACCTGAGCGGCTTCGAGGTCTGCCGCACGCTGCGCACCTTCAGCGATGCGCCGGTGATCTTCCTGACCGCTCGCCATGAAGAAATCGACCGCATCGTCGGGCTGGAGATCGGCGCCGACGACTACGTGGTCAAGCCGTTCTCGCCGCGCGAGCTGGCCGCGCGCGTGCGCGCCATCCTGCGCCGGGCGCGCGGCGCCGCCGCGGCAAAGCAAGGCGAGGCCGCCGGTTTCACCCACGACCAGGACGGCGCGCGCCTGGCCTACCACGGCCACTGGCTGACGCTGACGCGCTACGAATACCTGCTGCTGGCCCTGCTGGTGGCGCATCCGGGCCGCATCTACTCGCGCGCGCAGCTGATGGACGGGGTGTGGGCGGGCGCGCTCGATTCCAGCGACCGCACCGTCGACACCCATATCAAGACCCTGCGCGCCAAGCTGCGCGAGGTGTCTGCCGAGGGCGCCGAGCGCATCCGCACCCATCGCGGCATGGGTTATTCGCTGGAGCCCTGAGCGCGCGCCATGCATATCGGCCTGCGCATTTTCTTCGGCTTTTTCCTGATCGTGGGCCTGGCCACGGTGCTGACGCTGCGCGTGTTCGTGCAGGAGGTCAAGCCGGGCGTGCGCCAGGCCATGGAAGACACGCTGATCGATACCGCGCACGTGCTGGCCGCGCTGGCCGCCGACGACCTCAAGGCGGGCCGCATCGCCGACGGCGCTTTCGCGCGGCATATGGCGGCGCTGCGCGAGGTGCCGGTCAATGCCGAGGTCTCGGGGCTGCACAAGGACAGCATCGGCTATCGCGTCTACGTCACCGATGCCAGCGGCATCGTGCGCTTCGACTCCACCGGCACCGACGTGGGCCGCGACTACTCGCGCTGGAATGACGTCTACCTGACGCTGCGCGGCAAGTACGGCGCGCGCAGCACCCGCGCCGACCCCGCCGACGAGGCCAGCACCGTGATGCACGTGGCCGCGCCGGTGCGCGATGGCGAGCGCATCATCGGCGTGCTGACCGTGGCCAAGCCCAATGCGGCGATGGCGCCGTTCATCGCGCGCAGCCAGCGCAAGATCCTGCTCTACGGCGGCCTGCTGATCGGCACCGCCTGCGTGATCGGGCTGGCCTGCACACTGTGGCTGGTGCATGGCCTGAGCCGCCTGCGCGGCTACGCGCGCGCGGTGGCGGCCGGCGAGCGCGCCGAGATGCCGCTGCGCGGCGCGGGCGAGCTGGCCGAGCTGGGGCGCGCGGTGCAGGGCATGCGCGAGCGGCTGGAAGACAAGCAGTATGTCGAGCACTACATCCACACGCTGACGCACGAGATGAAGAGCCCGCTGGCCGCCATCGGCGGCGCGGCGGAGCTGCTGCAGGAAGAGATGCCGGCGCCCGACCGCCAGCGCTTCGTCGCCAATATCCGCACCCAGTCGGGACGGCTGGAAACCATGATCCGCAAGCTGCTGGCGCTGGCCGAGGTGGAACAGCGCCAGCGCCTGGAAGTGCGCGAGCCGGTGCCGCTGGCGCCGCTGCTGGCGCAGCTGTGCGCCGAACTGGAGCCGCGCGCACTGCAGCGCGGCGTCGCGCTGCAGTGCGCCGCCGGGGCCGGCCCTGGCCACGTCGCCGGAGACCCGTTCCTGCTGCGCCAGGCCATCGCCAACCTGCTCGACAACGCCATCGACTTCGCCCCGCCGGGCACCGCGGTCACGGTGCTCCTGGAGCGCCGCGGCGACGCCCTGGCCATTGCCGTGGCCGACCAGGGGCCCGGCATTCCCGACTACGCGCTGCCGCGCGTGTTCGAGCGCTTCTACTCGCTGCCGCGTCCGCACGGTGCGGACAAGAGCACCGGCCTGGGCCTGTGCTTTGCGCGCGAGGTCGCAACGTTGCATCATGGCGACGTGACGCTGGCCAACCGCCCGGGCGGCGGCGCGCTGGCCGAGCTGGTGCTGCCGGCGGCCTGGCGCCCCACGCCGGCCGGAGCGGCATAGACTGGGGCTTTTAACGTGACCGCGCTGAAACTCCCTATAATCGAACGACCGTTCATTTAGGGCACGCCAACGTGCCCGCCAGTAGTTCAGGAGACACCATGCCCGCCGCCAAGCAACTGCCCCAGGCCCTGCAGAACCTGGCCCTGCCCGTGATTGCCTCGCCCATGTTCATCGTCAGCTACCCGGAACTGGTGCTGGCGCAGTGCAAGGCCGGCATCGTCGGCTCTTTCCCGGCGCTCAATGCGCGCCCGGCCGAGCTGCTCGACGAATGGCTGACCAAGATCGGGGACGAACTGGCCGCCTTCAAGGCTGCCAACCCCGGCGCACCGGTGGGTCCGGTCGCGGTCAACCAGATCGTGCACGCCTCCAACGCGCGCCTCGAGCATGACATCAAGGTCTGCGTCGAACACAAGGTGCCGATCTTCATCACCTCGCTGCGCGCGCCGCCCAAGGAACTGATCGACGCCGTGCACAGCTACGGCGGCATCGTGCTGCATGACGTGATCAGCATGCGCCATGCCGAGAAGGCGATCGAATCCGGCGTCGATGGCCTGATCCTGGTCGCCGCGGGCGCCGGCGGCCATGCCGGCATGCTGTCGCCGTTCGCGCTGGTGGGCGAGGTGCGCAAGATCTTCGACGGCCCGATCGCGCTGTCGGGCTCGATCGCCACCGGCGAAGCCGTGCTGGCCGCGCAGGCCATGGGCGCCGACTTCGCCTACGTCGGCACGCGCTTCATCGCCTCGCAGGAGGCGCATGCGGCAGAGACGTACAAGCAGTCGATCACCAGCTCGGCCGCCGCCGATATCGTCTACACCAACCTGTTCACCGGCGTGCACGGCAACTACATCCGCGAAAGCATCAGCAACGCAGGCCTGGACCCCGACAACCTGCCGGTGGCCGACAAGAGCAAGATGGACTTTGCCAGCGGCAGCTCCAAGGCCAAGGCATGGAAGGATATCTGGGGCGCCGGCCAGGGCGTGGGGCAGATCCACGACATTCCCAGCGCCGGCGAGATCGTCGCGCGCATGAAGGCGGAGTACGATGCCGCCAAGGCGCGGCTGGGGATTGCGCGCTGACCGATCCATCACCGGGCCGCCTTGCGGCCCTTTGTTCGACCCTTGCCCCCTTCCAACCCTGACCTTTCGCGCGATCCCGAAGCCGTGCCGAGCCACCGCCAGCGCGTGCTGCGCGCCGTCTGGGTGGCGCTGGGCGGGCTCTGCCTGCTGCTCGGCGTGCTCGGCATCTTCCTGCCGGTGCTGCCGACCACGCCGTTCGTGCTGCTGGCCGCGGCCTGCTTCGCGCGCGGTTCGCGGCGCTTCCACGAATGGCTGCTGGGGCATCCGCGCTTCGGGCCGCTGGTCAGCGACTGGCAGCGGCATCGCAGCATCCCGTTCAAGGCGAAATGCCTGGCGCTGTCGATGATGTGGCTGTCGATGGGGACCACGGCGTGGCTGCTGCGCGGGCGGCCGCTGGTGTCGGCGGCATTGCTGGCTTGCGCGGTGGGGGTGAGTGTGTGGATGGTGCGGTTGCCGACGCGGCCGGCTGGGGGTGGGAAGACATGAGGCTTTCCGGACTATCGACGCCCTTGCTTCGTTGATGCTCCGGCGCTCACCCCCGCCCCTCTCCCGCAGGCGGGAGAGGGGAGCAAACCGTCAATCGTACTTGCGCGCATCCTCGATCAGCCGCCCATCCTGCGGCAACGACCCCGCCGCCACGAACGCCACTTCGCCTCGCAGCCGCATCACCTCGCGCAGCGACTCCGCCACCGCGCGCTGCAGCTCGGCATCCTCACGCGTCGCCTCGCAGCGCAGCGTCATCACGTCGGCGCCCGGATCGCCCGTCACCACCAGCCGCGCTGCGCGGATTTCCGGATGGCGCCGCAGCACGTCGGCCACCTGGCCGGGATGCACGAACATGCCCTTGACCTTGGTGGCCTGGTCGGCGCGGCCGAGCCAGCCCTTGAGGCGGATATTGGTGCGGCCGCACGGGCTGGGCCGCTGCGACGACGCCGGCACCACCGCCGACAGGTCGCCGGTGCCGAAGCGGATCAGCGGGTAGTCGCCGTTGCCCAGCACCGTCACCACCACCTCGCCGGTCTCGCCTTCGGGCATGGGGCGCGAGCCGCCGGGCTCGACGATCTCGACCAGCACGCCCTCGTCCACCACCCAGCCGTCGCCGCCTTCGGTTTCATAGGCGATCAGGCCGACATCGGCGGTGCCGTACATCTGCTGCACGCGCACCCCGCGATCCCGGAACCAGTTGCGCAGCGACGGCGGCAGGGCCTCGCCCGACACCAGCGCCTTGGCCAGGCTGGTGCAGGGCGTGCCGAGCTCGTCGCCGCGCTCCAGCAGCAGCTTGAGGAACGACGGCGTGCCGGCATAGGCGGCCGGCTGCAGGCTCGCCAGCGCCTGCACCTGCGAGTCGGTCTGGCCGACGCCGGCCGGGAACACGCAGCAGCCCAGGCGGTGGGCGCCGCTTTCCATCATCATGCCGGCCGGGGTGAAGTGGTAGGAGAAGGTGTTGTAGACCAGGTCGCCGGCGCGAAAGCCCGCGGCGTGCATGGCGCGCGCGGTGCGCCACCAGTCGGGGTCGTGGCCGTCGGGCTCGTGGATCGGGCCGGGCGACTGGAACACGTGGCGCAGCTTGCCCAGCGGCGTCGCGTTGAGCCCGCCCAGCGGCGGCAGCGCGCGCTGGCGCGCGGTCAGATCCGACTTGCGCGTCACCGGCAGTTCGGCCAGCGCCGCGCGCGAGGTCAGCAGGCGCGGATCGACGCCGCCCAGCAGCTCGGCAAAGTATGGCGCCTGGTCGCGCGCGTGGGCCACCTGGCGTGCCAGGGCGGCAAGGAGCGCCTGCTCGCGGACTTCCGGCGCGCGGGTTTCGAGCGGATCGAAGTGTTCTGGCATGGTGCTGTGCGTCAGGGAAGGGGATGCGGCCTGCCCCGCGCCGAGGTGCGCGTGGTGACAAGCCGGGTGAAAAACGGTCGCTTTTAGGCGAGCCAGCGCTTGCGGCGGCGGTAACTTTTGACGTCGCGGAACGACTTGCGGCCGGGGCCGTCGGCGTCGTTGGCGGCCACGCCCAGGTAGAACTCCTTGACGTCCTCGTTGGTGCGCAGCGACTCGGCGTCGCCGTCCATCACCACGCGGCCGTTCTCGAGGATGTAGCCGTAGTCGGCATAGCGCAGCGCCACCATGGTGTTCTGCTCGGCCAGCAGGAAGCTGACGTTCTCGCGCGAATTCAGGCCGCGCACGATCTCGAAGATCTCCTCGACGATCTGCGGCGCCAGCCCCATCGACGGCTCGTCGAGCAGGATCATCGCGGGCTTGGCCATCATGGCCCGGCCGATCGCGCACATCTGCTGCTCGCCGCCGGAGGTATAGCCCGCCTGCGACTTGCGGCGCGTCTTCAGGCGCGGGAAGTATTCGTAGATCTTTTCCAGCTCGTCGCGGGTCTGGCCGCGCGACAGGCCGCGCGTGTAGGCGCCGGTGAGCAGGTTTTCCTCGATGGTCAGGTGCGCGAAGCAGTGGCGCCCTTCCATCACCTGGATCACGCCGCGGCGCACCAGGTCGTTGGGCGTGAGCTGATCGACGCGGTCGCCGCGGTACTCGATCGAACCCTTGGTGACATCGCCGCGCTCGGCCTGCAGCAGGTTGGAGATGGCCTTGAGCGTGGTGGTCTTGCCCGCGCCGTTGGCGCCCAGCAGCGCCACGATCTTGCCCTCCGGCACTTCGAGCGAGACGCCCTTGAGCACCAGGATCACGTGATCGTAGATGACTTCGATATTGTTGACGGACAGGAGGCTCATGGTGCGGCTCGTGGTGGTGTGGCGGTAATTCGGGGCTTCACAGTGCGGTGGTTTGCTCCCCTCTCCCGCAAGCGGGAGAGGGGGAAACCAATCGGGATTGGTCCGACCTCAGCTCTTCGAGCACCCCGGCGTAATGCCCTTCTCCTTCGCGTACTGCGCCGCGGTGGCCTTGAACAGCGGGTGGATCAGGCTCTTGTTGCCCTCGATCCAGTCCGACACCACCACCCACTTGCTGCCGTCCCACTGCTGGATCTTCACCTTGCCCGAGCCCTCGTGGTTCTCGCAGCTGGTCTTGATCTCCGGCAGCAGGCCGGTGGCGCCCAGTTGCTGCAGGCGGGCATTGGTCAGATTCAGGTTCTCGAAGGCCCAGCGCATCTGCTCGCCGGTCATGGGCTTGCCCTTGCCGAACTTGGCCTGGGCCACGCGCACCGCTTCCACCGTCACCACCGCCGCCGACACGCCGCGGTTGTACAGCACCGAACCGACCTTGTTCTTGTCCTGCATATTGCCCTTGCCGGCGCCGTACACCACCTTCTCGATATCGGCGATCAGCGGCACGCTCTTGCCGGCCACGTTCCAGGTGGCGCTCATGTAGCCCTTGGAGGCATCGCCGGCCGGCACCGTGTCTTCCTCGGAGCCCGCCCACCAGGAGCCGATCATCTTCTCGCGCGAGAAGCCCACCTTCTGCGCCGCCTTCAGCGCGGTCTGGTTCATCACGCCCCAGCCCCAGAAGATCACGTAGTCAGGGTTCTCCTGGCGGATCTTCAGCCATTGCGCGCCCTGCTCGTTGCCCGGGTGCGCCACCGGGATCTCGACCAGGTTGAACTTGCCCAGCCGCGCCTCGGCCTGCAGCGCCACGATCGGCTCCTTGCCATAGGCGGAGTCGTGGTACAGGTAGACGATCTTCTTGCCGGCCAGCGAGCCGCCGCTCTTGCTGGCCAGGTACTTGACGATGGCCGAGACCTGCATCTGGTACGTGGTCACCAGCGGGAATGCGTACGGGAACACCGAGCCATCGACCGCGTCGGTGCGGCCGTAGCCCATCATCACCAGCGGCACCTTGTCGGCCGCGGTCTTGTCGACCAGCGCATAGGAAATGCCGGTGGACATGGCGTGGTAGGCCGTGCCCTTGGTGGTGGCGTTCTTGGACTTCAGGCGTTCATAGCACTCGACGCCCTTGGCGTTGTTGTACTCGGTCTCGCACTCTTCCCAGCTCAGCTTGACGCCGTTGACGCCGCCATCCTTCAGGTTGACGTAGTTGAGGTAGTCGATGAAGCCGCCATACCAGGACTGCCCGTTGGCGCCATAGGGGCCCACGCGATAGCTCGGCAGCGCGATGAACTGCTCGTTGCTTTGCGCCAGTGCCGGCACCGCCGGCGCCAGCAGTGCAGCCGCGGCGCTGACCACCAGGGCGGCGCGTTGCACGTTACGGATCAGGTTGGTCATGACAGTCTCCTTCGCCCTCGGTGGGGCGTTTCGTTATGCGTAGGCTTCAGTACTTCACTCAGGACCTGCGTTCAGACAATAAGACCCCGCTCCGTCAGTGCGGGAACGGCCACAGCCTCAGCTTCTCCTTGGCGATCTGCCACAGCCGGGCCAGCCCGTGCGGCTCGACGATCAGGAAGAAGATGATCAGCCCGCCGAACACCATCAGCTGGATGTGCGACACGGTGGCATTGGTAAAGGGCAGGTGCAGCAGCGATGCCAGCGGCGGCAGCACGTTGTCCAGGAAGATCGGCAACAGCAGGATGAAGGCGGCCCCCAGGAACGAGCCCATGATGCTGCCCACGCCGCCGATGATGATCATGAACAGCACGCGGAACGACAGGTCCAGCGAGAACCCGTCCGGCTCGACCGAACCCAGGTAGCAGAACGCATACAGCGCGCCGGCCACGCCGCAGTAGAACGAGCTGACCGCGAACGCCAGCAGCTTGGTGCGCATCAGCGGGATGCCGATGACTTCCGCCGCCACGTCCATGTCGCGCACCGACATCCAGGCGCGGCCGGTGGCCGAGCGCACCATATTCTTGGCCGCCAGCGCCAGCACCGTGACGATGGCCAGCACGAACAGGTACTTCTTCACCGGGGTGTCGATGGCATAGCCGAACAGGTCGAGCCGCTGCGCCGTGATCACGCCCGACGAGCTGTTGTTGGAGAACCAGGGGAACTTGGTCAGTGCCCACACCACGAAGAACTGTGCCGCGAGCGTCGCCACCGCCAGGTAGAACCCCTTGATGCGCAGCGACGGCAGGCCGAACGCCACCCCAACCAGCGCCGCCGACAGCCCGGCCAGCAGGAACGACAGCAGCACCGGAATGCCTTCGATGCGCAGCTGGAAGTTGTAGGCCGCATACGCGCCCACCGCCATGAAGGCCGCGGTGCCCAGCGACAGCTGGCCGGCATAGCCGGTCAGGATATTCAGCCCCAGCGCCGCCAGCGAAAAGATCAGGAATGGGATCAGGATGGCCGAGAACCAGTATTCCGAGCCGGTGAACGGGATCGCCACGAAGGCGATCGCCATCAGCACCGCAAAGCCGATGCGGTCCTGGCGGATCGGGAAGATCTGGCTGTCGGTAACGTAGCTGGTCTTGAACTGGCCGGCTTCACGATAAAACATGGCAACTCTCCTGTGCGAAGTCGGTCAGACGCGATCGATATGTTTTTCGCCAAACAGCCCCTCTGGCCTCACCAGCAGGAACAACAGCGCAAACACATACGGGAACCACCCTTCGATGCCGCCGAAGTTGCCGCCGAACATCGACTGGAACACCGGCGGGATATAGATCTCGGCCAGCTTCTCCGAGGCGCCGATGATCAGCCCGCCGACGATGGCGCCGGGCACCGAGGTAAAGCCGCCCAGGATCAGCACCGGCAGCGCCTTCAGCGCGGTCAGCGTCAGCGCGAACTGCACGCCATTGCGCGAGCCCCACAGCATGCCCGCCACCAGCGCAACGAAGCCCGCCACGCCCCAGACGATGGCCCAGATGTTCTGCAGCGGGATGCCCAGCGACAGCGCGGCCTGGTGGTCGTCCGCCACCGCGCGCAGCGCGCGGCCGACCTTGGTGTACTGGAAGAACAGCGCCAGCGAGCCCACCAGCGCGCCGGCGATGGCAGCGGCGGCCAGGTCGAACTTGGAGATGACGATGTTGAAGTTGGTCAGGATCGACTCGATCGGCTCGTCGACGATGCCAAGGTTGATCGGGCGCACTTCATTGCCGAACAAGAGCGGTCCCAGCCCTTCCAGGAAGAACGACAGCCCGATGGTTGCCATGAACAGCGTGATCGGCGGCTGGTTGACCAGCTTGCGCAGCACGAAGCGCTCGGTGCTCATGCCCACCAGGATCATCACCACGAAGGCGCCGATCACCGCCGCCCACATCGGCATGCCCTTGTCCATCAGCCCCACCACCGCCAGCGCGGCAAAGTAGACCATCGCGCCCTGGGCAAAGTTGAACACGCCCGAAGCCTTGTAGATCAGCACGAAGCCCAGCGCCACCAGCGAGTACATCAGGCCGGACAGCAGGCCGCCGAGCAGGATTTCAAAGAAGAACGTCATGGTTCAGACCCTCAGTGCGAAGTGCCCAGGTATGCCTTGATCACGTCAGGGTTGCCCTTGACCTCTTCCGGCGTGCCGTCGCCGATCTTCTTGCCATAGTCCAGCACCACCACGCGGTCGGAGATATCCATCACCACGCCCATGTCGTGCTCGATCAGCACGATGGTGGTGCCGAACTGGCGGTTCACATCGAGGATGAAGCGGCACATGTCCTGCTTCTCTTCCACGTTCATGCCGGCCATCGGCTCGTCGAGCAACAGCATCGACGGCTCGGCGGCGAGCGCGCGCGCCAGCTCGACGCGCTTCTGCAGGCCGTACGGCAGGCGCCCCACCGGGGTCTTGCGGATCGACTGGATTTCCAGGAAGTCGATCACCTCCTCCACCTTCTGCCGGTGCCGCATCTCCTCGTTGCGCGCCGGCCCCCACCACAGCGCGTGCGCGAACCACGAGGTACGGAACTGCGTGTTGCGTCCGGTCATGATGTTGTCCAGCACCGTCATGCCCTTGAACAGCGCGATGTTCTGGAACGTGCGCGCAATGCCCTGGCGCGCCGCGGCGGTCGGGTGCATCTGCTTGCGCTCCTCGCCGCGGAACACGATGCGTCCATGCTGCGGGTGGTAGACGCCGTTGATCACGTTCAGCATCGAACTCTTGCCGGCGCCGTTCGGGCCGATGATGGCGCGCACCTCGTGCTCGCACACATCGAACGAGATATCGGTCAGCGCCTTGACCCCGCCGAACGACAGCGAGATGTGCTGCAGGTCGAGGATCACCTCGCCGCCGGTGCGCGCCTGCGCGCCGGTGCGCTGCGCATGGCGCGTACCGGGATGCACCTCGCTGTCATCCGCCAGCCCCGCCGGGGGCAACGGTCCCGCCGGCGCCATCGCACCGCCACCGCCGGCGCCGCTCGCATCGGTGCGTGCCGCCGCGGTCCATTCGCGCTTGCCGGCGCCTTGCCAGGCCACTTGTGTCATGTTGCTGCCTCCACCTGTGCTCTTATGCCGCGCGCGCCGCTATCGGCAGCCGCCTGGCATCCACCAGCTTCAGCGTGGCCGACACGCTGCCCTCGCGCCCGTCTTCGAACTTGACGCGCGTCTCGATGAACTGCTCGGACTTGCCCGCATAGAGCGCGTCGACCAGCACGCCGTACTTTTCCGCGATAAAGCCGCGCCGTACCTTGCGCGTGCGGGTCAGTTCGTCGTCGTCCGGGTCCAGCTCCTTGTGCAGCACCAGGAAGCGCGCCACCTGCGACCCCGCCAGCATCGGGTCGTTGGCAAGGTCCGCGTTCACCTGGTTCACGCACTCGCCGATCATCTCCAGCACGTCCGGCTGCGCGGCCAGGTCGACGTAGCCGGCATATGGCAGGTGGCGGCGCTCGGCCCAGTTGCCGACCGCCTCGAAGTCGATGTTGATGAAGGCGCAGACCTGGTCGCGGCCGTTGCCGAACGCCACCGCCTCCTTGATGTACGGGAAGAACTTGAGCTTGTTCTCGATGTACTTGGGCGCGAACATCGAGCCATCGGCCAGCTTGCCCACGTCCTTGGCGCGGTCGATGATCTTCAGGTGGCCGTCGGCGTCGATCACGCCGGCATCGCCGGTCATGAAGTAGCCCTCGTCGTTGATGGCCTCGCGCGTGGCATCGTCGCGCTTGTAGTAGGACTTGAGCAGGCCCACGCCGCGCACCAGCACCTCGCCGTTGTCGGCGATGCGGATCTCCATGCCCGGCGCGGCCGGTCCCACGGAATCGAACTTGACCTTGCCGTCGGGCTGCAGGCACACATAGGCACAGGTCTCGGTCTGGCCGTAGAACTGCTTCAGGTTCACGCCGATCGAGCGGTAGAAGCGGAACAGGTCCGGACCGATCGCCTCGCCCGCGGTATAGCCCACGCGGATGCGGCTCATGCCCAGCACATTGCGCAGCGGGCCGTAGACCAGCGCTTCGCCCAGGGCGTAGCGCGCGCGCTCCAACAGCGGCACCGGCTGGCCGTCGAGGATATCGGTGCCGCAGCGGCGCGCGACGTCCATGGCCCAGTGGAACAGCTTGCGCTTGAGCCAACCGGCGTCATCCATGCGGATCATCACCTGCGTCAGCAGCCCCTCGTAGATGCGCGGCGGCGCGAAGTAGTAGGTGGGGCCGATCTCGCGCAGGTCGGTCATCACCGTTTCGCGCGATTCCGGGCAGTTCACCGTAAAGCCCGCCACCATCGCCTGCGCATACGAGAACAGGTTGTCGCCGACCCACGCCATCGGCAGGTAGGACAGCACGTCGTCGTCGGCGTTGAGCTTGTCGAAGGCGCAGCCGTTGCGCGCCGAGCCGATCAGGCCATGGTGCGAATGGCACACGCCCTTGGGCTTGCCGGTGGTGCCGGACGTATAGAGGATGATCGCGGTGTCGTCGGGCTGCCCGGCGGCAATGGCCTCGTCATAGAAGCCCGGGTGGGCCTGGTCGAACTCGCGCCCCAGTTCCTGCAGGCGCTCGTACGACATCAGCGAGGGATGGTCGTAGTCGAGCAGGCCGCGCGGGTCTTCGAAGATGACGTGGCGCACGGCGCGGCCGGACTCGGCCAGCTGCGCCTCGACCTCGAGCAGCTTGTCGACCTGCTCCTGGTCCTCGACGATGGCGAACTCGATCTCCGCATCGTTGAGCACGTAGACCATCTCGTTGGCGATGGCGTCCTGGTACAGCGGCACCGGCACGCCACCCAAGGCCTGCGCCGCGGTCATGGCCCAGTACAGGCGCGGACGGTTGTCGCCCACCACTG
The DNA here is from genome assembly GCF_023952475.1 of Cupriavidus sp. WGlv3. Lineage (GTDB taxonomy): Bacteria > Pseudomonadota > Gammaproteobacteria > Burkholderiales > Burkholderiaceae > Cupriavidus > Cupriavidus phytorum. The sequence continues at coordinate 48,302 of NZ_JALHRX010000025.1, forward strand.
CCAGGTTCATGCCGCGTTTGAAGCCAAGCGCGGCCAGACCACATGCCAGCGCCCTCACCTGCTGTGCCGCCTGGGCCCAGCTGTATGTCTGCCAGATGCCGAGATCCTTCTCGCGGTAGGCCGGATGCTCCGGCCGCTGCTGGGCGTGCGCCAGCAGCCATCGCGGGAAGGTCGTCGCCGACGATTCCTGCATCGCTGTCTCCTGTCCCTCCGGCGTGGGGGTCCACGCCCGGTGTCAAGCGTCGGTCCGGTGGTTATACTTGGCTTGTTTTGCCTGGCGGCAGTCATGCCGCAGCGCATCAAGCCCGTCGTGCCTTGTTTTGCGGCACTTCCCGGCTCCGTGGTGATCGTAAGATAGCCCATGCCTCCCACCCCGGTTGTCACGCCGGTGACAATTCCGGGTTAATCCCTACCGGAGCTTCCGCAGGCCATGCTCAACGATTTTGTCGACCGCTGCGTGTGGGCAGCAGACCTGAGTCCGGAGCAGCGCGAGCGCGTGCGCCGCGCCATGTTCGTGCACGAGTACAGCCAGGGCGACTACGTCTGCCACAAGGGCGACAAGGCCGAACACTGGCTGGGCGTGCTCGAAGGAATCGTCAAGATCACCACGGTGTCGCCGTCGGGCAAGTCGGTCACCTTCACCGGCGTGCCCACCGGCGGCTGGTTCGGCGAAGGCGCGGTGCTGAAGTCGGAGATCCGCAAGTACGACGTGATGGCGCTGCGCCGCTCGACCATCGCCTTCCTGCCGCGCGACACTTTTCAGTGGCTGCTGGATACCAGCCTGCCGTTCTCGCGCTTCCTGCTGACGCAGTTCAACGAGCGCCTGGGACAGTTCATTGCGGCGGTGGAATATGAACGGCTGCTCGACATCGATTCGCGCGTGGCGCGCGCGGTGTCGTCACTGTTCAACGAGCACCTGTATCCGGGCATCGGCAAGACGCTGGAAATCTCGCAGGAAGAAATCGGCCTGCTCGCGGGCATCTCGCGCCAGCGCGCCAACCAGGCGCTGAAGGTGCTGGAACAGCAGGGGCTGGTGCGGGTGGACTACGGCGTGATCGAGGTGCTGGACCTCGACGGACTGCGGCAGTACGGGGAGTAAGGTGGCCAGCGCCATCGACGCCGAGACCCTGCGGGCGTATCGCGAAACGCACTACCGGGTGCTGGGCGACATGCCGATGACCTTGCGCATCGACCAGCCCAGCGCCGCGCTGGCCGCGCTGCACCGGGCGCTGGGGGTGGACTGCAGCGCCTTCATTACCGCGGCCAATCCCTTCAGCCAGCGCTGCGACGATGCCGCCAACGCGCGCCGGCAACAGGCACTGGCACAGGATCTCGGCGCACTGGGGCTGCGCGCGATCGAAGCCGCCGGCGAGCATCCCGACAACGGCTGGCCGGCCGAACCGAGCTTCCTGGTGCCCGGACTGTCGCTGGCCGAGGCGCGGGCGCTGGGCCAGGCATACCAGCAGAACGCCGTCGTGTGGAGCGGCGCCGACGCGGTGCCGCGACTGGTGCTGTTGCGCTAACCGCGGCGGCTGGACCGGTCAACGCCGACCGTCAGGACGATCAGTGCCCGTGGCCCCGATGGCCATGGTGACCATGATGGCCACGATGACCATGGCCGTGGTGGCGATAGTGGTGATGCCGGTGGTGATGGTGCCGGTAATGGTGATGCCGGCCGCGCCATTCATGCCGCCCATACCAGCGCCGGCCGTCCCAGTAGCGATCGCCATGCCAGCCGTGATAGCGCGGTGCGTACACCACGGGAGGCGGCGGCGCCACATACACCGGCGCCGGCGCGGCATAGACCGGGGTGCCGATATGCACCCCCACGTCGACATGCGCCATCGCCGAACGCGCCGCCAGCAAAGACATGACGCCAGCGAGCAGCGCTGCAAAGAGAACCGGATGAGCCATGATGCGGTGTTGTCGTAAACGGAATGGGTGCACTCTACCGCGCATTCCTGTTACCAGATGCGGCGGATTGTTTCGGTATATAACGCGGTGTAAGCGGGATTACGGCGAGCCTGGGGAAAAGGCGATGGTCACGGTTTTTTGACCACGGTACCCTCAAGCTGCTGCTCGAGTCGTTCCAGCGCCGCGACATCCTCGGCGTCGGCGGCGAGGCGCTCGGCGTCGCGCCGTTTTGCCTCGAATTCGGTATAGCGCTCGAGCGCCAGGCGCTCTGCCACTTCCGCTGAGACCTTGCCGGCATGCGTCAGGACCTCGCGTTCGTTGAACGCCAGGAACGCATCCAGCTTGTCCGCCCATTCCTGCATGGTCATCGTCTTGCGACGCAGGGCCATGCTTTCGGCGTAGTCGAGATACATCACCACAATGCGGTTGAGCGCGTCGACTTCCGGCTGCTGCAGATAATTCTTGGCAACGCCCACATCGCTCCGCCGCACCCTGCCGCCCTTCCAGCTCGTAAGCCCCATATTCGGCTGACTCGAATCGGATCGGGCTGCAATCAGCTCCGCGGCGGTATGGCCGGTAATGGCCCACAGCATCTTGTTCTGGGTCCTGGCGAAAAAGCGCTGCGCCTGTTCGGTAGTGCCGTCGTAATCGACGGCCGTCGCATAGATATCGCGAATCTTCTGGTAGAACCGCTTTTCGGACGCCCGGATGTCCCGGATGCGTTGGATCAGTTCATCGAAATAATCCCAGCCGCCGGGGTCCTTGAGCCGTTCGTCATCCATGACGAAGCCCTTGACCAGGAATTCGCGCAGGTGGGTGGTGGCCCATTGGCGAAACTGGGTGCCACGATGGGAGCGAACCCGATAGCCTACTGCCAGGATCATGTCGAGGTTGTAGAGCTTGACCGCGCGCCGTACCTGCCGGGTGCCTTCCTGACGAACTATTAAGGATTCCTTAATCGTTGCTGACTCGCTTAGCTCGGCCTCTTCAAGCACGTTCTTGACGTGCATATTGATATTGGGAACAGACGTTTGAAATAGATCCGCCATCTCAAGCTGCGACAGCCAGACCGTCCCACCTTCGGCCCGCAGCCGGATCCGCGCCCCCCCGTCCTCGGTGGTGTACAAGATGAGTTCGCCAGTACGCATAGGCGGGATTCCTCTACCAGTTTCTTGATCGCGTCATCGCGAACGACCCCATAGACTACCCGAAGGGATCGCCCGGTTTGTTGCAGAGTGTGCCGATACCGTGTCGAACGGCAGCACAAACGAAAAAGGCCGGCGCTGACCCAAAACCCAGCCGCCGGCCTCGCTCAGACCCGACCAGCCCATTGCACGGGCCGGTCCCGGTCCGACTTACTTGCTATACACGTACACCCCGCGCCCCGTCTTGCGCCCAAGGTAGCCCGCGGCCACCATCTCGCGCATCAGCATCGCCGGACGGTACTTCGGATCGGCGAACTCGGTGTACAGCACTTCCATCACCGCCAGCATGGTGTCCAGCCCGATCATGTCGGCCAGCGCCAGCGGCCCGATCGGATGATTGCAACCGAGCTTCATGCCTTCGTCGATTTCTTCCGGCGAGGCCAGGCCTTCGCCCAGCACGCAGAAGGCCTCGTTGATCATCGGGCACAGGATGCGGTTGACGACGAAGCCCGGGCTGTTCCTGACGGTGATCGGATACTTGCCCAGTGCCTTGGCCAGTTCCTCCACGGCCGCGTGGGTGGCGTCGCTGGTCTGCAGGCCGCGGATCAGTTCGACCAGCGCCATCACCGGCACCGGGTTGAAGAAGTGCATGCCGATAAAGCGGTCGGCGCGCGTGGTCACGGCGGCCAGCTTGGTGATCGAGATCGACGAGGTGTTGGACGCGATGATGACGTTGTCGCCGACGATGCCGTCGATCTGCTTGAGGATCTTGACCTTGAGGTCGTAGTTCTCGGTGGCGGCCTCGATCACGATGTCGGTGGCCTTGAGATCGTCATACGACGTGCTGCCTTTGATCCGCGCCAGCGCGTCGGCCTTCTGCGCCTCGGTCAGCTTTTCCTTCTTGATCAGCCGGTCCAGGCTGCCCGCCACGGTGGCTACGCCCTTCTGTACCGCGGCGTCGCTGATGTCGACCATCACCACCTTCAGTCCCACGACCGCGCAGGCCTGCGCGATGCCATTGCCCATGGTGCCGGCACCGACGATGCCTACAGTCTTGATTGCCATCTTGTCTTCCTCTGCTTGCTTGGTTGAATGCTTGAATGCGTGGTTCAGGGCGCCAGCTCGCGCAGCGCAGCGATGATGCGCTCGGCATGTCCCTGGAGCACTTCCGGCTCCTGCATGTCGCGCGCGTGGCCGCGCAGCGACTGGTCGTTGTAGCGGGGCACGATGTGGAAATGGACGTGCGGCACGGTCTGGCCCGCCGCGGCGCCGTTGAACTGGCCGATCGAGATGCCGTCGGGGTTGAAGGCCGCGCGCACCGCGCGCGCCACGCGCTGGGTGGCGACGATGGCGGCCTGGGCGCCGCGCTCCGACAGGTCGAACAGGTTGACCGCGGCTTCCTTGGGCACCACCAGCGTATGGCCGTCGGCCTGCGGCATGATGTCCATGAAGGCAATGGTGTCGTCGTCCTCGTACACCTTGATGCACGGCATTTCGCCGCGCAGGATCTTGGCAAAGATGTTGTTCGGGCTGTACTGGGTGTCCATGGTCTTGTGTTGCGGTGGTCTCGGGATTTGTTGCCGCCGGGCGCCGGGTTGTCGGCTTGCCTGCGATGACGGTGCGGCGCAGCATCCGAGTGTAACGCAGGGCGGCCCTTCACCGCGGCCGCCCTGCGCGATTACCGGTCAGCGCGTGGATCGGGCTCTACATATTGCGCCGATACTGCCCGCCGACCTCGAACAGCGCATGCGTGATCTGGCCCAGCGAGCAAACCCGCACCGCGTCCATCAGCACCGCGAACACGTTCTGGTTGTCGATCACCGCCTGGCGCAGCCGCTGCAGCATCGCCGGGGCTTCGTCGGCATGCGCCTGCTGGAATGCCTGCAGCCGGTCGAGCTGGCTCTGCTTCTCGGCCTCGCTGGAACGCGCCAGCTCCAGCTTCTGCGGCACCGGGTCGCCATCCGGATTGCGGAAGGTGTTCACGCCGATCAGCGGCAGCGTGCCGTCGTGCTTGAGCTGCTCGTAGTAGAGCGATTCCTCCTGGATCTTGCCGCGCTGGTAGCCGGTCTCCATCGCGCCCAGCACGCCGCCGCGCTCGGCGATGCGCTCGAACTCCTGCAGCACCGCCTCTTCCACCAGGTCGGTCAGCTCCTCGATCAGGAAGCTGCCCTGGTTGGGGTTCTCGCACCTGGCCACGCCCCATTCGCGGTTGATGATCAGCTGGATCGCCAGCGCGCGGCGCACCGATTCGCCGGTGGGCGTGGTGATGGCCTCGTCGTAGGCGTTGGTGTGCAGCGAATTGCAGTTGTCGTAGATCGCGATCAGCGCCTGCAGCGTGGTGCGGATATCGTTGAAGTCGATCTCCTGCGCATGTAGCGAGCGGCCCGAGGTCTGGATGTGGTACTTGAGCTTCTGGCTGCGCTCGTTGGCGCCGTACTTGTCGCGCATGGTCACGGCCCAGATGCGGCGCGCGACGCGGCCCAGCACGCTGTACTCGGGGTCCATGCCGTTGGAGAAGAAGAACGACAGGTTGGGCGCGAAATCGTCGATATGCATGCCGCGCGCCAGGTAGGCCTCCACATAGGTGAAGCCGTTGGACAGCGTGAACGCAAGCTGCGAGATCGGGTTGGCGCCGGCCTCGGCGATGTGGTAGCCCGAGATCGACACCGAGTAGAAGTTGCGCACCTGGTGGTGCACGAAGTACTCCTGGATGTCGCCCATCACCTTGAGCGAGAACTCGGTGGAGAAGATGCAGGTGTTCTGGCCCTGGTCTTCCTTGAGGATATCGGCCTGCACCGTGCCGCGCACGTTCTGCAGCACCCAGGCGCGGATCTTGGCCTCTTCGTCGGCGGTGGGATCGCGGCCGTTGTCGGCGCGGAACTTGTCGAGCTGCTGGTCGATGGCGGTGTTCATGAACATCGCCAGGATGGTCGGCGCCGGGCCGTTGATGGTCATCGACACCGAGGTGCTCGGGCTGGTCAGGTCGAAGCCGTCGTAAAGCACCTTCATGTCGTCAAGCGTGGCGATCGACACGCCCGAGTTGCCGACCTTGCCGTAGATATCGGGGCGCACGTGCGGGTCTTCGCCATACAGCGTGACCGAGTCGAATGCGGTCGACAGGCGCTTGGCCTCCATGCCCTGGGACACCAGCTTGAAGCGCCGGTTGGTGCGGAAGGCATCGCCTTCGCCGGCGAACATGCGCGTGGGATCTTCGTTCTCGCGCTTGAAGGCGAACACGCCGGCGGTGTACGGGAAGCTGCCCGGCACGTTCTCGCGCATCAGCCACTTCAGCACCTCGCCGTCGTCCTCGAAGCGCGGCAGCACCACCTTGCGCACCTTGGTGCCCGACAGCGTCGTCGTGACCAGGCCGGTGCGGATTTCCTTGTCGCGGATCTTCACCACGTATTCGTCGCCGCTGTAGGCTTCGCGCATCTGCGGCCACATTGCCAGCAGCTTGCGTTCGACCTGGCCCAGCGCGCTGTCGCGCTCCGCGGCCAGCGCGTCCAGCGCGGCGCCATCGCCCTGCGCGGCCCGCAGCATGCGGCTGGATTCGCGCAGCTGCTGGCGCTCGCGCGCGATGCGGCTCTGCTCGGCGACGCGGCGGTGGTAGGCGCGCACGGTGTCGGCCAGCTCGGCCAGGTAGCGGCTGCGTGCCGGCGGCACGATCACGTTCTGGCCGGTGGAGATGCGGCCGGCCAGCGCCGGCAGCATGCCGGGCTGCAACTGCAGCCCGCGTTCTGCCAGCGCCTCGCGCAGGCCTTGGTACAGCATGGTGACGCCATCGTCATTGAAGCGCGACGCCTGCGTGCCATAGACCGGCATGTCTTCCGGCTTGCCGTGCCATTGCTCGCGGTTGCGCTGCACCTGCTTGGCGACGTCGCGCCAGGCATCCTGCGCGCCCTTGCGGTCGAACTTGTTGATGGCGACGAAGTCGGCGAAGTCCAGCATGTCGATCTTCTCGAGCTGGCTGGCAGCGCCGAACTCGGGCGTCATCACGTACAGCGACAGGTCGACGTGCGGCACGATGGCGGCGTCGCCCTGGCCGATGCCGGAGGTCTCGACGATCACCAGGTCGAAGCCCGCGACCTTGCACGCGGCGATCGCGTCAGGCAGCGCCTGCGAGATCTCGGAGCCCGCCTCGCGCGTCGCCATCGAGCGCATGAAGATGTTCGGGTGGTTGATCGCGTTCATGCGGATGCGGTCGCCCAGCAGCGCGCCGCCCGACTTGCGCCGCGACGGGTCGATCGAGATCACGGCGATCGACAGCGCATCCTGCTGGTCCAGCCGGAAGCGGCGGATCAGCTCGTCGGTCAGCGACGACTTGCCGGCGCCGCCGGTGCCGGTGATGCCCAGCACGGGAATCGATGCCTGCTGCGCCTGCGCATGCATCGCCGCCACCAGCGCCGCATCGGCCTTGCCGTTTTCGAGCGCGGTGATCAGCTGCGCCAGCGCGCGGCGGTCGCCGGCGGCGAGGGGCTCGAGCGAGGTGGGGGCATAGCGGCTCAGGTCGAGGTCGCAGCGCTGCACCATGTCGGCGATCATGCCGGCCAGGCCCATGCGCTGGCCGTCCTCGGGGCTGTAGATGCGGGCCACGCCGTAGGCCTGCAGCTCGCGGATCTCGTCGGGCACGATCACGCCGCCGCCCCCGCCGAAGACCTGCACGTGCTCGCCGCCCTTGTCGCGCAGCAGGTCGACCATGTACTTGAAGTACTCGACATGGCCGCCCTGGTAGCTGGAGATCGCGATGCCTTGCGCGTCTTCCTGCAGCGCCGCGGTCACGATCTCTTCGACCGAGCGGTTGTGGCCGAGGTGGACCACCTCGCAGCCATGCGACTGCAGGATGCGGCGCATGATGTTGATCGAGGCGTCGTGGCCGTCGAACAGCGATGCGGCGGTGACGAAGCGTACCTTGTTGGCCGGCCCTGTGCCCGGCTGCACCGGCTTGGGCTGGGGCGCGCCGCGGCGCACATCATGGACATCGGAAAGGTCGGTCATTGTCTCCACCGTGTCGGGGTGTTGGCGGCGACCGCGGCGTCCGCCGGCGCCGCTCTGTGCCGGCTTGGCTGGAAACGCGCGGACTGCGCCCCGGGGTTGGGGCGGATCGATTGTATGACGTTGACGTTAACGTAAATCAATGGGGCGGAACCCGGACGGCGGGGCGCCGGCGTCCTTATAGAGTAGGTGTCCGCGGGCTACGGGCAAACAAAAGGCCACCATGTCGGTGGCCTTTGCGGCGCATCGGGATCGACTGCCGGCCGATTCACCGGCACAGCGCCCCGATCCGCGGGCACTCGCCGAAGGCATCGGTGCTGTGCTCGTCCACCCGATGCCGCAGCGCGCGCAGCCACGCGGCCAGCCGCTGCATCGACCACGGTGCCGGCGTCTGCGCCAGCGTGAAACGTGCGTCCGCGCCATCGCCGGACAGCCAGACCCGATAGCCCTCGGGCAGCGCCAGTTCCTGGCCCGGTTCCAGCCAGATATCGTTGGGGTTGCCTTCCACCGTCACCCACAGCTTGCCCGCCACCGCGCAGACGGTCTGCCCGTAACCGGCGCGCCAGCTCACCGGCAGTCCGGGTTGGTCCAGTTCGAAAGTCCGTAGTTCGCGCATGTTGCACTCCTTGTCAGCCCGGCGGTCAGCGCGGGTGCCGTAGCATCCTGGATGGGGATGCCGGCGCCTTCGTCCGCCACCCTTCCATTATTCGCATCCCTCACTACAATCCCATGTACAGTTGTGAACAGTTTTCGATGGACTGTTCAGTAGTTTTTCCTGACAGTTGCCTGCCCACCGCCGCTCACAGGCAGCTCACCGGCAGCTCACCGGCAGCTCCGCCCATGAAACTCATCTTAGATGCTTCCACCGGAATTCCACTGACCGAGCAGATCGTCGAAGGCGTGAAGGCGTGGATCGGCAACCGCGAGGCGCGCCCCGGCGCGCGGCTGCCGTCGATCCGGCAGCTGGCGGCCGAGAACGGCATCAGCCGCTTCCCGGTGATCGAGGCCTATGACCGGCTGGTGTCGCAGGGGCTGCTCGATTCGCGGCAGGGCTCGGGGTTCTATGTGGCGGACAGTCCGCTGGCGGGGCGCTCGGCGCGCGGCTGGTCGGACCCCAGCCTGGCCGAGGACCTGTCCGACCATATCCTGGAGCAGTTCAACCACCCCAGCGGCACGCTTAAGCTGGCGGGCGGCTTCGTCCCCGAGAACTGGCGCGACGTGGAGGGCCTGACGCAGGCGATTCGCGCGATCTCGCGCAACGAGATCGACAGCGTGATCCACTACGCCACGCCGATGGGCCATCCGGAGCTGCGCCGCCAGGTGCTGCTGCGCGTGCGCCAGCTGGGCATTGCGGCGGAGCTGCCGCAGGTGCTGATCACCACCGGCGCCAGCCAGGCGCTGGACCTGGTGGTGCGCCACCTGCTCAAGCCGGGCGACACGGTGTTCGTCGAAGACCCCGGCTACTACAACCTGTTCGGGCTGCTGCGGCTGCACGGGGTGCAGCTGGTGGGCGTGCCGCACACGCCCGACGGTCCCGACCCCGACGCCACCGAGGCGCTGCTGCGCCAGCACAAGCCCAAGCTGTTCTTCACCAACAGCGTGCTGCAGAACCCGACCGGCTCGACGCTGGCGCCGCCGGTGGCGTTCCGGCTGCTGGAGCTGGCGCGCCGCCATGGCTTCCGCTTTGTCGAGGACGATATCTTCTCGGACTTCCAGACCCATTTCACCGACCGGCTGGCCACGCTCGACCAGCTCGAACACGTGATCTACATCGGCGGCTTTTCCAAGACGGTGTCGGCCTCGCTGCGGATCGGCTACCTGGTAGCCGGCAAGGCGCTGGTCAAGGACCTGGTCGACGTGAAGGTGCTGACCAGCGTGGCCGGCTCGCACTTTGCCGAAGCGGTGACTGCGGCGCTGCTGGAGCGCGGCGGCTACCGCAAGTACGTGGAGCGGCTGCGGCTGCGCGTGCGCGAAGCCGTCGCCAATGCGGTGCGGCAGCTGCACGGCAACGGCTGGGAGGTGTTCTGCCAGCCCTCCGGCGGCAATTTCCTGTGGGCGCGCCCGCCGGGCATCGAGGACTCGCGCGAACTGGTGACGCTGGGCGAGCAGTTCGGCGTGACGCTGGCGCCGGGCAATTACTTCCGCCCGGGCGGCGAGACCTCGGCGTGGATCCGCATCAACGCCGCCTATGCCAACGAGCCGCGCGCGGTGGCATTCATGCAGGCGGCAGCGGAGCGCGGCGCGCGTTGACCCTCAGCCGCCGTGGTTATGCAGCACGGCATTGCGCCGCGCATAGGCGAAGTAAATCACCAGCCCCAGCGCCAGCCACACCAGGAAGGCGGCCCAGGTCAGCGCCTGCAGGTGCGCCATCAGAAACAGGCAGAAGCCGATCGAGAGCAGCGGCACCACCGGCACGCCCGGACAGCGGAAC
>NZ_JALHRX010000026.1 GCF_023952475.1 Cupriavidus sp. WGlv3
CAGGCGGCTTCCGTTACGTTGCGCCGGTCACGCCGGCCACGCCAATCACGCGGATCAATGCCATACCCGCGTCGCGTTGGCCCAGCGCGCCGCGCATGACTGCGCCACCGGCGCGTCGATGATGTCGTTGGCGGCATCGTCGGCCGGCGCCGCCGCGGCAGCCTCCAGCGCGGTGCGCCACAGCACCGCCGACACCAGCGTCTTGCACTGGCGGCGCTCGCCGTGCGCCAGCGCCAGCAAGCGCTCGTAGCCGTCGATCACGATCAGGCGGTCGCCGCGGCGCGGCTGCAGCGTGAGCGTGAACAGGTGGTCGCACTCGCACTGCATGCTGCCGCCGCTGACCGCCACCACGATGGCGCCGGGCAAGGCGATGCCGCTGCCCTGCACCTCGGTACGCAACCGCGCCAGGTGCGCCTGCACGCGCGGGTCCGGGGCGGCGCCAACGCTGGCCGCCATCTGTGCCGGCAGCGCGGAAAGCGCCATCAGCTCGGCCGGCGATACCGCCAGCGTGTACGCCTGCAGCGTGGGGCGATAGGTCGCCACCACCGCGCGCAGCCGGTGCGGCGCGCCGTCATCATGTCCTGCCTGCGGCGCACCGTCGCGCCCGCGGTACTGCATCGTGTCCATGTCGACTCCTGCCACGCGGGCCGTTGGGGTCAGTCGCGCAGCAGATGCTTGGCGATGATCATCTGCTGGATCTGCGTGGTGCCTTCGTACAGGCGCAGCAGGCGCACATCGCGGTAGAAGCGTTCGGCCTTGTACTCGGCGATATAGCCGGCGCCACCGTGGATCTGCACCGCGCGATCGGCGACGCGGCCGACCATCTCGGTACAGAACATCTTGGTGCAAGAGGCCAGCATGCTGACTTCCGGATCGCTCTTGCCGGCGGGCTTGGCGTCGTAGCGCTGGGCGCAGTCGCGCACCATCGACAGGCCCGCGTAGAGCTCGGCCTGGCTGTCGGCCAGCATCGCCTGGATCAGCTGGAAGTCGCCGATCGGGCGGCCAAACTGCTTGCGCTCCTTGGCATACGCCACGGCATCAGTGATGAGCCGGTGCGCCATGCCGCAGGCCAGCGCCGACAGGTGCAGGCGGCCGCGGTCCAGCACCTTCATGGCGGTCTTGAAGCCCACCCCCGGCACGCCGCCGATGATGTTGGCGGCCGGCACGCGCACGTTCTCCAGCACCACGTCGCAGGTCTTGGTGCCGCGCTGGCCCATCTTCTTGTCGGGCTTGCCCAGCGAGATGCCCGGGGTATCGGCCGGCACGATGAAGGACGAGATGCCCGCGGCGCCCTGGCCGCCGGTGCGCGCCATCAGCGTGAAGGCGCCCGCGCGCGGCGCGTTGGTGATGAAGCGCTTGGTGCCGTTGATGACGTAGTGGTCGCCGTCCAGCTCCGCTTTGGTCTGCAGCGAGGCCGCGTCGGAGCCGGCGTTGGGCTCGGTCAGCGCGAACGAGATGATCATCTCGCCGCTGGCGATGCGCGGCAGGTACTGCTGCTTCTGTTCCTCGGTGCCATCCATCAGGATGCCTTGGGAGCCGATGCCGACGTTGGTGCCGAAGACCGAGCGGAACGCGAACGCGGTATGGCCGAGGTCGTACACCACATCGCATTCCTGCGACATCGACAGGCCGATGCCGCCGTAGTTCTCGGGGATGGAGATGCCGAACAGCCCCATCTCCTTCATGTCGGCGACGATCTCGGCGGGCACGTCGTCGGTTTCCTCCAGCGTGTCTTCGGCGGGCTTCAGGCGTTCGTCGATGAAGCGCTGCACCGAGGCGCGCAGCAGGGCAAAGGATTCTTGGTCTAGGGCCATGGTGATTCTCCGGGTCAAGCCAGTACGTCAGTCTGGCCGCCTATGGTACGCCGGTGGCGCGATTTGACAATCCATTGGATCTTGGACAGAAGCGTCAGTGAAATTTGACAATCGGCCGCCTGGTGTTCTCAGCTGACGGACAGCAAGCCGACCATGCCGATGCCCAGCGCCGCCAGCGCATCGCCGGCAATCAGCCCGCCGCCCAGCAGCGACGCAGTGTTCATGTCGCGCGGCAAGCCTTGTCGGCGTACCCCGCGTGCGCCGACCACGGCGCCCATGGTGGCGAGCACACCGCCCGCCGCCATCCATGCCGCCGCCGCCAGGTTGACGAAACCGCCGAACGACGACGCATAGGGCGAAGGCAGGATTACGGCATCGAGCATGAAATCCGCCGCCTGCCCGCGCCGGCCCGACCGCGCAAAGCGCTGCCACGCAGGATGGCCGAGGATGGCGCGGCGCAACAGCGCCGTCGCCAGGCCGATCACAAGCCCCGCCGCGACCGCCAGGTACTGGCCGGCCCGGTCCTGCGACAGGCCATGGAGCACGCCCACGATCTTGTAAGTCATGGCCGAGGTCCAGCGCGCCGGCTGCTGGTCGGCCGGCAGGCTGGTCTGGTCCAGCGCCAGCACCGGATAGGCCTGCAGGAACAGCCGCGCCATCGCCACCGCGACCAGTGCGCCGACCACGATGCCCGCCACCTGGTAGCCGAACTGCACCATGCGGTCGCTGCCCAGGCGCCAGCCGGTGGAGCGGTCCTGCTGCATGTCGCTGGCTTCGGCGGTGGCCACCAGCAGCACCGTGGCGGCGATCAGGCCGACCTGCGGCGCACGCAGGCCGGCGGCCGCCATCAGGATCACCGACAGCACGAACGCCGATGAAATCGGGTTCTGGTCGACCATGCCGACCGAGATGCCATTGACCAGCGCGAACACCAGCGCCAGCAGCACGGCGATCAGCTGGAAGGCCAGCGGCTGCCCGAACCACGTCACGCCCGCCGCCACCGTGGCAGCACCCCACAGCAGCGCCCAGGCCGCGACCCAGCCCATGCCGGGTCCGCGCCGCGGCGGGTTCGGTTGCGGCTGGCGCCGCGCCCGAACCCGCCGCCAGGCCTGCGCCAGCAACTGCGCCAGGTCGACCACAGCCGCGCCCATGATCATGCCCAGCGCCACCAGGAACGTGGCCTTGCGGTACGGCTCGCCCGGCGCGAGCCAGCCGGCGTCGATAAACCACGGCGTCATGGCCCAGCCGGCCAGCCCGCCCACCAGCGCGGCAACACCCACGCGCGCGCCGACGATCATGCCGGCGCCGAAGGTGGCCGCGGACAGGTCCAGCGCCGCCAGCCACGGCACCCGCCCGGCCCCAAGCCCGCTGGCCAGGCCCAGCGACATGCCGCCGCCGAGGCGCGCCACCGAGCGCCGCAACAGCGCCGGATCGGTCAGCGCGCGCAGGATGTTGGCCACCGCCAGCCCCGACGGAAAGGTCAGCTGCATGCGGTCCACCAGCAGCGGCGTGTACAGCATGCCCACGCCCACCCCGAACATGCCGATGCACAACAGGTACAGCACCAGCTGCCACAGCGGCGGCTGCGCCATGCCCAGCCACGCCATCGCCTGCAGCACCACGGCCATGCCGCCCATGCCCGCCACCGATGCCGCCGCGGTCTGGATGTAGTTGGCGCCATGGCGGCCGGACGCGCCATAGCCGGCCGTCACCACCGAGCCCAGGATGCCCGCCAGCACCTGTCCGCCGACAAAAAAGCCCAGCGAGAAATTCATGTATGCCGCGGCAACGCCACCCAGCGGCCCCAGCACCAGCATGCCGGCCGCGCCCAGCATCAGGTGGTATTGCCAGCTGCGCGGCGGCGGCAGCCAGGCCACGCGAGGCGCGGCATCGGTCGGCAGGATTGGCATGGCGCGGTGCGTGGAGCGGAACAGTGTGCCTGCTGCGAAGCATAGGCGAAGGGACCGGCCGCGGCGGCTGCGACTGGTTTGCGTTGCCGCAGGGCCAGCGTTGGCCGGAGGGGTTTACACTAGTTTCGTGCGCAACTATATGGCCGATATAGTTGCGCCCACAACCACCCCACACCATAGTCCGCCATGCCAGACCTCCACCCACCTCACCTGCCGGTGCCGCCCGCACCACCGCCCGATTCGTCCCGTCCCTGGCCGCAGCGCATCCCGGTGCTGATCGCCGGTGGCGGGCCGGTCGGCCTGACCCTGGCCGCGCTGCTGGCGCGTCAGGGCATTGCCGCGCTGGTGGTGGAAGCCGACGACGGTTACTGCGCCGGCAGCCGCGCGATCTGCATGGCACGGCGCTCGCTGGAAATCCTGGGCTGGGCAGGCGCCGACCGGGCCACGGTAGCAACCGGCCTGCCGTGGGTCGGCGGGCGCAGCTACCACCGCGACACGCAAGTGCTGCACTTCCACATGCCGAGCGAGCCGGGCGAGCGCTTTGCGCCGATGGTCAATATCCAGCAGTACTACCTGGAGGCCTTCGCCCACGATGCCGCGCTGCGCGGCGCGTCGCCCGCCGAGGTGCGCTTCGGCGCGCGCCTGCGGACGCTGCGCCAGCACCCCGGCGGCGTAGTCGCCGAGATCGAGACCGGCGCTGGCGCGGTGGAGGTCGATGCGCAGTGGCTGGTGGCGTGCGACGGCGGCCGCAGCACGGTGCGCGAGCAACTGGGCCTGCGCATGGAAGGCACGCAGTACGAAGGCCGCTACGTGATCGTCGATATCGTGCAAAAGACGCGGCGCGAGGTGGAGCGGCTGGCCTGGTTCGACCCGCCCTCCAATCCCGGCTCGACCCTGCTGATGCACCGGCAGCCCGACGATGTCTGGCGCATCGACTACCAGATCCGCGACGACGAAGACCCCGACGAAGCGGTCAAGCCCGAGAACGTGCTGCCGCGCGTGCAAAGCCACCTCGACATGATCGGCGAAACCGAGCCGTGGCGGCCGCTGTGGATCTCCATGTACAACGCCAAGTGCCTGACCTTGCAGGACTACCGCCATGGCCGCGTGCTGTTCGCCGGCGACGCCGCGCACCTGGTGCCGATCTTTGGCGTGCGCGGGCTCAATTCAGGACTGGACGATGCCGGCAACCTGGCGTGGAAGCTGGCCTGGGTGCTGCGCGGCCAGGCCAGCGACAGCCTGCTCGATACCTACTCCGCCGAACGCCTGCACGCCACGCGCCAGAACCTTGCCTACGGCGCCAAGAGCACCGAGTTCATGGCGCCGCCCGACTTCGCCTTCAAGCTGATGCGCGAGGCCACGCTGCGGCTGGCGCCATCCGAGCCGGCGGTGCGTTCGCTGATCAATCCGCGGCAGTCGGCACCGATTGCCTATGTCGATTCGGCGCTGAACGGTCCCAGCGACTTCGGCGACGACTGCCCGGGGGCGGCACCGGGCGTGCCCGCGCCGGACCTGCGCGTGGACGGACCGGACGGCATCCGGCATCTGACGCAATCCTTCGGGCGGCGCTTCACGTTGCTTTGGTTCCGGCATGCCGCCGATCGATCTGTGCTGCCCGAGCCGCTGGCGGCGCTCACGCGGGAACATCCACAAGCCTTGCACGCGTATGAAGTAGTCACCGGCGCCCCGGCCGGCGCCACCGCGCTGGCCGACGTCGATGGCCAGGCCCATGCCCGCTATGGTGCCAACCCCGGCACGCTGTACCTCATCCGTCCCGATGGCTATGTGCTCGCACGCTGGCGCGAACCGTCATGGGACGCCGTGCGCGCCACCCTCGCCCCCCTGCTGCAAACCGGAGCCCGCCATGCAAGCTGAAGACCTCGACCAGGCCTATACCCGACTGTGCGAGGCCATGGGCCGCACCGGCGAAGCGCGCGCGCCGCTGCTGCTGGCGATGGTGTGCCTGGGCCTGATGAGCCGCCAGCAAGCGCTGGCGCCGGTGCTGGCGCTGATCGACGAGGCCGAGGCGCGCAGCCGGCAAGAGGCCGCGGGGGGCCCTGCAATGCCGACGCCCGAAACGGAAACGCCATGAAGCCACTGCCACGCCTCGAACAGTTCCTGACCTACCGCCTGCACCAGGTCAACAAGCTCAGCGACAAGGACAGCGCCGCCGCCTACCTGGAGCAATGCGGGCTGCTGCTCAGCGAGGGGCGTTGCCTGGCGGCGATCGGCGCTTTCGCGCCGCTGTCGGTCAATGCCCTGGCGCAGCGCGCCAACCTGACCAAGGGCCAGGCCAGCCGCTCGGCGCAGGCGCTGGTGGCGCGCGGGCTGGTCAGCAAGGAAGCCAGCGCGGCCGACGGGCGCGGCGTGGTGCTGTCGCTGACCCCGCAGGGCAAGCCGCTGTACCGGCAGGCGATCGCCATGATCGCCCGGCGCAATGAAGAGATCTTCGGTTGCCTGAGCGAAGCCGAACAAGCGCTGCTGGGCAGCCTGCTCGACCGGCTGGTGGCGCACGCCGGCCAGCAGGACGCGGAAGGCTCCGACGACGACGAGGACGCCTGAGCGCTCAGCGGCGCAGGCTGTCCACCTGCGCGCGCGCGCCGTCGCTGCGCGCGGCGTCGGCGATCTCGTTGCTGACCACGGTCTGTCCGATCGGCGCCAGCGCAATGCCGGCCAGCTTCAGGTGCTGGATCGCGAACGGGATGCCGATGATGGTGACGAAGTTGGCCAGCGCCGCCATCACATGCCCGATGGCCAGCCACACGCCGGCAAAGACAAACCACAGCACGTTGCCCACCAGCCCCAGCGCACCGGTGCCGACATCGTCGCGCCCGGTCAGTTGGCGCCGGCTGATGGCCTGCTTGCCGAACGGAAAGAAGGTGAAGCTGCCGATCACGAAGCAGGCCTTGCCCCAGGGAATGCCGATGATCGAAATGAAGGCCAGCAGCCCTGCCAGCCACCAGGCCAGGCCCATCACCACGCCGCCAAGGATGAACCAGAGGAAGTTGCCGATCGCGCGCATGCTGTCGTTGCACCAGTGAGGGGAGGAACTCGCATGATACGCAATGGCGTCGCGCCGGCGTGGCGCCAGAGGGCTTGCGCGGCAAAAGCGTACCCGATTCTGCGTGCCGCGGCGGGGCCAGTCAAAGCCATGCCGCGGCGCCGTCGGGCCCGCGATAGCGCTTGATTTGGCTGCGAATCAGTGCGCGCAATCGCGTCGCATTCCCGCCCTGCGGACGCAAAGCGTACCCGTTTCTGCGTGTCGATCGATGGGCTGTCGCCTTCGGTAAGCTTGCGCAGAGCAGAAGACAAACTGGATTTGCGCTCCCGCTTCAGCCAGTTGCGCAACGGGCGGGCGGCACTGTTTGCCGGCGCAGGCTAAGCCGGAAACACCACCCTGACCCGCAATCCCGGCCCGGCATCCTCCAGCACTACCCGCGCGCGATGCGACTGCGCGATCTCGGCGACGATGGCGAGGCCCAGGCCGCTGCCGCCGGTCGGCGCATCGGCGACGCGATAGAAGCGGTCGAACACGCGCGCGCGCTCCTCGGCGGGGATGCCCGGTCCGTTGTCGCTGACCACCAGTTCCACGCTACGGCCGTCGGCACCGCGCCGCGCCGCCACGTCGATGCGGCCGCCGGCGGGGATGTATGCGAGCGCGTTGTCCAGCAGGTTGGTCAGCAGGATGCGCAACGCATCGGCGTCGCCGCGTACCACGGTGGGGGTGGCGTCGGCGCTGCCGTCCAGTCCCAGGTCGATGTCGCGATCGAGCGCGGCCTGTGCCATCTCGGCGACCACGGCTGCGGCCAGCTGATGCATTTCCACCGGTTCGTGCGGGGGCACGGCCGCGCCGGGTTCCTGCCGCGCCAGCGTCAGCAGCTGCGTGACCAGGTGGGTCAGCCGCTCCAGCCCCTGGCGCAGCTTGGCGATGGCTTCGTCGCGCGCGGCGCCGTCGTCGGCACGTTCGACCAATTGTGCCTGCAGCTGCAGCGCGGTCAGCGGCGTGCGCAGCGCGTGCGCGGCATCGGCGACGAAGGCGCGCTGGGTGTCGATGGCATGCGAGAGCCGCGCCAGCAGCTGGTTCAGCGCCGCGCTCAGCGGCGCGATCTCGTCGGGCATCGGGCGTACCGCCAGCGGCGCCAGCGTGTTGGCGTCGCGCGCGCGCACCTCGGTGGCAATCTCGCGCAGCGGCCGCAGGCCGCGGCCCACCGCCATCCACACCAGCCAGCCCAGCAGCGGCAGCAACAACAGCAGCGGCGCCACGGTGCGCAGCGCCATGCGCGCGGCCAGCGTGCGGCGCGCGCTCATCGGCTGCGCGATCTGCACCACGGCGGGCCCCAGCTGCATGCTGTACAGGCGCCATTCGCCCTGCTGCGTGGTCACGTTCGAGAACCCGAGTTCGGCGCGCGCGGGCAGTGCCGGGTGCGAGTGCGACAAATAGAGGCTGCGTCCGGAGCCATCCCAGATATGGATCACCACATCCTCGTTGGCATGGGCCAGATCGCCGGGCGCGCCGACGAAGGGCGGCGCCAACGGGTTGGAGAACTGGCTCGGCAGCGCCGCCGCCATCTGCTTCATCTGGTAGTCGAACAGGGCGTTGGCTTCCTGCCGCGCCTGCCCGTAGATCAGCGCGGTGGCGATGGCGATGCCGACTACCAGGCCGGCCGCGAGCCACCCCAGCAGCGTTCGCTGGATCGAGCGCATCAGCCGCCCTCCCCGTCGCCATCCGCCGCCGCTTCGCTGTCCAGGCGCGGCACTACATAGCCCACGCCGCGGATATTGCGGATCAGCGCCGCGCCGAACTTCTTGCGCAGCGCGTGGATGTAGACCTCGACGGTATTGCTGCCGACCTCGTCGTCCCAGCCATAGAGCCGCTCCTGCAGTTGCGGCACCGACCACACCTTGCCCGGGCGCGCCATCAGCGCGGACAGCAGCGCAAACTCGCGCGCCGACAGCCGCACCGGTTCGCCGCGGCAGGTGGCTTCGCGCGTGGCGGGGTTGAGCACGATATCGCCATAGCTGACCAGCGGTTCGGCGCGCCCGGCGGCGCGGCGTGCCAGCGCGTGCATGCGCGCGGCCAGCTCCTGCAGGTCGAAGGGCTTGACCAGGTAATCATCGGCACCGGCATTGAGCCCGGCGACACGGTCGGCGACGGCGTCGCGCGCGGTCAGGATCAGCACCGGCGTGGGCACGCCGCGCGCCCGCAGCGCGCGCAGCACCTCCAGGCCGGGGAGGCGCGGCAGCCCCAGGTCGAGCAGGATCAGGTCGTAGCAAGCCTGCCCGTCCGCCGCGGTGCTGGCCGCGGCCAGGCCCGCATCGCCGTCGCGCACCCAGTCGACGGCAAAGCCTTCCTGGCGCAGCGCCAGCTTGACGCTCTCGCCGATCATGGCGTCGTCTTCGACCAGCAGTACGCGCATGGCTAACCGTTCCCGCCCGCGCCGCCAAGGCGTTCGGCCAGCGCCTGCGCCAGCCCTGCCAACGCCGGATGGCTGGCGGTAATGACCTGGACCGGCACCGCCTCGAGCCAGCCGCGCATGCGGCCCTTGGCGACAAAGCGCTCGGCGAACGCCGAGTCCCGCAGCGCCGGCACGAAGCGCGGCAGGATGCCGCCGCCCAGATAAACCCCGCCGCGCGCACCGATCACCAGCGCGATATCGGCCGCGACCGAGCCCAGCAGCCCGAAGAACACCGCCATGGCGCGCTGGCACAGCGGGTCGTTGCGCTCGAACGCGCCCGCGGTGACCTGCGCCGGCTGCAATGGCGCGAGCAAAAGCGTACCCGTTTCTGCGGCCAGCGCGGCATGGATATGCGACAGGCCGCTGCCGCTCAGGAGCCGCTCGGCCGAGACCCGGCCGACATTGCGATGGGCCGCGCGCCACGCGATCCATTCGTCGTCGGTGTCCGGCATCAGCTCGATATGTCCGCCTTCGCCGGCCAGCGCCACGGCCTGCGCGCCCGGTGCCGGCACCAGTCCGGAAACGCCCAGGCCGGTGCCGGGCCCGACCAGCGCCAGCGGCGCGGTCGGCACCGCGGTGCCGGCGCGCACCTGCGCCAGGCCGTTAGCGGGCAGGTGCGGCAGCGCCAGCGCCAGCGCGGTGAAGTCGTTGATCGCCACCAGTGTCTGCAACCCCAGCGCGCGCCGCATGCCGTCGATCGAGAAAGTCCAGTTGTGGTTGGTCAGCCGGACCTGGTCGCCGGTCACCGGATTGGCCAGGCCGATCGCGGCGTGGCGCGGCGTGGGCTGGCCCGCGCCGGCGAGGCCGTCGAGGTACTGGCGCAGCGCGGCCTCCAGCGACGGGAAATCCGCCACTTTCAGCGCCGTCACCGGCCCGATCCGCATGGGCGCGGTCTCCAGCGCAAAGCGCACGTTGGTGCCGCCTACATCGCCGAGCAGGCGCGGGAAGTCAGCGGAGAAGGATGCGGTAGTGGCCATGGCAGCGGATCTCGTTCCTCGCGGAAAAATGGGACAAGCGGCGGCGCTCAGGTCCTGAACACGTCAAACCCGTGCCGGTGTCGCGACAGCACCAGGCTCACCGGCAACGACGGCGTCGGGCCCTGCAGCGCGCGCTCCAGCACCGCGGCTTTGGCCGCGCCGGAGACGGACAGGAACACGCGTTCGGCGGCCAGCAGCGCGGCCAGGTTCAGCGTGATACGCGCATGCGGCGCCACCGACGGATGGGTAATGGCGTAGCCCGGCTGCGGCTCGCTCAGCGCGCTCTGCAGTTCGGGCGCATCGGGGAACAGCGAGGCAGTGTGGCCGTCCTCGCCCATGCCGAGCACCACCACGTCGGGCTGGCGGAACGCGGCGTTGGCGCGCGCCACTGCCTGCGCGGGGGCGGCGGCGTCCCGCCCATCGGCGATCAGCGGCACGAAGGCCGCAGTGGCCGCGGCCTCGCGCAGCAGGTGGGCGCGCACCAGTGCGGCGTTGCTGTCGGCGTGGTCGGGCGGCACCACGCGTTCGTCGACCAGCGTGACGGTCACCGCGTCCCAGCGCACATGCCGGTGGCGCAGCCGCTCGAACATCGCCACCGGCGAGCGCCCGCCCGAGACCGCCAGCACCGCCCAGCCCTTGACCCGCACGGCGAGCTCGAGCGCATTGCCGATCGAGATCGCCAGGGCCTCGGCCTGGTCCATCGGCGTGGGATGTTCAAACAGGCGCATGGCGGCTTCCTTTGCAGTGGGGCGAGCCGATGGCTCAGGCTTCTTCGTGCCACAGGCCGCCGTCGCGCGACATCAGCGCCGACGACGCCGCCGGCCCCCAGGTGCCGGCGGTATAGGGCTTGGGCGGGACGGTGCTGGCTTCCCAGGTGTCGATGATGGGCTCGACCCAGCGCCACGCCTGCACCTGCTCGTCGCGGCGCACGAACAGGCCCAGCCGGCCGCGGATCACGTCCAGCAGCAGCCGTTCATAGGCGCCGGCGCGGCGCACCTTGAACGAGTTGGCGAAGTCCAGGTCGAGCGAGGTGGGCGTCAGCTCCAGCGTATCGCCGGGCTGCTTGACCAGGCAGTACAGGCGGATGCTTTCCTCGGGCTGCAGCTGGATCACCAGCCGGTTCTGCGGCGACTGCGTCAGCGGCCGCGGGAAGATCGCGTGCGGCACGTCGCGGAAGTGGATCACGATCTCGGCCACGCGCGACTGCATGCGCTTGCCGGTGCGCAGGTAGAACGGCACGCCTTCCCAGCGCCAGTTGGCGATCTCGGCCTTGATCGCGACAAAGGTCTCGGTACGGCTGTCCGCCGCGATGCCCTCTTCCTCCAGGTAGCCCGGCACCGGCTTGCCGCCGATCGCGCCGGAGCGGTACTGGCCGCGCACGGTCTTCTCGGCCACGTCCTGCGGCGTGATCGGCCTGAGCGCCTTCAGGATCTTGATCTTCTCGTCGCGGATGGCGTCTTCGCTGAGGCTGGCCGGGGGCTCCATCGCCACCATGCACAGCAGCTGCAGCAGGTGGTTCTGCACCATGTCGCGCAGCGCGCCGGTGCGGTCGTAGAAATCGCCGCGCGTTTCCACGCCCAGTTCTTCGGCGATGGTGATCTGCACGTCCTGCACCCACTCGCGGCGCCACAGCGGCTCGAACAGCGCGTTGCCGAAGCGGATCGCCATCAGGTTCTGCACCGACTCCTTGCCCAGGTAATGGTCGATGCGGTAGATCTGCTCTTCGGCAAAGAATTTTGCCACCGCCGAGTTGATCGCCTCGTTCGATTCCAGGTCATGGCCCAGCGGCTTTTCCAGCACGATGCGCACATTGGGCGCGTGGCGCGTGTTCAGGCCGGTGCGAGCCAGCTGCTCGCAGATCGACACGAACAGGTGCGGCGCGGTGGCCAGATAGCACACCACCACCTCGGGCTTGCGCGACAGCAGCTGCTCGGCGAGCGCATCGAAGTGCGCCGGCACGCGTGCATCGGCCTGCACGTAGACGATGCGTGCGCAGAACCTGTCCCATGACTCGGGCGGCGCATGGGCCAGCGCGGGACGCACGCTCTGTTCCAGCGAGGCGATGTAGTCCGCGCTCGACATCGGCTGGCTGCCGGTGGCGAGGATGCGTGCGGCCGGATGCAGCAGCCCCGCGTGGTGCGCATCGAACAGGGACGGCAGCAGCTTGCGCCGCGCCAGGTCGCCGGTGCCGCCAAACAGCACCATGTCGAAATCAGGCATGCTCACCCTGCGCTCCTTTGAGGATTCGAGTTGTCGCGGCCGGCGCGCGATGGCCGGCCGGGTAGCGGCCAGTTTACGTGAGTCGCTACGGCTTGGCGAGGCAAGCGTACCCATTTCTGCGTGGTTCGCGTTGACTACCGCCTGCCGACCAGCAGGCCTCTGCCGTGCAGGGCCCGGCAAAGTGCGCTAGGCTGAAAGCTCCCCCGCAGGAGAACCCCATGCCACGTCATCCAGTGCTCGAGCGGGTCACCGCCCGCATCGTCTCCCGCAGCACCGCCTCGCGCCAGGCGTATCTTGACCGCACCCGCGCCATGGCCGGGCACAAGGTCGAACGCGCGCAGCTTTCCTGTACCAACCTCGCCCACGCGGTGGCCGCCATGCCGGACGCCGCCAAGATCCGGCTGAAGGCCGACGAGCGGCCCAACCTGGCCATCGTCTCGGCCTACAACGACATGCTGTCCGCGCACCAGCCGCTGGCCGCCTTCCCGCAATGGCTCAAGGAAGCCGCGCTCGACGCCGGCGGCACCGCGCAGTTTGCCGGCGGCACGCCGGCGATGTGCGACGGCGTCACGCAGGGCCAGGACGGCATGGACCTGTCGCTGTTCTCGCGCGACGTGATCGCGCTGGCCACGGCGGTGGCGCTGTCGCACCAGATGTTCGATGCGGCGCTGTACCTGGGCGTGTGCGACAAGATCGTGCCCGGCCTGGTGATGGGCGCGCTGTCCTTCGGCCACCTGCCCGCGGTGTTCGTGCCGGGCGGGCCGATGACCACCGGCATCAGCAACGACGAGAAGGCGCATACGCGGCAGCTCTACGCCGAAGGCAAGATCGGCCGCAAGGAGCTGCTCGAGGCCGAAACCCGTTCCTACCACGGCCCCGGCACCTGCACCTTCTACGGCACCGCCAATTCCAACCAGATGCTGATGGAAATGATGGGCCTGCATCTTCCTGGAACGGCCTTCGTCAATCCCAACACGCAGCTGCGCGAAGCGCTCACGCGCGAGGCCGCACGCCAGGCGCTGAAGCTGGTGCACGGCGGCGAGCGCTATACGCCGGTGGCCGAGGTGCTGGACGAGCGCGCCTTCGTCAACGGCATCGTCGGGCTGCTGTCCACCGGCGGCTCCACCAACCATACGCTGCACCTGATCGCGATGGCGCGCGTGGCCGGCATCGTGCTGAGCTGGGACGATTTCGACGAGCTGTCGGCGGTGGTGCCGCTGCTGGCGCGCGTGTACCCGAACGGCAAGGCCGACGTGAATCAGTTCCAGGCCGCCGGCGGACTTGCAGTGGTGATCCGCGGCCTGCTCGCACTCGGCCTGCTGCACGACGACGTCACCACCATCGTCGGCCAGGGCCTGCAGGACTACACGCGCGAGCCGGTGCTGCGCGACGGCAAGCTGACGTGGATCGATGGCCCGGCCGCGCCGCTCGACGACAGCATCGTGCGCGCCGCCGACGCGCCCTTTGCCCCGGACGGCGGCATCAAGCTGCTCGACGGCAAGCTGGGCCGCGCGGTGATCAAGACCTCGGCGGTCAAGCCCGAGCACCAGGTGGTGCAGGCACCGGCGATCGTGTTCGAGCATCAGGACGATGTGCTGCACGCCTTCAAGCGCGGCGAGCTGGAGCGCGACTTCATTGCGGTGCTGCCGTGGCAGGGCCCCGCCTCGTGCGGCATGCCGGAGCTGCACAAGCTCACGCCCACGCTGACGGTGCTGCAGGACCGCGGCTTCCATGTGGCACTGGTGACCGACGGACGCATGTCGGGCGCATCGGGCAAGGTCCCGGCCGCCATCCACGTCTGCCCGGAAGCGCTGCGCGGTGGCGCAATCGCGCGCGTGCGCAGCGGCGACATGATGCGCGTCGACGCGACCGCGGGCACCCTCGACGTGCTGGTGCCCGACGACGAATGGCAGGCGCGCACGCCGGCGCGCCCGGACCTGAGCGCCAATCGCCATGGCGTCGGCCGCGACCTGTTCGCGACCTTCCGCCGCCAGGTCAGCACGGCAGAAAGTGGTGCCTGCACGCTGTTCTCGGACGAGGGCGAGGCGCAGGACGCGCGCGGCTAGCCCGGTTGGCGCGCGGGCTGGCGCGGCGGCTGGTGCGTCGACGGCGCGGCCGGCCGCGGCGCAGCCGACGGCGCGCTGTCGGCCACCTTCACCACGCCGGGCACCGACGACGCGCCCGGCACGTGCAGCTCCTGGATCGGCACCGCCAGCTTGCTGCCGGCTTGCTCGAGCACCTGCTTGATGCGCTCGTAGAAGGCGAAGCGCACGTTCCAGTAATTGTCGTTCGAGGTCCAGTAGCGCACGTTCAGCGTAATGCCCTGCTGCGTGTAGTTGACCACCATGGTTTCGGGGGCGGGTTCGGCCAGCAGCCGCGGCTCGCGCGCCAGCATCGCGCGCAGCGCTTCCAGGCTGCGCTGCACGTCGCTGTCGAAGGTCACCGTGGCCTCGATGTCGGCGCGCCGCGTCGCGTTCTCGCTGTAGTTGGTGATGGCGCTGCCCCACAGCTTGCCGTTGGGCACGCGCAGGCAGACGCCATCGAAGGTAGTCAGCTCGGTCATGAAAAGCCCGGTTTCGCGCACGGTGCCGGCCACGCCCTGCGCGTCGATGTACTGGCCCACGCGGAACGGGCGCAGCAGCACCAGCATGATGCCGGCGGCAATGTTCTGCAGCGTGCCCTGCAGCGCCAGACCGATCGCCAGGCCTGCGGCGCCCAGCATGGCGATGATGCTGGCGGTCTGCACGCCGAACTGCGACAGCACCAGCACGATGGTCAGCACGCGCACCATCCACTGCAGCGCGTTGGCCAGCAGCGGACGCATGGTGGCATCGACATGGGTGCGGCCCAGCGCAGCACGCGCCGCGGTGCCGACGCGGCCCGACAGCCACCAGCCGATCAGCAGGATCAGGATGGCCGCCAGGCAGTTCATGCCCTGGTTGATGCCGAAGCGGACCAGGTAGGACCAGCCCGCCTCAAGCTGGTCGGCATCGATGAAGTTGAGATCCATGGGAGCGGCTCCGTTTGCGGTTGTTGTCAGGGTTGTCGACGGTGCTGGCCTGGGGCGGCGATGCGTACCCGTTTCTGCGTGCCGTGGCGATGTTCGGACAGACTTGCCGGAACGCTGGGCGGAGGTTCACGTTTGACAAATTAATGCACATTGAATGCACGATGTCAGACGATCACCGACAAAGCCGGAAACACGACACATAGAAGGGGACAAGCGAAGCGGAAGCGGGTTCCACGGAGTTGGGACCGGATTCGTGGGGTATCGGCGCCAGGCCTTGCGCCGCAACGGCTGGCGCCGGGCCGGCCGCAAGCGCGTAAGGGCTAAGCGCCCGCGCGCCAGACGCCAGGCGTCACGCCGAATGCGGCCTGGAAACGGCGGCTCAGGTGGCTGGCGGAGGCAAACCCGGCGCGGGCGGCCACTTCATGCAGCGGGCGGCGCGGATCGGCCAGCAGCCGTTGTGCCCGCTCCAGGCGGCTTTGCAGCACCCACGCATGCGGCGGCATGCCGAACGACACCCGGAACATGCGCGCGAAGTGGAATTCCGACAGGCCTGCCAGCGACGCCAGTTCGCCCAGCGTCGGGTTGCTTTCGGGATGGCTTTCGATCCAGTCGCGCACGGTCCGCCGTGCCTGCGCGGACAAGCCGCCGCGCCATTCGGTCGGGGCGGCGCGGCCGGCGTGGGTCAGCACCAGGTGGCTGAGTGCCTCGTGCGCCAGCGCATTGCCGGCCATGCGCGCTTCCGGCAACTGCCAGTCGAGCGCGGCAAGCCGCTGGCTCAGGCCATGCAGGCGCGGATCGTCGGCAAAGGTCAGGTCGCGCAAGGCCACCGAGCGCGGTTCGCGGTCGAGCAGGCGCACGCAGTGCCAGGCCAGGGTTTCGGGGCGGAAATACAGATGCAGGAAGCGCTGCGGGCCGCCGACGTGCCAGCGCGACTCATGGTCGGCCGGCAACAGGCACAGCCTGCCCGGGGCGCCCTTGTTGCCGGGCTGGTCGCGCCGGTACGTGGCGTGCCCACCCTGCAGGTAGACCGACATGGTGTGGTGGCCGGGCCGGGCATAGCCGGTGCTGTCGTTCCGGTTGCGCCACAGCGCCACGCCCAGGCCATCGCCCAGCGCCGCGGCGCGTTCCAGCGAAGCGCGCGAGCCGCTGAGCGCGGCGAACACCGCGTGGCGCCGGAGCGGATCGGTCGGCAAGGTCATATGGCGCAAGGCGTGGCGGGATGCGGGCGGTGAAGAGCGGCGCGACTTTCAGCGACGAAAGTTGGCGCGCGAGGCATCACTATACCGCCGTCAGCGCTGCCGCCGCGCACGCAGAAACGGGTACGCTCCGGGCATCGCCATGCAGGCCCGTACGCGCCATGCGGCCGTTCAGGCAGGATGTTCATGCAGCTTGTCGCGCGCCGCCAGCGCCGGGAACAAGCGCATCCACACGGCTACCACCAGCAGCGTCCCGACCCCGCCCAGGACCACCGCGCCCACCGGGCCGAACAGCGCGGCGGTGACGCCGGACTCGAACTCGCCCAGCTGGTTGGAAGCGCCGATGAACACCGAATTGACGGCGCCGACGCGCCCGCGCATATCGTCGGGCGTATCGAGCTGGACCAGCGTGGAGCGCACCACCACGCTGATCATGTCCGAAGCGCCCAGCACCACCAGCGCCGCCATCGACAGCGGCAACCAGGTCGAGACCCCGAACACCACCGTGGCGACGCCGAACACCGCCACCGCGGCGAACATCACGCGTCCGGCGCGCCGGTTCAGCGGATGGCGCGCCAGCCACAGCGCCATCGCCAACGCGCCGATGGCCGGAGACGAGCGCAGCAGTCCCAGCCCCCACGGCCCGGTATGCAGGATGTCGCGCGCGTAGATCGGCAACAGCGCCGCGGCGCCGCCCAGCAACACCGCGACCATGTCCAGCGAAATCGCGCCCAGCAGCACCGGGCGGCTGCGGATATAGGCGAAACCGGCAAAGACGGTGCGCACGCTGACCGGCGCGGTCAGCCGCTGCGCCGCCTGGCGCAGCGTGATGCCGCCCACCAGCAGCGCGGCGATCGCAAACAGCGTCGCGCTCAGCGTGTACACCACCCCCGGGCCGGCCACATAGGCGAAGCCGCCGATGGCCGGGCCGATGATGATGGCGGCCTGCCCCGCCGAGCTGGCCAGGGCCACCGCGCGCGGCAGCTGGCGCGGCGTGACCACGCTGGGCAGCAAGGCCTGCAGCGTCGGGTTCTCGAACGCGCGCGTGGCGCCGATCAGCGCGACGAAGACAAAGATGTGGTGGCTGTCGATCCAGCCGCCCAGGCTGGCGGCGGCCATGCCGGCGGCCAGCAGCGCCTCCAGCGACTGGCAGGTACGGACGATGCGGCGCCGGTCGAAGCGGTCCGCCACGTGGCCCGACATCAGGATCAGCGCCACCGACGGCAGGAACTGCACCAGCCCGACCATGCCCAGCATCAGCGGGTCGCGCGTCAGGTCGTACATCTGCCAGCCCACCGCCACGGTAAAGATCTGGTAGCCGATGGTGGTGCAGAGCCGCGCGAACCAGTAGCGGCGAAAGACGGAATCACGGAAGACGCTGTCCGGCTCGGCGGCCGGAACGGTGGCAGGGGAAGACATGGATTGGGGCAGGAAGGGAGCGGAGTTTGCGCAGGGGAAGCGGGTGCGCCATGCGCAAAGGGCAGATTCTAAAGCGTGCGCTTAATTGCTGCATGCAGATGCCCACGCCTGCACACGGAGTTTATTAAATGTGCCGAATAAAGCGCGAATATTGACTCGTTGTCAGCACAATGATGCAGAGACGCGACACGTGCCAGCGGCGCGACGCCACGCTTCTCGCTTTTGAGAATCACTCGCATTTATAATTGCCGCCCATTGGCGCGACCGTCCGGACCACCGCTTCCGGCGCAGCGGGACGCGCCGCTCTCCCCAGGAACCTCACCTTGCAGCCCGCTTTCCGCCTGACCGGGGGTGCCATCGGCGCCGCCCTGCTGTTTGCCCAGTTTGCCGCCATGCCGGCCCGCGCCGCCGAACCGGCTTCCGCAACGCCCGTCATCCCTGCCGCCGCCAGTGCCGAAGCCACGCTGAACACGGTCACCGTGGTTGGCAACTGGCTGGAAAACGCCAACGAGGCCAAGGTGCTGGAACATCCGGGCGCGCGTACCATCGTCGACCGCGAGACCTTCGCCGAAGCCGGCGCCAACAATGTGCGTGAAGTGCTGCGCCGCATCCCGGGCGTACAGGTTCAGGAGAACAACGGCACCGGCGGCAGCGATGTCTCGCTGAACGTGGGCGTGCGCGGGCTGGCCTCGCGGCTGTCGCCGCGCTCGACCATCCTGATGGACGGCGTCCCGCTGGCAGTGGCGCCCTACGGCCAGCCGCAGCTGTCGATGGCGCCGCTGTCGCTGGGCAACCTCGAGACCATCGACGTGGTGCGCGGCGCGGGCTCGGTGCGCTACGGCCCGCAGAACGTGGGCGGCATCATCAACTTCGTGACGCGCCCGATCCCCACGACCTTCGCCGCCGATGCCTCGGTCTCGACCGACATCTACAGCCACGGCGGCAACGTCAAGACCAACCCCACCGCGTTCATCGGCGGCACCAATGCGCAGGGGCTGGGCGGCGCGCTGCTGTACTCGGGCATCCACGGCAACGGCTATCGCGCGAGCAACGACCACGTCAATATCGACGACCTGCTGCTCAAGGGCGCGTACCGGATCTCGAAGACCGACTCGCTGAGCGCCGCGTTCCACTACTACGAAGGTACGGCCGGCATGCCAGGTGGCCTGACAACAGCGCAGTACGCGGCCGACCCGTTCCAGTCGGTGCGCCCCTACGACAACTTCAGCGGGCGGCGCCACGACTTCAGCCTGAAGTACAGCCACAACGACGCCGACCGCAAGTTCGAGGTGCTGACGTACTACACCGACAGCTTCCGCGGCAGCAATATCGAGCAGGAAGACGTCCGGAGCAACGCCGATCCCCGGCCGTTGCGCTTGACCGCGGCGCCACGCAACTACCATACATTCGCGATCGAGCCGCGCTACTCGCAGCTGTTTCGCGGCGACAGCATGAGTCATGAAGTCAGCGTCGGCTACCGCTTCCTGCGCGAAGCCAGCGACGAGCAGGCCGCGCGCACGGCCTTCTACCCGCCCGGCTCGCTCGATCCCACCACCCTGCCCTCGCCGGTCTACCAGTGGCGCACCGGCGGCACAACCGCCAACGCGGTCTATATCGACGACACTATCAACGTCGGCAACTGGACCATCACGCCCGGGCTGCGCTATGAGTTTATCCGCTCGTACGTCACCGACAACTTCAGTGGTGTGCGCCGCGACGTGTCTTCCAACGAGCCGCTGCCATCGCTGGCGGTGATGTACCACGTCAGCGACCAGTGGAAGCTGTTCGCCAACGCCGGCGTGTCGTTCGGTCCGTTGCAGTATTTCCAGATCGCGCAGACCACCAATGGGCTGACGCCGGAAAAGGCCAAGACCTATGAGATCGGCACGCACTTCAACGCCAATGGCTGGGGTGGCGAGCTGACGCTGTTCAACATCGACTTCGACGACGAACTGCAGTTGCGTGGCGCCACCGGCGGTTCGCCGGAGGCATGGACCAACCTCGGCGCCACCACCCATCGCGGCGTGGAATCGTCGCTGCGCTATGATTTCGGCGCACTCGACAAGTCGCTGATGGGCCTGTCGGCCTACGCCACCTACACCTACACCGAAGCCACCTACAACCAGGGCAACTTCGCCGGGCGCGACCTGCCGTTCTATTCGCGCCATGTGGCCACGGTCGGCATGCGCTACGCGCGCAACCGCTGGTCTTTCAACCTCGACGGCTTTGCGCAGTCCAAGCAGCATTCGCCGGGCGACCCGAGCAATTCGACCACCTACCAGACCGCGGAAAGCGCCAACGGCGCGCTGGGCGATATCCCGGGCTATGCGCTGATGAACCTGCGCGTGGGCTATGACTTCGGCAAGGCGGCGCAGAACCTGAAACTGGCGGTGGGCGTGAAGAACGTACTCGACAAGCGCTATTTCACGCGCTCGACCGACAACAATGCCGGCAAGTATGTGGGCATGCCGCGGACCTTCTATATCCAGGCGTCGCTGGCGTATTGATTGGCTGTAAAAGCGCCAGGCAAACCCCCAGAACAGCAAAACGGCTCGCCATGGCGAGCCGTTTTGCTTTGCATGAGCGCGATGATCAGACGATCTCGCGTGTCTCCAGGAACTGCAGCTCCGGGAACCGCTCCTGCGTCAGCCGCAGGTTGACCATGCTCGGCGCCAGGTAGACATGGTCGCCGGCACCGTCCAGCGCCACGTTGTGCCCGGCCTTGGCGATCAGCTTCTCGATCTCGGCCGGCGTGCCCTTGAGCCAGCGCGCGGTGGCGCATTCATGCGACTCGAAGATGGCATCGACGCCGTACTCATGCTCCAGCCGGTGCGCCACCACGTCGAACTGCAGGATACCCACCGCCCCCAGCACCAGGTCGTTGGAGGCCAGCGGGCGGAACATCTGCGTGGCGCCCTCTTCCGCCAGCTGCTGCAGGCCCTTCTGCAGCTGCTTGACCTTGAGCGGGTTGTTCAGGCGCGCGCGGCGGAAGAACTCCGGCGCGAACGACGGGATGCCGGTGAACTTGAGCGGCTCGCCCTCGGTGAAGACATCGCCCAGGCGAATGGTGCCGTGGTTGGGCACGCCGATGATGTCGCCGGCGTAGGCCTCTTCGGTGGTGTTGCGGTCCTGCGCCATGAAAGTGATGGCGTTGTTGATCGCCACGGTCTTGCCCGCCGACACGTGCAGCAGCTTCATGCCGCGCTCGAAGCGGCCCGAGCACACCCGCACGAAGGCAATGCGGTCGCGGTGGCGCGGATCCATATTGGCCTGGATCTTGAACACGAAGCCGGTGAACTTGGGCTCCTGCGGCTCGACCACGCGCGAATCCGTATTGCGCGCCAGCGGCGGCGGCGACAGCTCGCACAGCGCATCCAGCAGCGACTGCACGCCGAAGTTGTTGATGGCCGAGCCGAAATACACCGGCGTCTGCTTGCCGTTGAGGAAGGCCTCCTTGTCGAAGGTGTGCGAGGCGCCGCGCACCAGTTCGATTTCGATGCGCAGCTCTTCGGCCTGGCTGCCGAGGATGCGGTCCAGCTCCGGATTGTCCAGGCCGTCGAGGATCGCTGCCGTGCCCTTGTCGCCATGCGGGTCGAACAGCTGCACCTTGTCGTCGATCAGGTGGTACACGCCGCGGAAGGCCTTGCCCATGCCGATCGGCCAGGTCATCGGCGCGCACTGGATCTGCAGCACGTCCTCGATTTCATCGAGCAGCTCGATCGGCGAGCGGCCCTCGCGATCGAGCTTGTTGATGAAGGTCAGGATGGGGGTGTCGCGCAGCCGGCAGACGTTCAGCAGCTTGATGGTCTGCGCTTCCACGCCGTTGACCGAGTCGATCACCATCACCGCCGAGTCCACCGCCGTCAGCGTGCGGTAGGTGTCTTCGGAGAAGTCCTCGTGGCCCGGGGTGTCGAGCAGGTTGACGATGTTCTCCTGCGCCTTGCCGTCCGCGCTGTCGCGGCGGTACGGGAACTGCATCACCGACGACGTCACCGAAATGCCGCGCTGCTTTTCCAGCTCCATCCAGTCCGAGGTGGCATGGCGGTCGGCCTTGCGCGCCCGCACTTCGCCCGCGACCTGGATCGCGCCGCCGAACCACAGCAGCTTTTCGGTCAGGGTGGTCTTGCCCGCGTCGGGGTGGGAGATGATGGCGAAGGTGCGACGACGCGCAATTTCAGGAACGAGCGAGCTCACGGCAGCGGAATCAGACTGGGAAATATTGGGATGGCCCGGCGGTGGCCGGAACCAGGGCCGGCAGCGCCGCGGGCGGCCGCAGGGCCGGGCCCGGCGGGCACGCGAAGGGAATGGGGCGTTATTTTACCGGTTTGGGCGCCGCTACGGGATTTGCGTTGTCGCTGGCCGGGCCCGCACCCTCCGCCTTTCCGCTGCGCGCGCTGCCGCTACTCGGCCAGCTTGTCCGCCGGCTTGCCGCGCAGGCTGCCGAACTGCAGCGCGTACTGGCGCGTCAGCTCCGCGCCAAAGAAGAAGATCTGTGCCGAGTAATACACCCACAGCATCAGCGCCACCACCGAGCCGGCGGCACCATAGGACGAGGCCACGGCGCTGTTGCCCAGGTACAGCCCGATCAGCCGCTTGCCGATCGAGAACAGCAGCGCGGTGATGACCGCGCCCATGGTGACGTCGCGCCAGGCAATGCGCGCATTGGGCAGCATCTTGAAGATCACGGCGAACAGCGCGGTCACCACCGCGAACGAAAACAGCGAGGAGATGATTTCGGCCACCGGCGCAAACCACGACTGCGTCCACAGCTGGCCCCAGATGCGCTCGACCACCGCCAGCCCCGCATTGACGATCAGCGACACCAGCAGCATGAAGGCCAGCACCAGCACCAGGCTGAACGACAGCAGGCGCGTGCGCAGCAACTGGCGCCAGCCGGCGGTGTCGGGCACCGGCACGTGCCAGATGTCGTCCAAGCTGCTTTTGAGTTCGGCAAAGGCGCTGGTGGCGCCGACGAACAGGATGCCGGTCGCGATCAGCGCGGCCATGCCGCTGCCGCCGGCGCGGTGCGTCGCAGCCAGGATGCCCTCGATGGCGGCGGCGCCCTGGTCGCCGACCAGCCCTTCGAGCTGCGCGAAGATCTCGCCGCGCGCCGCCTCGGCGCCGAAGAACAGGCCGGCGATCGAGATCACCAGCACCAGGATCGGCGCCAGCGAGAACAGCATGTAGAAGGACAGCGCAGCACCCTTGCTGGCGGCGCGGTGCGCGAACCACGAGGTGATCGCGGCGCCCACGACGCGCAGCGTGCGCGCACCGGTGTGGCGGTCGGGCAGCCAGTGCGGGCGGTGCCGGCGCGGCGGCGGCACGCCTTCGGCGGCGGTCGAAGAGGAAGGTTCGGTCTTGTCAGTCACGGCCTGGTGCTGGCGCGATCCGGCGCGGGGACCGCGGATGGATTGCGCCTGCCCGCGCGGCGGGCGCTGCGTTCATCATACTGCGCATTGCGCCGCTTGCCCAAGGCGGGCCTGGCGCGGCGCGCGGCAGGCGACCTGCTACAGTAAGACCAGGCATACCTGCCGGCGCATCCGTTGCCCGCGCGCCGGCGCAAGGAGGCACCCGTGACCTGCAACCTCCGCGCACGCCCGGCGGCCGTGCTGGCATTCATCGCCGTGCTCGGCTGCGCCGGCTGCGAGCGCAGCCAGCCCGGACCCAAGCCCATCTCCGGCACCGCATCGGCCGCCCTGCCCTCGGCAGCGCCTGCCGCGGCACCGTCCAGCCCGACCAATCCCTCTGGCACTTCGGGCCAGCCCCGCTGACTGCACCCGGGCCGCGCCACCGCGCGTACCCGTTTCTGCGTGACCACGCACCGCCCTGTCTTACTGGCGCGATGCACCGCGGTTACTCGCGTGCATGACTGATGTAAGGCCGGTTTCAACCGTGCAACGGGCTGCGAGGCCGTCGCGCCATGCCTCGCGCCCACGGCAAAGCGCCGGCCAGTGCGCGCCAGCGGACGCCAGCGCCATGCCTGCGCCGCCACGGCGCCAGCGCAACGCGTTGCAGTGGCGAAACCGATTGATCCAGCGCCGCCGCGTAGTGGCGACCAGGTACTGCGAACCGTCTCGCAAAGCCGCGTGGCACAAGCGTTTGCGCCCCTTGGCACACTTGTCGCTCTGGCTTGCCCAAGGCGCACAGTGCAGGCCTGCGCCAGTTCCGTCAAACCCGTCGTTGCGCGCTGGAGATCACCACATGCGTCACCCGCCTTCCCGCATGACGGCGCGCCGGCGCGCATACCGCCTGGCCGGTCCGCCGCCATCAGAGATGGACCTGGTGTCGGCGCCGCTGCTGCCCTATCCGCGCGCGCGCGAGCAAGTCACGCGCAGCGCGCACGGCATGGCTTGCGTGGCGATCCGCAGGCCGGCGCAGGCCAGTCCGGCCTGCCGCCGGCATGCGGGCAAGCGGCGCGCATGACGGGCCCACACAACATGCGGGCACGCGAGCCAGCGTGACCGCGCGGATTAGTGTTCCGTCCCCCGGCGGGCACTTTTTTTCCACAGGGAGATGCCGACCATGAAAGCTGCAATGCTCGCCACGGCGCTGGCGATCGGCTCGGGCAGCGCGGCGGGCGCCAGCTACGCGTGGTTCGACCGCCCCGACGCGGACGACGCGAACAGCCACGCCGCGGTCAGTCATGACGTCTATGTGCGTGGCTTCGGCTGGGCCTGGGGAGAACTGCGGCTGGATCCGGACACGACCGGCAGCGAAACGCTGGCGCCGCCCGCGCGGCATGCTCGCGATGGCCAGCGCCGCCGCGACATCGTGCCGTGGCCTGCGCAGGATGCTTGCGAGCCGCCGCGGCGGGCGCGCGGCAAGATCAGCATGAACCTCGCCACCGTGCCCACGCAGGCGACCGGCGGCAGGTTCGCGGGCGGATTCGCGGACGGGAAGTGGGCCACCAGGCCCCCGCGGGTAGTGCGCTGACGTGCCGGCCGGCACGGGGAAAGGCGGAACCGGCGAGCGGACGTCGCCGGTTCCCCTTTCCCGCTGGCGCCTGTCATGGCCGAATGACCGGCCGTAGAGCAAGCGCCGCGCGACCAATGTCCCGGTTCCCTTGTCCGCCCTGGTCAGCTATTCCCCCGCCGGGGCGTGGCTCTCCACACGGATGTTGTGCTTGTGCATGAGCCGGTACAGGGTCACGCGGGACACGTTGAGTTCGCGCGCGGCCGGCACCACGTGAAAGCCGTGGCTGGCCATCACGGTGCGGATCGCTTCGCGCTCGGCCTCTTCGCGGATCGCATCGAGGGTCTTGCGCGGCAGTTCGGCGCCGTTGTGCAGTTGCAGGTCTTCGGCTGTGATCTTGCGGTTGTCGGTCATCACGATGGCGCGGCGCACGCGGTTGATCAGTTCGCGCACATTGCCCGGCCAGGCGTACTGCATCATCGCCTGCGTCGCGCAAGCTGAGAACCCGCGGATGCGCCGGTGCGCCTCATGGCCGTGCTCGGCCAGCACCGCATTGGCCAGCAGCAGGATGTCCTCGCCGCGCTCGCGCAGCGCCGGGATCGACAGCGTCAGCACGCACAGCCGGTGAAACAGGTCCGAACGGAAGCGCCCGTCGCCCTGTGCCGCCACCAGGTCCACGTGCGTGGCCGAGATGATGCGCAGGTTCAGCGGGATCGACTGGTGGCCGCCCAGCCGCGTGATCGTGCCCTGCTGCAGGAAGCGCAGCAGCGCCACCTGGCTTTCGAGCGGCAGGTCGCCGATTTCGTCGAGAAACAGCGTGCCGCCCTGGGCCTGTTCGATCCAGCCGATCTTGCGCTGGTTGGCGCCGGTGAACGCGCCCTTTTCATAGCCGAACAGTTCTGACTGGACCAGGTGCGAGGGAATGGCGCCGCAGTTGATGGCGATGAACGGGCCCTTGCGCCGGCTCGAGGCATCGTGGATCGCCTGCGCGGCCAGCTCCTTGCCGGTGCCGGACTCGCCCGAGATAAACACCGGCGCCTCGTTGTGCGCCACCTTGGCGAGCGAGCGGAACATTGCCCTCATCGCCGCGCATTCGCCGATCATGGTGCCGCGCGACGCGCTTTCCTGCGGGCGCGTGCCGTGCAGCGACGCCATGCCGCGCGCATGCCGCAGCGTGTACAGCAACTCCGGCATCGAGAACGGCAGGCGCACGTAGTCGACGCAATAGTCGCGGATCATCCGCCGTACGCGCTCGTCGGCCAGCATCGCATCGGAGGTGATCGCCACCCAGGTGATATGCAGGTACTGCAGCGCCTGTTCCAGCTGCGCGAACTCGGCCTCGCTGTAGTCGGACTGCAGGTCGATCACGCCGGCCGTGGGCGGGCAGGCGCGCACCGCGCGCTCGGCATCGCGAACCTGCGCGACGCGGCGGATTTCCCATTCCGTGCCGATCACGGACGGGTCGAAACCAAAATCTTCATGACGCGACACGACCACGAGCTGTGCAGTGCGTGACGCCTTGCACAGTCGGTCCATCACGATCTCCCGGACGTTAGGCTTGTTCTTGGTGCCGGCACCCGTGGCCGCCGCAGCGGCGCGCGTCCGAGGCGGACGGTGGGGCTGAACTGGCTGCGGGCATGCGCCCGCGGTCGACGTCGGTGTCACGAGCTGGACAGACTGCGGGTGGATTCATCAGGCGCGGCAAGGTAGTCCGCGCCCGGCTGGAGCTGCTCGCGGATGCGCCGCCGCACGGCCTCCTTCTCGCGCATCAACTCCACGCGAGGCGCCTGCGGCGACTGGCCGGAGTATTGGTAGTAGAGCGTCTTGTAGGTCAGCTGGCTCAGGATCCATTCCTGCAGCAGCGTGCGCTGACGCGCCAGTTCCCCTTCGAGCAGCCGATGGCGACGCAGCAGGTTGGACACCGCCGCACGGGCGCTGTCGCTGAGTTCGCTGTCTTCGGCAAGCAGGGCAACAACATCCGCGGTGGCCGCGTCGCTCACGGCCCGTTTGGCTGGCACTTCACCTGCGGCTTCCCCCACGGCGGCCCAGGCTCGGATGGATCGGTTACTGGACTCCCTGACAGGCCCGATGACGGGTCGCCGGATCTCTCCTGCGGTCATGATTATCCCCGTTGAACAACATCCCCCGGCACTGCACGTCTACGTTTACCACTTCTCAGTCTTGGAATTTTCTTGTCTGCGTGGCGCGCATGTTGTCCGCACGCTCCCGGATTGTGGACGGCGCCGTCATTGATATTAACGGTCTCTGTCGCGAAAGCGCTGCCGTCCTGGCGCATTGCGCCGACGCGCTTCCGGCGTGGCTCCGGCACCTTGCCGCATACACCGGAGTCAAGAAGGGGCGCTTGCCGCGCCCCTCTTTGCCACGCCTATAGTTCAGTGCATTTGCGGCGGTTTGTCCAGCCCCGTGTGGGTGACTTACAGCCAATCTCATCCATTGGTATGAGCCCTCGCGCACACACGCGAGAGCGCTGGCAGCGGCACGCCGCAGCGCGCATCCGCGTGCATACGACGCGAACATACTACGCAGAATCGGGTACGCTCCGACACCCCACCGCGGCAGGGACATGAACATGCCGGAGCCCTGCATCGCCGCCCAGGCCTGTACGCAGAATCGGGTACGCATCACCGGCCTCGCAACATCGGTCGCGCGCAGAAACGGGTACGCACCTGCATCGCGCGGACTGCAATGCGAGCCATCACGGCGATAAAAAAAGGCGGCCCCGGGGGCCGCCCTGCTCACGAGACTTGTCGCTGATCCGGCGCGTGCCGTTCAGTGCCCCGGGAGGTAATAGAACTTGAAGATAAACACGGCGGCAATGATCCACACCATCACCGGCACGCTGCGCGCGCGCCCGGTCAGCAGCTTGAGCGCCGCATAGCTGATAAAGCCGAACGCGACGCCGTTGGCGACGGAATAGGTGAAGGGCATGCCCAGCGCCGTCATCACCGCGGGCACTACCTCGGTGACGTCGTTCCAGTCGATTTCCAGCAGTTCGCGCAACATCAGGCACGACACATACAGCAGTGCCGGCGCGGTGGCATAGGCGGGCACGGTTCCGGCCAGCGGCGCGATAAACAGTGCCGCGAGAAACAGTACGGCCACCGTCACCGCGGTCAGGCCGGTACGTCCGCCGGCCTGCACGCCCGAGGCGCTTTCGATATAGGCGGTGGTGGACGACGTTCCCAGGAACGAGCCCGCCATGATGGCGGTGCTGTCGGCCATCAGCGCCTTGTTGAGCCGGTCCATCTTGCCGGCCTTGAGCAGGCCCGCGCGGTTGGCCACGCCCATCAGCGTGCCGGTCGCATCGAACAGCTCCACCAGGAAGAACACCAGCACCACGTTGATGATGCCGATCGACAGGGCCGCGGTGATATCGAGCTTGAACAGCGTCGGGCTCAGCGACGGCGGCGCGGAAAAGACACCGTGGAAGGTGTTGCCGGCAAAGGCGAAACTCAGCAGCGTGGTGAGCAGGATGCCGATCAGGATGGCCCCCTTCACGCGCAGGTGGTCCAGCGCCACGATCACGAAGAAGCCGAGGATCGCGAGCACCGCCGAAGGCTGGTGCAGGTCCCCTATGGTCACCAGCGTGGCCGGGCTCGCGGTGACGATGCCGGCGTTCTTCAGCGCAACGATGGCCAGGAACAAGCCGATGCCCGCGGTGATGGCCACGCGGATCGAATGCGGTATGCCATTGACAATCATCTCGCGCACGCGGAACAGCGTCACCAGCAGGAACAGGCAGCCGGAGATAAAGACCGCACCCAGTGCCGCTTCCCACGGGAAGCCCATGCCCTTGACCACCGTGTACGCAAAATACGCGTTCAGGCCCATGCCGGGCGCCATCGCGATCGGATAGTTGGCGTAGAAGCCCATGATCAGCGTGCCGATCGCCGCGGCCACGCAGGTGGCGACGAACACCGCGTCCTTGGGCATGCCCGCATCGCCGAGGATGGAGGGATTGACGAAGATGATGTACGCCATCGTCAGGAACGTGGTGATGCCGGCCAGGATCTCGGTACGGACATCGGTATGGTGCTCGCGCAGCCTGAATATCCGCTCGAGCAGCGACGGCGCGGCGTGGGGCGCTGCGGGGGTGGATGTGCCCGGCTTGGAAGCGGGATCCGGCATCGACATGAATGGTCTCCTGGTGTCTTATCGTGTCCGCGGCAACTGCAACCCGTGGTCAGTACCGATGCCGGTCGGGCTGGGCCTGCCGCCGCGCATGCCCCGATCGGCAAGCGTACTCTGTACCGCCCGGCCCGGCGCCGTCATGGCGGGCACGAATAAGCAACATGCAAAAGGCGTGATGATCCCATGACGCGCCCGCGACGGGCCAGTCCCGGCACTCGCGCGGCCAGCAGGGCATGGGGCCGGCCCCATCTTGACGCTGGCGGCAATCCCCCGTATAAACGCGGCTAGATTCAAGCGACGAGGCAACAGTTCATTCGTTAGCCACCGTCTGGTACTTCGGTTGTCCATGGTGTCCTTTCCTTGAGTTCCCCGTGTCGGATGACGTGTTCGTCATGCGATCTATTTTTGTCCTTTTTCTGGAAAGCAAATCATGCAAACCGGTATCGTCAAGTGGTTCAACGACGCCAAGGGCTTCGGCTTCATCAAGCCGGACGCAGGTGGTGACGACCTCTTCGCTCACTTCTCGGAAATCCGCTCCGAAGGCTTCAAGTCGCTGCAGGAAAACCAGCGCGTGCAGTTCGAAGTCAAGAACGGCCCGAAGGGCCTGCAGGCCGCGAACATCACCCCGCTGTAAGCGTTGACTGCTCCGGCGCACCTGGTGTGCGCCGCACAGCGTAAGAACCCCGCCCATGGCGGGGTTTTTTGTTTTCTGTCGCAGCGTCACGGCGCGGCCCGGTTTCCCTCCTCCTTTCCCTCCCTCTTTCTCGTCTCTTCGCGCTCCCGGCCTGATCGGAAGCCGCTCGTCGACTCCGCGCCCGCTTCGCAGAAACGGGTACGCACTGTTGCAGCGCAGGGCAACAGACCCTGGGCCGTCGCGCGCAGAAACGGGTACGCGCTGTCACTGA
This sequence comes from Cupriavidus sp. WGlv3, assembly GCF_023952475.1. Classification (GTDB taxonomy): domain Bacteria; phylum Pseudomonadota; class Gammaproteobacteria; order Burkholderiales; family Burkholderiaceae; genus Cupriavidus; species Cupriavidus phytorum. Next base: position 29,972 of record NZ_JALHRX010000026.1, read on the forward strand.
GGCCGTCCCTTCGGCCGAACAGCCACGCAGAAACGGGTACGCATTGACCCGTCGCCTCGCCATGTGCCTCCGTTGGGTACGCAGAAACGGGTACGCAGCAAAAATTTTTTGTGCCCCGATCTGGGCTTCCCAACCCCTTCCAGGCCCTGATCTATCCACATCCCAGGCGCCGGGCAGCCAGCGCAGAAACGGGTACGCACCGTGTTGCGACGCAGAACCCGGCCTCTGGTGCCTCCCCATGCCGCCTCTTCGCAGAATCGGGTACGGGAGTGCGCCGATTGGCCAGCAGGCGCCTTCGCAGAATCGGGTACGCGCCGACGCAGCCTTGCCATGGGGCCACTTGTGGATGCAAGGACTACCTCCATGAGCGTCGCAGAAACGGGTACGCCGCGGCGAAACCTCGTCTTATCACGTATACGTTGGGTGTGAGCACTAGCTTTTTGTATGAGGTAGGTATATAATGGAAACTTGGTGAAAGATCCGTCGGCGCTCGAGTCAGAATTGACGCAGAAATGGGTACGCCCCGCTGGACCGTTTCATCATCGGAGCACGCAGAGACAGGTACGCCGAAGAGAGAAACCAGGCACGAGGCTCCGATCGCAGAAATGGGTACGCCGCAGAAACAGGTACGCTGGTGCAACCAGCTCGGGCCGATCTGAGGCTGGCGCAGAAACGGGTACGCTTTGACGGGGGTTTTCGCAGAATTGGGTACGCGGGCGCAGTTCAGGGTGCCAGTTGTGCACTGGCGCGCGAACTTGTTTCTGCGGGGATAACCGCCCGGCGGCGCAGTTATCCACCGTTTTTGGGCGGGAACCGGCGCCCTGCGTGCCTGGCAGTCAGGGATCCCGCAGAATTGGGTACGCTTTGCGGGGGCCTGCCTGTGGAGAAGCCTGTGGGAGACGGCGGTTATCCCCGCAGAATCCGGTTCGCGCCGGCCGCAGATACAGGTTCGGCTGGCCGCAGATACGGGTTCGGCCCTTCGCTGAATCGGGTACGGACCGCCGCAGAATCGGGTTCGCGGGGCGGTGATTTTCCCTTACGAATCAACGGGCTTGGCTTCACGTATACGGTTTACAAGTAGTTAACCCGTATCGGTATCGTTTACTGGTAGCTGATGGCTGGCGAACCGTGGACAACCCTGCCGGGTTGCCCACCGTCCGCCACCATGCGACCAGCCATTAGATCCTCCCGGCAGGCAAGAACCCCGTGAGCAATGCGGTTGCTTGTGTACCTGTTTCTGCGTGACAAGCTTTGCGGCTTCGAGTACAAAGGCGGGTAATCCGAAGCAAGCCACTATGCCCATCAAACGCTCCCCGGCCACCACGGGGGATCGAAGCGTCCTCGATCTGGACGCCGAACCCTCCCGCATCATTGTTCCCGGCAACGAGAACAACCTGGTTCCGTCCGAGAAATTCCAGCGCCTGTTTGACGAAGCCCAGGCCATGGAGCGCGAAGACGCCTGGCAAAGCGGCGAGGTCGGCTTCCTCAGCCGCGCCAGCGTCCAGGTCACGCTGCCATATCGCGCGCCCAAGGGCGCGCCGCCGGTCTGGACCCGCACCAGCGGCAATATCTCGCTGATGATCCAGCCGGGCTATTTCACGCAGCAACGCTCCGAGCGCGCCGCTAACGGCCGCCAGAAGCTGGTGTCGGAGACAGTGTCGCTCGGATACCCGTATGGGTCCTATCCGCGCCTGATGCTGGCCTGGATCGGCAAGGAGATCATGGCGAAGAAAAAGCGCGGCGAATTCACCGGCACGGTGGAAGACCGGCGTATCTCGCTTGGCAATTCGCTGTCGGAGTTCATGTACAACCTCGGCATCCCGATGGCCACCGGCGGCAAGCGCGGCACCATGACGCTGGTACGCCAGCAGATGATCCGCCTGTTTTCGGCGACCATCGCCATCGTGCAGAACAAGTCGACGCCGAGCCAGAACCAGAACCCCAACCACGAGCCGCTGTCGATCGATCGCGTGGGCTACCTGCTGGCCGACCAGCTGTCGACCTGGTGGGATCCGATGCAGCCCGGCCAGGGCTCGATGTTCGAAAGCTTCGTGGTGCTGTCCGAGCCGTTCTTCAACGAGCTGGTCAACCGGCCGGTGCCGGTGGACATGCGCGCGCTGAAGGCGCTCAAGCAGTCGCCGTTCGCGCTCGATGTCTATTCGTGGCTGACCTACCGGTTCTTTACGATCCAGCGCCGCACCGAGATTCCCTGGGAAGCGCTGCAGATGCAGTTCGGCACGGAAACCGAAAGCGAACGCAAGTTCCGCGCGCTGTTCCGCAAGGCTTTGAAAGACGTGCTGGTGGTCTACCCCGGTGCCAAGGTGGACGCGGATTCGTCCAAGGCGCTGATCCTGCAGCCGTCGCGTACCAGCGTGCGCAAGCTGGGCTGACATCGGCCCCGGGCAGACCGGCCCGGACGCAAAAAAGGCAAGCGCGAAACGCTTGCCTTTTTTGTTGTCCGCTGCGAACGCGTCGCGGCGGGTGAGGGCTCAGCCGAGGCTGGATCAGGCCGGCTTGATTGCCGAAGCCTGCAGGCCCTTCGGGCCTTGCTTGACTTCAAACGTCACGCGCTGCCCGTCCTTCAGGGTCTTGAAGCCCGAGCCCTGGATTTCCGAGAAGTGCGCGAACAGATCTGCACCACCGTCGTCCGGGGTAATGAAGCCAAAGCCCTTGGTCTCGTTGAACCACTTGACCGTACCGGTTGCCATAGGAATTTCCTTTTCGAAGCAAGTTCTTGTACACAACGCAAACAACCGTTCAAGCACGTTGAGTTCTCGTAGATACCGAACGGAAGCCGACGAGGTGACACGACTTGACTCGACTGTAGCGCGCATCATAACCACTTTGGATTACGGTGTCATGTGCGGCGTAATGCGCACTACAGATACTTTAGGCACATTCCGGTCCGATTTTCAAGCAATTTTACCGACTTGCGTGATTTCCCCCATCTTAAGGACAATTCGACGGCAGCAACCTTGAAATACTTTTTTTGTTAAATTGGGAAACGGTTGATACGTCACCTGGTTTTGGCTACAGTTGCGCCTTAAGAATCAACCGCGCTTTCAGCGCTGAAAGAGAGGTCGCAGTGCCAGCCAAAATCATTACGGTCTTCAACCAGAAAGGCGGTTGCGGCAAGACGACGGTCAGCATGCACCTTGCCGGCACGCTGGGCTTGCGCGGTGCGCGCTCGATGCTGGTCGACATGGACGAGCAAGGCACCGCCACCCGATGGGCGGCGCAGGCCAGTGACGAGCGGCCGTTCCCGGCCTCGGTGATCGGGCTGGCGCCATCCGGCGGCGCCATGCACCGCGAGGTTCGCAAATTCGTCCAGGATTATGACTACATCGTTGTGGATTGCCCGCCGGCAGTCCATTCGGCGGCGCCATCCAGCGCATTGCTGATCTCCGACCTCGCCATCATTCCGGTCGTGCCTTCCCCGCCCGACCTGTGGGCGGCGGTGGCCGCCAAGACGCTGGCCCAGCACGCGCAGGTACAGAATGAATCGCTGCTGATCCGGGTCATGGCCAATATGGTCCAGCGCCGGGTGTCGATTGCACGCCAGGCGATCGAGATTCTTGGCGACGATGGCGACGTCCCGTTGTTGCATTCGATGATCGGCTCGCGTTCGGCGTTCCGCGAATGCCAGGCGATCGGCTGCACGGTCCACGGCGTGGCCGGCGCGCGCGAGGCGGTGCAGGAGGTCGACATGATGGTCGATGAAGTGTTGTCTTTGATTGAGCAATAGGCATGGCTACCAAACTAAAAAGCCTGAAGGCCGGCATGCTTGCGGGCATGGCGGCCGAGAAGAGCCGGAGCGATACGATGGACCGCTTCGCAAGGGCGGAAGCGGCTATTTCCCAGCATCCCAACGGCCTGCTGCAAGGCAGGGGGGCTGCCGAAACGTCGCCCGGTTTCAGCGCTGAAAGTCTCGACGACGTCGCCGCGGGCCGGCAGCTGATCCGGATTCCGCTGGCGCAGCTGCATGACAATCCGCTGAATGCGCGTCGCATCTACGATCCTGCCGTGGTGCAGGAGCGTGCCGCGTCGATCGCCACACACGGCCAGAAGACGCCAGGCCTGGCGGCGCCGGATCCGGCGCGCCCGGGCCACTACATCCTGATCGACGGCCATTACCGCAAGCGAGCCCTGGCATCCGCCGGCAAGCTCGAAATGGAATGTTTTGTCGAGAACGACCTGAGCGACCTGGATTTCTACCGGCTGTCGTTCATGCTGAACGAGCAGCGCTCGGACCAGTCCGCGCTCGACAATGCCATTGCGTGGCGGCAGCTGCTCGATGAAGGCAAGGTCCAGAAGGAAGAGGAAATCTGCGAGCTGACCGGCATCTCCGCCGGCACCGTGAACAAGACCCTCGCCTTGCTGCGCCTGCCGGAGTCGGTGCTGGGCGTGATGCGCGAATGCCCGAGCGCGATCGGCATTGCCGCCGGCTATGAACTGACGCTGTACTTCAAGCTGGCGGGCGAAGAGCGCACCCGTGAACTGGCGGGGCGCATCATCCACGACGGGCTGTCCAGCCGCGAGGTCGAGGCCATCCGCAAGCAGGCGCAGGAAGGCAAGGCGCGCAAGGTCAAGGAGATCAGCCGCCAGTACAAGATCCGCACCGACAGCGGCCAACTGCTCGGCACCATCAAGGAATGGGATTCCGGACGCGTGATGCTGGACGTGCAACTGACCGACCGCAGCGCGCGCGAAGCCCTGGTTGAAGCCCTGAAGTCTCGCTTCGGACTCGACAAGACGTTGCTTTGAAATTCTGAAGCGGATGGCGGCCAGTTCGGCTCCGCGGTGACGCGGGTGCCGACATGCCAGGCGGGCCAATATGCGGGGCAGTGGCGACACTGCCCCCATTGTTTTCAGGCCATCAGATCCCGTGGCGAACGTGCCGCGAATGCCGGATCACAGCGCTCGCGATAGCGCTCCAGCATGGCCGCCAGCAAGGCATGCAGGCCGCGCGCCGAATACCCGCCCAGCGGTTGTGCCGCGCGCTTGCGGCGGGCACGCCCCGTGGGCGGCGCCGTCGGCGGGCCGATCAGGCATGCGTCTTCCATGCCTGGACCCTCCCATTGCAGATTGCGGTCCTGCCAGTGGCGCGCCAGCGCCGTTCGTGTCGCGGGCGCAAGGCCGCTCCCCGGGCAGGGCGCGTGCACGTGATTGCCGAGGGTGGATGGTTCGATGGCCATGCCGTCTGCGGGCCCGGCTAGGGACAGCGATCGCGCCGTCGCCGATGACAACTGATCCAGGCTGAGCTCACGCTCGCGCAACAGCAGGATGGCGGCGCGCGCGGCGCGGTAGCGCTGGCCGTCGCTGGCCTCGGCTTGCGATGTCAGCCATGACAGGAAGGCAGCGACGCTGTCTTCCGGCAGCGGAGCGCGGGCGGTCGGCGTAGCCGCCGCCGCGTCCGGCGCCGTCGCCGTCGTCATTTCGGCCCCGATCTGCGCCGGCCAGCGCGCCGCGCAAGGGTAGCCGTTATCGTGCATCCACCGGAACAACGCGGCCAGCACGCGCAGGCTGTGGCGCTGGCTGGCCGGGCTCAGCGCGCCGGTCAGCGGCCGCCATGCGGCCTGGTGGCGCGGCGCGCGCGGTCCGCACCAGCGGCTGGCGGGTTCCGGGCTGGCCAGGAACGCCAGGTAGCCCCGGCGGTCGTCCAGGTCCAGTTGCGACAGCCCCTTGCTGCGCTCGAGCGCAGCCCACAGCAACAGCCGCTCCGCCTCTTTGCGATACGCGGCAAAGGTGCTGCCCTGGCCGTCGGTGGTATCGCGCAGCCACGCCTTGACCACCGTTACGCCGTGGCTGTACGGGCAGGCGTCGCCGGTGCCGATAGCCGCTGCCGGCGCCTCGCTCAACCACTCCAGCGGCAACGGCTGGCGCAGGGCCGGACCCAGCGCCGCCGGTTGCAGCGGTGCGCGGTTGCCGACGTGCGCGTGCAGCAGCGGCGCGCCCTCCGCGCCCTTGAAGACCGAGCGATGCTCGCCGAGCCAGCGATTGATGGCGGTGCCAGCGAGCGCGCCAATGCGCGGCACGGCTCGCCACCAGGCGGTACCGCGTTGATTGGCTAGACCAAAAAGAGCTTTAAGCGTCACAATATCGGCATTGCGCAGACGCCGCGCCAGTGCCGGAGCAAACCACAGTTCCACACTATGCTGGGCCTGCGGAGCCGCCGTGCCCAGTCTTTCCAGTTCGCCGAGTGCATCCACCCGACGATCCATCCCCCGGTTCGACCTCCCCGGGCCGGCCAGCAGCAGGTCGGCCAGGTCCGCGCGTCCGTGCAGGTGCGCGAGCTGGACCATGCGGTCGCGCAAGGCCAGCAAGATGCGCAACGCCGACTCGGCGCCGGCGTCATCGTCGTCCGTGTCGTCGGAGAGATAGCGGGGGACTACCATCGCCGCCGGCATGCCCTGGACATAGGCGCGCACGGCGGCGAACTCGCTTCGGGTGAGGCTGACAGAGGGCGCGGCAGGAATCATCGGCAGCTTGGGCAGTATCGCTAACTTATTGATTTATAAGGCACCCGGGCAGAGCCTGAAATCGTCCGACCCGAAATGCATAGCAAAAGGCAATGCCGATAATTCTATGCGCGATGACGCAGGATGCACAGGCCCGCCGGCAAGGTTTCGTCCGTATGCTGCAGTGAGCCGGCAACAGACCAGGCGAGCCGCGGCGCAAAGCGCCGGTTGGGGATTACCCGCTGCAGCGCACCATCACCTTGCATTCGCCGGACGCGTTTCATATGCTGCAGGTCAGGAGTTATAAATACTTAGATCAGACTTCAGCCGAATCTAAGGCTCTTGCAACAGAAGCGTTTCACACGCACACCGGGGCGATCCGGTATCTCCAGGGGAAAGGACGATCTGCAGCCAGACGGGAAGGCTGTACGGCGTCCCCGGAGCACTGGCGGATCGTAGGGAGGTGCAACCGCAGGATAGCGGGGCACATCCGACAAGCAGGCACGGATTTTCGCGGGGTTCGTGCTTGCCGCAATAATAAGAGAGCGGCCATGGCCACCATCCTCTTGATCGAGCCTCACCCCCTCCTGCGCCTGGGTCTGCGCCACCTGCTGGCCCAAGCACACCTCGACGGCGACCTGCTGGACATCGATCCGCTGGCACCCATCGACTCCGACCTGTGGCTCAACGATGCCGACCTGATGGTCTACGGACTGCCGGCCGATCAGGCCAGCGGCTGGTCCATGCTGGAGCAGTTGTGCCAGCGGCTGCGGCCACAGCGGGTCCTGGTCCTCAGCGAGCAGGCGATGCCGGCGCTGCCCGAGGCTGGACTGCCGGAGCCGGTGCGCGGCTGCGTGCCCAAGCATTGCAGCGCCGACGCGCTGGATGCGGCGGTGCGGCTGGTACTGGCCGGCGGCGAATGCTTCCCGGCATCGAGCCAGTCGTTACCGGGCCGGCACGCCGGCACGGACGCCGCCGCGGCACGCCTCGCGCCGGCGGCTCCCGGCGATGCCCGGGTGGTGACGCTGCGCCCGGGCGTGGACGATGCCGGCCACGACAGCGCGGCACCGGTGGCGCAACGCCAGTTCGCCGCGCACGCCACCGCCTACGAAACGCCATCGGCCGGCGCGCACCTGCTCAACATCACCGAGCGCCAGTACGAGGTGCTGGCATTGCTGGCGCGCGGCTATCCGATCAAGACCGTCAGCCGCATGCTGAATATCTCGATCGCCACGGCCAAGACGCATGCCTGCACCCTGTATCAGCGTCTCCATGTGCGCAACAAGGGCGAAGCGGTCTACGTGGCCCTGCAAAGGGGTGCCACGCTCAACTGGGCGGGACCGGACCCGGCCGCAGCGCCCGCGCGTATGCCGGCGCCGGTAGGCCAGGCGGCTTGAGCCGGTTGCGCGCGCCTCATCCTTCTGCTGGGCGATGCTCCGCCAAAAGCATGAGGCAGGGGTGGCAGCGGCTTGCTACCTTCTGAGGGAAGACATCCGCACAGACCGACGCCGGCGGTTGGCGCTGGTGCGATGCCTTCCCCGCCGGGCCGCCCGCAGCCTGGCTCCGACCGCGCGGCCGCTGCCATGGCCGCCCGGGTTGCCGCCGGACCAAGTCAATGCCGACCTACCTGATCGCCAGCAATGAAATGATGTGCCGGGTGCTGGCACGACGCCTGCACGCGCTCGACCTGCCCAGGCCGATCAACTGCCGCACGCCGCAATGGCTGCAAGCCCCGGCGCACGCCCCGTCATTGGCTGCGCCGGCGCAGACCGCGACGCACGACCTTCAGGCCGTCCCTGGCCACGCGCCCCCGCATGCCGCCGCGCAGCTGCCGCCGGATCCCGCGGATATTGCCGTGATCGATTGCAGCGGCCTCGAAGGCGATCCCCGCGCATGGCTGGACCAGCTGCACGCGCGCCTGGCGCCGCGGCGCTGGCTGGTGTTGTCCGATCGCCTCGACCCCGCGCTGATCCTGCATGCGGCGCTGCTCGGTGCCAGCGGCTGCCTCGCGTTGCCCGCGGCGATGGACCTGGTGTGCGCCGCCTCTGCGCTGGTGTGGGCCGGCGGCCAGTGTTTCCCGCGCATGGCGCTGTCGCTGGGCGGGGCGCGTGCGCCCGCGCCCTCCCTCCTTTGTGCGACCCCTCCTACAACCACCGGATGAGGGCGCAATATCGCTGATGGCCTATGCTTGATTCGCCCGGAGGCAGAAGCTGGCCCTCATTTGCAGGCTGGCCGTCCCGGGGACAAGGGGGTCGTATGGAGGCCGGACTGGAGTTCCTCGTCGTGCGCGGCTTTGCCGTGCGCGAGGGCCGGGGAAAGTGGGCGTGCTGCTTCGAGATCAGGCTCGCCGCCCATCGTGAGGAAGGTTGCGGCGCGGATGGCGCTGCCGGCAGCGATGAGCCGCTGCTGTACCGGGGAGAACTGCACGGGCGCCAGTTCGATTGCGAGCTGGCCGCCGCCGATGCCGCGCGCGCCGCCGGCGAGCGCGAAGCCTTGCTGCGCGTGGAAAGCCTCAAGGCGCTGATCATCGCGCAGCATCGGCATCGCGTGCCGCCGTCCATGGTGAGCTGAACCTGCAGGCACGCGCAGCTGTTGTGCAGCGGCACCCGGCGCGAGCGCCCGGTGCCGCTGTGCGTTTGTGCGGGCCGCATTGGGTTGGCCGCATTGGGTTGGCTGCATTGGGTTGGCCGCACTGATGGGGCGCACTGATGGGCCGCATTGTTCGGTCCGCCTGGTGTCGGCCGCATGATCTTGCCGTTGCCGCCGCCATCTCGACCATGCCTTCCGGGCCGGAAAAAAAAGAAGCCCGCCGACCGGGGGACCATGCGGGCTTTGAAAACGCTGCCCCGATGATGCAAGGGCAGCGATCCCGATTGAACATATCGAATTGCGCGAAGACTCTCTATCCACCAGACGGCCAATGCAGTCATGCACTCTCAACCTGTCTGCACCCTGACCAGCGCAGTCGGGGGCCGCGCTGCGCGTGCGTGCGGCGCTGGACCAAGCGGCCGATGCCGCCACGCGCGACGCGGTGGTACGCTGCGCCACCAGACCCTGACGCTTGCTGCTTGCGCCCGCCCATGAGCCATTGGCATCTCGTTTCCCTGTTCGGCGAATCCGCCTACCTGCTGCCCTGCGCCGTGTTCCTGGCGTTGTGGCTGTACTGGCGCGGCGCGCCCGCCAGCGCGCGCCACTGGGTGCTGGCGTTCGCCGCGGCCGCGCTGCTGGTGCTGGCGTCCAAGCTCGCGTTCATGGGCTGGGGCATCGGCAGTGCGGCGCTGAACTTCACCGGTTTCTCCGGCCACGCGATGATGGCGGCGTCGGTGCTGCCGGTGCTGCTCTACCTGGCGGTGCCGGCCGCATGGCGGCGCCTGGGCTGGCTGGCGGCGGCCGCGGGCGTGGCCCTGGCGTTGCTGGTGGGGGTGTCGCGGCTGGCGCTGCATGCGCACTCGGTGTCGGAGGTGGCGGGCGGCCTGGGCGTGGGCCTGTGTGTGAGCCTGCCGTTCATCCTGCGGCGCACCACGCCGCACGGTCCGCTGGCGATGGTGCTGGCAAGCGTGGTGCTGGTCACCGCGCTGGTGATGCCGATGACCGGCACCGTGGGCGCCTCGCACGCGCTGATCCAGCAGCTTGCCATGCTGCTGTCCGGCCGCGACCGCCCCTTCCAGCGCGGCGAATGGGCCATGCACGGGCGCGCGACCGGGTACGCCAAGGTGCACGCCGCGGTGCGCACCGGGACCTGCTGAGCGCGGCCGCGCGCGCTGATTTCCCCGCCACAGGCTGTGTGCGCCCGCCAACAGACACTGGCGGGCGGCTCGGCAACCATCGCTGCATCGAGCATTGCATTCGCGGTGGGCAGCCATGGCATCCAGTTCGACTTTTGCGGCAGAGCGCCACACGGCGCTGCACCTGTTGTACCGGCTGGCCGACGCGGTGCTGGTCGGCGCTTGCGCGGTGATGATCGGTGCGCTGTACTTTCCCGAGGGCATCCGCGGCGCCGCGCCGGTGCACGGCTTTCTTGCCGCGCTGTGTTCAATCGGGGTGCTGGCGGTGTTTCCCGCCTTCGGCATCTATGAATCGTGGCGCGGCCGCAGCCGTGCGGCGCTGGTGCTGCGCCTGCTGGCCGCGTGGACCACGGTATTCATCGTCGGGCTGATGACGGCGTTCCTGATGCACCAGATCGCCGCGGTGTCGCGGGTCTGGTCGCTGGGCTGGTTCGGTTCCAGCCTGCTGGCGCTGGCGGGAGTGCGCGCCGTCATGTTCCGCATGCTGGGCAATGTGCGCGAGCAGGGCATCAACGCCAAGCGCGTGGTGATCTTCGGCTACGGGCCGCTGGGGCGCGAGATGTACCTGCGCGTGGACCAGATCCGCGCCGCCGGCTACCGCGTGGTCGGCATCTACCATGAGGAGCCGATCGCTGTGCCCGACGGCGTGGTTTCGCTGCGCACCATGGACGAGGTCAACCTGTTCGTGCGCAGCCAGGCCGTCAGGGAGATCTGGCTCACGCTGCCGATGGTGGCGTGCCGCGACCTGTACGACGTGGTGCGGCAGTTCCGCAACGAGCTGATCGACATCCGCTGGATCCCCGACGTGATGTCGGTGGAGCTGCTCGGCCACCGCTTCAGCGAGTTCCTCGGCCTGCCCGTGATCGACCTGAACAGCCCGCCGGTGTCGGGCATCACCGGCCTGCTCAAGGCCAGCTTCGATCGCGCCTTTGCGCTGGCCGCGCTGATCGGGCTGGCGCCGCTGCTGCTGGTGGTGGCGGCGCTGGTAAAGCTGTCGTCGCCCGGGCCGGTGCTGTTTCGCCAGCGCAGGCTGGGCATGGACGGGCGCCCGTTCGAGGTCTTCAAGTTCCGCACCATGCGCCAGCACGCCGACGTGGGCGTGACCCAGGCGGTACGCGGCGATGCGCGCGTGACGCGGGTCGGCGCCTTCCTGCGCCGCACCAGCCTGGACGAGCTGCCGCAGTTCTTCAATGTGCTGCGCGGCGAGATGTCGGTGGTGGGCCCGCGCCCCCATGCCATGGAGCACAACGAGCTCTACAAGGAGCTGATCGACCGCTACATGCTGCGGCACCGGGTCAAGCCGGGCATCACCGGCTGGGCCCAGATCAACGGCCTGCGGGGCCAGACCGATACCGTCGAGAAGATGCGCCGGCGTATCGAGTTCGACATCTACTACATCCAGCACTGGTCGTTCCAGCTCGACCTGCAGATCATCCTGCGCACCGCGCTGCACGGCTGGACCGGCGCCAGTGCGTATTGAGGCGCAGCTGCGGCGGTACCCGGGGGCGCACGGATTGGTGCGCAAACGTACCGAAGCCGCAGCCTGTTAAGCGTGCAATAGGCCGCGCTCATAAAAACCGGAGGTGTTCCATGAAAGCAACCATCCGCAGCATCCTGGGCGAAGTTGCCCGGCTCGATGTGCCGCTCGCCGAGCTGGCAGACAGCGATGACCTGTATGCCGCCGGCCTGTCGTCGCTGGCCACCGTGCACGTGATGCTCGCGCTCGAGAACGCTTTCGACATCGAGATTCCGGACCAGATGCTGACGCGCCAGCTGTTCCGCAGCGTTGATTCCCTGGCCGCCGCGGTCGAGCAGATCCGGCAGCAGCAGGAGGCGGCATGACCCCCGTGGCCAGGGTCGCACTGGCGCACTCGAGCGCGGGTGCCGTGTGCGTGCGCGCCGACGCGCTGCTCGCTGCCGCCGAGGCCGCTGGCGCGGTCGCGCAGGCCCATGCCGACGCCGTCGACCGCGACGCGCGCTTTCCGCAGGAAGCCTTCGACAGCCTGCGCGAGCACGGCCTGATCGGCGCCATGGTGCCGGCCGCGCAAGGCGGTGCCGGCGCCTCGCTGGCGACGGTGGCGGCAATCTGCCGCGTGCTCGGCGCGGCGTGCGCGTCGACCGGGATGATCTACGCCATGCACCAGATCCAGGTGGCCTGCGTGCTCGAACACGGCACCGCCAGCCCCTGGCACCAGGGCCTGCTCGCGCGCATTGCCGCCGAGCAGCTGCTGCTGGCTTCGGCCACGTCCGAGGAAGCCATCGGCGGCGCGCTGCGTAGCAGCGGCTGCGCGCTCAACGTCGACGGCGAGCGCTTTCACCTGCTCAAGATGGCGCCGACGATTTCGTATGGCGCCCACGCCGACGGCATCCTGATCACGTCGCGCCGCCATGCCGACGCCGGGCCATCGGACCAGGTGCTGGTGTGCGCGATGAAGCCGGACTACACGCTGCAAAGCCTGAACACGTGGGACACGCTGGGCATGCGCGGCACCTGCAGCAATGGCTTCCGGCTCGAGGCCACCGGCGCGCTGGCGCAGGTGCTGCCGGTGCCGTTCGGCGAGATCGCCGACGCCACCATGACGCCGGTGTCGCACATCCTGTGGAGTGCGCTGTGGCTTGGCATCTGCAGCGATGCGGTGGCGCGCGCCAAGACCTACTTCCAGGGGCAGGCGCGCGCGCGGCCGGGCGCGCTGCCGCCGTCGGCGGCACGCGTGGCCGAAGCGGTCAGCCTGCTGCAGCTGATCGAAGGACGCCTGGAACTGGCGCTGGAGCAACAACGCCGGCGCCATGCCGAGCCGCCGGTGGCGAGCGCGTTCGCGCTGGCTGCGGGCATGAACGGGCTCAAGACCGCGGTGTCCACGCTGGCGCTGGAGGCGGTGCAGCAAGCCATGCTGGTGTGCGGCATGGCGGGCTACAAGCACGGCACGCCGTTCAGCCTGGGCCGCCACTTGCGCGATCTGTGGTCGGCGCCGCTGATGATCAACAACGATCGCATCCTGACCAACACGGCCAATCTGTTGCTGGCCGATCGTTCCTGAGGGAGATCGCATGGACCTCCATACCCTGACCGACGGCAGCGCCCAGGGTGGCGCCGCGGCCGAGCCAAGCGCCGCGACGACGCGCGGCAAGCCGGCGCCGCGCGCATCCGGCCCGACGTTCCTCGAGCAGCTGGTGGCCGAGGGCCTGATGATCCCGACCGGCGTGCCCGGCCTGTATGGTCGCAACACCACCTTCGAATCGATCTGCGAAGGCATGAACAACGTCATGACGCACCTGGGGCGCGGCCTCGGCGCGGAAACGCTGCACTTCCCGCCGGCCATGGGCCAGGCGGATTTCGAGACCAGCGGCTACATGAAGAGCTTTCCGCAGCTGGCGGGCACCGTCCACAGCTTCTGCGGCGACGACAAGGGCCACCGCCGCCTGCTGGCGCGGCTGGAGGACAAGGACGACTGGACCGACCAGCAGCAGCCGACCGGCGTGGTGCTGACCCCGGCGGCGTGCTATCCGGTCTACCCGGTGATCGCGCGGCGCGGCCCGCTGCCCGAGGACGGCAAGGTGGTCGACGTGATGTCGTACTGCTTCCGCCATGAGTCCTCGCTCGAGCCGACCCGCATGCAGCTGTTCCGTCAGCGCGAGTATGTCTGCCTGGGTACGCCGCAACGCATCGCCGCGTTCCGCGAGCAGTGGCTCGAGCGGGTGCCGGAGCTGGGCACGGCGCTGCAGCTGCCGGTGGAGATCGACGTCGCCAACGATCCGTTCTTCGGGCGCGGCGGCAAGCTCGTCGCCGAAAGCCAGCGCGAGCTCAGGCTCAAGTTCGAGCTGCTGGTTCCCATCAACGACGGCGCGCCGCCCTCGGCGTGCATGAGCTTCAACTACCACATGGACCACTTCGGCCACATGTGGGATCTGCGCAGCGCGGACGGCGCCACTGCGCACACGGGCTGTGTCGGCATCGGCGTCGAGCGCATGGCGCTGGCGCTGCTGCGCCACCACGGGCTGGATCCGGCACGCTGGCCCCAAACCGTCCGTGACACGCTGTGGGGGGGGTAAATGTACGGCGACGGCAGGGCCAGGGTTCGCGCAGGCCGCTCCACCTGGCATGGCGGCAATCCGGTCTGGTCCCATGCGAACCAGCAGATCGACCTGTGGGTCGAGCTGCTGCAGGGCTGGGACCTGGAACCCATTGCCGCGCTGCCGTTCACCGTGGCGCAGGACTTCGAGGGCGACCAGTTCACGCTCTCGGCCTTCCCCGCCAATGACCTCGAGCGCCTGTACGGCATCGTCACGCACGAGCTGTCGATGTATGACCGGCTCGAGGCGCATGTGGCCACCCAGACCGCGCGCGGCAACGTGGTGCTGCTGGAAGTCGACAGCTACCAGCTGCCGCAGCCGGCCGGCACCTATCGCCGCCAGCATATGCGCTCGTGCATCGGCATCGACGTGCTGGTGCCCGAGGCGGCCGCCGTCGGCTACTTCCATGGCGATGGCTACCACACCGCCAGCGGCGAGGACTATGCCGCCATCTTCCGCCCGGCGACCGTGGGCTACGGCGAGGTGTCGGCGTTTCCGCATGCGTCGGTGGCACGTCGGCGCTTCGCCGCGCTGACCGATGCCGCGCTGATGCGGACTTCGCTGGAGCTGCTGCGCCATCACCTGTCGCGCCGACCGCAGCACAACCCGATCAGCGTGTTCCGCATGGCGTTCCCAGGCCATCTCGAACACCTGATGGCGCGCGGCGAACCCAACTTCCAGGTCTACGCGGCCAGCGTGCTGCGCCAGCTGGGCGTCAATTTCGAGCTGCTCGGCCGCTACCTGCGCTGGCTGGTGCTGCACGGGCACTCGCTGCCCGATTGCATCGGCGAGGCCTGCTACACCATGGCCTCCGAAGCCATGGTGATGCAGTTCCGGCTGATGCGCGCGGTGATCAGCCGCAAGTCTGATCCCTGCCAGGACTGCCTGGACCAGCTCGAGCAGGCCTACCAGGGCACGGTGCCGGCGCTGGCCTCGCACTTCGGCGCGAGCGTGGCATGAGCGCGCGCGACCCGGCGGCACTGGTGCCGGGCCAGTCCGCGGGAATGCCCAGCGCCACCACCGCCGCCACCTCCGTTGCAACCGCCTCGAGCGACCTGGCGCTTGCCGCCGGCGTGGCCGTGGGCCCGTGCGCCCTCGCCGGCGAATGGTGCTGGCTGGAAACGCTCGCGGGGGCGGCGCAGGCGCCCGCACAGCTGGCACCCGATGCGCCATGGCTGCCCGCGCCCGTGCCCGGCACCGTGGCCGCGGCCATGCGTGCGGCGGGCCGCTGGGACGACAGCGCGCCGCCGCCGTTGCACCGGCATGACTACTGGTACCGCGTGCGCTTTGCCGGCAGCGGCGCGCGCACGCTGCGCTGCAATGGCCTGGCAACGCTGGCCGAAGTATGGCTCAACGGGGTGCTGGTGCTGACCACGCGCCATATGTTCGCCGCCCACCAGGTGTCGGTGCAGCTGGCCGGCGACAACACGCTGCACCTGTGCTTCCGCGCCTTGCATCCGTGGCTGCGCACGCAGCGCGGCCAGGTCCGCTGGAAGCCGCGCATGATCGTGCCGCCGACGCTGCGCGCGGTCCGCACCACGCTGCTGGGCCATATGCCGGGCTGGTGTCCGCCGGTGCATGCGGTCGGTCCGTGGCGCAGCATCGAGCTGCTCGATCCGGCCAGCGCCGAGCCGCTGCACGGCGTGCGCGCCGAGGCCAGCACGCAGCTGGACGGCACCGACGGCATCATCGCCCTGACGCTGCATTTCCCCGGTCCGGCGCCGGCGCAGGCGCGCTGGCTCGCAGCGCATGGCGACAGCGAAGTGTGGGGCAGCCTGGCGCGCACGTCGGAGCATGTGCTGGCCGGCACGTTGCGCGTGCCGCATGCCCGCCGGTGGTGGCCGCATACGCATGGCGAGCCCGCGCTGTACCGGGTCGAGGCGCGCCTCGGCACGCAGGCGCTGCATTGCGCGCAGGTGGGCTTTCGCACCGTCGAGGAAGACCGCGACGGCGAGCCCGGCGCCTTTGCGCTGCGCGTCAACGGCGAGCGCATCTTCTGCCGCGGCGCCTGCGTGTCCAGCCATGACCTGCCCGGACTGGCCGACAGCGACGAGGCCGTGGGCCGCTGGCTGCGGCTGGCGCGCGACGCGGGCATGAACATGGTGCGGGTCAGCGGCGTCACCTGCTACCCCGGCGAGGCTTTCTACCGCGGCTGCGACGCGCTGGGCCTGCTGGTGTGGCAGGATTTCATGTTCGCCAATTTCGACTACGGCGCGGACCTGCAAGCGTCGCGCGGCCTGATGGACGATGCCGCGCGCGAAGTCGGCCAGTGGCTGCAGTCGACGCGCGCGCATCCGGCCATCGCGGTGCTGTGCGGCGGCAGCGAAGCCGAGCAGCAGGCGGCCATGCTCGGCACGCCGCGCGGCGACTGGCGCCAGCCGCTGTTCGACGAGCTGATTCCCGGCCTGGTGGCCCGGCACCGTGCCGACGCGGTCTATGTGCGCAACTCGCCCAGCGCTGGCGCGTGGCCGTTCCAGCCCGACACCGGCGTCACCCATTACTACGGCGTGGGCGCCTACCAGCGCCCGCTGGCGGATGCGCGGCTGGCCAGCGTGCGCTTTGCTGCCGAATGCCTGGCCTTTGCCAACGTGCCGTGCGCGCGCACGCTGCGCGAACACGGCCTGACCCAGCCGCTGCACGATCCGCGCTGGAAGGCGCGGGTGCCGCGCGATGCCGGCGCGGCGTGGGACTTCGAGGATATCCGCGACTTCTACCTGCGCGCGCTGTACCAGGTCGATCCGCCGCGCCTGCGTTATGAACGCCCGGCGCGCTACCTGGCGCTGTCGCGCGCGGTGGTGGCCGAGCTCATGACCGAGGTCTTCAGCGAGTGGCGCCGCGTGGGTTCGACCTGCGCCGGCGGGCTGGTGTGGCTGTTGCAGGACCTGCTGCCCGGGGCCGGCTGGGGCATCGTCGACGCGTGCGGGCGCCCCAAGTCGCCCTGGCATGCCTTGCGCGCGGTGTGGCAGCCGCTGCAGGTGCTGCTGACCGACGAGGGCCTGAACGGCCTGCATGTGCATGTCATCAATGAAACCGCGCAGCCGCGCATGGTGCGTCTGACGCTGCGCTGCCTGCGCGACGGCGAGGCGGTGGCGGCGCAGGCGCAACAGGTGCTGACGCTGCATCCGCGCGAGTCGTGCCGGATCGCGGCGGCGGCGATGCTCGACCGGTTCTTCGATTTCACCTACGCCTATCGCTTTGGGCCGCCCGCCCACGACGTGGTGCTGGCCACGCTGCATGCCGATGACGACAGCGCCGGCACGCCGCTGAGCCAGGCGGTCTATCTGCCTGACCGCAGTGCGGCCGCGCTGGCGGCGCCGGAACTGCATGGCAGCGTCGAATGCGTGCAGGGCCAGTGGTGGCTGCACGTCGGCACGCGCCGCTTTGCGCGCTGGGTGCATATCGAGGACCACGCCTTCCTGCCGGAGCAGGACTGGTTCCACCTGGGTCCCGGTGAAACGCGGCGCATCCGCCTGATGCATGAGAGCGGCCCGGACGCGCCGTCCGGCGCCATCCCTTCGGGCGAGATCTACGCCATCAACGCCGACCGGCCCGCCAGCTACGACGGGTCGGCCGCATAGGGCGTACAGGCCCCACCAGCCGCCCCTGCCGGCCGGTTCCTCCGTTGTCATGACTGGCCTGGCAGCGTGTCGTCGCCCGGCCGATGCCGGCATGCCGGCGCCCCGGTACTTGCATTCGCCGCCAGCCGCGGGCGCCACGTTGGCCTGCTACCAACCAACCAAAGGATGAACGAGTACCAACCGTCTGCCTACTGTCGTTTCAGTGCGCCATAGCACTTAATACAGTCAAACGACGAGGCAGGCACACAGCGCACCGCAGGGCTTGCGCGTCGGGACGGAAAGCGGATCGCGGCCGTCATCAGTCAGTCATACGCGGTGTCAACAAGTCGGTAAGCATCAGTCACGGGTGGAGCGGTACAGCCGGGCTTTGCACCACGCAGCCAGTGCGCGAGCGGCGGCCCAGTGCCGGTCCCGGGTCAACGGGGAGAATCAGCATGATCACGCAACGGTCGGACCTGCATGTCAATCATCTGCTCAATGCCCTGCCGCGGCAGGAATGGGAAACGCTGTCGCGCCACTTTGAACTGGTCCGGCTGCGTGCCGGCGAACTGCTGACTGACACCAGCCAGCGCATCGTGCATGTGTATTTCCCGACCACCTCGGTGGTGTCGCTGCTGTCGCTGCTCGAGGACGGCGCCACGGTCGAGTTCGCCGCGGTCGGCAATGAAGGCCTGGTCGGCATTCCGGTGGTGACGGGCGGCGATACCATGCCCAGCCGCGTCGAAGTGCGCAGCCCGGGCTTCGCCTACCGCATTCCGGCGCGCGCGCTGCGCGCCGAGCTGTCCTATCTGCCGACCCTGCAGCGCGTCACGCTGCTGTATGTGCAGGCGGTGCTGACGCAGATCGCGCAGACCGCGGCATGCAACCGCCACCACTCGCTCAACAAGCAACTGTGCCGCTGGTTGCTGCTGGCGCGCGACCGCATGAACTCCAACGAGCTGGTCATCACCCAGCAGGTCATCGCCAATATGCTGGGCGTGCGCCGCGAAGGCGTTACCGAAGCGGCCGGCAAGCTGGAAAACCTGGGGCTGATCCACCATAGCCGCGGCCATATCACCATCCTCGATCATTGCGGGCTCGAGAAGCATTCCTGCGAATGCTACAAGCTGGTCAAGCGCGAGTACGACCGCCTGTTGCCCGCGCTGGCCCACGCCTGAAGCACCACGGGCGCGCGGCACGGCAGGGGCCGTGCGCCCGCGGCGTTGGCAACGTTGGCGGCGCTTGCCGTTGGCGTCAGGCGCAGGCCGGCTGTGCGGGATCGGCGGCGCCAAATGACGACAGCAGGCCGGCGATGACCGTTTCATAAGCTGACTCCATGGTGTCCAGGCACTCGCTGCAGCGGTCCGGACGGCCGCGCGCGGTGGCCCGGGCCAGGCGGAACTGCAGCACCTTGCTTTCCGCGGCGATGCCGTTGGCCGCCCGTGCGACGCGCGCAGGCACATCGTAACCATGCTCGCCGAACCAAGCGAGGCAGTGATGCAGCATTTCGAAGTTCGCCCCCAGCTGGCGCGGCAGGTTGAAGCCGTAGTGTTGGAAGTAGGCATCGCCGCGCGCCAGGATCACGGCGACGTGCTGGTCGAAGTCGGCGCGCCAGCGCGTGACCGGGTTCAGCGCCGGACGGCGGCCCAGGTGGTGGCGCATCAGCGCCGCGGCGGCATCGGCCGCGGCCGCACCCCGCAGCGGCGCGCGCACGCGCTTGGCGTATTCGGCGTACGGGAACAGGATGTTGCCGTCGCGCAGCTCGGGCGTCAGCCGCAGCAGGCCGCGGTAGTCGTCGTCGGCGGCGGTGTGGTAGCCGAGGCTGTGGTAGTAGGACAGCCGCTGCGCACCGGGGTCGATCCAATCAATGGCGACGGTGGTCTTCACGTGCGCCTGGCGGTAGGCGGTGGCGCGCGTGTCGGGCAGGTAGTAGCTGTCCATCTCGACCAGCACGGTGTGGCCGCGCCCGACCTGTTCGACCAGGTGGGCCTGCAGCGTGTCGTAGACCGCCATCTCCTGCACCACCGTGCCGTACAGCAGCTCGATGTCCGCCGGCGGGTACTTGAAGAAGGTGAAATGGTCGCCCTCGTAGTCTTGCGCCACGGTGAACGCCAGCGCCGCGCGCGGGTCGAGCCCCCAGCCATACAGCAGCTCGATCCACAGGTCCATGTAGCAATTGCTCTCCTGCCAGACCGAGGCTTGATCGTGCAGCCGTCTCTGCACCGGCCTGGCCACGTGGCACGGCAACTGGCGCGTGTAGTGGTAGCCGCCGCGGTCGGTGGCCGTGCTTGCCGTGGTCGCTGCCATTGGCGCGATCGTCGCCGTCGTTGCCGTCGTTGCCACCGCCCGCTCCATGTCGTTCCTCCGCAGTGCGCGCATGGCGCCGGGCCGCGATCGCAGGCGCTGCGCCTGCACGGCCCACTGTATTGCAACGCCGGCGGCCGTGGCTATCGGTGCGTTCTCCAACAGAGCGGGCGCGATCGCAGGCCACTGCCGCACGCGTGCGCGCGGCCTGCCGCGGCGGCGCAAGTAGCGTGTGCGGAATCGAACAGATTGCGCCAGGACGCCTGCCTAGACTGGCTGGCATCCCCGTCATGGCGGTCAGGGACCGCTGCCGGGCGTACCCGTTTCTGCGAGGCCATCGCGGTGGTTGCGCAGGGCCGGGCCTCACGCGCGGGAAGCGCGGGACGCTTGGAACAGTCGACACCCCAGGAGGCATGATGCGAATTCGGACCCGGGAAGAGAACCAGACGCCGCCGCCGGTCAACGGCGAAATCCATGCAGCGCTGCAAGGGCTGGGCGACAGGGCGGCGCATTGCGCCGCGTTGCCGGTGGTGCAGCCCGTGATCCTCGCCGGCGGCGCCGGTACGCGCCTGTGGCCGCTGTCGCGCGAGCAGTTCCCCAAGCAGCTGCTGAACCTGATTGCCGAAGACACGCTGCTGGAAGCCACGGCCAACCGCCTCGCCGGCGTGGCCGCACTGGCGGGCCGTCCCGACGGCATGGAAGCGGCGCAGATCGTGGTCTGCGGTGAAGAACACCGCTTCATGATCACCGACATGATGAAGCGCGCCGGCAAGCCGGCGCGCGTGTTGTCCGAGCCGTGCGGGCGCAATACCGCGCCGGCGCTGACGGTGGCTGCGCTGCATGCGCTGGCGGCCGCGGGCGAGGGCGGCGATGCGGTGCTGGTGGTGACGCCGGCCGACCACAGCGTGGCCGACGTCGCGTCGTTCCGCGAGGCCATCGCCACCGCGATCCAGCACGCGGACCACGGTGCCATCGTCACGCTGGGCGTGAAGCCGGTGGCGCCCGAGACCGGCTTCGGCTACATCCGCGCGGCCGGCGGCGCCGACCAGGGCGCCTTCATGCTGGACCGCTTCGTCGAGAAGCCGCACCTGGAGCTGGCCAAGCACTATGTCGAGTCTGGCGAGTTCTGGTGGAACAGCGGCATCTTCGTGGTGCGCGCCTCGGTGTGGCTGCGCGCGGTCGCCGAGTTGCAGCCCGAGATGGCGCGTCAATGCCGCGCCGCCTACGCGGCGAGCGAACACGCCGCCTGCGCCGGCGAGGTCCTATGCCTGGGCAAGGATGCCTTCCACGCGTGCCCGTCCGACTCGATCGACTACGCCGTGATGGAGAAGCTCGAGACCCTGCCGGATATCGCCGGCATGCTGGTGCCGCTGGATGCGGGCTGGTCGGACGTGGGCTCGTGGGCGGCGATCTGGGATATCGCACCCAAGGACGCCAGCGGCAATGCCGGTCGCGGACGCGTGCTGTTCGACGGCGCGAGTTCGTGCCTGGCCCATTCCGAAGGCCGCCTGATCGCGTGCGTCGGGGTGCAGGACGTGGTGGTGGTGGAAACCGCCGATGCGGTGCTGGTGGTGGACAAGGCCCACGTGCAGGACGTGAAGAACATCGTCCAGCGCATCCGCTCCGAGCATGGCAATGAAGTGGTGAACCACCGCAAGGTGCGCCGGCCCTGGGGCTGCTATGACTCGATCGACCACGGCGACCGCTTCCAGGTCAAGCGCATCGTGGTCGAGCCCGGCGCCAGCCTGTCGCTGCAGATGCACTACCACCGCGCCGAGCACTGGGTGGTGGTGCGCGGCACCGCGCGCGTGACCTGCGGCGACAACATCAGCATTCTTTCGGAAAACCAGTCGACCTATATCCCCATCGGCACCCTGCACCGGCTCGAGAACCCGGGCAAGACGCCGCTGGAGATCATCGAGGTGCAGTCGGGCGCCTACCTGGGCGAAGACGACATCGTGAGGTTCGAAGACAACTACGGGCGCAAATAAGGGGTCGGCGGCCAGTGCATGCGCCCGGGTGCCGGCAGGCGCGCGGGCACGCACCGGTGGCTGCGTGATTGGAGTGAGGCAGCGTGTGGCGGGAGAGATGTCGTGAGCAGAATGTCATTTGCCGGAGCCGTACCGGTACCCGACCAGGTGTCGCCGCGCAGCGGCGCGAACGCGCGCGTGCTGCTGGACCACGCAGGCTGGATCCTTGCCGCCGGGCTGACCGGCGCAGCCCTTGCCTGGCTGGCGTGGCTGTCCACCCCTGACCTGTATCGCGCCAAGTCGCTGGTGCAGCTGCAGACCCGCGACGCCGCCGGCCGCACGGCCACACCGCAGCTCGACCTGGGCATGCTGAAGAGCCGCGCCGTGGTCGGCCCGGTGGTAGAGCGCCTGCACCTGGACATCGAGATCCAGCCGCTGCGTGCGCCGTTGCTGGGCAGCCTGGCCAACCACTTCGCCGAGCCCGGCAAGCTGCGCGGGCCGTGGCCGGCGGAGCTGGGTTATGCGTGGGGCGGCGAGCGCGTGGCGGTGGAGCGCCTGAACGTACCGGCACGCCTGCTCAACGTGCCGCTGACACTGGAGATCCTGCCCGACAACGGCTTCCGGCTGAGCGGGCCGGAGGCGCAGGTCGAGGGCCGCGCCGGCCAGGTGGCCGAGGCCGGTGGCATCTCGATGCTGGTGGGCCGGATCGAGGCGCGCCCGGGCACGCGCTTCCTGGTCACGCGGCGCGACCTGACGCTGACCGTCGATGCCGTCACGCGCGAACTGCGCGTCGACAGCGAATCGAGCGACGCCACCACGCTGCGCATCAGCTGGCAGAACCGCGACCCTGCCACCGCGGCGGCGCTGGTCAACGGCATCGCCGATTCCTATATCAAGGGCCAGGCCGAGCAGCGCCAGGACGACACCGCCGCGACGCTGGCCTTCCTGTCGGGCGAACTGCCGCGCGTGAAGGCGGAACTGGAGCGCGCCGAGAGCGCGCTGACGCGTTACCGCTCGCGCTCGGGCTCGCTGGCGCCGAGCCAGGACGTGCAGTCCTACCTGAACGGCAGCATGGAATACCAGCGCCAGATCGCGCTGCTGCGGCTGGAGCGCACCAAGCTGCTGCAGCGCTTCACCACCGAAGCCAACGAGGTCCGCACCGTCGATAGCCAGATCCAGCAGCTTACGCGCGAGCGCCAGGAGATGGACGCGCGCATGCAGAACCTGTCGGCGTCCGAGCGTGAATCCGTGGCGCTGACGCGCGACGTCAAGGTGGCCGAAGACATGTACATGACGCTGCGCAACAAGGTCGAGCAGCTTTCGCTGGCGCAGCTCGACCGTACCGGGCAGGTGCGCATCGTCGACAACGCGCTCACGCCGACCGTGCCGGTCGGCCTGGGGCCATGGACGCCGGCGGCCGGCGGTGGCGTGCTGGGCATGCTGCTGGCGGCCGGGGCGCTGACGCTGCGCCAGCGCGTGCGGCCCACCGTGGCCACCGCCAATGACGCCGAGGACAAGCTCGGCATCACCATGCTGGGCGACATTGCCTTCAGCCGCGAACAGGCCGCGCTCGAGCGCATGGTCTCGGCCAAGGCTTTGCTGGGCGTGGCCGCGGGCTACGCCGCGCCGCCGTCGGCGCGCCTGGAGCGGCCGCGGCCGTCGAGCGCGGTGATCGACGTGTCTGCGCTGGATGATGACAGCGCCGAGCGGATGCTGCGGCTGGGCCTGCACGACCAGTTCCTGCTGGCGCGCAACGCGCCGCACTCGCTGGCGGTGGAAGGGCTGCGCAATATCCGCGCCGCGGTGCATTTCGCGCTGCGCAGCGCGCCCGACCATGTCATCGCCATCACCAGCCCGGCCCCGGGCGCGGGCAAGACCTTTGCGTCGGTGAACCTGGCCGTGCTGTTCGCCGAAGCCGGCCAGCGCGTGCTGCTGATCGACGCCGACCTGCGTCGCGGCCGCGTGGCGAGCTGGTTCGACCAGCCCGCCGAATCCGGCCTGGCCGAACTGCTGACCGGGCATGTGCCGCTGTCCGCCGCGGTGCGGCCCACGGTGGTCAACGGCCTGTCGATCCTGCCGGCGGGTTTGCCGCCATCGAATCCGTCCGAACTGCTGATGCGCCCGGGCATGGCCGAAGCGCTGCGCCAGTGCGCGGCCCGCTTCGACCTGGTGCTGATCGACACGCCGCCGGTGCTGGCGGTGGCCGATGCCAGCCTGGTCGCGAACCTGGCGGGGTCGACCCTGGTGGTGCTGCGTGCCGACGCAACGCTGCCCGGCCAGGTCGATGAGACGCTCAAGCGCCTGCAACGGGCCGATGCGCGCCTGCTGGGCGGCATCCTCAACTGTGTGATCGCCAAGCGCAGCAACCGGGCCGAGTTCAACAGCGTCAATCCTTACCTCGGCATGCCGGCGACCGCGCCGATCTCGCGCCGGATCGGGCAGGCGCTGCATCGCGAAGAGAAGAAAGAATAAGGGGCCGCTGCCGCCGGTGGGCGTACCTGTTTCTGCGTGCGCTTGCGGGTCGGGTTCCATCGGTTCAGCGGCCGACCATCCGCTCGCCAGGAGGCGACATGAGGCGGCTTATGTTTGAAGGCTGTGCCGGCTGGCTGCACGAGGCACAAGGAACAACCGGGGTAGTGCTGTGCGCGCCGCTGGGCCACGAGGCCATGTGGTCGCACCGGGCATGGCGGCATCTCGCCGACGATCTCGCCGCGGCCGGCATGCCGGTGCTGCGCTTCGACTATCCCTGCACCGGCGACTCCGCCGGCGCCTGCGACGCCGCGCATTTCCTCGGCCGCGCCGCTTCGAGCATCGTCGCCGCGGCCGCGCAGCTGCGCGCGCTGGCCGGGGTGGAGCGCATCGTATTGTGTGGGCTGCGCGCCGGCGCCAGCCTCGCGGTGCAGGCCGCCGAGGCGATGCGCTCGCACCCGGCATGGCAGGGCGGCGTTGCCGGGCTGGTGCTGCTTGCGCCCGTGGTCAACGGCCGCGCCTACCTGCGCGAGCTGCGTGCGCTGCATCTGAACTGGCTCAACAGCGTCGGGCCGACCGAAACCCCGCCGCCCGCGCCGGCTGGCGGGCTCGACGTGCTAGCCTTCCGCTTCACCGCCGCCACCGTGCGCGAACTCGAGGCGCTGCGCCTGGACCGTGGCACGGCCTGCCCCGCGCCGCATGTGCTGGTGCTCGACCCCTGGCCGGGCACCACCTCCGCGGCCGGCGCGCTGGCGCAGTACTACACCGACGGTGGCGTGAAGGTCGATACGGCCGCGTTCCCCGAATACGCCGACATGATGCAATCGGCCGAGTTTGCCGGAGTGCCGGCGCAGGCCTGGCGGCAACTGGTGCAGTGGCTGGGGTCGACCCCGGCCGCGCTGCCGGCGGCGCTGCCGGGGGCGCGTTGGCACATGCCCGGCGCGGGACGTGGGGCGTCCCCGCGCGTGGCCGTCGATGGCGTGGCCGAGGAGCCGGTCTGGCTCAACGCGCGGCGCCAGTTCGGCGTCCTGTGCATGCCGCGCGACGCGGCGCCCGCGCCGGTCGCGGTGATCTTTCCCAATACCGGCGGCAACCACCATGTCGGCGATGGCCGCATGTTCGTCACGCTGTCGCGCCGGCTGGCAAGGCTGGGCGTGGTCTCGCTGCGGCTGGACGTGTCTGCGCTGGGCGACAGCCCGCGCGCGCCACGCAGCATGAGCATTTCCGAGATCTACTCGCCCGGGCCGCGCGCGGACGTGAGCGCCGCAGTGGACTGGATGCGCGCGCGCGGTTTTCGCTGCATCGTGCTGGCCGGGGTGTGCTCCGGCGCGTTCCTGAGCCTGCATGCCGCCTTGGCCAACCCCGGCGTGAACGGGCTGGTGCTGGCCAACCTGGTGAAATTCCGCTGGGACCGCGCCGATGACCGGAGCGCGGGCAAGGGCGCGCGATCGTGGCAGGGCTGGCTGTCGGCCGCGCGCCGTGGTGGCAACTGGCAACGGGTATTGCAGGGACAGGTGCGGATCGGCCCGCTCGCCGCGGCCATGGCGCGCCATGCATACCGGCACGCCACCGAACGCGTGGCGTTCCGCCTGACGCGGCTGCGCGGTGGCGAAGACCTGGCCTCAGCGACGGCTTACGCGCGAGCCGCGATGCGGGGCCTGAATGAGCGTGGGGTGCGCACGGACATGCTGTATGGGTCGGACGACATGGGGCTCGAAGAGGCTCAGCTCCGTTTTGGCAGAGACCTGGAAGCGCTGGCGGCGTTTACGCATATCACTGTGCATCGGCATGGGTGTATGGATCATGCGTTGTTTCTGGCGGGGGGGAGGCAGGTTTTTTGTGACCAGGTGGTCAAGCATGTGGTGGCGAGATTGGCGGCGATGGAGGCGGTGGGGGATGGGTTGCCGCAGGGGGCTAAGGTGTGTTGAGGATTTTTTCGGGTTGTTGCTGTTGGTGACATGCTGTTGGCTGTTGAACCACGTGGTTCGGAGCTGTCCGCATTTTTGTGTGCGAGGCGCATTCTGAATTCCCGTCAGCCACGTGCAACCGGCGCGTAGCGGAGTTGCAGGCGTCCACGGGTGGATACTGGCGGCTGCCTGCGCACAGCACGGGAATCGGAATCACGTGCGCGCACCACAAGAGCCAAGCGAGCGCAGCGATGCGTTCCGTGCCAGGCCCCCGACCTACGATACTGACCGCGCGAAGCGCAGCCGTAGGCGTTCCTACGCTAAGGCCGGCAGCAGGGACCACTCCGCGCTCTGGGCTCGTTCAATCCCCACTTCAACGCTCCTCGCACCGTCGCGCACCACCGCGGCAGGCAGTCCAGCTATGTGAGGAAGCCAAGCCCCGTACGAAAACCCCCAC
>NZ_JALHRX010000027.1 GCF_023952475.1 Cupriavidus sp. WGlv3
ACGCGTACCGTGCCAGGGCCCACGCCCCGCGATAGGGCCGGCGCAGCAGCCGTAGGCGCTCCTACGACACGCCCAGCAGCAGGAACCACTCCGCGCTCTGGGCTCGTTCAAACATCATTCCAACGCTCCTCCCACCGTAGTGCACCACCGCGGCAGGCAGTCCAGCTATGTGAGGAAGCCAAGCCCCGTACGAAAACCCCCAGGCACACTACGATAAGACATGCCGCCCGCAGGGCAGTAAACGCGCTTTTTGGTTACTTTTTGGCGCTTCGGCCAAAAAGTGACCCGCCCAGCAGGGCGGAACCAAGCGGTTCAACAGCCGACAGCATGTCACCAACAGCAACAACCCCTACTTCCCATATTCCAATTCCGGATACCAATCCCCCCTCCCCTCCGGCGTCGTATCCAGCAACGTCCATAACGGATCCAGATCCGGCGCCCCGCGCGGATCCTGCCCCGGATCGCACGTCAACGCATACATCTCACTACTCCAGAAATGCCGGACCTTGCCGTCGCGCCGCGAAAAGACCGTATATCCAGGCTCATCCGCATCCTCCGCACTCACGTAATCGCGAGTGAAATCGCCATCCACATCCGCATAGACCTTCAGCTGTGTCCATCCCCGCGCCCGCTTGGCAGCGACCAGGCGATCGATCGGCGAGCGCGCCACCATGGCCAGTGCCGTGCGCTGCTCGATATCCGCAACCTTGTGGTCCCAGCCGGCCATGATGGACGTGCACATCGGACACGGCTGCTGCCGCTGCGGCCCGAACATGTAGCTGTAGACCACCAGCGTATCCTTGCCGGCGAACAGGTCTTCGAGGGTCACCGGCCCGTGCTCGCCCTGGAACGTATAGCGCTTCGTCACTTCGCCGCCGGGCGGCAAGGCGCGGCGCTGTGCGGCCACGCGTTCGATGTGCCGCCGCAATTCGATTTCTTCCGCCAGCAAGGCGTTGCGCGCCTCGCGGTACGCGGCGCTTTCATTCGGAAAGTGGACGGGATTCTGCCGGGCCAGTTCGGTCGACGGAACCAGCTTTGCCGTGGTGTTCATGTCAGTCCTCCTGGAAGATCGCGTGCCGGGCGCGGCTCGCGCCATGCGGCGATGGCCGCTTCACACGCCTGTCCTGTTTCGTTCCCGCGCGGCGCGAATCGTTCCAATACGATCGCTGCACGCCGCCTTCGCTCCGCGCTCCACTCAGCACAAACGGCGGTTCACACTCGCGTGTGAACCGCCGTCTCTCTGTGCGTAATGCCGACTTAGCCTTGCTGAGACCTGGCCGCGCGCGCAGCCTGCTCGCGCAGCCGCTCTTCCTGCTCCCGGAGTTCCGGCGTCAGCTCCTCGCCAAAGTCCTCAAGCTCGAACAATGGCCGGATCTCGATGTCGGATTCGCTTTCCATGGGATTGGGACAGCGCTTGACCCATTCCACCGCCTCGTCCATGGACTTGACCTGCCACAACCAGAACCCGGCGACGAGTTCTTCCGGCCGCGCAAAGGGTCCATCGGTCACGGTGCGCTGGCTGCCCGCGAAACGCACGCGCTTGCCTTTTGCGCTGGGCTGCAGGCCCTCGCCCGCCAGCATGATGCCGGCCTTGACCAGTTCTTCGTTGAAGTTGCCCATCGCTGCCAGCAGCTCGGTGCCGGGCATCTTGCCGGCTTCCGACTCGCTGGTTGCCTTGACGATCACCATGACACGCATCGACATGCCTCCTCAGGTACGTGTGTGGCGACATGCGCGCCGGATGGCGCGCTCCACGCACCCGCCATGGGGCGTGTCGCACACCGGTCCAGCATAGACGCGCTATTGCGTGGAAGCTATTGCCCGGACGCTATTGCTGCATCGACCAGGACGACTGCCGGCGCAGGTCTTCCTGTCCCGGCTGGCGCGGCGGCTTGCCGAGATCGTCGTCGTGCCGGGGCGGAAGCTGCTCTTCGCTCTTGCGTGAAGGATCAGCCGGCGGCACCTCGGGTACGTGCGGCCCTTCCTCTGGCCGTGGAATTTGATGTGCCATGATGCCCTCCTGCTTGCAGAGTACGACACCCTTGACGATGCAACCGCCATGCCAAGCCCGGCAGCGCGGTTTTGTGCGCCCCGACGATCCCGTACCCCGCGTCGTGCTGCGCTCGCGTATCCGCCGCGCAATCTCGGCGCGCAGAATCTGCCTGACTTTGTAATGCGGCATGCGGGTGCGCTGTCGACAGGCCGCGGTGGCGCCACGTCCAGCATGGCGCAGAGGCAGTCACGCCAGCAGCCATCGCCCGGCACGAAAGGTGCACCGCCCTCCCGTGGCGCGCCGGGTTCGCCCGGTGCGCCGCGGATACTTCAATGCGGAGGCGCACCATGGAACAGACGGAAACGACAAGCACGCCCACCAGCACATCGGGCCTGCGCCAGCAGGAGACGCGCATGTCTTCGGCATCAGGTTCGGATACGCGCAGCAGCGCGCCGTGGAAGGACACGTCGGCACGATCGTCGGCATCGCAGGACCTGGCGCGCGAGCTCGACCGGCTGATCGAGCGCCTGCCCACGTTGTCCGGCGATAACCTCGAGCAGGCCAAGGCGGAGTTCGTCCAACTTGCCGCCAGGTCCGGCAGCGCAGCGACGGAAATCGCGGCCAAGTCCGCGGAGGTTGCCCGGCACGTAAAAGGACGCGTCAAGAACGAGTGGGAAACCGGCTTAGAGCGGACCGAATCGTACGTCCACGCCAACCCCGTGCGTGCGCTGGCGATGGCGCTCGGGCTCGGCGTGGTGCTGGGCGCGCGGCTGTTCGGCGGTTCGCACCGGCATCACCGCGACATGTGAGCCGGCGTTGGTGCACCGGGGGGGCCCGCCGGCTCAGCGAGCCGGCGGGCGCGGCACCGCGGTGCCGAACTGCTTGCGGTAGGCCGACGGCGACACCGCCAGCGCCTGGGTGAAGTGCTGGCGCAGGGAAACGGCCGACCCGAACCCGACCAGTTCGGCCACCAGGTCGACGCCCTTGTCGGTTGTCTCCAGCAAACGCCGCGCTGCCGTCAGCCGGTGGTTCAGCACCCATTGCGTCACGGTGGTGCCGGTCTTCTCCTTGAAGCGCCGCGTGAAATTGCGCCGGCTCATGCCGGCCTTCTCGGCCAGCGTGTCGAGTGTCAGCGGCTCGGCCAGGTGCGCGATGGCCCAGTCCAGCGTCAGGCTGAGCCGGTCTGCGCCGTCCGCCTGCGGCAGCGGATGCTCGATGTATTGCGCCTGGCCGCCGTGCCGGTGCGGGGCCACCACCATGCGGCGCGCCATCCGGTTGGCCACTTCGGCGCCATGGTCGCGCCGCACCAGGTGCAGGCAGCAGTCCAGCGCGGCGGCGGTGCCTGCCGAGGTAAGGATCGCCCCGTCGTCGATATAGAGCGAATCGCGGTCGAGCCGCACCCGCGGATAGCGCTGCGCAAAATCGTCGGCCCAGGCCCAGTGCGTGGCCGCGGCGCGGCCGTCCAGCAGCCCGGCCTCGGCCACCACGAAGGTGCCCAGGCACAAGCCGGCAATGCGCGCCCCGCGCGCGCTGGCGCCCCGCAGCGCATCGAGCAACGCTTGCGGCGGGCGCTCGCCCGGATCCCGCCACGCCGGCATGATCACGGTATCGGCCTGCTCCAGCACCGACAGGTCGTGTTCCACCTCGATGCGGAATCCTGACATGGTCGAAATCAATCCCGGTTTCTCGCCGCAGATCAGCAGCCGGTAGCGCGGCACGCCGAGGCGGTCTAGGTCGTCGCCAAAGACGATGCAGGGCACGGACAGGTGGAAGGGGCTGATGCCTTCGAAGGCAATCACCGCGACGGTGTGCATCGCAATCTCGCTGGGTTGGGGGGCGGTTCGGGGGCGGTCTGGTGGCTGAAACGGCATGGCCACGTCGGCATGGTTTGGCCCGATTCTATCGGATGTTGTCCATCGGGCCACTTCCGGCGCTGCCGGCGACGCCGGAAACTACGCTTCATGCCGCGCCTGCGGCCAACACAGCGGCCGCCACTGGCGCCGTCCACCTACTTCCCTGTCGACGAGGACCATCATGCACCACCCGACCCTACGCACCATCGCCGGCGCGCCGGCCCGCACCGCCATCGACGCCGCCAGCACCGCCGTGCTGGTCATCGACTTCCAGAACGAATATTTCAGCGGCAAGCTGCCGATCCCCGACGGCCCGGCTGCCCTTGACAACGCGCGGCGCCTGGTCGACCACGCGGATGCCGCCGGCATGCCGGTGTTCCACATCCAGCATGTCACCCCGGCGGGCAGCCCGGTCTTCGCCGAACACGGCGCCACCGTGGCGTTCCACGGCGACCTGCAACCGGCGCCGCACCATACCGTGGTGCAAAAGACTTCGGTCAGCGCCTTCCCGACCACCGACCTGGACCAGCGCCTCAAGGCGGCCGGCATCAAGACCCTGATCATCACCGGGCTGATGACCCACGCCTGCGTCACCGGCGCGGCGCGCGACGCGGTGCCGCTGGGATACGGCGTGATCGTGGCGGCCGACGCCTGCGCCACGCGCGACCTCGATACCGCGGCGGGCACGGTGTCTCACCAGGAACTGCACCGCGCCGCGCTGGCCGCGCTCGACGACACCTTCGGCGATATCCTGAGCACCGAGCAGGTGCTGAAGCTGCCGCTGGCCTGAGCGACTGTGGCCGGCCCGGCGATACCGGGCTGGCCGCGCAGTTTCCTTTCAGAACCGGTGCCGCATCCCTGCCGCCACCGCGGTCATGCTGCGATGGCCGCTGCCGAGGAAGTAGCCGTTGGCAAAGCTCACCGCCGAGGTATCGAAGTTGATGCCGGCATGCTGCACGTAGGCGGTGGTCAGGTAGACGTCGGTGCGCCGCGACAGGCTGTAGTCGGCGATCAAGCTGACCTGCCAGGGGTTCTTCACATTGCGTCCGGCAAGCGCCTTGACGTCGTCGTAGTAGAACGCCAGCGTCAGGTCCAGCGCCGGCGTGGCGCGGTAGTTGACGCCGGCCCAGTAGTAATCGTCCCGCACGATGGTGGCGCCGTCGGCGGACTTGTTGAGGCCCCAGCGATAGCCGCCCATCAGCTTGACCGGCCCGGCGCGATAGCTGAGCGCGGCGCCGGCCTTGCGGAAGTTGCCGACGGCGCCGCCCGTCCCCAGCGTGGGGTTGAAGCGGTTGAACGCCAGCGCCGCGCCGAAGCCGCCGGCGAAGTAGTTCAGGCCGGCACCATAGCCGGTATCCCGGCGCGATTGGCCGGCGTTTTCCCCGGCGCCCAGCACGCCATTGCCGAACGAATAATTGCCGATGGCGGTCACCGCGCCGAAGGTGCCCGTGTACTTCACGGTGTTGTCCGAGCGGAAGTCCAGACCCAGCTGTGCCGCGATCGGCTCGTACTGGGTCGAATAGCCGCTGGGCGAGAAGTTGGAAAAGGCGTCGAAGATGGCCGTGTACTGGCGCCCGAAGGCAAGCCGGCCGGCGCGCTCGCTCAGCAGCCCGACAAAGGCCTGGCGCCCGAACAGCCGGCCGGATTGCGTCTGCCGGCCGTCGTCGATACCGAAGCCGTTCTCCAGTACGAACACCGCCTTGAGCGCGCTGCCCAGGTCCTCGGTGCCGCGCAAGCCCCAGCGCGAGCCCGACAGGCCGCCGGAGCCCAGCGCCACGCGACTATGGCCCGGCCCGGGAAAACCCGGCTGCGTCGGCAGCGTGGCCGACAGGTGGTTGACGTATTCGATATTGGCATCGGCCACGCCATACAGCGTCACGCTGGCGTGCGCGCCCCCGCCCGGCACGGCCAGCAAGGCCAGTGCCGTTGGCAGGATCCGCCGGTGAGCCCTCGTCTTCATGTCTCGCTCCTTGGTTCTGTTTGGTCATCGCCACGGCGGAGGCGCCGTGGCTGGATTGCGGACGGCAACCCGCGTGCGCAACCGGCCGCGCCGCCAACGCGCAGGTGCCCCGCGCACGGCCTGGCGGCGTGCGCGAGAACTTGGTGCGGGGATTTGCCGGGCGTGCCCGGCGTGGATCAGCGGCTGGCCGCGCCGACGATGGCGTGCGCCGCGGCCACCATGGCCTCTGACGATTCCAGCGCGCGTGCCGGGTCGTCGCGCTTGCGCACGGCGGCGGCGCTGGTTGCGCGCGCAGCGCCGTCGGGGCTGGCGGAGAACTTCACAACGGTCAGCCCCCTGGCGGGATTGATGTAGATCTTCTGGCCGAAGCGGCCGCTGGCCTCGATGCTGCCGTCGCCGTCGTTGCGCTGGAACCAGTAGTTGCGATAGCCATAGCCGTCGCGCCCCGCGGTGGTGTTGCCGCGCGCGAAGCGGGCCTGGTTGCCGGCGGGCTGCAGCGCGATCCGCACCGCCTGCGGCGAAATACCGAGCGTGGCATCGCCGGCCGCGGCGCGGCGCACGGTCTCGGCAAAGCGGGCGGCATCGCGCAGCGTCGAGTTCATGCCCCCGCTCGCCATTTCGGTGCCCTGACGGTCCACCTGAGTGTAGGCATCGTCATCGGCGAAGCGCGACCACAGCCGCTCGGTAACGAGGTCCGCCCAGCGCTTGCCGGTGATGCGGCGCAGCGCCCACGCCACCGCTTCGGGCGAGCCGTTCTGGTAGTACCAGACGCCGCCGTCCGGGCCCTCGCCGGCGGCGCCGGTGGCGTGCACGACCTTGAGGAAGTCGTAGATGGTGTCGGGCGCGTCGGCCTTGCGCGGCACGATGCCCACCGCGCCGAACAGCCCCAGGTCAGGCGGCAGTGCCTGCGGATAGCCGACCGGCACCTCCATGTCCAGGTTCTGCTGCACCGTGGCCTCGCCGAACGGATTGCCGGCCAGCTCGGGCACATACTGCGCCAGCCGCGCGTTGGGATCGAGCTTGCCCTCTTCGACCAGCATTGCCGCCAGCAGCCCCGTCACGGACTTGGTCATCGAGGCCCAGAT
Organism: Cupriavidus sp. WGlv3; assembly: GCF_023952475.1. Classification (GTDB taxonomy): domain Bacteria; phylum Pseudomonadota; class Gammaproteobacteria; order Burkholderiales; family Burkholderiaceae; genus Cupriavidus; species Cupriavidus phytorum. The sequence goes on from NZ_JALHRX010000027.1 coordinate 6,892, forward strand.
ATGCGGCTGGTGCGGGCCAAAGCCGGCAAGGTACCGCTCGTACACGATCCGGCCCTGGTGCAGCACGATAAAGCCATCGGTGTGCGTGTCGCGCAGGTAGTCCGCCACCTGTACCGTCTGGCCGGCAACGCTAAAGCGGACCGCGTCCAGCTCCGGCGCCGACTGGCCCGGCAGCGCCAGCGGCTGGCTCGCATGCCGGATACCCACCGTGGGCGACATCTCGCGCGCGTGCCGGAAGGCCCATCGCATATAAGGCGGGCGCAGGCCGGTGCCGCGACTGACCTGCCGGTCCGGCGGCGGCGGGAAGCCCTGCATCACTTCGCTCTCGGCCACCGCCGCGGGCTGGCCCGCGCCCTGGGCCAGCGCCAGGCCGGCCGGCGCCGCCATCAATGCCACCAGCGGCACCACCGTCCACCACGCCCGACTGCGCCGGAACTCCGTCCCGCGCGACTTCGCTTGCGCCTGCATGCTGTCTCCATGGCTGTCGAGGCGGCTGCACCTGCGGTGCGCCGCCTTCTGTGATGCGTTGCCAGCCTGCCCCAGCAGGCCGCGGGCGCCATGTTGCAGGCCGGCGGCCATGGCCACAATCCTCTGTTCGGAATAGAGCCATAACCCTTGGGAATGTCGGCGCAGCGGCCGCCTTCACACCGCCAGGCGCGCTTGCGGCCGCTCCCGCCTGACCACGCCCAGCGAGAACATCGACAGCCCGGCAATCAGCGCCGGCACGCCGATCCACGCGAACAACGCGGGCATGCCCAGGCCCATCGACAGCAGGGTCGCGCCGCCGACCGAGCCCACCACCGAGCCCATCCGGCCCACGCCGTTGGCCCAGCTGACGCCGGTGGCGCGGCAGTCGGTCGGATAGAAGCTGGCCGACAAGGCATTGGCGCCCACCTGCGAACCCGAGATGCAGAAGCCCGCGATAAAGACCGCCACGCCCGCGGCCACCGGCTCGGCGGCAACGCTGCCCACCGCGGCGATGCCCAGCGCCGCCAGCGCATAGCTGGTGGCCAGCACATGGTGCGGGTTGAAGCGGTCCATCAGCCATCCCAGCGCGATCGCGCCGACCGTGCCCCCCACCTGGAACATGGTCGTCACCAGCGCCGCGGTGCGCAGCGAATGGCCGGTGCCGCGCAGCAGCGTCGGCAGCCAGCTCGACAGCAGGTAGATCACCAGCAGGCTCATGAAGAACGTCAGCCAGAACAGCAGCGTGCCGCGCAGCAGCGCCGGCCGGAACAGGTGCCGCACCGGCGAGCTGGCGGCGCGCTGCTCGCCGACGGCAAAGGTGGCGCCGCGCAGGTCTTCGTGCGGCGCGATCTTGCGCAGCGTGGCGACGATGCGCTCGCGCGACTTGCCCGTCATCACCAGGTAGCGCACCGATTCCGGCAGCAGCCACACCAGCGCCACCGCCAGCACCAGCGGCAGCACGCCGCCGGCGACCAGCACCGAGCGCCAGCCGAAGGCGTCGATCAGCCCGGCCGAGGCCAGTCCGCCCAGCGCCGAGCCCAGCGTGAAGCCGCAGAACATGGTGGTGACCAGGAACGAGCGCCGCTTCTCCGGGCAGAACTCCGAGGTCAGCGTGATCGCGTTGGGCATGGCCCCGCCCAGCCCGAGGCCGGTGATAAAGCGCAGCAGCACCAGCGTCCACAGGTCCGGCGACCACGCCGACGCCAGGCTGGCGGCGCCGAAGCACAGCACCGACAGCACCAGCACCCCCTTGCGGCCGAACCGGTCCGCCAGCGGGCCGAACAGGAACGCGCCGGCCATCAGGCCGCCCAGCCCGGCGCCGAACAGCGGCGCCAGCTGGGCCGGCGTCAGTTGCCATTCGGCGCGGATGGCGGGTGCGATAAAGCCGATCGCGGCGGTATCGAAGCCGTCGACGGCGACGATCAGGAAGCACAGTACGACGATGGTCACCTGGAACGCCGACAGCGGCTGGCGGTCGATGAACGCGGTGACGTTGAGCGGTTGGCTGGCAGGCATGGTGTCTCCTCCTTGTTGCCAGGATTAGGGCGAGTGAGGGCCGGCGGCTTCGTCGGCCGCCAGTTCGCTATCAGGGTTTTCAGCGCGCAAAGAACGCCGCGCTCAGCCATTTACAGCCAGGGCGTGGGGCTCAGGCACTTGTCGGCGCGCCAGCCGTGCAGCCATTGCAGCGCGTCGTAGAACTGCGCCTGCGTGCGGCCGGTCCACAGGCTGTTGCGCACCAGGCGGTCGACCCCCTTCGCGTGGTAGACGCGGCCCATGTCGCGCGCGGCGTAGAGCACGCGTGCGGTGCGCGGGATGCGGGCCTGCTCGTACAGCTTGAAGGCCGCGGCGTAGTCGCCATCGGCGGCCTGCACCGCAGCGCCCAGCGTGACCGCGTCCTCCAGCGCCTGGCAGGCGCCCTGCGCCACGTACTGGGTCATCGGGTGCGCGGCATCGCCGAGCACGGTGGCGCGGCCGAAACTCCAGCGCTCGACCGGGTCGCGGTCGGCGGTGGCCCAGCGCTTCCATGAGGTCGGGCGGTCCAGCATCTGGTGCGGCAGCGGGTGGATGCCCTCGAAGTACGACAGCACTTCTTCCTTGCTGCCCTCGCGCACGCCCCAGGTTTCCTGCTCGCGGCTGTGGAAGGTCACCACCAGGTTGTACTGCTGGCCGCCGCGCAGCGGGTAGTGCACCAGGTGGCAGTGCGGGCCGGCCCATACCACGGGTGCGTTGACCTGCAGGTCCTGCGGCATGTCGGCCACGTCGACCACGGCGCGGTAGACCACGTGCCCGGTCACGCGCGCCTCGTCGCCGATCAGCGCCTGGCGGATCGCGGACTTGACGCCATCGCAGCCGATCACCGCATCGCCGCGGTGGTGCTCGCCATGCTGGTCGACCACGGTGACGCCGTGCTGGTCCTGCAGCAGTTGCTCCACGCGGGTGCTGGTGCGCATCGTGATCAGCGGATGCTCCTGCACGGCCTCGAGGATGGACAGGTGGATGTCGGCGCGATGGATCACCGCATACGGGTTGCCGAAGCGCTCACGGTACGCCTGCCCGACATCGACCTGCGCGATGACGCTGGTGTCGATGGCGTCGCGCAGGCTGATGTAGTCGGTAAAGACTGCACGGCCGCGCGCGGCCTCGCCCACGCCCAGCGCGTCGAGCGCGGCGAAGGCGTTGGCGGCCAACTGGATGCCGGCGCCGATCTCGCCGATCTGCTCGGCCTGTTCCAGCAGTTCGACGCGGATCCCCTGGCGTGCCAGCGCCAGCGCCGCGGCCAGGCCGCCGATGCCGCCGCCGATGATGAGGACCTTGCCGGTCGTGTTGTGGGTCTCGTTTTGAGTGCTGCTCATTGCTGTCTCCTGGCCTGCGCCGCTGGCGTCAGGCGATGTAGTCCGGCTGGCGTGCGGGCGCGGCCTGGGCGAAGGCGGGATGGGCGCTGGCGTGGGCAAAGATGGCCATCGCGCGCTCGTAGCGATCCAGCTCGCAGCCCATGCGCAGCGCGTTGGCCACCTGCGGCACCAGCACGACATCGGCCAGCGTGGGTGCATTGCCGAAGCACCACTTGCCATGGCCATGGCGCGCCAGCAGCCGCTCGACGCCGGCCATGCCTTCGTCGATCCAGTGGCGGTACCAGGCGTCCTTCTGCTCGGGCGTAACCTTCAGCGTGTCCTGCAGGTAGCGCAGCACGCGCAGGTTGTTGACCGGGTGCATGTCGCAGCCGACCAGCATCGACAGCTCCAGCACGCGCGCGCGCTGCTCCGGATCCCGTGGCAGCAGGCGCGGCTCGGGATGGCGCGCGTCCAGGTAGTCGATGATCGCGAACGACTGCCCCAGCGTGAACTCGCCATCGACCAGCGCGGGCACGGAAGCGGACGGGTTGATGCCATCGACATACTCCGCGTGGCGATGCTGGCCGGTGCGGATATTGACGGCCAGATAGTCGTACGGCAGGCCCTTGAGGGCCAGCGCGATGCGCACGCGGTACGAGGTGGAGCTGTTGAAGAAGCTGTAGAGCTGCATGATTCGGCTTGCCTGTTTCAGACCACGCGCACGGTCAGTTCGCCCAGGCCGTCGACGCCGGTGACCATGGTGTCGCCGGCCTTGACCGCGCCCACGCCCTCGGGCGTGCCGGTGAAGATCACGTCGCCCGGTTCCAGGCGGAAGAACTGCGACAGGTAAGCCACGGTCTCGGCCACCGACCAGATCAGGTGCGACACATCGCTGCGCTGCTTCGTTTCGCCATTGACCGTCAGCCAGATGCCGGCCTGCTGCGGGTGGCCGATGGCGCTGGCGCGGTGGACCGGGCCGACCGGCGCCGAGGCGTCGAAGGCCTTGCCGATTTCCCACGGGCGGCCCATCTCGCGCATCTTCATCTGCAGGTCGCGGCGCGTCATGTCGAGGCCGACGGCGTAGCCCCACACGTGCTCGAGCGCCTGCCCGACGGGGATATCCGAGCCACTCTTGCCGATCACGGCGACCAGTTCGGCCTCGTAGTGATAGTTCTGCGTTTGCGCGGGATACGGCAGCTCGAGCGCAGTGCCGGCCTGCACCGGGACGATGGCGTCGGCCGGCTTGCAGAAGAAGAACGGCGGTTCGCGCTCGGGATCGAAGCCCATTTCGCGGGCGTGGGCGGCGTAGTTGCGGCCGACGCAGTAGACGCGGCGCACGGCGAACTGGTCATCGCTGCCGGCAACGGGAATGGCAACGGTGGCGGGAGGCGTGAAGACGTAGGACATGGTGGGGCTTCCAGTGATTTGCAGGTAAGCGCCGGCCCGGCGGTACCGCATGGCACCGCCGGGCAGCGGCTTGGTCGGGGTTGCCGGCTCAGCTGCGCGCTTCGCGCAGCAGGTTCAGCGCGGACAGCACCGGCCGGTCGGAATAGCTGAACAGCACGGCGTCTTCCAGCGCGCCGAGCTGCACCGGCGCCCATGACGGCGCCACGAACACGTCGCGCGGCTCGAACTGGAACTGCGCATCGCCGATGCGCACCGTGCCGCGCCCTTCCACCACGCTGTACACGGTGGCGTCGGTGCTGCGATAGGTCTTGCCCTGGAAGCCGGCCGGCAGGTACTGCATGAAAGTGGCGATGGTGGGCATCGGCCAGCCGCCGGTGGCCGGGTTGACGTAGCGCAGCTTGACGCCGTCCCAGGGATCGAGTTCGCCGTTGCGGTAGAGCTGGTCCAGCGCCTCGCGCGAGCGCGCATACGGGTAGCTGAAGACCGGCGAGGTGGGATCGGTCACGCGGTGCCGCACCGGCACCATGTTGTGGCCGAAGCGGGCAAAGCTGTCGCCTTCGGCGCGGGTCACGGGCTGCTGCGACTCGGGGTAGTTCTCGGCAAAGCCGGCGTCGAACTGCTGCACCAGCGGGATATCCAGGCCGTCGAGCCACACCACCGGCTCGCCGCCGTCTTCCACGGGGGGATTGCCATGGTCATGCCAGGTCCACGACGGCGTGATGATGAAATCGCCGGGATGCATGGTGGTGCGCTCGCCGTTGACCGCGGTCCACGCGCCCTTGCCTTCGACGATAAAGCGCAGCGCCGACTGCGTATGGCGGTGGCTGGGCGCGATCTCGCCCGGCAGGATCAGCTGCAGGCCGGCGTACAGCGTCGAGGTGATGCTGGACTTGCCGGGGATGCCAGGGTTCTCCAGCACCAGCACGCGGCGCACCGCTTCCTCGGTGCTGATGACGCCGCCGGCCTGCATCACCAGCGGGCGGATCTGCGCGTATTTCCAGATGGCGGGAACGATCTGCGGCCGCGGCTGCGGCGGCACCAGGGCGTGCAGCGACTCCCACAACGGGGTCATGTGGCTGCGGCCGATTTCTTCGTAGTAGGCCTGGCGGGCCGGGTCTGGGGTGTGCTCGGACATGCTGTCTCCATAACTTTGTACAAGGCGTTCGGGAGCGCTTTGGGCGGGTGCCTGCATCACTGCGCACCGTCTGTGTTGTCGTTATACGCCCCGCCCTATAAGATCTGAAATGAAGTTTTCATCTTATCGATACGATTTACCGTATAGGTCACCCCCATGGATTGGACCCAGAGACTGCGCCTGCGCAACCTGCAGATGCTGCTGAGCCTGGCCGAGACCGGCAACATGAGCCAGTCCGCCGCCATGCTGAACACCACCCAGCCCGGGCTTTCCAAGTGGCTGAAGGACCTCGAGGACGATATCGGCCTGCCGCTGTTCGAGCGCCAGGCGCGCGGCCTGCGGCCCACGCCCTACGGCGAGTCGCTGATCGAGCACGCGCGCCGGATCGAGGCCCAGCTCGATACCGCCCGCGACGACCTGCAGGCCATGCGCGACGGCGGCAGTGGCATCGTGGTGGTGGGCACCTCGGGGGCCTCGGCGGCCGACACCGTGCCGCTGGCCGCGCTGCAGCTGATGCAGCGCATGCCCCGCGCCAGCGTGCGGCTGCTGGAAACCACCATGGACCGGCTCATGAGCCAGCTCGCGCGCAGCGAGCTGGATATCGTGGTAGGCCGCTCTGCGCCGGAGCTGCAGGACGCGCAGCTGCGCACCGAATCGCTCTACATGGAGCCGATCCACTTCGTCGCGCGGCCGCGGCACCCGCTGCTGCAGGGCGGCAAGGTGGCGTGGGACGACCTGTACCGCCACCGCTGGGTGGTATGGCCGCGCGGCACGCCGATCCGCAATGCGCTGGAGGGCGCGCTCGCCAGCGCCGGGCGCGCGCTCCCGGCGGACTGCGTGGAGAGCAATTCCACCGTGCTGAACCTGACCCTCTTCAACAACAGCGACATGGTCGGCCTGGCCTCGCACCGCACCGCGCGCCGGCTGGAAGAGCTGGGCGCGCTGCGCATCGTGCCGCTGCGGCTGGCCGGATTCGGCTCGGTGTCGATGTACTGGCGCGCGGACGGCGAGTCGCGCGCGGCGGTGGCGACGATGCTGGAATGCCTGAGGGTGGCGGCGGGCGTGGCCCAGGCACCCGCTGCAACCCAGGCCTAGCGCGCCGCATAATGTCGTCAACCGCCACTTCCGGTGCCTGACATGCACCTTACCGACACCCGCGTCAGCGGCCTGCTGCGCCATCCGCTGCGCTTTGCCTGGCACACGCTGCGGCAGTTTCGCGCCAACCAGGGCCTGCTGCTGGCCGGCGCGGTGGCCTACTACGCGCTGCTGTCGATCGTGCCACTGCTGATCCTGATGGTGATCGCGCTGTCGCACGTGATCGAGCCCGAGCTGCTGCTGTCGACACTGGCGCGCTATCTCGAATGGATCGTACCGGGCCAGTCGCGCGCCCTGGTCACCGAGCTGGCCGGCTTCCTGCGCAACCGCGGCACCATCGGCTGGGTGCTGCTGGGCACCATGCTGTTCTTCAGCTCGCTCGCGTTCACCGTGCTGGAGAACGCCATGTCGGTGATCTTCGAGCACCGCGTGGCGATCCGGCGCCGCCATTTTTTGGTCTCGGCGCTGCTGCCCTATTGCTATATCGCCGTGCTCAGCATCGGCCTGCTGCTGGTCACCGTGGTCTCCGGCGCGCTGCTGGCGATCGGCGAGCGGCACGTCGAAGTGCTGGGCCACGACTGGTCGCTGGACCGGCTCTCCACCGGCCTGCTTTACCTGCTCGGCTTTATTGGGGAGGTACTGATGCTGACCTCGATCTACCTGGTGATGCCGGTCGGCCGGCTATCGCTGCGCCATGCGCTTACCGGCGCGGTGATCGCCGCGGTGCTGTGGGAGATCTCGCGCCACGTGCTGGTGTGGTACTTCACCACACTGTCGCAGGTCGGCCGGGTCTATGGCTCGCTGACCACGGCGATCGTGGTGCTGCTCAGCCTGGAAATCGCCGCGACGCTGCTGCTGCTCGGCGCGCAGGTGATCGCGGAATTCGAGCGCGGCGCCTGGCACAAGCTGCCGGGGCGCAGCGGAAGTCCCGAGGAGTTCCACACCTGAGGGCAACGACGCCGTCGGACAAGGGGCAGGCCAGCGCCGCCGCCATGCACGCGCGGCAAGGTCGCGCCACGCCCCGCCCCAGCTATTCCGAAAACAGCTCAAACACCTGCGTGCGCAGCCACTGATTGGCCGGATCGCGATGGTAGCGCGCATGCCAGAACAAGTTGATCTGGATTTCCGGCAGGTCTACCGGATGCTTGACATACCTGAGGCCAAAGTACTGAGCGCTGCGTTCAGCAAACTTCTGCGTGACGGTCGCGATCAGGTCTGTACTGGCAACAATATCCGCCAGCGCGACGAAATGCGGCACACGCAGCCGGATACGGCGTTGCACGCCCTGCCTGGCAAGAATTTCATCGGCCCGGGCATGTCCCGTCCCTGCGGCCGTCACCACGACGTGGTCAGCTTCGAGAAAATCCCGCAAGCGCAGGGTGCGCTTGTCCAGCGCATGCCCCGGCCTGAACATGCAGACATAGCGCTGACGGAAAAGCCGCCGCTGAAAGAACTCGGACGTCAGCTCCGGAAGATGCCCTACCGCCAGATCCACTTTGCCCTGACTCATCTCTTGCACAAGGTCCACCGCGGTATTGCGAACGGTGGCCACCGAGACGCCCGGCGCCAGCTCGCGCAGCGCGCCCATCAGCCGGGGGATGAAATGGATTTCGCCGATATCCGTCATCGCGAGACGAAAGTCGCGCTCGCTGTGCCCGGGATCGAATGATACCTTCCGATTCAGCGCGGTCTGCAATGCCTCCAGGGCGTACGACACCGGCTCCGCCAATTCCTGTGCCAGCGGTGTGGGCAACATACCCCTCGCGCTCCGGACAAAAAGCTCATCGTCAAAAATGCGACGCAAGCGGGCAAGGGCGTTACTGACCGCAGGCTGGCTCAGGCCGAGATCCCTGGCCGTGCCGGAGACGGTCCGCAGTCGCAGCAAATGCTCGAACACGACCAGCAGGTTCAGGTCGACCTTATGCAGCTCCATGCCTGGCTCCGCGCGCGCTATAGGCGCTGTGAATGATGAAGACGATCGGCATTTTATGCCCTTATCGCGACCCGTAAGGCGATCGTTGCGAAGTCCCATCCAGGTACCGAACAGACAGCGCGGCCGGCCTGCAACCGGCAATGGCGTGTTATTGATCTTGTGAATAGGGACTATCTCCCGGATTCTATTGGCTAATTCCCTTCCTCCCACCATCATTCATCCCATACCAATGCCCCCGCCGGAGACAACATGCAAAGCCTTCGCCACCGCGCTTTCCCGCGTTTGTTGTAACGGATCCATCGGTTCCTGCCACAGGCCCACCCGGACGTCCTCCGTCGCGACGCAACCGGCTTGCCGCTCATACAGATTTCTATGGAGACCCGCATGGAAAAACCCTGCGTCCAGGACGGCCCGGTTTGGGCCGGCGACAGCATCAGCCGCATCCCGTTTCGCGTTTATACCGACGAGCCGCTGTACCAGCGCGAACTCGAGCGCTGCTTCTATCGCGGCCATTGGAACTACGTAGGGCTCGAGGCAGAAATCCCCAATCCGGGCGATTTCAAGCGCACCACGCTGGGCGAGCGCTCCGTGATCCTGGTGCGCGACCAGGAGGGCGGCATCAACGTCGTCGAGAACGTCTGCGCGCACCGCGGCATGCAGTTCTGCCGCGAGCGCAGCGGCAATCGCAAAGACTTCCAATGCCCGTACCACCAGTGGAGCTATGACCTCAAAGGCAACCTGCAAGGCGTTCCGTTCCGCCGCGGCGTGAAGCAGGATGGCAAGGTCAACGGTGGCATGCCGGCGGACTTCAAGACGCAGGAGCATGGCCTGACCCGGCTCAAGGTGGCAACTCGGGGAGGGGTCGTATTTGCCTCGTTCGACCATGCCGTGCAAACGCTGGAAGATTATCTCGGCCCCGACATCCTCGGCTACTTCGACCGCCTCTTCAATGGGCGCAAGCTGAAGGTCCTGGGCTACAACAAGCAGCGTATTCCGGGCAACTGGAAGCTGATGCAAGAGAATATCAAGGACCCCTACCACCCCGGCCTGCTGCATACCTGGTTTGTCACGTTCGGACTATGGCGGGCCGATAACAAGTCGCGCCTGGTGATGGATTCGCAGTTCCGCCACGCGGCCATGGTGTCGACCCGCGGACAAGGCGGCAAGGGCGAAGTGACCACCGGGGTCTCCAGCTTCAAGGACCAGATGGCGCTGCATGATGACCGGATTCTCGACATCGTCCATGAGCCCTGGTGGGGCGAACCTACCGCGGTGATGATGACGGTGTTCCCGAGCGTGATCTTCCAGCAGCAGGTCAACTCGGTTTCGACCCGCCATATCCAGCCCAATGGGCCTGACTCCTTCGATTTCGTCTGGACGCATTTCGGCTTTGAAGACGACACCGAGGCAATGACCCGTCGCCGCCTGCGCCAGGCCAATCTCTTTGGCCCCGCCGGCTTCGTCTCGGCCGACGATGGCGAAGTCATTGAATGCTCGCAGGCAGGCTTCGCCCAGAAGCCATGGCATCGCGTAATCGCCGAGCTTGGCGGAACGTCCGCCGAGAACACCGAGCACATGGTCACCGAGACACTGATCCGGGGCATGTACGACTACTGGCGCAAGGTGATGGAGGTCTGAGCCATGAATTTCACGGACTATCACGCCCTGCTTTCCTTGTACGCCGAGTACGCCTGGGTCGTGGACAGCGGCGACTGGGACCGCTGGCCAGACTTCTTTACCGACGATTGCGTGTACCGGGTGCAGCCCCGCGAGAACCACGAGCGTGGCTTGCCGCTCGCCACGCTGTCGCTCGAGAGCAAGGGAATGCTGAAGGACCGCGTCTATGGCATCCGCGACACGCTGTTCCACGATCCGTACTATCAGCGCCATATCGTCGGCACGCCGCTGATCCGGTCGGCGCACGACGACAGGATCGTGTCCGAGGCCAACTACGCAGTGTTGCGAACCAAACCGGATCAGATGACCGAAGTGTTCAACGTTGGCCGTTACCTCGACACCGTGGTGCGCACGGCGCAGGGCTTGCGTTTTGCCTCGCGCCTCTGCGTCTTCGACAGCGAGATGATCCCGAATTCCCTTGTCTATCCCATCTAGCCGGAGACTCGCCATGAATCAGACCTGGACCGAGGCCGCGCCGCTGGCCAGCGTGCCGCTCGATGACGTCGTCGCCATCGAAGTGCAAGGCAAGGATATTGCCCTGTACAGCGTCGACGGCGAAGTCTATGCCACCGACAATCTCTGTACGCATGGTCACGCCCGACTCTGCGACGGATTTCTCGATGGACACGAGATCGAATGTCCCCTCCACCAAGGAAAGTTTGACGTCCGTAGCGGTGCCGCGGTCTGCGCCCCGGTAACCGAGAGCATTCGTACGTATCCGGTTCGAATCGAACGGGACAAGGTATTCCTTGACCTGAGCTAGCCGGCGCGGTCAGAGGTCCTGCCTCGACGCCGCGGCAGTGCAGTTCCGGCTGCCCACTGCCCCGCCTTGCTTACCCGACCCACATTGCCTGTGCCCCGATTGCCGCGGCACACGGCAACCCTCGTGGTAACGGACGATGGCGAAGCCCCCCGCTCGCCCCCCGCACCACAGTACCCAACGATCACCATTGCGGAGAAACCCATGAATTCCGATGCCACTGCGGGCGGGGCTGCCGCGGCATGCGCCAATACCATCGTCATCATCGGCGCCGGCCAGGCCGGCGGATGGGCCGCCCAGACGCTGCGCAAGGAAGGCTTCAGGGGCCGTCTGGTGTTGATTGGCGATGAGTCCCACCCGCCTCATGAACGGCCACCGCTGTCAAAAGCCATCCTGGCAGGCGAAGCCGCTCCCGAAAGCCTGAGGCTGCTCAAGCCAGAAGCCTTCGAAGCGCTATCCCTGGAGTGGCACCCGGCAGTACCGGTCACCCGGATCGACCGGGCAGTGAAATCCATCGAAACGGCCAACGGTGCGTCGATTCCCTACGACAAGCTGATTCTTTGTACGGGCGGCACGGCCCGTCACCTTGCGATCCCTGGCGCCGACGCGGCGCCGGTCCACACCTTGCGCAGGATCGAGGATGCCCTCGCGTTGGCGCCCGTGCTTGGCCCCGGCCGCGCCATCGTCGTCATCGGCGGGGGATGGATTGGATTGGAAGTTGCGGCGACAGCGCGGAAGAGAGGTGCGGGGGTGACGGTGGTCGAAGCCCAGAGCCGGTTGTGCGAACGGACCGTGCCGGGCCCGGTCTCCCAACATTTGCTGGCGCTGCACCGCTCGCATGGCACCGGCGTGATGCTCGATGCCAGCGTCGAGCGCATAACCCGCAGCCCGGACGGCCGGTCGGTTGTTGAACTCACCGATGGTGCCAAATTGCCCTGCGACGCAATCGTCGTCGGGGTGGGTCTCGTGCCGAACGACCACCTTGCGCGCGACGCCGGGCTGGAGTGTGACGGCGGCGTAATCGTCGATGCCTGCTGCCGGACGTCCGATCCAGACATCTTTGCAGCCGGCGATGTCGCGGTGACGCCGAACCCATGGGCGGGCCGGCGGCTTCGACTCGAATCCTGGCAGAACGCCCAGGATCAAGGCATGGCGGCCGCGCGCTCGGCGCTGGGCCTGGCGGTCAAATATCAGCCGCTGCCGTGGTTCTGGTCGGATCAGTACGACATGAACCTTCAGATCTACGGCATGCCCTCCCCCGCCCATCGTGTCGTCTCGAGAGGGTGTGCGGGCACAGCCAGCTTCGTGCTGTTCTACCTCGACGGCAATGTCGTCAAGGCTGCGATCGGACACAACGCGGCACGCGACCTGCGCTTCGCGCGCCGGCTGATTGAACAGAACAAGACGGTCGATGCCGCCCGATTATCCGACGCGGAAGTTCCGATGTCCAAGCTCTAGCCCGGCCAGCCAAACATAATTATCAGGAGACCACAGCATGCGTCAAATCGACATCCATCAGCTGGCCGATGAGGCGAGCTTTAACCGGTTCCATCTCCGCGTGCTCCTGTGGTGCGCACTGATCATCATCTTCGACGGCTATGACCTTGCCGTGGTGGGGATCGCGCTGCCCTCGATCATGAAAGACCTGGGGGTCGCCCCTGCCCATGCAGGGTTCATGGTGAGCTCGGCCCTGTTTGGCATGGTCTTCGGCGCAATCTTCCTCGGCACGATCGCGGACAAGATCGGTCGCCGCCGGGCCATTGCGATCTGCGTGGTGCTGTTCAGTGTCTTCACGGCCGCAGCGGGGCTGGCCAGAGATCCACTGACCTTCAGCGTCGTACGCTTCCTTGCCGGGCTTGGTATCGGCGGCGTGATGCCAAACGTGGTGGCCGAGATGACCGAGTACGCACCGAAAAAAATGCGGGCCACCCTCGTCACCACCATGTTCAGCGGCTATGCCGTGGGCGGCATCGTGGCCGCCGTGCTGGGCAAGAGTCTGATTGAAACCTGGGGATGGCAGTCCGTGTTCTTCGCGGCCGGCGCACCGGTGCTGCTGGTTCCCCTGATCCTCGGGGCGCTGCCGGAATCGATGCCGTTCCTGCTGGCCAGGGGCCGACACGATGTGCTGCAGCAGATCGCCGCGAAGCTGGAGCCGGCTTACCGTGCCCACCCGGCTGACCGTTTCGCCGTGCCGGCACAAGACAAAGCCGATAGCGCGCCAGTTCGCCACTTGTTCAGTGATGGCCGCGCCTTCAGCACGCTGATGTTCTGGGTCGCCTTCTTCATGTGTTTGTTTATGGTCTATGCACTGAGCTCCTGGCTGACCAGGCTGATGGCGGAAGCGGGCTACAGTCTCGGCTCGGCGCTGACGTTCGTGCTGGTGCTGAACTGCGGGGCAATGATCGGCGCGGTCGGTGGCGGCTGGCTAGCCGACAGGTTTCACATCAAGTATGTGCTGGCCGCGATGTATGGCATCGCCGCGATCTCGATCACGCTGCTGAGCGTCAAGATGCCGACCGGAGCCCTGTTCCTCGTGGTAGGTCTCGCGGGTGCCTCGACCATTGGCACGCAAATCGTTGCCAATGCTTACACGGGACAGTTCTACCCCATGGCAATCCGCTCCACTGGCCTGGGCTGGGCACTGGGCATCGGCCGCAGCGGTGCCATTCTCGCCCCGATTGTGATTGGCGTGCTTGTCGGCATGGAACTGCCGCTTCAGCAGAACTTCATGGCAATCGCCATGCCGGCCGTGGTTGGCATGGTTGCGGTCTTGCTGATCGACCACCGGCGCTCGGCATCCGCACATCGCGATATCGAAAGCGCACCGCACGCCGAACCAACCGGACCTCTGTCCTGCTGAGCGCATCGCATGTTCATCTGGCGCATGGCGCGGGACCCAGCCACGCAGCACAACGCGGCTCAGGCCAGCGCCGCCTCCATGCTGGCACGGATGTTCTGTTCCGCCACCGCATCGAAGGCCCCGATGAAGACCAGCGCCGAGCCGCGGAAGTCGGCACGCTCCGCCGGGCGCAACCGTATCCGGCCGCCAACCAGATGCAACTCATGCAGTCGTGGATCGGCATCGAGCCAGACCAGTCCCTTGGCACGCAACAGGCGCACCGGCACCGTCACCAACGCCTCCCGCAGCCGCGCCTTGTTGAAGCGGCGAAGTGTCTGGTAAGCGACGCTGCGGATGCCCGCGTGACTGGCATCCTGGACGCGCTGCCAGCGTGCGCCTGCCAGCAGCGCCCCGCTGCCGCGCGATGGCGGCAACGCTGCATCGAGGAAGACTGACAGCGGCAACTCGCCGGATTGCCCCCATAGCACCGCCGCGCGCGGCGCCAGGCGACCGACAGCGTCCGCTGCCCGTGCCCCGGCGCCGGACTGGGCAAGATCGACCTTGGTCAGGACCACCGCTGACGCTCCCATGACTTGCCGGCGCACCATGTCTCCCACCAGCGGGTCGTTCAAGCTGTGGTGCAGGCCGGTCACGTCTACCGCGACCAGCACCGCATTGAGCCGGAAAGCCGGATCCAGCAGGCCGACCTGCGCGATACGCAGCGGGTCGGACACACCGCTGGCTTCGATCACCAGCAGCTCCGGCCGCTGCGCCCGCGCGGCGATGGCCACCAGCGCCTCGGCCAGCCGGCCGCCGATCGAGCAGCAGATACAGCCGTTCTCCAGCTCGATCACGTCGTCGCTGCGCGCGCGCACCAGCGCGGCATCGATATTGACCGCGCCGAAATCGTTGACCAGCACCGCGATGCGGCACCCGCGCGCATTGGCAAGCAGGCGGTTGAGCAAGGTGGTCTTGCCGGCGCCCAGGTAGCCGCCCACCACCACCAGCGGAATCGGCGCGCGCGCGTTCATCGTGCCGGCGCCTGAAATACGCGCCCGCCCAGCACCGTGCCCCAGACGCGCACGTCTTTCAGGCTTGCGGGCGCCACGGCGGTGGGGTCGTCCTCCAGCACGGCGAAGTCGGCAAGCTTGCCGGGCGCGATGCTGCCGATGCGGTGCTCCAGCTTCAGCGTATAGGCCGCGCCCATGGTGATGGCGTAGAGCGCGTTGGCCAGTGTCAGCCGTTCGGCTTCGCCCAGCAAGCGTCCGGAAGCGGTCTGCCGCTGCATCGCGCACCATGCCGTGAACAGCGGGTTCAGCGGCGTGATCGGGGCATCGGAATGGATCGCGAACGGGATCCCCAGCCGCCGCGCCGTGGCGGCCGGGTTCATGCGCGCGGCCCGCGCTGGCCCCACGGTTTGTTCGACGTGCGCATCGCCCCAGTAGTACAGGTGATTGGAGAAGAAGTTGATGCACAGGCCCAGCCGCGCCGCGCGCGCCAGTTGCGTGGCGTCGGCCAGCTGGCAATGCTGCAGCGTATGGCGATGGTCCGCGCGGGGGTGGCGCGACAGCATGGCTTCCAGCACGTCCAGCACCACTTCGGTGGCCTCGTCGCCATTGGTGTGGATATGCAGCGGCAGGCCGGCGAGGTGGAACGGCGTGAAGGCGTCGGCCAGCTGCTGCGGCGGGATCAGCCACAGGCCGTTGGGCTGGCCGCCGGCATAGCCCGGTGCGCGCAGGCGTGCGGTAAAGCCCTGGATCGAGCCGTCGACGATGAACTTGACCGGACCGAAGTGCAGCTTGTCGGTGCCCGCGGCCGCGGCGGCTTGCACGCGCGCCGGCCCGCCGTGCGCATTGCGTTGCGGCGCGAACGCCGGCACGATGCGCAGCGGGAAATCCGCTTCGGCCGTGACCGCGCGCAGCGTCTCCAGCCCCCTTGGCGAGAGGTCGTTGACCAGGTCGGTGGCCGTGGTCACGCCCGCCAGTTGCGCCACGCGGCCGAAGCGGCGCACCGCCTCGGCGTTCTCGGCGGCGGCCAGCGACAAGCCGCTGCCGAGCACGCGCTGGACCGGGAACATCGCCGCGAACTCCTGCAGCTCGCCGGTGGGCTGGCCGTGCGCGTCCTTGTGCACGCCGTCGATATCGGTGTCCGCGTCGATGCCCGCCTGCGCCAGCATCGCGGAATTCACGTTCATCAGGTGCACGCTGGCATGCATTACCACGATCGTGCGCGTCGCCGACACGCGGTCCAGCTCGCGCACCGACAGCCGTCTGGCGCCGAAGTAGATCGGGTCGAAGCCCCACGCCAGCAGCGGCGCATTGGCGTCGCGCATCTGGCTGGCGGCGCTGGCGAGGCGATCGATCACCTGCTCCAGCGTACGCAGGCCGCGCCACAGCCGGCCATCCGGATCGCGGCGGTCGAAGTAGCCGACGTAGACCGCGTCCCACATCGCGCCCTCCATCAGGTGGCAGTGGCCCTCGACCAGCCCCGGCATCAGCACCTTGTCGCGCAAGGTGTCGACCTGCAGCGCACCGGGCCAGGCGGCCATGTCGGCGGGGCCACCGACGGCCAGGATCTCGCCGTCGCGCACCGCGACATGGGTCGCTTCGGGCCGGTCCGCCTCCATCGTCAGGATCTTGCGCGCCACGAATACCTGCGTGCGCGCCGTGTGGTGTGGAGTCATTGATTGCATGGATAGGTCTTCAGGCCGCCTGCACGCGGTCCAGGCGGGGGGCGTAGTGCACCAGCGCGGTCACCAGCAGGTTCACGCCCAGGCTGATCAGGCCGAGGTTGAAGCCGCCGAAGTCGGCCTGCTGCACGTACAGCGCGATCGCCAGCAGCTGGCCGGTGACGATGCCCAGCGCAATTGCCAGCGGCCGCACCTTGAGCGAAAACAGGATCACCATCACGCCGGGAAAGAACTGCGTCACGCCGTAGTAGGTGGTGTTGATCAGCGTCAGCATCAGGTTGGGCGTAGCCAGCGTCATGGCGATCGACAGCACCAGGTAGATCACGATCACCACCTTGGCGCCTTGCTTCTGGCGCGGCTCCGGCAGGCCCGGCAGCAGGTTGCGCGTGACGATGGGGCCGATCGCCAGGCAGATGCCGGCCAGCACCAGCAGGCCCGACAGCGCCGCGCCCGCGGCCACCAGCCCCAGCAGCCAGCCCGGCAGCAGCCGCACCGCCGCGGCGAAGAAGGCCTCGTTGGGCGACGCCAGCTGCAGGTTCTGGCTGATGGCGTAGTACGAGGCCAGCACCAGGAACGGGTACATCAGCATGTACAGCGGCATCGCCACCTGGGTGCGCCGGATGGTGTTGGCGCTCCTGGCCGTGAAGAAGTTCTGCACCGCGAACGGCATCACGTAGAAGCCCAGCGCCTGGAACAACATGGTGCTCATCGAGAAGCGCAGCTGGGTCTCGCTCATCTGGTTGCTGACCTGCACGCTGGCGGCGTGGAACACCTCGCCGACGCCGGCCTTCCAGCCCACCGCAACGCCGGTGGCGACGATCGCCACCACCATCAGGATGTCCTTGAGGATGGCGATATAGGCCGAGGCGCGCACGCCGGAAATGGCGATGTAGGTGAAGGCCAGCGCCGCGGAAATCAGCACCAGGTACATCGGGTCGAAGTCCCAGCCCAGCCCCTTGAGCGCCGCCACCAGCCCGGTGAACTGCAGCTGGCCCCACGGCAGCAGGAACAGGATCGACGAGCCGGCCACGATCAGTTCCAGCGCGCGGTTGCCGTAGTGGCCCTTGAACAGGTCCGGCAGCGTGATCGCGTTGTAGCGCGCGCCGGCCTGCCAGATTTTCGGGCCCAGGAAGTAGCCGAGCGGATAGGCCAGCAGGATATAGCCGAGAAACCACACGCCATAGGTTGGCCCCTTGGCATAGATGCCGCCGGGAAAGCCCACCATGGTGCCGATGCTGTAGATCTCGCCGGCGGCCAGGAAGAACACCAGGAACGCGCCGAACTGCCGCGACGCGACGAAGAAGTCATGCATGCTCTGCGCGCCGTGGCCCTTGCCGGAGCGGATGGCGAGATAGAGCGAGAACACGATGAAGCCCAGGAACACCGCTGTGGTCATGGCCGGCTCCCCGCGTCAGGCTTCGGGCGCCGCGTCGGCGCCGTGGCGGTCGAACAGCAGCCAGCACGCCAGCATGCAGCCCGATGTCAGCACGAACCACGCGAAGATCCACGCGTAGATAAAGGGCACGCCGAGCACGAAGCGCTCCACCGATGCCACCCACGGCAGCATCCCGATCACGCCGATATACGGCAGGCCTAGGCCGATCAACAGCTTGAGCATGTCTTGTCTCCGATGTCCGATGGACGTTGTTGCGGTCTCCCGTGCGGGTCCCGCTTTTTTGTTCCGCTCATCATAGGGAGCGCCAAGGTATGATTCAAATGCAAATGTTGAACCGCTCCCATAACCAATGCGCATGGTTTTCCGCATGGACACCCAGAAACTTCTGCATCTGCTCGCGGTGGTCGAACACGGCACCTTCTCCGAAGCCGCCCGCGCCGTGCACCTGACCCAGCCGGCGCTGAGCCGCAGCATCCGCGCGCTCGAAGACGAGCTGAAGGCGCCGCTGTTCGACCGTGGCGCGCGGCGCGCCACGCTGACCGTGTTCGGCGAGCTGGTGGCCGAGCGCGCGCGCCGCATGCGGCTGGAAGAGCGCCAGCTGCGGCGCGACCTGGAGCTGCTGCGCGGCGGCGAGGAAGGCTCGCTCGCGATCGGGGTGGCGCCGGCGCCGGCGGCGCTGTTGCTGACGCCGTTCCTGATCCACATGGCGCAGGCCCACCCGCGCATCAAGGTGCGCACCGAGACCGGCGCCACCAGTGCGTTGCTCGAGGCCCTGCGCAACGAGACCATCGACGCCATCGTCGGCGACGCCTACGTGCTGCGCGCGGCCGACGACGTCGAGGTGGAGCCGCTCGGCGAACTGCCCGCGGGGCTGGTCTGCCGCGCCGGGCATCCGATCCTGCGCAAGCGCCGCATCGACATCGACACCATCCGCGCCTACCCCGTCGCCACCACCACGCTGAGCACCGTGGTCAGCCGGCAGCTGGCGGAACTGTGGGGACCCGACGCCGCGCAGGAGCGGCTCTTCACCCTGCATTGCGACAACCTCGACATGCTGCGCAGCGTGACGCTGGCGAGCGATACGCTGCTGTTCGGCGTGCTCTCGATCACGCGGCAGGAGCGCGCCGCCGGGCTGATGGCAGAAGTGCCGATGCCGCCCGATGCACGCCGCTGCGGCCGCTACGGCATGGCGCGCATGGCGGCGCGCTCGCTGTCACCGGCGCTGGAAGTGCTGTACCGGTTCACGCGCGAGCACTGGAAGGCGCTGTCGTCCGAAGCCGGCGGCGGCAACCGGCGCCGCTGAGCAGCCGCTGCGGTATGCTCCCCCTGATCCATCGCCCGCCATCGCCCCCATAGCCCTTGTCCCGCATGACCGAAGCCACGCCCGACCGCCCCCGCCGCATCACCATCCACGACGTCGCCCGCGCCGCCGGGGTCTCGCTGACCACGGTGTCGCACGCGCTCAACGACCGCGGCGTGCTGGATCCGGCCACGCGCGCGCGCGTCAAGCGGGTGGCCGCCGAGCTGGGCTACCGGCCCAGCGTGCGCGCGCAGCGGCTGCAGTCGGGCCGCGCCAACTGCATCGCGCTGCTGTCGTCGATGCCGTTCGCGGTGGCGGGCGGCACCTCGCGGCTGGGCTTCATGATGGAGGTGGCGGCGATCGCCGCCGAGGCGGCGATGGGGCGCGGGCTGGGGGTGGTGCTGGTGCCGCCGCTGGAGGGCGCCGGCGGCCTGCTCGATACGCTCGATATCGATGGCGCCATCGTGATCGAGCCGATCGCCGGCGATGCGCATATCGCGCGGCTGCGCGAGCGCGGCGTCAGCATCGTGTCGATCGGGCGCGAGCCGCTGACCGAGACCCCGGTGCCCTGCGTCGACCTGCAATCGGCCGAAACCGCGCGGCTGTTGCTGGCGCACCTGCACGGCCATGGGCGGCGCCAGATCGGCCTGATGATCGGCGCCGCGCCGCGGCAGTCTTATGTGGAAACGGAGCGCGCCTACCGCGAGTTCACGCAGACGCTGGGGCTGCCCTGCCATGTCGTCAAGGCGGCCGAGGAACACGGCGAAGCCGCGGGCGCTGAGGCCTGCGCGCAGCTGCTGGCGGTGATGCCGGGGCTGGATGCGCTGTGCGCGCCGGTGGATGCCTTCGCGGTCGGCGCGATGGCGCACCTGCAAGGACTGGGCAAGCGCGTGCCCGACGATGTGCTGGTGGTGACGCGCTACGACGGCATCCGCGCGCGCAGCGCGCAGCCGCCGCTGACCGCGGTCAACCTGCACCTGGAGCGGGTGGCGTCGCTGGCGGTGGAACTGCTGTTCGCGCACCTGTCGGGCGAGCGCAGCCGCAGCGTGATTGCCGGCCCCGCGCCCGAACTGGTGGTGCGGGCCTCGTCCACGCCGAGCGCCTAGCCGCGCAGCAGCACCACCGCGCCCGACACCAGCGCGAACACCAGCACGCCGATGCGCAGCATGCGCTGGTTGATGCGCTTGTGCACCATGTGGCTGGCGACCATGCCGACGCCGAGCACCGGCAGCAGGCCGGCGGCATAGAACACCTGTTCCATGCCGAGCCGGCCGCCCAGCGCCAGCACCACCAGCGAAATCACCTCGCCCACCAGGAAGCACAGCGCCACGGTGGCGCGCAGTGTCGCCACCGGCGCGTGCTGGTAGGCCAGCGCCAGCGGCGGGCCGCCGACGCCGGTGGCGGTCTCGGTGACGCCGGTGATCAGGCCGGTGGAAGCAAAAGTCAGCCGTCCCGGCGTGAACGCCGGCGCCAGCAACGACACCACCGCCGCCGCGATGGTGCTGCCGCCGACCAGCGCGTTGAGCCACGCCATCGGCATCGCCACCAGCACCCACAGGCCGCCGAAGGTGCCGGCCACGCGCCCGGCGCTGATCCAGCCGGCCCCGCGCATGTCGATGGCGTGGCGCTCGCGCCAGGCCACGTAGGCGTTGAGCGGCAGCATCGCCAGCAGCAGCGCGCCCGGCAGCATTGCCGGCGCGGCCAGCGCCAGCACCGGCACCACGATCAGCGCAAAGCCCATGCCGGTGGCGCCCTGGATCAGCGCGCCGGTAAACACGGCAACGCCGACGCTGAACAGGGTCATGTCCATGCTCATGCCGCCTCCGTGCCGGCATGGCGGGCGCGGTGCACGTCGGCGGCGTCATGCAGCTTGCGGATCGGCGCGCCGGCAACGGTGTGCTCGGCCATGGCGTGGATGTCGCGCATCAGCGCGCGCGCGTCCCAGTCGGTGGGCCAGCCCTGCCACAGGCGCAGGCTGCCGTCGACAAAGACCGCGCGGATCTGGTCGCGGTTGGCCAGCCGCACCAGCTCCCAGGTCAGGTCCCACGACGGCGTCAGCTCCGGCACGTCGAGATCGACCAGCAGGAAGTCGGCGCGCTTGCCGGCGGCGATCTCGCCGGTGAGCGCGCCCAGCCCGGCCACGTCGGCCGCATCGTGCGTGGCCATGTCGACCCAGCGCCAGCCCGCGCCGCAGGACGAATCGCCCACGCCGATGCCGAAGGCGAAGCGCTGCGCGGCCTCGGCATAGTCAAGCAGGCGGAAGCCGTCGCTGCGGGTGCCGTCGGTGCCCAGGCCCAGGCGCACGCCGAAGGTGGCCATGGTCTCGGCCGGCGCCACCGCGTTGCCCTTCCAGGCGCTGGCCACGGGGTTGTAGGCGACCGCGGCGCCGCTGTGGGCCAGCAGCCGGATTTCCTGCGGCGTCACCAGCGTGGCGTGCGCCAGCAAGGCCGCAGGGCCGAGCGCGCCGATCGCGGCCAGATGCTCGATCGGCCGGCGCCCGCACGCGTTGAGCGAGCGCTCCACCGCCACCAGGTGCTCGTTGGCATGGGTCTGGAAGATGCGGCCGGACTCGGCGCACAGCTGGTAGACGTGATGCAGCATCGCGTCCGAGGCCACCTCCGGGATCGAGATTGCCAGCGACGGCGCCACCAGCGCATCGCCGGCGTAGCGGTCCAGGTGCGCGGCGGCGCGGCGCAGGATCGGCGCGGCGTCGAGCGTTTCGGTGCCGGGCTTGTCGTTGCAGATCAGCCCCAGCACGCAGCGCACGCCGGCATCGGTGACCGCGCGCGCGACCGCGTCCAGCCCGGCCTCGCTGCGCGTGCCGGCATCGACCACGGTGGTAAAGCCGCCGCGCAGCGCTTCCAGCGCCGCCAGCTTGGACGACAGGTACAGGTGCTCTGCCTTCAGGCTGCCCTCCAGCGGCACCCACACGCGCCGGAAGATCTCCGACGGCTCGCCGAACACCAGCGACTTGCCGAACGACTGGGTCAGGTGGTGGTGGGTGTCGATCATGCCCGGCATCAGCAGCATGCGCGGCAGCGGCAGGGTCTCCAGTTGCGGAAAGCGCGCGGCGATATCTTCGGCGGGGCCGACCGCGGTGAAGCGGCCGCCCTCCACCACCACCGCGTGGCCGCGTACCGCGCCCTGGCGCAGCAGGGTCCATTCCGGCAGCAGGATGCGCGGACGCTGGAAGCTCTCCGGCGCCAGCGCCGGGTTAAGGTCGCCGGGCCAGGCCGGCGTCGAGGCATAAGGTTCAGTCATGGCAATGCAGGAAGCGGGGTCAATGCGTGGCGGCGGCATCGTCGCGCGCGATCGCGCCCGTGTCAGCCGTCGCGGTCCGCAGACCCGTATGGAAAAACAGGAAGTTGAGCAGCGCCGCGGTGATGGCGCCCATCGCCACGCCATTGCCCACCAGGATGCGCAGGTTGGCCGGCAGGCCGCCATAGATGCCCGGCACCAGGATCGGCAGCAGGCCCACGGCCAGCGCCACCGCCACCACGTACATGTTGGCGTGGTCGCGCAGGTCCACCTTGCGCAGCATGTCGATGCCCATGGTGCCGACGATGCAGAACACCACCAGCCCGGTGCCGCCGACCACGGCCTCGGGAATCGCGCTGATCAGCGCCGACACCGGCACCAGCAGCCCGAACGCGACCAGGATCGCGCCCGACATCGCTGTGACAAAGCGCGAACGCACCCCGGTGGCCCGCACGATGCCGATGTTCTCGCCGCTGGTGATGATCAGCGAGGTGCCGAACATCCCGCCCAGCAGCGAGGTCAGCGCGTCGGCGCGGATGGTGCGCGGCACGTCGCGCTGCTGGTCCACCGGCCGGCCCACGGCATCGCTGATCGCCAGGGTCTGGCCGGTGGCCTCCACCATCGAGATCACGGCGAACACCATCAGCGGGATCGCGGCCACCACGTCGAAGGTGGGCCAGCCGAACGGGAACGGCGTCGGCAACGCCAGCAGCGGCGACATCGACACCTGGCCGAAGTGGAACGCGCCGGCCAGTCCCGCCACCAGCGCCCCGCCCAGCAGCCCGAGCAGGATCGCCAGCTGCGCCAGCATGCCGCTGAGCCAGCGCGACGCCGCCACGGTGCAGGCGATGGTGGCAAAGGCCAGCAGCAGGTTGAGCGGATCCACCGCGTTGCCCGCGGCCGGGTGGCCGGCGACCAGCTTGCCCGATACCTGCGCCAGGTTGATCGCCACCAGCAGCAGCATGGTGCCCACCACCACCGGCGGGAAATAGCGCAGGCAGCGGCGGAACACCGGCAGCACCAGGAAGTAGAACACCCCGGTCAGGATCACCGCGCCGGCCGCGGTCTGCACGTCGGTCTGCTGCGCGATCAGGATAAACAGCACGATCGGCGCCCCGCCGGGCAGCATCACGAACGGCAGGCGCGCGCCGATGCCGCGCTTGCCCAGCGACTGCAGCAGCGTGCCCAGGCCGCAGATCACAAAGGTGGCGCTCAGCAGCTGTACCGCCAGCGCGGGCGGGAAGTTCAGCGCCTTGCTCATCAGGAAGACCGACGCGATCGGCGACGCGGCCATGACCAGTACGTGCTGAAGGCCGAAGACGAACAGGCGCCGCCATGGCAGCCGTTCATCCACCGGCGCGGGGGCGGGGTGGGACATTGCTTTGCTCCTCGTTTGGTGTGTCGGGCGTTGTGCCGGTGGCGCATCGGCCACTGGCTGCGTCTGTGCGCAATTCGCCGCAGATATTATCGATTTCCGCTAACAAAAACGTTTTGGTAAGTGTAGGGAAACCCAATTTGCGATGCAAGCGGTTTTATCGGCGAGGCGGCCGTGGTCTTCCCCTATATCGAATAAATCGATAACGGCTAGCAGCAAAACCCGTTTCACAAGTTGATGACGCGGCGTCAAAGTACCCGCCACAGCGCCTTGTGCGCCACAACACGCCCCCGAAGGAGACGCCCCATGCGAGACAAGAACCGTCCGGCGCAATCTGCCGACCACGACCGGCCGCTATCCAGGCGGCGCCGTTTGGTGCAGGGCGCAGGCCTGCTGGCGCTGGGCGCTTCGCCGCTGGGCGCGCTGGCCGCGCGCGCCACCGATGGCGTGACGCTGGCCGACGGCCCGCGCCCGCTGGTGCGCTATCCGGGCAAGCGCGCGCTGGTGCGCGTCAGCACCCGCCCGCCGCACCTGGAGACGCCCTTCTCCGCCTTCAACGAGGGACCGATCACCGCCAACGACGCCTTTTTCGTGCGCTACCACCTGGCCAACCTGCCGCTGTCGGTGGATCTGGCCACCTACCGCCTCAGCGTCGGCGGCCACGTCGGCAAGCCGCTGCAGCTGTCGCTCGATGAATTGAAGCGGCTGGCGGAGCCGGTGCACGTGGTCGCCGTGAACCAGTGCTCGGGCAACAGCCGCGGCTTCTCCGAGCCGCGCGTGTTCGGCGCGCAGCTGGCCAACGGCGCGATGGGCAATGCGCGCTGGACCGGCGTGCCGCTGCGCAAGGTGCTGGAGCATGCGGGCGTCAAGGGCGGCGCCAGGGTGGTGACCTTCAACGGCATGGACACGCCGGTGCTGCCGGGCACGCCGGACTTCCGCAAGTCGCTCGATATCGCCCATGCGATGAACGGCGAGCCGCTGCTGGCGTGGGGCATGAATGGCGAAGACCTGCCGCTGCTCAACGGCTACCCGCTCAAGCTGGTGGTGCCGGGCTACTTCGGCACCTACTGGATCAAGCACCTGCACGAGATCGAGGTGCTCGACCACCCGTTCGAGGGCCATGATGCGTTCTTCATGACCAAGGGCTACCGCGTGCCGGACAACGATTGCCAGTGCGTGGCCCCCGGCACGCCGGCGGCCAAGACGCGGCCGATTTCGACGCTGGCCGTGCGCAGCTTCATCACCAGTGTCGAGAGCGGCAGCAGGTTGCCGGCCGGCCGCGCCGTCGAACTGAAGGGCATTGCCTTCGACGGCGGCTCCGGCATCCGCACGGTCGAGGTGTCCGTCGACGGCGGGCAGAACTGGCAGGCCGCGAAGCTGGGCGAAGACCTCGGCCGGTTCTCGTTCCGCGCCTGGCACTTGCCGGTCAGGTTCCCGCGCAAGGGCCCGGCGGTGCTGATGGTGCGCGCCACCAGCAACAACGGCGAGACCCAGCCGGCCAGGGCCAACTGGAACCCCGCCGGCTACCGCCGCAATGTCATCGAAGCCACGCCGGTCACCATCGCCTGAGGAACGCGCCATGAAAGCAACCATCGCCCCCGCGCTGCTGGCGCTCGTCCTGCTCGGTGCCGGCCATGCCGGCGCCGCGCCGCAGGACATCAAGCTGCCGGCGGAAAACGTCAAGCTCAAGCCGGCAAAACTCCCCGGCTACGGCATCGCCACGCAGAAATGCGCAATCTGCCATTCGGCCGACTACGTCTCGTACCAGCCGCCCGGGCTGACGCTGGCACAGTGGACCGCCGAGATGAAGAAGATGCAGCAGGCCTACGGCGCGCCGATCGATGACGCCGAGGTCGAGCAGCTCGGCGCGTATCTGGCGGTGGCCTACGGCTCCGCAAAAATCAAGGACCCGGAGATCGTGGCGATCGCGCAGAAAGCCGGCAAGCCGGCGGGTTCGGAGGCCACGCCGGCGGCAACTGCCACGGCAGTGGACGTGCAGGGCCTGCTGGCGAAGAACGCCTGCCTGAGCTGCCACGGCGTGACGCAGAAGATCGTCGGCCCCGCCTATCACGAGGTCGCGCTCCGCTACAAGGGCGACACGCAGGCCCAGGCCAGGCTGGAAGCCAGCATCCGCGGCGGCAGCAGCGGCAAGTGGGGCGCGGTGCCGATGCCGCCGTTCGCCGGCCTGAAGCCGGAGGAAGTGAAGGCCCTGGCGGCCTACGTCCGCCAGCAATAGGCTCGCACGCACTGCCCTGACTGCAAGGCGCCCCGGCTGGTCCGGGGCGCCTTGCATTTGGGGCTTGCAAGTTTCGGCCGGCTCCTTATACTTAGCCGCGTGGCTAACCATTGTGCCGAGTTTGCAGACGTGTCCCAGGCTGTCGATCTTTCCCCGCTGTCCGGCGTGTTCTACGCGCTGGCGGACCCGACCCGCCGCGCCATCGTCAGCACCCTCGGGCGCGGGCCCGAAACGGTGTCCGCGCTGGCGGCACCGTTCGCGATGGCGCTGCCCTCGTTCATGAAGCACCTGCAGGTGCTGGAGCGCAGCGGCCTGATCCGCTCGCGCAAGACGGGGCGCGTGCGCACCTGCGAACTGGTGCCGCAACCGCTGTCCGACGCGCAGCAATGGCTGGCCGACCAGCGCGCCCTGTGGGAGGCCCGTACCGACCGCCTGGCGGCCTTTGTCGAAGCACTTCATCAAGAGGAACAGTCCCATGACGAATGAAAACGCCGCCGGCCCCGAAAGCCACGATCTGGTCATCTCGCGCCTGCTCAAGGCCCCGCGCGCCAAGGTCTGGCGCGCCTGGAGCGATCCGCAGCTGCTCAAGCAATGGTGGTGCCCCAAGCCCTGGACCACCGAAGTCCGCGCTTTCGACATGCGCCCCGGCGGCGCCTTCCATACCTTCATGCAGGGGCCCGATGGCGGCACCAGTGACAACCCCGGCTGCTTCCTCGAGATCGTGCCGATGGAGAAGATCGTCTCCACCTCGGCGCTGGTCGCCGGGTATCGGCCCGGCACGCCGTGGCTGTCGATGACCGCGGTCATCACCATGGCCGACGAGGGCGACGGCACCCGCTACATCGCGCGCGTGATGCATCCCGACGAGGCTACGCGCAAGCAGCATGAGGAGATGGGGTTTTATGAGGGCTGGGGGATCTGCATTACGCAGCTGGAGGAGTTTGCGCAGCAGTTGAAGTAACTGGCATGGCTCGGGCCGCTTGCACGCTGGCGGTGTGCTCCCCTCTCCCGCTTGCGGGAGAGGGGAGCGTATGCAAGCGGCGGCGCCTTTCGCTGACGCTCCCGGTTGCTACGCGCATGCCTTTCAAAACCGGTGCCGCAATCCCACGCTCACCGATTTCGCATCATCCCCACTGCCCGGATCGATCACGATGCTGTTGTTGCTGACACTGCCGCCGGCGCTGTTGTGCACCAGCACCGCGCGCACGTAGGCCGTGGTGCGCTTGCTCAGGTCGTGGTCCCAGCCCAGCGTGACGGCCAGCGGCCGCTGGCCGCCGCCGAGGATCTGGCGCTTGAGCGCGGCGGCCTTGAAGGTGTCGCGCTGGGTCACCGCCCAGCTGAAGGTCACGCCATAGTGGCGCGCCGAGCGGGTCTCGGGCCGGTCGCTGCTGGCCGCGCTGAACAGCAGGCCGATCTCCACCGGCTTGAAGCGGTAGGAGCCACCGACGAAATGGTTGGAGGTCAGCGTCGGCTCCACCGGCACGTTGGCGCCCGAATACATCCCCTGGTAGCTGTAGAACGCATAGGCGTTGCCCGCCTCCCAGGTCGCGTTCATGCCGAAGTTAAGCCCCGAGCGCGCCGACCCCGGCACCTCGCCCGGCGCCACCGCGGCGCCGAAGCCGAAGCCGCCCCACTTGGGCGAGAAGTACTGCACCGCGTTGTCGAAGCGCGCGCCGTAGGCCACATGTCCGGTGCCTTGCGATGCGGTCGCGCTCAGCAGGTTGAACGGCGACACCGCGCCATTCAGCAGGAATGGGTCCAGCCGCAGCAGCGCATAGAACGACGGCGTGTACTGCCGCCCCAGCCGGAGCTCGCCCCAGCCGCCCGACAGGCCCAGGTAGGCCTGCCGCCCGAACAGCCGGTTGTTGCCGAAGAACTCGGTACCGGTGTCGATATTGAAGCCCGACTCGACCAGGAAGTTGGCCTTGAGCCCGCCGCCGAGGTCTTCGATGCCGCGGATGCCCCAGCGCGACGCGGCCTGCTGGCCTTCGCGCATGCGCACCACGCTGTCCGAGCCCCTGGCGTATTCGATCGACGCATCGACCACGCCAAACAACTGCATGGTGCCGGCCACGGCATTGCCCGCGGCCAGGGCCACGCCCATCGCCATCCACTGTGTTGCCTTCACGCTCTCTGTCTCCCGTCCTCGTTGTTGTGTGTCTGCCCTACTTCGCCTGCAGCCCCGCCACCTTCACCACCTCGCCCCATGCCGCCAGGTCGGCGCTGAGCAGCTTGCCGAGGTCGGCCGGGCTCGACGGCGCGGCCGGCTGCAGGTTCATCGCGGCGAATTTGGCGCGGTCGGCCGGGGTCTGCAGGATGCGGTTGACCTCGGCGTTGAGCCGCTCGACGATCGGCGCGGGCACGCCCTTCGGCCCGAAGATGGCGACCCAGCTGGCCTGCTGGAACGGCACGCCCTGCTGCGACATGGTGGGCACGTCGGGCGCGGTCAGCAGGCGCTCCGGCCCGGACACCGCGATGCCGCGGATGCGGCCGGACTTCAGGTGCGGCACCGAAGAGATGGCATCGGTAATGCCGATGGTGACGTGGCCCGCGGCCAGGTCGTTGCTGCACTGGGTCGCGGTCTTGTACGGGATGTGGCGCAGGTGGATGCCGGCCCTGGCCTTCAGGTATTCCATCGCCAGGTGGCCGCCGGAACCGACGCCCCACGAGCAATAGGCCAGTTCCGTCTTGCTGCCTTTGGCATAGGCGATCAGTTCCTGCAGGCTGCGCACCGGCACCTCGGCGCTGACCGCCAGCAGGTTGCCGCCGGGCTGGCTGGGCCGCGCGATCGGCGTGAAATCCCTGACCGGGTCGTACGGCAGCGACGGCGTGGTCCACGGGTTCACCGTCATGGTCGCGGCATAGGTGAACAGCAGCGTGTACCCGTCGGGCGCGGCGCGCGCCACGGTCTCGCTCGCGATGATGCCGTTGGCGCCGGGGCGGTTGTCGACCACCACCGGCTGCTTCAGCCCCGCCGTCAGGCGCTCGGCCACCAGCCGCGCGGTCTGGTCGGTCACGGTACCCGCGCCCGACGGCAGCACCATGCGGATCGGCTTGCTGGGGTAAGGTGCCTCGGCGTGCGCGCTGGCGGCGCCCGCCAGGATCAGCGCCGCGGCCAGGGCCGCGCGCGTGGCGCGCGCCTTGCGGGCGCCATTGTGCTGGCTGCTCATATTGCTGTCTCCGTTGCGGCGCATTGGCCGCGCATGCCGGTACGTTGCCGGCGTGTCGTCAGCGGGCGCGCCGGCTGTCCCGGGCGCCCGCGCTGAACCGGCTCAGGCCTGCGCCTGCGCCGCGTGATCGAGTGCCGCCAGCCGCTCGTAGTGCCAGTCGGCATCGCCGAACAGGTTGGCGTGTGCCGCCAGACGCTTGTAGCAGTGGCCGACTTCCACCTCGTCGGTCATGCCGACGGCGCCGTGCAGCTGCACCGCGTCCTCGCCCAGCGCGCGCCCGGCCTCTGAAACAAAGGCCTTGGCATGCGAGACCGCGCGCATGCGCGCCACCGCATCGCCCGGCAGCGCGTCGGCCGCGGCTTCGGTGATGGCGCGCGCCTGCTCGACGCTGACATAGAGGTCCACCAGCCGGTGCCGGATCACCTGGCTGGCGGTCAGCGGCCGGCCGAACTGCTCGCGCGTCGCCAGGTAGTCGCGGGTCAGGTCGAAGGCGCGCGACATGGTGCCGACGGCCTCGGCGCAGGCCATCACGATGGCGCGGTCGATGGCGGCCTCCACCAGCGGCCAGGCGCCGTCGCGCGCGCCGATGCGCGCGCTGTCCGGCACCACGACGCGGCGCAGCGTCACGCTGGCGGTCTGGCGGCCGTCGTAGGTCGGCAGCGCCTCGACGCTGACGCCGCGCGAGTCCGCCGGCACCGCGAACAGCGTCAGGCCATGGCGCTCGCGGCGCTGGCCGCCGGTGCGCGCCAGCACCAGCAGCAGGCTGGCGCTGCCACCGCCCAGCACCAGCGTCTTGCGGCCGTCCAGCGTCCATTGCCCCGGGGCGTGGGCGTGCGCGGTGGTGCTGATATCGAAGGCGTCGTAGCGTCCCTGCGTTTCCCACGCGGCCAGCGCCAGCATCGCGCCGCCTTCGGCCATCGCCGCCGCGGCGGCCACGTGCGCGGGATCGCCGCAGGCCGCCAGCAGCGGCGCGCACAGCGCGGCATTGGCCAGCCACGGCTCGGCCGGCTGGGCCCGGCCCAGTTCTTCCGCCAGCAGCGCCTGGTCGGTGGCGTCGCCCAGGCCGCCGCAGGCTTGCGGCAAACCCAGCGCCAGCCAGCCCATGTCGGCAAACGCCCGCCAGTGCGTGCGCGAGAAGCCCTCGGGCCCGGCCAGCGCGGCGCGACGCTGCTCGAAGCCGTAGCCGCGTTCGAGATAGCGCCGCACGCTGTCGCGCAGCATGCGGCGATCGTCCGTTGCATCGCTCATCTGTTGGTGTCCTTATGCAGAGGTTGCAGCCACGTGGCCGCGCTACAGGCCCAGCACCTGCTTGGCCAGCAGTTCGTGCTGGATCTCGCTGGAGCCGCCGGCGATGGTGTAGCCGCGCGTGACAAAGCGGCGCGCCGAGGCCGCCGCGGCGTACGCGGACTGGCCCGGTGGCGGCACCGCCGGCTCGAAATGCGCGGCACGGTCATAGGCCAGCGTGTCCGGTCCGAGCGCGTCGACCGCCAGGTTCTCGATGTCCTGGATCAGCCGGCTGCCCAGCAGCTTGAGCATGCCGGTCTCGGGCCCCAGCGCCTGGCCCGCGCGCGCCTGCCGCCGAAAGCGCAGCACGGTGGCCGCCAGCGCCTCGAGCCGCACCTCCAGCGCGCGCAGCCGGCGCGCAAACCACGGGCGCTGCAGCAGCGGCTGGCCGCCCTCCTCCAGCTCCACGCCGATGGCGCGCACCTTGGCCAGGCGGCGGCGGTTCTCGGCCACGCGCGCCAGGTTCAGCCGTTCGTGCTCGAGCAGCGACTTGGCGATGGACCAGCCCGCGTTCTCGTCGCCGACGCGGTTTGCCACCGGCACCTCCACCTCGTCGAAGAACACCTGGTTGAACAGGTGCCAGCCATGGATGCCGACCAGCGGCCGCACGCTCACGCCGGGGCTGCGCATGTCGATCAGCAGGAAGCTGATGCCCTGCTGCGCGCGCGCCGCGGTATCGGTGCGCACCAGGCAGAAGATCCAGTCGGCGTACTGCGCGTACGAAGTCCAGATCTTGCTGCCGCTGACCACGTAGACCTCGCTGCCGTCGGGCCGGGTCTTGCGCACCGCGCGCGTCTTCAGCGAGGCCAGGTCCGAGCCGGCGTTGGGCTCGGAATAGCCCTGGCACCACCAGTGCTCCTGGTTCAGCATGCGCGGCAGGAAATACTGCTGCTGCGCCGGCGTGCCGTAGCGGATCAGGATCGGCCCGATCATCTCGAGGGTGATGCCGCCGCTCTCGGGCGCGTGCGCCAGCACCAGTTCCTCCTGGAACACGGCGCGGCGCTCGGCGCTCCAGTCGCAGCCCTGCCAGGCCGCCGGCCAGTGCGGCACCAGCCAGCCGCGCTCGGCCAGCCGGTGCTGCCAGTCGACCAGCTCCTGCTTGCTGAGTTCCAGCCCGAGGCGGACCTTCTCGCGCACGGCATGCGGCAGCGCCCGCGCGACGAACGCGCGCACCTCGCCGCGGAAGGCCTGCAGCGAGGCCTCGTCGTCGTTGTGGTTTATGTTGTCAGGGGAATCGGTCATGGTGTCTGCCTTCAAGCGTTCCTGGCGCGCGCAACCGAGGCCGCGCGCATGCCGCCCTTGATCGCCGCCACGCCCTCCGCCGGAAAGCCGCCGATGGTGGCGGCCAGCCCGCGCGCGCGGTCCAGCACCTGGTTGTCGTCGACCATCTCGGTGGCGATGCCCAAACGCAGCAGTTCCGGCGCGGGCACGCGGTCGCCCAGCAGGCACAGGCGCGCGGCCACGGCTTCCGCATGGCGCAGCGCCAGCCACTCGGCATTGCGCGGCGCGGCCATGCCCAGGCGGATCTCGCCGATCTGCAAAAAGGCGCCGGCGCCGCACACCAGCAGGTCGCCGGCCAGCGCCAGCGCCGCGCCGCCGTTGATGGCATGGCGCTCGAGCGCCACCACCCAGGCCTTGCGGCTGTGCCGCAGGCCCTGGTGCACGCGCTCCCACACCGGCGCGAACGCCGCCAGCCCGCCGGCTTCGGCCTGCAGCGCCTGCAGGTCGAGGCCGGAACAGAAGCCGCCGTCGGCGCCGCGCAGCAGCACCGCGCGCACGCTGTCGTCGGCGGCCAGGGTCTCGATCGTGTCGCCGAGCGCGCGCGCCAGCGCCATGTCGATGGCATTGCGGCGCGCGGGGCGGTTCAGCACCAGCTCGGCCCAGCCGGCGTGGCGCTGCAGCAGGACGGCAGGCTGCGGCGCGTTCATGCCGCCTCCTGCTCGACGTGTTCCATGCCGATGCAGCCGGCACGCGCCATGGCGCCGATCTCCGCGGCGCCGTAGCCCAGTTCCGCCAGCACCTCGGCGGTATGCTGGCCAAGCCGCGGCACCGCGGGCAGGCCGCCGGCGGGCAGGCCCGCCATGGTGAAGGGCAGCCCGGGCAGTTCCAGCCGGCCGCCCTCGCCGTCGTCGACGGGCCGCAGGATGCCGCTGGCATGCACGTCGGCGCTGGCCTTGACCTGGTGGTAGTCGCGCACCACGCCCACCACCACCTGGTGGCGCTCCAGCAGCGCGCGCGCGGCATCGCCGCTCAGGTGGCGCAGCGCGTCTTGCAGGATGGCCAGTAGCGCGGCGCGGTTCTGCACCCGCAGTGCGTTGCTGGCAAAGCGCGCGTCGTGCGCCAGCGCCGGCTGGCCGATGGCTTCGCACAACCGCGTCCAGTGTTCGTCGAGATAGGCCGACAGCACGATATGCCCGTCGGCCACCGCGATCACGTCGGCCGCCGGCGCCGCCTTGGGCTGGCTGTTGCCGCTGCGCACCGGCAGCGCGCCGGAGCACTGGTATTCGGCCCACAGCTGCGCCTGCAGCTGCACGCCCACCGACAGCAGCGAGGTCTCGATGGTCTCGCCGGCGCCGGTGCGCTGGCGCCGGAACAGTGCCGCCAGGATGGCATTGCCGGCCGCCAGCGCGGTGGCCGCGTCGATCAGCGCGAAGCCGGCCTTGAGCGGTTGCCCGCCGGCCTCGCCGGTGACCGACATCATGCCGCTCTCCGCCTGCGCGGCGATATCCAGCCCGGGCCGCGTGCGCGATGGCCCGCGCGTGCCGAAGCCGCTGATGGAAGCGTGGATCAGGTCGGGACGCGCGGCGCGCAGCGTGGTGGCGTCCAGCCCCAGCGCTTCCATCACGCCGGCGCGGGTGTTGTGCAGCACCACGTCGCTGGCCAGCGCCAGCCGCCGCGCCGCATCGAGCCCGCCGGGCGTGCGCAGGTCCAGCGCGATGCCGCGCTTGCCGCGGTTGTAGGCCAGGAACATCGGGCTTTGCGGGCTGGTGCCGTCGAAGCGCCGCGCGCTGTCGCCGCGCAGCGCCTCTACCTTGACCACGTCCGCGCCCAGGTCGGCCAGCATCATGGCCGCGCCCGGCGCCGCGATGAACTGCCCGAACTCCGCCACGCGGATGCCTGCCAGCGGCAGGTCTTGCCGGTTTGCCGTGCTCGCCATGTGGTTTCACTCCTCGAAGTAGCCGGCGCGGCCGGCGGTTGGCGTCGATGTGGAGCGATCATGCGTGAGCGCCGCGCATCACGGCAGATGCCAAAACGGCTGCGGTGCAAACCATGGGTTAGCACCGCGGGTTATCCCGAACCCCGCGGATTGCCGCTATGCTGGGCGCCCCCGGGGCATCGTCTGAATTGGATCTTCCATGCGTCTGAACCAGCTGCAGGACTTCATCGCCGTGGCCGAGCACGGCAGCATCCGCGCCGGCGCGCGCGCCCGCGACGTGTCGGCGCCGGCACTCACCAAGAGCATCCGCCAGCTCGAGGAAGAGCTGCACGTGCCGCTGCTGACCCGCACCACCCGCGGCGTGGTGCTGTCGCGCTACGGCGAGGCCTTCCTGCGGCGCGCGCGCCTGATCGCCACCGAGGCGCGCAAGGCCAGCGACGAGATGCGGCAGATGCTGGGCGCGCGCAACGGCGTGGTGCGCGTGGGCGCCACCGGCGGCCCGGCGCACCTGCTGCTGCCGGCGGTGCTGACGCGCTTCCGCGCCCAGCATCCGGACGTGCTGGTCTGCATCGACAGCGGCGTCTACCCGATGCACCTGGACGACCTGCGCGCGGGCGTGATGGACATGGCGGTGAGCCCGGTGCCGGACGAGGGCATCGAGCGCGAATTCACCTGCGAGCCGCTCTACAACAACGATTCGGTGGTGGTTGCGCACCGCGAGCATCCGCTGCGGCATGCGCGCCGCCTGCACGAGCTGGTGGGCTCGGACTGGGTGCTGACCGGCCAGCGCATGCAGGGCCCGGGCGCCGCCATCCTCGATGCCTTCCGCGAGCACGACCTGCCGTTGCCGCGCGTCGCGGTGCGCTGCGACACCATCGGCATGATCCAGTCGCTGCTGCAGGACCGGCATCTGCTGTGCATGCTGCCGCGCCAGCTGGTGCCGGGCCAGCTCGCCGCCGCCGGGCTGGTGCCCTTGCCGATCGAAGACCGGCTGCCCAGCCACCGCGTCAGCCTGATCTACCGCGCCGATTCGCCGATGACGCCGGTCGCCGCGCAATTTGCCACGCAGCTGCGGCGCGAAGTCCACTACCTGACCCACCTGCCCGACAGCCCGCTGCGCCGCCCCGCCTAGCGCTCGCGCCTGGCGCGCGTTAGCGCAGCGGACGGCTCGCGGGAACTGCCAGCAGCGGCACGGTGCTAACCAGCGGTTTACACCTGAAATTCCCCAACCGCCGCCGAGCCGCGCCGGCGCGGGCTTTGCGGCCGGTGCGCCGCGGCGCGGCGGGATTTTCCCCAATCCCTGCGCGGCACCTTCTTGCCTGACAGTGGCGCTGGACAACAACCGGACCGCAGGGAGGCAAGCATGCAGGACATCGAAGACCGGCCGTCGGCGCTGGTCACGGGCACGGGGATCGACAGCGCCGGCGACGGCGTATGGCTGCTGCACGGGCAGGGCCAGAGCTTCGTTGCCGATATCGGCGACGGCCTGCTGGTGGTCGACAGCGGCCCCGGCGGGCGCGTCACGCGCGGCATGATCGAGGCGCTGCGCACGCAGACCAGCCTGCCGGTGCTGGCAATCTGCTACAGCCACGGCCACCTGGGCTACAACGCCGGCCTGCAGCAATGGCTGGACCACGCCGCCGCGCGCGGCGAGCCCGCGCCGCGCGTGCTGGCCCACGTCAACGTGCTGGCGCGCCAGGCGCGCTACCGCGAGACCCGGCGCATGCAGGAGCGCATGGCCGAGATCCAGTTCCGCCAGCCGGCTGGCGCGCTGGCGGGCAAGCTGGTCCACGTGGCCCCCACCGAAACCTTTGCCGACGGCGTGACGCTGGGCCACGGCGAGCGCCGCGCCGAAATCCTGTGGGCACCGTCCGAGACCGACGACGCCGTGGCGGTCTGGCTGCCGGGCCGGCGCGTGCTCTACGGCGGCCCCGCGGTGATCGACTCGATCCCGAATATCGGCACGCCGTTCCGCACCATGCGCGACACCGTGCGCTGGGCCGATACGCTGGAACGCCTGGCGGCGCTGCAACCGCTGGCGGTCGTGCGCGAGTTCGGCGCCACCGTGCAGGGCGAGGCCGAATGCCAGCGCGTGCTGGGCGAAACCGCGCGCGCCCTGCGCTGGCTGCGCGCCGAGGTGGTGCGGCTGATGAACGCGGGCTGCAACGAACGCCAGATGCTGGCCGCGCTGCGGCCGCCCGCAGCGCTGTTCGACCAGCCCTGGATGCGGCCCACGTATGGCGACCCCAGCTACATCGCGCGCGACATCTACCGCTCGGAGAACGGCTGGTGGGACCGCAACGCGACCACGCTGCACCCGGCGCCGCCGCAGCAGGCGGCAGCGGAGATCGCCGCCGCCGTGGCCGATCACGGCGCGCTGCTGCGCCACGCCCAGGCGCTGGCCGAACGCGGCGACACGCAACTGGCCTTGCACGTGATCGACGTGCTGGCGCTGGCACCGGATCAAACCCCGAGCGTGCGCGAGGCGCGCCGGCTCAAGGCGACGTGGCTGCGCCAGCGCGCCACGCAGGTGCGCAGCTATGTATCGCGCAGCCTGTACGGCGCGGCCGCCGACGCGCTGGAGAGCGAGGCCGCGGACAACTTCGGCCTGCACTAGCAAGCCTTCTGCACAGGGAGACACCATGGAAGATGCCGTGCCATTCAGCATCCTTGCCTCTGCGGCCACGCCACTGACGGATCCACGCCGGCGCACGCTGCTGCGCGGCCTCATCGCAGTTGGCATGGGCGCCGCGGCCGCCCCGATGTACGCCGCCAACGGCTGGCCGGCGCGACCGATCCGGCTGGTGGTGCCGACACCGCCGGGCGGCGGCACCGACCTGTTCGCGCGCACGCTGGCGGCATCGCTGGGCCAGGCGCTGGGCCAGACCCTCGTGGTCGACAACAAGCCGGGCGCGAACGGCATCATCGGCAACGATGCCGTGGCCAAGGCCAGCCCCGACGGCTACACGCTGCTGTTCACCTACGCCGCCGCGGTGGTGATCAACCAGACCTTGCAGTCCAGGCTGCCGTATGACGGCCTGCGCGACCTGCAGCCAGTGGCGCAGATCGGCGCGGGCGGCAATTTCCTGGTGGTGACGCCGGACTTCCCGGCGCGCACGCTGAAGGCATTCGTCGAGCAGGTGCGCAAGCGCCCGGATGCGTACGACTACGGCTCGTGGGGCATCGGCTCGGGCGGGCACCTGACCATGGCGGCGCTCGCCATGCAGACCGGCATCCGGCTGCGCCACGTGCCGTACAAGGGCGTGGCGCCAATCCTGGCCGACCTGCAGGGCGGCGTGATCAAGGCGGCGTTCGTCGATACCTCGTCGTCGCTGCCGCTGATCCGCGCCGGCAAGCTGCGCGCGCTGGCCGTCAGCGGCACGCGCCGCGCCCCGGCCACGCCCGAGGTGGCGACCATGACCGAGCAGGGCTATCCGTTCGACACCGACAGCTGGTATGGCCTGTTCGCACCCGCCGGCACCAGCGCCTCAATCGTGCAGCGGCTCAATGCCGAGGTAAGCCGGCTGCTGGCGGACGCGGCCATGCGCGAGCGCTTCCTGCAGCTGAACATGGGCATGGCGCCGCCGAAGACCCCGGAACAGTTCGCGCAGACGGTGCGCGCGGATGTGGGGGTGTGGGGCAAGGTGATACGGGCCAACAATATCAGCGTCGACTGAAGCCGGGGACAAGCGCGAAGGCCGGCGCGCTGCCGTGAGGCGGCGGCGCCGCCAGCCAGTCGACTTCTTCCTATACCGATGTCGGAGCCTCACCGACAGCGCGCGCCCTACCCAGCCACTAGTATCGATTCAGAAAAACAGCACGCCCCACGAAGACCCGGTGCCGCAAGCGGCGCCCGGGCACGGCTGCGCGCTGCATGGAGACCGCAATAACAGAAGGAGGAGCGCCATGGACCGCCGCCAGTTTCTCAAGTGGGGGAGTTTCCTGACCGTTACCGTTGCCACCGGCGGGCTCAGCGCCTGCGGCGGCGGCGATGACCCGGCGCCGGAACCGGATACCGGCAATCCCGAGAACTTCAATTTCGTGCACGGCGTGGCCTCGGGCGACCCGCGCCCCGACAGCGTGATCGTGTGGACGCGCGTGGAAGGCAGCAACGGCAGGCGCCCGGTGGTGGTGCGCCTGCAGGTGTCGACGCAGCAGGATTTCGCGCCGCCTACGCTGCTGGTCAACCAGCCGCTGATGGCCCTGCCGGACTGGGACTACACCATCCGCAACAAGGTCACGGGCCTGAGCGCGGGTACGCGCTACTTCTACCGCTTCCTGCTGGGCAACCGCCCCAGCACCACCGGCCGCACGCGCACGGCAGCCGCCGCGGGCACCCCGCTGGAACAGCTGCGCTTCGCCTTTGTCAGCTGCCAGGACTGGAATGCCAACCACTGGGCCGGCATGGAAGAGCTGGTGCAGCAGGACCTGGACTTTATCGTCCATGTCGGCGACTACATCTACGAAGCCGTCCCGGGCGGCTCGCGCGCCGGCAATGTCGAGGACCGCCACACCGTGCTGCAGCTGCCCAACGGCACCGCGCTGCCGGATGGCAGCGTCTACGCCACCACGCTGGACGACTACCGCTTCCTGTACCGCAGCTACCGCAGCGACGCACGCCTGCAGGCGCTGCACGCGGCGTTCCCGATGATCGCGATCTGGGACGACCACGAGTTCTCGGACAACTGCTGGCAGGACCGCCAGACCTACAACATCACCGACGACCAGACCCCGCGCACCGCGCGCCGGCGCGCCGCCAACCAGGCCTGGTTCGAGTTCATGCCGGCCGACGTGACCCTGGACCCGGACAATCCGTCGTTCCAGAACATCCAGATCTACCGCGCCTTCACCTTCGGCAATCTGGCCACGCTGCTGATGACCGACGAGCGCCTGTACCGCGCCGACCATATCATTCCCGAGGCCTCGGTCGGCCGCTCGATCGGCAGCCTGTATTTCGTGCCGACGGCAACGCTGGCGGCGGCCGAGGCGCAGAAGATCGCGGCCGCTGGCAACGCGCTGACGCCGGTGTCGATGCTGGGCGACACCCAGCGCGCCTGGTGGCAGGACCGCATCGGCGCCGACGCCACCACCTGGAAGCTGTGGGGCAACCAGCTGTCGCTGCTGCGCATGCAGGTCGACGTACCGCTGGCGGTGGCGCGGCTGATCGCGCGCGCGCTGGTGCTGGCCAACAACGCGCTGGCCTCGCTCGAGACCGCGATCGCCAATGCGCTCGCCGACGACCTGCGCGCGGCGCGCATCGCCGGCACCTATGCCAACCTGGCCTATATCGCGCTGCGCAACGTGCTGGTGCAGGCCGGCATCGACAGTGCCACGTTCGACGCCAGCATCAAGCCGCTGATCGAAGCGCGGCTGCCGGCGGTGACGCTGCTCGAACGCTTTATCCTCAATGCCGACCAGTGGGACGGCTTCAACGCCGAGCGCAAGAACCTGATGGCGTTCCTGAAGACCAACGCCATCCGCAACGTGGTGGCGCTGAGCGGCGATATCCACGCCTTCTTCGGCGGACAGGTGATGGACGACTACGATGCCGCGGCACCGGTGCCGGTGATGGTGGACCTGGTCTCGGCCGGGCTGTCGAGCAACACGCTGCTCAGCTCCTTCCGCACCGTCGTTGATACCGACGCGGCCTTTGCCGCGCTGCGCGAGCTGATCTACAGCAACGTGGGCGGCACCATCGTCAATACCTTCGATGCCACCCTGCGCGCCTTCAACCCGTGGCTGCGGCATGCCGACACCAATGCCGAGGGCTATGCGCTGGTCACGCTGACGCCGCAGAAGCTGAGCTGCACCTTCCACACCATGAAGCCGCTCGCCGGCGGCACGGCGCCGGCGCTGCCGGCCACCGCCAGCACGCGCTTGCTGGAAGTTGCGGCAGGCACACCCGATGTGACCGTGACCTAGTAGCCGGCCTGCCGGTCCACCAGGTTCAGCAGCGCGCGCCCGTCGCGCGCGCGCCGCAGGTTGTCGAGGCATTGGCGGGCCACCAGCGGGTACGAGGGATCGGCCGCGATATGCGGCGTGGCCTCGATGCGCGGATGGTTCCAGACCGGGTCGTCCGCTGCCGGCGGTTCCTTGGCGAACACGTCCAGCGCCGCACCGGCCAGGTGGCCTTCATCGATCAGCGCGACCAGGTCGGGCTCGACCACGTGTTCGCCCCGGCCGACGTTGATCAGGTAGGCGCCCCGGGGCAGGCGCGACAAGGTGCGCCGGTCGAGCAGCCCCTCGGTGCGCGGTGTCAGCGGCAGCGTGCAGACCAGGATGTCGCTCTGCTCAAGCATGGCGTCCAGGCCGTCGTCGCCAGTGAAGTCCGTCACGCCCGGCAGGTGCTTGGCGGCGCGGCTCCAGCCGTTGACCGGATAGCCGATAGCGACGAACATGCGCGCCACCTCGCTGCCGATCTCTCCCAGCCCCAGCACGCCCACGCGGCACTGCGCGGCATCGCGCCCCGCATGGCGCTGCCATTCGCCGCGGCGCTGCTGCTCGGCGTAGAGGCCGAGCGCGCGGGTATGGCGCAGCGCCATCGCCAGCACGAAGCGGGCGATGCCGGCCTGCTGGCCAGGATCGACGATGCGCGTCACCGGGATGTGCGCGGGCAGGTCGGGCGCGGCCAGCAGCTTGTCGACGCCGGCGGTGGCGGCGCATACCAGCCGCAGGTTGGGATAGGTCGGCACCACGCCGGGCTTCAGGCCCCACGCGATGATGGCCTCGACCTGTTCCGCGACGGCGGCCTCGCGGCCGTTCCATACGGTGATGTCGGGCGCCGCCTCGCGCAGCAGCGCGGTGATGGGAACCGCCATGAACGACGGCAGGTGGACGAGGATGGCCATGGTCAGTTGCGGTAGTCGGGGTTGATGCGGTCGAGGCGGCGCAGCAGGCCGGGCCAGGCCAGGTTGGAACCCTTGCCCTTGGTGGCCTGGCGCGCCTGCTGGCCCATGTTGGCGCTGGCGGATTCCGGCACCCGCGTCAGCGCCGTGCCGCCGCTTTGCGCCAGGATCTGGATGCGGCACGCCGACTCCAGCGTGTACATGGTCAGGAACGCATCCGCCACCGTGCGCCCGCAGGTAAGCAGGCCGTGGTTGCGCAGGATCATCTGCTTGCAGCGGCCCAGGTCGGCCACCAGCCGCGCCTTTTCGTCCTCGCGCAGTGCCACGCCCTCATAGTCGTGATAGGCCAGCCCGGTCAGCGCGAACATCGCCTGCTGCGAGATCGGCAGCAGCGCGTCCTGCTGCGCGGACACGGCGACTCCGTGCGCGGTATGCGTGTGCATCACGCAGCCGACTTCGGGGCGGGCCTCGTGCACGGCGCTGTGGATGATGAAGCCGGCCGGGTTGACGTCATACGGCGTGTCGAGCACGGGCTCGCCGTGGTGGTCCACCTTGACCAGGCTCGAGGCCGTGATCTCGTCGAACATCATGCCGTACGGGTTGATCAGGAACTGGTCCGGCGCATCCGGCACGCGCGCCGAGATATGCGTGAAGATCAGGTCGTCCCAGCCGAAGTGGGCCACCAGCCGGTACGCGGCCGCCAGGTCCACGCGCATCTGCCATTCGGCGTCGGAGACGCGGTCTTTTACTGGGTCTATTGCGGCTTCGACAAGCTGGACTTGCGCCATGTGCGGCCTCCCGGGGGCATGTGAGTGAGTCATTGAACCGCTGCATTGTCCCGGCGCCCCGGCCCAAAGTCTGTTAAGTATTGGACAATCTCGGCTCCGGCAAGGAGGGCGATGTGGGGCGTCAGGTGAAGGGTAAGGTGAAGCATGCGTCGAAAGCGGACGAACCCGTGCGCGCGCTGCCGCGCAGCGTGCTGGCCAGCGGCTGGCTGCGCAACGCGCCGCCGCGCGTGCTGGATGCCGTGGCGCAGGCCGCACGCCGCCAGCGCTTTGGCGACGGCGCGATGATCTTTGCGCGCGGCGACCCGCCCACGTATTTCTGCATGGTGGTGTCCGGGCGCGTGCGCATGAGCCGGGTCAGCAGCGGCGGGCGCGAGTCGGTGTACTCGGTGATCGGGCGCGGACGCTGGTTTGGCGAGATCTCGCTGCTCGACGGCAAGCCGCGCACGCACGACGCCTTCGCCGTCGGCAACACCGAGCTGCTGGTGCTGGGCCAGCGCGATTTCCACCGCATCCTGGCGACGCATCCAGAAGGCATGCAGCTGATCGTGCAGCAGATCTGCGCACGCCTGCGGGTAGCCTTCGACCATGCGCAAAGCGCGGCGCAGGCCCCGGTCGACGCGCGCATGGCGGCGCGCCTGCTGGAGCTGGCCGACCGCACCGACCATGTGGTGCGCATCAGCGCGGAAGAGCTGGGCGACATGGTCAGCCGCTCGCGCCAGACCGTCGCCAAGACGCTGCAGGCATGGCAGGACGCCGGGCTGATCCGCCGCGCCTACCGCCAGATCGAACTGCTGGACCCGGCCGCGCTGAAGCGCCTTGCCAGGCGATGACGCCGCGCACAGCCACCCGCGTGCGCAAATAACCTGCCTTGGCCGCGATGGCAAGACTGGTTAACGACCGTTGCAAAAACAAACAGAATGTCAGGTGCCCCGGCGCTACAGTGGCCATTCCCTTGCCTGTAGGCGTTTCTAGGAGGTACACGAATGAAGCAACATCTGGCGAAATCCCTGGTCATGGCTGGCGCGATGATCGCGTCCTATCCGCTGTTCGCGCAGCAGGCCCAGCCGCTGCAGCCGAGTCAGCCGATGCCGATGACGCAGCCGATGCAGCCGATGCCGTCCACCCCGCCGACGCAATCCGCGCAGCCGATGCAGGCGATGCCCGCGGCGCCGTCGGCCGCTTCGGCCCAGATGGCTCCGGTGGCCCCGGGCGCCGCTGGCAGCTATGCGCAGGCCCCCGTGCCGCCAGCCCAGCCCGGCATGGCGCCGGTGC
The DNA here is from genome assembly GCF_023952475.1 of Cupriavidus sp. WGlv3. Taxonomy (GTDB): domain Bacteria; phylum Pseudomonadota; class Gammaproteobacteria; order Burkholderiales; family Burkholderiaceae; genus Cupriavidus; species Cupriavidus phytorum. Next base: position 49,807 of record NZ_JALHRX010000027.1, read on the forward strand.
CCGCCGATCCGTCGCTGCCAGGCGGCACGGTGTCGGCGGTGGACCCCGCCAGCATGAGCCTGGCGCCCGATGCGCTCGGCACGCGCATGGGCCAGCGCAGCGCCTTCCTCGACGGCGCCTGAGCGCCGGCCGGCGTGGGCCCGCGGCGCGCGGGCCGCGCGCCACGCCTCCCCTCATCACGACACACGTAACAAGCGGGCGCGCCCCGCTTCAGTCTTGCCCGGCAGCCGCGCCCTGCTGCTGCAGCCATTCCAGGAAGGCGCGCAGGTGCAGCGGCTTGTCGGCATCGCGCGGCACCAGCGCATGGTAGGTGTTGCCCGGCGCGCGGATCGCGCCGAACGGCGTGGCGATGCGCCCGCTGGCGCGATCCGCCTCCAGCGTGGGAAAGGTGCCGATGGCAAACCCCAGGCTGTCCGCCACCGCCTGCAGCGTGACAAAGAAATGGTCGAAGCGCAGCGTGCGCACCGGCAGCAGCGACGCATGGCCGGCCTGCTGCAGCCATGACTCCCAACTGCCCGGCCGCGTTTCCGTATAGAGGAACACGCCCTCCACCAGGTCCTCCACCCCTTGCAGCGGCAGTTGCCGCAACAGCGCCGGGCTGGCGATCACGGTCTGGTATTCGGCAAACACCGGCATCGACTCGAACTGCTCGCCGCGCTCCAGCGTGCGCCGTATCGCCACGTCGAAGGTGCCGTTGAAGCCGGCCTCATTGCTGAAGGCGGTCGAGACCCGCACGTCGACCTCCGGCTGCAGGCGCCGGAAATCATCCAGCCGTGGGATCAGCCAGCGCATGGCAAAGGTGGCCGGCGCGTTGACGCGCACCACCTTGCGCGTGGCAATGCGGCCATAGCGCTCGGACGCCGCGCTGATCTGGTCGAACGCCGTGCTGATCTCGCGCGCGAACGCCTGCGCGTGCACGGTCGGCACCATGCGCTGGCCCTGGCGGATAAACAGCGGCTGCCCCAGCCATTGCTCCAGGATCTCGATCTGCCGGCTGACCGCGCCATGGGTCAGGTGCAGCTCGCGCGCCGCGGCCGAATAGCTGCCGGCGCGGGCGGCTACCTCAAAGATGCGCAAGGCGTTGAGCGGGGGCAGCTTGTGCGGCATTGTGAGATTTCCTGACAGAATCTGGAAAATAAACTCGATTGTGAGAGTTTATCGTCTAACTTAGCATCGGTCTCAGGCAAAACCTTTCGCCAATTCCGCCCAAAGAGACCCCATGAGCACCCAGATCCAGGCCAACGGCCATACCTACCAGCTGCCCGCGCGCCCCACCGTCATCGTCTGCATCGACGGCTGCGAGCAGGAATACATCAACCTCGCGGTGCAGGCCGGCGCCACGCCGTTCTTCGCCAGCCTGGCCCGGCGCGGCACCGTGCTGACGGGCGACTGCGTGGTGCCGTCGTTCACCAACCCCAACAACCTGTCGATCGTGACCGGCGTGCCGCCGTCGGTGCATGGCATCTGCGGCAACTTCTTCTACGACACCGAAGCCGGCGCCGAGGTGCTGATGAACGATGCCCGCTACTTGCGCGCGCCCACCGTGCTGGCCGCCGCGGCACACGGCGGCGCAAAGGTCGCCGTGGTCACCGCCAAGGACAAGCTGCGCGCACTGCTGGGCCACGGCCTGCAGGGCATCTGCTTCTCGGCGGAGAAAGCCGACCAGGCCACCCTCGCGGAAAACGGCATCGACGATGTGCTGCGCAAGGTCGGCATGCCCCTGCCGTCCGTCTACAGCGCGGACCTGTCCGAGTTCGTGTTTGCCGCCGGCGTGGCGCTGCTCGAAACCGAGCGGCCGGACCTGATGTACCTGTCCACCACCGACTACATCCAGCACAAGCATGCCCCCGGCACGGCCGGCGCCAATGCCTTTTACGCGATGATGGACAGCTACCTGCAGCGCCTCGACGCGCTGGGCGCGGTCATCGGCGTGACCGCCGACCATGGCATGAACGCCAAGACCGATTCGCTCGGCAAGGCCAACATCCTGTTCCTGCAGCAGGTGCTGGACCAGCACTTCGGCACCGATGCCACCCGCGTGCTGCTGCCGATCACCGACCCCTACGTCGCCCACCACGGCGCGCTGGGTTCCTATGCGACTGTGTACCTGCCTGCCGGCACCGACCAGCGCGCCGTGTATGACGCCATCGCCGCACTGCCCGGCATCGAACTGGTGCTGGACAAGCGCGCCGCCAGCGAGCGCTTCGAACTGCCGCCCGACCGCATCGGCGACCTGGTGGTGGTCAGCGAGCGGCTGACGGTGCTGGGCACCACACCGGCGCGCCACGACCTGAGCGGCCTCGATGCGCCGCTGCGCTCGCACGGCGGTCTGTCCGAGCAGAAGGTGCCGCTGCTGTTCAACCGCAAGGTCAGCGTGCCGGCCGGCCAGCGCCTGCGCAACTTCGACATCCTGCGGCTGGCACTGAACCACGCCGACTGAAGTAGCCAGGCCGGCCACGGCCGGCCACACACGCGAGGCGCCATGCAGATCCTGCTATCCCTGATGTCCGGTGTCGCCCTGCTGATCTGGGGCACGCACGTCACCCGCCACGGCATGCTGGAGGTGCTGGGCCCGCGCCTGCGCCTGGTGCTGGCTGCCGGCACCGCCAGTCCGCTGCGTGGCTTCCTGGCCGGCCTGGGCGTCACCGCACTGATCCAGAGCAGCAGCGCCACCGCGCTGATGACCAGCGCCTTCGTCTCCGGCGGGCTGGTATCGCTGCCGGCGGCGCTGCCGATCGTGCTCGGCGCCGATGTCGGCACCAGCGCCATGGCGCGACTGCTGGCGGTCGATATCGCATGGCTGTCGCCGCTGCTGCTTCTCGTCGGCATCGCGCTGCGCCTGTCGGGCAAGGCCAGCGTGCGCGGACAGGTCGGCGAGGTCGTGGTCGGACTCGGGTTGATCACGCTGGCGCTGCAACTGATCCGGCTCTATACCGCCCCGCTGCTGCATGCCGATATCGTGCGCGCCGTCTTTACCGCGCTCGGCAGCGACGCCTTGCTGGCGATGGTGGTGGGCGCGTTGGTGACCCTGCTCGCCTATTCCAGCGTGGCGGCGGTGCTGCTCACCGCCACGCTGGCCATGGCCGGCGTGATCGCGCCGGCCACCGCGCTGCCGCTGGTGCTCGGCGCCAACCTGGGCAGCGGCCTGATTGCGTGCCTGGCCAATGCCGGCGGCGCACCGGCCGCACGGCGGGTATCGCTCGCCAACCTGATGTTCCGCATCATCGGCGTACTGGCCTGCCTGCCGCTGCTCGATGCCGTGCCACCGTTGCTGGCGCGTCTTGGCAGCCAGGCCGGCACCATGGCGATCGATTTCCACATGGCCTTCAACCTGGCGCTGGCCGCGACGCTGATCTGGTTCGTCAATCCGGTGGCGGCGCTGTGCATGCGCTGGCTGCCCGATGCACGGCACGATGCGGAGCCCCGCGGGGCCCGTTACCTGAGCCAGGGCGACTTGCAGCATCCATCGGTGGCGCTCGGCAATGCGGCGCGCGAGGTCGTGCGCATCGGCGACGTGATCGAAGAAATGATCAGTGGCATGAAGCTCTCGGTGGTTGGCAACGACCGCGTCATCAATGCCCGCTGCAGGGCGTTGGATGACCGTATCGACGACCTGTATTCGTCCGTCAAGATGTACCTGACCGACGTCGACGCCAGCCGCCTCGACCATGACGATACCGCGCGCTGGGACGAAATCATGCTGGTCAATATCAACCTGGAATATGCCGGAGATATCGTCGAGCGCATCCTGGCCGACCTGGACCAGCGCAAGCTGAGCCGCAACTACCGGTTCTCGGACGAGGGCAGCGCGGAGGTGCTTGAGTTGTGCGACATGCTGGTCGCGAACTTGCGGACCAGGCTATCGCTGTTCGTTGCCAACGACCGGGAAGCCGCGGGATTGCTGCGCGAGTGCGCCAGCGATTTCCAGGCACGCGCCGAACGCTTCATTGCGCGCCACATTGCACGTGTGGCGCAACGCCGCGCTGCCAGCGTGGAGACCAGTGGCCTGCATCTGGACGTGCTGCGGGAGTTGTCGCAGATGAATGCGCTGTTGTGTGTGGCACCGGCGGGTGTCCCTGGCGTTCTGCGTGGCACGGTTGGCGAAGGCAGGCCGATTCTTGCGGCTGGTGGTTGAGGGTGCGCGAAGACCTGTCTGGCGTGTTGCCATGCGATTGGTCGTCGCGCTTGGCTGGCGTGGCTGTTGCGCCGGCGTAGCTCTGCGACCTACCTTTTTGTCCGACGTTGGCGCTATTTGGGGTGGTCGCTGTTGGTGACATGCTCTCGGCTATTGAACCGCCTGGTTCCGCCCTGCTGGGCGGGTCACTTTTTGGCCGAGCGCCAAAAAGTAACCAAAAAACGCGTCGCCTGTGCGGCTGGCAATCAATTTGACGGCGTGGGTGGTTCGGGCGGTGGTGCTTTCCGTTTGGGCGTGGGTGCCAGTTCGGCCCTGCTACGCTATGTGAGTCAGGGGCGGTGCCTGCGATCACCCACTATTGAACAATCCCAATGAGGGTGTAGGCAGCCTGCTGCCGGCCGTATCGCGGGGACGCCTACGGCTGCTGCGCGGGCTCAATTGCGCTGGCCGGGCATTTGGCATTTGCGCGATTTCGCCCCACGTCACCGGTCGGCAGCGCCAAGCGAGCGCAGCGACGCGTACCGTGCCAGTGCCCATGCCCCGCGATAGGGCCGGCGCAGCAGCCGAAGGCGTTCCTACGACAAGTCCAGCAGCAGGGGCCACTCCGCGCTCTGGGCTCGTTCAACCATCATTCCAACGCCCCTCCCACCGTAGTGCACCACCGCGGCAGGCAGTCCCGCTATGTGAGGAAGCCAAGCCCCGTACGAAAGCCCCCAG
>NZ_JALHRX010000028.1 GCF_023952475.1 Cupriavidus sp. WGlv3
AACCTTGGAGCCTGCCACGATCGCCACCAGCGGGCGTGCCGGCTGGCCCAGGGCCTTGCCCAGCGCGTCGATCTCGGCGGCCAGCAGCGGGCCGGCGCAGGCGATCGGCGCGTACCTGGCGATGCCGTGGGTGGTGGCTTCGGCGCGGTGCGCGGTGCCGAAGGCGTCGTTGACGTAGACATCGCACAGACGGGCCATCTTCTGCGCCAGTTCGTCGCTGTTCTTCTTCTCGCCCTGGTTCATGCGGCAGTTCTCCAGCAGCACCACCTGGCCGGGCGGCACCTGGAAGCCGCCCTCGATCCAGCCGGACAGCAGCGGCACCTGGCGGCTCAGCAGTTCCGACAGGCGGCGCCCCACCGGCGCCAGGCTGTGGCGGGGGTCGGGATGCCCTTCCTCGGGCCGGCCCAGGTGCGAGGTGACCATCACCGCGGCGCCCGCCTGCAGGCAGGCCGCGATGGCGGGCACGGAAGCGCGGATGCGGGTGTCGTCGGTGATCTGTCCGGCGGCGTCCTGCGGGACGTTGAGGTCGGCGCGGATGAAGACGCGCTTGCCGGCCAGCCCGCCATGGGCGAGCAGCGCGGCCAGCGTGTGCGGCGCCGGGGATTGCGGTAGCGCGTGCGCAGCATGGGATTCGCTCATCATGGCCTCCTGCTAGCGGGCACTGGCCAGCGCCACCGCGGTATCCAGCATGCGGTTGGAGAAGCCCCATTCGTTGTCGTACCAGGCCGAGACCTTGACCAGCGTGCCGTTGACCTTGGTCAGGGTGGCGTCGAAGGTGGACGAAGCCGGGTTATGGTTGAAATCCACCGAGACCAGCGGCGCCGCGTTGTAGTCCAGGATGCCCTTGAGCTCGCCCTGCGCCGCGGCCTTCAGGATGCCGTTCACTTCCTCGACGGTGGTGGGCCGCGCGGCGACGAAGGACAGGTCGACCAGCGACACATTGATGGTCGGCACGCGCACCGCAAAGCCATCCAGCCGTCCGTCCAGTTCCGGCAACACCAGCCCCACCGCGGCGGCGGCGCCAGTCTTGGTGGGGATCATCGACATGGTGGCCGAGCGCGCGCGGCGCAGGTCTTCGTGGTAGACATCGGTCAGCACCTGGTCGTTGGTATAGGCATGCACCGTGGTCATCAGGCCGTTCACCACGCCCAGCTTTTCATGCAGCGGCTTGACCAGCGGCGCCAGGCAGTTGGTGGTGCACGAGGCGTTGGAGATCACCGTGTCGGCCGCCTTCAGCACGTGGTGGTTCACGCCATAGACGATGGTGGCGTCGACGTCCTTGCCGCCGGGGGCGGAGATGATCACCTTCTTCGCGCCGCCCTTCAGGTGGGCCGAGGCCTTGTCCTTGGTGGTAAAGAGGCCGGTGCATTCCATCACCACATCGACGCCCAGCTCGCCCCACGGCAGTTCGGCGGGATTGCGCTGGGCCAGCACGCGGATGCGGTCGCCGTTGACGCGGAACGCATCGCCGTCGACCGCGACTTCGCCGGGAAAGCGCCCGTGGACGGTGTCGTACTGGGTCAGGTGGGCATTGGTCGCCGCGTTGCCGAGGTCGTTGATGGCGACGATCTCGATGTCGTGCCGCTTGCCGCCTTCATAGTGGGCGCGCAGCACATTGCGGCCGATGCGGCCATAGCCATTGATGGCAACCTTGATAGTCATGCTGTCTCCATGTCGTTGTCTTGAATCCTTGCGTGCGTGGCCCCGTACGGGCAGAAGTTCAGGCGGCTGGCGCCAGCCGTACCGGCGTCAGCAGCGCCGGCAATGCCTCGAGCGAATCGATCAGCGCATCCGGACCCAGCGCGGCCGGCCCGTCGCGGCCGGCGTAGCCATAGCGCACCAGGCAGACCGGCATGCCAGCCGCGCGGGCCGCCTGCACGTCCACCGGTGAATCCCCCACCAGCACGCCGTGCGCGGGATCGACGTCGAGCAGGCGGCAGGCATGGCGCAGCGGCTCCGGATCCGGCTTCATCTGCGCAATCGAATCGCCGGCGACCAGCACCTCCAGGTAGTCGGCCAGGCCGGTCATGGCCAGCAGCGGCACCGCCAGCGCGCGCGGCTTGTTGGTCACGCAGGCCAGGCGATAGCCCTCGCGCCGGAGCGCGGCGAGGCCGCTTTCCACGCCCGGAAACACGGTGCCGAGACGGCCATTGGTGTCGGCATAGTGGCGATGGAACAGCGCCACCGCGTCGGCGGCGTCGACGCGCGTGGCGAGTTGCGCGGTCTCGAGCACGCGCCGCACCAGGTTCGGCACGCCGCGCCCGATAAAGCCGGCCACGGTGTCGAACGGCAACGGTGGGCTGCCGAGATCGGCCAGCATCAGGCTGGCGGCGCCGACGATATCCGGCGCGCTGTCGACCAGCGTGCCGTCGAGGTCGATCAGCACCGCGGTGCAGGGCATGGCATTGATGGAATGGATGGAGTGGGTAGTCATCACGCATCCTCCAGCACGGCCAGCGCGGCCGCCGTGACATGGTCCGGTGTCAGGCCGAAATGCTGGTACAGCGCCTCGGCGGGCGCCGACTCGCCAAAGGTATCGAGGCCCAGCGCCCTGCCCCGCTCGCCCACCACGCCGCGCCAGAACCAGGTGCCGCCGGCTTCGATGCTGACGCGCGGCACGCCCGGCGGCAGCACCGCGTCGCGGTACGCCTCGTCCTGCGCGTAGAACAGCTCGACGCAGGGCATCGACACCACGCGGGCGGCGATGCCGGCGTCGGCCAGCTGCGCGGCCGCGCGCATCGCGATTTCCACTTCGGAGCCGGTGGCGACCAGCACCACGCGTGGTGCCGGTGCATCGCGCAAAACGTAGCCGCCGCGCGCGATCGCGTCGCGCTGCGCCGCATCGCGCGCGAACGGCGTCAGCGCCTGGCGCGACAGCACCAGGCAGGTCGGGCCGTCCTCGCGCCGCAGCGCGGCCAGCCAGGCGCACGCGGTTTCGGCGCCGTCGCAGGGGCGCCAGACCCGGTTGTTGGGAATCAGCCGCAGGCTGGCGGCGTGCTCCACCGGCTGGTGCGTGGGGCCGTCCTCGCCCAGGCCGATGGAGTCATGGGTCAGCACGTGGACCACGCGCAGGCGCATCAGCGCGGCCATGCGGATGGCGTTGCGCGAGTAGTCCGAGAAGGTCATGAAGGTGCCGCCGTAGGGGATCAGCCCGCCGTGCAGCGCAATGCCGTTCATGACCGCGGCCATGCCGAACTCGCGCACACCGTAGCTGACGTAGTTGCCATGGCCGGCATGGTTGACCCAGACCGAGGCCTTGACATTGGTCAGGTTGGAGCCGGTCAGGTCGGCCGAGCCGCCGAGCAAGTCGGGCAAGGCGGGCGTCAGCGCCTCCAGGCACAGCTGCGAGGCCTTGCGCGTGGCGAGCTTGTCTTGCAGCGGCGATGGCGAATCCAGCAGCGCCAGCAGTTGCGCATCGAAGCCCTCGGGCAGACGCCCGTGCACGCGCCGCACGAATGCATCGGCCAGTTCCGGGTAGGCGGCGCAATAGCCGGTGAAGCGCGCCTCCCATTCAGCCTCGCGCGCGGCGCCTTGCGCGCGCGCATCCCAGGCATCGGCCACGTCGGCCGGCACCGTGAACGGTGGCGCTTCCCAGCCCAGCGCGGCGCGCATCGCGGCGATCTCGGCCGCGCCCAGCGGCGCGCCATGCACGTCGTGGCCGCCGGCCTTGGCCGGCGCGCCCTGGCCGATCACGGTGCGGCAGCAGATCAGCGTGGGCCGGTCGCGCTCGGCCTTGGCCGCATGCAGCGCGGCATCGATGGCATGCGCGTCGTGCCCGTCGACGCCGGCGATCACATGCCAGCCGTAGGCGGCAAAGCGCTGCGGCGTGTCGTCGGCAAACCAGGCGGCCACGTCGCCGTCGATGGAAATGCCGTTGTCGTCGTACAGGCAGATCAGCTTGCCCAGCCTGAGCGTACCGGCCAGCGAAGCGGCCTCGTGGCTGAGCCCTTCCATCAGGCAGCCATCGCCGAGGAACACATAGGTGTGATGATCGACGATGTCGAAGCCGGGCCGGTTGAAGGTGGCGGCCAGCAGCTTTTCCGCCAACGCCATGCCGACGGCATTGGCCAGCCCCTGCCCCAGCGGCCCGGTGGTGGTCTCGATGCCGGGCGTCACGCCCACTTCAGGATGGCCCGGCGTGATTGCGTGCAGCTGGCGGAACTGCCGCAGCTGCGCCATCGGCAAGTCATAGCCGCTCAGGTGCAGCAGCGCATACAGCAGCATGGAGGCATGGCCGTTGGACAGCACGAAGCGGTCGCGGTCGGGCCAGGCCGGGTTGGCCGGGTTGTGGCGCAGGTGGCGCCGCCACAGGACTTCGGCCATCTCGGCCATGCCCATCGGTGCGCCGGGGTGGCCGGAGCTGGCCTGCTCCACCGCGTCGGCGGCGAGAAAGCGCAGCGCGTTGGCGCAGCGCGCCGCGGAGTCGATGCGTTCGGGTGCGTTCATCTCGGCTCCTTACTGGGTCGCGCGCTTGCGGCGTTCCATCATGCGCAGCACGAAGGGCGTGAAGATCAGCTGCATGGCCAGTTCCATCTTGCCGCCCGGGACCACGATGGTGTTGGCGCGCGACATGAAGGAGTCGTGGATCATGCTCAGCAGGTACTGGAAGTCGATCCCCTTCGGGTTGGCAAAGCGGATCACCACCATGCTTTCATCGGGCGCGGGAATTTCGCGCGCGATAAAGGGGTTGGAGGTGTCCACGCACGGCACCCGCTGGAAGTTTACGTGCGTGCGCGAGAACTGCGGGCAGATGTAGTTCACGTAGTCCGGCATACGGCGCAGGATGGTGTCGGTCACGGCCTCGGTCGAGTAGCCGCGCTGCTTCTTGTCGCGCCACAGCTTCTGGATCCACTCCAGGTTGATCACCGGCACCACGCCGATCAGCAGGTTGGGATACCGCGCGACATTGACCTCGTCGGTCACCACGCCGCCGTGCAAACCCTCGTAAAACAGCAGATCGGTGTCTTCCGGCAAGGGCTCCCACTGCGTGAAGGTGCCGGGCTCCTGCCCGAACGGTGCCGCTTCCTCCGGGCTGTGCAGGTAGTGCCGGTGCATGCCGGTGCCGGTTTCCGAATAGGAGCGGAACAGCCCCTCCAGCTCACGGAACAGGTTGTTCTCTTCGCCGAAGTGGCTGAAGTTCATGTTGCCGGTGCGCTCGGCCTCGGCCATCTTGATCTTCATCTCGGCGCGGTCGTAGCGGTGGAAGCTGTCGCCTTCGATCACCACCGACTTCACGCCCTCGCGCCGGAAGATGTTTTCGAAGGTACGGGTCACCGAGGTGGTGCCTGCGCCCGAAGAGCCAGTGATGGCGATGATGGGATAACGTTCTGACATGGCAGGTGCCTCAGGCGGACGCGCGGAACAGGCTGCGCTCGTTGAACAGGGGATTGGGAAGCTCGGGGTCGGTCTGCTCGTTGTGGTAACGCTCGATCCGCTCCACTTCATGGCGCGAGCCGAAGATCACGCCGATGCGCTGGTGCAGCGCGCCGGGCGCCACCGACATCAGCGCCTGGCGCCCGGTGCTGGCGCGCCCGCCGGCCTGCTCCATCAGGAACGCGACCGGGTTGGCTTCATAGAGCAGGCGCAATCGCCCCGGCCTGGCGGGATCCCTGGTATCGCGCGGGTACATGAAGACGCCGCCGCGCATCAGGATGCGGTGGGCCTCGGCCACCATCGACGCGATCCAGCGCATGTTGAAATCCTTGCCGCGCGGCCCGGTCTGGCCGGCCAGGCACTCCGACACGTATTGCTTGATGGGCGCCTCCCAGAAGCGGCTGTTGGAGGCGTTGATGGCGAATTCCCGGGTATCGGCGGGCACGCGCAAGTCCGGGTGGGTGAGGAAGAACTCGCCCAGGTTGGGATCCAGCGTGAAGCCATTGACGCCGTTGCCCACCGTCAGCACCAGCATGGTGGTGGGACCATAGAGCGCGTAGCCCGCCGCCACCTGCGCCGTGCCGGGCTGCAGGAAGGACTGCTCGGTGACGTCGGCGGTGCCCTCCGGCGCACGCAGCACCGAGAAGATGCTGCCCACCGAGACATTGACGTCGATGTTGGAGGAGCCATCGAGCGGATCGAACACCAGCAGGTACTTGCCGCGCGGGTAGTGCGACGGGATCTGGTACGGCGCCTCCATTTCTTCCGAGGCCATGCCGGCGAGGTACCCGCCCCACTCGTTGACGCGCAGGAAGGTGTCATTGCTGAGCACGTCCAGCTTCTGCTGCACCTCGCCCTGCACGTTGATGGCGGCGCCGGCTGCGTCGGGGCCGCCGGCCCTTCCGTGCAGGCCGCCCAGCGCGCCGAAGGCCACGGCGCGCGCAATCTCCTTGCAGGCCATGGCGACATTGAGGATCAGGCCGTTGAAGCCGCCGCTGGCGTCCGGGTAGCGGCGGCGCTGCTCGATCAGGAACTGCGTCAGGGTCATCCTTTGCACTTCAGGCATGACAGGTCTCCTCTGGATTGGCTATGTGTTCTTGTGGGGTGCCGCATGCCCGCTACGTGGCGGCGGCCTCGCGCAGGCGCCGCAGGATGCCCGCGTAGCCGCCGTCGACATCCGGCGCGCCGAACACGGCGCTGCCGGCGACGAAGGTGTCGGCCCCCGCGCGCGCGATTTCGGCAATGTTGTCGGCCTTGACGCCGCCATCGATCTCCAGCCAGACCGGCCGCCCGCCGGCGGCCTGCTGCCGGTCGATGCGCGCGCGCACCTGGCGCACCTTGTCGAGCACGCCGGGGATGAAGGCCTGGCCGCCGAAGCCAGGGTTCACGCTCATCAGCAGCACCAGGTCGAGCTGCTCCAGCGTGTGGTCCAGCCAGCCCAGCGGCGTGGCCGGGTTGAGCACCAGGCCAGCCCTGCAGCCGTGGTCGTGGATCAGCCCGATGGTGCGGTCCACGTGGCGGCTCGCTTCCGGGTGGAAACTGATGATCCCTGCGCCGGCGCGGGCGAAAAGCGGGATCAGTGCGTCCACCGGCTCCACCATCAGGTGCACGTCGATGGGAATGGAAACCAATGGCCGGATCGCCTCGCATACCATCGGCCCGATGGTCAGGTTGGGCACGTAGTGGTTGTCCATCACGTCGAAGTGGATCAGGTCCGCGCCGCCGGCCTCGACCGCGCACACCTCTTCGCCCAGCCGCGCAAAATCCGCCGACAGGATGGACGGCGCGAGGCGGACGGCCCGTTGGTCGTTGCTATGCATGTCAGGCTGCCTCGAACAGGGTGCCGCGATGCCAGTTGCGCAGTGCGCCCAGGTCAACCCAGCGCTGCGCCGCGCCCGGCAGCTGCTGCGGCAGCGGCTGCCCCGGATCGCCCAGGTGCGGCAGCACCAGCAGCGCGCCGTCGAAGCGCTCGTGCGCGGTGTAAGCGCTGGGTGTGACCAGGGTGGCAATGCCGGCCGCCTGCGCGGCACGCAGTCCGTTCTCCGAATCCTCGATCGCCACGCAGTCCCCGGCTTCCAGGCCGAGGCGTTCCAGCACGGCCAGGTAGACATCCGGCGCCGGCTTCTTGATGGCGGTGGTGCCGGCGTTGCCGATCGCGGCAAAACGATCGCGCCAGTGCCGGCCCAGCGGCACCCGCAGCAGCGCTTCGAGATTGGCCGGCGTGGTGGTGGTGGCAATGGCGATGGGCACGCCCGCGCGGCCGGCCTCGTCGATCAGCCGGGCAATGCCCGGGCGCAGCGGCAGCTGGCCGCTGCCGACCAGTTCGGCGTAATGGCGGGTCTTGACGGCATGCACCGCGTCGATCGTTTCCGCGACCTTGCAACCGCGCGCCTCTTCCGGGTCGACCATGCGCCAGTAATGCAGCAGCCGCTCCTTGCCGCCGGCCACCCTGAGCAGGCGCGTGTAGAGGGCTTCGTCCCAGCACCAGTCCAGGCCGACTTCGGCAAAGGCGGCATTGAAGGCCCGCAGGTGCGCGCGCTCGGTATCGGCAAGCGTGCCGTCGACATCGAAGATCAGGGCTTTCATGGCTTACTCCGCGGCCTGAGGCTGCGAGAACACGCGGCTGGCGAGCAGGTCGCCGGCGGTGATGGTGGTCAGGGCACGGTCGTCCACCGCCGTGCCGGGCTGGTCCAGCAGGCGCGAGGCATGGCGCAGACGCGCGCGGTCGAGCGCATTGCGCACGCTGCGCGCATTGGCGAAATGCGGTTGCGCCATGCGCCGGGCCAGGTAGTCGGCAAACACGGCCCGGCTGTCGTCGTCGAACTGGTACTGCATCTCGTCGAGCATCAGCCCGGCGATGCGGCGCAGCTCGTCGAGCTGGTAGTCGGGGAAATCGATATGGTGGGCAACGCGCGACGACATGCCCGGGTTGGACTCGAAGAAGCGGTCCATGCGGTCCTTGTAGCCGGCCAGGATCACCACCAGGTCTTCGCGGTGGTTCTCCATCACCTGCAGCAGGATCTCGATCGCCTCCTGGCCATAGTCGCGCTCGTTCTCCGGGCGGTAGAGGTAGTAGGCCTCGTCGATGAACAGCACCCCGCCCATGGCCTTCTTCAGGATCTCCTTGGTCTTGGGCGCGGTATGGCCGATGTACTGGCCGACCAGGTCGTCGCGGGTCACCGCCACCAGGTGGCCGCGCCGCACGTAGCCCAGCTGGTGCAGGATCTGCGCCATGCGCATGGCCACGGTGGTCTTGCCGGTGCCGGGATTGCCGGTGAAGCACATGTGCAGGCTGGGCGCGCCCGCGCTGAAGCCGCGCGCGGCGCGCAGCTTGTCCACCAGCAGCAAGGCGGCGATATCGCGGATGCGCGCCTTCACCGGCTTCAGCCCGATCAGCTCGCGGTCGAGCTGGGCCAGCAGTTCGGTGATGCCCGAGCTGGCCAGCGATTCGGCAAGAGAGCCGGGCGCGGCTGCGGGAGGCTGCAGCGGCGCAATGGTTTCGGGTGCGGACATGACGGCTCCCTGAGAGTCAATCGATCAATCGGTTCGCAAAATTCGAGGCGCAGCGTCCCCCCGGCGCGCGGCGATCAGGCCGCGCGGCCGCGGGAGTGCAGCGTCAGGAAATCACTGGCGGCAGCGCCGTGGCGGCGCTGCGCGGCTCAGCCGGTGCCGCTCAGTAGCGGCTGCCCTCGGGCCGGGCCTGCACCGCGTAGCTCTCGATCGAGTAGCGCAGCGTGCGGCCCGGCTCTTCCTGCCGCACCAGGCGGAAGCCCGGCTCGTCGGCGGGACGATTGACGATGAACGACATCACCACCGATTCCACCGTATGCGTCGAGTCGAAGGCCGTGACGCGGATGTAGTGGTTGGGGAAGGTGCTGCGCGCGTTGTTGATCTCCAGCAGGATGCCGGCGGCATCGCGCAGGTCGAACATCGGCAGCCCGAACATCTCCCAGTAGGTGTTGCGCGGATGCGGGTCGTCGGTGTACTCGATGCCGACCGCCCAGCCTTTGTTCAGGCAGTATTCGAGTTGCTTCGTGATCTGCTCGTCAGTCAGTTCGGGCAGGAAGGAAAAGGTGCCTTGAGTGATACGCATGATGTCCTCTCGTTCTGTGGTGTTCGCGGTGGTGGCATCCAGCCAGGGTCAGGCCACCGTGGCGGTGGGCACGAAGTCCGAGGTATCGGTCGGCGTGTAGTTGAAGGTGATATCGCCCCAGGTATCGAGCGCGGCGCGCAGCGGCCCGCACCAGCGCGCGGCATCGCGCAGGATCTCCGGCCCTTCGTTGAGGATGTCGCGCCCCTCGTTGCGCGCCAGCACCATCGCTTCCAGCGCGACGCGGTTGGCGGTGGCGCCGGCCTGGATCCCTTGCGGGTGGCCGATGGTGCCACCGCCGAACTGCAGCACCACGTCATCGCCGAAGAGACTGATCAGCTGGTGCATCTGGCCGGCATGGATGCCGCCCGAGGCCACCGGCATCACCTTGCGCAGCGAGGCCCAGTCCTGGTCGAAGAACAGCCCGCGGGTCAGGTCGGTATGGGTGTAGGCGTCGCGGCAGACGTTGTAGTAGCCCTGCACGGTCAGCGGATCGCCTTCCAGCTTGCCCACCGCGGTGCCGGTGTGCATGTGGTCCACGCCCGCCAGGCGCAGCCACTTGGCGATCACGCGGAACGACACACCGTGGTTCTTCTGGCGCGTGTAGGTGCCGTGGCCCGCGCGGTGCAGGTGCAGGATCATGTCGTTCTGGCGGCACCAGTTGCTCATCGACTGGATGCAGGTCCAGCCCACGATCAGGTCGACCATGATGATGACCGAGCCCAGCGACTTGGCGAACTCCGCGCGCCGGTACATCTCTTCCATGGTGCCGGCGGTCACGTTGAGGTAGCTGCCCTTGACCTCGCCGGTGGCTGCCGAGGCCTTGTTGACCGCGTCCATCACGAACAGGAAGCGGTCGCGCCAGTGCATGAAGGGCTGCGAGTTGATGTTCTCGTCATCCTTCATGAAGTCCAGCCCGCCCTTCAGGCCCTCATACACCACGCGCCCGTAGTTGCGGCCCGACAGGCCGAGCTTGGGCTTGGTGGTGGCGCCCAGCAGCGGGCGGCCGAACTTGTCCAGGCGCTCGCGCTCGACGATGATGCCGGTCGACGGGCCGGCGAAGGTCTTCACATAGGCCACCGGGAAGCGCATGTCCTCCAGCCGCGCCGCCTTGATCGGCTTGAAGCTGAACACGTTGCCGATGATCGAGGCGGTCAGGTTGGCGATCGAGCCTTCCTCGAACAGCGACAGGTCATAGGCCACGTAGCAGAAGAACTGCTCCGGGTTGTTCGGCACCGGATCGACCCGGTAGGCCTTGGCGCGGTACATGTCGCACGCGGTCAGCCGGTCGGTCCATACCACCGTCCAGGTGGCGGTGGACGATTCGCCGGCCACCGCGGCGGCCGCCTCGACCGGGTCCACGCCATCCTGCGGCGTGATGCGGAACAGCGCCAGCAGGTCGGTGTCCTTGGGCTCGTAGTCCGCGTCCCAGTACCCCATTTCCTTGTACTTCATGACGCCGGCGTCATAGCGCTTGCGCGGCTTGGCTTGGACCGGTTCGGGTGCGTTCATGCTTGTCTCCTTGCGTGGTTGAGCGTTCGTGGCTGCTGCGTTGATGCAAAGATATAAGCGCCCCTCTATAAGGTAAATTCAGATATTCTTAGTCACCGCATAAGCAATCCCTTAAGTGCGCGCCAGAGCGCACATACCGGGACAGACGAAAAGCCGCCCCCACTGCCCATGTCCTTCCTGCGCGCCCTCACCCTTCGCCAGTTGCAGATCTTCGTCACCGTGGCCAGGCACGCCAGCTTCGTGCGCGCAGCCGAAGAGCTGCACCTGACCCAGCCGGCGGTATCGATGCAGGTCAAGCAACTGGAATCCGTGGTGGGGCTGTCGCTGTTCGAGCGCGTCGGCCGGCAACTGACGCTGACCGAACCCGGCGACCGCCTGCTGCACCATGCGCTGCGCATCCTTGGCGAGGTCAAGGACGCAGAGGAAGGACTGCAGGCCGTCAAGGACGTCGACCGTGGCTCGATCACGATCGGCCTGATCAGCACCGCGAAGTACTTCGCGCCCAAGCTGCTGGCAGGCTTCACCGCGCTGCACCCGGGCGTGGAACTGCGCATCGCCGAAGGCAATCGCGAAACCCTGTTGCAGCTGCTGCAGGACAACGCCATCGACCTCGCCCTGATGGGCCGCCCGCCGCGCGAGCTGGACGCCGTCTCCGAACCCATCGCCGCGCATCCGCATGTGCTGGTGGCCTCGCCGCGGCACCCGCTGCACGACGCCGCGCAATTCGATTTGCAGGAACTGCGCCACGAAACCTTCCTGCTGCGCGAACCCGGCTCAGGCACCCGCACCGTCGCCGAATACATGTTCCGCGACCACCTGTTCACGCCGGCCAAGGTCATCACGCTGGGCAGCAACGAGACCATCAAGCAGGCAGTGATGGCCGGCATGGGCATCGGCCTGCTGTCGCTGCACACCATGGCGCTGGAGCTGCGCACTAGCGAGATCGCGGTGCTGGATGTCACGGGCACGCCGATCGAGCGCATCTGGCATGTCGCGCATATGGCCAGCAAGCGCTTATCGCCGGCGGGGGAGAGTTGCCGGGCTTATTTGCTGGAGCATGCGGCGGAGTTCTTGGGCAAGGAGTTTAGTGGGCTGTTGCCGATGAGGCGTGGGGGGCGGTGAAGGTCATGCCATGCACAGGAGCGTGCGATCATCGCTACCCGGGCGCGTTACAGACCGCTCCATTTCACCGTTAGTCCTGACAAACATCACCGACCTCAACCGGAGGACAGTACGATGACGAAATACCTGATCTCGTTTCCTGCAACGGCGATGAAAGTTCCGGCCGACGAGCTTGCCGCCGTGGGCGAAGCTGCGCGCGAGGTCATACGCGAGGCGAAGGCTGCAGGCGTGTATGTGTTCGGGGGTGGTATCAACGCGGATGCCGCACCGCTCATGGTCGCCTCGGACGGCACGTTCACAAACGAAACCTATCCCCAGACGAAGGAGTTCGACGGGGGCTTTTGTGTCCTGCAGCTCCCATCGCGCGAAGCCGCTATCCTGTGGGCTGGGAAGATCGCCAAAGCTTGTCGCTGCTCGCAGGAACTACGGGAGTTTGGGGATGACCCTGAGAGTTGAGAGGCAAGGCTCGTCCCGCTGCGATCAATGACACGCGTGTGCCTTGCGCTCAGTGCATCGATATTGCGCTGCCTCCAGATATGCCTTGCCGGCTAACCGGCAAGCACTGTATATTTATACAGTTGTCGTCGCACCCCGAAAAAGCTGGCTCCTGACGCGAGCCCGTGCGGCGCCTGCGCTTTCTCTCCCCACCTCGAAAGGCAATCATGTTCGTGGACCGCACCGAAATCATCAACGCCGCCAAGGCGTTGCGCGCCAGCCAGGAAGAATCCAGGTACAGCAAGCTCGTCGCACTCGCGAACAAGCAACTCAAGGCAATGCAAACGGCAATCCAGCGGGGCAAGGAAGAATTCGAGACCAGACTGGTACTCGACATCAACGAAGACAATCCTCAAGCAGCGCTGGAACCGCGCGCCCAACGGCTAGCCGACGACCTCCGAGCGCAGGGCTACACCGCGACGGTGACCACGTTTGCCGAAGCCAGCACCGACCGCAAGAACTGGACGCCGAATATCACGGTCGTCATCGGTCTGCGCGACATGGTTTCTGAAGACGGCAACGCGACAGCGGAAAGCACGGCAACCGACGAGACGGAAGTCACGCTGACTGGCGCAGCTGCCAGTGAAATGGCCTGACATCAGGCTGGCAATCCGAGATAAGGACCGGCATCACGGGGGCTTCGCGCACAGTCGCATGATTGATGGATTCTCCACCAAGGGAAATCTGCACGCGATTTACCAGTGGCACCCGATGAAGGAAACCGTGGCGTGCCAGGACGTAAAAGCCTGCGTCTTGTTCGAACGAGGATTGTCACCACGCACGGCGGGTGCGCTCAACATCCGCCGGTGGGTCAACGAGCCTTTAACAGCAGAGAAGGGTCGGCTACAGCAGTGGCCGCCGGATTTTTCGGACGCCTAGGCGATCGGGCCCTTCCCGCCCAGGAACAGAGCGGACGCGCACCTGGCGTTGTCCGGAACGGCCGTATAGACGCGAACCTTGTCCATGGCGTCGACAACCCGGAAAGCGGCCTCGACATTTCCGCCTGGACTGTTCAGGACAAGGATGACGAGCCCCTCCTTATCGCGGTCGGCCAGCCGGGCGATCGCCTGGAACTTCCTTGCATCTCCCTCCTGAATGGCGCCCTCCCCGATCACCATTCTCAGACTGATTTGCGGCTGGTGGTAGATCTTGAAGTCCATCCCGAGCAACGCGCCGGGATAAAGGAGCACGGTGAAACCAAGCCACAACAGCACCCGTTGTCTCGGGCTTCGCGCCGCATCGAGGCGCTGAAGCCAAAACGGCGCCACGGGTGCGAGTCCGCCCGGCGAGGCAAAGACCGTGCCGTCAGAATGCGGTCGGGGACAGATCCAGGCCGCCACTCGAATCGATGGAAATGCGATAACGGACCGTCGAAGCCGGAGGAAGCCTTACCTCCCGCTCCTTCAAGCCACCGAGGCACATTGCCGAAGTCTGGGCGCCAAGAATGATCGCTCCCGGTTTGGCGTAGAACCGGGCGACCTCCCCGGATTTGAGCCGGCCCACTTCCTTGCCGTCAACCGACAGCACGGTATCGCAGGCGCTGCCGTAAAAGCCCTCATCGCGGGTCACGACCAGCGTGGCAAACTCGCCAGGTGGCGGCGTTTGCAATCCGCTAAGTCTCTCCGAAGGTGTTGGCGCTGCCTTGCTCGCCGGTACGGGCGTGCTTGAACATGCGCAAACCAGCATCGTCATCACGCAGGCAGAAAGGATTTTTCTCTGGATTAACACGTGGCCCTCCGGAAGGCTTCAACGCAATGAATACACAGGGCGATATTGCGAGGCGGCTCAGAACTTGTGCCGGACTCCCAAGGCAACGCCGAACATGTTGCTCTGCCCGTTGCCCAGGACATAGCTGTTACCCAGCGACAGGCTGTTGGCAAAGACGGTCGCTAGCGAATCGAGCATCAGCCCGGCGTTCTTGGCATAGGCAGTGGTCACGTAGAGGTCGGTACGCTTAGACAGCGCGTAATCGGCCACGAAGGAGACCTGCCACGGATTGGCCACGCTCGTGTTGCCGTAAAGGTTCTTGAGGTTGTCGTAGTTGTACTCGAGCGTGAGTGCCAGCGCCGGCGTGACCTGGTAATTGGCGCCAATCCAGTAGAAGTCATCGCGCTGGATCAGCGCATCGGCCGCATTCCTGTTCTGGCCCCAACGGTAGCCGCCCATGATCTTCGCCGGGCCGAAGGCGTAGCTGGCGCCTACCACGGCCTTCTTGACGGTGCCGGTGCCGGTGCCGATGGTGGGATTCCACTGGTCATAGCCGGCTGTTGCGGCGAACGGGCCGAACGTGTAAGCCAGCGCCCCGCCATAGGCGGTGTCGCGCCGGAACTGCCCCGGGACTTCGCCATTGCCGCCGATCGGAATGGGGAAGCCTACCGAGGCGGGCAAGGCCACCCCGACGCCGAAGGACCAGTGCGCAAGCGCCGTCAGTCCGCCGAACTTGCCTGAGTACTTGACGGTGTTGTCCGCGCGGTAGTTGGGGCCGGATTGCATGACGACCGGCTCATACTGCGTGGCATAGGCGGTCGGAGAGAAATTGGCCAGCGCCTCGAACATCGAGGTGTATTGCCGGCCAAGGCTGACCTGGCCAAAGCGGTCGCTCTGGATGCCCACGTATGCCTGCCGGCCGAACAGACGGCCGCTTTGCTGCGACAAGCCATTGTCGATGCCGAAGCCGCTTTCCAGCACGAACAGAGCCTTGAGACCGCCCCCCAGGTCCTCGTTGCCGCGCAAACCCCAGCGGGAGCCGGAAAGCCCTCCCGAAGTCAGCCGGAAAACATCATTTCCCGGTCCCGGATTAAAGCCGTTGGCGGCCGTCGGCACGACGCCCGCATGGTTGACGTATTCCACGTTGGCGTCGATCACGCCGTACAACGTGACGCTTGACTGCGCAACCGCTGCCAGCGGCCATCCCAGCAGTGATGCCAAGGCAATTCTTTTCAGTGCCATGCCCGCTCTCCTCTTTTCTTTTTTCTTGGTGGCTCAACCAGGGCTTCGTTCGTTGCATGGCTGGCCTTACAGCATCTGCCAGGCAACCTGTTCGAGCATAGGAGCGTAGTGCGTTCTCCGCCAACATCCGGTGACGGGAAGCGCTCGAAACGCAAAACAGTGTCGGCAGGTCGCAACAATCGCCAGCGAAGCTCTCTCCGTATGTCGCGCCTGGAATGCTGCTGAGCCAAGGCTCACCGGAGTTTGATCAGAAGTCGTTTTCGTGTCTGAAATCCAAACACACATAACGTATCGAGGAGAGCGACATGTCCGCATGCAAATTGCCCGCATTTGGTTTCGCAGTCCTGATGGCACTGACTTCCATAGGCACGGCCGCCCAGACGCCCAAGGGATCCCAACCGGCGGCGGCGCCATTCGACGTTCCGGCAGCGCCCCCGACTACGGCGCAGGCCGAGGCTTTTATCGCGGAGCGCTTCAAGGCCGCCGATGCCAACCATAATGGCAAGCTGACTCGTGACGAAGCGCAGGCGGGCATGCCAAAGGTCTACGAAAACTTCGACAAGATCGACGTAAAGAAACAGGGTTACGTCACCGAGCGCCAGATCGGTGCCTACTGGACGAAGAAAACCAAGGACCAGATGCAGAAGGAAGATCCGAGCTGGAACTGAAGGCGCTGCGAATTCTCCCTTCCAGCAATTCCCTCCTTCGCGCCCCGCCGCGAATCATCGCTGCCCGAAGCCTGCGGACGCGAAATGACCGCAGCCACTCCCGGCTGACCTCCACCGCGCAAGAAGGATGCTGTGACCACTCACGCGTCCGTGTGCGGTGGCCAGCGCTTCCAAGTCCCCCTGTTGCGAAGCTTCCCCTTGACCTGCTTTCCCTCAGCGTCTATAAACTCACCATCCAGATGGATGGTACATGGATGTCATGCGGAAGGTTTGAGCCCAAAAGATCACATAGACGCAGCCCCTTGGCAATAACAAACCCGATGAGCAAACCAAAGCCCGGTGACACGGAAAAAATCACGATCAACCTCGGCCCGGTGGACCTGGGGCAGATCGACCTGCTGGTGGAAGAAGGCTTTTATTCGAATCGGACCGACCTGATCCGGACCGCCATTCGCAACCAGTTGGCCACGCACGCCCAGGCCATACAGGAAACGGTGACGCGCCGGGCCCTTGTCCTCGGGCTCCAGCATTTCACCCGCCGCGACCTGGAGGCCGCGCGCGCGGCCAACGAGAAGCTCGACATCCATGTCCTCGGACTGGCGAGCATCGCCTCGGATGTCAGCCCGGAACTGGCCCTGGCAACGATCGAATCGATTGTGGTGCTCGGCGCCTTTCATGCCCCCGCGGCAGTCAAGGCTGCGCTCGCCGGGCGAATACGGTAGTAACGCGCACTAGTAACGCGCGGTAGTAACGCGGCAATGCCGCCGCGCCCTGGCTCGCCAGGTTTGCCTGGAAACAAGTATGAGAATGAATGATGCCTTCCTCGCTTCGATGCGAGAAGCCATGCACTTGCTGCAGACCGCGGGCCCGCTCGAGGCCACCGAGGCTATCCAGCGTGCACTGCGCGAGCAAGCGTCGATGGGCGCGGCGGTCGCCCCGGCGTCCCCTTCCGCTCCCATGCCCGCACAGGTGGTCGAACGCCTGCTCACCGATGCCCGCGTGCAGGCCCGCCCGGCCGATGCCGCCGGCAGCGCCGACAACGCAGCCTCCCCGGCATCCGCGCGCGGCACTCACTCGCTACGCCCGGACGGCAGGCAAGCGTCCCGGCAGGAGGTCGGACATTTCAGCCAGCACACGTTCGTGAACCGGGCGGGATCCCGCGCGTACAAGCTTTACGTGCCCGCTGGCCGTCGGGCCGAGCCAATGCCGCTGGTCGTGATGCTGCACGGTTGCACGCAGGATGCCGACGATTTCGCGGCCGGCACCCAGATGAACACCCTTGCCGACATGCTTGGCTTCGTGGTGCTGTATCCGGTCCAGGCCACCCCGGACAATCCGTCGAAATGCTGGAACTGGTTCCGGCCCGGCGACCAGCAGGCCGGCAAGGGAGAACCGTCGATCATTGCCGGCATGGTGCGCGAGGTGATCGCCAGCCACGGCATCGACGCAAGGCGCGTCTATGTTGCCGGCCTGTCCGCAGGCGGCGCGATGGCTGCGGTGCTGATCCAGCGCTATCCGGAGATGTTTGCGGCGGCCGGCGTGCATTCCGGCCTGCCCGCCGGGTCCGCGCATGACCTGCCCTCGGCGCTGGGCGCGATGAAGGGCGGCAAGGGGCTAGGCCGGTCCAGGTCAGGCGCGGTGCCGCCTGCCTCCACCGCGCGGCCTCTCATCGTGTTCCACGGCGATGCGGACCATACGGTGCATCCGTCGAACGGCGACCGTCTTGTTGCGCCGTTCAGGAGCGATCACGCGCGCCAGCTGAGCGAACGCAGGAACGTCGCCGGTGGCCATGACTACACGCGGCAACGGATCACCACGCCCGCTGGCGTCAATGTTGAATACTGGGTCATCCATGGCGCCGGGCACGCCTGGGCGGGCGGTAGCCCCCAGGGCAGCTATACCGATCCGAAGGGGCCGGATGCCAGTGCGGAAATGCTGCGGTTCTTTCTCGCCAATCCGCTGCCAGGCTGAGCCGGCGCAAGCCCGCGCGCCGGTTGCCCGGCCGGCCTGTACCTGAGCCGGCGTCCGGCGGCCGGCATCCGCGGCCTGGGCCGAGGGTTGCTGCGGCTGGCGCCCTGGCTGATGAAAGCGTTGTCGGTCGCCGGAACGGCGGCGATGTTTCTGCTGGGCGGCGGCATCCTGATGCACGGCATCCCGGCGATGCACCACGTGCTGGACGCGGCGACACAGGCGGCGGCAGGCGTGCCCGCAGTGTGCTGTCGGTCTGGCGAGCTATTAGCGCCTGTACCCGGCCCCGCCCACAGCGGCGCGGGGCAGGATTGTCGTCAAGGCCGTCATCCGTCACCCCGGAAGGAGCGCATCGTGGTGAGCTTCCTGATCGTCGTCGCCGCCCTCTTCTTCCTGATGTTCGTCGCCTACCGCGGCTTCAGCGTGATCCTGTTCGCGCCGGTTGCCGCGCTCGGTGCCGTGCTGCTGACCGACCCGCCGCTGGTGCCGCCCATGTTCATCAGCGTGTTCATGGACAAGATGGTCGGCTTCGTCAAGCTTTACTTTCCGGTCTTCCTGCTGGGCGCGGTCTTCGGCAAGACGATCGAGCTCTCCGGTTTTTCCAAGTCCATCGTCTCTGCGGTGATCGCGTTGGTCGGGCGAGAGCGGGCCATGCTGTCGATCGTGGTGGTGTGCGCGGTGCTGACCTATGGTGGCGTCTCGCTGTTCGTCGTGGTGTTCGCCGTCTATCCGTTCGCCGCCGAGATGTTCCGCCAGGGCGGCATCCCCAAGCGGCTGATCCCCGGCACCATCGCGCTGGGCGCGTTTACGTTCACCATGGACTCGTTGCCGGGCACGCCGCAGATCCAGAACATCATCCCAACCACGTTCTTCAATACCAATACCTGGGCGGCGCCCTGGCTGGGCGTGGTCGGGACGATATTTATCCTGGTCGTGGGCCTTGCCTACCTCGACTGGCGCCGGCGCCAGGCCGCGGCGCGCGGCGAGGGCTATGGCGAGGGCCATACCAACGAGCCCGAGGCCTTCGAGCATGGCAAGCTGGCCAACCCCTGGATCGCCATCCTGCCGCTGGTGCTGGTCGGCGTGCTGAACAAGGTGTTTACCGAACTGATCCCGCGCTACTATGGCAAGAGCCATGAGTTCATGCTTGCCGGGGCGACCAAACCCGTCGTCACCGAGGTGTCCAAGGTGGCTGCGATCTGGGCCGTCGAGGGCGCGCTGCTGGTGGGGATTCTCTCGGTGCTGGTGTTTGCCTTCAAGCCGGTCAGCCAGAAGTTCGCCGAAGGGTCCAAGGCGGCGGTCGGCGGCTCGTTGCTGGCGTCCATGAACACCGCCTCCGAGTATGGCTTCGGCGCGGTGATTGCCGGCCTGCCCGGCTTTCTCGTGGTCGCGGACGCGCTCAAGTCGATCCCCAATCCGCTGGTCAACGAAGCCATCACGGTCACCGCGCTCGCCGGCATCACCGGCTCGGCCTCGGGCGGCATGAGCATCGCGCTCGCCGCGATGTCGGAGCAGTTCATCGCCGCCGCGCATGCCGCCGGCACCCCGCTGGACGTCTTCCACCGCATCGCCTCGATGGCCAGCGGCGGCATGGATACGCTGCCGCACAACGGTGCCGTGATCACGCTGCTCGCGGTGACGGGCCTGACGCACCGCCAGTCCTATGGCGACATCTTCGTGGTCACCTGCATCAAGACACTGGCGGTGTTCGTCGTCATCGCCTTCTACTACCTGACCGGCATCTATTGATCCAAATGAACACGCAAGACACTACGCAGCGCCCGTTGCCGGCGATCCACACCCGCGAGAACGGCAAGCTGGTCTCGGCGCGCGAAGCGGTGCGCCTGATCCGGGATGGCGATACCGTGGCGACCGGAGGCTTCGTTGGCATCGGTTTCGCGGAAGAGATTGCCATGGCCGTCGAGGCGCTCTGCCTGGCTTGCGACAACGATGCGCCGGTCAGCCTGTCGAAGCCCGGCAACCTGACCCTGGTCTATGCCGCCGGCCAGGGAGACGGCGAGGACCGGGGCCTGAACCATTTTGCGCTGCCGGGCCTGGTAAAACGCGTGATCGGCGGGCACTGGGGGCTGGTGCCGAAACTGCAGCAACTCGCGGTCACCAACCAGATCGAGGCCTACAACCTGCCGCAGGGCGTGATCACCCACTTGTTCCGCGATATTGCGGCCGGCAAGCCGGGGCATCTGTCCCGGGTCGGCCTGGGTACGTTCGTCGATCCGCGCTTTGAGGGAGGCAAGCTGAACGAACGCACCACCGAGGACCTGGTCGAGTTGATGCAGATCGGCGGCCAGGACTATCTGTTCTACAAGGCCTTTCCGATCAACGTTGCCATCGTGCGCGGCACGACCGCGGATCCGGACGGCAATATCACCATGGAGCGCGAGGCGCTGACGCTGGAAGCCCTTGCCATCGCCATGGCCGCGCATAACTGCGGCGGAATGGTAATCGTGCAGGTGGAGCGCATCGCCGAACGCGGCTCGCTCAATCCCCGCCAGGTCAAGATTCCCGGCGTACTGGTGGACTGCGTGGTGCAGGCCAGGCCGGAAAACCACCTGCAGACCTTTGCCACGCCATACAACCCGGCGTTCTCCGGCGAGGTCCGCGTGCCGGCGAGCAGCGTGGCGCCGATGGCGATGAGCGAACGCAAGGTGATCGCCCGGCGCGCCGCCATGGAACTCCAGCCGAACAGCGTGGTGAATCTCGGCATCGGCATGCCCGAGGGCATCGCCAGCGTAGCCAACGAGGAGCGGGTCCTCGACCTCGTCACGCTCTCGACCGAGCCGGGCGTGATCGGCGGCATTCCTGCCGGCGGGCTGAACTTCGGCGCGGCGACCAACCCTGATGCGATCATCGACCAGCCCTACCAGTTCGATTTCTACGACGGCGGCGGGCTTGACATCGCCTTCCTCGGCCTGGCGCAGGCCGATCGCATGGGCAACCTGAATGTGTCGCGGTTCGGGCCGCGGCTGGCGGGTGCCGGCGGCTTTATCAATATCAGCCAGAACGCGAAGAAGGTCGTGTTCGTTGGCACTTTCATGGCGGGCGGCGGGGAGTTCTCGGTGGCCGACGGCAAGCTCCATATCCACCGCGACGGCATCGCCAGGAAGTTCGTCCAGGAAGTCGAGCATCGCACATTTTCCGGCCCGTACGCGGCAGCGTCGTTCAAGCCCGTGCTCTATATCACCGAGCGCTGCGTGTTCGAGCTGGGCGCGCAGGGCCTGGAACTGATCGAGATTGCGCCCGGGGTCGACCTGGAGCACGACATTATCGCCAGGATGGACTTCGTCCCGATCGTGCGCTGCCCCGTGCTGATGGACGAGAGGATCTTCCGGCCGGAGCCGATGGGGCTGCGCGCCGACGTGTTGCGGCTGCCGCTGGAGGCACGCCTTAACTACGACGAAGAGAAGAACATCCTGTTCCTGAACTTCGAGCAGCTCGAAGTGAAGCGCCGGGAAGACGTTGAGGCGATCCGCAAGGCGGTGATCGGCATCTGCGAACCGTTGGGCCACAAGGTCTACACCGTGGTCAACTATGAGGGCTTCGTGCTCGACCGGGACGTCGAGGATGCCTATGTCGAGATGATCTCGGAAGTGGTGGCACGTTACTACATCGGCGTAACGCGCTTTACCACCAGCGCCTTCATGCGTACCAAGCTGGGCGACACGCTGGCCCGGCGCGGCCTCGCTCCCTATGTCTATGAAACCGAGGCGGAAGCGAAGGCGAGCCTGCGGGAGCAGCCCGGCAGCAACTAGGCCGGCTATCGGGCTACGAGATTGCTGGTAGCCATGCCACATGGGCCCAGCCCAGGCGTCAGTCTGCTTCGCGCAAAGGCATCGCCACGTTGCGCTCCGCGAGCGCAGCAATGGTGCGCGAAGGGTTCAGCCCGAGCGGGCGCGGGACGATCGCCCCGTCCATGACATCGAGCCCCTTGTAGCCGAATACCCGGCCCGCCGCATCGACGACACCGTCCGCGGCGGAGGCACCCATATTGCAGCCTCGCAGCGGGTGCGGTGTGATCAGGTTATGCCACCGCCGCCAGAGCATTTCGCTGATGATGAAGCGATAAGGCAACGTTATCGTGCCTTATCGCCGCGTCGCGGCAATTCCGCCCTCACGTTCATCCTGGCCCCGCGCTGCGGCCAACTGTTGCTGGCCAAGGATGATTGAAACCCACCGGCTGTTCCCGGCCAGGAAGCGTCGTTCGGGCGCTCCTTGATTACGACGTTCGTACGGCCGGTGTACTCACAAACGCGCCTTTGAAGGCCACTGCGCACTTCGCCGTATGTCTCGGGCCATCGCGACATGCTACGAACCGCAACCGTCGAGGGGTTTCTGTGTTCTCCAACGCACGCACAAGCCCGCTAGCCCCTAGTAGGGTGTCGGAGAATGTTCAAAACAATCTCTACCACCACCTCCGATCGCAACCTCAATCTGCCCCTCACCAAGTATGAGGATTATGCGTATGGCTCGTGAACGGGAACAAGAAAATGAACTGGGCAGGGCCGAGCTTCTTCGCGAGGCTGCAAGACTTTGCGCGAAGGACCAGTATGCGCAAGCGTTCCGAATTTACCGGAAACTGGCCGATTCGGGGCACTCAGAGAGTCAGGTGTTCCTTGGCTGGATGTTTGCAGAAGGCAAGGGAGTGCAGGCCAGCCAGGAAGACGCAGCCAATTGGTTCAGGTGTGCAGCAGAGCTCGGCTCAGCGCGGGGTGCGTTCTATCTGGGACGATTGCTGACTAGGGAAGCCAAGCATGCTGAGGCAGTTACTTGGTATCAACGGTCTGCGACGGCAGGATATCCCCCTTCTCAGTATCGACTTGGCGTTTCATATCTTAGAGGGCACGGTGTTAGAAAGGATCTCTCATTGGCCTGTCGCTACCTTGAGGCAGCAAAGGCTAACGGACATATCTTTGCTAGGCGCGAGCTTGCTGTAATGGATATCCAAGGCTATAGAGGTGTCGCGCGGAGATTCCTAGGCATCATTGAATTCTTGCCAGTACTCCTGTTCGGAGTTGGGGTTGCTTTTACGAACCCATACTCTGACGATCTAAGGGGGTGAGCGCCGGCCGGCACATCTCGCGACATTACCTTGAGTGGCGGCTATCGAAGGGATAACTGACCCAATCACAGCCAAGGCGAAGGTCCACAGTGGGTCGATTCTCGCCTTCGACCTTGAGCGTCCCACACTCGGCTAGCCTAGGCACTTGTCCGGGCGTCCGCCGCGTGGCCCGGCCATGGCTGGTCCACCAGGAAGCGCTCGCATAGCAGCGCCCAGTACGCCGCGCCCACCGGAATATTGCCGTCGTTGAAGTCATAGCCGGGGTTGTGCACCATGCAGCCGCCCTCGGTCCCTTCGCCATTGCCGATCCACAGGTAGCAGCCGGGCACCGCGTCCAGCATGAAGGCGAAGTCCTCGCTCGCCGCGATCGGCGGCGCCTGGCAGTCGACCTGGCCGGGCCCCAGCAACTCCAGCGCAACCTGGCCGGCAAGCGCCGTTTCCGCCGGCGTGTTCACCAGCACCGGATAGCCGCGCGCGTAGTCGATCCGGGCCGCCACGCCGTAGCTTTGCGCCTGCGCGGCGACCAGTTCGCGGATGCGCTGTTCGAGCTGGTCGCGCACGCGGCGGTCCAGCGCGCGCACACTCAGCCGCAGCACGGCCTGCGCGGGAATGATGTTGGAGACGGTGCCCGCCTGGAATGCGCCCACGGTGACCACCGCGGTTTGCAGCGGGTCGACATTGCGCGCCACGATGGTCTGTAACGCCATCACGATCGAAGCACCAGCCACGACCGGATCGGCCGCGGTGTGCGGGAACGCCGCGTGGCCGCCGATGCCGGCGAGCGTGATGGTCACGCTGTCGGCCGAGGCCTGCGCCGCGCCCTCGCGCATCAGCAGCCGGCCCGGCGCCGTGCCAGGGACGTTGTGCATGGCGAAGACGGCATCGCACGGGTACTTGTCGAACAACCCCGCTTCCATCATCCGCCTGGCACCGCCCAGCCCCTCCTCCGCCGGCTGGAAGATCAGGTTCAGCGTGCCGCTGAAACTGCCGTGCCGAGCCAGATGCCTGGCGGCGCAAAGCAGCATGGCGGTATGCCCGTCGTGCCCGCATGCATGCATCACGCCGGGATGGCAGCTGGCATAGGGCAGCCCGGTGGCTTCGGCCATCGGCAGCGCGTCCATGTCGGCGCGGATGCCGAGGCTGCGGCCGCCGCTGCCCCGCCGCAGCCGGCCAACGACGCCGGTGGTGCCGAGCCCGCGTTCCACCTCGTAGCCCCATCCGGCGAGCAGGCGGGCCACGATGTCGCTGGTGCGGTGTTCCTCGAAGCCGAGTTCCGGATGGCGATGGATGTCGCGGCGGATGGCAACGAACGGTTCGGCGCTGTCCCGCAGCGCGGCCAGCAGGGGATGCATGGCGTCCTTCATTGCGGCTGCAGGCCGATGGCACGCGCGATGCCGCGGTACTGGTCGATGCTGTGCTGGTACGCCTTCTGGCTTTCCGCCAGCGATGCCGGACGGGATGCGGGCAGGTTCGCGGCATCCAGGCTGGCACGCACCGCCGGGTCGGCCAGCGTCTGCGCCAGCGCCTTGTGCAGCGCCTGCACGACCGGCTCGGCGGTGTCCTTCTTCACGAAGACGCCGGCCCAGGTCGAGTAGTTGAAGCCGCGCAGCGCCTTGCTTTCATTGACGCTCGGCACGGACCTGACCGCGTCGAGCCGCGTCGGCGACAGCACCGCCAGCATCCTGACCTGCCCGGTGCGCATGCGCTCGATGTCGGGCTTGCCGAACGGCGAGATGAAGATATCGACGATGCCGCCCACCAGGTCCTGGATCACGGGTGCGCCGCCCTTGTAGGGCACGTGCGTCATCGGCGCGCCGATGGTCTGCGACAGGTGCGCCCCGAGCAGGTGGTAGAGCGAGCCGATGCCGACGCTGGCATACGTTAGCGGCTTGCCCGCCCGGGCCGCCTGCGCGGCATGGGCCGCGAGTTCATCGACATCCCTCACCGGCAGGTCCTTGCGCACCAGGATGGCCAGGTCGACCGCGCCGACCATGTGAACCAGCCGGAAGTCTTCGCTCTTGTACTTGATGGCGGCATTGGCCAGCGGCGTCGTGATCAGTTCCCCGGGGCCAGCCTGCAACAGCAGGTGCCCGTCCGCCGACGCATGCAGGACCTTCTGCGCGGCGATCGCGCCCCCGGCCCCGCCCAGGTTTTCGACGATGACTGGCTGGCCGAACTGCCGGCCCAGCGGCGCATTGAGGTTGCGGGCGACCACGTCCGACAGCCCGCCCGCCGGGAACGGCACCAGCAGCGTGACGGGCCGGTCGGGGTAGGCGTAGGCCGGCGCCAGGCCCGCGCACAGCAGGGCGGCCACCGCGCCGCGCAGCAGCCGGCGGGCAATGTTCTGGATTCGGATTCGGGTCATGGCAGTCTCCTCGGCGCCTTGCGTCGCTTCGTGTGGGTGTTGTGCGACGGATCGTATCGGGCAGCCTGCTATGTGTCCAATGCATTGATCGTCTAAAATTTATTCATAAGACTCATCCACAAGGCATCGATGCACCTCAAACACCTGCGGCACCTGCTCATGGTCGCGGACGTTGAATCGTTCAGCCGCGCCGCCCAACGGCTGCATCTGACCCAGTCGGCGCTGAGCCGCAGCATCCAGGCGCTGGAGGACGAACTCGGCGGCAAGCTCATCGACCGCCATGGCCGGCGCAATGTGCTGACCCCGCTGGGCGAGCTGATCGCCGAGCGGGCCCGGCGCATGCTGTTCGAGGAGGCCGAGCTGCATCGCAGCGTCGAGCTGTTCCACCGCCATCACCTCGGCGCCATCCGCGTCGGGCTGGGCGCGGGCCCCGGCGCGGTGCTGATGACGCCCTTCCTGCGCCACATGGCCATGCACCACCCCGGCATCCAGGCGGCGGTGTCGCTCGGCACTTCCGACGCGCTGATGATCCAGCTGCGCCAGCGCACACTGGACGCGGTCATCGTCGAGGTCACCAGCGTGGCGCCGGCCACCGACCTGCGCCACGAATTGCTGGCGCAACTGCAGGGCCGCTTCATCTGCCGCGCGGGCCATCCGCTGGTGCTCCAGGCCGCCGCCGGCGAAGCGGTGACCTTCGACGATGTCATGCGTTATCCGCTGGCGTCGGCACCGCTGAGCCCCGAAGTCGCGCGCGGGTTGGTCAAGCGCTTCGGCCCGCGCGCCGATCCCGAGCATTGCCTGAGCCTGCGCTGCGAGAACGTGCGCAGCCTGGTCGAGGCCGTGATGGTTTCGGACGCGATCCTGTTCAGCATCGTTGCGGCGGTGCGCACGGAAATCGCCGAAGGAAAGCTGCGCGAACTGGCAACCACGCCTGCGGTCGACGATGGTCCCCGGTATGCGTTCTTTACCCTTGCGGGCCGGACCGAGGCGCCGAGCATGGCGCTGTTCCGGCGCTTCGTGGACGAGCACCTGCACGACTGATGACTGCGCGTCTCCGCCATATATACACAAAAAGTGTCAATGACTAACCAATAATATATTGGACGTGATCTAGCTGCGGCCATATTCTCCAGCAGAGCCAACAACGGGCGCGGAAATGACCATGGCAAGCGATCTCATTCTTGAAACCGTCGGACTGAGCAAGGAGTTCAAGGGATTCGTCGCCGTAAACGACGTCAGTCTCAAGGTCAGGCGTGGGCACATCCACGCGCTGATCGGTCCGAACGGTGCAGGCAAGACCACCTGCTTCAACCTCCTTACCAAGTTCCTGGATCCCACGCGCGGCACCATACGGTTCAACGGTGCCGAGATCACCGGCGAGAAGCCGGCGCAGGTCGCACGCAGGGGCGTGGTGCGCTCCTTCCAGATCTCGGCGGTGTTTCCGCACCTGACCGTGCTCGAAAACGTACGTATCCCGCTGCAGCGCAGGCTCGGGATTTCCTTCCAGTTCTGGCGCTCGCCGAAAGTCCTCGCATCGCTCGATGACAAGGCCATGGCTTTGCTTGCCGACGTCGGACTGGAGGACTTCGCCGACATGACGACCGCCGAGATGCCGTACGGCCGCAAGCGCGCGCTGGAAATCGCCACCACGCTGGCCCTCGACCCCGAACTGATGCTGCTCGACGAGCCCACGCAGGGCATGGGCCACGAAGACGTTGACCGCGTCATGCAACTCATCAAGAAGGTCTCGGCCAATCGCAGCATCCTGATGGTGGAGCACAACATGAAAGTGGTGTCCGGCATCTGCGACGCCATCACGGTGCTGGCGCGCGGCAGCGTGCTGGCCGAGGGCACATACGCGGAAGTCTCCGCCAACCCGCAGGTCATCGAGGCCTATATGGGCAACGCTGATGGCGCGCTCGCGGCGCCCGGAGGGCATTGATCATGGCGACGGAATACCTGCGGGTCACCGACCTCCATGCCTTCTACGGCGAATCGCACATCCTGCACGGCATCGACTTGCTGGTGAACGAGGGAGAGTGCGTGACCCTGCTCGGCCGCAACGGGGCTGGCCGTACCACCACCCTGCGCGCCATCATGGGCCTGACGGGGCGTCGCGCCGGCTCGGTCATGATCGACGGCCACGAGGCAATCGGCATGCCGGCCCATCGCATCGCGCGTCTCGGCGTCGGCTTCTGCCCGGAGGAGCGCGCGATTTATTCCAGCCTCTCGTGCGAGGAGAACCTCCTGCTCCCGCCGCAGGTGGGTGGCGGCGGGATGAGCCTCGACGAGATCTACGCGATGTTCCCCAACCTCCACGAGCGGCGGCATAGCCAGGGCACGCGGCTCTCGGGCGGCGAGCAACAGATGCTGGCGATGGCGCGCATCCTGCGCACCGGGGCGCGGCTGCTGTTGCTGGACGAAATCTCCGAGGGACTGGCGCCGGTGATCGTGCAGAAGCTCGCCCAGGTCATCCGCGACCTCAAGGCAAAGGGCTACACGATCGTGCTGGTGGAGCAGAACTTCCGGTTCGCCGCGCCGCTGGCCGACCGCATGTACGTGGTGGAGCACGGCCAAATCGCCGCGGAGATCCACCAGCACGAGATTCACGAGAAGCAGCACCTGCTCCAGGAACTCCTGGGTGTCTGAGACCGCTGCGGAGGAGACAACATGACAGCGATTCTGGGAGTCCCGCTACAGGGGCTGTTGGGGCAACTCGTGCTCGGGCTGGTAAACGGCTTGTTCTACGCGATTCTCAGCCTCGGGCTTGCCGTGATCTTCGGCATGCTCAACATCATAAATTTTGCCCACGGCGCGCTGTTCATGGTGGGCGCATTTGTCGCCTGGGCGGGCCTGGAGTATCTCGGCATCAGCTACTGGTGGTCGCTGCTGGCGGCGCCGGTGCTGGTCGGGCTGGCGGGTATCGCCATCGAGCGCGGCCTGCTGCGGTGGCTGTACAAGCTCGACCACCTGTACGGGCTGCTGCTCACCTTCGGGCTGGCGCTCATTATCGAAGGCCTGTTCCGCTTCCAGTTCGGCGTCTCGGGGCAGCCCTATTCGATTCCGGACGAGGTGGCCGGCGCCTTCAACCTCGGCTTCATGATTCTGCCGAAATACCGCGCGTGGGTCATCGGCGCCTCGCTCACTGTGTGCCTGCTGACCTGGTTCACGATCGAGAAGACCCGCCTCGGCGCCTACCTGCGCGCCGCCACCGAGAACCCAAGCATTACCCAAGCCTTCGGCATCAACGTGCCGGTGATGGTGATGATGACCTATGCCTTCGGCGTGGGCCTGGCCGGGCTGGCGGGCGTGCTGGCAGCACCAACGGGGCAACTAAGTCCGCTGATGGGGTCGAACCTGATCATCGTCGTGTTCGCGGTGGTGGTGATCGGCGGCATGGGTTCCATCCTTGGCGCGATCGTCGCCGGACTGGGGCTGGGCGTGGTCGAAGGACTGACCAAGGTGTTTTATCCGGAGGCGTCGGCCACGGTGGTTTTCGTGATCATGGTCATCGTGCTGATGGTTCGGCCGGCAGGCCTGTTTGGCAAGGAAAAGTGAGGTCGAGTATGAAAATGAGAAATCTTGGCTACGGTGCCCTGCTGCTGGGCGCGCTGGCGGCCCCGGCCGTGCTCTATCCGGTGATGCTGATGAAGGTGCTGTGCTTCGCCTTGTTCGCCTGCGCCTTCAACCTGCTGCTCGGCTATACCGGCCTGCTCTCGTTCGGCCATGCGGCGTTCCTCGGCACGGCGGCCTATATATCGGGCTATGGCATGAAGACCTGGGGGCTCACCCCGGAACTCGGCCTTTTGCTCGGCACGGCCGTCTCGGCTGCCGCGGGCTTTGTCGTCGGGGCGCTCGCTATTCGCCGGCAGGGCATCTACTTCGCGATGATCACGCTTGCTTTGGCACAGATGTTGTACTTCTTGTTCCTGCAGGCGCCGTTCACCGGCGGCGAGGATGGCATGCAGGCCATTCCGCGAGGCAGGCTGTTCGGCGTGATCGACCTGGCGTCGGACCTGCGCATGTACTACTTCGTTCTGGCGATCTTCCTGTTCACCTTCTGGCTGATCCACCGCATCATCCATTCGCCTTTCGGCCAGATCCTGAAGGCGATCCGCGAGAACGAGGCGCGCACCACTTCGCTGGGCTACGACGTCGCGCGCTACAAGCTGCTGGCCTTCGTCCTCTCGGCGGGTCTGGCCGGCCTTGCCGGGGCCACCAAGACCCTGGTCTTTCAGTTTGCCACGCTGACCGACGCGCACTGGCACACCTCCGGCGAAGTCGTGCTGATGACGCTGTTGGGCGGCCTTGGCACTGCCTTCGGCCCGGTGGTGGGCGCGGGCATCGTGGTTGCCATCCAGAACGCCTTGGCGGACAAGGTCGGTTCCATGATCACCGTGATCATGGGGAGCATCTTCGTCGTGTGCGTGCTGACGTTCCGCCGCGGCATCATCGGCGAATTGAACGCGTTGTGCCAGAGCATCGTGGGCAACCGCCGCGGCCGGCCCGCGCCGCGCCACGCTGCCGTGCCGGCACCAAGTCATGACGAAACGCCCGCCAGAGCAGGCGTGCATGCCCGGCGCGTGGAAGGAAAGGCATGAAATCAAGCGCTGAACGGAACACCCCATATATATCCCCACAGTAGAGGAGACACAGGATGAACAATCGCATCAAGCTGTTTTCGCTCGCCGCGCTGCTGGCGGCCTCGACGGCGCAGGCCGAGATCACGGGCGGCGTGGTCCGGATCGGCGTGCTCAACGATCAGACCGGAGTTTATGCCGGGCTGGCCGGTCCCGGTTCGGTCTGGGCCGCGAAGAAGGCGGTCCAGGACTTTGCGCCCGAGAAGCATGGTCTGAAGGTGGAGATCGTGGCCGCCGACCACCAGAATAAGCCGGACGTCGGGGCAAGCATCGCCCGCCGCTGGTTCGACGTGGACAAGGTGGACGCTATCGTCGACGTGCCGACCTCGTCGGTCGTCCTGGCGGTCAACCAGGTGGCCAAGGAGAAGAACAAGGTGATGATTGTCACCGGCGGCGGCACCTCCGACCTCACCGGCAAGGCCTGCACGCCCAATGCCATCCACTGGGCCTACGACACGTGGGCACTGGCGAATGGGACGGGCAAGGCGGTTGTCAAGTCGGGAGGCAAGAGTTGGTTCTTCGTGACTGCCGACTACGCCTTCGGCCACTCGCTCGAACGCGATACCGAAGCTGTTGTCGTCAAGAACGGCGGCAAGGTCCTCGGCAAGGTCCGGCATCCTTTCCCGGGCAACGATTTCTCCTCCTACCTGCTTCAGGCTCAGGCCTCGAAGGCGCAGGTGGTGGGCCTGGCCAACGCCGGGGGCGACACCATCGGCGCGGTCAAGCAGGCCGCCGAGTTCGGCGTGAGCGCCGGCGGTCAGAAGCTGGCAGGCCTGCTCGTCTTCAGCAGCGACGTCCAGGCGCTCGGCCTCGAGGCTGCACAGGGCCTGTTGCTGAGCGAGACCTGGTATTGGGATATGACCGACGAGAACCGCAAGTTTGGCAAGGAATTCGCCGCTGCCAACAACGGCAAGTTCCCGACCATGGCGCAGGCGGGCACGTACTCGGCTGTGATCCACTACCTGAAGGCAGTGACGGCGATGAAGGCGGATGGCGACGGCGCCGCCGTGGTAGCGAAGATGAAGGCGATGCCCACCGACGACAAGCTGTTCGGCAAGGGCAGCATTCGCGAAGACGGCCGGAAGATCCACCCGCTCTATCTGTTCGAGGTGAAGAAGCCGTCGGAATCGAAGTATGCGGGCGACTTCTACAAGCTCATCGCCACCATTCCCGCCAACGAGGCGTTCCGGCCGATGGAAGAAGGTGTCTGCCCGCTGGCTGGGAAGAAGACGTCATGAAGATCACCTGTCGCGAGACGACGCCCGAGGCGAGCGCCAGCTTCCTGGAGGCGATCGACCTCGGCATCGAAGGGCCGGGCGACACCATCACCGAGCGCCATGGCCGAGACCGCCCTGTGATCAGAACTTCCTCTCACGCCTGTTGCGGGCCGCCCTGGCCGACGGCAACTCGCTGGCGTTCGACCGCCACGTACGGCTGCCGCCTATTGCCGGCAGCCCGGCGCGACTGAACGTCCGCGCCATTCTCCGGCCCTCGCCAACGATACAGCGGGCGAGGCCCGGGGAACCTTCACAGTATGCTTTTCGCCGTCTCGATGAAAGCCGTCATCAGCGGCGTTGGGGTGCGCTGGCTATAGCCGAGCATGATCTCGACTGTTGGTTGCCGGCCTTTGATCGGCTTGTAGGCTACGTGGGCGAACTTCATCTGCCGGACCGATGCCGGCACGAAGCCAATGCCCGCACCGGAGCTGACCAACCCGACCAGCGTGTAGACCTGCCCCACTTCAGACACGACCTTCGGCACGAAACCCGCCGACGCGCACATGCGCATGTTCATGGCGTGGAAGTCCGGCGCCGCCTCGGGCATGTACATGATGAAGGGCTCCTGCGCGCAATCCTTCAGCGAGATTGACTCCGCGTTCGCGAATGGGTGCCTTGCCGGCACAGCCAGCACGAACGGCTCTTCGAGGATGGTTTCCCACGTCACGTCCTCGAGGTCGGGCACGGGTCGCATGAAGGAGATATCCGCGTCACCCCGCCGCAGCGCCTCTGCCTGTTCGACGACCGGAAACCAGCGCAGCAGGATTTCCACGGAGGGAAAACGCTCCCGGTAGGCGCGCAGGATGGGCGGCAGCAGCGTATAGGACGCGTGCTCGAAGAAGCCGACCGTCAGCCGGCCAGTCTCACCGCGATGCGCGCGCTGCGTCTGGATGACCGCACTCTCGGTAGCGCGCAGGATCTGCCGCGCCTGCTCCAGGAAAATGCGACCCGCCTCGGTCAGCTCCACGTGCCGACGCGAGCGGTTCAGCAGTGTCACATCCATCTCCTCCTCGAGTTGGCGGATCTGCAGGCTCAGCGGCGGCTGGGCGATGTGCAGGCGCTCGGCCGCCCGCGTGAAGTTGAGTTCCTCGGCGACGGCGATGAAGTACCGGAGGTGGCGAAGGTCCATCGCTATATCCTGTAAGTATAAAAGAGCGATTAATTATATATTGGACGCTAGTTTGCGCATTCCCTACGATTCCATGCATACCCGCTCCGCGCTCCAACCCGAGATCCGCAAGGCTGGCAGCGAAGACCGGACAAGCCAATGTATGCATGGAGACAAAACTATGGATTCCAGACTGATCGATGATGCGCTCGATCGCATCCTGCAACGCATCGATGCGACGATCGCGCAGGACGAGGCGGGCTTTCCGCATTATGGCAATCCGGCCGACGGCACCTGGACACGCTCCCCGGCCGGCGACTGGACCGGCGGCTTCTGGGTCGGGATGCTGTGGCTGGCTGCCTTGCGCACCGGCGAGCAGAAGTACCGCGACAGCGCCCGCATGTGGTCCGCACGGCTGGCGCCGCGGGTGGCGTCGAAGTCGGTGTTCAAGGGATTCCTCTTCTGGTACGGCGCGCAACTCGGCGGCTCGCTGCTGGCCGATCCGCAGGCTGCGGAACTCGCGCTCGACGGCACGCGGGGCCTGGCGGAAATGTACAGCGAGGCAGCCCGCCTGATCCCGCTCGGCACCGAGGCCGAGGAGGCCTCCAGCGTGGGGACGAGCGAGGCCAACATCGATGCGATTCCGGGCACCGTGGCGCTGCTGCTGCGGCACGACGCCGCTCTCGGCACGGGCGAGATCGGCCGCCAGCACCTGCGCCAGCATGTTGCCCTGTGCGTGCGGGAGGATGGCTCGGTTTGCCAGTCCGCCACATTCAACGCCGCCGATGGCTCGCTCGTGAAGCGCTACACGCACAAGGGCATCCATGACAGCAGCACGTGGGCCCGCGCCCAGGCGTGGGGCATGCTCGGACTCGCGCAGGCGCTGTCGTGCGGCGAGCAGGCGTTCAAATCCGACGCGGTCCGCGTGGCAGATTGGTGGGTCGCGCACCTGCCCGTCGACCGCGTGGCCTTCTGGGATTTCGACGATCCCGCCATCCCGCACACTAATCGCGACACCTCGGCCACCGCCATCGCCGCCGCCAGCCTGCTCAAACTGGCCGCGCTTGTCCCGGAGCGCGCGGCGGTCTACCGCCAGGCTGCCGTCGACAGCGTCGAGCAAGTCGTGACCCGCTTCCTGACCCCAATCGGTCCAGGCGATGAACGGCAGCCTGGCATCCTCACCGGCGGCTGCTTCAACAAGCGCAATAACGTCGCCGTAGACAACGAACTGGTTTGGGGCGACTACTTTCTCCTCGAATCCCTGCTCATCCTCGCGGGCAGGATCGACGCCACCCAGGTCTGAGCCCCAACCCACTTCCGGAGAACCCACATGTCCGACATCAAGATCCCGCACGAAGGCAACGTATCCACCCTTATTGGCACGCACACCAGCTACACCCGCACCCTCGGCGAGTACGACATCTATGCCTTCGCCGGCATCAGCGGTGACAACCACCCCAACCACATGGACGACGAATACTGCAAGCGCATGGGCTTCGGCGGCCGCATCGCGCAGGGCGCCATGATGGTCGGTTTCATCGCCGGCGCCGTGACCAAGTATCTCGACATGATCCAGCGCCCGGCGGTCTCCTACGGCTACGACAACGTGCGCTTCACCAAGCCCGTGCGCATCGGCGACACCCTCACCGTGAACTACCGCATTGCCCGCGCCGACGACGAGAAGAAGCGCCTGTGGGCCGAGGCGACGCTGCTCAACCAGCGGGGCGAGACGGTCTGCGTCGGTACCCACATCATCCATTTCCAGGCCTGAGCCCGGGCTGCGAGCGGCGAGAAAGGTGAGAGATCGCATGAGCAAGATCTGTACTGCGGCGCAAGCCGTTTCGGATATCCGGGCCGGCCAGAGCGTGGGCAGCGTGGGCGTGATCGGCTGGCTGACGCCGGACGCGTTGTTCCAGGCGCTGGCGCAACGCTTCCACGAGACTGGGTCGCCTCGTGACCTGACCTTCTTCTTCCCGGTCAGTGTCGGCGACGGCATGGGCATCCGCGGCATGGATCACGTGGCCGTCGAAGGGCTGATGAAGCGGATCGTGTCGGGCAACTTTACCAATGCGGTGAATCCGGCCACCGGCAAGCGCCCCGAGTTCATGCGCCTGATCCGCGAGAATCGGGTGGAAGCCTACTGCTGGCCGATCGGTGCCACCATGCACTGGCTGCGCGAAGTCGCCCGGCGCAGCCCAGGCTACCTGACCCGCATCGGCCTCGGCTCCTACATCGACCCGCGCCAGCAGGGCGGCAAGTACACGGCTCGCGCCACCGACGACCTGGTGCGGGTGCAGGAGCTGGATGGCGAGGAATACCTGTTCTATCCGAGCTGGCCGCTCGACGTGGGGTTCCTGCGCGCCACCAGTGCCGACGAGGACGGCAACCTGAGCTTCGAGGACGAGCCGATCACGTCGTGCGCGCTGGCCATGGCGCTGGCGGTGAAGGCGTCAGGCGGCACCGTGATCGCACAGGTGCGCAAGCTGGTGCCGCGTCACGCCCGGCCGGCGCACGCGGTGCGCATTCCCGGCGTGCTGGTGGATCGCGTCGTGGTGGAACCCGACGCCATGATGACCACCGACATCCGGTACGACGATGCCTATCTGGGCGGCCAGCTGTTCG
Source organism: Cupriavidus sp. WGlv3 (assembly GCF_023952475.1). Lineage (GTDB taxonomy): Bacteria > Pseudomonadota > Gammaproteobacteria > Burkholderiales > Burkholderiaceae > Cupriavidus > Cupriavidus phytorum. The sequence goes on from NZ_JALHRX010000028.1 coordinate 35,267, forward strand.
ACGGCCGCGCCTCGGAGCGCCTGCCGCCCGGCGCCGACAAGGTGATCGCCCGGCGGGCAGCCCGGGAGGTCAGCCCCGGCGAGGTCAGCATCTTCGGCTTCGGTGCTTCGTCCGACGTGCCCACGGTGATGATGGAAGACGGCCTGTTCGCCGACGGCGGCCTGCGTCGCTACAGCTTTACCACCGAGCACGGCCCCTTCGGCGGCGTCGTGATGAGCGGCTGGCAATTCTCCGCCAACAAGTATCCCGAGGCCTTGATCGACGGCCCGTCGCAGTTCGACTTCATCGACGGCGGCAACTGCCCGATGGCGGCGCTGGCCTTTGCCCAGTTCGACCGGGACGGAAACATCAACGTCAGCCGCTTCGGCGCGGCCAATCCGGGGCCGGGCGGCTTCATCGACATCGCTTACAACGCGCGCAAGCTGCTGTTCACCGGCACCTTCACCACCGGTGGCCTCGTCGCCGACACCACCGACGGCTTCCTGTCGGTCGGGCGTGAGGGGAGCGTGCGCAAGTTCGTCGAGCGCGTGGACGAGATCACCTATCCACTGGGGCGCAAAGTGGCCGAGCGCGGCCAGGAGGCCAAGGTCATCACCGAGCGCGCAGTGTTCTCGGTGGCGCCAGATGGACTGGTGCTGGAGGAGGTTGCGCCCGGCATCGACGTCAGGTCCCAGGTACTGGACCTGATGGCCTTCCCGCCGGTGCGCGTGGCAGAGCCGCTTCCGCGCATGGATCCGACGCTATTCCGCGCCTGACGCATCGACCTATCTACGAGGAAAACATGGCTGTCATCAACTACCTGACTACCGTCCACATCGACTTCGGCGCCATCCGGATGCTGGGGGCCGAGCTGCAGCGCCTGGGCATCCAGCGACCGCTGATCGTCACCGATCGCGGCATCCGCGCCGCGGGTATCGCCGACAAGGTGCTCGACGCCCTGGGCCCGGATTGCACCCCTACCGTCTTCGAGGACACCCCATCCAACCCGACGGAAGCCGCCGTGTCCGCCGCGACCGGCCTTTACCTGGGCAACGGCTGCGACGGCATCGTGGCCGTGGGCGGCGGATCGCCCATCGACCTGGGCAAGGCCACCGCGCTGCTGGCGACCCACCCGGCACCGCTGCAGACCTACGCGGCGGTGGAGGGCGGCGCGAGCCGGATCACTAGCCGGGTCGCCCCGCTGGTGGCCATCCCGACAACTGCGGGTACCGGCAGCGAAGTGGGCCGGGGCGCGGTCATCGTCATGGAGTCCGGCCGCAAGCTCGGCCTGCTTAGTCCGTTCCTGCTGCCGAAGCTCGCCATCTGCGACCCCGAACTGACGCTGGGCCTGCCGCCGGCCCTGACCGCCGCGACCGGCATGGACGCCATCGCCCACTGCATCGAGACCTTCCTGGCGCCGGCCATCAACCCCCCCGCCGAAGCGATCGCCCTGGACGGCCTGCGCCGCGGCATAGCCAATATCGGCAAGGCGACCGCCGACGGCTGCGACCGCGACGCGCGCTGGAACATGATGATGGCCGCCATGGAAGGCGCGCTGGCCTTCCAGAAGGGGCTGGGCGCGGTGCATGCCCTGTCGCACCCGCTGGGCGCGGTGCCCGGCGTCTCGTTGCACCACGGCACGCTGAATGCCGTGCTGCTGCCGGCCGTGCTGCGCTTCAACAAGCCGGCGACCCAAGCCAAGCAGGCCGCACTTGCCCAGGCCATGGGCCTGCCCACCGGCGGGGACCCGGCTCAGGCCATCGGCGAACTCAACGCCCGTCTCGGCTTGCCGGCTGGTCTCGGCGCCATGGGCGTGCCGCGTGAGGCGTTGGAGGACATCGCGGTCGCCGCCACGAAGGACCACTGCCACGCCACCAATCCCCGCACTGCCACGATCGACGACTACCTGGCGATGCTGCAGGAATCGTATTGAGGAGGAAGACGATGTCATACATCGCAGAACACCACGAGATGATCCGCGAGGCGGTGCGCCGCTTCGCCGAGGAAGAGATCGCACCGGTCGCCCACCGGTTGTGGGAAGAGGAGAGTTTTCCCTACGAGATCTGGCGCCGGGCCGGCGAACTGGGCTATATCGGGCTGCCGTACCCCGAAGCCTGGGGAGGCAGCGGCGGCGACTGGCTTGGCTTCGCCATAGCGCTGGAAGAGATCGCCCGCGTCGATTGCGCCGTGGCGGTGGCCATCATGGCCAACTCCACGGCGGCCAGCCTGCTCAACAACTACGGCACCGATGGCCAGAAGGCGCGCTTCCTGCGGCCGATCCTGGCGGGCACGCAGGTCGGCTGCATCGGCCTGACAGAGCCGAACGCCGGCTCCGACGCCGCCAATATCCAGACCCGCGCCGTACTGAAGGATGGCCGCTGGGTCATCAATGGCGCCAAGACCTTCATCAGCAACTCGGGTTCCGAGATCACCGGCCCGATCGTCATTGCGGCGGTGACGGGAATCCGGCCCGACGGCCGCAAGGACATTTCGAACTTCATCGTACCGAACGGTACGCCCGGCTTCAGCCATGGCAAGAAGCTGCACAAGATCGGCTGGCGCGGATCGACCACATTCGAGCTGTTCTTCGAGGACTGCGCCATTTCTGCCGAGCACCTGCTCGGCGAGGTCGGGGCCGGCCTCCGGCAGACCCTGTCACAGGTGAGCACCGGCCGCATCCTGATCGGAACGCTGGGACTGGGCATCCTGCAGGGCTCGCTGGAACGCTCCGTCCGCTACATGAGCGAGCGCGCAGCGTTTGGCAAGACGCTCAACCAGTTCCAGTCGCTGCAGTTCAAGCTGGCCGACATGGCGACCCACGCACACGCTGCCCGCCTGATGCTCTACGACGCTGCGGTGGCCAAGGACGAGGGCCGGCCCTACGATCGGCAGGCCTCGATGGCAAAGCTCTTCGCAACCGAGAAGGCCATGGAGGCGGCCCACCAGGCCGTGCAGATTCACGGCGGCAACGGGATCATGACGGAGTACGCGGTATCCCGCGCGTTCGGGGATGCCAAGGTGCTCGAGATCGTTGAGGGGACCTCCGAGATCCAGCGGATGATCATCTCCCGCGACGTAATGCGCTGACGCACGGCTGCAGCCAGTGAGGCAATCCATGGAACATGTCGAACACAGCACGGATGGGCTGGAGCGCTGCCCGGTCAACTTCGTGCCCCTGACGCCAATCTCCTTCCTGCGTAGAACGGCCGAGGTCTACCCTGAGCGTACAGCCATCGTCTACGGCGAGCGCCGCACGAGCTGGCGGGCAATGCTGGACCGCAGCCGCCGCCTCGCGTCGGCGCTGGTGGCCGCCGGCGTCAGGACTGGCGACACGGTGGCCGTGATGGCCGCAAACACGCCGGAGATGCTGGAGATGCATTTCGGCGTGCCCATGAGCGGCGCCATGCTGAACACGTTGAACGTGCGCCTGGACGCGGCCGCCATCGCCTTTATGCTCAGTCACGCGGATGCAAAGGTGCTGGTCACCGACACGGAGTACGCTGACGTAGTCGAAGCCGCACTGGCGCTGCTCGACGACAAGCCGCTGGTGATTGACATCATCGATCCCGCCGTCGAAGGGGGCCGCAGGCTGGCGGAGATCGAATACGAGGGCTTCCTGGCCGGGGGCGATCCGTACTGGGAGGGCGGCGAGCCCGCCGACGAATGGCAGGCCATCGCCCTCAACTATACCTCCGGCACCACGGGCAACCCAAAGGGCGTGGTCTACCACCATCGCGGCGCCTATCTGGCTGCGCTGTCGAACATGCTCGACTGGGGCATGCCCCGGCACGCCGTCTTCCTGTGGACGCTGCCGCTGTTCCACTGCAATGGCTGGTGCTTCGCCTGGACGCTGGCGGCCAACGCCGGTACCAGCGTCTGCCTGCGGCGGGTGGATGCTGCCGCCGTGCTCGATGCGATTCGCGAGCACCGGGTCAGTCACTACTGCGGGGCGCCGATCGTGCATGCGATGCTTGCCCACGCACCTGAAGCGTGGAAGGCGGGCATCGACCATCCGGTCCACGGACTCATCGGCGGCGCGCCGCCGCCGATGCCGGTGATCGAGGGCCTGCTGCGCATGGGGATCAGGATCACCCAGATCTACGGGCTGACCGAGGTCTACGGCCCCGCGGCGGTTTGCGTGGAGCTGCCCGAATGGGAGGAACTCGGCATCGGTGCGCTGGCGGAACGGAAAGGACGGCAGGGCGTCCGCTACACTGCGCAGGAAGGCATGGCCGTGCTGCATCCCGAAACCCTTGTGCCGGTGCCGTGGGACGGGAAGACCATCGGCGAAGTCATGTTCCGCGGCAACATGACGATGAAGGGCTACCTGAAGAACCCCGAGGCCACGGCGGAAGCTTTTGCCGGCGGCTGGTTCCACTCGGGTGACCTCGCAGTCGTCTGCCCGGATGGCTATGTACAGATCCGGGACCGCTCCAAGGACGTCATCATTTCCGGCGGAGAGAATATCAACTCGCTGGAGGTGGAGGAGGTGCTCTACCGGCACCCCGCGGTGCGCGTGGCAGCCGTCGTCGCCCAGCCGGACGATCGTTGGGGGGAGACGCCATGCGCCTTTGTCGAAGTCGTCGATGGCGCCAGGGTCGGCGAGCGCGAACTGATCGAACATTGCCGCGCCCATTTGGCGCACTTCAAGGCGCCGAAGAAAGTAGTCATCGGCCACCTTCCCAGGACGTCGACCGGCAAGATCCAGAAGTTCCTCCTCAGGCAACGAGCAAGCTCCGCCGCTCCCTGGCCCGGCCACGTACAGGCGTGAGTTCCCCGTGAATGTGTTTCGGTGGCCGGCCGAGCTTGCTCTCCACATTCGGGATATCCGAGAGCGCCCGGTCGTGGCGGAGCAGAAAACTCGTGTCCGGCATCGCATTGGGAGCGAAGACCGGTTGATCGACCGCCTTGGCGACATCTTGCGCGAGACGTCCAATTCACCTGCCACGCCGCGGGCGCCGTGGAATAAGGGTAAGCTCACCGGACAAAAGCCGCCGCTGAAGCTCTGCGAGATCTGGGCCATCCGTACGAGACGTTTGTCAGGGCAGTCGCGTTAGTGCCCGAGCGATGGTGATCCAGCAGAAGACGCATAGACCGGTTCAGTTCGAGATTACGGAGCAGACCCGCTCAAGCCTTGAGGCATGGATTGTCCATCGTGGTTTGCGCTCGTCGGATGCTCTGTTTCCAAGCCGGATTCACGCCTCAGCCCATCTGTCCACCCGCCAGTATGCCCGGCTTGTACATCGCTGGATCGCGTCCATTGGCCTAGACGACACAGCGTACGGCACCCACACTATGCGGCGGACCAAGGCATCGCTTATCTATCGCAGAACCAAGAACCTTCGCTCAGCGCAATTGCTGCTCGGCCACACAAAGTTGGAGAGCACGGTTCGCTACCTCGGCATCGAAGTTGACGACGCGCTCGAGTTGGCGGAGCAGACCGAAGTGTGGCAAACCTCTGGCCGGCGAGCGGTCGCTTGCCGGCCAAGAACGGCCTTTGACCTCGACGAAGCGAAGGACCGTTCTAAATCCACTTGCAGCCATTTGCCGAGGTAGCGTTTCGGGACACCCCTACGTTGCCGATGGCCTTAACTGAGCCTTAGTCAACGGGCGTTGCGCCAGTCCCCACACTTTGCACTCCTCACGCTTTTCATGACGGCGGCCATGGGCCGGCGTCGCACAGCACCTTCCACGACCCAGGTGCCCACGGCCCGGTGGGACGTTCAACTACCCGCTCTGCGACCAGCCCGCCACGCATCGAGGCGGCATGTTGCCACGGCATACGCCGCGGTATCCGCACGTCCGTCTTGCCCGAGTTGAAGCCATATACCTGGACAACGCCTTCTTGTCCGCTGAGAACCAAGCACGGCCGAACTCTCGTCACGATTACACGGACGGCAAACTCGACGATTCTCCAAGAATCCCGAGGCTCGCCCTTTAACACAACGCCTGTTGTCTTAAATCGGATTGCGAGTTATTGTTCATGCATCGCGCCGGCCAGCGTCCATCACCGAGGAATGAAGGAGACTTATCATGCTCACCACCCAATCCCAACGAGAGGCGTTTCGCGAGGACGGCGCCGTACTTATAAAGAACTGCCTCGACCCTGTGCAGCTGGCCCGGTGCTACGAGGCTTTCAGGTGGAACGTCGCCAACCCGGGCCCATATCACTTCCGCTCGCTGGACGGCACCAGCCTGCAGACCCATATCGACAACGCCAATCCGGTGGTTAAGCAAAAGCTTGACGACCTGGTCACGACGCTGCCGTTCGGAAAGGTGTTCCAGGAGTTATGGGGCTCGGAGCATGTCTGGTATTTCGCCGAGGAGGTGTTCGCCAAGGAAGGCGGCAACAGCGGCCGCGGGCCGTGGCATCAGGACACCGCGAACCTCCCGTGGGCAGGCAAGCATTGGGGCAACGCGTGGATTACCTTCCAGGCCATTCCAAAGAAGAATTCGCTGGAGATCATTCGCGGCTCGCACCTCGGCATCCAGTACGACGGGGCCAGTTTCGCGAATGCCGATGACCCGACCGATCCGCTGTACGGCGACGGCACCCTGCCCCGCCTGCCGCATATCGACAAGGAGCTCGCCGAAAACCCCAATGCCTGGGACGTGCTCTCCTGGGAGGTGACCCCTGGCGATGTCGTGTTCCTGCATCCACGTTCGCTTCACGGAGGAGCTGCCGTCGATGCCGCCTGCCCGACCCGGCACACGCTGGTGCTGCGCTTCTTCGGTGACGACGCCACGTTCCGCGCCCTGCCAATGTCGAACCCGCGCTATGCCCGCAACGGGCCGCTCTTCCGGGAAGAAATGGCCAGGCTCAATGAAGGCGAACCGTTCCGCTCGCCCGTCTTCCGCCAACTCGCCTGATATCGCTTGCACGGAGCAGCCGCCATGAAACGACAAATGATCAATCCCGGCCTCATGCAGGCCAGGCACTACGACCAGCTTCACTTCTCTTCGGCAACCCGTGTCGGCGACATGATCTGGGTGTCCGGCCAGGTGGGCTTCGATCTGACGACGGCCTCGGTGGGCCAGGGAATGGAAGCGCAGGCCCGGGTGGCGTTCGAAAACCTGAAGGCGGTGCTCGAAGCCGCAGGAGCCAGCCTTGCCGACGTCGTGGAAATCATGACGTTCCACACCGACCTGCGCGGCGAGATACAGGCGTTCGTGAAAGTCAAGGATGAGTACTTCCCCGACCGCTATCCGTCGTGGACAGGCGTGGGCGTAAACCAGCTGGCGCGTCCCGAGTTCCTGGTCGAGATACGCGCGATTGCAGTCGTCGGTTGCGGCGCCGGCTGACAGCCAGAAGCCGCGGCCCGTGTGCACACCAGGGTCGCGGCACGACATCCCTTAGAAAAAAGAACAGCGACAAAGCTGATGGAGACACAAACATGAACCGTCCGAATGCGGTCGTCAGAACGGACAAGCCAGCCAGCATTCTTGCGCGGCTTGACCGCCTGCCGGTAATGGCTTCCCACTACGTCTGGGCCGCGCTGCTCGCGGCCAACCTGATGCTGGAGTACTACGACAACGCCATCTTTGCCTATGCCAGTCCCACGATCAAGGCCCACACCAATCTGAGCACCGAGCAGATCGGCGCCATCAGCAGCGCGTTCTTCATCGGGATGATCATCGGGGCGCTGGTGGGAGGAAGACTGTCTGACCAATGGGGACGACGTTCGGTGCTCGTATGGACCACCGTGCTGTACTCGCTGGGAGCGTTGGCGACGGCATTCGCACCTACCTACGAGACCATACTGGCCTCCCGCGTCATCACCGGTATCGGCGTGCAGGCCGCCACCTCGGTGCTGCTGGTCTATATCGCCGAGATGTTTCCCGGCAGGGCACGTGGCCGCTTCGTCTCCATCGTGACGATCGGGTTCGTGGTCTCCGGCATCGGCGCTGCCGCGCTGGCAATGTTCTATCTCCCCCACAGCAGTAGTCAGGCATGGCGCAACCTGTTCCTGGGCGGCAGCGTCGGCCTGTTGATTGCGCCCCTGGCACGCTTCATCCTGCCGGAATCGGTGCGCTGGTGTGTCGCGCGCGGTCGATTCGATCGCGCCGAAGGCATCGTCAGCGAGCTGGAAGCGCGCGCGCTGCGCCGCGGTCCGCTCGACGAACCCGCAATTGCCACCGTTCAGCCGGCCGCCGCAGCGCCTACGCTACGCGACCTCTTCAACGACAAGGCCTTGCTGCGAACCATCGCCGTGCTCACGCTCGGCTACTTTGGCGCCAGCCTGGCCTATTACCTGTTCGGCCAATGGGGCGTCTACTCGCTCGTATACAGCCTCAAATACTCCGAGGAACATGCGTATTACATCCAGTTCCTGTGGAACGTAATCTATGGCGCCACGCCGCTAGTCGCCATGCTGTTTCTCGACCGGTATGAACGCAAGTCCGCCATCCTTGTCGTGTCCGTGCTAAGCGCATTGCCGTTGGCGGTGCTCGGCATCTCGGCCACCAGTTGGGCAGTGATCGGGGCAGGCGGACTCGCCGCCATCATCACGGGACTCGTTGTCAACGCCTACTACACCTACATCCCGGAGACGATACCGACGCAGCTGCGTGCCCTCGGCAGCGGGATCGTGATGTCTGGCGGCCGGTTCGGCGGAGCGGCCGCCGGCGTCCTGGGCGCCGCGCTGTTCTCCGCAAGCGGCATGGCTGGCGTCATGCTCGCGGCGGCAGCTTGCTACATCGTCTTCTCCATCCCCGTCGCGCTGTTCGGCCCGCGCACGACCAACCGCTCGCTGGAAGCCGTTGCCGGCGACGAGACGGGCGCTGCCAACGGAGCGCGCCCATGCCCGGACACGTCCATGGCCGCCTGACACGGCATTTGCGTCAAGCGCGGATTGTTCCCGCCCGCATGGCTCACCAGACAAAGGAAAGCGGCAACGTGACCGAAGACTTCAAGACATATCGAACGCTGGGCGGCTGGATCGAAAGGCCGGCTGACCTGCAGCCATCGCTCGAGGGCCACACCAACGCCGATGTGGTCATCGTCGGCGCCGGCTTCGCCGGGCTATGCGCGGCGCTGGAGCTCGCCCGGCAGCGCGTGAAGGTGGTCGTGCTCGAACGCGAGTTCTGTGGCCATGGAGCGAGCAGCCGCAACGCGGGCTATCTCGCCGGCGGGCAGGGACTCAAGTACGACCGCTTCCTCAAGCGCGCGGGCCACGAAAAAGCGAAGCGGATCGTACGCTTCTACGAAGACGGGGTCCGCTTCGCCGAAGGCAAGTTCGCGGAGCATGGGATCGACTGCGACTACCACCGGTCGGGATTGATCCGTGCCGGCATCGACCCGTCGCAGGAAGCCAGGGTGCGCGAGGATATGCGGATCGGCGCCGAACTCGGATGCCCATCGGAATACCTGGACCAGGCCGAGATGCGCGCACGCGGCATCCCGCCAGCGTTCCTGTTTGGCAGTTACGTGCCGACCGGCGGCACGCTCGATCCCGGCAAGTACGTCCTGGGACTGCGGCGCGCGGCCCTGCGGGCAGGCGTGACGATCCACGAAAACACGCCGTTGCTGTCCTTCACCGAAGGACCAACCGTCAGGGTGCAGACACCTCGCGGCAGCGTCAGCGCGCCGGTGATGATCCTGGCCACCAATGCCTATACGCCCCGGCTCGGCCCGCTTGCGGACAAGGTGGTGCCGTTGCGGCTTTCGGCCATGGAGACCGAACCGCTTTCCCCTGTACAGCTGGCGGCGCTTGGATGGCACCGCCGCGAAGGCATCACAACCATGCACTGGGTCATGGAGAGCCATCGCCTGACCGCGCGCAACACGCTGGTCTTGACCACCAAGCGCCTGCGCTACCCGTTCGGCTCGCGGACGCCCGAAGTGCCCGAGCACGACCAGTATCGTGCGCTGCGGATGGCACTGCATGACCGCTTTCCACCCTTGAGGGGCATCGCCATCCGGCGCTGCTGGAGCGGCTACATCAGCTATGCCGACGATGGCCTGCCGGTGATCGGCCGCACAGGAGCAGACAGGAACATTTACTACGCGGCGGGATGTTCCGGCCACGGCGTCGGCACACAGGGCATGGTCGGACACATGCTGGCGCAAGACATCCAGGGCATCGGCAACCCGCTGCTTGCCATGCTGATGCAACACGCGCCGCCCGCGACGCTGCCGGAACCCCTGCGCTGGCTCGCCCTCAACGGCGCCCTGAAGGTCGCAAGCGGTCTCGATGAACGTTCGAACCGCAAGGCGCGCCGCGCATGAGTCAGCGTGAGAGGCAGCCTCGCAATTGCCGGGAGTCATCCTTTCCCGCCCATGCATCACCTGAAACTCAATACGGAAATTCCCATGACAGATCTGTACGATGTGGCCGTGATCGGCGCTGGCTTCGCAGGCGTGACCGCTGCGCGGGACCTCAGCATGGCAGGCCATTCGGTGCTGCTGCTCGAAGCGCGTGACCGGATTGGCGGGCGCACCTGGTGGGGCAAGGCGCTTGGCCTGGACCTCGATCTGGGCGGCACCTACGTGCACTGGACGCAGGCGCATGTGTGGCGCGAACTCAAGCGCTATGGCATCGGCCTGGCGACCCCAATGCCGGTGACCAGGGCCTATTGGTACGCCGACGGCGTGGTACACGCCGGGACATGGGAACAGCTCAACCAACTGGCCACGCCGCTGGCCGCCCGCTTCTTTGCCGATGCGCGGATGCACTTTCCCCAGGTGGATGACCTGGCAGCCGCCGACGTCGGCACGATCGACAGGCAAACCATCGGCGACCGGCTTGACGCGCTTGAACTCTCGGCGCACGACCGCGACGTGCTGGTCAACGCGATGTCCATCCTGGTTTGCTCCGAACGCGAGCAAGGGCTTGCGCAGCTGCTGTTCTGGTGCGCGATCTGCTTCGGCAACTGGAGCGCGTTCAAGGAGATCGCCGGGCACTGGCCGATCGAGGGCGGCACCGGTCGCCTGATTGGCGCCATGAGCGCCGAATCGAAAGCCGAACTGCGCCTCTCGACGCCAGTGGCCGCTGTCGACGACAACGGGCACGAGGTCATTGTGACCACTCGCGATGGACAGCGTATCCGTTCCCGGCGCGCCGTGGTGGCATTGCCGCTGAACATGCTGAGCGAGTTTTCCGTCACGCCTGCGCTGCCGCGCCCCGTGCGCGCCATGATCGAGCAAAGAAACCCGATCATGGCCACCAAGATCTGGGTACGGGTCAGGGGCGAGATCGAGCCCTTCGTGATCTATGCACCGGCGGGCAAGCATCCCATCAACACCGCCCATGCCGAGCGGCGCGACCATGGCGATACGCTGGTGGTGTGCTTCTGTTCCGACCCCTCGGCGCTGGACGGCAATGACCGCGAGGCAGTACAGCAGGCGCTGCGGGACTTCATTCCGGACATCGAAGTGTTGGACACGGTCTGCCAGGACTGGGCGAACGACCCGTTCTCCAAAGGCGGATGGATGCATCACCGCCCCGGCAATCTGACGCAGGCCGCGCCCCTGATGCGGCAGAGCCACGGCCGCATCCATTTCGCGGGCGCGGACATAGCGCCCATCGGGGTCGGCGGCATCGATGGCGCCATCGAGACCGGCGCCAAAGCCGCTATTGACATCGCTCGCGCCCTGCGTGGCGAGCACCGGTTGTGATCCCGTGCTACGCGTGCGCCGCCCGTCCGCCAGGCTTGTGCTCGCCCGGCACGGGCGCCACCAGCACCGCCAGGGCATCGATGAGCGCCCGCATTCGCTTGGGCGTGAAGCGCTTGGGTTCGATCGGGTACATCATCATCCATCCATCCCCCATGGCAACGAGTTGGTCGGTGAGGATGTCCGCCGGAATATCGTTGCGGACCGTCCCCCGTTCCTGCGCGTCCTTGACAATGGCGGCGAGCAGGCGACGATAGCGAGCGTAGCGCCTGGTGATGACTTCCGCAAACGCAGGCTCGTGTCGTCCCTGCGCCAGCAATTCCGATGTCGCCGGCCAGAACCTGGTGCTGCGGTCGGTCAGCCTGATCCAGCTTTCGAACGGGGCGAGGATGTCACCGCTTCCCCGGGCCGACTCCAGCATCGCGTCGAAACGGTCGAATGCGCTTTCCATCAGCGCCACGACCAGCTCTTCCTTGTTGGCGAAGTAATAGGTCACCGCGCCGGTGGTGTAGCCCGCATGCTTCGCAACCTTGCGCAGCGATGCGTTGGCATAGCCCTCCTGTGCAATCACCGTCGATGCCGCGCGCAGCAACTCCTTGCGCTTCGCTTCGCGATCGCCGACCGGACGACCCCGGGTTGAGACCTGCTCGATATCGTCGTCGCTTTCCATTGTCTTGTTCTGTCTCTTGAGCATTTCGATCACCGGCTGCCGGCCTGGTTAGCCGCCTGATGCGTGATTTTACAGAATCATCGTTATGTTCTGGTTCCATGTGGTCCTCTTCCGCTAGCTCCGCTCGGGCAAGGCCTATGCGCAGTCTTTTCCACCCAGGTAGTGCGCCGGCGTTCGCACGCCCCCACGTAGCCACAGCTGTGCCAGCTCAGGGCGCCGCCCAAGCAGGGAATACCCGGCCTTTTTATTTAACATTACGATCGTTATGCTAATTCACGATTTGCGCGAATCGCCGACAGGTTTCAGGACGAGTGCGCGGCCGATGCGCTGCATGCGGCCGCCAGGCAACTGACAAACAAGGAGATCGTTGATGGATGCATTCAGGCGCTATGCCTCTGACAAGGATGGGGCTGTGGTCACGGCAGTGCCGTGCAAGCTGGCACGCGACTGGGGCAAGACGCCTGTTGTCGCACTGGCAGCTTTTGGTGTCTTCGCAGGCGCGGCGCACGCCCAGTCGTCCGTCACGTTGTACGGTACGCTCGATACCAATCTGGAATTCGACACCAACTTCAAGAGCGCCGGCAGCGGCTCGGCCCATCGATACGCGCTGAACGGGGAAGGTCTGTCGGGTTCTCGTTGGGGCCTGCGCGGCGTGGAAGACCTCGGCAACGGACTGAGCAGCGTCTTCGTGCTGGAAAGCGGCATCGGCGCAGACGATGGCACCCTGCAGCAAGGCGGTCGACTGTTTGGCCGGCAGGCGTTTGTCGGCCTGCAGAGCGCCACCTACGGCAAGATCACCTTCGGTCGCCAATACACCTCGATGCTGGAGGCACTGGCCAACTTCTCGCCAGCGGCGATGTCGAGCCTGTATGAGCCCGTGATCGCCCAGATCGGACCGGTGTACCGCGAGGACAACACCGTCAAATATGCGGGCACCTTTGGTCCGGTCAGCGTCGGGGCACACTGGAGCTTTGGCACCGGCGGCAGCAGCGGCACCGTGGACCTGAGTCGCCTGGGTGGCCCGGGCGAGGTTCCCGGCCAGTTTCGCCGCGATACCGGCTTTGGTGCCCGGGCCTCCTATGCGGCGGGGCCGTTCAGTGCCACCGTCACCTACGACCAGGTGAACCCGAGCATCGTCGGCAGTGGCGGCTTCGCCGGTACCGGCACATTCAAGAAGGCCGCCGCGGCAGCCAGTTACGCCGTCGGTCCGGCGATCTTCATGACTGGATACCGCTGGGGCATGTCGACTGCGCCGGGGCAGACACTGACGCGCGACAACTTGTACTGGGCCGGCGTCTACTACGAGATGACGTCTGCGCTGAGCCTGACGCTGGACTACTACTACCAGACGTTCCGGTCCTCGACCTTGCCGGCGCTAAGGCCTGCCGGCAATCCGAGACAGTGGATGCTCATCGCCGACTACCGCCTTTCCAGGCGTACGGACCTGTACCTGACCACCGCTTACGCAAAGAATGCCGGCCTGTGCCTGGACACTGCGTCCATTGCATTCAACAACGGCTATCAGCCCGCTGCCGGCAAGGACAGCATGTTCGGCGTCGCGCTGGGCATCCGCCACAACTTCTGAGCGCGACGGCAATCGTCAAACCGATGCAATGCCGATGCGGGAGTCTCCGGCGATCCGCATCGGGACATGATGCAAGGGCGGCCACTACCGAAGTGGTCCCCCGGGCATCTCATCCCACCCGGTAGACGCCTTCTTCGTTCACCTCGACCCGCCCGTCCGCCAGCAGTTCTGCCAGATGCCGGGAAATCGTACGGGTCTCGGCATCGAGTACCCATGAGCCTTGAAAGCCCGGCGGATACAGCAGCCGCAGGTCGACCAGCTGTGCCAGTGTCTTTGGCGATTCGCGCAGCAAGGCCAGCAGGCGCTGTTCGCGTTGGTCCAGCTTGGCCGCATAGGCAGCGAGATCGCGCAGGAAGTGCTCACGATCGGTATAGACACCCCGATGATGGGACGTAACCCACACCTTGGCCGGAACCTCGGGCAACCGTGCCAGGCTACGACGGAAGTCCCCCAGGCTGGACCCGGCATCGCCATAGTAGGGTCCGAATCCGGTCAGGTCGATATCGCCCGTGAAAGCCACCCCCTCCGGTTCCACCAGGAGAACGGTATGGCCCGCGGTGTGCCCTGGCAGGTGGAAAGCCCGAATGCCGGTCTGCCCCAGATCCCAGCACGCACCGTCCACGTAGCCTTGCGCGTCGGGCCGCGGCGCATAGAAGAATTCACGCTGAAACCTGAGCAGGGTCTCCGATGCATACGCCGCATTACCGAAAGCGGCAACCATGCCATCCCAGCTCCTTGCCGCCGGCAAATCGCCTTCGTGCACATGGACCGATGCCTCCGGTAGGCGATGCAACCCGGCCATATGGTCCTCATGCACATGGCCCATCACCACCAGCTCGGTGGCGTCAAACTCGGGACCGATGTAGTTCGCGACAAGCGGCGTGTCGAAAGCCGCGCGGGTCTCGGACCCCCTTATCAATACCTGGTTGCCGTCGGGATACTTGCCGCTCTTCTCGCCAAAGAAGACCGACACGCGTCCGAAATCCACGCGCTGGATATGTCGCTTCGTGCCTGAATTGCAGAACGCTGTGCTCATGTCGATCATCCTTGCCTAGGCAGTCTTGGCGATCTGCCGCAGCCGGAGCGTCCCGGTAGCGATCAGGTCAGGCTGCGCAGTTCTGTTCTCTGTCTATTTATAATAACATCAGTCATCAAAATAAAAGATGCCTGCAAACGCGGCACAGGCAGAACGGGATGTCGTTATGGACGCAGACGCCTTCACGCCAGGCATCAGGGTTATGCTTCGACCGCCTTGAACATGTCCTCGACCACCTTCTTGGCGTCGCCGAACACCATCATGGTCTTGTCCATGTAGAACAGCTCGTTGTCCAGGCCGGCGTAGCCGGCT
>NZ_JALHRX010000029.1 GCF_023952475.1 Cupriavidus sp. WGlv3
GCTTGGGAGTGACGAGCGGTTGCGCTTCGGACATCTGGGTCTCCTTGGTGTGATGCCTGGTGTTGCCTGTCTTTGGTCGTGCAAGCGGCCGGGAAGGGATAGCCCCGCCCCGGCCGCGCCTGCGTCTGGTCGCTTACTTGCCCTTGCCTTGTGCGAACAGGGCGTCGAGCTTCTGCTCGAAGTCATGGTAGCCGATGCTCTCGTAGAGCTCGGCGCGGGTCTGCATGGTATCGACCACGTTCTTCTGCGTGCCGTCGCGGCGGATCGCCGCGTACACGTTTTCCGCAGCCTTGTTCATGGCGCGGAAGGCCGACAGCGGGTACAGCACCATCGACACGCCGGCGCCGCCCAGTTCCTCGGTGGTGAACAGCGGCGTGGCGCCGAATTCGGTGATGTTGGCCAGCACCGGCACCTTCACCGCGTCGACGAACTTGCGGTACATGCCAAGGTCGGTCATGGCTTCCGGGAAGATCGCGTCGGCGCCGGCTTCCACGCACGCCACCGCGCGCTCGATCGCCTTGTCCAGGCCTTCGACGGCGAGCGCGTCGGTGCGGGCCATGATGACGAAGTTGTCGTCGGTGCGGGCGTCGACGGCGGCCTTGATGCGGTCGACCATTTCGCCCTGGGTGACGATTTCCTTGTTGGGACGGTGGCCGCAGCGCTTGGCGCCGACCTGGTCCTCGATATGCATGGCCGCGGCGCCGAACTTGATCAGCGATTTGGTGGTGCGGGCCACGTTGAAGGCCGAGGCGCCGAAGCCGGTGTCGACGTCGACCAGCAGCGGCGTGTCGCACACGTCGGTAATGCGGCGGATGTCGGTCAGCACGTCGTCCAGGTTCGAGATGCCCAGGTCCGGCAGGCCCAGCGAGCCGGCCGCGACGCCGCCGCCCGACAGGTAGATGGCGCGGTAGCCGGCGCGCTTGGCCAGCAGCGCATGGTTGGCGTTGATGGCGCCGACCACCTGCAGCGGGTGTTCGTCGGCCAGCGCCTGGCGGAAGCGGGCGCCAGCGGAGCGCGCGAGGTCGGAAGCGGAGTAGGTCATGGCGTATGCGTTGGTGGACAGGACAAGCCAGATACTGCAAGGGCTGTGCCAGGCCTTGCGAATGCGGCCGGAAAGCCCGGAATCCCTTGCCATCGTTAGGCTGGCGGGCAGGGCGGCGGGTTTCGTCGTGGTCTCCATGCCAGGATTTCCGCACTTTTGAAATCCAAACCCTGAGTTTTGGAATTCAAAGTTGAAATCCCGGGCCGCGTAGCGGACAATGTGACAGCACTGTACGCCCGTTCCTCCTGCTTTTCATCCGACTTTCCTTCCGCACCGCATCATGGCTCCGCCCGTTTCCACGCAAGGCCGCCCGCGCATCTGGGCAATCGGCATCAGCCGCCTCGCGCGTGCCTTTGCCGACCTGATTCCTGCCTATGCCGACCGCGCCGAATTCCGCATCGTCGGCAAGGGTTTCGAGGCCGCCGCCAGCGCGGTGTCGCGCGAGGCGCGCGAGGGCCGGCTCGACGTGGTCGTCGCCGGCGGCTCCAACGGCGCCTACCTGCGCCAGCATGTCGACGTGCCGGTGGTGCTGGTCAAGGTCACGGGCTTCGACGTGATGAGCGCGCTGGCCACGGCGCGGCGGATCTCGCCGCGCGTGGCGCTGGTCACGCACGCGGCGACCTATGCCGAGGTCGACGAATTCGTCCGCGCGTTCTCGCTGTCGGTGCCGGCCTACACCTACCTGACCGAGGACGACGCCGTGGCGCGCGTGAAGGCGCTCAAGCAAGAGGGCATCCAGGTGGTGGTGGGCCCCGGCCTGGTGACTGACCTGGCCGACCGCTATGGCCTGACCGGCGTGTTCCTGTACTCCGGCAACTCGGTGCGCATGGCGCTGGAAGACGCGATCGAGGCCGCGCGCCTGCGCCGCATCGAGGCCACCCGGCGCGACTACGTCAACACCATCCTGGCGCACCTGAACGAGGGCGTGGCGGCGGTCGATGCGCAGGGGCGGATCCAGTCGTTCAACCCGGCCATGGAGCGCTTCCTCGGCACCTCCGCCGCCGCCGCGGTGGGGCGCAAGCTGCAGACGCTGGCGCCCAGCCTGGCGCTGGAAGGCGTGATGCAGACCGGCGACAAGGAGCTCGAGGCGATCCACAAGCTGGGCGACAAGATGGTGGTGGTCAACCGCATCCCGATCCTGGGCGAGGCCGGCACCACCGGCGCGGTGCTGACCATCCAGGACGCCAGCGCGATCCAGCGCGTCGACCGCAACCTGCGCTCGCGCAGCCGTGCGCGGCCGGCGGCGGTGCGCTACAGCCTCGACGACCTGGCCGGTACCTCGACGGTGATGACGGCGCTGCGCGAACTGGCGCGGCGCTACGCCGTGGTGGACTCGACCGTGCTGATCGGCGGCGAGAGCGGCACCGGCAAGGAGGTGCTGGCGCAAGGCATGCACGACGCCAGCCCGCGCCGCGCGTTCCCGTTCGTCGCGGTCAACTGCGCCGCCTTCCCCGAGGCGCTGCTGGAAAGCGAGCTGTTCGGCTATGAAGAGGGCGCCTTCACCGGCGCGCGCCGCGGCGGCAAGGCTGGCCTGTTCGAGTCGGCCCACAACGGCACGCTGTTTCTGGACGAGGTCGGCGACATGCCGTCCGCGCTGCAGACGCGCCTGCTGCGCGTGCTGCAGGAAAAGCAGGTGCTGCCGATCGGCGGGCTCGACGCGGTGCCGGTGAACGTGCGCGTGATCGCCGCCACCCATCGCGACCTGGCCGCGATGGTGCGCGACGGCAGCTTCCGCCAGGACTTGTATTACCGCCTCAACATCCTGCGCATCGCCATGCCGCCGCTGCGCGAGCGCGCCGAAGACCTGCCGGAGCTGGCCGAGCTGCTGTACCGCCGCGCGCAGGACCGGCTCGGGCTGGAACGGCCGCAGCGCCTGCCCGCGGCGGCGCGCGCGCGGCTGGCGCGCTACCGCTGGCCCGGCAATATCCGCGAGCTGGAAAACGTGACCGAGCGCATCGCGGTGCTGGTCGCCGGCCGCCGGCTCGACGGCGAGGCCCTGCAGCGCGAACTGCAGGCCGCCGCGCCCGAGCTGTTCGGCGAGGCCGCACTTGCCACTGCGCCCGCGCCCGGAGCCGAAGCCGCACCGGCGGTGCCGGCCGCGCGGGCGCGCCGCTCGCTGGCACGCGTCAAGCAATCCAGCGAGGTCGACCATATCCGGCGCGTGCTGGAAGAGTGCGGCGGCGACCGGACCGCCGCCTGCCATATCCTCGGCATCAGCCCGACCACGCTCTGGCGGCGGCTGAAGGCGGCCTAGCCTGGACGTTACCCTGCGGGGCTGGCCCGGCGGAACGGAATCGGCTGCAGCCCCTTGCCCTGCAGCCACGCTTCATTGAACAGCCGCCCCATATACAGGTCGCCACGGTCGCACAGCAGCGTGACGATGGTGTGCCCCGGCCCCATCTCGCGCGCCAGCGCCACCGCGGCGCCGACGTTGATGCCGGACGAGCCGCCCACGAACAGCCCTTCCTCGCGCAGCAGCCGGTAGACCATGTCGACGCAGGTCTGGTCGTCGATGCGCACGGCATCGTCGATCGGCGTGTCCTGCAGGTTGGCGGTGACGCGGCTGGAACCGATGCCTTCGGTGATCGAGCTGCCTTCGGCCTTGACCTCGCGGTGCTTGACGAAGTGATACAGGCCGCTGCCGTGCGGGTCGGCCAGCACGATGCGCACGCCCGGCTGGTGTTCCTTCAGGCAGCGCGCGATGCCCGCCAGCGAGCCGCCGGTGCCGGTGGCGCAGGTGAAGGCGTCGATATGGCCGGCGGTGGCCTGCCAGATCTCGGGGCCGGTGGTCTCGTAGTGGGCCTGGCGGTTGGCGAGGTTGTCGAACTGGTTGGCCCAGATCGCGTTATCGGTTTCGTCGGCGAGCCGGCCGGCAATCTTCTGGTAGTTGTCGGGATCGGCATACGGCTTGGCCGGTACCGCGCGCACCTCGGCGCCCAGCATGCGCAGCCGCTCCATCTTTTCCGGGGATTGCGTGTCGGGAATCACCACGATGCAGCGGTAGCCGCGCGCCGCGCACAGGTGCGCCAGGCCGATGCCGGTATTGCCGGCGGTGCCTTCGATCACCGTGCCGCCCGGCTTCAGCAGCCCGCGCCGCTCGGCGTCGCGGATGATGTAGAGCGCCGCGCGGTCCTTGACCGAGCCGCCGGGATTGAGAAATTCCGCCTTGCCGTAGATGTCGCAGCCGGTGTCGGCGCTCAGGCCGGCCAGCCGGATCAGCGGCGTGTGGCCGATGGTGCCGGCAAATCCATCCCTGACTTCCATGGTGCACTCCTGCCGCGCCCTTGGCGGGCGTCACCTTGATTGATAGGTCGGTGCGGCGGGAATGACAAGCGGGCGGAGCGCGGCGGCAGGCGCGCTGGAACAGCAGAAAGTGACCGGGATAGCGCCTTGCGCAAAGGCGGCACCGAGCCAGCGGGCTCAGGCGGCGTTGAGCCAGCGGAAGCTGAAATCGCCCTCGACGAAGTCGGAGCGCGCGGCGTGGAAATCGCGCATATACGGGCGGTTCAGGTGCGATTCGAGCGCGCGCTTGGAGTCCCAGACCATGTAGATGACGAACACCCGCGCGTCCTCGGCATCCTGCCCGACGTGGTAGTCCAGGCAGCCGGGCTCGGTCAGCCCGCGCGAGCGCAGCGCGGTGAGCTGGGAGACCAGCGCGTCGCGGCGGTGGGTCTTGGCACGGGCGATGCCGACTAGCGTGTACGTTCCGGACATGGGTGAACGGGGGCGACTGGCTGGGCGTCTGTGAGCACTGGGCCAGCCATTGTAGCGGCGGCCATGGCCGCGCCGGCAATGCCCGACGGCGCCGTCCGGGCATTCGGGCGGCGCTTGACAAGGGTGCGCGGCGCGGTTCCTGCCGTGGCCGGCGCTCAAGTTATGCCCGCCAGTGCCGATAGCCGGAACGACAACAAGAAAACCATCATCCGAGGGGTTGGCGCATGCTGAGACGCATTGGGTCGGAGCAATTGCAGGTCGGGATGTTCGTCGCCAGGCTGGGCGGGCCCTGGATCAACCATCCGTTCTGGCGCGCGCGCTTCCTGGTCGCCAGCGAGGAGCAGGTACGGCAGATCCAGTCGGCGGGCGTGCGCGAAATCTGGATCGATATCCTGAAGGGCCGCAATCTGCCGGCGCCGGAAGAGGCGGTCGACGCAGCCTCGGCCATTGCCACGGCCCAGCCTGCGCCCAGTGCCGGTGGCCCGGCTGACGCGCCGCCAGCCACCACGCTCGAAGCCGAGATCGTGCATGCGCGCGAACTGCTGCAATCCGGCAAGGCCGTGATCGGCTCGATGTTTGCCGACGTGCGCATGGGGCGGGCGCTGGAGGTCAGCGGCGCGCTGCTGCTGGTCGACGCGGCCTCGCGCTCGCTGTCGCGCCATGGGCAGGCGCTGCTGGCGCTGGCGCGGCTCAAGGCGCGCGGCGACGACAACTACCTGCATGCGTTCGCGGTCTGCGCGCTGATGATCGCGGTCGGCCGCACCCTGGGCCTGCCCGACGACGAGGTGCGCGAGCTGGGCCTGGCCGGCCTGGTGCATGACATCGGCAAGCTGACCGTGCCCGGCGCCGCCAACCTCCGCGCCGGCGAGCGCACCCCCGAGCAGGAGGAGGCCTACCGCCGCCATCCCTCGGCGGGCTACCGCATCCTCAACGAAGCGCGGCTTTATTCCAACATCCCGCTCGATGTCTGCGTCCACCACCATGAGCGCGTCGACGGGCGCGGCTTCCCGTTTGGCCTGGTCGGGCGCGAACTGAGCGTGCACGCCCGGATCGGCGCGATCTGCGATACCTATGACGCGCTCACCGCCAGCCACCCCGGGCACCAGCCATGGTCGCCGGCCCGCGCCATGGAATACATGGCGGTGCGCGTCGACACGCTGTTCGACCGGCGCGTGTTCAAGGCCTTCTCACGCACCGTCGGCATCTATCCGCTCGGCACCGTGCTGCGGCTGCGCTCCAACCGGCTGGCAGTGGTGTGCGCGCAGCATGACGCCGATCCGCTGCGGCCCAAGGTGATGGCGTTCTACTCGGTATCGCAGTCGCGGCCGGTGCCGACCGAACTGATCGACCTGCGCCATGGCGACGAGACCGTGGTGGCGTTCGAGAACGCGGCGGAGTGGGGCTTTACGGATGAGCAGTTGCTGGGGATGTATGCGCCGGCGGCGTGAGGCGGTCCCCGCCATTGCGCGGGGAGTGTCATCCCGCCAGCCACCGCCCTTGCCTGAGCCGCTCATGCAGGAAATCCCCCAGCACCCGCACGCGCGCGCTGTGCCGCAGGTCGGGGTGGGTCAGCACCCACAGATCGGTGTCCATGGCGGCATCGGGCGGCGCCAGCCGCACCAGCGCCGGATCGTCGTCGGCCAGCAGGCACAGCAGCATGCCGGCGCCCATGCCATGCCGGACCGCATCCGCCATCGCCACCAGGCTGTCGGCGCTGACCACGCGGCGCGGCTCCGGCACGTGCTCGCGGATCCAGCGTGCCTGTGCCAGGTGCGACAGGGCTTCGTCCGGCACGACCCAGTCATAGGCCGGCCAGTCCGCCAGCGCGGGGCTGTTCGCCGCGGCCGGCAGGCCGAGCTGCCGCAGGTAGCTGCCCGCCGCGTACGGCGCTGTCTGGAGCCGGCCGATGCGGCGGCCCACGAGATATTCCGGCGGCGTGTTGGCCGGGCGGATCGCCACGTCGGCCTCGCGCCGGCTCAGGCTGAGGAAGCTGTTGTTGACGACCAGTTGCAGCTGGATGCGCGGATGCTGCGCGCGGAATTCGGCAAACAGCGGCATCAGCAGAGCGCCCAGCAGCGTGTCGGTGGTGGTGACGCGCAACGGGCCGCTCAACTGGCGGTCGAGGCCGGACAGCTGGCGCTGCGCCGCATCGATCTGTTCGCCGACCCCGGCCAGCCGTTGCGCCAGCGCCTCGCCGGCCGCGGTCATGGCGTAGCCCGTGGCATGGCGCTCGAACAGCAGCGTGCCGAGGGTGTCTTCCAGCCGCGCCAGCCGGCGCAGCACGGTGGAATGGTTGACATGCAGGGCGCGCGCGGCACCGGCCAGCGAGCCGGACTGGCCCACGGCGAGAAAGTATTTCAGGTCGTCCCAGTCTGCTTCCTGCATGTTTGCATAATCCTTTTGCAAGATTGGCCAGTTCTCGTGCGGATCCGCACAGCCTACAGTGGCTTGGCGTGGCCGGCAATGGATGCCGGCGCGCGCGAAGCTCAGGGAGGAAAAAACATGGCGATGGCGTGGACGCTGCTGGTGCTGGCGGGGCTGATCGAGATCGTGATGGCGCTGGCGCTTAAACATACCGATGGCTGGACCCGCCTGGGCCCGACGGCGCTGGGCATCGGCGCCGCGCTGGCCAGCATCTACCTGCTCAGCGCGGCCCTGCGGCACCTGCCGGTGGGGACGGCCTATGCGATCTGGACGGGGATCGGCGCGATCGGCGTGACACTGATCGGCATCCTGTTCCTGGGCGAGAGCGCGTCGCCGCTGCGGCTGGTGCTGATCGGGCTGATCTTCGTCGGCATCGGCGGGCTCAAGCTGCTGCCGGCCTAGCCCGCTTCCGCACGGCATGCGAGGGGGGCAGGGCGCGTTCGGTACACTATCTGGCCTAGTCAAAGGCCCGAGTCGCCCCGCCATGAATTTCGATGCCCTGCTGGAGCTGTTCCAGCAACGTATTCCCACCCACCCGTGGGCGCAGATCGCGCTGTACCTGCTCGCGCTATGCCTGATTGCCGCGCTGGCGCAATGGCTGTTCGGCCATGTGATGTCGCGCATCGCCCACCGGCTGCTGAAGGTGTGGGGCAAGACCCCGTGGAGCACGGCGCTGACGCGCCATCGGGCCTACCGGCGCTTCGGGTATGCGGTGGGCTTTGCCGTGATCACCGTCGGCATCGGCGAAGTGCCGCACATGGGCCGCTATGCGCTGGCGATCGAGCGCCTCGCGCATGCCAGCCTGTGGGTGTGCTTCTTCCTGATGCTGGGCGGCGTGCTGGGGGCCTGGCAGGACGTGTACGCCAGCAGCCGCCGGGCGCAGACGCGTTCGATCAAGGGCTATATCCAGGTGGGCCGGCTGGGGCTGGGACTGGTGTGCGCGGTGCTGGTGCTGTCGATCCTGATCAACCGCTCGCCGCTGTGGATGCTGTCCGGCCTGGGCGCGCTGTCGGCGGTGCTGCTGCTGGTGTTCAAGGACACGCTGCTGTCGCTGGTCGCGAGCACGCAGCTGACCTCCAACGACATGCTGCGCATCGGCGACTGGATCGAAATGCCCCAGTGCAACGCCGACGGCTACGTCAAGGACATCGCGCTGCATACGGTCAAGGTGCAGAACTGGGACAACACCGTGACCACGGTGCCGACCTACAAGCTGTTCTCGGAGAGCTATCGCAACTACCGGCAGATGTTCGAGTCGGGCGCGCGCCGGATCAAGCGCACCTTGCGATTGGATGCCGGCAGCGTGCGCTTCCTGGAGGACCGCGAGGTGCAGGCGCTGATGCGCTTCCGCCTGCTGCATGACTACCTCGAAGAAAAGCAGCGCGAGGTCGACGAGGCCAACCGGTTGCTGATCGCCGCCGGCAACGACCCGGTCAACCGGCGCCGGCTGACCAATATCGGCACCTTCCGCGCCTATGGCATCGCCTACCTGAAGGCGCACCCCGAGATCCACCATGACCTGCTGCTGAACGTGCGCATGATGGAGCCCGATTCGCAGGGCATCCCGGTCGAGATCTACTGCTTCACCGCGCTCACCGCGTGGATGGACTACGAGCGCATCCAGGGCGACGTGTTCGACCACCTGCTGGCAATCCTGCCGGAACTGGGCCTGCGGCTGTACCAGGCGCCGTCGGGCGCCGACCTGAACGGCGTGCGCATCGCGCCGGTGCTTGCGGCCGCGCAGGTGGCGGCGGCGCAGGCGGTCCAGCATGCCCCGGCCAACGGCGCTGCCGCGGGCAGCCATCCGCTGTAGCGGGGCGCGCTTCGGCGCTGCCAGCGTTGCGGCGGCTCAGCCGACCGCGCGCGGGCGCACGCGGCTGGCGGCTTCCTTCGCGCGCGTGCGCGCGGTGTCGACGTCGTCGGCGTAGGCCAGCGCCACGCCCATGCGGCGGCGGGCGAAGCTCTCCGGCTTGCCGAACAGCCGCAGCTCGGTCTGCGGCACCCGCAGGGCCTGGTCGACGCCGTCGAAGACCACCCCCTGGGCCTCGACGCCGCCGTAGATCACGGCGCTGGCGCCGGGGCTGCGCAGCGTGGTGTCGACCGGCAGGCCGAGGATGGCGCGCGCATGCAGCTCGAATTCGTTCTGCCACTGCGTGGCCATGGTGACCATGCCGGTGTCGTGCGGGCGCGGGCTGACCTCGCTGAACCAGACCTGCTCGCCCTTGACGAACAGCTCGACGCCGAACAGGCCCATGCCGCCCAGGTCGGCGGTAACCGCCTGCGCGATGCGCTGGGCGCTGGCGAGCGCAGCCGGATGCATCGGCTGCGGCTGCCAGCTCTCGACATAGTCGCCGCTGACCTGCACGTGGCCGATCGGCGCGCAGAACTGCGTTTCCACCTGGCCGCTGGCACCCACCGCGCGCACCGTCAGCAGCGTGATCTCGTAGTCGAAATCGATAAAGCCCTCGACGATCACGCGGCCGTGGCTGACGCGGCCGCCGGCCATGGCGTAGTCCCACGCCGCCTGCACGCCCTCGGGGCCGTCGATCTTGCTCTGGCCCTTGCCGGAGCTGCTCATCACCGGCTTGACCACGCACGGGTAGCCGATGCCGCCGTCGATCGCGGCCTGCAGCTCCGCGAGCGAATCGCAGAACTGGTAGGGGCTGGTGGGCAGGCCGAGCGACTCGGCGGCGAGCCGGCGGATGCCTTCGCGGTCCATGGTCAGGCGCGCGGCGCGGGCGGTCGGAATTACGCGCACGGTGCCGGCGGCTTCCAGCGTTTCCAGCATCGGTGTGGCGATGGCCTCGATCTCGGGCACCACCAGGTGCGGCTTCTCGGCTTCGATCAGCGCCTTGAGCTGTTCCGGGTCGCTCATGGCGATGGTGCGCGCGTGGTGCGCGACCTGCTGGCCCGGTGCGTGGTCATAGCGGTCGACGGCGATGGTCTCGACGCCGAGGCGCTGCAGCGCGATCAGCACCTCCTTGCCGAGCTCGCCGGAGCCGAGCAGCATCACTTTGGTGGCGGAGGGGGAAAGGGGCGTTCCGAGGGTGGTCATGGCGGCGGGGCGGCGAAGCGCAGGGAAAACCGCGATTGTACGTGCTGCCGAGCGCGCCGGCGCCGCCGGGCCTAGTCTTCGGCGTCGCGCGAGCCGGTGGGGCGTCGCGCCGCCTGGTCCTTGCGGTCGGCCGCCTCGGCCTCGGCCGGGCTCGAGGCGACGCCGTACATGCCGTGGCGCGGCGTGCCCGGGGGCAGGTTGCCGAGATCGGTGGGCTGGTAGGGGTGCGGCCCCGGCGGCGGCTGCGAGGTGTCGCTGGACGGATGCGCGCGGCCGCTCAGCTTCTCGTCGCGGGTCACGCTGTGGCCGCCGTAGTGGTAGTCGGTCAGCGAGCCTTCATGCGCGGGCGCCGAAGGGGCCGGCGCGCCGGAGATATCGGCCACGCGTACCGGGATCGACGGATAGACCTGCTGGGCGCCCGCGATCGCCATCTCGGGCGAGTCGAACTCGCCGTCGAGCCGCTCCGGCGCGCCCTTGCCGGTGCGCATTTCCAGGTGCCAGCGGCCGTCTTCCGGGCCGCACACCAGGATTTCCTGTTCGGTCGAGGTCATGGGGGCCTCCTTGGGTCTGAGCGTTGCGTCTCTGCGCAGACAGGCACGAACCGTTCCAGCGGCACCCCCGCGCCGTAGCGGCCTGTGCGGTTGCCGCGTGACGCCAGATTTACAACCTGCGCCGATTCTTACCGCTGGCGCGGGGCACCGGACGGCTCAGGGCGTCGCCATCAACGGCGGCCGCGGCCGCGTCACCACCGCGAAAGCGATCTGCGCGAGCCCCGCCGCCAGCCCCAGCGCCACCCCGGCCTGCCAGGCCACGGTATAGGAGCCGAGCGCGTCATAGACCAGCCCGCCGCCGAAGGCGCCGACAAAGCTGCCGATCTGGTGGCTGAAGAAGGCCACGCCGCCCAGCATCGCCTGCCAGCGCAGGCCGAAGGTCTCGGCGATCCAGCCCGACACCAGCGGCGCCACCCCCAGCCACAAAAAGCCCATCACCGCGGCGAACACCAGCGTGCTTTGCGGCGTCGGTGCCGACGAGAAATACCAGGTCAGCGCCAGCGAACGCAGCGTATAGATGCCGCCCAGCAGCATCAGCTTGTTGTAGCGGCCGCCGGCCCAGCCGAAGAAGATGCTGCCCAGCACGTTGAAGCCGCCGATCACGCCCAGCGCCTCGGCGCTCAGCATCGGGTCCATGCCGCACACGTCCAGATACGACGGCAGGTGCGTGGTCAGGAACACCAGCTGCATGCCGCAGACAAAGTACGCCAGCGCCATCACCACGAACGGCGCGTGGCGCAGCGCGGTGCCCAGCGCCTGGCGCGCGTTGTCCTGGCCAATCCCCGCCGGTGTCGCCAGCGGCAGCCGGTCGACGCGCCCGGCCGACCACGCCGCCGGCAGCATCACCAGCGCCAGCAGCACGAACGCGGCCAGCCCGGTGCGCCAGCCATACGCCTGCGTCACCATCTGCCCGATCGGCGCCGCCAGCAGCGCGCCCAGCGAACCGGCGCCCGACACCAGCCCCAGCACCGTGCTGCGCAGCGCCGCCGGCACCGGCCGCGCCGCCACCGCCATTGCCAGCGCGCTGCCGGTGCAGGCCATCGACGCGCCGATGGCCACGCCCGCGCCGAGCGTGACGCCGACCAGGCTGTGCGCGGTCGCCAGCAGCACCAGCCCGATCACGTACAGCAGCGAGCCCGCCATCATCAGCGGACGGAAGCCGATGCGCGTGGCCCAGGCGCCGGCGAGCGGCTGCAGCAGGCCCCACGCCAGGTTCTGCACGGCGATGGCGACGGTGAAATCCGACACCGAGATGCCGATGTCGCGCGTCAGCGGCGGCATGAAGATGCCCAGGCTCTGGCGCAGGCCCATGGCCAGGCTGAGCATCACGGACGCGCCGAGCAGGATCGGCAGCGCCGGGCGCAGGCCTGCATAGCGGGAAGGGGCGGGGGAGAGGGGCACGGTTGGTCTCGTCGCGGGGTTATCGTTATCGTTGTGGGCCCCGGGCGCCTTCCATGTCTGCAATGTCTGTGATTTAAGCGGGCACTGAATATACCGCAGGGTAGGGCGAGGGTATGCCGCGGCGCCCCGCCGTGTCAATTTGGCTTTGGGCCGGGCGGCCTTCCGTTTTCGTAAAGGCGGCCCGGCCAGGCCCCGGCGGGATCAATCCAGGCTGACCTTCGACGCGCGGATGGTCTCGCCCCAGCGCTGGATTTCGCCGCGCACCAGCGCGGCGAACTTCGGCTGCGGTTCGCCGCCGGCAACGCCGCCCATGTCGCGCAAGCGCGCGACCACCTCGGGATCGCGCATGGCCCTGCCCAGCGCCTCCTGCAGCGCCGTGGCCACCGCCGGCGGGGTCTTGGCCGGGGCGAAGAAGCCCAGCCAGCCCATCACCACGAAGTCCTTGACGCCGGCTTGCGCCATGGTGGGCACGTCGGGCAGCGCGGGCAGGCGCTCGGCGCTGGTCACCGCCAGCGCGCGCAGCTTGCCGGCGCGGATCTGCGGCAGCGCTTGCGTCAGGTTGTCGAACATGAAGGTGGTTTCGCCCGCCAGCACCGAAGTGGTCGCCGGCGTCGAGCCCTTGTACGGCACGTGGATGACCTCGGTGCCGGTGCGCAGCCGGAACAGTTCCGCGGTCAGGTGGGTGGTCTGGCCGATGCCGGCCGAGGCATAGGAATACTTGCCCGGCGACTGCTTGAGCTGCGCCACCAGCTCGGCCACACTGCGCACTGGCGCCTGCGCGCCGACCACCAGCACGTTGGCGAACGAGATCAGGTCGGTCAGCGGCAGGAAATCCTGCGGCTGGTAGGACAGCTGCTTGTAGGCGCTGTAGTTGATGGCATGCGAGCCGGTATTGCCGACCAGCAGCGTGTAGCCGTCCGGCGCCGCGCGCATGAGGGCCTGCGTGCCGATGATGCCGCCGCTGCCGGGCTTGTTGTCGACCACCACCGGCTGGCCGAGGATCGCCGACAGCTTCTGCGCCACCAGCCGCGTCGGGATATCGGTGGTGCCGCCGGGCGCGCCGGGCACGATGATGGTGATGGGCCGCTCGGGCCAGGCGGCGGCATGCGCGGCCGCGGGGACCATGCAGGGCAGCGCCGCGGCAGTGGCCAGCAGCAGTGCTGCGCTGCGATGGGCCAGCGCTGGGGCCAGCGATGGGAACAACGATGCGGGCAGCTTGGGTGTCATGGGTCTCCTCCACGTATGTTTATGGGCTGCTTGGCAAGGCAAGAACGGCCGGCTTGCGGCCGGCCGTTCTCAGTTCAGGTGCGGGCGTTTCACTTGCCCGTCCACACCGGCTTGCGCTTCTCGGCGAAGGCGGCGGCGCCCTCGCGCGCGTCGGCCGAGGTAAAGACCGGGTCGATCAGCGGCTTCTGCTTCACGAACATTTCCTCGCGGGTCCAGTCGCCGGACTGCGCCACCACCTGCTTGCTGGCGGCGATGGCCAGCGGCCCGTTGGCGCCGACCGCGTCGGCCAGCTGCAGCGCGGCGTCGAGCGCGCCGCCGGCATCGGTCAGGCGGTTGACCAGGCCCAGCTCGTAGGCGCGCTCGGCCGGCAGCATGTCGCCGGTCAGCGCGTATTCCATCGCCACGTGGTAGGGCACGCGGCGCGGCAGGCGGATCAGGCCTCCGGCGGCGGCGGCCAGGCCGCGCTTGACCTCGGGCAGGCCGAACTTGGCCGCGCGCGAGGCCACCACCAGGTCGCACGCCAGCACGAGTTCGAAGCCGCCGGCGAGCGCATAGCCCTCGACCGCGGCAATCAGCACCTTGCGCGGCGGCTGCTCGGTCACGCCGCCGAAGCCGCGGCCGGGAATGCTCGGGCGCTTGCCGGCCAGAAAGCCCTTCAGGTCCATGCCGGAGCAGAAGGTGCCGCCGGCACCGGTCAGCACCGCCAGGCTCAGGTCAGCGCGCGCGTCGAGTTCATCCAGCGCGGCGGCAATCGCGGTGGCGGTCTCGAAGTCCATCGCATTGCGGGCCTCGGGACGGTTGATGGTCAGCACCATCACGTTGCCGCGGATTTCCTTCAGCAGGGTATCGCTCATCAGTTCTCTCCTGTCTGGTCGGCCGGTTCAGCGCGGTGCCATGCGGATGGCGCCGTCCAGGCGGATGGTTTCGCCGTTGAGCATCGGGTTCTCGAGGATATGCAGCGCGGTCGAGGCGTATTCGTCGGGCGCGCCCAGGCGCGCCGGGTGCGGCACCATGGCGCCGAGCGAGGCGCGCACGTTCTCCGGCAGCTTGGCCAGCAGCGGGGTGTCGAACAGCCCCGGGGCGATGGTGCAGACGCGGATCGCGCGTTGCGCCAGGTCGCGCGCGGCCACCAGCGTCATGCCGACGATGCCGGCCTTGGCCGAGGCATAGGGAATCTGGCCGATCTGGCCTTCGTAGGCCGCCACCGACGCGGTCAGCACGCAGGCGCCGCGTTCGCCGTCGACCAGCTCGTTCTTCGCCATGCGCGCGGCACCGAGTCGCAGCGCGTTGAAGGTGCCGATCAGGTTGATGCGCACGATCGACTCGTACTTTTCCAGCGAGCCCGGCGAGCCGTCTTTCTCGACCACGCGCACCGGGCCGCCCAGGCCGGCGCAATGGATCAGCGCGCGCAGCGGGGCGATGGCCTCGGCGGCGTCGTAGACCGCGTTCATCTGGTCGGTGTCGGTCACGTCGGCCTTGACGAAGCGGACCTTGCCGCCGAACTCGTCGACCACGGCGTTGCCGCGCTCTTCCGACAGGTCGGCGATGACCACGTCGACGCCGCGTTCCACCAGGCGCCGCACGCAGGCCAGGCCCAGGCCGGAAGCGCCGCCGGTGACGACGGCGGACATATTGGTCAGTTTCATGGGTGTCTCCTTGATTGGGGATCGGGATGGCGGAATGGGGCAGGGCGCCGCTTACAGGCGCTCGATGATGGTGGCGTTGGCCATGCCGCCGGCTTCGCACATCGACTGCAGGCCATAGCGCTGGCCGCTGTCTTCCAGCGCATGCAGCATGGTGGTCATCAGCCGCACGCCCGAGGCGCCCAGCGGATGGCCCAGCGCGATCGCGCCGCCGCGCGGGTTCAGGCGCGCCGGGTCGGCGCCGAGCGCGCGCTGCCAGGCCAGCGGCACGCAGGCAAAGGCTTCGTTGATTTCGTAGTGGTCGATCTGCTCCAGCTTCAGGCCGCTCTTCTTGATGGCACGCTGGCTGGCGGGAATGGGAGCGGTCAGCATCGCGATCGGGTCGTCGCCGCAGACGTCGAACGCGACGAAGCGCGCGCGCGGCTTCAAACCCAGGCGCTGCGCCATCGCTTCGCTCATCAGCAGCATCGCGGCGGCGCCGTCGCTGATCTGCGAAGCATTGCCCGCGGTCACGTTCCAGCCGATCTGCGGGAAGCGCGCGCTCAGCTCGTCGTTGCGGAACGACGCCTGCAGCGTGCCCAGCTTCTCCACCGAGGTGCCGGGGCGGATGGTCTCGTCGTGCTCGACCACGCCGTTGGGGGTGCTGATGCCGACGATCTCGCGGCGGAACGCGCCGCTTTCGCGCGCGGCGGCGGCCAGTTCGTGCGAGCGGGCCGAGTAGCCGTCCATCTGCTCGCGCGACAGCTCATACTTTGCCGCGACCAGCTCGGCCGCGACGCCCTGCGACACCAGGCCCGGTGCGTAGCGCGCCTCCATCGACGGGCCATACGGGTTCTGGCCGATGCGCGCCGAGCCCATCGGCACCCGGCTCATCGACTCGATGCCGCAGGCGATGACGATGTCATAGGCGCCGGCCATGATGCCCTGCGCGGCAAAGTGCACCGCCTGCTGGCTCGAGCCGCACTTGCGGTCGATGGTGGTAGCCGGCACGTGCTCGGGGAACCCCGCCGCCAGCCACGCCACCCGGCCGGGGCCGGCGGATTGCTCGCCCGCCTGCGTCACGCAGCCGGTGATGACGTCGTCGACCAGGCCCGGGTCCAGCCGGTTGCGCTCGACCAGGGCCTTGAGCACCTGCGCCAGCAGTTCGGTGGCATGGAGTTCGGTAAAGGCCGAGCCCGGCTTGGAGCGGCCCATCGGGCTGCGGATGGCGTCGACGATGACGGCTTGTTGCATGCGAAGTCTCCTGAGAAAGCTGAGCGTTGCGAGTCGTGCGAGGGATATTGAGACGTCTGTATCGAAAAGTGATCGTCCGATACGATGAATTGGGATTCTGGCGTCGGAAAAACGCCATGTAAACGTAAAAAGCGTGGTTTGACTTTCGAAAAGGCGAAGGGCAACATCCGGGTTTTGAGACCCGAGTATCAAAAAACTCCATATCCAGGTCCTGCGATGACTAATGCTCCACATGCCTCCGTGGCCCCACCGTCCGCCGATGCCGAGGGCGAGGCGCGCCTTGTCAGCGCGCTGGCGCGCGGCGTCTCGATCCTCAACTGCTTCTCGCCAACGGTGCAGGAACTGAGCAGCCGGGAACTGATGGAGCGCACCGGCCTGGCCAAACCGACCCTGTTCCGGCTGCTCGACACGCTGTGCGGGCTGGGCCTGCTGCATTACTCGGAACGGCTGTCGCGCTATGTGCCCGGCGTCGGCCTGATCAACCTGGCGGCGCCGGCGCTGGCGCGCATGACCATCCGCCAGCTGGCGCGTCCGGCGATGCAGGACCTGGCCGACCATATTGCCGGGCAGGTCGAGCTGATCGTCGGCAGCGGCCATGCGCTGACCTATGTCGAGATCGCGCAGGGCGTCGGCAGCCATGTGTTCCGGCCCGAGGTCGGCACGCGCGTATCGGCCTCGCGCACCGGCTCGGGGCGTGCCTACCTGCTGCGGCTGGACCAGCCCGAGCGCGAGGCCTACCTGGCCCAGCTGCGCGCCACCGATCCCGCGCGCGCCGACTGGCTGCAGGCGCGCCTGGACGATGCCGCGCGCGACCTGCAGGAGCACGGCTTCTGCCGCGGCCATCGCGACCTGCACCGCGAGGTGGAATCGGTGGCCGTGCCGCTGCGCACGCGCCGCGACGGCGAGGCGTGGATCTTCGCCGCGTCGGTGCCGGTGTTCAGCCAGCAGAGCAAGCAGCTGGAGGAAGATATCGGCCCGCGCCTGGTCAGCCTGGTGCGCAATGTCGAAGGCGCGCTGGGCGTGGCGGGATAGGGCCACGCCGGCGAGATTGCGGCGGCCGCTTCAGTTGCCGGTAAAGACCGGCGTGCGCTTGTCCAGGAAGGCCTGCACCGCTTCGCGGTGGTCGGCGGTCTGGTGCGACAGCGCCTGGAAGCCGGCCGACAGTTCCAGCAGCGTATCCAGCCGGGTATGCATGGCTTCGCGCATCAGGCGCTTGGCCAGCCGCACCGCGTGCGGCGGATTGGCGGCGATGCGGCCGGCCAGTTCATAGGCGGTGGGCAGCAGCGCGTCGGGTGCCACCACGCGCGACACCAGGTTCCATTCGAGAGCCAGCCTGGCGTCGATCGGCTGGCCGGTAAAGGTCATCTCGGCCGCCCGTGACAGGCCGATCACGCGCGGCAGCAGCCATGCGCCGCCATCGCCGGGAATGATGCCCAGCTTGACGAAGGACTCGGCAAACTGCGCGCGTTCCGAGGCAATGCGGATGTCGCACATGCAGGCCAGGTCCAGCCCCGCGCCCATGGCCGCGCCGTTGACCGCGGCGATTACCGGCACCTCGAGGTTGAACAGTGCCAGCGGCAGCCGCTGGATGCCGCGGCGGTAGTCCTGGCGGATCTCCATGCCGGGCACCGTGCCGGACGCCTGGCGCTCCATGTCCTTGATATTGCCGCCCGACGAGAACGCCGTGCCGGCGCCGGTGATCACCACCGCGCGCACGCTGCCGTCGCCGTGGATGCGGTCGATCGCGTCCAGGAATTCCGCCACCGCGGTATTGCCGGTAAGCGGGTTGCGCCGCTCGGGCTCGTTCATGGTCAGGGTGACGATGTGGTCCTGCTGTTCGTAGAGAAGGAACTGGCTCATGTGGGGGGCTCCGGGTAGCAATGCGGGGGTCTGTCCTGGCGCCAAGGCTAAGCGACGGTGGCCGGCAGCGTCCAATATTCATTTGTTGCAGGGTGATATCCGCTGGATATTGGGGGCGTGGCCCGGCCGCCGCTCGTCGAGAAGATCAAAGCCTTTATCCAGGGCACCGCGGACGCGGTGCGGCCCAAGCCCTGAGCACGGGCAAGGGCCGCGCCGGGGCTCAGTCCTCGGCCTGGAAGCCGGTCGCCTCGACGATCGGCTTCCACGCGGCGCGCTCGACCTGGATGCGGCGGCGGGCCTCCTGCCCGGGGCGCGCCACCACTTCCAGCCCCAGCGCCTCCAGCTTCGCCGCGGTGGCGGGGTTGGCCGACGCGGCCAGGAACATCTTCTCCACCTGCGCCAGCACGTCCGGCTGGGTGCCGGCGGGCACGAACACGCCGTACCAGCTGGTGGCGTGTTCATACTGGCTGAAGCCCTGTTCCTTCATGGTGGGCACCTCGGGCAGCGCCTTGGCGCGGCGCGCGCCGCTGACGCCGAGGAAGCGCAGCTTGCCGCCCTTGTACAGCGGCATCATGCTGGCCACCGCGTCCCAGCCGATCGACACATTGCCGCTGACCACGTCGACCAGCATCGGCGATGCCCCGCGATACGCCGCCGGCGTGATGGCGATGCCTTCGGCCTTGCCCAGCGCCACCGTGCCCAGGTGGCCGGCGCTGCCGATGGTGGCCAGGCCCAGGCTGGCGTTGCCCGGGTTGCGCCTGGCCCAGCCGACGTACTCCTTCATGTTCTGGTACGGCTGCTGCACGCCGGTCACGACCGCGGTCGGCACGTCGGTCAGCACCGCCGCGGGCACCAGGTCCTTGTCGGCGTCGTACGACAGCTTCTTGTAGGTCAGCGGGAAGATGGTGAACAGCGGCGATGGGCCGATGAACACGGTCTTGCCGTCCGGCCTGGCGCGCTTCACGTAGTCGAGCGCGAGCCGCGCCGACGCGCCCGGGCGGTTCTCGACCACCACGGTGCCGTGGCCGTCCTGGCGCAGCTGCTCGGCATACAGGCGCGCCAGGCTGTCGGCGGCGCCGCCAGGAGCATAGCCGACGATGATATGCATCGGCTCGGGGTCGGCCGCGCTGGCTGGCGCGGCAAGGGCAAGGGCGGTGGCAGCGGCAGCGGCCAGCGCCAGCACGCGGCGCTTCGGTCGGAAGGATTGGGTCATGGCAGTCGGCAGGTCATGGGGTAAGGCGGTCAGGTTCTCAGGGCAGGGCGGGCCACTGGCCGGTGAAGTCGTGCACGGATTCGAACAGGGCCGCGGCGCGCAGCAGCGCGGCATCGCCGCGGATCCGTCCCACCAGCTGCAGGCCGACCGGCAGGCCGTCCTGGCCAAAGCCGCACGGCAGGCTGATGGCGGGATGCCCGGTCAGGTTGAACGGCATGGTCCACGGGAACCAGCTTGCGCGCACATCGGGGCAGGCCTGCCCGTCGATCTCGATCTGGCCGAACAGGTCCTGCTCCAGCGGCAGCGCGGTGCGCGTGAGCGTGGGCATGGCGAGCCAGTCGGCATCCGCCAGCAGCGCCTGCACCCGCAGAAACAGCTGCGAACGCGCGAACATGGCCTGCTGGTATTCCACCGCGGTGAACGCGGCGGCGGACTCGACCTGGCGCACGAAGGTCGGGCTCAGCGCGTCGCGGTGCTGCGCCACGATCGGCGCAAAGCGCGTGCGCCACACCGTATGGTTGATGGTGCGCCAGACCGGCTCGATGTCGAAGCCATCGCCGCTGAACGGCTCCAGTTCCGCGCCGAGCCCGCGCAGCTGCGCCAGGCTGGCTTCGAACGCGCGCGCCACATCGGCGGCCACCGGCCGCCCCGGCGGCGCCAGGCAATAGCGGATGCGGCGGCCGCGCAAGTCGCCGTGCGGGCGTGCGGCGTCGACATAGTCGGGCACCGGCACGCCGATCGACCACGGATCGCACGCGTGCTCGCCGGCCATGGCCTGCAGCATCAGGCCGGTGTCCGCCACCGTGCGCGTGGTGGGGGTCACGTAGGTCTGGTTGCCGAACAGGTCCTGGGCCTGGCTGTGCGGCACCACGCCCTGGCTTTGCTTGATCCCGACCACGCCATTGCACGCGGCCGGGATGCGGGTCGAGCCGCCGCCGTCGGTCGCTACCGCCAGCGGGGCGATGCCGCTCGCCACCGCCACCGCGGCGCCGCCGCTGGAGCCGCCGCTGGTGCGCCCGGCATGCCAGGCATTGCGGGTGCGGCCGAACAGCGGCGCATCGGTCAGGCACTTGGAGCCGAACTCCGGCGTGGTGGTCTTGCCCACCAGGATCGCGCCCTGCGCGCGCAGCCGTGCTACCGCCACGGCGTCTTCGGCGGGCACGTGGTCGCGCATCGGCACCGCGCCAAAGGTGGTGCGCACGCCCGCGGTGTTGACGATGTCCTTCACCGTGAAGGGAATGCCGTGCAGCGCGCCCAGCGGCGCGCCGGACATCAGCTGCGCTTCGGCCGCGCGCGCCGCGGCCATGGCCTCGTC
Organism: Cupriavidus sp. WGlv3; assembly: GCF_023952475.1. GTDB lineage: Bacteria > Pseudomonadota > Gammaproteobacteria > Burkholderiales > Burkholderiaceae > Cupriavidus > Cupriavidus phytorum. The sequence goes on from NZ_JALHRX010000029.1 coordinate 20,679, forward strand.
CGCGCACAGCGTGATCAGGCAGTTCAGCGCGGGCTGCAGCCGGGCCGCGCGCTCCAGCACGGCCGCGGTCAGCTCGACCGGCGAAATCTCCTTGCGCCGGATGCGCTGCTGCAGTTCGGCTGCGCTGGCAAGGCAAAGCGCGTCGCTCATGGGTGGTGGCTCCGGAAGGTTGGGGGCGTGGGGCGCGGTGGTTCCGCCATCTTACAACTTGCTGTGCGGGGCTTCCCGCATGGCAGCCCGGATGACCTGGCGCGGGTGCGGCCTGCCCATCGCGACACGCCTTCGGTTCCCTGCGCGATACGATGATTTTTTTTGCAAATCGCGCCAATTGACTGGCACAGCCGGCGCAATGCCGGCAGAATCCGGACAGTAGCGGCCGCAATCGCCCACCGAGATCTGCCACACCATGACCACCGCCCCGACACTCCGACTCCGACACTGCGCCCCATCTGCAACCCGGCTGACCCTGCGCCGCAAGGCCGGCTGGCATCTGCCGGCCCCGGGCAACGACTGAAGGGGCGGGCATGGCGCTGCCGCTGCTGCTTGCGCTGCCGCTGCTGGCCGCGGCACTGACGTGGTTGATCGGCACGCGTGTCCCGCGGCTGCTGGCGCCGGTCATCATCGGCCTGCCGCTGGCCGCGCTGATGCTGCTGCTGAGCCTGCGCGGCGAGGTCTTCGCGCAGCCGGGGCACGCACTGGGCTGGCGCGTGGCGTGGCTGCCCGCGCTCGGGCTGGACCTGTCGCTGCGCCTCGACGGGCTGGCGTTCCTGTTCGCGCTGCTGGTGCTGGGCGTGGGCCTGCTGGTGATCCTGTATGCGCGCTACTACCTGGCGCGCAATGAATCGGCGGTGCGCTTCTTCTGCCTGCTGCTGCTGTTCATGGCGGCGATGCTGGGCGTGGTGCTGGCGGGCAACCTGCTGTTGCTGGTGGTGTTCTGGGAGCTGACCAGCATCCTGTCGTTCCTGCTGATCGGCTTCTGGTCGTGGCGCGCCGATGCGCGCCAGGGCGCGCGCATGGCGTTGGCGGTGACCGGCGGCGGCGGGCTGGCGCTGTTGGCGGGGGTGCTGCTGCTGGGCCATATCTGCGGCAGTTTCGAGCTGTCAGTGGTGCTGGCGCAGGCCGGCAAGGTCCAGCACCACCCGCTGTACCTGCCGATGCTGGTGCTGGTGCTGCTGGCGGTGTTCACCAAGTCGGCGCAGTTTCCGTTCAGCTTCTGGCTGCCGCACGCGATGGCCGCGCCCACGCCGGTCTCGGCCTACCTGCACTCGGCCACCATGGTCAAGGCCGGCGTGTTCCTGCTGGCGCGGCTCTATCCGGTGCTGGACGGCACCAACAGCTGGTTCTACCTGGTCAGCATGACGGGGCTGGCCACGCTGATCGTCGGCGCCGGGCTGGCGCTGCTGCAGCGCGACCTGAAGGGCCTGCTGGCGTATTCCACCATCAGCCACCTGGGGCTGATCACGCTGCTGTTCGGCCTCGACACCCAGCTCAGCACGGTGGCGGCGATCTTCCACATCATCAACCACGCGGTGTTCAAGGCGTCATTGTTCATGGCCGCCGGCATCATCGACCATGAAACCGGCACGCGCGACCTGGACCGCCTGCGCGGCCTGGCCCGCTATATGCCCCATACCGCGGTGCTGGCGATCGTGGCGTCGCTGTCGATGGCGGGGGTGCCGCTGTTCAACGGCTTCCTCAGCAAGGAAATGTTCTTCGGCGAGACCCTGGCGCAGGGGCTGCTGGGCGAGTTCAACTGGGTGATCCCGGCCGCGGCGACCATGGCCGGCGCGCTGACCATGGCGTACTCGCTGCGCTTCATCTACGGCGTGTTCTTCGGCGGGGGCCGGCCCGACCTGCCCAACTATCCGCCGCACGAGCCGCCGCGCTTCATGAAGGTGCCGGTGGAATTCCTGGTGGTGATCTGCCTGGTGGTCGGGCTGGTGCCGGCCTACACCGTCGGCGACCTGCTCGCGGCCGCGTCGCTGGCGACGCTGCGCGCGCCGCTGCCCGAATACAGCCTGAACCTGTGGCACGGGGTCAACCTGCCGCTGGTGATGAGCCTGGTGTCGATGGCCGGCGGCGCGACCCTGTTCTTCCTGCGCCGCGACGCGCTGCGGCGCTGGCAACAGGCGATCGAGCACCTGAGCGCGCGGCGCTCGTTCGAACACGGCATGCGCGCGCTGGAACGCTTTGCCGCGGCGGTCACGCGCTGGCTCGAAGACGGCTCGCTGCCGACCTATATCGCCTGGATGCTGCTGCCGATGCTGGCGCTGCCGGCGTATTTCCTGGCCGACCTGGCAGCGCTGTCCGGCAGCGTGCCGGCCGGCGCCATCGATCCGATCGGCGCGGCCACGCTGGTCTTGCTGGCGCTGTGCGCGATCGCCGTGGTGGCGACGCACCGGCAGCGGCTGCTGGCGCTGGTGCTGCTGAGCGGCTGCGGGCTGATGGTGTCGCTGGCGTTCCTGCGCTTCTCGGCGCCGGACCTGGCGCTGACCCAGATCTCGGTCGAGGTGGTGACCATCCTGCTGCTGGTGCTGGCGCTGTTCTACCTGCCGCGCGAAACTCACGACCGCCCGCGCGCCGGCCGCCGCATGCGCGACGCCGTGCTGGCGCTGGGCGGCGGCACGCTGCTGGCGGTGGCCGCCTACGCGGTGATGACGCGGCCGTATGACCCGGTGTCGACGTTCTACCTCGAGCAGGCGGTGCCGGGGGGCGGCGGGCACAACGTGGTCAACGTGCTGCTGGTCGACTTCCGCGGCTTCGACACGCTCGGCGAGATCTGCGTGCTGCTGGTCGCCGGGTTGGCGGTGCAGGCCCTGCTCAAGGGCATGCGCCTGCCGACGCCGTCGGCGGCGCCGGACGGCCTGCCGTGGACCAGCCAGGCGCATCCGCTGCTGCTGGCGATGCTGGCGCGGCTGATGCTGCCGCTGACGCTGCTGGTGGCGGCCTTTATCCTGCTGCGCGGGCACAACCAGCCGGGCGGGGGCTTTATCGCGGCGCTGATCACCTCGGTGGCGCTGCTGCTGCAATACGTCGCCAACGGCGTGCGCTGGACCGAAGCACGCATCGCGCCGGACTACCGCGCCATCGCCGGCGCCGGCATCCTGCTGGCGGGGCTGACCGGCCTCGGCAGCCTGGCCTTCGGCTATCCGTTCCTGACCACCGCCTTCGGCCACTTCCACCTGCCGGGCATCGGCGAGGTGGAGCTGGCCACGGCGATGATCTTCGACCTGGGAGTGTTCTGCACCGTGACCGGAACCACGCTGGTGATCGTGTCTCATCTGGGCGTCCGCAACCTGCCGCCGGCACAGGCCACGGAGGACGACTGATGGCCGCGCTCTACGCCATCGCCATTGGCATCCTGACCGCCGCCGGCATCTACCTGCTGCTGCGCGAGCGCGTGTTCACGGTGGTGCTGGGGCTGACGCTGCTGTCGTATGCGGTCAGCCTGTTCCTGCTGGGCATGGGGCGACTGTCGATCGGCCGGCCGCCGGTGATCGCGCCGGGAGCCAGCTATGCCGATCCGCTGCCGCAGGCGCTGGTGCTGACCGCCATCGTCATTGCCTTCGGCATGACCGCGTTCGCGGTGGTGCTGGCGCTGCGCTCGCTCGGGCTGACCGGCAGCGACCATGTCGACGCCGCCGGCCAGCCGGGGGCGCACGACGGCCATGCTGCCGACAAGGAGGCGCGGCCATGAACCATGCCGTGCTGCTGCCCATCCTGATCCCGATGTTCGCCGGCGCGCTGCTGACGGCGATGCCGGCCCAGCGGCTGCACGCGCAGCGCGTGGCCAGCGCGGTGGCGACGCTGCTGCTGGTGCCGGTGGCGGTGCTGCTGCTGCGCCATGCCGCCGGCGGCGATATCGCGGTCTATGCCATGGGCAACTGGAGCGCGCCGTTCGGCATCGTGCTGCAGCTTGACCGCACCGGCGCGCTGATGCTGGCGCTGACCGCGCTGCTGGCGGTGGCCGCGCTGGCCGCGGCGGGCGAGGGCACGGCGCGCCAGGGGCGGCACTTCCACGCGCTGTTCCAGTTCCAGCTGATGGGCCTGAACGGTGCGTTCCTGGCGGGCGACCTGTTCAACCTGTTCGTCTTCTTCGAGATCCTGCTGATCGCTTCCTATGCGCTGCTGGTGCATGGAGCGGGGCGCGCGCGCATCGGCGCCGGCCTGCACTACGTGATCCTGAACCTGGTGGCGTCGTCGTTCTTCCTGGTGGCGATCGGCGTGCTGTACGGGCTCTCGGGCACGCTCAACATGGCGCACCTGGGGCTGCGCCTGGCCGGGCTGCCGGGCCAGGACCTGCCGCTGGCGGTGGCCGCGGGCGCGATGCTGATGCTGGTGTTCGCGCTCAAGGCGGCGCTGTTCCCGCTGTACTTCTGGCTGCCGCGCGCCTATGGCAGCGCAACCGGGCCGGTGGCGGCGCTGTTCGCCATCATGACCAAGGTCGGCATCTATGCCATGCTGCGTTGCGACGCGCTGATCTTCGGCGGCGCGCAGGGGCTGCTGGGACCGTTCCTGCACGACTGGGTGTTCGCGCTGGCGCTGGCCACGCTGGCGGTCGGCGCGCTGGGCGCGCTGGCCGCGACGGCGCTGCGCGCCACGACCAGCTACCTGGTGGTGGCATCGGTCGGGCTGCTGGCGGCGTGCGTGTCGATGCAAAGCCAGGCCGGCTGGGCCGCGGCGCTGTACTACCTGCTCAGCACCACGCTGTGCACGGCCGCGCTGTTCCTGCTGGCCGATGCGCTCGAGCCCGAAGCCGCGCGCACCGACGGCGCGCCGGTCATTGCCTCGCGCCTGGCGGGGCTGCTGTACCTGGTGGGCATGGTCGCGGCGGTGGGCCTGCCGCCGCTGTCGGGCTTCCTCGGCAAGGCCATGATCCTGCGCGCCACGCCGGCGCCGTGGATACCGGTGCTGTGGCCGGCGGTGCTTGGCTCGAGCCTGCTGCTGCTGATCGCCGTGTCGCGCACCGGCACGCGGCTGCTGTGGCGCCTGCCGCATGAGGCGCAGCGCGTCGCCGAAGGCGCCGAATACCTGGATGAAGACCATCCCGGCGCGGCGCGCCTGCGGGTGCGGCCGGACGCGCGCAAGCTGGCCTGCTGCATGCTGCTGCTGGCCGGCAACCTGGCGCTGACGGTGGGCGCGCGTCCGGTCAGCGATTACGTGGCGGATGCCGCCGCGCAACTGCTGGACCGCGCCGCCTACCTGCGGGCGGTACTGCCCGGCGAGCGGGGGTAGGCCATGTTGCGTCGTCTGCTGCCCCATCCCTGGCTGAGCCTGATCCTGATGCTGATGTGGCTGATGCTGGCGCAGAGCATGGCGCCGGGCCACTGGCTGCTGGGCGCGGCGCTGGGCTGGGCCATCGGCCGGCTGGCCGACCGCTGGCTGGTGCTGGGCGCGTTCCGCCTGTCGCGCCCGGACCTGATCCTGCGCCTGAGCTGCCATGTGCTGATCGATATCGTCAAGGCCAACCTGGAAGTGGCGGTGATGGTGCTGGGACGCACCGCGCGGCTGCGCCCGGCATTTATCGTAGTGCCGCTCGATGTCGAGCATGAACTCGCCACCACCGCGCTGATCAGCATCGTCTCGCTCAGCCCCGGCACGCTGTGCGCCGAACTGAGCGACGACCGCCGCGCCTTGCTGGTCCATGTGCTGGACCTGGAGGAAGAAGCCGCGCTGGTCGCGCTGATCAAGTCGCGCTATGAAACCCCGCTCAAGGAGATCTTCCAATGCTTGCCATCGTGATTCCGGTCTGCCTGGCGATCCTGGGCCTGGCCTTCCTGCTGACGCTGGGCCGGCTGCTGCGCGGGCCCAGCCTGCCCGACCGCATCGTCGCGCTCGACACGCTCAACATCAACGCCATCGCGCTGATCGTGGTGCTGGGCATCAGCCTGGACTCGGCGGTGTTCTTCGAGGCCGCGCTGCTGATCGCGGTGATGGGCTTCGTTGCCACCGTGGCGCTGTCGAAGTACCTGCAGCGCGGCGATATCATCGAATACTAGGAGGCCGGCCCATGCTGCATCCCGTTGCCGAATTCATGGTCTGCGCGCTGCTGCTGGTGGGCAGCGTATTCATGCTGGTGGGGGCCATCGGCCTGTTCCGGCTGCCGGATTTCTTCATGCGCCTGCATGGGCCGACCAAGTCGACCACGCTGGGGGTGGGCGGCGTGGTACTGGCCTCGGTGGCGTATTTCAGCTTCCGCGGCGACGCCACCCTGCATGAGCTGCTGGTGACCGCGTTCCTGTTCCTGACCGCGCCGATCAGCGCCCATATGCTGGCCAAGGCCGCGCTGCAGCGGCAACTGCCGGTAGACCCGCGCACGCGCGGCAGCGGCTGGATGCCGCGCATCCGGGATTGAGCGGCGCCCGGCGGCAGCGCGGTATTGCAGCCTATTTCTCCTCGATGCGCGCACGCAGCCGTTGCGCATCGAACGGGGCCTTGACCTTCTTGTCGTTATCGAAATAGCAGTAGATATCCCGATGCGCGGCGGCGCGGGGGCGTTTCGGCGAGATCCGCTGCGCATCGGTCGGCTCGCCGCCATTGGCCCACTTGACCAGCCGCGCGGCCCAGCGGTCCAGCGCCGCGTCGGAATAGGCGCCGCCATACAGCGTCTCGGTGCCATGCAGGCGCAGGTACAGGAAATTGCTGGTGACGTCCTCGGCATAGGGCCAGTCTGCGACGGCATCCGAGATGACCAGCGCAACCCGGTGCCGGCGCAGCAGGGCCGGGAACTCGGGCGTGCAGAAGCTGGCGTGGCGGATTTCCACCGCATGCCGGATCGGGCGCCGACGCCGGGTCTCGCACCACGGCTCTTTGACGTTGCGGTTGTGCTGCCGCGCCAGTTCGCGCGCGCTGTGCGTGTCGTGCGGGATCAGGGACAGGAAGCGTTCCATGCGCTCGGGATCGAAGCCGAAGTTGGGCGGAAACTGCCACAGCACCGGCCCCAGCTTTTCCTCCAGCGCCAGCACGCCGGAGGCAAAGAAGTTGGCCATCGCCGGCCGCGCCGAGTCGTCGCGAAAGCGCAGCATGTGGGTCAGGTAGCGCGGGCCCTTGACGCTGAACACAAACCCCAGCGGCGTGGCCTCATGCCAGGCGCGATAGCTTTTCGGCGTCTGCAGCGCATAGTGCGAGCCGTTGATCTCGATGGTCTCGACCGCGCGCGACGCGTATTCGAGCTCGCGCCGCTGCGCCAGCCCCTCGGGATAGAACACGCCGCGCCAGCCGGCATAGCGCCAGCCTGAGATGCCGATCCGGATCATCGTGATGCCCTGGTCTGTACTTTTTGCAAGCGACGGCGCCACGGTTCATGCCGTTGACCCCGAAGTTCCGTCGCGGGAGCCTGCCGAAGCCATTGTCGCAAGATTCGCGCCTTGCGCAGACATGCGCATTTACCGCATTTCAATACGGTCACGGCGTCTCTTGACGCCGTTTTTATGTCGAAGTCCCTATCGTGGCGAGGCGTTCCGATGCGGACGCGCTCCTCAAACCGCCACCTTCGCGGGCCCGGTTTACATTCGCCGCGATGTGTCCTACACCCAGTCAGGCGAACCGGGCGACTTTGCGCCGGGCAGGCAAGGGGAGGACGGCGCCATGGGCATGCAGCAGCAGGACAAGGTCTTTGCCGGGGCGATTGCCGAGGTCTACGAGGCCCTGATGGTGCCGATGATCTTTGCGCCCTATGCCGCCGACCTGGGGCGGCGCATCGCCGCGCTGCGGCCGCGCCGGGTGCTGGAGCTGGCCGCCGGCACCGGGGCGCTGACGCGGGAGCTGGCCGAGCGCCTGCCGGCGGACACCCTGGTGGTCGCCACCGACCTCAATGCACCGATGCTGGCGCGCGCGCAGGCCGCGGGCACCGCGCGCCCGGTGCAATGGCGCGAGGCCGACGCGATGCGGCTGCCGTTCGACGACGCCAGCTTCGACCTGGTCGCGTGCCAGTTCGGCGCGATGTTCTTCCCCGACAAGGGCAGGGCCTTCGCCGAGGCCCGCCGCGTGCTGGTGCCGGGCGGCACGCTGGTATTCAACGTGTGGGACCGGATCGCATTCAACGCCTTTGCCCGCGATATCACCGCGGCGCTTGCCACGCTGTTCCCCGAGGCGCCGCCCGATTTCATGGTGCGCATCCCGCACGGTTACCACAGCCAGGCCGCCATCGAGCAGGACCTGCGCAGCGGCGGGTTCACGGCCGGCGCGGTGTTCGAGACCGTCACCGAAACCAGCCACGCGGCCGCCGCGCGCATCCCCGCCACGGCGTTCTGCCAGGGCACGCCGCTGCGCACCGAGCTGGAAGCGCGCGGGCCGGACGCCCTCGCGCGCGCGACCGGACACTGCGAGCGGGCGCTGGCCCGGGCCTACGGCAACGGGCCGCTGGCCGGCCCGATGCAGGCGCACGTGGTCATGGTCGCCGCGCCCTGAAGCCACGTCCGGGCCCTTCACGGCGGCCCACCCGGGGGTGCGCAAATCGCCGCCTGCACCGATACTGTCGTCACAGGCATCCGCCAGGCTTCACGGCGACCGCAACCTCGGGCACATGGCATGGACCCCTTGATCATTTCCGCATCGGTGGCATTGGGCATCGGACTGGCGATCGGGCTGGAGCGCGAGCGCAGCCAGGCGGCCGACGGCGGCAGCGAAGCGCCGGCCGGGCTGCGCACCTTCGCGCTGGCCAGCCTGGCGGGCATGGCCAGCGCGGTGCTGTCGGCGGCGCTGGTGCTGCCGGTGATGCTGCTGGGCGCGGCGCTGCTGACGGCGGTGAGCTACCACCGCTCGGCCGGCCGCGACAGCGGCCTGACCACGGAATTCGCGCTGCTGCTGACCTTGCTGCTGGGCGCGCTGGCGGCGAGCCATCCGGCGCTGGCGGCGGCGCTGGCCACGGTGGTGGTGCTGTTGCTGCACGGCAAGTCCTTCCTGCACCACCTTGCCCGGCGCGAGGTTACGCGCGAGGAAATGAGCCAGGCGCTGATCCTGGCCACCGCCGCGCTGATCGTCTGGCCGCTGCTGCCGGACCGCTACATGGGCCCGCTCGACGCCTGGAACCCGCACGCGATCTGGCTGGTGGTGCTGCTGGTGCTGCTGGCCGGCGCGGTCGGGCACATCTGCGCGCGCGTGTTCGGCGAGCGCCTGGGCCTGCCGATCTCGGGCCTGTTCGGCGGCTTCGTTTCCAGCACCGCCACCATTGCCGCGATGGCGGTGCTGTCGCGCCAGAGCGAGGCGCGCGTGCACGGTCCGGTGGCGGCGGCCTTGCTGTCGAGTGTCGCCACCTACGTGCAGATGCTGGTGCTGCTGGGCGCCACCAGCCTGTCCGCGCTGGCGGCGCTGGCGCTGCCGCTGGCCGCGGGGCTGGCGGTGATCGCGGTGTTTGGCGGCATCTGGCTGTGGCGCTCGTGGCACGAGGCCCGCGGCGGCACCGGCGGCGTGCCCGGCGGCGGCATCTTCGACTGGCGCGGCGCGGCGGTGTTCGCGCTGCTGTTCGCGGTGCTGCAACTGGTGGGTGCGGCCACGCAGGCATGGGCCGGCAACGAAGGGTTGCTGGCGCTTTCCGTGGGCGCCGGCTTTGCCGACGCGCATGCCGCGGCCACCTCGATCGGGGCCATGGTCGGCGCCGGCAAGCTCGAGCCGCCGGCCGCGGTATGGCCGGTGCTGGGCGCGTTGACGGCCAATACCGTCAGCAAGATCGTCGCGTCGACGGCGGGCGGCGCGCGCTTTGCCGTGCCGGTCGCGCTCGGGCTGGTGCTGTCGACCGGCGCGGCCTGGGCGGCGGCGTGGCTGCTGCGGCTGGCTTGAAGCCGGGGCGCATGGTCCGCTACCATCTGCGGGGGTCGCCGGGAGGTCCCGGCGCGCAGGGTCGGACCAACAGGATCATGCTGCTTGCACGCTTGCTTTCCCTGGGCCCGCTGCTGGGCCTGCTGCTGTGCCTGGTGTCGGGATGCGATTTCCTGCGCGGCTATGCGGAAGGTGAATCCGCCGCGATGCGGGACTTCCGCGCCGGCAGCGCCCATGCCGATGCCGATGCCGCCATCGGCGCGATGCGCTTCGTCTTCGACGACTTCGGCGGTCTCAGCACCGACACGCTGGAAACCAATGCGCTGCCGTGGAAGCTGGCCACCGCGGCGCTGCTGGTCGCGGGCAACCCCGATGCACCGGTCACGCCGGAGCGCCTGCGCCGGGCGCTGCGCGAATTCGGCTTTGTCTATCCCGACGCGGTCCTCAACTGGCCTGGGGCACAGCAACCCCGCTTCGACAAGCCGCTGGGCGTGGTCAGCGGCATGATCGGCCGCGAGGTGCCCACGATCCGGCTGGAGGTGTCCAACCTGGGCTGTGCCGCCTGCCATGCCGGCGTCACCTACGGCGCCGACGGGCATCCCGAGCGCAACGTCTGGCTCGGGCTGCCGAATACCTCGCTCAACCTCGATGCCTTCGTCGTCGCGGTCTATCAGGCGGTCAAGCGCGTCCGCGCCGATCCGCAGGCGCTGCTGGCGGCCGTCACGCAGCTCTATCCCGACACCAGCGCGCAGGAGCTGCATACGCTGCGCAAGTTCGTCTGGCCGCGGCTGGTCAGGCGCGTGGCCGAACTGGAGGCGAACGGCGATGCGCCGCTGCCGTTCAGCAACGGGGCGCCCGGCAGCACCAATGGCGTCGCCGCGCTCAAGTTCCAGTTCCACCTGCTGGCCGCGGGCACGGCCGCCAGCGGCGCCACCTCGATCCCGGAACTGGGCCAGCGCAACCTGCGCACCTCGCTGCTGTATGACGGCGTCTATGCCGGCAAGGGCACGGCGCGCTTCGGCCCGGCCTCGCCCGAGGCGGCCGGCGATGCCGCGCGCCTCGCGCCGATCGTCGCCTTCTTTACCGTGCCAACCATGGGCATGCCGCCCGAGCGCGCCGGCCGCGCGATTGCGCCGGTGGCGGACGTCATGCGCTTCCTGGCGGGCTACACGCCGCCGCCGTTCCCGGGGCCGATCGACCTGGTCCGCGCAGCGCGCGGCCGTGCCCTCTATGCCGCAACCTGCGCGCAATGCCACGGCCGCTACAGCGGCGATGCGCAACGCCCGCGCCTGCTGAGCTTCCCCAACCGGCTGGTTGCGCAGGCCGACCTCGGCACCGACCCGACGCGCTGGCAAGCCGTCGATGCGGACCTGTTAAGTGCGATCGCGCGTTCCGAGCTGGGCAGGCATATCGACGCCGCCAACACCGGCGGCTATGTCGCGCCGATCCTGTCCGGCCTGTGGGCGACGGCGCCCTACCTGCATAACGGCTCGGTGCCGACGCTGTGGCACCTGATGCATCCGCAGGCGCGGCCCGCGCGCTTCTGGGTGGGCGGGCATGCGCTCGACTACCGCAAGCTGGGCATTGCCGGGCAGCCCGATGCGCAAGGTGACTGGGCCTATCCCGCGGGCTACCAGCCGTGGTCCGCGCCGATGCGCTACGACACCGCGACGCCCGGGCGCAGCCACCGCGGCCATGAGCGGGAGTTTTCGACACTGGCGGAAGACGACAAGGACGCGCTGCTGGAATTCCTGAAACTGCTCTAGGCCGCGTCAGTCATCCACCAGCAGTTCGTGCGCGGGCAGCCGCGCGCTCTGCGCCACGCCCGCCGGCGCGGGCCCGCAGCGCATCACGTTGACCAGCCGGTTGCCGCGCGGCAACCGCTGGCTTTCCGCCAGCACCGCCGCGTGGCCGGGCGAATCCGCCAGCGCCGACATCGGCACGCCGGCCAGGCCGTGCGCAGTCATGGCCAGCCAGAACCGGTACCAGTGCCGGCCGATGTCGAAGTTCGACACCTCGGGGCCGGCATGGATCAGCACGATCCCGGCCGCGCTGCGGATCTTGGCGCTCTCGGCGGCCAGCATGCCGGTCAGCGACAGCGCGGACAGCCATCGCACCACGCCGGGCCGCAGCACAATCGACGCGCCCCAGGCCTCCCAGCGCGACAACCCCATGCACGGCGCCGACAGCCCATCGCGCGGCCACTGCGGATGGTCCGGCGACAAGCGCAGCCAGCGGTAGAGCTCTGCGGCGAAGCCCGGCATCTCGAATGCCGCCGCCGCGGCCTCGTCGTACCATCGCGCGATCTCGGCGCTGCTGTGCGCGCTGGCGGGCATGACGTGGACGGCGTGCGCGGCAACGCATTGCGCCAGCGCGATGCGCTGCGACGAACTCGCGCCACGGAATTTGCCCCGATAGGCACGGCGCTGCTCGACCTGCACGGCAAGCGCGTCGGCCTGCGCAGCGGTCGTCATGGTCGCCGTGGCCGCGATGCGCAAGGCTGGCGTCGTGCAGGGATAGGGCAGGGCGCGCACCTCGGGCCGCGCCAGGCCCAAACCGATGGCCGACAGCGCCAGCGCCATGCCTTCCCACGCCATCCCCAGCGCGATCTGGTTGTCGCGTCCGGTGGGATCGCCCACCGCCAGCCAGCGGGCGGGATCCTCCAGCAGTTCCACCCGGTCGCCCGCAAAGCGCCAGCGTGCCGGCTGGATATTGTGCGCGCTGGGTGCGCGGCCGGCCTGTGCCACCAGGATGAGTTGCTGGGCGCGGGTAAGCATGTCGCTAGATCGCCTTCCTGAACAGGTTCAGCCGATGCAGCGGGCTGGCGCCGATTTTTTCCATCTGCCTGAGGCTGGCGCCGTTCGCGTCCGAGATCCAGCTGACCCCCAGATGCGTGTAGCCGGCCGCGCGCATCGCGGCCAGCAGGTGATGCAGCATCACGCCATTGACGCCAAGCCCGTGGAAATCCCGCCGCACCGAGAAAAAGATGATGGCCGCGCGCTTGCGGCCGGCGCGGAAGCGGAGCAGGTGCCACAGCGTCGCCAGCTTCAGCCGGAAGCCGGTGGCGCGCAGGAACGGGTTCAGGTCCGGCACGCACAACAGCACCCCGGCGGGCTCGCCGTTGCAGCTGGCGACATACGACAGCCGCTGGTCGATGATCCACATCATGCCGGCGCAGGGATACAGGAATTCCTCTTCGGTCAGCGGCACGAACATCGGGTTGTCGGCAAAGCCGTCGTTCAGCACCGCGCAGGCCTGGCGCAGGCGTTGCTCGAAGCCGCGCCGGCGGATCGGGGTGAACTGCCAGGCCGGGTCGCTCAGCAGCGCGCGCTGCTTGTCACCGATCAGTTGCCCCGGATCGCAGCCGCGCACGTCGAGCTCGAAGGTGCGCATCGGAAAGAACGGCTCGAAGCCGCATGCGGCGAGCAGCCTGGCGATATGCGGCGGCGTGTATTCCTGGTAGGTGTAGGGTGCATGCTCGAAGCCATCGGTGACGATGCCGATCATCTGCGTGATGGTCAGGTTGAAGCTGCCGGCCAGTTCGTCGCAGCCCTGCCGCCGGGCCCAGCCCGCTGCCGCATCCAGCAGGGCCTGCGCCACCGCCACGTCGTCGATGCAGTCGAACAGGCCGAAATAGCCGCGTTGCTGCCCGCAGCGCTGGTTGGCGGCATCGTGGACATGCGCCAGGATCCGGCCCACGATGCGCCCGTCGCGATGCGCGGTGAACCAGGTGCGCCGTGCAAATTGCCGGAACAGCGGGTTCTTCGCCGCATCCAGCGCGCGCGCCAGGTCTCCCTTCATCGGCGTGACGAAATGTGTCGCGTGGCCATAGCAGGCAAACGGCGCCTCGAAGAACGCATCGAAATCGCCTTCGCGCAGGGTCAGCGTCATGCGGCCTCCCGCTGGCCGAGATGGCGCGCCAGCCGCAGGATCACCGCGGCGCGCAGCTCGCCGATGGCCGCGTTGGCGCCCTGCGGCAGGTTCAGCAGCACCACCTGCGCGGGCTGGCGCGTGACCAGCAGCGCATGCGTCATCTCGTGGCGCGCGAGCAGGTCTGCCAGCTGCTCCGCGGCCTCGATCCGATGGCCGGTTTCGTTTGCGGCCGGATCGTCGGCGCCGATCGCGGCCCATGCTCTCGCTTCGCCGATCGACACCGGCTCGCGCCGCCTGCCGGCGATCTCGAACAGCGCGTCCAGCGCATAGCCGGTCAGCTCGGCTTCACCCAGCACCACGTGGTCGGCGGTCTGCGGCAGGCGCCTGAGCGAATGCAGGAAGCCCTCCGGCGTATCGAGCCGGGCGTGCAGCAGCCAGCGCAGGAAGGCACTGCCTTCGCCCGCCAGCGACACCGCGCGGATGCGCACGAAGATCGAGGTCAGCAGTACCCAGGCCATGGCCACCGGCATGCCACGCAGGCCGGCCTCGGCAAAGCCCGGCCCGGCGCCGTGCGTGGCCAGCGCCATCACGCCGGCCAGCACCGCCGCGAACACCAGCGCGGTGGCCATACGCGCCAGCAGCCCGCGCACGACCCGCTGCGATTCCGACAGGTGCAGGAACACATAGACGAATGCCAGCGCCCCCAGCGCGCCAAGGCGCACCGGCACCTGGCCCAGCTCTTCGCGGAAATCGGTGGCGGCAAGCGGCAGCGCCAGCACCACCACCACGACCACGGCGCGCGCCAGGCGCGCCTCGTTGGCCGACAGGTCGGCGTCGCGCAGCCACAGCAGCAACCAGCCATTGCTGGCCGTGACCACGGCCAGGCAGGCCAGGAAGGTCAGCAGCAGCGGGGTATTGCCGGCCAGGTCCGTGAACAGGTTGAGGGTGAAGAACAGCGCCGACACGCCCAGCGCCAGCCCCTTCAGCCACAGCGGATGGTGCCGCCGCAACAGCTGCTCGGCGAAAAGCGTCATCGCCATCGGCAGCAGCGTGGCCGCGGCGAACACCAGCTGCGCCAGCCACGTGCCTCCGAACAGCCAGGCAAAGCCCCGCACCGCCAGCAGCGCGGTCAGTATGCCGAACAGGAACAGGCCCGTGCCGGCGCCGGCGTCGCGCCGGGTCCACAGGAAATGCAGGTAGAGCCCGCAGCCGGCCGCGCCGAGCCAGGTCACGGCTACATCGCTTGCCAGCGCGTCAATCAACGTCAGCCCCCATCTTGCATCAGCCTCGCCATGAAGCGCCGCACCAGCGCGCGCATGGCCCATGCCGACAGCGGGTTGCGCGGCCGCTCGATGCGCATGCTCCAGGGATTGAAGAAATAGCCGCGGCAGTCGGCCAGCCGCGGCCGCCCCAGCACCAGCTTGATCGCTTCGAACGCCATCAGGTTGCCGGTGGTGATCACCATCGGCGCGAACGACATGCGCTTGCGCTTGCCGCTCAGCAGGTCCCGGGCGAGGTCCAGCCGGACATGGCGCACCGAGCTGGAATGGACCATCACGTATTCCAGCTCCTTGCCCAGGCAGGCTTGCCGGAGTTCCGGCGTGAGCGCCTGCCAGTCCATGCCGGATGTGGCATAGCCCAGCCGTTCCTCTGGCCGGGGATCGTGCGGGCGTACCACCGTGACCGAGGGCAGCGGAGAGGTATAGGCGTCGATCACGGTGGCGCCGTGCTCGCGGGCCTTGCGGTAGAGCGCAAGGCCCGCGGCGATGTCGTCCATGCCGTTGACCACGACCTTGTAGCGACGCAGCAGGTCATCGAGGTTGTCGGTCCACTCGGCGCCGAAGGTCTCGATGGCAAGCTCCGGGTTGATGCGGCGGATCTGCGCCACGGTGGCCTCGACCTTGTCCACGCCGACCGTGTCCAGGCTGGCGAAGACCTGCCGGTTCAGGTTCGACACGTCGAAGGCGTCGAAGTCCGCCAGCGCAAAGCGGCCGATGCCGACGCGTGCCAGCGCCTGCAGGCAGGCCCCGCCCATGCCGCCGACACCGCAGACCAGCACCTGCGCCTGGCGCAGCTGCTGCTGCTCCGCCTCCGTGACGAAGCCGAGATTGCGGGTGGTGAACTCCTCGTACGAGAACAGCGCCGTCATGGGCGCTTCCTCGCGCGCAGGTCGCCCATCGGCTCGCGCGGGTTCAGCCAGTGGAACAGCGGCAGGACGATGCGGCCCACCGCGAGAAAGGCCACCTGGTACAGGATGGCGGGCAGGGAGTCGCGCGGCACCTCGCGCAGCAGGTACTTGCGCGCGCTGGCCAGGTCCAGGCAGGCAATCTGCAGGAAGTCGTCGCCGCGCCGGTAGTCGAGTTCACGCCGGCACAGTTCGTTGGCGCGCGCGTCGCGATGCTTTGGCGCTGCGTCGAAGGTCTTCTTCAGGTTGTCCGAGCCGCCGGTATAGGCATCGGTGATGACGAAGCGGGCCTCGTCGAAGCCCGCCGCCCGGTCGACGCCGAACACATGGCGGTGCGAGCGCATGATCTCGCGCGCCACGCTCAGGTGCTCGAAACTGCGGCGCGACGGCGCGAAGGGATTGGGGTAGGCGGAGACAAAGACCTCGGCCACCTTGCCGATGATCGCCGGCACCTGGGTCACGTTGCTGATCCAGACCGGGCGCAGGCCGCGGCGGAAGAACAGCAGGATGCAGGTGAGCCCGTACAGCACCCAGGACAGTCCCTGCGCGCGATACCCCGGATCGACCATCACCAGCCCGAGGTGGATCGCCTCCACCGGCCGGCCCCGCAGCTCGATCGGCATCACCGAGAGCGCATTGAAAGCGATGGCACGGCCGCTGGCGCGGTCATACAGCAGGGTGATCACGGCCCGCCGCAGCCGTTCCGGATCCCCGGAGAGCACGCCGTAATCCAGGTCCTTGCCAATGCCACGCTGCACGATGCCGCGCATCTCGGCCAGCATGGCGTCGAGCCGGGCGGGCTCCATCCACATGCCGGGCCGCTCGACCACCCGGATCCGCACCGTGCGGCCGGCGTTCAGGCTCAGGTCGAGGTAGCGCAGCCGTGGTTGGATACGCCCGAGGAGTTTGAGCATGCAGGTTTGGCGCGGTGCCTTGTTCTTGTATGGCCGGACGGCGGAGAGCGTGATGTGGAGGATATAACACCGCGTCGCTGGTGTCACGGCGGGGAGGCAACGGGGAGGCGGGGGGTGTCGGCCTGCAAATTCTGCAACGCTGCCCCGCGGCTTGCTTGATACGACTGCAGTACAGGCCATCATCGGCGCGGGCGCGCGGCCCTGCTCGTGGAACGAAAGTTGCGTGGTTCTGGCTTCCCGCTGCCGGCGGCCCGCTGCTGAAATCAGGGTCGGCTCGCACGGGGAAGCAAGTCCTCAGACCGACCGACGTGTCACGACAAGGAGTTGGCAATGAAATCAGGTTCGAGCGGGAAGACCGCAGGCAAGACCTCAGGCAAGACCGCTGGCAAGGCCGGCGCCGACAGGAAGAACCCGGGCGCGCGCATGGACCGCGAGCCCAGCGAGATCAAGAGCCGCAGCGCCGATCCGGGACAAAGCAGCTATGGCGGCTTTCGCAACGAGGATCCGCGCCGGCAGCACCAGGCCGAAACCGGCAAGCCGAAAAAGCCCGCGCGCTAGTGCAGCGCGCTAATGCCGCATGAAGCCGGAGATGGCTTCGGCATAGCGGCGCACCACGGTCTGGCGCTGGTGGTCGGCCAGGAACAGGCGCAGGCCTGGCTCGCTGCGGCGCGACTCGCCGGCGCAAACGGCCAGCATGGTTTCGCATAACGTATCCACGCCGGGATCCACCACCCAGCCGAAGCCGTCGACCGCCTCCGGCAGCCCGCCGCGGCGCGTGACGATGACCTCGCAGCCGGCCGCCAGGCCTTCCAGGGCGACGATGCCGAAGGGCTCGTAGCCGGTCGACGGCACCACCAGGCAGGCATGCTGCGCCAGCATCGTCGCCACCACCGCGGGCCGCTGCGCGCCGGCAAAGGTCACGGCCTCCGCGCACTCCAGCGTTGCCGCCAGGGCCACCAGCACCGCGTACTGCGGCCCGTCGCCGATCACCGTCAGGCGGACCTCGGGCCGCATGGCGCGCAACCTGGCGAAGCTGCGCAGCAACAGGTCAACCCCTTTCTCCGTCACCAGCCGCCCGACAAAGGCGAAGCTGCCCGCCGGGCGCGGCGCGGCAGCGGGCTTGAACACGTCCTCGCGATAGCCGTTGTGAATCACCAGCGGCTGGCCTGGCAGCCATCCGGCCAGGTACCGGCTGACGCAGATGTTGTGGTAGAAGCGCGACATCCAGCGCTTGACGTTGCCCGCCGTGAAACGCCGCGTCTCGCCATAGTGGCTGTACGGGCCATGATGCGTCAGCACGATGCGGCGCCGCAGCACGGTGGCCAGCAGCACGTCGTAGAACGTCAGGCCGACGAACACCACCAGCGGGTGCCGCAGCATGGCGCGCGCCAGTTCTGCCATGCCCGCCACGCGCGTGACCGGATAGGGAAACGCCGGCGCGTCGCCCGCGGCCGCCGGCGTGCGCGTCGCCAGCTCGATCCGATAGCCCAGCTCGGTCAGTCCCAGCGCCAGGTCTTCGGCAAAGCGCTCCATGCCGCCCACCGAGGGATGGAACGGGGCGCTGAATATCAGCAGATCGGGCAGCGGCGGCGCGATGTCCGGGGGCTCGGGCTGGCTCATCCTCGTTGCGCTCCATGGCTTGCACAGCACAGGCCCCCGCAGAGGGGACGGCGACGCTCAAGCATGCCGTCAGGCGATGCGGCGTTCGGTGCGCTGGCGCACGGAGGGCGGGTCAGGCGGGGAGGAGATCGGTATCGGCAACGACGGTGGCTTGTGGCCGGCAGACAGGAGGCGCAGCGCGAGACCTCTGCCATGCCGGGCGCCGCCGCGGGCGGTGGGACGATCCGTCAACTGCCCGTCCCTTATTGCTAAATGGGCTGGCTGGCAAGTTGGTAGAATCCCTGATCCCATGCAGCCGGACAGCGCCGTATCGCGACGCTGCGCCCCGGGGGCGGCCCCGTGATTCGCACGGAAGTGTCCTCTGCGGATTGCCCCGGCCGTATCGAGACATAACGCGCATGCCCCCACGTACCTTCTCTGTCGTGATCGCCGACGATCACCCGGTCATCCAGCTCGCCGTCAAGAGCACCCTGAGCACGGTCCCGGACCTGCACGTCTGCGCGACGTGCTCGTCGGGCAAGGAACTGTTCGCCGCGCTGGCCACGCATCGCCCCGACCTGGTCGTCACCGACTTCACCATGGGCCGTTCCGAGGGCAATGACGATGGGCTGCGCCTGATGCAGCGGCTCAGGCAGTCCAGCCCCGCCACGCCGGTCGTGGTCTTTACGATGCTGACCAATGGCGGCCTGCTCACCCGCATCAGGGAGGCGGGCGTCGCCGCGATCGTCGGCAAGAACGAGGATCCGGCCGTGCTGCGGCAGATCTGCCTCGACGCGCTGGCCGGCCACCGCCAGCGCCTGTCGCCGGCGATCGCCGGCCTGATGGCGAGCGCCGGCGCGCGCGCCGATGGCGCTGCGAGCCCGCTGTCTCCCAGGGAGATCGAGGTGGTGCGCATGTTCGCGGCGGGCAGCACCGTCACGGCCATCGCTGCCTACCTGCATCGGTCGCTGGCAACCGTCGCGACGCAGAAGCGCTCGGCCATGCGCAAGCTGAATATCACCAGCAATGCCGACCTGGTTGCCTACGCGCGCGACCACGGCCTGGCATGACGCCCGGCCCGTTCGAGCCGCCCGCGCCGGCGCCACCGCCGGCTGACCTGCACGCCATCGAACGCAACCTGCAGCGCGAACGTCGGGTCTTTACGATGGTGGTGCTGCTGCTGGCGCTGGTCGTGGTGGCCAGCGCCGCGGCAACCGTGCTGGTCCGGCTGAACGGCTCGTTGCGCGCGCAGGAGCAGGTGGCCAGGCTGTATGAGCAAGGCGTGGTCGATGCATTGCTGGCACGCCGCAGCACGCTGGCCGCGACCAACCTGATCCTGGAACTGCACGCCAGCGGCACCTTTCCGGCCGCGCCGGGGCGGCCGGCCGGCCATCTGTGCCGGCGGGTCTCGCCGCCGTTGCCCGCGGACGAGGTGCTGCAGCGCAGTTGCGACCAGGCGGTCCGCACGCTAACGGCCGCCAGCCAGAAGCCGTCGATCGAGATGATCTCGCTGGCCAGCGGCGCCATGTATCGCTACGAGGCGGCGGACCCGGCGCCAGCGGCCACGCGCGCGGCGCCGCCGCGGATGCCGCCCCCGGCGATCATCGCCGCGGTACTGGAGAGCTTTCGCGGCCGCGACCTTGACCTGCTGCAGGCGGCCAGGGAGAAGCGCGTGATCTGGAAGGGCATCGCGGCCGGCGCGGACGGGCATGAGCCGGAGATCCTCGGCGCATCGCTGGTCGCGCGGGGCGATGCGCTCTACGCCATCGTGCTGACGCGCATGCCGCTGCGCGCGCTGCTGCGGCCGGCAGGGCCCAACCTGCCGATCCCCGAACCTATCGTCTTCGACAGTGCGGGCATGCCGCTGGTGGCGGCGCCTGCCCGCGCCGGCATGCAGCGCCTGGACCTGCGGCTGGCGCAGCAGCCGGACGGGTTGTTCCACTGGGTCCCGGACTATGGCTGGGCCTTGCGCCGCCCGCCGCTGGTGGCCGACTTCGGGCATCTGATCTTTGCGCTGCCGATCGGCCACCAGCTTGGGGAAATGGCGGGTGAGCTGGGCGTGATCGGCCTGATCGCCGCCGCGCTGATCGGCTTGCTGTTTGCGATGTACCGCTACTGGAACTATCGCTTCCTTACCGGCACCTATGCCGAATCGGCGCGCGCGCAGCGGCTGCTGCACGAGGCGAAACTCGCCAGCGATGCGGCCGCCAGGGCCAGGGTGGCGTTCTTTGCGTCGATCAGCCATGAGATACGCACGCCGCTTGCCTCGCTGCTGGGCAATCTGGAGCTGGTCACGATGGGTGCGCTGGAACCGGCGCAGCGGGCACGCGTCAGTGCCATGCAGGTGTCGGCCGAGGGCCTGCTGCAGATCGTCAACGACGTGCTCGACTTTTCCCGTATCGATGTCGGTGCCTTCAGCCTTGCCGAGGAACCGGTATCCGTTACGGCGTTTTTCAGCCGGATCGCGCTCGCGCACGCACCGCTGGCGGGGCAGTGCAAGCTCGGCTTCCTGGCGGTGTACGGCAGCGAGCTGCCCGCAAGCGTCGAACTCGACCCGGTGCGCGTGACCCAGATCGTCGGCAACCTGCTCGGCAATGCGTTCAAGTTCACGCCAGCGGGCAAGGTCGTGTTGCGCGCGCGGTGGGTCGACGGGCACCTGGAGATCGTCGTTTCCGACACCGGTATCGGCATACCCGAGGCGTGCCAGGGGCGGCTGTTCCAGCCGTTCTCCCAGGTCGGCGACAACCGCCTCGGCCAGGCGCGCGGAACCGGGCTTGGCCTGTCGGTCTGCCTGCGGCTGGTGGAGCGGATGCAGGGCCATATCGCGCTGGACAGCATCGTGGGCGTCGGCACGCGGGTGACGGTGCGCCTGCCGCTGCGGGTGGTCGATGCGGCGCCGTCGCCGCGGCTGCGGCTGCCGCGCAACCGGACGCTGGTGCTGGCGCGCGAGGCCGAATGCCTCGAAGGCCTGCTGAACCATTTCGACTGGGGCGCATGCCAGCCATCGGCGCGCACGGACACCGATGCGCCGGTGGACGCCGACAGCCATGACTGCCTGCTGGTGGCCGATGGCTTCGATCCCGTCGAAGTCATGGCCTGGTGGCGCAGGCCTGCCGCGATCGTCTGGCTGAAGCAGTCGGGGCCGCCCGTCGCCACCACGCGGCCAGACGGCGGCAGCGAGGTGTCCGCCTATAGCCTGACCGGCATCCATGCCGCCGTCGTGGCGGTGGTGACCAGGGTGGAGGCGTTGCCGCAACCGGCCGCCAGCCAGTCCGGCTTCGATGGAGCGGCGCGCGTGCCGGCGCCTCTGGCCGGACGCGGGGTGCTGGTCGCCGAAGACAATCTGCTCAACCGCAACCTGCTGCGCGACCAGCTGCTCGCCCTCGGCGCCAGCGTGATCGCGGCGGGCAATGGCAACGAGGCCATGGCCATGCTGCGACAACATGGCGATGGCGTGGACGCGGTCCTGACCGACATCGACATGCCGGTGATGAATGGCTTCGACCTGCTCGGCGAAATCAGGCGTGCCGGCATGCGGATCCCGGTGTACGCCGTGAGCGCCAGCGCGCAGCCGGACGATGTGGCGCGCGGGATGGCGGGCGGGTTCAGCGGCTACCTGACCAAGCCGGTGTCTCTCGCCGCGCTCGTCTCGGTCCTCGTCCGCATCGACGATACGGCCGGGGCGATGCAACGGGAAGCCGCACAGTCTGACACGCTGGCGGATGAGGCGCTGCCCGAACTGCCGGCGGTGCCCGGCGAATACGCCGAAGCCTTCCTTGCGCAGACCGGCGCGGACCTGGCGCAATACGATGCCGTCCGGGCCGCGCGCGACGTGCATCGGCTGGAACGGCTGCTGCATCGGATCTCGGGCACCCTGGCCGTGCTCGGCGGCTCGCAGCTGGCCGAGCTGTGCGCAGACCTGCGCGACTATGCAGTGGACAAAGGGGACTGGGACGACGAGATCGAATGCCAGTCCGGCTACATCGCGCAGCGCCTGCGGCAGATGTGCGAGGCGCTGGTGACCGGTTAGGCGCAGTCCGCGTAGACGCTGCTAGAGGACGGCGCACGCTTCGGCGCTGCCGGCCAGCGTCAGGCTGACCGGCGCGTCGCTGCGCAACAGCACGCACAGGTAGGCGCCGGTGAGGTCCTGCGGGCGCGGGTCTTCCTGCCACAGCGGTGGCGGCGGCACCGTGGCGGCGTGTCGCTTGCCCTCGGCGGACGCGGCGCCGGGCGCGCCGGCGGCGGCATCGGTCCAGCTGATCTCGATCGCCTTGTCGGGCCGCCCGCCAGGGAAGCAGAACGACGGCGACGACTGCGAGTGGCGCGACACCGGCCCGGTTTCGCAACGGCCGGCGCGCACGCCGGTCACGTCATGGCCGGTACGGTTGACGGCGACGATCCGCGTCCATGGCCACGGTTCCTGGAACGGGTTCAGGGTCTCGGCAGTGGGGATCGCGCATCCGCTCAGGGTGCTAGCGGCGGCGGCAATGACGCCGGCGCACGTCAGGGAAACAGCATTCATGGTGGCAACGGGTTCACGCGGACCCGGACGACACCCGGGTGTGTGCAAAGGCCGTCAGCGTATGCGCGGCCCGGGCGCGCGGGCTATCACAGGACTTCGAATCCGCGCGCCAGGGCCGGGCTGGGGCGAACCTGTCGAGCGTGCCCGTGCCGACTTTCTAATTCCTTTGATAGCCGCAGACGAGGCGCTGCCATAAGGTGTGCGCTCTGCCGGGATGCGGCCGGCGCGCCGGTGCGCATCGACGGCCGCGCAAGGACTTCGGAGGAAACTGCAAACATGATCGAAAACTGCCGATCGGCCGCCACGGCGACAGCCATTGCACTGCTGGTGATGGCGGCCGTGCCGGCGCACGCCCAGCACCCGCCCACGCCCGCGCGGCCAGCGGCCCTGGACCCGCCCGCGTGCACGGGCGCCGGGCTTGCCGCGACGGCGGCGGCATGCCGCGCTGCGGACGATCCCGGCCGCAGCAAGTACAACCTGCTGTACGCCGACGATGCGCCGGAAGCCGTGGACACGGTGCCGCCGGCAGAATTCGCTCAATCGGACCAGCCGGCGCGACGCACGTCGCAGGACGCGCCCCGCGCCGGGTTGCGCGGCGCAGCAGCGGGTTCCTGAGCGCATGCACGCGGCAGCGCCGCGCCCCCGTGTTCCATCCCATCGTTACGCCATGAAACTGCGACCACACCTGCTGGCGGGCATCGCCCTGCTGGCGTCGACTGAACCCGCCTTCGCCTCGCTGCTCAGCGGCAAGGCACTCGAGACCGCCGCCAATGCCATCTCCTGGGTGGTGCTGGTATTCGTGCCGGCAGGCGCGATCTACCTGTTCTGGATGCTCCATATCTGGCCGGAGCGGATCGCGCAGCGCAAGCGCCATCCGCAGCAGGAGGCGATCCACGCGCTGTGCCTGCTCTCGCTGTTCTTCGGCGGGCTGCTGTGGCCGCTGGCCTGGCTCTGGGCGCATACCAAGCCGGTGTTCTACCGGGCCGCGTATGGCACCGACAAGGCACCGGAAGACAATGAAGCCACCGCGCAGGGCAGCGTGGCATCCGCTTCCTGCAAGAGCCAGGACCGCGCACGCGGCCCGGGCCGTGCCGCCAACGCGCCGGCGGCCGCGGCGCAGCCGGTCGCCAGCGCCATGCGCGAGCGCAAGGAGCCGATCTGAATGGACGCTCTGCTGCTTGCAGCCTACGCGCTGGTTGTATGGCTGATCTTCTTCAAGTTCAGATGGCTGCCGTGGAACGCGACCGCGATGGTGACCGTGCTCACGATCCCGGTGGTCGCGCTGACGCTGATGGTCCTGACGCTCAACGTGGTCGCGCCGTCTACCCATGACGTGCGCGTCGTCGGCAAGGTCCTGCAGGTGGTGCCACAGGTGCGCGGCCGCATCGTCGAGCTCCCGGCCGAGGGCAACCGGCGCTACAGGAAGGGCGATGTGCTGCTGCGCATCGATCCGACTCCGTATCAGGCCTCGGTCCGTCAGCTCGAGCGCCGCTTGATGGCCGACGACGCCGCGCTGGCCGAGGCGCAGGCGGCGGCGCGCCAGCTCGGCGAATCCGTGCGTGGCGCGGCCGGCAGGGTGAGCACGGTGAAGGCCAGGCTGACACTGGCGCGCCAGCGGCTCATGGAACAGGATGCGCTGCTCGCGGCCGGCGCGGGCGCGAAGTTCGATCGCGATGAGGCGCTGTCGCGCCAGCGCGAACTGGAAGGCGAACTGGCCAGCGCGCAGGCCGCCGAGGACGAGGCCACGCAGAAGCTCTCCGCCAGGAGCCAGGGCGAGTTCGCGGCCATTGCCACGGCGCGCGCCCGGCGCGCGGAAACCGAAGTCCTGCTGGAGCAGGCCAGGTGGGAGCTGGACCAGACGGTGTACCGCGCCCCCGCCGATGGCAAGGTCGTGAACCTGCAGGTGCGCGTCGGCACCATGCTGGTCCCGTTCCCGTTTGCGCCGGCCTTCAGCTTTGTCGAGGACCAGCAGGAGGTGCTCGCCTTCTACCGGCAGAACGAGCTCTACCAGGTCAAGGAAGGCGATCTCGCGGAGATCTTTCTTCCCACGCATCCGGGCCAGATCATCAAGGCACGGGTCGACTCGATCGTCTGGGCGCAATCGCAGGGGCAGGTGGCACAGGGCGGCATGATCCCGAGCACGGGCACCACCGACGCCGTGCCCAACCGGTTCGCGGTCAAGCTCGCGCTGCGTGAGGAGTCAACGCAACAGATGCTCCCGGTGGGCGCCGTCGGCGCCGGCGCGATCTATACCGAACACCTGAAGATGTTCCATATCGTCCGGATGGTGTTCCTGCGCGTCAGCTCCAAGCTCAACTACCTGGTACTCAAACTTCACTAGAGGGATGCCTGTGTCGTCATACGCCAAGAAGAGGGTTCCGGCCGCGCTGTCGATGGCGGTCGCCATGCTCGGCGGCTGCGCCCTGCAGGCGCCGCCCGAAGGCGCCGACCTGATGCGAGAGGCCGTGCCGGTGCTCGAAGGCAAGCCCGCCTGGGTCAACCATGCCGAGGCGGGCACCCCTGCCGACGGCTGGCTTGCCAGCTTCGACGATGCCGAACTGCAGCGGCTGGTGCGCGAGGCCATCGCGCACAACGGCGACCTCCGGCTCGCCGAGGAACGGGTCCGGCAGGCGCAGGCGCTGGTCGCCATCGAGCGCAGCGGCCTGCTGCCGGATGCGGCCGTCAAGGGCAGGGCGGGTAATTCCGAGACCCAGATCCTTTCCATCGGCGCAAGCTGGGAGATCGACCTGTGGGGACGCATCCGCGCGCAGGCGCGGGCCGGGCAAGCCCGCTACGCCGCCGCCCGGGACGACCAGCTGTGGGCACGGCGCGTGGTCGCCGCGGCCACGGCCCGGGCGTGGTTCACGCTGATCCAGCACGCGCAACGCGAAGCGCGGCTGCGGCAAGGCGTCACCATCCACGACCAGCTGCTGCGCATCGCCGGCCAGCGGGTTGCCATCGGCGCAGCGCCGGACACCGAGCTGGTGCAGGCGCGCAATGCGCGCCGGTTGCAGGTCGATGCGCTGGAATCGGCAAGGCTGGCCAGCGGCCAGGCCGCACAGGCGCTGGAATTGCTGCTGGGACGCTATCCGGCCGGCGAGATCGGCAGCATGGCGTCCGGGCGCGAGCTGCCGCCCGTGCCCCCGGCGCCGCAAGCCGGGTTGCCGGCGGACCTGCTCGACCGCCGCCCAGACCTGAGCGCGGCCGCACACCAGGTTGCCGCGGCCTTCGACATGCGGCAGTCGGCGCAAGCGGCGCGTCTGCCGCGCATTGCCATCAGCGCGGCCATTACCGATATCCGCAGCGACGTATTCCTGCTCAACCAGGCCGGCAGCCCGGTCAAGGGACTGAACGGCTCGTTGTTCGCGCCGATCTTTGCCGGCGGCGAACTCAAGGCCCGGGCCGACTACTACACCGCCGAACAAAAGGCCGCCCTGATCGCCTACGGCAACCAGGCGCTGGGCGCGCTGGGCGAGGTTGAAGCGGGACTGCAGGCCGAATCCAGCCATGCCGAACGCACCCGGCAACTGCAGGACCGGGTAGCCGAAAGCCGCGAACTGGTCCGGCGCGAGCAAGCCCGTGCCGGGATAGGCGCGTCCGACAGGCGCGGCGTGCTGAAGCAGCGCCAGTCATTGCTGGCGGCCGAGATCGACTGCATCGACGCGCACGGCCGGCATCTCCAGCAGCGGATTGCGCTGTTGCTGGCGCTGGGCGGGGACTGGAGCGCGGCGGCGGGCTGACTTGCCGTTTTTGCGGCCGGTCGCCGCCTGAGCGCCGCTGAGCGCCTGGCGCAGGCGTCCCATGCGCATGCCGCCTTTGTTCTATCCGCTGGCCGGGCGATCTGATGTACTGGCACGCAACGTCGCCGCTGCCGCAAGCCGGTGCGCGCAACCGGCCAGCGTGGTGCGACGGACCAGGCCGATGGCCGCGCTCCCGATTGTCCGATTGCCCACCGAGCCCAACGCGATGACGAAAAGTCCCCCGGCGTGGCCGTCCACGCCACTGTATGCGCAGCACCTGCTGCTGCGCGCCCGCATGGGCGACGTCGATGGCTGGAAGCTGCCGGTTGCCTATGGATCCCAGATCGAAGAGCACCATGCCGTGCGCAGGGACGCTGGCATGTTCGACCTGTCGCATCTGTGCGTGGCGGACCTGCAGGGCCCGGATGCGCGAATGCTGCTTGGCAGGCTCCTGTCGAATGATGTCGGCAAGCTCAAGACGCCGGGCAAGGCGCTGTATAGCTGCATGCTCGACACTTCAGGTGGAGTGATCGACGACCTGGTGGTCTACTACCTCGGGCCGCAGCATTACCGCGCCGTCCTGAACGCGCGCACGGCCGTTGGCGACATCGCCTGGATCCGTGCAAGGATCCATGAGGCCAGGGCCGACGTGACCGTGGTGCCGAGGCGAGCGGATTGCGTCCCGGCAGGAGTCGAGCCGCTGGCGGTGATCTCCGTGCAGGGCCCGAGGGCCCGCGAAAAAGTCATCCGGGCAATGCCGGCGGCCCGCCACGCAGAAACGCTGAAGCCGTTCAATTCCACCCTCGTGCATGAGCCGGAAGCCGGCGAGCTGATGGTGGCGAGGACCGGGAAGACCGGCGAGGATGGTTTCGAACTGATGGTGCCGGCAAGGCATGCCGGCACCATCTGGGACCGGTTGCGCCCGGCCGGCATCGTTGCCGCGGGCCAGGATGCCTGGGATACGCTGCGGCTCGAGGCGGGCGTGCATCGGTACGGGCAGGACATGGACATCGATACCTCGCCGCTCGATGCCGGCCTGGGCTGGAGCGTGGATCTCGATTCCGGCCGGGATTTCGTCGGCAGGGCGGCCGTACGCGCGCGTGGGCAGACGCGGCAGTTCGTCGGACTCGCGCTGGAAGGCAGCGGCGCGGTCCCGCCGGCGCACAGCACCGTGACCAGCGAGGAGGGCGAGGTGATCGGCAAGGTCACCAGCGCCACCTATAGTCCGACGCTGCGCTTCGCCATCGCGCTGGCGCGCGTGGCGCCCGGGGTCAGGATCGGCGCGCACGTGAAGGTGGAGGTCTACCGGAACCGGATCGCGGCGACAGTCGTACGCACGCCGTTCGTGCGGGGCGCAAGCTGATGATGCAACCTGGCGGCTAGCAGCATTGCGCGCCAGGCCGGACGAGGTTCGCGGATTGGATAGAATCGGCGTTCGACCCACGCCGCAAGGCGCTTCTGCTGCCCCTTGCCGCGACGCCGCGCGCCATGAATATCAAGACTACCGTAGACATCGTCATCTATCCCGGATTCAAGGCCGTCGAAGCGGTCGGCGCCATCAATGTCTTCGATTACGCCAACACCCGCCTGCGGCAGCTCGGCTGCGAGCCGAAATATGACCTCCGCCTGGTCGGGCCGCAGACTGGCGCGATCCGCTCCGACACGCTGGTATCGCTCGAAGCCACGCACGCGCTTGCTGGCCTGGCGCCCGCCGACGTGGTGGTGGTCGTCGGCGCGCGCGACATCGTCAACGTGCTGGGCGCCTGCGGCGACATCGTCAGCTGGTGCAGGACCCAGGCCACCCGGCTGCGGACCATCGTGGGCCTGTGCTCGGGCAGCTTCTTCCTTGCCGAGGCGGGCCTGCTTGCCGGCCGGCGCGCGGCCACGCACTGGAGCGTGGCCGAGCTGATGCGGCAGCGATATCCCGGGATCCGGGTCGAGGCCGATGCCATCTTCGTGCGCGATGCGCACATCTGGACTTCTGCCGGCGTGACCGCGGTGTTCGACCTGGTGCTGGCCATGGTCGAGGAGGACCTCGGGCGCGACATTGCGCTGTCGGTGGCGCGGGATCTGGTGGTCTACCTGAAGCGGCCGGGCGGCCAATCGCAGTTCAGTGAACACCTGCTCAGCCAGATGACGGGGCATCCGCGTGTGCGCGATATCCAGGACTATATCCACCGCACGCCCAAGGCGGACCTCTCGGTGCAGGGGCTGGCGCAGCGCTTTGCGATGAGCGAGCGCAATTTTTCCCGGGTATTCCTGAAGGAAACGGGGCATACGCCGTCGGCCTATGTGGAGCAGACCCGGCTCGATGCGGCGCGGCGGCTGCTCGAAGACAGCGCGCAGCCGCTGAAGTGGATCGCCCTCGAGAGCGGCTTTGGCTCGGAGGCCAAGCTCAGGCAGGCGTTCCAGCGCCGGCTCCATGTCACGCCGGGCGCCTATCGCGAGCGTTTTGCCAGCACCGGCGTCGATGACGCCGCCGGCGCAGGCTGAGACGCAGCGTCGCAACCCAGCGTTGCCGTCAGGCCGGGCTCAGTACAACACCACCGAG
>NZ_JALHRX010000003.1 GCF_023952475.1 Cupriavidus sp. WGlv3
AACCGCCTCATACGCGCCGTCGGGCTGGCTGGCGCCCAGGCCGGCGCCGGCCTGGATCACCACCTTGTGGCCCTGGGCGACGTATTTCTTGACGGTCTCCGGGGTGGCGGCGACGCGAGTCTCGCCGGCCCGCGTCTCCTGCGGGATGCCGATGTACATCGTCAATTTCTCCTTTAGCTGGCGTCTTGTCTGGTTGGACGGACCGACGTCTGGCCCGTGCGCGCCGCCGGATCGGGTTAAGCCGCAGCGCACAATTTTTCCGCAGCTTACAGGAATCTGACTTGCAATGGTGACCGGGCGGTCGGCTTTTGCCGGGCCTGGAACGGCGCGCGCCGGCGCCCGCCGCCGTGCTGCACGATGGGCCCGCAACCGGTAGAATGCGGGATTGCCTAAAAATTGAGCATCATGTCAAGTGACTGGAATGCCAGCGTGACCGTTGCCGCCGTGATCGAACGCGGCGGCCGGTTCCTGCTGGTGGAAGAGGAAACCGCCGACGGGCTGCGCCTGAACCAGCCCGCAGGGCACCTGGATCCGGGCGAAAGCCTGATCCGCGCCGTGATCCGCGAAACCCTGGAAGAAACCGCCCACACCTTCGAGCCGCGCGCGCTGCTGGGCTGCTACATGGGGCGTTCGCTGTCGTCGCGCACCGGTGGCGACGTGACCTACGTGCGCTTTGCCTTTACCGGCGACCTCGGCTCGCTCGACGCCGGCCGTCAACTGGACACCGGCATCGTGCGCACCATCTGGATGGGCGCCGAGGAGCTGCGCGCATGCCCGGAACGGCATCGTTCGCCGCTGGTGATGGCGTGCGTGGACGACTACCTGGCTGGCAAGCGCTTTGCGCTGGACGCGCTGTACACGCACCCGTCGGTGCTGCAAGCGGGGTCGCAGTCGTGAGCGGTGCCGCCAAGCGTGTCGTGGTGGGGATGTCGGGCGGTGTCGATTCGTCGGTCACCGCTTGGCTGCTCAAGCAGCAGGGCTACGAGGTCATTGGCCTGTTCATGAAGAACTGGGAAGACGATGACGATAGCGAATACTGCTCCACGCGCCAGGACTGGCTCGACGTGGTCTCGGTGGCCGATCTGATCGGCGTCGACGTGGAGGCGGTCAACTTCGCCGCCGAATACAAGGACCGCGTCTTCGCCGACTTCCTGCGCGAATACTCGGCCGGCCGCACGCCCAACCCGGATGTGCTGTGCAATGCCGAGATCAAGTTCAAGGCGTTCCTGGACCATGCCATGTCGCTGGGCGCGGAAACCATCGCCACCGGCCACTATGCGCGCGTGCGCCAGAACGTGGCCGGCCGCTTCGAGCTGCTCAAGGCGCTGGACCATACCAAGGACCAGAGCTACTTCCTGCACCGGCTGAACCAGGCGCAGCTGTCGCGCACGCTGTTCCCGCTGGGCGAGATCCCGAAGACGCGCGTGCGCGAGATCGCCGCCGAGATCGGCCTGCCGAACGCGAAGAAGAAGGACTCGACCGGCATCTGCTTTATCGGCGAGCGTCCGTTCCGCGATTTCCTCAACCGCTACCTGCCCACCAAACCGGGACCGATGAAGACGCCCGAGGGCAAGGTGGTCGGCGAGCATATCGGCCTGGCCTTCTACACGCTGGGGCAGCGCAAGGGCATCGGCCTGGGCGGCAGCCGCGACGGCAACGGCGACGCCTGGTATGTCGCGCGCAAGGACATGGCGAACAATACGCTTTACGTGGTGCAGGGCCACGAGCATCCGTGGCTGCTGACGCCGGTGCTGACCGCGTCGGACCTGTCCTGGGTAGCCGGCGAGCCGCCTGCCGCAGGCGCGGCGATGGCGGCCAAGACCCGCTATCGCCAGAGCGATGCCGCCTGCACGGTGCAGGCGGTCGACGCGCAGGCGCTGACGCTGTCGTTCGCCGAGCCGCAATGGGCGGTCACACCCGGGCAGTCGGCGGTGCTGTATGACGGCGATATCTGCCTGGGCGGCGGGATCATCCAGTAAGCACCCGGTAAGCCCACACCACAGCCGAAAAACACCCGCACCAGGCGGGTGTTTTTCATCCGGGGCCAGGCGTCAGCCGCGCGGGGGCTCGGTATCGATGAACGACTGCCGCTTCGACAGCTTTTCTTCCAGCGCGGCCAGGTTCGGATGGCGTTCGCGCCAGGCAATGTCCGGGAAGCGGAAGTCCAGGTAGGACAGCGCGCAGCCCACCGCCACGTCGGCCAGCGAGTAATGCGTGCCGGTACAGAAGGGGCGGTCGGCCAGGCCGTGGGCCATGGCCACCAGTGCCGCGTCGATTTTGCCGCGCTGGCGCTGCACCCAGCGCTCGCTGCGCTCGTGCGGCTCGCGCTGGGTGGCCTCCAGGCGCACCAGCAGGGCGGCGTCGAGCAGGCCGTCGGCCAGCGCTTCCCAGCAGCGCACTTCCAGGCGCTCGCGCCCGCCCTGCGGGATCAGCCGGCTGACCGGCGTCAGCGTGTCGACATACTCGACGATCACGCGCGAGTCGAAGATCGCGCCGCCGTCTTCCATCACCAGGCACGGCACCTTGCCCAGCGGGTTGTACTGGCCGATCCGGGTTTCAGGCGACCAGACGTCCTCTTCGATCAGCTGGCACTCGATCTTCTTCTCCGCCATCACCACGCGCACCTTGCGCGCGTACGGACTGGTCCGGGATGCATACAGCTTCATGTTCTCCCCTTGAGCTTGTTATGAAGTGCATCGTCGCTCGGTGGCAGCGGCGGCGGGGAGGCAGCGATGGCTTGCCCGATGCACTTCATAACAGGCTACTGGAACGGCGTGCGCGAGTATACCCGCGGCGCCTGGCGAATGCGGGTTCGCGCACCGATGCCCCGCAGCCGCGCTTTGCCGCCGCCCGGAGCAGGGGCAGGGGTGGTAAAATCGCGCGTTGCGCAGCGCCGGCCGCCGCCGATGCGGCGTGACGGGCGCATCGCCCCGTCCGTGCCGCCAGCCCCCGCGGCGCCACTTGTTCGCCGCCTTCTTCTTTATTTCCTCCCTTTCCCGGTTTCCAGCATGACCTCCTCCTCCCTTTCGCCGCTCACCGCCCTGTCCCCGATCGATGGCCGTTACGCCGCCAAGGCCGATGCGCTGCGCGAATGGCTGTCCGAGGCGGCCTTCATGCGCAACCGCGTCAAGGTCGAGGTGCACTGGCTGATCGCGCTGGCGCAGGCCGGCCTGCCCGACATGCCGAAGTTCTCGGCCGCGTCCGAGGCCGCGCTGCTGGCGCTGGTCGACAAGTTCAGCGAGGCCGACGCCGCCCGCATCAAGGAAATCGAGGCGGTCACCAACCATGACGTCAAGGCAGTCGAGTACTGGCTCAAGGAGCAGGTCAAGGGCAACACCGAACTGGAAGCCGCCAGCGAGTTCATCCATTTCGCCTGCACCTCGGAAGACATCAACAACACCTCGCACGGCATGATGCTCAAGGGCGCGCGCGAGGGCGTGGTGGTGCCGGCGCTGCAGCGCGTGCACGCGCGCCTGGTCGAGCTGGCCAGGCTCAATGCCGCCCAGCCGATGCTGTCGCGCACCCATGGCCAGCCGGCCAGCCCGACCACGCTCGGCAAGGAAATGGCCAACGTGGCCGCGCGCCTGGCGCGCGCGATCCAGCGCATCGAGCAGGTCGAGCTGCTGGGCAAGATGAACGGCGCCGTGGGCAACTACAACGCCCACCTGTCGGCCTACCCCGCGTTCGACTGGGAAGCGTTCTCGAAGCAGGTCATCGAAACCCGCCTGGGCCTGACCTTCAACCCGTACACCATCCAGATCGAGCCGCACGACTACATGGCCGAGCTGTTCGATGCGATCGCCCGCGCCAACACCATCCTGCTCGACCTGAACCGCGACGTCTGGGGCTATATCTCGCTGGGCTACTTCAAGCAGAGGACCAAGGCCGGCGAAATCGGCTCTTCGACCATGCCGCACAAGGTCAACCCGATCGATTTCGAGAACTCGGAAGGCAACCTCGGCCTGGCCAACGCGGTGCTGCGCCACCTGTCCGAGAAGCTGCCGGTGTCGCGCTGGCAGCGCGACCTGACTGACTCGACCGTGCTGCGCAATATCGGCGTGGCCTTCGGCTACAGCCTGCTGGCCTACGAGGCCTGCCTGCGCGGCCTGGGCAAGCTCGAGACCAACCCCGAGCGCCTGGACGAAGACCTCGACAACTGCTGGGAAGTGCTGGCCGAGCCGGTGCAGACCGTGATGCGCCGCTTTGGCGTGCCCAACCCGTACGAGCAGCTCAAGGAGCTGACCCGCGGCAAGGGCATCTCGCGCGAAGCGCTGCAGACCTTCATCAACGGCCTGGCGATTCCCGACGACGCCAAGAAGCTGCTGCTGGAGATGACGCCCGCCAGCTATATCGGCAAGGCCGTGGTGCTCGCCGAGCGCATCTGACGCCACTTTTTGCCGCTGCCAGGCTGGCGGCGGAAACGGAAAGCCATCCAGCAGGATGGCTTTTTGTTTTTTGGGCGTGCTCAACTGACGGCCGGTGCTTCGTTGTGACGCCTGCGGGAGAATCTCGCTTCAAAGCATTTGAATAACTTAATGAAGGACTGTCCTGCACCGGCGCACATCGGCCCGCAATAATGCGAGAATCGTCAGCGCACGGGCGGGTGGATCCGGCCGTTGCCTTCCCCAAAATTGCGAAACGCCCGTGCCGCGGGCGAGAGGAATCCGATGCGTTCTACCGCCACTGCCCCCGCTGGCTACGGTGCCACTGCGATCGCCCTGCACTGGCTGGTGGCGCTGGCCATATTCGCCGCGTTCGGGCTGGGCCTGTACATGACCGGCATTCCGGGGCTGACGCCGACCAAGCTCAGGCTGTACTCCTGGCACAAGTGGCTGGGCGTGACGATCTTCGCCATCGCCGTGCTGCGCGTGCTGTGGCGCGCCACCCACGCCGCGCCGCCGGTGGCGCCCGGCACCCCGGCCTGGCAGGCCAGGGCGGCGGCCGGCGCTCACCACCTGCTGTACCTGCTGATCGTGATCGTGCCGATCAGCGGCTACCTGTACAGCTCGGCCGCGGGCGTGCCGGTGGTCTACCTGGGCCTGTGGAAGATGCCGGCGCTGATCGAGAAAAGCGATGCGCTGAAGGAAGTGCTGAAGTTCACCCATATCTGGCTGAACTACCTGATGGCCGCGGTGGTCGTTGTCCATGCGGCGGCGGCGCTGAAACACCAGTTTGTCGACCGTGACGGCACGCTGGGCCGGATGCTGCCGTTCCTGCGCTGAGCCTGGCGCGCCAACCGTTTTTCGTACCGCGGCGCCGCTGCGCCGTCCCTGACAGGAGTTTTCCGAGATGAAACGCAATTCCAGCCGCGGCTCCGCCACGATCCGCGCCACCCTGGCCGCCGTGCTGGCCGCCACCGGCATCGCCGCCAACCTGGCCTGGGCCCAGGTCGACGCCGCCAAGAGCTCGGTGACCGCGGTGGCGCGCCAGATCGGCGTGCCGATGGAAGGCAAGTTCAAGAAGTTCGACGCCAACGTCAGCTTCGACCCGGCCAAGCTGGCGACCTCGACGGCCAAGATCGAGATCGACGTGGCCAGCTTCGAGATCGGCGATGCCGAGACCACCAAGGAAGTGAAGGGCAAGGACTGGTTCGACGCCGCCAAATACCCCAAGGCGGTATTCCAGTCGACCAGCATCAAGAACGGCACGCCGGGCAAGTACGACGTGGCCGGCAAGCTGACCATCAAGGGCAAGACCGTGGACGTGGTCGTGCCCGCCACCTATCGCCAGGAGGGCGGCGCGCAGGTGTTCGAGGGCGCGCTGCCGATCAAGCGCACCGCGTTCAATATCGGCGACGGCGAATGGAAGGACACCTCCGTGGTCGCCGACGATGTCCAGATCAAATTCCGTATCGTGCTGGCCAAAAAGTAAGGCCGGCACTCCGCTGACGTACCCCAGGACTTACCTGAACCGCTCCATCCCAACCCTGATTTGTCGGGAGACACCATGAAACTGCGTTCCCTCGTTGCCGCCGTCGCGGCCGTTTCCGCAACCGCCGCCTTCGGCGTGGCTTCGGCCAACACCGTGACGTACAACCTCGATCCGACCCATACCTATCCCAGCTTCGAGGCCGACCACCTGGGCGGCCTGTCGACCTGGCGCGGCAAGTTCGACAAGTCCAGCGGCGTGGTGACGCTGGACCGCGCCGCCAAGGCGGGCTCGGTCGAGGTCAACATCGACCCGGCTTCGATCGATTTCGGCAACGCCAAGCTGAACCAGCACGCCAAGGGCCCGGACATGTTCGACGTGCAAGCCTTCCCCGAGGCCACCTACAAGGGCAAGTTCTCCAAGTTCAAGGGCGACGTGCCGACCGAGGTCGACGGCGTGCTGACGCTGCGCGGCGTGTCCAAGCCGGTCAAGCTCGAAATCCGCGACTTCAAGTGCATCCAGCACCCGATGCTCAAGCGCGAAGCCTGCGGCGCCGACGCCGTCGGCCAGTTCAACCGGGCCGATTTCGGCCTGGACTATGGCGTCAAGATGGGCTTCAAGCCCGAAGTCAAGCTCGCCATCCAGGTGGAAGGCGTTCGCGCCGACTGAGCGCGCGGCCCGCTGCGGCGGGCTTTCGCCCTGCAAGGCCGGCCATTGCCGGCCTTTTTTGTTGTCCTGCCCCATCCGGGGGGGCTGCCAGGGCACTTTGTTGTGCGAGTTGCGACGGGCACAGTACAATGGCCCGCGGCAAACCACCATGATCCGGGGTATTGCGACTCCTGCCACGGCGGGGGGCAGCCATGCCCGCAACTGGCCCGAGCGCATCACTATGAGCATTCGCTGCATGTCCCGATACCGGTAGCCTTTCCCGCGACCCCCTCGCCCCTCATGCTGTACCCGGCCGTTCTGCCCTGGCTGTATGGCCCGCAGCGTTTCCCGGTTTTCCCTGGCGCTATACCGTGTACTCCAAAACGCAAATCGATCCGGTAGTTAGTTTCCGCAACTCGCAGGGCGAGCAGGTGCGGGGCACGATCATCAATCTCCAGAGAAAGTCTCTGGTGATGGAAATCTACAACCCGTATTCGATCGTGCAGGTCAGCGAGGTGCTGAGCGAGCTCAGCGTCCGCATGGGCGCCAAGAATGCCTATCTCGGCAAGGCCGTGGTGATGAGCCTGGTCAACACCGGCCTGACCGCGGTGGTGTCGCTGACGCTGATCGACGAGTGGCGCGAGCTGTCCGATCTCAACAACGAGCCCAAGTCGGTCGCGCGCGAAGCCGAGCTGTTCGTGCAGGATTGGGACACGCGTTTCAACATCCGGCGCGACTACCAGATCGTGGTCAACGAGATGCGCGCCTTCCTGTCCGAAGTGTCGCGCTGGGTCGAGCAGGTCGACCTGACCGAGTCGCTGCCCAAGACCGAAGGCAAGCTGCGCGAGGACGTCTTCTACGAGCTGGCCACGCCGATCATGGCCAAGACCAAGACCTACCTGGACTGGCTCGAGGGCGAGGCCCAGCGCGTGGACGCCGAAATCGCCCCGGTGCACCGCACCTACGCGCAGTCGGCGCTGCATCCCTTGCTGCTGCGCGCGCCGTTCGTCTACCGCACCTTCACCAAGCCGCTCGGCTATGCCGGCGACTACGAAATGGTGAACCAGATCCTGGGCGATCCGCAACAAGGCCCGACCACCTACTTCCAGATCGTCAATACCGCCTTCCTGAAGGCGGCGGTGGCAACCGCGCACCGCAATCGCATCGACCTGCTGATCGATTTCCTCACGCGCCAGGCCGAACGCGCGCGCGCCGCCGGGCGGCCGTTCCGCGTGCTCAATGTCGGTTGCGGCCCGGCCTTCGAAATCCAGCGCTTCGTGCGCGAATACCCGAACCCGGAGCTGCTGTCGTTCCAGCTGGTCGATTTCAGCGAAGAGACGCTGGAATACACCCACAAGTCGATCGAGCGCTCGGCCCAAAGCGCCGGCAACAAGTTTTCCGTCGAGATGGTGCACCAGTCGGTGCACGAGCTGCTCAAGCGGCGCATCTCCCCGGACGATGCCGCCGCACGCGAATTCGACGCGGTCTATTGCGCCGGCCTGTTCGACTACCTGTCGGACAAGGTCTGCGCCCGCCTGCTGTCGTACTTCGCCTCGCGCTCGCGCGCCGGCGGCCAGCTCCTGGTAACCAACGTCCATGCCGACAATCCGGAGAAATTCGGCATGGAGCACCTGCTCGAGTGGTACCTGATCTACCGTGACGATGCCGGCATGGCGCAACTGCTGCCCGAGCACTCGCATTCGCACCGCGTCTACGTCGACAGCACCGGGGTCAACGTCTTCGCGGAAGCCACCATTGACTGAGGCTGTCCTAGCGGGCCACGCCATGAGCACCAACCAACTCTACGCCGGCTACCAGTCCGAACTGGTCGACTTTCGCCTGGCCTTCAGCCGCGGCGGCGCCTATACCGCGATCGTGCTGGTCCTGCTGGGCGTGGGCCTCGACTACGGACAGTATCCGCAGCAGCAGTTTTCCTTTGCAGTGGCGCGCGTGGTGGTGTCGCTGCTGATCGCCGCGGTGGTGGTGGTCCTGTACAGCGCCGCCGGACGCCGCTTCGCGCCCTGGCTGACGCTGACCTGGCTGCTGCTGCCGCAGATCATGATTGCGTGGATGATCTCGCAGACCGAAGGCGTGCATTCGCCGTACTACGTCGGGCTGAACCTGGCCATCTTCGCGTCGGGCATCGCGCTGCCGTTCGGCCTGTGGCAGAACCTGGTGTTCGGCGTGCTTTCGTACCTGCTGTACGTGCTGGCCTGCCTGTTCCACCCCGGCGGCATCGATCCGCTCGGCACCTTTATCGTCAATTCGCTGTTCCTGTTGTTTGCCGCCGCGGCCAGCGCGGTCTACACCTATTTCAACGAGCGCGCGCGCTTCATGCTGTTCCGTCTCAAGGCGGAGGTGGCCGAGAAGAACGCCGAGCTCGAGGTCATCAACCGCAAGCTGGTCGACATCAAGGGGCAGATGCTGCAGCAGGAAAAGATGGCCGCGATCGGCACCCTGGCCGCGGGCCTGTTGCATGAGGTCAACAATCCGGTGAACTTCTGCCTGATGGCGATCGAGGTGGCGATGGAAGAGCCCCAGGCCAAGGAAAGCGAGTCGGTGACCGAATGCCTGGTGGATGCCAAGCAGGGGATGCAGCGCATCCAGCATATCGTCTCGGACCTGAAGACCTTCGCCTACCGCAAGCCGGGCGCGGAGGTGGAAGGCACGCCGTTCATGTTCGAAAAGGCGCTGGATTCGTCGATCCGCCTGACCGCGCATGAGCTGCGCGGGGTCAAGGTAACGCGCGAGTTGCCGGCCGACACGCTGGTGCTGGGCGACGAGGCCGCCATCATCGGCGTGCTGATCAACCTGTTTTCCAACGCGGCGCTGGCCATGCGCAAGGCCGGCACCACCGCCCCCGCGATCCATACCGCGGTGCGCTGGTCCGAAGGCCGATTGCACGTGACCGTGCGTGACAACGGCCCCGGCATCGCGCCGGAACACCTGGCGCGGGTGTTCGAGCCCTTCTTCACCACGCGCGAAGTGGGGCAGGGCCTGGGCCTGGGGCTGTCGATCAGCTATGCCGTGATCGAACGCCACGGCGGCCAGCTGTTTGCCGAAAGCGAACTGGGCCAGTGGGCCGCGTTCAGCTTTGACCTGCCACGCGCGGAGTAAGTCGCATGAGCGAACCCCAGCAAGCGCGGCCAAACGTCGTCCTCTATGTCGATGACGAGGACATGGCGCGCAAGTACTTTGCGCGCGCGGTCGGCAGCGAATATGAGGTGCTGCTTGCCGCCGGCGCCGACGAGGCGATGGCCACGCTGCGCGCCGAGGGCGGGCGCATCGCGATCCTGGTCACCGATTTCCGCATGCCCGGCCGCGATGGCGGCGACCTGCTGCGCGAGGTCGCGCAGGCCTATCCGCAGATCGTGCGCATCCTGGTGACGGCCTACGCCGACAAGGACATGCTATTGCGGACCGTCAACAGCGGCGAAGTCTTCCGCATCCTGGAAAAGCCGCTGAGTGTCAGCGACGTGCGCCAGGTGCTGCACCTGGCCGGCGAGCGCCACCTGGAGCGGGCGTTGCGCCAGCACCGCCTGATGGCGATCGACGAAACCCTGGCCTTCCTGGCGCATGAACTGAACACGCCGCTGGCCGCCATCGCCAACTTCGCGCGCGGCATCGAAAGCCGCGTCCAGGCCGACTACAGCGAGCAGCGGCAAGGCGAGATCGGGCAGGCCGCGGGCGCCATGTACGACAACGCGCAGTATTGCCTGGCGGTGCTGTCGTCGTTCCTGGAGTCGGTGCGCAACAGCGCGGGAGTCAGCAAGACGCCGGCGGCCGACGCCGGCACCGAGGTCAGCGCGGGCGCGCTGGTGGCGTCGCTGCTGGATACGTATCCGTTCACCGGCGGGCAGCGCCAGTGGGTCGACGTCGACATGCAGGGCGATTTCCCCGTGCAGACGCTGCCCAACTGCGTCGCGCTGGTACTGTCGTCGGTGATGAGCAACGCGCTGCGCGCGCTGGCGGGCGTGGACCAGCCCTCCCTGCGCTTCGTGGTGACGACCCAGCCCAACCAGGAAATCCGCATCTGCGACAACGGCCCCGGCATCCCGCCGGAGGTGATGGGACGCCTGCTGGTCGATCCGGTCACTACCCACGCCAGCGCTGGCGGCAGTGGCCTCGGCATGATTTTCTGCAACCGCGTCATGCAGTCCTTCGGCGGCGGCATCCGGATCGCCT
Organism: Cupriavidus sp. WGlv3; assembly: GCF_023952475.1. GTDB lineage: Bacteria > Pseudomonadota > Gammaproteobacteria > Burkholderiales > Burkholderiaceae > Cupriavidus > Cupriavidus phytorum. The sequence continues at coordinate 10,702 of NZ_JALHRX010000003.1, forward strand.
CCGCTCCCGGTGCCGGGACCACAGTGACGCTGGACTTTCCAAATTTCAGGAATCGAATGATTAGGAGTGACCGATGAGCGAACCGATTGCCACCCAGGCACCACCCCCGGCGATTCTGTTCGTCGATGACGAGGCAACCGCCGTCAAATATTTCCAGCGGGCCATCGGCGCGCTGGCGCCGGTGGTGACTGGCGGTTCGGTGGAGGAGGGCAAGACGCTGCTGGACGCTCACGCCGACAGCCTCGCCGTGCTGGTCTCGGACCAGCGCATGCCGGGCGAGTACGGCAACGAACTGCTGCGCTACGCGCGCGAACGCTACCCGCACATCGTGCGCATCCTGACCACCGCGTACTCGGAACTCGACCAGACCGTCGAGGCGGTCAACCAGGGGCAGATCCACCGCTATATCAAGAAGCCGTGGGATATCACCGCGCTGCGCATGGAGCTCAAGCAGGCGCTGGAAATGTCCGGCCTGCGCAAGGAGCGCGACCAGCTGGTGCGCGAGAAGCTGGCGGTGCTGCAGACCCAGACCGTGGCGACCCGCATCGGCATGCTGCACGCGCTGTGCGCGAGCCTGATCGGTCCCGGCCATTTCCAGCCGGTGGATACTTACCTTGCCGCGGTCGACCTGGTGGGCGCCCGCAACGCCGATCCGGACTGGCAGCGCATGGACTATGCCGACCTGGTGCGCGCCGAAGCCGAGCGCAGCGGCAGCTTCGGCCATGCCGTCAGCACACGCCTGGCCGAGCTGCGTAGCGCCAATGCCGGCAAGGGCGCTGCCGATGCCGCCGCGGTGATTGCCGATGCGCTCGGCAGCGAGGTGGTGCGCCGCGACGGCGATACGGTGGTCTGGACCCAGCCGGCCGCGCTGGCCGAGTTCCTGGCGCAGCCCGTGGGCACCGCGGTGTCGGCGCAGCATGCCGCCTGGCTGGCCAGCCTGCTGTGGCTGGAGCAGGCCGGCGGCGCGCTGAAGTTCGTGCGCGACGGCGACACCATCGTCTGCCGCGCCGCCCCGCGCAGCGAAAGCTTCGCCGCCGACCGCCTCGCCGCATGGATCGAGCGCTTCTCGATGCCGGCCTGAATTTCGCCGGCCTCGCTTGCACCGGCACTTGCCATGAAAAACGGCGCCCCGCGGGGCGCCGTTCTGTTTTGCGGCAGGGCAGGGCTCAGGCCTGCGCGCCGTAGTTGGGGTCGTTGCGGTCGGTCGAGTCGGACTTCTTCTCGCCCTTGACCAGGTCCTCGCGCTTCACGCCCAGCCACATCGCCAGCGCCGCGGCGACGAACACCGACGAGTAGATGCCGAACAGGATGCCCACCGTCAGCGCCAGCGCGAAGTAGTGCAGGGTCGGGCCGCCGAAGAAGAACATCGACAGCACCATCATTTCGGTCGAGCCGTGAGTGATGATGGTGCGCGACATGGTGCTGGTGATGGCGTGGTCGATGACCTCGTGCGTGGTCATCTTGCGGTACTTGCGGAAGGCCTCGCGGATCCGGTCGAAGATCACCACCGATTCGTTCACCGAGTAGCCCAGCACCGCCAGGATCGCCGCCAGCACCGACAGCGAGAATTCCCACTGGAAGAAGGCGAAGAAGCCCAGGATGATGACGATGTCGTGCAGGTTGGCGATGATGCCCGCCACCGCGAACTTCCACTCGAAGCGGAACGACAGGTAGATCACGATGCCCGCCACCACGCACAGCAGCGCCAGCAAGCCATCGGTGGCCAGTTCCTTGCCCACCTGCGGGCCGACGAACTCGACGCGCTGCAGCTTGACGTCAGGCGCTGCCGCGCTCAGCGCGCCCATCACCTGCTCGCTCTGCTGCGCCGAGGTCGCGGGCTTGCCGTCCGGGCCCTTTTGCAGCGGCAGGCGGATCATCACGTCGCGCGAGGTGCCGAAGTTCTGGACCTGCACGTCGGTGTAGCCCAGCTTGCCCACCTGGCCGCGGATCTTTTCCAGGTCGGCCGCCTGCTGGTAGCTGACCTCCATCACCGTGCCGCCGGTGAATTCGATCGACAGGTGCAGGCCCTTTTGCCAGAGGAAGAACACGGCCGCGGCAAACGTCAGGAAGGAGATCACGTTGAAGATCAACGCGTGCTTCATGAACGGAATGTCGCGCCGGATGCGGAAGAATTCCATGTTGAATCCTGTTCTGTACTACGTGTTGTGCCGCGGGCCGCTTACTTGGCGACCGGCGTGTCGGTGGTATTGCCCGGCTTCCAGATCTGGCCGATGGCCAGGCTCTGCAGCTTCTTCTTGCGGCCGTACCAGAGGTTGACCAGGCCGCGGTTGAAGAACACCGCCGAGAACATCGAGGTCAGGATGCCCAGGCAGTGCACCACGGCAAAGCCGCGCACCGGGCCCGAGCCGAACGCCAGCAGCGCCAGGCCGGCGATCAGCGTGGTCACGTTGGAGTCCAGGATGGTGGCCCAGGCGCGGTCGAAACCGACCGCGATCGCCATCTGCGGCGATGCCCCGGCGCGCAGTTCCTCGCGGATGCGCTCGTTGATCAGCACGTTGGAGTCGATGGCCATGCCCAGCACCAGCGCGATGGCGGCGATGCCCGGCAGCGTCAGCGTGGCCTGCAGCATCGACAGCACCGCGATCAGCAGCAGCAGGTTCACGGCCAGCGCGACCACCGAGAACACGCCGAACAGCATGTAGTACAGGATCATGAACACGCCGATGGCGGCAAAGCCATAGGCGACCGAATCGAAGCCCTTCTCGATGTTGTCGGCACCCAGCGACGGGCCGATGGTGCGCTCTTCGATGATCTCCATCGGCGCGGCCAGCGAGCCGGCGCGCAGCAGCAGCGCCAGGTCATTGGCGGCTTCGGTGGAATAGGAGCCGGTGATCTGGAAGCTCGAGCCCAGTTCGGACTGGATCGTCGCCACCGTCAGCACCTCGCCCTTGCCCTTCTCGAACAGCACGATCGCCATTGGCTTCTTCAGGTTCTCGCGCGAGACATCGCGCAGCACGCGGCCGCCCTGGGCGTCCAGCTTGATGTTGACCGAAGGCTGCTGGTTCTGGTCGAAGCCGGCCGAGGCGCTTTCGATGCGGTCGCCGGTGAAGATCACCTGCTTCTTCAGCACCACCGGGGCGCCGTTGCCCTGCGTGAACAGTTCGCTGCCGAACGGGATCGGGTCGCCCTGGCGCGGGCTGCGCGGCGCGTCGTTGTCGACCAGGCGCGCTTCCAGCGTGGCGGTGCGGCCGATGATGTCCTTGGCCTTGGCGGTGTCCTGCACGCCGGGCAGCTGCACCACGATGCGGTCGGCGCCTTGCTGCTGGATCACCGGCTCGGCCACGCCGAGTTCGTTGACGCGGTTGTGCAGGGTAGTGATGTTCTGCTTGACCGCGGCGTCTTGCACGGCCCGGCGCGCGGCTTCGGTGAAGGTGCCGACGATGTTGTTGCCGTCCATGGCGAAGGCCACTTCGCGCACGTTGTCGGTCAGCAGCGCGCGCGCGCGGCTGGCGTCGTCGGCGTTGTTGAAGCGCACCGTCAGGCGCTCGCCGTCGCGATCGATGCCGCCGTGGCGGATGTTCTTGTCGCGCAGCAGCGTGCGTGCGTCGCCGGCCAGGCTGTCGAGCTTCTTGTCGACCGCGCCCTTCATGTCGACCTGCAGCAGGAAGTGCACGCCGCCGCGCAGGTCCAGGCCCAGGTACATCGGCAGCGCATGCAGCGAGGTCAGCCAGCGCGGCGAGCCCGACAGCAGGTTCAGCGCGACCACGTAGGCGGGGTCGGACGCGTCCGGGTTCAGCGCGCGCGACAGCACGTCCTTGGCCTTGAGCTGCTCGTCGGTGGTGCGGAAGCGCGCCTTGACCGAGCCCGACTGGCCGGAAATATCGAAGAAGACGCCGTCGGGCTGCAGCTGGTTCTGCGCCAGGATCTCTTCAACCTGCTTCTGCATCGACAGGTCGACCTTGACCGTGGCCTTGCCCGAGGACACCTGCACGGCAGGCGCCTCGCCGAAGAAGTTCGGCAAGGTGTAGAGGATACCGATGGCCAGCGCCACCAGGATCACGAGGTATTTCCAAAGCGGATAACGATTCATCTCGGGCCAGTCATTCAGCGGTTGGCGGGGCCGGCGCTGGCGTGGCGCGCCACGACGGCGGGGCCGAACCGGTTTGGCAAACAGCCGCCTGGCAGCCGCGGAGCGAAGCCGCCGGGGCTTCGTCGGGCTGGATCAGGCGGCTGCCGGGGCATGCGCGAACGGGCATGCCGGAAAAGACAAAGGCGGGATTCGCGAGCGATCCGGGGATCAGAGCGCCTTCAGCGAGCCCTTGGGCAGCACCGTGGTCACGGCATTCTTCTGCACCGTGATCTCGGTGCCTTCGGCGATTTCCAGGCTGACGTACTGGTCGGTGACCTTGGTCACGCGGCCCAGGATGCCGCCGGCGGTGACGACTTCGTCGTTCTTGGCCAGCGCTTCGAGCATTGCCTTGGCTTCCTTCTGGCGCTTCATCTGCGGGCGGATCATGATGAACCACAGCACACCAAACATCAGGATGATGGGCAGGAAGCTCATCAGGCCGCCAGCCGCGCCGCCGGCACCGGCGGTCTGGGCAAATGCGTTAGAAATCAGCACGTTGATTCTCCGTCACAAAGTCAGTCAATTAATCGAACATTCTACCATTCGCACTCAGCCCGCCCTTGGCATTCTAGGGCGGAATACGGGTTTGTTCGGGTGCGCTGGGGGCAACTTGGAAGGCAGGCCGCCGGCGTCGACCGGCTATTCGACCGCGGGCGGCGCGAAAGTTCGCGCCGGCTGCGGTTGTCACTGCGTGCCGCGCGCGCGGTCGGCGGCGAACTGGCGGCGGAAATCGGCAAAGCGGTGGTGCTCGATCGCCTCGCGCACCTCGCGCATCAGTTGCAGGTAGTAGTGCAGGTTGTGGATGGTGTTCAGGCGGGCGCCCAGGATCTCGCCCACCCGGTGCAGGTGGTGCAGGTAGGCGCGCGAGAAATTGCGGCAGGTGTAGCAGGCGCAGCTCTCGTCGAGCGGGCGCGGGTCGTTGCGGTGCGCGGCGTTCTTGATCTTGACGTCGCCGTAGCGGGTAAAGAGCCAGCCGTTGCGCGCGTTGCGGGTCGGCATCACGCAGTCGAACATGTCGACCCCGGCGGCGACGCCGGCGACCAGATCCTCGGGCGTGCCCACGCCCATCAGGTAGTGCGGCTTGTTGGCCGGCAGGCGCGGCGCCACGTGTTCCAGCACGCGCATCATGTCTTCCTTGGGCTCGCCCACCGATAGCCCGCCGATGGCAAAGCCGTGGAAATCCAGCTCGGACAGCCCCGCCAGCGACTCGTCGCGCAGGTCTTCGTACATGCCGCCCTGGACGATGCCGAACAGCGCGTTGGGGTTGGCCAGCCGCTCGAACTCGTCGCGCGAGCGCTTGGCCCAGCGCAGGCTCATGCGCATCGACTTGGCCGCTTCCTCGTGCGTGGCGGGGCGGCCGTCGATCTCGTACGGGGTGCATTCGTCGAACTGCATGACGATGTCGGAATTCAGCGTGCGCTGGATCTGCATCGAGATCTCGGGCGACAGGAAGAGCTTGTCGCCGTTGACCGGCGAGGCAAAGGTAACGCCATCTTCGGTGATCTTGCGCAGATCGCCGAGCGAAAACACCTGGAAGCCGCCGGAGTCGGTCAGGATCGGCTTGTCCCAGCCGATAAAGCGGTGCAGGCCGTCATGGGCATTGATCACCTCCAGCCCCGGGCGCAGCCACAGGTGGAAAGTGTTGCCCAGGATGATCTGCGCGCCGATCTCGTTCAGTTCCAGCGGTGACATCGCCTTGACCGAGCCATAGGTGCCCACCGGCATGAAGATCGGCGTTTCGACCACGCCGTGGTTCAGCGTGACGCGGCCGCGGCGGGCGTTGCCGTCGGTGGTGATGAGTTCGAAGTTGAGCATGTCGAATAGTCTGAGATCAGGCCGCGGCGGCGGCGTCCGGCTGCCGGGTCAGCAGCATGGCGTCTCCGTAGCTGAAGAAACGGTAGCGCTGCTCGACCGCATGGCGGTAGGTGGCGCGGATGGCTTGCACCCCGGCCAGCGCCGACACCAGCATCAGCAGCGTCGACTTGGGCAGGTGGAAGTTGGTGATGAGCGCGTCGACCAGGCGGAAGCGGTAACCGGGCGTGATGAAGATATCGGTGTCGCCGCTGCCGGCGGCGAGCGTGCCGTCGGCCTGCGCGGCCGATTCCAGCGCGCGCAGCGAGGTGGTGCCGACCGCGATCACGCGGCCGCCGCGCGCGCGCGTGTCGCGCACGGCCTGCGCCAGGGCTTCCGAAATCGCGTACCACTCCGAATGCATCTTGTGCTCGGCCAGGTTCTCGGTGCGCACCGGCTGGAAGGTGCCGGCACCCACGTGCAGCGTCAGGAAGGCGCGGCGCACGCCGGCGGCATCGAGCCGGGCGAACAGCGCGTCGTCGAAATGCAGGCCCGCGGTGGGCGCGGCGACCGCGCCGGGGCTGCGCGCGTAGACGGTCTGGTAGCGGGTCTCGTCGTAGGCGTCCGGATCGTGCGTGATATACGGCGGCAGCGGCAGGCGGCCGTAGCGCTCGATCAGGTCCAGCGCCGGCTCGGGGAAGCGCAGCGTGAAGAACTGGTCCACGCGCGGGCCCACGGTCACGGCAAAGGCATCGTCGGCCAGGTGCAGGGCGCTGCCTTCGGCCGGCGTCTTGGACGCGCGCACCTGGGCCAGCACGGTATGGGTATCGAGCACGCGCTCCACCAGCACCTCGACCTTGCCGCCGCTGGGCTTGTGGCCGAAGAAGCGGGCCTTGATCACGCGGGTGTCGTTGAACACCAGCAGGTCGTCCGGACGCAGGTAGTCGACGATGTCGCTGAAAGCACGGTCGACCATGCGCACCGCGTCGGTGGTGTCGCCGGGGGCGAGCCGCTCCACCACCAGCAGCCGGCTGGCGCTACGGTCGGGCAGCGCGCTCTGGGCGATCAGTTCGGGCGGCAGCGGAAAGTCGAAATCGGAAAGCGTCAACATCGTGGGAAGGGCGGGGCTGCGCGGTCTGCAGGCTATGGCGGAGGCGGGCGCCGGGCATGGCGCGTCACTCCGCTGCCCGGGTTGGCAGCCGGCATGGGTACAATCGGCGAATCCGATATTGTAAGGCCACGGGCGCGCTTGCCGCCGCGCCGGGCGTGATACCGGCCATTCGCCGGCGCCGCCTCCGCCAGTCCAGAAGCCCGCAGCGACCGCTGCCAACTTTTCCACAGATGCCCGGAACCGCCGCCGAACCGATCCAGGACCCTGCCGACGCCAATGAGGCGGCGGCGCCCGCGCGCGGCAAGGCTGCCGGCTCCGGCGCATCCACCGCGGCCGCGCGCCTGGCCAAGCTGGGCCTGCGCCGCCCGGTCGACCTGGTGCTGCACCTGCCGATGCGCTACGAGGACGAGACCACGGTGGTGCCGATCGCCGAGGCCATCCACCGTGCCGGGCTCGGTCTGCCGGCGCAGGTGGAAGGCGAAGTCATCTCCAGCGAAGTCACGTTCCGGCCGCGCCGCCAGCTGGTGGTGAAGCTTGCCGACGACAGCGGCGAGCTGACCCTGCGCTTCCTGAACTTCTACGGCAGCCAGACCAAGCAGATGGCCGAAGGCGTGCGCCTGCGCGTGCGCGGCGAGGTGCGCGGCGGCTTCTTCGGCGCCGAGATGGTCCACCCGACGGTGCGCCCGGTGCTGGCCGGCGAGGCACTGCCCGACCGCCTGACGCCGGTGTACCCGTCCACCGCCGGCATCCCGCAGGCCTACCTGCGCAAGGCCATCGGCGGCGCGCTAACGCGTACCCCCTTGCCCGAGACGCTGCCGCAGCCGGTGCTGCAGGGGCCGCTGGCGCGCCTGCAGCTGCGCCCGCTGGCAGACTGCCTGCGGCTGCTGCACGCGCCTCCGCCGCAGGAAAGCGAAGCCGCGCTGGCCGACCGCTCGCACCCGGCCTGGCAGCGCGTCAAGTTCGACGAGCTGCTGGCGCAGCAGATCTCGCTGCGGCGCGCGCACGCGGCGCGGCGCGACAAGACCGCGCCGACCATGCCGCGCCGCGAGGGCGGGCTGCTGACGCGTTTCCTGGCGGCCTTGCCGTTCCGGCTCACCGGCGCGCAGCAGCGCGTGGTCGGCGAAATCGCCGCCGACATGACCCTGCCGCACCCGATGCACCGGCTGCTGCAGGGCGACGTCGGCAGCGGCAAGACCATCGTCGCCGCGCTGGCGGCATGCCAGGCCGTCGATGCCGGTTTTCAGGCCGCGCTGATGGCGCCGACCGAGATCCTGGCCGAGCAGCATTTCCGCAAGCTGTCGGCGTGGCTGGAGCCGCTGGGCGTGCCGGTGGCGTGGCTGGCCGGCAGCCAGAAAGCGCGCGACAAGCGCGCGGCCGTGGCGCGCGTGGAATCGGGCGAGGCCCAGCTGGTGATTGGCACCCATGCGCTGATCCAGGACACCGTGCGTTTTGCCAGGCTGGGGCTGTCGGTGGTCGACGAGCAGCACCGCTTCGGCGTGGCGCAGCGCCTGGCGCTGCGCGGCAAGGCCGGCGCGGCTGAGGCGCCCGCTGCCATCAGCGCGGCCGAAACCGTGCCGCACCAGCTGATGATGTCGGCCACGCCGATCCCGCGCACGCTGGCCATGACCTACTACGCCGACCTCGACGTCTCGGTGATCGACGAGCTGCCGCCGGGGCGCACGCCCATCGTCACGCGCCTGGTCAACGACGAGCGCCGCGACGAGGTGATCGGGCGCATCCACCATGCCGCCGCCGAGGGCCGCCAGGTCTACTGGGTGTGCCCGCTGATCGAGGAAAGCGAGGCGCTGCAGCTGCAGACCGCGGTCGAGACCTACGAGACCCTGGTGGCCGCGCTCCCGGACCTGCGCGTGGGCCTGGTGCACGGGCGCCTGCCGCCGGCGGAGAAGGCCGCGGTAATGGATGACTTCAGCGCCAACCGGCTGCAGGTGCTGGTGGCCACCACCGTGATCGAGGTCGGCGTGGACGTGCCCAATGCCTCGCTGATGGTGATCGAGCATGCCGAGCGCTTCGGCCTGGCGCAGCTGCACCAGCTGCGCGGCCGGGTCGGGCGCGGCAGCGCCGAATCGGTCTGCCTGCTGATGTACCAGGCGCCGCTGTCGCCCACCGCGCGCGAGCGCCTGGCGACCATGCGCGAGACCACCGACGGCTTCGAGATCGCGCGGCGCGACCTGGAGATCCGCGGCCCGGGCGAATTCCTGGGCGCGCGCCAGTCCGGCGAGGCCATGTTGCGCTTTGCCGACCTGCAAACCGATGCCTGGCTGGTGGAGTACGCCCAGGCGGCGGCCGAGCTGATGCTGGCGCACTATCCGGAGGCGGTCGAAGCGCACCTGTCGCGCTGGCTGGGCGGGCGCGAGCACTACCTGAAGGCCTGAGTAGAAGTCTTGCTGGCCGGCTTTGTGCCGGAGCCGGCGCATACCGGCTCGCGTGAAGCGGGCACTCTGACAGATCGGGCAATCGAAGGTAAAATCTATCGCCTACCCGGATTTGATAAGTCATGACGCTCACCGAACTCAAGTACATCGTCGCCGTGGCGCGCGAGCGCCATTTCGGCCGGGCCGCCGAAGCCTGTTTCGTGTCGCAGCCGACGCTGTCGGTCGCCATCAAGAAGCTGGAAGACGAACTCAACGTGCAGATCTTCGAGCGCGGCACCTCCGAGGTGTCGGTGACGTCGGTCGGCGAGCAGATCGTGGCGCAGGCCCAGCGTGTGCTGGAGCAGACCATGGCCATCCGCGAGATCGCCAAGCAGGGCAAGGACCCGCTGGCGGGGCCGCTGCGCGTGGGCGTGATCTACACCATCGGACCGTATCTGCTGCCGTCGCTGGTCAAGCAGATGATCGACACCGTGCCGCAGATGCCGCTGATGCTGCAGGAGAACTACACCCACAAGCTGATCGAGCTGCTCAAGCAGGGCGAGATCGACTGCGCGGTGATGGCCGAGCCATTCCCCGATTCCGGCCTGACGGTGCGCCCGCTCTATGACGAACCCTTTGTCGTGGCGGTGCCGCGCGGCCACCAGCTGGCGCAGGTGCACGCGGTCGACCCTGAGGAACTGAAGCAGCAGACCATGCTGCTGCTGGGCAGCGGCCACTGCTTCCGCGACCACGTGCTGGGCGTGTGCCCGGAGCTGTCGCGCTTTTCGCAGGCGGCCGACGGCATCCAGAAGACCTTCGAGGGTTCGTCGCTCGAGACCATCCGCCATATGGTGGCCAGCGGGGTCGGTATCACCGTGCTGCCGCGCACCTCGGTGCCCGACCTGAAAGCCAAGGGCGACATGCTGTCGTACGTGCCGTTTTCCGACCCCGTGCCCGACCGGCGCGTGGTGCTGGCCTGGCGCAAGAGCTTCACCCGCCTGCCGGCGATGGAAGCGCTGGCCAACGCCGTGGCCGCGTGCGACCTGCCCGGCGTGCGCAAGCTCGACGCCAAGGAACTGGCCGAAGCCGCCTGAGCGTCGCGTCGAAGGACTGACCATGCAACGGCCGCAGCGGAGTCTCCGCTGCGGCCGTTGTCATTTCTGCTCCCCTGACCGGATCTTTCGCCGTGCTGTCTTGGGGTGGTCACCTGCCGCTGGCATAAGTTTCACTAACCCCAAATAGATTTGACCTAATACATAGGTATAAATAATTAAATTCTCAACCTGATAGATAATTTGTAGACTGGCTCCTGTCGATGCGGATGGCATCGATGCAAGACAGGAACCGATGATGAGCACCAGCGCCCGTTCACTGAAAACCATACCGACCCAGCCCCGTTTTTCCCTCCGCATGGGGCGCTGCCTGCTCGATTGCCTTGCCTGCTATGCCGCCGCCCACTGACGCGGCATTCCCTTTCAGCCCACCCACAAAGAGGAAAAGATGAGCAAGAAGGACACTCTCACCACTGCTGCCGGCGCACCGGTCGCCGATAACCAGAACTCGCAGACCGCCGGCCCGCGCGGCCCGATGCTGCTGCAGGATGTCTGGTTCCTCGAAAAGCTGGCCCACTTCGACCGCGAAGTCATCCCCGAGCGCCGCGTCCACGCCAAGGGCTCCGGCGCCTACGGCACGCTGCGCATCACCCACGACATCACGAAGTACACCAAGGCCTCGGTGTTTGCCGAGATCGGCAAGGAAACGCCGCTGTTCATCCGCTTCTCCACCGTCGCCGGCGAGCGCGGCGCGGCCGACGCCGAGCGCGACGTGCGCGGCTTCTCGATCAAGTTCTATACCGACGAAGGCAACTGGGACCTGGTCGGCAACAACACGCCGGTGTTCTTCGTGCGCGACCCGCTCAAGTTCCCCGATTTCATCCACACGCAGAAGCGCAACCCGCGCACCAACCTGCGCGACCCGATCGCGGTGTGGGACTTCTGGTCGCGCCATCCGGAATCGCTGCACCAGGTCACCATCCTGATGAGCGACCGCGGCCTGCCGCAGAACTACCGGCAGATGCACGGCTTCGGCTCGCACACGTATTCGTTCATCAACGCCAATAACGAGCGCTTCTACGTCAAGTTCCACTTCAAGTCGCAGCAGGGCGTGGAGAACTGGACCAACGAGGAAGCGGCCAAGGTGGTGGCCAGCGACCGCGAGAGCGCCCAGCGCGACCTGTTCGACAATATCGAGCGCGGCAACTTCCCGCGCTGGAACCTGCGCGTGCAGGTCATGCCGGAAGCCGAGGCAGCCAGGTACCACATCAACCCGTTCGACCTGACCAAGGTCTGGCCGCACAAGGACTATCCGCTGATCGACGTGGGCGTGGTCGAGCTCAACCGCAACCCGGACAACTATTTTGCCGAGGTCGAGCAAGTGGCGATGAACCCGGCCAATATCGTGCCCGGCATCGGCTTCTCGCCCGACAAGATGCTGCAGGGACGGCTGTTCTCGTATGGCGACACGCAGCGCTACCGGCTGGGCATCAACCACGCGCAGATCCCGGTCAATGCGCCGAAATGCCCGTTTCACAACAGCTTCCACCGTGACGGGGCGATGCGCGTGGACGGCAACCAGGGCGGCAAGCTCAATTACGAGCCCAACCGCGACAGCGCCTACGCCGCCAGCGAGCGCGCGATCGAGCCGCCGCTGGCGCTCGACGGCGCCGCCGACCGCTGGGACCACCGCGTCGATACCGACTACTACAGCCAGCCCGGCGCGCTGTTCCGCCTGTTCGACGAAGGCCAGCGCCAGCGCCTGTTCGCCAATATCGCGGCGGCGATGCAGGGCGTGCCGGAGGCCATCGTGCGCGTGCAGCTGGAACACTTCAGCAAGGCCGACCCGGCCTACGGCGAAGGCGTGAAGCGGGCGCTCAACCTGCAATAAGCGCCTGCCCGGCAACGGCCACCCGGCGCGGGGTTTGGCCGGGACCGTGGCCCGGTGCAATAATGCGGGGTACCGCGCCGCCCGGCCCCGAATCGCCACGAATCGGCAAGCCCGGCGGCGCTCCTCGTGGCTATACCTGAACGGAGCGTATCTACCATGGCAAAGAAGAACGAGATGAGCGTGAATATCGGTATTTCCGACAAGGACCGCAAGAAGATCGCGGAAGGTCTGTCCAAGCTGCTGGCCGACACCTATACCCTCTACCTCAAGACCCACAACTTCCACTGGAACGTGACGGGTCCGATGTTCAATACGCTGCATCTGATGTTCGAGACCCAGTACAACGAGCTGGCGCTGGCCGTGGACTCGATCGCCGAGCGCATCCGCGCGCTGGGCTACCCGGCCCCGGGCACCTACAAGGAATACGCGCGCCTGTCGTCGATCGCCGAGGAAGAGGGCGTGCCCGAGGCCACCGACATGATCCGCAAGCTGGTCGAAGGCCAGGAAGCCGTGGTGCGCACCGCGCGCTCGATCTTCCCGGTGATCGATGCGGCCGGCGACGAGCCCTCGGCCGACCTGCTGACCCAGCGCATGCAGACGCACGAAAAAACCGCGTGGATGCTGCGCTCGATGCTGGCCTGAGGCCGGCCCGCTCTCCTGGCGGCCGCGCCCGCGGCGGCCGGCACCGCGCGTCGCCGCCGTCCGGGCTGCGGCGCGTTTTCATTGAATCGCCCGCCCCGGATCCACGCCGTGCAGACCCTCTCGCCGTTGCCGCCCACCCCCATGCTTGAACGCCTAGCCCTCTACGCGCGCCTGGTGCGCATCGACAAGCCCATCGGCACGCTGCTGCTGCTGTGGCCGACGCTGTGGGCCATGTGGATGGCGGCGGACGGGCCGCCGCGCTGGGCCCTGTTCTGGATCTTCGTCGCCGGCACCTTCCTGATGCGCTCGGCCGGCTGCGCCATCAACGACTGGGCCGACCGCGACTTCGACAAGCACGTCAAGCGCACCCGCGAGCGGCCGCTGACCGCCGGCAAGATCGCCGCATGGGAAGCGCTGGCGGTGGCCGCCGTGCTGGCGCTGGTGGCCTTCATGCTGGTGCTGCCGCTGAATGCGCTGACCAAGTGGCTGGCGCTGGTGGCGGCGGTGGTGGCGGGCACGTACCCGTTCTTCAAGCGCTTCTTCGCGATTCCGCAGGCCTACCTGGGGATCGCGTTCGGCTTCGGCATCCCGATGGCCTTCGCCGCGATCCAGGACCAGGTGCCGCCGGTGGCCTGGCTGATGCTGCTGGCCAATGTGTTCTGGGCGGTGGCGTATGACACCGCCTATGCCATGGTCGATCGCGACGACGACCTGCTGATCGGCATGAAGACCTCGGCCATCACCTTCGGGCGCTTCGACGTGGCGGCGATCATGCTGTGCTACGCCGCGTTCTTTGCGCTGATGGCGTGGGCGGGCGCGCTGCTCGGACTGGGATGGCCGTACTGGGTAGGGCTGGTTGCCGCCATCGGCTGTGCCGGCTACCACTACACGCTGATCCGCGGGCGCGACCGGATGCGCTGCTTCGCGGCGTTCCGGCACAACAACTGGCTGGGGGCCTGCGTGTTTGCGGGGACGGCGCTGGCGTATGCGGTGCGGTGATCGCTATCGGTGATTGCTACGCTGACTGAGGGTTTGCTCCCCTCTCCCATTTATGGGAGAGGGGAGCTTGCTGCGGGCGCTCCGGTACTTCAATCCTTGCCGAACTCCGCCCCCATTTCCTTGCCGCGCGCCGCGGCCGCGTGCATCGCGCGCACGAAGGCGTCGGCGATGCCGGAAGCCTCCATCGCGGTCAGCGCCGCATAGGTGGTCCCCCCCTTCGAGGTCACGCGCTCGCGCAGCGTCGCCACCGGTTCGGGTGACTGCCCGGCCAGCGTGGCCGCGCCGCGGAAGGTCTCCACCGCGAGCTCGCGCCCCTGTTCGGCGCTGAGCCCCAGTTCGGTGGCGGCGCGCTGCATCGCCTCGATGAAATAGAACACATAGGCCGGGCCGCTGCCGGAAATCGCGGTGACCGCGTCGATCTGGTCATCGCCATCGACCCACACGCACTTGCCGACGGCCTCGGCCACGGCGCTGGCAATCGCGCGGTCTTCGGCCGACAGCGCGGCCGGTGCGGCCAGTCCCGTCATGCCCATGCCCGACAGCGCCGGCGTATTCGGCATCGCGCGCACCACGCGGTTGCGCCCGCCGAGCCAGCGCTGCATGTCCTGCAGCCGGATGCCGGCGGCCACGCTGATCACCAGGTTGCCCGGGCCATCGGCCGGCAGGTGCGGCAGCAGCTGCGCCGCGGCGTCGCGGAACTGCTGCGGCTTGACCGCCAGCACCAGCACATCGCTGGCGCCGAAGGCAGCATCGGGCGCGCCGGTCGCATGCACGCCGAGGTCGCGCGCCAGGCGCTGCTGCGCTTCCGGGAACGGGTCGACCACGCGGATCGCGCCGGCGGGCACGCCGCGCGCGATCAGGCCGCCGATCAGTGCGGAAGCCATGTTGCCGCCGCCGAGAAAGCCGAAGGTGAGGGTGTCGAGCATGAAGGTCTCTGGGGTCTGAATGATTCCGGGCGGGGCGCGGACGTCAGCCGCGCGCGCCGAAGATGGCGGTGCCGATCCGCACCAGGGTCGCGCCCTCGGCGATGGCGGCATCCATGTCGCCCGACATGCCCATCGACAGCGTGTCAAGCGCCAGGCCGTCGGCACACAGCGCCTGCAACATCGCGCGCATGGCGGCGAACGGTCGGCGTTGCGCGGCGGGGTCGTGCCCGGGTTCGGGGATCGCCATCAACCCGCGCAGCCGCAGATGGGGCAGGGCGGCGACCGCATGCGCCAGCGCGGGCACCTCGGCCGGGGCGACGCCTCTCTTGCTGGCTTCGCCGCTGATATTGACCTGGATGCAGACCTGCAGCGCCGGCATGCCGGCCGGGCGCTGGGCTGACAGCCGTTCGGCGATCCGGAGCCGGTCGATGGTGTGGACCCAGTCGAAATGTTCCGCCACCGGCCGCGTCTTGTTGCTTTGCAACGGGCCGATGAAATGCCATTGCAGGCGGTCGCGCAGGTCGGCCAGCGCGGCGATCTTGTCGATGCCTTCCTGCACATAGTTCTCGCCGAAATCGCGCTGTCCGGCGGCGTATGCGGCCCTTATGCGGTCGGGGGAAACGGTCTTGGAAACGGCCAGCAGGGCGATGTCCGCGGGTTGCCTGCCGGCCTGTTGTGCTGCCGCCGCAATGCCCTGGCGCACGGCTTGCAAGTTGGCGGCAATCACAGACATAATCCGGCGAACATATATATAAGGTACGTCAAGTACCGATAACAAATCAGGGTGGGGTCATTATAGATGGACATCGCGCAGCTATTGGCTTTCGCCGTCAAGAACAAGGCGTCCGATCTTCATCTGTCCGCGGACATGCCGCCGATGGTGCGGATCCACGGCGACATGCGGCGCATCAACGTCGCCTCGATGACGCACAAGGATGTCCACGCCATGGTGTACGACATCATGAGCGACACCCAGCGCAAGGCCTACGAGGAACGCCTCGAAATCGATTTCTCGTTCGAGATCGCCGGCCTGTCGCGCTTCCGGGTCAATGCCTATAGCACCCAGCGCGGCGCTGCCGCGGTGTTCCGTACCATTCCGTCCAAGGTGCTGACGCTGGAAGAGCTGCGCGCGCCCGCGGTGTTTGCCGATCTGTGCATGAAGCCGCGCGGGCTGGTGCTGGTGACCGGTCCGACCGGCTCGGGCAAGTCCACCACGCTGGCGGCGATGGTCGACCATCGCAATGAAAACGACATGGGCCACATCCTCACGGTGGAGGACCCGATCGAATTCGTGCACAGCTC
Source organism: Cupriavidus sp. WGlv3 (assembly GCF_023952475.1). GTDB lineage: Bacteria > Pseudomonadota > Gammaproteobacteria > Burkholderiales > Burkholderiaceae > Cupriavidus > Cupriavidus phytorum. The sequence goes on from NZ_JALHRX010000003.1 coordinate 26,878, forward strand.
CAAGAAGAGCCTGATCAACCAGCGCGAACTGGGGCCGCATACGCATTCATTTGCCAACGCGCTGCGCTCGGCGCTGCGCGAAGATCCCGACGTGATCCTGGTGGGCGAACTACGCGACCTGGAGACCATCCGCCTCGCGCTGACCGCAGCGGAGACCGGCCACCTGGTCTTCGGCACGCTGCACACCAGCTCGGCGGCCAAGACCATCGACCGCGTGGTCGACGTGTTCCCGCCCGAAGAGAAGGACATGGTGCGCACCATGCTGTCGGAATCGCTCGAGGCGGTGATCTCGCAGACGCTGCTGAAGACCCGCGACGGCAACGGCCGCACCGCCGCGCACGAGATCATGATCGCCACGCCCGCGATCCGCCACCTGATCCGCGAGAACAAGATCGCGCAGATGTACTCGATGATGCAGACCAGCAGCGGGCTGGGCATGCAGACGCTGGACCAGTGCCTGTCGGACCTGATCAAGCGCAGCGTCATCAGCTACAACGACGCGCGCGCGATTGCCAAGAACCCGGACGCGTTCATGGGCTGAGGCCCTTCTTCGCCCTTCTTCCAGCAGGACACCGCCATGCTCGACCGCGAATCCGCCGCCAAGTACATCAACGACCTGTTGGAGCTGATGGTCAGCAACCGCGGCTCGGACCTGTTCATCACTTCGGACTTCCCGCCGGCGATCAAGGTCGACGGCAAGATCACGCCGGTGTCGCAGCAGCCGCTGAACCCGACCCAGGCGCTGGGGCTGGTGCGCTCGGTGATGAACGAGCGCCAGGTGCAGGATTTCGACACCAGCCGCGAATGCAACTTTGCGATCAGCGCGCCCAAGGCCGGGCGCTTCCGCGTGTCGGCCTTCATCCAGCAGGGCAAGGCGGGCATGGTGGTGCGCACCATCAATACGCGCATCCCGTCCGTGGCCGACCTGGACCTGCCGCAGACACTGCATGACGTGGTGATGGCCAAGCGCGGGCTGGTGATCGTCACCGGCGCGACCGGCTCGGGCAAGTCGACCACGCTGGCGGCGATGCTGGACCACCGCAACGCGCACTCCTACGGCCACATCATCACCATCGAGGATCCGATCGAGTACGTGCACGCGCACCAGAACTGCATCGTCACGCAGCGCGAGGTCGGCATCGATACCGAGTCGTGGCACGTGGCGCTGAAGAACACGCTGCGCCAGGCGCCCGACGTGATCCTGATCGGCGAGATCCGCGATCGCGAGACCATGGAGTACGCGATGCAGTACGCCGAGACCGGCCACCTGTGCCTGGCCACGCTGCACGCCAACAACGCCAACCAGGCGATCGACCGCGTGGTCAACTTCTTCCCCGAGGAAAAGCGCCAGCAGCTGCTGATCGACCTGTCGCTGAACCTGAAGGCGATGATCTCGCAGCGCCTGCTGCCGCGCGCCGGCCGCAAGGGACGGGTGCCGGCGGTGGAGATCATGATCGGCACGCCGCTGGTGGCCGACCTGATCTTCAAGGGCGAGATCCACGAGCTCAAGGAGGTCATCAAGAAGTCGCGCGAGCAGGGCATGATCTCGTTCGACCAGGCGCTGTTCGACCTGTACGAGCAGGGCAAGATCACCTACGAGGACGCACTGCGCAACGCCGACTCGCTCAACGACCTGCGCCTGATGATCAAGCTGCACAGCACCCACGCCAAGGACTCGGACCTGGGTGCCGGCACCGAGCATCTCAACGTCATCTGAGGGCCGCGCATTGCTGCACATTGCCGCGCGTGGCGGTATGCTTGGCTATCTACAGGAGTCTGCCATGAGCAATGTCTACCAGTTTGAAGCCAACTCGCTCGCCGGCCAGCCGGTGCCGCTGTCGCAGTTCCAGGGCAAGGTGATGCTGGTGGTCAATACCGCCAGCGAATGCGGCTTTACCCCGCAGTACGAGGGCCTGCAGAAGCTCTATGACGAGTACCACGGGCGCGGCCTGGAGGTGCTGGGCTTTCCGTGCAACCAGTTCGGCAAGCAGGAGCCGGGCGATGCGCAGCAGATCGGCCAGTTCTGCGAGACGCGTTTCGCGGTGCGCTTCCCGATGTTCGCCAAGATCGACGTCAACGGCCCCGACGCCCATCCGCTGTACCAGTGGCTGACCACCGAAAAGCGTGGCGTGCTCGGTACCCAGGGCATCAAGTGGAATTTCACCAAGTTCCTGCTGCGCCGCGACGGCACCGTGTTCAAGCGCTATGCGCCGACCACCAAGCCGGAAGAGCTGCGCGCCGATATCGAGCGGCTGCTGTCCGACCCGGCGGCCTGAGCCTCAGCCGCCGCCGGCGCGCACTGCGCGCAGGAAACCGTTGAGCGAGCGCTCCGGGGTCTCGTGGAAATGGTCGTCGAGCATGCGGATGGCGCGGCAGCGGTCGAGCCGGAAGCTGCGGTAGTCCTCGCGCGTGGTGCACCACGTCGCCAGCAGCCAGGCATTGCCCCAGAAGAACAGGCCCAGCGGCATCACCACGCGTTCGGTGATGCGCTGCTGCACGTCGCAGTAGTCGAGCTGCAGCAGCTTGTGCGCGCCCAGCGCGCCATGCACCACGTCGAAGGCCTCGCGCACATGCGCCTGGTTGACGTACTCGGGCGCGAACACGCGGCTCTGCTGCGCCGCCAGCCGGCGCGGCGGCGGCAGCGCGGCCATCAGCTTCTCCAGCGCGGGATCGGCCGCGGCAGCCAGCGCGCCGCCGCCCCAGGCCTTCAGCAGCCGCAGGCCGGCGACCAGCGCTTCCACTTCCATGGCGGTGAACATCAGCGGCGGAACGTCGAAGTCGGCGCGCAGCCGGTAGCCGATGCCGGCCTCGCCCTCGACCGGCACGCCTGACAGCGACAGCGCCTGGATATCACGGTAGACGGTGCGTTCCGAGACCCCGAGCCGCTGCGCCAGCAGCGCCGCCGTGGTCAGGCGGCGGCCGCGCAGCACCTGCACGATCTGGAACAGGCGGTCGGCGCGGCGGCTCATCGGTCAGCGTGGCCCATGGCGGTCATCCGGCCACCGGCTCGTGCAGGCCGATGCGGTTGCCCTCGCTGTCGGTGATATGCGCGATGCGGCCGATCTCGCCCGGCAGGCGCAGCGGCCCGAACACGGTCTTGCCGCCGGCGCGCGTGGCGCGCGCCAGCAGCGCATCGAGTTCCGGTGCGTGCAGGTACGGCACCGTGCCGTAGTAGTTGCTGGGCCGGTAGCCTTCGCCGGCGACCAGCGCGCCGCCGGGATCGGGGTGCGGGAACACGGCCATGTCGACCTGGCTCATGGTTTCGCGGCGCAGCCGGACCTCGAAGACCTGCTCGTAGAAGCCGATGGCGCGGGGCATGTCGACGACGGGGATTTCCAGCCAGTTGATCAGACGTTGGCTCATGATGGGCTCCTGGGTTCCATAGGTAGGGGAGAGAGGAGCTCGCATCATGCGCGGGGGCTGCTGACAGCGTGCTGTCAGGAGGGTGTCAGGGACCGGAGATCAGTGCGGCATCCACGCCGCCATCACCGGCACCAGGATCGCGGTCAGCACGCCGTTCAGGCCCATGCCGAGCGCGGCGAAGGCGCCGGCTTCCTGGTTGACCTGGAACGCGCGCGCGGTGCCGATGCCGTGCGCCGCCACGCCGGTGGCAAAGCCGCGCACGCTGTAGTCGCGGATGCGCAGCAGGTTCAGCAGCATGGTCGCGCTGACCGCGCCGATGATACCGGTGCCCATCACCAGCACCGCCGTCAGCGACGGCAGCCCGCCGATCTTCTCGGCCACGCCCATGGCGATCGGGATCGTCACCGACTTGGGCGCGAGCGAGCGCACCGTCTCGGGCGAGGCGCCGAGCAGCCAGGCAATGCCGACCGCCGCCACCACCGCCACCACCGAACCCGCCACCAGTCCCGCCAGCAGCGGGAACACATGGGTGCGCAGCTTGGGCAGCTGCAGGTACAGCGGCACCGCCAGCGCCACCGTCGCCGGGCCCAGCAGGAAATGCACGAACTGCGCGCCGTCGAAGTAGGTCTTGTAGGGCGTGCCGGTGACGGTCAGCACCGTGACCAGCAGCGCCACCGCGATCATCACCGGGTTGGCCAGCGGCGAGAAGCGCGATTTCTCATAGATGCGGAAGGCGAACACATAGGCCAGCAGGGTCGCGGTCAGGCCCACCAGCGGGCTGGTGGCAAGGTAGACCCAGATCTCGTTCAGGCGCGGCGTCATCATGCCTGTTCCCCCCTGGCGTCGGCGGGCGGCGCGTCGGGCGTGCCGGAACGCTTGCGCATCAGCATGCGCGTGACCACCGCGGTGGTGGCGATGGCCAGCCAGGTGGACACCACCAGTGCGACCAGGATCGGCATCCACTCGCCCTCGATGCGGTTGGCGTGGACCATGATGCCGACGCCGGCCGGCACGAACAGCAGCGACAGGTGCTTGAGCAGCTCGGTGGTGGTGCCCTGGATCACGGGCAGCAGCCGGTCGTCGAAGACGAGCCAGCCGAACAGCAGGATCATGCCGAGCACGGGGCCGGGCACGGGCAGGGTCAGCGCGTAGCTGATCACCTCGCCGACGGACTGGAAAACCAACAGGATGGCAAAGGTCTGTAGCATGGGGGCGGACGTGGTTGTGCATTGCCCCCTCTCCCGCAAGCGGGAGAAGGGAGACAACCACGGCCGGGGGGTTATCCCAGCATCCGGTCGACCAGTTCGATCCAGTGCATGACCGGGGTATCGGTGCCGCCCTGCAGGTGCGAGATGCAGCCGATATTGGCCGAGACGATGGCTTCGGGCTGCGTCGCCTGCAGTTTGGCGAGCTTGTCGTCGCGCAGGCGCTGGGACAGTTCCGGCTGCAGCACCGAGTAAGTGCCCGCCGAGCCGCAGCACAGGTGGCTGTCAGCGCAGAGTTTGACTTCCACGCCGAGGCCGGTCAAGAGCGCTTCGACTTTGCCGCGGATCTGCTGGCCGTGCTGCAGCGTGCACGGCGGGTGGTAGGCCACGCGCCGCCCGTCGCGCGGCACCGCGCCGGCGGCGGCATGCAGGTCGTCGGCAAAGTCCGGCAGGATCTCGGACAGGTCGCGCGTCAGCGCCGAGATGCGGCGCGCGCGCTCGGCATAGGCGGGATCGTTGCGCAGCAGGTGGCCGTAGTCCTTGACCATCGCGCCGCAGCCCGACGCCGTCATCACGATGGCTTCGGCGCCGGCTTCGACATGCGGCCACCAGGCGTCGATATTGCGGCGCATATTGTCGAGGCCGCCGTCGTGGTCGCCAGTGTGGAAGCGGATTGCGCCGCAGCAGCCGGCTTCGCGCGCCACTACCAGTTGTACGCCGACACGGTCGAACACGCGCGCGGTGGCGGCATTGATGTTGGGCGACATTGCCGGCTGCACGCAACCGTCGAGCAACAGCATCTTGCGCGCATGGGTGTTGCGCGGCCACGCGCCGGGCGCGGCGCTGGCCGACAGCGGCGGCACCTTAGCGCGCAGCGTGCCCGGCAGCAGCGGGCGCACCATCTGGCCCAGGCGCAGCGCCGTGCCGAACAATGCCGGCCGCGTCAGCCCCTCGCGCAGCGCCCAGCGCGCGATGCGCTGGCTGGCGGGACGCCGCACACCTTCGGCCTCGAGCTTGTCGTCGACCAGCTGGCGGCCGATGTCGACCAGGCGGCCGTAGCGCACGCCGGAGGGGCAGGTCGATTCGCAGTTGCGGCAGGTCAGGCAGCGGTCCAGGTGCAGGCGCGTGCTTTCGGTGATGGCATGGCCTTCGAGCACCTGCTTCATCAGGTAGATGCGCCCGCGCGGCCCGTCCAGTTCATCGCCGAGCAGCTGGTAGGTGGGGCAGGTGGCGGTGCAAAAGCCGCAATGCACGCATTTGCCGACGATGGATTTGGCTTCCTCGCCTTCGGGCGTGTCGCGGAGAAAATCGGCCAGGGTCGTTTGCATGATGTGGGGTGTAGTGCCTGGATGTCTTGTTTCGCGGGCTCAGAGCCCGGGGTACATGCGCTGCGGATTGAAGATGCCGGCGGGGTCGAAGGATTCTTTCAGGCGCCGATGGATCGCGGCCAGCGGCGACGCCAGCGGCGTGAACACGCCCATCGACTTGTCGCCATGGCGAAACAGCGTGGCATGGCCGCCGGCGGCCTGGGCCACCGCGCGCACGCTTTCGGCGTCGGCCTTGGCCGAGCCCTCTTCGGGCAGCCACCAGCGCTGGCCGCCGCCCCATTCGACCAGCTGCTCGCCCGGCAGCGCCAGCGGCGCAGCCACGGTGGGCACCGCCAGCCGCCACAGCGCGCGGCCGGCATGCGCCGGGGCGAAGAACGGGTGGGTCTGCTCGCGCAGCGCTTGCCACAGCGCGGTAGCCGACGCCGGGTCCAGGCGCTCGCCGCCGAGCCTGGCGCAGGCCGCGCGCACCGCGGCGCCGGCGCCGGACAGGCGCACGTGCAGCACGCCCGCATGCCACACCGAAGACGCCAGCGGCAGCGGCTGCCCGCCCCACTGGTTCAGTTGCCGGATGGCTTCGGCCTGCGCCATCTCGAAGCGCAGCGTGGCCTCGTCGAACGGCGCCGGCAGCACCTTGACCGAGACCTGCAGGATCAGCCCCAGCGTGCCGAGCGAGCCCGCCAGCAGCCGCGACACGTCATAACCCGCGACGTTCTTCATCACCTGGCCGCCGAAGTCCATCACCTCGCCGCGGCCGTCCATCAGTTGCGCGCCCAGCACGAAGTCGCGCAGCGCGCCCACCGCCTGCCGGCGCGGGCCCGACAGCCCGGCGGCGACGGCACCGCCCAGCGTCGCCACGCTGGACTGGCCTGGCAGCGCGAAGTGGGGCGGCTCGAATGCCAGGATCTGGCGCTTCTCCGCCAGCGCGGCTTCGATCTCGGCCAGCGGCGTGCCGCAGCGCGCGGTGATCACGAGTTCGGCCGGGTCGTAGTCGACGATGCCGGTGTAGGCGCGCGTGTCCAGCAGCTGGCCTTGCGGCGGCTGGCCGTAGAAGTCCTTGCTGCCGCCGCCGCGCAGCCGCAGCGCGGTGCGGGTTTCGGTGGCTTGCCTGACGGCGTCGCGGAAGGCGTCGAGGGTGGCTTGCATAGTCGTGCGAGTAGGGAGGAGTTTCTGGCGCCGCTCTGGGTCAGGTCGCGCCGTCGCGGCCGCCCGGGACTTCAGGCCGGTCGTTCTGATAGGCCGGCAGCTGGCTGCCGCAGTGCTTGCAATACTGCGCGTCGGGCTCGTGCCCCTCGGTCAGGCAATGGGTGCAGGTGCGCGTGGTCAGCGGCCGCTTCATGATGCTGGCGGCCAGCTCGGCGCCGACGATGCCGGTGGGAAAGGCGATGATGCCGTAGCCCAGCAGGATCGTCAGCGAGGTGATGAACTGCCCCAGCGGTGTCTTCGGCACCATGTCGCCGAAGCCGGTGGTGGTCAGCGTCACCACCGCCCAGTACATGCTGACCGGGATACTGTGGAAGCCGTGCTCCGGGCCCTCGACCACGTACATCACGGTGCCGAGGATCACGGTGATGATGAACACCGCGGCCAGGAACACGAAGATCTTGCGGCGGCTGTTGACCAGCGCGCGGTACAGGATCTCGGCTTCCTCGAAGTACACCGTCAGCTTCAGGATCCGGAACACGCGCAACAGCCGCAGCAGGCGCACGTCGATCAGGAAATGCAGTTCCGGCACGAAGAACGCCAGCCAGGTCGGCATGATCGAGATGAAGTCGATGATGCCGTAGAAGCTCAGCGCATAGCGCCACGGCCGTCGCACCACCAGCAGGCGCATGGCGTACTCGGCCGTAAACAGCAGCGTGAACATCCATTCCAGCGCCGTGAATGCCCCGCCGAGGCGCTGGTTCAACGCGGGCAGGCTGTCGAGCATCACGATCATCACGCTGGCGACGATGGCGATCAGCAGCGCGACATCGAAGATGCGCCCTTCGCGCGTATCGGCCTCGAAGATGATGGTGTACCAGCGCTGGCGCCAGCCGGCCTCGGGCTGGCCCAGGCGCTGGCGCACCACGGCTTCCTGGTGCTGGCGCCGGCGGGGATTTTCTCGCATGGCTTGGCTCAGAAGCGCGGCAGCTCGGGATGCGGCAACAGGCCCTTCTTGACGTGCATCTTGCCGTATTCGGCGCAGCGCGCCAGCGTGGGGATGGCCTTGTCGGGGTTCAGCAGCCGCGCCGGGTCGAAGGCGGCCTTGACGCCGAAGAAGGCATCGCGCTCCGCGGTCGAGAACTGCACGCACATGGAGTTGAGCTTCTCCACGCCGACGCCGTGCTCGCCGGTGACGGTGCCGCCCAGCTCGACGCAGGTTTCCAGGATGTCGGCGCCGAACAGCTCGGCGCGGTGCCACTCGTCCTGGTCGCCGCCGTCGAACAGCACCAGCGGGTGCATGTTGCCGTCGCCGGCATGGAACACGTTGATGCAGCGCAGGCCATACTTCACTTCCATGGCCTCGATGCGCTTGAGCAGCGTGCCGATGTGCTTGCGCGGGATGGTGCCGTCCATGCAGTAATAATCCGGCGAGATCCGGCCCGCCGCCGGGAAGGCGTTCTTGCGGCCGCTCCAGAAGCGCAGCCGTTCGGCCTCGTTCTGCGAGACCACGATGCGGGTGCAGCCCGATGCCGTCAGCACCGCGCTCATGCGCTCGATTTCCTCGGCCACTTCCTCGGGGGTGCCGTCGGACTCGCACAGCAGGATCGCGGCGGCATCGAGGTCATAGCCCGCATGCACGAACTGCTCGACCGCGGCGGTGGCGGGCTTGTCCATCATCTCCAGCCCGGCCGGGATGATGCCCGCGGCGATCACGTCGGCGACCGCGTTGCCGCCTTTCTCGACATCGTCGAAGCAGGCCATGATCACCTGCGCCAGCTGCGGCTTGGGGATCAGACGCACTGTGACCTCGGTGACCACCGCCAGCATGCCTTCGGAGCCGATCAGCACGGCCAGCAGGTCCAGCCCGGGCGCGTCGGGGGCCTCGGAGCCGAACACCACCACCTCGCCCGACATCGTCACCGCGCGCACGCGCAGCACGTTGTGCACGGTCAGGCCGTACTTCAGGCAGTGCACGCCGCCGGAGTTCTCGCTGACGTTGCCGCCGATGGTGCAGGCGATCTGCGACGACGGGTCGGGCGCGTAGTACAGGTTGTGCGGCGCAGCGGCGTCCGAGATGGCCAGGTTGCGCACGCCGGGCTGGACCACCGCGGTGCGCGAATACGGGTCGACCGACAGGATGCGCTTGAACTTGGCCAGCGACAGCACCAGGCCCTCGGCGATCGGCATGGCGCCGCCCGACAGGCTGGTGCCGGCGCCGCGCGGCACCACCGGCACCCCCAGCTGGTGGCACAGCCGCAGAATGGCGCAGACCTGCTCCTCGGTGTCGGGCAGCGCCACTGCCATCGGCACCTGGCGGTACGCGGCCAGGCCGTCGCATTCATAGGGCACGGTATCTTCCGGCTTCCACAGCACCGCGGCGTCGGGCAGGATCTGCGCCAGGCCGGCCAGCAGCGCGTCGCGGCGGCCGTCGGCAGCGACCGTGGCCGAACTGTCGGCGGCGCCGGGAGCGAGGGTTTGGGCTTCGTGCGGGGCATTCATGAACGACTCCTGTGGGGTCTCCCGGGCGGCGGCCTGTGGCGCTCGCTTGCCGGCCAGCCGGCCGCGGGGGACGGGTGACTATAGCGCAGGCCACCTGGCGCAGGCACCACGCCGGACGTGAATTCGGCATGCCGGGCCGATCAAAAATGCTCATCATGCCCGGCGGGCACGGGCGCCGGTTTCAGCGTAGCACCGGCGGCCGGCCAGCGGTAAGGCGGGACAGGCGGGGGCCGCCTTCAGAGATCCGGCCGCGCCGGGGCGGCCGGCAGCCGCAGCACCATGTCGAGCTTGTCGTGGAAGTGCGGCGCGACGTACAACGCATCGGGCTCGAGCCCGAAGCGCTCGAAGCCGAGCGATTCATACAAGCGCACCGCGCCCGCGCTGCCGGCATTGACGCACAGCGTGACCTGACGCACGCCCGGCATGGCGGCGGCCTGCTGCAGCGCGCGCAGCATCAGCGCGCGGCCGAGCTGGCGCGCGCGCCAGGCCGGCGCCACGTACATGCCGAAGATCGAGGCCTTGTGCCAGTGCTTGCGCCGGGGCTCGCGCATCACGCCAACCATGCCGGCCAGCGCAATGCCGCCGGGACCGGCCTCGAAGGCGCCGAAGATGGCCTTGTCCGCGCTCGGCGCAAGGCGTTGCGCCACCGCCTCCGGCGCCAGGTTCTGTTCTTCTTCGAGGCTGGCGGCAAAGGCTTCGGGGGCTTCGGCCAGTCCCTGCAGCCGCAGCGAGTGGAAGGCGGCGGCATCGTCGGGGGTCAGCAGGCGGATTTCCATTGGCGCAGTCTCCTACCAGTCCAGGCTCAGCAGCCAGTCGACGAAATAGCGCGCCTCGGGCTTGAGCGGCGCCTGTTCGCGCTCGACGATGTAGTAGCCGTGCGGCGATACCGATTCCACATCGAGCAGCCGCACCATCTGCCCCAGCGACAGCCAGTGGCGCGCCATGCGCTGGCGCACCAGCGCCACGCCCTGGTTGGAGGCGATCGCCTCCAGCATCAGCCCGATGTCGTTGAACTGCGGGCCGGTCTGCGGCTCGGGCCAGTCCAGCCCGGCGGTCTCGAACCACGGCTTCCACGGCTCCAGCGGGCTGCGCAGCAGCACCAGGCCGTGCAGGTGCTCGGGCCGGGTGATGGCGCGGCCGTTGACGCGCTCGTAGTATTCGCGTCCGCACGCCGGGAACACCGGCTCCACCAGCAGCTTGGTGGTCTTCAGGTCGGGGTAGCGGCCGGTGCCGTAGCGGATCTCGACATCGGTGTCCTCGGCCTTGACGTCGAGGAAAGGAATCGCCAGGTGCAGCTCGAGGTCGATATGCGGATAGAGCGCGCCGAACTCGGGCAGGCGCGGCACCAGGTGCTGGCGCCCGAAGGTGGGCGGGATCGCCACGCGCAGGCGCGTGCGCATCTTGTTGTACTCGGGCCGGGCCAGCTCGTTGAGCGACTTGAGCGCGTCCTGCACGTTGCGCAGGTAGCGCGTGCCGGCGGCGGTCAGCCGCAGCGCGGCATTGGCGCGCACGAACAGGTCTTCGCCCCACAGCTCCTCGAGGTTCTTGATCCGGTGCGAGACCGCGCTGGGCGTCACCGACAGCTCCTCGGCCGCGCGCGCGAAGCTGCCCAGGCGCGCGGCGGCCTCGAACGCGATCAGCAGGTGCAGCGGCGGGACGCGGTTGAACATGGAGGCCATCCGGTCGCAAGCTTTACTGCGCGGCGCCGCGCGTGGCGCTGAAGATCTTGCCCGGGTTCAGGATATGGTTGGGATCCAGTGCGTCCTTGATCGCGCGCATCAGGTCGAGCGCGTCCTCGCCGTGCTCGTCCACCAGGAAGCGCTGCTTGTGCAGGCCCACGCCGTGCTCGCCGGTGCAGGTGCCGCCCATCGCCAGCGCGCGTTCGACGATGCGCTGGTTGATGGCCTCGGCCTCGGCCATTTCCTCGGGCTTGTCGGGGTCGACCAGGATCGCCACGTGGAAGTTGCCGTCGCCGACATGGCCGACGATGGGGCAGGGCAGCGCCGAGGCGTTCAGGTCCTTCTCGGTCTCGGTGACGCAGTCGGCCAGGCGCGAGATCGGCACGCACACGTCGGTGGTGACCGACTTGCAGCCCGGCTTGAGCTGCAGCATCGCAAAGTACGCGGTATGGCGCGCATTCCACAGCCGGCTGCGGTCTTCCGGACGCGTGGCCCACTCGAAGCCCTGGCCGCCGAATTCGGCGGTGATCTGCTGCACGGTCTCGGCCTGCTCGCGCACGCCGGCCTCGGTGCCGTGGAATTCGAAGAACAGGTGCGGGGTCTCGGGCAGGACCAGGTTGTCGTGGCGGTTGATGGCGCGGATCGCCAGCGCATCGACGAATTCCACGCGCGCCACCGGCACCCCCAGCTGGATGGTCTGGATCACCGCCTGCACCGCGCTGCCCATGCTGGGGAAGGCGCACACCGCGGCGGAGATCGCCTCGGGCTGCGGGTACAGCCGCACCGTGACCTCGGTGATGATGCCGAGCGTGCCTTCGCTGCCGATGAAGAGCCGGGTCAGGTCATAACCGGCCGACGACTTGCGCGCCTGCGTGCCGGTGCGGATCACGCGGCCGTCGGCGGTCACCACCGTCAGTGCCAGCACGTTCTCGCGCATGGTGCCGTAGCGCACCGCGTTGGTCCCCGACGCGCGCGTGGCGCACATGCCGCCCAGCGACGCGTCGGCACCGGGGTCGATCGGGAAGAACAGGCCGGTGTCCTTGATCTCCTGGTTCAGCTGCTTGCGCGTGACGCCGGGCTGCACGGTCACGGTCAGGTCCTCGGGCTGCACCGCCAGCACCCGGTTCATCTGCGACAGGTCCAGGCTGATGCCGCCGGCCACCGCCAGCAGGTGGCCTTCCAGCGACGAGCCCGCGCCGTACGGGATCAGCGGCACGCCATGCTGGTTGCACAGGCGCGCGACCTCGGCCACTTCCTCGGTGCTGTGAGCAAACACCACCGCATCGGGCAGCGCCGGCGGGAACGGCGACTCGTCGCGGCCATGGTGCGCGCGCACGCCGGCGGAGGTGGTGAAGCGCTCGCCGAAGCGTGCCGCGAGGGCGTCGGCGATGGCGGGCGACAGCGGACGACGGGCGAAGGAGGGGGACGGCGTGGGGTGGTTCATGCGGGTCTCCGGCGGGTCGGTGCGGCCTCATGGACGGCGAGGCCGCCGAAGGTGCCGGCGGCAGGCTGGGGCGCGACCCGGTTATCGAATAAACGAATAACTGCATTCTACGCCGCGCGGCGGCTGGTGCACCTTCCGGCGGCCAGCGCGCGGCCGATAGCCGCACAAGCGCATGGCCGCGCAAGCCGCAGCCGGTGGATGCGCTCCGCATGGCTAAGTCACGGGCTCTGGCGCGATAATGCGCCATTTCCCAACGACAAACCGCTGACAAGGAGACCGGCATGGGCAACCGCCTGTCGAAGATCGCCACCCGCACCGGCGACGCCGGCACCACCGGCCTGGGCGACGGAAGCCGCACCGGCAAGGACAGCCTGCGCATCGCCGCGATCGGCGACGTCGATGAACTGAACTGCCACGTCGGCGTGCTGCTGACCGAAGACCTGCCCGCCGACGTGCGCGCCGCGCTGCTGCATATCCAGCACGACCTGTTCGACCTGGGCGGCGAGCTTTCCATCCCGGGCTACACGCTGCTCAAGCCCGAGCAGGTGGCGCAGCTCGACACCTGGCTGGCCGACTACAACGCCAACCTGCCGCGCCTGGCCGAGTTCATCCTGCCCGGCGGCAGTCGCGCCGCGGCGCAGGCCCATGTGTGCCGCACCGTGTGCCGGCGCGCCGAGCGCGCGCTGGTGGCGCTGGGCGCGGCCGAGGCGCTGAACGAGGCGCCGCGCCAGTACCTGAACCGGCTCTCGGACCTGATGTTCGTGCTGGCGCGGGTGCTGAACCGGGTGGGCGGCGGCTCCGACGTTTTGTGGCAGCGCGATCGCGATGCCGCGGGCAAGTAATTCAAAAGCCACATAATGCGGCCTGCCAGCGCTGCCGGCTCAAGCCGCGGCAGCGCCTGCCGTTGAATGAGGGCAGAAACCGAGAAAATTACTCGGATTTGCCGGTTCTGCCCTTGAAAAGCCCCCGGACGGCCACATTTCGGCCTCAGGTTGAATTGCAGCCGCGCGGATAGCGCCGGCTCAAGAGGAGAGAATAATGGGTAAGATCATCGGTATCGACCTCGGTACCACCAATAGCTGCGTCGCGATCCTGGAAGGCAACACGCCCAAGGTCATCGAGAATTCCGAGGGTGCCCGCACCACCCCGTCGATCATCGCCTACATGGAAGACGGCGAGATCCTGGTGGGCGCGCCGGCCAAGCGCCAGGCCGTCACCAATCCGCGCAACACCCTGTACGCGGTCAAGCGCCTGATCGGCCGCAAGTTCGAAGAGAAGGAAGTCCAGAAGGACATCGGCCTGATGCCGTACGCCATCGTCAAGGCCGACAACGGCGACGCATGGGTGTCGGTGCGCGACCAGAAGCTGGCGCCGCCGCAGGTCTCGGCCGAAGTGCTGCGCAAGATGAAGAAGACTGCCGAGGACTACCTCGGCGAGCCGGTGACCGAAGCCGTGATCACCGTGCCCGCCTACTTCAACGACTCGCAGCGCCAGGCGACCAAGGACGCCGGCCGCATCGCCGGCCTGGACGTCAAGCGCATCATCAACGAGCCGACCGCGGCCGCGCTGGCTTTCGGCCTGGACAAGAACGAGAAGGGCGACCGCAAGATCGCCGTGTATGACCTCGGCGGCGGCACCTTCGACATCTCGATCATCGAGATCGCGGACGTTGACGGCGAGAAGCAGTTCGAAGTGCTGTCGACCAATGGCGACACCTTCCTGGGCGGGGAAGACTTCGACCAGCGCATCATCGACTACATCATCGGCGAGTTCAAGAAGGACCAGGGCGTCGACCTGTCCAAGGACGTGCTCGCGCTGCAGCGCCTGAAGGAAGCCGCCGAAAAGGCCAAGATCGAACTGTCGAGCTCGCAGCAGACCGAGATCAACCTGCCGTACATCACGGCCGATGCCTCGGGTCCGAAGCACCTGAACCTGAAGATGACCCGCGCCAAGCTGGAATCGCTGGTCGAAGAGCTGATCACGCGCACCATCGAGCCGTGCCGCACCGCGATCAAGGATGCGGGCGTCAAGGTCAGCGACATCGACGACGTGATCCTGGTCGGCGGCATGACCCGCATGCCCAAGGTGCAGGAGCAGGTCAAGGAGTTCTTCGGCAAGGAAGCGCGCAAGGACGTGAACCCGGACGAAGCCGTGGCCGTCGGTGCCGCGATCCAGGGCTCGGTGCTGTCGGGCGACCGCAAGGACGTGCTGCTGCTGGACGTGACGCCGCTGTCGCTGGGGATCGAGACCCTGGGCGGCGTGATGACCAAGATGATCACCAAGAACACCACCATCCCGACCAAGCATGCGCAGGTGTTCTCGACCGCCGACGACAACCAGCCGGCCGTGACCATCAAGGTGTACCAGGGCGAGCGCGAGATGGCCACCGGCAACAAGCTGCTGGGCGAGTTCAACCTCGAGGGCATTCCGCCGGCACCGCGCGGCACACCGCAGATCGAGGTCTCGTTCGACATCGACGCCAACGGCATCCTGCACGTGGGCGCCAAGGACAAGGCCAGCGGCAAGGAAAACCGGATCACTATCAAGGCCAACTCGGGCCTGTCGGAAGACGAGATCCAGCGCATGGTCAAGGATGCCGAGGCCAACGCCGAGGAAGACAAGAAGGCCCGCGAGCTGGCTGATGCCCGCAACCAGGCCGACGCGCTGATCCACTCGACCAAGAAGGCGCTGACCGAGTACGGCGACAAGCTGGACGCGGGCGAGAAGGAAAAGATCGAGGCCGCGATCAAGGAACTGGAAGACGCCGCACGCGGCGGCGACAAGACCGAGATCGACGCCAAGGTCAACGCGCTGTCCGAAGTCAGCCAGAAGCTGGGCGAGAAGGTCTACGCCGACATGCAGGCCAAGGCCGGCGAAGGCGCCGCGGCCGGTGCCGCGGGTGCTGCCGGTGGCCAGCAGCAGGCCCAGCCGCAGGACGACAACGTTGTGGACGCCGAATTCAAGGAAGTCAGCGACAAGAAGTAATCGGGATACGCGGGCGGCGGTGCAGGCACTGGCCGGCGCCGCTCCCGCCCCGACGCCGGGCGACGGCCATCAGACCTGCGGGAAACCGCCGTCGGATGCCGCGCTCGGCTTTTTTGCTATTCGCCGGCCCGTGCCGCTTGCACCCGCCGGCCAATGAGGTAATGAGCCACCATGGCAAAACGTGACTATTACGAAGTGCTCGGGGTAGGCAAGAACGCGAGCGAAGACGAAGTCAAGAAGGCTTATCGCAAGCTCGCGATGAAATACCACCCGGACCGCAATCCGGACAGCAAGGAATCCGAGGAAAAATTCAAGGAGGCCAAGGAGGCCTACGAGATGCTTTCCGACCCGGAGAAGAAGGCCGCGTATGACCAGTACGGCCATGCCGGCGTGGACCCGAACATGGCGGGCGGCTTCGGCGGCGCGCAGGGCTACGGCGGCTTCGCCGAGGCCTTCGGCGATATCTTCGGCGATATCTTCGGCCAGGGCGGCGGCGGCCGGCGCGGCGGCGGCGGCCCGCAGGCCTACCGCGGCGCCGACCTGCGCTACAGCATGGAGATCTCGCTGGAGCAGGCCGCGCACGGCCACGAGGCGCAGATCCGCGTGCCGCACTGGGACGACTGCGACCACTGCCACGGCAACGGCGCCGAGCCCGGCTCGAGCGTGGAAACCTGCCCGACCTGCCACGGCGCCGGCCAGGTGCGGGTGTCGCAGGGCTTCTTCACCATGCAGCAGACCTGCCCGAAGTGCCACGGCAGCGGCAAGTTCATCCCCAAGCCCTGCACCAAGTGCCACGGCCAGGGCAAGCTCAAGTCGCAGAAGACGCTGGAAGTGAAGATCCCGGCCGGCATCGACGAAGGCATGCGCATCCGTTCGTCCGGCAACGGCGAGCCGGGCATCAACGGCGGCCCTCCGGGCGACCTGTATGTGGAAGTCCACATCAAGCAGCACGCGGTGTTCGAGCGCGACGGCGACGACCTGCACTGCCAGATGCCGATCTCGTTCGCCACCGCGGCGCTGGGCGGCGACCTGGAAGTACCCACGCTGAGCGGCAAGGCCACCTTCCCGGTGCCCGAGGCCACCCAGTCGGGCAAGACTTTCCGGCTGCGCGGCAAGGGCATCAAGGGCGTGCGCTCCGGCTATCCGGGCGACCTCTACGTGCATGTGAACGTCGAGACGCCGGTCAAGCTGACCGAGGCGCAGAAGGAAATGCTGCGCCAGTTCGACCGCTCGGTGCATGAGGGCGGCTCGCGCCACAGCCCGCAGGAAACCTCGTGGCTGGACAAGGTGAAGAGCTTCTTCAGCTGATCCGGCGATGCGGTATGGAACCGGCCACGTGCGAGCGTGGCCGGTTTTGTTTTTGGCGCATGACGCCGGCGCACCACGGGTTTGCTCCCCTCTCCCGCTTGCGGGGGAGGGGCCGGGGGAGAGGGCCGGCGCGTCCATCGCCACCATGCCTGCGCCGCGCGATAATGCATGCCTGCGCCCTGTCGGTATGCCGGCAATCCTGTTTTCCCTGACGATCTCCCGTGGTAGCAAGCATCCAGCGCCCCCCCTCACCCCCAGCCCCTCTCCCGCAAGCGGGAGAGGGGGGCACGCAAGCGGGCGGCGATGACGTCTTCGTCCTGCTCGACGACGCCACCGCACCCGCCGGGCAACCCGCATCCCGCTTCTACACCGGCTTCGTCCACGAAGACCTGCTGCCCGCCGGCTGCGACATCGCCCGGCTCGACGCCATGCTCGCCGACGGCTGGCGCCAGGGCTGGCACGCCACCCTGTTCGCCCCCTACGAATTCGGCGGTGCGCTGGTCGATGCCCCGGTGCATACCGGCAACGCCATGCCGTTCCACGACGGCGCGCTGCGCCTGCTGTGGTTCCGCGCGCTGCAACGGCTCGATGCCGCGGCGGTGGCGACGTGGCTGCGGTCCCATGCGGAGGCGAAGCCGGCGGGCCTGATGGATATCGCTTCCGATACTTCGCGCGCTGCCTTCGACGACGCCATCGCGCGCATCCACCAGTGGATCGAAGCCGGCGACACCTACCAGGTCAACTACACCCACCGTCTGCGCTGCGAAGCCTTCGGCGATCCGGTGGCGCTGTACGCGGCGCTGCGCGCCTCGCAGCCGGTGCCTTATGGCGTGCTGGCGCGGCTGCCGGATGACGCCATGGTGCTGTCGCTGTCGCCCGAGCTGTTCGTGCGCCACGATGGTCAGGGCCATCTGCTGACCCGGCCGATGAAGGGCACCGCGCCGCGCGCCGGCGATGCCGCGCGCGATGCGCAGGCCGCCGCCGCGCTGGCCGCCGATGCCAAGAACCGGGCCGAGAACGTGATGATCGTCGACCTGCTGCGCAACGACCTGGGCCGCATCGCGCAGCCGGGCAGCGTGGCGGTGCCGGAGCGCTTCGCGGTGCAGCCGTTCGGCGCGGTGCTGCAGATGACCTCGACCGTGACCGCGACGGCGCGGCCAGGCACCGGCTTCGGCGCGCTGATGGCGGCGCTGTTCCCGTGCGGCTCGATCACCGGCGCGCCCAAGCGGCGCACCATGGAAATCATCACCGAGCTCGAGCGCGCGCCGCGCGGGCTCTACACCGGCGCGATCGGCTGGATCGAGGCGCCGTCCGGCGCGGCCATGGCCGGTCCGTTCGCGCTGTCGGTGGCGATCCGCACGCTGGTGCTGGCGCCGCCCGCGGCCAGCGCGCTGCGCACCGGCGAGATGGGCGTGGGTGGCGGCATCGTCCATGACAGCGTGGCGGCGGAGGAATTCGCCGAATGCGGCTGGAAGGCGCGCTTCCTGACCCGGCACGATCCAGGCTTCGCGCTGTTCGAGACCGTGCGCGTGCAAGACGGCGCGTGCCCGCACCTGGCGCGGCACCTGGCGCGCATCGGGGCCTCGGCGCGGGAGTTCGGCTTCGCCTTCGACGCCGAGGCCGCGCGCGACGCGGTGGCCGCGCAGGCGGCACAGCTCGGGGCCGGCAGCTGGCGCCTGCGCCTCAGCGTGGACAAGGCCGGCGCGCTGGCGTTTGCCAGCGGCGCGCTGGCACCGCTGCCGGCGGGACCGGTCGGTGTCGACCTCGCGCCGGACCCGCTGCCGCTTGCCGATCCCCTGCGCCGCCACAAGACCAGTGCGCGCGCGGTCTTCGATGCCGGCTGGCAGGCCGCCGAGCGCGCCGGCGGCTTCGACCGGCTGTTCTTCAACACGCGCGGCGAACTGCTCGAGGGCGGGCGCAGTTCCGTGTTCGTACGACTCGACGGCCGCTGGCTGACGCCGCCGCTGTCGGCCGACATCCTGCCGGGCGTGATGCGGGCGGTGGTGCTGGAGGCGGGCGGCGCGGCGCTGGGCGCGCCGGGCGAGCCGATCGAAGAAGCGGTGGTCACGCGCGCGATGCTGGCGCGCGCCGAGGCCATCGTGCTGGTCAACGCCTTGCGCGGCGTGATGCCGGCGAAGTGGATGGCCTAGCGCGATGGCTACGGGTGGTGGGTGTCGAGCACGCCGTCGCCCAGTTTCCAGCGCACCACGCCGGGCAGGTTGATCAGCTCGCGGTCGTGGCAGATCATCACCACGGTGCGGCCTTCGGCGGCGAGGTCGCCGACCAGCGCAATCACCTGCTCGCGCGCATGGCCGTCCAGGCTTGAAGTGGGTTCGTCGAGCAGCAGCAACTCCGGCTCCAGCACCTTGGCGCGCGCCAGCGCGACGCGCTGGATCTCGCCGCCGGACAGGTATTCGGGCGCGGTGTCCTGGAGGTGCGAGACCCCGGCCCAGCCCAGCGCCTCGCCCACGCGAAGGTCGATGTCATGGCGCGGCAGGCCGCGCGCGCGCAGGCCGTAGGCGATGTTCTCGCGCACCGAGGTGCGGAACAGGTAGGGATGCTGGTGCAGGTAGGCAATGCGCCGGCGCAGCGCGGGCGGCAGCGGCGTCAGCGCCGCGCTGTGGGCGTGGCCCTGCGCATCGGTCCAGTGCGCGACCGCGCCGGGCGCGGGCTCGAGCCCCGCCAGCATGCGCAGCAGCGTGGTCTTGCCGGCGCCGTTCATGCCGGTCATCACGATCGCGGTGGCGCGCGGGATCACCAGCGTGTCGATCGCAAACAGCTTGCGCAGGCCGATGCTGCGCGCCAGCCCGCGCACGGTCAGCAGCGGGCCATGGACGGCGGCAACAGTCGGTGTCATCGGCGAAAGCCCCCGGCACCCTGCAGCCAGGCCATGCCGATATTGACCAGCAGCGCCAGCGCCACCAGCACCAGGCCCAGCGCAATGCCCTGCGCGAATTCGCCCTTGCTGGTTTCCAGCGCGATGGCCGTGGTGATGGTGCGGGTCGAGCCTTCGATATTGCCGCCGATCATCAGCGCCGAGCCCACTTCGGCAATGACCCGGCCAAAGCCGGCGACCACCGCCGCCATCAGGCCGAAGCGAAGTTCGCGCAGCACCGTGACGAAGGTGCGCCAGCGGCCGGCGCCGAGCACCCAGGCGGTCTCGCGCAGGCGCACGTCGGCCCCCTGCAGCGTCGACAGCGCAAACGCCAGCACCACCGGAAAGCCGATCACGGCCTGCCCCAGCACCATGCCGGCCGGGGTGAACAGCAGGTGCAGGCTGCCCAGCGGCCCCTGGCGCGTCAGCAGCAGGTAGAGGATCAGCCCGACCAGCACGGTCGGGAACGACAGGAAGGCCTGCGCCACCACCACCACCGCGCGCCGGCCCGGGAACTGCCGCGTGGCGATCAGCCAGGCCGCGGCGATGGCCGGCACGGTGGCGATGGCCAGCCCCAGCACCGCCACCACCAGCGAGGTCCAGACGATGAACCACAGGCCGGCGTCGCCGCTCGCCAGCAGGCGGAAGGCGTCGGCGGTGGCGCTGCCGATCTCCACCGCGTCAGGCGGAGAAGGTGTGCTCGACGGCGGGGAAGCTGCCGTCCTTGACGGCGGCCACATAGGCGCGCACCGCGGCCTCGATCGACGGCTGGCCGTCCATGAAGTTGCGCACGAACTTGGCCTTGCGGCCGGGGTAGATGTTGAGCATGTCCTGCAGCACCAGCACCTGGCCCGTGCAGTCGGCGCCGGCGCCGATGCCGATGGTGGGCACCGCCAGCGACTGCGTGATCTCGCCGGCCAGCGCGGCGGGCACCGCCTCCATCAGCACCACCTGGGCCCCGGCGGCCTGCAGCGCCAGCGCGTCGCGCTTGAGCTGGGCCGCGCCGGCATCGGTCTTGCCCTGCACCTTGAAGCCACCCAGCGCGTGCACCGACTGCGGCGTCAGGCCGATATGCGCGCACACCGGGATGCTGCGCTCGACCAGGAATTTCACGATCGGCGCCAGCCAGTCGCCGCCTTCGAGCTTGACCATCTGCGCGCCGGCTTTCATCAGCGTGACGGCGCTGGCGAACGCGGCTTCCGGGGTCGGATAGGTGCCGAACGGCAGGTCGGTCAGCAGCAGCGCGGTCTGGTTGCCGCGTGCCGCGCATTCGGTGTGGTAGGCCATCTGTTCCAGCGTGACCGGCAGCGTGGTCTGCTGGCCCTGCATCACATTGCCCAGCGAGTCGCCCACCAGGATCATCTCGACGCCGCAATAGTCGAGCAGCGCGGCGAAGCTGGAGTCGTACGCGGTCAGCATGGCGATTTTCTCGCCGGCGTCACGCATCGCCTGCAGTTTGGGAATCGTGATGGTCTTGCGGGAGGGATCGAGGAGGTAGCTCATGGCAGTGCCCGTGTAGGACGGCCTTGCCGGTGCCGGGAGGGCTGCCCGCACGGCAACGACAGCCGTCGTTATTGTGTTGTGTCTGGCAGGCGAGGGAGCCTGTCAGGGCGCGGCGAGATTGAGAAAGGCCTTGCGGCCGCGCATGTTTTCGATGCGCGACAGTAGTGTACGGAAATCGTCGTCATTGTCCACCGGATTGAAGTGGGCGGTGTCGACCACCAGCACCGGGGCGTCGTCGTAGCGGTGGAACAGTTCGCCATAGGCGCCGGCCAGGCGCTGCAGGTAGTGTTCGTCGATGCCGGCCTCGCCGGGCTCGCCGCGGCGCACGATGCGCTCGCGCAGCAGCGACGGCGTCGCCTGCAGCACGATCACCAGGTCGGCGCGCTGCGACGGCAGCGCCAGCCGCCCGGCAATGGCGTCGTACAGCGCCAGTTCATCCCCGGACAGGGTCAGCGCGGCATGCAGGCGGTCTTTGGCGATCAGGAAGTTGCTGACCATGCGCTGGCCCGAGGCGACGCCCGCCTGCCACTGCTGCAGCTGCACCGCGCGCTGGGTCAGGCACCACAGCTGCAGCGCCAGCGCATGGCGCGCGGGGTCGCGGTAGAACGGCTCGAGGAAGGGGCTGCGGCGGGCGTGGTCGGGCAGTTCCTGCGCCTGCAGCGTGCGCGCCAGGCGCTGCGCCAGCGAGGTCTTGCCCGATCCGACGGGGCCTTCGACGACAATGCGGCGCAGGTGATCGAGCATGGCGCTCCGGGCGTCAGTGAGGGGGATGGCAGCGCCGCGGGCGCCGCCGGGCGGGCTTAGCCGGGCGTGCCGCCATTGCCAGGTTCGCCGGCGGCGGCCTGCATGCGCAGGCACTTGCAGGTGGAAACCTTCTCGATGCGCTGCGCGCCCACGCCGGCCAGGTAGTCGGCCGCGCGGCCGCGCCCCGGGATCGCCAGCGCGGCGTCCAGCTCCAGCAGCGGCACCAGCGTGAAGGCGCGCTCGGTCAGGCGTGGGTGCGGCACGGTCAGGTGCTCGTGGTCATGCTGTTCGTCGCCGAACAGCAGCAGGTCCAGGTCGAGCGTGCGCGGCGCATTGCGGAACGGGCGCTCGCGGCCGAACTGGTCCTCGATGTGGTGGCAGATGCGCAGCAGCTGCGATGCGGTGAACGAGGTCTGCACCTTGACCACCGCGTTGTAGTAGTCGTCGCCGCCGGCATCGACCGGCGCGGTGCGATAGAGCGAGGAACGCGCCAGCACCGTGATGCCGACCTGCTGGGCCAGGCACACGATGGCGTCCTTGATGGCCTGGCGGGCATCGCCAAGATTTGCGCCGATGCCGATGAAGGCGAGAGTCATTTACGTTTCCTCCGGCTGGCCGGGGCCGGCATGTGCTGCCTCGCCCGCGTCCGAGTCGCTCCGGGAAGAAACTTTATCCGATTTCCGCGGACTGCGCCGGCGGCGCTTCTTGCGCGCCGGGCCTTCGCCTTCCGCACCCTGGGCGCTACCTTGGCCGCCACCCTGGCCGCGCGCGCCGCGCACGGCGTCGATCAGGTCTTCGCGCTCATGCGGCTCGGCGTTCTGGAAGTCGTTCCACCAGCCGGCCAGCTCTTCCGGCATCTCGCCGGACTGGCAGCGCAGCACCAGGAAATCGTAGCCGGCGCGGAAGCGCGGCGACTCCAGCAGCCGGAACGGCATGCGGCCCACGCGCTTCTCGAAGCGCGGCTGCATGCCCCAGATATCACGCATGTCGGTGACGAAGCGGCGCTGGATCGCGAGCTGGCCGGTCTGCTTTTCCAGCACCGTGTCCATGGCCGTGTTGAGCGCGGCGATGGCGTGCTCGCCCTCGTCGCGCAGCTTGTTCCAGCGCTGCAGCACGTGGTGCCACAGCAGCGCGGCAAACAGGAAGCCCGGCGACACCGGCTTGCCGGCCTGCACGCGGCGGTCGGTGTTGTCCAGCGCCAGCTGCACGAAGCGCTGGCCCATGGGCTGCTCCAGCGCCACGTCCAGCAGCGGCAGCAGGCCCTTGTGCAGGCCCGCCTTGCGCAGTTCCTGCAGCGAGGCCCAGGCGTGGCCGGACATCAGCAGCTTGAGCATCTCGTCGAACAGGCGCGCGCTCGGCACGTTGTGGATCAGCTCGGCCAGGCCGGCGATCGGCAGGCGCGTGGCCTCGTCGATGTCGAAGCCGGTCTTGGCGGCGAAGCGCACCACGCGCAGCATCCGCACCGGGTCTTCGCGGTAGCGCGTGGCCGGGTCGCCGATCATGCGCAGCAGGCGCGCGCGGATGTCTTCCATGCCGTGATGGTAGTCATGCACGGTCTGCGCGGCCGGGTCGTAGTACATCGCGTTGATGGTGAAGTCGCGGCGTTCCGCGTCTTCGGCCTGTGAGCCCCACACGTTGTCGCGCAGCACCCGGCCCGAGGCATCGATCGCATGGGTCTTGCTGTCGAGCTCGGCGCGCTTCAGGCGCCGGCCTTCGGGCAGGGTCTCGCTGGCGATGGCGTCGACCA
Source organism: Cupriavidus sp. WGlv3 (assembly GCF_023952475.1). Taxonomy (GTDB): domain Bacteria; phylum Pseudomonadota; class Gammaproteobacteria; order Burkholderiales; family Burkholderiaceae; genus Cupriavidus; species Cupriavidus phytorum. The sequence goes on from NZ_JALHRX010000003.1 coordinate 50,701, forward strand.
GCGCGCGGAAGGTCGAGACCTCGATGATCTCCTGCTCGCGCCCGCCGTAGAAGGTCACGTGCACGATCTGGAAGCGGCGGCCGATGATGCGCGAGCGCCGGAACAGCGACTGCACCTGCTCGGGCGTGGCGTTGGTGGCGACGTCGAAGTCCTTGGGCTTGATGCCGAGCAGCAGGTCGCGCACGGCGCCGCCGACGATATAGGCCTGGTAGCCGGCCTGCTGCAGCGTCGAGGTGACCTTGACGGCATTGCGCGACAGCAGCGTGGGGTCGATCCGGTGCTCGTCGACGTTGACGATGCGCGGCGTATGGGCGCGGCCGGTACGGCGCTGCTTGGGGCCGGGTTTGCCCAGCAGCCGGGTAATGAGCTTCTTGATCACGTCAGAACAGATCCATGATGCGCCAGCCGGCCGCGGCGGCGTGGTGGCGCAGGCGATCGTCCGGGTTGGTGGCGATCGGCTCGGAGACCTTTTCCAGCAGGGGCAGGTCGTTGGCCGAGTCGCTGTAGAAGGTGGTGGTCTCGAAGTTGTCCCAGCCCGCGCCCTGGGCCTTGAGCCAGGATTCGACGCGGGTGATCTTGCCTTCGCGGAAGCTGGGCACGCCGAAGACCTCGCCGGTGAACTGGCTCTCGGGCTTGCCATCGACGGTGGCCGGTTCGGTCGCGATCAGATGCTTGATGCCGAAGGCCGCGGCGATCGGCGCGGTGACGAAGCTGTTGGTGGCGGTGACCACGGCGCACAGGTCGCCGGCCTCGAGGTGCTTGTAGACCAGCGCGCGCGCCTGCGGCGTGATCACCGGGTCGATCACCTCGTGCATGAAGCGCACCCGCATGGCATCGAGCCGGTCGCGCGGGTTGGCCGCCAGCGGCGCCAGCGCAAAGCGCAGAAAGGCCTGGATATCGAGCGTGCCGGCCTTGTAGTGGCCGTAGAACTCGTCGTTCTTCTGCCGGTAGATTACCTCGTCGACGACGCCCAGGCGGACCAGGAAGCGGCCCCATTCATGGTCGCTGTCGGTCGGGATCAGGGTGTGGTCGAGGTCAAAGAGTGCCAGATTCATGGGCGGCGATTTTACCTGAAGGCAGGATGGGGGGAGGGGAGCATGCGGTGCCGGGGCCGTCGCCTAATCCCGGAATTCGGCGAACATCTCGCGCAGCAGCGGCAGCGTGACCGGCCGCTTGCGCTCGAGCGAATAGGTGTCGAGCGCGTCCAGCAGCGCCATCAGGCTGGGCATGTCGCGGTAATGCCGCGTCACCAGCCAGTGCGTGATCTCGGGTGACAGCTGCAGGCCGCGCTCGCGTGCCGCATGCAGCACGGCGGCCTTCTTGTCGTCGTCGGACAAGGGCGCGACCTGGTACACCAGGCCCCAGCCCAGTCGGGTACGCAGGTCTTCGCGCACCGGCATCGCGCGCGGCGCCAGGCCGCCCGCCACCACCAGCGCGGTGCGCCCGTGCGCGCGCACCTCGTTGTAGAGCGAGAACACCGCGATCTGGCGCGCCTCGTCGAGCAGCTCGACGTCATCGACGGTGTAGAGCTGGCACCACGGGTCGAACAGGAAGTCGGACAGCGGGTGATGCGGGCTCAGGTAGCGGCAGCGGATGCCGTGTTGCGGCCCGGCCTCGCATACCGCATGCAGCAGGTGGGTGCGGCCGCAGCCGACCTCGCCCCACAGGTAGATCAGGCGGTCGCTGGCGTGCTCCTGCGCCAGCGCGGGCGGCAGTTCGCGCAGCCGCTGCACCGCCTCGCGGTTGGACGCCACCACGAAATTCTCGAAGGTCGAAGGCGGCGGGCTGCCCAGCTCGAGCGACAGTTGCTTGGGACGCGGGGACATGGCTTATGGCTAACTTCGGCTAGATTCGTGGAGCGGATAGCGGATAGCGGGTAGCGGACAGGGGCAGCAGCCGTTATTTTCGATAGAGATCGCTGGACAGGTAAACCCGCCGCAGCTGGCGCGCCCCCACCAGCAGCACGGCGCAGGTCGGCAGCGCCAGCAGCACGCCGAAGAAGCCGAACAACTGGCCGAAGGCGAGCAGCGCGAAGATCACCACCAGCGGGTGCAGGCCGATGCGCTCGCCCACCAGTCTTGGGGTCAGGTAGAAGCTCTCGATGAACTGGCCGAAGCCGTAGACCACCGCCACCGCGGCCAGCCCGTACCAGTTGCCGAACTGCAGCAGCGCGGCCAGGATCGCCATCACCAGTCCGACGCCGAAGCCAATATACGGGATAAACACCGCCAGCCCGGTGAAGACCCCGACCGGCACGCCGATATCGAAGCCGGCGATGGTCAGCCCGATCGAATAGATCGCCGCCAGGATCACCATCACCAGGATCTGGCCGCGCAGGTACTGCGACAGCAGCGCGTCGGTCTCGTTGGTCAGCTCGCGCACCTTGGGCACCCAGCGGCGCGGCACCACGCCCTCGATGCGGCGCATCACCATGTGCCAGTCCATCATCAGGTAGAACATGACGATCGGCACGATGAAGACGATGCCCGCCACCGCGATCAGCGCCGAACCCGACATCTTGACGTAGTTCAGCAGCACCACCAGCAGGTCTTCCGGGCTGGCGGCGAAGCGGTCCGACATCATGTTGCGCAGGCCGGGGAAGTCGAAGCGCACGCGCACGCCGAACTCGGCCAGCCGCGGCGACACCACCGAGTTGAGCTTTTTCAGCAGGATCGGCAACTGCTCGCGCACCTGCGGGATCTCGCGCTGGAGCACCGCGATCAGCAGCAGCACCAGCATCACGCAGACCACCGTCAGCAGCAGGATCATCAGCGTCACGCCGATCGCGCGCGGCACGCGGCGCCGCTGCAGCCAGTCGACGCCGGGGTTCAGGATATAGGCGAAGATGAATGCGAACAGGAACGGGGTCAGCACCGGCGCCAGCGCGATGATGGCGGCGAACAGCGCCACGGCCACGACGATCCACAGCAGGATGCGCTTGGCCTCTTGGTTCAACAGCGGGGCATTCATCAAGGGTTGCAGGAGGGCGGCAGCGCGGTTTGCGGCGCGATCTCGCCGGAAACTGGAAGCGGGGGGCCTCTATCCGTTAAAATTGCGATTCTACTGGACTCGCGCCCGCCTTCCGATGCCACGCGACGGAAGCGACGGTGGCCCGAGCGCCGAATTCCTCACTTTATTTCCTCCAGGACAAGCAGGTTCCCATGAGCGCATCCCCGACCGACGGCCAGGCCGGCCTTTCCTACCGCGACGCCGGTGTTGACATCGATGCCGGCGACGCGCTGGTCGACCGCATCAAGCCGTTCGCCAAGCGCACCATGCGCGAGGGCGTGATGGCGGGCATCGGCGGGTTCGGTGCGCTGTTCGAGCTGTCGAAGAAGTTCCAGGAGCCGGTGCTGGTGTCGGGCACCGATGGCGTAGGTACCAAGCTCAAGCTGGCGTTCCAGCTGAACCGCCATGACACCGTCGGCCAGGACCTGGTCGCCATGAGCGTCAACGATATCCTGGTGCAGGGCGCCGAGCCGCTGTTCTTCCTCGACTACTTCGCCTGCGGCAAGCTCGACGTCGACACCGCCGCCACCGTGATCCAGGGCATCGCCCGCGGTTGCGAACTGGCCGGCTGCGCGCTGATCGGCGGCGAGACCGCCGAAATGCCGAGCATGTACCCGGACGGCGAATACGACCTGGCCGGCTTCGCCGTCGGCGCGGTCGAGAAGAAGAAGATCATCGACGGCAGCACCATCGCCCCGGGCGACGTGGTGCTGGGCCTGGCTTCGTCGGGCGCGCATTCCAACGGCTACTCGCTGGTGCGCAAGATCATTGAAGTAGCCAAGCCGGACCTGAACGCCGACTTCCACGGCCAGCGCCTGCAGGACGCGATCATGGCGCCGACGCGGATCTACGTGAAGCCGCTGCTGTCGCTGATCGAGACGCTTCCGGTCAAGGGCATGGCCCACATTACCGGCGGCGGCCTGACCGAGAACGTGCCGCGCGTGCTGGCGCAGGATGTCACCGCGGTGCTGCATCGCGACGCCTGGACGCTGCCGCCGCTGTTCCAGTGGCTGCAGGCACAGGGCCGCGTCGCCGACGACGAAATGCACCGTGTCTTCAACTGCGGCATCGGCATGGTCGTGATCGTGGCCAAGGAAGACGCCGAACGCGCCATCCGCCACCTGCAGGCCGCCGGCGAAGCCGTATGGCAGATCGGTGAGATCCGCGAGCGCGCCGAGGGCGAGGCCCAGACCATCGTGATCTGACGCGACCACAGCGTTCCCTAATAAAAAACGGCGCATGCCTTCGGGCATGCGCCGTTTTTTTTGTCCCTGCCGCCTGCTAGGTGTTTACCCCATGCCAGTGGCGCCGAGGCAGGCCATTTTGCGAACCATGCCGCATTAGTGCATTGCACCAAAATCCAGCATGCATATGCACTATCTCTGACAAACAATATTTCGCTTGATTGTATGGCGGGTTATGGCCTAATGTACTGAGCAAAGGCGAGGCACATGCATGCCTCGTCGGAGACAACCCGGCGCGCAGCCAGCGAACGGCGCGCACCGGACCGGCCAGGGACCATTGGAGGATCCACCATGCAAGCAGTCAGCCTCGACACAGCCGGCAAGAGCGGCGCGTCGGCCCAGAAGCAATCCGTCGCGCGCGTAGCCGGGGCCAGCCTGGCCGGCACCACGCTCGAGTTCTACGACCACTTCATCTACGGATCGGCCGCCGCGCTGGTCTTCCCCAAGCTGTTCTTCCCGCAGAGCGATCCGCTGACCGCGACGCTGCTGTCCTTTGCCAGCTACGGCGTGGCGTTCGTGGCGCGGCCGCTGGGGGCGGCGATCTTCGGCCACTTCGGCGACAAGATGGGCCGCAAGTCGATCCTGATCATCACGCTGCTGATGATGGGCCTGGCCACCTTCGGCATCGGCCTGTTGCCGACCTATGCCGCGGCGGGCGCGCTGGCGCCGCTGCTGCTGGTGCTGCTGCGCGTGGTGCAGGGCCTGGCGCTGGGCGGCGAGTGGGGCGGGGCGGCGATCATGGTCAATGAGCTCGATCCCGAAGGGAAACGGCGCGGCATGCTCGGCAGCCTGGTGCAGCTGGCGGCGCCGATCGGCCTGCTGCTGGCCAACGGCATCTTCGCGCTGGTGACCTGGCAGGTATCGGAAGAAGCCTTCCTCAGCTGGGGTTGGCGCGTGCCGTTCCTGCTGTCGGCGCTGCTGGTCGGGGTCGGGCTCTATATCCGCGCCAACGTGCGCGAATCCGGCATGTTCGAGAAGCTGGAGGAATCGCACGCCGAAGCGCGCGCGCCGATCATGGAAGTGCTGCGCAACTACAAGAAGCAGCTGCTGATTGCGTTCGGCGCACGGCTGGGCGGCGACATTGCCTTCTACGTGTTCACGCTGTTCCTGCTGTACTTCGTGCCGACCAAGCTGGGCCTGCCCAAGAGCATCGCGCTCAATGCGGTGCTGCTCGGTGCGCTGGCGCAGATCCTGTTCATCCCGATCGCCGGCCTGCTGGCGGACCGCATCGGCCGTCGCCCGGTGCTGATGATCGGCGGCATCGGCGGCGCGGTGTGGGCGTTCGTGTTCTTCGCCATGGTCAAGACCGGCAGCCCGGCGCTGATCATGCTGGCCTCGTTCGTCGGCATGGTGCTGGTGTCGTTCATGTTCTCGCCGCTGGCGTCGTTCCTGCCGGAACTGTTCGCGACCCGGGTGCGCGTGACCGGCGCCTCGCTGGGCTTCCAGTTCGCCGGCGTGTTCGGCGGCGCGCTGGCCCCGCTGATCGCCGTGGGCCTGCTCGACCGCTTCGGCAACACCATGCCGGTGGCGCTCTACCTGGCGGCGGTGTGCGCGCTGATCGCGGTGGCAGCGTTCGCGGCGCGTGAAACCGCGCGCATGCACCTGTCCGACGCCGACCGCTGAAACGCGGCCGCTCTCCTTGTCCTCACAACAAAACCGTACCGTGAAACAGTTCGACCTCATCATCCGCAACGGCACCGTGGTGACTGCCAGCGACACCATGCAATGCGATATCGGCATCGCCGGCGGCCGCATCATGCAGCTGGGCCTTGACCTGGGCGAGGCCGCGCAGGTCATCGACGCCGGTGGCAAGCTGGTGCTGCCGGGCGGCGTCGATGCGCACTGCCACCTGGACCAGCCGATGCCGGACGGCCTGCGCATGGCGGACGACTTCCGCACCGGCTCGGTCTCGGCGGCGTGCGGCGGCACCACCACCGTGATCCCGTTCGCCGCGCAGGAGAAGGGCCATTCGCTGCGCGCCGCGGTGGCCGACTACCATCGCCGCGCCGGCGGCAAGTCGGTGGTCGACTACGCCTTCCACCTGATCGTGGCCGACCCGACCGAGGCGGTGCTGAACGACGAGTTGCCGGGCCTGATCCGCGAAGGCTATTCGTCGTTCAAGGTCTACATGACCTACGACGACCTCAAGCTGAACGACCGCGAGATCCTCGAGGTGCTGTCGGTGGCGCGCCAGGAAGGCGCGCTGGTGATGGTGCATGCCGAGAACTCGGACTGCATCGCCTGGCTGACCGACAAGCTCGAGGCGGCCGGCAATACCGCGCCGAAGTTCCATGCGCTGGCGCGGCCGATGGCGATCGAGCGCGAGGCCACGCACCGCGCCATCACCTTTTCGGAGCTGGTCGACGTGCCGATCCTGATCGTCCATGTCTCGGGCAAGGAAGCGGTCGAGCAGATTCGCTGGGCGCGCAACCGCGGCATGAAGATCTTTGCCGAGACCTGCCCGCAGTACCTGTTCCTGACCGCCGAAGACCTCGACCAGCCCGGCTACCACGGCGCCAAGTGCGTGTGCAGCCCGCCGCCGCGCGACCGCAGCAACCAGCAGGTGATCTGGGACGGCCTGGCCGACGGCCTCTTCACCATCTTCTCGTCCGACCATGCACCGTTCCGCTACGAAGACGCGCAGGGCAAGAAGCCCGGCGGCCAGGAAGTCCCGTTCCAGTACATCCCCAACGGCATCCCCGGACTCGAGACGCGGCTGCCGCTGCTGTTCTCGGCAGGCGTGGTGGGCGGCCGCATCTCGGTCAACCAGTTCGTCGCGCTGACCTCGACCAACCCGGCCAAGCTCTATGGCCTGCATCCGCGCAAGGGCACCATCGCCATCGGCGCCGATGCCGACCTGGCGATCTGGGACCCGCAGCGCGAAGTGACGATCCGCAATACCGAATTGCACCATGCCGTCGACTACACCCCGTACGAGGGCCTGCGCGTGACCGGCTGGCCGGTGACCACGCTGGTGCGCGGCAAGGTGGTGGCGCACGAGGGCGAGGTCATGGCCGAGGCCGGCCACGGCGAGTTCCTGCCGTGCGGCCTGCCCGAAATGGCGCGGCCGCGCTACCGCACCTCGGGCGGCAGCCTGTAAGCGCCGCCTTGCGCGATCGATACTTTGACCGACACTGTAGACATGGAACTGACCAACCGCCTGGATGCCGCCACCATCGCGGCCCGCGTCGCCGCCGGGCGCCTCGACCCCGCTGAGGTAACGGCGGCCTTCCAGGCGCGCATCGCGGCGCGCAACGACCAGCTCAACGCCGTCTTCGAACAACGCCAGGAGCTGGTCGATGCCGACCTGGCGCAACTGCGCGCGCGCCTGGCGCAGGGCGAGCGCCCGCTGCTGGCGGGGGTGCCGGTGATCGTCAAGGACGTGATCTGGAGCCAGGGCCGGCGCGTGACGCAGGGCTCGCAGCTGTACCGTGATTTCATCGCGCCCGCCGACGCGATCGCGGTCGAACGGCTGCGCCGCGCCGGCGCGATCGTGCTCGGCATGGGCAACACCTCGGAGTTCGCCTGCAAGGGGCTGACCACCAACAAGGTCTATGGCCTGACGCGCCATCCGCTCGATGCCACGCTGACCGCGGGCGGCTCGTCGGGCGGCTGCGCGGTAGCGGTGGCGGCCGGCATGGCGCCGCTGGCGCTGGGCACCGATGGCGGCGGCTCCAGCCGGCGTCCGCCCGCGCATGCCGGCGTGGTCGGCTTCAAGCCCTCCTACGGCGCGATTCCGGATTCGGTCGGCTTCGCCCATGCCTTCAACGGCATCCAGGTGATTGCGCCGATCACCCGCACCGTCGCCGATGCCGAGCTGATGTTCGAGGCGCTGGCCGGCGCCGATCCGCGCGACCCCGACACGCTGGGCTTTGCGCTGGCCGCGGCGTGGCCGCTGCATACGCTGAAGATCGCGGTCAGCCCGCGCCTGGGGCTCGACACGCCGGTCGACGACGATGTCGCCCAGGCCTTCGACCAGGCCGTGGCCCGCCTGCAGGCCGCGGGGCTGAGCATCGAACGCGCCGACCCGGCGTGGCCGCAGGGCGCCGACGAGGCCGCGCTGATGCCGCTGCAGCATGTCGGCCTGGCCAACCTCTATGGCGACGCCTGGCGCCGCGAGCCGGAGGTGTTCGACGCCGACGTCGCGCGCCAGATCGAGCGCGGCCTGGCGTGGACCGGCGCCGAGGTGGCGCGCGCGCGCGAGGCCAGCCGCCAGATCGCGCTGGCCGTGGCCGGCTTCTTTACCCGCTATGACCTGCTGCTGTGTCCCACCACACCGTGCGTGGCCTGGCGCAACGACCGGTTGGGGCCGGAGCGTATCGGCGGCGTCGCGGTCGAGCCGCGCGCCCACGCCGTGTTCACCCCCTTCTTCAACCATGCACTGGCGCCGGCGATCTCGGTGCCTTGCGGCAGCGGCCGCGACGGCCTGCCGGTGGGCCTGCAGATCGCCGGCCCGCGCGGTGCCGACCGCGACGTGCTCGCCGCCGCCCGGCTGGCTGAAAGCCTGCTGGCGTCCCTAGTCAACCCTGCCTGATCCCTGACATGCGAATCCTTGTCCTGAATCCCAACACCAGCGAAGGCATCACCGCGCGCCTGATGGCCGCGGCCACCGAAGCCGCCGCGCCCGGCACCGAGCTGGTGCCGCTGACCGCCAGCCGCGGCGTGCCGTATATCGCCACCCGCGCCGAGGCGCAGATCGGCGGTGCGATCGCGCTGGAAATGCTGGCCGAGCACCACGGCCAGTTCGATGCGGCGGTCATTGCCGCCTTCGGCGATCCCGGCCTGATGGGCGCGCGCGAGCTGTTCGACCTGCCGGTGGTGGGCATGGCCGAGGCCGCGATGCTGTCGGCGTGCATGCTGGGGCGGCGCTTTGCCATCGTCACCTTCGCGCGGGCGCTGGGGCCGTGGTACGAGGAATGCGTCGACATGCACGGCCTGCGTGGCCGGCTGGCCGGGATCCGCATGCTCGACGGCAGCTTTGCCTCGGTATCGGATGTGCAGGAAGAGAAGGAGGCCGTGCTGGTGGAACTGGCCAACCGCGCGGTGGTGGAGGACGAGGCCGACGTGGTGATCCTGGCCGGTGCGCCGCTGGCCGGCCTGGCGGCGCGCGTGCGCGACCGCATTGCGGTGCCGGTGGTCGACCAGATGGCTGCCGCCGTCAAGCAGGCCGAGGCGCTGGTCGCGCTGCAGCCGCGCAAGGCCACCGCGGGCACCTTCCGCCGCCCCGATGCCAAGCCCACGCTGGGTTTGCCGGCGGCGCTGGCGGCGCGCATCGAGCACCGCTAAGCCGCGCCGCGGCTTGCCTTCAAGGTAACGCCGCGGCTCAGACCGCGGCGAACACCGCTTCCAGGTCGACCTTTTCTTCGGCGGGCAACTCCAGGCGCAGCGTGCTTTCGACGTGGCCGAGGTGCTCGCTCATCAGCCGCGCGGCGCGTTCGCCGTCGCCGGCTTCCAGCGCATCGACGATATCGTCGTGCTCGTGGTGCGGGCACGACGGCACGCCCGGCGCGTCATACAGCGCGATGATCAGGCAGGTCAGCGAGCACAGTTCGCGCATGTACTTGCCCAGGTACTGGTTGCCGGTCATTTCCGCGAGCTTGCAGTGGAACTCGCCCGACAGCCGGATGATGGCGCGGCGGTCGTTGCTGTCGCGCGCCTGCGCTTCCTGGCGCGTGGTTTCGCGCAGCGCGCGCACGCCTTTCGCACTGATCGCACCGGCCAGGTCGCGCACCAGCGCCGGTTCCAGCAGGTGGCGCGAATGCAGCACCTGGCGCGCTTCGGCCACGCTCGGGCTGGAAACGAAAGTGCCGCGGTTGGGATGGACGGTCAGCACGCCCTCGTGCGCCAGCTTGGCGAAGGCCAGCCGCACCTTGGTGCGGCTGACCCCGAACACGCCGCCCAGTTTTTCCTCGACCAGCTTGGTGCCAGGCGGCAGGCGGTGCTCCCAGATCGCGGTCAGGATGCGGTCGGCGATTTCCTCGACCGATGCGCCGCGCGCGCCGTCCGCGTCGGTCTCAGGGAGTCCGTCGACGGGGCTGGCGGGCGGTTCGGCTTTGGTGCGTGGCATGGCGGTTGGCGCGGTCCGAAAAAAGACAGTTGATACTGCCATTGTATGGCGGTTCGGCATCAAGTGTATAACACCGGCGGTGGACCGGTTGCCGTCTTATTCAGCGCCAAGCTGGTCCAGTGCGGCGCCGGTCACGCGGCAGATGCGCCAGTCGGGCAGCACGTCGGCGCCCATGGCCCGGTAGAAGTCGATCGACGGCTGGTTCCAGTCCAGCACCGACCATTCGAAGCGGCCGCAGCCGCGCTCGACCGCGAGCGCGGCCAGATGCTTGAGCAGCGCCTTGCCCAGGCCGTGCCCGCGCCAGGCCGGATCGACATACAGGTCTTCCAGGTAAAGACCGGGCTTGGCCAGGAAAGTCGAGAAGTTGTGGAAGAAGAGGGCAAAGCCGACCGCCTTCCGGCCCGCCTCGCCGCCCGCCTTGCCGTCGACATCGGTGTCGACTTCCACCAGCACGGCCTCGGCATGCGGCGTGGCGCCGAACAGCGCCGCCTCGATCTTCTGCGGCGTGGCTTCGACCAGATGGGTCAGCTTTTCGTATTCGGCCAGCGCCAGGATCAGGTTGAACAGGGTGTCGCTGTCGGCGGCGGTGGCGGGGCGCAGCGCGAAAGTGGGCTTGGACATGCGGGTCGGCCTTGCGAGGTCAGGGATCGGTAATTATCGCCTGTCCGTCACTCGCCATGCCAGCCGCCATGCCGCCGGATCAGTGTCCGAAGTCCGCCAGCCTGCGCACCTGGTCGACATAATCGGGCGCCAGGCAATCCACCACCAGCCGCTCGGGCGTGCTGCGCAGCCAGGTCAGCTGGCGCTTGCACAGCTGACGCGTGGCGGCGATGCCGCGCTCGCGCATGGTGGCGAAGTCGGCCTCGCCGTCCAGGTATTCCCATACCTGGCGGTAGCCGACGCAGCGGATCGACGGCAGCCCCGGATGCAGGTCGCCGCGCGCCCGCAGCCGCTCGACCTCTTCGATAAAGCCGTGCGCCAGCATGGCGTCATAGCGTCGGGCGATGCGGTCATGCAGCGTCAGCCGGTCCGACGGCTCCAGCGCGATCACGCGGTAGCGCTGGTCGGCCGCGCCGGCAAAGGTGCGGCCCTCGGCCTGGCGCGCCAGCAGCGCCGACATCGGCTGTCCGGACAGACGGTAAATCTCCAGCGCGCGCTGGATGCGCTGCGCGTCATTGGGCGCGAGCCGCGCCGCGGTGACCGGGTCGACCTCGGCCAGCAGCGCATGCAGCGCCGGCCAGCCGCGTTCGGCGGCGAGCTGGTCGAGCTCGGCGCGCAGCGCGGCATCGGCTTGCGGCAGGTCGTTGAGTCCCTGCGTCAGCGCCTTGTAATACAGCATGGTGCCGCCGACGATCAGCGGCACATGGCCGCGCGCGCGGATCTGCGCGATCAGCCGCTCGGCATCGGCGACGAACTGCGCGGCCGAGTAGCTGTCGGCGGGGTCGATGATGTCGATCAGGTGGTGCGGCGCCGCGGCCAGTTCGTCGCGCGTGGGCTTGGCGGTGCCGATATCCATCTCGCGGTACACCAGCGCCGAGTCCAGGCTGATGATCTCCACCGGCGCGTCGGCCGCCAGCGCCAGCGCGGCGGCGGTCTTGCCGGACGCGGTGGGACCGAGCAGGCAGACCACGGGCGGGTGCGAGGCGGAATCGTGGAGTACGGCGGACATCGAAAACCCTGGATCGAAGATGCGAGCGCGCTTATTGCCCGCGCAGGAACAGCCGGTCGAGCTCGGTCACGGTCAGCTGCACCCAGGTGGGCCGGCCGTGGTTGCACTGGTCGGCGCGCTCGGTCTGCTCCATCTGGCGCAGCAGTGCGTTCATTTCCTCGACCGTGAGCTTGCGGTTGGCGCGCACCGCGCTGTGGCAGGCCAGCGTGGCGAGCAGCTCGTTGCGGCGCTCGGCCAGCACGCGCGAGCCGCCGTAGGCGTGCAGGTCGCGCAGCACGTCGCGCGCCAGCGCCTCGGCATCGGCCTGCTGCAGCAGCGCCGGCACCGCGCGCACCGCCAGCGTGGTCGGCGACACCGGGGCGATATCGAAGCCCAGCAGCGTCAGCGTCTCCTGGTGTTCTTCGGCCACGCCGATCTCGACCGGGCTGGCCGGCAGCGTCACCGGGATCAGCAGCGGCTGCACGGCCAGCTCGCGCGCGTCCAGTGCGTCCTTGATCTGCTCGTAGAGGATGCGCTCGTGCGCCGCGTGCATGTCGACCAGCACCAGCCCGCGCGCATTCTGCGCCAGCACGTAGATGCCGTGCAGCTGGGCGATGGCATAGCCGAGCGGGTGTTCGTCAGGAGCGCCGGTCTCGTCGGGCGGCGACGCCGGCGGCAGCCGGTCCAGCAGGCCGGGCGGATCCCCGGCGCGCGCCGCCTCGACCCCGGCCAGCCATGCCGGCGGTTGCGCCGACGCGCCGGCCCAGCCGCCGGAGGGTGTTGCGGGCGCGCCGTAGGGGCGTGGCGCCGGCGCGGTCGCCTCGCGCACCATGCCCAGGTAGGCCTGGCGCGGCTGGGCGATGCCCAGTTCGGTCTGCCGGGCCGCGGAATAGTTGATCCACTGGCCCGGACCGCCGGCGCCAGGCCGCGCTGCGGCCGCCGGGGTCGCGGTGCCCGGCGGCAGCGTGATCTCGCCGTCGGCATCGGTATGCAGGCTGTCGCCGTTGGCGCCGGCCTGGCGTGCCAGGCAGCGCTGCACCGCGTGGTAGACAAACTGGTGCACGGCGCGCGATTCGCGGAAGCGGACCTCGATCTTGGATGGGTGCACGTTGACGTCGACCATCTCCGGCGGCAGGTCCAGGCACAGCACGTACGACGGGAAGCGGTCGCCGTGCAGCACGTCCTGGTAGGCGCTGCGCACCGCATGGTTGAGCAGCTTGTCGCGCACGAAGCGGCCGTTGACAAAGAAGTACTGCTGGTCCGGCCGCCCGCGCGAGGCGGTGGGCAGTCCGGCAAAGCCGTACAGGCTCAGGGGGTCGGCGTGCTCGTCCAGCGCCAGCCGGGCGCGGGCGAAATCGTTGCCCAGTACCTGCGCCGTGCGGGTGGCGACGTCGCCGGCATTCCAGTGCTCCAGCGGCTTGCCGTTGTGGTGGACCGAGATGGTCACGTCCGGCCGGGCCAGCGCCACGCGCCGGACCATCTCCAGGCAGTGGCCCAGCTCGGTTTGTTCGGCCTTGAGGAACTTTCTGCGCGCCGGCGTGTTGAAGTAGAGGTGCTGCACGTCGACCGTGGTGCCGATGCCGCCGGAAGCGGGTTGCACCGCACCGGAATCGGCGCTGACCTGGGTGGCGTGGGCATCGGCCGCGGTGCGGCTGGTCAGCGACATCTGCGACACCGAGGCGATCGAGGCCAGCGCCTCGCCGCGGAAGCCGAGCGTCAGCACCGATTCGAGTTCGTCGAGCGAGGCGATCTTGCTGGTGGCGTGCCGCATCAGCGCCACCGGCAGCTCGACGGCGGGAATGCCGCAGCCGTTGTCAGTGATGACGATGCGCCGCACGCCGCCTTCCTCCAGCCGGATGCCGAGTTGCGTGGCGCCGGCATCGAGCGCGTTTTCCAGCAGTTCCTTGACCACGGACGCCGGCCGTTCGACCACTTCGCCGGCGGCGATCTGGCTGATGAGCTGGTCCGGCAGCGGCCGGATCGGGCGCGGCTGCTGGGTGGTGCGCAAGGCAGTGCTGGAAGGGGAGGCTGGCATCCGGCGATTATACGTGGACGTTCCCCCACGCAGACGGGTTGCCGAGGTGGGGGAAAGGGGCGGCCGCTCTTGTATGATTCAGCCAATGGCGGCGTGGATCGGACACCGGCGCCGCATGGAACGAAACCGTCAAATCACCACACGGGGAACGACTTGGATCTCGCTTTGCAGCTCATCGACATGCTGGTGCATGTCGACAAATACCTCGGCACGGTCATCGATCAGTACGGCCACTGGGTCTATGCCATCCTGTTTCTGATCGTTTTCGCCGAAACCGGGCTGGTGGTGCTGCCGTTCCTGCCGGGCGACTCGCTGCTGTTTATCGCCGGCGCCTTCTGCGCGACCGGCGCCATGAACGAATGGATGCTGATCGGCCTGCTGCTGGTGGCCGCCATTTCCGGCAATACCGTCAACTACATGGTGGGCAACTGGATCGGGCCCAAGGTATTCGACCACCAGTGGCGTTTCCTGGACCAGGATGCCCTGCGCCGCACCCATGACTTCTATGAGCGGCACGGCGGCAAGACCCTGGTGATGGCGCGCTTCGTGCCGATCGTGCGTACCTTCGCGCCGTTCGTCGCCGGGGTGTCGCAGATGACCTTCGCGCGCTTCCAGATGTTCAACGTGATCGGCGCCGTGGCATGGGTGGTCGGCCTGGTGTTTGCCGGCTACTTCTTCGGCAACCTGCCGTTCATCCGCCAGTACCTGAACCTGATCGTGCTGGCCGGCATCGGCGCGGCGGTGGTGCCGCTGGTGCTGGGCGGGCTGTGGAAGCTGGTGCGCGGCAACCGCCGCCGGCCCACGCGCGTCGAGCGTTGAGCCGCCTGAATTGAGCCGCCTCAGCTGAGGCTGCGGCTCATCATCCGCAGCGCGGGCATGCGCTCGCGAATCTGGCCGATATCGGCGGCGTCGGGGCGGGCCTGGACATAGGCTTCCAGGTCGGCCAGCGCGGGGCGGAAGCACTCCAGGTTGGCATAGGCCAGGCCCCGGTCGCGCACTTCCTCGATCGAACCCGGCAGCAGGATCACCAGCCGGTTCTGCACCGCCAGCAGCCGCTGCCAGCGCGATTCCTGCAGATAGATCGCCTTCAGGTTGCGCAGCATGCGCGCGATGATCTCGCGGTGGCTGGCCGCGCGCAGGAACAGGCCCAGCGGCACCTGGCTGGCATCGCTGATGCCCTCGCGCTCCAGGTACGGGTCCAGCATTTCCTGCAACTGTTCCTTCGACAGGGTCTCGCCGGTGAGCGGGTCCAGTATCACTTCGCCGGCGGGGATCGTCATGCGCAGCAGGAAATGGTTGGGAAACGACACCCCCTTGAGCGGCAGGCCGATCTGCTGGCCCAGTTCCATATGCAGCACCGCGAGCGAGATCGGGATGCCGCGGCGCTGGCGCAGCACCACGTTCAGGTAGGAGTTGTCGGGGTCGTAGTAGTCGTTCGCGTTGGCGCCGAAGCCGAGATCGCGATAGAAGAAATGGTTCAGCAGCCGCAGCCGCTGGATCGCTGGGGTACCTTCGGCAATCCGGCGCTTCAGCCGCAGCGCCAGCACGTCCAGCGCCGCCAGCTCGCCCTGCAGGTCCAGGTCGGGATAGGCGTCCTGCGCGATGGAGAGCGCGGTTTCGGTCAGCGGGATGCCGTTTTCGTCGGCCACGAGGCTGGCGAAATAATCCAGGACTTTGGTGGATGTCATGTCGGTTTCCCGGTGCAGCCGCCGGCACCGCGCGCAGCGTGGGTCACCAATGCCAGGCGCTCAGCCGGCAATGGCAGTTGCCGCTGACCCATCAGCCGGCCCGGCGCCTGAAGGCAGAGTAGCGCAGTCCCATGAGCCACAGTGTACCGAAGTAGACCACCGCTGCAAGTACCAGGCACGAAGCCAGCAGCGCGATGCGCAGCAGCGGCGTCGCGCCCAGGCCGATCCAGTCGAAGTTGCGCGCGAACCAGAGCAGCATGCCGGACAGCAGCAGCACCGACGCGCTCAGCTGCGCCAGGAACAGCCACCAGCCCGGTGCCGGGCGGTACAGGCCGCGCCGGCGCAGGCCGAAGAACAGCAGCAGCGCGTTGAGCGTGGCCCCGGCGCTGATCGACAGCGCCAGCCCGGCATGACCGATCCACGGCACGAACGCCACGTTGCAGGCCTGCGTGATCACCAGCACCAGCAGCGCGATCTTGACCGGCGTGCGGATGTCCTGGCGCGCGTAGAAGCCCGGCGCGAGGATCTTGATCGAAATCAGCCCCATCAGGCCGACGCCATACGAGACCAGCGCCTGGCGCGTCATCTCGACTGCATGGGCGTCGAACTTGCCATAGTTGAACAGCACCGCGGTCAGTGGCGCGCCGAACACGAACAGCCCGACCGCGCACGGCACGGCGAGCAGGAAGGTCAGGCGCAGGCCCCAGTCGAGCAGGCTCGAGTACTCGGCATGGTCGCCCGAGGCGTTGGCCCTGGACAGGCTCGGCAGCAGGATCGTCCCCAGTGCGACGCCCAGCAGCGCGGTCGGGAATTCCATCAGCCGGTCGGCATAGGTCAGGTACGAAACACTGCCGGCCGCCAGCCGCGAGGCGATATTGGTATTGATGATCTGGCTGATCTGCGCCACCGACACCGCCAGCAGCGCCGGACCCATCTGGCGCAGGATGCGGCGCACGCCCGGGTCCGACCAGGCCGCGCGCAGGTTGAAGCGGATGCGCGGCATCACCCCCAGGCGCCGCAGCGCCGGCACCTGGATCGCCAGCTGCAGCACGCCGCCGACCAGCACGCCCCAGGCCTGCGCATAGATCGGCTGCTCCATATGGGGGCCGACGAACAGCGCCGCCACGATCAGGCACAGGTTGAGCAGTACCGGCGTAAAGGCCGGCACCGCGAACTTGCGCCAGGTATTGAGGATGCCCGAGGCCAGCGCCACCAGCGAGATCAGCCCGATATACGGGAACATCACCCGCGTCATGAACACGGCCGCGGTATAGGTATCGGCCTGCCCGCGAAAACCCGTGGCGACCACCGTCATCACCAGCGGCGCGCCGATCACGCCGAGCAGCGACACGGCCATCAGCACCCAGGTCATCACGGTGGCCACCGCGTCGATCAGGGCCTTGGTCGGGGCATCGCCGCGCTTGGTGTGGTATTCACCCAGGATCGGCACGAAGGCTTGCGAGAACGCGCCTTCGCCGAAAATGCGGCGCAGCAGGTTGGGAATACGGAAGGCCACGTTGAACGCGTCGGTCATGTCCGACGCGCCGAAGGCGCGGGCGATCAGGATCTCGCGCACCAGGCCGGTGATGCGCGAGAGCATCGTCAGGCTGCTGATGGTGGCGAGCGCTTTGAGCAGGTTCAAGATGCGGACGGGTGCGGGAACGGTGGGCCGGTGCTGTCGGCACCGCGACTTCTTTGAGACGCGGTCCGGGCAGTAAAGTTGCCGGCGCGCCACGTGGCCCGGCACAATGTGGCGCTTATTATACGGACCACGCCCCGATGCCCGGCCTGCGCCGGCAAAGTCCCAGCGGTCTTGTCACATGCGCCGGCATCTGTGTATAATTGCCGATTCACAAGGACAGTTGCGTTCCGGATTCGTGTGTCAGTGCATCCCGGGTCGCTCGATATGACTTAATTGTTGTGTCCCCCGCGGCACGCATCTGAATTCAGGATATTTTTTACATGGCAAATTCCGCACAAGCCCGCAAGCGCGCCCGCCAGGCCGTTGCCCAGAACGCTCACAACTCCAGCCTGCGTTCGCGTCTGCGCACCGCCGTCAAGGCCGTCCGCAAGGCCATCGACGCCGGCGACAAGGCCGCTGCCGCCGAGGTCTTCAAGAACTCGCAAACCGTGATCGACAGCATCGCCGACAAGAAGATCGTGCACAAGAACAAGGCTGCACGCCACAAGTCGCGCCTGTCGGCCGCCATCAAGGCCATGGCTGCCTGATAGCTGCCCGGGCCGCTTGAGCGGCCCAGCAGAGGCGGGTGCCCCCGGGCATGCCGCCAATAAAAAAGCTCGTCATCCGACGAGCTTTTTTGCTTTCCGGCGCCGCGCCGGCGCGCTTATTCGAGCGAGCAGGCTTCCACCAGCTGGAGGTTGTTGTCGCGGGCGAAGTTCAGCACAAAGTCCAGCGCCTTGGGCTCGATGTCACGCAGGCGCACGTCCACCACCACGCATTTGACGTTGCCGGCAAAGATCGGCCGCACGTACGGCGAGTAGGTCAGGCGCGGGTCGCCGCTGTCGCCTTCGGGGCGGAACTGCGCCATCACGCCGCACAGTCGTTCAGCCCAGTCGCTCGGGCGGAAGGTCTTGCCTTCCTTGGTAATGCCTTGGATAAAGTATTCGCGAACGTTGGGGTTCATGAGGCTGGACACTGCGGGTGAGGCGGATGACTCGACGGTAAGCCCGCTGGACGGGGCGCCCGTTTGACGCGGCCGGGACGCGATTGGTTCGCGCTGGTTCCAGCCGGAAGGCGGGGCGTCGGTGTCCTGCAGGGGCACTTTTGATGCCGGCGGCGGGCACTGGCATGGGTATGCCGGGCCCCGCGTGAATCAGCCAGTATTATATCTTATATAAGAGTTGCGCATAAGGGCGAAATCCTGTCAGGAAGCTGTCAGCGCAACCGTGCGGCAGGCTGCGACCGGGTTGATCCGGGCTCGCCAAAGCAGAAATAATCCCTTATGATCCTTGCAGTTAAATTGCGTATGCGACGCGAAAGGCGGCTCCGCGACGCGCTTCGATCATGAACAGTTTGCAAAAGCAGTTCGTGACGGCGTGTCCCCACCGAGCCGCCTTCTTTGTTTTATGAGCTCAACCCCGATCAAGCATTACCTCCAGTTCAGCGACTTCACTCCCGACGAGTACGAGTACCTGCTGGACCGCGCGCGGATCCTGAAGGCCAAGTTCAAGAACTACGAAACCTGGCACCCGCTGCATGACCGCACGCTGGCCATGATCTTCGAAAAGAATTCCACGCGTACGCGCCTGTCGTTCGAAGCCGGCATCCACCAATTGGGCGGCCACGCGGTGTTCCTGAACACGCGCGACTCGCAGCTCGGCCGCGGCGAGCCGATCGAGGATGCGGCGCAGGTGATCTCGCGCATGGTCGACATCATCATGATTCGCACCTTCGGCCAGGACATCATCGATCGCTTCGCCGCGCATTCGCGCGTGCCGGTGATCAACGGCCTCACCAACGAATACCACCCGTGCCAGGTGCTGGCCGACGTCTTCACCTATATCGAGCAGCGCGGCAGCATTCGCGGCAAGACGGTGGCGTGGATCGGCGACGCCAACAACATGGCGTACACCTGGATCCAGGCCGCCGAGCGCCTGGGCTTCACCTTCCATTTCTCGGCGCCCCCTGGCTATCAGCTGGACCCGGCCATGGTGCCGGCTTCCGCCTCCGGGCTGGTCAAGGTCTTCGACGACCCGCTCGCGGCCTGCCAGGGCGCCAGCCTGGTCACCACCGACGTGTGGACCAGCATGGGCTTCGAGGCCGAGAACGACGCCCGCAAGCGCGCCTTCAAGGACTGGATGGTCACCACCGCGATGATGGACCGCGCCGAGCCCGATGCGCTCTTCATGCATTGCCTGCCGGCGCACCGCGGCGAGGAAGTCGAGGCCGCCGTGATCGACGGGCCCAAGAGCGTGGTCTGGGACGAGGCGGAGAACCGCCTGCACGTGCAGAAGGCGCTGATGGAATACCTGCTCTGCGGCCGCTACTGAGCGCGCGCGGGGTGAACAGGAGAGGGGCCGTTGCGGCCCCTCTTTTTACGTCTTTCGCAAGACACCCAAGGAGATGGAAGTGAGCCAGTTCGACAACGTATCGGTCGTCAAGAAAGCCAATCTGTATTTCGACGGCAAGTGCGTGAGCCACACCGTGCTGTTTCCGGACGGCACTCGCAAGACGCTGGGCGTGATTTTTCCGGCATCGCTGACCTTCAACACCGGCGCGCCCGAAATCATGGAAATCAACGCTGGCAGCTGCCGCGTGCGCCTGGCCGGTTCGGAAGACTGGCAGACCTACGGCGCCGGCCAGCAGTTCAACGTGCCGGGCAACAGCAGCTTCGACATCGAGGTGCAGGAAACGCTGGACTACGTCTGCCACTTCGCGTGACAGCCTCGGCGGGCCGGCGCGGCTGGCCCGTCAGCTTTACAGCACCACCGGTTCGGGCTCGATGCGCACGCCGTAGCGGGCCTGCACGGTGTCGGCAATGCGGTTGGCCAGCGCCAGCAGCATCGCACCGGTGCCGCCGCCGTGGTGTACCAGCACCAGCGCCTGCTTGCCATAGACGCCCACGGGGCCGTCGCTCACGCCCTTGAAGCCGCAGCGGTCGATTAGCCAGCCGGCCGCCAGCTTGTACGAGCCGTCGGGCTGCGCATAGCTGACCAGATCCGGATGCGCCTGCAGCAAGGCGTCGCGTTGCGTGGCGCTGACCAGCGGGTTCTTGAAGAAGCTGCCGGCATTGCCCAGCAGTGCGGGGTCGGGCAGCTTGCGCGAGCGAATCGCGACCACGGCGTCGCGGATGGAGGCCGCGTCCGGCGCGGCCCGGCCATTCAGTTCACGCGCCAGTTCGCCGTACGACAGCACCGGCTGCCATCCCTTCGGCAGGCGCAGCGTGACCGCGGTAATGATGTAGCGCCCCGCGCCGGCGCGCTTGAACAGGCTGTCGCGGTAGCCGAATTCGCACTCTTGCAGATCCAGCCACACGAAGGTGCCGGTGTGCCGGTCATAGGCGCGCACGCCGGCGAAGCGCTCGCGCAACTCCACCCCGTAGGCGCCGATGTTCTGGATCGGCGCCGCACCGGCGGTGCCGGGGATCAGCGCCAGGTTTTCCAGCCCCGGCATGCCGTCGGCGATGGTGCGGTTGACCAGCGCGCTCCAGTTTTCGCCCGCGCCCACGGTGACCAGCCAGGCATCGCCGCCTGCGCTGGGGGCTTCGACCTGGTAGCCGGGGATTTCCATCAGCAGCACCAGTGCGTCGAGATCGCCGGTCAGCACGACATTGCTGCCGCCACCCAGCACCACCAGCGGCAAGCCTGCGGTGCGCGGGTCGGCCAGCGCCGTGATCAGGTCGGTCTCGCTGCGCACGTGCACCGCAAAGCGCGCGCGCGCATCGAATCCGAATGTATTGTGGCGACGCAGGGGATAGAATTCGTGGAAATCTGCCATGCAAGGGAAAGGTGACGCGGCCGCCGCTGGTGTGCGCGACCCGGAACTGCGAGGTAGGCTGGATTATACGGAAGGCGCCGTGCGCGGCCGGCTTCCGGGCATACGGATCACAAGGAGAATGCAATGCCGTCGTTTGACGTAGTGTGCGAAGCGAATATGGTCGAGGTGAAGAACGCCGTCGAGCAGGCCAACAAGGAAATCTCGACGCGCTTCGATTTCAAGGGCTCCGACGCCCGGGTCGAGCACAAGGAAAACGAGCTGACCGCCTTTGCCGACGATGATTTCAAGCTGGACCAGGTCAAGGACGTGCTGATCAGCAAGATGGCCAAGCGCAATGTCGACGTGCGCTTCCTGGATTATGGCAAGACCGAGAAGATCAGCGGCGACAAGGTCAAGCAGGTCATCACCATCAAGAAGGGCGTGACCGGCGACCTGTCCAAGAAGATCGTGCGCATGATCAAGGACAGCAAGATCAAGGTGCAGGCCAGCATCCAGGGCGACACGGTACGCGTGTCGGGCACCAAGCGCGACGACCTGCAGAACGTGATCGCGATGCTGCGCAAGGATGTGTCCGAGGCACCGCTGGACTTCAACAACTTCCGCGACTGAGTGGCACCCGGGCCGGCTGCCCTGCCGGCGCCGCGCGCGGCCGCCGGTCAGCGTGGCTGCGGCAATCCCCCGATCTTCGCGCCCGCCTTGATGCCCTTTTGCGCGAACCACCCCCGGTTCATTTCCAGCGCATAGCGGATCGCTGCCTTCGGGCAATGGTTGTTTTCGGTGCGCGGCGCCATGTCTTCGATATTGACGATGGTGCCGTCGTCGGCCAGGAACGCGATCGACAGCGGCAACTCGGTATTGCGCATCCAGAAGCAGTGACCCGCCTTCTGCTCGAACACGAACAGCATGCCGGCATTGGGCGCCATTGATTTCCGGTACATCAGGCCTTGCTCGCGCGCGGCCGGCGTGGCCGCGACTTCGGCCTGGATCGCATACATGCCCGCGGTCAGCGGCGCAAGCGGCAGCGCGCCCTGGGCGTTGGCAGCGCCGACTGCCAGTGCGGCGATCACGAAGCAGCAGCGTGAGGTCAGGGTCTTCGACAACAGGGGCATGATGGTCAGTCCGGGAAGGCTCGGCGTCGGGGCAGCCGCAAGCATAACGCAGGGTGCACGCGTGGCACGCCGCGCGCGGTGCAACCGCCACCAACAAAAAAGGCAGGCGCCCTGGTGGCGGCCTGCCCTTCTTTTTGATGCCGGCGCACGGCCCGGCAGTGGCGCCAGCCCTGGTTACGCGGCCGGGGCTGCGGCAGCAGCGGTTTCCTTCTTCTTGCTGTGCTTCTTGTGGGTGGCCTTCTTCTTGGCGGTCTTCTTCGGGGCTTCCTTGGTGGCCGCGGCCGCGGCCGCGGGCGTGGCCGGCTCGGCAGGCGCAGCGGCCTGGGCGAAGGCGCCGGTGGCGAACAGGCCGACAACCAGTGCAGCGATCAGTTTTTTCATGGCGTATTACCTCGAAGGATAAAAGCAGTCGGGAAAGTGGTGACGCGTGGTTGGACGTGTCCCCGACAAGAACGAGGCCGCTGTTGGCAGCGTTGACGGTCGATCTGTTATTTTTTGTAACGTAGGCGCCGCTTGGTGTCGTTCGCCTGTTTGGTCTTGAAGACATGAGCGCGCAAGGGTGGTGCCGGACGTCCCGCAGAAGTGGCCAGCGGCAGACCCGACTCGGCGAGCGGCACCTCGCAGCTTTCGCCGGGCGCGAGGCCGAGCGCGCGCAGGTCGAGCGCGCCGATGGCCACCCGGATCAGCCGCAGCGTCGGAAACCCCACCGCCGCCGTCATGCGCCGCACCTGCCGGTTCTTGCCTTCCCGGATCTTCAGCTCCAGCCACGCGGTCGGGATGGCGGCGCGAAAGCGCACCGGCGGATGCCGCGGCCACAGCCAGTCGGGTGCTTCGATGGCGCGTACCGTCGCTGACTGGGTCATGAAGTCCCCAAGATCGACCCCGGCGCGCAGGCGGGCGAGGGCGTCCGCGTCGGGAATGCCTTCGACCTGCGCCAGATAGGTCTTCTCGAGCTTGTGGCGCGGGTCGGCGATGCGCGCCTGCAGCGCGCCATCGTCAGTCAGCAGCAGCAAGCCCTCGCTGTCGGCATCGAGCCGGCCGGCCGGATAGACGCCGGGCACCGACACACAGGAGGCCAAAGTCGGCCGCGTCGGGTGTTCCGAGAACTGGCTCATGGTGCCAAACGGCTTGTTCAGGGCGATCAGGGTCATGGGGCGCAAGTATGCCGCAGCGGCGCGTGTGCAGGTCGGTCAGGTCGGCCGGATCGGGGTCCGGCCCGATTGGCGGATGATGAAAAATTGCTGCATAATATAAAATTAGTCTTGTGTCTTATATAAGACTGAAGCCGATCAGGCATGGCGCCGGCATGATGCACGGCAGTATGGGCTGGGCATCCAGGCCCGCTACAATGCACAGCGCCATCTCCCCGAATCTCGCCGTCCGGCCACGAACCGGCGGCAGTCACAACCGTTCCGTAACTGGAGACGTCATGTACCAACACATCAAGGTTCCGGCAGGCGAAAAGATCACCGTCAACCAGGACTTTTCGCTCAATGTCCCGGACAACCCGATCATTCCTTATATCGAAGGCGACGGTACGGGCCTCGATATCACCCCGGTGATGATCAAGGTGGTCGACGCGGCCGTGGCCAAGGCCTACGGCGGCAAGCGCAAGATCGCCTGGATGGAGATCTATGCCGGCGAGAAGTCGACCAAGGTCTACGGCCCGGACGTGTGGCTGCCGGATGAAACCCTGGACGTGCTGAAGGAATACGTGGTTTCGATCAAGGGTCCGCTGACCACGCCGGTCGGCGGCGGCATCCGCTCGCTCAACGTGGCCCTGCGCCAGCAGCTGGACCTTTATGTCTGCCTGCGCCCGGTACGCTACTTCAAGGGCGTGCCCTCACCCGTGCGCGAGCCGGAAAAGACCGATATGGTGATCTTCCGCGAGAACTCGGAAGACATTTACGCCGGCATCGAATGGGCCGCCGAGAGCGACCAGGCCAAGAAGCTGATCGCCTTCCTGCAGAACGAGATGGGCGTGAAGAAGATCCGCTTCCCGGCGACGTCGGGCATCGGCGTCAAGCCGGTGTCGCGCGAGGGCACCGAGCGCCTGGTGCGCAAGGCGATCCAGTACGCGATCGACAACGACAAGCCGTCGGTGACGCTGGTGCACAAGGGCAACATCATGAAGTTCACCGAAGGTGGCTTCCGCGACTGGGGCTATGAGCTGGCACAGAAGGAATTCGGTGCAGAGCTGGTCGACGGCGGCCCGTGGTGCAAGTTCAAGAACCCGAAGACCGGCAAGGACATCGTGGTCAAGGATGCCATTGCCGACGCCTTCCTGCAGCAGATCCTGCTGCGCCCGGCCGAGTACTCGGTGATCGCCACGCTGAACCTCAACGGCGACTACGTCTCCGATGCGCTGGCGGCGCAAGTTGGCGGCATCGGCATCGCGCCGGGCGCCAACATGTCGGATTCGGTGGCGATGTTCGAAGCCACCCACGGCACCGCGCCGAAGTACGCCGGCAAGGATTACGTCAATCCGGGCTCGGAAATCCTGTCGGCCGAAATGATGCTGCGCCACATGGGCTGGACCGAGGCCGCCGACCTGATCATCGCGTCGATGGAGAAGTCGATCCTGTCCAAAAAGGTCACCTACGATTTCGCCCGCCTGCTGGAAGGCGCGACGCAGGTGTCGTGCTCGGGCTTCGGGCAGGTGATGATCGACAATATGTAAGCACAGACTCCCGCCAAGGCGGGCGTACTGTCGGCAAAACCCCGGTGCTGGTTACCCAGTACCGGGGTTTTTTCTTGCCGGGCGCCGCGGCGTTGCCTAGAACTTCAGGACTGACGGGCATCCGGCCCGGGGAGACTGGCATGGACGATCCCTTCCGCCGCACCGCGTTCGGCGCGGCCGTTTTCTACAAGGATCCGCTGGCGGCGCTGGACTGGCTCGAGCGCGCGTTCGGGTTCGAGCGGGTCATGGTGATCCGCGACCAGCAGGGGCAGCTGGTGCATTCCGAAATGCGTTTCGGCGACAGCTACCTGATGGTGGGCAGCGAGTGGGCCGACTTTACCGCCAGCCCGGCGTCGATCGGGGGCAAGAACACCCAGACCGTGCATGTGCATTT
Organism: Cupriavidus sp. WGlv3; assembly: GCF_023952475.1. Classification (GTDB taxonomy): domain Bacteria; phylum Pseudomonadota; class Gammaproteobacteria; order Burkholderiales; family Burkholderiaceae; genus Cupriavidus; species Cupriavidus phytorum. The sequence continues at coordinate 76,033 of NZ_JALHRX010000003.1, forward strand.
GCCGGATGGGCTCGACCAGCATTGCGAGCGGGCCCGGGCTGCCGGTGCCGCGATACTGCGCGAGCCGCAGGACGAGTTCTATGGCGACCGGACCTACACCGCCCGCGATGCCGAGGGTCATGTCTGGACCTTCGGCCAGACTGTGCGCAAGGTCACCAAGGAGGAGGCCGAACAGGCCAGCGGCCTGAAGATCGACGGCTGGACCTGAGCCGGCGCGAGCGGGGCCGCGAGGAAGGCCGGCCCAAACACCAGAAAGCCCGGCGCCAGGCCGGGCTTTCGATCGGGTGTGCGTGCCGCTGATGCGAGCCGGTGCCCGCCGCGCCGCCCTTGGCGGCCAGCGGGGCGCTGGCATCGGTCCCGTCCCGGGGGAATCCCCCCACCCTGGTTGACCGCTCCGGTGGCTCTGCGGCCGGGGATGCGGTCGTGGCGCGCTTTAGCTGGCGTCCTGGATATTGGTGGCTTGCTTGCCCTTCGGGCCCTGGACCACCTCGAACGAGACGCGCTGGCCTTCCTTCAGCGTCTTGAAGCCCGCCATCTGGATAGCCGAAAAGTGCGCAAACAGTTCTTCTTCGCCCTCGTCCGGCTTGATGAACCCGAATCCCTTGGCGTCATTGAACCATTTGACGATACCGCTTGCCATATACTCCCCCAACGAAATAGCAGATTTTCAAGCGGGGAAGCTTGCCAGCCAGACGGCACGGACTGCGGCGCCATGGCTGGCCGCGTGCTGACATGCGGCCGGCGATGACGCGCGGCGGGTGCTATCGCGAGACGGCCAGTCTGATTGCTGACTCGCCGCCGCGGGCCGTGGGCCTCCCTGCTCACGGATCACCCGCCTTGGCTGTTGCTTTGGCTCGCTGCCTTCGGTGGGTGTGCGGCCGATTTTTCTGGCAAAGCCGAAGACTGTCAAGCTGGCGGATTCCCCACTGCCAGAAGGGTGTGGCAGGAACAGGACGGCGCCTGGTGTTACCGTTGCCATGAATCGGCGGCCGCCGGGCCCGGATTTTCAGACGGTGCGGCGACGTGCCTTGCAAGGCCTTCCGCGGAACCATCCGCTCCCATTCACCACGGAAAACCGGTGGCCGGACTCTTGAATCCACCGCCTTTTCCCCAAATTGCAGAGTTGCGAGTAAGGGTTAGAATAAAGCCATGGCTACACGGCTTGCGAATGTCCCACAACGCGAAGCGGGCACCATCCTGGAGCGCAAAGAGCAGGCGCTGAAACCGCCTGCCATGTTCAAGGTGGTGCTGCTGAACGACGACTACACTCCGATGGAGTTTGTCGTGATGATCCTGCAGCAGTATTTCAGCAGGGACCGGGAAACGGCGACGCAGATCATGCTGACCGTGCACCGGGAAGGAAAGGGCGTCTGTGGTATCTACACCAGGGATATCGCGGCGACTAAGGTCGAGCTGGTGTCAACGCACGCGCGGCAGGCGGGGCACCCCCTGCAGTGCGTGATGGAGGAAGCATGATTGCGCAAGAATTGGAAGTGAGCCTGCATATGGCTTTTGTCGAAGCCAGGCAGGCACGCCACGAGTTCATTACCGTGGAGCACCTGCTGCTGGCATTGCTCGACAATCCCACGGCAGCTGAAGTCTTGCGCGCCTGCGCGGCCAATATCGAGGACCTGCGCACCAGCCTTAAGAACTTCATCGCGGACAACACGCCGGTGGTACCGGGGACCGACGAGGTCGATACCCAGCCCACGCTGGGTTTCCAGCGCGTGATCCAGCGCGCCATCATGCATGTCCAGTCGACTTCCAACGGCAAGAAGGAAGTCACCGGCGCCAACGTGCTGGTCGCGATTTTCGGCGAGAAGGATTCGCACGCGGTCTATTACCTGCAGCAGCAGGGCGTGACGCGCCTGGACGTGGTCAATTTCATCAGCCACGGCATCCGCAAGGACCAGTCCGAGCCGGCCAAGCATGGCGAGGCGGCCGGCGAGGGCGAGGGCGGCGACGGCAAGGAAAGCCCGCTCGAGCAATACACCCAGAACCTGAACGCGCTGGCCAAGGCCGGCAAGATCGATCCGCTCATCGGCCGCGAGAGCGAAGTCGAGCGCGTAGTCCAGGTGCTGTGCCGCCGGCGCAAGAACAACCCGCTGCTGGTGGGCGAGGCCGGCGTCGGCAAGACCGCGATTGCGGAAGGCCTGGCATGGCGCATCACCAAGAACGAGGTGCCGGATATCCTGGAAAAGGCCACCGTCTACTCGCTCGACATGGGCGCGCTGCTGGCCGGCACCAAGTACCGCGGCGATTTCGAGCAGCGCCTGAAGGGCGTGCTCAAGTCGCTCAAGGACAATCCCAACGCGATCCTGTTCATCGACGAGATCCACACGCTGATCGGCGCGGGCGCCGCCTCGGGCGGGACGCTGGACGCGAGCAACCTGCTCAAGCCGGCGCTGTCGTCGGGCCAGCTCAAGTGCATCGGCGCGACCACCTTCACCGAATACCGCGGCATCTTCGAGAAGGACGCGGCGCTGTCGCGGCGCTTCCAGAAGATCGACGTGGTCGAGCCGTCGGTGGACCAGACCGTGCAGATCCTGCGCGGGCTGAAGTCGCGCTTCGAGGAACACCATGGCGTCAAGTACGCGTCGTCGGCGCTGACCGCCGCGGCCGAGCTGTCGGCGCGCTTCATCACCGACCGCCACTTGCCGGACAAGGCCATCGACGTGATCGACGAAGCCGGCGCGGCGCAGCGCATCCTGCCGAAGTCCAAGCAGAAGAAGACCATCGGCAAGGGCGAGATCGAGGACATCGTCTCGCGCATCGCGCGCATCCCGCCGCAGAGCGTGAACCAGGATGACCGCAGCAAGCTGCAGACGCTGGAACGCGACCTGAAGTCGGTGGTGTTCGGCCAGGATCCGGCGATCGAGGCGCTGGCCTCGGCGATCAAGATGTCGCGCGCGGGCCTGGGCAAGACCGACAAGCCGATCGGCTCGTTCCTGTTCTCGGGCCCCACCGGCGTGGGCAAGACCGAGGTCGCCAAGCAGCTGGCCTTCATCATGGGCATCGAGCTGCTGCGCTTCGACATGTCCGAATACATGGAACGCCATGCGGTGAGCCGCCTGATCGGCGCGCCGCCGGGATACGTTGGCTTCGACCAGGGCGGCCTGCTGACCGAGGCCGTGACCAAGAAGCCGCACTGCGTGCTGCTGCTGGACGAAATCGAGAAAGCGCATCCGGATATCTTCAATATCCTGCTGCAGGTGATGGACCATGGTTCGCTGACCGACAACAACGGCCGGCGCGCCGACTTCCGCAACGTGATCATCATCATGACCACCAACGCGGGGGCGGAGACCATGAACCGCGCCACCATCGGCTTTACCAGCTCGCGCGAGCAGGGCGACGAGATGGCCGACATCAAGCGCATGTTCACGCCGGAGTTCCGCAACCGGCTGGATGCCACCATCAGCTTCCGCTCGCTCGATGAGGAAATCATCCTGCGCGTGGTCGACAAGTTCCTGATGCAGCTGGAAGAGCAGCTGCACGAGAAGAAGGTGGAAGCCAGCTTCAGCGAGAAGCTGCGCAAGTTCCTGGCGCACAAGGGCTTCGATCCGCTGATGGGGGCGCGGCCGATGCAGCGCCTGATCCAGGACATGATCCGCAAGGCGCTGGCCGACGAGCTGCTGTTCGGCCGCCTGGTCTCCGGCGGCAAGGTGGTGGTGGATCTGGACGAGCAGGACCAGATCAAGCTCGATTTCTCCGAGATCGAGCCCGAACCGCCCGAGGCGCCCGAGGAACAGCGCGCAGAAGCCTGAGCGATATTCGGCCGCGTTGCCAGCAACGGGGTCGATCATCGGGCAAAATAGCGGGGCGGCCACACTGGCCGCCCCGTTTCTTTTTCCGTGCCGCCCCACGCCTCCAGCGCCTCGAAACCGAACGCCCCGATGTCCTCTGCCGACCGCACGCGGCGCCGCCGCCTGCTGCTCAAGATCCTGCCGCTGGGCGCCTTGCCGGGCCCGATGCTTCATGCCAGTGCCGCCAGCGCCGCCGATGGCGCCGCCAGCCACCGTCCGATCGCACTGGTGCTGCCGTTCCCGCCGGGCGGCAGCGTCGACATCGTCGCGCGCCAGCTGCAGCCCGGGCTGAAGGCGGCGCTGGGGCAGACCGTGGTGGTGGACAACAAGCCGGGCGCGGGCGGGCTGATCGCCTCGAACACCGTGGCGCGCGCCCGTGCCGACGGCAATACGCTGCTGATGGCGTTCGACACGCATGCGATCAACCCGTTTGCCTACAAGCAGCTGCCCTACGACACCTTCCGCGATTTCTCGCCGATCTCGCAGCTGGTGCGCTTCCCGCTGGTGATCGCCGCCAACCCGGCGCTGCCGGCGTCGAACGTGCGGGAACTGGTGGCGCTGGCCAGGGCCAGGCATGACGGCGTGCGCTATGCGTCGTCGGGCATCGGCAGCCTGAACCAGCTCGCGGCCGAGGCGCTGGCGACCGAGGCTGGCGTGCATATGCTGCACGTGCCCTACAAGGGCGGCGGCCCGGCGGTGCAGGCGGTGCTGTCCAATGAAGTCGACATCTTCTTCAGCAGCTACGCCGCGGTGCAGGCGCACGTGGCAGCGCGCACGATCAAGGTGCTGGGCGTGACCGGCACCAGCCGGCTGCGCCAGTTGCCGCAGGTGCCCACGGTGGCCGAGCAGGGCCTCAAGGGCTTCGAGGCGTATTCGTGGATCGGCGTGTTCGGTCCGGCCGACCTGCCGGCGGCGACGGTGACGCGCCTGCACGGCGCGCTGGTCGAGTCGCTGCGTCAGCCACGCGTGGTCGATGCACTCGGCGCGCAAGGCTTCGAAATCGTCGGCGGCAGCCCGGTCGAGCTGGGCCAGCTGGTACGCCGCGAGCATGACAAATGGCAGGCGGTGGCGCGCAAGGCCAATATCCAGTTCGAATAAACCAGTCCGGCGCCGCCGTGCGCCAAGCGTCCGGGGGGATGCCGATGGCAACGCAAGCAGAAATGTTCGATCACGCCGTGGTGGTGTGTCCCGACCTCGATGCCGGGGCGCAGGCCTGGCAGCGGCTCGGCTTCACGCTGACGCCGCGCGGCTATCACACACTGGGCTCGCAGAACCACTGCATCATGCTGCAGCGCGACTACCTCGAGCTGCTGCACGTGACCGCGCCCAGTCCGAGCCGTCAGTATTACTGGGACGCCCAGCAGCGCGGCGGCGGCTGTGCGGCGATGTCGTGCAAGAGCGCCGATGCCTTTGCCACCGCGGCGCGGCTGCGCGCGGACGGCTGGCATACCTCGGACCCGATCGAATTCTCGCGTCCGGTGCGGCTGGACGATGGCAGCGAGCATCCGGCCACGTTTCGCGTGACCGCGCTCGACGAGGCCCCGGGCGCGCGCTATTTCGTCTGCGAGCACCGCACGCCCGAGCTGCTGTGGCGGCCCGAATGGATGCGCCATGCCAACGGCGCGCACAGCATCGCGACCATGTTCCTGGTGGTGGCGCCGGCGCTGGTGGATGCCGCCGCGCGCGCCTATGCCGAGCTGACCGGCGGCGAACTGACGCAGCTGAGCGAACATGTCAGCAGCCTGGCGGTCGACAACGCCACGCTGGTGCTCAGTACGCCGCAGGCGCTGGCGTCAGCCACCGGCACCACGCATGTCCGGCGCGACGGGCCGGGCTATGCGGCGATTCGCCTGCGCACCAACGACCTTGCGGCGGCCCGCGCCGGCTGGCGCGAGCAGGGCGTGCCGACCCACGACCTGGGTCCGCGCGAGACCCTGGTGCCGGCGGATGCCGCCAGCGGCGTGGCCTTGCTGTTCGAGCAGCAGGGCTGAAATGCAAACTGGCGCCCCGCGGGGCGCCAGTACTTCATGCCGAGGCCGACAACTCGTCAGGCGCTGGCCTTGGCGTGATGCACGCCGGTCGAGCCAAAGCCGCCCGCGCCGCGTTCGCTGTCCTCGCTGAATTCCTCGACCGTCGAGAACACCGGCCGCAGTACCGGCACGAACATCATCTGCGCGATGCGCTCGCCCGGCTGGATCACGATCGGCTCGGTGCCCGGCGCGTTGCGGTTCCACACGCTGACCATGATCTGGCCCTGGTAGTCGGCATCGATCACGCCGATCGAATTCCCCAGCACCAGCCCTTTCTTGTGGCCGAGGCCCGAGCGCGGCACGATGGTCGCGGCCATGTACGGGTTGCCCATGTGCACGGCGATGCCGGCCGGCACCAGCTGCGCGGGCGTGCCCGGCGCGATCGCCACGGGCGCGTCGACGCAGGCGTGCAGGTCGATGGCGGCGGCCATCTCGCTCTGGTAGGCGGGCAGGCCCCATTCGTTCAGGCGCGCGTCGAGCACCTTGATTTCTACGGTCGGGTTCAAAGGCTGGGTCATAGACAATCTCGGGAATGCGTTGCAAAAGTCAGGGCCGCGCGCGACCAGGCAGGCGCTGGCCGATGGCCGCGACCAGCTGCCGTGCCAGCGACAGCTTGTCGGCGCGTGGCAGCCGCGTCATGCCGGCGGCGTCGAACAGCACGATCTCGTTGTCGTCCAGGCCGAAGGTGTGGTGGCCGATATTGCCCACCAGCAGCGGCACGCCCTTGCGCTGGCGCTTCTGCTCGCCGTACTGCTCCAGGTTCTCGCTTTCGGCGGCAAAGCCGACGCAGTAGGGCGCGTCGGCGCGGGCCGCGACCGCGGCCAGGATGTCGGGGTTCTGCACGAACTGCAGCGTCGGCGTATCGGTATCGTTGGCTTTCTTCAGCTTCTGCTGCGCGACCTCGGCCGGGCGCCAGTCCGCCACCGCGGCCACCGCGACAAAGACATCGACACCGGGCAACTGCGCCATCACCGCGTCATGCATCTGCTGCGCGCTGCGCACGTCGGTGCGCATCACGCCGCGCGGGGTGGGCAGGCCGGTGGGGCCGGCCACCAGCAGCACTTCGGCGCCGGCCTCGCGCGCCGCGCGCGCGATCGAGAAGCCCATCTTGCCGGACGACAGGTTGGTGATGCCGCGCACCGGGTCGATCGCCTCGAAGGTCGGGCCGGCGGTGATCAGCATGCGCTTGCCTTGCAGCGGCTTGGGCTGGAAGAAGGCGATGATGTCGTCGAGCAGCTCCTCGGGCTCCAGCATGCGGCCGTCGCCGACTTCGCCGCAGGCCTGGTCGCCGCTGCCCGGGCCCAGGATCACCACGCCGTCGGCGCGCAGTTGGGCGGCGTTGCGCTGGGTGGCGGGGGCGGCCCACATCTGGCGGTTCATCGCCGGCGCCACCAGCAGCGGGCAGTCGCGCGCGATGCATAGCGTGCTCAGCAGGTCGTCGCACAGGCCGTTGGCCAGCCGCGCCATGAAGTCGGTGGATGCAGGGGCGATGACAATGGCGTCGGCCTCGCGCGAGAGGTCGATATGCGCCATATTGTTGTCGATGCGCGCATCCCATTGCGACAGGAAGACCGGCCGGCCCGACAGCGCCTGCATCGTCACCGGGGTGATGAAATGCGTCGCCGCCTCGGTCATGGCCACCTGCACGGTGGCGCCGGCCTTGGTCAGGAGCCGGACCAGTTCGGCCGACTTGTAGCAGGCGATGCCGCCGGTCAGGCCGAGAACGATGTGCTTGCCGCGCAAATCCATGGTGGGGAACCTGGCTGGGGAGGGAAGGGGAATGTTAGCGGCGCCGCTCAGTGCTTGCGCACCCGCCGCAGCTCGTCGACGATCAGCAGCACCGCGCCCACCGTGATCGCGCAGTCCGCGACATTGAACGCCGGCCAGTGATACCTGCCCACGTAGAAGTCCAGGAAATCGATCACATGACCGTAGGCCACGCGGTCGATCACGTTGCCGACCGCGCCGCCCAGGATCAGCGACACCGCGAAGCAGAACAGCCGCTGGCCGGTATGGCGGTACAGCAGCCAGACGATGAACGCGCCGACCACCACGCCCAGGCCGGTGAAGAACCAGCGCTGCCAGCCGCCGGCGTCAGCCAGGAAGCTGAACGCCGCGCCCTTGTTGTAGACCAGCACCAGGTTGAAGAAGCCGGTCACCGGGCGCGACTCGCCGTAGCTGAAGCTGCGCACGATCACGATCTTGAAGAACTGGTCGAGCAGCACCACCAGCAGCGCAAAGGCCATCCACAGCAGCGGGGTGGTGGTGGCAGCCTTGTTGCGGCGCGCCGGGCGCGCCGAACGGGACGTGGTCGATGCCATCAGGCATGGCTCCTGTGTTCGCCGGCGCCGAACAGGTTGCTGTCGCAGCGGCCGCAGAGGGTGGGGTGGTCGGGGTTGTGGCCGACGTCGGCGCGGTAGTGCCAGCAGCGCTCGCACTTGGCATGCGCCGACGGGGTCACCGTCACCAGCAGGTCGCCGGCCTCGGGCGCGGGCGCGACCTTGGCCGACGAGGTCAGCAGCACGAAGCGCAGGTCGTCACCGAGGCTCTGCAGCGCCGCCAGCACCGGACCGCCAGCCTGGATGGTCAGCTCGGCCTGCAGCGACGAACCGATCTCGCCTTCCACGCGCACCGCTTCCAGTTGCCGGGTGACCTCGGCGCGCACTTCGCGCAGCGTATGCCATTTCTGCAGCAGGTCGTCGGCATCGTCGACTTCCGGCACGGCGTAATAGGTGCTGGTGAAGATGGTGTCGGTGTGCTCGGTGCCATGGGCGAACACCTGCCATGCTTCCTCGGCGGTGAACGACAGGAACGGCGCCATCCAGTGCAGCATCGCCTGGGTAATGTGATACAGCGCGTTCTGCGCCGCGCGGCGCGCCTTCGAATCCGGCGCGGTGGTGTAGAGGCGGTCCTTCAGCACGTCGAGGTAGAAGCCGCCCAGGTCCTCGGAGCAGAAGGTCTGCAGCTTGGCCACCACCGGGTGGAATTCGTAAGCCTCGTAGTGCGACAGCACTTCCTTCTGCAGCTGCGCGGTCAGCGCCACGGCGTAGCGGTCGATCTCCAGCCATTCGGCCGCAGGCAGCGCGTGCTTGCCGTGGTCGTAGTCGGACAGGTTGGACAGCAGGAAACGCAGCGTATTGCGGATGCGGCGATAGCCTTCCACCACGCGCTTGAGGATCTCGTCCGAGATCGACAGCTCGCCGGAGTAATCGGTCGAGGCCACCCACAGGCGGATGATCTCGGCGCCCATCTTGTTCGCGATGTCCTGCGGCGACACGGTATTGCCGATCGACTTGGACATCTTGCGGCCCTCGCCGTCGACGGTGAAGCCGTGCGTCAGCAGCGCCTTGTAGGGCGGCTTGCCATACAGCATCGAGGCGGTCAGCAGCGACGAGTGGAACCAGCCGCGGTGCTGGTCCGAACCTTCCAGGTACAGGTCGGCCAGGCGGCCGTCGGCCTCGTCGGCGGCCGGATCGTACAGGTCATCGCGGTGCGAGCCGCGGATCACGGTCCAGTGCGTGGTGCCGGAATCGAACCAGACGTCGAGCGTGTCGCGGTTCTTCTCGTACTGGCTGGCTTCATCGCCCAGCAGTTCGGCCGGATCCAGCGTCTGCCACGCTTCGATGCCGTGCTGCTCGACGCGTTTGGCGATCTGTTCCAGCAGTTCGGGCGTGCGCGGATGCAGCGCGCCGGTTTCCTTGTGCACGAAGAACGCCATCGGCACGCCCCACTGGCGCTGGCGCGACAGGGTCCAGTCCGGCCGGTGGGCGATCATGTTGTGCAGGCGCTGCTTGCCCCACGACGGATAGAACTCGGTCGCCTCGATGCCTGCCAGCGCGGTCTCGCGCAGCGTCGGCACGGGCTTGCCGTTTTCCTCGGCCGGGTCCACGTCCATGCCGGCGAACCACTGCGAGGTGGCGCGGTAGATGATCGGCGTCTTGTGGCGCCAGCAGTGCATGTAGCTGTGGGTGTACTTGTGCGAGTTGAACAGGTTGCCCGATTCCTGCAGCGCATCGACGATCTTGGGGTTGGCATCCCAGATCGACAAGCCGCCGAACAGCGGCAGCGTGGTGGCGTAGACGCCGTTGCCCATCACCGGGCTGATGATGTCCGCATCCGGCATGCCGTGCGCCTTGCACGACTGGAAGTCTTCCACGCCATAGGCAGGGGCCGAGTGCACGATGCCCGAGCCGGTGTCGGTGGTGACGTAGTCGCCCAGGTAGATGGGCGACAGGCGGTCATAGCCGGCGTCCATCTTGGCCAGCGGGTGATGGAAGCGGATTTCCGACAGCGCGGCACCGGTGGCCGTGGCGACGACCTTGCCTTCCAGGGCATAGACCTTCAGTTGCTCCTCGACGCGCTCGGTGGCCAGGATCAGGTGGCCGCGCGGGGTGTCGACCAGCGCGTATTCGACCTCCGGGTGCACGTTCAGGGCCTGGTTGCTCGGGATGGTCCACGGCGTGGTGGTCCAGATCACGATCCAGCCCGGCCTGGCGTCGATCTGCTCGACCGGCACCTTGAACGCGTGCGCCAGCTTGTCGGTCTCGGCGAACGGGAAGCCCACGTCGATCGACAGGTCGACCTTGTCCTTGTATTCGACTTCGGCCTCGGCCAGCGCCGAGCCGCAGTCGAAGCACCAGTTCACCGGCTTCAGGCCGCGGAACACATAGCCCTTTTCCATGATCTTGCCGAGCGCGCGCAGTTCGTCGGCCTCGTTGCTGTAGTTCATGGTCAGGTAGGGGTGGTCCCAGTCGCCCAGCACGCCCAGGCGCTCGAAGTCCACCATCTGGCGCTTGATCTGCTCGGTGGCGTACGCGCGCGCCTTGGCCTGGACTTCCTGCACCGGCAGGCCCTTGCCGAACTTCTTCTCGATCTGGATCTCGATCGGCATGCCGTGGCAGTCCCAGCCCGGCACGTAGACGGCGTCGAGCCCGGTCAGGCCGCGCGCCTTGATGATCATGTCCTTGAGCACCTTGTTGACGGCGTGGCCGATATGGATATCGCCGTTGGCATAGGGGGGGCCGTCGTGCAGCACGAACTTCTTCGCGCCCTTGCGTGCCGCGCGGATCTTCTTGTAGAGCTGCTTGTCCTGCCACTGCTTGACCCATTGCGGCTCGCGCTTGGGCAGGTCGCCACGCATCGGGAAGGGCGTGTCGAGCAGGTTGACGGGATACTTGTTCTTCTCGGGCTTGGCGCGTTTGTCGTCAGACATTTCGATTCTCAGGGCAATTCGGTTGGCGCGCGGCCGGCAGTGGCCGGCGGGCGCGCGTGAAGACTGGGGCAGGCGGCGTGCGAACCGGGCCCGCGCAGCGGGATGCGGGGCGCCGGCCGCTACCTAATTCGGTCGGTGGCCGAGGTGGCGAAATCGCGGCCGCCGCTGCCCTCCGCCGCCACCGCAGCCACCGCCGCGGCGCCCGGCGCCGTCAGGCCGAAGAAGGCGCGCGCATCGGCGCTGTCCTTGGCGATCGCGGCAGTGAGTTCGTCCAGGGAGTCGAAGCGCGCCTCGTCGCGCAGCTTCTTCATGAATTCGACCCGCACCAGCTTGCCGTACAGGCTTTCATTGAAATCGAACAGGTGGACTTCCAGCAGCACCCGGCCGGCGTCCTCGATGGTGGGGCGCACGCCGATGCTGGCCACGCCCGGCAGCGGATGGTCGGCGATGCCGTGCACCTGCACCACGAAGATGCCGCTGACCGCGGGCCGCTTGTGCGAAATGCGCAGGTTCAGCGTCGGGAAGCCCAGGTCGCGGCCCAGCTTGCGGCCGTGGATCACGTGGCCGCTGATGGCGTAGCCGTGGCCGAGCAGGCGCCGCGCGTGCTCCAGGTCGCCATCGGCCAGCGCCTGGCGCACCGCGGAACTGGAGATGCGGATGCCGCCCTCGGACACCGAGCCCATCTGCTCGACATCGAAGCCGTAGCGGCGCCCGGCCTCCTGCAGGTAGGCAAAGTCGCCGGCGCGCTTGGCGCCGAAGCGGAAATCGTCGCCGACCAGCAGCCAGCGCGTATGCAGGCCATGCCAGAGCACGTTCTCGACGAATTCCTGCGGCGACTGGCCGGCAAAGTGGGCGTTGAAGTGTTCCACCACCACCCGGTCCACGCCGTTGCGGCGCAGGCTTTCCAGCTTGTCGCGCAGCAGCGCGATCCGGGTCGGGGCCTTGTCCGGCGTGAAGAATTCGCGCGGATGCGGCTCGAAGGTCATCACGCACAGCGGCAGGCCGCGCGCATCCGCCGCCGCCCGCGCACGCGCGAGCAGCGACTGGTGGCCGCGATGCACACCGTCGAAATTGCCGATGGTGAGCGCGCAGGGCGCCCGGCTCTCGGCGTTGGGCAGGCCGCGGAAGACTTTCACGGGGACGGCGGGAAACGATTCGGGTAAAGCGAGCATTATAAGGCGAATGGATCGGCTTGCCGCTGCCGCCGCCCCCGGCCGGTCGCCGCGCTGCGGCTTTTGTGCCGCAACCGGCCCTCCCGCCATGGCGCGATGCCGCAAAAGGCGGCATGATAGGCGCCACTTTGGCTCACTACGGGATCGCTGCGGGCATCCAGCGCGGTATGCCCGATCTTCGCCCATCCCCGATTCCCAGTTGAAAGCGCTGACCTATCGGTTCTTTTCCCGGCTCCTGGCCGCCGGCCTGCCTCAGCCGAGCGCGCGGCTCGACGTCGAGACGCGCGCCAAGCTGATGGCGATCGTGCACAAGAATGCGCCGACAGCAATCGTCGCCTCGGTGCTGCTGCCCGCGCTGACCACTCTGGGCTTCTGGAACGACGTCAGCCGCGCCGCACTGCTGGGCTGGTGCGCGGTGATGCTGCTGCTCACGACCGGCGGGCTGTGGTTCTACATCGGCTACCAGCGCGACCACGCCCTGATGAGCCGTTCCGCGCACACGCACAAGTGGTGGAACAATATGCGCGCGGTCGCTTTCCTGACCGGCGTGACCTGGGGCAGCTCGGCGCTGCTGCATTTATATACAGCCTCGCCGGTGTTCTCCAGCGTGCTGTACCTGCTGACGCTCGGCGTCCTTGCCGGCGGCGCGGTGTCGCAGGCGCCGGTGCCGTCGAACCTGGTCTACGCCGGCGTGCCGATCCTGGTGCCGAACCTGCTGATGGCGGAATTCGCCTTCCCCGGCCACGGTGTCTATGTGCAGGGGCTGCTGGCAATCTACGCGTTGATGCTCTCGCGCCACGCCTTCAACCTGCAGGCGACGCTGGTACGCGCGATCCAGCTGGAGGGCGACAGCCGGCGCCTGGCCAAGCAGTTCCAGGACGAGAAGGAGCGGGCGCTGCATGCGAGCGAAGAGAAGTCGCGCTTCCTTGCCGCGGCCAGCCATGACCTGCGCCAGCCGGTGCATGCGCTGGTGATGCTGGTCGAGGCGCTGCGCGCGCGCAACCAGTCGAGCGCGCTGCATCCGCTGGTGGAGCAGGTGGCGGCGGGCACCCAGACCATTGACCTGTTGTTCCGCTCGCTGCTGGACCTGTCCAAGCTGGAAGGGCGCAAGGTCCTGCCCACGCTGGAGCCCTGCGAGCTGGGCGCGCTGATCCGCGACGTGATGAGCCAGTTTGCCGCCGACGCGCGCGAAAGCGGGCTGACCCTGACCCCGCGCGTGCCAGATGAGCTGTACGCGATGGCCGAGCCGGTGCTGCTGCGCCGGGCCTTGTTCAACCTGGTGCAGAACGCGCTGCGCTATACCCAGCGCGGCGGGGTGCTGGTGACCGCGCGCCAGCGCCGCAAAAACGTGCGGCTGGAGGTGTGGGACACCGGCGCCGGCGTCACGCCCGAGCATCTGCCGGACATCTTCTCGCCCTACTACCAGGTCCACAACCCGCAGCGCGACCCGTCCCAGGGCCTGGGCCTGGGGCTGGCGATCTTCAAGGAATGCGTGCGGCTGATGCGCGGCACCTATGGCGTGCGTTCGGTGCCGGGCAAGGGCTCGGTGTTCTGGTTCGCGCTGGCGCCGGTGCCGGCCGAGACCGTGGCCAGCGTGCGCGAGATGCGCGCCATGGCGCAGGCCGAGGAGGCCAAGCCCGATCGCCTGCAGGGTACGGTGCTGGTGGTCGACGACGACAGCCAGATCCGCAAGGCCTGGATCGCGCTGATGGAGGCGTGGGGCATCCGCGTGGCCTGCGCCGCGCACGGCGCCGAGGCCGACAAGCTGTTCGCCCAGGGCCTGCGCCCGGACATCATTTTCTGCGACCTGCGCCTGCCCGGCAGCGAGAACGGCCTGGACCTGCTCGAGCGCTGGCAGAACACGCAGCCGCAGGCGCGCAGCGCATTGCTGACCGGAGACCTGAAGTCGGCCGCGCTGGCGGCGGCGGAAGAGGCGGGTTATTTCGTGCTGCCCAAGCCGGTGGACCCGGCCTCGCTGCGGATGCTGCTGCGGCGCTGGCTGCGAGTAGCCTAGGGCGAAGCTGACGCGGGCAGGCAGCCAGAGCGGTGGCGCGCCTTACTGGCGCAGCCGGAACCGTTCCATGCGCGACATCACCTGCATGCGGGTGCGCACGCCCAGGCGCTGCAGGATGGCGGATACGTGTTCCTTGACGGTGTTCTCGGTCAGCCCCAGCCGCCGCGCGATCACCTTGTTGGGCAGGCCTTCCAGCACCAGCGCCAGCACTGAACCCTGGCGCGGGGTCAGGCCCAGTTCCGCGGGTGTGACCGGAATGCCGTGGGCCGGGCCGAACGATTGCGCGCGCCCGTTGAGTGCTTCGTCGGTGGGGAAGGCGGTGTCCCCGGCCAGCACCTTGCGCACCGCGGCAGTAAAGGCGTTGGCATCGAGGTGCTTGCCGACGAAGCCGCACGCCGACAGTGCACGGGCGCGGCCGACGATTTCCGGGGTGGCCTCGGCCGACATAAAGATAAAGCGCGCGCCCGGGATGACGGTCTTGAAGGTCTGCATGGCATCGAAGCCGGTACCGTCATTCAGCCAGATATCGAGCAGCACGATATCGGGGCGCAAGCCTTGCTGCAGGCTGGCCAGGGCCTCGCGGGCACTGCCGGCGGCATGGACTGCCACATCCGGCATGACTTCGGCCAGGAAAGCGGTGGTCCCTGACAAGGCCATAGGATGATCATCGACCACCAACAACGTCGGTGCAGCGTTCGACATGCGAATTCCCGTTCAAATATCCCGTTTCGTCCTTGTTGTCACCTCTCCGGAGAACCTGTGTCGTGCACAGGAATGGCGCGTGGACGTAGGGCCCACTCTAGCAGAGGGGGCGAAGCGTCACAATCCATCAATCGGGTTATACGGCTTCGCTACCACAGGCCAATTAATCGGCGCCTGTCCGGATCTCGTGAATTAAGCACGTACTGGTTTGGCTTTACCGGAGTTTAGCGCCTTGCCTTGGTAGAATTGCGCGATGAAAAAAATTGTCATCTTGATTTCCGGGCGAGGCTCCAATATGGAAGCCATCGTCCGTGGCTGCGCGGACGGCGGCTGGCCCGCCCGCGTGGCGGCGGTGCTGTCGAACCGGCCGGACGCCGCGGGCCTGCAGTTTGCGCGCCAGCAAGGCATTGAAAGCGGCGTGGTCGACCATCGCCAGTACCCAGACCGCGCCGCCTTCGACGCGGCGCTGGCCGAGGCCATCGACGCCCATGCCCCCGACCTGGTGGTGCTGGCGGGTTTCATGCGTATACTCACGCCCGGCTTTGTCGACCGCTACGCGGGCCGGTTGCTGAATATCCATCCGTCACTGCTGCCGTGCTTCCCCGGCCTGAATACCCACCAGCAGGCACTGGATGCCGGTGTCAAGCTGCATGGCGCGACCGTGCATTTCGTGACCCCGGAGCTCGACCATGGCCCGATCGTGATCCAGGCCGCGCTCGACGTGCTGCCGGCGGACACGCCCGAGACCCTGGCCGAGCGCCTGCTCGCCTGCGAGCACATGATTTATCCCCGCGCCGTGCAGTGGTTCGTCGAGGACCGGCTGCAGCTTCAGAATGGCGTGGTCAATGTTATCAACCCGGCCGAACCGCAATTGCTGATGGCCATCTCCGCCGCGACCCCGGCGGCAGGAGTCCAGGCATGAGCCGTACCCAGGCAGGAAACCGTTCCCCGCGCGGCGAGGGCCGCGCCCCGGCGCGCAGCAAGGGCAAGAGCAGCCCGATCCGCAAGTCGCCCAACGCCAGCGGCGCCAACGGCGCCCCGACGCGCACGCATGGCGGCCTGCATGCCACCCACATCCAGCATATCGATCGCCTGCTGGGCAAGGTCATGCTGTTCGCTCGACCCGCCGATGCGGTGGTCAGCTACTACTTCCGCGAAAACGCCAAGCTCGGCCACCGCGAGCGCGGCATCATTGCCGAAGCGATCTACGCGGTGCTGCGCCGGCGCGTCGAGTTTGCCCAGTTTGCCGAGAGCGGCACCGGCGCGGCCTCGCGTCGGCTGGCGCTGCTCGGCCTGGCGGCGACGCTGGGGCGCGATGCGCTGTCGCCGTTCCTGTATCCCGATGAAGCCGAGTGGCTGGACCGCCTGACCACCATCGAGCGCTCAAGCCTGGCGCCGCGCGTGCGCGCCAACCTGCCCGAGTGGCTGTACGACGAACTGGTGCGCCAGCATGGCGAGGCCTTTGCCGCGGCCCTGGGCGACGCCTGGCTGCGCCCGGCGCCGCTGGACCTGCGCGTCAACCTGGGCAAGACCAGCCGCGAGGCCGCGCTGGCCGAGCTGCAGGCCGCGGGCCTCGGCGCCGAGCCCACGCCGCTTGCGCCGGCCGGCATCCGCATGACCGGCAAGCCGGCGCTGAACCAGTTGCCGATCTTCGTCAACGGCCTGGTCGAGGTGCAGGACGAAGGCAGCCAGCTGCTGTGCAGCCTGGTGGCGCCGCGGCGCGGCGAGATGGTGGTCGACTTCTGCGCCGGCGCGGGCGGCAAGACCCTGGCGCTGGGCGCGGCGATGCGCTCGACCGGCCGGCTCTACGCCTTCGACGTCTCGGAAAAACGCCTGGCCAACCTGAAGCCGCGGCTGGCGCGCAGCGGCCTGTCGAATGTCCATCCGGTGCTGATCGACTCCGAACGCGACGCCAAGATCAAGCGCCTGGCCGGCAAGGCCGACCGTGTGCTGGTGGATGCACCGTGCAGCGGCCTGGGCACGCTGCGACGCAATCCCGACCTGAAGTGGCGGCAATCGCCTGAGTCGGTGCTGGAACTGACCGCCAAGCAAAGCGCGATCCTGGACTCCGCGGCGCGTCTGGTGAAGGGCGGCGGCCGCGTGGTGTACGCGACCTGCAGCGTGCTCGAAGCCGAGAACGAGCAGATCGTGCGCGACTTCCTCGCCGCGCATCCCAACTTCCGCCTGGTGCCGGCCGCCGAAGTGCTGGCCGAGCAGAAGATCGAAGTGCCGGGCCTGCCGGACAACGGCATGTTCGCCTTGTATCCGCACCTGCACCAGACCGATGGCTTTTTTGCCGCGGTGCTGGAGCGCACCAGCTGATCGCGGTTTCCGGCCGCGCCGCCCGCCGCGCGCGGGCGGCCCACACTGAATCTGCACCATGAACGGTGAAACCCTGTCCGACCTCGGCGGCCTGAAGGATCTGAAGGCCTCGCATTCGATGTTCGGCAAGATGCTGGACGACCTGATCCGCGATGCCGGCGGCCCCGGCTTTTTCTGGCAGTTGCTGGTGCTCGCCGGCTGCCTGCTGGTGGCGTGGCCGCTGGCGCGCTTCGTGGTGCGCCGGCTGGAGGCGCGCTACGAAGACTCGAGCTTCTCGGTGCGCTTCGCCGCGGCCAGCCTCGAGCGCGCCATGTTCCCGCTGGCGGGCTGGGCGCTGGTGCTGATGGCCCGCTTCGCGCTGGCGTCGCTGATCCCGGTCAGCGTGCTGCGGCTGGCGCTGGTGCCGCTGTTCGGCATTACCGCGTTGAATTTCACCTTCTACGTGCTGCGCCGAGTGATGTCCGGCAGCGGCCAGCTGCACGGCATGCTGCTGCTGGTGGAAAAGGTGCTGACCACGCTGGTCTGGGTGGGCATGGCGCTGTACGTGCTGGGCGTGCTCGGCGACGTGGTTGGCTGGATGGAGAGCGTGCGCTTCTCGATCGGCGGCAAGCAGAAGATCAGCGTGGCCGAGACCCTGATGGCGGTGGTCTGGATCCTGCTGACAGTGCTGGTGGCGCTGTGGTTTGGCTCGTGGCTGGAAGAGCGGCTGATGCGGTCGGCCAACCTCGACGGCAACCTGAAGGTGGTGCTGACGCGGATTTCCAAGGCCCTGCTGCTGCTGGTGTCGCTGCTGCTGAGCCTGTCGCTGGTGGGCATCGACCTGACCGTCCTGTCGGTCTTCGGCGGCGCGCTGGGCGTGGGCCTGGGGCTGGGTTTGCAGAAGATCGCCAGCAATTACATCTCGGGCTTCATCATCCTGCTGGACCGCTCGGTCAAGCTTGGCGACCAGATCACGGTGGACAAGTACACCGGCATCGTGTCGCAGATCCGCACTCGCTACACCGTGGTACGCAACGGCGACGGCGAGACGCTGGTGCCGAACGAGCAGCTGGTGGCACAGTCGGTGCAAAACCATTCGTTCTCGAATACCAACGTGCGCGTGGCGACACGCGTGCAGGCCGACTACAGCGCCGATCCCGAGACCGTGATCGCGCTGCTGACCGAATGCGTGCGCGCACTGCCGCGCGTGCTGCCCGACCCCGAGCCCGCGGCTTTCCTGGTGCTGTTCGCCGACAGCGGCATCGAATATGAAGTCGCGGTCTTCGTGGCCGATCCGCAAAACGGCAAGCTCGGGGTGCAATCGGCGATGAACCGCGCCATCTGGCGTACGCTGCGCGAGCACGGCATCTCCATTCCGTACCCGCAGCGCGAACTGCGTGTGATGCATGAGACGCTGCCTGCGGGTCCCGGGGGGCCAAAGGCGACTACATTGCCAGAGGCCGCAAACGCCTCCTGAGCGTCCGCGCAACGGCAGGGCAGGGGGGCGACGGATGCGCCACCCGTGGAACGAAAACCGTTGCTCCCCGTCCAAATCCGGGAAATAGCGTATGCTCGCGCCCGCGGCGATCCGGTAGAATGCCGGTTTGTCGCGGGTTGAGACATCCCGCTCCCACATCAGACAGCCGCCAGATTGCAGCGGCTCGTACCTGGCTCGCATAGGAGCCGCTAGCCACGGCCGGCGCCTGACGTGCCTGCCCTGGGGGAGCCCGGAGCGACTTCGGGCCCCGTGGCAAGCGCCAGACAGCTATCGCAATCAACAGATTCGCAGCTATTTTTTCTGCGCGTTGTGTGTACCGGCCCAGCCGGATTGCACGGGAAAGTCCCTGTTTAACCGACGGAGAACAGTTTGTTCGACACTATTCTTGACTGGGCCGCCAACGGCCTTGCCAACTGGACCTGGTGGGAGATCGTCATCTACACGCTCGTGATGACCCATATCACGATCGCCGGCGTCACCATCTTCCTGCACCGCTGCATGGCGCACCGGTCGCTGGACCTGCACCCCATCGCGCAGCACTTCTTCCGCTTCTGGCTGTGGCTGACCACGGGCATGGTCACGCGCGAGTGGACCGCGATCCACCGCAAGCACCACGCCAAGTGCGAAACCGAGGACGACCCGCACAGCCCGCAGACCCGTGGCATCCGCAAGGTGCTGCTGGAAGGCGCGGAGCTGTACCGGGCCGAGGCCAAGAACAAGGAAACCATCGCCAAGTTCAGCCATGGCTGCCCCAATGACTGGATCGAGCGCAATCTGTACTCGCGCTTCACCTGGCAGGGCGTCGGCCTGATGCTGATCATCGACCTGGCGCTGTTCGGCGTGGTCGGCATGTCGGTGTGGGCGGTGCAGATGCTGTGGATCCCGATCCACGCCGCCGGCATCATCAATGGCCTGGGCCACTGGTGGGGCTACCGCAACTACGATTGCGAGGACGCATCGACCAACGTGTCGCCGTGGGGTCTGATCATCGGCGGCGAAGAGCTGCACAACAACCATCACACCTACCCGACCTCGGCCAAGTTCTCGATCAAATGGTATGAGTTCGACGTGGGCTGGGGCTATATCCGCGCGATGCAGGCGGTCGGCCTGGCCAAGGTCAAGAAGACCCCGCCCAAGGCGCGCCTGGTCGAGGCCCGTCCGGTCGACCACAACACGCTGGAAGCCATCATTGCCAACCGCTATGACGTGATGGCGCGCTACGCCAAGGCCGTCAAGGGCGCGTTCCGCCAGGAACTGGAAAAGCTCAAGGAAGGCCGCGTCGCCGAGTACCGCAGCTTCAAGCCTGCCAGCAAGTGGTTCCACCGCGAGGAAACCAAGCTGGCCGCGCAGCAGCGCGAGCAGCTGGCGAGCATCGTTGAACAGAACAAAGCGCTGCAGACCTTTGTCGAAATGCGCCGTGAACTGGCCGCCATCTGGGGCCGTTCCAACCTGACGCGCGAGCAGCTGCTGCAGCAGCTGCAGGCCTGGTGCCACCGTGCCGAGGCCAGCGGGATCCAGGCGCTGCACGATTTCTCGCTGCGCCTGCGCCGCTACGCCTGATACAATTCGGCCGCGCCGTATGGTTTGACAAAGCCCCGCCCATGGCGGGGCTTTTGTTTTAGATAAACTCCCCCATGTTCTGGCCGGCCGCACCTGTTGGCGGAGGTCTAGAGGAGTACCCGGAGATGACCCCACAATCGATCAAGACCGTCGAGTTCGAGAAGCCGAACCTGGCGGGTGCCGAAAACGCCGCTGGCGGCAGTTGCGTGGCCCATGCCTGGGCCAAGGTGCCGCCGGTGCTGTCGCCCGATGAGCGGCAGGCGCTGAAAGCGCGTATCCGCCGCTTGCTGAAGGAGCGCAACGCGGTGCTGGTGGCGCACTACTACGTCGACGCCGACCTGCAGGACCTTGCCGAAGAAACCGGCGGCTGTGTCTCCGACTCGCTCGAAATGGCCCGCTTCGGCCGCGACCACGAAGCCAGGACGCTTGTGGTGGCCGGCGTGCGCTTCATGGGCGAGACCGCCAAGATCCTCAGCCCCGAGAAGACTGTGCTGATGCCGGACCTGGACGCGACCTGCTCGCTCGATCTGGGCTGCCCCGCCGACGAGTTCGCTGCCTTCTGCGATGCGCACCCGGACCGCACCGTGGTGGTCTACGCCAATACCAGTGCCGCGGTGAAGGCGCGCGCGGACTGGATGGTGACCTCCAGCATCGGCCTGAAGATCGTCGAGCACCTGCACGCGCAGGGCAAGAAGATCCTGTGGGCACCGGACAAGCACCTGGGCAGCTATATCCAGAAGCAGACCGGCGCCGACATGCTGCTGTGGCAGGGCTCGTGCCTGGTGCACGACGAGTTCAAGGGCATCGAGCTGGACCTGCTGCGCCGCGAATTCCCCAACGCCAAGATCCTGGTGCATCCGGAGTCGCCGGAAAACGTGGTGGCGCAGGCCGACGTGGTCGGCTCCACCTCGCAGCTGATCGAGGCCGCGCAGAAGCTTGACGCGACCGAGTTCATCGTTGCCACCGACAACGGCATCCTGCACAAGATGCGTATGGCAGCGCCGGGCAAGCACTTCATCGAGGCGCCGACCGCCGGCAACAGCGCCACCTGCAAGAGCTGCGCGCACTGCCCGTGGATGGCGATGAATGCGCTGACCAACCTGGCCGAGGTGCTCGAGACCGGCCGCAACGAGATCCACGTCGACCCGGCCATCGGCGCCAAGGCGGTTACCTGCATCAACCGCATGCTCGACTTCGCCGCCGCGCAGAAGCGCAACGTGCGTCCGTCGTCCGACCTGGCGCAGGAACAGGCGCTGTTCCAGGGGATCGGCCCGGCATGAGCGAGAACCCGGTTTTCGATAGCTACGGCGCGGCGCTGCAGGCAGCGCTGCAGGCCAATGTGAAGGCCGCCATCGCCGAGGATGTCGGTAGCGGCGACCTGACCGGCCTGCTGGTGCCGGCAGACAAGGCCGCGCACGCGCGCGTGATCGTGCGCGAGTCCGCAGTGCTGTGCGGCCAGCCTTGGTTCGATGCGTGCATGCGCGCGGTCGACCCGGCGCTGGAAGTGCGCTGGCTGCAGCAAGAGGGCGCACGCATGGCGCCGGATTCCGTCGTGTGCGAGATCGCCGGCCCGGCGCGCTCGCTGCTGACCGCCGAACGTCCGTCGCTGAACTTCCTGCAGCTGCTGTCCGGCGTGGCCACCGTGACGCGCCGCTACGCCGACCTGATCGCCGGCACCCGTGCGCGCGTGCTCGATACCCGCAAGACGCTGCCCGGGCTGCGCCTGGCGCAGAAGTACGCGGTGCGTATCGGCGGCGGCGAGAACCAGCGGCTGGCGCTGTATGACGGCATCCTGATCAAGGAAAACCATATCGCCGCGGCCGGCAGCATCGGCGCGGCGATGCGGGCGGCGCTGGCGCTCGATACGCAGGCGTCGGTGCAGATCGAGGTAGAGAGCCTGGCCGAACTGGAGGAAGCGCTGGCGGCCGGTGCCACGTCGGTGCTGATCGACAACTTCACCGTGCCGATGATGCAGCAGGCGGTGAAGGTCAACCAGGGCAGGGCGCTGCTGGAAGTGTCGGGCGGCGTCAATGCCGAGACTATCCGCACCTTTGCCGAGACCGGCGTGGACCGGATTTCGGTGGGCGCGCTGACCAAGGACGTGCGCGCGACGGATTACTCGCTGCGGATCATCGGCTGAGGGTGGTTCCGGCCAAATGAATAACGGGGTGGGCCATGCGGCGCCACCCCGTTTTGCTTGGCAACGCTTCGTCAACGCTTGCGGCCGGCGGGCGGCTGCATCACCGTCGGCAGCGCCTTCGGCAACGAATCCGGATAGTCCCGGCTGAAATGCAGCCCGCGGCTTTCATGCCGCGAATAGGCGCTGTCCACGATCAGCGAAGCCACTTCGACCAGGTTGCGCAGTTCCAGCAAGTCGGTGGTGACGCGGAAGTTGGCGTAATACTCGGCAATCTCCTCGCGCAGCAGCACGATGCGGTGCTGCGCGCGTTCCAGGCGCTTGCTGGTGCGCACGATGCCGACGTAGTTCCACATCATGCGGCGCAACTCGTCCCAGTTGTGCGACACCACGACTTCTTCGTCGGCATCGGAAACGCGGCTCTCGTCCCACGCCGGCAGCGTGATATTGGGCGCGCCGGCCTTGTCCTGCGAGGCGATGTCGTCCGCGGCGGCGCGGCCGATCACCATGCATTCGAGCAGCGAGTTCGACGCCAGCCGGTTGGCACCATGCAGGCCGGTGCAGGCGGTCTCGCCCACGGCGTAAAGGCCGCCGATATCGGTGCGGCCCATGGTATCGGTGACCACGCCGCCGCAGGTGTAGTGCGCGGCCGGCACCACCGGAATCGGCTCGCGCGTGATATCGATACCCAGTTCCAGGCAGCGCGCATGGATGGTCGGGAAGTGTTCCTTCAGGAAGGCCTCGGGCTGGTGCGTGATATCGAGATAGACGCAGTCCAGCCCGCGCTTCTTCATTTCGAAGTCGATCGCGCGTGCCACCACGTCGCGCGGCGCCAGTTCGGCGCGCTCGTCGTGTTCGGGCATGAAGCGCGTGCCGTCGGGCAGCTTGAGCAGGCCGCCTTCGCCGCGCACCGCCTCGGAGATCAAGAAGGACTTGGCGTAGGGGTGGTACAGGCAGGTGGGGTGGAACTGGATGAATTCCATGTTCGACACCCGGCAGCCCGCGCGCCAGGCCATGGCGATGCCATCGCCGGTGGCCGTGTCCGGATTGGTGGTGTAGAGGTAGACCTTGCCCGCACCGCCGGCGGCCAGCACGGTGTGCGTGGCGGTGATGGTGTGCACCGAGCCGGTGCGGTCGTCCAGCACGTAAAGGCCATAGCAGCGGTTGCCGGGCAGCCCCATTTTCCGCGACGTGATCAGGTCGATCGCGAAGTGGTCTTCCAGGATGGTGATGTTGGGGTGCTGCGTGGCCTGCTGCAGCAGCGTGCTGACCACGGCGTGGCCGGTAGCGTCGGCGGCGTGGATGATGCGCCGGCGGCTATGGCCGCCTTCGCGCGTCAGGTGGAAACCGAGTTCGGCCTGCGCGTCGCGGGTGAAGGGCACGCCCCGGTCGATCAGCCACTGGATCGCCTCGCGCCCGTGCTCGACGATAAAGCGCGTGGCCTCTTCATCGCATAGCCCGGCACCGGCAACGAGCGTGTCCTGGGTGTGCTCGTCGTGGCTGTCGCCGGAATCCAGCACCGCGGCGATGCCGCCCTGGGCCCAGTCGCTGGCGCCCTGCGTCATGGCGCGCTTGCTGAGGATGGCCACCCGGTGGGTGTCGGCCAGTTGCAATGCGACCGTAAGGCCGGCCAGGCCGCTGCCGACGATGGCGACGTCGAAATTCATGGTGCAAGGAGAGCGCCGGCAGGGCGCTTGGCAGATTGGGGGAAACGGCAAAGTCTACACCCGGCGCGCCATCCCGTGCATCAGTGCGCAGGGCCGATGTGCAATCGGTGGGCAATATCGACGGGCAACAAAAAGCCCCGCTGCAGGGCGGGGCTTTCTGGCGGGAGACCGGATCAATTACTTGATCTTGGTTTCCTTGTAAGCGACGTGCTTGCGGGCGACGGGATCGAACTTCATGATCTCCATCTTTTCCGGCATGGTGCGCTTGTTCTTGGTGGTGGTGTAGAAGTGACCGGTACCTGCGGTCGATTCCAGCTTGATCTTGTCGCGGCCGCCCTTGCTTGCCATGATGTACTCCTAATTAGACTTCGCCGCGTGCGCGCAGGTCGGCGAGCACGGAGTCGATGCCTTTCTTGTCGATCAGGCGCAGGCCGGCGTTCGAGACGCGCAGGCTCACCCAGCGGTTTTCAGATTCAACGAAGAAACGACGATTCTGCAGGTTGGGCAGAAAACGGCGCTTGGTCTTGTTGTTTGCGTGGGAAACGTTGTTGCCGACCATCGGCGCTTTCCCGGTCACTTGACAGACGCGTGCCATGAAGCACTCCTAAATCTTCTATTCGTGGACAATGTTCGCAACAGATCAACAAAAGGCGCGCGGGCCCGGACTGCAGCGGTTGAGACTTCAGCAAAACGGGCATTATAGACCGGATTCCTCCAGCGAATCAATGCTTTCTGTGCTCCGGCGCCGGCAGTGTTGCAGCCACGCTCCCGTGGTGCCGTAGGCGTCACAGGCCGGGCAGACGCTCGCAGGATTCCGCCAGCGAGCGGATTTCATGCCCCGCCACGATGAAATGGTCCAGCAGCCGCACGTCGATCAGGTCGAGCGTGCGCGCCAGTTCGCGCGTCAGGTGGATGTCGCTCTGGCTGGGGGCGGTGGTGCCGCGCGGATGGTTGTGGGCGACGATGATGCCGGCCGCGTTATGCGTCAGGGCCTGGCGCGCGACCTCGCGCGGATAGACCGAAGTCCGCGTCAGCGTGCCGCGGAACAGTTCCTCGCTGGCTATCATGCGGTTGCCGGGGTCCAGGAACAGGCACATGAAGACCTCGTGCTGCAGCGGGGCCAGGGTCAGGCGCAGGTAGCTGCGCACCGACTCGGGCGAATTGAAGCCGGCCGGCAGCCGCAGCGACTCGGCCAGCGCGCGCCGCGCCAGCTCGGGGATGGCCTGCAGCTGGGCGAACTTGGTCGTGCCCATGCCGCGCACGCCGGCCAGCGCTTCGCCCTCGGCCGCGAACAGCGCGGTCAGCGAGCCGAAGCGGTGCAGCAGCTCGCGTGCCAGGTCCACGGCACTTTTGCCGGCGGCGCCCACGCGCAGCAGCACGGCCAGCAGTTCGGCATCAGACAGCGCGGCAGCGCCGCTTTCCAGCAGTTTCTCGCGGGGCCGCTCGCAAGCGGGCCATTTGGCAATGGTCATGGGCATCCAGGGTAGTCGCGTCGGGAACAGGGTCCTGCAACCCTTGGGGCGGCGGGCTAGGGGCCAGTCGAATACAATACGGGTTGTTCCCTGGTTGATCACCCATGAATTTGCAAACTTTCGCGTCGGAAGCCGACGGCGGCACGGCTGGCCGCAAGACTGTCCAGGCCGACTCCTTCCTGACCCTGCACTACAGCATCGCGCTCGAGAACGGCACCGAGGTCGTCAGCACGTTCGAGGAAAAGCCCGCCACGCTGCTGCTGGGCCAGGGCCAGTTCGCGCCGACGCTCGAGCAGGCGCTGCTGGGCATGCCCGAAGGCGAGCGCATGACCTACCGCCTGGCGCCGGAGCAGGCCTTCGGCCCGCGCAACGCCGAACTGCTGCAGTGGGTGTCGCTGGCCACGCTGCGCGAGAACAGCTCGTTCGAAGAGGATTACAGCCCGGGTGACCTGGTCGAGTTCAACGCGCCCGGCGGCGGCAAGTACGCCGGCGTGCTCAAGGAGATCGGCGAGACCGCCGCGTTGTTCGACTTCAACCATCCGCTGGCTGGGCAGACCATCCTGTTCGACGTACAGCTGATCGGCATTCTCTGAACGTCGCCACGCCGAACCTGTCCGGATACCGCAGCATGCCCGACCTGACCCCCGCCCCCGACGCAGAAATCCTGATGGCCCAGCCGCGCGGCTTCTGCGCCGGCGTGGACCGCGCCATCGAGATCGTCGAGCGCGCGCTCGAGCGCTTCGGCGCTCCCATCTACGTTCGCCATGAAATCGTCCACAACGCGTATGTGGTGGCCGACCTGCGCCGCAAGGGCGCGGTGTTCGTGGGCGAGCTCGACGAGGTGCCCGCCGGCGCCACCGTCATCTTCAGCGCCCATGGCGTGTCGCGCGAAGTGCGCGAAGACGCGGCCCGGCGCGGCCTGCACGTCTTCGATGCGACCTGCCCGCTGGTGACCAAGGTGCATGTCGAAGTCAGCAAGCTGCGCGCGCAGGGCTGCGAGATCGTGATGATCGGCCATCGCGGCCACCCCGAGGTCGAAGGCACCATGGGCCAGGCCAACGGCGGCATGGTGCTGGTCGAGTCGGTCGGCGATGTCGCGGCGCTGCAGATCGCCGATCCGTCGCGGCTGGCCTATGTCACCCAGACCACGCTGTCGGTGGACGAGACCCGCGAGATCGTGGCCGCGCTCAAGGCCCGCTTCCCGGAGGTCCGCGAGCCCAAGAAGCAGGACATCTGCTATGCCACGCAGAACCGCCAGGACGCGGTGAAGTTCATGGCGCCGCAGGTGGAGGTGGTGATCGTGGTCGGCAGTCCCAACAGTTCCAACTCCAACCGCCTGCGCGAGCTGGCCGAGCGCCTGGGCGTGCCGGCCTATATGGTGGACGCGCCCGAGCAGGTGCGGCCCGAGTGGGTCGCAGGCAAGCGCCGCATCGGCCTGACCGCCGGGGCCTCGGCGCCGGAAGCGCTGGCCCAGTCCATCGTCGAGCGCCTGCGCGAACTCGGTGCGCGCCAGGTACGTCCACTCGATGGTATCGAGGAAAACATGGCGTTCCCGCTGCCGCGCGGGCTGCTGCCCACCAGCGCAGCCGCCTGAGCGCGGCGCGGGGTTGCCTCCCGCTTGAATGCCTGGCCTGATAAAAGGGGCGCCGCGGTTGCGGCGCCCCTTTTTTGTTTCTGGCCTCTGCCGGCCTGGGAATAATGCCCGCTGCTGGTGCCGGGGGTGCCCGCCATTCGTGCCGGACGCTAATCAGGGTAATCCCCGAAGCTGGGGTTTTCCCTATTATGGTGCGGCGCTACATTCTGCACATTAGAGAGAAGCACCACGCTAATTAAATGAAACGCCTAATTAATAATGGTGCATTATAGGTGCTGCCGGCGCTGCTTCTTTGCCGCCTGGGGCGCCGCAGGCACGGTTCTTGTAAGAAGGAGGGGCGGCCGCGTCATGTGAGCGGGAATTGCCGCAATCTGTGCATTGGGGAAATTCCCTAGCTCAAATGCGCGGTAAATGGTCAAGGATGTTGCGTCGCGTATTGCATCGACTAAGAAAGGGGATACAATGCGCGCGTTTCAAATTGAAACTAAACAACGGCGGTTCAGGGAAACGTCCGGGAGGCGTTGCAAATCCCTGTTTTTGTGAATCCTAGGAGATCACTCATGCAAATCACGTTTGCCAAGATTCTGCCGATCGCGGCCGCAGTGGCGCTGGTCGCAGCTTGCGGCAAGAAGGAAGAAAAGCCGGCGGATCCGGCCTCTTCGGCGCCGGCAGCCGCGGCTCCCGCAGCGCCTGCGGCAGGTGGTGGCGAGGTCGTCGTCAAGATCGGCCACGCGGCCCCGCTGACCGGCGGCATCGCGCACCTTGGCAAGGACAACGAAAACGGCGCCCGCCTGGCCGTGGAAGAAGTCAACAAGTCCGGCCTGGAAGTCGGTGGCAAGAAGGTCAAGCTGGAACTGGTCGGCGAAGACGATGCCGGCGATCCCAAGACCGGCACCGCCGTGGCGCAGAAGCTCGTCGACGCCAAGGTGGCTGCAGTGGTCGGCCACCTGAACTCGGGCGTGTCGATCCCTGCGTCCAAGATCTACAGCGACGCCGGCATCGTGCAGATCTCGCCGTCGTCGACCAACCCGGACTACACCAAGCAGGGCTTCAAGACCACCTACCGCGTGGTGGCTACCGACGCCCAGCAAGGACCGGCCCTGGCCAACTACGCCGCCAAGACCCTGAACGCCAAGAGCGTGGCGATCGTCGACGATGCCACCGCCTACGGCAAGGGCCTCGCCGACGAGTTCGAGAAGACCGCCAAGGCGGCTGGCGTCAATGTGGTGGCGCGTGAAGCCACCAACGACAAGGCCACCGACTTCAAGGCCATCCTGACCAAGATCAAGGGCAAGAAGCCGGACGTGATCATGTACGGCGGCATGGACGCCACTGGTGGCCCGTTCGCCAAGCAGGCCCGCGAACTGGGCATCCCCGCCAAGATCGTCGGCGGCGACGGTGTCTGTACCGACAAGGTGGCCGAACTGGCCGGCGAGGCCGTGACCAACATCATCTGTTCCGAGGCAGGCCTGGCCCTGTCGCGCATGGAGAAGGGCGCGGATTTCGATAAGCGCTATCAGGCCCGCTTCAACGCGCCGGTGCAGATCTACGCGCCGTTCACGTATGACGCCGTGATGGTCGTCGTCGATGCCATGAAGCGCGCCAACTCGACCGAACCGGCTGCCATCCTCGCCGAAATGCCCAAGACCAACTACAAGGGCGTGATCGGCAATATCGCCTTCGACGAGAAGGGCGACATGAAGGAAGGCACCATCACGCTGTACGAGTACAAGGACAAGAAGAAGTCCGTCCTCGACGTCGTGAAGATGTAATCTGGGCTTACCGGCCCATCCGAACGGCACCGTGAGTATTTTGCGGTGCCGTTCTTTTTAGCCTCGCCTAATGTAGAAGCATCCTTACCATGGATGGAGCAGGGCAGGCCGCTCACCAGCAAAGCAACCACCGCAACGTTACCCATCACACACCAGGGTCCCCCCGGCATCCACACCATGCCGTCAGGTCAGGGACTGAAGCAGGAGTTTTCATGGATATCTTTATCCAGCAGATCGTGAACGGCCTGGTGCTCGGCAGCATTTATGCGCTGATCGCACTGGGCTACACCATGGTCTACGGCATTCTCGGCATCATCAACTTCGCCCATGGCGACGTGCTGATGATCGGCGCGCTGACCGCCCTGTCAGCCATCCTCGGATTGCAGAAGTTCGCTCCCGGCCTGCCTGAATGGCTGACGCTGGTGATTGCCACGCTGATCGCGATGCCGGTCTGCGCGATCCTGTCCTATTCGATCGAGCGGGTCGCCTACCGGCCCTTGCGCAATGCGCCACGCCTGGCCCCGCTGATCACCGCGATCGGGGTTTCCATCATCCTGCAGACGATGGGCATGCTGATCTGGTCGCGCAACCCGCTGACGTTCCCGCAGCTGCTGCCGTCGGAACCCATCGACATCGGCGCCACCGGCGCCACCATCACCGGCAAGGAGATGGTCATCATCGGCATGGCCGTGATGGTGATGTCCGGCCTGCTGGCCCTGGTCAACCGCACCAAGCTCGGCCGCGCCATGCGCGCCACCGCCGAGAACCAGAAGGTGGCCGGCCTGATGGGCGTAAACCCCAATTTCGTCATCTCCGCCACCTTCATGATCGGCGCCACGCTGGCCGCGCTGGCCGGCGTGATGATGGCCACCAACTACGGCAATGCCCACTTCTACATGGGCTTCATTCCCGGCCTGAAGGCGTTTACCGCCGCGGTGCTGGGCGGCATCGGCAACCTCGCGGGCGCCATGGTCGGCGGCATGCTGCTGGGCCTGATCGAAGCGCTCGGCGCCGGCTATATCGGCGACCTGACCAATGGCGTGTTCGGCTCGAACTACCAGGACGTCTTTGCCTTCATCGTACTGATCACCGTGCTCGTCTTCCGTCCGTCCGGCATCATGGGCGAACGCGTGGCGGATCGCGCCTGAGGAGAGCGAATCCATGAATACCCCGATTCCATCCACGGCCGCCGTCGCGGCGCCGACCAAGGTGCCGGCCAAGACCCTGGCCGCACTGATTGGCTTCCTGGTGGTCGCGCTGTGCGCACCGTTCATCGTCCAGACCCTGGGCGGCAACTACTGGGTCCGCGTGCTGGACTTTGCGCTGCTGTACATCATGCTGGCGCTGGGCCTGAACATCGTGGTCGGCTTTGCCGGCCTGCTTGACCTGGGCTACATCGCGTTCTATGCGGTGGGCGCCTACATGATGGCGCTGCTCGGCTCGCCGCACCTGGCGAACCAGTTCGAGTGGATCCAGCAGCTGTTCCCGACCGGCATCCACCTGTCGATGTGGTTCGTGCTGCCGCTGGCGATCCTGGTGGCCGCCACCTTCGGCGTGCTGCTGGGGGCGCCGACGCTCAAGCTGCGCGGCGACTACCTGGCCATCGTCACGCTGGGCTTCGGCGAGATCATCCGCATCTTCATGAACAACCTGGACCGCCCGGTAAACATCACCAACGGTCCCAAGGGCATTACCGCGGTCGACCCGGTGCATATCTTCGGCTTCGATTTCTCGAAGTCGCACGAGATCTTCGGGCTCAAGTTCTCGCCGGTGTTCATGTACTACTACCTGCTGGTGTTCCTGGTCATCGTGATCGTGTTCGTGTGCCTGCGCCTGCAGACCTCGCGCATCGGCCGCGCCTGGGTTGCCATCCGCGAAGACGAGATCGCCGCCAAGGCGATGGGCATCAACACCCGCAACATCAAGCTGCTGGCGTTCGCCATGGGCGCGTCGTTCGGCGGCGCGTCGGGCGCGGTGTTCGGCGCGTTCCAGGGCTTCGTCTCGCCCGAATCGTTCACGCTGTGGGAGTCGATCTACGTGCTGGCGATCGTGGTGCTGGGGGGCATGGGCCATATCCCCGGCGTGATCCTGGGCGGCGTGCTGCTGGTGGGCTTCCAGGAACTGCTGCGCGTGGTCGCCGAGCCGATGCAGACGGGCCTGTTCGGCCAGGTGATCGTCGATGCCGAGGTGCTGCGCCAGCTGCTGTTCGGCCTGGCGCTGGTGGGCGTGATGCTGTACCGCCCGGCCGGCATCTGGCCGTCGCCGCGCAAGGAAGACCGCCCGGTGGTGCGCCGCGCGGGCAATATCGGCCGTCTGTAAACCGGAGGAAGGCATGAGCAACAACGATTTCCTCCTGTCGGTACAGGGGGTCAACAAGCGTTTCGGTGGCCTGCAGGCCCTGTCCGAGGTCGGCCTGCAGATCAAGCCGGGCGAGATCTATGGGCTGATCGGGCCCAACGGCGCCGGCAAGACCACCTTCTTCAACGTGATCACCGGCCTGTACACGCCGGATTCGGGCGAGTTCGTGCTGGGCGGCACGCCCTATCAGCCGACCGCCGTGCACGAGGTGGCCAAGGCCGGCATTGCGCGCACGTTCCAGAACATCCGCCTGTTCGGCGACATGACCGCGCTCGAGAACGTGATGGTCGGGCGCCACGTGCGCTCCAAGGCCGGCGTGTTCGGCGCGATCTTCCGCCCGCCCTCGGTGCGGCGCGAGGAAGAGGGCATCGAAGACATGGCGCATGACCTGCTCGACTACGTCGGCATCGGCAAGTACGCCAACTTCACCGCGCGCAACCTGTCGTACGGCCACCAGCGCCGGCTCGAGATCGCGCGCGCGCTGGCGACCGAGCCCAAGCTGCTGGCCCTGGACGAACCGGCCGCCGGCATGAACGCGACCGAGAAGGTCGAGCTGCGCGGCCTGCTCGACAAGATCAAGAACGATGGCAGGACCATCCTGCTGATCGAGCACGACGTGAAGCTGGTGATGGGGCTGTGCAACCGCCTGACGGTGCTGGACTACGGCAAGGTGATTGCCCAGGGCCTGCCGCACGAGGTGCAGAACAACCCCGCGGTGATCGAGGCCTACCTCGGCACCTCGGCGCACTGATGGCGGGAGCGGACGTAATGAATCAGCCTGCAATGAAACAGACAGTACTGAAGATCTCCGGCCTGAAGGTTGCCTACGGCGGCATCCAGGCCGTCAAGGGCATCGACCTCGAAATCCGCGACGGCGAGCTGGTCACGCTGATCGGCGCCAACGGCGCCGGCAAGACCACCACCATGAAGGCCATCACCGGCCTGCAGGGCTGGGCCGGCGGCGACGTGGAATACATGGGCAAGTCGATCAAGGGCGTGCCCAGCTACGCGCTGCTCAAGCAGGGCCTGGCGATGGTGCCGGAGGGCCGCGGCGTGTTCGCGCGCATGACCATCACCGAGAACCTGCAGATGGGCGCCTACACGCGCAACGACGAGGCCGGCATCAAGGCCGACGTCGAGCGCATGTTCGGCATCTTCCCGCGGCTGAAGGAGCGCGCCAACCAGCTGGCGGGCACCATGTCGGGCGGCGAGCAGCAGATGCTGGCAATGGCGCGCGCGCTGATGAGCCAGCCCAGGGTGCTGCTGCTGGACGAGCCCTCGATGGGCCTGTCGCCGATCATGGTGGAGAAGATCTTCGAGGTCGTGCGCGACATCTCGGCGCAGGGCGTGACCGTGCTGCTGGTCGAGCAGAACGCGCGCCTGGCGCTGCAGGCCGCGCACCGCGGCTACGTGATGGAGTCCGGCCTGATCACCATGAGCGGCGAGGCCAGCCAGATGCTGGACGATCCCAAGGTGCGGGCCGCCTACCTGGGCGAGTAAAGGCGTTAGCAAAGGCCTTAGCAAAGGCGGGCGGTTTTGGGTGCACCAAAGCCGTTCGAGCTTGTCTGGGCCTTCTTCTCCCTCTCCCCTCAGGGGGGGAGGGCTGGGGAGAGGGGTGGTTTAGCAAGGAGCCACATCAAGCGAGGCCAAGGGTTTTAACCCGCAGGCCTCAGCCTTTTGACGCTCCTGCCCTCTCCCCCGACCCCTCTCCCGCAAGCGGGAGAGGGGAGCAAACCTGCAGCAGGCAGAGTTTGTCAGTAGCCCTCAGGCCTCGCCTCGCGCGAGGCCTTTTTTGCTCAGGCCAGCTTCTTCAGCAGCGTGCGCAGCATGCCGATCATCTGGTCGATCTCTTCGCGCGTGATGTTCAGCGCCGGCATGAAGCGCAGCAGGTTGGCGCGCGGGGCGTTCAGCAGCAGGCCTTGCGGGGCCATGTCGCGCGCTTCTTCGACCAGCTGCGGGCCGATGTCCTTGCCCAGCAGCAGCGCGCGCAGCAGGCCTTCGCCGCGTTCGCCGCCGAGGCCGAATTCGGCCGACAGCGCCAGCAGCTGCTCCTTCAGGTAGTCGCCCTTGGCCTTGACGTCGTCCAGGAAGCCCGGCGCGGTCAGCTGCTCGATCACGGCGCTGCCGACCGCGGTCATCAGCGGATTGCCGTTGTAGGTGCCGCCCTGGTCCCCGGCCTCGAAGCTGGCAACCTCGGCCTTGCACAGCAGCGCCGACAGTGGCACGCCGCCGCCGATGCCCTTGCCCAGCGTCATGATGTCCGGCTCGACGCCCGACAGCTCGTAGGCGAACAGCGTGCCGCAGCGGCCGCAGCCGGACTGCACTTCATCGACGATGAACAGCAGCTTGTGCTTGTCGGCCAGTGCGCGCAGGCCCTGCATGAACTCGCGCGTGGCGGGGATCACGCCGCCTTCGCCCTGCACCGGTTCCAGCATGATGCCGACGGTCTTGTCGGTGATCAGCTGCTCGACCGAGGCCAGGTCGTTCAGCTCGGCCTTGGGGAAGCCTGGCACCTGCGGCGCGAAGATGGTGTCCCAGCCGGCCTTGCCCGACGCGCTCATGGTGGCGAGCGTGCGGCCATGGAAGCTGTGGTCCATGGTGATGATCTCGTAGGCGCCGTTCTTGTGCTTGCGGCCCCATTTGCGCGCCAGCTTGATCGCGCCTTCGTTGGCCTCGGCGCCGCTGTTGGCGAAGAAGACCTTGTCGAAGCAGCTGTTATCGGTCAGCTGCCTGGCCAGGCGCAGCATCGGCTCGTTGTAGAAGGCCGGGCTCGGGTTGATGATCTTCTTCGACTGCTCGACCAGCGCGTCGATCATGCCCTGGTTGGAATGGCCCAGGCAGTTGACCGCCCAGCCTTGCACGAAGTCCAGGTATCGCTTGCCGTTGTGGTCCGTCAGCCAGGAGCCCTTGCCCTCGGTGAACACGAGCTCGGGCCGGTTGGTGATGTACATCAGGGATTGGACGGGAAACTCAGCAAATGCCATGGCGGACTCCAGGGGTCGGCTTTAAACGATGGACGGACAAGCAGGTAAGACGCGGGAAAACAAAAAGCCACGGGGGTTGCCCGTGGCTCGTTGACCTGAACAGACGCAATCGACGGTCAGCGGCGCGGCACCCCGGTGGGGAGCGACGTACGGAAGCTGCGGCGTCGGTTGAAGGTCGTATGCATGCGGGCAAATATAAGGCGCACTGGCCCGGGTGTCAAAACGAATTTTGGCAGGCCCGGGCATTGTTGCGCTGGCGGAACGGCGCGCGGGCGGCGCTCAGGCCGCCGGCGGGGCCGCGTGCAGGTCGGCCTCTGAGGTGAACGAGTCGGCGAAGAACGCGTCTTCGTGCAGCTTGCACTGGCGCGTGAAGTCGCCGCGCGCGGCGTTGATCATCACCGGCGCGCCGCAGGCGTAGACCTCATGGCCCGACAGGTCGGGGTGGTCGGCGATCACCGCCTGGTGGACGAACCCGGTGCGGCCCTGCCAGTTGTCTTCCGGCAGCGCGTCGGAGACCACCGGCACGTACTGGAAGTTGGGCAGGTCGCGCGCCCACTGCTCGGCCAGCGCATGCATGTACAGGTCCTTGGGCCGGCGGCCGCCCCAGTACAGCGTCATCGGGCGCTGGATGCCGGTGTAGGCGGCATGCTCGACGATGGCCTTGATCGGGGCGAAGCCGGTGCCGGAAGCCAGCAGGATGATCGGCGCTTCCGATTCCTCGCGCAGGAAGAAGCTGCCCAGCGGGCCTTCGAAGCGCAGGATGTCGCGCTCCTTCATGGCCGGCTGGCCTTCCTTCGCGCCGAACACGTAGTCGGTGAAGGCGCCGCCCGGCATATGGCGGATATGCAGTTCGATCGGGCCGTCCTCGTGCGGCGGCGTGGCGATCGAATAGCTGCGGCGCTTGCCGTCGCGCAGCAGGAATTCGACGTACTGGCCGGCCAGGTACTGCATGCGCTCGGTTGCCGGCAGCTGCAGCTTGATCGCGATCACGTCGTCGGCCAGGCGCTCGAGCGTGGTCACGCGGCATGGCACCTTCTTGATCGGGATGTCGCCGGCGCCGTGGACTTCGCGGCATTCGATGGTGATGTCCGAGCTGGCATTGGCGCAGCAGAACAGCGCGCGGCCCTCGGTCTTTTCCTGTGCGGTCAGCGCGGCCGGGGCATGGTCGCCCTGCACGATGCTGCCTTCCAGCACGCGGCCCTTGCACGAACCGCAGGCGCCGTTCTTGCAGCCGTAGGGCAGCCCGATGCTGTGGCGCAGGGCCGCGCCGAGGATGGTTTCGTCCGCGGCCACTTCAAACTTGTGGCCGCTGGGCATGACGGTTACTTGATAAGCCATAATCGGTCTATGAGCCAAATTCTGTCGAAGCTGCAGGCCTCGCGCCTTTCACAACCGCCGCAACTGCCGGCGCCATCGCGCCGGCTGGGCCGCCCGCGCCTGCTGATCGTCGGCTGCGGGGATGTGGGGACGCGCTGCCTGCGAATCCTGTCGTCGCGCATGCGTGTCTTTGCCGTGACCTCGCAGCCGGCACGCCGCGCCGAACTGCGTGCCGCCGGCGCGGTGCCGCTGGTGGCGGACCTGGACCGGCCGGCCACGCTGGCACGGCTGCGCGGGCTGGCCACGCGGGTGCTGGACCTGGCGCCGCCACCCGGGCAGGGCGAAGGCGATCCGCGCACGCGTGCACTGCTCGCCGCATTGCGCCGGACTGCATGGCGGCGGACTGCAGGGCGCCGTGCCAGCACGGCTGCCGGCATGCTGCCCGGCGAGCCCGCCATTCTACCCGACCGTACCCGGCCCCGCGCTGCGTTTGTCTACGCCAGCACCACCGGCGTCTACGGCGACCGGCAGGGCGCGCGCGTGGCCGAATTCCATGCGGTGCGGCCGCAGACCGCGCGCGCGCGCCGCCGCGTCGCCGCCGAGCAGGCGGTGCGCGCGTTCGGCCGCGACGCCGGCTGGCGCGCCAGCGTGGTGCGCATCCCCGGCATCTACGCCGAGGATCGCCTGCCGCTGGCGCGGCTCAAGCGCGGCACGCCGGCACTCGTGCCGCAGGACGACGTCTACACCAGCCATATCCATGCCGACGATCTCGCCCGCATCATGGTGGCGGCGCTGTTCCGCGGCCGCCCGCAGCGCGTGGTCCACGCCAGCGACGATACCGAGCTGCGCATGGCGGACTATTTCGACCTCGTCGCCGAGCGCCGGGGGCTGCCGCGCCCGCCGCGCATCACGCGCGGCGAGGCGCTGCAGGTGATCGACCAGACCCTGCTGAGCTTCATGAGCGAGTCGCGCCGGCTCGACAACCGCCGGCTCAAGCGCGAACTGCGCCTGCGGCTGCGCTATCCCACCGTCGCCGACTTCTTCGGCTGATTCCTCCAGCGTGGTGGTTCCCCGTGCCGCTGGCATGGGGCTTGCTGCCCCACCGCGTCTTCTGGTCCCTGTCTATACAGCAACACTTTTCACGCGCCTGACTGGTGCCGACACCTCCGTGCCGGGTTCAGGGCGGTGCATCGCCTGGACGCGCGTTCCGCGATGGAATGCGCTTTTTAAGGCGATTATCCGCCTGGTTGCTTGGTGGAAGCCCTACGTTGACTTGTATATACAGGCATTGTTTAATGCCCGAAAACGAGCACGGCCACACGCATGGCCTGCCGTCGACGGACACACCAAAGGAGCGTACAGATGAGGAATCCAAGCAGGTTTCGCGGTCGGGTGGCAGGGCAGGTGGCAGTGCTGGCTGCGGCCCTGGCGGCCGGCGCGGCGCAGGCGCAGAACACGCCGGTGACGCTGGGCATGAGCGGCTGGACCGGCTTCGCGCCGCTGACGCTGGCCGACAAGGCTGGCATCTTCAAGAAGAACGGCGTCGACGTCGAGATCAAGATGATCCCGCAGAAGGACCGCCACCTGGCGCTGGCCTCCGGTGCGATCCAGTGCGCGGCGACCACCGTGGAAACCCATGTGGCCTGGAACGCCAATGGCGTGCCCATCACCCAGATCGTGCAGCTCGACAAGTCCTACGGCGCCGACGGCCTGGCCGTGCGCGCCGACGTGAAGAGCTTTGCCGACCTCAAGGGCAAGACCATCGGCGTCGATGCGCCGGGCACAGCCCCTTACTTCGGGCTGGCCTGGATGCTGAAGAAGAACGGCATGTCGCTCAAGGACGTCAAGACCACCACGCTGTCGCCGCAGGCGGCGGCGCAGGCCTTTGTCGCCGGGCAGAACGACGGCGCCATGACCTACGAGCCGTACCTGTCGACGGTGCGCCAGAACCCGGACAAGGGCAAGATCCTGGCCACCACGCTCGACTATCCGATGGTGACCGACACGCTCGGCTGCGCGCCCAAGTGGCTCAAGGACAATCCCAAGGCCGCACAGGCGCTGGTCGACAGCTACTTCGAGGCGCTCGAGATGATCCGCAAGGAGCCGGGCAAGGCCAACGACATCATGGGCGCGGCGGTCAAGCAGACCGGCGAGCAGTTCGCCAAGTCGTCGGCCTACCTGCGCTGGCAGGACCGCGAGGCCAACAAGAAATTCTTCGAGGGCGAGCTCGCCAGCTTCAGCAAGGAAGCCGCCGCGGTGCTGCTGGACATCGGCGTGATCCGCCAGGTGCCGGACGTGACCAAGCTGTACGACGCGCGTTTCCTCAAGTAACCCGGCAGCTCTCAGGAGGCGTGACGTCATGACGCAAGCCCGTATAGGTTCACCCGCACCGGCCGCCGCCGTGGCGGCCCCCACCGCGGAAGCGCCGCAGCGCCGGCGCCATCCGTGGCTGGCACCGCTGGTGCCGGTGGCGCCCAACACCCGCTGGATGCTGGGCCTGTCCTTCTTCGTGCTGTTCTTCGGCGTGTGGGCCGTGGTGACGCTGGGCGGCCTGGTGCCGCGCACGTTCCTGGCCGACCCGATGACGATGGCCAGGGAAGGCATGACCCTGTTCACCGAGTACAACTTCATCGGCGACATCGGCATGACGGTGTGGCGCGTGGTCGGCGGCTTCGTGCTGGCGGCGGTGCTGGCGGTGCCGCTGGGCATCTTCATGGGCGCGTACAAGGCAGCCGAGGCCTTCTTCGAGCCCTTTGTCTCGTTCTGCCGCTACCTGCCGGCGTCGGCCTTCATCCCGCTGCTGATCCTGTGGGCCGGCATCGGCGAGACCCAGAAGCTGCTGGTGATCTTCATCGGCTCGTTCTTCCAGATCGTGCTGATGGTGGCGGTGGCGGTCGGCGGCGCGCGCAAGGACCTGGTCGAGGCCGCGTACACGCTCGGCGCCAACAGCGCCGGCATCGTGCGGCGCGTACTGATCCCGGGGGCAGCGCCGGAAATCGCCGAGATACTGCGGCTGGTGCTGGGCTGGGCCTGGACCTACGTGATCGTGGCGGAACTGATCGGCTCGTCGTCGGGCATCGGCCACATGATCACCGACAGCCAGGCGCTGCTCAATACCGGGCAGATCATCTTCGGCATCATCGTGATCGGCTGCATCGGCCTGGTCTCGGACCTTGTCTTCAAGCGCGCCAACCAGCGCCTGTTCCCGTGGAGTTCGATCCAATGAGCGCACTGTCCATCCAGCAGGTCTCGCGGACCTTCTCCAACCCGCGCGGCGGCCAGACGCTGGCGCTGCAGCCGGTCGACTTCGAAGTCCGCGACAACGACTTCGTCACCATCCTGGGCCCGTCGGGCTGCGGCAAGTCCACGCTGCTGCGCATCGTCGCGGGGCTGGATACGCCGACCAGCGGGCGCGTGCTGCTCGACGGCCAGCCGGTGTTCGCGCCCGGCGCGGACCGCGGCATGGTGTTCCAGTCATACACCTTGTTCCCGTGGCTGACGATCGAGCAGAACGTGCGCTTCGGCCTGCGCGAGCGCGGCATGAGCGCGGCCGAGCAGAAGGAGCGCAGCGACTTCTTTATCCAGCGCGTGGGGCTGCGCGGCTTCGAGCATCATTTCCCCAAGCAGCTGTCGGGCGGCATGCAGCAGCGCACCGCGATCGCGCGCGCGCTGGCCAACGATCCCAAGATCCTGCTGCTCGACGAGCCCTTCGGCGCGCTCGACAACCAGACTCGCGTGCTGATGCAGGAGTTGCTGCTGGGCATCTGGGAAGCGTCGCGCAAGACGGTATTATTCGTGACCCACGATATCGACGAGGCCATCTTCATGGCCAACCGGGTGGCGGTGTTTTCCGCCAGGCCGGGTCGGATCAAGAGCGATATCGCGGTCGATTTCCCGCATCCGCGCCATTACACGATCAAGACTTCTCCGGAGTTCTCCGCGCTCAAGGCGCGGCTGACCGAGGAGATCCGCGCCGAGGCCATTGCCGCGGCCGAGCACTAAGACCTTATGAACCACGCCGCCGGCACCCCGACTTCCGCCTCTGCCTCTCCCACCGCGCTCTACCAGCAGGTGAAGGAGTACATCGCCCGCCAGATCCAGAGCGGCGCGTGGCAGCCGGGCGACCGGGTGCCGTCGGAGC
This sequence comes from Cupriavidus sp. WGlv3, assembly GCF_023952475.1. Taxonomy (GTDB): domain Bacteria; phylum Pseudomonadota; class Gammaproteobacteria; order Burkholderiales; family Burkholderiaceae; genus Cupriavidus; species Cupriavidus phytorum. Next base: position 115,770 of record NZ_JALHRX010000003.1, read on the forward strand.
AGGAACTGGTGAACCGCTTCGGCGTCTCGCGCATGACCGTCAACCGGGCGCTGCGCGAGCTGCAGGAGCAGGGCCGGGTGGTGCGCGTGGCCGGCGTCGGCACCTTCGTCGCCGAGCACAAGCCGCAGTCGACGCTGCTGTCGGTGGTCAACCTGCAGGACGAGATCCGCATGCGCGGGCATGACTACGCCTGCGACGTGATCCTGGTGGAGCGGGTCTCGGCGTCGATCGAGGTGGCCGCTGCGCTGGAGCTGCGCACCGGCGAGTCGGTGTTCCATTCCGTCTGCGTGCACCGCGAGGACGGCGTGCCGGTGCAGCTCGAGGACCGCTACGTCAATCCGCGCGTGGCGCCCGACTTCATCACCCAGGATTTCAGCGCGACCCAGCCCGGCGAATACCTGCTGCGCCACGTGCCCTACGACCAGGTCGAGCATGTGGTCGATGCCATTGCCGCGACGCCGGAACAGGCCACGCAGCTGGAAATGCCGCCGACGCAGGCCTGCCTGATGCTGACGCGCCGCACCTGGACCAACGGCGTGCCGGTGACCTTTGTGCGCTGCCTGCATCCGGGCAACCGCTACCGCCTCGGCAGCCGCTTCCGCGCCGACGGCAATCCCGCGTTCGGCTGATTCCACAAGAATCCGCCTGCACCCCCAAATTTTTACCTAAGCTGTATAGACAGGAACATACAAATGACTGCCAGCCCACATGACCACGCCTCCCGTCCGCTGCTGACCTTGCAGCCGGGCCAAGTCACCCTGGCCGACCTGCGCCGCATCTATCGCGGCGAAGTGCGCCTGGCCATGGCCGATTCCGCCTGGGCCGGGGTGCGCGCCGCGCAGGCCACGGTGCAGGACATCATCGACGCCGACGCCGTGGTCTATGGCATCAACACCGGCTTCGGCAAGCTGGCGCAGACGCGCATCCCCAACGACAAGCTGGCGCAGCTGCAGCGCAACCTGGTGCTGTCGCACAGCGTCGGCACCGGCCCCGACCTGGCCGAAGACACCGTGCGGCTGATTCTGGCGACCAAGGCGGTCAGCCTGGCGCGCGGCCATTCCGGCGTGCGGCCCGAACTGATCGAGGCCTTGCTGGCGCTGGTCAACCACGGCGTGACGCCGTGCATTCCCGCCAAGGGTTCGGTCGGTGCCTCGGGCGACCTGGCGCCGCTGGCGCATATGTCGTGCACGCTGATCGGCGTGGGCGACGTGCTGGTCGACGGCAAGCGCATGCCGGCCGCCGCGGGGCTGGCGCATGCCGGCCTGCAGGCTTTCGAACTGGGCCCGAAGGAGGGCCTGGCGCTGCTCAATGGCACGCAGGTGTCGACCGCGCTGGCGCTGGCCGGCCTGTTCGCCGCCGAAGACGCCTTTGCCGCGGGGCTGGTCGCCGGCGCGCTGTCGCTGGAGGCGATCAAGGGCTCGGTCAAGCCGTTCGATGCCCGCATCCATGCGGCGCGCGGCCAGGCCGGCCAGATCGCCGTGGCCGGCGCCGTGCGCGCGATGCTGGATGGCAGCGAGATCGTCGATTCGCACAAGGCCTGCGGCCGGGTACAGGACCCGTATTCGATCCGCTGCCAGCCGCAGGTGATGGGCGCGTGCCTTGACAACCTGCAGCACGCCGCGCGCATTCTGCAGATCGAAGCCAATGCCGCGTCGGACAACCCGCTGGTGTTCTCCGAGCAGGGCGACGTGGTCTCCGGCGGCAACTTCCACGCCGAGCCGGTGGCCTTCGCCGCCGACATCATCGCGCTGGCCATCGCCGAGATCGGCGCGATCTCCGAGCGCCGGCTGGCGCTGCTGCTCGATACCGGCCTGTCCGGCCTGCCGCCGTTCCTGGTGCGCGATGGCGGTCTGAATTCCGGCTTCATGATCGCGCAGGTGACCGCGGCCGCGCTGGCCTCGGAGAACAAGTCGCTGGCGCATCCGTCCAGCGTTGACAGCCTGCCGACCTCGGCCAACCAGGAGGACCATGTGTCGATGGCCACCTACGGTGCGCGCCGGCTGGGCGACATGGCGGCGAATACTGCGGTGGTGGTCGGCATCGAGGCGATGGCCGCGGCACAGGGGATCGAATTCCACCGGCCGCTGAAGTCGTCGCCGCTGGTGGAGCAGGAACTGGCCCGCATCCGCGCGCGGGTGGATTTTGTCGAGGGCGACCGCTACCTGGCGCCGGATATCGAAGCGATGAAGCAGTGGGTGGTGCAGGGCGATGCGGGGGCGGGGTGGCCTGCGGCCGTGCGGGCGATTTTGCCCACCAACGCGGGTTGAGCCAGTCCCAGTCACGCACCAGGCGCACCAAAATTCGATCGCGCCACCAGCGCCATCCCAAAAGGAGAACAACACATGAATGCTCCCGAATCCCAATCCCTGCAACGCGGCCAGCGCGAGATCCGCGCGCCGCGCGGCACCCAGCTGCACTGCAAGAACTGGCTGATCGAAGCCGCCTACCGCATGATCCAGAACAACCTCGATCCTGACGTAGCCGAGCGCCCGCAGGACCTGGTGGTGTACGGCGGCATCGGCAAGGCCGCGCGCAACTGGGAATGCTTCGACGCCATCCTCGACAGCCTGCGCCGGCTCGGCGAAGAGGAATCGCTGGTGGTGCAGTCGGGCAAGCCGGTGGGCGTGTTCCGCACCCACGCCGATGCGCCGCGCGTGCTGATCGCCAACTCCAACCTGGTGCCGCACTGGGCCACGTGGGACAAGTTCAACGAGCTCGATCGCGCCGGGCTGATGATGTACGGCCAGATGACCGCGGGCTCGTGGATCTACATCGGCACCCAGGGCATCGTGCAGGGCACCTACGAGACCTTTGTCGAGGCCGGACGCCAGCACTACAACGGCGACCTGTCGGGCAAGTGGATCCTGACCGCGGGCCTCGGCGGCATGGGCGGCGCGCAGCCGCTGGCGGGCGTGCTGGCGGGTGCGTGCGTGCTGGCGATCGAATGCCAGGAATCACGCATCGACTTCCGCATCCGCACGCGCTACCTCGACAAGAAGGCCACCACGCTCGACGAAGCACTGGCGATGATCGCCGAGGCCACGGCGAAGAAGGAAGCGATCTCGGTCGGCCTGCTCGGCAACGCCGCCGACCTCGTGCCGGAGCTGGCAAAGCGCGCGCAGGCTGGCGGCATGCGCCCGCATATCGTCACCGACCAGACCTCGGCGCACGACCTGGTCAACGGCTACCTGCCGCAAGGCTGGACCGTCGCGCAGTGGGAGCATGCGCGCCAGCACGATCCCAAGTCGGTGGAGGCCGCCGCGCGTCCGTCGATCGTCAAACACGTGCAGGCGATGCTCGACTTCCAGAAGATGGGCGTGCCCACGGTCGACTACGGCAACAATATCCGCCAGGTGGCGTTCGACGAAGGCGTGCAGAACGCCTTCGATTTCCCCGGTTTCGTGCCGGCCTATATCCGCCCGCTGTTCTGCCGCGGCAAGGGGCCGTTCCGCTGGGTCGCGCTGTCGGGCGATCCCGAGGATATCTACAAGACCGACGCCAAGATGAAGGAACTGTTCCCCGAGGACAAGGCCCTGCATCGCTGGCTCGACATGGCGCACGACCGCATTGCCTTCCAGGGCCTGCCGGCGCGGATCTGCTGGGTGGGGCTGGACGAGCGCCATCGCGCCGGGCTGGCCTTCAACGAGATGGTGAAGTCGGGCGAACTGAAGGCACCGGTGGTGATCGGGCGCGACCACCTGGACTGCGGCTCGGTGGCGTCGCCGAACCGCGAGACCGAGGCGATGCGCGACGGCTCCGACGCGGTGTCCGACTGGCCGCTGCTGAACGCACTGCTGAACACCGCCGGCGGCGCCACCTGGGTCAGCCTGCACCACGGCGGCGGCGTCGGCATGGGCTTCTCGCAGCATTCCGGCGTGGTGATCGTGTGCGATGGCACCGACGCGGCGGCAAAGCGCATCGAGCGCGTGCTGTGGAACGATCCGGCCACCGGCGTGATGCGCCATGCGGATGCGGGCTATGACCTCGCCATCGCCTGCGCGCACGAGAAGGGCCTGGACCTGCCGATGGTGAAGGGCGCATGAGCCCGGCGCTGTTTGAATCCTTCGCGCTGGCCGACATCGCGCCCACGCGCTGGAAGAATGGCGGCGGCAACACGCGCGAGATCGCGGTGTGGCCGCCAGGTGCGGGCATGGATGACTTTGTCTGGCGCCTGAGCGTGGCCGATATCGAAAGCGATGGACCGTTCTCGGCGTTCCAAGGCATCGACCGCCAGATCGTGCTGCTCGACGGCGCTGGCGTGACCTTGCGCGCGGACGACGGCAGCTTCAGCCATCGCCTGGCCGGCGTCGGCGAGCCCTTCGCGTTTTCCGGCGATACCAGCCTGCAGGCGACGCTGCTCGATGGCGCCACGCGCGATTTCAACGTAATGACGCGGCGCGGACACTGCCGAGCGCGCGTCGAAGCGTTCCGCGCAGGGTTTGCGGTCCGCACCGGCAGCCACGCGCTGTGTCTGCTGGCCGTCAGCGGTGCCTGGCAGGCGCAGGACGCCGCCATGCTGCTGCAAGCGGGCGACGGCCTGTTGGCTGGCGCCGCCGCTTCCGCGTCGACGCTTGCGTTTGAACCCACCGGTGACGCGGCACTGTGCCTGTGCGTCACCCTCGAGATGGAGCCCGCTCAATGAGGCTGACCTCTGTATCCGCCGCGCCCAGCGCGGACGGTGTCTGGCACAACTGCCACCTGCTGCCCGACGCCGATCCCGCGCAGGCGATGCGCGATGCCGCGCTGGTGGTCGAGCACGGACGCATCGCCTGGCTTGGCGCGGCAGCGGATTTGCCCGAAGCCTGGCGCGGCGCGCCGCGGCATGATGCCGAGGGAGCCTGGATCACGCCGGGCCTCGTCGATTGCCACACGCACCTGGTCTACGGCGGCCAGCGTGCCGACGAATTCGCCATGCGCCTGGCCGGCGCGGGCTATGAAGAGATCGCGCGCGCCGGCGGCGGCATCGTCTCGACGGTGCGCGCCACGCGCGCCGCCGACGAAGACACGCTGTTCGCGCAGGCCGCGGCGCGCTTGCAGCCGCTGCTGGCCGAGGGCGTTACCGCCATCGAGATCAAGTCCGGCTATGGCCTGAACCTGGAAGCGGAGCGCAAGCAGTTGCGCGTGGCGCGCCGGCTGGGCGAGCATTTCGGCATCTCGGTCTACACCACCTTCCTCGGCGCGCACGCGCTGCCGCCGGAATACGCGGACCGTGCCGATGACTATATCGAGCTGGTCTGCAACACCATGCTGCCGGCGCTGGCCGAAGAGGGCCTGGTCGATGCCGTCGATGCCTTCTGCGAGTCGATCGGTTTCTCGATCGCGCAGACGGAACGCGTGTTCGATGCCGCGGCGCGCCACGGGCTGCGCGTCAAGCTGCATGCGGAGCAGCTCAGCAACCTCGGCGGCGCCGCGCTGGCGGCACGCCACCGCGCGCTCTCGGCCGACCATCTCGAGCATCTGGACGAAGCAGGTGTGGCCGCGATGGCCGAAGCCGGAACGGTCGCGGTGCTGCTGCCGGGCGCCTACTACTTCCTGCGCGACACCAACCTGCCGCCGATCGCGCTGTTGCGCCAGTACGGCGTGCCGATGGCGATCTCCACCGACCACAACCCCGGCACCTCGCCGGTGACCTCGCTGCTGCTGATGATGAATATGGGCTGCACGCTGTTCCGCCTGACGGTGCCCGAAGCGCTGGCCGGCGTCACCGCGCACGCGGCGCGCGCGCTGGGCGCCGCCGATCGTCATGGGCGCGTGGCAGTGGGACGGGTGGCCGACTTCGCGCTGTGGCGCATCGATTCGCCCGCCGAGCTGGCCTACTGGTTCGGCCGCAATCCGGTCGCGACGGTGGTGCGCCAGGGGCGCGTCCATGCCTGCGCGGGAGCCGCGGCATGAGCGGCACGCACCTGTTCGCGCCGTTTGCGCTGCTGCCGGATGGCTGGGCCCGCGACGTGCTGCTGGCCTGGGACGAGCACGGCCGCTTCACCGCCGTGCAGGCGGGGGCGGCGCCAGCCGCCGGCGTGCCGCAGGCGGCCGGTCCGGTGTTGCCGGGCATGCCCAACCTGCATTCGCACGCGTTCCAGCGCGGCTTTGCCGGCCTGACGGAATTCCGCAGCCGCCCGCAGGGCGACGATCCGGCCGGCGCCGATTCGTTCTGGAGCTGGCGCACGCTGATGTACCGCTTCGCGCAGCGGCTCTCGCCCGACACACTGGAGGCGGTCGCGACCCAGCTCTATGTCGAGATGCTGTGCGCGGGCTATACCAGCGTGTGCGAGTTCCACTACGTGCATCACGACGAAGGCGGCAGGCCCTATGCCGATGCCGGCGAGATGTCGCTGCGGCTGCTGCGCGCGGCGCAACGCACCGGCATCGGCATGACGCTGCTGCCGGTGCTGTACCAGAGCGCGGGCTTTGGCGGCCAGCCGCCGCTGGCCGCGCAGCAGCGCTTCCTGCACGACACCGATGCGATGCTGAGGTTGCTGGAACGGCTGCACCCGGCTTGCGCGCAGTCGGGCGCACGCCTCGGGCTGGCGCCGCACTCGCTGCGCGCCGTGCCGGAGGCCAGCCTGGTGCACGCGCTGGCGGGACTGCGCGCGATCGACGCGCAGGCGCCGGTCCATATCCATATCGCCGAGCAGCAGAAGGAGGTCGACGACTGCATCGCGTGGTCGGGCACGCGCCCGGTGACGTGGCTGTTCGACCATGTCGAAGTCGACGCGCGCTGGTGCCTGGTGCACGCCACCCACATGGACTGGGACGAGCGCCGGCGCCTGGCCCACAGCGGCGCGGTGGCCGGCATCTGCCCGACCACCGAGGCCAACCTGGGCGACGGCGTGTTCGAGGCCGCGCCCTACCTGGCACAGCAGGGCGCATGGGGCATCGGCTCGGACAGCCATGCCAGCGTCAGCGTGGCGGAGGAGCTGCGGTTGTTCGAATACGGGCAGCGGCTTGGCCTGCAGCGGCGCAACGTGCTGGCATCCGACACGCACGCGCAGGTCGCGGACCGCCTCTACCTGGAAGCGGTGGCCGGTGGCGCACGTGCAGCGGGTCGCGTGGTGGCCGGACTGGCAGTAGGCCAGCAGGCCGACTTCGTGGTGCTGGACGGCGCGCATCCGACCCTGGCGGGGCTCGACGGGCCGCAGGCACTGGCCACGCACGTGTTCGCCGGCCATGGCCATGAGACACTAGCGGAAGTCCGCACTGCCGGCCGCAGCCGCGTGCAGCATGGCGCGCATCCGCTGCAGGCGGAGGCCGGGCGCCTGTTCATCGCGGCACGCGCCAGCCTGCTGGCCGATTGAAAACCGGGCGCACGCCCACTGCATCGCAACCACCATGTCCTTTTCCACCGATACCCCCGCCTTCACCCTGCACCGGGGCACGCGCCCGCTGCTGGTATCGATGCCGCATGTCGGCACGCACCTGCCTGCATCGGTCTCGCAGCGCCTGACCGCCGAGGCCCGCACCGTGGCCGACACCGACTGGCACCTGGAACGCCTGTACGATTTCGCCCGCGAACTGGGCGCGTCGGTACTGGCGGCCACGCACTCGCGCTACGTGGTCGACCTGAACCGCCCGCCCGACAACGCCAACCTGTATCCCGGCCAGGACACCACCGGCCTGTGCCCGGTCGATACCTTCGACAAGACGCCGCTCTATGCCGGCGGCAACGGTCCCGACGACGCCGAGATCGCCGCGCGCCGCGACGCGATCTGGCACCCGTACCACCAGGCGCTGGCCGCCGAGCTGGCACGCCTGAAGTCCGAGCATGGCACGATCGCGCTGTGGGACGCGCATTCGATCCGCTCAGTGCTGCCGCGCTTCTTCGACGGCAAGCTGCCCGACTTCAACCTCGGCACCGCCAACGGCGACAGCTGCGACGCCGCGCTGGCCGGCCGGCTGCTGGAGCAGGCCAGTGCGGTACCGGGCCACACCGCGGTGCTAAACGGGCGCTTCAAGGGCGGCTACATCACGCGGCAATACGGCAAGCCGGCCGATGGCGTGCACGCGGTGCAGCTGGAGCTGTCGCAGTGCGCCTACATGAGCGAGGTGTATCCGTTCGCCTATGACGAGGCGCGTGCCACGGCGCTGCAGCCGGCGCTGCGGGGCATGCTGGCGACGGTGCTGGAGTTTGTGGAATCGCGGTGAATCTGGCGGGGTGCCGCTGACAGGAAAAGAAAAAGCCCGGCAATGCCGGGCGTGAACACGTCAACGAAGGCTTATTTCTTCACGACATTCTTGTCGGCCTTGCTCCCCGTCGCCGCGTTGTACTTCTCGACATAGGCCTCGAACAGCTTGCGGATCGAGCGCCCGATCTTGGCGTAGTCGGCTTCGTTCAGGTTGGCCAATGACACCCGCCCTGACGGGTGGCGCGTGCCGAAGCCGCGGCCCGGCAGCAGCACCACGCCCGCTTCGTCGGCCAGCTGGAACAGCAGCTCGTTCGGCTCGACCGAGTTCATGATCCACTTGACGAAGTCCGGCCCGATCGCCTTGCCGCCCAGCTGCTCGATATCCAGCAGGGTGTAGTAGTCGACCACGTTCGGATCATCGCTTTCCGGCGCGATGCCGATCTCGCGATACAGCGAGGCCTTGCGGCTGCGGATCAGCCGCTTCATCGCGTTCTTGTAGTTGTCCGGCGTATCCATCAGCGAGAACAGCGAGAACAGCACCATCTGCACCTGCTGCGGCGTGGACAGGCCGGCGGTATGGTTCAGCGCCACGGTGCGGCTGTCTGCCACCAGGCGGTCGATAAACCTGAGCTGCTCCGGCTCGGTGGTGATCGAGCTGTAGCGCTGGTTCAGTTCCCGGCGATCCGCGTCCGGCAGCTTGCCGATCTGCAGGTCGAAGATATTGTCGCGGTGCGTGGCGATCACGCCCAGGCGCCAGCCGGTAGCGCCGAAGTACTTCGAGAACGAGTACACCAGGATGGTGTTCTTCGGGCACATCGCGAACAGCGAGACAAAGTTGTCGGCAAAGGTGCCGTAGACATCGTCGGTCAGGATGATCAGGTCGGGGCGCTCTTCGACGATCGAGGCGAGGTATTCGAGGCTTTCGTCGCTCATGCGCACCGACGGCGGGTTGCTCGGGTTGACCAGGAAGAAGGCCTTGACCTTGGGGTCGCGCAGCTTGTCGAGCTCCTTTTTTGAATACTGCCAGCGCGAGTCGGGATCGGCGTCGATCGTCAGCTCCTCCAGCTGGTAGTCGTTCAGCTCGGGGATCTCGATATACGGCGTGAAGATCGGCATGCCCAGCGCAATGGTGTCGCCGGGCTTGAGCAGGCGGTTCTCGCGGATGGAGTTGAACAGGTAGGTCATGGCCGCGGTGCCGCCTTCGACCGCGAACAGGTCGAACTCGCCGATGAACGGGTGGTTGCCGATCATCTCCTTGCGGATGTACTGGCCGACGATCTTCTCCGACAGCTTGAGCATGCGGTCCGGCACCGGGTAGTTGCAGGCGAGGATGCCTTCGCACATTTCGTAGAGGAAATCGGTCGCGCTCAACCCCAGCTGGTCGCGCACGTACGACACCGCGCCGGCCAGGAACTTCACGCCCGGGGTATCGGCGAACTCTCGCGCAAACAGATCGAAGCGCTCCTCGATGCCTTCGCGGCGCGGAAAGCCGCCCACGCCCTCCGGCATGTACGAGAACGAGCGCTCCGATTCGCGCATCGCGAACAGGCCAAGCTGCCAGAAGCCGTGGCGCGGCACCGTCGCCAGAAAATTGGGATTGCCGCGGCCGGCGTTCAGCATGAGACGCTCGGCGTCGCTGCTGGCCAGCTTGATCAGTTCATCCTTCAGTTCGAACGGCGAGAGGCTGGACAGCTTGGAGATATCGAACTTGCTCATGGCTTGCTCCTGTGTAGACGCTTGTCGGTTGGGTTGGCGGGCCAGTACCGGTGGCACGGCCCGCGCAGCAGCGGAGAGGGCAAAGAGAATCGCGCTAGACCAGGCCCACCACCAGCGGGCCCAGAAGCGTCAGCAGCACGTTGGCGAGCGCATAGGTGATGGCGAACGGCACCGTCGGCACCGGGCTTTCGGCCTTGTCGAGGATGCCGCCGAAGGCGGGGTTGGCGCTGCGCGAGCCCGACAGCGCGCCGGCCAGCAGCGCGGCGTTGTCATACCTGAGCACGTAGCGGCCGAACAGCATCGTCAGGAACAGCGGCAGCAGCGTCACCACCGCGCCCAGGATGAAGATGGTCAGCCCGCTCTGGCGCAGCGTGGACACGGCTTGCAAGCCTGAGTTGATGCCGACGATGGCGACGAACGCGGCCAGCCCGAAGTCCTTCAGCAGCTGGCACGCGGCGGTCGGCATGGCGCCGAACATCTTGTGCTTGGACCGTGCCCAGCCGAACACCAGCCCCGACAGCAGCGCGCCGCCGCCCGCGCCCAGTGTCAGCGGGATCGAGCCGATGCGCCAGACCAGCAAGCCGATCAGCAGGCCCACCAGCACCCCGGCGCCGAAGTAGACGAAGTCCGTCTTCTCGCTGGGCACCAGCTCGTAGCCGGCCATCCCCGCCGCGCGCTTGGTGTCGCCAGGCGTGCCATACAGCGTGAGGATGTCGCCGTGCTGCAGCTTCAACTCGGGCAGCAGTGGCAGCGGGTGATCATAGCGCTCGATGCGTTCGATATAGACGCCATGGCGCATGTCGCGCCCCACCATGTCGACAATCTCGGCCACGGTCTTGTTGTTCATGCCCTTGGCGGTGAACACCACGTTGCGCGACTGCATCACCGCGCCCATGCCGTCGGCATCGGCGACTTCCTCGCCGATCTGCGCGGCCGCCGGCACGATGGCATCGCGGCGGCCGACCAGCAGCACCACGTCGTCGTGCTGCAGCACCAGGTCCTGCGTGACCTCGATCTGCTTGCCGGCACGCTGCACCTTTTCCACGGTGACGAGGTCCTCGCCGGCCATCTCCAGCTGCGCGACGGTTTGTCCGGTCGCATCGTTGACGCGATACAACCGCCCGACCAGCCGGGGCAGCGCGCCGCGCTGGCCCGGGCCGTACTGGGGCAGGCCGCCGTTGAGCTTGGCCTCGACCTTCTTGGCATCCGTCTTCAGGTCCGCCTTCATGAAGCGCGGCAGGATGTTGACGCAGACGATGATCGCGCCGAGCGAGCCGAACACATAGGTCACCGCATAGCCGATCGCGACGTTGGCCTGCATGGTCTTGACCTGGTCGGGTGGCAGGCCCAGCTTGGTGATGGCGTCGCCCGCGGTGCCGATGATGGCCGACTGCGTCATGCCGCCCGCGGCGAGGCCTGCGGCCAGGCCCTTGTCGAGATGGAACAGCTTGGCCAGCACCACCACCGTGACCAGGCCGCACACCGCCATGAACACCGCCATGGCGATCTCGCGCAGCGAGCTGCGGTTCAGCGAGTTGAAGAACTGCGGGCCGCTTTCATAGCCCACCGCATAGATGAAGACGGCGAACATCACCGCCTTGACGCCGTTGTCGATCTCGACGCCGAACTGGCTGATCACCACTGCGGCGAGCAGGGAGCCGGCGACACCGCCCAGCTGGAAACGCCCGAACGTGATCTTGCCGATCGCGTAGCCAACCGCCAGCGACAGGAACAGCGCGGATTCGGGCGACTTCTGGAAAATCTCATGCAACCAGTCCATCGAAGGCTCCTGAACGAGTGAGGCAGGTTGGGCGAGTTGTGCGATCCGGGCGTGGGGGCGCTGGCGTTCTGCCTCTCGGGGGCGCGCGCAGGCGCGGCATTGCGGTGGTGCGGCGCACCGGCCCTGTCACGCGCGCGATAACCGCGACGCTGGCCGATTGCGGGGAAGGCACCCGCGCACTGCGTGTGTCAGCATGGCCGTATCGAGGCGGCGAGAGGGATTATCAGCGCCGCTTTGAGGCAGGCGTAGTGAAAGCTTTTGCCGGTGAATTAAACGCAGTCAACATAGTGCGCAGCGGTGGCGCGGCTGCGTGGGCCGGTACGGATCAGCGTGGCGCAAAGGGACGCGACGTACCTGGCCGAAGCGGGGTGCCGCCTCACCCGGATGGGTGCGGCGGCAGCGGCGAATGCGCCGCGCTCAGCGCCCGCCGGCGAGGCGCGCTTCGATATGCTTGGCGCGCTCGAGCGAACCCGGGTGCGAACTCAGCATGCTCGATTGCCCGCCATCGAGCGTCGACATCTTGCGGAACGCGGACGCCAGCGCCTGGCGGTTGGCGCCGTTCTTCGTCAGCAGGTCGAAGGAATAATCGTCGGCCGCGGTTTCCTGGCGCTGCGAAAATTGCGCATTGACGAACTGCTCGGCCAGCGCGCCGACCTGCGACGACGACAGCGCCGTCAGCGAAGCGATGCCGGTCGATCCCAGCAGCCCGCGCGCCGCGGCCGCGGTGTAGGCCACCTGCATTGCCGCCTTGGTGTGGCCCAGCGCCACATGGCCGATCTCGTGGCCGACCACGCCACGCACCTCGTCGTCGCTGAGCAGGTCCATCAGCCCGCTGTAGACGCGCACGCAGCCGTTGGCCATGGCCCAGGCATTGATGTCCTTGGTCACGTAGACCTTGGCGTCGAGCGGCAGGCCGGAATTGCCCAGGCCGCTCATCACGGTGGCGAGGCGCCGCGCGTAAGTGCTGTTGGCCGCCGCGATGGTGTTCTTCTTGTCCATCTCGGCGCAGGACTGGTCCGACAGCGTCTTGACGTTGCTGTCCGACAGCGTGGCGGCGGTGAACAGGCTGCCGCCGGCCTGGGTCAGGCTTTCCATGTTGGCGCCGGCACAGCCGGCCAGCAGGGTGGCGCAGGCGAGGGCGGATAGGGTCAGTCGGCTCATGGTTGCTCCGGGGTTGATGGGATGGCAATGCCCTAGGATAGGAAGCCCGGCCCCGGGGCACCAGTGGGCGCTGTCCGACACACCTTGAAACGTCGGCCGGAAGGCATTGCAGGTATAAGCGATGTGACCGAACCGGCTGGTGTTGCAGGACTAATTTGGCACGTACAAAACACCCTTGCCGGCCATTAATATTTGTAAGTACAATTAATCCCGTGATCATCGAATTCGATCCCGCCAAGCGAGACAAGACCCTTGGCGAACGCGGGCTCGATTTTGCGCGAGCCTTCGAGGTTTTCGCAGGCATGCATTTCACTGGCGAAGACACTCGGGAACGCTATCCCGGGCCGCGCTATATCACTGTCGGCACGCTGGATGGCCGCATGGTCGTCATGGTGTGGACCACGCGCGGCGAGGCACGCCGCATTATCAGCATGAGGAAAGCCAATGAACGGGAACAAGCGCGCTACCTCCGGTACCTGGGTTGATCCCGATGACGCGCCCGAGCTGACTGACGAGTTTTTCAAGCAGGCCGACTTGCTGGATGGGGACAAGCTCGTCAAACGAGGGCGCGGCCGCCCACGCGGTACCACGAAGACTGCCACGACGGTACGCCTCGATGACGATGTCCTCGAGGCGTTGAAGGCAAGCGGACCGCGCTGGCAGACGCGGCTCAATGTGCTGGTTCGCGACTGGCTGAAGACGCACAAGCTCGACGAAATCGAGGTCTGAGCATGGCGCATTCCGCTGGCAGGCTCTACGAGGCCGTCAGCGGACCTCAAGCGGTGGACGGGTCAGAAGAATTCGTCCAGCAAGCAGTAAAACGCAAGGCGTCGCTCATCAGGCACGACCCCATATTCACGAAAGAACGGCGCGACCCAGTTCGGCCCGAGATTGCGCTCAATGCTGCGTGCTGCAAGTGCCAGGTCCTGAAAACGATCGCTGATGCCGAGTCGGCCGCAGTCGAGAAAGCCCGTGAACTGACCTGCATCAGCCATGAAGTTCGGCAGGCAGGCATCCCCGTGGGTTACCACGAGATCATGCGGGCCCTGGGGCCTTGAAGACAAAAGCTCTTTGAACAAATCCGTGGCGGTTCGTCCCAGCCTGTTTTTGTCGAAGTCCGTTTCATCGACGAGGCCGGCACTGACGCGGTCTTTGGCGGCCGCTATGCGTTGCTCCAGACGGTGGTCGAAGGGACATTCCGCAATGGGCACCCGATGCAGGGCGCGCAATGCCGTCGCGATGATACCTATGACTTGTGGCGGCGACAGGTCGGTGGCGCTGGCCAGGTCCCGCCCGGGCAGCGCAGTCATGAGCAGCCAGTGGCGGTTTTCTTCTGTGGTCGTGTCGAGAACCAAGGGCGCGGGCAGGCCAACCCGATTCAGCCAGCGAAGGCGGGCAATCTCGTCGGGAAGTTCACTGAGCGAGCCTGTCGGCTCGGACTTCAGGAACAGTTCCTTTCCGTCATGGGGGCAGATGCGGAAAACGTCAGCGCCTGATTCGCCTATGGTCTGGCGTTCGATAGACGCTTCTCTGAACGGATCGCGCCATTCGCTCGGCATACTCATGTCGTCATCGGAGTGAGGCTTGCGCCACGTCACGGTACCGAAACTGTACCTGACCACAACCTGATGAAAATCCCCCGGAGCGGGGCGTGGGCTACGAAATCTTCCAGCTATCTGGATTTTCGGAAGATCTTGTTTTCGGAAGATCGTGTGATGGTGCCCGGGGTCGGACTCGAACCGACACGCCTTGCGGCGGGGGATTTTGAGTCCCCTGCGTCTACCTGTTTCACCACCCGGGCAGGTGTGACGGCATCGGAACCGATGCCGGGCTGAGCCGGGGATTATGCCGGAAATCCAGCCGCCGGACAACCGGCGCCGGGCCGGTCCGGGGGCAGGCAAATCCGGTAGCATGGCGTCCAGTCCTGCGCCCGCCCACCGTACCGATTGTGCCGATCCCGACCGCCATGACCGACCCAGACTTGCTTGCGCGCCTTGCCAGCCTGCCTTCGCAGGACCCCGCCTTCTATGACCGGGAGTACAACAACCGCGCCAATGTGCCGGACAACCCGGCGCATCTGGCGCGCTGGGCGCAGTGGTCCGCGCAGGTGCGCGCGCGCGGCCCGTACCTGGCAGACCTGAGCTATGCCGGCGCGGATTCGCGCCCGGACTTGCGCCACGCTTCCGGCGAGACCCTGGACTACTTTCCCGCGCAGCGCGCCAACGGCGCCTTGCCCCCGCTGCTGGTGTTCGTGCATGGCGGCTATTACCGCGCGCTGGACAAGCACGACCACAGCTTCGTCGCCGGCGCGCTGCCGGCGCTGGGGGTGTCGGTGGCGGTGGTCAACTACACGCTGGTGCCGGCGGCGACGGTGCCGGAAATCGTGCAGCAGGTGCTGCGCAGCGTGGCCTGGCTGTACCGGCAGGCGGACCGTCTCGGCCATGACGCGCAGCGGCTGTTCGTGGCGGGGCACTCGGTGGGCGGCCACCTGGTGGCGATGCTGATGGCCGCGCGCTGGCCGCAGCTCGGCGCCGACCTGCCGGCAGGGCTGATCCGCGGCGGGCTCTCGGTGAGCGGGCTGTACGACCTGGAGCCGCTGCGGCGCGCGGCCTTCCTGCAGTGCGACCTGAAGTTGTCGGAGGCCGATGTCGCGCGGCTGTCGCCCGCGTACATGGCGCCGGCCGACGAAGCACCGCTGGCGATCGCGGTGGGCGAGCTGGAGGCGGCCGAATACCACCGTCAGCATGCGCTGATCCGCGCGGCGTGGCCGGCCAAGGTGGCGCATCCGGCGGCGAGCGACCTGGTGCTGCCGGACTGCCATCACTTCAATGTGCTGGACAGCCTGGCCAGCGCGGACGGCGCGCTGACGCAAGCGGTGCTGCGGCTGGTGGCGCGCTGAGCCGCGGGCGCGCGCCGGGGCCTCAGCCCTCCAGCACGCGCAGCAGCGACGAGGTATCGTCCTTGCCCCAGCCCCTGGCCATCAGCGCGCGCAGTTGCGCCGAGGTGGCCTGCATCGCCGGCAGCGCCAGGCCGATTTCCTCGGCGATATCGCGTGCCAGGCCGAAGTCCTTGTCGTGCAGCCGCGCCTCGATGCCGGCGGCAAAGTTGCGCGCCACCATCTTGGGGCCCATCAGGTCCAGCATGCGGCTGCCCGCCATGCCGGTCGCCATGGCCTCGAACACACGGCTGGTGTCGACGTTCTGCGCGGCGGCAAAGCGCATCGCTTCGGCAATGCCTTCGATATTGACCACCTGGGCGATCTGGTTGCACAGCTTGGCCACCTGGCCGGCGCCGTGGTCGCCGATATGGGTGATGGTCTTGCCGAGCCGCTCCAGCAGCGGGCGCACGCGTTCCAGCATCTCGGGCTTGCCGCCGACCATGATGGTCAGCGTGCCGGCCTCGGCGCCCATGGTGCCGCCCGAGACCGGGCAGTCGAGCGCCTCGATGCCGCGCGCTTCCAGCGCCGTGGCGATCTCGCGCGTGACGATGGGCGAGATGGTGCTGTGGTCGATGCAGATGGTGCCGGGCGCGGCCCCGTGGATCACGCCCTGGGCGCCCAGCAGCACCTCGCGCACGTCTTCGGACGAGGTCACGTTGGTGAAGACCACGCTGGCGCCGCGGGCCGCCTCGGCGGGCGTGAAGAACGGTTCTGCCCCCAGCGCGCGCGCGGCCTCGGCGGCTTCCGGGCGGCGCACGAAGGCGCGCACGGTGTGGCCGGCGGCCAGCAGGTGGCGCACCATGTGCGAGCCCATGGCGCCCAGGCCGATAAAGGCGACGGTGACGGGGGTGGGAGTGGTGCTCATGCCATGCTTCCTTTCGTGATGCGTTGTTGCATTGATGCGTCGATGCGGCGGGCTACTTGTCGCCCGCGTAGGCGAACTTGCCGTTGCGGATCACCCCCATCACGCGCGAACGCTGGTCGAAGCCCTGGTGGTCCTTCGGGTTCAGGTTCATCACGCCATTGGGAATGGTGAGATTGGTGGTGGTTTCCAGCGCGTCGCGCATGGCCGCGCGGAACTCGCGCGTGCCGGGCCGGGCGCCGCTCTTGAGCGCGCGGCGGGCGGCGTCGTCGAGCAGCATCCACGCGCCCCAGGCATCGCCGGCAAACTGCGTCACGCTGTCGGCGCCGTACTTTGCTTCGTAACGATTGACGAAGTCGAGTGCCACCTTGCGCACCGGATGGCTCTCGGGCAGCTGGCGCGCGACCACCACCGGCCCGGTCGGGAACAGCGTGCCTTCGACGTCCTTGCCGCCCATGCGCAGGAAGTCCCAGGTGGCGATGCCGTGGGTCTGGTAGACCTTGCCCTTGTAGCCGCGCTCGCCCAGCGTCTTCTGTGGCAGCACCGACGGCGTGCCGGCGCCGGCGATCAGGATCGCGTCCGGGTTGGCCGCCATCAGCTTGAGCACCTGCCCGGTGACCGAGGTGTCGTTGCGCGAGAAGCGCTCGTTGGCGACCACCCGGATCTTGCGCAGCTCGGCCAGCTTCGAGAACTCGCGCCACCAGCTTTCGCCATAGGCGTCGGCAAAGCCGATAAAGCCGACCGTCCTGACGCCGTGGTTGCTCATGTATTCGGTCAGCACCGTGGCCATGTGCGAGTCGTTCTGCGGCATCTTGAAGGCCCAGCGGCGCTTGGCATCGGTCTGCGGCTCGACGATGGCGGCCGAGGCGGCCAGCGCCACCATCGGGGTCTCGCCCTCGGCCACGGCGTCGAGCGCGGCGATCGCGGTGGGCGTGATGTTAGGGCCGACAATCACGTCGACCTTCTCCTCGGAGATCAGCTTGCGCACGTTGCGCACCGCGGCCGCCGGGTCGGTGCCGTCGTCCAGGATGATGTAGTGCGCCTTCTGGCCGCCCAGTGTCTGCGGCCACATCAGCACGGTGTTCTTGGACGGGATGCCGATCGAGGCCGCCGGCCCGGTGGTGGACACATCGATGCCGACGCGGATGTCGGCATGGGCGGCGCCGGCAAGGCACAGCGCAGCAAGCAGCAGGGGGCGCAGGGGCAGCTTCAGCATGGTCTCCTCCGTTCTTATATGTGACGGGAAAGGATAGCCGAACTCGGCTCGCGGGGCACCGTGCCCCGCGGCAGCGGCTTTAGCCGAATTAGCGCACGCCCAGGCGCCAGAGCGAGGTCACTTCGGCCGAGCGCGCCGCGTGCAGCGGGTCGGCCGCATCGGCCGCGCGCGGGTGGCGCGGGCGGATGTCGGAGCGGCCCAGCACCTTCAGCCCGGCCGCTTCGATCCAGCCGGTCAGTTCGTCGCGCTGGCGCAGGCCGAGGTGCTCGGCCAGGTCGGACAGCAGCAGCCAGCCCTCGCCGCCGGGTTCCAGGTGCTCGGCCAGCCCTTGCAGGAAGCCGCGCAGCATGGCGCTGTCGGGGTCATAGACGGCGCGCTCGACCGGCGAGCTGGGCCGTGCCGGCACCCACGGCGGGTTGCATACCACCAGCGGCGCGCGGCCGGCGGGGAACAGGTCGGCCTCGATCACCTCGACCTGCGCGGCGTAGCCGAGCCGGGCGATGTTCTCGCGCGCGCACGCCAGCGCGCGCGGGTCCTGGTCGGTGGCCACCACGCGCTGCACGCCGCGCCGGGCCAGCACCGCGGCCAGCACCCCGGTGCCGGTGCCGATATCGAAGGCCAGCGTCTGCGCCGGCAGCGGCTCGGCCGCGACCAGGTCGATATACTCGCCGCGCACCGGCGAGAACACGCCGTACCACGGGTGGATGCGGTCTGCCAGCGCCGGGATCTCGACGCCCTTCCTGCGCCACTCGAACGCGCCGATCATGCCCAGCAGCTCGCGCAGCGAGGCCACGTAGGGCTCGCTGGCCGGGCCGTAGACCTGCTCGCAGGCGTCATGCACATCGGGTGCGCGGCGCAGCGGGATCTGGTGGCCGGCCTCGAACGGCAGCAGCAGCATGCCCAGGGTGCGCGCGCGCTGCGACTGCGCCAGCCGGTGCAGGTGGAAGGCCTCGGTGGGCGACTCGGCCTGGCTCTTGTCCCGGGCCTTGGGGCCGGGGCGGCTGGCCTTTTTGGGCTTGCGCTCGGTGCGGCGGGCCAGGGCGTTCAGCAACTGGCGCGCGTTCTGGAAATCGCCCCGCCACAGCAGCGCGGTGCCTTCGCAGGCAAGGCGGTAGGCGCTGTCGGCGCTGGTGGTGTCGTCGGCGACGACCACGCGCCGCGGCGGCGGCAGGCCGGCCTCGGAGCGCCAGGCGGCGCTGTGCTCGGCGCCGTTTTCGGTCCAGTGGATGCGGGGCAGGTCGCTCACAGGACCTCCGGACGGCAGGTTGGGATGTGCAGGGCAGGCATCGTGGATTGACTTCTTATATAGGGCGGGGCGGCAGCGGGGCCAACCCCTCAGAGTTCGTAGGCTTCGTGTTCGCCGGACATGGCCTGCTCGACCAGCTTGCGGTTGAGCGTCGGCGAGAACAGTTCGATGAAGGTGTAGACAAAGCTGCGCAGGTAGGCCCCCTGCTTGACGGCCAGGTGGGTCACGTTGCTGCCGAACAGGTGCCCGGCGGCAATGCCGCGCAGGTTGCGGTCGCGCTCGGCATCATAGGCGACGCCGGCGACGATGCCCACGCCCAGCCCGATTTCCACATAGGTCTTGATCACGTCCGCGTCGATGGCCTCGAGCACGATGTCCGGCGCCAGGTGGCGCAGCGCGAAGGCCTTGTCGATCTTGGTGCGCCCGGCGAAGTTGGCATCGTAGGTGATCAGCGGGTATCCCATCAGGTCTTCCAGCGCCAGGTGCTTCTTGTCCAGCAGCGGGTGCTCGGGCGGCGTAATCACCATATGGGTCCACTGGTAGCCCGGCAGCGACACCAGGTTCTTGTCGCTGGAGATGCCTTCGGTGGCGATGCCGATGTCGGCATGGTCATGCAGCAGCATGTCGGCGATCTGGGCCGGGTTGCCCTGCTGGATCGACAGCCGCACCTTGGGATAGCGCTTGGTGAACTCGCTGATCACGCGTGGCAGCGCATAGCGCGCCTGGGTGTGCGTGGTGGCGATGGTGAAGTTGCCCTGGTCCTGTGCCGCATAGTCCATGCCGACGCGCTTCAGGCTTTCCACCTCCTGCAGGATCTTCTCGACCGAGCTGAGGATGCGGCGGCCGGGCTCGGTCAGGCTGCGGATGCGCTTGCCGTGGCGCGTGAAGATATCGACCCCCAATTCTTCTTCCAGCTCGATGATGGCCTTGGATACGCCGGGTTGTGACGTATAGAGCGCTTTAGCGGCCTCGGTCAGGTTGTAATTCTGCCGGACGGCTTCCCGCACGAAACGAAACTGGTGCAAGTTCATATATCTGCGTTCGTATAAACAAACAACTTCTTATTAGTTTGAGGTATGAGGCCAGTTTATTACGATTCTCGAACTTTGTTAATGAACGGCCTGCCCTCGGTGCGCCTTCCCGCCGCGGCCAGTTCCACGGCGAGAGCCGCGGGCCACGCCACACCGAGTCCCTCATGTCCCTGGCCTATACCGCTTCTGGATTGTTCGTAGGCGTCCTCGTCGGCCTGACCGGCGTGGGAGGGGGCTCGCTGATGACGCCGCTGCTGACACTGCTGTTCGGCTTCTCGCCCGCCACCGCGGTCGGCACCGACCTGGCCTTCGCGGCCATCACCAAGGGCTTCGGCACCATCGCGCATCGCGCCCACGGCCATGTGCAGTGGCAGGTGGTGCGGCG
Organism: Cupriavidus sp. WGlv3; assembly: GCF_023952475.1. Lineage (GTDB taxonomy): Bacteria > Pseudomonadota > Gammaproteobacteria > Burkholderiales > Burkholderiaceae > Cupriavidus > Cupriavidus phytorum. The sequence goes on from NZ_JALHRX010000003.1 coordinate 136,228, forward strand.
CCTGTGCATCGGCAGCCTGCCGGCGGCCGTGGCCGCCATCCTGGTGCTGAAGAGCGCCGGCGAACTCGACGCCCGGTGGCTGCATGCGATCCGCGTGACCATCGGCGTGTCGGTGCTGCTGACGGTGCTGTCGCTGCTGTTCCGCCGCCAGATGCTGGCCTGGCTGGAACGCAACCCGCGCTTCCAGCTGCATGGCCGCAAGCAGGTCGTTGCCACCATCATCGTCGGCGCGGTGATCGGCGTGCTGGTCACGGTCTCGTCGATCGGTGCCGGCGCGGTCGGCGCCACGCTGATCCTGCTGCTGTATCCCCACATGAAGCCGGCCGAAGTGGCCGGCACCGACATTGCCTACGCCGTCCCGCTGACGGCGCTGGCCGGGCTGGGCCACGTATGGCTCGGCACGGTCGACTGGAATTTGCTGCTGGCGCTGCTGGTGGGTTCGATCCCCGGCATCTGGCTGGGCGCGCAACTGTCGCGGGCGCTGCCCGAGCGGCTGGTGCGTGCCGCCCTGGCGACGACGCTGACGCTCGTCGCCATCAAGCTCGTTTCCTGAATTCAACGAATACTGAACGGACCCCGCCATGTATCAGTACGACCAGTATGACCAGCGCATCGTCGCCGAGCGCGTCGCCCAGTTCCGTGACCAGGTGCGCCGCCGCCTGTCGGACGAACTGACCGAGGAAGAATTCCTGCCGCTGCGGCTGCAGAACGGCCTGTACATGCAGCGCCACGCCTACATGCTGCGCGTGGCGATTCCGTACGGCCTGCTGTCGTCGAAGCAGCTGCGCAAGTTGGCCCATATCGCGCGCGAATACGACCGCGGCTACGGCCACTTCTCGACCCGCCAGAACATCCAGTACAACTGGATGGAACTGGAGCGCGTGCCCGACGTGCTGGCCGAGCTGGCCAGCGTCGAGATGCACGCGATCCAGACCTCGGGCAACTGCGTGCGCAACATCACCACCGACCACTTCGCCGGCGTGGCGCCGGACGAGTCGGTCGACCCCCGCGTGCTGGCCGAGCTGCTGCGCCAGTGGAGCACGTTCCAGCCGGAATTCGCCTTCCTGCCGCGCAAGTTCAAGATCGCGATCTCGGCGTCGGCCGACGACCGCGCCGTGGTGCAGATGCATGACATCGGCATCTATGCCTACAAGAACGCCGAAGGCGAAACGCGCCTGCGCATCCTGGCCGGCGGCGGCCTGGGCCGCACCCCGATCCTGGGCACCATCATCAAGGACGATCTGCCGTGGCAGCACATGCTGTCCTACGTCGAGTCGGCCATCCGCGTGTACAACCGCTATGGCCGCCGCGACAACAAGTACAAGGCGCGCATCAAGATCCTGGTGAAGGCGATCGGCGCAGAGAAGTTCGCGCAGGAAGTCGAGGAAGAGTGGCAGCACAGCAAGGACGGCCCGGCCACGCTGACGCAGGCCGAGTTCGACCGCGTGGCGCAGTACTTCACGCCGCCGGCATATGAAAAGCTGGCCGATACCGATGCCTCGTACGAAAAGCACCTGCTCGAGGACAAGGCCTTCGCGCGCTGGGTCAGCCGCAGCGTGCACGGCCACAAGGTGCCGGGCTACGCCGCGGTGACGCTGTCGACCAAGCCCGGCCTGGTGTCGCCCCCGGGCGATGCCACCGACGCGCAGATGGAAACCGTGGCCGACCTGGCCGACCAGTTCGGCTTCGGCGAGCTGCGCGTCGCGCACGAGCAGAACCTGGTGCTGCCGGACGTGAAGAAGCAAGACCTGTACGCGCTATGGCAGCTGGCCAGGAAGGCCGGCCTGGCGACGCCCAACATCGGGCTGCTGACCGACATCATCGCCTGCCCCGGCGGCGACTTCTGCTCGCTGGCCAATGCCAAGTCGATCCCGATCGCGCAGGCGATCCAGGACCGCTTCGACGACCTCGACTACGTCTACGACCTGGGCGAGATCTCGCTGAACATCTCGGGCTGCATCAACGCCTGCGGCCACCACCACGTCGGCAATATCGGCGTGCTGGGCGTCGACAAGGACGGTTCGGAGTGGTACCAGGTCACGCTGGGCGGCGCGCAGGGCAACCAGACCGCGCTGGGCAAGGTGATCGGCCCGTCGTTCAGCGCCGAGGAAATGCCCGACGTGGTGAGCCGCATCATCGACACCTTCGTCGCCAACCGCATCGAGGACGAACGCTTTATCGAAACCCTGTCCCGCATCGGCATCGCCCCGTTCAAGGAGCGTGTCTACGCAGACAAGCAGCCGCGCGAGCGCGCCGAAGCCTGAGGACCGGAGACTGAACATGGCAAAGATCATTCAACTGCAACGCCAGGATGCAACCGGCAGTGCGAACGTCACCCCGGTGATCGTCGAAGACAACTGGACCGTGCTGCGCGCCACCGAAGAACAGCCGCTGACCGAAGAGCGCATCGCTGCAGCCGTGCAAGGCCAGGACGCGGTGCTGTTCCCGCTGTCGGTGTGGCAGGCCAATGAAGCGCTGCTGGCCGGCCGCGACGCGGCCCGCACCGGCGTGTGGCTGGCGCCGGAAGACGAGCCGGGCGATGCCGCCGCGTACTTCGATCGGGTCTCGCTGGTAGCGGTCGACTTCCCGGTGTTCCGTGACGGCCGCGGCTTCTCCACCGCCTACCTGCTGCGCACCCGTTACCAGTGGCAAGGCCAGCTGCGCGCCATCGGCGACGTGCTGCGCGACCAGCTCAACTTCATGAAGCGCTGCGGCTTCGATGCCTTCGCGGTCCGTGCGGACAAGAGCATCGACGACGCGATCAAGGGCTTTACCGAGTTCACCGTGACCTACCAGGCGTCGGTGGACGAGCCGCTGCCGCTGTTCCGCCGCGCGCGGGCAGAGGTTGGCGCGCAACCGAAGGAAGCGGCATGAGCACGGTGCTGAGCGAAATCGCCGTGGTCGACGCCGGTGCGGCGTCGGCGCTGCGTCCGCCCGCGCTGTGGGTTGCGCCGGAATACACCGGCAGCATTGCCGCGCTGGAGCACAAGGAGCGCGAGCTGGCCGAGCGCCTGGCGGGCATCGCCGGCCGCTTCTTCCGCGCGCGCTTTGCCTCGAGCCTGGCGGCCGAGGACATGGTGCTGACCGACGCGATCCTGCGCGGCAGCGAGGCCGTGCGCGCCGGCATCCGCGTGTTCACGCTGCAGACCGGGCGCCTGCACGCCGAGACCCTGGCGGTGCTGGACAAGGTGCAGGCGCGCTACGGGTACAGCATCGAGCAGTACACGCCGGACGCCGAGGCAATCGAGAACTACCTGAAGAAGCACGGGCTGAACGGCTTCTACGACAGCATCGACGCGCGCAAGTCGTGCTGCGGCATCCGCAAGGTCGAGCCGCTCAACCGCGCGCTGTCGCACGCCGATGCCTGGCTGACCGGCCAGCGCCGCGAGCAGGCCGTGACCCGCGCCGAGCTGCCGTTCGAAGAGCTGGACGAAGCCCGCGGCATCCCCAAGTTCAACCCGCTTGCGGACTGGAGCGAGGCCGAAGTGTGGGCCTACCTGAAGCGCCACGACGTGCCCATCAACGACCTGCACGCCAAGGGCTACCCGAGCATCGGCTGCGAGCCATGTACGCGTGCCGTGCGCGCGGGCGAGGATGTCCGTGCGGGACGTTGGTGGTGGGAGAGCAAGGACTCGAAAGAGTGCGGGCTCCACGAACAGAACATCAAGCATTGAGGCCATAAGAAAATGGGCATCATGAACGACATCGCAGAAGCCACCTCCGGTGTGGCGCACCTGTTGCAGGTACAGAACGACCATCTCGACCGCCTGGAAGCAGAATCGATCTACATCATCCGCGAGGTGGTGGCCGAGTGCCGCAACCCGGCGCTGCTGTTCTCCGGCGGCAAGGATTCGATCGTGATGCTGCACCTGGCGCTGAAGGCGTTCCGCCTGGGCGAGCGCAAGATCGAGCTGCCGTTCCCGCTGGTGCATATCGACACCGGCCACAACTACCCGGAAGTGATCGCGTTCCGCGACCAGCGCGTGGCTGAGCTCGGTGCGCGCCTGGTGGTCGGCCATGTCGAGGACTCGATCAAGCGCGGCACCGTGCGCCTGCGCAAGGACACCGATTCGCGCAACGCGGCGCAGGCGGTGACGCTGCTCGAAACCATCGGCGAGCACCAGTTCGACGCGCTGATGGGCGGCGCCCGCCGCGACGAAGAGAAGGCCCGCGCCAAGGAGCGCATCTTCTCGTTCCGCGACGAGTTCGGCCAGTGGGACCCGAAGGCCCAGCGCCCCGAGCTGTGGAGCCTGTACAACGCCCGCATGGCGCCGGGCGAGCAGATGCGCGTGTTCCCGATCTCGAACTGGACCGAGCTCGACGTGTGGCAGTACATCGCCCGCGAAAACCTGGCGCTGCCGCCGATCTACTACGCGCACCAGCGCGAGGTGGTGCGCAAGAATGGCCTGCTGGTGCCGGTTACGCCGATCACGCCCAAGCAGGACGGCGACGTCAGCGAAGTGCTGTCGGTGCGCTTCCGCACCGTCGGCGACATCAGCTGCACCTGCCCGGTGGCCAGCGTCGCCGATTCGCCGGAAGCGATCATCGCCGAGACCGCGGTGACCGAGATCACCGAGCGCGGCGCCACCCGCATGGACGACCAGACCAGCGAAGCCTCGATGGAGCGCCGCAAGAAGGAAGGCTACTTCTAAGCCGCACGCAGCAAAGGATCCAGACATGACTCACCAAGCAACCCACCAAGGCCTGCTGCGCTTCATCACCGCCGGCTCGGTCGACGACGGCAAGAGCACGCTGATCGGCCGCCTGCTGTACGACAGCAAGGCCGTGCTGTCCGACCAGCTGACCGCGCTGGCCAACGCCAAGAACAAGCGCACCGCCGGCGAGCAGATCGACTTCTCGCTGCTGACCGACGGCCTGGAAGCCGAGCGCGAGCAGGGCATCACCATCGACGTGGCCTACCGCTATTTCTCGACCGCGCGCCGCAAGTTCATCATCGCGGATACGCCGGGCCACGAGCAGTACACCCGCAACATGGTCACCGGCGCCTCGACCGCCGATGCGGCGATCGTGCTGGTCGATGCCACCCGCGTGACCGTCACCGACGGCCGCGCCGAGCTGCTGGCGCAGACCAAGCGCCATTCGGCGATCCTGAAGCTGCTGGAAATCCGGCACGTGATCGTCGCCGTCAACAAGATGGACCTGGTCGACTACAGCGAGCAGACCTTCAACGAGATCCGCACCGCCTACGCCGAACTGGCCGAGCAGCTGGGCCTTAAGGACGTGCGCTACGTGCCGGTGTCCGCGCTGCGCGGCGACAACATCGTGCACGAGAGCGAGGCGATGCCGTGGTACCAGGGCGAGCCGCTGCTGCCGCTGCTGGAAGAGCTGCCGGTGGAAGAAGCCGCGCCCGAGGACGCCGCCGCGCTGCGCTTCCCGGTGCAGCTGGTGATCCGCCAGGACGGTTCGCAGTCGGACGACTTCCGCGGCTACGCCGGCCGCGTCGAAGCCGGCACCGTGCGCGTCGGCCAGAAGCTGCGCGTGCTGCCTGCCAACCGCGAAGCCGTGGTCGCCGAAGTGCTGACGCCCAACGGCGCGGCCGAATCGGCCAATGTCGGCGACACCGTCACCGTGCGCCTGGCCGAGGACGTCGATGTATCACGCGGTGACATGTTCGTTGCCGCCGACGCGACCGCGGCGTCCGCCAAGAAACTGCAGGCCGACCTGTGCTGGTTCGACGACGAGTCGCTGAACCCGGCGCGCAAGTACGTGCTCAAGCACACCACGGCCAGCGTGTTTGCGCGCGTGTCGGCGGTGGACCGCGTGCTGGACGTGCATACGCTGTCGCACGAGACCGGCCGCCACGAGATCCGCCTGAACGATATCGGCTCGGTGCAGATCTCGCTGCAGAAGCCGATCGTGTGCGATGCCTACGGCGATAATCCGGCCACCGGGGCGTTCGTGCTGATCGACGAGGCCACCAACCACACGGTGGCCGCAGGCATGATCCGTGCGTTCTCCTGATCGGTAATCAACAGGAACAGGCGGACGAGGGGCAGCAGATGGACAAGCAGGCACGGAAGACTTTCGGCAAGGTGTACCTGATCGGGGCAGGCCCCGGTGCGGCAGACCTCATTACGGTGCGTGGTGCACGGCTTTTGGGCGAAGCCCAGGTGGTGCTGCACGACGCGCTGGTATCGCCGGAGATGCTGGCGTGGTGTCCGCAGGCCGAGCTGGTCGAAGTCGGCAAGCGCTGCGGCCAGCGCTCGACCGCGCAGCTGTTCATCAACCGCCAGATCGTCGATCTCGCCGGCAAGTACGAACGCGTGGTGCGCCTGAAGGGCGGCGACCCGATGCTGTTCGGCCGCGCCGACGAGGAACTGCAGGCGCTGGAAGCGGCCGGCATCGGGTACGAGGTCGTGCCCGGCATCACGGCCGCGCTGGCGGCCGCTTCCGCCATCGGCAAGCCGCTGACCAGGCGCGGCGTGTCGCGCAGCGTGGCCTTTGCCACGCAGGCCAAGGCCGCGGATGGCGAAGGCTCGGCCGATATCGAAGCCGCGGTCAAGGCCGACACGCTGGTCTACTACATGGGCCGCGACCAGGCCGCATCGATCGCCGCGCAGCTGATCGCGCACGGCAAGCCTGCGTCGACGCCGGCCTGGGTGGTGGAAGCCGCCACCACGCCGAAACAGCGCAGCCGCGAATTCACGCTCGGCCAGATGGCGGCCGGTGAGGCGGCGGCGTGGATCGATCCGGTGCAGCCCAGCCTGCTGATGATCGGCGCCGCGCTGGCGGCGCGTGCGACCGAGGTGCCGCGCGAGGATGCGGACCTGATTGAGGTGCGAGCGCCGCGCGCCGCCTGAGGGTTTTCTCCCCTCTCCCATTTATGGGAGAGGGGCGGGGGAGAGGGCAGGAGCTTCCACGAAGTGAATGCCGTCGTCCTTGCGCACGCCGGCCCTCTCCCCCAACCCCTCTCCCGCAAGCGGGCGAGGGGAGCAGGCAAGCGGTATTTGATACCCTGCAGAAAAAACTAACCCCGTGGCGGAACGCCGGCACGGGGTTTTTTTACTTGAGGCCGTCAGGACTTCAGGCTTCCGGCGCAGCCCCAGGCAACGCCGCCATGCAATACGCCGCAATCGCGTCCAGCACCGCATCCGACTCGCCCACCGCGGCGGCGCAATGAATGCGCAAGCCGGGATGGGCCTGCCGGCACTGCTCGATCAGCGCCGGCAAATCGCGCCGGATATGTCCGCCCTGGCCAAAGAACACGGGCACCACGGTAACCTCGGTCACGCCTTGCGCCGCCAGTTCGGCCAGCGCATCCGCCAGCAGCGGCGACATCAGCTCCAGGAACGCCAGACGCACCGCGCAGCCGGGCAGGGCGGCCACCAGCTTCTGCTGCAGCCGCTCGAACGGCTCGCGCCAGCGCGCATCGCGCGCGCCGTGCGCGAACAGGACCAGGGCTCGGTTTGAAACTGTCATGGCCGTGCTCAGTGCCGGTCGACCCAACGCAGCGCCAGCAGCGCCACCATCAGGTAGAGCGTGCCCGGCACCAGCGCCGAGATGATCGGCGGCCAGGTATGCAGCAGGCCGACGTGCGAGAACAGCGTGTTCGACAGGTGGAACGACAGCCCCAGCATGATGCCGCCGAACACCTTGACCCCGACCGCGCCGGCACGCGCGTGCAGGTAGGCGAACGGCAGCGCCAGCGCCACCATCACGAACAGCGTCAGCGGGTAGATCACCTTCTTCCAGAACGCGATCTCGTAGCGCTGGGTGTCCTGCTTGTTGTCGCGCAGGTGGCGGATATAGCGGAACAGGTCCAGCGTCGACATCCGCTCCGGCGTGACCAGCAGCACCGACAGGATCTGCGGGGTCAGCTCGGAATGCATGGCCACGCGCGGGAACTTGACCTGCTCCGCGCGAAAGTCCGGCGCCAGCGCGTCGCGCGCCGGCGCTGCGGCGGCCGGTTGCGCGGGCGGGGCCGGCGGTGCCAGCTCGACGAAGCGGGTCTCGCTGACGTTCTGCAGCTCCCACGACTGGCCGCCCTGGTAGCGCCCCTCCTGCGCCACGCGGATCACACGCAGCCGGTACTGGGGATCGAACTCGTACATGGTGATGCCGGTGATGGTCTGGTCCGGCCGCAGCCCCGCCACGTTGACGAAGCGGGTGATCTCGCCCTCGCCGGCGGCATCCTTGTCGCGGTCCTTGACCCAGACCCCGGAGCGGAAGCCCGACGACACCGTGGCGCCGATCGCCTCCAGCTTGACCTTCTGCGCATATTGCTCGGCGCGCGGACCGATGAACTCGCCGAACAGGAAGGTCACCAGCGCCAGCGGCACCGCCAGCTTGAACAGCGAGAACAGCGCCTGGCGCGTGTTCAGGCCGGCCACGCGGAAGATGGTGTACTCGGACTGGCTGGCCAGCTGCGAGAACACATAGATCGCGCTGATCAGCACCGCGATCGGCAGCACCTCGTACACCCGCGTGGGTGCCTGCAGCAGGACGTGGAACAGTGCCACCAGCGAGGTGTACTGGGCGTTGACGTTCTCCAGCTCGTTGAGCATGTCGAAGAACACGAACAGCGACAGCACCGCGAACAGGATGAAGGCGAACACGCTATAGACCAGCCGGCCGAAATAGCGTTCGTAGACGCGCAGGATCCTCATGCCCGGCCTCCGGCGGCGGCCGCGGCATCGCGCTTGCGCAGCCCGAACACGGCGCGCCAGCCACCCAGGCTGCGGTTCTGGCGATAGCGGAACAGCAGCAGCGCGCCCAGGAACACGGCCAGGTGGATCGGCCACCAGGCCAGCCAGAACGGCACCGAGCCGTTGCGCACCCAGGATTGCGTCAGGTTGACCAGGTTGCTGTAGGTCAGGTAGATCAGCACCGCGAACACCAGCGGGGTATAGCGACCCAGGCGCGGGTTCACGTAGGCCAGAGGGATCGCGATCATGACGAAGTTGAAGGCCAGGATCGGCAGCGAGATGCGCCAGATCAGCTCGCCCAGGTTCTCGCGCGTGGGGTTGCGGATCAGCTCGATGGTGTCGCGGCTCTTGGGCGGCAGCTTGGCCTCGGACTCGGGCGGCTTGTTGTCCACCTTGACCGCATAGCGCTCGAACTCGACGATGCGGTAGTCGATCTGCCCGGGCGTGCCGGAATAGCGCCGACCGTTCTCCATCACCACCAGGCGGTCGCCATTGGGCATGGTCTCGAACTTGCCCTGGTGCGCCAGTGCCACGCCGATCTTGTCGGCCTCGGCATTGGCCACGAAGACATTGCGCGCGTACTTCATGTCAGCGTCCATGCCCTCGATGAACAGCACGTAGTTGGCCTTGGCCGGCTCGATGAAACGCCCGGCGGCGATCATCGACATCACCCCGCGCTGCTCGAAGCGGTCGCGGAACAGCGCGCTTTGCTGGTTGGCCCAGGGCCAGGCGAACATGCCGAGCAACAGCGCCAGCACGATGAAGGGCGCGGCAAACTGCAGCACCGGCTTGACCAGGTCGCGCAGCGAGATGCCGGCCGAGAACCACACCACCATTTCCGAATCCTTGTACCAGCGCGTCAGCACGATCAGGGTGGAAATGAACAGCGTCGCCGACAGCAGGATCGACAGGTAGCCGATGGTGGCCAGGCCGATCAGCATCAGCACGTCGTTGGGGCTGGCCTTGCCGTTGGCGGCCATCCCCAGGATGCGGATCACGAGCGAGGTGAGCATGAAGGTCAGCATCACCAGGAACACCGCCCCGGCGGTGTAGGCAAGCTCGCGTCGCAGGGCTTGTTGAAGGATCATGCGGGTTCGGTTCCGGGCTGCCGGCCGGAGCGGGCGATGTGCCGTGCGAGGTGCCTGGCAGAACAGCTGGCTGACGGCACGGCGTGCTGTCAACGTGACCGGGGCGTATCAGCGGCGGCAGGTCGCGGGGTAAAAATCGCGGATAATGGAGGCTTTCGTGTCTAACGAGCCCCTGGAAGGAAGCGCGATGGAATTTAGCACAAAAGCCCTGGATTGGAGCAAAGCCGGCCAAAATGGTTTCCTGGCGACCAAGACCGACTGCCTGGTGGTCGGCCTGTTCGAAGGCCAGAACCTCGGCGGCGTAGCCAAGGCCCTCGATGTGGCCACCAAGGGCTTGGTGGGACGGCTGGTCAAGCAGGGCGACTTCGAAGGCAAGCGCGGCACCCAGCTGATGCTGCACGAAGTGGCCGGCGTGGGCGCCGCGCGCGTGCTGCTGGTGGGCCTGGGCAAGGAAGCCGATTTCACCGACAAGGCCTTTGCCGATGCGGTGCGCACCGCGGTGCGTGCCTTGTCGTCCACGCGTACGGCTTCGGCGCTGTGGTGCCTGGCGCAACAGGCGCCGCAGCAGCGCGACGTGTCGTGGGCCGTGATCACCACTATCACGCTGGTGCGCGAGGCCGGCTACCGCCTGCTCGAGCGCCATCCCGGACTGAAGCGCGTCAACGCCCAGAATGCCGCCAGCGGCAAGCCCAACGGCAATGACAAGTCCTCGCTGCGCAAGGTCGTGATCGCAGTCGACAGTGGGGATGCCCGCGCCGCGACCCAGGCCGCGGTGCGCGGCACCGCCATCGCCAACGGCATGGAACTGACGCGCGACCTCGGCAACCTCCCCTCCAATATCTGCACCCCGACCTACCTCGCCAATACCGCGCGCAATATCGCCAAGCGCCACAAGCTCAAGGCCGAGATCCTCGGGCGCAAGCAGATCGAGGCGCTCAACATGGGCGCGTTCCTGGCAGTGACCAAGGGCAGCGAGGAGCCGCCCCAGTTCATCGTGCTGCGCTACGACGGCGCCGGCGCCAAGCAGGCGCCGGTGGTGCTGGTGGGCAAGGGCATCACCTTCGATACCGGCGGCATCTCGCTCAAGCCGGGCGAGGGCATGGACGAGATGAAGTACGACATGTGCGGCGCCGCCTCGGTGCTGGGCACGATCCAGGCCGTGGCCGAGATGGGCCTGAAGCTCAACGTGGTCGCGGTGGTGCCCACCTGCGAGAACATGCCCAGCGGCATCGCCACCAAGCCGGGCGACGTGGTCACCAGCATGTCGGGCCAGACCATCGAGATCCTCAACACCGATGCCGAGGGCCGGCTGATCCTGTGCGATGCGCTGACCTATGTCGAGCGCTTCAAGCCGGCCGCGGTAGTCGACGTGGCCACGCTGACCGGCGCCTGCATCATCGCGCTCGGCCATGTCAACAGCGGCCTGTACGCGCGCTCCGACGCGCTTGCCGACGCGCTGCTGCAGGCTGGCCGCCGCGCCATGGACAGCGCCTGGCGCATGCCGCTGGACGACGAATACCAGGACCAGCTCAAGTCCAACTTTGCCGACATGGGCAATATCGGCGGCCGCCCGGCCGGCAGCGTTACCGCGGCCTGCTTCCTGGCGCGCTTTACGGAGAAGTACGACTGGGCCCACCTGGACATCGCCGGCACCGCATGGAAGAGCGGCGCGGCCAAGGGTGCCACCGGCCGTCCGGTGCCGCTGCTGACGCAGTTCCTGATGGACCGCGCGGCCTGAGCGCGGCGCAACGGAGCAGGAGCAACAACCGTCCATGACGCGCATCGACTTCCACAGCAACGTGCCGGACGTACTCGGCTATGTCTGCCGGCTGGTCCGCAAGGCCTATGGCGCCGGGCAGAAGGTGGTGATCCACGGCGCGCCGTCACAGCTGGCGGACCTCGACGCGCGCCTGTGGACCTTCTCCGCGCTGGACTTCCTGCCGCACTGCGGGCTGGATAGCCCGAACGCGGCGGTGACCCCGATCCTGCTGGCCGCCACCATCGAGGGCGTGCCACACCACCAGCTGCTGATCAACCTGGCTGAGCAGGCGCCGGCGCAGTTTGCCAGCTTCGAGCGGCTGATCGAGGTGGTCGGCGCCGGCGACGCCGCGCGCGAGGCTGGCCGCCAGCGCTACCGCTTCTACCGCGAACGCGGCTATCCGCTGACGCACCATGACATCGGCCAGCCCAAGGGAGACGCCGCATGAGCGAACGCACCACCTCGCGGGTGATCCCGCGGCCGGAACCGCACGACAGCATCCCGCTGCTGACCGAGGTCGTCGACCTGCCTGATGCCGACACTGAAGCCGACACCGAAGCGCCGGCCCAGGCGGGCGCGGCGGCGGACGACGGGGTGATCGACACCTTTGGCATGGACGAGGCCGGCATGGTGATGCAGGTCGGCGACACCGGCGACGCCGCGCTGGACGACGCGATCGTGCCGGCCCAGCCCGCAGCGCAGACGGACACCGCCACCGACACCGGCGACGATGACCTGCGCGCGGTGCGCACCGAGCTGCTGAGCCGCGTGATGATGCGCTTTCGCACCGAATGGCCCCAGGTGGTCGCGGCCCACACCGAAGCCACGCTGCAGTCGCGGCTCGCGCCGCTGACGGCGCAGCTGGCCAGCGAACTGACCCAGTCGCTGGAAGCGCGGCTGGTGGAGTGGCTGGACGCGACGCTGGAGGAGATGGAGAAGGCGCCGGGGGAGGATTGATGGTTTTCTCCCCTCTCCCTCTGGGAGAGGGGCGGGGGAGAGGGCAGGAGCTTCCACGAAGTGAATGCCGTCGTTCTTGCGTGCGCCGGCCCTCTCCCCCGGCCCCTCTCCCGCAAGCGGGAGAGGGGAGCAGACCGCCGGCATGCAAGACGCCTCAGTCCGTCACCGCCCCCTTGCTCGCCGTCGATGCGAGCCGCGCAAACTTCGCCAGCACCCCGCGTGTATAGCGCGGCGCCGGTGCCTTCCAGCTGGCGCGGCGCCGGGCCAGTTCTTCGTCCGATACGTTCAGTTGCAGCAGCAACTGGTGCGCGTCGATGGTGATCGAGTCGCCCTCATGCACCAGCGCGATGATGCCGCCGACGTACGCCTCCGGCGCGACGTGGCCGACCACCATGCCCCAGGTGCCGCCCGAGAAGCGGCCATCGGTGATAAAGCCAACCGACTCGCCCAGGCCCTTGCCGATGATGGCCGAGGTCGGCGCCAGCATCTCCGGCATGCCGGGGCCGCCCTTGGGGCCCAGGTAGCGCAGCACCAGGATGTCGCCGGCGTGGATGCGGTCGGCCAGGATCGCGTCCATCGCGCTCTGCTCGTCCTCGAACACGCGCGCCGGGCCGGTGATGACCGGGTTCTTCAGTCCCGTGATCTTGGCGACCGCGCCTTCCTCGGCGAGGTTGCCCTTGAGGATGGCCAGGTGGCCCTCGGCGTAGAGCGCGCGCTCGATCGGCAGGATCACGTCCTGGTCGGCGCGCGGGGCGTCGGGCACGTGCTCGAGCTCCTCGGCCAGGGTGCGGCCGGTGATGGTGATGCAGTCGCCGTGCAGCAGGCCGGCCTTGAGCAGAATCTTCATCACCTGCGGGATGCCGCCGGCGCGGTGCAGGTCGGTCGCCACGTACTGGCCCGAAGGCTTGAGGTTGCAGAGTACCGGCACCTTGCGGCGGATGCGCTCGAAGTCGTCGATGGTCCATTCCACCTCGGCGGCATGCGCGATCGCCAGGTAGTGCAGCACCGCGTTGGTGGAGCCGCCGGTGGCCATGATCAGCGCCACCGCGTTCTCGATCGACTCGCGCGTGATGATGTCGCGCGGCTTGAGGTCGCGCTTGACGGCCTCGACCAGCACGCGCGCCGATGCGGCGGCGCTGTCGACCTTTTCCTGGTCCGGGTTGGCCATGGTCGACGAATACAGCAGCGACATGCCCAGCGCCTCGAACGACGAGCTCATGGTGTTGGCGGTGTACATGCCGCCGCACGAGCCGGTGGACGGGCACGCGTTCCGTTCCACCCCTTCGAAGTCTTCCTCGCTCATGCGCCCCGCGGTGAACTCGCCCACGGCCTCGAACGACGACACGATGGTCAGGTCCTTGCCCTTCCAGTGTCCCGGCTTGATGGTGCCGCCGTAGACGTAGATACCCGGCACGTTGGTGCGTGCCAGCGCGATCATGCCGCCCGGCATGTTCTTGTCGCAGCCGCCGATCACCACCACGCCGTCCATCCACTGGCCCTGCGCCGCGGTCTCGATGCAGTCGGCGATGACCTCGCGCGAGATCAGCGAGTACTTCATGCCCTCGGTGCCCATCGACATGCCGTCGGAGATGGTGGGCGTGCCGAACACCTGCGGGTTGGCACCGGCGGCCCGGATCGCGTCGATGGCCGCGTCGGCCAGGCGCTGCAGGCCGGCATTGCACGGCGTGATGGTCGAATGGCCATTGGCGATGCCCACCATCGGCTTGTCGAAGTCCTCCTTCTGATAGCCGAGCGCGTAGTACATCGAGCGATTGGGGGAACGCGCCACGCCTTGCGTGATGTGCCGGGAGCGCTTGTTGAATGCCATGGTGGGGGTCTCCGGAATCCTTGTTCTATGCCGCCGCGGGCACGCGGCGGGCGCTGTGATGGGGCAAGAATGACGCGTGCGTTTTGGCGTGTCAAATGGATTGTTCGGGCTCTGGCGGGCGCTGGCCCCGGGGTCCGTCTCGCGGGGCGCCACGGGGATTTGTGACATCATTACGGGCTACGATGCGTGCGCGGACCAGGCGTTGGCATTGCCGTGCAACCTTCGCCGCACCTGGGCGTCTTACCTGGCGCCGCACGGCTGGCGCCGCCGCTGCCCCACAACCACCATTCACGCCAACATGCTGATTCATCCCCAGTTCGACCCGGTTGCCATTCACCTGGGCCCGCTTGCGATCCGCTGGTACGGGCTGATGTACCTGGCCGGGTTCGTCATGTTCCTGTGGTTCGGGCGCCTGCGCATCCGCCAGCCGCATATCGCCGCCAAGGGCTGGACCACGCGCGACCTCGACGACATGCTGTTCTTCGGCGTGCTGGGCGTGATCCTGGGCGGGCGTCTCGGCTACGTGCTGTTCTACAAGCCGTCGTACTACCTGTCGCATCCGATGGAGGTCTTCAAGGTATGGGAGGGCGGCATGGCCTTCCATGGCGGCTTCCTCGGCGTGGTGGTGGCGATGTGGCTGTTCGGCCGGCTGCGCCGGCGCCACTGGATGGAAGTGACCGACTTCATCGCGCCGATGATCCCCTGCGGGCTGGCCGCCGGGCGCATCGGCAACTTCATCAACGGCGAGCTGTGGGGCCGCGCCACCGATTTGCCGTGGGGCATGATCTTTCCGCAGGCCGGCGACAATATCCCGCGCCATCCGTCGCAGCTCTACCAGTTTGCCGGCGAGGGCGTGGCGCTGTTCATCATCCTGTGGCTGTTCGCGCGCAAGCCGCGGCCAATGGGCGCGGTGTCGGGCGTGTTTCTGATCGGCTACGGCGCGTTCCGCTTCGCCGCGGAATTCGCGCGCGAGCCCGACAACTTCCTGGGCCTGCTGGCGCTGAAGCTGTCGATGGGCCAGTGGCTGAGCCTGCCGATGATCCTGGCGGGCATCGCCATGGTGATCTGGGCCTACCGCCGCCAGCCCGGCGCCGGCGCGCCGCAGCCGGCGGCCTGAGCCCCGCCTGCCCAGCGCGCGCTAGCGGCCGGCACGGCGCAGCGCGTCGATGCGCGCCTGCGTGTGCGGGTGCGTCGACAGGAAGTCTTCGCCACGCCCGGCCTGCGTTTCGTCGGGCTTGCCCTCGCGCTGCTCCAGCGCCACCAGCACGTCGGCCAGTGCCGCCGGTGGCAGCCCGTTGCGCTGCATGACGTCGATGGCATAGGCATCGGCCTCGCGCTCGTGGTCGCGCGAATAGCGCAAGGTCAGCATGGCGGCCGGCACGCCCGCCAGCACCGACGAGATATCGCCGAACAGGTAGGCCGACAGCGCCGCCAGGGCCGAGCCCTGGATCACGTGCTGCAGCCCGTGGCGGCGTGCCACGTGGCCGGCTTCGTGGGCCAGCACCCCCATCAAGCCGGCGCCGGTGCCCGTCAGGCCGACCAGCTCGTCGGTGACGATGATGGTGCCGCCCGGCAAGGCCAGCGCATTGGCGCCGATTTCGCCGCCCTGGCGGAACACGACCTGGTAGTCGTGCGCGGCGTCGCGCGGGCGCCGCAGCGCCGCGAAGCCGGCGCGGATCTTCGCCTGCTCGGCCGCCGGCAGCTGCGTCGGCGCGAGCATGCCATGGTCAAGGCTCTCCAGCGTCAGCTGGCCGAGCCGGGCCTCCAGTTCGGCCGGCACCGCGCGTGCCATCATGCCCGCGCCCCACGGCAGCAAGACGTAGTAGCCCAGCACCAGCACCGCCGCCAGCGCTGCCACGGCCACGCCGGCCAGACGCCAGCTGTTCTGCGCGCGCGCCACCAGGCCGTCGCGGTGGCCGGTGACGGACAGCAACTGGTCGAAGGCGGCATGGTCGGTGACCTCGCAGAAGGCGCCGTCGGCGAAGGTGACCAGCCGCGGCGCGCGGCGCACGCGTTCCGACACGCGCAGCTGCGACAGCGGCGCGCGCCGCAATTCGGCGCCGTCGGCGTCGCGCAGCACGGCCTGCTGCGCCTCCACGGCCAGCGTGGCCGGATGCGCGCGCGACGAGCGGCCGTCGAAGAAGGTGACCGGGATCATGGCGCGTCAGAGCGCGATGTCGATGTCGTACCAGTCTACCGCCGCGTCGCCCAGCGCGCCCACCTGCTGGGCCTCGCCGGCGACGAAGCTGTCGAGCGGACCGGCCGCGAGCATGGTCACGCACTGCAGCCGGTAGCGCGTGGCGCGCACGCGCGCGAATGGCAGGAACAGGCCAAGCGTCAGTGCGATCGCAATCAGGTTGGTGACGAAGATGAAAACCATGCGCGCGGCGCTGACCTCGCTGCGGAACGCGTGCGGCGCCAGCGTGGTGTGGCTCCACACCACATTCTGCAGCCGCGCCATCAGGTAGGGGCTGACCGCCAGCATGCCCAGGTAGAAGCCGGCGATGCCGAAGCCCAGCAGCGCCGCCGCCCCGAAATTGCCGATCCCCGGCGCCATCACGAAGCCGGCCACGGCCATCACCAGCGTGGCCGCCAGTACCACGCCGAAGGCGCGCAGGTAGGCCCGGTAGAAATCGCCCGCGCCGGCGTGGAAGCCGAACGGTGCGGTGCCGAAGCGGGTGTGGTTGTGCTGGTAGCGCTTGAAGCGCTGGTGCGCCACCGGCCCCAGCAAGCCCAGCGTGGCCACCGCCGCCAGCGGCCACAGCACGAATACCCGGTAGGCCTCGGCATCGCCGCCGGTAAAGCCGAAGCGCAGTCCGCGGTAGCTGGAGTTGGCCATGCGGAAGCGCAGCGAGCGCACCAGCAGCAACGGGAACACCGCCAGCAGCACCAGCAGCATCGCCAGCGCGAGGAAGGGCGAGAAGGTCGACGCGAACTGGAACGCGAGCACCAGCCCGAACACGATGGCCCGGCCTTTCAGGATCGCCGACGGCTTGCCGTGGTAGTCGAAGCTGGCGCCGTCCAGCCGCGTATTGCGATAGAAGTACTGCAGCGTGCGCACCTTGGCCCAGGCGGAATAGATGCCCAGGGTGACGATGGTCAGCAGCGCATTGACGATCCAGATACGGAAATACTCGGAGCCCGACCCGGTGAAACTCAGCCCCAGCGGCCGCAGCGCGGCAGCGCGTGGGCCGGCGGGCGTTGCCGGTTCGGCCGATGTCGCGGCCAGGGTGAAATCGCTGCCAGCTTGCATGGCGTGAGCTCCAGAGTGAGGTGCGATGGATACAGCGAAACCGGCGGGATACAGTCGGGGGAACCCGCGGTGACCAGCGCCTGTTTCAAATACGCAACGATGGCTATTCGGGCAATTGCGGCGACGGCCTCACATTCTGACACCGATAAATATCGCTAACGGCACAAATTGCATGGATGCCTGCCGCCAGCCTATGCCGCATGGTCCCCACCATGGGAAAACCCTCGTAACACTTTGGAAACATCCTGTTACACTGATCTCATCCTGTAACAAATTTCGATTCGGTGCCATCCATAAAATCAAGGGCTTAGCCCGACTGGCACGTAAATCGCTAGCGTCATTGTTACAAGATGAGCGGCGAGCCACAGCCGCCAACGGCAGTGCCAGGGGGGAGTACGGCTCTTCGGGTCGAGAGTTACGCTAGCCGCGCTGCACGGATCAAAGGGCACGGGAAAATCCACGCGCGTTGGCGCGTTTGCAACAGGGGTGGCGCAGGGCCAGCGCCAGGTCAATCCATGGACCCACGCGACGGATGCATTCGTATCCGCCAGCGATGAATCACGCAGTACGGCAGTTCTTTTCAGGCGCGGGCGTTTCCTTGCGGGGAGGCAAGGGACGCCCGCCGCACCTCACCACATCATTCCTGCTCAATTCTGCGCGCCCGATCTTGCGGCGCACCATCGAAAGTCCTTGTATCGTTCGCGCCCTAATCCATAATTATGAATTATGGGATCCGGTGCACACGCCATTGGATCCTCCGTGCGATACAGGAGGTGGCATGCGCATCGTCCAGCAGGCGCTGTACCTGGAAGTGGCAGACCGGCTGCGCGCCATGATCGACGCGCATACGCTGGTGCCGGGCGCATGGATCGACGAAAGCGCGATGGCCGAAACGCTGGGCATCTCGCGCACGCCGCTGCGCGAGGCGCTCAAGGTGCTTGCCGCCGAAGGCCTGGTGCGGCTGGAGCCGCGCCGCGGCTGTTTCGTCAATGAACTGTCCGAGCAGGACCTGGACGAGATCTTTCCGCTGATGGCGCTGCTGGAAGGGCGCTGCGCCTATGAGGCCGCGCGCAACGCCACCCGCGCCGACCTCGACGCGCTCGACGGCCTGCATGCCGACCTGGCGCGCTATGCGCAGGCCGGCGATATCGACGCCTACTACGAGACCAACGCCCAGATCCATGAAGCGATCCAGCGGCTGGCGGGCAACCGCTGGCTGAGCGGGCTGATCAGCGACCTGCGCAAGGTGCTGCGGCTGTCGCGCCACAAGAGCCTGAAGCTGCCGGGGCGGATCCACGAATCCTGCGCCGAGCACCTGAGCGTGTTTGCCGCGCTCAAGGCGCGCGACCCGGAAGGCGCCGAAGCCATGATGAAGACCCACTTGCTGCGCCAGCGCGGCGCGCTGCAGGCGCTCGATGCCGGCGGCGCCGCAATGGCGCAGGACTTAACCGACGTAACCGACGTAACCGACGCAAAGGCGGCCGTGCGCGCCCCGCCGGCCTTGCGCGTGGCGGGCGCCGAAGACTAACTCCCGCACACCGCCACGCCAGTCAGCGTTTTCTCCCACGTTCACATCGATGCATCAAGGCAGGTACCGCATGAACTCCTTCGATACGGGTGACCAGAAGATCAGCGCGCCGCTGGGCGACAGCGAGCCGTCCAGCTCCAATATCCTGTCGCGGCTGGGCCGCTGGTGGGGGCGCAAGGGCGAGGGCGACGCCAAGGCCAATGGCGATGCCAGGGCCGCCACGCCGGCCGATGGCGAGGCGCCGCTGCCGGCGCGGGTGGTGCGCCGCCAGCGCGAGCAACTGCGCCTGTGCTTCGATGCGCGCCTGACCGACGGCGCCGCCAATGCCGCCGCGCAGGCCTGGCAGGCCGAATACGAAGCCGCCGGCGAGGCCACGCGGCGCGGCATGCTGGCGGTGCTGGCCGAAGTGGCCAGCAGCGGCAGCGAAGACGCCGCGGCCGATGGCGACAAGGGCGCGCGCGCGGGCCAGGCCCAGTCCAACGCCCGCATCCGTTTCTTCAAGCGGCTGGCCGCGCTGCATGGCCAGCGCGGCAACAGCGCCTGCGGCCTGCACTTCCTGATCCAGCTGCGCGCCGACATGCTGCGCTGGCAGCGCCGCATGCCCGGGCTGCGCCCGCTCGACGACGACCTCGAGGCCTTGTTCTCCAACTGGTTCGACGTCGGCCTGCTCGAACTGCAGCCGATCACCTGGGACTCGCCCGCGTCGCTGCTGGAAAAGCTGATCCGATACGAGGCCGTGCACGAGATCGCCTCGTGGACCGACCTGCGCAACCGGCTCGATTCCGACCGCCGCTGCTATGCCTTCTTCCACCCGCGCATCCCGCGCGAGCCGCTGATCTTCGTCGAGGTGGCCTTTGCCCCCGAGATGGCCGCCGACGTCCATACCCTGCTGGACGAAGCCGCGCCGCTGGAAGACCTGCGCCGCGTCAAGTGGGCGATCTTCTATTCGATCAGCAATACGCAGGCGGGGCTGCGCGGCGTCAGCTTCGGCAACTTCCTGCTCAAGCGCGTGATCGAGGAAGTGCAGCGTGAATTCCCCAAGGTGAAGCAGTTCGCCACGCTGTCGCCGATCCCCGGCTTTGCCGACTGGCTGCGCAAGCAGGACGGCGACGCCGTGGCGCGCGTGCTGGGCGACAAGCGGCTGGCGCGCTGGAGCGAGCGCCACGGCAACGCGCCCGCCGACGGCGCGGCGTGGCTGGAGGCGCTGGCACCGGATGCCGCCGATGCCGTGGTGCGCGACACCGCGCTGACCCTGGCCGCGCATTTCCTGGTGCGCGAACGCAACCAGTCGATGCCGGCCGACCCGGTGGCGCGTTTCCACCTCGGCAACGGCGCCTGCGTGGAACGGCTCAACTGGGGCGCCGACCTGTCGCGCAAGGGCCGCAGCCAGAGCTGCGGCATGATGGTCAATTACCTTTACGTGCCCGAGGCGCTGGATGACAATCTGGCACGCCTGGGCGCAGGCAACCCGCGCATCAGCCGCAGCGTCGGGAAGCTGCTGTGATCCTGGTCCGGTCACGGGAATCGCCCTTGCCCTCGTACTCGCGGCGCCGCGCGCGCCGCGTCGTTTTGTCGGGAGCCACGTCGTAGAAGCAAAGCCAGCCGCGCAGTGCCCATGCGGGCGCGCGCGGCCATCAGATTGACTTTCCAGAAGAGAGAGGAGACAAAGATGAATCGTCGTCAGTTCAGCCTGGCCGCCTGCGCGCGCGCAGCGGCCCTGGTCCTTGGCGTGGCCGGCATCGGTGCCGGCGCCATGCTCGCCGCCCCCGCGCACGCAGATACCTGGCCGTCCAAGCCGGTCACCGTGATCGTGCCGTTCCCCGCCGGCGGCGGCACCGACGCCTTCGCGCGCCCGCTGACCGCACAGCTCTCCAAGCAGCTCGGCAAGCAGTTCGTGATCGACAACCGCGGCGGCGCCGGCGGCACGGTCGGCGCCAGCCTCGCGTCCAAGGCCGCGCCGGACGGCTACACCGTATTTATCGGCGGTGCCCACCACGCCATCGCGCCGTCGTTCTACAAGAAGCTGGACTACGACATCGAGAAGGACTTCATTCCGGTCACGGTGATCGCGCAGCCGCCGCAGGTGGTGGTGGTCAATCCCAACCGCGTCAAGGCCAACACGCTGCAGGAGCTGATCGCCTACGCCCGCGCCAATCCCGGCAAGCTCAACTACGGCTCGGCCGGCAACGGCTCGTCGCACCACCTGGCGGGCGAGCTGTTCAAGATCCAGACCAAGACCTTCATCACCCATATCCCGTACAAGGGCGCCGGCCCGGCACTGTCCGACCTGATCGCGGGCCAGGTCGACCTGATGTTCGACGGGCTTGGCTCGTCGGCGCAGCATATCCGCGCGGGCCGTATCAAGGCGCTGGCGGTGGCGTCGAACAAGCGCTCGCCCGCCTTCCCCAACGTGCCGACCGCGGCCGAGGCCGGCGTGCCTAACTATGAGGTCTCGACCTGGTACGCGATGTGGGTGCCCAAGGGCACGCCCAAAGAGATCGTCGACCGCCTCTACGCCGAGACCGAGAAGGCGCTGAACACGCCGGAGCTGAAGCAGGTCTGGCTGAACAACGGCTCGGAAACGCCGGCGTTCACGCCGGAACAGTTCGGCCAGTTCCAGCACGCCGAGATTCGCCGCTGGGCCCAGGTGGTGCAGCAGTCCGGCGCCAAGATGGACTGACGCCATGCCCATGCCGATCCGAAGCCGGGGGATGCGCCCATGAGCGGCACCGTGCGCTTTGCCACGCAGGGCACCACCGCCACCGTGACGCTGGCGCACGCGGGCAAGCTCAACGCCATTTCCGCCCAGATGTGGCGCGAGCTGGCGGCGGGCTTTGCGCGCCTGTCGTCTGATACTTCGCTGCGCTGCGTGGTGGTGCGCGGCGCCGACGGCAACTTTGCCGCCGGGGCCGACATTGCCGAGTTTCCCGCCGAGCGCGGCGACGAGGCGGCGGTGCGCCACTATCACATGGCCACCATCGCGCCCGCGCTGGCGGCGGTGGCGCAATGCACGCATCCCACCGTGGCGATGATCGAAGGCGTGTGCGTGGGCGGCGGGCTGGAAATCGCCTGCCATTGCGACCTGCGCATCGCCGCGTCGGACAGCCGCTTCGGCGTGCCGATCAACCGGCTGGGCTTCCCGATGGCGCCCGGCGAGCTGCACGGCCTGCTGGCGCTGGCCGGCCGGGCCGCGGCGCTGGAGATCCTGCTCGAGGGCCGCGTTTTCGATGCCGCCGAGGCGCGTGACAAAGGCCTGCTGACCCGCGTGGTCGAGCCCGCCGCGCTGGCCGCCGAAGTCGACGCCACGGTGCGCCGCATCGCCGCGGGGGCGCCCGCCGCGGCGCGCATCAACAAGGCCACCATCCACCGGCTGGCACCGTCGCCGGCGCCGCTGTCGCCGGCCGAGCTGGACGCGCATTTCGCCTATGCCGAAGGCGCGGACCACGCGGAAGGTGTCGCGGCCTTCCTGGCGCGCCGGCCACCACAGTTCCGCGGGGAGTAGGGCGCGCCGACGGCACTGCTTCCCATCATCGATGTCTTCGCTTTTTCAGCCTTTCGTTCGCTTCCTGCCATGAACGCCAACCTGTTCGCCCTGTTCGAATCCCGCTTCCCCGCTGACCGTACCGCCTGCTGCATCGAGACGCACGACGGCCTGTACTACAGCTGGGACGACCTTGACCGCGCCACCGCCAAGCTGGCCAACCTGCTGGCTTCGCTGCACCTGCCCGAAGGGGCGCGCGTGGCGGTGCAGGTGGAAAAATCGCCCGAAGCGCTGTTCCTGTACCTGGCCACGCTGCGTGCCGGCTACGTCTACCTGCCGCTGAACACGGCCTACCAGGAGGCCGAGATCGATTACTTCGTCGGCAATGCCGAGCCGTCGGTGGTGGTCTGCAGCAGCAAGAACTTCGGCTGGGTCTCCAAGGTCGCGTTCCGCCACGGCGTGAACCATGTGTTTACGCTGGACGACGACCGCAGCGGCTCGCTGCTGTCGCGCGCGGCGGGCAAGCCCGACACCTTCGAGACGGTGGCGCGCGCCGACGATGACCTCGCCGCCATCCTCTATACCTCCGGCACCACCGGCCGCAGCAAGGGCGCGATGCTGAGCCACGGCAACCTGGCCTCCAACGCGCAGACGCTGCACGATTTCTGGGGCTGGCGCAGCGACGACGTGCTGCTGCACATGCTGCCGATCTTCCATGTGCACGGCCTGTTCGTCGCCTCGCATGGCGCGCTGCTGGCCGGTGCCAAGATGATCTGGGCGCCCAGGCTGGACATGGCGCAAGTGCTGAAATTCCTGCCGCGCTGCACCGTGATGATGGGCGTGCCGACCTACTACGTACGCATGCTGCAGGAGCCGCGCTTCGACGACGACACCTGCCGCCGCATGCGCCTGTTCGTCTCGGGTTCGGCGCCGCTGCTGCTGGAAACCTTCGACGCCTTCCGCGAGCGCACCGGCCATACCATCCTGGAACGCTACGGCATGAGCGAGACCGTGATGCTGGTGTCCAACCCCTATGATCCGGCGCTGGGCGAGCGCATCGGCGGCACCGTCGGCATGCCGCTGCCGGGCGTGTCGGTGCGCGTGGTCGACGGCGACGGCAAGCGCTGCGCGCCGGGCGAGATCGGCAACGTCGAGGTGCAGGGCCCGAACGTGTTCAAGGGCTACTGGCGCATGCCGGAAAAAACCCGGGAAGAGTTCACCGACGACGGCTGGTTCAAGACCGGCGACGTCGGCCGCTTCGGTGGCGCCATCGTCAGCCAGGCCGGCGAGCGCGCCGTGCCGGACCACTACCTGACCATCGTCGGGCGCAGCAAGGACCTGATCATCTCGGGCGGCTACAACGTCTACCCGAAGGAAATCGAGAGCTTTATCGACGAGATGCCGGGCGTGGCGGAGAGCGCCGTGATCGGCGTGCCGCACGCGGATTTCGGCGAGGCGGTGGTGGCGGTGGTGGTGCGCAAGCCCGGTGCGGACATCGACGAGGGCGCGCTGATCGGCACCCTCAAGGGCCGCATCGCCAACTTCAAGGTGCCCAAGCGCGTGCACGTGGTGGACGAGCTGCCGCGCAACACCATGGGCAAGGTGCAGAAGAACGTGCTGCGGGAGAAGTTTGCGGCGCTGTGAGGAACCGCAGAAAGCTGGGTTTGCTCCCTCTCCCGCAAGCGGGAGAGGGAGTACGCAGTCGCAAGGCTGGCGGTCTCGCTTATTCCAGTATCTTTACTTCAGCATCTGCACCGACCCATTCACCGACACCGTGACCTGGGTCTTGCCGCCTTCGACCGGTACCGGCACCGCGGCGTCAGCCATCATGGCCTTGGCGGCGCCGTACATGCGCGGCACCGGCGGCACCATGCCGGTCTCGTTCACGCTGACTTCGCGGATGGTGTAGCTGTTGTAGCCGAACAGCTTGGTGGTGGCCTGCGCCTTGCTGCGGAACGAGGCGATGGCCTGTTCGGCGAGCTTGGCCTCGGCCGCCTCGCGCGCTTCGCGCGACAGTGAGAAGGCGATGTTCTGCACCTGCATCTGGCTGGTCAGTTCGCCCGCGAGCTTGGACACCGCCGAGAAATCGCGCGACTTCAGGATGACCTCCGAGCGCCCGCGCCAGGTGCTGATGCGGCCGTTGCGGTCGGTGCTGGGGTGGATGGTGAAGCCGCCGGATTCGGCGGTCACGCCCTGTACGCGGCGCGCCTGCGTGATGACCGTCTGGGTCCGGGTCGACAAGGCCGAGGAAATCGCCGCCGGTTCCGCGCCTTCCTGCTCCGCGGCCAGCGTCAGGTGCACGATATCGGTCGGCACTTCGGTGACGGCCTGCGCGGTCAGCGACAGCACGCCCGACGGCGTTTCGGTGGGACCGCCGTGGGCCGAGGCGACGACGGCGGTGGTGCCGAGCAGGGTGGCGGCGAGCCATTGTTTCATGCGGTTCTCCCAATCAAAACGTGATGGGTATCAGACGTGGCCGCGAGGGCGATCGTTCCGCGACATTGCAAACGATTGTTGCGGTGGCGCCGCGCGGGAATTCTTTCTTCCCCCGTGCGGGTGACGCGGATCGTCAGAAGGCCTGCCAGGCCTTCCACAACATATACGTGGCCAGGCACAGCAGCAGCACGGCGAAGACCTTGCGCAGCTGGCCCACATCCATGCGGTGCGCGGTGCGCGCGCCCAGCGGCGCGGTCAGCACGCTGGCCGCGGCGATCACCAGCAGCGCGGGCAGGTAGAGATAGCCGAGCGAAGCCGCCGGCAGTCCGGGCGCGTGCCAGCCGCTCCAGATATAGCCCGCCACGCTGGCCGCGGCGATGGGGAAGCCGAGCGCGGCCGAGGTCGCCACCGCGTTGTGGATCGGCACATTGCACCAGGTCATGAACGGCACCGAGACAAAGGCGCCGCCCGCGCCCACCAGGCTAGACAGGAAGCCGATCACGCCGCCCGCGCCGGCCATGCCGGCAAAGCCCGGCAACTGGCGCCCCGGCTTGGGCCGGCGGTTGCGCAGCATCTGCAGCGCCGAGAAACCGACGAAGCCCGCGAACGCCAGCGACAGCCAGCTGGTCTTCAGCGCCGCGAAGACCTTGCCGCCGCCGACCATGCCGCCGATCACGATGCCGGGCGCCAGCGCCAGCACGATCGGCCAGCGCACCGCGCCGCGCTGGTGGTGCGCGCGCACGGACGACAGCGAGGTGAACAGGATGGTGCCCATCGAGGTGGCGATTGCCATATGGACGATGGCTTCGCCGGCAAAGCCCAGGCTGGTGAACAGCAGCGTCAGGAACGGCACCATCATCATGCCGCCGCCCACGCCGAGCAGGCCGGCGCAGAAGCCGGTGAAGGCGCCCAGCGCGAGCAGGGCGGGGATCAGCACCGGCAGGTTGTCGAACGGCATCGTGTCAGCAAGTCGTTGTTATTGTCGTCAGCCTTGCCGCGCAAGGCCTGGTTCGGTGCGGCAGCGCTCAGCCGGTCAGTCCATCAGCTTGCCGGTGATATAGCGCCATTCCGCCGGTGTCACCGGCGTGATCGAGAGCCGGTTGCCGCGCCGGAGCACCACCATGTCGGCCAGCGCTTCATGCTCGCGCAGCTCGGCCAGCGGAATCAGGCGGCTCTTGCGTTCGAAGCGCACGTCGACCAGCAGCCAGCGTGGTGCGTCGGCCCTGGAGGCGGCGTCGAAATACGGGCTCTTGCGGTCGAACTGGGTGGGGTCGGGGTAAGGCGCGGAGCAGACCTCGGCCAGTCCGGCAATGCCGGGCTCGGGGCACGACGAGTGGTAGAACAGCACGCCGTCGCCCACCTGCATGGCGTCGCGCATGAAGTTGCGCGCCTGGTAGTTGCGCACGCCGGTCCACGGCAGCGTCCGTTCCCGGGCGAGGTCGTCGATGCTGGCCTCGTCGGGTTCTGATTTCATCAGCCAGTACTGGCGGGCGCGTTGGTTCTGGTTAGGGCTCACGGCGCTGCTCAGGAAAGGAAGGCCCGCGCGAACGACACGGGCAAGCGTGCAGGCAAGAAAAAAGGCGATGGTTCAGAAAACCACCGCCTTTTAGGGGGTCCCCGCCTCGGCCGCTGGGTCGGCATCCTGAACCCAAGTGAGGTTCAGAGTGGCTGCGGAAGTCGCATTTCGGGTACATCATCCACTCAGGGAGTCCAGGCCAGGCCCGGACTATGAATGCGACGACGCGCTCGCCCACGCGACATAATCCCGCACCATGCAATGCATATCGGTTCAAGGAGTTTATGACCCTCACGAACCAGGCAGGGAAACTGTCAAACGTCTGACTGTCCACGTGCTGGATGTCAGACGTTTGCCGTTTCTAACAAGGATGGGATGAAAACGGCGGCCAGGCGCGATAACCTGACCTGTCAGCTGCACTTCTGTGGTGCCTCGTGCAGTCTGGCTACACTATACACCGCGTTGTTGGGCATACCAAGTGCGCTTGCGCGTGTCGTTACATTTTGCGCAGCAGCGCGGCATCCGCAGCACATCCCACCAATGCCGCTCAGCCGCGCGTACCGGTGCCCACGTGGGCATATTGCCGCAGCGCTTCGTCGGCGCGGTCGTTCAGTTCGCGGATGCGCGCGCGGATGGCATCGACCGGGATCGCGCCTTCGGCCTGCTGCTTGCGCTGCATCGATAACAGGTCCGAGGCAATGCTGATGGCGGCCATCACCGCCACGCGCTCGACGCCCTTGGCCGCGCTGCCGCTGCGCAGCTTGTTCATCTGCGTGTCGACCAGGGCCACGGCCTCGAGCAGCGCGGCCTCGTTCTCGGGCGCGATGGCGAAGCGGTAGGCCTGGCCGGCGATGTTGACTTCGACTTGCTTGTTGCTCATGCGTGTTCTCCGGGGGCCTTGTGCGTGTCGGCGCCCTGCGCCACGGCCTCTTCGCCGAGCAGGTCGAGCTGGCGCGTGTCGCTGGCGGTCGGCAGCTTGTCAAGGATGGACTGGATGCGCAGCTGCGCTTCCTCGATCTTGATATTGAGCAGTTCGCGGTCGGCGGCCATGGCCTCGCGCTCGCCGCGCAACTGCGCGGCTTCGCCCTCCAGCCGTGCGATCTCGTCGCGCAGCCGCTGGTTCTCCGCCGCCAGGGTGTCCGCATGGTGCAGCACGCGCCCGATCTTGGCGGCCAGTTGTTCGAGTTCGGTGAGCATAGGGCCTGTCATGATGGGAGTAGTGTCAGGTATCGCGATTCTAGCCGATGCGCCGGCATGCACAATGCGGAGGAAAGGTTTGTGACCGGCCGCCCGCATGGAAGTTGCAGGCTTCTGCACCCAAGACGCCGCGAGAGTGTGACAAAACGCTACCACGCGGGCCATGCGCGCGGTGGGGTCGTCGCGTTGACGCGGGGGGCGAAACGCCATAGACTCGCGCACGTTCCAGGTGCTCGCCCTTTTCGTCCCTGGCGAAGGGGCAGTTCAACGGGAAACAGGGAGCCGGGCTGGCTGCGCGCCGGACCGGCCAACCTGTGCTGCCCCCGCAACGGTAAGCGACCGCGGTGCGCATGCGCCAGCCCCATTGCTGGCAAGGCCCGATACGTCATCGGATGCCAGGCCACATGCCCGCAGGACCGGCCACACGCCACTGAACCGCAGGGTTCGGGAAGGCGCCGGTTCCGTGTCGCCAGCCCGGATACCGGCCTGAACGCGGGCTGCCGCCCGTGCGCGGCACGCCTCATCGCCATATGGCCCGCGGGGGAACGGGCCCGGCCGTTCCTACCCAGTCCTGCATCATGCGTTCATCGCTTCACAGGTCGACCCGCCCGGCAAGCCCGGCGGTGCGTCCGTCCGTGCCCGCCATCCTGGCGGCCATGGCCTCGTTCACCCTCGTTCCCGGTACCGCTTCCGCGCAGGCGGCGGACAGCCGCACCGCGCAGCTCGCGCCGGTGGTGGTCACTTCCACCCGCACCGCGCAGTCGATTACCGAGGCGCTGCCGCACACCACGGTGGTCACGCAGCAGGACATCGTCAATGCGCAGGCACCGGACCTGCGCACGCTGCTGCGCAGCCAGGCCGGCGTCGAGTTCGCGACCAACGGCGGCATGGGCAGCAATACCTCGCTGTTCATGCGCGGCGCCAACTCCAACCAGACCCTGA
Organism: Cupriavidus sp. WGlv3; assembly: GCF_023952475.1. Taxonomy (GTDB): domain Bacteria; phylum Pseudomonadota; class Gammaproteobacteria; order Burkholderiales; family Burkholderiaceae; genus Cupriavidus; species Cupriavidus phytorum. The sequence goes on from NZ_JALHRX010000003.1 coordinate 164,879, forward strand.
TCCTGATCGATGGCGTGCGGGTGTCGTCGGCCAGCAGCGGCACCGCGCAGCTGGCCAATATCCTGCCGGACCAGATCGACCGCATCGAGGTGGTGCGCGGCAACGTCTCGGCGCTTTACGGCTCGGACGCGATCGGCGGCGTGGTGCAGATCTTCACCAAGAGCGGCGCGGGCCAGGCCCCGGCGGCCAATGCCGCGCTCGAGTACGGCAGCAACAATACGCGCCAGGGCACGGTCGGCTATGGCGGCCAGGTCGGCGACACCTCGTTCAACCTGACCGGCTCGGCGTTCAAGACCGACGGCTTCTCGTCGATCAATACCAAGCAGGCGCCGCGCGCCAACCCCAACGACAACCCGTACGAGAACCAGAGCGTGTCGGGCCAGGTGAAGCACCGCTTCACGCCCAACTGGGATGCGGGCATCACCGGCTACTACTCGAAGAGCAAGCTGTCGTTCGACAGCGCCTTCGGCCGCCCCACCGACGACAACCGCACCGACAGCGAGCTGTACACGCTGTCGGCCTTCGTCAACGGCAAGCTGGGCGCGGACTGGACCACGCATTTCAAGCTGTCGCAGAGCGAGGACCGCAGCGATACCTTCCTCAACGGCAGGCCCAACGGCACCTTCAATACCCGCAACCGCCAGTTCAACTGGCAGAACGAGTACGCGCTGGCCGCCGGCCACACGCTGCTGTTCGGCACCGACTACCTGCAGCAGGAGCTGGACTCGAGCGCCTACGGCGCGCCGACGCGCAATGTGTTCTCGGTGTTCGGCGGCTATGACGGTCGCTTCGGCAAGCACCAGCTGCAGCTCAACGCGCGCAACGACCATTATTCCGACTTCGGCAACCAGGGCAGCTTCTTCGCCGGCTACGGCTACAACCTGACCGATGCCTTCAAGCTGATCGCCAGCGTCAGCAATGCCTTCCGCGCGCCGACCTTCAACGAGCTGTACTACCCCAACTTCGGCCAGCCCAACCTGCAGCCCGAGCGTGCCAAGTCGGTCGAGGCCGGCGTGCAGTACACCACCGCCGGCGCCGGCCTGCTGCGCGTGACCGCGTTCGAGACGCGCTACCACGACCTGATCGTGTCGGCGCAGCAGCCCAACGGCATGTTCCTGGCGCAGAACGTCAACCAGGCCAAGGTGCAGGGCATCGAGGCCTCGTGGCGCGCCAGCGTCTACGGCACCGACCTCGGCGCCAGCGTGACCTTCCAGAACCCGGTCGACGAGCAGACCAACACCCAGCTGCTGCGCCGTGCGCGCCGCCATGCCGCGCTGGACGTGGGCCGCAATGTCGGCAACTGGCGCTTCGGCGGCGAATGGCTGCTGTCGTCGTCGCGCATGGATGCCGGCTCGCGCCGGCTGGGCGGATACGGTATCGTCAACCTCACCGCCCGCTACAACATCGACAAGCAATGGTTCATCGCCGCCCGCGTCGAAAACCTGTTCGACAAGGACTACCAGCTCGCCTACCCCTACAACACGCAGGGGCGCGCGGGCTTCATCACGCTGGGCTGGCGCCAGCGATGAGTGCGCGGGCGCGCCATGTGTGAGTCCCATGCGTGAGTTCCATGTCTGAGTTCCGGCGCGCCCTCGCAATCTGGCTGGTGCTGGCGTTCGCGGCGCTGCTGGCGTTCGCCTTGTCGCTGGCGCTGGGCAGCGTTGCGCTCGATGCGGGCCAGCTGTGGCTGGCGCTCAGCGGCGCCGACACCGGCACCGCCGGCGCCATCGTGCATGAGCTGCGCCTGCCGCGCGCGGCCGCGGCCTTTGCCTGCGGCGGGCTGCTGGCCCTGTCGGGTGCGCTGATGCAGGTGCTGCTGCGCAACCCCCTGGCCGAGCCCTACGTGCTGGGCGTATCGGGCGGCGCCTCCACCGCCGCGCTGCTGGCAATGCTGGCGCTGGCGCCGTGGTGGGGCGTGCAGGCGGCCGCGGCGCTCGGCGCCTTGCTGGCGATGGTGCTGGTGGCCTCGCTGGCGCGGCGCGACCTGCTGCATCCGCAGGTGCAGGGCGGCCATCGCGAGGCCGGCGCGCGGCTGCTGCTGACCGGCGTGATCCTGGCCGCCGGCTGGGGCGCGGTGATTACGCTGATCCTGTCAATCGCGCCGGAGTCGCGCCTGCGCGGCATGCTGTTCTGGCTCACCGGCGACCTGGGCGGCACCGCCAGCTACGGCGGCGCGCTGGCCATGCTGGCGGCGGCGCTGCTGCTGGCCATGCCGATGGCGCGCGCGCTCAACGTGATGCTGCTGGGCGAGACCGTGGCGCAGGCGCTGGGCGTGCGCGTCGGGCGCGTGCGGCTGGCGACCTTCATGCTGGCATCGCTGTGCATTGCGGCGGCCATCACCACCGCCGGCTCGATCGGCTTTGTGGGGCTGGTGGTGCCGCACCTGGTGCGGCTCGCCTGGGGCAACGACCAGCGCATGCTGCTGCCGGCCGCGACGCTGTTGGGCGGCGCGCTGCTGATGGCCGCCGACCTGATCGCGCGCACCGTGGTGGCGCCGGCGCAGTTGCCGGTAGGGGTGATCACCGGGCTGCTGGGCGTGCCGACCTTCCTGTACCTGCTGTTGCGGAGGCCGCGATGAGCGCAGGCGCGCACTGGTCCGTTCCGCTCGCTGCCTGTCCGCGCCTGGCGCTGCGCGAGCTGCACCTGCGCACCAGCCAGCGCGTGCTGGTGGAGCGCCTGAGCCTGGCCATCGGCCCCGGCGAGCTGTGGTGCATCGCCGGCCCCAACGGCGCCGGCAAGTCCACGCTGATGACGGTGCTGGCCGGATTGCGCCACGCCGACGGTGGCAGCGTCGAGATCGACGGCACCGCGCCGGCGCTGGTCGACCCCGCGCTGCTGGCGCGCCAGCGCGCCTATCTGCCGCAAGCCGTGCACGACACCTTCCCGATGCCGGTGCTCGACGCCGTGCGCGTGGGCCGCCATCCGCACCTGTCCGGCTGGGGCTGGAGCGGGCGCGAGGACGACCGCATCGTGCACGACGTGATCCGCGCCATGGATATCGAGGCGCTGGCCGCGCGCGATGTGCTGACCCTGTCCGGCGGCGAACGCCAGCGCGTGTCGCTGGCCGCGGCGCTGGCGCAGCAGGCGCCGCTGCTGCTGCTGGACGAACCAGTCTCGCACCTGGACCTGCGCCACCAGATCCTGGTGCTGGAGCAGCTGGCCACGCTGGCCAGGGCGGGGCGCCACGCCATCGTGGTGATCCTGCACGACCTGACGCTGGCGCTGCGCTACGCCACCCATGCCCTGCTGATGGCCGAAGACGGCACCGCGCTGCACGGCCCTGCCGCGCAGGTGCTCACCCCCGAACACTGCTCGCGCGCGCTGCGCACCGCGATCGTCAGCGTGACCGACGGCGTGCATACCGCGCTGGTTCCCGATGGCGCGCGCCCGAGCACACCAAACTTACACCATGACTGAACACCACAACCCCGCCCCGCAGGACCCCGACCGCGATGCCCGCCACCAGGCGCGCATGGTGCGCAAGAAGGAAGTCATCGACGCCAAGATCGCCGCCGCTCAGGACGAGCGCGGCGTGATCGTCATCACCACCGGCAACGGCAAGGGCAAGTCCAGCTCCGGCTTCGGCATGGTGGTGCGCGCGCTCGGCCACGGCATGCGCACCGGCGTGGTCCAGTTCATCAAGGGCGCGCAGCCGACCGGCGAAGAAATGTTCCTGCGCCGCTTTCCCGACCAATGCGCCTTCCACGTGATGGGCGAGGGCTATACCTGGGAAACCCAGGACCGTGCCCGCGACGTGGCCAAGGCCGAGGCCGCGTGGGAGGTGGCGCGCGGCATGCTGCGCGATCCCGGCATCGGCCTGGTGTTGTTCGACGAACTCAACATCGCGCTCAAGCTGCACTATCTTGATGTGGAGCAGGTCATCGCCGACCTGCGCGCGCGCCCGCCGATGCAGCACGTGGTCATTACCGGCCGCGGCGCGCCGCCGGCGCTGGTGGAGGCGGCCGACACCGTCACCGACATGACCCCGGTCAAGCACGCGTTCCAGCAGGGCATCAAGGCCCAGCGCGGCGTGGAAATGTAGCCCGTTTTCTTTCCGAGTATCCGCATCATGCAGTTTCCCGAAATCCCTCCGCTCGACGACGCGCTGCGCCCGGTGCTGCAGGCCGCCATCGACGACAAGACCAAGCCGCTCGGCGCGCTCGGCCGGCTTGAAGCCTTGGCCCTGCAGCTGGGCCTGATCCAGGGCACCGCGCGGCCTGTGCTGCGTCGGCCCACGGTGATCGTGTTCGCCGCCGACCATGGCGTCGCCGACGCCGGTGTCAGCGCCTATCCGGCCGAGGTCACGGCGCAGATGGTGCAGAACTTTCTGGCCGGCGGCGCGGCGATCAACGTGTTCTCGCGCCAGCACGGCATCGCGCTGGAGATCGTCGACGCGGGCGTGCGCGTGCCGCTGCCGGCGGCGCCGGGACTGGTCAACTGCCGTATCGCCGATGGCACCCGCAACTTCGCGGAGGAGCCGGCGATGACGCCGGAGCAGGCCGCCGCGGCGATGACCGCCGGCATGGCGCGCGTGCTGCGCCATGCGCAGCAGGGCTGCAACGTGGTCGGCTTCGGCGAGATGGGCATCGCCAATACCTCGGCCGCGGCGTGCCTGATGCAGCGGCTGACCGGCCTGACGCTGGAGGATTGCATCGGGCGCGGCACCGGCCTGGACGATGCCGGCCTGGCGCGCAAGCGCGAGGTGCTGGCCGGCGCGCTGGCGCGGCATGCCGGGGCGCAGACGCCGCTGGACGTGCTGGCCACTTTCGGCGGCTTCGAGATCGCGATGATGGCTGGCGCCTTCCTGGCCGCCGCGGCCAGCCGCATGGTGATCCTGGTCGACGGCTTTATCGCCACGGCCGCGCTATTGGTGGCGCAGCGGCTGGACCCCAACGTGCTGCAGTACTGCGTGTTCACGCACTGCTCGCACGAGCGCGGCCACCGCGCGCTGCTGGCGCAGTTCGATGCCGCGCCGCTGCTGGCGCTGGACCTGCGCCTGGGCGAAGGCACGGGTTGCGCGCTGGCCTGGCCGCTGCTGGCCTCGGCCGTGGCGTTCCTGAGCGAGATGGCCACCTTCAGCGGCGCGGGCGTCAGCACCGCGTCGCCATGAGCGTGCCGACCGACCCGGTGCCTGCACCCAGCCCCGATCCCCGCAGCCCCGCGGGCGTGGCTGGCGAACTCCGCTATTTCCTGACGGCGCTGGGCTACTTCACGCGCGTGCCGCTGCCGGGCTGGCTGGCGCGCTGGGTCGGATTCGAACCGCATTACCTGCACGCCGCGGCGCGCTATTTCCCGCTGGTCGGGCTACTGGTGGGCGGCGCGGGCGCGCTGGTCACCTGGGGTGCGGCGCTGTGGTGGCCGCCCGGCGTGGCCGTGCTGCTGGGCATGGCCGCGACGCTGTTGCTGACCGGCGCCTTCCATGAAGACGGGCTGGCCGATTGCGTCGACGCCTTCGGTGGTGCGTGGCAGCGCGACGACGTGCTGCGCATCATGCACGATTCGCGCATCGGCGCGTTTGGCGCGATTGCGCTGGTGGTGGCGCTGCTGCTGAAGTGGCAGCTCTTGGTGGCGATCGCCGGGCGCGGCGGCATCGCGGTGCTGCTTGCCGTACTGGTCGCCGCGCATGCCGCCAGCCGCGCGATGGCGGTCAGCTATCTCGCCACGCTGGCCTACGTGCGCCCCGAGGGCAAGGCCAAGCCGGTGGCGCAGAAGCTGGCCGGTGCTGGCCTGGCGTTCGCGCTGCTGTGCGGGCTGGTGCCGCTGTGGCTGGTGTCGCCGGGGTTCGGCGCGGCGGCCCTGGCAGCGTTGCTGGTTTTGCGCCTGCTGCTCGGCCGCTACTTCGTGCGCCGCATCGGCGGCTATACCGGCGACTGCCTGGGCATGGCCCAGCAATGCGCCGAAATGCTGCTCTACCTGGTGGCCGCGGCATGGACGTGGTCCTGATCCGCCATGCGCAGCCGCAGGTGCCGGCGGGTACCTGCTATGGCTGCCTGGACTTGCCGCTGGTCGCACCGCTGACCCCGCCCGCCGCGCGCATCGTTGCCGGCCTGCCGGCACCGGATCGCATCGTGGCCAGCCCGCTGGCGCGCGCGCTGGGCACGGCGCAGGCGCTGGCCCAGGCATGGCCCGGCGGCGTGCCGGACATCGACACCGAACCCGCCCTGCGCGAAATCGACTTCGGCAGCTGGGAGGGCGTGGCCTGGGATGCGATCGACCGCGGCGCGCTCGACCAGTGGGCGGCCGACCTGCTGCATGCGCGTCCGCATGGCGGCGAATCGCCGGCACAGGCGATGGCGCGGGTGGTTGGCTGGGCCGCGACGCTGGCCGAAGCTCGCGCGCAATGTCTCTGGGTCGTCGGCCATGCCGGGCCGATGCGCATGCTGGCGGCGCACTGGCTGGGCGTGCCGCTGGCGACCACGGTCAACTGGGAACTGGGCTTCGGCGCCAGCTGCGGCTTCGGGCTGGGACGGGGCGGAGCACGGCTGGGCTGGTGGAACCGCGCCGGCTGATCAACGTGCCGGCCGGCGGCTGCGCGCGGTGTCGAGGTCCTTGCACAGCTGCGCCGCGCCCTGCACCACGCGAGGGCCGGCACGGTTGAGCAGGTCGCCGTCGATCACGAACAGGTTGTTGCGCGCCACCGCCGTGACCTGCTTCCAGCGCCGCCACATCTCGAAATCCGGCAACGGCTGGTCCGAGCGCGTGGCGCCCATGCCCGCCGTCACCATCGCTTCGGGATTGCCGGCGATCACCGCTTCGACCGACACGGTCGGCACCAGCGGCGTCTCGGCCGCGAACAGGTTGCGGCCGCCGCACAGCGCCAGCATGTCGCTGACGAGGTGCTGGCCGTTGAGCGTCATCAGTGGTTGCTGCCAGACCTGGTAGAACACCGTCACCGGCGGGCGCGTCGCATAAGTTTTGCGCAGGGTTTCCACCTGCTGGCGGAAGCCGTCGGCGGCGCGCCGCGCGGTGGCCTCGGTGCCGAGCAGCGTGCCGAGCTTCTCGATATTGTCCGGGATCGCCGCCAGCTTGCGCGGCTCGCTGTAGAACAGCGGGATGCCGAGCGCGCGCAGCCGGTCGGCCTGCTTCTGCGCATTGCCGTGGCGCCACACCACGATCAGGTCGGGCTTGAGCGCGGCGATGCGCTCCAGGTCCAGCGCCTTGTTGTCGCCGACGCGCGCGATCGCGCGCGCCTGCGGCGGGTAGTCGCTGTAGTTGACGGTGCCGACGATGCGGTCGCCCGCGCCCGCGGCGAACAGCATCTCGGTGACGTGCGGCGCCAGCGAGACCACGCGGCGCGCGGGCTGGGCCAGGGTCACGGTCTGGCCGGCGTCATCGATGGTGGAGACCGTGGCGGTGGCGGTGGCGGGCAGCGCCGCGAGCAGCAGGGCGCAGGCGATGACAGGAGTCAGGCGATTCGGCATGGCATGGTCAAGGTCAGGCAGCGGCCGCCAGTGCCGCGTCCAGCCGCTGCCAGGCCGGCGGCTGGTCCGGTGGCAGGCCAAGTCGCAGGCTCGGCGCGCAGCCGCCGGCGGCATCGAAATAGCGGGTCCAGACGCCGTGCTGCGCCAGCGCGTGGTGCAGCCGCGCCGCGTCGCGATGCGGAACCCAGCAGAACAAGGGATGCATCACCGGCGGCAGGCCGTGGCGGTCCAGCAGCGCGGCCAGTCGCGCCCCGCGCGCTTGCAGCCGGGCGCGGGCGGCCTGCTGCCACGCCCGGTCGGCCAGCGCGCGGCGTGCCACCTCGCGCGCGGGGCCGGCGACGGTCCAGTGGCCCAGGCGCGCGCGCAGCGCGTCGAGCAGCGCGGGCTGTGCCAGCACGAAGCCGCAGCGGATGCCGGCCAGCCCGTAGAACTTGCCGATCGAGCGCAGCACCACCAGCCCGTGGCTGCCGCTATGCGCGGCGACGGAAGCGCCGGGCAGGCAATCGATAAAGGCTTCGTCGACCAGCAGCGTGCCGCCGCGCGCGGCCAGCGCGGCATGCCAGCGCAGCAGCGTGGCAGCGGGCAGGACGCGCGCGGTCGGGTTGTTCGGGTTGACGACGACCAGATGATCGAGCGCGTCCGGCAGATCAGGCCGCGTGAAGCCCGCTTCGTCCAGCAGCACCACGGTGTGCCCCGCGGCGGCGAACGCCGGCGCGTATTCGCTGTACCCCAGCGCGGCGATGCCGACCCGGCCCGGGCGCAGCAGCGCCGGCAGCGTGCGGATCGCGGCCTGCGAGCCGGCCACCGGCAGCGCATGGGGCGCGCCGCATGCCGCCGCGGCCAGTTCGGCCAGGCCGTCGTCGTCCTGCGGCAGCCGCTGCCATACCTGCGCCGGCAGCGCCGGCACCGCATAGCCGTCGGGGTTGATGCCGGTGGACAGGTCGAGCCAGTCGTCAGCCGGGCGGCCGTAGCGGCGCACCGCGGCGAGCAGGTCGCCGCCATGGCGGATCGGGGGCAAGGCGGTGCTCATGCCGGTGCGGAGCGCATCAAGGCGGCGAGCGCGCTGGCTGTCGCCAGTGCCAGCCATAGCCATAGCGTGCGTTCGACCAGCCGCAGGCAGGCCATCACATGCGCTGCTTGCGGCGCGGTGCCGGCGCCCAGCGGCGGGCGTTGCTCGATTTCACCGTGATAGCGCGCCGGGCCGCCAAGCAGCACGCCGACCGCGCCGGCGCCCGCGGCCATCACCGGGCCGGCATTGGGGCTCGACCACGCCGGCGCCTGCGTGCGCCAGCAGCGCAGCGCCTGTGCGGTGGCGCCGAGCAGCGCATACGACAGCGCGGTCAGCCGTGCCGGCACCAGGTTGAGCGCATCGTCGAGGCGCGCCGCGGCCCAGCCGAAATGCAATAGCCGCGGCGTGCGGTAGCCCCACATCGCATCGAGCGTATTGGCCAGGCGGAACACGATCACCGCCGGCGCGCCGCCGACCAGGAACCAGAACAGCGCCCCGAACACCGCGTCGTTGCCGTTTTCCAGCGTCGATTCGCAGGCGGCGCGGGCCAGCGCCTCGGCGTCGGCATCGGCGGTGTCGCGCGAGACGATGCGCGCGGTCAGCGCGCGCGCGGCGGGCAGGTCGGCCGCGCGCAGCGCGTCGGCGATCGGGGCGATATGCTGGTGCAGGCTGCGCGCGCCCAGCGCCGCGTACAGCGCCAGTGCATGCAGCGCCAGCGCGGCGAGCGGATGCCAGCGGGCCGCCGCGGCCACCAGCCACCATGCCAGCGCGGCCGGGGCGAGCACCAGCACGCACCAGCCGGCAAGCCCGGCAAGGCGCTGGCGCCATGGCGTACTACGTTGCGAGGGAGGGTTGAGGCGTCGTTCCAATGCGGCCGCGATGCGGCCGAAGCCCACCAGCGGATGCCAGCGGCGCGGCTCGCCCAGCCAGCGGTCCAGCAGTGCCCCGATCCATGCCGCTGCCACGCATGCCGGCCAGGCCAGCATCAGCATGCGGGATCGGGCCCCTTTACCGCAACCGGGATACCCGCCACCAGCAGCCGCACGCAGTCGGCGGCGGCGGCCAGCTTCTGGTTCAGGCGACCCAGTTCATCGACATAGAAGCGGGTGATGGCGCCCATCGGGATCACGCCGAAGCCGATCTCGTTGGAGACCAGGATCACGTGGCCCGGCAGCGTCGGCAGCGCGTTGAGCAGCGCCTCGATTTCTTCGGTGAATGCCGCCGGTGGCGTGATCACGCCATGCTCGGGATAGCTGCGGCCGTTGGGGAAAAGCAGGTTGTTGATCCACAGCGTCATGCAATCGACCAGGATGCAGCCGTCGTGGCGCGCGTTGGCATAGAGCGCATCGGCCAGGTGCACCGGCTCTTCCACCAGGCGCCAGTCGGCGGGACGGCGGGCGCGGTGCAGCGCGATGCGGACCTCCAGTTCCTGGTCGGCGTGGGCCGGGTCCTGGTGCGCGGTGGCGATGTAGGTGACCGGCCCGCCGGTGACGGTGGCGTGGTCGGTGGCGAGCTGTTCGGCAAAGTGGCTCTTGCCGGAACGTGCGCCGCCCAGCACCAGGGTGAGCTGGCGGCCGCCGGTCCCGCTGGCGGCAGCGCGCGGCTGGGCGGCAGGGGCGGTGGCAGGTGCGATGGCCGGGGTTTCCATCCGCGTATTGTAGCCGCCGCATCCAGGCATGGCACGGCCCGCGTGCGCGCCGGTGCGATAATCCGCCGATGCAACCCGACTCTCCGCAATCCCCACCGCCGGGTGCCCTGCGCGGCACCCTGATGGTCCAGGGCACCACCTCCGATGCCGGCAAGAGCACCATCGTCGCCGGCCTGTGCCGGGTGCTGGCCCGCGCCGGCACGCGCGTGGTGCCGTTCAAGCCGCAGAACATGGCGCTCAACAGCGCCGTCACCGCCGACGGCGGCGAGATCGGCCGGGCCCAGGCGCTGCAGGCGCAGGCCGCGCGGCTGGCGCCGCATACCGACATGAACCCGGTGCTGCTCAAGCCCAGCAGCGACACCGGCGCCCAGGTCATCATTCACGGCCGCGCGCGGCTGGACCTCGATGCGCGCGCCTACCACGACTACAAGCCGCAGGCGATGCAGGCGGTGCTGGCCTCGCACGCGCGCCTGGCGCAGGCCTACGAGGTGGTGCTGGTGGAGGGCGCCGGCAGCCCGGCCGAGGTCAACCTGCGCGAGCGCGACATCGCCAACATGGGGTTTGCCGAGCAGGTCGACTGCCCGGTGGTGCTGGTCGCGGACATCGACCGCGGCGGCGTGTTCGCGCACCTGGTGGGCACGCTCGACTGCCTGTCCGCGAGCGAGCGCGCGCGCGTGACCGGCTTCATCATCAACCGCTTCCGCGGCGATCTCGGGCTGCTGGAGCCGGGCCTGGACTGGCTGGTGGCGCGTACCGGCAAGCCGGTGTTTGGCGTGCTGCCGTACCTGCACGGCCTGCACCTGGACGCCGAGGACGCCATCATCGGCGCGCAGGCTGAGGGGGGGCAGGCGGCGCAGCGGCTGCGCGTGATCGTGCCGGTGCTGCCGCGCATCGCCAACCATACCGACTTCGACGCGCTGCGCGCGCACCCGCAAGTCGACCTGCAGTTTGTCGGCCCGGGCCGGCCGATGCCGCCGGCCGACCTGGTGGTGCTGCCCGGCAGCAAGAACGTGCGCGGCGACCTCGACTTCCTGCGGGCCCAGGGCTGGGACGCGGCGCTGGCGCGACACCTGCGCTACGGCGGCAAGCTGATCGGCATCTGCGGCGGCATGCAGATGCTGGGGCAGCAGGTGCACGATCCCGATGGCCGCGAGGGCCCCGCCGGCAGCAGCGCGGGCCTGGGCTGGCTCGATTACGAAACCACGCTGGCCGCCGACAAGCAACTGCGCCAGGTGCACGGACGGCTGGCGCCGGACCCGGCCGGGGCACCGGTGCGCGGCTACGAGATCCACCTCGGCGTCACCACTGGCAAGGGCCTGGAGCAGCCCGCCGTATGGCTTGACCGCGGCGACGGCACCATGCGGCCGGACGGCGCGCGCTCGGCCGACGGGCAGGTGCTGGCCACCTATGTCCACGGCCTGTTCGACGATCCCGCGGCCTGCCAGGCGCTGCTGCGCTGGGCCGGACTGGACCAGGCCCAGGCGGTGGACCTGGACGCGCTGCGCGAAGCGTCGATCGAGCGCCTGGCCGACACCATGGCGGCGCACCTGGACCTGGCGGCACTGCTGGCGCCGTTGCAGCGCTGACGTTGCCGCACTGACGTCCCCGGCTGCAACATCAGTGCCAAAGGGCCCTGCTAGAATTGCGAATCCTTCGCATTCGCACCGCGGCGCGGTATGGCTTTGGCGCCATATTCCGCGCCTTGCAGCGTCCGCTCAACGTACTTCACCCCCGTCATGGTCACCGGCCGCCTGCGCGTCGTCCTCGTCAAGCTGCATCGCTATATCGGTCTGAGTCTCGGCCTGCTGTTCGTCCTGTTGGGACTGACCGGCATGACCATCGCCTGGCGCGATGAGCTCGACGCCTGGCTCAATCCCGACCTGCTGGTGGCGTCCGCGCCGATGACTGCGCCGGTGACCCCGGACACGGTCCAGGCCGTGACCGAGCGGCTGGCGGCGCCGCCCTACGGCAAGCCCAACCTGCTGATGCTGCCGACCCATGCCGACGGCGTCTTTATCGCCTGGTATCCGGTCAAGGGGCCCGGCGGCGTGGTGGCGGGGCGCTCGCGCCAGGTGATGGTCGATCCGGCCACGCTGGCGGTGAAGGGCGAGCGCGTCTGGGGCGAGGCGGGCCTGTCGCGCCGGCTGCTGCTGCCCACGCTGTTCCACCTGCACCGCTACCTGCTGTCGGGCGATACCGGCAAGACCATCACCGGCGTGGCCGGCATGCTGCTGTTGCTGACCACGCTGGTCGGGGTGGCGGCGTGGTGGCCCAAGATGAAGCTGCGCTCGGTGGTGCAGGCGTTCCGCATCACGCATGGCGGTTCATGGTCGCGCTTCAACTATTCGCTGCACCGCGCCGGCGGCATCCTGGTCGCGCCGGTGCTGGCCGTCATCGCGTTTTCCGGCTGGTACCTGAACCTGCCCAAGTGGGTGACGCCGATCGTGGCGGGCGTGATGACGGTGACGCCACCGGCCAAGCATGTCTCGACAACGGCGCCGGCGGGCGCGCGGCCGCTGGAGGCGGGCGAGATCATGGCCGCGGCGCAGGCGCAGTTCCCGCAGGCGCAGGTGACCCGCATCGGCTTCCCGCGCAAGCCCGGCGATGCCTTCGAGATCCGGCTGTGCCAGCCCGGCGAGGTGCGCCAGCACACCGGCGCGACGCGGCTCTGGCTCGATGCCTGGACCGGCGCGCCCCTGGGCGTGCGAGATCCGCATCAGGCGCCAGCCGGCGACACGCTGCTGAACTGGCAGTTTCCGCTGCATACCGGCGAAGCCTTCGGCCTGCCGGGACGGATCTTCATCACGCTGTTCGGGCTGGCGCCGCTGGCGTTCGCCGTGACCGGCACGCTGATCTGGTGGAAACGGCGGCGCGGCCACCAGCGCCATGTGGTGAAGAGCGCGCAGCGCGCCGGCATGCGCCGGGCATGAAAAAAGGCAGGCCGCCGGGCCTGCCTTTTTCTTTGGCGGACGCGGACGCGCCGCTCAGATTTCCAGGTTGTCGATCAACCGGGTCGCGCCCAGTTTGGCCGCGGTCAGGATCACCAGCGGCTCGCCGGCGAGGAATTCCTCGCGCGTCGGCGCTTGCAGGTCGACGCGCTTGCGGATCGACACATAGTCCGGCTTCCAGCCACGCTGTTCCAGCGACGCGCGGGCGCTGGCCTCCACCGCCAGCAGGTCGGCCGAGGCGCGGTCGCTGCCCAGCACCGTGTCGCGCACGTCGTGCAGGGTGCGGTACAGCACCGGTGCCTCGGCGCGCTCGTCCGGGCTCAGGTAGCGGTTGCGCGACGACAGCGCCAGGCCGTCTTCGGCGCGCACGGTCTCGGCGGGAATGATGTCGATCGGCAGCGCGAACTGCTGCACCATGCGGCGCACGATCATCAGCTGCTGGTAGTCTTTCTTGCCAAACACCGCCACGCGCGGCTGCGCGCACGAGAACAGCTTCATCACCACCGTGCACACGCCCTTGAAGAAGCCGGGGCGGAACTCGCCTTCCAGGATGTCGCCCAGGTCGTGCGGCGGCTCGACGCGGTATTCCTGGGGCTCGGGGTACATGTCGCGCTCGGAAGGCGCGAACAGCACGTAGACGCCTTCGCTCTGAAGTTTCTCGATGTCGTCCTGCAGCGTGCGCGGGTACTTGTCGAAATCCTCGTTCGGGCCGAACTGCAGGCGGTTGACGAAGATGGATGCCACCACCGGATCGCCGTGCTGGCGCGCCAGGCGCATCAGCGACAGGTGGCCTTCGTGCAGGTTGCCCATGGTGGGGACAAACGCGGCGCGATTCTGGCCGCGCAACTGGTCCCGCAGCTCTTGGATGGAGGAAATGACTTTCATCTGCCTTGGTGTGCTGGTCGTGTAGGGGTGACCCGGGCGCCGGTCCGCGGCGGGGGGCGGCTGCCGTGCCGGTCTGGGCCGGCTGTCGGCGGATTGTAGATCAACTGGGGTGGGGCTGGCCTCGGCGGTTCGGACGGGTCAGCTGGGGCTGTACGCCAATCGCACATAAATTGGCGCGAACGGCTCGGCCTGGGTGATCTCCACCAGCGATTCGCGCGACAGCTCCAGCATGGCGATGAAGTTCACCACCACCACCGGCACGCCCTTGCCGGAGCGCACCGCGTCCTCGAACAGCTCCGAGAACTCCATGAAGCGCGCATGCTGCAGCCGGCGCAGGATCTGGCTCATATGCTCGCGCACGGACAGCTCCTCGCGCGAGATCTTGTGGTGCTGGTTGAGCTTGGCGCGCTTGAGCACGTCGGCCCAGGCCGCCTGCAGGTCGACGGTTTCCACGTCGGGAAAGCGCGGCGCCAGGCTCTGCTCGATATAGACCTGCGAGCGCAGGAAGTCGCGGCCCAGCTGCGGCACCGTATCCAGGCGCTGCGCGGCCAGCTTCATCTGCTCGTACTCCAGCAGGCGGCGTACCAGCTCGGCGCGCGGGTCCTCGGCTTCCTCGTCGCTGTCGGCCTTCTTGACCGGCAGCAGCATGCGCGACTTGATCTCGATCAGCATCGCCGCCATCAGCAGGTATTCCGCCGCCAGCTCCAGGTTGGTCTTGCGAATCTGCTCGATGTACGACAGGTACTGCCGCGTCACCTGCGACATCGGGATGTCGAGGACGTTGAAGTTCTGCTTGCGGATCAGGTACAGCAGCAGGTCCAGCGGGCCTTCGAAGGCTTCGAGGAAGATCTCGAGCGCGTCCGGCGGGATGTAGAGGTCCTGCGGCAGCTTGAACAGCGGCTCGCCGTACAGGCGCGCGAACGCCATCCCGTCGACCATGTCGGCGGGGCCGGCCGGGCCGGCGGCGGCAGCGGGCGCCACGGCGGGCAGCTCCACGGGCAGCGGCAGCTTGTCCTGGTCGGCTGCGCTCATGGTGCGTTCGGCTCGGGCTCGGGGGCGGCGGGGATCAGTTGTCCTGCGAGTAGACGTAGGGCTTCTGCGCCACGCGCGAAGCCTGGGCGCGGGCGCGCTCTTCGAGGTCGATCGGTGCCTTGTCCCACAGCAGGGCGCGGCCGTCGCGCTGCTCGGCCTCCAGCGTCGGGCGCTCTTGCTTGAGCTGCTTCAGGAACTGGGTGATATCGGATTCGTAGAGGGCCATGTTCAACCGGGATGCACCCGTGCGGGCGCCAGATAGGTACAGTGGGCCATGATTTTACAGTATCGGCCCCCCGGGATGCACGCCAGACCGTCGCCCGGGGGCCGCGAGAGCACCGCAACGCGTGGGAAAGTTCCGGGCGCGCGGCCGGGTGTGGTCAAATACCGACTTTGTATGTGTGGACAATAGGGCGAT
Source organism: Cupriavidus sp. WGlv3 (assembly GCF_023952475.1). Taxonomy (GTDB): domain Bacteria; phylum Pseudomonadota; class Gammaproteobacteria; order Burkholderiales; family Burkholderiaceae; genus Cupriavidus; species Cupriavidus phytorum. The sequence continues at coordinate 180,240 of NZ_JALHRX010000003.1, forward strand.
GCCGCAAGACACCGCTAACACCGCTGACTCGGCTGGCCGTGCCGCCAGGCGCCTTGTCGCGCGCGCACCGGGCGTACTCGGGGCGCTGGTGCTGGCACTTGCCGCAGGTGCGGTCCAGGCCGCCTACAAGGTCGAGGTCGAAGCGCCCAAGCCGATCCGCGAGATGCTCGAGGAGCACCTCGACCTGGCCCGTTACAAGGACCGCACCGACCTGTCGCAGGACCAGTTCGACTACATGGTCGAGACCGTCGGCGAGCAGGTGCGGGCCTTCGCCTCCACCGAAGGCTATTTCGATCCGACCACCACTACCCGCGTCGAGGGCGAAGGGGACAAGCGCGTGGTCCATGTGATGGTCGACCCCGGCGCGCGCACGCTGATCCGCAACGTCGACCTGCAGGTGACCGGCCCGGCCGCGACCCAGTCGCCCGAACAGGTGGCGGAGATGAAGGCCAAATGGGGCCTGCCCGCGGGCGAGCCGTTCCGCCAGAACGACTGGGACAAGGCCAAGGAAGACGCGCTGGTGACGCTGCAGAGCCACACCTACTACGGCGCGCGGCTGGCCGCGTCGCAGGCGCGGGTCGAGCCGGACGAACTGCGCGCGGACCTGTCGGCGCATTACGTCAGCGGCCCGGCCTACCGTTTGGGCGCGCTCAAGGTCACGGGCACGCGCCGCTACCCGGAACAGATCATCGTCAACGTCAACCCGCTCAACGAAGGCGAGCCGTACCGGGTGGAGCGGCTGCTGGAGCTGCAGCGCGCGATCCAGAACCAGCCGTATTTCTCGAACGTGCAGGTCGACCTGGAGCCGCCGCCGGATGCCGAGCAGGCGCCCGACGGCGTGGTCACCGCGCCGGTATCGGTGCGCGTGCGCGAATATCCGGTGCACCGGCTCAACAGCGGTGTCGGCTTTACCACCGATACCGGGGCGCAGGTCGAAGGGCGCTACTCCTACTACAATCTGTTCAACCGCGCCTGGACCTTCGATTCGCAGGCGCGCATCGAGCAGAAGCGTTCCTACCTGTTCGCCGAGGCGGCGATGCCGCCGTCGCGCGGTGCCTACCGCAACAGCGTCTACAGCAGCTACGAGCGCACCATCGACATCGAGAACACCGACACCACCAGCCTGCGCGCGGGCCTGAAGCGCTCGCGCTCGCGCGAGAAGTACGACGTCACCACGTCGCTCGACTTCTACTATGACAAGCTGCTGCCCGAGGGCCAGGCCGCCCAGATCAGCAAGGCGCTGGTGCCGGCCTTCGCCTGGACCCGGCGCGATGTCGACAACCCGGTGTTCCCGCGCCGCGGCAACGTGATCAACACCCAGATCGGCGTGGCCGCCAAGAACGTGCTCAGCGACGCCACCTTCCTGCGGCTGTACGGCCGGATCCGCCAGTACGTGCCGGTCGGCAAGCGCGACCTGGTGGTGGCGCGGCTGGAGCTGGGTGCCAACGTCACCGGCGACAGTGCCAGCCAGATCCCGGCGACGCTGCGCTTCCGCGCCGGCGGCACCGATTCGATCCGTGGCTACACCTACCAGTCGATCGGCACGCCCAGCGGCGCCAGCGTGCTGCCGGCCAAGTACCTGGCCACCGGCAGCCTGGAGTACCAGTACTGGTTCAAGCCGGACTGGGGCGTGGCCGTGTTCTGGGATGCCGGCACCGCCGCCAACGACCTGCGTGGCGTGACCATCTACAACGGCGTGGGCATCGGCGTGCGCTGGCGCACGCCGGTAGGCCCGCTGCAGCTGGACGTGGGCTATGGCATCCAGGAGCAGCAGTTCCGGCCGCATATCTCGCTGGGGGTGGCGTTCTGATGAACGTGCACGACCTGCCTTCCGTGCCCGGCGGCGGCGATGCCGCGCCGCCGCCCGCCGGTCCGGCACCGCGCAAGCGCCGGCGGCTGTGGCGCGCGCTGGGCTGGCTGGCCGGCATCCTGCTGTTGCTGGTGGTGGTGCTGGCGGCCGCCGGCGTGGCGGCGCTGCGCACCGAAACCGGCACGCGCCACCTGTGGACGCTGGCCACGCGGCTGTCGGCCGGCATGCTCAGCGGCCAACTCGAAGGCGGCACCGTGGCGCACGGCCTGCGTTTGCGCGACGTGGTGTTCGCCAGCGGCCAGACGCGGGTCACGGTCGACCGCGTCGACGGCAGCTGGAACATGAGCTGGCAGCCGCGGCGGCTGCATGTGCAGTGGCTGCGCATCGGCAAGGCCGAAGTGCGGCTCGGGCCGTCGGAGCCCAGCACGGAACCGATGCAGAAGCCGGCTTCGCTCGAATTGCCGCTGGCCATCGATGTCGATACGCTGACGCTCGAGCGCCTGGTGCTGGTGCAGGGCCCGGCGCCCACGGCCGAGCCGATGGTGTTCGGCAACCTGGCCGGCGCGTTGCACAGCGACGGACAGCACCACCGTGTCAGCGTCGACAAGCTGGAAACGCCTTACGGCAAGCTCGCCGCCAACGCGCAGCTGGGCGCCGCCGCGCCGTTCGCGCTCAGCGCCGAAGCCTTGCTGGAAAGCAGCTGGCAGGACGAGGCCTTCGCCGTCAACGCCACCGCCAACGGCAATCTCGATGCCTTGCGCGCAGAGCTGCAGGCCAGCGGCGATCGCATCCACCTGCGTGCCGGTGCCGACCTGACGCCGTTCGGCAAGGTGCCGTTCACGCACCTGCTGGTTGATGGCGACCGCATCAACCCGCGCCTGTTCAGCCCGTCGGCGCCGCACGCCAACCTGACCGTGCATGCCGAGCTGCGGCCGGTGGACGGCGTGGCGGCCGGCAGCAATGCGGCCGGGGCGGCAGCGGCCTCGGCGCCTGCGGCGCCAGCGCCGCCCGCCTCCGCGCCATCGGCAGCATCGGCGGCCTCTGCCCCTGCGGCCGCGCCGGCGCCGGCGCCGCTGGCGGTTGCGGGCGAGATCGAGATCCGCAACCTGGAGGCGGGCCCGCTCGACCGGGAGCGGTTGCCGGTGCAGTCGGTGCGCGCGCGCGTGGAACTGAGCGAGGCGGCGCAGACGGTGTCGGACCTGCGCGTGGCGCTGGCGGGCAAGGCCGAGATCGCCGGCAGCGGCTCGCTGCGCGGCGGCCGCGGCGGCTTCGACCTGGACGTGCGCAGGCTGGACCCGGCGGCGCTGCACGGCTCGCTGACCAGCGCCAGCCTGTCGGGCCCGGTGGTGGTCCGCCTCGAGCCGGGCCGCCAGAGCGTGGCGCTGGACCTGTCCGGCGGCCAGCTCAAGCTGTTTGCCGACGCCAGCATGGACGCCGAGACCGTGACCCTGGCCGCGCTGCGCGCCGTGGTCGGCACCGGCCTGCTGACCGCCGAGGGCAAGCTGGGGCTGAAGGACAGGCAGCCGTACAGCTTCAAGGGCAAGCTGTCGGCGTTCGATCCGTCGCGCCTGGCCAAGGTGGCCGCGGGCCGGATCAATGCGGATTTCAGCGCGACCGGCGAGCTCGCGCCGCAACTCGGCGTGGCGCTGGACTTCGCCGTGCATGAAAGCGAATACGCGGGCCTGCCGATGACCGGCGGCGGCAAGCTGCGCCTGGCGGGCGAGCGGCTGCTGCCGAGCGAGGCCGCGCTCAGCATGGCCGGCAACCAGGCCAGCCTGCGCGGCAGCTTCGGCGCGCGCGGCGATGCGCTCAGGCTGGCGGTCGACGCGCCGCAGCTGGAGCGCCTGAAGTTCGGTGTGGCCGGCCAGCTCAAGCTCGACGCCACCATCACCGGCACCCTGAAGAAGCCCGAGGTGGTGGCCGACTACAACGCGCAAACGCTGGAAATGGGCCCGCACAAGTTGGCCAGCGCCAGCGGCCGCGCCGAGATCCGCGGCGGGCTCGACGGCCCGCTGTCGGTGCAGCTGGCGGCGCGCGGCTACCGCGGCCCGCACGCCACCCTCGCCACGCTCGACGCCACCCTCAACGGCACCCAGGCCAGCCACGCCTTCGACGTCAAGGCGGCCGGCAGCCTGAACCAGCGCCCGCTGCAGCTGGCGCTGGCGGGGCAGGGCGCGTGGCGCGGCCAGGACGGCTGGAACGGCACCATCCGCACGCTCGAAGAGCGCGGCACCGTCAACCTGCGCCTGGCTGCGCCGACACAGCTGCTGGTGGCCGACCAGCGCGTGCGCCTGGGCGCCACACGCCTGCTGCTGGACCGCGCCACGCTGGCGATCGACAGCCTCGACTGGGACCACGGCCGCATCCGCAGCGCCGGCAGCCTCGACGGCCTGCAGGTGGGGCGCGTGCTGGAGCTGATGGAAACCATCACCGGCGAGCGCCCGCCGGTGCGCTCCGACCTGGTCATCGACGGCCGCTGGAATCTGGCGCTGGCCGAGACCGCCGCCGGCTTTGCGGAACTGCGCCGGCGCAGCGGCGACCTTTCGGTCAACGCGGGCCGGGGCTTCACCACGCTCGGCCTGGGCGAGACCAGCCTGCGCGCCGACGCCGGCGGCAACCGCATCGCGCTGCGCGGCGGCATGGTGTCGGGCCGCATCGGCAAGGTGGTGGTCGATGCCTCTGCCGGGCTGGTGCAGGAGCAGGGGCTGCAGACCGTGGGCCCGGCCTCGACGCTGGGCGGCACCGTCACCGTCGACGTGCCGCGGCTCAAGTCGCTGGAAGCGCTGACCGGCCCGCAATACGCCTTCGACGGCCGCCTGGCCGCGGCGATGCGGCTGGCCGGCACGGTGGCGGCGCCGCTGCTGACCGGCACCATCAACGGCGACAACCTCGCGGTCACGCTGTACGACCAGGGGCTGCGCCTGACCGACGGCACCGTGCGCGTGGTGCTGGACCAGAACACGGTCGAGCTCAGGCAGGTGGAATTCCATGGCGGCGAGGGCAAGCTCACCGCCACCGGCAACGTCAAGCTGGGCGAGGCCGATCCCAACCTGACCGGCCGCATCGTCGCCGACAAGCTGCAGCTGTTCGCCAGCCCGGAACGCACCCTGGTGGTGTCGGGCGATGCCAGCATCGCCAACGAGAACAAGCAGGTGGTGATCCGCGGCAAGTTCCGCGTCGACCGCGGCCTGTTCGACCTGCCCAAGGCCGGCGCGCCGGTGCTGGGCGACGATGTCGTGGTGATCCGGCGCAAGGACCAGCGCGCGGTCAAGACCGCGGCCACGCCGGTGCCGGAAAGCAAGCCCGCCAGCCGCTTCAGCCCGGTGATCGACCTGACCGTCGACCTCGGCAACAACTTCCGCTTCCGCGGTGCCGGCGCCGACCTGCTGCTGGCCGGGCAGATGGGCGTGAAGAGCGAACCGCTGGCGCCGATGAAGGCCACCGGCACGGTGCGCGTCACCGACGGCACCTACGAGGCCTTCGGCCGCAAGCTGGACATCGAACGCGGCATCATCAATTTCAATGGGCCGATCGACAACCCGAACATGAACATCCGCGCCATGCGCCGCAACCAGGAGGTCGAGGCCGGCGTCGAGGTCACCGGCACGGTGCGGCTGCCGCGCGTGCGGCTGGTGTCGGAGCCCAATGTGCCCGACGAGGACAAGCTGTCGTGGCTGATGTTCGGCTACGGCGCCGAAAGCGCCGGCGCCGGCCAGCAGCGCCAGCTGAGCGGCTCGGCGCTGGGCGGCGCCGCGCTGGGGCTGATCGGCGGCAGGGCCGGCAAGGGCATCGTCTCGCATTTCGGCATCGACGAATTCTCGATCGGCCCCAGCACCGCGGGCCTGAACGACCAGCAGGTGGTCAGCATGGGCAAGGCCATCACCGACCGCATGTCGGTCGGCTACGAGCAGAGCCTGACCTCGGCCTCGAACGTGGTGAAGCTGACCTGGCAGTTCTCGCGGCGCTGGTCGCTGATTGCCAAGGGCGGTTCCATCAACGGTTTGTCGGTCTTGTTCAATCGCCGCTTCGACACCTGGGCCAACCTGTTCAGCGGGGCCCCGAATCGCGGCACCAGGAGGAGCCAGCAGGATGAAAGCCAGCCACTCGATCCCGAAAGCGCCGCACAGGCGGCCTCGGCCGTCATCGCCGAGCCGGTGCGCCGGTGAATTTGCTGTGACCGTTCGCCCTTCGACCTTTGCCGCGTCGCCGCGACGCCTTGCCGCCATGGGACTGATTGCCTCGATGCTTGCGCTGTTCGGCTGCGACCAGCAGAAGGTCGACGAAGCCATGAAGAAGGCGGGCGAGACAGCGCGCAACACCTGGAACGCGATCAAGCCCGACAGCGAGCTGTTCAAGGGCATCGTACCGGGCCAGTCGACCGAGGAAGAGCTGCGCCGCCAGGCCGGCAAGCCCGAGATCGTCTGGGAAGAGGCCGACGGCGGGCGCCGGCTGGAATACCCGCGCGGCCCCGAGGGCACCACCACGTGGATGGTCACCATCGGCGCCGACGGCAAGGTGGCGAAGATCGAGCAGGTGCTGTCGGCCGAGAATTTCGCGCGCGTGCGCGCTGGCATGAGCAAGGACGACATCCGCCGCCTGCTGGGCAAGCCCACCAGGGTGGAGGCATTCGCGCTGAAGAAGGAAGAGGTGTGGGGCTACCGCTGGATGGAAACCTCGACCGACAAGGCCTTCTTCAACGTGCATTTCAACAGCGACGGCAGCGTCACCACCACCTCGCGCAGCGACGATCCGTCGCGCATGCAGGGCGGCTGACGCAGTTGGCCGGGCCCGGCGGCCCGCGCCTGCCTGCCGTCGGCCTTCAGTAAAGCTTTACTGCAGCAGGTGGCAGGCGGCCTGGTGCGCCGGCATGGCAGCGCCGGCGGCCGGGTCGAGCCGCCGCATCGGCGGCACCTCCGTCGCGCACGCCGGCAGCGCGCGCGGGCAGCGCGGATGGAACTTGCACCCCGGCGGCGGGTGCAGCGCCGAGCCGATATCGCCCAGGATCAGGCCTTCGGCGGGCTGGTGGTCCGGATCGGGCCGCGGCGCCGAGCCCAGCAGCGCCTGGGTATAGGGATGGCGCGGCGCGCCGAAGACCGCGGCGCTGGGCCCGCTTTCCGCCATATTGCCCAGGTACATCACGCCCACCGCCGAGCTGAAATGCTCCACCAGCGCCAGGTCATGGGCGATCACCACGTAGGCCAGCCCGAAGCTGCGCTGGATCTCCACCAGCAGGTTGACGATCTGCGCGCGGATCGACACATCCAGCGCCGAGGTCGGCTCGTCCAGCACCAGCAGCCGCGGTTGCAGCGCCAGCGCGCGCGCCACCGCGATGCGCTGGCGCTGGCCGCCGCTGAACTCGTGCGGGTACAGGTCGAGCGCGCCGGGCGGCAGGCCGACGATCTCCAGCAGCTCCAGCAGCCGGGCCCGCAGCGCGGCGCGGTTGCCGCCCTGGCCGTGCGCCAGCAGCGGCTCGGCCAACAGCATGCTGACCTTCAGGCGCGGATTGAGCGACGACGACGGGTCCTGGAACACCGCCTGCACCTGGCGCCGGTAGGCCAGCACGCCCTTGCGGTCCAGCGCCAGCACGTCCCGGCCATCGAAGCGGATGGCGCCGGCGCTGGGGCGCTCGAGCAGCAGCAGCTGGCGCGCGATGGTGGTCTTGCCGCAGCCGGACTCGCCCACCAGCGCGAAGGTCTGGCCGGCATCGACGGCAAAGCTGACGCCGTCGACGGCACGCACGGTGCCACCGCCGCGCGCGGGGAAATGCTTCTTCAGGTCTTGCACTTCAAGCAGCATGGCGCCTCCTGGCTTGCGCGGTCTCAGCCGGCCGAGGCCAGCCAGCAGCTGACCTTGTGGCCGGACTCCAGTTCGATCTCGGGGGGATAGGCGTCGTCGCACAGCGGCTTGCGGTGCGGACAGCGCGCCGCGAAGCGGCAGCCGTGCGGCGGGTCGACCAGGCTGGGCGGGCTGCCGGCGATCGCGTACAGCCGCTCGCGCCGGTCGCCGAAGCGGGGAATCGCCTGCAGCAGCGCCTGGGTATAGGGATGGGCGGGGCGCTGGTAAAGCGTGCGCACGTCGCCGGTCTCGACGATGCGCCCGGCGTACATCACCGCGACCCGGTGGCAGATGCTGGCCGCCACGCCCAGGTCGTGCGTGATCAGGATGATGCCGACGCCGGTCTGCGCCTGGATGCGGCGGAACAGCGCCATGATCTGCACCTGGATGGTCACGTCGAGCGCCGAGGTGGGCTCGTCGGCGACCAGCAGCCGCGGCGCGCTGGCGATGGCCATGCCGGTCACCACGCGCTGGCGCATGCCGCCGCTGAACTGGTGCGGATAGTCGTCCAGCCGGGTCTCGGGCGAGGGGATGCGTACGCTTTCCAGCACCTGCACCACCTGGCGCCGACGCGCCTCGCGGCTGTTGGCGCGGCCGTGGTAGTGCAGCGGCGCGCCGACCTGGTCGCCGACCGTGAACACCGGGTTGAGCGAGGTCAGCGGATCCTGCGAGATCATGGCGATCTTGCGGCCGCGGTACTGCGTGCTCAGGGTCTTTTCCGGCAGCTGCAGCAGGTCCACGCCATCGAGCAGCACCTTGCCGCCCAGGCGCACGCCGCCCTGGCGCGGCAGCAGGCGCAGGATCGACAGGATGGTCATGGACTTGCCCGAGCCGGACTCGCCCACCACGCCCAGGGTCTCGCCCTGGTTCACCTGCAGGTCGACGCCGTCGACCGCGCGCACCAGGCCGCGGCGCAGTTCGAGGTGGGTGGTCAGGCCCTGCACCGACAGCATCGGCGCGCCATGCGGAGACGTGTCCGGGGCGGCCGTTGGCAACGGGCGTTGGGTCACATGCGGGTCCGGGCCGGTCATAGCTGCCTCCGTTTCGGGTCGAAGTGGTCGCGCAGCCAGTCGCCGAGCAGGTTCGACGCCAGGCACGTGGCCATGATCGCCAGGCCGGGCATGGTGATGGCCCACCACGCGTTGGTGATGTAGTTGCGCGCATCGGCCAGCATCAGTCCCCAGGACACGTCGGGCTGCTGGATGCCTAGGCCCAGAAAGCTCAGCGAGGCTTCGAAGATGATCACCTGCCCGACCTGCAGCGTGGCCAGCACCAGCAGGGTGTTGAGCAGGTTGGGCAGCAGGTGGCGGCGGAAGATGGTGAGCGTGCCGCAGCCCGCCACGCGCGCCAGCGCCACGTAGTCGCGCTGCTTTAGCGACATCACCTCGCCTCGCACGATGCGCGCGTACCAGGTCCAGTAGGTGACCACGATCACCAGCACCACGGTCTCGAAGCCCGGCCCCAGCACCGCCGCCAGCACCAGCGCCAGCGCCAGTGCCGGGATCGACATCTGGATGTCGACCAGCCGCATGATCAGCGCGTCCAGGCGCCCGCCGAAGTAGCCGGCCAGCATGCCCGCGGCGGTGCCGATGCCGCCCGAGATCAGGATGGCGTACAGCGCGACCACCAGCGAGATGCGGGTGCCGGCCATGATGCGCGTGAGCAGGTCGCGGCCCATGTTGTCGGTGCCGAGCGGATAGGCCCAGCTGCCGCCGGCCAGCCACGCCGGCGGCTGGAACGCGAGCCCGAGATCGAGGCCGTTGGGATCGTGCGGCAGCAGCGCCTCGCCGCCGATGGCGCAGGCCAGCAGCAGCGGCAGCACCGCCAGCGCAAACCACGGCAGGCCGCGCAGGTTGCGCCGCGGGCGCTGGCGCACCGGCGCCGCGCTGGCGCCGGCGGGAGGGATGGCAATCTCAGGCATGGCGGATCCTCGGGTCGATCAGGCCGTAGCTCAGGTCGACCAGCAGGTTGGACAGCACGAACAGCACGGAGGTGAGCATCACGCCCGCCTGCACCACGGGAAAATCGCGCGCGAACACGGCTTCGACCACGGTGCGGCCGACGCCGGGCCAGGCGAAGATGACCTCGACCACGAAGGCGCCGCCCAGCATCGCCGCGAAGTAGACGCCGAGGATCGTCACCAGCGGAATCGCCGCGTTGCGCAGCGCGTACTTCCAGATCAGCACGCGCTCGGGCAGGCCCATGGCGCGGCCCATGCGGATGTAGTCGCTGTCGAGCACGTCGAGCATGGCCGAGCGCACCATGCGGGTCTGCGCCGCCACCGGATACCAGCCCAGCGCGATCGCGGGCAGCACCAGGCTGTTCCACGACTCGCGCCCGAAGGCCGGCAGCCAGTTCAGCTGCACCGCGAACAACAGGATCAGCAGCAGGCCGACCCAGAAGTTGGGCATGGCCTGGCCCGCCATGGCGAAGACCTTGGCAAAGCGGTCGAACCACGAGCCGCGGTAGACCGCCGACAGCACGCCGAACGGCACCGCCATCGCGATCGAGAACGCCAGCGCCGCCAGCGCCAGCTCCACCGTGGCCGGTAGCCGCTCCAGGATCAGGCCAAGCGCCGGCTCCTGCCAGCGATAAGAGTTGCCGAAGTCGCCGGTGACGGCGTTGCGCAGGAACACCAGGTACTGCGCCACCAGCGGCCGGTCCAGGCCGAGGTGCTGGCGGGTCTGTTCGATGACCTCGGGTGGCGCGTCGGCCGGCAGCAGCAAGGCGAGCGGATCGCCGGACAGGCGCGAGATCAGGAAGATGATCACGCTCGCGCCAAGGATGCTGATCAGGCCGTGCAGCAGGCGTTTGGCTATGGGCATGGCGGGCTCCGTCGGGGAGTCATCGGCGGGGATGCCGCGCCGGCGCGCAGGGATGGATGCGGCCGGCGCGGCGGCGGCTCAGCGCGGCTTCCAGCTGACTTCCTGGAACGAGCGCCAGTAGTCGCGGATCGGCCAGGGCACGTAGTCGATCTTGTTGTCGCGCCAGGCGAAGGTCACCAGCGGGCGGTAGGTGGGCAGGCCGCCCAGCACGCGCTCCTGCTTGAGGCGGGCGATCTGCTGCAGCAGCGCGGTGCGCGCGGCGGGGTCCATGGTCTGGCGCTGTTTTTCCAGCAGCGCGTCGACCTCGGGGTCGCTGGTGTACGAGTAGGTGCCCCAGCCGCCGCCGGCCTGGTAGCTGTGCAGGTGGCCCGACCACGCCAGGCCGGGATCGCCGGGCAGGCCCTGCGACCACATCCAGCTCAGCACGCCGTCCATCTCGGGCGGACCGGAACGGCCGCGCTTGCCCAGGCTGATCCACGCGCCGTACTCCAGGTTGCGCACCTGGCAGCGGATGCCGACCGCGCTCAGGTAGGCGTACATGGCTTCGCCCACTTCCTTCACGCCCGGCTCGCGCGGCGTGGTGAGGTTGTAGCAGGGGGTGTCGAAGCCATTGGGATAGCCGGCCTGCCTGAGCAGCTCGCGGGCGCGCTTCTGGTCGAAGGCATAGGGCTTGAGCGCGGCGTCGTAGCCGTTGGACGCCTTGCCCACCTGCGCATAGCGCTCGCCCTGGCCGAACAGCACGCGCTTGATGATGGCGTCGACATCGATGGCATGCGCGGCGGCCTGGCGCACGCGCACGTCGTTGAACGGCGACTTCGGCATCTGCGTGTTGAAGTTCAGGAACAGATTGTTGCCGCTGACCAGCGTGACGGTCTTCACGCCCGGCATCTTCCTGAATTCCTCCACCATCGACGGCGGCACGTTGTCGATGAAATCCACCTTGCCGGTCTTGAACGCCGCCACCCGGGTCAGGTCCTCGGGAATCACCTTGATCGTCAGCTCCTTGATGCCGGGGCGCTTGTCCTTGTTCCAGTAGCCGTCGAAGGCTTCCAGCTTGAGTTCGTCCTTGACCGTGCGCGAGACGAACTTCCATGGACCGGTGCCCACCGGCTTGCGGGCGAACTCTTCCTCGCCGACCTTCTGGATGTACTTCTTGGGCATGGCCCACAGCTGCATGTTGCCGACGATGAATTGCGCGTCGGGCTGCTTGAAATGCAGCTTGAAGCGGTGCGCATCGACGATCTCGAAGCGCTCGACCGACGACACATAGTGCGAGAAGAAGCTGCTCTTGGGATCGCGCTGGCGCTGCCACGAGAACTCCAGGTCCTCGGAGGTCAGCGGGTCGCCGTTGTGGAAGCGCACGCCCTTGCGCAACTGCACGTCGAGCACCGGCTTGCCGTCCTTGCCGGGGTCGAGCTTCCAGCTTTCCGCCAGCCAGTTCTCGTCCTTGAGCGCGGCGTTGCGGCGCACCAGCATCTCGAAGATCTGGCCGACAAAATAATGGTCGACGCCGGCCGAGATCTTGACCGGGTCGAGCGTGGTCGACTCCGCGCCGAAGGCGACGGTAAGGCTGCCGGTGGCGGGCGCGGGCGCGGCATGCGCGAGCGGCACGATGGCCGCGGCGGCGAGGCCGGCCAGCAGCCGGTGGCGGGTGGCGTCAGACAGTGTCTTCACTTGCATGGTGCTCCTCCGGTTGCGCCGTCTCGTGGCGGCGCTGTGGGTGTGAACAACGGGCGCGCTCAGCGCGGGAAGCTGCTCTCGAGCTGGCGCACCACCTCGAGCAGGCGCGGCCGCACTTCCTGCAGCAGGAACGACGGCGACAGCCGGAACGACGGTCCGCCCACGTTGAGCGCCATGGGCGGCATGCCCTGGCCGGGCTCGAAACCGCGCGCGATGCCGTTGACATCGGCCTGCCATTCGCCCATCGAGCAGGTCACGCCGAGCTCGCGGTGATCGGCCAGCGCCTGTTCGATGCCGCGGCGCAGCCGTGGCCAGGCCATGTCGTCGACATCGCGCACCTGCTCCATGAAGGCTTGCCGCTCGGCGTCGGCCACTACCGCCAGCCAGGCGCGGCCGATCGCCGAGGTCGCCACCGGAATGCGCGAGCCGGTATCGAGCGTCAGCGCAATCGCCGCGCTGCTGCGGCAATGTTCGACATAGATCATCGAGAAGCGGTCGCGCGTGCCCAGCGACACCGTGCCGCCGGAGAAATCCGCCAGTTCCTGCATCAGCGGGCGCGCCACCTTGCGGATATCCAGCCGCGACAGCATGGCGCTGCCCAGCCGCAGGCAGGCCGTGCCGAGGCTGTACTGCTGGCTGCCTTCGACGCGCGCCAGGTAGCCCAGCCGGGTCAGGGTCGAGGTCAGGCGCGAGACCGTGGACTTGGGCAACTGGCAGCGCCGCGCGATTTCCTGGTTGCCCAGTGCGCGGTCGCTGGTGCGGAAGCACGCCAGCACCTCGAGCCCGCGCGCCAGCGCGGTGACGAAATGGCGGTCTTCCCTGGTGTTGCCGGTGGATCGATCGTGCATGGCCGATGGCTCCATGGTTGCGCCGGGGCGGTACTGCCGGCCGGGCTTGCGCCGCCCGGGCTGCGCTCAGCCGCCGGCCTCGGTGTCCAGCAGCGTCTGCAGTTCCACCTTGCGCACCTTGCCGGTGGCGGTCAGCGGAAACTCGGGCAGGATGCGGATTTCGGGCACCTTGTAGACCGCCATCTGCTCGCGGCACCAGGCGTGCAATGCGTCGGCGCTGGTGCCGTCGGCATGCTCGGGGCGCAGGCGGATAAAGGCCACCGGCACCTGGCCCTTGTCGGGGTCCGGGCGGCCCACCACGGCCGAGCCCAGCACCGCCGGGTGGCGCGACAGCAGCACCTCCAGCTCGGACGGGAACACGCTCATGCCGCGCACTTTCAGCATCTCCTTGCGCCGGCCCAGGAAATGCAGGTAGCCGGCCTCGTCATACGCGCCGATATCGCCGGTGCGGAACCAGCCGTCGCGGAACACCTCGGCGTCGACGTCGGGACGGCCCCAGTAGCCCTTGAACAGCGACGGCGTGCTGACCACGATCTCGCCTTCCTCGCCGACCGGCAGCACCGCGCCGGTGTCGAAATCGCAGATCTTGATGCGCGTGCCCGGCACCGGCAGGCCGACGAAGACCGGGCGGCCGCGCAGGTCCATGTCGTCGTCCTGCATGCCGGTGGTGAAGGTGTCGCTGGTATGGGTCTCGGTCATGCCCCATGCACCTTCGGCAATGATGCTGCCGGTCAGCGCGTGCCAGCGCTGGCGGATGTCGGGCGTGATCTTGCGGATGAACGAGGCCGCGCGCGTATGCTGCAGCGAGCTCAGGTCGTAGCGGCCGCACTCGGGATGGTTCATCAGCTCGACCGCGTTGTCGACCACGACGAAGGTGCGGTTGACGCGGTAGCGCTCGATCGCGGCCATCACCGCGACCGGGTCCCAGCGCGCCAGCAGCACTACGGTCGCGCCGCTGAAGATCGGGTAGATCAGGCCGAGGTTCTCGCCCGCGATCCAGAACATCGGCAGGAAGTTCAGCATCACGTCGTCCGAGCCGTCGGCCAGGCGCGCCGCGTCGACGCCGCCGGTCAGCGCGTACGAGGCCGCCGCGGTGTACAGCATGTCGCGCTGCGTATGCATGCAGCCCTTGGGCAGGCCGGTGGTGCCGCCGGTGTAGTTCAGCGCGGCCAGCGCGTCCAGGTCGACCGGCGGCAGCGCCACCGGCGCGGTCTCGCGCAGCGCCTGCAGCAGGTCGATGGCGCCATCGACGGCCAGCGCGGGCGCATCCAGCCCGGCCGGCAGCGGCAGCTCGGGCTGCGCCGGCAGCATGGCGCCGGCGCTGGTGGTGTAGACCGCCCGCAGCGCGGTCTGCGCGCGCACTGACATAAGCAGCGGCGCCAGCTGGTCCTGCACGATGATGGTGGTGGCGCCGGCATCGTTCAGTTCGTACACCAGCTCCTGTTCCTTGAAGAGCGGGTTGACCGGCACGTACACCGCGCCCAGCTTCAGGATGGCGTAGAACACCACGTGGAACTGCGGGCAGTTGCCCATCATCACCGCGACGCGGTCGCCCGCGCGGACGCCGCGGCCCCTGAGCAGCGCGGCGCAGCGCTCGGACAGGTCGTCGAGCTCGGCATAGGTGACGGTGGTGCCGTACCAGACCAGCGCGGCATGGTGCGGGCGCTTGCGCGCCCACGCGCGCAGGTAGTCGCCCAGCGGGACCTCGCCATGGGGGTAGACCGGTGCATCGGGCAGGCCGGCGGGCCAGATCTTGCGATGCCGGGCTTCCAGGTCCGCGAAGAACGCCTGTTCGTCCATCTGCTGTCTCCTCTTGCTGTCGCTCTGGTGGGGTCCGCTTGGTGTGGTCCGCTTGGTGTGGTCAGCCATCGCGCCTACCAGGCGTCGACGAAGGGGCGTATCGGTCGGTGCGATCGGTGCGGGTCGGCCTCGCCCGCTTCGAGGCCGCTGACCAGCCACTGCCGCGTCGCGGCCGGATCGATCACGGCATCGAGCTCCAGCGCCGCCGCGGCGTTGATGGCATGGCCGCGCTCGTACATCTGCGCCACCAGCTGCTGGTACAGCGCATCGCGCTGCGGCCCCGCCGGCAGCGCTTCCAGTTCCTTGCGGAAGCCGAGCCGGACCGCTCCCTCCAGGCCCATGCCGCCGAATTCGCCGGTCGGCCACGACACCGTGAAGCTGGGCGCGCGAAAGCCGCCCGCGGCCATCGCCATCGCGCCCAGGCCATAGCCCTTGCGCAGCACCACCGCCAGGAACGGCACGCGCAGCTTGGCGCCGATCACGAACATGCGCGACACGTGGCGCACCTGGGCGCGGGCCTCGACCTCGGGGCCGACCATGAAGCCCGGCGTGTCGATCAGCGACACGATCGGCAGCCCGTGCGCGTTGCACACCTGCATGAAGCGCGCGGCCTTGTCGGCGGCATCGGCGTCGATGGCGCCGCCGAGGTGGCGCGGATTGTTGGCGAGAATGCCCACCGGCCGGCCTTCGATGCGCGCCAGCGCGGTATGGATGCCGGTGCCGAAACCGGCGCGCAGCTCCAGCACGCTGCCGACGTCGGCCAGACCATCGATGGCGGCACGGGTGTCGTACACGCGCAGGCGGTTTTCAGGCACCACGTGGCGCAGCGCCAGCGGGTCGGGCGCCTGCCATGCTTCGATGCGGCCCTGGAACATCGACAGGTAGTGCTTCGCTGCGGCCACGGCCGCGGCTTCGTCGTCGACCAGCAGGTCGGCCACGCCGTTGTGGTACTGCACCGCGGCCGGACCGATGTCCTCGGGCCGGAACACGCCCAGGCCGCCGCCTTCGATCATGGCGGGGCCGGCCATGCCGATGTTGGCGTTGCGCGTGGCGACGATCAAGTCGCAGCAGCCCAGCAGCGCGGCATTGCCGGCGAAGCAGCGCCCCGACGCGATGCCGATCACCGGCACCTCGCCGCTCAGCTCGGCGAAGGCGCCGAACGACGGCTGGTACAGGCCCGCGACGGTGGGGAAGTCGACATCGCCCGGACGCCCGCCGCCGCCCTCGGCAAAGATCACCGTGGGCAGGCGGTTACGCAGCGCCACTTCCAGGATGCGGTCGGTCTTGGTGTGATTGCGCTTGCCCTGGGTGCCGGCCAGCACCGTGGCGTCGTAGGCCAGCACCGCGCAGCGCGCGCGTTCCGGCGCGAACAGGCTGCCGTTGATGGTGCCGGTGCCGGTGATCAGGCCGTCGGCGGGGGTGTTGGCGATCAGGTCGGCCTCGCTGCGCCGGCTGGCCTGCGCCGCCAGCGCCAGGCCGCCGTATTCGCGGAAGCTGCCGGCATCGCACAGGTCGTCGACATTTTCGCGCGCGGTGCGCTGGCCGCGCGCATGGCGGCGTGCCACCGCCTCCGGGCGGTTCGCGTCGTACAGGAAGGCATGGCGGTCCAGTACCCGCTGCAGGTCCGGGCGGATCGCCGCGGGGTCGGCGCGTTCGGCGTCGGCGCCGGCATGCGCGCCGGCGTCGGCGGGCTCCAGCACCAGCATCACCTGGCCTTCGGCCACCTGCTCGCCGGATGCGGTGCGCAGGTCGATCACGCGTCCGGCGTGTTCGGCCACGATGGCATGTTCCATCTTCATCGCATCGAGCACCGCCACGGTCTGGCCGGCCTTGACCACGTCGTTCTCGCGCGCCAGCTCGATCACGCGGCCGTTCATCGGCGCGCGCACCGCGCTCAGGCCTTCGCCCAGCTGCTCGTCGAAGCTGGCGCTGCTCGACGTGGCCGCCACCGGCGCCACGGCGGCGCCCGCCAGCGCGTGCCTGGCCGCGTGCTGCGCGCCGATCTGCGCGGCGCGTTCCAGCAGCGCGGGCAGCGCCGTCTCCATATAACGGGTATGCACCTGCTGGCTGGCAAAGTCATCGCGCTCGGCCAGCGCCCGCAGCAGGTCCAGGTTGGTGGCGATGCCGGTGATATTGAATTCGGCCAGCGCGCGCTGCAGGCGCCGCACCGCGTCGGCGAAGTGATCGCTGGCCGAGGTCACGATCAGCTTGGCCAGCAGCGTGTCGTAATGCGCGGACGGGGCATAGCCGGTATAGCCATGCGTGTCGACGCGCACGTCCGGCCCGGTGGGCGGATCGAAGCGCTCCAGCCGGCCCTGCGCCGGCCGCGCCAGCCCCTGCGCGTCGGTGGCTTCGGCATTGACGCGCACCTGGATCGCAAAGCCGCGCACGCGCGGCGGGTGGCGCGGGTCCAGCCCCAGCTCGGGCAGGCGCCGGCCCTGGGCCAGTCCCAGCTGGACCGCCACCAGGTCGATCCCGGTGACCTGCTCGGTGACGGTGTGCTCGACCTGCAGGCGCGGGTTGGCCTCGATAAACACGAAGGGCAGGGCCGCGCCATCGCGGCTGGCGCCATGCTCTGGCTCTTCGACCAGGAATTCGAAGGTGCCCAGGCTGCGGTAGCGCGCCTCGCGCGCCAGCGTGCAGGCGGCGTCGACGATGCGCTGGCGCAGCCCGGCATCGAGCGCCGGGCTGGGCGCGATCTCCACCACCTTCTGGAAGCGGCGCTGCAGCGTGCAGTCGCGCTCGCCCAGCGCGATCACGCTGTCGCCGTCGCCGGCGATCTGCACTTCGATATGGCGCGCGCGCGCCACCAGCCGCTCGGCGTAGAGGGTGTCGATGCCGAACGCCGAGCGTGCTTCGGAGCGGCAGCGCGCATAGGCTTCGGGCAGGGCGTCGCGCTCGCGCACCACGCGCATGCCGCGTCCGCCGCCGCCGCCCACCGCCTTGAGCACCACGCCGGCGCCGTCCTGCTCGTCGAAGAACGCCGTCACCGCATCGAGCGTGGCGCCGCCCGGCGTGGCCGGCATCACCGGCACGCCGCAGCGGGCGGCCAGCGCCAGCGCGCGGCCCTTGTCGCCGAACAGCGCTAGGTGTTCGGGCTCGGGCCCGACAAAGACAATCTGTGCCGCCGCGCAGGCGCTGGCAAAGTCAGCACGCTCGCTGAGAAAACCGTAGCCGGGGTGGATGGCATCGCAGCCGGTGGCTCGCGCCGCGGCCAGGATGGCGTCGATGTCGAGATAGGCCGCCGCACCTTCGCCCTGCAGTGCGACGGCTTCGTCGGCGAGCAGGCGGTGGCGGCTGTTGGCGTCGTCGCCGGCGTAGACGGCCACGGTGGCGATGCCGAGATCGCGGGCGGCGCGCTGCACGCGCAACGCGATCTCGCCGCGATTGGCGATCAGGAGCTTCTTCACAAATGTCCCCTTCCCATGCGAAGCGGCGGCACGCAAGCGCGCAAGCGGTCTGCGCCGCCGGCTTCTTGTTTTTGTGGTTTGTGATTCTGCGAGGTGGAATCTACGCGGCCAGCCAGAGGGTCACAAGCGCGATGCGCCGGAACCATGTATGACATGCCGCGTGTGCATAAAGCGGGGGCGGGGAAGGGGATTTGCCGCTGTTCTGTTCTGCATTGCAGAATTCAGGCGGCTGTGGCGGGCGCGTCGGCGTGCACCGGGGGATTGGATGGCGATTCGCCATCGAGAGAAACCGCGTCACGAGCGTGCCGCGGGATGGCACCCTCTCCCGCGTGTCGGGAGAGGGAACAGCGATAAAAGACGATCAGCCGATGCGCATGCCCGGCACCGCGCCGCTGTGCGGCTCGAGGATGTACAGGCCGGGCGCGGCCTTTTCATCCGCGGCCGAGGCCGCCAGCACCATGCCTTCGGACACGCCGAACTTCATCTTGCGCGGCGCCAGGTTCGCCACCACCACGGTCAGCTTGCCCACCAGTTGCTCGGGCGTGTAGGCCGACTGGATCCCCGAGAACACATTGCGGGTGCGGCCTTCGCCCAGGTCCAGCGTCAGCTGCAGCAGCTTGTTCGAGCCTTCCACCTTCTGGCATTCGACGATCCTGGCCACGCGCAGGTCGATCTTCGCGAAGTCGTCGATGGTGATGGTGTCGGCGATCGGCTCGATCGCGGCTGCGTTGGCGTTGGCGTCCGCGGTGGCGGCCGGCGCCGCGGCCGCCTGCAGCGATTCGCGGTTGGCGGCCAGCAGCGCGTCGACCTGTTTGGCATCGACGCGCGTCATCAGGTGCTGGTACGGCTGCACCGGGCTGGCGGCCGACAGCTGCTGGTCGATCGCGCGCCAGTCCAGCGGCGCGACGTTGAGGAAGCGCTCCACGCCCGCGGCCACGTTGGGCACCACCGGCTTCAGGTAGATGGTCAGCAGGCGGAACGCCTCCAGCGAGACCGAGCACGCTGCATGCAGCGCGGCGCGCTTGCTGTCGTCCTTGGCCAGCTCCCACGGCTTCTCGGTGTCGACGAAGGCGTTGACCGCATCGGTCAGCTCCATCACCAGGCGCAGCGCCTTGCTGTACTCGCGGCTTTCATAGAGATGCGCCACCTGCGGCGCGGCCTGGCGCAGCTGCTCCAGCAGCGGATGGGCCAGCGCGGCCTCGTCGACCTTGCCGTCGAAGCGCTTGACCAGGAAGCCCGCGGCGCGGCTGGCGATGTTGACGTACTTGCCGATCAGGTCGCTGTTCACGCGCGCGATGAAGTCGTCGAGGTTCAGGTCGAGGTCTTCCATGCTGGCGTTGAGCTTGGCGGCGAAGTAATAGCGCAGCCACTCCGGGTTCATGCCGGTGTCGATATAGCTCTGCGCGGTGATGAAGGTTCCGCGCGACTTGCTCATCTTGGCGCCGTCCACGGTCAGGAAGCCGTGGGCGAACACATTGGTCGGGGTGCGGTAGCCCGAAAAGCGCAGCATCGCTGGCCAGAACAGCGTGTGGAAGTACAGGATGTCCTTGCCGATGAAGTGGTACTGCTCGGCGGTCGAGTGCGGGCCGACCCAGGCGTCGAAATCGATGCCGCGCTGCTGCGCCAGGTTCTTGAAGCTGGCGTAGTAGCCGATCGGCGCGTCCAGCCACACGTAGAAGTACTTGCCCGGCGCCCCCGGGATCTCGAAGCCGAAGTAGGGCGCATCGCGCGAGATGTCCCAGTCGGACAAGGTCGAGGCCTCGCCCTCGGCGCCCAGCCATTCCTGCATCTTGTTGGCGGCTTCGGGCTGCGCCAGGTCGGCCACCCACTCGCGCAGGAAGCTCTCGCAGCGCGGATCGGACAGCCTGAAGAAGTAGTGGGCCGACGACTTGCGCACCGGCGTCGCCCCCGACACCACAGAGTAGGGGTTCTTCAGGTCGGTCGGCACGTAGGTGGTGCCGCACACCTCGCAGGAATCGCCGTACTGGTCCTTGGCGCCGCACTTCGGGCACTCGCCCTTGATGAAGCGGTCGGGCAGGAACATGTTCTTGACCGGGTCGTAGAACTGCTCGACCTCGCGCTCGGCGATCAGGTCCTCGGCCTTCAGCGCCAGGTAGATCTTCTCGCACAGCTCGCGGTTTTCCTCGGCGTCGGTGCTGTAGTAGTTGTCGAACGACACCAGGAAACTGTCGAAATCGCGCTTGTGCTCGGTCCAGACGCGGTCGATCAGCGCCTTGGGCGTGATGCCTTCCTTCTCGGCGCGCAGCATGACGGGGGTGCCGTGGGTGTCGTCGGCGCCGACGTAGTAGACCTCGTTGCCCATCATGCGCTGGAACCGCACCCAGATATCGGTCTGGATGTACTCCACCAGGTGGCCGATATGGATCTGGCCGTTGGCGTAGGGCAGGGCGGATGTGACGAGGATGCGACGTGCGGTCATAAACAGGGGCCGGTCAGGAGCGGGGAAATCGTGGAGACGGCGCCAGCCAGGACGGGCGGGCGCGTGCCGGGAAGGGGCTATTTTAACAACTGGTAGGGCGCCGCGCGGCGGTTCCGCATCGCGGAATGGGCGGGCGCCCGGATCCGCGCGGGCAAAAAAAAGCGCCGGTCAGTGCCGGCGCAGCTTTCCACAACGGAAAAGGAGGAGAAATCAGGTACCGCCCGGGAGGTCAGCCACCCATCGCGAGCCAGCAACGGTGGCAAGCGGCACCTGTTTCTATGACAGGGTCACCCTTGAATTGGTTTCAAAAAAATTTCGACGCGGCGATTTTGTGCCCGTCCGGCTTCGCTGCCGTTGTCGGCAACCGGCTGGCTTTGCCCGCGTCCTTCGGCGGAGAGGCGGTTGCGTGCGACGCCGCGATCACCCAGATAACCTGCCACGCTCTGCGCGCGGCGCTGCGACAGCTGCATGTTGTAGTTGGGGTTGCCGGTGCTGTCGGTATGGCCCACCACGTTGGCGCTCACGTCCTGGTGCTGGCCAAGGGTCTGCGCGACCTGGTCGAGCACCGAGCGGAACGACGGCTTGATGGAGGCGCTGTCGGTGTCGAAGGTGACCTGGCTCGGGATGTTGACCTTCAGCGAGCCGTCCGGCTGCTCGGTGATCTGTGTGCCCGTGCCGGCGGTGTCCTTGTTCAGCTTGCCGCGGATCGCGTTCCAGTTGTAGCCGGTCGCGCCGCCGATGGCGCCACCGACGGCCGCGCCCACCAGCGTGCCGGTGGTGTTGCCGCCGATCAGGTTGCCAAGCCCCGCGCCGACCGCGGCGCCGACGCCGGTACCAACCGCCGTGTGGGTTTGCTGTTCGGTGGCGCAGCCAGCGGCCAGCAGCGTGGCGGCGGCGAGCGAAACGGTAACGAGCTTGATCTTCATGCTTTCTCCTTCTGATATTCCCGTAAATGTTCTTGGTACCGCGTGGGCGATGGTAACGCCAAGGCAGGCGGCAGGTAACCCATTGTGCGCGTCGGCCCGGCCGGGCGCGGCACCGCTTGCGGTATCGACCTGCCGGGCCGTCCAACCGCACTACAATATGGATATGGCGGCGCGCGCACAAGTGCAAGCTTGTGAGATTTGTAATTGTCTGTAATCCCCCACCCCACAGAGGGGATTGCGCGCGGATTTCCGGCGTTCATGGCCGGTGCTGCATACTTTGATACATTAGGCGCAGGCCATCATGCGCCCGTTCCCCACTATCCAAGCGGAGTTTGTCTTGAGCCTCAGCACTGAGCAGGTTACCGAAGCCCTGCGCACCGTCATCGACCCCAATACGGGCAAGGACCTGGTGTCCACCCGCTCGGCCCGGAACATCCGCGTCGATGGCGGCGAGGTATCGCTCGAGGTCGAACTCGGCTACCCCGCCAAGAGCCAGTTCGATCCGATCCGCAAGCTGGTGGTGGCCGCGGTGCGGCAGCTGCCGGGCGTGACCAATGTCAGCGTCGCCGTCAGCATGAAGATCGTCGCCCACGCGGTGCAGCGCGGCGTCAAGTTGCTGCCGGGCGTGAAGAACGTGATTGCGGTGGCGTCGGGCAAGGGCGGCGTGGGCAAGTCGACCACGGCCGTGAACCTGGCGCTGGCGCTGGCTGCCGAAGGCGCGCGCGTGGGCATGCTCGACGCCGACATCTACGGACCCAGCCTGCCGATGATGCTGGGCATCGACGGCCGCCCCGAATCCGCCGACGGCCAGACCATGGAGCCGCTGGAGGGCCACGGCCTGCAGGCCAACTCGATCGGCTTCCTGATCGAGCAGGACAACCCCATGGTGTGGCGCGGCCCGATGGTGACCTCGGCGCTGGAGCAGCTGCTGCGCCAGACCAACTGGCGCGACCTCGATTACCTGATCGTCGACATGCCGCCGGGCACCGGAGACGTGCAGCTGACGCTGTCGCAGAAGGTGCCGGTCACCGGTGCGGTGATCGTGACCACGCCGCAGGACATCGCGCTGCTCGACGCCAAGAAGGGCCTGAAGATGTTCGAGAAGGTGGGCATTCCCATCCTGGGCATCGTCGAGAACATGGCGGTGTATTGCTGCCCGAACTGCGGTCATGTCGAGCATATCTTCGGCCACGGCGGCGGCGAGAAGATGTGCGCCGACTACGGCGTCGACCTGCTCGGCAGCCTGCCGCTGAACCTGAGCATCCGCGAGCAGGCCGATTCCGGCCGCCCGACCGTGGTGGCCGAGCCCGACAGCCCGGTGGCCGAGATGTACCGTGCCATCGCGCGCAAGGTGGCGATCAAGGTCGCCGACAAGGCGCGCGACATGACCAGCAAGTTTCCCAGCATCGTCGTGCAGAACACCTGAGCGCCCGCCTGCCGCCATGGACAGCCAGCCCACCGCCAACCTGCCGCCGCACGGCGCCCGCCCCGCCGTCACCATGGCCGTGGTGATGCGCAAGGTGGCGCTGGCGAACCGCTGGCAGCCCTGGAAATGGCAGCTGGACGCGGTGCTGCCCGACCTGGGCGAGTTCGGCACGCAGCCGGTGTGCCTGGAGCACGATGCGCACGGCGCGCGCTGGCTGTACCCGGGCTACGAGGTGGAGCTGTTCCGCGACCAGGGCGAGGGCTACTACCTGAACCTGACCTCCGCCACGCCGTGCTGGTTCGTGCTGTGGCGCATGCCCGAGGATGACGGCAAGGGCGACGCAGATGAGGCGCATCCGGTGCCGGTCACCGTGGCGCTGTCGTACAACGAGGCCGGCCGCTGGCTGGACGCCGGCGAGACCGTCGAGAACGTGCCGCTGGCGCCGGAGCAGCGCGACTGGCTGCAGGCCTACGTCAACGAACATTACCGGCCCGAGCCCAAGCAGCGGCGCCGGCCCGAATCCTTCAAGGCGCCGGACCAGCGCGCCCGCTACTGATTCCTGACACCATCGAGAAGCGGCCCTGCCCATGAGCGAATCGTCCTTCCTGTCGCGCTGGTCGCGCCGCAAGGCCGCGGTGCGCGAGGGCGTGGCCGTGCCCGCCGAGCCGCTGCCGACGGTGGCCGCCGAGGCGCCCCCTGCGACCGTCGAAGCCGTTCCCGAGTCGCCGCGGGATCCGCCGCCGACGCTGGCCGATGTCGCGGCGCTGCGGCCCGGTGACGAGATCGCCCGCTTCGTTGCGCGCGGCGTGGACGAATCGGTCAAGCGCGCCGCGCTGAAGACGTTGTTTGCCGATCCGCACTTCAATGTGATGGACGGGCTCGATATCTATATCGACGATTACAGCAAGCCGGACCCGATCCCGCCCGAAATCCTGCGCCAGTTGCGCCAAGCGCAGACGCTGGGCCTGTTCGAGCCGACCGACGAGGAACGCGCCGCGGCCGAAGCCGCGGCGCGCCTGTCGGAGCCGGAACAGGTACCGCCGGCAGCGCAAACGGACGCGGAGCAGGCACCGCATCAGGCGGACGCAGCACCAGGCGAAGACGCCGACGCGCCGCTGGTGCAGGCCGATGCACCGGCAGGCGCTGAAACGCCGCCGCCGCACGCCAGTCAAAGCGAACAACAGGGCCTGCAAGACCCGCCGCAAGACCCGCATAAACGCGCGTAGCCCCAGCGGGCAGCGCAGCCTACAATAGGCATCCCCACAATCCGCCGGCCCGCAGACCCCCGCCAAGAAGGGACGTCCGGACCGGTCAGCCGCACTCGCCATGCCGACGCTGATCTGCAATTGCAACGACACCATGCCGCTGGACGGGGCGGCATTGTCAGACGCAACCCGCGACGCCAGCCAGGGGCCGCTCAAGGTCCATCGACTGCTGTGCCGGCGCGAAATCGGTGACTTCACCGCCGCGCTGGACGGCACCGAGGACGTGATCGTCGCCTGCACGCAAGAGCGCCAGCTCTTTACCGAGGTGGCCGCGCAAGCCGCGCAGGGCCGCGATGGCCAGGCGGTGGTGACCGCGCCGGTGCGCTTCGTCAATATTCGCGAAACCGGCGGCTGGTCGCAGGGCGCCCGGTGCGACCCCAGGACCGCCAACGCCAAGATCGCCGCGCTGCTGGCGGTGGCGGCACTGCCCGAACCCGAGCCGGTGCCGGTGGTGGACTACCGCAGCGACGGCGCGGTGCTGGTCCTGGGCCCGGCGGCGCGCGCGCTGCCGTGGGCCGAGCGGCTGGCGGCGATGCAGCTCGAAGTCACGGTGCTGCTGACCGGCGGCGACCCGCGCGACGGCACCGCCGCGCAGCCCGCGGCGCGCGCCTATCCGGTCCACAGCGGCAAGCTGGCCGCGCTGAGCGGCTGGCTCGGCGCCTTCGAGGCCAGTTGGGAAACCGGCGCGGGCCGCAGCAACCCGATCGACCTGGACCTGTGCACGCGTTGCAATGCCTGCATCGATGCCTGTCCCGAGGACGCGATCGACTTCAGCTACCAGATCGACCTGTCGCGCTGCCGCGCGCATCGCGATTGCGTGCGCGCCTGCGGCGCCGCCGCGGCGATCGACTTCGACCGTCCGCAGGGCACCGGCGCGGGCCGCTTCGACCTGGTCTTCGACCTGTGCGACACGCCCGCCTTCACCATGCACCAGCCGCCGCAGGGCTATCTGCATGCCGGCGCCGACCCGGAGCGGCAGCAGGCCCAGGCGCTGGCGCTGGCCGGGCTGGTGGGCGAGTTCGAGAAGCCCAAATTCTTCCGCTACAAGGAAAGCCTGTGCGCGCACGGCCGCAACCAGACCACCGGCTGCACCGCCTGCATCGATATCTGCTCGACCCAGGCCATCGCCTCGCGCTGGCATGACGGCAAGGGCCGCATCGAGGTCACGCCCAACCTGTGCATGGGCTGCGGCGCGTGCACCACGGTCTGCCCGAGCGGTGCCATCAGCTATGGTTACCCCGGCCCCGAGACCACCGGCGCGCGGCTGCGCACGCTGCTGTCCGCCTACCGGCAGGCCGGCGCGCGCGATCCGGTGGTGCTGCTGCACGGCGAGGAGTCCGGCACGCCCGCGCTGCTGGCGCTGGGCCGCGCCGCCCGCGGCGGCAAGGCGCAGGGTGTGCCCGCGCAGGTCATGCCGCTGTCGCTGTTCCATCCGGCCTCGGTGGGGCTGGAGTTGTGGCTGGCCGCGCTGTGCTGGGGCGCCAGCCGCGTCGCCGTGCTGCTGACCGGCGACGAGGCGCCGCAATACCGCGCCGCGCTGCTCGAGCAGATGGCGGTGGGGCGCGCGCTGCTGGCGGGACTGGGCTATGACGACGAGGTGCTGTCGCTGGTCGAGGCCGCCGACACGGTCGCGCTCGATGCCGGTTTGGCGGCGCTGCGCCCGGCGCGCAACGCCTTGCCGCCCGCATCCTTCGGCCCGGTTGCGGCCAAGCGCGAGCTGCTCGACTTCGCGCTCGACCACCTGGTGCGCCATGCGCCGTCGCCGGCGCAGAGCGTGCCGCTGCCCGCGGGCGCGCCGATCGGCGCCATCGCCGTCGATACCGGCAAGTGCACCTTGTGCCTGGCGTGCGTGGGCGCGTGTCCGTCGCAGGCGCTGCGCGACAATCCCGAGCGCCCGGTGCTCAGCTTTATCGAGCGCAATTGCGTGCAGTGCGGGCTGTGCCAGAAGACCTGCCCGGAAGACGCCGTGACCCTGGTGCCGCGCCTGCTGGCCGGCGACGCGGCCCGGCGCCCGGTCACGCTCAACGAGGCCCAGCCGTTCCATTGCGTGCGCTGCGCCAAGCCGTTCGGCACGGCGCAGATGGTCGAGTCGATGCTGGTGCGCCTGGCCGGCCATCCGGCCTTTGCCGGCGCCGCCGCGGAGCGCCTCAGGATGTGCCCGGACTGCCGCGTGGTGGACATGATGGAACACGACCCAGGCGCCGTCACCGGCGCTACCCTGCGCTGAGACCCGGCCCGGGCCACCGGGCACAATTCATCACGACATGACAGATTTCCAGCCGATCCAGCTCACCGCCGCGCCCCCCGCCGACCCCGCGGACAGCGAAGACACCGCTCGCGCCGATCTGTACGGCCTGCTGGCGACGCTGTTCTACCGCGCCCCGGACGCGGCCTTGCTGCATCACATCGCGGCCAACCGCGCCGTGGGCGAAGATGCGCAGACCGTGCTCGGCAAGGCGTGGAATGCGTTGTGCGACGCAGCATCCGAGACCACCGCGGCCGAGGCCGAGGAGGAGTACCGGCAACTGTTCGTCGGCGTGGGCCGCCAGGACGTGTTTCTCTACGGCTCTTTCTATATGACGGGCTTTCTGAACGAGCGCCCGCTGGTGGCGCTGCGCGAAGACCTGGCCCGCTATGGCCTGGAGCGCCACGAAGGCGTCAGCGAGACCGAGGACCACATCGCCACGCTGTGCGAGGTGATGCGCTTCCTGGTGGCGGGTGACGACCTGGCGGTGTCAAACCTGGGCGAGCAGCAGCGCTTCTATGCGAAGCATCTGCAGCCCTGGATCGAGCCCTTGTGCGAGGCGGTGGCGGCGCACCCGCAGGCGCGCTTCTATCGCAGCGTGGCCGGACTGCTCGGCACCTTCGCCGGGGTCGAGGCGGTGGCGCTCGAGATGACCTGAGCGCGGGACCGATGCGGCGCAAGGCGCAGGTTTCTTAGCTCAAGTTGGAGCAGAAGGTAAGGAAAAACCCGTGCTTGTCATGGTCTTTCCTTCCAGTTGATTCTAGAATATGCATAACAACGCATAACGGCACAACCATCGGGCTTTGACAACCGAGGAGCCCCCACATGAGAGAGAAGCCAACCAGGGTCGCGCGCCGCACGTTTCTCGCGGGCGCCGGAGTTGTAGCCGCCGCCACCGGTGCGGCAGCGCTGAGTGCGCGCACACCCGCCATGCCGGGCCAGGCTGCAGCCCTGCCGGAACCCACCGATCCTCCGTCGGACAGCAAGGGTTACCGGGTCTCCGACCACATCCGCAAGTATTACCGGACCACGCTGGTGTAACTGCCACGGCGGCGTGGTCTGGCGCGCCGCCTGCAACCGGACGCTACCCAATCGTCCGTTTCTGAGGTGAGACATGATCTTGACCCGCAAACGCGCGGCGCAGGGCGCATCCGCCCGCCTCGCTGATGGCCTTGCACATCGGCCCGACTCCGGGCCCGAATCCGCCGGCGCAAGCTCCGGCCGGCTCTCCCAACGACTCGCGGCCAGCCTGGCCGGCGCCATGCCGACCATGGACCGCCGCAGCTTCCTCAAGCGCTCCGGCATCGGCGTCGGCGCCGGCCTCGCGGCCTCGCAGCTGACGCTGCTGCGCAAGGCCGATGCCGCCGACGACAAGAAGGCCGCCGGCGATGGCAAGACCGGCATCGTGGTCAGGCGCACCGTGTGCGGCCACTGCTCGGTCGGCTGCGCGGTCGACGCGGTGGTGCAGAACGGCGTGTGGATCCGCCAGGAGCCGGTGTTCGATTCGCCCCTGAACATGGGCGCGCACTGTGCCAAGGGCGCCGCGTTGCGCGAGCACGGCCACGGCGAATACCGGCTCAAGTACCCGATGAAGCTGGTCAACGGCAAGTACCAGCGCATCGGCTGGGACCAGGCGCTCGACGAGATCACCGCAAAGATGAAGGCGATCCGCCAGGAGACCGGTCCGGACTCGATGTTCTTCGTCGGCTCTTCCAAGCACAGCAACGAGCAGTCCTACCTGATGCGCAAGTGGGTGTCGTTCTTCGGCACCAACAACACCGACCACCAGGCGCGCATCTGCCACTCCACCACCGTGGCGGGCGTGGCCAATACCTGGGGCTACGGTGCGATGACCAACTCGTACAACGATATGCAGAACGCCAAGGCGGCGCTGTATATCGGCTCCAACGCGGCCGAGGCGCATCCGGTGTCGATGCTGCACCTGCTGCATGCCAAGGAGAACGGCTGCAAGGTGATCGTGGTCGATCCGCGCTTCACGCGCACCGCGGCCAAGGCGCACCATTACGTGCGGATCCGCTCGGGCACCGATATCGCTTTCCTGTTCGGGGTGCTGTACCACGTCTTCAAGAACGGCTGGGAAGACCAGAAGTACCTGAACGACCGGGTCTACGGCATGGACAAGGTCAAGGAAGAGGTGCTGGCCAAGTGGACCCCCGACAAGGTCGAGGAGGTCACCGGCGTGCCCGAGGCGCAGGTCTACATGGTGGCCGAGATCATGGCCAAGAACCGGCCCAGCACGCTGGTGTGGTGCATGGGCCAGACCCAGCACACCATCGGCAACGCGATGGTGCGCGCCTCGTGCATCGTGCAGCTGGCGCTGGGCAATATCGGCGTGGCGGGCGGCGGTGCCAACATCTTCCGCGGCCACGACAACGTGCAGGGTGCCACCGACGTGGGCCCCAATCCCGACTCGCTGCCGGGCTACTACGGCCTGGCCACCGGCGCGTGGAAGCACTACGCGGCGGTCTGGGGCGTGGACTACGAATGGATCAAGAAGCAGTTCGTGTCGCAGGCGATGATGGAGAAGTCCGGCACCACGGTGTCGCGCTGGATCGATATCGTCACCGAGAAGAACGAGCTGATCGACCAGGACAACAACGTGCGCGGCGTGTTCTTCTGGGGCCATGCCCCGAACTCGCAGACGCGCGGCCTGGAAATGAAGAAGGCGCTCGACAAGCTCGACCTGCTGGTGGTGGTGGACCCGTACCCGTCGGCGACCGCGGCCATGGCCAACATGCCGCCGGCCGAGGGCGACAAGGTCAACCCCAACCGCGCGGTGTACCTGCTGCCCGCGGCGACGCAGTTCGAGACCTCGGGCTCGTGCACGGCCTCGAACCGCTCGCTGCAATGGCGCGAGAAGGTGATCGAGCCCCTGTTCGAGTCGATGCCCGACCAGACCATCATGCAGGCGTTCGCCGACAAGCTCGGCTTCGGCAAGGAGCTGTCGAAGAACTACAAGATGATCGAGGTCAAGCGGGCCGGCCGGACCTGGATGGAACCCGAGCCCGAATCGATCCTGCGCGAGATCAACGCCAGCAACTGGACCATTGGCTACACCGGCCAGTCGCCCGAACGCCTGAAGTCGCACATGCGCAATATGCAGATGTTCGACGTCAAGACGCTGCGCTGCAAGTCGGGCAAGGACCCGGTCACCGGCTACGACCTGACCGGCGACTACTTCGGGCTGCCGTGGCCATGCTATGGCACGCCGGAACTGAAGCATCCGGGCTCGCCCAACCTGTACGACACCAGCAAGCACGTGATGGACGGCGGCGGCAACTTCCGCGCCAACTTCGGCGTGGAGCGCGATGGCGTCAACCTGCTGGCCGAGGATGGCTCGCATTCGATGGGCGCGGAGATCACCACCGGCTATCCCGAGTTCGACCACGTGCTGCTGAAGAAGCTGGGCTGGTGGGACGACCTGACCGATGCCGAGAAGGCCAAGGCCGAGGGCAAGAACTGGAAGACCGACCTGTCCGGCGGCATCCAGCGCGTGGTGCTGAAGAACCATGGCTGCCATCCGTTCGGCAACGCCAAGGCGCGCGCGGTGGTGTGGAACTTCCCCGACCCGATCCCGCAGCACCGCGAGCCGCTGTACTCGACGCGTCCCGACATGGTCGCGAAGTACCCGACCCACGACGACAAGATGGCGTTCTGGCGGCTGCCGACGCTATACAAGTCGGTGCAGCAGCGCAATCTCGAGAACAAGGTGGCCGAGAAATTCCCGATCATCCTGACTTCGGGACGCCTGGTCGAGTACGAGGGCGGGGGCGAGGAAACCCGTTCCAACCCGTGGCTGGCGGAACTGCAGCAGGAGAACTTCGTCGAGATCAACCCCCGCGCCGCATCCGACCGCGGCATCCGCAACGGCGACTACTGCTGGGTCAAGACGCCGACCGGCGCCAGGCTGAAGGTACGCGCGCTGGTCACGGAGCGGGTCGGGCCGGATACCGCCTTTGTCCCGTTCCATTTCTCGGGCTGGTGGCAGGGCAAGGACCTGAAGGACTACTACCCCGAGGGTGCGATGCCCGTGGTGCGTGGCGAAGCGGTCAACACCGCCACCACATACGGCTATGACTCGGTGACGATGATGCAGGAAACCAAGACCACCATTTGCCAGATCGAGCGGTTTGCCTAAGCGCAGAGGAACACCATGGCACGCATGAAATTTATCTGTGACGCCGAGCGCTGCATCGAGTGCAACAGCTGCGTCACTGCCTGCAAGAACGAGCACGAGGTGCCCTGGGGGGTGAACCGGCGCCGCGTGGTCACGGTCAACGACGGCATGGTTGGCGCCGAGAAATCGATCTCGGTGGCCTGCATGCACTGCTCGGACGCGCCCTGCATGGCGGTCTGTCCGGTCGACTGCTTCTACCGCACCGAGGACGGCGTGGTGCTGCACGACAAGGACGTCTGCATCGGCTGCGGCTACTGCTCCTATGCCTGTCCGTTCGGCGCGCCGCAGTTTCCGTCGACCGGCACCTTCGGCGTGCGCGGCAAGATGGACAAGTGCACCTTCTGCGCGGGCGGCCCGGAGAAGAACGGCTCGGAAGCCGAGTTCGAGAAGTACGGCCGCAACCGGCTCGCCGAAGGCAAGCTGCCGCTGTGCGCCGAGATGTGCTCGACCAAGGCGCTGCTGGGCGGCGACGGCGACGTGATTGCCGACATCCTGCGCAACCGCGTGATCAAGCGCGGCACCGGCGGCGACGTGTTCGGCTGGGGCACGGCCTATGGCAATGCCCAGGCCGGCGCGAAGCCGGCGGCACCGGCGCAGCGGCCTGCGCCCGCAACGACGGCGCCCGCCGCACCCGCCGCGCCGACCGCGCCGGCAGCCACGGCACCTGCAGGAGGGAAAGCGTCATGAATCGCATCCGCGTCGTTGCACTGGTGTCGCTGTGCGGCGTGCTGCTGGCCGCGTGCGGCGAGAAGCCGCAGACCATCGGCCCGTCGCACCGCAAGGCCGACGCCCAGGCGTTCCAGGGCGCCCCGGACGATCCGTTCGTGGCCAAGGGCTGGACCGCGGGCGACCGCAACAGCTGGAACAACCAGATCCGCCAGCGCAACCAGTTGCAGAACGAGTACAACCGGGTGCAATGACCGCGCCGCCGTGTGGACTTCCCGCCAGCCGGGAACTGAAGGAGGGGCTATGACGCCGTCGCACAATCGATGCCGCGCCGGAGGCTGGCGTGGCTGGCGGGGTTGGCTGACTGCCGGCGCGCTGGCGCTGGCCGCGGCCGGCAATGCCGTGGCACAGGCCCCGGCACCCGCGCCGGGGCCGTCGACCGGACCGGCGACCGCATCGGCCAGCGCCGACGCCAACAACCCGGCCACGCATCCGGCCCAGCCGCTGGCCGGCATCGCGTCCGAGAACATTTTCAACATTCCGCCGCGCGACATCGCCGCCGAGGCCAGGTCGCAGCAGCAGCGCAGCGTCACGCAGCCCGGCAGCAACGCGCCGATGTGGCGCGAGGTCAATTCCGACCAGCGCCACTACAGCAGCCTGCCCGACAAGGAAGCCGGGGTGCTGATCCAGCGCACCGGCCAGTCGTGGCGGCTGTTCCGCAATGGCGTCATCACGGTCTGGGGCGGCTGGCTGCTGCTGATCGTGCCGGTGGTGATCCTCGGCTTCTTCCTGTGGCGCGGCACCATCCCGCTGCGCACGCCCAGGACCGGCCGCATGATCGAGCGCTTTACCCCGCTCGAGCGCATCGTGCACTGGACCATGGCGATTTCCTTCGTGGTGCTGGCGGTGTCGGGCATCGTGATGCTGCTGGGCAAGCATTTCCTGCTGCCGCTGATGGGCCATATGCTGTTCGGCTGGCTCAGCTACATCCTGAAGAACCTGCACAACGTGGTGGGGCCGATCTTCACGCTGTCGGTGATCGTCGCCTTCGTGGTGTTCCTGCGCGACAACCTGCCCAGCCGCGACGACGTCCGCTGGGTCACCAGCCTCGGCGGGCTGGCCTCGGGCAAGCACGTGCCGAGCGGGCGCTTCAACGCCGGCGAGAAGATGTGGTTCTGGGTGGGCGTGTTCGTGTTCGGCCTGGTGCTGTCGGTCTCGGGCTGGGTGCTCGACATGATCGTGCCGGGCATGGACTACTACCGCGCCACCATGCAGATCGCCAACGTGATCCACGGCATCTCGGCGGTGCTGATGATTGCCATGGCGTGCGGCCATATCTACATGGGCACCATCGGCATGGAAGGCGCGTACCGCGCCATGCGCGATGGCTGGGTCGACGAGGCCTGGGCCAAGGAGCACCACGAGCTCTGGTACGACGACATCAAGTCCGGCAAGATCCCGGCCCAGCGTTCGGCCAGCCCGGATGCCGCCGCGGCCCGGCCGGCGCGGCAGAGTCCCGGCGAAGCCTGACGCAGGCCTGACGAGCGGGTCCCACGACACAGCAGGAATCCTGAACCATGACACGCATCCTGACGCTGATCGCCGTAGCCGCCGGTGCCGCCTGCACGGCCTTCGCCCCGGGCGCGCTGGCCAAGCTGCCCGCGCCAACCGAGTCCCAGCAGGCCAAGGCCGCCGAGACCAGGGCGCGCGCCGCCTGGTCCGACAAGGTCTCGGCCTACCAGCTGTGCCGTGCCCAGGACAAGATCGCCGCGCATTACCTGGCCGACCGCAAGGCGCACGGGCAGCAGGCGCGCGAGCCGGTGCAGACCGCCGCCTGCGCCGATCCGGGACCGTTCGTGGCGCCGGTGCCTGCCATCGCCAGCACCGCCGGTGCACCCGCGGCAGGCGCGGTACAATCCCCTGCAAAGGCGCCGTAACTTCCGCCCCCTGCATGCCGCTCGGGGCCTTCACCCGCAGCCCCGAGTCCCTCGTCATGACCTTGCGTCCCGAGCTTACCCAGGCAGCCGTTCCACTGATCGAAGAGGTTGAAGTCGTCGACGAGCAAGGGCGCGTGCGCGCGGCCTACCTGCCGGGCGAGCGGCCGCTGACGGTCTATCTCGACAAGCGCGAGCTGGTCACGCTGATGACGCTGGGCGGCGCGCCCGAGCACCTGGTGCTGGGCTACCTGCGCAACCAGCGCCTGGTGGAATCGATCGAGGACATTGCAGCGGTGCAGGTCGACTGGGAAACCGAATCGGCCGCGGTGACCACCCGC
Organism: Cupriavidus sp. WGlv3; assembly: GCF_023952475.1. Taxonomy (GTDB): domain Bacteria; phylum Pseudomonadota; class Gammaproteobacteria; order Burkholderiales; family Burkholderiaceae; genus Cupriavidus; species Cupriavidus phytorum. The sequence continues at coordinate 213,889 of NZ_JALHRX010000003.1, forward strand.
ACCGGCGTCGACCGCATCGAGGAGCGCACCGCGCGCCGCGTGGTGACCACCGGCTGCGGCCAGGGCACCGTGTTCGGCTCGCTGCTGGACGAGGTCGACAGCATCCGGCTGCCGGTTGGCGCCACGCTCGACCAGGACACCCTGTACGGCATCATCGACACCATCCGGCTGCAGCAGTCGGTGTACAAGCAGGCCGGCTCGGTGCATGGCTGCGCGCTGTTCCAGGGCACCGAGCTGCTGATGTTCGTCGAGGACGTTGGCCGCCACAATGCCGTCGACGCGATTGCCGGGCGCATGTGGCTCGAAGGCATGACTGGCGGCGACAAGATCTTCTACACCACCGGGCGCCTCACTTCCGAAATGGTGATCAAGGGCGCGCAGATGGGCATCCCGTTCCTGCTGTCGCGCTCGGGCGTGACGCAGATGGGCTACCAGATGGCCCGGCGCGTCAACCTGACGCTGTTCGCGCGCTGCACCGGCAAGCACTTCCTGCTCTATACCGGGCGCGAGCGCTTCCGCCACCGCCAGCCCGAAGATGTAGTGGCGTAGCGGCCACTTGCAGGGCCGCTCGCACGGCGCCTTGCACGGGCGCTCCCGGGCTTGAGGGGCGCGCGCCGATTGGTTGTACAATGCGGCGCACTCCGAGCCGTCTATCCGCCCAACCTTATGAGCATCAAATCCGACAAATGGATCCGCCGCATGGCGGAGCAGCACGGCATGATCGAGCCGTTCGAGCCAGGCCAGGTCCGGGAGGCCGACGGCCGCAAGATCGTGTCGTACGGCACCTCGAGCTACGGCTACGACATCCGCTGCGCCGACGAATTCAAGATCTTCACCAATATCAACAGCACCATCGTCGACCCCAAGAACTTCGACGAGAAGTCGTTCGTCGACTTCAAGGGCGAGGTCTGCATCATCCCGCCCAATTCGTTCGCGCTGGCGCGCACGATGGAATACTTCCGCATCCCGCGCAGCGTGCTGACCATCTGCCTGGGCAAGAGCACCTACGCCCGCTGCGGCATTATCGTCAACGTGACGCCGTTCGAGCCGGAATGGGAAGGCTATGTGACGCTGGAGTTTTCGAACACCACGCCGCTGCCGGCCAAGATCTACGCCGGCGAGGGCTGCGCCCAGGTATTGTTCTTCGAGAGCGACGAGATCTGCGAGACCTCGTATGCCGACCGGGGCGGCAAGTACCAGGGCCAGCACGGTGTCACACTGCCGAAGACCTGAGCGCATTACAATCCGGCGTCTGCCGGCACGGCGCGCCCGCCAGCGCCGCCAAACCTGACGTGAGAGCCACATGCCGCCGTCGCAGGGAACCGCTGCGGGCCATGTGGCTCGAGTCCTTTATGTCCTGCTTTCCATCAAGGATGCCCGATGAAATTCCGCTTCCCCGTCATCATCATTGACGAAGACTTCCGCTCCGAGAACATCTCCGGCTCCGGCATCCGCGCGCTGGCCGAGGCGATCGAGAAAGAGGGCATGGAAGTCATGGGGCTGACCAGCTACGGCGACCTGACCTCGTTCGCCCAGCAGGCCAGCCGGGCATCGACCTTCATCGTGTCGATCGACGACGACGAGTTCGCCAGCGACAGCGAGGAGCTCGAGGCCGCCGCGATCGAGAAGCTGCGCGCCTTCGTCGCCGAGGTGCGCCGCCGCAACTCCGACCTGCCGATCTTCCTGTACGGCGAGACCCGCACCTCGCGCCATATCCCCAACGATATCCTGCGCGAGCTGCACGGCTTCATCCACATGTTCGAGGACACGCCCGAGTTCGTGGCGCGCCACATCATCCGCGAAGCCAAGGTCTACCTGGACACGCTCGCGCCGCCGTTCTTCAAGGCGCTGATCGACTACGCGCAGGACAGCTCGTATTCGTGGCACTGCCCGGGGCACTCGGGCGGGGTGGCCTTCCTGAAGAGCCCGGTGGGCCAGGTGTTCCACCAGTTCTTCGGCGAGAACATGCTGCGCGCCGACGTCTGCAACGCCGTCGACGAGCTGGGCCAGCTGCTGGACCACACCGGCCCGGTGGCCGCGTCGGAGCGCAATGCCGCGCGCATCTTCAACTCCGACCACATGTATTTCGTCACCAACGGCACCTCCACCTCGAACAAGATGGTGTGGCATGCCAACGTGGCGCCGGGCGACATCGTGGTGGTGGACCGCAACTGCCACAAGTCGATCCTGCACGCGATCATGATGACGGGCGCGATCCCGGTGTTCCTGATGCCGACGCGCAACCACTACGGCATCATCGGCCCGATCCCGAAGAGCGAGTTCGATCCGCAGACGATCAGGAAAAAGATCGCCAACCACCCGTTCGCCAGCAAGGCGAAGAACCAGAAGCCGCGCATCCTGACCATCACCCAGGGCACCTACGACGGCGTGCTGTACAACGCCGAGCAGATCAAGGAAATGCTGGCGGCCGAGATCGACACGCTGCACTTCGATGAAGCCTGGCTGCCGCACGCGGCGTTCCACGACTTCTATCGCAACATGCACGCGATCGGCAAGGACCGCCCGCGCAGCAAGGACGCGCTGGTGTTCGCCACGCAGTCCACGCACAAGCTGCTGGCCGGGCTGTCGCAGGCCTCGCAGATCCTGGTGCAGGATTCGGAGACGCGCAAGCTGGACCGCTACCGCTTCAATGAAGCGTACCTGATGCACACCTCGACCAGCCCGCAGTACTCGATCATCGCCTCGTGCGACGTGGCCGCGGCGATGATGGAAGCGCCGGGCGGCACCGCGCTGGTCGAGGAGAGCATCCAGGAAGCGATGGACTTCCGCCGCGCCATGCGCAAGGTCGAAGGCGACTACGATGCCGGCAACAACGGCGACTGGTGGTTCAAGGTGTGGGGCCCGGACGCGCTGATCGAAGACGGCATCGGCGACCGCGAGGAATGGATGCTGAAGGCCAACGAGCGCTGGCACGGCTTCGGCGACCTCGCCGACGGCTTCAACCTGCTCGACCCGATCAAGGCCACCCTCATCACCCCGGGCCTGGACGTCGACGGCGAGTTCAGCGAGCGCGGCATCCCGGCGGCGATCGTCACCAAGTACCTGGCCGAGCACGGCATCATCATCGAGAAGACCGGGCTGTACTCGTTCTTCATCATGTTCACCATCGGCATCACCAAGGGCCGCTGGAACTCGCTGGTGACCGAGCTGCAGCAGTTCAAGGACGACTACGATCAGAACCAGCCGCTGTGGCGCGTGCTGCCGGAATTCGTCGCCAAGTATCCGCAATACGAGCGCATGGGCCTGCGTGACCTGTGCGATGCGATCCACAGCGTGTACAAGGCCAACGACGTCGCGCGCGTGACCACCGAGATGTACCTGTCGGACATGGAGCCGGCAATGAAGCCTTCGGACGCGTGGGCCATGATGGCCCACCGCGAGATCGAGCGCGTGCCGGTCGACGACCTGGAAGGCCGTGTCACCGCCATCCTGCTGACGCCGTACCCGCCGGGCATTCCGCTGCTGATCCCGGGCGAGCGCTTCAACCGCACCATCGTGCAGTACCTGAAGTTCGCGCGCGAGTTCAACAAGCTGTTCCCGGGCTTCGAGACCGACATCCACGGCCTGGTGGAGGACGAGGTCGACGGCAAGAAGGCGTACTTCGTCGACTGCGTGAAGCAGGGCGCCTGAGCGCCAGCCGGCTCCCGCCGATGCAGCAAGGGCCCCGCCAAGGCGGGGCCCTTTCTATTTGTCCTGGCTGAACGGATTTATCACCATCGTGCCGGTGCCGCGGAAGTCCGCGACATTGCGCGTGACGATGGTGAGGCGGTGGATCAGCGCGGTGGCGGCAATGAACTTGTCCAGCGCGTGCTCGGGCCGTGCCGCGCGCAACTGGCCCCAGACCTGCGCGACCTCGGCATCGACCGGCAGTACCTGCCGCCCGAAGTCTTCCAGCACATGGGCCAGCCAGCGCTCCAGCAGCGCTGCCTGCACCGCGTCGCCGCGATGGCGGATCAGTGCCACGCCGCGCTGGAGTTCGCCCACGGTCAGCGCCGACAAGTAGAGCGCGGCCCCATCGCGCGCTGCCTGCCGGAAGAAGGCACGGACGCCGGGGTTGGCGCGCTCCCGCTTGCGGGTCTCGCTGATGACGTTGGTATCAATCAAATACACGCGGCGCCTCACCCGTATCCTGGATGCGCTCGAAGTCGGCGTCCTGCCCGACGTCGGGCATGCCGGACAGCACTTCGGCAAAGCTGCGCCGGGCCGTGCCGCCCAGCGCCTGCGCCAGGATGGCGCGGTGTTCGGCCTCGGCGCTGCGGCCATTGGCGACGGCCTGCTCGCGCAGGCGCTGGACCAGCGCTTCATCGACGCCACGAACCAGTAGGGTTGCCATCGTGAACTCCTCACCATTGGATGGCGTGATGATAGCATTGTTATCATTACGGCGGTCACGTATCGATGGCAGGCAGTAGATCGGGGTCGCGGTGAAGTGCCCCGCGCATTTGGTGCTCGGCATGGTGTTCTCCTGGGTCATGGGCTGAACGCAGGAACCAGTCTGGGCCGTGCCGGCCCGCTGGTCGATGAGCCGATTCGCAATTGCGCGGGTTGCCGCGACGCCGATGTCTGGGCGCGTCAGCGCTGCGCCAGCACTTCTTCCAGCGTCACGTGCCCCTGGAAGCCGCCCTCGCTCTGCGCCGACGCCTGGCGTTCGATGGCATGGGCAAAGCGCACCGCCGGATCGGCTTCCAGCTGGTTGCAGAGGCGCTGCAGGTTCGGAAAGTCCTCGACGTTCAGCACCTTGTGGTACTTCGACCAGCGCGCGATGCCGCTGAAGTAGGCGTCGGCCACGGTGCGGTGCTCACCCAGCAGCCAGGGCCGCTCGCCCAGCATGGCTTCGAGTTCCTGGTGCACCTGGCGGACCTGCTCCGTGCCGTAGCGGGCCAGCGCCGGCCGGTCGGTCTCGTCCACGCCCTCCAAGGCGTGCCAGAGCGGGGCAAAGGCGCCGAAGTAGCTGGTGTTGAGGTAGGCCAGCTGCTGGTTGAGCCGGTCGAAATCGCGCGTGCCCTGGGCAAAGCCAAGCTTGCGCTCGATGCCGCGCGCGCCGATGTGGTTCAGGATCGCCATGCTTTCGCTGAGGAAATTGCCTTGCGCGTCCATCAGCGTCGGCGTCTCACCGACCGGGTTGATCTTGCGATAGGCATCGCTGGTCACGACTTCCGGCATTTCGATGCGGCTCAGGCGATAGGGCTGGCCAAGCCATTCCAGCGCTACGATCGAGCCGAACGAGCAGCCGGAGGGAACGCCGTAAAAGAGGGTGGGGGTAGCCATGGGTAGTTCTCCTGGATTCGGTTATGGCCCGCCGATGGGGCACAGGTGAACTGTAGATGCATGGACTTTGCGTGAGTAGTAGGCAAAAATCCGACCTATCGTCCACGTACATAGACTTTGCCGCGATGATCAACCTCAACGATCTGCGCTTCTTCGTCGTCGCCGTGGCCCATGGCGGTTTTGCCGCCGCGGGGCGGGCGCTGGGCGTGCCCAAGTCCACGGTCAGCAAGCGCGTGGCCGAACTGGAGCAGGCCCTGCAGGCGCGGCTGCTTTACCGCAGTTCGCGCAGCTTCACGCTGACCGATGCCGGCCGGGACTTCTACGATCATGCGCATGCCGCGCTGATCGAAGCCGAGGCCGCGCAAGAGGCGGTGCAGCGGCGTGTGGCCGAGCCCAGCGGCACGGTGCGGATCACGGCCGCGGTGCCCACCGCGCAGCGCTACCTGGCGCCGCACCTGCCGGCGCTGGCGCGCGCCTATCCGCGCCTGCACGTGCAGCTGGAGGTGTCCGACCGCATGGTCGACCTGGTGCAGGAAGGCTTCGATATCGCGGTGCGCAGCCATTTCGCGCCGCTGCCGGACTCCGGCCTGGTGCAACGTCAGCTTGCCATCGAGGACATCGTGCTGGTGGCGTCGCCCGACTACCTCGCCGGGCGCGGCACGCCGGAAGCGCCCGCGCAGCTGTCCGGCCACGATGGGTTGCTGACCGGGTCCGCCGCGGGCACGTGGCGCCTGTGGGGGCCTCAGGGTGCGCGCGCGGAAGCCAGTCCGGTGCCCCGCATGACCGTGAACGAATCCACCGTGCTGCTCGGCGCGGCGGTCGCGGGACTGGGCATCGTGCCTCTGCCGCACGAGCTGTGCCGCGCGGCGCTGGCGGCCGGGCAACTGGCGCGCGTGCTGCCGCAGTGGACCGCCGGCAGCGTCACCACCACGCTGCTGTTGCCGGCGCGGCGCGGCCAGTTGCCCGGGGTGCGCGCCACCGTCGACTTCCTGGCGCAATGCCTGGCGCCAGGCGGCGCGGGCCCCGCCATGCCGCAATGAAAAAGCCCCGCATCGCTGCGGGGCCTGGCGGGCTTGCCCGGAGACTGCCGCTGGGGCAGGCTTATTTCTTCTTCTCGAACTCGAACTGCGGCACGGCCGACTCGCTTTCCGCCGGGGGCTGCGTCGGCAATTCGAGCGAACCGGACTCGGCCGGCGCCGAGCCCGGGCCCGGAATCGACAAGCCCGGCGCGGCGGGTTTGGGGCTGCTGCCCTCCAGGTCGATGTTCAGGTCGCGCGTGATGCTGCGGTCCTGCGCCTTCTGCGTGCCGGTGCTGACCAGGCCGGGGAAGACGATGATCAGCGCCACCATCACCAGCTGGATCACCACGAACGGCACCGCGCCCCAGTAGATTTCGGAGGTCTTGACCTCGCGCGGCGCCACCGAGCGCAGGTAGAACAGCGAGAAGCCGAACGGCGGATGCATGAACGAGGTCTGCATGTTCACCGCCAGCAGCACGCCGAACCAGATCAGGTCGATGCCGAGCTTGTCCGCCACCGGACCGACTAGCGGCACCAGGATAAAGGCCAGCTCGAAGAAGTCCAGGAAGAACGCCAGCAGGAAGAACAGCACGTTCACCGCCACCAGGAAACCGGTCTGGCCGCCGGGCAGCGCGGTCAAAAGGTGCTCGACCCAGATATGGCCGTCGACGCCGTAGAACGTCAGCGAAAACACGCGCGCGCCGATCAGGATGAAGATCACGAAGGCCGACAGCTTGAGCGTGGCTTCCATGGCCTGCCTGGTCAGGCCCAGGTCGAGGCGGCGCTTGACCATGGCCAGGATCAGCGCGCCGAGCGCGCCCATGCCGCCGCCTTCGGTCGGCGTGGCCACGCCGATGAAGATGGTGCCGAGCACCAGGAAAATCAGCGCCAGCGGCGGGATCAGCACGAAGGTGACCTTCTCCGCCATCTGCGACAGCAGGCCGAGCTTCAGCGTCTTGTTGATCACCGCCAGCACGAAGGCGAACAGGATCGCCGCGCCCACCGAAACCACCAGGCGCTCGTCCAGCGGCGCCTCGGGCTTGTAGAACTTGTCCACCGCCACGCCCACCGCCACCGCCAGCGCGGTCAGCGCCAGCACCGAGGTGGCGCCGCTCTTGCCGCTAGGCTCGCGGAAGGTGCGCGCCTCGAGCGGCAGCGCCGGCGCGGCGGCCGGCTTGATGATCGTGACCAGCAGCACATAGAGCATGTACAGCCCGGTCAGCACCAGGCCCGGCACGAACGCGCCCTTGTACATATCGCCCACCGAGCGGCCGAGCTGGTCGGCCAGCACGATCAGCACCAGCGACGGCGGGATGATCTGCGCCAGCGTGCCCGACGCCGCGATCACGCCCGAGGCCAGCCGCTTGTCGTACTTGTACTTGAGCATCAGCGGCAGCGAGATCAGCCCCATCGAGATCACCGAGGCCGCCACCACGCCGGTGGTCGCCGCCAGCAGCGCGCCGACGAAGATCACCGCGTAGGCCAGGCCGCCGCGGATCGGGCCGAACAGCTGCCCGATGGTGTCGAGCAGGTCCTCGGCCATGCCCGAGCGTTCCAGGATCAGGCCCATGAAGGTAAAGAACGGAATCGCCAGCAGCGTGTCGTTCTCGATGATGCCGAACAGCCGGCTCGGCAGCGCCTGCAGCAGCTCGGGCGGCAGCATCCCCAGCTCGATGCCGATGAAGGCGAACATCAGCCCGTTGGCGGCCAGGGCAAAGGCGATCGGAAAGCCCGACAGCAGGAATACCACCAGCGAGGCGAACATGATCGGTGCCATGTTCGCAATCAGGAATTGCGTCATCGTGCGCGCCTCTTATCGTTTTTCAGACGCGGCGGTCTGGTTGGCCTGCGCGATCGCGGCGATCTCCAGCGCCGGGTCGACCGCGTGCTTGCGGAAGGCCGAGAACGGCAGTTCTCCCTTCAGATAGGCGAAGCGCTTGATCAGCTCGGACAGGCCCTGCAGGATCATCAGGGCAAAACCCGCCACGATCAGGAACTTGGCCGGCCAGCGGATCAGGCCGCCGGCGTTGCCGGACATCTCATGGCCGGCGTAGGACAGCCAGAAGTAGGGGATCGACAACCAGAGGATGATGGCGGAGATCGGCAGCAGGAAGAACAGGATGCCGAATACGTCGATCCAGACCTGGGTGCGCTCGGAGAAGCGGCCGGCGACGACATCGATGCGCACATGCTCGTCGCGGCGCAGGGTGTACGGGGCGCCGAGCAGAAACACGCCGGCGAACATATACCACTGCAGTTCGAGCCAGGCGTTGGAACTGATGCTGAAGGTGTAGCGAATGATGGCGTTGCCTGCGCAGACCAGCACGGCCAGCAGGACCAGCCATTTCGCCCACTGCCCGATGAAAGCATTCACGGCGTCGATAAGCCGCGAGATCCTCATGAGGGAAGACATGTGATCGTCCTAGGGATTGGGGGATACAGGGGGTGGCGCGTTAGTCTACGGCGTCGGCGGCCTCGCATCTTTAGGGTGAATCCCCAGTGCATCACATTTTCCTGGCAGTTTGCACCAGATATGTGCAGATTCGCTGGTCATGCCATGTCGATTCGATATTCCCGGAGGGGAAATCGCCGCCCGGCGGCGTCCGCTTCATACAATCTGCAACACTCGTCGGTGCGCCGGCGGACAGAAAAGAAAAACGGGAGCTTGCGCTCCCGTTGCGGCTTGCCGGATTACCGGGGCAGGATGGTCAGCCGTTCAGCGCCTTGCGGGCCGCGGCGATGGCCGCGCGCACCTGGTCCGGCGCGGTGCCGCCGATATGGTTGCGCGCCGCGACCGAGCCTTCCAGCGTCAGCACCGCATGCACGTCGTCGCCGATCAGCGCGGCCTGGTTGCCCAGGCCGGAGACCTCGCGCAGCTCGGCCACGGTCAGGTCGGCCAGGTCGCACTGGCGGCCGTCGCAGGCGCGCACGGCGTGGGCCACGGCCTCATGCGCGTCGCGGAAGGGCAGGCCCTTCTTCACCAGGTAGTCGGCCAGGTCGGTGGCGGTGGCATAGCCTTGCAGCGCGGCGGCGCGCATCGCTTCGGGCTTGACGCTGATGCCCGGCACCATGTCGGCGAAGATGCGCAGGGTGTCGACCACGGTATCGACCGTGTCGAACAGCGGCTCCTTGTCTTCCTGGTTGTCCTTGTTGTACGCCAGCGGCTGGCCCTTCATCAGCGTCAGCAGGCCGATCAGGTGGCCGTTGACGCGGCCGGTCTTGCCGCGCGCGAGCTCGGGCACGTCCGGGTTCTTCTTCTGCGGCATGATCGAGCTGCCGGTGCAGAAGCGGTCGGCGATGTCGATAAAGCCCACGCGCGGGCTCATCCACAGCACCAGCTCTTCCGAGAAGCGCGACACGTGGGTCATCACCAGCGCCGCGGCGGCGCAGAATTCGATGGCGAAGTCGCGGTCCGAGACGGCATCGAGCGAGTTGCGGCAGACGCCGTCGAAGCCCAGTTGCTGCGCGACGAACTCGCGGTCGATCGGGTAGCTGGTGCCGGCCAGCGCGGCGGCGCCCAGCGGCAGGCGGTTGACGCGCTTGCGGCAGTCGGCCATGCGCTCGGCGTCGCGCGTGAACATCTCGTTGTAAGCCAGCAGGTGGTGGCCGAAGGTGACCGGCTGCGCCACCTGCAGGTGGGTGAAGCCCGGCAGGATGGTGTCGGCGTGCTGTTCGGCCAGGTCGAGCAGCGAGGTACGCAGCGCGCCCAGCAGCACGATGATGTTGTCGATCTCGCTGCGCAGCCACAGGCGGATGTCGGTGGCGACCTGGTCGTTGCGCGAGCGGCCGGTGTGCAGGCGCTTGCCGGCATCGCCCACCAGCGCGGTCAGGCGCGCCTCGATGTTCAGGTGGACGTCTTCCAGGTCCAGCTTCCATTCAAAGCTGCCGGCCTCGATCTCGCCCCGGATCTGCACCATGCCGCGCTCGATCTCGGCGCGGTCGGCCTCGGCGATGATGCCCTGCTTTGCCAGCATGGCCGCGTGGGCCAGCGAGCCCTGGATGTCGAACAGGGCCAGGCGCTTGTCGAAGAACACCGAGGCGGTGTAGCGCTTCACCAGGTCGGACATCGGTTCGGAGAAGCGGGCGGACCAGGCTTCGCCTTTCTTGGCAAGTTGGGAGGTGGACATGGACGTCGGCTGCAGTGGCTCGCGCGGCAGGCGGCCGGCGTGCGGACGGCGGCGGGCGCGAAAAATTGGGAAACGGCGATTATATCGCCCGGCGGACCGCTGGCGGTGCGGGCTGCGACGGCGGGGCGATGCTCAGGGCCGGCTGTGGAGCACGGGTCCCTTGAACACCACCGGACCGCTGGGCCCGTCGGCATTGGTCGAGCCGCCGGCCGGTTCGATGCTGGCGGCCAGCGCGGACACCGCCGTTGGCGGCTGCGCCAGCGCCAGCCGCGCTTGCGGCACACGGCCGATCAGTCCCAGCGACTGTGGCTTGCCGCCTGCAGGCAGCGCCCACAGCTGCAATACCTGCTGATCATTCAGGGTCAGGTGATCCAGTCGGCGCACCACAAGGTCGCCGCTGCCTGCATCCCATGACACCAGCAAGGCCGGCTGCGCGCGGTCGTCGTTGAGCACGGCGATGACGTCGCCGGGCGCCGCGTCGCGCTGGGACGCCAGCTGCATGCCGATGCCGATGGCCAGCACCGCCACCACCGCCATCGCCGCCGCGGCGCCGCGCCAGAACACCGGCGCCGACCACAGGCGCTGCCACCAGCTGCCGGCGCCGGCACCAGCGGCGCGGAGTGCGGCGGGCGAACTGCGCTCCTCTGCCGCCTTCCAGCCAAGCCGTTCCTCGATCCCGCACCAGACTTTGTCGACCGGCTCGGCCGCCGCCTGCAATTCGGCCACGCCGGCAAGGCGCGCCTGCCAGCGATGGATCGCCGCGCGCACCGCCGGCTCTTCATGCGCCAGCCGCTCCAGGCGACGGCGTGCGCCGCCGCGCAGCACGCCCAGCGCATACTGGGCCGCGATCCGGTCGAGCAGGTCGGGATGGCTGGCCAGCTTCATGCCGCGCCCTCCATGCAGCTGCGCAGCCGCTCCAGCCCGCGCCGGATCCAGGACTTGACCGTCCCCAGCGGCGCGCGCAGGCGCTCGGCCAGCTCGGCGTGGCTCAGGTCCTGCAGATAGGCCAGCATGATGGCCTGGCGCTGGGACTGCTCCAGCCGCTGCAGGCAGCGGTTGAGCGCGCGCGCCTGCTGGCTGGCCTCGGCCAGCTCGGCGGGCCCGGCGGCGTCGTCGGCCAGCCATTCGGCCAGGTCCTGCTCCAGCTCGGCGGTCTGCGGCACGCGCGCCGCCGCCGCCCGGCGCAGGCAGTCGAGCGCGCGGTTGCGCACGATCGCGGTCATCCACGTCATCGGCGCGGCCAGCTGCGGCCGGTAGTCGCCGGCGTGGTGCCAGATGCTGACAAAGCTTTCCTGCACGACGTCCTCCGCCCAATCGCGCCTGCCGGTAATACGCAGCGCAAGGCCAAACAGTTTCGTTGCGGTGAGGTCGTAGAGCGCGCGCAGCGCCTGGCGCTCGCCCACGGCCACGGCCTGCAACAGTCCTTCCAGCCGGTCAGGGCTGGCGGGCGCGGCATAGGACGGCTGCGGGGAGGGCGGCACCGGGACGGATCCTTGCAAGGAGGCTTTGCCGGATTATAGGTAGCGCCGCATCCAAACGCCCGGCAGCTGCGTAGATGTCGACAGGCGCAAGCCAGGCACCCCGTCCCAGGGGCGCCACGTTGTCATCCCACACAGGAGCACACCATGGACCGCATCTCACAGAGGCCCGCGCGCGAGCCCGTCACCATCATCACGCCGCCGGACGCGCGCCGGCGCGGGCTGCTCAAGGCGCCTGGCCTGTTCGCGCTGGGCTCGCTGGCCGTCATCACGCTCGGCGAATCGATGCCGGCGTGGGCGCAGACGCAATCGGGCAGCACCAAGGACGACATCAATATCCTCAACACCGCGCTGGGGCTGGAATACCAGGCGATCGCGGCCTACCAGGTCGGCGCCGAAAGCGGGCTGCTGCAGATGCCGGTGCTGGCCACCGCGGTCAAGTTCCAGGACCACCACAAGGCGCATGCGCAGGTGCTGGCCGGGACGGTGTCGAAGCTGGGCGGCACCCCGGTGGTGGCGAAGAAGGCGTCGGCGTATGAGTTCCCGACCGAAAAGCTGAAGACGCAGGCCGACGTGCTGCGCTTTGCCGCGGGGCTGGAGAAGGGCGCGACCGCGGCTTACCTCGGCGTGCTGCCAAATTTCCACAATCGCGAGCTGACGCGCGCGGCCGGCAGCATCCTCGGCGATGAGGCGATGCACTGGGCGGTGCTGCTGCACGCGCTGGGTGAGGATCCGGTGCCGGGGGCGTTTGTCGGGTGAAGCGGTTGAAGCTTGCCAAGGGTTTGCTCCCCTCTCCCATAAATGGGAGAGGGGAGCAAACCGGCAGCCCTCTCAAGCGCAGTAGGACGCTCAGCCCGTATTGCGCAACCCCGCCGCCACCCCATTGATGGTCAGGTGGATGCCGCGCCGAACGCGGATGTCATCGCCATCCTTGCCCGAGCGGAAGCGCTTGAGCAGCTCCACCTGCAAGTGGTTGAGCGGGTCGAGATACGCAAAGCGATTCTTGATCGAGCGCGCCAGCAGCGGGTTGTCCGCCAGCCGTTCCTGGTGGCCGGTGATCAGCGCCAGCATGTCGCAGGTCAGGTGCCATTCCTTGCTGATGCGGTTGAACACGTTGCGGCGCAGCGCGGCGTCGTCGCACAGCTGGGCGTAGCGCGAGGCCACCGCCAGGTCGGTCTTGGCCAGCACCATGTCCATGTTGGACAGCAGCGTCGAAAAGAACGGCCAGGTCTTGACCATGCGCCGCAGCGTGGTGACGGCCTGCTTGCGCCCCTTGTCGTCCGGCGCGCTGTCGAGCAGCGAGCGCACCGCGCTGCCGAAGCCGTACCAGCCCGGCAGCAGCAGGCGGCACTGGCCCCACGAGAAGCCCCAAGGGATCGCGCGCAGGTCTTCGATGCGGCGGTTCTTCTTGTCCATCAGCTTGCGCGAGGCCGGGCGCGAACCCAGGTTCAGGTCGGCGATCTCGGTGATCGGCGTGGTGGCGAAGAAGTAGTCCTTGAAGCCGGGGGTCTCGTAGACCAGGTCGCGATAGGCGGTGAAGGCGCGGTCCGACAGCTGCTGCATGACGGCCTCGAAGGTGTCGAGGTCCTTGGGCGCGTTCTGCTGCGGCAGCAGCGAGGCCTCCAGCGTCGCGGCCACCACCGTTTCCAGGTTGCGCCGGCCGATCTCGGCGTTGGCGAACTTGCTGTTGATGATCTCGCCCTGCTCGGTCAGGCGGATCTGGCCGTTGACCGTGCCCGGAGGCTGCGACAGGATCGCGTCGTAGGTCGGGCCACCGCCGCGGCCGACGGTGCCGCCGCGCCCGTGGAACAGGCGCAGCTTGACGTTGCGCTGCTCGAACAGCTGCACCAGTTCCAGCTCGGCCTTGTACAGCTCCCAGGTCGAGGTCAGGAAGCCGCCGTCCTTGTTCGAATCCGAGTAGCCGAGCATCACCTCCTGCTCGACCCCATGGTGGGCGAGCACTGCATCGAAGCCCGGCAGGTCCAGCAGCGACTGCATGATGCCGGCGGCGTTGCGCAAGTCTTCGATGGTCTCGAACAGCGGGATCACCATCAGCTCCATGCGCGCCGGTTCGGTCTTGCTGCCCAGCGTGCCCTGCAGCATGCCGGATTCCTTCTGCAGCAGCATCACCTCGACCAGGTCCGACAGCGTCTCGGTGTGCGAGATGATGTAGTTGCGCGCGACGCGCTTGCCGTAGCGCGCACGCAGCTCGCGTGCGGCGGCGAAGATCGCCAGCTCCTTGCGGGTCTGCTCGGAGTACTGGTGCCACGGCAGCGTCAGCAGCCGCGGCTGGCGCAGTTCGGCCAGCAGCAGTTCCAGCTTGCGCGCCTCGGGCAGCGCGGCGTAGTCGGGGGCGATGCCGGCGGCGGCGAACAGTTCGGCGATGACCGCCTCGTGCACGTCCGAGACCTGGCGCATGTCGACCGAGGCCAGGTGGAAGCCGAACACGGCGATGGCGCGCGCCAGGGCATCGATGCGGTGGCTGGCCAGCGCCTGGCCGTGGTGCGCGCGCAAGGAGTCGATCACAACCTGGATGTCGGCGCCGAAGGCCTCGGCGCTGTCATAGGGCTCGGCCGGCGCCACCGGGCGGCGGGTCGCGGCATGGCCGCTCAGCGCCTTGCAGGTGGCGGCCAGGCGCGCATAGATGCCGATCAGCGCGCGCCGGTAGGGCTCGTCGGCGCGGTGCTCGGAATGGTCGGGCGAGCGCTCGGCCAGCGCCAGCAGTTCCGGGCTGGCATCGACCATCAGCATCGACATCGACAACTCGGCGCCGAGCGCGTGGACTTCGTCCAGGTACCAATCCAGGATCAGCTGCGCCTGCTGGCCGGCGGCGTGCGCCAGGGTCTCGGCGGTCACGTTGGGGTTGCCGTCGCGGTCGCCGCCGATCCAGGAACCCATCTGCAGGAACGGCGCCAGCGGCGCGGCTTGCGTGCCCGAGGCGCCAGCGGCGCCCTTGCGCTTGCGCGTGGCCGGGAACACCGCGGCGATGTCTTCTTCCAGCTCGCTCATCAGCTGCGGGATGCCGCGCAGGAAGGTGGTGCGGTAGTACGACAGCGCGTTCTCGATCTCGTCGGCCACGGTCAGGCGCGCGTCGCGCAGCATGCGGGTCTGCCACAGCGTGGTGACCTTGGCGCGCAGCTGGGCGGTGTTGTGGTCGCGCTCGCGCGCGGTCATCGGCAGGTCGCGCTCGGCCAGCAGGCGGGCGATTTCGCGCTCGGCGTCGAGGATGCTCTTGCGCTGGACTTCGGTCGGGTGCGCAGTCAGCACCGGCACGATCAGCGCCTCGTCCAGGAACTTGCGCAGCTGCTTGCCGGTGACGCCGGCGGCATCGATCTTTTCCAGCGCGTGCTGCAGGCTGCCGTCCTGCGGCGGCGAGCCGGCCAGCGCATGCACGCGGCGGCGGCGGTTGTGGTGCTGGTCCTCGGCGATATTGGCCAGGTGCGAGAAATAACTGAAGGCGCGCACCACCTGGTTGGTCTGGTCGCGCGACAGGCGCTTGAGCAGCCGGTCCAGCTCGGCACCGGCGGCGCGGTCGTTCTCGCGGCGGAAACGCACCGCGGTCTGGCGGATGGTCTCGACCACCTCGAAGGCGGCGTCGCCTTCCTGCTCGCGCAGGCAGTCGCCCAGCAGGCGGCCCAGGAAGCGGATGTCCTCGCGCAGCGGCACGTCCTTGTCGGCGGTTCGGGCGGTGCGGCGGTCAGGGGCGGCGGCGATGGTGGTTCCGTTGCTCGACACGATCGAAAGCCTTGGCTTGGGGGAGCGCTTGGCTGCGCGGGGGGCGGGGCGGGGCGGCTTGGCGCCGGTTGCGTCACCTTTTGCGGCGGCCGAATCCTTGGCGGCCGCAGCGGTCTTCCGACCGTTGGGCCGCGCAGCATGCTGCGTCATGCAATCTCCTCTTGCTTCTCTAAGCTTATCTAATGGTGCGGAGGGGCGATTGGGCCGCGTGCTACCATTGACGCATGTCGTCCGCCACCCCGTCTTCCGCTACCGCTGTCGTGTCTCGCAACCTTCCGCAAAAGCTCGTTATTGCCTCCCGAGAGAGCCGTCTGGCGCTGTGGCAGGCAGAACATGTGCGTGCTGCATTGCAACAATACTATCCCGCGTGCGACGTGTCCATTCTTGGCATGACCACGCGCGGAGACCAGATTCTAGACCGTACGCTGTCCAAAGTCGGCGGCAAGGGTCTGTTTGTGAAAGAACTGGAGTTCGCGATGGACGAAGGCCGGGCCGACCTCGCGGTGCATTCGCTCAAGGATGTGCCGATGGAGCTGCCGCCCGGTTTCACCCTGGCCGCGGTGATGGAGCGCGAAGACCCGCGCGACGCGCTGGTGTCGTCGGCTTATGCTTCGCTGGACGAGATGCCGGCCGGCACCGTGGTCGGCACCTCCAGCCTGCGCCGCGAAGCCGCCTTGCGCAGCCGCTACCCGCACCTGGTGGTCAAGCCGCTGCGCGGCAACCTCGACACGCGGCTGGGCAAGCTTGATCGCGGCGAGTATGGCGCCATCATCCTGGCTGCCGCGGGCCTGAAGCGGCTCGGGCTGGGCGAGCGCATCCGCGCGCTGATCCCGGTCGAGGCGTCGTTGCCGGCCGCGGGGCAGGGCGCGCTGGGCATCGAGACCCTTTCCACCCGTCCCGAACTGGCCGAATGGCTGGCGCCGCTGAACCACCAGCCGAGCGCGCTCGCCGTGACCGCCGAGCGCGCCGTGTCGCGCCGGCTGGGCGGTTCCTGCCAGGTTCCGCTGGCGGCGCACGCGCGCTGGGACGGTGACCAGCTGCGGCTGGAGGCCTTCGTCGCCTTGCCCGACGGCAGCCGAGCCATCCGCGCCGCGGCGACGGGGCCGGCCGCCGACCTGGCTGCCGCCGAAGCGCTCGGACAGGCCTGCGCGAGCGACCTGCTGGCGCAGGGCGCCGAGTCGATCCTCGCCGCGCTGGCCGATTCAGGCGACGCCGCTGCCCCATCTCCCGCCTGAGGCTGCCCGATGCCCCGCCCGACCGTCGTTGTGACACGACCCGCCGGGCAGTCCCGGCAACTGACCGAGGCCCTGCAGGGCGCCGGTCTGGATGTACTCAGCTTCCCGCTGCTGGCGATTGGCCCGGCCGCTGACGACGCGCCGCTGCGCGCGGCGCTGGCGCGGCTGGACACGTTTGCGCTGGTGGTGTTCGTCAGTCCCAATGCCATTGCCTTTGCGCTGGACGCGCTCGCCGGCGTGCAGGGCGCGGCCGTGGCGCGCTGGCCGGCGCAGGTCGCGGTTGCAGTGGTCGGCCCCGCCAGCATCGCCGCGCTGGCCGAGCGCGGCATCGCCGCACCGGCGTATCGCGTGATCGCGCCCGCAGGCGCCAACGCCAACGCCCCGGGCCATGACGATACGGTGCCCGATGCCGAGGTGCTGCGCTTCGATTCCGAGGCGCTGTGGGCGCAGCTCGATCCCGCCGCGCTGGCCGGCAAGCCGGTGCTGATCATCCGCGGCAATGGCGGACGCGACTGGCTCGGCGACCGCCTGCGCGAGGCCGGCGCCCAGGTCGAAGCCGTCGAGGCCTACCAGCGCACGCTGCCGGAACCGACCGCGATGCAATGGCAGGCCGTGCGCGACCACCTGCGTCCCGGCGCCGCCCCGCATGCCTGGCTGCTAACCAGTTCCGAGGCGGTGCGCAACCTCGACGTGCTGGCACGGCAGCATCTGTCGCCGCAGGAAGACGCTTCCCTGCGGCAGGTGCAGTGCATCGCGCCCCATGCGAGAATCGCCGAACAGGCGCTGGCGCTGGGCTTCGCCCATATCCAGCGTGCCGCGCCCGGCGATGCCGGCCTGCTGGCGGCGTGCCTGCAGTGGGCCGATGCTTATGCCGGTCCTGCGCCATCGAGCCTGCCGGGGCCATCCGCACCGGCGGCCGCGAAGCCGGCCGAAGCAGCCCGGCCAGCCGCCAGCGCACCTGCCGCAGTCCCTGCCATGTCAACGAAGGTCGAACGCGTGACGCAAGAAACCACGTCCTCCTCCGCTACGCCGCCGCCCGGCGCCGCCCCTGTCTACCCGGCGCAGTCCGCGCAGGCGGTGCCGCCGCAAGGCGCCGGCCACGCCGGCGCTGCCCGTCCCGCCGCGCGCCGCTCCGCCGCGCTATGGGCGCTGGTCGCCGTGCTGGTAGTGGCGACCGCCGGCGGCTTCTGGTGGCTGCAGCAGCGCGTCGACCACCTGACTGGCGAGCTGGCGCGCCGCCAGCAAAGCAACGACGCCCTGGTGCAGGAGTCGCGAGTGCTGACGCGCAACGCGCAGGACACCGTCAAGGAGCTGCAGGCCAAGGTCGGCGCGCTGGAGAACCAGGTCGGCGAGACCCGCGACAAGCAGGTGGCGCTGGAGCAGGTCTACCAGGACCTGATGCGCAATCGCGACGACTGGGAAATCGCCGAGATCCAGCAGTTGCTGACCAGCGCCGGGCAGCAGCTGCAGCTGACCGGCAACGTGCAAGTCGCGCTGGCCGCGCTGCAAAGCGCCGACGCCCGCCTGGCGCGCGCCGACAAGCCGCAATACAACCTGCTGCGCCGGGCCATCGCGCGCGACGTGGCGCGCATGAAGGCGGTGCCCGACACCGACCTGACCGGCGCCGCGATCAAGCTGGACGAAGCCATCAACCAGATCGACGCGCTGCCGCTGCTGTCGAGCGAACGCATGCTCGAGCGTAGCGAGGCCGATGCCCGCAAGGGTGCCGCCGCGAACGGTGGCAATGGTGCCAGCGCGCCGGCCGCCGCCAGCGGCACGGGGCCGGGCTGGTTCACCCGCTTCTGGGACTACCTGCGCGAAGAGCTGGCGCAGGTGATCCGCATCCGCAAGGTCGACGATGCCGAGGCGCTGCTGCTGTCGGGCGACCAGGGCTGGTTCCTGCGCGAGAACGTCAAGCTGCGCCTGCTCAATGCGCGCCTGGCGCTGCTGTCGCGCAACGAGCCCGTGTTCCGCAACGACCTGGCCGCGGCGCAGGCGATGATCGGCCGCTATTTCGATACCAAGTCGCGCCGCGTGCAGGGTGTGCTGACGCTGCTGCGGCAGGCTCAGGCCGGCGCGGTCACGGTGCAGCTGCCGACCATGGCCGAGAGCCTGGGCGCGCTGCAGGCCCTGAAGAAGGAGTAAGCCCATGCGCCTTCTGTTCTGGGTTGCGGTCCTGTTTGGCGGCGCCGTCGGGCTGGCCCTGTTCACGCAGTTCAACCACAGCAATGTGGTGCTGTTCTATCCGCCGTACCGCGTCGAGCTGTCGCTGAACCTGGCGCTGGCGCTGCTGCTGCTGATCTTCTTCGTGGTATGGACGGTGATGTCCACCATCCGCCATCTGGCCGAGATGCCGCGCCGCGCCGCTGCCTACCGCGAGCGCAGCCGCATGAGCAAGGCCCAGGCAGCACTGCGCGAGTCGATCGAAAACCTGTTCGCCGGCCGTTTCGCGCGCGCCGAGCGCTGCGCGCGCGAAGCGCAGTCGTGGGACGACCAGGCCCAGACCGCCGCGCTGATCGGCGCGCGCGCCGCCCACCGCATGCAGGAGACCGAGCGGCGCGACGCCTGGATGGCGCAGGTGACCGACCCCGAGCGCGAGCAGGCGCGGCTGGTGTCGATGGCCGAGCTGCTGGTCGATGCCCGCGACGCCGACGGCGCGCTCGAAACCATCGCCCAGCTGCAATCGCAGGGCGCGCGCCAGATCCACGTGCAGCGCATCGCGCTGCGCGCGCACCAGCATTTGAAGAACTGGTCCGAGGTGCTGCGCCTGGCGCGCTCGCTGGAGAAGCGCAACGCGCTGCATCCGGTGCTGGCGCTGCGGCTCAAGCAGATGGCGGTCGAAGCCATGCTGGAAGAGCGTCGCCACGATGCCGAAGCGCTGTCGGAGTTCTGGCGCTCGCTGTCCGCCGACGAGCGCCGCGCCACCCGCATCGCCGAACCGGCGGCGCGCTATTTCGCGGCGCTGGGCCGGCAGAACGAGGCCCGCCGCATCATCGAAGACGCGCTCAAGGTCAACTGGGACAGCCGCCTGGTGCTGCGCTATGCCGAATGCGCCGTGCCAGGCCATGCGCTGCCACAGATCCAGCAGGCCGAGAAATGGCTGGCCGCGCATCCCGCCGACGCCGACCTCTACTACACGCTGGGGGTGCTGTGCCTGGGCGAGAAGCTGTGGGGCAAGGCCCAGTCCAGCTTCGAGCGCGCGCTCAAGTATGCCGATCCCGACCAGCAGCGTCGCCTGCGCGTGCGCACGCACCTGGCGCTGGCGCGGCTGTTCGAGGAAACCGAGCGCTTCGAGGACGCGCAGCGCCACTATCGCGAAAGCGCAATGCTGGCCGCCTGACGGGCACGCCGGCCGGCGCGTTCAGTCCTCCGCGCCGGCGTCCTTCACTTCCTGCTTCACCGCCTGCTTCACCGCTTCATAGCGCCGCAGCGTTTGCTGGCGCGCCACGTCGTGCTGCACCAGCGGGCGCGGGTAATTGTCGCCCAGGCGCACGCCCGCCTCGGCCAGCACGGCTTCCGGCGCGGTCCACGGCGCGTGCAGGTACTTGTCCGGCAACGCCGCCAGTTGCGGCAGGTATCTGCGGATGAAGCGGCCTTGCGGATCGAACTTCTGCGATTGCGTGACGGGATTGAAGATCCGGAACCACGGCTGCGCGTCGCAGCCGGTGGACGCGGCCCATTGCCAGCCGCCGTTGTTGGCGGCCAGGTCGAAATCATTGAGCTGGTCGGCAAAATACTGCTCGCCGCGGCGCCAGTCGACGCCGAGGTCTTTGACCAGGAAGCTGGCCGTGACCATGCGCAGGCGGTTGTGCATATAGCCGCTTTGGCGGATCTGCAGCATCGCCGCGTCGATCAGCGGATAGCCGGTGGCGGCGTCGCACCAGGCGCGGAAATAACGCTCGCCGGTGTCGCCGTCCTGCCAGCGGATCGCGTCATAGGCCGGTTGGAACGCCGCGCCGTCGGCCACGCGCGGATGGTGATGCAGGATCATGAAGTAGAAATCGCGCCAGATCAGCTCCGACAGCCACACCGCGGCGCCTGCGCTGTCGGCGCCGCCGCGCAGCATGGCGGCGTGCGCCGTGCGCGCCAGCGTGCGGATCGAGATGGTGCCGAAGCGCAGGTGCACCGACAGGTAGCTGGGGCCGCGCAGGGCAGGGTAGTCGCGCCGGCGGCCATAGTCGCCCATGCGCTCTGTGAATTCCCCGAACAGGGCCTGCGCACCCGATGCGCCGGTGGGCATCGCGATCTCGGCCAGGTTGCTGGCGCCAAAGCCTAGCTGCGCGAGCGTCGGCACCGGCTGGCGGTACGCGGCGGGCACCGACGCCAGCGCCGGCAGGTACGGCTCGACCGGATAAGGGCGCAGGTCGAACGGCTCGACGGTCCTGAGCCAGGCGTTCTTGTACGGCGTGAACACCGAGAACGGCTTGCCCTGGCCGTTCAGGATCTCGTCGCGCTCGAACACCGCCTGGTCCTTGAAGGTAAAGAGCGCGCAGGCCTGCGCCGACAGCGCCTGGCGCACCGCTTCGTCGCGGGCGTTGGCGGCGGGCTCGTAGTCGTGGTTGGCGAAGGCCGCTTCGGCGTCCAGTGCGCGCGCCAGCGCGGGGATGGCGGTCTGCGCGCGGTCGTGCAGCACGATCAGGCCGCCGCCGGCCGCGGCCAGTGTCTCGGCGAGTTCCGCCAGTGATTGCCGGATGAATTCGACCCGCCGGTCGGCCCGCAGCCCGCGCGCAAGCAGCGGGTCGAGGATGTCGCGGTCGAACACGAACACGCACCACACCTGCGCGCAGTGCCGCAGGGCATAATGCAGCGCCGCGTGGTCGGTGGCGCGCAGGTCGCGCCGGAACCAGACCAGCCCGCGCGCGAAGGTCTTGCCGATCCGGTACGGTGGCCGGGACGTAGCCGGGTTGGCTGCTGCCTGCATGTTCGCTTGCCTGTCTGACGGGTTTGCCGGCGCTGGATCTTGTGCAAGGCCGGATCGATCGCGCCGATACCCTAACATAGCGGTACCGGCCGGCGTGCCGCCGGCCGCCATCCCCATTCTCTACGGAAGCTCATGACTCTCGACCGAATTCTTCAATCCCAGGGCTTTGGCACGCGCCGGTACTGCGGCGACCTGATCGCCGCCGGGCTGGTCGAGGTCAACGGCGAGTTGTGCGAAGACCCGCGCGCGCAGTTCGACGTGGACGGCCTGCGCCTGACCGTCGACGGCGAGGACTGGCTGGCCTGCACCAAGGCCTACCTGATGCTGAACAAGCCCACCGGCTATGAATGTTCGCAACGCCCGCGCCATCACCCCAGCGTCTACAACCTGCTGCCGGTGCCGCTGCGCCAGCGCGAGGTGCAGGCGGTGGGGCGGCTCGACCACGACACCACCGGCCTGCTGCTGCTGACCGACGATGGCCAGTTCATCCACGCCCAGACCTCGCCCAAGCGCAAGGTGCCCAAGGTCTATGAAGTGACCACCGCCGAGCCGGTCACGCCCGAGCAGGCCGAGGCGCTGCGCAGCGGCGTTCAGCTGCTGGACGAACCGGCGCCGATCGCGGCGGAAGCCTGCGAGATCACCGGCGAACGCAGCCTGCGGCTGACGCTGGTGCAAGGCAAGTACCATCAGGTCAAGCGCATGGTCGCGGCCGCGGGCAACCACGTCGACGCGCTGCATCGCAGCGCCATCGGCAGCCTGAAGCTGGACCCCGCGCTGGCTGAGGGCGAGTGGCGCTGGCTGACGGCCGAGGAACTGGCCGCGCTGACCGGCAAGGAATGAGCCATCAAGGTATCAAACACCACCGTCATTCCCGCGCAGGCGGGAATCCAGTGACTTTTGAAGACGCTGGGTTCCCGCCTGCGCGGGAACGACGGTGGTTAACTGAACGGCATTCAGCCACTGGCGCGCCGCTTGCTGCACTGGAGCGCCCGCCAATCTTTTCCGGAAGACCCCCGGCGATTTGATAAAATGCAAGGCATGGCGAAGCCCGAAGCACCCATCAATCTGACCAATCAGTTCCTGATTGCCATGCCTGGCATGGCCGATCCGACCTTTTCGGGTTCCGTCGTCTACATCTGCGAACACAACGAGCGTGGCGCGCTCGGGCTGGTGATCAACCGGCCCATCGACATCGACATGGCCACGCTGTTCGACAAGATCGACCTCAAGCTCGAGATCCAGCCCGTGGCGCACCAGCCGGTCTACTTCGGCGGCCCGGTGCAGACCGAGCGCGGCTTCGTGCTGCACGACCCGGTCGGCGTCTATGTCTCGTCGCTGGCCGTGCCCGGCGGGCTGGAGATGACCACCTCCAAGGACGTGCTCGAGGCCGTGGCCAACGGCAGCGGCCCGCACCGCTTCCTGCTGACGCTGGGATATTCCGGCTGGGGCGCCGGCCAGCTGGAGGAAGAACTCAGCCGCAACGGCTGGCTCACGGTCCAGGCCGATCCCGAGATCATCTTCAGCGTGCCGCCCGACGAGCGCTTTGCCGCCGCCATCCGGCTGCTGGGCATCGACTTCACCATGCTGTCCGGCGAGGCCGGGCATGCCTGATGCCGTGGGGCGTGAACTGCCCCGCGACGGCACGGTCCTGGCATTCGACTACGGCGAAAAAAAGATCGGCGTTGCGCTGGGCAACTTCATCACGCGCGAGGCGCGTGCCCTGACCATCCTTCCCAATATCACCGTCGAGGGCCGCTTCGAGGCCGTGGCCGCGCTGATCCAGGAGTGGAACCCGGTGCAGCTGATCGTCGGCATGCCGGTCAACCCCGAAGGCGGCGAGCAGCCGTCGATGAAGCTGGCGCGGCGCTTCGGCAACCAGCTCAACGGCCGCTTCGGCCTGCCGGTGGAGTGGGTCGACGAGCGCTATACCTCGCGCGCCGCGTCGATGGCCGGCGCCCGCCGCGGCGAACTCGATGCCGAGGCCGCGCGCATCATCCTGCAACAGTATTTCGACCAATTCCCGCTATGACGCAGATTTCCGTTCCCGACGCCGAGTCGCTGTATCGCAAGCTGCTGGACCAGGCGCAGGCGCTGATCCCCGAGGCCGAGCGCGCGCGCTGGTCGGTGGCCGGCATCCATTCCGGCGGGGCCTGGATTGCCGCGCGGCTGGCGGCGGACCTGCAACTGCCCGAGCACGGCGTGATCAACGTCGCCTTCCATCGCGACGACTATGCCAAGAAGGGCCTGCACAGCCAGGCCCAGCCGACCACGCTGCCGTTTGCCGTGGACGAGCGCAACATCCTGCTGATCGACGACGTGCTGGCCACCGGCCGCACCATCCGCGCCGCCGTCAACGAGCTGTTCGACTACGGCCGCCCCGCGCGCGTGGCGCTGGGCGTGCTGGTCGACCGCGGCGGGCGCCAGCTGCCGATCGCCGCCGACCTGTGCGCGGCCGAGATGGCGCTGCCGCCCGGCACGACCCTGGTGCTGTCGCGCCAGGGCGAAGGCGCGGCCGCGCAATTCGCCTTCGCCACCGAACCCACCGATTCCGCCACCGGCTGAACCGGCACCGAGGGTGCCCGGCGCGCCCGAACGCCGGAAAGCCCGAAAGCCTGCCCCGAGACCAGACCACCTCCCGTTTTTTGCCCGCGCCCGACCAGCCATGACCAAGACGTTCCGCAACCCGCAGCTCACCAAGAACGGCGAACTGAAGCACCTGCTGTCGATCGAGGGGTTGTCGCGTGACATGATCACGCACATCCTCGACACCGCCAGCCAGTTTGTCTCGCTGTCCGACTCCGACCGCGATGTCAAGAAGGTGCCGCTGCTGCGCGGCAAGAGCGTGTTCAACCTGTTCTTCGAGAACTCCACCCGCACCCGCACCACCTTCGAGATAGCCGCCAAGCGGCTGTCGGCGGACGTGCTGAACCTGAACATCAACGCCTCGTCGACCAGCAAGGGCGAGTCGCTGCTGGACACCATCAACAACCTGTCGGCGATGTCCGCCGACATGTTCGTGGTGCGCCATGCCAGCTCGGGCGCGCCCTACCTGATCGCCGAGCACGTCGCCCCGCACGTGCACGTGATCAACGCCGGCGACGGCCGCCATGCGCACCCGACGCAAGGCCTGCTGGACATGTACACCATCCGGCATTTCAAGAAGGACTTCACCAACCTGACGGTGGCCATCGTCGGCGACATCCTGCACTCGCGCGTGGCGCGTTCCGACATCCACGCGCTGACCACGCTGGGCGTGCCCGAAGTGCGCGCCATCGGCCCGCGCACGCTGCTGCCGTCCGGGCTGGAGCAGATGGGCGTGCGCGTGTTCCACAGCATGGAAGAGGGCCTCAAGGGCGTCGACGTGGTCATCATGCTGCGGCTGCAGAACGAACGCATGAGCGGCGCGCTGCTGCCCTCGGCGCAAGAGTACTTCAAGGCCTACGGCCTCACGCCGGAGCGCCTGGCGCTGGCCAGGCCCGACGCCATCGTGATGCACCCGGGCCCGATGAACCGCGGCGTCGAGATCGACTCCGCCGTGGCCGACGGCCCGCAGTCCGTGATCCTGAACCAGGTGACCTTCGGCATCGCCGTACGCATGGCGGTGATGGGCATCGTCGCCGGGAACAACGACTGATGCCGGACAGCTTGACCCCGAACGCCAGCCAGAACACACCGAACCAGCCCAGCGACACGACAAGCCAAGCTATGAAGATTCACATCCAGGGCGGCCGCCTGATCGATCCGGCCAGTAACACCGACGCCGCGCAGGACCTCTATATCGCCGCCGGCAAGATCGTCGGCGTCGGCAGCGCCCCGGCGGACTTCACCGCCAACAAGGTCATCGACGCCAAAGGGCTGATCGTGTGCCCGGGCCTGGTCGACCTGTCCGCGCGCCTGCGCGAGCCCGGCTACGAATACAAGGCCACGCTCGAATCCGAGGTCGCGGCCGCTACCGCCGGCGGCGTGACCAGCCTGGTCTGCCCACCCGACACCGACCCGGTGCTCGACGAGCCCGGCCTGGTCGAAATGCTGAAGTTCCGCGCACGCACGCTGAACCAGACCCACGTCTACCCGCTCGGCGCGCTGACGCTGGGCCTGAAGGGCGAGACCCTGACCGAGATGGGCCAACTGACCGAGGCCGGCTGCGTCGGCTTCAGCCAGGCCGAGGCGCCGGTGCGCAACACCCAGGTGCTGCTGCGCGCGCTGCAATACGCGCAGACCTTCGGCTTCACCGTGTGGCTGCGTCCGGAAGACCCGTTCCTCGGCGGCGGCGTCGCCGCCAGCGGCGCGGTGGCTTCGCGCCTGGGCCTGTCGGGCGTGTCGGTGATCGCCGAGACCGTGCGCCTGCACACCATCTTCGAGCTGATGCGCAGCACCGGCGCCCGCGTCCACCTGTGCCGGCTGTCGTCCGCCGCCGGGCTGGAACTGGTGCGCCAGGCCAAGCGGGAAGGCCTGAAAGTGACCTGCGACGTCAATATCCACCACGTCTCGCTGACCGACATGGATATCGGCTACTTCAACTCGCAGATGCGCTTCTCGCCGCCGCTGCGCAGCCCGCGCGACCGCGACGCCATCGTCGCCGCGCTCGCCGACGGCACCATCGACGCGCTGTGCTCGGACCACACGCCGGTTGACGACGACGAAAAGCTGCTGCCCTTCGCCGAGGCCTCGCCGGGCGCAACCGGCCTGGAACTGCTGCTGCCGCTGACCCTGCGCTGGGCCAGCGAGCACAAGGTCCCGCTGGCGCAGGCGCTGGCCCGCATCACCGCCGAACCCGCCCGCGTGATCGGCCTCAAGGCCGGCACCCTCGCCGTCGGCAGCGCCGCCGACGTGTGCGTGTTCGATCCGAAGCAAGTGTGGAAGGTCGAGCGCCGCTCCCTCAAGAGCCAGGGCAAGAACTCGCCGTGGCTCGGCTACGAAATGGAAGGCAAGGTCCGCATGACTCTTGTCGGCGGGCAAGTCGTCTACGGCAACCACGCGCAGGCATGATCTGGCTGCGCAAGACCGCACTGGTCCTGCACCTGCTGCGCGGCTTGCTGACCTGCGCCTTGCTGTTCCCGTGGCTGGGCGTGCGCTCGCGCGCATGGCATATCCGGCGCTGGTCGAGGCGGCTGCTGCGGATCTGCGGGGTCGAAGTGGAGGTAGTCGACGCCACTGGCGCCGCGCACACCGGCGCGGCGCGCCAGGGGGCGATGGTGGTGTCCAACCACATCTCGTGGCTGGACATCTACGTCATCCACAGCTGGCAGCCGGTGCGCTTCGTCGCCAAGTCCGAGATCCGCAGTTGGCCGCTGATCGGCTGGCTGTGCGACAAGACCGGCACCATCTTCATCGAGCGCGCGCGCAAGCGGGACGCGCATCGCGTGCTGCATGACATTACGGATGTGATGCTGCAGGGCGACCTGGTCGGGGTGTTTCCGGAAGGGACGACCACGGACGGGACCAGCGTGCTGCCGTTCCATGCCAACCTGATGCAGGCGCCGATTTCGGGCGGGCTGCCGGTGCAGCCGCTGGGCCTGAACTACCTCGATGCCGCCACCGGCCAGCCGACGCTGGCCGCCGCCTATATCGGCGACACCACGCTGCTGCGATCGCTGGAGGCGGTCTTGCGCGCGCCGCCGATCAAGGCGCGGCTGGTGCTCGGGCCCGCGTTGGTGCCGGCCTCGGGCGACCGTCGCGAACTGGCGGCTTCCGCCAGGGAAGTCGTCGCCCATCTCAGCCAGGGCGCCGCGGAGCATGCCGCCACGGCAGCGCAACGGCTGAATCAGCCCTCAGAACCGGGCGGCGCGGCGCAACCGGCGTCCGCTGCCATCGGCTAGCCGCCCTGTCGTCCCCGCCAACGCGGGATAGCGGGTCACGCCAGCGGATCGCAATATTGCGGGCAATCCACCTGGATCACGGTCCGCTCGGCCGGGTTCTGCGCCAGGCGCGCCGCTGTCAGCTTGCCACCCCAGACGCAACCCGTATCCAGCGCCATCAGGTTTGGCCGCATGACCAGGCCCAGCGTCGACCAGTGCCCGCAAACCACCGTCACCGCCTCGGTGCGCCGCCCCGGTACGTCGAACCAGGGCATGAACCCTTCCGGCGCCTTGCCCGGGCCATCCTTGGTCTTGAAGTCCATCACCCCGTCGATTGTGCAATAGCGCAGGCGGGTGAGGGCATTTACCACCACGCGGAGACGGTCGATGCCGCGCAGGCCGTCGTGCCAGCGGTCCGGGGTGTTGCCGAAGATGTCGGCGAGGAAACCCTGCCAGTTGGGACCCTGCAGCTGTTCTTCGACTTCACGGGCAAGGTCGATCACCTGGGCTGCGGTCCACTGCGGCAGCACACCGGCGTGGACCAGCAGGAAGTTGTTTTCCAGCACGGCCAG
This sequence comes from Cupriavidus sp. WGlv3, assembly GCF_023952475.1. Lineage (GTDB taxonomy): Bacteria > Pseudomonadota > Gammaproteobacteria > Burkholderiales > Burkholderiaceae > Cupriavidus > Cupriavidus phytorum. The sequence continues at coordinate 242,063 of NZ_JALHRX010000003.1, forward strand.
GGGGCGGTGGCGCAGCCAGGTGAGCAGGTCGTCACGGTCGGGAGCGGCGAGGATGTCGTCGAGGGTGTCGTGGCGGCCTTTCTTGCGGACACCGGAGGCGACGGCGAGAAGGTGGATGTCGTGGTTGCCGAGCACGGTTTCCGCGCGAGAGCCCATGGCGCGGATAGTGCGCAGGGTCTGGAGGGAACCGGGGCCTCGGTTGACGAGATCGCCGACCAGGCGCACCGCTGGCTGCGCCGGCAGGTGGGCCAGCAAGGCGTCCAGGGACGGCGCGCAACCTTGCAGGTCACCGATGGCGTGAAGTGATGAATATGTAACTTTATTGTTGGGCATCTGGTCCTGTCAGAACAAATTCGCTTCTATTTGTAGTTTTGTGACCGATATACCGTGGCACGGTTACATGAGGCTACAAAAAGTGGGAGGCAGCCCGTAAGCTGGGGCATTCAGTCAGATAGAATACCGCCACTTCTGCAGGCACTTAACGCCCCGCCGTCCCGGAAGAGGACAAGGTGGGCGCTCGGCTTTTGTCGGGTCATCGAAACATATCGAGGCAAGGAGCAAGTTTTGTCCCATATTTTGGTCACTGGGGGCGCCGGTTTCATTGGCGCCAATTTCGTTCTCGCTTGGTTGAGCGACAAGTCCGCCGATGGAGTGGTGAACGTCGACAAGCTCACCTATGCGGGCAATCGAAAGACCCTCGCATCGGTCGAGGACGACCCCCGCCACGTGTTTTCGCAAACCGATATTTGCGACCGTGCCGCACTGGATCAGCTCTTCGCCACCTACAAGCCGCGCGCCGTGCTGCACTTTGCCGCCGAGAGCCACGTTGACCGCTCCATCCATGGGCCCGGTGAGTTCATCCAGACCAATATCGTTGGCACGTTTACGCTGCTGGAGGCCGCGCGCGCCTACTGGAGCGGCCTGCAGGAACCGGCCAAATCCGAATTCCGCTTCCTCCATGTGTCGACCGACGAGGTGTTCGGCTCGCTGAGCGAAACCGACCCGCAGTTCTCGGAAACGACCGCCTACGCGCCTAACAGCCCGTACTCGGCCTCCAAGGCCGCATCGGATCACCTCGTGCGCGCGTATCACCATACCTATGGCTTGCCGGTTCTGACGACGAACTGCTCGAACAACTACGGTCCGTATCATTTCCCCGAGAAGCTGATCCCGCTGATCATCGCCAATGCAATGGCAGGCAAGCCGCTGCCGATTTACGGCGATGGGCTGAACGTGCGTGACTGGCTGTACGTGCGCGACCACTGCTCGGCCATCCGCGAGGTGCTGGCACGCGGCCGCCTGGGCGAAACCTATAACGTGGGCGGCTGGAACGAGAAGACGAATCTCGACGTCGTGCACACGCTGTGCGACCTGCTCGATGAACTGTCGCCCAAGGCCACCGGCTCTTACCGCGACCAGATCACCTTCGTCAAGGATCGCCCCGGTCATGATCGCCGCTATGCGATCGATGCGCGCAAGTTGGAACGCGAACTGGGCTGGAAGCCGGCCGAGACTTTTGAAAGCGGTCTGCGCAAGACGGTCCAGTGGTACCTGGACAACCAGGCGTGGGTGCAGGACGTGATGTCGGGGGAATATCGGAACTGGGTGGCGAAGCAATATGCCGCTTGAGTTCGGCATGTTTCCAAGGATCCTGCTGATTGGCGCCAATGGTCAGCTGGGATTCGAGCTGACACGCAGCCTGGCCCTGCACGGAACCGTGGTGGCGATGGACCGCCGCCAATGCGATCTGACCGATGCCGACAGCGTGCGCGGTGCCGTCCAGGCAGCCCGCCCGGACATCATTGTCAATGCCGCGGCCTACACCGCCGTCGACCTCGCGGAGCGCGAGATCGACCTGGCCAATGCTGTCAATGTGGTCGCGCCGGGGATTCTGGCAGAGGAAGCCGCGCAACTGGGCGCGCTGGTCGTGCATTATTCCACTGACTACGTGTTCGACGGCGAGAAGGCGGGTGCCTATGTCGAGACCGACGCTCCCAATCCGTTGTCCGCTTATGGCAAGTCGAAGCTTGGCGGCGAGCGAATGGTCCAGGCTTCGACGGCAAACCACCTGATTTTCCGTACGAGCTGGGTTTACGGCTTGCATGGCGGCAATTTCCTGAAGAGCATCGTTCGTGCCGCTACGACTCGCGAATCGCTGAGCGTGGTGTCTGACCAGTGGGGTGCCCCCACTCCGGCCTCACTGGTTGCGGACATTACCGCTGTTGCCGTGGGCCGGTACCTGAACCGGACCGAGCAGGAGTTCGTTCCAGGGGTTTATCACCTGGCTGCGCTGGGCGAGACCAACTGGTGCGAGTACGCTAAATTGATCGTGCGGTATCTCGCCGACAATGGCGTACCTCTGTCACTTAGCGCGGACAATATTCGCGCGATCACTGCAGAGGAATACGGTAGCCCTGCCCCCCGGCCGGCAAACTCTCGTCTCGATACGTCAAAGTTGAGGGATGGCTTGGGTATTGCGCTTCCACAATGGCACCGTGACGTGGAGCGTACCCTACGCGAATTCATCGATATTGCGGAGTTCGCACTGGTAACAGATGCTTGCAAGACCTCCAAAGAGTAGACATGAAACGTAAAGGCATAATTCTGGCTGGTGGCTCCGGCACCCGTCTGTATCCCATCACGCGATCGGTGTCCAAGCAGCTGCTTCCCGTTTACGACAAACCGATGATTTATTACCCGCTGAGCACGCTTATGCTCGCAGGTATTCGTGACATCCTGGTGATTTCGACGCCGCAGGACACTCCCCGCTTTACCGAGATGCTGGGTGATGGCAGTCAGTGGGGCCTGAACCTCGAATATGCGGTGCAACCCTCCCCGGATGGGCTGGCCCAGGCTTTTGTTATCGGCAAGTCGTTCGTCGGTTCTGATCCCTCAGCGCTGATTCTCGGCGATAACATTTTTCACGGTCACGATCTGGCCAAGCAACTGCAGCGCGCCGCGTCGCGTGAGGCGGGCGCCACCGTCTTTGCCTATCATGTGCACGACCCCGAGCGTTATGGGGTGGTCGAATTCGATGCGAATTTCCGTGCCTTGTCGCTGGAAGAGAAGCCGGCGCAGCCTCGCTCCAACTATGCCGTGACGGGCCTGTATTTCTACGACAATCAGGTCTGCGACATTGCGGCAGATATCAAGCCGTCGGCCCGTGGCGAACTTGAAATCACGGATGTGAACAAGCGCTACCTCGAAGCCGCCCAACTGGAAGTCGAGATCATGGGGCGCGGCTATGCTTGGCTGGACACCGGTACTCACGATTCGCTGCAGGAGGCCGCGACATTCATCGCGACACTGCAGAAGCGGCAGGGGCTGATGGTGGCATGTCCGGAAGAGATTGCTTTCCGCAATCAATGGATTTCGGCGGATACGATGCAGAAGATTGCGTCGGAATTGGCAAAGAACGGTTATGGCCAGTACCTCCAGCAGGTATTGAAGGAGTCGATTGCATGAGCATGAATATTGTCAAGACAGCTTTGCCCGAGGTGCTTATCCTCGAACCCAAGGTTTTTGGCGACGACAGGGGCTTTTTCTTTGAAAGCTTCAATGCGCGCCAGTTCGAGGATGCCACGGGACTGAAGCGCGACTTCGTACAGGACAATCATTCTCGCTCCGCGCAGAATGTACTCCGTGGCTTGCACTACCAGATCCAGCAGCCCCAAGGCAAGCTGGTGCGCGTCGTAGCGGGTACCGTGTTCGACGTGGCAGTGGATATCCGCCGCAGCTCGCCGAATTTCGGCAAGTGGGTTGGTGTCGAGCTCTCGGCTGAGAACAAGCGCCAGCTGTGGGTGCCCGAAGGCTTTGCGCATGGCTTTGTGGTGCTGTCGGAGAGCGCAGAGTTCCTCTACAAGACCACCGACTACTATGCCCCGCAGTTCGAGCGATCGCTGCGCTGGGACGACCCGGCACTGGCTATCCACTGGCCACTCGACGGAGCGCCAGTACTTTCGAAGAAAGATGAAGACGCGCCGGCTTTCGCAGTTGCTGAATTGTTTGAGTGATTAAATAGATATCTGAATTCCTGGGAGAAAAAAATGGCAATCCAATTGTTCGTACCCAATTTCCGTGTCCAAGAATGCCTGAAAGAAATCCAGGAATGCCTGGAAAAAGGCTGGACCGGGCTCGGCTTCAAGACCAACGCAATGGAGGAAGCCTGGAAGTCCTACACCGGGCTGCCGTACGCGCATTTCCTCGGCTCCAATACCGTTGGCCTGCATCTTGCCTTCGAACTTTTCAAGACCAAGTATGGCTGGGCGGACGGCGATGAGGTCATTACCACGCCACTGACCTTTGTTTCCACCAACCACGCCATCTTGTATTCCGGGCTGACGCCGGTCTTCGCCGATGTCGACGACTCGCTGTGCCTGGATCCGGACAGCATCGCCGAGCGCATCACGGACCGCACCCGTGCCGTGATCTTTGTCGGCCTGGGTGGCAATGTCGGCCAGTACGACAAGGTGGTCGCGCTGTGCAAGGAAAAGGGCATCAAGCTGGTGCTCGACGCGGCTCACATGTCCGGTACCCGCTATCACGGTCGCCACGTAGGCCACGATGCCGATGTGACCGTGTTCAGCTTCCAGGCCGTGAAGAACCTGCCGACCGCCGACTCGGGCATGATCTGCTTCCAGGAAGCCGAAGATGACGAGCGCGTGCGCAAAATGACGTGGCTGGGCATCAACAAGGACACGTTTGCACGTACCACGACGCAGGGCGCATACAAGTGGATGTACGACGTGGAAGAGGTTGGCTATAAGTACCACGGCAACTCGATCATGGCAGCGATCGGCCTGGTCCAGCTGAAGTATCTGGACAACGACAACGCCTACCGCCGTCAACTGGCAAACTGGTATGAGGAACTGCTGTCTGGCCATGACAATATCCGCCTGACGACGATTACCGAAGGCTGTGATTCGTCGCGCCACCTGTTCCAGATCCGTGTGAAGAATCGTGACGAACTCATGCTGGCGCTGCACGAGCATGAGGTTTATCCGGGCGTCCACTACCGCGACAATACCGAATACCGGATGTACGCCAGCGGCAAGGGCAAGTGCCCGCGCGCACACGCGGCCAGCAACGAAGTGCTGTCCCTGCCTATGCACATGGGTATCAGCCGCAATGACGTCGAATTCGTCTGCGAACTGGTTCGCAAGTACGCTGCATGAAGCCCATCTTCGAGCCATTCGAAGCCAAGGGGGTGCGTCTGCGCCCCCTTGCGACGGAAGACCTTCCGTTGACGCTGGCCTGGCGGAACCGCGAGGGCGTCAGGCAGCAATTCATTTTTTCCGACCTTCTGACCCTGGAGAGCCATCAGGGCTGGTTTCGAAAGTATTCCGAGAAGCCCGACGATTTTGTCTTCGTAGTGCAGGACCCGGAGACCGGCGCGCTGGTTGGGCAGGTTGCGATCTACGACGTGAACGGGTCGACCGGCCGCGCCGAGATCGGCCGCTTTGTCGTGTCGCCGGAGGCAGCCGGGCAAGGGAAGATGCGCCGTGCGATCGAGGCGCTGCTGGTGTTCGCGCGCGACAAGCTTGGTTTGTCCAAGGCTTACCTAGAGGTGCTGGAATCGAATCTCCATGCTGCTCGCATTTACGAGAAGCTGGGCTTCGTGGAAACAGGTCGTCAGGATGGGCGGGTCGCAATGGAGCGTGTACTAGATGACAGTCTATAACAGCAGCCGCAAGCATCCGCTGACGGAGTATGCTGCTGCAGCCAAACTGTGGCGTGTGTGGCTCCATATGGGAGTGCAAGACGTCAAGGGGCGGTTTCGGAATTCGGTGCTGGGACCGCTCTGGATACTGATCAACCTGTCGGCCACGATGGCGGCGGTGGGCATTATCTTCGGGAAGCTCTTCCATCAGCCGATGGAAGAGTTTCTACCGTTTCTGACACTTGGCTTGGCCATTTGGGCATTCATGACTTCGGCTTTGACGGAGGGCGGTTCCGCCTTCGTCAATGCCGAGGGTTATATCAAGCAGTTTTCCTTCCCGAAAGTCACCTACCTGTATCGGGCTATGGTGCCCTACCTGGTGGTGTTCTGCGTCGGCATGCTGGTTTTCTTTGCAGTGGCCCTGGCCTATGGGCGGAAATTCGATCTCGGTGCGCTGTGGTTCTTGCCCGGCTTCCTGCTGTTCATCGTTATTAATTTCTTCCACCTGGTGATCGTTGCTCACCTTGGCGCAAGGTTCCGCGATCTGCCGCATCTTCTGAGCGGTTTGATCCAGATTGGCTTCTACGTCACACCTGTGATGTACACCGTCACCATGCTCAAGGACCGCGGTCTCGGCTTCATCTATCAATACAATCCGCTGTATTACCTGATCGAGATCGTTAGGTACCCGCTGCTCAATAACGCGTCGCCTCCGGAGGAAGTTTGGATGGTTGCCGTCGGCTACGCCGTCCTGATTGGTATCGCTGCGTTCGCAGTGATGAAGCGCATGTCTCATCGCATTGTGTATGTTCTATGACCTCTGAGCTAAAGATCAGTCTGCGCGATGTGCGCGTGCGTTTTGACGTGTCGATGCGTCAGGACAGCCTAAAAGGCACGGTCTTGAATTTGCTGCGTGGTCAGACGAACGGCAGCCGCGAATATGTCGATGCCCTAAAAGGTATCAACCTGGAAATCAAGCATGGCGAGCGCGTTGGGCTTGTGGGTTTGAATGGCGCTGGCAAGAGTACGATCCTGAAGGTGATGGCGGGTATTTACCCTCCGACCGCAGGTGAAACGGAAATTGTGGGTCATGTATCGCCGATGTTTGAACTTGCGACTGGCTTCGAAATGACGCAGACCGGCTGGGACAACATCCGCATCAGAGCGATGTTGCTAGGTCTGACGCCGGACGAGGTCGAGGAACGTATTCATAGCATCGCCGAGTTTTCCGAGCTCGGACATTTCCTCGACTATCCCGTGAAGACATACTCGGCGGGGATGTTCATCCGGCTGGCCTTTTCCGTCTCGACGGCAATCAACCCTGAAATCCTGCTGTTGGACGAGGTGATGGGTGCCGGTGACCTCGTCTTTGCTGAAAAGGCGAAGCGCCGCATGTATGAATTTATGGAGCAGGGAAAGATCCTCGTCTTTTCAAGCCACTCGCTTCCCCTCGTCGAAGATTTCTGCGAGCGCGCGATCTGGCTGAGGAAAGGCGAGATTGCAATGGACGGGCACGTTAAGGACGTTCTCGCGGAGTATACGGCACATCCAGTGCGGTAGGGGCGGGGGTTTGGCGGCGTGACTGCCGCCGATACCCAGCCGAGTTCGACGACTATATAAAGAGAAGGCCCCGAAACATGGGCTCCGACAATTCGGTCTTTGCGTTAGGGAATAGCAAATGAAAGTCAAAGAACTTGTCAGGGATACCATCTGGATGCCTGGCTCACAGTATGTCGAGCACGTCAAGCCAAAGGTCTCTGTAATTCTGCCGACATACCGCCGTGGGAAAAGCGGGATGTTTCGCCGGGCAGTACAGGCTGTGCTTGACCAGAGTTTAACGGATCTGGAACTGATTATTGTTGATGACGCTAGTACGGATGGCACATCTGACCAGATTGCCGAGTTCATGCGTCGGGACGGCCGTGTGAGCTGCCTGCGTCATCAAAAAAATATTGGGCTTCCCGCAATTTCGGAGTATGAGGCGTACATGCGAGCCCGCTCCGATATGATTGCGTTTGCCTTCGACGACGACTATTTTTATCCGAACGCGCTTGAGGATTTGCTGGAGCAGTCCGAAGAATATGAGGGCGCGGTTTGTTACGGCTATGTCGAATGGACTATCCGGGATCCGTCGACAGGGGAGTCAACCACAGGAAGGTTGGGTGGAGGTAAATCGCAGGGTGCGTTGCGAGGAGGGAACTTCGTACCCAACAATGGGGTATTGCTTCCTCGACACGTTATCGAAGACGTAGGGTTCTACGACCCTCACGTCATCATGGCGCGTGTATGCGACTGGGATCTCTGGAGGCGTGTGGCTGACCGGTACGAACTGCGGTTCGTGGACGTAGCAGTGGCCCTGGTAGAAGGACCGTCGACAACAGACAGCTTAGGCAGTACATATCGGTTGGATTCTTGGGCGGCCGAGGAATGGATGCGTACTGCGCGCAATGAGCAGCTCAGGCCTTCTGCATTTCCTGAATACGAAATTCTCGTGGCAAATCCAGCCCATGGGGAGAGTACACGAACCGTATGTGAAACGGTGGGATACAGACACGCATTGCAACGCGGCTGGATCGAGGAGACGGTCGAAGGGCGGAGCGGCGAAGGTTATGCGCTGGTGGTGAACACCGATTATGACGCATCCACGACGCTCTGCTTCGATATGCTTCCCCAGAAATATGCACAGCGCGTTCGTGTTATTAGCACGAGTGGGGTCTTCGGTATAGAAGAGATGGCTCGTGCTACATGCGTGATCTTCATCCGCCGATTGCGTGCATTTCAGACCTGGATTGACGCGGCGAAGGCGATGGACATCCCGGTCTACTACTATCTGGATGACAATTTTCCTCTGCTGACAGAGCGAAACGACATAAAGATTCCCGGGGAGGACTTTTCGTCCCGTGCATTACGCTCGTCACTTAGATCTTTTGCAGGTGTCTTCCTTACATCTCAAGAGCTAGTTAAGTATTTTTCTGATCGCCTGATTCATGAAAATTTGTTGTACTTTCCTCCGGCATGCGTGAATCAATCCACATTGGTCGGATCTCAAAAGCACGATCCGCGTGACGACGAGATTGTCGTTGCCTTCGCCGGTGGATCTCATCGGCACAAGGGCCTTTGGGATGCTGTAGTCCCAGCTCTGCAAAAGGTGGCGAGAGAAGGGATGCCTATCCACTTCGTTACCACAGAGACCGATGGCGATGTGGTGGAAGACACAGTAGGCCATGAGAATTTTCGTGTAACGCTTCTTCCCTTTGATCCCGGTTATGCCTTTGCAATTCGGCGATATGGGCGATACGGGCCACATTTCGTAGTTCACGCGCCGAGCGATACTGAAAACAACCGCTATAAGACAAGAAATGTGCTGCTCACGGCGAACCTGTTGAGCGCAGTTGCGGTCTTGCCGGATACCGAGCCATATCGTGACATCGCCGACGATCAAATAGCATTTATTGTCAAAGACCCATTTTTGACTTCGCGCTGGTACGAGGCATTTAAGACTCTGTTTAGTGGAAAGATTGACAATGAAGCCCTAAAGGTTGGGAACGCGGTGTATTGCAAGACGCACTTCTCAGGGGTTCAGAACGGTCAGGTTCTAGACGCCATTTTTGAGCGGCACGGCGGCGAGCCAGATTGGATGGAACAGCAGCGCCGTTTGCATGCTCTCGCCGTCAGGCAGCGCATGACAGCGGGGCAATTCGGTAGCGGGACGATCGCCGCGCTTGGAAGTCTTGGGGATGCTAGTCAGTTGGCGCGTTTTCGCAAAATGCAGCGATATTCGTGGCGGCATCGACTACTTCGCGGCTCAACCGATCTGTGGAATTCGTGCGCGCCAGAGTTCCTCCCCCTTTGCAAGGCGAGCGAGGCGGCTGGGTGGCGTAAGCCTTTTTCCTCGTTGGAATTGAGCGACACGCTCCATGAACTGCCTTTTCGAGAGTACAAAGTGGACCTTCCTGCAGGAAAGCTCCGAGGAGTGTCATTTGCTCTAGCTGTTGACTGGCTGAAACAAGGAATCGTCGGAGTGGAAGTGGTGGCGCCTAACGATGCGATCGTCGCACAGGTTGGGCATGATTTAGCTACGTTGGATCTGTCCCGGCCGGTGGAGTTCAGCTTCAACGACATTCCTGTGACCGCAGATAGGCCGTGGCGTTTTCGCGTTTTTTGCCGCTCGCACAGCCCAGTTTACGTGTACGAGTTTATCAACCGCCGCCTGCTTGGACTGCGATTTTCCGCAGCCACGCCTTTTGCGGAATTTGTTATAGCTTAATCAATGGCAAAGGAAGTAAGCGCAAGGCGGATGGACGTCGGATGCACCGGGATGGCGCCAAAGCTCGTCGATGGTGCCATCGCTGTGAAACTCGTGATCGAAGGCGAAATTCCGACCACGCACATCGTTGGGCGCCTCGTGCGTGAGGCTATTGGCACGAATGGAAGTGTTCAGCAAATGTTCGTGCCTGAATTTGTGCCGGCTCAGCTTGCAGCGCACGCCTTACCTCTGCTTATCCGGGTCGGAGATCCGGGTGGACATCAGATGCTGAAATGGATGATCCGCCGTGATATCCCTTTCCTTTATTACGTTGATGACAATTTCTGGGAGCTCAAGGGCGATACTCCGCTTGCCCAGTACTACCAAGCTCCTGAGGTGAGGGCGACTCTAGAACTGGCAGTGCGCCACGCGCATACCGTTATTGTCAATTCACCCTTGCTGGGTGCTTACCTTCGAGATCGCTTTGGTGCGAAAGTGAGCGTGCTGCGGGCGCCTTTTGATTTCAGCATTCTCGCTGAGAATTGCTCGCGCCTGCCACACCCGCTTGAGATGCGTATTGGTTTTGCCGGTAGTGTGACGCGTGAGGGGGACTTTGTTGAAATCATACCCGCACTCGAACGAATTCTTGCCGACTTCAGTGAAGTTCAGTTTTACTTCTTCGGCTACTGCCCCCCCGTTTTGCGAAACTCCAGTCGCGTGCACTTCTTTCGGCATGTCGATAGCTACGAGGACTTTATTCGATTGAAGAATGAGTGTTCGCTCGACATCGGGCTTGCGCCGATGGCTGACTCCGAATCGAATCTATACAAAACTAACAACAAATATCGCGAATATGGCGCTCTGCATGTCGCCGGCATTTACTCGGACTCTCCGCCATATCGGGACTCTGTCCGGCACGGAGAGAATGGTCTGCTAATCCCCATGGATGCAGAGGCGTGGTATGAGGCAATCGCGCTCCTCGTGCGCGACCATGATCTGCGTGATCGCATTGCCGATGCGGCGTACGAGGACGTCCGGGAAAAGTACGCTCAGACGACGGTCGCGGCGCAATGGCGCGACTTGTTGCTTCGATTTGCGCGCGAAAGCCCGAAGCCGACACTGTCTCGACGCGTGATCGCCGCGGACACGGTCGCAATCCGCATCGGCGGCTGGATCGCCAAGACTCGCCTGCGGGTAACGCTGAAGCTGCTGCGCATCCGTGGATGGGCGAGGGGTTTTATCGGGGGTTTGCATGGCGGCTGACATGCATGTTAGGGGGGGCAGCTCCGTCGTTCCGCTTCACGAAGGCAGGGGGGTTGCTGCGGTCGTTATCACGTACAACCCGGACGGGGAGGTGTTGCCCCGCTTGTTAGACCGCTGCGCTGCTCAGGTAGACCGGATCATCGTGGTTGACAATGGTACGACAGCGGTAGATGTTCCAGCCCTCTGCCGTCCTTTCGAAACCCGATGCCTGATCACGTACGTGCCACTAGGCACCAACCTCGGCATCGCCGCAGCCCAAAACCGCGGTATCGAAGCAGCAAAGGCCGCCGGTGCCGAATACGTGCTCTTGCTGGACCACGACAGTGTGCCGGCCGACGGCATGGTCACCGTGCTGCGGCAAGCCGACCGGCAACTGCGCGAGGCCGGCGTCGAGGTCGGCGCCGTGGGCGCGGTGGCGCACGACCGCCGCACGGGCACGACCTCCAAGGTGGTGCGCATGGTGCGCGGCCGCGTGCAGCGGCTTGCCACCCTGACCTCGGAGCCTTATGTCGAGGCCGATTTCCTGATTGCCTCCGGCACCATGATCGCGATCTCGGTGCTCGAACGCTACGGCATGATGAACGAGGGCTATTTTATCGACCACGTCGACACGGAATGGTGCCTGCGCGTAAAGGCGCGAGGCATGCGGCTCTTTGCAATTCCGCGCGCCCGGCTGGAGCATGCATTGGGCGACCATGTCGTGCGGGTCTGGCTGGGCCGCTGGCGCGAGGTGCCCGTGCATTCTCCTGCCCGCGATTACTACATGTTCCGCAATACCGTGCGCATGCTGCTGACGACGCCGATGAGTCTTGCATGGCGGATTACCCATGTGTTCCGCCTGTCGCAGTTTGCGGTGTTCTTCGGCCTCGGCATGTCGCCGCGGCTGAAGCGAATCCGATTGATGACCCGAGGCATCATCGACGGCGTAAAGGGCCGCGGTGGCGCGTTGGTGGATGCGAGGCCGGGTCGTGGAAGCAACCGCTAAGCTGTTGACTGTTTCCCTGGTAAGCCACGGCCAGGGCGAACTGATGCGTCCGCTGATCAGGCAGTTGTCTACGATCGCCCATGAACTCCCCCTGAAAGTGGTTGTTACGGAGAACTTGCCCGAACGCCGCAACACGGACGACACTTTCGGCGATCTCGACATCCGGTATATCCAGAATGCCGAGCCTAAGGGTTTCGGGGCGAACCACAACGCGGCCTTTGCTTTTTGCGATACGCCATATTTTTGCGTCGTTAATCCGGATGTCCGGCTGATCGAGAATCCCTTTCCTGCGCTATTGGCGCAAGCCTTGGCACGGCCGGGGGTCGTTGCGCCGCGTGTGGTGGCCAACGACGGCGCGGTCGAGGACAGTGCGCGGAAAGTGCCGAGACCATTGGTCTTGCTGCGACGGGCGCTGACCCGGTTAGCCAACAAGCGGATGCCGCCGGACTACACCGGCGAAGGGACGGTTCCGGTGGACTGGGCTGCCGGCATGTTTCTACTTTTTGATGCCACCTTATTCCGGCGACTGGGCGGCTTCGACGACCGCTACCATCTTTATTGCGAGGATGTGGACGTTTGCCTTCGCACATGGCTGAATGGAGGCAGTGTCCATCTGGCCAATGATGTCATAGTGATGCACGATGCCCGCCGTGATAGCCACCGCCGGCTTCGCTACCTCCGCTGGCATATGGCAAGCATGATGCGGCTGTTTACGTCCGCCGCCTACTGGCGGTTCCGCTTGCGCCATGTCGCCGCCGGCAATTGAACATTATTAGAACGATTCCATGTTCGATTTCTTTTGGGTTCCAGCTTTTGCCTTCCTGGTCTCCGCGCTGAGCGTTCTGCTGCTGCGGCCAGTCGCTATGGTCGGCGGCCTGCTGGATCGTCCCGACAACCGCAAGCGGCACCACGGAGCGGTGCCGCTGGTCGGCGGCATTGCCGTAACGCTGGCTGTCTGGGCTGGTTGCCTGCTGTTCATGCGCAACCAGGGTTACTACGTCGCGCTGTTGGGAGGGCTGACATTGCTGGCTTTTGTCGGCCTGATCGACGACATGCAAGGCATGTCTCCGGTGGCCAAACTGGGCGCACAGATCTTTGCGGCGATCCTGATGACGTCATGGGGCGGCGTCTATCTGACGTCGCTGGGCGACATCTTTGGCCGGCGCGAGATCGAATTGGCAAACTGGGCCATCCCGCTGACGCTTTTTGCCGTAGTCGCCGTCATCAACGCCATGAACATGAGCGACGGACTCGATGGCCTGGCGGGCGGGCTTTCGCTGATCGTGTTCGGCTGGTACGCCTATCTGGCCGGCGAGTTGGGCAATCTCGCTGCGCAGCGCGTATGCGTGATTTTCTGCGGCGCTATTCTCGGCTTTCTGATCTTCAATATGCGCAACCCCTTCCGGGGAAAGTTGCGCGTGTTTCTCGGCGATGCCGGCAGTCTGATGCTCGGATATGGCATCGTCTGGTTTGCGGTGGAGTTGTCACAGCCGACTTACAACAACGGCCTTCATGTGCCGCCAGTTGTCATGCTCTGGGTGCTGGGTTTTGTGCTGATCGATCTGCTGGTGGTGGTCATTCGTCGCGCATTGAAGCGACGCAATCCGCTCTCTGCTGACCGCACTCATTTGCACCACGTGTTGCTTCGCCTTGGCCTGAGCCCGGATGCCATTGTCTGGGTCATCCTCGTCAGCAACGCCTTGCTGGGTTTCGTCGGCGTTTACTGCTGGAAGCAAGGGGTCTCGGAGCAGGTGCTATTTCTTTCATTCCTTGGTGTCACCGGGCTTCATCTGTTGCTGATGCGTAATGCATGGCGCTGCCTGCGCGTTGGCCGCCGAATCGTGCTGCGCGGTAAGCGCAGTTTCAACTCGGGTAATAATGGAGAGTAAGGCCGTCTCGGGGTATTCCGATCTGGTCAGGCGGATATTGCCGCGTTGATAGCGGTGGCGCGGACGCGAAGGATCAGGATCAGGCCAAAGACCACGGCGACGGCATTGGCGGCCGCATATCCGGCCACGGCGCCGCGGACGCCAAGATGAGGGATTGTCACCAGGTCGACCGCCACCGTGGTGGCAAGGACCAGTCCCCACTTGATTGCCACCCAGCGCGGCCGGCGCAGGTATATGGGCAACAGGCTCAGTCCCACATCCGCAAACACCAGGATTGATGCCAATGCAGCCAGCCGCAACAGATCCGCGGTTTCGCCGAACGCCTTGCCGTAAAGCAGGTGGACGACTGGCTCCGCACAGAGCGCCAGAATGATGGCGCCTGCTGCGCCAAGGACGGTCATGCCCGCAGCAACGCGGAGGACATTGCGGCGCGCCGCAATGCCAGACTGCTGCGCAAATACGTAGAGCGGCGCTACGCCTGCCGCGAGGATGGTGGCGAGGGTAGTGAAGTTGTCGAGTATTTGCATAGTGGCCGCGTATGTCCCCAGTTCGGCCAGCGGCACGGCCGGTTTAAGGATCAACTGATCGGCGCGGCGTGCGGCGACCATCAGCATGAAGCTGACCCAGAACAACGCACCGTCGTACACCAGCTCACGCGTCAAGGCCGGGTCGTGCTTCGGGATCGTTTTCGGGGCGCGAGAGAGGTAATACCAGGTAAGCAGCACTGAGGCGATCAAGGGCTCGATCGCAAACGCACCGGCGTATGCCGGGACGAGTTCAATGCCGGCGAAATACAGGATCACGATCAGGCCGGCCTTGGCGGCGAGGGCAATCAAGTTGAAGACAACATTGGGACGGTTGTGGGTGCGCGCCTGCATCCATGCGATGGCAACCCCGAACGGTTCTCGCATCATGACCGCCGTTCCGAGGATTGCTGCGGGAATCCATGTATCGGCGGGCTGCTGCGTGGCCCCCAGCCACAGGCACATCAGCACATAGCCGGCCATGCCCGCGCTCAGCCGAATGGCGAACACGTGTGCGACCAGAGTATGCTTCGCTTCTGGCGTCGCCATCGTCACCAACCGCGGCACCACCACCTCCGCCGAACAAAGCAACGGTATCGACGCCGCAATAAACACCAGCGACTGCGCATACTGGAAATGCGCGAACCCTTCGGTGCCCAGCGCCCGCGCCAGCATGGCCACCACGCCGATGCCCACGACCACTTGCAAGCCACGGTCGGCCAGCAGCCAGAGCAGGTTGCCTGCGACTTTGCGGCGCATCAGGGTTGTTTCCTCAGGCTGCGGTATTGCGCCAGCCATTGCCGCGCCACACCATTCACGTCGAAATGGCCGACGATTCGCTGGCGGCGACGGTCGCGGTCAGTCTCGGTGCCGGGCAGGCTTGCGATGGCGTTGCGCAAGGCGCTTGCCAGGGCCTGCGGATCTCCCGTGGGAGTCAGCGTGGCGGTGTCTCCCGCCAGTTCGGATACGCCTGCCGCGGCGGTCGCCACCACCGGCAGACCGCTCGCCAGCGCTTCGCCCACCGCCAGCGGCATGCCTTCGATGCGCGACGACAGCACGAAGACATCGGCGGCGCGTAGCAGCTCCGGAATGTCCTTCCTGGCGCCGGCCAACAGTACGGCATGATTCAGCCCGTGCCGGGCGACCCGATGCGCCAGTTCATCGCGCAACGGACCATCACCGGCAATCATGAGCCGCGCCTTGGGCAGGTCGCGGCTGAGCTCGGCGAAGGCCTCGATCAACATGGCCTGGTCCTTTTCCGGTACCAGCCTGCCGACGTTGAGGACCAGCAGGTCGTCGGCGCCCAGGCCGAGGTCGCGCCGGGTCTGTTCGCGCGAAGCCTGGTCAGGGCGAAAGCGGCTGGTATCGATGCCGTTCGGCATCACGATCACGCGCCCGTCCGGCACGGCGCCGCTGGCCACCATCGCCAGGCGGCCGGCGTCGCTGACGTGGGTCGTCAGGGCGCACCAGCGGTCCGTGAGGCGGTAGGCGAGGGCACGCAGGCGCCCGCCTTCGCGCGCGCTGTGCGCCGAGCAGATGACTGGCGGCATGTGTCCCGTTCTGGCCAGCACTCGTGCGAAGAGGTTGGCGTGGACCATATGGGCGTGGATGACATCCGGGCGCCACCGCTGCACGAGCAGCCGGGCCTTGCGCAGCGCCGCTAGCATCGACAGCGGAGTCTTGCGCATGGCCAGTTCGGTGACGTGGATGGCGGCAGGCAAGTCGATCTCCTGCCCCTGCGTCAGGCTGAGGATGGCGACCTCATTGCCCAGTGCCAGGAAGGCGCGCGCCAGCGCAGCGATCTGCTGCTCGGCGCCGCCCAGCTTGAGGCCTGTGGTGATGACAAGGATGCGCAAGGGCGCCGGCGCGGCAGTGTCGTCGACGCTGCCCATCAGCGGGCTCCGTAGCCGGTCGCGAGGGTCCTCAACGTCTTCACCCCGATCAGCAGGTCCAGTGCCAGGGAACAATGCTTGACGTAATACAGGTCATAGCTGAGCTTGGTCACGGTTTCTTCGTGGCTGCCGGCGTAACCCTGCTGCACCTGGGCCCAGCCGGAGAGGCCGGGCCGCACCAGATGCCGGTACGGATAGTAGGGGATGGTTTCGGAAAACCGCTCGACCATGGGCGCCTGCTCCGGCCGCGGGCCGATCAGGCTCATATGCCCGAGCAGCACGTTCCACAGCTGCGGGATCTCGTCCAGGCGGTACTTGCGAATAAAACGGCCGACCCGGGTCACGCGCGGATCGCGGCGTGCCGCGAACAGGGCAGGCGCGCTGGCGTCGACGCCCATGCTGCGGAACTTGAGCATGACGAAGGGCTTGCCGAACAGGCCCACGCGTTCTTGCCGGAAGATGGCGCCGCCAGGCGTTTCGAGTCGGATGGCGAGTGCGACGGCGAGTCCCAGCGGCACGGCCAGCGGTGCCAGGCAGGCGACGGCCACGATATCGATCGCGCGCTTCAGGTAGCCATAGAGGTAGTGCGCGGCGTAGTCGTCCAGGAAGTTCTCGTCGATATGCGCCAGGCCGACGCGGCCGGTCAGCATTTCGCCGACGCGCTCGACCGAGTACATGCGGACATGGCTCATCTTGTAATGCGCGAGCAGTCGCGTGCGTTCGGGGTCGCCGGTGGCGCTGCGCTCAACCATCAGCCCGTCGAAGTGCCGGGCGTCCTCCAGCGATCCCACTGGTTCGAAGCGGATGCGGGCGGGCGCCGCGGCGCCGGGCATGGCAAGGATGGCGTCCAGCTGCGCCAGCGTGCCCGGATCGGTATAGCCGAACAGCGGCACGTAGTTCTGCACGAAGCGTCGATAGCCGGTCCAGAGCCACGCCAGCGTGATCAGGTAGGACAGCAGCAACGCGCCACGCGAGTATTCGATATGGAAGGCGGCAAACACAAAAAGCAAGCCGCAGAAGGGCAGCGTCGCGGCAAGTCCGGCGAGGCTGTTGCCCTCCATCGCCGGCAGGTGCAGCGAGCGATGCAGCAGCATGAACGCGACCAGGTACGGCACTACGGACCATAGCAGGGTGCGCGTGAATACGTAGGTCACGATGCCGGCGCGGTGTGCCATTTCGGCGCCGACCGCGCTGAGCGCGAACAGCGCCAGGCCGAGCACGGCCCACGCCACCATCCGGCTGACGCGGCGCACGGTCTCGGAACCGCCGGTGCGCATGCGCAGGGCGCGGTGCCGCATGCTGTCGGCCTTGATGGTCATGATGTCGGCACCCGCGCGGTGCGGGGCGTTTGAGCGAGGGCGTCGCGGTAGACGGACCAGGTGGCGTCGGTCATGCGATCCAGGCCATAGCATTGCTCCCACCGCTGGCGCGCGCCGTGGCCAAGCGCCGCGCGCAGGGCGCTGTCGTCGGCAAGGCGGCGCAGCGCTGCGGCGAACGCATGCTCATCATCGTGATCGACCAGCAGCCCGTACCGGTCGTCTTCTAGTTGCTCGCGAATGCCTGGCAGGTTTGAGGCGACGACCGGCAGTCCGGCCCGCATCGCTTCGAGCACGGACAGCGGCAAGCCTTCGTGGTCCGACGCCAGTACAAAGGCCTGGGCCGAAGCCAGCAGCGCGGGTACTTCCGTGACGTTGCCGGGAAACTCCACGCGGCCCGGTGCAAGCTGTTGCGCCAGCTGCTGCATGGCATGCCGCTGCGGGCCGTCTCCGACCAGGGTCAGTACGCACGACTCCAGCCCTGCGCGCGCGAGCGCGCGGATCGCCGCGTCCTGACGTTTGGGCGCGGCAAAGCGCGCGACCATCACAATCCTTCGCAGGGGGGCTTGCGGGTCGGCGCGATGGGGTGTATCGGGGATGCCGTTGGGAATGACCGAGATGCGTTCGGCGGGAAGCGGAAGCGACCGGGCCAGGTGTCGTTCCGCTTGCGCGACGCAGATCACGCGCGCCGCCAGCGGTGCCAGCAGCCATTCCGCCACGCGCGCGGCCATGCGCTGGCGCGGTGGGGCTTCGGCCTTGAAGGCAAAGCCGTGGACGGTATAGACCACGGGTATGCCGAGCAACAGCCCGGCGATGCGGCCCAGGGCGCCCGCCTTGGCGCTGTGCGCATGGATCAGGTCCGGTGCGGCCTGTTTCAATGCCCCGACCAGTTCACGCAGGGCATGGATGGCGCGCCAGGGCGACAGGGCATTGTCCAGCCGTGTCAGCCGGATGGTCTGCGCGCCGGTGCGCGCCGCGATCTCGAAGAGGGGGCCTTCGCCGCCCGCCAGCAGCATGGTATCCGCCTTGCCGGCCGTCGACCGCAGCAGGTCGGCGACATGCGATTGCGCGCCGCCGATCTCCGCATTGGTGATCAGGTAGGCAATGCGAGGTCGGGACGACGGTTGCGCGGGTGGCTTCAAGGCTGTGTACGTTTCGTGACGGATCGGGTCCGCCGCGGATCCCGCGGCAGCACAAAATACCCCTGAGCGCGAGGCAGGGCACCGCCGGATGTAGGACAGACTCCGAAAATTGTGTCCATCCGTGATAATGCGGCGATTATACCGCCCGGGCCCGCCGCAATCCGGCAAAATAGCTGCCTTTGGGGCGCCGCATCGGCCTGCTGGCAAGGTGTGGCGCGGACGACAAGCAACTCAGGACCCTACATGCAAATCGATCCTTCCATCTTCAAAGCCTATGACATTCGCGGCATCGTGGGCAAAACGCTCACCCGCGACGTCGCGCGCCAGATCGGCTTGTCGTTCGGCTCCGCCGCTGTGGAGCTTGGCGAGACTTCCATCGCCGTCGGCCGCGACGGCCGGCTGTCCGGCCCGGACCTGATCGGCGGCCTGGTCGAGGGCCTGCGCGCCACTGGGCTGGACGTGCTGGACCTGGGCATGGTCGCCACACCGATGGTCTATTTCGCGACCAATATCGAGATCGATGGCGTACGCCCCACCTCCGGCATCATGGTCACCGGCAGCCACAACCCGCCCGACTACAACGGCTTCAAGATGGTGCTGGCGGGCCGGGCCATCTATGGCGAGCAGATCCAGGACTTGCGCAAGCGCATCGAGGCCGGCGCCTTCACCCAGGGTGCGGGCGCGTACCAGGAAGTCGATGTGCGTGCGAAGTATCTCGATCGGATCCTGGGCGACGTCAAGCTGTCCCGCCCGATGAAGATCGCGCTCGATGCGGGCAATGGCGTGGCCGGCGCCTTCGTCGGCGACCTGTTCCGCGGGTTGGGCTGTGAAGTGGTCGAGCTGTTCTGCGAGGTCGACGGCAATTTCCCCAACCACCATCCTGATCCCGCGCATATCGAAAACTTGCAAGACCTGATGAAGACCCTGCGCGAGACCGATTGCGAGCTGGGCCTGGCCTTCGATGGCGACGGCGACCGCCTTGGCGTGGTGACCAAGGACGGGCAGGTGATCTTCCCGGACCGCCAGCTGATGCTGTTCGCCGAGGAAATCCTGTCGCGCAACCCCGGTGCGCAGGTGATCTACGACGTCAAGTGCACCGGCAAGCTGGCCCCGTGGATCCGCCAGCACGGTGGCGAGCCGCTGATGTGGAAGACCGGGCATTCGCTGGTGAAGGCCAAGCTGAAGGAAACCGGCGCGCCGATCGCCGGCGAGATGAGCGGCCATGTCTTCTTCAAGGACCGCTGGTATGGATTTGACGATGGCCTGTACACCGGCGCGCGCCTGCTGGAAATCCTGTCGCGCCATGCCGATCCCAGCGCGGTGCTGAACGCGCTGCCGAACGCCAACAACACCCCTGAACTGCAACTGAAGTGCGCCGAGGGCGAACCGTTCACGCTGCTCGACAAGATCCGCGCCAATGCGAAGTTCGAGGGCGCGCGCGAAGTGATCACCATCGACGGCGTGCGGGTGGAATATGCCGATGGCTTTGGCCTGGCGCGTCCGTCCAATACCACGCCGGTGGTGGTGATGCGTTTCGAGGCGGACAACGACGCCGCGCTGGCGCGTATCCAGGCAGAGTTCAAGCGCGTGATCCTCGCCGAGAAGCCGGATGCTCAGCTCCCGTTCTGAGGGCGCGACGGTGCCTGCGGCATCGTCTGACGCGGCCGGTGTGGCACAGCCCATGCCGGCCGCGGTGCCTTTTGCGCTGCCGGAGCGGCCGCGCATCCTGCTGGTCAAGGTATCGTCGCTCGGTGATGTGGTGCACAACATGCCGCTGGTGCACGACTTGCGCGCGCGCTGGCCGGGCGCCGAGATCGACTGGGTCGTGGAAGAGGGCTACGTGGAGCTGGTGCGCCTGCTGCCCGAGGTGCACCGCGTGATCCCGTTTGCGCTGCGGCGCTGGCGCAAGCGCCTGCTGCAGGGCGGCACCTGGCGCGAGATTGGCGCGGTGCGCGACGCCTTGCGCCAGCAACGCTATGACGCCGTGATCGAAAGCCAGGGCTTGCTCAAGACCGCGGTGGTGGCACGCGTCGCCGCGCGCGCGCCGGGCGCGCCCATCATCGGGCTCGGCAACGCCACGCAGGGCTCGGGCTATGAGCCGGCGGCGCGGCTGCTTTATACGGACCCGGTGTCGGTGCCGCGCCAGACCCATTCGGTGCGCCGCTCCCGCTTGCTGGGCGCAGCGCTGACCGGCACCGCACCCGTGGAGCCGCCTTTGTTTTTCGGGCAGGGTGCCCGGACGCTGTCGGTCGACGATCCGCTATGGGCGGATTTGCCGGCGCGCTATGCCGTGTGCTTCCATGCGACCGCCGGGGCGCGCAAGAAGTGGGCGGTGCAGAACTGGCACGCGCTGGGCAAACGCCTGGATCAAGCGGGCCTGGTGATGCTGCTGCCATGGGGCAATGACAAGGAACGCCACGCTGCCGAAGCCATTGCTGCCGGCGTGCCGCGGGCCAGGGTGTTGCCGCGCTTCTCGGTGATGCAGGGCTTTGGGCTGATCAACCGCGCCGAAGTCGTGATCGGCGTGGATACCGGCTTGGTCCATATCGCCGCGGCGCTGTGCCGGCCCACGGTGGAAATCTATACCGCTACCTGGCGCTGGAAGACCGAAGGCTACTGGTCGGAGCGCATTGCCAATGTCGGCGACGATGGCGTGGTCCCGTCGGTCGATGAAGTCTACGAGGCGGCTTGCCGCGTGCGCGGAGTGGCGGCCTGATGTTGCGTCTCCTGTACAGCTTGTTGTGGGTGGCGGTGCTGCCGCTGGCGCTGCTGCGCCTGGCCTGGCGCGCGCGCAAGGAGCCGGGCTACCTGCAGCATGTCGGCGAACGCCTCGGGGCCTATGGCGGGCTGCCGAAGCCAGGGCCATGGCTATGGGTCCACGCCGTGTCGGTAGGCGAGACCCGTGCCGCGCAGCCCTTGATCGAGGCGCTGCTGGCCGCGCATCCCCATCATCGCCTGCTGCTGACGCACATGACGCCGACCGGCCGCCAGACCGGCGCGCAGTTGTTTGGCAAGGAGCCGCGCGTGGTCCAGTGCTACCTGCCCTATGACCTGCCGTGGCTGGTGCGGCGGTTCATGCGGTACTTCCGGCCGCAGGTGGGCATGCTGATGGAGACCGAGGTGTGGCCGAACCTGGTCCATGGCGCGCGCAAGGCAGGCGTGCCGCTGTACCTGGTCAATGCCCGCTTGTCGCCGCGCAGCTACCGGCGCACGGCCCGCTTCGGCCGGGCCGCAGCGTCGATGTACCGCGACTTTGCCGGCGTGCTGGCACAGACGGCCGGCGACGCCGAGCGCTTTCGCGCACTGGGTGTGCCGGCGGTGCAGATCACCGGCAACCTCAAGTTCGACATGCAGCCAGCGCCGGCCGGCGTGGCGCTGGGCGGGCAACTGCGCCAGGCCTTCGGCGCGCGCGCGGTGCTGGCGGCGGCCAGTACGCGCGAGGGCGAGGAAGCGATGCTGCTCGACGCCTTCTCGCGCTGGGAGTCCCTGGCGCCGGGCGTGCCCCGGCCGGCGCTGCTGCTGATTCCGCGCCATCCGCAGCGTTTCGATGAAGTGGCCGCGATGGCGGCGCGTACCGGGTTTTCGGTCGAACGCCGCAGCAGTCTGGATCTCGATCGCGTGCGGTCGCCGCTGGCGGCCGACATCGTGCTGGGCGATTCGATGGGCGAGATGGCAATGTACTTTGCCGCGTCGGACCTGGCATTCATCGGCGGCAGCCTGTTGCCGCTGGGCGGGCAGAACCTGATCGAAGCCTGCGCCGTCGGCACCCCAGTGCTGATCGGGCCGCATACCTTCAACTTTGCGCAGGCGACCGAGGATGCGATTGCCGCGGGTGCGTGCCTGCGTGTCGACAATGCCGACGTGCTGATGCGCACCGCCGCAAGCGTGCTGGCCGATCCGGCACGCCTGGCGGAGATGCGCGCGCATGCGCAGACCTTCTCCGGCCTGCATCGGGGCGCCACGGTGCGCACGCTCGCAGCGGTGGCACCGGCGCTGGAAGGCTGACGGGCGGCTATCCTGGTGTTCGCACCAGGGCGTCCCACTGCAGCGCAATGCGCTCCAGCGCGAATTGGCTGGCCTTCTGGCGTCCGCTGGCGCCCAGCCTTGCCGCCAGGTCCGGTTGGCGGATCACGGCCAGCAGCGCACGGGCCAATGCGTCGGCGTCGTCGGTCGGGACCACCAGTGCGTCCTGGCCCGGATCCAGTAATTCGCGCGGGCCGGTCTCGCAATCGGTCGATACGATCGGCAGCCCGAAGGCCATCGCTTCGATCAGCACCAGTCCGAAGCCCTCATAGCGCGAACTCAGGCAGAACACCGAGGCGTTGCCATAGGTTTGCACAGGGTCATTGCAGATCCCGGGCAGGCTGGCGCTGCCTTCCAGTTCCAGTTCCCGGATCAAAGCCGACAGCGCGGCGCGTTCCTCGCCTTCGCCATGGATCACCAATTGCCATTGCGGCGCCTGCGCCGACACTATTTTCCAGGCGCGCAGCAGCACATCGAAACCCTTGGCTGGCACCATCCTCCCCATGGCCAGTACCGTCCTTTGCGCGCGCGGTGCCGGCGCATCCGGCAGCGCGAACGGCAGCGGATTCGGCAGGCACACGACCTTGCTGCGCGGCCGCAGGGCTTCCAGCCAGCGGCTGCGGTCGCGCTCCGTCAGTACCACCACCTGGCGGCAGAACCGCGCCGCCAGCCGGCGCGCCAGCTTGCGCGCGGGCTTGCCGAGGTCCTGGTCGAAGTGGCAGTGCTCCCAGGCGATATGGTGCAGGCCCAGGCCGAGCGTGGCAGGCAGCACGAACAGTTCCAGCATGGGGTCCACCTGCACCAGGACATCGATGCGATGCGCAATGCAGTGCCGGCGGATGCCGGCAACGGTGGCGAAATAGGCCCGCTTGAAAGAAGGGCGTTGCGCGAACACCGCTTCATGGCGCACCTCGGGGTGCAATGGAAACTGGCTGGACCTGTCCCAAAGGCTAAGGACGGTGACGCAGTGTCCCAGCGCAGCCAGCGCGTTGGCGATGGTGGCGGTCATCCGCTCCGCGCCGGCCATTGCATTCAGGGTGCCGGTCAGGAAGCAGATATGGCGCCGGGCGTCCGGGTTCAAGGGGTTGCGGGCGCCGGCAATTTGCTTTGGCGCGCGACAACATAGGCAAAGCAAAACGCCATGACCAGGCTATAGAAGGCATTGACCAGCGTCGTGGCGAACATGACTTCGGTCAGCCCGAACACCATGAAGCCGCAGCACAGCGCCAGGCCCATGGCGCTGGCGACACGCGTGCCCCGGTCGGTTCCACGCAGGTGGCGCACGAAGAAAACCGCCGGCACGAGGTACAGCGCAAGGATCGCCAGCAATCCAGGAATGCCGAGCGTCGCTGCGGCATGCAGCAGTTCATTGTGAGAATGCGGCATGGTCGCGGCCAGCGGCGTAATCACATGCTGAGTGGCGAGGGTCCGCAGGGTCGTTTCGAAGTGTTCCGGCCCGACGCCGGTCCAGGGGTGGGCCTGGAACAGTTCAAGCGACGCGCGCCAGAGCTGAAGGCGAACGCCGATCGAAGTGTCCGACGTTACATGCTGAACAAATTGAGACAGTTCCGATACAACCGCAGCCGTCCTCTGCTGCACGATCGCACTGCTGAACCATCCCAGCGCCATCAGCCCGGCCAGCCCCAGCAGTACCCCGGCCTTGTGCAGCCGCGTCAACCTGCGCGAGGCCGCCAGCGCGATCAGTGCCAGCACTGGAATGGCCAGCCAGCCGCCGCGGGTGCCGCTCATGTATGACGCGTACAGTCCCGCGAAGCCGGCCAGCAGTTTCAGGCCAGCCAGCCAGTGATCGCCCGGGCGGTTCCAGCCGATCGAGATCACGGCGAGCATGCCGGTCAGCAAGGCGAGGTTGCCGAAGGGAATGACGTTGGAGAAACCGACATGGCTGGGACGTCCCGCCGCGGCGACTTCGTGCAGCCACAAGGCGGATATCAGCGCACAGGCGACGAAGCCCCACTGGATGCTCTGCATGCCGCGTCGGCCCAGGCGCAGCATGCCAGGGACCAGAAGGATGAACAGCGCAAAACGCAGGTAAAGATAGGGCACATGCGGGTCTTCGGCCCCGGTCAGCAGTTGCTGGGTCAGCACCGCCAGCGGCAGCGCCGCCATGGCCAGCATGAAGGGCCAGTACCGGCGCAGGATCAGGCCGAATTCCGCAAGGCCGGCGCGGCCGCCGGCAGCCAGGGCGATGGCGCTCCACCCCAGCAACAGCCCGAAGCAGGTGTTGCTCAGCGACGGCTTGACGAACATCAGCGCGGGAAACGCAGCCAGGACAACACAGGCGCTCAGGTACAGAGCTTTGTCGATCCCCAATGGTAGGGACCCTTGCAATCTCGTCATCAAGAGCATGGAGAAAGGTTTCCGGAGGAACATGGGTGCATGAAAGATGCGTGCCGTTCCGTCCGTCTTATTATTGTCGCCGTCTCCTGAGGAGCGGTGCCCTGCGCCGGCATTGCGGCTCGGGGCGAAGCGATTATATCGGATGGCCACGGTGGCATTTCCAGGAGTTCCGCATCCTATCCGGCTGGGCGTGTCGACCCGTTACAGGATGTATGTGGAGGGTCAGGCGCTTCAAGAGGTGCCGGATCGGCTTGCTAAACTGAAGGTCTATGGCCGGGTGCACTTTCCGGCATGCTGCCAGTCACATCCATCGATGACATCGCTACGGGCGCCCCAGGGCAGCCCCGCAACAGGAGTTCTTATGGATAGCCGTAATCGCCTGATTCCCTTCGCGGCCGCCGTGCTGGTCGCCGCCGTGCTCGGCGCCTGCACTACCGCGACCGCGCCCAACCTTCCGTCGGCCGGCACCAACCTGAACCAGACCCAGCCGTCCGGCCCGAGCCGCTGGGAACTGGTGCGCTGGCAGCAGCCTGACGGCTCGCTGCGCGAGATCCCGCACGGCGACAATGGCGAGCCGATCATTTTCGAGTTCAACGAGGGTATCGATGCCGCGCAGGGCACGGTCAGCGGCACCAGCGGCTGCAATCGCTTCAGCGGCAGTTATGGCAAGACCGAGACCGGCATCCGCTTCGACCGCATCGCCGGCACGCGCATGGCTTGCCCGCCGCCGCGCATGGCGCTGGAGTCGGCGCTGCTGAAGGCGATGCAGACGCCGTTCGCCACCGTGGGCACGCAGCCGTCGGCGGCCAGTACCGGCCGGCAGATCATCTGGAAGACCGTGGACGGCGAGCTGCTGCAGTTCGTCGAGCGCGAGGGCGTGGGCAAGCGCGGTGCGCGCGTGGAGGCCGCGGGCGTCGAGAAGACCGTCTATATCGACTCGCAGCGCGTGGAGTGCACGGGCGTGGGCAAGATGACTTGCTACCGCTGGCGCGAGTCGCCGGATGCGCCGTGGCAGCTGTGGTATGGGCCGATCGAGGGGCTGGATTTCGAACCCGGCGTGTCGTACCGGCTGCGCGTGCGCGAATACCAGGTGCCGAACCCGCCGGCGGATGCGTCGGCGATCCGCTGGCAGTTGCTCAACGTGGAGTCGCGCACGCGCGCGAAGTAAGGCGCCACGCCTCCATGCAAAACGGGCCGCGGTTGCGGCCCGTTTTCCTTTACAGGTGCAAGCGGTAGGTCAGGAGCGCGGCGTGCCCGCGGGCGTGGCTTCGCGCCGCGTGCCGCGGCGCTCGGCCGACGAGGCGCGCGGGTTTGCCGGCGCCTTCGCGCCGGCCTGCGCCGGCACCGGCAGCTTGTACAGCGCGCCCGGCGACGACGTCAGCAGGGTATTGATCTGCACCACGTCCGCTTCCTGCAGCACGCCGGTGGAGGCCTTCAGGCGCAGCCCGTTCATGATGGTGTCGTAGCGGGCCTTGGCCAGGTCGCGGCGGGTGGAGAAGAGCTGGGCCTCGGCGTTGAGCACGTCGATGTTGATGCGCACGCCCACCTCGTAGCCGAGCTGGTTGGATTCCACCGCGCTGGTGGCCGAGCGTTCGGCCGCCTCCAGCGCCTTGACCTGGGCCAGTCCGTTGGAGACGCCGGAGTAGGTCTGGCGCGCGGTCTGGGCGGCGGTGCGGCGGGCGAATTCCAGGTCGCTGGCGGCCTTGTCGGCCAGCGCCAGGGTCTCGCGCACGCGCGACTGGATCTGGCCGCCGGCGAAGATCGGCAGGGTCAGCTGCACGCCGATCTGCGACGCGTTGTAGTGCGTCGAGATCGCCTGGGTGGCGCTGCCGGTCTGGTTGTTGAAGCCGTACGAGGCCACCAGGTCGACCGACGGCAGGTGCCCGGCCTTGGCCTTGTTGGTCTCGCGCTGCGCGGTCTCGAGGTTGTAGCTGGCCAGGTTGACCTGCAGGTTGCTGGTCTCGGCCTGCGCCGCCCAGGCGTTGACATCGGGCGGCTGGGGTCCGGGGATCGGCGCTTCGGCGCGCAGGCCCATCAGTTCGTCGACCGGCTTGCCGGTGATCTGCTGCAGCGTGGCGCGCCTGATCTCCAGGTCGCTCTGCGCGGCGATCTCGGTCGAGGTGGCCAGGTCGAAGCGGGCCTGGGCGTCGTTGGCGTCGACGATGGTGGCGGTGCCGACCTCGAAATTGCGCCTGGCCTGTTCCAGCTGCTCGGCGATGGCCTTCTTCTGCGCGCGCGCCAGGTAGAGGTTGTCCTGCGCGGCCAGCACGTCGAAGTAGGCCTGCGCGCTGCGCGTGATCAGGTCGAGCTCGGCCTGGTGGAAGGTGACTTCGCCCGCCTGCGCGGCCAGCTCGCCCTGCTTGTAGGTTTCCCAGCGGTCCCAGCGGAACAGCGGCTGGCTCAGCTGCAGCTGCCAGTTGTTGTTGTTGAAGAAACGCGTGCCGGAGGCGCTGGGCGCGCCGCCGATCGGCAGCGAAGCGGTCTGGTCGAGCTTGGTGCGGTTGGCGCCGGCGGTGCCCACCACCTGCGGCAGCAGGCCCGCGCGGCCCTGCGGCAGCTTCTCGCGCGTGGCCAGCAGCTGCGACCGCGCGCTGGCGAACTGGGCGTCATTGGCTTGCGCATCGCGGTAGACCTGCAGCAGGTCGGCCGCGCCGGCCACCGCGGGCATCATGGCCAGCAGCGGGACCAGCAGGGAAGCCGCGATCGCCAGGCGCGTCCGGATCGCTCCGGGCTGGGCGTTGGGCGCAAACGTCATGACACCTCCAGGTGGGCGCGGCGGGTGCCGCGGCCGACAGTCGTTTCTTCTTCGTGTTGCTGTGCTGGCTGCCGCGTCAGTACTTCGGCATGGCGGGGTCAACCTGGCTGGCCCAGGCGTCGACGCCGCCGGTCAGGTTGTAGACCTTGCCGTAGCCCTGGCGCTCCAGGTAGGCCGCCACCTGCATGC
This sequence comes from Cupriavidus sp. WGlv3, assembly GCF_023952475.1. Lineage (GTDB taxonomy): Bacteria > Pseudomonadota > Gammaproteobacteria > Burkholderiales > Burkholderiaceae > Cupriavidus > Cupriavidus phytorum. The sequence continues at coordinate 270,304 of NZ_JALHRX010000003.1, forward strand.
TGCGTGCGCCGTGATGGCAGATGCAGACGATGTCGGCGTCTTCGTCGAGTTCGGCAGCGCGCGCCGGGATGTCGCGCATCGGGATGTGGGTGATGCCGGGCAGGGCGCAGGTCTGCACCTCCCAGCCTTCACGCACGTCGAGCAGGACCGGCCTGGCGCGGCTGGCGTCGGCCAGCCACTGGGCCAGTTCGGTCGCTTGGATGACCTGCATGGCGTACGTCCTCAGAACTGGAATTGCGAGGGCCGGGCCGCGCCCTGGAGGGGCTTGACCGCGGTCTCGAACAGGTTGACGACCTGGTACTCGGTTTCGGACACGCGCGTGACCAGGCGCGCTTCCATCACCGGCAGTTCGCCGACGAAGGCGGCGATGCGCCCGCCCACTTTCACCTGCGCCAGGATCGACGGCGGGATCGCCGGCAGCGAGCCGGAGATGCAGATCACGTCGTAGGGCGCGGCGGCGGCCCAGCCGTCGGCGGCATTGCCTTCGGCAACGTCGACATTGGTGACGCCGGCGTTGGCCAGGTTGGTGCGGGCCAGCTCGACCAGCTCGGGCACGATGTCGACCGTCAGCACGTGGCGGGCGCGGTTGGCCAGCAGCGCGGCCATGTAGCCGGAGCCGGCGCCGATTTCCAGCACGGTCTCATGCTTGCGCACGGCCAGGTCCTGCAGGATGCGGGCTTCGACGCGCGGCGCCAGCATGTTCTGCCCGGCGGGCAGCGGAATCTCCATGTCGACGAACGCCAGCGAGGCGTACGCGGACGGGACGAACTGCTCCCGCTTGACCACCGCCAGCAGGTCCAGGATTTCCTGGTCCAGCACGTCCCACGGGCGGATTTGCTGTTCGATCATGTTGAATCGGGCTTTTTCGAGATCCATCTTGCCATTCCTTACCAATGCCAACCGCTGTCGGTCTGTGCGCCGGCCGCGCGGTGCCACGGCCGGACAGTCTTATCAAACCCGTTATTTTAACCTTGCGGGCGCCTCCGGGCTCATTCCGCGCTGGCCTCCACCGGGGCCGGGCGCTCCGTCGCCGCGGGCCGGCCGGTCAAGGCCTGCGCGGGCGCTTCCGGCGTGGCGTGCGGCTTGCCTTGCCACAGCCGGCGCAGCCACGCGCCGAAATCATCAAGATACGTATAGATCACCGGCACCACCACCAGCGTCAGGATCGACGAGGTGATGATCCCGCCGATCACGGTCTGTCCCATCGGCGCGCGCTGCTCGGCGCCCTCGCCCAGGCTGAAGGCCAGCGGCACCATGCCGAAGATCATCGCCAGCGTGGTCATCAGGATCGGGCGCAGCCGCACGCGCGCGGCTTCGACCAGCGCGGCCTCGCGCGACAGCGGCTCACAGCCGTCGACACCCTGGCGCGCCTGGTTGGCGAAGTCCACCAACAGAATCGCATTCTTGGTCACCAGCCCCATCAGCATGATGAAACCGATGATCGAGAACATGTTCAGGGTCGAGCCGAACAGCAGCAGCGCCGCGAACACGCCGGCCAGCGTCAGCGGCAGCGAGGTCATGATGGCGATTGGCTGGAAGAAGCTGGCGAACTGCGAGGCCAGGATCATGTAGATGAAGATCACCGCCAGCGCCAGCGCCGACACGGCGTAGCCAAACGACTCGTTCATCGACTTGGTCGAGCCGCCGAAGCGGTACTTGTAGCCGGCCGGCCAGTTCACCCCGTCGAGCGCGCCCTTGATGTCGCGCGCGACTTCGCCGGCCGAGCGCCCGGCCACGTTGGCGGTCAGCTCGACTTCGCGGTTCAGGTCACGCCGGCTGATCTGGTTGGCGCCGGTGGTGGGCACCAGCTCGGCGATCTGGCGCAACGGCACCATCTTCGGCGAGCCGTCGGCATTGGCGTGGCTGCTGGCGATCATCAGCGCGCTGAGGTCGGCCATGCCGGTGCGCGCATCCTTCGGCAGGCGCACGCGCACGTCGTAGTTCTCGTCGTCCGGCGCGCGCCAGGAGCTGATGGCATCGCCGGCCAGCAGCGGCCGCAGCGCATTGCCGATCTGCGCCACGCCCACGCCCAGGTCCGAGGCCAGTTCGCGGCGGATGCGGACCTCGATGGTGGGGCGGTCGTCCTTCATGCTCGAATCCAGGTCGGTCAGGCCGGGAATCGCCGCCATGCGCGCGCTGGCTTCGCGCGACAGGCGCCGCAGTTCGTCGAGGTCATCGCCCTGGATCGACACCTGGATCGCCTTTTGTCCGCCGGCGCCGTCGGGCATGCCGACCATGGTCAGCGTGATGCCGGCAATGCCGGCCAGCCGCTGGCGGATCAGCGGGTTGAGCTGCGCGGTGGTCAGGGCGCGCGCGCGCCGCTCGGTCAGGCGCACCGACACCAGCGCGTTGTTGCGACCCGAGGCGTTGCCCGAGTTGATGGTGGCGTAGGTGTAGGCCACTTCGGGGAAGGCCTTCAGCGCGGCTTCCACCTGCCGCACCTTGGCCTCGATGACGTCGAGCGAGGTGCCGACCGGCGTGGTGAAGCCGACCTGGGTCTCGCCGAGGTCGGCATTGGGCACGAACTCGGTGCCGATCAGCGGCACCAGCGCAAAGCTGCCGAAGAAGGTCGCGGCGGCGATCGCGGCGGTGGCCAGGCGGTGCTTCAGCGCCCAGGCCAGCATGCCGGCGTAGCCGTCGCCAAGCCGGTCCATCCTGGCCGAGAACCAGTCCAGCAGCCGCCCCACGGTGCGCCCGTACCAGCTGCGCTTGTTGCCGGTGCCGTGCAGGTCGGGGTCATGCCAGACCGAGGACAGCATCGGGTCCAGCGTGAACGAGACGAACATCGAGATCAGCACCGCCGCCACCACGGTGATGCCGAACTGGTGGAAGAAGCGCCCGATGATGCCGCCCATGAAGCCCACCGGCAGGAACACCGCGACGATCGAGAAGGTGGTGGCCAGCACCGCCAGCCCGATCTCGTTGGTGCCGTCCAGCGCCGCGCTGCGGTGGTCCTTGCCCATCAGGTTGTGGCGCACGATGTTCTCGCGCACCACGATGGCATCGTCGATCAGCAGCCCCACGCACAGCGACAGCGCCATCAGCGTGATCACGTTGAGGGTGAAGCCGCACAGGTACATCACGCCGAAGGTGCCGATCAGCGCGATCGGCAGCGTCAGCCCGGTAATCACCGTGCTGCGCCACGAGCCCAGAAACAGGAACACGATCGCCACGGTCAGGAAGGCGCCTTCCAGCAGCGTCGAGCGCACCTCCTTCACGCTGCTGCGGATGCCGCGCGCGGTGTCGTTGACCACGGTGAGCTGCACGCCGGCCGGCACCAGCTTGCGCACCTCGTCGGTCATGCGCACCAGGCCGTCGACGGTATCGACGGTGTTCTGGCCCTGCGCCTTCACCACCGACAGGAACAGCGCGCGCTTGCCGTCGAGCAGCGCCAGGCTTTCCTGCTCTTCCTGGCCGTCGCGCACGTCGGCGATCTCGCCCAGCGTGACCGGCTGGCCGGCGCGGCGCGCGACGATGATCTGCCGGAACGCATCCGGCGTGGGCACCCGGCCCTTGATCTGCACCACGGTCTCCGTCGCCGCGGAACGCAGCTCGCCCGCGGGCAGCTCCTGGTTCTCGTTTCGGATCGCGTTCATCACCTGGTCGACGCCGATTCCCAGCGCCTCCAGCTGCGCCGGCCGGATGCGGATCTCGACCTCGCGCTTGGTGCCGCCGACGAGGTTGATGGCGCCGACGCCGCGCACGGTTTCCAGCCGCTTGCGCACGATCTGGTCGGCGATGGTGGTCAGCTCGCGCTGGCTGCGGCTGGCGCCGGGCGCGTTGGAGACAGAGAGATAGAAGATCGGCGCGTCCGACGGGTCATAGCGCAGCACGCGCGGTTCCTTGACCTCATCGCGGAACTGCGGGCGGATCAGCGCGATCTTGTCGCGCACGTCCTGCGCGGCCTGGCCGACATCGACGCTCAGGTCGAACTTGATGACGACGACCGAAGTGCCCTGGTACGAGTGCGAAAAGATCTCGTCGATGCCGGAGACGGTATTGACGATCTCCTCGACCTTGCGCGTGACGTCGGACTCGACCGACTCCGGCGCGGCGCCCGGGTATTCGGTCTGCACCACCACCACCGGGAAGGTGATGTCGGGAAACTGGTCGACCGGCAGCCGCTGGTAAGAGAACAGCCCGACCACGATGAAGGCCATCATCATCATGGTGGCCAGCACCGGGTTGCGGATCGACAGGCGGGTGAACCACATGGCGCGCGTCCTCGGTACCGTCAGGCCTTGACGCGCCTGACCTGGCTGCCGCTGCGCAGCGTGCCGAGGTTGTTGCGCACGATCTCGGCGCCGGCATCGAGGCCGGAGACGATTTCCACCATGCCGCCGGCTTCGTCGCGCAGGCCGAGTTGCACCGGGCGTTCCGCCAGCGTGTCGCGCTCGATGGCATAGACGAAGGCGCGCTCGCCCTCGGTGCGCACCGCCGACACCGGCACCGAGACCACCGCGGCGCGCTGGCCCAGCACCAGCGCGCCGCGCGCGAACATGCCCGCGCGCAATACCTGGTCGGCATTGTCGACGCGGACATAGACCATGATGCTGCGCGTGCCCTCGCTGACGGCCGGGTTGATGCGCACCAGCTTGCCGGCAAAGCGGCCGGCGCCTTCCACTTCGAGCGCCACCGGCTGGCCCACCGCGGCACGCGCCACGTCGGCCATCGGGATCGGCGCTTCCAGCTCCAGCACGCGCAGGTCGACCACATCGACCAGGCGCGTGTCCGGCGACACCTTCTCGCCAGGCTGCACCGCGCGCGCGGCCACCATGCCGTCGAGCGGCGCCTTGACCACGGTGTCGGCGAGCGACTTCTTTGTCACCGCCAGCCCGCCCTGGGTGGCGTCCAGGTTGGCGCGTGCCACCGCCAGGTCGGACTGGTACTTGTCGAAGGCGGTCTGCGAGATAAAGCCCTTGTCGACCAGTTCGCGGTTGCGTTCCCAGGTCTGGCGCGAGTTCTCGAACTGGCCCCGTGCGGCCAGCATTTGCCCGCGCGCCTGCGCGACACGCGCCTCATATTCGGTCGGGTCGATGCGCACGATGACCTGGCCGGCGCGCACCGGCTCGCCTTCGCGCACCAGCACCTGCTTCACTTCGCCGGAGACCTTGGCCTTGACCGAGGCCTGGTTCAGCGCGCGCAGGCTGCCCGACAGCGGCAGCGACAGCTGCAGGTCCTGGCGCGCCACGCGCACCAGGTCGGTCTGCAGGAATTCGACGATATTGGCGGCCGCAGCGCCCGCCTGCGGCTGGCGCGCGCTGCCGGCCTTGCGCACGGCCACCGTGGCGCTCAGCGCCAGGGCCAGGCAGGCGGCGGTGATCAGCAGGGTCTTGCGCTTCATGTCGGGGTGCCGGGTCGCGGTGCGGCAGGGGCGGGATCGCCATCGGTAGCCATCGCGGCGGCGCGTTGCGCCAGCATCTCGTCGCGGATCACTTCCCAGATATAGGGGCCGTGCTGCGGCGGCAGCGGCCGGTCGCGCGCTGCGCCGGCCGTCAGCCCGAACAGCAGCGTGTCGAGCAGGCCGTCGAGGAAGGCCTCGGGGTCGATGTCTTTCTCGGCGGTGGCGCGCAGCGCGCGCTGCCACATCATCAGAAACACCAGCGGCGCGCAGATCAGCGTGGTGGTCGGGTTGGCCGGCAGCGCGCGGAACTCGCCGCGCGCCACGCCGCGCGCCAGCACCTTGGCGAACAGCTCGTCGCCCGGCACCATCACTTCCTGGTTATAGAAGCGGGCGATGTCCGGGAAGTTGGCCGACTCCGCCATGATCAGCTTGGTCAGTCCCGCCACCGACGTGGCGCCGATCAGTCCCCACCAGCCGCGCAGCAGTTCGCGCAACAGCTCGGGCGTGCTGCCCTGGTAGGCATCGACCAGGTCGGCGCCGCGCGCCAGTGCCGGCACCAGGTTCTCGCGCACCACCGACTTGAACAGCTCTTCCTTGTTGGCGAAGTACAGGTAGACCGTGCCCTTGGACACGCCGGCCGCCGCGGCCACGTCTTCGAGGCGCGTGGCGGCATAGCCGCGCTCGACGAACAAGTCCAGCGCCGCCGCCACCAGTTCCTGCGGCCGTGCCGCCTTGCGCCGGCTCCAGCGCGGGCTGTCGGCGTCCTTCGGCGCGTCGGCGGTTGACGTGGTCACGGCGGGTTTGCGAAGACTGCGGGGCACGAGGGGCGTCGAAAAGTTAATAACTTGTGGGTCAGTAATGTAGATGAGGCCCTACAGGGGGTCAAGCAGGGGCATACACCAAGGCACGTCCGACCAGACCCGTTCGGCGTCATGTGATGGACGGTGCACGGATTTTTCCTGCAACCGTGCCACGCTTACGGCGTTTTCCTTTTCTTACAGGAGGCCCGCGGCCCTTCGGGCACAATGTCGCCTTTGACCTGGCAGCCTGAGCGGCTGCCGCTCCAGAACCATCGTCATGAGTTGCCGGTCAGACCTTTCCTGCCGCGCGGGCTGCGGCGCCTGCTGTATCGCGCCGTCGATCGCTTCGCCGCTGCCCGGCATGCCGGACGGCAAGCCGGCGGGCGTGCCGTGCGCGCAGCTGCTGCCGGATATGCGCTGCGCGGTGTTCGGCCGCCCGGACCGGCCCGCGTTCTGCGGCGGCCTGAAGCCGTCGGCCGAGATGTGCGGCGAGTCCCGCGAAGCGGCGCTGCAATGGCTGGCCCGGCTCGAGATCCTGACCGCGCCGCAAGCGTCCGCCTGAGCGGCACGGCGCGGCATGACGCCTGGCAATCGTTCCTGAACTCCCGCAATCGGAGGCAATATGATCCGGACTTCCCGACGGCGCTGGCTCGCCGCTGCCGCCGCGGCCACCCTGGCCGTGGGGCTGGCCGCCTGCGGCGCCTTCCGCAGCGAGTACACGTTCTCGCAAAGCGAGCTGCAGGCGGCGCTGGAGCGCAAGTTTCCGTTCAACAAGCGCTACATGGAGCTGTTCGACATCCAGCTGACCAACCCGCAGCTGACGCTGGACTCCGTGCGCAATCGCGTCAACGTGCAGTTCGACGCCACCATCGACAACAAGCTGTTCTTCAGCCAGGCCCTGACCGGCCGCTTCGCGCTGGACAGCGGGCTGCGCTACGACGAGCCCACACGGTCCGTGGTGCTGCAGGATCCGGAGGTGAAACGCTTCGACGTGCAGGGCATGCCCGCGCAGTTCTCGCGCCAGCTCAATGCGCTGGGCGGCATCCTGGCCGAGCAGCTGTTGCAGGGCTATCCGCTCTATACCTTCCGCGAAGACCAGCTTCGCCTTGCCGGCACGCACGTCGAGCCCGGTACAATCACCGTTTTGCCCGACGGCATCAACGTCAAGATCAACCGCCCCTGACCGGGGCGCATCGAACAACAATGCGGGCGGTCCGGCACCAGGCCGGACAACGCCCGTGACTACGTCTCATTCGTTCCGCATGGAAATCGCACTAGCGCTGAAGGCCGTGATCCTCGGCATCGTCGAAGGCCTGACCGAGTTTCTTCCCATTTCGAGCACCGGCCACCTGATCCTGGCCGGCCAGTTGCTCGACTTCAACGACGAGAAGGGCAAGATCTTCGAGATCGTGATCCAGTTCGGCGCCATCCTGGCGGTGTGCTGGGAGTTCCGCGCGCGCATCGGCAAAGTGGTGCGCGGCCTGCGCGACGACCCGCTGTCGCAGCGCTTTGCCGCCAACGTGGTGATCGCGTCGGTGCCGGCGATCGTGCTGGCCTTTATCTTCGGCAAATGGATCAAGGCCCACCTGTTCAACCCGATCTCGGTGGCGCTGGCCTTTATCGTCGGCGGCGTGGTGATCCTGCTGGCCGAATGGCGCGACGCGCGCCGCGGCACGGTCTCCCATCCGCAGGGCAACGCGCTGCTGGAAGCCGCCAAGGCCGGCGCACCACGCATCGAGTCGGTCGACGACCTGAACTGGCGCGACGCGCTCAAGGTGGGGCTGGCGCAGTGCTTCGCGCTGGTGCCGGGCACCTCGCGTTCCGGCGCCACCATCATCGGGGGCATGCTGTTCGGGCTGTCGCGGCAGGTGGCCACCGAGTTCTCCTTCTTCCTGGCGATCCCGGTGATCTTCGGCGCCACCGTCTACGAACTGTACAAGGCGCGCGCGCTGCTGAACGGCGACGACCTCGGCATCTTCGCGGTCGGCTTCGTCTTTGCCTTCCTGTCCGCCTTCTTGTGCGTGCGCTGGCTGCTGCGTTTCGTCGCCACGCACGACTTCAAGCCGTTCGCGTGGTACCGCATCGCCTTCGGCATCGTGGTGCTGCTGACCGCGTACACCGGGCTGGTGTCCTGGCACGCCTGAGCAGGCTGTGACACAGGCAACAAAAAAGCGTGGCAGATGCCACGCTTTTTCTTTGGGCGCTTGCAGCGCTCAGGCGCGCTTGCGGAACACCACGTCCCACACCCCGTGCCCGAGCCGCACGCCGCGCCGCTCGAACTTGGTCACGGGCCGGTAGTCCGGGCGCTCGGCAAAACCACCCGGCGCCGCCGAGGTGTTCTCCAGCAGCGGCTCGGCCGACAGCACTTCGACCATCTGGTGCGCGTACTCTTCCCAGTCAGTCGCGCAGTGGATATAGCCGCCCGGCTTCAGGCGCGCGGCCAGCAGCTTCACCAGCGGCGCCTGCACCAGCCGGCGCTTGTTGTGGCGCTTCTTGTGCCACGGGTCCGGAAAATAGATGTGCACGCCGTCGAGGCAGTCGTCGGTCAGCATATGCGCGATCACTTCCACCGCGTCATGCTGCAGGATCCGCACATTGGCCAGGCCGCGCTCGTCGATCAGCTTGAGCAGCGCGCCCACGCCCGGCTCATGCACCTCGCATCCCAGGAAGTTGTCCTGCGGCCGCAGGCCGGCGATATGCGCGGTGGTCTCGCCCATGCCGAAGCCGATCTCCAGGATCGACGGCGCCTGGCGGCCAAAGGTTGCCTCCCAGTCCAGCGGCTGCGGCGTGTAGGGCACGATCATGCGCGGCCCGACTTCGTCGATGGCGCGTTGCTGCCCGGTCGAGGTCCGGCCCGCGCGGCGCACGAACGAACGGATGCGGCGCGGATGCGCAACGCCTTCAGGATCGACAGGAGAGGGGGCGGACGCTGGCACGGCGGCGCGGTCTGCCGGCTCGGCCTCGTCGGCCGGCCCGGTGCTGGGGTCTTGGGGAAGCATGGCAACAAAAAAGCCGCCGGGCGGATCACCGTAACGGTGGCAAAGGCGGCTTGTCTCGACTGGAAGTGGAGCGGGCGATGGGAATCGAACCCACGTCTTTAGCTTGGGAAGCTAAGGTAATAGCCATTATACGACGCCCGCGAACCCGCGATTCTATGCGGGATCCCGGGGGGATGCAAGCGAGTGGCTGATGGGGCGCATTCAGCGCCTCAGGCCTTGTACGCGAAGTTTTTGCCGACCTCCTGGCTGATATAGCTGCACAGGCCGGATCCCGCCGTGGCGAGGCGCTTCATCTGTTCGACGTGGTGGCGGCCGGGCCTGCGGTAGTCATAGGTGTAGACGTGGTCGTTGTCGAAGCGGATCCGGATATGTTCCGGGCCAACTTCGTAGGCGACCACGCCCGAGTTGCCGCTGAGATTCCGGTAGGGCTGCATAGCTGCCAATGATAGGTCTTGTCTGGCGTGGCTGCTGGCCGGGAACCGGTCGCGTTGGCGCGTCAGCGGCGCCGCATCGGTGCCGAAGGCGCCCTGGCGTCCTGCGCGGCCGCCGCTTCCAGGGCTTCGCACAGCAGTGTCACGGCCGGCGGCGATTCGATTTGCGCCGGCGTGATGAAGACCAGGTGGCCCGAGGCAAACGGCGCGCGCAGCTGCACTTCGCGCACCATCGACAGGGCCTGGTAGTTGGCCAGCGCCGTCGCCGGCGCCACCGTCAGGAATCCGCCCGCGGCGGTCATGGCCAGGTTGCTGTGAAATGACGCCGACTCGATATGCGGCACCGGCGGCAGCTGGCCATCGTCGAGGAACGGTTGCTCGAACACGTCGCGCGTGTGGGTGCCGCGCGGGGGCAGGATCCACGGTCCTTCGTGAAGATCCGCCAGCGCGACTCCGCGGCGCCCGGCGAGAGGATGGCCCGGCGCGCAGACCACGGCCAGATGCTCGTCGCGCAAGCGCGTGATGCGGGCGCTGGCCTCGAGCTGGCCGGCGTGGTCCTTTTGCAGCCGGCCCACGATGCAGTCGAGTTCGCCTGCAGACAGCATCGCGGTAAGCCCGGCGACGGTATGTTCGCGTACCGCCAGGCGTGGCAGGCAGCCGCGCTCACGCAACCACGCTACGGCCCGGGGCAGCACGTCCATGCCCACCAGCGGCAGCATGCCGAGCCGGACCAGTGGCACTTCCGGCCGCGTCAGCAGCGCCTCGCCGGCCGCGTCGATCGCACCCAGCACCACGCGCAACCGTTCCAGCGCACGCTCGCCCGCAAGGCTCAGGCGGCCGCCGCGTGTGGTCCGTTCGATCAGCTTGCAGCCGAAGGCGAGTTCCAGCTCCTGCAGCATCTTGGTAACGGCCGGCTGGCTCAGGTGCAGCCGCTCCCCCGCCGCGGTCAGCGAGCCGCTGCGTGCCACCAGGTCCAGCAGGCGCAGGTGGCGGATACGCAGGCGGTCGATGCGGTTGGGCCATGGCATTCCGGCATCCGTGCTTCTCGGGGTCGCGCGCGTCATAGCAAAACGTGATGGCTTTATCAAAACTGGATAATTGTTTTGAATGGCCTCCTCCCGGGACAATCGGGGCAAACCATGAAGGAGACTGCAATGGAGGCCAATCCCACGCGCCGCCTGCTGCTGAAATCACTGCTGGCATTGCCGGCCGCCGCGCATGCTGCCCACCCCTATCCGAGCCGGCCGATCCGGCTGGTGGTGCCCTACGCCGCCGGCGGCGGGCCGGACATCCAGACCCGCAAGCTGGCCGAGCGGCTGGCGCACGTGCTGGGCCAACCGGTTGTGGTCGAAAACAAGGTCGGTGCGGGCGGCATCCTCGCCGCCGAATTCGTCGCGCAGCAGCCGGCCGATGGCTACACGCTGATGCTGGGCGCTTCCACCCATGTCGCGCAGAAGCTGCTGCAGCCCGGCGCGAAATTCGACCCGATGGCGTTCACCCACATCATCCGCGTCGGCGTCAGTCCGTCGGTGCTGGTGGTCAGCGCCGGCTCGCCATACCGGAACGTGGCCGATCTTGCCGCCGCGGCACGGCGCGCACCCGGCACGCTCAACTACGCCTCGGGCGGGATCGGCTCGGCGGCGCATGTATCGGGCGCGGCGTTCGCGTCGGCGACCGGCATCGACGTGGTGCACGTGCCGTACAAGGGCTCGGTCGAGATCGTGCCGTCGCTGATCAAGGGCGATACCCAGTTCGGCTTCCCGGTCGCGGCCACGGCGATGCCGCAGCTCGCCAGCGGCAAAGTGCGGATGTTGGCAGTGACCTCGGCCAGCCGCGCCCCGGTGTTGCCGCAGGTGCCCACGTTGAACGAGGCCCTCGGCCGCAAAGACCTCGACCTCGATGCCTGGAGCGGTATCTGGGCGCCGCCGCGGCTGTCCGCGGCGATTACTGCGCGGCTGCATGCGGCAGTGATGCAGGCGCTGCAGGACCCCGCGTTGCGCCGGACCTATGCCGACATGGGCGCCGTACTCGCGCCGACGCCCACACCGGAGGCGTTTTCCCGGCTCGTGGCCGACGAGACCGTGCGCCTGCGCCAGGTCATCGACAAGAACCGCATCACCAAGGAGTAGACATGGCCATGAGCCTCACCTCACAAGCGGACTTCGCGCCGCTGGCCGGCATCCGCGTGCTGGATTTCTCGCACGTGATTGCCGGACCGTTTGCCACCTTCCTGCTGTCTCAGCTGGGCGCGGAGGTGACCAAGGTCGAGAACGCGGGCGGCGGCGACGTGATGCGCCGCGCGGGCAAGGGGCATGCCGCCTTTGTCGCGCTCAATGCCGGCAAGTCGTCGCTTGCGCTCGACCTGGCCGATGAAGGCGGGCGCGCGCATGCGCTGGAACTGGCCAGCCGTTGCGACGTGTTCGTCGACAACCTGCGGCCAGGCGTGCTGGAGCACTTCGGGCTGGGCTACGAGGCGGTGCGACTGCGTAACCCGCGCGTGGTCTATTGCAGCATCTCCGGCTTTGGCCGCGGGGCGGCGCAGTGGCACGGCCGGCCGGCCTATGACCACGTGGTACAGGCAGCCACCGGCATGGCATGGATGGGCGGGACCGAAGGCGACCCGCCGATGAAGACCGGCTTCCCGGTGATCGACGCCGCTACCGGCATGCTGGCTGCCTTCGCCATCGTGGCCGGCGTGCGCGAGCGCGAGCGCACCGGGCACGGCATGCTGCTTGATGTGTCGATGGCCACGGCCGGACTGCAACTGATGTATCCGATGGCATGCGATGCCATGACCACCGGCGGCGTGCCGGTACGGCAAGGCAACCAGGGCTATTCGGGCAGCCCGTCGGCGGATTTCTTCCGCACCCGCGACGGCTGGCTGGCAATTGGTGCGAACACGCCGAAGCAATTGCTGGCGCTGCTCGACGCGCTCGGCCTGGGCGAGCTGGCCAATGATCCGGCCTTGTTCGACACCCCGCTGGACGCGGCCGCCTTGCCCGCCTTCGTGCGCGCGCTCGATCCGGCGGCGCTCAAGCGGGCCATCGCGGGCGCCGTGGCGGCGGGGGCCGCGGCCGACCTGGAGCCGCGCCTGGCCGCGCTGGGCGTCCCGGCGGCACGCCTGCGCAATATCGCCGAGTTCGCCGCGGAGTCGATGGCCAATGGCAGTCTGCAGCCGGTGACACTGCGCGAAGGGCAAACCGAGGTCATGTCGCCGGGGCTGGGTTTTCGCGTGTACCGCCCGGGATGAGGCCCGGCGTATAGTGGCTGGCACGATGGCACACGGCCATGTGCGCCGTCATCCCTCCCGCAACGTCAGGACGTTCCCCCTTGACCACCGACTTCTTCGCCCGCTTCGAAGCCGAATGCCTGCCGCGCATCACCGATGCGATCGGCCAGCAGCACCGGCGCCTGCAACTCCAGCCGCTGCCCGCCGATGGCCCCGGGATGCCGCCGCGCCTGCGCATGACCGCAGAGGGCCCGCCGGAGCTGCGGCGCCATCCGTATGCGCTCGATATCACGCTGGCGTGGGACGGGCTGGAGGTGCAGCGGCTGTTCGCCGCGGGCGGCGAGGCGCGCTTTGCCGGCTACCTCGCGGCGCTGCCGGCCAAGCTGCGGGCGTGGCAGGAGCCGCGCGGCATCGATTTCCGCTCGCTGTCGCAGGCCGACCCGCAGATCCTGATCGGCGGGCTGGATTTCGAACACTAAGCGGCGTTGCCTGAATCAGCCGGCGACGCGCAGCCGGCACACCGCGCTTTCCGACTGGCCGGGCTCGATCCAGCGCAAGCCATGGCCATGGTGGATGGCATCGGGCAGTCCCACCCACGGCTCCACGCAATAGAAGTCGGAGGTTTCGGTTTCGGACCAGGTGGTCACGGCATGCCAGGGCGTGCTGCCGGGCAGGTCGAGCTCGAAGCCGATACGGCGGCCGGACATGACCAGTTGCGCCGAGGGGCTGCCGCGGAAGACGTGGAAGGTGTCCTGCAGCCGTGGATCGTCGAGCTGGTAGGCCGACTCGCCGGCCTCGGCCGGTCCAGGGCTGCCATCCGGTAGCTGGCGCATGCGCCCGGTGTCGGGCAGGGCCAGCGACGCCGCACTGCGCTGCGCGTGGGGCAGGGTGAAATAGAAGTGGTGGCCGGGATAACAGGGCAGGCGCTGCGTGCCGGGGTTGGTGGTGCGCAGCGCAATCTCCAGGCCGTCGGGCAGCAAGGTGTAGACCACGTCGAACACGAAGGCGAACGGATAGCCGGCGCGCGTGGCCTCGCTGTCGCGCAGCGTCATCGTGATCGCAGCCTGCGGGTCGATGGCGCTGACCTCGAACGGCAGGTCGCGCGCAAAGCCGTGTTGCGCCAGGGTGTGGACCATCCCTTGTCCGTCACGCCATTGACCCGGGTTGCCGTCGACAAAATGCCGTCCGATAAACGGGAACAGCAGCGGGTTGCCGCCGCGGATCTTGGCCGGGCGGCTCCAGTCGGCGGCGTCGGGCCAGTACAGCAGGTCTTGCCCGCGATGCACCCAGCGGACCAGCCGCGCGCCGTATTGCGGCGCCAGCAGCAGCCAGGAATCGGCCTGGCCGATCCGCACCAGCGGCTGGCCCTGGAAGTCTTCGGTTGGCAGGTTGGGCATGGCGTGGGGATGTGGCGCCGGTGCTCAGGTGGTGGCCGACTCGGCCTGGCGCGCCTTGAGGAAGCGCGCGGCATAGTCGAAGTACCAGTCGAGCGTGTCGGGGTTGGCCATGGCGTCGCGGTTGGCGATGCCCTGCGGCGCATGGCCCAGCAGCAGCTTCTTGATCGGTACCTCCATCTTCTTGCCCGACAGCGTGCGCGGCACGCCGGGCGCCTGCACGATCTCGTTGGGGACGTGGCGCGACGACAGCGCGCTGCGGATGCGCGCGCGCAGGGTGTCGCGCAGCGCGTCGTCGAGCACCACATCTTCGCGCAGCACCACGAACAGCGGCATATACGACTCGCGGCCAAGGTATTCGAGGTCGACCACCATGCTGTCGAGCACCTCGGGCAGGTCTTCGACCACGCGGTACAGCTCGCTGGTGCCCATGCGGATGCCGTGGCGGTTGATGGTGGCGTCGGAACGCCCGTAGATCACCGCCCCGCCGCGTTTGGTGATCTTGATCCAGTCGCCATGCCGCCAGGCGCCGGGGTAGGTGTCGAAATAGCTGTCGCGGTAGCGCTGGCCATCGGAGTCACCCCACAGGTAGAGCGGCATCGACGGCATCGGCTCGGTGCAGACCAGTTCGCCGACCGCGTCGACCAGCGGCTGGCCATGGTCGTCGAAGGCTTCGACCTTGGCGCCCAGGCAGCGGCACTGCATCTCGCCGGAATAGACCGGCAGCAGCGGGCAGCCGGCGACGAACGAGCCGGCGAAGTCGGTGCCGCCCGACATCGGCACCAGCCAGATGTCTTCGCGCACATGGCGGTAGATCCAGTCGTAGGCCTCGACCGGCAGCGGCGAGCCGGTCGAGCCCAGTCCGCGCAGCCGCGACACGTCGGCGATGCGAGCCGGCTCAATGCCGGCCTTCATGCAGTTGGTGAAGAATGCCGCGCCGGCGCCGAACAGGGTCACGCCGGCATCGTCGACGAAGCGCCACAGCACGCCGGCGTCGGGCCAGGCCGGGTTGCCGTCGTAGAGCGCGATGGTGGTGCCGAGCAGCAGCCCGGCCACCTGCGCGTTCCACATGATCCAGCCGCTGCTGCTGTACCAGTGGAACACGTCGTCAGGGCCCAGGTTGTTGTGGAACGCCATCAGCTTGAGCTGCTCGATGACGATGCCGCCATGGCCGTGCACGATCGGCTTGGGCATGCCGGTGGTGCCGGACGAATAGACGATCCACAGCGGATGGTCGAACGGCACCGGCTCGATCGCCAGCGGCACGTCGTGCGCCAGCACGTCCTGCCAGGCATGGACGCGCACGCCGGCGGGCGCCGCGGCGCCACTGCCGGCTTGCGGCACCAGCACCAGGTCGGTCAGCGAGGGCAGCGCTGCGACCAGCTCGGCCAGCACCGGCGCGCGGTCATAGACCTTGCCGCCGTAGCGGTAGCCGTCGACGGCGATCAGCACCCTGGGCGCGATCTGGCGGAAGCGGTCGACCACCGCCACCTGTCCCATGTCCGGCGCGCAGCCGGACCAGACCGCACCCAGGCTGGCGGTGGCCAGGAAGGCGACCACGGTGGCGGGGATATTGGGCAGGTAGCCGGCGACGCGGTCGCCGCGCTGCACGCCCATCCGGCGCAGCGCATGCGCCAGCGAGGCGACCTGCGCCTCGAGCGCGTGCCAGCTGATGTCCGCCAGCGGCTGCGCCTCGCCGGCATGGCGGATGGCGGTGCGCTGGCGCGCGCTGCCACTGCCGGCATGGCGGAAGACCTGCTGCACGTAGTTCAGCGTGGCGCCGTCGAACCAGCGCGCGCCGGGCATGGTGCGCCGGTCCAGCACTTGCCTGGCCGGAGTATCGAAGCGCACGTCGAAGTAGGCGCGCACGGCGTCCCAGAAGGCTTCCAGCTCGGTGACGGACCACTGCCACAGGCTGTCGTAGTCGTCGAAGGCCAGGCCGCGTTCGGTGCGCAGCCAGCGCATGAACTGCGCGATCTGGCTGCGGTCGCGGAACGCCTCGGACGGCGTCCACATCAGGTTGCCTTCGGCGAGCGGGGCGGCGGTGGTCATGTCTCCTCCTTGGGCCCGTCTGCCGCGGGCATCGGATGGTGCGAGGGTTGGCCGCGGGCGCCTGTCGCGGGCGCCCGGCATCAGCGTGACATGATAACGGCGGATCGCTGCCGGCGCGTGCCGGCTGGCATCACCGACCGGCGGGACGTTCGAATAGTGTTTCCCACAGGGTGTCAACCTTCGCCTTGACCGCGGCATCCATGGCGATCGGCGTGCCCCATTCGCGCGTGGTTTCGCCCGGCCACTTGTCGGTGGCATCGATGCCCATCTTGGAGCCCAGGCCCGACACCGGCGAGGCGAAATCGAGGTAGTCGATCGGGGTGTTGTCGACCAGCACCGTGTCGCGGCTGGGATCGACGCGAGTGGTGATGGCCCAGATCACTTCCTTCCAGTCGCGCACGTCGACATCGTCGTCGACCACCACGATGAACTTCGTATACATGAACTGCCGCAGGAAGCTCCACACGCCGAACATCACGCGCTTGGCATGGCCGGCGTACTGCTTCTTCATCCGCACCAGCGCCATGCGGTAGCTGCAGCCTTCGGGCGGCAGGTAGAAGTCGGTGATCTCGGGGAACTGCTTTTGCAACAGCGGCACGAACACCTCGTTCAGCGCCACGCCCAGCACGGCCGGCTCGTCGGGCGGCTTGCCGGTGTAGGTCGAGTGGTAGATCGGGTCGCGCCGCATGGTGATGCGGTCGATGGTGAAGACCGGGAACCAGTCCTGCTCGTTGTAGTAGCCGGTGTGGTCGCCGAACGGGCCTTCCAGCGCGTGCTGGTAGCCGGACGGGTGGTTGGGATCGGGCTGGATATGGCCTTCCAGCACGATCTCGGCCGAGGCCGGCACGCTCAGCTCGGACAGCGTCGGCGTCAGGCAGCCCGCCAGCGCGGTGCGGCTGCCGCGCAGCAGGCCGGCGAACTGGTATTCGGACAGCGTATCGGGCACCGGCGTCACCGCGCCCAGGATGGTGGCCGGGTCGGCGCCCAGCGCCACCGCGATCGGGAAGGGCTTGCCGGGGTTGGCCAGCGCATGCTCGCGGAAGTCGAGCGCGCCGCCGCGGTGCGCCAGCCAGCGCATGATCACCTGGTTGCGGCCGATCACCTGCTGGCGGTAGATGCCCAGGTTCTGGCGCTTCTTGTGCGGGCCCTTGGTCACCACCAGGCCCCATGTGATCAGCGGGGCGGCGTCGCCGGGCCAGCAGGTCTGGATCGGCAGGCGCGCCAGGTCGACGTCGTTGCCTTCCCACACCATCTCCTGGCAGGCCGGGCTGCTGACGCGCCTGGGCGCCATGTCCCATACCGACTTGGCCAGCGTGAACAGCTTGCCGGCCTCGCGCAGCCCGCGCGGCGGCTCCGGCTCCTTCAGCGCCGACAGCACCCGGCCGATGTCGCGCAGGTCTTCCATCGATTCGGCGCCCATGCCAAATGCGACTCTGCGTGTCGTGCCGAACAGATTGGCCAGCACCGGCACGCTATAGATGTCGCCATGGGGAGCGCCCGCAGGTTGCTCGAAGACGACCGCGGGACCGCCGGCGCGCAGCAGGCGGTCGCAGATTTCGGTCATTTCCAGGTTGGGCGATACCGGGCGGGCGATGCGCCGCAGCTCGCCGAGCCCTTCGAGCTGGCCGATGAAATCGCGCAAGTCTTTGTATTGCATGGTGAATTCTGTTGTGGTGCGGGATCCGCACCGGATCCAGGAGGCGGCGGTCAGGTCGGTGACGATACACATTCCTCGGAGCGACGGCAAAAAAATCATCCTCCCGGTGCCGCGGAAATTGTAAGTTTTTTGTCCGCCGCGGGACCGCCCGCAACGCGGCGAGCCAAGGCCACGCCTGCGGTTGCGGGTGTTCGAGTGATGCCGGGCCGACCAAAACCCTCTTGTTACAAATAACTGGAAGTAGTGAATTTAAGTTTTTTTATTCTTGACGGGATATAACACCGTTTCTACAATCCGGTCTGCTCCATGGAGTGTTGCGTCGCAACATGGATTTTCCCCCTGTGTCAAGGGGTGCACATCAAAACAACGTGCCAGAAAATCCCTCCAGCAAGACCAATGGTCATAGACCCGCGCGCATGGCGGGTGACCGGTCGCCTCCGGCGACTTGCCGGAGTGTAGGGAGTTAAGTCGTGGCAGGTAGTGCTCCCCCAGGGCGCGGCCTGTTTCCAGTTGGGCGCATGGGGAGCGCCCTGCCAACAGGTGCTTGGTCGTCACTGCTAGACGGCGCGGCATCCTTACTTGAGTACGTTGAGATCGGGCGCATGCCGCAGTCGGGCACGCGAAGCGGGCAACGGATGGAGGTAAGCATGAGCGGTTGGAAAACCCTTCATCTTCCCGGCATCGGGCGGGCCCTGCAGGTCCGCCTCCGACAGCCGGTACCCGGAGTGAGTCGGGCATTGCAGGTCCGTCTCGCGCATCCGGTCGCGGGCCGCGCCTTGCGCGGTGGCCGCACGACGCTGAAGTACGCCCTGAACAGCCTGGGCGTGATGGCAGTGGTTTCGGCGGTGTCGCTGTCGGTGAGCCAGGAATGGCGCACCACGCTGGCCGCCTTGCTGGCCGGTGACGAAGCGCCCGCGGTGCTGGTGAGCGCCGCCGTGGCAGCGCCCGTACATGCCAGCACTGCTGCCAACGCTGCCAACAGCCCGGCGGTGTCCAGCGCCGTCCCGCCGAGCACGGCCGACGTCGCGGCGGCCAAGTTCGGCTATGGCACTGGCCGCGGTGGCAAGCTCGGCCTGCCGACCGTGTCGGGCGTCGACGAATGGAGCCTGGCGGCCAGCACCAAGGTGCCGTCGGTCGCGCACCTTGCTGCGCGGATCCCGGTGACGCGCGTGGCCATGGACGCCCGCAGCACCGGCGCCACGCTGGGCAGCGCGCGCGAGCAGGCCGCCGTGGCGGACTATATCGCCCGCAAGTACCGCGTGGCGGCCCAGGCCACCGCGCAGCTGGTCAAGGCTGCCTACCTGACCGGGCGCGAGGTCGGCATCGACCCGCTGCTGATCCTGGGCGTGATCGCGATCGAGTCCAGCTTCAACCCGTACGCCGAAAGCGGCGTGGGCGCGCAGGGCCTGATGCAGGTCATGACCAAGGTCCACCAGGACAAGTACGAAGCCGTCGGCGGCGTGTCCGCGGCCCTGAACCCGTACGCCAACATCAAGATCGGCGCGCTGGTGCTAAAGGACTGCATCGCCCGCGCCGGCTCGCTCGAGGGCGGCCTGAAGTACTACGTCGGCGCCACCACGGCCACCGATGGCGGCTACGGCGCCAAGGTGCTGGCCGAGCGTGCCCGCCTGCGCCAGCTGATCGGCGTGCGCAGCGCGCCCGCCAATGCCGACAAGCCGGCGGCCGAGGACAAGGCCCCGGTCGAGCATGCGCCGACCGAGAAGCTGGAAGCCAACAACGGGCCGCACAACGCCTGAGCCGGCTCCCCGGCATCGCCCAGAAGAAAAGCACCCCGCGGGGTGCTTTTTTATTGGCCTGCCGCCGCAGCGGCCGGGTGCCGTCAGCGGAACAGCCTGCCCAGCCGCGCCATTGCCTCTTCGATATTCTCGCGCGAGGTCGCGTATGAGATCCGGATGTAGTCCCGGGCCGTATGCGGGCCGAAGTCCTGTCCCGGCACCATCACCACGCCCGCGTCGTGCAGCATGGCCTGCGTCAGGCGGTCGGCGTCGCCGGCGGCCGGGTGGTTGACGCCGCGGCAGTCCGCATACACATAGAAGGCGCCGTCGGGGCGCACCGGCACGCGCAGCCCGAGCGACTCCAGCGCCGGCACGATCAGGTCGCGGCGGCGGCGGAATTCGGCCTTGCGCTCGTCGTAGATGGCCAGCGCCTCGGGCGTGAAGCACGCCAGCGCGGCGTACTGCGCTACCGCCGACGCGCAGATGAACAGGTTCTGCGCGACCTTCTCGAAGGCCTCGACCAGCGCCTCCGGCACCACCAGCCAGCCCAGGCGCCAGCCGGTCATGTTGAAGTACTTCGAGAAGCTGTTCACCGTGACCACGTTCGGGTCCAGGCTCAGCGCCGACACCGGCGGCGCGTCGTAGGACAGGCCCTGGTAGATCTCGTCGAGGATGGCAAAGCCGTTGCGCGCGCGCACCGCCTGCAGGATCCGCGCAAGTTCGTCGGGCAGGATCGAGGTGCCGGTCGGGTTGGACGGCGAGGCCAGCAGCACGCCGCGGGTCTGCTCGCCCCAGTGGGCCTCGACCTGCGCGGCGGTCAGCTGGAAGCGCTCGGCCGGGCCGCTCGGGATCATGCGCGCGATGCCGTCGAAGGCAGCGACGAAGTGGCGGTTGCACGGGTAGCTCGGGTCCGGCATCAGCACCTCGGCGCCGATCTCGACCAGCACCGCGCATGCCAGCAGCAGCGCCCCGGAGGCGCCGGCGGTGACAATCACGCGCCGCGCCGGGATATCGAGCCCGTAGGCGGTCTGGTAATAGCCCGCGATGGCCTCGCGCAGCGGATGGATGCCGAGCGCACCGGTGTACTGCGTGACGCCGCGGCGCATCGCGGCCTCGGCGGCGCGCACCACCGGCTCGGCGGCGGTGAAGTCCGGCTCGCCGATGCCCATGTGCACGATATGGCGGCCGGCGCGCTCCAGCGCGGCGGCCTGCTTGGCCAGCTCCATCACATGGAAGGCGTCGATGTTGGCGAGGCGGGCGGCGGTGGCCAGGTGCTGCAAGTCCATGGTGTTCCGGGGCGGGCAGGGCCCGTTCAGCAAAGGGATAGACAGGAATGAAAACACCCGCCGCGGCGGGTGTCGTCTTCATCGGCGCTGGCGCCAGGCGAGCGCGACGGCACGGCGGGGCCGCGGCGAGGGCGGCTCAGCGGCGCGCGGCCACCTCGGCGGCGCGTACCTGGGCGGCCAGCTTGTCCAGCACGCCGTTGACGTACTTGTAGCCCTCGACGCCGCCAAAGGTCTTGGTCAGCTCGACCGCTTCGTTGATGACCACCTTGTACGGGATGTCGAGGCAGTGCACCAGCTCATAGCTGCCGACCAGCAGGGCGGCGCGCTCGACTGGGGACAGCTCGTCGACGGAACGGTCCAGGAACGGCTCGAACGCGGCGGTCAGGCGGGCCTCTTCGCGCACGGCGCCGTTGAGCAGCGCGTCGAAGTGCTCGCGGTCGGCCTTGTTGAAGCCCTGGGCGTCATGCAGGTGGGCCTGGATCGCGCCGATGTCGTTGCGGTTCAGCAGCCATTGGTACAGGCCCTGCAGGGCCAGCTCGCGCGAGCGGCGGCGCGCGCTCTTGGGCGGCGCCTTGGCTTCGGTGCGGGCGGCCGCGGGCTTCCCGCCGGCAGCCTTGCCGGCGTCGTTGTCCGGCGTATTCGACGTATCACTCATCGTCGTCCTCATCTTCGTCTTCCTGGCCGCGCAGCGAATCGAGCGCCGCCACCAGGTTGGCCATCTCCACCGCGGCGCGGGCGCAGTCGCGGCCCTTTTCGCGGGTGCGGGCATGGGCCTGCTCGTCGGTGTCGACGGTCAGGATGCCGTTGGCGATCGGCAAGTTGAAATCCAGGCCGACGCGGGTGATGCCGGCGCCCGACTCGTTCGAGACCAGCTCGAAGTGATAGGTCTCGCCGCGCACCACGGCGCCCAGCGCGACCAGCGCGTCGAACTGGCCGCTCTCGCACATCTTCTGCAGTGCCAGCGGGACTTCCAGTGCGCCCGGAACGGTTACCACCAGGGTGTCTTCGCCCTCGACGCCGAGCTGTTCCAGCTCGGCCACGCAGGCCTCGAGCAGTTCGGCGCAGACCGGCTCGTTGAAGCGCGCCTGCACGATGCCGATACGCAGGCCTTCACCGTCGAGGTTGCTGGGGTAGAAGCCGTGATCCATTGTTCAGTTCTCCAGTTTTCGGGAGGGCCGCGGCGGCAGGCGCCGCAAACCCGGGTATTTGGGGGTGGCTCGGTCCTGGGGCCGGCTCAGTCGGCCTGGCCGCTCATCGGCTGGTAGCCGGTCACTTCCAGGTCGAAGCCGGTCATGCTGGGCATGCGCTGCTTGGCGGCCAGCACGCGCATCTTGCCGACGCCGACATCCTTCAGGATCTGCGCGCCCATGCCATACGTGCGCAGGTCGGGCTTGCGGCGCGGGCGCGACTGCGGCGCGTCGAGCGCGCTGAATTGCGTGAACACCTGCTCGACGGTGTCGCCGCAGTTCAGCAGCACGATCACGCCGCGGTCGGCCTCGGCAATCGCCTGCATCGCCGCCGGGATGCTCCACGAGTGCGTCGTGCATTTCACTTCCAGCAGGTCCAGCACCGAGAACGGCTCGTGCACGCGCACCAGCGTTTCCTGTTCTGGCGTGGGCTCGCCCTTGACCAGCGCGAGGTGGGCCTGGCCGGTCGGCTTGTCGCGGTAGGCGATGCTGTGGAAGGTGCCGTACGGGGTTTGCATGGCGCGCTCGCCGACGCGCTCGATGATGCTCTCGGTACGGCTGCGGTAGTGGATCAGGTCGGCGATGGTGCCGATCTTCAGGTCATGCTCCTGGGCGAACTCGACCAGGTCGGGCAGGCGCGCCATGGTGCCGTCGTCCTTCATGATCTCGCAGATCACCGCCGCCGGCGTCAGTCCGGCCAGCGCGCCCAGGTCGCAGCCGGCCTCGGTATGTCCGGCGCGGATCAGCACGCCGCCGGGCTGCGCCGTAAGCGGGAAGATATGGCCCGGCTGTACCAGGTCGGCCGGCCTGGCGTCGCGGGCGACGGCGGCCTGCACGGTGCGGGCGCGGTCGGCGGCCGAAATGCCGGTGGTCACGCCCTCGGCCGCCTCGATCGAGACGGTGAAGTTGGTGCCGTGCTGGGTGCCGTTGCGGCTCACCATCGGATGCAGGTCGAGCTGGCGGCAGCGCTCTGCGGTCAGCGTCAGGCAGATCAGGCCGCGGCCATGCTTGGCCATGAAGTTGATTGCCTCCGGCGTGACGAAATCGGCAGCCAGGACCAAGTCGCCCTCATTTTCGCGGTCTTCCTCGTCGACAAGGATGACCATGCGGCCGGCGCGAATGTCGGCAATGATGTCTTCGGTACGGGCGATTGTCATGGCGTGCTGAACGGCAGGTTGGGGCGGAAATCAGGCGAATGGCTGTGGCAGGAACCATGGCCGCGGTGGAAAGCGGCCGGACTGAGGCGGGGCATCGGGCCAGGCCGGCCGGGCCATATACGCCCGGCAGGTCGCCCAGTCAAGCCGGGTATTGTACGCCAAGGCAGCCCACGCTGGACGCGCAGGCCGCGAAAGTGCTGCCGGCTGGCGAAGGGACGGGCGAGGGGCAGGCTGCGGCGCCGGGCAGGCCCCGCCTTACGCGGGAGCCTGAGCGGCAGACAGCATCCGTTCCACGTAGCGCGCGATCAGGTCGATCTCCAGGTTGACGCGCGCGCCGGGCTTGAGCTCCTGCAGCGTGGTCACTTCGACGGTGTGCGGGATCAGGTTGATCGAGAACTCGCAGCCGTCGGCTTCATCGGTGACGCGGTTGACGGTCAGCGACACGCCATTGACCACCACCGAGCCCTTGTAGGCGAGGTAGCGCGCCAGCTCGCGCGGGGCGCGGATGCGCAGCTCGTGCGACTCGCCCACCGGCGCAAAGTGCACCACTTCGCCCAGGCCGTCGACATGCCCCGACACCAGGTGGCCGCCGAGCCGGTCGGCCAGGCGCAGCGCCTTCTCCAGGTTGACGCGGCCGGCGCGGTCTAGCCCCACGGTCTTGTCCAGCGATTCGCGCGAGACCTCGACCTCGAACGCGTCGGGCGCCATGGCGATCACGGTCATGCAGGCTCCCTGGATGGCGATGCTGTCGCCGATGATGACATCCGACAGGTCGAGCCCGCCCGCGGCGATGCGCAGGCGCACGCCGGCATCGGCGGCGGCGCCGAGCGGGGTCACGGATTCAATGCGGCCGACCGCCGCGACAATGCCAGTAAACATGGTGGAGTCTTGTGCTTGAGGTTTTGGGAATCTCGGATGGGCTGCCGGCGTTCTGGCGCTACGCATCGTTGCGCCGGGCGATCAGCCGCAGGTCGTCGCCGATCTGCCGGACTTCATGCCAGTGGAACTGCTCGGCATCCTGCAGCCGCGCCAGCGGCGGCAGGTTGAACATGCCCTGGGCATCGCCGAGCAGCTTGGGCGCCAGGTAGATCAGCAGTTCGTCGGCGCAGTGCTCGCGCACCAGCGAACCGTTGAGCTTGAAGCCCGCCTCGACGTGCAATTCGTTGATGCCGCGCCGGCCGAGTTCTTCCAGCATGCGGCGCAACTCGACCTTGCCGTGCGGGTTGGGCAGCACCACGACTTCGACGCCACGGCCTTCCAGCGCGCGCTGGCGCTGGCGGTCTTCCACCGCGCAGAACACCAGCACGGGCCGGGCGAACTCGCCGGTATCCGGGGTCAGGATCTGCGCGTCGAGCGGCACTTCGAGCCGGGAATCGACCAGCACCCGCTGTGGCTGGCGCGGCGTGGCGATGGCCCGCACCGTCAGCGCGGGATTGTCGTCGCGCACGGTGCCGATGCCGGTCAGGATGGCGCAGGCGCGGGCGCGCCAGGCGTGGCCGTCGTCGCGCGCGGCCTGGCCGGTGATCCACTGGCTGGTGCCGTCATGCAGCGCCGTGCCGCCATCCATCGACGCCGCCACCTTGACGCGCACCCACGGCAGCCCGCGCGTCATGCGCGAGACAAAGCCGATATTCAGGTCGCGCGCCTCTTTTTCCAGCAGGCCGCAGCGCACGTCGATGCCGGCATCGCGCAGGCGCTGCAGGCCGCGCCCGGAGACCGATGGATTGGGGTCTTCCATCGCCGCCACCACGCGCGTCACGCCGGCGCGCACCAGCGCATCGGCGCAGGGCGGAGTGCGCCCGAAATGGCTACACGGCTCCAGCGTGACATAGGCGGTGGCGCCGGCCGGATCGAGCCCGCGCGACAGCGCGTCTTTCATCGCCTGGATCTCGGCATGGTCCTGCCCGGCCGGCTGGGTGAAGCCCTGTCCGATAACCTGGCCATCCTTGATCAGCACGCAGCCGACGCGCGGATTGGGCGTGGTGTTGAACAGGCCCCGCGCGGCGAGCGCGAGCGCCTGCTGCATGGCGGCGTGGTCGGTATCGGAAAACATTCGGCGATCGGGTGGGCCTTGGCGCTGCGATTAGGTGGCAGGGCTGCCAGGTCATGGCGGTTCGGAGGATTCCGCCGCCTCGCAGTCGGTGTCGCGGCCGGGTGTGCAGAGTCGGATACGTCCCTGCGCGCCCAGCCTGACTTGCCGCTGCTCGCCACGGCAGCCAAGTGTGAAGGTGGCGGCCTGGAAACCGCCCTGCTCAGAACGAGAGTATCCCACAGGCAGGAATTTCAGCACATTGGCACCGCGCACCGTTTGCCGAAGGGTCACGGACAGGCACGGCGTGCCGGGCTCGACCACGGACAGCACCACCGGCTGGTCAGGGCTGGCGCCTGCCGTCACCAGTTGCCAGCCCGGACTCAGCGTGGACTCGCCCGGCAGCGGCTGCAGCGTCACCTCGACGCGGCGCGACAGCGCGGTGGCGCGTGCCAGCGCCAGCGACATCGCCAGCCGGTCGGCCGCAAGCGTGACCTGCTGGCGCGCGAGCATGCCGCTGAACAGCGGATAGGCCGCGGCCGTGAATACGCTGAGAATGGCCAGGCCGGCGACCAGTTCGACCAGCGTCAGTCCACCCGTGTGTCGAGGCCTGCCGGCATTCCATGGCATGTCCATCGGGGCCTCAGCAATGGGGTGGCAACGGCTGCGGCACCGCGCCGTCGGGCAGCGCCAGCCACTGACCGGTGCTGCGCAGGATCAGCGTCCCGCATTCGGGATCCGCGGCTTGCGGCACCGCACGGAGTTCGACACAGGTATCCAACGGGACTTGCGGACAGGCGCCGGCGCTTACCAGATGGCGCACCGGGCCATTGGCTGGCACGCGCAGCGGCCACTGGCCGGCAACCATGTCGGCCCCTGGCGCGGCGGCAAAGGTCACCGCCTCGAGCGCATGCCGCTCGAGTTGCAGCATCGCGCCGGCCAGCGCGGCGCGGGCCTGCGCGCGCCAGCCGCGCGCCAGATGGCGGTGCCACGCGGGCACGGCCATGGCCGCGAGGATGGCCAGCACGGCCAGCGCGGCCACCAGCTCGATCAGGCTGAAGCCGCGCTTGCGCCGGCGGGCAGATGCCCGGCTCATCATGGCGCCTCCTCCCTGGCCGGGCCGACGATCTCGCGCCAGCGCAGGCGCCCGGTGCGGCGCGTGGCGAGCGTTTGTGCGACCTGCGTGACGGCGTTGCCCGTGGCGGACCACACCGAGAGGGAAAACGCCTGGCGTCCGGCGCCGCCCGGTTGCGCGGGCGTGCCGGGCAATTCGGTGCGGGTCGCGAACACGCTGGCCCCGGGCGCCAGCAACTGGCCGGTGGCGACCAGCAGGCGCTCGCCGAAGCTGCGCTGCACGACGGATTCCCCGGTCGCCGCCAGCACCAGGTAACTGCGTTGCGCGCCATCGGGTGTGCGGGTCACGAACAGCAGGTAGCCGGGGAAGACCGGTTCGATCTCGACCAGCTGTTCGCCGGCATGGGGCAGGGTCAGGCGCCAGCCGGGATCCTGCGCGCCGCCGGGCGTCGCGCGCAGGATGTGGCCGTTGTCTGCCGCCTGGGTCGTGACCTGCCGGGGCGCGCGCGCCGTGACGCTGCGTGTGGCAAGGTCATCGGGCACCGCGGCCAGCTCGTTGCCGGCGCCGTAGATCACCACGGGCGCGGTCGGGGATCCGAGCAGTACGGGGGCTTCTTCCCTGGCCGGTTGCGCGGACACCTGCATCCGGTACAGGCAGGCCGCGGCAGGGCTTGCGCCGGCCGGCGGCGCGTCGGCAAGCGGGAAGCGCCAGAGCTGGCCGGCATTGTCGGTGGCATAGGCCGCGAGCGCGGCACCGGTGAGATCGGGCAGCACGCTGACCGCCACCAGCTGGCCGGCCGCAGGGCCGCCGAGGCAGTCGCGCTCCGGCAAGGTCAAGGTGCGGATGGCGTACTGGCCGGCCCATGCGGCGCTGGCGGGCTTGTCCAGTGGCAGCAAGGCAAGTCCGGCGCGGCCAGCGCCCGCCTCGCCACCGGTGCCTGCATCGAGGATCACGACCGCGAACCAGCGCAAACCATCCGGACCACGGATGCCCGCCGCGCGTACCGGCCCGCGTCCGGCCAGCGGCAGGGCGTCGGTCGCGGCGATCTCCCAGATCGGCACGAACGGCATCTGTCCGTCGGGATCGGTAACGTCGAGCACGAAGGCTGCCGCGGGGTTGCCGGCGGCGGCATTGGCCGGGACGCCGCATAGCAGCACCGTGCGCCATTCGCCGCGCAGGGTGACGTCCTGCGCTTCCGGGCGCGGGCAGGGCGGCGGCACCGTTGGTGTTCCCGGGGCCGGCATGGCGATGGCATAGGGCAGCAGCGCGCCCGGCAGGTAAGCGGCACGCTCCTCGCCGGTCGCGGCATCGAACGCATGCAGCAGGCCGTCGACGGTGCCATGCCAGGCCACATGCGTGCGCAGGCTGTAGCGCAGGCGAAAGCCGGCGTGGCCGGCTTTGCCGGGCGACCATGCGGGCGGCGCCACCACCCGCACGCGTGCGCCCGCCGCATTGCCCAGGCGGGTATCGCGCGGGCGCAGGCCGGGGCGGGTCTGGTCGCCGTGCAGCCAGTCCACCGAGGCGCTGTCCCCAATGTGCAAGGCCTCGGTTACTGCATCCCATTGCAGCGGAATGGCGCGCGCCGTCTCGCCGTCCGGTGCCGCATACGTGAATATCCGCCGCGACGGCACGGTCCGGCGGTCGAGGCGGTCGCCGGCCTCCCACAGGTCCGGCGAGGGCGCCTGCGTCAGGTCCTGCCAGCCGATGGCGAACAGGCGCCCGGTCCACGGATACGCGCCGTTCGCGGTCCGGTAGGCCAGTGGCAGCCGGCCCGCTTCGGACCCGGCGGCATGGCAGGCCGCAGCTACGACAAGGACAAGACAGACGAGGGTGCAGCGGACGGCGAGGCGGGTCATGGCTGGATCACGCTTTGCAAAAGAGCGCGCACGGCCCGGGTGCGGCCGAAGCCGACCGCGGTCACCCGCATCCGCGGTGCCGGGGCGAGTGCGAAGGCGGGGTCCGGCGCACTGTAGCCGGCCGGCGCTTCGTCCAGGATTTCCGCGACATAGCGCGGCGGCTCCTGCGCGGCTGCGTCGGCCGGCAGAGCAGCGCCGGTAAATCGGCCCAGCGGCACGCCGATGACGTCGACCTCGGCATCGGCCCGCAGCCATGGCTGCCACACCGGTGGCCCGGCCAATGCGGGGCGGCAGAGGCCCGCCTGCTGGCCGCTGCCGCAGCGACCCGGGGCCGGCCAAAGAGCCAGGCGGTCCTGCAGGTTCGGCGATGCCGCGGCCGCCAGCAGCTCGGCCTCGCCATCGCGCAGGGCGGCCTCGGCGGCGCGGAACGCGAGTTCGCGCTCATGCTGCATGACGGCAAGCTGCCGGCCGGACAGCAGCATCTGCAGCGTGGCGGCCGCGATCAGCACCACCATCAGCAGCAGGGTGGCGCACAGCAGCAGCGTGACGGCGCCGGCCTGGCACGGGCGTGGCAGGCGGGGCGCTAGCACAGTGTCTCCTCGCAGTGCGGCGCATTGCGCAGCCGCACCGTGGCGGCGAACACGCGACGCGCGGTGCCTGCCTGCGCCGGCGTAGCGGGCGGCAGGTCCGCCGCCGCGGTGCCGGGCAGCGACAGCGTGTCCGTAGCGCTACCCCGGACCGGCGTGGCCGAGCCCGGCCGGTCGCCGCGCACGGCGAGGGCGATCTGGACCGCCACCACGCGTTGCCAGGCGGCATCGCCCGGCGCGGGGATCGCCGATGCCGTTTCGAAGCGATCGGGGCGGCCGTCCTGGTCCAGGTCCAACCCATAGCGCAATTGCAGCGATTCCACCCCGCGCACCAGCGCGCCCGAGGTCCAGCCGCTGCCGTCGATCAGGCCATTGCGGCGGGCCGGGTAACGGCACAGCAGTTGCGGCACGCCGTCGGCGCCAGCCGCCACATAGAGCAGGTTCTCGGCGACATAGCTGGCGGCTGGTGCGGTGGCCGCCGCGCCTGTTGCAATTGCCGCGACCGCATAGCCGCTGCAATCGGTCATGGTGTCGTCCGGCTGCGCCGGCGCGGCGGGCAGGCCGCTGCCGCTGAAGCGGACCAGCAGCGCGTCGCTTTGGCCGACCGCGGCCCTGGCGCAGGCGGGTACGGCGGCGATGGCGGGCTGGCCGCAATTGTCCGCGCCGCTGACCGCGGGCAGGGCAGTGGCGGCCATGCCGGAGGCGGGCTCGCCCGGCCAGCCGGACTGCCGTAGCAGCGTGGACAGAATGGCCAGCGCGCGCTGGCCGCGTTCCTCGATCAGCACGCGGTCGGTGGCGGCGAGGTAGGCCGCATGCGCGT
This sequence comes from Cupriavidus sp. WGlv3, assembly GCF_023952475.1. Lineage (GTDB taxonomy): Bacteria > Pseudomonadota > Gammaproteobacteria > Burkholderiales > Burkholderiaceae > Cupriavidus > Cupriavidus phytorum. The sequence continues at coordinate 299,943 of NZ_JALHRX010000003.1, forward strand.
TGAGGAAGGCGGCGCCGGCCGCGGCGGAGGCGATCAGGCCCAGCGTCATGCCGACCATCAATTCGACCAGCGAAAAGCCGCGCGGGTGGGTCCGCAAGCTGCGGGCGTCAATGAGCCGGTTCATGGTCGCGCCCATGTTGATCCGGCCGGCAGGCAGCCGCCGGCATCCGGCATCGGCACGATGGCGGCGACCGCGGTGGCCAAGGGCGCTGCACAGCGGCCCAGTTCGGCATCGTCGGCCGCGCTGCGCGTGGCCTGTGCCAGGCGCTCCAGCTGGCGCAGCCAGCCCAGCCCGGTGGTGCCGACCACCGCCATCGGCAGCAGTCCGGCAAGGACGATCGACAGGGCGCCAAGCGCCTCGATCAGCGCGTAGGCGCGCTGGACCCTGGGTTGCGGGGTAGTTGGCGGCGGCGATCGACGCCGGACGGCGGATGAGGACATGGCATGGGTTGTGAAGGCGATGGGCCCAGATTAGCCAGCCCTCCGAACCGCGAACGTGCCGAAACGTAAAGCAGGGAGATCCGCACCATTGTGTTAAGCGCGGGCCTGCTGCGCCCGACCGTCACGCTTGCCCGCGCGCAGTTGCGGCGGCCCAACGCCTTGCCGACTGGCCGCCAAACGCTGCGCGATGCAATTGACAGGAATTATCAAATTCCCCACTATCGCGGGTGTTGCAAAGTCGTAACGATTCCGCTATTCGATCCGCGATTCGCGGCATCCCGTTGCCGGCCGCTGAGGCGGCAGCGAGGCATAGAACAAGAATTTTCGGGTGCGGGCTGGCCTTTCCGCCGTCAGAGCGGAATGCCTTGCCCAGATAACAAAGCCATTTATCGGGGGTCAACATGCATCGGGTCATCCTGGCAGTTCCTTGTCCATCGGCGGCGGCACCTCTGCCCGCGCGCTGACATGCCGGCGACGGTTCGCCTTCGCGATACCGCGCCTCCCCGCCTTCACCACGATGTGGCCATGCCCGGCCCGGGCCTGCCTGTGCGCGTGGCTCGCAGCGGCAGCGGCAGCGGCGCTGGCCCCGGGCCGCGCGCATTGCGCCGGCGCTGCCGCGGGCTGACGCTGGTCGAGCTGATGGCGGTGGTGGTGATGGTGGCGATCCTGGCCGCGATCGGCACGCCTTCGTTCGTCTCGCTGCTGCGCACCAGCCGTGTCGACAGCGAGATCCAGTCGATGGTCGGCACCCTGCAGCTCGCGCGCAGCGAGGCCGTCAAGCGCGGCTTGCCGGTCAGCGTGTGCCCGTCCGCCAATGGCACCGCCTGCCTGGGCGCCGGCAACTGGGCGGGCGGCTGGATCGCCTTCGTCGACCGCAATGGGTCGGGAACGGTGGACGCGGCACCGCCGGCCGACGAGGTGCTGCACTACCGCGCCGGCTGGTCCGCCACCGACACCTTCACCACGCCCGCCGGCGCGGCTTTCCTGAGCTACAACCGCGACGGCTTCGCCGTGCTGCCTGGCGGCGCGCTGACGATGACGCTGCGCACCAGCCCGGTGGCCGACGACGCCACGCGCTGCATCGCCATCAATATTGCCGGCCGGCAGACCATCCAGCGCGCCGGGGAGGGCGCATGCCAGTGACCGGACGGAACTGCAGTCTGCACCGGCGCCGCATGGCGTGCGGACTTTCGCTGATCGAGGTGCTGATCACGCTGGTGATCACCTCGGTGGGGCTGCTCGGCCTGGCCAAGATGCAGGCGGCAGCGCTGGCCAATACGCAGATCGCGCGCGGGCGTGCGCTGGTGGCGCTGCAACTGGAAAGCCTGGCCGCGGCGATGCACGGCAACCGCGGCTTCTGGGCGGCCGGCACGGCGCCGCAGACGTTCACGCTGTCCGGCACGACGGTCACCGACAGCACCGGCGCGCTCAGCGCCGCCGCGCCGGACTGCGCCAGCGTGGCGTGCACGCCGATCCAGATGGCCGCCTACGACGTGCAGCACTGGGCCGCGGATATGGCGGCCCATTTTCCCACCTATGCGGCCACGGTCAACTGCAGCAACGACATCAGCCGCCCGATCCGCTGCAGCCTGACCGCCACCTGGAGCGAGCGCTACCTGGCCTACAACCAGACCACCGCGGCGCAGACTTCGGCCATGGCCGCCACGCAAAGCCTGACGCTGCACGTCCAGCCATGAGAGCGATCCTTCGAATCCCGCCCCGCATGCCTCGCCGCATGCCTCGGCGCAGGTATCGATGCGCGCAGGCCGGTGTCTCGCTGGTCGAGGTGCTGGTGGCCATGGTGATCGCGCTGTTCATGCTGGCGGCGCTGATGACAGTGTTCCTCAACCTGCGCGGCACCGTGCGCGACCAGGAGCGGCTGGCGGCGCTGCAGGACAGCGAGCGCCTGGTGATGACGATGCTGGCCAACACGGTGCAGTCGGCCGGGTACTTCCCCGATCCGCTGACCCAGGTGGCGGCGGAGGCGTTGCCGGCGCTGGCCGGCAATGCCTTTGGCGATTTCGTCGCGGGGCAGGCCATCGTCGGCCAGTCCGGCGCCGATGGTGCCAGCGATACGCTGACGGCGCGCTTTGTCACCGCCAGCGGCGACGGCATCATGAATTGCCAGGGCGCCGCCAATACCTCGGGCGCCAGTGTCGCCTACCTCAACACCTTTGCGGTCAATGCCGCCAACGAGCTGACCTGCGCGGTCAACGGCGGCGCGCCGGTGCCGCTGGCCGGCGGCATCACCGCGCTGCGGGTGCGCTACGGCACCGACACCAGCAACGGCGGCAACGTCGACACCTACCTCAGCGCCAGCGCGGTCACCGCCGGCGCACTGTGGGGCCAGGTGCGCAGTGCGCGCGTGTCGCTGACCTTTGCCAATCCCTTTGCCGGTCAGCCCGGCCAGCCGGCCACGCTCGGCTGGACCCAGACCATCGGCCTGATGAACCGCCCATGACCCGCGCCCAGCCAGACCGCTTCCGCGCCGGCGCCGCGCCGCGCGGCTATGTCCTGATCATCGGCCTGCTGTTCCTGCTGATCCTGTCGCTGCTGTCGGTGACGATGTTCCGCGGCTTCGGCCTGCAGGAGAAGATCGCCGGCAACACCCGCGAGAAGCAGCGCGCGTTCGAGGCCGCGCAGGGCGCGCTGCAGTACGGCGAGTGGTGGCTGGGGCAGGGCAACGGCTCCGCCGGCGCGGCCTGCAACAGCGTGATCGACGCCAACGATCCGGCCAACCTGCAGGTCTGCGCCAACGCGCTGGCAGACCCGGCCAGCCTGCCGTGGACGCCGGCACGGGCGGATTACCTGCCGCCGTCGATGCGCCTTGCGACGGCCGGCAGCCCCGGCGGCCTGAACGGCGCCGACATCAACTACGCGCGCGCGCCCAGCCTCTACATCCACTATCTGGGTCTGTCGCCGGATGGCCTGTCGATGCTGTTCCGCGTGACCGGCGCCGGCTATGGCGGCAGCGACGGCACCGCCGCGGTGGTGCAGAGCACTTACCAGCTTGGCGCGGGCACCAAGGACCTCGGGAAAGAGTGATGAGCCAACCTCCACGCCTCGCCGGCATTGCCGCCGCCGTCAGCACCGCCGTCAACATGCTGCTGGCAGGGCCGGCGCACGCCCTGGTGATCCAGGACAACCTGAACGGGGCGTCGTCTTACTATGACTGGGTGGCGCTGAATGGCGCGTGCCTGACCGCAGGCAACGGCACCGGCTCGATTCCGGGCTGCGCCACGTCGAGCTTCACCTACTACCGGGACCGCAACTCGAAACTGGTCGGAGGCGCCAGCGGGAGCGTGCCGGATGCTGTCGGCTACGGCGCGCTGCGGCTGACCAACGGCGACACGGCCGAGGGCGCCAACGGCGACAACCAGACCGGCGCGGTGGTGTCCCGCTTCACCTTCGGCATGCAGGAAGGGTTGCAAGTCACGTTCTCCACCGTCACCTACGGCGGCGACAACCTGCGCGGCACCGGCGCCGACGGCATCAGCTTCTATCTCGCCGACGGCAGCAGGAGCCCGACTGTGGGCGGGCTGGGCGGCAGCCTGGGCTACAGCTGCTCCAACGTCAATGCCGCGTACGACGGCGTGGCCGGGGGCTATATCGGCATCGGCATCGACGAGTTCGGCAACTTCTCGAACAAGGCCGACAACACCGACTCGGGCCCGGCGTTCCAGGCCAACCGCATCAGCGTGCGCGGCTCGGGCGATACCAACTGGGCCGGCCTGCGCGCCGCCTATCCGGCCTACTACCCCGACAACCTGAGCGCCAGCAAGCGCGCGCAGGCCGTGCAGAACACCTGTGCGCGCGGCTATGTGCAGGACTGGAGCAGCGGCAAGGACGGCGGCGACGTCAGGGGACGGCGGCTGGCCTACAACTACCGCATGCTCGGCATCAGCGACCTGCCCGACAAGATCGCCAACCAGCAGGCGGTGTCGAGGCCGACGCGCGCCAAAGGCATCCCGATTGTCTATTCGCTCAAGCTGACGCAGAACGGGCTGCTGAGCATGTCCTACAGCTACAACGGCGGCGCAGCCACGCCGGTGATCACCGACCAGGACATCACGCAGGCCAACGGGCCGGTGCCGGCGGCGCTGCGCTTCGGCTTCGCCGCGGGCACCGGCGGCGGCAGCAACGTGCACGAGATCACCTGCTTCAAGGCCGAGCCGGTGGGCCAGTCCAGCAGCTCGGCCGGCACCAACGTGCAGCAGTCGGCGCGGGTCGAGGCGGGCGCGCAGGTGTACCTGGCCTACTACCATCCGACCAACTGGTGGGGCGAGCTGAGCGCGCAGAACCTGCTCTACGATCCCGCCACCGATTCGGTGTCGATTGCCACCGTGGCCAACTGGAACGCGCATTGCACGCTGACCGGCGGCCATTGCGCGGCGACCGGCACTACGGTGGTGGCGCAGGCGCCCGACAGCCGCAAGATCCTGACCTGGAGCGGCAGCACCGGCATCCCGCTGCGCTGGGATGCCAACCTGCCCGACGCGCACAAGGCGAAGCTGACCGCGGGCGACGCCGCGCCGAGCGGCGACCGTCTCGACTACCTGCGCGGGAACCGCAGCAAGGAGCTGACCGCGGCCGGCGCCGGGCTGTTCCGCAAGCGCACCGGCGTGCTGGGCGACATCATCGATGCCAGCCCGGCCTGGGTCGGCGCGCCGTCATCGCCGTACAGCGGGCCGTGGACCGATGCCTTGTACAAGCGCGCCAGCCCGCCCGAGCCTGCCGGCAGCTATGATGCCTTCCGGCAAGCCAGGGCTCAGCGGCTCAACGTGGTCTATGTCGGCGCCAACGACGGGCTGCTGCACGGCTTCCGCTCCGGCTACTACAACGCGGCGGGCGCCTTTGTCGGCAACGACGCCGGCAAGCCCAACGACGGCCGCGAGGTGCTGGCCTACATGCCCGGCGCGGTGCTCGACACCATCCAGTCGTCGAATGCGGCGCTCGCCTACAGTTCGCCGCAATACGTGCACAACCTGTTCGTCGATGCCACGCCAGGCACCGGCGATCTCTACTACGCCGGCGCCTGGCATACCTGGCTGGTCGGCGGGCTGGGGCCGGGCGCGAACCGCGGCGGCCCGCTCGCCAGCAAGACCGCGACCGCGACCGGCGGCGCGCTGTACGCGCTCGACGTGACCGATCCGGAGCGCTTCGGCGATACCCCGGCGGCGGCCAGTGCCACGGTGATCGGCGAGTGGAACCACACGCTGCAGTGCACTGGCGACAGCGCGTGCGGCGACAACCTCGGCAACACCTATGGCACGCCCGTGATCCGCCGCCTGCACAACGGCCAGTGGGCGGTGCTGTTCGGCAACGGCCTGGGCAGCAAGAGCGGCTCGGCCGGCCTGTTCATCATGCTGGTCGACCCGGCCGACGGCGCGCGCAGCTTCCGCTATCTCGGCACCGGCTACGGGCCGCAGCAGGATCCGGCCGGCGCCAACAGCAAGAACGGCATTGCCTTTGTCACGCCGGCCGACCTCGACGGCGACCACATCACCGACTACGTCTACGCCGGCGACGTGTTCGGCAACCTGTGGCGCTTCGACCTGACCTCGGACAATCCGGACCACTGGCGCGCCGCCAGCCGGCCGCTGATGCAGACCGGCGGCAAGCCGATCTCCACCCGGGTGGCGGTAGGCTCGGTGCCCGGCAACGGAACCGGCGCCGCGGCGATGCCGCGCGTGGTGGTGGCGTTCGGCACCGGCCGCCGGCTGGAGCAGACGCAGGGCAGCGAAGCGGTGTTCGAGCCCGGCGGGCAGGGACTGTATGGCGTGTGGGACTGGGACATGGCGGGATGGAACGCGGTGGCCGGCGCGCAGGCCCGCTATGCGTCGCTGGCCAGCGCCACCCGGCCCCTTTCCGCCGCCAACCTGACCCAGCAGTCGATTACCGCAGAAGGGCGCGCGGCCGGCAGCACGGTGACGGTGCGCACGGTCAGCGCCGGCAAGGTGTGCTGGCAGGGCTCGACCGCCTGCGCCAGCGGCAACAACAAGTACGGCTGGCAGCTGCCGCTGCCGTCGGCCACGCGCGAGCAGGTGATCTACAACCCGGTGATCGCCTACGGCATGGTGATCGTCAATACCACCATCCCGCCCAGTTCGGCGCTGTCGCAGGCGCTGTCGTGCAATGCCGAGGTGCCGTCGGGCTTCACCATGGGCGTGTCGATGGGCTCGGGCGGCGCGGCCGCGCAGTCGTTCTTCAGCAGCACCAACAGCAGCACCTTCCCGCTGCTGAACAACGGCATCGTCAGCGGCATCGGCCTGAGCGGCACCGGCACGCCGTCGGTGGTGACGGCGAAGAAGCGGCCTTACCTGGTGCAGCAGACCGTTGGCGGCAGCGGCGCCATCACGCAGATCAACCCCGGCGCCAACGGTGCCGGCGCCCGCCTCAACTGGATTCGCCTGCGCTGACCACCATGAACCTGCCTGCCTTTCTCCAAGCGCGGCGCGCTGCCGCGGGCTTCACGCTGATCGAGCTGATGATCACGGTGGCGATCGCCGCGATCCTGGCCGCGATCGCCTATCCGTCCTACACGGAGCATGTGCGCAAGTCGCGCCGCACCGACGCCAAGACCGCCTTGCTGGATCTGGCGGCGCGCCAGGAGCGGCTGTTCAGCACGCAGAACGTCTATGGCGGCACGCCCGCCGCGCTGGGATATGCCGGGCCGGCCTTTCCGGTGGAAATCCGGTCAGGCGGCCAGGCGTACTACCAGTTGACGGTGGTGGCGGGCAATCCGGCCACCAGCTATACCGCGACCGCGGCGCCGGTCGGCGCGCAGGCGGGAGACGACTGCGGCAGCTACACCATCAACCACCTGGGGCTGCAGGGGAACACGGGGATGCGCGCCGGCGTGGCGTCGGCGCAGTGCTGGTAGCGGAAGACGCGGGCGTCAGCGCTTGCCGCTGCCGGCGGTGACTTCGGCCAGCACGTCCGAGAATTCGGACACGTCTTCAAAGCTGCGGTAGACCGAGGCAAAGCGGATATAGGCGATCTTGTCGAGCTTGCGCAGCTCGCGCATCACCAGTTCGCCGACCTGGCTGCTGGGGATTTCCTTCTCGCCCAGCGCCAGCAGCTTTTCTTCGATCCGGGTGATGGCTTCGTCGATGGCTTCGGCCGAGACCGGGCGCTTGCGCAACGCCAGGCGCATCGAATCCTTCAGCTTGGCGCGGGCGTAGTCCACGCGCGAGCCGTTTTTCTTGACGATGGCGGGGAAGAACAGCTCGATCCGCTCATAGGTGGTGAAGCGGCGGTCGCAGGCTTCGCAGCGGCGGCGCCGGCGCACGGCATCGCCGTCTTCCGACATGCGGGTGTCGAGAACCTGGGTATTGGAATGACCGCAAAAGGGGCATTTCATGCCGGACCACCTTCAGTTGAACCCCATCGCCTTGTCCGTGTTGTCGTTCTGCGGCGGCAGGGCGGGTTGGCGAGGCCCGCGGCCCGCGCCGGAGGGGCGCGGGCCGCGGAGCTGCCGGCCGCCCATGCGCGTGCGCACGGGCGGCCTTGTCAGCGTCAGCCGTAGACCGGGAAACGCTTGGTCAGGGCCGACACCTGCTCGCGCACCGCGGCGATATTGGCGGCGTCGTGCGGGTTGTCCAGCACGTCGGCGATCAGGTTGCCGACGATGCGGGCTTCTTCTTCCTTGAAGCCGCGCGTGGTCATGGCCGGCGAGCCGACGCGGATGCCGGAGGTGACGAACGGCTTTTCCGGGTCATTCGGAATCGCGTTCTTGTTCACGGTCAGGTGCGCCTCGCCCAGGATGCGCTCGGCTTCCTTGCCGGTGATGTTCTTGGCGCGCAGGTCGACCAGCATCACGTGGCTCTCGGTGCGGCCCGAGACGATGCGCAGGCCGCGCGCGATCAGGGTTTCGGCCAGCACCGCGGCGTTCTTCACCACCTGCTGCTGGTATTCCTTGAACTCCGGCGTCAGCGCTTCCTTGAACGCCACCGCCTTGCCGGCGATCACGTGCATCAGCGGGCCGCCCTGGATGCCGGGGAAGATCGACGAGTTGATCGCCTTCTCGTGCTCGGCCTTCATCAGGATCACGCCGCCGCGCGGGCCGCGCAGGCTCTTGTGGGTGGTGGTGGTGACGAAGTCGGCGTGCGGCACCGGGTTCGGGTAGACACCGGCGGCGATCAGGCCGGCGTAGTGGGCCATGTCGACCATGAAATAGGCACCGATCGACTTGGCGACCTTGCCGATGCGCTCGAAGTCGATGCGCAGCGCGAAGGCCGAGGCGCCGGCGATGATCAGCTTGGGCTTCTTCTCTTGCGCGAGCTTTTCCAGCGCGTCGTAGTCGATGTCTTCCTGCGCGTTCAGGCCGTAGCTGACCACGTTGAACCACTTGCCGCTCATGTTCAGCGCCATGCCGTGGGTCAGGTGGCCGCCTTCGGCCAGGCTCATGCCCATGATGGTGTCGCCCGGCTTGAGCACGGCGAAGTACACGCCCTGGTTGGCCTGCGAGCCCGAGTTGGGCTGCACGTTGGCGGCTTCGGCGCCGAACAGTTGCTTGACGCGGTCAATGGCCAGCTGCTCGACGATGTCGACGTACTCGCAACCGCCGTAGTAGCGCTTGCCGGGATAGCCCTCGGCGTACTTGTTGGTCAGCTGCGAACCCTGTGCGGCCATCACCGCGGGCGAGGTGTAGTTCTCGGAGGCGATCAGCTCGATGTGGTCTTCCTGGCGCTGGTTTTCCTGCTGGATGGCGGCAAAGACCTCGGGGTCGATCTGGTCGATCGTAAAACGGCTGCGTTCGAACATGGCGAAACTCGTCTGAAAAAAGGGAATCCGATTCAGGCATCGGGGGTAGGGCGCGCGGGGAAGGCTAGCGGCGACCGGCACCGGCGGCGGCTTGGCCGTCGGCGCAGGGCGCACCCTGCTTCCCATTCGCTGCCCAGGCGAGCGGCAGGCATGACTCGCGTCAACGCCATGGCGTCTGGAAACTTCACGCCAGAGAACTTGCGCTTCCTCGTGGTAGTGCCCACTGACTTCGCCAGTCGCGCAAGATGGAATGGTTGCGCGCAGTGTAGCGCGAGGCGGCTGCCCGCCGCAAGCCGTGGCGCCGCCAGCCAAGCGCTGGCAAGGGCTGGCGCGGGCCTGGCCAGCAACTTGCTGTTGCAAAGTCGTCCTGCGGGTTTACACGAAACGGGTATCGCTCTCCGTTACAATCGCGGCCATGCCAAACTTTGTCTGGACCCTGCGGGTGTACTGGGAAGACACCGATGCAGGCGGCGTAGTGTTCTACGCCAACTACCTCAAGTTCTTCGAGCGCGCCCGCACCGAGTGGCTGCGCTCGCTCGGCATCGAACAGCAGGCGCTCGCCGACCAGGCCGGCGTGGTCTTCATCGTCCGCAGCACGGCGGTGGACTACAATGCGCCCGCCCGGCTGGACGACCAGCTTGAAATCCGCACGCGCATCGACCGGGTCGGCCCGGCTTCGGTGCAGTTCACCCAGGAAGCCTGGCGTGGCGAGCTGATGCTCGCGACCGGCGCGATCCGCGTTGGCTGCGTCGACAAAAGCACTTTCCGTCCCGCCCCGATCCCCGACCCCGTTCTAGCCACCATCAAGTCAGCACGATGAATCCCGTGACCGTCACGCAAGACATGTCGATCGTAACGCTGGTGCTCCACGCCAGCGTGCTGGCACAGGCCGTCATGGCGCTGTTGCTCGCCATGTCGCTGTTTTCGTGGACCTATATCTTCCGCAAGCACCTGGCGGTGCGTTCGGCGCGCACCCAGACCGAAGGCTTCGAGCGCGACTTCTGGGCCGGCGGCGACCTGCAGGCGCTCTATAACAGCGCCGTCAACAACCGCCACAACACCGGTGCGCTGGAACGGATCTTCGAATCCGGCATGGGCGAGTTCCTGAAGGCGCGCGAACGCGGCAACGAGGCCGGCGCGCTGCTCGACGCCGCTCGCCGCGCCATGCGCGCGGCCTACCAGCGCGAGATGGACGTGCTGGAATCGCATTTGCCGTTCCTGGCTTCGGTTGGTTCGGTGAGCCCGTATATCGGCCTGTTCGGCACGGTGTGGGGGATCATGAACGCGTTCCGCGGGCTGTCGAACGTGCAGCAGGCGACGCTCGCGTCGGTGGCGCCCGGCATTGCCGAGGCACTGGTGGCGACCGCGATCGGCCTGTTCGCGGCGATCCCGGCGGTGATTGCCTACAACCGCTACGCCACCGAAATCGATCGCCTGGCGATCCGGTTCGAGAGCTTCATGGAAGAGTTCCTGAACATCCTGCAGCGCCAGACCCGCTAACCGTATTCCCTATCAACGGTCCGGGCGGTGAGCCCGGGCCGGCGTTTCCAGGAGTCCTGCAATGGCAGCCATTCAGCGCCGCGGCGGCTCGCGCCGCCGGGCCAGCGCCGAGATCAACGTCGTGCCGTATATCGACGTCATGCTCGTGCTGCTGGTCATCTTCATGGTGGCCGCGCCGATCGTCAGCCCCGCCACCGTCGACCTGCCCACCGTGGCCAATGCCACGCCGCAGCAGAAGGCGCCGCCGATCGTCGTCACCGTGCATGAAGACGGCCAGCTCACCGCGCGCGGCAAGGACAACGCCGGCAATGCGTTCGAACGCAAGCTCGACAAGCAGGGGCTGCTGGATTTCGTCCACCAGCGCCAGAACGAGAACCCGGACCAGCCGGTGGTGATCGCCGCCGACCGCGCGGTCAAGTACGAGGCGGTGCTGGACGTCATGTCGGTCCTGAAAGCCGACGGCGTCAAGCGCGTCGGCCTGATGGTCAAGTCCAAGACCTCCTGACGTATTGAAGCCCCTATCCGATTGCCGTTGCGCTTGATGACGACCGCCGCCGCCTATCCCTACCAGCCGGTCAAGGAGCGGGGAACCCTGCGTTCCTTCCTGCTCGCGCTGCTCATGCACCTGATGCTGGCCGTGGTGCTGTACTACGGCGTGAGCTGGCAGAGCAGCACCCCGGTCGGGGCCGAGGCCGAACTGTGGGAGGAAATCCCCGCCGCCACTGCGCCCCCGCCACCGCGGCCGCAGCCAGAGCCCGAACCGGTGGTGCAGCCGCGTCCGGCGCCGCCGCCGCCCCAGGTGAAGAGCAAGGTCGAGGACGACGCCGATATCGCGCTGGAGCAGAAGAAGCGCCGCGCCGAAGCGGCCGCCCGCGAAGAAGCCGAGCGCAAGGAAGCAGCACGCAAGGAAGAGGTGCGCAAGGACGCCGAGCGCAAGGAAGAGGCGCGCAAGGAAGCCCTGCGCAAGGAGGCCGACCGCAAGGAAGCCGAGCGGCGCGAGGCCGAGCGCAAGGAAGCGCAGCGCAAGGAAGACGCGAAGAAGAAGGCCGCGCAGCAGGAGCAGGACCGCAAGGAACAGGCCGAGCGCGAGCGCAAGGAAGCCGCCGAGGCCAAGGCCAAAGCGCAGGCCGATGCCAAGGCCAAGGCCCAGGCCGACGCCAAGGCGAAAGCCCAGGCCGATGCCAAGGCCAAGGCGGATGCCGACGCCAAGGCCAAGCGCGAAGCCGCCGCCAACGCCCAGCGCAAGAGCGAGCTGGCGCGCCTGCAGGCGCTGGCCGGCGGCTCCGGCGCGGGCGGTGGCGGGGTCGGCAATGCGGCCGGCGCCGGTGCCGGCGGTGGCGGCAAGGCGTCGCCCGGCTATGCCGACCGCGTGCGGCGCCGCGTCAAGCCGAACATCGTCTTTACCGAGGACGTGCCGGGCAATCCGACCGCGGTGGTCTCGGTGCAGCTGGCGCCGGACGGTTCGCTGCTGTCGGCGCGGCTGTCCAGGTCCAGCGGCAACTCCGGCTGGGACAATGCCGTGCTGCGCGCGGTGGAGCGTTCCGATCCGCTGCCGCGCGACGAGAACGGCAAGGCGCCGGCCAGCTTCACCATCACCTTCCGGCCGAAGGACTGAGTGAGACTGAGTGAACGGCACAGCATGATTTGCAACATAATGCAACCTTCATCGTCGGGTTCCGGTCCCAGCGCTAGCATGACAGGTTGCCTGACGCAGCCGACGGTGCGGTATGCACACGGACGGGGCATGCGCCACGCGCTGCAATGCCGCATTTGCCCGTGTTGCCGATTGCCTGTCGTGCCCGACGAAACTTGAAATCGACTGAGGAGCAGCATGCGAAAGCTTTGGGCCCCCAACTGGCTGTCCGCGAGGCGGCACAACGCAAACCCCGCACCACAACGCGCCGTCCGGCCGCAGCCCCTGGCGGGCCGCCGCGCGCTGATGGCATGGCTGGCCGCGGCCATGACCATGGCAGCCGGCGCCGCGCACGCGCAGCTCAACGTTGAGATCTCCGGGGTCGGCGCCACCCAGATCCCGGTGGCCACCGCCAATTTCCAGGGCGAGGCCCAGGCGCCGCAGAACCTGACCGCGATCATCCGTGCCGACCTGGCGCGCAGCGGTCGCCTGCGCAATGTCGACCCGGGCGGCGCCACCGTGGCGGAATCCGCCAATGTCGACCTGGGCGGCTGGAAAGCGCGCGGTGCCGATGCCTTCGTCGCCGGCAGCGTGACCCCGGCCGCGGGCGGCAAGTATGAAGTGCGCTTCCGCCTGTACGACACCGTCAAGGGCCAGAGCCTGGGCGGGCTGGCCTTCACCGTGAACCAGTCGCAGCTGCGCGTGACCGCGCACAAGATCGCCGACTACATCTATGAAAAGCTGCTGGGCGAGCGCGGCGTGTTTGCCACGCGCCTGTCCTACGTGTCGAAGGTGGGCGGCCGCTACCAGCTGCTGATCTCGGATTCGGACGGGCAGAACGCACAGGTGGCGCTGACCAGCAACGAGCCCATCATCTCGCCGTCGTGGTCGCCGGATGGCGCGCGCGTGGCCTATGTCTCGTTCGAGGCCAAGAAGCCGGTGGTGTATGTGCATGACCTGGCCAGCGGCAAGCGCACGCTGGTGTCGAACCAGAAGGGCAACAACAGCGCGCCGTCGTGGTCTCCGGACGGCCGCCACCTGGCGCTGGCGCTGTCGCGCGACGGCAATACCCAGGTCTACCAGGTCAATGCCGATGGCTCGGGCATCCGCCGCCTGTCGCGCAGCAGCGCCATCGACACCGAGCCGCAGTACTCTCCCGACGGCAAGAGCATCTACTTCACCAGCGACCGCGGCGGTGCGCCGCAGGTCTACCGCATGCCCGCCTCCGGCGAGGAGGGCGGCGGGGCGCAACGCGTGACGTTCAAGGGCAGCTACAACGTGAGCCCGCGCATTTCGCCGGATGGCAAGTACCTGGCGTACATCTCGCGCGGGGGCGGTTTCAAGCTGCAGTTGCAGGACCTGAGCAACGGCGACGTGACGTCGCTGACCGATACGGCCAACGACGAAGCGCCGAGCTTCGCCGCCAACGGCAAGTACATCCTTTATGCCACCCGCGTGGGCGGTCGCGCGGTGCTGGCGGCGGTGTCCACTGACGGGCGTACCCGGCAGGTTCTGTCCCTCCAGTCCGGCGATGTTCGCGAGCCGTCCTGGGGTCCTTTCATGCAATAACAGGAGTCAACCACCATGGCCCAACTGATGACCAAAACCCTTGCCGTCGCCGCGCTGCTGGCCCTGGGCGCCTGCAGCTCCGGCGTCAAGCTGGACGACACCGCCAACGCCGGTGCCGGCACGGCCGGCACGGGCGCCGATCCGCGCGCCGTGACCCCGGTGACCGCCGCCGATCCGCTGAACGACCCGAACAGCCCGCTGGCCAAGCGCAGCGTCTACTTCGACTTCGACAGCTACACCGTCAAGTCCGACTACCAGGGCCTGCTGACCGCGCACGCCAAGTATCTGGGCGGCAACAAGGGCCGCAAGATCCTGATCCAGGGCAACACCGACGAACGCGGCACCAGCGAGTACAACCTCGCGCTGGGCCAGAAGCGTGCCGAAGCCGTGCGCCGCTCGCTGGCCTCGATGGGCGTGCCCGATGCGCAGATGGAAGCCGTCAGCCTGGGCAAGGAAAAGCCCAAGGCCACCGGCCACGATGAAGCCTCGTGGGCCGAGAACCGCCGCGCGGACATCAACTACTGATCTGGACCGCCTTCCATGAAAGCACGCGTTTCCACCCTGTTGTGGCTCGCCGCCGTGGCCGGCGGCGGCATGCTGCCGCTGTCGCAGGCGCATGCCGGAGTGTTCGACGATGACGAGGCCCGCAAGGCCGTCATCGGCCTGCGCGACCAGTTCAACGGTTTCCAGGCGACCGCGACGCAGCGCATCGAGCAGAACAGCCGCACTCTGCTCGACATGCAGAACCAGCTCGAAGGCCTGCGCCAGGAAGTGGCGCGGCTGCGCGGCCAGAACGAAGTCCTGCAGAACACGGTGGACACGCTGCAGAAGCAGCAGAAGGACTACTACGCCGACCTCGATGCGCGCCTGAAGAAATTCGAGCCGCAGCAGGTCACGGTCGAAGGTCGCGAAGGCATCGCGCAGCCGGGCGAAAAGCCCGAATACGATGCCGCGCTCAAGCAGTTCCAGGCGGGCGATTTCAAGAGCGCGGGGAATTCGTTCTCGGCGTTCGTGAAGAAGTACCCGCAGAGCCCGTACCTGCCGCTGGCACAGTACTGGCTCGGCAACTCGCTGTACGCGCAGCGCGACTACAAGGGTTCCACCTTCGTGCTGCAGAACATGGTCAATGCCAACCCGACCCACCCCAAGGTGCCGGACGCGATGATCGCCATTGCCAACAACCAGCTCGAGTCCGGCCAGAAGGCGGCCGCGCGCAAGACGCTGGAGCAGGTGGTGGCGAAGTATCCCGGTACCGAGGGCGCGCAGGCGGCGAGCAACCGGCTCAAGACGCTGAAGTAAGCGCCGGCGCCGCCGCCCGCCACCGCAAGGCCCGCTTCCGCGGGCCTTTCTCGTTTGTCGCGCTAGAATATGCGATTCGCCTGAATGTTCTTGCGCGCCGCCTACGGCGCGACCCGCACCATGACCCAACGCGCCATCGTCCTGCTGTCCGGCGGACTCGACTCCGCCACCGTACTTGCCATGGCCCGCGCCCAGGGCTTCGAGACCTATGCGCTGTCGATGCGCTACGGCCAGCGCCATTCCTCGGAACTGGAGGCCGCCAAGCGCGTGGCCGCCGCGCTGGGCGCCGTGCGCCACGAGATCGTCGACCTCGACCTGCGCCGCTTCGGCGGCTCGGCGCTGACTGACGACGCGCTGGAAGTGCCGACCGACGGCGCCACCGGCGGCATCCCGGTCACCTATGTGCCGGCGCGCAACACCATCATGCTGTCGCTGGCGCTCGGCTGGGCCGAGGCGGTGGGCGGGCGCGACCTGTTCTTCGGCGCCAACGCGGTCGACTATTCCGGCTACCCGGACTGCCGCCCCGAATACGTCGCCGCCTACGAGACCCTGGCCAACCTGGCCACCAAGGCCGGCGTCGAGGGCGACCGCTTCCGCGTGCATGCGCCCATCATCGACATGACCAAGGGCGAGATCATCCGCGCCGGCATGGCGCTGGGCGTCGACTACAGCCTGACGGTGTCGTGCTACCAGGCCGACGATGACGGCCGCGCCTGCGGCGTGTGCGATTCCTGCCGCATCCGCCGCGCCGGCTTCGAGGCTGCCGGCGTGCCCGACCCGACCCGCTACCAGGCCGCCGCCTGATCCTGCACCTGAGTCCGCGCCTTAGCCTGAGTCCGCCGTTCCCGCCCCATGCCTGAAATCGATCTTGCCGCGCTGTCGCGCTCGGTGCTGCTGAGCACCTTTGTCCTGACCTTCCTGTTTGGCGCGGTGCTGCAGCGCACGCACTTCTGCACCATGGGGGCGGTCTCGGACATCGTCAACATGGGCGACTGGAGCCGCATGCGCATGTGGGTGCTGGCGATCGGCGTGGCCATGATCGGCACCGGCGTGCTGGCCTGGAACGGCGCCATCGACCCGACCAAGACCATCTATGCCGCCAGCAAGCTGGCCTGGCTGTCGGCGCTGGCCGGCGGGCTGATGTTCGGCTTCGGCATGGTGCTGGCATCGGGCTGCGGCAGCAAGACGCTGGTGCGGATCGGCGCGGGCAACCTGAAGTCGCTGGTGGTGTTCGTGTTCCTGGGGCTGTCGGCCTACATGACGCTGCGCGGCCTGTTCGGCGTGGTGCGCGTCAATACCGTCGACGCGGTGGCGCTGGCGCTGCCGACCACGCAGGACCTGCCGTCGGTGCTGGCGCAGGGCACCGGCGCGGCGCGCGGCGTGCTGCAGCTGGGGCTGGGCCTGGCGCTGGGCGGCGTGCTGGCGGCGTGGGCGCTGGCGGGGCGCGGTTTCCGCACCTTCGACAACCTGCTGGGCGGCATCGGCGTGGGACTGATCATCGTGGCGATGTGGTACGTGTCGGGCCACATGGGCTACGTCGCCGAAGACCCCAATACGCTGGAAGAACTGTTCGTCTCGACCAACAGTGGCCGCATGGAAAGCCTGAGCTTCGTCGCGCCGTATGCCTACACGCTCGACTGGCTGATGCTGTTCAGCGACAAGAGCAAGGTGCTGACCATCGGCATCGTCAGCGTGTTCGGCGTGATCGCCGGCGCGGCCGCGTATGCGCTGGCCACGCGCACCTTTCGCTGGGAAGGCTTCGGCAATGCCGAGGACGTCGCCAACCACATGGTCGGCGGCATCCTGATGGGCGCCGGTGGGGTCACCGCGCTGGGGTGCACGGTGGGGCAGGGGCTGTCGGGCGTGTCGACGCTGGCGCTGGGCTCGTTCATTGCACTGGCCGGCATCCTGGCCGGCGCGACGCTGGCGTTCCGTTACCAGATGTGGCGCCTGGAACGCATGGTGTAAGTGCTGGCGCGCCATGCCCTTGACACATCGAGAATCGCATCACTATAATCGCGGTTCTGTTTTTTCGGGTCGTTAGCTCAGTCGGTAGAGCAGCGGACTTTTAATCCGTTGGTCGCGTGTTCGAGTCACGCACGACCCACCAGTATGTCGAAGGGCCTGTGGCGCACGTCACAGGCCCTTTTCTTTTGCATTGTTTCGTCCGGCATGCCCCGATGGTAGGGGGTGCTTTAACTAGTTCGAGGTAGAGACGCGGGCCCGGCGCGCGCCCCACAATGGGCCAGCCGCGGCGTGTGGACCGCGGGCGCTCGGAACGGCCGCGAGACACGGCCCCCTCGAACAAGACCTATGCGGCGAGCAGGCGTTTCCTTGCCGGCCAGCGGGCATGTGCTGCGCATCATCTGGCCGTTCGTACCGGTGGTGGTCGCGCTGGCGTTGTTCAGCATCGCCAGCCTGGACCTGCTGTCGGCCGCGCGCGCCTTTGTCGCGGGCGAGAGCCAGTGGTCCAAGGGCCAGAAGAACGCCGTGCTGCACCTGCTGCGCTACGGCGAGGACCGCGATCCGGCGGATTTCGACGCCTATCTGGCGTCCATCGCCATCCCGTTCGGCGACCACCGAGCGCGCCTGGAACTTGACCGTGCCGAGCCTGACCTGGAACGCGTGCACGAGGGCCTGCTGGCCGGCGGCAACGACCCCGAAGACATCCCGCGGATGGTGCGCCTGTACCGGAATTTCCGCCAGATCCATGAGGTTGACGCCGCCATCCGCGTGTGGGCGCAGGGCGATCTCGAAATCTTTGCCCTGCATGAGCAGGCGCTGGTGCTGCGGCGCCTGGCCGCCCAGCCCGGTTGCGACGACGCCTGCGTTGCGCCGGTGCTGCGCAACATCGCGCAGATCGACGCCAGGCTGACGCCGCTGGAACGTGCCTTCTCGGGACATCTGGGCCAGGCCTCGCGCCGGGTCACGCGGCTGCTCACCAACGGCAGCGCAGTGATGGCGGCGGCGCTGCTGATGTCGGCGATCCTGCTGTCGATGGGGCCGCTGCGGCGCGAGCGCCGGCTGCGCGAGGCGCTGGCGCAGCGTGAAGAGCAACTGCAGCTGGCGGTCGAGGGCAGCAATGACGGCTTGTGGGACTGGCACCTGGGCCGCGGCGAACTGTATTTCTCGCCGCGCTGCGCGCAGATGCTCGGCTATCGCGGCGACGAGCTGCCGCATGCGCGCGAAACCGTGCTGGGGCTGCTGCATCCGTCCGAGCTGGTGGCGTTCGAGGCCAAGCTGGCGCATCACCTGCGCAGCGGCGAGCCCTACGATGCCGAATTCCGCCTGCGCAACCGGGCCGGCGACTACCTGTGGGTGCGCGCGCGCGGCCGGCTGGTGCGCGGCGCCGGGCGCCGGCGCGCGCGCATGGCGGGGTCGCTGACCGATATCTCCGACCACAAGCGCTACGAGACCCAGCTGTTTGCCGAAAAGGAGCGCGCCCAGGTCACGCTGCAGGCGATCGGCGACGCGGTGGTGACCGCCGACGTGTGGGGCCGCGTGCAGTCGCTCAACCCCGCCGCCGAAGCGCTGACCGGATGGCGCGAAGCCGAGGCGCGCGGGCTGCCGCTGAGCGAGGTCTGCGTGCTGCGCGACGAGGACAGCCTGGCGCCGCTGCCCGATATCGTGACGCTGGCGCTGCGCCAGCGCTGGCACAGCCGCTCGGCCCAGCTGGTGCAGCGCGACGGTGCCGGGCAGCCCGGACAGGCGCTGGCGGTCAAGCCATCGGTGGCGCTGATCCGCGACCGCGCCGCGCAGGCCATCGGCGTGGTGGTGGTGCTGCACGACATCAGCCAGGAACGCGCGCATGCCGCGCGCCTGGCGTACGAGGCCAGCCATGACGCGCTGACCGGCCTGGTCAACCGTGCCGAGTTCGAGCGCCGGCTGGCCGCGGCGATCGAGCGTGCACGCGTGCAAGGCATCCCCCACACCCTGATGTACCTGGACCTGGACCAGTTCAAGGTGGTCAACGATACCTGCGGCCACGCCGCCGGTGACGAGCTGATCCGGCAGATGGCAGAGATCATGCGCGGCCAGCTGCGCCGCAGCGACATGCTGGCGCGGCTGGGCGGCGACGAGTTCGGCGTGCTGCTCGAGCATTGCGGCAGCGTCGACGGCGAGCGCATCGCCGAGGGCTTGCGCCACGCCGTTGCGAGCTTCCGCTTTGCGCACCGGCAGCGCACCTTCGCGGTCGGGGTCAGTATCGGACTGGTCACGCTGGACCGGCACACCGGCAGCGTGGCCGAGGCGCTGAGCGCCGCCGACGCGGCCTGCTACGTGGCCAAGGAGGGCGGGCGCAACCGCGTGCAGGTCTACCATCCGCTGGACAGCGTGGTGCAGGCGCGCCATGGCGAGATGGAATGGGTCAGCCGCGTGCATGCGGCGCTGGCCGCCGGCCGCTTCTGCCTGTTCTCGCAGGAGATCATGCCGGTGCAGCCGGGCACGGCGGCGGCGGGGCGCCATGTGGAGCTGTTGCTGCGCATGGTCGACGAGCGCGGGCGGCTGGTGCCGCCGATGGCCTTCGTGCCGGCCTGCGAACGCTACAACCTGATGCCGATGATCGACCGCTGGGTGGTCGAGACCGCGTTTGCCACGCTGGCGGAGCGCCAGGCCGAGATCGCGATCTGCGCGATCAACCTGTCAGGCTCGTCGCTGGCGGACATCCAGTTCCCGGACTTCGTGCGCGAGCAGGCGCAGCGCTTCGGCATCGCACTGGACGGCATCTGCTTCGAGGTCACCGAGACCGCGGCCATCGCCAACCTGGCGCAGGCCGGGGCATTCATCATGCAACTGCAGCAGCTCGGCTGCCGCTTCGCGCTGGACGACTTTGGCGCCGGCATGTCGTCGTTCACCTACCTCAAGCACCTGCCCGCGGCCTACCTGAAGATCGACGGCAGCTTCGTGCGCGACATGCTGGCCGACCCGGTCAACCTGGTGATGGTCGAGGTGATCCAGCGCATCGGCCACGCGATGGGCAAGCAGACCATTGCGGAATTCGTCGAGAACGAGGCGATGCTCGCGCGCTTGCGCGAGCTGGGCGTGGACCTGGTGCAGGGCTACCACATTGCGCCGCCGGTGCCGTTCGCACCGGCCGCCCCGGAGACCGGGGCGCGGCCGACGCTGGCGCTGGCGGGATGAGCCCCCAGCGCCGTCAGGGAATCAGCGGGTCGCGGAAGCCAGTGTCGGCGGCGGGCGGGGTGCCTGCCGGGGCCGGGGTCGGCACGTTGGCGGGCGGCACCGCCTGGCTCTTGGCATCGCGCCAGGTGTTGTAGGCCCAGTAAGCCGCGCCGGCGACCAAGCCGAGCTTGGACAGCTTCCAGGTCAGGCGCAGCACCGGCACGCGCTTGACCAGCGGCAGCGCCAGTGTCACCGCGGTGCTGAGCAGCGGATAGTCCTTGGTCAGCCCGACCACCTTCATCCACGAGCCCGGCCGCGCGATCCGCGGCAGCCAGGCACTGACGGTGCCCAGGCGGTGCACGCCGCCGCGCACCGCGTGCAGCGCCTGCCGGCAATCGTGGCGTTCGAGGGCGGCGCGGGTCAGCAGCAGTTCCTTGCGCACCGCCAGCGGCAGGCGCACCTCCTGCGTGAACCGGGGCGCGCGCGGGTATTCGCCGCGTTCGCGTGCGGGCGTGCTGTCGTCAGGGTCGAGTGTGCTCATCGGCGCAGGATCTCCCGGTCTTTGTCGATTTCGGCGAGCGTGGCTTCCAGCATCGGCGGCGCGTTGCGCAGCACGCTGCGGGCGTACGCCAGGCAGACGGCGCACAGCACCAGGTAGAGCACCGTGAGCGCGCCCAGCGCCTGCCAGCGGTAGGTGTCCCAGAACAGGATCGCGATGAGGGCGGTCAGCGTGACCAGGCCCAGCCCGAAGAACGCCAGCCCGAACAAGGCCAGCAGGGCGACCTTCAGCAGGCGCGTGCGCTCCTCGGCCAGCTCCACGCTGGCGAGCTCCAGGCGCGTCTGCACCATCGCCACGAGCGAGCCGGCGAGGTTGCGCACGGCGTCGAGGAACTTGGGGGAAGGGGTGGCTTCGCTCATGCGGCTCCGGCGTGAAAGAGCGGTGCGCCGGCATGGCCGTACGCACCTATCCAACTGGCGGGGCCGGATGACGGCGCGAGTTGTGTCGGCAACGACCGGTTGACCGTGACAGGTCAACCACGACAGCGTTACCGGCACACCGGGCGCCCCGGCCATTGGCAACCCGGGCGGGTTGCCGCGATGGCGCGGCATTGGCGTGCCGCGCCGGATTTGCAGCGCTTACTTGCGGTTGAGCAGCAGACCGATCAGCAGGCCCACGCCGGCTGCCACGCCCACGGCGCGCCACGGGTGGTCATGCACGTAGTCGTCGGTGGCGCGCGCGGCAGCCTTGCTCTTGGTTACGACGGCGTCTTGCAGGTCCTGGGCCTTTTCCTTGGCTTGCTTGAGCAGGCCCATGCCACGCTCGCGCAGTTCGGCGGCCTTTTCCCCGGTGGTCGAGGCGGCTTGCTTCAGCAGTTCCTCGGCGTCGGACAGAACGGTCTTGACATCGCTCATCAGTTTCTCCTGTTTGCGGGCGGTTGGTTCGGTTTGTGCGGATTCTGACATTTTCTTCGCTCCGAGGCTAACGGCATTTGTCGGTCTGATACTTAGCATATGTGGCGACACGTCGCCCTTTCAAGGCAACGCGCCCGGAACAAGGTTCGCTGCAGGGTTGCTGCGGGATTGCTGCGGGGTCTGGCGCTCAAGTATTGCCAGCATGCACGAAAGCGGGCGTGATGAATGTCAGAGAATGTCTATATGACTACGAGTGATTTTGTAGTGACTTTATATTCGTTTGGGTTGGATATCAATCCAGTTACGCTGGTTCCACCGTGAAAACATGGCGTTGCGTGTTGGCGATATCGCAGCGCTGCAGCCAAATGCACACGGCCCCGCCAGGGCGGGGCCGTGTGCAAGACAGGTGTTGTATCGACGGGGCAGCCTCGTCGTCTCCTTGGTAGTGTGCTTGGCCCGGCTTTACCGCCGGGCCTTTTTACTACGGAGCGCCTGTGCGGGAGCGCCGGACTGCGATCAGAAGAAGGCTTGCAGGCCGGTCTGGGCGCGGCCCAGGATCAGCGCGTGGATATCGTGCGTGCCTTCGTAGGTGTTGACCACCTCCAGGTTGACCACGTGGCGGATCACGCCGAACTCGTCCGAGATGCCGTTGCCGCCCAGCATGTCACGCGCCACGCGGGCGATGTCGAGCGACTTGCCGCACGAGTTGCGCTTCATGATCGAGGTGATCTCGACCGCGGCGGTGCCTTCGTCCTTCATGCGGCCCAGGCGCAGGCAGCCCTGCAGGCCCAGCGTGATCTCGGTCTGCATGTCGGCCAGCTTCTTCTGCACCAGCTGGGTGGCGGCCAGCGGGCGGCCGAACTGCTTGCGGTCCAGCGTGTACTGGCGCGCGGTATGCCAGCAGAATTCGGCGGCGCCCAGCGCGCCCCAGGCGATGCCGTAGCGGGCCGAGTTCAGGCAGGTGAACGGACCCTTCAGGCCCTTCACGCCCGGCATGATGTTCTCTTCCGGCACGAACACCTGGTCGAGCACGATCTCGCCGGTGATCGAGGTGCGCAGGCCGACCTTGCCGTGGATGGCCGGAGCGCTCAGGCCCTTCCAGCCCTTTTCCAGGATGAAGCCGCGGATGTCTTCCTTGCCGTCTTCGCCCTGCAGCTTGGCCCACACCACGAACACGTCGGCGATCGGCGAGTTGGTGATCCACATCTTGGCGCCGGTCAGCTCGTAGCCGCCGTCGACCTTCTTGGCGCGGGTGACCATCGAGCCGGGGTCGGAGCCGTGGTTCGGCTCGGTCAGGCCGAAGCAGCCGATCCACTCGCCGGTGGCCAGCTTGGGCAGGTACTTCTGCTTCTGCGCCTCGGTGCCGAATTCGTAGATGGGAACCATCACCAGCGACGACTGCACGCTCATCATCGAGCGGTAGCCCGAATCGACGCGCTCGACCTCACGCGCGATCAGGCCGTAGCTGACGTAGTTCAGGCCCGGGCCGCCGTATTGCTCGGGGATGGTCGGGCCGAGCAGGCCGAGTTCGCCCATCTCGCGGAAGATCTCGACGTCGGTCTTCTCGTTGCGGAACGACTGCAGCACGCGCGGCATCAGCTTGTCCTGGCAGTACGCCGCGGAGGCGTCACGCACGGCGCGTTCGTCGGCGGTCAGTTGCTGGTCCAGCAGCAGGGGGTCGGCCCAGTGAAATTCGGCGTTGGCAGCCATGCAGGTCTCCTTCGGTGGCGCAGCGGAAGCGCCGGGCGGGCGGCTGGCGTGCCGCGGTCCGCGCCGGCGGACTCCGTCATTCGTAACGGGTTCGGTGATCGATCGGTGATCGGTCGATGGTGGTCGACGGCGATCGTGCGGAGGATTTTTTCGGGATCCTGTAAGTTCCGCATTGCGGAACTGTGTTCCGTTGAATTAGTATATCGCAATGGTCTTGCCACGCAACAGGCAAAACCCTGAACCTCCGCGCCTTTGTGCGATGAACGGACAAGCGCCGACTGGAGCCGCGAACCTTGGCCAACCCTAATCCCGATCCGTCACTTTCCCACGAACCTGCCGTGGCACCCCTGCGCGACAGCGACCCGAACTTCGTCACCGCGCTGGCACGCGGCCTGGAGCTGCTGCGCTGCTTCCGCACCGGCGAGGCGATGCTGGGCAACCAGGAGTTCGTGCGCCGCACGGGGTTTCCCAAGGCTACGGTAAGCCGGCTCGCCGGCACGCTGGTGCAGCTTGGCTACCTGCGCTATGACGAGAGCCTGGGCAAGTACGCGCTCGATGCCGGGGTGCTGGCGCTGGGCTACGCCTACCTGTCGGCGTCGGACGTGGTGTCGCTGGCGCGCCCGCATATGCTGGCGTTCGCGCAGTCATACGGAGTCTCGGTGTCGCTCGGCAAGCGCGAGCGCATGGAGGTGATCTACCTGGAGTCGATCCGTAACGATGCCGGCGTGATGCTCGGGCTGGGCGTCGGCTCGCGGCTGTCGCTGGTGTCAAGCTCGATGGGGCGGGCCTACCTGGCCGCCTTGCCGGCGCCGCGCCGAGAGCGCGTGATGGCCGAGTTCAGCCAGGCCTTCCCGGAGCAATGGAAGCAGCAGGAGGCCGCCACCCGCGCCGCGCTGGCCGAGGCGCAGCAGCGTGGCTATGCCGCGTCGTTCCGCGACTGGCATCCGGCCATCCATGCCTGTGCGGTGGCGTTCCGGCCGGTGGGGGAGAAGGAGCTGCACATGCTGAGCTGCAGTGCTTCCTATGGCGCGGTGGACGAGGCGGTGTTCCACCAGACGCTGGCGCCGGCGCTGCAGACGCTGGCGGCAAGGTTGTCAGAGCCGGCGGGCTGAGTCAGCCCGCCCGGCCGTACGGCGGTCCCTGCGCGCAGGGACGGCGCGGCTCACAGGTCGGTCCGCAACTTCCACAGTTCCGGAAACAGCACCACATCCAGCATCTTGCGCAGATAGCTGACGCCCTCGGTGCCGCCGGTGCCGCGCTTGAAGCCGATCACCCGCTCGACCGTGGTCACATGGCGGAAGCGCCATTGCCGGAACGCGTCTTCCAGGTCGACGAACTTCTCGCCCAGCTCGTAGAGTTCCCAGTGCGCGCCGGGGTTGCGATAGACCTCGAGCCAGGCCGCCTCGACCGAGGCGTTATAAGCGGTCGGCTGGGTCCAGTCGCGCTCGACGCAGTCGGCGTCGATGGCAAAGCCGCGCCGCGCCATCAGCCGGATCGCCTCGTCGTACAGCGACGGGGTCTTCAGCGCGGCCTCGACCAGCGCCAGGTGTTCCGGCCGGTGCGCGTGCGGCCTGAGCATGGCGGCGTTCTTGTTGCCCAGGATGAACTCGATCTCGCGGTACTGGTACGACTGGAAGCCCGACGACATGCCCAGGTAGGGCCGCATTGCCGAGTATTCCGGCGGCGTCATGGTGGCCAGCACGTTCCAGGCCTGCACCAGCTGGTCCATGATGCGCGACACGCGCGTCAGCATCTTGAACGCCGGCGGCAGGCTGTCGCCCTTGACCGACTCGCGCGCGGCGCGCAGCTCGTGCAGCATCAGCTTCATCCACAGCTCGGTGGTCTGGTGCTGCACGATAAACAGCATCTCGTTGTGGTCCGGCGACAGCGGATGCTGCGCGCTCAGGATCTGGTCCAGGCCCAGGTAGTCGCCATAGCTCATGTCCCGGGCGAAATCCATCTGCGCGCCGTGCCAGTCGTCGTCTTGGGGGGTGGCTGCCGGCGTGGCTGCCGGCGCCGCGCCGGAGAAGGGGCATCCCTTGAATTCGCTCATGATGCGCTCCCGGTCAGGTCACCTGGCCGCGCGTCTGGAAGCGCGCGTCGCGATAGGCGCCACTGTCCAGCACGTCGCGCAGGATTTCCACAGCATCCCACACCTCGGCGAAGCTGGTGTAGAGCGGCGTGAAGCCGAAGCGGGCGATGCGCGGCTCGCGGTAGTCGCCGATTACGCCGCGTTCGATCAGGGCCTGCACCAGGGCATAGCCGTCCGGGTGCTCCAGGCTGACCTGGCTGCCGCGGCGCGCGTGTTCGCGCGGCGTCACCAGCGTCAGCGGGTGGTGGCCGCAGCGAGCCTCGACCAGTTCGATGAACAAGTCGGTCAGCAGCAATGACTTGGCGCGCAGCACCTGCATATTGGTCTGGGCGAAGATGTCCAGCCCGCACTCGACCATCGCCAGCGACGTGACCGGCTGCGTGCCGCACAGGAAGCGGCGCACGCCCTCGACCGGGCGGTACTGCGGATCCATCGCGAACGGCGCGGCATGGCCCCACCAGCCCGACAGCGGCTGCCAGAAGGCGTCGCGCAGCGCCGGCGCGACCCAGACGAAGGCGGGCGAGCCCGGGCCGCCGTTCAGGTACTTGTAGGTGCAGCCGATGGCGTAGTCGGCCCCGGCGGACTTCAGGTCGACCGGCACGGCGCCGGCCGAATGGCACAGGTCCCACACCGTCAGCGCGCCGCGCGCGTGGGCCAGCTCGGTGAGCCCGGCCATGTCGAGCATCTCGCCGGTCTTGTAGTTGACGTGGGTCAGCATCAGCACCGCGGTGTCGGCGCCGACCGCGGCGTCGATCTCGGCCGGCGAGTTCACCAGCCGCAGCGAATAGCCCTGCTGCAGCAGGTCGGCCAGGCCCTGCGCGATATACAGGTCAGTCGGGAAGTTGCTGGCCTCGGAGACGATCACCTTGCGCGCCGGGTCGCGCGTCTGCTGCACGCGCAGCGCCGCGGCCAGTACCTTGAACAGGTTGATCGAGGTGGTGTCGGTGACCACCACTTCATCGTGGCCCGCGCCCACCAGCGGCGCCAGCTTGTTGCCCAGGCGCTGCGGCAGCTCGAACCAGCCGGCGGTGTTCCAGCTGCGGATCAGGCCGTCGCCCCATTCCTCGGCCACCACCTGGGCGGCGCGCGCGGCGGCGGCGCGCGGGCGGGCGCCAAGCGAATTGCCGTCGAGGTAGATCACGCCCGGGGGCAGGGCGAACTGGTCGCGCAGCGGGCGCAGCGGGTCTTGCTGGTCGAGCCGGATACAGTGCTCGCGGTCAATGGTCGTCATGTCGTGCAGAAAGGCCAGGCGGGGTTCGGGAAAAGGGTCAGTCGAGGCTGCGCAGCACCGCGCGCACCGGGCTGGCGTCCAGCGCGGCAAAGCGCAGCGGCAGCGCGATCAGTTCATAGTCGCCGGCATCGACCTGGTCCAGCACGATGCCTTCCAGGATCGCCAGGCCGTGGCGGCGCACGGCGTTGTGCGCGTCCATGGTCTTGGAGTCCTGTGGATCGAGCGAGGGCGTGTCGATGCCGACCAGCTGCACGCCGTGCGCGGCCAGCAGCGCGATGGTGTCGGGCGATACCGCGCAGAAGGCCGGGTCCCACTGCGCCTGCGGCGCCTGTCGGTAAGTGCGCAGCAGCACCCGCGGCGGCAGCGCGTCGAGGGCGTGCGCGACATGGTGCGGCTGCACCAGCGGCGCCGCGCCGATGCAGTGGATCACGCGGCAGCGGCCCAGGTAGGGCGCCAGCGGCACGGCGCCGATCGGCGCGCCGTCGGCGGCGTAATGCAGCGGCGCGTCCGCATGCGCGCCGGTGTGCGGCGACAGCGTGATGCGGCCGACATTGACCGGGCAATGCGCGTCGATCTGCCAGGCCGGCTGCTGCTGGAACGGCGTATCGCCGGGCCACACCGGCGTGGCGGGCGACAGCGGCGGGCTGATGTCCCACAGCCGGCGCGGGTCGGGATTGGGGGCGGTCATGGGTTGCGCGGCGCCGTCTGCGGGCGCCGTTTCTGTGTGCCTCGATGTCGGGAATCATAGTCAAAATCGGGGGCAAGAGGCTTGCTAAATGGCCCGTCACCCGCCCGGTCTTTCGCATAGAATGCGAAAAATTCACGATTAGTCGAAGGATATTCGAATGAACCTCGATCCGACCGATTTGCGCATCCTGACCTGCCTGCAGGAGAACGGCCGCATCAGCAACCAGGACCTGGCGGACCGCGTGGCGCTGTCGCCGTCGGCATGCCTGCGCCGTGTCCGGCTGCTGGAAGAGTCGGGGGTGATCGGCGGCTATCGCGCCTGGTTCGATGCCGAGCAACTGGGGCTGGAGCTGGAGGCGATCGTGCAGGTATCGATGCGCCATGACGTGGAGGGCTGGCACGACACCTTCATCGCCGCGGTGCAGTCGTGGCCGGAAGTGCTGTCGGCGTACATCATCACCGGCGACAGCAACTACATCCTGCGCGTGCAGGCGCGCAACCTGAAGCACTACTCGGACTTCATCGTGAACCGTCTGTACCGCACCCCGGGCGTGATGGATATCCGCTCGAACATCGTGCTGCAGCGGATCAAGGTGGACAGTTCGCCGCTGGCGATCCTGAAGGCCGGGGAAGCCTAGCGCTGCGTATGCAGCGCGATCAGCTGGCGCAGGGTTTCCTTCAGTTGCGCGCCCTGGCGGGCGCCGAAGTCATCCAGCACGGCGCGCTCATGCTGCGCGGCGCGCTCGAGCAGCGGCTGCACCAGCGCGAGGCCGCGCGGGGTGATCGAGACCAGCGCCTGGCGGCGGTCGGTCTTGCCGGCGCGGCGCCGGACCAGGCCGTCGTGCGCCATGCGGTCGACCAGCTTGGTCAGCGTGGGCTGCTTGGTCAGCGTGATTTCCGCCAGCGCGCCGACGGTGCAGTCGGGGCGGTCGGCCAGCGTCGCCAGTACGCGCCATTCCTGCACCGACAGGCCGCTGGCCTCGACCTCGCGATGGAATTCGCCCGAGATCAGATGGCTGGCGCGGGCCAGCAGGTAGGCCAGGTAGCCGTCGACGAAGGGTTGAGGCGAGGGGACTGCCGGCAGGTCCGCCATGATGGCTCAGTGGCTGTTCAGAGATCGAGCGGAGCGGTGGTGGTGAACTGGCCGCCCTGGAATATCAGCGGGCCGTCCTTGCCATCGAGCACGCCGCAGCGCTCCACCTCGCCGACAAAGATGACGTGGTCGCCCTCGTCGTAGCGGCTGCGGTTGTGGCATTCGAACCAGGCCAGCGCATTCGACAGGATCGGCAGGCCGGTGGCCGAGAGCCGGTAGTCGACGCCGGCGAAGCGGTCGCCCTTGAGCGTGGCGAAGCGCTGGCACAGGTCCAGCTGCGAGGCCGACAGCACGTTGATGATGTAGTGGGTGCCGTCGCGGAACATCGGCAGGCTGTTGGCGCGCGTGGCCATGCTCCACAGCACCAGCGGCGGCTCCAGCGACACCGAGTTGAACGAACTGGCGGTGATGCCGATGAACGGCGGCGCACCGGCCGCCACCGACTCGTTGCTGGCGCGCGTGGTGATCACCGTGACCCCGGTCGCGAACTGCGACAGGGTGCGGCGGAAGTGCATCGCATCGAAGTCCGGAGCGGCGGCTACGCTGGCGATCCGTGGCTGGGCCTCAGGCATGCCCATGGGGGCTCCACTGGAGTTCATGAAATTTCATATATATTATTCGCGCCAGGGGCGGCGAGTTCAAGTCCGGCGCCGCCGGCGCTGGCCGCTGCACAAAGCGTGGGCGGCCCGGGCCCCATAGAACAAGAAGCCAATAACAAGCAGGAGACAAGCGCATGCTCATCGAGCAGATCGAACACCGCTGGCTGGCGGCGTTCCGCCGCACGCTGGAACTCTGTGCCCTGCGGCACGGGGATGTCGTGGGAATTGTAACGGAGTCCCAATCCCGCCCTGTCAACGTGGCCTTGGCCGAATTGGCCGTGCAGACCCTTGGCGCCACGCCGGTGCGGATCCAGGTGCCGAGCCCGGCGCTTGCGGCGCCGGCGCCGGTGCGCTCCACCGGTGCCAGCGACGCCTTGCAGAATCTGGCCCCGGTGCTGGCGGCGCTGTCGCGCTGCCAGCTGGTGCTCGACTGCACCGTCGAAGGCCTGCTGCACGCGCCTGAGCTGCCGCAAATCCTGCGCGGCGCCGACGGCGTGGTGCCGCGCATGCTGATGATCAGCAACGAGCACCCCGAGATCCTGGAGCGCTGCCAGCCCGACTCGTCGCTGGAGACCACCGTGCGCGCGGCGATGAAGCGCCTGCGCGGCGCGCGCGAGATGCGCGTGCATTCGGCCGCCGGCACCGAACTGCGCATCGGCCTGGCCGAGGCGCGCGTGGGCGGCGTCTGGGGTTTCTGCAACAAGCCCGGCCAGGTCTCGCACTGGCCCGGCGGGCTGTGCCTGGCATTCCCGGCCGGGCGCCAGGTCAACGGCACGCTGGTGCTGGCGCCGGGCGACGTCAACCTGACCTTCAAGACCTACCTGCGCGACACCGTGGTCTGCCATATCGAGGAGGACTATATCGTCGCGGTCGAGGGGCAGGGCGTCGACGCCGACATGATGCGCGGCTACTACCAGGCCTGGGCCGACCGCGAAGGCACGCGCGACGCCTACGCGGTCTCGCACGTGGGCTGGGGCCTGAACCGGATGGCGCGCTGGGACGCGATGACGTTCTACGACAAGCGCGATTGCAACGGCACCGAGCTGCGCGCGTTCGCCGGCAACTTCCTGTTCTCGACCGGCGCCAACGAGGTCGCCGGGCGGCATACGCTGGGCCACTTCGACCTGCCGCTGCGCAACTGCACGGTGTCGCTCGACGGCCGCAACGAGGTCGAGGCCGGCACGCTGGTGGAGGTGGCCGCATGAGCGCCGTGACCACGCAGCGCCACGCCAACGGCATCGCCACGCTGGCCTGGGGCGACGGGCCGGTGGCAGTGGTGATGTTGCATGGCATCGGCGGCGGCAAGGCCGCCTGGCCGGCGCAGGGCGAGGCCCTGGCGCAGGCCGGTTACCGCGCCTTGGCGTGGGACATGCCGGGCTATGGTGACAGTGCCCTGATCGACCCCTATGACTTCAACGGACTGGCGCAGGCGCTGACCCCCGTGCTGCTGTTCGAACGCGACGCCGGCCGGCGCGTGGTGCTGCTGGGCCACAGCATGGGCGGCATGGTCGCGCAGCAGGCTTGCGCGGCCACGCCCGCGCTGGTCGACGGCATGGTGCTGTCCGGCACCTCGCCCGCCTTCGGTAAGGGCGATGGCCCGTGGCAGCGCGAGTTCATCGCCGCGCGCACCGCGCCGCTGGATGCCGGCAAGACCATGGCGCAGATGGCGGCCGGGCTGGTGCGCACCATGGTCGCGCCCGATGCCGACGCGCAGGCGGTGGCCTTCGCCACCGCGGTAATGGCGGCGGTGCCGGCGCCCACCTACCGCGCCGCGCTGGGCGCGCTGGTGCGCTTCAACCAGCGCGACGCGCTGCCGCGCATCACGGTGCCGGTGCTGGCGCTTGCAGGCCAGCACGATACCAACGCCGCGCCCGAGGTGATGCAGCGCATGGCGCAACGCATTGCAGGCGCCGAGTACCGCTGCCTGTCCGACGTGGGCCACCTGGCCTGCATGGAGCGCCCCGAGCTGTTCAACGACGCGGTGCTGGATTTCCTGCGCCGGCACTTTCCCGTGCACTGAAGCGCGCCGCTTTCCGGCCACGCCAACACAACAACCGCCGCCGCGCCGCCCCCGTTCCCCCACCCGGCGCGAGCAGGACAAAAAGGAGACGCGACATGCCATCCGGCCAGCTCGACTTCATTCCCGCCGTCGGTACGGCGGACTTCTCCCCGGAACAGGCGCAATGGCTGACGCTGGCCAACCGCCTGGGCCGCGAGCGCTTCGCGCCGCGCGCCGCCACCTGGGACCGCGAGGCCAGCTTCCCGTTCGCCAACTACGACGACCTGCGCGAGGCCGGCCTGCTGGCCTTGTGCGTGCCGCGGGCGTTTGGCGGCGCGGGCGCGGACTTTGCCACCTACTGCATGGTCGGCGCGGAAATCGGCCGCTTCTGCGGCGCCACCGCGCTTACCTACAACATGCATATCTGCTCGACCATGTGGACCGGCGTGCTGTCCGATGGCATCGACATGACGCCGGCACAGCGCGACGAACACCAGGCCCGCCGCGAGCTGCATTTCGCGCGGGTGGTGCGCGACGGCGCGGTCTACGCGCAGCCGTTCTCCGAAGGCTCGGCCGCCGCCGCCGGCAAGGCGCCGTTCGGCACCACCGCGCGCAAGGTCGACGGCGGCTGGGTGCTGAACGGGCGCAAGATCTTCGCCTCGCTGTCGGGCGCGGCCGATTACTACGGCATCCTGTGCACCGAGGACCGCGGCGACCAGCATCCGGACATGCGCGACACGCTCTACATCGCCGTGCCCGGACAGGCGGACGGGCTCACCGTTACCGGCGACTGGGACCCGATGGGCATGCGCGGCACGGTGTCGCGCACGCTGCTGCTCAAGGACGTGTTCGTGCCCGACCACGAGCAGCTGATGCCGCGCGGGGTCTACTACCGCGCGGCGCAGACCTGGCCGGCGATGTTCTTCACGCTGTCGCCGACCTACCTCGGCGTGGCGCAGGCGGCCTACGACTTCACCGTGCAGTACCTGCGCGGCGAGGTGCCGGGCCAGCCGCCGGTCAAGCGCCGCATGTATCCCACCAAGCAGATCGCGGTGGCGCAGATGCGCATCCAGCTGGAGACCATGCGCTCGCTCTTCTGGCGCGCGATCCACGAAGCGAAGCCCAATCCGTCCAAGGACGAGCGCTTGCGCCTGTACGCCGCGCACTACACGGTGATGGAAGGGGCCAACGATATCGCCCGGCTGGCGATCCGCACCTGCGGCGGCCAGTCGATGCTCAAGGACCTGCCGCTGGAGCGGCTCTACCGCGATTCGCGCTGTGGCGCGCTGATGCTGCCGTGGACCGCCGAGCTGATCCTCGACCGCATGGGCCGCGAGACCCTGTACGAATCCGGCGAGCGCGACGAATGAGCGCCCCCCGCCGGGCCATCCGTGCCGGTGCCGCTGGCCTGGGTGCGCTGCCGGCCATGCTGCATGGCCATGCCGACGCAGCGCCGGGCCGGCCGGCGTTGCACTACCAGGGCCGCACCTTCACCTACGGCAAGCTGTGGCGGCGCGTGGAGCGCGCCAGCGCCCACCTGGCCGCAACCTGGGACATCCGCCCCGGCGACCGCGTCGGCACGCTGTGCCTGAACCACGAGCTGCAGCTGGTGCTGCTGTTCGCCTGCGCCCGCGTCGGCGCCATGTTTGCGCCGCTGAACTACCGGCTGGCGCCGGCCGAACTGCGGGCGATTGCGGCCCACGCGCAACTGGCCGTGCTGTTCCATGATGGGGCCCATGAAGCGCTGGCGCGCGAGGCCGGCGCCGATTGCCGGCTGGCGCACCTCGACCGGCTGATCGACCATCCGGCGCCGTCCGACGTGATCCATGCCGCCGTGCCGGACCATGCGCCGCTGTTGCTGGCCTATACCTCCGGCACCACTGGCAAGCCCAAGGGCGCGGTCCATACCCAGGCCGGCTTGCTGGCCAATGCGCGCGCCAGCTGGTGGGCGCACGGCATGAGCGCGGACGACCACGTGCTGTCGGTGCTGCCGCTGTTCCATGTCGGCGGGCTGTGCATCCAGACGCTGCCGGCGCTGCTCGCCGGCGCGCGCGTCACGCTGCATGACCGCTTTGCGCCGCAGGCGTGGCTGGATGCGGTGGCCACGGCGCGGCCGAGCCTGTCGCTGATGGTACCGGCGACGCTGCGCGCGGTGCTGGAGCACCCGGGCTGGGCCGATGCCGACCTCGCGGCGCTGCGCGGGGTGATGGCGGGATCGTCAACCATCCCGCGCTCGTATATCGACGCCTTCCACGCCCGCGGCGTGCCGCTCGGACAGGTCTATGGCGCCACCGAGACCGGGCCGGTGTCGGTGGTGCTGAAGCTGGAACAGGCCATGGCGCGCCCCGGCTACGCTGGCTGGCCGCAGCCCGAGGCCGAAGTGCGCCTGGCCGGCGCCGACGGCGCCGAGGTGGCGCCGGGCGCGGTGGGCGAGCTGTGGGTGCGCGGCACCAATGTCATGGCGGGCTACTGGAACCAGACCAAGAGTGGGCTAACCGACAACGGGCTGCCGGGCGGCTGGTTCCATTCCGGCGACCTGGCCCACCGCGATGCCGAAGGCTGCATCGAGGTGGTAGGCCGCAGCAAGGACATGATCATCTCGGGCGGCGAGAACATCTATCCCGCCGAGATCGAGAACGTGCTGGTCGGCCTGCCCGGCGTGCAGGAATGCGCGGTGGTCGGCGTGGCCGATGCGCGCTGGGGCGAAGTGCCGGTGGCGGTGATCGTGCCGGCGCCGGGGGCGCCGCGCGGCGCGCTGGCGGCCGAGCCGCTGCGCGAGCTGCTGGCCGCGCGCATCGCGCGCTTCAAGCTGCCGCGCGAGGTGGTGCTGATGGACGACCTGCCGCGCAGCGCGCTGGGCAAGGTGCTCAAGCCGCAATTGCGCGCGCTGCTGGAGGCGCGCCGCGAGCCCGGTTGAATCCGCTGCAAGCGCGCCGATCTGCGCTTATGCTTGAGGCCTGGCCAGACAGACGACTACGCAAGGGAGCGGCGCAAATGGAACATGGATTGGAAACCGCCACGCTGGGCGGCGGATGCTTCTGGTGCCTGGAAGCGGTCTACCAGCAGGTCGAGGGCGTGGTCGCGGTCGAGTCCGGCTACACCGGCGGGCATGTCGATCACCCGACCTACCACCAGGTCTGCGAAGGCGATACCGGCCATGTCGAAGTGGTACGCGTCAGCTTCGATCCGTCGGTGATCAGCTACCGCGAGGTCCTCGAGATCTTCTTCGCCATCCACGACCCGACCACGCCGGACCGGCAGGGCAACGACGTCGGGCCGCAATACCGCTCGGCCATCTTCACGCACTCGGAGGCGCAGCGCGCCACGGCCGAATACGTGATGCGCGAGCTGGTCGCCGCCAGGGCGTTCGACGCGCCGATCGTGACCCAGGTCGAGCCGGAGCAGCCGTACTGGCGCGCCGAGGCCGGCCACCAGAACTACTACCAGGACCATCCCAGCCAGGGCTACTGCGCGTTCGTGATCTCGCCCAAGCTGGCCAAGTTCCGCAAGCAGTTCGGCGCGAAGCTGCACAAGTAAGGCGCGCGCGGGCCAGGGCGGGCGCCGGCGCGCCTAGCCCTCCAGCCGCGCCACGATGGCCTCGGCCAGCCGCACGCAGCTCAGCGGGGCGCAGCCTTCGGCGTTGTTGCTGACGATGACGATGGCGGTCTGCCCGGCGCGCAGCGTGCGCGCCACCACGTCGGCAATCGCGTGGCGGGTGTCGGGATCGTCGTCGACGATGCGGTCGAATGGCGCATAGCGCTTCTCCGCGTAGGCGTAGGGGCGGCCCGCATGCAGCATCCAGCGCAGTACCAGCGGGCCCGCCGCGGCCGCGTCCATCAATGCCTGCGCCGCCGCCTGGCGCGGCACCGGCGGCAGCCGGTCGCGCGCCGACAGGCAGAAGCGCACGCCATGGCGGCGCAGCAGCCGGATATAGCGCGGCGTCAGCAGGGCCGGATCGCGCAGCTCGACGGCATAGGCGGCGTGCGGCGTCAGCGCCGGATCCAGCGCCGGCAGCGCGCCGAGGAAGGCGTCGAGCCGCTCCAGGAATACCGCGCTGTCGGCCAGCGGTCCCATCGGCGACAGCTGGAACAGCAGCGGCCCGCACTTGTGCCCCAGGCCGCTGGTGGCCGGCACGACGAAGTCGCGCGCCGCGATCTCCGCGTCCAGGAAGGCGGCGTTGGCCAGCCGGCCGGCACCGTCCGGGCCGCGCAGCCACGCGTCGCAGACGCTGGCCGGGGCCTTGACCAGGAAGCGGAAGCCCTCCGGCACCTGCGCCGCGTACGACAGGTAGTCGGCTAGCGGGATCGGCCCGTAGAAGCCGCGGTCGATGCCGGCGGCGCGCAGCAGCGGGTGGCGCGAATAGGCGGCGAGGCCCTTGCGCGACAGCAGGCTGTCGCCGTACTCGCCGTCGTAGACGTGCCCGTTCCAGCCGGGATAGGCCCAGGACGAGGTGCCGAAATACAGCTGCGGCGGCAGCCGCGCGGCCAGCGCCTGCAGTGCGGGTGCGGCCGGAAACGGCTGCACGCTCCTGCCGCGCGCCGGTTTGCCTTGGGAGTCGGGTTGGGCGGCCGCGCCGGCTGGAGCCGAGGGCCGCCCGTGAGGGGCTGCGGAGGCGGGTAGGGGCAGCCCGCCGAAAAGGTCTTCAGTCAATCGTTTCGGTTGCCTTCAGTGGTTGCCGCCGATGGGCTGTTCGTAGATATAGCGGCGCGACCACGGCAGCGAGTCGGCCTGCAGCCCGGACTTGTGGCACACCACCTGGTAGATCGACATCTTCTCGGTCTCGAAGGCGTGCGCGCAGCCGGCCAGGTACACACGCCAGATGCGGTACTTCTTCTCGCCGACCATGCTGCGGATGGTATCGCCGCGCGCCTCGAAGTTGTCGGCCCAGTGGTGCAGCGTGCGCGCGTAGTGCCGGCGCAGCAGCTCGACGTCGAAGGCTTCCAGACCGCCCTGTTGCAGCGTGCGCAGCACCAGCCCGATATGGGGCAGCTCGCCCTGCGGGAACACGTAGCGGTCCATGAACTCGGCGCCGTCCATCGGCGTCGCGCCGTTGTCCGGGTCGGGCGAGGTGATGCCGTGGTTCATGGCGAAGCCGTCGTCGGCCAGCAGTTCGCGGATGCGGCTGAAGTAGCCGGGCAGGTTGTCCTTGCCCACATGCTCGAACATGCCGACGCTGGTGATGCGGTCGAAGGTGCCGGCAGTGTCGCGGTAGTCCTGCAGCCGGATCTCGATGCGGTCGGACAGGCCCGCGGCCCTGACGCGCTCGGTGGCCAGGTCGAACTGGTTCTGCGACAGCGTGATGCCCACGCAGCGCGCGCCGAACTTCTGCGCCGCGCGCAGCACCAGCGCGCCCCAGCCGCAGCCGATGTCGAGCAGGGTCTGGCCCGGCTGCAGCCGGATCTTGGTCAGGATGTGGTCGATCTTCTTGATCTGCGCGGTGGCAAGGTCTTCGTCGCCGTGTTCGAAGTAGGCGCAGGAATAGACCATGTTGGGGTCGAGCCAGAGCTTGTAGAAGTCGTTGGAGACGTCGTAGTGGTACTGGATCGACTCCCTGTCTTCCTGCTTGGTATGCGAGAAGTGCTGCGCCACCTTGTACAGCGCGCCGCCGGCGCGCCGCGTGGCCGCGGCCGAGAAGCCGTAGCCCACCTTGATGATGTCCGCCAGCCGGCCGTCGAAATCGATCTTGCCCTGGACATAGGCCTCGCCCAGGTTGTCCAGGCTGGGGGTCAGCAGCAGCGGCAGGGCCGCGGCTTCGCGCACGGTCAGCGTCACCACTGGCTTGTCGAATTGCCCGAGCGGGTATTCGGCGCCATTCCACAGCCGCAGGCTGACCGGGAGATTGGCGTTCTCGCGCAGGTCGGCGATCCAGTTGTCGAGTTGCTTTTCCAGGGTTTGCTTGAAAAACATGCGCTTCACCTCCCGATGGTTGCGGCACACGCTTCGGCGGACGCATCCGGCAAGGAGAAACTGCGCGCAAACCTTGCCCGATCCGTCGCGAGCGCTGCAAGAAAAGAGTAGCCAAGCGACGCCTGTCTCACTTTAGTCCAATTCCGCAGCCCGTGCAGCGCACCGCCGGAAGACCCTGCCGTCGTCCCGGGAGAGACGTAGAGGCATCAGCGCGGACGCGCGCGGCGTCCGCCGGCCGGCTCAGGGCGACAGCCGCACGATCTGCCAGCCCGTGCCGGGCTGGACCCGGTAGGCGATGCGGTCATGCAGCCGCGACGGCCGGCCCTGCCAGAATTCCAGCGCGGTCGGCACCAGGCGGTAGCCGCCCCAGTAGGGCGGGCGCGGCGGGTTTTCGCCGTACTTGCTGCGGTATTCCTGCTCGCGCTGCTCGAGCACGTCGCGGCCGGTGACCTCCCGGCTTTGCGCCGACGCCCAGGCGCCGACGCGCGAGCCCAGCGGACGGGTGGCGAAATAGGCGTCGCTTTCGTCCTCGGAGACCTTCTCGACGCGGCCCTCGACGCGTACCTGGCGCTCGAGCTGGACCCAGTGGAACAGCAGCGCGGCGCGCGGGTTTGCCGCGAGGTCCAGGCCCTTGCGGCTTTCATAGTTGGTGAAGAAGGTAAAGCCGCGGTCGTCGATGCCCTTGAGCAGCACGATGCGCGCCGAGGGCTGGCCGTCGGCGTCGACCGTGGCCAGGGTCATGGCATTGGGTTCAGGCAGCTTGGCCGTGACCGCTTCGTCGAACCAGCGCTTGAACTGGCTCATCGGGTCCGGGGCCACGTCGGATTCGGACAGCGCGCCCAGCACATAGGTGCGGCGCAGGTCGGCAAGTTGGGTCATGTCGCAATCATCAGGGAGTCGGTCCGGAAGCGCGGTGCGCCCGGGGGGCGGGGGCCGCGGGTCCGGCTGATTCGAGTATAGCGAATGCATCGGGGGCCGCATTTGCGTGGCGACAAGCGGCGACCAGCGGCAACCAGCGGTCCCTGCTGCGTCACCCGCCGGCAGTGGGCTGCGCCGGCGGTGCCAGCGCCTTGCGCCCCTGGCGCCGCGAATAGTAGCCGGCCGCGCCCATCGCGCCCGCCATCGACAGGAAGATCGGCAGCATGCCCAGGGCCGTGCCGACTACGCCGAAGGTGAGCGGCCACACCACCTGGCTGGTGTTCAGCACCGCCGAGCGCAGGCCCAGCGCTTCGCCCGCGCGGCCGTGCGGCGACGCGGTGTGCAGGATGTTCATGACATTGGGCTGCGCGCTGCCCAGCGCCAGGCCCAGCACGAAGGCCAGTGCGCACATCAGCCAGAAGTGCGCGACGAAGGGATAGGCCAGATAGGCCAGCGCGCCCACCAGCAGGGCGGCGCGGATGATTTTCCATTCCGACAGCCGGCGCGACACCGCCGGCATCGCCACCCGGATGGCAAAGGTGGCGATGGCGAAAGCGCCCAGCACCCACCCGATCGACGACGGCGACAGCCCGATGCGCGAGCCCTGGATCGGGATCAGGAACGCGTGCAGGTCCCACGCGGCCGACAGCACCGCGCTGGCGACGAAGACTGCGCGCAGTTCGGGATGCTGCAGCAGGTCGAGCGTGGAATGGCGGCTGCCGTCCGCGATGGCGATGCGCCCGGCGTTGCCGCCGCGCGCGGGCAGCCGCGGCCGCACCCATTGCAGGCCGGCCTGGCCGGCCAGCGCCACCGCCACCAGCACCGCGAACGCGGGGCGGAAGCCCGCATGCTCGATCACGTAGCCCATCGCCACCGGCCCGAGCGTGCCCGACACCGACAGCCCGAGCGCATGCCAGGTGTAGTTGCGCAGCCGGGTGGCATCGGTCGAGACCTGTCCGATCAGCAGCTGCATCGCCACCTGGACCAGCATGAAGCCGACGCCGATCAGCGCGCACGACAGGTACAGCGCATCCAGCTCGTGCCACAGCGCTGGCAGCAGCGTGCCCGCCACCACCATCAGCGAACCCGCCATCATCGGCTTGCGCGGGCCGATCTGGTCGATGCGCTTGCCGGCGCGGATCGCCAGCAGCATCGGCAGCAGCGCGTACAGCGACATCAGCACGCCCAGCGTGACGGTGGAAGCCTTGAGGGAAATCGCGAACAGCGACACCACCACGCGGCTGGCATTGAAGGCCACGTGGTTGCACACCGTCAGTGCGATCAGCCAGGTGATCGGCGGGACGGCGGCATGCGTCAGCGTCATGGGGCGGGGCGAAGCGTACGTGAAGCGCGTCTGGTGCCGGCTGGGTGCCGTACCAGAGCGGTGAATCGGAAAATGGCCGCAAGACAGGCAGCAAAAACAAAGGGCGGCCGCAGCCGCACCTTCAAGGATGCCACACGGGCGAGCCCGCGTCTCAGCCGATGCTTGCCATGCTTGAGCTTCTTGTAAATGGCCGTTTAATTATGCGCCTGAGCGCGGCGCGGCACAACGACAACGTGCGTCAACGTGACGCATCGGCGCGATGTGTTGCGATTTTGTTTAAATCGCGAGGGCGCGGAGTGGCGGTCGGATTCAGCCGCCCTGGTAGAACGACCTGTCGTTGGCCGGACGCTGCGGCGGGCGCTGGCCGGCCGGCCGGGGCGGCTCGCGCGGGGCGGTGGCGGCGGGCTTGCCGGGACGCGCCGCCGCGGTGGCCGGCGCTTCGGAGCGGCTGGTGGCGACCGACCCCGAGCGGCCCGTTGCCGCGGCAGCGTCGGCGGGCGCCGCGGCAGCCTTCGGGTCCTTGTAGGTCTTGCCGGGCGGCGGCGCGGTGGGGCGCTTGCGCAGTTCGGCCAGCAGCCTGGCGCACTGCGTGTCGTCGCCGCCCGGCGAGAGGTCGAGCAGCGGCAGCACCGCGGTGGCGACCGGCGCCAGCAGCGCCAGCGACAGCGCACCGCCGGCACGCAGCGCCAGCACGCCGATATCGGGGCTGACGCGCGGGTTCTTCATGGTGCCGCCGACATACAGCGGCGAGCGCAGCGAGAAGACGCGCAGGCCCTTGGAGTCGGGGTGGATGGTCAGCGCCAGCCGTTCGCTGCGCAGGTCGATGCCGCCGGTGGTCTCGATCACCGCGTCCTGGGTGTCGAGCACGAAAGTGCGCGCGCGCGCCACGCCGTCGGTCATGGCGAAGTCGCTGACGCCGCAGTTGATCTGCACCGGCTTGTCGCCGAACAGCTTCGACACCACCAGGCTGCCGACATTCAGGCCGATCGCCTCGAGCAGGAACTTGCTGACGGTGCCGTTCTCGACCAGCAGCCGCGCCTCGCCGTTGGACGAGCCCAGCAGCGCCGCCACCGAATTGCCGGTGGCCGACAGCTTGGCGCTGCCGTTGAGTTCGCCGATGCTGGCGCGCATCAGGTCGATGGTCGGGAACAGCTGCTTGAGCTTCATGCGCCGCGCCTTCAGGTCGACCATCGCGCCCATGGGCTCGCGCTTGCCGTCGAGCCGCACGGTCGACACCAGGTTGCCGCCGGCGACGCCGAAGTTGAGCGGGTCGAGCAGCAGCACGCCGTCCTGCAGCTTCAGGTGCGTGACCAGGTCGGTGATCGGCAGCTCGGCGTCGCGGATGATGCGCTTGCCGGTGAAGTGCACGTCGGCGTCGATCTCGTCCCAGCGCTCGGTGCGGAACGGCGCCACCGGCAGCGCCTTGTCCGCCGGCTGGGCCACCGGGCTGTCCTTGGCCGGGCGGCCGGGCTTGGCGTCGGCGCCGATCAGCGGGGCCAGGTCGACGAAGCGCAACTGGTTCGACACAAGGTTGCCGGCCAGCAGCGGGCGCGGGTCGCGCTTGGTGAAGGTGAGCGTGCCGGACAGGTCGCTGCCGCCGACGCGGCCGGTGAACTTCTGGTACTCGTAGATCGAGCCCTCCTTGCGCAGCGTCGCCATCAGCCGGCCCCGGGTCTGGTACGGCGGCGTCGACGGCAGCACCACGCCGGTGAGCGCGTAGAGCTTGGCCATGCTGTCGCCGGCCAGGGTCAGGTGCATGTCCAGCGCCGCCAGGTGCGCCGGGTTGGTGACGGTGCCTTCGATCTGGGCGCGCGTGGTGCCCACGCGCACATCGGCCTGGATCGGGAACGGCACGTCGGTATTGCGCAGGCTCAGCACCGTGCCGGCCTTGCCGCTGGCGTTGATGGTGGCCTCGTTGTAGCGTCCGGTCGCCTTCCAGCGCACGCCATAGCGGCCGTCGCCGCCGTTGGCGGGCGCCGCGGAGGCCGGGCCGCCGTTGGCGGGCGCCGCGGAGGCCGGGCCGCCGGCGCGCGGCGCCGAGGCCGCTTGCGCGGCGCTGCCCGGCGGCCCGGGTGGCACGGCCGAGGCCTGCGGCTCGACCAGCGCGCCGTCGCGCGCCTTGTCATAGAGCGGGGCGCTGCCGATGGTGTCGAGTTCGGCCTGCAGCGAGATCTTCTTGAGCTGGTCGGTCAGCGCCAGGTTGCCGCGCGCCAGCACCACCTCGCCGACATCCAGCTGCCATTTCGAGGTGCCATTTTTTTTCGGGCCGGTGTCGAAGGTCCAGTTGTTGCGGCTGTCGGCCAGGCGCTCCAGCCATACCGCCGGGCTGTCGATGACGATGGTCGGCACCGCGATCTCGTTGGCCAGCAGCGGCAGCGGGCGCAGCACGAAGATCAGCTCGCGCACGGTCGCCATATGGGGCTGCGCGGCCCAGTCCGGGTTGCCGACGGTGATGTCGCGCGCCGACAGCCGCGGCCACGGCACCAGCGTGCGCCAGCCTTGCTCGCCCTCGCCGCGGCGCCAGGTCACGGTCAGGTCGCCATTGATGGCAAAGGGGCGGCCGATGGCTTCGGAAACGCGGTCGTTGAGCCAGGGCTTGATCCGGTTCCAGTCGAAGGTCAGGATCACGACCACCAGCAGCGCGACCAGCGCGACCGGAGTCAGGACACTCCACAGAACGACCTTGCGGCGCACGGGCATGAGGCGGGCTCCTGGCTGGCGGGGGCGAGGGCCCGCGGAACCCGCGCGAGGCGGCGCGGCGAACGGACCACTGCAGGTCTATTGTATAGTTGCGCGCTTCCCGTCCTTGTCGGGGACTGGCTGACATCGCCGCCGGAAAATGCCGGATTTTTTGCCCCGGTATTGCCATGCCCGGCGTAGCCCGCGTCCCGAAATCCGCTCCCTCCTGTATGAACGATGCCGCACACGAACTGGCTGGCCTGCCGGAGCCGCTGACCCACGAAAGCCCGGCCGACGACGACTACCATCGACGCTTCGGTGGCGTGGCGCGGCTGTACGGCGCCGCCGGGCTGGCCCGGCTGGAGGCGGCGAGCGTGTGCGTGGTCGGCATCGGCGGGGTCGGCAGCTGGGCGGCCGAGGCGCTGGCACGCAACGCGGTCGGCCGCATCACGCTGATCGACCTGGACCATATCGCGCTGTCCAACACCAACCGCCAGATCCATGCGCTGGGCGACGCCTACGGGCGTGCCAAGGTCGAGGCCATGGCCGAGCGCATCGCCGCCA
Organism: Cupriavidus sp. WGlv3; assembly: GCF_023952475.1. Taxonomy (GTDB): domain Bacteria; phylum Pseudomonadota; class Gammaproteobacteria; order Burkholderiales; family Burkholderiaceae; genus Cupriavidus; species Cupriavidus phytorum. Next base: position 342,485 of record NZ_JALHRX010000003.1, read on the forward strand.
TCAACCCGCGTTGCCGCGTGACCCAGGTCGACGAGTTCGTTACCGCCGACAACGTGCCGGACCTGCTTGGCGACGGCTATGACTACGTGATCGACGCCATCGACGCGGTGCGCGTGAAGACCGCCATGCTGGGCTGGGCCAGGCGCCAGGGCGTGCCGGTGATCACCTGTGGCGGCGCCGGCGGCCAGCTCGACCCTACGCGCGTGCGCATCGACGACCTCGCGCGCACGATCCAGGATCCGCTGCTGTCCAAGGTGCGCGCCAGCCTGCGCAAGCAGTGGGGCTTTACCCGCGACCCGAAGAAGAAGTTCGGCATCGCCGCGGTCTATTCCGACGAGCCGCTGCGATACCCCGAGCCCGAGCAGCAGGCCTGCGAGCTCGACGAGGCACCGCCGCCGGAGGAGCCGTCCGGCCAGGCCGCCGCGCGCGGGCCGCAAGGACTGGCGTGCGCCGGCTTCGGCTCGTCGGTGGCGGTGACGGCGGTGTTCGGCTTTGTCGCGGCGTCGGCGGCGATCGGCGCGATCGCGCGCGGCTGAGGCCTTGCGCCGCCGCGCCGTTCAGGCGCTCAGCGCGCGCCGCAGCGCGTCGATGTCGGCCTGCCCTGGTGCCTGGTTGTCGAAAAAGATCAGTTCCGGATAGTCGGCGGGCGCCGGCATGAAGCGCCGGGTCCGGTACGCGTCCCAGTGCGCCAGCTTGTAGGCGTCGTTGGGGTTGCCGCGCCGGATGATGCGCGCGTGGGCCTCGTCCTCGGGCAGGTGGACCCAGACCGTGCGCACCGTGGTGCCGGCGGGTACGTGCAGCCAGTCCGGGTCGTTCAGCAGGTGGGCGCGGACCTCGCGCGACAGCGGGCCGATCACGATCGCGCTGATGCCCAGCGCGAGGTTCTCGCGCGCGGTGTCGAGCAGGCCCTGGTATTCGGGGTCGCGCAGGTGCTCCAGGTAGGCCGGGCTGTCGCGGTCGTTGGGGTCGCCAGTGATGGCGGCCATGGCCGCGGCGCTGTAGCGGCCGTACAGCGTGTCCTTGTCGAGCAGGCAGAACGGCTCGCCGGTGGCCTGCATCAACGGGCCGATCAGGCGGTGGGCGAGGGTGGTCTTGCCGGTGCCGGCATGGCCGCAGAAGAAAATCAGTCGGGGCATGAGCGAAAGACGGTAGGGGTGACGGACCGGCCGCATTACCCACAGCATACCCGCTCGCTTGCGCCAGATCAGGCCCGGGTCGCGCCGATTCGGTATCCTTGCCGTTTTTCTCCACGCTTGCCGCCCCTCCCCATGGACGCCAAAGACCAGCTTTCCTCCGCCGGCCTGCCGGACCACCTGCACCTGGGCGAACCGGTCACCGACGCCACCCACGCCGAGTTCGTGCAGCTTCTGGCGGCGGTCGCCAGCGCCGACGACGACGCCTTCCTGGCGGCGATGGACGCATGGATCGACCACACCCGCCATCATTTCGCGCAGGAAGAGCAGTGGATGGAAGCCATGGGCTTCGGCCCGCGCCATTGCCACGCGGGCGAGCACCAGCAGGTGCTGGCGGTGGCCGTCGCGGTGCGCGACAAGGTGCACAGCGATGCCGAGTTCCAGCTTGGCCGCCGGCTGGTGGCCGAGCTGTCAGGCTGGTTCGACCATCACGTCAAGTCGATGGACGCGATGATGGTCGAGCATATGCGCGCGAACGGCTTCACGCTGATCGAGGGCCCGGCCACGGCGGCCTGATTGCCGCGGAGGTGGCGCTCAAGCCTGGCGTTCAGCCCTGGCGCGCCGCGTCGCGGTCGATCACCACGAAGTATTTGCGCACCGGGTCCAGCACCTGGAACACACCGCTAAAGCCGCCCGGGATCACGCAGGCATCGCCGGGGCCGAATTCGCTGGCATGGCCGCTGTCGTCGCTGATGCGGATGCGGCCGCTGATAACGTGGAAGAACTCTTCCTTGCCCACCGGGAAGGCGATGCGCCAGGCACCCGGCTCGCACGCCCAGATACCGCAATCGAAATCGCCATGCTGCGCGCTGTAGTGCGTCCAGGTGGTGCGGTCCGGATTGCCGGCCACCAGCCGGTCGGGGCGCGGCCGGTCGTGGCTGGGAGCGGGTTCGGTCTTGAAGTCGATCAGGCGGGGCGCGGTCATGGCAGCGGGTGAATCGCGGAGGCGGCGGAACTGAGAAGCCGCCAGTTTACCGCGCCGGGCCCGCGTCACCGTCAGTTCAGCGAAGTGCTCAGCTGGCGGCGCCAGCGCGACACCACCTCGGGCCGGTCGGCCAGCATCTCGAATACCGACAGCATGGTGCGGCGGCCGATATCGTCCTCGAAGCCGCGGTCGGCGCGCACGATCGCCAGCAGCTGTTCCAGCGCCGGCTCGTACTGCTGCTGCGCGATCATCAGCCGCGCCAGGTCCAGGCGCGCGGCGAGGTCGCGCGGATCGGCGTCGATGCGGCCGGCCAGGGTGGCTGCATCGGGCAGGCCGGCGGCGTTCTCCATGGTCTCGATGCGCGTGCGCAGCGCGCCGTAGCCATCTTCCTGTTCCGCGCGCGGCGACAGCGCCGCGAATTCGGCCCGGGCCCGGTCGATGGCGTTGCCGTCCAGCAGGAAGCCGACATAGGCCAGGCGTGCGGCATCGGACTCCGGATCCGCTGCGATTGCATCGGCGAACAGGGTCTCGGCGCCGTCGCGGTTGCCCGAGGCGGCCAGCGCCAGCGCATCGGCCAGCGGCGACCTGGCCTGGCCTGGCGCCAGCCGGCCCAGGAACTCGCGCAGGCCCGATTCCGGCAGCACGCCGGTGAACTGGTCCACCGCCTGCCCGTCGGCAATCGCCACCACATGCGGAATGCTGCGCACGCCGAAGTGCGCGGCCAGCTCCTGGTTCTCGTCAACATTGACCTTGGCCAGCTTCCACTGGCCGTCAGCCTCGGCTTCCAGGCGTTCGAGCATCGGGCCCAGCGTGCGGCACGGGCCGCACCACGGGGCCCAGAAATCGACCAGCACCGGCATCTGGCGCGAAGCGTCGATCACTTCGGTTTCGAAATTCTGCAGGGTGACGTCGCTCATGGGGAATCCTGGTCGGGAGAGAAGGGGGAATCGATACCCCTTATTGTGAGGGCGAAGGCGCCGAATGCAACGCCCGCGGCCGCCGTCGGACCTGCGCCGTGCGGGAAGTCACCGGTTGAAAATAGAACGATCGTTCGGTTATAGTCCTTGGCCATACGACAGACCCGGTCCGCGAGACCGCACAGGAGACTCTTCATGCCGACCCCTGCCCGCCCGCATTTCCAGTTCTGGCCAAAGCGCCTGCCGCCCGCCATCGTGCTGCCGGAAACGTCGCTGTGGGCCAACCTGGAGGTCTCGGCGCTGCGCTATGCCGACAAGGCCGCGATCCGCTATTTCGGCAACGCCATCAGCTTCCGTGAGCTGCAGGACCAGGCCACCGCGCTGGCCGGCTGGCTGCAGCAGAAGGCGGGTGTGAAGAAGGGCGACCGGGTGCTGCTGTACATGCAGAACTGTCCGCAGTTCATCGTCAGCTACTACGCCATCCTGCGCGCCGACGCGGTGGTGGTGCCGGTCAACCCGATGAACCGCGCCGAGGAGTTCAAGCACTACGTCACCGACGCCCGGGCGCGCGTGGCGATCTTCACCGCCGACCTCGCCGCCGGCGTCGAGCAGGCGCAGGCCGAGCTGGAACCGGCGCAGCGCCTGCAGCACCTGCTGGTGACGCAATACGCCGACGCGCTGCCGCCGGCCCACGAACATCCGGAGGACGCACCGCCGGCCTGGCTGACCACGCCGCATCCGTTGCCCGCCGGCGCGACCCCGTGGGCCGCGGCGCTCGGCGCGGGCCTGCAGCCGGGGCCGCATACCGCCGGCCCGGACGACATGGCGGTGATGCCGTACACCTCGGGCACCACCGGCTTCCCCAAGGGCTGCATTCATACCCACCGCTCGGTGATGCACAACATCGTCGGCGGTGCGACCTGGTCGGGCTCGGGCGCGGAGTCGGTGGTGCTGTCGGTGCTGCCGCTGTTCCACGTCACCGGCATGCAATACGGCATGAACGGCCCGATCTACAGCGGCGCCACCGTGGTGATGCTGCCACGCTGGGACCGCGAAGTGGCGGGGCGCCTGATCTCGCGCTACCAGGTCACGCACTGGACCAATATCCCGACCATGGTGATCGACTTCCTGGCCAGCCCCAACCTGGCCGGGTTCGACCTGTCGAGCCTGCGCTATATCGGCGGCGGCGGCGCGGCCATGCCGCAGGCGGTGGCCGAGCGCCTGCGCGAGCAGTTCGGGCTGAACTACCTGGAAGGCTATGGCCTGTCCGAGACCATGGCGCCGACCCACAGCAACCCGTCGGACCGGCCCAAGCTGCAGTGCCTGGGCGTGCCGACCTTCAACACCGACGCGCGCGTGATCGACCCGGTCACACTCAAGGAGCTGCCGCCCGACGAGATCGGCGAGATCATCGTCAGCGGCCCGCAGGTGTTCAAGGGCTACTGGGGCAAGGAGGATGCCACGCGCGAGGCCTTCATCGAATTCGAGGGCAAGACCTTCTTCCGCACCGGCGACCTGGGCCGCATGGACGAGGAGGGCTATTACTTCATCACCGACCGGCTCAAGCGCATGATCAATGCGTCGGGCTTCAAGGTGTGGCCGGCCGAGGTCGAGAACCTGCTGTACAAGCACCCGGACGTGCAGGAGGCCTGCATCATCGGCACCCGTGACCCGTACCGCGGCGAGACCGTCAAGGCGGTGGTGGTGCTGCGCGCCCATGCCAGGGGCAAGACCACGCCGGAGCAGATCATCGACTGGGCCAAGGACAACATGGCCGCCTACAAGTACCCGCGCGTGGTGGAGTTCGTCGAGGCGCTGCCGAAGTCGGGCACCGGCAAGGTGATGTGGCGGCAGCTGCAGGAAAGCGAGAACGCGCGCAATCCTGCCGCAGGCACGGCGCCGGCGGCCTGAGTCCGCGAAGCCGTGGCATGAAAAAGGCTGGTCCGGCGACCAGCCTTTGTTCTTTTTGTGCGCGTCCCGGGCTCAATGCCCGCGAACCCGCATCAGCATCTTCACCATGGTCTTGTAGCCGCGCTGGCGCGCATGGCGCGTGGGCGTGACGCCTTCGCGGTCGGCCAGGTTGGCGTCCGCGCCCGCATCGAGCAGCAGTTGCACCGTATCCTCGTAGCGCGCGCTGCCGTCGCCCAGGATCACCGCCTCGAGCAGCGCGGTCCAGCCCAGGTCGTTGACGTGGTCGACGGCAATGCCGGCCTTCAGCAGCAGCTTCACCACTTCCACATGGCCCTGCTGGCTGGCCACGATCAGCGCGGTGCCACGGTAGCGGTCGGTGCTGGCGAGGTCGGCGCCGTGCGCCAGCGCCAGCCGCACCATGTCGGCCTGGCCGGTGGCGGCGGCCAGCAGGAACGGGCTGTTGGCATCGGCATCCTTCAGGTTGACGTCGGCGCCGGCCAGCATCAGCGTGCGCGCGACCTCGAGGTGGCGGTTCTGCACGGCCGCCAGCAGCGCGCTGTGGCCACGTTCGTCGGCGGCGCGGGCCGAGGCCCCGGCGGCCAGCAGGCGCGCCACCAGGGCCTGGTCGCCGCCGCTCGCGGCGGTGATCAGGTTGCGGTCGAGCGTGCCGATGGCGTCGCGGCGTGCCGGCGCCGGCGTCGCGGGGCTGCGCGGCGGGCGTGCCGCGGGCGCGTTGGCGGCGCCGCCGGCCGGCCGCGCCGCCAGGGTCTGGCTGCCCTGCGCCGCCAGCAGGCCGCCGCCCATCAGCAGACCCGCCAGCCCCAGCAACTCATTGAGTGCCTGTCTGCGGGTGCGGGCGGCGGGGCGCGTCATGGCGGCAGCTCCTGGGCTCAGACGGTTTCGTGAGGGCTGGCCGGCAGCGGGAGGTGGTCCGGCGCCTGGCCCGCCTGGGTGTCAGGTTCGGCCGCATCGCCTGCCTGCAGCTGGCGCCAGAGCCGTCCGAGGTAGGGATCGTCGACACCGTTGGTGGCCAGGCCCAGCAGGGTTTGCTGCAGGTATTCGCGGGCCGGTCCGTACAGGCCGGCGGCGTGGCGCAGCCGTGCCACCACGCTGGCGTCGGGCAGCCGGCCGGCGTAGGCCTCGTGGGAGCGGTTCATGACGAAGGCCAGCGCGCGCTGCTCCGGCGCGTCGGCGGCGCCGACGCGGATGCGCAGCCAGCGCGGATGGTAGGCGCCGGTCAGCATCTCGCGGCGCCACAGCACGCGAAACTCCTGCTCGACCACATGGCTGGGCACGCGGAACACCATGCCGTGGCAGCAGCCGCCACGGTCGAGCCCGAGCACCAGTCCGGGATTGTCCCAGGTGCCGCGGTTGATGCGGGAATAGAGGTAGAAGCCGCGGTGGTAGCCGTGCACCGTGGCACGCTGGCGCTCGGTGTGCACCACCATCGGATTCCAGATCAGCGAACCGTAGCCGAATACCCAGACATCGCCGCCCAGCGCGGGATCGTCGGGGCGGCGCGCCAGCGTATCGGCCAGCGATTGCTCCAGCGCGGCCTCGGGCAACAGCGAGGACGCAACCGGAGTGCTGCACAGCGAGGTGCGCAGCCGGTCGGATTCGAGGTCCTGTCGCGTGATGCCCATGCTGCAAGCATAAATCAAAGCGGCGTCCCGGGCGGGCCGGAGAAATGCCACAAGTGGCACTTTTGTTCGGAATTGTCCGAGTCAGCGGTCCGGGTGTGGGTGCCAGACAACGGTCCGGGCCGCGTGGTGCCGCTGCCAGTCGCCATGGCCGTGCGCCACCCATCCTTGTCGGTGGTCAGGACGGCGCGAATTGCGCGCCGCTGGCGCCGCCGAGTCCTTACAATGGGGCCTCAATGCAACCCAGGGGGAACCTGCGATGGCACGTACGCTTACGGTGGTGTTCGGCAGCGGCAAGGAATATGACTTCACGATCGGCACGGACGAGCTGGCCGCGGTCACCGAGGATGCCGCCTGGCGCTGGTTCGACCGGGAATACACCGAGCTGGACTGCCAGGCATCGAGCCCGGTGGGCAAGGTGCTGGTGATCGACAAGATCCTCAATGTCGCCAAGTTCTCGGGGGAAGCGCGCTTCTCCGGCGATGCTGCCTGGGCGCAGGACTATGCGCGCCATGCGGCGCGGTTGCTGGACCGGGACAAGGTCCGCGTCGATGTCGGCAATGCCGCCATCGGTTTCTGAGAGCGCCCGGGCAGGGCGCCCGGGCTGAAGACTTCGGCCGGACGCCACTCCTGCTGGCGCGGGAGCGGCGTGGCGCCGAGCTTAAACCGTCGGCTTAAACCGCCAGCAGTTCCACTTCAAACAGCAGCGTCGCGTTCGGCGGAATCACGCCGCCGGCGCCGCGTGCGCCGTAGCCCAGGTCGGCCGGGATCACCAGGCGGCGCACGCCGCCAACCTTCATGCCCTGCACGCCCTCGTCCCAGCCGCGGATCACATGGCCGGCACCCAGCGGGAACACGAACGGGTCGTTGCGGTCCTTGCTCGAATCGAACTTGCGGCCGGCCTGGCCGTTCTCGTACAGCCAGCCGGTGTAGTGCACGGTGACGTGCTTGCCGGCGGTGGCTTCGGCGCCGGAGCCGACGGTGGTGTCTTCGTATTGCAGGCCAGAGGGCGTGGTTTGCATGGCGTTATTCCTTGCGATGGGAAAGACGTGGACAGGAAGATGAGCGCAGCGCCGCTGCGCTCAGGCTTGGGCGCGCTGGAGCACTTCCAGCGTCAGTTGTACGTTGCGGTCGTCGTCGGCCACCCAGATATCGCCGTCCTGGATCGTCACCGACAGGCGCATGGCCCGCTGCGCCAGCGCGGCCAGCGCGTCGACGGCCTCCGCCGGGACATTGTAGACGGTGACGTTGCGCAGCTTGCCGGCCTTGCCCGCCATGCCCTTCCACCATTCGCGCGCGCTCGCGGCGTTGTAGGTGTAGACGGTCACGCGCTCGGCACGGGCCGCGGCGCGTTTCAGGCGGGCTTCGTCGGGCTGGCCCAGTTCGACCCAATGGGCGATGTCGCCGGTCAGCCGCTTGTCCCACAGATCGGGCTCGTCGGGTTCGTCGAGGCCGCGGGTAAAGGCCAGGGTTTCGCTGGCTTCGCAGGCAAAGGCGAGCAGGCGCACCATCATGCGCGCGTCGTTCTCGGACGGGTGCTGGGCGATTGTCAGGCTGTGGCTGCCGTAGTAGGGCCGGTCCATGTCCGACACGGACAGTTCGGCCTTGAAGATAGTGGATTTGAGCGCCATGAGGTGAGGTAAGCGGCAGGCGCCCCGGGCTGGGGTGCGTACGACGCAAAAGGCCGCATCATACGCGATTCAACCCCGTCGATTCAAAGCCGGCGCCTCAGCGCTTGCGGTATTCCTTCAGATAAAAGCGCAGCAGCGCCGACGCCAGCAGGGTGCCGAGGAAGGCCGCCGCCACCAGCAGTGCCTGGCCCGGCGGGGTGTCGAGCTGGCCGGCCAGGCCGAGGCGGAACAGCCAGGTGCCAACCATCATCGCCAGGAACGGCATCAGCAGCGCGCCGCGCCCGTAGGTGCGCACCGCCCATAGCGGGAAGCGGCGCAGGAAGTCGCCCGGAATGCTGCAGGCCAGGCAGGCCCCGGCAGCCGCCAGCGCGGCGGCCACGATGTCGCCGGAATGAATCTCGAACATGGTCTCTGTCTCGCGTCGCCGCACACGCGGACGGGCGTGGCAGGGATTTTGCAAAGCGCTGATTCTACAAGAGAAATTTGTGGCGCAGGTGACGAGTAGGGTAAGCGCGGGGTCAGCGCGGAACGCTGGCCGCGGGCGATGCCTCGACCGCCACTTGCAGCGTCACGATGTCACCGACTTCGGGCAGGAAGCGGGTCATGCCGAAGGCACTGCGCGGCACTTCGGCGCGGAAGTCGCCGCCGCAGACCTGCCGGCTCACGCCGAACAGCGTGACCTCGCCGCAGCGGAAGCGCTCGGCCAGCAGGCGCACGGGCCGGGTCACGCCATGCAGCGTCAGTTCGCCTTCCACGGCGGCGAGGCGGCCGGCTTCGGTCAGGAACCTGTCCGCGCGCAGCCGCGCCACCGGGTGCTCGGCAATATCGAAGAACTGCGCCGAGCGCAGCACGCCGTCCAGCGTGCGGTTGCCGGTATCGACCGAGCTAAGGTCAACCGTCACGTCGATTGCGCCGGCGCCGCTGTCCGCGTCATAGACCAGGCGCCCGTCGATCTTGCCGAAGCGCCCGCGCACCGAGCTGCGCTCGAAATGGCTGGCCGAGAAATAGACGGTGGTATGGGCCGGATCCAGGGTGTACTCGACCGGCGCCGCGTGGGCGGCGGTGATGCCGATGGCGGCCATAAGCAGCAGCGCGCGCAGGGCCATGGGCGTCAGTAAACAAAGACCGGCAGCAGGAAGATCCCCACCACGGTCAGGTAGCCGATGGTCCAGCACAGCGTGCGCAGGGTGGCGCGGTCGGTGATGTAGCACAGGGTGTAGAGCACGCGCACCGCGATAAAGGCCATCGCCAGTTCGTCGACGCGGGCCTGTGGCGCCTGCAGGTAGGTGGCGCTCAGCACCGCCGCGGCAAAGAAGGGGAAGGCCTCGAAATGGTTGCGGTGCGCCAGGTCGGCGCGGCGTGCGCGGCCGGATTGCCGGTCCAGCCAGCCGCGCGGGTCATGGTTGTCATAGCCCGGCGCGCTGGCCTTGGCGATGGCCACCGTCGCCAGCGGCAGCACGCCGGCCAGCAGCACGCACCAGAAAGCGATCGGCATAGTCATCCTTTCGGTTGCTGTGCCGGCGCCCGCCGCACGTGGCGGCGCGCCGGCCGGTCCGCGCGCTCAGGCGGCGACCACGCGGATCTCGATGCCCGCCAGGCCCACCACCTGCCCGGCGCGGATCTTGGCAGTCTTGCGCGATTCGGGCGCGCCGTCCACCGAGACTTCACCGGCCGCGACCAGCGCCTTGCCGGCGCCGCCGCTGTCGCACACGCCCGCCAGCTTGAGCAGGTCATTGAGGGCGATGAATTCGCCCTCGAGCGGGAAGGTGATGGTCTGCACCGTTGCCTTGCCAGGTCTGGCCATCACTTGCCCCAGCTGTCTTTGAGGCCGACGATGCGGTTGAACACCGGCTTGCCCGGCGTCGAATCGCTGCGGTCGGCGACGAAGTAGCCGTGGCGCTCGAACTGGAAGCGGTCTTCCGGCTGCGCCTCGCGCAGGCCGGGCTCCAGGTAGGCGGTGATCACCTGCTTGGAATCCGGGTTGAGCGCATCGAGGAAGTTCTTGCCGCCGGCATCCGGATTGGGATCGCTGAACAGGCGGTCGTACAGGCGCACCTCGGCTTCATACGCATGCGCCGCGCTGACCCAGTGGATCACGCCCTTGACCTTGACGCTGTCGGCGCCCGGTGTGCCGCTCTTGGTGTCGGGCAGGTAGTTGGCGTGCACCGCCACGACGTTGCCGTCGGCGTCCTTGTCCACGCCGGTGCACTCGATCACATAGCCGTACTTCAGGCGCACCTTGTTGCCGGGGAACAGGCGGAAGTAGCCCTTGGGCGGGGTCTCGTTGAAGTCCTCGCGCTCGATCCACAGCTCGCGCGACAGCGGGAACACCCGCTTGCCCAGTTCCGGCTTCTTGGGGTGGACCGGTGCCGAGCATTCCTCGCTCTGGCCTTCCGGGTAGTTGTCGATCACCAGCCGCAGCGGATCGAGCACGGCAACGCCGCGCGCGGCGCGGCCGTCGAGGTCGTCGCGCACCGAGCCTTCGAGCGTGCTCATGTCGATCCAGCTGTCGGCCTTGGCCACGCCGACGCGGTCGCAGAACAGCTGGATCGATTCCGGGGTGTAGCCGCGGCGGCGCACGCCCACCAGCGTGGGCATGCGCGGATCGTCCCAGCCGTCGACGCGCTTCTCGTCGACCAGTTGCTTGAGCTTGCGCTTGCTGGTGATGGCGTAGGTCAGGTTCAGCCGCGCGAACTCATACTGGTGCGGCAGCGGGTCGCGGAACACGCCGCTGTCGCGCAGGTGCTCCAGCACCCAGTCGTACAGCGGGCGGTTGTTCTCGAACTCCAGCGTGCACAGCGAGTGGGTGATGTTCTCCAGCGCGTCCGAGATGCAGTGCGTGAAGTCGTACATCGGATAGATGCACCACTTGTCGCCGGTGCGGTGGTGATGCGCGTGGCGGATGCGATAGAGCACCGGGTCGCGCATGACGATGTTGGGCGCGGTCATGTCGATCTTCGCGCGCAGCACGTGCTCGCCGTCGGCGTACTTGCCGGCGCGCATGTCGCGGAACAGCTGCAGGTTTTCCTCGACGCTGCGGTCGCGGAAGGGCGAGGGCTTGCCCGGCTCGGAGAAATTGCCGCGGCTGGCGGCGATCTGCTCGGCCGACTGGCTGTCCACATAGGCGGCGCCGCGCTCGATCAGCGTCTCGGCAAAGGCGTAGAGCTGGTCGAAGTAGTCGCTGGCGTAGTACAGGTGGGGTTGCGCGGCGCCGTCCTTGCCGGTGCTGTCCCAGGAGAAGCCCAGCCAGTGCACGGCGTCGATGATGGAATCGACGTATTCGGTGTCTTCCTTGACCGGGTTGGTGTCGTCGAAGCGCAGGTGGCAGCGGCCGCCGTAGTCGCGCGCCAGCCCGAAGTTCAGGCAGATGCTCTTGGCGTGGCCGATATGCAGGTAGCCATTGGGCTCCGGCGGGAAGCGGGTGATGACGGTCGGCAGCGGCTCGCCTTGCTTGTCCTGGCGGCCGGCGTAGGTGCCGCCGGCGAGGTCCTGGTCGATGATGCTGCGCAGGAAGTTGGAGGCGGCTGGTGTGCTGTCGGTAGGCTTGTTGTCGTGGCTCATGATGGCGCCGGTTGGCCGGCCGCAAGCGCCTGCAGGGGCGCCTGCAAGGCGTGGGGCCGGGTCTTCGGATTGCGTGGCGGAATGCCAATAGCGGGATTTTACCGTGCCGGCGGCGCCGCACGCCGTGAGCATCGGCTCATTTGTGGTCTTGTCCGTTGCCGGCACAAGTTGCGCGCACCGGAAGTGATGTGTCGGAGTAGCATGGAGACCCGTGCCGGCCGGCCACGGCCGACAGTCATCCATCGCAGCAGGAACGCCCATGAACGCCCCCACCGCTGCGGCACAAGTGCCGCCCATGCCCCTCGATGTCGTCGGCGCGCTGTGGCGCGATGCCGGCCTGCCCGCCGAAGCGCTGGCCCACCTGCGCCTGGACGGCGCCGAGCCGGTACTGCCTTCCAGCTTTGCTGTGGGGACCGCGGCGCAGGCCAGCCTGGCCGCGTCGGCGCTGGCCGCCGCCACGCTGTGGCAAGGCCGCAGCGGCCAGTGGCAGCAGGTCGGCGTCGACATGCGCCACGCCATCACCGAGTTCCGCAGCGAGCGCTACCTGCGCGTCGATGGCGGCCCGGCGCCGGAGCTGTGGGACCAGATCGCCGGCATCTACCGTTGCGGCGACGGCCGCTGGGTCCGCCTGCACACCAATTTCCCGCATCACCGCGACGGCGTGCTGCGGCTGCTGGGCTGCGCCTATGACAAGGCCGCGGTGCAGGCGGCGCTGGAAAAGTGGGAGGCCGAGGCCTTCGAAACCGCCGCGTCCGACGCCGGCCTGGTGGTCGCCGCGCTGCGCAGCTTCGACGAATGGGACCGCCATCCGCAGGCCGCGGCGCTGCGCGGCCTGCCGCCGGTCACGCTGGAGCGGATCGGCGACGCCGCGCCGCAGCCGCTGCCGGCTCCGGGGTCGGCGGACGCGCAGCCGCTGTCTGGCGTGCGCGTGCTCGACTTCACCCGCATCATCGCCGGGCCGGTGGCGGGCCGCACGCTGGCCGCGCATGGCGCCGACGTGCTGCTGGTGACCGCGCCGCACCTGCCGTCGATCGCCCCGCTGGTGATCGACACCGGCCGCGGCAAGCGCAGCTGCCAGCTGGACCTGCGCGATGCCGACGACAAGCGCACGCTGCACAAGCTGCTGCACGGCGCCGACGTGCTGGTGCAGGGCTACCGGCCCGGCGGCCTGGCTGAACTGGGCGTCGGTCCGGAGGCTGCGGCGCGCGCCCGTCCCGGCATCGTCTATGTGTCGCTGAGCGCGTATGGCCACGTCGGGCCGTGGGCGCACAAGCGCGGCTTCGATTCGCTGGTGCAGACCGCTACCGGCTTCAACCACGCCGAGGCGGAAGCCGCCGGCAGCGACGCGCCGCGGCCGTTGCCGGCCCAGGTGCTGGACCACGCCGCGGGCTACCTGCTGGCCTTCGGCGCGATGGCCGCGCTGCACCGGCGCGCGGTGGAGGGAGGCAGCTGGCATGTGCGCGTGTCGCTGGCGCAGGTGGGGCAGTGGCTGCGCGGGCTGGGGCGCGTGCCAGACGGGCTCAAGGCGCCCGAGCAGAAGATCGACGACGTCGCCGACCTGCTCGAAGCGGTGCCGTCCGGCTTCGGCATGCTGACGGTGGTGCGCCACGCCGCGCAGCTGTCCGGGACGCCGGCGCGCTGGGCGCTGCCGTCCGAGCCGCTCGGCACGCATGCGCCGGAGTGGCTGCCGCGCTAGTAGAGCGTGGTGCGCTGCCGCTCGGGCAGCTCGCGGTCATAGGCGGCGCCGTCGATGGCGTTGCCGCTCAGCGTGGACAGGATCTCGCCGTTGCTCGGCAGGGACTGGCGCGCGACCTGCGACTGCGCGGCCCACAGGCGCGAGCGGATCAGCGCGCGGGCGCACTGGAAGAACACCGCCTGCACCGTGATCACCAGCACCGTGGTCGGCGCCTTGCCGTCGACCACGCAGCGCGCGATCAGGGCCGGATCGACGCTGATCTGCGCGGTGCCGTTGACGCGGATGGTCTCGTTGATGCCGGGGATCACGAACAGCAGGCCCACGCGCGGATCGGCAACGATATTGCACAGGCTGTCGATGCGGTTGTTGCCGCGCCGGTCCGGCAGCAGCAGGGTGCGCTGGTCCAGCACCTGGACGAAGCCGGGCGCGTCGCCGCGCGGCGAGCATTCGGCCCAGTCCTGGCCCACCGTCGACAGCAGGCAGAACGGCGCCGCCTCGATAAAGGCCTGGTAGTGCGGGTGCAGGTAATCGACTTGCTTGGACAGCGAGGGCGCCGCCGGTTGCGCGTAGAGCGCTTCCAGTTCGGCCAGCGTGGTGATGGCGTGCGGGGTCATGGCAGGCTGGACAGTGTGGGCGAAAGCGTCAATGTAACGCACAATTCTCGCGCTGCCGCTCGCAGCGAGCGCCCCTCGCCCGCTTGCGGGAGAGGGGCGGGGGAGAGGGCGGGAGCGTCAAAGGCTGACGCCCGTGGGTGAGAACCGAAGGCTTCGCTTGATGGGGCTCGTTGCTAGCCCACCCCTCACCCCGGGCCCTCTCCCCATGAGGGGAGAGGGGGAACACCTTGCTTAGGTGAGTTCGGGCGGCGTTGGCGCACCCAAAACCGCGCTCCTTTTTTTGCTTTAGAACCCCACCGCCTGCCCGTCGCGCCGGCTGTCGCTGGCGGCGACGTAGCCGTGCTCGGCGTCGTCCGACATTCGCCAGATAAACTGACCCGAGCCGAAGTCCATGTACGGATCGTCCACCGACTTGAGCTGGTGGCCGCGCGCCTTCAGACCCTCGACCGTGGCCGGGTCCATGGTGCCTTCGACGTCCAGCGTGAAGTCGCGGTTGACCTTCCAGCGCGGCGCGCAGCAGGCCGCCTGCGGCTGCTGGTTGTAGTCGAGCATGCGCACCACGGTCTGCACGTGGCCCTGCGGCTGCATGTCGCCGCCCATCACGCCGAAGCTCATCACCGGCTGGCCGTTCTTGGTCAGGAAGGCCGGGATGATGGTGTGGAACGGACGCTTGCCGCCCGCGACCACGTTGGCGGACCTGGGATCCATCGAGAAGCCGACGCCGCGGTTCTGCAGGCTGATGCCGGTGCCCGGCACCACCACGCCCGAGCCGAAGCCCATGTAGTTCGACTGGATGAACGAGATCATCATGCCGTTCTCGTCCGCCGCGGTCAGGTAGATGGTGCCGCCGACCTTGGGCATGCCGAAGTTGAAATGCGTGGCGCGCTGCATGTCGATCAGTTTGGCGCGCGACTTCAGGTAGGCGTCGTCCAGCATCTGTTCGGGCGTGACTTCCATGCTGCGCGGATCGGCCACGTACTGGTACAGGTCGGCGAAGGCCAGCTTCATGGCCTCGATCTGCAGGTGCTGCGAATCGACCGAATCGACCGGGATCGAGGCCAGGTCGAACTGGTCGAGGATGCCCAGCGCGATCAGCGCGGCGATGCCCTGGCCATTGGGCGGGATCTCGTGCAGTTCGTAGCCGCGATAGGACTTGCTGATCGGCTTGACCCAGTCGGGCCGGTAGTTGCGCAGGTCGTCGAGCGTCATCGCGCCGCCGCACTGCTTGCTGAAGGCGGCGATCTTCTCGGCGATCGCGCCTTCGTAGTAGGCGCGGCCGCGGGTCGCGCCGATCTGGCGCAGGGTCTCGGCGGCGTCCTTCATGGTGAATTTCTCACCCACCGCCGGGGCGCGGCCGTTGGGCATGAAGGTCTCGGCGTAGCCGGGCTGGTCCTTCAGTTCCGGCACCGCGGCGGCCCACTTGTGCGCCACCACCGGCGGCACGGCGTAGCCGCGCTCGGCGATCTCGATCGCGGGTTCCATCAGGTCGGCAAACGGCAGCTTGCCGAAGCGCTCGTGCAGCGCGGCCCAGCCGGCGACCACGCCAGGGACGGTGACCGAGTCCCAGCCGCGGATCGGGCGGTTGGCGAGGCCGTTGGCGTCGGTGCCGTATTTGGCCTTGAAGTATTCCGGACTCCATGCCGCCGGCGCCACGCCCGACGAGTTCAGGCCGTGCAGCGACTTGCCATCCCACAGGATGGCGAAGGCGTCGCTGCCCAGGCCGCACGATACCGGCTCGACGATGGTGATGGCGGCGGCCGCGGCGATGGCGGCATCGACCGCATTGCCGCCCTTGAGCAGCATGCGCAGGCCGGCCTGCGCGGCCAGCGGGTGCGAGGTCGAGACCACGTTGCGCGCAAACAGCGGAATGCGCACGGACGGGTAGGGGTTGGTCCAGTTGAAGTTCTGCATGGGTAAGTCCTTTGTGCTCGGTGCGCCCGGGGCGCTCGGTGGCGTATTTATTCTGCCGTGATCTTGCGATCCCTGATCAGCTTGCCCCAGCGCGCGCTGTCCTGCTTCACCATGGCGGCGAACTGGGCGGGCGTGCCGCCGCCCGGTTCGGCGCCCAGCTTGGCCAGCCGTTCCTTCACCTCGGGCGACTGGATGGCCTTGTTGAACTCGGCATTGAGGCGGTTGACGATATCGGCCGGCATGCCCTTGGGGCCATAGATGCCGAACCAGGTATCGGAGACGAAGCCCGGCAGGCCCGATTCGCTGACGGTGGGGATTTCCGGCGCCAGCGGCGAGCGTTTCGCGCTGGTCACTGCCAGCGCCTTGAGCTTGCCGTCCTTCACGTGCGGCAGGCCCGACACGATGCTGTCGAACAGCACCTGCACCTTGCCCGAGATCAGGTCAGGCACGGCCAGCGCGGTGCCGCGGTAGGGAATGTGGGTGATGAACACGCCCGCCTGCGTCTTGAACGCCTCGGTGGTCAGGTGCACCACGGTGCCGTTGCCGCTCGAGGCGTAGTTCAGCTCGCCGGGATGCTTCTTGGCGTAGTCGACCAGTTCGCGCACGTTCTTCACCGGCAGGCTGTTGGGCACCACCAGCACGTTGGTGGCGATCGCGACCTGGCCCACCGGCGTGAAGTCGGTCTCGGTCTGGTACGGCAGGCGGGGATTGATATGCGGCCCGATCGAATGCGTGCTGGTGGTGGCGATCAGCAGCGTATAGCCGTCCGGCGCGGCCTTGGCAGCCATGTCGGAGCCGATCGCGCCGCCGGCGCCGGGACGGTTGTCGACCACGATCTGCTGGCCCATGTTGCTGCCCACCTTCTGCGCGATGGCGCGGGCCAGCAGGTCGGTCGCGCCGCTGGCGGGAAAAGGCACGAGCAGCCGGATCGGCTTGCTCGGGTAGGTATCGGCCAAGGCCGGGGTGGCGGCCAGGCACAGGCCGATGCCGAGGCCGGTGCCGAGGCGGCGCAGCCAGGATGTCATGGGTGTCTCCGAGAATCAGGCGCAGGGCGGATTGATGATCGGCCTTCATTATTCCGCGCCGCCGGTCACAAAGAAAGCTAATATTTCTTTCCAATGTCGCAAGATTTTTTTAAGTATCGAACGCCAGGGCGACGGGGGCGTTCCTCCACTGGTGTGCATCATGAGCACTGTCCGATTCCTTCGCACCTTCGTCGCCGTGGCCGAGCACGGCTCGTTCGCCGCCGCCGCGGCGCAGGTGGCGCTGACCCAGGCCGCGGTCAGCCTGCAGATGCGCGCGCTGGAGACCGAGCTGCGCCGCGAGCTGTTCGACCGCAACGGCCGCGTGGCGGTGCTCAATGCGGATGGCCGCGCGCTGCTGCCGCAGGCGCGCAAGCTGCTGGCGCTGTATGACGAGATGCGGTTGCCGCTGGCGTCGGCCGAAGCCATGGCGGGCGCGGTCGCGGTGGGCGCGGTGGTGTCGGTGATGGGCGGCCTGTCGCACGCGGTGGCGCGCATGAAACGCACCTATCCGGCGCTGGACGTGCGCCTGGTCGGCGCCAAGTCGATCGAGCTGGCGGCGCAGGTGGAGGCCGGCGAACTCGACGCCGCCATCCTGGTGGAGGGCGCGGCGCGCGTGCCGGGCACGCTGCGCTGGACGCCGCTGTACCAGGAGCCGCTGGTGGCCATCGCCGCGCGCGGCAGCCCGGGCCGCGACGCGCGCGAGGCGCTGGCGGCCAACCCCTACCTGCGCTTCGACCGCAGCCAGCGCACCGGCGTGCTGGTGGAGCGCGCGCTGCGCCGCGCCCACCTGAAGGTCAATGAATTCCTGGAGCTGAACGCGATCGAGGCGCTGGTCGAGCTGGTGCGGCAGGAGGTGGGGGTGACCGTGGTGCCGCTGCTGCGGCGCGCGCGCTGGCGCGACGACGATGCTTTGCGCGTGCTGCCGCTGCTGGTCAACGGCGAGCCGGTGATGCGCCAGATCGGCATGCTGGAGCGGCGCGACCACGGCCGCGGGCAGGTCACGGCGGCAGTGCGGGCGGCCTGCAGCGAACTGTTCGGGGCCTAGCGGCCACCGGCGACGGGCGGCGGACGAAAAAAAGGGCACCTCGCGGTGCCCTTCAGCTTTGTTGCCGCCGGCGCCAGGCCGGCGATATTCCCTGCTTATTCTTCCTGGAACGCTTCTTCGCGCTTGGCCTTGATCGACGGCAGCGCCACGATCACCACCAGCACCGCGGCGGCGATCAGCAGGCCCAGCGACAGCGGGCGCGTCACGAACACGCTGAAGTCACCACGCGACAGCAGCAGCGAGCGGCGGAAGTTTTCTTCCATCATCGGCCCCAGCACGAAGCCGAGCAGCAGCGGTGCCGGTTCGCAGCGCAGCTTGATGAACAGGTAGCCCACCACGCCGAAGGCGGCGGTCTGGAACACGTCGAAGGTGGTGTTCTGGACCGAGTACACGCCGATGCAGCAGAACGTCAGGATGGCCGGGTACAGGTAGCGGTAGGGCACCTTCAGCAGCTTCACCCAGATGCCGATCAGCGGCAGGTTCAGCACGATCAGCATCAGGTTGCCGATCCACATCGAGGCGATCAGGCCCCAGAACAGCGCCGGGTTGCTGGTCATCACCTGCGGGCCGGGCTGGATGTTGTGGATGGTCATCGCCCCCACCATCAGCGCCATCACCGCGTTGGGCGGAATGCCCAGCGTCAGCAGCGGGATGAACGAGGTCTGCGAAGCCGCGTTGTTGGCCGATTCCGGACCCGCCACGCCTTCGATCGCGCCCTTGCCGAATTCCTGCGGGTGCTTGGAGGTCTTCTTCTCCAGCGAATACGCCGCGAACGAGGCCAGCGAGGCGCCGCCGCCCGGCAGGATGCCCAGTGCCGAGCCCAGCGCGGTGCCGCGCAGCACGGCCGGGATCATGCGCTTGAAGTCGTCCTTGGTCGGGAACAGGTTGGTGATGTGGTCGGTGAAGGTTTCGCGGTGCTCCTTCTGCTCCAGGTTGGCGATGATTTCGGCAAAGCCGAAGATACCCATTGCCACCGAGACGAAGTTCAGGCCGTCGGTCAGTTCCGGCACGTCGAACGAGAAGCGCGCGGCGCCCGAGTTGACGTCGGTACCGACCAGGCCCAGCAGCAGGCCCAGCACGATCATGGCGATGGCCTTGACCAGCGAACCCGAGGCCAGCACCACGGCGCCGATCAGGCCCAGCACCATCAGCGAGAAGTACTCGGCCGGGCCGAACTTGAACGCCAGTTCAGACAGCGGCGCGGCAAACGCGGCCAGGATCATGGTGGCGACGCAGCCGGCGAAGAACGAGCCCAGGCCCGCTGTCGCCAGCGCCACCCCCGCTCGCCCTCGTCTCGCCATCTGGTAACCGTCGATGGTGGTCACCACCGACGACGATTCACCGGGCAGGTTCACCAGGATGGCGGTGGTCGAACCGCCGTACTGGGCGCCGTAGTAGATGCCGGCCAGCATGATCAGCGCGGCCACCGGCGGCAGCGTGTAGGTCACCGGCAGCAGCATGGCGATGGTGGCCAGCGGCCCCAGGCCCGGCAGCACGCCGATCAGGGTACCCAGCACGCAGCCCAGGAAAGCGTACGCGAGGTTCTGGAAGGTCAGGGCGGTGGAGAAGCCCAGACTCAGGTTGGTGAGTAGTTCCATGTTGGCGGCCTCCTTAGCTTGCCAGGAAAGCCGGCCACACCGGCATCTGCAGGTTGATGCCGTACACGAACGCGCCCAGGCTGATCAGCACCAGGATGACCGCGTTCAGGATGGCGCCCTTCCAGCTGAACTCGTGGCTGGCCATCGACGACACCAGCACCAGCACCAGCACCGACAGCACCATGCCCAGCGGCTTCAGCAGCAGGCCGAACAGCACCACCGAACCGAGAATCCACAACAGCGTCTTGATGTCCCAGCGGGCCAGGCTGTCTTCTTCCGACTTGGACGACAGCGAGCCGAACAGCACCAGCGCGCCCAGCAGGGCGAGCACGATGCCGAGCCAGAACGGGAAGTATCCCGGTCCCATTTTTGCGGCGGTTCCCATGGAATAACCGCGCGCGACCCAGGAAAAGCCGAATCCGACCAGGATGAACATCAGGCCGGAGGCAAAGTCCTTTTGGCTACGTATGCGCAAAGTGAATCTCCTCGATAAGACTGCTTGAAATCTTCGGCGGGCCTCTGTGCGTTGCCTTTGCTGCATTGCATCAATGCAGCGAATTCCGGAGGCCTTCCGGCGGGCAGGGTGGAAGGTAAGGGGGCGACCTTTCAGCTACCTTTCAGATGTCTGCAAATGGGGTCATGGTTCGGGTATCCCCTAGTGAGAGCACGCTTAAAAGTGCCGCTGCGCCAAGCTGCAGGCGGGTTGGCGGGTAGCAGCCGGGGCCGCTGCGCTATCATCCGGAACGGTCTTGCGTGCCGCGGCGGCCTGCTGCCGCGGAAGGTTCTGAAAGGTTCTGAAAGCTTCGGAAAGGTTCGGAAAGGTTCGGAAAGGTCCTGCCGGCTGACGCAGGCGAATCCCAGGCAACACAAGGAGCGTTTTGGAAAGCATCGACCATGTCATCCTGCTCGGCGCCGTCGTGATGTCGCTGGGCATCGTGCTGGGCGCGTTCTCGGCGCGCTTCGGCGTGCCGTTCCTGCTGGTGTTTCTGGCCGTGGGCATGCTGGCCGGGGTCGACGGCCCCGGCGGCATCCGCTTCTCCGATACCTGGCTCAGCTTTCTGGTTGGCAACCTGGCGCTGGCCATCATCCTGCTGGACGGCGGGCTGCGCACGCGCCTTGCCACCTTCCGCGTGGCGCTCAGGCCGTCGCTGTCGCTGGCCACGGTCGGGGTGCTGGTGACTGCCGCGCTGGTAGGGATCTTCGCCGCCTGGCTGCTCGGCATCGACTGGCGGCTGGGGCTGCTGCTGGGCGCCATCGTCGGCTCGACCGATGCCGCGGCGGTGTTCTCGACGCTCAACAGCAGCGGCATCCGGCTCAAGGACCGGGTCGCGAACGTGCTGGAGATCGAGTCTGGCATCAACGACCCGATGGCGATCTTCCTGACACTGACGCTGATCGAATGGCTGACCGCGCCCGAGGCCCTGACGCCGCTGGGACTGGTGCTGCGCCTGCTGGTGCAGTTCGGCGTGGGCGGCGTGCTGGGGCTTGGGCTTGGCTACTGCCTGGCCAATGTGCTGGAGCGCACGCGCGTGGCCGAAGGGTTGCAGTCGATCCTGCTGTGCTCGGGCGGCGCGATGGTCTTTGCCATCGTGCAGAGCGCCGGCGGCAGCGGTTTCCTGGCGGTGTATCTGACCGGCATGCTGATCGGCAACCGCGAGCGTGCCGTCACCGCCGACACCATGCGCGCCATGGACGGCATGGCGTGGCTGGCGCAGTCGGCCATGTTCCTGCTGCTGGGCCTGCTGGTGACGCCGCACCGGATCTGGGAAGTCGCCGGCCCCGCGGTGGCGGTGGCGGCCTTCCTGATGCTGGTGGCGCGGCCGGTGGCGGTCTGGCTGGCGCTGCTGCCATTCCGCTTCAACGCGCGCGAGACCGGCTTTATCGCCTGGATGGGCTTGCGCGGCGCGGTGCCGATCGTGCTCGCGCTGTTCCCGCTGTTGCGCGAGGTGCCGCAGTCGGGCCTGCTGTTCCGCATTGCCTTTGCGGTGGTGCTGGCCAGCCTGCTGTTCCAGGGCACCACCGTGGCGGTGGCGGCGCGGCTGGCGCGCGTGCTGCGCCCCGGCTACCCCGAGCCGCTGGCGCGCTCGCGCCTGCGCGGCACGCGCGCGCCGATCCTGGAAGTGATGCAGTTCGAGGTCGGGCCCAACGCGCCGGTCGAGAACGTGCGCGCCGACCAGCTGGAGCTGCCGCCGCGCTGCCGGCTGCTGACCGTGGCCCGCGACGATGCGCTCGCCGACCCGGCCCAGACGGTATTGCGCGCCGGCGACGCGGTCTGCGTGCTGGGGCCGACGGTCTCGTTGCCGCTGCTGTCGGCGCTGTTCCAGACGCCGGGCCGCGCGCCCACCTGGGAACAGGTCTCGCACGATTTCCTGCTGTCGGGCGACGCGCCGCTGCGCGACGTGGCCGCGCTCTACGGCACGCGCGACCTGACGCCGGAAGAAGAGCCGCTGACGCTGGAAAGCGCGATGCAGCGCGCGTTCACGTCGCCGCCGGTGGAAGGCGACAGCGTCGAGATCGCCGGGCTGCCGCTGACGGTGACGCGCATGGAGGGCGCGCAGATCGTGCAGGTGGGATTGCTGCTGCCGCGGCTGGAGGGGGATTCGGGCGGGAAGCTGTGGGCGCGGCGGCGCACGGGGGAGCGGAGCAGAGAGCGCGCGTGATCGCGCGCTCCCGCTTGATGGCGGAGGTCAGTCCACCTTCGCGCCCGACACCTTCACGATCTGCGCATACTTCTTCAGTTCCTTCTGGATCAACACCGCGAACTGCTCCGGCGTGGTCGGTGCCGGCTGGGCGCCGATGCGGGCCAGGCGCGCCTTCATGTCGTCGGTCTTCAGGATTGCCACGATGTCGTGGTTGAGCCGTTCGACGATCTCGCGCGGCGTATTGGCCGGCGCGAACACGCCGAACCAGGTCGAGATGTCGAAGCCTTCCAGCCCCAGCCCCTTGCCGGCCTCGGCAATGGTCTGCAGCTCCGGGAAGGACGCGGCGCGGCCGGCGGTGGTGACGGCGAAGGCCTTGAGCTTGCCCGCCTTGATATTGGCCGAGGCCGAGGCCAGGTTGTCGAAGATCAGGTCGGTCTGGCCCGACAGCACCGACAGCTGCGCCGGCGCCGCGCCGTTGTAGGGAATATGGACCATGCTGACCCTGGCCATGCTCTTGAACAGCTCGCCCGACAGGTGGCCGGCGCTGCCGTTGCCGCCCGAGGCGTAATCCAGCTTGCCGGGGTTCTTGCGCGCGTAGGCGACCAGGTCGCGCACGTTGTTGATCTGCAGTTCGGCGGCCTTGCCCGGGTGCATCACCAGCACGTTGGGCACGTCGGCAACCAGCGTGATCGGTGCGAAATCCTTGACCGGGTCATACGGCATCTTGCTGAACAGCGTCGGGTTGATCGCGTGCGTGGCCACCGCGCCCATGACAATGGTGTATCCGTCGGCGGGCTGCTTGGCGACGTAGTCCGCGCCCAGGTTGCCGCCGGCGCCCGGCTTGTTTTCCACGATCACGGGCTGGCCCAGGCTGTCGCGCAGCTTGTCGCCGATGGCGCGCGCCACGGTGTCGAGCGGGCCGCCCGCCGGGTAGGGCACGACGAAACGGACCGGCTTGGTCGGGTAGGCATTGGTGGCGGCAACGGCGGCGGCCGGCACCAGGGCCGCGGTCAGCGCGGCGGCAAGCAGTTTCTTCAGCATGTTGCGGAGGACAGGAGGGATAGGGATTCTCAGCGGGCCCCGATGCCGCGCGCCATCATCACGGCGCACAGCGGCAGCAGGATCACCAGATGCGATTCGATCATGACCCAGCGCCGCGCCGCCTTGATCTCGGACGGCGGCGGCACGTAATCGGGCAGCCGGCGCGCCTGCTTGCGCCAGCGCGCGATGGCGAAGGTCGGCGGCAGCGAGCACAGCGCGATCAGCACGAACACGCTCATCTTGGCGTGGAACCACGGGTTGTGCAGGTAGAAGTCCGCGCCCTTGGCGCCGTAGAACAGGCGCAGCAGGCCGGTGGCCAGCGCCAGCATCGCCGACAGGAAATAGAACAGGTCGTACAGCGACAGACGCCGCACGGTGGCCGGGGTCAGGTCCGGGCGCAGCGCCACGGCTTCGGCGGCCATCAGCGTGATCAGGACGAAGATCGCCAGGAAATGCAGGAAGGCCAGGATGGCGTCGGTCAGCATGGGTTCTCCTTCGCTTTGCACGGGCGCGCGCAAAGGCGCGGGCCGGGGAAAGTACTTCAGTGGGGACTGGACTTCCGGAAAGCACCCGCGGCCGGCTGGCCCGCCGCGGGCAGGAGGAGAATCTTACAGCACCCCTTTTGCACGAAGTGCCTCGATCTGCGCGGCGCTGTAGCCCAGGGTCTGAGCCAGCACCGTGTCGGTGTGCTCACCAAGCAGCGGCGGGTGGCGCAGCGCCTGCGGCGGCGTCGCGCTCATCTTGATCGGGCTGCCGACCAGCTTGACCTCGCCCGCGCTCGGGTGCGGCAGGTCCACGCGCAGCCCGCGCGCCTTGACCTGGTCGTCCTCGAACACGTCGTCGAGCGTGTTGATGGGGCCGCACGGCACGCCCGCGGCTTCGAGGTCGCGGATCCATTGCGCGCGGGTGCGCGGGCGCACCATCTCGGCCAGGATCGGCACCAGCACGTCGCGGTTGGCCACGCGCTGCGGGTTGGTGGCAAAGCGCGGGTCGTCGGCCAGTTCGGGCTTGCCGCCGTCGGTGACGAACTTGCGGAACTGCCCGTCGTTGCCGACCGCGACGATGATCCAGCCGTCGGCGGCCTGGAAGGTCTGGTAGGGCACGATGTTCGGATGCGCGTTGCCCCAGCGGCGCGGCGCCTCGCCGCTGGCCAGGTAGTTGGTGTTCATGTTGGCCAGCATCGCCACCTGCACGTCGAGCAGCGCCATGTCGATGTACTGGCCCTCGCCGGTGCGGTCGCGGTGCGCCAGTGCCGCCAGCACGGCGATGGTGGCGTACTGGCCGGTCATCAGGTCGGAAATCGCCACGCCCGCCTTCTGCGGGCCACCGCCGGGCAGGTCGTCGCGCTCGCCGGTCAGGCTCATGAAGCCACCCATGCCCTGGATGATGAAGTCGTAGCCCGGGCGCGCGGCGTAGGGGCCGGTCTGGCCGAAGCCGGTGACCGAGCAATAGACCAGGTCCGGCTTGACCTGCTTCAGCGAGTCGTAGTCCAGGCCATATTTCTTCAGCTGGCCGACCTTGTAGTTCTCCAGCACCACGTCGCTCTGCGCGGCCAGGTCGCGCACGATCTGCTGGCCTTCCGGGGTGCTGATGTCGCACGTGACCGAGCGCTTGTTGCGGTTGGCGGCCAGGTAGTAGGCGGCCTCGGCGGTGTCGCGGCCGTCTTGGTCCTGGAGCCAGGGCGGGCCCCAGGTGCGGGTGTCGTCGCCGGCGCCGGGGCGCTCGATCTTGATCACGTCGGCGCCGAAGTCGGCAAGGTTCTGGGCGCACCACGGCCCGGCGAGGACGCGGGTCAGGTCGAGGACGCGGAGATGGCTTAAGGCTCCCATGGCGGTATTCGAGGCAGAGGTAAGGCGGGGATCGGGTCCGGAATGCGGGGCGGTCGCGCGCCCCGGAAAGGGGGCGGCGCGGGTTCGCTGCACTGTACCACCGGCAAACTGCCAGCGCCCTCATAAGTGACGTATGCATCCCTCATGACAACGGGATTCAGGGCGATAGCCGGCCGCTTCCCGGACGCCGTGGCTGGCCTGCCCGACGGCCTGCCTTGCCCGTATAATCAACGGTTTGCAAATCCCATACTGATTCGTCGCGCCCGGCCACACCGGGGCAAGCGTCCGCCATCCCATGAAAGTCTCAGACATTCGCAGCAAGTTCCTGCAGTTCTTCGAATCGAAGGGCCATACCGTGGTCCGCTCGTCCAGCCTGGTGCCGGCGAACGACCCGACGCTGCTGTTCACCAATTCCGGCATGGTGCAGTTCAAGGACGTGTTCCTCGGCACCGACAAGCGCCCGTACAGCCGCGCCACCTCGTCGCAGCGCTCGGTGCGCGCCGGCGGCAAGCACAACGACCTCGAGAACGTGGGCTACACCGCCCGCCACCATACGTTCTTCGAGATGCTGGGCAACTTCTCGTTTGGCGACTACTTCAAGCGCGAAGCGATCCAGTACGCATGGGAACTGCTGACCAAGACCTACCAGCTGCCGGCCGAAAAGCTGTGGGTGACGGTCTATGCCGAAGACGACGAGGCCTACGACATCTGGGCCAAGGAAGTCGGCGTGCCGGCCGAGCGCATCGTGCGCATCGGCGACAACAAGGGCGCGCGCTACGCCTCGGACAATTTCTGGCAGATGGCCGACACCGGCCCGTGCGGCCCGTGCTCGGAAATCTTCTATGACCACGGCCCGGACGTGTGGGGCGGCCCGCCGGGATCGCCCGAGGAAGACGGCGACCGCTACATCGAGGTGTGGAACCTGGTGTTCATGCAGTTCAACCGCGACGAGCAGGGCAACATGACGCCGCTGCCCAAGCCGTGCGTCGACACCGGCATGGGCCTGGAGCGCATTGCCGCGGTGCTGCAGCACGTGCACAGCAACTACGAGATCGACCTGTTCCAGGCGCTGATCAAGGCCGCCGCGCGCGAGACCCATATCGACAACCTGAACCAGAACTCGCTGAAGGTCATCGCCGACCATATCCGCGCGTGCGCGTTCCTGATCGTCGACGGCGTGATCCCGGGCAACGAAGGCCGCGGCTACGTGCTGCGCCGGATCATCCGCCGCGCCATCCGCCATGGCTACAAGCTGGGCCAGAAGACCCCGTTCTTCCACAAGCTGGTGCCGGACCTGGTCGAGCAGATGGGCCAGGCCTATCCGGAGCTGGCCGAGGCGCAGTCGCGCGTGACCGAAGTGCTGAAGGCCGAGGAAGAGCGCTTCTTCGAGACCATCGAGAACGGCATGGCGATCCTTGACGCCGCGCTTGCCGACCTGAAGCTCAAGGGCGGCAAGACGCTGGATGGCGAACTCGCCTTCAAGCTGCACGACACCTTCGGCTTCCCGCTGGACCTGACCCAGGACGTGTGCCGCGAGCAGGAAATCGGCGTGGACGAGGCCGCCTTCGACGCCGCCATGAACCGCCAGCGCGAGCAGGCGCGCGCCGCCGGCAAGTTCAAGATGGCCGCCGGCCTGGAGTACACCGGCGACAAGACCGTGTTCCACGGCTACGAAAAACTGGAACTGCCGCAGGCCAGGGTCACCGCGCTGTATGTGGATGGCGCCTCGGTCGACAGCATGCAGCCCGGCCAGACCGGCGTGGTGGTGCTCGACAACACGCCGTTCTACGCCGAGTCGGGCGGCCAGGCCGGCGACCAGGGCGTGCTGCAGGCAGGCGCGGCCACCTTCGCCGTGGCCGACACCACCAAGATCCAGGCCGACGTGTTCGGCCACCAGGGCACGCTGGCAGGCGGCGCGCTCAAGGTGGGCGATGCCGTGTCGGCGCAGGTCGACGCGCTGCGCCGCGCGCGCACCGTGCGCAACCACTCCGCCACCCACCTGATGCACAAGGCCCTGCGCGAAGTGCTGGGCAGCCACGTGCAGCAGAAGGGCTCGCTGGTCGATGCGGACAAGACCCGCTTCGACTTCTCGCACAATGCCGCGCTGACCGATGCGCAGATCCGCCAGGTCGAAGAGATCGTCAACGCCGAGATCCTTCGCAACGAAGACACGCACGCCGAGATCATGCCGTTCGACGACGCGGTCAAGAGCGGCGCGATGGCGCTGTTCGGCGAGAAGTACGCCGACGACGTGCGCGTGCTGTCGATCGGCACCTCGAAGGAACTGTGCGGCGGCACCCACGTGCACCGCACCGGCGATATCGGCCTGTTCAAGATCGTGATGGAAGGCGGCGTGGCCGCCGGCATCCGCCGCGTCGAAGCCATCACCGGCGACAATGCGCTGCACTACCTGCAGGGCCTGGACGCCAGGCTGAATGAGGCCGCCGCCGTGCTGAAGGCGCAACCGTCGGAGCTGGTGCCGCGCATCGGCCAGGTGCAGGAGCAGGTGCGCGCGCTGGAGAAGGAGCTGGAGCGCCTGAAGAGCAAGCTGGCCGCGTCGCAGGGCGACGAGCTGGCGGCGCAGGCGGTCGACGTCAAGGGCCTGAAGGTGCTGGCCGCGCAGCTGGACGGCGCCGACGTCAAGACCCTGCGCGAGACCATGGACAAGCTCAAGGACAAGCTGCAGAGCGCCGCCATCGTGCTGGGCGCGGTCGCCGACGGCAAGGTCAGCCTGATCGCCGGCGTCACCGCCGATGCCACCGGCAAGGTCAAGGCCGGCGAGCTGGTCAACTTTGTCGCCCAGCAGGTGGGCGGCAAGGGCGGCGGCCGCCCGGACATGGCGCAGGCCGGCGGCACCGAGCCGGCCAAGCTGCCGCAGGCGCTGGCGGGTGTCAGCGAGTGGGTGGCTGGCAAGGTTTGATGCGCCAAGCTTGGTGAAGCCGTGCCAGAAGGGGCGCCGGTGGCGCCCCTTCTGCTTTCCTACTTCTCAGTATTCCCCGTGGCGCTCCGCAGCGTCGCCAGCAGATCGATCGGCAACGGAAACACGATGGTCGAACTCTTGTCCCCCGCGATCTGCGTCAGCGTCTGCATGTAGCGCAGCTGCATCGCCTGCGGCTGCCGCGCCAGCATCTGCGCCGCTTCCAGCAGCTTTTCCGAGGCCTGCAGCTCACCTTCGGCGTGGATCACCTTGGCGCGCCGTTCGCGTTCGGCTTCGGCCTGGCGGGCGATGGCGCGGATCATGGTCTCGTTCAGGTCGACGTGCTTGATCTCGACGTTGGAGACCTTGATGCCCCAGCCGTCGGTCTGCGCGTCCAGCGCCTGCTGGATGTCGAGGTTGAGCTTTTCGCGCTCGGCCAGCATCTCGTCGAGCTCGTGCTTGCCCAGCACCGAGCGCAGCGTGGTCTGCGCCAGCTGGCTGGTGGCCTCAAGGAAATTAGCCACCTGGATGATGGCCAGTTCGGGATCGACCACGCGGAAGTACACCACCGCATTGACCTTGACCGAGACGTTGTCGCGCGAGATCACGTCTTGCGGCGGCACGTCCATCACCACCGTGCGCAGGTCGACCCGGACCATCTGCTGCACCGCCGGGATCAGCAGCACCAGTCCCGGGCCCTTGACCTTCCAGAAGCGCCCGAGCATGAACACCACGCCGCGTTCGTATTCGCGCAGCACGCGGAACGCCATGATGATCAGCAGTGCCAACAGGAAAATCACACCGCCGAAGCTGAATCCGTAGGCCATGGTCAGGCTCCCTTGTTCGGGCTCGGTTGGGAAGAGGGGCGCGGCGCGCTGCCGGCGGCGATCACTTCGAGCACCAGGCCATTGCGTCCCGTGACCAGCACGGGCGTGCCGCGTGCCAGCGGGGTGGCGCTGCGCACGCGCCAGGTCTCGCCGCGCACCGTGGCCCAGCCTTCTTCGCGCAGGTCGTCGACCAGTTCGCCGCGGGCGCCGAGCAGCGTGTCGGCACCGCTGACCACCGGCCGCTTGCGCGAGCGCACCAGCATCGCCGACATGCCGAACACGAACACCGCCGATAGCGCCGACATCGCCGCCACCATCGGCAGCGGCACGCCGAAGCCCGGCACGTCGGTGTCGATCAGCATCACCGCGCCGAAGGCGAAGGCGATGATGCCGCCGATCCCCAGCGCGCCGAAGGTGGGCAGGAACAGCTCCGCCACCATGCAGCCGATGCCCAGCGCCACCAGCGCCAGCCCGGCATAGTTGACCGGCAGCATGTGCAGCGCGAACAGCGCCAGCAGCAGGCAGATCGCGCCGACGATGCCGGGCACCACCATGCCCGGCGTGGAGAACTCGAAGATCAGCGCGTAGATGCCGATCATCAGCAGCAGCAGCGCCACGCTGGGCTCGGTGATCACGGCCAGGAAGCGGTTGCGCCAGTCCGGCTCCAGCGTCACCGAAGGGGCGTCGCGCGTGTGCAGCGTGCTGGCCTTGCCGCCGGCGGTGGTCAGCTTGCGCCCGTCGAGCTGGCGCAGCAGCCCGGGCAGGTCGGCCGCGACCACATCGATCACGCGCTGCGCCAGCGCCTCGTCGGCCGACAGGCTGACCGATTCGCGCACCGCGCGCTCGGCCCATTCGGCGTTGCGCCCGCGCAGCTGCGCCAGACCGCGGATATAGGCCGAGGCGTCATGCATCTGCTTGCGCGCCATGGTGTCGCCCGCCGCGGGTGCGCTGCCGGGGGCCGAGGCCGGGCTGGCACCGGGCAGCGACTCGGGCTTCTGGGGCCCGCCGATTCCCACCTGCACCGGGGTCGCCGCGCCCAGGTTGGTGCCCGGTGCCATCGCCGCGATATGGCTGGCATAGAGGATATAGGTGCCGGCGCTGGCCGCGCGCGCGCCGCCGGGAGAGACATAGCTGGCCACCGGCACCGGCGAGGCCAGGATCGCCTGGATGATGTCGCGCATCGACGCGTCCAGCCCGCCGGGCGTGTCCATTTCCAGCACCACCAGCTGGGCGCCGGCTTCGCGGGCGCGCGTCATGCCGCGCAGGATAAAGCTGGCGCTGGCCGGGCTGACCGCGCCTTTCAGCGGGATCACGTACACCGGCGCGGTGGCCGTGGCCGTGGCCGCCGGCGGGGCCGCGGCGCCGCTGCCGCCGAAGGCAAGCGCGCAGCATGCCAGCGCCAGGCTGGACAGCAGCCGGAAGGCCCGCAGCAACGCGGTGGCAGGGTTCATGGCAGGAGCAGGGCAGGCAAGGTGCCGTGGTGACGCCACTTCAAGTGTAGGCCACCGGGCACATCTTGCACGCGGCCCCGCAGGCCCGCGCGCTCAGGCCGCCGCGAGTTCAGGCCCGGCCGAGCCGGGCGGTGCGGGCGTGAGTTCGGGCAGGGCCTCGACCAGCGCATGCAGCGCGGCGCTGGCCATCGACGGCTGCCACGCCAGCAGCGTGCGCACCCGGCCTGCCGCGCCCAGGCTGTGCTGCTGGATGGCGGGCAGGTCGCGGTACAGGCCCAGCACGGAGCGCGGCACGATCGCCGCGCCAATGCCGGCCGCGACGCAGGCGACGATGGCATGGTAGGAGCTGAGCTGCAACACGCGCGGGGTCGGCGCGGGGCCGCTGCCGTACCAGGTCTCGAGCCGCGCGCGGTAGTTGCAGCCCGGCTCGAACGCCAGCAGCGTCGGCACCTCCAGGTCGGCCGCGCCGCGCACCGGGCGATGGTGCTCGCGCGTGATCACCACCAGCTCTTCCTCGAACACCGGCACCGCGCGCAGCGCCGGATCGGCCAGCGGCTCGGCGACGAAGGCGCAGTCGACCTCGAAGCGCGCCAGCGCGTCGAACGCCTGCCGCGTGGCCAGCGTCACCAGTTCCAGCTGTACCTCGGGCCAGGCCTGGTGATACGCGGCCAGCACCCGGGGCAGGCGGCTCGCGGCGGTGCTTTCCATCGAGGCAATGCGCAGCCGGCCATGCGGCCGAGCCGGCAACACCGCGTGGCGCGCCTCTTCGGTCAGGGTCAGGATGCGGCAGGCGTAGTCGAACAGGGTCTGGCCCGACGGCGTCAGCACCATGCGGCGGCCGTCGCGCACGAACAGCTCGACGCCCAGCGACTGCTCCAGCTGGCGGATGCGGGTGGTGACATTGGACTGCACCCGGTGCAGCCGCTCGGCCGCGCGGGTGACGCCGCCGGCCTCGACGACGGCGCGGAAGATCTCCAGCGCGGCAAGGTCCATGGCAGGGCTCCCCAGTTATCCATCAGATTTCAGTATGGTTGGCATCTCGAGAATTCATGTTTCAAGATGCTTACGCCAGCGTAGCATACAGAAATCGCAGCGCAACCGCTGCCACCACCGTCCATTGCTCATGCCGATCCCCCGCCCCCTCGAGCCCGAACACCCCGCCGCGCGCGTGGAGGCCGCCGCGCCAGCGCGCGCAGCCGGCCCGTTCGCGGTGGCGCTGGCCGGGCTGGTGTCGCTGGCGGTGGCGATGGGCATCGGCCGCTTCGCCTTCACCCCGCTGTTGCCGATGATGTTGCACGACGGCACGGTCACGCTGGACCAGGGCGGCTGGCTGGCGACGGTGAACTACATCGGTTACTTCGTTGGCGCCGCGGTGTGCATGTTGATCCAGCCCGATGCGGTGCGCATGGTGCGCTGGGGCCTGGTGGCCACGGTGCTGCTGACGCTGGGCATGGCCCTGCCGGGCGGCATGCCGGCGTGGTCGCTGTGGCGCGCCGCCGCGGGCGTGGCCAGCGCCCTGGCGATGGTCTACACCGCCGCCTGGTGCCTGCAGCGGCTGGCCGAACTGGGCAGGCCGGAGCTGGCCGGGCTGATCTTCTGCGGCCCGGGCCTGGGCATCGTGGTCACAGGGCTGGGCGTATCTGGCATGGTCGGTGCGGGCTGGCATGCGGACCATGGCTGGCTCGCCTTCACCGCGCTGGCGGTGGTGCTGGTGGCGGCGGTCTGGCGGATTTTCGTCGCGCCGGCAGCGGTGCCGTCTGCGAGGGCCGCCGAGACCGATACCGACATCGATACCGGCACCGCGCGGCTCGATGCCGAGGCCTGGATGCTGACGCTGGCCTACGGCCTGGCCGGCTTTGGCTACATCATCACCGCGACCTTCCTGCCGGTGATCGCGCGCCAGGCGCTGCCGGGCACGGTGTGGGCCGACCTGTTCTGGCCGATCTTTGGCGCGGGCGTGGCGGTGGGCGCGTTACTGGCCACGCGGGTCGGCATGGCGCACGACAACCGCAAGCTGCTGGCGCTGCTGTACGGCATGCAGGCGCTGGGCGTGGCGATCGCGGTGGTGCTGCCGAGCGTGGCCGGTTTTGCCCTCAGCAGCGTGCTGGCGGGCCTGCCGTTCACGGCGCTGGTGGCGTTCGCGATGCGCGAGGCGCGGCGGCTGTGGGGGCCGCAGGCACCGCGGCTGATGGGCCTGATGACCGCATCCTACGGACTCGGCCAGATCGCCGGCCCGCCGCTGGCGACGGCGCTGGTGGCGCGCAGCGGCGGCTTCGCCGGTTCGCTGGCGTGTGCCGCCGCGGCGCTGGCGCTGGGCGCGCTGGTGTTCCTGTGGATGCGCCGCGTGTGGCCGCTGCCGGCTGGCGAGACCACCCTGAGCCCTGGCGCCAAGGTGCGCTAAAGTATTGCCTTTGCTGTCCGGCGCGCCGCGCGAGGGGCTGCGGCCGGGTCTGCCGGCATCGCGGCCCGTGGCGCGGCACAGAAGGCCGGGCCGTACCCGGCACGCGAGGCCGGACGGCGCAGGAGCGACCCCATGTCATTTGCCTTGCAGCCCGCGCGTGCCGCGGGCGCTTCCCATCCTGTCTCAGCCGAAGAGCAGCGCGTGCGCGTCGACCTGGCCGCGGCCTATCGCCTGGCCGCGCGCGAGGGCTGGGATGACCTGATCTATACGCATATCTCGGCCACGGTGCCGGGCGAGCCGGATCACTTCCTGATCAACCCCTTTGGCTTCGCCTTCGACGAGATCCGCGCCGGCGACCTGGTCAAGATCAACGGCCGCGGCGAAGTCGTCGGCGACACCGTGCATCCGGTCAACGTGACCGGCTTTGCGCTGCACGCCGCAGTGCATGCCGCGCGCGCCGACGCGATGTGCGTGATGCACCTGCATAACACCGCCGGCATCGCGGTGTCGGCGCAGGCGGCGGGGCTGCTGCCGCTGTCGCAGCATGCCATGCGTTTCCATGGCCGCATCGCCTACCACGACTACGAGGGCCTGGCCTTCACCCCGGCCGAGGGCGCGCGGCTGACCGCATCGCTGGGCCCGCATCCGGCCATGCTGTTGCGCAACCACGGCACGCTGACGGTGGGCCGCACCGTGGCCGAAGCCTATGTGCTGATGGCGACGCTGATCAAGGCCTGCGAAATCCAGATTGCGGCGCAGGCGGGCGGCGCGCTGGTGCAGCCCGACGCCGCCGTGGCGGACAAGACCTCCGCGCAGCTCCATGACGATGGCGCGGTCGAGGGCGTGCTGGAATGGCCCGCGCTGCTGCGCAAACTGGATAGAATCGATCCTTCCTACCGGGACTGAAGGGGAGAGATTCCCCGGTCCGGGCCACAACAATCACCAAGCACAGGAGTCATGTATGCCGACTTTCCACGTCGAAATGTTTGAAGGCCGCACCATCGAGCAGAAGCGCAAGTTTGTCGAGGCAGTGACCCGCGTCAGCTGCGAAACGCTGGGCTGCTCGCCGTCGGCGGTCGACATCATCATCACCGACATCAAGCGCGAGAACTGGTCCACCGGCGGCGAGCTGTGGGCCGACAAGAAGTAAGGCGCCAGGCCGCTCCACACTGAACACCATGCAGCACTTCGCCTCCGACAACTACGCCGGCTTCTGCCCGGAATCGCTCAAGTATTTCCTGGAAGCCAACGGCAGCGGCCATGAGCAGGCCTATGGCGACGACAGCTGGACGCAGAAAGTCTGCGACCGGATCCGCGACCTGTTCCAGACCGATTGCGAAGTGTTCTTCGTGTTCAACGGCACCGCGGCCAACTCGCTGGCGCTGTCGGCGCTGTGCCAGTCGTACCACTCGGTGATCTGCCACGAGCTGGCGCATATCGAGACCGACGAATGCGGCGGGCCGGAATTCTTCTCCAACGGCTCCAAGCTGCTGACCGCGCCGGGCGAGCACGGCAAGCTCACTCCCGATGCGGTCGAGGCGCTGGTCACGCGCCGCGCCGACATCCATTACCCCAAGCCCAAGGTGGTGTCGCTGACGCAGTCGACCGAAGTCGGTACCGTCTACAGCGTCGAAGAGGTGCGCGCCATCGCCGCCATCGCCAAGCGCCGGCAGCTGCGCGTGCACATGGACGGCGCGCGCTTTGCCAACGCGGTGGCGTCGCTGGGCGTGCATCCTTCCGAAATCACCTGGCGCGCCGGCGTCGACGTGCTGTGCTTCGGCGGCACCAAGAACGGGCTGCCGGTGGGCGAGGCAGTGGTGTTCTTCGACCGCCGCCTGGCCGAGGACTTTGCCTACCGCGTCAAGCAGGCCGGGCAACTGGCGTCGAAGATGCGCTTTATCTCGGCGCCGTGGCTGGGCCTGCTCGAGAACGACGTGTGGCTTGCCAACGCGCGCCATGCGAATGCGATGGCGCAACTGCTGCAGCAGCGCATCCGCGAGATCCCGGGCGTGCGCATCATGTTCCCGACCCAATCCAATGCGGTCTTCGCCGAGCTGCCGCTGCCGGCGATCGAGGCGCTGCGCGCCAAGGGCTGGCGCTTCTACACCTTTATCGGCGCGGGCGGCTGCCGTTTCATGTGCGCCTGGGACTTGCAGCCGCAGACCGTGGAGGCGCTGGTCGCCGACATGCGCGCTGCATGTGGCGCATAGCGGGCCAGATCCCGCCATACTCATACTGATAACGACGAGACTTCAGGAGCCCCCCATGTCATACCGATTCTGCCCGCAGTGCGGCGCGCCGCTCGAGGTGCTGCCGCTGTCCGGGCGCGAACGCCACGCCTGCGTGCAGCAGGACTGCGGCTTCGTGCACTGGAACAATCCGCTGCCGGTGCTGGCGGCGGTGGTGGAGTACCAGGACAAGCTGCTGCTGGCGCGCAACGCCGCGTGGCCGGAGAAGATGTTTGCGCTGGTGACCGGCTTCCTGGAGCGCGACGAGCCGCCCGAGCTGGGCGTGGCGCGCGAACTGAAGGAAGAGACCAACCTCGATACCGAGTCGGTCGCGCTGATCGGTGTCTACGAGTTCATGCGCAAGAACGAGCTGATCATTGCCTATCACGTCAAGGCGACGGGTACCGTCGAATTGTCCGACGAACTGGCCGAGTACAAGCTGGTGGCGCCCGAGGACGTGCGCGTGTGGTCGGCCGGAACCGGCTTCGCGGTGGCCGACTGGCTTGCCGCCAGGGGCTACCCGGTGCGCTTCTTCGACCGCCAGAGCGGCGCCGACATTCCGGACCCGCGCCGCCCCCACGACTTCAGCCAGGTCGGGGCTTCGCTACAATACCGCTGGTAAGGCCGGTTTTTCAGCCGGCCTCCAGCCCCCAAGCATCAGAGGAAGAGACGAATGGAGTTCCAGAAAGAAGTGGACGCGCGCGGCCTGAACTGCCCGCTGCCGATCCTGCGCACCAAGAAGGCCCTGGCCGACATGGCCAGCGGCGACGTGCTCAAGGTGCTGGCCACCGATCCCGGTGCCACGCGCGATTTCCAGGCCTTTGCCAAGCAGACCGGCAACGAGCTGCTGTCGCACTCGGAAGTGGACAAGGTGTTCGTGTTCTACATGCGCCGGCGGTGATGGCTTGCGCGCGCACACGCCGGGGTGCGCCAACAAGGAAAAAGCCGCTCGAAAGCGGCTTTTTCTTCGTGTCCGCGACGGCGAGCTCAGCGGCCCAGGCCGTTCAGGTGTTCGCGCGATTCCAGGTAGGCGCTGAATTCGGTGCCCACTTCGGGGTGCTTCAGCGCGAACTCGACGGTGGCCTTGAGGTAGCCGAGCTTGCTGCCGCAGTCATAGCGGCGGCCCTGGTAGCGGTACGCCAGCACCTGCTCCTGTCCCAGCAGCGACTGGATCGCGTCGGTCAGCTGCAGTTCGCCGCCGGCGCCGGGCCTGAGTTCGCGCAGGTGGTCGAAGATGCGCGGCGTCAGGATGTAGCGCCCGACCACGCCGAGGTTGGACGGCGCGTCTTCCGGCGCCGGCTTCTCGACGATGCCCGAGACCTTGATCACGTCCTCGTCCCATTCGCGGCCATCGATCACGCCGTAGGAGCGGCTCTGCTCGGGCGTGATTTCCTCGACGCCCAGCACCGAGCAGTTGTAGTGGTTGAAGGCATCCACCATCTGCTTCATCACCGGCGGGTTGCCGTCGATCAGGTCATCGGCCAGCATCACCGCGAACGGGGTGTCGCCCACCAGCTTGGCCGCGCACAGCACCGCGTGGCCCAGGCCCAGCGCCTCGGGCTGGCGCACGTAGTAGCACTCGACGTTGGCCGGCTTGATCGAGCGCACCACGTCCAGCAGCGCCTGCTTGTTCTTGGCTTCGAGCTCCACTTCCAGTTCGAAGGCCTTGTCGAAATGGTCCTCGATCGCGCGCTTGGAGCGGCCAGTCACAAAGATCATCTCGGTAATGCCGGCGGCCATGGCTTCTTCCACGGCGTACTGGATCAGCGGCTTGTCCACCACCGGAAGCATTTCCTTGGGGCTGGCCTTGGTGGCTGGCAGGAAGCGGGTGCCCAGGCCCGCAACCGGGAACACAGCCTTGGTGACGCGATTTTCCATATCAGGTGTACCTCTCAGATTCCAGTCCATAACCCTGCCAGCCAGCGTGGGCGCCGTCTGTCCGGTTCTGTCCGACGATGCCGCACAGAACCCCCGGCTGGCAGGGGCGTGATGCAGGCCGCCCGGCTGACCCCTCGGGTCAGGCCGGCAGCCGCTGCAGCTGGCCCTGCAGCTTGGCCAGCGTCTGCTCGAAATCGGACAGGCGCTGCGTCTCTTGCGCCACCACCGCGGGCGGTGCCTTGGCGACAAAGCTCTCGTTCGAGAGCTTGGCGCGGCACTTGCCGATTTCGCCACCGATGCGTTCGACTTCCTTCGACAGGCGCGCGCGCTCGGCGGCGACATCGATCTCGATCTTCAGCAGCAGGTGGTTGCCCCCGGCAATGGCGACCGGCGCACCGGCACCTTCGGCCTGCAGGGCAGCTTCATCTTCGAAGACGCGCACCTCGGAAAGTTTCGCCAGTGCCTGGATATGCGCACTCGCCGCCTTCAGGAAGGCGCTGTCGCCCTCCGCATAGAGCGGGATGCGCTGGGCCGGCGAGATGTTCATTTCGCCACGCAGGTTCCGGCAGGCGTCGATCACTTCCTTCAGGCGCGCGACCCACTGCTCGGCATTCTCGTCGATCTTGGCCACCGCGGGCAGCGGATATGGCTGGGTTGCGATCGTTTCCGCACCATCGCCCTTGGCGCGGCCGGCCAGCGGCGCCACCTTCTGCCACAGTTCCTCGGTGATGAACGGGATCACCGGATGCGCCAGGCGCAGCACGGTCTCGAGTACGCGCAGCAGGGTGCGGCGGGTGGCGCGCTGCTGGGCCTCCGTGCCGTTCTGGATCTGCACCTTGGCCAGTTCCAGGTACCAGTCGCAGTACTCGTCCCAGACGAACTTGTAGATGGCGTTGGCGATATTGTCGAAGCGGTATTCGGCAAAGCCCTTTTCGACCTCGGCCTCCACACGCTGCAGCAGCGACACGATCCAGCGGTCCGCCTGCGAGAAATCGAGGTAGCCGTCCGGGCCGCAGTCCTGGTTGCACGGGCCCATGCCGCAGTCATGGCCCTCGGTGTTCATCAGCACGAAGCGGGTGGCGTTCCACAGCTTGTTGCAGAAG
Organism: Cupriavidus sp. WGlv3; assembly: GCF_023952475.1. GTDB lineage: Bacteria > Pseudomonadota > Gammaproteobacteria > Burkholderiales > Burkholderiaceae > Cupriavidus > Cupriavidus phytorum. The sequence continues at coordinate 380,469 of NZ_JALHRX010000003.1, forward strand.
TTGCGGTAGCCCTCGCAGCGGCCGGTATCGAAGTTGATGTTGCGGCCGAGCGTGGCCAGCGACGCAAAGGTGAAGCGCAGCGCGTCGGCGCCGAACGCCGGAATGCCCTCGGGGAATTCCTTCTTCGTCTTCTTCTCGATCTTGGGCGCGTCCTTGGGCCGGCGCAGGCCGGTGGTGCGCTTCTTCAGCAGCGTGTCGAGGTCGATGCCGTCGATCAGGTCGACCGGGTCGAGCGTGTTGCCCTCGGACTTGCTCATCTTCTTGCCTTCCGAATCGCGCACCAGGCCGTGCACGTAGACGGTGTGGAAGGGCACCTTGCCGGTGAAGTGCTTGGTCATCATGACCATGCGCGCCACCCAGAAGAAGATGATGTCGTAGCCGGTCACCAGCACCGACGACGGCAGGAAGTGCTTCAGCTCCGGCGTTTCCGCGGGCCAGCCCAGCGAGGAGAACGGCACCAGCGCCGACGAGAACCAGGTGTCGAGCACGTCTTCCTCGCGGCGCAGCGTGCCGGTGCTGCCGGCGGCCTTTGCCTTGGCAAGCGCTTCCTCTTCGGTGCGGCCGACGAAGCAGTTGCCGGCATCGTCGTACCACGCCGGGATCTGGTGGCCCCACCACAGCTGGCGCGAGATGCACCAGTCCTGGATATTGCCCAGCCACTGGTTGTAGGTGCTGATCCAGTTTTCCGGCACCAGCTTGATCTCGCCGCTCTGCACCGCCTCGAGCGCGACTTCGGCGATCGAGCGGCCGGGGTAGAAAGTGCCTTCCGGCGCCGGCTTGCTCATGGCGACGAACCACTGGTCGGTCAGCATCGGCTCGATCGCGCTGCCGGTGCGCTCGCTGCGCGGGGTCATCAGCCTGTGCTTCTTGACGTCTTCCAGCAGGCCCTGCTTGTCGAGGTCGTCGACGATGGCCTTGCGCGCGTCGAAGCGGTCCAGGCCCGCGTAGGCGGCGGGGGCGTCGGCAACGATCTTCGCGTCCAGCGTCAGGATCGACAGCTGCGGCAGGTTGTGGCGCAGGCCCACCGCATAGTCGTTGAAGTCGTGGCCCGGCGTGACCTTGACCACGCCGGTGCCGAACTCGCGGTCGACGTATTCGTCGGCGATCACCGGGATCTGGCGGCCGGTCAGCGGCAGGTGCACCGACTTGCCGATCAGGTGCGCGTAGCGCTCGTCTTCCGGATGCACCATCACGGCGACGTCGCCGAGCATGGTTTCGGGACGGGTGGTGGCCACGGTCAGGTGGCTCAGGCCGCCGCGGGCGTCAGCCTCGACCAGCGGATAGCGGATATGCCACAGCGAGCCTTCTTCCTCGACGCTGTCGACTTCCAGGTCCGACACCGCGGTGCCCAGCACCGGGTCCCAGTTGACCAGGCGCTTGCCGCGGTAGATCAGGCCCTGCTCGTACAGCCGCACGAAGACTTCGGTGACCGCCGTCGACATCTCCGGCGACATCGTGAAGTACTCGCGGCTCCAGTCGATCGACGCGCCCATGCGCCGCACCTGGCGGGTGATGGTCGAGCCCGACTCTTCCTTCCAGGCCCACACCTTCTCGGTGAACTTCTCGCGGCCGAGGTCATGGCGCGACACGCCCTGGCCCTCGAGCTGGCGCTCCACCACGATCTGGGTGGCGATGCCGGCGTGGTCGGTGCCCGGCACCCACAGCGTATTGGCGCCCAGCATGCGCGCATGGCGTGCCAGGCCATCCATGATGGTCTGGTTGAACGCGTGGCCCATGTGCAGCGTGCCGGTCACATTGGGCGGCGGCAGCTGGATCGCGAAGTCCGGGCGGGCGGGGTCGAAGGTGGGCTTGGCGATGCCGCGCTTCTCCCACTCGGGGCCCCATTTCGCCTCGATGGCGGCGGGTTCGAAGCTCTTGGCAAGCGATTGGTCTTGGGCGGTCATGCTGGGATGTCGAGGTTGGCGTCTGGGTGCGTGGCAGGTGCGTTGCCCTGCGCCTGGCGGTCGCTGGCGGCCTGCGGGGGCCGGCCTGGCGCCAGTGAAACCACAAATTATACGGGGGCGGGCCGCCGGTGCCTATTTCGGTGCCCGGAGGCGGCCGGCCCGCAGACCGTGCGCGCGCCATCGTCGGCGGGCCGGATGTGATTTATGGAACAGGGCCCGCCGGTATAATTGCTGGCGATTCCACTAGGCCTTTCCGATGTCCGCCCTGCTCGCCAACTTGAACGCCGAACAACTAGCCGCCGTCACCCTGCCCGACGAACCGGCGCTGATCCTGGCGGGCGCGGGCAGCGGCAAGACCCGCGTGCTGACCACGCGCATCGCGTGGCTGCTGCAGAACGGCCGGGTCTCGCCGGCGGGCATCCTGGCGGTGACCTTCACCAACAAGGCCTCGAAGGAAATGCAGACGCGGCTGCAGTCGATGCTGCCGATCAACACCCGCGGCATGTGGATCGGCACCTTCCACGGCCTGTGCAACCGCATGCTGCGCGCGCATTTCCGCGACGCGGGCCTGCCCCAGACCTTTGCCATCCTCGACAGCCAGGACCAGCTCTCGGCGCTCAAGCGGCTGCTCAAGTCGCTCAACGTCGACGACGAGAAGTACCCGGCCAAGAACCTGCAGTATTTCATCAACAATGCCAAGGAGCAGGGCCTGCGCCCGGCCGACGTCGAGGCCAACGACGACTTCAACAAGCGCTTCGTCGACCTCTACGCCGCCTATGACCAGCAGTGCCAGCGCGAGGGCGTGGTCGACTTCGCCGAGCTGCTGCTGCGCTGCTACGAGCTGCTGCGCTACAACGACGCCATCCGCCAGCACTACCAGCACCGCTTCCGCCATGTGCTGGTCGACGAGTTCCAGGACACCAACGTGCTGCAGTACCAGTGGCTCAAGCTGCTGGCCGGCCACGGCACGCAGAACCCGGCGGCGGTCTTTGCCGTGGGCGACGACGACCAGAGCATCTACGCCTTCCGCGGTGCCAATGTCGGCAACATGCGCGACTTCGAGCACGAGTTCCGCGTGCGCCGGATGATCAAGCTGGAGCAGAACTACCGCTCGCACGGGCACATCCTGGATTCGGCCAACCATCTGATCTCGCACAACGCGCGCCGCCTCGGCAAGAACCTGCGCACCGACGCCGGCCACGGCGAGCCGGTGCGCGTGTTCCAGGGCGGCTCCGACGGGCAGGAAGCCGCCTGGATCATCGAGGAGATCCGCGACCAGATTGCGCAGGGCGCCAGCCGTGCCGAGATCGCCATCCTGTACCGCAGCAACGCGCAGTCGCGCGTGATCGAGCACGCGCTGTTCTCGGCCGGCATTCCGTACCGCGTGTATGGCGGCCTGCGCTTTTTCGAGCGCGCCGAAATCAAGCACGCGCTGGCCTACATGCAGCTGCTGGAGAACCCGCGCAACGACGCCGCCTTCGGCCGCGTGGTCAACTTCCCGGCACGCGGCATCGGCGCGCGCTCGCTCGAAGTGCTGCAGGACATGGCGCGCCAGTACGACTGCGCGCTGGCCGAGGCGGTGGCCTACGTGCCCGGCGCGGCCGGCAGCAAGCTGGCCGCGTTCGCGCGGCTGATCGACAGGATGCGCGAAGAAACGCGCCGCATGACGCTGGCCGAGACCGTCGAATACGTGATCAACCACAGCGGCCTGATCACGCATTACCAGGGCGAGAAAGAGGGCCAGGACCGCATCGAGAACTTGCAGGAACTGGTGACCGCGGCGCAGGCCTTCGTGGTCGAGGAGGGCTACGGCCTGGAAGCGCTGGCCGCGGTGATCCCGGCCGACCGCGGCCCCGCCACGCCGGTGCTGGCCGACGGGGACCAGTCACAGCAGCTGCTCGACCCAGAGGCGTTGCCGGTGGTGATGACGCCGCTGGTCGCGTTCCTGACCCACGCCTCGCTCGAGGCCGGCGACAACCAGGCCCAGGCCGGCCAGGACGCGGTGCAGATGATGACCGTGCACGCGGCCAAGGGGCTGGAGTTCGACGTGGTCTTTATCAGCGGGCTGGAGGAAGGGCTGTTCCCGCACGAGAACAGCATGATGGACCCCGACGGCCTGGAGGAAGAGCGCCGGCTGATGTACGTGGCGATCACGCGCGCGCGCAAGCGGCTCTACATGTCGTTCGCGCAAAGCCGCATGCTGCACGGCCAGACCCGCTACCACGTACGCTCGCGCTTCTTCGAGGAATTGCCCGAGACCTCGCTCAAATGGCTGACCCCGCCGGCGCAGAGCTACGGCGGCGTGCGCCGCCAGGAGCGCGACAATGCCTGGGGCCGCGACTGGTTCCGCAAGCCCGAGGACGTACCCTATACCGGCACCAAACCGACCGGCGGCATGGACAACGGCAACGGCTATGCCGATGCCAAGCGCGAGGCCGGCACCGGCTTCCGCGTCGGCCAGTCGGTGTTCCACAACAAGTTCGGCGAAGGCGTGATCACCGCGCTGGAAGGCGAGGGCGCCGATGCGCGCGCCAATATCAACTTCAAGCGGCATGGCGCCAAGTGGCTGGCGCTGGCGGTGGCGAAGCTGGACACGATCGATTGAACCAGGTCCGGCTGCGCCGGCCGCCGTGCCGCCAGGCAAGGCTCAGGGCAAGGCGTGGCGGACCTCGCCGGCTTTCTGGTCCGGGCTTTCGACCGTCAGCAGCGGATTGATGAACAGCGAGGCCAGTGCGCCGACGCCGAGCAACGCGCCCGAGATCATGAACGGCAGGTCATAGCTGCCGGTCCGCTCGATCAGGTAGCCGAACACCACCGGCGACACCATGCCGGCCACGCCGAAGCCGGTGTTCATCATGCCGCCGGCGGTGCCGGCGTACTTGCCGGCGATGTCCAGCGGCAGGCTCCACAGCACCGCATTGGTCAGCTCCAGGAAGAAGAACGATAGCGACAACAGGATCACCGCGTTGATGGCATCGGCCGTGAAGGTCATCGGCGCGATGAACAGCAGCGAGCCGGCCAGCCCGACGAACAGGATCGCGCCGCGCGCCAGGCGCAGGTTGCCGGTGCGCCGGTAGATGCGGTCCGACAGCACCCCGCCGAGCGTATCGCCGACCACGCCGGCCATCAGCGGCAGCGCGGTGAACAGCGCCAGTTGCTTCAGGTCGAAGCCGCGCGCTTCCTTCAGGTAGGACGGCAACCAGGTCAGATAGACCCACAGCGACCAGCCGTAGCAGAAGTCGACGAAGGTCACCAGCCACATGCGCCGGAACAGGCGCCGCCACGGCGTGGCCGACCTGGCGGCCTGCTGGCGCTCGCCGCGCCGGTAGCCGATCTCCTGCAGCTCCTGTGCGGTCACGCGCCGGTGCTGGTCGGGAGAATCCTTGAAATAGAGGGCATAGAGCACGGTCCACCCCAGGCTGACCGCACCCAGCACGACGAAGGCTTCGCGCCAGCCGGCGGTTGCGACAATGGCCAGCACGATCGGCGGCGTGATCGCGCCGCCGAGCCGCGCAAAGCTGTGCGTGATGCCCTGCGCGAAGCCGCGCTCCGCCACCGGCATCCAGTAAGTGAAGGCGCGCGTCGCGGTCGGGAATGCGCCGCCTTCGCCGATCCCCAGCGCAAAGCGCAGCACCACCAGCATCAGCACGCTGCCGGCGAAACCGGTGAGCACGGTGGCCACGCCCCAGATCAGCGACAGCACGATCAGCACTTTCTTGGGCCCGAACTTGTCGGCCATCCAGCCGCCGAGGATCTGCATGGCGGCATAGGGATAGGCGAAGGCCGAGAACACCAGCCCCAGCTGAGACGACGTCAGCCCCATTTCCTCGCGGATCAGCGGAGCGGCGACCGAGATGTTGACGCGGTCGATATAGGCGATGAAATACATCAGGCACATGACGCCCAGGATCATGTGCCGGGTCTTGATGCGTTGCTTCATACCACCTCCTATGCGCGACGAGTGCGCGTGGCGTTGACCGGGCGGCGGCCGGCGCATGGTCCGTAGCCATGCGCATGCGGCGCGCCGGGGCGCGGCGCCGGCCGCGCTGCCCCGTCCTTGAGCAATCTGTCTGTGGTGTTGCGGGTGTCTCCTGGTCTTGCGGATGGGGGTCGGGCAGGCTCCTTGGCGAGGGTTGGTGGATGGCCGGGAAGGGAGGCTCAGGCGTGGTCGAGCAGCTTGAGCCGCTGCACCTTGCCGGACGGGCCGCGCGGCAGCTCGGCGATAAAGCGGAACTCTCTTGGCGTCTTGTAGCGGCCCAGTTCGCGCAGGCAATGGGCGCGCAGTGCAGCGTCATCGCAGCGCGCCGCCTCGCGCATGACCACGTAGGCAACGATGTCCTGCCCGTAGGCCGGGTCGGGCACGCCGACCGCGGCGGCTTCCAGCACGGCGGGATGGCGCAGCAGCGCCTCGTCGATCTCGCGCGGTGCAATGTTTTCGCCGCCCTTGATGATCAATTCCTTGGCGCGCCCGGTAATGTAGAAGTAGCCGTCGGCGTCGCGGTAGCCGAGATCGCCGGTGCGCAGCCAGCCGTCGCGGGTAAAGGCTTCACGCGTGAGGTCGGGCGCCTTGTAGTAGCCCGCCATCACGTTCTCGCCCTGCAGCACGATCTCGCCGATCTCGCCGTCGGACATCGGCCTGCCGTCGCGCCCGAGCACGCGGGCGCGCGTGCCCGAAGGCAGGCCGATGCTGCCGATGCGCCGCCGGGCCGGGTCGAGCGGATTGCTGAACGCCGGTGCGGCGGTCTCGGTCATGCCCATGGTCTCGATCACGCCGATGCCGAAGCGTGCTTCGAAGGCGCGGTGATGTTCGGGCGGCAGCGCAGCCGATGCCGAGCGGCAGAAGCGCACACCTGCCGGCGCCTGGCCGTGCGGGTCGTTCAGCAGGTAGGCGATGATGGTCGGTACCACATTCAGCCAGGTGCAGCCGTGGCGCGCGCTGTCCTGCCAGAATGAACTTGCCGAAAAGCGCATCGGCATCACCACCGAGCCGCCGTGCACCAGCGGCGCGATGGCGGTCACGACCAGGCCATTGATGTGGTACAGCGGCAGCGTTGCCAGCACCCGGTCCGCTGGTCCGAGACCGTGCTCGCGACTGACGTTGGCGCCGTTGGCGATCAGGTTGCGCTGCGTCAACAGCACGCCCTTGGGGGTGCCCGTGGTGCCGGACGTGTACATGAGCAGCGCGGTCGCACCCGCCTGCGGCGGTGGCAGCGGCGGCGCGACGCCGCGCGCCGCGGGCAGCGCCGGCAGGCTGCCGGCGTCGGGCGCGGTGACGATCACCGGCAGGTCCAGGCCGGCCTCGCGCAGCGCCGCGCGGATGGCGGCTTCGCCGCCAGGCCAGGTGAAGACCAGCCGCGTATCCGAATGCGCGAGGATGTAGCGCAGCTGCGCGGGCTGGCACAGCAGGTTGATCGGGTTGACCACCAGCCCGCACGCCATGGTGCCCAGCAGCAGCCGCGCGGTCTGCTCTCCATTGGGCAGGTACACCGACACGGTTTGCCCGGTCTCCAGTCCGGCTGCCGCATAGCGGCAGGCCAGCGTCGCGACGTCGGCCGCCAGCGTACCGAAGGTCAGCGCATTGCCGCTGTCCGGCGACACCAGGTAGGGTTGGTCGGGCCACTGCGCGGCGCGCACGGCCACCAGCGCGGCGAGGGTGTCGAACATTTCGGCTTCCGTGCGCGCGTTCATTTTCCGACCCTCCCGAAGTAATCGCCCAGCAGCTCCGCTTCATCGGGCACGTGCTCGGCGATGGGCAGGGCAATGCGGGTAAGGTTCAGGTATTGCCGCCAGCCGAGGTTGTCCGAGAAGTTGTTGCCGCCCCAGGTGCCGCAACCCATGGAAAGCGAGAACGGCAGGCCGTTGTCGAAATTGCCACCGGTGGCGAAGCAGTGCGCCTGGTTCACGATTACGCGCGCCACCGGCAGTTCCAGCCCGAGTTGCAGCGCATGGCGCGGATCGGACGAGTGCAGGCCTACCGAATGCCCGGCGCCCATGTAGTCGTACAGGCGCGCCACGCGCGCGACCGCCGCGGCGAAGTCGGCTTCGCGGTAGAGCGTCAGCACGGGCGAGAGCTTTTCACCGGAGAACGGGTAGTCGCCGCCGACGCCCGTTTCCTCCACCAGCAGCATGGCGGGGCGTAGCGCGCGCACGCGTTCCAGCCCGGCGAGTTCGGCGATGCGCGTCGCGCTCTGTCCCGTGAACGTGCCGGCGAGCTTGCCGTTGCGCCACATCAGTGCCTGCAGCCGCGCCTTCTCCGCAGCCGTAAGCAACACGCCGCCAACCCGGGCCAGGGCGTCGAGCATGGCTGCGTAGACCGCATCCAGCACCACCAGGCTGTTCTCCGACGAGCAACTGGTGGCGTTGTCGAAGGTCTTGGAGCGCGCCACCTTTGCCGCCGCGTCATCCAGCGCGGCGCTGGTGTCGATGATCGAGGCGACGTTGCCGGCGCCGACGCCGAAGGCCGGCGTGCCGCAGGTATAGGCCATGCGCACGTTGGCTTGCGAACCGGTCGCGACCACCAGGTCGGCCTGCTGCATCAGTGCCGCGGTGGCGGCTTTCGAGACCGGTGCGGGCAGCATCTGCACCAGGTCCGTCGGCAGTCCGGCGCGGGCGAACTCGGCGTGGATGAACGACAGCAGCAGCGCGCACGTGTCGTGGCCTTTCGGCGATGGCGCGACGATCACGCTGTTGCCGCACTTGAGGGCGTTGATGATCTGGTTGGCGGGCGTCGCCGCGGGATTGGTCGACGGCGTAATCGCCGCGACCACGCCCACCGGCCGGGCGATCTCGGTAATGCCTGAGGCCGCATCCTGCGCGATCACGCCCACCGTCTTGCAGCCGTGCAGGTCGCGCAGCAGGCCCAGGGTCTTGCGGTGGTTCTTGCGAATCTTGTCGTCGACATTGCCCAGGCCGGTATCGGCGACGGCACGCTCGGCCAGTTCCCGGTTGCGCGCAGGCTCCATGATCGCCCACGCGGCCGCGGCGGCCGCCGTGTCGACAGTCGCCTGGCCGGCACGTGCGAACGCGCCCTGCGCCTGCCGCGCGCGCGCCACGATCGTAGCGACCTGGTCTTCCTGCACGGGGACATCGGTGGAATGGGACTGCTGGCGCTGCAGTATCTGCACACTCATGGATCGGCTCCGGGGTTTGGTTCAGGCGGGTCCGTTGCGGCGGCCCCGGATCGAATCTAGTGAACCCGGGAGGGCATGCCGTCCCAATTTGTGCGCATTCTCGGGCACGGTTGCGGGCTGCAACCGGTAATGCAGTTTTCGGGACGCAAAGGCGTCCCGGAATCCGCTAAATTGCATCCATGAGCAATCACTCCAACGCCGCCGCGGTGCGCGCCTTCCGCATCCTGGAGATCCTGTCCGCAGCCGACGGGCCCATGCCGTTGTCGGCCATCGTGCAGCAGATCGGGCTGCCCAAGCAGACCGTGCACCGCATCCTCAAGCAGCTGGAGAGCACCTGGCTGGTGTCGCGCACGGTGGGCAGTGCTGGCTATGAGTGTTCGTCACGCGTGCGCCAGCTAGCGGTCAATGTGCTGATGCAGGCGGGGCCGGCCGCGGCGCGCCATGCGATCCTGCAGCAACTGGTCGACAAGGTTGGCGAAACCTGCAACCTGACCATGCTGTCGGGGGATGACGTGGTCTATCTGGATCGGGTGGAAACCCAATGGCCGCTGCGCATGCACCTGCAGCCGGGCTCGCGCGTGCCGCTGCATTGCACCGCCAGCGGCAAGCTGCTGCTGGCATTCCTGCCATGCGCGCAGCGCGAGCGTCTGGTCGCGAACCTGCCGCTGCGCGCGCATTCGGCGAACACCATTACCGACGCCATGGCGCTGCATGCGGAGCTGGCCCAGACGCGGCAGCGGCGCCTGGGCATCAACAACCAGGAAAACCTTGAGGGGATGATTGCGGTGGCGGTGCCGGTGATGCGCAATCGCAGCCGTGCGTGCGCTGCGATCGCGGTACAGGCACCGCTGGCGCGGATGACGATGGACCGACTGATGGGATTCGTGCCCGACCTGCGCCTGGCGGCGGAGGCGATGGTGAAGACGTTCGGGGAGTAGTTTGGGCTTCGGTCATTTGCTCCGCTCTCCCGTTTGCGGGAGAGCGGAGCATCGGGTAGCGAAACGCCTGTAATCAGGCGCCCGGCGCAGCCGGCGCCGCCGGCTCGACCCCCGGCGGGGTCACGTTGAAGCAGCCGCGGTACGTCGCATAGAACGAGCAATACAGGATCGCCAGCATCAGCAGCGAATACGGCGTGACCAGGAACGACAGCACCGTCTCGGCGCCGAAGACGCTGAACACCGCCTCCAGGAAGAACGGGATCGCCACCAGCAGCATTGCGAACAGCACCGCGTAGGTGAAGAACGCGCCGCGGTTGCGCCAGCATGCGGTCCAGCTGAAGAACAGCGCCTTGACCGGCGGCACGCCGTGCCACGCCGCCAGCAGCGGCGCGAACCAGAACATCATTGCGATCGGCGTGTACAGCAGCGCGCCGATCAGCATGGCGTAGTACAGCTGGCGCACCGCCTCGGCGGTCGGCGCTTCTTCCTTCAGCACGATCGGCACCAGCGCGCTCATGTCGACCACCGCGCCAGCGATCAGCCCGAGTATGAACACCAGCCCGGCGTAGATGCCGCCCAGCACCAGCAGGTTGCGCGTGGCTTCCTTGCCGTTGGCGCGGAAGCCCGCCAGCAGCACGGTGGGCAGCACCCGCTTGTTCTGGATCACGTCGCGGCACGCGGTCATCACGCCGACCGACAGGCCGGGCGTGACCACCAGCAGCGCGATGATGCCGATCAGCGGCACCACGATGGCCAGCTGCGCGGCGATCAGGTAGACGAACAGCAGCATCAGGAAGGTCAGCGGGTTCTTGCGGAACAGCCAGATGCCCTGGCGGAACCAGGTGTAGCCTTCCTTGGCAGGGACTTCCAGTAGTTGCATACGGGTCAGATCCAGGGGAGCGGGGCGCTCTCGGGGTTCGCGGGTTGTGCGTCCAGGCGCCGGCGCAGGATGCGTTCGAAATGGGTCGGATCGTGCGGCTGGAGCATGTCGGCCTCGCGCGGCAGGTAGAAGTCCCACAGTCGCGACACCCAGAAGCGCAGCGCGCCCGCGCGCAGCATGTCCTGCCAGTGCGCGGCCTCGGTCTCGGTCAGCGGCCTGACCGAATGATAAGCCCGCAGCAGGGCCTGCGCGCGCGCGGGGTCTAGTTCGCCGGTGGCCAGGTCGATGCACCAGTCGTTGACGGTGACCGCCAGGTCGAACAGCCACTTGTCGTTGCCGGCGAAGTAGAAATCGAAGAAGCCGCCCAGCCGGTGGCGGCCGCTGGCGTCTTCCTCGAACAGCGCGTTGTCGCGGAACAGGTCGCAGTGGCACGGGCCTTCGCCCAGGCTGGCGTACGCCGCGCTGGCGAAGAACGCCGCCTGGTGGGCGATTTCCCGCTGCAGCAGCGTGCGCTGGCCGGCATCGAGGAAGGGCAAAATCTCGCGCTCGGTCTGCTGCCACCACGGCAGGCTGCGCAGGTTGGGCTGGCGGCGCGGGTAGTCGGCGCCGGCCAGGTGCATGCGCGCCAGCATGTCGCCGACCTCGGCGCAGTGCTGCGCGTCGGGCGCCAGTTGCGACGCGCCGGGCAGGCGCGTGACGATGGTGGCGGGCTTGCCCTTGAGCGGGCGCAGGATCTCGCCGTCGCGCGCCGGGATCGGCGCGGGCACGCGGATGCCGCGCTCGGCCAGATGCGCCATCAGGTGCAGGTAATAGGGCAGCTGCGCGAATGACAGCCGCTCGAAGATGGTCAGCACGTACTGGCGCGTCTGGCCCTCGTGCTCCATGGTGAGGAAGAAATTGCTGTTCTCGATGCCCGAGGCGATGCCGCGCAGGTCGCGCACTTCGCCAAGGTCGAAATCCAGCAGCCAGCGTGCGATCTCGTCCTGCGAGACCGTGGTGAATACGGCCATACTCGTTGTGTGATGCGAATCGGAAAGTGGCGGGCGCCGGTTCCGGACAAAGTCCGGCCCGCCGCCGCGGCATGACTGCCGGAGGGCCGGCGCGGCCTGGCGTTCAGGCCAGGCCGTGGGCAAGCGGGTTCAGAACTTCAGGTTGACCGAAGGCACGCGGTTGACGTCGTGCTCGCGGATCTTGGGCGAGCTGTCTTCCGGCTTGCTCATCTCGTACCTGGTGCCGAAGCCCGACCGGACCTGGATGTCGGTGGCGCGTCCCTTGTCGCGGTACTCGCGCACCTGGGTGCCATCGCGTTCGTTCAGCTGGAAGCTCGGCTCGCGCGGCTGGTTCAGCTGCGACCTGGCGGCCGGGGCGATCGGCTGGTTGTTGATCTGGTTCAGTTCCTGCTGGGTCAGCGCATTGCTTTCCTGCGCCACGGCCCAGCCGGACGCCAGCGCCAGTGCCGCGGCCACTGCCGCGGCCCGGCCGGACACGGGCCGCCTGGCAGGCGATTCAGGCTCGCCGGCCGCGGCGGCTGCGCGCGTGGACCGGACCGGGCGGACGGGACAAGGGGAGGTCATCAGGTGCTCCTGTGCGGGCTGCGGCGCAAGCGGCACGCAGCGCCGCGGCATGCGGCGGTTGGACTGCAACCCGGCGGCGCCGGGCTTGGCAGACGGACAGGTTCCATTCTAGCAATTCCTGTCCCGCAGAGGCCGCCGCCGTGCCCCGCGGGGCACCTGCGCCACGGCGCCGGGTGGCGCATGCGTGGCCGCGGCGCTCCGGCGAGCCCGCGTCCGCGGAGAACCCGGCCTTACAGGTAGAACATTTCTTCCTTCGGCGGGATCGGCTTGTCGCCGCCGCGCTGCTCGTAATAGTCGTAGACCGCTTCCAGCACTTCGTGCGGCTCGTCGACGATCTTCATCAGGTCCAGGTCGTGCTCGGCGATCAGGCCCATCGGCAGCAGCGTGAAGCGGAACCAGTCCAGCAGGCCCTTCCAGAAGCGGCTGCCGAACATGATCACCGGCACCGAGCGCGACTTGCCGGTCTGCACCAGCGTCAGCACCTCGGCCAGTTCGTCGAGCGTGCCGAAGCCGCCCGGCATCACGATAAAGGCGTCCGAGTTCTTGACGAAGGTGACCTTGCGGGTGAAGAAGTGGCGGAAGCGCATGGCAATGTCCTGGTACGGATTGCCCTGCTGCTCGTGCGGCAGTTCGATGTTCAGGCCGACGCTGGCGGACTTGCCGGCGTGCGCGCCCTTGTTGGCCGCTTCCATGATGCCGGGGCCGCCGCCGGAGATCACGGCAAAGCCCGCGTCGGAGAACAGCCGCGCGATCTCGATGGTGCGCTGGTAGTAGGGGGAGTCCTCGCGCAGGCGCGCGCTGCCGTAGATCGACACCGCCGGGCGGATCTCGGACAGGTACTCGGTGGCCTCGATGAACTCTGCCATAATCGTGAACATTTGCCACGAGGCGCGCGCCTTCTTTGCGGTCGCGCGGTCTTCGTCGGCCAGCGCACGCAGGCTGGGGATCATCTTGCGCGGATTGGCGCGCGCCGCCGCCGCCGCAGCCTTTTCCGCAGCAACTTCTGGTGGATTGCCCGCGGCGGCCGCATCGGCCGCAGCGGCAATGGCCGCGGCGTGCTCGGCGGCAGCCTCCGGCGGGGGTTGTACGGTATCGCCGGAGATATCAGCAACATCCGGGTCAGCAAGGGGGGCGGTCGAGGCACCGCCTGCAGCGGCACCAGTCAATTTTGAGTCCATGGGAATGTCGGATAGTCCAAAAACACTCTTGCTCGTCGATGGATCGAGCTATCTGTATCGCGCTTATCACGCTTTGCCGGACCTGAGGAATGGGGAGGGTCTGCCCACAGGGGCAATCTACGGCATGATCAACATGCTGCGCAAGTTGCGCAACGACTACCCGGCAGAGTATACCGCTTGCGTGTTCGACGCGAAGGGCAAGACCTTCCGCGACGACCTGTACCCGGCCTACAAGGAGCACCGCCCGTCGATGCCGGAAGACCTGGCGCGCCAGATCGAGCCGATCCACGAGGCCGTGCGCGCGCTGGGCTGGCCGATCGTGGTGGTCGACGGCGTCGAGGCCGACGACGTGATCGGCACATTGTCGCGCCAGGCCATGGAGCAGGGCGTGCGCACGGTGGTGTCCACCGGCGACAAGGACCTGGCGCAACTGGTCAACGAGCAGGTCACGCTGGTCAATACCATGAGCGGCGAGGTGCTCGATCCTCCCGGCGTGGTGGCCAAGTTCGGCGTGCCGCCGGAGCGCATCATCGACTATCTGTCGCTCATTGGCGATGCCGTCGACAACGTGCCGGGCGTGCCCAAGGTCGGCCCCAAGACCGCGGTCAAATGGCTGGCCGAGCATGGCTCGCTCGACGGCGTGATCGCGGCCGCGCCCGGCATCAAGGGCGTGGTGGGCGAGAGCCTGCGCAACACGCTGGAATGGCTGCCGATGGCGCGCCGCCTGGTGACGGTCAAGACCGACTGCGACCTGAGCAAGTCGGTTGCGGATTTCCACGCGCTGCGCGAGACCGGCGAGGACAAGGAACAGCTGGTGGCGTTCTTCCAGCGCTATGGCTTCAAGACCTGGCTGCGCGAGGCCACCGGCGAAAGCCTGCCCGATGCGCGCGCCCAGGCCCGCGCCCGCGCCGCGGCCAGCGCGCCCGTGCAGGGCGGCCTGTTCGATGCGCCGGCACCATCGGCGGACGCCGGCGCGGCGCCGGCCGAGGACGCGGCGCCCACCGAGATCCGCTACGAGACCGTCACCACCCCGGGCATGCTGGAAGACTGGCTGCGGCGCATCGAGTCGGCGCCGCTGGTGGCGATCGATACCGAGACCACCTCGCTCGATCCGATGCAGGCGCAGCTGGTCGGCATCTCGCTGTCGGCCTCGCCGGGCGAGGCCTGCTATATCCCGGTGGCGCACCGCGGCCCTGACGTGGCCGGCCTGCCCGAGCACGGCCAGCTTGCGCGCGAGTTCGTGCTGGAGCGCATGCGCGCCTGGCTTGAAGATGCCGGCCGGCCCAAGCTCGGCCAGAACCTGAAGTACGACGTCCATGTGTTCGCCAACCACGGCATCAGGCTGCGCGGCATTGCACACGACACCATGCTGCAGAGCTACGTGCTGGCGTCGCACCGCAACCACGGCATGGACAGCCTGGCCGAGCGCCTGCTGAGCCTGAAGGCCATCACCTACGAAGAGGTGTGCGGCAAGGGCGCGAGCCAGATCGGCTTCGACCAGATCGACCTGGCCCGCGCCACCGAATACGCGGCGGAGGACGCCGACGTGACCCTGCGCCTGCATCGCAGGATGTTCCCGCAGGTCGAGGCCGCGGCGGGGCTGCGCCGGGTCTATGAAGAGATCGAGATGCCGGTCTCGGTGGTGCTGCAGAAGGTCGAGCGCAACGGCGTGCTGATCGACGCCGAACGCCTGGCCGCGCAGAGCGCCGAGCTGGGCCAGCGCATGCTGGCGCTGGAGCAGTCGGCCTACGAGGTCGCGGGCCAGCCGTTCAACCTGGGTTCGCCCAAGCAGATCGGCGAGATCCTGTTCAACCAGATGAAGCTGCCGGTGGTGAAGAAGACCGCCAGCGGCGCGCCGTCGACCGACGAAGAGGTGCTGCAGAAGCTGGCCGAGGACTACCCGCTGCCCAAGCTGCTGCTGGACTACCGCGGCCTGTCCAAGCTCAAGTCCACCTACACCGACAAGCTGCCGAAGATGGTCAACCCGCGGACCGGGCGCGTGCACACCAGCTACGGCCAGGCCACCGCGGTGACCGGGCGGCTGGCGTCGACCGAGCCCAACCTGCAGAACATCCCGGTGCGCACCGAGGAAGGCCGCCGCATCCGCGAGGCCTTTATCGCCGAGCCGGGCAGCGTGATCGTGTCGGCCGACTATTCGCAGATCGAGCTGCGCATCATGGCCCATATCTCGGGCGACGAGAACCTGCTGCGCGCCTTTGCCAACGGCGAGGACATCCACCGCGCCACCGCCGCCGAGATCTTCGGCGTCGAGCGCGACGCCGTCAGCAGCGAGCAGCGCCGCTACGCCAAGGTGATCAACTTCGGCCTGATCTACGGCATGAGCGCGTTCGGGCTGGCCAGCAACCTGGGCATCGAGCGCGAGGCCGCCAAGCACTATATCGACCGCTACTTCATGCGCTACCCGGGCGTGGCCCACTATATGGAAGAGACGCGCCAGACCGCGCGCGAGCAGGGTTATGTCGAGACCGTGTTCGGCCGGCGGCTGTGGCTGCCCGATATCAACGGCGGCAGCGGCCCGCGCCGCCAGGCCGCCGAGCGTGCAGCCATCAATGCGCCGATGCAGGGCACCGCGGCCGACCTGATCAAGCTGGCGATGATCGCGGTGCAGGACTGGCTGGAGCGCGACGGCCTGCAGACGCGCCAGATCATGCAGGTGCACGATGAACTGGTGCTGGAAGTGCCCGAGCACGAGCTGGAACTGGTCAAGGCGCGCCTGCCTGAGCTGATGTGCACGGTGGCCGAGCTGCGCGTGCCGCTGGTGGCCGAAGTCGGCAGCGGCGCCAACTGGGAAGAAGCACACTGAGGCTGCCCCGGGCCTCCCTGGCGAGCCGGCGTCCCGGCCGGCGCGCCGCCCCTGCGTGGTGGTATCGAATGAAGCGACTGCTGAGTCAGCGTGCGGCGCTTGCCAGTCATGCTGCAATGCAGCAGACTGTGGCAAACGCCTCAGTAACCGCCTCAGTAAGCGCCTCAGGCAAAAAATTTACAAAAACGCAGCAGGTAGACCATGACAGAAACAAGGACGCACCGCATCGTCGTCGTTGGCGGCGGAGCAGGGGGGCTGGAACTGGTAACCAGGCTGGGCGACAAGCTCGGCCGCAAGGGCGCGGCGCAGGTGGTGCTGGTGGACCGTCTGCCCACCCATATCTGGAAACCGCTGCTGCATGAAGTCGCCGCCGGCAGCATGGATCCCAACACCCACCAGCTGGAATACGCGGCGCAGGCGCGCTGGCATCATTTCGAGTTCCAGCAGGGCGAACTGACCGGCATCGACCGCATCCGCAAGACCATCTCGGTGTCGGCCTGCGTTGACCAGGACGGCGCCGAACTGCTGCCCGCGCGCGAACTGCCGTATGACACGCTGGTGCTGGCGATCGGCTGCGTCACGCATTTCTTCGGCGTGCCGGGCGCCGCCGAGCATGCCATTGCGCTGGACACCGTGGCCCAGGCCGAGCGCTTCCGCAAGCGGCTGATCGCGGCCTGCGTGCGGGCCCAGAACGGACGCGGCCGGATTGGCGATGACGGCCAGCCGCGCGTGGACGTGGCCATCATCGGCGCCGGCGCCACCGGCGTCGAGCTGTCGGCGGAGCTGCGCAACACCGCGCATGTGCTCAGCGCCTATGGCCTGCACCGGCTCGATCCGCGCCGCGACGTGCGCATCCACGTGATCGAGGCCGGCCCGCGCATCCTGCCGGCGCTGTCCGAGCGGGTCTCGGCCGAGACCGCCAAGCTGCTCCGGAAGCTGGATGTCGACGTCTTTACCAGCGAGCGCGTGACCGAAGTCACGCCGCAGGCCGTGCTGACCGCCAGCGGCAAGACCATCGATGCCGACCTGACGGTGTGGGCCGCCGGCATCACCGCGCCCGCGGTGCTGGCCAGCCTGGGCCTGCCGGTCAGCCGCCAGGGCCAGCTCGTGGTCGGTCCGACGCTGCAGAGCGAGGGCGACCCCGACATCTTCGCCTTCGGCGATTGCGCCAGCTGCCCGTGGCCCGAGAAGCAGACCTCGGTGCCGCCGCGCGCGCAGGCCGCGCACCAGCAGGCCACCTTCCTCTACCAGGCGCTGTGCGCGCGGCTGGCGGGGCGGCCGCTGCCGCAGTTTGCCTTCAAGGACTTCGGCTCGCTGGTGTCGCTGGGGCATTTCAGCGCGGTGGGGAGCCTGATGGGCGGGCTGATCGGCGGCTCGATGTTTATCGAGGGGCTGATGGCGCGCTTCATGTACACCTCGCTGTACCGGATGCACGTGATGGCGCTGCACGGCGCGGTCGGGATGGCGCTGGACACCGTCTCGCACTGGCTGCGCAGCAAGACCAGTCCGCGCGTCAAGCTGCACTGACACATGCCCCGGGCCCCCCGCTTGTGGGTGGGGGCGCCGGCGGGCCTGCGCCGCCATGTTTTCTCCATGTCTGCTTAAAATCGGGCGCGGGCGCCGCGTGGCGGCCCAGCCACCAACGATCCTGGAGACAAGCATGCTCAAACCAGAAGTGGACAGCCTGGTCCCCGGCCAGACCTTCGATCGCCGCGGTTTCGTCAAGACCGCGCTGGGTTCCGCCTTTGCGGCCGCGGCCTTGCCGGTGATGGCCCAGCAGGCGATCAAGACCGACTTTGCCGGGCTGAACGCGGGCGAGGTCACCATCCCGTCGGGCGGCTTCAGCATGCCGGCCTACCGTGCCCAGCCGGAAGGCAAGAAAAACCTGCCGGTGGTACTGGTGATCAGTGAGATCTTCGGCGTGCACGAGCATATCGCCGACGTGTGCCGGCGCTTTGCCAAGCAGGGCTACCTGGCGATCGCGCCCGAGCTGTTTGCGCGCCAGGGCGATCCGCAGAGCTTCGGCACGATCCAGGAGCTGCAGCGCCAGGTGATCGCCAAGGTGCCCGACGCGCAGGTGATGGGCGACCTCGATGCCGCCGTGACCTGGGCCGGCGCCAACGGCGGCGACGTCTCGCGCCTGGCCATCACCGGATTCTGCTGGGGCGGCCGCATAACCTGGCTTTACGCCGCGCACAGCCAGCGCCTGAAGGCCGGCGTGGCCTGGTACGGCCAGCTGGCGCCCGAGCCGACACCGATCAAGCCAAAGAATCCCATCGACCTGGTCGGCCAGCTCCATGCGCCGGTGCTCGGCTTGTACGGCGGCAAGGACACCGGCATCCCGCTCGAGCAGGTGGACCGGATGAAGGCCGCGCTGGCGTCGTCGTCCGACCCGGACGCCAAGCGCTCGCGCTTTATCGTCTATCCCGAGTCCGGCCACGCCTTCCATGCGGACTACCGGCCCAGCTACCGCGAGGCCGATGCCAGGGACGGCTGGCAGAAGTGCCTGGACTGGTTCAGGCAGTACGGCGTCGCCTGACCTGGCAAGCGGCTCCCGCCCGTGGGGCCGGCCGACGGCAAGGATTGCAAAGTCCCGGCGGATACGTACAATGCGGCCTTTGAGTTATTGCAACATTGTTGCGTTTGCCGCCCGGCGCGATGCGGGCGGAACGGCGGGGCCGCCCGGCACCGCCACCCCGGGAGCCCATCATCCATTCGACGCTTTTGTATATCCTGCTCGCCGCCACGATCTCGGGCGTGGGCAGCATCTTCGGTGCGGCGCTGCTGTCGCTGACGGTGGCGTCCCGCGTGGTCGAGCGCATGGTGAGCTTCTCGGTGGGCGTGCTGCTGGCCACTGCGCTGCTGCATTCGCTGCCCGAGGCGTTCGAGTCCGGCGCCGATCCGCGCGCGCTGTTCGGCACCTTGCTGGCCGGGCTGCTGGGATTCTTCCTGCTGGAAAAGCTCTCGCTGCTGCGCCATTCGCACCATCACGAGGGCGACGGGCACCACCACCACCACGGCCATGACCGCGAGGAAGCGGGCCGCAGCGGCCTGACCATCCTGGTCGGCGACACCTTCCACAACTTTGCCGACGGCATCGTGATCGCGGCGGCCTTCCTGGCCGACCCGCATATCGGCGTGGTCACCGCGCTGGCGATCGCGGCGCACGAGATCCCGCAGGAGGTGGGCGACTTTATCGTGCTGCTCAACGCCGGCTTCTCCAAGGCGCGCGCCTTTGCCTTCAACCTGCTGTCGAGCCTGGCGGCGATCGCCGGCGGGGTGGTCGGGTACTTCCTGCTCGACCAGTTGAGCGGGTGGATCCCCTACGTGCTGGTGATCGCGGCCAGCAGCTTTATCTATATCGCCGTCAGCGACCTGATGCCGCAGATGCAGCGCAAGCCGCGCTGGCGCGAATCGGCGATCCAGGTGGTGCTGGTGGCGGCGGGGATCACGGCCATCGTGTTCATCACCAACGGCGTGCACGAGAGCCACAGCCACAGCCACGGCGCTCACGGCCACGACGGCCACAGCCACGCCGCGCCCGTCGCGTCGTCACGCTAGCCGGATCAGGCCGCCCCGGTGGCCCCGGTGGCCCCGGTAGCAACCGGGCGCGCCGGGTCGGCGCACCATTCGCTCCACGACCCCGGATACAGCGCCGCGCCGCCCAGGCCGGCGGCTTCCAGCGCCAGCAGGTTGTGGCAGGCCGTCACACCCGAGCCGCACTGCATCACCGCCTGCGCGGCGGCGTGCGTGCCCAGCACCGCGCCGAATTCCGCGCGCAGGGTCGCGGCCGGCTTGAAGCGGCCTTCCGCATCCAGGTTGTCCTTGAAGAAGCGGTTGACCGCGCCCGGGATATGGCCGCCGACCGGGTCCAGCGTCTCGTTCTCGCCCCGGAAGCGGTCGGGCGCGCGCGCATCGACCACCAGCAGCCGGCCCTGGCCGAGATTGTCGACCAGTACGTCCGCATCGACGGTCGGCACCAGCGACTTGCCGCGGCGGATCGTGCCCGGCACCTCGGGCTCTGCCGCGGCGTCGTGCTCCAGCGGCAGGCCGGCCTTGACCCAGGCGTCCTTGCCGCCGTCGAGCACGGCCACGGCATCGTGGCCGATCCAGCGCAGCAGCCACCACAGCCGCGCGGCGAACATGCCGCCCTGGGCGTCGTAGGCGACCACCGGGGTGTCGTCGTCGATGCCGAGTGCCTGCAGGCGCGCGACCAGGTCGTCGGCGTCCGGCAGCGGATGGCGGCCGTTGCGGCCGGTCTTGGGACCGGACAGCTCGTTGTCCAGGTGCAGGTAGAAGGCGCCGGGCAGGTGGCCGGTGCGGTAGGCTTCGCGGCCGGCGGCGGGGTCGGCCAGGTCGAAGCTGCAGTCGATCACGACGCAGCGGCCGGGGCCGGCCAGCAGAGACTGCAGTGCGGTGACGGAAATCAGCGGTTTCTGCATGGGAATCCTGTAGCGAGCGGAGAAAGAAATCCGGAGCGGTCGGGCTTACCGAATGCTACACCTCAGGGTGCACTTCCGCCTCCGGCGACTTGACCGGCGTGGCGGGCGTGGGCTTGGCGTCGGTGCCCTGGCGCGCGCGCATCAGCGTGGTGGCGATGCCGCTGGCGATGATCAGCCCCATGCCCAGCCACGACAGCCAGTTCAGGCGGTCGGACCAGATCAGCATGCCCCACACGCTGGAGAAGACGATGCCGGCGTACTGCAGGTTGGCGGTCAGCAGGGTGTTGCCGCGCTTGTAGGCGCGCGTCATCGCGGTCTGGCCCAGTGTGGCCAGGATGCCGATCGCCAGCAGCAGGCCGGCGCCGTACCACGTATGCGGGCTGGTGCCGCCCAGCAGCATCCACACCAGCCCGGCGATCATGCCGACCAGCGAGAAATAGAACACGATGCGGCCTTCGGGCTCGCCCAGCTGGCCGAGCTGGCGCACCTCGACATAGGCCAATGCGGTAAACATGCCCGAGATCAGCCCGACCAGGCCGCCGGTCAGCTGGTCCTTGCCCACCGACGGCTGCAGCAGGCAGATCACGCCGGCAAACGACAGCAGGATGGCCAGCACCAGCCGGCGGTCGGCGTTGCCGCCGGTGCCGGCCAGCGCCGCGCTGGCGCCCAGGATCAGCGCGATCCACACCGGCGACATGTAGTTCAGCGTCATCGCGGTGGCCAGCGGCAGCAGCGAGATCGAGGTGAACCACAGCATCAGCGAGGTCACGCCGAACACGCTGCGCTTGATATGCGACAGCATGTAGGGGGTGCGCACCGAGACCCCGCGCGAGGACAGCAGCACCCACATGATCACCACGCTGATCAGGCCGCGGTAGAACACGATCTCGCCGGTGGTGTACAGGTCGGACGCCAGCTTGACGCCAACCCCCATCAGCGAAAAGGCGAAGGCGGCGAACAGCATCCAGAGCGATTGCATGGCGAGGGCGCGGTGAAGCGGGCAGGAGCGAAGGAGAGAAGGCCGGCGCACGAGCGGGGCTCTGCGGCTCCGCGTCGATCGCGCCGGACAATGATTCTAGCAGCGCACATCGCCTGCCAAAGCAAAACGGACCGCCGTAGCGGTCCGTTTCAGGTTGCGTTGTGCGCTGATCGCACTAGCCCGCGTAGGCCATGGCGCGGCGGTACCACTCATGGAAGTGCTGCATGCCGTCTTCCATCGGCGACTGGTACGGGCCGACCTCGCTGGTGCCGCGCTTGAGCAGCGCCAGCCGGCCGGCATCCATGCGCTCGGCGATTTCGTCGTCCTCGATGCAGGTTTCCATGTAGGCGGCGCGCTCGGCCTCGACGAACTCGCGCTCGAACAGCGCGATCTCCTCGGGGTAGTAGAACTCCACCACATTGCGGGTCTTGCGCGGGCCGATCGGATGCAGCGTCGAGATCACCAGCACGTTCGGGTACCACTCCACCATGATGTTGGGGTAGTAGGTGAGCCAGATCGCGCCGTGCTGGGGCAGCACGCCGTTATTGAAGCGCAGCACCGCGTCATGCCATTTCTGGTACGTCGGGCTGCCGGGGCGCTTCAGGCCGGCGTGCAGGCCGACGGTCTGCACGCTGTGCCATTCGCCGAACTCCCACTTCAGGTCGTCGCACGAGACGAAGCTGCCCAGCCCCGGGTGGAACGGCACCACATGGTAGTCCTCGAGGTAGACCTCGATGAAGGTCTTCCAGTTGTAGTCGCACTCGTGCACCTCGACGTGGTCGAGCATGTAGCCGTCGAAGTTCAGGTCCTGCGCCACGCCCAGCCGCGCCAGGTCGGCGCGCACGTCGCGCGGGCCCTCGAACAGCAGGCCGTTCCAGTTCTGCAGCGGCGAGCGCTTCAGGTGCAGGCAGGGCTGCTTGTCGAAATGCGGCGCGCCCAGCAGTTCGCCCTTGAGGTCGTAGGTCCAGCGGTGCAGGGGGCAGACGATGTTCTGCTGGTTGCCGCGGCCGTTCAGCATGATGGCCTGGCGATGGCGGCAGACGTTGGACATCAGCTCGACGCCGGCGGCGTTGCGCACCAGCATGCGGCCTTCGTCCTCGGCCTTGAGCGTGTGGTAGTCGCCGGTTTCCGGGACCATCAGTTCGTGGCCGACATAGCCCGGGCCATTGCTGAACAGCAGTTCGAGTTCTTGTTGATGCAGCGCTTCGTCGAAGTAGACGCCGACGGGCAGTTGCGAATCAGCCGGCGCCAGGTTGAGCGCGGTGCTGAGATTGGACATTATCCCCACTCCCAGATGAACAGGTGAAAGCAGTGAACAACCCAACCATCGAAAATGGAATCGATTTGGGAAAGACTGCCGCCCGGCGGGATGCGCTGGCAACCCCTGGCGGCGAACGGAAGATTGTACCCGACCCGAAAAGTTAAGGGACTGATTTTTTTGCCTTTTTAGCGAAAAAGTCGACCCGGGTCGTCTTCTGGGTGCCGTAGCGGGCGCATTCGGAAAGACGACCCGAGCGCACAAGTCACTTCCGTATCGGAAGCACCCGATCGGGGCACGGTATCCCCCTGCAAGATGGGGTCATGGCCGCGCTTTGGCGTAAAATCCGGGCTTCCCCATCCGGGTTTCCCCCGGGTTCCAGATTCCAGGGCCTGATATGCCAAAAACCACGACCGCTCCGGTCCAGACCGACAACACCGCCGACGCCGCCTCGGCGCCGCCCGCCTCCTACGAGGCGGCGATGGCCGAACTGGAAACGCTGGTGGCCAGCATGGAGAGCGGCGAACTGCCGCTCGAGGCCTCGCTGGCGGCGTACCGCCGCGGCGCCGAGCTGGTGCGCTACTGCCAGCAGAAGCTGGAGCGGGTCGAACAGCAGGTGCGGGTACTGGAGGGCGACGCGCTCAGGCCGCTGGCGGGCGAAGGCAACGGTGCCAATGGCGCACAGGAGACGGACGAGGCATGAGCGACTTCGCACAATGGATGCAGGCGCAGGGCGTGCGCACCGAGGCTGCCCTGCAGGCCGCGCTGCCCGACGCCGGCACGGTGCCGCATACGCTGCATGAAGCGATGCGCTATGCTGCGCTGGGTGGCGGCAAGCGCGTGCGTCCGCTGCTGGTCCATGCCGCCGGCGAAGTCAGCGGCGCGGCGCCGGCGGCCTGCGACGCGGCCGCCTGCGCGGTAGAGATGATCCACGCCTATTCGCTGGTCCACGACGACATGCCGTGCATGGACGACGACGACCTGCGCCGCGGCCGCCCGACCGTGCACAAGGCCTATGACGAGGCCACCGCGCTGCTGGTAGGCGATGCGCTGCAGACCCAGGCCTTCGTCGTGCTGGCGGAAGCCGGGCCGATCGCGCCCGCGGTGCGGCTGCAGCTGGTGGCGGAACTGGCGCGGGCGTCGGGCTCGGCCGGCATGGCCGGCGGCCAGGCGATCGACCTGCAGAACGTGGGCCGGGCCATGACGCGCGACGCGCTCGAAGCCATGCACCGCATGAAGACCGGCGCGCTGCTGCGCGCCAGCGTGCGCATGGGCGCGC
Source organism: Cupriavidus sp. WGlv3 (assembly GCF_023952475.1). Classification (GTDB taxonomy): domain Bacteria; phylum Pseudomonadota; class Gammaproteobacteria; order Burkholderiales; family Burkholderiaceae; genus Cupriavidus; species Cupriavidus phytorum. The sequence continues at coordinate 404,855 of NZ_JALHRX010000003.1, forward strand.
TGTGTGGCGAGATCGATGCTCAGGGCCTGGCCGCGCTGGACCGCTACGCGGCGGCGGTGGGATTGGCGTTCCAGGTCGTAGACGATATTCTGGACGTCACCGCGGATACCGCGACGCTGGGCAAGACCGCCGGCAAGGACGCCGCCCACGACAAGCCCACCTACGTGTCGCTGCTGGGGCTGGACGCGGCCCGCGAACTGGCCGGGTCGCTGCGTGCCGAGGCGTACGAGGCGCTGGCCGGCTTCGGCGCGCGCGCAGCGCGCCTGCGCGACCTGGCGGACCTGATCGTGCTGCGCACGCATTAAACTAGAGCCGGCCGAACGGACATCATGACCTACGCACTCCTCAACAAGATTGACGCCCCCGCGGACCTGCGCAAGCTCGACCGGCGCGAACTCCAGACCCTGGCCGACGAACTGCGCGCCTACGTGCTGGAGTCGGTCTCGCAGACCGGCGGGCACCTGTCGTCCAACCTGGGCACGGTCGAACTGACCATCGCGCTGCACTATGTCTTCAACACCCCCGATGACCGGCTGGTGTGGGACGTGGGCCACCAGAGCTATCCGCACAAGATCCTGACCGGACGCCGCGAGCGCATGCGCACGCTGCGCCAGTGGGGCGGCATCTCGGGCTTCCCGCGCCGCAGCGAGAGCGAATACGACACCTTCGGCACCGCGCACTCGTCGACCTCGATCTCGGCCGCGCTGGGCATGGCGCTGGGCGCGCGCACGCTGGGCGAAAAGCGCGTCTCGGTGGCGGTGATCGGCGACGGCGCGATGACCGCGGGCATGGCTTTCGAGGCGCTGAACAACGCCGGCGTCTACAAGGACCTGCCGCTGGTGGTGGTGCTCAACGACAACGACATGTCGATCTCGCCGCCGGTGGGTGCGCTCAACCGCCACCTGGCACGGCTGCTGAGCGGCCAGTTCTACGCCGCCACCAAGAAGGGCATCGAGAAGGTGCTGTCGGTGGCGCCGCCGGTGCTGGAGTTCGCCAAGCGCTTCGAGGAGCATGCCAAGGGCATGATGGTGCCGGCCACGCTGTTCGAGGAATTCGGCTTCAACTACATCGGCCCGATCGACGGCCACGACCTGAATTCGCTGGTGCCGACGCTGCAGAATATCCGCGAGCGCGCGCTCGAAGGCGGCGGCCCGCAGTTCCTGCACGTGGTCACCAAGAAGGGCCAGGGCTACAAGCTGGCCGAGGCCGACCCCATCCTGTACCACGGCCCGGGCAAGTTCAATCCGGCCGAAGGCATCCGCCCGGCCGCCAAGCCCGCGCGCAAGACCTACACCCAGGTGTTCGGCGACTGGCTGTGCGACATGGCCGCGGCCGACAAGCGCCTGGTCGGCATCACCCCGGCGATGCGCGAGGGCTCGGGCATGGTCGAGTTCGAGAAGCGCTTCCCCGACCGCTATTACGACGTCGGCATCGCCGAGCAGCATGCGGTGACCTTCGCCGGCGGGCTGGCGTGCGAGGGCCTCAAGCCGGTGGTGGCGATCTACTCGACCTTCCTGCAGCGCGGCTACGACCAGCTGATCCACGACGTGGCGCTGCAGAACCTGCCGGTGGTGTTCGCGCTGGACCGCGCCGGCCTGGTCGGCGCCGACGGCGCGACCCACGCGGGCGCCTACGATATCGCCTACCTGCGCTGCATCCCCAACATGATGGTGATGACGCCGTCCGACGAGAATGAGTGCCGCCAGTTGCTGACCACGGCATTCCAGCAGGACTGCCCGAGCGCGGTGCGCTATCCGCGCGGCTCGGGCCCGGGCGCGGCGATCGCCGCCGACCTGGCGCCGGTGCCGGTGGGCAAGGGCGTGGTGCGCCGCGAGGGCGGCGCGCGCGCCGGGCACCGTGTCGGCATGCTGGCGTTCGGCTCGATGGTGCAGCCGGCGCTGGGCGCGGCCGAGGCGCTGGACGCCACCGTGGCCGACATGCGCTTCGTCAAGCCGCTCGACGTGGCGCTGGTCAAGCGCCTGGCCGCCGAGCACGACTACCTGGTGACGGTGGAAGAGGGCAGCGTGATGGGCGGCGCCGGCAGCGCCGTGCTTGAGGCCCTGGCCGAGGCCGGCATCGACAAGCCGGTGCTGACACTGGGCCTGCCTGACCGCTTCGTCGACCATGGCGACCCGGCCTACCTGCTGCAGCAATGCGGCCTCGACGCGGCCGGCATCGAACGCTCGGTGCGCGAGCGTTTCGGGCTCGACCAGCGCCAGGTCACGGTCGCCTCGCGCGTGGCCTGATCACCTGCCATCCCCAAGGGGATTCGGGCCACCGCACCACGGGTGCGTCCGAATTCCCTTACACTCCGTTTTTTGTGTTCGCAGCTGCGGGTCGGCACGCCAGTGCCGGGTCCCGTGGTTTCACACTCGTTGCGCGGCATGGAGGGACTGCGAAAATGCCGCGACCGTAAGGGCTTGCGCTTGCCTGGCGCGACCCTGGAGGAAACCGTAGATGAATGACATCAACCCCGCCTTCATCATGCCCGACGTCCAGTCGAGCCCCGACACCCGCCAGATCCCGATCCAGCGAGTCGGCGTGAAGGGCGTGCGCTATCCCGTGACCCTGAAGACCCCGGCCGGCATCGTGCCCACCGTCGGCACCTTCAACCTCGACGTGCACCTGCCCGCCGAGCAGAAGGGCACGCATATGTCGCGCTTCGTCGCGCTGCTGGAGGAAGAGCGCGCGCCGCTGGAGCTGGCCAGTTTCCGGCTGATGCTGGACAAGATGCTGGAGAAGCTCGAAGCCGAGGCCGGCCGCATCGAGGTCACGTTCCCGTACTTCATCAGCAAGATCGCGCCGGTGTCGGGCGTGGAGTCGCTGCTGGACTACGAGGTCACGCTGACCGGCGAAGTGCGCAACGGCGCCACGCGGGTGTTCCTGAAGGCGCTGGTGCCGGTGACCAGCCTGTGCCCGTGCTCGAAGAAGATCTCGCAATACGGCGCGCACAACCAGCGCTCGCATATCACCATGAACGTCGAGCTGGCGGGCGAGCTGCCGGTGGAAGCGCTGGTGCGCATGGCCGAGGAAGAGGCGTCGTGCGAGCTGTGGGGGCTGCTCAAGCGGCCCGACGAAAAGTTCGTCACCGAGCGTGCTTACGAGAACCCCAAGTTCGTCGAGGACCTGGTGCGCGATATCGCCATGCGGCTCAATGCGGACGAGCGCATCGTGGCCTATGTGCTGGAGGCGGAGAACTTCGAGTCGATCCACAACCACAGCGCGTATGCGGTGATCGAGCGGGACAAGCGCGCCGGCTGATTGTGTCCGTCGCTGTCATGGAAAAAGCCACCAAAATTTGGTGGCTTTTTTGTTGCTTGCGAGCCTTAGCGTGGTGTCGTGGCAAGCTCAGGCGGCCGATGGCAACCGGATATCCGCCAGATCCCAGCGCGGCGTCACGCCATAACCGTATTCATGCCGCGCCAGTTCGGGAGCGGCCTGCAGCCGCATCGCGCCCGCAAACGCGATCATCGCGCCGTTGTCGGTGCAGAACGCCAGGTCAGGGTAGTAGACCTCGAGCTTGCGCTGCCTGCCAAGCTGGTCCAGTCGTTCGCGCAACTGCCGGTTGGCGCCGACGCCGCCGGCCACCACCAGCCGCTTGTGTCCGGTTTGCTTGAGCGCCGCCATCGACTTGGCCGCCAGCACGTCGACGATCGCATCGACAAAGGCGCGCGCGAGGTTGGCGCGGTCCTGCTCGCAGGTATTGGCCAGCTTGCGGGTTTGCGTCAGCACCGCGGTCTTCAGGCCGGCGAAGGAGAAATCCAGGTTGCCCGAATGCAGCATCGGCCGCGGCAGCTCGAACGCGCCGGGCACCCCGAACTCGGCCAGGCGCGACACTTCCGGCCCGCCCGGATAGCCCAGGCCGAGCAGCTTGGCGGTCTTGTCGAACGCTTCGCCGGCGGCATCGTCGAGGGTTTCGCCGAGCAGTGTGTAGTCGCCGATGCCGCGCACTTCCATCAGCTGCGTATGCCCGCCCGATACCAGCAGCGCCACGAACGGGAACGGCGGCGGCTCGCGCGTCAGCAGCGGCGACAGCAGGTGGCCTTCCAGGTGGTGCACGCCCACCATCGGCACGTTCAGCGCGAAGCCCAGCGCATTGGCTATCGAGGCGCCGACCAGCAGGGCGCCGGCCAGCCCGGGGCCCTGGGTGAAGGCAATGGCATCGATGTCCTGGCGGGTGCGGCCGGCGTCGGCCAGCACCTGCTCCAGCAGCGGCAGCACGCGGCGGATATGGTCGCGCGAGGCCAGCTCGGGGACCACGCCGCCGTAGTCGCGGTGCATGGCGATCTGCGAGTGCAGCGCGTGCGCAAGCAGGCCGGCGCCGGTGTCATAGAGGGCGAGGCCGGTTTCGTCGCAGGAAGATTCGATGCCGAGGACAAGCATGGGAGGCATGAGGCCGTCTCCGGTCAGGGAAGCAGCCGTCGGAACAAGGGTTTGCGGGAAGCGCGCAGGGTAGCACAGCGGCGCGTGGCGCGCTTTTCGCTACAATCTGCCCTTTCTCAGGCGGTGGCAAGACACATGGATTCGCGAGGCGTGCAATGAGCGGGGCAGCCCAGGCCCGGACCGGCCGGTATGACGTGGCGGTACTGGGCGCCGGCGCCGCGGGCATGATGTGCGCCGCGGTGGCGGGACAGAACGGCGCGCGCGTGGTGCTGATCGACCATGCCACCCGGCTTGCCGAGAAGATCCGCATCTCGGGCGGCGGCCGCTGCAATTTCACCAACCTGCAGGCCGGGCCCGCCAATTACCTGTCGTCCAATCCGCACTTCTGCCGCTCGGCGCTGGCCCGCTACACGCCGCAGGATTTCCTGGCGCTGATGCGCCGCCATGGCATCGACTGGCACGAGAAGCACCGCGGCCAGCTGTTCTGCAACGACAGCGCCGAGGACGTGATCGCCATGCTGCGCGCCGAGTGCGACGCGGGTCAGGTGCGCTGGCAGACCGGCTGCGCGGTGGCGGAAATCCGGCGCGAGGATGATGACTTCCTGCTGCTGACCGCCGCGGGCACGGTGCGGGCGGGGGCGTTGGTGGTGGCCACCGGCGGCCTGTCGATCCCCAAGATCGGCGCCAGCGACTTCGGCTACCGTATCGCCCGGCAGTTCGGGCTGGGCATCGTCGAGACCCGGCCGGCGCTGGTGCCCTTGACCTTCGACGGCAAGGACTGGGCGCCGTTCGTGCCGCTGGCGGGGGTCTCGCTGGAAGTCGATATCGCCACCGGCAGCGGCAAGGCCGCGGGCGCGTTCCGCGAGGACCTGCTGTGGACGCACCGCGGCCTGTCGGGCCCGGCGGTGCTGCAGATCTCCAGCTACTGGCATCCCGGCACGCCGGTCGCGATCGACCTGTTCGATGGCGAGGACGCCGCCGAGTGGCTGCTGGAGCAGAAGGCCGGCAGCCGCAAGCACCTGGGCAACCTGCTGGCGCAACGGCTGCCGTCGCGGCTGGCCGACGCATGGTGCGCGGCCGCGGGCGTCGCGGCGACGATGCCGCTGCATGACGTGACCGACAAGGCCTTGCGCAAGCTGGGCGCTACGCTCAACGACTGGCGCATCGTGCCGTCCGGCACCGAGGGCTATCGCAAGGCCGAGGTCACGCTGGGCGGGGTCGACACCCGGGGGCTATCGTCGACCACCATGATGGCGCGCGACGTGCCGGGTCTGTATTTCATTGGCGAAGTGGTTGACGTGACCGGGTGGCTCGGGGGCTACAACTTCCAGTGGGCCTGGGCCTCCGCGGTGGCGGCGGGGCAGGCCGCGGCGGAGGCGGTACGGCAGGCCCGCGCCGGGCAATCGGCAGCTTGAGTCAAGCTGTATTTGTGCCGTATGAATCACACGCGGCACGCCAGTTGCACGCCACTTCCGCGCCGGATTGTTGGTGCTACAATCCACAACTTCGTAACGCCGCCATCCCGAAAATACTTTCATTTTCCGGCCAAATGACTACGATCCGCCTCAAGGAAAACGAGCCTTTTGAAGTTGCCCTGCGCCGTTTCAAGCGCACCATCGAGAAGAACGGCCTGCTCCCGGAACTGCGGGCCCGCGAGTTTTACGAAAAACCCACCGCCGCGCGCAAGCGCAAGAAGGCTGCCGCAGAGAAGCGCCATTACAAGCGCATCCGCAGCCAGATGCTGCCGAAGAAGCTGTACTGACACCGGCTTCGCGCTTGCCCCTGACCCGCTGTGGCGTATGCTCGGCGGGTTTTTGCGTTATGGGCCTTGCAGGAGCGGCATCCGCCGCCATGTGTAAGTGCCTGCCCACTTTCTGGAAGATCACGATGTCCCTCAAAGCCCGTATCAGCGAAGACATGAAGACCGCCATGCGCGCCCGCGAGACCGAGCGCCTTGGCACCATCCGCTTGCTGCTGGCGGCGATCAAGCAGCGCGAAGTCGACGAGCGCGTGGAACTGGACGATACCGCCGTGCTGGCGGTAGTCGAAAAGCTGATCAAGCAGCGCAAGGACTCGATCGCGCAGTTCCAGCAGGCCGGCCGCAACGACCTCGCCGACAAGGAACTGGCCGAGGTCGAGGTGCTGAAGGTCTACATGCCCGCCGCGCTGTCGGACGAGGAGGTGGCCGCCGAGGTGCAGCAGGCCGTAGCCGACACCGGCGCTGCCGGCCCGCAAGACATGGGCAAGGTCATGGGCGTGCTCAAGGGCAAGCTGGCCGGCCGTGCCGACATGACCGCCGTATCAGCCCTGGTCAAGGCCGCGCTTGCACCAAAGTAAATACTGATTTAATCGGTTGTAAGCGCGATGCGGGCAAGCTCGGTGTAAATCACCGGAGTTGCGCGCAGATGTGAAGCAATCCGGGCGGCCGTTCCGCGCTGCACTACAATATTCCGATAGCAGCCGGGCGCCGCACCGGTCACGCATTCCAAAAAGGGCCGCCCGCCGTGGGACGGCCAAGCCTCAGGACGGTCAGTCGGGTGATTCCGCAATCCTTTATTCAGGACCTGCTCAACCGTGTCGACATTGTCGATGTGGTGGGCAAGTATGTGCAGCTGAAGAAGGGCGGCGCCAATTTCATGGGTCTGTGCCCGTTCCATAACGAGAAATCCCCGTCGTTCACGGTGTCGCCGACCAAGCAGTTCTACCACTGCTTTGGCTGCGGCGCCCATGGCTCGGCCATCGGCTTCATGATGGAGTTTTCCGGCCAGTCCTATCCCGAGGCGGTGCGCGAGCTGGCCCAGTCGGTCGGCATGACCGTGCCCGAAGAGCGCGACCGCCTGCCCCCCGGCCAGCGCGCCGAGCAGCAGGCGCGCTCGGTGGCGCTGTCCGACGCCATGACGCGCGCCACCGATTTCTACCGCCGCCAGCTGCGCGGCGCGCCGCAGGCGATCCAGTACCTGAAGGGGCGGGGGCTGACCGGCGAGATCGCCGGCCAGTTCGGCCTTGGCTATGCGCCCGACGACTGGCAGGGCCTGGAAGCGGTGTTCGGCAGCTACCGCGACGACAACGTGGCTGCGCCGCTGGTCGAGGCCGGCCTGCTGATCGAAAGCGACAAGCGCGATGCGGATGGCAAGCCGCGGCGCTACGACCGCTTCCGCGACCGCATCATGTTCCCGATCCGCAACACCAAGGGGGCGGTGATCGGCTTCGGCGGCCGCGTCATGGGGCAGGGCGAGCCCAAGTACCTGAACTCCCCTGAGACCCCGCTGTTCAGCAAGGGCACCGAGCTGTATGGCTTGTTCGAGGCCCGCCATGCGATCCGGGAAACCGGCTATGTGCTGGTGGTCGAAGGGTATATGGACGTCGTGGCATTGGCCCAGCTCGGTTTTGCCAACGCCGTCGCCACCCTGGGCACGGCGTGCACGCCCGTGCACGTGCAGAAGCTGCTGCGCCAGACCGACGCGGTGGTGTTCTCGTTCGACGGCGATTCGGCGGGCCGGCGCGCCGCCAGGCGGGCGCTCGAAGCCTGCCTGCCGCACGTGGCCGACAACAAGACCATCCGCTTCCTGTTCCTGCCGGCCGAGCACGACCCCGACAGCTATGTGCGCGAAGAGGGCACCGAAGCCTTCGCCGCGCAGGTGCGCAATGCCATGCCGCTGTCGCGCTTCCTGCTGCAGTCGGTGACCGAGGAACTGGACCTGCGCCAGCCCGAGGGCCGCGCCCGCGCCCAGTACGAGGCCAAGCCGCTGCTGCAGGCGATGCCGGCGGGCGGGCTGCGGCTGCAGATCGTGCGCGAACTTGCCGATGCCACTGGTACGACACCCGCCGAGATCGAGGCGATCTGCGGCCTGCGCAGTGATCCGGCACGGGTCGGGCGCTTCGCCCAGCCGCGCCCGCGCGCGCGCCGCCAGGCCCCGACCGGGCTGGAGCAGCGGGTGATCCAGTTGCTGATGTGCTACCCGACGCTGTCGGCACGGCTGGACGAGGATGCGCGGGCGTTGCTGCTGGAAGGCGAGGGTGGCGACAGCGAAGTGCTGGCGCACCTGGTCAGCGCGTGCGACGGCGTCCAGGGCGAAGTGAATTTCGCGGCCTTCAGCGAGCATTTGGCCCAGTCGCCGTATGCCGAGGTCTATGCCGCGGCGCGCACGGCGGTATTGCGCGAAGAGATTGAAGAGGCACCTGCAACACAGGAATTCGATGCGGCCATCACCAAGCTGCTGGCCGAGCCGCTGCGGCGCGAACTCGACAGCCTGCAGGCGGAGGTGGTCGCCGGCACGGCCGACGAGGCGGCCAAGCAGCGCATGCGCTGGCTGGTGGGTGAAATCCACCGGCGGCGGCAACTGGGCTGAGGCGCCGGCGGGCGCCCTGGCCTTCAACCGGGAGGCGGCAGCAAGCGTTGGACAAGCAGTGGATCAGGGACCGGGCCCGGCTGTGCCGAGCTTAAGCCTTGATTTTTCAGGTGAAAACCTCACCTGACAGGGAGCTGGCTATGTGTGGCGTGCTACAATAGCCGGTTTGGATTGCGAAATCTTTCTCTCCAGTTCTGGTGAAAGTGAGCGTGCCAATGGCAAAGGCCAAAGCAACCGAAAGGGTTACCTCTAAAGCTCCCCAATCAGGGAGCGGCAAGGCGTCTGTGAAAACCACGGCGGCGAAGACATCGACCGCGACCGTCAAGACGCCAGCCCGGTCTGCGCCATCAAAGTCCGTGCGTCGCGCGCAAGCGCCCGCCGTGACGACTCCCACCAGAACCCGCACATCCGAAAAGACAAAGGCCTCGACTTCGGCACGCGAGAGCGGCAAGAGCGCCAGTACGAGCGGCAAGGTCGCCGCATCTGCAGCAGCATCTGCACCAGTGAAAGGCAAGAGTATCACCGTGGCGAAACAGCAGAATACCGAAGTCGAGAGCAAGCGAGCGGCAGCCGCCGGCGCCAAGAGCGGAGGCGCCAAGCAAGGCGCGGCCGCGACGGCAACCAAGGCGCGTGCCGCGACACCTGCATCCGTTGCATCCGAGCGTCCCGCTGCGCCGGCAATCAAGCCGGAGCCGAAAAAGCGTGGCCGCAAGCCCAAGGCCGAGATGCAGCACGACGACAGCACAACAGACGACGTGACTGAAGAGTTTTACGAGAACGATACGCGCCCGGCGGCAACACCGGCGGCGCCGAAGACCGAAAAGCAGAAGGCCAAGGACCGCAAGGCCAAGGAAAAGGCCCTGCTCAAGGAGTTCGCCTCGACCCAGCAAGGCACCGAGGAAGAGCTCGAGCTGCGTCGCCAGAAGCTCAAGGCGCTGATCAAGCTGGGCAAGTCGCGCGGCTACCTGACCTACGCGGAAATCAACGATCACCTGCCGGACGACATGGTCGATTCGGAAACGATCGACACGCTGGTCGCCACGCTGAACGACATCGGCATCGCGGTCTATGAACAGGCGCCGGATGCCGAGACGCTGCTGCTCAACGACAACGCCCCGTCCGCCACCAGCGAGGAAGAAGCCGAGGAAGAGGCCGAGGCGGCCCTGTCCACGGTGGACTCCGAGTTCGGCCGCACCACCGACCCGGTGCGCATGTACATGCGCGAGATGGGCACGGTCGAGCTGCTGACGCGCGAAGGCGAAATCGAGATCGCCAAGCGCATCGAGGCCGGCCTGAAGGACATGGTGATGGCGATCTCGGCGTGCCCGGTCACCATCTCCGAGATCCTGGCCCATGCCGAGCGCGTCGCCAACGACGAGATCAAGATCGACGAGTTCGTCGACGGCCTGATCGACCCGAACGCCGACGAAACCCCTGAAGCGCCGTCGGCCCCGGCCGCCGCCGCCGACGACGAGGACCTCGAGTCCGACGACGAAGAAGAAGGCGACGAGGACGATGACGACGAAGGCGGCGCCGGCGCCGGCGCGTCCGCGCGCCAGCTGGAAGAGCTGAAGCAGAACGCGCTGGAGAAATTCCGCGTGATCGCCGAGCAGTTCGACAAGATGCGTCGTGCGTTCGAGAAGGAAGGCTACAAGTCCAAGCCCTACGTCAAGGCGCAGGAAGCGATCCAGGCCGAGCTGATGGGCATCCGCTTCACCGCCCGCAACGTCGAGCGCCTGTGCGACACGCTGCGCGGCCAGGTCGACGAAGTGCGCAAGCTCGAGCGTGCCATCCTGAACATCGTGGTCGACAAGTGCGGCATGCCGCGCTCGGACTTCGTCGCCCGCTTCCCGGGCAACGAGACCAACCTCGAGTGGATCCACACCGTGGTGGCCGACGGCAAGGGCTACAGCATCATCGTCGAGCGCAACGTGCCGGCCGTGCACGAGCTGCAGCAGAAGCTGATCGACCTGCAGGCGCGCGTGGTGCTGCCGCTGAAGGAACTGAAGGACGTCAACCGCAAGATGTCGGAAGGCGAGCGCCGCGCGCGCGAAGCCAAGCGCGAGATGACCGAGGCCAACCTGCGCCTGGTGATCTCGATCGCCAAGAAGTACACCAACCGCGGCCTGCAGTTCCTCGACCTGATCCAGGAAGGCAACATCGGCCTGATGAAGGCGGTGGACAAGTTCGAATACCGCCGCGGCTACAAGTTCTCGACCTACGCCACGTGGTGGATCCGCCAGGCCATCACGCGCTCGATCGCCGACCAGGCGCGCACCATCCGCATCCCGGTGCACATGATCGAGACCATCAACAAGATGAACCGCATCTCGCGCCAGATCCTGCAGGAAACCGGCAACGAGCCGGATCCGGCAACGCTGGCCGAGAAGATGGAGATGCCGGAAGACAAGATCCGCAAGATCATGAAGATCGCCAAGGAACCGATCTCCATGGAAACGCCGATCGGTGACGACGACGACTCCCATCTGGGCGACTTCATCGAGGACACCAACACGCTGGCCCCGGCCGAAGCGGCGCTGCACGGCTCCATGCGCGACGTCGTCAAGGACGTGCTGGACTCGCTCACGCCGCGCGAAGCCAAGGTGCTGCGCATGCGCTTCGGCATCGAAATGAGCACCGACCACACGCTGGAAGAGGTCGGCAAGCAGTTCGACGTCACGCGTGAACGGATCCGCCAGATCGAGGCCAAGGCACTGCGCAAGCTGCGCCACCCGAGCCGCTCGGACAAGCTGAAGAGTTTCCTGGAAGGCAACTAACCGCTTCCAAGGGCCTCTAGCTCATGCCTGGTTAGAGCAGCGGACTCATAATCCGTTGGTGCCGTGTTCGACTCACGGGAGGCCCACCAATGCAGTAAAATGGGGTTACGGTAAATGCCGTAGCCCCTTTTTTCATGGTGCCGCACTCAGGCCAGCGCCGCTGTCGCGACCTTCCAGCGGCGCAGGCGGTCTTCCAGTCCGTTGGTGCCACCGTTGATGCGCCGCGTCAGCGCGATGAAGTCGCCGCTGTCGGCGAGTGCGTTGCAGCCGTGCGTGCGCCACCACCATGCCGCCGAGCGCGCGGCCCAGGCGTCCTGTTCCAGCAGTTCGGGCGTGGCGCTCAGGTCGGCGCCGAGCGCGGCCCCGCACGCCGCGTAGTTGGCGCGGCCGGTGATCTGGATCAGCCCTCGGCCGCGGAAGCGCTTGCCGTCACCGGCCCGCACATTGCCGAGCGCCATGGCCTTGCGCGACGGCGGCTCGTACAGCGCCTGCGCCGGCGTCGGCCCCCACAACTCGTGCGTGAACTGGTAGCCCAGCGACTCATGCCCGGTCTGCGCCAGGAACGCGGCGATGCGGGCCGCGCCGGTGATGTCGTACGCCTGCATCGCTTCGCACAGGCGCGGGAACCAGCGCGCGCATTGCGGCTCGCTCAATCCGGTGGCGGCGCGGAATTGTTCCGGGGTCATCTGCATGTTGTGTTTCCTTGTTGTGATGGCGGCCGTTGCGGCGTGCCGTTATGGCGCTGGATATGGCATCGGCTGTGACGCCGGTTGCGACTCCGGCCACGTGCCGTTGGCCACCAGGGTGTCGATGGTGTGCTGCAGCGGGTCGGCGCTGACGCTGAATTCGCCCGCAAAGGGCCGGTCGACCGCCAGCAGGAAGAAGAACGCCAGGCCGATGGTGATGGCCCACGCGGTGATCAGCGCCAGGTTGAAGGGCGTTGCCGGCAGCACGTACAGCAACGCGAACGACAGGGCGCTGACAATCAGGATCACGCCCCACAAGGTGTTCGGCATCGCGGCGTGCAGCGTCAGGATCCGTTGCTGGCGGTACTTGACCATCTCGTTGACGCGCATCAGCACCTCCCCGAGCAGCACGGTCTGGCGGCTGTCGAGCGGACGGATCCGGTTGGCGAGGTCGAACATCGCGTCAAAGCGCTGTTCGGTGTGCGCATCGGGTTTGCCCAGGCGTTGCATGCGCGGCCATTCCTCGTGCACCACCATCACCAGGTAGGTGCGCAATGCCGCCGCGGCGGCATCGGCGGCGCTGCTGTCGAATGCGGCCAGGTCGCGCGCGAGTTCGCCCGCGGCGGTGGCTTCCGCGGCGACGGTGCGGTCGGCGGCGTTGTAGGTGTCCCAGACGTTGATCGCGGCAAAGGCGACCAGCAGCGAGTTGATGGTGGTGATGATCGAGACCATCGACACCGCCATTGCGCGCTGCTCGGCATCGAGCTCGATCAGCGCGAAGCGGCGCGCGACCGCATAGCCGGCCAGCACCACCGCGACGATGGCCGTGACCACGATGGCGGCCATGCCGGTGCTGGGCAGGCTGTAGAGGAACAGCATGGCGCTACTCCTTGCGCGGCTCGCGCGGCGTGCTGCCACGCACCGCGGTCTCGACGATCTCGACGATGCGCTGCAGCAGGCGATGCACCGCGGTGGCGGAGAAGCCGCCCAGCATCGACAAGGCCGGCTTGCCGAAGCTGCGCATGCCGGCCGAATCGAACAACTGCGGCGGCAGCATCTCGACCAGGATCAGCCCGGACATGATGCCAAGGATCAGTTGCGCGGCGTAGGCGGCGTCGTACTTGGGGTCATAGGTACCCCGGGCGATGTAGCCGTGCACCTGGAACAGCGAGGCAAACGAGGCCCCCAGCCCGGCGCAGAACAGCAGGAACAGCATGTTGAACAGCAGCGTGCGGCCCGACGAGGCCAGGATGCCGGCGCGCATGTTCTCCATCGACACCTCGGCCGGCAAGCCGGTCAGCACCACCGCCAGCAGGCAGCACACCGCGGTGCCGGTCAATGCGCGCACCAGCGGCACGGGCCCCAGGCAGGCCAGCGGATGCGCGCGGCGGCGCTCATCGTCAAGCAGCGTGATGCATTGCGGCGTGGCGGGCGCGATGGCGCGGGCCAGCTCCTGGTGGAGTTGTGCGAGCTGCTGCGCGGCAAGGCCCGTTCCGGCTTGCTGCTGCGACGAAGCCGGCGGTGCCGCGGCCGCTTCGTGATCGCTGCCGAGCAGCATGGTCCAGCCGGCCGGCATCGCGATGCCGAGCCGCAGCGCATGGCTGGCCATGGCCTCGCATTCGCGGCGCAGCTGGCCATCGAGCGGCAACGGGCCAGCCGTCGCCGCGGCAAGCCGGGGCGGTGCCGCGACGGTGTCGGCAGCCGCGGCAGCGGCGCGCCGTAACGGCGCGGCGGTGAAGTCTAGCGTGCGCATGATCTGTGGAAGAAGGAGGGCGGCCCGGTGGCCCGGGCCGCGTTGTTTCCCGCGCGGCGGGAGGCGCGTGCTACTGCGGCCGGCCCAGCAGGCGCTGCAGGTTCTGCAACTGCGGCAGGCCGCCGCCGAAGCGGTTCTCCGGGTCGTGCGCAACGATCGGCGAACTGATGGCGCGGATCAGCTGGAACAGCGCCGCGACGCGGCGCGGTCCGCGCGGACCCATCCACGCCGCCAGCTGCGGATCGGACAGCAGCAGCGCGGCCAGCCCGGCGATATGCGGTGCGGCCATCGAGGTGCCGGAGTCCGGCATGAACGCGGCGCCCGGCACGGTCGAGATGATGCCCACGCCCGGGCCGCACACCGCGATCTGCGGGCCGAAACACGAGAACGTCGGCGCGAACAGTCCGGCGCGCGTGGCCGCATGCTGCACCACCTGGGTTCGTTCCCACACGTCGTGCGGCAGTTCGCTCTGCAGGCCCAGCGCCGAGACCGCCAGCACCGAGGCGGAGGCCGCCGGGTACTGCACCGGCCCGCCCGAGTTGCCGGCAGCGACGATGCAGGCCACGCCGCTGTGCACGGCTTCGATCAGCTTCTGCTCGACCGCCTGCGAGGGCTGGGGCGCGCCCAGGCTCAGGTTGACCACGTCGACGTCGTGGTCGATGCAGTAGTCGAGCGCGCGCAGCAGCGTGCTGAACTGCCCGCCCGGAAAGATCTTGAGCGCATGCATTTCCGCCTCTGGTGCGAAGCCGAGCATGGTGGCCTGGGCCTCGGCACTGGCGGACGCCGGCGCGCCCGGCTGCGGCCGCGCGCCGATCACGCCGGCGCAGTGCGAGCCGTGGCCGATGGTGTCGAGGCGCCAGGTGTCGCTGGCGTTGGTGCCGGCGTCGACGCCGGTGCCGGTCAGGTCCATGCCATGGCGGATATGCGCCAGCAGCGGGTGCGCGGCATCGGCGCCCGAATCGACCACCGCGATGCGCACGCCGCGGCCGCCGAAGCTGCGCGTGAGCCGGTCCAGCCCCATCAGCCGCTGGCCCCAGCCGAAGCGGCCGTGCGGCGGCACGTCCGGATTCGGCTGCGACAACGGCGTCACGCGTATCACGTTGGGCTGGCCCGACACCACATTGGGCGACAGCAAATACTTGTTCCAGTAGCCGCTCAGCGGCCGCACGAACAGCGAGCGCGCCGGCCCGGGCTGCTGCTGCACCAGCGTCAGCGTCGCTTCGCCGCTGGCGTCGGTGGTGGCGGTTGCCGGAAAGCCATCGCCCGCCAGCGTGATCGCCACGCCCGGCAGCGGCGTGTCGCCGGTGCCCAGCACCCGCACCAGCACTTCGCGCGACACCGGGCCGTCGAACGCCGACTGCGGATGCAGCCGGTCGGAGGTCTCGAGTTCGGCCTTGCGGCCATAGCCGAGCGGATGGTCTTCCTCGACGATCATGTGCGGCGGCGCGGTGGCCTGCAGCATCTGCGCGTGCGCGGCATCGAGCTTGACCACATAGGTGTGGGCGGCCTCGTCGGGCCGCACCGAGTGCAGGTGCGTGTTCTTGTGGCCTTCGACCACATGCACCACTTCAACGCCGGGCAGCTGCGTCACCGTGCTGTGCAGTTCGCTAGCCGACATCGGCGCCACGCCCGCCTGACGGGCCAGTGCATGACGCCGCGGCGCGATCAGGTATTGCTTGCGGCCGGCGTCCAGCGCCACGGCCTCGCGGTTGCCCGCACCGGTAGTGGTGGCACGGTCCGCGCCGGCGCGCGTGGCCTCGCCTTTCTTGTCTCGTTCCATTTGCTATCTCCACCGCGGCGCCAGGCGGCGCGCGCATCGATTCGGGCGGGCCGGCGCGTATGCCGGCCCGCGGCGGCGCCGTCGGGCGCCACGGTCATGCCCGGGACGTCATGCGCCTTCAGGCATAGACCACTTGCGGCTGCGCCGAGAACGGCAGCAGGCCGCCGAGATGGCCGGCCACGGTGCCGATCTGCTGGCCCACGTTGGCATTGCCGAGCAGGCCGCCGACGGCATGGCCCAGGGTCGGCGCCACCGCGCCGATCAGCGAGCCGAACACGCCCTGCGGGGCCAGCGCAGCCTGGGGTTGCGCCGAGAACGGCAGCAGGCCGCCGAGGTGGCCGGCCACGGTGCCGATCTGCTGGCCCACGTTGGCATTGCCCAGCAGGCCGCCGACGGCATGGCCAAGGGTCGGTGCCACGGCGCCGATCAGCGAGCCGAACACGCCCTGGGGTGCCAGCGTGACCGCGGGCATGGCCGAGAACGGCAGGTAGCGCGCGCCTTCCCGAACGATGTTGGCGCCATGGATGGCGATGGTCGGATAGCCCGCGGCGGTGCCGGCCGCCTGGATGAATCCCGGCGCATGCGTCGAGATCGCGGTGCCGATCGGGCCGGTATGCCCGGGCTCGGGGAACGGAATATGCTGGGCCAGCGCGCCGGCGGCGGCGCCGGCCGCATGGCCGATCACCGGGTGCACATAGTGCGTGACCACGGCCTGCACGCCGTCTCGCACCGCCGGCGCGACCGCGTCGGTCATCGCGCTTTGGGGCACCAGCATCGGCTGCGCGGCGAACGGCAGCAGGCTGCCGATACCGCTGACGAGATTGCCGAGTACACCTTGCGGCGCCAGGACGGCGGCGTGGATGGGGTAGGTCATGACGACTCCTTTGAATAACTGCGTGGATTAAGGAAGCAAGGGCGGCGGGCCGCGCATGCCTGGCCCGATCTCCGCGCCTGCCGCGTTGCCGCGCATCGGCGCGGCTCCGGGACAGGTGGAATCATTCTTGGTTTTCGGCCTGTGCCCCCGCCATTGGGCAAATGCGGTATTGGCAGTGGATAATGCCGGGCAACAATCAGAATTAAAAATCGCGCAGCATGAATTGGCTTTTAAATATAAAAGCCAGCACCTAGAATTCGCCTCTGCTGCCGGCATCCGGATATTCCGGATCGCACTGTCGGGAAGTGCGAACTCCCATGCCGGCGCAACACCGCAAGAGATCGAAAACAAAAGCAGTGATCTGGAGCCCGACCGGGCTGTCCCCGGTTCCGCTCGTAGGTCCGCACTAGCCTTGCACGAAGGGTCCTGTGATGCACTGATGCACAGATTGACGCGCGGCTGCCGCTCCTGCGACGGAACCACTCGTTCCATCGCATGGAGTCTTCCGCATGAACCTCACCACTCGGGAAGAGACGGTGCTCGCCTTTATTGCCCGCGGCATGAGCGATCGCGAGATCGCCGCACGTCTCGCATTTTCCGTATCCACGGCGCGCAAGCACCGTGAGCATCTGCTCGCGAAAATGCAATTGCGAAAATCCTCGCAATTGACCCTGTACTATCTCGCGCGCCAGCATGAGCCGTTTAAAAAAGCGGGCCGGCAGCCGCGGATAATCCATTCTCGCAACGCGAGCGCGAATATCTGGAATGGCTCGGGCGCGGCCTGAGCGACAAGGAAATCGCGCGCGCGCTCGGCATCAGCGACCAGACCGCGCGCACGCACCGGGCCCGGCTGCTGCAGAAGGCGGGCGCCAGCAATGTCTGCGCCCTGCTGTTTCTGAGCGTGCAGCAGGGATGGCTGGAGTTGCCGCAGCAACATGCCTGCGATGCATAGCGGGTGCGTGGCAGTGTGGCGCGCTACCGCATTTGCCCAATGGCCCGGCGTGGCGGTGGCTCCCGACAATGGTCCATGCAGCCGCCGCATGGCGACCAGCGTGCTGCCCGCTGCGATCCGCGCGGCGCTCCGATTCCTGTCGCCGTGCTGGAGCCATCATGATTCGATGCAAGCCAACCGCCCGCTACCGGGCACTTGCCGCAGCGTGCGCGCTCGGCGTCAGCGGGGGCGTCGCCGCGCAGGCGCTGCCCGCGCTGGGCGCGGACCTGGCGCAGACCTCGGTGTCGGGGCTGTCGTCCGGTGCGTTCATGGCCACGCAGTTCCACGTTGCGTATTCCGGCACCATGGTCGGCGCCGGCGTGGTCGCGGGCGGACCGTTCTACTGCGCCGGCCTGTTCGCCCCCACGCCGCCCGCCACCGCCGCTGCGACCCAGTGCATGCAGCCGGTCGGCGCTACCGGCCCCGATGCGCAGGCGGCGCTGGACGCGGCGCGCACCTTTGCCCGCGATGGCCGCATCGATCCGTTGCAGAACCTCGCGCGGCAGCGCGTCTACGTGTTTTCCGGCACGCGCGACCAGACCGTGCTGCCACGCGTCGCCGCGCAGGTGGGGCGGTTCTATACCCTGGCCGGTGCGCCGGCTTCGCAGCTGCAGTACGTGGCCGATGTCGCGGCCGGACATGCCTTCATCACCAGCCAGGCGGGCGACGCCGCCTGCGCGGTCAGCGCGTCGCCCTACATCAACAACTGCGGACTCGAGCAGGCGCGGCAGATCCTGCAGTGGATCTATGGCGCGCTGAAGCCGGCGGCACGGCCGTCGGGTGAGTTGCTGCGCTTTGACCAGCGCGCGTTCGATCCCGGCGGCAAGGCGCTGCTTGCCGACAGCGGTTATGCCTACGTGCCGCGCGAGTGCGGCGCGGGTGGCAACGACGGCGGTGCTGCGGCTTGCCGCGTGCACGTGGCCTTCCATGGCTGCCTGCAGGGCGCGGGCACCATCGGCGAACGCTTCGTGCGCGGCGCCGGCTACCTGGAGAGTGCCGAGGCCAACCGCATCGTGGTGCTGTTCCCGCAGGTCGGCGCGTCGCGCCATAACCCGCTCGGGTGCTGGGACTTCTGGGGCTATACCAGCGACGACCCGGCCCAGCCGGACTTCTTCTCGCGCGAGGCGCCGCAGATGTCCGCGGTCATGCGCATGGTCCGCCGGCTCGGCGCCGCGCCGCAGTGAGCGCTGCCGCTCCGGCCCCTTCGATCCACTGCTCCACCGCAAGGAGATCCGCCATGCTTTCGATCCTGCAAGCCCAATGGGCAAGCGCCAGCCGCACGGCGCTGGACCTGACCCTGTGCCAGCTGCAAGCCGCCACCGTGCTCGCGCAGTCGCCCTTCAGCGCCGCCGATCCTGCCGCGGCCCGGGCGTCGGCGCGCCAGGCGCTGGCCGTGCTGAACCGATATGCCGAAGAACGCGCCGCACAGCAAGCGCAATGGTGGCGCGCGCAGCGCGACCGCCTCGACCTGGCCGGCGTCGCGCACGCGTGGCGCGGTCTCGATGCCATCGAGGCCGACCTGGCCGCGCGCGCGTCGCAGGCCAGGGCCGGCTACAACGATGCCGTGCGCGAAGCGCTGGCGCGCTGCCTCGAAGACGTGGGCGAGGCGCGCGATGGCAACGACATCGGCCTGGCGCTGCTGCGCGCGCTGACCGACTGGCAGGAGGCCGGCAAGACCTGTGCGGCGCAAGTCGCGGCAATGAGTGCCGCAATGATGCCGGCATGGACGCAGTGGCTGCAGTCGTCGCTGGCCGAACCCGGCGCGTCGCGTGCCGTCGCGGGCGCGACGGGGTCGCGCGCGGCGCAGGACGGTTGAACCCCGCGCAGTACCCGCGCTGCGGCGCGGGTCCGCTGCCTCAGCCCTGCGCCGCGGTTCCCATGGCCGGATCGCTCACCGTATGCCGGCCGGTCTCGACCCGGCCGGCAAAGCGGCGGTAGAAGGCCGGATCGGCGTCGCACGTCACCGCGAAGTCATACCATTGGCCGCTTTGCTCCAGCTGCCAGTGCTGCGACTTGCTGCCGTTGGCACCGACGCTCGCTTTCCACGGGCCGTCGCTGCGGTAGGCCAGCGGCTCGATGTGGAAGTGGCAGGCGCGGCCGCCGGGGTTGATCAGGTCGACATAGACGTCGCCGTTGGCAATGTCGTAGCAGACGCGGATCTCGGGGGCGATGCCGGTCTCGCCGATGCGGCGGGTGTCGCCGCGGAAATGGCGATGGAAGCCGTTCGGGCCGAGCACCCACAGGTCGTACTGTCCGGCATTGTCCTGGAAGGCATTCCAGGTATCGCTGAGCGACTTGCCGGCCTCCACCATATAGCGGCGCGGGATGCGTCCCAGCTGGAGGCGGTCGTAGACGTGGAACACCGCGGCCTGCGTGCCGGTGTTGGCGAACGCCAGTTCGACCTGGCCCAAGGCGCTGCAGCGCGCGCTGGTGTGCAGCTCATATGGCAGCGCGCGCGAAGGGCGCGTGCCGGCGGCCTGCTGCGGCAATTGCATGTCGGCGGGCAGCGGCACCGCGGGCAGGGCCTGCTGCGCGCGGCGCAGCTGGTCGGCGTCGCTGCGCGTGGTGCGGCCGCCGAGCGTGGGCAGCGCCTCGTTGTTGGGCGTCCTGAAGTTGAAGGCGCTGGTCAGGTCGCCGCACACGGCGCGGCGGAACGGGCTGATATGGGGCTCGGCCACGCCGAAGCGCGCCTCCAGGAAGCGCAGCACCGAAGTGTGGTCGAACACCTGCGAGTTGACCCAGCCGCCGCGGCTCCACGGCGAGATCGCGTACAGCGGCACGCGCGGCCCCGGGCCGTAGACGCGGCCGTCCGCCGCGGGCTGGGTGCGACTGCCCGGCGGCGCCGGCTGGTTGAAGTACTCGGCCAGCATTTCGGCATCGCTCAGCGTCGACTTGCCGGCGAAGGTCTTGTCCGGATTCAGCGACGGCGCCGAGGGCGAGGGCACGTGGTCGAAATACCCGTCGTTCTCGTCGAAGTTGACCAGCAGCACGGTCTTGCTCCAGACCTCGGGCACCGCGGTCAGCGCATCCAGCACCTCCTGCAGGAACCAGGCGCCCTGCACCGGGCTGGAGGGCCCGGGATGCTCGCAGTAGATCGACGGCGCGTTGATCCACGACACCTGCGGCAGCCGGCCTTCGCGGATGTCGCGGCGGAAGGCGTCGAGATACTCGTCGGGACGGGTGCCTGGCAGGGTGTTGGCCACGCCCTTGTACAGCGGGTTGCCGGGATTGTCGGTGGCGGCATCGTAGGCGTGGTACGGCAGCGGCTGGCCGGTGTTGGCATAGGGCGCGCCCGGCGCGCCGCCGCTGGAGACCGGATAGCCCGACGCCAGGTTGGCGTGGCGGAACTGCTGGAACGCGCCCAGCATGTTGTCGCCCCATTCGTCCGGCATGTTCTGGTAGCAGATCCAGCTGATGCCCGCGTCTTCCAGGCGCTCGGCATAGGTCTTCCAGGTGTAGCCGGTGTTCGCCGAGGCCGGCAGGCCGTCGATCGCGTCCCACTCGTTGTTGACGAAGGCGACGTTGGCGGCGGTCGGGCCGTTGGTGCCGGTCAGGTGGAAGGCGCGGTTGGCATCGGTGCCGGTATGCATCGAGCAGTGGTACGCGTCGCACAGCGTGAAGGCGTTGGCCAGCGCGAACTGGAACGGGATCTCCTGCTCCCTGAAGTAGCCCATCGACGTGCTGGTCTTGTACGTCGGCCAATTGGCCATGCGGCCGTGGTCCCAGGCCTGCTGGCTGTCCAGCCACGCATGCGGGGTGCCGGCGGCGCGCTGCGCGTTGTTGCTGGTGCCGTCGAGGTGGTACGGTGTCAGCACCGCGCCGCTGGCGCGCTGTTGCTGCCATACCTGGCGCGCGCCGGGCAGCGGGATGGTAAAGCGGTCGCCGAAGCCGCGCACGCCGCGCAGCGTGCCGAAGTAGTGGTCGAAGGAACGGTTCTCCTGCATCAGGATCACCACGTGCTCGACATCCTGGATGGTGCCGGTGGCATTGTTGGCCGGGATGGCCAGGGCCTTGCGGATGCTGGGCGGAAACGCGGCCAGCGCGGCGGCGGCGAAGCCGGTGCCGGCTGCGGCCTGCAGGAAATTGCGGCGAGAGACCATGGTCTTGTCGGAATTGGCGTGGGGACTTGCGGAAGGTTCAGGGCGCGCAGCGGATCACCGGATCGGGCCGCTGGTCTGGCTTGCCGGGCTGTCCCGGCTTGACCGGCTGGGCGCTCGGCGCCAGCGTTGCAGTGGGCGACAGGGTGGGGCCGCCGTCGCCGCCGCAGGCGGCGAGCAAGGCCGCCGCGATCAGCATCGCGGCCAGGGTGGTGGGCAGTCTGCGGGGAAGCATGGAGTCACCTGGCTGGTTGGGGTGGCGGCTGCTGCGAGCCGGAGCCAGGCGAGTGTAGGAAGGCGTGGTGACGTGCCGATGACAGAACATTGATGCCTGCGGGTGCCCGTCACTGCCATTCCGTCCGGGAAGGACCGCGGCGATCGACTATGGTAGTCAGATGCATTCGCGTCCGGCGGACGCGACCGATCTACCCTGAACAGGAGTGATGCCCATGTCCTATATCGACGGATTCGTGCTCGCCGTTTCCCAGGCCAATCGCGACCGCTATCGCGAGGTGGCGCAAAAGGCCGCCGCAGTGTTCAAGGAACATGGCGCGCTGCAGGTGGTGGAATGCTGGGGCGACGATGTGCCGGAAGGCAAGGTCACGTCCTTCACGATGGCGGTGCAGCGCAAGGACGATGAAGCGGTGGTGTTCTCGTGGATCCTGTGGCCGTCGCGCGAGCAGCGCGACACCGGCATGAAGGCGGCGATGGCAGACCCGCGGCTGAAGGAAGGCATGGACCCGATGCCGTTCGACGGGCAGCGGATGATCTTTGGCGGCTTCGAGGTGATTGTCGAGGCGTGATCAGGCCGGGCGCCGGCGTGGCCGCGCCCGGGCCGGCGTATCAGATCAGGTGGAAGACCATGCCCAGTGCGATCGCGCCGCCCAGCGTTTCCACTGCGGCAAGGGCGAGAAGGTTCTTCAGTACGAAAGCCTCTTCTTTCTTCGTCACCATGGTCTGTCTCCCGGTCATTGGACTAGTTTTACAGCACCATCGGCGGTGGCAATCCGGCGTGGGCGGTGCCAGGGGCGTCGATGTGAGACCAGTAGACCGCATCTGGTCGCCGGCCGGAAGCTGGCGAAAACCCGCTCGGCGAAAACCCGGATTCCTACCGGCGTGTGACAGGGCCATGATTGACTGGCTTTGCGGGGCGCGGCTGCAGCCTGCCAGCCACGGCGCATGCATTGGCCCACATTTGGGGGATGCCCGAGTCGGCGCAATGCGCCAAGATCGACGGCGTGGGTGGTCGAACCGATTGCCCCGCTACCGTTTGAGCCCCGCTGCCTCCCCGGCACGCGGGGCTTTTCTACATGGGCGCGGCTCAGCGCGCCTGCAGGATGGCCTCGATGCGGGCGGCGGCCTCGCGCAGCGGCGCCAGGAAGCGCGCTTCCAGATGGGCCCGGTCGCGGCTGCCCAGCACCATGCTGAAGCCCAGCCCGGCCACCACCTTGCCGGCCTGGTCGCGCAGCGGCACCGAGATCCCGGCGTAGCCGTCGACCAGTTCGCTGACCAGCACGCAGTAGCCGTCGGCGCGCACCTGGCGCAGCGTGCACGCCAGCGTGGTGCGCGAGCTGACCGTGAACGGCGTCAGCTTGCGCAGCGTCGCGCCCGCCAGGTAGGCCTCCAGGACGCTGTCGTCCAGGCCGGCCAGCAGCACCCGGCCCATCGAATGCGCATAGGCCGGCATCCGCCGCCCCAGTGCCATGTCCACGCGCAGCAGCTGGCGCGGCTCCTCGCGCGCCACCAGCACCACCGATTCGGCGTCGAGCACGCCCAGCGAGCAGCTTTCGCCCAGGGTCTCGCACAGCTGCTGCAGGTAGGGCCGCGCCATCTGCGGCAGGCTCATCGAGGCAAAGTAGGCGTAGCCCAGCTCCATTACCCGCGGCGTCAGCGCAAAGTGGCGGCCGTCCTGCGCCACGTAGCCGTTGTGCTCCAGCGTCAGCAGCAGCCGGCGCGCGGCGGCGCGGGTCACGTCGAGCTGGTCGGCGACCTCCTGCATGGTCAGGCGCTCCGC
Organism: Cupriavidus sp. WGlv3; assembly: GCF_023952475.1. Lineage (GTDB taxonomy): Bacteria > Pseudomonadota > Gammaproteobacteria > Burkholderiales > Burkholderiaceae > Cupriavidus > Cupriavidus phytorum. The sequence goes on from NZ_JALHRX010000003.1 coordinate 428,559, forward strand.
GCCCGCACCCAATAGGCGCAGCAACGCCAGGCCCTTGCTCAGCGATTCCAGCAGTTCGTCTTTCTTGGCGGTTTCGGCTTGCGGCATAGGGCGTCTGGAGGGAACGGTGGTGAAATGAACGATCCGGCACGTGCTGGTCATGCCTTCGCGGAGGGCTTGCGCCGACCGGCAGCATCTCCGTATCATAGCGTTTTCCGAACAAATGTTCGCAAAACGAATTCACGGAAAGCGTGCCGTCAGCGATGCGGGCCGGCACGACTAGAACCGGAGACAGCAATGAAGGTAATCACCGCGCGTGAAGCGGCGGCGCTCGTGCAGGATGGCTGGACCGTGGCCAGTGCGGGCTTTGTCGGCGCCGGCCACGCCGAGGCCGTGACCGAGGCGCTGGAGCAGCGTTTCCTGCAGAGTGGCCTGCCGCGCGACCTGACGCTGGTGTACTCGGCCGGGCAGGGCGACCGCGGCGCGCGCGGCGTGAATCATTTCGGCAATGCCGGCATGACTGCCACCGTGGTTGGCGGCCACTGGCGCTCGGCCACGCGGCTGGCCACGCTGGCCATGGCCGAGCAGTGCGAGGGCTACAACCTGCCGCAGGGCGTGCTGACCCATCTGTACCGGGCCATCGCCGGCGGCAAGCCCGGCGTGATGACCAAGATCGGCCTGCACACCTTTGTCGACCCGCGCACCGCGCAGGACGCGCGCTACCACGGCGGCGCCGTCAACCAGCGCGCGCGCCGCGCCATCGCCGAAGGCAAGGCGTGCTGGGTCGATGCGGTCGAGTTCCGCGGCGACGAATACCTGTTCTATCCCAGCTTTCCGATCGACTGCGCGCTGATCCGCTGCACCGCCGCCGACGCGCGCGGCAACCTCAGCACCCATCGCGAAGCCTTCCACCACGAACTGCTGGCGCTGGCGCAGGCGGCGCACAACTCGGGTGGCGTCGTGATCGCGCAGGTCGAAAGCGTGGTCGATCACCACGAAATCCTGCAGGCCATCCACGTGCCCGGCATCCTGGTCGACTACGTGGTGGTCTGCGACAACGCTGCCAACCACCAGATGACCTTTGCCGAGGCCTTCAACCCCGCCTATGTGACGCCGTGGCAGGGCGAGGGGGCTGCCGACGACGCCGCCCGTTCTTCGCCCGAGGCCGGGCCGCTGGATGCGCGCACCATCGTGCAGCGCCGCGCGGTGATGGAACTGGCGCGGCGCGCGCCGCGCGTGGTCAACCTGGGGGTCGGCATGCCGGCCGCGGTGGGGATGCTCGCGCACCAGGCCGGCCTGGACGGCTTCACGCTGACGGTCGAAGCCGGCCCCATCGGCGGCACGCCCGCGGATGGCCTCAGCTTCGGTGCCTCGGCCTACCCGGAAGCGGTGGTGGATCAGCCCGCGCAGTTCGATTTCTACGAAGGCGGCGGCATCGACCTCGCGATCCTCGGCCTGGCCGAACTCGATGGCGAGGGCAACGTCAACGTCAGCAAGTTCGGCGAAGGCGAGGGCGCGCTGATTGCCGGCGTCGGCGGCTTCATCAACATTACCCAGAGCGCGCGCGCGGTGGTGTTCATGGGCACGCTGACGGCGGGCGGGCTGGAAGTGCGCGCCGGCGACGGCAGCCTGCGGATCGTGCGCGAAGGCCGCGTGAAGAAGATCGTGGCGGAGGTGTCGCACCTGAGCTTCAACGGCCCCTACGTGGCGTCGCTGGGCATCCCGGTGGTGTACATCACCGAACGCGCGGTGTTCGAGATGCGCCCCAGCGAGGGTGGCGAAGCGCGCCTCACGCTGGTCGAGATCGCTCCCGGCGTCGACCTGCAGCGCGATGTGCTCGACCAGTGCGCGACGCCGGTGGCGGTGGCGCCCGACCTGCGCCAGATGGATGCACGGCTGTTCCAGGCCGGCACCATGCGGCTGTAACGGTCGCCGCACCACAAAACCATTCCATCGGACGGGCCGGCCATGACCGGTTCGCAAGGAGGCACGCCAGATCTGTCATGACGTTACGCAACCGCAGTCGCTTCATCCCGGCGCGGCCTGGGCCGCGCATCGATTCTGATTCACCGCGATTCACCGCAGGACACAGTCACACCATGCAGAACACCAGCCGCCGTACCTTCCAGCGCCGCCTCGGCGCCGTGCTCCTGAGCGCCACGCTGCCGCTCGCCGCCGCACCGGCTTTCGCCGAGACCTACCCCAGCAAGCCGATCCGGCTGGTGGTGCCGTTCCCGCCGGGCGGCCCGACCGACACCGCCGCGCGCATCATCGGCCAGAAGATGAGCGAAACGCTGAAGCAGCCGGTGGTGGTGGACAACCGTCCCGGCGCCTCCGGCACCATCGGCGCCGAGAACGTCGCCAAGAGCCCCGCCGATGGCTATACGCTGCTGGTGCTGGCCACGCCCACATTGCTGGCTCCGCACCTGATCAACCGCAAGGGCTACGACATCTTCAAGGATTTCGCGCCGATCGGCGCCGCCTATGACCTGCCGATCGTGATGGTGGTCAATCCCCAGGCGATGCCGGACGTGACCAGCCTGCAGCAATACATCGCCAAGGCCAAGGCCAAGCCGGGCGCGCTCAACTACACCAGCGCCGGCAACGGCAGCTTCGGCCACCTGTCGACCGAGCTGCTGAAGAACCTGGGCAACTTCGACGTGCAGCACGTGCCCTACAAGGGCAGCGCGCCTGCCATCTCCGACCTGCTGGCCGGCCAGGTGCCGATGATGTTCTCGGACATGATCGCGGCGCTGCCGCATATCAAGGCCGGCAAGCTGCGCCCGATCGCAGTCGGCTCGAACAAGCGTGTCAGCTTTACGCCGGAGGTCAAGACGGTGGCCGAGCAGGGCTTCCCGGGCTTCGATGCCACCGCATGGGGCGGGCTGCTGGCGCCCGCCGGCACGCCCAAAGAGGTGGTGGCGACCTTGTCGGCCGAGCTGAAGAAGGCGCTGGCCGATCCGACCGTGCAGCAGAAGATGCTGGGCGCCGGCACCGTGGCCGCCTATATGCCGCCGGAGCAGCTGGCCGCGCGTATGAAGGCCGACTACAGCAAGTGGGGCAAGGTGATCCAGGACAACGGCATCCGCGGCGACTGAGCGTGCGGATGACGAGCCGGCGGCCCGGCTGCGGTTCAGGCGGGCTGCCGGCCCTGAGGCGGGCTGGCCGGCAGGGTCGGCATCGGCAGTGCGGCCTGGCGGCCGGCCGCGGCCAGTCCAAGGAACTGGCTGGAGGTGCGCAGGAATTGCTGGCAGGTCTGGCGAAATAGCTCGAAGTCCATGTCGGTCTCGATGTGAGGAAGCCGCGCGGTCCGGCATGGCCGCCGCGCCGCCGGCATCTTGCTTGGCCGATATGACAATGTCTTGACAATGCGCGCGTGCGCCCGCCCTGGCGCCGGCTTGTCGCGCCCGCCGCACGGCGGTGCCGGAGCGCCCACTGCACGGGCAGAGATGCTAAAATCTAAGTCTTTGATTCTCTTGGCCAAATGCTGTAGCCAGCAGGGCCGCGCCGGAAACTTGCCGGCGCCGGGCGAGATCAGGGCGAGATGAGTTCCAGACGCGTATCCGTTTGTGCCGGGTTCGCCTCCCGCCAATACCGATACCCATGACCACTACGAACGCACCAGAACCTACCACCGCGGTTCCGACCGCCGTGCAGACCTTCGACAGCTTCGGCCTCGACGCGCGCATCCTGCGTGCCTTGTCCGAGCAGGGCTATAGCTCTCCCACGCCGATCCAGGCGCAGGCCATTCCGGTCGTGCTGCTGGGCAAGGACGTGATGGGCGCCGCGCAGACCGGCACCGGCAAGACCGCCGGCTTCGCGCTGCCGATCATCCAGCGCCTGCTGCCGCTGGCCAATGCCAGCGCTTCGCCGGCGCGCCACCCGGTGCGCGCGCTGATGCTGACCCCCACGCGCGAGCTGGCCGACCAGGTCTACGACAACGTCGCCCGCTATGCCAAGCACACCGACCTGCGCAGCACGGTGGTGTTCGGCGGCGTCGACATGAACCCGCAGACCGACGCGCTGCGCCGCGGCGTCGAGATCCTGGTGGCCACGCCCGGCCGCCTGCTCGACCACGTGCAGCAGAAGTCGGTGAACCTGTCGCAGGTGCAGATGCTGGTGCTGGACGAAGCCGACCGCATGCTCGACATGGGCTTCCTGCCGGACCTGCAGCGCATCATCAACCTGCTGCCGGCGCAGCGCCAGACGCTGCTGTTCTCGGCGACGTTCTCGCCGGAAATCAAGCGGCTGGCCTCCAGCTACCTGAAGCAGCCGGTCACCATCGAAGTGGCGCGCAGCAACTCGACCAACGAGAACGTGCGCCAGGCGGTGTACCAGGTCGAGGACGGCCACAAGCAGGCCGCGGTGGTGCACTTGCTCAAGCAGCGCGCGGCGCAGGGCATGTCGCGCCAGTGCATCGTCTTCGTCAACAGCAAGATCGGCTGCTCGCGCCTGGCGCGCCATCTGGAGCGCGAAGGCATCAACGCCGCCGCGATCCATGGCGACAAGACCCAGACCGAGCGCATGCAGACGCTCGACGGCTTCAAGAGCGGCACCATCGATGCGCTGGTCGCCACCGACGTGGCGGCGCGCGGGCTCGACATCCCGGACATGCCGTGCGTGATCAACTTCGACGTGCCGTACAGCGCCGAGGATTACGTGCATCGCATCGGCCGGACCGGCCGCGCCGGCGCCAGCGGCGATGCGTTGTCGATCTACGTGCCGGGCAATGACGAGCGCCTGCTGTCCGATATCGAAAAGCTGATCAAGCGCAGCATCCCGCGCGGCAAGCTGGAGGGCTTCGATCCCACTGGCGAGCGTGCCCGCCTGGCCGACGGCGAGCGCCGCCGCGAGCGCAGCGACGTGCGCCGCGCGCGCGGCAGCGCCGACAGCGAAGACCGTCCGCGCCGCCACGACCACGGCGCCAGCCGCCAGGCCTTCCGCGCTTCGGACGACCCGTTCTTCTCGCGCCCGTATGAGCCCAGCCCCGCCAGCGTGGCGCAGGCCAAGGCCGCCGACGAAGTCGCCGCGGCGCTCACGCGCGGCCGCCAGGCGCCCAAGCGGCCGGTGGCGGCCTTGCTGGGCGGTGTGCCGCGCAAGTCCTGAACGGATTGTGGTTCCGATGAATGGCCCGCCTGCGCGGGCCATTTGTTTTGGCGGGTCTAGATCTTTGCCGGCAACGGCGGTGTAGCGAGCCGCTCGCGCCAGCCGTCGGTGGCCCGCGCCAGCCAGTCCTGGACCGTGCCGGCGGAATGCGACAGTCCCAGGTGCGCGCCGGCCTCGCGCAGCGCGTCCAGCGGGGCGTTGGTGTCGATCGCCTGAGCGCCGCTCTGCTTGCTGAGCTTCTCGCCGACCTGGTTCACCACCACCGGCACGTGCAGGTACGCCGGCGTGGGCAGGCCCAGCAGGTGCTGCAGATGGATCTGCCGCGGCGTGGAGTCGAGCAGGTCGGCGCCGCGCACGATATGCGTGATGCCCTGCAGGCCGTCGTCGACCACCACCGCCAGCTGGTAGGCCCATAGTCCGTCGGCACGGCGCAGCACGAAGTCGCCCAGCTCGGTTTCCAGGTTCTGGCACTGGCGCCCCTGCCAGCGGTCGTCGAAACACACGACGGCGGCCGGCCCGTCCGGCACGCGCACGCGCCACGCGCGCGGCAGCTTGCCGTTCAGGCCGTGGCGGCAGGTGCCGGGATAGCCCAGGGTCTGGTGTCGCTCGCGCACATGCACCAGCGAATCGGCGATCTCCTTGCGCGAGCAGCCGCACGGGTAGAGTTGCCCCGCGGCATCGAGCCGGCGCAGCGCCTCGGCATAGTGCGGTTCGCGCCGGCTCTGCCACACCGGTGGCTCGTCGGGCGTCATGCCGACGCGCGCCAGCGTGTGCAGGATGTCGTGGTCCGCGTCGCGCACGCAGCGCGGCGTGTCGATGTCCTCGATGCGCACCAGCCATTGCCCGCCATGTGCGCGTGCGTCCAGCCAGCTGGCCAGCGCGGTCACCAGCGAGCCCATATGCAGCGGCCCGGTGGGCGAGGGCGCGAAGCGGCCGCGATAGCCGCCCGCGGCGCTCTTCTGCACTGCCGTTGCAGCCCTCTCTGCCATCAGCCCGTCCTCAGCCGGCGAAGTCGGGTTGCTGCAGCAGCGCCTGCGCCAGGCGCGGGTCTTCCAGCTTGCCGGCCCACCACTGCAGCGCCTTGCCGCGGTTGCTGGTGCGCCAGGCCACCTTGAAGTTGCCCGGCGCGCGCACCTCGACGGTCTCGCGCGCCTGCAGCACGCCGCTTTCGATATGCGGCTGCGCCATCGGTGCCGGCAGCCAGCCGCAGCCAAGGCCGCGGATCTGCGCTTCGAGCTTGTCGCGCATGGTCGGCACCACCAGCACGTCCTGGCCGGCCAGCACGCCATGGGTGCGGGCCGGCAGGTTGCGCGAGGTATCGCCTACCGCGACGATGCGGTGTTTGGCGATCTGGATGGTGGTGAGCGGGCCTTCCTCGGTGGCGAGCGGGTGATGCGCGGCCACGGCGAAGACAAAGGGCACCGACCCCAGCGGCCGGATCTGGAAGCCCTGCGTGCTGGGCGCGTCGTAGGCGCCGCCGATCACCAGGTCGGCGCGGTTGCTGACCAGCGCGTCCCACGCGCCGCCCAGCACTTCCTTGGAAAAGCGCAGCCGGGTCGCGCTGTTCTCGGCATAGAAATCGTGGATCACCGGCAGCAGCGCGCGGAAGTTGATCAGGTCGTCGACCACGATGGTGAGGGTGGCCTCCCAGCCGGTGGCCAGGCGCTTGACGCGCCGCGCCAGGTCGTCGGCGGCGTGCAGCAGGTGGCGGCCCTCGTCGAGCAGGGCGCGGCCGGCGGGCGTCAGCTCGGCGCGATGGCGGCGCCGGTCGAACAGCAGCACGTCGAGGTCTTCTTCCAGCTTGCGCACCACGTAGGTCAGCGCGGAAGGGACCTTGCCCATCTCGTGGGCGGCGGCGGCAAAGCTGCCCTTGCGTTCGATGGCGTCGAGGACTTCGAGGGATTCTAGTGAGAGGGCCATGTTCAGAAATTCTGAATGACTGCTTCTAAGGTGGTCCCCGTAAATATACGCCTGAAGGCCTAAACTGCCTAGCATCCAAAGCGAAAACGTATGCCGGAACACGGTTATCCAGCCGGTGTTGTCGGCGAAAAGGCTCAAGGAGGGCCATCAAAATGATTGAAATCAGAAAGTCCGCAGAGCGTGGGTACGCCGATCACGGCTGGCTGAAGTCCTATCATTCGTTCTCATTCGCCGACTACTACGACCCGCAGCATGTGCAGTTCGGCCCGCTGCGCGTGATCAATGAAGACCGCGTCGCGCCGGGCATGGGCTTCGGCACCCATGGCCACCGCGACATGGAAATCATCAGCTACGTGCTCGAAGGCGAGCTGGCGCACAAGGACAGCATGGGCAACGGCAGCGTGATCCGCCCGGGCGACGTGCAGCGCATGAGCGCCGGCACCGGCGTGCGCCATTCGGAGTACAACCACGCCGCGCACGACACCACCCACTTCCTGCAGATCTGGATCGTGCCGGCCGAGAACGGCATCGACCCCGGCTACGAGGAAAAGCACTTCGACGCGGCCGACAAGCGCGGCAAGCTGCGCCTGGTGGCGAGCGCCGACGGCGCCGACGGCTCGGTGCTGGTGCACCAGGATATCCGGCTCTACGCCGGCCTGTTCGACGGCGACGAAGCCGCCACGCTGACGCTGGCCCCGGGCCGCCGCGCCTACGTGCACGTGGCGCGCGGCCGGGTCACGGTCAACGGCAAGGCGCTCGAGGCCGGCGACGCGGCCAGGCTGGAAGACGTGGCCGAGGTCTCGCTGTCGCACGGCGATGGCGCCGAGGTGCTGGTGTTCGACCTGCCCTGACACCGTTCACGGCCCCATGCGAGAGCCCGCCCCATGGCGGGCTTTCGCTTTTGCGCGGCGCGCCGGGGTGCCCGCGCGTAGCGCTGTGCTATCTTCTCGCTATGCATTGCGCCTGCGCCGGCACATCGCTGGCCAGTCGCGCCGGCCGGCCCCAACGGGCCGGCGTGCCCTTGGAGCACCCCGTACCAAGATGACCTTTGTTTCCATTCTCCTGGCGCTGATTGCCGAGCAGTTCCGCGCCCTGGGCCGCAACAACCCGATCTACGAGATCGTGCGCGCGCTCGGCGACCGCGCCGAGCACGCCTTCGACACCGGCCGCCCGCGCGACGCCGCGCTGGCCTGGCTGACCGTGGTGCTGCCGCTGACGCTCGCGGTGATCGTGGTGCACTACCTGCTGGCGTCGATCAGCGTGGCGCTGACGCTCGCGTGGAATGTGCTGGTGCTGTACATGACGCTGGGTTTCCGCCAGTTCAGCCATTACTTCACCGATATCCACGAGGCGCTCAACCGCGACGACCTCCATACCGCCCGCACGCTGCTGCACGAGTGGACCGGGCTCGACACCATCGAGATGCCGGTGTCCGAAATCGTGCGCCATACGCTGGAAGCGGCGATCATCGCCGTGCACCGGCACGTGTTCGGCGTGTTCTTCTGGTTCCTGGTGCCGGTCGGCCCCGGCGGCGTGGTGCTGTACCGCACCGCCGAGTACCTGGGCCGCCACTGGAACCTGCCGTCGACCGAGCGCAGCCCGGCGCTGGGCCGCTTCGCCGCGCGCGCCTTCTACCTGCTGGACTGGATCCCGTCGCGGCTGACCGCGATCGGCTTTGCCATCGTCGGCAACTTCGAGGACGCGGTCTACGCCTGGCGCAACCATGCGCGCAAGTGGAACGATGCCGTCAACGGCATCCTGCTGGCGAGCGGCGGCGGCGCGCTGGGCGTGCGCCTGGGCACGCCGCTGGCCGAGGACGATTCCACGGTGGTGCTGCGCACCAGCGTGGCCGGCCCGGCGGTGGACTACGCGCCCGGCATGGAAGACGCCGCCGGCGCCAACGGCGGCCCCGAACCGGCACCGCCCGAGTTCGGCACCGAGCCCGGCGTGCGCACGCTGCAGTCGGCGGTGGGTCTGGTATGGCGCGCGGTGGTGTTGTGGATGCTGCTGCTGGCGATGCTGTCGCTGGCGCTGTGGGTGGGTTGAACAGCGCCTGGCCGGCAAGCGCGGCCAGTTGATCAAGGCAGGTTAGCCGCGCGCCGCGCCGCAGCGCCAGCATGCGCCAAACTGCGCCTCGTGCCATTCGCCGCAACGGTCGCATTGCCAGCTGGGCCCCGGCACCGGATTGGCCGCGGCATTGAGCACCGCCCACGCCTGCGCCTCCATCTCGTCATCTACGAGCCACACCTGCGGCGCGCTCTCGCGGAACGGGATCTCGCCGGTCGCGCCGGCCAGCCAGGTATTGCGCAGTTCCGCCCGGATGCCGGCCGCGCGCAGGACGTTCTGGCAATGGGCCGCGTGGACGAGGGACGTGGCGGACAGTAGCAGTTTCATGACAGCGCACCGGGAAGCCAGGTGCGCTTACCTTACCACGGCTTCACCACGCGCCTTTACCACGGTTTCTGCTGGCTGGATTCATGCAGCAACTGCGTGTAGAGCTGGTGCCGGCGTTCCGAGATATCGCCGGCGGCCACCGCGGCCAGCACGCCGCAGCCGGGCTCGTTGACGTGATGGCAGTTGTAGAAGCGGCACGCCGTCAGCAGCGGGCGGAACTCCGGGAAGGCGCGTTCCAGCATGCCCTCGCTGAGGTGGTAGAGGCCGAATTCCTGGAAGCCCGGCGAATCGATCAGCGCCCCCTGGCGGCCCTCGACGGTACCCCAGTCCTGCGGCAGATGGTAGAGCCGGGTGAAGGTGGTGGTGTGCTTGCCGGAATCCAGCTTGGCCGAGATTTCGCGGGTCTGCGCGTCGACGCCCGGGATCAGCAGGTTCAGCAGCGACGACTTGCCCATGCCCGACTGCCCGATCAGGATGCTGGCCAGCCCGGCCACGCGCGGCCGCAGCGCGGCCAGCGCCTGCGCCGGATCGGCGCGCACCGACAGCTCCAGCGTCTCGTAGCCCAGCCCGCGGTACAGCGCCAGGCGGCCGCGCGCCTCTTCCAGGCGTTCGGGCAGGTCGGTCTTGTTGAGCACCACCAGCGGCCGGATCCCGAGCGCCTCGGCCGAGACCAGCGCGCGCCCGAGCAGGTCTTCGGAGAAGCCCGGCTCGGTGGCCAGCACGATGATGACCTGGTCGATATTGGCCGCCAGCAGCTTGGACTTGAACTGGTCCGAGCGGTGCAGCAGGTTCTTGCGCGGCGAAACCCGGGTGATCACGCACTGGTCGGCGGCGGCGCGCTCGACGCTGACGTGGTCGCCCACCGCGCAGTGGCTCTTCTTGCCGCGCGGGAAGGCGTGCATGCGTGCGCCCTCCGCCAGCTCGACCACGTAGTGGCGGCCATGGGCGGCGATGATCAGCGCGGATTCGGTCGGGTTGCCGGCATCGGTGCCGCCGCCGGCGTTGCGGTGACGCGTGGCGCGGCTCATGCGTGCGCCAGCAGGCGGTCGATCCGCTGCGCCGCGGGCGGATGCGAGTAGTAGAAGGCGCTGTAGAGCGGGTCGGGCGTCAGCGTCGAGGCGTTGTCCTTGTACAGCTTCACCAGCGCCGACACCAGGTGGCTGGCATCGGTCTGGTCGGCGGCAAAGGCATCGGCCTCGAATTCATGGCGGCGCGACGACTGGCTCGACAGCGGCCCCAGCAGGAAGGTGAAGACCGGCAGCGTCAGGAAGAACAGCACTAGCGCCAGCGCGCTGTTGGACACGCCCAGGTTGGGCGCCACCCCCAGCCCGGTGTAGAACCAGCTGCGCGTCGCCAGCCAGCCCAGCAGCGCCAGGAACACCAGGCTCAGCGCGAAGGTCACGGCGATGCGCTTGGCCACGTGGCGGCGCTTGAAGTGGCCCAGCTCGTGCGCCAGCACCGCCTCGATCTCGTCGCCCGACAGGCGCGACAGCAGCGTGTCGAAGAAGACGATGCGCTTGGCGGCGCCGAAGCCGGTGAAGTACGCATTGCCGTGCGCGCTGCGCTTGCTGCCGTCCATCACGAACAAGCCTTTGCTGGCAAAGCCGCAGCGCTGCATCAGGCTCTCGATGCGCTGGCGCAGCGAGGCGTCGTCGAGCGGCTCGAACTTGTTGAACAGCGGCGCGATAAAGGTCGGGAACACCACCAGCAGGAACAGGTTGAACGCCATCCACACCAGCCAGGTCCACACCCACCACAGCGAACCGGCGCGATCCATCAGCCACAGCACCGCCAGCAGCAGCGGCAGGCCCAGCGCGCTGGCCACCAGCAGCATCTTGACCAGGTCGGCCAGCCACAGGCCGAAGGTCATCTTGTTGAAGCCGAAGCGCTGCTCGATGCCGAACTGGCCATACAGCGAGAACGGCAGGTCGACCAGCCCGCCGATCAGCGCCACGCTGGCGACCAGCGCCACGCCGTAGGCGTAGCCCGGGCCGAAGGCCTCCACCCAGAACTGGTTGAGCCACTGCAGCCCGCCCAGCATGGTGAAGGCGATCAGCACCGCGGCGCCGGCCAGCACCTCCAGCATCGACAGCCGCGTACGGGCGATGGTGTAGTCGGCGGCCTTCTGGTGCGAGGCCAGGCTGATGGTGTCGGCAAAGCGCGCCGGCACGGCATGGCGGTGCTGCGCGACATGGCGCACCTGGCGCGCGGCCAGCCACAGCTTGGTCAGCACCATCAGCACCAGGGCGGCGAGAAAGACAATCGTGAACATCGGCAAGCGCCTTGTGGGTGCGGGCGTCCGGCGTTGCAGGTGACGGATGCCCGTGGGGACCGCGCCGCGGGGTGGGGCAGGCGGCGGTCCGGGAATTCCGAAAACGGCGCCGCGCTGGTGCGCAGGCAGCCGTCCCGGACGGATATGCGAGAATTATAAATTGTTCGCGCCCGGCCCCGCCGCGCCCGCTCCCCTCCAATCCCTATCTCCCGCAGTCCCGATGACAAGCCAAGCCGCCGCCAAATCCGTCAAAAGCGAAAACAACCTGATCTGGCTGGACATGGAAATGACCGGCCTGCAGCCGGATACCGACCGCATTATCGAAGTGGCGGTGGTGATTACCGACTCCGAGCTCAATATCCTGGCCGAAGGCCCGGTGCTGGTGATCCACCAGAGCGATGCCGTGCTCGACGGCATGGACAACTGGAACAAGGGCACCCACGGCCGCTCCGGGCTGATCGACAAGGTCAAGGCCTCGACCCTGACCGAAGAGCAGGCCGAAGCCGAGCTGCTGGCCTTCCTCAAGCGCTGGGTGCCGGCGGGCAAGTCGCCGATGTGCGGCAACTCGATCTGCCAGGACCGCCGCTTCATGGCGCGCTACATGCCCAAGCTGGAAGCATTCTTCCACTACCGCAACCTCGACGTGTCGACGCTCAAGGAGCTGTGCAAGCGCTGGGAGCCGGTCATCCACAAGGGCTTCGTCAAGCGCCAGCTGCACACGGCGCTGGCCGACATCCTGGAGTCGGTGGAAGAACTGCGCTACTACCGCACGCACTTTATCCGCCACGCCGCGCCCGGCGCCGCGCCCTCCGCCGAGGCACCGGCCGCCGGCACGCCGGCGCCGTAAGCGCAGCTGCCGCAAGCACACCACCATTGCCGGCGCGCCGTCGCATGCAGACGGCGCGTTGCCCGTCCGCCTGACCATGTTCGAGCGCATCGTCTCCATCATCACGCCGGTCATCCTGATCATCCTGGTCGGGTGGCTGTACGGGCGCAAGGCCCATCCGGACATGGCCGGCATCAACCGCGCCACGCTGGACGTGATCGCGCCGCTGCTGGTGGTGTCGGCCTTCGTCAGCAAGGACTTCGTGCTGGCCGACCAGCTGGTGCTGCTGGGCTGCGCGGTGGCGGTGGTGCTGGGCTCGGGGGTGCTGGCGTGGGGGCTGGCGCGCTGGATGAAGGTCGATCCGCGCACCTTCGTGCCGCCGATGATGTTCAACAACTGCGGCAACATGGGCTTGCCGCTGTCCGTGTTCGCCTTCGGCCCGGCCGGGCTGGCGCCGGCGGTGGCGCTGTTCGCGGCGTCGAACCTGATGCACTTCACCATCGGCATGAAGATCGTCAACCGGCATGCGTCGCTGGCGCAGATCGCGCGCAACCCGATGGTGCTGGCCACCGTGGCGGGCGTGGCGCTGGCGCTGGCGCGGCCGTGGTTCACGCTGCCGGATCCGGTCTACCAGTCGGTCAAGCTGCTGGGCGATGCCACTGTGCCGCTGATGCTGTTTGCGCTGGGCGTGCGCATGAAGGACGTGAGCCTGCGCAACTGGGGCATGGGGCTGGTCGGCGCGGCGGTGTGTCCGCTGACCGGCATCGCGGTGGCGCTGGCGCTGGCGCAGTGGGTGCCGTTGACCGAGCTGCAGCGCGGCCTGCTGTTCGTGTTTGCGGCGTTGCCGCCGGCGGTGCTGAATTTCCTGGTGGCGGACCACTTCCGGCAGGAGCCGGACCAGGTGGCGTCGATCGTGCTGCTCGGCAATATCGCCGCGGTGGTGTTCGTGCCGGTGGGGCTGTACCTGGGCCTGCGCTGAGGTGGCAGGCCCGCGCGCCGCGTGCCGGCGGGCGGGGCAGTTCGAATCAGGCCGCGGGTTTGGCCCGCACGGCGTTCTTGGGACGCCAGGCCTTGACGATGGCCTCGTCGGTTTCCATGTAGGGGCCGCCGATCAGGTCGATGCAATACGGCACCGCGGCAAAGATGCCTTGCACCACCGGCTTGCCGTCGGCGTCGCGCAGGCCTTCCAGGGTTTCGCGGATCGCGCGGGGCTGGCCGGGCAGGTTGATGATCAGCGCGGCGCGGCTGGCGGTCTCGCGGATCACCGCCACCTGGCGCGACAGGATCGCGGTCGGCACGAAATGCAGGCTGACCTGGCGCATCTGCTCGCCAAAACCCGGCATTTCCTTGGTACCCACCGCCAGGGTGGCCTCGGGCGTCACGTCGCGGCGCGCCGGGCCGGTGCCGCCGGTGGTCAGCACCAGGTCGCAGCCGGCCACGTCGACCAGCTCGATCAGCGTGCGCGAGATCTGCGCCTGCTCGTCCGGGATCAGGCGCTCCACCGCCTGCCAGGGCGAAGTCAGCGTGCGCCCGAACCAGTCGCGCAGCGCCGGGATGCCCTCGTCCTGGTAGGTGCCGGCCGAGGCGCGGTCCGAGATCGATACGAAGCCGACGACGAGTTCGTCGGGATGGTGGCGGACAACCGGCTGGGTGGTCTGGGTCATGCCTCGGGCTCCGGATGGTCGGGGGTAGGTTCCTCGGCGGCGCGGCCCTTGCCGTCCTTCAGGTCCAGCGCCGTCTTGATCGCCTGGAACAGCTCGCGGAAATAGCGCGGCGGCTTGCCCAGCTCTTTTTCCTTGCGTGCGTTGCGGATGGTGTTGCGCAGCGCCTGCACGTCGATGCCGGGGTGCTCGCCGAGGAAGCGCGTCAGCGCCGCGTCGTCGGCCAGCAGCAGCTCGCGCCAGCGCTCGATCAGATGCATGCGGGCGGTTTCGGCCTTGCTGGTGCCCTTGAAGCCCTCCAGCGCTTGCCGGATCACCTCGACCTCGTCGTCCTCGAGGCCGCGCATGATCTTGCCGACGTACTGCATCTGGCGGCGCTTGCCTTCATGGCTGTTGATGCGGCGCGCCTGATGGATGGCATCGGCGAGCGCCTCGGGCATGGGCACGCGCGCCAGGCGGTCCTTGGCCAGCGCTTCCAGCTCGGCGCCAAGGTCCTGCAGGGCGGTCATGTCGCGCTTGCGCTGCGACTTGCTTTTCGGCTCGTCGTCTTCCGGCTCGGGGGCAAAGCCCCCGGGAAAGCGCGCGCCTTGGGAGTTACGGGAATTTCGCGTCATGCCCGGCATTTTATCTTGCTATGATTGCCGCTTGGACTTTTGATGACACCCGCCCAGCATGGACCAGATCGCCGAACAGACCGCGCATTTCACCTACACCCAGGCCCAGCTCAGCGAGATGGCCGCCGATGTGCTGCGGGTGGCACGCGAACTGGGGGCGACCGACGCCGCCACCGAGATCTCCGAAGGCAGCGGCCTGTCGGTGTCGGTGCGCAAGGGGCAGGTCGAGACCATCGAGCAGAACCGCGACAAGGTGGTCGGGGTCACGGTGATGATCGGCAAGCGCCGCGGCAACGCCAGCACCTCGGACTTCTCGCCGGCCGCGCTGCGCGCCACCGCCGAGGCCGCCTACAACATCGCCCGCTTCACCGCCGAGGACGACTGCGCCGGCCTCGCCGAAGAGGAATTGCTGGAGCGCGCGCCGCAGGACCTGGACCTGTTCCACCCGTGGGCCCTCGACGCCGAAGCCGCCATCGACATCGCCACCCGCGCCGAGGCCGCGGCCTTTGCGGTATCGCCGCGCATCCGCAATAGCGACGGCGCCAGCGTGTCGGCCCAGCATTCGCAGTTCGTGCTGGCAACCACGCGCGGCTTTACCGGCGGTTATCCGTATTCGCGCCATTTCATCTCGTGCGCGCCGATCGCCGGCAGCGGCAGCGGCATGCAGCGCGACGACTGGTATTCGTCCAAGCGCTCGCCGCTGGCGCTGGCCGCGCCCGAAGACATCGGCCGCTACGCCGCCGAGCGCGCGCTGGCGCGGCTGCAGGCGCGCAAGCTGTCGACGCGGCGCTGCGCGGTGCTGTTCGAGGCGCCGCTGGCCGCCGGGCTGCTGGGCGCCTTCGTGCAGGCGGTGTCGGGCGGCGCGCTGTACCGCAAGTCCACCTTCCTGTGCGATTCGCTGGGCCAGGCCGTGTTCGCCCCGCATATCCAGATCCATGAGCAGCCGCATACCCCCGGCGCCATGGGCAGCGCTCCGTTCGACGAGGAAGGCGTGCGCACGCGCGAGCGCGACGTGGTCAAGGACGGCGTGGTGCAGGGCTATTTCCTGTCGACCTATTCGGCGCGCAAGCTGGGCATGCAGACCACCGGCAATGCCGGTGGCTCGCACAACCTGACGCTGTCGAGCAGCCTGACCCAGCCCGGCGACGATTTCCCCGCCATGCTGCGCAAGCTCGGCACCGGCCTGCTGGTAACCGAGCTGATGGGGCAGGGCGTCAACTACGTCACCGGCGACTATTCGCGCGGGGCGTCGGGCTACTGGGTCGAGAACGGCGTGATCCAGTACCCGGTCGAGGAAATCACCATTGCCGGCAATATGGCCGAGATGTTCCAGCAGATCGTCGCGATCGGCGCGGATGCGCTGGTGCGCGGCACCAAGGAAACCGGCTCGATCCTGCTCGAGCAGATGACCATCGCCGGCAACTGAGCGGCATCGACTTTCAGAAAAAAAGCGGGCCCAAGCCCGCTTTTTTTTCATTTCATGCGCCGGTCACGATTCTTGCGACGGCGGCCGCTCGTACGTGACGAACGCGTAGTCGAAGCCGTTCGCCGCCGAATGATGGGTCTCGCGCGCGGTTTCGATCCATTGCGTGCGGTCGATCGCGGGGAAGAAGGCGTCGCCTTCGACATCGGCGTCGATCTCGGTCACCACCAGCCGGTCCGCGCTCGGCATGGCTTCTGCGTAAAGTTGCGCGCCGCCGATCAGGAATATCTCCGCCACGCCCACGCACAGGCGCTGCGCGTCTTCCAGCGACGTTGCCACCTCGGCCCCGTCGATGCGCAGCTCCGGGTTGCGGCTGACCACGATATTGCGGCGCCCCGGCAGCGGGCGGCCGATCGAGTCCCAGGTCTTGCGCCCCATGATCACGGGCGCGCCCATGGTGGTGCGCTTGAAGTGCGCCAGGTCTTCCGGCAGGCGCCACGGCAGCGTGTTGTCGCGGCCGATGGTGCCGTTGCGGGCGCGCGCTACAACCAGTGTCAGCAGCGTCATACGGCCACCGGTGCCTTGATCGCGGCGTGCGACTGGTAGCCGGCCAGTTCGAAGTCTTCGTAGCGGTAGTCGAAGAGGCTGTCGGGCTGGCGCAGGATCTTCAGGCGCGGCAGCGCCATCGGCTCGCGCGCGAGCTGGGTCTGCACCTGTTCGAAATGGTTGTTGTACAGGTGGCAGTCGCCGCCGGTCCAGATGAAATCGCCCACTTCCAGCCCGGTCTGCTGCGCCATCATGTGGGTCAGCAGCGCATAGCTGGCGATATTGAACGGCACGCCCAGGAAGATATCGGCGCTGCGCTGGTACAACTGGCACGAGAGCCGGCCGTCGGCCACGTAGAACTGGAAGAACGCGTGGCAGGGCGGCAGTTTCATGCGCGGGATGTCGGCCACGTTCCAGGCCGACACGATCAGCCGGCGCGAATCCGGGTTGGCGCGGATCTGCGCCACCAGCTCGGAGATCTGGTCGATATGGCGGCCGTCCGGCGCCGGCCACGAACGCCATTGCGAGCCGTAGACCGGGCCAAGTTCGCCGTGCTCGTCGGCCCACTCGTCCCAGATGGTGACGCCGTGCTCCTGCAGCCAGCGCACGTTGGTCGAGCCCTGCAGGAACCACAGCAGTTCATAGATGATCGACTTCAGGTGCAGCTTCTTGGTGGTGACCACCGGGAAGCCTTCACGCAGGTCGAAGCGCATCTGGTAGCCGAACACCGAGCGCGTGCCGGTGCCGGTGCGGTCGGCCTTGTCGGTGCCATGCTCGTAAACATGGCGCATGAAGTCGAGGTACTGTTTCATCGGCGCGGGGCGGGATGGAAGAGGTGGCGCGGGCACCTGGGCCCGCGAAGCTGGCATTTTAAAGCAAGACGGGCCGCCCTTCCGGGCGGCCCGTCCTTTGCGGCAGGGCCAGGGCACGCGGCCCTGGCGCCGGGGGCAGGCTTAGTGGCTGCCGGCCGGCTCCTGCTGCTGCTCGCGGCGCTTCTGCACCAGGTAGCCGGCGCCCAGCACGCCGCCGACGATCAGCACGTACAGGCCCCAGTTGACCACCGGGTTGGCTTCGAAGAACGCCTTGATCATCGGCTCGTGCACGATCATCTTGACCGCGGTGAAGGCCAGCACGCCGGCGCCCACGTAGATGATGACCGGGAAGCGGGCCATCAGCTTGAGCACCAGGCTCGAGCCCCACACCACGATGGGGATGCTGATCAGCAGGCCCAGCACCACCAGCAGGAAGCTGCCGTGCGCGGCGCCGGCCACGGCCAGCACGTTGTCGACGCCCATCACCGCGTCGGCGATGATGATGGTCTTCATCGCGCCCCACAGGGTCGCGGCGCCCGCGCCATGCCCTTCTTCGCCGCTGTCGTCGGACAGCAGCTTGTAGGCAATCCACACCAGCGCCAGGCCGCCCACCAGCATCAGCCCCGGAATCTTCAGTAGCCAGACCACGCCGATCGTCATGGCCGAGCGGACCACCACGGCACCCACGGTACCCCAGATAATGGCCTTCTTCTGCAGGTGGGGCGGCAGGTTGCGTGCCGCCAGCGCGATCACGATGGCATTGTCGCCGGCCAGCACCAGGTCAATGACGACGATGGACAGCAAGGCCGTCAGGAACTGCATCGTGAACAGATCGGTAAACCACTCCATGAACTCTCCTCAGGTACGAATCAGCGCAAGCGCGCGCATTGGGTTCGCCTGGATTCACGTGCACGGGAGCGTGGGGGCGCCTTTGCAAACCATGAAGTCCAGGTTGCAAAGGTCTTGCTCGACCACTGGCGCGGTATGCGCGCCGGTTGTCAGCACAACCGGGGACTGCGGTCCCGGAATGACGATTGTGCTAAGGGCAAAGCCCCGGAGCTACTCCCCTTTGAGGGACACGACCCGTTCAGGGGTCGCGCTGGGCGGGATTATAAACGAACTGCAAGCGACATGCCGAATTAGGAAAGATACTGACTCAAGTTCGCCGGGGTGCCGTAATCGTCTCGCCCAGGCGCGCCATGGGGGCGCTCCGGGTGCGACTGCGCAATGACGGCGCGCTGGCGGCGATTTTGTATCGGGCCCGCCATGAGGCTGCGCGATCCGCCGGATCGGCCTATCCTTGAGGTTCGGCTCCGACCGATGCGCCCCGGACAGCACAGGCGCGCATTGCGGAGACCGGCGCGCACGACATGCACAGCGCGGCCTTGGGGAATACGCAGTGAAGCAGTGCCCATTTGCGACCACACAAGGAAACGACATGCCGGTTGTCCCGAACCCGCCCAACCCGCCCTCACACCACAAAGCCCCGCAGACACCCCTCCCGCCCCTGAACCACCATAACGGCCATGCCGTGGCGCCGCCCGCGCTGGTGGCGCTGGCCAACGGCCGCGCGCAGCGCCCGCCGCAGCCGGAGCTGGTGCAGCAGTACCGCGAAGACAGCGGCGCGCTGCGCGAGCAGGTGCTGTCCGGCCTGCGCGCCACGCAGGCGGCCATCAGTCCCAAGTTCTTCTACGACGTGCTGGGTTCGCGCCTGTTCGAAGCCATCACCGACCTGCCCGAGTACTACCCGACCCGCACCGAGGCCGCGATCTTTGCCAGCGCGGCGCCCGCCATCGCCGCGCGCGCGGGCAGTGGCTGCGTGCTGGTGGACCTGGGCGCCGGCAATTGCGAGAAGGCGGCGCGGCTGTTCGGCAGCCTGCGCCCGGCGCAGTACGTGGCGGTGGATATCTCGGTCGAGTTCCTGCGCGCGACGCTGTCGTCGCTGCAGCAGCAACATCCCGAGATCCCGATGCTCGGCCTGGGCGCCGACCTGTGCGCGCCGTTCGACCTGCCGGCCCGGGTCAGGCGCGGCAGGCGCCTGTTCTTCTATCCGGGCTCGAGCATCGGCAATTTCGCTCCCGTCGAAGCCCTGGCCTTGCTGCAGCGCCTGCGCGGCGCGGCCGGGCGCGGCGACGGCGTGCTGATCGGCGTGGACCTGCACAAGGACGAAGCCACGCTGGTATCGGCCTATGACGATGCACTGGGCGTCACCGCGGCCTTCAACCGCAACGTGCTGCGCAACGTGAACCGCATCGTCGGCACCGATTTCGCGCTGGACGACTGGCGCCACCAGGCCAGCTTCGACCGCGCGGCCTCGCGCATCCAGATGCACCTGCAGGCATGCCGCGACGTGCGCGTGCAATGGGACGGCGGCGCGCGCGAATTTGCCGCCGGCGAGCGCATCCATACCGAGGATTCGTACAAGTACCGCCCCGAGGACTTCGCGCTGCTGCTCGAAGCCGCCGGTTTTGACGACCCGGTGTACTGGTCCGATCCGCGCGGCTGGTTCGCGGTGTTCCACGCGCGCGGCTGACCGGCCCGCCGGTCGGGTAGTGTCATAATGGCCGCAGTCCGGCGCGGCATGCCACGGCGCGCCACGTCCGGCGCCGCGGCGGCCTCGGTTGCCCGCGGCTGTCCAGATCGCTGCTGTCCACCCTCCATTCCCTGCGCGGACTTCCCGATGAGCGGCTTTCCCATGCTTCCCGATCTCTACTTCACCGGCGGCAAGGCGACGTGGTCGGACCCGCGCCGGCTGCCGCGCGAAGGGCTGGCGCAGGCACTGGTCGACACGCGCAGCCGCACGCTGGCGTGGCTGGCGCCGTTCGGGCAGACCCGCCGCGCCTGGGATGTGCCGCGCCAGTACGATGCCGACCCACCGCTGTGGACGCTCGGCCACGTTGCCTGGCATGCGGAGTGGTGGTGCCTGCGCGGCGTGCGCCAGGTCGATCGCGGCGGCGTGCCGGTGCCGGTGGCGTCGGAGCCGTCGCTGCTGGACGGCGCCGATGAATGGTTCGATCCCGACCGCATCGGGCCCGACGAGCGCTGGGAGATCGCGCTGCCCGACGTCGCGGTGGTCAAGCGCTATGCGGCCGAGGTGCTCGACGGCGTGCTGCGGCGGATCGCGCTGCTGCCCGACGACACCGACCTGACCCTGTACCCGTACCGCCGCGCGCTGCTGCATGAAGACGCGCACGGCGAGGGCGTGGCCGCGCTGCTGCAGGCGCTTGGCATGGCCCCCGCGGAGGCCGCCGGCGCGGCGCCGGCGCCGCCCGCCGGACATGGCGGCACGCTGCATTTCCCGGGCGGGCGCTTCACGCTCGGCTGGAGCGATGCCGACGGCTTTGCCTGGCCCGACGAGCTGCCGCCCCAGCCGACCTACGTGCCCGCGTTCGAAATCGACATGGCGCTGGTCAGCAACGCGCAGTTCCTGGAATTCGTCGAGGACGGCGGCTACGAGCACCCGGCCTGGTGGTCGTCGGCGGGACGGCAATGGCTGATGACGCAGGAACGCTCCGCGCCGCGCTACTGGTCGCGCCACCAGGAATCGCGCGCGTGGATGCTGGAACGCTTCGGCACGCTGCGCACGCTCAATCCCGACGAGGCGGTGCGCCACGTTACGCTGTACGAGGCGCAGGCGTGGTGCGTCTGGGCCGGGCGGCGCCTGCCGGCGGAATCGGAATGGGAACTCGCCGCGACCCAGAACCGCGGCCTGCAGTGGGGCGCGCTGCGCGAGTGGACCGCCACGCCGTACGAGCCGTATGCAGGCTTCGTCGCCGCACCGTCCGACGGCGCCATGGTGGGGCGCTTCGGCACGCACCAGGCGGTGCGCGGGGTGTCGTTCGCCAGTCCGGCGCGGCTGCGCCATGTGCGCGCGCGCTGGGCGCGGCTGCCCGAAGACGACCTCTCCTTCATCGGCTTTCGTACCTGCGCGCTGTAGCGCAGCGCCAGCAACGAAAAAAAACAGGGCACCCGAGGGTGCCCTGTTTGGTCATGCGGCAGGTGCGCTCAGCGCACCGTGCGCTCAACGCTCGTAGCGCGAGCGGCTGTTGCGGTTGCCGCCGTTGCCACCGCCATTGCCGCCGCCGTTGCCACCATACGCGCCGCCAAAGCTGCGGTTGCCGTCGCGGTTGCCGAAGCTGCGGCCTTCGCCGTTGCCACGGTAGCCGCCGCCGTTGCCACGGCTGTCGCCAAAGCCGCGGTTGCCGTCACGGTTGCCGAAGCCGCTGCGGTTATCGTCGCCGAACGTGCGGCCGCCTTCACGGTTGCCGAAGCCGCGCGCGCCGTCGCTGGCGCCGCGGTAGCCGGTGCCCTGGCCGCCCTGGCCACGGTAGCCGCCTTCACGGTTGCCAAAGCCGCCACGGTTGTCGTCGCCGAACGGGCGCGCGCCTTCCGTGCGGTTGCCGAAGCCACGGCTCTCGCCGCCGAACTTGCGCTCGCCGAAGCCGGTGCGGTTGTCGCCGCCGAACTTGCGGTCGCCGAAGCTGCGTTCGCCGCCACGGTAACCGCCGCCATTGCCGCCGCCGTTGCCACGGAAGTCACCGCGCCCGCCCGGCTTGCCGCCGAAGTTCGAGCGCGGCTTGGGCGAGCGGCGCGGCTCCAGGCCTTCGATCACCGAAGCGTCGACGCGCTGGTTGGTGAAGCGCTCGATCCGGCGCCACTGGAACATGTCGTTGTGGTTGACCAGGTTGATGGCGATGCCCGAGCGGCCCGCGCGGCCGGTACGGCCGATGCGGTGCACGTAGTCCTCGGCCTGCTTGGGCAGGTCGAAGTTGACCACGTGGGTGATATCGGGCACGTCGATGCCGCGCGCGGCCACGTCGGTGGCCACCAGCACGCGCAGGTTGCCGCGGCGCAGCGCGGTCAGGGTGCGGTTGCGCGCGCCCTGGGTCATGTCGCCGTGCAGCGCGCCGGCCGAGAAGCCGGTGTCGGACAGGCGCTCGGCCAGCGAATCGGCATCGCGCTTGGTCGCGGTGAAGACGATCGCCTGCTTGAGCGACGCGTCGCGCAGCAGGTGGTCCAGCAGGCGCTCCTTGTGCGACATGTCGTCGGTGAAGTGCAGGCGCTGCTCGATATGGCTCTGGTCGGCGCGGGCGGCGGCGATCTCGATGCGCTGCGGATCCTTCAGCTGGCGCGAGGCCAGCTGGGCGATGCGCGCATCCAGCGTGGCCGAGAACATCAGCGTCTGGCGCGAAGCCGGGGTGGCGTTGACGATGGCGTCGATGTCGTCGGCAAAGCCCATGTCGAGCATGCGGTCGGCTTCGTCGAACACCAGCATCTGCAGCGCCGACAGGTCGATGCGACCGGCATCGATATGGTCGAGCAGGCGGCCCGGCGTCGCCACCAGGATGTCAGGCATCTTGGCCAGCGCGGCCAGCTGCTTGGGGTAGGGCATGCCGCCCAGGATGCTGGCGCAGACGATGCGGCGCAGGTTGCGGCCGTACTTGGCTGCGGCTTCGGTCACCTGCAGCGCCAGTTCGCGCGTCGGCGTCAGCACCAGCAGCGCCGGCTGGGCCGGGGCCGGACGGGGGCGCTTGCCCTTCATGCGCTTGGCGGGCTCGGTGGCGCGCTGCGGCGCGGGCATTTCGCTGATGCGCTGGATCGCGGGCAGCATGAACGCCGCGGTCTTGCCCGAACCGGTCTGGCTCGAGACCAGCAGGTCGCGGCCGGCCAGGAAGGCCGGAATGGCCTGGGCCTGCACCGGGGTGGGCGTGTTGTAGTTCAGCTCGGAGAGCGCGCGCAGGATGGCCGCGTCGAGGCCAAGCGCGGCGAAACCGCTTTCCACGGCCGGGGCTGCCACTGCCGGGCTGGGGTTGAGCAGGGCGTCGAGCTTGTCGAGCGGGCTCTGGGCAGCGTCGGAAGTGATCGAAGCGTCGGTCGCGGAGGCAATAGCTTGCTCCGCACGAATGTCGTGCTGGGTCATGTCGGAATGGTCAAATAAATGCATGGCACCCCGAAACGCAGAATGGGGTGGGCGCAGTGCAAAGTCTTAAAAAGGCTTCGGCGCCAATCGGTGAGGCCGTTACGACAGACACAGCTGGCAGTACGGCGGCAGGCAGGGTGGTGGCTGGTCACCGCGGGGCGGCCCGGCCATGTCCCTGGCAGGCAAACAGCTCAGTTCAGGCTGTTCAACAGGATCGGAGACGAGGCGACGTCAGGTGAGCGGTGCGTTCTGCTGGGCGGCTGGGGCCATATGTGATGACTAGGCGTCCGGCAGCGAGGAAACAGAGCTTGGGAGGGCAGCGGATTCGCCGCGGCAGCAGGCCGGGCGCTTGGCGGATCTCACAGTTGCGAAACTCACGGCGCGGATTATAGCAGAGTGCCAGAATTTTGTTGCACTGCGAAAACGTAACCGGATATGTCAGCGCTGCGTCACCTGCGCCGCCGCCGCCGGCGGTCTGGTTGAAAGCCGGAATGCCCCGCCTATACTTGAGGCGCGAGCACACAGGATGCCCGCACGGGGCGGACGAAAACGCTCCCGCTTGACCTCCTCCAGCGGCATGGCGCCGCTGTTCGCGGCAAGCACTGCGGTCATTGACTCCAGGCGCCAGTCTTCCTGCGACTCTCCGGGTGGTCCGGATGGGCGTCCGCGTCATGGGCGGAATCATGGGAAGCCTGCATGGATACAGAATGACCGAACTGCTGACCGCGTGACCCAGGCGGTCCGGGCCCGTCCGCATCCAAAGCCCGCCAGAGATGGCGGGCTTTTCATTTGGGCCGGCGGGGCGCTTCAGTCCTCCGCATCCTTGCCCGCGGACTTGCGCGGGAGGCGGCCGAGCGGTGCCTCGCGCGGCATCACCTGGCGCTTGCCGGGCAAACCACCGGGGTAGTCGACGATGCGCACGGCGCCCTGGCGCCGCAAGCCATGCCATGCCTGGCCGCCGGCGGTGCGCCCGCCACCGAGGATGGTGGTCATGGCCTGCCGGTCGAGATCCATGCTGTCGGGCAAATCCTTGATGACGATCACTGCCATGGCTGTCTCCGGTCAAGCGGGACCACGGCCTTGCGGCCGCGGGACCGCTTCAGTATAGGCGAGGCGTCCCGCGCTCCTGCCTGCGGGCCGCCGCGCGCTGCGCTCACACGGCGGCAAAGTTGCCGGCCCATTGCGACGGGTTGACGTTGACGCGCACCGGACCGACGCCGGGGCCGACGAAGCTGTTGTTGAGCGTGTTGACGTTGATGCTCTGCAGCTGCGCGATGTTCTGGTTGACGTTGACGGTGACATTGGCGAGCGGGCCGACATCGCCGACACCGCGGCTGAGCCACGAGTTGCCGCCGCGTACGGCGCACAGCGAGGCACGGTCGAGTTCCTTGCTCAGGGCAAGGTCGCGGACGAGGATGGTTGACATGATGGTGCTCCTTGAATCGGTGTGGGGGCGGCAGGCGCGGAGATTGCTGCGGTCAGGCAGGCGCTCCGCGCGCTGCGCATCGGCGTTCAGCCGAAGATGTTGTTGGTGGCGTTCTGGTTGGTGTGCACGTCGGACTTGACGTGGTCCAGGAAGGCCGAGCCATTGCCGTTCAGGTTGGTGACGGACTGCATCTGCGCGATGCTTTGCACGGCGCTGATGCTCTTGTCGACCGACGCCTTGATCGGCATGTAGACGGCGGCGAAGGGCAGGTACGACATGCCGCCGCGCACGGCGTGCATGCGCTTGCTGTCGAGGGTTGCGGCGGCGGACAGGTCCTGGATGGTCAGCGTGGTCATGATGGTCTCCGGTATCGGTAGTCAGTGTCTGGATTCAGTCAGCGGACGAAGGCTCAGCCGTAGATGTTGTTGGTGGCGTTCTGGTTGGTATGCACGTTGGACTTGACGTGGTCCAGGAAGGCCGAGCCGTTGCCGTTCAGGTTGGTGACGGACTGCATCTGCGCGATCTCCTGCACGGCGGTGATGCTCTTGTCGAGCGACAGCTTGACCGGGCTGTAGACGGCGGCGAACGGCATGTAGGCGATGCCGCCGCGCACGGCGTGCATGCCCTTGCGGTCCAGGGTTTCGGCGGAGGACAGGTCCTTGATGGTCAGCGTGGTCATGATGGTCTCCAGTAGAGGAAGGTGTTGCCTTGGGTTTGGGGTTCGAGCATCGGGTTGGTGTCGCGCTCGGGAGGGACAAACGCAGGGACTGTGCCAGGGCCGTGGGCACGCGCGCTGCGCGCACGCAAGTGCCTGAAAACAAGGGGAATTCGCAGTCGATGTCGACTCGCGGGCACGGCCCGCGCGGCGCAGCCAACAACCCGGTGTGATGGGCCGCGGCCAACACAGGCGGCGGCGGTGTTGGTGCCGCTGCGACAGTGCCGCGCGCGGGCGGCCAGCGCGCATGCAAAGCGCGCCGAGGTGCGGTCGCATGCGGCCCTCGCATGGTTTGCGCATGCCTTGGGTGCGCACTAGTATCCAGCGAGGAGAGGGCATATCCGCAGGGTGGGACAAGCCCTGCCAGCAACCATGTCAGGGCATCCCGTGGCCAGTCTCAAAGACCTGATCCGCAAGTTCCAGAACGGTGGTCTCTCCGACGACGAGTTCGTCGCGTCATTCGAAACGGCCCTGGCGCAAGATCCCACCACGCCGAGCCAGGCAGCACGGGTGGTGATCGAGGAAAACACGCGCTTTCCGTTTCCGCCCGCGGTCTATGCCGAAGTCATGCGGCGCATCGAGCGCCGCGGCGCTACCCAATACGACGGTGCCAGCGACGCCACGCGGCTGGCCGGCACGGAGACCGGCTCGATGTATGCAGCCTCGCCCGAGCCCGGCACGCTGCCGCAGACGCCGGCCACCAAGGGCGTGGGCGATACGCTCAATGGCCGCTTCGTGCTGGAGGAATGCCTGGGCGTCGGCGGCATGGGCACGGTCTACAAGGCGCTCGACCTGCGCAAGCTGGAAGCCTCGGACCGCCGGCCGTACATCGCCATCAAGGTGCTGAACCTGCAATTCAGCGGCCATCCCAAGTCGCTGATGGCGCTGCAGCGCGAGGCGCGCAAGGCGCAGACGCTGGCGCACCGGAATATCGTCACGGTCTATGACTTCGACCGCGACGGACCGGTGGTCTTCCTCACCATGGAGTACCTGTCGGGCTCGTCGCTCAACCATGTGCTCAAGGCCCCGGGCTTTGCCGGCATGCCGATGGCGCGCGCCATGCCCATCATCCGGGGCATGGGCAATGCGCTGGCGTATGCGCACGAGCGCGGCTTCGTGCACTGCGACTTCAAGCCCGCCAATGTCTTCCTGACCGACAACGGCGAGGTCAAGGTGATCGACTTCGGCATCGCGCGCGGCTTCCTGCCGCCGGCCGACGAGTCCGACCGCACCGTATTCGATCCCGGTTCGCTGGGCGGCATGACGCCGGCCTACGCCAGCCCCGAGATGTTCGAGCATCGCGAGCCCGACCCCCGCGACGATATCTTCGCGCTGGCCTGCGTGACCTACGAGCTGCTGAGCGGCAAGCATCCCTACCAGCGGCTCTCGGCCAACCAGGCGCGCGAAGCCGGGCTCAAGCCGGCGCCACTGCCGCCGCTGGGCCGCACGCAATGGAAGACCCTGCGTGAAGCACTTTCGCTGGACCGCGAAACGCGCACGCCCACGGTTGCGCGCTTCCTGCAGGGCATGAGCGCGTCGCCGGCCGCCGTCAGCGGCCCGGCGCGCCGCTCCGGCCCGCTGGTGGCGGGCGGCGTGCTGAGCGTGCTGGCCGGCGTGGCGGCACTCGGCTACTACGCCTGGCAGTCGCAGCGGCCAGCTGAAGCCCCGGCCGCGGATGCCGGCGCGACCGCGCCGCTCAGCGCTGCCGCGCCGGTGGCGGAGCCGCCCGCTGCGCCCGCGCCTGCGCCGCCAGCCCCCGCGCCCGCGCCCGCGCCGGCCGCCGCGGTGGAACTGTCGATGGCCGAGGTCGGCAAGTTGCTGGCCGCGGTGCCGTGCTCGCTGCTTGCCGGCGCGCGCCAGGACCAGACCCTGCACGTACGCGGCTACCTGGCCGAGAGCGTGGGTGCCGCGCGCCTGCGCGAACAGCTCAGTGGCTTGCCCGGAGCCAACGCGCTGCGCGAGGTGGTGGTGGACGCCCAGCCGCTGGCCGCCGACAAATGCGAGGTGGCCAGGATGATCGCGCCGTACTGGTCTGGCAATCGGCAGGGCGAGACGGCGTCGTCGCTGCAGTTGCGCGGCAAGGGCACGCAACTGACCGAGGGCGCGCCGATGGTGCTCGACCTGCGCACGCCGGCGCAGGATTCCTATGTCTATGTCGATTACTTTGCCGCCGACGGCAAGGTGGCGCACATGGTGCCGAGCCAGCGCATACCGGCCCACCAGGCGCCGCCGGCGTATCACGCCACCGTCGGCGACAGCGGCGACTGGATCGTCTCAGCGCCCTTCGGCAACGAACTGGTGGTGCTGCTGACCACGCCGGCGCCGCTGTTCGCGGCGCGCCGGGCCGAGGTGGAGTCGCGCCAGGACTATTTGCGCGCGCTGGAAAAACCGCTGGCGCAGATGGCGCGCACCTATGGCCGCGACCGCATCAGCGCGGACCTGGTGCAGATTTCCACGCGCGCACGCTGATGGCGCCGACCACGGCCCCGGGGCTTGCGCTTCACGCCGCAGCGGCCTGCTACTTCATCTCCCGCACCACGCGAAAACCGTTCTGCGACTGCCGCACGCTCGGGCTGTACTTGAAGCGCGTCGACGACACCATGTAGCTGGCGCCTTCGCGCCACGAGCCGCCGCGGATGACACGGGCGCCGCAGGCGTTCTCGTTCCATGCGCGCCCGTCGGCGGGGGCGCCCTTGTATGAGCTGTGCCAGCAATCGGCGACCCATTCCCACACGCTGCCGTTGACGTCGTGCAGGCCGTAGGGGTTGGCCGCGAACGAGCCCACCGGCGCCGGCGCATCCTGGTTCCATGGGTCGCCGCAGTCCTTGCAGTTGGCATTGCCCTTGCGCATCTGGTCGCCCCACCAGTAAGTGCTGGCACTGCCGCCGCGCGCCGCGTATTCCCATTCCGCCTCGGTGGGCAGCCGGTAGCTCTTGCCGGTGGTCTTGCTGAGCCACGCCACGTACTGCTGCGCGTCGTCCCAGCTGACGTCGCGCACCGGCGCGTTCTTCGCGCTGTCGGCGACGGTGGGAATGCGCTGGCAGCCGCCGGCGTCGGCGCAGGCGTTCCATTGTTCGACCGTGACTTCATAGCGGCCGATGGCAAAGGGCTGGGCGATCGAGACTTGATGGGGCGGCTTTTCGGCCGGGTCGCTGGCGCTGCTGCCCATGGTGAAGCTGCCCGCCGGCACCGTGACCAGCGCCGGGCAGGCCGGGCAATCGCGGATCTCGGCGGTGCGCAGCGTGGCACTGACCACGCCGTCGCCTGCCGGGCCGGCGCGCGGCGCCGCGGGCGCTGGTGTTGAAGGGCGCGCGGCCGCGGGCGCGGCCGGTGCAGCCTTGGCCGGGGGTGCCGAAGCCGTGGCTGGCGCAGGGGATCGCGAAGCCTGTCCGCCGGCGCGTGGCTGCGGCGCGGGCGCCTGCGCCTTGGGCGCGGGGGCGCTGCCCGCCAGGCGCTCGAGCCGCGCCCTGGCCAGTCCCGCGAAGCGGCCGTTGGGGTACTGCTTCAGGTAGGCCTCGTAGTCGGCGGCGTAGTTGCTGTTCTTGATCGATTCCCAGAAGCTCAGCTCATACTGCTCGTCGGTGTTCTTCGGCATGATGCCGGCCAGCAGTGGCGGGGGTTGCGCCGCCGAATCTTGCGTCGATTCGCCGGCCGCGGGCATTGCGGTGGCGAGCAGCGCTGCCGTGGCGGCCATCGGGATCATCGCAGCCACGCGTACGACTGGTAGGTTGCGCCACATCTTCACACCTCGCTGGAGCCGCCGCGATTCCATTGCATGCCGTACCCGCCGGCATGCGCTGGGCACATTGGGGTGTGGCCAGGACGTCGACCGGCTTGCTTCAAGATAGCACAGCGCGTGTGGATGCGGCGGAGCATTGCGAGGCCGCCGCCGCACGCCGGGGTCGCCTTTTCCGCGCTTGCGTTCTAACCTGAATGACGAATCGCCGAGCGCTGACCAACAAGCAACAACAAGGGGCTTTCGGGACAACGTGATCGGGTTTCGGGATAGATCTCGGGGAGGCGACGCGTATGTCCAGACGATTCCTGCTCCGCCTGCTGGCGGCCGCCACGCTGGCTGCCGTGCCTTCGCTGTCGTTGCCGACGGCAGCTCCGCCCAATGCCGAGGCCTATATCATCTGGCCGTACGACGGCGCCGTCATCGGCGGCGGCAAGTTCTGGGTGCGCATGGGCCTGCGCAATATGGGCGTATGCCCCAAGGGCGTCGAATCGCCGCGCTGCGGACACCATCACCTGCTGATCGATACCGAGCTGCCGCCACTCGACAAGGAAATCCCCTCGGACAAGAACCACCTGCACTTCGGCGCGGGCGAGACCGATGCGCGCATCGAACTGCCGCCAGGCAAGCACACGCTGCAATTGCTGATGGGCGACGCCAAGCATGTCCCGTTCGAGCCGCCGATCTATTCGAAGAAGATCACGATCACGGTGAAATAGCGCCGCAGCGTGCGCCGCGCTCGCCGGCGCAGGCTGATCAACAAACAGGGAGAGCGCCATGTCCCGACTACTTGCCGCGGCTGTCTTCGCCGTCAGCCTGTTGCTGTCCGCGTGGGTGCAGGGCGGTCCCACGGCTGCGCCGCCCAATGCCTATCTGTACATCGGCTGGCCCAATGACGGCCAGACCTTGCCCGCCGGCAAGCCGTTCAAGGTGTGGTTCGGGCTGCGCAACATGGGGGTGGCGCCCAAGGACGTGAAGTTTCCCAATACGGGGCACCATCACTTGCTGATCGACGTGGAGTTGCCGCCGATGGACAAGGAGATTCCCAACGACCGCAACCATCTGCATTTCGGCGCGGGCGAGACCGAGACCATGATCGAGCTGGCGCCGGGCAAGCACACGCTGCAACTGCTGATGGGCGATGACAAGCACATACCGACCAACCCGCCGGTGTATTCGAAGCGGATCACGATCTATGTGAAGTAGGCCTGCCGCACGCAGTCTGGTGACCCGGCCTGAATCGGGCCGGGTTGTTGGCCCGCTCCCAACACGCGTCCTCCCATCTGTTGGTGGCTTCCCGCCACCGCGCCGCTCATCCATCGCGAAGCAGTCGTCCCCGGCCACGCGCCGGGAACGAAAAAAACCCGTGTTTACAGGCATTTCCGCGATCCGGTCGGGCCTCGCGGGCGCGCTGGCACAGTCCCTGCGTTTGTCCCTCCCGAGCGCGACACCAACCCGATGCTCGAACCCCAAGCCCAAGGCAATACCTTCCTCTACTGGAGACCATCATGACCAAGCTGACCCTCACCGACCTGACCACCGCCGAAACCCTGGACCGCAAGGCCATGCACGATGTGCGCGGCGGCCGCGCGCTGCCGTTCGTGGCCGTGTTCCAGCCGCTGAACCTGTCGTTCGACAAGAGCATCACCGCCGTGCAGGAGATCGCGCAGATGCAGTCCGTCACCAACCTGAACGGCAACGGCTCGGCCTTCCTCGACCATGTCCGTTCGCATGTGGATACCAACCAGAACGCCAGCAACAACATCTATCGTTGAGAGGATGGTTGAGATGGCGCAGCGCCGCGGGGGCGTCCCCGCGGCGCTTTTGCCGACCCCGTGCCGATCGGGGTTGGAGCGCGCGCCCGCGCGCACCACAATACAGACAGACGTGGTGGCCCCGTTGTACCGGAACCGGTACAGCCCTGCGGACCGCCGCCGTCGCACGCAGGAAGACATCGTGCCCGCATTCCCCCTTGTTCCGTCCATGCTTGCGGTGATCCGCGCGCCGCGCCGTGCTGCCTGGCTTGCCGCGCTGGCGGGCCTGGCGCTGCTGGCGGGGTGCGCCGATTTCCGCCCGCCGGTGTACCAGCGCCCCGAAACGCCCGCCAAGGCCGAATGGTCGCGCCAGGACTCGATCACGGTATCGCCGTCCGAAGCGGTGCAGCCCAACTGGTGGCTGGGCTTCAAGGACCCGTACCTGAACCAGCTGATCGAACGCGCGCTGGGCGGCAACTACGATATCAAGGTGCTGGCAGCGCGCATTCGCGTGGCCAACGCGCAGATCGGCGAGGCCCGCGCCGGCGGCCTGCCGGTGATCGACGTCGGCGCCGGCGCAAGCTTCGAAAAGAGCACCGGGCAGAAGTCCACCTGGACCTTTAACGCCGGCGCCCAGCTGAACTGGGACATCGATGTCTGGGGCAAGGTCGAGAAGGGCGTGCAGGCGCAGACCGCCGAGTTCCGCGCCACCGAGGCGGACTGGCGCGCCGGCTACCTGACGCTGGTGGCCGGTGTCTCGACCACTTACTTCCAGATCCTGCAGTTCGACGAGCAGATCGAGCAACAGTCGCGCACCGTGGCCAGGAACGGGCAGATCCTGTCCACCTACCAGGCCATGTACCAGAACGGGCTGGTGCCGAAGATCCGCGTGATGCAGCAGCAGGCGGAAATCAATCGCCTGAACAAGGACCTGCTCGAGCTGCGCCGTTCGCGCGATGTGGCGGAGAACGCGCTGGCGACGCTGGTAGGGGTGCCCGCCGGCAATCTCAAGGTGCCGGCAGGGCGGCTGCAGGACCGCGTGCAGCCGCCCGCGGTGCCGGCGGGACTGCCGTCGCAGCTGCTGGCGCGGCGCCCGGATGTAGTGGCGGCCGAGTATCGCGTGCTGGCCGCCTACAACATCGTCGGCCAGGCGCGCCTGGCGCAGCTGCCCAGCATCAGCCTGACCGCGCGCGGCGGCACCGCCAGCTTCGCCCTGAGCGACCTGCTCAAGTCCTTCACCTTCGGCTTCATGCCGAGCATCAACCTGCCGATGCTGGACCCGAGCGTGCGGGCGCGGGTGAAGACCACCGAAGCGCAGGTGGGCGTGGCGGAAAACGAATATGGCCGCACCGTGATGACGGCGTTCGAGGAAGTCGAGACCGCGCTGGTCAACGTCGACGCGCACAAGAAGCAGCGCATCGAACTGCAGCAGCAGGTGGAACAGCTGCGCGTCGTGTCCGCGCAGATCGAGGCGCAACTGAAGGAAGGCGTGGTCTCGCAGCTCGAAGTGTTCGAAACCGAGCGCTCGCTGCTGGCCGCGCAATTGCAGTTGTTGGCGGTCCACCAACAAATCCTCGGCGACACCATCACGCTCTACAAGGCGCTCGGCGGTGGCTGGCCCGAAGCGGATGTGCGCAACACCGCCCTGAATCCGCCCCAGTAAGTGATGCTGGCCATGCCGCGCGCCGGGGCAGGTGATGCCGGCGCAAGCAACGCGTTGCGCAACGCCAGCACGCGCGCCGGCCGCTGGCTTCGCGCCGATGCCGCTGCCACCCCAACCACGCCTGGCGTGGCCGATTGACTAGCCTAGGCCGTCGCCTACTATGTTCTTAGTCGCTTCATCCCCCTGGCCTGCCGCCGCGGCAGCCGCGCTGTTGGCTCGCTGGAAACATGGCTCCTGACGAAGCACTGATCATGGAAATGCCGGTGAAAATGGCCCAGGGATCCGCACGGGACCTCGCGCAGGACGCGGCGCAGGAATTCGATGTATTCCTGACGCCGGTGGCGCGCCCCGAGCTTGGCGAAATCCGCATCGATGAAGCGCTCTTTGCAGTCGGACGCAGCGAGCTGCCGTTCGCCGCCTATCCGGAAGCCCTGGCAGCGCCGCTGTCGCGGCGCCATGCACGCATTTTTGCCGAGCATGGCGCGGTCTACGTGGCGGACCTCGGCAGCAAGAACGGCACGCGCGTAAACGGCGTGGCGGTGGCGCGCCAGCCGGCGCGGCTCAGCGATGGCGATGAAGTCGCGTTCGGGCCGATGCTGTCGTTCCGGGTGCGGCTGTCGCCGCGCGCGCCGCAGCCCGAGCCGCCGCGCGTGGCGCTGACGCTGGTGCCGGAACGCCATGACGTCGGGCTGCAGCCGCTGCACGTGGAGCAGTTCCCGTACCTGATCAGCAAGGGCGACGATGCCTTCGCGCGTTTTCGCGACAGCTATCCGCACCAGGTCAACTACCTGTCGCGGCGCCATGCGCATATCTACCTGAAGGGCGGCACCCCCTTCGTCGAGGATCTTGGCAGCACCAATGGCACCTTCGTCAACGGCAAGCGCCTGGCCGACCACGGTGTGCCGCTCGACGATGGCGACCTGATCGCATTCGGCGGCAACCACTTTGTCTACCAGGCGCAGGTGCGGTCTGACGGCGCCGGCGATGCCACGGCGACGCGTTCGCTGCTGCAGCTTCCAGACACGCCTGACGCGCCTGGCGCGCCCGGCACGCCCGCATCGCCTGCCGCCGTGGCTGCCACGATCGCTACGCCGCCCGCCCGCGACGACGGCGACCGCACCACCTTTGTCGGCGCGCCCGATTCCTTCCTCGATATCTTCTGCGTCGACTACGCGGCCCACCAGGAGGACGAGGTCAACACCGAAGCCGAGGCCCAGGCCGCGGCAGCCACCGCCGCCGCCGACGGCGCGCGCGGGGGGGGCCGTGCGCGCGGCCGTGCCGCGCTGCTGCTGGCGGAAGGGGCGCGGCTGTTCGGACTGGACCAGCCGGCGCGCACGCGGCACGCGGCGCGCTGGGGCGGGGCCTTGCTGCTGCTCGTGCTGGTGGCGGGCGCTGCGTTCTACTGGCGTGGCGCGCCGGAGCGCGCGGTGCAGTCGCGCTTTGCCGCCGGTGACCACGCGGGCGCGGCGCAGGCGGCCGACAGCTACCTGGCGCGGCATCCCGAAGATATCGAGGTCCAGGCCATCGGTACCGAGGCCCTGTTGCGTGCGTACGTGCCCGACTTTGCCGCCAGGCTCAAGGCCGGCGACATGGCCGGCGCCGATGCCGTGCTGGCCCGCCTGCGCCAGCTCGGCACGCACAACGCGGAAGCGCGGCCGCTGGTGGCCGAGCTCGACTGGATCGGCAGGCTCGAGCGCTTTACCGCGCCGCGCGGCGCCGATGCGCCGATCCGGCTCTACACCGACGAAACGCCGATGCGCCAGCTGCTGGCGTACTGGAACCAGGACACCGCCGCGCACCAGCGCGCGCTCGGGCGCATCGCCGCCGACGTGCCGGCGTTCCGCGACCTGTATGCCGATGCGCTCAGCGATGTGCGACGGCTGCAGAACGACGCCTCGGTCTATCTGGCGGCGATCGACCGGCTCAATGCCACCATCGCTGCCGAACTGGGCCGCGACCGCCCGGAGGCCTTGCAGCCAGTGCTGGCCGAATACCGCGAGAAGTATCCGCGCCTGGCCGGCCTGGACCGGCTGCAGTCGGACCTGGATCGCTACACCGGCCTGATGCAGGCATTGCGCGCACGCCGGCCGGGGCAGCTGGTGGCGCGGCTGGGCGACAGCCGTTTCGCCACGCCGCCGTTCCAGGCGCAACTTTCCAGCCTGGGCGCGCGCCTGCCGCCGCCGGACATGGCGCGCGCGTATGCGAACGCAGCCGGGGCGTGGCAACGCGGCGACAGCACCGCCGCGCTGGCCGCGCTCGGGCAGATTCGCGGCGGGCCGTGGGCCGACGACCTGGCGCGCGACGTGGCGCACAAGCAGCAGGTCGCGGCGCAGTACGCCGCGTTGCAGTCCGCGCGCGGCAGCCGTGGCTACGAAGACCGCCTGCTGGATTTCTACGCGATGCTCGAGGCGGAGGAAGACGGCTATTTCGCCAAGGCGGTCGAGGCCGATGTCAACGGCGTGCGCGACAGTGCGCTGCGTCGCGCGCGCGAGCTGATGGCGAGCGCGCTCGCGGCGTGGAAGCAGTATCGCGCCAACGGCGTGATCGGCGGCGAGCAGCGGCTCGAGCCCGGCATCTCGCCGAAGTTCCGCGCGCAGGCGCGGCTGCTGTCGCAGGCGCAGGACGACGCGCGCCGCGGCATGCGCATCTTCACGCAACTGCGTGCGGGCGAAAGCGCCGACCTGGCGCAGCTGGCCAAGGTCGAGCAGGAGATCCGTGCCGAGGCCGAGCAGCAGCGGCACGCGCTGCGCGAACTGGGCACGGTGCTAGATCCCGCCGTGCTCAAGGCCAAGCTCGCGCTGATCGGCGGTGAAGACACCGGCAAGGCGCCCGATTCCGTCGCGCCTGCGTCTGCGGCCGCGGCCGCGGTCCCGCCACCTGCGGCAGTGGGGAAGCCATGAAGGACGATGCCCGCCACGCCGGCCTCAAGCCACTGTCCGAGGCGCTCGAAGACCACGGCGCCGAAGGCATCGGCCTGCTCAGCGCCGAGCCGTCGCGCCTGGGCCTGCTGACCATCGTCACCACCTTCGCACTGGTGCTGTGCGGGCTGGTCTGGTCGTTCGTCGGCCATGCCGATGTCATCGTCACCGCGCAGGGTACGCTGGCGCCGGAGTCCGAGGTGCGGCGCTTCTATGCCCCGGTGGACGGCGAGCTGGCCGACCTTTACGTGGCGGAAGGGCAGCCCGTGTCCAAGGACGATGTGCTGGCGCGCCTGAATGCGCGTGGCGCAATCGAGGCCGCCGCCAACGCGCTGGAGGCGCAGCTCAAGCTGGAAGACTCCGAGCGCGAGTGGAAGCAGTTCCCCGACAAGAAGGCGCTGATGGAGCGTCGCGCGGCGGCGCTCAAGCAGCAGATTGACGTGGCCACGCGCCAGCACGAGACCCGCATCGCCGAAGGCACCACGCGGCTGGCCGAGCAGCAGCGCGCGCAGCTGCAGGAAGCGCGCAGCAACCTCGACAACGCGCGGCGCGCACGCGAATTCGCGCGCCAGGAGCAGGACCGCTATGCGCGCCTGCTGGCGCTGCCCGGTGGCGGCGGGGTTTCGCAATCGCAGGTCGATGCCAAGCGTGCCGCGGCGCAGGATGCGGAGAACAACCTGCGCGTGGCGCAGTCGCGGCTGGGCGAACTGGAGGCGCGCCTGGGCCGCGAGCTGACCCAGGCCAGCTCCGAGCTGGAAAGCAGCGGCCAGGACCTCGCCGGCCTGCGCGTGCAATATGACGCGGCGCTGCGCGAGATCGCCAATACCGAGGACAAGCTGCGCCTGCAGGTGCAGACCGCCCGGCTGGTCGCGGACGCCGCCGCGCGCATCCGCTTCGAGAACATCGACAAGGACAACTTCCTGCTGATCCTGGCGCCGGTGTCCGGCGTGATCACCGACGTCACCTCGACCCA
Source organism: Cupriavidus sp. WGlv3 (assembly GCF_023952475.1). Taxonomy (GTDB): domain Bacteria; phylum Pseudomonadota; class Gammaproteobacteria; order Burkholderiales; family Burkholderiaceae; genus Cupriavidus; species Cupriavidus phytorum. The sequence goes on from NZ_JALHRX010000003.1 coordinate 465,217, forward strand.
GCGCGGCGACAAGGTGCAGGCCAATACGCCGCTGGGCGGCATTGCGCCCAAGGATGCACGCCCGGTGGTGAAGATCGTGATTGCCGAGCGCGACCGCGCCTTCCTGCGCGAGGGACTGCCGGTCAAGCTCAAGTTCAATGCGTTTCCGTACCAGCGCTACGGGATCATCGATGGCACGCTGGAGTTCATCTCGCCGGCGACCAAGCCGGGCGGGCCGGACAAGCAGCCGGTCTACGAGGGCCGCGTGCGCCTGGCGCGCGACTATTACACCGTGGCCGACAACAAGTATCCGCTGCGCTACGGCATGACCGCCACGGCGGAGATCGTGGTGCGCGAACGGCGCCTGATCGACCTCGGGCTCGACCCGTTCCGCGAGGTGGCCGGCTAGCGCCGCGGTGGCACACAGCAACAGCATCTGGGCAGACGGGCGCGCCGCCGCGCCAGGCCGCCAAAGGAGTCGGGAAAATGACTGGCATCGTACGTATCGACGACGAGGTGCTCGGGGTCGAGGAATTCGTGCGCCTGCTCAAGCTGACCGGGCAGTTCGAAGGGCTGGTCGAGCAGATCGTGCGCGACAAGCTGACCGTGCACGCCGCCAGGCGGCAGGGGCTGGCGGTCACGCCGCAAGAGATTCAGGAGCGCGCCGACCAGTTCCGCCGCGTGCAGGGACTGCACCGCGCCGCCGACATGAACCACTACCTAGACGCGCTCAACGTCAGCCTGGACGAGTTCGAGGCCTTCATCACCGACAACCTGTACCAGGAGCGGATGATGGCGCAGGTATGCAGCGACGCGGCGGTGCAGGAGTTCTTTGCGCTGAACTCGCCGCGCTTCGACAGCATCGAGGTCAGCCATATCGTGGTCGACAGCGAAGGGAAGGCCAGGGAGCTGATCTCGTACCTGCAGGACGATCCCGACGCCTTTGCCGAGATGGCGCGCGAACACTCGATTGCCGACACGCGCGAGCGCGGCGGCGAGATCGGCAAGGTGCTGCGCGGCTCGCTCAAGACCGAGATCGAGGCCAAGGTCTTCAACGCCGAGCCGGGTGACCTGCTGGGTCCGTTCCCGGCCGCCGACCGCTCGTTCTTCGAGGTCTTCCTGGTGCGCGCCAAGCACCCGGCCACGCTCGACAGCGAGGTGGCGGTCGAAGTGCGCCGCCTGCTGCGTGAGGACTGGCTGATGGCCAGGGCGCAGGAACATGTCATCGAAGCCCGCTAGCGAGGCCGGACCGGCCGACGCCGCCACCGCCGCGCCGCAGCCGCCGGAGGCGGGGTCGGCGCTGGCCGCGTTCCTGGCGTCGGTCGAGATCCTGTCGGTGCTGACGCCGGAAGAGCTGGCGCGCCTGGCCGACGCTGCGCAACTGCTGAGCTTCGGCTTCGGCGATACCGTCTGCAATGCCGGCGAAACCGCGCCGGGCCTGTTTATCGTCAAGTCCGGCTCGGTGCGCGTGTTCAACGACGAGCACGGCAAGGAAATCAGCATGGGGGTGCGCAAGACCGGCGAGGTCTTTGCCGATATCGCGCTGCTGCGCGAATACCGGCACGAATCGTCGGTGCGCGCCTCGGGCAAGACCGAGTTGCTGATGATCCCGCGCAGCGTCAGCGAGCCGGTGGTGGCGGGCAACCCCGCGGCGCTGGCCTTCATCACCAGCTATGTCGCGATCAGTTCGGCCGGCGGCTTTGTCGCGCGGCTGTTCGACCTGCGCGGCAAGCTCGACAAGCAGGAGCTGGAAGACGCGGTGCGCAGCGTCGGCGTGAAGCGCGTCGCGGCCGGCCGGGAAATCCTGAAGCAGGACGGACGCGAGGACCGGCGCCTGTACGTGGTGCGCCAGGGCACGGTGCGCATCGTGCGCAGCGAAGAGGGCAGCGAGTTTCCGCTGGCGACGCTGGGCCAGGGCGATATCTTCGGCGAGCGCGCCTGCGTGATGCGGCAGGAGCAACTGGCCGCGGCCATTGCCGAGACCGACGTGCGCCTGCTGGTGATTCCCGAGAAAACCGTGCAGCTGATCCTGGAGCGCAATCCGCGGCTGCGCGAGGTGCTGGAGGAGCGCATCCGGGTACTGGACCGCGAGCTGCATCGGCAAAAGAAGCTGGCCGAGCGGCGCAAGCGTCCGGTACTGCTCGACCTGGCCTCCCGGCCCGAGCTGGGCGAGAAGCTGATCCGCCGCTTCGCGCTGGTGGAGCAGGCCGAGGAAATGGATTGCGGCGCGGCCTGCCTGGCGATGATCTGCCGGCACTACGGCATCCCCATGACGCTGGGCAAGCTGCGCGAGCTGGCCAACGTCACCACGCAAGGGGCCACGCTCGACAGCCTGGCGCGCGCCGGCGAGTCGCTGGGCTTCACCACGCGCGGGGTGCAATGCACGCGCGATTCGCTGATGGGCTTCGAGCTGCCGTTCATCGTCCATTGGGAGGGCTACCACTACGTGGTGGTGTACGGGATCTCGTCGCGCTGGGTGTGGGTGGCGGATCCCGCCATCGGCTTCCGCAAGATGAGCGCGGAGGAGTTCGAGCGCGGCTGGAGCGGCACCTGCCTGCTGTTCACGCCCGGCGAGAGCATGACGCAGCTGTCGGTGCAGCGCTCGCCGTGGCTGCGCTTTATCGGCTATCTCGCGCCGTACAAGAAAATTTTGGCGCATCTGTTCCTGGCGACCTTCGTGATCCAGATGCTGGGGGTGGTGCCGCCGCTGATCATCCAGAACATCCTCGACGGCGTGGTGGTGCACCAGAACGTCGGGCTGCTGCACCTGCTGATCGCGGGGCTGATCATCTCGAGCGTGTTCACGCAGCTGATGTCGACGATCCGCGCGTACCTGGCCAACTTCATGGTGCGCAACATGGATTTCGCCATGATGTCGCACTTCTTCAGGCACACGCTGTCGCTGCCGCTGTCGTTCTTCGCCAAGCGCAAGACCGGCGACATCTTCGCGCGCTTCCAGGAGAACCAGACCATCCGCGCCTTCCTGACCGAATCGACGGTGACCACGGCGCTGAACCTGCTGATGGTGTTTATCTACTTCACCATCATGTTTCTCTACAACGTCAAGCTGACGCTGCTGCTGATCGCTTTCGTGATCCCGATCGCGGCGCTGACGGTGGTGGTGACGCCCAGGGTCAAGACCTACGCGCGCGAGGTGTTCACGGATTCCACCGACGCAAAGGCCTACCTGATGGAGACGCTGGGCGGCGCCGAGACCGTCAAGGGCATGGGCATCGAACGCCCGGTGCGGTTGCGCTGGGAGCGCAAGTACGCCAAGGCGCTCGACGCGCAATACCGGGCGCAGGCCTTCCATATCCTGGTGGGGCTGGTAAGCCAGCTGCTCAACGCCGCCACGACCATCGCGGTGCTGTGGGTGGGCGCGACGCTGGTGCTGGAGCGCGAGCTGACCATCGGCCAGCTGATCGCCTTCAACGCCTTCATGGGCAGCGTGCTGGCGCCGCTGATGGGGCTGGTGGCGTTGTGGAGCCAGCTCAACGACGCCGCCGTGGCGATGGAGCGGCTTGGCGACGTGCTCGATCTCGAGCCGGAGCAGAAGCCGCAGGACGTGCTGTCGCGCGTGATGCTGCCCGACCTGCAGGGCGAGATCGTGATGAAGGACCTGTACTTCCGCTACGGCGGCGAAGACACGCCTTATGTGCTGGAGAACATCAGCTTCGCCATCCGGCCCGGCGAGATGGTGGCCATCGTCGGCCGCAGCGGCTCGGGCAAGACCACGCTGGCCAAGCTGCTGGTGGGCTTTTACAAGCCTACCGAGGGTTCGATGACGGTCGACGGCTATGACCTGAACGTGATCGACGCGGCGTTCTACCGCGCCCAGGTCGGCTACGTGATGCAGTCCAACCTGCTGTTCTCCGGCACCATCGCCGAGAACATCGCCTGCGGCGACGACAGCCCGGACCGGCGCCGCATCGAGGAAGTCGCGCGCATGGCCGACGCCCATGCCTTCATCAGCAAGCTGCCGCTGGGCTACGAGCAGGTCGTCGGCGAACGCGGCATCGGCCTGTCGGGCGGGCAGATCCAGCGGCTGTGCATTGCGCGCGCGCTGTACCACGACCCGCGCCTGCTGGTGTTCGACGAAGCCACCTCGGCGCTGGACACGCAGTCCGAGAGCAACATCCTGGCCAATATGCAGGAAATCCTGCGCGGGCGCACCGCGGTGATCATCGCGCACCGGCTCAGCACCATCATGCAGGCCGACAAGATCCTGGTGCTGTACGAAGGCGCCATCGTCGAGCAGGGCCGGCATGAGGAGCTGCTGGAGCGCAAGGGCATGTATTTCCAACTGGTGCAGAAGCAACTGAGTGCCGCATGAAGCTATACAACCAGGGTGCCACCCCCGTCTCGGTGACTTCGCCGGTGTCGTTCGCCGGCCTGATCGAAAAGATCGAGATCCTGCGCTCGACGCTGCGCTGGGCGTCGAAGCTGGACCGGCCCGAGATCGAGAAGCTGCTCAAGCAGGCCACCACGCTGCGCGACGAGGTGATGGGCCTGTCGCACAAGGAGCGCTTCGTGCAGGCGGCTTCGTCGGCCGAAGCCGCGTCTGAAAGCGCGGCCGAAGCCGCGCCGCCGCAGCCGGAGGTGGAACGCCTGCCGCGCGAGCGCCGCCAGGCGCTGATGGAGCGCAGCTTTATCTTCGAAGGCACCTTCGGCGACAACCCCCGGCTGCTCGAAGCGCTGGAGATCGCCGAGAAGGCTGCGCCGACCGACCTGCCGGTGCTGATCGACGGCGAAAGCGGCACCGGCAAGGAACTGATGGCCAAGGTGATCCACGCCAACGGTGCGCGCACCGACAAGCCATTCATCTCGGTCAACTGCGGTGCCATTCCCGACAGCCTGCTCGAATCCGAGCTGTTCGGGCACAAGAAGGGCGCCTTCACCGGCGCCAGCAACGACCGGCGCGGCAAGTTCGAGAGCGCGCATACCGGCACCATCTTCCTGGACGAGATCGGCGAACTGCCGCTGACCGGGCAGGTCAAGCTGCTGCGCGTGCTCGAGGCGCACGAGATCCAGCGGGTCGGCTCGGACGAGATCATCTCGGTCGATGCGCGCATCGTCGCGGCGACCAACAAGGACCTGCGCAGCATGAGCCAGGCCGGCACCTTCCGCGAGGACCTGTTCTATCGCCTGAGCGTGATCCACGTCAGCCTCCCGGCGCTGCGCGAGCGGCGCGACGAGATCCCGCTGCTGGTGTCGTACTTCAGCGACGAGGCCGCCGGCATGCTCCGGCGCGCGCCGGTCAGGCTGACGCCGCGGCTGCGCGACTTCCTGCTGCACTACGACTACCCCGGCAATATCCGCGAGCTGCGCAACCTGCTGTACCGGCTGAGCTGCCTGGCCGGCGATACCGCCGACCTGCCGCACCTGCCGCAGGACATCCGCCCGAAGCCCGCCGCGCTGGCGGTGGTGGCCAGCGGCGCGTCCGGCGCGGACATCGCCATGGCGACCTCGCTCAGCGAAGCCAAGCGCGCGGCCAGCGACGAGGCCGAGCGCGCCTTCCTCGAGCGCGGCCTGCAGGAGGTGGGCGGCACGGTCGCCGAGCTGGCACGGCGCTTCGACATGAACCGCTCGCACCTGCAGATGCTGCTGAAGAAGCACGGCATCCACTCGAAGGACTTCCGCGCCAGCCGGCAGGCCGAAGCCGGCAAGGGCTAGGCCGCGCCGGTGCCAGGCGTCAGGCGTCGAGCTCGGGGTTGACCAGGGTGCGGTCCGAGCCGCAAGGGTCGGCCGCGCGCAGCACTACCACCGATATGTTGTCGCGCCCGCCTGCATCGAGCGCCTTCTGCACCAGCGTCAGCGCGGCCTGCGCCACGTCCTGCTGCGCCAGCACCGCGGCGATCGCATCATCGTCGACTTCGTTGCTCAGGCCGTCGCTGCACAACAGGTAGACGTCGCCGTCGGCCACGTCGGTCAGCAGCTGTTCCGGCGCCAGCGTCGGCGCCGCGCCGACGGCGCGCGTGATGGTGTTCTGCGCGGGATGATGGCGCGCCTGCTCCGGCGTGATCAGGCCGCGCGCAAGCAGGCGCTCGACCTGGTTGTGGTCGCGCGTGAGCCGCGCCAGCTGGCCGCCGCGCAGCCGGTACAGGCGGCTGTCCCCGGCCCACAGGCAGGCACAGCGGCTGTCGCCGGCCAGCATGACCACCACCGTGCTGCCGATGCAGCGCACGCCCAGGCGCGCGGCTTCATCGACCAGCGCCAGGTTCACGCCCTGCAAGGCCGCGCGCGTGGCGTCGATGCGGTCTTCCAGGCGCGCCTGCGGCGGCAGCGCCGCGAGCGCCCGCACCACTGCCTGGCTGGCGAAATCCCCCACGGCATGGCCGCCCATGCCGTCGGCCACGGCCCACAATTCCTGTCCCGGCAGGTCCAGGCAAGCGTCCTCATTGCGCTCGCGCACGCGCCCGACGTCCGTGCACGCCGCCGAGGTCCACCGGAAATGCGAGTCGAAACCCAAGCTGGTCTCCGCTGCGATCCGCCACGATCCACGCCAGTGCCGGAGGGCGCCCGCTGGTGCCCGGATAAGGCCGGATCAGACCAGCCTGCCGTCGTTCCTGGCACCCTGGTCGCCCCGGACATTGATGTTGGCGTTTGGCGCGTTGTTGCGGATGTCGATGTTCTGGAACTGGTTGTTTATCTGATCAGCATAGAAGCTGTAATTGATCTCGTAAAAGTTGATCACCGTGCCGAGCGGCGCCGGCGACGACGGCACGAACGGGCGGATCCAGCCGAACACCCACTGCCCACCCGCACCGCGTACGCGCGTCATGGCGGCGGGAGCCAGTTCGCGGCAGCCGGAAAGGTCATGGATCGAGAGGGTGGCCATATGCGGTCTCCGGTGGAAGGCGCCGATGCGCCGGGGCGGTACGGACGGTTGAGCAAGCGGCGTGCCACCAACGGGCAGAGGACCGGCGCAGGCCGGAATCCCGGGCCGGACGCGGCTTTCAGGCGGGGCGGGAACCAGCCGCCACTTGCAGCCGGCGCCGCCGCGTTGGATGCGCGCCGACACCCCGGCATGCCGGTGTCGGTCAACACCCACCACCGCCGCGGCGCCGGGCCGCGGGCGTGCGGATTTTGATATACTCCCGCCCGTCGCCAGGATCACCGCGCCCGCGGCTTCCGGTCCTGGCAGTCCTGTCCCTCGCCGTAGTTCAATGGATAGAACGAGCGCCTCCTAAGCGCTAGATACAGGTTCGATTCCTGTCGGCGGGACCACCGATCATTTGGCAAGCGTCTGCCAGAATCCTTCCTCCCGCGTCATTCCAGGATTTTCAACGGCGTTATCGGCTGCCGCATCTCGTGCTCCGCCGTTGCAAATCCGCCTCGTCGGACAAAATCCGATACCGACCCGGGGGCCGACTGCAGATACTCACTGCGTCAGCTTTGGAGCAGCCATGTCGGACGTTCACGTATTGCGGATCGAGGGACTTCAGTGGGTGGTGGAACGCGCGTGCGGCAGCGAGGGCCGTCTGCTTTTCCCCAACCGGGAGGCGGCCATCGCGGCCGGCACGGCGAAGGCCGAGGAAGACCGCGTCGACCTGATCGTCCACACGCGCGATGGCCGCGTCGGCCGGCGCATCTCCTTTGGCAAGGACAAGGGCCGGATCCACCCATAATGCCCTTGTCAGCGCGAATGATTCGCGTTGCCCGGTGAATTACCGATTTGTAGGACGGAGCCTGATACACAGGACTTTGCATCTGGCCTATCACCAAACCATATCGCTCAGATGGGAGATGGCCATGCAACCGGGAGTCGAGCCCCTGCGCAGCATCGAGGAGGATCTCCAGGATCTGGACGAAACCGATCAGGCGATCGAGCGCCTGTCCAACCGAATCGATGCCCAGCAGCTGCGCGTCGCGCAGCTGAAGCGCGAGCGCATCAATGCCGACACGGCGGAGTCGATGCTGGCAAACATGCGCGCGAGCCTCAAGCAGCTCGTCATGCATCGCGCGCTGGTGGTGCATGCCATGGCCCGGCGCAGTGCCGGGCGTACCCGCGTGGCCCGGTTTCAAAACTAGCCGACCTGGAGTCGGCCAGGCGGCGATCGGCAAGTGCGCTGCAATGCGGGGAACCGGGCGCCCCAGAACTGACCGGGGTTGGATTTTCCCGCGCTGTCAATGCGCGCTGGTCTTCGAAAACAGCTGGATCACCGCCACCCCGGCAATGATCAGCCCGATGCCGACACAGGCCGCCAGGTCCGGCACCTGCCGGTACAACACCACCGCGATCAGCGATACCAGCACGATGCCCGCGCCGCTCCAGATCGCATAGGCGATGCCGACCGGCACGGTCCGCATCACCAGCATCAGCAGATAAAAGGCCGCGACGTAGCCGGTGACCACCAGCACGCTGGGCAGCAGCCGGGTAAAGCCCTGCGAGGCTTTCAGGCTGCTGGTGGCGATGACCTCGGCGACGATGGCGAGGGCGAGAAGCACGTATCCGTTCATGGCATGCAGAAGAGGCTGGCCGGCAATGGGCCTGAGCCGGCATCTTAGCGTCCCGCGCATGTTGCGCCAAAGCCGCGTCCCTCCGTCGCGGTGGTTGTGCGCGGCGGCAAGGGCGGGTTGAATGTGACGAGCAGAACCATAACAAGCGGGTGCACGCTCGCCCGCGGCAACAGTAGTCCAGGCAGTCGCGGTAGTTTGCCTGACCAAGCCGGCACGAGATGGCGATGCCGGCGGCGGGCACGGGAATAGGGGAGCGGTATGCAGCACACTGGCATCGACGGCGCGGCCGTCCCGGCATCGTCGGCAACATCGGGGTCCGAGGCCCCGGCCATCGCGCCGGACGCGAATCCATGGCAGGACACCATTGCGGCGGCGGACCATGCGCTGGAAGAGGCCGCGCGCATCCAGCGCGGCGTGCAGCACAACCTGAAGCTGTTGCAGGACGTGCGCGCGCTGCGTGAAGAGTTGCGCAAGGCCCATGCGGAGATCGACCGCTACCGCGGCATGCATGCCCGGGTGGTGGTGAGCATGCGCCAGCTCGAGGATGAGCACACCAGCGCGATGAGCCGGCTGCATGCCGACAGCGAGATGCTGCGGGTGCGGCACCGGGTCTACCGGCTGCTGGCCGAGCACTACGCGCGGGTGGCGCTGCGGCTGGATCCGGCGACCTTTGCCGGCGACCGCGACCGCGTGCTGCAGCACATCCTGTTCCAGCGCCGCAAGGGCGTGCCACCCGAGGAAATCGGCCTGTCCGACCTGGCTTTCCTGCTGCTGTAGCCCCCGCGCCGGGCCTGCCGTCAGGCTGCCGGCCGGCGCAGCACGTGGTAGGCGAGCATGCCGCCCACCACGCCCCAGAATGCCGAGCCGATGCCCGCCAGGGTCATGCCTGAGGCCGTGATCATGAAGGTCAGCAGGGCGGCTTCGCGCTCGGCCGGGGTTTGCATGGCGACGGTCAGGCCGTTGGCGATCGAGCCCAGTAGCGCGAACGCGGTCACGCCCACCACCAGTGCCTGCGGGAAGGCGGCGAACAGCGCGGCGATGCTGGCGGCCAGCGTGCCCGCGACCAGGTAGCCCACCCCGCAGACCACCGCCGCGGTATAGCGGCGGTGCCGGTCGGGATCGGCCTGCGGGCCGGTGCAGATCGCGGCGGTGATGGCCGCCAGGTTGATGCCATGCGAGCCGAACGGCGCCAGCGCGGCCGAGGCCAGACCGGTGATGGTGATCAGGCGCGAGGCCGGCACGTGGTAGCCATCGGCCTGCAGCACGGCCAGCCCGGGGATGTTCTGCGACGCCAGCGCGACGATGAACAGGGGGATGGCCAGGCTGATGAAGGCCGGCATCGAGAACGCCGGCGAGGTCCACACCGGCACGGCCAGTTCCAGCCGCACGCCCGAGAAATCGAGCTGCCCGAGCACCCCTGCCACCACCACGCCGGCCAGCAGCACCCCCGGCACCGCGTAGGCCGGCCACAGCCGCCGCCCCAGCAGGAAGGCGGCGAACATCGCCAGCAGCAGCACGGTCTGGTGCTGCGCCTGCACGAACACGTCCACGCTGATGCGGAACAGGATGCCGGCCAGCAGCGCCGAGGCAATGCTGGCGGGCAGGGCGCGCATCAGCTTGTCGAACCAGCCGGTCATGCCGGCCGCGGTCATCAGCAACGCGGCCAGCAGGAAGGCGCCGATCGCCTCGGCATAGGGCACGCCGGGCAGGCTGGCGATCAGCAGCGCCGCGCCGGGGGTGGACCACGCCACCACGATGGGCACGCGCAACGCCAGCGACAGGCCGATGGTGGTGATCCCCATGCCGATCGACAGCGCCCAGATCCACGACGAGATCTGCGCATCGGTCAGGTGGGCCGCATGTCCCGCCTGGATCATCAGCACCAGCGAACTGGTGTACCCGGTCAGCGTGGCGACCAGCCCGGCGACGAGCGCCGACACGGACAGGTCGGAAAATTTTAGGGAAGCGGTGGTCATCGGGACAGGCAGCAGGCACTTGGATACGGCCGCCATCTTCGCATGAGTGCCTTGGCCGTACCAATCTGGCCCAATCTGGTCCGATTCGGCACGGCCGCGGCGCGGCGACTGCCGTTGACGGGGCTTTCCCTTACGGACTTGTCCGACTGGAGTGGGCCGTGGCCGGTTGTTATGCTGGTTCCGTGCCTTGCGAGCAGGGCACCGAGGAGAGACTCTTGGGCCCGCAGTGCGCGGGCCCTTCTTTTTTGCCCCGGCCGGCTTGCGCTGCCGGTCGTCTACAATGCGGGCTGCCGCCGGACGCGCCCGTGCCGCCGGCCCGTCCCTTCTTTCCTCGCTGTCTCGCCTTCCTTCCCATGGCCCTGTTTTCCATCACCGACGCTCAGCTTGCCTTCGGGCACGTGGCCCTGCTTGATCACGCCGACTTTTCGCTGGAGGCCGGCGAGCGCGTGGGACTGATCGGGCGCAACGGCTCGGGCAAGTCCTCGCTGCTGAAGATCGTGGCGGGGCTGTCGGCGCCGGATGACGGACTGATTGCCCGCCAGAGCGGCGTGACCAGCGCCTACGTGCCGCAGGAGCCGCAGTTCGCGCCCGGCATTACCGTGTTCGACGCGGTGTCGCAAGGCATGGGCGACGCGCACGACCTGCTGGTGCGCTACGAGGCCGCCGCCGATCGCGTGGCCGAGCACCACGACGACGAAGCGGCGCTGGCCGAACTGCACCGGCTGCAGTCCGAGCTGGATGCCGCCGGCGCCTGGCAGCTGCGCACCCGCGTGGAAACCACACTGGCGCGGCTGGGGCTGGATTCGCACACGCGCGTCGACGCACTCTCGGGCGGCCTGCAGAAGCGCGTGGCGCTGGCGCAGGCACTGGTGGCCGAGCCCGACATCCTGCTGCTGGACGAACCCACCAACCATCTCGACGTGGAGGCGATCCGCTGGCTGGAAGACCTGCTGCTGCAGTTCCGCGGCAGCGTGCTGCTGATTACCCACGACCGCGCCTTCCTCGACCGCGTCGCCACGCGCATCGTCGAGCTGGACCGCGGCCGACTGGTGTCCTTCCCCGGCAACTTCGCCGCCTACCAGGCGCGCAAGGAAGAAATGCTGGCGGCCGAGCAGGTCGAGCAGGCCAAGTTCGACAAGCTGCTGGCGCAGGAAGAGGTGTGGATCCGCAAGGGCGTGGAAGCGCGCCGCACGCGCAGCGTGTCGCGCATCCAGCGCCTGGTCGCGATGCGCAACGAGCGCGCCGCACGCCGCGAGGTGCAGGGTAATGTCAAGCTGGAGGTGTCGCAGGCCGACCGCTCCGGCAAGATCGTGGCCGAGCTGACCGACGTGAGCAAGGCGTATGGCGACAAGGTGGTGGTGCGCGACTTTACCGCCACCATCATGCGCGGCGACAAGGTTGGCCTGATCGGCCCCAACGGCGCCGGCAAGACCACGCTGCTGCGGCTGATCCTGGGCGAACTGGCGCCGGACAGCGGCACCGTGCGCAACGGCAGCAACCTGCAGGTGGCGTATTTCGACCAGATGCGCACCGCGCTGGACCTGGAGAAGTCGCTGGCCGACACCATCAGCCCGGGCAGCGACTGGGTCGAAGTCAACGGCCAGCGCAAGCACGTGATGAGCTACCTGGGCGACTTCCTGTTCGCGCCGGAGCGCGCGCGCTCGCCGGTCAAGTCGCTGTCGGGCGGGGAGCGCAACCGGCTGCTGCTGGCGCGGCTGTTCGCGCGGCCGGCCAACGTGCTGGTGCTCGACGAGCCGACCAACGATCTCGACATCGACACGCTGGAACTGCTGGAGGAACTGCTGCAGGACTACGGCGGCACCGTGTTCCTGGTGTCGCACGACCGCGCCTTCCTCGATAACGTGGTGACCTCGACGCTGGCCGCGGAAGGGGATGGGGTCTGGCGCGAATCGGTGGGCGGTTATTCCGACTGGGTCGAGCAATCAGCGCGCAGCGCGGCGCTGCAGGCGGCGCGCAAGCCGGCGGAGCAGAAGTCGGTGGAGCCGGCCAGGGGCAAGGAGTCGCGTGAAGCGCGCGGGGCCAACCGGACGGTCAAGCTGTCGTACAAGGAGCAGCGCGAGCTGGATGGACTGCCCGAGCGCATTGCCGCGCTGGAGTCCGAGCAGAAGACGATCTCGGCGCAGCTGGAGGATGGGTCGCTGTACGTCAGCGATGCCGGCAAGGCGGCGCAGCTGGGCACGCGCCACGACGAGATCGAGATGGAACTGCTGGAAGCGCTGGAGCGCTGGGAAGTGCTGGAGGCGAAGTCGAAGGGCGAAGGCGCCTGAGGCCTGAGGGTCCGGCAAGCGCCGGACCTCACCCGCACCACGCCAGCACCATATTGGTCAGGTCGACCATGAAGCCGGGCCGCAGGTAACCGACGAACCCAAGCGCCAGCACCCCGGCCAGCAACGCCAGCCCGGCTGCCTTCGCCATGCGCGCCTGGGTCGTGTTCATCACGCCGCCGCTGGCTGGGTCCGCACCAGCGCCTGCTCGCGAATCGGCAGATTCACCAGCGCCGCCAGCCCCCCAAGCGCGATCGCGATCAGCCACACCGTGTTGTAGCCCCCGGTGCGGTCATACAGATAGCCCCCCAGCCACGCGCCGAGGAAACTGCCGATCTGGTGCGAGAAGAACACCACCCCCGACAGCATCGACAGGTATTTCACCCCGAACACCTGCGCGATGATGCCGTTGGTCAGCGGCACCGTCGACAGCCACAGGAAACCCATCACTGCCGCGAACACCCAGGTGCTGGCGACTGTCAGCGGCAGCAGCAGGTAGGCGGCGATCACCACCGAGCGCGCCAGGTAGATCGCCGACAGCAGATAGCGCTTGGGCAGCCGCTGGCCCAGCGCGCCGGCAGTGTAGGTGCCGAACACATTGAACAGCCCGATCAGCGCCAGTGCCACCACGGCGACCTTGGGATCGGTCAGGCCCTGGTCCTTCAGGTACGGTGCCAGGTGCACGCCGATAAAGACCACCTGGAAGCCGCACACGAAGTAGCCCAGCGTCAGCAGCTGGAAGTTGCGGTTGCCGAAGGCTTCGTGGATGGCCTGGCCGATGGTCTGGTGGTGGCCGCCGGTATGGGCGGCCTCGCGCGGCTCGCGCAGGGTCAGCGCCAGCGGCAGCATCACGCACGCCATCAGCGCCATCACGTACAACGCGTTCTGCCAGCCCAGGCCGGAGATCAGCCCCTGTTCCACCGGGATCATGAGGAACTGGCCGAACGAGCCTGCCGCGGCGGCGATGCCCATCGCCCAGACCCGCTTGTCCGGGCTGGCCACGCGGCCGATCACGCCGTAGACGATGCTGTAGGTGGTGCCGGACTGGGCGATGCCGATCATCACCCCGGCGCCGGTGGCGAAGGCGGTGCCGCTGGTCGCCAGCGCCATCACCACCAGCCCGGCGACGTACAGTGCCACGCCCACCATCATGATGCGCAGCGCGCCGAACTTGTCGGCCAGCGCCCCGGCGAAGGGCTGGCTGGCGCCCCACATCAGGTTCTGCAGCGCCAGCGCAAAGGCGAAGGTCTCGCGGTTCCAGCCGTGGGCCTGGGTGATCGGCAGGTTGAACAGGCCGAAGCCGTGCCGGATGCCCATCGAAAGCGTGACCAGCAGGCCACCGCACACAAGCACGGTGGTCAGGGAGAGTTGTCGGTTCTGCATGTCTTGGCTCGGTGTGCGGCGGCCGCGCCGGGTGAAGCGGCGCCGACAGGGATTGTCTTTGCTTGTTGTTTTACCGCGCCGGAACGGCAATCAGGTTTGCCGGGGCCGGGTGGTGGGCAGTTTACTCTGCCTCGGGAAAACGCGTACGGCGTCGCCCGCAGCCGCGGCGCCCCGGCAAAAAGTGCCGGCGGCCCGGCAAGCCGGACCGGCGCGGGCCGCGGGGCACGTGCGTTTTTTCTGCGGGATTGGCGTCGCGCGCTTCCATTACAATGCAGTGCCCGGTGCCCCGGCGCGTGCACAGTTGTACGCCTCGCGGCAGCCGGGACCATCACTTTCGTAGCGACTCCATGGCGAGCAAAACCAGTCAGTACAGCGAATCTTCCATCCGGGTCCTGAAGGGCCTGGAGCCGGTCAAGCAGCGCCCCGGCATGTACACCCGGACCGACAACCCCCTGCATATCGTGCAGGAGGTGATCGACAATGCCTCGGATGAGGCCCTCGGTGGCCACGGCTCCGAGATCCTGGTGACCCTGCATCGCGACGGCAGCCTCAGCGTGGAAGACGACGGCCGCGGCATCCCGGTGGGCATCCACCCGGAAGAGGGCGTGCCCGTGGTCGAGATTGTCTTTACCCGCCTGCATGCCGGCGGCAAGTTCGACAAGGGCAAGGGCGGCGCCTATGCCTTTTCCGGCGGCCTGCATGGCGTCGGCGTGTCGGTAACCAATGCCCTGTCGACGCAGCTGGACGTGACCGTGTGGCGCGACGGCATGTGCTCGACGCTGACCTTCTCGGGCGGCGACGTGACCGTGCCGCTGGCCTCGCGCAAGCTCGAGCGCGGCGAGAAAAAGAACGGCACGCGCGTGCAGGTGTGGCCGGACGCGAAGTATTTCGATTCGGCCGCGATCCCGCTGGCCGAGCTGCAGCGCCTGCTGCGCAGCAAGGCCGTGCTGCTGCCGGGCGTCAAGGTTACGCTGGTGACCGAGAAGACCGGCGAGCGCCAGACCTGGCAGTACGACCAGGGCCTGAAGGGCTACCTGGTCGAGGCGCTGGCGCAGGGCAGCGGCGCTGAGCTGGTGATTCCGATGTTCGAGGGCGAGCACTTTGCCGATCCCGACGCCAACCCCGGCGAGGAAGGCTTTGCCGACGGCGAGGGCGCGTCGTGGGTGGTGGCCTGGACCGAGGACGGCGCGCCGGTGCGCGAGTCCTACGTCAACCTGATTCCCACGCCGGCCGGCGGCACGCACGAGTCCGGCCTGCGCGAAGGGCTGTTCCAGGCGGTCAAGAGCTTTATCGAGATGCACGCGCTGCAGCCCAAGGGCGTCAAGCTGATGAGCGAGGACGTGTTCGCGCGCGCTTCGTTCGTGCTGTCGGCCAAGGTGCTGGACCCGCAGTTCCAGGGCCAGATCAAGGAGCGCCTGAACAGCCGCGACGCGGTGCGGCTGGTGTCCACCTTCAGCCGCCCGGCGCTGGAGCTGTGGCTGAACCACCATGTCGAGTACGGCAAGAAGCTGGCCGAGCTGGTGATCCGCCAGGCCCAGGCGCGCACGCGCGCGGCGCAGAAGGTCGAGAAGAAGAAGGGCTCCGGCGTCGCCGTGCTGCCCGGCAAGCTGACCGACTGCGAGTCCACCGACGTGACCCGCAACGAGCTGTTCCTGGTCGAGGGCGATTCCGCCGGCGGCTCGGCCAAGATGGGCCGCGACAAGGAATTCCAGGCCATCCTGCCGCTGCGCGGCAAGGTGCTGAACACCTGGGAGACCGAGCGCGACCGCCTTTTCGCCAACAACGAGGTGCACGACATCGCCGTGGCGATCGGCGTGGACCCGCACGGTGCCAACGACGAGCCCGACCTGTCCAACCTGCGCTACGGCAAGATCTGCATCCTGTCCGACGCCGACGTCGACGGCGCGCACATCCAGGTTCTGCTGCTGACGCTGTTCTTCCGGCATTTCCCCAAGCTGATCGAGACCGGCAACGTCTATGTGGCGCGTCCGCCGCTGTTCCGCGTCGATGCCCCGGCGCGCGGCAAGAAGCCGGCGCAGAAGCTGTACGCGCTGGACGAAGGCGAGCTCGAAGCGATCCAGGACAAGCTGCTCAAGGATGGCGTCAAGGAAAACTCGTGGCAGATCTCGCGCTTCAAGGGCCTGGGCGAGATGAGCGCCGAGCAGCTGTGGGAAACCACCATGAACCCCGACACGCGGCGCCTGCTGCCCGTGATGCTGGGCGAATACGACCTGCCGCAGACCGTCGAGATGATGAACATGCTGATGGGCAAGGGCGAGGCCGCCCAGCGCCGCAGCTGGCTGGAAGAGAAGGGCAACGAGGTCGAGGCCGATATCTGAGCCGGGGCGCCGCGCCGCGGGCGCGGCCGCATCGGTGCCAGCCCGGCCCGATTGGCGCATAATGCCCGCTCCGGTCCGCCTACTCTGGAACGCACGATGAAGACGAGAACCCACGGCAATCCCTGGCGCAAGGCAACCGCAGCCCTGCTGGCGCTGGCCGGGCTCGCCTGCGTGCCGGCGGCGCATGCCGAGCTGTGGGGCTTTATCGATGCCGACGGCGTGGCGCACTTCGCCGACCAGAAGCTGGACGCGCGCTACAAGCTGTTCATGAAGGACGGCGGCAGGCTCGACACCGGGCGCCTGGCCGCGCGGCAGGCGCAGGCGGCGCGCGGCGACATCGACCTCGAGCAGCACAAGCTGTACCGCTACGTCCTCAACCATCCCAATATCAAGACCGTCGAGCCGCTGATCCACCAGATCGCCGGCAAGCAGGATGTCGATCCCGCGCTGGTCAAGGCGGTGATGGCGGTGGAGTCCGGCTTCAACCCGGCGGCGGTGTCGCCCAAGGGCGCGATCGGCCTGATGCAGGTGATTCCCGACACCGGCGCGCGCTTTGGCGTCAGCGCCGATGCGCGCCGCACCATCGAGCAGAAGCTGGCCGATCCGCGCACCAATATCACCGCCGGCGTGCGCTATCTGAGCTGGCTGATGCAGCAGTTCCCCGACAACCTCGAGCTGGTGCTGGCGGCATACAACGCCGGCGAGGGCGCGGTGCAGCGCTACAACAACCGCATTCCGCCTTATCCGGAGACGCGGCAGTATGTCAGCACCGTGCTGCAGTTCTACCGGCTGTACCAGCCGCAGCAGGGCGTGGTGCTCACGCGCGCCAGCGCCGGCGCCGGCCCGGGCGATGGCGACGGCCCGCGCGTGAAGATGGTGCTCGGCGCGCGCCGGCCCATGCCCTGAGCGGCATCCACGAATCACAAGCAACCGGTGCGCCGGCCGTCGAGGTCCGACACGTGGCGCGCCGAATCCTTGCCTATCCATGGAACAACAAGACATCACGTTTCAACCTGAAGAGCCGGCCGATTCGCTGACGCTGGCCCGCTACGCCGAGCGCGCCTACCTGGACTACGCCGTCAGCGTGGTCAAGGGCCGCGCGCTGCCCGAGGTGGCCGACGGCCAGAAGCCGGTGCAGCGGCGCATCCTGTTCGCGATGCACGAGATGGGGCTGCGCGCCGACGCCAAGCCGGTCAAGTCCGCGCGCGTGGTCGGCGACGTGCTGGGCAAGTTCCACCCGCACGGCGACCAGTCCGCCTATGACGCGCTGGTGCGGCTGGCGCAGGACTTTTCGCTGCGCTACCCGCTGATCGACGGCCAGGGCAACTTTGGCTCGCGCGACGGCGACGGCGCGGCGGCGATGCGCTACACCGAAGCCCGCCTGACGCCGATTTCGCGGCTGCTGCTCGACGAGATCGACGAAGGCACGGTCGATTTCATTCCCAACTACGACGGCTCGATGCAGGAGCCGAAGCTGCTGCCGGCGCGGCTGCCGTTCGTGCTGCTCAACGGCGCCTCGGGCATCGCGGTGGGCATGGCCACCGAGATCCCGCCGCACAACCTGCGCGAGGTTGCCGCCGCCACCGTGGCGATGATCCGCAACCCCAACATCGCGCTGGCCGAGCTGCTGGCGCTGATGCCGGGGCCGGACTATCCCGGCGGCGGCCAGATCATCTCGCCGGCGGCGGACATTGCCCAGATCTACGAGAACGGCCGCGGCAGCCTGAAGGTGCGCGCGCGCTGGACCATCGAGGAAATGGCGCGCGGCCAGTGGCAGCTGGTGGTGACCGAGCTGCCGCCGAATACCTCGGCGCAGAAGGTGCTGGAAGAGATCGAGGAAATCACCAATCCCAAGATCAAGACCGGCAAGAAGGCGCTGACGCCGGACCAGCAGCAGCTCAAGGCCACCGTGCTGGCGGTGCTCGATGCGGTGCGCGATGAATCCGGCAAGGACGCGCCGGTGCGGCTGGTGTTCGAGCCCAAGAGCAAGAACATCGGCCAGCAGGAGTTCATCCAGACGCTGCTGGCGCATACCAGCCTGGAATCCGGCGCGCCGATCAACCTGGTGATGATCGGCACCGATGGCCGTCCGCGCCAGAAGGGCCTGCGCGAGATCCTGGGCGAGTGGATCGCGTTCCGCTTCGATACCGTCACGCGCCGCACGCGCCATCGCCTGGGCAAGGTCGAGGACCGCATCCACATCCTCGAAGGCCGGATGCTGGTGCTGCTCAATATCGACGAGGTGATCCGCATCATCCGCGAGAGCGACGAGCCCAAGCCCGCGCTGATCGAGGCCTTCGGCCTGAGCGACCGCCAGGCCGAGGACATCCTGGAAATCCGCCTGCGCCAGCTGGCGCGCCTGGAAGCGATCCGGATCGAGAAGGAACTGAAGGAGCTGCGCGAGGAGCAGGCCGACCTGGACGTGCTGCTCAAGTCCGAGACCATGATGCGCCGTCGCATCATCAAGGAGATCGAGACCGACGCCAGGCAGTTCAGCCCGGAAGACAAGGACCCGCGCCGCACGCTGATCCAGGAAGAGCGCCGCGCCGCGGCCGAGGTGCGCGTGATCGACGAGCCGGTGACGGTGATCATGTCGCAGAAGGGCTGGGTGCGCACGCGCCAGGGCCATGGCCACGACCCGCAGCAGTTCACCTTCAAGGCCGGCGACGCGCTCTACAACACCTTTGACTGCCGCACGGTTGACGTGCTGCTGGTGTTCGGCACCAATGGCCGGGTCTATTCCGTGCCGGTGTCCAGCCTGCCGGGCGGGCGCGGCGACGGGGTGCCTATCACCACGCTGATCGAACTGCAGTCCGGCAGCCAGGTGGCGCACACCTTTGCCGGCAGCCCCGCCCAGCGCGTGCTGATCGCTACCGCGGGCGGCAACGGCTTCCAGACCACGGTGGGCGACATGACCGGCCGGCAGAAGGGCGGCAAGTCGTTCCTGACGCTGGACGACGGCGATGCCCCGCTGCCGCCGGCGCCGATCGGCGACGAGGCCACGCATGCGGCCTGCCTGTCCGGCAATGGCCGCCTGCTGCTGGTGGCGCTGGATGAAGTGAAGGTGTTGTCCGCCGGTGGCCGCGGCGTGATCCTGATGGAGCTGGAACCGAGGGAGAAGCTGCTGCAGGCGGTCGCCGTGGGCGCGCCCGGGCTGGTGCTGTCCGGCGCGGGCCGCGGCGGCAAGCCGTCGTCGCAAAAGCTGGCGGGGCAGTCGCTGCTGCCGTACGTGGGCAAGCGCGCGCGCAAGGGCAAGCCGCTCGAAGCGAAGCTGAAGGAACCGAGGATCGAGCCGGTGCGGGTGGAGGTGCCGGGCGGCGGTAACTGACCGAGTTTGCCGAAGCGACTGTTGTCTCCCCTCTCCCATTTATGGGAGAGGGGCGGGGGAGAGGGCCGGCGTGTCCACGAAGCGACGCGCTTTCATGCTTGCCGAAGTCCTGCCCTCTCCCCCGGCCCCTCTCCCGCAAGCGGGAGAGGGGAGCAAACAAGCGGGTCAATCCACCCCCACGAACCCCCCCGTCTGATGCGCCCACAGCCGCGCATACAGTCCCCCATGCGCCAGCAATTCCGCGTGCGTGCCGCTCTCCACGATATGCCCGTTGTCCAGCACCACCAGCCGGTCCATCCGTGCGATGGTCGACAGCCGGTGCGCGATCGCGATCACGGTCTTGCCCTGCATCAGCGTTTCGAGGCTTTCCTGGATCGCGGCTTCCACTTCGGAGTCCAGCGCGGACGTGGCTTCGTCCAGGATCAGGATCGGCGCGTTCTTGAGCAGCACCCGGGCGATCGCGATGCGCTGGCGCTGGCCGCCTGACAGCTTCACGCCGCGCTCGCCGACCTGCGCCTCCAGCCCGGTGTTGCCGTGGGCATCGACCAGATGGGGAATGAACTCGTCGGCGCGGGCGCGGTGCAGCGCGGCGGCCAGTTCGGCGTCCGTGCTGGAGGGCTTGCCGTAGAGCAGGTTTTCGCGGATCGAGCGGTGCAGCAGCGAAGTGTCCTGCGTGACCATGCCGATCTGCGCGCGCAGGCTTTCCTGCGTCACCGTGGCGATGTCCTGGCCATCGATCAGGATGCGGCCGCGCTCCACGTCGTAGAGCCGCAGCAGCAGGTTGACCAGCGTCGACTTGCCCGCGCCCGAAGGTCCGACCAGCCCGATCTTCTCGCCCGGCCGCACCGTCAGGTTGACGCCCTCGATCACGCCCGAGCCCTTGCCGTAGTGGAACCCGACCCCCTCGAAGCGGACTTCGCCGTGCGTGACGCGCAGCGGCTGCGCGTTGGCGCGGTCGGTGACCTGGCGCGGCACCGCGATGGTCTGCATGCCGTCCTGCACCTGCCCGACGTTCTCGAAGATGCCGTTGACCACCCACATGATCCAGCCCGACATATTGTTGATGCGGATCACCAGCCCGGTGGTCAGCGCGATCGCGCCGGTGGTGACATGGCCGGTGCTCCACAGCCACACCGCCAGCCCGGTGGTGCCGGCGATCAGCGCGCCGTTCATCGCGGTGATGGTGACGTCCATGCCGCTGACCATGCGCCCGGCCTGCCGCGTCTTCTCGGTCTGCTCGGCCATGGCATCGCGCGCGTAGTCTTCTTCCTGCCGGGTATGCGCGAACAGCTTGAGCGTGGTGATATTGGTGTAGCCGTCGACGATGCGCCCCATCAGCCGCGAGCGCGATTCGGTGGCGACCACCGAGCGCTGCTTCACGCGCGGCACGAAGTACAGCAGCGCGGCCACGTAGCAGACCATCCACAGCAGCAGCGGGATCATCAGGCGCCAGTCGGCCTGCGCGAACAGCACCAGCGAACTGACCGCGTAGATCGCCACGTGCCACAGCGCGTCGACCGCCTGCACCGCGGAATCGCGCAGCGAGAAGCCGGTCTGCATGATGCGCTGGGCGATGCGCCCGGCAAAGTCGTTCTGGAAGAACGACAGGCTCTGCTTGAGCACGTAGCGGTGGTTCTGCCAGCGGATCAGGTTGGACAGGCTGGGGCTGATCACCTGGTGCACCAGCACGTCGTGAAGCCCGAAGAAGATGGGCCGTAGCAGCACCGCGACCACCGCCATCCACACCAGCTCGTTGCGGTGCCGGCTGAAGAACTCGGCGCCGGGCGTGGTCTGTGCCATGTCGACCAGCCGGCCGAGGAAGCTGAACAGTGCCACCTCGATCAGCGCGCCGACCAGGCCCACCAGCAACAGCAGCACGAACACGCCCCAGACCTCGCGCAGGTACCACGTGTAGAAGCGCAGCACCTGGCCCGGCGGCTCGCGGTCCGGCATATGGCGGAAGGGGTCGATCAGTCTTTCCAGGCGACGCAACATGGCAGGGTTCCCGTTGTGTGCCACGGCACGCCCGCTCGTCCTGGTGGGATGCCGGGCGCTTGCGGCGGATCCGACGCAACATGATACGCGCCTTGCCCAATGGAAAAGCCCCGCCGGGGGCGGGGCCTGGTCTGAAACGCCATGCCGAAACCGCTGCAGCGGCAGGGGCGTGGAAGCGCGCCTCAGGGGTGGTGGATCACCATATGCGTGAACGGCGGCACGTAGGCCTGCAGCGTCACGAACAGGCCCACCAGGATCGCCAGCACGATCGAGTGGAAGAACACGTAGCGCAGGATGTCGCCCTCGTGGCCGTACCACTTGGTCGCTGTCGACGCGACCACGATCGACTGCGCGTCGATCATCTTGCCCATCACGCCGCCCGAGCTGTTGGCCGAAGCCATCAGCACCGGCGACAGGCCCAGCTGTTCGGCGGTGGTCTTCTGCAGGCCGCCGAACAGCACGTTCGAGGCGGTGTCCGAGCCGGTCAGCGCCACCCCCAGCCAGCCCAGCATGGTGCCGAACAGCGGGTAGAACACGCCGGTGTGCGCGAAGGCCAGGCCCAGCGTGGCATCGAGGCCCGAGTAGCGGGTCAGGTAGCCGACGCCGAACATGGCGCAGATGGTCAGCAGCGAGTAGCGCACCAGCTTGATGGTCTCCCAGTACTCGCGCAACAGGCGCGGCACCGTGTAGCCCATCAGCAGGCCACCGGCGATGGCCGAGACGAAGATGCCGGTGCCGGCCATCGACAGCACGTTGAAGTTGAACACCGCGCCTTCGATGACTTCCTTCGGCACCACCGGCGGCACCTTGACGATGGCCTTGTCGAGCCCCGGCACCGGGAATTTCCAGGCCCACAGGCTATCCATCAGCTTCTTGAACTCGGGGATGCCCCAGACAAAGACGAACACCGTCAGGATCACCCACGGCATCCAGGCCCGGGCCACCGAGATCCCGGCCGAGGCGGCGCTGGCGCGGGCGTCGGCTTCCAGCGCCTCGGGGTGGTCGACCTTGGAGTCGTCGTGGCGGCCGAGGATCTTGGTCGAGGTCCAGATTTCCTTCGGATGCCAGACCTTCAGGAACAGCGTCAGCGCGCCCATCGACACCAGCGCGGCGATCACGTCCACCAGCCACGGGCCGTGGAAGTTCGACACCAGATATTGCGGCACGGCGAAGCTCACGCCCGCCACCAG
Organism: Cupriavidus sp. WGlv3; assembly: GCF_023952475.1. Taxonomy (GTDB): domain Bacteria; phylum Pseudomonadota; class Gammaproteobacteria; order Burkholderiales; family Burkholderiaceae; genus Cupriavidus; species Cupriavidus phytorum. Next base: position 488,152 of record NZ_JALHRX010000003.1, read on the forward strand.
GATCGCCGGCCAGATCGCCAGCATGCCGCGGAAGCCGGCAAAGGCCCAGATCAGCCAGAACGGCACGAGCACCGAGAAGAACGGCAACTGGCGCCCGATCATCGCCGACAGGTCGAGCAGGTCCAGCCCGGTCACCGACGCCAGCCCGATGATGGGCGCGCCCAGCGCGCCGTAGGCCACCGGCGCGGTGTTGGCGATCAGCGCCAGGCCCGAGGCCGCCAGCGGCGAGAAGCCCAAACCGATCAGGATCGCGCCGGTCACGGCCACCGGCGTGCCGAAGCCGGCCGCGCCCTCGAAGAAGGCGCCGAAGCTGAACGCCACCAGCAGCAGCTGCAGGCGGCGGTCTTCGGTGATGCCGGAGATCGAGTTCTGCAAGACCTTGAAGGATCCGTTCAGCGTGGTGAGCCGGTGCAGGAAGATGATGTTCAGCACGATCCAGCCGATCGGGAACAGCCCAGAGACGATGCCCAGCCCCGCCGCCTTGCCGGCCATGGCCGCCGGCATGCCGAACACGGTCGAGGCCACCACGATGCCGATCAGCAGCGCCAGGCCGGCCGCCAGGTGCGCCTGCATATGAAAGAACGCCAGCGCTGCCAGCAGCACGGCGACGGGAATGCCCGCGGCAATGGTCGACAGCGCCATATTGCCTAGCGGGTCATAGACTTGACTCCACACGTTCGAAATCCTCCTCTGGTTTGGCTCGGGCGCCCGGGCGATCTGCGTGCCCTGGAACTCCCGCATGCGCTTTGCACTTGCGTGCGGTATCCGCCGCGCCGGCAAAGAACAAGGATTTTAAAAAAGTGCTCGACGGCGCCTGCCGTACATCGCGTCATGATCGCGATGAGCCACATTCAGGGATCAGGGTTTGCCCGGGGAGCATGGCGGCGCACATGGGGCCCTTGCGGCACACCCGGCCAGAGTACTCTAAACGGCGCCCGTTGCAAAAGTATGCAAGCCAGCCGCGCGCCCGCATGACTGGCGCTGGCGACGATTCCGGCCGGCTGGCGCGGGCGCGGCCATGGCGCCATACTGGCGGGCAGCGCGCCAGCATACCCGCCGGCGCCATCCCACTTCGAGGCGAGGTTCCCATGACTGAATTCCTTCCGCCGTGGCCGTTGCTGATGGCCTTCGTGGTGGCCAGCCTGGCGCTGGCGATCACGCCGGGCCCGGCCGTGGTCTATATCGTCACGCGCACGCTGGCGCAGGGGCGGCAGGCCGGGCTGGCCTCGATCGGCGCGGTGGCGCTGGGCAACCTGGGCAATGCCATCGGTGCCTCGTTGGGACTGGCGGTGCTGTTCTCGGTGTCGGCGCTGGCGTTCACGGTGGTCAAGTACGCGGGGGCGGCCTACCTGATCTGGCTTGGTATTCGCGCGCTGCGCGGTGGCGGCACCAGCGGCGCTGACGGCGCCCCGGAAGTGTCGCCGCGCAGCCTGCGCCAGGTGGTGCGCGATGGCTTCGTGGTGGCGCTGCTCAACCCCAAGACCGCGATCTTCTTCGCGGCCTTCCTGCCGCAGTTCATGAACCCCGCGGGCTCGGCGCTGGCGCAGAGCCTGGCGCTGGGCGTGGCCTTCGTGCTGATCGCCGCGACCACGGATGCCTGCTACGTGATGGCCGCCGCCGCAGTGATGCCGGCGCTGCGCCGTGCCGGCCGGGCGCGCGCGCTGGGCCGCTACCTGACCGGCATGGCCTTTATCGGGTTGGGAGTATTCACGGCGGCGTCGGGCTCGCGCGCGCCGAAGTAGCAGGGCGGGTGAAAAAACTGCCGCGGCTCAGCGCAGCGGCAGTTCCAGGATGCCGCCCGCGGCGGGGCGGCCGCGCATGGCGTTGAGCCAGCGCTCCAGCTCGGGGCGCGGCTGGTGCTGGCGCGGCAGCCCCATCCATCGGTGCGCGGCGCAGGCCAGCGAGATGTCGGCCATGGTGAAGCGGTCGCCGCCGATGAATTCGCGCCCGGCCAGCGCCCGGTCCAGCAGCGCGGCCAGCGGCTCGGTGCGCTCGCACGAGGCCTCGATGGCGGCCGGATCGCGCTCGGCTTCGGGCTTGCGCACCAGGTTCAGGAACGCCGTCACCATCGCCGGGCTGAAGGCGGTGGTCTGCCAGTCCATCCAGCGGTCGGCCGAGGCGCGCGCCTTCACGTCCTCGGGCCACAGCGTGCCTTCGCCGTAGCGTGCGCACAGATAGCGCACGATCGCATTGGACTCCCACAGCACGAAGGGCTCGCCGCCCACGTCGGTGCCGCGGAAATCCTCGATCACGGGGATCTGGCGGTTCGGGTTCAGGCGCACGTAGGCCTCGGTGTCGAGGTCGCCCTTGGTCACGCCGATATCGACGCGCTCATGGTCCAGGTGCAGCTCGCGCGCGCACCAGACCACCTTCTGCACGTTGATGGAGGAAAGCCGGCCCCAGATACGCAACATGTCGTCTCCCAAGTCAGGTGCGCCCGTTTCGCCCGTTTACCCGTGGCTTCAGGCCGCACGCGGCTGGCGCGCCGCGGCGATGGCTTCGCGGAACAGCTCGCCGAGGATCGCCACGCCCTGCTCGATGCGCTCCGCCGGCACCGTGACGAAGGCCAGGCGCAGCGCGTTGCGCTTCGGGTTGTTGGCGTAGAACGGCGCGCCCGGCACGTAGGCGACGTTGCGCTTCACCGCTTCTTCCAGGATCACCATGCTGTCCAGGCCTTCGGGCAACTCCATCCAGATGAACATGCCGCCTTCGGGCGCATTCCAGCTGACGCCTTCGGGCATGTGGCGCGCGAGCGCATCCAGCATGGTCTGGCACTGCTTGCCGTAGAGCTCGCGGATGGTCGGGATGTGGGTGTCGAGCAGGCCGTCGCGCACGGTCTCGTAGGCCACGCGCTGGGTGAAGGTGGGCGTGTGCAGGTCCGAGGCCTGCTTGGCCTGGCACAGCTTGAAATGCAGCTCGGGCGGGGCGATCACGTAGCCCAGGCGCATGCCGGGGGCCAGGATCTTCGAGAAAGAGCCCATGTAGATCACGCCGTCGGGGTTCATCGACAGCAGGCTCGGCAGCTGGTCGCCGGTGTAGCTGAGCGCGCCGTACGGATCGTCCTCGACCACCAGCACGCCCTGTTCCTGCGCGCGCGCCACCAGCGCCTGGCGGCGTTCCAGCGGCAGGCGGCGCCCGGTCGGGTTCTGGAAGTTGGGCAGGGCGTACAGGAAGCGCGCGCCGGCGGTCAGCTCGGGCGTCAGCGCCTCGGGCAGCAGGCCCTTGTCGTCGCTGGGGATCGAGACGAATTCCGGCTCGAACAGCGAGAACGCCTGCAGCGCGCCGAGGTAACTGGGGGTTTCCACCATCACCTTGCTGCCCGGGTCGATCATCACCTTGGCGATCAGGTCCAGCGCCTGCTGCGAGCCGGTAGTGATCAGTACGCGCTCGACCGACACGTCATGGCGCCGCGCGACGAACTCGCGCAGCGGCAGGTAGCCTTCGGTGGCGGCGTATTGCAGCGCCGCCTGCGGGTTGTCGGCGAACACGCGGGCCGTCGCGGCTTCCATCGCCGCTACCGGGAACGAGGCCGGCGACGGCAGGCCGCCGGCGAACGAAATGACTTCCGGACGCTCGGTGACCTTAAGGATTTCGCGGATGGCCGAGCTGGTGAGTTGCTGCGCCCGGCGGGAAATGGCCCATTTCATGATGTGTCTCTAGTCTGCGGTGATTCTTGGGAGAGCGGCACGGCAACGGCCTGCCGCTCAGTCAACGATAAAGCTTCAGCCCTGCACTTCGGCGATCAGTTCGATCTCGACGCATGCGCCCAGCGGCACCTGCGCCACGCCGAACGCGCTGCGCGCGTGCTTGCCCTTGTCGCCGAAGACTTCGGCCAGCAGTTCGGAAGCGCCGTTGGTGACCAGGTGCTGCTCGGTGAAGTCGGTGGTCGAATTGACCAGGCTCATCACCTTGACGATGCGGGTGACGCGGTTCAGGTCGCCGACATGCGCGTGCAGCGTCGCCAGCAGATCGACGGCGACGGCGCGGGCGGCGGCCTTGCCGGTTTCGGTGTCGATGTCCTGGCCCAGCTTGCCGGTCCATACCTTGCCGTCCTTGCGCGCGATATGGCCGGACAGGAACACGGTGTTGCCGGTCTGCGCGGCCATCACGTAGGCGGCGGCGGGGGCGCTGACGGCCGGCAGTTCGATGCCGAGGCGGGCAAGGGTATCGTAGACCGAGGTTTGGGACATGTAGGCTCCAGTCAGTGAATGCGTCCGGGAAGGATCGGTGAGGGTTCCTGGGGAGGTGCGGATTGCTGCACGGCGGCGCGGCGGCCAAGGGCCACGACGGCAATCACCGCCACCGCGAAGGCGATGGTGGCAGCGTCGAGCGGCTCGGACAGGATCAGCGCGCCGCCCGCCAGCGTCAGGAACGGCTGCAGCAATTGTATCTGGCCGACGCGGGCCACGCCGCCTTTTGCCAGACCGGCGTACCAGAAAAGAAAGCCGACGAACATCGAGAACACCGAAACATAGGCCATGCCGCCCCAGGCCCGCGGCGACGCCGCGGCGATCGCCGGCAGGTCGCGCAGCGTCAGCCAGGCCACCGCCGGCACCAGCACCGGCAGCGATACCACCAGCGCCCAGCTGATGGTTTCGAGTCCGCCCAGCTCGCGCGACAGCTTGCCGCCTTCGGCATAGCCCAGCGCGCCCAGCAGCACCGCGCCGAACAGGAACCAGTCGGCATGCTGCAGGCCGCCGGCCCCCTGCCATACGGCAAAGCCGACCACCAGCGCGCTGCCGGCCAGCGCCGACAGCCAGAATGCCGCCGACGGCCGCTCGCGCCCGAACCACGCGGCGAACACCGCGGTCGCGAGCGGCAGCAGCCCGATCACGATGGCGCCGTGGCTGGCCGGCACCTCGCGCATGGCCAGCGAAGAAAACAGCGGAAAGCCCGCCACCACGCCCAGCGCGGTCACGGCCAGCCGCGCCCATTGCCCGCCGCGCGGGCGCCGGCCCGCGCGCAGCGCGCCGCGCCAGGCCAGCAGCGCCAGCGCCAGCAGCGCGGCCAGCACGGCCCGCGCCAGCGCGACGAAGATCGGGTTCAGTTCGGCCACCGCCATGCGCGTGAACGGCAGGGTCTGGCTGAAGATCGCCACGCCGATCAGGCCCAGCAGCATGCCGCCGGAGGCCGGCACGGCAGGAGCCGGAGGTGTCGTCGATGACAAGGGCGGTGGCGGAGCGGGGCGGCTGGCGGGCATGGTTGGCCTCTGTGTTGTCAGGGGATGTCGATCGTGGGGTCAGGTTGTCGCGGGAATGCCGGGGCGGGCCCCGACCGCAATCCACAGCGCCGTCAGCGCCAGCGCCGCGCCCATGGCGCGGTTGAACCAGCGCACGCGCTGGCCGTGCTGCAGCCACTGCCGCAGCGACGCGCCCACCGCGCCATAGACGCCGTTGCTGACGAAACCCAGCACGCCGAACACGCCGCACACCAGCAGCACGCGCTGCACCGGCGACGCCGCGCCCGCCATGTACGACGCCGCCACCGCCAGCGCCAGCATCCACGCCTTGATATTGGCGTACTGCAGCGCCGCCGACTGCCACACGCTGAGCGGGCGCAGCACCTGTTTTTCGGCCAGCGCGGTGCTGCGCGCGATCTTCCACGCCAGCCACAGCAGGTAGGCGACGCCGGCCGCGTGCACCGCGGCGGCCAGCGCGGGCTGGCCCAGCACCAGCGCGCCCACGCCCAGCGCGCACAGTGCCAGGATGCTGGCAAAGCCGAAGGCGACGCCGACGCAGTGCGGCAGCGTGGCGCGCAGGCCGAAGTTGGCGCCGGTCACCGCGGCGATGGTGGTGTTGGGTCCCGGCGTGAACAGGCCCACCGTCAGCAGCGTCAGCAGCGCCGCGAACTGCGCCGCGCTCAGCCCGGTGAGCAGCTCCGTGAGCAGTGCGGAAGCGGTCATGCGAACGCCACCGCCACGCGCCGGTTGGTGCGGCTTTTCTTTTCGATCTTCGTCACCACCACCGCGCCGATCTCGCCGGTGTTGGCCACGTGCGTGCCGCCGCACGGCTGGCGGTCGACGCCGGGGATCTCGATGATGCGGATGCTGGCCGTGCCCGCCGGCGGCGCGGCGCCGATGGTGCGCACCAGGTCGGGCTGGGCGGCCAGTTCCTGCGGCGTGATCAGGGTGGTGCGCACCGCGGTGTTGGCGCGGATCAGCGCGTTCAGGCGCTCGCTCAGGTCGGCCTTGTCGAGCGTGGATTCGGGCAGGTCGAAGTCGATGCGTGCGGTGTCCGGCGAGATGCCGCAGCCGGTCACCGGCACCGGGATCAGCGAGCCCAGCAGGTGCAGGCAGGTGTGCAGCCGCATCAGCCGGTGGCGGCGGTCCCAGTCGATCGCCACGGTGACGCGCTCGCCCACACGCGGCAGCGGCGCCTCGGCGGCCGGCACATGCAGGATGCGGCGGCGGTCGTCGGCGTAGACCGTATCGACGATGGCCACGGTGCGCCCGTCGGCCAGCGTCAGCGTGGCGGTGTCGCCGGCCTGGCCGCCGCTGCGCGCATAGCACACGGTCTCGTCGAGCTCGATGCCCTCGGCGCTGGCAGCCACCACGGTGGCGGCGCAGTGGTCGAGGTACGGGTCGTCGTCGAAACGCTTGCGGGTAGCGGACATCGGGGGCTCCTTGGGGCTTGGTGTGGGGACGGCTAGCGCAGGGTGCGGATGCCCTGCGCGGTTTCGATCTCGGCAAACAGTCCGGGCGGGCCGTCGTCCTGCTCCACCACGAGCAGGTGGTCCGCGCCCAGCCAGGCCAGCCCCTGGCGCAGCAGTTCGGCGCGCGGGTGGCGCGCGCACAGCCGGCGCAGTGCCAGGTCCTGCCGCGGCAGGCTGGCGCCGGGGGCGGGGGTCACGTCCCACTGGATCAGGCTGGGCAGCGCGCCGTCGCCGGCGCTGCCGGCTTCGCCGGGCCAGGCCGGCAGGCTGCCGTCGGCGGGGACGGTGATGCGCCAGTGCAGGCTGCCGCGGCGCATGGGGATGACGGGGGCGATGCGTTCGGGATACTGCGCCTGCCAGCGGCTCAGGTCGGCGGGCCGGTCCACGCGCGCGGCCCAGTGCAGCAGGAACGGGCCATCGCGCAGGCGCTGCTGGACCGCTTCGGTGTCCAGGCCGAACCAGCGCGGCCGTGCCGGCGCGGCGGCGGCCGGATCGATCGCGATCACTTCCAGGTAGATGCCGCCGAACAGGCCCAGCACGCGGTTGTGCGTGCCCATGGCCGCATGCGCGCCGCCGCCCTGGGGCGCAACGCCCAGCACGCCGGCAACGTAGTCCGTGCCGGCGTCGAGGTCTGGCGCGGCAACAACGAGGTGATCGAGGGCTAGCTTCATCTTGGCTTGATGGTAGACAAGGTACTCGGTACAGTACCGGTACAGTTGCACGGATCGTCTTCAGTACAGTTGCAGGAGCAGCACATGGATGCCCACACCAGCAAGGGCGACGCCGGCGGCGACAGCGCCGCCGTGGCCCGCCAGAAGGATAGCCGAGGCGGCGCGCCGGCCGCTGGTGGTGCCACTGCCGGCGCCCCTGCCAGCCCGGCACCCGCGCGCGCGCTGCAGCTGGTGCTGCCGTCCACCGCGCGCTTGCCGGACCCGGTGCCGTCGGCGCAGATGACGCTGGTCGAGCAACTGACCGAATGGGCGCGCATGCGCATCGACGAGCGCGTGTTCCGCGCCGGCATGCGCATGCCGTCGATCCGGCAGCTGGCGCAGGAGAAGGGCATCTCGCGCTTTACCGTGGTCGAGGCCTACGAGCGGCTGGTGGCGCTGGGCTACCTGGAATCGCGCCGGGGCTCGGGCTTCTACGTGCGCGAGCGGGCTCCGGCCGCGCCGGCGGCGCCGGTCTCGCGCGACGCGGCGGCGGCGCGCAAGATCGACGTGACCTGGCTGCTGCGCAGCATGTTCCATACCGCCGAGGCGCACAAGGCGCCGGGGCTGGGCTTCCTGCCCAATGACTGGCTCGACGGCGAGCTGATCGCCAGCGCGCTGCGCGGGCTCGGCCGCCAGCCCGGCAACCACTTCCTCGCCAGCGGCACGCCGCAGGGCTTCCTGCCGCTGCGCCAGCAGCTGCGCACCCGGCTGGAAGAGCTGGAGATCCGTGCCGGCGCCGAGCAGATCGTGCTGACCTCGGGCATCACCCAGGCGCTCGACCTGATCGCCCGGCTCTACCTGCAGCCCGGCGACACCGTGCTGGTGGGCGACCCGGCGTGGTTCGTGATGTTCGGCCGCTTTGCCGCGCAGGGCGCGCAGGTGATCGGCGTGCCCTACACCGGCGAAGGGCCGGACCTGGAGGCGCTGGAGCGCATCGTGCAGGCGCGCCGCCCCAGGCTGTTCGTGATCAACTCGGTGCTGCACAACCCGACCGGCACCTCGCTGTCGGCCGCCAAGGCCTTTCAATTGCTGCGCATGGCCGAGCAGTACGACTTCCTGATCGTCGAGGACGATATCTACTGCGACCTGTGCCCGCCCGGCCACGCCGCCACCCGGCTGGCCAGCCTGGACCAGCTGCGCCGGGTGATCTACCTGGGCAGCTTTTCCAAGACGCTGGCGGCCAACCTGCGCGTCGGCTTTGTCGCCGCGCATCCGGAGACGGCCGCGGCGCTGACCGACAGCAAGCTGCTGGCCGGGCTGGCCACGCCCGAAATCAACGAGCGGGTGCTGTACAAGGTTCTGACCGAAGGGCATTACCGCAAGCACGTCGAGCGCGTGCGCACCCGGCTGGACCGCGCCCGCGACGATACCCGGCGCGAGCTGGAGCGGCTGGGCCTGCGCCTGTTCCCCGGCCAGCATGCCGGCATGTACCTGTGGGCCGACACCGGCCGCGATTCCAATGCGATCACCACCGCCGGCCATGAAGAGGGCTACCTGTTCGCCCCCGGCAGCCTGTTTTCGCCGTCGCAGATGCCGTCCGGCTGGATGCGCTTCAACGTCGCCAGCAGCGGCGACCCCGACATGCTGCGCTTCCTGGCGCGGCAGCTCGAGCGGCTGTAGCCGGAGTGCCCGGCGCGCCCCCGGGTCTTGAAAATGGCCCGGGCGTCCCTATTTTTGCCGGCACGGCCCTCGTGGCCACCCAACCCATCCCGATTCGCCTGTTTTCAAGAGGAGAACCATGACCGCACCGCACGAGACGATGAGCTTCCAGGCGGAAGTGAAGCAGCTGCTGCACCTGATGATCCACTCGCTGTACAGCAACAAGGAAATTTTCCTGCGCGAGCTGGTCTCGAATGCTTCGGACGCCACTGACAAGCTGCGCTTCGAGGCGATCGCGAATCCGTCCCTGCTCGAGAACGACGCCGACCTGGCCATCCGCATCGAGGCCGATGCGCAGGCGCGCACGCTGAAGATCACCGACAACGGCATCGGCATGAGCCGCGACGAGGCCATCCGCAACCTCGGCACCATCGCCCGCTCGGGCACCAGGGAGTTCTTCCAGCAGCTGTCCGGCGATCAGCAGAAGGACGCCGCGCTGATCGGCCAGTTCGGCGTGGGCTTCTATTCGGCCTTCATCGTCGCCGACAAGGTCACCGTGGAAACGCGCCGCGCCGGCCTGGGCGCCGAAGAGGCGGTGCGCTGGGAAAGCACCGGCGACGGCGAGTTCACCGTCGACGCGATCGCGCGCGCCGAGCGCGGCACCACCATCACGCTGCACCTGCGCGAGGGCGAGGACGACTTCCTGTCGGCGTGGCGCTTGAAGAGCATCATCCAGAAGTACTCGGACCATATCTCGCTGCCGATCCGCATGCCCAAGGAAGTGTGGGATGCGGAAGCCAGCAGCTACAAGCGCACCGACGAGTGGGAGAGCGTCAACCAGGCCAGCGCGCTGTGGACCCGCGCCAAGTCCGACATCACCGACGAGCAGTACACCGCCTTCTACCAGCACATCGCGCACGACAACGAGGCCCCGCTGGCGTGGACCCACAACCGCGTCGAGGGCCGCAGCGAATACACCCAGCTGCTGTACATCCCCGCGCGCGCGCCGTTCGACCTGTGGGACCGCAACCACAAGGCCGGGCTCAAGCTGTACGTCAAGCGCGTCTTCATCATGGACGACGCCGACCAACTGCTGCCGGGTTACCTGCGCTGGGTCAAGGGCGTGGTCGATTCCGCCGACCTGCCGCTGAACGTGTCGCGCGAGCTGCTGCAGGAGAGCCGCGACGTCAAGGCGATCCGCGAGGGCTGCACCAAGCGCGTGCTGTCGATGCTGGAAGCGCTGGCCGACAGCGAGGACGAAGCCGAGCGCGCCAAGTACGACACCTTCTGGCAGCAGTTCGGCCAGGCGCTGAAGGAAGGCGCCGGCGAGGACCAGGCCAACCAGGAACGCGTGGCAAAGCTGCTGCGCTTCGCCTCGACCCATAACGACACCGCCGAGCAGAACGTGTCGCTGGCGGCCTATGTCGGCCGCATGAAGGAAGCGCAGGACAAGATCTACTACGTGACGGCCGACACCTGGTCCGCCGCGAAGAACAGCCCGCATCTGGAAGTGTTCCGCAAGAAGGGCATCGAGGTGCTGCTGCTGACCGACCGTGTCGACGAGTGGATGCTGTCGTTCCTGCGCGAGTTCGACGGCAAGGAACTGGTGTCGGTGGCGCGCGGCGACCTCGACCTGGGCAAGCTCGCCGACGAGGCCGAAAAGGCCGAGCAGGAGAAGGCCGAAGCCGACTGGAAGGACGTGGTCGAGCGCGCCAAGGCCGTGCTCGCCGGCAAGGCCAAGGACGTGCGCGTGACGCTGCGCCTGACCGAGTCGGCATCGTGCCTGGTCTCGGACGAGGGCGACATGAGCGGCTACCTGCAGCGCCTGCTCAAGCAGGCCGGCCAGAAGGCGCCGGACGCCCAGCCGATCCTGGAACTGAACCCGGAACATGCGCTGGTGAAGAAGCTGCGTGACTTGCCGGAAGGGGATGCCTTCAGCGACCGCCTGCAGGTGCTGTTCGACCAGGCGCTGCTGGCCGAGGGCGGCATGCTGGAAGATCCCGCAGCCTACGTGCAGCGCGTGAACAAGCTGCTGGCCTGAGCGAACGCGATGGGGGTTGCCCCTCTCCCATAAGTAAATGGGAGAGGGGAGTCCACAATCGCAGATTTGCTCGGCCTGCGTTCTTGCCATGCCCGACACCTCTCCGCCTCAACCCGACCGCCACCAGGGCCTGCCACCCGTCATCGACACCCATACCCGCGTGCTGGTGCTGGGCAGCTTTCCTGGTGCCGCGTCACTGGCCGCGCGCCAGTATTACGCCCATCCGCGCAACCAGTTCTGGCCGCTGCTGGGCGTGCTGACCGGCGAGCCGCTGGCGGAACTGCCCTATGCCGAACGGCTGGTGCGGCTGCTGGCGCATCGCATCGGCGTGTGGGACGTGCTGGGCGCGTGCCAGCGCGAAGGCAGCCTGGACAGCAATATCCGCTACCCGCAGGCCAACGATTTCACGCGCCTGCGCGCGCTGGCGCCGGCGCTGCGGCGCATCGGCTTCAATGGCGGCACCTCCGGCCGCTTTGCGCCGCAGTTTGCCGCGCAGGGCTACGAGACCGTGGTGCTGCCATCGTCCAGCCCGGCGCACGCCGCGCGCAGCTTCGAGCAGAAGCTGGCGCTGTGGCGCAGCCTGCTGGACTGAGGGCTTGCCGCCGGCATCGGGCGTATGGAATCGGCCTGCCCGGAAGTGACGCGTTCCGGATTGTCGTGGGCCATCGCGCACCTATACTGGAATCGGGCCGGCCCATGATTCCAGACCGGGAGTATCGGCCGCTCCTTGTGCGCCTTGCGGGCTCGCACTTTCTGACGCATGGCGCGAATGCATCGGAAGTGAGTTGCCTGAGCCGGCAAATATGCAGGCAAGGAGGCAATCATGTTCAAGCATCTCCTGCTGGCGGTCGATGGCTCCGACCTGTCTGAATCGGCGTTCCGCAAGGCGCTCGCGCTGGCGCGGGACATGGGGGCGCGTACCACCGCGGTGCGGGTCTGTCCGAACTACCACGTGCTGACCTACCAGGTCGAGATGCTGGAGGACACGCGCGAAACCTACGTCAAGGAAGCCGCGGCGGGCGCCACGCAGTACCTGCGCGAGCGCGCCGAGGAAGCCAGCGCGGCGGGCGTGCCGTGCGACACCGCCTACGCCGTCAACGACCATCCCTATGAAGCCATCATCAAGACCGCCGAGGACAAGGGCTGCGACCTGATCGTGATGGCATCGCACGGGCGGCGTGGGATCCAGGGCATGCTGATCGGCAGCGAGACGCTGAAGGTGCTGACGCACAGCAAGATCCCGGTGCTGGTCTATCGCTAGCACGGCGACGCGCGGCAACCAGCAGGCCCCGGGGCACCGGTTGCGACACCGGCGCTGCCGGGGCCGCTTTTTTGCCGCCGTCAGGCGCTTCTGGCATCCTGAGGGCCTGTCCGCGGCCTTGTCTGCAGCCCTGTCCGGCGCCTGCGCCGGCTCGCCGCCGCGCCTTTCTGTCACAATGCCGGCGGCTGGCGCGCCCGCCATGGTTTCAAAGGTGATCTCCCTATGCGTATCTTCGGCATCAGCATCCATATCATCGTTGCACTGTTCTTTGCCGTGCACGCGGTGCGCACGCACCAGAACATGTACTGGCTGCTGATCCTGTTCCTGTTCCCTGGCCTCGGCAGCGTGGTCTATTTCTTTGCGATCTACCTGCCCGAGCTGCGCCAGTCGCGCGGCGCGCGGGCGGCGACGCGCGCCATCACGCAGCTGGTCGATCCCAACCGCGCCGTGCGCGAGGCCCGTTCGGATTTCGATCGGGCCCCGACGGTGGCGCACCGCATGCGCCTGGGCGCGGCGCTGCTCGCCGCCGGCGAGCCGGCCGAGGCGCTGCAGCACTACCAGGCGGCTGCCAACGGCCCGTTCGCGACCGATCCCGCGCTGCTGCAGGGCCTGGCGCAGGCGCAGTTCGCCACCAGCGATGCGCCCGGCGCGCTGGCCACGCTGGAGAAACTGTTCGCGGCCCAGCCGCATGCGCGCCAGCAGCCGGAGCCGGCCCTGCTGTACGCGCAAGCCCTGGCCGCCACCGGCGCGGCCGGCACGCGCGCCGCCTTCGAGCAGGCGCTGACCAGCGCCAGCGACGCCGCGCCGCGCTGCCTGTTCGCCGACTGGCTGGCGGCCCAGCCCGACCCGGCCGACCGCGAGCGCGCGCAGCAGCTCTATGCCGATATCATCCACGACGCCCGCCACTGGCCGCGCCACGCACGCGACCACAACCGCGCCTGGCTCCAGCGCGCGCAGGCGGCGCTGGGCAAGTAAATCCGCGTTCGTTCCCAATCGCCCCCATCGCCCCCGGGCGCGGGCGGGGAACGCCTTTCTCGACGACATGACCCTACTGAAACGCAAATCGATTGAAGCCGTGGCCTCGCGCCGTCCGGCACGCGGCACCCGCACCCGCGGCGAGGCGCCGGCCCGCGAAGAAAAACGCATGACGCCGCGCTTCGCGCCGGTGACGTTCTCGGAAATGGAAGGCGTGCGCTACCTGCACTTCGGCACCGAGTGGGTGCAGGGCGCGATGCGGCTGCGCAAGCCGGACGCGATCGAGCTGGAATACGCGCAGCAGATGATGGCCTGGCTGCTGTTCCTGTCGCCGTCGGTCGATGAGTTCCACGTGGTGCAGCTGGGCCTTGGCGCCGCGGCGCTGACCAAGTTCTGCCATCGCCAGTTCAACCGCGCGCGCGTGACCGCGGTGGAGCTGAATCCCGCCGTGATCATCGCCGGGCGCAGCATGTTCGGCCTGCGCGAGGACGACGCGCGCCTGACCGTGCGCGAGCAGGACGCCTGGGACTACGTGATGGACGGCGCCCACGCCGGCGCCATCGACGTGCTGCAGGTCGACCTGTACGACGCCACCGCGCGCGGCCCGGTGCTGGACACCACCGCGTTCTACCGTGCCTGCCGCCGCACGCTGAAGGCGCCCGGCGTGATGACGATCAACCTGTTCGGCGACCACGACAGCTTCCCGAAGAACATCGAACGCATCTGCGATGCCTTCGACAACCGCGTGCTGGTGTTTCCGGAAGTGCATGACGGCAACATCATCGCGCTGGCCTTCAACGGGCCGGAAATCGATGTGTCGTGGGCGGTGCTGGACGCGCGCGCCGACGTGGTCGAGGACACCACCGGCTTGCCGGCGCGGGACTGGGTCAAGAAGCTGCGCGCGGCGAATGCGCGGCAGGAAGAGCGGTTGAGGATTTGAGCGCCTCTCTCCCGCAAGCGGGAGAGAGGAGAAAACCCTCGGCGCGCGGACGTCTTCACTCCTTGTGAAAGAACTGCGCCAGCGACCACTCGTCGGTGCGCGTCTCGTACTTCAGCCCCTTCTTCATCGCCCACATCGCCAGCTGGCTGTGCGACGGAATGATCGCGTGGTCGGCCAGCGCGAATTTTGCCGCGGCGCGGGCATTTTCCTCGCGCGCCTTGTCGCTGCTGACCGTGGTCAGCGACTTCTCGATCAGCTGGTCCAGTTGCGGGTTGCTGTACTTGCCCCAGTTCCAGGTGCCGTAGCCGGTCTTCGGGTTGGGCGTGCCGGTGATCGAGCGCAGCGCCACGTCGGCCGCGGCCGAGCCCCAGCCCAGCATCTGGAAGGCGAACTCGCCCTGGCGCGCGCGCGTGAAGTAGGCCGCCACCGGCATGGTTTCCACCTTGGTCTGGATGCCGATGCGGGTCAGCATGCTGGCGGTGGCCTGCGCCACCGCGGCGTCGTTCAGGTAGCGGTTGTTGGTGGCGTGCAGCGTCAGGCCGAACCCGTCGGGGTAGCCGGCCGCGGCCAGCAGTTTCTTCGCGCCTTCCGGGTCGTAGGCTTCGGGTTTGGTGCCGGGATGGCCGAAGATCTGCGGCGACACGATCGACGACGCCGGCACCGCCAGCCCTTCCATGATGCGGCTGACGATGGCGTCGCGGTTCAGCGCCTTGCTGACCGCGGCGCGCACGCGCGCGTCCTTGAACGGGTTTTTTCCCAGCGGCTTGCCGGCCTTGTCGGTGACGAAGGGCGGGTTGTCGCGCGACTGGTCCATCTGCCAGAACACGGTGCGCCACGACACCTGCTGCTCGACCCTGAACTTCGGATTCTGTTTGAGCTTGGCGACGTCGGCCGACGGCACGCTCTCGATCACGTCGACATCGCCCGCCAGCAGCGCGGCGCTGCGCGCGCCGTTGTCGGTGATGATGCGGAATACCGCGCGGTCCCATTCGGGCTTGGGGCCCCAGTAGTCGGGGTTGCGCGCCATCACGATTTCCTGGCCGCGCGCAAAGCGCACGAACCTGAACGGACCGGTGCCGATCATGGCCTTGCCTGAATCGAAATCGTTCTGCGTCAGCGTGGCCGCAACCTTTTTCGGCATGATCGGCACGCTGTTCAGGTCGTTGGCCAGGTTGGCGTAGTTGGGCACGCTCATGGTCAGGCGCACCGTCAGCGGGTCGGGCGTGTCGATGCGCGCGATCGGCTTGGTGTAGCTGGTGAACGAGCCCGGGCTGTTGACCAGCTTCTCCGGGCGCTCCAGCGAGGCCTTCACGTCTTCGCTGGTAAAGGGCGAGCCGTCGTGCCACTTCACGTTGGGACGCAGCTTGATCTCCCAGGTGATGGCGTTGACCGGCTTCCACGACAGCGCCAGGCCGGGGATGTAGCGGGCGTTCTTGTCCATGAACACCAGCGACTCGAACACATGCAGGGCGATGGCGTTGTTGGGGCCGGCATTGTTCCAGTGCGGATCCATCGACGTGACGTCGGCGGCCAGGCCGATGCGCAGGTCTTCGGCATGCGCGGCGCCGGCCGGCAGCAGGCTGAAGGCGGCGCCGCCGAAGACGAGCGCCGCGGCGGCGCGGAGTACCGCGCGGCGCGCAGGGGTGGCACGTCGGCGCGGCGGATGTTGCGGCGGCAGGGCGTGAGTCATGGTCATCGGGCAGGCTCCTCGTACGGGTCCGCACCGGCGCGGACGGGTTCTCAGACGGGTTTGTCCCGCATTGTGCCGCTAAAGTGGCATGGATGCAGCCTTGCCGGCAGGGCTGCCCGGTAAAATGGCGTCCATGTTCGCCAATTCCCGCACCATCGTCTCGGCGCAGTCCGATGTCCATGAACACCTGGCCGCGCGCGTCGCGCGCCACTTGGCCGAGCCGTTCCGCAAGCCCATCGGGGAGCCCAGCCGGCGCGAGCTGGCCGCGGCGTTGCAGCGCTGGCAGCAGGCCGGCGGCGCGCCGCTGATCCTCGATGCCGGCTGCGGCGTGGGCGAAAGCACGCTGCGCCTGGCGACGCAGTTCCCCGACCATTTCGTCATCGGCGTCGACCAGTCCGAAAAGCGCCTCGCCGCCGGCAAGGACTGGTGGGGCGAAGCGGCGATGCCGGCCAATTTCTGCTGGGCCCGCGCCGACCTGGTCGATGTCTGGCGCCTGCTGCAGGCGGATGCGGTGCCGGTGGCGCGCCACTACGTGCTGTACCCTAACCCGTGGCCGAAGATCGGCCACCTGGGGCGACGCTGGCAGGGGCACGCGGTGTTTCCGGCGCTGGCGGCATGTGGTGATTATCTCGAGTGCCGCAGCAACTGGCGCATCTATATCGACGAGTTCGCGCAGGCGCTGGAACTGGTGGGACGGCCGGCGCGGATCGAGGCCTGGGCGCCGGCGCAGCCGATGACGCCGTTCGAGCGCAAGTACGCGGCCTCCGGCCATGGCTTGTGGCGCTGCGTCAGCGAGCGGCAGCCCGGCTGAACGCCCAATGAAAAACGGCCCGCAGTGCGGGCCGTTTCGCTGTCTGGCGCGGCCGGCGCGCCTCAGTGGAACAGCGGTTGCTGCGTGGGCGCGTCCTCGGGCAGTTCGGCGTGCACGATCTCGCCGTTGCGGTCGGCGTACAGCGGCGTGCCGCAGTCTTCGCAGTATTCCGGATCGAACAGCGCGGCGTGGCGGAAGATATCCTCGACGCCGGCATTGCGCAGTTCCTCGCAGATCTGCTCGAGCGGATTGCCTTTTTCATCGGCATCGACCTCGCCGGCCTCGCGGCCGTAGACCGGCCAGACGATGCCGTAGATCACATCCTTTTCGCCGCGCATGGTGAAGCCGACGCGGTATTCCTCGACCACTTCCTCGCCGAAGGCGGCCACCACCGCGGCCAGCTGCCCAGCGGAGATGTCCAGCGTGCCGCACAGGTAGTTGACCGCGGCGCGCACGGTGAGCGGGCGGATGCTCTTGTCGGATTCGCGGCAGGACAGGAAGAACGCATCCGGCAGCAGCAGCTCGAACTCGCAGCCCGGCAGCAACAGCGCCACCGAGGGCTGCACCTGGGTGCGCCATTGTTCCAGGCAGGTCGAGCGCTCGGCGTGGTGGTCCTTGGCATCTTCCTGCCAGCGGAACAGCGCCTGTTCGCGCGGCGCCACCACCACCGCCAGCAGGTAGCGCGGATCGGCCAGGATCGGCGCGGTCTCGGGCAGGTCGCGCAGGTCGACCTTGGGCACCACGCCGGCCAGTGCCGCCGCGGCCAGCTTGTGCGTCAGCGCGAAGGTGTCGCTGTGCGTGCGCGGCAGCTGGTCGATGCTGTACAGATAGGGCGACAGTGCGACCTTGGTCGCGTTGGCGAGCACGTGTGCCTGCAGGTGCACCGCCAGCGTCTGCGCCAGTTCCGGCTTGAGCGCGCCGGACGGGATCGCATAGCGGGTGTGCGCCAGGATCGGCGCGGCGATCAGCAGCGCGTCATAGTGCTGGCCGTCGACCTCGATCGAAGCGGATTCGGCCAGGGTCTCGGCCTGCTCGGCGAGCACGTCGGAGGCGTCGGCATTGTGCTTGAACAGGTGCTCCAGCGCCGCGTCGAGCGCGGTCTGGCTACCGTTCTTCAGCAGGCGGCCAAGGCGCTGCGAAAGCCGCCGCTCCCAGTATCCGTCCTCCATGCGGCTGCCCGATGCGTCGAGGGCGAGCGCATCGGCCACCAGACGCTCGGCGTCGGGAGAGAGTCGCGGGGAAGCCTTGGGGCGAAAACCTGCCATAGAAAGAAACCGTCCGTTTTTTGCGTAAAACGGTATTCTACTTCGTTGCGTTGACAGGGAGACCGCTATATGCGTGCGGCCGGTGTCGACGCTGCTGCCTGCGAGCCGATTATTTTTCGGCCGGGGCGGACGCCGCGGGGGCTGCGGGTGCGTGGCTCTCGACGCTGTGCGACTCGCCGGAAATGGAAACGTCGCTGCCGCCCTTGGTCAGCAGGTAGAGGGCCGCGCCGGCGACCACGATGAATGCGATAAGGATCTTGACCATGGTGTCTCCTGGTTCTGGGTGATGCCGGGGTCCGGCTTGCGGTCGTTCCGCCGCGTTCTTGTGCGACACAGTTTGACAGCCATGGCTTGCGTCAAACTTACACGCGTCGGGCCGGGCCGCAGGTGATGCCGGGGTCGCAAGTGCCAATGAAAAAACGCCGCTCGCCCCGCCCTGGAAAAGGGCACGGCAGGCGGCGTCGATGGCGCGGATGGCGCTCAGGCGGCCAGCAGCTGGCGCAGCACGAACGGCAGGATGCCGCCGTGGTTGTAGTAGTCGACCTCGATCGGCGTATCGATGCGCAGCAGCACCGGCACGCGCTGGACGTCGCCGTTGGCGCGCTTGATCACCAGCACCACGTCCTGCTGTGGCTTCAGGTCGCCCTCGATCCCCTCGATGTCGAAGGTCTCGTTGCCGGTGACACCCAGCGTCTGGGCGCTGTCGGCGCCCTTGAACTGCAGCGGCAGCACGCCCATGCCGACCAGGTTGGAGCGGTGGATGCGCTCGAAGCTGCGCGCAATCACGGCCTTCACGCCCAGCAACTGGGTGCCCTTGGCGGCCCAGTCGCGCGACGAGCCGGTGCCGTACTCTTCGCCGCCGAACACCACCGTGGGCGTGCCCTCGGCGACATACTTCATCGCCGCGTCATAGATCGACATCTGCTCGCCGGTGGGCTGGTGGATGGTGATGCCGCCTTCCACGCGCGCGCCGTCCGCCGTCGGCGGGATCATCAGGTTCTTGATGCGCACGTTGGCGAAGGTGCCGCGCATCATCACCTCATGGTTGCCGCGGCGCGAGCCATAGCTGTTGAAGTCGGCCTTGAGCACGCCGTGCGACAGCAGGTACTTGCCCGCCGGCGAGGTGTCCTTGATCGAACCGGCCGGGGAGATGTGGTCGGTCGTTACCGAATCGCCGAAGATGCCCAGCGCGCGCGCGCCGCGCACGCTGGCCGAGGCCGCCGACGGCTCCATGCTGAAGTCCTGGAAGAACGGCGGCTCGGCGATATAGGTGGAGCGGGGCCAGTCGTAGACCTGGCCCTTGGTGCCCTGGATCGCGCCCCACAGCTTGCTCGGCTTCTTGACCTGCTCGTAGTTGCCCTTGAAGGTCTTGGCGTCCATCGCGTACTTCATCAGTGCGTGGATCTCGTCCGAGCTTGGCCAGATGTCGCCCAGCCAGATGTCGCGGCCGTCCTTGCCCTTGCCGACCGGCTCGGTCATCAGGTCGCGCGTGACATTGCCGGCGATGGCATAGGCCACCACCAGCGGCGGCGACGCCAGGAAGTTGGCGCGAATGTTCGGGTGGATGCGGGCCTCGAAATTGCGGTTGCCCGACAGCACCGCGGCGGCGACCAGGTCGTTGCTGGTGATGGCCTCGTTCAGTTCCGGCGTCAGGTCGCCGGCATTGCCGATGCAGGTGGTGCAGCCGTAGGCGGTCACGCCGAAGCCCAGCTTTTCCAGGTACGGCAGCAGTCCCGCGGCCTTCAGGTATTCGGTGACCACGCGGCTGCCCGGCGCCAGCGAGGTCTTGATGTGCGGCGCCACGCTCAGGCCCGCTTCCACCGCCTTCTTGGCCAGCAGGCCGGCGCCCAGCAGCACGCTGGGATTGGAGGTGTTGGTGCACGAGGTGATGGCGGCGATCAGCACGTCGCCGTTGCGCACTTCGATGCCGTCGGCGGTGCTGTAGCTGCGGCCCAGCTCGGCGGCGTCCTTGTTGAAGCCGTTTTCGGCCACCGGCTTGCTGAACAGCGAGGCAAAGGTGCTCTTGACGTTGCCGATCTCGATGCGGTCCTGCGGGCGCTTCGGCCCCGCCAGCGACGGCGCCACCGTGGTCAGGTCCAGCGTCACCACCTTGCTGTAGTCGATCTCGCCGGCTGCCGGGATGCCGAACATGTTCTGCGCGCGGAAATAGCCCTCGAACGCGGCGATTTCCTCGTCGGTGCGGCCGGTGCCGCGGAAGTATTCGATAGTCTTCTCGTCCACGGGGAAGAAGCCCATGGTGGCGCCGTATTCGGGCGCCATGTTGCCGATGGTGGCGCGGTCGGGCAGGGCCAGGCTGGCGGTGCCTTCGCCGAAGAACTCGACGAACTTGCCCACCACCTTTTCCTTGCGCAGCATCTCGGTGATGGTCAGCACCAGGTCGGTGGCGGTGACGCCTTCGCGCAACCGGCCCTTGAGTTCAACGCCGACCACGTCCGGCGTCAGGAAGTACACCGGCTGGCCCAGCATGCCGGCCTCGGCCTCGATGCCGCCGACGCCCCAGCCGACCACGCCGATGCCGTTGATCATGGTGGTGTGCGAATCGGTGCCGACCAGCGTGTCAGGGTAGTAAACGCCGTCCTTCCGGTGCACGCCGCGCGCCAGGTATTCCAGGTTGACCTGGTGCACGATGCCGAAGCCCGGCTGCACCACGCCGAAGGTGTCGAAGGCCTGCATGCCCCACTTCATGAACTGGTAGCGCTCGTTGTTGCGCTGGAATTCCAGTTGCATGTTCAGGTCGAGCGCCTTTTTCTCGCGGAAGTGGTCGACCTGCACCGAGTGGTCGACCACCAGGTCCACCGGCACCAGCGGCTCGATCTGCTTGGGGTTCTTGCCCATCTTCTCGGCGACGTTGCGCATCGCCGCCAGGTCGGCCAGCAGCGGCACCCCGGTGAAGTCCTGCAAGACCACGCGCGCCACCACGAACGGGATCTCGTCGACGCGCTCGGCGTTGGGCTTCCAGCTGGCCAGCTGGCGGACGTGTTCCTCGGTGACCTTCTTGCCGTCGCAGTTGCGCAGCACCGATTCCAGCACCACGCGGATCGACACCGGCAGGCGGCCGAGGTCCAGGTCCAGCGCCTCGCCCAGCTGGGGCAGGGAGTAATACTGGCCCTTGCCGGAAGAGCCGATGCTGAATTCTTTTAGCGTGTTCTTGAGGTTGTGGGGCATTGCCGTACTCCGATCGAAGGATGATGCGATGGCATTGGCTCGGACCTGAATCGAGACCCCGGTGCGCTGCCACGGCGTTTGACCGCGGTCCGAGGCAGGCAGCGCACTGCAACTGCATACTCTAACCGGGGTGCGGCTTTGCCGCCACCCGGCACGGCAAGGAAAAAGGGCGCTGGCGGCCGCAAGGCAGCGGCCGCCAGCGCCCCGGTACGGCTTACTGCTTGGGCGCGGCGGTTTGCTGGGTGCTTCCCGGCTGAATCGTCTGGCCGTCCGGGGGGGTGACCAGCAGCGGGCTCGTGGCCGGCGCGCGCAGGCCGCCGGCCTGGGTCGGGGCCGCGGCGCCGGCCTGCATGGCGGCGCTCTGGCAGTCGTCGGCGAGGCGCTGGCCCAGGTTCTTGTTGAACAGCATGGCCTTGCTCGGGATCACCACCAGGTCCAGGCCGGTGCGGGCGTCGTAGTAGCGGTCGGCGCCGGTCACGGTGGCCTGGCGCGGCAGCTTGTAGTCGCGGCCTTGCCAGTGCACGGTCAGGATTTCGTCGCGCAGCATGTCGCCGGCGATATACAGGCTGTTGCCCAGTTCGCACTGCCACTTCTCGCCGCTCGGGGCCACCGCCGCAGCGGTGCCGGCCGCGGCCGCCGCGCCGGCGGCGGCCTTCTTCTTGGTCGACGACTTCTTCTTGGTGGTGGTCTTCTTGGCCGGTTCCTGCGCCATCACGGCGGTGGCGGTGGTCAGGCTGAAGGCGCCGATGCAGGCGGCAAGGACAAGATGTTTCATTTTGTGAGTGCCTTTCGGATACTGAAATCGAATTATGGTCATGTGCCGCCGGCAGGCGGGCGGCGCTGGGATCATTGCCGCCGCTATTCTCTACGATTTGGCCGGGGCGGCGTAGTGCTCTGGGCTTTGGTTACATAATCGGCGCCGCGGTTGGGTCGGCTTCACTTGGGCCGGCTTCACTTGCGCTTGCCA
>NZ_JALHRX010000030.1 GCF_023952475.1 Cupriavidus sp. WGlv3
TTACGTCAGCGGGGACTGCCGGCAAGCGTGCCGGGGTAGTCGAGCACCCCTGCAGTACGACCAGGACCAGGGCAGCAGCGATCAGGGAGGGAACAGCAGATGTCAAGGCTGCTCCGCCGATAACCCTGCGCAGGCACTCCGCTGCTGCGAACAATCTGCTCATGACGTCGCCCTCGGTTGCGCTGAGTGGCCTGATCCGTGCCGCGGACGGCTATAGCTGCCTTTAAGCTTTCATCAAGGCTCTCACCTTTTATAGGCTACACGCTGAACGATCGGGTCCGGCCCTGCTAAAAGATGATGGGGACATTTCCTTTAGTTGCTAAATTCGCCCGCCTGGCGAGGGAAGCACTCACGGAATCCGTCACTGCCCTTTTCCGCTATTCGCGCGAGGTCACGGGCAGCGTCCGAAGAATGTGCGGCGCAGGCCTGTCGATGGCCGCGGACAGCGCTCCGTTTCGTGCAGGTGAAAGAGGCGCGGCCGTCTGTGCTGAAGCCATAGGCAGAAAGGCGCCAGCACCCCAACCATGGCTAACACGTCATCGTGGGTGGGTGCCTCTGGCCCGCGCGCATGCTCGCGGGTAATGCTGCGAAGATCACGGGAGTACATGGATTTCCGAACAAACCTTCGACTGTGGCGCGATCTGCAAGTCATACTGACCGGAGCAACGGACAGGATACTGAGATGGCTAACCCGTCTCGGACTGGTGAAACTGGGACGCAGCGACGTAACCCTTGTATGCGACCATGCGCAGTTATTTGTCCTCGCCTGCCGGTGCCGTCGGCGAGGAGGCGCGACGACAGTCCATCCGGTTTCCGGAGCAAACATCAGCAGAACTACTCCGCCGAAGCTTGGAGAGAAACTGGCCCGTTTCAGTGGTTCTCCCCGGCCCCGCACGGCGCCGCGGGCTTACCTCGTGCAGCCCCTTCCCCAAGATTTCCACACTCATGTCGCTTGCGACTAGTCCGAATTGACGTTGGCTAGCGGCTCGCGCCCCCGTATCCTCGTCTGCGCGCCACTGGCCAGCTATCACAGCCTTCTGGTGCGCCATGCAAATTGAAACCATGCGAGGATGCCACCAGATGCAGTCATTCGAAGGTAAGGTTGCGTTTGTCACCGGCGCGGCTACTGGCATCGGTCGCCAGACTGCGCTGAGCTTCGCCAGGTCCGGCGCTGACGTCGCACTGCTAGATACCGCCACGGTTGCCGCTGAGGAAACCGCGCATGACATCGAAAAAGCCGGGGCCAAGGCCATCTTTGTCCGCGCAGACGTTGCGCAAGGTGCGGACGTCGCCGGGGCGATAGATCAGACCATCCGATCCCTGGGCCGTCTTGACTTTGCTTTCAACAACGCCGGCATCGCTCCGCGCGGCGCGCCGATCTGCGATTTCTCCGAGGACGAGTGGGACAAGACCATTGCCGTCAACCTGAAGGGCGTCTGGCTGTGCATGAAATACCAGTGTGCACAGATGCTGGAGTACGGCGCAGGGGTCATCGTCAATACGTCCTCCATCATGGGGCTCGTCAGCGGACCCGGACTGTCGGCTTACTCCGCCTCAAAGGCCGGGGTGCTCGGACTGACCCGGTCAGTTGCGGTGGACTACGCCAGCCGCGGCATCCGCGTCAACGCCATTTGCCCCGGCGGCATTGCGCACACGGCTATCACCGACCGCCCAGAGAACCAGCAAGACATGGCCCAACTGACGCTCGCAACGCCCATGCAAAGGCTGGGCGAGCCGGCCGACATTGCCAGCGCCGTGATGTGGCTCTGCTCGCCCGGCGCAAGCTTTGTCACTGGCCAGGCCATCGCTGTCGATGGTGGCTTCACGGTCTGGTAAGGCGAAGCGGTCGTCAAGTACTCCCCAAGGAGGCCTAAGATGTTCTGCTACGGAATCTGTTCCGTCTGGATCGCGTCCGCCACGGCAACGATACCATCCCGCTTTAGGGGCCCACGATAAAGCCCCCGGCTCGGCTTGCCGAGCGGGCACCGACGGTCGAGCGGCGGTTGCACTCGGAATCGGTCGATACCGTCTCTCGGATCTGAAAGCCTGTTGAGGGTCTCGAAGAGATGATGAACAGTATGCGGAGATCCGTGACGTGCCGCACCGCCCTGCCCCGCCGATGACGAAGACTTCTCGCCGGCGAGCAGATCGGCGATACCACCGCCAGTGCCGCGAGACATACCCGGCATAATGTCTAAACTCTGGCGCTGCGCGCGTACGTTATCAGGTAACGCAAAAGAGAGAGTCGAGAACTAAATGCGAAAAAAGCATACGGCAGGCAACCTGCCTGCTCGGCCACGGGATTGCAACGTGTCACCACGCGAACCGGCACAAATTCATTGTGCTTCTACTAGCGTGCCGGAGCATGGAAAATGCGGCGGTCAATACCAAGCTTTGTCCCAAAGGCATGCATTCATCGGCAGGTTTTCGCGTAGTTGTCTGGCGCGTCGAGACGCTACAGACTTTCCTGGTCGACAAATCGGCCGTGCCTGCGTAGTGCTGGCAGCAGCACTTCATCCGCATAAGGGCAGCCGGTAAAGCCCGGATCGGTCTGGCCCGACTTCCTTGCTTCATCCGCCGCGTGGGACTCCTCCGCGAGCAGGCGTGCAAGCAGCGCCTCGTAGCCAGCTTTCCACGCTTGCGCGTCTGGAAATACCACGCGCAACTCCTTAAGAATATCCATCCCGGCAAAATCCAGGTCGCCCCAGAAATGAACTGGGCGCGTGTCGTCGGTGCCATGCAGCCATGCAAGAAAGCTACGCCCCAATGCCGCATTCCGCTCAAACACGCTCGGGGCAAAGTAGACTGAGCTGCCACCCGGCTGGCGCAGCCTCCTCGCGCTCGCCTTGTATCCGGATGCGAATATCAGGACAAAACCCTCGGCGGCGCTCAGCCTCCCCGCCGCCATCGACTCGAACGTTGCGGCATTCTCCACAAACAGGACCGGGGCGGCAGGATCGGCTGTACGCGCAGCTACCAGCAGTTGCACCGGCTTGTCTGGAAAGGGGCAAACTTCCGTGTCAAGCAACAGGGCAATGGCCTCCTGCTGGCCGTTGAGAACTTTAGACAGGCCCCAGAACTGCCGGCTTGCTACCTCATGGAGCATGAGGCTCTCGCTCGCAAGCGCCGGGATGCCCGCGAAACGCTCTAGCACCTGCTCCGGTGAACGCGGAAGGATGAGGATCGGGCGGGACAGCAGCCGCTCGCACAGCGCCGCGTTGTTGACGCGCGCTGGCACAGCCTTCCGCCACTGAGCCATCCAGGCGACCACGGCATTGGGCTGGCGCCCCGTCTCGTCGCGAAGAAACGCTTCCGCTTGAGCTGCGATGACGAGCTTCGGTGAGCGCTCCCAGATATCAAGATCCCGCTGGCCACGACGCTGGTCTAGCATCAGTGCAAATCCGGGTTGCGCCTGCAGCGCTTCCAGGGCGCGCCATACGAACATGCGTTCGCCGTGAAGGTCGATCGAGAAAAACTCCGGCCACGTCCCGGCACTCAACGGGAAGCCGATATCGCGGCGTCTCTCGGCAAACGGCTTTGCCTCGATACGGTCCACCAGTGCATTCAGCAACGCGGTGAGCGCGTCCGGCCGGCGCCCCGGAATGTCGTCGGCGCTCATGCCCCCATGTCCGAGATCAACTGCTTGCGCGCCTCTTGCAAGTCGAACTGCCATGCCGCTTCACGGCGCACCGCCTCCCGACGTTCAGTCCATAGGGCATGTAGTCGGTCGGCCTTCAAGAGGGAGCTGTCCACCTCGGTAATCTTATCGAGTTCGCCTGCCAGGCCCTCAACCTTCATCAGAGAAAAACGATGCTCGAAGCTGAACAACTCGAGCAGGGGACCGGACGCGCGGGACGGCATGGCAACCACCAGTTGCAAGCCAAGGTTCTCATTGAGATAGCGCATCACAGCAGCGGTGCGGCCTTCGTCCATCTTGTCGAAGGCCTCGTCGATCATCATGAGCTTCAGGCTCGGCGTCTTCTCGAACTGCCGAAATGCCTGGGCCAGCACCGCGGCCCGCACCAGATAGGCTGGCGTCATCAGCTCGCCTCCCGAGAACGTCGCCATTCTTGCCAAGGACGCCTCGCGCCCGTCCTCCGAATATTTGCGGATGTCATATTGGCGATAGTTGCGGTAGTCCGCTATGTCCTTCAGTCGCCGCAATGCGTGGTCGCGGTTGGTGTCGAGCAATAGCAGCTTGATGTCGTCCAGCGCCACGACGCTTTCGGCAGAAAGGACGCCTTCGGCGGCCGAGAACAAATCCACCGGCGTTTGTGTCTCGGCCAGCCGGTTCAGTTCTTGGAACAGGTCGAAGTACTTTTTGTACTCCTTGACCATCTGCCCGTATTCGATCTCAAAACGGTCTTCGCCGAATGCCAGTCGCTTGAGCTTCTCATTGAGCCGCTTGAGCGGATCGATGCCCTGCTCCACCGCGGTGCGTACGGCCAGCGCGAAATGCGTGCTGAAGGTGTTGTTGAAGCTCTTCTCGGCGTCCCGCAGCTCGCTGGTGTTGTTGAGAATGCGCACTTGGTCGAGCCGTTCTAACATGGCCGAGATCTGTCGCCGGGCGGCAGGTACGCCGCCATAGGCTTGCCACTCGTACTCCCCCTGGGTTGACTGGCAAGGCTGAAAGTCGACCCGCTCATCGAACGAGGATGACAAGAGATTATGGGCCTCCAGTTTCCGCTCGAATGCCTCGCGCTCCTGGCGGTAGATCCCGGCTTGCTGGCGCCGCCGCCCATCAAAGGACGCGGCGGTCTGCTCCTTGGCCGCTTCCCGAGCGCGCTGCTCCAGCCGGACTGGATCGAAATGCGGATTGAGCCGGATCAGTTCAGCCACGCGGGCGTTTATCTGGCGCACGGCATCTTTGCACTCAACAAGCTTAGCTTCAGCGTCACCGATGTTCGCTTCGAAGCCACGCGCCCTCCCCTCCGCTTCGCCTGCTAAGCGTGATGCGGTATTGGATAGGCGGTGGTGGCCCTCCAATAGCTGCTCCGCACGCGCCACGCGCCGCTCCAGCACGATGAGATCGGCGTCATCTAGGCTGGCGAGCTGCGCCGCGAGACTATTCAGTTCGCGCTGCGTCTCACCCAGCTTGTCCAGCATTGGCGCGACAGGCACAAGCTGCAGGGCGAGCAGACGCGCACCCCACGCGGCCAACTCCGCAGCGCCTGCGCGATGTGCGTCCCTTTCCTGCGACTTTTCGTCGATCTGCCGGACGAGCCTCACCACGCGCTTGCGCCGGGCCTCGGCACCGAAGGCCAGTTCGCCGTCGTCCACCCATGACGAAAACATCTTGAACCCCCCACTGGCCATGCCGTCCACGGTCAGTGCCTGTGGCGCGCCGCGCAGCGCCTGCGCATCCGCTACCTTGACATAACGGCCGTAACTTGCAACCAGATAGGCGCGCGCGGTCTCATCGGCGATCACCAATTCCTGCAGCACGGCGTCGGGCGACAGCGCCTGGTTTTCCGCCCGCCGCTTGGCCAGTTCGCCCTGCACCACGGAAGCCTCTCGTCCTTGTCTAGTCGCCACCAGCTCGTGTCGCAGCGCCCGGATGGCGCTCGCCTCGTATTGCGCGTCCACCAGGATCACGAAGCGGTTGCCGCCCAAAAGCCCTTCGATAGCGTTCTGCCAGCGTGAGCCCTCCCGCGGCTGGACAAGGTTGCAAAGTACCCTGGGACGGGCGCCCGGCATCTGGGCCTCGAGATATCGGACTGCGACCTCCACATGCGCCGGCAAGTCAAAGTGGCCATCTTCCAGCCCTTGCCGGCGCCGCTTCAGGTCGTCGATTTCTCCTTGCAGGGCGGCAGCGCGATCCGACTCCCGCGCCTGCTCCTGTACCACTGCCCCATACAGGCCGTCGGCGCCGTGCAGTCGCTGCGCAATGGGAGCCAGGGCGGCATCCAGCTTGGCGAACCGGTCGCGCCGCAGGCTCGCGGGTTCGATCTGCGCGCCTGTCAGCATCGCCGCCAACTCACGCGCGGCGGCTTGGCCGTCCGCGCCATCGATCGCCGTGGCATCGACAACCAGCCGCTCCACATGGGATGCGTAGGCGGAGGCCGGTCCTGCAGGCAGTTTGGCCAGGGCAGCCAGTTCGTCGAGCACGCCGCGCAAGCCCGCTAGGGCGGCCAGAACGTCCAGCGCGATACGGGATCGCCCATCGGTGGCCACGGCTATCTCGCGGCTGAGCCGCTCACGATCCTGCGCCACCGGATTGCCGTTGAGCCGACCCTTGGCAGTGCCATGCAATTCCGTGGCGCGCTTCAGCGCCTGTGCATGCCGGTCGGCAAGCGCCTGCTGCTTCTCGACATCGGCTAAGGCAAGACGCCGGCAGGCCTCCAGCCTTTGGATCTCCTCCTCGACATCCCGCTGTCGGCGCAGTACTTCGCCCAGTTCGGCCTCCATGGCCTCTTCGAACGCGGCAAGGAACGCATCCGCGTGTGCCTTCAGCACGCCCAGCCGCTCCCGGCACGCCAGTAATTCGGTGGCGATCTTGCGCAGACGTTGCACGTTTTGCATGAGCGAAGCGATATGCCCGATCTGATCGGAAAAATCAGGCTCGGCCAGCACCTGCTCCCGGATCAACTCGTCCACCGAGCCGACGGTCTTGCGAGCAATGGACTGGACGAAAGCCCGCGCCGCCGCTTCGGCCTCGCGCGGCCCGACCAGCGTCTTGCCACCACCGCGAAACTCAGCATAGAGCTTGCACAGATAATCTTCGATGCTGTTCTCGAACGGCAGGACGCGCGGATAGCGCTGGCGCAGCCGATGGTAGATATCCTCGACCTTCACCGCGGTAATGGAATTGCCCTTGCGCGACTCGATGAAATCCGCCTCCATTACGCGGCTGCCTGGTAGCACAAAGTAGAGCTTGCGCGCCACGTCGACGCTGCGACCTTGCTCGCGCGTACCAGACACGGCAGCTTCGACGGCCACCACGGCGGTGAATGGTTCGGCGGACTCCCACTCATCGGGCGCGAAGACGGCGACGACATAGGTGTGCGATCCATACGGCCGGACGCAGAGGTTGTCGCGCATGCCTACCGCGTAAGACGCCAGCGTCCGCCTCACCTTGCCGCCCGCGCGCGAGGCGCCGCTCTCGTCCTGCGCCGAGTTGAACACGTTGATGTGCTGCTTGCCGCCGGTCATGACCAGCTGGATCGCGTCCTGGAAAGAGGACTTCCCAACGCCGGTCGAACCCGACAGCAAGGTGGTGTGGCCAAAGGGGTATTCCCGGGACACCACGAAGCCCCAGTTGACCAGGATGAGCTTCTCAAGCCTCATCGTCGGGCTCCGGCGACGTGACGGCCGACACGGGCGTCCGTGTTTCGGTCAGCAGGGCATCAATGGCGGAATCCGCCACGAACTGCAGGATCGTCCCACGAATGGCGACCAGAGCGTCAGCATCTTCCACCTCGGAATCCGCCCGGTAATCGATCAGACGGGCACGCTTCAGGTCGGCGAAGAGCTTCTCCCGCGCAGTCTTGGCCGGCAGTGAGCGGCGCGCCTGCGCAGTCAGCGTGGCATTCAGGTATTCCACGGTGACAAGCGCTTCGTTGCGCTCGTTGATCGAGCCTTGGCGCAGGCTTTCGTTGTACAGCAAGCGCAGCACCAGGCAGCATGCCACGAAATCGGCGGAGAGCTTCGCCCGCACGGCGTCCACCGCGATAGCATCGTCCTCGGCGGGCAGTCCCGGCACGCGCGCCCCCGGCGGGTAAAGCCGAAAATAACTCTGATGTCGCTCGTGCAGCAGCCGGAACCCGCCCACATCGAAGTACGCATTGAGCAGGCCTTCGATACGCACGGCGTCGTCGTAGAGCTGACGCTCGATGGCGCTGTCCTCCCGGTGCAAGATGGACAGCCCGAACAGGCGGCCAAGGATCTGCCCGAACGCCTCCGGCCGGACGCCCCCCGCCTTCAGTTCCGCTTCCACCAGTTGCCCAATCGTAATTTCATCCATGGCCGATGTGGCGCCTCCTGATTGCATAGTCAGTGCCCGACATGATGGCATTGTCCAGCGGCTCGGCATCTAGCCGCTCCACGTCCAGTCCCTCATGGTCCCGTGCTGCCTCGACTGCCCGCAACAACGATAACGCCTGGATAGCATCGTCGACCGGCAACTCGGATAGGCGCAGCGCGCCCGTACCACGCATGGAACCGAGCAAGTAATCCACGACATCGTGATGCGACAAGGAGAAGGCCCGCTCCTGCGCTTGCCGCACGAACTGACGCAAACGCTCTTCTCGTGTGATTTCCGGAACGATGCTCACGGCCTGTGCCCGGTTACGCTCGGCGGTCTTTCTCGGCTGCACCGCGGCCGGATCATACAGCGCCACGCTTACCGGTGCGAGCGCCGCTCCCTGCCGCTCCAGCCACGCGCCCTGATCCCGCTCCGGCATCTCCCCCAGGCGGCGGATCAGGGTGGACAATGCCGCCCCGCTGCCTGATGCCCCCATGAACAGACTCTGCGACAACAAGACCACATGGCGGCGGACATAGCTTTCCATGGCCCGGAACAATTCCGGCTGTTTCGTCCGGCAGGCCGCGGTCACCATCTCGTCGATCCGATCAAGCATCCATCTCAAGATCGCCCCGTCCGGCGCGGCCTGCGCGGCCCATGCCGCGTGGTTGGCCAAGTCATCGTCAATGGCCTGCATCTCGGCCGCGCTCAAATCGTTAAGACGTTCGATTAGCGCCCCGATGTCCAGCCGGTGGCGCTCGGCATTGTCATAGACTAGGCGGGGCGAGAACTCATCACGAAAACGTCGCTCTACGAACTCGATAAACCCATCCCAATTGCCCTGCACATGCGCATCGAGCAATATCTTGCGAGCCAGGTCGTAAAAGAGCTCGATATCTTCGGAGAGGTCGGCAATGACCCGATCGGCATACTCGTAGGCGTCGAGCAGGTCCTCCACATCGCGGCGCTCGATGAAGGCACTCAGTGCATTCTTGCAGGAGCGCATGTTGCGCTGACGGGTCCGTTCGCGTGGGCGGTCGGCCAGCGTCAGCGCCTGAGCGAAGATCTTGCCGGCGCGGGTGAAGCGATAGGCGGTAACCAGTCGGACGCGATCCTCGGCGGTTTCCAGCCAGCCGTCCGCAACAAGGAGGCGCACGATGGCGCTTGCCAGCTTCTGGTCGTCGGCCAGGTCACCGGCGGCGAATCCGTCGTCGCCATCTTCACCGGCAGGATCGGCCGGCAGCGTGGCGGACTGCATCGTCTGGACAAAGAGGTCACGCAAGTCCTCGCGCCCAAGGATGGAGCGGTAGTCGGCATGGGAGCCATAAAGCCGCGCATAGAATGCGCGGATGCAGGCAGCGATCAGCTTTCGCCTCTTCAGCGTCAACGGACGAAAGAACTGCGGATACCCCGAATCCACCATCGCGGCTGATGTCCCCCTTAACACTCTCGCATTGCACCTGCGTACCATCGACACAGCGAACAAAATCGTACGATACCACCCCGCCCTGCACTGCGCCGCCGCGCGACCTGTTTCAGGGATTCCATTACGCCTGGCGCCGGCGCACCCAGTGCTGGGCTGCGCCCTGGCGACCCGGTAGGTGCCTTACGAGCCGGAATGGGTACCGCAGTTGGACTTGGCCCAAATACGATGGGGGACGGAACCTCACCGGGACCCGCTCGGCATCGAGCCACCCGCCAGCACCACGGCCTGCGTCTGCGGCCGGGCCGTCACCCATCTATCTTCGCGTCGCATAGCGCTCGCCCCTGGCATGGCACCACCGACCGGCGCAAACCTCAGGCCGTCATCCCATAGCCCAACGCGCGAATATGTGTCCGGAACTTATCTTCGTCCTCGAGCCGCACTACCACATGCTTATCACCGGCGCGCAGACACAGATGGGCGGTCTCCTTGCGAGTGGCCAGCATGGCTGCCATTTGCGCGTCATTGCAATCAATCAGCAGCGTGGTCCCCGCAACTTTCAGCGCCTTGCCCTGCTTGCCAGCCCGCTTGATGAAGGATTCCACCGTGTCTGGTACCGGCTGGTCGTCCCGGGCCTGCAGGAATTCGCGAAGTTCGGCGATGTCATGCCCCCTCTCGACCGCTACGATGGCCTTCTGAAGGTCGAGCCGCCAGAGTCTGTCCGCCTCTTCGGTTGCCCACATGTCCAGAACCAGAGACTCTTCTGCCGACAGACGGCCCGCGATGACCTTGACCTGCATGCCGGGCATGACGGATAGCCTTACGCTAGACTGGACCGGCGCCGGCGTGTAGTGGCCGCTGGCGCC
Source organism: Cupriavidus sp. WGlv3 (assembly GCF_023952475.1). GTDB lineage: Bacteria > Pseudomonadota > Gammaproteobacteria > Burkholderiales > Burkholderiaceae > Cupriavidus > Cupriavidus phytorum. The sequence goes on from NZ_JALHRX010000030.1 coordinate 10,253, forward strand.
AAGGCAATAGGCGCCCAACGAGGTCACGCGAAAATAGGCCAGGCCATCGTAGCGACTGAGGAATTGGAGTTCGTCCGTTCCCCACATATCGTGAAAATTAGGCCGAGCCCCCGCCGGTTCGGTGTATGCGATATCAATGATGCCAAGTGGCGCCACATACTCGAACAGGAAGCAGAGCATATACCGCAACTGAAGAATGTCCCAGTCATGGTAGCCGCTGTGCCCCAGGCTGCCGTAATCCGGCTCACAAATGTAAAGACTCCAAGGGTCGCGGGCCACGTCGAAAGTATGCCCAGTTGCCACCATGAAACGGGAAAACGCGTCGATGCTGATCCACTTCCCGGCCGGACAACGCTGCAGCATCTCTGCGATCGCCGCGCGGCGCGGCGCCACTGCAGCCATCGCACCGCCCTTGGCTTTTTGCCCCTTGATGACATCTATTCGGCTAAATTCATCCAGCGACGTCGCTTTCAGCCATTTCCGCCAGATTTTGACAAGCACGTCAGCCGTTGGCGTCGTCAGGGCTGTCAGTCCAGCCTTGCTTAGCACCAGCTTGCTCCCGTTACGCTGCACAAGCCCCGCTGCCTGAAGCAGCATCGGCCAAGAAAATGCCTTGATCGGCCCTATCTCCTGATCGGTGGGTCCCGGCACGGGCTCGGCGTAGTAGTCGCTACCGGACAGTTGCCCGCACAACAATTGCAACGTCGCCGTGCCCGGCAGCGCTGTCTTCTCGCTGACCTTAAGCTTTCCCTGATCCACCAGACGCAGTAGCAGCGGTAGATCCGCCAGGGCATCGCGCTCACACAGCCGCACCGACAATGGGCTTTCACCGTATATGCCGGGAAGCGAATCGACCGTGTCCAGCCGGACAGGCTCTGGCGCCGGCACGAATGCCATGAGCCGCTCGTTCAGATCGGCTGGCACGTAGCGCCATCCATTCTGATAGTACAAAAACAGGCACAACGCCGTGGGCGGCCCATGGTGCTCGTGTCGGCGCCGCTCGTCCCGGACCGAAAAATTCGGCAAACGCCCATACTTGGCTCGAAACCGCGTGGCATTAAAGCAGCCATCCTCCGCATAGGTGGCCTCTGCTACCGCCAGACGTTGAGTCTTGTCCAGCCCCTCCCACAGCGCTTGCAGCCTGTCGCCGGCAAGGTTGCGCAGGATCTCTTCAACCAGCCCACTCTTCTTTCCGATGCGTGAGGCTTCCGGAAGCCAGCGCATCAGCGATTTCAGATTGTCTACCGTGAGATTGTTCAGCGCTTCAGTGAGAGAAATTATGGGCATAGGCAACCTGGGCAATTCTTCAGAACACTTCCGGCCTAGTAGCAGGGGCCAGAAATCAGCAAACGTGATGATAGTCCGTACATTGACATCCTCCCAATCAGCGACGGCAAGTGGGTCACTTTCTACAAGAACGGCGAGGAAGTCTGGGCGTGCAATGCCCTGTATGCCGCTGCGCATTTCGATTTTTCTGCCGTATCCAACGCCTGCACGCCGACCACCGGCTGAGATGCGGGTGCCGCCGGCAGACACCCTGCTCTTCACCTCCAAACATAACGCCCCGGTAATCAGCAAAATTTCGCTCTTCGTGCCTTATGTTTAAAGATTGCACGCAGCAAGCGGTGAAGGCCTGCGCAGACCGTTCCATTCGCAGGACGCGCTTTTGGCGAAATGTGCACCATAATTATCAAAGCTCACCTACCATATTGCACCTTATGTGGCGAGTTCGATGCATTGCGCTCCTTCCGACGCTATGACGTTTCTGGCCAAGTGCCTCTTGCACGCCAGGCGTCAGCCCCTTCAGCACGTAGATTTGCTATACTTGTACAAGTTATAGTACTAGTAATCTAAGGAGGTCGGTATGCGTACCATCCATTTCTCCGACGCCCGCAGCAACCTAAAGGCAGTCATGGACCAGGCCATCGACGACCACGACGCTGTGCTCATCACACGCCGCGACGCGCCGAACGTGGTCATCATGTCGCAAGACCAGTACGACAGTTGGATGGAAACGATGCATTTGCTTAGCTCGCCGGCTAACGCCGCGCGCCTGCTGCGTTCTATTCAGCAGCATCGCGCTGGCATGGCCGAGAAGCACGACCTGATCGACCCGGACGCTGAATGACGCGCCGGTTGACCTTTATGCCAGATGCCTGGGAAGACTATGTCTATTGGCAGGGCCAAGACAGGAAAACGCTCAAGCGCATCAACGCCCTAATCCAGGACGCCCAACGCGAACCGTTCGACGGGCTCGGCAAGCCCGAGCCGCTGAAAGGCAACCTGTCGGGCTACTGGTCGCGGCGAATCGACGACAGCAACCGCTTGGTGTATTTCGCCAACGACGATGAACTGACCATTATCGCTTGTCGGCTTCATTATGGCGACAAGTAAGCCCTAAAATCCGGCTCCTAACACAGCTGTTCGATCACGCTCGGGTACCGTCAGCAAGGACCCGAGCGACAAAGGTGCCCGCGGGCCCCAAACAGTAAGTCCAGCAGTTTTCGGGATATTCGCCTGTATCACCCTTCGGCCCGATAAGCAGTTCGTTATCGGACCTTATTGCCCTGCCGCCGCAACGCCGGCCGAGCCTCCCTCCGCCCGCATCAAGCATGTGACGACGTCAAGTGCAATGGCAGTAGCCGGCCATTAGCTGCCCTTGGCGACTGTCGACTCCCCGGCACTGACCTACAACCCTGTCGGTCGGTCCGTCGGTTGACGAATGTCCTCCGTTCGATAGAATGAGCGTTCACTCACTCATTGCTCTTTATGGCCCGCCCTCTCAGTGCAGACAAGCGCCAAACGATCCTCGAGGCGGCCACTCGGCTGATCGCAGAGGAAGGACTATCCGCCTCCACAGCTCGCATCGCGAGGGCAGCCGGCGTGGCCGAGGGGACCATCTTCATCTACTTTGGGAGCAAGGACGAGCTGGCCAATCAGCTGTATCTGGACCTCAAAAGCCAGCTGCGACTGGCTTATTCGGAACCGCCGGGCTCTAAGGATTTGCGCGAAAGTCTTGGGCAGTTTTGGTCCGCCTACGTGAGCTGGGGGCTGGCGCATCCAGCGCAGCGCCAAGCGATGGCGAAGCTCAAAGTCTCCGACCGAATCACCCCCACAACGCGGGCGTCGGCCGCGGAAAGCTTCCAAGTCGTCAGCGGCCTATTGATAAAGGCCAGGTCGCTGGGGGCGCTGCGCAAGCAGCCCCCGGCATTCGTCGGCGCGCTGATGGTTGCGATGGCCGAGGCCACTATCGATTCGATCGCCGCGGAGCCCAAGCTCGCCAAAACCGCTTGCGCCGACGGCTTCTCAGCATTCTGGCGCGCCATCGCGACGGGCTGATTTCTAACGAGCGCCCCGCCGTTTTTCGACCCAATTGAAGAAGGAACGAAGATGAATGTACCAACCCGACGCGATTTTCTCGCGGTCGCGGCCCTAGGCGTCGCCGGACTCGTCGCGGGCTGCACGTCGCCGGCCCGACGGAATCCACACAACTTGGAAGGAAGCATGATGATGCGTAAAGTGAGTTTCAAGCGAGATGGCTTGACGCTGGCGGGAAACCTGTTCGAGCCCGAGAACTTGAACGAGAGCGGCCGCTACCCGGCGGTCGTCGTGGCGGGCTCTCTAAGTTCGGTTAAAGAGCAGATGGCGGGCGCTTACGGGCGCACGCTCGCGGAGAACGGGTTCGTGGCGCTTGTGATCGACTACAGTCACTATGGCGAAAGCGAAGGGCAGCCTCGGCAATTGGAGTCTCCCGCCGCAAAATTGAGCGATCTGAAAGCCGCCGTCTCGTATCTAACTGCCTTGCCTTATACGAAGGCTATCGGGATGGTCGGAGTGTGCACATCAGGCGGAAACGGCGCTTACCTCGTCGCTGCCGATGAGCGCGTCAAGGCGTTTGCGACGGTCGCTGCATTCCTTCCAGACCCCGAGTTAAACGAACGTCTTGTCGGCGCGGCGGAAATTGCGCGGCGTCGCGCGGCGGGAGCGGAGGCGAAGCTGAGATTCGAGCGGAGCGGCGAGCAGGTGACGGTGCCGACCTACAGCGTGGATGATCCGAGCGCCCTGAATTACAACCCGAAGGGAAATTACGACTACTACTTCAACAAGGCGCGCGGCGGCGTTCCAGAGTGGAAGAACGAGTTCGCCGTGATGTCGCACGGGCCGTGGTTGGATTTCGATCCGGTGAGCAAGGCGTCGGCCATCAAAGTTCCGACGATTATGGTTCACTCCGACGGATGCGCCTTCCCTGAGCAGGCCAAGAAGTTCTACTCGCTCCTGGGGGCAGTGAAGGAATTGGCGTGGGGGGACGGCACCCATTTCGACTATTACGATCAACCGGCGCAGATCGACTATGCGGTAAAGAATGTCGCCGCCTTCCTCCACAAACATCTGTCTTAGGGAATGTTCTATGACACGTGTGAGGCTACCGACGAGATCAAGCCTCCGAGCGACTGATCGCCAGCGTCAAAGTGCGACGGCTGGATGCTAACGCTCAATCAACCAAACGGTCGTCTGCCTATGTGTTCCTCCTGCGGAGCCCCCTTCGGGCGGGTCTGCACGGGTCCGACTGACTGCTTTGAGGCGACGAGTTCAGGATCGCGGATGTCGCTGAAGGGTCGTCCTCTGCCCTACGCGGGCCGGCCCAGGAAGCCGCTCAGTTTTGCTCGGCGTCGGACCGTACCCGGCCAAAAGGAGCCACTCGGGAGCGGCCGCCGCTCCGGCGAACGGTCGCGGGGGTGCACCCGGCTTGGCGCGCGGTACCGAACGTCACGGTCTTGCAAGTTGTACGCCGCACTTCTGCAATGGGGCGGCGCTATACTTCGCAGCGATGCGTCCAGCGCATCCCCGCCCCGCACCGCGAGAACCCACCCTATGACCGAAGCCACCGCCCTGACGCCCGACGAACTCCAGGAGCTTGACGATCTGCTGGACGACCTGCGCCAGCGCGCTGAGGAAATCCCGCAATGGGAGTTCTGCGACGGCTTTCTCACGGCCCTGGTCTGCACGCGCCGCTGCATCCCCGCTTCCGACTACCTGCCCATGCTGCTGGGCGACGGCGCGGCGCTCGACGTGGCCGAGGGCAGCCCGTTGCCGTTGCTACCCGCGTTCCATGATGCGGCCCAGCAGGCCCGCTTCATGGAGCTGTGGCAGCGCCGATGGAACGAGGTGGAGCACCAGCTCGACCAGCCCGTGGAGACGCTGGAGGACGAACGCACCTTCCAGCCCGAGGCCATGGACATGCGCGGCGCCATCTTGAGCCTGCCCCAGGAAGAGCGTGCCGAGATGGACGGGCGGGAAATCCCGTCGTTTGGCCAGGTGTGGGCGCTGGGGTTCATGTTCGTGGTGGAGAACTGGCCCGAGGAATGGGCCACCCCGCGCGACAAGGAGGCTGCTCAGTGGCTGGACGACGCGCTCGACGGCATCGTCGCTCTGACCGAGGACGACACCGGCCAACCCGAGGTCTGCATGTACAGTGAGGATGGCCCGCCCAGCACCAGCCTGGCGCGCGTGGAAACCTTCGGCGAGGCGATCTGGGCTGTCTACGACCTGCGCCAGATCTGGAAGAGCCTGGGCCCGCGCGTGGAGGCCGTGGTGAAGGGCGACCAGCCCGGTCGCAACGACCCGTGCCCTTGCGGCAGCGGCAAGAAGTTCAAGAAGTGCCACGGGAGATAAGGGCAAAGCGCTTTCTCGCAGTTTATAGCTGCATGTACCTTGTCTTTCGAGTGGCGGGCCGCCCGAATTGCTCGGGCGAGTCGGGTGAGGCTGGCTGGTCGTCGCCGCCCAAAGTCGAGCGACCGGTGGCCAGCCGGCGATTTGCTCGCGGGGGCCGTGTCCGTTTAGGCTTGTTCGACGCCTGCCAGCAACGCGCGGTGGCACACTCACATTCCTGCGGATGACGGCAGGCATCGAACAACCCTAAACGGCAAGAGACGATTGATCTGGCGGCCGAGGCGCTGCCCTGCGCTCAGCCCAGAAAACCGAAGCGGCAGAACTACAGAGTCATGGCCTGGCGACGAGCCGTTGGCGAATCTGCCAGGCCAGCACGTCTACCGACCGAGTCGCTGGGGCAAAACGAAAGCGACCTGGTGCGACCCACTCCCCAAGACGCATCCATCCGTCAGGGAATATGCAGACGTGCAGGTCTTGATTATTGACGACCACACCAGCGAGCTCTGGATGGGTAGTGACCCCGCGGCAAGCGATGCCGAGGCGCTCCAGATGACGTCGCACGGCACTTGCTCGCATGGCGGCCTACCCCGGTTATCTGGCCATTTTGGGGTCGACTCTAGGAGCTCGTCAGTTCGCGTGCGCACCGAATGGACGATGTGCCGGGCGCGAGGCGTCATTAGTCCCTATTGGCTCATTATTCTGCAGATGGCCGGTAGCATCAAAAGTCCCCATGGCTTGCGTTTCAAAATACGCCAATCTCTTCGCATCCAATTCAATTGCACCACTCGGTACCCCTTCCCCTCTTTCATAGTTTCACGATCACGAAACTATCCGAGCCCACCAGCGTCCCAGTATTGGAGAGCGTTCGCCAGCTCAGGACTCTCGACAACGAGCACGCGGCCGCGAGTCAGCCTCTACAGCCAAACTGTGCTCATTCTGCAGACGATCGTGCATCGTCTCGCAGCGAATCAACATCATTGTTGCGGGTTCCTCATCCGCATCGGCTACGTCAGCCTCTGCGGCGCTGCGCAGATAGACTTGCCGGGAGACAATGGCGACGATCACAATGATGACACCGACGCAGAAGGCCCGGGCCAAGAATTGAAGATGTCGCGTCATGGAAATTGCCGGATAGCAGGAGTAGTTGGGTGGCGAGACTACACCAGGATGTCGCGGCGTGATGCTACGCCCGTTGCAGGATTGACAAGCGGCCCCATTTCGCCATACGAAGGCGGGACCGCGCCGCCCGTGACACCACATCGGGCCTGCATGCCAAAGACGATCGCGCCCCTACCGCGTGGCAATTACTGGGCCACGCCGCACGCGCCCTTTCCGCTGGACAGTCCGAACGGCCATGCCGAAGTCTTCCCCGGCGCGCATTGCGTCAGCGACGGCAAATGGGTCGTCTTCTATAAGCACGGGGAAGAGGTTTGGGCGTGCAATGCCATGTATGCCGCGGCCATTTCGACTTGGCGCCTGCCTCCAGGGACAGAGCGCCGACGGCGGACTGAGCGACTGGCTGCGACCGCAGCCGGCTGGCCTCTCAACCAAACATAACACTCCAGCCCACAGCAAAAAAACGCCGATCTGGCGTTATGTCAAATTGGCTCTGCTTGTGAAGCAAGCGGAACCGCCAGCGTCGGTTTGCAGAATATTGTTCCCGGATTTTGCAGAATTTTGTGCCTGGCCCCATGGGCCCGGCTAATGGGCGCGACTGCGAGGCGGCCAGAGCATGGCGGTAGCCCCCTCCCACCCCGTCCGCGTGGCCCCGACTTGGCACCGTGATCGCGCGGCACCCCCTGACGGCAACCGTTCCCGGCTCCGCAAGCCGTAGTGCGCCGCCAGCAACGGATCGAGCCGTTGGCAAAGGAACAAAATTACTCAAAACGTCGGCCGGAGGAACAATCTTCAGCAAAATTCCTTGGCATAAAATTGTTCCCGGCGCCTCGGAAACGGCCACCTGGCGGGCGACCAGCAGGAACAATATTGTGCAAACCGACGCCGGTCGGATCCAGGCCATCCCGAGCCCTGCGCCCCAACTGGGATCACCCGATGTCGCTGTATAGGGGATAAGCCAAAACGACTTGGCGACATGAGGAAGCGTCTTGTTCAGCATGACACGTGACATAGGTTTCGCGAGACGCCGGACATCCAAGGTTTTTCCGCCATTCCATCTGGCAGCCGCGTTTTTATGATGGCGCTACACCGGTTTATTCAGTTTCCCTGCAGTCTGCCGTTAGTTTGTCTGTGAATAACTTCCCAATGCATTACCGTGAAACACAATCCTGCTAATAGGAAGCCCCAAGTACTTCGTGGGCGAAGCAACCGAGGCCGACCGGTGCGTCCCCGACGACCGCGTCGAAAACCGCTATTTGGCGTACCCCCGCTGGGCTGTCCATCCTTATCTTGATTCTGTCTACCGTGACGTATTACATCGGGGTCGTGTATCACGATACTCGGTTGGGCGTATACGGAATCGACTGGAAGATGTTTCGCGTTGATAGACTCGACTACATCTATTTCGGCATTGCCGCTACGCTTAGTGTGCTAACCAACGGTCTGGTAGCCTTCGGCAAGGAATGGACGTACATGGTTATCCTAATGTCATTTGGGACTGGCATAGCGCTGCTTGTTCTCGCACTTGACTATTTGAGCAGCAAGAGCAAAGCGCTTCGGAATGGCGCAACCCGGGTATTTGGGAGCAACGCCAAGATTATTGCTTTCATCGTGGTCTGTGCCACGATGTTCCCAATGCTGATGTTTGGCCCCATCTTTCTGTTGGCATTAGGACTGGTTGTTCCAGCCGCCCTTGGAGATTTCGCTGCCATGCGTCAAGTCGCCGAAGAGCGGGCCGCGATGGCTGAAGGATGTCCCGTACAGAGTGGCCGTGTGCGATGCATTGAACTGGTAGCAGATGGAAAAACGCTAACAACGGGATTTGCTCTAGAGGTTAGCAAGGAGAGGGTCGCTATACATGACGGGTTGGCGACGTCTATATGGAGCATGAATGGACGGGAATTAATTGGAGCGAGTCCTCGGGCAATCGAGGCAATGAAGGTGAAAATTGCTGGGCAGAGGGAAGAGTCGTGCCTCTCAAAGCCGGAACGAGACTGAAAGATACATACCCGCTCATTTAGCGAGCGGAGCGCAGCGCCTCGCGTGATGCCGTGATTTAATTCGCGATAGTTGGAGAGATCCAATTTCAAGCAAAAAATGACGGCAATCACCCGGAGAGACAAAGGGCGAACTCATTCCAATGGCCGGCAGAGCCCCCGATTTTCAGCTCCGCGCGACCCTTGGCCAGGACTTGAACGACCTGCCCCTCCATGTGCACTAGGCGCTGCTAGCGGACTTGGCGGCGGGCTTGCCTCGCGCGTTATACGAGCGCGCCGGCGTGACGGTCGGGCCGCCTGGCCGGTACAGGCGCTATAGCTGGATAGGATAGTGGCCAGTGTGCGGGTAGCCTCGAGCCCTCGATAGCGAAAGCTCCATCAAGCTCCGCTGCTGTATATTTATACAGGTATCATATCCGCAGCCCGCGGCGACGAAGAAAGGCAAAGCAAGTGGCGGAAACCGGCTTAAGTGACTCGTGTACCACGTTTAGCTCACGACTTTGAGCGCTCTCGGGCTTGACTGCTTAGCGTCGCCTCGGCCGCCAGGTTGGCGGCCGAGGCGACTGAAGATGTTCGAGCCTGCGATGTTAGAATTCTCCAAACAACAAGGAATTCAAGACGGACGTTGATGATGACAAACGAGCGTAAGCATCTCGCCCGCACGCTTTTCCAGCTCCAAGTGCACCGATCTGATGGCTTCGCATTCGAACATTTGTTCGGACGGGTCATGGAGTATTCGCGACCTGGATTTTTGAAAATCAAGCCGTACGGCAACCAGCGAGACCGCGGAAACGACGGCTACGAAAAGGCTGTTGGCAGGTACTTTCAAGTCTTCGCGCCCGAAAACCCTACCGCCAGCAAGAGCGCTGCGATCGCGAAGGCAGCGGAAGACTTCAAAGACAAGCTGCTGCCGTACTGGGGCACATTCTGCGTCCCACGCGAGTACGTATTTGTGTTCAACGATAAATATCGCGGCACCGTCTTCGACATCGAGAAAACTCTGGCCACGATCAAAACGGACCATAGCCTTAACGCCTGCGAAGCCTTTCTCAGCAAGCATTTGGAGCAAGAGTTTATTTGCTTGCCTGAAGATCAAATCTGCATGATTGTAGGCGGTTTACCGACGTGGGATTCGTTGGAGGGCCTTGACTACACCGTCCTGGGAGAAGTCATCCAGCATATTCAAAACTCTCCGCCCCAGAGCGCTCCGACAGGCAAAAAAATTGCACCGGATTTCGAAGAAAAAATCGAATTCAACGGACTCGCCGAGAACGGCGATTGGCTGCGAGCAAAGCAACGCGAGACATGGCAGATCGATGACTATTTGAGTCGAAACAGCGATTTCACCAAGCAAGCACTGCGTGACTTTCTGGCTGGGTTCTATGCGGAGAGCATTGTTGCAGTCAAGGATGACCAAGGTGAATCAGGCGTTACGCTCGGTGACCTGCGATTCGCGTTTATCTTGAATCGAGTTGCGCCTCAAACCAACAATCCCGCTGCAGATCGACTGCGGCGCGACGCTGCTTTGGTTCTCATGGCGAAGTACTTTGAAGCCTGTGACATTTTCGAGGAACCGAACAATGTTGCTTCCTGACAAGCACATTTCTTTTGCGGAGTCCCTGCTCGGTCTCGGGGCTTTCGTCATGGAAAACGTCTCTCAACCGATCACAGTCGACAATCTGTGGCGCGCTTTTCAGCGACAAGCCTCATGCTATCCAGCCTTCCAGACGTTCGACAACATGGTGCTGGCTCTCGATGCTTTGTTTGCGCTCGGACTTATTCAGATGAATGACGCTGGTGAACTGCATCGCCACCGCCCGGAAGCGGCCTTATGCGCCTAATCGAGCTTACATCGAATAGAACCACCTTTAAGACCGTCAAGTTCAATCGGACGGGCGTGTCGCTCGTCATTGGCTCGCGGAAAGATCAATTGCATGGCGAGGACGACAGTCGATCCTATAACGGCGTTGGAAAGTCCCTACTGATCGAAATCATTCATTTTTGTTTGGGCTCCAGTACAAATACGAGCTTTCGCCAACATCTTCCCAGTTGGGAATTTACGCTGCGCTTTGAGATTGGACAAACCGCTTATTCTTCATCGCGTAGCACCGACAAGCAAGGCACCATTTCCCTGAACGGGCAAATATTGAAAGTCAAGGCCTTCAACGAACTACTAGGGAAGCTTTGCTTTCATTTTCCTGATTGGGGTGGGTCGCAACTTAGTTTCCGTTCACTACTGCCGCGCTTCATTCGGCGATCCAAAGCTGACTATAACGATCCAAAAATTACCTCATCAGATCGAGAGCCATATACGGTCTTGCTACGGAATTTGTTCCTGCTTGGGATAGATATCTCTTTGGTTGAAAACAAGTACTCACTTCGCACTCGACAGTCTGAGCTGGAACTTTTTGAGAGAAACTTCAAGAACGATCCTTTCATTCGAGAATACTACACCGGTAGCAAGGATGCGTCGCTGCAAGCAAAACATCTTGAAGAGCAAATTGCAAGGTTTGAGAGCGATCTAGCGCAGTTCGCCGTCGCGGAGGATTACTATCAAATCGAGAAAGAAGCAAACGATTTGACGGGCCGTCTCCGTGCGCTAAAAAACAAGAGAGCTGTCGTGGAAAACGCTCTTTCTAACGTTCAGAAGAGCCTCGAAGCACGCGCAGATATTCCGCGCGAGAAGGTGCTCGCTATGTATGGCGAACTCCAAAGAGCATTTCGCGACGAAACTTTGAAGCATCTGCAGGAAGTGGAAGCGTTTCACTCGCAATTGCTGACAAATCGCATAGCCCGACTCGGCCAGGAACGAATGAGGTTGGAGACGGAGAAAAGGAATCTTGAGTTGGAGATTCACCAACTTAACCAGTCGGTGGACGCCAAACTTAGGTATCTATCGGATAAAAGGGCGTTGGATCAATACGCTGCAGTAAGCGCGCAGCTGTCTGACTTGCGAGCTAAGTTTCATAAGCTACAAGATTACCAGCACTTACTACATAAGAGTCGGGAAGACGCCGCGTCCATTCGAATAAAATTGGCCGAAGAAAATATCAAGACCAATGCGTATCTGGATGAGACATTTTATGAAACGGAGTCACGGCTCAATGTTTTCTCGTCTCTTGCGAAGCGCTTCTATCCTGACGCGCCGGCGGGTATAACACTTCAAAACAATATAGGCGACAATAAAACTCGCTATGATTTTGATGTCCGGATAGGAGGTCTGCTAGACAAGCCCCTATCCCGGTCTAACGCAAACGGCCGACCTTCTGCACGATATTTCGTTCTTCACGACACAAGCGACAACGTCTGTGCAAACATCAAACGTCTAGCGAGCGCTGATTTGCCGACGGCGCCATGGAATCGTGTAGAACGCTGGAAAGATTACAAACAAGCGCACATGTTCATCACGCGGGACGGAAAGACGGTGCGCCCCCAAGAACGAGATTTCTCGGTTCCTTGGCGTGCGACGAGACTTGAGAACAAGGTTGTGGGCGAAAGATCTAAGGGGATTTTTCTGCACGTTGAGAGTGTTCAGGTCCGTTCGGTAGAGTTAAAGCCAGGTCAATCACCTCTAAATGACAAAGGGAAATGTATAAACGACAGAATTTCCCAATCTCCCGGGTTTACCGACGCACAGTATGACCGATTGGCACTTGCTTATATCAATGCCAGCGTCCGCGCAGGGGAGTGGTTAGTGCCCGCGTTTCACGTCGCAATAGATCGTAACATTGGCGGCGGACACGACGACCCTCGCAATTTCGATCTTTCCCGTTGGGGAACCTTCATCTGCCACCGATTAGTGGCAATAGGCGACAGTTGCTCGTAAGCGCTCATGACGTCAACCCAAAATATGTCTCCGTTTAATCTTCGAAGCTGATCGGAGCTACGTGCAAGCGCATTCATCGACGCTGTTTGGATTGCACGTCCGCCGCCGACGTATCGATTTTCCGCCGATCGCGCGTTGCGTTCGTGCCCGGCATGCGCATAAAACTTGGCTATACCGACGATAAAAAGAGCTTCCTTAGCTTTAAACCGAGCAAGTCAGTGTGTCAGGTTGGTTGGAGGTTGCTGTATGCGGTTCATCGAACCACCCCCATCGGCCGCGCTGGGAACCCGGCAATCCGGGGTTGCCTCCAAGGCGACTGGGCTCGCGAGCCGGCGTCGCAAATAGCACCAACGCATCCTGACTGGCGATGACGAGGTCATTTGTTGAGGCGCGGAACGGTCATGAAGCGGTTTGCCGGCTTTTAGCGCGCGTCTCTGGTTCACGCCCTGTTTTCCCCGTTTTTTTCACCAATGAGGTTGCCCTCCGCGATTAAAATCGTCTATACCAAATACTACCTTTCCGTGCAGGAGCCTTCATGCCGACCCTCTTTCAAGAATGCCTCATTGCGATAGCGAAGGGACAACACCAGAAGTATCACGAGATGAACGAGGATAATCCAATCCTTGCCGAGCAAATCCGTCAGTACTGGGAGGATCTCGGCAAAACGTTTCTAGGAACGGATGTGTATTGGTCGGCGGTATTCGTGAGTTGGTGCGTAAAGCGAGCCTCGGAGGACGCGGCGGTGGCACCCGTGGGGTTTGTGTTCGCGCGTCGACATTCTCAGTTTTGTTTCCGGGCAATCAAGAATGCCCAGGATGGGACGGGATTTTTTTGGGGGCGAAGAATTGAACAGTACGCTCCGAAAGTTGGCGACATTATCCAAAATAATCAACCTGGCGAGCACTTCGACTTCGATTACGCCGCCGCACACGAAAAGTATGCTTCGCACTCGGCCATCGTCGTAGAAGCTTCGGATAGCGAAATAGCAACGATTGGGGGTAATGAACACAACTCAATTGGAAAGGTCACAATTCAATTGGATTCGCATGGACGCATCAAACAAAGGAATAGCCAGTCCTTCATCTCCATTGTGGAATGTGCCTTATGATGTGGCCGCCCATTCTTCCTCGGGCCAACCCCTCCGATACAAGCATCAATGCCCAATCGGAGCGAAGAAAGAAAGCGCTGCGCCCAGAAACTAGCTGCGCACTGCGTGCCGCCAGGCAGAGAGGTAGTTGACGGCAAGCGAGATAAGAAGGGCCCAACAAAAATGTGCTAATGAAAGCCATTCGATGTTTAATAGGACTGGTTTCAGACTGCGTCCGATATGTTTATCCGACTAGTAATGCTCACTGCTGGTCGGAGACTGCGGTACAGAGCCAGAAGCCGGCAACCCAGAGCACGAGCACAAGCACCAAAGTGTCCACGGGCGAGGCGGTTGTAGGCAGCGCCAGTTGCATCCAAGCTCAGCGGGGAATGGCGCAGGGCTGCCAGGCGAATCACGAGCCAGTGGCGACTTGAGTTTAGGCTGCACAACAACGGCGAACGTGGTCAAACCGTTGGGAGCCAGACAGTGTGATCACCACTGGAGATTGCAACAGCGGTGTCTTGTCCGTTGAAGGCGGACGGCTTGGCATAATAGTGGCAGGGGTTGGAAAAATCCTCCCGCGGATGTCAATTACGTACGACTGAACGCAGATATAAGTGTCTGGGTGTCAGCCCCCATCGCTGGAACAACGGGGGTTCGCTCTGGTATTCGACAGCTCATTGACGCCCAATATCTCAGACGTTATGGTCGAAATCAAATGCGCCACGCGAAACATGGTGGTTATTTTTGCCGTGTCTGCTCAGCTAACTGATGATTAGCATAAAATCTGTAGACTACGACCGCGCGCATCATATACGGCCAACGTCGCTTGTGATCCGGCTTCCCATGACAGTCCTTCGATGCATACGCATTTAGTTGGGCTGAGATGGCATCGCCGCTACTCCTTGCCTTTCCCAGCGTGCAGTTTGCCGTGACAGGAGATGAGTTGCGAATCCGTGAATTGATAATAACGTCCTCGATTTTTCCATTAGGTTGCCCGGCGACCTTCCGGTAAGAGGGCCACCAATATTCCTTCAACCATGCATTGATGAGATAAGCCTGCCCCTCCCTGGTTCTAAGGACGAGGCGCATATTGTGCCGAAAAATTCTCCAGTCTTCTTCGTTGGTTTTGTACTTTCTGTATATTCCACAATAGCGATCCCCAGCATATCCATGCTCGACGTATCCAAATGGCTTTCCGTTCAGATCAATAACAATTACGGTCGAAGGCCTGTTGCAATGGCCGCCGTCCGCGTAAAGCCGGTCGAAATTGATGCCTTGAAGCTGATAGAACCGCGTCGCCTGTGGCAGGGAATCTCCTCTATCTTTCTTGATGAAGGAGAAGAAATCAGCGAGAGAATCGCTGTCAGCATGGGAAACACCAATCGCGCCCTTCGAATAGCTCATTAAACGTTTTCCGTCTGCGCCAATGACGCCCCCCCAGTTCTTTCCGGCAGGGTCGTCCGGTAGTCCATCAGCAGGCTCTACTCCCCATTCCGCCACCGCCAGCGCCAGACCGACTAACCCCAAGTCATTGATCGCTTTAGGATCGGATGGCTTCGCCACGTATGCGTCAACAATGCCCTTAATGTAACTTGCCTCAAGTTGCCTGGCACTAGGATCATCATCCGCAGTTTGGCTCCACCCACCTTGACGCAAAAACCCATCCAAGAGGTCGTCATTGATGGGCTGACCGGGCGGCTCGACCATCGGCATTCGAGCATAAGCGACATTGGCAGATGAGAGGATTGCGATGCAAACAATTAAGCGGAGCGGCCGTGCGAAGCCCCAGCTGCCTGAACCTTCATGCATAGGTTCCTCCTCCGTCGCTGTCCTTTGGTTCATGGCCACTGGCGTAGCGCCCTACGTAAGCGTGGGTGTGGGTGTCGATAGTAGTAGTCCATCGCTGGCGCATTTTCAACCTCGCGGTCTTTCGCCACCCTGGCAATCCAAGCCTGAAACGGCGGATTCTGAGTTGGCGATGTTCGTTCGTGTCGATTTGCCGGTGGCGCACGTGCGTAACGGCATCAACGATGGAATATCTCTTGGAAAGAGCTTGCTCGGCCTGTTCTCTACGCTTAACCAAAGTCGTAAGCGTTGCACCAGCACCGTATGTTCATGAGAGTCCGAAGACGCGGTCTAATTCCCATCAGAATCTGGTAGGACAAGATGAAATAGAAATCAAGGCGCGGGGTCGCCGGTATGGCTCCACGAACTGCACAAAAGAGTTCCACACGCAGGTCGTGGCAGAAGCACGAGACCCGACACGCTCGCTGTCAGAAGTTGCCCGCGCGCATGGCCTGAACGCAAATCTCGTGTCGAAGTTGTGGCGGGATCAGGAGCCAGCCGCGACATCCGCGTTGGCTCCGGCCGATTTAATCCTGCCCGTGCACATGACGTCGCCGCCGGCGGCGGAGCCGATCGACCGGGCTTGTCATCGCATGTCGTGGCGCGCGCGTGTGTTTCGATGGCAAGCCTGAGTGTGTTGTTCTACGGCTTCTGCTAGCGAGCTTGGTGGGAGGGGATCTGTGATGCTGGGCCTTCCCGCCGGGACGCGGGTGTGGGTGGCTGCTGGCGTGATGTCAGCGCCAAGGGAGGCTTGAGAAGCGATCCTCGTTGCCCTGCTTGCGCAAAACAGATGGCGCAAGCAGGGCAACGGCCATTCACACCTCGTCACCTGCCAAGCGTTTTTGGCGCAAATTGCAATCGTTCTTGGCCCATCTTGAGTGGGTTGGGCCGAAGGACCGGCGCAGGCATTCACCTGATGCAGGAACAGAATTCACGCCACTCACACAATCAAAGCATGGTATTTTGACATTTAGCGAGATTCGCATTCAACTGTAGTACCCGTGTAATGGATACCGAATATCTATCGAAAATCAGTTGCTGGGCTTCACTAGCGCTCCTACCTTTAGCTTGTTCATCTTGGATCAAACTTTGAACGGCGGCTCCATTCATGTTCGGCTGCGGCTTTCCTTCACTAGCCTTTAATTTGTTCATATATGCAACCAGATCATTCTCTGATGGATTTGATCTAGGCGCTGCCTTGAGTGCAGTCCGAAGGCGGGCCGTTACCGCATTGGCCTGTATGAGTATGGAATTTTTGGCATTTACACCGGCAAGCCTATCGTCATCCTTTCCAGCATAGGCAATTGTGTTTTGTATATCATTATCCGAGACGCCGTTTGCAGCATTTATCACGCACATGAGATTGGTCACGGCATGATCATATGCGACAGACTGGGCCGTAAGATTGTACTGTTTGTCGACAGCGTAACCCGCGCCGCTGACCCCCACACCTGTGAGTATTAACGCCGTCTTTTCGTATATCGCTCCAAATGTTGCGGCCAAAGCGCCTAAAAACGTTGCTGTAGACACATAACTCTGCTGCTGGTCAACCAGGTTTCCTGCAGTCAGAATGTCACCGAGGTAATCGTTCAGCGCTGGAATAATTTCTGTCTCAAGGCTCTTGTTGGAGTTCATGTGGTACGCTACCGAAAATGGTTGCCGGGCTTTCACGTCGCGAGATGGATTTGGGTTAAAGACCGCCAACCCGCTCTCACCCGTGTTATGCGTCGCACAGCCTGGCAGAATAGCAATGCAAAGGCCCAGAAAAGCTGCATACGTGCCACGAAAGTTCATATTATTGTGTCGTTTCTTTTTGTTTAAAAAATACAAGTATATGTAAAATGCTTCAGTAACCCTACTCACTTGCGGAAATAATGATGCCATCTATGATTCGCTGAACATTTCCGGGCAAAGCATTCGTGTTCGTTCATACAAATTATCAAGAGCATATTCTGAAGCTTTTCCGTCGGCGAGTTGGTAAAAGCGCTGGATATTCGGGGCGTGCTTTAATACCGATGAGCAAGCAGAGATTCGGAGCCAAGATACATCACACTCATCGGAAAGATGATATCTTGTAGAAACTTCCGAGAGCCGCCTTTGCGCATCCTCGCGACTTAATGGAACGCGACACCCTTTCGGTTGAATTCGATCTTTAATCCGCCTCGGAGCTCCTTCTAGCGCTAGCGCGCCTACTTGGTCGGCATCGCTAAGGTCCGTGTGCCGGAACTCGATGATTTTCATTCTGCTGATGGGATTGTCAGGTGTTCCAGCTACCATGTTTGTATTACCCCCCGCAAAATGCCAAAGACTTTTTCGATAAAAGTTCGTTCTTTCCTCTTGAATATCACTGGGTTGACCGGGATCAGCTAGGATGGTCCAAAGCGGCGTTGTCCTGTTCTTGAAGGCAGGACTACTTTCCCTGAATGGGAGCGACGCATCGACTTTGATGATTAGCGCGTAGTCCATGTTTTCCGTGATCGGAGATTTTTCCGTGCCACTTACCTTGTTCGTATACGGGCTTATAAGATCACGAAGAAATATTTGCGCCAGAGATTCTACGCCGCTATTATCGGTCACTCCTCCGTCAATCAGGTGGACGTATGTGTAATCGAGAACGTTTCCATTCGGCGCTTTTACTGTTAATGGTAAAGGACCTAGCCCTGGGAAGGCACCGGATGACGCTACTGCCAATGACAGCGGCATATCCTCGTAATCTAGGGAAGCGGACCCCGGCCCCTGAATAGCGTCAAAGCCCTCGGGTACCAACGTATTGAGGAGTTCAGGAGTGGCCTCATGGAAGCTCTCTGCATAGGTCGAGCGCTCGATATTCGAAAACATACGGGCGGATAGCGAAGACTGGTCGAGAAGCGATAACTTTGCTTTTCTCTCTTTCAACTCAAGAATGTCTATTATAAGTTTATCAGTGCGTAGCTTGAAAGTCGCGGTCGGCAAGGTACTCATCACGAATTTTCGACCTGTATCGTAATGAGTAGCATTGAAAATCATTACGGGCGACCTTCCGGAGGCCTCCTTCTGCGCCAATGAGCCAAATGTTTCCCCCTTCAAGAAATCACTCTCGAGGCTCCGCTCGAGCAGTTCGATCGGTGTTCTTGTAAAGATGGTGGCGAATAATCTCCACCCGATGGCAGCCTCCCAATTCTCATTCATTTTCGAGTGAAATTGGCTATAGAACGATTGCTTAGTTGCGTTCCAATCAGGCCCGTTGAGTGAGGCATCCCTCTTTGTCGAATAGTAGGAAGCAGCAAAGCCGCCTCCAGATACGCTGGATATATACTGCACGGTATCCATGAAGCTGTACTGGCGGGTGGGAGCCATGGCTCGGACCGGCAGCGCCGAAA
This sequence comes from Cupriavidus sp. WGlv3, assembly GCF_023952475.1. Taxonomy (GTDB): domain Bacteria; phylum Pseudomonadota; class Gammaproteobacteria; order Burkholderiales; family Burkholderiaceae; genus Cupriavidus; species Cupriavidus phytorum. Next base: position 29,156 of record NZ_JALHRX010000030.1, read on the forward strand.
GGAGGTCTATAACATATGAGGAATACAGTGCAGATCTATTGCCACCACCTGACAAGGCCAGACCAATATAGGGGGGCGGGGTCTTTTCTCGAAGCAATGGCGGAGGTGTGTTTGTGTCGACTGGCACCTCTTTCGTAGTGACCTCCACGGAGGCGCAACTTGACAGCATGAAAATTACCCAGATTGCTGCAGTATGCATTTGGATAGGCGACATTAGATGCCCTTTATTTTTATTGAGAAGCATAGATAACAACCGCGATGCGCACAAGCGAGGATAGGGCATTTCTTGCCTCCATAGAGATGGTGCGATCCGAATTGCAGGGGGGATGTTGGGTGTGACTGGTCAGAGAGCCTTGTCGCTGAAGGCTTTCGGGGAGGCGCCAGATTACCGAGATGGACCCGGGGGCCTCCATTCCCGGAAGCGCACTCGGCCTAATCTGACACGGGGGATGCTCATGGCTGTCGTTAAAGCTGCAACACCTTCCATCATTGGACAGTGACCTTTCTCGTGAAAAAGCTTTGATTCCCTGCTCACCATGGCCACCATGGCGCATCCATCAACACCTCGCTATGCGACGGCTCCCTTCTCCTACGACCCATGTCTCTACCTGTTGCTGTTCTTAACGTCATTACCGCGGCATTCCGCTCACGGGCAAATCTACCCGATTTGACATACAAGGTGGGTTGCATCAGACCAACACCCCACCGACTACGGGTGGCAGAGCAGTCGGCGTTCGGCTGCTGCTGAGTCCACGTAACCCGCTCCTCTCATCCCTTAAACTTGGACCTCAACAATACAGACGAGAATCATGAAAAAAGCGGGTCGGGTCAAGACATGGCATACAGACAAGGGTTTCGGGTTTATCGACGTCCGCGCGGACACGAAGACGTCTTCTTCCACGTCACGGCGCTACAGACACGCACCGTGACGCCTAAGCTTGGCGACCGCGGGAGCCTCGAGTTCGGCAAAGGGAAGGACGGCCGGGTTCAGGCGTTGAACATCGCCATAGTTGGCGCACCGAAGCCGCAGTCGGACGCAAACCTCTTGCCGATTTTTGCCCGTCTGGTGGCCCTGGAGTTTATAGCCGGCGGCGCCTTTGCTGGTTACTTCCCTCGACAGGCGGGCATGGTCAGCCTCCTGGCCAGCATGGCCCCTGACCAAGAAACGCCCTTATGCGCTGCAGCGCATAAGGGCGTTTCTTGGTCGCAGGCCCTCTTCACGCCGACGAAGCAGTGAGTGGCTCAAGAAATCGGCGAGGCGGGCCATCAATACGCGTGCCCCCCAGTTGCTACATGATGAGGAGGCAGCATCCATACCTCCGAATTTCTTTATGTAGGTCCAAAGGCGCACGCCATTACGGCATCCGGATGCTTTCGGCCCACGCGGTCACGTTTGGAGCAGGCCGCTTACGCAGCAAGACGCCAGATTCCCTTCAACCACACTAAAGAACGCTTAGCCAATTGCACGGTCTTGGACCCACAAGACCTCGTTACAGAGTACGGCGCGAATTTTTCCTCGACCAATGGCTTCGGCGAGTTTGTCCTTGGTGATGCGGAATTTTTCAACGTGGCGGACTGCCTTTATTGGCTTCCCGAGATATTCAACTTCCTCTTCAGTGAGGCCAAACTCTCTTGCTTCTCTCACCGGATCGCTTAAGGCGGCCATTCGCTGCCGGGATTCGGCTAGGATTTCGCCCCTTAGCTGAGCGACGCGCATCTTTACATATAGCGCCTTTGCCGAGGGCTGGTTCCAATTGCTGTCAGACAGCGCCTTGGCCCACAAGCCTTGCTTGATCATTGAGTTTGCCAGTTCAGCAGCGACAAATTCATACAGCAACTCATCCCTCGGGCGGGGCGCGGGGTCGTGGCCATGCAAGAAGTTGAAGTTGTTCATGGGCTTCTGAATCAATGTGAATGCCTACTGACACCGCTCCGGCATGTAGGAGCCGCTTCACCGCATCGCACTTAATTTCATTCGGGTAGCAACGGACCGCGACGGTGTCACCTTTATGTCATCAAAAACGTGACAGCGATGCTCGCGCATGCCGCCGCTGTATTGATCGTAAAAAGGCTGGCGTCGCCTTGACATCCTCCATATGGATGGCGGGGGTCAGGAAGTTGGCAGGCAACTATGTCGGAGACTACTGTCGCTGCCGTCATCCGGTTTGGAGGCGGCCGTAGGCGTGCCTGCTCTTCGTCCAGTTTTTCGCCTGCCTGGCGCCTCCTGCTCAGTCGACGCCGGGCCTGGGGGCGCCACCCGCGATTCTGCCAGCAGCTGGCGCGCCAGGGCGCTTCGGCCTCGGCCCGTTCGGCCGGCGCTGCGCCGCGCCCAACTCTGCCTGCACCCGCGTCCAGGTCGTGCGCCGCTGCGCGCTGAGTCTGCTCGGCGCTTGCAAGCCCATCGGCGGGCACCACATGCAACGAAAACAAAGGCATACCTACGTAAGCGCTTTTTTTTTCGCTTGCCGGCGACCTTCCAACTCAAGGCGCCCACTTTTTGCCATTTACGCCGCTGCCTCGGCACCTCGCTTGGCGCCCCGATCCAGCGAGATTGAATGCCGCCCCGTGCTGCGCTGTCAAACCTAACGAACCATCATTTCACGCACCGCTCCCCCCGAAACGTCACCCATCGGTGCGGACACGAACATTTCCAGCCTGCACAAAGGTTGAGCCAGCCGCGGCGGGCGACTAAGCTCGAAAGGCGCGTCGACAGCAAACGTGCCGCGCTCTTCTCTGTTACTCCAATGCGGCGCACGTAACCCCATGGCTGATATGGCAAGCGTGGCCGGCGCGTCTGGGGCGCAATCGGACGTCGAGCCTCCGGCCACCGCGGGCCCATCTGAAAACGGTGCATCTCCATTTCGCTTCGATGCGCACGGGACCAGGTCCGCGTTCGCGGATGCCAGAAGAGGCCAACTCTTTAGCCATGTCAGCGCGGACCATGCGACGATCTACCGCGCGATTATGGATGTGTTCGCGAAGGCGAAGGCACAGTATCGCCTCCAACTTCGTCCCGACGAGGTTCTCACCGAGATCGCCCTGCCGGCCGGTATTGCCCGTCCGGACATCGATCAGCTCACCCAGCACCTAGACGCGCTGGTGCGCTGGGGAAACCTCGAGGCCCAGCAGGACATGGCGCGCTGGTCCTCCATCGCAGATTTCAAGCGCAACTACAAGATCTACCGCCTCTCAAAGCCCGGCGAGGCCGTCGAGGCGGCCTTGCAGCGCTACGACGAAGTCCTTCGACAACGCGCGGAGCTTCAGACGGTGGCTCTCGCGGATATCGAACAACTTTTGCGCGCCCTTGTCGCCCTCACTAGTAGCAAGGAGCTGGATGCAGACAAAGTACGATCGACATTGCGAGAGTTGACGGGTGTGTTTGCCACGATGACGGAGAACGCCGCCGCCTTCATGGCTGGCGTGGATCGGCACCTTAACCCGAGCGACGTCGAGGTCAACAACGTCGAGCGTTACAAGAAGCAACTGATCGACTACCTCGAGCGGTTCGTGAGCGACCTCGCGCGCCGCGGTGACACCATTTCCGATCTCATCCAGGCACTTGATAGCCATATAGAGAGCATGCTCTTCGCGGTTGCAGAGCGCCTGGCGCCAGACGCCGCACCCGACGCCGAGCAAGACGCTGAGCAAGACGCCGCCCGTCGCACGTGGGAATCTACTGACGCAGTCCTCGCCATCCGGCGGCAATGGAAGGACCGATGGACTGGCCTGCGTGGATGGTTTGTCAATTCCAACAATGACCCATCGACTGCCGACCTGCTCCGCCAGAAGGCTCGGTCAGCGATCCGTCAGCTTGCCATCGCGATCAAGGAGATTAATGATCGCCGCACCGGGCGCAGCGACCGCTCCACCGACCTGCGCACACTAGCAGCATGGTTTCTCTCATGCGATAGCGAGACAGACGCACATCGACTTGCGCGGGTGGCTTTCGGTTTGAACCCGGCCCGACACCTACCGCTGGACACGGCACAAGAGGAATATGTCCCGCCCAGCACCCCGTGGGCTGAGGGACCGGCGCTCCGGATCTGCCCCCGTCTGTATCAGTTGGGCGACGGCCCACAGCGCGGTCAGTTGCCAGGTGTCAAGGATCGTTCCGCCGATCGGCGGCGCATCCAGCAGTTGATGGAAGACGAGTCGAATCAGGTTGCGGAAGCGAGGCGCCGTTTTGCCACGGCGCTACCAATGCGGCTGTCTGAGCTTGGCGCCCTGAATACCAACGAATTCGCCCTCTTCCTCGCACTGCTAGGCGAGGCGCTCGACCACCAAATCGGCCCCGACGCTCCCACCGACATCCTGACCGGCGATGGATCACTGCTCGTGCGGCTTGAACCGCTAGGTGCGGACACTCACGCTGAGATTTCAACACCAAGCGGTACGCTCGCCGGCCGAGACCACCTAATCACCATAACACCTGCCTGGTCATGACCGAGGAAGACAACGTGTCTGGCGCCGACGCGCCCGCCCCCTCTGAAATCGCCGCGAAGCCACATGCCTATGAGCGCGAGGAAATGCGACTCGCCATGCGCGCTATCCTGATGACGCCGTTGATGTCCCCGGATCATGACGAATTCGGGCTGGTGCGACGGCACGCCAAGAGTTTGCAGGAGTTCTTGCGCCGCGAAACAGGCTGGGATCTGAGGGTGTCACCGAATGGCGCGAGACTGCGCAAGATACCCGCAGATTTCCAAGACGGGACTCGAGGGATTCCCGACTTTGACCGCCGGCGCTATGCGATTTTTTGCTTGGTCTGCGCGATTTTGAATGGGTCGCAAGCGCAGATCATGCTTCAACATCTAGGCGAGAAGCTGACCCTGGCAGCATCCGACGAAGCGCTTACCGCCCGCGGATTCGTCCTGAAACTAACCTCCCGTTCCGAGCGGCAGGACCTGGTCACGGTTCTCAGGACCCTGCTGACCCTAGGCGTACTCCAGCGTGTAGACGGCGACGAAGACAAATACGTCGCCGAGCAGTCCACCGAGGTGCTGTACGACATTAACCGTTGGCTGCTGAACGAAGTCATTACCGCGGTGCGCGGTCCGTCGACGGGCATTCGGGACGCCATTTCGACCGATGAGCGTGTGGAGTGGCTCGCGAAGGAAACAGTCTTCGACAACGAGGACGCGCGTCGCACGGCGATGCGCCATCACCTTTCACGGCGGTTGCTCGACGACCCGGTGATCTACTTTGCTGACCTTGACAAGGAAACCCACAGTTACCTCGCCACCCAACGCGGCCTGATGGCGGCCCGATTGTGCGATGCCATCGAGATGTCCGCCGAGCAACGCATGGAGGGCGTCGCACTCGTCGATGAACGCTGTCAGATGACAGATCTGAAAATGGGCGGTGACGGCACGATTGGCCATATCACCCTGCTTGTTGCCGAGTACCTTTCCCAGAAACACATTCGGGCAAGGCGCGACACGTACGAACTGGCTGCTTATTCGGCAATAACGGACATCGAAGACTTCGTACGGAGTTGCATCCCCACACACGGCTCACATTGGCGCAAGGAGGCGCGTGAGCCCGGCGCTGAACGATGGCTCGCCGAGGAAGCCCTCGAACGGCTTGAGAAACTGAAGTTGGTGGGGAAAGACGGGGAGCGAGTCTTCCCGCTTCCGGCCATTGCCAGATTCGCCCTTGGGACACCTAAAGTCAGCAAACCCGCCAGAACGCGAGCCTATCGATGAAAGATACCGACCACACTGATCCCCGGCACGACGATGAGATCCCTACGCCGACGATGTCCCGCTGGCAACCGATGCGAATCGGTCTCATTGACATTTACCTATACGACAATGAAGAGTTCGCTTTCTATGATGGCAAGCTGAACCTTCGCGGACGCAATGGTGCCGGCAAGTCGAAGGTCTTATCGCTGACCATGCCGTTCCTGTTCGATGGCTTTCTGATGCCCAGCCGGATGGAGCCTGACGCGGACCCCGGGAAAAAGATGCTGTGGAACCTGCTCCAAGGGAGCATCGACCGCCGCATTGGGTATGTCTGGATGGAATTCGGGAGGTTACGTGACGGCGATGAACCCGAGTACGTCACGTTGGGAGCCGGATTGTCTGCGGACAGTCGCCGGCCCAATGTGGACCATTGGTTCTTCATGATCGATGCCGGCGTCGCTGGGAGGGTCAACGATGACCTCTCCCTCATTGGCAACGGCAATCGTGCACTCACCAAAGACGGGCTGCGAGAGGTGCTGGCTTACCGGGGGCGCGTATTTGATACGACGCAAAGCTACCGCGACGCGGTCGATGAGCGTCTGTTCGGGGTGGGCACGACGCGGTACGACGCCTTGATGAATACGCTGATTCAGTTGCGCCAACCGCAACTGAGCAAACGCCCCGATGAGCAGTTGCTCTCCAATGCCCTCACCCAATCCCTTACGCCTCTACCAGCCAACCTCGTCAACGACGTATCTGAGGCACTGGTATTGCTTGATGAGCACCACGACGAACTTGAGAAATTCAATGAGCTGCGGAGGTCCGTGGCAAAGTTCGAGCGCCATTATCGTACCTACGCCGGCATGCAGACCCGGCGCAAAGGAAGACTCCTTCGTCAGGCCCATGTGGACTTCCAGACGGCAAGTTCTACCCGCCACGCCGCCACTGACCGGGTGAGCGCCGCGATCGCAGCCCAGGCCCGCGTGGAGATTGAACTCACCACCACCAATTCAGAGAAGGAACGACAGCAAACTCGCGTGAACGTCCTACGAGATGATCCAGCCAACAAGGATTCCTATCGGATGGCGATGGCTGCGGAGGATGCGGCAGAGCGCCGGAAGGCAAAGGACGAAGCCGCAACCGAACTCGACGAACGACGCCGCAAGCTAGACGCCTCCCACACGGTTGCAGGCGAGCGAAAAGACCATTTTGACAAGATGGGGCACCAGATTGCCGACATCCGGCACGACGTCACACGCATTGCGGGTCTTGCCGGCGTGAGCCGAGCGATTGCGAACAACCGACTCATCAGCAGTGAAGCGACGGATCTGGTGGGGGCCGATGACGCCGCGATCCTTGCTGCGAAGACCGCGCTCTTTGCCGAAACCGGCGTGCGGCGCAGCCAGATTTCGGAGATGCGCCGAATGCATGGCGTCGTGAACACCGCGCAGAACAAATTCGAGATGTTTCGAGATCTCCGCCACGACAAGGAGAGCGCGAAGAAAGCCGCGGAAGAGCGCCTCTCACAGGCCGACAATGAACTGGACGCTGCCTCGGACGACCTCCTCGATGCGTGGCAACGCCATTTTGTAGGGCTGCGTCGGATTAAGGTGGACGTTGATGGCAACATGGAAAGACTGGCGGAGTGGATTCAGCGGCTAGAGGAAAAGAATCCCTGCCTGACTGCGCTCTTGTCGGGACAGCAAGAAGCTGTCGAACAGATTGCCAAGGAAGAGGCGGAAATCAAGCTCAAGTGGCTGGCGAACGAACGCTTGGCTGCCGACTTGCAGGGCGAGCGAGAAAAGTTGGTCGCCGGCGTTGATATCCCTCCTCCCCCACAATACACCCGTGACTATGAGGCTCGCTCAGGCCGACCTGGCGCACCTTTCTGGAAGCTTGTTGATTTCAAGCCGAAGGTACGGCCGGAACAACGCGCCGGAATCGAGGCAGCGCTGGAGGGCTCAGGACTACTTGACGCGTGGGTCAGCCCTAACGGCGCGATCACGGACGCCGAAGGCAAGGTTTTGCCTCTGGACGCCAACTGGAGTCAACGGTCGTCGGTCGCACAATCGCCATTGAAGACCCTTCTCGCACCGAGCATCCCGCCGGAATGCGACGTGCCGACGGCCGTCGTCGAGCGGTTACTCGCCGGAATCGCCTGTTCAGACAACGATCCCGGTGGTGAGGCGTGGCTCTCGCCCAGCGGGCGGTACCGCCTTGCGTCGCTGGCGGGCGCATGGACGAAACCCGCGCCTGCCTATATCGGCACGGCGGCAAGAGCCCAGGCACGGGCAGCGCGTCTTTCCCTCATCGATGAGGCTGAAAAGGAGCTTGGTGCCGAACGAACTTCGCTGCGCGAACAGATCAATACGGCTGTCCAGGAACAGGAGCAAGTCAGGAAAGAGCTCGAGGACATCCCCAGCGATGTCGGGCTACGCCGCGCACATCTGGCGGTGAAGAGCGCCACGGAGAGCCTGAACAGCGCAAAGGCGGAGTTTTCACGTGCAGATACCGACTGCCAAGAAGCCGAACGTAGGTTGCAGCAAGCCGTTAATAGGCGGCTGGAAGCCGCGACGGACATGGGCCTCCCCGTCGAGCCGTCGGGTCTCACGGCCGTCGAGGATTCCTTGACCGAGTTGGATCCGAAATTCCATGGGCTTGACCACCTAGTGTACGGGATCCGACAGGCGTGGCGGGATTATGAAACTGCCTCACGCCATGAAGACGATTGTCGCCAGGAATTCGCCAAACAGGAGGCGATCCTCGCGCAATGCCAGATTGACGACACACGCGCGGAAGCCCAACTTGCGGTTCTGCGGGAAACGATAGGCATGCGTGTTGATCAATACGAAGAGTTGATTACCGCGGCGAGGCATGCTCTCAGCATTGCTACTGACGCCTATAACGCGGCAAATGCCAAACAAGTTGCGGCGGCAAAAGAGGAAGGTGCTGCGAACGAGGCGCTCACATCCGCTGAGACCCAGGTGAAGGAGGCGGCAGACAATCGGTTTCGGGCCATCGATGCATTCAAGCAAGTTGCGGAGGCCGGTCTGATTCCTGCAGCGCTCCCTGCCATCGACATTCCCGATCTCACGCGGCCATGGGCGGTCGATGCAGCCTTGGGCCTCGCGCGCAAGGCCGAGCAGGAATTGAGCAACCTCGAAGACACCGACGAGGCGTGGAGGCGTTCACAAAGCGTCATCAATACCGAGTTTCGCGAATTGGATCATGCGCTCAATGCACTCGGTCATGAGGCCCACGGCACCCAGTCTGATTCAGGCATTTCGGTAAGGATTGTCTTCCAAGGGAAGGAGGAACAGCCGCACGCTCTGCTTATCCTTCTGGATGAGGAGATTGTGAGGCGCGAAAACCTGCTGAGTGTGCGCGAGCAAGAGATCCTTGAGCAGCATCTCAAGCAGGACATCGCCATCGAGATTCATCGGCTGCTTAGGACCGCCGAAAAGCAGGTGCATGAGATCAACAGGGAACTGGACAAGTATCCGACCGCGACGGGAGTCAAGTTCAAGCTTCAGTGGGAGCCGACCAAGGACAACGCCGGCTCAACGGCGAACTTCGAGCGCCTGCGTACAATCCTCCTCCAAAAAAGCGCAGAACTCCTAACAGAAGACGAGCGCAAGGAGATCGGGGATTGGTTCCTCCAGCGCATCAAAGCGGAGAACGAGAACCCGGACTCCTATGGCCAAAAATCGGCAGACCGGCTCGCAAGAGCACTGGACTATCGTCTCTGGCACCGCTTCCGCGTTCAGCGCTCTCAAAACGGCGGATGGAAGTCGATTTCCGACCCGGCATCCAGTGGAGAACGGGCACTGGGCCTGACTGTGCCGATGATTGCGGCCGTGGCCAATTTCTACAACCAGAGCGCGGGCCAACTCGCCCCGCGATTGATCTTGCTGGATGAGGCGTTCGCCGGCATTGACGACCACGCGCGTGGGGACTGCGCCAAGCTGATCCAGATGTTCGATCTGGATTTCATGATCACCAGCGAACGTGAATGGGCATGCTATCCAGCGTTCCCAGGCGTATCGATCTGCGAACTGCAACGGGCGCCCGGCGTGGATGCGGTCTTTGTCTCGCGTTGGAAGTGGGATGGAAAACAACGGCGACAGGTTACCGGGCGTAGCAATCCCACGACGTTGCAATGACTGATGCGCCCTCTCCTCGCCTTCACAACCTTCTCGGTGGCGATGACCGGGCGTCGCTACGGGCGCGCCTGCGCAGGGTCTTCGAGCGCGAGCGCCCCGAAGCACCCATTGCAGGCGTAGTCAATCTGAGGGGACTCCCCCCTGCCCATATGGAGACGCTCCGCCTGATTCTCGGGCGCCCGTACCGGCATGCCGACTCCATTTCCTTTTGCCTCGAGGACGTCGACTGGGCATTACACCGAGCCGGGCTCGCGCCAAGCCTGCGGATTGCGCTCGAAATGTTGGATGGGCCAATCGTCAACAAGGAAAAGGCCCGCACCGACGAAAGGCTCGCGTGGGAGGGTGTGGCCGACAGTTGCCAGGACCCGCCCCTGCAAAGATTTTTGGAATCCAGCCTGGGGCGCGGACTGATCAAGCGCTTGTCAACGCGAAGCCCGGAACGTGCGCGAATCCTCTGTCGCCATGCGGCCGAGGTCCTCCAGAGGCTACCCCTGAAGGGCGTGCCACTTGCCCAGTTGGCGGCCGAGACCCACGGTGATGCCCACGCACTGGATCGCAACAGGCCAATCGCGTCCCTGGTCCTCGCCGTGTTACGCCAGTCGTCCACAACACCCGACGACGAAAATGACGACACGACCCGCACCGCCGACGAGGTGGCGGAGGAGCGCGCGCGCGATACCTGGGCCCGCGCCGGCGTACTGGTCAACGAGCTGGCCCGGCCCGCGCTATGCCTGAACCTCCCGATGCGTCCCTCCGACAGGAGCAGATTCATGCGTGGCGAGCCCGGCTATCTGACCCTACGCCAGCTAGTGCGTAATCCCGAAACATGGGAAGTCGCGGGGATCGCCGTTTTCGTTTGCGAGAACCCAGAGGTCGTTACCATCGCGGCCAACGCCCTTGGTGCATCGTGTGCCCCGCTCGTCTGCACCGATGGCATGCCGGCTGCGGCGCAGCGGCATCTTCTCACCAGCCTCAAGCGTAGCGGCGCCGACTTGCACTACCACGGCGACTACGATTGGGAAGGCATTCGTATAGGTAACCACGTCATGCGGGCGTATGGCACGAACGCCTGGAGATTTGGTGCCGCAGAATACGAGCGCGTGGTTGCTGCGACCCGCGACAAGGACTTCCCCGCCACCGGCGAACCTGTCCTAGCAACCTGGGAGCCGGAATTGACCACGATGATGAAGCTCCGTAGTCAGTCTGCGCCGAAGAGCGTGTCGTGGAGGATCTATTGGGCGACCTGGCGGCGGGATTCCGCACCTAGGCGGAAAAAGGAGTTGGTATATCTTAACGTGCCGCCTTAGACACTTCTAAATGGAGGAGGCTTGCTTGTAGCGGCGCCGTCGGCATACTTGTCGTGCTCGATTGTGCATCCGGTAGATCTAGTGGCAACAAGAACGAAATTCGGGAACACGTGGTGGGGCGAACGCTGGCTAAACGCCCTGCAGCATATTGACCACGAGAACCGGTTGCCGCGCGGCCGCGCCTACGTGCGAAACGGCGCCGTGACCTCCATGGAGGTGTCCGGTAGTTCGGTCACCGCACGCGTCCAAGGCTCGCGCGTCGAACCATACAAAGTCAAAATCGACATCCCGCCCTTTCAGCGCGCGGATCGGGACAGCCTTTTTAAGGCCATTGCCGGCAACCCGGCGCTCATCGGGCGGTTGCTTAATCGTGAAACTGGACCCGGCGGTACTCGGGCTCAGCCAAAAGGAAGGCATCAATGTCTTCCCAACCGGGTGGCGCGATCTTCGGATGACCTGCTCGTGCCCGGATTGGGCGGTCCCCTGCAAACACCTGGCGGCCGTTATCTACGTCCTGAGCGCCGAGATTGACCGAGACCCTTTCTTGGTGTTCAGCCTTCGCGGGCTGGATCTGGTCAGTGCGCTCGATGATTGCCGGCTCAGCATCCAGAACGAGGTGAACCGGCCAGTGCCCACGCTGTCCGATCTGCTACCTATGGCGGCGCCAGTACGTCGAGGGGAAAAGCGGGAGGAGCAGGCGCAAGTCACCGAATTCAAACCGATCGATTGTTCTTCGATCCCTGACCTGCTCGAACCGCTGAGTCGGTTGCTGCCCGAGCATCCAAGTTTCTCTTTTCCAAGGGGGATTTCCGGGAAGCGGTCCGCAGCCGTCTCGCTAGGGTCGCCAAGACTGCCGCTAAGAACCTGGCCGGCGAGAGGGATGAGGACGATTACTCGCCGATTCTCCCCTACGACAAGCCACATATCCGCCAAGGCCTGGTGTGGCCATCGACACTTGGTGCAGCGATGAGCGGAGTGACTCGGGCCACCGCGCCGTCGGATTTCCTGGGTGCATTAGCACGTATTGAGGCAAGCGACCTACCCGACTACCAGCCGGAGGTGGCGGCCTTTTATCAACTCCGGCTGGTGACCTTGCACCTGCTTAGCAAGGGAGCGGTCACACCCCAGATCTATGCCCACACCAATAACGTCGCAGGGGTGCGATGGTTGCCCGCGATCGCGGACGAGCAGGTGAAAGGTGTAGTTCACGCCGTGGCACTGCCACCGCGCCTACTTACCGTCGATGGCCAGTCACGCCCACGGAAGACGGTGGAGCGGTATGCAGGAGCCCTGCACCTATGCTCCGTATGGCTCACGCACTATGTCCGCACATGGGCTGGCTCGCCTAACGGCGACATGATCCTTGGGCTGTTCTTCACTGACAACTACGCCCACTTCGACCGGCCCGGCGAGGGCGCTATCCCGGGCGCCATTCAAACCTCCCTCTCCGCCTTCCATCTCGCCGAGCGGCGATTCTCGCCCGTCCTGCGGGTGGACGATATCGGGGCGGGCTTCACGGTCGACATTGACGTCCAGGACAGAGAGCACCCGACCCGGGAACCAACAGCCTTGGCAACCGTCATCGCAGACAATCAATGGGGCAAGCACCGCTATGCGGTTCTGCAGACAATCTCTGTGCTCGACCAGCACTGCCCTCCCATCAACGACTACGTACAAAGGGAGGCCAGGACGCCGATCGCCGTGTCCTCGGCGCAGTTGCCGTCATGGCTGAATGACACGCTGCCCGTGCTGCGGCTGATGGGGATTCGCTCGCTTTTGCCGAAGGGAATGGAAGCGCTGTTGCGGCCGAAGCTCTCCATGCGAATTGCCGGGCAACCGCCGAGTACCGTCAGTTGGTTCCGGGCTGACGACCTGTTCTCGTTTGACTGGCAGATCGCAATCGGCGATCACATTCTCGGCAAGCGTGAGTTCGAGCAGCTCGTGCAAGGCGCGAGTGGTGTCTTGCGGATCAAGGACGAATACGTTTATCTGGATCCCAAGGAACTCGCCAGCCTAAGCGCTGCCCTCGCTGCGCCCCCGAAGGTGACAGCTCCGGAACTTTTACGCATCGCCATCGCCGGAGAGCTTGATGGCGCGGCAATCGCGCGAGACAAGAACGCCGAAGCGATCCTCCGAAAATTGCAGGATATCGAGCCATGCTCGTTGCCTGACGGGCTGGAAGCACAACTGCGCCCCTACCAGGAGCGCGGGTTCAATTGGCTCTTTCGCAATGCTTGCATCGGCTTCGGGAGCGTCATTGCGGATGACATGGGACTGGGCAAGACCCTCCAGGTCATTGCCGCGATTCTCGCGCTCAAGCAGGTTGGCGCGCTCGATGCGGCCAAGGC
>NZ_JALHRX010000031.1 GCF_023952475.1 Cupriavidus sp. WGlv3
GAACTGCGGGATCGGAAATTCCCACCGAGGAAGCACGTCAGCCTTCCGGTGGTCGGCCCCACCCGCCGGATCACTAATCGGTATCGCGCAAATCGTGGATGTGGCGAATCCACGTGCCTCTTCTCTCATGGCATGGGTGGACGAAAATATCAACGTGTTCACGTTGCGCTTTGGCCGTCCCGGCGGCAACGGCCTTCTGCTGGGTTGTATAGTGGCTAATCGCGTCGCGTTGGCCTTCAACGTATAGCGCCCAGCCGGCAATTTCGTGGAATACGTGAATATCACGTGTGGACATGATCTCGCCCTCCTGCGCTTTTTCTTCAGTTGTAGACCGATGGACGAACAGTGCCTGTGCTGCGGCGACTAACAATGAGTGCATCCGCACATAGGAATAGGCTCCTGAGTTCGGACAGCGCGCGCGCATGAGTGATTGTGGATTCATACACCCAGCGCCATGGCGGAGACCGATCTGGCGGGACGTGTCCTCGGTCGCATACTGCCTAATGGACACATAGATTCGAGGCAACGCATCACATAAACTTCACTTGATTGGTTTCCATCATTCGACTATATTCGAATGATGGAAACCAATCACGCCCTTGAATCGCTTGCCGCGCTCGCGCATCCGATACGCCTGTCTGTCTTCCGGATGCTCGTGCAAGCCGGGCCCGCCGGGCTGCCGGCTGGCCGGATTGCCGAACTGATGGAAATGCCGGCGTCATCGTTGTCGTTCCACCTGAAGGAACTGCACCGCGCTGGCTTGCTGTCCAGCCAGCAGGCCGGCCGCTCGATCATCTACATGGCTCATTTCGAAACCATGAACGCCTTGCTGGGTTACCTCACGGAGAACTGCTGCAGCGGCAATCCGTGCTCCCCTGTGTCCACCTGTTCCGTCGAGTCCCGATCATGAAACGCTTCCACGTACATGTCAGCGTCGCAGACCTGTCTGCGAGCATTCGCTACTATTCAGCGCTCTTCGCGGCCGAACCGTCGGTGGTGAAGGACGACTACGCGAAATGGATGCTTGAAGACCCCCGTGTGAATTTTGCCATCTCGGCGCGCGGCGCAGAAACCGGGGTTGACCACCTGGGCTTCCAGACTGACGACGCCGCAGAACTCGCGGAGCTGAAGCAGCGGGCCCAAGCCGCGGACATGGCGATGCAAGACGAAGGCGAAACCACGTGCTGCTATGCGCGTAGCGACAAGTACTGGCTGACGGACCCGCAGGGCATCGCGTGGGAGCACTTCCACACCCTCGGCGATGTGCCCGTGTACGCAGAATCCCGAAAGCCCGATGCGGACGGTCAGGAATCGGCCTGTTGCGCGCCGCGTGCTCCGAAGGGGAAGCCGATCGGCATCGCCGTCAATGCCACGCCGTCTTGCTGCTGAGGGCGCGTCATGAGCGAAAAAACCTACCACGTCCTCTTCATCTGCACTGGCAATTCGGCCCGCTCGATTCTGTCAGAAGGTCTGATGAATCATTTGGGCCAGGGGCGCTTTTGCGCCTACTCGGCTGGTAGTCACCCCACGGGTGTCGTCAATCCCCTCGCACTGGCAGCGCTGGCGCGCCACGGCATGGAGACCAACGGGTTTCGCAGCAAGAGCTGGGATGAGTTCTCCCGAGACGGCGCACCAACACTCGATTTCGTCTTCACGGTCTGCGACAAGGCCGCGGGAGAAGTCTGCCCGATCTGGCCTGGCCAGCCCATGACAGCACATTGGGGCGTCCCCGACCCGGCCGCCTGCGAGGGCACCGACGCCCAGAAGCAGCAGGCCATCAACGACGCAGTCATTTCGCTCAAGCGTCGTATTGAACTGTTCCTGTCCCTGCCCCTGCCGAAGCTTGACGCCATCGCGCTTCAGAAGGCCATCCGGGACATCGGCACGCGCTGAAGCGCTCCCAATAGAACTAGTTTTTGCCCCCATGACGACCAACGTACTGATCCTCTGTACCCACAACTCCGCCCGTAGCGTTCTGAGCGAAGGCATGCTCAATCACCTGGCCAGGCAGTTCGGTCGGGATGTGCGTGCCTACAGCGCCGGAAGCTCCCCGAGCGGACGTATCAACCCGTTCGCGATCGAGGTGCTGGCAAACGCCGGCGTCGAGGTCGGCGATTTCCGCAGCAAGAGCTGGGATGAATTCGTCAACCCCGATGCGCCGCAGATGCGCGTTGTCATCACGGTGTGCGACAGCGCGGCCGAGGAAGAATGTCCGTACTGGCCGGGTAGCCCGGTGAAGGTGCACTGGGGCTACCCTGACCCGTCCAATGCGGAAGGCGGCGATGAGAAGAAGCGCCAGGCATTCGAGCTGACCCGGCAGGCGATCGCCTACCGGATGCTGCAACTGCTGCTGCTCCCGATCGAGGACATGAGCAACGCCGAGTTGCAGGGGACGCTGCAGCGTCTGGCGGGGAACTGAACATGAGTAGCCAAAACGTAGCAGCCACCAGCCAGCCCGCTGCCAAACCTGCCATCAGCTTTTTCGAGCGCTATCTGACCGTCTGGGTCGCGCTGTGCATTGTCGCTGGTATCGCACTGGGGCAAATGCTGCCGGATGTCTTCCAGGCGATCGGACGGATGGAATACGCACAGGTCAATCTGCCAGTGGGCATCCTGATCTGGGTGATGATCATCCCCATGCTGATCAAGATTGACTTTGGCGCACTGGGCCAGGTGAAATCGCACTGGCGAGGCATCGGCGTGACGCTGTTCATCAACTGGGCGGTCAAGCCGTTCTCCATGGCGCTGCTCGGTTGGATCTTTGTGCGCCACCTTTTCGCGCCGCTGTTGCCTGCCGACCAGCTGGACAGCTATGTGGCCGGCCTCATACTTCTGGCCGCCGCGCCATGCACGGCCATGGTCTTTGTCTGGAGCCAGCTTTGCAAGGGCGATCCGTACTTCACGCTGTCCCAGGTCGCCCTGAACGACGCCATCATGGTCGTTGCCTTCGCGCCGGTGGTGGCGCTGCTGCTGGGCCTGTCGTCGATCACTGTCCCTTGGCACACCCTGCTCACGTCGGTGGCCCTGTACATCGTCGTGCCGGTCATCATCTCGCAACTGCTGCGCAAGATGTTGCTGGGCCACGGCGTTGCCTACTTCCAGCGTGTCGTGCAGCGACTGGGGCCCTACTCCATCACCGCGCTGCTTCTTACGCTGATTCTCTTGTTTGCATTCCAGGACAAGGCCATTATCGACCAGCCGCTGGTGATCGCGCTGCTCGCGGTGCCGATCCTGATCCAGGTCTTCTTCAACTCGGGGCTGGCCTACCTGCTGAACCGCAAGTTTGGCGTGGCCCATTGCGTGGCGGGTCCGTCCAGCCTGATCGGCGCCAGCAATTTCTTCGAACTCGCGGTCGCCACCGCGATCAGCCTCTTTGGCTTCCAGTCGGGAGCGGCGCTGGCCACGGTCGTAGGGGTGCTCATCGAGGTGCCGGTCATGCTGCTGGTCGTCAGCATCGTCAACCGGTCCCAGCACTGGTATGAGGCGAAGGCACATTAAGGAGTTGGCATGTCGGTAACGATCTATCACAACCCTGCGTGCGGTACGTCACGCAATGCGCTGGCCATGATTCGCAATGCGGGCGTCGAGCCGAATGTCATCGAATATCTGAATACGCCGCCGGACCGGCAGACGCTGCAGCAGATGATCCGGCTTGCCGGCCTCACGGTGCGCCAGGCCATCCGCGAGAAAGGCACGCCCTACGCCGAACTGGGCCTGTCCGATCCGGCGCTGACGGATGACCAGTTGCTCGATGCGATGCTTGCCCAGCCGATCCTGATCAACCGGCCCTTTGTTATCACCGAGCTGGGCGTGCGGCTGTGCCGGCCCTCGGAAGTCGTACTCGACATCCTGCCCTCGCCACAACAAGCCGCATTCACCAAGGAAGATGGCGAGGTCGTGATCGACGAGCAAGGACGGAGGGTGCCATGACAAGTGATCTGCCCAACATCCTCCCGGCTGTGCTCGACACCCCGGACCTGCACAAACTGGAGCCGGCACACGTCAATGCCCACCCACCGCGCATCCTGTTGCTCTACGGCTCACTGCGCGAGACCTCGTACAGTCGCCTGCTCGTTAAGGAAGCCGAACGGATCCTGCAGCACTTCGGTGCGCAGACTCGCGTGTTTGACCCGCATGGCCTGCCGATCTGCGACAGCGTCCCTGCCGACCATCCCAAGGTGGCCGAACTGCGCAAGCTCTCGGAGTGGTCCGAAGGCCAGGTGTGGTGCAGTCCCGAGCGGCATGGCACGCTGACCGCGATCTTCAAGAACCAGATCGACTGGCTGCCACTGGAGATGGGCGGGATTCGCCCGACCCAGGGACGCACGCTTGCTGTGATGCAGGTTTGCGGTGGCTCGCAATCTTTCAATGCCGTCAATGCTCTGCGCGTGCTGGGGCGCTGGATGCGCATGGTGACGATCCCCAACCAGTCGTCGGTCGCCAAGGCGTACCAGGAGTTCGACGCGAACGGCCGCATGAGGTCATCCTCCTACTATGACCGCGTGGTCGACGTCATGGAGGAGCTATACAAGTTCACGCTGCTCGTGCGCGATCGCAGCGACTACCTGACAGACCGCTACAGCGAGCGCAAGGAGGCGGCGCCGGCGACTGCCACGACGCTCGTTGCGGCCGCGATGAGTCAGGAGCAGGAGGCTCAGGTCAGCGATACCGACAGCGGCGAAGTCGAGTAACAAGCCAAGGAATGGCTATGGAGCCGAGCACCGGCGTGATTGCGAGGCTGGGAATCGCCCAGACACTCGCGTGGGGATCCACCTACTACCTGCCGGCCATGCTGGCGACGCCAATGGCGACGGATCTCGGCGTCTCCACCTCGACGGTGTTTGCAGCATTTGGCGCCGCGCTTATCGTGTCGGCAGTAATTGGATCGTATGCAGGCAGAATGATCGATCGGTCGGGCGGCCGCTCTGTGCTGGTTGCCACCAGCATTGTGTTTGCGCTCGGCCTGACTGGGCTCGGCTTCGCACAGGGCGCAATGGGCCTTTTTGTTGCCTGGCTGGTCCTGGGTGTGGGGATGGGCGCAGGGCTATATGAAGCCGCATTCGCCACGCTTGTGGTCCTATACGGCAACCGCTCTCGGGGCGCCATCACCGGTATTACGCTGATTGCAGGCCTTGCCAGTACGGTCGGTTGGCCCTTGTCGACCTTCATGGAAGCCCACATCGGATGGCGCGGGGCATGTCTTGCGTGGGCGGGATTACACCTGACACTCGGCTTGTTGCTGAATGCCAGCACGCCGCAGAGACTTGTCTCCGAAGATGCGAAGCAAGATAAGGTTGTGCCGGCGAAGCGCGATCCTTCAAGCGTGGCAGAGCGCGACAAGCAGCGGTTCGCTTCGTATGCGTTGGCTTTCGTGTTCGCGGCGACCTGGTTCATCAGCACCGCGATGGCTGCACACTTGCCACGCCTCCTGCAGGCCGGGGGCGCGACTGTGGCAACGGCCGTGATGGTCGGTGCCTTGATCGGTCCTGCGCAGGTCGGGGCAAGAATCCTTGAGTTCGGGCTTCTGAGAAAGATCCATCCCTTGCTCTCCGCGCGCATAGCGGCAGCATTACACCCTATCGGTGCGTTGGCCTTTGGACTCGTAGGCGCACCCGCGGCCGCATTGTTCGGCGTATTGCATGGCGCTGGCAACGGTATCCTGACCATCGCTAAAGGAACACTGCCTTTGGTCATCTTCGGACCCAGCGGCTACGGGCACCGCCAAGGTGTATTGATGGTCCCCGCGCGCGTCGCCCAGGCATTGGCGCCATGGCTGTTCGGCATTTGCCTTGATGCGTTCGACGCCAAGGCACTTTGGCTGTCGTCGGCACTCGGTGTAGGAGCCATCGTCGTTCTCATGGCAATTCAGCAAGTGGAGCAGTCCGTCGCCAAAGTGGTTTGAACTTGGCAGGACTGCTCGGCGCGACGACTGAACGGGAAAGCCTCGCAGGGCTTCGCACCGGCCAGAGCGGACGCCCACTCTCCCAAATGCAAGCGCGCCGCTGTTTGCGTCGGCGGGCGAGCCTGCGCGGGTGATGGAAGCGATTACTGAAGATTTGCAAAAACCAAATAAGCACCGAGTGTCGCATAGGACGCAAGTCGCGATCACGGCATCCGCCATGGCGCTAAAGTTCTCGATGCGCTTGTCCCGCCCGCGGGCGCCCAAGGTCACTGTGATTACTGTTGATTGAGGCATCAGCGTGCTCGTCCGATGCGGCCACCAAATGGAACGAGGCTTCCGCCTGAGGACAGGGTGTCGGCTCGCATTGGATCGCGATATGGGTGATGTCGAATCGCTCGGCAAGGAGCTCGCGTACGGTAGGTAGAATCTTGCGTTCCACATCAGTTTCGGGTGGAATCACCAGGTGGACGGTTAGACTGATTTTCCCGCTCGATAGCGCCCAGATATGCAGATCGTGAAGGCTGTGCACCCCTTGAACTGAAAGCAGCACTTGTTTTACTTCATCGAGTTCGATATCTTCCGGAACCCCTTCCAATAGAATGTTGAGACTCGATTTCAAGAGCACCCAGGTCCTTGGCAGCACCCAGAGTCCGATGAGCACTGCGACCGCCGAATCGACCCATCCCCATCCGGTCAGCCAAATAATCAGAGCGCCGGCAATGACGCCGAGGGAACCAAGCAAGTCGCTCCAAACCTCAAGGTAGGCGCCCTTGATATTCAGACTCTGCTCCTTTCCGGCAGAAAGCATGCGCATACTGATTAGATTGATCACGAGACCTACCGTGGCAATCGCAAGCATCCCCAAAGATTGCACTTCCGGAGGATCGCTCAGGCGGCGATACGCTTCATACAAAATGTACAGTGCTACGCCAAGCAGCATGACGGCGTTAAATGCTGCAGCCAGAATTTCGAAGCGATAGTATCCAAAGGTCCTTCGCGCATCCGCCGGACGCTTGGCGATCTGAATCGCAGCCAGCCCGATTGCGAGCGCCGCTGCATCAGTGAACATGTGGGCAGCGTCTGAAATGAGTGCCAGGCTCTGGGTCAGTACGCCCCCGATGAGTTCCGTCAATAGAAACGCCGACGTCAGACCGAGCGCCACCTTTAAGGCGCGCTCGTTGCGCGTCGCGTGACTATGATTGTGCCCCGTGCCCATCCTGCACTCCTCTGCGCGTTCACCGGTTGTTTTCAAAATCACGGACCCGGCATACTGCATAATCACCTGCCGTCTTTGCGCGAGCCACTCGCAGGGCGAGGGTATTCCGAGGTCGGATCTTGGCCGGGTTGCCACTAGCGATAATGATCCATCGAAAAGCAGATTCCCTTTCAACAGGACGCAAGAACCGCACCTACCTTGTGGGCGCTGCGGTAGGCCATTCGTGGACAGAATCGGCGGCCCCGACTAGACCAGCACCGGTAAGTTTTCCCATTCTTGCTTACGGGCGATCCAGTTGCCAAGGGGCGGAGCGCAGGGCAGGCTGCCTCCTGCAGAGCGGCGTGCGCCGTCATTTTCTGACACACACGTAATGAAGTCGTCACAAGCGACGGGGCGGTTTTCGGGTAAACTTGCGTCGTCTCCAAGCCCGCTCCCCCGATGCGCCGGTTGTTCCTGATCTTCCTCATGCTTGTCTTGCCGTTCCAGTTTGCCTGGGCCGGTGCGGCAGCGTATTGCCAGCATGAGGCAACGGTGCCGGGCATCTGGCACTTCGGGCACCACGAGCATCAGCACCAGGGCCAGTCGGACCTTGAACAGGTCGAAAAGCAGAACAAAACGGGTATACATAGTGACTGTGGCGTCTGCCACATGGCATCCGTGCCGTTCGCCTGGGCCGCCAATCCTGGCCTGGAATCCCTGCAGCGTGTCGAAATGGCGCCAGTCGTCGTGCAGGCGCATTTCACCTCGCACAACGCCAGGGCGCCGGACCGCCCCCAATGGCCCCGTCTCGCCTGACCGGCGAGACGATCTCTTCCTGACGATCCTCGTCTCGCCGAATTCCCCTGGTACTTTCCGTGGTGCAATTCGATGCGAAGACTTTTCCTGCAGCTCGGGCTGGCGGCATGCGCGCTCAGCCCTACTCTTACCCTCGGCCAGGCCCTGCCTGCCACCACCGGTGCCGTTGCAGCGCAGCGCGATGACGCTGGGCCGCTGACGCTCGAGACCGCCCTCGCCCTGGCGGCAGCTGGCAACTTCTCACTGTCCGCGGCGGCCAAGGAGGTCGACGCAAACGAAGGCGCGATCATGCAGTCGCGGGTGATTCCCAACCCGGAAATCGCCGCGGTCATGGAAGACACGCGCAAGGCGACGCGCACCACGACCGGACAGGTCAACATTCCGCTAGAACTCGGCGGCAAGCGCTCGGCCCGAATTGCGGCCGCCGAACGCGGGCGGGACGTCGCCCAGGCGCAGTTGAGCAGTCTCCGCGCCGACCTGCGCGCATCGGTCATCGCGGCCTTCTTCGGTGTCCTGATTGCGCAGGAGCGGGTCAAGCTCGCGACCGGCTCGGCGGACATCGCCGCCAAGGGTGCCCAGGCCGCTGCCCGGCGTGTGGCCGCGGGCAAGATCTCGCCAGTCGATGAGACCAAGGCGCGTGTCGAACAGGCCAACGCCGAACTGGAAGTCGCCGAGGCCACCGCGGAACTGCAGACGGCACGGCAGGCGCTTGCCACCTTGTGGGGGAACGCCAGCCCGCAATTCACGGAGGCGGTCGGTGACCTCGATGCCCTGCCGACGCGACCGGCGCCGGACTTGCTGCGCGCGGAACTCGAAAGGTCGCCGGCCCTGCTGGCAAACCGGCTGGAACTGGACCGACGACAGGCACTGGTCGGGGTCGAGCGCAGCCGCCAATACCCGGACCTGACGCTCAGTGTCGGCGCCAAGCGTGACAACGAAGCCAACCGGAACATGGCCGTACTTGGCGTCGCCATCCCGTTGCCGCTGTTTGACCGGAACCAGGGCAATCTCTACGAGGCCATCCGCCGCGCCGACAAGGCGCAGGACGAGTACCTTGCCAGCCAGATCCGCCTGAACAACGCCCTGCAACAGGCTTCAAACCAGCTGTCGGTGTCACGGGCTTCCGCCCAGGCGCTGAAGACGACCGTGTTGCCCGGGGCCCAGCAGGCGTACGACGCGGCCACCAAGGGATTCGAAGCCGGCAAGTTCAACTTCCTGGACGTACTGGACGCCCAACGCACCCTGTTCCAGGCCCGCATCCGTTATCTCGGCGTACTGGCCCGCACCTACGAGGCCGCCACGAACATTGACCGCATCCTCGGTCGCTAAAGGGACTACCGCAGCATGTCAATTACTACCAAGCAAAAGTCCATCATCGCGGCAATCGTCGTCATTGGTGCGCTGGCAACCGGAGGCGTACTGTTGACGAGCGGCCAGTCCGGCAGTGGCGCGGACGAACATGGGCACAGCCATGGCGACCATGCGGAGGCCAAGGGCCACGCGGACGCGGAACACCACGACGGCGGCAAGGAGGCAGGACACGACCACGCCGAGGGCCATGCCGACGAAGAGCATCATGAAGCCGGCCCGAAGGGGCCTCACGGCGGCCAGTTGCAGACCGAGAAGGACCTGACCATTGAAACCCTCCTCGCCGAAGATGGCGACGACGCTCGCCTCCGGCTGTGGGGCACGCGCAAGGACAAGGCTATCGCTGCAAAAGACCTTGCGGCGACGGGCACACTCAAGCGTCCCACGGGCGAGACCGAAGCGTTGGCGTTCGTCGCCAAGGACGGCTATCTGGAAAGTACCACCGCCATCGGCGAGCCCCATGTCTTCCAGGCCGATATCGTGGTACGCGCCGCTGGTGCTCAGCTGACCGTCGCACTCAACAAGGACGAGGATGTCGTTCGCCTGAGCGAGAGCCAGCTCAAGTCATCGAACGTCGCGATCCAGGCAGCCGGCCCGGCGCAGATTGCCTCGACCCTGCAGTTCCCGGGCGAGATCCGCTTCAACGAGGACCGCACCGCCCACGTGGTGCCGCGCCTGGCGGGCGTGGCCGAGGCCGTGCCGGCATCCCTGGGCCAGACCGTGAAGAAGGGCGAAGTGCTGGCCGTGATCGCGAGCACGCAGCTCTCCGAGCAGCGCAGCGAACTGCTCGCGGCCCAGCAGCGTCTTGCACTGGCCAAGACCACCTACCAGCGTGAGAAGAAGCTCTGGGAAGAGCGGATTTCCGCCGAGCAGGACTACCTGCAGGCCAGGACCGCGCTGCAGGAAGCGGAGATCGCGGTGCGTAACGCCGGCCAGAAGCTGAGTGCCATCGGCGCTTCGGCTGCGTCCAAGGGCCTGAACCGGTTCGAGCTGCGCGCGCCGTTCGACGGCGTGATCGTGGAAAAGCATCTGGCGTTGGGCGAGGCCGTGAAGGAAGACGCCAATGTTTTCACCATCTCGGACCTGAGCACGGTGTGGGCCGAGTTTGTCATCTCCCCCAAGGACCTTGGCAATGTCCGCGTTGGCGAACAGGTGACGATCTCTTCGACGGCCTTCGAGGAGAAGGCGCAAGGCAAGGTTTCCTATGTCGGCGCCTTGCTGGGCGAGCAGACCCGCACGGCGCGCGCGCGCGTGACCCTGAACAATCCCAAGATGGGCTGGCGTCCCGGCCTGTTCGTAACCGTTTCGCTGACGGCTGGCGTCGCCGAAGCACCGGTGACCGTGACTACGGAAGCGATCCAGACGGTGCGCGATGAGCCCGTCGTGTTCGTGGCGGTGCCGGGCGGATTCTTGCCGCAACCGGTCAAGCTCGGGCACTCGGACGGCAAACGGACCGAGATCCGAGAGGGCATGCGCGCCGGCATGAAGTACGCCGCGACCAACTCGTTCCTGCTCAAGGCCGAACTCGGCAAGGCGGGCGCGGAACACGCGCACTGATACCGGAGACCAGCATGTTCGAACGTATCATTCGCTTTGCCATTGAGCAGCGCTGGCTGGTGCTGCTGGTCGTGCTCGGCATGGCCGCGCTGGGCGTGTACAACTACACCCGCCTGCCGATCGATGCCGTACCCGATATCACCAACGTCCAGGTACAGGTCAACACGGCCGCGCCCGGTTATTCGCCGCTCGAGGCGGAGCAGCGCATCACCTTCCCGATCGAGACCGCGATGGCGGGCTTGCCCGGGCTGGAACAGACCCGCTCGCTGTCGCGCTATGGCCTGTCCCAGGTCACCGTCATCTTCAAGGATGGCACCGATATCTACTTTGCGCGGCAGCTGGTCAACCAGCGCATCCAGGAAGCGCGCGAATCCCTGCCGGTCGGCCTGACACCGACGATGGGCCCGATTTCCACCGGCCTCGGCGAGATCTACATGTGGACGGTCGAAGCCACCGAGGGCGCAAAAAAACCGGATGGCAAGCCCTATACGCCTACCGACCTGCGCGAGATCCAGGACTGGGTCATCAAGCCGCAGCTGCGCACCGTGCCGGGCGTCACCGAGATCAACACCATCGGTGGATACGCCAAGGAGTACGTGGTAGCACCCAGCCTGGAGCGGTTGTCGAGCTACGGCCTGTCCCTGGCCGAGCTGGTGGCGGCGCTCGACAAGAACAACATGAATGTCGGCGCCGGCTACATCGAGCGCCGCGGCGAGCAGTACCTGGTGCGCGCGCCGGGCCAGGTCCGCTCGATCGAGGATATCGGTGATGTGGTCATCGGTGCCAATAAAGGCATCCCGATTCGCATCCGGGATGTGGCCGATGTCGCCATCGGCAAGGAACTACGCACCGGTGCGGCGACCGAGAACGGCCAGGAAGTGGTGTTGGGCACGGTCTTCATGCTGATCGGCGAGAACAGCCGCGCGGTCTCCCAGGCCGTCGACAAGAAGATCGCCGCGATCAACAAGACCCTGCCGGCCGGCGTCAAGGCAGTACCGGTGTACGACCGGACCACGCTGGTGGACAAGGCCATTGCCACGGTGAAGAAGAACCTGCTGGAAGGCGCCATCCTGGTGATTGCGGTGCTGTTCCTCTTCCTCGGCAATATGCGGGCGGCCGTCATCACGGCCCTGGTCATCCCGCTGTCCATGCTGTTCACCTTTACCGGCATGGTGAGCTACAAGGTCAGTGCCAACCTGATGAGCCTGGGCGCGCTCGATTTCGGCATCATCGTCGACGGCGCCGTCGTCATCGTCGAGAACTGCGTGCGGCGCCTGGCGCATGCCCAGTCCCTGCATGGCAGGCCGCTGACCCGGACCGAACGTTTCCACGAAGTGTTCAATGCATCGAAGGAAGCCCGCCGGGCCCTGATCTTCGGTCAGCTGATCATCATGATCGTGTACCTGCCCATCTTTGCGCTCAGCGGCGTGGAAGGCAAGATGTTCCACCCGATGGCCTTCACGGTGGTGCTGGCATTGTTGGGAGCGATGATCCTGTCGGTCACCTTCATTCCCGCGGCCGTGGCGCTCTTCATGGGCGACCGGATCTCCGAGAAGGAGAACCGGCTGATGGCGTGGGCCAGGAAGAAATATGAGCCGGCCCTGGACGCCGCGCTGCGCAATACGTCGATCGTCGCCGTCTTCGCCGCGGTCCTGGTCCTGTTCTCCGTAGCCGTGGCCAGCCGGCTTGGCACGGAGTTCATCCCGAACCTCAACGAGGGCGATATCGCCGTGCATGCCCTGCGCATCCCCGGCACCAGCCTGAGCCAGGCGGTTGCAATGCAGGGCGAGCTGGAAAAGCACATCCGGAAGGTACCCGAGGTGGAGCGCGTCTTCGCCAAGATCGGCACGGCCGAGATTGCCACCGATCCCATGCCGCCCAACGTCGCGGATACCTTTGTCATGCTCAAGCCGGCCGACCAGTGGCCGAGCCCGCGCCGCAGCCAGGCCGAGGTGCTCGCCGCCATCCAGGAGATCGTGAGCAAGGTGCCGGGCAACAACTATGAGTTCACCCAGCCGATCCAGATGCGATTCAACGAGCTGCTTTCCGGCGTGCGCAGCGACGTGGCCGTCAAGCTGTTCGGCGACGACATGGACCAGTTGAACAAGGCCGCAGCCGGCATCGCCAAGGCCCTGCAGGGCGTGGCCGGCGCCGAATCGGTCAAGGTGGAGCAGACTACCGGCCTGCCGATGCTGACCATCAACATCGACCGCCAGAAGGTATCGCGCTATGGCATCAGCCTGTCGGAAGTGCAGGAGACGATCTCCACCGCCATCGGCGGCCGGGAAGCCGGACTGCTGTTCGAAGGGGACCGCCGCTTCGATATCCTGGTCCGGCTGCCAGACGAGGTGCGGCAGGACATCGAGGCACTCAAGCGCCTGCCGGTGCCGTTGCCCAAGGAGGTCGCCTCGCAGGCCACTTCTTACGTGCCACTCGGCGAGCTGGCAAGCTTTGACATGGCACCGGGTCCGAACCAGATCAGTCGCGAGAACGGCAAGCGGCGTGTGGTGATCAGCGCCAACGTACGCGGACGTGATATCGGCTCTTTCGTCGCCGAGGCGGAAGACAAGATCGCATCGCAGGTGCAGATCCCTGCCGGCTACTGGACCACGTGGGGTGGCACCTTCGAGCAACTTCAGTCCGCCACGTCGCGGCTGAAGGTCGTGGTGCCGGTCGCGCTGCTGCTGGTCTTCCTGCTGCTGTTTACGATGTTCGGCAATCTCAAGGACGGCCTGCTCGTCTTCACGGGCATTCCGTTCGCGCTGACCGGCGGCATCCTGTCGCTATGGCTGCGCGGGATTCCGCTATCTATCTCGGCGGCAGTGGGCTTCATCGCCCTGTCCGGCGTGGCGGTGCTCAATGGCCTGGTGATGCTCTCCTTCATCCGCACGCTGCGCGAGGAAGGCCGGGAGCTGGACGAGGCGGTGCGGGTCGGTGCCATCACGCGCCTGCGCCCGGTGCTGATGACGGCGCTGGTAGCTTCGCTGGGCTTCGTGCCCATGGCAATCGCGACGGGAACGGGGGCGGAGGTGCAGCGGCCGCTGGCCACCGTGGTGATCGGCGGCATCCTGTCTTCCACGGCACTGACCCTGCTGGTCCTGCCGGCCCTCTATCGCTATGTCCATCGCCGCGATGAAGAGGAGGCGGCCGTGGTCGAAGTGCCTGGCAGACAGCCGGCCTGATCTGGCCGTGACTAAGCCGGGTTCCGGCATCCGGGCCCGGCTTCAGAATATTCTGTCACGCGCGCCCAACCTTCCACCACCACGGGTTCACCGGGGTGCGCTGAGGCGGGCACGGAGCAATGGTGACGCCGATCGCCTTTTGATTTAAAGCGTTATACGGATCAAAAGGCGAGTTGCTTCGCGAAATGGCCCTCGGAAGCGTCTTGGATTGAGGGTCGACCTGTGCGTTTTGCCGCTTCGCAAGGGGAATAGCGTCCCATGAACCACAATCACGTTTCCAATGAGGTAGCGGTCACCATCGGTGTCTTGACGGTCGGGCTGCTATTGCTATTCGGCGCCTTTGCCGCCTTTCTTCGTTGGCGTCATGGGCCGATGACAAAGTCAAAGAAAAAGTCAAAAGCACGGCCCAAAGGTCAGAGCGGTCCAAGGCGTCGTGGTTGACGCAGACACACATGCATTGACCGGAAGTCGGTGCCCGGGACCGCTTCCGACTGGGGATGCCACACGGCTAAACGTGGTTTGATTTGGTCCGACGGGCAGCAATGAACGACCGTGGGGGTTCAGTGACCACGAGGATGGTGATGGTATACGAGGGTCGGCCGGGATTCGTGAAATTTTCGCCAAAGTTGGCTTAACTATCTGATCCGTAAAGAAAAAATGTCTCTGCGTCGAGCCAGCCACGGTTGTGTGGGCAACACTTGGCGTGACTGCCGCTATCGCATACGGATGTAGGCACTGAAGAGCCCCGGGTGCAGGTCGCGGAAGGTCTTTCGTCGTTCGAGGAGTTCATGCTGCCGGCCTTCGCGTTCCAGGCTCAGCATGTCGAGCATGAGCGAGGGCATGTCGACCAGTATCTCGATGGTCGGCGCGAGCGCGTCGATCGGATATTCCGAGGTCAGCCGAAGCGGCGCCTCACGTCCGCCGGTGGTCGCGTTGCTCAAGCGCCGCCAGCACGTCATTGCGTAGCATGACGTCGCGGCTGTGTTCGAAGAGGTCGAGCCGATTCGTCACGGTGTTCAGGTCGGTGGTTTTCCAAGAGTCTGCGTCAGTTGCCCGCTTGCAGGAGCGGGTCACGACGGGTAAGCCTTCGACATGCGTCGATGGCGCTGTCTCGCACGACGATGGCGCGCCGCGCTCGCGGAAGTCGCGGGCATTCTTGCCAACCTCCCACTACGCCGCCGATCCGAAAACGAAATCGATCGACGTATCGAGCGGCGGCACCTTCCGCTGGAGATCCACCAAATAGGACCCGAGCCGGTTGATGTGGTCCTTCCGGTAAGGCGACAGCGCCTGGAGCACCTCGGCGTCGACGGGATGGCCCTTCACTTGCAGCTCCTTCAGTTTGCGCGACATCCACTGCACGTTGTAGAGGATGACCATGTTCGCGACGAGTTGGTTGTACTTGATGACTTTGCGCTGCTCGTGCCGGACGTTTTCCGCGATGACGTCGCCGCCGGACATCAGCCATTTCGCGAAATCGTTGAACTGCTCGCTCTTGTTCGTCGCGGCATGGATCGTCCGGCGCATTTCCGGGTCGTTGATATAGCGCAGCAGGAACAGGGTGCGGATCACCCGGCCGAGCTCGCGGAACGCGAAATACAGCTTGTTCTTGACACTCTCGGAGCCGAGGCGGCGCAGGATCGTCGATGGCGTCATACGGCCGGCCTTGATCGAGATGGCAACGCGCAGCATGTCCGGAAAATGCCTTTCGATCAGGGCCCAGTCGACGTTGCCGCGGAACAGTGGCTCGATGTTCCTGTAGCGACGGCGCCGGTCCGCCTTGTAGAAGCGCAGCTCCTTGATGTCGCGAATGCGGGGCATCAGCTTGATGCCGAGCAGGTGTGCGAGTGCGAAGACCGGCGCGCTCTGCGCCTGCGTATCGCCGTGAACCGTGTCCGGCTGCACATCGGAGGTATTCTTGATCAGCCCGTCGAGGATGTAGACGGCTTCATGCACGCCGCACGGGATGAAGTGGCTGAACAGCGCGATGTACTTGTCCGACACGTGGTAGTAGCCGATACCGCCATAGCCGCCGTACCGGATGTGATATTCGGATAGCAGATTCTGCTCATAGAGATTCCATTTCGTGCCGTCGGCCGAAACCCGGCTGCCGGAGCCCCAGAACTTCGGCAGCGCAAACTGGTTGTATGCGTTGATGACCCTGACGATGGCCTTGTCCAGGCGCTCCTCGGTCACGTGGCGCAGATTCAGCCAGGCAAGCTGCTTGCGGCTGAGGTTCTTTACCGAGCGCGCGGTCTGTGCCGGTCCGAGGTTACACCCATAGCAGAACAGCGTTGTGATGAAGCGTTTGCGCGGCTCGTCGATCTTTGCCTCGAAGCCGGATAATGGGCCAAACAGTCGGTGTAAATCGAGCCACTGTTCGGTTTCGGTCAGGATGTCAAGGATGCTCACCGGCCGCATCGACGCCGTGATGGCCTGGTCGATCAACATCTTGTTTGGCGGGTCGGGCTTCTTCTCGAGCTTGTGGAGAATCAGACCCTGGTCGCCAATCTCGACGTAGTCGTTCTCCGGAAAGGTAGCGTCGACCTCGTCTGCCAATGCGCTGAGTTTGTCCTTCAGTTGCTGGACGAAGGCCCGGCCATCGACCGGGAAGTCGACGAATTCGGCATAGCGCGGCAGTTCCTCGCGGAACTCCTCCCACGATATCTGGTGTTCACGGGGATCGTCATACTGGTCGCTGTGCTCGACATAAACGTCGCCGGAGTTCAGTTCACGTCTGAGCTGGCTGAACACGCACAACTCGAAATATTTCCGGTGCAGCAGTCGAGCGGACCGCCCGTCCGGGAAGACAAATTTCTCCCACTTTTCCGGGATCCAGTCGAGCGGCAGCTCGGCGAGGTCCGCGTCGCCCAGCAGCAGGTATTCGCGACGTGACGCCCGGTATGGCTGGATCCAAGCGAGCGCGTCGAGCAGGGTATCGTCCTGCGAGCTAGAGCGCAGCGACAGGATGTCGAGGAATTGGAACAGCAGCGACCGCAGATTCCTGTATGGGGCCAGCAAAAACGGGATGGCGTGATTGCCGGTATATGCGATGTGCTCGTTGCATCGGTTCAGGGCACTGCTGGGATCGTCATTGAGGGATGCCCTCATGCGCGCGATGCGCTCGGCGGCTGGAGCCTCATCGTCTTGCAGGATGTGGAGCACATCGCGAAACTGACTGACAAGCGATTCGAGTTCGTCAGCGTGTGCGAGCCGATACTGTTTCATGCGCAGATCCGCCGTGCCTTCCAGGTTGCGGACCGTCTTGATGAAGATTTCCGCGACGTCATCAAGTGCCTTCTGCAGCTGCGCGAGGATGAACAGCACGGCAAGCGTGTAGCGCTTCGCCGGCTTGAGCACGCGCATCTCATGGATGTCGAGGGCTCGTGCTTCCAGGACGAGCTGCATGCGCTTGGGGACTGAAAGAATGTCCGGCGGGGGCGGCAAGCCGTCGGCCAACTCGGTTATGGCCTGGATGTGCTTGAGGAAGCTTGCCACCTCGCGCGGCCTTGGCCGTTTTGGTTCCCGCTTCAGTTCGTCCCAGGGCGTGCGTCCCGCCCGGTTGATGAAGAGAGCGTCGAGGCGGGCTCTGAGCGGCTCGTCCAGCGCCTCCGAGTAGGCCTGGTAGATGGCCTCGTGAAGCCGGCTGCGGGCGGAAGCAGCAATGCGCGAGAGTGTGGCCAGCGGCGGCAGTTCGTAGCGCTGCCTGATGAGTTCCTCAAGCAGCACGTTGACGATGTCCGGCAACTCTGCCTTCGTGCGCGCGGCGATGTCCGCCACGACAGCAAGCCATTCATGGGTCAGCGCGTCAACAACGCGGATGCCGACAAATTCGCGCAGTACCTTCTGGTGCCGAGACTTGCTGCCCGACCTGTCATAGCGCTTGATCGTTGCGCGGGGCGGCGATCGGACCTTGAGCACCGAGCAAATATGGTCGACGATTTCGGGCGGCACGTCTGACATTGGCGGCATGTATCCCAGACGCTGGAGCAGTTTGAGCTGCGTCAGAATCAGCACGCGTGTTGGCGCCTGCCGGAACTGGCCGTACACGAAGCGGATTTCGGCGGCGCTGGGCGTGAAGACTGCCCGCAACTCGTCTGCCGCAATCTCCGCTGGCAGTAACGGGTACGCGGTTTCGGAAATCTGGTTCATAGGTGCCGCGCGAATCGAGCCAGCCGGTACCGTTGCAGCATTTTCCGCGTGTCAGCGTTGCGGCAATCTGAGCGAGCCCGATAACACCGCAGCGGCAAGGTCCGCATCGCTCATGCCCAGGATCCGGTCGATCGTGCCGTGCGACAGCTCGTCTGTCAGCGCGAGAATATCGTCGAGCAGCGCCGCCAGCCGCTCGATCCGCGCGCTCAGATGAGCAAGTTCTTCGCGCTCCTGCGGTGTGAGCGGCCCGGATCGCCACCGTGTAACCTGCTCGCGCTGGATCGGCAGAAAATCCCGTTGCTCGCCGTAGACCTGGCGCGTCCGGGCCAGGGTGGCGTCGTCAAGCACATGGGGTCGCGACCGGCACCGGGTCAGAGCGTCGAAGGTAGCCTGTACCTCTTCAATCTGCGCGCCGGCGAGATCAAGAATGACCGGCAGCGCAGCGATCGGCTGCCAGGCCGGTGTTTGCGGTTCGTTCGTGTTCATGAGGCTCGGTTTCCTGTCGGGCGGTTGCTCATGGCACTGCATCGGTCCAGCGCCGCCAGGCGAGGACCGAAGGCCCGATTGTAGCGCGGGCGCTGAGGCACTCCGCGGTACTCCGAAAGCCGTTGTTCGCTGTTTGGCTCAACTGGCGCGACGTCTGGCTGTACGCGCTGGCGCGGATTCGTCGCGGCCCTTGAGCTGGCCCTGCAACAGGGCTACCTGCTGGGTCAGGGAATCGCGCTCGCGCCGCAGTTCGCGCGTTTCTTCCATGACACCGGCGAGCTGTTTTTCATGCCGTTCGGCCAGCCGCCGCTGTTCAGCAGCGTCGGCGGAGAGACGCTGCCCGTCGGCCACAAGTTGCTCGTTTCGTTGCCGGGTCTTCGAAACGGCCGCTTCCGCGCGACGCTGGGCTTCGCGCGCTTCGTCGGTCTGCAGCATGACGAGCTTCTGCACGCCTTCGAGCCGGGCGGTGGCCTGGTCGACCTCCGCCCGCAGGGCGGCCTCGTGTTCGGCGCGGGCAGCCCGCACAGCTTCCAGTTCGCGGGCATGGGTGGACTGCGCTTCGTGCAGGGCCTGGTCCGATTGCGCGCGCACGGCATCGCGCTCAGCCACGGCTGCTTCGGCCTGGCGGATGGCTGCGTCCAGCTGGGTCTGGCCCCTGGCGTGATCGGCAAGCGCGGTGGCGAGCCGCGCCTGCAGGTCGTCAACCTGAGTGCGAAGCGTTTGTACTTCCGCCTGCAATCCCGCATTGGCGACCTGCAGCGATTCGGCGCGCGTGGTTGCGGCGGCCGCTTCGGCCTCAAACTCCCCGCTGCGCTGCGCAAAGACCTGTTCTCCCTGCGCGACGGCCAACGCCCAGACAGACAGCATGGCGTTGGCGACGGCTGGCGGCAATGCGGCAGAGAGCGCGTCGTTGCGCGCCTGCTCGTCCTTCCACAGCTTCAGCTCGTCATTGATGGTGGTGCGGCTGCCCTGGCGAATCTCGGCGTAGATCAGGTCGACGGTGAGCTCATGCGGGTGTCGGCCCGCGGCAACCAGGCGCGCGGCTGCTTCACGGGTGCGTAGACGGGTATCGCTGATACGGCTCATGGGCGGAAGCGGCTGAGAGGTGGAATTTCTGGATTCTGAATAATGCATATGATCGTATTACGTTATATACGTAATCACAAGCGCCAGAAATTTACGATAACGCGCATAATCGTAAGCTTCGTAGGTGTACGATGCGGAACCCCGCCGCAAAATCGTGTCAGTCCATGAACTTGCCCGCTCCAGCACACGAATCAGTCCTGCCGATCGTATTGCCCTCTGCACTGGACGGCCGTGACGGCACTAACCGGGCGCGCGCCGCCAACCGGCAGGTCACGGCCGATACCGACCTTGAGGCCGTACGCTTGTGGCTTGCCGAGTACGCCAGTTCGCCGCACACCCTGCGCAGCTACCGAAAGGAAGTGGTGCGGCTGCTCGTCTGGGCAACACGCACGCTGGGCAAGCCGATGTCGAGCCTCACGCGCGAGGATTTCCTGCTTTATGAGCAGTTTCTGGCCGCGCCGACGGCCGACTGGACCGACCCGGCCCTGCCGCGCCGCGGCGGCGCGCGGCGGCTTTTCGATGGGCCGCTGTCCGAGCGCAGCCGCCGTCAGGCGCTCGGCATCCTTTCCGGACTGCTCGACTACCTTGTCGCGGCCGGCTACCTCGCGGGCAATCCGCTTGCCCTGCGCCGCAGCCGCTCAACGCGTGGCTCGCGCGCTCGACGCGTCGAGCGTTATCTCGATCATGCGCTGTGGCAGGTGGTGCTCGCGTCGATGGAGGGCTGGCCGCAGGGCACGCCGCGCGAGTGCCAGCATTACGAGCGCAGCCGCTGGGTGATGCGCTTTCTCTACCATACAGCGCTGCGCGCGAGCGAAGCCGCCCGCGCGAGGGCAGCCGACTTCGTCCAGCGGCGGGGGCGCTGGTGGCTGTACGTTGTCGGCAAGGGTGGCGCCGAGGGCGAGGTACCAGTGAGCGACGCGTTGATGGCCGAGTTTGCTCGCTATCGCGCGTTCCACGGCCTGCCGCCGATGCCCGCGCCCGGTGAGCTGAGCCCGGCCATTCTGAGCGTCGCCGGCGACGCGCAGCGGCACCTCACGCCGACGGCGGTCTATCTGATCGCGAAGGAGGTGTTCCGGCGGGCGGCCGCCGTGTTGGAGGCGAGCGATCCGGCCGGCGCGGTGACGCTGACGCGTGCCTCGACGCACTGGCTGCGCCATTCTGCGGCTTCGCACCAGGCCGACGCCGGCACCGATATCCGTTTTATCCAGAAGAACCTGCGGCATGCCTCGATTGAGACGACTGGCATCTACCTGCACGCCGAGGACGATCGGCGGCATGCGCACACCGTGGGCGAGCAACAGTGTCAACCATCCACCACGCCCGCTTTGCCACAGTAGGCGCTGATCGCCCCTGTCATTTGTGAGGCGCTCGGCCCTTTCCATCGGCCTCGAATGGATCGGCCTAGCCAAGGCCTAGCCGGGGTTTCCGCTGGCGTCGCGTAGGCGCCGGCATCGAGAGAGTCAGTGACTGATTTGGTCCGCCGCCGGGTGAGGCGCATTTTGACGGTTCCGCCGACGAAAACCACGTGTCGCAGAAACACCGCAGTCGCCTCTATGGGCCTCCGAAAATCCATTGCGGTCCCATGAAACATTTTGGTATGCTGCGCCCGGTCATCACTAAGGGTTCTCCCCATGGACTGTTGTTCTAGTCGGCGCCACGCCGATCACTGAACGGCTAGTCAGTCAAGGCGACATCTCGCCACTGCCTAGCCGTTACCGGCGGGTAGTGGCAACCATGCAGATTCTCCTGTGTGGCCACCTCCCGATTTTTCTTGTTAGCGATCTACCGAGTAGGCAGATGCGGGTGACGTTTGCGCTCACTCTTTGGCCCTCTCGGGTAGTCGCCCCGAGCCTACACGCGCCATAGAAGCGCGTGAGGGAGGTCTCATGTCGTTCATTACCTGTTTTCAGTTTGCCTTCTCCGCCCTCACCCTTTTGAAGGGCACTCGTTGGTCGGCCCGCACGCTCGCGGCGCTGACCGTGGTGCTCCTAGCCATTGGTCTCGCACCGGCGCATGCCCAGAACGCCGGTGAAAGCCAGCCGGCTTCCGGCGCTGCCCCCGGCAATGCGACGGCAGATCCGATGGAGGACCGTTTTGCCTTCCACGGGCAAGCCACCTACATCTGGCAGCGCAAGCCTTCGTTTGGCGCGGCCTATTCCGGCGAGCACAGCCTCGGCACGGAACGGGCCAAGAGTTATTCGTTCACCAGCACGCTCGACCTGGGCCTGCGCCTATGGCAAGGGGCAGAGTTTCACTTCAATCCTGAAGTCTCGCAGGGTGTGCCCTTCTCTGGCCTGCATGGTCTCGGAGGCCTGACCAACGGGGAACTGGCCAAATCGTCGGGCACCAATCCTACGTTCTACCGGGCCCGCGCCTTCGTGCGCCAGACCTGGGGCCTGGGTGGTGGCGAGGAGAAGCTTGATGCCGACTTCAACCAGTTTGCGCGAACCGTCGACAAACAGCGCGTCGTGCTGACCGCTGGCAACTTCGGCGTGCTCGACGTCTTCGACCTGAACCCCTACGGCTCCGACCCGCGCACCCAGTTCATGAACTGGTCATCGCTGACACATGGCTCGTTCGACTATCCCGCCGATGCGCGCGGCTACAACTGGGGCGTGTCGCTAGAGTACGTGGGCGATGGCTGGTCGGCGCGCTTTGGTCATTTCCTGCAACCGCTCGAATCCAACGGACTGAAGCTCGACACACGGATGTTTGAGCACTACGGCGACATCCTGGAGCTTGAAAAGCGCTATACCCTCGCTGGCCGTCCCGGAGCGGCGCGCCTGCTGCTCTGGCGCAATAAAGCGAAGATGGGCAAGTTCAGCGATGCCATCGCATTCGGGCAGGCCAACAACGTGACGCCCGATGTTGCCGACGTGCGCGCGGAACATGCCAAGGTGGGCGTGGGCATTACGTTGCTGCAGGAGGTCAATGATTCGCTGGGCGTGTTCTTCCGCGCCAATATGTCGGACGACAAGACGGAAACCTACGCCTTTACCGAGATCGGCAAGCAAATTGCCGGCGGCGGCACGCTCAAAGGCACGTCCTGGGGACGGCCCAATGACGAACTCGGGGTGGCGATGGCCGTCAACATGCTGCGATCACCGCACCGGGACTACCTGGCCGCCGGCGGTCTGGGAGCGTTCCTCGGCGATGGCGCATTGCGCTATGGACCGGAACAAGTGCTCGAGATCTATTACAGCCTGGCGTTGTTGAAGTACTTCAGCGTCAGTCCGAATTTTCAATACATCCGCAACCCGGGCTACAACCGGGACCGGGGGCCGGCAACATTCTATGGCGTCCGGTTCCACGCCGAGTTCTGAGGCGCAGAGCGATAGTATCCCAGTGAACAGGAGGAGCCATTATGGATGACGCCTCTAGTCGCTGTGCTGCGCCTGCCAACTACCCGTAGCCGCTGGCGACCCGGCCAGGGTAGTGAATCCAATGGCTCGCGAACCTGTTCTGACCAAGCTGCCAGCACACGCTTCGTGGGCTTCCGTTTAACCATGCTGTCGGCCAAGGAAGCCCCATGGCAAACGAATTCATGCCGCAACTCCCAGGTACGGCTCGGCGTCTGCTGCCGAACCGCTGGGATTTCATTGCCCTACCACTGATTATCGGCCTGCTGGTAGTGGCCGCGTCAGGCATCCGTGAAACACTGGCACCGCTTGCCGGACCCAGCGCCGAGGCAATTTCGCTAGATCCTGCCATGCTGCCCGAGTACGCCCTGCGGACCACGCTGCGTATGCTGGCCGCGCTGGCGGCGTCGCTGCTGTTCACCTTCACGTATGGCACGCTGGCAGCCAAGAGCCGCCGGGCGGAGAAGGTACTGGTCCCCATGCTCGACATCCTGCAGTCGGTGCCGGTGCTAGGCTATATCTCCTTCACCGTGGTCTTTTTCCTTGCGCTCTTTCCGGGCCGCATGCTTGGCGCCGAGTTGGCGGCCATCTTTGCGATTTTCACCAGCCAGGCTTGGAACATGACATTCAGCTTCTACCAGTCATTGCGCACGCTACCGCCTGACTTGATCGAAGTGTCGAACAGCATGCGCCTAACGCCCTGGCAGAAATTCTGGAAGCTGGAGGTGCCGTTTGCCATGCCGG
The DNA here is from genome assembly GCF_023952475.1 of Cupriavidus sp. WGlv3. Classification (GTDB taxonomy): domain Bacteria; phylum Pseudomonadota; class Gammaproteobacteria; order Burkholderiales; family Burkholderiaceae; genus Cupriavidus; species Cupriavidus phytorum. The sequence goes on from NZ_JALHRX010000031.1 coordinate 23,848, forward strand.
GGCTGATCTGGAACATGATGATGAGCATGTCGGGCGGCTGGTTCTTTGTTGTCGCCTCGGAAGCCATTACGGTCGGCGACAAGTCAATCACCCTGCCTGGGGTCGGCGCCTTCCTGGCCACGGCCATTGCCGACAGCAATATGGCAGCGGTGGGTTGGGTCATCCTGGCCATGATCGCAGTGATCGTCCTGTACGACCAGTTTCTGTTTCGTCCGATGGTGGCCTGGGCAGATCGCTTCCGACTGGAAAGCACGAGCGCGCAAACCGCGCCGCAGTCCTGGGTGTTGAACCTGGTGCATCGTACCCACTTGATCCAGAGTTTGCTGCGTACCTTCGGCCGCCTGCTGCGCAAGCTGGCGCGGGCCCGCTTCGCGGTGCAACTGCCCGCGGCCTCAGGCCCCCAGCGGGCTGGCCTGGCCCGCGTCGTTGACGTGGTCTGGAGCCTTCTTGTGGCAGTGCTTGCCGGTTATCTGCTGTGGCGGACGGTCAGCTATGTGCACACTGAAGCCGGATTGGACGAAGTTGTGAAAGTCATTGGGCTGGGGCTGCTGACACTGTTGCGCGTGCTGGTGTTGATCGTCCTCACCTCCCTGATCTGGGTGCCGGTTGGGGTCATGATTGGGCTGCGGCCCCGGCTTGCCGAAAAAATCCAGCCACTGGCGCAGTTCCTGGCCGCCTTCCCGGCCAACCTGCTGTTCCCGGTATTTGTGTTCGGCATTGTCCATTTCCATCTAAACCCAGACATCTGGCTGAGTCCGCTGATCGTTTTGGGAGTGCAGTGGTACATCCTCTTCAATGTCATCGCCGGGGCCACCGCATTTCCGAACGACTTCCGCGAAGCGGCCACGAACTTCCGCATTCGTGGCTGGCAGTGGTGGAGGCAGATCATGCTGCCCGGGATTTTTCCCTACTACGTGACTGGCGCCATCACCGCGTCGGGCGGCGCGTGGAACGCGAGCATTGTGTCCGAGGCCGTGTCATGGGGCTCAACCAGCCTGTCGGCGCATGGCCTTGGCGCCTATATCGCCCAGTCCACCGCCGCTGGAGACTATCCCAAAATCGTCCTTGGTATCGCTGTCATGTCGATCATGGTGGTCTGTTTCAACCGTTTTCTGTGGCGTCCGCTGTACGCCATCGCCGAAAGCAAGCTGCGCATGAACTGAGAGGGCAAACATAATGCAAAACGAAATCCTGACCCCTACCCAGAACATCCTGACCGTTCGCGACCTGAGCCACGGCTACGGCCGCGATCAGGGCAAGCGACTGGTGCTGGACGGCGTGAACCTAAAACTGCGCGAAGGCGAAATCGTCGGCCTGCTTGGTCGGTCCGGCTCGGGCAAGTCCACATTGCTGCGCATGATTGCCGGCCTGATTTCGCCCACGTCCGGCCAGCTTGACTACTGCGGCTCACCGATCAAAGGCCCAGCAGAAGGTGTCGCTATGGTCTTCCAGACCTTTGCGCTATTTCCGTGGCTCACCGTCCTCGACAATGTTGAAGCCGGCCTGGAAGCGCTTGGCGTGCCGCCGGCGGAGCGGCGTGAGCGCGCGCTTGCAGCCATCGACCTGATTGGCCTGGATGGCTTCGAGAACGCGTTCCCCCGCGAATTATCGGGCGGTATGCGCCAGCGTGTCGGCTTTGCCCGGGCCCTCGTTGTCAATCCGACCTTGTTGCTGATGGATGAGCCATTCTCGGCGCTCGACGTGCTGACAGCAGAGACCTTGCGTACCGATCTGCTCGATCTGTGGACCGAGCGCATGTTGCCGATCAAGTCGATGCTGATCGTGACCCACAACATCGAGGAGGCGGTGTTCATGTGCGACCGCATTCTGCTGCTTTCGTCCAACCCGGGATCTGTCGTTGCTGAGTTTCAAGTACCCTTCAAGCATCGGCGTGACCGCCTCGAGCCGGCATTCCGCGAACTGGTCGACGAGATCTACGCCAAGATGACGGCCCGCCCGACAAAGGGTGCCGCGCCAAGAAACGGCCTGGACATCGGCAGCCCTTTGCAGCCGGTTTCAACCAATCTGATGGCGGGCCTGATCGAGACGGTAGCCGCTGAGCCCTATCGGGGCCAAGCTGACCTGCCAGAAATCGCAGCCACGATGCACCTGGAAGTGGACGATCTCTTCCCCGTCGCCGAGATCCTCGGGCACCTCGGCTTCGCCGAGCTGCGCGAGGGCGATATTGTCCTGACCGTAGCGGGCTTGCTCTTCAATGAGCATGGTACACAGGAGCGTAAAGCCCTGTTCGCCGAACACCTGGTGCGGCGCGTACCAATGGCCGGCTATATCCGAACTGTGTTGGCTGAGCGAAAGGATCAGCAAGCCCCGCGCGTCCGGTTCGAGCAAAAGTTAGAGGATTTTCTGAGCGATGAGCTGGCTAAGCAGACGCTGGAGGCGATCATTGAATGGGGACGTTATGCTGAGATCTTCTCGTGCGATGACCATACGGAGCGGTTTTCGCTTGAAAGCTAATGCAATTTGGCTGTCCTCAAGCTGAGGCTGCCCACTCTGAGCCCGACTCTGACCAGTTCGAAACATGACCATTGAAGCCATCCAAAACATCAATCTGGATTCCCTGCTCGATACCAGTATCAGCGTGGCCGCGGCATTCGTGCTGGGTGCGATAATCGGTTACGAACGACAGTACCGCCAACGTACCGCCGGCCTACGCACCAATGTGCTGGTGGCTGTCGGCGCTGCCATTTTTGTAGATATGGCCAACCGGCTGGCCGGGCACGATGGTGCCGTGCGTGTCGTCGCCTACGTGGTCTCGGGAATCGGCTTCCTTGGCGCGGGCGTGATCATGCGAGAAGAAGGGAATGTGCGCGGCCTCAATACCGCTGCCACCTTGTGGGGCTCGGCAGCCATAGGTGCGTGTGCCGGCGCGGACCTGCTTCCGGAGGCTACAGTCGGGTGTCTATTCGTGCTGGCTGCAAATACGCTGCTGCGCCCCGTGGTCGACCGTATCAACCGTCAGCCCATCGATACGCCCGCCGTGGAGGTCACTAATACCGTCTATGTCATCGCTCCGCGGGAGCGCCAGAAAGAGGCAATGCGCTTGTTGGATGAGGCCCTGGAGGACAGCAATCATCCCACCCGCGACTTGGTGGTTCACGCCTTTGGTACCGACGACGTGGAGATCGAAGCCGTGCTGATGGCGACCTCAGTCGACGGGGAGAAGCTCGATCACGTTGTTGCGAGACTGGCAGCGTCCAGTGCTGTCAGCCAGGCTTTCTGGAGCCCCAGCACCACTGAGTGATTTGCTGCGGTAAGCCCTGTGTCGGCGAAAGCCATCACAGAGTCCTTTTTTCTGAAGTTAGAGCGGTCGACTGGATCAGTCATGTCCGCAATGGCCTCCGATTTACGGGCATCGGCCTCAGTTCGCTGGGTGTCCGGCGATGAGCGACCAGCGGTCATTCAAGCCACGGTTGGCGACATCCCTATATCGGTCGAGACGGACCGATTTGAGACGATCAGCATGCGGTTCCCGTGGCGCTTGATTTAGCGATGCAGCGTTCGAGGAGCGCGCATGGAACCGAATTCCTCTTTTAGATCAATGTGTTAAGCCATATTTGGCGAAAATTTCGCGAATTCCGGCCGACCCTCCTGACCGTCGCCTTGTTCTTCCGGCACGGTCGCCGCCGAACTGGCTGCCTTGCGCCGCCGGCCCCCTTCGCGTTCGCGCGGCGCGACGCGCAAGGTGGCCAGCAACTGGCGCGCGAGCGCGGCTTCCGCTTCGGCCCGCTCCGCCCGGCGCTGCGCCTGCTCGGTGGCCGCGAGCCGCTCGGCCAGCGCCGCGGCCTGTGCTTCCAGCTTCGTGCGGCCCTCCGCCTGCGCCACCGCCGCATCGCGCGCCTCGCTGCGTGCCACCGCCAGTTCGCCGCGCAGGTCTTCGGCCGTGCGCTCGCTCTTCTGGCGCGCGGTGCGCTCCTGGTCCAGTTCGCGCAAGCTGCGCCGCTCGCTGGCTTCGGCGCGTTCCTGCGCGAGCGTCACCGCCTCGCGCGCCCGCTCCAGCTCCGTCGAGAATTGGGTGCGCAGTTCCGCCAGCTGGCGCCCCGCCGCCTCCAGTTCCCCCCGCCCCGCTTCCCAACGCGCCCGCGTCGCGGCGTGCGCCTGGCGCTCGGCCGCCAGTTCGGCCTGCACGGCGTCGTGCGCCTGGCGCGCCTCGCCCAGCTGCGCCGAGAGCGCCAGCGCGTCTTCGCGCGCGACCGCGGTCTCGGCGCGCGCGGCATCGCGTTCCGATTCCGCGGCATTCGCTGCGTCACGCGCTTCGGCACGCAGCGTGGCGAGTTCCGCCGTGGCGGCCTCGTTGGCCGACTGCCAGATGGTCTGCACCGCCTCGGCGGCGATCTGCTTGAGGGGGTCCGGCAGGTCCGGATGGTCGATGGTCACGCGCGTGCGCCCGCGCAGTTCCTGCCAGAACGCCTGCAGCACCTCGGCGGGCGTGCCCATGCTGCCCTTGCGGACCAAGCTGTAGAGCTTGTTGGCGGTGGGCGTGACACCGTAACGGAAGAACAGCAGGCCGCAGACCTCGCGGTACAGCGCGCGGGTTTCGGGAAAACGGCTGCGTAGTTCGGTCAGGTCAGCCTGCAAGGCGGTGTCGGTCAGATCGAGGTCGGCGGCGGCCATCGGCAAAAAGCGTCGTTGAATTTATATATATTACTACGTAATACGTTATAGATGTAATTTCAATCGACAAAGTTTAGACATAAATCCGCTTATGTCTAGCGAATGCGCGGAGGATCTGGCATCTACGTAACCTTGCGGATCTGAACAGACTAAGCTAGACTAAGTTTCTCTTGCAGGAGAACACTATGCAGACCGTGAACATTCATGAGGCCAAAACCCACCTTTCGCGGCTCATCGAAGAGGTGGCGGCAGGCGACGAGGTCGTGATTGCGAAGGCGGGCAAGCCGGTGGTCCGGATCGTGCCGTTCGCCAAGCCAAAGCCCCCACGGCGCCTCGGCGGGCTGCTGGGCAAGATCCGCACGGCGGATGACTTCGACGCGCCGCTCCCCGATGACTTGCTGGCCGCCTTCGAAGGACGGTAATGCGCATCCTGCTCGATACCCATGTGTTCCTCTGGGCGGTGACGAATGACCCGAAGTTGAGCCAGAGCGCGCAGCGAATGATCCTGGAGGCCGAGGAGGTCTTCATCAGTGCGGCCAGCCTCTGGGAAATCTCCATCAAGGCGGGCCTCGACAAGATCGAAGTCGATGTCGACGAACTCATCGCTGAAATACCCGCCGCAGGCTTTCGCGAACTTCCGGTGACGAACACGCATGCAGCCGCAGTGCGTCATCTGCCAAACCACCATCGCGATCCGTTTGATCGGCTGCTGGTCGCTCAGGCGATCACCGAACCATTGCGACTGCTCTCGGCAGACGAACACGTCTGGAAGTATTCCGACCTCGTCATCCGGGTTTAGGGTCCACAGAAACTTCGGCAGTGGCAGCATAGCAGCCGAGGGCGGCCCGATTTGACCGCTCCCCCAGCTCCGCCGATTCTTGAAAATTCGGCGCCTACTCATGGAATTGCTTCCGCTCCCACCTTCGGACGGCCCGGCCGCCCCGCTCCCCACCGCGCTTCCCATCCCGCTGGAACGCCTGCGCCTGCCTCCGGCACTGTCTGGCGCTGCCGGCAGCAACCGCGCCCCGGACCGCGCCACCGGCATTGCCGCGGGCGACGATCTCGCCGCCGTCACCGCCTGGCTCGCGCGCTATGCCGACAGCGCGGCGACGCTGACCGCCTACCGGCGCGAGGTCGAGCGCTTGATCCTGTGGTCGGTACTGCAATTGGGCAAGCCACTGTCGTCGCTGACGCACGAGGACCTGCTCGCGTATGAGCGCTTCCTCGCCGACCCGCAACCGGCCGCGCGCTGGGTGCTGGCCGGCAGCAAAAAACTCGCGCGCAGTCATCCGGACTGGCGGCCGTTTGCCGGACCGCTGGCGCCCCGCAGCATTCGTCAGGCACTGGTGATCCTGAACGCGCTGTTCGCCTGGCTGACCGAGGCCAGCTACCTCGCCGGCAATCCGCTGGCGCTCGCGCGCCGGCGGCGCGCGCCGACCCGCCCGCGCATCAAGCGCTACCTCAGTCACGAACTGTGGGACGTGGTCAAGGCCACCATCGAGGCGATGCCGGGGACCGCCGACACCGCCACCGAGCGCGAACGCCTGCATGCGGCGCGCTGTCGCTGGCTGCTGACCGTGCTCTACCTGGGGGGTTTGCGCGCGGCGGAGGTCACCGGCACGACAATGGGGGCGTTCTTCTGCCGGCGCGACACCCAGGGCATCGAGCGCTGGTGGCTGGAAGTGACCGGCAAGGGCAACAAGACCCGGCTGGTGCCGGCCACCGACGAGCTGATTGCTGAACTGGCGCGCTACCGCCGCGCCCACGGACTGGCGCCGACGCCGCAGCCTGGGGAGACCCGCCCCTTGCTGCTGCCGGTCATCGGTCAGGAGAACCGTGAACGAGGCCTGTCACGCAGCGCGCTGCACCTGATCCTGAAGGAAGTGTTCGGCCTGGCGGCAGCGAGCCTGCGCGCGCGCGGACCCGAATGGGCGGCGCAGGCCGATGTCCTGGCCAGCGCCTCGGCGCACTGGCTGCGCCACACCGCCGGCTCCCACATGACCGACCGGCAGGTGGATCTGCGTTACGTGCGGGACAACTTCGGGCATGCGTCGATCTCGACGACCAGCGGCTACCTGCACAGCGAGGACGATGCGCGGCACGAGGCCACGCAAGTGCGGCATCGCATCGGCTGGACCAGCAAGACCTAAGGCGCCCCCCCGCCCGGCGAATGGCTCTTTGCGTCGATCGTGCGGGCAACTGAGATTGACACCCGACCCGATCGCGGCCTGCCCTTTTCACACCAGAATCTTGACCGCATGCGCCGCCGCTTGCTCAAGCGAAAGCGCTTGCTTCCGCCAAGCATGCGTTTCCAAAAGCGTTCGACGTCAACAACGAAGTGTCGTTTAAACGATAATCAAGAAATAGCGGAATTTTTAAACATCCGCAGGCCAAATTAAACGACGGAGTTCACGTTGAGCACGGAATGGATAGGGTACAAGTGGCTCGCAGAGCACTATCAGATAACCCCGGTACAGGAATTTCAGATTACCAGCGAGATTGGCGCCGCTCGGCGTTCCGTGGTCACCGAGGGTAAGACGCTGGAGATCTATCCCGCCGGTTCTCGCCAGGAGCCAACGCTGCAGGCCCACCTGACTTATGCGATCCGACAGGAAGGAGTCCATCTCGAGTTCCTGGCACGGCTCTTTGATGTACTTCCCCAGGGAGAGTTGGCTGCCTGGCTGAACAGCGAGCGCACCGGCCAGTATGCCAGACGAGTTGGATTTCTGTATGAATGGCTAACCGGCCGCCAGATCGCCGGCGTCGGGGCCGTGACCGGGGGCAACTACGTCGACGCGATTGACTCTGAGGCTTACTTTGCCGCGACGATACCCACTCGAAATCAACGTTGGCGCGTGCGCGACAACCTTCCCGGCAATCGAGATTTCTGCCCCCTGATTCGACGGACACCCGAAGTCAAGGCGGCACAGGACTACGACTGCGCCGCCCGGCTCGACGAGCTGAATGCCGAGTTCGGGGACAATGTCCTGATGCGCAGCGCCGTCTGGCTGACGATCAAGGAATCCAAGTCGTCGTTTGCGATCGAGCACGAGCAGGACCAACTGGACCGAATTCGCCGATTTGCGGCAGTCATGGAACGGCGGATCGGTGAATACCCCGCGCTACTGTCCCCGGATACGCTAGCCGAGCTGCAGCGAGAAATCGTTAGCGAGCGCAGCACTATTTCCCGTTTCGGGCTGCGGGCCTCGCCGGTGTTCGTTGGCGAAACGCATCGGTTTGAACAGATCGTCCACTATGTCGCTCCGCATTGGGATAGGCTGCGGGACCTGCTGCACGGACTTGAGGTCTTTCTGGAGCGCACCGCCGGGCAATCCTCGGTAATTCGGGCCGGCGCGGCCGCGTTCGCATTCGTTTTCATCCACCCGCTGGCCGACGGAAATGGCCGTATCCACCGGTTCATCATTAACGACGTCCTGCGACGAGATGGTGCCGTGCCGCGACCCTTCATCCTGCCGATCTCGGCTGTCATCACGGAGAAACCGCAGAACATCGCACGCTACGACCATATCCTTGAATGCTTCTCGAAACCATTAATGCGCAGGTACGGCAACCTTTGCGAATTTGCGCCCTCCCGCACGTTGTATCCGGATGGCATTCAATCGAACTTTGAGTTTGCCGGATATGACGCTGCACTACCGGCATGGCGTTACCCCGACCTAACTGTGCAGGTCGAATATATGGCCGACATCATCGACAAAACCATCCGGCAGGAGATGAGGACAGAGGCGGGGATTCTGCAGGAGTGGACAACCGCTCGGCGGATGGTGAAGGACATCATCGACGGTCCTGATGCCGATATCGATCGGATCATCCGCTCGATCAGGGACAATCAGGGTGCAGTCTCCAACAAGCTCCGAAAGGAGTTCCCCATTCTCGAGAATGACCAGATCGTGGCAGATCTGGTTGATAGTCTGAAGACTGCTTTCAAGACTTTCGATAGCGGATCCTCAAGATGACTGCGTTACGTGCGGGATAACTTTGGGCATTCGTCGATCTCCACGACGAACGGCTCCCTGCACAGCGAAGAGGATGCGCCGGGATATCAACCAGCCCGAAGGCGTGCACCGCCACGCGGGTTCAATGAAGGTTGCAGCAGGAACCTGCCTGCAGCGTGGCTGCAATGTCTCATCCGCAATGACACCATCGCGCGACTCAGTTGCCCCCTGCGGTGGATGCTCAAGGCCTGCATGATGCATGGGTTTCAGTATGAAATTTGCATATTGCACTTTTATACTGAAACCCCTTGGATCGTCGGATCGAGTTGGATAAAAATGCGCTGCGCCAGTAACTTGACGCGAAGACGATGTTCGAAGCGTGGTAATCCGCGCGCCGCAAGGCCACAGAAGTTCGCGGCGGCATGCTCTGCGAGATTATGAAGATGACCTCTGGGCAATCCAGGTGCGACGCCCAAATGTCCTGTTGGGGTCGCCTCCATTCTCTGCGCCCATCGTTTCCGTGACCGGAAGAATGGCGCGGATGACGACGATCAGTCCAGCCGCATTCGTCGACTTCGAGCGCTGGATGGCATCCACCCCAGAGCGCGATCCGCTCAAGGTATCTCGCGACAGGCTCCAGGCATCGATCGTGGAAGAGCTCGCCCACCGCCGGCTGGGTGTTTAGCAAGCCGCGCGTTGCCTGCCACATGCTGTTGTCTACTCTTCAACCCCGGCTTTCCGCTCCCTGGCTGCATTTTTGTCCATCTTGGCCGCATGAGCCGCTGCCTGTTCGAGCAACGCCGCATGCGCCCTCGGCACGACGAGCATCGTCAAACCCAGTCCGTCCATCACGCGCAGCGCGTGCGCCAGATTGACGCCCTTGCCGTTCTCCAGCTTGGACAGCATGCCAACGGAAACGCCACAATGAGTGGCGGCCTGGTCAATGGGCATACCTTCCCCTGCCCGCGTTGCCCGTATCCGGTCACCAAGTTAGTCAATGCTGCGGATGGTCGCGCGTGATGGTGGCGTTGGATCAGGAAGAGGCCTCGGCATAGGGCGAAATAAAATTTCACGAAAATGAAATTTTACCATCGCCGTCCACGCGCAATAGGAGCACCGCTTCGGTGTTGCCTTCGCCTTGGAAGCTGACAATGCTGTTGTGGGTAGCTGTCTGGTAGTTAATTGCATTTTTGATTTTTCGCGGCTTCCTGGGGTCATGACAAGAACGTGCTCGAAACCGGTCGCGATAGGCTGACCACGGCCCCTCCTGCCGAGTGGGTCAGTCCCGACCACGCACACCTGCGCGGCCCCAGCTACTACCAGTAACGCTGTCTGCCAGGCAGCACTAACTCCCGCGATTCACCTCAATGGCCCTCGCACACCGCTGGGCAGCCGCCACAGTCGATCTTGCTTGCCTGGCGCTCACAACCGGAACCCAATCTCATGATGACCCACACCACGCTCGCGCAACTGCGCTCACTCAAGCTCGACGGCTTTGCCGCCGCCCTGGAAGAACAGCTTGCCCAGCCCGGCGCCAGCGCGCTCGCCTTCGAGGAACGCCTGGCGCTGCTGATCGACCGCGAACTGCTCTGGCGCAATGACCGCAAGCTTGCCCGTCTCTTGCAGCGTGCCCGCCTCAAGTACCCCCACGCCACCATCGAGGATCTTGACGCCCGTCCAGGCCGCGGCATTGATCGGAAACAGGTCACCAGTCTCGCGCTGTCCGACTGGATCACAACCGGACATACTGTCCTGATCGGTGGCCCGACCGGCGTCGGCAAGACCTGGCTGGCCTGCGCGCTGGCGCAGTACGCCTGCCGCCGCGGGCATTCCGTCGCTTATCTGCGCGTGCCCAGGCTGGCAGAAGAGTTACGTATTCTGCATGGCAGCGGTGGCTTCGGCAAATGGCTGCTGCAGATGGCCAAAACCGACCTGATCGTACTGGACGACTGGGCGGTGGCGCCGCTGGACGCGGTCACGCGCAATGACCTGCTTGAACTCATTGACGATCGCGGCAGCAGCCGTGGGCTACTCATTACCAGCCAACTACCCGTCGAGCACTGGCATGGCTGGATCGGCGATTCCACCATCGCCGATGCGATCCTCGATCGTCTGATGCACCGTATTCACCGCATCACGCTGGCGGGCGATTCGCTCAGAAAGTCTGCTCAAAAAACGAGCACGACATCCAGCGGCAGCCACACTGCTTAGCTTGGCAGAGTAGAATCCGTCCCCGCGCAACACCCTCAACCCATCACCGGTCACGACGCCGGAATTGCCGGTCACAATCAGCCGGAAACTGCGGGGCCACAGCGGTCACGATAAAACGGAATCAGTGGTCACGATGCCGGAATCGTCGGTCACATTCACCGGAATACGCACCAACGGCTCAAGCCTGTACACCTCACTGCGCAGGCGGCTCGATGCTGCAGGCGTGCAAACCAATGGCAAGCGCGGACCGCATGCCTTCCGGCACGCGCGTGCCATCAGCCTATTGCGCGGCGGGGTGCCGCCCAAGCTGATTGAGGACGTGCTGGGGCACCGCTCATCAAGTTCCGTGTTGCCGTACCTGAAGCTCGCTGTCGATGAACTGCGCGACGTCTCCCTGGAGATCAGCGAACTCCTGACCGACGGGGCGCAATGAATACGTGGCTCGAAGATGAAGTGCGACGCGATCGAGCGTCACGTACATCACCTGGGGCTGCGCAGTCGCGATACGGCCAAGGTCTACCGTTGTGTTTTGCGCGGGTTCCAGCGTTTCGTGCGGCAACGTGGCGATGCCGCAGTCAGCACCTCTACGATGCAGGGATGGCTGCTGGAGCGCGCGCGGCACTCGCCTGTCCACATGGTGCTGCACCGGGCGTGCATCGTTGATCGCTTCCTAGATTATCTCCACTCGGAGGGCATGATTTCGCACAACCCACTGGCGGAGCTGCGCTCCTGCTATGGTCAACGATACGGCACGCCAATCGCGCGTGCGCTGCTCGCAGCCGAACCTCTGCAGGCGCTCGAGTCTCTGCGCCCGCCGGCTCGGTTCGCCAGCTTTCTCGGCGAGATGCTGCGCGAGCATGTGGAGCTCATGCGCGCGGTAGGCTACCGTTATGAGACACAGTCGGGCTGGCTCCTGCGTTTCGACCGGTTCCTGCAAGGTCGCCCGGAACTCCCCGGGCGACCGCCGGCGGTACTGTTGCAGCAGTGGGCCGCACAGGGCCGGACGCTGAATCACGCCTGGGAGTGCCAACAGGCGGGACGCGCCCTGTTGCGCGCATGGCGACGTGTCGATCCGAGCGTCGCACTGCCGCCGCCGGATCGTCGACTGAAGCACCGCATCGAATGGGAACGTCGGCGTCCGTACATCTATACCCCGCAAGAGCTGCAGTTGTTGTTCGACACCGCGCGCGCCTTCCCATCTCCTCGCGCTCCGCTCCGGCCACTTGCGCTGTACACAATGCTCGTACTCGCCTGCTGCGCCGGACTGCGTCTTGGTGAACTCGCGCGGCTGGATCTTGGGAACTTCGACCTCAGCACGGGCATGCTGGAAGTTCGCGAGACGAAGCTCTTCAAATCCAGAAGCCTGCCCCTGTCTGACAGTGTGGTGGCAGCGCTGCGCGAGTATCTCGACGCGAGACGACGCGCCGGAGCACCGCAGGACGGCGACAGCGGCTTGTTCTGGCATCAGCAGGCTGCCGGTCGCTACTCGCGGGTGATGATCGAGAAGTTGCTGGTGGCCGTGTTGAGACGCGCCGGGCTCAAGCCCGAACAGGGACGCTGCGGGCCTCGAATCCATGATCTTCGGCACGTTTTCGTCGTCTATCGGATGCTTTCCTGGTATCGCCAAGGAATCAATCCTCAGGCGCGGCTGCCGTACCTGGCAACCTACCTAGGCCACAAGGACATCAACTCCACGCTCGTCTACTTGACCGTGACGCAGGAACTGCTGCAGCTCGCCAGCGAGCGGTTTCGACATCTGGTGCTGCATCAGGTGCACATCCCCGGGAGAGCATCATGATGAAGCCGACCGATCCTTTCCCGCGACTGCTGCGGACCTTCTTCTATGAGCGGCTGGCAGAACAGCGCAACGTCTCCGCCCACACGATACGTTCCTACCGAGACGCCTGGCGACTGTTCCTGCGTTTTGTCGCTGAGCGCCGACGTTGTCGTGTCGCCGATCTCACGCTGCAAGCGCTAAACGCAACCGAGGTCGCTGCGTTCTTGCAGCACAGCGAGCGCGAGCGCAAGGTCTCTATCGGCACGCGCAAACTGTCGTCTCGCTGCGTTGCGCAGCTTCTTCAGTTTCGTCGCCGAGCGTGACCCCACAGCCATCGAGCAGTGTTCCGAGGTGCTGCGAATTCCGACTAAGAAGGCGCCGATGCCGGTGCGCCAGGAGCTCCACATGCACAAGATCGAGGCAATCCGGGCGCAGCCGGATCGCACCCAGCTGGAAGGACAACGTGATCACGTGCTGCTATGGCTCCTTTATAACACGGGTGCGCGGATACAAGAGGTGCTCAATCTTTGTCCTGCCGACATCCGATTCGACCCACCGAACTGCGTGCGACTGCTCGGGAAGGGCCGCAGGGAACGCATCTGCCCGCTGTGGCCAGAGATCGTCGAGTTGCTAAAGGCATTGCTGCAGCGGCAACCGTGCGCTAGCAACGAAAGGTTGTTTGTCAATCGATATGGCATGCCTCTGGGACCCTCGGGAGTCCGCTTCAAGCTCACGCAGTACGTGCGTAGCGCCGCTGCGGTTGTGCCGACGTTGGCATCGAATAAGATCTCGCCGCACACTTTTCGGCACGCGGCTGCGGTCCACCTGGTCGCCGCTGGCGTCGATGTCACCGTGATCCGGAGTTGGTTGGGGCACGCGAGCCTCGACACCACCAATCACTACGCCCAAGCAAATTTGGACACCAAACGCGAAGCCCTGCAGCGGCTGCAGCCGCATTCGAAGATCGACAAGCCACCACCATGGCGCCGCAACGAGGACTTGCTCACTTGGCTGGAATCGCTTTGAGCTGGCCTACCAAATCTGAAGGAACTGTCGCTGTTGGGTATGGAGGAGCAAAGGACGGGGCGAGTTCCTTCGGATTTCTCGCTGCTGCTGATTACCTGAGTAATCGGCAGCTGCCGATTATTCAGGCACGCCGCCGAAGAAAGCCAGCGCCTCTTCCAGACAGGC
>NZ_JALHRX010000032.1 GCF_023952475.1 Cupriavidus sp. WGlv3
TCTCTGGCGGCTCCCCACTGCAACTATGTACCTGCAGGGTATAAGTCTTGCAGCTCCAGGTTTTTTTTCGTTGGTTGAAGTCTCATTCACTTTTCCTTGGAAATCCGCGAGGCCGAGTCGTACTTGTACGTGGCGGACAAGTAGAAGGCCCTCAGGTCGATTTAGGGATTACTTTTCATCAAACACGACAAGGTCATCCTTCCTTGCACTTTTCCCGTTTGCAGGTCGCAAAAATACCGGATCACTGCGCTACATCTTTTGCGTCGTCATGTAGTGGTCAACGCATCAAGGCCTGCCTCTAAGACAAAGGGAGAGGTCGGATTCTTCTTGGCCATCGATAGCCGCAGATCCTCACGTGCTCTCGTCACTGCTACGTAGAACAAGCGACGCTCTTCCGATTCGGTGCTTTTCTCATCGGGCACAACGGTTTCCTCGGCCCGGATGATCCATACCCGATCCCACTCTAGCCCCTTGGAGCTGTGCATGGTTGTTAGGATCAACGCATCCGGCGCCGGCTCATTGTTGCTGCGGCGCAGGAACTCCAGCCTGTCGGAAAATGGACCATTGAGCCGGGACAGTACGTCGAACGTCGTGGTCGTGGCCCGGCGGGCAGGATCAGAGTCGGTCTGGTGCATCATCCATTCGTACACTCCTTCCAGCACCAGCGAATAAAACTGCCGGTCGCAGAGCGTTCGCCACTCGACAAGCCGTTTCATAAGTTCCCGATAGCGATCCGCCGATGCTTCCGAAAGGCCCAGTTCCAGAAGCTCTTTTCTTTGGCGCTGTTCTGTATTCGCGCGGCCCTTGCTGTGCAGGAGCCGTAGTTCTTGGGTATCAATCCCGACAAAGGACAGCAGCGCGTCCACACCGGTACTCTTCGTCCTCTGGACCAGTTCCAGAAGATTGCACATGAGGGCGGCCTCAGGCCGGTTCAGAATCGACTTGCCGGACGCCCGAAAATACTTGACGCCATGCGATCGGCATATCGCCTCGACGGGGTCGAGAATGCGGTTGGTCCGGGCAAGGACTGCCGCCGATTGGCCATTCCTTACCGCCGCCGTCAGATGCTCCATCGCTGCGACAGCCTCGGCATACTCGTCAGCGAACCGCTGGAACTGAACCTTCCCGCCGGGGCCCTTGTACGCAACCAGTTCCTTTGGGATCCTGTCGCGGTTATTCCGGATGATTCGGTCCGCCGCCCCAAGAATCTCTGCGTGGCAGCGATAATTGTTGCCCAACACCACTGACTGCGCGTCAAACTGACGAATGAAGGATTCCATTCCGCGGAAGCCCAACGCTGATCGGAAGCCATAGATGCTCTGATCATCATCGCCAACAACGGTCACAATCGATCCGGCCTGAGCATGCGAGGCGATCCACTGATATTGGAGAGGGTCAGTGTCCTGAAATTCGTCGACCAGGAGGTACCTGAACGGATACGGCTCGATGGTGCCGTTCTGCATGCCTTCCACGGCTAGCCGAAGCATGTCCTGAAAATCAATCTTGCCGTTTCGCTCCAGTGAATCTTGGTAGCCACGGTAAAGCACTTCTTCGGCGCTGCCGCTTTGCACTTGGCCGAAGTTGGTCTTAATCGCTTCAACCGCCGCGATGGCGTCCTCCACCTTCCAGTCCAACCCTAGGTCAGAGAGAACCTGGATCAGAAGCCCGGTACGATCGCCATCGGTGGCGACGTCTGGCGCGCTGCCGCCGTCGCGCCGTCCAAGCTGCTTATAGGCGAGAGAATGGAACGTACCAGCAAGCAGTCGCCTCTTCGTCGCTGATCCGGCAAGCGCGAGTATCCGCTCGCGAAGCTCGACCGCGGCGTCCTTACTGAACGTCACTGCGCCCACAGTCACATGCGGATCCGCAAGCAGGACTGCGGTCTTGGCAGCGATCGTCGCCGTCTTTCCAGCTCCAGGTACCGCCACGGCGAGGCAGTGCTGACGCAGGTCCACGACTTCGCGTTGGGCGGGATTAAGGACTGCTAGTACCTTTTCGAGCGACATTGGAATCCCGTTGTGGTGCTGGTGATAGCACGTGTGAGCAAGTGCCCCGAAGTACGACTACGAGACAGATACGAGGCAGTTGGGGCGCTGATGTTGGTGGGACCATCTGTCACGGGGTGATAGCAAGTGCCCCCACGGGACAACTTGTTGCCTCTGGGGTGACGTGCTCACACCAGGTGACACTTGGGCTTACATCCCGCGCACAGTCGTCATTAGCTTCAGGTGCGTGGTGTAGCTGCGCAGCCCCAGCGGCTGGAACTTGCGCAGGAAGCGAGTGACCTCGTCGTTGACGTCGCTCTGGTCACGGATGCCGTTCCAGACCATGAAGTCGAACTGGTCCATGGTTTGATCGAACTTGATCAGAACCTGCAGTGCGCGCACGGAGAACCGCGAATAGGCTTGAACCTCGAGTGAAAGGGAGGGGCGCTGGATTGTCGGCACAAACACGATCTCGCCTTGTGCGCGCATTTCCTGTTCCCGTTGTTCGCGGTAGGCTTTCGCCACTCGCAATTGCTCGTCCACATAATCCTCAATCTTCGAGAGTTCGCGCTCCAGGTAGTTTTCGAGTGTCGACAATTCAGAGCGCGAGAACGTGGCAGCTCCGAAGCGCTGCAGGTTCAACGACATCCGGTTCATGTACGGCCACCATTGCTCGAACAGCGGCCGCAGGCGGGTGTGATTGAGCTTGAGCGCCACTGGAACAACTGCCGCACCGGCAAGCTCGCGATTGAGGATCTGCAGGCCGAGCTCGCGCCGGCGTCGAACGATCGCTTGGCGGTCTTCAGGCGCCAGGTCCCGAAAAAGGTTACGGGTGCGCTCCACCTGAGCCTTGCGCTCCTCATGATCCGCTGTCGAGATCAGACCTTCCTGGCGCAGTGCGTCGGCCGATTGCTCCATCTCCGCGAGTTCGGTCTCGACGTCGCCAGAACTGTCAATTGCGCCAAGCGTTGGAGGTGTTGCGACGAGCGGCGCAGCAGCTACGTCGGTCGGCGCGGATTGCTGCAGGGTCTCTTCGGCGGGGGTCAAATCGGTCGTGGTCATGATGTTCTCCAATATGTGGCCGGGCACCGGCCTTGGTAGTCGTTACGGCACCGGCTACTTGCCGACATGGAAAGACGCCGCAAGGCGCCAGCAGAGCAGGCCAATCAGGCAGACACCAAAGGTCCACCAGGTCGCCAGCATGGGAAGGGGTAACAGCAGGGCAGACGTCCCGAAGCCGAAGCAGAGCGTCAATCCATGGGCCGCAACGTGGAATGTCACCGGATTGGCGAACCCAGCCCCGGCGGCGCGAATCTTTCGCGATACGGTCCCGTCGTTAAATAACGCAACGAGCAGGACGATCGCGCCGAGAACCCAGTGATGAGCCACCGCGGCCCGGTACACCGCACGGTAGATCGTCAGCCAGAAATGCTGCATCCAACCTCTGCCGAAGGCGGCGGCGCCCCCGTCGGAGAAACTGGTCTGGCCGTCGGAGCCGGTGAACGATGCCTTGACCGCACCGCTGTCGATGAACCATTTGTGAAAGCGGGCGTTGGCCAGCGAAACGACGATATCCGCCCTTTCCTGGCCGAGCACGCGTTCAACCGACGCCTGTTCGGCCTCACTGATTTCGAAGGCGCGATCGTTCTGCATGAACGGCGCCAGGGTGCAGATCATCAACGGCGAGACGATCAACCACAAGCGTACGTGCGAAGCGAACCGGCTGTTGGCCATGTCAGATCCAGCGCAGTGCCAGCCATAGCGGCAGGCTCAGAAAAGCGAACAGAGCGCCCCAGAAGATGGCCGGCTTGTCTACCGAAATCTTGACGAGCGCAAAGCATGCCGCGGCCGCTCCGCTGGAGAATGACTGGGGCATCTCCTGAGCAAGGTGGGGCGGCGCCGTCAACCACTCATGCATGTGCAGGGCGAGAGCGGGATCGACACCACAGAGCCTGGCCGCAAGGCGAGCGGGGGCCTGTTTGACTCGGATCGCCGCCCGGCGCGCGTCAGTGTGCAAAGTCGCCAGCGACATCGTAGTTCTCGAAGTAGCGGGTGAAGGTGTAACCCGTCAGGACCCGGGCAGCGAGCTGAAACGCTGCGCAGCGTTGCGTGATTGCGCCAGGTGCCGGTTCGTCGACGACGCGGCAGACATAGCCATCCGGCTGGCGCTGCTCGAACGCCGGAATGGATTCGTGAAACGGATACCAGACGTTGTACTTTTCGCCCTTGAACGCGGCATAGCGCTTGCCATAGAGCTCGTGAGCGCGGGAGAACAGCCCCATCATGAAAGCGACGTTGGGATCGCCGTGCTTGCGGGCGGCGCGCCACGCCGTGATGCCGTCGGCAAGCATTTCCTTGACCAGCGGCTCCTCGCGGACGCGGAAATTCACGCCGATGTAGTCGACTACCCGCGTGCAAATGTCATCAAGGTCCGGCGATAGCGAGAGCACGGGCGAGAGCTTCGCCGAAAGCTTGTATTCCTTGACGATTTGTCGGAACAGGCTGCTGCGCATTGGTATTAGTCCGTGATAATTGGAATTCGACCCTGGTAGACGGCGCCTCCAGAGATTCGCAGGAAGTACTGCAGGTTCGGCAGTTGCATGACCAGGTCGTGCGGAATGAGCGGCGCCTTCTCAAGCTGGGCCGATCGAGACACAGAGCCGCTGAACTCGCCGACATGAGCCTCCGTTCCGGTGCTGGTGCTGCTTGAGACGACCAGGTTGCGGATGGCTGTGGTCCCGGCTTTCTCGGAGAACCACTTGGCCGTGTCGATGTCTTCCAAGCGTAAAACGATCTGGTTGTTCAAATTCCCCAAGACTTGCTGCATTTTTGCCACGTTTCCGAGTTTGGCCGTGAAGTCGGAGCGGGTCTGGTAAGCGACGAACGCCTTGAAGCCTGCCCCGCGGCCCTTGTTCAAGAGCTGGAGCAATTGCTCGTTGATGGCCTCGGCCGCTTCGTCGACAACCAGGACAATCTCGGGCGGCTTGGCGTAGAAGTTGTAAATCGCGCCGGCGACCGATGCGATGTCGGCCAGCAGCATCGACATGACCGCCTGCGCCACCATCGAATTGGATAGCGAATCGGCGCCGACATAAAGCACAGCCTTCTGCTTGATGACCTTGTCGATATCCCAGATCTCGCGGTCATCCTCAAAATCGTCCGCTTTGGGCGCCAGCATCAGTCCGGTCTCTCCGGTGGCAAGCATCTGCAGAAGGGGCAGGGCAGAGGCAATGATCCGGCCATAGTGGTCGCGGTCATGCTGAAAGGTTGAAATCAGGCCGTCGATCGTCTCGTGCCCCTTGCCGAGCTTGGCGAATCGATCGATGTACATACTGACCATGGCATCAAGACGCGTGCCACCCATCTTCTGTGCGACCTTCTGCATGTACGCCGTGACTTCCTCTTCCCAATCAGGCTTGCCGGCCTCAGGGAAAAAGCGCTCCAGCGCTCGCTCGAGCAAATTGTTGATGCCATTCTGAGCGTACTGGAGGATCGACCGGAGATTCGGCTTGTCGCCCACGTACAGCTCGCCCTTGACGGATCGGTCAATAAACAGGAAGGCAAACTGGCGAAACGGACCTTCCTCCATCAGTTGGGCGATGCGAGTCGGAATTTCCGACGGCTGGGACCAGTTTTCCAACGGGTTCAGGCGAATGGATCGCGAGGGCGCCGCCTGTTTCCAGTACAAGAACTTGCGTCCGGTGCGCTCGCATTCACGCTTGCACCGTGCGACCCAGTCGGGATCGTTCTTGGGATCGATCGCGATCAACACGTCATTGGGGTTGTGGATCACCTGCGTCGAAATCAGCTCGAACGTGCGTGTCTTTCCCGACCCGGTAGTGCCGCTGATTGACGTGTGACCGCCCATTGCCTTGTAGTGAAAGGGGATGGGGCCGCGCTGCGATTCCATGCCCCCGATCCAGGATTTTCCCTGTGGCGAGCGGTCCGCAATGCTGTGCTCGGGGGCGAACGTTTTCTCGATCGCCTTGACGGTATCCTTCGGCAGCCATTTGGGCAGCCCCGGAACATCGCTTGATGGCATACGCAGGATGTCGTGGGCGATCTGACAGTGCTTCTGCGTCCATTCATATCCGGTACCCAGATACATGGCATCCTCGTCTTTGTCTGCGGAGCGCAGCTGTCGGCTCTTTGCAAGCAGGTCTTCGATCCTGATCAGGGTCAGCCATTTCGTGGAGATGGCAAGCCGGAACCGCAGCGCCCGCCACACCTGTGTGGAACGAACGAGCAGGAATGCCAGGCAAACCAGTGAGAAGTAGGCTCCGTTTGGCATGCCGCTCACGAGCAGCACCACGCAAGCAAGCGCCCA
Organism: Cupriavidus sp. WGlv3; assembly: GCF_023952475.1. Lineage (GTDB taxonomy): Bacteria > Pseudomonadota > Gammaproteobacteria > Burkholderiales > Burkholderiaceae > Cupriavidus > Cupriavidus phytorum. The sequence continues at coordinate 6,313 of NZ_JALHRX010000032.1, forward strand.
GCCGACGGCGGCCCGGAACTCGTAAATGGGGCGGAAGTGGTTAATGTAATGATTCATGCGTCGGATTGCGGGCCAGGCATGATCAGGTTTCCTACTTCGTCGACCAGCAGGATGTCCTGGCCAACGATCTTGTAGAGATGCCTGAACTTGCGCAGATGCTCAATGAGTGTGTCGGAGGCAATGCCATAGTTGCCGAGTGAGCGCTTGCTGATAGCAACCTTTCCCTCAACACGCGTCACTTTCGTCTTTCCAGCGGCCGCGTCCTGCGAGAGCGCCTTGAAGAACTCGCGCATGAGGTTCGAGGTGCCAGCGAGTGCCTTGAAGGGATCCTCGGGCGTCGGCTCCTTGCGCAACGAACGCGCTCCGTCGAGTTGCACCACGTTGCGAGACGTCTCAACTCGTGCATGCGGCTCGCTGACCGCCGGCGAGCCGTTGGCCGTATCGGGCGAATCCGGTCTGCTACCTGCCGCTTGGGGTGGCGTCTCTGCTTCTGTCTTCGCAGTATTCGCGTTCGCCTGGGGCAGGTTCGCTGGCGACGTCGGGGCGTCGGCCCCATCGGCGGCCAGGCTCTGCGCCGCCGGCGCTGGGGTCGCGTCCGGGGCAAAGGCGGCACGGCGAGCCTTCACCTCAAACTGGGTTGTGGTGTCGATTGCTTGCCGCACAACCTTGTGCAGTAGCGTCTCCAGGCCTGACGGTCGTGGATCCGGGTTGATGGCGCCGAACAGTTCGGAGAGCACGTGGCTGTCGAAAGCGCCCAACCGTTCGGCCCCGAGGATCTCTCGCGCGAGCAGCGCCGTGCGCATCCGTTCGATCGGCAACGCTGCCTCCCGCCGCGTCACCTGGTAGGTGTCAGCGCCGAGCCAGCTGCCGAACGCCCCGTGTGCGGCAGGAACCCATTCCGCTCCATCCCGATGCCGAAAGAACTGGAAGTGGCGACAGGGCTCGTCCAGCCGCGAACAGCAGGCAGCCAGAAAGAGCGCATACAGGTACTGAGGTTCAAGCTGGCGCCGTCGTTCCGACGTCTGGTCTGCGGCAAATTTCTGAGCGCCGGAAAGGCGCATGGCGAAGTAGGCCGCTTCGACCGTGGCACGAAACGCCCCGCCGGGCTCGGCGTGTTCGGCCGGCCGAAGCGGCATGCTGGAGAACCATGCGGCGCAGCGTTCCAACACGCTCAGCCACTTGCTCTTGATGTCTGCCTCGTTCGTTTCGTTGGCGTATTGCCGAACCAACGCGAGGCGGCTGTCGTGGGCTGCCAGCAAGTCCGCTGCTGGCAAGGGGTGATGGACCGTCATTTCTTGCCCTTCTTGGCGAGGAACCCACCGATGCCGCCAGCTGCCTTCATACCCAGGCGAGCCGCGGCGCCACCGCTAAGACCACCCCCCGATCCAAAGACCGCACCCGACATCTTGGGAATCTCGAGTGCGACCAGCAGCATGAACAAGGCAACACCAAGGGCATAGGCGGCGCCAGCCAAAGATTTCGTGCCAATGCCAGTCTGATCAGCGATCGTGGAAGTGAAAGCGCTTGAAACGAGTCGCGCCATGATGGTTGAGATGACGATATACATCGAAGCGCCGATCATGAAATCGAGCCACGACATGAAATAGCGCCGTGTGTAGTCGGAGAACGCCAGGGCTACTGCAAGGGGGCCGATCACGATACCCACAGCGGCCTGAATCTCACCCAAGGCGATGAAGAAGCTGTACATCAGCGCTGCCACCGCGCAGACCACGAACGTAAAGAGAAGAGTCAATCCCGAAACCGCCACGCCGAGCTTGCTCAGACCGCTTGCCGCGTCCATCGCCTGGTTGTACGAGTCCAGGAATCCCGCGCCCACCGAGATGAGGGTCATCGCCGGATTGCTGGACCGCGTACCGGCGATCTTGTTGGCGAGTGTCGTGAACCAATCATAGATGCCCGGCGCAAATTGGCTGTATCCCACATAGATCGAGGCGAGAATGCCGAGCACCATGATGGTTTCCAGGATGTCGTTCCATGCGCTGGTTGGATCATTCGTGGCGGCGAACCGGATGGCGGCAAGCGTCAGCGTAATGAGCGCCAATCCGTATGCCACCTTGTCCGTCTCCGATCGTATGCTCTGACTGAGTGAGGTGGCGCCCCCAATCAGGCCGGTGCGGAAGGAATCGAACTGCCCAATCCAACTTTTGAGGGATTCGGCAACAGTGCCCGTCGGACCCGAGAAAGACGGCGGGGTCTGGGCAGACTCCACGGACTGGGAAGGGGACCCGGCTTCGGCACTCGTTGACTGAGCAAAGGCCGGGGCGGTGTGCAAGAGCACCGCGGTGACAAGCAGAACCAGTAGGCGCAGCAGCATGGCGTTCATTGCAACCGGATCAGTCAGCTTGCAGCTTGCGGGAGAACACGCGGGCGCGCAGCTGCTTGAGTTCTTCATCCTGCGCGATCGTAATCGCGCGCATGGCCTCGGCGCTTTGGGATTCCTTCGCGACGCTCTGTTGTTCCTTGTCCGCGTCGGCTTGAGCGCGAACGCTCATGAGCTGCAGCAGATCCGAGTTCTGGCTGGCGAGCACGTCCAGCATCTGGTTGGTCGTCTGCGCCGCGGCTTGCGCGGTCGGCGAGAGCTTAATGCTCGATTGAATCTTTTGCCGGCGCTTCGCCACTGACTGCGTATTCTTGTAGATTTGCTCGCCCAGGCTGAACAGGGCCTTGGCAGTCTTGTCGCCGTTCCTAAACAGATTGCGCTGGTCCTCGAACCATTGCTCCTTGGTTTTTCCCGAAGCGACGACCATGCTATGAATCTTCTTCAGGTAGTCGGCGTTGTCCGAAACCGTGCCGTAGAGGTCCTTGAGCGTGGTGCCGTAGATCTCGTACTTACCGATGTCATCGGCGATGGAGTCCAGTTGCTCCGTAATGGCGGCCACATCCAGACCTGTGGCCTGCAGAAGCTGGTTGGCCATCATCTTGTACTGATAGATGATGTTGGTATTCTCGTAGACCTCGGTTTTCAGCGACTGCATTGCCGTCATGGTGGTTTGCACGAGGCCAACCCAATCGGTGACCGGCAGGGCAGCGTGGGCAGACGAAGCCCCGAAGACCGAGGTTGCGATGGCGATGTTGGCGATCCACTTCTTCACGTTGTTTCTCCAAAGTTATGCTGCGCGCGCAAGCATTTCGCGCACATAGCGGTCCTGCCAATCGGATTCACCCGACGCGTAGTGCTTGTCGCAGATTGACTGTGCGACCCCGTCCGAGCGCAGCATGGCCACCATCTCGTCGGAGAATGCCGTCTGCAGCATTCGTGTCTGGGTGTTAGTGATCAGTAGGTAGTCGCGGTTAGGCACCGCGTCTGAAATCAGCTGCACTTGGTCATCGGTTAGCCCGAATTTCTCCTTGTAGAGTTCGGGACTGGTCTTAGCCTGGCTGTTAGGCAGGTAGATCCAGTTGGCGATGTTTTCCTTGAGGATCTCGAAGTTCGCCACGCGCGCAATCTGACGCAGGGACTGCGTCGCGCACCAGATGGCGCCGTTGAGCTTGCGGATGGTGGTGATCCAATCCTCGTAGCGCCGATAGAATCGCTCGTTCTGGAAGAAGAAGCCGCATTCCTCGACCTCGATGATCGTGTAGCGGATGCCATCCATCGACTGACTGATCCGGTAGAACGCATAATCGGTGAACAGCACCGCTGCGCGTTCGTACTTCTGGAACAGTTCACCCATCTCGATACACAGGTTGTCACTAACCGAGAAAGCGTCTTCGGCGTGATCGAAGAAGTGCCCGTACTGACCACCCTTGAGCCAGATCTGAAGCCGCCCGCGCAAATCCGCATGCAGCATCGTCGAGAGCGAGCTGAGGGTCCAGCGCTCGCGAGGGTAGCCAGCCAGCAGCTTGACGGCCTCAAAGAGATCCTGCACCTGCTGAGGCGACAGCGTGAAGTCGTCATCCTCTAGGGAGAGCGTCAGCCACTCCGTGATGTAAGTGAAGTTCTTCGGGTCGGCCAGCAGCGACAACGGATTGACCGGCGTGCTGGTCTGAAACTTCCCGGTGACGTCAATGAAGGTACCTCCGCTCAGCAGCGTCGGAATGCGTGTGGAACGGTCCTTGTCGAAGCGAATCCGCCGCGCCTTGTGCCTGTCGCCTTGCGACACCAGGAAATTCAGGAACACCGATTTGCCGGCACCGATCGGGCCGATGACGAACAGATGGCCGTTGCCGCCGCGCTGATGCATGTCGACGCGCTGAATTGTGCGGTGGCGCGTTGGCAGGCAGGTCAGGGGAGGCACTTCCGCTCCGGTCTTCTCGCTTAGCCACGCGTTATAGGACGGGCCTTCCAGGACCGAGCGAACCGGCGCGATGTCGGACACGGCCGGCGTTTCCACGAACTGGAGGCGGCGTTGCTTGTCCCAGCGGCCAGGCAGGGTACTGTTCCAAGCGGGCATCAGGTTCGCCTTCTCGCGGATCGTCCCGAAGCCGGCGTTGGTCAATGCGCCGACCACCTCGCTGACGGCGTCCTCGCATTCACCTTCGGAATCCGCGTAGACAATCACCGAGATATTGGCAAAGCCGTGCTGGATCCCCTCGGCGGTGAGACGCTTGAGTGCGTATCCCGCCTCCTTGGCCAGTTCCTCGCGGCCTTCGTCGTTCTCGCTTTCCTCCTTGGAGACGTACTGCTTCATCATGGAGCGCAGGTTCACCGCCGCCATCTTGTAGAAGCGGCGCACCTTCTCGATGTAGGCCGTGGCGCGCGCGGTGTCCAGAAAGCGGTACATGATGCAGATATCCAACTCGGCATCCACGTGCATCAGGCTGTCAAGCGCCGCTTCCTGGAAGCTCATCCATTCCTTCACCGCAACAACCGCGGCATAACGCTTGCCGTGGGCGGATTCGAATAGCAATCGCTCGGCGCCCACCGTGACCTCGGATTCCGTCAGGTGCGTGTCGAGCAAGGTGACAGGAAACCGGATGCGGCGCGGCGGCACGCTAGGATTGGCGACCTGGTGAAGCGCGGCATAGCTGTCCTGCATGGTGAGCCGGGTCGGCTTGATGCGCGGAATGCCGCCGGTAAATGCATCGAGCATGGCCTCGAAGCGCCGGGTATCCGCGTGCATCCGCTCCATGTCGAAGGCGAAAGCGCTGCGAGAGAGAACCGTGTCTTTTGCCGCCTCAACGATGGCGCCGTACACCGAGCGCCCCCCAACCGTCATGTGATAGCCAATCTTCTCGAAGAACTTTGCAATGCCCGACTCGGGGGTGTAGGCAATGCTGAGGGCGTGCGTGTTCCGGAAGTACCGCCCGGTGGTCATATGCGCACGGTTCAGTGCGTTCAGACGTGCGTCGGCGCTGTTGCTGAAATCGCCGTCGATGAAGCCGGTTGTGCGGCGGTGGGACAGCCGCCACCAGGCGGTGATGCGGTTGTCGAAGGATCGGCAAGCCTGGTCGAGCTGGTCGCGGGCCGAGGTAATGTCACTGGCATCGGCGCTATCCGCGTCGACACCCCGAAACTCATAGGCCGCCAGAAGTGATCCATCCTTGTTCAGGATCAGTTCCGGCGTAATGGACGTGAGCCACGGCACGATCTCGGCCAGCGGCCGGCGTTTCAGTTTCAGCATGGCAGGTCGCTGTCAAAGCCGTAAGGCCGGCGAAAGACCGAGTGAGATTTCCCGTGCCAGGGGACGGACTCGTACAGGTCGCCGTACATGTTGTAGATGTTGAGAATCTGGTTCCACCATGGATCCCGGCTTGTCAGCCAGGCCAGCAGCGCGTGGTTGCAAAGACCGCTGACGAATATCGCCGCCGGGATCTCCCAGCCACTGCGGTAAGTGACATAGATCAGCAGCGCGACGATGGTGCCGTTGGCGATGGCCAGTCCGCGTACCGCGCCGGCGATCAGGCGCGGCATCGACAAGCCGATGCTCACATGGTGCTTGCGCATGTCAGAAGCCGGTGCAGGCGGCCACAATATTCAGCGTCTTGAGGATCGACGGTGCCGCCGCGGCGAGGCCGACGCCCACGCACGCCCCCGAAATGAACTTGGACAGGCTCGACTCCGCATTGGCATAGGCGTACGCGCCGAGCACGATGACGATCAGGCCAATGACGAAGAGGTACTTGGTGTTGATGAAGGTGGCGATGCCACAGATGAAGTTGCCGAGATTGCCGAGGAACGAATCGTCCGCGGCGGCGGCGGAGGTGGCCACCGCCATCATGCCGACGAGCAACAGGACGGAAGGCGCGTACTTGCGTGCGGTGGCGCGGGCGCGCAGGGAGAACTGGGGGGTCATGCGGAGGGACTCCTGAGGTTAGAAAACGCGTTGGAATTCGTAGTCGTTGTTGCGAAATCCCTTGATCTCAATGATCTCGGAGAGCACACGCATGTCGCCCGATCGCTTCATGTGCACCACGTAGTGAATGCAGTCTGCGATGAGCCGGCGCATGTCCTCGACCTTCCAGCCGGAGCCGGGTGGAATGCCGAGGAGCGCCATGCTTTCGAGACGGGACAAAGCCATGCGTGGGCTTGGTGCGTGAAGAGATCCCATGCCACCGTCGTGGCCGGTGTTGAAGGCCTGGAGCATGTCGTATGCTTCACCGCCGCGGACTTCACCAACGAGAATCCGGTCGGGCCGGAAGCGCAGGGAGAGCGCAATCAGATGCTGCGTGGTGACCCCCTTGTCGGCGTTGGATAGCAGGCGCACAACGTTCGGCACGCTGGGCTTGAGTTCGGTCGTGTCCTCGATGGTGATGACGCGCTCGTCCGGCGGGATCTCCCCAACCATGGCGTTGAGAAGCGTGGTCTTGCCAGAGGACGTACCGCCTGCGACCAGGATGTTCTTGCGTTGTCGGACAAGCTCTCCAAGGGCCTGGGCGAGCGCTTCGTCCTCGACGCGACCGGTGAAAATGGGTGTTTCGGCTTCCGTGCGCGCGTGTCGCGAGGAGAAGGCACCGGCCTTCACGTAATCCGACAACCGCATGTTCTTCTCGCGATGGCGACGAATGCTGAGTGCGTGACCCTCGATCGAGGTCGGCTGCATCACCGCCGCAATCCGCAGGCCCTTGTGACCTGCGTTGATGATGCCTTGTGATGTCCCACGGACTGCGGACTTCTCGACAGAGGAGGCCAGTGACCGGATTGCCCCTTCGACCTTGAAGGGGTCGAGCACGACATCGAGGCGGGTCATGACGCCGCGCCGCTCGACCCAGATGCTGTTGTGGCGGTTGATCATGACTTCTGCGACATCATCCGCATGGATGACGTCGTGCAGCGGCGCCAGCGATTCGAAGAACATCGAAACGGCGCTATCGGCCAGCTGCGTGAGCTGCAGAAGAGGGTGGTTGGCGGACGCTGATTCCATGCCCGCTATTGTTGGCGGGCAAAGCCTGACTTTGCGGACCGAAAGCTAGGCCATTTTCAGGAGCTTTCGATCGAGTCTGCAGCGTGTGGCGGCACCGTCGTCGCGAAAAGGAACATGTTCCCTCCAATATCAGCGAAAGGCGCGGTCAAATCCTGAGCATTCGACGGGGGATGCGCCAATGCTGTCGCTCAGCATGTGCAATCGGCAGAACCGGCATCGGAAGCTCGTTCGCTCGTTAGCATTGAAGGCCGATGCGACAAATATGGAAAGCTCTGCAAAATGGCATAGCTTTCGAGGCCAGGTAGAGGGCAATTCGCTGATTCAATTAGCGGCATCCCAAAGTCCTGCCGCCACATGCTCTTCTCTCGCAAATCCACCGACAAAGCCAAGCCCCTGACCGTCGCGCCGGGCATGTATGGCGAAGAGCGTCCGGAGCAAGTCGTTTTCGATCGGACCACGCGCATCACCGTGGACCGCAACCACTGGAAGCTCGCTACCGCCGGCGCCGCATGCCTCGCGCTCGTCGCGATTCTGACCCGGGAGCCGCCGCCGTCGGTGGTGAAGGTCGTGGGCGTGTCGGCCGATGCGACGGGCAAGCCCATCACGCGCGAACTGGACGCATTCCACCCGGATGAACGGCAAGTGCAAGCTGCACTGAAGGATCTTGTGCAGCGGTGGTTCACCATCGAGCCCATCCTGACGCCGCAGATCGAATCATCGCGCATGGCGGCGAACCTGCGTTCGGTGCGAGAACAGATGCTGGGATCGGCGAAAGAGCAGTTCAAGGCATGGGTGGACGAGGATGAGCCGTTCCGGCAGGTGATGGCATCGCCGACGCTCACACGCGAGCCCCGGTTCACCAACATCGCAAGCCTGCCCGACAGCACGGTCGTGGTCGAGTTCGTCACGACGACAACCGAAGACGGATACAAGCCGCGCAAGCAGCGGTACGCGATTACCTTTCGCTACCAAGTCAAGCCGGCCGACAAGGAGGCCATGCTCGGCACGAATCCGTTTGGCGTGTTCCCCATCTTTTTCTCGATCCAGAAATCCGCGGCCTGAGCCGCGACTATGCCCATGGAAGCCCGTACCCCCTCCCGAGTTCTCCCGCTGGTCATCGCCCTTGGCCTGGCACTGTTGCTTTCCATTCCGGATGGCCACGCTGCGGACAAGACTGGGCGCCGTCCTGGCGCTGGCATTGCCGGGCTGGGTATCGGCGACCTGAGCGACGCCATGAATCCGGGGAATCCGTTCAATGGCGGTGTCGATCCTATCGCGCTGCCGGGTGACTCTCGGCTCGTGGTGTTCACGTACAGCCGGGACCAAATTTTCCGGGTGCTGAGCGCGCCATTGAAGGTCACGACCATCGAGTTTCCGGACGACGAGCAGATCGTTGGCGACCCGGCCTGGGGCGAGAACGTACGTTGGGACTATGACACCGATGGCGCCAACCATCTCTACGTGAAGCCGCAGGCGGCGGGCCTCGTCAATACGCTGTCGGTGAACACGAACAAGCGCAGCTACGAGTTCACGCTGGTGTCGTCGCCTCTGGGCGGTATCTTTTACCAGAAGGTGCGATTCCGCATTCCGACGTCGATCTCGGCCAAGGTCAAGGCCCGCAATGACTCGCGTAGCGAGCAGGCGGACAATGCGAAGGCGACAGAGGGGGGCGATTCGCGTAACGTCGACGCCGTGGCGGTGCCACCGGACCAGCTGAATTTCGAATACGCCATTTCGGGAAGCGCCAGCTTCAAGCCGGAGACCGCTTTCGACGATGGCAAGGCGCTATGGCTACGGTTACCTGCCGCCGCGCTTCAGAGCTGGCCGGTCGCCCTGGTGAAGGACGGCAGCGACTTCGTGGTGGTGAACCAGATCCGTCGCGGCGGCTATCTGGTGGTCCAGCGTCTGGCCGATACCGTTGTGCTGCGCTCCGGCGACGATGAAGTCAGGATCGAGCGTGGCCGTCGTCGCGTGTTGGGGCTGTTCTGATGCGCGGCGCGAAAATGGATCAGGTCACGTCCGTGACCGACGCGCAGGAGCGCACGGTCAAGGGGAAACTCCCTCGCAATGTGCTGTTCGCCCTCGGTGGCATCTCGGCGGTACTGGTCGGTGGGTTGGGCTACTACTTCCAAACCATCACCGACGATCAGCTCGAAGCGAAGGCGGAACAGGCGCGCGCGGATCAAATCAAGCAGCGTGCGGGCAACGCCGACACCGGCCAAAGCCTCGAGGCCGCGATCCGCGCGCAGGCAGACAAGGCCCGCGAGGAAGCGGAGCGGCAGCGCAAAGCCGCTATTGCCCCTGACACGAAAACGCCGGTCATGACCGCATCGGACCTGGGCGGCGGGGCGAAGGCCAGCCCCACCGTGGACCCGAATAAGAACGAGCAGGATGATCTCTACACGGCACCGGTGTTCAAATCGGGCGCGCGCAAATCGCAACTGAATCAAAGCCGGACGCCGCCCGGCATGGCCGATGTCACGGACCCGGCTCAGATGCGTGCGCTGCAGCAGGCGGTGGCGGCACGCCAGGGCGCTGCGAACGCGGCCGCACTGGCACAGGAAGGCGCGACAGCGCCACAGTTGCCCGGCGACCGGCAGTTCCTGCGGGACGCCGGCGGCACGACGACGTTGCGAACCGGCTTCGATGGCAAGTTGCCAAAATGCACGGTCAGCCGGGGCTTCGTCATCCCAGCGAACTTTGCCGGCGGACTCAACTCGGACAAGCCGGGCGAATTCCGCGCCACCGTGTCACAGGACGTCTATGACACCGTGCAGGGCAACTGCAAGGTCATTCCTGCGGGCAGCACGCTGGTTGGCATCTATAGCGCCGACATTGCGGTCGGCCAGGAGCGCGTCCTCACGGCGTTCGTGCGCATGCAACTGCCGAACGGCAAGACCGTGCCGCTGATGGGCATGCAGGGCGCTGATCCGGATGGCACCGCCGGCAATAGCGGCGACGTCAACAACCACTTTCTGAAGATCTTCACCGGTGCGCTGGTGATCGGTGCGCTGTCGCTTCGATTCAACGATAACCCAACCACTACCACCGTCGGGCCGGCGGGGCTGGTCGCCTATGGGAACGCTGCAGGGCAGATTGCCACGCAGACGGCGCAGACCATCCTGAACCGTAACCAGAATATCCGTCCGACCATCACGACCGAGCCGGGGCAAAAGATGCTGGTTCAGGTCAAGCATGACATCGTGCTGGAGCCCTATCGTGACTAAGCGGCTTGCGGGCATGCTCTGGTTGGCTGCCGGACTCATCACTGCCGGCGCACAGGCTGCAACGATCGACGCGGTCATTAGCCCCACTGCCATCGTGGTGAAGGTGGACGGGCAGGCCCGGTTACACACCATGGAAGGAAAGCCGGTTCTGTACTGCGGACTCGATGCGTTCCTTGCTTGGTCGGCACGTCTGCTGGGCGCGCAGGTCGATGCCGGGGCGGAAGCCGGCCCGGTCGTGACACTGGCTGGCAAGCCTGTGCCGATCACCGCATTGCTGGTGCGCGAAGGTTGGCTGCGCCCGTCCGCGCTGAACGATGCCGCTCAGGAAGCCATCGCGGAGCGGCGCGGTGGCTGGGCGTGCGCGCCGAAGACCGAGCCGTTCGCGCAGATGGGCGGCCGCGTGGATCCCAAGATTACAGCGGGCATCGCCATGAACGAGTCGTCTTACCGCGGCCGGCCCTGGCCTTGGACGCTTAACGTGGCAGGACGCGGCATGTTCTTCTCGACGCGCGAGGAAGCCTACGCGGCCATCAACCGGCTTCTGGCCAACCAGCGCTGCGATTTCGATGTCGGGCTGATGCAGGTGAACTGGTGCTACCACGGCAAGCGCTTCGCCTCGCCATGGGAGGCGCTGGCGCCGGCGACGAACATCCGCGTGGCGGAAGACATTCTGGCAGAGAACCTGCAACGAAGCGGCTCTCCGATGAAGGCGGTGGCGTGGTACCACAGCGCGAACCCTGAGCGCGGTGGGCCGTACTTCTCCCGATTCATGAAACACGTGGCGCAATTCCAATGATCAGGTCGTTCATTCTCTCTGCACTGGCGTTGGTGGCTGTACAGGCCATGGCCGCCGACACCGACCCGCTCGATTTCGACTACCAGGTCATTGCGCGCGCCGCCGATCGTCCCGCGATGGTGTTCAACGATGGACTGTCGACCTACATCCAGCCGCGGCACGGCCAGGTCGTGCAAGCCGACGGCGCCATCCAAAATGGCCCGTACTGGGTGATCGACGGCGTGCCGGAGGTGGTCCGCTACTCCGTCAGTGGTCAGCCGGTTGTCGCGCGCTGGAAGCGAGCCAACGGCTTCACGTCCGAGCCGGCAAATCCGGTGGGAGACATGCCACGGAGTCTCGCCGCGATCTCCGGACGACTGGCGATGATCGGCAACTACGCCGGCCAGCCGTTGGTGCGCGCTGGCCGTTCGAACCTGCCGCTCGCGCAGATGATCAAGTCGATCGCGCCGGCGGGGTGGACCGGCACCGCCCAGAAGGATATCTCCCTGACCGACGACGTGGCACTGGATACCCGCGGCGGGGAGAACTGGCTGCAAGCGCTCGCGCGGGTGCTTGAACAGCGCAATCTCTACGCGGAAGTGGACTTCACGCGCCGGAACATTGCGCTGCGTGCCGGACCGCCGAAGAGCTTCTCCGTGGCCGAGACCGGCTCAAGCGCCGCGACACCTGGCGGCGTGTTGCAGGCCGCTCTGACGACGCCGGGCAACGTGGCTGCAGCGCCGAAAGAGCCTGCGGCGCCGACGTTGCCGGTGGCTGGCACGCCGCTGCCGGAAGGGCCGACGTTGGCCTCCGCCTTCGGAGCACTGGCGATCCGTGACAACAAGCAAGGTCGGATCGAGATTCGCTTCGAGCAGGAGCCCAAGGACCTGGTCCTGCGTGACGAGACCGATAGCAAGATCTGGACGAGGTGGGACGAGGCCCAGCGCGTGTTGTCCTTCGCGACCGTTGACCGGTTCACTGCGACTGCGGACGGCAAGGCCGTCGAAGTCAGGCGCTCGCCGGAGATCGATTACGAATTTCCGCGCGAGAACAGCGCCGGCCTGGAAATGGTCTTCGAGAAAGACGGCGCCACCTACCTGAGCTTTGCCAAGTCGTTGGTGAGCGTTTCTGTGTTCGGTGATGAGCATCAGCGCAACGGTGAACACAAGGACCGCTACTACAAGTTCAACGGCATTGCCGCACGCCTGACGGTGATCGCGGACGGCAATGTGGTCTACGTGGACCGCTCGCCGCAGGTGCGGTTCAAAGAGCAGCCGGGCAAGGTGGCACTGTGAAGATCCGCTGGATGGTGGCGCTCACGGCATCCGCCTTGCTGGCCAGCGCAGCTCGTGCCGACTGCCTCGATGATGCCGCGAAGTTCCATGGGGTCAGCCCCTCCTTGCTCCGGAGCATCGCGTTGCAGGAGTCGGGCATGCGGCCGTGGGTCACGAATCGCAATGGCAACGGTTCGGAGGATATCGGCCTCATGCAGATCAACTCGATCCACCTGCCGCGCCTGGGCAGGTATGGGATCACGCGCGCCCACCTGTTTGATGGGTGCATCAATGCCTACGTCGGCGCGTGGATTCTGCGCGAGAACATCCAGCGCTTCGGACCAACGTGGAAGGCGGTCGGGGCCTACAACGCCTCCTCGCCCGACAAGCAGTTGCGCTACGCCAACCAGATTCATGCGCGGTGGCAGGCGCTGCAGCGCGCCGCCTTGCGGTAGTTCCTTCACCTCAACCGAACGCATAGTTATGTGCCAATCCAACCGAACCGTTCGCATTGCCGTCGCCGCAGCATCACTCTTGAGCGGCCTGATCCTTGTGCCGGCGGTGCACGCCTCGCAGCTGTCGAACGACGGCTGGCAGCAACTGCAGGCGCCACGTGCCGCCAAGGCTGCTGCCAGCCAGACATTGCTGGCCGCCAATACACCATCCGCAGGCGCAGCGCCGAGCAAGGCCAGCACGCCGGCCGTGCCGAACATCGCGCCGGCGGCCGGGGCCGTGTTCCGGCTTGTCAAAGGGGAGGCACTTCAACAGCAGCTTCAGAACTGGGCGAGCCGGGCCGGGTGGACGGTGGCCTGGAACGTGCCGGACGGCTGGATCGTGCCCGGCGACAAGGACTACGGCAGCGACTTCGAAAGCGCAGTCAAGCGGGTGGTGGAGGAGCTGGCCAATAACGGCGCCGACGTGGTGGGGGATAGCTGGCGCGGCAATCGCACGGTGATTATCAGCCAAAACGGGATGGTCCAATGATGATGAAGAAGAGCAATGCAGCGCGCTACACCGCGTCCGCCGTGGCGGCCGCCACGCTGCTGTCGGGCTGCGGTGTGATGGAAACGCGCAACGTACAGAACGCCATCGGCAACGAGGCGCACGCCGCATACGCCGATGCGCCTCGCAGCCGCCCGGTGTTCCGGGTGCATGAGGGCGCCTGGCTGATGGGGGAAAAGATCCGCGCCAGCAAGCCGCAGCCGGACATCTACAACAAACACGTGGTGTTCAAGGGCACGCTTGGATCCTTGACGGAAGCTGCAAACTGGATCGCGCAGAGCGTCGGCGTGCGCGCGACCGTGGACGCCTCAGCCGTGGCGTCCGCAACGGGCGGTTCGGCACCAGCGCAACCTGCCGCCGGATCGCGGCCGACTGGGCCAATTCCGATGGGTGGCACGCCCCGAGTGGACCTGGCCGCCCCGTTGGCCGGCGCTTCCGGCTCGGGCCAGGGTGCTGGCATGGCGATCACTACGCCCTTGACCCTCCGTTACGAAGGCAACTTCAAGGGTTTCCTCGATGCCGTCGAGGCGTATTTTTGGGTCTGGTCGCGTTACAACGATGGGACGGTGTCGTTCTTCCGGACGGAAACCCGGACCTTCATGCTGCCGAGCCTCGCGGATGCCTCATCCATGAACGGTTCGATCACCACGTCGGACAGCAGCTCCGGGGGCATGGCCGGCGCCGGCGGGAACGGCGGCAGTTCAGGCGGAAGTGGTGGCCGTAGCGGCCAGTCGATGAACATGTCCGTCGAGATGAAGCCGTGGGAAACGCTGCAGGCGACTGCCAAGGCCGTCGCTGGCGCGAGCGCCGAAGTCGTGGTCGACAAGAACCTTGGCACCCTGACCGTGACGGGCGATCCGGTGCAATGCGATCGCATCGAACAGTTCGTCAAGAGCCTGGCGGCCATGTACGGCAAGCAGGTGGCGATCGACGTGCAGGTCTACGAAGTCCGCGTCACGCGTGAGGACAACTACGGGCTGAACCTGTCGCTCGCCTATCAAAGCTCCGCTGGCCAGACCGGCGTCGCGTTCAGTTCCGTCAGCACGCCGACGATCTCAGGCAGTGCCACCCCCATGAATCTGGGCGCGACCATCATGAGTGGTCCTTTCGCCGGCAGCAAGGCCGTCGTGCAGGCGCTCTCGACGCTTGGCAATGTATCGCAGGTGGTATCGCGCTCGGGCGTCACGCAAAACGGCAAAGTCCTGGCTTTGCAGACCGCCACGCTGCAGGACTATGTCGCGCAGTCGCAAACGACGCTGGCTGCCAATGTCGGTTCCACCAGTTCCATCCAGACCGGAACGGTGACCTACGGCTTTACCAGCAACTTCCTACCCAAGGTGGTCGATGGCCGGATTCTGATGAACTTCGACATGACGCTGTCGGACCTGCTGCCGCTGCAGCGATTCAACTCGGGCGGGGACGCGAACCAGACCAGTGTGCAGCTGCGCACCATGCCGACCAACCGGTTCACGCAGTCGATCACCTTGAAGCCGGGTGAATCGCTGGTGCTCACAGGCCTGCGCAACCAGAAGGCGTCTACGACCAATAACGGCGTCGGCGAGCCGTGGATGGCCGCACTCGGTGGTGGCGTCGGTGCGCTCAAGGGAGACACGGTCATCGCCATCATGATCTCGGCCCGCTTGCTGTAACCCAGAGACAATTCCATGCAGAATCGCGCATTCAATCATCGTTGGCCCCCTGCCGCGCTGGCTTTTGCCGCTACCGTCGGCCTCTCGGCTGCCGCCCCTGCCAATGCGGCGTCGGCGATGTCGAACCCTGTCGCAGCGGCGATCGCGTCGGCGGGAGGCAGCCCAGGGACGTCGCAATCTGGCACCGCTCCGTCAATGCAACCGACGGCTGCCGCCCCAGCGGCGGGCGTTGCGAGCCCCACAGCGACGAGCACGCCCGCGGCAGAAGCCGTCCAACCGTTGCGTCCCACTGACGCGCCGGAACTCGCGGCTTTGCAGTCCCAAATGGCTTTGTGGAAGGCGCGCGCTGAGATCGCCAAGTACAAGGCAGAGGCCAAGCGGGCGGAGGATTCGCTGATTGCAGCTCCTGCCGGTGCGGCGGCGGGCGCCGGTGTGGCATCGATTTCGCTGGCCGGTCCGATGCCGGTCGGCGGCGTTGCAGAGCGCGCACCGCGGCTCGCGCCGGAGGCGCCCCGCGTGGTGTCGCTGCGCGCGTTCGACGGTCACTACAACGCGGTTGTGGAAGTCAGCGGTCGAACCATCCCAGTCCAGGCTGGCGACACGCTGGACGGCGGCTGGAAGGTCGTCAGCATCGACGACGGTGGGGTGAAGCTTGCCAACGGCAAGCGCGTGCGCACGCTGAGGCCTTGAGCGATGGCTGAGATCCTGTCATTCCCCGGACTGAAGGGCAGCTTCGCCATCGGGCTGACCTGGCAACACGAGGAAGCCCAGCCGAGCCAGGGTGTCCTACGCGCGCGCGCGCTGGAACTCGGCCGGAACGTCCGCTGGGGCCTGGTGCATCAAAGCGCGGAAGGGGCCATCCAGACCGGATTCTGCGAAGCGATCGCCGGCGCGAAGCCGGCCGGGCTGAAGCCGCTCGCCGCGGTCGTTGCCGGCCAGCACCGCCAGCCATGGAGGGGACTCTTCCACCTGCAGGGCAGCCTCTACTGGTACATCGCCGTCCGGCAGGGCCACGCCGTCATTGCCGGTGGCGACCGGGTGGGCACCCTGGAGGAACTGGCACCGATCCGGGAGCGGCATCGCGCCCTTGGGGAATGGACGGAGGTAGAAGGGACGATACGGGATCTCGCCAACATGGCGCGGGCTGCAAAGGGCGTGTCGCCTATGCGGGACGTGCTGACTGGACCTTGGAAGTCGACCTCCTATGCGGTGGCAGCGGCAATCGGCGTCGTGGCGCTTCTCGTCGGAGGCTGGTACTGGTACGACCAACAGCAAGCCGCTGAGCGTGAGGCGCAGTTGATGCGACAGCGCGCGGTTGCCGCCGCGCAGCTCGCCAATGAGGCCGCAAGGCAGCGGGCCATACCCTGGGTCGAGGAGGCGATGCCGACCGCCTTCCTGCAGGCCTGTCGCCGCGCCTGGGACCGGCAGGTCCTTGCGGAGGCCGGCTGGACGCTTGCCAGCTGGCGCTGCAAGCCGGCCACGTCGACCGCCCTGACGATCGAAACCACGTGGAAGCGCGATGGCGGCTTGGCTGCCAATGCTCCCGGAGCGCTTTCCACGGACGGCAATCAAGCGACGGCGACGGCGAATGCGCCGGCGGCATTCCTGCCTTCCCCGCGCGCAGTCAGTGCGACAGCCGCCGCGCAGCGGTCGATGTGGACGTACGCACAGGGTAACGGCGTGAGCTTGCAGTTGACCTCGCCGCCCGCGCTGCTGCCGGCAGACGGCAACACCCCGGTCGATCCGTGGCTCGCCATGACCGCGGACATCGGCTTTGGCGCGCCGCCGTGGCTGGGTGTGGGCGAGGGACTGGATGACGTGGCAGGCCTGCGGCTGACCGAAGTCAGCTACGAAGCAGCTGCCCAGTTATGGAAGGGCACCGGAAAACTGTACGCAATGCGGGACGGTGCAGTGCCGCCCGCTGGGAGTCAATGATGGTCAAGACCCTATCGCGCCTGTGGCGCAGTCCACGCAACGCCTCGACAGGGGGCGCCGCACTGGCGGCGCGCGCCGAGCCGTCTGTGAAGTCCGATGCCCTGGCGTTGCCGAAGCCTCCCGAGGTGCTTGAGCCGCATATCCTATACCCGCGCAACCTGCCCGCCACCTTCGACCGTGTCGCCTTCAACCTGAACCATCTGACTGCCGAGCAGGCATCGGCGCTTCGCCAGCGCGCCGCGGAAAGCGGCCTGCATGTGGAAGATGTCGCCAAGGAGCTTGGCCTGACCGATGACAACGTGCAGCAGGTGCTGGCTGTGCACGGTTGCGATATTTATGTGGATGCCCGGCATTTCGGCACGCCGCGGCTTCTGACCTGGGAAGCCAAGCTGCGGCGCAGCGGTGCGGCGCCCCAACTGCGCAAGGTGTCCGCGCAGGAGCTTGCCGTGTTGCGCCAGCAGCGCGGTTCCGGTCAACTGCAGGATACGGACCTGCAGACCCTGACCCTCGCGCGCCGGCTGATCGCGGATTGCGCTGTGCTGATCGCCTCGGACATTCACATCCTGGTTCGCGAGCACCACACCGAGATTCAGGTGCGGATCAAGGGAGATCTGCGCACGGTCTCCGCGCTATCGATGCGCCGCGAGGAGGGTGAACGCCTGATCCGCGCGATGTACACGGGCCTCGCCACGGTGAAGGCCGCGACCTATAACCCGCTGGACGTGCAAGACGCGCAGATCGCCGGCGACGCGCTGCCGGGCACCGGGCTTTCGAGCGTGCGGATCGTGCGTGGGCCCGCTTACCCGGTGGAGAGTGGTGGCGGCTTCCTCGTGGCGCGGCTGCAATACCGGGAGCACCATGAGGGCGCGCTGAAGGCGGACGCGGTCGACGCGGCGAAACGACTCGATCTGCGCTCGCCGAAAGCGCCTGGCGGCGAATTCAAGCTCGGCCAGATGGGCTACACGCCGCTGCAGGTGGACCTCATCTCGCAGCTGCTGCGCCGGCCCATGGGCGTGATCGTCGTGACCGGCCCGACCGGGAGCGGCAAGACCACGACGCTCTTCGAATGCACACGGCATCAGGCACGCCTCTTCCCGGAGAAGCGGCTCATCACGATCGAGAATCCCACCGAATATCCGATGGACTGGGCGATCCAGCTCACCACGGAAAGCGAGCGGTTCCCGGAGATGTTGCGCATGACGTTGCGGATGGACCCGGATGCGGTGCTGTTGGGCGAAATCCGCGGTGTCGAGGAAGCGATCGCGACACTGCAGGCGGCGGCGACCGGCCACCAGGTGCTCACCACGCTGCACGTGACCGACCCGTTCGAGACGTTCTCGCGGCTGGTGATGCTGGACCATGTTCGCCTGGCGATGGAGGTGATCGCCAATCACAACCAGATCATCGGCCTCATTGCGCAGCGGATTGTGCCACTGCTGTGTCCGAAATGCTCTGTGGAGCTGGACAGGGCCCCAGAACCACTGCCGGATTACATGCTCAGTGCGATGCGAACCTGGGGCGATCTCTCGGAAGTCCGAGTGCGCGGCGCGGGCTGCGGTCACTGCCACGGCGAAGCCATCATTGGTCAACAGGCGGTAGCTGAAGTTGTCGTGACCAGCGAGCAGCTTATGCAGGATTGCATCAACGACGGCGTATTGGCAGCGCGGCGCAATCATCGGCGCCGGGAGGGTTCGGACAAGCCCATGATCGCGCACGCGATGGACCTTGTGCTGGCGGGACGCCTGAGCCCTGTCGATGCGGAGCGAAGCGTAGACGCCATTCCGATGAGGGATCAACTATGAACGGGCTGTCTTGGACGATGCGCCGGCGCCTGTATCAACAGGCATCGAGCCAGTTGGAGAATGGGCTGACTCTCGCCCAGGTCATTGAGGACTTCCGGGAGCGGCAAGCACGGCGAGGCCGCAAGCGCGCCGCTGAGGCGGCGCACGAGGTCGGTCGGCAGGTGCGCGATGGCAAGACGCTGATGGCGGCGATGGGTACGAGCCTCAGTGATCTGGAGCGCAGCGTGCTGGACGCCGGCGAGAAGGCCGGGCAGTTGCCGGACGCTATGCGGCTGGTGCTGGATGTGCGCGAACTGACGACGCGTCTGCGGCAGAAACTGCAGGCCAGTTTTTTCGCGCCGGCCGTGTACCTAGTCACGCTGTATGTCGTCCTGCTGCTGATCGGCGGCTACATCGTGCCGCAGTTCACCGATGTGCTGCCGATCGATAAGTGGACGGGCTGGGCATATGCCATGTACGGAATGGGCCAGTTGGCTGTGGGATGGCCGGCGCCGGTCATCTTCGGGAGCCTCGGTGCCTACGCAGTCTGGAGCTGGTGGGCGTTGCCGAGGTGGGCTGGGCCGGGCAGGCGATTCTTTGACCAGCATGTGTTTCCGTTCACGGTGTACCGAGAGATCACCGGATTCAGCTGGCTGATGTCGTTCGTCGCGCTGCTGCGGGCGAAAGTGCCTGACATCGCAGCGCTGGAAGGCCAGATCGGCACGGCATCGCCATGGCTGGCCTCACGCCTGAGGCCGATTCGACTCGGCCTGGCCGATGGCCTGGACCTCGCCGAAGCCATGCGGCAGACCGGGAACGGCTTCCCTTCGCTGGATCTGATCGATGAAATCGGCGCGTATGCCGGCTTTGACGACTTCACCGAGAAGATCACGGTGGCCGTGCGGCAGAACGCCGAAGTCATCGAGCGGCAACTGCTTGCGAAGGGGATGGTGATGTCGGCGACCTTCACCGGACTGATGTTCCTCGCCTTCGTTGTTCTGCAGCTCGGCTCCAACTCGCTCTCGGAGATCCTCACATCTTCCATGGGCAAGCTCTGACAATCGCTTTCGCAATCTCACAAGGAGTATCACATGGACGGAATTCTTGGGCGTATCGTCGCCATCGTGTTGGGTCTGCTGGCTCTCGTTGGCATCGCCTATGCCGGGTACAACGGCTTTCAGAGCCACAAGGCCGGCGTGGTCGCAACCAATATCACGCAGCTGATCACGAATGCGCGAGCAGGGTTCTCGCAGGGGAACAACGGCTATACCAATTTCACTACCGCCAATATCGCTTCGATGATTACTGGCGGTATGTTCCCCTCGGACATGGTGCGCGGCACGGCACTCGTCGACCCCTGGGGCAATGCAGTCACGCTGGCCGCTGCCAACAACGGGTCCCAGGGTGTCATTACCTTCGGCGGCGGCAATGCGCAAACGGCAAAACAATGCGTGAGCACAGCACTGGGCCTGAAGGACTACGTGACGTTGGCGGTCGGCTCGACCACGTTCAACCAGACCAACTTGCCTGACCAGGCCACCGCCGGCGCTGCCTGTAGCGCCACAGCGACCTTCACGCTGACCTTCCAGTAAGCAGGCAAAGCGATCACAGCGACGAGGCGGAATTTCCACCGGCATCACGTCCACGGTGGAAGGCGATGAAATCAGGACGTGGACTTTAGGGAAATGACATGGATGGGATTCTCGGGCGCATCGTCGCCATCGTCTTGGGCCTGCTGGCACTGGTGGGCATCGCATACGCGGGCTACAACGGTTTCCAGAGCCACAAGGCTGGCGTGGTCGCCACCAACATCGCGCAACTGATTACGAATGCCCGCGCTGGATTCTCGCAGGGGAATAACGGCTACACGAACTTCACCACGGCCAACATCCCGGCGATGATCACCGGCGGCATGTTTCCGACGGACATGGTGCGCGGCACGACCCTGGTCGACACGTGGGGAAATGCCGTGACCTTGTCGGCCGCAAACAGCGGCTCGCAAGGCGTGATCCGGTTCGGTGGCGGCGGTGCTCAGACAGCCAAGCAGTGCGTGAGCACCGCGACCTCCCTCCGCGATTTCGTTTCATTGGCCGTTGGGACCACGACCTTCACGCAGGCGAACCTGCCAGACCAGGCCACCGCCGGCGCCGCATGCAGCGCGACCGCGAGCTTCACACTGACTTTCCAGTGAGATTCCACGCGGCCACCAAAGTCTGAGGAGAAGGGCATGGGCTATCTCATCCTGCCGATCGCGACCGTCCTGTTCTGTCTGGGGATTGTTGCCCAAAGCCGGCAACTATCAGAAGCAGCACCTGGGGCCGGCGTGGCTGGCCGTATGGAATCTGTAGCGACGGTCACAGCGCAGCAGGCGCAAGCATACGGCTCGGCCTGTGTGTCGACCGCCGGTGCAACACCGGGGCTGGTCGGTGCGAGCGTGACGCCAGTGCTGCCGTCAGGGATGGTGGCGCCGGCTGGTGCCGGCTGCATGGCCGTCGCCAATCCGGGCGGCGGGCGCGACGTCTACGGATACGTGCGCGTGTCATCAGGCGCAAGCGGCGCGCTGCTCAGCAGCACAGCGGGCAGTCTCGCGTGGTTCCGGGTCCGCAGTCAGGGCACGGCCGTCAATCTTGCTACCGGCATCGCCTACAGCGTGCCGGCGACCATTCCCGTTGGGGCGCTGGTCAATTGGGTCCAGTTGAACACCTGAGAAACGCATGGAAGCCATCCTCGGATATCTCGTCGCGCTGATGCTCTCGATGCTGAGCCTTGCCGGCTTCGCGACGTGGGCAAAGGCCGGCGTGACGAACGTGCAGACCGCCGCCGCGGCGAGCCAGATGCTTGTCTTCGACAAGGCCGCCCTGCAGTTCGTGCAGGACGAATCCGCCACGCTGGTTGCTCAGGCAACTGCAAGCGTGCCTGTCAACGTTACGCCGGCCATGCTCATCAACGGCGGCTATCTGCCAGCCGGGTTCTCGGCGACCAATGTGTTCGGCCAGACCTGGCTGCTTCAGGTTCTGCAGCCGACGCCAAACAACTTGCAGGCGCTCGTCACGTCGCAGGGCGGGCGGCCGATCACCGACACCCGCCAGCTCGTGCAGATCGCTGCGCAGGCGGGTGCGCAAGGGGGCTTCGTACCCTACGCCGGACAAAACGGCGATCCGACGATGGTGGCAACCCGCGCCTATGGGGCATACGGCGCGTGGCAGGTGCCGCTTGACAACTACGCGAACCCGGGCAGCGGCCGGCTCGCGTCTTTGCTCGCCTTTACCGGCGCGCAGGCCAACAACGGCTATCTATATCGGGTGCAGGTTCCGGGCCATCCGGAACTCAATCGGATGCAGACGTCGATCGACATGGCAGGCAACGACGTCAGCAATGCCGCTCGGGTCACGGCAACGACTGCCTTAACCAGTGGTGGCGATACCTATCTAACAAGTACCGGTGCGCCAGGTACTGCGTGCGGCGTCGAAACGTCGACCCGCCGAAGCACCACTGGCACCGGGCATGTGATCTGTGCCGGCGGCATCTGGCAAGCGGTAGGCACGGCCGTGGCAAACATCTATGAAGGGCTGTGGTGTGGGAACAATGGTCAGATAGCGACCAGCGCGACCAATGTTGGATTCATCTGCAAGAGCAACAGGTATATCGCGCTCAACAACGCGCTGGGCAATATGACCGTTACTCGGAAAATTGAGAACGTTACAGACGGTATGACGTTCTCGAAGGACAACTGCCCGGGTGGTACCGCATGGGCGTTGTACACCCCGAAGCAGGAAATGGTCAACATCACTGGCAATGTGATGCCGCCGATTCAGGGCACGTACTTCTCCATGAACGACTGGGGTACTACATGGTATGCGCAAGCAAGCGCAATCTCTCCTGCCGCATGGTACAGCGGCAACGATACTGGGGCGCTCGGGGGGCGACTCGTGGGCACCGTTACAACTGGATGCACCTTCTAGGACCGGGATTGATTGATGAAAAGAATTCTTTGGGCATGCATTCTCGCAGCTGATTTCTCGGCAGCCAACGCACAGTTGTACTCGTTTCCGGCACCGCCGATGACCGTGGCAGACTGTAGGCAAGGGCACCACTGGTATCGGGAGCCAGGTAGATTGCCGTACTGCAAGGTCGATGATCCCCCGCCGCCCCCGCCGCCGCCGCCCCCTCCAACATTAGTGTGTCGCTACGAGTTTTGGAAATTCATGATCGCGATTGGGCCGGGCGGTAACTGCAGTGCGGATGGTGGATGCGACGGATATGGATACTCCGTTTATGATGGCGTCGCCAACAACCCCACGGTTGCGCGCACTTGGAGTTCCTGGGATGCCGGACCCATTGTGCATGATCCCTCGGCGATGTGGCCGCTTATCCAGGTTGATATGCAGTCGCGCGGCTATTACGCTGGTGCCACTAAGACGTCAACACCTGGCAACGGGAATTACCCGGGCACCAGCTACTACGAGGTTTGCAAGTATTGAGATCCCAGGGCTGAACAGACAAAGAACCCCGTCGTTGCGGGGTTCTTTGTTTTTAGAGGGGTAACATGTTGCTCAGAACGCCGTAAAGCTCCAGGACTTGCTGATAGCAACACCATTGCGAGCACCTGCGAATGTTGCTGTGTGGGTGCCCCCTGTGAGGGGTTGCGTCGGGAGCATGAACACCACGCCAGCGTAGAGGCTCGTGTTCTCGATCGCGCTGGCGACGGAACCGGCCTTTGCATTAGCCGGAACCAGCACTCGTACCGGAACCGCTGCTCCGCCAGGGCCAGTCAGCGTGAAGCTGGATACGGTCAAAACGTTGGAGGACGACGGTGCCGCCATCCGGAACATGATCGGATGTCCAGCACTGGCAAGATCCGACGCCGGATTGGGGTTTTCCGTAGCTGGGTAGAAAGTTCCGAATATGGAGTCGTTGTCAGCAGGGTAGTATGCCACGGCATTCGCAGCGAGCTGCTGACCACCCCATTGCGCGAGACCATAACCGCCACCCTTGGCGCCGGTGACTATGCCAAAGTTGATGACGCAGCGGTTGTCGCGCACCGAAAGACCGACCGTCTCTTGATTGCTGGTGATGGCTTGTAAATGGTAGACAGACCGCTTAAAGCCCGCGAGGCAGCTCTCCGCGTCGGGCGCCCCGCTAGACACAGCTTGGCCAATCCATTGATCCTCCGACCCGCCCGCTGCAACCACTTGATCATAGGGATTCGCACCAGTGAAGCCAGCATTTCCGGCTACTTCCAAATGGCCTGTAGCGCTATTTGCCTTCATGTAAGCCAGATGGTTATCGGCGGCGATGTCGAGCTTGTCGTCTTGCTTAAGCGCGCCGACGCCGATCTTCAGGCGGAGTGAGTTCAAAGCATCATAGGCCGCAAGCCGCTGATCTCCGTTCGGATACGTCGATACCGGAGCTGTGGTCGCCGGCGGCACCGACGTCGGCTCCTGCGGCGGCGTCGTCGGAGTTGTAGGCGGCGTGGTGGGATTCTTGGATCCACCATCGTCACCGCCACCACCGCCGCATGCGGCAAGAGCGAGCGCCATGGCAGTGGCCAGAACCGAGAGAGCGAGTTTGGAGTTTTGCATGCTTTTCTTCCTCTGACTTTGACCGGCCGGGGATCGACCGTTACTTTTAGCTTACCTATCGGCGCGCGAAGTCAAGTGCCCGCAATCCCCGGCCGGACGTGAGAATACACGAAGGCGATCAGCATCTAGTCGACGAATTGGAGCCAAACTTGACCCCCCGGAAAGAGGGGTGTCCTGGTAATCGTTACGGCTGGCGGACCCGAAGACCGCGTCAAGTGCACGTCACCGCGATCGGTAGAGCGATGTGCCGCAGCTATTGCAGATGTGCCACTGATGCGCGGCAATGAACGGCTGCTCGCGCCAGAGGCGGATGCTTCTGGATCCGCACCGATAGCAAGACATGCCGCGCTCGGTCACGCATGCTGGATACTTCCGCGCATATTCGCTCACCGTCGGCAGGCCTTTGCGCGTCAGCGCAAAGGCGATCAAGGCGAAGTACGAGAACATGAAGGAGGCAATCGCCCATGGCCAGGCCAACGCCCCTCCTGTCTTGCCCACTTGAACGCCAGGTAAGCTGGCAAAACCAGAAAGACCGCGATCGTTATCCATTCCATCGTTGAATCTCCGTTGTATGTGTTTCGAGGCCTGCCCCGCGAAACCGTCCGGCGGGGTCGTCGGCGCGCTTGGGCTATCGGAAAGTGGAGGCTCCCGGCGTAGCAGTCCTGAAGGTCCAGGAGATACTCACCGGCTTGCCGGCCCGAGTGCCAGAAAACGAAGCCGTGTAGGCCTCGCGGTCCGCCAGTGGCGCGAGCGGGACCAGGAAGGCCGCGTTGTTCCGGAGGTATTCGTCTGCCATACCATTCGAGCCATCCGCCTTCGCCGCCGGGGACACCAAAACGCGCGCAGGCAGCTCCGCGCCGTTGCCGTCAACGAGTTTGAAGGCTTCTACGGACAGCACCTCCGCGAGCGCACCATTCGCGTAAATCATCAGGGGGCGGCCTGGCGCCGGCAGATCCGGCGCAGGATTCGGCGACTCGCCGGCGAAGTTGAAACCGGGTCGCACGTCGGTGTCGCCGTCTGCTGGCACAGTGACGAAGATTTCAGCATCGATCTGCTGGCCTCCTCCATAGGGCACACCGTTGGGTGTCGGGCCTGGTTGTGTTGCAGTGTTCGTGCCGAAGTCCACGACGCAGTGATTCAGGCCCAAGGCACCAGTATCACTGAATCCAATTCCCATGGATTCCTGGTTCGTGACGAGCGACTGCAAGTGGTAGACGGTGTGGTACCACTGATCGATGCAGCCTGCGCCGATCTCGCTATCATCGGGGCCTCTGGCTGCGCCCACGATTTCGGCCACCCATTGGGTGTCGCCGACACCGGCCCTTCTGGCTCGTAGCAGAGGCGTGGTTGCGTAGAAATGCAGAGAGCCTACGGATTGGTCATGCTGTGCCACGCTGTGCGCGCTGAGATAGACAGCATGTGCCTGGGCGGCGGTGTCGAGCGCGGGGTCTTGCATGAGAAGACCGACGCCGAGCTTCCGGCGCAAGGCGTTGACACCGTTGAAGAGCGCGAGCTGTCCCGAACTCTTTGCGTAGGATGGCTCCGGCACGCTGGTCCGCAGCGCAAGGGAGGGAACTTCTGCCGGGCCAGGAGCAGCCGACGGAACACTTCCGCTTGCCCAAGCTTCCTCATTGCCAATGAGCGCCAGCAACAGCAACGCAAACCATTTTCTCGTCTTCACGAATTCTTCCGATATAGCAGGAGAGATGTCATTGCCTATTGCCGGCCTGTCCCGCAGTCTTCGCTGTTGCTGCTACTGCCAAGCCAGCACGGACAGCAGATGCTCTGTTCGGAGCAAAAGTGGTGTCACGAAGTCTGCTAGCAGGCGCCAACGCTTGCGCGAACACCATTTCTCCGCGGTGAGATGAGGCAATGGGATCGCGGCTGGATTCGAGCCGCTTGATTCCAGATTAGCGACATCGTGCCGAAGTCAAGGCTCGCCGAACGGGAGGTTCCGACACTGGCGTTAAGGATGGTTAGTCGGCAAGATTTCGCAAAGGTTGAGCCCAGTTGGTTGGGGCGCAGAGCATAGGC
>NZ_JALHRX010000033.1 GCF_023952475.1 Cupriavidus sp. WGlv3
TTAAGGGTGGTCACCTTGCGCCAGGCGCAGTCGCGGTTATGCATTCGACAGACTCCTGATCAGGCAAATTGGTGATCATTCAGGGATATCCGGGTAACAAAGGACTGCCATTTTGCGAGCGCAGCTTGCACCGCTTCGTCGTGCGCAAATGCGCGAGGTCGTTACGGGGCGCGATCGCCAAAACCGTGAGCGAGCTATTGGCCATCAGTGACGAAGAGATCGGCATCATCCGGAAGAACCAGCGGTTAGTCTCGCAACTTGGTAGACCGGCCACCATGAGGCGCACCCTGTTTCCGAAAGTTGGCTCTCTGGTGCCTTTTTTGGACATTCATTCAAATTGGGCTCCCTGGCAATCATGAAAAAAGCGCCACGTCATTGACGGTACGCCGCTCTGGATGCGCCGTGGCTTAACTTAGCCGTTCGATCGCGTCGGTCAACATCTGTGGGGTTTCCCAATAGGACGACCATGGGTCCGCGACCTGGAAGCTCAGATATTCACGGGCATCCCGGATCGTCCATTGCCCGCCACTCTTGAGTTTCGGCAACTGCTCCCACGACACAGGCATTGAGACCCCAAGTCCGGGCCGGGCACGCGCTGAGAACGCGGCGGCGGTGGTTTGCGAGAAGCCATTGCGCAGGTAGTCGACGAAGATCTTTCCCTTGCGGTTGGTGGCGCCGGAACGTGCGGTGAAGCGCTGGGGCAGGGTGGCGGCCAGATGCTGAACTGCAGCCCGCGAGAAGGCTTTCACCTCATCGTAGGAATGCTGCGGTGCCAGCGGCACGACGACGTGTAGCCCCTTGCCGCCGCTCGTCTTCAGCCACGACTGCAGGCCCAGTTCGTCCAGCAGCGCGTGCACCAACATGGCGGCCTCGAGCATCGTCTCCCAAGCGACGCCTGCGCCGGGATCGAGGTCGAAGATGACCCGGTCAGGATGGTCGATGTCGCGGGCAGTGGAGTTCCAGGTGTGAAACTCCACCACATTCATCTGGGCGGCCGCGACAATCGCTTCGGCCGAGTCGGCCGTCAGCAGCGCGGCATGTCCCGGCCATAGGGACGCCGGCCGCTCGGTCAGCCCCGGCATCGCGGTTTCGGCATGCTTTTGGAAGAACGTCGGGGCATCGATGCCCTCCGGGGCGCGCACCAGCGATAGCGGGCGGTCCTTCAGATGGGGCAGCATCAGCATCGCGATGCTCTCGTAGTAGCGCACCAGTTCGACTTTGGTGATGCCCTCGGTCTTGTCGATCACGCGTTCG
This sequence comes from Cupriavidus sp. WGlv3, assembly GCF_023952475.1. Taxonomy (GTDB): domain Bacteria; phylum Pseudomonadota; class Gammaproteobacteria; order Burkholderiales; family Burkholderiaceae; genus Cupriavidus; species Cupriavidus phytorum. The sequence continues at coordinate 1,255 of NZ_JALHRX010000033.1, forward strand.
GGATTCGTGACCTTGATCGCGGCCATGCCGTGGGGTGTCACGGCGGTCTGAACCGCTTCGCGCCGGATCGACTTCGCGGCATGGTCGGTGCGCAGGCCCTTGAACGAGGCGTGGCGAACATGGCCTTCGGGCGTCCACTCGGAGAATTCCACTTCGGCGACCAGCGTCGGCTTAACCCATTGCACAGCGGTGGCGCGGCGGCCTCCCCATCGACGGCTCGCTCGGGCTTCCGTCGAAAATGGGCTTTTGTCCACTTGCAGTTTCACGAGCCGCTTGCGCAGGTCCGTCGCCGCGGCGCTGTCCCAGCCCGTACCGACGCCGCCGGTGTAACGCAGTTCGCCGTCGGCGTAGACGCCAAGATAGAGTCTGCCGACCTCAGTACGGGAGCCTTCGCGATCGGAATAGCCACCAATGACGAACTCCTGACGCAGCTTGCACTTCGCCTTCAGCCAGCTCTGCGTACGTGCCGAGACATAGGGCGAATCTGCGCGCTTGAACATCAAGCCTTCCAGGCCGAGCTGGCACGCCGCCTGAAACATCTGGGTCGCCGGCGCGTCGAAGGCTTCGCTGAAGCGAACGCGCTCCGTGCGCTCCGCGACCAGCGCGGCCAGTTGGGCCCGGCGCTGCACCAGCGGCAAGCTGCGCAGATCGCGGCCTTCCAAGTAGGGCAGGTCGAAGGCGAAGTAGACGATGGCGTCATTGCGATGGCCGTCAATGGCATTCTGCAAGGCGTTGAAATCCGGCACGCCGTCGCGCAGCACGACAATCTCGCCGTCCAGCCAGCCTTCCGAGATGTCCAGCTTCTCGATCTCCGCCGCCAGCGAAGCCAGCTTCCGGGTCCAGTCATGCCCATTTCGGGTAAAGAGCGTGACCCCGGCGTCGGAGATCCTGGCCAGGATCCGGTAGCCGTCGAACTTGTTCTCGATGATCCAGCCGGTGCCGGCGGGAAGTGTTGGCGACAGCGTGGCCAGTTGCGGGGCGAGCTTTGCGGGCAGCGGGGCACGGGGCGCGCGCTTGACGGCGGTGGCGGGATCCTCGTCGAGGACCGCGACAGATTCCTTGTCGCCATCCTCTGCATTGAGCGCGCCCAAGGGCTTGGCGATGACGCTGTCCGGCAGCGCCGTCAGCACATCGAATTCCGACAACGTGCGCGCCCACGCGTCGCGTTTCTTGAACAGGATCCACTGCTCGGATTTGTCGCCGGGCTTGGCGATGCGCACCAGTTCCCAGCGGCCGGCAAGCTTTTCGCCGTGGAGATCGAAGAGTAGCTTGCCCGCGGCCATGCCTTCGCGGGGATCGCCGACCGGTACCCAGGTGCCGCGGTCCCAAACAATCACCGATCCGGCGCCGTATTGCTTGGGCGGGATTTCGCCTTCGAATGCGGCATAGTCGAGCGGGTGGTCTTCGACATGGATGGCGATACGTTTTTCCGCAGGATCGTAGCTCGGTCCCTTTGGCACGGCCCAGCTGAGCAGCACGCCATCGAGCTCCAACCGAAAGTCGTAGTGCAGTCGGCGAGCCCAATGCTTCTGGATGACGAAGCTCAAGCGTGCTGGCTTCTTTCGCCGCGCTTTCCGTCCCGCTGGCTCAGGGGTGATGCTGAAATCGCGCTTCTTCTCATAGCGCTCAAGCGGCGGCGATGGCTCCGTCTCGCCGCGCTTGGTTCTGCGCCTCGCGTGGGTTGTGGCCATCGAATGAACGGTCCCTTGTCAGCCGCACGCCGGCTAGCCCTTGATGTCGCGCGGATCGTGGCCGAAGGAATTGCGCTCCCGAATCTGCCCGTCCCGGCCGTGGATCAGCAATTCGACCTGTTCCTGCTGCGCTTTCGCCGTGCCAGCCGCGATCGCGTCTTCCTGCCGCTTAAATTCCTGGCGCTGGCCGCCGCCCTCATGCTCAATCGCCCAGCCGTCGCCAGCGGGTACGACGTGGATGTTCTTGCCTGGCATGTTCATCTCCTAACTTGTCTCTGAATGCTGTCAGCGTCGGCGCTTCGCGACCACTCCGCTATCCGGCGGCGTCCGACAAGCCGCGTGCAACAGACGCCGCTTTTTGCTGCATTGATTCGGATGACCGTAGAATTGGGGGAGGGCAGCATCCCGAGCCGCTACAGGATTACTGGAGGAAACCAACATGTGCTATTCGGCGCAGATCCAGGCCAGCTACCGCAAGTACGTGCGCGACTTCGGCGCACTCATCAGCCTTGAGCGCTTTATCGATCTTTTCTGGGAAAAGCGACGTGATGGAGGCTGGTCGAAGCTACCCAGGGCCATGCGTGCGGCATTCGAGGCGCCGACCAACGAGGGTGAGTGTGCCATTGCGGACCTGATCGCCGCAGCAGAACAAGAGCAGGCTGGCGTCTTTGAGGCAGAGCTGTTCCAGCAGAAGACGCGTCTGACGACTGCCGAGCGCACGCTGGCCACCAAGCCGACGAAGAAGGCGGAGAACGACCAGCGCATCGCCACCGACAAAACTTCTCGCGCCCAGCGCAACCTCGCCGACCTGCAGCGCACAGAGTTGCTGCCTCGCGATTCGCGGATATTTCCAGGACACTACGCGCCCGTGCTCGTCGTTGAGGATGGCCAGTTCACCGTCATTCCGATGCGCTATCAATGCCGCCTGCCAGGCTGGACTGCGGCAATGGAACGGCAGAAGCCCGGGACCTACAATGCGCGACGCGACAATCTGAAGAAGGCCTGGCGCCAGCTCTACGGCTACAAGCACGGCATCGTGATCGTCAATGCCTTCTACGAGAACGTCGCGCGCCATAAGATGGAGCATCGCGATCTTGCGCCGGGCGAGGTTGAAGAGAACGTGGTTCTGGAGTTCCGTCCGGAGCCGCAGCAGGACATGCTGGTGGCCTGCCTGTGGTCCTGCACAAAAGGAGGGGAGGGCGAAGCCGACCTCTATTCGTTCGCCGCAATCACTGATGAACCGCCGGCCGAAGTGGCTGCCGCTGGTCACGACCGATGCGTCGTTCCGATCCAGCGCGAAAGCGTCGACGCATGGTTGCACCCAGATCCGAAGAATTTAGCGGCACTCGATGCCGTTCTCGAAGAGCGCAGCCGTCCCTTCTACGAGCACCGTCTGGCCGCGTAGCGTCGAGCGCATCCCGTAAAATTCCTCACTTCTCAACTTGCGCTGCAGAGGTCAGACCATGCGCGTTGGCCGCCCAATTCCTGTGCTTCCCCAGCCGGTATGCGATGACTGCGGCGCCAAGGCGAATTTGGCACGCGCGGGCGATGAAACGTATCCTTATCTCGAAGATCACGGACCTGTGTGGATTTGCACCGCCTGCCAGGCCTGGATCGGCGTGCGGGCACGCAGCAAGCACAACGCGCCCCTCGGTCGACTGGCCAACGCGGCGTTGCGCGAGCGCAAAAGCCAGCTGCACGATGCGCTTGAGCCTTTGGTCGCGGCAAAGATGCGGCGCGACGGCGTCAATGCTTTCGCGGCTCGCGGCAAAGCCATGAAATGGGTCATTGCGTCGCTTGGTATGGCCGTCGCAACGCCAAGCATTCATGCATTGTCGCTGGAACAATGCGAACAGGCGATCCAATTCATCGCAGAGTTTCAGGCTTCCCGTCATTCAGATCGGACTGCTTGAACCGAAGTCGCCAGTTCGGCGCCGCGCCAGATGATGACGTCGACGGTTCTCGGTTGCCGCGTTATGGAGACGATACATTTCGAGATGCCGGGCCGCTTGGACACCGCCACTATGCCGGCCCAGCGCCCATCCCGTGAGACATGAATCGCCAATGGATATTGACGCCAATCTCCCGGCGCGATCGCTTCAACGCAGCATGTTGACGGCCTGGCAAAGTGATCAGCGACCCTCGAAGCGTTCACAGCCCCCTTCGCGTGAGATCCGTCATGGCTGCGTCGTTGGCGCGGCTAGCGCACCAGTCAAGGCTATTTTGGCACCGGACTTCTTGAGCACCGGCCCCCAATCGGTCAATCGATAAACGGGACCGAGCTTCTCGATACGAACCGCTGCCTGCTCAGCCGCTTGCCGAACCAACATTGTCACCGTCTTCTTGTCGATGCCGCTCCGCGCCGCCACCTTGACCAGGGTCGCGTCGGGGATCTCGTCGATCGCGGCGAGGACTGCAAGCATGCGTCGCAGGTCGCCCCTCGGGTATTGCGGCACTTCGCTATCAGCTAGCATCCAATCGCCCCCGTCACGATAGGCCAAGCGGTACTGCCGTCCGGTAGGTTCCGTTGCGAGACAGTATGCAAGGGATCAAGGTGCTTTTCAATGCACGATCACGACACTTGGGCGTCCCCGGAACATCCGCAGGGTACTGCGTTGTCAGCAAAAATTCCGGCTGGCCGTATCGAGCCGGCCGAGCATCGACGAGAGATCCACCACGCGCTGAGCGATGAGGTGACGGACCTCGCCCTCGCATTGCCACTGACCATAGATGCCGGCCATCCTCGCCCCGAGGACTTCTTTGCGGAAGCGTTCGAAGACCCCTGGCCAGACAATCACGTTGACCACACCGGTCTCATCCTCCAGCGTCATGAAGATGACGCCATTCGAGGTGCTCGGGCGCTGTCGCACGGTGACCAGGCCTGCGGCACGAGCGGTTTGCCGCGGCTGGTATTGCGCCAGCTCTGCGGCGGACACGAAACGTCGAGCGGATAGCATCGGGCGCAGCAAGGCAAGCGGGTGGCGACGCAGTGTCAGGCCCATCGCCCGGTAGTCGCCAACGATCTCCTCGCCCTCGGTTGCCGGCACCAATTCGGCGGACTCCTCGGCCAGCTCGGTGGCACGCAGCATGTCCTTGTCCGGTACCGCTGCGGCGGCCTGCCACAGGGCTTGACGGCGCCCGCCCGTGATCGACGCCAGCGCATTGCCGCTGGCCAGCACCTGCAGGTCGTGCCGATCGAGTGCGGCGCGACGCGCCAGCTCTGCCGTGCTGGCGAACGGCCGTATCGCGCGGGCCTCCTCGATGCGCTGCGCGGCCTCGCGACGCATGCCGCGTAGGAGGGACAGGCCCAATCGCACCGCCGGCCGTGAGCCTGCGTGGAAGGGTTCGAGTGCGGAATCCCAACCGCTCACCGCCACATCGGCAGGCAATACGGTAACGCCGTGGCGCTTGGCATCCTGCACCAGCTGCGAGGGCGTGTAGAAGCCCATGGGCTGACTGTTCAGCATCGCACAGAGAAAGGCTTCGGGCTCATGGCATTTCAGCCAGGCGCTGGCGTAGACGAGCAGCGCAAAGCTGGCTGCATGGCTTTCCGGGAAGCCGTACTCACCAAACCCCTGGATCTGCCGGAAGATGCTTTCGGCAAACTCGCGATCGTAGCCGCGCTCGAGCATGCCCGAGACGATCCGATCGTAGTACTTGTCGATGCCACCCTTGCGCTTCCACGCGGCCATAGCGCGCCGTAGCTGGTCGGCTTCCCCGGCCGAGAAGCCGGCGGCCAGCATGGCCACCTGCATCACCTGCTCCTGGAAGATCGGCACGCCGAGCGTGCGCGACAGCGCTTTTTCCATCGCGGCACTCGGATAGGTGACTGGCTCGAAGCCCTGTCGCCGGCGCAGGTAAGGGTGCACCATGCCGCCCTGGACGGGTCCGGGTCGCACGATCGCCACCTCGATGACCAGGTCGTAGAACGTGCGCGGCTGCAGGCGGGGCAGCATCGACATCTGCGCACGCGACTCGATCTGGAACACGCAAACGGTATCGGCACGGCAGATCATCTCGTAAGTTGCATGGTCTTCCGCCGGAATGTCCTGCAGCTCGAAGGCCTCGCCGCGCTGTTCCGCAACGAGGTCGAGCGCGCGTCGCACGGCGGACAGCATGCCGAGCGCCAGGACGTCGACTTTGAGCAGACCCAAGGCGTCCAGATCGTCCTTGTCCCACTGGATCACGCTCCGGTCTGCCATCGCGGCGTTTTCGATGGGCACGAGGCGCGAGAGCTTGCCTCGCGCCAACACGAAGCCGCCCGTGTGCTGCGACAGGTGGCGGGGGAAACCCAACAACGAGACGGCCATGTGCGCCCATCGTTGGGACAACTCGGCTTCCGCATCCACGCCGCTTTCAGCGAAGCGCTTCAGCAGGTCCGCTTTCCCGTCGAACCAGTGATGCGACTTGGCCACCAGATCCACAATCGCAGGATCGACGCCGAGCGCCTTGCCGGTGTCGCGCAGGGCGCTGCGCGGGCGATAAGTCGTCACCGCGGCGGCAAGCGCGGCCCGGTCTCGCCCGTACTTGCGATACAGGTACTGGATGACCTCCTCGCGTCGCTGGTGCTCGAAGTCGACGTCGATGTCCGGTGGCTCACCGCGCTCCTTGGAAATGAAGCGCTCGAACAGGAGATTACCGCGTGCGGGGTCGACCTCCGTGATGCCCAGGCAGTAGCAGATCGCGGAATTGGCCGCCGAGCCGCGACCCTGACAGAGGATCCCGTTCGAGCGCGCAAAGCGCACGATATCGCTCACCGTCAAAAAGTACCGCTCATAATCCATGTCCCGGACGAGCGCGAGTTCATGCTCGATCTGCTGCTGCACGGCAAGTGGGATGCCAGCCGGGAAGCGGCGGTGGGCCCCCGCATAGGTTTCGGTGCGCAGGTAATCGGCCGGTGTGGTGCCGTCCGGAACCACCTCGTCAGGGTATTCGTATCGCAACTCATCCAGGGAGAATTGGCAGAGATTGGCGATGTGGACCGCTTCGGTCAGGTAGCGGTGCGGGTAGATGTTGGCCAGTCGCAGGCGCGAGCGCAGATGCTGCTCGGCATTCGGTGCCAGGTCGTAGCCGCACTCCGGAACAGGACGGCCAACACGGATCGCCGTCAGCACGTCGAGCATCGGTTTGCGCGAGCGCACGTGCATGGTGACGCAGCCGGTGGCCACGACGCGCAGATGGTGGCGGGCCGCCGCCGCCTCGACGGTGCCACGATGGATGTCGTCCAGCGGACGGTACAGCAGGTTCAGCCCCATCCAGGCCCGTCCGGCAAAGGTCGCGCTCACCCACGCAGCCTGGAGGTCCAGCCTGTCCGCCGGGGCACCGTAATCCGGCGTGAAGATGATGAGGCAGTCGGGCAGGCCCTTGAGGTGCTGGTGGGGCGCCTCTGGCGCGGCGAGATCGCGTGGCGTCAGGACATACGAACCCTTGGCGGCGCGCATGCGGGCCAGCGTGATCAGCTCGCAGAGGTTGCCGTAGCCTTCCCGGTTGCGAGCCAGGGCCACAACGGACAGGGCAGGGGAGCCGTCGGCATTCTGCAGGTGGAAGGAGGCCCCCACGACCAGGCGCATGCCGGCCTTCTTCGCTTCCGTATGCGCGCGCACGATCCCAGCCAGCGAGCATTCGTCCGTGATCGCGAGCGCATGGTAGCCCAACTGCGCCGCGCGCTCCGCCAGCTCTTCCGGACGGGACGCACCCGTGAGAAAGGAGAAGTTGGACAGGCAATGCAGTTCCGCATAGTCGGGCAGGCCTGTTGCGAGAATCTCGCCCATGGCGGTTATCCGAAGAGACCATGGAGGTACCACCGCGATTCGTCGCCTTCGCGGCTGCCCATCCGCTCCTGGAAGATCCAGTAGCAGGTGTGGTCCTTACCTTGCGCCACGAAGTAATCGCGCGTGACCACTTGGCCGCCCCACCAGCCGGCTTCGATGCGCTCGGGTGGCGAAACGATATGCAGGGGCGAACCGTAGAACGGCCGGTGATCCCGCTCGATGAGCGGGACCGGCTTGCCCAACAGCCAGGTTGGTCGAGGCAGGGCTGCCGGCAGGGACACGCGTGCAGGCTTCTCGGTGGCCGGTCGCCATGCGTTGGCCACCTCGGGGCGGTAGTCTGCCTGCAAGCAGGGCTGGCGAACCCTGTCGGCGCCGAGGCGCGCGCTGAGCAGCTCGAGTAGCCGGGCGTGATCGGCATGCGTCCCGCCGGGTTCCGGGAAGAGGGACTCCGTGGGCGGTGCCATGGGCTCCGTGTCGATCGCGGACACGGCCACGGCGATCATCGGGGCTTCGACGACAACGAGGGCGAGCCGCTCCTTGAGGATGCGGATCAGATGTTCCTCATGCCAGTTGGGCTCGGCGAGCGCAATCTCGATCGTCGTCGGCGGGATGGCCGCGCGGCCGCGCTCGTGGCGCAATGCCACATGGAACCGCTTGATGGCCAGGTGCCGGGCGGTCAACCAACCCACCATCTGCACCAACAGGCCGCGAACATACGCCAGCGTCTGTTCGGCATTCTCGATGCGATCCGGCAGATCCACCGTCGCATCGAATGCTGGGGGAGCTTCGACCCACTCGAAGATTTCCGGGGCCTCCCCGTAGGCGCGATCCAGGGCATCCAGGAAGTCAGCGCCGCAGCGGCGCTGCAGACCGGCGCGAGGCAGGCGGCGCAGGTCCTCCAGCGTCAGGCAGCCCAGGCCTTCGAACCAGTCGGCAAACTTGCGCGCGGCGGGCAAGGCGTGAATCGGCAGGCCGGCCATCCTGCGTTGCAACGACGCCGTAGTCAAGGCGGTGCCACCGCCGGTGCGCGCCAGCAGCCACGCTCCCTGCGCCGTCGGGGCGCTGCCGACCATCGTGCTGAAGCCCATCGTCTGGACGGTCCCCATGATCCGTCGGCGGAGTTTGCGCGGGCCACCGAAGAGTCGTAGCGTGGTGCTGACGTCGATCAGGACCGCAGCTTCATCTGCAGCGGCGACATTCGGCGAAAACTGCAGCGTCGCCATGGTGACTCTCGCCAGTGCGTCCTCTTCCTTGCCGGCATCGCGATCAAACAGGATGGCGGCTGGCGCGATGGTTTGCACGCCGCCGCGGCGCATGCCCGGCTTGACGCCCGCAGCCAGGGCCAGGGGCGTAGCGAGATGGACCCGTTCCTTGTCGAGGACGGCAACGGCCAGTTCAGTGGTGGACCAGGTCGGCCGGAAGACTTCGAGAGGGAGCGACGGCAGGCGTAGGCAGATCCACAGGCGCAGCATGGCGATACAACAAAATGGGGGACGGTTCCAGCGCGACGAGCAGAGGGGTCTCTTGCTGCGGCCCGCGGCGCTTGACGAAGTTGACGGTGACGCCGCCGACGGCAGGCTCGAGGGCCAGGCGCAACGGTGACGGCGAGGCATCCCGCGCGCACGCAGCGGGGCGCACCACGAAGAAGAGCGTGTCCGAGGTTTGTGCGGCCAGGTGCAGGCGCCGTAGCGCGTCGTTGCGAAGGTGGGACTGCCAGAGAATCAAGGCGCCACAAGTCCCGGCCCGCAAGGTCTGCTCGGCCGCCCAAAGGACATCGGCAGTCCGTTGCGCATCAATCCACAGCAGCCGCTCCGGCGATATTCCCCAGCTCACCAATGAAAGGGCTTGTGGGGCGTGCGGCGGCGCCAGGAGCACGATCGGACGTCCAGATCGGGCCACGAGCGTGGGGCGCAGCAGCCGGAGTTCGCCGATGCCAGGTTGCTGCAGTAAGAGTTCCACCTGGCTGCCGATGGGCCATCCTCCGCCCGGCAACTCCTTGTCCAGCGCGGTATAGCCCGTCGAGGCGGTGCGCGCGTTGTCCCGGGCCAGTTGTGAGGCGACCCAAAGTGACGGATGGATGGTTTCAGGGGCGACGGTGAGCATTGGCAAGTCCTGTCACCAGAGTACTGTATATTTATACAGTTGTCACCTAGACGGAACGCCACGCCGCTCGGACCCGAAAAGCTGTATGAAGCCGGAATTAGTCGGAGTTAAAGGTGCGCTATATTTCACTCGACTACCGATTAGCCGGCGCGTAGACCGTGGTCTGAATCCCGGATTCGCCACCATTTATTTGAAAAGCCGCGCTCCCAACAGGGTTCGCCGCTTTTTGCTTTCGACTGCTGCCGAGGGTCTCACACAGAACCCGCCACCTTGCCGCTTGCAATGTGGCATACCGGCAGCGACGAAGAACTGGTCCGAGATGCTCGCCTTCAGTCACGGCCTACTCACGCCTATCCCCGGTCACTGGCGGTCTGTGCGTCTACTGTTTGGTCGCAAGGGGCTACTTATGCAAGCTTCCCGATCCGTGGTCATGGGCAGACCGCGGTCTTGACGAGATTTACCAAGACTGGCCTGGTGAACGAGAGCGCAAGGTTTTTCTGCATGGAGTGGATGTGCTGCGCAGCTTCCCGAAACCTGATTAGCCACGCGGATCCGGATACTGCATCGATGCGGTCTGGTCTACGCACATGGCAATGCAGGAAACGTCGTTCGAAGATGTCGTCCAACCGCGATCCTATTCGGTCACGATACCGACACCACGGCGTGCGTCGGCGGGGGACTGGCTGGCATCAAGTTCGGTCTGCCGGGAATCCGACGCGCTGGCTGCGTCAGCTTCGCGGGTCCGCAATCAGCGAATTCGCGCAACGGCTTGCAGGAATGAATGGCCGTGCGGCGTGACGCGAGGTAGCTGCCGCCCAGAAGCCAGAAGTTCCACGGTTACATAGTGACGTTCCAGCAGGGCGTGAAGGTCCGCACGGTCCAACTCGATTTGTTCAGGCGCATCGTTGACCACCTTCAGCGTTGCAAATTCATGCGGACTCAGCATTCGTGTCTCCCTGATAGTTTTGTGCCTCACTGCCTCTCACGTCGATGGTGGTCTGCTGCGAAAATTTAGAGGAAGGATTCTAACGCCGGAAGTTGACTTTCTGACGTAAATCTTACTCAGTGAATTCCCCTAACCCGAAATGCGTATGCTGCTCAGGTCGGATGAAAGGTATTCTTCTCAACAAGCGCCCAAGAGCGTGCAAGCACCGCCAAGACGGTGAAGGGGAGATATGTACGTCAGCTATCGAGTGGTCCCACGGGTGGAGGTGGTGACAAGCGGAATCTTCCCGCCCGGCGTACTGATCATCGCCTATGACGATGACGTGCCGATGAACGAACTGGTCTGGGACGGCGTCAATCCGGTTGCCGCCTACGATGACGCGATTGGTTGTGGCAGAAATACTGGCGCTGCGGGTTCGATCTAAGGTTGAGAAATCGACCCAACAAACCGACATCCGACTACCAGCTATCCAGGCGATACTGCAACGGATCGCCTCGACAGGTCATTGGGAACCTGAACAGGTTCTCCCTCTCGGCCCAACCATCGCCAAGCATGTGTGCCGGACCTCTCGGCGTCGTCGCATCTGACAATAGGAACCGGTGCTATGCAAGCAAATGTTGTTCGTGGAAAAGCATTTACCCTTCACTGGAACAACGGATGGGGTGAGCACTACAAAGGGGCCGTCACGCTGGTACTGCGGACCGCTCCAAACAAGGAAAGGATTGAGACGTATCAGTGCGATCAGACACGTTCTGAACGCGCCTTGGCGCAGGCAGACGCCGACCAATTATTCACACTGAAGACGAACGAAGTTGTGACGGCACGACCCTAACGGCGCAGGCTGCCAACTTGCGCCCCGACTATGGCTGTTGTCCGGGCAATTCACTGACCGGCCCACTGGTCAAAGCGACCACGCGACATACAGCAGGCCGAATGCCAGAATGCAGGCCCCTAGAATCAGGTAATACCGGCTGCCATGATGGGTGTCACCGGCACGATAGGCGTGGTGGGAGTGCTGGATGTGAGGCTTCATGGTGCTCCTGATGGGGAACTGGTACTAGTTAGACCTTAGACAGGCCCCGTTTCTCATGCAGATTCTGTGCCTGCGGGCTAATTCGCGCTTCTTTTCACCGCAGTCCACGTAACTCCGGTTCTGAGACGGCCCAGCCGCGACGGAATTAGCTGTCAAATCATTGATTTCTTGGGGATCGCAGTCCGGCGAATTCCGGTGCCTCACAAAACTGCACAGGTCACAGCATCCGCTCAGTGCAGATGTCCGCCAAACAGTCCGAGCAGTCCGATGACGATTAGGTAGATGGCGACGATGTAGTTGAGCAGTCGCGGCATGACAAGAATCAGGATGCCGGCAATCAGCGAGATGAGAGGCCCAGCGCTGGTGACAATGGTGATGTCTTTCATGATGCCCTCGCTATATGCTGCGATGGCACCAGTTTCGCGCTATGCAGCACGGCGGGATAGCCGAGGCTGTCCTACACGCTCGGCGACACCTTTGTCGCCATGCGGGGTCAGGGTAGTGATCTAGCCGCCCAGCCAGGGGTGCCAGAGGAAAAACGGAAGTTCTGCCAGAATTTGACGACCCTGGCAGCCAAACTCGGCGACGGCCTGGTGCTCGACCGGCTCTGAACGACCGCAGATTCAACCGGCCATTGCCTCAGTCGCCGCTACTATTTCTGCTTCCCGATCAAGGGTGATCTCGACCGAGTGTTGGCCACTATCGTCAGAGCGCAAGCTCCGGCTTTCGAAGACTCTCTTCACACCTCGCACCTTGGGTTAAATTGGTGTCGAAACCAAAAACATCGGGAGGCATGAGTTATGGGGGTCATTCGGGAGAGGATCGACTGGCGCGTCACCTTGGCGGACGCGGCATCGACGCAATCGGCTGGGATGCGACGGGAGATTAGATGATGAGCGCCGACGCCGTCGTGCTGGTCGACTTCGAGAGCGTCCAGGACATCGACTTCTCCCAGTTGTGTGGCTCGCGTCTGGTGGTGTTCGCTGGCGAGATCCAGAAGAAGGTCCCCATCGAAGTGGCGATGGGGCTGCAGGCGCTAGGCGAGCGCGCCCGGTGGGTTCGCTCAAGCGGAATCGGGCCCAACGCGCTCGACTTCCACATTGCCTTCGAGATCGGCCGCATGGTGGAGAAGGGCGAGAAAGGGCCCGTGTTCGTGCTTTCCCACGACCGGGGTTTCGATTCTCTGCTCACCTGGCTCGGCACGAAGCTTGGGATTCCTGCGCGGCGCGTGACCGCGCTCGCCGAGGCGTTTCGGGCCAGCCCGGCGGACACGGGGGCCGCCGAGGGTCAAGCCTCTGGTCCGGCTCAGCCGAGCCCCACGCCCGCACAGCCCGCGCGCGCGACGCCGGCTCCGGCGGCTTTCCCAAAGCCGAGCGCGAACGCCAAGCCTGCGGCCCACACGCCTCCGAAGGCGGCCAAGGCGGCCTCCGTGAAAACGCCCGCCAAAAAGGCCGCGCAGCCCCAGTCAGGCAACGACAAGAAGGGCAGTGCCAAGCCGAACGCCGAGCTCACGCGCCAGATCCTGGCCCGCTCGCAGAAGGTTGCCCGGCCGCGCCGACGAGTGACCTTGGCGAAGCACATCCACGCCATGTTTAAGGTGCACGCCATCGCCGAGCGCGAGGTTGAGTCCATCATCGCCAAGCTCATCGCCAACCGCTCCATCAGCGACGTCGAAGGGGCGATCACCTACCATTTCTGACTCGTCGGTTGGCGGGGGAGCGCGATAGGGCCGCCGCAATATTGGCGGCCTCGGCGTGCGGGCTAAGCCGCGGCCAGGGGCTATTGCCATGGCTGCACCATCCAGATCCCAATGGCGACCGCGCAGCGTCGAGGCCGCCCGAATGCGGCCAATGCCGGTAGGCATCCGAGAGAGGAGCTGCCCCTGTGCAAGCAAGGGGCTCTGGCCTTTCGAACCGGTCCCTACGGTGAGTTCCGTTCGTCCTTTCCCGCTTGCAGCTACAAGCCCAAGAAGCCGGGAACCTCGCCCTGTCCGCGGATTCGTAGAGACCAGACGGCACCGGAAGTCCTGGCTCTCATGCGCCAATAGCGAGCGGACGATTTCGGTCGGGTAAAATTCTAGTCTGCGCCGCAGGCAAAGCGCACCCCTTTCATCGTCAGCATGAACCTACCATCCGCACAAGAGAGGCCTGCGAGCCTCGTTCGCGAACTCTGTAAGCTGCCAACGGAGACCGAGTGGCTTGAGTTCAAGCGCAATCGAGTGGACCACGAGCAAATCGGTGAGTACATCTCGGCATTGTCGAATTCTGCGGCTCTGGCCAACCGTGCCCACGGGTATTTGATATGGGGAGTCGACGATGCCAGTCATGAACTCGTCGGCACGATGTTCGACCCCAAGGCCGCGAAGGTGGGCAACGAAGAGCTGGAGAACTGGCTATTGCGCCTGCTCAGCCCGAAAATTCTATTCTCTTTCGAGTCCGTGGAAGTTGATGGTCAACGCGTTGTCGTACTCGAAGTTGGTCGCGCTTACCGGCATCCGGTTCAGTTCATGCACAATGAATTTGTCAGGATCGGGTCGCTGAAGAAGAAGCTGAAGGAATTTCCGGAAAAAGAGCGCGAGCTCTGGCGCATCTTTGACGAGACACCATTCGAGGCAATGGTCGCTCGCCGCGACGCTTCGGACGAGGAGGTTGTGTCTCTCCTCGACTATCCGGCGTACTTCGATCTGGCAGGAATTCCATTGCCGGAAAACCGCTCCCAGGTCTTGGAGCGCTTGGCCGCGGAAAGCCTGATCCGGCGCAACGATAGCGGATCTTGGGACATCACCAACCTTGGCGCTATTTTGTTCGCCAAGCGCCTGGAAGACTTCAGTGGACTGCGGCGCAAAGCAGTGCGGGTAATCGCCTACGAAGGCAGAGATCGCGTCAGCACCCTTCGCGAGCAGGTTGGTGCGAAGGGGTACGCGGCTGGCTTTGAGGGATTGATCGGTTACATCAATGCTTTGCTGCCGTCCAACGAGATCATCGGCAAGGCTATCCGAAAGGATGTTCCCATGTATCCGGAATTGGCAGTGCGGGAGCTTGCGGCCAACGCGCTCATCCATCAGGATTTTGGCTTGGGAGGAGCAGGGCCGATGATAGAGATCTTTAAGGACCGGATGGAGGTGACAAATCCTGGTAGTCCACTCATCAATGTCGAGAGATTCCTGGATACGCCCCCGCGTTCGCGGAACGAAGGGCTTGCTTCCCTCATGCGGCGCTTCGGCATCTGCGAGGAACGGGGAAGCGGCGTGGATAAGGTAGTGTCGGTCACGGAGGCTTACCAGCTGCCCGCTCCGGAGTTCTCGACAGTTTCCGACCATACGCGGGCAACCTTATTCGCGCACAAAGAACTTACGAAAATGGACAAATCCGACCGAGTGCGTGCTTGCTACCTGCATGCATGCCTTCGGTACGTCCAGCGCGACTATATGACCAATGCGAGTTTGCGAGATCGGTTCGGCATTCCGGTCCAGAACAGTGCGACGGCGTCGCGACTGATCAAGGAGGCCGTGGAGGGTGGCATGCTTCGGCCGTACGATGAGACTGCAGGCCGCAAGTTCATGAAGTATGTGCCGTACTGGGCATAGCTTATTTGACAACTAGCTTCGTACTTTGCTGCGCAGGATCGCCTAAAAGTGGAAACACCAATAAAATCAATGTGTTACGAGACACGCTCTTTTTGATGGTCATTTGATAGCAGCACCATCTCTGTGCTCCATGCGTCGTGGTTCAACGCGAGGCAATGTGCCTATAAAGCCTCTCGGAGAACTCTTCGGAGCGGACAGGGCGCGCCCCATCCCGGGCAACCATAGACGCCGCCCGCAACTACCTGTAGTCCTTCGCCATATCTTAACTTTCACACTTGAAAGTCCGGCGCATTTACCACGGAATGGTTCCGTTCGTTTCTGAGCCCATTGTCTAAGCCGTCGGACGCTTGAACGATCCAGACACGATAACCATTTAACATAAGTATTCTTATGCGCTCTGTGGCGTAGAAAGCACTTTATGGCGGAGCCTGCGACTGTCTCCGGGATCGGCTCGGACATGCCGGAACAGTCTGTTGGGAGGGATTAGCTGTCACCGGGCTAACGACTCGCCTGCATACGTAGTCGACTGGCACGGTTGGTCACGTTCGAGCGGCGTGGAGCAGAGATGCTCATAGGCCCGGGAATGGCGGGAACCGAGGTCATTACAGTAAGCATGCGTGAGTTAGACAGGCTCCAGATCGTCCAGGCGGTCGTGGATGGTCAGTTGCGGCCAGGCGTGGCCGCCGAACGGCTGGGAGATCACGGATCGGCAATTCCGGCGGCTGCTGGAGCGTTATCGGCAAGAAGGCTCATCCGGGCTGGTTTCTCTCGCCGGCGCGGTCGAACTGAGCCATTGGTGAATGCCCCCCGCCAATCTCCTCGACGGAGGCATTTTGGACGGTGAGGTCTGCGTGCTAGACGACGGTCGCAGCGACTTCGCCCCTGCGACACGCAGCGGCTCTGAGGGGGTCGTTAAGCGGCAAGGATTCGGAAATCCGTAGCTTTGGCGACCGGGCGCACATGGTTCTTCTCACGTTTGAGGTCGACGATGCCATAGTTGGACATTGTTTTCAGCGTACGCGATAGGTTGCCGGGCTTGCGGCCCGTAGCTTGTGCGAGTTCTGAGATGGATTCCGGCTTGGTCTCGGTGATGACCCTCAACAAAGCACGATTGTCGTCGCTCAGCACTTCGGCCAACGACTTCATGGAAGTGAACCAGATCTTAGGCTCGCTGGCCTTCGGCCTGTACTCACCCCGCGCAATTGCCAACACGCGCTCACGGATTTTCTCTTGCGGCATGATGCCAATCACAATGGTTTTCATCTCTTCTTCACCTCCGACAGAACGCGGTCAACGTCTGCGAAAAAGTCGTTCATCAGTTGCTGTGCATCCTTGAATTCGTAGGGCACCCCTTTATCCGACACGTGCCTGTGCTTGTGGTCATAAGCCAAAATGCGTCCGGCATACTTAAATTTCTTGGGCGGCTTCACTGCATGCGCGTTGTCATACCCAAGAATTCTCTTGCCATACGGCTCATGCAGGGTGAGGGAGTACCTGATGCCATGGGGAATCTCCTTCGATATTTCGACTTGCCAGGCTTCGAGCTTGATCCAGTAACCGCCCCCTTGATCGAGGATCGAACCATGCAGGTCAAGCAGGGTATCAATAGCCGTGTCTCGTTTCATACCTAACTATATCACCTGCTGATAAAGTAGAAAAAGCGGGGTTCCCGATCTAGCCGGCGCGTCACCAAGCCATGATGCTAATGGCGCACATTTGGAGTAGAAACAACGTTTTGAAGGCTTTCGAAGTTCGCACAGGAATCGCATTCTTGCCGCCCTCCCGCGAATTGGTGACACCAGCGGTGACACGTTTACCGAGTTCCGCCCCGTGCGCTCGAACAAGGCGGCCTTGAACCGGACGCTCCGGTAGGCCAACCGCATGCGGTACGCAACGCTGTTGGATCGGCTGTGCCGGCATCTGGTCTTTCGCTCGCCTCGGTGCACCGGCCAGAGGAGAGCTGACGCCGCAATCCCCCAATGTGACCACTGACCAGCGGCGTCAGGCAGTCCCCGGCTGCGGACTGGGCCAGCCTGCGCAGCCGCGCACCTCGTGGGCACCATGCTCGAAGCATGGCATCATCGTAGCGGAGGCGTGCACAGCCCGCATCGCAATTCGATTCGTTCTGCCACCATGGTCATCGTCCAGACCCAATACCGGCGCGCCCTCGACCCGTGGCCAGCGACAGCGAAGACGCCGCTTGGTGGGACCGCTGTCACCACGACTGGACACAAGTGGGCGATACATCGCTGGCGGCAGTCGCGCCCGTACGCCTCCATCCTGATCACCCTGCGCCGGGCCTCGACGCCTTGGCTGCGCCACTCGGCGCCCTCCCCTCTGACCGACGCCGGCATGTCCAGACCGTTCGGGCTTGACGGAACTGGATCGTTTCCATATCCGCCGGCAGCCTCCCCGCGTAGAATGCTCCCCGCGTTGTCAACCTGAAGCCCTCGGCCGATGTCTGTCTCCTACGACCCCAGGCAAATCGCAGCATGGCTGGACTCCTTCACGGTGTCCAAGGCCCGCTCCTATGCGAGCGCAGTCTCGGAACTCCGCTGGATCGACGGGGATACTTTAGCGGGTCTGGTGCAAGGCACACGTTCGCGTCCGTACGACGTGCGTGCGTATTTCCACGACATCGACGAAGACATGTGGGTGGAAGGGGAATGCACGTGTCCGGTCGGCGTTGACTGCAAGCACGTTGCCGCGCTGCTGATCGCCGGGCTTGCGCTTCAGCCCAAGCCATCGGCCACTGGCGTGCGCGCCGAACTGGTGACCTGGCTCGAAGGTTTTCGCGCCCGACGCACGGCGGCCACTCCCGCTGCCAAGAAAAAGTCTGCCAAAGCCACGCATGCACTGGCTTACGTGATTGAACAATCCTATCGCGGCGCCGAGATCTTTCTGTACAAGGCCCGCGTGGGCGCTGACGGGACGATTCGCTCGCTGGACGATCCGTGGCAGAACGTGGAGAAAGCGCTGATCCAGCCGCCGAAATTTGTCACCGAGGAAGATCTGCCGATCCTGCGCGGGCTGTGGCTGGGCCGCTCTGGCGCCTATTCCGGAGGTTTCAGTTTAGAGGGCACAACCGGTGCCGCTACCCTGGAGAAGCTGATCGCTACCGGCCGCCTGTTTGCCTCTTCCGCTGTGGGTACGATGCACCCCGGAACGCCCTGTCTCGTGCACAGCGGGCCCGCACGCAGCGCACAGATTACGTGGCAAGCGCAGGCCGACTCACGCGTGCGGCCAGTCTTGCAGGCCGAGCCACCCGCCACCCTGTTGCTGACGACCACCCAGCCATGCTGGTATGTGGATGCGCATTCGGGCGAATCCGGACTCCTCGCCTTACCGTGGCCCGCGGAGCAGGTCGCGGATTTCCTGTCGATGCCGGCCATCACGCTCGACGAAGCGGCACTCGTTGGCAGTGTGCTACGTGAAATTGCCCCGGACCTCCCTGCGCCACCAGCGGCCGACGCGTCGTCCATTCAGATGATCGACTCCGTACCGGTCCCAGTCCTGGCTCTGGATACCCTGCCGGTCTGGGGCGCGGGCTGGTCGCCGTCTGCTTCCCAGGGCGGATTGGATTTTGCGACGGTCAGCTTTGATTACGCGAGTCACAGCCTTCCCGCAAACAGCAACACGACCCTGGTTCGAACCGCTGGCGGTGAAGTCATACAGATCCGAAGGTCAACTGAGCTCGAGCGCAAACGTCTGACAGAGCTACAGAAGGCCGGTTTCCGAAAGATTCCGGCCCATCGCGCTCAGGGCCCGAAAGCGTTTCCGCCTGGCTTGCTGGGCCCCGAGGATGACGGCGGCTGGCCAGACCTCATGACGCTGGTATTGCCCGCGCTCCGGGCAAGCGGCTGGCGCGTCGTCATGACCGACGCGTTTCGACACAACGTGATCGAGATCGAGGCCATTGACGGCAACTTGCGTCCGACCGGCGATGGCTGGTTTGACGTCGAGATGGGCATCACCGTCAATGGTCGCACGGTGCGCCTGGAACTACTGCTGGCAGACCTCTTTCGTCGGGACTCGCGCTGGCTGTCAGGCCAGCTCGAGACCATCGCTGACGACGAAGCGATCGACCTGAAAACCGATCGCAACGAACGGCTGCGCCTACGGGCGGACCGGCTCAAGCCGGTCGTGCGCGTGCTGATCGACCTGTTCGACTCGCTGGGCACCGGCATGCGCATTTCCAAGTGGGATGCGGCGCGACTCCATGCCCTGGATCAGACCGGGCGCTGGCAGTTTCATGGCGACGCATCGATCCGATTGCTCGCGCAGCGTCTGATGGCGGGTCGTGGCGTGACGGACGTGCCAGTGCCGCGTGGGCTGAAGGCCGACCTGCGTGCTTACCAGCGCCAGGGACTTGCCTGGATGCAGTTCCTGCGCGAGCACGGGCTATCCGGCGTGCTTGCCGACGATATGGGCCTCGGCAAGACCATCCAGGCACTTGCACACATCCTCACCGAAAAGGAACGTGGCAGGCTGGACCGGCCAGCACTGATCGTCGTGCCGACCACGCTCATGCACAACTGGTGCGAGGAAGCGCAGCGCTTCACTCCGAGGCTACGCGTGCTGGCTCTGCACGGATCCCAGCGTCACGAGCGCTTTGACCAGATCGGCGAGCATGATCTCATCCTGACCACCTACGCTTTGCTTCGATTCGACCCAGTAGCCATTCGTAGACGGTTGGTCCAGTGTGCTCCTTTGCCGCCCAGTGGGCGATGTCGTGCAACTGCTCGTCAATCCGACGAAACTTCGCATCGTTTACCTGGCGCAGTCGCTCGAGGTTCTGTCGAATGGCTTCCCGGTTGAGCATCGCATTGTCCGCGGTCAACTGCTTGGAGTACTCGCGCTGGAAACGGTCAAGAAATTCGACGAATTCGCTCCATTGCCGTTGGACCGAGGCTGTCTGCATTAGGTGGCGCACGAGTTCCTGGAAGTAATCGATGCCTTCGGTTAGGTCCTCGATAACCTTCTCGGCGTACTCGTAGGCGTCGACCAGGTCGTGAGCATCGCCGCGGGCTTGAAGCGCTGCTTCGAGCGCATTGCGGCAGCCGCGCATGTTTCGCTGGCGACTTCGACCCGGCCGGTCAAGCATCCAGAGCGCCTCGGCAAGGAGTTTGCCCGGGCGCGAGAATCGAAATGCCGTGACCAGGCCATGCCGGTCTGCGAACTGTTCAAGCCAGCCGTCGGTCAGAAGGGCCCGCATCAGCAGGTTCGTCAGTTGCACTGGCTCACCGTCTGCGCTGCTGAATTCGTCGGGCTCAGCTTCCGTGGTCAGCCGGTCGGGGTTGTCACGCACGACCGCCATGAGCAGTTCGCGTAGCAAGTCACGCGTCATTGTGTGCGCATAGTCGGCTGCTGGCCCGTGCAGGCGCTCGTACAAAGCGCGCAAGCAAGCGACAACGAGCTCCCGACGTGAGCTGTTCAGGGGCCTGAAGAAACGTTTGCGCTCGGCCTCGAAGAACACGGGTTGACTCATGGAATATTTCCCCCGTGCAGCGGCGGCAGCGAGACGACCTGAGGAACGAGGTCCCTCATTTCACCACCTTCTTGGCGACAGACTTCTTGAGCGGCACGGGCTCGTCGTCCGATGATCGATGGCCAGCACCTCAATGCTGTGGCACTGGCGGTAGCCAAGGATAAGCACTTCAAACATGTTGGCAAATCGGCGACCTTTTCCAACGGTCGCCGCCTCCCAAGCCCCCCCGGAATTGCAACGTTAGCTTGATGGTTGCCACTTCGGTTTTGGTCCTTGCGTGCACCACAGCGCCCTCTCTCGGCTTCAGGTATTGCCCCTTATATCGTAGTTCGAAATCCCCCTCAACCACCGACTAGCGGGGTCTGGCGCCTACCGATAAAGGCGCAGAACTAAGTGTTCCACCACTTGCGCAGCAAATCTATCAGCTGACGAATAAGTCCCGGCGCTGTTCCCGAGGTTGGAGGGTTGTTCCCAGTCTGCCTTTCCGACGCGGCATTGGTTCGACTGACATAGCGCTCCATGTCGCGCCGATCACGCTGCCGTACCGATTCAATGGCTTTGGCATCGAATGCTCCGGCCTTGATTACCTGGTTCCGGATTATGTTGTAGTGTGACTTACAGGCGTATTTCCAGTTTCCAACAGATGGCAAAAGGGTCACCGCCTCTCCCTCTTTCCGGATTCGCCATTTCGCTGGGTTTAGCGGTGTGATAACCTTTTCACCGCAACCACAGCAGCAAAGATGGGCAGCAGTCTCGAACTCCTCACTAATATAAAGGACGCCCTCTTCTAAATTGGCTGGAAAATGTTCCACATATTCCGGGCGGATCGTGCGTATCTTCATTGATGGGTGCACTGGTTCCAGGAGCACTTATAATTGATCACGTTTGGCGAGATTTCATCCGTAAAGAACTGCAGATGCTGCTTGTATCGGATTAAGGCTAAATTTGCGTTGATCGAATTGAGCTCAGCCAATTGAATGTTGCCATAGACTGCCTCATCGGAATCATCGGCAGTCGGAAGGGAGTCAACCAGATACGCGGTGTCTGGTGTGACCAATGTTACCCGCGCCCGGCCGTGTAGCTTGAGAAGATCCGGCTTCTTGTCCACACCAATGCCTACATCAATGAACGGGATACGGGCGTTCGCCAAGTACCGTGCGATGAGACCGCGCGACGGGCCATGGTCGACCGCAATAAATACAAACTGACAATCGTGCAATTGCCCGAGGTTGGCTTCGGCCACCATCTCCGGATGACTAACAATGCCGGTTCTGAACTGGCTGAAGGTTTGCTGCAGAAGGTCCGTCTTCTTGTGCTTACCGTACACAGTTTCTATTGGCAGTGCGCCCGGCACCCGGAACGCATTATGTGGCTCGATGATATCACCATCAAACAGGTGAATCTCTGCCACCGGCGTCTTCGCCAGACCGTCGAGAATATAAGCCCCGGTTCCACCTAGCCCGACGATCGCCACCTTTTTAAGCTCAAGTTTGGCCTCGTATGCTTCGAGCCCGGCCCTCGCAGTGGCCCAGTTCGGATAGTGAAAAACCGACGCCGTGTCCCGGCGTGTAAAGCTACCCCTCCCGCGCGCACTAGCCGTGGAATCAATGGCCGAAGCGTAGCTGCCTAGTTTGCGAATGTAGTGGGTCAGCTTGTTGTAATAGCAACTGAGCATATCGCCGATTGGTTCCGGCTTATATGAAAGTTGGCAAAGTGCAGTTCGCCCCGCCACAGTCTGGGGAGTGGAATTAGCCACCATCGCACTTTCCAGCGAAACACCGTCATCCCTGTATGGAATCGACCCAGTAAAAAACACCCAGTGGTCGAGGATCGCGGGTACGCCGGCATGCTCGGCGTACGTCGAAATCATAGTCCCATAGCCAAGCGTACGGGACTGCTTGACATAAGGCACCCTGTGGACGATCAGGTGGCTGCCTTCAAGGCTGATCTCGTAACCCTCGTCAACGAGACGCTGCAAGTCGGCATTAGGAGCGGTTCGATTTGCCAGCATCAAATTTCATCCCATTCTCGAGATCCACCGATTGACCGGGCGTCAAGCTTCCCACCTTATGACCGTGCTTCCAATCCACGTCATACAAGCCAAGGTCAACGCCCGACACGTTAATGTTGGCCAACTCCAAAACTTTCTCGAAAGTGATTTGTGGGCCCGTCACCTTCTTGGGGTCCGTGTTGATGAAAATCTGAAACTCATGGGGATTCATAGTGGTCCTCGTTAGGCAGTAATTCAAAGGTCTAAACGTGCGTCATTGCACGCACAACAATGCATACAACACATCACTTCAATGCAAGTTAACTCGGCCCCCATTGCACTGGTGAACGGTGTCGGCCTCAAACCGGGCATTCCAGCTGCCCGTAGAAAGTGACGCGATGATTAGCGACTGCTGTTCGGCGTGATCTTTACTGGAGTCCAGGTACGCCCAGGCTTAGTCGTCGTGGGCAGTGACCTGTTGTCTGGCACTGTGGCGTAGTTCCGCTGCTTGCCACCGCGCGGACCAATCTCCTGGTAGATCCCGCCCTTGTTTCCGGTGCTTTCACCCGGCTTCTTCGTGGTCACCATAGGGACCTCCTTAGGTAGATTGGCGTTACTACAACGGACACTGGTTCAGCGCCAGCAGGTTGTTGTTCCAGCGGCCGTCCGCATGTGTGCGCAGATACGGTGCCTTCCCAGCGTCCCGGACCACGCCAATGTCGGCGCGCTTGCCTGTAGACGGGTCCAACACATAGAACGTGTTGGTCTTGGCATCGATGCTTTGGATTACCTGTTCGCGTGTCCACATCCAATCCGCGGCTGGATTACCCAGATGTGTGATGTGTTCGTGCGGGCTCTGTGGGTTGGGCTTACTGATACAAGTTACACGTGCGTCAGCCATAACAATCTTCCTTTCTTTCTTGCTGCTGCCAGAAGCGTCATCTACAATATGACGAATTCGTCATGCTCCTGACCGAAAGAGAGGCCCCGCGGGGCCATGACGAATCAGTCAATTTTTACTATACGCTTTCGTCATGTCGCAGTCAACACCCCCGCCCACCTCACCGTCCGCCGTCTTTCCAAGTCGATTGCGAACGGCGCGTGAGTATCGCGGCCTGAACCAGGGCGAACTAGCCCAAAAGGCCGGGATGCAGCCGTCCGCGATTTCTCACTTCGAAACTGGCACCCGAAAACCATCCTTTGATAACTTGCGCATCTTGGCTGACAGCCTTGATGTCACTACTGATTACCTTCTAGGCCGTGTTGAGGACTTCAAGGCTCTGGCTGGAGCGGATCGCCTTCATAGGCATTATGGGTCACTTCAACCATCGGACCGAAAGATGGCCGACGATCTGATAACCATGCTTGCCAAGCGCGCGCAGGAAAAAGGCAAATAATGATAAAAGCCGATCCCTATGCCTTTGCCTCTCTCGCCGCGGAACAGATCATCAAGGGCCTTGGGATCGCTGCACTTCCGGTCGACCCTAAAGCAATCGCTCGCGACTGCGGCATCGAGGTGGTCGCGAAGCCCATGGAAAATGAAGGTGTCTCAGGAATGCTTGTCCGGTATGGCAATGACTTCGCCATTGCCTATGCCACGCACCATGAGAATGAAGGCTTTGAGAACTTCAGCGTCGGTCACGAGCTAGGCCACTACTACCTGCCCGGCCACGTAGATGCCGTCATCGTTGGCGACGCCGGCTCGCATGTGTCACGCGCAGGATATTTGTCTGGAGACAAGTATGAAGCGGAGGCCGATCGCTTTGCCGCAAGCTTCCTGATGCCTCGCCATCTGTTCTTTCCGGCACTTGAGCGTGCCGGTGTCGGTCTTGCGGCTATCGAAAGACTTGCGGTGCTGTGCAAGACGTCCATCCATGCCACGGCAATTCGATATGCGCAATGCACTCGCGAGGCTGTGGCGATCATCGTTAGCCGCAGCGGCATCATTGACCACTGTTTTATGTCTGAGGCGCTAAGGAATCTTGATGGGATTGATTGGCTTAGGAAGCGGAAAGCGGTACCGCAAAATACAGCCACCTACGCGTTCAACCAGGACCCGGTCAATGTGCGACACGGGAACCGCGTCGAAGAAGGTTCAAATCTCCAACACTGGTTCGGCGGCCGACGCAGCATCGAGATCTGCGAAGACGTTGTTGGTCTTGGCCGCTATGGCAAAACACTGACAGTGCTTTACGACATCGACCTACCCTCCCCAGAAGACGAGGAGGAAGAGCGATCTCTTATCGAGTCTTGGACCCCGCGATTCAAGCGATAGTAGGCGGACGATGCAGCCTAGCGAATTTTTATCGATATAGTGGGCGGCGTTTAGCCGCCCACTATATCGATAAACGGGAAGGACGTATGCTTGGCGACTTACTACCATCGGCTATCCAATTGCAGCAAAAGGACCATCCCCGTGTCGCGCTCGGAACGGCAACAGCGCTCAACGTCAATGCGAGACTGGCCGCCAGACACACGAAGCGCGTTGCCCTTTGGCGACATCTGCCGCGGAAGGTCGTGGAATGTCGGTCGGCCCCGCGCCGCGCCTTGCCTTCTGGCCGGCCTTGGTGTTGCCCCGCGATCGGCAATAGACATACGGGGGGGCTATGTCAAAAACCGTGAGAGGGGAGCGCCTTTGTTGCTGCTGTCGTTTGCCATATGACCCGATTGTAGGAAACCGGAATTAGCCGGACTACTCCAGTTCGCCGGACTGAAAATCCGGAATTGGCCGGACTGGCTTGAAACCCCCATGACGCTGAGCCAGGACCTGACGGTCCAGTTCCCGTCGCCAATTGGCTTGTCGGAAGTGCAATGGATGGATCAAGAAATCGGCGAGGCGGCCGTCAATATGGGAAACTTCATTTCCTGTCTGCGCCATGCGTTACGCCCCCATCCAAGACCAGCACCTCGCCATCCCAGCTTGCGACCGCGTCTGGCGGGCGCAGCCTGAACGACGTTTTGACGTCGAAGACCTCATCCAAGCATGCGTTCCAGACGCCGCTACCTGTGATCCAAGCTTTGTGGCGGACGGGATTCGGGAGTGGTTTGATAGTTTCGGGGTCGGCATTCCGACGTGGCGGGTGGCGTCACAAGATGGATAAGATGGCCCGCACCGGCGCTACGACATTTTCGACCTTGACTACCTGATTGCCGTCAGCGTCGGCCAACGGCCGAGGCCGTGTGGAAGCGCTCCGAGGACGCGCTGCGCGCATCCATATATGCAACTCATGCTGGGTGCTTCCAATTTTGGCCCCTGACCGGGGTCCCTTTGATTTCTCTGCAATTTGAATGTGTAGCGACCCCTAGCATTCATGCGGCTCTCCGGACTATGCCCACCTGAAATTCCCATTAAATCAATAGGTTGCTGTTACGAGTCCAGCGCGCATGCGGGTGGCGTCGGCCAACGGCGTTCGGCGTGTGCGATCGCCGCGACCGTCGGGGCTGGCCGCGCCCTGTCGCAAGGCCTGGCAGTAGGCGAGCAGGAGCTGGCGCGTGAGGTCGGACAGCGGCCCGCGCCCCTGGCGGCTCCCACCAGCCAATCAGGCGGCGCAATTCCGCAGATTCTGGTGATGGCTACGGAGTGGGTAGCCGCTCGGCCGGCCCGTGCCAGGGCTCCAGTGGAGTAGGACCATTGGGAAATGGCGGAAAAGGACAAGTCAGCAAGTGTCTGATTTGACGGCGATTTCAACTGAGCATCGCCCGGAAACCCGTATGGGTGCTAGGGGTGGCTACCCCAGTAAATTGCGCGGAAATCAAAGGGACCCCCTCTCGGCGCACCGAAATGTGTGTAGGTCTGGCAGCACAACCACTGTCAAGAAAAAGCTCGCCGAGGTGGGTTGATAGGCCGCTTAGCGATTTGTTATGAGCCAGCCTTCGAGTTGCCCAGCCAGAGCATCGGGCCGCGTATCGGAATACGAAACGACGCCCATATCCTGCACTTCCTCAAGCAACTGGCCGGTCTTTTTCGCTATTGCCATTTCGACCGGCGTCTCCGGATCAGGCAAGACAACGAACAGCGCGGGTGGCGCCGCGTGTCGATGTGTAAGATTGTGCGCAACAAGAACGTCTTTTAGCGACTTATAGACGTGACGCTCGACAGTTTGCATACTGGAATATCGGGCTGAGAGAATATTCCCAAAACTCTTCCCATTGTCTAGTCCCACATGCAGTTTCCTTGCGCCGATGGTCAATTCACGATTTGGCACAAAGATCTTTCTCGATAACGAAGCCAGGGCTTTGCGCATCTCCATGTATGCCCAATCATCATCCATCGGCGATTCGCGTGGCGCAACATCGACCCAAAGAGCGCCAGCTTGGCGTTTGAGCAAGCTTGTGAGTTCCTTCTCGACATGATCCGTGGCAAGGTAACCGCAACTCACCATCCGCACGTGTGGCGTCCCAGTCGCTGCTTTGGAGAGACCCTCTCGGAAGCTGGCGCCAATAGCGTTTTCGATGCCTTTCACCAAATCACGAAGGTCAGTTCCGCTCAGCGCATCTCCATAAAGACTTGAAAGCTTGTTAAACGCCGGAAGCCATCGAAGGAGCGGACGCTCGTCCCCCTTGATCACCGCCGCGACGCCTATGACAAAGTCCTGCTGACTGGCCAGGTCCGGACGGAAGAAAACGGTCGCCCACTCTCCAGTAAAGACTGGCTCGCGTACGGCCGCTGTTCGCGAAAGAAGAAGTGAGAGGTCCATTAGATTAAGCGCCCGCAAGCTTGCGCAAGCGTACCATTGCTGGCGCGCGTGCTCATGTATTCAACGATCGTGTCGATCTGCTCCGAGTCCAGGAGGCCGATTAAGTCCCTACGCAGTTGGTTTGACACTTCCGGCCAGATGTCTTGCGTCTTAAGACCCTCCTGTAGCACTGATGCATACCACGACGAAAGTTGGGATGCCGTCATCTCCCTCTGTGCCGCGAGGTTGAGTTGATTTCCGGCCGTCTCGTCTGGCCAGGAGGAATGCCAATAAGGGCCTCCACCTACCGCGCCTTGGTCGATGGCAACGTACTTCATATCGTCCAAGTATAAGAAGTTGGCATCACTTCGATCGCTGTTACCTGTGGCATGGTCAACACCAGTGAGGATGTGAGCAAACTTGCTTCTAAAGAAAGCGGCAAGCTGATCCTGGTCGAAAGTGGACAGACGGCGCAAGAACCGGAACGGTTTGGCATTCTGCACCAACGTGGCAGCCCAGCACACGGCCAGACCTGTACTCCGATCTACGTAGGCTGTGACATCGGCATCGAAGACTGGCAACATCTCCCGGTTCAGCAGAATGACTCCTCCCCTCGCTGGCTGGTCGACTCCCCTTACGGCATTCGCCGTAAAGCCGATGACCTCGTTTGCCACGCCGCACGAATCGGTTGGGTAAAGCTTGATCACCGTATCTTCCGGCTCACTTGCCCCTGGCCACAGAACGCGCCCCACAAAAACAGGTTGAGCGCCTGTCGCGTGGACAGCATCGTGGTCACTGACCCAGCCCGAAAATCCACAATACGCATCTGCGTGCAAGACGCTAATCAAGGCCGCTCCCTAGAAGGTATCGGCTCGACGACATGCGGCGACCCGATCTAATGTTGCGCATCAGGCGCTCAAAGCGCTTGACGGAGTATTGTCCTTGGTCGGCAACCGTGGCGCAAGACAGACGCCCGAAAGTTACGGATAGCTATCACGTGTCGACTAGCCATCAGGGAAATCTGGCAAGCGGGCGCGCCAAGATAAGGAGAATCCGCTATCACAAGGAGACCCCTCGGTATTGACGCCGCTATCCGACCCGATAAGACTCCCCGCTCTGCCCCGCATTGACTGCCCGCCACAGCCAGTCCGGCATCTCGCCGGTCCCGTCCCAGTTCTGTCCGGCGGCGTTGCGGTACCAGACCACCGGCGGCGGCGGGGGCGGTGGTGGAGGGGGCGGCGGATCGAAGCCCCCCGCTGCTGCCAGCTCCGCCATGGTCATGTCGTAGTCATCGTTGCCGTCGCTATCCTTGCTGTCTGCCTGGTTGGCGCCGGCCCCCACCGGCGCCCTCCCGCTCGCGCGGCAGGCGTAAGTCTGCCAGCAGTTGGCGCGCTAGCGCCGCCTCGGCTTCGGCGCGCTCGGCCCCGGCGCTGCGCCGTGGCGTTCTGCAACCAAGCCCAACAAGGGCCCTAACCAAGATACGCCCCCGACTGCGTTGACAGTTCGTTGATACCCAACTCAAACGGCAGGAAAATTACTCTCCCGTCGCCGACGAAAGCAGCCAATGGCGCTCCACGCACAATCTGCCGCTATCATGCCTGTACTTCGACTCCGCAGTGTGGTACGGCACACTTGGCACGGTAATGTATGGGATCTTTTTCAATACCCTTAGTTATCAGGCAAAACGCTTCAAGAAGCAGTGGCGCCGGGAGAACACCGAGCGGAGGGCAACCAAGTACTCAAGACTGCATGGTTGCCTGGTGTATTGCGGCAACCATCTCGCTGCCTTTTCCTTCTCAGTGTTTGCGGCCGTCCTCTTTGCCGCGATTCTTTGCTTAACACTGCCCGAGTATCCCGGACTAGTCCTCGCGCACGCCAAAGCTAGCGACTCTCTTCCCTACTTCACAGCACTGTGGGGAACGCAAGCAACGCTCGCGGCATTGTCCTACCCAATAGTGTTCGCGTTCGTTGCTGTCAACCTCCAACAGCGGGCAACGGCAAAACTTGGCCTGAAGGTCTATCTTCTGGACTCCGGAGCGCTCGTCTCGGGAACCAGTTCGGTCTGCCTACTTGCCTGGATGACCTTTCAGTACTTCTTTGTTCCCTATCACGAAGCGGACTTGGTTGCCTCCTTCATGGCGGGCAACGTCGGATGGTTTCTCCTCAATGCAGTTCTAACCGGCATTTTCCTTTTCCGCACAGTCCTCTTCCTCTCTGATACCCACCGCCTAAGAGCAATCTCCAGTTACGCTGTCCATGTGGCACTGCCGCGCGAGATGGCGCTGCGCCTACCCACTCAGCTACTACTCGCAGCAAAGCAAAACGGATGGGTACCGAACACGCCAGATGATAGCGATCCGACTCAGCCCAGAATTGAGTGGTTCCGGCTAGGCGACGACGAAGCCTGCGTGGAACTGACCAGCCGCCCTGGCTTGCGGATCGTGGACATTCGCCTTCGTCTACTTGATTGGGCCATCCGCCTATGGATGAGTCGGCTGCAAGAAGCGCAGAAGATCGAAATGACGGACTGGAGCGCGCAAGATGCTATTGGTCGGCAACCATGGCTTTTGCTTCCGATATGTCCTGGCACACCAACGTCCAGCAAGACGCCTATCTGCAGCGTACGAAATGCTCCCCCGCCCGGCGTGCTAGCTCGAACCCTACTGCGGTGGTCAATAGATCTTGGGCGCCCCAAGGATCCCGGTGACGACGAAACCGTAGCAATACTTACGGAACTAGTCTCCGAGGTTGTGTCGCTACTGGAAAAGCGACACTCCGACGCAGCCATTCAACTGGTGGTCCACGTCGTGGACGTTCACGCAACGCTGCTAAATGCAAGTGTCTTCAAAAATGCTGAAGGAGAGCTCGAGCACATTGGACAGCTGCAAGACGGCAACTTCTTCCGCACCATTCATGAACGATGGGTGGACGAATATCGTAGCCTGGCAGAAGCTGCTATCGACACCATTGAAAGCGACAACCGCTTCTT
>NZ_JALHRX010000034.1 GCF_023952475.1 Cupriavidus sp. WGlv3
GCAGGCGGAGCTGGCGGCCGAACGCCAGGCGCACGCTGCCACGCAGGCCCGGCTCGAGGCGGGGCGAACGGAACTGGAGGCGGGCCGACGCCAGCTGGACGCCTTGCGCACCCAATTCTCGACGGAGCTGGAGCGCGCCCGCGAGGCGGTGACGCTCGCGCAGGAACGCGCCGAGGCCAGCGAGCGGCGCAGCTTGCGCGAACTGGACCAGGAGCGCACCGCGCGCCAGAAGAGCGAGCGCACGGCCGAAGACCTGCGCGCGGAACTGGCGGCGGCGCGCAGCGAGGCCCGTGATGTGGCCGTGGCGCAGGCGGAGAGCCGCGCCAAGCTGGAAGCGCAGGCCGCGGCGCTGGCCGACCGACTCGCAGAGGCCGAGCAGGCGCAGCGCCAAGCGGCGGGCGATCTTGATGCCATGCAGGCGGAGCTCGCCGCAGCGCAGCGCCGGGCCGAGCGGGCCGAAGCGGAAGCCGCGCTCGCGCGTCAGTTGCTGGCCACCCTGCGCGTCGCGCCGCGCGAACGCGACGGCGGTGGCGGTGGTGGAAGGCGGCGCAAGGGCGGCCGTTCGGCGGCGACCGCGCCGGAAGCGCAGGGCGACGGTCAGGGGGACGCTCAGCAGGATGAACTGGGCGAAGCGCAGGGTGAAGAGCGGGGCGACGCGCCGGGGGCGGCGCCCCCCAACCATCAGGACGAAGGCAACGACAGCAGTGACGGCAGCGATGACAGCAAAGACTGAGCGGGCGGACGCGAATCCGCTGGATCCAGGCGCAGAGGGGCGTAGGCGAGAAGCGAATGACACGCAAGAGACAAGGTCTCACCGTCCATGGGATTAGGAAGCGTCTGCACGGGCAGTGGCTTCAATGAAGGAGAACAAATTGGCCCCAGAGCAAGAAGTTGAACCCCGTGTCGCGAGCAATGCGACGGACGGACTCGGTCAGATGGAGCTTCCCATCGCTGAGGCGATGCGCGACGCGGATCCCGCCATGGGTGAAGCCAGTGGTGCAGGCGTCGGTCGTGGCAGCGTTGACACGCAGGCCCAACGCTTGGACTTCTGGTCGACAAGCCGGGATAGCGGCCCGACGGCGACCGTGTCCTATCGGCGCCGGCGGTCTTACGCCCCCCCGGACGCTTCAACGGAAGACGTGGCACCGGAAGCATCGAGGGAAGCTGCCGCCTCGGCAGCGTTGACGGAATCCGACGCGCCGGAAGCGCCCATGGAAGCCATGTCCTCGGCAGCGACCACGGAAGCCGTGGCCGAAGCTCCGGTTGAAGTCCTGGCCACGGACGAACCGATGGAAGCTGCCGCCCAGGACGAACTGACCGAAACGGCCGCCCCGGTAGCACCGCTTGACGCCCCAGCTCCGGAAGCTGCGCCGGAAGAGACGCGGGCCCCTAAGCGCGGTCAGAAGCCGAAAGCGCTCACCGAAACTGCCGCTCCGGAAGCTGCGCCGGAAGAGACGCGGGCCCCGAAGCGCGCTCGGAAGCCGAAAGCGCTCACCGAAACTGCCGCTCCGGCAGCTGCGCCGGAAGAGACACGGGCCCCGCAGCGCGCTCGGAAGCCGAAAGCGCTCGCCGAAACTGCCGCTCCGGAAGCAGCGCCGGCAGAGAGGCGGGCCCCGAAGCGCGCTCGGAAGCCGAAAACCCTAGCCGAAGTTGCCGGTCCGGAAGTCACGACTCAAGAGACCCCATCCCGGAAGCGCGGGCCGAAGCAGATAACTCTGCCTGGAGCGCCGACTCAGAAGCCGCAAACCCGGAAGTCGCGACAGGAGCAAAAAACGCCTACCGCAACCCAAAGCCCGTCCCAATCCTCACTGCTCGCTCAACTGGCATCTGTCAATGCGCAACTTGAGCAGTTGCGAGCCACGGAAGTGCCAAAGGTCGTAGAGGAGATTCGGCAGTGGATGCAGGAGTACGACCTCAGCATTGAGGACATTGCGGGCAAGCCCAGTGTTGCGCCCGCTGCCCGCGCTGCTCCGACCAAGACGAAGGCCGCGCCGCCTCCGAGGTACCGCAACCCGAAGACGGGCCAGACCTGGTCGGGGCGCGGTCGGGCTCCCGCGTGGATTGGCAAGAAGCGCGAGCGTTTCCTAATCGATCTCTTGTCCTGAACGACAGGTTGGCGGGCGCGGCCGGTCCGCCCATTCCGACTCGCAAACTCGGCAGGCCGGAAGTTCGGCGGCCACTGTGCAGGAAGCCCAAGGGGAAGAGCCGGGCAACGAGCCAGGGCCGGCGGCGCTGGCCTAACAACCAGGACGATGGCAACGACAGCAGTGACGGCAGCGATGACAGCAAAAACTGAGCGGGCGGACGCGATCCGCTGGATCCAGGCGCAGATGGACGACTACGGGCTCACCCTCGAAGAGCTCGACGCGGCGGGGTGCTTCGCGCCACCGCCCCCGCCACCGGCCGCACCGCCGCCGCCGGTGGTCTGCTACCGCAACGCGGAAGGGCTGACCTGGGATGGGCAGGGCGAGATGCCGTCGTGGCTCAAGCGCGCGGTCAATGCGGGGCAATCGGTGGAGTTTTACCGGGTCGGGTCCTTGTAGCGCCCCATGCAATCGGCCTTGACGCTGCCGGCAGGACGCGTAGAATCTGGACCGTTGGGTGCTGCAAGGTTCCCGATAATGGTTGTGAACCTTCTTCTTGAAGGCCTTCTGGACGGCGGTTCGATTCCGCCCAGGTCCACCAGAAGCGCATTGCACGGATAGTGCGCTTCTGATGGGCCTGACCTGGTTTCGACAGGGGGAGATAGGGTCGTGAGGCAACTCGTCAGAGAAGACGTTAAAACTAAATCGAAGTAAATGCTAACGACGAAAAGTTCGCATTGGCCGCCTAATAGCCGCCTTGGGTTGTAACTGACCTCGAAACAGAAAAGTTACTGACAAGGGCTCCTTCGGGGGCCGTTGTTCATTTGAGGGCTTGGCATCGATGGCAGCATGGGGTCATCGTACTTTCCATGCAAAAAGTGGCGGTAGCAGACAGCAGAGCCGCCCGCAGCAAGGTTTCTCGGCGCAATCAATCACACACCGACCGAGCATTGTAAGTTCTTGATAAGAAAGGGCTTTCTGGAGCATACCGCCAGAAAATGCACGGAAAGTACAACTACCCCATAAGTGGCGATAGACTATCTCGTTGAACGTGCCACATGGGGTGAGGATGAACCAAGGCGAAAACGCGAGCGAACGAGACGTTGAGGGATTGGACGAGGGCTCCGGCGATGGATGGGGCGAATACCCTTTAGATGCGGTATTCGTTCGGACGGAGACTCGCTCCGTTTCCGAGGTCGTCAAGCGCATACAAAATCAACGCTACGTTCTTGATCCGGACTTTCAGCGAGATTTCGTGTGGCCAAATCCGAAGCAGTCCAAGCTAATCGAGAGTTGCGTGATGCGCATCCCTCTCCCCGTT
The DNA here is from genome assembly GCF_023952475.1 of Cupriavidus sp. WGlv3. Classification (GTDB taxonomy): domain Bacteria; phylum Pseudomonadota; class Gammaproteobacteria; order Burkholderiales; family Burkholderiaceae; genus Cupriavidus; species Cupriavidus phytorum. Next base: position 3,406 of record NZ_JALHRX010000034.1, read on the forward strand.
TTCTATGTTGCGGAAGCTCTGGACGGTCGGATAATCGTTGTCGATGGCCTGCAACGTCTGACCACCTTCGCTCGTTTTCTAGGTGACGAGTTGAAGTTGACTGGTTTAGCGAGCGACAACGTAGGACTAGGTGCTCACGTGCTCGAGGGAAAGTACTTCAAAGACTTGCCTCTCAACTTGCAGGAACGTGTTCAGGATACGCAGCTCACTATGTATATCTTGGATGCAAAAGCCCCCGAGCGAGCGCGACTCGACATCTTCGAACGGGTGAACAGTGGTGAACCGCTTACGCGTCAGCAGATGCGAAATGCGCTTTATAACGGACCGGCGACCCAATGGCTTAAGCAAGCGGCCGAAAGCGACGCGTTTCGCTCCGCGACGGGCCAGTCTCTCAATGCGAAAACCATGCGCGATCGGGAGGCTATCAATCGGTTCTGTGCCTTCAAACTTCTTGGCCGGAAACAATACACTGCTGGAGACATGGATCGGTTTCTTGCCGAAGGGCTAAGAGCACTTACACGTCTTAGTCAAGCAGAGAGGGAAGAACTTTTATTCTCCTTCGAGAGAGTCATGGCCTTGAACCGAGCCTTATTCAGCGACCATGCGTTTCGTAAATCCCTCGCGTCGCAAAACCCAGGCGCCGGGCGCAGTGTCATTAATATCTCCCTGTTCGAAGTATGCTCCGTCACGATGTCTGATGATGGCTTTTCGAATCTCGAATCGCGGCACGACGCCCTACGTGAAGCCATCGTTGACCTTGTCCGAGACGAAGAATTTGCACGCGCAATTACCTATTCGACCAACAGCACTGCAGCTGTTCAAAAGCGTTTCGAGGCAATGGAATCCACTCTCTCGAAGGTGGCGCAAAAATGATTAAGACGCTCGATATCGAGAATTTCAAGTGCTTCTCAAGTCTGCGCTTGCGTTTCGGCGCTTTAACTCTGCTGACTGGCTTCAATGCTGGCGGAAAATCAAGTGCCGTCCAGCCGCTGCTCCTCTTGGCGCAAGCTTTGCGGACATCGGCATCAGCACAAAAGTTACCTTTGAATGGTCCAATTGTGCATTTAGGCACCGTTGGTGATGTACTGCCGGCGAATGCTTCTGGATCAAGTTTGGCTTTCAAGGTTGCAGGCGTGGAACACGAGGTCACGTGGACGACCTCGGCTCGCGCGAGTGAAAGACATCTCGAGGTGACTGAATCACGCATTTGCGATGTTGCCGGTTCAACGAATACGCCGCCTACCGAAGCCATTAAGGAGCCCTCGACTGAGGTTTGCCGTTCGATTACAGGGCTTTCCTACCTGAGCGCCGTGCGCGATGGCCTTACCGACGCTTACCCCATGCCCGAATCTGATGAGGAAGTGACAGATGTGGGCGCTGACGGTAGGTTTGCTCCGTACTGGTACGATCGGTATGTTGACGATGAAGTGCAAGTTGCGCGTCGACATCCTGGCGAGCCTGCGAGTTCCCTTCGCAAACAGGTTGACGCTTGGTTAGCTACGCTCTTTCCTCACGCACAAGCTAATGTCCATCACGTCCCCCAGGTATCACTGGAAAGCCTGCAGTTTCGCATTTCCGATTTTGGAGCCTGGCGGAGACCCGCCAACGTCGGCTACGGATTTACCTACGCTTTCCCTATTCTCATTGCTCTGCTAGCAGCTAACGATGGGCAAATGATAGTGATTGACAGTCCGGAGGCTCACCTGCATCCATTTGCCCAGTCGCAAATGGGCCGACTGCTCGCCCACTTCGCAGCTGCCGGCTTACAAGTTGTAGTAGAGACCCACAGCGACCACCTGCTGAACGGTGTGCGCCTCGCCGTGAAAGAAGGCCTGCTTCCACCGGATGAATTATGCGTCCACTTTTTTAGTGGAACGACAGAGACCGGACACGGGGTACTAACGCTAGCTGTCGATAATGAAGGTCGCATCGCCAGTTGGCCAGAAGGATTTTTTGACCAGTCTGAAAAAGACTTGGCTCGGCTCTCAGGTTGGGAGTGAGGATGCGCTGGTATATCAATGATGCTTCTTTGCAAGGCCAATACAATGACGTACCTGAATTCCTCGCACTGCTACAGGGTCTCTTATCCTCAAGAAGCAGATTCGCTGTACTGAAGTCCGCCCTACACACTACACGAGCTCTCCCCCATCGAAATGTGACGGTCAGCCAGACACTTCGTGAAGTCTTGGCGGCGACAAACCTAGCCGATCTGCGCAGGGCCGTGTTGATATGGCTTGATCGGACAGGGCCGTTCTTGGATGACGATCGCCAGCCTGAACCGGAAGATTATTTTGAGTGTCTGGGTGTCGACGTTACTAACACCGGCTTGGGGGAAGCGACGAGGCGCATCAAAGCAGGTAATGAAGCTACTGCGTTTAGTTTTCCGGGTGGTGTGATCGAGTTTGGGAGATCACCGCTTCCAGTGGATCATGGCATTGCGGAAGACCGTCGAGGGACTTACGAAGTCGAAAACCTCTGGGCGCTTGATAGCCTCGCGACTTCCGCCATGAACGCTGGAGTGGAGCCGACCAACTGGCAACAGCTTGTAGTGGCTGCGCGCGAGAGATTTCCCAGACTGCACATTCCCAATAGTCTCTATGAGAATAGTGTACTTGCCAAGGAACCCTTTGAGGCACCGATACGGGACCGAGCAATGGCACTCTTCAAACACCTTGATGACTATATGGCCGGGCGTATGCCTGATGGCTCAGAAGGCCCCAACGCTCGCGCTATTGTCGATCAGTTCTTCACTGGGGATAGAGCTCTATTCTCGGGGGAATCACCTACAAATAAACGCACATTCAAGCAAGAGATGACCTTTCCCGATCCGGACGATGCAAGCAAGGAGATATTTGCACACTGGCATGGGAAAATCAGCCACCGCTATTTCCGATTGCATTTCGAATGGCCGGTTGCAGTCGATGCAACGAGGCTGAAAATCCTCTATCTGGGGCCCAAGATCACGAAGGACTGACCCCCTTACAGCCATTTCGATCTGGCAGGCCGCGAACGAGGCCGCCACCGGGGAGCTCGCCACGCTGCGCGCCGAGGCGCGGCAATCCATCGAGGTAACCCAGGCGGCGCTGGCGGCGGAGCGGCAGGCGCACGCCGCGACCCAGGCCTGGCTCGAGGCCGGCCGCACGGAACTGGAGGCGGGCCGGCGGCAGCTGGAGGCATTGCGCACCCAATTCTCGACGGTGCTGGAGCGGGCGCGCGAGCAGGTGACCATTGCCCAGGAACGCGCGGCAGAAGAGCGAGCGCGCGACGGAGGAGTTGCGCACAGAACTGGCGGCGGCGCGCCACGAGGCGCGCGACGCCGCGGTGGCGCAGGCCGCGGCGCTGGCCGACCGGCTCGCGGCCACCGAGCAGGCGCAGCGCCAGTCAGCCGGCGACCTGGACACCGGTGCAGGCGGCGCTGGCCGCAGCACGGGGCCGGGCCGAGCGCGCCGAAGCCGAGGCGGCGCTCGCGCGCCAGCTGCTGGCAGAATTGCGCCTGGCGCCGCGCGAGCGCGACTGCGGGGTTGGACGGCGGCGCAAGACCGGCGGCGCGCGGCGCCGACCACGACGGAAGCACAGGGCGAAGAGCAGGGGGCGCCGGCGCGGCCCGGCCACCCGGATGACGGCAGCGACAGTACCGATAGCAGCGATGACCACGAAAACTGAGCGGGCGGAGGCGATCTGCTGGATCCAGGCGCAGATGGCCGACTACGGCTTGACCATGGAGGAACTGGGGGCGGCGGGGTGCTTTGATCCGCCGCCGCCCCCTCCGTCCCCTGCGGCGGCGCCGGTCTGCTACCGCAACGCGGAAGGGCTGACCTGGGACGGGCAGGGCGAGATGCCGTCGTGGCTAAAGCGGGCGGTCAATGCCGGGCAGAGCGTGGAGTTTTTCCGGGTAGGATAAGGCGCGCCTCTTGTTGATGCGGTTAGACAGCACGAAGCTCAACGCCATGATCGAGGAGGGGGAGCGCTTGATCAACCCAGACGAAATACACGCGCCCGGGTCGGGCGACGAGCTTGTTTATCCGCCCGCATTGACGTTGCATGGCGGTACCGAAGCGATGCTGACTTTCGCCCTGGACGGCATGGGCGTCCTGCGCCACGTCGATGCGGTACCAAACGGCAAGCAATGTGGTTGCGTCTGCCCCGCCTGCAACGAGCCACTGATCGCCCGCCATGGGGCCGTGCGGGCTCACTCGTTCGCGCACGACTCCGGTGCGGAATGTCGGTGGGCACACGAGACTGTGCTTCATCACCTGGCCAAGGTACTGATTGCACAACGAGGGGAGTTTGCGGTACCGGGCGTTGACGTGGTGGTTGAGCGCCAGGGCCCGGTGATTCCGATTCGGGCCAGGGGATCACTGCCGGGACGGACTATCTATCCGCAATCGGTCGCCTTGGAGCACTTGCTCTTTGACGTGCGGCCCGACGTGGTGATCACCTATGGTGACCGGCTGCTGCTCGTCGAGATTGCCGTGACCCATAAGGTTGGGCAGTCGAAGCTCGCCCGCCTGCAAGAACTCGGTCATGCCGCGGTCGAGATCGATCTGAGTCGCCAGCGACCGTCGACGGTTGGCGAACTGGCGGCGGTGCTATTCCGGAATGATCCTCGCAAGAAGTGGCTGGTGAATCGAAAGCAGGACGAGCTCCGCGCACGTCTGGAAGCCCAATGCGAAGCAGATTATCAGAAGCACCTCGAGGAGACGCGGGCTTTCGAGGCAAGAGTCGCAGCGTGGCGGTCCAAAGAAGACTGTGTTGCCAATAGCTTCAAGGAGCAGACTGCCGAGCCGCTGCGCGTAGCAGAACCATCATTGGCAGCGCGTACCTCTTTGCCGGGCGTGCGGTACGCGGTTAGCGGAGGCGCGCTCGTCTTGTACAACGGGGCTGACAATTGTCTCCGGATCGCTATCGAGGGACAGCCGGAGGCGTTACGCGATGCCGTTGAACAGTTGAGCTTTGGTTCCGACGCAGTCGGCTATGCCATGACGAAATCGGCATGGGCTCGCCTGATGAGCGAGCAAGGTCATCGGTTTGGCACCATTACCAACGACTATGAACCACCCAGTGAGGGGACGGCGTGAATGAGATGCCAGTGGCATAGGGCTTCGTCGGCGAGGTTAAGGTCATAATCCTTGGTCTGGCCCGCCAAGGGCCCAACGTGCATGCGGTGGGCCTTGTGGCCTGTTCGGGCACGCCGCAGTCCTAGTCATTCACCAACAGCTCCGGGGAGTGTTCCGCGGGTGGGGGCCCGGCGTGATGAAGTCATAGACCAACGCCTGACCACGACGCCGCGCTGCAGGCTGACCTGGCCGCTGATGTGGCGGAACTGCGCAGCCGCTTTCCCGAGACCCGCGCGCTGTACCGCGAGGTCTGCGGGCTGCTGTTCTTCCGTTATGGCGTCACGCCCACCGCCAACAAGCCCTACAGCCTGGTACGCAAGGGCAGCATGGGCACGCCGGCCGAGGTGCTGCAGGCGTTCTGGCAGGAGCTGCGCGGGCGCACGCGCGTGACCATCGACCACCCCGACCTGCCGGATGCATTGAAGGACATCGCGGCCGGGGCGGTCCGGACCATCTGGCAGGCGGCCAACGAGGCCGCCACCGGGGAGCTCGCCACGCTGCGCGCCGAGGCGCGCGCGGCCGCCAGCGCCGCCGAGGCCGAGCGCGCCGCGGCGCGGCAATCCATCGAGGAAACCCAGGCGGCACTGGCCGCCGAGCGGCAGGCGCACGCCGCGACGCAGGCCCGGCTCGACGCGGGCCGCGCCGAACTGGAGGTTGGCCGGCGTCAGCTGGAGGCATTGCGCACCCAATTCTCGACCGAGCTCGAGCGCGCCCGCGAACAGGTGGCCATCGCGCAGGAACGGGCCGAGGCCAGCGAGCGGCGCGCGTTGCGCGCGAACTGGACCAGGAGCGCCGCACGGCAGAAGAGCGAGCGCGCGGCCGAAGACCTGCGTACGGAACTGGCAGCGGCGCGCCACGAGGCGCGCGACGCCGCGGTGGCGCAGGCCGAGGCCCGCGCCCGGCTCGAGGCCCAGGCCGCGGCGCTCACCGACCGGCTCGCGGCCGCCGAGCAGGCGCAGCGCCAGTCAGCCGGCGAGCGGGACACCGTGCAGGCGAAACTGGCCGCGGTGCAGCGCCGGGCCGAGCGCGCCGAAGCCGAAGCGGCGCTCGCGCGCCAGCTGCTGGCAGAATTGCGCCCGGCGCCGCGCGAGCGCGACGGCGGTGGGGGACGGCGGCGCAAGACCGGCGGCCCGGCGCCGACCGCGCCGGAAGCCCAGAACGAAGAGCAGGGGGCGCCGGCGCGGCCCGGCCACCCGGATGACGGTAACGACAGCAGCGACGGCAACGATGGCAACGAACACTGAGCGGGCGGCCGCGATCCGCTGGATCCAGGCGCAGATGGCCGACTATGGGCTGACCCTGGAGGCACTGCAGGCGGCGGGGTGCTTTGAACCGCCGCCGCCCCCTCCGCCACCTGCGGCGCCGCCGGTCTGCTACCGCAATGCCGAAGGGCTGACCTGGGACGGGCAGGGCGAGATGCCGTCGTGGCTCAAGCGGGCGGTCAATGCCGGGCAGAGCGTGGAGTTTTTCAGGGTCGGATAAGAGCCATCAAGGACAAAGCTGGGTACCGGAGTGCTGAAATATTTCAGCAAAATCAGAGGCTTGCCCAGGATGTGGCGGCTTTTTACGAATCCCGGGCGACCCTCAAGTACGCAACCGGTCGTTTTCGGACAGTCGTTCCCCCGTCACGTCAGGATCGTTGGGACAAGCATAAGCAGGCGGTATGGGCTCGATACCGCAGAAGGCAATGCTTAGGGCAATGGCGTGTCGTGATGTATCCTCTTGAACTTTATCGACATTCTTAGGGTACCGGCGATGGGGGGGAGTCTTTCTACGGATGACGTACTGACAGTTTCGGAAGTGGCTGAGTACCTCAAAGTCAACGAACGCACCGTCTATCGCCTCGCTGCGGCAAAGAAGATCCCGGCATTCAAGGTCGGGACCGCCTGGCGATTTAAGCGCGCGGAGCTGGATGCCTGGATTACGGCTCAGAGCCAGCCCCCAACAAAAGAGTAACGCCCGTGATTACTGCCTATCACGCCAAGTACTTCGCCAGCGAGCTGAGCCGCCGCTACTCCGCGGCGGACTCTGAGAAGCTCGCCGGAACGCTTCTTGACGCCCAGGTCGACCTTAACCCGCACCAGCTCGAGGCGGCGCTTTTCGCGTTCAGGTCCCCCCTCTCGAAGGGCGCGATTCTTGCGGACGAAGTCGGCCTTGGAAAAACAATAGAAGCGGGGCTCGTGCTTGCCCAGAAATGGGCAGAAGGCAAGCGACGGATCTTAATCGTAACGCCCGCGAATCTTCGCAAGCAGTGGACGCAGGAGATGGCGGAAAAGTTCTTCCTGCCTACAGTGATCCTCGAGGCAAAGAACTACCTTCAGCTCCAAAAGTCCGGGGTACGACGCCCGTTCGAGCAGCCTTCGATGGTGGTCTGTTCATACCAGTTCGCAGCGAAGCACGCCGAGGAACTAATGACGACCCGGTGGGACTTGGTGATCATGGACGAGGCCCACCGACTTCGGAATGTCTACCGACCCGACAACAAGATCGGCAATACCCTGAAGCGGGCATTGGCTAACGCACCGAAGCTCCTGCTCACCGCGACTCCGCTCCAGAACTCTCTCCTCGAGCTTTATGGACTTGTGAGCATCATTGACGACTACGCCTTCGGCGACGCAAGGAGCTTCAGGACTCAGTTTGCCCGGCTTAACGGCGACGGGAATTTCAACGAGCTGAAGGCGAGGCTTAAGCCCGTCTGCCACCGTACTCTCCGCCGGCAGGTACTCGAGTACATCCGGTACACGAACCGGATTCCGATCACAGAGGAGTTCGTCCCGTCCGACGTCGAACACACCCTCTACGAGATGGTTTCAGACTACCTACGGCGCCCCTCCCTATACGCTCTTCCGAGTTCGCAGCGACAACTGATGACGCTGATCCTCCGCAAGCTGCTCGCGTCGTCGACCTTCGCCATTGCTGGCGCCTTGGAGTCCCTCGCCAACAAACTCCGCAAACAGCTCCCTGGCAACGCGTCCGCCGCCCGGTCCGGCGACGGCATTGAGGACGACTTCGAGGAGTTCGAGGAATATGCCGACGAATGGGGTGCGGACGCCCAGCCAGAACCGCTTACCGCGGAAGACGTGGCATCAATTGACGAGGAGATAGCGTCGCTCGAGGAGTTTCGGGCCCTCGCGGTCTCAATCTCGGAGAATGCGAAGGGCATGGCGCTTCTGAAAGCGCTCCGCGCAGGCTTCGAGAAAGCTAGAGAGCTCGGGGCGGCCGAGAAGACCATCGTTTTCACGGAGTCGCGGCGAACGCAGGACTACCTGGTGTGCCTGCTTACGGAGAATGGGTACGCCGGTAAGCTGGTGCTGTTCAACGGGTCGAACTCCGACAAGAAGTCGAAAGCCATCTATGCCGAATGGGTGGAGGCGAATAAAGGGACTGACAAGGTCACCGGCTCCCGCACCGCTGACATTCGTGCAGCGCTTGTGGACTATTTCCGCGATCACGCGACAGTCATGATCGCGACGGAGGCAGCGGCCGAAGGCATCAACCTACAGTTCTGCTCGATGGTGGTGAACTACGACCTCCCTTGGAACCCTCAGCGGATTGAGCAGCGAATCGGCCGATGTCACCGGTACGGGCAGCGTTACGACGTCGTAGTGGTCAATTTTCTGAACAGGAAGAACGAAGCCGACCGGCGGGTCTTTGAGCTCCTCTCTGAGAAGTTTCGGCTGTTCTCCGGCGTCTTCGGTGCAAGCGACGAGGTTCTCGGCGCAATTGAATCGGGAGTCGAATTCGAGAAGCGCATCGTCGCTATCTACCAGAACTGCCGTACCCCCGCGGAGATCGAAGGCAATTTCCGACAGCTCCAGGAAGAAATGGATGCGCACATCATCTCGACGATGGAGGACACACGGCAGAAGCTCCTCGAGAACTTCGACGCGGAGGTCCATGACCGCCTGAGGGTCAACTTGGACGAAAGCCGGTCTTACATCAATAGGCATGAATCGATGCTCTGGGCGCTAACGCGCCGCGAGCTCGAGGACAAGGCTGACTTCGACGCGGAAGAGCTCCGTTTCCGGCTTCTGGCCAACCCATTTCCAGAGCAAGCGATCCCCGTCGGCGCATATGCACTCGCAAAGGACCCGGGGAAAGCACACCGGTACCGGATCGGGCATCCGTTGGCCCAGGCGGTGATTGCCTCCGCGGCCGGGCGCCCCCTTCCTGAGGCCACGATCGAGTTCGTCTATTCGGACCAAGCGAGGAAAGCGGCCAGCATCGAGCCTTTTGTCGGGATGTCCGGCTACCTCCTCGCGACGAAGCTATCAATCTATGGGGCGGACGCCCAAGACCATATCATCTTGACGGCCATGACTGACGGCGGATTGGCTGTCCCGGAAGACACAGTCCGAAGGTTTCTTGAAATCCCCGCGGAGATCGTCCGAACCGTAGAGATCGACGGCGACGCAACGGTTCGCGACGCTGCCAATCGCCGGAAGAATGAGATCCTCGAAGGGCTCGCGGCCCAGCAGGCGGTCTGGTTCGATGAGGAAATGGAGAAGCTCAACGGCTGGGCAGAGGACAAGCGCCGAGGGCTCAAGGCGGAGCTCAAGGACTATGACGACCGGATCAACGAGCTCAAGAAGCAGGCGCGCTGTGCCCCGACGCTTCCTGAGAAGCTCGAGGTCCAGAAGAAACTGCGAGACCTCGACAAGAAGCGCGACGAAGCCTGGCGCGAATATGACGGTGCTGCCAAAGACGTCGAGTGGCACAAGGACGAACTTCTCGACCAAATCGAGGATCAGCTCCGGCAGACGGCGGCGGAAGAGGTCCTTTTCTGCGTGCGTTGGACGGTCAGGTGATCCGCCCTCCGAATTGAAGACATTTAAATAAGATTGGCATGAACGACATTTCCAGAAAACTCCCCGTTCCGCTCGATGGCGGCGCTCTCGACATTGCCGCAGATAAACGCGCCCTGCTCCGTGACCTTTTCCCGTCGGTCTTTACCGAGACAAAGAACGATCACGACGAGCTCGTCTTTAGTGTCGATTTCGAAAGGCTGAAGGCGGAGTTGGGGGCCTTCACGGAGGTCTTCGAATCACGAAGGGAGCGTTACGGGATGGACTGGCCGGGCAAGAAGGACTGCTTGAAGACTATTCAACACCGGTCATACGCCACACTCAAACCCGTTCCGGAGGAGTCTGTTCGGTGGGACAGCAGCGACAACCTCTTTATAGAGGGTGACAACCTCGAGGTCCTCAAGCTCCTGCAGAAGTCGTACTACGGCAAGGTCAAAATGATCTACATTGACCCGCCGTACAACACCGGCAATGAGTTTATCTACCCTGATAACTACTCCGAGAGCCTCGAGACGTATCTCGCCTACGCGAAACTCACGGACGAAGAAGGCAAGCGTTTCGCCACGAACACAGCGAGCGAAGGGCGCTTCCATACAAAATGGCTCAACATGATGTATCCGCGTCTTTACCTGGCGCGTAACCTTCTTACCGAGGATGGGACGATTTTCGTGTCGATCGACGAGCACGAGATCGAGAACCTCAACCGGTTGATGGACGAGATCTACGGAGAATCGAACCGTATCGCCACCATTGTTTGGAAAGGCGCCACAGACAACAACCCGACTAGGGTTGCCGTTGAGCACGAGTACATCGTTTGTTTCGCGAAGGATATCTCCAGATGCCCCGCCGTTTGGAAGAGCCGGGTAAGCGACGCAAAGGACATGATGCTAGCCAAGTACGAAGAACTGCGCCCCGTGTACTCCAGTCCAGGGGTGATCCAGGAACACTTCCGCCGATTCATCAAGGACAACTCCGAATCGCTCGCGTCCATCACGCACTACAACCTAGTCGACAATGACGGCGTATATACAGGATCTCGGAAGGTCCATAACCCGAAGCCGGGCGGATATGTCTACCGGGTCGAGCATCCTGAAACAGGCGAAAACTGCGTCTTGCCAGCTAATGGGTACCGATTTCCCGAGGAGCGGATGAAGGAGCTTATTCAGCAGAAGAAGATCATTTTCGGTGACGACCATACCCAAATCGTACAGATCAAGGAATACCTCAAAGACTTCGAGGAGAAATTGTCGAGCGTCATCCACTTGGACAGTCGTGCCGGCGCTAACGAGATCGGCCGTCTGCTGGGAAATCGAAAGGTGTTCACAAACCCCAAGCCTTACGAACTGCTCGCGTACATCTTCGATTTTCAGTTAGACAACGGGGACATCCTTCTCGATTTCTTCGCCGGCTCGTGCGCGTCGGCCCAAGCCGTCATGGATTTGAATGCCAGGGATGGGGCCAAACGCAAATTCATCATGGTCCAGCTTCCCGAGCGCTTGGACGCGAGCGTCAAGGAGCATAAGGAGGGGCTAAGTTTCTGTCGGGACAACGGCCTTCCTGAGAACATCGCAGAAATCAGCAAATCGCGCCTGCGGCGCGCCCTCGACCGCTATTCCGGAGAGGATGCACGCCAGGCAGAGCTTACTTCTTCCGATGCTGACCTCGGTTTCCGCGTTTTCAAGTTGGACAAGTCGAACTTCCGCCGATGGCAACAGATTGGAGCGAACGCTACGGTCGACCAGATCGCTGAACAACTTGAACTCCATGTCGAGCACGTCGATCCCTCGGCCTCCCAGGAAGCCCTTCTCTTCGAGATCCTGCTGAAAGCCGGCTTCCGCCCAACGGCGAAGGTAGAAACCGTGGAGATGGCCGACCTTCCCTTGTATTCAGTAGCAAGCGGCGCGCTACTGATCTGCCTAGCCCACAGGATCACGAAGGAACTGATCGATGCTGTCGCCGCAGCAGAACCGATGCACTTCTTCTGCCTCGATTCGGCCTTCGGCGGCAACGACCAGCTAAAGGCAAACGCTGTTCAGACCTTCGCCGCGCGCAACCAGGGCCGCGAGAAAGCCTCGCAGATCGTATTTCGCACTGTTTAACCCAGGGCTCTACGATGAAGCTCAAATTTGACTCAACGCTGGAGTACCAGCACGACGCGTTCAACGCCGTAACGGACCTGTTCGAGGGAATGGCGTTCAGCCAGGATAGCCATTCCGTCACGCTCGGAACGGAAACGATGTTCGGCGGCGAACATGCCGAGCTTGGGATCGGCAACATAATGCCGTTGGCTCCGACGCAATTTCTTGCAAACTTGCAGTCTGTCCAAGCACGCAACAACGTTCCGAAATCCCGAGCCTTGATCGAAGAAGGCGGCCCGTACGATTTCCCGAATTTCTCCATTGAAATGGAGACCGGTACCGGGAAGACCTACGTCTACCTGCGCACTGTGTTTGAATTGAACCGCCTCTATGGTTTCCGGAAATTCGTCGTCGTCGTCCCGTCAGTCGCGATTCGCGAAGGCGTCACGACTTCTCTCGTGCTGATGCGGGACCACTTCCGAGATTTGTATGACAACGTCGCGTTCGACAGCTTCGTGTACAACTCGAGGGATCTGAGCCGCGTCCGGCAGTTCGCCGTAAACAACGAGATCCAGATCATGGTGATCAATATCCAAGCCTTCGCGAAGGATGCGGAAAAAGCTGGAAATGTGATCCATCAGGAGCAAGATCGAATGTCGGGCCGCAAGCCGATCGACTTCGTGCGGGCAACGAACCCGATAGTCATAATTGACGAGCCGCAGAGCGTCGATACCACCGCGAAATCCCAAAAAGCGATCGCTGGACTAAATCCGCTCCTCTGCCTGCGCTACTCGGCGACGCACGTCCACCCGTACAACCTGCTCTACCAGCTCGACCCGATTCGGGCATATGACCTCCGGCTAGTCAAGCAAATCGAAGTCGTGGATGCGAATCCCGTACGGGACTTCAACCGGACGATGGTCCGCCTCGACTGGATTGGTTATCCGGGAAGGGCCAAAACGCCTCAGGCCAAGGTCACGGTTTTCGAAGATACCTCGAACGGACCGCGGGAGAAACCAGTCACGCTCAAGCACGGCGCGGATTTATCCTTGTTCACAAACCGCTCCGACTACGAGGGGTATCAGGTCACCAACATCAGCGCCGAACCGGGAAGCGAGTATATCGAATTTGGAAATGGGCAGATCCTCGAGCTATCGCGGGAAACGGGGGGCATGGCCGACGAGCGCATGAAGAATCAGATTCGACAAACCGTCGAAGAGCACTTCGCCAAAGAGAAGAAATTTAAGGCGCTCGGGATCAAGGTCCTGTCGCTGTTCTTCCTCGACCAGGTCGGCAGCTACCGCCAGTATGACGACGAAGGGAACCGGTGCAATGGAAAGGTCTCTCAGTGGTTCGAAGAGATCTATGCAGAGGTCGCTGCCAAGTCAATTTACCAGGGCGTGCTCACCTACTCAGCCGAGCAGGTTCACGACGGCTACTTCTCGGCAGACCGCAGGAAGGGCAAGGTCGTCACACTTCTGGACACGAGCGGCAGCACCGCCAAGGATGACGAGACGTACGAGCTGATCATGAAGGACAAAGAACGGCTGCTCGACCCGGAGGAGCCACTCCGCTTCATCTTCAGTCATTCGGCACTCAAAGAAGGCTGGGATAACCCGAACGTCTTTCAGATCTGCACACTCCGGGAGATGGGAACTGAAAATGAACGCCGCCAGACGCTCGGCCGCGGACTTCGCCTTCCCGTCAACAAAGACGGGGACCGGATCTTCAACGAACAGATCAACCGCTTGACGGTCATCGCGAACGAGTCTTTTCAAGACTACGCCAAGGGCCTTCAGGCCGACATTGAAAAGGCCATCGACCCGGACGGAAGTTTCCGTTTTGGTCGGGTTCCGAAACTGGCGTTCACTCCTCTGCTCAACCCGGAAGGAACTGCCCAACTCACCGAGGAGCAATCCGAGGCAATCTGGAAGCACCTTGTGTCCAAAGGGTTCCTCGACCGAAACGGCGACTTCGAAAGTGCCTTCAAGCCGAATTCTGAAGGCTTCACCCTGAATCTACCCCTGGATTTTTCCGCCGAGGGATTCGAGGCTGCCGTGGTAGGCCGTCTCAACCGATTCGTCCCCCGCGACTTCGTTAAGGACGCCCGAATGCGCGAGTCAGTCAAGTACAACAAGCGGGTCGAACTCAATCCCGAGTTCCAGATTCTCTGGGAAAAGATCAGTCGGAAAACTCGCTACTCGGTGGAATTCCAAACCGACGAGCTGATCGCGAAGGCTATCTTAAAGATGCGAGACATGCCTGAGATCAAGGCCGTCCGGATAGAAGTCACGAAACGATCAGTCGACATCACCGAAGCCGGGGTGGACGGCGGGCTCGTGACGAGCAACCGCACATATGTCGTGGCCAACGAGCAGCCGCTTCCGGACATACTTGCATTCCTTCAACGCGAAACCGAGCTCACGCGCGGAACGCTCGTACGTATCCTTAAGGATTGCGGACAACTCAACTACTTCGGGATAAATCCGCAGGCCTTCATGACGGAATGCGCCAAGCTAATCAACCGAGCCCTCCACGAACTTATTGTTGACGGGATCAAGTACGAGCCGATTGCCGGTCAGGCATACGAAATGCGCCTGTTTGAAGAGGCAGAAGTTGAGGAATACCTCGACAGGCTGTACGCGGTGAAAGAAAAGGCCGGAATTCTCCCGGACGGCACCGAAGTGCCAAGGACGCCGTATGACTGGATTTCTTTCGATTCGGAAGTGGAGCGGACGGTGGCCGAACGGCTCGACGGGGATCCCCAAGTAAAGTTCTTTTGCAAGCTCCCGCGGGGATTCAAGGTTCCGACGCCGATCGGCAACTACAACCCCGACTGGGCGATCGTCCTCGAGGACGATGGGAAACTTTACCTTGTCCGCGAAACGAAGAGCACGCTCGATTCCGACAAGCTCCGCGACAGTGAGAACCGGAGAATAAAGTGTGGTAAAGCACACTTCAAGGCGCTCGGCGTTGACTTCAAGGCGGCGACGAACATCCATGAGGTACTGACTGGAGCTGCCTAATTCGTCGCGCCGCGCTCTGCGGCGCTAGTCGCTCACAGTAACCCGTCAGCACCATGAAAGTGATTGCGGGCGATTTACCCAGAATGATCGACGAGAAGGCAGCATGGGTTGGAAGGCGGTGTTCCAGTTCGATAATCAAACGTCCGCGGCGGCGATGGAGCAGCAGGGGTGCGCGGCCGAGTTCAGCGGGGCTACCCACCGCACAAAAAGGCGGCGCAACTGGCGGAGTCAGGGTGGCGAGCAACGTGGGCCGCGGTGGATTAGCAAGCGAGCGTGTAGGGAAGGGACGAACTTCGCATGCGGCTCAATGCTGACCAACAGCAGCAAGTCCAACTGGACCCTCGAAGAATTGCAGTGGACCCTTCATCCAGAAGGCGACACGAATGGGATGGCATGGCGCGATGGTTCCTCGATCAAGTTCATCAGCAACCCGCCCTGCTTAAGAAGGGCCAGCAGCATCCTACTTGAAACGTTCGTACGGACCGGCCATGGAATTCGTTCCCGCTAAGAATGCTACCGCTACTTGCGTAGCCGCCCGCTTCGAGCCCGAAGTGCACCAATTCGGACTCTGTTGGCCGCAGCTGTCGCCTCGTCATTTTTTTGAGCAGAGTGTTGAAAAACCTCTGCCTCCGAGAGAACCTGGCGGCCTACAGCTTTATCATTTAGGGACGGCAGTCCGACAAAACATGAGAGCGAGAGGGTAATTTGCAAAAATCGTCGAACAATCAGTCTACATTTGGGAATTCGCTGAGTGGGAGGCTGCTAGCTGATTTGCGTCGTGCGAACACCGAGGCAGCTAAGAAGGAGCGGTTCTTGCAATATCTCTCCGCCGTCTTCGCGCACGACCTCGGTGCGCAGGAACTAATCGCCGCACTTTCACTCGGTGCTGAGAGGACCGTAGCCAACGTTGTTCGTGGCGGCAAAGCGAGCCGCGGCCGGGCAGACACCCAGACGAATACCGTCATTGTGGAATGGGAAAAGGACCTGTCGCGTACCGGTGAGCACGCTATGGAACAGCTAGAGGAATATCTTGCGGGTAACTGGCGCTCCGGTCAAGAATACCGCTTCATTCTTATCGCAACCGACGGAATCAAGTGGCGAATATATGCCCCTGATTGGTCCACCTTGGAAATGGGGCAATTCTCTCTAACATCAAATTATTCACTCCGAGAGATTAGAAAATTTGATCTAACCGAGGAATCCCTGGGCGAATTCCCGTTTTTTCTCGATGAAATTCTGTTCGCATCTCAGCCAAAGATTGCGACCCTAGAAAGTATCCGTTCCGATTTTGGTGATACGTCATCTACGTTCATCAATTCAATCAGTTTCTTATTTGACTGCATTAAAGATTTTTCTCACCACTCAGAACTTCAGGTGGCACTTGATCAGTGGAGAAAATTTCTTAGCGTTGCTTATGGACGGTTCGATGCTTCACCGGGAATGTTCCTCGTTCACACGTATCTATCTATTTTTGCAAAATTAATCGCGTTTTCGGTCATAGCGGAGGAAACCGCCAGAGGGGATCAAAGAGTTAAATCCATCCTCAGCGGAAAGGAATTCGCGAAATTTAACGTTGAAAGATTTATCGAGGACGACTTCTTTCATTGGGTAAACGCTGAGCCCTATTTTTCCCGCCTAAAACCTGCCTTCCGCGAAATTAATAATCGGATCGGCGAGTACGACTTGACTGATGTTCGGGAAGACATTCTCAAGGGTGTTTATCAAGAACTTGTTGATTTAGATACTCGTCACGCACTCGGAGAATATTACACACCGGACTGGCTGTGTGAAAAGATCGTCGAAGAAACCCGATTTACCGAGACGTATCGAGTATTAGACCCCGCATGTGGCAGCGGGTCATTCCTGCGCGCCGCAATCGCGAAGATGCGAAATGAATCGCCTCAGATTGACGCTACCACAATATCGAGAAGAGTTGTGGGAATCGACATTCACCCGCTTTCGGTACAGATCGCAAAAACGACGATCATCATCGCGATGGGGAAGCTGATTGCCCAATCAAATGACCCAGTAACGTTGCATATTTATTTGGCAAACTCCCTACTGGTCCCGGAAACATCGGCCGACTTATTTGAATCCACATTCAAAGTTAGCGTTGACAACCGTCAGTACTCTCTAAATGTGGCTAGAATAGCCGGCCCAGATGAATTTGATTCCCTCATTACATTTTGCGACGATCTGGTGAGACAGCATGAAGGCTTGATTGCCCAATCGAGGTTTTTCAAGCTGGCGACTTCCGCATTGGATGGGGCTACCGACCAGCTCAAGCACGATTTGTATTTCGTGTACAGGGGCATGAAGGAAGCAAGCATTAACGGGCGCGACTCGATTTGGAAGTTTATTCTTCAAAATAGCTATAAGCCTGTTTTCTTGCGCGGTCAGTTCGATCTAATTTTGGGAAATCCGCCATGGTTAACGTATGCGGACGTCACCAATTCCGATTATCAACAGATGCTAATGGGATTGGCAGATCACTATAACGTCACCCCCCCAAAAAGGGCTGATATCCCACACCTCGAAATCGCCGCGATCTTTGTTGCACACTCGGTCAATTACTTTCTGAAACCTAGTGGAACACTTGCATTCGTACTGCCAAGGAGCTTCGTTTCTGCTTCCCAACATGAAAATATTCGGAGAGGAACCGTAAGCAGCCTCGAGTTAAAGGAATTGTGGGACTTGAACGACGTAAGTCCACTTTTCCGTGTTCCCTCATGCGTTATGTTCTTCAAACACAGCGCATCGGATAACCTCCGGCGGCGAGTTTCTCTTCCGACTTTTCCTGGGAAGCGACTGGAAGGAAAGCTACCTCGCGAGCATCTACATTGGGGGAACGCTACAAGATTCATCCGCCTAGAAGACGTTTCATGGCACTTGTCTACGTTAGGTGCGTCGGGCGCACGCTCGGCGTTTACTGTGGGCGGGTCCACGCAGTCAATAGGCACTAATGCATATGAGAAGAAATTCTCGCAAGGGGCGACGGTTGTTCCACGCAATTTCTTTTTCATTGATCTGGAAACGGATTATGATGGTGGCGGCTTTGTCGGGCGCACTTGGTCTGTCAGAACCGCCACGGCAGCGGCCCGAGAGGCAAAGGCGCCTTGGAAAAACCATTCCCTAACGGGTCGAATTGAGGGCGACTATATCTTCAGGACAGCCATCGCAAACAATCTCGTACCCTTCGCGCTTTTCTCCCCCCCCATCGTGGCACTTCCAATTACTGAGAATGGGTCAGATCAGGAAGCCACTTCATTCAGTCTCTTAAATAATGCCGATCTTTTGGGTAGGCGTTCAAGATACGCCGCGGCTTGGTTCTCTGAGGCAGAACACCTCTGGGATAAGCACCGCACGGAGAAAAATAGGAAAAACGGAATTGGACTGCTTCGATGGCTAAATTGGCAAAACAAATTGACCGATCAGAATCCATCTGCGCGATACCTTGTTATCTATACGTCTTCGGGACAAGATGCCTGCGCCGCGGTGGTAGACCGACAGGATTTTGATGCGCCCTTCATTGCCGAACACAAGACATATTGGGCTGAGTTCGGGACCAGAACAGAAGCCGACTATGTGTCAGCATTCATTAATTCTGATTTTGCTAACTTTCAGATTAAGGATTTTCAATCTAGAGGACTTTTCGGAGCGCGTGATATTCATAAGCTGATCGTAAAGGTACCGTTCCCTCGATATGACGCCAGCAATGAGATGCATAAGCGACTCTCTGCACTTGGCCGGAAGTGTGGTCAGTCGATCAGCACGTACCTTGAGAAGGAGATCGCCCATGATGCATCCGCCCGAGGACTTGGACGTTTACGAGCTCGGATTCGGGAAATGCTGTCTGGAGAGATGCAAGAAATAGACGAGATCGTATCGGTGCTGTCTACAGGACGATCCATTGACGCTGCGGCTCGCCGAGGAAAAAAAAGAAGCCGCCAGCCCCGATTGCCTGGACTGTTCGACTAAGCGGGCTGATTGGCGCAAGTGGATGTCTGGCGTAATTGCGCGCCCGCCCAAGTAGCGCCAACAGTTGGGGCACGCCGCGGCTGGCTAGGGTAGTCGTGCCTGCAGCCGCGTCGTACGCCTGATTGGATTAGATATGCGAGCTCTCGACGACAGCAGCGCCTCCAGCATTGAGTCAGACGATCTAATCCTTCGGCTTCCATGACAAGGCGGCCGACGTGCGTCTGCGCCAGCAAGGGGTCATCGTACTTTCCATGCAAAAAATGGCGGTAGCGGACCGCAGAGCCGCCCGCAGCAAGGTTTCTCGGTGCAATCAATCACGGGCCGACGGTGCATCCGTAAGTCCTTGATAGCCAAAAGCTTTCGGGGTCATACCGCCAGAAAATGCACGGAAAGTACGATGCCCCCACCTTCAGTCCAGTCGCTAACTGTTTGCCTGAGCGGGTCAGTCCAGAACTCGATCGACTGCGGAGAACATACCCCGCCTGGCCTTCGCGCGGGCGATGGTCATTTCCCGACTCGACAGCCTCGAGCCAGGCGAGATCACAGCGATGCTTGATCTCCACGAGCGGCTATCGGCCGGCTAACGCTGGAGGGCGGCTGCGGTGCCGGCTTGCTGAGACGGCGATCCGGGCGCTTCCAACTCAGCTTCGCCAAGAAGCGGCGCCATGCCGACTGCGGCTGAGAGAACAGCCAGCGCTCGGTGTCGGCGCCGTCTTTGCGTCCGAGGACCGCGACAAGGGACTCGACGGCCAGGCAGTATTTCTCGTAATCGTCTTCGGTCATCGTCCGGTCGATAGCGGCAGGTTTGCTGGCCGCGACAAGACGGATGTAGTTATCCGCAGCGATCGCGAACACAGGCTCGCCGTCTGCACCTACAGTCCAGTTGGCCCGGTTCAGCGCCAGGATGGACTTGGCGAGCCACTGGTCCAGGATATAGGCGCCCGAGCACCCGAAGAAGAACATCACCTTCGTAAAGAAGGACGGGCCCATGCCTTCGAGTTGGGCGGACGCGATCAAATAGCGAAATGCACGGTAGGCCTGCCGGCGAGTCATCGTCGGCAGTTTTTTGGCGAGCGCTTCAATGGCAGGCACGCACGCCCAGAGGGCGCAGCCGGTCGCCTTCCTGCGGGACCTTCCGCCAAACGCCATCATCGCTGCGAAGCGCCACTTGAAGGGGACATCAGTGCGTGCGCAGAAGTCGAGGAGTTCGTACCGGTTCAGAGGGCGATAAAGCTCGGGAAAGCCAGATTGTTTGGCGGCCTCCA
The DNA here is from genome assembly GCF_023952475.1 of Cupriavidus sp. WGlv3. Taxonomy (GTDB): domain Bacteria; phylum Pseudomonadota; class Gammaproteobacteria; order Burkholderiales; family Burkholderiaceae; genus Cupriavidus; species Cupriavidus phytorum. Next base: position 23,675 of record NZ_JALHRX010000034.1, read on the forward strand.
GAATCGACGTTTCGGGCAGCTTCAGCCGTTCGAGCCATTCGATCGCCGACAAGGCGATCCAGTCCACCGGATCATGGTCCGGGTCCAACAGACGCTCGAGAACGTGCTGTGCCACCCAGATCGGAGGCTGGACTTGTGGCGTCGAATTTGCGGGGGTGGGGTGCGACAAAGGCATCGTTGTCTCCTTGCGGAAATAAGCCGATAGCTGTGTCGCAGGCACCATGCCCGCGATCCAAGACAGCCATCGGAAGGACTCTTGACGATGCGGGCGTAAGTGTGCCGGCATCGTCAAGAATCCTTCCTATATGGGCTATCGATTCGAAGGCCTGACGAAGTGTCAGACTGGGCTGTGCATGCCCTCTACACCAACTTGATGTAGTCGAACCCTATGGACCGCGATGCGGTGTCTTTGCCTGCTTCCCTAGGAAGGGAACGTAAGAATAGCCTAGTTCGCGGCGAAGTCAAGCCTGCCGCTCTGCGATGCCCGGGAATCTGGTGGCCCGCGCGTGGCAAGCGGGCCATCGCATCGGCGACTCAAGTGCCGCGACGCAGGGAGAACAGGTCGCGCAGTTCCGCGTTGCTGAGGCTTCCCAGCGACTCGTCGCCGGCTCCCACAGTCAAATCCGCAAGCGCGCCTTTGCCTTGAATCATCTCGTTGATCCGTTCCTCGAAAGTCCCTTGGGTAATGAAGCGATAGACCTGAACATTCGCATGTTGCCCAATGCGCCAAGCCCGATCACTGGCTTGATTCTCGGCGGCGCGATTCCACCACAAGTCGTAATGGATTACGTGGGAGGCGGCGGTCAGGTTCAAGCCCGTGCCGCCGGCCTTGAGCGTAATCAGCATGATGCGCTGCACCGGGTCGGTCTGAAAGCGCTCGACCATGGCATTGCGTTGGGTGGTTGTGGTGCCTCCATGCAGGAAGAGCGGAGCAAGGCCGTATCGCGACTGGTGCCAATCGGCGAGAATCTCGCCCATCTCCCGGAATTGGGTGAACAGGAGCACCTTCTCGTGGCGCTCATAGATGGAGTCGAGCAACTCAAAGAGCGCCTCGGATTTCCCCGAGTGCAAAACCCCAGACTTGAGATACTGGGTCGGGTGGTTGCAGATCTGCTTGAGTGCCATCGTCATCCGGAAGACGAGGCCGTGGCGCGAGATGCTAGCCTCCGCGTTTTCGAGCGCTTCCAGTTCGCTATCCAGCACCCTCTTGTACAGGGCCGCTTGTTCGTCTGTCAGGGCGCAGTAGCGGTCCTGCTCGATCTTGTCTGGGAGATCGTTGATGATGGTCTTGTCGGTCTTGAGGCGACGCAGCAGGAGCGGTGCCGTCACGCGTTTGAATTGATCCACGACGCTATGATCCCCGTGCACCTGGATCGGCGTCGCGAACTCCTTCTCAAACTGTTTCAGCGTGCCCAGGTAGCCCGGATTGACAAAGTCAACGATGCTCCAGTAGTCCGCCAGGCGGTTTTCCACTGGCGTCCCGCTCATGGCGATGTGGTTGGTGGCCGGGACGGACTTGAGCGCCTTGGTTTGTGCCGCGGCTGGGTTCTTGATGTTCTGCGCTTCATCGGCGACGAGCAGGTGCCACTGCATGCCGGCGAGCATGGCTGCGGACCGCCGAATCACCCCGTAGGTAGTAATCGTGACGTCCGGGCGGTCGGCCTTGAGCTCACGCTTTGCGCCGTGAAAGATGCCGTACGTGAGGCCGGGGGCAAAGCGCTGGATCTCTTTCGCCCAGTTAGTCAGTAGCGTCGTCGGGACGACCACGAGCGCCTTG
>NZ_JALHRX010000035.1 GCF_023952475.1 Cupriavidus sp. WGlv3
GCCCGCGGGCGCGATGAAGTCCTGGGCACTGTCGAAGGCCGGCGCGGGCAGCGCACGGCGGTCGAGCTTGCCGTTGGGCGTCAGCGGCAGCGTGTCGAGCACGACGAAGGCCGCCGGCACCATGTAGTCGGGCAGTTCCGCGGCAAGCGCGGTGCGCAGTGTGGCGCCATCGGTCTTCGCCCCTGCAGCGGGCACCACATACGCCACCAGCCGCGCACCGGACGGTCCCTCGGCGGCGATCACCGCCGCGTTGCCGACACCGGGCTGCGCGAGGATGCGCGCCTCGATCTCGCCCGGCTCGATGCGGAAGCCGCGGATCTTCAGTTGCTGGTCGATGCGGCCCAGGTATTCCAACTCACCGTCAGGCAGCCAGCGCGCCAGATCGCCGGTCCGGTAAAGCCGCGCGCCATCACCGGCAAACGGATCCGGCACGAAGCGCTCGGCGGTCAGCCCCGGACGATTCAGGTAGCCCCGCGCCAGCCCCTCGCCCGCAATGTAGAGTTCACCGGCCACGCCGGGCGCCACCGGGTTCAGTCCGGGATCCAGTACTCGCACGCCCAGGTCCGGAATGCGCTCGCCGATCGGGCTGCGCGCGCGGCAGGACGGGGCCAGGTCGGCACGGGTGATCGGGCGGTAGGTCACATGCACCGTGGTTTCGGTGATGCCATACATATTGACCAGTTGCGGCGAGGCATCGCCGAAGTGGTCGATCCAGGGCCGCAGCGCCTGCGGCTCGAGCGCCTCGCCGCCGAAAATCACATAACGCAGCGCCAGCGGCGCGGCATACAGCTCGGGCTGGGCCAGCAGCGCGCGGAATGCCGACGGGGTCTGGTTCAGCACGGTGACGCGTTCGCGCTGCAGCAGCGCGATGAATTCCTGCGGCGCGCGGCTGACGTGGAACGGCACGATCACCAGTTGCCCGCCATGGCACAGCGCGCCAAAGATCTCCCAGACCGAGAAATCGAACGCGTACGAATGGAACAGCGTCCAGACATCGGCGGGGCCGAAGCCAAACCAGTGCTGCGTCGCCGCCAGCAGGCGCGACAGGTTGCCGTGCTGCAGCTGGGCGCCCTTGGGGCGGCCGGTGGAGCCGGAGGTGTAGATCACGTAGGCGAGGTGTGCGGGACGGACCTCCACCGTGGGCGCGTATTCGGGCCAGACGCCGCCATCGTCCTGCGCGTCGGGCTCCAGCACCGGCAGGCCATCACGCTGCGGCAGCAGGCCGCGCAGCGCGGGCTGCGTCAGCAAGGCGGCAATGCCGCTGTCCTCGAACAGATAGGCCAGGCGCTCGGCAGGATAGGCCGGGTCGAACGGCACGTAGGCGCCGCCGGCCTTCAGGATGGCCAGCAGGCCGACGATCATCTCCGGCGAACGCTCCATGGCAATGCCGACGCGCACTTCCGGGCCGACGCCGAGCGCGATCAGACGGTGCGCCAGCCGGTTCGCGCGCCGCTCCAGTTCGCCGTAGGTCAGCGTGGTCTCGCCATGGCGCAGGGCGATGGCCTGCGGCTGTTGCTCGGCATGGCGCTGGATGCGGCGGTGGGCGAGCTCGGCGGCAACGGGCCGCGCCGGCTGGCCGGCAGCGTGCTGGTGCGCCAGCGTGCCGGCGTCGCCGTCGCCGAGCAGGGACGTGGCCGCCAGCGGCAATTCGGGCTGGTGCAGCAGGCCGCCCAGCTGGGCCAGGTAGTGGCGCAGCATGCGCTGCGCCGTGGCGGCATCGAACAGCGCGCAGTCGTACTCCAGGCTCAGGGCGAGGCTGTCGCCACGGTCTTCGGCGTCGAGGATCAGGTCGAACTTGGCGCCGGTCTGGCGCGCTTCCACGGCCTGCGCCTGCAGCCCCGGCAGCGCCAGCGCGGCAGGTGCCGTTGCCGTGCGCAGGTTGAACATGACCTGGAACAGCGGACTGCGGCCGGCGTCGCGCGGCACCTGCATGCCGTCGAGCAGCACTTCGAACGGCAGCTCGGCGTGGCCGAGCGCCCCCAGCGCGTCGGTGCGCAGCTGTTCGCACAGCGCGCGGCCGCTGATGCCGGGTGCGGTGCGCGAGCGGTAGACATGGGTGTTGGCGAAGAATCCGACCACATCGTCCAGGCCGTCGCCGTCGCGGCCCGCGTGCGGCACGCCGACCGCGAAATCGTCCTGGCCGGCATAGCGGCTCAGCAGTGCCTGCCACGCGGCGAACAGCGCCACGAACGGCGTGCAGCGCTGCGCGGCGCAGAAGCGGCGCAATGCGCCGAGCAGGGTCAGGTCCAGCGCCGCCTCGGTGCGCCGCGCGACGCGGGTCGCGGGGTTGCCATGCGGTCGGTCGGTGGGCAACTGCAGGGCCGGCACATGATTGCCCAGCTGGCGCTGCCACCATGCGCGCTGGGCGTCCAGGTCACCGCTGGCCAGGCGTTCGCGCTGGCGGCTGGCATGGGCGGCGAAGGTCGTGGCGGGGGCAGGCAGCGCGATCTCGCCGTCGTCCGCAAGCGCCTGCGCATAGGCCGTGCCCAGGTCGCGCGCGATCACCGCGTTGGAAACCGCATCGGAGACGATGTGGTGCAGCGACAGCAGCAACACGTGGTCGTCGTGGCCACGCGTGAGCAGCGTGGCGCGCAGCAGCGGCGCCTGGCCGAGGTCGAACGGCCGCGCGGCCTCGGCGTCGAGGCACGCCTGCAGCGCCTCCGGGCCGGCGGGAAGCGTTGCTTCGGCCAGCGCAAACGCTGGTGCCGGCTCGACCACCTGCCGGGGCAAGCTGCCGGGCGCGGCGTCGTTGGCGACGAAACGAGTGCGCAGTGCGGGATGGCGCGCGATCACGGCGCGCAGCGCGGCCTGGAGCGCGCGGCGATCGAGCGCGCCGCGCAGCACGAACGCGCGGGTCTGGTTGTAGGCCGTGCTGCCGGGCTCGTATTGCAGCAGAAACCAGAGGCGTTGCTGCGAGAAAGACAGCGGCGCCGCGGCGGCGTCGAGGCTGGCCGGCGCGGCCGCCGGCGCCGCGTCCTGCTCCAGCAGCAGCGCCAGCAGCGCCGCCTGCCGGGCAGGGGTGGAGGATTGCGTCATGGATGCGTTCCAGGGAAAAGACGTTATGCGGTGGCGTTGGCCGTGCCGGAGGCACGTAGCGCAGCGCGCGCCTCGGGCGACATCGCCGCCAGCTGGCGCTGCAGGCCGGCCAATGTCTCGAGGCCGTCGGGATCGGCGCTGGCGCCGCGCAGCGCCCGCGCCAGCGCGGCCGCGTCCGGGGCGTCGAAGACCATGGCGGGGGCAATCTCCAGCTTGAGCAGCTTGCGGATGCGCGCCACCAGCTTGATCACCAGCAGCGAATGGCCGCCGGCTTCGAACAGGTCGTCATGCACCGCCAGGCCCGGCGCGCCGAGCAAGTCGCGCAGCTGGTCCAGCAGCAGCGCTTCCAGTTCGCTTGCCGGCTCGCGCACCGGTCTGGCAGACGAGGGTGCCGGGCCCGCGGCGGCAGCTTGCGCCAGCGCGCGGCGGTCCACCTTGCCGTTCGGCAGCCGGGGCAGCGCCGCCATGGCGAACCACAGCGCGGGGATCATCGCTTCGGGCAGGCGCTCGGCCAGCGCGTGGCGCAGCGCATTGCGCAGGGCGGCGGCGTCGGTGGCCGTGGCGTCGTCGGGGACGATCCACGTGGCGAGCTGGGGCGCGCCGCCGGCCGGAGCGGCCAGCATCACCACCGCCTGCCGTACGCCGGGCAGCGCCGCCAGCGCCTGTTCGACCTCGCCGCATTCGATACGGAAGCCGCGCACCTTGACCTGGTGGTCGGCACGCCCGACCAGCTCGATGCCGCCGCGCGGCAGGTAGCGGGCGAGGTCGCCGCTGCGGTACAGGCGCTGGCCCGGGCGGTCGGGGTGCGCAACGAAAGCCGTCCCGGACACATTGCCGCCCAGATAGCCTGCGCATAGTTGCGCGCCGCCGAGATAGAGTTCGCCGGTTTCCCCCACGGCGGCCGGGTGGCCCGTGGCGGTGCGCACATAAGCCTCGCAGTTGGCCAGCACCTGCGTCAGCGGCAGCGGCGCGTCCACCGCGTCCGCCGCGCGGCCGGCATCATGGACCAGGATGCCCACCGTGGTTTCGGTCGGCCCGTAGTGATTGCACAGGCGGGCCTGCGGCATGCGCGCGCGCAGCCGCTGCAGCAGCGCCGGGGACGCGGCCTCGCCGCCCAGCACGATGGTGGCGTGCGGCGGCAGCGGCAGCGGCGCGGTGTCGCCGTCGAGCAAGGCATCCAGGTGCGAGGGCACGATCTTCAGGCAATCGACATGCTCGCGCGCCAGGAAGGCGGTGAAGGCGGCGGCGTGCTGCATGTCGGCCCCGTCGGCGACGCACAGGCAGGCGCCATGCCACAGCGCGCCGAACAGGGTGGTGTTGCCCAGGTCGGCGGCGACGGTGGAGGTCAGCCCGAAACGCTGGCAGCGGTCCAGGCGCAGCGCCTGCCCGGAGGCAGCCGCGTAGTTCAGCAGCTGGCCATGGGTAATGGCGACGCCCTTGGGCGTGCCGGTCGAGCCAGAGGTGTAGAGCACGTAGGCGGACTGCGCGGCGTCCACCATTGGCAGCGTGTGGGTGGCGTCGGCGGCGGTGTCGGCGGCCAGCAGTGCCGCGATATCGGCATGCGGCAGCGGCCCGGCGGAAGGCGCATGGGCCGCGTCGGTCAGCACCAGCGTGGCACCGGCGTCGGCCAGGATCTGTGCGCGCCGCTGCGGCGGCCACGCCGGATCGAGCGGCAGGTACGGCGCACCGGCACGCATCACCGCCAGCAAGGCCACCACCAGTTCGCCCGAGCGCGGCAACAGCAGGCCCACCGGCTGGCCCGGGCGCAAGCCCAGTGCCGGCAGCTGCTGCGCCACCGCATCCACGGCGCGAGCGAGGCCGGCGTAGCTCAGTTGCAGGCCAGGCGCCGACAACGCCGGCGCATGAGGGCGCTCGCCGGCCCAGTGGGCCAGCCGCTGCGGCAGCGTTTGCGCGCCGACATGCAGCGCCGGCGCGTGCATGGCGTCGGCACGCGCGCGCTCGGCGGCGGTGGCGAGCGGCAATGCGCCGACGGCGGTGTGCGGCGCCGCGCGCAGCGTTTGCAGCAGCGTGCGGTACTGGTCAAGCAGGCATGCCATCGCATCCGCGCCATGGACATTGTCGGCGTGGTGCAATACCAGCTGGCGTGGCATGCCGTCTTCCACGTGGACCTGCAACGCGAGCGCCAAGCCCGGCAGCAGCGCCCGCGGTGCGTCGGCACGCCAATGCAGGTCGCCATGCCGCCATTGCATGCTGGCAGGCCCGCTGCAGCAGAAGCCGAAGCATGCAGGTGCGCCTGCGCTGGCGTCCGCCGCGCAATGCTCGCGCCAGTCGAGGTGCTGCTGCAACTGCGCGCCGAACGCGGCAAGCCAGTCGGCAAACGGCGCGGCCATGTCCGGTTGCACCGCGACCGGCAGCAGCGCTTCATAACGTCCCACCGTGCCGGCCAGTACGTCGAAGTCATCGCGGCAGTCATGCTGCCAGCCGGCGCAGAACGCGGCGGCCGGATCGAGGCGTGCCAGCAGCAGCCACCACGCCGCCTGCAGCACGTGCGCCAGCGGCTGGCCCAGCGCTGCGGTCCAAGCGGCCACCGCAGCGGCTTCCGTCGCGGGAAGCTCCACACACTGCGCCGCCAGCGCTTCATTTGCATTGCCGGCGCGTTGCCAGGGCAGCCTCGGCGCATCGAGGCCGGCAATCCGTTCGCGCACGGCTTGCCAGTAGCCCGCGCCGGCTTCGGTGTTGTCTTGCGCCAGCCCGTCGGTCCAGTCGAGGTAGTCCGCATAGGGCAGCGGCGCTTCGCCGGCCGGGGCGCTTTCGTCGGCGTAGGCGTGTGCCAGTTCGTCGAGCAGCGTGACGAGGCTGGGTCCATCGGCCGCTAGCGGATGGGCGGCCAGCGTCAGCTGTGCGCGATTGTCGTCGAGCACCTGCAGTGCGGCCTGCAGGGCTGTTTCGGGCGTGCCTTGGTCCGGACCCGCGGGCGACCATGCCGGCGCTGCACCGGCAAAGTTCTGGCGCAAGCCGCGCAAACCTTCGACACGGCCGAACACCAGCCCCGTGGCCGGATGACGTGCGGCGACCCGGCACAGTGCCCGCTGCAGGCGCTGCGCGTCCAGCGGCCCCTCGATGGTTGCCGAAAGCGTAACCGGCATGGCCGCGTGCGCCGACAGCGCGCGCTGTTCGCGCCCGAGCGTGCGGGCGTGGCGCGCGAAATCCTGGGTGATGGCGTCCATCGGCTCAGCCCTCCAGCGCGGTGTCGGCCGCCACGGCGGCGTCCTGCGCGTCGGCGCGTGCCGCCAGCGGCGGCAGGTCCTTGCGCTCGAACATGTCGCCCATCGCCACGACGATCTTGCGCGGGCCCTGGTAGGGGTCGCGTGCGTGCGCGGCCAGCATGTTGTCCAGCATCACCACGTCGCCCTGGCGCCAGGCAAAGCGCACCGCGCAGGCTTCATACAGTTCGCCGATCAGGCCCATGACGTCGTCGCCGATCGGGCTGCCGTCGCCGAAGGTCACCTGGCGCGGCATCCGCCGCGGGCCGACGATGTCCAGCAGGTCGCGCCGCACCTCCGGGTCCAGGCAGGCGGTGTGGTGCAGCTGGACCTGGTTGAAGAAGCTGCGTTCGCCGGTGACCGGGTGCGCAATCACCGCCGGGCAGTGTTCGCGCGTCTGCAGCGTGTCGGCATCCAGCCACGCAAAGTCGGCGCCGGAGGCGCGCAACCGCGCTTCGACCTCGTCGCGCGAATCGCTCTTGAAGAAGTCGCGCCAGCTCACGTCGAGCTTGTCGTTGAAGGTGCGCACATAGCGCAGGCCCTTGCGCTCGAAGCGTTCGGCCAGTTCGCGCGGCAGCCGCCGGTACATCTCGCGGCAGTCGACGATGGGCGTGGCGCCGCCCAGCGGCGACGGCAGCTCGCAGAAGAACCATTGCTTGCGCGGCCAGCGCGGCAGGTGGGCGCTTTCGTTGTGGAACAGGATCATTTCGCGCTCGGGGTACGGCGTGGAGCGGTAGGTGTTGCGGCCGCCTTCCTTCTTCGGCAAGTCGCCGTAGGCACCGTACAGGCCGGGCTCGATCGATTCGGCGAACTGCTCGAATTCCTGCGGCGTGCGCAGGCCGAAGCCGCGCAGCAGGATGCCGCCGTGGCGGCACAGCGTGGCCTCGATCTGCTCGCGGTGCGCCAGCGCCCATGCCACCGGATCGAGATCGGGCGAGGCGGGTTCCATCACGATCGGGAAGGTCTGGCCCGGCGCCAGGAACGAGGTCCGCACCAGCGGGGCGGCGGGCGCGGCAGGCGTTGCCTCGGCGCCGCGCCGGGGCAGGCTGGCGAGCTTGCCGAGTTTGTCGAGCTTGCTGGGGCGGGGCGGTGTGGCGGTCATGGCGGGCAGTTCCGGAGCGGATTCGCAAAGGCCGGCCGGTACCTGGAAGCCGGCCAGCGGGGAGTCAGGGGCGGCCAGCGCCTGCGCCAGCACGGCACCGTAGGCATCGGCGAGGCGTTGCATCGCAGCGCGCGGGAACAGCGCGGTGGCATAGACCCATTCGGCGCGCAGGCCGTCGTCGCACGGTTCGAGAAACACGGCCAGGTCGAACTTGGCCGCATGCACCGGCGTAGGCAGGCGCGCCGCGTGCAGGCCGTCGAAGCCGCGCGCCTGGGCGGGGGTGTTCTGCAGCACGAACAGCACCTGCACCAGCGGATGCCAGGCGCGCTCGCGCGGCACGCCGGCGGCTTCGACGATGCGCTCGAACGGCAGGGACTGGTGGTCGAACGCGGCCAGCGTGCGCGTGCGCACCTGCGCCAGCAGTTCGGCAAAGCGCAGCCCGCCGTGGCATTGCGCGCGCTGCGGCAGCACGTTGACGAAGAAGCCGACCAGTTCCTCCAGCTCGCGGCGCGGGCGGCCGGCCACGTCGATGCCGACGAGCTGGTCTTCGGCGCCGCTGACCCGGTGCAGCAGGGCGTGGAAGGCGGCCAGCAGCACCATGTAGCGCGACGCGCCATGGGCCTGCGCCAGCGCGTCGGCTTGCGCCAGCAGTGCGGCGGGCAGGGTGGTGTAGCAGGCGGCGCCGTCGCTCGATGCCACCGGCGGGCGCCGCCTGGGCGTGGGCAGGGTCGGCAGTTTCGGCGCGTCACGCAGCGCGGCGCGCCAGTAGTCGGTCTCGGCCTGCCGTTGCGGGCCGGTGTCGGCGCTGCGCTGGTGCGCCGCGTAGTCGGCGTACTGAATCGGCAGCGGCTTCCAGTCGAGCGCGACGCCGGCCCGTGCCGCGTTGTAGGCGGCGGCCACCGTATCGAGCAGGATGGCGACGGACCAGCCATCGCCGACGATATGGTGCAGCGTCAGCAGCAAGGCATGGTCGTCGGCGGCGATCCGGACCAGGCGGGCGCGCAGCAATGGCGCCTGGGCCAGGTCGAAGGGCTTGCGCGCCTGGCCTTCGGCCAGTTCCCGTAGCGCGGCATCGGCTTGCGCCGGGCTCAGCGCCGACAGGTCGCTGAAGGGCAGCTCGAGCGCCAGTTCGGCTTCGATCCGCGCATACGGGGTGCCCTGCGCATCGGCGGGGTAGCTGGTGCGCAGGATTTCATGGCGCGCCACCAGTGCGTTCAGCGCGGTGCGCAGTGCGGCCGTGTCCAGCGCGCCGGTCAGGCGCAGCCCGCCGGCCATGTTGTAGGTCCAACGATCGCTTTCGGCGGCAATGCGGTCGGTCAGCCAGAGCCGCTGCTGCGCCGGCGCCAGCGGCATTTGCGGCAGGCGCGGCACCGGGGCAAGCGGCGCTTCCGCGGCCTCGCCCGGCAACTGGTCGAGCGCGGCGGCGCAGGCTTGCAGCGTGGGATGTTCGAACAGCAGGCGCATCGGCACCGCGGCGCCATATTGCTCGCGCAGCCGCGCCACCAGCCGCGCCGCGCTCAGCGAGTTGCCACCACTGGCAAAGAAATGCGCAGCGCGGCCGGCCGGCGCGGTGCCCAGCAATTGCTGCCACAGCGCGGCCAGCGCGAGTTCGGTTGCGCCGCGCGGGGCATCGGCTGGCGCGGCGGCCGGGTCCGCGGCTGCGGTGCCGCCGCGCGCAAAGCTGCCATGCGCCCAGATCGCGCACGCGTCCAGGCTGTCATCCAGCCAGCCGGCGCGGCACGCGCTGCGCTGCAGCTTGCCGCTGGTGGTCTTGGGCAGGCCGCCGGGATTGAGCAGCAGCGCGACCGCCAGCGGCTCGCCGCAGGCGTTGCCGACCGCCTGCGTCAGCGCCTGCACCAGGGCCACGTGGCCCGCGCGCTTTTGCTCCGGACGGGAGATTTCCACGGCGATCCCGATGCCCTCGCCGTCGGGGCCTTCGACCGCGAACGCTGCCACCCGGCCGCGACGCGCGGCGAGCACCTGTTCTTCGACCGCGCGCTCGATGTCCTGCGGATAGAGGTTCTGGCCGCGCACGATGATCAGGTCCTTGCGGCGTCCGGCGATATAGAGCTGTCCGCCATGCCACACGCCGAGGTCGCCGGTGCGCAGCCAGCGGCCCGCGCCGGCATCGTCGCCGTAGGCCGAGGCGCTGGCTTCGGCATTGCACCAATAGCCGCCGCACAGGCTGGGTCCGGCGATCTCGATCTCGCCGATCTGTCCGTCGGGCAGCGCCTGCCGGTCGGCGTCTGCAATGCGGATGGCATGGCCGGCGCGCGGGAAACCGCATCCGACCAGTTCCATGCCGTCGGGCGAGGGTTCCGCCTTGCCGCGCGCCAACGCTGCCGCATCGAAGCGCGTGCTGACCATGCCCGCGCCACGCTCGGAGCCGGTGGCGAACAGCGTGGCCTCGGCCAGGCCGTAGCACGGATACAGCGCCTGCTGGCGGAAGCCGGCCGCGGCAAAGCGCTCGACAAAGGCACGCAGGGTGTCGGCCCGCACCGGCTCGGCGCCCGAGTACCCCACCGCCCAGCTCGACAGGTCGAGCCCGGCCAGATGGCTGTCGCGCACGCGTTCGACGCACAGCCGGAAGGCAAAGTCCGGCCCGCCGGACAGCGTGCCGCGATGCTGGCTGATCGCCTGCAGCCAGCGCACCGGGCGCTCCAGGAAGAACTGCGGCGACATCAGCACCACCGGGATGCCGCTGTGGATGGGCTGCAGCAGCCCGCCGATCAGGCCCATGTCGTGATAGAGCGGCAGCCAGCTGACCATCACGTCGCCGGGCCCCACGCGCATGCCTTCGGCAATCGCCACCTCGTTCGCCATGACATTGCCATGGCTGACCATGACGCCCTTCGGCGAGGCCGTCGAGCCCGAGGTGTACTGCAGGAAGGCCAGCGTGTCGGCGCGGGCGGGGTAGGGCTGCCAGGGTTCCGCCGCGGCGGGCAGGGTGGCATCGGCAGCCACCACCGCCGCGCCGGGGGCAATCTCGGCCAGCGCCTCGGCGTGGTCGCGGGCGTGCGCGCTGGTGGTCAGCACCAGTGCCGGTTCGGCGTCGACGGCAATCGCGCGCAGCCGCGCCACCTGCGCTGAGCGTACGGCGCCGGGCTCGAACGCCGGCACCGCGACCAGTCCGGCGTACAGGCAGGCAAAGAACGCGGTGACGTAGTCGATGCCGCTGTCCATCAGCAGCAGCGCGCGCGCGCCCGGGTCTGCCTGCGCGGCCAGGCGCACAGCCAGCGCTCGTACGCGCGTGTCCAGCACGGCGTAGCTGTAGCGGGTTTCGCCGGCGGCGTCGACGATGACCAGCGCCGTGTCGGCGCCGCGCTGGGCGGCCAACAGGCTGAGATGGGCCACCAGCGTGGCCGGGTGATTCGGAGCGGGCTGCATGCTTGGATCGGCTCTTCAGGGAAGACAGTGGGTGTTGGGTCGTGCGGGGCGGTTCAGGCGGGCAACAACGTGGCCGATGCTGTGGGCGAGGGCATGGATGCACCCACGCTGCCGGCCGACGCAGTCTCCAGGTAGGCAATGAGTCGGCCGACCACCTCGGCCTGGCTGTCGTGCAGGAAGAAGTGGCCGCCTGCGAACCAATCGAGGGTGTGTCCGGCGCGGGTCTCGATGGCCCAGGCGTGCAGGTCGGCCGGTGCAATCGGGTCGTCAAGGCCGGCAAACACGTGCACGGGCAAGGGCAGCGGGGGCACTGCGTCGCAGCGGAAGCTTTCGCACACGCGATAGTCGGCGTCGAGCACATCGAGCGTCAGGCGCAGCAGCTCGGCATCGGCAAACACCGCCTCGGGTGTGCCGCCGTGCTTGCGCAGGTCGGCGCTCAGCGCGGCGTCGCCGCGCAGTGCCGCCAGCCGGCCGGGATCGCGCCGGGTCGGGGCGGCGCAGCCGGACACCACCAGCCGCTGCGGCAGCGCGTGGCCGCGCCCGCGCAGCAGGTGGCAGAGGCGCCAGGCGAGTAGCCCGCCCATGCTGTGGCCGAACAGGACGTACGGACCGGAGCGGCGTTCGAGCTGCCGGCACAGCACGTCGGCCATTTCCCCCGCGAGCGCCTCGAAATCGCGCAGCAGCGGCTCGTCGAGCCGCGCGCCGCGGCCTGGCGGCTCCAGCGGGACCAGGCCGACTTGCGCCGGCAGCAGGCGCCGCCAGCGCAGGTACGCCGTGGCGCTGGCCCCAGCATAAGGCAGGCAGTACAGCTGCAAGGGCGCCATGGTCAGGCGCCCGCCTGCGCTTGCGCCTCCATGAAGCGGCGCAGGCTGAGCGGACGCATGTCCACCCAGGTGCGCTCGATATAGTCCAGGCAGTCCTGCCGCTTGCCGCTGAACCCCGCCGCGCGCCAGCCGCCGGGCACGGCCTTGTAGTCCGGCCAGATCGAATACTGTTCTTCGTGGTTGACGAGGACCAGGAAAGTGGCGTCGTCGCGGTCGAAACTCATGGCGGGCTCCCGTTCAGTGCAAGGTATGTGGCGCCATCTGGCGCATCACCCTGTTGGACGAAGGCGGAACGGGAATATTTAGGCGGGAGGTGCCGGGCGGTGGCCGGGCGGAAACCGGGATGGTGTCGCGGCCTGCCCGGCCAGGCCGCGACCGCGTTGGTCAGACCGAGGCCGTCATGCCCGCGCCTCGATGAACTCCTTGAAGCGCTTCAGGTCGCCCTCGACCTTGCGCTTGAGCACGCCGGCGGCATCGCCGACCGCCTCGACCACGCCTTCGGTTTCGTAATTCATGCGCACCGACACGCGGGTCGCGCCCGCATCCAGCGGAGAAAAATTCACCTGGCCCGAGTTCTCCGCCCCGGCGACGCTGCGCCAGGCGATGCACTGGTCGGCGACATTCTGCGTTATCTCGGCATCCCACTCCTTCTGCTTGCCGCCGACCTCGGCGCGCCAGTGCAGACGGCGGTCATCGAGCTGCCTGACCTCCTCGACGCCCTCCATGAACCGCGGAAATTCCTCGAACCGGCACCATTGCTGATACGCGACCTGCACCGGCACCCGGACGTCGATGGACTCTTCGATGGTTGACATAGCACCTCCTTTGTTCAAAAGGCGGGCGAACCGGTGCAAATCCCGTTCCAGACGCATGGCGCGGCGCCGGCCCTTGCCAGAGCGACGGGGGCGGCAGCGGTGCAGAAATTACGCGCAGCACTGGAAGAACAGGTCGGGAATACCGGACACTGTGGGACCCGCGGCGTGCCGATGCCGCCACACTGGGGTGCTGGCTGGGGATCAGGCGTCCTGGAAGTGCCCAGGAAGAGGGCAGGGATGCTGCCCCGCTGCCCGCCTCATTCCCCTTCACCAGTCAGCGACGCATGCCCTGGCGCACGCCGCAGCAATTGCGTGCGCCGGTCGGCGGCCAGGGACAGATAGCGCTCATAGTGGCGCAGGATATCGGCGATGATCTCTTCCTGCCGCAGATACTGGATGTCGTAGCCTTCGCGGCCATCCTCGAAGAAGGTCACCGGCGCATAGGCGTGCTGGCGCCGCGCTTCCGGCTCGGCCGCCTCGCGTACCAGGAACGAAGGCAGCGGCTGGCGCCGGCAATGCACGCCGTAGACAAAGTCGCGCATGTCGGCCACCGGTATGGTCAGGCGCGCGCCCGGGCCGCCCGGCTCGCCCGCTTCTGTATCGCCGGCGTGCAGCAGCACCGCGCTGGCGACGCCGCGCCGCTCCAGCTCGGCCGACACGTCGCGCATCGCCGGCACCACCGAGCCTTCGATGAACTGCCGCACATCGGCCTCGCTGGGCTGGTGGACGATCTGCGCCAGCCGGCGGCGCCAGTGCTGGCCGCTCCAGAAGCTGGTGGCCGGCGCCAGTTCCTGCGACGAATGGGCAAGATCCGCCTGCAACCCCTGCCATAGCCCGTAGCACAGCGCCAGCATCACCAGCGCCACCGGCAGCGCCGCCACCAGGGTCATGGCCTGCAAGGCCTTGAGGCCGCCGGCCACCATCAGGATGGCGGCGGTCGGTACATCAGCCCGATGCCCATGCCGGCGGCGAACAGCATGGCGGTCCACGAGACAAAACTGAACTCGGGCCGGGCATCGTCCGGCCCCAGCCGGATATCGCCGAAACGGCTGCCCGCGACCAAAACCAGAAACAGCAGGAAGATGGTGACGGCGAGGGTGTAGAACCAGTCGAAATGGCTCGTGACCCAGGCCTGTGCTTCGGAAAACATGGCATCGGCCTGGCGCGGAAACGCGGCGCAGAACACCAGCAGCAGGCCTACCGCCAGCAATGCCGGCACGACTACCTGGGGCTTGAGCGTGGTGCGCGGGCGCGCGGGGGCCGGACCGGAGGGGCCGGGCGCGGCGGCGTGCGGGTCGTTCATGCAAGCTCCTGTCGCGTTGTGCCAGCTTGCATGATGCCAGAGCGGGTAGGCAGCGCATACCGGCTGTCAGCGTGCGCGGCGGTTCTCGACGGTTCAGCCTGATTGTTCACGCCGGTAGCCCGCCACCAGCTGCTTCATCGCGCGGAAGGCGGTGGCGCGATCGTCCCCCAGCAGGAAGGCGTGCACGCCCTGTTCGCGCCACTGCTCGCATTGTCCGGCCGCGCGCGGAATGGCGCAGAACGGCACGCCGCGGGCCTGGCAGGCCTGTGCGATGCGGCGGATCGCAGCCTGCACGGTGGGATGCTGCGCGTCGGCGGGAACACCCAGGCTTTGCGACAGGTCGATCGCGCCCTCCAGCACCATGTCGATGCCTGGCACGGCCACGATCTCTTCGATCGCGTCGACGCCGGCGCGGTCCTCGATCATGGCCACCACCATCAGCTCGCGGTTGGCCCGTTCCATGTACTCGGGCAATGTCAGCGTACCGAAGCCGGTGGTCCGGCCTCCGGCGATGCCGCGCTTGCCGAGCGGGTGGTAGCGCGCGCTGTGGACCGCCAGTTCGGCGGTCGCACGGCTGCATACGTGCGGCACCACGATGCCCTGCGCGCCGGCATCCAGCACCCGCAGGATCATGTCCGGCGCTGCCCGCGGCACCCGCACCAGTGCCGTGGTGCCGGCGCACTCCGCGGCGCGGATCATGTTCTCGAGCGTCTGCGGGTTCACGCCGACATGCTCGAGGTCCAGGATCACGAAGTCGAAGCCGGCGTAGCCGATCATCTCTGTCATCAGCGGCAACGGCAGCGAGTTGATCAGCCCGAACACATCGCGCCCGTCCGCGAGCGCGGCCTTGAGGCGGTTAGCCTGCAGCATGGGCATCCTCCACCGGCAGATAGCAGTGCCGCGGGTGCGGGTGGCGCAGGAAGTCGTGGTGCGAGATATGCCAGGCATAGGCGCCGGCATACGGGAACACCACCAGGTCGCCCGCGCGCAAGCTGTCGACGTACGCGTCCTGCGCCAGGATGTCCTTGGGCGTGCAAAGCTGCCCGACCACGCTGACGCGCGCCTCCTGCACGCCGGGACGGGCGAACGGATAGCGCCATGACGCCACCGGCAGCACCCGGAACGGGTGGCTGTGCCCCTGCGCATAGGGCGTGCGGAAGTGGTGCGTGCCGCCGCTGGCCACGGCGAAGGTCTGGTCGAAGGCGTGCTTGACGTCGATCACCTGCATGGCGTAATAGCCGCAGAACGCGGTGATATAGCGCCCGCATTCGAAGCGCACGGTCAGCCCGTCGCGCCGTGCCGACAGCGCCGGCAGGCCTTCGGCAAAGCGGGCCCAGTCGAACTGCCGTTCGGGCTCGCGGTAGTTGACGCCGATGCCGCCGCCGACGTTGACCTGGTCCAGCGTGTCGAGCCTGTACTCCGCCCGCCAGCGCCTGACCTGCTGCAGGTAGGCATCGAGCAGGCGCAGGTGGGCGGCGGCGTCGAGCTGGTGGGACATCAGGTGGAAATGGAAGCCGCGCAGCCGGATTTCAGGGTGCGCGCGCAGCCATGCCAGGCATGCGGGCAGCTGGTCGCCGGCGATGCCGAACGGCGTGGGCTTGCCGCCCATCATCAGCGTGGTGGCCTGCAGCCCCTCGACCGCCAGGTTGACGCGCAGCAGGACCGGGGCAGTGGTGCCGCGCTCACGCGCGAGCCAGGCCAGGCGTTCCAGCTCATGCAGGCTTTCCACATGCAACGCCTCGACCCCGAGTTCCAGCGCGCCGGCCAGTTCCGCATCGGTCTTGCCGGGACCGCTGAAGATCAGCGGCACCTCGGCGAAGTGCTCGCGCACCCAGGCCAGCTCGCCGCCGGACGAAATCTCGAAGCCGTGCGCCAGTGGTGCCAGCGTCTGCAGGATCGGCAGGTCGGAGTTGGCCTTGATGGCGTAGAACAGCTCGAAACCCGGCGGCAGGCTGCCCGCAATGGTGGCGGCGTGCGCCCGCAGCGCCTCGAGGTCGTAGACGTAGGCACTGAGCGGGCCGCCTGCATCGGCGAGCGCCTGGTGCAGGTGGTCGGTGACGTGCGACCAGCGCAGTACGGGGGCGGTCATTGCCATGCCGCCTCCATGCCGGCGAAGGGGATCGGATTGGCGACGGGCACGTAGGTCGAGGCGCGGTCGGCGCGCTGGAAGAAGCGGTTGCTGAAATTGGTCTTGGCCGGGAACGGGCGGCCGGCCAGCAGGCCGTTGATGCGCCGCGCCGACGCCGCATTGCCGTGGCGATGCTGGTAGGTATGCAGGTGATGGCGCACCACCGACCACAGCCGCGCGCTCAGGGTCTGCCTGCCGCCACCGAGCTGCGCGATCACTTCGCACAGGTTGTTGACGAACAGGCAATAGGCGACGCGGTTCCAGCCCTGCTCCTCGTCATACCATAGCGACGACCGGGCGCGCTCGCTGAGCCCGGCCATGGACGACGCGGGATGGCGCGAAGGCGTCAGCTTGACCCCCTCGAAGTCGCGCAGGAACAGCTGCGCCGGCATGTCCTGGCGCAGGCCCAGCACCACGTTCTGCAGGTGCGGCTCGAAGATGACGCCGTGCGCGAAGAAGAGGTGGAACACCGGATAAACCAATTGCTCGACATAGGCGGAAAACCAGCGCTCGGTCATGGCATCCACCGTGGTCCCTGCCTGCGTGGCGAGCGCCGTGAGCAGACGCTGCATGCGCGCATCGCCGTAATAGTGGTTGCCGAACAACGAGCCGGCCAGCAGCGGCACGCAGTCGGGCGCGCGCAGCGTATCCACGCTCTGGCGCAGGATCAGGCCGAAGCCTTCGATGACCTGGCGGTTCTGCTCGATATCGGCGTCCTTGAGGTCGACCGACAGGAATGCGGGCTCTTCCATCAGCGCCAGGCCCGGGAAGGCGCGCGCCAGCTCCGGCAGCAGCGGGCGCAGCACGCGGTTGACGTGCATGGCGCTCTCCAGCTCATACCATGCGTTCTTGCGCACGCAGTTGGTAATGCGGATGTTCAGCGACAGCTTGTAGAAGTACGGATTGCCGGGCTGGTACAGGGTCCGGATCGACGAAGTGGGATAGAAGTCCGCGCCCTGCGTGCCCAGGTCCTGCATGCGTCCGCTTGCCAGGGCAGCGCGCACCAGCGGATGCTCGCGCAGGTAGCCCGCCTGCCATGGATGGACCGGCACCGCGACGCGGTCGGCGGACACTGACGGGGCATTCGCTGCGATCAGCTGGTCGCAGCTGGCGTCGAGCAGCGACTGCTGCGCGATGTCATCGCGCGGCACCGCGAACCACGCCAGCGCAAAGCGCGTGCGCAGTTCCGGCGAGTAGCGCAGCAGGTCCTCGTCGGAAAAGCCCTGACGGCTTTTTGGCGTGGGATGGAAGGGGTGGCCAAAGGTCAGCGATTGCTCGGAATCGATATAGGCGTCGACCGGATCGGCCGGGATGGCCGCGGATACCGGCATCGACAGCACTTCGGAGCTGACGGCGACGCTGTTGCGGATCTGCTCCATCAGCTCGGTGTTGGGCGGCAGCTCATGCTGTTGCGCCATCTCGCGCAACAGCAGCGCGGCCAGCGCTTCCCAGTCGAGCAGCGCCCACGGCTTGTTCTCGGCCTTGTGGAAGACCGGCGACAGATAGCGGTAGTTGCCGGTCAGCCAGGCACCGCCGACCACGGCCAGCAAGCGGTCGTGGATATGCGGCAGCTGCACTTCCAGCACCTGGGCCACCTGGGCCTCCTGGGCCGCCTCGCGCTGCAGGGTCATGGCGATGGTCGCGGGCCAGTCGGTCTGCCCGGCGGGCGGGCCGACGCGCAACTGGCCGGCGGGGCCCGCGACTTCGCGGCAGTAGCAGTTCAGCAGCGTTTCCTGGCAGCGCCGCGCGGCGGCCAGTCCGGCCAGTTCCGTCAGTTCAGCCACGGGGCGGCGCGTGCCGGCAGGTTCCATCTTGCTTTGCGTTTGCATTGTCTTGTGACCTTGTTCTCGGGAAAGATCAGAGCGGGCTCATCCGCTGGCGGGCGGTAAGTAGGTATGCGACGGCAGGCACCAGCAACGCCGCGCCAAGCAGGTAGGGCGAGCGCTGGCCGGCCAGGCCAACCGCGGCGCCGGCGCCAAGCCCGGCCGCGACGCCGCCCCATTTGGAACTGCTTTCGAACCAGCCAAAGGTGCGGCCGGC
The DNA here is from genome assembly GCF_023952475.1 of Cupriavidus sp. WGlv3. Classification (GTDB taxonomy): domain Bacteria; phylum Pseudomonadota; class Gammaproteobacteria; order Burkholderiales; family Burkholderiaceae; genus Cupriavidus; species Cupriavidus phytorum. The sequence continues at coordinate 17,860 of NZ_JALHRX010000035.1, forward strand.
GTTGCCCGCGTGCACCACGCTGGCCACCAGCGCATGCAGCGCGATAAAGCCGACCGTCATGGCGATACCCATCAGCAGTCGCCAGGCCACCAGCGCGGGCAGCCCCAAAGGTGCGGCCTGTGCCAGCAGCGCGATCGCCAGCGTGCCGTAGGCAGTGGCAAGCAGCGTCAGCGACGGGGCCAGACCCAGCCGCCGCGACAGCAGCGGTGCCGCCGCCAGGTACACCAGGTGGGGCAGTCCGAACAGCAGCCCGGCGGTAGCCGCGGACAGGGCCGGCATGCGCTGCTGCAGGTCCGGGATGAAGTAGGGGAACGTCGCCACGGTGGCAAACACGAACGCGAACTGCAGCACATAAATCTGCCGCGGCGTCGCCGGTGCCGCCGTGCCGGCGCCGGTGGAGCGTGCCGCCGGCCGCTGCACCGTGCCGTCGGCGTCGCCCGCGGGCAGCCACGCGATCAGCGCCGCGGCGACCAGCGGCAGCAGCGCCAGCCAGCGGTACAGCGCGATCGGCGATTCGGCCCCCATCCACAGACCGAGGCAGGCGGGCGCCGCCACCAGCGCGGCGCGCGCCGACCACTGCATCGCCGTCAGGCTGCGCGTGAGCGTGGTACCGCTGGCGACCGTGGCCAGGTAGGCGTTGGAGGCCGAGAACGTCCCGCCCAGCACGCCCTGCAGCACCAGCGCCGCCAGGAAGGCAAACGAACTGGTCGCGTAGCTGGCGAGCAGGAAGCTTGCCGCCAGCCCCAGTTGCGCGCGCATCAGCAGCGGCTTCTTGCCGAAGCGGTCCGCGAGCCGGCCCCACCATGGCGCCGAGATCGCCGCCAGCAGCGTTGGCACCACGTAGAACGCGCCGGCAAGCCACGGCACGTCGTTGTGCAGCGAGCGCTGCAGGATCAGGGCGAAGAACGGCGGCATGCCCAGCGCCGCAAATGCGGCGATGAAATGGCACAGCATCACCACCGCGACCACCCGCCGCGTGCCGGCGCTCATGCGGCCACCCTGAGGAAATTGGGGGCCCGCTTGCCATAGAACTTGTTGACGTCGGTCGCGCCGGTCTGGGCCTTTTCCGCCAGCGACGCGGCTGTCAGCAGGTACTTCAGGTGCAGACGGTCGTCGTCGAGCAGCACCTGGCGCGCGAAGGCGGTGTCTTCGCCCGCGGCGGCCAGGTCGGCAAGGACGGCCTCCACGTGGCGCCGCACGCGCGCGTAGCCAACCGCAGGGTCGGTGCCGCGACGCTGCGCCAGGCCTTCCACCAGCGCCGCGATGTTCAGCTGCAGCGTGATGGTGACGAACATCTGCGCCAGCGGCAGCGCCGCGTCGACGCCGATGCGCTGGTCTTCCAGCCCGTCGAGGCGGGCCGCCAGGGCCGGCCAGCGGCGCGCGAGCATGGCGCGGTCGATGCGCGCGGCATCGTTGTCCTTGAGCATCAGGCGCAGGCCGTCGGCACCGTAGACCAGCATCGAGTTCTGCTGGTTCGATTCCAGCGCCACGCCATAACGCAGCCACAGTGTCAGGTGCAGCTGCAGGGTCAGCGCCAGGTAGGCGTCGAGCCAGGCGTCGAGATCGCCGCCGTGATAGCGGCCGGCGAGTTCCTCGGCCACGCACTGGCCACTGGCGGTTTCAGCCAGCAGGCCCGCGACCGGAACCACCGTCTTGTCCGCCAGCTGCGGCTCGGGATAGCGGCGCAGGATATAGCCCAGGAACGGGCGCTGGTCGACATGGGCGCCGTTGGCCTCGTCGGTCAGCAGCACCTGCCCGTGCAGGCCGGGTTCCTGGCGGACAATGTCGCCGAGCAGGGTCTGGATGCGATGGCCATCGCCGATGGTGCTGGGCTTGATGGTGCGGATGTTCTTGGCGCCCAGCGTGCGAATCGTCAGCGGCAGCTTGATATGCCATGCGGGCGCGTCGAGCACGACCAGCGAGCGCACCGACAAGGTTGGCGACACGCGCAGGCAGGCGCGCGGTGCGCGCATGACCTGGCCGTCAAGCCCGGCATCGGCGAGGAAGCCATCGAGATGATGCTGCCAGACGAAGGGATGCACCGGCACCAGCGCATGCGAGCGGGCCAGCGCGGGATCCAGCCCGACCTCGGCGAAATCCGGCCAGTTCGGCGGCAGCGCGTCGCCGCTGGAATGATGGTGCTGGCGCGGGATCGCGAGCCAGTTCAGCGCGAATGCCGGCTGGAACTCTGGCGCGTAGCGGGCCAGGTCATCGGCGGCAAAGCCCAGCTTGGCGCGCGCGGTGGGGTAGTAAGGGTGGTCGAGAAAGCCCGCGAGGCGATCGTAGTGCAGCATGCGCTGGTTCCAGGCGGGCAGCGCGTGTCCGCCGGCGCTGTCGGCCTGCGCGAACCAGCGTGCGCGCTCGGCCATCGAGACGGTGCGATGCTCGGCCGCGGCACGGCACTCGTCGACGTAGGCGGTGAACAGGCGCGCATCTTCCTCGGCCAGGCCGCCAGCGAATGCGGCCAGGATGGAGTCGACCTGATGCAGCGCGGAGAACGCGCCGTCGGCTTCGTGCAGCACGGGCAGGCGGGTCAGGCGCCATTCCTGCATGTAGCGCGTTGGTGTTACCGGAAGCCACAGCGTGCCGGCGCCAAGGCGCGGGACGCGCAGCCACTGCTGGCCGGCGTCGAAACCATGCGCGCCACCCGGTACCGCGTCAGCGCCGTACAACTCGCCGCGGCTGGCGCAGGCGCGCACGTCCTCGCGCAGCAGGGTGTCGACGACGCGCACGCAGATGTAGTCGATATCGGCGTCGGCAGCAGTGGCCGACCGGGACGGCTGCTCGGGCATGCGGGCGCTCATTGCGCAATCTCCCAGGCGAGCTTGCTGCTGGCCAGTTCGACCGCCGCGGCCAGACCCGCGCTGTCGGGGCCGCTGCCGCGCAGCACGCCCAGGTAATCCTTGTTGGAGTTGGTCAGCTGGATGGCGTCGCCCACCTTGCGCAGGGGCTGGTAGGTCAGCCGGACCCCATCGCCTTCATGCTGGCTGTGTGCCGGCGCGTGCCGCAGCGTGCCTTCCGCCTGCGCGGTGAAATAGCGGATCCACGCCGCCCGCCTCGGCACCTCGAGCGCCGGCAGCGCCTCGCCCAGGTGCAGGCGCAAGACCTGCTCGAACAGCGGGAACTGCAGGGTGTCAGACAGCAGGAACTCGCGGTAGTCGCCGATGCTGCGGTAGTTGATCTCGATAAGCCGCGGGCCTTTCGCGGTCAGCACGTACTCGGTATGGCAGGCGCCGAAGCCGATGCCGAAGCGGCGGATGGTGTCCAGGACTTCGGCTTCGACCGAGGCGGGCAGGCCGGTACCCCATACCGCTTCCAGCTCAACGAAGTACGGCGGCGACGACAGCGTCACGCGGAAGCCGCCCAGCGCGCGCAGCTCCTTGCCATCGCCCAGCGTTTCCAGCGTGTACAGCGGGCCCTCCAGATATTCTTCGAGCAGCAATACCTGGCCCGGGTGCCGCGCCCAGATCGCGCCGCAATGCTCGGCCAGCTCGGCGTGGCTGCGCGCGAGGCTGACCTGCTGGCTGGCCACGCCTTCGCGCGGCTTGACGATGCACGGCATCGGCACATCGGCCAGCGCGGCCAGGCCGGCGCTGTCGCAAACGACCGCGTGCCACAGCGTGTCGATGCCAGCCTCTGCCAGGCGCCGCCGCATCTCTGCCTTGTTCTTGGCGGCGTAGGCAGTGCGCCAGTCCTTGCCCGGCAGGCCAAAGTACGCCGAGGCGATCGCCGTGGCTGCCTGCAGGTGATCGCTATTGGAAAACACGGCCGCAGGCTTGCCGCCGCGGCGCGTAATGGCATCGATCACCGCCAGCGGGTTGAAGACATCGCACGGGACGATGTCGTCCGGGTAGGCGGGCAGGCCGGCGCCGGCAAAGTGTGCGCGATGGGCATCGGCACAATCCGTCAATAAGACAACGGAGCGCCCGAGCGCGCGCGCTGCCGGCAGGAATCCGTCGTTGACGGCAGGGGTCGGTACGTGAGCGAGTACGAAAATCTCTTGCATGTGTCGGGCCTCAGGTGGAGTGCGGGGGAGCGCAGTGAGCAATGCAGGGGGATACGAAGCAGCCGAACAATGCTAATGCGACTCATTCTCACACTCAACGCGATGACGGCCGCTCAGCGGCATTTGCCACGGCCGCTCGGGCCGTTTGTCCCGTATTCAGGTGCCATTCAAAGCACCCCGTCGGGACCGGGACATATGCCCGGTATGGCGTTTGTGCTAGCTCGAGCACTTATGGCGACAGTTTTGCCACTACGGGTCTTGGCCTGTTATTGAGAATCAGTTACATTACGCGTCCGCCGTGATGCTCGTTTTTTCCCAGCCGGCTTGTCATGGCTGGCCCGAGACCGAACGCCTATGCCCCCAAAGTTCCTGCTCATGCTTGCCGTCTTCCCGCTTTATCAGGCATGGGACCTGTACCAGCTTGTCAGCAGCGGGCCGTCGTTCCACTTCTATGCCGAAACAGCGGCGACGCTCGCGTTCCTGGTGATCCTCGGGATCGTGATCGGAGAGCGTCGACGCGCCTTGCACGCGTTCGAAACGCTCAAGCATTCGGCCGATGCCGCCGTGCGCGCGGCGGCCGAACGCGACGCGGCCGCACAACGGTCCACGCGCGACTTCTTGCAGTCGATGCAGGAGCAGTTCGAGCGCTGGGGCCTGACTCCGGCCGAAAGGGATGTCGCGCTACTGCTGGTCAAGGGCTTGTCTCTGGAAGAAATCGCCGGCGTACGCGAGACCGGGGCGAAGACAGTGCGGCAGCACGCCGCCAATCTTTATGCCAAGGCCAAGGTCAACGGACGTCACCAGCTGGCGGCGTTTTTCTTCGAAGACCTGTTGGCGCCGCGTCCTGGCAGCGGATCGTAGGTCCAGCATGCTGGCGTGCGCCTTGATCGGCCACGCCTTGCCTACACCGCGGCCAGCAAGTCGTCCGTATGCACCATCAGTTCTCGGACCTGCCGCAGCGTCGCATACTGGTCGAGCACGGCACGCCAGCCAGGCGCTTCCAGCAGCGCCTGCCAGACCGGCTCCAGCTCGCGCGCGTCAGCGGAAGGCGCCTCCGTCAGTGCGACGGCGAAATCCAGCGTCGGCGTTGCCGACAGCAATTGCATCCGGCTGGCGGCGCTGAGCAGGCGTGGTGCGGGCTCGGCAGGCGCGTCGCAGCAATAGAGCACCGTGCGGGACAGCGCCGCGGATGCCGAGGGCAGGGCGCATAGCGCGGCGCCGCGCAGCGGCACCGTGCCTTGCCGGGTCGCAAACGGATAAACGACGTCCTTGTCCGCATGCGCAAGCAGCCGCAAGCCGCGCAGCAGTCGCGGAAAATCTGTGGCCGCAGCATCGACGGAGGCCTTGACCTCGACCAGGAGGCACACGTCCCAGGCCGGAGTGCCGCCGGCGGTGTCGCTTGCCGCGGCGGATTGCCTGAGCAGCACTACATCCCATTCGGTCTTGGCGTGTTTATGCGCAGCCGGGATCGCAGCCGGTACGCGCAACGACGTCACCACGCGGTAGGGTGCCGATGCATCCGGCGCGGCGTTAAGCCGCTGCGCCAACGCCTCGAGCGCCAACGCGGCCTGCGCCTCCGCGGCATCGCCACGCTGCCGTGACGACAGCCCCTGCGCGACGGCGGAAGCGCTGCCCGAGCGCGGACCGTACCGTTCCCACAGCTTCAGGTATTCGACGACGAGCGCGTCCGACGCCAGCGCATCCAGGCGCCGCAGACGCGCCAGGGCCGGATGTTCCAGCAGTTGCGCCAAGGCGCGTGCTGGCTGCGGTTCGCCCGCCGATGCAGGCATCTGCGGCATCTGCGGCATCTCCAGCAACTGCTGTACGGCGTCGTGTAGCTTGTTCCAGGCTGCAGCCCCGGCGCAGGCATGCAGCCGCGCCAGCGCCTCGCGTTGCGGACCGGGGCCGAGGCGTTGCTGTTTGCCGGGATGGGCGACCGCATTGACGGCGGCATGGATGGCGCGGCGGTCCTGGTCCGCGCACGCGGACAGCGACGCATACTCCCGCACCGGCGCGGCCCGATGTCGCAGCACCATCGCCTGGAACACAGGATCGCCGCCATCCGTGCGCATCGCTTCCCGCACCATGCGCGCAAGCGCGCCGGTGAAGCGATCCTTTAACGCCGCATCCGGCGTCTCGCCACGCGCCAGCGTGGTGCGGGCTTGTTCGATCACGAGTGCGAGCGTCGTGCCTGGACTGGCATCCAGGTCTGGCGAAAACACGTTGTCGAGTTCGGGTAAGCGATAGCGGCGCGGAACGGCGCGCAGCGTCACATCAAGCAAGGGGTGTGGTGGCAGTTGGGGCTTGTCCATGTCCGGCTTATCGCACGAATCAGACCTCAAGTCTCGGTAATTCGGGGCGGGTCGTACAAGGGGGCGACGGCCGTCTTATATCAATGTGATTTGACATAATACCT
>NZ_JALHRX010000036.1 GCF_023952475.1 Cupriavidus sp. WGlv3
TGCCCCGTCGTCGACGGGGCAGGAGAAGGTGCCAAGCTGCTTAGGCAGCAGCCGGCTCTTGCAGGTGCTGGGCGACGAAGGCTAGAAGGCCTTATCCGAGACGCGCGGCGAACCGCAATTCCCAGTACTCGTTGTATTGCAGGACGTCCAACCCTGGGAAAGTCCGCCGCTGCTGCGCAGCGAATACCTCACCATGGTCGAACTGGCGCAGGCAACCTGCCAGGGCGGGCTCGCCCGCATCCTGCGCATACGCGGCCAGCGCTAGCAAGGCCGCGCGCACGTCGGCATGCGCGTCTGCTGCAACGCGCCGTGACGGACGCGCGGCAGCCACAGGCAACGAAGGCGCCTTGAGCCGCAGCCGCACGACTTTGGCGTGCCGGCGCACGGCATTGGGCTGATCGAACTGCAGCGCCGCAGCGAGCGTCTCGGCGACCTGCCGGTACGCCAACGCGCGGCCGCTGGCCTGGTACCGCTCGGCAAGCACCCGCCAGTAGCGGTCGAGATCGGGCGTATCGCCGGCGCGGATGGCCTCCCAGATGTTCGGGTGGCCGTTCACCGGAATGCGCGTCTCGTCGATGCACACGGGTGCGCCTTCGATGCCGAACTCCTTGCTTGCCCGATCGATCAGGCTCGCAACGAGGCGTCGAAGGAACCGACGAAAGTCGCCAGCCTGGTCGATAGGCACGGGAACGATCGTCGCATCGGCGCGGACCTGCGCGGCAAGCGCGCAGACCCGGTCATAGGCATCGAGCGAAGCGCCCTGCGCCGAGCGAAACGCCTCAACAAGCGCGTTGTACATCTCAGTGCCGTTCCTGCATGGCGTCCTGGCCGTACTCGCCCACGAACAGCATGAGCGGTTCAGCCAACTCGTGCGAGAACTTAAACTCCCACTTGTCGTTGTAGAGCGTGATGTCGAGGCCCGGCATGGACATCTTCTCGCGTGAGGTGTATTCCAGCTGATGCAGATCGATTCGCTGCAGCATGCTCGCCAGCACCGCGTTACCCGCCTTTCCGGCGAAGGTAGCCAGGCCTGACAGGCAGTCTGCCGTGGGCTGCGTGCTGTAGTAACCAACCCTGCGGCGGGCAGATTTCCACCCCGCCTCGGAATGGACGCTCTTTTTGAGCACGACGCCGGACGCGGTGCGCTTCACTTCCGCATTCCGGTGCAAGCCGAAGCCACGGACAATGCGTGCCGCAGCTTGCCGGTACGCGGTGGTGGCACCGCCGTCGCCGTTGTAGTACGCGCTGAGGGATGCCCAGAGCTGGTCGACATCGGGGATATTGCCTTTTTTCAGCGCCTTGCCGATATCCAGTCCGGCGCGGTCGAACTCGGCCTGGTTGTCGATATCGAGTCGCGCCCCCACCGGGGCGAACTCGCGACGCGCGCGGCTGACAACGTTCCCAGCCAGCGCGAAGCAGAACTTCTCAAGTTCGTCGTCCTGGCGGTACTCGGAACGCACGCCGACTGCAAAGAACGGCTCGCCTGCGCCTGTGCTGGCCAGCGCCTCGCGCTCAAACTGCGCGGCATCCTGGTAAGCCTGGCGGGCCGTACGCTGGGCCGCAATGAATTTCTCAATGATCTGGTTGTACATGTCGGTCTCTCAAGGAATATGGGAGACCGCCCCGTCGGGATGGTCTCCCGAGGGAATGAATCGGTGAATCAGGGCGGACGGAACCGCTTAAGTGGCCAGTTCCATCCAGCGCTGGGCGGACTCGCGGCTCATGTCGGTGGAGGCTTCCAGACGGACAGTGGCGCGGCCGCCATCGGGCGGGGTTTTGACTTCGTCTTCGCCTGCACCTTCGAGGTCATGGTCGACGACGATCACGGGGACGTGGGAGTCACTCCCAACGTACTGCACCAGGCCGCCGTCCAGATGCACAACGATCGTCGGCTTCGCAAGGGTGTTGGTCATGGCGTGGCCCCTCAGTGAATCGAGATGGCGCGGCCGATCGGCATGGGCATGAATCCCAGTGCCCACCACATCGCAGCCGGATGATTCGGAAAATCAGGAATCTCCGTACGCTGGAAGATGTCCGGTACAAGCTCGATCGCCGAGGGGCGGGCCCTCACCGTTTCGCGCCATTTCCCCTGCAAGCGCAGCCAGGTCAATTCGGCGCGAGCGATGTGATCCCATTCGCTGGGTAACAACGACTCGTTGAACAGGTCGGCGCCTTCCGCGGTTATAACGGCAACCACTTCGTGATAGCGGCCGAGTTCATGCGGGAAGCCGCGGCGGACAAACCGCAGGACTGTGGGATCCGGATTGCCGAAGATGCGCTGCAGCTGCCGGATGTACACCGCGCACTCGCGCCGCGAGCGTTCGCTGTAGTCGTCGCGACCAACCTGCGCGCACGCCTCCTCGGCCGGCACCGGGCCGACTTCAATTTCGATGGTGTTGAGTTTAAACATGGCGTTACCTCGAGAAAGTGGGAACGCCCCCACCGGGGGCGTTCCCGATGGGTGATTGAGTCCGGAAGCGCGAATGCGACCGGATTGGTGTGCCTAGATGGCGATAACCTGGTTCAACTGCTCACATGCCGCAGCGTAGACGTTGGATAGCGAGGCGCTGCGGGCATAGCCTCGCCGCCGTGCTTCGCGGGATCGAACAATGCCAGCTTTTCGGCGAGCGTCAGGCTGCGATGGCCGACCGGCTTGACAGTGACCCCAACGTCAGCCACTGCGACCTCTACGGCAAGGCCTTCCGTGAAATGCGCGGCACGCGCCGCACTGGTGGGGATGCGCACGGCGAGGGCGCTGCCCCATTTCTGGATCGTAAGTGTTGCGGACTTGGACATGGCAACCACCTGTCGGAATGTAGAGACGAGTTTATACATGGAGACACCATGCATAAACACCGTCTCGCCTTTGCCGCCCGGATTGGAGAAACGCCTGGAGGTCATACGTTTCCTCGCAAGGCGGGATACGCCCCACCGGAGAGTATTTCCCGGTGGGTAGTGGAATCGGCCGCTGGCCTGAGCGGTCACGCGGCGGCAGCAGGCTTCCGGTCCAGACCCAGCAGCTTCGCGAGAAGCCAGCTGATCAGCACCAGAAACTCGATCTCCGCAACGATGTGCACTTGCATGGCAGCAAGGCTATCGTCCTCGGTAGTACAAAGAAAGAAGAGGACCGCGAACAGGTTGATGACGGTCGCGAGGACAGCCAGCGCGGTGATACGGGAGAAGATACGCATGGAAGGGCTCCTGAAATGGAGCCTTCCCCATTGGGAAAAACCCCAATGGGTGGAAATGAAGATGGCCGGTACGCCGGCAAGGTCGATGCGCTGATGCGCGGAGAATCGGACGAATCTTACCCTGCCTGCCAGCGCGGGACAAGAATCGGATGCTTAGCGCGCGCACGCTGCCGCCTCGCGCGCCCGGCGGTTGGCCTCGCGGATGCGATTGACCACTGCCCAGCGCCGCTGCTCGACCTCCTCCGGATTTTCGAGCTTGGCATAGTCCTGCACCGGCCCCTCGCCCACGAAGGGCTTGTAGTCCTGGGGCAGCTTGCCTTCGGCCTTGGCCTTCTCACGCTGCATGCGACCCAGCCCATCGCTTGTCTCCGTGATCGCTACATAGTCCCACCGCGCTGGCACGGCCGCCTCGGAGAACCAGATCTCTCCCTCGCCCTGCCCCACGATGGCGACCACGTCGTAGACGCTGCCCACAGGCGATGGGATAGCACGAACCTCGAAACGCAGCACCTCCGGCCGTGGATGCCAGAACACCCGGTCCAGGTAGCGCTTGAACGTGAACGCATCCAGTCGGGCGATCTCGCCGTACTGCGGCTCGCCGGGCGCGATGAACTCCGGTTCGTGCTTCGGGCGGTTGCCCAGGGAGATTTCCCGGGAAGTCGGATTGCGGGATGACATGGGGGATTTCGGTAAAAGACGCCCGAAATTCTAACGCTTTCGGCGCCTACGCCGGCAGGACACCTCGGAAAATGGTTGGCGGCGAACTTCGCCCGCCCGCCGCCTTGACTTCGGCGCGGGGCCGGTATCTTGGTCTTAGACCACTCCATTCCTTGCCGCCCATGCGATTCACACGACTCGGACGCCACGACCCTATCGACTTTAACGCCCGCCGCCAGGCCGCCTTCGCGCGCAAGCAGCAGCGCGAGCGCGACCGATATCCGCTCTTCGCGGAACACGTGGCCGCCGAACAGCACTCGGCCGACGAGGAACTGGCTCGCCGCCAGCAGCGCTCCGACAGGCTCGAAACGACGATGCGCGGACTGCACGCCCGCGTCTGGCGCGAGAAACGCGCCGTCTACTTCTCGCTGACAGCCGAGCAGCGGGCTGACGTTCGCGCCAAGTGGCAGGCCTGGACCGGGCCCACCAGCGCCCTCTACTTCGCCTATATCGTTGACAAAGTTAGCGGCGAGGCCGCACGGCGCGCCGAGGCCTCCCGCGCGCACGCGCTGACCATCCGGCGACGGGTTCTTGCGCGCCTGCCGGAACAACTGGAGATGGCATGACTCCTACCGCCGAACAAGAGTGTGTCGTGGAGGCGGTGCGTGCCGGTGGCGCCGTCAAGGTCAAGGCGTACGCCGGCGCCGGCAAGACCTCCACGTTGCGCATGGCCGCTGAGGCCCGCGGCCGCGCGCGTGGCCTGTATCTGGCCTTCAATCGGGAGATCGCCAACGAAGCGGCCCGCAAGTTTCCGCAGAACACCCGTTGCCGCACCGTGCATTCGCTCGCCTACAGCGCCACGCGCCCGGAGATCACGCGCAAGCTCAGGAATCCGGTCGAGCCACCCCATCAACTGGCGATCCGCTACGGCTTCGGTAAACTACGCCTGCCCCACCACCATCGGCAAGGATCTGGAACTCAGCCCGAGCAAGGTCGCCCGGATGGTGATGGACGGCGCCGCGCGCTTCTGCCGCTCCGCCCAGGCAGAGCCGCTCGCTTGGCACATCCCGGTCGAGGCGATCGTCAAGGAAGAGGAAGCCGAGCACCTGCGCGAATCGCTGCTGCCGTATGTAAAGCGGCTCTGGGATGAATATCTTGATCCGAATGCGCCGTCTGCCATCGCCCACGACGTCTATGTCAAGCTGTTTGAGCGCAGCCGGCCGCGCATCGGCGCCGACTTCATCCTGTTCGACGAAGCGCAAGATGCCGACGGCCTGATGCTGTCGGTGCTGCGCGCGCAACAGGCGCAGGTCATCTACGTGGGCGATCCCTACCAGCAGATCTATGAGTGGCGCGGCGCTGTCAACGCCATGGACCATATCCGTGCCCCGGAATGCGCGCTGACCGAGTCGTTCCGGTTCGGCCCGGCCATTGCACAGCTGGCCAGCCGCGTGCTGCGGCTGATGGATGAGGACACGCCAGTGCGCGGCCAGGACCACGTCGAGTCCCGAATTCTGCACGATTCGACCTCAGGCCACGACCGCTTCGACGCGATCCTTTGCCGCAAGAACGCCACGGTCCTGACCCATCTGGCCGAGGGCATCGGCCGCGGCGACCGCGTCGCCGGACGGGCCAACGTCGACGAGCTCCGGGCGTTCGCCGACGGCGCCGAGCAGCTGATGCGCGGCCAGCGCATTGGCTACCCAGCCACCCTCGCCTTGTTCGAGACCTGGGAGGAGGTTCAGGAGTACGCCGAGTCGTTCGCCGGCCGCGACCTGAAGCCGCTGGTGCAGCTGATCGACAACGAGGGGGTGGACTATCTGCGCCTGATCCTCACCCGCGTGTCCCCAGAGGACGAAGCCGACTACATCGTGTCCACCGTCCACCGCGCCAAGGGCCTTGAGTGGGACCGCGTGCAGCTCGCCGGCGACTTCAAATTCAGGAACGGCGACGACGGCAAGTTGACCATGGCGCCGGAAGAAATGCGGCTGCTCTACGTCGCCATGACCCGCGCCAAGCGTCTACTCGACGTCAGCGAGATCCGGCGCGATCTGTACACCATGTTCCGGGAAGCCGGCGTCTAAGGAGAGGAATCCATGATCACCGTGCGCATTGGCGGGAACGAGTTTCCGCTCGACGATGTACTGGAAGATCCCGGCCGTTACGCGCGTCACCTCGAGCGCGCGAAGACGGTCCAGGGTTTTGCGGAATGCGAATGCAGCACTCGGCGCCCACGGCCCAAGCTGGTGATTCGCCGACATCGGGACATCTTCCTGCTCGCGCGCTGGCCGGAACAGGCACACCACCATGCTGCAGGCTGCCCATTCAACCGCCAGGCGCTGGCCAAGTCGGGCGCGAGCGACAACCTGGACCCGTTCCGGATGAAGGACGGCCACCATGACATCCGCCTCGATGCCTCGCTCTCGGTCAGCGCGCACACCCCAGCCAAGACCGTCCAGCGCCTCCCCAAAGGGCAGAGCACGAAGCCGCAACGGCGTTCGGCGGGGCTGCTTGCGTTTCTGGAATACGCCTGGGAGCAAGCAGGGCTGAACGTATGGCCGGGAACGGGTTCGCGCGGCTGGAACGCCTGCTGGTCACAGCTGACAACGGAGCTGGCAGAATGCCGTATCAACGGAAAGCCGGCCGATGGGCTGCTGCACGTCATGCAACGGTGGGACCCGAGCCGCAGGACGGAGATCCTGGCGGAGTTCGAAGCATGGCAGGGCAGGCTCACGTCCACTCCGGCCGGCAATCCGCGCGGCATCGTGATCGGCGAAATCGAATCCCACGGCACGACCCAGTTCGGTGGCAAGTTCGTGCTGCGCCAAAGTACCCAGCGCTTCTTCATGGCCGCCGACCTCTACGCGCGCCTGCAGGTGTCGTTCGGGGGCGCCCTGTCCGGCATCGGCAAGGCAGAACAGCGTTGCGTCGCCGTCCTGCTGGTCGAGCGGTCGAAATCAGGCTACCTGACGGTGGTCGATGCCGCGGCCATGCTGGCCAACCGCCAGTTCCTGCCTTGTGACTCGTCATACGAGGTTGCCATGGCTGACTATCTGGTCGGCCTGCAGCGGGCATTCCGCAAACCGCTGCGCCACATTGGCCGAGCCGCCGTGCATCCCGACTTTGTGTTGACCGACGTGGCTCCTGAGGCCGTCATCGAAGTCCTTGGCATGACGGGCAATGCGGACTACGACGCCAGGCTCGCGCAAAAGCAGGCGTTCTACCGCGCCAACGGCGTGCCGGTGATCGAATGGCGCCCTCAGGACCAGCAGATCACGTGTGTCCGGCTGCCCCGGCCGAGCGCTGCATGAGCAGCCGGGCACCACTGGGCATGAACCGTGCGTATCTGAAGGCAGTTCAGCTGGTGCACCAGTACCGCGCCGCATCTGTCCCGCTTGTCCAGCGGCATCTCGGCATCGGCGCCGAGCACGCCGAGTCGCTGCTGGCGCGCATGGCAACAGAGACCACTGTGGTCCGGCGAATGCCCAACGGACTCTATCTCTACGTGGGCGAAATCGTCGCTGACGAGCTCACTGCACTGTACGGATTTGCCGAAGAGGTCCTCGCTGTCATCGCCTCCGGCGAAATCGACGTGGACGCACTCAGAGCCGCCGCGGTGAAGTTCGGCCTTTCGGCCCCACGTGACGCGCCTCCCTACACCTGCTTGACTTTGCCCGCGATTGGATAGGCTGGAAGCATCCCTCACCTTCCACCGACCCGATGGGCTACATCAATCCCCTCCTGCGTCTACCCGCTGCACAGCAGCTCCTGCGCCTCCCACCAGAGCAACGCCGAGCCATCGCTGCGGTGCTCCACGAACTGCGCGAGGCATCGAACGCCGAAGCCGAATTGTCCTGGCGCCGTCGCAAAGGCCCCATGGCGGCGTATTGGCGTGCCGTCTCAACCTACGCCCGGCATTTTGTACATGCGCTCACGCAGCACTGCGAGTGTCCGCACGAATCGTCCTCGGTGGCTGATTCCCCTTCTGCCACAGACACCGGCACAGCCGCGAATCAGCAGGCCAGGGATTTTGCTTTTCCATCCCATACCCGGGACACCCGAACCATGGACATGTTCGAGAAAACGAAATGAGCGAAAACACCAAGATCGAATGGACCGACCACAGCTGGAATCCCTGGGAAGGCTGCCAGCGGGTTGGCCCCGGCTGCGACCACTGCTACGCTGAGGCCCGCAACGCACGCTTCGGCGGTGGCCAATCCCAAAACTGGGGCCCCGGTGCGCCCCGCCGGCGCACATCCGCCGCCAACTGGCGCAAGCCCTTGCACTGGAACGCTGCGCACGACGCCTTCGCCGCGGTACACGGGCGCCGGCAACGCGTCTTCTGCGCGAGTCTGGCCGATGTGTTCGACAACGAGGTGCCGATCGAGTGGTTCATCGATATGCTCGATGTCTGGCGCCAGACGCCGAACCTGGACAAGCTCGTGCTGACCAAGCGCATCGGCAACGCCACGAAGCGATTGGGCGATGCGTTCAACACGCTGATGCTGTGCGACGACTGTGCGGACAATCCCCTCGTTCCGTGGCTGGCTACGTGGATCGCCGGCAATGCCCCCGCCGATATCTGGCTGGGCGCAACCGTGGTGAACCAGGTGGAAGCCGACCGCGACATCCCGAAGCTTCTGCGCGCGCCGGCAAAGACGCGGTTTCTCTCGATGGAACCGCTGCTCGGGCATGTCGACGTGTTCTCGACTCTGACCGGTGAACTGCTGCATACCTCCGGCAACGACTATGCGCCGGGCTCCCTGGACTGGATCATCGTGGGCGGTGAGAGCGGCACGGGTGCCCGGCCGATGCATCCGGCATGGCCGCGCTCGTTGCGTGACCAATGCGCGGCAGCCGGCGTGCCCTTCCTCTTCAAACAATGGGGGCACTGGCATACGGCAGTCGTGGACCGTTCCTCCAGTGAGCCGGTCTTCCGCGAGTTCGCCAGCTTTCAGCAATGGGTCAACAAGGCGCAGACGTGGATCGCCGGCGGGATTTGCCTCGACAGGCATGGCGCGCAGCTCGAGCGCGGTCAAGATTTCATGCGCGCCCGCGACGAGGGCCGGTTCCCCGTGACGGTGATGCACGCGGTGGGCAAGAAAGCGGTGGGCCGGCTGCTCGACGGCGCCGTGCACGACGCCTTCCCTGTGACGTCGTTCGACGTCGCGGCAGCATGCGAGCGTGCGCTTGCACGGGGCGCTGCATGATGGAGCAGTTGAAACTGTTCGGACACGTGGCAGCAGCGTTCGCCGACGCGCCAGCCGAAGGCATCGCCACCGCCCAGCTCTACGATGCCGTGGCGACCGCGGTCGGGATCGATCTCGCCCAGGCTCAGGCCAAAGTCCCGATCGGCGCCGCTGGCACCCTGCACAGCCCGTTCAAGCGCGCCGTGCGCTGGCATCAGCAGACGCTGAAGGCCATGGGCGTCGTGGAGCGCATTCCGGACCGCGCCGGATTCTGGCGGCTGACGCAGCCTGTTACGCACGAGCTCGACCGCGCCGCCAACGGCGTTCGGCTTGTCGCCTTCAGCACCACCCTGGGTGTGGCCGTCTGGGCGCGCCACGAGGAAATCTTCCGCGGCCTTGGCGAACCGATTGCGCTGTGCGTCACCTCGCCGCCGTACCCGCTGCGCCAGGCCCGGGCCTACGGCAATCCCACGGAAGCGCAGTATGTCGACTTCCTGTGCAAGGCCCTCGAGCCGATCGTCGCAGGGCTTGTGCCAGGCGGCAGCATTGTCCTCAATGTGTCGAACGACATCTTCGAGCCGCGCAGCCCAGCCCGCTCGCTCTATATAGAGCGCCTCACGCTGGCCTTGCATGACCGGCTTGGCCTTTCCCTGATGGGCCGCGTCCCCTGGGTCAACTACAGCAAGCCGCCCGGGCCGACCCGATGGGCCTGCGTCGACCGTGTCCAGCTCGCCTCCGCCTACGAACCGGTGCTGTGGTTCACCAACGATCCGTCGTGCGTGCGCGCGGACAACCGCCAGCTCCTCGAGGCCCACACCGCCCGGCACCGCCAACTGATGGCCGCCGGCGGAGAGACTCGTAACGCGGTGTATGGCGACGGCGCCTATCGCATCCGGGCAAGCGCCTTCGGCAATCAGACTGCGGGCCGCCTGCCCCGCAATGTCATCGAGCGGGGTCACAACTGCGCGGACACCCGGGCTTACCGCCGCGCCGCGCAGTCTCTCGGCCTGCCGACCCACGGCGCCATGCAGCCGACCGACATTCCGGATTTCTTTACGCGATTCCTGTCCCGGCCGGGCGACCTGGTGGTCGATCCTTTCGGCGGGACGATCCGCACCGGCCTGGCCGCCGAGCGCCTGGGAAGGCGATGGATCGCCACGGAATGGATTCTGCAGTACGTTCGAGGCGCCGCCGAACTGTTCCGGCAAGCCGACGGATTCCAGATGCACCCGGCCCTACAATGGGCCACCCAACCGAGATAGGCATGCCTCAGTACAACGACAACGACCGCGAATACCCGGAACCGGAAACCGTCCTCGCCATTCGGGGAGCGATCACCACCGGCCAGTTGGGGGGCCCCATGGGCCCACCCGGCCATTGGCTCAACGAATTCTGGCAGATCGGAGCCGCGCTACGCGACCATGCCGAGATCCTGCAGGCTTCGAGAACACCGCGCGCCAGGAAGTCCTGAACACCACAGCCGGCTATCTGGCCATCGACGCGGCATAGCAGGACCGCTGTTCGAACGCTTCATCACACTGGACCGCTGGGCGCCGCCCTCGGGGCAGGCATAATGCCGGCATTTCCGACCCTGACCTTTCCCATGCCCAGCGGCCTCCTACAATGCGCCCACTGCGATGGCGCCCCCACCTATATCGCCGGCCGTCTCCAGGCGGTCATCGTCTGTGAAGAATGCGGCATCTCGACGCCTCCCGTCACCATGGATGCGGACAAGAACACCGCCTTCACCCGGCTAAGCGCCATCTGGAATAGCCGCGTCGAGCATCGCCCTGCCGACCAGGAAGCCGTATCGATGATGTCGCGCCGCGCGCTCACCAGCTCAGACATCCCCTACTTCCTGAACCTGCTCGCGGCGACCACCTCGGACTGGGAGACGGTTGGCCCCAAGTTCGCCGCCATGGCCGCGGCTCTCGCCCAGCCGGGCTACGAGTTCAAGCACGTGGACCCGCCCGAGACCGTGGTGTCGCAGGCTGCCCGCTATCAGAAGCTGCTCCAGCGCGCCAGGATCATCTACGTCGACGGCGCGCCCATGGTCCGCTTCGAGCCAGTGCCGGCGCTGTGCGCCGAGATCGCAGAGGAGGCACTGGCCGACCGGGAATGGCCGCTCTTCGACTTGCACGAGTTCATCGGCAAGGCCATCGATGGCGTGCCGGACCATTGGCAGCCGTGACGCCTTGACTTTGTAACTGGGCTGGCAAGCTGGAACGGTGTTCACTTACCTTCCTCCCTGACCATGGTCCGCTCCTTCATCGCCCTTTTGCTCGCCCTGAGCGCAGCAACCGCAGCCGTCGCTAAAGACGCCGCGCCCTGCCCGCACGTGCTATCAGCGGGCCAGCCGGCCGTTCGCGAGGCGGCGCGGGATACACGGCTTCTCTGCTATCGCGCCTATGCGGTGCTCTACTCGCCCAGCACCCGCACGGCGCTGTGGTCGGCCGAGCGGCTGACGGCCACAGCGGTGGAGGCGGCCCGCAAGCTGCCGCGCGACAGCGACTTCTACGAGGAAGACCGGCTGCCGCCTTCGGACCGGGCCAGACTGCAGGACTTCGCTCGATCGGGCTACGACCGCGGTGGCACCGAGCGGGGACTTTGCCGACAAGGCCTCGCAGGCAGAGAGCTTCAGCCTTGCCAACATCGTCCCGCAGCACAGTATGTCTAACCGCCGGACGTGGAGTCATATTGAGACGTCCACGCGCAAACTTGCTCGGGAGCACGGCTCCATCCAGGTCGTCACCGGCCCTGCGTTCGCCAAGGACAGCCCCACGCTCAACGGACGTGTCCGGGTACCTGGGTATCTGTGGAAAGCGATCTACGTGCCTGGCGTCGGCGCAGCGGCCTATGTGGTTCGCAACGATGCGACGCCGGCGTACAGCGTCATCAGCATCGCCGAGCTTGCCCACTTCACTGGTCTCGAACCCTTCCCAGCATTGGCTGGTGACGCGCGGACGACGCCAATCGACCTCCCGCCACCCACCCCACACCCGGGGGAGAAGCCGGCCCGCCGCGTCGCGTTCGCATGGTTGGTATCCGGCAACGCTGTGAGCGCAAATCGCGACGCGGAATCGCTCGGTCATCTCATACGGCACGCAGGCGCGCTGGCCACGTTGGCTCTCGCCTATGCCCGTTAGCGGCGACGCCAGAAGGAGGGAACATGTTCCTTCCAAAAACATGAAAGGCACGTCTTTGGACGTGCCTTTCGTTCTGTGAGGGCCATCACAGGCCCTCCCGCTCAAGAATGCGATGGTATTCCGAAGAAACGACGGCCTGGCCTCATAGCCAACAACAGCCCGAAGGACATCAACACGAGAATCCCATACAGCGCGCTCACCTCGCGACTCGCCGCATCTGCAGCAGCAGTCGGTACGACCTTCATCGCAGTGTTAGGGCAAATATCGCCGGGCGACGCAATTTCGAAAGCCCCTCAAGCTCCGCCCCACAATCTGCTACCAGGCCTGCCCCTTGCGGGGCAGGCCGCACCGACGCCTCGGCCCAAGTGTGTACCGCCAGCACGGCAGTCTTGACGGGTGCCTGTCCCGTGAGCGCCAAAAAAAAAAAATAGCACCGCACCCACAACGCTCGCGGGGATCACACAATGAAAACCTGCATCACCCGCCTAAGAACGATGAAAACGGAATGGAGGTAGGTCCCGTCGTTGCTACCCGAGGTCCCAGGCTTCGAATCGCTACGCATTGGCGGCATCCTTGAACTTCTGGCCCGGTCTAAATTTCACTGTCTTGGCAGCATCCACCGTGATCTTCTCGCCGGTTCGCGGATTGCGCGCAATGCGTTCGCCACGCTCGCCCTTGCTGAAGGAGCCGAAGCCAACCAAGTTCAGTGCGTCACCCCTGGCCACGGTGTCCATGATGGCCGACAGGGTCACGTTCAGTGCCTGTTCTGCCTTTGCTTTGGTAAGACCGTCCACACCGGCCGCGATCGCGTCAATTAGTTCGGATTTCGTCATGCATTCTTCCTTCTCAGAGTAGGCGTACGGCGGTCACCCAGTATGGACGACCGCGAACTGTTGTCGGAACGGCGATTGCGACCTCGGCAGCGTTTCCCAACGGCTGCAGCGCAGAATGCGTCCCGCAGCAATTTTGATGGGATAAACGCCGCAACTTTCCGGTAAAAGCTATGCCAATTAAACGAGCTTTCCTGATCCTCCACCTTCACGACTGATCTCCCGCGGCGTAGCTGTCCAAGAGCCGGTACAGCGAGCGGCGGCTGATGCCAAGCGCAAGCGCAGCGTGGGATTTGTTGCCGTTGGCTGCTGCAAGTGCCAAGGCCGCCTGCCCAGGCTTGACAACAGGTTTGGAGAGGCGCTCCTGAACGGCGTATGTACTTAAGTACGCATTCGACTTAGTAGGACGACTATGCCCAGCGGCTCGGGCAACGACGCGCTGTCCCTCCTCATGCACCTCACGACTGGCGAGCCGCGCGCCTCGCTTGACCGGCGCAGCATCGCCGGTACTGCGCTGGTACAGCCCCTGGAGATATTCATGGCGCAGGCCGTGTGCAGTGCAGCCCGTCACCTTCCTTACCAGACCATGCTTTCGCAGTACCTCATAGAAATGGCTCATCCATTGGTCAAGTGTATAGTCCGTCGGGGTGGTTGACCCCGTCCTGGGATTGGCCAGCGACGCCGCTCTGGCAAGCAACGGGTACTGCGTCTCCGGCATGTCGATTAAGACCTCTCGCTTTCGCCCACCCTTCGTTCCGCGTTCGACGTGCAGCATGCCGCCGCGCACCGCCACGCCCGGCTGAAGCTTCGCGGATTCCTCAACCCGTAGGCCAAACAGCCACATCAAGCGAAGCTGAACGCCTACCCACTCATCGGTCCTCTCAATCTCCTTGATCTTCGCGTCAATGTCGATGCCATTCCCCGACCAGGACTTGTCTTCTTGGGCAACATAGTGGCGAACGAGCCCATGCTCCGTGCGATCGCCGTATTCAGCAAGCGTCTTGACCAGATACGGCTTGTTCATGAACTCAGCCATCGCGCGCAGATAGGTGAGCTTGTTCTCGATCGTTCCCGCTGTTTGCCCTTTCCGAACCCAGTTATCCACCAACCATTGGACGTGCTTGTTCCGAATCGACCACGGAGATTCAACCGCATAGCCACCCTCCTGCCGCAGCTCGCGCACTGCGGCGCAGACATTGAGAAGGCGATACTCCTGCGTCTTGATGCTCAGCGCATTTCTGCTGCGCCTCGACCTACTGATTACGCGGTCGACGTTGTCCTCGAACAGCGCGATGAGTTCGCCTTCCAGCCGCGCGGGGAACGCGTAGCTCCTGATCTTTCCCCGGAAATCGATCCTGATACCCATACTCGTTAGTCCTGGCCAGCCGTGATATCACCACGGCGGGGGCGCGCTTTACGGTGCGACCCTTTTCCAACACTGTCAAACGCCCCGTTCGTTCGACACCTGCCGGTCACTTCTCCCCACCGGATTTGGGGGACTGCCTTCCTTGCCTTTAGCGATAGCACTCGATCGACCAGACACAGGGAAGAACTGTGGTCCGACCGTCCGCGTAGTCCATGGCCCGGCTCACGCCGAGCCCGTCCCCGCGAATACCCAAGCCGCTGCGTCGATCGACGCGACTGCGATAGCGACCCTTGTGGTCCACCATCGCAAGACTCTTGGGTAAATCGTTCTTGCGCATTTCTGTGCCGGCTGCGCCTACCGGTCGTCAAGTGAAGGGATCCGCGATAGCCGTCTGGCCCGATCGCATCCAATCCCCCGTCCCAAAGTCAGTTCACCTTGGCCGCAGTGTCTCGGGCCGCCTGAACCGTACCCAGCTCTCTCGCTGAATGGACGTGTCTTCCGTGATGGAGCCTTGGGACTGTGCAACTGTGCGCCCCAAAATCTCTCTCATTGCGTTACAGCGCGCACATCGGCGCTGAGATCGAGTGTTATCGCGGTGTGCAGCCTTCCTCAATGTCGGCCACTGTCTGCTTGATTTGATTGAAAAAAATGCCGGATCAATTTCCGGCCTGCACACTGGGCGTCCGCACGTCCTCCTTGAGGTCGTGGTTGCCTGGGATTTGCCACCAACTGGCGGCGAGGTCGATGCGTCGGGGACGCTGAAGGTGCTCAAAGGATAAACCGAAACTCAGCCGCGTCGCAACGAAATCGCCGTCAAATTCGCCAGCATTCGACAACTTGACTTCGCATCGCACCGGGTAGATTCGAAAGGGATCGGATCGCAGTGTCAGATACGTGTTAGCAAGTGTCAGGTCTGTGTGAGCAGGTGTGAGATCAGCGCGACGTGGTGACGCCCGCTGACACCTGGTGACACCACCTAACACATTCCTGTCAGATCACAGTCAGATATGTGACACCACTGCGCTCCGGCAACCTTCAACAAAGCCAAGGAGAGTCTTCAGATGAACACCACCAAAACCATTGCGGTCGATGTCGGCTACGGCAACACCAAGTTTGCCTTCCCCCTGGGTGCGGACGTTGCAACCCGCATGTTTCTTTCGCTGGCCCCAACTCGATCGGCTTCGAGCCTCGCCAACCACGGGGATGGCTATTTCCAGTCGCGCGATGTCGTTCACGTAACTGTGGACGGCGCTGAATACGAGGTGGGCCCGGACGTCTCGATCACCTCTGCATACGGCAATACCGGGCGGACCCTCTCCGAGGACTTCGTCACGACGCCGGAATATGCTGCGTTGCTGTTCGGCGCGCTTCACTATTCACAGGCCAGGGACGTTGGCCAACTCATCCTCGGCCTTCCCGTCCATACCCTACAGAAGTACGCCGGCGTCCTGCAGGAACGCTTTGCTGGCACGCATGACTTCGGCGCCGGCAGCGTCAGCATCAACCGGGTCGTCGCCCTGCCCCAGCCACTCGGATCGCTGGTCACGTTTATGCGTCAATCCGGCAAGGATCTGGACCCGGATGACAACTGCCTGATCGTGGACGTGGGTTACTTCACGACCGACTGGGTTGTCGCTCGTGGCTACATGATGGATGACACCCGCAGCGGCGGCGTTCCCGGCGGATCGTCGCGAATTTACCAACAAGTCGCCCAACTCCTTTCGGCGGACGAAGGCGGGGAGCCGTCTGGCAGCATCGAGCGCATCGACAAGTCCCTGCGTGACGGCAAGCTCATGCGCTACTACAACAAGATGGTCGACCTGCGCCCGTATTTCGAAGTCGCCAAGGCCCAATGTCAAACCGCGGTCAAGGAAATGCAGACGCGGGTGGGCCGCACGGAAGACATCGCAGCCATCGTTCTCACCGGTGGCGGCAGCGCGCTGTACTCCGGCGCCATCCGTGCCGCCTTCCCGCGCTCGCATATCGTCGCGATGGAATCGCCCTGCTACGCCAATGTCCGCGGATTCTTCGACATCGGTAGCGCACGGCAAGCGCGCGGGTAACGACTATGGGGAAGCTCGCCATCAAAGTCACCCTCAACCCGATGACGACGCCTCAGCTCTACGCGCAGCTTGCGCAGGTCAACGACCCGCGCCTGCGAGCCGAGGTCTTCCGCCGTTTGGCAGAGGTCGGCGCGCAGGTCATGGGAGCGAAAGAAGGCGTTGCGGCAACGCCGGCGCCTGCAGGTGCACTCCTGACTACCTTGATGTACCGCTCCGAGGCAGCGTTCGTACCGCCCCAGAATGTCGCAGCGGTCGGGCAGTCCGCTGCTTCCACCCCGAGAGCCCAACTCGTCAGGGAGGAAATCTCCCGGGATGCGCCAGCGGATATCGAGGTGCCCGCCGTGCCCGCCCCAAGCGCACTGGACCTTAGTGCAATGAACTCGGCGATGTCGCGGTTCTTCGATTGACTCGCTCCGGCTTGACTGGCGCTCACTTCGTGGCAATCTACAATCATCACAACGGACGACAGGACTTCACCATGAAATTCTTCGAGTATCTTTCCACCACCCAGGCTCAGAACCGTTTCCTCTTTTACGCGCTGATCGCCTGGTGCATTCTGGAAGCCATTATGGTCGTCTATCGCGGGTGGCGCGCCCCCAAGGACGCTGGCTGACGCCTTCCCACCCCAGAAAGCAAAAAAGCCCAGCATGTCTGCTGGGCTTTTTGTTGAAGAGGACTTTGCGCTCAGTGAAGCGTGGCTGGCGCGAGGCAATAATCGAGTGCGGAATCGAACGACAGATTCCGCTCGAGCAACGTCAGATGGCCCGAGGCTTCTCGTCGGTAGACGTGGAAGAACTGGGCATCGGACTGACCAGCCTGGACCTCGCTGGTGGCGGTGCTGCGCATTGCGTGAATGTGCAACCTGTTCACGATCGCGGTAAAACCCTTCTGTGGCATGGTGCTTCTCCTGAAGTCCTGCCACACGGGATTCCGCCCAGTGGGGCGAACCCACCGGGCAGAGTTGAAAGGAACGCCACCATTCGGGTGGCGAAAATGTCAGGCAGCGATTGCCTGTTGGGAGATCAGACGCAACCGGTGTACGGTTCGCCATTCGTCGCAGTAATCCGTGCCTCGGACCTTCGGCCGATGCAGCACAACGGTGAAGCCATTGGCGCGCAAGCGCTTCTGGAGGGCGAGCGCGTCGGCCATACCCGGTGACTTGCCAGTCCTCGGGTCCACCTTGTCAAAATCGGCGAAGATGTGCACGGTATGGATGCCCATACCGTCTGGCACTACGAACTTGCTCAAGAGCACGCGGTTCAAGCACGACCAGGTCGGAATCCGGAACAGCATGTACGCCGCATAGGCATTCTCGATGCCCTCCGCAACGCCAATCGCTCCATCGCGAGGCGACATCAGCCGTACAGCGCCGCCATCAAGCGGCAAGGCGCCCGGATAATTTCGCTTGCTTGGAAGGATCTCGCCGTCCTCCGACACGACTATCGCCTTCTCTGGCTTGGCCGGGTGCAACGATGTTCTGTGAACCGTAGCAATCCGGCCGTCGTGCAGCTGGTACTCAGCAATCATCGTTGGGTACCGCCCGACAATGCTCCCGTTGTGCCAGTAATCCTGCACGGCCAGCCGCAGTCCATGTGGCAGCGGAGCGCGCAGCCCTGGAACTCTGGCGGCGAGATAGCGCATGGCATGGTCACCAGCCGCGACCGGAGTCGAGCTGGTGACCTGCTTTATGACGCGGCGCATCAAAACGGAAGCGCTTCCCTTGCTGCGCTGCCGGCATGCCGGCCTGATGGCAGACATCTTCGCTGGCAACGGCTCGCCGCCCTCCCCATTGAGTCGCCGCTGCAACTCAAGGTACGACATGCCGGTGTAGCGACAGACCAGCTCGATGCCGTCGCCCGCTTTGGGACCACCGGCATCGCACTTGCGGCACACCCAGTCACCGCGGCCCCGCTTGTTGTCGTAGGTAAATCTGTCTGTGCCGTCTCCGCAGATCGGGCACGGACCAGGGCGACCTCGCCAGAAGGCGTCTGTGAGGACGTCGGCGGGCAGGTACTGCGCAACCAGAGCGTCCCAGTGAGCGGGCGTCCAGTTCTTCACGATATCACTCAGCTTTTTCATGGGATGGCTCCGTGTGGAGAGTGGTCGATGCCTGAGACAGGCGAAGGAACGCTTGCTCAAAGGACATCCCGGCTGCGTGAGGCGCCAGAATGTCTTTTCAGCACAGCGATTGGATCGGGGGGGAGAAACGGGTGTGGCGCGAAGCCGAAGATGAGGTGCATGCTCCCGCGGATTCGCGGGAGCATGCATATAGCTGCCACTTATGGCTTGTCAGAACGGAATCTGATCATCATCCATATCTTCGAAGCCATGCGACGGCGCCTGCTGCGGGCGGCGACTTTGGCCGCGTCGGCCACCACCATTGCCGCCCTCACTGCCGCCGGCTTGGCGGCCTTCTTGCGACTGGCGGCCATAGCCATCGTCGCCGTCATCGTTCGACGATCCGCCGCGGCCACCCAGCATTTGCATCTGATCGGCAACGATCTCGGTGCTGTACTTGTCCTGGCCCGACTGATCCTGCCACTTGCGGGTGCGAATGCGTCCCTCAATATAAACGGAGGAGCCCTTCTTCAGGTATTGCCCTGCGATCTCAGCCAGCTTGCCGAAGAACGAAATGCGGTGCCATTCAGTGGCTTCCTTCATCTCGCCGCTCTGCTTGTCCTTATAGCGATCGGTGGTAGCGATACGAATATTGGCCACAGCGTCCCCGCTGGGCATGTAGCGAACCTCAGGATCTGCCCCGAGATTGCCAACGAGAATGACTTTGTTCACGGATGCCATGTTGCTTCCTTGTTAATGAATGCGATTGACTTGCCAGACCCAACGGTCCCAGAGTTTCTGTTCCCCAGTCTCGGGGTCAAGAACAGGGCGGCCGGTCGCATGGTTGAAGGCGGGCACCTTCTCCTTGTGCAAGCGCTTGATGCCTACGCGGTCGCCGATTTTGCAAGCGGCGTCGGCCAGGGCATCTTTCAAACCTTCGCCCTGCAATGTCCTTTCGCCGGCGTGGGTGTCCAACTTCACCGCGAAGGAGGTGTATGTCGCCTTGCCGCCAGGTTTGCGGTTCGGGAACTCCATTTCACCCCACTCGACCAGCTTGCCAACGGTATAGTTCGAGCGCGACGCGTTACCGTCAGAGCGAGGTTCGGTTTTGGCAGGTCGGTGGTCTGGGCGCTGATGCTGTGCAGTCCGCGGTCCCCGAGATTCCCTTGACTCATCCGAACCCTTCGACTGTGGAAGCGGAGCGGCGCTCGCCCCCTCTTTCGCCTGGCGCATGACGGCTTCGGCAACGGACTGCGGTGTCACGCATTCCCCATCGTACCTGCCGAGCTTGTGCCAGCGCGGAACGACCTCGGGAAGAACCTTGTGGCCGAACGCCGTGTGCTGAATGCTGCGATCAAACACGGCAACGAAGTGAACGACGTGGTCGCCTTCGTCCCGAAAGAGATTTGGGACGCCATTGATGAGGATTTGAAACTCGTTGTCCGCGCCCGTGCCGACGGGAACTTCATTGGCGGCCCGAGACGCCACTACTGGCGGTTGGCCCAGGATAGTGGCGACTGCCCGCTTGAGTACTCCGAAGAGAGTCATGGTAATTGGTTACAGAAGAGACCCGCAGCACAACCGCTTTACTCCTTCGAGGTCTGCTTTCAGGCGGGCGTTGTTGAGAATCACATCCTGCAAGACTTCCGGGCTTACCCCGCAAACCGCGCAGACATAGGTGTAGGGAAGCGCTCCGTCCCAGTATCCGAAGATCCAGCCGATCGTCATGGAATATTCCTCCAAATCGAGCGCCTTGTTCCGCATACGGGCTCGCAAGAGCTCAGCACAGTCGATCAGGGATTCGGGCATGTTGTCGCCTCGGCGGCTGTCACAGGCCAGGCTGATGAGCGCGTCGACCATCTGCTCGCGTACCGAGTCGCTCCAGAGCGAAGGGTCCGGCAACGGGTCAATCTTGGGTGGGGGCACAACGATGGCAGCCGCTTCATCGAAGAAGTCCAGCTGCCACCCTGCTGTCATTGTTTCCATGATGGTCTCCGGACAGGCACCCGGAGACCCACCTGTCGGCGGGTAACGGGTTCCCGCGACAGGTGGAAGCCGCCCGAGAACCGGGCGGCGAGGGAGGTCAGGAACGATCGTGCGTTCCAGTGCGACAGATTGGCGTCACCACAGCCGAGCGTGCGTAATTCTGCTCGGGCGGTTCGGCGACCTGGTCATTCGTCGGTTTCGGCTTGGAGTCATGCTCCGGCATCGAAACCTTCGGCGCAGCTGGTACAGCCTTGCCCCACTGCAGCACCTTCTCCTTCAGGTAGAAGAAGCCGACAGCGGCAAGAAACACACCAACAATGAATGACTGCGAAGCCAGATACAGCGCCATGCAAAAAGCAAAGAGCTTGAGCGGGCGCGCGATCATGTTTTTGGCAAAGGATTCCATGGTTTCTCACGAGAAACGATTTAAAGGGATTTCCTGGCGGATGCCAGGCGATTATTCGATGCTCGGAAGAGCAAGGAATCCAATGAGGCGCGACTGCTCGGCAACGCGCTTGCGACATGTCATGCATGTCGTAAGGACGCTGCTCGCGTGCGAAGAAAGGGGATGGGGCGGGCCGCGCAAAGGAAGGCCAGTGAGGCCCACGCGGAATGTCAGTTTGGTCTGACCGCCATGTCGATGCGTCATAGACGCTAGAGGTATCCGCACTCTACACGGCTTGGGAAAGCATGACAAGCGCCGCCCCGGCGCTTTCGATTTGCCTTCAAATCACAAGCCGACGTCCTGAGCTTTCGCCAAATTTGGAAGGAACATGTTCCTTCCAACGACCCTCGCTCAAGGCCAGGTTGTATATACAAGTGCCCCCATCTTAAGGGGGTGCTACCTCAAATCCAGTTAATGTCTGTCGATAAAAAGTGAGGCAAAGCGCTGCTGATTTGAGCTTGACTTTCGAAAGACACCTGATTTTCCTGAGCTTTCGTGACATTCCGATGCTCAAACTCGGCATAAGCTTCCATCCGAAGATCGCTGCACCCGTTTCATCAGCTTGACACTTGCTCCTAGCGTGTACGTTGAAGTGGCTGCCGCGATCGCCGGGGCCGCAACAACTTTCCGTAAGGGCAACAATGAAGAAGAAAGAAGAAGAGAAACGCGAGTTCAATCTCATCGACCCGAAGCCGCCCGTATTGCGCGAGCTGGCGATCCAGCAACTGGGTCACTATGTCGATGCCGGCGCGATCGGCCGGATCGTGCAAGCCGCGCAAGAGATCGAACTCTCACGCAAGCGGATCCTCAGTGAACATACCGCCATCGGCTCTCGCCTATTCCAGATCTACCACGTGATCCTCACGTGTGTGCAGAAGCGTCTGGGCGACACCCCCCGCGCTCGCCAGGAAGCCGATGACAACTTGTACAACTTCGCGGTGCGCGCCCTGCGCATTTCCCGCGCCTCTGCGATCAAGTATCTGCAGGCATTTCATCACTTCTCCGAGAACAGCGATGCCTTGACGTTTCTGAACCTGGGGGAGCTGACGATTCTCAAGCGGTCGGACATCACGCCAGAGGAAGTGCAGCGGTTCATCGATGCTCGCAAGGACGACGAACCCTATTCGCGCAAGGAAATCGTCCCATACATCGAATGGTCTCGACGCACCCACCAGGAACTCAATCACGTCATGGCGACGCTGGAGGCGGCGGAAGAACAGTTGAACGAGAGCCTGGAGCGCCAGCGCGATCTCGAAGCCCAGATGCGCCACATGCGCGAACAGATGACATCCTCCGACGCGCAATCTGCGGCGCAAAAGGAGCAGCTTGACCGAACCTCCGCGGCGCTCTCGTCGCAGGCTGGGGCCATGGAAAGCCTGCAGCATTCCATTAAGCGCTTGACGGACGAACGACAGGCCTTGCAGAAGGCATTGGCCGAGTCGAAGATCCGGGAGGTTGTGAAGGAGATCAAGGTCGAGGTCATTCCTCCCGAGTACAAGACCATCGCCGATGCCGTCATAGACGGAAGCGGCAAACTTGAAGCGCTCAATGCGCAGATCAAGGATGCCGAACTGCGCCTCTCCGCTGTCAACAATAAGATCGAACGCCATGAAGCCAAGTCGGCCGACTCGCGGAGTCTGTCACTACGCATTGACGGCCTGAAAGCGGATCTCGATGATGCGCTCGCGAAATTCCGAGGCGCCGTCAAAGCCATCAAGGTCAAAGAGCATGCCCCCGCGCTGGTGTCCTTGCGCCGCACTGTGGAAGCCTTCCACAACGAACTGATCGCCATCACTGGAGCCTGACATGCAAACCACCCCGACCCGTTCTATCTACGAGCAGTTCGTCTTGCCAGCCTGGGTGCGCGATCGTGTGCTTGCGGCCAATCTGCGAATCAACAACTACGTCCTGAATGCCGTTACGGTGCATCCAACGCTGGAAAGCATCTTCAGGGTATCGAGCGAAAACCTTCGCTCGCTGCGTGACGACCTGTACCAGTCGGCGAAGATTCTGGGAACGCCGTTCCTCGCTTACGCACCAACGCTCACAACCATCGATGACTGGCGATCCTTCATCGAAGGACGGATGCCGACCGCCACAATGGAGCGGCTCAAGACTGGCCTGCCCCGCAATCTGTCAGTGGTGGACCGGTTGGCGCTCGAGCATACGAACCGCGCGTACATCAATGCCATGTACGACCTTCTCAACATGTCGGTATTGGCGGCGCCTCTGATCGGCATCTCCAACGAGTTGGCCGCGTACATGCGGTCGGTTCCTCAGCACGAACTCGACGTGGCTATCACCGAGCGGCTGGTGCCGCTATTCCACTGGCGCTTCGCGGACGAGATGTTCTGGTTGGAGAGTCACTCCGGCCGGTTATCGCGGGAAATGATCTCCCACTATCTGATGGAAACGTCGCCGCTTCGGACTGACCGCCTGGCGCACTCTGGCGTCTGGGGCAACTTCCGGCTCGAAACGTTTGTGCGCGACGCCCTCTCCGAGGCATTCCTGGCTCTCAGTTGTCGCGCCATGAGCGTCTCATCATTGTTCAATATCACCATCGAGACCACGCGGAAGACCTATCAGAGGTTGCATGGCAAACCATCGCCACCCGGCCAGCCGCCGTCATCGCTAATGTGGTACCTGGATTCCGCGCAGCGCCGCGTTCAGTCGACTTTCCAGATCTGGCTGTTTCGATCGGCGATCGCCTGTGACGTGTCGACACCCGAAAGCTTCGTCGCGACCCTTGACATCCATCGCGCGTTCTTCTCGGACGACTGCAAGGTGCCACCCGAGCGGTCGCTGCATCTGGCCCGCTCCATGTCGATGCACGAAGAGCTCGCGGTCTGGCCCTGCCGAAAGTGCGGGACGCCGTACCTGGCTTCGAACTCCTCCGCGAAGATCGAGCTTTCGCAGTCATTTCTGTGCCCTTGCTGCAACGGGTCTTTGACGGCTTCACGGGGCAGGCGTCGGAACTGACCGCGCATCAGCAACAGTCGCCGAAGCACCCCTCTCCGTACCCTTCGATTGACGGGTTGTCTTTTCAGCGATCATAGCCAAGAATCGCAAGCGCCAGAAATTTGACCCTTCTCGGCCTTCTCAATACGGCGGCTTCCTCTTGGGGCCGCCGTC
>NZ_JALHRX010000037.1 GCF_023952475.1 Cupriavidus sp. WGlv3
CAAAAAAAGCCCGCCCCGGTTTGCGCCGGTGAGCGAGCTTTGATTTTCAGACCTGCAATGCCACGCCCCTTCCGGGGGCGTGGCACTCAGGGAGCGGCGCACAAATGCGCGCTGCTCGATGCTGAGGACGTAAAGTCGTCCTCGTGCAGCATGGTCACGCTGCACCACAACCCATTTCGCGAACCCACAGGTTCGGCCGCAGGTTCACGGATCGGCTCGACGTCTGCCGTTCTGCCTGGGAGGGGCCTTTGAGAGAGAGCTCCACATGGTCCCGGGCTCGAACGGTGTCCATCGCGTGCACTCACGAGGAGGCAGAACGAGAACGCGTATTACGAGCTGATGAGGGAAGTGTTCGGCGAAAACACTTAGCACAAGGAATATCCACACTGGTAGCCAACCAGTCGGCGCGTGCGCAAATGCACGACTTGAAGCAGAAGATGGACTCGCCAGGAGTCAGGGTCGATGCGTCAGTGACGCGAGGTGTGAAAGCATTGTGGCACAGAATACTCCGGGCAAAGAATACGAAAGCTCGGCTATTTGGCATATGTTTCAAAGTCATTCGGTGTCCGAATGTGCTCGACAATTTCAACCTGAGAGAGCGACCTGAAAACATGGAAAAATGGCCGACCAGGATCCACCCAAGAAACCCGCCAGTGGGCTCAGGCCCATTGAGCGCCATAACAGTGAAGAGCGCCTAAGCCGGCTCACGCCGACGACAGCCTCCTCCACCCTCCACGCCTACTACTCGAAGTTCGCGCGCGACTTCCTCGACGCACATTTTTACTATTGCTCGGCCAAATTTGTCGTGGCTCGAGACGGGAAAGTCAAAGCGCTGGATGAAGCCTTTCGCGCCGCGGAAGAGTGGTACGGCAGCGCCCTCGGTTGGCTTGCGAAGACCGACCAGGTCGAGATTCCCTTGTTCCACGAAGAGAAGGAGGTCAAGGTTTCCCATTCCTTCGCCGGCCGGCTCCTCAGATTGCTGATGCAATTCGACCGGATCTTCGTGGAAACGCTCTACAGCCAGGAATTCGGGTCCATTTCTCCGGACGAACGCACCACGACGATCCAGATCGCCTCACGACGCATTAATGCGATTCACCAACTCTGCATCCCGGATACCGACAGGTTCGAAGCCAACGGGACACTGATTTCCTCTCACCGGAGCCTTCCCGATGGACATGCGTGACATCGAGCAGTTGCATGCTCATTACGCCCAACCGCCTCTCACTATCGACATCTCGCCAGCAGGTGCGCCAGTGGCGCACTTTGGCTACGCCGGGGTGTCTTCCACATCGGCTGCCGCCCCGGCATCCAGCCAGTTCGCCGCATTGCGACGCAATCAGCGGCTACTGTGGGGCATCGCCTTCGTGGCTGCTGCTGCGGCCATGTTTGCCATCGGCTCATCGATCGGGAAGCGAGAAATGCGCGCGTCCAGCGATCGTGACCAACCGGTTCAGGCAGCTTCCGAAACCTCTGCGCGTGCGACTGCCGAAACCAGTGATCATGAATGGCCGCGAAAGCGTGACGCCGTTTCTGATTCCGAGGCGACCAAGTCGACTGTCGCGCCATCGCCAGCCGGGGCTGTGGATGGACCCGCGTCTGGGCCCTCCGCCACCGCGCAGCCGGTACAGCCTAAGCTGGAGCGTACCCAGGCAGAACAGCCGAAGGCGGAGGCCGTGAAGCGACCCGCCCCCGCCTCCCCGCCTGCGGCCGCGACCACCCTTCCCAGAACCGCGACGGTTGTGGCGACTGCCAAGACGGTACCGCAACCGCCATCCGGCGCGCAGACACGGAATTCTGCGACGCAGCAGACAAGCTCCCCTACCGACATCAAGATGTTCTGACCCATGGATAATCCTCCAATTTTCAGCCTGCTCCGTGCGGGGATGAGCGTTCACGGTGACCTTGTCTCGGATCATGGCTTCACCTGCCTGGCGCTGGTCACCGGCAATGTTGGCGCCTCCCGTGGGCTGCTCCATATCGCGGCGGGCGGCGTGGTGCATGGCAACGTCGACGGCGAGCATGTCATTGTTGACGGCGTGGTCGAAGGCGATGTCGTTGGGCGCGCCTCGCTGCTGATCAATGGACGCGTGAAGGGTCGGATCTTGTATGCCGGCACCATCCGGTTGGGCCCGAATGCCGCCCTGGATGGCACCATTGCCCGCATCCAGTCGGTCGGCTACGTCCCCCCACACAAGGAGGGTGTAGCGATCGACAGCCCAGCAACCGAGGCGCAGATTCCCACGCCTTGCTGAGGAACATGTTCCTTCCATAGACACCGAAAGCACCCTTCCGCACCCCCTCTTTCAAACACAAACGCCCGGCATTGCCGGGCGTTTGTCTTCAGTAAACCCGTCTCAGGGTCATCAGCTCTGCCTGCGTGAAGACACCAGGGAAAGCCACCCACGGATAGTTCACAGCGTTCGCTGGGTCTCGGAATGACACATAGGGAAAGTCGTTTTCCAACTGCACCCGGAAGAGGCGCCGGCGTCCGTCCTTGCCCCGCACTTCGAACACGGCTCCATGCATTAGTTCGAAGACAACACGTTTCTGCTTGAGCGTCACCGCGGCCGCGGGGCCCTGCAGATATCGCTGGTCCAGCCAGGCGTCATACCCCATCGGCACTGCATGCCGCCTGACATGAGCCTGCCATTCGAAAAAGAGTACGAGAATTCTGTCCTTCGGAAAGCTTGCCACATCGATGGCCTGTCGCAGCATAAGTCGCTCCGCGACGTGTTGCCCTTCAGCCCTGATCGTGTTGCGGCAGGCGTGGCGGCCTTGAAACGCAGGCGTTTGCGAGGTCCGGAACAACCAGCGGGGGTATCGAGAATAGAAATCAATCAGAATCATGAGCAACGAGCGAAAAAAAAACCCGGACTGTGCCGGGGCTTTGGAGACCAAAAACGACTACTTCCATGCCAAGCATCGGCATCGAACGTAGTTCGCTTGAGGGCTGGTCAATGGGATGAACTTCTGAATGCCGCAGGAGCTTTTCAAGCAACGAGTTCGAGCGCTGCGTCCCAGGCCCGCTGCTTGAGTACCGCGCCGGCACCGAACCACGCCGAATCCAGCCGATTGCCCGGATTGCGCGCACGCTGGCGGTGATCGACATACTCTGTGACGCTGTTCACCAGTCCCCAGGCAGTGCCGGCCGCCGATTCCAGTGTGGCGCCGCGGCCGTTGCCCTCGAAGAGATTGAGCACCGCCTTCAGGCCGCGCTCGTTCACCTTGGTAGGACCCTCGGATTCCGGTGTCGCCCACGAGTACGTGAACAAACGCTGGAAGAAGCGTTCCGATTCCGCCTGGCTCACCTTGCGGGCGGCCAACTCCTGCATGCGGACCATGAAACCATCCCACGACGAGATGGCGATGCCCAGCTCTTCCTTGACGGCGCGCGGGTCGAACTGGCTGCGGTGCGGCACCTTGACTGCGCCGCGATTGCGACCAAGCGCGATCTGCAGGGTGTTGTTGCAGACGACCCGCACGGACGTGAACTGCGCGGTGGTGGCCAGCGTGCCATCACATGCGGTGGCCAACAGCAGATAGCCCCGGACCTCGTCGACGCCGGCGATACTGGTCGATTGCCCCGTGCGCGCAAGCGCCCAGAGCTTGCGACCTTCCTTGAGCACACCAGCGGTTTCCAGCTGGTAACCGCCGACTTCGGTCAGATCGCGGTAAAACTCCAAGATCTCCGCGGGTTGAACGACCTGATAGCGCTTCGACACCGTCGAGAGCGGCTTCTTGGTATCCGAGCGGAACAGCACTTTCTGCTCGGGAAACGAGTGAATCGGATCAAGATCGTGGGAGCCGATGCGATACATCACATCGGTTTCCTCGATTCGCCAGTTCATGCCAGCGGCTTCGGCCCAGGCTTCGAGCGGCTGATTGCGTTCCAGCTGGTTGCCAAGGCCGTGCCACGGGGTGGCGCCAACGTAAGCCATGGTTTGCACGAGATGAGACATGGATTGCTCCTAGAAATGGGATAGCGCGAACACGGCAATAAGCCGGTCGCAGGACGGAAATGGAAATGTTCAGAAACCGCGACGAGCGATGCAGCAGCTCGCGCGTGGACTGGCGTGGCAGTTGACCGTGGCCGCGGGCAGCGGTCTCGGACGACGCGCCACAACGGGCTACGGCAAGTGTTGAAGGTGCATGTGGGACGACGGATGGCGCCCACAGAGACGTCCCCACAGGGGAGGGTCCCTGTGGGAAGTTGCAAGAAATGGCCGGCAAGCCGGCTGGGGTCGATGCGTCTGAGACGCGGGTAAAGCTCGGTTTGGACTGAACGGACTTCAGTGCGAACAGAGCTTCGTGGGTCAAGCAAAGACTAACGCAGTCGTTGCGATTTCAAGGTATCGAAAGCTCACGATATCCCTGCGTGATTCGAAGAAGGCGTCCCCAGCCAGTGGCCGGGGACGAAAATATCAGGCGGCAAGCGCCTCGGGCGCGGCGATCCGCGCCAGCCGAGCACGCGCGTAGCCGAGCGTTCCGTCCTTCGCGCGTAGCGGTCGAGATGCCCGCTTCACTGGATCGTGGATCCAGTAGCGCCGGGCACTCCCGCGAGGCTCGTCGATCAGTTGCGTGAAGCCTGCATCGATGCAGAAGTCGACATACTCGCGTCCGCTCATCACCTGGCCGGTTTCAAGCCGGTACCTGGCCGCCTCGGCCTGATGCGTTGCATCCGACAGTTCGCGATCCGTGCGCTTCTGCGCCTTTTCGATGACCTCGTTGGCTTCCCATTCGGCCTGCTCGGCCTCCGAGAATCCACACAGTGCGAACAGCCGCCGGCGCCTGGTTGCCGCAGCGCATTGGAGAATGTCGACACCGAGCTCGTCGCGCAAGGCGCGCTTCGAATCGGTGTTCCAGTCCTTCGGACCATCGAAGATCTGCAGGAGCGCAGCGGCATTTCGTTGCATGATCGCGAGTGCGACGCGGTTCGGCCACTCATAGCCATAGGAGAGTCGATAAGCCGCGGCGGCGCCGGCCTGGCGATCGAATTCGCGCTGGCTGATACGCAGCGCTTCTCGCTCGCCCTTTGCCTTGTCCATGCTGTCGCGAAATTGCCGCTCGCTGATCCGCGCATGGATCGTCGCCGCGAGCTTGGTCACCGGCTGGGCGTTCTCTCCCGCCGGCAGCTTTGGCGTCGGTACAGTCCTTGGAGGGAGAATCCCGGCCTCGAACAAGGCATCGTCGACCTGCACATCACTGGCATCCCGCGGGACATGCCGCAGCGCCGCAAGCAGCTTGCTGGCATTGTGCGGCGTGATTTCCTGCTTCTCGGCACGCATGATCCGGCACAGCGCCTGCAGCACGTTGGGCGACAGAGCGCCGCGCAGGGCCGGTACTTCGATCAGCGGCTTCATCCAGAGGTCATGACGGCCGTGTTGCGGGTTTTCGCGGTACGTATTGATGATGCAGTCCCGCACTTTCTCCCCGCGCAGAAGCGCGTAGGCAACGTGCACTTCATGTCGAGCATTCGGGCTCGCGTTGGGCGCATACTGCGGCCCGTTGATGCCGTAGCCGAAGCGGCGCACAAACTCACCGCAGACGAACTCAGAGATGTCGAGTGGCCCCTGCTCTTCGAAAAGGTCTGCCGTCTGGAAGAGCGGTCCCGCATCGCCCTGGGACAAGTCGATGGCTTCGACGGGAAGATATGCCAGGCGGCCGGCGGCCACCACGGCGCCCCAGGAAGCGCGGCTCATTTCGTGTGGGCGCAGGATCTTGCCCCCTGCGCGCACGATAAAGCGGTCGACCCCATCCAGGATCATGGTGAGAATGCCGCGCTGGCTCCCAGCCGGGCGAACCGCAAAGTTGCCCGAGGCAAGTTGCGCCACCGGGATCGCGCCACTTTCGACGTGACGCACGGTAATGTCGTCGACGCGCGGCATTGCCTTGCCGTCACGGTCGTCGTTCAGGTACTGCAGCACGCCGGCAAGCGTCGTGCGATTCTCGGCCCGCTGGCCGATGTGAATGACATACATGATTGGCTCCGGACGGAGCATGCCCCTTCGGGGACGTGCCCCGAAAGGGTTGAAAGGGATAATTGCTAGGCGACGGCGGCCATGCGACGAACCGGCCGGGACCGGCTGGCCACGATGCGAGCGCCTGCCAATTGCGACAACAGCTCGGGACACGTGATGCGCCAGACGGCACCGCACAGGTCACGCCCCTCGGTGCCGCGGTCTGTGTCGGAGAACTTGCCGGTGGCAAGCAACGCCGCTTTGATGTCCGCGGGAAGGTTCCAGTCGGCCGCCACGCAGAATTCGCCGGCGAGCAATGACACCTGTGGCACGTTCACGCTGAGCGAGGCATAGGGCATGCCATCATCCGCGCAGACCAGCTGGATCGCCGGGCGCAGGTTCGATTCGTAGAGGCCGATGCGCAGCAGAACACCGGCGGGATAGCTGGCCGTGCCAGCACCGTAGATGATGTCATCCATGGGGGATGCTCCTTTGGGAGGGAGCCGCCCCCATCGGGACGACGCCCGTGTGGGTGTGAGAAATAAAAAGCGCATCCCTATGGGATGCGCTGATGGGGGTTGCAGTGCGGCTGGCAACCGTGAGGCACGAACGCCTAGCCGTTGCGATCTAGCTCCTCGAGCATGCGCTCACGATCTGCGTTGCGAAGCACCCCGAGCCCGAAGCCCGCGATGCACAACGCGAAGCCGAGAACAAATGGACCAAACATCACTTATCTCCTTTCGCGAGAACCGCGCCTATGGCAAATAGTACTGCAGCGCCAGCCAACAAGCAGGTTGCGTTGATGACAGTGGCCATGGACCAGGACGAAGTTCCTGCCACATAGCCGGCGAAACCCACGGCGCAGGCCGCCGATAGCGTATGGTAATAGCGTCCGTACGCTTGCATTTGATCCTTACTCGGTTTGCGAAATGCGTCGTCCAGCCGGCTAAGCCAAGCGTCGCTGGTGGCGTGCCTGACATCCAGCTTGTAACGGGAGTCTACGACGTGAATCAGCGGCACTCCATATCCGCCCTGGTGCGCGACGATGGCATAGCCTTCGCCAGCGTCCACCGCTGTGTAGACTCGCATCATCATGCGTGCCGGCAGTTCGACAATGTCGTCCTTATGCAACGAAGCAAAGCCAGAACTTTGATGAGACGGGTCACAGGGAACTCCTTAACCGCGCCGCCCGGCGACCACGCGGAGCGTGGAAACCAGATCGGCATAGCCCTGCTCGGTACCAAGCGATTCCACGGTAACGGCGTTTTCGCGACCGCCGGTCAGGTCGTCGCGGCCGCGACATGTTCGATAGGACATGTGCACCACACCTTCCTGACCCGTACCGTGCCGGATCTCAAACAGCAGCGAGTCCGTATGCAAGGCGAATACGTCGATGTCACGACGACGCTGGCGATGCTCGCGGATCGTGTAGTCGCGCGGGCGCAGGGCCATGTCGCCGGCAAAGCGACGTAGCACACGGCATGCGTCACGGCGAATGGCGTGTCCGGCCGCGGAGTTTGTCGACGAATGGCGGCTCAAAAATGACTTGGGAAGTTTCATGGGTGTCCTCAAAATGGATCGGGACATCCCTTCCCTGACGGGACGAGTGTCCCGCAATGGGTTGGTTCGGCAATGCCAAACAGTGGGTCGATGCGTCAATGACGCGGGTGAAAGCGGCTTGCCGAACCGGCGACGGTTGGGCAAGCCCTCTCGGGCTTGCAAAGGGTTGGCCTGAATTTCAGGCGACATCAAACAGCTTGCTGATTGCTCGGACGGTGTCCCACGCTTGGCGCTCGGTCAACACCTTGCCGATCAACAGTTTCTGACCAACGGTGACCAGGTTGGGGGCATCGCCGGTGTAGCCGACGCGGTCGACAAAGACCACCCAGCCTTCGCACCGGCCACGCTGCACGGAGACGGCGAGCCGTTCGCGAGGACCGATCTGCGGCCACTGGCGCGACGATTTCGGGCCATACATAGCCTCGTTATCGTCATCCATAAAATTGGCCGCATTGAGCCATTCCGGCTCTAGTCCCGCACTGCGTAGCTGACGGCGGACGTCGTCAGCCACTTCAAAGATGTACTTCCCTTTCGTTTCGATCGGAGTGACGGTGAGGGGGGAGACTTCTGCAACGTCGAACATGGTGGCTCCAGTTCGCGACAGAGCCCCCCGCGCGGGAGGGCCCGCGCGGGGAAGATAGATGGAAACGGGGTTCCGACTGGAGCCCGTTAGCGAGTGAGACGATAGCCGCTGGCACCAGAGACGAGATACAGCCGCTCGCCGGTGACGAACTGCTGATCTGCGTCCTGCGTGACGACGATCTGGCGGCCACTGTCCGTCCGGACAATGACCTCCACACCATCACGGCGATTCAGGTGGGTGGCGGCCGTCTGCGCGATAACCGCGGAGACCGTGCCAGACAATGCGCCAACCAGGTAACGACCGTTGCCGTTGCCGATGACGCGGGCACCGAGCACCGCGCCGACGACGGCGCCGAGAACACCGGGTACACCCGAGTTCGCGGAAAGCATGCCGTCGGTGTCGGCGATCGTGACCGGGCGGACCCGGACGACGGTCACAGTCTCGGCGCTACTCGTGCGCAGCGCTTCGGAACCCCGGTAGGTGTTCGGCGAAGTCGGCTGTGCAGCGCAGCCAGTGAACATGGCAAAGCAAAGGAAAAGCAGGAAGACACGCTTGAACACGATGGCCTCAACGAAAAATGGGCCAACATGCCCACGGGCAGGAAGGCCCGTAGGTGGGAGAAAGAGATGCCCGGCTAAACAACCGGAAGAGTCGATGCGTCTGAGACGCGGAAGGTGCCGTAATGGTAGCAGGCCCACTACCGATTGTGGAGGGGCCTATTTCACACCGCCCAGCTCGCGAGCGAGGCTGTCCAGCACCGTTTCGGCGAACCGCTCGCGCGAGAGCCGCGATTGCGCGCCGCCGTCCTCTGCTGCAGCGAGCGCCAACACCGCGTCGACGACGCCGAGCCACGCGCCACCGCGCACCCGGACCGCCTGGCCCTGGGTAATCGGTGTCGCGAGCTTGGCCCGGGAGACTGTCGCCTCGAAGCAGGACAGGTCGAACCTGGGACGGCCGTCCCTGCGGTCTTCGCAGAAGCTCCCAAGCAAGAAATCGGCGTAGTGCTCCAGTGCCTGGCCATTCTGTTGAGCGAGGTTCTCGATCCACGCACCAACCTGCGGACGCACTTGCAGCACCAGGTAGCTACCAGATAGCTCGATGGCATCCGTTCCCGAACCGGCGAACTGCCAGCACCAGCCATTACCGATCGCATAGAGAGGCTGTTCCTTGCCTTCCACGACATGCACCGCAGCGTGGAACCATTCGACATGGTCATTCTCGTCGAACAGGAACGCCCGGCGGCCCGCCACGTAGACGAGCTTCGGCATCACGGCGCACAGCGCATCGCCATCCTCGCTGGTGAACACCGGCACCGGAAAGCCGTTCCACATCGCGCCATTCCAGTAGGCGCCGACGGCGACGTCATCCGGCAGCCAGCTGCCTGTCACAAGGTCGCGACGACAATCGCGCGCGGTCTGATTTATGGATTTATCGTTCATACGTGCTCCGGAAGAATGGATGGAGCACGCCGTCAGGGCAGGTGCCCCAACGGGTTGAAAATAGAGCGTGGCAGAGTGCCACGAGGTCGATGCGTCTTGGACGCGAGGTGTGACGCGAGGTGTGACGCGATCTTAGCAGCGCACTGCGCGACTCGACAACAAAGGTCGTCCACAAAAGGAAAAAGCCACCCCCAACAATGTCGGGAGTGGCGGGCTTAACCGGTCTGGCGGGCTGCGCGGGTTGCACGTCCCTTCGGCTCAGGCAAGTGATACCCGAATCGTGCCCAGGCCTGGGGATCCACTGGCAGTGGGTTCGTGCGGCCCACAGCCAGATTCACAAACGCGCCGCAGTACTGCAAGGTGCCCGTGCGGAACAGCGTCCAGAGCAAATTGTACGCCTGCACCGCCATCGCCTGGTTGATCACCAGCGACTGCCGGCTGAGCGCTTCGGCCATCGAGCAGGACGGCGCCGTGTCACTCTTGTCCCCTTTCGGGTCCAGAAGCTCGGGGAACAGGTCGCCCACATGAGGCAGCCGCTCCGCCGCCCTGCCGCGGACCTGACCGAGGATCACCTGGCCGCTGTCGGCCTCGTTGCCGCAGTCGAGATAATAGCCACCGGAGCCGCGCTGCATTGCGCCCAGGATGGCCTTACGAGCCTTCCGGGTATCCACGCAGCCGATCACCATGTCGCAATGGAAGCGGTCCCGGCTGCCGACACGACAAACGCGCGCTTCCCAGCGCGTGCCCATCAGGTTGTTCAGCCGATTGACCAGCAAGGTGGCCTTGGGCTGGCCCACGTCCACTGGATAGAATCCCTGACGGCCGACATTGGTCTCGCTGACGGTATCGTCGTCGTAGACCGTGCAGTCAATGCCGCCGGGGTGGCCCAGTTCGAGCATGGCGTGGTGCAGCCGCGCGAGGTTGGGTAGCAGAGCGCTGCCGGTGCCACCGGCGCCAACCACGATCACTTTCCAAGCCAGACTAGCCATGTTCATAGGGATGCGGTGCTCGAAGGTCATGCCAACACCTCCTCGCGTGCCGCTGAATACCAGTCACCTGGCACTCGCCCCACCGTCTCGAAAATGCCCTTGGCGCAGAGCCGCAGTGCCATCGAGGGCGTGAGCGCCGCACAGTTGCCGATCACGAACGCGAACTTCACGTCATGGCGGTCATCCTCGTCATCCGTTCTCGAGAAGAAGGCGGGATGGCTGCCGTGAGAATGGCAGTCCACCACGAGCACGTCGTCATCTGCCAGCACGGGGCGCTCATACTTCAAGTGCCCGCCGCTGTGCTCGAGGATGCCGACCGGGATCAGCCGGAACGTCGCGCTTGCGGCATTCCAGACAATCCATGCGCCAGTTTCCTTCGGATACGCGGCCCGGGCCATCGCGGCGAACTCGCCGATCAGCTGGGCTGGCACCCGGCCGCAGCGCAGTTCGGTCGTCTCCGCCGCCTCGCCATACGGAATGGCGGTGCGATGCTCCAACGCGCCGAGCCGACGCACCACGCGCAGCCACGGACGTGCGATCTCAAGAAACACACCGTTGGCGGCGATGAGCAACCGCTCACCGGGCTGCTCCATCGCAGCAAGCTGCCCGAAGCGCGGCACCATGACGGACGGAAAGGACTGCTGCAGGGCAGTGTCTGCAGGATGCATGATTACTTCTCCAGTTTGCCGGCGATCAAATCGGCCAGCGTGCGTTTCATGGGGATGAGGACTTGCTTGGGGTAGTCCGGGTAGTTCCCGTCGAGCATGTCCTTCCAGAAGGCATAGGGCCCGCGCTGGTACTTCACACGCTGCGCCCCGTGGTTTGGATGGGTGAAGGCGGAATTGAAGAATCCTGCTTCCCAGCCTGCGATGGATGCAACGTCGATCTGCTTCGGCACGTGAGCGCTACCAATGCAGATCTTCCCGTTGTCCCAGGTGTTGAAGTAGGGTGGCTCGTGGAGCACCGTCTCCGGTAGCGGCCGATCGTCGCCATGCAGCGCAAAGACTCGGAAGCCGTTGTGCGACGCCTGGAAGACCAGGGCCGGATGGGGAACCACCGCGCTGCACTCGCCGAACTCCTTGCAATGAAAGAAGATACGGCGATGCTCGGCCGGGCACCACCACGTGACCGCGGTGGGACTTATCGACAGCACATTGGGCGTGAGGAACTCGCCCTTGGGCAGCGAGGCTTCGGCGACTTGCCGCACCGCCTGAATCAGCGCGAGGCGATTGAGCGGCGTGCCGGGACCGATAGTCAGGCGACCGGTTGTCGCGTCGGGTTCGATTCGGTGCGCGGTGGCATACGAAAACTCCGCCACTGAACGGCCGTAAAGCAAAATGGCCCCTTGCAGGGCCACGTCGTGCGACCGCGAAACGGTCAGGATCTCGGCCATGGGGCCCTCCTATGAAGAAATGAGTGTGAGCACCCGGTCAAGCGCGCCGATGATCTTCAGCATGCCAGCCAGGTCTTGGAACTGCTGGCGGATCGCCGTGGCGTTCTCAGCAAGCGGAATGAAGCACTGGAACATCGTGGCGTCGCCAGCGTTGTTCAGGCATTCGTAGTGGTCGTCCAGGATTTCCGACACATAGTCGCTGGGCTGGTAGGCAATGGTCGCCGCTGAGTACGCCGGCTCAGCCCATTGGGCGCCGTCGATGGCAGACCGTTCCCCCACCCTGGCCAACAGCAGCCGGAGGTCGGCAAGCGCGGTGCAACACTCGCTCAGCCAGCCATCATGCAAACGCGCCAGCTTGCGCAAGGCGCGTGGGCCCAACTCACGCAGACGGTCCGAAGCCGCGTCGACATGAGCGTGCTTCGGCAGGGTGTCGTCCGGTGCTAGTTCGGCACGCACGACCGACGGCAGATAGCGCTCGATATCGGCATCATCGCCGCCGAAGTTCTCATTGAGAAACTCCCGGGCATTCTCGTCGTCGGCTAGCGTCGAGTCGTAATCCCAGTGCCACCGGGCGAACTGATCCAGCAGCATATCTGGCGTGCGAAGGAAGAGGGACTTACCGCATGCGGCATTGATCAGGCTCATAGCGGTAAAGAGAAGCGACGGGTGAGCGGATCGCATCGCATCCGCACGCGCCTCTCCGATCGCGTACACCTCCTCCTCCGGCAATTCGATGGCCAGGTAGAGCGGCGCTTCTAGGCCGTCCTCCCAGCCGAACTGCATGACCTGGTCCATGGCAGCGCCACGGTCGATCAAGGTCAGGCCGAACTGCAAGCGCTGACATGCCGGTGTACGGCTATTCAACCATGCGAACATGGCCTGGGTAAAAGCGTCGCCGGCGCTGGTCGGATTGGACACATCGCTGGCGCGCAGCACGCCGGCGGCGAACTGCGCGATCACCAGGTCTTTCACCTCCACCTCGTCGCCATAGGTCAGGCGCGCCGTGGCGGGGATCGAGCCGGGCAGCTGCGGCAGCGTCAGAAAATCATAGGCAAGTCGACGTCCGGCAGCGGAATGCTGTCGGTGTGACGACCATGCGGGTCGTTGTCCCGGATCGAACTCAGGAACAAACGACCGAGGATCGAACAGCATTGTTGAGTCTCCTCAGAATGTAAAAAAACCGCCCTTTCGGGCGGCTCCGTGGTTGTGGCGAACTGCCCGCTGGACAGCGCCTTCATGAGGTCAGACTTACGCATCCGCGCCCTTCGCGCCGGCGGCGCGCACGAACGTGTAGCGAGCAACATCTCCCTTGTGCTCCGGGCCATCCACCGCGGCGGTGGTGAGCTCCGGGTACTGGGCGGAATAGACATCACGCACCTGCTGGGGCGTGAACTGCGGACCAGGGTCCATCAGCGTCATGCCGTTGTACGAGAACTCGCGCGTGAGCTTCTTGACTTCGAGTGCCATGGCAGTCTCCTTTACAACAGCGATGCGAGGTCGGTGCCAGTCGTCTTGACCACGCCGTCATCCGCTTTCGCCGATGCCTGTTGGTCACTTACTTCCGGTTTGCCGGCGGCATCGTCATCGCCATCGTCGTCATCGGACGTTGTCGCAGTCGTCCCCGCCGCCTTGGTCAAGGCCTTGGTGGCTTTGGTCGACTGCGAGGACTTAGCCGCTTCCAGGATGGATTTGGTGGCCTCGGCTTGTTCCGCCAGCGACTGACGCGCAGCGCTGACACCGGCGACCGCCGCGGCAAAGCCCTCATCAAGCTCCGCCGGCGTCGCCGACAGCGCCAAGGGTGTACTGAGCGCAGCGTCGGCGGCGTTCTTGATGACGGGCACGACTACGACAGA
The DNA here is from genome assembly GCF_023952475.1 of Cupriavidus sp. WGlv3. Taxonomy (GTDB): domain Bacteria; phylum Pseudomonadota; class Gammaproteobacteria; order Burkholderiales; family Burkholderiaceae; genus Cupriavidus; species Cupriavidus phytorum. The sequence goes on from NZ_JALHRX010000037.1 coordinate 13,778, forward strand.
CATGGTGTCGCCTTGCATGGTGAGCGTGACGACGACTTTCTCGCTCTCGCGGACGAGCGCAGCCAATTCAGTGAACATTGAGTGAATCCTTGAAAAAAAAGTGTGAGACGGGGCGACGCCAGAGCGGCGCCGCCCCACTTGAAGGGAAGATTTAGTAGCCGAGGACCTTGGGGACCTTGCCGGCGTAATCGAAACCGTCGACGGCCAGCAGGCCGGCAACAACCTCGGGCTTCGATTTGCCGAAGAGCTTGGCGAAACTGTCACCCAGCACCTTGCGGATGCCGAGTTCGTCTGCCAGGACCTTCATCTCTGACTTGGTAAGCATCTCCAGGAAGTCCTGCGATTTCTGCAGATTCCAGTGATTGCGCAAGTCGAGCTTGTGATACCGGCACAGTTCCCGGAGGTTGCTCACCTCCATGCCGTCGATCGCCGCCACCGTCAGACCGATCGTCAGCTGCTGACGCCGGCTTTCGTCGAGGGTATGCGCTGCCGTCAAGCAACCTTGCAGGGTCGAAGACACCTTCTGCTCGGTAAGCTTCTCGAAGAATTTGCCCATCACGTCGCCGCCTATATTGCGCGACAAACCGTTCAGGGCGATGGCCAGCAGATAGGCGTTGGCCTGCTCGGCGTTCTGCGCGACTTCCTTGCGCAGCGCCTTGCGCCAGAGTTCGGTGCGGTACTGCTTCACCTTCTCCGACTCGCTGATCGACGTGACTGGCTTGTCCGCAGCGGCGGAGGACTTGTCGCCCTTCGTTGCTACGGCCGGCTTGCCGGCGGACTGCTTTGCAGCCGGCGCCTTGGCGGCATCACGCTCGGCCTTGATCCGGTCGGCCACCTTCTTCTGGTTGCACGCCGTATCGAAGCACTGCCCGCTGTAGACCTTGCCCATGGAGTCCGGCAGTCCGCTCACCGCGGCGCCGAAATTCTGGCAGGCGTGGCAGGCCTTCGCCTGTTCCTCGCCGACGCCGGTCGGACCATCCACCTTCAGCTGAATGCGGGTATGGTTGTCGCCAGCGCGGATGACACGCACGATCGGGTACTCCTCCTTGAGACCGTACGCAATGCCATCGAGCTTGCGGTCGGTCTTCTCGGTGTAGCAGGCCCGGTTAGTGCAGTTGCCCGTGGCAATCGCCTCACCGAACATCTCCGTCTGCAACGACGAGTTGTGCGGGCATGCGGCACAGTCGGTCTTGTCGAAGATCGCTGCTTCCAGGCTGCACGCGGCCGCCTCGATGGTCTTCTTCAACTCCGACACCGACTTCTTCTCGCTGATGATGACCGGCAGGAGCTTGTCCTGCTTGTCCTTGGCGAGCGTGGCGAGCAGTTCGGCATGACCAAGCTGGAGCTTGCGCTCATTCAGTGCGGCCTGGACAGCTGAGCTACAGTTTATCAGCGCAAGACGCTTATCCAGCGTCGCGCGAGACCAACCAAGAAGCCTCGCGGCTTCGTCGCGATCACCTTTGCAGTGACCGACGATCTTGGAGGCAGCAACGCCCTCCTCGGAGGGCGACATGTTCGCGCGCTGGGCGTTCTCGATGAGCGCCGCGCGGTCAGCCTCCTCGTCCGTCATGACCTTGATGAGGACGGGAACTTCGCCCTCCGGGCCAAAGGCTTCCAAGGCAGCGCGAATGCGCCGTTCACCAGCGACGAGCTCGAAATCGAACTCAGCATCCTCGATGGGGCGCAGCAAGAGCGACTGATAGATTCCGTTCTCACGGATGGACTTCGTCAACTCCGCATGTTCGACCGGATCGAAGTACGTGCGTGGGTTGTAGCGACCCGTGCGGATCTGGCGGATGCAGACTGCAGATGGGAAATGCATTGTGGGTTCTCCGAAACAGAATGGGAACCCGTAACCGCACCGGGAACGTGGTTCCCGATGGGATAAGAAAAGAGAAGCATGGCGGCCCGGCAGAGCAGGAAGCCACGTTACTGCAAAAAGCTGTGCACCGGGTGGTGCGAGGTCGATGCGTCAGGGACGCTGAAGTAGGCGAAAGGATATACCAATCGGCTCGCCTACGCCAGATGCGGCACTGCCTGCCACGGGAATCGTTCCTAGCCCCCGCTTCTTGAGGGGTGATCTACCCGCGGGATGAATCCAAGCCGACCGAAGCCGATATCGAAGAGGCGAAACTGCTGGAAGACGTGATCGCGGACGCGCAGTTGGATGCCGATGCCGCCATCAAGAAGCTGGAACGCGACGCGAGCGACGCGGTCGGAATCGTCTGCCCAGCCATCGTGCGGGCGCTGGTCGAGCGCCATGACACGGTCCGAGAGGCCCTGGGCAAACGTCGAGTGACGCTACGCGCGTCCTGGACTCACCAGCGTGGCTCCACCTCAATATCCAAGCCGGCGTACGACATCCACATCACGTCATCGGCTGCGTACTCTAGGGCACGGCCGACGGAAAACAGGAAATCTTCACCGGATTCCGAGTACACATCTGCTTCGATAAGGATTGGGATCGACCTGATATGCCTGAGTCCCCCCGCCAACCGGAAATCCACCTCTTCCAATGTGGCCGCGGCGATCCGCGCCACAATCTGCGCGAAGGCTGACCCAATGCCTTGCTCGCGCCAGGCGGGCTCCGCCCAGACATCATTGACTTCCAACGCGCAGCCGCTTCCATGGCTCAGCGTTAGGTCGAAGGTGCAGTAGCCAATGGGCGTCAGGTTGTGAGTGCAGGCGATCAGGCGATATTGGATGCTCTGAAACTGAATCCCGTCTTCCACGAACATCGTCGGGGGCTTCGTGCCATACTCCCGATGGAGGCCGAAGCCTTCGAGGATGCTGTAGCGCTCCGAGCCCTTGTCCAGCTTCTTCGCGTCCTTCACACCCTTGCGCAGGTGCTGGAGCACCGCGCGTATCCCGGGCGCCTTCGGCGGCTCCGTGAAGACGACGAAGTCAGCCACCCCGGCGTCATCCCATTCCGGTCGGGCAAGTTCGAGGGGCAACGGTCGCGCCAGCGCCTTGTCAGTGGCACGCTCGTCCGCCAGTAGGTCTTTCGTCTTCATGGCAAGCTCCTCGTGTGTCAAATGGGGTACAGCATACGCGCCCCCGCCGGTTCCCTTTTCCTGCGACCGTTTAACGGTCGGCTTCGGTACGAGGGGTTGCCGGGATCGACGACCCTAGAAAGTGCGGATGTTTGGGCCGATGTGCCGAGGGAGCTTACGACGACGGGCGTCAAGCGGCTATTCGACCGTCTCCGACCGACCCGGAGCGGCCGGTCGCGCTCTCGATGTCCAGCGGCTGCTACCAGAGCAGTGCGGTCATCCAAATTTACTTTTCTGGAACAGTAGTTCGGCCCTTGCGGAATTTAGACTGAGAGATTCCAAGCTTGAATCCAATTAGGACGCGCAAAAAGACTACGCGCTTTTTACGTACACGCGTCAGGTGTATGCAAAATGAATTTGTCGAGGGACGGGCAGCGCTTCGAGCTATCGGCTATGTCGTAAAAAAACAATAATGAGGCTTTCATCTCGCGGATCGCGCCCGCTGCGAGAGCTATACTCGCCGCACTATATTGACGAGAGACATGGCTCATGATCTTCGCGCGCATCGCTGACTGGATCGAGACGCAAGAACCGTGGCTTTCTGACGCCGCCCGCCGTTTGGTCATAAACGGCCGAATTGATGAGGCCGAGATTGGCGAGATCATCGCCCTGGCGAAAGCGCACGCTGGAATCGATGATCCGGCAGGCCGTGTCGCACAGCCCCTAACTCGCGATATGCTGCCGGCCGTCGACGCGGCCTCGAAACCAATCACTCTCTTGGCGCTGCGCACCCTGCGTGGGGTTAACGCCATCGCCGCAGACCAGTCGATCCCGTTCTCGCCGATCGGCGTGACGGTTATCTATGGAAACAACGGGGCGGGCAAATCGGGATATTCTCGAGTATTGCGCAAGGCGTGCCGAGCGAGGGCAACCGGCGGACTCATCTTGGGCGACGTTTTCTCGGATGCGGCGGGAGAGAATCCGAGCGCTGAGATCCTTGTCCAGCGCGAGGGTGCCGCCGGCCCCGAAACGCTGGCTTGGCAACAAGGCTCGCCGGCCCCTGCGGAGCTGGCGACGGTCGCCGTGTTCGACAGCCAATGCGCGCGCGCCTTCACTGACGCGGAAGGCGAGGTCGCATATACGCCGCGCGGCCTCGACGTTCTCGCGAAGCTCGCGACCTTGTGTGGCACGCTTCGCGCCCGGCTCGAACTTGAAATCAACGGCATTCAAGCGTCGGCCGCTTCCTTCGCCGACCTTCTGGGCGAACATGCGGTAGGCCGCTCGCTCGCAGCATTCGAGAAGCGCTTCCACCTTCCGGCGTATCGAAAGGAGCTCGCGGCGCTCGCCACGCTGTCCGAAGCGGATGTCGCGGAAATCAAAAGATTAGAGGAGGAGCTTGCCGAGGCGAATCCCTCTGCGCGTGCGGCCGATCTGCGCGGCAAAAAGGCCCGCATTGAAGGTCTGGCGACGCGGTGGGAGCGGTGCGAAGCGGCGCTCTCCGATGATAAGGCGTTAGCCGCGATTGGGTATGGGGCGGCGGTTGTTGCCGCTGAAACTGCAGCCCGGCTTGCAGCGGAGGCTTTTGCTGCGGACGGCGGCCTGTTGCCGGGAACAGGCTCAGATCCGTGGCTCGCGCTGCTGAGCGCCGCGCGGCATTACTCAACGACGTTGGCCTACCCGGAACATCGTTTTCCGCACGTTGATGGCAGCCAGTGCGTGCTGTGTCAGCAAAATCTCACTGCCGCGGCAGCCGAGCGCATGCGACGTTTCGAGACGTTCATTGAGCAAGAGGCGCAAAAGCTCGCGGAGGCCGCTAGGATAAAGGCCAGCGCCGCATTCTCCTCCATTGCCTCGGTAGATCCGGCCGCCCTGTGGGCAGACCATGCGCTTGTGAACGAGATCGAACAGGCCAAGCCGGGAGCGGGCCAGGTCCTGCAACAAGCGGCCGACCGCTTGTCGAGCAGGCAGGCCGCGCTCACCGAAGCTTGGGTTGCTAAAAGGTTCGACGCTGCGGCCCCGGCGATCTCTTTGCATTCCACTGAGCTACGTGATTTGTCTCGCGCCATCGAGGAAGAGGCCGCGCGCTTTGACAAGCTCGCGGCGGCGGACGGGCGCAAGAAGAGCGAGCAAGCGCTCGCCGACTTGAAGTCGCGGCAAGCACTGTTGGGTAGGCTCACGCAGATCATGCAGATCGGGGAGGACCTGGCCTTGAAGAAAAAGCTTCAAGCTGCCCATCGAGCAGCGGATTCGACCCCAGTTTCGAGAAAGATGAGCGCGCTTCACGCCGAAGCATTGTCCGCTGACGCAGAAGCGGCTTTCGTCCGCGAGTGCGCCGCGCTGGGCGTCGGCCATGTGCCGATCCGCAGCACCACGCGAACGGAAAGGGGGAAGGCGAAGCAGCAGGTGAAGCTTGCCACTTCTGGCGGCGAGCGGGTGGGCGAAGTCCTCAGCGAGGGCGAGCAACGCGCGCTTGCGCTTGCCACCTTCATGGCGGAAGTCTCGCTGATGGAGGGGCATGGCGCGATCATCTTCGACGATCCCATGTCGTCGCTCGATCACGCGCATCGTGAAAAGGTCGCCCGCCGCCTCGTTCAAGAAGCGTCGAGCCGGCAGGTGATTGTGTTCACTCACGACTTGCCGTTCGCTCTTCATTTGGCCGATGAAGCGAGCGCCCAAAAAGTCGAGGCGAGCGCAATGAGCGTGCGGCGCATCAGGCAGCGCGCGGGGCTGGTTTTCCCTGAGCTTCCCTTTGCAGGGATCAAAGTTGGTGAACGCTTGGAGCGCATCAAGAATATGGCGACGGAGGCCGATCGCCTTCTAGATGCGGGAGAAGTCGATCACAGCGAGAATCTCGTCCGGACTGGATATGGACGGTTGCGCGAGACTTGGGAGCGAGGAGTGGAGGAGGCAATTCTGTGCGAGACGGTGGTGCGTTTTCGGCCCGGCGTGTCGACACAACGGCTCCGGGCCGTGGCGCTGAGCGATGAGGAATACGTGGCGCTCCACGAGGCGATGGCGCGCTGCTCCCACTTCGCTGCGCATGATACCGCGGCGGATACCGACACGACCCCGCCGACTGCGGATGAGTTGCGAGCAGACATCGAGGCAGCGAGAGTGTTCTTCGCGACTCGGAAGAAGCTCAACGACGACACCGATCGCCGCCGTCGGGAGCTTCTTGAACGCTCGGCGGCTTTCAAGCAGGCCTAAAAGAACACATCGGCCCCCTTTGGCTGTGCGTCGCGCGTCTATGTCGCCAAACAATTGGCAGCGATCTGCTAGGCGATAGAAAGCATGCAATAAAATCGCGCAGGAGGCGGCCCGTCACGGCGTGCCTTGACTACTTCGCACGCTTCGCTTTCGCAGGTTGCCTGCCGGGTGTGCATGGGTGCGTGTAGGTCCGTTCGCGACACAGCATTGTCTGCCTGTAGACGTTCAACTCGATTGGGGTGGATGTCTTCAAAGACAAGCAAGCAACGTTCGTTGTGGCGCATCGAATGGTCGCTTACTGACTGATTCCGACGTTTGCACGCCCAGCCGACGATGCGGGCTACTTTCACCTTCTGGCCGAATCCGGAAATCGCCCGACTACCCGGCCTCGCCGCTGACCCTGACTTCCGCTACCGTTTAGGCTTGTTCGACGCCTGCCAGCAAGGCGCGGTGGCACACTCACATTCCTGCGGATGACGGCAGGCATCGAACAACCCTAAACGAACTCGGCCGTCAGCTCTTCCATTGCCCTCGGAACTCGGCGATCAGCCGAAAAAAACCCTCCACGAAGGGAGGGCTGGGAGAAGGGTCCAACTGAGAGAGTTTCCGTAGCGGGCACTACGGAAACTATCTTATGGCGGTTTGGGGTGTCGCATTGTCCCGAAAGCTCAGCTATTTTGAGTGCCTTTCTCCGGCACCGGGCCAATCGGTCTGGCCAGCAGGGTGGTGACCGCCCCGCTGACCTGCCAACCGCCCAGCTCGCTCTCGAAAATGCCATGGACAAGGCGATCGAGGCAGATGACTTCTACCCCATTCGCTTCCACCGTGCCGAGGACGTTGGCAACAATCGTGCCGCGCGTTCCGCGGCGCTTGATCGTCGCCACGCCTTCACCCAGGGTGACAGTGCATTCATTCGCTTTCATGCGGCCTCCTTGAGCAGCTGGCGCTGGTCGCGATTCTCGCGGCCGTGTAGCGCCGCCAGGTCCTCGACAAATGCATCGAGAAGCGTATCCATGTGCAGAAACGCTTCGTCCTCCAGTTCCGGCGTCGCCCAGTCCAACCCGGCTTCCATGGCGTCGCGCTTGTGCGCCACCATCTGGTCCTGGTACTTATCAATGCTCCCCGGCAGGTGGAAATACACCACCTTCAACTGGCCCTTCCGGTTCCACCGCAGCGCGCGTCGCATCGCCTGATACTCGATGCGCCACGTCCACGAACGGTCATAGAAGAGCACGTAGTCGGCATTGGGCAGGTTGTACCCTGCCCTACCCGAGCCCTTCGTGCACAGCAGGCCGGTGGCGGAGCCATTCACAAACCGCTTGTCCTTGTCGGCCACGCGTTTCGTGATCGGGATGCCGCCATGGAACGGGACTGTCTCGACGCCCCGAGCCTTGAGCTGCCCCGCTATCAGGTCGATCACCCGGGGGTTTTCGGCAAACAGGATGGCCTGCTTTCCTTCCTCGGCGATGGCATTCAAGCGGTCGATCACGGCGCGTTGCTTGCTGGTCAGCTGCCCCAGCGTCCCCACCCCGTCCACCCCATACTGCGGGTAGTTGGCGGCGAAGTGCACCGCGCGGATCCGAGCCAGGATCGCGATCAGGTTGTTCGAGCGTCCGTCGGTGCGACGGATCTCCCGATACCATTCCGCGAACTCGTCGGCCGTGCGCAGATACAACGACAGGTGCGCCGGGTCCCAGTCCGTCTCGACCACTTCGACTGCCGGTGGATCGATCTGGATGTACCTGGCCACGTCTGGCTCGCAAACCAGCCGGCGCTTGACGTGCGGCGCCAGCATCTGGCGGTACAGCGGCAAGTTGCCGATCTTCGGCACCTCCCGCTTTGCGCCGTCCTGCAGGCTCTCGGCAAACTCCCATGTCACCCATTCCAGCACGACGAAGTCATCCCGGAACCGGTCTACCCCGCGCTGGGCATGCTGCACGGTGGCCAGCCATTGGCTATCCAGGTAGCCACGGCGGTAGCCATAAGGCTGAGCGGCGGTACCATCACCACCCGTGAATGCGATAAGGCCAAACACATCGCGCGGGTAGTTCGCGATAGGGCTCCCGGTGAGGATGTAGCGGCGCCTCGCCGACAGCTGCCAGAGCGCGCGGCTCTGGTCGCTGTTCGGGTTCGACAACCGTTCCCCTTCGTCGGCCACCAGCAGGCCAATCCGGCGTCGGAGCCGATGGGCGTATGTGACGCGCCGAGACGCTTCCCGGCACACCGGCATGCGCAGCCGCTCGTAGGCAATGAGATTAATCTGCCCGAGCGCGCCAAGGCTTTCCGGCGAGTCGATGACGTGTACCGCCGCCGGTGGCAGGATCTGCGCCAGCTCGGCACGCATTTCCGGTACCAGGCGTGCCTCAACAACGATCAAGCCGTGCTTGACCCCGGCCAGCAGGATCAGCGCCGCGGCGAGCCTCGACTTGCCGCAACCCTGTTCCCAGGCGGCAACCGCGCCGCACGGTTTCTGCAGCAGTTCCACCAGGTCATTTTGCTGAAACTCCCAGTTCAGCCACCGATCGATGCCGAGCGCCTGCATACGCAGGCGCAGCGCCAACGCCTGTCCCGGATACTTCACCGAGAGGCCTTCGTGCACGGTCTCCCATGTCTGGGCCGACCGGCTGACGGCAAAGCGGCTCATGAGCTCGTCCAGAGTCAGCACAAACTGAGCATTGCCCGCCTGATAAGCGTAGCGGCCGTCCGGCTGGCGAACGAATGCCACGGCCTCGCCTGCCTTGATCACGGGGCTGCCCCACTTCAGCGGATCCGCGACATGGCTTTTGAGGGCCACGCCGCTGATGGCTTCCGCGGCATTCACGCCAGTCGTCCAGACGGTGTGCCGCAGGGGCGTCGCCTGGCGCGCGCTACGCCGCAGCCGCTTCCCAAAATGCTCCAAGAAGCCCGGTGCCAGTTCGGGCACGCCGCCGGCGTCACGGATCAGCCGCAGAAGGCTGCCCAGCGCGGCCATCGGGTCGTCCTGCACGAGATAGGCTTCCAGATCGAGGCGGCCGCTGCCGGCATAGCGCATGCCGTGCGGCAGGCGCTGACCATCCAATGGCAGGATGCGCCGTTCCAACAGCCGGTTGAGCACCATGGCCTCCACGAATCCGCACTCGAAGCCCAGGACGATTCGACGCCCATCATTGGCAATGCGTACCCGTTTCTGCGAAGTCACCGGCCGCATGATGGCAGGGCCGGTATCGTCCAGCACCTGATGGTTCAGGCGTGGCTCATGGTAATGACGGTCATCCACGTTCAGGTCCAGGCCGGGCAGCGGGACGGTGAAATCGCCGTGCGCTTGACGCACGACGCGCCCCATCCGGTAGCGGCCGAACACCGCAATGGAGGTGTGCACCGTGGCGCCTTCCTCCCGGAAGGCCGAGGCCGGCAAATCAAAGATGCCGACCACGCGGCGCGCGGCCGTGCTGTGCGCATCCCGGTGATCCACGACGTTCGCGAAGCGATCGACAAAGCTCGTCGGCAACAACGCTACCACCACCTGCGCGGCCTCGAGCGCCTGGGCCAGCGCATATTCATGGCTGAGGGCGCTGCTGTTGGCCCCGAACCGGCCCCACGTGGTGCAGCAGAAGGGCTGCAGATGCGGCGATTCGAGGTGGATCGAGAACGGCGGGTTGATAATGGCTACGTCGAAGTGACGCGGGTGAATCTCCTCCATCCCAGCCATGCGGAAGCTTCCTTCGAAGCCGGCGGCCTCTACACACTGCTGGACAGCGGCAATCGTCGGCTCATGCACGTCGACGCCATACAGCGTGTGCGCCGCCGGATCCGCGAACTGCAACAGCCGGGCGGAGCCGACAGAATTGTCCAGCACCGAGACCTTACGGTCGGGGCGCCAGCTGTCCACAACGCCCCACATCTGTCGGGCGATGGCATCGGTGGTAAAGAATTGCGACAGATGCCTCTGACGCGCGGCATGCAACTCTCCCATGTGGGAAATCTTGTCTGCCTGCGAACCGAGGCTGACGATGGCCCGCAAGGGCTCGTACCAGTGAGTCATAGGGATCCT
>NZ_JALHRX010000038.1 GCF_023952475.1 Cupriavidus sp. WGlv3
AAAGATACCGGTGCCGATGATGGCACCGATGCCCATCAACACCAGGTCGACCGGGCCCAGCACCTTCCTCAGCGCGGCGACGTGTCTCTCCGCCAGCATGGCGTCGATGTCCTTGGTTCGGAACAAGCTCATATAGGGATCTCCTAAATGGGTCTTGCCGCGCGCTCGCACGACTGCGCGCCGGAGATGGCGACGCGGCATGCGGAGCGCTGGCATCCGGGCAGCGTGCCGACGGGTAGACGACACCGCTTGCCGGGTCGCGCGCCGGTCCCGGTAATTTTTCTGGAATTGCCCAGACCGCAGAGGCGGCGGGGACAGACGTCAAGCCAAGTCAACGCGGCGAGCGTTGCACTCCGATTCCTTGCTCGCCGCCAAGGTCACTCACGCCGGTCTCAATCGACGTGATGGACCCATCCGAACGGGTCGGCGATGCTGCCGCGCTGAATGCCGGTCAGCAAGGCACGGAGCCGTTGCGTGACTTCGCCTTCGCCGCCGTTGCCGATGGTGAATTCGCCGCCGGCGTGACGCACCTGCCCGATGGCGGTGACGACCGCGGCCGTACCGCAGGCGAAGGTTTCCTTGACCCGGCCACTGGCTGCATCGGCGCGCCACGACTCGAAGTCGTATGGCGTTTCGTTGACGGGAATGCCCTCGTGCCGGGCCAGTTCGATGATCGAAGCGCGGGTAATGCCCGGCAGGATGGTCCCTTTCAGGGGCGGGGTGCGCAGCGAGCCGTCATCCATCACGAAGAACACGTTCATGCCGCCGAGTTCCTCGATCCAGCGGTGCTCCGCAGCGTCCAGGAACACCACCTGGTCGCAGCCCCTGGCCGCGGCCTCGGTTTGCGCGATCAGGCTGGCCGCGTAATTGCCGCCGCATTTGGCGGCGCCGGTGCCACCCGAAGCCGCGCGGGTATATTGATCCGACACCCAGACGGTCACCGCCGACTTGCCGGCCTTGAAATACGGGCCGACCGGACATGCGATCACGCAGAATACGTATTCGGCCGAAGCGCGCACCCCGAGAAAACTCTCCGAGGCGAACATGAACGGGCGCAGGTAAAGGCTGCCCTGGCTGCCGGGGACCCAGGCGCGGTCAATATCGACGAGCGCTTCCACGGCTTGCAGGAAGGTGGTCTCGGGCAGGTCCGCCATCGACATGCGGGCTGCGGAGGCGCGAAAACGCCTGGCGTTCTCCTGTGGCCGGAACAGCGAAATCCTGCCGCCCTCGCCACGGTATGCCTTCATGCCCTCGAAGATTTCCTGCGCGTAGTGCAGCACTGCGCAGGCGGGGTCGATCTGGAAAGGACGGCGTGCTTCGACCCTGGCATCATGCCAGCCGCGACCGTCGGTCCAACGAATCGTCACCATATGGTCGGTGAACACCCGGCCGAAGACGGGGTTCTCCAGCCTGACAGCGATCTGGTCGGCGGGGGTGGGCCCCGGATGGGGTTCCACAACGAACTGCATTGGATTTTCGGTGCTCATGCGTGTCTCCGGATGCTTCTTTTTTGTTCGAAGGAGTGTATGAAGCGGCTGCCCCACAGTAAATTGAAGAATTCCGACATCTGGTATCTGCAAAACGAATAGCGGGCGATGGATCTTAAGGCGCTGCCGACCCCTGGGTCTTCAGGTCAGGTACCGTGACGGCGATCCCCGGGTGGCGAGGTACGTGTCGTGCCCCGCGCTGATGCCATATCATGGCGAGGCATCCGCCATCGGATGCTTGCGGCAACGCATCTCCACCATACCATTCTGCAGCCTGCGCCACGCCAAGCATGTCTCGTCACGATCCTTCTCTCCGCCGGAACAGCTGCCTGCCGGTGCCACCGGGCCGGCCCGGAAGCGGGCGCGGCGCCTGCGGCAAGGCCGGCCGCGCCCTGATGGTGCTGCTGCTTGCGGGAGTCGGTGCCTGCGGCTCGCTTTCTCACAATGTCCCCCGCAATCTGCCCCAGGCGACGGCCGCCAGCGGCACCGTGCCCTTGCGTGAACCGGTCGACGTCGCCGGGCCGACTACCATCGCCATGGCGTTCTCCGGCGGCGGCACGCGCGCCGCGGCCTTCGCCTTCGGCGCGCTGCAGGGGCTGGACGCCATGCGAACTCCCGGCGGCGCTTCCCTGCTCGACGACGTGGCCTTCATCAGCAGCGTGTCCGGAGGCTCGCTCACCGCCGCCTACTACGGCCTGCACGGCAAGGACAGCCTGGCGACGTTCCGGTCGGTGCTTCTGAAAGATGGCGAGGCGCGGCTGCGCTTCAGCCTCCTTAATCCTTTCAACATTGCGCGGCTCTTTGGCGGGGGGCTCAATAATCGGGAAGACCTCCAGACCTGGCTGGACGAAGACGTGTTCAAGGGGGCCACGTACGCTGACATGTTCCGCCGCGGCAAGCCGCTGGTGTGGATCAATGCCACCAACGTCTATTATCGGGTCGCATTTCCGTTCAGCCAGCTGGCATTCGATGCGCTTTGCAGCGATCTCGCCAGCTTTCCCGTCTCCGAGGCCGTCGCGGCTTCGATGGCGGTACCGCTGTTCTTCGCGCCCATCGTGCTGGAGAAGCATCCCCAGGCCTGCCGGGCGCCGCTGCCCAACCTGGATCACGCCGAGGCGCCGGGGCAATCGCTGCTGATTGGCGCGTTGGCGGTTGCCGTTCGCGGCCACCGGGATCTGTCCAAGGGCAAGTACATCAAGCTGGTCGACGGCGGCGTGACGGACAACTACGGGCTGGCCACCATTTTCCAGTCGCGCCTGCTGCTGGGCACGGCTTACGGGCCCATGAGCGAGCATGACGCGATCAAGGTGCGGCGGCTGCTGTTTGTCGTGGTCGATGCCGGCCAGGGCCCGCGTGGCGACTGGAACCAAAGCCAGGTGGGCCCGTCGGGGATCGAAGTGGCCAACGCGTCCATCGACGCCGCCATGGCCACCAACGTGCGCATGAGCTATGACGCCTTCGTGCCCATGATGCGGCAGTGGCGCAATGACCTCGTGGCGTATCGGTGCGCCATGCCGTTTGCCCGGCAGCAGGCTATCGCCGCAAGCCGTCCGGGCTGGCGCTGCGACGACGTCGAGTTTTTCGTCACGCGGATCGCATTCGACTCCCTCGACAAGGCGCGTGCCGCGAGCCTGAACGAGCTGCCGACCCGGCTTCGGTTGCCCGAGCAGGATGTCGATCGCCTGATCGAAGCCGGCCGGGACGCCATCCTGGGCAACCCGGTGATCCGCGAGTTCGAGCGCGAAGCCAACGCGGCCCGGTAGTTCCGCTGCAGGCGGAACCGATGTAGCCGCATCGCGCCCGGCGATTGGTGCCGGCGCGGTAACAGTGCGTGTACTCCTGCGGCACTACCGGTGCGCCCGGCGCACGGCTACGCTTCTTTCCAAGCGGTCCCTGCCTGCCATCCGGCGCGGGTCCGCCGGCCATCCACGCCATCTCAGCAGGAGAGATCATGACGCAACGCCTCAACTACTTCCAGCAATCCCCGGAGCTGTCCAAGAAGCTCATGGAGCTCAACAGCCTGTTCCCGAAAACGACGATCGAGCAGCATATTCGCGAGCTCGTCGAGATTCGCGCGTCGCAGCTCAACGGCTGCGCGTTCTGCGTCGACATGCACATCAAGATGGCAAAAATCCACGGCGAGCGCGAGCTGCGGCTGCATCACGTGGCGATCTGGCGTGAATCGACGCTGTTCTCGCCGCGCGAGCGCGCCGCGCTGGCCTGGACCGAGGCGCTGACCCAGTTGCCCGCTCAGGGCGTGCCGGACGATGTCTACGAGCGCGTGCTGACGCAGTATTCCGAAAAGGAGCTGTCCGACCTGACGTTCCTGGTGGGCGCCATCAACACCTGGAACCGGCTCAACGTCGCCTTCCGCATGGTGCCGGGTTCTTCCGACAAGGCCTTCGGGCTGGACAAGGCCAACCTGGAGTAAAGCCATGAAACCGTCGATCGCGATCGCGGCAAGCCTGGTGCTGCTGATGTCGGCGCCGCTGGCCAGCGCCGCGCCGCCCGAGGTAGTGGTCCAGTCGCTGACCACCAAGGCGCTGCCCGACTATGCGGGCAAGGAAGTCCAGATGATCACGGTGGAGTATCCGCCCGGCGGCTTCGACCCGGTGCACCGCCATGACGCGCATGCGTTCGTCTATGTGCTCGAAGGCAGCATTGTGATGGGCGTGAAGGGCGGCAAGGAAGTTACGCTGAAGGCGGGCGAAACCTTCTACGAAGGCCCGGACGATCTCCACACCGTCGGCCGCAATGCCAGCAAGACCAGGCCAGCGAAGTTTGTCGTGTTCCTGCTCAAGAAGCAGGGGGCGCCGGTCTTTACCCCGGTGAACTAGCCCAGCCCGTTCCCCGGGCCGGTCACGGCCCGGTTCCCAGCATTCAGACCCCCGGATCCGCCGGTTTCGCGCCGCGCGGCCAGGCGTCATGCACCGTTCGGCCGCCACGTTGTGCCGCCCGAACCCAGCAACAGTAGGAAGCGAGGTAACCATCATGAAACGCAGGATCCTGATCGTCGGCGGCGGCTTTGCCGGACTGTGGACGGCGCTCGGCGCGGCGCGCGTCGTCGATAGGCAAGGCAAGGCTGCCGCGGATGTCGAGATCACGCTGGTTTCACCACGGCCGGAACTCCACATCCGTCCGCGGCTGCACGAGGCCCGGCCGGAGCAGATGGCGGTGCCGTTCCTGCCGCTGCTGGATGCAGTTGGCGTCAGGTTTATCGAAGGCGCGGTCGAGCGCATCCATGTGGCGGACCATTGTGTCGAGATCAGGACGGCCGCTGGCCAGACCAGTACCGAAGGCTACGAGCGCCTGGTCCTGACCAGCGGTAGCCGCCTGTTCCGTCCGCCGCTGCCGGGCCTGGCCGAACACGCCTTCGCGGTGGACCAGTTGCACGAGGCGGTGGCGCTGCGCGAGCATCTGGAACGACTGCCGTCGCAGCCCGAGGGCCCGCGGCGCAATACCTTTGTCGTGGTAGGCGGCGGCTTTACGGGACTGGAGGTGGCGACCGAGCTGCCGCAGCGGCTGCTTCCGATCCTCGGCGATGGCGCGCGCCCGCGCATCGTCATCGTCGAGCGCGCCGATGCGATCGGACCCGATCTCGGACCCGGCCCGCGCCCGCAGATCCTGCAGGCATTGGCGCAGCTCGGCATTGAAACCCGCGTTGGTGCTGGCGTTGTCTCCGTGGATGCCACCGGCGTGGTGACCGCAACCGGAGAACGGATTGACGCGGACACCGTCATCTGGACCGGCGGCATGGTTGCCAGCGGCCTGACCGCGCAAGTCTCGCCGCACCTCGACCGCCAGGGGCGCATGGAGGTGAGCGCGGACCTGCGTGTCACCGGCACCAGCGATGTGTTCGGCGCCGGCGACGTGGTGCGGGCGCTGACCGACGACGAAGGGCACTATTCGCTGATGTCGTGCCAGCACGCCCTGTACATGGGGCGGTTCGCCGGCCATAACGTGGCGGCGGACCTGCTGGGCCTGCCGACCATGGCGTACCGGCAGGATTTCTATGCCACCTGCCTCGACCTCGGCGCATGGGGCGCGGTCTATACCGAAGGCTGGGATCGACGGGTCAGCCTGACGCACGCCGAAGGCAAGGAACGCAAGTTGCTGATCAATACCCAGTGGATCTATCCGCCGGCCGCGGACCGCGAGCAGGCGCTGGCCGCGGGCAATCCGGAGGTCACGTACGCCTGAGGCAGTCTGGACGAGGCCGTGCCGACGCTTCGCCCTCGCGGGGCGTCGGCCCTGGGCAATCCCCGTGTTATTCCGTGTTCGGGCGGCCCCGGGGCCGCCGGCCCGTCACGATGCATCGGGCGGACACGCAGGCACGGTGAACCGGACCACCGCACCGTGTGGCACGCCATTGCCGATCGACAGCTCGCCGCCATGCGCATCGATGATCGAACGGCAGATCGACAGACCCATTCCCAGGCCCGCCGGTTTGGTGGTGTAGAAGGGCGCGCATGCCTGCTCGGCGCTCAGCGATGCAAAGCCCGGACCGGAATCGGACACCGTCACAAGCACGCCGCCGGCTTCGGCCTTGCTGGTGCCGATGCGCAGGTCACGGGCGCCGTCGGTTTCGCCCATCGCCTCCAGCGCGTTGACGATCAGGTTCAACAGCACTTGCTGCAGCTCGACGCGATCGCCTTCGATCCGGGGCAAGCCCTCGGCCAGCTGGACCTGGACCCGGGCGCGGCACTTCGCCGCCTCGCCACGGGTCAGCTCGATCACCTCGTGGATGGCCTCGTTGAGGTCCACCGGTTCCTTGCGCGGCGGCGCCTTGCGCACCAGCTCGCGGATGCGCCGCAGCACATCGCCGGCGCGGTTGGTGTCCTTGATGATCCGTCCCAGCACCTGGCCAACCTCGTCGATGTCGGGCGGGTCGGCGCCCAGCCAGCGCAACGCTGCCTGCGCATTGGTCATGGTGGCGGCAATGGGCTGGTTTACTTCATGCGCGATCGACGCCGTAAGCTGTCCCATGGTGGCCAGCCGGTTGGCGTGGGCCAGCGCGGTCTGCACGTCGCGGTAGCGCCGTTCGCTGTCGCGCACGCGCTCTTCCGCATGCTTGCGTTCGGTCAGGTCGAGCACGAACGCGACGCCTTCCTGGCGGTTGTCCGCGAACATCGCCAGGCCGACGATAACCGGCAGCCGGCTGCCATCCTTCCTGATGTATTCTTTTTCGAAAGGCAGGGCGCTGCCGGTGCGTACGGCGTGCGCCAGCGCCTGTTCGCTGTCGGCACGAAGTTCCACGGGCGTCAGGTCGGTCCAGCGCACGCGCCCCGAGACCAGGTCCTCGCGTTCGTATCCGACCATGCGCAGGAATGCGTCGTTGGCTTCGATGATGTCGCCATCGGCGTTCCAGACGATGATGCCGATGATATTGGCGTCGACCAGGCGGCGGATCTTGGCTTCGCGCTCGGCCAGGTCCCGGTAGAGACGCGCGTTTTCCAGCGAGCTGGAGGCCTGCGAGGCAACCAGCTTCAGTACCGCGATCCGCGCGGGGCTGAACACGCGCGCGCTCAGGTTGTTCTCCAGGTAGAGCGCGCCGGTGGGCTTGGCCTGGTGCATCAGGGGCATGCACAGCAGGGAGCGGGCACGGTGTTGGCGGACGTAGGGATCCGCGTCGAACGAAGGGTCTGATGCGGCATCGTCGAGCACCACACTCTGGCCCGTGCGCAGCACGTGGTACAGCACGGACTCCGGCAGCATCGCCGCGCTCACCGGCTCGTCCCGCAGCTGCAGCCGGGACGTGTCGTTGCCGGCGATGGCTTCCGCGGCAATGCGGTGCCCCCCGCCATCGGCCAGGATCAGCAGCCCGCGCTCGGCGCCGGCCTGCTCGATGGCGGTGCGCATCACCATGTCGATCAGCTTGTCCAGCACGATGTCGCCCGAGGCAGCCTGCGATACCTTCAGCACGGTAGCCAGGTCGAGGTGTTCGACCGGCGTGGCAATGGTGCTGGTCGGGCCGGGGGTCGCTTCCTCGGTCCTCAGGTAGGGATGGCGTGCTTCGAGCTGCCGCACCTTGCCATCGGCGCCCCAGCGCAGGTAGGCGTAGCGGGCGTCTTGCAGGTACAGGCGAGCAATCTTGCCGAGGCCACGCGCGCTGTAGAAGCGCGAGGCGAGTTCGTTGGCGAGCGCCTCGGTGTGGACAAAGCCGGTCTCCTGCGCCGCGTGAATGGCCTGTTCATAAAGCTGTTCGGCCTCCACCACGCGGCCCTCGACGCGGGCAATCTCCGCCGCGACCAGCGTGGCACGGTCGGCGAAGTTCTCCGGACAGTGCTGCGCCCAGAGCTGGAGCTCATGATGATGCGCGACCAGCGTGTCCAGGTGCTGCATCCGTTCGCCGTCCGGGGCAAGATCGCACTGCGCCGCAAGCATCAGCGCGCCGTAGAAGTGATACTCGGCTTCCTCGAAGAACGAGCTCGAGGTCCACAGCAGCGGTTGCGCCCTGGCGGCGGCCGCCCTGGCGGCATCGAGGTCGCCGGCGAGATAGCACGCCTGCAGTTTGCGGATCCAGTACCAGCACTCGGCCAGGGCCAGGTCGGGACTGCCGGCCAGGTGGTGTTCGGTAGCGGCTTCCCGGAACTGCGCGTCGTCCAGGCAACCGAAGCGCGGCGTCAGCCCGCGCAGCATGCGCACCAGTACGAGCTGCGTGTTGATGAAGTCGATCACCAGGCCAAACCGCACCTTCTCGGCATAGGCAAGGCCGCGCTCGGCCTCGCGCTGGACTTCGGCCAGCGGCTCGCCGGCGAAGAGCAGGTCCGAGATGAGGCTGTTGCCGCAGTAGGCGCCATAAGGCAGGTCGCCAATCCGGTTGGCGGCGTCGAAGGCACGGCGCAGCAGGGCGCGGCAGCTTTGCACCGGCTTCAGCCAGCGCACCACGAAGATCGAGAAGCACAGGAAGGTCTTGGCCTCGAAGCGCCTGAGCCCGCGCCGGTCGACCAGTTCGCAGCCGAGCAGGCCAAAACGATATCCGGCCTGGTAATCGCCGAAGCGCCGGCCCGCGACCCGGCCGACATTGGCGTAGAGCACGCACGAGGCATCGCAGTTGCCTTGCTCCAGGCTCAGGCTGACCGCCTTGCAGATGGTCAGGCAAGCCAGGTTGGCATCGGTCTGCAAGGCTGGCGCGAACAGCTTGCTGAGCGCCTCGACGGTGCCCAGCGCGGCGGCATCTTCCATCAGCGGCAGGTCCACCAGGTCCTCGATGGCCCGGTCGCCAAGCCCGGACCAGATGCGCTGGTATTCGCGCCGAACTTCCGCATCGTCGGGGTGCGGCGACCAGTCGATGCCGACGTGCCTAAGGTAGGCCAGGCAGACCTCGACCGCGCGGTCGCTGCGATCCAGCACCAGGTAGACGTCCAGCTGCAGGCACGTGACCAGCGCTTTCTCGGCCGTGGTCATGGCGCGCGCCGACAGCGCCGCCAGCCTGGCATCGGCCATCGACAATTGCCCGGTCAGGAATTCGCATTCCGCGCGGTTCAGCTCCACCGCAAAGATCAGGTCATGCCGGCGCTGCCAGCAGTCGTCGTCCAGCAACCCCGCGCTGCTGACCAGGTAGGCGAGGGCCGATGCATAGGCGGTGGCTGCCTTGGCGCGCTGGCCCGCGAGCAGGTTGAACTCGGCCAGTTGTTCGCGTTCGTCGCGCTCGGTGATCAATGCGGCGCCGCGATTGAGTTGGCCGGCAATCTCGAAGCTCGCCTCGGCGCGCCGCTCCGGCGGCGTTTGCGCGGCGAGCAGGCGCCCGATGCGCAAATGGGCCTGGGCGCGCGAGTCGACGGGGATCAGCGAGTAGGCGGCTTCATGGACCCGGTCATGGACAAAGGCGTAGGCGCCGTCCTGCCGCTCGACCAGTTCCTGGCGGACCGCCTCCCACAGCGCCACGCCGACCTGCGGCTGCGGCACGCCAAGCGCGGTCGATAGCGCGCCGACGCCAGCGACGTTGCCCAGGCAGGCAAGCTGCTGCAGCGCGTGCTGCGTGGAGGCCGGCAGGCGCGTCAGCTTGCCGGCCATCAGGTCCACGACGTTGTCGGTGTAGCCCTTGGCATGGATGCGCTCGGGATCCCAGTGCCATTGCCGCGCCTCATGATCGAAGGCGAGCAACGCTTCGTCCACCAGGGCATGCAGGAACTGGATCACGAAGAAGGGATTGCCACCGGTCTTGTCGTGCACCAGTTGCGCCAGCGGTGCAATACGTTCCGGCTCGACGTGCAACGCTTCGCGCAGCAGCTGCGTCACGTGCTCGCCGGCAAGCGGGGCCAGCATGATGGCGTCGATCCTGACGCCGGCGTTGCGCAGCGCCTGTAGCTTGCGCATCAGCGGATGCGCGGCGTCGACCTCATTGTCGCGGTAGGCGCCGATCAGCAACAGGTGGCGCAGCTCCGAACCGGTCAGCAGATCCTCGATCAGGTCGAGGGTGGCGGCGTCGAGCCACTGAAGGTCGTCCAGGAACAGCGCGAGCGGGTGCTCGGGACGGGCAAACACGCTGATGAAGCGCCGGAACACCAGCAGGAAGCGGCGTTGCGCCTGTTGTGGCTCGAGTGCCGGTACCGGAGGCGGTTCGCCGATGATCAGCTTCAGTTCGGGTATCAGCTCGGTCATGAGCCCGGCGTTGGGCTCCAGCGCATCGAGCAAGGCGGCGCGCCAGCCTGCCAGTTCCACGTCGGCTTTGCCCAGCAACGGCCGTACCAGGCTCTGGAACGCCTGCACCAGCGTCGCATAGGGAATATCGCGCTTGTACTGGTCGAACTTGCCGGCGGCGAACAGGCCGCGTGGCGGCACCAGCACCTTGTGCAATTCATTGACGACCGACGACTTGCCGATGCCGGAATAGCCGGACACCAGCACCAGCTCCGGCACGCCCAGCCTGACGGTGCGTTCGAAGGCGGCCACCAGGGTATCGACTTCGCGCTCTCGTCCGTAAAGCTTCTCTGGAATCAGCAGCCGTTCAGGCGCGCCGTGCGCATCCAGTGGAAAGGCCGCGATGCGGCGCTGCCGGCGCCAGCCATCCAGGCATTGCTGCAGGTCGCGCCCGACACCTGCGGCGGTCTGGTAGCGCTCCTCTGCCGTCTTGGCAAGCAGCTTCATGACGATGTCGGAGACCATGGGCGGGATCTTTGCCACCCGTTCGCCGGGCGGCATCGGCTTGCGCGCGATATGGCAATGCAACCATTCCATGGGATCCGCCGCCGAGAATGGCAGCCCGCCGGTCAGCATCTCGTACAGCGTCACCCCCAGCGCATAGAGGTCGCTGCGCGAGTCGATCGAGCGGTTCATCCGGCCGGTCTGCTCTGGCGCCATGTAGGCCAGGGTGCCGGCAATGGTCTCGGGCGGCTCGGGGGCCTGGCGCTCGCGCGGCAGCCGCGAGGCAAGGCCGAACCCGGTCAGGCGCGCGCGGCTGTCGGCACAGTGCACCAGGATGTGGGCGGGCTTGAGGTCCTTGTGAACCAGGCCGCGCTGGTGCAGCTTGCCCAGCGCCGCGGCGATGCCGATGGCAAGCGCCAGCGCATCCGCCACGTCCATCGGCTTGCCGAGCAGTCGCGAAAGCGGCTCCCCGCCCGGATCTTCCAGCACCAGCAGGGTCCGGCCGGCCTCTCGCACCATCCCCAGGGGGCGCACCGCCCACGCACCGTCCAGTTCGTCCTTCAGGTCGAGTTCGTGCGCGAGGCGGTCCAGCGTGGCTGGCGTGGGATGCTCGGCCGCGGGCCGGGCAAGCAGCACGGGCTGGCCGGTGCCGTCGAGCGGTCGCACCGCGCGGGAGAAAACGCGCTCGCCATCGTTCCACAAAGCCTGGGTCCACCAGGCCTGCAGGGTGCCGGCCGTCGGCGCCTGATCCATATGCAGCTCCCCGTCTGCCGCACTGCCATCAGGCTGCTTCCCGACATGCGGCAGGAGATCAGACGGGTCCGATCCAGCCGGGCCGGATACGCACCGGAAGCGAATTACAACACGGCATCTTCTCGATCAACAACGCTGCCCATGCAGCATTCTGGAGAATACACCTCGGCGCCGCTGTCGGCACCGGTGGCTGCAGGGGCCATGCCGCGGACTTCGTGCGCATGTTTTGAAGGTGGTGTGAACAGCACGTGCGCGGCGAGCCGCTTTCCCGTGCCATGACGACGCCAGGCAGATTGGCGCACGGGATTCAGGCGGCCAGCTTCCGCAGGGGGTTTGGGTTGCCGACGGCGCCGTACCCGCCCGCCTCGTCGGGATCGAGCGCGCGGATCTGCTCGGTCATGAAGTCGATGAAGACGCGGATGCGCGCAGGCAAGTGCTGCCGGCACAGGTAGCAGATATAGTGCGCGCGGTCTTCCGGCCTGTGCTGCGGCAATGCCACGGCCAGCGCGTTGCGAGCCAGGTGGCCGCGCACCTGGTACTCCGCCATCTGCGCGATGCCGCGGCCGTCCAGCATGGCCTGCAAGACCAGGTCCGCGTCATTGAATGTCAGCCTGGCGGCGGGCAGGTACTTGCGCACGCGCCCGTCGATCTTGAACTCCCACTCCGAGACACTGCCGCCGGCGTGGCGGAAGTTGATGCAGTCATGCTCGCCCAGCGCTTCCAGCGTCGCCGGCAGTCCGCGCTGTTCGGCGTAGGCGCGCGAGGCACAGAGCACCATCCGCAGCGTCATCAGCGGCTTCGCGATGATGCTGGAGTCCTCGATGCGGCCGCCGCGGAACGCGACATCGATCTGGTCTCCGACGAAATCGGCCGGCCGGTCGTTCAGCATCAGGTCGACTGCGATATCGGGGTAGGCCTCGGCAAACCGGGACAGCAGGGGTGCCACCACCTTGCGCCCGAAATCGACCGGCGCGCTGATGCGCAGCAGGCCATGCGGCGGTCCCTGGCGCAACGCCTGCATATCGTTCATCGCCTCGGCAAAATGCGCGACACCGCGGTTGCAGTGCTCGAAGAACCGTTCGCCTTCCCGCGTCAGATGGGTGGACCGGGTGGTGCGCAGGAACAGGCGCGTGCTCAGTTGCGCCTCGAGCTTCTGCACATTGCGGCAGACCGCCGAGCGGCCGATGCCCAGCCGTTCCCCGGCGCGGGCGAAGCTGCCCTCGGTGGCGACCGCCATGAAGGCGATGATTCCGGTGTAGCTGGTGGAAAAGCAGGTGGACAGGGCGGCGGCGGGGTTTGCCAAGCCAGGCCGAAGGCCATGCTTCGAAATTGCCGATTGCATCATTGCTGACTCCACTCATCATCAGGAAGCTTGCGAAGGCACGGTGCGATCGCTTTGCGCTTGAGAAAAGAGTAGGGCCGCGAGTGCAGCAAAACCATTCTACGCAGCGGTGGCGCTGCCCCTACCTACGCTTCGACGCCTCATACCGAGGTATGAAGGGGGGCGGCAGCGGCGCGCGCAAGTGCGGCTTCCGAGGCATGGTGGCGTTCCCGGGCAGAGCCGGGCAGGGACTTATACGTTCGTATGATTTCCCGGCGCTGCCCCGGGATTTAGGCTTCAAAGCGTAGTGCAAGGCAGTGCCGTACTTGCCATGGCAGGCCACCCCGAAATTCGCTGATTCGCCAGCGGGCATTGGTCGGGTGGCGTGCGCCGCCGAACCTCGAGGGCCGCTCTTTTGTGTTCCGCTCAAACCGTTTCGATCGTGGATGACGACGAGGGCGTCCGCCTCGCCACGGCAAGCCTGATACGCTCGCTGGGGCAGCCGACGCGGATGTTCGCTTCCGCGGAGGAATACCTCGCGTCCGGCCACGTCGCAGAGACCTCATGCCTGATTTCCGACGTGATGATGCCTGGCATGTCCGGGCTGGCGCTGCACGAGCACCTCCAGGCGCTGGGTTATGCACCGCCCACCATCTTCATTACCGCATTCCCCGGTCCCGACCTGGAAGCCAAAGCGCTGGCGCACGGTGCGCTCGCGGTGCTCGAAAAGCCGGTCGATGCCGGCGCCATCGCGCACTGGCTCAGCGTTGCGCTGGGCCAGGCCTAGCGCCGCCACGACAGGGCGGCGCAAGCCCCCGGCGCCGTTCCGTTGCACCCCTCAACCGGCCTTGCCGGGGCTGGGCTGCACGCCCAGCGCTTGCGACATCCTGACCAGCTCGGCGACAGATCGTGCCGCCATTTTCTTCATGACTTGCCCACGGTGGATTTTCACGGTGATCTCGCTGAGATTCAGCTCGCCGGCAATCTGCTTGTTCATCAGGCCGGCGATCACGAACACCATCACTTCCCGTTCGCGCGGCGTCAGCGAGGCATAGGCAGTGCGCAGCGCCGCGCTCGACTGTTCGGCCGCGAGCCGCTCGCCGTCGCGCGCCAGGGCATTGGCGACCGCATCGAGCATGTCCTGGTCGCGGAACGGCTTGGCGAGGAAATCGATGGCGCCCGCTTTCATGGCCTTGACCGTCATCGGGATGTCGCCATGCCCGGTCATGAAGACGATCGGCATGCGCAGGTCGCTCCTGGCGATCTGCTCCTGGAACGCCAGTCCGCTTTCGCCGCGCAGCCTGACGTCGAGGACCAGGCAACTGGGGGCGTCGTCCTTCGGAAACGCCAGGAACTCGTAGGACGAATCAAAGGTCTCCACCCGCAGTCCGATCGAGCGCAGCAGGCCGGCCAGGGCGAGCCGCATCGACTCGTCATCGTCCACGACATAGACCACGGGCTCCATGCGGCCGCTGGCTTTGTGGCCCGCAGTCGACTGCGACGACGAACTCATCTCGGTTTCCTTTGGTCGGCTGGCACCGGCAGTGGCTGGGTTGGCTGTAGGTATTCTAGGTGATTCGGACACGCCAAACGGCGTCGGCTTCTGCCCGG
Organism: Cupriavidus sp. WGlv3; assembly: GCF_023952475.1. Classification (GTDB taxonomy): domain Bacteria; phylum Pseudomonadota; class Gammaproteobacteria; order Burkholderiales; family Burkholderiaceae; genus Cupriavidus; species Cupriavidus phytorum. The sequence continues at coordinate 14,260 of NZ_JALHRX010000038.1, forward strand.
CGACGGCCAGGCGGCAGGCCGTTCGCGGGAGCCTGATAGGCCATCTCCGGCACCAGAGGCGCGCGCGGGCCAGCCGGGAGCCCGATGACGGAGCCGGCATCGGCCCCGATCATCCGCCGGCAGTGCTGCGGATATACCCCGGTATGAGCGTTCGACGCCAATGTAGGCCCCACGGCAGCCCTCCGTAGAATGGGTTTCACAAGACCGAAAACCTACCCTTGAATCAAAGGCCAGTGCGATCGCAAAGCGTCCGCGCCGGCCGCAAGCCTCACCGAAATCAACGCAGTGAAGCCCTTTCCCGGGGACGATGCTCCCCGGCGGGACGCCCTTTGCCCTGAATCGGGCAAGCGTGACAGCGCTCCGGTCAGTCCGTCATGAGCGCGCCCGCGGGACCGGAGTCACTGCCAAGCCAATTGGCGGCCCGCCATGGAAACACTGACCTTCGACTGGCTCGCAGCGTCGCCGCAGGCGGCCAGCGCAGCCTGCTCCATTGCCATCGGCGCGCATCTCGTGACTGAGCGCGATGGCTACGTCCACCATGGCATCTATGCCGGCGCGGGGCAGGTCATCCACTATGGCGGCTTCGACCATTCCACCAGGCGTCGTCCCGTCGAGACCATTCCGTTGCCAGGCTTTGCCGCGGGCAAGGGCCTCAGGGTCCAGGCCGATGCGGACGCGCTCTACGTCGGCGCGGAAGTGGTGGAGCGGGCCAGGTCGCGCCTGGGCGAAGACCGGTACCAGCTGCTGACCAACAATTGCGAGCACTTCTGCACCTGGTGCGTGTCAGGCGTCGGGCGCAGCGAGCAGGTACGCCGGTGCCTGCGCAACCCGTGGCTGGGCCTCCGCACGCTGCTTGCGCTGACGCGCGGGCACCTCCATGCGATCCGCGAGCGCGTGCTGCGCGTGCGGCGGTGTCGTCAGCGTATCGCTCGTCCGGGGTCTGTCGCGCCGTGAGCCAGGGCCGATCGGCCTGACCTCTCCTCGCGCATCCGCATCTCTGGCATCCGCACCGGCGCGCTCGCTATCCCCAATGACGGTGCAGGGGCCAGCACCATCACGCGCCCGGCCCCTGGCGTCTGGCTCGCTTACCGGATCACCTTCTGCACCAGGCTCACCATGATCGCGAGCGCGGCCAACGCCGCCAGTGCGCGGAAGTGGTCGAGATTGGCCAGCAGCGCCGACTGCTGTGCCAGCACCTGTGCCAGCTGCGCCGTGGCGAGCTCGGCCGCGCGCAAGGGCTCCATCGAGCCGGACAGCGCCGCGGTGTAGCGCGCAATGGCCTCCTGGAATGGCGGGCTGCCGGCATGCATGGTGCCATGCAGCGTGCTGTAGTGCAGCGTGGTCAGCCATTGCTGGCCGACCGTGGCAACGGTCACGCCCAGCGCGGTCCCCATCTGGCCCAGCATGTTCTTGGTCTGCTGCGCATTGGAGAACACCGACTCATCCTGCGCGACACCGTTGAAGGTCTGCATGGCGGTGACCGGGACCAGGGTCATGATGAACACCCCGTAGAGCGCAAGCGCGGGCAGCACGTGGCCCCACAGGTCGGGCGCGGGCGGGATGCGGCTGATCAGCCAGGAGGAAGCCGCCAGCGCCAGGAAGCCGGCGACAAAATACTTGCGCGGGCTGGGCCAGCGCGGCAGCAGGCGCGACATCGTCAGCCAGGTGGCGACCCCCGCGGCCAGGCCAAGTGTGTAGAACAAGCCGGTGGTGGACCATGAATGCCCCAGCGAGCGCTGCAGCACGATCGGCAGCAGATAGCCGTTCGCGCCCAGCGTGAAGTAGCAGAACGTAAAGAGCGTGAGCCCGCTCAGATAGCGCGGCTCGATCAGGCTGCGCAGCTTCAGCAAGGGTCGGGCGCTACGGGATTCGCTCCAGACAAAGGCCAGCAGCGCGCCGGCTCCCGTGATCGCGCCCGAGGCGAGCCACAGCTGGTCGGCATAGAAGTCGTAGTAGGAGCGCTGCAAGACATAAAGGACCAGGAAGCTGCCGCTCGCCAGCGCGGCCAGCCGCAGCAGGTGGGCGTCGGAGCGTTGCGCCGGTGCCACCGTGGCCGCGGGCAGTACGCGCGTGGCTGGCAGCAGCGCCAGCGCCGCCGCGGCAGCCAGCCAGAAGATCATCGGCCAGCGATCCGCGGTGACGATGACCGAGGCCAGCCACGGCGCGATGGCCATGCCGGTGCAGACCCCGGTGGCGAGTGCCTTGATGCCGAGAAAGCGCGCGGGGCCTGGCGGAATCAGGTTCACCGCCAGCCGCGATGAAGTGACCATGCCCGCGCAACCCAGTGCCATCACCATGCGGCCGACCAGGAAGGCCGGATAGCTGCCGGCATTTGCGCACAGGACCGCACCGAGCGCCGCGGCGCCGAGCGCGGCCCGCACATAACTGCGCCATCCCATGCGCTCCACCAGCCAGCGCTGCAGCGCGATCATCACCACCGCGACGCTGGCGTAGGCCGCGGCAACGGTGCTGTACTCCTCGGGGCTGGCGCCGATTTCACCCATGATCGGCGCGGTGGCAAAGGCGACCATGCCGTTCTGGAGGAAGTCGATCAGGGTCAGTGCGCCGATCGTCATCAGCAGCAGTCGTGGGGGCGTGGCGGGCTTCATGGCGGCGTCTCCGGGGATGCGGCTGGCTTACAGGTTGGCGGCGACAATGCTGCGCACCAGTTCGTCGGCACGCGCCAGCTCGTCGGCGAACACCGTGGTGCGGTAGTTCTCGCTCGCCGCATCGCCGGCGACCAGCCGCTTGCCGTTGCGGCCGCGCGTATCGATCGTGACCTGCATCGACAGGCCGATCTGCAACGGGTTGGCAGCCACTTCGGCGGGGGTCAGCGCGATGCGCACCGGTACGCGCTGCACCACCTTGATCCAGTTGCCGGTGGCGTTCTGCGCCGGCAGCAGGGCAAAGGCGCTGCCGGTGCCGGCGTCCTGGCCGATGATGCGGCCGTGGTACACCACGCGGTCGCCATACAGGTCGGTGGTCAGCGTGACCGGCTGGCCCAGGCGTACGTCGCGCAGCTGGGACTCTTTCAGGTTTGCCGTGACCCATAGATGGTCCAGGGGCACCACCGACATCAGCGGCACGCCCGCGCTGACGCGCTGGCCGACCTGGACCGAGCGCTTGGTGACCACACCGCCGGTGGGCGCGGGAATGCGCGTGCGCGACAGCGCGATGCTGGCATTGCGCACCTGCGCGGCGGCTGCCTGCACCTCCGGGTGCGAGTCCACCGAGGTGCGCTCGACCAGCGCCTGGTTGCGCTTGAGCTGCTCGGAGGCCATGGCCAGCGACGCCCTGGCGGTGCGCACGGCCTGTCTGGCATGGATCAGCTCTTCGCCGGAGATCGCGCCGCTGGCGGCCAGGGCCGTGCGGCGCTCCAGGTCTTCCTGCGCGCGCGCCAGGTCGACGGAGCGCAGCTCCACGTTGGCACGATCCTGGCCGGCGGCGGCGAACTGCCCGCGCACCTGGCGCACGGTGCGCGCCAGCTGCGCCTGCGTCGCGGACAGAGCGAGCTGCGCATCGACGCCATTGAGCTCGACCAGGGTCTTGCCGGATTCGACCAGATCGGTGTTGTCAGCGAGGATCGCCGTGACCACGCCCCCCACCTGCGACGTCACCTGCACTACATTGCCTTCGACATAGGCGTTTTCGGTCGATACCTGGTGGCGTCCGTATTGCCCCCAGAATGCAGCGGCTGCGACCAGGCCGACGGCGACGAGGCTCGCGGCAAGGATGCGGCGGCCGCGCTGCCGGCGTGGCGGTGGCGGCGGTGGCGGCTCGGCCGGACGGGCGTTGGCGGGATGCGGTTGGCTGGCGGCGGTCATGATGCGTTCCTTGCAGAAGGGGGCGTGGCCGGCGCGGCATCGCTGGCGGGCCGCGCGGCAGTGTCGTATCCGCCGCCAAGGGCGCGGATCAGTTCGAGATGCAGCGAGCGCTGCTGGGTTTCCAGGTCGATCAGCAGTTGCTTCTGCTGCAGCACCTGGCCTTCGGCCGACAGCACCTGCAGGTAGTTGCCGACGCCACTGCGGTAGCGCGCCACCGCCAGGTCATAGGCTTCCTGGGTGAGTTGCAGCGCCTGGTGCTGTTCGCCCGCGCGCTCGGCGTGCCAGCGCAGCGACACCAGCTGGTTGACCACGTCGTGCAGCGCCGTGACCAGCGTGGCGTTGTACTGCTCGACCGCGGCGTCATGCTCCGCCTGCCTCGCGCCAAGGTTGGCGCGCAGGCGGCCGCCATCGAAGATCGGCAACGACAGCGCCGGTCCGATGCCGAAGGTGCGGCTGCCGGCCAGCAGGAAGTCGGACAGGTTCAGGCTCTGCAGGCCCGCGAAGGCGGTCAGGCTGATGTTGGGATAGAACTGGGCCTTGGCCGCCTTGATGTCCTTGCTGGCGGCTTCGACCCGCCATCGCAGCGCCACCACGTCGGGGCGGCGGCCGATCAGTTCGGCTGGCAGGGAAGCGGGCAATGCCGTGACGAAGCTGTCGCGAAGCTGCGGGCGGCGCACCTCGGCACCGGCGTCCGGCCCTTTGCCCGCCAGTGCGGCCAACTGGTTCTGCGTCAGCGCAATGACTTCGTTAATGGCAGCCAGGCGTTCGCGCGTGGCCGGCAGTGCCGACTCCGCCTGCTTCATGTCGAGCCGCGAGTCGAGTTGCGCGGCGACCCGCTGGCGCGTCAGCGCCAGTGTGTTCTGGCGCTGGCGATAGGTCTGCTCGGCCAGTTCACGCTGCGCGTAGGCGGCGTCGAGCCTTAGATAGGTGCGCACCACGGACGTGGTGAGCACCAGTTCCGCGGCGTGGTAGTCGACTTCCGCGGCGCGGGCGCGATCGAGCGCGGCGTCGAAGGTCGCCTGGTTCTTGCCCCAGAAATCCAGCTCATAGCTGAGGCCGAACTGCACCTCGCTGTTCCAGCGCCAGCCGCCTGCCAGCGGCGGCGGCACCGCGCCGTTCTCGCTGAAGCGCTGGCGCGTGGTCCTGGCGCCCAGGTTGGCCTGCGGGTACAGCGCGGCTTCCGCACTGCCGGCCAGCGCGTCGGCCTGGCGCACGCGCGCCGCGGCAACACGCAGCGAAGGCTGCCCGGCCAGCGCTGCAGCCACCAGCGTATCCAGTTGCGGGTCGCCGAAGCGCTTCCACCACGCCAGCTCGGGCCATGCCGCCGGCGAGACGGGCGTGGCGCCCAGCGACGCGGTCGCGGCAAGGCGGTTGGCATCGTCAAGGCTGGCTTGCGTGTGCAGCCCCTTCATGCTGGCGCAACTTGCCAGCAGAAGCGTTGCGCCAAGTACGCCAAGGCACCGCAAGAGCCCGCCGGCACGCGCCCGCATCGGCGCAGATCGATGCCGGGCCAGAGGCCCGCGAAAGAGAGCCGCCAAACGGCTTGCGAGGAGAGTGTTCACGATCGACTCGACAGGGAAAAACTGGATGAGCAGCTCGCAGGCCGCGATTTCGGACCGCATGGACTGGGGCGACCGACCACTGCGGCCACCGGGCAGCGAGCCATGAAACAAGGGTAGGGGGCGGGCGGCGCCATGCCCATGCTACGGACGGGTTGCGCTGCCCCTACGTAGGCTGCGTGCGCTCATACGCTGGTATTAGCCACGCTGGCATCGCGCCCCATGCGTGGACGTGCGCATCGGCAGGCAGGGCACATTCACGACATCATTGCGTCTCCGATAAAACTGCTTAGGCTAAATATGCCTAGGCAGATAAAACGGCAAAAAAATTTCGCTCAGGCTTCGGTCTTGTTGGCGAGGATGCGATGGAGCAGGCCGCGCAGTGTCTCGGCATCGTCTTCACTGAAGCCGGACAGCATGCGGCGAAACGCAGATTGGGTGCCCTGCCGTGCCTGCGGGAAGACCGCCTTGCCGTGCTCGGTAAGCTCGACAAGACAGCTGCGCCGGTCCGCCGGATTTTCCACCCGGCGGATGATGCCCTTGGCCTCGATACGATCCAGCAGGCGCGTCATGGCGCCTGAATCGTAGCCGAGCAGTTTGCAGAATTCGCTCAGTGTACGGCCCTTGCCAGACACGATGCTGTTCAGCACCACGAACTGCGCTGCGGTAATTTGCAGCGGCGACAGTTCGCGCTCGATGCCCGCGAGCAAATGATTGCGGACCTCGGTGACGAGATAGCCCAGTTCCCCGGAACTCAACTCCGCGATGATCGAACGCTTCTTTGCTTGCATGGCAACTCCTGGTTGACGGGAATATAGCTGCCTGGGCAGGTATTGTCAATGGGGCGGCATCCAAGGTGAACCTGCGCGATGACTGACACCCTCTCTATTCCATCAAAGTGCGTTGACAGGAATTTTCAGGTACCGCTTACCGTTGGCCTCCGGCGCGGGAAACTCTCCCGCCCGCATGTTGACCTGCACGGATGGCAGGATCAGCGCCGGCATCGGCAGCGTGGCGTCGCGCTCGCTGCGCATCACCACGAATTCCTCCTCGCCGATGCCATCGCGCACGTGAATGTTATTTGCACGTTGCTCAGCTACTGTAGTCATGTAGCCGAGTTCCCTGCCGCCGGGCTGATAGTCGTGGCATAAATAGAGGTGAGTTTCCGTGGGCAGGTTTAGCACCTTATGAATGGAGCGGTAGAGGGTGCGTGCATCGCCCCCCGGGAAGTCGCAACGGGCGGTGCCATAGTCGGGCATAAACAACGTGTCACCGACGAAGGCCGCTGTCTCCTGGCCGTTGCTAATGACATAGGTCATGCATGCCGGGGTGTGGCCTGGCGTATGCATGGCACGCGCCTGCAGACTGCCGATTGTGAAAGTGTCGCCATCATTCCAGAGGCGATCAAACTGGCAGCCGTCTGGTGCGAATTCCGCCCCTGCATGGAATAGCTCGCCGAAGACCTTCTGTACCGTTGTGATCTGACTTCCAATGGCGATCTGGCCGCCGAGCCGTCGCTTGAGATAGGGCGCGGCCGTAAGGTGGTCGGCATGCACATGGGTTTCCATGATCCATTGAACAACCGCTCCCAGCTGCTGCACCCGCGATACCAGCCGATCGGCGTAAGCCGTGCAGATCCGGCCAGAGTGAGGGTCGTAGTCAAGCACACTGTCGATCAGCGCGCATTGCCGGCTTTGCCGGTCAAGAACGAGATAGCTGAAGGTGCAGGTAGCCGGATGAAAGAAGGCGTTGATTTCCATGGACGAGGAAACGGAGGTGGGTGTCATCGTTATGTTGCGACATTGCTATGGAGCGCACCCGGCTTGCGCTCGGATTTGAAAGTTCTGTTGTGCCGACCTTGATGCAGCAGGACGGTGCAAGTGGTGTATCGACTTTCCGGGAAGAGAGCGACGCGGCCTTAGTCGACTGCCTTGAACATGTCCTCGACCACCTTCTTGGCGTCGCCGAACACCATCATGGTCTTGTCCATGTAGAACAGCTCGTTGTCCAGGCCGGCGTAGCCGGCGGCCATCGAGCGCTTGTTGACGATGATGGTCTTGGCCTTGTACGCCTCCAGGATCGGCATGCCCGCGATCGGCGACTTGGGG
>NZ_JALHRX010000039.1 GCF_023952475.1 Cupriavidus sp. WGlv3
CCCGCTGGCTCGTAGTCTCGCTTCCCATTGGAGCGGGCACGCACCGCCTGCAGCGGAAATAGGTCAATCTCGTCGAGGCTAACAGAATTAAAAAACCTCCCGCACATAAAGAATGCGGACAGGTCCGCGCCGCCCGCATAAATTCCCGCGCCTCCAAAAGGCATACACGTCCACCACCGTAACCACGCCCGCACTGAGGGAAAGCCTGTCGGACAAGCAGCTAAGGAACGTACGTTGAACAAGCGCCTTCACACGTGAGACTACCGCGCCCGCTCCCAACAGAGCTCATCTCAATGGCTATCGGCAGGAAGAAAGCCGCTCGGAGCGAGCGATCACTCATTCGCTTTCCCCAAAGACGAGTTTCTTGCTTATCCGATTCAAAATCCTCACGCAAAAACGAAGAGCCGTTTGGCTATTAGACCTTCGATAGGCTACGCAGTTCGTTCACCGAACAATGTCATAGCTGTAGTCGGTCTCCGAAACAGCAATAGTGCTAGCGTCCAAGGCTTCAAAATATTCATCCAGTAGCGCCATAAGAATGCGCAGACCGCCAGCGTATCCCCAAGTAGGGTACCGATGATAGTGGTGACGGTCAAAAATTGGAAACACGAGCCGAACGAGAGGTGTCCCGGCATCGCGCTCCAAGTATTTTCCGTATGTGTTGCCGATCAGATAGTCCACCGGCTCCGTGAATAACAAAGAGCGCAGGTGCCAGAGGTCACGCTTCGGATAGACTTTGCATCCTACACCATATGGCGACGCATCGAGCAACGCCTGCACTTTCTCAGCCCAAGCATCGTTACCGTTTGTCGATAACACGTGGCTTGGTTCAGCCCCAATCTCGAGGAGAAATTGGGTGTATCCCAGCATCTGGTCCGGATCACCATACAATGCGTACCGCTTACCATGGAGGCTTGCCTGACTGTCCGCCATAGCGTCTACGAGTTGACCTCGCTCCTTTTCCAGTTCAGCTGGTATCGGCTTACCGGTCACCCGTGAAATCTCCATAAGGAAATGGTCAGTGCCACCAACGCCAACTGGCGCATTTAAAACCACGACATCCTGACCCTGTTCAGCGATAAACTTACTTGTTCGTTCGCAGCAGAACTCCTGGAAAACGAATGTTGCTTTAGCGTTCAGTGCGCGTTCCACCTCCTCTTTCGTTGTCCCACCTTGATACATTCTGAACACGCCATCCGTAGGTGTGTTCCAGGTTTCCGACGGGTCGCAGATAATGTTCACTTTTACGCCGAACAGATCAAATATTCTCCTGATTTCGCGCATGTTTCCGACGACAAAGCCATCAAAGCCGCCGATGAAGTTCACACTGTCGTCAGGCATTCGTACCAGCGGGTTGGACGTTCCTGCCCTACCGCCCCAAAAGTGCTTCAGGATGCCCAGTAGCGCATTGTCATAACCCGTCACGTGACTACCGACAAATGCTGGCGTGTGGGCGAAGGGCACGTCGTAATCTTCAGGGACGCTGCCCTTCTGCTTGCTGTTTTTGATGAATGCATCGAGGTCGTCCCCGATCACCTCCGCCATGCATGTTGTGGATACAGCAATCATCTCGGGCTTGTAAAGGTTGTACGCGTTAGCCAGCCCATCAATCATGTTGTTCAGGCCGCCGAACACCGCCGCATCCTCAGTCATAGAGGAACTCACACACGAAGTCGGCTCCTTGAAATGCCTTGAGAAATGTGAACGGTAGTATGCAACGCAGCCTTGAGAACCATGAACGAATGGAAGTGTCTTGTGAAAGCCGTTTGCTACAAACACGGCTCCAAGTGGCTGACACGCCTTGGCCGGATTCACAGTCAGTGATTCTCTTGCGAAGTTCTTTTTCTTATAGTCTTCTGTCTTAGTCCATTCGGAAAAATCCCTTATCTTTTCCTCGGGATCCTTAAATTCAAACTCTTTCTTCTTATTCTGAAAGAGCGCCCTGTATTCCGGCTCCCGGAAGAGTAGTTCATGGTCGAGAATTTTGTCAGTCGATTGTGGCATCACTCACTCCTGTACGTAAGTTCCAAATAAACGTTCGCTAGACGCGCCCGCCGCTGCGATCTCTGTGCTCATGTTCGATCTTTCCACGGCGTCTTCGCGAGGTTCCATACAGGACTTGAGATGGCAATGTCCATATCACGGGCGAATATCGCAAATCCGTCGTAGCCGTGATAAGGGCCTGAGTAATCCCAGCTATGCATTTGACGGAACGGTACACCCATTTTCTGGAATACGTACTTCTCTTTGATACCAGAACCGACAAGGTCGGGGCGCACCCGGTCTACGAATCTTTCAAATTCGTACCCCGTCACATCATCATAGATGAGTGTGCCATCCTTTAGATAATGCGTCGTTCGTTGGTAATCGTCATTGTGTGCAAACTCATACCCCGTTCCGATAACCTCCATGCCTAGATCCTCGTATGCCCCTACAACGTGCCGCGGGCGTAATCCACCTACAAAGAGCATCACCTTTTTACCTTGCAACCGAGGCTTATATTTCGCAGTGACGGCATCAGATACCTTGCGGTATTTAGCGATCACCTTTTCTGCATTTTCCATAATCGCATCATCAAATCGACCTGCAATTTCACGCAAGCTTTTCTCAATCATTGTGGGACCAAAAAAATTATATTCTACCCATGGGATGCCATACTTTTCTTCCATGTGTCGACTGATGTAGTTCATCGATCGGTAACAATGCAACAAATTCAGCTTTGACCTTGGGGTGTTCTCTAGTTCCGCCAATGTACCGTCACCCGACCACTGTGCGATGACCCGCAAACCCATCTCTTCAAGAAGAATTCGACTTGACCACGCGTCTCCCCCAATGTTGTAGTCGCCTATGATAGCAACGTCATAGGGTGTCGATTCAAGCGCGAGACGCTTATTGGAGTGAGCATCGAACACAAAGTCGCGGATCGCGTCGTTTGCCAAATGATGACCGAGTGACTGCGACACACCACGGAAACCCTCGCAGCGCACAGGTACGACGGTGTGCCCGCCATACTCCTTACTCTTCTTCTTTGAGACAGCCTCAATGTCGTCGCCGATAAGACCAATCGGACATTCTGTCTGAATAGAAATCCCCTTGTTGAGCGGAAACAATTGCTGTATCTCATCAATGATCTTGTCAAGCTTCTTGTCACCTCCGAACACTATGTCCTTCTCCTGGAAATCAGAGGTGAACTGCATAGTAACGAACGTATCGATGCCCGTGGTGCCAACGTAGTAATTGCGACGCGATCCCCATGAGTACTGGCCACAGCCAACGGGCCCATGGCTTATATGGATCATGTCTTTGATCGGCCCCCATACCACGCCCTTTGATCCAGCATACGCGCACCCGCGAATCGTCATGACCCCAGGCAGCGACTTGATATTCGACTTCACCCCGCAATCTGGCTTGCCTTCCTCGAATGAACTTAGGTGCTTGGCCCGTCGTTTTCCCATCTTTTCAGGGTAAGCCCGTAGCACTTCGTCAATGAGGGCCTTGTTAGCGGCCTTCCGTTCCTCAACCGTCGTGGTCATCGCGTAGTCCATAGGTAATCAACATGCTCGTCGCAAATAGCCGCCGTGCGTGCACGGCGGCTGTCGTTCAAGCCTGACTAGGCAGTAAGTTCTGACGCAGTCTTCCCAACTTTTGACTCGTCGATCTGCACCAGAATCCCCTTCGCCATCAAGAGATCCTCCAACTGGTCCATCGTGATTGGCGTCGGAATAACACCATTTCCGCCATTGTTATGGATCTTCTCGGCAAGCGCACGATACTCCCCTGCCTGAGCGCAGTCTGGCGCATACTCAATGACGGTCATTCGACGCAGTTCTGCATGCTGGACTACGTTGTCGCGAGGCACGAAGTGTATCAACTTCGTGCCTAGCATCTCCGCCAGCGATTCTGCTAGCTCAAGTTCCTTGTCCGTCTTTCGCTCGTTACAGATCAACCCACCCAAGCGCACGCCGCCGCTATTTGCGTACTTCAAAATTCCTTTAGAAATGTTGTTTGCGGCGTACATCGCCATCATCTCGCCAGACATAACAATGTAGATCTCTTGGGCCTTGTTTTCACGTATTGGCATCGCGAAACCGCCACAGACGACATCGCCGAGCACATCATAGGAAACGTAATCAACACCGTCATACGCGCCGTTCTCTTCCAGGAAATTGATTGACGTTATAACACCTCTGCCTGCGCAGCCAACCCCCGGTTCAGGCCCCCCCGACTCGACACATCGGATGTCCTTGTAACCAATCTTCATTACGTCATCCAGTTCAAGATCCTCGACGGATCCCGCTTCAGCCGCAAGCGAGAGGATTGTATCCTGTGCTTTAGCATGCAAAATAAGCCGTGTGGAGTCCGCCTTTGGATCACACCCAACGATGAGAATCTTCTGCCCGAGGTCGCTCAGCGCCGCTAGCGTGTTCTGCGAGGTAGTCGACTTGCCGATGCCACCTTTACCATAAAAGGCAATTTGCCGAAGGTTAGACATTGTGATACTCCATTTTGAATTGAAGGTGTAGCTAGAAAACCATGGTTTGCAAGGCCACGATCATGTCCTCAGTCTGCGGTGTTTCCCTATGGTCTTCTTCTTTCAAAAGCACGCATCGGCCAGCTCGTGTCCGCGCGACCGCGTTAGCGCAGCTTTCGTGCCATGTCGCTAAGAACTCCAGAAAACCCGCGAAATCGCGGCTTTCCGGAACTTGTTGTAGCCCTAACTATGAACCATGGTCCGCGTCGCGATACTGACAAACCGATCGCACTGTGTCGAAATACGTCGCTTGGCAACTAACACGCCCTCGCGTCGCCCCCACTGACCTATTAACTTGAATCATTAAGGCTGGCACAGCCTGTGTGAAACAGAGACGTGTTTGGCAGCTTCACGCTAGCCATCGGACAATTTCGTAAAACTGAACGGCAAACGCCGTGCCCAGCGGTAATGTAGAATACCTTATGCTTTTTTTGGAAATCCATCGTAACCACGTACGGAGAGTCGTCGTACATTCGAGAGGTCCTAGAGAAGAGACCCCGAGGTCGACTTAGCCGTTGTTTAGCCAACTTTTAAACCATTATGGTCGTCTATGAGAGGCCATTTCCTCACTTAGTAAAGATGAAATCCATTCAGTTATGAAATCCCCCATTCAAATATTATGGTAATGTTATCCATCTTCATTGGATGCCCAATTTTCCGTGAGGATCAGCATATTCGCGTGGCTTGGCTCCGATGTTATAGAAATGCAGACGCCCGTGGATGCACCAAAATAGACGCGCCGCCCAGCCAATTCTATAACCGGTCTTTCGTACCGCATTTCGAGATCGCTCACCCGGATTGCACGAACATCCGGATAGCAGCTTTGCCACTTAGCCGCAACTTCGGGAAGTGATGATTCCTTGCGAATCAATTCCGTTATAATATTGATCTGATCGCCAGTGAGCGCCATGTCATTTGCCTCCAGAATCAACTCTTCTAGCTTCGACAGTCACTGGAAGCCTAGTATCTGGCGCCATCTCTGGTAACTGAAACTGCCAACCATTCCCAAGCTTAACGAGGCCGCCCCACATTTGATCCTTCGTCATGGAAACTATCGGCTCTTCAAGGTCCTTTCTTGGCAGATATGCCTTAAGTGTACCTGTAATATCCTTTCGAATCATAATTTTCATTTTTGGCCTCCAAAAACGGAGAAACTGGAAACACAGTGTATGGCAAACACTCCGTTACAAAGGATTTGTCAGGTTCACCGCCATGCATTGACCTTCGCGTATTGAAAAATTCTCCAGACAAACCACACACATTTTGTCATTGCCCCGACAAGCATAATCGACTCATTACGTACAAAAGGACCTGTAAGGACAGCTTACCCGTTTGGTCTGGTTCCGCCACATCTCGCCGGGGAATCGATCTCTTGCGCGACAACAGCGACAACAGGCAGTTTCTCTTAGCCGGCAAAATACCGCCGGTTCGTCTGGATTCCATACAACAGCACGCCGGCACCTTTTAGCGATCGACTCCCCCCTTGGAATTTAGAACGGCCCCGTCAAAAATTCCCCCGTCTGTGATGGACGGTGGACCCGCGATGTGGTCACGTATAGGCGCGCATACGCCTTCATTTAAGTAGTCCAGAGTGCAGAGTTCTCTTGCGCGCATGCCAACGCGACGATCATCCGCGACGAAGTGAACAGCATAGATGTAGAATCGTTGCAGAAAGGTGTCGATTCTAGTGACGTAGCCAATATCTCCTTTATTCACGATAACTTCGCCAATGCTTTTCCCAAAAAACGTACCATCATTGCGAACCATCGACCGTGCGATTACGCGCTCGCCAACCTCAAACCTAGGTTCAAAGGCTATTTCAACGGTGTCACCCCTCTCGGAGTTACATAAGAGCTGCTTTGGCCTCGACATCGCCTTTCCCCGAGATCAGTCTCTAAATTAGCATCCACAAACTTGCCCTCCACTATAGAAGCATGTTCGCACCCCACCGACGATGTAACGCCGACGGATCCTAGTTCCATATTTTCCGGCAATTCATAGTTTCGCTACCGGTAAGGCTTGAGCCATGAAATGAACCAGATCGATAAACACGCCTTCAAGAAGAGCGCTATGGCCAGGCTAAGCCGTTACTATGCAATCGTCCACGGGGCACACCGACAGACACTGCGGAAAATCGAGTCCCTCGCACATAGTGCACTTCTTAGGATCAATTGCCAACACGTCACCTTTCTCACTAATGGCAGCATTTGGGCACTGCGCCTCGCACGCCGAGCAGCCGGTGCAGGCTGAGGCAATAATCTTCAAGGCCATAGATACGCTCCTTACAATTTAAAGTACGGTACTACTCCTCCGCGCTTGCATGGCCTTTGCACATCAAACGGTCGTTGGAGCCTTTTAGACATCCTTTGCCTGATCATGCGTCTCGTCGCAATGTTTACGCAGCGATCCGCCACCAGCCACACGGCTTGAGTAATCATTGAACCAAGATCGTGCTGCGACCTCAACAATTTCCCCCGCGTACTGCTCCACCGACTCGATGCCCGCATCGGCGAGTTCCTTACGCGGACAGATACCAATTTTCGCCACAAAAATGGCATGACAATCGTTGATCGCGCGTATGATACGTACTAGTCGTTCATCGTCACCGTACCCCCCTTGGCAATACAATTCAACCCGGCGGTAACCCACAAAGTGCGCGCCAGAGGCGCTAACTTCGAAGATTTTTAGCTCAGAGATATTCCCAAAGTGCCCATTCACGCGACCCCGGCCTTTCGTTGCAACGGCGATATTGACCTTCAGTGCTCCTGTCGCTTTCCTGACCTTGGTTAAGGCTGGCACTTCCCGCTTTGCCTCACGTTGCGCCATGAGCTCAGTCTCCGTGCGGAACTGGTACTCTTGGCGGATGTTTCGGTCATAGCCGATATCCATCTGCTCGATACTCTCCAGTGAAAACTCGGCACCGCGATCCTCATCCAAGAGTCCTACCGCGTCCGCTCGGCACTGCCGGCAATGCCGCATCAATTTCAGACCGCCCGAACAAGCTTCCTGTACTGTCCTCAATTCACGGGAGGTAGGTCCTCGTGGTCCGTGCAGGCCGAAGTACGTACCGTGCGACGGGTCGGAGATTAGCGGCATAATGTTGTGAAGGAACGCACCTCGCTGTTTCACAGCACGATTTACCTCAATCAAATGTTTATCGTTAATACCCGGAATCAACACCGAATTAATTTTCGTCAGTACGCCTCGTTCTGTTAGCATCTCGAGCCCTTGCATCTGCCGCTCATGCAACACGCACGCGGCGTCCGTCCCTGTCAACCGGCGACGGTTCCAAAAAATCCACGGGTAAATTCTTGCCCCGACAACCGGATCGATCATGTTGATGGTTATTGTCACATGATCAATGTTGTATCGGCAGATGTCATCCACAAAGTCAGGCAACGCGAGGCCATTGGTTGAGAGACATAGTTTGACATCGGGAACTCGCTCCTTAAGCAAACGGAACGTCTCAAACGTGGTTCCTGGGCTCGCGAGCGAATCACCGGGCCCAGCAACACCCACCACCGTCAGTTGCGGTATGCGACTCGCGACAACCATCACCTTCTTCACTGCCTGCTCTGGCGTCAGCTTTCTCGACGTAACGCCAGGTCGCGACTCGTTTGAACAGTCGTACTTGCGGTTACAGTAGTTGCACTGAATGTTGCAGGCGGGCGCAACCGCTACATGCATGCGCGCGTAATGGTGATGCGCTTCCTCTGAGTAGCACGGATGATCTTTTATCTTATCCCACACCCCCGGCCGCATCCCCTCGGCCTCTCCAGGCGACTCGCACTTCAACACGCTGGCTCCAACAGACGGAGTACCCTCGCCCCGTAGGGCCGATGTTCTGCTAGTTGGCATTAGGGGCACAACTTTCTCCCCGCCTTCAAAACAGGCAGCCGATGGTCGCGTGCACGCCCTATTTCGCATAACTCTTTCCTTCACATCGAGAGTAGTTGTACATCCGCCAAAAAGCGAAATCCGTGCCATCGCGCAAGGAGCATCTCGACCGGTATGAGGGCGCAGCATCTGCCGGCGTTCTATAAGTTCGACAGCAGCGCATTCGTCTTGCGTGTGGGTTGAAGCCAGCTCGAAGCTCACTGCGAAAACAGGGTAGCTAAATTGGCCTAATACGGCTCCCTCTTCTCGGCACCCAGCAGCTTGTCCGGACAGAGACATTCGCGACACGAAAAATGTGCGAAGCCCCCAACGTTTACTGACAGCGTCGCCGCTGCCGCTCTTGAAGATAGCGCTCCAGCTTATTGAACTCGGCTGGCACAACGCTTGCTCGACCGTGTAGGACCAATGAAGCGCAAAGGCAACTACCGCGATGCTTAAACCGATTATTATCGAGAGAACATTGTCCGGCCTAAAACGGCCCGCAATGAGCCTTTATCGGATAGAAGAAAATTGTGCGATTGCCGGCATACTCGCGCATGGAGAAATTCCGGAGCTGCTTACAGCAATATTTGCAATGGGTGATGAGGAGATAACGCTTATCGATGCTACTGGGGACATAAACCTCAAGCCGGCAACAACAATTTCCGGCTGCTCGACAGACACCAAGCAAATCGCTGCCCTGTGCTGCAAAGCTGAGTTTGTATACTTGTCCATCTCCGTTTCCGATCGCTATTTTAACCATCTGCGGCTGTCGCGAATTTTGGCATTATCTCTGATCGCGTACCTTATCCGGAAGATAGAGGAATGCCACACAGGAAGCTCTATTCGTATGGCAAACCTTGCGCGTCCGCACCCTTCATTCCTTGTGGAAGTCGCGCTGCGCCCGAGGATGTATGGTGAACAGTGGATCCAATTCTCCAACAAAGTTGGTGCAATTCTCCAGTTTTCGGCCTACGACCTCATTGCAAGGCTGCACGATGTAGAAATCTATTTGCAACATGATGTCGGTCTCGCTACCGCACATACACTAGCTGCGCTCAACTCCAGCGCCCCACATGTGAGCCCAGCGGTAAATGGCATGGTTCACCCGAAGGGCAAGGCAGCGCTCAAGGAAGTCGTGACGGGTTCACGGCATTTGATTGAGCAGGATACAGGTGTCGATAGTAATACGTTCGTCCAGATCTCTTCTCTTGCCCAAGATTCGTCTCACTGGGCAGTGCCGTCGAAAAAAATAAGAACGCATATGTGCTCCCATCGAGTTAGGCGTTGGGATACACACTCCCGCGTATCCCATTTCGATTCCCGGCTGAGACGATGCGACAAGCACGATGCATTGCCTGCTAAGACGCATCCGCACCCAGATTACAAAGATTCGGGTAACTCTGAGGCCGTTTTCCAGGACCGAGTAGTTACAAAAATGTTGTTATCGCGACAACGCGAGCAGGCGCCGGAGATATCAAGCAAAGCCAATGATTCCTATTCTTAGCGACCATAGGTTGTCCATGTAGCGTTAGCTAACAATAAACGTCGGCCCGTCGAAATAGCGCGGCCCGCATCTACGTCACACACCCTATTTTTAACCTACTTCAAAGATATGCAAGGACACCTCCATCAGCAGCAACACCTCTCTTCGACTGAGGACTTTTTTCGGCATTTTGACATCGCATTCGACGAAACAGTTTTGAACGTTAGCCGTCTACATATCCTAAAAAGGTTCCTCCAGTACATCGAGCAACAAGAAGAGCCTCCCTTGGACAACGGCACCGCGCTGTTCGAGTTTTATCGCAGCTTGTTGCTCAAAGCCTACAACGATTTCGTGTCGTCAACGCCAGCGGAACAGAAGGTTTTCAGGTGTTTTGGGGAGGCAGAAGCACGAAGGTACGTTAGCCTTGACAACCTTCGCGCTTCGGTGGGAAAGCGCGACACCGTCTGACGCGGAGAAGGAACCATGCATATTGTTGTCTGTATCAAGCAAGTCCCCGATTCAGCGCAGATTCGGGTGCATCCGGTGACCAATACAATAATGCGCCAAGGCGTTCCAGCTATCATCAACCCATACGACCTCTTCTCACTAGAGGAGGCGTTACGGCTGAAGGACCGCTTCGGCGGACGACTCACGGCGCTATGCATGGGGCCGCCCCAGGCCGAGGACGCGCTACGCAAGTGCATCAGCTTCGGCGCTGACGATGCCATACTCATTACCGACCGCGCTTTCGCCGGAGCTGATACGCTTGCGACGTCCTACGCGCTTGCCGCTGCCATCCAAAAGATCACGACTCAACAAACAGTGGATATGGTCTTTACCGGTAAGCAGACCATCGATGGCGACACTGCGCAAGTCGGACCTGGTATTGCGACACGGCTCGGCTTCCAACTGCTTACCTATGTATCAAGGATCGTTGAAACGGATTTAAATAAGCGTTCAATCGTCGTCGAGCGTCGTGCGGAAGGAGGCGTGCAAGTGCTTCAGACCACGCTGCCTTGTCTCATAACGATGCTTGAGAACACGAACGAATTACGTTTTGCAACACTCCCCGCGATGATACACGCGGCGGCGGTTCCGATACGCAAATGGAATCGAGAACAAGCCGGCATCACTGACTTGAATAGGATTGGGCTCAAAGGCTCGCCCACCGTAGTCAGCAAAGTCTTCGGCCCAGCGCAAAAGGACGAGAAAGCCGAAATTCTGGAAGTGGGTGCCGCGAACCTCCGCGAAGTCTCCCACAAACTTGTTCAAAAGATCCTGGCCCGTCATCCAACATTGGAGGCAGACCTGTTAATGAAGAGGTTCTCATGAATTCCCCCGTTAGTTCACACAATATGCCGAACACCACCGTTAGAAGGGGCAGCAACCGCCACCTTGAGTTGCCTGAGCACCTGAAAACTTACAAGGGTGTATGGGTGTTCCTTGAACACGATCAGGGTCAGGTTCATAGCGTGTCGTGGGAGCTCCTAGGAGAGGCATATAAGCTCGCAGACAAGCTGGGCAGTGAGGTAGCAATTGTCGCGCTCGGCGGCCCTGAAGAGCCCCTTGAGCAGTTTGCAACTGAAGCATTTGGTTTCGGTGCAAATAAGGCGTATGTGATCCACGATCCCGTGTTGCTGGGGTATCGGAATGAACCATTCACGAAAGGATTGACCGATCTAGTTAGCAAATATCGTCCGGAGATCCTGCTTCTCGGGGCGACCACTATGGGTCGAGATCTTGCCGGCTCTGTGGCAACGACTCTTTCGACGGGGCTGACGGCCGATTGCACTAGCTTGAGCATAGACTCTACCTCGCGCGCTCTTGCGGCCACTCGTCCAACCTTCGGTGGCTCACTTCTTTGTACGATCATGACACTTGCATGCCGACCTCAGATGGCGACGGTCCGTCCGCGCGTAATGGCGATGCCGCCAGTTCAGACCGGCCGTTGCGGAGAGATTATTCATGAGCAACTAGGTATGATCGAGTCCGACATCGTGACGAAGTTGCTCAATTTTATTGCCGATTCAAAAAGCAATAAGATTAACCTTCCTTATGCGGATGTGATTGTAAGTGGGGGAAAGGGCCTTAAGAACCCTGAAAACTTCAAGCTGGTCTTCAATCTGGCGCGTGTCCTCGGCGGCGAAGTGGGTGCGACTCGCCCCTGCGTGCAAGCTGGCTGGGTCGAAGCCGAGCGCCAAGTAGGGCAAACGGGTAAAACCGTTCGACCAAAACTTTACATCGCCGCAGGAATTTCCGGTGCCATCCAGCATCGCGTCGGGATGGAAAGTTCTGACGTGATCGTGGCCATCAACACTGATGAAAACGCACCAATCTTCGACTACGCGCATTACGGTATCGTAGGAGATGCCATGCAACTACTGCCTGCATTGACTCAAGCTTGCGAGGATCACTTGGCGCAGCATAAGTCCAGACATATGAGGGTAGTCAAATGACAGAACCTTTGCGTTTTGACGTAATTGTCGTTGGCGCAGGCCCTTCCGGAAACGCCGCTGCCTACTTGATGGCCAAGGCCGGTCTAAAGGTTCTCCAAGTTGAGCGCGGTGAGTATCCGGGCAGTAAGAACGTTCAGGGAGCGATTCTCTATGCGAATGCCCTCGAACAAATTATCCCAGAATTTCGCGACGACGCACCGCTCGAGCGGCACATCATTGAGCAACGCATGTGGATGCTCGACGATACGTCGTTCGTAGGCACGCACGTACGAAGCGACGACTACAACAAACCACCGTACAACCGTTACACCATTATCCGCGCTCAATTCGATAAATGGTTCTCATCAAAGGTCCGAGAGGCCGGCGGATTTCTCATCTGCGAGACGACGGTGAATCAACTGATTATGGATGGAGATCAAGTTGTCGGCGTTCACTGCGACCGGGAGGAGGGTGACGTGTATGCAGACATTGTGATTCTCGCAGATGGCGTCAACTCAACTCTCGCCCGAAAGGCAAAATTTCACAGCGAAATTGAAGCGCATAACGTTGCGCTCGCTGTCAAAGAGATTCTCTTTCTTCCCGAGGAAACCATTCGCCAGCGCTTTAACGTTTCAGGGGACGAAGGCGTCGCTATTGAAATGGTCGGCCGCATCACCAATGGCATGACGGGCACGGGCTTTCTTTATACAAATAGAGAATCCCTGACCATCGGCGTTGGTTGCATGTTAAGTGACTTCAAGAATTCCGTACACCGCATGAGCCCTTATGAGTTGCTCGAAAAGATGAAGCACCACCCCTCGATAGCGCCGCTAATTGATGGAGGCGAAATGAAGGAGTACTGTGCACATCTGATTCCAGAAGGTGGCTTCAATACGATTCCAAAAGTATATGGCAATGGATGGATGATAGTGGGCGATTCCGGAGGCTTCGTCAATTCCGCGCATCGAGAGGGGTCTAACCTAGCAATGACGACAGGCCGCCTTGCTGCTGAAACGGCAATTCGAGCAAAGGCCATGGGTCGTGGCTACCGCGCCGAGGTACTTTCTGCGTACAAGAGCGCGCTCGATAGGAGCTTCGTGATAAAAGATTTACACAAATATCGCCACATGCCAGAGATCCTCCGACAGAACCCCCAGTTCTTTACGACGTATCCTGACCTGCTCGCATTCGCAGCACGTACGATGATTACCGTGGACGGCATCGATAAGACGACGAAAAAACATGAAATCATCGGAAAGTTTCGAAAGAGCCGGACTCTGCCCGGCCTTCTTGGCGACGCGTACAAACTCTGGAGGGCATTTCGATGAGAAAAGTAATAGTCAACATCGAAGAAAAGCTATATCAAAACCGCTATCGCGTGGATGTAGGTAGGCCACATATCCATGTCAAGAACGCGGAGGTATGCGCCAATAACTGTGCCGACAAAAGCTGCACCTACATCTGCCCAGCCTCTTGCTATCGCATTGAGACCAACGGTGCCGTTACGCTCATTACCGACGGCTGCCTCGAATGCGGCAGTTGCCGCATTCTCTGCACCGACCACAGTAACGTCGAATGGGAATACCCGCGAGGCGGACATGGCATCCAGTTCAAGTTCGGCTGAGTCCACAGCGCAATGAAATGAGCAGTATTGACCATACTGCTGCGCCACATTTACAAATAATCTCAGAACTTCTTCCCTAAGCTGAATCCTGCATACCGTCTGAGACGTTAATCCAAGTGGCCTTCTGTATGGACTGCTTCTTTATGATGCACGTGCGCCCAACTCACCATTCCGGCGGTCATCGCATCAGCCTGGAAGCAAAGACACCATCCGGCGCCCCACCTTGCAGGAGAGAAGAATGAACCTCATTACCGATATCGAATTAGCCGAATTTTTTGGCAGCACTGCCACTCCCCCGGGCATGCAGTTGATTAATACAATTCCGGAAGGGGGAAATGACGATGCGGAAGTAATTTTATGGACGACAGTTCTTTCCTTCCCCACCTGCTTACCACCGTACTATATGCTGTATAAGTTACAAGCAAGCTGCGGCAAGCTTCGAAAAGCGCGGGAAGTCGCAGGCAAAGCCCTGGTAGCTGCTGCGCGCCAGGCGTCTATCAACATTGATTGGCGGGCAGTATGGCCTGGCGACGCTGACTTCACTATTTCAGGCCCTGCTCGCTTCTGGCTCTTTACCCTAAAAGCCCAGACGTTATTTAGTATACGGCTTGGCGAGCATGCCATGGCGCTCCAACTGATGAACAAACTTCGCTGCCTGGACCCCGACAACAGCATCGGTTTAGATATCGTTGATTCCTTTCTCGCTCGTTCACCATTGAGATAACGCCAACTGATATGAGTCTCCTTATCCTTTTTATATGTTCCGGCCCTGACAGTTCTCTACTTGTAAAAAGCGATTATTTTTTCGTCATTCAGGCCCAAAACAGTCTCCGAAACTGGGGCAAACACTGCAACTCGGAGCCCTGCACACGTATAGCGCATCACGCTCACATAGCTGTTTGTAGAGGAACTTTTTCCACTTCATTCCATGGACGTTCTTTTCGGCAAGCATGGGAAACCAGTACCTCAGAACCTCTAACAGCGCGGCCCGGGATGGAAGGCGTAAGTTTTGCCAGAGATGTTTGTCTTTCAAACACCCGCAAGCCAATGCATGAGAAACACAGCGCACCTCGATGGGTGTACCGGCACTCGGATCTGCGTGTGCCTCAAGCAAGGCTACGAGTTCTTCGACTTCGTCATAGTACATCGGGTCTGGCGCGTTTGCCTCCCTATTTAGCTCCAAAGATAAGGCATACTCGGCACCTGGAAACCAGTGTGCAAGCAGCCACCTAGTTTCATTGGCGTCAAGTCCTATTATGGGGAGGCCATGTACATTTCCTTCCTCTAACGTCGACGAAATGGCGCCAGCTAGCGTCAGCACCGTGCAGTCGTCGTCATCTACCGCGTGACGCATTAGGGTACTGTGAAAATTCATCTTCGTCATAACAAAGGCCTAAGCAGGCGCGTGCGTATAACATTTTTTTGGACAAATCTTCGCGCAAGCGGTGCAACCTATGCAATACTCGCGATGCAAGATTGTCATAACCTTCTTCTCAAGCTCCTCCTCATTCTCGTTCTCCCCCTCAAGGGAAATATGGCTGCCATCCTCGCTCACTCCAACCAATTGAAGGACACCGCGCGAACACACACGAAAACATCGGCCACAGCCGATACAATTATGATGATCGATAGAATTTACGAAGCTCGGTGTCCAGATCGCGCCACTTGGTAGCACTACAGTAAAGTTGTCATTCACGTTTGCATTCTCGCGATATTCACTTATAAGCCAAGCCGGCGGTTTTCCGCGCCTCCATCAACGCGGCGTGGATTTCGTGGCAGCGTCTGGCAACCACTAAAATTTTCTCCCAACTGGCCGGCAACTCTTCGGATAAATCGTGTAGATCCATCTTGGCTTGCACCGCAAGCGTGTTCAATCTTTTCAAACGAGCTTTTGTTGCCTCAGGGTCATCTATCCTGTCTTCGCTGTCAGTTTCAGCACCAACAGTTATTTGTGGCGGAGGATAGTCCTTCTCTTTGAGGTAGGCGCGATTATTCGCTAACCCGTCGTCCGCGCCCAAATCGTATGCCGTGCCCGAATCCTTCTTGATCACCTTCCTTAACCACGGAGGCGGCGTCCCCTTCAACACCTCCTGCAGCTTTCTAAGGATCGTTTCAATAGGCTCCGCCTTTGCCACCTTGATAGGGTGGATCTTCAGCGCAACAACCCGCGCGGCTCCGGCACCTCCAATCGCGGCGACGTACAATATCGCGCAGTCATGGATTGCTTCAAGCCTTTGACCCAGTTTCTCTTCGTTGTCGTGCTTCTGTGGCGTGTCGCTGAAATCGAAAGCCTGGATGAACCTGTGCGCGGCGGCTGTCACGTCATAGACGAGTATATGTTTCGCCCACCCAAAGTGGGCGTCAACATGCTCCTTATCTTGCGTAGCGAAGGCGATTTTCATGTGCCGTCTCCTTGTAGGATCACATAGTGGCTGGAGGAAACCTTGAGATCAGATCACCGGTGTTTCCGGAGCGCGATGGGTATTGATCGTGGATAGGGGCTAATCCTTCGGTGCGCGGAACTGGATTCGCTCGAGCATCAGATTTGCAATCTCGAAAATCAGGTCCATCGTGCCTCGATATCCTATCTGACATCGATGTGCATTTCCGACGCGGTCGAATACGGGGAAGCCTACGCGCATCAGCGGCTTACCGAGTCGCGCAGCCATTTGGCGGCCATGCGAGTGAGTGATTAGCACGTCGCAATTGCCAGCCGCACGTTCCATGTCTTCCAAGTCGCCCAGCACTACTTCGCTTGCGGGCAAAAGCGCATGCGCTGGAGATGGGGTCGTGCTGACGCAGACTGATAGTTCTGCCCCTAGCTCGTGCAGCAGTGACCCAACCGAAAGGAGCATGTCCGGATCTGCACCAATCGCAACCTTTATACCCCCCGTATAGAAGTGACTGTCCAGCATTGCATCCAGAAGTTGTTCACGCTGCCGACGATACTTCTCTGGAATGGCTCGCCCTGACAACTGCGCGAGAAGCCGCAATAATCGATCGTTAGGTTCTAGACCCGTGAGACGTTCGAAGATTTCAAATGGCGTGCCACATATTTCCTGTAACGCTCGCGCACCAGCACGAGTCTGCTCTCCAATGCCAATTGTGAAAGAAGATGCCCCAGCAGCGCGGATTTGTTCGAGCGTGGTTCCGCCCCGCGTTACGCCACGCCATTCTGAATCAAAGTGGCCATCGAGCGAACCGGAAATGTCAGGGAGGATTATTGGGTCTAGGCCAAATGACTGGACTATCACGCGTAGTTCTTCAACGTCGCGCGGCGATAAATGGCTTCCCGGCAACACGCTAATTTGTCGATAAATAGCAGGCAGCGGCTCTACCAGCTCCATGACAATCTCCACCACAGCTTTGCTGTAGCCGTCCTCGAAAGCGCCAACATAATCTGGCGTCGAGACATACACAATTTCTGTATTGAAAAGTTCTGGATTACCTTTGCGTATAGCTCTTAGATGACCATCGAGATCCTCGCCATTGGTCTCGGTGAGACCTGTTGAACAGACCACAATGATTCTCGGCGCCTCGCGCTTTCGGATGTTAAGCAATGCCGTCTCGACATTATCGTATCCGCCCAAAACCGCAGAGATTTCATCCATTGCGGTAGTCTGCAGCGGGATTGCTTCCTTGAAATGTCGCGTCAGCAAAACCAAGGCAAACGACGTGCAACCTTGTGAGCCGTGCAATACGGGCATACAGGCCTCAAGCCCCATAGCCGCAAAGCTAGCGCCGAGCGGCTGGCTAGTCTTCAACGGGTTTACCGTGCAGGCTTTTTCAGATTGGATCACGATAGCCATAATGGTCTCCTCACTTTCCTAGACCGCCGCCACGCGTAGAGATGTACTTCCTGGATTCTGTGGCGGCTTAGTATTCCGAGTACATTAGCTGTGCCGCGAATCTTTTGACCAGTCGACTTCACCTCCGTTATTTCACGGCGCTGGGATTCGCACCTGTTGCCACACCGGGTTGTAAATAGTACGCTCTATCTCTCGGATCAACTCCACGATCCCTTCATACCCGGCATACGGATGATGACGTTCTTGATTTACGTCAAGCCAAGGCATAAGCGCCTTCAATGCGATAAACTGTGAGCGCCCACCAGACAGCATGATGTCGGCCTTTGCATCGTGCAATAGCTTGTACATCTCGCGCGCCGTCATGTTATCGAACATGAGCGCGTCCTGTCCGAGGATCCCTTTGATTCTTTCTTTGTCTTCCTTGGTACTCTTCTTCACGCTTGTGCCAATGATTTCTAAGCCGGCCTCCTGTAACGCAGCCACAACTGACCATGATTTCACGCCACCTGTGATTAGCAGCGCCCGTTTACCTTCAAGACGCGCACGGTACGTGGCAATCCGCTCCCATGCCCGCTCCTCCTGAGCTTGAATCAGGCGCTCTGTACTGTCTAACAGCTTTCCAGATGCCCCTCGCTGCACCAACAGACTCGCGATCTGGCGGAGAGCGTTGCTTGTGTCGCCAATTCCGTAGAATGAGCACTCAAGGTATGGAATCCCATAACGCTCTTGCATCTTAGTTGCCACATGGACCATGGACTTCGAACAGACCACCATGTTTGCTCTGGCCCGATGCGCGCTCGCAATATCGCTGTACCGGCCATCGCCAGTTATACACGACAAAAGACGGATGCCAAGTTCGTCCAAGAGCGGCTTTACCTGCCATAACTCGCCTGACAGGTTGTACTCGCCGATTACGTTGATGTCTGTGGGCGTTGTATATGCCGGCTCACGGGTACCTATCACATAATTCAAAAGCGCCTCGCCGCCAAGCTTATTGCCGAGGTTCTTTGATCCAGCGAACCCAGGCGCGTGCACCGGTATAACTGGCTTACTGAATTCTACTGAAGCCTGCTTGCACACTGCATCTATGTCATCGCCGATTAACGCAGTAACACACGTTTGATAAACAAAGACCGCAGGTGGATTGTACTTTTCAATGATCTCGCGGACGCTACGGAATAGACGTCGTTCACCCCCGTAGATCACGTCGAACTCATTGATGTCAGTCGTGAAGCCAGTGCGATAGAGCGTCGGCCCTGATGAGGCCGCCTGGCGGTTGTCCCAAGAGTTGCCTTCGCATGCGATTGGTCCATGCACGAGGTGCGCCACGTCAGCTACAGGCTGAAGTGCAATTTTTGCCCCATCGAAAGCGCAGCCCCCAGCGGCCGCGCCCGGTGAAAGCTGCCTTGAGCAGCCCAGCTTTCGCTCTTCCTCGCTCTTGGCCCGGTTCTTCGCACAATTCGGTTGGTCAAAAAGATCGGCAGCCCTCGCCTTTCGCGACATAACGGCTCCATACGCTCTGCGGTTCGCGAAGATCAGCAAGTTGCGTACCATCGTCGCAGCCATGCATTTACCGTTATGCAGCCCTACACGCCCGCTCCCGCGACTGTCGTGGATGGCCGCTCCTGTCGCAGAGTTGGAATCGATCCCGACACTTTGAAGTTCCTCGAGGGTAGACCAATGCGTTGAGTTGTCACAAACTTTTGTCATAGGTGTAGGGAAGCACCCAGGCTGTAGTGGTCAAGTAATAAGACGGTTCTGACCGACGACGGGCCGCTGCGGTTAGACATCCCTCGCGATCGCGACGGCA
>NZ_JALHRX010000004.1 GCF_023952475.1 Cupriavidus sp. WGlv3
GAAGCGGCAAAGGAGGATGCGGCTAGCGGCAATACCAGCACGCCGGGAAAGGTGCCGCACCAAGGCGAGCCGATGGTCCACCTCAACGGCCGGGCTGGCGTGGCGATCGTGGCGGGACAGGATTTGCAAATCGCCAGTGGGGAAAGCGTCGTGATGGCCAGCGGCCAGGACAACAATGTCGCCGTCGCTGGGCAGGCGCGCGTGCATGCCGGTCAGGCGATCGGCGTGGCGGCGGGATTGTCTTCGGCCGGCGACGGAAACGCCTGTCTGCAACTGACGGCAGGTCAGGGCGATATCGATCTCCAGTCGCAGCATGATCTGCTGAAGCTGGCGGCGCGGGAGGACCTGACCATTGTGTCGGCCAACATGAATGTGGACTTTGCCGCGGCCAAGCGGATTCGCATTGCCACGGCTGGCAGAGCTGCCATCACGATTGAGGGCGGCAATATTACCTTCGAATGTCCGGGACCGATTACCTATAAGGCGGCGCAGAGAATCTTTGAGGGGAACACCAATATTCCGTACCAGCTGCCAGCCTTCCCAACGAACTTCTGCCTCGACTGCATGCGCCAAGCCATGGCATCAGGGGCTGCCCTTGTGCCGGCGTGAATGCACGAAGCCAATGCGCTATCGACCGACTAGTTGCTGCTCATGGAGCAATCAATGGCAAGAAATCGCAGCGTAACGAGCCCTTCGGTTTATTTCGCGGTCGCACCTACCTCGCCCCGGTTGGCCGACCAAGTGCTGGAAGAATGGCAGCGCCGGCTGGCACAGGAGCCACGGCTACACCTGTATGCACTCGTTGATTGCCTGATCGCGCCGGATTTCGTCGATTTCTGCGTGCGCGAGGGATGGCAGGCTCCCACATCCATCTATGCCGATCAGATCGGCCTGGACAGTGGCCGGATGTGGTCACCTTCGCTTTTGGCATTGTCGGCAGAAATGGCGTCCCTGCATCAGCAGGTCACCAGCATAGGACAGCACTGCAGCAGCAAGCCCGCCCTCGGCTTTATTGCCAGCCGCTATCCCATTGAAGTGGTAAAGGCCCAACTGCTGCGCCTGGCTTGCGTTGCAGATGGTGACGGCAGCCGCTGGTTGGTCCGGTTCGGCGATACGCGAGTGTGGCCTCCGGCGGAAAAATGGCTAACGCCGGAACAGCACGCCCACGCGTTCGCTGGACTCGATACGTGGATGATCGTAAATCGTTACGGCCAACTACAAACGTTCGACGGCAGTCCGGACACTGATCCAGCCTGCCCGAACGTACTCGTCACGGATTTCCGCATTTCCCCTTCTCAGTTCAGCCGCATGTGCATGTGGGGCGAGGCAGATGCCCATCTTGCCAGGTTGGCCGGCACATGGGCCAGTGTGCAATCGTTACGGAGGCCTATCGAGCAATACGATATTGCCAGCCAATGCCTTGCCACGCTCGATCAGCTAGGGGTCACGGACGAACAGCACCGATATCAATGCATTCGCCGCGCCCTACTGCAGAGAGAGCCTTGCGACAACGCCGTGCAGAGTGAACCCTTGGTCGGGTGTCGGCACGAGCCAGGCGTCTCAGCGGCAGCCACACAGCCGATAATCCGGGAAAATCATAGTCAAGTAGACACTCTCTCAAAAGGCATATGCCCATGATGCGACGACTTGCCGTGCTTGCCGCCAGCCTGGTGATTGCAACCTTGACCGCTTGCGCTTCCACTGGCCTGTCTACCAAAGACAAGAACAAGGACTATTTCAATGCATCGATCGGTCCAGTGAATCACACCGATCAGTTCCTATACATGTTCTTCATCGAGAATGCGACAAGCGCTGGGGCGAGGGCATATGGATGGCGCAACGCTGGCAGTTGTTGCGTGCGTTTGCCAAAGGTATATCGCCCCGGCCTGAGCGTCGATTGACCGCAACCGAAGGGCATATCCCCATGATGCGACTTACCGTGATTATTACCAACCTGGCGATGGCCGCGCTGACAGCTTGCGCTTCCAGCGACCTGTCTACCAAAGACAAGAACAAGGACTACTTCAATGCATCAATCGGCCCGGTCAACCACACAAGCCAGTATCTTTATGGATTCCAGGTAAATGGTGCGTTTGGCGCAAACGCCGGTGCCTACGGCGGAGATATCGCTGGCACCTGTTGTGTTCGCCTACCCAGGCTATACCGTCCCGGCCTGACTGTCGATATCGATTACGACCTGACCCTCGACGACGGCAGCAAGCACAACTGGAAAACCAGGAAAGCCGTGCCGGTCGATCCTTACACCGAGCCGGGTGATGTCTATGTGCACTTCTTCCCGAACGATCAGATTAGGGTGGTGGTGTCCCGGGCGGGGCCGGGAAGCAGCCAACACCCCATCCCGCGCCCGGTAGATCCTGGTGAACGACGTGGAGGCGTGCGTCAATGAAACAGCCTGTCAAAACTCCGCGCTTGGATACCAGCTATTCGCCAGCAACGGAGCACTGCCAGTTGACATCAGAGGAGGAGACCTACCTGGACGATCATCGCCCGTCCTGCCTACATTTCAAATACGGCGCTCCTCCGAACTGCCACAACGTTGTGAATGTCGGATTGTTTTTCGATGGGACCAATAACAACATGGAGAGGGACTATCACTTGAATCGTCGCTGGAGACCCCCGCCGGTCCGCTCGCACAGCAACGTTGTTAGGTTGTATTTGGCTTATCCTCCCGCACTTGATAACCGTCCGGAGACTAGCAATCAGTACTTCCGATACTACATGCCGGGCGTGGGTACACCTTTTCCCGAAGTCGGCGAAGAACAGGAGACGGAGGATGGCAAGGCATTCGCCAAGGGTGGCCAGGCGCGCATCTTGTGGGCGGTGCTGCAGGTCTATAACGCAGTGCACCGTGCTGTCTACGATGATTTTCCTCTGTACTCCAACGAAGAGATGTCCGGTTTGATTCGTGACTACGAACAAAAGGTCAACTTCAACCGCAGGCCGGATCCAGAAGATCCCCCCATCCTGCGACGCGACTGGTTCAAGCCCCTGACCGATCGCTTGTCGCAGACTTTGCGTGAGCGCCTGATTGCAAAGCGGCTACCCACCGTCCCGCTGGTCACCTTGTCGGTATTCGGGTTCTCTCGCGGCGCAGTGGAAGCGCGGGCCTTCTGCTACTGGTATCAGGACGCATTGCGGAACGGGAAGTTTGCCGGCATCGACACCGAAATCAAATTCCTTGGTCTGTTTGACTCGGTGGCATCCGTGGGGCCACCTGCATCCCTGCACGAGCAATTCGGTATATGGATGGCTAGCGGTCATGCAAGCTGGGCGGCCGAGATTCTCAAACCGCTGCCGGATTTGGTAAAGAAGACCGTGCACATCATCGCAGCACATGAGGTGCGAATGAACTTCCCCGTGACACGGGTCGTGGGCGGCAATGTCGAGGAGTGGATGTTTCCGGGGGTGCATTCCGATGTCGGTGGCGGCTACGCGCCCGGTAATCAAGGCCGTTCGCGCAATGGCTACGCTGCGCTGCTGTCGCAAGTTCCACTCCTGCATATGTATCGCGCCGCTCTCGTTGCCGGAGTCCCGCTAGCTCGCCTAGATAAGATGAAGCAAGTGGTGCGCGACGACTTTGAGGTCGACCCCGCCCTGATGTCCGCCTTCACCAACTACTTGCGGACCTTGCAGGCCGGAGACTGCACCGACTATGAGGCTCTGGTGCGCAAGCATATGGGCCTCTACTACGGATGGCGTTCGCGGATAGCCTATCGAGGCGATAAGGCGATTTCAGCTGCAGCGACGGATCAACAGGAAAAGCAGGATCTGGAAGAGTCCGAATCGAGCATGAAATGGGATGTGCATCTTCTAGAGTTGCGCGACTCGCCCAATGCGATGCGAACCGACCGCGGCGGACTGGCACTTTCGCCCCAGGAGCGGGCGGGTGGCAACCAGCTCCCGGTAATCTACGCCGAAGCTGGGCTGCCTTTGAACCCTTGGGAACGTTGGGCCCTGGACATATTCCGTAGCCAGTCGCACTCGGGAGCGTTGTCGCAACAGGGTGAAGACGTGCTGCTGGAAGACTATGTGCACGATTCCTTTGCCGGGTTCTATCTTGCGGGGGCCATTACGAGGTTCGATCAGGAAGAAGCCTTTCAGCAGATGTGCAGGAAACTGGCGCAGGGCCGGTCGCTGGATAGCTTCGAGCAACGGATGTATCAGCTGAATCCCGCCCGCGCGGACCAAGAGGTCGAGGCGATCAAAGCCGGCGCGCCAGTCGCCGACGCCGACGATCCGTTTATTTTTCCGGTAATGACCGATGACGACGCTGCAGCTCTACGCGTTGCCGGTGTCCGGCTCGCAACAAGCACCCGACGCGAAGGCGGCGGGTATTTTCGCCAGCGTTGGGTGTACGGGAAATGACAAGAATCTCATCGCAGAATTCCCGGAAGCGGCAGCCAAGCAAGCTGTAAGAGTAGTGGGCGCGAGCGCTCCATGCGGAGAGAATCTATTGTGTCATTGGCGATGAGGTGAATGAATGAGGAGGATGGTTGCTCTGACGCTATTGCTGACGATGGGGCTCGGCAATGCTAGCGCGTTACCAGATGTAGTCATGTTCACTGGAGACTCGATCCAAATAGAGGTGCCAACTCGGGACTATACGAGGGTTGCCGAAAGCATATCGGCTGCTGGGTCCGATGCCGAGCATAGTGGCGCGTTGTTCGATATCGTGCTGACAAGACGGCGCGCGCTAGGAGGCAACGAATCAGACACCGGGACCGTTTGCCGCAAAACCATTGCGGTTTGCCAATCGATCGGCCGAGGAGTGGTGCCTTACTGGCTTGATGTCAATGGCATTCTGCGGATTGGGGGCGCCACCGAGACTGTGCGTGAGATTTCGCTCTCGGGACGGCGTGCCTTCGAAGCATTTCACCTATGTGCCTGGAATCCAAACGGCGTGAACATGCCGGTTGGGGGGCAATGTTATACATTGGTCCTGCCGCTCGAGAACAAAGTGGTGAGCCTTGGTTTTTTGTTGGGGCGGAATGTGGGTTGCCAGAAGTATGAAAGGTGCTGGCGCCAAGAACTGAAGAAGGCCCGGTGGATTGCCGGCAGGGTCAACTAAAAGAGAAGCCTCTGTAAGCGTCAGCACATCCCCCCTACCCCCGCAACACCTGCACCACCAACGCAAACGCCGGCGACGGCTGCCGCCTGCTCGGGTAGTAAAGGTGATAGCCATCGAACTTCGGACACCAGTCCTCCAGCACGCGCACCAGCCGGCCGGCTTCGATATGCTGCATCAGCTCATCCTCGGGCAGCAGCGTGATCCCCAACCCGGCAAGTGCTGCATCGACCTGCGGCTGCGTGGTATTGAAGATCAGCGGCCCGTCCACACGCACGTTCACCTGGCGGCCGCGCCGCTCGAAGTCCCAGACGTAGAGCCCGCCGGAGGTGGGCATGCGCTGGTTGATGCAGCGGTGCGCCATCAGGTCTTGCGGGGTCTTGGGCGGCGGATTGGCCGCGAAGTAGGCGGGCGACGCCACCACCGCCATGCGTAGCGGCGGGCCGATGGGCACGGCGATCATGTCCTTGTCGATGGTGTTGCCCAGGCGCACGCCGGCGTCGAAGCGGTCCGCCACGATGTCGCGGAAGCCGTAGTTGACGTCGAACTCCAGCTTGATGTCCGGGTATTCGTGCAGCAGCGGCGTGAGCCGTGGCAGCAGGATGGTGTGCAGCACGTT
Source organism: Cupriavidus sp. WGlv3 (assembly GCF_023952475.1). Lineage (GTDB taxonomy): Bacteria > Pseudomonadota > Gammaproteobacteria > Burkholderiales > Burkholderiaceae > Cupriavidus > Cupriavidus phytorum. The sequence goes on from NZ_JALHRX010000004.1 coordinate 5,706, forward strand.
GTCGCCGCAGGTGATGCGGACCGTGCCGGCGGGCTTGTCGCGCAAGGCGGTCAGGGCATCGAGCTCGGCCTCGATTTCGTCGAAGCGGTGGCCGATGGCCTGCATCAGCCGTTCGCCCGCCGCGGTGGGCGAGACGCTGCGCGTGGTGCGCGTCAGCAGCCGGATCCGCAGCCGTTCCTCGAGGCCGCGCACGGCCTGGCTCAGCGCTGACTGTGTTACCCCCAGCGACGCGGCGGCCCGCGTAAAGCTGCCTTCGCGCGCGACCGTCACGAAAGCCAGCAGGTCGTTGAGATTGCGTCGGACCATGCGTCGGTCTCCATCGGCATATTGATTAGTGTTACTTATAACCTCTTTAAGTACTCATTAGCTAGTCATTGGCCCCTCCACGCGCGAAGATGGGTGGGAAGCTGAGGCCGGGCACCCGGCCTCGCCATTGCTGCTTCCGGCACTTTTTTCCACACACCGCGCTCAGGCCACGCCGCTCCGGACGATAACGGAGCTGCGGGGGCGTCGTGCGCGCCTCCAGAGCTCCCTGAACTGCATGACAACCCCACTCTGTGACGCCCCCGTGGGCGCGACACTCCCCGCGCACGATGCCGACCGCCAACCCGCCCACTGGAGCGGCGTCTTTGCGATGACACTGTGCGTGTTTGCGCTGATCGCCTCGGAATTCATGCCGGTCAGCCTGCTGACGCCCATGGCCGCCGACCTGCATGTCACCGAAGGCCTGGCGGGCAAGGGGATCGCGATCTCCGGCGCCTTTGCCGTGGTGACCAGCCTGTTTATCTCCGCGCTGGCCGGCAGCATGGACCGCAAGACGCTGCTGCTGGGGCTGACAGCGCTGATGGCGGTTTCCGGCGCGGTGATTGCGCTCGCGCCCAACTACCTTGCCTACATGGCGGGCCGTGCGCTGATCGGCATAGTGGTGGGCGGCTTCTGGTCGATGTCGGCGGCAACGGCGATGCGGCTGGTTCCGCCCGGCCAGGTGCCGCGCGCGCTGGCGATCTTCAACGGCGGCAACGCGCTGGCCACGGTGGTGGCGGCGCCGCTGGGCAGCTACCTGGGCGCGGTGATCGGCTGGCGCGGCGCGTTCTTCTGCCTGGTGCCGGTGGCGCTGGTCGCTTTTGCGTGGCAGTGGATCAGCCTGCAGGCGATGCCGGTGGCAGCGCGCGGCAGCGGCTCCCCCAACGGCTCCCTCGACGGCTCGTCCAACGGCTTGCGACTGTTGCGCCAGCCACTGGTGGTGCTGGGCATGCTCGGTGCCAGCGTGTTCTTCATGGGGCAGTTCACGCTGTTCACCTACGTGCGGCCGTTTCTCGAGACGGTGACGCGGGTCAATGTGTCGTCGCTGTCGCTGATCCTGCTGGTGATCGGGGTTACGGGTTTCATCGGCACCATGGCCATCGGCGCGGTGTTCAGGCGCGGCTTCTACGCGACGATGATTGCCATACCGGTAGTGATGGCGGCGATTGCGCTGGCACTGGTCGCATTCGGCGCCAAGACTGCCGCTGCGGTTGCGTTGCTGGGGCTGTGGGGCTTCGTTGCCACGGCGGCGCCGGTAGGCTGGTGGGCCTGGATCGCCAGGACCTTCCCGAATAATGCCGAAGCCGGCGGTGGCCTATTGGTGGCGGTGGTCCAGCTTGCCATCGCGCTGGGCTCCACCGTGGGTGGCCTGCTGTTTGACCGCAGCGGTTATCAAAGCACCTTCGTCGCCAGTGCTGCGCTGCTGGGGATCGCTGCGTTGCTGACCTGGCTGACCGCGCGCGCCGAAGCCGCGCGGGCTGCCTGACGCGCTTGCTTGAAAGGCGCCGCGACCACGGTCGCGGCGCGCCTTGCCTATGCCACCTTGCGCACCGGCAGGCTGCGCACGCGCTTGCCGGTGGCGGCGAAAATCGCATTGCACAGCGCGGGCGCGACCGGCGGCACCGGCGGCTCGCCCACGCCGCCCGGTGGCAGGTCGTGGTTGTCGTTGACCAGGTGGGTGCGGATCACGCGCGGTGACGCATGATGGCGCAGCACTTCGTAGTCGTGGAAGTTGCTCTGCATCACGCGGCCCTTGTCGAAGGTGATCTCGCTGGCCAGCGCCAGGCTCAGGCCCATGATGGCGCCACCTTCCATCTGCGCGCGGATGCGGTCGGGATGGATCTGCGGGCCGCAGTCCATCGCCATGTCGACTGACACCACGCGCACCTCGCCCTTCGCGTCGACCGCCACCTCGACCACGGTGGCGGTGTAGCTCATGAAGCTGTAGCAAAAAGCCATGCCCAGCCCGTGGCCCCTGGGCAGCTTGCGGCCCCAGCCCGCGCCGCGGGTGGCGGCCTCGATCACGCCGCGCAGGCGCCCCGTGTCATACGGATAGCGTTCGGGCGATTCGGTGTAGTTCCAGGTATCGGCCAGCGTGCCGGGGTCGATCTTGCGCGCGGGCCCGATCAGGTCGAGCGCAAACTGCCGGTGGTCCTTGCCGGCGCGGTGCGCCAGCTCGGCGATAAAGCACTGCGCCGCGAACGCATGCGGAATATTGGCCACCGAGCGGAACCAGCCGATGCGCGCATGCGCCGGCACTTCGGCGGTTTCCACGCGCACGTTGTCGATGCGGTAGGGCATGTTGATCGCCGACATGGCCGACTCGAACATCTGCTGGCCTTTCGCGCCCTCGGTGAAGAGCGAGGCGATGGTCGGCGCGGCGCTGCGGTGCAGCCAGGACTTTACCTGGCCCTGCCTGTCGATGACGGCCTCCAGCCGCTCGGCCGAGACGGTGTGCAGGTAGTCGTGGTGGATGTCGTCGTCGCGGGTCCATACCAGCTTGACCGGCGTGCCCTCGGGCATCGCCTGCGCGACGATGGCGGCCTCGTCGACAAAGTCGGGCTTGGACTTGCGGCCAAAGCCGCCGCCCAGCAGCAGCACGTTGACCCTGACATTGCCGGGCTTGAGCTCGAGGCGCTTGGCCACGGCAGTCTGTGCGGCAACCGGGTTCTGGATCGAGGTCCAGACCTCGGCGCTGCCGCCGCGAATGCGCACGGTGGCCACGGGCGGTTCCATCGACGCATGGGCCAGGTGCGGCACGTAGTAGTCGGCGGCAAGGCGCTCGGCGGGCGGCGCCTTGTTCCAAACCTGCTGCGCATCGCCCTGGTTGCGCATCGCCTTGCCCGGCGCGCGCGAAGCCGCCTCGAGCGTGCGGCGATACACGGTGGAGTCATAGCTGCCGTTGGGGCCGTCGTCCCATTCGATCTCCAGCGCGGCGCGGCCCTGCATGGCCGACCAGGTGTTGCGCGCGACCACCGCCACGCCGCCCAGCGGCTGGAACGCCGGCGCGCCCTGGAAGGCCGGAATCTCCACCACCTTCAATACGCCTGGCAACGCCAGCGCCTTGCGGCTGTCCAGCCGGCGCAGCTTGCCGCCCACCACGGGCGGGCGTGCCACCACCGCGTACACCATGCCGGGCAGGCGCAGGTCCATGCCATAGACGGCGCGGCCCGAGCCGATGGCTTCCTGGTCGACCGGCCGTACCGCGTTCTTGCCGATATAGCGGAATTCGGTGCGGGGCTTGAGCCGGAGCGCATCGCCCTTCGGCACCGGCTGGCGCGCTGCGTCGGCCGCCAGCTCGCCAAAGCCCAGGCGGCGTCCGCTGGGCTGGTGCACGACTTCATGCTGCACGGCGCGGACCTCGGACACCGGCACCGACCAGCGCGCCGCCGCAGCGGCCTCCAGCATCTGGCGCGCCGCGGCACCGACACGCCGCATCGGCATCAGGAAATGCCGCACGCTGCGCGAGCCGTCGACGTTCTGGTTGCCGTAGCGGGTCTCGTCGGCCTCGGCCTGGACCACCTTGACGCGATCCCAGCGCGCCTCCATCTCGTCGGCCACCACCATCGGCAGGCTGGTGCGCACGCCGGTGCCCATCTCGGCGCGATGGGCCACGATCGTGACGGTACCGTCGGCGGCGATCGAGACGAACGCCAGCGGATTGTCGACGGTGCTGCCGGGCATGGAGTCGGCGCCGAACTTCTTTGGCGCTGGATCCGCGGCGCGGGCGACGGTGACCAGGCCACCGGTGGTCACGGCCAGCGTCATCAGGCCGAGGCTGCCGCGCAGGAATCCGCGGCGGGACAGTCGGGCGATGTTGTCCATTTACTTGCCCCCCTGTGCCAGGCGGCTGGCCGCCTGCCGGATCGCGGCGCGAATGCGCGGATAGGTGCCGCAGCGGCAGATATTGCCGCTCATGGCCTCGTCGATCTGCCGGTCGGTCGGCGCCGGGGTGGTCTTGAGCAGGCTCACCGCGGTCATGATCTGCCCGGCCTGGCAGTAGCCGCATTGGGCTACGTTATGCTGGATCCACGCCTGCTGCACCGCCTGGCCCACGCGGTCGCCTTCCATGCCTTCGATGGTCGCGACGGCTCGTCCCGCCACGGCGGAGACCGGCGTCACGCAGGCCCGGATCGCGGTGCCGTCCACATGCACGGTGCAGGCGCCGCACAGCGCCATGCCGCAGCCGAACTTGGTGCCGGTCATGCCAAGCTCATCGCGCAATGCCCACAGCAGCGGCATCTCGTCGGGTACGTCGACGTCCCGGGGCTGGCCATTGACCTGGAATCTTGTCATGGGGGAACTCCTTGTGAAGACCATGGCGTCATGCCAATAAGCCTGGATTCTCGGCTTGTTGATAAAGCCATCATTGTCGTCAAGTTTGACGTGCCGAACTGATTAGCGCAGCTTATAAGCTCATTAAGCTTGCGTGAATCGTCAACGATGATTGCGTGTCCCCGCGCGCAGGCGCTTCAGCCCTCGCCGCGCTGATGTGTGGCCGGCGTGGCGGGGGGCGCATGCCATTGCTCGGTCGGCACCATCACCGGTTCCTTCGGCTGCAGCACGAAATGCGGCGACATGATCTGCACGTTGTGGCGATTGAACTCGTCCTGGATCGCGGCATGCAGCGTGGACAGGGCGAAGAAGCGGCGGCGCGGGTCTTCGATGGCGAAGAACAGCTCGTACTCGACGTAGAAGTCCGACAGCCCGCGCTGCAGCACGAAGGGTGCCGTTGCCGGGTCCAGCCCGGGCACCTGGCGCGCGGCATTGAGCAGCATCGCATGGACCTGGCGCCAGGGCGTGTCATAGCCGATCGTCACCGCCGACGACAACAGCGCGGCGCTGCCCTGGTTGATGTCCCCGGAGCGCGAATAGTTGTGCACGGCGCTGCCGACCACCACCGCGTTCGGCAGCGTGACCTGTTCCTGCCGCAGGTTGACCAGTCTGACGGAAAGCGGACCCAGGTTCTCGACCCATCCCACCGTATCGCCGATGCTGACCATGTCGCCCACGCGCAGCGCGCGGGCATACACCAGCACCATGCCGCTCATCAGCTGGTTCACGACATTGGCCGAGCCCAGCGTCAGCATAAAACCGAGCAGCACGGACACGCCCTTGAACACATCGCTCTGCGATCCCGGAATGTACGGGTAGGCAAAGGTGAAGCCAAGCGCCCACACCAGTACCGCGGCCAGGCGGCGTGTCGCCGGCACCGTCTCCGGATGCAGGCCCGGCACCGTGAGGTTGCCACGCTCGGTGGCCGTGAACACGCTCGAGACCACGACCTGCACGCCACGCGTGATGAACAGGATGATGGCGACCACCAGCAGGCCTGGGATGGCGCCGACCACGGCGCCGCCGATGCCTTCCAGCAGCCGCCACAGGTATGCACCCATGCGCGCGCCGAGCGGGTGGGTCAGCGGAAACTGCAGCAGCGAGAATTCCAGCCAGACAAAGGCGACCAGCGCGAACAGCGCCACCGCCAGGATGCGCACGATGCGGTCGGTCAGCTGGTAGAGCGCGGCGGTCCAGTCGAAGCCGTTGGCGGTGCGCGCCTTCAGGTGCCGCTGCAGCGAGGCGTCCACCACGCGCCCCAGCAAGCGCCGGGTTTTGGTCAACCCCCAGACCAGCAAGACCGCGACCGCCAGCGCGCCGCCCGTGCGCAAGGCGCCGCGAATCAGCGTGGGCCAGTGCTGTTGCTGGCGGCGCGCAGCGACGGCCTGGCCGACATTGTCGACCGTCTGGCGGACCAGCGTCTCGAGCGAGGCGGCCTTGTCCTCGGGATCGAGGTCGCCTTCGACCACGGCCAGCAGCAGCCGCTCGCCGATATAGATGGCTTCGCCACGCTGGCCGGCAAGCTCGCCAGGGCTGGTGCGCACGGGCTGGCGCAGGTCCGACGGGGTCATGGCTTCGAAGCGGTCGCGCGCGCGCCGGGCGCGCACTTCAGGCGTGACACCGGCCAGCGTTGCACGCAGCACCATGATCGGGCGGTTCATCAGGCGGACTTCGACCGGCGCGACCTCGGCGTCGGCGACGGGATCCGGCGCTGCCCGGGCCGCGGCGATGCCAAGCCACAGCAGGATGGCCAGCACGGGAAGCCGCCGCATCAGCAAGAACACCATGTCATCCGTCGCTCGCGTGATTTGGGAAACGGCGATGCCACCGCCGCGCGCGTTCCCCATCCATGCGGGCCGGGGACAGAGTTGGGTGCATGGTTACAGCTTGCGATTTAGAGCGGAAGTGAAACTTTTTGGGCGGCGAGCTTAGAAAAATCGCTGCCTGCCGCTGCGGCGCGGGCGTCACCTCGGGCCGGCTGGATTCGCGGTGGAGCGCATCGGTGCCACCTCGACGCTTCGGTTCCGGATCGCGGATTTTCATTCAATGAAAATAAGCTGCAAAAGTTTGACGGCATTTTCGCCGGCTGCCTAACATCGCTCGCACAAGACCTTCATCAGGCGAAACTGCGCTGGCGCTGCGGCGCAGTGCGAGGAGACAGCAATGCGGACCAAAGGACTGCGCCGGCTGGCGCTGGTGGTTGCGGTGTGTTGCCTGCCATGGGCGCCGGCGGCAGGCGCGGCGGAATATCCGGCGCGGCCATTGCGGCTGGTGGTGCCGTTCACGCCCGGCGGTACCACCGATATCCTGGCGCGGGTGGTCGGTGCCCGGCTCGGCGAGGTGCTCGGACAGGGTGTCGTGGTGGAGAACCGTCCCGGGGCGGGCGGCAACCTCGGTGCGGAAGCGGTGGCGCGCGCCGCGCCCGACGGCTATACGCTGCTGATGGGCACGCTTGGCACGCAGGTAACCAACGCCTACCTGTATGCGCGCATGCCCTACGACGCCGCCAGGGACTTCGCGCCGGTGACGCTGGTCGCCAACTCGCCCAATGTGCTGCTGACCAATGCGGCGCAGCCGGTGCGATCGGTGGCGGACGTGATCGCGCTGGCCAGGAAGGAGCCCGGTCGCATCAACTACGCGTCGACCAGCGCTGGCGGCTCGCCGCACCTGTCAGGCGAACTGCTTGCCAGCATGGCCGGCATCAGGATTCAGCATGTGCCGTACAAGGGCGCGGCGCCCGCGATGACGGACCTGCTGGCCGGGCAGGTCGAGCTGATGTTCGACAACCTGCCTTCAGCGCTGGCGCAGATCCGGGCGGGCAAGGTCAGGGCCCTCGCCGTGACCAGCCCGCAGCGCTCGCCCGTGTTGCCTGACGTGCCGACGGTGCAGGAATCCGGCCTGCCGGGCTACGTGGTGAATTCCTGGTTTGGCCTGCTCGCGCCGGCCGGCACGCCACCGGAGATCGTCGCGCGGCTGCAGAAGGCGGCGGCCGGCGTGCTGGCCGAGCCGGCGGTGCGCCAGCGCATCGAGCAGCTCGGTGCCATGCCGGGCGGCGACAACCCGGCTGCCTTCGCGGCCATTATCCGCGCGGACCACGACAAGTGGTCGCGCGTGATCCGCCAGGCCGGTATCCAGCCCCAGTAAGGGTGTCCTCCGACTTCCTGACAATGCCAATGACCAAGACCACGCTGCGCGTCGGCTCCGGCTCCGGCTGGTGGGGCGACCGCGTCGAACCGGCCGCCCTCAGCGCGCGCCTGGGCCGGCTCGACTATCTGTGCTTCGAAACCATGGCCGAGGCGACAGTCTCGGCGGCGCAAGTGCGCAAGCGGCGCGATCCCACCTTCGCCGGCTACGACACCTACCTGGACGAGCGCATGCGCGCGGTGCTGCCGCATTGCCTGGCCAATGGCACGCGCATCATCAGCAACCAGGGCTGGATCCATCCGCTTGGCGCGGCCCGCCGCATCGCAGAGATCTGCGAGGAACTGGGGCTGCCGAGGCCCCGCATCGCCGCCATCACCACCACTGACCTCACGCCGACGATCTGCGGCCAGGACCTGGCGCTGCTCGAGAGCGGGGCGCCGGTCGCGTCGCTGCGCGGCACGCTGATTTCCGCCGAGCCCTACGAGGGCGCGCTGCCCATCGTCAGGGCGCTGGAGCAGGGCGCGCAGATCGTCGTGACGGGTCGCGTGGCAGACCCGTCGCTGTTCCTGGCGCCGATGATCCATGCCTTTGGCTGGGACTATGCGCGCGACGTGGACCTGCTGGCGCGCGGCAGCGCCATCGGCCATCTGCTGGAATGCGGTGCGCAGGCAACGGGCGGGTACTTCGGCGATCCCGGCTACAAGGATGTGCCCGAGCCCTGGAACCTGGCGTTTCCCATCGCCGAGGTCGATGCGCGCGGCAATGCGGTGATCGGCAAGGTGGCCGGCACCGGTGGCCGCATCGACCTGCAGACCATCAAGGAGCAGATGTTCTACGAGGTGCATGACCCGGCCCGCTATATCACGCCGGACGTGGTGGTGGATTTCACCACCGCCGTGCTCGAGCAGGTCGGGCCGGACCAGGTGCGCATCGGCGGCGTACGCGGCGCGCCGCGCACCGGCACGCTGAAGGTGTCGCTGGGCTGCACCGAGGGCTTTATCGGCGAGGACATGTTCTTCTATGCCGGGCCCGGCTGCCTGGCCAAGGCCGAGCTGGCGCGCGTCATCCTGGAGCAGCGCTTTGCGCTGGCGAACCTGCAGGCGGAAGAACTGCGCATCGACTTCCTCGGCGTCAACGCCATCCATGGCGCGGCGTCGCCGATGCCACCGTGCGAGCCGAACGAGATTGCCGTGCGCGTGGCCGCGCGCACCCGCACGCGCGAAGAGGCCGCCAAGGTCGGCCGCGAGATCGACAGCATGGCGGTCTGCGGACTGGCGTCGACCGGCAAGCGCGTGCCGCACCAGGACCGCACGCGCGAGATCATCGGCGTGTGGTCGGCCCTGGTGCCGCGCGCGCAGGTCGAGTCCCGCATCCACTTTCTCTGAGGGCCAGCCATGATCGTTTGCTTGCGGCGCGTCGCGCATACCCGGTCGGGCGACAAGGGCAACACCTCGAATACGGCCGTGATCGCCTATGACCCGGCGTTCTATCCCTACCTGAAAGCGCAGCTCACCGCGTCGGCGTTCAAGGCACTGTTCGGCGGCGTGATTACGGGAGAGGTGGAGCGCTATGCCGTCGACGGCCTGCAGGTGCTGAACTTTGTCGCGCACGGCGCGCTGGGCGGCGGCGTATCGCGCAGCCTGGCGCTCGACAATTACGGCAAGGCGCTGGCCAGCGCGGTGCTGCGCTTCGAACTGGACCTTCCCGATGCGCTCGCCGGCCTGCTGCGCGGGCCGGCGGCCTGAAGCGCTAGCGCGGTCCGGCGCGCCGGGTCCAGGCGCTGCTGATGCGGCGCGCTTCATCCTTCAGGCGCCTGGCAAGACGGGCTTCGCGCGCGCGCAGCCGCTCGCTCAGCGCGGCAATGCTGAGCGCGCCGAGCGGCTGGCCTTCGTAGTCGAGAATCGGCACCGCGATGCCACCCATGTGCTCGACCACCCAGTCGAGGAACATCACATGGCCGCGCTCGCGCGCGGCTTCCGCCTCCCTGGCGATCAGTTCCGGCGTCAGCCGCGGATAGGCCGCGAGCCGGCGCGAGGTCTGCTGCAACCGCCTGGCCCGCTCTGTCGGCGGCAACCAGGCCAGGACCGCCATGCTGCCCGCGCCCACGCCCAGCGGCCGGCGCGTACCGACCTCGACATAGTTGGCGCGGATCGCGAAGGTGCCGAGCTCGATCTGCGTGCAGACCGATTCGCCGCGGCTGGCTTCCGTCAGCACGGCGGTGTCCTCGAATTCCTCCACCAGCCGTTCCAGGCTATGCCGGGCCAGCGCGCGCAGGTCAACGCGGCGCTGGGCCACGTCGGCAAGCTGGAAGACTTCGGCGCCGATGCCGAAGCGCCGCTGGGCATCGCGCGTGGCGAACCCTTCCGCGACCAGCATTTCCAGCAGGCGCGATGTCGTTGCCGGGTCGAGTCCGGTGGCGCGCGCGACATCGGAAAGGCGCCGCACCTGTGGATCGGAAAGCGCGCGCAGGATGGAGAGCGCGCGTTGCACCGGGGACGAGCGGGGAATGCGGTCGGGCATGGGGGGCTAGGCTGGCCGGGACCTGCCCATCATCGCATGGATGGTCTCGCATGCCAGGCCTGGCGTTCGCGGCGCGACGCGGCCGGAGCGGACCCGATGGCGCATGACAGTGCCGTCGTGCAAATCAGAATGAAATGCCATCTAAATGCCTGCATGATGGGGCTACATCGCCCACGGCGTTTCTGTAAAAACACGCTGCCGTCGCCTAGTATGGATGCTGCATTGCCACGCGACCTCACAAAGGTTTGCGGCCGTGCGGCGACAGTTCATACGGCAGCGGGGGGGAATCCTTGGACGAGTCGGCTCCGGACCGGTTTCAGATTCTCGCGCTCTCGGGCGGCGGCTTTCGCGGGCTGTACACGGCCAGGCTGCTTGCCGATTTCGAGGAGGAGATCGGGGCCCCGATTGCGACCCGGTTCGACCTGATCGCCGGGACTTCGATCGGCGGGGTCATCGCACTGGCCCTGGCGCTGGAGCTGCCGGCAAGCCGCATCGTCGACCTGCTGACGCGGCATGGCGAGCAGATCTTCCAGCGGCGCTGGTCGCTTGCCGGCATCTGGCGCGCGCCGTTCGGGTCGCGCCGGCTGCTGGAACTGCTCTGCGCCGAGCATCTGTTCGGCGAACGCCTGCTCGGCGCCTGCGCGCACCGGGTAGTCATTCCCGCGATCAATTATTCCACCGGGCGGCCGCAGATATTCAAGACGCCGCACCACGTCAATTTCAAGCGCGACCACAAGTTCCGCATCGCGGATATCGCAATGGCGACCAGTGCCGCGCCGGCCTACTTCGCGCGCTACACGTTCAACCACAACCAGTTCGTCGATGGCGGCCTTTACGCCAATGCGCCGGGTTTGCTGGCTGTGCACGAGGCGCAGTATTCCCTGCTGCGCTCGCTCGCCGATGTGCACGTCATGGCGATCGGAACGATGTCGTCGAAATTCACCGTGAACCCGCGCCGCAACCGCGACGGCGGCACCTATGACTGGGGCGGCATCAATCCCGCCAACATGCCCCGGCGCCTGTTCGGCCTGTCGATATCGGTCCAGGAAGCGCTGAGCGATTTCATGCTGTCGCACCTGCTGCCGGGGCGCTATGTGCTGGTCGACGATGACCTGACCGACCAGCGCGCACGCGCCGTGGGCATGGACCGGGCCGACCACGCGGCACGCGAGGTGCTGCTGGGCGCGGCCTCGGAACGGTCCAAGATCTGCATCGGCAGCCGCGAGTTCCAGCCGTTCCTGAGGCATCTCGCTCCCGCTCCGACCTTCTTTTACGGCGAGAACGAGAACGCCGGCACGTTCGCGCGCCGCGGCGGTGCCACGGCGCAGGTGCACAGGATCTCGCCGGCGCGATAGGTCCGACTAGCGCCGGCTTATGCGAACGCGTGAAAGGGACGCCGGAAGCCGGCGGGCACCGCGTCCGGCTCCGGCCGGGCTGGCGCGGCGAGCGGCAGGTCCAGCAGCGCGCGCACGTCCCGTTCGATCGTTGCCGACGATGCCGAGCGGCACAGGGTGCGGGCAAAGCGCGGGTCCAGGCCGGGCGGCAGGCGCAGCCACATATTGTCCGAGATCAGCAGCAGGCGCCGCGGCCGCAGCACCCGGCTGGCCAGCCGCAGCTGGTTCCAGCCCTCGGCCAGGTCCGGCGGCATGCCGAACACCAGCAGCGCCGGCGCCGGCAAGCGCAGGTTGCGCGCCGCCAGGGCCTCGGTCTCCACCGGTTCCACCCGGCCGATGCCTGGCATCTCGCCAAGCAGGCGCGTGATGCCGTGCCGGTACATCGGCATGTCGTCGATGACCACGGCATGTGCCTCGCCGCCGTACTCCAGCACCTGCGTCGAGGCCGGCGTTCCACGGTTAGTCCAGCTCATTCCTTGCTCCGGTTGGTCCGGCATTGGCTTCGTGGCCAACGCCTTTCACCGGAATCAGCAAAGGGGATGCCAACTCCGGCGGGCCCCGGGCGTGCGCTCCCGGTCAGCGCCGCGACCCAGGCGGGCCGCGGGTTTGCGGCAGGACGGCCCATGCGGACCGGCCCGCGCGCATGGCTGGCATCAGGGCGGCAGGCGTTACGTGTAACGTAACGCGTTACGTGGCCCGACCCTTGCCGAGCCGCAGGACTGGTCAGCAGCGGTGCCACGTGACACTTGCGTCCGGCAGCGATACGGCCAGCGCCGCCCGGAACCCGGCACCGGCATCCAGGTCCAGGCAGGTCCAGCCGGATATGGGGGTGCCGAGGTGCGAAGCCAGCCAATGGCCCGCGCCGCGCCGCCAGTCGTCTTCCGTCGTGTACGCGGTGGGATCGGCCGAGAGGCCGGTGCCGAGCGCTTTCAGCAGCGCTTCCTTGCGCGTCCAGATGCCCAGCAGCGCGTCGGCCGACGCGGGCCGCGCGCGCGCGAGGAGCTGCGCTTCCTGCGCGGAAAATATGCCGCGTCCAAATCCCGGGATCTCTGCAATGTCCAGGCCACCGGCACGCCGCTCCACGTCCACGCCGACGCGGCAATCCCGGGCGAAGGCCAGCAGCGCCAGGCCGTCGGTGTGGGACACGCTGAAAGCGAGCCTTGCCTGCGGCCATTGCAGCACCGGCTTGCCGAAGGCCGACACCGTGAAGCGCAGCGCCTCGGGCCGGCAGTGCAGATAGCCGCCGACCAGCCAGCGCAGCAGCCCGCGCCGGGCGATATAGCCATTGCAATGCCTGGCGTGCCGGTAGGCCAGGGCGCGTGCGCGCTCGTCCGGCGCAAGCGTCTGGGCCAGCCGCGTGCATGCCGGATCGACCTGCGCGTCATCCAGCCTCCATACCTGTACCGCGCCGGCCGGCAACGCGAGGCGCTCCGGTTGCGGCAGCACGAGCGGCGCGGTAGCTCCCGCGCCCTGTGCTGCAAGGCCATCATGCTGCATGCCGTGCCATGTCCGCGGCGTCACGCGCCCGCCAGCCCTTCGTCCAGGATCGCCGCCACCGCTTGCAGGTTGGGTTCGACGACCAGGTCGAAATGGCTGCAGGGCACCTCGGCGATGGTCAGGCCGCCCAGCGCGACGCGCCGCCACAACGACAGCGGATCGCCGCGCTGTTGCTGCCTGACCGCGGCGCGCAGATAGAGCACCGGGCCCGCGTGGTACGGCCGCGGTCGATACGTCGTCATGGCGCGCACCATGGTCTCGCGCACCAGCCGCAGTGCGGGCGGCAGCGAGTCGGTAAACGCGTCGGGCTTGCAGGTGATGCCGCCGCGGCGCATGCCGACACCTTCTGCGGCCCGGCGCAGCGCGTACTTCAGATAGCGCACGCGCTGTGCCGCCGGCACCGCGCGCAGCTTGCGCAGCTGCCAGCCGGGATAGTTCCAGCAGTAGCGCATCCAGGTGCGCCATGGCAGGAAATGCTCGCAGACATAGGTGTCGAGCAGGCACAGCAGCTCCACCTGCTCGCCGGCGCGAGTCAGTTGTTGCGCCATCTCGAACACGACCAGCCCGCCGAACGAATAGCCGGCCAGCGCGTATGGACCGCTCGGCTGCAAGGTGCGGATCTGCTCGATGTAGCTCGCCGCCATGTCCTCGACGCGCCGCTGCGTCGGCTGTTCGCCATCGAGGCCGCGCGCCTGCAGCCCATAGACCGGGCGCGAGGTGCGCAGCGCGTTGACCATGGCCCAGCACTCCATTACCGAGCCGCTCGCGCCGTGCACCAGGAACAGCGGCGAGCCGGTGCCGCTGCGCACGGGCACCAGGTTGGGCGAAGGCCGCGGGGACGCGGCTTCGTCGATCGCCGCGGCCAGGCCGGCAATGGTGGGCGCAAACAGCAGCGTCGCCAGCGGAATCGTGCGGCCGGTCGACTGGTGAACGTCCGCCAGCAACCGCGCGGCCAGCAGCGAATGGCCGCCGAGGTCGAAGAAGTTGTCGTCGCGGCCGATCGGGGCGAAGTCGAACAAGCGCTCCCACAGGGCCTGCAAATGGCGTTCGAGCTGCTCGCGCGACGTGCCGGGGGTGGGCAATTCGCGCGAGGCCAGGTTCAGGCCCGGATGACTGCGGATGGCGTCGAGGCAGTCCGGATTGCGCAACGCCGCGGTATTGCCCACCGGCAGTCCGTTGACCGCATTGCGCGCCGCCGCTTCGGAGAACTTGCCGTTGTGCGTGACCGGCAGCGCCGGCACGGCCAGGATGCGGTCGGGCACATGGGTTGGCGAGGCGCGGCGCGCCAGGTCGCGGCGCACGCGCGCGGCCAGCGCGCCGGTCAGCGCGACGCCGTCCTGCAACACCAGCAGCAGCACCATGCGCTGGTCGTACCGCTCCGCATGGGTGCGGTCCGGTGGTGCCGTGCGCGCGCGCTGCTCGACCACCATCGCCTCGCGGATCTCGGGGATATCGCGCAGCACCCGGTAGATCTCGCCCGGCCCGACATTGACGCCGCGCACATTGAGCACGCCGTCGGACCGGCCATGCAGCCGCGCCGTGCCTTCGGGCGGAAACTCGATCCGGTCGCCGTGGGTCCAGACCCCGGCATTGGCCGAAAAGTAGGCCTTGTGGAAGCCCTGGCCGTCCGCGTCGCCATAGAAGCCCAGCGGGCGGGACGGGAACGGGTTGGCGCACACCAGCTCGCCGATGCCGCTGGTGGGCGCGCCGTGTTCCCACGCCTGCACATCGAGCGCCAGGCTCTTGCACTGGGCTTCGCCCGCATAGACCGGCAGGTTTGGATTGCCCAGCACGAAGCAGCCGAGGATGTCGGTCCCGCCGGAGATCGACTGCAGCGGCAGCGCCTTGACGTGATCGCGCACCCATTCGAACTGCGCATCGAACAGCACCGATCCGGTCGACATCAGCGCGCGCAGTGCGCCCAGGTCGAACTGCTGGCCGGGCACCAGGCCGGCGTCCTCGCACATCTTCAGGTAGGCGGGACTGGTGCCGAACACCGTGACGCGCTCGTCCGCGACCAGGCGCCACAGCGCGTCGACCGTGGCGATCGGGCCGTCATAGGTCACGATCTCGACCCCGGACGCCAGCGCCGACAGTTGCCAGTTCCACATCATCCACGCGCAGGTGGTGTGGAAGTACATGCGGTCGCCGGGCCGCAGGTCGGAGTGCAGCCGGTGCTCCTTCACGTGCTCCAGCAGGCTGCCGCCGGCGCCGTGCACGATGCACTTGGGCTTGCCGGTGGTGCCCGACGAAAACATGATGAAGAGCGGATGGTTGAACGGAAAGCGCTGGAAGGAAAACTGCTCCGCATCGCCACGGCCGATCAGGTCCGCCAGCGCATGGACCGGCAGGCTGACGGTGTCCGGCAAGGTGCCGTCGTCGAGCTGGACGATGCCCTGCAGCGAAGGCAGCGCGGCAGCCACGCCGGCGACGTTGTCCGCCAGCGGGACGCCGGTGTCGAAGGCGCGCTGCGCGGTGTGCGCGAGCAGCAGCCGCGGCGCCAGCGGCGCGAAGCGATCGAGCAGGGTCTCGATGCTCATCTCGGCCGCGGCCGTGGACAGCGTGGCGCCGAGCGCGGTCACCGCCAGCGCGGCGACGATGGCCTCGGCGTCGTTGCGCATCACGCCGACCACGCGGTCGCCTTCGCGTAGCCCCAGCTGCGACAAGGCATGTGCCGCGCGCGCGACACGCTCGCGCAGTTCGCCGCGGGTCAGGCGTTCACGCCGGCCATCGGCGTGGCAGGCGGTCAGCGCCGGTGCGTCCGGGCCCGCGACTTCCAGCCCTAGCAGGTTGTCCGCATAGTTCAGCAGCAGGTTCGGGAAGAAGCGGGCATGCTCGCAATCGTCGCCGACGCAGACCGGCTCGGGGCTGCCGGACCACGCCAGCCCCTGTGACCACTGCAGGAAGCAGCGCCAGAAGGTCTGGTATTCCCGTACCGAGTAATCGTGCAGCGCGCCGTAACGATGGAACGACTGGCCGGTACACGCTTGCAGCGCCGCGGTGAATGCGGTCATCTGCGACGCCACGGCGCGCTCGGGCGAGCTGACGTAAATGGGAGTGCGACCCTGGTCGACGCTCGGGCAGAACGAGGCGTCCAACAAGTAAAATCGATCCATCCGATGCTCCTGAGAGACCGGTGCACGCCATTCGAAGTGATGGCGTGTTCATGGCATCGAGATTAATGGCTGGCAGATTCTGGTCTGTGCGTCATCGCACGCATGTCCGGTGGAGCGCCGTGGGCCGGACGCGACGCGGCGTGATGAAACCGGCGCAAGCAAGGTCCGCACGCCGCGCCACGGTTGGCCTCGTGGTTGGCTGCCTAGCGGGCCCCGGCCTCATACCAGCGCTGCGACCGGTTGACGATGGCCACCACCAGCAGCATGACCGGCACCTCGATCAGCACACCCACCACCGTGGCAAGCGCCGCGCCGGACTGGAAGCCGAACAGGCTGATGGCGGTGGCTACGGCCAGCTCGAAGAAGTTGCTGGCGCCGATCAGGCTGGACGGACCGGCAACGCAATGCGCAACGCCGAGCTTGCGGTTGAGCAGGTAGGCCAGCCCCGAGTTGAAAAAGACCTGGATCAGGATCGGCACCGCCAGCAGTGCAATGACCAGCGGCTGCTCGAGGATGGCCTTGCCCTGGAACGCAAACAGCAGGACCAGCGTCAGCAGCAGCGCGGTGATCGAGTACGGCCCCAGGCTCCGGACCACGCGCTGGAAATGCGCCACGCCGCGGCGCAGCAACAGCTTGCGCAGCGCCTGCGAGAGGATCACCGGCACGACGATGTACAGGGCCACCGAGGTGAGCAGCGTATCCCACGGCACCGTGATCGCGGACAGGCCGAGCAGCAGCGCCACCACCGGCGCGAACGCCACCACCATGATGGCGTCGTTCAGCGCCACCTGCGACAGTGTGAAGTACGGGTCGCCCTTGCACAGCTGGCTCCAGACGAACACCATCGCCGTGCATGGCGCGGCGGCGAGCAGGATCAGGCCGGCCACATAGCTGTCGATCTGGTCGGCCGGCAACAGCGGCGCGAACAGGTGGCGCACGAAGACCCAGCCGAGCAGCGCCATCGAGAACGGCTTGACCGCCCAGTTGATGAACAGCGTCACGCCGATGCCGCGCCAGTGCGATTTCACCTGCGCCAGCGCGCCGAAATCGATCTTGACCAGCATCGGGATGATCATCACCCAGATCAGCAGGCCGACCGGCAGGTTGACCTGCGCGTATTCCATCCGCCCGATCGCCTGGAATACGCCGGGCAGCATCTGCCCAAGCGCGATGCCGGCGACGATGCACAGTGCCACCCAGATGGTCAGGTAGCGCTCGAAGAAACCGATGGCCGGCGCGGCGGCGGCCGGGGTCGATGCGGCGACTTGCTGGCTGGCCATGGTTCAGCTCCGCGCCAGGCGCTGCAGCGCCTGTTCCAGCTCGGCGTTGCTCATGTCGTCGAGCGGCAGCAGCAAGAGCTGCAGCATGCGGTAGGCGATGGCCTGCCGGGTCAGCTCGAAGGCCTGGCGCTTGTTGTCGTCACTGCCTTCCGTGCGGGAGGGGTCGGGGTAGCCCCAATGCACTTTTACGGGACTGCCGGGCCAGTACGGGCAGGCTTCTTCCGCCGCGCTGTCGCACACCGTGATCACGATACGCATGGGCGGGGCGTTGTCGCCGGCGAATTCGTCCCAGCTTTTGCTGCGCAGGTGGCCCACCTCGACGCCGGCGTTGCCAAGTGCTCCGATGGCGAACGGGTTGATGCGGCCGCTGGGCGCGCTGCCCGCGCTATAGGCGCGGACATCGCGGCCGGCGTGTCGCGCCAGGTGGTTCAGCATCCCTTCGCCCAGCACGCTGCGCGCCGAGTTGTGGGTACAAAGGATCAATACGTTGGTAGTCATGAGGCCGGGTCGGGAAGTATCAGGACGGTGAAGCGACCGAGCAGGGCGACACCGGCGAGCAAGGATTGCCACCGCAGCAGTTCTGCGTCAGGTAGGCCAGCAGGCCGTTCATGGTGTCGAAATGCGCCATGTAGATGATCGAACGACCGTCCTGGCGGCTGCTCAGCAAGCCGGCGCGGTGCAGTTCTTTCAGGTGGAACGACAACGAGGACGCCGGGATCTCCATCCGTTCGGCGATCCGGCCGGCGGGCAAGCCGGCCGGGCCCGCCTGCACCAGCAGCCTGAACACGGCCAGGCGGATCGAATGGGCGAGCGCGGCAAGGGCGGTGAGGGCGTCATCGGTTTCCATGTTTCGAATATATTCGAAACATGGAAACCGGGCAAGCGCGTTTTGTCGCTGTGGTAAGGTTGGTGATTAGTTTCAACGACATCCAGGGACGAGACGCAGGCGGCACCCGTGTGGTGCCAGGAGAGTCATGCAGCGTGAGTAAAGCGAAGGAAGAGCCGCCGCGCGCACGGCGGACCGACCAGGTCTCCCTTAGCCGTGCCTTGCGCCTGAGCGTGCCGGCCGAAGCCAGGCCCGCGCCGGTAAACCGCAGGGACTGGCTACGGCAGCGCAAGGAAGAGTTGCAGGCGGCCCGTGCCGCCGCCAGGCAAAGGCGCAACCTGCTTAGGGCCGAAATCATGTCGGCCGCGCAGGATATCGCGCGCGAGGAACGCAGCGCCGCGCGGCTGGAAGCGGAACGGCTGAAGGCCGAAGCCAGGTCCGCGCGCACCTATGCGCGCGAAGACGAACGCGCCGCCGCCAAATTCGAGCGCGGCCAGCCGAAGCGCCCCGCTGCCAAGACCAAAACGCTGGCCAAGGAGAAAAGCAAGCTGGTCTCTTACGCCGAGCTGTTGCGGCTGCGCAAGTAACCGCGCTGGCTAGCGAATCTTGTCGAAGCCGCTGGCGGCCCAGCGCTCGGCGCTGTCGCGCGTCAGCCGGAAGTCTGGCCGCACCTTGATGGTGGCGACAACCTCGCCGAAGGCGTCCTCGGCGGTCAGCGTGCCGAAGGGCTCGAACTCATCGGGCGTGATCGCCAGCTTCACGGTCACGCTGCCGGCTTCGGCTTCGATGCTGACCTGCTTGTTCAGCTGCGCGTGCAGCTGCTGCTCGTGGCGCCGGATCACTTCCGACGCGGTCTTGACCAGGGTCTGGTGCGCGGTGGCATCGAGCGGCTTGGGATCGACCTTGTTGCGCCCCATGGTCCAGGGGCCGACCAGCGCCGGCTCGGCGCTGCCGTCGCGGATCATCTCGACCGCCCAGCCTTCGCCATCCTCGTTCTTGATCACGCGGGCGGTCCAGCCCTTGTCGCGCCACAGGCGCGGTTCATGAATGGCTGAGGCTTCGTGCTCGGGCAGCGCGTCTTCGGTGTGTGGCATCAATCTCGTGGTACGGGTCGGGGAACCCGCGAGAATACTATAGGGCCCGGCAGCAGGCCCGGGTGCCCTCCGCCGCAGACCCTCACGACCGCACAAACAACGCCTTCCGGATGATGGCGTGCACGCCCCAGTTGCCGTTGACCACCTGCGTGATGCCAAAATCCACCGCCACCGAGATCAGCGTCACCGCCTCGTCCTCGCTCAGCCCCTTGACCGTCATCAGGAAGCGGCGCGTCTTGCGGAACGCATCGCGCATGGCGTCGTCCAGCGTGGACTTGAGGTAGATGTGGCTCTGCGCCATCTGGCCCAGCTCGGTCAGGTGATTGGGCGAGCTGAAGCCATGCAGGATCCATTCGTCGGCGGTTTCCACCAGCGGGTAGCTCAGGTCGGCGAAGGGCGCGCCGCGTTCGATCATGGTGCTCTTGTGCAGGATCAGCTGGAAGTCACCGGTCAGCGAGCATTCGATGGCGGTGCCGCACAGCTCGGAATCGCCTTGCGACGCATGCGGGTCGCCGATCGACAGCAGTGCGCCCGGCACCGCTACCTTCAGGTAGACGCTGGCGCCGCGCGTGACGCGCCAGTTGTCGAGGTTGCCGGCGAAGCTGGAGGGCGGGATCGAGTCGATCAGCCCGTCCTGCGCGGGCGCGACGGCGATCACGCCGAAGTGCGGGCGGATCGGGATCTCGATATCGCGCAGCACGTCGTGGTTCTTGACGATGGTGTCGTGGTCGACCGGAACCCCGGGATAGTCGATGGTGGGATGCAGCACGCCGAACGGATCGCGCTGCGGTGTCCAGCGGAAGCTGTAGACGGCGCGGGCGCAGCCGTCGGCGCGCTCGCAATCGATCTCGAACACCGTCACCACTTCGCGCTCGCGCGGCTCGGTCAGCATGTCGCGGTAGTGGAAGCCCCACCACGTGGCGGCGTTGCTGCCGAAGGCGCGGCCGGCAAAGCGCGGGTTGGCGCACGGGCGCGGGCGCACGTCGAGGATGCGCACCTCGAGCACGTCGCCCGGCATGGCGCCGCGCACCGCGACCGGGCCCGTGCAGATATGCACGCCGAAACCCTCGCCGGCACCGCGCCCGTAGACCGAGGCGTCGATCGGGCCGGCGCCGCGGCGGTCGACGTTCTTCTGCTCGGCGGTCCAGTGGAATACGCTTTCGGCGCCGGGATCGCCGTCGATCATGCGCTCGCGGTCGTCGGAGGCGTGCTGGGTCAGCGTTTCGATGGTGACGGTGTCGCCCGACATCACTTCCAGCACGGGCGGCAGTTCGTGACTCAGGTAGCCCCAGTGCACGGTCTTGTCGGTGGCCTGCAGCCAGTGGTGCCGGCCTTCCGGACGCGCCGCGTGCGAGCGGGCCTGGGTGATGGGCACCACCGACGGCGCGGGCAGCGCGCGTGCGCGCGCACCGTCGTCGGCCGGGACGCGCTGTGGCGCGGGACCACGCCTGGCATCGGCCGGCAGCCCGCGCGACACGTTCAGCGGCGGGCGCTGCGCGGTCGTGCCCGCGGCCTGCTCGCGGTACGCGCGCGGCGAGATCCCGAACTGCTCGCGAAACGCGTGGCTGAAGTGCGAAGGATCGTTGAAGCCCCAGCGATAGCAGATGTCGGAGACCGACAGCTTGTCGTACTGCGCATTGGCCAGGTCGGCGCGGCACCGCTCCAGCCGGCTGGTGCGCAGGTAGGCGGAAAAGCTGCTGCCGGACTTCTCGAACAGCTTCTGCAGGTAGCGGGCCGACATGTGTTCGTCGGCGGCGATGGCGGCGAGGCTCAGCTCGGGCTCGGCCAGGCGCGCGTCGATGCGGCTGCAGACCCGCGCGAACACCGCCGCGCGCGACGGCGTCATGTCCGCCGGCGCGCTCGGTTGGTTGTCCGCCAGGGCCGCCCCCAGGCAGGCGACGATGGTGCTGTCGAAGGGCTGCACCGCCCGGTCGTCGGCGGACACCAGGGTGTCGATGCTGGCCGCCATGGACTGCAGCAGGCGCGCGAACAGTTCCGCCGCGTCGCCGCCCAGCACCAGCGCGGAGCGCGGCAACGGCGCGGTGATGCGCGCGTTCAGCAGGGCCTGGCCGATATGCACGATCAGCAGGCGGAAACCGGTGATCAGCGCCACCTTGCGCGCCGCGTGCTCGGGCACGCAGACCACCTGGCCGGGATGCAGCGGCTCGCGCAGGTCGGGGCTGGCGAGGTGCGCTTCGCCCTCGGTCAGCATCAGCAGCATCAGGCCGCGGCCGTCGCCGGCGGTGATCGCCAGCGTCTGCGGCACCGACGCGATGCAGGTCAGCCCGATGCCGGCGGGCGTGATGCGCGACTGGATCGTGCCGTGCAGGGTGTGGTCGGCGCACAGGCTTTCGCACTGCAGGCGCGCGGCCCTGAGCTCGTCGCGCCATGCGGCGCCGCGACGGTTGCGCGGATACGCTTCGGTGGAAAAACGCTGCAGATGCAATTGAGCCTCCCTGGTTCAGGCTGCCACAGCGCAGGCGCGGCGGACACGGCGGTCCGCCGCGCTGCGCAACGTTGCTGGCGCAGGCCGGCGCTTGCCTTAGCCGATCAGCAGCTGCCCCCGCATCGCGGCTACCAGGACAAAGCCGGCGAAGGTGCCGAAGATGGCGAAGATGCCGCCCAGCACGTTCGGGGCCGGTATCGGCGCCCGTACCGCAGTGTAAAGAAGACCGGTCACCAGGCCAACGGCCGCGGCCTGCAGTTCGGTACTGCCCAATGCGATTTCCACCATGTCATTCCCCCAACGCATGAGTTGCGATGATTCAGTGGCTGGCCGGCGGTCGCCCGAAAGCGATGGTCCGGCGCCATGCGTGCACGATCAGGTAGCCGATGTATGTGAACAGGATCGCGCAGATCCCGCCGGTGACATTCGGCGCGGGAATCGGCAGGTTGAGCCAGGAATACAGGGTGCCGGTGACCAGCCCGACCACCAGCGCCACCAGTTCGTTGCGGCCTATGTAGACGTATTGCATGCGCGTTCTCCGTGGCAGCCGCGGGCTCAGCCCTTGGCCTTGGGCGGGAAGATGGTGCGGGGCATGGTGCAGTGGATGCCCTGGGTGCCATCGACCACCTGGGTCACGCCGAAGTCCGCCGACACGCTCATCAGCGAGTAGGCATCGTCGCGCGACAGCCCTTGTTGCTCGGTCAGCAGGTGGATCATGTCGCGGGCCGCGTTCCTGCCGGCTTCATCGAGGTCTTCGTGGAAGCCGTGCACCACCCAGCAGTCCGGCGTTTCCAGCAGCGGCGAGGGGAAATGGAAGTCCTTGCGCAGCACGATCTGGAACAGCACGTTGAGCGAGGCCTCGATCGCGGTGCCGCTGACTTCGCCGTCGCCTTGCGAAATATGCGGGTCGCCGATCGAGAACAGCGCGCCGTCGACCTGCACCGGGTAGTACATGGTGGCGCCCGCGCCGATGCGCCAGTTGTCGATATTGCCGCCATGCAGCCCCGGCTCGACCGTGGTGACGCGGCCGCGCGCGTCGGGCGCGACGCCGGCGGTGCCAAGGTGCGGGCGCACCGGAACCCGCACGCCGGCCAGCGCAGGCTGGCGACAGCATTCGCGCTCGTCGACCACCTTGCCGGGGATGGTCAGCTTGCCGGGATAGTCATAGGCGTAGAGCGCATGCGCGGTGTTGGAGGCCTGGTCCAGCTCGTAGATGGTGACGCGTTCCTTCTCGAACTCCTTGTACAGCTGGCCCCAGTTGGCGGCGACATTGGCGCCGAAGCGGAAGCGCGGAATCATCTGGAGGTAGCGCACCTCGAGCACGTCGCCCGGCTTGGCGTCTTCGACATAGATCGGCCCGGTCATGATGTGCACGCCCGGGTGGCGGTCGTCGTGCGGAATCTTGCGGTAGATCTCGCGGATGGCGTCGTCCATCATCAGGTCGGGGGCGTCGCCGGCGTGGTGGGTCACCGCTTCGGCGCGGATCAGGTCGCCGCTTTTCACGGTCAGCGCGGGCGCCTGGGTGGCATCGAAGTAGCCCCAGTGGATGGTCTCGGGGCGGGCGGGCAGGTCGTGCAGCATGGTTGTCTCCTTGGTTTTTTGCCGCCGTATCCACGACCGCATCCGCAGCCGCTAAGCGTATGAGCGGCTGGCTTGGTGGAGGTGGTCCGGGATACTGGCGATGCGTGGCAGGCGTTTGTGGCCTGTACCGCTGGCGAGGCTTCGTTGCCGCGCGGTGAGTCAATACTAGGGATGGCGCGGGCCCGGACAGTAGGGCGATTCCCCCCAAACTCTTGTGTAGCCGCGCACTAAGGTAAACCCGCTGTCGTTCCCGGCCATCAGTCCAGGATCGGCGCAGTGTTAATTTTTGATTGACACCGTGTCAACGATCCATGGAATTGTCGATCACGCCTTGACAGTGCAAAATCCGGGCGAAGCCCGGGCCGATCCATCGCAGGCCCGAGAGACACACACAAGGAGATCGCCGCATGGCTGACACCACTAATTCCCCGCGCCTGCCGCTGGCCGGCGTGCGCGTGCTGGACCTGTCCCGCGTGCTGGCCGGACCGATGTGCACGCAGGCGCTGGGCGACCTGGGCGCGGAGGTGATCAAGGTCGAACACCCCGGCCGCGGCGACGATACGCGCGACTGGGGCCTGCGCGTGGGCACGCGCAACACGGCTTACTTCAACAGCGCCAACCGCAACAAGCAGTCCATCGGCATCGACCTGCAGCAGCCAGAAGGCCAGCGCATCGTGCGCGAGCTGGCGGCGAAGTGCGACGTGCTGGTGCAGAACTTCAAGTTCGGCGGCATCGACAAGATGGGGCTGGGCTACGAGGCGCTGAAGGCGATCAACCCGGGGCTGGTCTATTGCTCCATCACCGGCTACCGCAGCAACGGCCCCGAGGCGACCCGTCCCGGCTACGACCTGGTGGTGCAGGGCGAGGCCGGCCTGATGGCGCTGAATGGCGAGGAAGGGCAGGGGCCGCTGAAGTTCGGCACGGCGGTGGTGGACATGTTCACCGGCATGTATTCGGCGCAGGCCGTACTGGCCGCGCTGTACGACCGCCAACGCACCGGCCAGGGCCGCCACGTGGAAATGGCGCTGTACGACTGTGGCCTGATGGTCACGGCCTACTATGGCCTGGAGGCGCTGCTGATGGGCGAGGACCCGCCCAAGTACGGCAACGCCCATCCGTCGATCGTGCCCTACGGCGTGTTCGACGCGGCCGATGGTCCGCTGGTGATCACGGTCGGCAACAACGCGCAGTTCCAGCGCTTCTGCACCGAGGTGATCGAGCGCCCGGACCTGGCCGCCGACGAGCGCTTCGCCACCAACACCGGCCGCTCGGCCAACCGCCAGGCCTTGTTGCCCGAACTGCGCGCCGAGCTGTCACGCCGTCCGCGCGAGCTGCTGCTGGCACGCCTTAGCGCCGCGGGCATTCCGTGCGGCGAGGTGCTGGGGCTGCTCGAGGCGCTGCGCTCGCGGCGCTCGGCCGAAGCCGGCCTGCTGGCCGAACTGCCCAATCCGGAAACCGGCCGCGTCGAAGTGCTGGCGCCGCCGTACCGGCTCGACGGCGAGCGCGTGCCGGTGCGCGCCGCGCCGCCGCTGCTGTCGCAGGATACGGAGCGCGTGCTGGGCGATCTGCTCGGCATGGATGCCGGGCAGGTGGCCGCGCTGAAGGCTGCGGGGGTGGTGTAAGGGCCGGCGCGGGCTACGGCGCGTCAGGCTGCTGCGGCTCCGGCCACTTGCCCTTGCGCGGGAAGCGCATGTCGAACTCGGTAAACACGTGTTCCTCGGAGCGGCAGCTGATGCCCGCGCCCCAGCTGCCCAGCACCTTCTGGCAGAACGCCAGCCCGATGCCGGTGCCGCGGTGCGCGGGGTAGGAGAAGAAGGGCTGGAACATCCGCGCCAGCACCTGCGGCGGCACGCCGGTGGCGGTGTCGCGGAACACCACGTGGACCGCGTCGGACTCGACCTCGCAGCGGATATGGATGGTGCCCTTGCCGGCGCGCCGGATCGCTTCCAGCGCGTTCTTCAGCAGGTTGGTCGTGACCAGGCCGAACAGCTGCGCGTTGCCCATCACGTAGGCGCGGCCGGGCAGGTCCACCGTGACCCGCTCCAGGTCGCCGGGCTCGAACGGAAAGCGGCCGACCGCGTCGCGGATCACCTCGCCCACTTCGAACAGTGCCTGCGTGGCGTTTTCCGGGTTCTTGGAGTTGGCCACCAGCAGCTCGATGCTGTTGCTGATATGGGCCAGGTCTGATTCCATCCGGGCCACGGCCTGCATCAGGCCGTCGCGCTGCGGCGTGTCCTGGTCCAGCGCCGCCGGCAGCCGGGCCTTCAGGCCGCGCGCGGTCATGGCCAGGCTGGTCAGCGGCGTGCGCAGCTCATGCGCGACGGTCGCCAGCGCGGCGGCCATGCCGCGCCGCTTCTGCTCGGCCAGCAGCTGGCGGTCCATCTTGATCACCACCAGCACCGCGATCACGAAGCCGATCACCGGCAACTGCAGCAGCACCGGCTCCCACGGGATGCCGCCCATGGAATTGCCCGCCAGCACGAACAGCGCAATCGCCGCCGCGGCGCCCGAAAACAGGGCGATAGTGGCG
This sequence comes from Cupriavidus sp. WGlv3, assembly GCF_023952475.1. Classification (GTDB taxonomy): domain Bacteria; phylum Pseudomonadota; class Gammaproteobacteria; order Burkholderiales; family Burkholderiaceae; genus Cupriavidus; species Cupriavidus phytorum. Next base: position 31,772 of record NZ_JALHRX010000004.1, read on the forward strand.
AAGGCGGTGTTGAAGTGATACAGGATCACCACCGCGATGATGACCGATTCGGCCCACACCATCGAGCCGCCGTTCTCCAGGTAGAAGAAGATAAAGGCGAACGGCAGGCCTACCGTAATGGCGAAGAGCGCATACGGCGGCAGCCAGCGCCGGCCCGAGAACGCCGAGGCGAACAGCAGCGGCACGAACAGCGCGGTGCAGGCCAGCCGCAGCCACAGGTTTTCATAGGGCTGCGGGAACACATAGGACCAGATCACGAAGTACAGCGGATGGCCCACCACGCCCAGCGCCCCCACCATCTGGATCCGGCGCAGGCGGATGACGCTCTCTTCGTCCAGCAGCGTGGCCCGCGCGGCGGTCTCGAACACGGCCTGCCATGCCTGGCGGGCCAGCCCGGCAAGGGTGGGGCGGCCGTCCTCCGCTTGCGCTACCTTTGCATCCATCTCCAGGACTACTCCTCGCGGATGCCTGCGATCGGCCCGCTTGTGGGATTTTCAGGACTTGCGCCGGGCCCGGCGCGTCGAGGACCACTCTTCCAGCCGGACTTCATCGCGGATGCTGGCGAGCACGCCGACCAGGCGGTCGATTTCGGTGGCGCCAAGTTTCGCATGCAGCGTAAGTCGCATCAATGCCCGGTTCTTTGGCGTCGCCGGCGCACAGAATACCGCGCCGAAGATGCCGCGCCGCTGCAGCGCGTCGCGCAGCACCTTCACCTGCGGCTCGGAGCCCGCCTCCAGCCCGATGATCTGCTCCGAGCCCTCGCTGATGTTGTAGCCCAGGGCGGCGATCGCGCCCCGGGTCTCGCGGGTGATCGCATGCAGGCGCGCGCGGCGCTGGTCCGCGGCGGCAATGAAGTCCGTGACCGCGTCGAACCACGCGATCTCGTGGCGCAGCAGGCCGGAGCTGAAGATCGCCGGCCGCGATTCCACCGCGAAGAAATCCTTGAAGGCGGTGGAGCAGGCCACGTAGCCGGCGCGCCCGGCAAAGGCCTTGGCCAGCGACGCGGTGCGGAAATGCACGCGCTCAGCCAGCCCCAGCGCCGGCACCAGGCCGCCGCCGCGCGGGCCATGCGTGCCCAGCGAGTGCGATTCGTCCACCACCAGCACGCAGCCGGACGCTTCGGCCAGTTCGACATAGTCCACCAGCGGCGCCACGCTGCCGGTGGTGCTGTAGACCGAATCCACCATGATCACGCCCGGGCCGAAGCGCTCCAGCTGGCGGCGCACGTGCTCGCAATCGTTATGGCGCACCGGCACCGCCTGCGCGCCCGCGGCGATGATGCCTTCCCACAGCGAGGCATGCCCGTTCATGTCGATGTAGACCGGAATGCCGGGGCCGGCGATGCACTGCACCAGGCCCACGTTGGCGGCCCAGCCGGACTGCGCGATCAGGCCGTCCTCGGCCTGCATCAGGTCGGCGATCTTGCGTTCGACCCGGCGCTGGGGCGTATCGCCGTGCATGAACACGGACGACATCAGCAACTCCGGCGCGTCATCGACAAAGGCCCGCGCCTGCGCCTGCACCAGCGAGGCCTCGCCCAGCAGGCACAGGTAGTCGTTGCTGCTCAGGTGCAGCGCGTCGGGTCCGGGAGTAAGTCCGTGCAGCAGGTGGTCTCCGCCCCAGAGCTTGCCCATCCGTTCTTCGAAATGTTGTGCCATGCGCGTGGTGATCCAGGACGGCAGCGTGGGCGCCTTGGGGCGGGAGGCATGGTGTCGGAATTGCGCAGGCTGGGCTTCGGAGAACATCGGTAGTCCTTCAACAGGTCGGATGAGAATCGGAGGGAATCGGCAAGGCTTGCATGGCGCCTGCGCCAAAGCCAGCCGCCCATGCGTGGGGGGTGCCGCGCGCAACGTCTCCCCATGGCGCGCCGTGTGCCGGCATGCCATAGGGGCCCGGTTCATGTAGCGACCACTGTGCCAGTCTTAGCCAAGGATTGTGACGGGACTTCCACCAATCCCAACGTCTGCTTGCAGACTAGGTTGGCCAGATAAAACGGTCACGCGGCAGCGCAAGGCTGCGGGTATTCAGGGAGGATTTTTTGCACAGAATATGCTCTATTGAGCACTTGTGCGGGGTTTGCGAAGCCGGGCGCGGGACGGCCCGGTGCGCTGTGATGGAAGGTAAGGTGTGCCGCGGCGCGGCACTGGCGGCCGCGCATCGGGTGGGGGGGCGGCTGTGCGCACGCACCGCCGCCCCGCCGTAGTGCATCGATCCGGCATCAGCCCGCGCCGGCGACCTCCAGCGCAGCGCCGCGCGCTTCCAGGGTGCGGCGCGCAATATTGAGCTGGTGGATCTGCGTGGTGCCTTCATACAGCCGGAACAGCCGCACATCGCGATAGAAGCGCTCGGCGACGGTGCGCGCCATGTAACCACTGCCGCCGAACACCTGCACCGCCCGGTCCGCCACGCGGCCGGCCATTTCCGAGGCGAACAGCTTGCACATCGACGCCTCCATGGTCACGTCCTCGCCGGCATCGCGCTGGCGCGCGGTTTCGAGCACCAGCGCGCGGGCCGCGTGCAGTTCCGTGTTGCTGTCGGCAATCATTTGCTGCACCAGCTGGTAGTCGGCAATCGGCTTGCCGAACTGGCGCCGCTGCGCCGCGTAGCGGACCATCTCGTCGACCAGCCGGATCGCCGGGCCCACGCACAGGCCGGCCAGGTTGATGCGCTGCTTGTTCAGCGCCTTCATCGCGGTCTTGAAGCCGACATTGGGTTTGCCGCCGACGATGGCGCTGGCCGGCACGCGGCAATCCTTCAGGTAGACGTCGCCCACGGGCGAGCCGTGCTGGCCCATCTTGCGTTCCGGCTCGCTGGTGCTCAGGCCCGGCGTGCCGCGCTCGATCAGGAAGGCGCTGATGCCGTGCGCGCCCGGCGTGCCGGGGTCGGTGCGGGCGAACACGGTGAACAGGTCGGCGATCGGCGCATTGGTGATAAAGCACTTGCTGCCGTTCAGCACGTAGTGATCGCCGTCCTGCCTGGCCGTGGTCTGCAGCGCGGTGGCATCGGAGCCGGCTTCCGGTTCGGTCAGCGCAAAACAGCCGGTGACCTGGCCGGAAGCCAGTTGCGGCAGGTAGCGCTGGCGCTGCGCCTCGGTGCCGTCGGCCACCAGCGATTCGGAGGCGATGCCGGTGTTGCCGCCGAAGCGGGCGCGGAACACCGTGGCCGCCTGCGACACCTCGATGTTCACCTGCGCCAGCTCTTCGGTGGTCAGCCCGGCGCCGCCATAGGCTTCCGGAATGCTGTGGCCGAACAGGCCGAGGCGGCGCATCTGCTCGACCACGGGCTCGGGGATGACATCGGTGCGGTCGATCTGCGCCTCGAGCGGGATGCAGGTTTCCAGCACGAAGCGGCGGAGTTCGGCAAGCAGCGCTTGCTGGCGGGCGGAGTCGCGGATCATGAAGGGTTCCGGTGGTGGGTTGACGGTGGTGGGGGCGCGGCTACTGTGCCGTGATGCCGGCGGTCTTCAGCACGCCGGTCCATTTCTTGGTTTCGGCATCGAGGAAGCGGTCGAACGCGGCCGCGGATTGCGGGGCCAGGTCCATGCCGAGTTCGGCCAGGCGGCGCGCCGTGGCCGGGTCGGCGGTGGCGCGCGCGGCGGCGTCGGCGAGCTTGCGCACCACCGCGTCCGGCGTGCCCTGCGGCGCCACCAGCCCGAACCATGCGCCCACTTCATAGCCCGGCAGCTGCGCCGCCTCGGCCACGGTCGGCACGTCCGGCAGCACCGCGGTGCGCTTGGCCGAGGTCACCGCCAGCGCGCGCAGTTTGCCGCTTTGCACCTGCTGGCGCGCAATGGCGGAGGTCAGCGCCATCATCGAAACGCGCGCGCCGAGCAGGTCGCTCAGGGCCTCGGGCTGGCCCTTGTAGGGCACGTGGGTCAGCTTGACGTGCGTCATCTGCGCCAGCAATTCCGCCGACAGGTGGTTCGACGTGCCGATGCCCGCGCTGGCATAGGTCAGCGTGCCCGGCTGCTTGCGCGCGGCGTCGAGCAGCTGCGGCAAAGTGCGCAGCGGCGACGACGCCGGCACCACGATCACGTTGGGCACCGCGCCGATGCCGGCCACGGCGCGGAAATCCTTGCCGCCCTTGCCCTGGATCGACGGATTGAGCAGCGGCCCGACCACGAAGCTGGGGCTGACCGCCAGCAGCGTATAGCCGTCGGCGGGCGCCTTGGCGACGAGGTCGGCGCCAATGGCACCGCCGGCGCCGGTCTTGTTCTCGACGATCACCGGTTGCTGCAGCACCTTGGCCATGTTCTCGGCGGTGATGCGGGTGACCGAATCGACCACGCCGCCCGCCGAGAACGGCACGATGATCCGCACCGGGCGGTCCGGGAAGCGCGCCGCATCGGCGGCGGCCAGCGTTGCCGCAGGCGCCAGCGCGGCGCAGGCCAGCATGCCGGCAGCGAGCCGGCGCCATGGGTAAAAGGCATCCATCTTGTCTCCTTGGTTGCCTACGCCCGGGACGTTGCCAGGCGCGAGGTCGGTCTCATGCAGGCCTCTGTCGGGCCGCTGTCATGGCCCTGCCGGCGACATTGCCGGCAGGCTGCGCTGGCACGCCACTGTCCCCTAGCGGGTCAGCGCGCGCAGCTCAGTTCGATCTGCCGCACCGCTTCGCGCAACCGGGGCGCCACCTCGCGCTCCAGCAGGTTGTCGCGATTGCGCGATGCCGCGATGGTGCAGTTCAGCGCGAACGGGTCCTCGTGCAGCGACTGGCGCAACGGCGCCGCGATCGCATGGATCTCCGGCCGCCACTCGCCGCGGCTCAGGCAATAGCCGTGCGCGCGGAAATGCTTCTGGTCTTCCGTCCACATCTGGCGCTCCTGGCCGAAGCGCTGCGGGTCTTCGACCCGCAGCCGGTTCAGCAGCGCGGTGCGCTCGTCGGCGCTGCACGCCAGCAGCACCGCACGGCCGATCGCGCTTGCCAGCAGCGGGCGCGTGCTGCCGATGTCCGGCTGGTAGAAGTTGCCGGGGTCCAGCCGGCAACTGTCGACGTAGACCACCGACAACCGCTCGCGCATGCCCAGGTTCACGGTGCAGCCGGTTTCGCGCGCGATGGCCTCCATATAGGGCCGGGCTACCTGGCGGATCGCCAGCCCGGCCAGCATCGGATAGGCCAGCGCCAGCACGCCGGCGCCGAGCCGGTACTTCTGGTTGCCGGGCACGCGGCTGAGGAAGCCCAGCAGCCCCAGCGTGTACGTCAGCCGCGACACCGTCGCCTTGGGCAGCCCGGTGCGCGCCACGATGTCCTGGTTGCCCAGCACCGGGCTGGACGGCGTAAAGGCGCGCAGCACCTCCAGCCCGCGCGCCAGGTTGGTGGCGAACTGGCGGTCGGTGGCGAGAGCGTCTTCGCTGGCCAGGCCGGGCAGGGGCAGGGCTTCCGGGTTGCGGTCCATGCTGTGCGGTGGTTGCTTGGGTTCCATGCTGGGATCCGGAAAAGGGGGCGTCAATGTTGTAGCACGACCGTTCCGCACAGCGAAACCGTACTTGCGCCCGGGCCGGCCGCCTGCCACCTTGCAGCGGACCAACCTGCCGCCGGAGACCCGCATGCCAGACACCAACGCCAAGCCTGTATCGCCCGAAGCACCGGGCAACGGCCCGCTCGCCGGGTTGCGCATCCTCGACATGGCCACCGTGGTGGCGGCACCGTTTTCCGCCACGTTGTGCGCCGACATGGGCGCCGAGGTAGTCAAGCTGGAACTGCCCGACGGCAGCGATCCGCTGCGCGGACTCGAGCCGGTCACCGAAGAGCACGCGCTGTACTGGAAGGTCACCAACCGCGGCAAGCGCGGCATCTCGCTGGACGTGCGCACGCCGCGCGGCCGCGAGATCTTCCTGCGCCTGCTGCCGCGCTTCGACGTGCTGGTGGAGAATTTCCGCACCGGCACGCTGGCGCGCTGGGGGCTCGATCTTGAAACGCTGCACGCGGCCAACCCCAGGCTGATCGTGCTGCGGCTGACCGGCTTCGGCCAGACCGGGCCCGATGCGACGCGCCCGGGGTTTGCCCGCATCTTCGAAGCCCGCAGTGGCTTCACCAACCTGGCCGGCACGGCGCAGAGCGGGCCGATGCACATGAACTACCCGGTGGGCGACATGATCGCCGGCCTGTTCGGCGCCTTCGCCATCGCCACCGCGGTGGCGGAGCAGCGCGCCAGACCCGCCCAGCCCGGCCGCGAGATCGACCTGGCCGCCACCGAGGCACTGTTCCGCCTGCTGGACCCGCTCGCCATCGAATACGAACAGCTCGGCCATGTGCGCCAGCGCGCCGGCAACCGCACCACCTACGCCGCGCCCTCCAACATGTACCGCACCGCGGACGATACCTGGGTCACCGTGGTGGCCTCGTCCGACGCCACCTTCCGCCGCCTGGCCGAGGCCATGGGCGCGCCGCAACTGGCCCAGGCACCGGAGTACGCCACCAACGCCGGCCGCGTGCGCCATATCGACGCCCTCGACGGCTGCATCGCCGAGTGGTTCGCCGCGCAACCCTATGCCGCCGCGGCGGCGCGGCTGGAACAATGCCAGGTGCCGTTCAGCAAGGTGTTCAGCATCGCCGATATCGTTGAGGACCCGCAGATGGTGGCGCGCCAGGCCATCGTCCGGCTGCCCGATGCGGACCTGGGCACGGTGCCGGCGCCTTGCGTGGTGCCGCGGTTTTCGGGCTATGCGCCGCCGTTACCGCGTACCGGGCCGGATGTGGGGGAACACAATGGGGAGGTTTATGGGGAGTTGGGGATCGGGGAGGAAGAGTTGGCGCGGTTGCGGGGGGAGGGGGTGGTTTGAGGGGTTGGGCGAGTCGCCCGCCGTGACAGGAATCTGAACGTATCAAAGGGCCAGCCTGCCAGCCCGAAGCGAAGCTGTCTTACTTTCCGCGCCTTGTGGGCACGTGCCCTTTACTGGGAGATCGGAAATGAGATTCTCGACCGGCAGGCGAGGCAAGGGTGGGGCGCCAAAGTCATCGAACGGCTGGCGCAAGACCTGCGGAAAGCGTTCCCCGACATGAGCGGGCTGTCGCGCTCCAACCTGATGGCGATGCGGTCCTTTGCCGAGGCATGGCCGGATGGGGCAATTGTCCAACAGCTTGTTGGACAATTGCCCTGGGGGCACAACCAAGTGCTGTTGCAGAAACTAAAGTCGGTCGAGCAGCGTGAATGGTATGCACGGCAGGCGCTAACACATGGCTGGTCCCGAGCAGTACTGCTCGCGCAGATTGAGACGAAGCTGATCGACCGCGCCGCGCAAGCACCGAATAACTTTGCTGCTCAGTTGCCTTCCCCGCAGTCGGACCTGGCGCGCGCCACGCTCAAGGACCCTTACGTTTTCGATTTTTTGAGTTTGCGTGCTGACACGAGCGAACGAGACCTGGAAGCGGCCCTCGTCGATCATATAACTCGCCTCCTTCTCGAACTGGGAGCCGGCTTTGCTTATGTCGGCAGGCAAGTTCACCTCGAAGTTGGAGGCGATGATTTCTATCTAGATCTGCTGTTCTATCATCTCAAGCTACGCTGCTATATCGTCATTGAGCTGAAGACGGGCGCTTTTAGGCCTGAGTATGCTGGTCAAATCAGCTTCTATCTATCGGCAGTCGACGCGCAAATGAGAACCGACGACGACCATCCAACCATTGGTCTTCTGCTGTGCCAAGAGCACAATCGGCTGGTGGTGGAATATGCACTGCGCGGCATGGGCTGAGTTGCAGGAAAGTCTGCCAAGCGTCGAAACATTGACACAGGAACTGGCGTCGGACATCAGGCCGGGGGAAAGCGATTCAGATTGAAATTGAGCGCCCGCTTACAACAGGGTTTTTGCGGGTGCCCGAGCCGCACGTGGCACGGGCGCCCAGCGCGGCAGCAGCGCACCCCCACACACCCTCAGTCAATACCCGCCCCCGACTCCCGCACCAGCTTCGCCCACTTGTCCGTATCGCGGCGGATCAGCACCGAGAACTGCTCCGGGGTCGCGGTCAGCGGCGCGGCCCCGGCCTGCACCAGCTTGTCCCGCATCGCCTTGTCCTGCGCGATACGCGTGATTTCCTGCGACAAGCGACTGGTGACCTCGGGCGGCAATCCGCGCGGACCCACCACGCCGAACCAGACATCCGCCTCATAGCCGGCAATGCCAGCCTCGGCCATGGTCGGCACGTCGGGCAATGCCGGCGAGCGCGTGGCGCTGGTCACGGCCAGTGCGCGCAGCCGGCCGGCCTTCACATGCGGCAGCGAGCCCGGCAGGTTGTCGAACATCAGTTGCACCTGGTTGGCAAGCAGGTCGGCCATCGCCGGGCCGCTGCCCTTGTAAGGGACGTGCACGATCTCGACGCCCGCCATCGACTTGAACAACTCGCCGGACAGGTGATTGGTGGTGCCGTTGCCGGCCGAGCCCATATTGAGCTTGCCGGGATTGGCCCTGGCATAGCTGACCAGCTCGCGCACGTTCTTCGGCGGCACGTTCGGATTGACAACCAGGATGTTGGGCACGCCGGCGAACAAGGCCACCGCCGAGAAATCCTTCTGCGGATCGAACGGCAGCCTCTTGTAGAGGGTGGCGTTGATCGATTGCGTCCCCACCGTGCCGAACATCAGCGTGTAGCCGTCGGCCGGCGCCTTGGCCACAAGGTCGGAGCCGATGGTGCCGCCGGCGCCCGGCCGGTTGTCCACCACCACCTGCTGGCCGAGGGTTTCGGACAAGCGGGTGGCCAGTACGCGGCCGAGCAGGTCGGTGGTGCCGCCGGGCGGGAAGGGCACCACCATGCGGATGGGTTTGTCGGGGTAGGGGCCGGCCATGGCGAGACTCGTCGCCAGCGTCAGACATGTGGCAGCCAGGGCATGTGCAATGGTTTTCATGGGGGCAGGGTCTCCGTGGGACAAGGATAAGGGCAATGCCGGCTGCGATGCGCGGCACGGCTCAGCTTTGTGATGCAAGGTGGTTGAGCGAGCGCTTCAGGGCCGCGCGCGCGGCGTCGAGGCGGGCCCGGGTGGCGTCGAGGTGTTCGCGCGCGTGGCGGGTGGCGGCGCGCTGCGCGGCGACGTTGTCGCGCACCAGTACCGGCGCGGGTCCGCCGGCGGCCATGCGCGCGGCGACGCCTTGTTCGGGATCGAGGCAGCGGGCGACCGCGGCGGCATCCAGCCCGGCCGCGCGGCCGGCGACGCGCATCGCGGCGGCATCGACCATGTCGGCGCTGATCTCGTCGGCGGGCAAGTGCTGGTCGAGTGCGTCGCGCACCAGGGCACCGACGATGTGATGCGCCTGGCGAAACGACATGTCGGCCTCGCGCACCAGCGCATCGGCCAGGTCGGTCGCGGTGGAGAAATCGCGGCGCGCGCGCGCCAGCATGCCGGCGCGTTGCGGCGTGGCGTTGGCGATCACCAGCCGCAGCAGCGACAGGCAGCGCAGGCATTCGTCGCCGGCCTCCCAGAAGCCGCGCATGCTCTCGCGGTTGCCGTCGCCCGAGTGCGTGAAATGGCTGCCCTTTAGCGCCGCCAGCGCGCCGGTCAGCAGGCCGATCATATGGCCGCCCTTGCCCTTGAGGTATTCCAGCACGACCGGGTTCTTCTTCTGCGGCATGATGCTGGAGGTGCCCGCGATGCTGTCCGGGAAGTCGATCAGGCCGAACTCGGGCGTGGCCCAGACGTACAGGTCCTGCGCCACGCGGCCCCAGCTCACCGCGCCGATGGTGATCGCCGCCAGCATCTCCCAGGCAAAGTCGCGCGAGGCCACCGCGTCGAGCGAGTTCGGCGCGTGGGTGGAAAACCCCAGCCAGCGTGCCGTGGCCGCGCGGTCGATCGCGAAGGCGGTGCCGGCCAGTGCGCCGGCGCCGAGCGGGCAGGCATCCAGACGCGCCAGCGCTTGTTCCATGCGCGCGATATCGCGGCCGAGCGACTCGGCAAAGCCGGCGAGGTAATAGCCATAAGTGATCGGCTGCGCGGCCTGCAGGTGCGTATAACCGGGCATCACCAACGCGGCATGGGCGTCGGCCTGCTCCAGCGCCACGTTGCGCACCGCCAGCATCGCTTCCAGGATATCCAGCGCCAGGTCGCGTGCACGCAGCCGGTCATGCGTGGCGAGGATGTCGTTGCGGCTGCGCGCGACATGCAACCTGCCGCCGGCGTCGGCGCCGGCCATCTGCATCAGGTGCGCTTCGTAGTTGAAGTAGGCGTCCTCGCGCGCGGGATCCAGCGGTACGTTGGCAGGACCCTCGGCTTCGATGCGCAGCAGTGACTGCGCCAGCACCGCGGCCACGTCCGCCGGGACCAGCCCGGTGCCATGCAGCATCAGCAGGTGGGCCTGATTGACATCGGTCAGGTAGCGAAAGCCGCTGCCGAATTCGCGCATCAGGCGTGGCAGGTAGATGTGCTCGCATACCTCGGCGGCGGTGGGCTGGGTCAGGCGTCGGCTGACTTTGGATTCCATGCTGTGTGATCTCCGAAACGATGGAGCAAGTATGGAAATCCGCTGTCTATATCGTCAAATCAGCATTCTTACCATGTCTATACGGATTTGATATGCTGCGTGCAAGCCGCTGACCCCAACCGTCGCCAGCCATGAACTACAAGCAGATCGAAGCGTTCCGTGCCGTCATGCTGACGCGCTCGATGACCGAAGCCGCCGCGCAGCTCCATACCTCGCAGCCCAACATCAGCCGCGTGATCGGGCAACTGGAACGCGAGGCGGGCTTCCGGCTGTTCGAGCGCGTCGGCAACCGGCTCGCGCCAACCGACGAAGCCGAGGCCTTGTTTTTCGATGTGGAGCGCTCTTTCGTCGGCCTCGACAGCCTGCGCGCGTCGGCACGGTCGATCCGTGAGTCGGGCGTGGGCACGCTGCGCATCGGCACCGTGCCGTCGATCGCAATGAGCGTGATGCCTCAGGCCATCCTGGCCTTCCGCGAGCGCTATCCGGACGTGCCGATCGCCGTGCATACGAACGATTCGCCCACGGTGGCCAAATGGACCGCGGCGCGCTTCTGCGATATCGGGCTGGTGTCGTACCTGGCCGATACCACCGGCATCCGCAGCAAGTTGCTGCGCCGCGAGGACGGCGTGTGCATCGTGCCGGCGACGCACCGGCTGGCGCGCAAGCGCCGCCTTCACGCCAGCGACCTCGATGGCGAGCGCTTTATCTCGCTGACGCATGGCGACGGCACCCGCGCCACCGTCGACGCCGCATTCGTGCCGGGTGACCGGCGCGTGCTGACGCTGGAGACGCCTTATGCGGCCACCATCTGCACGATGGTGGGCATGGGGTTGGGCGTCAGCGTGGTCAACCCGCTGGTGGTGCGCAGCCTGAAGCCGGCGGGCGTCAAGGCGATTCCGTTCGAGCCGGTCATCGCTTTCGAGAGCCACATCCTGTTCAATCCGCAGCGGCCGGTGCCGGCGCTGGCGCAGTGGTTTCTGGAATGCCTGCGGAAGGTTACCGGATAAGTGGCAAGCAGCGGGCGTCTGAACCTGATTGGAAATTCACGGATCGGCTGCTTGCGACCCATCTGAGTCATAGCGACTTGCGCACTGTCCGTCTGGCATGAGCCTTGTTGCGGACGGTTTCCTTGGGCGTCCGATCCCTGCACAATGCTCCGCCAGACTATCCGACGCTGGGTGCCCAGCGTCATGAACACACTGCGCGCCGTTCGAGTTGCGGTATTGTCCTTTCATGAGACCATGTCGAGCCGATGGACGCCGAAACGACGATAGCGGGAACGTTGATATGGCACTGATCGGCCCGCAGGGCTGTCTCAAGAAGGTGTAGCCTGGTGCACTGTTCCTGTCGGCAATGGTGTCGCTGTTCAGCAATGAGAGCCTGCATGCGAACCTGCATCGCATCGTTGGCCTCGCCCGCCACGCGGAATATGTCAGGCGAGGCCAATGCAATGATGCCGAACAGACCCAGACTGAGCAGAAGGGGACTGGTCGCGCTTTGCATGCCGGTCTCCCGTTCGGTTCAGAGATCAAGCACCAGCGTCCCACCGCATCCCCCAGACACACACGGGGTCATGTAGTTCTCGCGCTCGCTTTCATCGAGGATGAAATCCTGATGGTCGATGGCGCCTCCCAGATGCCGCACCTTGCACGTCCCGCATAGTCCCGAATTGCACGACGTTTCAAGCGGTGCGCCGGCTGCCTGCAGTGCTTCGGCGAGATTTTCGCCCGACGCGACCGTCAGCGTTGTTCCCGTGCGTACGAGTTTCACGCTATACCCTACGGCGGGTGTCTCGCCTTCTGGCGACGCGGGCTTGGCCGGGGCCTTGAAGTGCTCGCAGTGGACAAGTTCCGACGGCCAATGAGCGGCAGCATCCGCGCAGGCCTGCATGAATCCAGCCGGGCCGCAGTAGTAGATATGCGTATCCGGCTCGGGGTGCTTCAGGAGCTTGGCGATGTTCAGCCCCTTCTTCGGATCTCCACCATCAAAGTGACAGTGGATCTTGCCGATGCACGCGATGTTTCGCAGTTCAGCCTCGAAGGCAGCGTATTGAGGGCCCTTCGCGCAGTAGTGCAATTCGTAGGCCACCGATTTTGCTTCCAGCCTATGCACCATCGCCTTGAGGGGTGTCACGCCGATCCCACCGGCGAGCATGATGATCTTTTCCGCGCCTTCGGCCAGTGGGAAGTTGTTGCGCGGAACGCTGACCTTGACGCGGTTGGGAACGCGCAACGCTTCGTGCATACCCCGTGATCCGCCGCGCCCGGCTTCGTCCCGAAGCACTGCCACCACGTAGCGGTGGCGTTCTTCAGGACTGTTGCAAAGGGAATACTGGCGAATCACGCCCGGTGCGATATGGACATCGATATGAGCGCCTGCGGTAAAGGCGGGCAGGTCGTTGCCATCGGCATCCACAAACTCATAGGAATTGATGCCTGTGGCTTCCATGCGGACTTGCCGCAGGACGAGTTCAAGATGCGTGAGCGCATCGCGCTCGGCGAGGGGGGCGTTCATGATGTGGTCTCCAGGGACATCGGCCGGGCGATGCAGTGCCGCCCGGCATTGTCTTCCGCGGCTTCAGGCCTTGAGGCTTTGCTCCAGTTCCTCGAACCTGGCTTTCACGAAGGCCGCACGTTCCGCACCCTTGAGGCCATCGGCTTCTGTGATGATGGCCACCGCCTTGCGGGCCAACAGGCGGCGGTTTGCGACCTCCTGCTCCATGGAGTCCGCCTGCGGCAGCTCGAAGACGTTTCCAGCGCAGTAGCTGTTCGGCGCACCGCCCACATCGCGCAGCCATTGCGCGAAGCCGTGGGCGGCAGCCGCGGCGTTGGAGCCACGCACTGCTTCGCGCAGCATCTTGCGAAAGGCGTAGAGGCCGGCGTCGAACTTGGTGGGATTCTCCAGCGCGTGCACGGCGATCGGACGCTGGCTGATAATGGCTTCGTAGTCGCCCGGGGCGTACTGCGCATCCTTGTAGTTGGCGCGCTCGCGGTGGTTCGGCGGGATCGGCGGCATGTCCTCTAGCTTGTACTTGCCAAAACGTTCAGGGCGACGCATTGCCACCTGGCCGTCCAGGAAGTCGATGGATTCGTATCCGACCAGTTCCTTGTTGCCCACGCCGCGCGTGTCGATACCGGGACCCATCACGCGCCAGCCGATCATCTTGCTGTTCTCGTCGTCGACGGGCACCGTCCACCGGATGATATGGAAGCGGCTGAACAGCTTCTTTGTCGAGCCATCTTCCGAGGTGTAGGCGTGCAGGCTCAGATTCGGCAGCACTTGATGCTGGATGCGCAGGAACATCTTGTCCTTGTCCACGCGACGCGCTCCCGCACAGGCCAGACCGCGTCCCTGGTGGACGGGAATGAATTGCATGTCGGGCGCCACTTCCATGGAGGCCGCGCCAACTTCGTCGAATGTTGTGCTCTGGAAGTGCCCGCCAACGACATTCTTGGCCGCGTGCAGTGCGGTTGGGTGGAAGTTGTCCGCCGCGTTGTCCTGTACCTGAAGCCAATTGCAGTGTTGGAAGTTGCTATAGGGCACGAGTTCGTCGCCCGGCATGACCGTGAAGTCCTGTTCCCACTCGGGAAAGGGCGGCTCCTCCTCGGGCGGGCCCATGTACGCGAATACAAGGCCATTGCGCTCGATGGCCTTGTAGGCGCCCTGGCGAATGGAGCAGGAGTACTTCTCCGCCTCTTTCTCCTCCCCGGCAGGAAAGGGGACATGGAGGCAAGCGCCATCCACGTCGAACACCATCCCGTGATAGCAGCACTTGATGCCGCGCTCCTGGATGGCGCCGTATTCGAGCGAAGCACCGCGATGCACGCAATGGGCGTGAAGCACGCCCACACGGCCGCTGCCGTCGCGGAACGCAACCAGTTCCTCGCTCAGGATCTTGAGGAAGCGCGGCGTGTCGGTCAGTTCCATCGACATGCACACGGGATGCCAGAAGCGGCGCATGTATTCGCCGGTGGGCGTGCCCGGCCCGGTTTCGGTGAGCTCCGGGTCGTGACCCGGCACGCGGCTGGTGTAGTAGCCGCCATAGGGAATCAGCTTTTTTGCCGTGGGCGTAGCGGTGTTGCCGCCGGCGGTTTGTCCTGCGTCGTGCTTGTCGAAAGGCGTTGCCATCATAAGTCTCCTGGGGGTCGTAGTTTTCTGGTTACTGGATTCTGAACTCTGTATCCAAAGTATAGGCGCGGACCAGGGCGTTGCAAGTACGGGTTAACGCCTGTGAGCCGCGCTCGGAATCAGTCAGTTGCGGGTCTTGTCGACCAGCGCCGTACGCTGGATCCACGGCATCATGTCGCGCAGCTTCGCCCCGACGGTTTCGATGGGATGCGCAGCAGTCAGCCGCCGGCGCGATTGCAGTGTGGGCGCGCCGGCCTGGCTTTCCAGGATGAAGGCCTTCGCATATTCACCTGTCTGGATGTCAGCCAGCACGGCTTTCATGGCGGCCCGGGTTTCGGCAGTGACAATGCGCGGACCGGTCAGGTATTCGCCAAACTCGGCATTGTTGGAAATGCCATAGTTCATCGTGCCGATTCCGCCTTCGTAGATAAGATCGACGATCAGCTTGAGTTCATGCAGGCATTCGAAGTAGGCCATTTCCGGTGCGTAGCCAGCCTCGACCAGCGTGTCGAAGCCTGCCTTGATCAGTTCGACTGCGCCGCCACATAGCACGGCCTGCTCGCCAAACAGGTCGGTCTCCGTCTCTTCCCGGAAGTTTGTCTCGATCACGCCGGAGCGCCCGCACCCGATTGCAGAGGCGTAAGCCAGTGCGACATCCCGGGCTTGTCCCGAACGGTCCTGTGCCACCGCTATGAGCCCGGGAACACCGCCGCCATCGACATAAGTCGACCGCACCGTATGACCGGGCGCTTTGGGAGCGATCATCACTACATCGAGGTCCGCACGAGGCGAAACCTGCCCATAGTGGATGTTGAAGCCATGAGCGAAGGCGAGGGTCGCCCCCTCGCGGATCGCCGGCGCGATGGACTCCCGATAGACCTTGCCAATTGTTTCGTCGGGAATCAGCACGATCACGAAGTCTGCCATCCCCGCCGCCTCGCTCATGCTGGCCACCGAAAGGCCGGCGGCCTGGGCCTTGCGCCAGGAGTCCCCTCCTTCACGCAGGCCGACCACAACATCGATTTGGCTGTCTTTCAGGTTCAGCGCGTGGGCATGGCCCTGTGAACCGTAGCCGATAACCGCGACCTTCTTGCCGCGCAGCAGCGATAGATCGGCATCCTTGTCGTAGAAAACTCTCATTGCGGCATCTCCAATTCCTATACTGTCTTCTGAACTCTGTATTCAGAGTTCAGATTGTTGGCGTGACCGTTCCCAAAGTCAAGGGGAAATCCATTTCGCCGCCGAGATTGCAATGGGCGCGCCGCTCGACCACAATGCTCTGAATACAGAGTGCAAAGGCAGTCACCATGGCAACCACCCTTCCGAAAATTCAGACCCGTCCTGACTATGTCGATGAGGTCTACAAGATGCTTCTCGATGCGATCAGCGATGGCACGCTTGCGCCTGGCACACGCCTCACCCAGGAAGAGATCGCTGACCAGATGCAGGTATCTCGCTCGCCCGTGATTCAGGCTCTGCGCATGCTGAAGAAGGACGGCTTCGTCCAAGACGCGCCGGGGCGGGGAGTTCTCGTCACGCCTCTCGATGCCGAGGCAGTGGGCCAACTCTACGAAATCCGCGGTTCTCTGGATGCACTGGCTGCCCGGCTGGCAGCCAAGCGCCACTTCCGGGTCGATCCCAAGATCATCGCCAATGGCCGTCGCGCCGCTCGCGGCAAGGACGTCAAGGCGATGATGGATGCAGACATGGAGTTCCACAATGCGATCTACCGTGCGGCGGGGAATCCGTTCCTGGAGCAGAGCGCTCAGAACTACTGGATGCATCTGCGCCGTGCCATGGGTGCGGTGTTGCAGTCGTCCGCTCAACAGCGTCAGACCATCTGGGACGAACATGAAGCCATTGCCGAGGCCATTGCCGCTGGTGACGCTGCGCGCGCAGCCGAACTGACCGATGTGCACACGACCCAGGCCCGGGAAAATCTGACGCGCCGGCTGGACGAGTATTTCTCGGATACTCGCCAGACGGCCGCGTAAGTGCCTCGGCTTATCGACGGCTGGCCTTGTCAGGGTTGACAAGCTTGGCTGGCACGGCAAACACCAGCGCCCCGCCGATGACCAGGCTTGCAGCAAGCACCAGCACGCCATTGCCCGTGGTACCTGTGGAGGTCTGCACCCAGCCGATCAGGTATGGGCTGATCACCCCCGAAATGCTGCCGACCGAGTTCGCCAGCGCGATGCCGGCCGCTGCGGCAGCGCCCCCGAGAATGGCGGGCGGCAGTGTCCAGAACTGGGAAATCGTCGTCATGATGCCCATCGTGCCAATCGTCAGTGCCAGCATCGCGACGGCCGTGTTGTTGGCATAGGCGACACTCACGCAGAGGCCCACCGCGCCGAGTACGCCTGGCACGGTCAAATGCCAACGCCGTTCGCCGCGACTGTCCGAGCTCTGGCCTACCAGGATCATTGAGACCGTAGCGGCCGCATAGGGAATGGCAGATAGCAAGCCAATGTCGAGCGGGTTAGATACGCCACTGGCTTTGACGATCGTCGGCAGCCAGAAGCTGACGCCGTAAAGTCCCATGGTGAAGAAAAAGTAGATCACGCTGAGCAGCAGGATTTTCGGATTGGTCAGGCCATCGCGCACGGAGTGCAGTGCGTGTCCCTTGTTCTCCGCTGCCAGATTCGCCTCGATCATCGATCGCTGCGAACTGCTGAGCCATTTGGCATCGGCGACTTTGTCGTCGAGATAGAAGTAGGCCACGATGCCAATCAGCACGGTGGGAATGCCTTCCAGCAGGAACAGCCACTGCCAGCCCGCCCAACCGTGTGAGCCGTGCATCGAACTCATGATCCAGCCCGATAGCGGGCCACCGATGACGCCGGACATCGGGATACCCGTCAGGAACAGGGCGGTGACCTTGCTGCGGCGCGAGGCAGGGAACCAGTACGTCAGGTAGAGCAGGATGGCCGGAATGAAACCGGCTTCAGCCACGCCGAGCAGGAAGCGCATGATGTAGAAGCTCGTCGGTGTCGTGACGAACATCATCGCGGCAGAGATAAGCCCCCATGTCACCATGATCCGTGCGATCCATCGCCGTGCGCCCACGCGCAGCAAGATCAGATTGCTGGGCACCTCAAAAAGCAGGTAGCCCACGAAGAAGATGCCGGCGCCCAGGCCGTAGACGGCGTCGCTCAAGCCAAGGTCCTGCATCATCTGCAGCTTCGCATACCCGACGTTGATCCGGTCGAGGTACGCGCACATGTAGCAGAGGAAGAGGAACGGCAAGAGCCGCCACATGACCTTTGAATAGGTTTCGGATTCGGTGGGGACGAAGGGCGTCACCACGCTCGCTGGTGTTTGCATGGGGGGTCTCCTAGGGCTTAGTTATGGATATGGGAGAGCGGACCGCTGGTGGCTGTCGCCGTCGACGATGGCGGCCCGCTTCGAGACCGCGAGGGCGCGGCCTGTGCAACGGTGAAGGTCAGTCGAACATGTCGGGCTGGGTGAGACGAAGGTGGTCCCAGATGGGCTGGAAATGCAGCCAGCCGATGTAGTCGCTGCCCACGTGCTCGCGGCTGTATCGCGCGCGTTCAGGCGTCACCAGGTGCGGCTTGATGCCGGTCGCCTCGATCATCAGTTGCTGCTTGCAGCAGCGTTCCAGCGCGATGAACCAGAAGGCGGCTGCCTCGATGCTGTGACGACTGGCGGTCAGCAGGCCATGGTTCTGGTGGATGGCCGCCTTGACGCCGGCGAACGCGTTGGCCACCTTGTGCCCACCCTTGACCTCGACGGCTACCTTGCCGGCTTCCTCGCCAATCACCACATGGTCCTCGAAGAATGCGCACGCGTCCTGGGTGATCGGTTCGATGGGCTTGCCGAGCGCGGCAAATGCGGTGCCATATTCCGTGTGGGCGTGACACATGGCCACGATGTCCTGGTGCATCTCGTGCACAGCAGCGTGCA
Organism: Cupriavidus sp. WGlv3; assembly: GCF_023952475.1. Classification (GTDB taxonomy): domain Bacteria; phylum Pseudomonadota; class Gammaproteobacteria; order Burkholderiales; family Burkholderiaceae; genus Cupriavidus; species Cupriavidus phytorum. The sequence goes on from NZ_JALHRX010000004.1 coordinate 50,227, forward strand.
ACACAAAGCCGGCGCGGTTGATCGCGTACTCGCCTTCGACCACACGACCTTCGTGGTCGGCGCAAATCAGGTTCGAGACGTTGACTTGCGCGAAATGCACAGCCATGGGATTGGTCCAGTAAAGCTCGGGGTGCTCCGGGTCACGCACGGTCAGGTGACCGGCAAAGCCATAGTCGAGACGTTCAAGTGCGAACGCGCGGCAGGCGGCCACCAGCCGTTCCTTGCGATGCTGCCGCTCCTCCGCGAACGTTGCAAAGGTCTGGACCGACGGGTAGATCAGCCCCATCTGTTCAGGCTGGTAAATGGACGTGCGCTCCTGGGTATTGAAAACCTGCGGGGCGCGTTCGAGTACGGCTGCCATGTCAACTCCACGGTGAGAATCAGGTTAGGGACTATTGGTATTCGCGGGACGCTTCCTGCCGTCTGCGGTACGGCTTTATAGTCGGCGCAGGGAAGTGTGTTGACAAACGATGGGTGTTCATGAAAGCATGAACTGGGTTCATGCATAAGTTCACCCGTATGAGACGTGTCCCGAACTTTGTGTTGTTGCGTGCGTTCGAGGCGGCCGCTCGCCTGGAGAGCTTCACGCTGGCCGGCAAGGAATTGCACCTTACGCAATCCGCCATCAGCCATCAGGTCAAGGAACTGGAGGAGTACTTCGGCCGCAAGCTGTTCGACCGCCGCACCCGGCGCGTGGAATTGACATCGGAAGGCAAGCGCCTGCAGGAAAGCCTGTCCCGCGTTTTCGATGTCATTGAGGCTGCCTGCAATGAGGTTGCACTGGCACCGCAATCCCAGGTGCTGGCGGTCTACTGTGCGCCAAGCTTTGCCGTGAAATGGCTTGGCCCAAGGCTGCCGCAGTTCATGCAGGCGCACGGCGACATCACGATCCGCCTGTCGTCAGGTGCCGACGCGATCGACCTGACCCAGGCGCGCGAGGTAGACGTTGCCATCACCTATGGCTCTGCCCCCCCTAGGGCGGGTCTTATCGTGAGAGCGTTGGGCAAGGAGCGCATTGTTCCGTTGTGTTCGCCTTCGCTGATCCGGACTGGTGAGTCGCTGCGGGATCAGATGGAAAAGCTTCCCCTGATCGATTCGCAACTCAGCCGCGTAAGCTGGCCAGACTGGTTCAGCGCCAACGGCATGATCTGCCCGAACCGACCGCGCGCTTCGTTCGACCGCGGTGCGTTAGCGATCTCCGCGGCAGTGGATGGCATGGGCATTGCCCTCGAAAGCATTCGTCTCGCTGAGCGCGAACTGACGCGCGGTGACCTGATGGCCATTGGTGAGGATCAGTTCACTCACATAGCTCGCGAAACGCATTTCTTGTCATACCGGCAAAACGAAAAGCACCTTCCCAAGGTTGGGACATTCGTGCAATGGCTGATTGAGCAGCTCGAATTAGGACCTGATACGTAAAACAGGCGTGGGCGCTTACCGCTCCTAATGGCCGGTGTACTCCGCAAATGAGTCATTCATTCGTTGACCGACGATTGTCGCAGAATGGCCGCCAAGCGCCAGCCGTCATTCCAAGCCCCGGCGCATGCGCATTTCGGATGGCTGAACGTCGCATGCCGGTTCGTAGCCCGCCCGACACGTTCGTAGACTCCATGCATTCCAACAAGCGGAGTGCACATGTCCATCCTGTCCATTTCAACGCGCAAGGCCAGCTGCGCCGTTCTTGCGGCCGCGGCCGCAGCAAGTTGCGTCGCCGCGTATGCGGAGACCTGGCCATCAAAGCCGATTACCGTGGTCGTGCCATTTCCGGCTGGCGGCGGTACCGATCTGGTGGTTCGCTCCATCCAGCCGCGGTTGCAGCGTGAGCTCGGTCGCCCCGTCGTGGTCGACAATCGCAGCGGCGCGGGCGGCACGCTTGGGTCTGCCTATGTCGCGCGGGCTGCGGCCGATGGCTATACGGCCGGGGTGGTCACGACGAGCACGCACGCGGTAAGCGTCGCGCTGTATCCAAAGCTGACGTACAACCCGACAAAGGACTTCGCCTATGCCGGATTCATTGGCACGTCGCCTTATGTGCTGGCCGTCAACAACACCTTGCAGGTGGCGGATGCCAAGGCGCTTGTCAGCAGACTGAAGGCCGACAAGGCGCAGCACAGCTTCGGTTCGGTTGGTGTTGGCACCGTGTCGCACCTGATGGGCGAGCAGTTTCAGAAGCTCGTCGCCGTGCCGATGGTTCACGTCCCGTATCGCGGTGCGGCGCCGGCATACACTGATCTGATTGGTGGACAGGTGCAAATCATGTTCGACAATCCGGTGGGACTGGCGCCATACATCAAGGCACACAAGATTGCCGCCATTGCCGTAACGGCTCCGACACCGCTGCTGCCCGATGTACCGACGTTCGCCAGTCAGGGCATACCAGGCTTTCAGCAGCAGCTGTGGTATGGCATCGCCTTTCCCAAGGGAACGCCCGCTGCGATCGTCGATCGCTTCAATGCAGCACTGAACAAGGTGCTCTCTGACAATGCGGTCGTGGCCGATCTGTCGAGCAAAGGTGTAACGGCGCGCGCTGGTACACCCGCCGCACTGCAGGCCGCGGTTCAAGCAGACATCCCGTACTGGGGCAAGATTGCCGGTTCCGTGGGAGCTACAGGTGAGTAATGTCAGTCTGATCCGGGTCTTTGTACGCGATGGGCGAGGCGGCAATCCGGTGCCGCTGGTCGCCGATGCCCGCGGCATGAGCGCGGCGGAAATGCGAAGGGTTGCTGCCGCATATGGGCACGAGTCCGCCTTTGTATTGCCGAGTGATATCGGTTGCGACTGGCGTTTCCGATTCTTCGTTCCGCAGCACGAGATGGAGATGTGCGGCCATGCCACCGTGGGCACGCTGTGGGCGTTGCGCCAATGGGGCCGCTGGACGACCCCGGCGGTGCGCATCGAGACGCCGAGTGGCATCGTGCTGGCGTACTGGGACGATGCACAGCAATCCGTTTGGGTCTCGCAGCCGGCGGTGCGTACCCACGCGCTGGACGCCGGGGCATCGGGCCGAGTGGCGGCGCAACTTGGTCTTCCGGCCGGTACGTATGCGGCCACCAATGCCGCGACGAGTCGCGTCAAGACGCTCATCGCCTTGCCTTCCGTGGCGGTGCTCGACAGCTTGCAACCGGACTTCTCGACGATGGAGTCGCTCTGCGCATCGATCGGCTCGACCGGGCTCTATCCCTATGCATTTGGCGTATCGAAAGCGGACGGCCGACCCGTAATCCATGCGCGGCAATTTCCAAAGTCGTCCGGCTATCCAGAGGATGCCGCCACCGGCATAGCGGCGGCTGCCTTATGGGGCTTTCTGAACCAGGCGGGTGAACTGGCTGGCCCTGATGGAAAGGTGTCTTCCATCGCGGTCTGGCAAGGCGATGCCATGGGCAGCCCCTCGGAAATTCTCGTGGCGCCGCGCCATACGGATTCGGGCGAGCCTGACGGATGCTGGCTCAGCGGCAGCGTGACTTGGAGCAATGCATGACGGACAGCTCCCCCGAGGCGCGGCTTGCCGCAGCCGGATTCACGTTGCCCGAAGTGTCAAGTCCACGTGGCAGCTATGCGCCGTATTGCGCGATCCAGGTCGGCACATCGCAATGGGTGTCGATTGCCGGTCAGGTATGCCGGCGTAACGGCGTGGCCATGGCCGGCCAATGCCGGACCGACGCTGATCTGGAACTCGCCCGCCATGCCGCCGAAGTATCGGTGCTGAATGCACTGGCCATATTGCGGCAGGCTTGCGATGGCGAGTTGTCGCGCGTGGTCCAGATCGTTCGTTTGCGTGGCTTCATCCGCGCGGCCCCGGACTTTACACGACATGCGGCAGTGCTCGATGCGGCCTCGGCGGTCATGCGCGCAGCATTCCCCGGTCAGCCGCTGCCGGCACGCAGCGCGCTTGGCGTGGCGAGCTTACCGGACCGGGCTTGGACGGAGATCGAGGTCGACGCCATTGTGATGACGGCCTGAAGGCGTCGGCCGCCAGGCTACGACGGCGCCGGCACCTCGCGCAGCAGCCGGTGCAGATGCCCGCTGGAGGCAAAGCCGAGGTCCATGCTGACGCAGGCGGCGGACCGGCCTCCTGCAATCAGCTTGCGTGCGTGCTCGGCCAGAATACGACGCCGTATCGTCACGGGCGTCGCGCCGAACTCGATCTGACAGGCGCGCTGCAAATGTCGGATCGAGATACCCAGTTCGCCGGCCACAGTATCGATCGATGGCAAGGGCATGTCGCGTTCGAGCGCCGCATGGAAGCGCTGGACCATGCGCAGTGCGACGGACGCCGGCTCTTCGGGCATCGCCAGCGGCCGGCTCGTCATGATCTGCGCCACGATGGCGCGCACGAGCCAGGACGCGCTGTTGCATGAGATCGTAGGGGCGAGCAGTGCCTCAAGCATCGCGATCGTCGCGGCGTCCAGGTGCATGGCGCCGAACCGTAGGCACACGGGTAGTCGATCGGGCGGCAGATAGAGTTCCCCGTGCTGCTGAAGGCCGTGCTCGGATGCCGTCAGGTGGGACGTCGATGCATCCAGCAATACAGCAGTACCGCGCACCAGCGAAGCGGTATGCAGTGCGTCTGGCTCCCCGGACGAATCGTTCCAAACCGTCTTGAGCCTGCCCATGCGCGGCCACAACAGCATGCCGCAGTCGTGGAGGTGCCACGCTCGGCGAAAAGCAGGCTGTCGGCTGTCATGCAGGGCGAATCCATGCTCGGCGGTCAAGTGAAGCTTGGGAGACAGGTGAGGATCGTTGGTCATCGCAGGCGTTCCGGCAGTCACAGGCGGAATGCCACCGATAATACGCCGTTCCTCTCGGCAATGCGGGATTCAGTCCAGCGAAATCCTGGCGTAGTCGATCACTTCACCCCAGCGCTTCCCTTCCTTCTGAATAAGCTGAATCATGTCCGCACTGGACCCGGGGTACGGTCGGGCGCCTTGCTCCGCTAGTTGTGAAATGAAGCGCTTGTCTCTGGTCATACTCAGCAGCGCATCCTGCAGTGTCTTCACGACATCCGGCTTGGTACCGGCAGGTGCCATGAGGCCGTACCATGATTCGACGACCGCGTCCTTTACACCTGCTTCAGCGAAGGTCGGTACGTCGGGAATAGCTGGGTCCCGCTTTTCGCTAGCGACAGCTAACAGACGGACTTTGCCCGCCTTCGCAAAAGTCAGCACGTTCGGCAGATTCGCGAACATCAGTTGTACCTGGCCAGAGAGCAAGTCGACACCTGCAGGGCCAGCGCCCTTGTATGGTACGTGGACGAAGTTGACTCCCGTGCGGGCCATGAATAACTCACCGATGAGGTGATTGATGGAACCCGTCCCAGCCGAGGCCATATTCAGTTGTCCAGGATTCGCCTTCGCATAGCTGATCAACTCCGAGACGCTCTTGGCGGGCGCTTTGCTGGACACCGCAAGCACATTCGACACTGTCGAGAACGTGGCAATGGGGATGAGCTTTTTAGGATCGTACGACAGCCTCTTGGTAAGCAGAGGTTGAACCGCTTGTCCCATCGAGCCCAGCAACAAGGTATAGCCGTCGGGGGAAGCCTTGGCCACGAACCCGGCACCAATCGCACCACCGGCTCCGGCCTTGTTGTCCACGACAACTGGCTGGCCCAGCTTTTGGCTCATATGCTCGGCGACCAGGCGGCCCATCATGTTCACCGTACCGCCCGCCGCGAAGGGCACAACGAGCATGATTGGCTTCGAAGGGTAGGTCTCGGCGCGTACGCACACGGAAAGTGCTGCGACGGATATGAACACTGCGACGGACTTCAACATAGCCTGTTCTCCTTAGGCATATTATCTTTGGCGAAACGCCTTAAGCAACCAGCTTGACGACGGCTTCGGTGAGCATCTGCTGCGAACGATCCAGTCGGGTTCGCGCCATACTTATCCATTGTTGGTCTGCAGCGCGCTCCTGGGCAGCCCGCTCGAGCAATCGCGCGACTTGATGCGGCCCGACGCTTCCTTCGGTAATCCGGGTTTCGACAAAGCGACGCGGATCGAGCGCTTCTTGTACGGTGGCGTCGCCCAAAACCAGGGCGATACCCGCCGTTTCGAGCGCAGCCTCGTCAAGACGAGCACTGGTCAATTGGTCTGGGCGCAGTCCGCGGGTCACGCAGTTGCGGACGGCCCGGGCGACGATGTGGTGCACCTGGCGGAAGGAAAGGCCCCGCTCGCGCACGATGACGTCCGCAAGATTGCTAGCCGTGCACCAGCTACCCTTCAGCGATTCCGCCATGCGGTCTTGGTGCACGATCAGCGTCTCGATTACCCCCGTAAACAAATCGAGCATGCTCTCGGTCGTTGACAATGCTTCATCGATGTGAGAGACGATGCGCATTGCCTGGTCGCCGGTGCCCTCGGCACGGAACGTGGCAAGCGCGGCGCCCAGCCACGTTACTGCAGGGCCGGCGGCCTTTCTGATGGTCTCGAGGGCTACGGGGTTCTTCTTTTGCGGGAAGATGCTGCTCGTGCCACAGTAGCTGTCATCGCATTCAACCAATCCGAATTCGGTGCTGGACCAGATATGCAGATCGGTAGCGAGATCGTTCAGGTCGGCCATGATGAAGGACAGTGCACCAATGGCATCCGCCGCGTCAAAGGCTTCGCGACCAAGCTTGGAGTTTTCGATCAGGCCATCAAATCCAAGCAGTTCCGTGGTCCGCGCGCGGTTAAGTGGCCACGACGTGCCGGCCAGACCAACTGTGCCCAACGGATTGCGGTTGACGCGCCGGTAGGCCTGAGCCAGACGCTCAAAGCTGTCATGCAGACGAGAGCTGAAGCTGAGGAGATAATGTCCGAAGACCCACGGCTGCGCCTGCTGCATATGGGTGTAGCCAGGCATGATTGTGTGAGCATGGCGGCGCGCCTGCTCGGCGACTGCAGCCTGGAACTCGTTGAGCCGGTCCATCACATCCAGAATGCGGTTGCGCTTGTACAGGCGGCGTACGGTAGCGCCTTGATCAATCCGGCTGCGGCCGGTGTGCATCTGTCCACCGACATCCTCCCCGATCGCGCTGAAGAGATACGACTCCACCTGTAACAGGAAGCTACCTTTGCGCACATCAACTGGAAACTCCGAAGGCTCCATGTGCCGGATGGCCAGCAACTGCTCCAGGATTGCGCGCCCGGTGTCCGCCGAAACAATGCCTTCTTCCACAAGCATGGTGGTATGGGCAAGATCAACGGCGACGAACTCGTGAAATTGCCTGCGCTCACGCTCTAGTCCGGGCAGGGCATAGTGCTTGGTAAGGCGAGGGGCGGGGGGCGCGCTTAGCCGAGCCTCGGCAAGTAGTGTTTCGTGGGAAGTGGATGAGGTCATGGCATTAAGTGAGGCAGTAGGCGCGCGCCGTGAGGCGGAGCGTCTCTAGCCAGCTAAAGAACAAATCGGAAGGGACCTCAACGTGTGCGTGCAAGAACGTCGCACGGCTCAGTCCTGCCAGTCCGATTCCATGACGAGATGATGAATTTTTGGTCAGGCCATCACAACTACAGACGGGGTTGGACGCGCATAAGGAATTCTTGTGCTCGGACAAAGGCTTGGTGCGATTGCCGTCCAGTTCTTGGTGTGAAAGGCCCAGCCGTGGTCCGCTGTTGCGGACATGCGGAAGGTGCAGCGTGAGAGGGTTAGGGCAGAGCCGCGTTGGCTTTGAAGAGCGCCTTGACCACCTTGATGAAATCGTCGACCACCTTTGACCTCGGTTGATGGGAAGGCAGAACGATGGAAAACTGGAACTCCACAGGCGGCGACAAAGGGCGCCAAACCACGCCCGGTTCGCGCACCCTGCGAGCGGTGAAGGGGTCCACGACTGTCAGGCCAAGGCCCCCAGCAACCAGACTGCACGCCACGTGACCGAGCGAGGTGACCACCGCGGGTTTGCAGGTCACGCCGGCGGCTTCGAGTTCCATCTCCAAACGCATGCGTACCGGGCTATTGCGACTCAAAGAAATAAGCGGCTCGTCTTGCAGGTCAGTTATCTTCAATGATCTTTTGCGGGCCAGAGCGTGCCCACGGGGAAGCACGCAGACCGCCGCGACGCTGGGCAAGGGGAAAACATCCACCCCCGGGTACTCGTTGCCGGACATCTGCACAAAGCCGATGTCGATTTGATGTGCGGCGGCAAGCTCCAGCACTGCCAGAGAGTTGCGCACGTCCAGCGATACGGCCACATCGGGGCGAGAAAGCGAAAATTCCTTGATTCCTTCGCTGAGCAAACTCAGGCCCAAGGTATGCATTGACGCGACCCGTAACGTACCGATGCGCGCAGACTTGAGATCCATCGCCACGCGCTCGATCTGCTCCATGCCCTGATAGAACCGGTCCACCTCGCGGAACAGCCGCTGGGCTTCCGCTGCCGGAATGAGGCGATTGCCTTCCCTTCGAAACAAGCGAATTTCCAGCCTCTTCTCGAGGTCCCTGATGAGCGAGCTGACCGCGGGCTGACTGATCTTCAGCAGTTCCGCGGCAACGGTCATGCTGCCGGAGACCATGACACTACGGAAGGCTTCGAGTTGGCGCGGGTTCAGTTGCATAGGTTAAGCGGGTATATGTCGGCCTCCGCGGACATCGTGAAAACCGCCGGGGGATTAGGGATGAGCCCCAGGATGGATTGGCTGCCAACGACAACGAACTCATATTCGTTCGTGATCTCGGCAGCAGCTCGAATGATGTGCTCCAGATCTTCCCGCTTCATTCCTGATCCCCAAGGACAACGCCTTTTTTCAGCGCCTGAATCTCTGCCAGCACTTGCTGCCGAAGGGCATCCGGTAACAGCGTGGGCAGGGGAGACGCTTGGCGCAGCTCCTGGGCACGCCGCGTTCGTCCAAGTGCTTTGCGCCACGACCGGTTCGCAAGAATCGTTTCCCACTCGGACCAGAGTGAATCAGACCGCGAGTCTCCCTGCGCGCGCCATCGCCTGAGTAGTTCCCGGGCCCGCTCCAGTAGCGCGGGGTCATCCTGAATCAGGCGGATCGCTTCCTTGTGCAGCGCCATGCTCTGCAAGTCTTGAGCTTCATGGCGGCCTGGATCAGTCCTGACCCGAATCTGAACCTGCGGAATGGCTCGCTTGGATGAGGCGGCCGCAGAGTTAGCCGGCGCCGGTTGGAACGTGTCGCTGACCAGCAGTGCAAGGTCACCGGCAACCCCCAGCACGGACATGACACGCAGATATGTGCCCATGGTTGGCGCGGGGTCGCCTGCCTCAACCGCAGCGAGAGTCGTGCGGGAGATGCCGACGCGCTTGGCCATCTCGACCGTGCCAAGGCCCTGGGCTTTCCGCAGGCGTTTGATGCGGTCGCCGAGTTGCAGGAGCAAGTGGCGCTCAAGGACTGAGGTGGTATCGGTAAAGGCAGGCATATGTCCAGTATTCTAGGCAAAAGTTCGAATTTTGACTAGTTTAATGGACAGACTTCTGTCGTGCAGCGCTTCGCAGCGAAGCACGCCTGGCTGGAACGCTGAGCCGACGCCCGATTCGCTTAGAGTATTAGCCCGCCGTGCGTTTCATGCGAGTCGTAACGGAGAATGTTTCCGCGGGATGAATGGTCACGGACACCTCGAATGTTTCGCCGGCCTCGTCGAAATAGCGGCGCACGATCTTCAGTACAGGCGATCCCAACTCCAGGCCCAGTGCATGGCCGATGCGCGAATCCTGCAGCGTCGAGGCTCGTACGTCCTGTTCGATCTCGGCTATCCGTCGGCCGTGGCGTGACTCGATCAAGGCGCTGACCAGGACGTCCGGTGTGTCGCGGACGATGGGCCCGATGTCGGCATAGCTTGCGTCGATATAGATGTCGGTCCAGGCCATTGGTGCAGCGCTGGCGTCCTCGTCAAGTCGTACGCTTGAAATGCGCAGCCACAACGTATCGGGCGCACCTCCAAGGTCCGCTGCTACTTCCGCCGGCGCGGTCGCCGTTTCCACCGACTGCACCACGCGGCGGTGCGTTTCACCAAACTGCATCAGGTCTTCCACGGACGCCAGCGTCGGCTTGAACACCGCCTTTGGCCGCATGGCTTCCACGCGGGTGCCGACGTTCTTGCGGCGCGATACCAACCCCAGGTCCTGCAGTTCTTGCAGCACCGCACGGATCGTGTAGCGACTGGCCTGGTACTGCTCGCATAGCTCGAACTCTGTTGGCAGCAGCGTGCCCACCGCGAAGCGCCCTGAGGTGATCCCGTCCAGCAATTGGCCCTTGATCTCTGCGGAATTTGATTTGCTCATTTGCCTTTTACAGCACTCTAACCGTCACCTAAAGCGTCCCTGGTTCAGGGTTAACGCGTATTTCCAAGATATGTTCGAACATATTTAATGATGGATATGTTCGAACATACCCGAATTTCCGCCTGATTGCCATAAGGTCACATCCATGCCCAACTACTCGATTCCTGCCGCCAGTACCGTCGTCGATTCCGCGCTGTTCCGCGATGCCTTCGGCACCAAGGCCATGCGCGAGATTTTCTCGGATGGTGCGCTGGTTCAACGCTACATCGACGTCGAAGTTGCTCTGGCCAAGGCGGAGGCTCGCGTGGGCGTCATTCCCGCGGACGCCGCCGAGGCCATTGCCCGCGAATCCCGCATCGAGCGTATCGACTTCGACCATATGCGCGAGGAAACCGACATTGTCGGCTATCCGATCTTGCCGCTGGTACACCAATTGGTGGAAATGTGTGGCGAAGCCGGTCGGTATGTCCACTGGGGCGCCACCACGCAAGACATCATGGATACCGCCGTGGCCTTGCAGGTGCGCGACGCACTGGACAGCATCGATGCCGATATCCGCGAACTGCGGCGAATTCTCGCGGATCTCGCCGTCAAGCATCGCAACACCCCGATGGCCGGCCGCACTCACCTTCAACAAGCATTGCCGGTGACGTTCGGCTACAAGGTAGCGATCTGGCTGGCGATGTTCGACCGCCATCAGCAGCGCTTGGCCGAGTTGCGCCCGCGCGTGGCCGTCGTGGAATTTGCAGGCGCCGCCGGCACGCTTGCGTCGCTGGGCGACAAGGGGTTCGACGTGCAGCGCGCCCTGGCTCAGGAACTGGATCTCGGTGTGCCGGCCACTCCGTGGCATGTCGCGCGCGACGGCTTTGCTGAATCGGTGAACCTGTTGGCGTTGATCACCGGCTCGCTCGGCAAGATTGCGCTGGACATCATGATCATGGCCTCCACCGAGTTCGCCGAGGTCTACGAGCCCTTCGTCAAGGGGCGAGGCGCAAGCAGCACCATGCCGCAGAAGCGCAATCCGATCTCGAGCGAACTGATGCTCGCCGCTTCCAAGGCGGTGCGTCAACACGCCGGCCTGATGGTGGATGCGATGGTGCAGGACTTCGAACGCGCCACCGGCCCCTGGCATGCAGAGTGGATCGCCATCCCCGAGAGTTTCATCCTGACGGCCGGCGCACTCCACCAGGCGAAGTTCGCGCTGGGAGGGCTGATTGTCGATGCACCGCGCATGGCACAGAACCTCGGCATTTCGAAGGGCCTGATCGTGGCCGAGGCGGTGATGATGGGCATGGCTCCGCATATCGGCCGGCAGCAGGCCCATGACGTGGTCTACGACGCCTGCCGCACGGTGAACGAGAAGGGCGGCACGCTGGCAGAAGCGCTTCTGGCGTTGCCCGCGGTGACGCAGCACTTCGATCGCCCTGCCATCGAACACATGGTGGACCCGGTGAACTACCTCGGCCTGGCTCCGCAAATGGTGGATCGCGCCGTTGCGCTGTCCGGCGAAGTGGCTTGAACGCAAGCGCCCAGCTCTTGCAGGACAAAACTCATACAGGAGACAAAGCATGCAACCTTTCACCAACTTCGTGCGCGCTGCACTCGCCGTCGCTACGTTCGCCGCCACAGCCTCGGTCCATGCCCAGGCGTGGCCGACCAAGCCGATCACGTGGATCGTCCCGTTCGCAGCCGGTGGCCCCACGGATGCGTTGGCACGCAATATTGCCGAACGCGTGTCGCGCGAGGTGGGGCAGTCGATCGTCATCGACAACTCGCCAGGCGCCGGCGGTACGGTAGGGACGGCCAAGGCGGCCCGCGCTCAGGCCGACGGTTACACGATGCTGGTCGGGCACATGGGCTACATGGGCGCCGCCCCCGCGCTGTACAAGAAGCTGCCCTACGATCCGGTGAAAGACTTTGCCCCAGTATTTCGCTTCCCGGATACGCCGATGGTGCTGATGGTCCGCAAGGACCATCCGGCCAAGGACGTGAAAGCGCTGGTCGAGTACGGCAAGCAGAACCCGGGCAAGCTGTTTATCAGCAATGCGGGCATGGGCTCCACGTCACACCTCATCGCGGCGATGTTCGCGTCGGCGGCAGGTATCAAGGTTTCGCTGGTGCCGTACAAGGGCGCGGGACCCGCGCTGATCGATGTGATCGGGGGACAGGTCGATGGCATGTTCGACCAGACCAACACGGCCTTGCCGCAAATCACGGAAGCCAAGGTCCGTCCCCTCGCCGTCACCTCGGCAACGCGGGTGGGGCAGTTAAAAGACGTGCCGACGTTGGCGGAAACGGTGGCCCCCGGGTTCGAGGCCGCCACGTGGTACGGCATTTACGCCCCGAAAGGAACGCCGCAACCGGTGATCGACAAGGTGCAGGCCGCCTACCTTAAGGTGATGAAAGACAAGGCTTTCACCGACCGCCTGTCGGCGCAGGCCATCCAGATGCTGCCGGCGGACAAGTACACGGCCAGTGCGCTCGGCAAACATACCGAGAGCGAGGTCGCGCGCTGGAAGGTTCTGGCGGCCAAGGCAAATATCTCGCTGGATTGAGCGATGACAAAGACCCGCGTAGAGCACGACGCATTTGGTCCGGTCAGCATTCCGGCTGACCGGTACTGGGGCGCCCAGACCCAGCGCGCATTGGCCGTGTTCGATATTGGTACCGAGCGGTTTCCCGAGTGCCTGATTCATGGGTTCGGCCTGCACAAGATGTCGGCGGCGATGGCGAACCTGAAGTGCGGCCAACTCGAGCCGGTTATCGCTGAAGCAATTGTTGCCGCAGCGGCGGAGGTGCGCAGCGGTGCGTTCGACGCGCACTTCCCGTTGACGATCTGGCAAACCGGGTCGGGCACCCAGACCAACATGAATGCCAACGAGGTCATCGCCAATCGCGCCAACGAACGGCTTGGCAAGCCGCTGGGGACGAAGCGCCCGGTCCATCCCAATGACCACGTGAACCGCTCGCAGTCCTCCAATGACAGCTTCCCGACGGTGATGCACCTGAGCGCCGTGATCGAGCTCGAGGAGCGGCTGCTGCCTGCACTGTCAGCGCTGCGCGACAGCCTCCAGACCCGCGCGGTGGCCTTCGCGGACATCCTCAAGCTGGCCCGGACGCATCTGATGGATGCGGTGCCCACCACGCTGGGACGCAGCTTCGAGGGTTTCGCGGCACAGGTAGGGCACGGCATCGAGAGAGTCGAGGCTACGATGCCACGCTTGCTCACCTTGCCGCAGGGCGGCACGGCGGCAGGCACGGGGCTCAACGCCCCCATGGGCTTCGCAGAGGCATTCTGCGGGGAGGCGAGGCGCCTCACCGGCCTGTCTTTTCGGCCCAATCCGTGCAAGGTCGAAGGCATGGCTGCGCACGATGCCTTGCTCGAACTTTCGGGCGCACTGAACGTGATCGCCGTGTCGTTCATCAAGATCGCCAACGACCTGCGCTGGATGAGCTCCGGGCCGCACTGTGGCATTGGCGAACTGGTGATGCCCGATGACGGTCTGACGTCGTCGATCATGCCAGGCAAACGCAACCCGACCATCGCGGAAGTGATGGTGCAGGCTGGCATGCAAGTCGCGGGCAACCACGTGACCGCGACCATGGCAGGGGCTTCGGGCAGCTTCGAACTCAATGTGGCCAAGCCCGTGCTTATATACAACGTCCTGCAGTCAGTTCGCTTGCTCGCGGACAGTGCACGCACGGTGGCAGAGCGGGTGATCCCCGGACTAGAGCCTGACCGGAACAGGCTGGCGCGCCAGCTCGACAGCCCGTTACTCGCCGCGACGGCGCTGAATCCGCATATTGGCTACGACCAGGCGGCGCACATCGTGAACTACGCCAGGACCCATTGCATTGCGCCACGAGAGGCAGCCATTGCGCTCGGGATTTTGCGCGGCGATGAGTATGACGCGCTGGTCAATCTCGAACGTATGGCGCATGGCGGATAGACGAAGCGCGTGCCGTCGGACGGTGCCAAGTCAGCGAGGCGAGCGACGGTTCCGATACAAGTGGATAGCCCGGAAACTACTGATCATCAACCAGCTCAGCACGGCTCTCAAAGATGTCATGGCCCAGCAGGAGGTGAAGACCGCGCTAATCAGTCAAGGTGCCATGCCGGTCTACACGACGCCCGATCAGGCGCGCTCGCAAATCAATGACGAGGTGGCACGGTGGGCAAAGGTGAGCAAGGAAGCAAACATCAAGGCTGACTGAGCATCTCCGCCCGATGCTGCGGCCAAGGGTTGCCAGGAGGTGTGACAGCCCAAAGCCCCTGTCACACCCTTGAGCCGCTATTGCAACCGCTCTCGCTCAACCATCAGCCCATCCAGCTGCATCTTCACCATGCCGAGCAGGCACAGCGCACTGAAGCAGCCCTCCGAGCTTTCGCTTTCATGATCCAGCAGTACCAGAACTCCTTCAATTCCCGCGCGAACCTGCTGAAGACAGTCGTTTGTGATTTCATCGATCGTTGCCATAAATTCCCCACTCGTAAAAGCGCGCCACTCATTTCCACATGAGGGCGGCGGGCCAGACGGCGAGGGTGGAAAGCCGGTCTGAGGTGGGGAACCGGTCAGCCTTGCGGCTGCCTCGCCCGGCCCGCCAGGGGGGCAGCTTGGTTCGTGCGAACACACAGGCGTTGCCTGCTACAAGGCAACGCCTGTTCACCTTAAACATCCGGGCTTTCCACACCCGATCATCGGTGGTTCCGATGACGCCACCAGTATTTCCTGTAGCTACCGGGGAATCGATGAGAGATGTCGCATTTCCAGGGGCGCGCGAAGTTTGGATCCGGGAAACGGATTCAGAAATCGCAGACTCTTGAAAATGCGCGTGCGGGCCGAGCCCTTTACCCCCGCAGCCTCACGCCCGCACCGGCGCCAAAACCGCCCCAGGCACCATCGCCGGCGCACTCCCCATTGCCTGATCCACCACCCCCGCCACCATCTCCGCCGTCACCGCCGACAAGGTCCACCCCAAATGCCCGTGTCCGGTGTTGTAGAAGATGCAGGCGGCGCGGCCGCGTCCCACGCGCGGCAGCATGTCCGGCATCATCGGCCGCAACCCGGCCCATGGCACCACGCTGCGCGTGCTGACGCCGGGGAAGCACTGCTGCACCCAGTCCACCAGCGGGCGGATGCGGTCGGCGCGGATATCGCGGTTGGTGCCGTTGAACTCGGCGGTGCCGGCGACGCGGAAGCGGTCGTCGCCGAGGCGGCTGGTGACCAGCTTGGTTTCGTCGTCGAGCAGGCTGACCGTCGGTGCGGCGGCGCGGCTGGCGTCGTCGGTCAGGTTGACGGTGATCGAATAGCCCTTGACCGGATAGATGTTGACGCGGTCGCCCAGCGCGGCGGCCAGTGCGCGGCTGGCGGTGCCGGCGCAGATTACGGCGCCGTCGAAGGAGGCAGTGGTGCTATCGTTGCCGTCCTGCACGGTGATGGTGGCGCGCCGGCCGTCGGTCTGCACCGCGCGCACGTCCTGGCCATACAGGCAGCGCACGCCCAGGCGCGCGGCGGCGGCGGCCAGGCCGCTGGTGAACTTGTGGATGTCGCCGGTCGAATCGCTTTCGGTGAAGTACCCGCCGTAGTAGGAGCCCGCCAGCGTCGGCTCGATCGCGCGCATCTCCTGCGGGGTCACCGCGCGCCGCTCCAGTCCGCCTTGCGCCAGCAGCGCGGAGACCCGGCCGGCATGCTCGAAGCCGGCGCGGTCGCGGTAGATATGGAGGATGCCGGCGCGCTTCAGGTCGAAGTCGATGCCTTCCTGCGCCGCCCACGCAAACAGGTGCTCGCGCGCGGCGATGGCCAGGCGCGCGGTCTCGATGGTATTGCGGCGGTAGTGGGGAATCGACGCGATGAACTCGGCGAACCACGACAGCTTGTGCCAACTGGGCCGGGGATTGACCAGCAGCGGCGCATCGTTGCGCAGCATCCACTTCATCCCCTTGACGATGGTGGACCAGTGGGTCCAGACCTCGGCGTTGGAGGCGGAGAGCTGCCCGCCGTTTGCGAACGAGGTCTCCATGGCGGCATAGCGGTGCCGTTCGAACAGGGTGACGGAGAATCCGCGCCGGGCCAGCGCGTAGGCCGTGGTGACACCGGTGATGCCACCGCCGATGACAGCGATTGTCTTCATGATCTGCAGGTTCCGGGAACGTCGAAGGGGTGGAGTCCGCACGCAATATGCGTGGAGGACGCCCCCTCTGTTCTGGACCTGAGAGATTCACGACGCCTTGCCGCGGGGCGGGCGCGCTTGCTCCTTCGGTATGCCGGGCGGACGATGGCGGCCGGCATTCTTCAGAGTGCACTGACGGGTGATGCCGGTCCTTTTGCCTGAGAGTTTCCGGGGCGGTTGCTCCTTCGGCGCCGTGCGCGGCGGACGCCGCGACAGTCTCTCCCTGCATCACGCTGGCTTGACGCCAGTCGGGGCAATGTAGTGACAAGGCCTCGTATTGAATATGCGGGTTAACACGGATGCATACGGATTTGGCTGCGCCGGCCGCGTCGCTATGTCGCATCGGCCAGCGGCTTCCGGGCCCATAAAATGTCAGCGCTCGCTATTTAGAGACGGCGGGACGCGCGGGAGGAGCGCTTGATGATGCGCAGGCGCTGCGAGCCCACAACGACGACAACAAGGTATTCAGTGAAGAAAAATCGCATTGCACTGGCCGTTTCGGCAGTGCTGATGGGCCCCGCCGTGGCCGCCTCCCAAGGGGTGGAGGCGCCCGTTGAGGCGCCCGCGCCGCTGCAGGAGGTGGTGGTATCGGCCCGCCCCGAACGCGGCGAGACGCCGGCGATCCCGCCCAACACGCCGGCGCCGGCCTACGGCATCAGCAGCACGCGCATGGCCGACTTCAACGTGGTCAATACCGAGGACGCGCTCAAGTACGCGCCCAACCTCGCCGTGCGCAAGCGCTTTATCGGCGATATGAATTCGATCATCTCGGTGCGCAGCACCAGTTCGCGCCAGTCGGCGCGCGGGCTGGTCTATGCGGACGGCCTGCTGCTGTCCAACCTGCTGGGCTCGGACTTCAGCTTCCCGCCGCGCTGGTCGCTGGTCAATGCCGCCGAGATCGAGCGCATGGACGTGCTGTACGGCCCGTATTCGGCGCTGTATCCCGGCAATTCGCTGGGCGCGACGGTGCTGATCACCACGCGCACGCCGGAGAAGTTCGAGGGCGATGCCAGCGTGCAGCTGTTCACGCAGCGCTTCAACCTGTATGGCACCCACGATAACTTCAACGGGGTGCATGCCAACGCCTACGTGGGCGACCGCGTCGGCGCGTTCTCGTGGCTGGTCAGCGTGGACCGGCAGGACAGCAAGAGCCAGCCGCTGAGCTTCTATACCGCATCGCGCTCGACGCGGCCCGCGGGCGCCACGGACACGCCGGTCTCGGGCGCCTATTTCGACCAGGACCAGAGCGGCCGCGACCGCGTGGTGATGGGCGTGAACAGCGAGGGCGTCACGCACACCGTGCAGGACCAGCTCAAGCTCAAGCTCGGCTACGACATCACCAGCACGCTGCAGGCGCAGTTCACCGCCGCCTACTGGCAGCAGGACCGCTCCAACACCACCGGCAGTTACCTGCGCGATGCCAATGGCAATGTGGTGTCCAGCGGTCCGGTGAACATCGGCGGCTACCAGTACGTGATTCCGGCTAACGCGTTTGCGCCCGGCAATGGCGAGGATGCGCGCTGGCTCTACGGCCTGTCGCTGCGCACGCGCAACCAGACGGGGTGGAATTTTTCCGGCGTGGCGTCGCTGTTCGATGTCAGCAAGGACGTGAGCCGCAGCGCCAGCACCGTCGGCAACGGACCGGGCACGGTGACCTATGGCGACGGCACCGGCTGGCGCACGCTCGACCTGAAGGCCGACTACCGCCCGGAGCGCCTGCACGGCGGGCACTGGGTCACCTTCGGCTACCACTATGACAACTACCGGCTGAGCAACACCACCTACAACGCCTCGGACTGGCGCGCGGCGACCATCACCGCGTTCAACAATGCCTTCACCGGCAAGACCGAGACCCAGGCGCTCTACGCGCAGGACGCCTGGTACTTCGCCGAGGACTGGAAGCTGATTCCCGGGGTACGCTACGAGCACTGGCGCGCCTATGACGGCAGCCGCAGCCAGCCCGGCGTGGACATCGGCTATCCGGTGCGCAGCGAATCCAACTGGTCGCCCAAGCTGGCGCTGGAGAAGGCGTTCGGCCAGGACTGGCTGGGCCGGCTGTCGCTGGGCCAGGCCTATCGCTACCCCACCGTCAGCGAGCTGTTCCAGGGCCGCATCACCGGCACCGCGCTGATCAACAACGATCCCAACCTGCGGCCGGAGCGCTCGTTCTCGAAGGACCTGACCTTCGAACGCACGGTGGAGGCATCGAACTTCCGCGTCTCGCTGTACGAGGACGATATCCGCGATGCGCTGGTCAGCCAGACCAACACCACGGTATTCCCCACCGTCACCAGCTTCCAGAACGTCGACCGGGTGCGCACGCGCGGCTTCGAGCTGGCCTATGACGGGCGCGACGTGCTGGTGCGCGGCTTCGACCTGTCGGCCAGCGGCGCCTACAACCATTCGAAGACGCTGGAGAACGCCAACAACCCGGCCTCGGTGGGCAAGTATTTCTACCGCATCCCGAAGTGGCGCGCCAACCTGGTGGGTACCTATCGCTTCACGCCGGCGTGGGCCGGCACGCTGGCGATGACCTATTCGGGCCGGCAGTACAATACGCTCGACAATGCGGACACCAACCCCGACACCTTTGGCGGCACCAGCAGCTTCCTGACCTTCGACGTCAAGGTGACCTACAAGCCCGCGCGCAATGTGCGGCTCGGGCTTGGCATCGACAACCTCACCGACCAGCGCTATTACGTCTACCACCCGTACCCGGGCCGGACGTTCTACGCCGAGGCGAAACTTTCCTTCTGAGCCAGTGAACACACTGACACGTAACCTGCCAGGCGCCCGCCGCGCAGTCCGCCTGATCGCTGCCGGCATGATGGCCTGCGTTGCGCTGGCATCGGCCGCCGCTACCGCGCAGGCGCACGGCAGCCACGCCGGCCATGGCGGCCAGGCCAGGCCGAAAATGAGCGAACTCGGCACCGGCGCCGCCTTCGACCGCGACGGCAAGCTGTGGATCGCCTACAAGGACGGCCAGCATGTCGCGGTGCGTTCGTCGACGGACTACGGTCGCAGCTTCAGCGCGGCGCGGCATGTCAACCCCACGCCAGAGCCCGTCGCCGCGGATCATGAAAGCCGCCCCAAGGTGGCCACTGGGGCCGACGGGCAGGTCTACATCACCTGGACCCAGCCGCTGCCCAAGCCATGGACCGGCTTTATCCGCTTTGCGCGCTCCAGCGATGGCGGCAAGACCTTTGCCGAACCGCTGACGGTGCACGCCAACCGCGACCAGATCGCGCACCGCTTCGACGCCCTCGCGGTGGACCCGGCCGGGCGCGTCTTCGTCAGCTGGATCGACAAGCGCGACGTCGTCGCCGCCGAGGCGCGCAAGCAGCCCTATGCCGGTGCCGCGATCTACTACGCGGTCTCGGCCGATCACGGCAAGACCTTCCAGGGCGACTACAAGATCGCCGACCAGTCGTGCGAATGCTGCCGCATCGCGCTGACGCCCACGCCCGACGGCAGGATGCTGGCGCTGTGGCGCCATGTGTTCCCGCCCAACGCGCGCGACCACGCGCTGGCGCTGCTGGGCGCCGACGGCAAGGCCACGCCGATGCAGCGCGCCACCTTCGACGACTGGCGCATCGACGCCTGCCCGCACCACGGCCCCGGCGCGTCGGTGGCGCCTGACGGCACGGTGCACATGGTCTGGTTCAGCGTGCGCGACGGCAAGCCGACGGTGTCGCTGGGGCGCTGGCGCGACGGCAAGCTGCAGGCACAACGCCCGCTCGATGACCCGCGTGCACAGCATGCCGACATCGTCGCGCTGAACGACAACGACATCGCGGTGGTGTGGAAGTCGTTCGACGGCCAGCAGACGCGGCTTTCCGCCATGCTGTCGCACGACGGCGGCAAGACCTGGCAGACGCGCAAGCTGGCCGGCACCGAACGCGATTCCGACCAGCCGCACCTGCTGCAGCACGCCGGCCGCGCCTACGTGCTGTGGCGCACCGAGGCCGAGGGCTTCCAGGTGTTCGCGCTCGGGCAGGAAGGCGCATGATGCGATCGCGCCGCCAACTGCTCGCCGCCGCTATTACCGCCGCCATTGCCACATGCGCGCTGATGCTCGGCACCGCCAATGCAGCCGACCGCGTTGCCGTGTTCGAATCCGCCAGCGCCGCGCGCATCGCCGCCAGCCAGCAGGGCAAGCCCTTCGTGCTAGTGGTGTGGTCGCTGGATTGCGTCTATTGCAAGCGCAACTTCGACGCGCTCGGCAAGCTGCGGGCGCGGCATCCGGACTTGCGCGTCGTCACGCTGGCGACCGACAGTGCCGACGCCTCGCCGCAGGTGCAAAGGATGCTCGAACGCGTACGGCTCACGCGCAATGCGTGGGTGTTCGGGCACGAGCCGCAGGAGCGGCTGCGCTATGCGGTCGACCCCGACTGGATGGGAGAGATGCCGCGCACCTACTTCTATCGCGCCGACGGCCAGCGGCAGGGCGTGTCCGGCGTGATCAGCGAAGGCGACTGGGCCAGGCACCTGCGCTGGGCCGGCATCGCGGACTGAGACCGCCGCGGCGCCGGCCCGGCGCCGCCTTTCACTGCATCACTCAGGACAGTTCCTTCGGCAGCTTGCCGCCGTTGGCGGCCAGTTCCTGCATCAGGCGCTTGTGCAGCCACACGTTCATCGCCGCGGAATCGTTCATGTCGCCGCTGTAGTGCAGCTCGCGCGCCAGTTCCTTGCGGTGTTCCAGGCTGCTGTCGATGCCGAGCGCCTTCATCGTATCGACGATGGACGTGCGCCAGTTCAGCGTCTGCCCGCTCTGCTGCGCCATGCGGTCCATGATGGCCTCGACATCGACGCCCGACAGCGGCGTTGCCTGAGACCCGGCAGGCGCCCCGGCCGGCGTACCGGTCGTGCCCTGCACGTTGCCCGCGGGCGCCGCGCCGGTGCCGGCCGTTGGCGCGGTGCCGGCCGGCGCGCCCGCTGAAGTCGGCGTTCCGGCGGCGGGTGGGGTGGTGGTGGTCGCGGTGGTGGTGGCCGCGGGCTTGTCCTTGCCCAGCAGCTTGTTGAGGATGTCCTTGAAGATGCTCATGGCGGGCTCCTGAAGGGTGGAACGGGGCAGCAAGCCCTTGCAGGTTCCGGGCCACCGTCGCGGCGCGTTGCTGCGGCGCCGGTACGCCCGCCCGTCAGCCGCATCGTTTGTAAATGGTGCGTGTAGCGGGTTCGGCTTCCACTCGACGGCCGCTGGCATCGGCCAAGTGCCGTGTTCTTTGCACCGTTGCAGGCAGAAGAAGCCGTGACGCGCCCGCCGTTGGTGGCCGATATCAGTCCGGCTTGATCCCGGCCCGCGCGATGATCGGTTTCCAGCGCTGTTGCTCCTGCGCGATGAAGCGCGAGAATTCCGCGGGCGTGCCGCCCACCACGATGGCCGCGTCCGCGCTCAGGCGTTCGACCGAGCTCTGGCTCTTCACGGCTTTCATGGTGGCGTCGGCCAGCTTGTCGGCGGCGGCCTGCGGCAGCGATGCCGGCGCCAGCAGGCCGTACCACTGCGTCATCTCGAAGCCGGGAAAGCCTTGCTCCGCCACCGTGGGCACGTCGGGCAACTGCGCGATGCGCTGGGTCGTGCCGGTGGCGATGCAGCGCACCTTGCCTGCCTTGATGAACTGCAGGATCGCGGGCGCACCGACCGCGGCGGCGTCGAGCCGGCCGGACAGCAGGTCGGTGATCTGCGGGCCGCTGCCGCGGTATGGCACGTGGGTGATGAAGGTGCCGGAGGCGGCCTTCAGGTATTCAAAGGCGAGGTGGCCGGCACTGCCGTTGCCCGCCGAACCATAGTTGAGCTTGCCGGGCTTGCTTTTGGCGAGCGCCACGAATTCCTTCAGGTTCTTTGCGGGCACGTCGGGATGGACCACGTACAGGCTCGGCACCTTGGACAGCAGCGAGATCGCGCGGAAGTCCTTGACGGGGTCATACGGCAGCTTCGGGAAGATGAAGGGATTGACCGCCAGCGTGCCGATATGGCCGAGGATCAGCGTGTGGTTGTCATCGGCGCGCGCGACTTCGGCCATCGCGATATTGCCGGCGGCGCCCGGCTTGTTCTCGACGAACACGGACACGCCGAGTAGCTTGGTCAGCTCCGCCGCAGTCGAGCGCGCGACGATCTCCGAGCTGCCGCCCGGTGCGAACGGCACCACCAGCCGGACCGGCTTGGCGGGCCAGGCTTGGGCGCGGGCGAGCGTTGGTGCCAGCGCGCACGCACCCAGCGCGGCACTGGCCTTGAGCAGTTGGCGGCGAAAGGGATTGGCTGCGGTCATGCATGTCTCCTGGGATTGCGGTAGCCGGGCCGTTGCATGGCCGGGGCGATACGGGTGGTTATTCGGGTTTGATGTTGCCGTCGCGGATGACCTTGGCCCATAGCCGCGCCTGGCCGTCGATGAACTGTCGCGCTTGCGCCGGCGGTGCCGCCACGACCTCGCCACCAAGCTCGGCCACGCGCTGCCGGATCTCGGCGCTGGTCATGACCTTCTGCAGCGCGTCGGCAAGCTTCGCGGCGACCGGCTCCGGGGTCGCGGCGGGGACGAAGGCCGCGTTCCATTCATACACCTCGTAGCTGGCCACGCCGGCTTCCTGCATGGTCGGCACTGCCGGCAGCGCCGGGGTGCGCGACCGGCTGGTCACCGCCAGCGGCTTGAGCTTGCCGGCCTGGATGTGCTGCAGGCTCGAGGCGACATTGGCAAAGAACAGCGGCACCTGTCCGGCAATGACATCGGTCATGGCCGGGCCGCCGCCCTTGTAGGGCACGTGCAGCAGGTCGACGCCGGCGCGCTGCTCGAACAGCACGCCGGCCAGATGCTGCGCCGAGCCGTTGCCCGAAGAGGCAAAGGCCACCGAGCCCGGCTTCTGCCTGGCCATGGCGACGACATCGCCGACCTTGCCCGCCGCAAAGCTGGCGGTGGCGACCAGCACATTGGGATAGCGCGCCAGCACGCCGACCGGGCGGAACGCCTTGTCCGGATCGTAGGGCAGGCGCGGATAGAGGCTGGGATTCACGGCATAGGACGAGGCATCGACCATCACCGTGTAGCCGTCGGGCGCGGCCTTGGCGACATAGGCCGCGCCGATCTGCCCGCCGGCACCCGGCCGGTTCTCGACCACCACGGTCTGCCCCAACTCGCGCCCGAGGCCGGGCGCGATCAGCCGTGCCATCAGGTCGGCGCCGCCGCCCGGCGGGTATGTCACCACGATGGTGATGGGACGTGTCGGCCAGGCCGCGGCGTTGTCGGCGGCCTGTGCCGGCGTGGCGATGGCGATCATGGCGGTGGCCGCAGCGGTGGCTGCAGCGGCGATCGCGTGGCGTGCGTGCATGGGTCTGTCTCCTTGGCGACGGTCCGTCAGCGGACGTCGGCGGTATAGCGAAATGCAAAGGCGTCGCCGCGCGTCAGACGGTATTCGACGCAGTGGCCGGCCAGGTCATAGGCGTGGCGTGTAACCACCGCGCAGGGATGCGCATCGGGGAGCGCCAGCAACGCGGCCTCGTCCGCCGCCAGCGTGCGGAAAGTCACCTCGTCGACGGCACGATGGACCGTGACGCCGCAGGCGCTGCCCAGCAGCGGGTAGAGCAGGTCGCCCCACTGCGCCGGCGCCAGCTGCTGCAGGGCTTCGCAGCGCGGCAGCGGCAACCAGATCGACTCCAGCAGCCGCGGCGTCTGTTCCAGCCAGCGGCGGCGCGAGATCGCCAGCCCGCGCGCGCCGCTCGCTAGCCCGAACCGCGCCGCCATGGGCTTGTCCAGCCGGACGGCGCGGCACGACAGGATTTCAGAGCGGGGCACCACGGGCGCGCCATCGGCACCGCCGAAGCGAAAGAAACGCATCAGGCTGGCGCCGCTCAGCCCCTTGCGCACAAAGGTGCCCTTGCCCTGCACGCGCTCGAGCAGGCCTTGCTGGACCAGCACGGCGATGGCCTGGCGGATGGTGCCCAGCGCAATGCCGAACTCCCTGGCCAATGCGCCTTCCGCCGGGATGGCATCGCCCGGGGCCCAGGCGCCGGAAACGATCCGGTCCTGCAGTGCCGCCGCGATCTGGCCGTAGCGGCTCAGCCCCGCAGTGGCGGTGGCGGTGGTGGTCTGGAGCGGTGCGTTGTCTCGCATGCCGAAGCCGTGCTAAATTGTTTGAATGCTGATGTCCTCTAGAGGACTAGAATACTGATGCGGGTCTGGACGCCATATCCGGATATACCCGCCCCACGGAGGCTTGATGATGAGCAGGCGCGCTTCGCCGCTGGTGGATACCCATTTCCACGTCTTCGATACCGGCGTGGCCTCGGCTTCGGCGCGCTACCGGCCGGCCTATGCCGCCGGACTGCACGACTGGCAGGCGGCGCTCGGCAGCCTGGACGGCCAGGGCGACCTGTATGGGGTGGCGGTGCAGACCAGCTTTCTCGGCACCGACAATACCGCGCTGCTGGCCGCGCTGCAGGCGCGGCCCGACCGCCTGCGCGGCGTGGCGGTGATCGACCCGACCATCACGGACGCGCAACTGACGGCGCTCCAGGCCGCCGGCGTGCGCGGCATGCGCCTGAACCTGTATGGCGATCCGGAATGGCAACGCGTTGCCACCGCGCCGTGGCGTGCGCTGTTCCGCAGGATTGCCGCGCTGGGCTGGCACGTCGAGCTCCATACCGGCAACGGGCAGGGCGCCATGGTGCTGGCTCAACTCGACGCGGCGCTTGGCGATGCCGGCGCGCCGGTCGTGCTTGACCACTTCGGCCGGCCCGGCACCGCCGGGATCGCGGATGCAGTCTTCGATGCCGCCAAGGCAGTGCGCGCGCGCCGCCAGGTGTGGGTGAAAATCAGCGCGCCCTACCGGCTGGCATCGCCACACGATTGGCCACTGTTTGCGCAGCGCTGGCGCGATATCGTCGGCGATGACCGCCTGCTGTGGGGCAGCGACTGGCCCTGGACCAATCACGAGGGGCCGCAGCGGCTGGACGAGTGCCGCGAGCTTGCCGGTTGGCGAGGGCAGGGCGGCGACGGCGAGGCGGCGGGCGAGGCGTTGTCCGCCGCGCTGCGCTGGCGCAACGCAGCGGCGCTTTACGGGTTTGCCGTGGCGGCGTAGCGGTATCGCCGCGTTGCTACTTGCGGGCCTTGGCGCGCGTGCTTTTCCTGGCGGCGGCGCGGGCCGCTTCCTTTTGCGCCGCTGCCGCCGCGCTCAACTGCTCCAGCCAGGCCATGCCCTCGACATACGACAGGAAATGCCGCAGGTATTCGGGCGAGGTCTCGCGCATCAGCGACAGCGAGCGATGCACGAGCTGGTCGGTATTGAGCGGCCCGGCGTTCTCCGGCACGCGCTCCAGCGACTCGCGGAACTGCTGCTCGACGCTGACCCGGGCCC
This sequence comes from Cupriavidus sp. WGlv3, assembly GCF_023952475.1. GTDB lineage: Bacteria > Pseudomonadota > Gammaproteobacteria > Burkholderiales > Burkholderiaceae > Cupriavidus > Cupriavidus phytorum. Next base: position 75,956 of record NZ_JALHRX010000004.1, read on the forward strand.
AGGTCTCGCGGAAGTAATCGGCGAGCGTGTCGACCAGCGGCGTGGCAGCGGCTTGCGCCGGTGCCGGCGACAGCGGACGGGCATCGTTCGAAGCCGCCGCGATGGCGGGCCTGGCGCGCGCGGCGAGGTCGTGGACCAGTGCGCCCAGCGCGCTCACGGCTGTGGGGGACGCCTGGCAAGTGGTCTCGCCAGCGTTACCGGCGTTGCGCTGCACGATGGCGGCATAGGCGGCGACCAGCTCTTGCAGGCGCGCCTCCAGCAACTGCCGCGCCGCGCCGTTGTGTGGGGCAGCACGGGCGGCCAGTGCCTGCATGAACCGGAAGCGCACGGGCTCGGCGCGGTCGGCGCCGCTGGCCTGCCAGGCGTCGAGTTGCGCGCGGGCACCGGCCGCCGCGTCGAGCTCAGCCATGCGCCTTCACCGTGCCGGTAGTCACGCGGGGCACCGGCGAGATCTCCACGCGCCGGTTTTTCGCGCGGCCGGCGGCATCGGCATTCGGTGTGACCGGCTGCTGCGAGCCGAACGCGGCCGAGAACACCGACGACGGCGGGATGCCCGCATCGATCAGCGTGCGGGTCACGGTCAGGGCGCGCTGCGCCGACAGCTCCCAGTTGTCGGCAAAGCGCCGGTTGCCCTCGCGCACCTGCTGGTCGTCGGTGAAGCCGCTGACCATCAGGATCTCGTCGCGGCTGCGCAGGTAGGCCGACAGCGGCTGGGCCAGGCTTTTGAGCAGGTCGCGGCCTTCGGGCTGCAGCTCGGCGGAATTGAGCGCGAACAGCACGCTGCCGCTGATGCCGATGCGCCCGTTCACCAGCGTCACGCGGCCCGCGGCGAGCGGGCCGGCCAGCGCCTTTTCCAGCGTCTCGCGGCGTTGGGCTTCCTCTTGCCGCTGCTTCACCTCGGCTTCGAGCCGCGCCGACAGCTCCATCTGCACGCCGATGACCCCCAGCAGCACCAGCACGAACGCGCCCAGCAGCACCGACATCAGGTCGCCGAAGACCGCCCAGGCCGGCACGGTGGGCTCAACGCCGGCGTCGAGTTCTTCTCTCATGCCGCCTCTGCGCTGGGCGCCTGCGGCGCTGCGCGCTGCTGCAGGTCTTCGAGGATCTGCTTCTGCGACAGCATGCTCAGGTCGACCACCTCGCGCGCCTGCGCCACGTAGTAGGCCAGTTGCTCGTCGCTGCGCGTCATCGACTTGTCAAGCGCGGCCTCGATGCGCTGCAGGTGGTCGATCAGCTTGCCATTCGATTCGCTGAACAGCTGCACCGCCACGCCGAAGGCTTCGCCCAGGCTGGCTACCTCGACCGCGCTGCCGGTGACCTGTGCGGCGATGTCGGTGAGCTTGCCGGTCTCGGACTCGACCTGGTCGGTGAAGCGGGTGCCGACGCGCTCGAGCAGGTCGGCGGTGGTGGCGACCAGCGTATCGACCGCGGTGCGCTGCTCGGTGGAGGCGTGGTTGACGGCGTCAAGCAGCGTGCCCAGCGTTTCCATCATGCGGCTGCGTTCTTCCAGCATGGCGTGGTCGCGCGCCATGCCTTCGGTCAGCTTCTCGCGCAGTTCCGCAATGACCTCGGCGGCGGCGCGGGGCGCTTCGCTCGCGGCCTGCAGCAGGCGCGAGACTTCGGCGACGGTATCGGTGGCCTGGCTCTGGGCCTGTGCCGCCATGTCGCGCGCGGTGACGGCCAGCGTTTCGCAGATCTCTTGCTGGCGCGCGGTGGCGTGCGCGCTGGCGTGCTCCCATTCGCCGCGCAGCGAAGCTGCCATGGTGCCCAGCGTTTCGGTCCACGCGGCCAGGCGTTGCGCGTCCTGCGCCAGCAGTTCCGCCTGCAGCGCGGTGGCGGCCTTCGGCGCCTCCGCCGCGGCCTGCACCAGGCGATCGATCTCGGCCAGGGTGGTGCTGGTATGCGCCTGCGTTTCGGCCGAAATCGCACGCGCGGTCTGTGCCAGGGCCTCGCAGACTTCCTGCTGGCGCGCGGCGGCTTGCGTGCTGGACTGCTCCCATTGCTGGCGCAGCGTCGCGGCGATGCCGCCGAGGGTTTCGGTCCAGCCGGCGAAGCGCGCTGCATCCCGCTCGGCCAGTTCCGCCTGCAGCGCGACCGCGGCCTTCGGCGCTTCCGAGGCGGCCTGCACCAGGCGGTCGATTTCGGCGAGGGTGCGGCTGGCATGCGCCTGCGTCTGCGCGGAGATCTGTTGCACGTTCTGCGCCAGCGTCGCGCTGATTTCATCCTGGCGCGCGACCGTCTGCGCGTTCAGCTGCTGCCATTCCTGGCGCAGCGTTGCCGTGATGCTGCCGAGCGTATCGGCCCACGCGGCAAAGCGCGCTTCATCGCGCGACGCCAGTTCGGCCTGCAGCGCAACGGCGGCCTTCGGCGCTTCGGCGGCGGCCTGCACCAGGCGGTCGATTTCCGCCAACGTGCTGCTGGCATGCGCCTGCGTCTGCGCCGAGACCTCGCGCACGCTCTGCGCCAGCGTGGCGCTGATTTCGTCGTGGCGGCTGACGGTGTGTGCGTTCAGCTGTTCCAGTTGCTGGCGCAGGGTGGCCGTCATGCCGCCGAGCGTGTCGGCCCAGGCCGACAGGCGCTGCGCGTCCTGCGCGGCCAGCTGCGCCTGCAGGCCGGCATGCGAGGCGTCCACGCTGCGCACCAGCGCCGCGGCGTGCTCGCCGAACGTTGCCGCGGCGGCGGCCAGCGCTTGCAGGTGGTCGCCGGCCAGTTTTTCGCCGGCCTGCTGCTGCTGCGACAGCGCCTCGCGCCAGGCTTCGGCGGTGCTGGCCGCGACGGAGTCGAGGCGGCTGGCGACGCCGTCCAGCAGGCTGGCCGAGCGTTGTTCGAAGGTCTGGCTGAAGCCGTCGAGCGATGCGCGCAGGTCCGCCGCCAGCGCCTCGCTGGTGCGTTGATGGCCGGCAAGCGCCTGGTTCCAGGTATCGGCGACACCGGCGGTGGCGCGCTCGAACCGGCTCGAAACGCCGTCCAGATGCTGTTCCACCGCCTGCGTGACGGTGTCGCGCAGGGCCGTGCTCTCGCGGGCCAGGCCAGCCATGGTCGCGTCCACCGCGGGCTGGATCGCGGCACCCGCGGCGCGGGCGCTGTCGGCGATGCTGTCCTTCAGCGATTGCTCCACCGATGACGCCAGGCGCGCATAGACCGCCTCGGTCTTGCCGTGGAAGGCGTCCTGGCTGGCCACCAGCCGCTCCGCCAACGCCTCGTGCTGTTGCGCCATGGCGCGCATCATGGCCTGCATCTGTTCGGCCAGTGCCGGTATCACGTCGGCCTGGCGCTGCAGCAGCTGCAAGGCCTGGTCGCGCTGGTGGTCGCGCTGATGGCCGCGCGAGTAGCTGCGCAGCGTGGTGGCGATGCGGGCGTCGAGCGCCTGCGCGGCCTGGATGCGTTCGCGCCGGCACAGCGCGGACAGCAGGCCCAGCATGGCCGAGGTGGCCACGCCCGCGACCGAGGTGCCGAAGGCAAAGCCCAGGCCCTTGACGGGTGCCGCCAGCGAAGCGCGGATCGCTTGCAGGTCGGTCGCGCCTTCCAGCGCGATGCCGGTGCCGCGCAAGGTGGCCACCATGCCGAGGAACGTGCCCAGCATGCCCAGCAGCACCAGCAGCCCGACCAGGTAGGGCGTCAGCGCGGGGCCGGGCAGGCCGACGCGTTCGCCTTCGACCCGCAGCCGCACGCTGTCGCGCAGGCTGGGGTGCAGGCGTTCCAGCCAGCCGCCGAGGCTGGCCGGCGCTTCGGCCAGGCCGGCCAGTGCCTGCGTCAGCGTGGCAGTGGCCTGCCGGTAGCGCAGCAGTTCCAGCGCGCCGCCGATGTAGAAACCGCCGATCAGCAGGGTGACGACGAGCGCGAGGAAATTGGTGCCGGCATAGCCCGCGCCAATCCAGCAGACGACCGCCAGGCCCGCCAGGAACGCAACAATATGGGATAGGTATCGGGTCATGATGTCCGGGTTAGCTGTCTTGCAGCGCCGCCAGCAAGCCTTCGACGGGCTGCCAGCGGATCTCGAGTTCGGCGAGCAGCACGCTCTGCATATCCTTGCGGAACAGGCCCAGCCATGCGCCGGAACGCACCGCCGCGGCTTGTCCTGGTGCCTGGGCCTGCGTCTCCAGTGCCGTGGCTTCGGCCTGGCGCAGCCGCAGGAAGTGCGGCTCCAGCAGGTTTGGTACCGCGCCCAGCAGGCTTTGCTCGCGCATGCCGAGCACGCGCTCCATCACCGCGTCGACCATCGCCAGCTTGGCCAGCGCCGGCGTGCGGGTCGACATCGCCGCGCGCAGGCGTCCGCGCACGTTGCCGATGGCGGTTTCCATGGCCTGCTGCAGCGTCAGGTAACGCTGGCGATGGACCGCGTAGTCGACCTGCGCATCGACCGGGTCGGGCAGCGCCGACGGTCGCGCCGGGCCGCGCCGTCGCGCTGCCGGAGCCGTGTCTTCGGCAATCGCATCCACCAGCCGGGCGCGCACGCGCGCGCATTCCTGCGCTTCAGTGCTGCCGCCGGCACTTGCCGTGACCGGCATGGCCTGGGCATGGGCCTTCAGCGCAGAAGACAGCGCGATCGCATCCGCCCAGCCAAGCCATTGGCTCAGCTGGCTGGAAAGCGAGCTTGCAGGGGCGGGGGCGTCGGCGTCAGCCAGGCGGGCTAGCAGGCGGACCAGCGTGGGTCCGCTCAGGCCTGTGCGCCGGGGCACTTGTAACATTCCGCTGGATTCGAAAAATGCAGCAGTTTACACGCCCCGGGCAGTGGCGCGGCCGGCGGAGCGGATGGATGATGGCGGGAGGTCCGTCCCGGACCCGTCCCGATCCGCCAGCGTGGGAAGCCGTGGCCTAATCCTCGGCCACCTGGCAGAACCTCAGCCGGTTCCCGAACGGGTCGGCCACCTGCAGCATCCGGCCCCAGCCCACATCCTCCACACCGGGCTTCGCGTAGGGATAGTCTTTGGCGGACAGCTCCCGGTGCAGCGCCTCGATATCCGCCACCGGCACGAACACGGTCGACCCCGGCGTGGCATCGCCATGGTGCTCGCTGAGATGCAGCGTCAGGCCGCTGCGCCTGATCTGCGCGTACAGGGGCAAGCCGTCTGCGAAGCGATGCTCCCAGTCGAGCGTGAAGCCGAGGAAATCCAGGTAGAACTCCCTGGCCTTGTCGACCGAGAAGATGCGGAGGATGGGGATGCCGGCGGACAGGTTCATGGTGTCTGGTGCGGGAGTGGCGCGGTAATTCTGATGATAGCCGCCGCATAAGCATTGGCGACAATGATCCTTGGCTCTGCGCGCCCGGCCGGGCCCGCACGCGCGGCCGGCGCCGCAACTCGATCCCAATTCGTAGGGAATAACCCTTGGCGGCCGAAAAATATATCACAACATGATGTATTGTTCGGAACTCCCGAAGCCGACGCCACCCCTGGTGTCGTCGCGTCGCCCCCCGCTTCAAGGAGCCTGCATGCGCATACGCAAGCAAACCGACTTTTATTCCGGCCTGATGTTCATCATCCTCGGCCTCAGTTTTTCCTTCGTTGCCCGCGGCTATTCGATGGGCACCGCCGCCAGGATGGGACCCGGTTATTTTCCGTTCTGGCTTGGCATCGTGCTGGCGCTGCTGGGCGCCGTGGTCGCGGCTGGATCGTTGTCGCACAAGAGCGATGAAGACCGGATGGCGCGCTGGGACATCAAGACGCTGCTGTGGATCCTGGGCTCGGTGGTGCTGTTCGGACTGGTGCTCAAGCCGCTCGGCATGGTGCTGTCGGTGCTGGCGCTGGTACTGGTGTCGTCGATGGCCAGCCATGAGTTCACCTGGAAGGGCGCCATCCTCAACGCCGCGATCCTGGTGCTGATCAGCACCGTGGCCTTTGTCTACGGCATCAACCTGCAGATGCCGGTGTGGCCGGCCGCTTTCGTCAACTAGGGGATATCGGATGGAGTTGCTGAGTCATCTTGCGCTGGGGTTTTCCACCGCGCTCTCGCTGCAGAACCTGGCCTATGCCTTCCTGGGCTGCGTGCTGGGCACGCTGATCGGCGTGCTGCCGGGGCTGGGGCCGCTGGCCACCATCGCCATGCTGCTGCCGATCACCTACACGCTGCCGCCGGTGGCGGCGCTGATCATGCTGGCCGGCATCTACTACGGCGCCCAGTACGGCGGCTCGACCACCGCCATCCTGGTGAACCTGCCCGGTGAATCGTCGGCAGTGGTGACCACGCTGGACGGCTATCAGATGGCACGGCGCGGACGCGCCGGGGTGGCGCTGGCCACCGCGGGACTGGGCTCGTTCTTCGCCGGCAGCGTGGCCACGCTGATCCTGGCCGCGTTTGCCACGCCGCTGTCGGAGCTGGCGTTCAAGTTCGGCCCGGCCGAGTATTTCTCGCTGATGGTGCTGGGCCTGATCGGCGCCGTGGTGCTGGCCTCGGGTTCGCTGGTCAAGGCGGTGGCAATGATCGTGCTGGGGCTGTTGCTGGGCCTGGTCGGCACCGACGTGAACTCGGGCGCCGCGCGCTTCTCGTTCGACGTGCCGGAGCTGACCGACGGCATCAGCATCACCGCGCTGGCGATGGGCCTGTTCGGCTTCGCCGAGATCATCGCCAACCTGGAGCAGAAGGAGCATCGCGAGACCTTCACCGACCGCGTCACCAACCTGTTCCCGACTCGCGAAGATTTCAAGCGCATGATACCGGCAGTGCTGCGCGGCACCGCACTGGGTTCGTCGCTGGGCATCCTGCCGGGCGGCGGCGCCTCGCTGGCTTCGTTCGCGGCGTACTCGCTGGAGAAGAAGGCGTCGAAATACCCGGAAGAATTCGGCAAGGGCGCGATCGAAGGCGTGGCCGGTCCGGAATCCGCCAACAACGCCGCGGCGCAGACCTCGTTCATCCCGCTGCTGACCCTGGGCATTCCGCCCAATGCGGTGATGGCGCTGATGGTGGGGGCGATGACGATCCACAACATCCAGCCCGGCCCGCAGGTGATGAGCAGCAATCCGGCGCTGTTCTGGGGCCTGATCGCGTCGATGTGGATCGGCAACCTGATGCTGGTCGTACTGAACCTGCCGCTGATCGGCGTATGGGTGAAGCTGCTGACGGTGCCTTACCGCTTCCTGTACCCGGCCATCCTGGTGTTCTGCAGCATCGGCGTCTACTCGGTCAACAACACGGTGTTCGACGTCTTTGCCGCGGCCAGTTGCGGCCTGATCGGCTATGTCTTCCACAAGCTGCGCTGCGAGCCGGCGCCGCTGCTGCTGGGCTTCGTGCTGGGGCCGATGATGGAAGAGAACTTCCGCCGCACCTTGCTGCTGTCGCGCGGCGATTTCTCGGTCTTTACCACGCGTCCGCTGTCGCTGGGCCTGCTGGTGGCCGCGGCAGCGCTGGTGGCGGTGGTGGCGCTGCCGTCGATCAAGGCCAAGCGCGAAGAGGCGTTCCAGGAGGAATAACGAGGGGGAGCGGGGGGCAAGGCAGTCTCGTATCAACGAGAACGACGGGCTGTTTCGTTCCTTGCGGACGAAACAGCCCTGGCCTTGCGCGGGCAGGCAGCCGGCGCGGTGATAGCCGTTGGGCCCGCGGATGTCAAAGCGCGCACTTTCGGCCCTTTGCCTTTGTAACCAAAAGTGTCAGCGGGCAGGCGTGGCAATTGCAGGCACTGCCGGGTTGCAGCCGTTCATCCGTTCAACCCGATACAGGAGATCGCCATGCCCGACACGTCCGACGCCAAGGCCAAGCCCACGTCAAACACCACATCCGCCCCCGCTGCCCAGGGGGCTCCGGCCGGCTATGGCGATGCCCAGCGCGGCGCAGGCGGAGAGCTGCACCAGGTTGCCGGCGGCGCGCATGTCCCGCTGACAACCAATCAGGGCGCGCCGATCGCGGACAACCAGAACTCGCTGAAGGCCAATCCGCGCGGCCCGACCTTGCTTGAAGATTTCATCCTGCGTGAAAAAATTACACACTTCGACCATGAGCGCATTCCGGAGCGGATCGTCCATGCGCGCGGCACCGCGGCGCACGGCTATTTCGAGCTGACCGATTCGCTGGCGCAATTCACCACCGCCAGCATCCTGACCGAGGTCGGCGTCAAGACGCCGGTGTTCGCGCGCTTCTCCACCGTGGCCGGCGGCGCTGGCTCGATCGACACGCCGCGCGACGTGCGCGGCTTCGCGGTCAAGTTCTATACGAAGGAAGGCAACTGGGACCTGGTCGGCAACAACATCCCGGTGTTCTTCATCCAGGACGCGATCAAGTTCCCCGACGTGGTCCATGCGGTCAAGATGGAGCCCGACCGCGCCTTCCCGCAGGCGGCCACCGCGCACGACACCTTCTGGGATTTCATCTCGCTCACGCCGGAGTCGATGCACATGGTCATGTGGATCATGTCGGACCGCACCATCCCGCGCTCGCTGCGCATGATCGAAGGCTTCGGCGTGCACAGCTTCCGCCTGCTCGACGACCAGGGCCGGTCCACCTTCGTCAAGTTCCACTGGCGCCCCAAGCTGGGGCTGCAGTCCACGGTGTGGGACGAGGCCGTCAAGATCGCCGGCGCCGATCCGGATTTCCATCGCCGCGACATGTTCAATGCGATCCAGTCCGGCAACTTCCCGGAATGGGAGCTGGGCGTGCAGCTGTTCACCGAAGCCGATGCGGCCAGGTTCCCGTTCGACCATCTCGATGCGACCAAGATCATTCCCGAAGAAACCGTGCCGCTGAAGATCATCGGCCGCATGGTGCTGGACCGCTGGCCCGATAACTTCTTTGCCGAGACCGAGCAGGTGGCGTTCTGCCCCGCCAACATCGTGCGCGGCATCGATTTTTCCAACGATCCCTTGCTGCTGGGCCGGCTGTTCTCCTACCTCGACACGCAACTGCTGCGCCTGGGCGGCCCCAACTTCAACCAGATTCCGGTGAACGCGCCCAAGTGCCCGTTCGCCAACCACCAGCGCGACGGCCACATGCAGATGCAGCGGCCCAAGGGACGCGTCGCCTACGAGCCCAACTCGCTGTCCGACGACTCGCCGCGCGAGGCGCCCGACCTGGGCTTTCGCCACGCCCTGGTGCCCGAACAGGGCGACAAGGGCCGCATCCGCGCCGAGACCTTTGCCGACCACTACAGCCAGGCGCGCCTGTTCTACCGCAGCCAGACCCGCGCCGAGCAGGCGCATATCGCCTCGGCGCTGGTGTTCGAGCTATCGAAGGTCGAGCACCTGCATGTGCGCGAGCGCATGGTGGCCCACCTGCTCAATATCGACCCGGACCTGGGCCGGCGCGTGGCCGACGGCCTGGCGCTGGACCAGGTGCCCGAGCCGCTGCCCACCGCCGCGCCGGTGCAGGACCTGCCGCCATCGCCAGCGCTGCAGATCATCGGCAAGATGAAAGACACGCTGCAGGGGCGCGAGATCGGCATCCTGGTCGCCGACGGCTCCGACGGCGCCGCTGTCGAGGCGATCCGCCAGGCGGCCAGCGCCGCTGGCGCCACGGTGAAGATCGTCGCGCCCAAGGTCGGCGGCGCGGTGCTGGCCGATGGGTCGAAGCTGCCGGCGGATGGGCAGCTGGCCGGGACGCCTTCGGTGATGTTCGATGCCGTGGCAGTGGTGCTGTCGGCCGACGGTGCCGCCATGCTGGCGCAGGAAAGCGCGGCGCTGGACTTCGTCTGCTTTGCCTATGCCCATCTGAAGGCGATCGCCGCCGATGCGGGCGGAGACGTGCTGCTCACCCACGCCAGATTGCAGCCGGACGCTGGCATCGTGCCCGCCAGCGACGCGGCGCGCTTTATCGCGGCGGCGAAAACGCGGCAATGGGACCGGGAGCCGCAGGTGCGGATGCTGGCGTAGCCGTCAGAAAGCGCTGGCGCCAGGTCGGGGCGCCAGCCTTGTGCACAGAGCGCAAGCCAGTGAATACGCAGGGCAGGTTAGAATCCCCCATCCCCGTTTCCTGCGTGCTGCAGTCCATGTCCGAAGAAAAGAAGAGCCTGTCCGAAACCATCCGCGCCGCGATCGAGCAGGAGATTCTTTCCGGGAAGCTGCCCAGCGGTACCCAACTTGAAGAGCAGCAGTTGCTGGCGCGTTTCGGCGTGTCGCGCACCCCGGTGCGCGAGGCGCTGATCCAGCTGGAATCGGCCGGCCTGGTGGACCTGGTGCCGCGCCAGGGCGCGATCGTGTCGTCGATCACGCTGCGCGAGTACGTCGCGATGAACGAGATCCTGGTTCAGCTGGAGGCGCTTGCGGCCCGGCTGGCGGCGCGGCGCATCTCCGCGGCGCAGCGCACGGCGCTGCAGGAGGCATTCGATGCATGCCGCGCGGCGGCGGAGCGTGGCGATTCCGATCGCTACCGCGAGGCCAACGATGCCTTCCATGACGTCATCTACGCGGCCTGCTGCAACGACATCCTGTCGCGGCAGATCCGCACCATGCGCGCGCGCATGCGCGGCATGCGCGACCTGCGCTTCGAGAAGCCGGCCCGCATCCTGGCCTCCCTGGCCGAGCATGAGGCGGTGATGGGCGCGATCGTGCGCGGCAACGAGGACGATGCCGCGGCTGCCATGGTCCGGCATATCGCCACCGGCGGCGACGTCTATGCGGACATGATCGCGGCCATGCCCGACGACGAAGGCGGCGGCCGCCGCGGCCGCCGCTAGTCCCGGCGCTCCGCGCGCGCGGCTCAGTCCAGCTTGACGCCAGCCTGCTCGATGCGCATTACCGCGGATTTGCCGTCGGCTGCCGCCCATTTGCCGAACTCCGCGGGCGACGCCGAAGTCGACACCTCGCTGCCGTTGCCGGCCAGCTTGGCGCGCAATTGCGGGTCGGCCATCACCTTGGTCGCGGCGGCGAAGAGCTTGTCGCGGATGCCGTCGGGCAGTCCGGCCGGCCCGAACAGTCCGAACCAGAAAGTAAAGTCAAAGCCCGGCAGGCCCATCTCCGCCAGCGCGGGCAGGCCCGGCGCCACCGCGGAGGGCTTGGGCGTGGTCACGCCGATCATCTTCACCACGCCTTGCGTGCCCAGCGGCAGCACCGAGGCCGCGGTGCCGAACGACAATTCCACCTCGCCCGCGGCCACGGCCTGCAGCGCCGGGGCGCCGCCCTTGTAGGGCACATGGGTCATCTTGGCCCCCGTGGCCTTTTCAAACTGCAGCGCGGCGATATGCGGCGAGCCGCCGATGCCGGACGACGAGTAGTTGAACTTGCCCGGCTGCGCGCGTGCCTTGGCCACCAGCGTCTTGACGTCGCCGACGTTCAGGTTCTTGTTGACGGCCAGGATCAGCGGCGACACCGTCAGCCGCGTCACCGGGGTGAAGTCGGTCGCCTTGTAGCGGGCCTTGTACAACTGCTGGTCGATGCCGTACAGCGTGGCCGTGGCCAGTGCCAGCGTGTAGCCGTCCGGCGCGGCCTGAGCCAGCGCCGCGGAGGCGAGCGTGCTGCCGGCGCCGGGCTTGTTGTCCACCACCACGGTCTGGCCCAGTTCCCTGGACAGCGCTTCGCCGAACACGCGGGCGACGAAGTCGGCGGCGCCGGCCGGCGTGTAGCCCACCAGCAGCCGGATCGGCCGGGCCGGATATTCCTGCGCGCCGGCGATGCCCGGCAAGGCCGCCAGGGTGGCGAGGGCCGCGCCGATGGCAACGCGCCCGAGAGCATGGTTCATGGTTGTCTCCTTGTTGTAGTCGCTGCCGCTGTGGTGTCGGGCGGGCTTCAGGACGCCACGCTGGCTTCGCGCAAGGCGGCGATGCCGGCGTCGTCGTAGCCCAGCCCGCGCAGGATCTCGTCGGTGTGCTCGCCCGGATCGGGCGCGGCGCGGGCAAAGCGTTCCGGGTGCGGTGCCGCCGACAGGTTGATCGGCGAGCGCAGCAGCGCAAGCGGCCCCAGCACGGGATGCTCGGCGGGCCGGGTCATGCGCAGGTGGCGCACTTGCGCGTCCTCGAAGGCCTGGCCGATATCGAGCACCGGGCCGCACGGCACGCCGGCCGCATTCAGGCGCGCGGTCAGCTCGGCGGCGGTGAACGCGGCGGTGCACTGGTTGATCGCGGCGTCCAGCCGCCGGCGCTCGGCGGCGCGGCCCGCGGCGGTCTGGAAGGCGGGGTCGTCCAGCAGCCAGCCGGCCTCGACGGTGCGGCAGAAGTTGGCCCACATCCGGTCAGTGCTTGCGGCGATATTGACCACGCCGTCGCGGCAGCGGTAGGTGCCCATCGGCACCAGCGTCGGGTGCGCGTTGCCTTGCTGGGTCGGCACTTCGCCGTCCACCGTGTAGCGGGTGGCCTGGAAATCCAGCTTGTTCAGCATGCCCTCTATCAGTGAGGTATGCACCCATTGCCCGCGGCCGGTGCGCGCGCGGTGCAGCAGCGCCAGCAGGATGCCCTGGCCCAGGAACATGCCGGCCGTGGTGTCGGAAATGGCGATGCCGGCGCGCAGCGGCCCCTGGCCGGGCTCGCCGGTGACGGAGCTCAGCCCCGACATGCCCTGCACGATCTGGTCGAGACCCGGGCGCTCGCAGTAGGGGCCGTCCTGGCCGAAGCCCGAGATGCTGGCCAGGATCACGCGCGGGTTGAGCGCGCTCAGATGATCGTAGGTCAACCCCAGGCGCTCCTTGACCACCGAGCGGAAGTTCTCCACCACCACGTCGGCGCGCCGCACCAGTCGCGCCAGCACTTCGGCGCCCTGCGGGGTCTTCAGGTCCAGGCACAGGCTGCGCTTGTTGCGGTGCAGGTTCTGTTCGTCCGAGCCACGCCGGCGCCCGGTCACCGAGCCGCGGTCCTGCGGCGGCGGCGGCTCGACGCGGATGACGTCAGCGCCCCAGTCCGACAGCAGGCGCACGGCGGCGGGACCGGCGCGGGCGATGGACAGGTCCAGCACGGTCAGGCCCGACAGCGGCAGGTCGGCGCACGCGGCGCCGGAAGCGCCAGGGTCGATGCCGGGTGGGAAAGAGGTCATGGGAATCCTTGGCAAGTGAATGGACTTGAGTATACAAATAATAGATATAAAAATACGTATACGGACTTTCCATGATGCGAGGCATCGTGGGATCACGTAGGCTGTGTGGGTGTTCGTGGACCCAGCAGCGAGCAGAGCCGCCGCACATTGCCCGCTGAATCGCTCGGAGTTCGTTGCAATTGACGCCAACATCAGCGAGCACGGGACTGACGCCGATCATGGAAACCCTTCAGGATTTGTATGCTGACAGATGCTATCTGTATTAACGGGATCGGGGACCCGGACGTGCTGGAGCCCTGCCGGGTAGAGGTTCCGCCGCCGGCCCAGGGCGAGATCCAGCTGCGCCAGTCAGCCATCGGCCTGAACTTCGCCGACATCTACCAGCGCAAAGGCGCGCATGGCCCTCACGCCGCGGCGCCGTTCCCTGTCACGCTGGGCTCGGTTGGCGCCGGCGAGGTCGTGGCGATCGGGCCCGGCGTGGACGGCTTCGAGGTGGGCCAGCGGGTGGCCTGCATGCATCCGGGGGCGTACCAGGTGATCCGCAACGTGCCGGCGGGCCGGCTCGTGCCCTTGCCCGACGCGATTTCCGCGGAGGTGGCCGGCGCCACGCTGCTGCGCGGCCTGACCGCCGAATACCTGCTGCGCCGGCTCTATGCCGTGCAGCCGGGCGACGTGGTGCTGGTGCATGCGGCGGCGGGCGGCATGGGCGTACTGCTGTCGCAATGGGCGCGCGCGCTAGGGGCGACCGTGATCGGAACCGTGGGTAGCGAGGCCAAGCGGGCGGTGGCGCTGGCACACGGCTGCCACCATGTCATCAACTACCGTGAAACCGAGTTCGTCGATGCTGTGCTGGCGCTGACCGGTGGCGCGGGCGTGGCCGTGGTCTACGACGCCGTTGGCAAGGACGTGTTCGTGTCGTCGCTGCAGTGCCTGCGGCCGTGCGGCATGGCCATCAACTACGGCACCGCGTCGGGCGACGTCGAGGCCTTCGACCTGCAGCTGCTGCATGCGCGCTCGCTGATCGTGTCGCGGCCGACGCTGCGTACCTATATCGCCAGCCCTCAGGCGCTGGCTGCTGCAGCGGCCACCTTGTTCGACGCCGTTGCGGCCGGGCGACTGCGGCTGGAAGTCACGCACCGCTACCCGCTGGCCGCCGTGCGCGATGCGCACCGCGACCTGGAAAGCCGCGCCACCACGGGTTCAGCCGTGCTGATCCCCTGAACCGGGCGAGCACAACATGAAACTGTTCCATGGCTGGTTGTCGAGCGCGTCGCGCCGGGTGCGCTTGTGCCTGGCCGAGAAGGGCATCGACTACGACAGCGTGCCGGTCGACCTGGCGGCGCAGGAACAGCACACGCCCGCGTTCCTGGCAATGAACCCCAACGGCGTGGTGCCGGCACTGGTGCTGGACGATGGCCGCTTCCTCCACGAGAGCGGCACGATTTGCGAATACCTGGACGAGATCCGCCCGTTGCCGCCATTGCGGCCCGATGACCCCTACCAGCGCGCGGTGATGCGCAACTTCGTGCGCTGGACCGACGAGAAGGCGCTGCCGAACCTGCTGGTGCTGAACTGGAGCCTGGCGCTGCAGCCGGTTGCCGCGCAATGGACCGATGCCACGCTGGCCGAGCGGCTGGCGCGCGTCCCCACCGCCGAGCGCCGCGACGCATGGCTGCGCATCGCGCGCCAGCCCTATACCGAAGTGGAGAAACGCCGCGCGCTCGAGGCGCTGCTGTTGCTGCTGCCGAAGATGGAAGCGATGCTGGCCGACGGCGACTGGCTCTTCGGCGCGCGCTATACGCTGGCCGATATCGCCGCGACGCCTTTCGTCGCGCGCATCGCCGAACTGGCGCCCGCCGCGCTAACCTCGGCGCCGGCCGTGGCTGCGTGGTGGCAGCGCGCGCAGGCCCGGCCAGCGTTTGCGCAGGCGCGGCTGGAACGCTTCGACATTGCGCTGGCACGCCGTGGCGCGCCGGTCGCCGATGACCACTGATCCCTGAAGACCCCTACTGGAGAATTGCCCATGCAGACTGATGGTTCCCTGCCTTCGCTCGACATTGCCGGTCATGTCGCCACGATCACCTTGCGCCGCCCGGAAGTGGCCAACCGCCTGGGGCCGGACGACCTGGCAGAACTGCAGCGGCAGGTCGAGGCGGTCAATGTCAGCGACGTGCGCGTGCTGCGCCTGTGCAGCAGCGGCAAGTACTTTTGCAGCGGCTTCGATATCGGCCGGCTCGCGGCCGGCCAGCGCGGCGCCGGTTTCGAGACCCTGGTCAACGCGATGGAAGACTGCCGCGCCGTCACCATTGCCGAGATCCACGGCGGCGTCTACGGCGGCGGCACCGACCTGGCGCTCGCCTGCGACTTCCGGCTCGGCACCCACGCGGTCGACATGTTCATGCCCGCGGCGCGGCTGGGCCTGCATTTCTACCAGCGCGGCATGGAACGCTATGTCAGCCGGCTGGGGCTGAACCACGCCAAGCGCCTGTTCCTGACGGCCGAGCGCATCGATGCCGACGAGATGTTCCGCTGCGGCTTCCTGACCGAACTGCTGCCCGCCGAGGGCCTGCGCGAACGCGCGGAGCAACTCAGCGACACCGTTGCCGGGCTGGCGCCATTGGCGGTGCAAGGCATGAAGCGGCATTTGAACGCCATCGGCCGCGGCACGCTGGATGCCGCGGCCCTTGCCGCCGACATCGGCGCGGCCAATGGCTCGCAGGATATCCGCGAAGGTGCGCTGGCCTGGCAGGAAAAGCGCAAGCCACGGTTTACGGGAACCTGAGCCGTCTATTGGCGCCGCTGCATCACCACGCCATAACCCGCACCTGCGGCGGCGACGCGCCATCTCTCTCCCTGGCACATAATGTGCGTAGCATGCCAGCCGAAAGGCACATTCGAGCGGATCATCCGCCGGCACTGAGGGGAGACAATGAGCAGTTCAACCGACAAGTTCTCGGCCACCATGCGCGATGGCCTGGCCGATCTTGCCCGCCGCCTGCGCTTCGCCATGGAGGAGGGCACGATCTGGCTGGACGAGCAGCGCATGATCCTGATCCACACCGCAGCGCTGGCCGCGCTGCGCAAGGAACTGGTGGACACCCTGGGCATGGAGCGCGCGCGCGGGCTGTTCACGCGCATGGGCTTTCATTCGGGCATGCGCGATGCCGAAGTGGCCAGGAAACTGCGCGCGGGCCACAGCGACTTCGGCCAGCTCGAGATCGGCCCTTGCCTGCATACCATCGAGGGGGTGGTGCGGGTCACGCCGGTCAAGGTCGATATCGACATCGCCGCCGGCATCTACGACGGCGAGTTCCTGTGGGAAGACTCGTTCGAGGGAGACGTGCACCGGCAGCTGTTCGGCATCGTGGACCAGCCTGCCTGCTGGATGCAGATCGGCTATGCCACCGGCTACACCTCGGCGCTGATGGGCCGCACCATCCTGTATCGCGAGGTCGAGTGCATTGCCTGCGGGCATCCGCATTGCCGCATCGTCGGCAAGCCGGTGGAAGCCTGGGAAGATGGCGCGCAGGCCCTGGCGCTGTACCAGCCCGACCCCGTGATCGAGACCCTGATCGCCTTGCAGAGCGAGGTCGAGCACCTGCGCGCGCTGCAGGGCGGGGCGGCTACGCCGGCCGACCTGGTCGGCACCTCGCCCGGCTTTCGCGCGGCGTGGGACCTGCTGCAGCGTGCGGCCGCCAGCAACGTGACGGTGCTGCTGCTGGGCGAGACCGGCGTGGGCAAGGAGCGCTTCGCGCAGGCCTTGCACGGCGTGAGCGCGCGCGCCGACAAGCCCTTCGTCGCGGTGAACTGCGCGGCGATTCCCGATGAACTGATCGAGTCCGAGCTGTTTGGCGTGGAGAAGGGCGCCTTCACGGGCGCGACCCAGTCGCGGCCCGGCCGCTTCGAGCGCGCGCATGGCGGCACCTTGTTCCTGGATGAACTGGGCGAGCTCTCGGCCTCGGCGCAGTCCAAGCTGCTGCGCGTGCTGCAGGAGGGCGAGGTCGAGCGCGTGGGCGGCACCGCTGCGCGCAAGGTCGACGTGCGGCTGGTGGCCGCCACCAACGTCGACCTCGCCGAAGCGGTGAAGCAGGGCACCTTCCGCAAGGACCTGTACTACCGCCTCAACGTCTACCCGGTCACGATACCGCCGCTGCGCGAACGGCTCGACGATATCCGTCCGCTGGCGGAGCGCTTCGTGGCCCGCTACGGCGCGCGCCACGGCAAGCGCATCGTCGGCATCACCGACCGTGCGCTGGCCGAACTGCGCCACTATGACTGGCCCGGCAACGTGCGCGAACTGGAGAACGTGATCGAGCGCGGCGTGATCCTGGCCAGCCACGGCGGCCAGATCGGCGCCGACCACCTGTTCCTGCCGGGCACCGTGGCGCCGCCGCTGGATACCGCGCCACGGCTGGGCGCGGGCGGCACGCTGCCGGACCTGCGCGAGGCCGCGGTCCATGCGCTGCTGGACCAGATGTCGAGTCAGCAGCTGGCGCTGGGCGATGTCGAGACCGTGCTGATGGAGGCCGCCATGCAGCGCGCCGACGGCAACATGAGCCAGGCCGCGCGGCTGCTGGGGATTACGCGGCCGCAGCTGGCGTATCGGTGGAAGACGCGGGGTGCGCGCGGGGGGAATGGGCAGGGCGACTGAGGCCGCGCTTCCTTTCCCTTCCGCTTTTCCATTTGATCATTTGATGCATGCGCTCCCGGGCCGTGCATCGCCCTGCATCCGCACGATGCTGCGCAGCGCGAGCGATTTTCCGCTGACGGATCAAGCCCTTTCCTTCTCCTGTCCCGCATGCGCTGCTGCGCCGCAGCGCCATCGCCCCCTTCGTTTCATGCTGCCCGCAAACGCCCGCCCGGCGGGGCTTTTGATCATTTGATCAAGGCGCGCGGACCGCTTCATCAATTCATCGATGGCTGTCGTGCCCGCCGTTTCGGGTAAACGCGCACGCTGGCCCCCGCCGATTCCCGGAAACCCTTGTCCCACAACGCCTTGCGGCCGCTGGCACGGTCTTCGCAGTAAGGCCCGCGTCCAGCCACCCCGAGGAGCGCGCCATGACCACCCCGTCCGTCCCGTTGTTCGAAGCCACGCCGCGCTATGTGCGGGTTGAGGGCCGTACCCCGGAAGGGTTTGTGCAATTCGCCTTCAGCGTGGCCGACCCCGAGCTCAACGTCGAACTGATCATGCCGGAGCCGATGTTCGAAGCCTTCTGCTGCGTCAACCGCGTGCGCTTCCTGCCTGCGCTCGAAGCCTCGCCGCAGCCCGAAGCCGACGACTGAAGCGGCTCGTCCACCCGCCGCCACCGCATCACAAAGAGAAGGGATACAGGAGACCAAGCGATGCAAGTCGATATCAAGACCCAGCAGATCCAGCCGCTGCGCCAGACCTACGGCCATGTCGCGCGCCGTTTCGGCGACAAGCCGGCGTCGCGCTACCAGGAGGCGACCTACGACGTGCAGTCGGAGGTGAACTTCCACTACCGCCCCACCTGGGACCCCGGCTTCGAGCTGTACGACAAGCGCCGCACCGCGATCGTGATGCAGGACTGGTATGCGCTGAAGGACCCGCGCCAGTTTTACTACGGCGCCTACGTGACCGCGCGCGGGCGCCAGCAGGACGCCGCCGAGAAGAGCTTTGCCTTCGTCGAGAAGCGCGGCCTGCTGCAGGCGCTGCCGGCCGAATGGCAGGAGCGCCTGGCCACCGGCCTGCTGCCGCTGCGCCACGTGGAGTGGGGCGCCAACATGAACAACTTCTACTGCGCCGACTACGGCTGGGGCACGGCGATCACGCAGGCCTGCACCTATTGCGCCATGGATCGCCTGGGCATTGCCCAGTACCTGTCGCGCATCGGCATGCTGCTCGATGGCAATACCGGCGTCGCGCTGGAGCGGGCCAGGGTGGCCTGGCTGGAGGGCGCCGCGTGGCAGCCGCTGCGCCGCTTCGTCGAACACACCTTTGTCACCGCGGACTGGTTCGAGACCTTCGTGGTCCAGAACCTGGTGCTCGACGGGATGCTCTACCCGCTGGTCTACCAGCACGCCGATGCGGTCATCGCGCGCGCCTGCGGCACCGGGCTGGCGGTGCTGACCGAGTTCATGAACGACTGGCGCGACGAGCATGCGCGCTGGGTCGACGCGGTGGTCCAGGCCGCCGCGGCCGAGTCCGATGCCAACCGCGTGCTGCTGTCCGGCTGGGCGCATGCCGCCGCCGCGCAGGTGGCCGAAGCGCTGGTGCCGGTCGCCAACGCACTGACCGGCGCCGATGGCGCGCAGATGGTCGCGCTGTGCCGCGAGCAGCTTGCAGTGCGGTTGAGCAAGCTTGGCCTTGCCGCCTGACCCCACGGACCCACGGAGCCCACCCATGCACACCGCCGCCAACGTCTACATCGCCCTGCAGAACAACGACGACACCCGCCCCATCATCGACGCCATCACCGAAGCCAACCCGCATGCGGTGGTGTCGCAGTTCCCCGCCATGGTCAAGATCGATGCGCCCGGACACCTCACCATCGTGCGTGAACTGGTGGCCGGCAAGCTCGGACGCGACTGGGACCTGCAGGAGATCCACCTGAACCTGATCTCGCTGTGCGGAAACATCGACGAGGACGAAGACGCCTTCACGCTGCGCTGGAACGCCTGACCGCGCCGCGGCATCGCAAACATCACGGAGACATCATGGACGCACGCAAGAAGCTCAACCTGCGCGAGAAGTACGCCTCGATGACGCGGGACCTGGCCTGGGAAACGACCTACGAGCCGATGGACCAGGTCTTTCCTTTCGACAAGTACGAAGGGATCAAGATCCACGACTGGGACAAGTGGGAAGACCCGTTCCGCATGACCATGGATGCCTACTGGAAATACCAGTCCGAGAAGGAGCGCAAGCTGTACGCGATCATCGATTCGTTCGTGCAGAACAACGGCCACCTCAACGTATCCGACCCGCGCTACCTGAACGCGTTGCGGCTGTTCCTGACCGGCGTGACGCCGCTGGAATACGCCGCGCATCGCGGCTACGCGCATCTGGGCCGGCATTTCCGCGGCGCCGGCGCGCGCGTGGCGGCGCAGATGCAGTCGATCGACGAGCTGCGCCACGCCCAGACCCAGCTGCACACGCTGTCGGTCTACAACAAGTACTTCCACGGCTTTGGCGAGTGGCGCCATATGCACGACCGGGTCTGGTACCTGTCGGTGCCCAAGTCCTACTTCGAGGACGCGATGAGCGCGGGGCCGTTCGAGTTCATCACCGCGATCTCGTTCTCGTTCGAGTACGTGCTAACCAACCTGCTGTTCATGCCGTTCATGTCCGGCGCGGCCTACAACGGCGACATGGCCACGGTGACCTTCGGCTTCTCGGCGCAGTCGGACGAGTCGCGCCACATGACGCTGGGACTGGAGGTGGTCAAGTTCCTGTGCGAGCAGGATCCCGGCAACATCCCGATCCTGCAGAAGTGGCTCGACAAATGGTTCTGGCGCGGCTTCCGCCTGCTGACGCTGGTCGGGATGATGATGGACTACATGCTGCCCAAGCGCGTGATGTCGTGGGCCGAAGCGTGGGAGATGTACTTCGAGCAGGCGGGCGGGGCACTGTTCAAGGACCTGGAGCGCTACGGCCTGCGCATGCCCAAGTACCACGACGTGGCTACCCGCACCAAGGACCGCATCACGCACGAGGCCTGGGCCACGTTCTACAACTATGCGGGTGCCGCCGCCTTCCATACCTGGGTGCCCAGGGCCGACGAGATGGCATGGCTGGCCGAGAAATACCCGCAGACCTTCGAGCGCTACTACAAGCCGCGCCTGGAGCACTGGCAGGCGCGGCAGCAGGCCGGCGAACGCTTCTACAACGCCACGCTGCCGATGCTGTGCCAGACCTGCCAGATCCCGATGGTGTTCTCGGAGCCGGACGACCCGACCCAGACCTGCTACCGCGAAAGCAGCTACCACGGCATGAAGTTCCACTTCTGCTCGGACGGCTGCAAGGACATCTTCGACGACGAGCCCGCCAAGTACGCGCAGGCGTGGCTGCCGGTGCACCAGATCTACCAGGGCAACTGCGGTGGCACCACGCTGGACGACGTGCTCGGGTGGTACCGGCTGAACCCGGGCGCGGACAACCTGGACTTCGAGGGCTCGCAGGACCAGCGCAACTGGAATGCCTGGAAGGGCATCGCGCCGGCCGCCTGAGCGCTCGCATAACAAGATAAGGAGACAACCATGCCCGTCGTATCCATTGGCGACTACACCTTCGCGCCCGCCGATCGCGAAGATGCGTTCCACGGCAACCGCCTGCTCTATATCGGCTGGGACGGCCACTTGCTGTTCTGCGCCCCGCATTGCTTCCCGTTCGCGCCGTCGATGCCGCTGCGCGACGTGGTGGAGCAGGTGCTGCCCGGCGTCTACGGCTATCACCCCGACTTTGCCCGCATCGACTGGGGCCTGGTGCAGTGGCTGCGCGGCGGCCAGCCCTGGCAGCCGGACCTGGACCGCACGCTGGAGCAGAACGGACTGGGGCACAAGGACGTGATCCGCTTCCGCACGCCGGGGCTGGACGGCATCGGCGGCAGCGGCAGCTGAGGCGCCACGGTTCGTACGCAAGGAGACCGAGATGTATTCGCTGACGATTGAACCGATCGGCCAGACCATTCCCATCGCGCCGGGGCAGACCGTACTGGACGCCTGCCTGCGCAGTGGCGTGTGGCTGCCGCACGCCTGCTGCCACGGGCTGTGCGCCACCTGCAAGGTGCAGGTGGTGGACGGCGAGGTCGAGCAGGGCGACGCCTCCGGCTTCGCGCTGATGGATTTCGAGCGCGACAACGGCCAGTGCCTGGCCTGCTGCGCGACCGCGCAGTCAGACCTGGTGATCGAGGCCGATATCGAGGAAGACGTCGATGCGCTGGGCCTGCCGCTGGCCGACTATCGCGCCGAAGTGGTCGAGACGCGCGCGCTGACCCCCACCATCCTGGGCATCTGGCTGCGCGTCAGGGACGGCCGGCGCGCGGCCTTCCAGGCCGGGCAGTATGTCAATCTGCAGGTGCCGGGCTGCGACCAGCCGCGCGCCTTCTCGCTGGCCAATGCGCCCGGGGACGAGCTGGTCGAGCTGCACGTGCGACGCGTGCCCGACGGGCAGGCCACCGGCTACCTGCACGAGCGGCTGGCGGTCGGTGACGAACTGGCATTCTCCGCGCCCTATGGCCGCTTCTTCGTGCGCAAGTCGGCGCAGGTGCCGATGCTGTTCCTGGCGGGCGGCTCCGGCCTGTCCAGTCCGCGCGCGATGATCCTGGACCTGCTGGCCGCCGGCGAGACTCTGCCGATCACGCTGGTGCAAGGCGCGCGCAACCGCGCCGAGCTGTACTACGACGACGAGTTCCAGGCGCTGGCTCAGGCCCATCCCAACTTCTGCTATGTGCCGGCGCTGTCCGACGAACCCGCCGGCAGTGGCTGGAGTGGCGCGCGCGGTTACGTCCACGACGTGCTGCACCAGCTCTACGCAAACGACGGCAGCGCCGACTTCCGCGGGCACAAGGCCTACCTGTGTGGGCCGCCGCCGATGATCGAAGCCTGTATCCGCACGCTGATGCAGGGCCGGCTGTTCGAGGCGGATATCCATACCGAGAAATTCCTGTCGGCGGCCGACGCGCACAACAGCGCGCGCAGCCCGCTGTTCAAGATCTGAGCGGGGAGGCCATGCATGCATACCGTAGAAATCGCCGGCAGCGGCCAGCGCTACGCCTGCGCGACGGGACAGAACCTGCTGCGTGCCATGGAAGTGCTGGGCCAGCGTGGCATTCCCGCCGGCTGCCGCGGTGGCGGCTGCGGCGTGTGCAAGGTCCGTATTGAGGCGGGACAGTACCACGTCGGCAAGATGAGCCGGGCCTGCCTGACCGAGGCCGAGCAGCGCGCGGGGCTGGTGCTGGCCTGCAAGACCTATCCGGATAGCGATATCCGGCTGCGTCCGGTGGCGCTGCTGCAGCGCTGCCTGGAGCGGCATGCCGGCCAGCACGAACCCGCATGACCGGGAAGTGAACCCCAACACAAGGAGACAGAAATGGCATTGACAGGCGTATTGCGCCCGGGGCATGTGGCCCTGCGCGTGCTGGAGCTGGAACCGGCGCTGAAACACTATACCGAGGTGCTCGGCTTGATCGAAACCGCGCGCGATGCCCAGGGCCGCGTGTTCCTGAAGGCCTGGGACGAGCACGACCACCACAGCGTGGTGCTGCGCGAGGCCGACAGCCCGGGCATGGACTACATGGGCTTCCGCGTCGACAGCGGCCACACGCTGGAGCGGCTGGCGCGGGAGGTCGAGCAATCGGGGCTGGCCACCGCTTGCCAGTGGATACCCGCCGGCGAGCACCCGCACACCGGCGTGCGCTTCCGCTTCACCATCCCGACCGGCCATGCGATCGAGCTGTTCGCGGACAAGGACAAGCCCGGCTGCAAGACCGGCGACCTCAATCCCGATCCCTGGCCGGATGACCTGCGTGGCATGGCGCCGAGCCGCTTCGACCATTGCCTGCTGTATGGCGATGATGTCGACGGCACCGTCAAGCTGTTCCGTGAGGTGCTTGGCTTCTCGCTGGCGGAGCAGGTGGTGGCGGGGCCGGATGGCGAGACGCTGATCGGCGCCTTCCTGACCTGCTCGAACAAGGCCCACGACATCGCGTTTATCCGCCACCCGGAGAAGAACCGCTTCCACCATGCCTCGTTCCTGCTCGACAACTGGGGCGAGGTGCTGAAGGCGGCCGACATCATCTCCAAGAAGGACGTCTCGCTCGATATCGGTCCCACCCGCCATGGCATCACGCGCGGCGCGACGATCTACTTCTTCGACCCCTCCGGCAACCGCAACGAGGTCTTCTCCGGCGGCTATATCCACTATCCGGACAAGCCCACCATCACCTGGACCGACAACGAGCTGGGGCGCGCGATTTTCTATCACGACAGGAAGCTGAACGAAGCGTTCTTGAATGTACTGACCTGAGCGCGAGCGCGCGCCTCCCGCTGGTTTGCTCCTTCTCCCGCAGGCGGGAGAGGGCGCAACCAATCGGCAAGCCAACAGCCCGGGCAAGTATCAGCCCCAACGAGAACCAACATGAAACACTTCAAGAACTTCATCAACGGCGAGTGGGTCGGCACCGCACGCACGTTCGAGAACCGCAACCCCGCCGACAACACCCTGATCGGCCACGTGCACGAGGCCGGTCAGGCCGAGGTCGACGCCGCCGTGCAGGCAGCGCGCCAAGCGCTGCACGGCCCGTGGGGCCGGATGTCCGTGGCGCAGCGGGTCGAGCTGCTGCACGGGGTGGCAGACGGCATCAACCGGCGCTTCGACGAATTCGTGCAGGCCGAGATCGCCGATACCGGCAAGCCCTTCGGCCTGGCCAGCCATATCGACATCCCGCGCGGCGCGGCCAATTTCAAGGTCTTTGCCGACCTGATCCGCAACGTGCCGACCGAGAGCTTTGCCATGGACACTCCGGACGGCGGCAGGGCCATCAATTATGCGGTGCGCAGCCCGCGCGGGGTGATCGGCGTGGTGTGCCCGTGGAACCTGCCGCTGCTGCTGATGACGTGGAAGGTCGGGCCGGCACTGGCCTGCGGCAACACCGTGGTGGTCAAGCCGTCGGAGGAAACCCCGGCCACCGCGACGCTGCTGGGCGAGGTGATGAACGAAGCCGGCGTGCCGGCGGGTGTCTACAACGTCGTGCATGGCTTTGGCCCGGATTCGGCCGGGGCGTTCCTGACCGCGCATCCGCAGGTCAACGGCATCACCTTCACCGGCGAAACCCGCACCGGCGAGGCCATCATGAAGGCCGCGGCCAATGGCGTGCGGCCGGTATCTTTCGAACTGGGCGGCAAGAACGCCGGCATCGTGTTTGCCGATGCCAACTTCGACCAGGCCGTGGCCGGCATCGCGCGCTCGGCCTTCGAGAACAGCGGCCAGGTCTGCCTGGGCACCGAGCGCGTCTACGTGCAGCGCCCCGTGTTCGAGCGCTTTGTCGCCGCACTGAAGGCGAAGGCCGAGGGCCTGAAGCTGGGGCGGCCCACCGAGCCCGGCGTGAACATGGGACCGTTGGTGTCGCATGAGCACCGCGACAAGGTGCTGGCCTACTACCGCAAGGCCGCCGAGGCCGGCGCCACGGTGGTCACCGGCGGCGGCGTGCCGCAGATGCCGGGCGCGCTCGCCGAAGGCGCCTGGGTGCAGCCCACCATCTGGACCGGCCTGCCGGAAAGCGCCGCCGTGATCCGCGAGGAGATCTTCGGGCCGTGCTGCCACATCGCCCCGTTCGACACCGAAGCGGAAGTGATCGCGCTGGCCAACGACACCCCATACGGCCTCGCTGCCACGGTCTGGACCGGCGACCTCGGCACCGCCCATCGCATGGGCAGCGCGCTGGACGTCGGCATCTGCTGGATCAACGCCTGGTTCCTGCGTGACCTGCGTACCGCCTTTGGTGGCGCCAAACAGTCGGGCATCGGCCGCGAGGGTGGTGTCCATTCGCTCGAGTTTTACACCGAGCTTCGCAACGTCTGCGTCCGCCTGTGAGATCCCAACATGCATAGCGAACTTATCCTCGAGATCGGCGCCGGCCTGCACCAGGCGCTTGCCACGCGACGCCCGCTGGCGCCGCTGACCGAATTCTGGCCGGACCTGACCATCGACGATGCCTACCGCATCCAGCTGGCGATGGTGCAGCACCGGCTCGACGCCGGCGAACGCGTGGTCGGCAAGAAGATCGGCGTGACCAGCCGCGTGGTGATGGACATGCTGGACGTGCGCCAGCCCGATTTTGGTCATCTGCTGTCGGGCATGGTCTATGCCGACGGCGCGGCGATTCCCGCCGATACGCTGATTGCGCCCAAGGCCGAAGGCGAGATTGCCTTCGTGCTGAAGGAAGACCTGCTAGGGCCGGGCGTGACCAATGCCGACGTGCTGCGCGCCACCGCCTGGGTGCTGCCATGCTTCGAGATCGTCGATTCGCGCATCCGCGACTGGAACATCCGGATCCAGGACACGGTGGCGGACAACGCCTCGTCAGGCGTGTTCGTGCTGGGCGATGCCGCGGTGGATCCGCGCCATTTGGACCTGGCCACGGTCGGCATGACGCTGGAGAAGAACGGCGAGATCGTCGCCACCGGCGCCGGCGCGGCCGCGCTGGGGCATCCCGTCAACGCGGTGGCTTGGCTGGCCAATACGCTGGGGCGACTGGGCATCGGGCTGAAGCGCGGCGAAGTGATCTTGTCCGGATCGCTCGCCGCGATGGTGCCCGTGGCCGCCGGCGACCAGCTGCGCATCAGCCTGGGCGGCATCGGCTCGGCCGGGGTGCGCTTTGTCTGACCTCCGTCCATTCATCAATCCAGCGGAAAACCAGCCATGAACCTGATAGAAGACACTATCGCCCATCTCGCCGAACACCTGGAAAACGCAGAGCTGCGGCACGAGGCGGTGCGCAAGATCACCGACGAGTACCCGGAGATGGACTGGGACGACGCCTACGCCATCCAGGACGCCATCCGTGCGCGCAAGACCGCGCGCGGCACCCGCATTGCCGGGCTCAAGATGGGCCTGACCTCGTTCGCCAAGATGCGTCAGATGGGCGTGAGCGAGCCGGTGTACGGCTTTCTCACCGACTACGGCGCCTGCATGGACGGCGCCGCCATCGATACCGGCACGCTGATCCATCCCAAGGTCGAGGCCGAGATCGCCTTCGTGCTGAAGGCGCCGCTCAAGGGTCCGGGCTGTCATATCGGCGACGTGCTGGCCGCGACCGACTTCGTGGTGCCGGCGGTAGAGGTGATCGACTCGCGCTACGAGAACTTCCGCTTCGACCTGAAAAGCGTGATTGCCGACAACACCTCGTCGGCACGCTTCGTGGTGGGCGGCACGCACCGCGGCACCGAAGGGCTGGACCTGAAGAACCTGGGCGTGGTGCTGGAGAAGAACGGCGAGGTGGTGGCCACCGCCGCCGGCGCGGCGGTGCTGGGCCACCCGGCCAACAGCGTCGCCATGCTCGCCAACATGCTTGGCGCGCGCGGGCGCGAACTGCCGGCCGGCACCTTCATCATGACCGGCGGCGTCACCGAAGCCATCGCGGTGGCAGCCGGCGACAGCATCACCGTGCGCTACCAGCACCTGGGCACCGTGTCGATGCGCTTCACCTGATCCTGACAAGGAGACACAACATGCCGATCGTGCAGGTCTTCCTGATCGAAGGCCGCACCGAAGAACAGAAGGCGCGCCTGATCCGCGCGCTGACCGACGCCGCGGTCGAGGCAGTGGGCGCGCCGGTGGAAACCGTGCGCGTGATGATCACCGAGGTGCCGAAGACGCAGTTCGGCATCGGCGGCAAGACTGCCAGGGAACTGGGCCGCTGACGCGGCGTCCAGAGCAACCAGACATAACGAGCAGGAAGGGACATGGACATGAAAGCAAGCGGCCGCCACAAGGTGGCCATCATCGGGTCCGGCAATATCGGCACCGACCTGATGATCAAGGTGATGCGGCACGGCCGCCATCTGGAAATGGGGGCGATGGTGGGCATCGATGCCGCGTCGGACGGGCTGGCGCGCGCCGCGCGCCTGGGGGTGCCGACGACGGCTGCAGGCATCGAAGGACTGGTCGGCATGGCGGGCTTCGACGAGATCCGCATCGCCTTCGATGCCACCTCCGCCGGCGCCCACGCGCATCACAACCGCGTGCTGCAGCAGCACGGCGTGCGCGTGGTCGACCTGACGCCGGCATCGATCGGTCCTTACGTGGTGCCCGTGGTCAACCTCGACCAGCACCTGGACGCACGCAACATCAATATGGTCACCTGCGGCGGACAGGCCACCATCCCCATGGTGGCGGCGGTGTCGCGCGTGGCCAGGGTGCATTACGCCGAGATCGTGGCGTCGATCTCCAGCAAGTCGGCCGGACCCGGCACGCGCGCCAATATCGACGAGTTCACGGAAACCACCAGCCGGGCGCTGTGCTCGGTGGGCGGCGCCGCGCGTGGCAAGGCCATCATCGTGCTGAACCCGGCGGAACCACCGCTGATGATGCGCGACACGGTCTTCACCCTGTCGGAGGACGGCGATGAAGCGGAAATTGCCGCAAGCGTCGAAGCCATGGCGCAGGCGGTGCAGGCCTATGTGCCGGGCTACCGGCTCAAGCAGCGCGTGCAGTTCGAGCGCATCGCTGCGTCGGCGCCGCTGAACATCCCCGGACTGGGGCCGATGCACGGGCTCAAGACCTCGATCTTCCTGGAGGTGGAAGGCGCCGCGCATTACCTGCCTGCCTACGCCGGCAACCTCGACATCATGACCAGCGCCGCGCTGGCCTGCGCCGAGCGCCTGGCCGAGACCCGGCTGTCGGCATGAGCGCGGCGCCACGCCATGAACGCATCGAAAGCAGGAAGACCAACATGACCGCACAACCTACCAAGAAGCTCTATATCTCCGACGTGACGCTGCGCGACGGCAGTCACGCCATCCGCCACCAGTACAGCCTGGAACACGTGCGCCGCATTGCCGCGGCGCTCGACGCGGCCCGCGTCGATTCGATCGAAGTGGCGCACGGCGATGGGCTGTCGGGCTCCAGCTTCAACTACGGCTTCGGCGCGCACACGGACCTGGAATGGATTGCCGCGGTGGCCGAAACCGTGCGCCATGCCCGCGTGGCCACGCTGCTGCTGCCCGGCGTGGGCACCGTGCATGACCTGCGCGCCGCCTACGACGCCGGTGCGCGCGTGGTGCGCGTGGCCACGCACTGCACCGAGGCCGACGTCTCGCGCCAGCATATCGAATACGCGCACAAACTCGGCATGGATACCGTCGGCTTCCTGATGATGAGCCACATGACCACGCCTGCGGCGCTGGCGCAGCAGGCCAAGCTGATGGAAAGCTACGGCGCCCAGTGCGTGTATGTGGTCGATTCCGGCGGCGCGCTGGGCATGCAGGACGTGCGCGAGCGCTTTCGCGCGTTCAAGGATGTGCTGCGGCCGGAAACCCAGACCGGCATGCATGCCCACCACAACCTGAGCCTGGGCGTGGCCAACTCGATTGTCGCGGTGGAGGAAGGCTGCGACCGCATCGACGCCAGCCTGGCCGGCATGGGCGCCGGCGCTGGCAATGCACCGCTCGAGGTCTTTATCGCCGCCGCCGAACGCCTGGGCTGGCAGCACGGCTGCGATCTTTATACGCTGATGGATGCCGCCGACGACATCGTGCGCCCGCTACAGGACCGCCCCGTCCGCGTCGACCGCGAGACCCTGGCGCTGGGCTACGCCGGGGTCTATTCCAGCTTCCTGCGCCACGCCGAAGCCGCCGCGGCGCGCTACGGGCTGGGCACGGTCGACATCCTGGTCGAGCTGGGCAAGCGGCGCATGGTGGGCGGGCAGGAGGACATGATCGTGGATGTTGCGCTGGACCTGCTGGCGCGGCGCGATGCGCCTACCGTCGGGCGTAGCGCTGGAGTGTGAGTCGCGGCGCACCCTTTGCACTCCCTCGCGCCCATTGCACCCGCCCCCCCACTCTCGTAGGGAACAGTTCCCCGCAACCTTACCGTTAGCCCCCGCAACAAAGAGCACGGATGCCAGCCAGGGCCATGCGCCCTGGCGATCCCGCATATCGTGTCGACCGGCAGGAACGGGCGCGCAGTGGCATGCCGCAGTCGGCATGCAACAGGGTTAGAACCATAACAACGGAAGCGCATACGTCTTCTTGGACGGTAAGGGGAGTGATCATGAGTATTTTCAGGAGTCTGTCCATCCGCACGCGGCTGCTGGCCGGGTTCGGCATGCTGGCGGGCGTGGTGCTGGTGGTATCGGCGTATTCGATGCATGCGCTTGGCGAGGCGACGGCGGGTTTCAATGACTACCTGAACGGGTTGAATGCCCGGGCGGAAATGGCGGCGCAGGTGCGCAACGCGGTCGACCGGCGCGCCATCGCGGCGCGCAACCTGGTGCTGGTGACGGACGCCGCCGAGCTGGAGCGCGAGAAGGCCGATGCCCTGCGCGCGCACGAAGACGTGCAGACCCGGCTGGCGCGGCTCAGCGAGATGGTGCGCCAACCTGGCGTCAGCGACGAGGCGCGCAAGCTGGTGGAGGAGGTCGCCAAGGTGGAGGCGCAGTATGGTCCGGTCGCCACCGGCATTGTCGGGCTGGCAGTCGAGCGCAAGATCGAGGAAGCCATCGGCCGGATCGACAAGCAATGCCGTCCGTTGCTGGCGGCGCTGATCAGGTCGACCGATGCCTACGCCGAGTTCACCAGGAGCCGCCAGAAGGAAATGGAGCGCAGGCTCGAGGCGGACTACGAGCGCCAGCGCAACCTGCTGGTGCTGATTTCGCTGGTGTCCGCGGTCATTGCGCTTGCCGGCGGCGTGCTGATCACGCGTGCCATCACGCGCCCGATCCAGCGCGCCGTGGAGGTGGCCGGCACCGTCGCCGGCGGCGACCTGGGCGCGCGCATCGAAGTGGACCGCGATGACGAGACCGGCCGCCTGCTGGCGGCATTGCGCGACATGAACGAGCGCCTGACCGGCACCGTCACCCGCGTGCGCGCCAGCAGCGGCAATATCGCCATCAGCACCAGCGAGATTGCCCGCGGCAACGCCGACCTGAGCAGCCGCACCGAGGAGCAGGCGGCCTCGCTGGAGCAGACCGCGGCGAGCATGGAGGAGCTGACCGAGACCGTGCGCCAGAACACCGAGAATGCGCGCCAGGCCAGCGAACTCGCGCGCAACGCCGCCGATGTGGCGCAACGCGGCAGCACCACGGTGCAGCGCGTGGTCGGCACGATGCAGGACATCAGCGCCAGCTCGAGCAAGATCGCGGAGATCACCGGCATCATCGAGGGCATTGCGTTCCAGACCAATATCCTGGCGCTGAACGCCGCGGTGGAAGCGGCGCGCGCCGGCGAACAGGGCCGCGGCTTTGCCGTGGTGGCGAGCGAGGTGCGCGGGCTGGCCCAGCGTTCCTCCAGCGCGGCCAAGGAAATCAAGGACCTGATCGAGGCGTCGGGACGGCAGGTTCAGGATGGTTCGTCGCTGGCCAGCGAGGCCGGCCAGACCATGACCGAGGTGACCCAGGCGGTGGCGCGCGTGACCGGCATCGTCGAGGAGATCGCGACGGCGTCGGCCGAGCAGACCCGCGGCATCGAGCAGGTCAACCAGGCCATCGTGCAGATCGACCAGGTCACGCAGCAGAACGCATCGCTGGTGAGCGAAGCGGCCAATGCCTCGCGCGCGCTGGAAGAGCAGGGCCGCGAACTGAGCGAGGTGGTGGCGTTCTTCCGCCTGCCTGGTGAGGGTAGTGGACGTGTCGGGGCGCCCGGTTTGGCACAGCGTGCGGTGGGTGCGATGGCAACGGCGTAGCGCCGCCGTACTCCCTCTCCCTCCGGGAGAGGGGAGCAAACCGGGAGCAAACCGGCGGATGCATCGGCGGCGCGGGGCGGGTAGACTTGCCTGTCCCACTTCCCTTCCATCGCCACCGCCATGACCGCCCTGCCGATCTCCTTCGACGACGTTGCCGCCGCGCACGAACGCATCCGCGCGGCTGCCCATCGCACCCCGGTGCTGACCTCCGCCACCGCCGACGCGGCCACCGGGGCGCAGCTGTTCTTCAAGTGCGAGAACTTCCAGCGCATCGGTGCCTTCAAGTTCCGCGGCGCCTACAACGCCATTGCCCAGTTCACGCCGCAGCAGAAGGCGGGCGGGGTGCTGGCGTTCTCTTCCGGCAACCACGCGCAGGCGATCGCGCTGTCCGCGCGCCTGCTGGGCGTGCAGGCGGTGATCGTGATGCCGCAGGACGCCCCCGCGATCAAGATCGAGGCCACGCGCGGCTATGGCGCCGAGGTGGTGCTGTACGACCGCTACCGCGACGACCGCGAGGCCCTGGGCCGGCGCATCGCCGGGGAGCGCGGCATGACGCTGATCCCGCCCTACGACCACCCGCATGTGATGGCCGGACAAGGCACGGCGGCCAAGGAACTGTTCGAGGAAACCGGTCCGCTGGACATGCTGGTGGTGTGCCTGGGCGGCGGTGGCCTGCTGTCCGGCTGCGCGGTTGCGGCACAGGCGATGGCGCCCGGATGCGCCGTGTACGGTGTCGAGCCCGAGGCCGGCAACGACGGCCAGCGCAGCCTGCGCAGCGGCGAGATCGTTCGCATCGACACCCCGCGCACTATTGCCGACGGGGCGCAGACGCCGTACCTGGGCAACCACACCTTCGCCGTGATCCGCGAACTGGTGACGGATATCGCCACCGTGTCTGACGTCGAACTGGTCGAGACCATGAAGTTCTTCGCCGGCCGCATGAAGATCGTCACCGAGCCCACCGGCTGCCTGGCCGCGGCCGCGGTGCTGCATGGCAAGCTCGATGTGAAGGGCAAGCGCGTGGGTATTATCGTGTCGGGCGGGAATGTGGACCTGCGTGCGTTTGCGGGCTTTGTCGGCTAGCGCGGCCGGCGCTCAGCTCTTTGCCGCCATGCTCGCGTCCACGGCTTGCTTCACGAAGGCCCTGACCGCGGGCGACATCTCGCGCCGGCGATAGGCCAGCGCGAGATGGACTGCCAGGCGGAAATCCGCAACCGGTTTGTAGAAGACCCCAGGCTGCGAGAAGTTCTGCATCGACTCCGGCACGATCGCGACCCCGTACCCCGCGGAGGCGAGGCTGGCGGCCGAAATAAAGTCCTGCACGCGATACTCCAGGCGCGGCGTAAAGCCTCCCGCCTTTCCCAGCGCGGTCAATGCGAAGCCAAATCCTTCCTCGTCGGCAAACTGCGGAATGATGAACGGCTGATCGGCAAACTCCCGGGCCGCAACCGGTCCGCGCCTGGCCAGCGGGTGGTGGCTTGCCATCGCAGTCAGCAAGCGCTCGGTTTGCACGATCTTCGTCTCGATTCCTGCCGGACCTAGTCGCCGTGGCCTGACGATGCCCACGTCGATCCGGCCATCGTTCAGCGCGTCGAGCTGGCGTGGCGTCTCCATGGGTACGACCTCGACCCGGACCAGCTCATGGTGCTTGCGGAAGTCACCCAACATCCTTGACAACAGACCGGTGCTGACGCCGGAGGCGACGTAGCCAATGCGGATAACCCCGGCAAGCCCTCTGGCAGCCAGCCGGCCGACCTGGTCGGCGCGCGCTATGTGGCGCAATGCGGCTTCCGCTTCCGCGTAGAACAGCCGGCCGGCATCGGTCAGCGTGACCGGCTTGCGCTTGTTGCGGTTCAGCAGCGGGACGCCCAGGTCTTTCTCCAGCCGCTGGATCTGCGTGCTCAGGCCTGACTGCGCAACCCCCAGGCGATCCGCCGCCTTCGCAAAGTGAAGTTCCTCCGCTACCGCGAGGAAGCACTGCAGTTGACGGACATCGAGCATCGTTTAATCGCAAAAGCAGAACAAAGATTACTCCATGCTAGCTGGAGCGTATCAAAGATTCCAGATGAAATGACGCCATCGACTAGCCAAGAGGCATGACAGGAGACCGCATATGAATGAGCTTTGGCACCCGCAATTGGGCGAGTCCGAATCGAGGTGGCAACAACAGGCGCAAGCCTTGACCGCGCAAGCCTTTGCGCCACTGGCCGAGGCAATCGACCGGGACCAACGCTATCCGGTCGAGCATCTGCCCAGGCTGCTCGAGGCGACGATCTCCGGCATGTTCGTGCCGAAGGCATATGGCGGCGAAGGTGCATCGCTGACGGCCGTGGTCGCCGTGGTCGAAGCCGTGGCACAGGGTTGCGCGTCGACGTCGGCGATCCTGGCGGCGCTGGCACTGGGCGCGTTTCCGATTCTGCTGGCCGGCAGTGAAGCCCAGAAGCAGGCGCTGCTCGGCGGACTGGCCCGGCGCGGTGAGGCGGTGAACTTTGCCCTCAGCGAACGCGAAGCAGGTTCCGACCCGTCGGCCATCCAGGCGACGGCGGTGCGCGAGGGCGACGGCTGGCGTATTCGTGGCGAGAAGTGCTGGCTGGGCAACGGTGGCCACTCGAAGCATTTCATCGTCTTTGCCCGCACCGGCGACGTGGCCACGCGCAAGGCGATTTCAGCATTCGTGGTGCCGCGGGATACCGAGGGTCTTGTCGTCGATTTCTATGAAGACAAGATGGGCATCCGTGGCACGACAACGACCAACCTCAGGCTCGACGTCTGGGTGCCGGCAGACAGCATCGTTGGCGCCGAAGGCGATGGCCTCAAGCTGGCTCTGGCAACGCTCACTGTCGGGCGGGTGGTGGTGGCGGCCCAGGCCAACGGCATCGCGCTCTGTGCGTACCACGCCGCGCGGCGCTACGCGGTGACCCGCAAGACCTTTGGCCACACCCTGATCGACCATCAGGGCGTCGGCTTCAAGCTGGCCGATGCGGCCATGCACCTGTCGGCGGCGCGCATGTTCACGTATGAAGCGGCTCGCCGCTATGACGAGGGCAAGGACATCGGAACGCTCGGCGCCATGGCCAAGCTCTATGCCAGCGAAGCGTCCCATGATGTCGTGGACGACGCGGTGCAGATCCTTGGTGGCCGGGGCTATGTGAAACCGAATGTCGTGGAGCGATGCTATCGCGACCAGCGCATTGTCGAGATCTACGAAGGTACGTCTGAAATCCAGCGCATTGTTCTTGCACGGGCCGTCAAGAAGGGTGCGCTCGCCGATATCGAGGCCGCGCAATGACGCATATGAAGCCAACGGATGCCGGGATGCCGAACCCGGAACCATACCAGCCGCAGGCTGGCTGGCGCGCCGTCGCCGGCCTCTACCACGCGTTTTTCACCGGTATCGTCTTGTCGACCGTGACCCGCAAGGGAACGCCGGCGGCGGCGGAACTGGTCTACGAGATCTTCTGCCGCCAGCGCCGCGAGCGCTTCCTGGCCGGACTGCGCAAGCTTGGCATCGACGGACTGCCGCCAGCGGTGGCGGCGGCCCAGTATCACTACCTCTCAAACCATATTGGCGGCGTCGCCGTGCAGTACATGCACGAGAGCGACCGGAAGGCGTGGATCCGCTACAACGCGCCGCGCTGGATCTGGTCCGGCACGGCGCTTTGCGGCATTCCTTCCGAAGTCTCGCGCGCGATGCTGGCAGGCTGGCATGCCCAGAATGGCGTGACCCTCGGCAAACCGCGCCTGGGCTTTGTCTGCACCAAGCAGGCAGCAGACGGGCAATCCGGTCTGGAAGGCTACTACTACGAATACGACCATGAGCTCGAGCCCCATGAGCGGCTTCGTTTTGCGCGCAATGAAGTGGCGCCGGACTTCGATGCTGCCGCGGCACCGACCCTGCCTACCGACGCCTGGCCGCAGGCACGGCTAGACAAGGCCAGGCGCAACTACGCGATGGAATACGTGCGCACCGCGCTTCCCGTCGCGGCAAACCTCTGGGGACCGCATGAAGCGGAGCGGCTGCTGCGGCTGACAGCAAGGATGATCGGCATGCAGTTCTATCACGAGACCGCTGCGCAGCTCGGCACACCGGTCGACAAATCCGCTGCCAGCTTCGCCAGGTTCATGGAGACGCTGGCGCGAGCCCAGGATGATGCGTGCGAAATCGGCGGCTTCGGCAGCCAGGTCTACCAACGCGGCTGGACGCTGATGGATTCGGTGGCCGACGCGCATCCCTGCGTGGCCGACGCATGGTGCGGCCTGTTCGAAGGCGCGCTGGCAGCGCACAACCATCGCCTGTCCCTGAAAACCAGCTGGCACAAGGGCAAGCAAGGCTATGCCTTTGAGTGGGCGATCGAAGGAGACTGAAATGGCCGATGCAAGCAATGTTGAAGTCCGCCAAGGGGCGCTCTCCGGGCTGCGTGTCGTCGATGCATCGCGCGTGCTGGCGGGCCCGTTGTGCGGGCAGATCCTTGGCGACCACGGTGCTGACGTGATCAAGATCGAGGCGCCGGAGGGCGATGAGTGCCGGGGCTTCGGCCCGCCTTTCGTGGACGGCGCATCCGCGTACTTCCGCGCCGTCAACCGCAACAAGCGCAGCATGATCCTCGACATGAATCGCGAGGCCGACAGGGAGACCTTCTGGCAGCTGCTGGAGACCGCGGATGTCCTGATCGAGAACTTCAAGGCGAGCACGCTGAGGACATGGGACATCGACAATCCGTCCCGCATGACGGAGCGTTTTCCGCGGCTCATCCACTGCCGGATCACCGGCTTTGGCGATGACGGCCCACTGGGGCAGCTGCCTGGCTACGATGCGGCAGTGCAAGCCATGGCCGGCCTGCTTAGCATCAACGGCGAGCCGGGAGGCAATCCCATTCGCCTTGGCGTGCCGGTGGTGGATCTGACCACGGGCATGAATGCCGCAATGGCGGTGCTGCTGGCTTTGAATGCGCGCAACCAGACCGGTCGCGGTCAGCTTGCCGATGTGAGCCTGTATGACTCCGCGGTATCGGTCGCCCATCCGTTCCTGACTAATTTCCTGGCCTCCGGGGTGACGCCGAAGCCGACCGGAAACAGTCATCCCAATATCGTTCCGTACGACATTTTCCAGACCGCGACCTGCCCGCTGTTCGTCGCGGTGGCCAACGACCGCCTGTTCGCGAAGCTTTGCCAGGCATTGGGTGCCGGGCACCTGCCGGATGACGAGCGCTTTGCCACCAATCGCCAGCGCGTAGCAAATCGCGAAGCGCTGACGGTCGAGTTGTCCCGGGCCTTTGCCGCGGTGGATGGCGAATCCTTTGGCAAGGCGCTGCTGGCGCAGAACGTTCCTGCCGCGCCCATTCTGAGCATTGCAGACGTTGCCGGGGCGCCCCATACCCTGCACCGGCGGATGGTGGTCAGGCAAGGCGACTACGTCGGTCCCGGTGTTCCCATCAAGCTGAGCGGGACGCCGGCGTCGGTTCGGAGCGGTCCGCCCGCCTTGGGTAGCTTGAAGGGCGTAGCGGGCGCAGCCAACGACGTGTGGAAGAAGTGAGTCGTCAGCAAGCAGAGAACAACCACAGGAGACAGAAATGAAGCGCATCGTTCAAGCCGTGTTTTTTGCTGCCGCGCTGGTGGCCAATGCAGCGGTCGTTGCGGCGGACACCTACCCAGGCAACAAGACCATCAAGATTGTCGCGGCGTTCTCGGCAGGCAGCGCTACCGATACCAGCGCGCGCATCCTGGCGGAAGAGCTGCGCAAGGACCTGGGGACAACGGTCGTCGTCGAGAACCGTCCCGGTGCCCAGGGCGTGATCGGTACCGAGTACGCAGTCAAGTCACCGAAGGATGGCTACACCCTGACCATCTCGAGCAGTTCCATCAATTCGATCAATCCCGGGCTCGTCAAAAATCTGCCGTACGATGCGACGCAAGATTTCACCCACATTGCGCGCCTCACCACGATGCCGGCGTTGCTGCTGGTTCGCAACGACAGCGATATCAAGACCGTGGCGCAGCTTGTGGAGCGCGGCAAGAGCGGCAAGCTGAACTTTGGCTATGGCTCGCCGGGTGGCCAGGTAGCGGCGGAAGCGTTCAACCGGATTGCCGGTATCCAGGCCGTTGGCGTGTCCTACAAGAGCCAGCCTCCGGCGCTGACCGACCTGGCTGGCGGACAGATCGACTATGTCGTCGGCGACCTGTCGGTGGCAACGGCGCTGATGAGAGGAGGGAAGATCCGCGCGCTGGCGGTCAGCACGGAACATCGCCTGCCCGAGTGGAAGAACGTCCCCACGTTCGCGGAAGCGGGCTTCAAGTCCTACGACCTGGTGTTCTGGGTCGGGCTTGCCGGGCCGGCAGGCATTCCGGCGGAAGTCGTGCAGCGCCTGAATGCATCGGTCAACAAGGCACTGGCCCGGCCTGAAGTCCGCGAGCGCTTCATGGGCATGGGCATGGAGGTCGCCCCGAATGGGGTCGAGGCGCAGCAACAGTTCGTGCGCGCGCAGTTGCAAAGCTGGGCGACACGGATGAATGAGGCGAATATCAAGCCCGAGTGAGGATGTGCAAGGAAGGGCACAGCGCCTTGGGTCGATGAGGTCGAGGCAACTTGACCGTGCTCGGGGGAATCCTTGCCCGACCCAGCCCTCTAAGCTCCAGACATCATGACTGGAGCCTGGACGAACATGGCAGGCAAGACGCAATACGACGTAATCGACACCGGCGCCGGCAAGCCGGTCAAGCTGTGGACGCGCGGCGTGCCGGTGGAGGGCGCCGCGCGCGAGCAACTGGTGAACACGGCCCGGATGCCGTTTATCTTCCGCCATCTGGCGGTGATGCCGGACGTACATCTGGGCAAGGGGTCGACCATCGGGTCGGTGATTCCGACCGTCGGCGCCGTCATTCCCGCGGCGGTAGGCGTTGATATCGGCTGCGGCATGATGGCGGTGAAGACTTCGCTGAGCGCCTCCGATCTGCCCGACAACCTGGGCCAGTTGCGCAGCGCGATCGAGCATGCCGTGCCGCATGGCCGCAGCGCGCAGGGCGGGCGGCGCGACCAGGGTGCCTGGGGCAATGCGCCGGCGCATGTCGACGCCGCGTGGGCCGAGATGGCGCCTGGCTTTCGCCGCATCACCGACAAATACCCGCACCTGGCGCGCGCCAACCATCGCAATCACCTGGGTACGCTGGGCACCGGCAACCACTTCATCGAGGTGTGCCTGGACGAGGCGCAGTCGGTCTGGTTCATGCTGCACAGCGGCTCGCGCGGCATCGGCAATGCGATCGGCACCACCTTCATCACGCTGGCGCAGCAGGACATGCGCCAGCACCTGGCCAACCTGCCGGACCGCGACCTGGCTTACCTGGTGGAAGGCTCCTCGCACTACGAGGACTACATCTACGCGGTGTCATGGGCCCAGGCCTACGCCCGCCGCAACCGCGAGCTGATGATGGAAGCGGTGCTGGCCGCGGCGCAGCGGGTGCTGCGCAAGCCGTTCCAGGCACGGCTCGAGGCGGTGAACTGCCACCACAACTACGTGCAGAAGGAACATCACTTCGGCGCCGACGTGCTGGTCACGCGCAAGGGCGCGGTCAGCGCGCGCGCCGGCGAACTGGGCATCATCCCGGGCTCGATGGGCGCGCGCTCGTTCATCGTGCGCGGCAAGGGCAATCCGGAGTCGTTCTGCTCCTGCAGCCACGGCGCGGGCCGCACCATGAGCCGCAGCGAGGCCAAACGCCGCTTCACCGTGGCCGACCAGAAGCAGGCCACCGAAGGGGTGGAGTGCCGCAAGGACGCCGCCGTGATCGACGAGATCCCGATGGCGTACAAGGACATCGATGCGGTGATGGCGGCGCAGTCAGACCTGGTGGAGGTGGTGCATACGCTGCGCCAGGTGGTGTGCGTGAAGGGGTAGGGCTGGGGGTGGTCGGTGGCCCGGATGGTCAATCGACGACCAGGCTCATTTTGGCGGTGAATTTCTGCCAGCGGTCGATGTCGGCGTTCACCAGCTTCTGGAATTCGGCGGGTGTGCTGGTCGTCGTGGCAAAGCCGAGCTGCGTCAGCGATGCCTTGATCTCGGGCTTGGCGATGGCCCTGGCGATCTCGGCGTTCAGCTTCTGTACGATCTCGGGAGGCGTATTGGCCGGGGCGAGGATGCCGAACCACTGGTCGACGTCGTAGCCGGCCACGCCCAGCTCGCTTACCGTAGGGACGTCGGGCAGGAACGGTGAGCGAGCCTTCGACGTGACGGCCAGCGCGCGCAGCCTGTTGCTCTTCAGGTAGGGAATGGTGTTGGTCAGCGTATTGACGCTGACGTCGGCCTGGTTGCCCAGCACGTCGGCGATGGCCGGAGCGCAGCCCTTGTACGGCACGTGCAGCATGTCGATCTTCGCCGAGAGTTTCAGCAACTCGCCGGCCAGATGCTGCGGCGTACCGTTGCCGCATGAGGCGTAGCTGGGCGGCGTGCCGCTCTTGCCGGCCGTGAGCAGGTCGTTGAACGTGCGCAGCTTCGAGTGCGCGGGCACGGCGATCACCGAGGGCACCGAAGCGAAGGTGATGACCGCGCTGAAATCGGACTTCGGATTGAACTGCAGCTTCTTGAAGACGCTCGGGTTGATGGCGAAGCTGCTGTTGACGATCAGCAGGGTGTAGCCGTCACCCGGGCTCTTGGCGACGAACTCCGCGCCGATATTGCCGCTGGCGCCAGGGCGGTTGTCGACCACCAC
The DNA here is from genome assembly GCF_023952475.1 of Cupriavidus sp. WGlv3. Taxonomy (GTDB): domain Bacteria; phylum Pseudomonadota; class Gammaproteobacteria; order Burkholderiales; family Burkholderiaceae; genus Cupriavidus; species Cupriavidus phytorum. The sequence continues at coordinate 115,898 of NZ_JALHRX010000004.1, forward strand.
CGGCTGCCCCAGCGACTTGCTGAGGTCGGTCCCGATCAGGCGCGCCAGCGAATCGGTCCCGCCTCCGGCCGGGAACGTCACCACCATGCGGATGGGCTTCTGCGGGAATGTACTCGCCAGGTTCGCTTCGGCGCGGCCTGACACGGTTGCCAGGCTGCTTGCGACAAGGAGCAGGGATGCCAGACTGCGGACGACGGTTAGGGGTCTCATTGATATGCCTCGTCGGTTAGGGTGAAGGGAAGGGGGAAGCCGGTCAATCGGGATCTATACGCACCGCCTCGCTGCACTCGCCACCCGCGCGTGCCAGTGCCGCGGCCGCCGCAAGTGCCGCCTCGCTGCCCGCATGGATGCGGTAGAGGGGTTGCCCTGACGCCACCCTTGCCCCGATCGTGCACAGCAGATCGACGCCCGCACCTAGCTCGCGCGGCGCCCCGGCGGCGCGCGCGACCCCGGAGATGCGCAGTCCATCGATGGCGGCCACGCGGCCTTGCATGGCCGCGCTTACCACGCAGGTATGCGCGCCGGGCGCCACGGGCTCGGGTCGCGCGCCCTGCGCGGCGGCAATGCGGTCGAATGCGGCCTTGGCCCTGCCTTCGCTGAGCAGCGCGGTGGCAATGCGCAGGCCCTCCGCGGGTGAGCCCACGCGCGCATCGAAGGCGATGATCTCGCCGGCGAAGCGCAAGGCTTTCTCTCGCAGATCAGCGGGGGCAAGGGGATCGTTGGCGAGTACCTGGCGGACATCGCGCACTTCCAGTGCGGGCCCGATGCCACGGCCGATTGGCCGGCTGCCGTCTGTCACCAGCGCGCGCACGTGCAGGCCGAGCCCCTTGCCGACATGCTCGAACATCGCGCCCAGTGCCTCGGCGTCGGCGTGCGTGGCCAGCTTGGTCTGCGGCCCATAGGGCAGGTCGACGATGACGTGGGTGGCCCCGGCGGTGTATTTCTTGGACAGGATCGACGCCACCGACCAGCGCCGCGAATCCAGCTGCAGCGGGCGCGTAATGGCGTTCATCACGTCGTCGACCACGGAGTGGTTGAGGCGGCCGTTCCATGCGATGCAGGCGCGCGCCTGCGCCACGCAGCGGCGCACGTCGCCGTGCGCCAGGTCGACGCGCGCCACGGTTTCCATGGCGTCGGCCGTGCCGGCGGCGGAGGTGATCGCGCGTGACGAAGTCTTGGGCATGGCCAGCCCGTACGCCGCGACGATCGGCACCACGATCAGCGTGATGCGGCTGCCGGGCACGCCGCCGATGGAGTGCTTGTCGACCACGATCGGCTCGTCCCATTCGATGCGGGGCGTGAATGCCGTACGGGCACGAGCCAGTGCCACCACCTCCTGGTCGCCCAGCGAGCGGGTCGCGGCAACCAGGAACTCGGTCAGCTCGGCCTCGGTGTAGCGGCCCGCCATGGCGTCCCGCAGCACCGCGACGTAGGCGGCCTGGTCGAGCGGCTCGCCGCGCAGCTTGGCCATCAGGTTGGTGCGGCTGGCCGGCGCTCCGTCACTGGCTGCGCGCGTGCCGTGCCGCAGCGCCTCGACGAAGCGGGCCCTGCCTACCTCCAGCGTGCTGTCGTTCGACACGGTGATGCACGGCACCTCCGGCGGCAGCGCCGCGCCGGTGCGCGACACGCGGCGGGCAATCTGCTCGCCAGATTCGCGCCCGCGCGCGGCAATGCGGCGGGCCAGCACGTCCTGCGGGGCCGTCACCAACACCACCACGAAGCGCGGCAGGCGTTGCGCTAGTTCCGCGATGACGGCACGCGAGCCGTTGGCGACGACGTGGCGCCCGCGCTCGAGCTCCGACATCAGCGAGCAGGACAAGCCATAGCGCAGGTCGTGCGCATCCCAGGTCACCAGGAATTCGCCGCTGCGCTGGCGCCGTGCGAACTCGGCTTCCGACACGGCGTCATGCGCCTCGCCGGCCGCACCCTCGGGACGCGTGATGACACGCCGGGCGAATACATAGTTGTCATCGAGCGCCACCCGCGCCCCGTCCATCAGCGCATCCTTGCCCGCGCCACTGGGGCCGACCACAAAGAAGAAGGTGCCGCTCGCGTTCATGACTAATACCTTAGATGTCGAAGTTGTTTGGTAATGCTAGCACCGGCCTCGCGACTGTCAAGGAAAGTTCGATGTCTAAGGTTATGCAAGCAACGGACCAGCGCCCGCAAATCCAGCGGTTACGCGGGATGCGAGCGTTCGTAGGGGAAAACACGGGGGCGCGGCGTGCGCGTTCGCGGTGCCTGGTGCTTCGGTTGCGCGCATCGCGCACCGATGGAGTGAACGCTACATTGGAGGGCGCGGTGCCGCGGTCCGGCGCCGCCGCGCGCACGGTGGAGGCGCTATCATGTGCGCTGTTGCGGGCACCGTGGACCCGGTGCCGCATGGATGCGTTTCACTTTCCGCTTACCACTATGGCCACAAGAAAGCCGGATACCCCGGTCACGATCACGTCCCCGGAAGAAGCCGATGAAGAGCGGCTTGCCCACCTGGTGAAGGACGCCGCGCGCGCCTATATCCGGGCGCTGCAACTGCGCCTGGCGGAACATTCGGTGTCGTACGGCCACTGGACCATCCTGCGCATCCTGTGGCGCCATGACGGCCTGTCGCAGCGCGAACTGAGCGAACGCGCCGGCGTGACCGAACCCACCACCTTTGCGGCGGTCAAGGCGCTGGAGGCGCTTGGCTACGTCGAACGCACGCACCTGCCCGGCAACAAGAAGAAGGTGCATGTGTTCCTCAGCAAGACCGGGCGCGCGCTGCGCCGCAAGCTCGAACCGCTGGCAACCGAGGTCAATGCGCTGAGTGTCGAGGGCGTGAGCGAACAGGACGTGGCGACCACGCGCCGGGTCCTGATCACCATCGCCAAGCGCCTGGTCGCCGACGAGATCGCCTCGGCGGAAAACGGGCGGCGCGTGCCGTCAACGCAGGAAGTCGGGCGGCTGCTGTCAGACCTGTAGCCCGAGGCGGCCACTGCCAATGAAAAGGCCCCCGCCGGCGCGGCCGGCGAGGGTGAATGCCTCGGGTAGAAGGCGTGAAACCGGTGTGCGGGCCCAGCCGCGGGCAGGGGCCCGGATTCAGGGGGTCAGGCTTCGTCCAGCCCGATATCCACGGCCGGTGCAGACTGTGTGATCCGGCTGGTCGAGATGTAGTCGACGCCGGTTTCCGCCACCGCCCGGATAGTCTCGAGCCGGATGCCGCCCGAGGCCTCGACCTTGGTGCGGCCATTGACGATCTGCACCGCCTCCTTCATGTTGGGCACCGACATGTTGTCCAGCATGATCACGTCGACGCCGGCGGCCAGTGCCTCGTGCACTTGCTCCAGCCGGTCGCATTCCACTTCCAGCTTGGTCAGCACCGGCAGCTTGCGGCGCACGCGTTCCACCGCGGCGGCGATGCTGCCGCAAACGGCAATGTGGTTGTCCTTGATCATCACGCCGTTGTCCAGGCTCAGCCGGTGGTTCAGGCCGCCGCCGCAGGTGACCGCGTGCTTCTCCAGCGCGCGCAGACCAGGGGTGGTCTTGCGGCTGTCGATCAGGCGCGCCCTGGTATGCGCAATGGCCTGCGCATAGGTGGCGGTCTGGTTGGCGATGCCGCACAGGCGCTGCAGGATGTTCAGTGCGGTGCGTTCCGCCGTCAGCACGCTGCGCGCATTGCCGCTCACGTTCAGCAGCACCGCGCCTTTGCCGACCTTGTCGCCGTCGGCCACGCGCACGTCGATGGACAGCGTGGGATCGTAGCGGGCGAAGATGCGTGCCGCCACGTCGATACCGGCGACGATCATTGGCTCGCGGGCATTCATGCAAAAGGTGCCGGTCTCGCCCGGTTCGATCATGGTCTGGACGGTCAGGTCGCAGAGTCCGATGTCTTCGGTCAGCCAGAGGTCGATCAGCTTGTCGGTGGCATAGAGGTCGTACATGTGAGGGCTCCTGAGCGGTGGGTGTCGTACCTCAATAATCTTAGAGATCGAAGTACATGGCGTAATACTAGCGCCTCGCCACGCCCTGTCAAGAAAAATTCGACGTCTAAGTTTATGCGCGCCGGAAACGGCACGCCGGCGCGCTAGCGTCCGAACTGCGCCAGCACCGTCCCCACCGCCTCCAGCCCCGCCTCGATCATGTGCTGCATGTAACTGCCCATCTGCGGCATCACCAGCATCAGCACCAGCAGCCCGCCCGACAGCGTCACCGGAAAGCCCACCGCGAAGATCGACAGTTGCGGCGAGGCGCGGTTGAGGATGCCCATGGCCAGGTTCAGGATCAGCAAGGCGGCGATCATCGGCAGCGCCAGCAGCAGGCCGGAGGCGAACACCATGCCGCCGGCGCGGGCCACGGCCAGGGCGCCGCCCGCGGACAGGGGGGTGCCGCCGGGGTTGCCACCGATAGGCAGGCTGTTGAAGCTGTCGACCAGCGCGCCCAGCATCAGCAGGTGGCCGTCCAGCGCCAGGAACAGCAGCACCGCGATCAGGTTCAGGAAGCGCGACAGCACCATGGTCTGGCCGCCGGCGGTGCGGTCGAAGAAGGATGCGAACGACAGGCCCATCTGCAGCCCGATGATCTCGCCGGCCTGCTGCACCGTGGCAAAGACCAGCCGCATGACGAAGCCCGTGGCCAGGCCGATGCCGACTTCATTGAGGATGAACAGCAGCCCGTCGAAGGAGTACACCGGCACCACCGGCAACTGGGCGATGGTGGGCGAGATCACCATGGCGATCATCGCCGACAGTGCGATCTTGGCGCGCCGCGGGATGGTCGATTCACCGAACAGCGGCGCGGTGCCGATCAGCGCCAGGATGCGGAAAAACGGCCACAGGAAAGCCGCAAGCCAGCCGTAGAGCTGGGCTGAGGTGAACTCGATCACGGCGGCGGGTCAGCGGGCAGGCGGGGTGAAGTGCGGCAACGGTGGCGGACAGCGGCGGCAGGCGGCGGCGTGGATGGCCGCCGTCAGTGCGCCAGCGCGGGGATGCTCTGGAACACCTCGCGCATGTAGTCGACCATCGCGTTGATCATCCATGGGCCGGCCAGCACCATGGTGGCGAACAGCGCGATCAGCTTGGGGATGAAGCTCAGCGTCATCTCGTTGATCTGGGTCGCGGCCTGGAACAGGCTGACCACCAGGCCGGCGGCCAGCGCCACCAGCAGCAGCGGGGCGGCCAGCAGCAAGGTCATCTTCATCGCCTGGGTGGCGATGGTCATTACGGTCTCTGGGGTCATGGCTCTTGCGAAGAAAAGGCTGGCGCTGGCGGCCGGCGTCAGCTCATGAAGCTCTGCGCCAGCGAGCCCAGCAGCAGCTGCCAGCCGTCGACCAGCACGAACAGCATCAGCTTGAACGGCAGCGAGATGGTCGCCGGCGGCACCATCATCATGCCCATCGCCATCAGCACGCTGGCTACCACCAGGTCGATGATCAGGAACGGGATGAAGATGGTAAAGCCGATCTGGAACGCGGTCTTCAGCTCGCTGGTGACGAAGGCCGGCACCAGGATGCTGAGCGGCACTTCCTCCGGCCCCTGCATCTCCGGCGCCTTGGCCATCTGCGCGAACATGGCCAGGTCCTTCTCGCGGGTCTGGCGCAGCATGAAGGCCTTGAGCGGCTCGGCGGCCTTGGCCGCGGCGGCTTCGAGGCTGAGCTTGTTCTCGGACAGCGGCTTGTAGGCGTCGTTGTAGACGCGGTCGAACACCGGTGCCATCACGAAGAAGGTCAGGAACAGCGACAGTCCCACCAGTACCTGGTTGGGCGGCGAGGTGGCCGTGCCCAGCGCGTTGCGCAGCAGCCCCAGCACGATGATGACGCGGGTGAAGCCGGTCATCATCAGCATGGCCGCGGGCAGGAACGACAGCGAGGTCAGCAGCACCAGTGTCTGCACCGGCAGCGACCAGATCTGGCCGCCGCCCGGGGCGGGTTTGCTGATCACACCGGGCAGCGCCTGGGCCCATGCTTGCGCGGGCGTCAGCGCGGCAAGGGCCAGCAGCAGCACCAGCACGGACAGCCGGGACAGCAGCGGCGAGGGCAGCAACGCGGAAAGCCGCGAGGCCGGGCGCGCGGCGCGGCCAGCGCGCGGCAGCAGTCGCCACGGCGTGGCAAGCGGAGAAGTCATGATTTGAATTGGGCCTGCATCGAGCGCAGCAGCTTTTCGGCAAAGCTGCCGCCGGAGGGCGGTTGCGACGGTCCGGCGACGACGTGCGCGCCGGTCTGGCCGGCGGCCGGCGACCCTGCCGCCATGGTGTGCAGCGGCCGGATTTCGCCGGGGCTGACGCCCAGCACCAGCCAGGTATCGCCGACCTCGACCAGCACCAGGCGCTGGCGTGCGCCCAGCATGGTGCTGCCGACCACCTTCATCGCGCCGCCGGTGGCGTGGCGCACCAGGCCGGCACGCCGTGCCATCCAGGCCAGGCCCAGGATCAGCGCGATGATGGCGAACAGCCCCAGCCCGGCCTGCGCCAGGCTGCCCGCGCCGCTGATGGCGGGCGCCGGCGTACCTTCGGCCGCCATTGCGGCGCCGGGAAGCGCGGCAAGCGCAGCCAGCAGGGCGCGGGTTGCGGCTGTCATTTGTTCAGCTTCCGGATGCGTTCGGACGGCGTGATGATGTCGGTCAGGCGGATGCCGAACTTGTCGTTGACCACCACCACTTCGCCCTGGGCGATCAGGTAGCCGTTGACCAGCACGTCCATGGGCTCGCCGGCCAGGCCGTCGAGTTCCACCACCGAGCCCTGCGCCAGTTGCAGCAGGTTCTTGATCGGCACCTTGGTGCGGCCCAGCTCTACCGTCAGTTGCACCGGGATGTCGAGGATCATCTCGATATCGTTGCGGAAGCCGCTCGGCGCTTCCTTGGCCAGCGGTGGGAAGACCGTGGCGGCGGCGGGCGTGGCGGCTGCCGATGCCGGCGCGGCAGCGGCGGGGATCTCGGCGGAAGTGGCGCTGGTCTGCTCGGCCAGCGCGCTGGCCCAGTCGTCCATCGGGTCGACCGGCTTGTCCTCGATGCCGTCAGTCATAATCGTTGTCCTCGGTATCCAGGTGGGAATCGCCGTCCTGGTGATTGATCATTCGTTCTACCCGCAGCGCGTACTGGCCGTTCATGGTGCCGAAGCCGCATTGCATCACGGGCACGCCGTCCACCTTGCCGAACACCTTCTCGGGCAGCTCGATCGGCAGCACGTCGCCGGCGCGCATCGCCAGCACTTCGGCCACGGTGGTCTGCAGGTGCGCGAATTCGGCCACCAGCTCGACCTCGGCCGCGCGCAGCTGGGTCGACAGTTGCGTGACCCAGCCCTTGTCGACCTCCTTCTCGTCCTGCAGCGGATTCATCAGCAGGTCCTTGAGGGGCTCGATCATCGCGTACGGCAGGCATACGTGCAGCTGGCCGCCGACGGCGCCCAGCTCGATGTGGAAGGCGGTGGTCACCACGGCCTCGTTGTGCGTGGCGACGTTGGCAAACTTGGGGTGCATCTCCGAGCGGATGTACTCGGTCTCGATCGGATGCACGGTGCGCCAGGCATTGCCGTAGCTGGTCAGCGTCAGCTCCAGCATGCGCTGGATGATGCGTTGCTCGGTCTGGGTGAAGTCGCGGCCCTCTACGCGGGTGTGGAAGCGGCCGTCGCCGCCGAACAGGTTGTCGACCACCAGGAAGACCAGGTTGGGGTCGTAGACGAACAGCGCGGTGCCGCGCAGCGGCTTCAGGTGGACCAGGTTGAGATTGGTCGGCATCGGCAGGTTGCGCGCGAAATCGCCGAACTTCTCGATCCTGACGCTGCCCACGGAGATGTCCGCGCCGCGGCGGATGAAGTTGAACAGCGCCGTGCGCAGCGAGCGCGCAAAGCGCTCGTTGATGATTTCCAGCGTATGCAGTCGGCCGCGGATGATGCGTTCCTGCGTCGCCAGGTTGTAGGGGCGTACCCCTCCCTCGTCGGGCGCAGTCTCGCTGGCCTTGGGCGTATCGGCCTCGCCGGATACGCCCTTGAGCAGCTCGTCTACCTCGTCTTGCGAGAGGAACTTGTCGTAGGCCATCTAGTGTCCTGCCCCTTGTGCGGCGTTATGAATGAAACGTGCTGCCCTGGCTTGCGCTTACTGCACCACGAACGAGGTGAACAGCACGTCCAGCACGTGTTGCGCCGGCAGGCCGCTGGCAAACGGCTTGCTGATGGTGTCGCGGATGTCGTCGGCCAGCTTGCGCTTGCCGTCGACGGTGGCCAGCTCGGCCGGCTGCCGCGCGGACAGCAACAGCAGGATGCGGCTGCGCGCCTCGGGCAGGTACTGGGCCAGGCGTGCCTGGGTGGCGGCGTCAGCCACCTTCAGCGACAGCCCGGTATGCAGGAAGCGGTCGCCGTCCTCGCTGCGCAGGTTGACGGTGAACGCGTCCAGCGGCACGAAGATCGGCGGCGGGACAACCGGAGCGGCGGGCACTGCGGGCGCCGCCGGCTGGCGGTTGCTCAGCACGCTGCCCAGCACGAAGCCTCCGGCACCCAGTGCCACAACCAGCACGCCGGCGCCGATCAGCAGCAGCCGGCCGCGCTTGCCTGTGTTGCCAGTCCGGGGAGGGGAAGCCGTGTTCGCCATGAGAAGCCTGTATCGGAATGCCTGCCATTCTTCCGGAATCGCAGGCCAGCAAAGGGCCGAAAAAAAGGGGGAAACCCTTTCAGCTTGGCCATTTGAGCGGAAAGGGAGCAGGCACGGCTACGCGAGCGGGCGCCGTTGTGCTGCGCGCCTGCAGGCTGGTTAACGCAGCTTGACCGCGGAACTTGAGGGCGCCGGGGCAGGGGACGGCCGATCACGCGCGTCGTCACGGGGGTCGGGCAGGAGTTGTGGCCCGGCCTGCCGCGGCTGGCCGGTGCGCCGTTTTCCGCATTCCCTACTACGCTACTCGGGTAGCAGTCCATGCAGAATCGCAACTCACCCACTTGCCAAGTCATTGTTAGACATGGATTTTTTGATGAATACTCTTATATAAGATATAAGACATTTGACCGAGGAGCCGCTTCGGACTACAATCGCGACGTACCGAGTCTTTCTAAACCTAATTACTCAGCAGGTTCCCATGCTTGAAAACTATCGCGCACATGTGGCCGAGCGCGCCGCGCTTGGCATCCCCCCTCTGCCCCTGACCGCCAAGCAGACGGCCGAGCTGATCGAACTGCTGAAGAACCCGCCCGCCGGCGAGGAACAGAACCTGGTGGAGCTGATCTCCAACCGCGTGCCGGCCGGCGTCGATGACGCCGCCAAGGTCAAGGCCTCGTACCTGGCCGCCGTGGCGCTGGGCAAAGAGAAGTGCGCGCTGATCTCGCGTGCCAAGGCCACCGAGCTGCTGGGCACCATGCTGGGCGGCTACAACATCTCGCCGCTGATCGAGCTGCTGGACGACGCCGAAGTCGGCACCGTCGCCGCCGACGCGCTGAAGAAAACCCTGCTGATGTTCGACGCCTTCCACGACGTGAAGGAGAAGGCCGACAAGGGCAATGCCAATGCCAAGGCCGTGCTGCAGAGCTGGGCCGACGCCGAATGGTTCACCAGCCGTCCGGAAGTGCCGCAAAGCCTGACCATCACCGTGTTCAAGGTGCCGGGCGAAACCAACACCGACGACCTGTCGCCGGCCCCGGACGCCACCACCCGCCCGGACATCCCGATGCACGCGCTGGCGATGCTGAAGAACAAGCGCGAAGGCGCGGCGTTCCAGCCGGAAGAAGACGGCAAGCGCGGCCCGGTCAAGTTCATCGAATCGCTGAAGGAAAAGGGCCACCTGGTCGCCTACGTCGGCGACGTGGTCGGTACTGGCTCCAGCCGCAAGTCCGCCACCAACTCGGTGCTGTGGTTCACCGGTGAAGACATCCCCTTCATCCCTAACAAGCGCTTCGGCGGCGTGTGCCTGGGCAACAAGATCGCCCCGATCTTCTACAACACCATGGAAGACGCCGGCGCGCTGCCGATCGAGCTGGACGTGTCGCAGATGGAAATGGGCGACGTGGTCGAGCTGCGCCCGTACGAGGGCAAGGCCCTGAAGAACGGTGCAGTGATCGCCGAGTTCAAGGTCAAGTCCGACGTGCTGTTCGACGAAGTCCGCGCCGGCGGCCGCATTCCGCTGATCGTCGGCCGTGGCCTGACCGCCAAGGCGCGCGAGGCGCTGGGCCTGGCCCCGTCGACGCTGTTCCGCCTGCCGCAGAACCCGGCCGACACCGGCCGCGGCTACACGCTGGCGCAGAAGATGGTTGGCCGCGCCTGCGGCCTGACGGAAGGCAAGGGCATCCGCCCGGGCACCTACTGCGAACCGAAGATGACCTCGGTGGGCTCGCAGGACACCACCGGCCCGATGACCCGCGACGAGCTGAAGGACCTGGCCTGCCTGGGCTTCTCGGCCGACCTGGTGATGCAGTCGTTCTGCCACACCGCCGCCTATCCGAAGCCGGTCGACGTCAAGACCCACCACACCCTGCCCGAGTTCATCAGCACCCGCGGCGGCATCTCGCTGCGTCCGGGCGACGGCGTGATCCACTCGTGGCTGAACCGCATGCTGCTGCCGGATACCGTCGGCACCGGCGGCGATTCGCACACCCGCTTCCCGATCGGCATCAGCTTCCCGGCCGGCTCCGGCCTGGTGGCCTTTGCCGCCGCCACCGGCGTGATGCCGCTGGACATGCCGGAATCGGTGCTGGTGCGCTTCAAGGGCCAGATGCAGCCGGGCGTGACCCTGCGCGACCTGGTCAACGCGATCCCGCTGTACGCGATCAAGCAAGGCCTGCTGACCGTGGCCAAGCAAGGCAAGAAGAACATCTTCTCGGGCCGCATCCTGGAAATCGAAGGCCTGCCCGACCTGAAGGTCGAGCAAGCGTTTGAACTGTCGGACGCTTCGGCAGAACGTTCGGCCGCCGGTTGCACGGTGCGCCTGAACAAGGACCCGATCATCGAATACATCAACAGCAACATCACGCTGCTGAAGTGGATGATCGCCCAGGGCTATCAAGACCCGCGCAGCCTGCAGCGCCGTATCCAGGCGATGCAGGGCTGGCTGGCCGATCCGAAGCTGCTGGAGCCGGACGCCGACGCCGAGTACGCCGCCGTGATCGAGATCGACCTGGCCGACGTGCATGAGCCGATCGTGGCCTGCCCGAACGACCCGGACGACGTCAAGACCCTGTCGGACGTGGCCGGCGCCAAGATCGACGAAGTCTTCATCGGTTCGTGCATGACCAACATCGGCCACTTCCGCGCGGCGTCGAAGCTGCTGGAAGGCAAGCGCGACATCCCGGTCAAGCTGTGGGTGGCCCCGCCGACCAAGATGGACCAGAAGCAGCTGACCGAGGAAGGCCACTACGGCGTGTTCGGCACCGCCGGTGCCCGCACCGAAATGCCGGGCTGCTCGCTGTGCATGGGCAACCAGGCACAGGTGCGCGAAGGCGCGACCGTGATGTCGACCTCGACCCGCAACTTCCCGAACCGCCTGGGCAAGAACACCAACGTGTACCTGGGTTCCGCCGAACTGGCGGCAATCTGCTCGCGTCTGGGCCGCATCCCGACCAAGGACGAGTACATGGCCGATATTGGCGTCATCAACCAGAATGGCGACAAGATCTACAAGTACATGAACTTCGACCAGATCGAGGACTTCAAGGAAGTGGCTGACGGCGTGACGGTGTAAGTTGCCGTAGCCGATTGGCATGAGGAAGGGGCCCTGCGGGGCCCCTTTTGTTTTGCAAGGCCCTGCAGGTCGGGGCGCTCTGCAAGCGCGCCGACACCGGTTTATGATCGGGCTCTTTCGTTGTCCGGCAGCTTCCCATGGCGTGGAAGCGCCCGAACCAGGAGCCTGTGTGCCCGATCTGTCCGCTTTCCCCATCACCCGCAAATGGCCGGCGCAGCATCCCGACCGCATCCAGCTCTATTCGCTGCCCACGCCCAACGGCGTCAAGGTGTCGATCATGCTGGAAGAGGTCGGCCTGCCGTACGAGCCGCACCTGGTGCGCTTCGATACCGACGACCAGTTGTCGCCGGAATTCCTGTCGCTGAACCCGAACAACAAGATCCCGGCGATCCTCGACCCCCACGGCCCGGGCGGCAAGCCGCTGGCGCTGTTCGAATCGGGCGCGATCCTGCTGTACCTCGCCGACAAGTCGGGCAAGCTGATCCCTGCCGATCCGGCGCGCCGCTACGAGACCATCCAGTGGGTGATGTTCCAGATGGGCGGCATCGGTCCGATGTTCGGCCAGCTCGGCTTCTTCCACAAGTTCGCCGGCAAGGACTACGAGGACAAGCGCCCGCGCGACCGCTACGTGGCGGAGAGCCGGCGCCTGCTCAAGGTGCTCGAGCAGCGCCTGGAAGGCCGCGCCTGGATCATGGGCGACGAGTACACCATTGCCGACATCGCGACCTTGCCGTGGGTGCGCAACCTGGTTGGCTTCTACGAGGCGGGCGACCTGGTCGGCTTCAAGGACTTCGTCAATGTGCGGCGCGTGCTGGATGCGTTCGTGCAACGTCCGGCGGTGGTGAAGGGATTGGATACGCCGCATCGAGGCTGAGCGCGCCGCGGCAGGGCCGCGCGCGGGGTCGGGCATCGTCCTACACGGTGCCTTCCGCGGCGCCTACAGAGCGCGGGTCGCTCTACGTCCTATAGTCCAGGCACAGGCGCGCGGCCCTGCGTGGCCTGAGGAGCCCGGACCATGCCGATGCCCACCCCCTTGCGCCCGCCGTTACGCTTGCTGCGCGCCGCCATGCTGGCGGGCGCGGTGCCCGTGATCGCCACGCTCGCCGCCTGCGGCGAATCCGCCAAGCTGCCGTCCGAAGCCGGTTTCGGACCCACGCCGCAGCTGCCGCCGCCCCACGAAACCGCCATTCCCACCGTCAAGATCGCGCCGGCCATCGGCTGGGCCGCGGGCCAGCGCCCGGTGACGGCCGAAGGCATGGCGGTGACGGCCTTCGCCGACAAGCTGGACCATCCGCGCTGGGTCTATGTGCTGCCCAACGGCGACGTGCTGGTGGCCGAGAGCAATGCCCCGCCCAAGCCCGACGACGGCAAGGGCCTCAAGGGCTGGATCATGAAGAAGGTGATGAAGCGCGCCGGCGCCGGCACGCCCAGCGCCAACCGCATTACGCTGCTGCGCGACAGCAACGGCGACGGCGTCGCCGACCAGCGCTCGGTGTTCCTGAAGGACGTGAATTCGCCCTTCGGCATGGCGCTGGTGGGCAATGACTTCTACGTGGCCGCCACCGACGCGCTGCTGCGCTTCCCCTACCAGCCCGGCCAGACCGAAATCAGCGCCGCGCCGCAGAAGGTGGTCGACCTGCCCGGCGGCCCGCTCAACCATCACTGGACCAAGAGCCTGATCGCCAGCCGCGATGGCAGCAAGCTGTACGTGACCGTGGGCTCGAACAGCAACGTGGGCGAGAACGGCATGGACAAGGAAGTCGGCCGCGCCGCGATCTGGGAGGTCGACCGCAGGACCGGCACGCACCGGATCTTTGCCAGCGGCCTGCGCAACCCCAACGGCATGGCGTGGGAGCCGGTCACCGGCATGCTGTGGACCGCCGTCAACGAGCGCGACGAGATCGGCAGCGACCTGGTGCCGGACTACATCACCTCGGTGCGCGACGGCGGCTTCTACGGCTGGCCCTACAGCTATTACGGCCAGCACGTGGACCAGCGCGTGAAGCCGCCGGCACCGGACCTGGTGGCCAAGGCGATCGTGCCCGACTATGCCGTGGGCGCGCACACCGCCGCGCTGGGCCTGGCCGCGGCCGCCGGCAACAGCCTGCCGGCGCGCTTCAGCGACGGCATGTTCGTCGGCTTGCATGGTTCGTGGAACCGGCGCCCGCTGGCGGGCTACAAGGTGATCTTCGTGCCGTTCAGCCAGGGCCGGCCGCAGGGCGCGCCGTTCGACGTGCTGACCGGGTTTGTCGACGACGACGGCAAGGCGCGCGGTCGGCCGGTGGGCGTGGCGATCGACCAGCGCGGCGGCCTGCTGGTGGCCGACGATGTCGGCAATACGGTCTGGCGGGTCAGCGGCGCCAGATAGTCGGGCCACGGCGCGGCACGCCGGCGCGGCTAGAATGGCGCGATCCCGCGCTGCCTGCCGGCGCCGACTTCGCTGCCGCCCATGTCGCTCACCGTCTTCGCCGTCGTCCTGCTTGCCGCCTTCCTGCATGCCGCGTGGAATGCCGTGGTCAAGGGCGGCGGCGACAAGCTGCTGTCCACCGTGATGGTGGCGGTGACGGCTGGCCTGATGGCCGCGCTGGCGCTGCCGGCGCTGCCGCAGCCGGCGCCCGCGAGCTGGCCCTTTATCGCCGCATCGGTGGGCGTGCACGTGGTGTACTTCGCGCTGGTGGCGCGGATTTACCGCAGCGCCGACATGAGCCTGACCTACCCGCTGATGCGCGGCTGCGCGCCGTTGCTGGTGGCGCTGGCCAGCGTGGGCTGGCTGGGCGAGCATCTCTCGGCGCTGGCATGGGGCGGCATCGCCGTGATCAGCCTCGGCATCCTGGCCATGGCCGGCGGCGCACGCGGCCACCGTGGCCTCCAGGGCAGCGGCGAGGGCGTGTGGCTGGCACTGCTGAACGCGCTGGTGATCGCCACCTATACGCTGATCGACGGCACCGGCGTGCGCCGCTCCGGCGCGCCGGTAGCCTATGCCTTCTGGATCTTCGTGCTGACCGCGGTGCCGCTGGCGGCGTGGGCACTGGCGACGCGCGGCCCGCAACTGGCCGGCTATGTGCGGCGCAACCTGGTGTTCGCGCTGGTGGGCGGGGGCGGCACGCTGGCGTCCTACGGGCTGTCGCTGTGGGCAATGACGCGCGCGCCGGTGGCGCCGGTGGCCGCCTTGCGCGAATCTTCGATCCTGTTCGGCGCGCTGATCTCCGCGCTGCTGCTCAAAGAGCGCGTCGGCGCCGTGCGCCTGGGCGCGGCCTGCCTGATCGCCGCCGGCGTGGCCACGCTGCGCTTCGCCTGAACGGGTGAAGCCCGGCGGCCGGGGTGCTCGCCCCAGCGCCTGGCCGCTGATTGTGCGCGGCGCTGTCTATACTTGGCTTGACCGGGTTCTCAGGACGCATCTGCGCTGCGTCCGCACACCAACATCACCAATACACGCCCGCCCGTCTGGACATCGTCGCCGAGGAGTAGGCATGGACCACACCGCAGATTCGTTTCGCGCCTTTGAACTGGCTGGCTGGGAAGACCCGGAAGTCGTCAGCCGGTACCAGGAGCACCTGTCGCACGTGACCCGGCAATCGGTCGAGGCCCTGCTGGACGCCGCGCATGTGGCCGGCGGGCAGCGCGTGCTCGACGTCGCGTCCGGCTCCGGCTACGTCGCGGCCGGGGCGGTGCAGCGCGGGGCCGAGTCGGTCGGCATCGATTTCGCGCAGGCGCAGGTGCAGCTGGCGCGCAAGCTGCATCCCGAGGTCCGGTATGAGCAGGCTGACGCGCAGGCGCTGCCGTTCGACGATGCCAGCTTCGACGCCGTGGTCAATGGCTTTGGCCTGTGCCATATGTCCGACCCGGACGCGGCGCTGGCCGAGGCTTTCCGCGTCCTGCGCCCGGGCGGGCGCATCGCCTTCACGGTATGGGATACGCCCGAGCGCGCGGTCGGCTTCGGCGCGGTCTATGCCGCGATCCGCGCCTATGGTTCGATGGACGTCGATATCCCGGTCGGGCCGAATTTCTTCCTGTTCAGCGATCCCGGCCATTGCCGCAGCGCCTTGCAGCAGGCCGGCTTTGTCATGCCGACCTGCCGCAGCGTGCCGCAGGTCTGGCGCTTTTCCACGCCCGACCAGCTGTTCGACGCGCTGGCCCAGGGCACCGTGCGGGCCGCCGCCACGCTGCGCGCGCAGACCCCCAAGGCCCGCGATGAAATCCGCGCGGTGCTGCGCGGCACCGTTGCCGGCTATATGCGCGGCAGCGGCTTCGAGGTGCCGATGCCGGCGGTGCTCGCGGCGGCGGTCAAGCCCTGAGTCCAGGATGTTGGACGCCGGCCGACACCTGCGGGACTAGCGTCGGCCTGGTTCCACCACTCCATTCCCGGAATGTGCCGTAAACCCGGCGCTGGCCGGCATTAGCCGGCCTTGGCCCGGTGGCACGGTCATTGCGCAATGGACCGCGAGCGCGGCGCGCCGCTCGTTGTGCCACCTGCCAGCAATGGCTTCCCGGAGAATCCCGATGAATACCCGATCCCCATGCCAGAACGGGCAGGCCGCGTCGCGCCCGTCCGCCATCCGACACCGTTCGCGCCAGGCCATGGCGCTGCTGCGCGTGCTGGGCCTATGCCTCAACAGCGTCGCCTGCGCGCAGTCCGAGGCGCCGCAGGCCGCCGCGGCGCCCGCCGTGCAGGCGGTGACACCGGAGCGCAAGTTTGCGCCCGGATACCTCGAGGCGGCGGCCACCGGCTATGACAATGGCCTGGCCTGGCAAGAGCCGGAAGGCATCGCACCGTTGCGGCCGCCACGCGAGGCGCGCAGCGTGCCGGCAGCGGCAATGACCGGTGCGGTGCCGGTCGCCATGCCGGCGGCAGTCCGGCCGCAGCCGGTGCGCTGAAGCTGGACCGGGGGCCGTCAGCGATCAGGAAGTGATATGGGATATCGGTGCTGCGCGAGCGTCGCCGGTGTTCCTGTCAGACGCCCTGGCCCCCGGTCCAGTCTTCCACGCGCAGGCCGGGATACGCGGCAAAGTCGCGGACGTTGCGCGTGACCACGGTCAGCCCTTCGGCTATGGCATGCGCCGCAATCAGCTTGTCCAGCGCATCGGCCTTGCGTTCGCGCGTGGCGGCACGGACCGGACCATAAGCGCGCGCCGCCGCCGCATTCAGCGGCAGCACCGGCACGCGGCCGATCAGCGCCTGCAAGGCGCGCCGGGCTTGCTGCGGATCCCGCGACACGGTGACGCCGAATTCCAGTTCGGCCAAGCTGATGGCGGACAACACCACGTCCCCCTCGAAGCACCGGGCAAGGCGCTCGGCAACCTGGGGCGGCTGGTTCTTCATCAGGTAGATGCACATATTGGTGTCGAACATATACCTGGCCATCAGAACCCCTCCCGCTCGGACTGGGTCTGGTCTTCGCGGCCCGGCGCCATGAAGTCGTCCGGGAAGGCGGCGAACACGTCGAGCAGCCCGGTCAGGCGCCGTCGCGCGGGTCGGATGCGCAACTCATCGCCGATCCGCTCGATTTCAAACTGCATGTCGGTGTCTGGATAGGCCAGCTCCGCCGGAATGCGCACGGCCTGGGAGTTGCCGTTGCGGAAGATACGGGTGAAAGGCATTGAGATTTCCATGTACATCCCTGTAGGTACAAAGCATAGCACCATGACAGCAGAAGTACATCCTTGTGTGTATGGGGCGATTCTCAATCAGCTGCTCTGTCTACAATGCGCCACGTCATCCCGTATCCTTTGCCACCATGGACATCGAACTCGCCCGCACCTTCCTGCAAGTCGTGCGCGACGGCAGCCTGCTGGCCGCCGCCGACAAGCTGCATGTCACCCAGACCGCCGTCACCGCGCGCATCAAGAGCCTGGAGGCGCAGCTGAACTGCCGCCTGTTCGAACGCAACAAGGCCGGGGCGCGGCTGACGCCGGACGGGCAGCGTTTCCTCGGCTATGCCAGCCAGCTGGTGCAGACCTGGGAGGCGGCGTGCCGCGAGCTGCCGTTGCCGACGGGGCTGGCCAGCCTGTTCCGCTATGGCACCGAGATCAGCCTCGGCAATCCGCTGGTGCTGCTATGGGCGACGCGTTTGCGCCAGCGCATGCCGGCGCAGGCGGTGCGCGCGGAGGTGGGCGAGGGGGCGGAGCTGCAGCGCAGGCTGCAGTCGGGCGCGCTCGATGCCGCGCTGGTGTACCAGCCGGAATACGCGCCGGGCATGCACGTGGAAGCGCTGATGGAAGAGAAGCTGGTGCTGATCCGCTCGACGCAGCGCGACGGCGGCTATGTCTATGTCGACTGGGGCCCGGAGTTCCGCCGCCAGCATGACAGCGCGCTGCCGGAGCATGCGCGCGCGTCGCTGTACTTCAACCTGGGGCCGCTGGCGTTGCAGTACATCCTGCAGTACGGCGGCAGCGGCTATTTCCGCACCCGTGTGGCGCAGAGCTACCTGGACAACGGGGCCCTGGCGCGCGTCGCTGGCGCGCCGGAGTTTTCGTATCCGGTATTCCTGGTGTGCGCCGAGGCGCCCGCAGGACCGGCGCGTGAAGCTGTTGATATTTTGCGCGAGATCGTGCGGGAAGAATCCGACTGGTCGCAGCGCTGGGACTTCCCGCAATAGGGCTCGGGCGTTGGCGCCCGGCTGTCAGATCCGCACCGGCACCAGCTGGGCCGACGGCGCGGGCACGGCCACTAACCGCCATTGCCGCACGCGCCGCGTCCGGCCGCCGCCACCGCGGCGTGGCGGGCGCGGTTCCAGGCCGGCAAAGCGCCCGTGCAACTGCGCGCGCGCAAACAAGGGCTCCGGCACCCGCGTGCCGATCAGCCAGGTGACGCTGCCCCCCAACGCCACCAGTGCCAGCGCCAGTCCAATCCAGAGGATGGCTTCCATGTTCCCGCTCCATCGAATCGTTATCTGTGGTTCCAGTATTGGCACAAAGCGTGCCGGCGGGTAAATGAAAGTTATTTGAACTTCATATCAATGAAATTGCATTGAACCGGCTTTCCAGTGCTGCAGAAGGCTGTTCCGCAGGGTAAGAAAAATCATCCGTTCCGACGAATCTCATCGACGTCGCGCGACCGACACTGGCCTGGTCGATCAAAACCCCTGGAGACCCCGATGCAACGCCTGATCTTCGAAGCCGAACACGACGCCTTCCGCGAATCCGCCCGCCGCTTCTACCAGCGCGAGGTCGGCCCGCACGGCGAGCGCTGGCGCGAACAGGGCTGCGTGGACCGCGAGGTGTTCCGCAAGGCCGGCGAGCAGGGCTACCTGCTGATGTGGGCCGACGAGCAATACGGCGGCGCCGGCGTGCAGGACTTCCGCTACGAGCAGATCCTGATCGAGGAAAACGCGCGCCACGGCGACTCGGGCTTCTTCGGCACGCTGCACTCGCGCCTGGTAGCGCCCTACATCGGTCGCATCGGCAATGAAGAGCAGCGCCAGCGCCTGCTGCCCGCGGCGGCCCGCGGCGAGTCGATCTTTGCCGTGGCCATGACCGAGCCGCAGACCGGTTCCGACCTGGCCGGCATCCGCACCCGCGCCGAGGACCATGGCGACCACTGGGTGCTGAACGGCGCCAAGACCTATATCTCGAACGGCCAGCTGGCCGACGTGGTGGTCGTGGTGGCCCGCACCGACCCGGAGCGCAGCCATGGCCTGACGCTCTTCATCGTCGAACGCGGCATGCCCGGCTTCGAGCGCGGGCGCAAGCTGCGCAAGCTGGGCCTGCACTCGCAGGACACCTCGGAGCTGTTCTTCGACAACGTCAAGGTGCCCAAGGCCAACGTGCTGGGCGAGCCCGGCCAGGCCTTCCGCTACCTGACGCGCCACCTGGCCGAAGAGCGCTTGATCGGCGCCTGCGGCTACATGGCTTCGGCGCAGGTGGCGTTCGATATCACGCTGGACTACGTGCGCGAGCGCAAGGCCTTCGGGCGCGCCATCGGCACATTCCAGAACTCGCGCTTCAAGCTGGCCGAACTGCGCGCGCAGCTGGACGCGCTGCAGACCTTTGTCGACCAGTGCGTGCTGCAACACAATGCCGGCACGCTGACGGTGGAGACCGCTGCATCGGCTAAGCTGCTGACTTCCGAGCTGCAGGGGCGCATGGTCGACGAGGGCGTGCAGCTGCACGGTGGCGCCGGCTATATGGAGGAATACCGCATCTGCCGCATGTATGCCGATGCGCGCATCTCGCGCATCTATGCCGGCAGCAGCGAGATCATGAAGGAGATCATCGGCCGCAGCCTGGGGCTGGATGACCGGGTGAAGGCATAAGCGGGCATAAGCGGGCATAAACGCAGTTAGGAACGTTCTGACGGCACGGCTGGCAACGGCCGTGCCGTTCGTCGTTTTTTCCGACGGTTCAGCAAATTCGCGCGGTTAAGGCTTTTGTCAGGGGAATGAAAGCCGTTTGTAAAGCGGCTCGGTTTGAATGCGGGCGGGAGATCGTGTCCGGATGACGTAGACAGCATCAGGACAGCGGGCGGGCACGGTCGTTTCACCGCAGACCGTTTTCGAACCGAGCCTGACTGACCGTGCCTTTTGCCTTATCCCGTGTTGCCGCAGGTTCCCTGCTGGTATTGGCGGCCGTAGCGAGCCTGGCTGCCGAACCTCCCACCGATCCGCTTGCTTCCGCGGATTCCGCGCAAGCCGCACCGGCCGATGGCCCTTGCACGCCGCCACCCGCGGGCGCTGCGCTGACGCTCGCCCAGGCGCGCCTTGACGCATTGCGTTGCAACCGCACCATCATCGCCGCGCGCCGCGGCGTGGAAGCAAGCCAGGCCGACGTCCAGATCGCGTCGCAGCGGCCCAACCCGGTGCTGAGCCTGGGCGTCGAGAACATCAACCCGCATGCCGGCGTGGGCGCGGGCAACCTGCGCAGCAAGACGGTGGATTCCACAGTGCGCGTGGACCAGCTGATCGAGACGGCCAACAAGGGTAACCTGCGCGTCGATGCCGCGCGCAAGGCCAGCACCGCCGCCGGCGAAGTGGTGCAGGCCGTGGTGGCGCAACAGGCCGGCATGGTGGAGCAGGCCTACTTCGATGCTCTGGCCAGCCAGGAACGCGTCGGCGTACTGCGCGAAACGCTGGCGCTGTACGAGCGCACCCGCCAGGCCAGCGAGACGCGCCTCCGGGCCGGCGACGTGGCGCGCGCCGACGTGACCAAGCTGCAGCTCGACGCGCTGCGCGCGCAGAACGACATGCGCCAGGCCATCACCGACCATTACCGCGACAAGGCCCTGCTGGCGCAGGCGATGGGCGTGCCCGGCACGCTTGCCGACAACCGGCTGGTGGCCGACTGGCCGGCACTCGATGCCGCGGTGCCGCCGGCGGATCCCGACACGCTCCAGCGCCGCCCCGACGTGACCGCCGCCGAAGCACGCCTGGCCGCCGCCGCGGCATCGCGCGATCTCGCCCGTGCCGGCCGCGTCCCCGACGTGACCATCGGCGCGCAGGCCGAGCACTATCCGACCTCGCCATCCAACAGCTCCGGCTCCGGCAACAGCTTCGGCGTGTTCCTGTCGATCCCGCTGCCGGTGCGCCACAGCAACGGCGGCGAGGCGCGCCGCGCCGAGGTCGACTACTACGCGGCACTGGACGACCGCAACCGCGTGATGCTGGAAGCCGGCAACGAGATCGACCGGCTGCGCAGCCAGTTAGAAACCGCGCGCCAGTCGCTGCGGCAGATGCGAGATGAAGTGCTGCCCGCCGCGGAAAGCGTCGCGGGCAACGCCGAGTTCGCCTACAGCAAGGGTGCAAGCGGTGTGCTCGATCTGCTCGATGCGCGCCGCGCGCTGCGCCAGACCCGGCTCGATGCCGTCGGCGCACAAGGCGAATACGCCAAGGCGCTGTCGGCGTACCGCGCCGCGCTGCAGACCTCGACCACCGCTACGCCCACCCGCACTGCCGCCACCGCCGCGCGTCCCTGAACCGCTGTTTCCGCGATCCCCTCATGACTTTCCTGTCACGCATGTCCCGTCGCATGTCATCCTCCCACGCTGCCTTGCCGGCACGTATTACCGTGCTGTTCGCCGTGTCGTTGTGCGCGCTGGCGCTGGCCGCGTGCGGCAAGTCCGAAGCCACGAAGGCCGATGACGATCCGACCGTCAGCGGCAATACCATCCGGTTCCCTGCCAGCGTGAAGACGCTGCCCGGCATCGCCGGCGAGGCCGCCACCACCGGCGGCGAGCGCATGCTGAGCCTGCCCGGCCGGCTGGTGTGGAACGAGGACAAGACCGTGCGCGTGGCGACGCCGTTTGCCGGGCGCGTGACCGAGGTGCTGGTGCAGCCCGGCGCCACCGTCAAGGCCGGCCAGCCGCTGGCGATGCTGACCTCGCCGGATTTCGGCGTGGCCCAGGCCGATGCGCGCAAGGCCGCCGCCGACAGCGCGGTCGCGGCCAAGGCGCTGGCGCGCCAGCGCGAACTGTATGGCGCCGGCATCATCGCGCAGAAAGAACTGGAGCAGGCCCAGGCCGATGCCGCGCGCGCTGCGGCGGACCTGCAGCGCACCCGGGCGGCGCTGAGCCAGTACGGCGCGGGCGCGGCAGGGCCGGATGGCGTCAACCAGCGCTTTGCGCTGCGCAGCCCGATCGACGGCCTGGTGGTCGAGCGCAACCTCAACCTCGGCATGGAGTTGCGCCCCGACCAGCCCCCCGCCGCGCCGTTGTTCCTCGTCACCGACCCGACCACGCTATGGGCGCAGGTCGATGCCGGCGAGGCCGACCTGAAGCTGTTCAAGCCCGGTGTCGATGTGCAGCTGACCACCGCGGCCTGGCCCGGCGAAACCTTTGCCGGCACCGTGGTCAAGATTGCCGACTATGTCGATCCGACCGCGCGCAGCATCAAGGTGCGGCTGAGCGTGCCCAATCCCGAACGCCGCCTGAAGGCGGAGATGTTCGTCACCGCGAAGCTGCCGGCGGCGTCGTTCAAGGGCATCGCGGTGCCGTCCAAGGCGGTGTTCCTGGCCGACAACCGCAACTATGTGTTCGTGCGCACCGCGCCCAACACCTTCGAGCGCCGCCTGGTGCGCGTGGGCGTGACGCTGCCCGGCACCAGCGAGCTGCTCGAAGGCGTGAAGGACGGCGAGACCGTGGTCAGCGAAGGCAACCTCTACCTGCAAGACATCCTGCGCGATGCCACCGCGGTGAACGCGGCGCGCGCGGCGGAAAAACGTTGAGGACGATTGCCCCATGATTTCGCGCATCGTCACCTTTGCACTGCATCAGAAGCTCTTTGTCTGGCTGGGCCTGATCCTCTTCGTCGGCGGCGGCATCGCCGCGTTCAAGAACCTGCCGATCGAGGCCTTCCCGGATGTGTCCGACATTCAGGTCAACGTCATCACGTTGTACCCGGGGCGCGCCGCCGAAGAAGTGGAGCGCCAGGTCACTATCCCGATCGAGACCGCGCTGGCGGGCACGCCCAACGCGGTGCGGGTGTTCTCGCATACGCAGTTCGGCCTGTCGTTCATGATGGTGACCTTCAACGACCGCGCCACCGACGTGGCCGCGCGCCAGCAGATCCTGGAGCGGCTGCGCAGCGTCGACCTGCCCGACGGCGTGCATCCGGACCTGGCGCCGCTGTCCACCGCGATCGGCGAGATCTACCGCTTCCGCCTGACCGGCAAGGGCTATACGCCGCAGGAGCTGCGCACGCTGCAGGACTGGGTGGTCGAGAAAAACCTGCGCCAGGTGCCGGGCGTGGCCGACCTGGTCACCATCGGCGGCACCATCAAGCAGTATGAGGTCAATCCCAACCTGGCGCGCATGCGCGACGCGCGGATCTCGCTGTCGCAGCTGTTCACCGCGCTGCAGCGCGCTAACTCGAATGCGGGCGGCGGCGCGGTCGCGCACGGGCGGCAGCAGTTCCTGCTGCGCTCGCTGGGCAGCTTTCGCACCTCCGCCGATATCGCCAACGTGGTGGTGGCCGAGAACAACGGCACCCCGATCCTGGTCAAGGACATCGCCGAGGTGCGCGTCGGCAGCGCGCCGCCGCAGGGCCTGATGGGGCAGGACGACGAGGACGACATCGTCTCGGGCATCGTGGTGATGCGCAAGGGCGAAAACCCGTCGCTGGTGCTGGAAGCGCTGAAGCAGAAGATCGCGCTGCTCGACGACCAGATCCTGCCCAAGGGCGTGAAGATCGTGCCGTACTACGACCGCTCCACGCTGATCGACAAGACCTTGCACACGGTGTTCGGCAACCTGGTCGAGGGCGCGCTGCTGGTGATGGCGGTGCTGTACCTGTTCCTGGCCAACGTGCGCGCCGCGGCGATCGTCGCGCTGCTCATCCCGCTGGCGCTGCTGTCCACCTTCATCGGCCTGACCTGGGTCGGGATTCCGGCCAACCTGCTGTCGCTGGGCGCGATGGACTTCGGCATCATCGTCGACGGCGCGGTGATCGTGGTCGAGAACATCTTCAAGCGGCTGGGCGAACTGAAAGCGCAGCAGATCCAGGACAGCCGCGCGCGCCTGCACGCCATCCTGCAGGCCACCACCGAGGTGGGCCGTCCGACCGTGTTCTCGATGGTCATCATCATCGCGGCGCACATCCCGATCTTTACGCTGCAGCGGCACGAGGGCAAGATCTTCGCACCAATGGCGTACACGGTGACGGGCGCGCTGATCGGTTCGCTGATCCTGTCGCTGACGCTGGTGCCATTGCTGTGCCACCTGCTGCTGACCAAGAACATCGCGCACGACGACAACTTCCTGGTGCGCCACTGCAAGCGGCTCTACGAACCGATGCTGGCCTGGGCACTGGACCACAAGAAGGTGGTGGTGGGCGCGGCCTTGGGCCTGCTGGTGGTGACCGTGGGCGCGGGCAAGTTCCTCGGCAGCGAATTCCTGCCCGAGCTGGACGAGGGCTCGATGTGGGTCAGCTTCGACCTGCCGGCTTCCGTCTCGATCGACGAGGCGCGCGACCAGGCGCGGCTGCTGCGCAGCGTGATCCGCCGGACGCCGGAGGTCAACACCACCATCTCCAAGGTGGGCCGCCCCGACGATGGCACCGACCCCAAGCTGATCAACACCGTCGAGATCCTGGTCGACCTCAAGCCCGAGAAGCAATGGCGCGCCGGCCTGGACAAGCGCGCCATCATCGGCGAGATCGACCGCAACCTGCGCCGGCTGCCCCGCGTCGAGCCCAATTTCTCGCAGCCGGTGCGCGACAACATCCTGGAAAGCATCTCGCAGATCAAGGGCCAGATCGTGATCAAGGTGCAGAGCGACAGCCTCGAGCAGAACAAGCAGGTGGCCGACCAGATCCTGGCCAACGTGCAGTCGGTCAAGGGCGTGATGCGCGCCTTTATCGACCGCGACGGCGAGCTGCCGCAGTACGTGCTGGAATTCGACCGCGCCCAGGCCGCACGCTACGGCATCAACGTGGCCGACGTGCAGGAGTTGATGGAAACCGCGCTGGCGGGCAAGGCCGCCACCGAGCTATGGGAGGGCGAGAAGCACTTCAGCGTGGCGGTGCGCCTGAAGCCGTCGGAACGCGCGCTGCCCAGCCTGCCCAATATCTTCATGCAGACCGCCGACGGCGCGCAGGTGCCGCTGTCGCAGCTGGTGAGCTTCCGCGCCGCCTCCGGTGCGATGAACATCAGCCGCGAGAACGGCCAGCGCACCACCTCGATCGGCATCTTCATCCATGACCGCGACATGGGCAGCGTGGTCAAGGACATGCAGAAGCTGGTGGCAAAGAACGTCAGGGCCGACGACGTCAAGATCAGCTGGTCGGGCGAGTTCGAGAACCAGGAGCGCGCGATGGCGCGGCTGTCGATCGTGGTGCCGCTGTCGGTGCTGGTGATCTTCCTGCTGCTGTTCAATGCGTTCAAGTCGTTCAAGAGCGCGACGCTGATCATCTCGAACATCCCGTTCGCGCTGATCGGGGGCGTGTTCGCGCTGCTGCTGACCGGCATCCCGCTGTCGGTGTCGGCGGCGATCGGCTTTATCGCGCTGTTCGGCCAGGCGGTGCTCAACGGCGTGGTGATGGTGACCTACTTCAACCAGCTGCGCGAAGAGGGCATGCCGGTGCGCCAGGCCGTGCTGACCGGCTCGATGGACCGGCTGCGCACGGTGCTGATGACCGCGCTGCTGGCGATGCTGGGGCTGTTCCCGATGGCGGTCTCGCGTGCCATCGGCTCGGAGACGCAGCGGCCGCTGGCCATTGTCATCATCGGCGGGCTGATCACCGCGACCGTGCTGACGCTGATCGTGCTGCCGACCCTTTATGAATGGATGGTCGGTCGCAACTGGCCGGACGAGGAGGGCGCAGCGCCCGACGAGAACCGGATCACGCCTGCGATTTCAGGCTGATGACAGCGCCGCGCGGGCAGGTCCCGCGCGCACCTGTCTGGCATCGCAGACATGGGCGATGCCTGGCGACGCCCGTTACCGGGCGGCGTTTTTCATGGCGAGGCGCAATCCACAAGCACTGAGCAAGCCGATGCAGGAAGACATGTGCTGTGCGCGATTCGCTATGTCGGAATAGTCTGACGTTCCTTTCGGAGCCCAACGCCTGCTGACCCCATCCCCCCGAGCCTACTCTGTACATACGGCATGGCCAGCAGCATAGCCGCCGGCCTCTCATGCGTACCCTTACGCAATCACCCGGAAAGGAGCTCGACATGATGAAGAAATGGCTGACCGCAGCAGTGTGTTCGATGATGGTTGCCGCCCCGGCAGGCTTTGCCCTGGCGCAGACGACGGCACCGGCGACGACGCCCGGAACGGCTGCAACCGGCGCAAGGGCAGACTATGACGCCGCAGTGAAGCAGTCCGACGCGGACTACAAGGCTGCCTCTGCCAAGTGCGATGGCATGAAGGACAACGCCAAGGACGTCTGCAAGGCCGAGGCCAAGCGCGACCGCGACGTGGCCAAGGCCCAGGCCGAAGCGCGCCGCGACGGCACGCAAAAGTCGATGGCCAAGGCCGAGAAGACCAAGGCCGACCGCGACTATGACGTCGCCAAGGAAATGTGCGACGACAAGACCGGCAACGACAAGGACGTCTGCAAGAAGGACGCCAAGGCCGCGCATGAAAAAGCCCTGACCGCCGCCAAGGTCGACAAGGCCGCGGCGACCGGTTCGCGCAGCGACGTGGCCGAGGCCCGCGCCGATGCGAAGAAGGACACCATGGACGCCGCCTACAAGGCTGACAAGGAACGCTGCGACGCCATGTCCGGCGATTCCAAGGACAAGTGCCAGGCCGACGTGAAGGCCAAGTACGGCAAGTAAGCGGGTTCAACACGGCCTGCCTGGCAAGGGCGGGCCGGCCACCGCACCACTCGCAAGGGGACGCCGCCAGCGCCCCCTTGCCATGACAGCAAGGAGCACGACATGAACTGGGATCAGATCGAAGGCAAGTGGGATCAGGCCAAGGGCAAGGTCAAGGAGAAGTGGGGCAAGCTCACCGATGACGACATCACGCAGATCAATGGCAAGCGCGATCAGCTGGCCGGCCGCATCCAGGAGCGCTATGGCTACAGCAAGGAGCAGGCCGAGGAAGAGATGAAGGCATGGGAACGGGATGTGCGGTGGTAAGACGCCGAACAACGGTCTTGCAAAGCGCCTGCGGGCGCTTTTTTTTTGCCCGTGCGGTTCAAGAGCCATAGCGGGCAAGGTAAACCCTAGTGGTCTACCTTTATAGACTTTTTATACTGTTCCCCACCGCCCGCCGGCATCCGCCAGCGCCTCAAACCGCCCGGTACCGGGCACCTGCCCATGCCGGATCCTCTTTCCAGCGAACTGCTGTCCCGCAGCCGCCAGCCGGTCTACCTGCAGCTGGCCACCATCTTTCGCCGACAGATCGAAAGCGGCGCCTGGCGCCAGGGGGCGCGCATCCCGTCGCTGGAGCAGCTGTGCCGCCAGTACGGCGTGGCGCGCATGACCATGCACCATGCGCTGTCGATGCTCGACGAGGAAGGGCTGCTGGAGCGCTCGCGCGGCCGCGGCACCTTCGTCAAGGCGCCGTGCCAGGCGCGGCGGCAGGTGTCGCTGTCGACCAGCTGGGATGAAGCCGTTGCCGTCGGCGCGCAGCTCGATACCGAAGCCATGGTCGAGTCCGCTGGCAATGTGCCGCTGCCGGACGACCTGGGCATGCCGTGCGCCGGCGAGCGCGCGCCCGCCTACCACTTCCTGCGACGGCTGCACCGGCTCGACGGGCGACCCTTCGCCGTGGGCGAGGTCTATATCGAGGGGGATGTGTTCGCGCGCGATCCCGAGGCCTTCCGCCAGGGCGCGTCGGTGCCGGTGCTCGACCGCTTTCCCGGCCTGTCGGTCAGCACCGCGCGGCAGCGGCTGTCGATCGTCGCGGCGGGTGCGGAATCGGCGGCCGCACTGGCGCTGGCGGTCGGCGCGCCGGTGGCCGAGCTGCGCCGCTTTGCCTGCGTGCCGTCGGCCACGATGGCGGGCGCCGAGCGCATCGTCTATTTCGCCCGCATTGAATTCCCCACCGAGTTCGTCTGCCTCGATTTCGACCTGCTGGCCGCGCGCCCGCATCCGGCATGACTGACCGGCCCCCAGCCAACCCTCCAGCCCACTTTCCAACCAACGGACCCCAGATGGACAACGCACAACCGATGAACGGCGCCGAGAGCCTGGTCAAGACCCTGCTGGCCAATGGCGTGGACACCTGCTTTGCCAACCCCGGCACCAGCGAGATGCATTTCGTCGCGGCGCTGGACCGGATTCCCGGCATGCGCTGCGTGCTGGGGCTGTTCGAGGGCGTGGTCACCGGCGCCGCCGACGGCTACGCGCGCATGGCCGGCAAGCCCGCCGCCACGCTGCTGCATTGCGGCCCGGGGCTGGCCAACGGCCTGGCCAACCTGCACAACGCGCGCCGCGCCCAGACGCCGGTGGTCAACCTCATCGGCGACCAGGCCACCTACCACCGGCCGCTGGACGCGCCGCTGACCGCCGACACCGAAGGCTGGGCCCGGCCGGTGTCGGTATGGACGCGCACCGCCACGCAGGCGGCTTCGGTCGGGGTCGATGCGTCGGCCGCGGTGCAGGCCGCCTGCGCCGCGCCGGGCGGCGTCGCCAGCCTGATCCTGCCGTCCGACGTGTGCTGGGATGCGGGCGGCGTGGTGGCCGCGCCGCTGCCGGCACCGGCGGTGCCGAAGGTTTCGCCGGACGCGGTGCAGCAGGCCGCGCGCGTGCTGCGCTCGGGCCAGCCGACGCTGATCGTGCTGGCCGGCAGCGCGCTGCGCGAGGCGCCGCTGGCCGACGCGCACCGCATCGCCGCGGCCACCGGTGCACGGCTGATCTCGCCCATGTCCAATGCGCGCGTGGCGCGCGGGCGCGGTCGCCTGGCGGTGGACCGCGTGCCGTATTCCGGCGATGCCGCGCGCGACAAGCTGGCCGGCATCCGCAACGTGATCCTGGTGGGCGCGACGGCGCCGGTAACGTTCTTTGCCTACCCGGGCAAGTCGCCGCGCCCGTACCCGGAAGATGCCGCGGTTCATGTGCTGGCGCGCCCGGAAGAAGACCTGGCCGAAGCGCTGGCACGGCTGGCCGATGAACTCGGCGCGCGTCAGGCGCAACTGCCCGCCGCGGCTATCCCTGCGCCGGTGGAACCCGCACGCGGCGCGGTCACCTCCGAGGCGGTGGCGCGCACGCTCACCGCGCTGCTGCCCGAGCAGGCCATCGTGGTGGAAGAAAGCGTCAGCTTCGGCCGCGCCTTCTATCCCGGCACCGTGCACGCCGCGCCGCACGATTGGCTGCAGCTGACCGGTGGCGCCATCGGCGCGGGCCTGCCGCTGGCGCTCGGCGCGGCCGTGGCGGCGCCCGGCCGGCGCGTAGTGGCGCTGCAGGCCGACGGCTCGGCCATGTACACGCTGCAATCGCTATGGACCATGGCGCGCGAACAGCTCGACGTCACCGTGGTGCTGCTGGCCAACCGCAAGTACGCCATCCTGCTGGGCGAACTGGCCGGTGTCGGCGCCAACCCCGGCAAGACCGCGCTCGACATGCTCGACATCGGCAACCCCGACCTGGACTGGGTCAAGCTGGCCAGCGGCATGGGCGTGGAGGGGGCACAAGCCACCGACATGGAAGGCTTTGCCGACCTGTTCCGCATGGCCAACGCGCGCAAGGGACCGTTCGTCATCGAACTGGTGATCTGAGCGCGGGCGCGGCTGGCCAGCGCGTCTGTCGCGCCGCCCGGCAAGCCGCGCAACCTGCCGGCGTTTCAGTCGGTCAGGTCGGGCCACCCCGGCGCCTCGCTGGCGCCGGGCAGTTGCTGCACCACGTGTTCATGCAAGCGCGACAGCTCCAGCGCGATGCCCTCCGGAAACCCCTGCCGCCCGCCGCGCTTGTCGATCAGCAACTCGACCAGGAAGGCATGCAGCGCCGCCGGATTGGCGGCCAGCGCCGCCAGCTGGTTGCCGATGCGCGGATAGCGCCGGCACAGCACCAGCGGGCGCGCCTGGGCCGGCAGCGACACCAGCCAGCGCATGGCAACGTCCGACAGCGCCGCATCTTCCGGCGACGGCGCACGCCGCTGTTCGCTCCAGTCCGGCGCGGCCTGCACCGGCGGCACGCCGTCCAGGATCTTCCTGGCTTCCTCGACGGTGACGAATTCAAAAGAGAGGGGTTCCATGCCGGCTCCGGGGGTCGAACCGACGCGCGAGGCGGCGTCGTTGCTGCATTCTAGCGGTGAGCGCATGCCGTCGATCAAGTAAAGTGATGCCCCTTCCGTCCCATCGATAGCTTCATCCCATGGCAGTCATGCAGAAAAATCAGGCAACGCTGGTCGGGCTGGTCGCGGTGCTGCTCTGGAGTTGCATGATTGGCCTGATCCGCGGCGTCAGCGAAAGTTTCGGTGCCACCGGTGGCGCGGCGCTGATGTACACGGTGGCTTCCGCGCTGCTGTGGCTCACGGTGGGAAGTGTCCGGCTGCGGGCGCTGCCGCGCGCGTACCTGGTCTGGGGCAGCGTGCTGTTCGTGTCATACGAACTGTGCCTGTCGCTGTCGATCGGCTACGCCAGCAGCGGCAGGCAGGCGATCGAAGTGGGCATGGTCAACTACCTGTGGCCCAGCTTCACCTTGCTGGCCGCCATCCTGTTCAACCGGCAGCGGGCCAGCTGGCTGATCGTGCCGGGTTTGCTGGTGGCCATGCTCGGCATCTGCCTGGTACTGGGCAGGGACCAGGGGCTCGATGCGGCGGGCATGGCGGCCAACGTGCGGGACAACCCGCTCAGCTACGGACTGGCCTTCGCGGGCGCGGTGATCTGGGCGGGCTACTGCACCGTGACCGCCCGCATCGCGCAGGGCAAGAACGCAGTCACGCTGTTCTTCATGCTGACGGCGCTGGCGTTGTGGACCAAGTACCTGTTCACCGGCGGCGAAGCGATGGCGTTCGGTGTTGCCGGCGTGGTCTACCTGGCTCTGGCTGCCGGTGCGATGGGCTTCGGTTATGCGGCGTGGAATGTCGGCATCCTGCACGGCAATGTGTCGGTGCTGGCGGGCGCATCGTATTGCATTCCGGTGCTGTCGGCCGCGCTGGCCGCCGCGCTGCTGCATGCGCCGCTGTCGTTCGCGTTCTGGAAGGGTGCTGCGATGGTGGGTGGCGGTTCCATCCTTTGCTGGCTCGCGACGCGCGGCAAAGGGCAACGCACCGCGCCAGCCGGCATGGTGCGTCGGGAGCCGGCGCACACGGAATGACTGCCCAGCCTAGCGCGTGTCGCCCGGCAGCCCCAGCGCCCGGTCGATACACCGGATGATCTCGGTATCCTCGAACGGCTTGCCGATAAAGCACGCCGCCCCAGCCGCCTGCGCGCGCGCTTCATAGCCCTGCTTGTCGAAGGCGGTCATGAAGATCACCGGCATGCGCAGGCCGCGCGCGCGCAGCGCGGCGCAGAGCGCGAAGCCGTTCATGCCCGGCATCTGCACGTCCGCGATCACGCAGTCGATGCCGTCGAGCGACGGCGATGCCAGCAGCTCCGCCGCGCCGGGGTAGAGCTCCACGGCCAGGTCGAAGGCGCGCAGCAGCCGTCCCATGGCCTGCCGCACGGCGGCGTCGTCGTCGACGATGGCAATCACGGGCGTGGCATTCACGCGAACTCCTCGAACAGGCGTGCGCGGTCGCAGGGGTCACGCACGCCCCCTTGCTGCGTGGCGGCACTAGAAGGTGTGCCGCAGCCCCAGCGCAAACGTCTGCGGATCGGCGCCGGCGCGGATGCCGAGGTCGTTGATGGCGAAGTCGTAGATCGCGTTGTCGGCATTGTCGATGCGGCTGTAGTAGGCATACAGCGCGGTGCGCCGCGACAGTGGGTAGTCGTAGCCGACCGTGAACTGCGTGGCGTGGGTCTGCGCGCCGCTGCGGAAGAAGCCGATGGTATCCGTCGACGATCCGGTGCCGTTGGCCGCATAGGCCACGCCGACACGCACGCTGCCGGTCCCGACCTGCTGCACCAGCGAGGCGTAGTACGCATTGCGCTGCAGGTCGCCGGTGTCGGTGCGGTAGTGCAGGTGTTCGACCACCGCGGCCAGGCGCGTGCCGGGCAGCAGCTGCCACGCCACGCCGGCCTTGAGCGCGTCGTCGTTGCGGCCGGCGGCCTGGTAGTGCTGGTGGCGTTCCCAGGCCAGCGTCGCGTTGAGCGGGCCGCGCTCGTAGACCGCCGCCACCGAGTACAGCGCCGGATTGCGCGCGACGGTGGTCTTCTCCTCGGGCAAGCCCCAGCCCAGCCACAGGCTGACGCCGGCCCAGCGCGGCGTGCGGTACTGCACGATGTTCTTCTGGCGCCGGTCGAACGCGCTGGTGTTCTCGACATTGTCGGTGCTCGAGGCCGAGCCGTTGCCGATCAGCGCCATATAGCCGGCGGTGGTCGGGTAGTACGGGTCGTAGCCCATGGTGGCCTCGGTGTAGGGCGTGTGCCAGTGGCCCAGGAACAGCAGGCCGTGGCTGCCTTGCAGGCCGATGCGCGAATTGCGGCTGGCGATCTGGCCCTCGCCGGTATCCAGCGACAGCGCGCTTTCGATCTGCCACACGGCCTTGAGCGCGCCGCCCAGGTCTTCTTCGCCGCGCAGGCCGAAGACCGAGCGGTTGTTGTTCAGGCGCACGACACTGCCGAGTCCGGTGCCGTCGGTCGCGGTGCTGGCGCGGCTGTACTCGAGCGACGTGTTCAGGCGGCCGTAGACGGTGACGCTGCCGTCCGCCAGCGCGGGCGCGCTCAGTACGGCGCAGCACGCGCCCAGCAGCGCGCAACAGGCCCGGCTAGTTCGCGGCATCGTCGGCGGGCGGCTTGCTGGCGGCGTTCAGGGTCGGCCCCGGGGTTCCGGTGATCTTGGGCATGCACTCGGCGTGGAACCACGCGGCCGTCACCGGTTCGCCGGCGAGCATGCGCTTGATCGGCGGCACCACCTGTTCGCCGATCAGCATGCCAAGCAGGCCGATCAGCGCCACCACCGGCGGCGCGGGTGAGCGGACCTGCATCAGTGCGTAAATGATGCCGACGAGGATGCCGGCGGCCAGGGAGACAAGGTAGAGCTTCATGGCGATTTCCGATAAGTTTGGTGGATCAGTGCGAAGCCGTCGGCGCTGCCGGTGTCGTGTGCGGGTCAGGCAGCCCGACGCCCAGCAGGTGCCGCACGCGCGGCGGCGTCTCGCGCGCATGGAAGCGCGTGATTTCGCGCTGCAGGTCGGCATCGGCGTGCGGCACGCGTCGGTGCTGGCGCAGGTGCTCGGCCCAGGATTCGACCAGGAACCACTCGGTCAGCAGTTCCGGATCGGCCGGGTCTTCCATCACGCCCCAGTTGAAGGCGCCGTCGCGCAGCCGTTCTTCCGAGAGCTTGTGCACCGCGCGCAGGAAGGCATCGCGGTCTTCCGCGCGGACGCAGTACTCGATCAGGATCATCACCGGTCCGCGGTCATGCGCGATCTCTTCGGCGCCCTCCGGCTCCGGCCAGTGCTGGGCCGGCGCGAGGTCTTCCTCGCCACGCGGCAGGCGCAGCCGATGCAGCAGCAGCGCCGCGGCCAGCAGGCCGCCCGCGGCGACCAGCAGTCCGCCGGAGATGCCCAGCGCCTGCGCCACGAAGCCCCACACCAGGCTGCCCGCCGCCATCGCGCCGTTGAACACCATCTGGTAGACCGCCAGCGCGCGGCCGCGCACCCAGTTGGGCAGGATGGCCTGCGCCACGCCGCCCAGCGTCGTCAGTGCGGTGATCCAGGCGGCGCCGAGGAACAGCAACAGCGGCAGCGCCACCCACACCGGCGGCGCGATGCACAGCGCCGCCATCACCACGGCGGTGACGACGGCCGACAGCAGCACCATGCCGTCGGCGTCGAGCCTGCGCTGCAGCCGCGGCATCACCAGCGCGCCGAGGATCGCGCCCAGGCCCACCGCGCCCAGCAATACGCCATAGAGGCTGGCGCCGCCCTGCAGCAGCTGCTTCGCCACCAGCGGCAACAAGGCCCAGATGCTGCTGCCGAAGGCGAAATGCACCGCCGCGCGCGCCAGCACGATATGCAGCTTGCTGTGCGCGCGGGTGAAGCGCAGCCCTGCGCGGAAGGCGCCCAGGAAATGCTCGCGCAGCGGATCGGCGGCGCGCTGCGGGCGCTTCCACCA
The DNA here is from genome assembly GCF_023952475.1 of Cupriavidus sp. WGlv3. Lineage (GTDB taxonomy): Bacteria > Pseudomonadota > Gammaproteobacteria > Burkholderiales > Burkholderiaceae > Cupriavidus > Cupriavidus phytorum. The sequence continues at coordinate 150,060 of NZ_JALHRX010000004.1, forward strand.
CAGCAGCGCGGCGATCACGAAGACATAGCTGACCAGGTCCACGCCATAGGTCGTGGCCGCGCCGAACGCCGCCAGCAGCAGGCCGCCGGCGGCCGGCCCGATCGCGCGCGCGATATTGACACCCAGCGCATTGAGCGCGACCGCGCGCTTGAGCTCTTGCTGCGACACCAGTTCCGGCACGATCGATTGCCACGTGGGCCCCATCATCGCCGCGCCGATGCCGCCGAGGAAGGCCATGCCGATCAGGATCTCGATCGTCAGCGCCTGGCGCCAGGCCAGCACCATCAGCGTGCCGCTGACCATGGCCAGCCCCACCTGCACCGCAATCAGGAAGCGCCGGCGGTCAAGGATGTCGGACAGCACGCCGGCCGGAATCGCCAGCAGGAACACCGGCAGCGTGGCCGCGGCCTGGATCGTGGCGACCGCGGCGGGGGAGGTGGACAGGTCGGTCGCCAGCCAGGCGCTGGCCACGTCGCGCATGAAGCTGCCGATATTGCCGAGGATGGTCGCGGCCCACAGCACCGCGAAGGTGGCCTGCGCCAGCGGCGCGAAGGTGCCGCCGTTGGCAGGCGTGGGCGTGGGACGGAGTGTTTGTTCGGCCATGCTGGTCATTGCTCCGTTTGCGCAGGCGTGCGCCGGTCGCGCAGGTCATGCCAGGCCACCAGCAGGAAGCCGCCCACCAGCCCCAGGTGTTCGAAGAAGGCGTTGGCCATCATGAACCTGGCGTCGGGCGGCGCCTGCCAGAAGCGGTTGGCGACGAAGGTCGCGGCCAGCGTGAACCCCGCCAGCGCCAGGGCGCCCAGCCAGCGGCGCCAGCCCAGCAGGATCATGGCGCACGCGCCCAGCTCCAGCACGATGGTCGCGATCGCCATCGGCACCGCCGGCGACAGGCCGAAATGCTGCATCTCGGCGACCGCGCCACCAAAGTCGGCCAGCTTGACCAGGCCGCCCTGCAGGTAGGCCGCGCACAGCAGCAGCAGCGCCAGCCAGTGCAGCCAGCGCGGCATGCGCAGTGTGGCTGCGCCGGAGGAATCCGGCGTCAGCGTGGTGGGTTCAGGCATGGCCAGTCTCCGGGTGGGGGCGTTGGGAAAGTGGTTGAGATCAGAATGCCCAGCACGAGCAGCCGAGTGCGCCCCAGAAGGTGCTTTCGTCCGAGGTCGGCACGCTGGAAGTCCAGGCCCTGGCATGCGCGTGCCCGTGCACGCCGCAACTGCTGGCGCAGCCGCACGCGGTGTTCATCGCCAGCTTGCGCGCCTGCGGCCGCGGCTGGTAGCCGCCCACATGCCGCACCGGCGACCAGTCCGGCATCGCCGGCGGGATCTGCGGCGACAGCTTGCTGAAGTCGCCGTCGCCATAGACCACCTTGCCGCCGAGGATGGTCAGCACCGAGGCGATGTCCTGGATCTCGTCGCCCGGCACGCTGAAGTAATCGGCCGACAGCACCGCCAGGTCGGCGAGCTGCCCCACCTTGATCTGGCCCTTCTTGCCGACTTCGGACGAGAACCAGGTATTGGCCTCGGTCCACAGCCGCAGTGCGGTCTCGCGGTCGAGCAGGTTGGCCTGCGGGTACATCGGCATGCCGCCCACGGTCTTGCCGGTGGTCAGCCAGTACAGCGACACCCACGGGTTGTACGAGGCCACACGCGTGGCATCGGTGCCGGCGCCGACCTTGACGCCTTTCTCCAGCATCTTCTTCACCGGCGGGGTGGCTTCGGCCGCGCGCGCGCCGTAGCGCTCGACGAAATACTCGCCCTGGTACGCCATGCGGTGCTGCACGGCGATGCCGCCGCCGAGCGCGGCAATGCGGTCGATGTTGCGGTCGGAGATGGTCTCGGCGTGGTCGAAGAACCAGTTCAGGCCATCGAACGGGATCTCCTTGGCGACCTTCTCGTAGACGTCGAGCGCGCGCGAGATGGTCTGGTCATAGGTGGCATGCAGCCGCCACGGCCAGCGCTTTTCGGCCAGCAGGCGGATCACCGGCTCGAGGTCGGCTTCCATCGACGGCGCCATCTCCGGGCGCTCGACGCGGAAGTCCTCGAAGTCGGCCGCGGTGTAGACCAGCATTTCGCCGGCGCCGTTGTGGCGGTAGAGGTCGTCGCCCTGGCCCGGCCGGACCTGGGAGGTCCAGGTCTTGAAGTCCTTGAGTTCTTCCTTCGGCTTCTGCGTGAACAGGTTGTACGCGAGCCGCACCGTCAGCTGGCCTTCCTTGTGCAGTTCCTCGATGATGCTGTAGTCCTCGGGGTAGTTCTGGTAGCCGCCGCCCGCATCGATCACGCCGGTGACGCCAAGCCGGTTCACCTCGCGCATGAAATGGCGGGTCGAGTTCTTCTGGTACTCGGGCGGAAGCTTCGGGCCCTTGGCCAGCGTCGCGTACAGGATGGTTGCGTTGGGCTTGGCCAGCAGCAGGCCGGTGGGATTGCCGCGCGCATCGCGCACGATCTCGCCGCCCGGCGGGTTGGGCGTGTCCTTGGTGTAGCCCACCGCGCGCAGCGCGGCGCCGTTCAGGATGGCGCGGTCGTACAGGTGCAGGATGAACACCGGCGTATCGGGCGCCACTGCGTTCAGTTCCTCGATGGTGGGCAGGCGCTTCTCGGCGAACTGGTGCTCGGTGAAGCCGCCCACCACGCGCACCCATTGCGGCGCGGGCGTACGCGCGACCTGGTCCTTCAGCATCCGCATCGCATCGGCCAGCGAGCGCACGCCGTCCCAGCGCAGCTCCATGTTGTAGTTCAGGCCGCCGCGGATGATATGCATGTGGCTGTCGATCAGCCCGGGAATGGCCCGCCGGCCATTCAGGTCGATGACCTTCGTCTGCGCCCCGGCCAGCTTCATGATGTCCTGGCGCGTGCCAACGCCGACAAAGCGTCCGTCGCGCACGGCCACGGCATCGGCCTGCGGATTGGACTTGTCGAGCGTGGCGAACTTGCCGTTGAAGAGGATGAGGTCAGGGGTTTCCGGTGACATGGCGAAGATCTCCGAGGAGGCGGCCGCGCCGAGCGCGGCGGCGGAGGCGATGAATTGCCGGCGGGTGACTGACATAAGCTCAGGCGTTCAGGAAGGCCAGCAGGTCGGCATTGACCTGGTCGGCGTTGATCACGCACATGCCGTGCGAGGCACCGGGGTAGACCTTCAGCGTGGCGTCCCTCACGATCTCGGCCGACAGGCGCGCCGAGTTGCCGATCGGCACGATCTGGTCGTCGTCGCCGTGCAGGATCAGCGTCGGCACGTCGATCTTCTTCAGGTCCTCGGTATAGTCCACTTCCGAGAACTCCCGGATGCAGGCGTACTGGCCGACGATGCCGCCGGCCATGCCCTGCGCCCAGAACGCGTCGATGGTGCCCTGCGAGGCCTTGGCGCCGTCGCGGTTGAAGCCGAAGAACGGCACCGCCAGGTCCCGGTAGAACTGCGAGCGGTTGTCGGCAACGCCCTTGCGGATGCCGTCGAACACCGCCATCGGCAGGCCGTTGGGGTAGGCCGTGGTCTTCAGCATCACCGGCGGCACCGCGCCGATCAGCACGGCCCTGGCCACGCGTTTGGTGCCGTGGCGGCCGATGTAGTGCGCGACCTCGCCGCCGCCGGTGGAGTGGCCCACCAGCGTCGCATCCTGCAGGTCCAGCGCGTCCAGCAGCGCCGCCAGGTCGTCGGCATAGGTGTCCATGTCGTTGCCCTGCGCGGGCTGGTCCGAGCGGCCGTGGCCGCGGCGGTCATGGGCGATCACGCGGAAGCCCTGCTGCACCAGGAACAGCATCTGCGCGTCCCAGGCGTCGGCATTGAGCGGCCAGCCGTGCGAAAACACGACCGGGCGGCCCGAGCCCCAGTCCTTGCAGAAGATCCGGGTACCGTCTTGGGTAGTAATGAAGCTCATGATTAACCTTTGCGATGGAGGAGGACGACAGAACGCGACGAGATCGCCGCAGGCTCAGCGCGCCGGCACCGGCGCGATCGACTCGTGCGGGGTGGCGGTGCGTTGCGGCGCCTTGTGGACCATGGTGTAAGCGTAGTCGACGCCCATGCCATAGGCACCGGAATGCTCCTTCACCAGCTTCATCACGGCGTCATACGTGTCGCGATGGGCCCAGTCGCGCTGCCATTCCAGCAGCACCTGCTGCCACGTCACCGGCACGGCGCCGGCCTGCACCATGCGCTGCATGGCGTAGTCGTGCGCTTCCTTGCTGGTGCCGCCCGAGGCATCGGCCACCATGTAGATCTCGTAGTTGCCTTCGAGCATCGCGCACAGCGCGAAGGTGGTGTTGCAGACCTCGGTCCACAGGCCGGCCACGATGACCTTGTTGCGGCCGTTGGCCTTGAGCGCGTCGCGCACCTTCTGGTCGTCCCACGAGTTCATCGAGGTGCGCTCCAGGGTCTTCTGGTCCGGGAACACGTCGAGCAGTTCCGGATAGGTGAAGCCCGAGAACGACTCGCTCTCGACGGTGGTGATGGTGGTCGGGATATTGAAGATCTTGGCGGCCTTGGCCAGGCCGACCACGTTGTTCTTCATGGCCTGCCGGTCCATCGACTGTACGCCGAAGGCCATCTGCGGCTGATGGTCGATGATGATCAGCTGGCTGTTCTGCGGGGTGAGGACTTCGAGCTTCGGGTTGGACATGGTGTCGTTCCTTGGGACCAGGGTTGAGCCGGGTGCGGTCCTTGCTTCAGCGCAAGGCCGCAACGCGGGAGGGGGCGGAGCAGGGCGGCGGGGTTGCATGACCGCAGCGCTGCCGCAGGGAAGACTAGTCGGTGTGGGCGCCAACGCAAATCGGATGTTCGTATTACCCGGCGGCGGCGCCGATGCCCAGGCGTGGTGCGCCGTGCACGGCGTACGCGTCGTCACCGCTCCCATCCGCGACTAACACCATGGTATGGGTGCCCGGTGCGTCACTGCCGTGACCCCATGCCGGTCCTTGCGATGACATGCCCGCTGGTTATAATCCGCAACACCTTTCCGAGCGCACTGGAGATCTGACCGTGACATCACCGAGCCTGGAGCCAGCCGACACCAGTGCGAACGATGACGCGACGGTGCTGGTGGTCGACGACGATGCCGCGCTGCGCCGGGCGCTGGGCAACCTGTTCCGTTCGGTCGGCCTGAACGTGGCATTGTTCGCCTCGGCCGCCGAACTGCTGGCAACGCCCTTGCCCGATACGCCATGCTGCCTGCTGCTCGATGTCAGGCTGCGCGGGCAGAGCGGGCTCGACCTGCAGGCGCGGCTGGGCCAGCTGGGCGTCCACATCCCCATCATCTTCATGACCGGCTACGGCGACATCGCCATGACGGTCGCGGCCATGAAGGCTGGCGCCGAAGACTTCATGCCCAAGCCGTTCCGCGACCAGGACCTGCTCGATGCGGTCGCCGCCGCACTGGAAAAAGACCGGCAGCGGCGCCAGGGACTGCGCCAGCTCGACGCCTTGCGCGCCAGCTACCAGTCGCTGACGCCGCGCGAAGGCGAGGTCATGGGCCTGGCGGTGGCGGGGCTGCTCAACAAGCAGATCGCCGCGCAGATCGGCATCAGCGAGGTGACGGTGAAGATCCACCGCGGCCAGGCCATGCGCAAGATGAAGGCGCGCACCTTTGCCGAGCTGGTGTTGATGGCGCAGCAGCTGGGCCTGTGCAAGGTCGGCGGCTGAGTGCGCCGTGGCGCCGAGCCTGACATCATTCCCCCCCCATGACGCCTGGCATTCCCGCGCAGCGAAGCCCCGCACCGGCCTTTGACGACACCTGGCTGGCGCGGGCCGCGCAGACCGTGCTGCACGTGTCGGACGGCATCGGCTACCTGCAGCTGTCCGACCCCGACACCGGGCTGCGCTGCTTCGCCAGGGCCGCGCCGATGGCCGACAGCGGGCCACTTCAGGACGAAGCCCGGCTGGCCGCACGCTTGCAGGCGGACTGGGCCGCGGTGCCAGTCGCCACGCTGCGCAGCGCGGATCGCATGGTGGTGGTGTATGGCGGCGCACCCGCATCGACCGTCGCCGCGACACTGGGGGACGCCGCTGTTCCCGTCGCACGCTTCCTGCAGCTTGCCATCGGCAGCGTGCGCGCGCTGGCGGGCGCGCATGCGCACGGCCTGCTGCATGGCGATATCCGGCCGCACAACCTGCTCGTTGATGACAGCGATGACAACAGCGCCGACGACAGCGCCGACGACAGCGCCGGCGTGCGCCTGACCGGCTTCGATCATGCCACCGCGCTGGACGCCATGCCGCCCGTCGTGCCGCGCCCCGGCCCCGCATCGTGGGCATACCAGTCGCCCGAAGTGGCCCGCGCCGACCAGGCGCGCACCAGTGCCCGCTCTGACCTGTATTCGCTCGGCGTCACCTTCTACCAGATGCTGACCGGCACGCTGCCGTTCACGGCCGAGTCGCCCGCGGCGTGGCAGCACGCCCATCTCGCCGTCGAGCCGGAGCCGCCGCACGTACGCACACCCGGCCTCGCGCCGTTGCTGGGCGCGATCGTGCTCCGGCTGCTGGCCAAGGACCCGGCTGACCGCTATGCCGGCGCCATGTCGCTGCTTGCCGACCTGCTGCGCTGCCAGGCGGACTGGCGCGAACGCGGCGAGATCGCGCCGTTCAGGCTCGATGCCGCCGGCCCGACCTCGACGCTGAACGTCTCCGGCGAACTCTTTGGCCGCGCGCGCGAAACCGCGCAGCTTGCCGACGCGCTGGCGCGCGTGCGCCATAGCGGCCAGTCCGAGCTGGTGCTGCTCGCCGGCGCCGCCGGCACCGGCAAGTCGGCGCTGGCGGCGTGGCTGTCGTGCCAGGCGGGGCAGCATGGCATGCGTTTTGCCAGCGGCAAGAGCGATCAGTTGCAGCTCGACATTCCGTACGCCCCGGTCGCACAGATGATCCGCGCGCTGACGCTGCCGCTGCTGGGCGAGTCGGAAGCCGCGCTGGCGCCGGTGCGCAAGCGCTGGCTGCGCGCGCTCGCGGGCCAGGGCCGGGCCATTGCCGTGCTGGTGCCCGAGGTCGAGCACGTGCTGGGGCGCACCGCGCCGCTGGCCGAGGTGCCGGCCCAGCAGGCGCAGGCGCGCGCGCAGCAGGCCATCCTTGCCACCTTCGCCACTTTTGCCGACCAGGGCGCGCCGCTGGTGCTGTGCTTCGATGACCTGCAGTGGGCCGATGCGTCGACCATTGCGCTGCTCGAAGCCTTTACCACGCAGCGCCCGGCCAACCTGCTGCTGATCGCCGCCTATCGCGACCACGGCAACGATGTCGAGCAGCGCTTCTCGTGGCTTATGCACGCAAGCCGCGCCGGCGCGCTGCCGGTCACGCGCATCGCCGTGCGGCCCCTGTCCGTGTGGGAACTGACCGAACTGGTGGCGGCCGCCCTCAACGAGCCGGCGCCGCGCGTGGAAGCGCTGGCGCAGCTGGTGCATGCGAAGACCGGCGGCAATCCCTTCTTCTCGTACCAGCTGTTGCGCGCGCTGGTCGACGATGGCGTGCTGGCCTACCGCGAGGCCTACCGCGACGAGCGCGCCGGCTGGCACTGGGACGAGGCCGATGCCGCGCAGCATCGCTACACCGACAGCGTGACCGACCTGATGACCCGCCGCTTCGCGCGGCTGCCGGAAGCAGGTACGGAGCTGCTCAGGCAGCTGGCCTGCGTGGGCATACGCTGCGAGCAGAGCCTGCTTGCGTGCGTGGCGCAACTCGATGCGGCGCAGCTCGGCGAGCGGCTGCGCCCCTTCGTCGATGCCGGCCTGCTGGTACGGAGCGAGGACGGCTACGCGTTCCAGCACGACCGTGTGCTGGAGGCGGCGTACGCCATGATCGCGCCGCGCGAGCGTCCGGCCGCGCACGCCCGCATCGCGGCCATCATGATCGAGCACTGGCAGGCCGACCAGGCCGTGCATGCCTTCGAGATCGGCAACCAAATCGAACGCGCGGCCGGCCATCCGCTGCCCGAGCCGCAACGCGTGGCCTTCGTGCAGGTGCTGCTGGTCGCCGCCAGGCGCGCCCGGCGCAGCGCGGCGTTAGCGCAGGCGACGCGCTACACCGACGCCGCATTCGCGCTGATGCAGCCGTCATGGTGGACCACGCACTGCGCGCTGGCCTACGGTGCGAGCATGCTGCACTGCGAATGCCTGCTGGCGCAGGCGCGGCTGGAGCCGGCCTCGCAGGAGATCGACGCGCTGCTCGCGCGCGACCTGCCGCCGGTGGACAAGGCCGCCGTGCACCGGCTCAAGGCCAGCCTGCAGACCGTGCGTTCCGACTACGAGGGCGCGATCAACGCCGCGCTGTCGGGGCTGGCGCTGCTCGATATCCACCTGGAACGCGGGCCCGGCCCGGCGCGCATGCGCGAGGCCTATGACACGGTGAAGCGGGCGCTGGGCGGGCGCGCCATCGACAGCCTGGGCCGGTTGCCGGCGACCGAAGACAGCCGCATCCAGACCATCATGGGGCTGCTGTCGACGCTGATCTCGTCGCTGTTCGTGCGCGATGGCATCAGCTTCCTGCACGTGGCCAAGATGGTGGAGCTGACGCTGGAACACGGCGCCACCGCGGAATCGCCATACGGGCTGTCGTGGTTCGGCGTCTTTATCGCCAGCCTGTACGAGCAATACGAGGACGGACTGGCCTATGGGCTGGCGGCGATGGAGCTGGCCGACCGCCATGGCTACGAGGCCGAGCGCATCGCCACGCTGGTGGCGGTCGACCAGGTCAGCGCCTGGACCCGGCCGCTGTCCTACGCGCTGGCGCATGCGCAGCGCGCCGTCACGCTGGGCCGGGCCTCGGGCGATATCGGCATGGCGTGCTATGCCTGCAACCATATCGTGTCCGACCTGCTCGCCATGGGCGAGCACCTGCGCCTGGTGGAGGAAGAGATCGACCGCGGGCTGGCCCTGACGCGGCTGGTGCAATACCGGGATATCGAGCTGATCCTGTATTCGCAGCACCATTTCCTGCGCCGGCTGCGCAGCGGTGACGAAGCGCCGCCGCAGGACGAGGCCGCCCACCAGATGAGCGCGGCGCAGCGGCTGGCGCGCGCCAACTCGCTGCCGACCCGGTTCTGGATCTGGCTCTACGACGGCATGGCGGCGGTGTTCCGGCAGGAGTGGGACCACGCGGTGCGCAGCCTGCGCGAGGCGCAGACGCTGATCTGGTCGGCGCCGGCCCATATCAACGTCGCGGATTGCCGGCTGTATCTGGCCATTGCGCTGGCGCACGCGACCGCCGGCGCGGCGTCGGACGACGTGATGGCCGATGCCATGGCCGATGTCATGGCCGAACTTGCCGCGCACCGTGACTGCTTTGCCCGCTGGGCGGCGCTGAATCCGCTGACCTTCCGCGGCAAGCTGGCGCTGGTCGATGCGGAGCTGGCGCGCCTGCGCGGCGATCCGCTGCAGGCGCTGGCCGGCTACGAGCAGGCGGCGGCCGCCGCCGCCGCGGCCGGCTTCGTTCATGAGGCGGCGCTGGCGCACGAGCTGGCCGGCATGCTGTGCGAAGCGCGCGGCCTGCCGACCGCGGCCGCGCAGCACTGGCGCCTGGCCCATGCCGGCTACCGCCGCTGGGGCGCCGACCACAAGGCGACGCTGCTGGAGAAGCGCCATCCGCAGCGCGACGTGGCGGGGCACGAACACGGCAGCGCCGATGGCAGGCTCAGCGCGCAGCGCTGGGAGCTGGGCATGAAGGCGGCCAGGGCGTTGTCCAGCGAGATCGTGATGGACCGGCTGATTGAAACGCTGATGACCCATGTGGTGGTCCATGCCGGCGCGCAGTACGGCTTGCTGCTGCTGATGCGCGGCGAGCAGCCCATGATCGAGGCTTCGGCACGCGTGGCCGATGGCAAGGTGGCGGTGACGCTGGGCAGTGCGGTGCCGAGCGAGCAGGCGCTGCCGCTGGCGGTGCTCAACAGCGTGCTGCGCACCCGGCAGACGCTGGCGCTGGACGACGCCATGGTCGATGCGCCGTCGATCCGCACCAGGGGCGCCATTGCCGGCGGCCCGCGCTCGGTGCTGTGCCTGCCGCTGCTGCGCGGCGGCAGCCTGGTCGGCGTGTTCTACCTGGAAAACAGCCTGGCGCCGGCGGTATTCGACGCGACCCGGATCGCGGAGCTTGAGGTGCTGGCGCCGCAGGTGGCGATCTCGCTCGAGACCGCGCGCCTGTACCAGCAGCTGATCGACGAAAGCAACCGCCGCGTCGCCGCCGAAATGCGGCTGCGCAGCGCCAGCTCGGCACTGGCGCGCACCTCGCACCTGACGGTGATGGGCGGCCTGGCCGCCTCGATCGCGCATGAAGTCAACCAGCCGCTCACCGCCATCGTCGCCACCGTCGACGCCAGCCTGCGCTGGCTGAACCGGCCCAGGCCGGAGGTGGCCGAGGCGCTCGACGGCTTCACCGACATCAAGCAGTACGCGCTGCGCGCCGCCGACATCATCCGTGCGCTGCGCGCGCTGGCCAGGCAGGTGCCGGCGGTGCTGGCGCCGCTGCATCCCGACGATGTGCTGCGCGAAGTGCTGGAGATGGCGCGCCTGGACATCGACGCGCACGAGGTCCGGGTGGTCGCACGGCTGGCGGCGGGGTCCGCCGTGGTCGAAGCCGATCGCGTCCAGCTGCAGCAGGTGGTGCTGAACCTGATCACCAACGCGCTCGACGCCATGGTGCAGACTCCGCCCCCGCAGCGCGAACTGATCGTGACCTCGTACCGCGAGCAGGACAATGTCGTCGTCAGCGTGCAGGACCACGGCGCGGGCATCCCCGAGGACGTGCTGGGCCAGGTGTTCGAGCCGTTCTTCACCACCAAGGACGATGGCATGGGCATGGGTCTCGCCATCTGCCGCTCCATCATCGAGGCGCACGGCGGCACGCTGGAAGTGCGCAACCGGCGCAGCGGCGGCAGCGAGTTCATGTTCCGGCTGCCGGTATGCGAGATGTTGCCGGGGGCGGCGGGACGATGACAGAGCCACCGCGGCGGCGTTGCGGGGCGGTGGTTCTCACGCGCCCCGCAAGCTTGCTTCACCCGCAGTTCCCATCGGCCACGCACAGCCCGTGCACCACCATCTCGCCCATGAAATCCATCGAGGCCTGGTCGGAGATGGCTTCGCGCAGCGCGTCCAGCGCGGCATCGTGGGCATCGCCGGCATTGCCGGCCTGCAGCGGGGTGTCGTGCCAGCGCCGCGGGATCGCGGCAGGATCGACATCGACTCCGGCCCCCGCGGCCAGCGCTGCCAGTACGGCGCTTTCCGCTTCGGCCAGCGCTTCGGCTGACAGCCCCTTGGCGGTCGCCGTGCCGAAGCTGTCGAAGGCCTGGCCCGGCGGGCCGCCCGTCAGTTTCCACAGCGCCAGCTCGGTCAGCGGCGTGCAGTTGACGGTGCGTCCGCCCAGCACCAGGCCGTGCAGCCGCTGGCGGTTCGGCTCGCCCTGTGTGGGCCCGCTTACGAGCCCACCTTCGCAGCGGACCATCAGCGCGCCGTCCGGTACGCCGGACAGGCGGAAGGCGCCGCTGGCATCGGCCGTGGCGTGGCGCACCTGCCCTTGCGTGTCGCGCACCTGCACGGTGGCGCCGGCCAGCGCCGCGCCCACGGCGGCGGTGCCGCTCACATCCTGCGCCGGCTCATCCCCGCATGCCGCGACGGCTGCGACCCCGCATGCGAGCACGAGGTGGCGCCAGTGTCGAAGTTGCTTGCCCATGGTATCGGTGCTCACGGAGCCAGGTTGGCCAGCTCGCGACGCGAGCGGTTGAACAGGCCGCGCGCCAGCGGCGTCGGGCGGAAGTCGACATCGAGCGGCGAGATGGTGATGTACTTCGCCAGGAAGGCCGGCGTCTCGGCGGTCTTTGCCAGCGCGGCCAGTTCGGTCTCGGCCGCGCCCACGTCGATCGAGACGGTGTTGTCGGCATTGCGCTTGTAGGCCGTGGTAAAGGAATCCACGGTGCCGGGCACGGTCAGGCGCACGCCGGCGGGGGTGCCGCCGACCGGGTAGTTGATGCTGAGCGGGTGGGCCACGGGCAGCAGCGGCTGGCCGGCGGGGCGGCTGGCCTCCAGGGTCGCGACCACGCGGGCCAGGAAGGCGCCGGCCTTCGGGAACGCGGCGATGGTAGCCGGGAAGCCGGAGCGTGCCTCGCTAAAGTCCACGCCCACGCTCAGCGCGATGGCGGGCACGCCGCGGCGCGCGGCGAACAGCACGTTCATCACCGTGCCGGAGTGCGGGATGGAATCCGACAGGTTCTCGCCGAAGTTGGCCCCCGACACCACCAGGTCCGGCGTAAAGCCGCTTTCCGGCGCGACGATCTTCAGGCCGATCGCGGTGGCGTCGACCGGCGAGCCGGTGCCGATATAGTCGGGGTTGGTGCTGTTGAGCGCGCTGCCCGCGACAAAGGTGGGCTTGACCCGGTGCACGCAGAAGGTCTCGGCGCTGCCGGCGAGCGGGTCCACCACCAGCCGGGTGCGGCCGTCGGGCGTGGCATAGGCGGCGCCCGAGCCGCTCTGGTTGGTGGCGGGGCCGACCGTGATCACGCGGTGGCCGGCGTCCTGCAGGGCCTTGCGCACCGCGGTGATGCCGGGCGCGGCGCAGCCGTCGTCATTGGTCAGCAGGATATTGAGGGCGTGGGCCGGGCTGGACGCGACGGCCAGTGCCGTGGCAGCAAAGGCGAAGCCGGCAAGCCGCGGGCGGGCACGAAGTCTGAGCATGGGTACCTGTCTCCTCTTTCTTTGTTGGTGATGAAAGCAGTGCCCGGCGTACCGGGCCGGATCGAAAGCGTCCTTACGCGACGGGCAGGCCGCGCGCACGCGCCAGCGTGATCGCGGTGTCCTCGATCATGTCTTCCTGGCCGCCCACCAGCCGCTGCCGGCCGAGCTCCACCAGGATCTCGCGCGCGGGGATGCGGTACTTGGCCTCGGCGCGCTTGGCAAACAGCAGGAACGACGAATACACGCCGGCATAGCCCAGCGTGAGCGCGTCGCGGTCGATGCGGATGGGGTGGTCCATGATCGGCACCACCAGGTCTTCGGCCACGTCGGCAATGCGGAAGACGTCGACGCCGGTCTCGATGCCCATGCGTTCGCACACGGCCACCAGCACTTCCATCGGGGTATTGCCGGCGCCCGCGCCCAGGCCTGCGGCGGCCGCGTCGATGCGGGTCGCGCCGCACGCGATCGCGGCGAGCGAATTGGCCACGCCCATGGCCAGGTTGTGGTGGCCGTGGAAGCCCAGCTCGGTCTCCGGGCGCAGCGCCTGCCGCACCGCGGTGAGCTTCTCGGTGACGTCGTGCGGCAGCATGTGGCCGGCGGAGTCGGTGATGTACAGGCAGTTGGCGCCGTAGCTTTCCATCAGCAGCGCCTGCTGCACCAGCGTCTGCACCGGCGCCATGTGCGCCATCATCAGGAAGCCGACGGTATCCATGCCGAGCTTGCGCGCCATGCCGATATGCTGCTCCGAGACATCGGCCTCGGTGCAGTGCGTGGCCACGCGGATGGTCTGCACGCCGATCTCGTGCGCCATGCGCAGGTGGTCGAGGGTGCCGATGCCGGGCAGCAGCAGCGCCGACACGCGCGCCTGTTTCAGCTCGCCCAGCACCGCGCGCAGGTATTCCTCGTCGCTGTGTGCAGGGAAGCCGTAGTTGACCGATGCGCCGCCCAGGCCATCGCCGTGGGTGACTTCGATCAGCGGCACGCCGGCGGCGTCTAGCCCGCGGGCGATGCTTTTCATCTGCTCCAGCGAGATCTGGTGGCGCTTCGGATGCATGCCGTCGCGCAGCGTCATGTCGTGCAGGGTAATGCGTTGGGCCATGGCCGGGCTCCTCAGGCAGTGGCGGTTTCAGGGCTGCCGGCGCGCATGGCGGCGGCGATGCGTTCGGCGGTCCTGGCGGCCGAGGCGGTCATGATGTCTAGGTTGCCGGCGTACTTGGGCAGGTAGTCGCCCAGGCCTTCGACCTCCAGGAAGATCGAGACGCGCTTGCCGTCGAACACCGGGCCGTTCTTTAACGTGTAGCCGGGCACGTACTTGCGCACCTCGGCAATCATGTTGTGCACCGACGCAGTGATCGCGGCAACGTCGGGGGCGTCTTCGGTCAGGCAGTGGATGGTGTCGCGCATGATCAGCGGCGGCTCGGCCGGATTGATCACGATGATGGCCTTGCCCTGGCGCGCGCCGCCCACGGCCTCGATCGCGCCCGCGGTGGTGCGCGTGAACTCGTCGATATTGCGGCGCGTGCCGGGCCCGACCGAGCGCGACGACACCGTCGCCACGATCTCGCCATACGCCACCGGCTGCACGCGCGATACCGCATACACCATCGGGATGGTGGCCTGCCCGCCGCAGGTGACCATGTTGACGTTCATCTCGTTGCTGCCGATATGGGCCTCGAGGTTGACCGGCGGCACGCAGAACGGCCCGATCGCCGCCGGCGTCAGGTCGATCACGCGCACGCCGCGCGCGGTCAGCCTGGCCGAGTGCTCGGCGTGGACGTAGGCCGAGGTGGCATCGAAGGCGATGCGGATATCGTCGGCCTCCAGGTGCGGCAGCAGGCCGTCGATGCCGTCGCTGGTGGTCTTCAGCCCCAGCTCGCGCGCGCGCGCCAGGCCTTCGGAGGTGGGCTCCACGCCGACCATCCAGACCGGTTCCAGGATGTCGCTGCGGCGCAGCTTGTAGAGCAGGTCGGTGCCGATATTGCCGGGACCGATCAGGGCGCATCGGATCTTGTTCATGGTGTTTGGGATCGCAAGGTCAGACAGTCAGGAGAACACGGCGGCGCAGCCGCCGATGCCGGTGATATGCATGGACAGGCGGTCGCCGGCCTGCACGGGAATCAGCGCCGCCAGCGAGCCCGACAGGATGGTCTCGCCGGCGAGCAGGGGAATGCCGTAGCTGCCCAGGGTGTTGGCCAGCCACGCCACCGCGTCGGCGGGGTGGCCCAGCGCGGCGCTGCCCAGGCCGGTGGCGACGCATTCGCCGTTCTTGTCGAGCGTCATCGCGCACGCGGCCAGGTCCAGCGCATGCGGGCTCACGCGCTCGTCGCCGAGCACATAGACGCCGCACGAGGCGTTGTCGGCAACGGTGTCCTCGATGCGGATGCGCCAGTCGCGGATGCGCGAATCGACGATCTCGAAGCAGGCCGCCACCGCCTCGGTGGCGTCGAGCACGTCGTCGCGCGTCACGCCCGGGCCGCGCAGGTCGCGCCGCAGGAAGAAGGCGATCTCGCCCTCGGCGCGCGGCTGGATCAGCGAAGCGGTGGGAATGGGCTGGCCGGCGGCGTAGTGCATGCTCTGCAGCAGGATGCCGAAGTCGGGCTGGTGCACGTCCAGCATCTGCTGCACGGCGGCGCTGGTCACGCCGATCTTCTTGCCGGTGACGCGGTCGCCGGCCGCCAGCCGGTGGGCGACAAAGCCCTGCTGGATGCGGTAGGCGGCGTTGACATCCAGCGCCAGGCCGCGGCCGCTGAGCGGCGGCACCGGCGTGCGCGTGACCAGCGCCTGGTGGAGTTCGTTGCTGAGCGTGGTGATCAGGTCGGCATTCATGGCGGAAAAGAGGGCGGTCCGCGCGGCCATGCAGGCGGCGCGGACCGGGACGAGGGTCAGAACGAATACTTGGCGTTGAAGGCCACGTAGTCGCGGTCCGCCAGCGGGCGGTTGACGATGTTGGCGCCGCCGATAAACGCGGCGTAGGTCAGGTTGAGCTCAAGATTGTTCAGGTACTTGAAGGTCAGCCCGACGCTGGCGCGCTTGTCGCTATAGCCCATCAGCGTGCCGAAGGCGCCGGCCACCGCCGACCTGCCGCTGAACTGCTGCGCATAGGTCAGCGGCACGGTGACGTCCCAGCCGTCGAACACGTTGTTGTAGGTCAGCGACCAGCCCACCTGGAACGCCGCCGAGTTGCGCGTGTTCGACAGCTTGCTGAAGCCCATGACCGGATCCACGTCCAGCACGTGCAGGTACGAGACTTCGCCCAGCAGCGACTGCGAATCGGCGAGGAAGGACGGGCCCACCGAATAGATCGCGGACAGGTTGCCCTGCAGCGCCTTGCCGCGCGAGGCGGTGGGCGACCCCGCCACGTCCACCAGCATCGGTATGCCGTCCTTGTAGCTGACTTCACCGGCGACGTTGGCGCCGAGCAGCTGCGTCGAGAAGCTGGCGCCGGTCAGGTTGATGCCGCCGTAGAACTTCTGCTGGTACTGCAGCGTGGGGAACAGCGCGGTGACCACGCTCGGGTTCTTGTCGTGGTAGCGCAACTGGTAGATGCCGATCTCGGTGTCCTCGAACACGCGGAAGCGGGCACCGACACCCCATTGGCCCCAGTCGGACGGGCGGATATCCGGGCCGCGCGGGATGTTGAAGCCAGGCCCGATGATGAACTCGGCGCCGGGCCCGACCACGTCTGTGGTGCTGAAATAGCTGCCCGGGGCGAACATCTGGTTCGGCTTGTAGGTGAACTGGTAGTAGCCCATCAGGCTGAACGTTGGCGTCACCTGCAGCTGCAGCGAGGCCTGTGGCACCGGCAGCAGGATGTCCTTGACCTCGGCGCCGGGCACGAAGGCCTTGGTCGCATCTGCGGGCCCTTGCGCGCCGGCGATGTTGGCGAAGAACAGGCTCTCGCCCCAGGCCACCACCTGGTTGCCCAGCTTGAAGCTCAGCTGTGTGCCGCCGATCGGCGTGGCGCCGTAGACATAGGCGTCGAGCAGCTGTGCGCGGTGCTCGTGGTAGTCCTTCGCCGACTCGGTGAACTGGTTGAACGGCCCGCTGTGGTTGACCGTGAACGGCGCGTTGTTGGAGTTGGTGCCGCTGTAGGCCCAGTCGTAAAACACGCTGCCGCGCAGCAGCGCACCGAATTCGCCGCGCTTCAGGTGCGCTTCGCCCAGCAGCGAGACGCGGTTCGCGGTCATGTCGCCGCGCTTGAAGTTGCGGTCGCCGTCGTCGCCGTTGATATTGGCCGGGCTCAGCAGCGCGTCGCTCTGGCGGCCGGTGCGCAGCGCCGCGCCGTAGGACGCGGTGACGCTGTAGTCGAGCGTGGTGTCGTTGCCGAAGTCGATGGTGTCGCCGGCTTGCACGGGCTGCGCAAGGAGCGCGGCCAGCGCCGTCAGGGCCGCTGCTGCGGCGATGGGCCGCAGCCGGTTGCGGCGCTGCTGTGGCCCGCGTGGTGGTTGGTACATGGTGGTCTCCCCGTGGAATCGGTGTTGGTTCATTGCCTGGCACTTCGATCGGCGCTCGCCTGGACGAGAAGCGTAGAGAGGGGGAGCCATGCACAAATCGGCAGAACGGACTAGGCGCTTACCCTACGGGCAGCGGCTCAGGTGCGACTCAGGTGCGACTCAGGTGCGATTGATCGAGGCCGCGTCGAGAAAGGCCGGCCGTTCGCCGCCGCCATCGATGACGAGATTGGCGCCGCTCACGTACGAAGCCTGCGGCGACGCCAGGAACAGGCAGGCGGCGGCGATGTCTTCCGGCAGCGCCAGCCGGCCCAGCGGCACCGTCGCCGCCATGCTGCGCAACGCCGCCGGATCGCCGTAGTGCTGCTGCTGCGAGGTATCGGTCAGCACCATGCCCGGGCTGACCGCGGCCACGCGCACGCGCGGCGCCCATTCCACCGCGAGCGTGCGCACCGCATTGAGGATGCCGGCCTTGGCGGCGCCGTAGGCGGCGGTGCCTGGCGACGGGCGCAGCGCACTGACGCTGCCGACGAACAGCTGGGTGCCGCCGCCCGCCTGCTGCTGCATGCGCGCATTGCAGCGCTGGGCCAGCTGCAGCGGCGCCACCAGGTTGAGCCGGATCACCGACTCGAGCAGCCGCGGCGAGGCGTCGGCGACCAGCGCGAACGGCGCGCCGCCGGCGTTGTGGACCACCACGTCCAGGGTCGGGCTGACCTGCGCGATCTGCGCCAGCATGGCGTCGGTCTGTTCCAGGTCGCGGATGTCCGCGGCAATGAAGCGGGCGCTGCGGCCGTCCGCGGCCGGCAGTTCGCTGTCGTCGGCGGGCGCGGTGCGGCCGCATACGAACACCTGCGCGCCGGCGCGCAGGAAGGCCTCGCTGATGGCGCGGCCGATGCCGCGCATGCCGCCGGTGACCAGCACGGTCTGGCCGGTGTAATCGAATCCTGTCATTGGGCTTGCCCCGTTTTGCATGGAGCGCCCATCGTAGGAGAAGTGGCGCGGCGGCTCGTAGTCCGAATGAACGATGCCCGGGGCGGTGGCGCTGCGCAAGATGCTGGGCAAACCAAGGGAGACGCCCTCATGTCCGCTACCTCGCAGCACACGTCCTCGACACCTCCGTCCACGTCCACCAAGCCAGCTTCGCTCCACCCCAACCTGCCGGTGGGACGCTTCGTCACCACCGCCACGGGCCTGCGCCTGCACTGCCTGGATGCCGGCGCCGGCGAGCCGGTGGTCTTTATCCACGGCAGCGGACCGGGCGCGAGCGGGCACAGCAACTTCCGCCACAACGTGCCGGCGTTCGCCGCGGCGGGCTTCCGCACCGTGGTGGTGGACCTGCCGGGCTACGGGTTGTCGTCCAAGCCGGACGATGTCGAATACACGCTGGACTTCTTCGTCGCCGCGCTGCGCGAGCAGCTGCTGGCGCTGGAACTGCCGCGCTGCGTGCTGGTGGGCAACTCGCTGGGCGGCGCGATCGCGCTGCAGTACGCGCTCGATTATCCCGAGCATGTCAGCCGACTGGTGATGATGGCGCCCGGCGGCGTGGAGGAGCGCGAAACCTATTTCCAGATGGCGGGGATCCAGCGCATGGTGTCGCTGTTCACCGGCGGCCACATGAACCCTGACACCATGCGCCAGCTGCTGCAATTGCTGGTGCACGACGCCAGCCTGGTCACCGACGCGCTGGTCGAAGAGCGCATGGCGGTATGCCGCGAGCAGCCGCGCGAGGTGCTGGCCACCATGAAGGTGCCCAACCTGACCGCGCGGCTGGGCGAGATCCGCTGCCCGGTGCTGGGCTTCTGGGGCACCGAGGACCAGTTCAATCCCGCCGCGGGCGCGGCGAAGTTCCTGAGCGGCTGCGCCGATGCGCGCTTTGTCATGATCAACCGCTGCGGCCACTGGGTGATGGTCGAGCACGCGGCGTATTTCAACCGCGAATGCCTGGGCTTCCTGGCCGATACCGCCCCGGGCGGCGCGGCATAATTGCCTCCGCCCACACGATAAATACCAAGGAGACATCATGGAATACCCGTATGACCTGTTCGGCCTGCGCGGCAAGGTGGCGGCCATCACCGGGGCCGCGCGCGGCATCGGCGCCGAGACCGCGCGCATGCTCGCGGCCGCTGGTGCCAGGGTGGCCGTGCTCGACGTGCTGGAAGCAGACGGCAAGGCCACCGCCGAAGCGATCTGCGCGGCCGGCGGCGAGGCCGCGTTCTGGCAGCTCGACGTCACCCGCGAAGACGAGGTGGCGCGCGTATTCACCGAGATCGCCGAGCGCTTCGGCGGCCTTGGCATCCTGGTGAACAACGCCGGCATCGAAGGGCCCAATGCGCCCACCCATGAACTGGCGCTGGAGCAATGGCAGCAGGTGATGGCGGTGAACGTGACCGGCACCTTCCTGTGCACCAAGCACGCCATCGCGCACATGGAGCGCGCCGGCGGCGGCGCCATCGTCAACGTGTCGTCGATGTACGGCATCGCCGGCGGGCCGGACGTGCCGCCGTATCACGCGTCGAAGGCGGCGGTGCGGATGATGGCCAAGACCGACGCGCTGCTGTACGCGGGCAAGAACATCCGCGCCAATTCGATCCATCCCGGCTTTATCCGCACGCCGATGCTGGAACACGTGGCCCAGGTTTCCGGGCAGGGTGAAGGGCTGTTCGACTACCTGGGTGGCCTTACGCCCGCGGGCAAGGTGGGACAGCCGCGCGACATCGCCGCGGGCATCCTGTACCTGGTGTCTGAAGCCGGACGCTACGTCACCGGCGCCGAGCTGGTGATCGACGGCGGCTACACCGCACGCTGAAACCCACCACCAGGAGCAACCCATGTCCCAGGGACCCAATGCCCATCCCGACAGCGCCGCCATGAAAGCGACGCTGCTCGCCTATGTCGAGCGCTTCAATGCCGGCGACGCGCAGGGCGTTGCCGCGCTCTATGCCGACGACGCCACCGTGGAAGATCCCGTCGGCGCGCAGCCCATCGCCGGCAAGCCCGCCATCCTCGCGTTCTACCAGCACGCCACCGCACTGGGCGCGCGGCTGGAGGTGGTGGCGCCGCCGCGCGGCTCGCACGGCAACGCCGCGGCGCTGACCTTCGCCGTGCATGCGCGGCTGGAAGGGCGGCCGGCGCGCATCGACGTGACCGACATCATGAGCTTCGGCGACGACGGCCGCATCCGCAGCATGCGCGCCCACTGGGGCCCGGACGACGTCCATTTCGTCTAAGCGCGCCGCGCCGATGGCCCGCCACACCCGCGAGGATGCCGCCGTCACGCGCGCGCGCATCCTCGCCAGCGCGCAGCAGCTGATCCGCGACCGCGGCCTGCACTGCGTCACCGTCGACGACGTGGCGCGTGCCATCGGCATGACGCGCGGCGCCGTCTACGGGCATTTCCGTTCCCGCGCCGAACTGCTGGGCGCGCTGCTGGCCTGCGCCGAAGCCGACTTCGCCGCGCGGCTCGCGCCGCTGGCGCAGGGTGGCGCCGGCCCTGACGCATTGGCGCAGGCGTTGCAGGCCTTCCTGCACGGCGATGAACTCGCGCGCCATGTCAGCCTGATTGCCGCGCTGCTGCAGCACAAGTGCGGCGAGGCCTGCGAGCTGTGTCCGCTGCGCGAGCGCGTGCTGCGCGGTGTCGAATCGCTGCGCGTCACGTTCGCGATGCTGTTGCCCACCCCGGACCTGGCCGGCCTGCTGGTGGCGCACCTGTGGGGCCTGCTGGGCGCGCATGCCATGCACCTGGCGCCGGCCGGGCTATCCGGCAGCGCCGCGGCGCTGGCCCGGCTGTATCAGGGCCGGGCGCTGTCCGCCGCGCGCGCTTCCTGTCTATCCGACGCCACTTCCTGCCCCGCGCTGATGCGGGATACCCCTTAGTCTGCTCGGACGAAGAGCTCCGGCCCGCCGCTGACTACGATGCTTTCCATAGCCCGGAAAAAAGCAGGGCAAGCGGAGGAGACAGCGATGAAGCGGCTCGGATTTCGTTGGGCGGCAGGCCTGGTCGGGGCTGGCGCCGCCATGGGCGTGGCCTGGGGGCTGGCGATGGATGCCGGCCAGGACGATCGGCCGACGGTGACACTGCACTCCGCCGAAGCCGTCCTGGAGCGCTGCGACGACGCCTGCGTGCGCAGCCGCGGCGCCGCGGCGCTGGTGGTGCTGAGCCAGCGCCCGCCGCAGTAACGCTGTAAGTATCGGCCGGCCCTGGCTCCGGGCCGGCCACGCGCCGCTTGCTCAGTTGCAGCTGGCCTGCCGCTGCGCTTGCAGCGCTTCTGCGCGCGCCTTGACGTCGCGTGCCACCTGGTCGAAGCCCTGCTTCACCCAGGCACCGTGCTCGCGCATGATGGTCTCGGCATTCAGGCCCAGGAACAGGTCGGTGGTGAAGTAGCGGCTGCGTCCGGGGCCGATCGCTTCCAGGTACTGGTCGCGCCGCGCGGCGTCCTTGTTGTCGTCGGTCGGGCGCTGCTCCCACGACAGCAGCCGCTCCGGTTCCCACGCCACCAGGTACTCGTTGACCGGGATCACCTGGTCGGTGCCGGGAATGCGCACCTGCATGTGCACCATGTCGCCGAGGCGCCCGGTGGTCTCCAGCCCGGGACAGAACGTGTTCCATTCGCCGTAGCGAGGAAAGTCCGTCAGCACTTCCCACACCAGCGCTGCCGGCGCCTCGATTTCTACCTGGATCGACGTCACCAGATTCTCGGCCTTGGCCATGTCTCCTCCTTCATCAAAGTCATTGGGAAGGGAAACACTAGAGCCACCCGCCGGCGCCCCGCATACCCCGAACGGACGAGTCCGGGTGGACGAAGGCGACGCCATCGCGCTGATGCAAATTGAGGCTGGCCCCGCGCTCGCGCTGTCCGGCGGCGGCGATGCGCGGCGGGGCCGCATTTCTCCATCTGCTGTGAGCTTGGTGCCGGCCATCGGGGATGGCCGGCGTTTTTTTTGGGCGTTGTCTTTTCTGTGTGTTTTCTCTTGTGAGCAGCGGCCTTTACGAAGCAGCAAGCGCACGCCGGCTGGCCCTGCCGCGCCAGACCAGCAGCAATCCCGCCGCGGCCAGCAGGCCGCCAGCGATGGGCACGGCGCGATAGCCGAGCCCCAGGCTGATGACCCCGCCGCCCAGCGCGGCGCCGAGGGCATTGCCGAGGTTGAAGGCGCCGACGTTGATCGACGAGGCCAGTCCCGGCGCTTCCGCCGCGGCTTCCATCACCCGCATCTGCACCGGCGGCACCACGGCGAAGGTCGCTGCGCCCCACAGCAACAGCCCAAGCGCCGCGGTGACGTGGTGGGCGAAGGCGAAAGGCAGCACCAGCATGATGACGGCCAGCGCCGACAGCACGATCCTGGTCGCGCCATCGAGCGACCAGTCCGCAAGCCGGCCGCCCACATGGTTGCCGATGGTGAAGCCCACGCCGATCAGCACCAGCGCGAAGGTGACAAAGCTGCCGGAAGCGCCAGTGAGCTCGGCCAGCACCGGCGCGATGTAGGTGTAGAGCGTGAACATCGCTCCGGCGCCCAGCACCGTTGTCGCCAGCGCCAGCAACACATTGGGACGGGTGAGCACGGCCAGTTCCCGGCGCACATCCGGCGGCGTGCCACGCTCGCCTTGCGGCAGCGCCAGCCAGAGCGCGACGATGGCGACCAGTCCCAGCACGGCGGTGCCGGCGAACGCCAGGCGCCAGCCGACCTGCTGCCCGATCCAGGTTGCCGCCGGCACGCCGCCGATATTGGCGATGGTCAGCCCCATGAACATGGTGGCCACGGCGCTGGCCTGCTTGTCCTTCGGCACCACGCTTGCCGCTACCACGGCGCCGAGCCCGAAGAAGGCGCCGTGGTTCAGGCTGGTGACCAGGCGCGAGGCAAGCAGCGTCGCGTATCCCGGCGCGAGCGCCGACAGCAGGTTGCCGATGGTGAAGATCGCCATCAGCGCCATCAGTGCGGCGCGCTTGCCGAAGCGGCTGAACAGCAGCGTCATCACCGGCGCGCCGACCATCACGCCAATCGCGTACGCGGTGATCAGCATCCCTGCCGTGGGGATGCTGACATCGACGCCTTCGGCGATCACGGGGAGCAAGCCCATCGGCGCGAACTCGGTGGTGCCGATGCCAAAGGCACCGATGGCTAGCGCAAGCAGTGCGGTATTGGATTTCATCGTGGCATCCCGATCAGGCCGCGGCCCGGCCGTCGTAGGCGGGATAGTCGGTGTAGCCCTCGGCACCGCCGCCGTAGTGGAGCGCGCGGTTCGACGCGGCCAGCGGCCAGTCGTTCTGCAGCCGTGCGACGAGGTCGGGATTGGCAATGAACGGCTCGCCGAATGCCGCCATGTCGATGCGGCCAGCGGCGATCAAGTTCTCGGCGCGCGCGCGCGTCATGCCACCAGCAAGGATCAGCACGCCCTTGAAGCGGCGGCGGAATTTGGCGAGGAAATCATCCGGCACGGCCGAGCTGCCGCGCGTGCTCTGGTCCATCAGGTGCACGTACGCAATATTGCGCCGCGAGAGTTCGTCGGCGAGATGGAGGTAGGTGTCCTCGAGATCGGCGTAGTGGCCCATGTCGCCGAGGCCGCCATAGGGAGACAGCCGGATGGCGGTGCGATGCGCACCGATGCGCGCCGCCACCGCATCGATGGCGGCCAGTGCGAAACGGGTGCGGCTTGCCAGCGTGTCGCCGCGGAATTCATCGGTGCGGTCGTTCACGGTGGGGTTCAGGAACTGCTCGATCAGGTAGCCATTGGCGCCGTGCAGCTCGACCCCGTCGAAGCCGGCCGCGACCGCATTGGCCGCCGCCTCGGCAAAATCGGCGATCACGCCATAGACCTCGCCGGTCGTCAGTGCGCGCGGCACGGAGGCATCGACCGCACCCGGCGTGCCGTCGGCGGTATAGCCCCAGGCCTTGGTGTCTTGCGCGACCTGGCTGGTGGCACTGACCGGCTGGATGCCGCCGGGCTGGATCGACACATGGCTGACGCGGCCGACATGCCAGAGCTGGGTGAAGATGGTGCCGCCCTTCGCATGGACAGCGTCCGTGACCTTGCGCCAGCCTTGCACCTGCTGCGGCGTGTAAAGGCCAGGGTTGAACAGGAAACCCTGCGCGCTGGGAGAGATCACCGTACCTTCGGTCACGATCAGTCCGGCGTCGGCGCGCTGGCTGTAATAGAGCGCATTGAGGTCGTTGGGCACCCCGTCCGGGTTGCGGGAACGGGTCAGCGGTGCCATGGCGATCCGGTTGGCGAGCTGGCGCCCGCCCAGGGTGAAGGGCTTGAACAGTAGACTCATTTGGAGAACCTCGATCAGGAAGGGCACGGCCCGCCGGCTACGTGGCCGCGGGTCCCGGGCGTTCATCAACAGACCGAAGTTTGCGCGGTTTATATTTGTTGAGTAAGCCTCGTATCGGTCAAATACTTTTGAATTCACCGCAAAAGTAGACCCCTTCCTCCGGCCGCGCGGCCAGGCGCTCCTTCAGGGCAGACATGCCCCTCGGAGCGGCACAACGAAAGGCAAGTGGCTGGAGCGCCGCCTCATGTGCGCGTTGCCGGCGCACCGAGCTCCGCGAAGGTTTCGGCGACCCAGTCGGCGATGTAGTCCGTGGCATTGGCCTGGTTGTCCGCGCTGCAGTGCTCGACGCCGCCCTCGCGCGAAGTGAAGATCTTCAGTTCCCGCTTCGGGCTGTTGATGGCACCTTCATACTGGCGGCGTGCGTCCGCGACCGGAATCTGGCGGTCGTTGGCGCCGTGCACGATCAGCAATGGCACAGTGATCTGCGCGATCACCGGCTCCAGCGTGACCCGCGCGGCCAGCGCCATGAACTCGTCGATCGAACTCTTGCCCCAGACCCACTGAACGTGATCCCAGTAGTGAGGAACGGGCCGGTCGCCTTCGCGGGCCAGCCGGCGGCGCTGTAGTTCACCCCAGTCGTAGATGGCGCCCCAGGCGACGCATAGCTTGTAGCGCTTCTCCAGCGCCGCCGCACGCGGCGCATAGTAGCCGCCCAGCGACCAGGCGGCGATGCCGGTCGAGCCGGCGTCGACGTCATCGCGCGTTTCGAGATAGTCCATCACGGCACCGGCCCAGGTCTCGGCCTCGACCACGGCTGTCAGCCCGTGCAGGCGCAGCGCTTCGCCGACGCCCGGCTGGTCGACGGCGATGCTCGATATGCCGCGCCTTGCCAGCGCCTGCTGGATGCCACAGCCATAGATCATCTCCTTGGTGCTGTCGAGGCCATTGAACAGCGCCAGGCAAGGCGACGGGCCGCCGTGCGGGCGCGATGCCCGGACGAACAGCCCGGCGAGCGCCTTGCCCTGGCAGGCGATCTCGACCCGCTCGCAGTTCTCGTCATGCAGGTCGACGAACTTCGCAAAGCTGTCGAGCATCTTGCGGTATGCAAGCTTGCGTGGGGCATGGTCGCGGTGCTGCATGCGCTCGGCGGTCAGGTAGTAGACGGCGGCCCGGCAGTGCTTGGCGCCGGCGCTCAGGCGGCGGTTGGCGGCGAGGTCCTCGCTTGCCAGGTCGACCAGCCGGTCCGCCTGTTCGCACCAGGCCCGGAAGAAGGCCTCCGTGCCCTCGTCGTCGCCGCGCCTGGAAGCTTCTACGAGCTGGCGGCAAATGGCATCGACCTCGCCGATGTGCGCGCCCATGGAGAGAGCCAGGTTCGCGGACAGGTTCCAGACGTAGTTGTCGGGAAAGTACTCAAGCACGATGGCTCCTTTCGAAGAATTTGGATATGACGTGAGATGGCGGCCTCGCCGTTGTGCTGATGCCGCCGGTCTCGTGCTCGAGCATGTCCATCACCTCAGTCCAGCGAGATGCGCTTTGCGCGGATCAGGGCGCTCCATTTCCTTGCCTCGGCCCGCAGCATGGCCTGCATCCCTTCCGTGGTGGCGGAGAGTGGTTCGCTACCCAGCTCGCGGATCTTCGTCGCGACCTCGGGAGAACCCGTGATACGCGTCAGTTCCGCGTTGAGGCGCTGGACGATTTCTCCGTGTACGCCTGCAGGCGCCCACACGCCATGCCAGCCAAAGCTGGCGACGTCGGGGTAGGTTTCGGCGACAGCCGGCAACGCAGGGAACTGGCCGTGGCGCCTCGGCCCGGTGAAGGCGATGGCCCGCACCTTGCGCGCCCTGATCATCGGAATCGCGGCAGCCGCCGGCTCGACCAGCAACTGGACTTGTCCGGCGATGAGGTCAGTCATGGCTCCCGCCTTGTAGGGCACGTGCAGCATCTGGACCTGCGCCGCCTGCGACAGCAGTTCCATGATCAGATGGGCGAATCCCCCGATGCCATACGATGCGTAGGCGAGTTGGCCGGGACGGGACCTGGCGTAGGCGACGAGTTCGTGCAGCGACGTCACCGGAAGATCGTTGTTCACCACCATGAAGGAGCCCTGGGCCAGCAGCGGCGACACGGGTCTGAGGTCCTTGTCCGGATCGAATGGCAGTTTTCGATAGAGGAACGGATTGATCGTGAACGCGCTCGATACGGTGTACAGCAGCGTGTAGCCGTCCGGAGCCGCCTTGGCGACGGCATCCGACGCGAGGTTCGCGCCTGCCCCGGGCCGGTTGTCGACGACGACGGGAACCCCAAGGGCTTGCGCAAGCCTGGCAGCGTAGATCCGCGCGTACGTATCCGGCGGGGAGCCCGGAGGCCCCATGTTGATCAGTTTGACGGGCTTGGCAGGCCACGCCGGTTGCGCGACGGCGGCGCGCCATGGCAGCAGACCGGCCGCGGCCACCGCGCCGGCGGCGCGGGCGAGAAAATTTCTACGCGTGGTGCTCATGTCGGGTCTCCCTCAGCATGCCGGCGGAATGACGGGCAGGAGCAGGAATGACGCGTACTTGCCGCCGGTATGAACCGTGGTCTGGCCGGCGAATCGTTCGGCCGTCCGATCCTCGGCGTGATCGTGCAGCAGCACCGATGAGCCGCGCATCGATTTGCCATAGATCTGGGGATAGGGCCCGGGCAGGTCGTGCTCGAAGTCCGAACCGCCGACGGTCAGCACCAGCCGATAGCCCTTGGGGAAGACGAAGCACATGGGCCAGATCTCGACCTCCAGCGCGTAGACCTGGTTCGGCTCGAGCAACTGCACCTCCTGGTGCGAATGCACGGGTTGGTACGGCGTGGACGCTTGCGGGTCGAGCTTCCGGTGCGATGCCCTGAGCCAGCCTTGCGCCAGCGGTGCGTTGGGTTCGACCGCCCCGACGATCAGATGCTCGCTGCCGTCCGGTGCGAAAGCCCGCACCGTCAGGAACAAGTCGGCGTCCGCGGCTGTACTGGAAATCCACAGCGTGGCAGCCAGCGGGCCGGTCACCTCGGTGTCTTGCTCGAAGGGCGCGGTGCTGAAGCTGGCCTTGCCCGCCAGGCCGTCAAAAGCGAGCTGCGAAGCCGTCGCGGCGGGCTGCGGCCGCAGCCCATGGTCGGCGGCATCGAGATACATGGGTGTCCATGCGGTGCGCGCCAGTGGCCACTCATGCTCATGGCGCTCCTGGAAGCGGTCCACGTGGCGCACCTGCATCGTGATCGGCGGCTGCCGATCCCAGCCGTTGTCCTCGCCCTTCAGGAAATGGTCGAAGAACCGCTTCTGCAGCGCCACGCCATAGTCCGTATAGAACTCCGTCCAATGCTCGCGGCCGTGCAACTCGAGCCACTTCTGTTTCGACCCGGCCTGCAGGAAGCCCTGGACGTTGCCCCGCAGGTGCAGGCCATGGCCGCCCCAGTTGCCGCAGGACAGCACCGGTACCTCGATTGCAGCCAGGTCTGCGCGGCGGCCTTCGAAGTAGCGATCGGTGATGAGTTCGGCGTTGAGCTGCGCGGTGCTGATATCCACGCGATTGGCGCGCAGCGCTTCGTCACTGAGCTCTGCCGGCCCGGAGATCGGCACGCCGGTGTTGGCGTTCACCCGTCCGCGGCTTCCCAGGCCGTTCTGCACGTTTTCCACCTGCTTCGGATACCAGCTCAGCATGAACGTGTTAAGGATGCCGCCATGCCGGCAGGCGTCGCGATAGTAGTCGGAGAAGCCCTCGAACGGGCAGATCGCGGCGAGGTGTGGCGGACGTCTGGCCGCCGCGAGCCACTGGGTGGCGCCGTAGTAGGAAACACCGGCAAGGCCGATCTTGCCGTTGCTCCACGCTTGCTGTGCTGCCCATTCGATGCAATCGTGGAAGTCCTGCGCCTCGCGCGGGGAAAAGCAATCGATCACGCCCGGCGAGCGGCCGGCGCCGCGCGAGTCCACGCGGATGCAGACGTAGCCAAATGGCACCCATCGCTCCGGGTCCGCGGTTTCCCAGTTCGCATATTTGCCGCTGCTGCCCCTCAGGATTTCCGGATGCTCGGTCGTCAGCGACTGCCACTGGGCGGGGTAGCCCTCGGCGAACGACAGGCCCTTGCCATAGGGTCCGTACGACATCAAGGCAGGGTAGCGTCCGGCCTCGTCCGGGCGATAGACGTCGGCGCGAAGCACCACGCCATCGTCCATCGTGATCTCGACATCCCAATCGATCTGCATGTCTGTCTCCTCGTCGGTCCAGCCTGCCAGCGCCGATGCTGGTGCTGCGACCCGTTCCATTAACCTGGTCCAACGCTGCGGATACCGTCAGTCGGGCACCGGGGCCGGCAGCACGGTGCCGTGGTTGACGCCGAAGCCGATCCGCACGAAACCCTCCCGCTCGCACCAGCCGCGGAACACCACGGTATCGCCATCCTCGAGGAAGCCGCGTTGTTCGCCGTGGCCGATGTCTGCGGGTTGCGTCCCGGATGCTGTCAGCTCGATCAGCGCGCCCGCCTCGCCACGCGTGGGCCCGGAGATCGTGCCGCTGCCCAGCAGGTCGCCTGGCTGCAGGTTGCAGCCGCCGCTGGTATGGTGGGCAATCATCTGGCCGAGCGTCCAGTACTGGTGACGGAAGCTGGTCTGGCTCAGCGTGCGCGGCTGCAGCCCCTGTGCCAGCTGGCGCGCGCTGAGCAGGGAGACCTCCAGCCGGATATCGAAAGCGCCGGTGGCGGCGTTGTCTTCGGCGCGCAGGTAGTCGAGCGGCTGTGGCCGCCCGGGCGCGCGCGTCCAGGCCGTACGGTAAGGCAGCAGGGCTTCCAGCGTGACCAGCCAGGGCGACAACGTGGTGGCGAAGTTCTTGGCAAGGAAGGGCCCAAGCGGTTGCATTTCCCAGGCCTGGATGTCGCGCGCCGACCAGTCATTGAGCAGGCACAGGCCGAAGATGTGCTGCTGCGCGTTGGCCAGCGGGATGGGCCTGCCACGTTCGTTGCCGGTGCCGATCACGGCGCCCACTTCCAGTTCGTAGTCGAGCCGCTGGCAGGGACCATACGCGGGCACGCCATCCGCATCCAGGCGGTATTGCCCGCTCGGGCGAAAGACCTGCTGGCCGCTGACGCCGATGGACGATACCCTGCCGTGATAGGCCACCGGCAGCCAGTCGAAGTTGGGGGTCACCTCGAGGCCGAGCTGGCGGCTGCAGTTCACCGCATGGTCGAGCGAAGTATAGAAGTCCGTGTAGTCGCCGATCCGTACCGGTACCGCGAATTCGGCCGCGGCCTGCGGCACCAGCGTCCGGCGTGCGTGCGGTGCATCCGGACTGGTTGCCGCCAGCAGCGCGAAAAGTCCGTGGCGCAAGGCTTGCCACGCGCCCGGGCCGAGCTCCATCAGTGCATTCAGGGTCGGCGCCACGGCGGCGTGCGCCGCCTGCGCGGCAAGGTCCCGCAGGCAGCCGGATCCGTGCAAGGCAGCCAGGTCGACGATCTGGTCGCCGATCGCCACGCCGCCACGCCAGGCTTCGGCGCTGCCATGTCGCCGGAATATGCAGAGCGGCAGGTTCTGCAGCGGAAAATCGCAGCCGGCGGCGTTGGCGGAATCCAGCCAGCTTCTGCGCGAAGCATCATGGGTGTGGTTCAGTTCCATCGTGGTATCAGCCCGCATGCAGCGCATCGTCGAAAATGGCGACAGCGCGGGTCCACCCGGCCGAAGCGCCCCGGATCTTGTGGGGGAAGCAGGAGATGTAGAAGCCATCGGGCGGCAGGCTCTCCAGGTTGTGCAGCTTTTCCAGGTGGCAATAGCCAATGTTGCGCCCCGCCTTGTGTCCTTCCCAGATCAGCGACGCATCCCTGGTTGCGGCATACCGGCCGGCCGTGTGCACGAACGGCGCATCCCAGCTCCATGCGTCGGTGCCGGTCAGGCGCACGCCGCGCTCGAGCAGGTACATGGTCGCATCCAGGCCCATGCCACAGCCGCTCGAGACATAGTCGGAGTGGCCGTAGCGGCTGCCCGCGCGGGTATTGACCACCACGATTTCCAGTGGCCTGAGCGCGTGCCCGATGCGGGCAAGTTCGGCCTCGACGTCGCCGGCGGTGACCACATAGCCGTCGTCGAACCCGGTGAAGTCCAGCTTCACGCCGGGCTGGAAGCACCACTCCAGCGGCACCTCGTCGATGGTGATGGCGCGCTCGCGCTGCCCCAATGACTCGTTCATGGTGCTGTGGAAGTGATAGGGCGCATCCAGGTGCGTGCCATTGTGGGTATTGAGCCGGACGCGCTCGATCGCCCATCCCTCGCCATCCGGCAAATCGGCAGCCTTCAGCCCGGGGAAGAACGCCGTGACCTGCTCGGCGGTGGAACGATGCGACAGGTACTCGATCTGGGGGCCATAGCCGGGCGGGTCGGAGACGACATCGTTTTCGAGGTAGATCGAGAGGTCGACGAAGCGGCGTGTCATGGTGGCAGATCCTTTGCGGAGAAACAGCAAACAAGGGGGGGGGGGGCGCGGAGCTCGGCGGCCATCGAGGGTCGGTCCAGGTATCTCCCGGCCGATGCCGACGAGGCGCTTGCTACACACACTGACTGTACGAGCGTTCAGTGTATCGACAGAGCGGACTGTACGCTCGTACAGTCCAGCGCTGTACTAGGGTAAACGCGGACCGGCAAGGGCCACAGCAAGGTTGGCTACAATGGCGCGTCTTTATCGCGGAGGCAGTATGGAAGGCAGGACAGCGCGGAAATCGACAGCGCCGACGCAGGGCCGGGCACGCAAGGCAGTGCAGGCGCCGCCCATCGCGGAAGCGAGCAAGCGCGAACGCGTGCTGGATGCAGCCGAGCGCCTCTTTGCCGAAGGCGGCTTCGACGGCGTGTCCATGCGGGATATCGCCGCGGCGGCGGAAGTGGGCTTGCCGTTGATCGTTTACCACTTCGAGACCAAGCGCAACCTGTACCGCGCGCTCTTTGAACGGCGCAAGACCCTGTTCGAGGCAAGGCTGGCGGCGCTGCGCGAGCCTTGCCGAAGCGGCGAGGATCCGGTCGAGCATCTTGTGCGGGCCTTCGTGCAGCCGGTCATGCGGATACAGAACACCGAGGCCGGTATTGCCTACGCCAAGCTGGTCGCGCGCGAGGCGTCCGATCCGAAGGCAGCGGAGCGTGGCATTGTTGCCGACTACTTCGACCCCTTTGCCATGGAATTCGTCGAGGCGATCCGCAAGGCGCTGCCCGGCAACACTTCCGGCTATGCGTACTGGGCCTATCTGTTTGCCGTTGGGTCTCTTGTGATGAGCGTGTTCGACAGTCGTATCGAACGCATTTCCGGCGGCAAGGCCAAGGCCGGCGATGTGTTGCGCAAGTCGGAATACCTGGTGACCTTCATCGCGGCAGGCATTCGTGCCGGAGCCGGTCGGAAGCCGTCCAGGCGTTCCGGAACCTGATCCTGGATTCACCAGTCTGGCCCTGTTCACGGGTAGCCGGCTTCGCGTTTCAACCCGGATACATACTTTTTTCCGGTCGTCCTCACGGGCCCGGCTTGCCGCTGGGTTGGCCAGAATTTCCAGCGAGCCTGGACCTTTTCTCCAACGTCAGCCTTGCATTCCTGGCTAGCGCCCGCAGCGCTCGGCCAGCGGCATGTGGATGGCCGGCGCGCCTTGCCACACAAGGTTTTGCGGGTTTCCCGCGCGAACGTGGCGCCGCTCATTCCTCGCTTCGCGCGGTGGCGGCGAACACCTTGCGCAAGCGCTGACGCAGTGCAGGGCCACCAGTGCGCAAAGGCATCGCATCGATCTGGTGGGTCATCCTTCGAGCCGATTTTCCATTCCATTCCCGCCAACTAGATTGGGTTCATCGATGGCGCCTTCGCAGCCGTCGACCTTTACGACCGCAGAGTCCGAGGAAGGGGAGCCCATGAAAAACGCCCACATCAAGCTGGCCGCCGTGCCATTCGCCTGCCTTGTCATCACGCTCGCCGGCTGCGGCGGTGGCGGAGGGGGCGAATCGGCCTCTACCAGCGCCACCGCCAGCCCGGGGACTTCGCCAGGCACATCGCCCGCCAACCCCGCACCTGCCGCGCCGTCGTCGCCCGCTCCGGCCGCGGCGACCACCAGTGCCATGCTGTCCGGCACCACCGATCCCGGGCCCGAGATCGGCAAGGACGGGGACTATTACCTGAACACCGTGACGTGGATGATGTTCGGGCCCAAGGCCAATGGCGTGTGGCCCGCAGGGGTTTCGCTGGCGGGTCCCGGCGGCAATACCGGTGCGGCGGGGAGCACCATCCTGTCCGGCTCGGTCGATCCGACCGACAGCGTCGGCAACAACGGCGATTACTACATCAACACCTCGACCTCGACGCTGTTCGGCCCCAAGGCCAACGGCACGTGGCCGGCGGGCGTGCCGCTCGGCAGCGCCACCGGCACGCCGCCACCCAGCGGCGGCACGGTGCTGTCGGGAACCGGCGCGCCGGCGAACAGCCTCGGCAACAACGGCGACTACTACCTCGACACCAGCACCTGGACGCTGTACGGGCCAAAGGCTGACGGTGTCTGGCCGGCCGGCGTCTCGCTGGTCAGCCAGCCAGGCGGCAGCGGTGGCACGGGCGGTACCGGTGGCACCACGGTCGGCAATGGCGGCCATGTCCTGTACGGCAGCGGCGCACCGACCGACGACATCGGCGTGGACGGCGACTTCTATTTCGATACCACCACGTGGACGATGTACGGGCCCAAGCAGGGCGGCAAGTGGCCAACGACGGGTGTGACCATGGCAAACGGCACCGTCTACAACGGCAACTTCAACGTGCCGGATACGCTCAGCCGCGGCCGCTATGCCATGACCGGCGCCGGCGGGGCGGTAGCGTTGCCGTCGGACTTCGGGGTCGTGATTCCCTACGATTGCACGCGCGTCACGCTCACGGCGAGCACGCTGGGCAAGGTGCAGGGCACGCTCGACATCTCGGTGCACAAGGTGACCGGTTCCGGGGCTTCGGTCGTGCTCGCACAGGTCAGCGACCTGAGCTGCAAGATCACCAATGGCCTGCAGAACTGCAGCAAGGAGGCGCTGGCCGGGACGGTCACCCATGGCGACAAGCTGCAGGTACAGGTCGACAACAACCAGGCTACCGACTGGGGTGGCCTTGCCGTGAACCTCGCCTGCATCAAGTAGGCGGGACCGGCGGCGGGGGCATGGTCTCCCGCCGCCATCTTCTGCGCAGACAGCAGACGGCGTGAAGCCGGCGAAGGCGTGGGGCAGGTCACGCCGCACCCGACGGGAGGATCGCGCCCATCCTGCATTCCGGGCTGCGCCCGGGCAGCGAAGCCTGCTTCGCCTGATCCCGCACCCCAGGCCGGCCCCGCGCGAAGCGCGGTTCGCCGCCGGCCGCCGGGGACTTTCCCAATATCTCGCCTTTTCAGGGACTTAGACGTTCTGTGCGCGCTGGCACGCCGCCTGCACAAGGAGGGCACGCGAGTTCCGCTGCGGCTCGCCAACCTAACCTGAAAGGAGCTGCAAATGCACGATATCGGGACTTCCAGGCCGGGCGGTTGGGGCACCGGCTACAACGAGCTCGAACAGGAGCTGGCCTCGGAGCTGATGGAGGCGGGCGAGCTGGGCCAGGAACTCGGCGGCATGGCGACCGAGTTCGAAGGCGAATTCGAGGGCGAGGGGGAATTCGAGAACGAGTTCGAGCAAGAGGTCTCCGGCGAGATGCAGGAGATGGAACTGGCGGCGGAGCTGCTGGCCGTCAACAGCGAACAGGAAATGGAGCAGTTCCTGGGCGGCCTGGTGCGTTCGGTGGGACGTGCCGCCAGCAGTTTTGCCAGGTCGTCGGCGGGCAAGGCGCTGGGCGGCATCCTGCGTTCGGCGGCCAAGGCGGCGCTGCCGGTGGTGGGCAGCGCGCTCGGCAACCTGGTGGTGCCCGGCGCGGGCGGCGCGATCGGCGGCAAGCTGGCCAGCATGGCCGGCAGCGCGCTCGGCCTCGAGCTCGAGGGCCTGAGCAACGAGGACCGCGAGTTCGAGGTGGCGCGCCGCGTGGTGCGCATCGGCCAGCAGGCAACCCGCAACCTGCTGACCATGCCGCGCAACGTGCCGCCGTCGCGCGCCGCGCGCGCGGCGTTCCTGCAGGCCGCGCGCCAGGTCGCGCCGGGCCTGCTGCCCGCCATGCGCACGATTTCGCAGAACGGCGTGGCGGCGGCGCGGCAGATGGGCACGGCGCCGATCTTCGGGCCGGCGGCCAACGGCGCTGCCGGGGCGCAGCCGGTGGCCAGCCTGGCCGCGGCGGTGCGCGCTCCGTATGCGGGCTATGCCAACGGTGGTACGGCGCCGTGCCCGTCATGCGGCAACGGGGTGGCCGCGCAAGGCGGCCTGGGCGCGGCGGCGCTGCCGATGGGCGGGCAGTGGCGGCGCTCGCGCAACGGGCGCGCGCTGATCCTGTACCTGGCACCGCCACGGCCGATGTTCTGAACATCCACCGTCTGCTTTCGACATTCGCGATTCCACTCCGAGGCCGCCGTCATGAACGCTTGCGCCAACGCCCTGCGGTTGCTGGAACAGGAGGTGCTCGGCATCCGCGCCCGCCTGGACGCGCAGCTGCCCTACGCGCTGCAGATGCCGATGGTCCCCGCCGCCAATATCAGCGACGAAGCCATGGGCGCCATCGAGCGCCATATGCAGGCGGCGCGGCACCAGCTGCGCCGGCGCATCGGGCGCTTCCTTGGCGCGCTGCGCGCCGCGCGGCCCGAGCCCGCCGCGGTGGCGCGCGCACAGCGGCGCTACGCCATGCTCAAGCTGTATTTCCATGCCGCACTGACGCATTTCGAGATCTTTGCCGAAGTGCTGACGCAACGCAGCCAGCATGGCACCGGCGTCTGGCTGGCGGGGCTGGATGTGGCCGCGCGCGACGGGCTGCGGCAGCCCGGCGTGGTCATCGACCTGCCGCAGGTGATCTGTTATGTCGAGCGCGGCCATGGCGGCGCGATCCGGCGGGCGCGCACGCGCCTGCCTGGTGGCGGCGCCAATCCGGTGGCGGTGATCCGCATGCCGCGCGAGCGCATGGTCGGCACCGGCCTGGCGGCGTCACTGTTCCACGAGGTGGGGCACCAGGCGGCGGCGCTGCTGGACCTGGCCAATGCGTACCGCCGTGCCGCCGCAGGCGACGGCCAGCGGCGGCTGCGGCTGGTGTCCGGCGGCGCCGGGGCAACACCTGGCGGGATACCTGCAGCGACGGCGCCGCCGCAAGTCTGGCGCGCCTGGGAGCGCTGGATCAGCGAGATCGTCGCCGACCTGTGGGCGGTGTCGCGGGTGGGCATTACCGCCACCTGCGGGCTGATGAGCGTGGTCAGCCTGCCGCGCGCCTTCGTGCTGCGTATCAACCTGGACGACCCGCACCCGGCGCCGTGGATCCGCGTGAAGCTGTCGGTGGCGATGGGCCGGGCGTTGTATCCGCACCCGCAATGGGATGCGCTAGAGCAGGTGTGGGAACGGCTCTATCCGCGCTGGCAGATGAGCGCCGCGCAACGGCGCGCGTTCGCGCAGCTGGACCAGTCGATCCCGGCGTTCGTGGCCAGGCTGCTCGCGTTGCGCGCGCCGCGGCTGGGCGGGCGCACGCTGGGCCAGGCGCTGCGGCTGCCCGGCCGCGATCCCGCCAACCTGTTGCGGCTGTGGCGCCTGGTGCGGTCGCGCCCGCACCAGTACCTGGCCGATACCCCGACGCTGGCGTTCGCGGTGCTCGGGCAGGCCCGCTACAGCGGCCTGCTCGCGCCCGACGTCGAGTTGCGCACCATCTCGGCCTTGCTGCAGCGCTGGGCACTGGCCGGCTATCTGCCCTGGAGCGCCGGCAGCGCGCAGCTGAGCGAGGCGCTCAACCAGCGACGGCAGCCGCTGCGCATGCCAGTCGCGGCCTACGCGTGATTTGCTGAAGGAGAACGTGATGAACACGAACACGGAGTCGGGTCGCGTGGAGTACGCGCTGGTGCCGACAGGCAATACCGACGGTGACTGGCACTATGACTTCACCAGGCTGACCGAAGGCCACAAATACCTGAAGCTGGCGGTCTACGCCCGCGAAGGCGAGCCGCGCGAGATGGAGCAGCTGCGTCTCAAGCCTGGCAGCGAAACCAGGCTGGAGATCCGCGTCGGGCCCTCGGACGCCTGGGGCCAAAAGGAAGAGGGGCTGCCCGCGGCGCTCGGCGAGGTGGCGCACACCATGCGCAAGCTGGCGGCGCTGGGCATTCCGGACGAGATGCTGTTCGCCGCCGCGGCCAAGCTGGGCGGCCGGCGCGAGGTCACCGTGACGGGCCGGCTGAAGGCACCGCCGCATCCTGACGCCGGTGACGATGCCGAACCGCAAGGCGACGATACCAGCGCCGCCGGGTTCGACCCGATCGGGGCGCGGTCCGGCCCGGTGGGAGCAAAGGACTACCGCGAGCCGGCAATCAGCCTCAAGCGCACCTCGCGCGACCTGACGGCGGACTGGGCGCTGTGGCTGCTGATCAAGCGCAACGCCGACATGCTGAGCTGGGACAACTACGCACGCCAGGTGGACCTGCTGTTCTTCGGCACCAGCCCGCTGCCGGCGCGCCCGGGCGCACCCGGCGGCCCGGCGCTGTACGACGAAGCCGCGCGGCTGAGCCGGCGCCGCTTCCTGCCATTCTCGGATACCGATGCCTATCGCGCCCTGAAGGTGGCCACCGAGGCCTTCGTGGTGACGTGGGGCGCGGTGGTGCCGTCCGCGCGCGACAGCGGCACCATCGCCCGGCTGCTCAGGACCGACGTCGCCGCGATCCATCTGGCCAATGACCGGCTCGGGCTGAACCTGGAGCCGGCGCAGGTGGAGGAGATCGCCGGCCAGTATTTCGGCAAGGGCGCCTCGCCGACGCTGCCTTACCTGGAGCGCGTGGTGCAGGGCCTGCAGGGCACCGACGCGGGGCGCACCGTCGACGACATGCGCGAGTCGTTCGCGCGCTCCGGTGCGGCCGAACATCCCGCTTCGCATGCCGCAACACATCCCGCCGGCCATCTCGGCGAGCCGCTGTCGAGCTCGCGCGAACTGGTGCCGCGCGACGATGGCCCGTGCGGCGACGGCTGCCTGTGGCTGCAGCACTGGAACAACGACATCTCGGCCAAGCTGAGCGCGCCGCCGCTGATCGAACTGATCTGGAGCTACTGGATGGAGGAACTGCAGCTGGTGCAGACCATGAACGCCATCTCGCGCCGCTTCCAGAATCTGTCCGGCGGGCCCAGGGATCCGCTCAACCAGCTCGAGCTGGATCCGCTGCGGCCGGTGAGCAACATCATCTGGGGCTGGGTACAGGATGAGCAGCATCGCCTGCCGATCGAGCGGCGCGCGGCCGAATACCTGCACGAGTATGGCTTCCGCCTGTTCGGGCGCGCGGTGCCGCGCATCCAGCCGGCCGACAGCCGCAGCAAGTTCCTGGGCGCGTTCCATACGCTGCTGAACCTGTGCGTGCCGTTCTTCCGGCAGGCGGACGATACCACCGTGGTGCCGGATGGCTTCCCGTTGCTGAACGCACTGCGCGAGGTGCACCTGATCCTGTCGGAGGGCGCGCATAACCAGTTCGGCGACCTGCCGACCACCTCGCGCATCGAGATGATGATGCAGCAGTGGATCCTGGCGCGGCCGGAGTTCCGCGAGTTCCTGCCGCGGCGCTCGATGATCGCGTACCCGGAGCCGTGGATGCACTCGGTGGAAAGCATGCGCAA
The DNA here is from genome assembly GCF_023952475.1 of Cupriavidus sp. WGlv3. Taxonomy (GTDB): domain Bacteria; phylum Pseudomonadota; class Gammaproteobacteria; order Burkholderiales; family Burkholderiaceae; genus Cupriavidus; species Cupriavidus phytorum. The sequence continues at coordinate 188,092 of NZ_JALHRX010000004.1, forward strand.
GCTGCAGGGTTGGGGCGATACCAATACCTACCAGTTCTGGCAGCTGGCCACCACCGGCGAACAGATCGTGTCGTCGATCCGCTGGAGCGACTGGAATTCGGTCACCGATCCGTCCAACGCGGCGAACTGGGCAGCGTATTTCCGCCCCGAGATCCAGACCTATATCCACTCGTACCGGGCCGTCACCGGCGTGGACATCGGCGCCGAGCCGGTCGACGTGCAGGTGCCGGGCATGCACCTGCTGCGCCGGCTGCAAGAGCACCGGGGTGCGCGGGTGGCCTGAGCGTGGCCCAGCGGGAACGGCAGGGATAGCCAGGACAGGGGAGAGGAGAGGCAGGCGGCCATGATCGATTTCACGTCGGTGCTCTACCTGGGCATGTCGCATCCCGCCGCGCAACTGGGCAGCTATGCAGCGCTCACGACCGGCACGCCTGCCGCGCTGGCGGTGTCGCCGCTGGCCGGCACGCTGGCGGCGCAGGCGGCGGCGCTGCAGGGTTGCGAGGCGGGCCTGGCCGGGCCGTCGACGCTGCACCTGTCGCTCGACCTGTTCGACCGGCTCGGGCGCACGCATGCGCTGGTGGCGGATGACACCCTCTATCCGGTGATGCGCTGGGGGCTCGAGCGGGTGCGCGGACTCGGCGCCCCGGTCACGCTGTTCCGCCATGCCGACCTGGCCGACCTGGCGCGGCGACTGCGCCAGGGCACCGGCACCCGTCCGCCCGCGGTGGTGACCGACGGCACGCGCCGTGAAGGCGCGCCGGTGGCGCTGCGCCGCTATCTCGCGCTGGTGCGCGAGCGTGGCGGCCTGGTGGTGGTCGACCACACGCAGCTGCTGGGCCTGGCCGGCGCGCAACCCGGCCCGGGACGACCATGGGGCAGCGGCGGTGGCGGGCTGCTGCGCTACGCCGGCCTGGGGCCCGCCGAGCCGGTGCTGCTGCTGGCATCGTGGGCCAAGGCCTTCGGCGCGCCGCTAGCCACGTTGTGCGGCCCCGCCGCGCTGGTGGGCGAGATCGCCCGCGACGGCCCGACCCAGGCTCATTGCAGCGCTGCCTCGCAGGCCGCGCTGCTGGCCGGCCTGAACGCGCTGGCACGCAACGGTTGCGATGGCGACGCGCTGCGGGCGGCGTTGCTCGAGCGCGTGCGGCGCCTGCGGCGGGGTTTGCGCTGGCTGGCGCAGCACCGCTTGCCGGACCTGCAAATCAGCGTGCCGCTGCACCCCATGCAGCAGTTGCGGCTGGGGTCTGCCGGGCGCACGAGCGCGCTGCACGCGGGGCTGCGCGCCGCGGGCTTCCGCACCGCGTTGCTGCGGCAGGCCGAAGGGCGCTGCGCGGTGGCGGTGGTGGTGCGTGCCAGCCATGCGCCGCAAGAGATTGACGGCCTGCTGGCGGCGCTTGCCGCGCTGGCGGGCCAGCCGGCCGCGCCGCGCGGGCGTGCGCCGCCGGCCTATCGGGAGAGCCTCCATGTTCAAGACTGCGGAAGGTGAAACACTGGAACTGGCGCCATGGCGCATGCGCCGGCTGCTGCGGCTGCTGGCGGAGGTGCGCCGCTACCCGGCCGGCACGCCGCCGCAGGCACTGCTGACCGACCTGCGCCAGTTGGTGGCCCGTGCACGGCGCATCGGCACGCCGTCGCGCCGCGGCACGGCGCGGTACGAGAGCCGGCTGGATAGCGGCGGCGCGCATGGCGGGGCTTGCTGCCGCGCCTGCCTGCTGGCCCGGCGCCAGGCGGGGCGCCTGTCGCTGGTGGGGCTCAGCCTGGACCGGTGGCGCGCGCCGGCAAGCCGGTACGAGATCGAGCCCACGCTTGCCGAACTGGTGTTCGAGTCCGAGCCCAAATCCGCCAACGTGACGCTGCAATGGCGGCGCTGGCCCAGCCTGGACGCCGCCGCGCGCGCCACGCGCGGTGGTGGCGTCTACCTGTTCCAGCGCGGCGCGACGCCAGTCTATGTCGGCACGGCAGCCAGCCTGCCAGCGCGGCTGGGCGTGCATGGCTGGTACCACGCACGCCAGGGCAGCGCGCGCGCCGGCGCCTCGTGCACTTGCGCGCCGCCGCTGACGGTATGGACGGCCAACGTGGCCAGCGCCGGCGAGCGCGCGGCGGTCGAGCACGCCATCGTGCGCACGCTTGCCAACAAGGGCTTCGCGCTGGCCAATGACAAGCTGCGCGGCACGGTCAACGTCGGCAGCGGCCTGTCGATCCGCAACCTGGTCCCGGCCGGCATCCTCGCCGCCGGCAATGACCTGAGCTACGGCCCCGGCCAGCGCTTCGAGCTGTCGCGATGATCGTCGATTTCCATGTCCATGCCGGACAGGGCGACGGCATGACGGGCCCGTGGGACACCACCGCGCCGCTGGCCGACTATGTCCGGCGCGCGCGGCAGGCCGGCATCGCGCATTCGGTGCTGTTGCCGGTGTTCCAGTCGGACTACGTGCGCGGCAACCGCGACGTGGCGGCGCTGGCACGCGTCGATCCCGCGCGCTTCACCGGCTTTGCCATGATCCACGCCGAACGCGACCGGCACCGCGTGCATCGCATGATCGAGGAAGCGGTACTGCGGCTCGGCCTGCGCGGCATCAAGGTGCACCGGCACGATGCCCCGATCCACCGGCAGGTCTGCGATGCCGCGCGCCGCTGGCGGCTGCCGGTGCTGTACGACCCCGGCGGCGAGACCGGCGCGCTGCGCCTGCTGGCACAGACCCATCCCGAAGTGGCGTTCGTGTTCGCGCACCTGGGCAGCTTTGCCGACGACTGGGCGGCGCAGCGGCAAGTGGTGGACCTGATCGCGCGCTATCCCAACCTGTTTGCCGATACCTCGGGCGTGCGGCGCTTCGACGTGCTGGAGGAAGCGTTCCGGCGAGCCGGCCCTGGCAAGCTGCTGTTCGGTTCCGACGGCCCGTGGCTGCACCCCGGCCTGGAGCTGGCCAAGCTGCGCGCCTTGCGTCCCACGCCGGAGGCATTCGCGCGCATGGCGGGCGGTAATGCGTTGCGGCTGCTGGCGCGGGTTGCGTTGCCGCCGCCAACGTCTCTCAGAAAAAATGCGCGCAGCGGCCAGTGCATCACGCCGACGGCGCGGGCCGCACTTGCCGCCGCAACTGCAGCGCCCGCGGCGTGACCTGCAGCAATTCCGCCGCGCGGCTGGTGCAGCCATGGCGGCTCTCGGCCACCTGCACCGCCATGGATTCGGCGATCTGGCCGATATGCTTCAGGCCGAGCCCGGCGTCGAGTGCGCCTTCGATGGCATGTCGCAGCGCTTCCGGCCAGGGGTTGACGATGTCCGCCGCAAGCTCGGTCCCCGGCACGGGGCCGTCGAGCCCGCCGGTGCTGATCACCTGGAAGCCGCGCTGGCGCTCGGCCAGGCGCGACACCACATTGCGCAGTTCGCGCACATTGCCCTGGTAGTCGCGCGTCGCCAGGTAATGCATGACCTCCGGCATCACGAGCGGCAGGCCCGGCCCGGTGCCGGCCAGGCTCTGCGCCAGGAAATGCCGCACCAGCAGCGGGATATCCTCGCGGCGCTCGGCCAGCGAGGGCGCGCGCACGGTCCACTGGGTAATGCGGAAATACAGGTCGCTGCGAAACCGGCCGGCCTGTACCTCCGCCTCGAGGTCGCGGTTGGTCGCGCACGTCAGCCGGAAATCCGACTTGCGCCAGGTGTCTTCGCCCACGCGCTTGTACATGCGTTCCTGGATCACGCGCAGCAGGCGCGCCTGCAACGGCAGCTGCAGCTCTCCCACTTCATCCAGGAACAACGTGCCGCCATCCGCCATCGCCACCGCACCGTCGCGTGCCGAGACGGCATGGGTGAAGGCGCCCTTGGCGTGGCCGAACAGCTCGCTGCCCGACAGCTCCGGGCTCAGCGTGGTGCAGTCCACCACCACGAACGGCGCGTGATGGCGCTCCGGATCGAGATCGTGGATCAGCCGCGCCAGCAATTCCTTGCCGCAGCCGCTTTCGCCCAGCAGCAGGCAGGTGCCGCGGCCATAGCGGCCCACCTGCGCCACCGCGCGCAAGGTGGCGCGCCATGCCGGCGAGTTGCCGACGGCGCGCTCGCGCAACCACTGCGCATCCAGCACGTCCTCGACCTCGGCCAGGCGGCGCAGCCGCGAGGCCAGTTCGGTGAGCAACGCGTCATGGTCCGGCGCGCAGACCAGGTCGCAGAGGGTGGTGGGCCACCATGCCTCGGGAATGCAATGGCAACGGGTGGCGGCGGTGCATCCGGCGATAAAGGCGTCGGCGCGCGGCTCGGCGCGCAGCCAGCGCTGCGCGGCCTCGGTGACACGATTGCCGTCGGCCACCACCAGTACCGCCAGCATGCCGCGGGCGTCCTCGTCCAGCAGCAGGTGGTCCGGTAGTCCATGCTCGTGCAAATCGCGCTCGAGCCTGGCACGATCGTCGTGATACAGCACTACGCGCATCTTGCCCCCGCACAAAGGGAGATCATCGGCAGCGGGGCTGCGGTGCGGGGCGCGCTATCCGCGCATGCCATGCGCCGCGGAGCTGCCGGCCTGGATCAGGCGGCGGGCTGGGGGTGTCGGTAGCGATGAGGCCGTCGGCGGCGTGACGCCGTGAACGCGTCGGAGAGGATAGTCAGGCCGGGGCAGTCCTGTGCATGCAACCAGTTGCCGGAGCGTCGCCTGCCTGCGAGGGAAACCTGAATTGGCCGCATGGAAGCCCCCCTTTGTTTTTTGTCTCAGAATACTAGTCAGCGGCGACGGGGCAGGCAATATGAACTTAATTTAAGACTGAGATGCTGCGGCGTTACTGGCGGGCGGAGAAGGGGGAGGACCGGCGTTCGTTCCTACGGCAAGCGCAAGTCCCACAACACATCCAGTACGTGTTGCGTGGAACGCTCGACGTACCCCGCACGATAGGCAATACCGAGCCGTCGCCACAACGCTGGCCGCAGCGGACGCATGACAATGCGACTGTCGGGCAATGGGGTGGTGGCCTCATGCGGCAACAGCGCTACACCATAACCTGCCGCTACCAGGCTCTTGATCGCATCGTTGTAGTTGAGCTGAATGCGCGGCGCGGGATGGTGCCCTGCGGCCGCGAACCACTCCGTAGTCAGGCGCGACAGGCGCGTGGTCGCGTCATTGAGAATGAGCGGTTGGGCGGCGAGCCATTCCGGCGTAACGCGGGCCGGACAGCGCCAGTGCGCCGGCACAAAGGCCATCACCGGGTCGCGGCGCCAGGGCTTTATCACCAGTCCGGCCACCGGAGGCTGAGGCAGCGCGACCACCCCGATATCCAGCGTTCCATCCACCAGCCGGGACAGGGTTTCTTCCGAAGTATGCACGGCAATCTGGATGTCGAGAGCGGGATGGTGCTCGCGCAGGACCTCCAGCGCTTGCGGCAGCAGGTGCGCGATCACGCCCGTGGACGCGCCGAGTCGCGCACGCCCTTCGAGCCCGTCTACCTGGCGTTGGATATCGTCCAGCGCCTGCTCCGCGTCCCCCAGCAGCCGGCGCGCGCGCTCCACCAGCACCGCGCCGATCGGCGTCGGCCCCACATGGCCGCGCTTGCGCAGCAGCAGCGGAGCCCCAATGCGGTCTTCGAGTTCGGCGATGTGGAGGCTGACCGTCGGCGGCGCCAGGTGCAAGGCGCGCGCCGCATCGGCAAAGGAACCACGGTCCGCAACGGCGACCAGGGTGCGCAAGCGGTCCAGGCTGATCTCTCGCATGACGAAGTTCGGATTCAGGAAAGATGAATGTTGTCGTTATGAAATTCAACTTTCCCTATTCTAGTCGCCCGCGCAACATAGGGGCTCGGTTTTACCTGTTCACCCCCACAGTCAGCGGAGTCATCCACCTATGAGCTCTCCCGTAGTTTTCATCGACGGCGACCAAGGCACCACCGGGCTGCAGATCCACGAGCGGCTGCGCCACCGGACCGACATCCGGCTATTCACCCTTGCCGCTACGGAGCGAAAGGATGCGCGGCGCCGCGCCGAGGCCATCAACGCCTGCGACATCGCCATCCTCTGCTTGCCGGACGCCGCCGCGCGCGAGGCAGTGGGCGCGATTGTCAATCCTGCCGTCCGGGTGATCGACGCCAGTTCCGCGCATCGCACACAGCCGGGCTGGACTTACGGTTTTCCGGAAATGGCGCCGGGGCAGGCCGAGCAGATTGCGAACGCATCTCGGGTCACCAATCCCGGTTGCTATCCGACCGGTGCCGTTGGCCTGCTGCGTCCGCTGGCACAGGCCGGGCTGATACCGGCCGCTTACCCGATCAGCATCCATGCGGTATCCGGCTACTCCGGACGCGGGCGTGCCGGCGTGGAGGAATATGAGGGGCCGGGAACTGCCAATGCGCCTGCATACCAGGTCTATGGCCTGCCACTCGCGCACAAGCACGCGCCCGAGATCCAGCAGCACGCCGGCCTTGCGCAGCGTCCCATTTTCGTCCCGGCGTACGGATCGTTCCGCCAGGGCATCGTGCTGACGGTGCCGCTGGCGTTGCGGCAGCTGGCACCTAGGGTGGATGGCGCGACGTTACACGACTGCCTTGCGCGGCATTATGCGGAGGCTACTCATGTACGGGTCTTGCCGCTGCATGAATCGGGCGCGCTGACACATCTGGATCCGCAAGCGCTGAACGGTACGAACGATATGCAGCTGGGCGTTTTTCACAATGCCGAAAACGGTCATGTGCTGCTGGCCGCGGTGTTCGACAACCTTGGTAAAGGGGCATCGGGGGCTGCGGTGCAGAACCTGGATTTGATGCTCGGGCGGCAGTAGTGGCGGATGGTGCCCGGCACGCCGCTCCTGCAAGCCAAAGTGTGGCGCTAATGGCGTCTAGCGACCGCAGCGTTAATCCGCGCTGCCTCGGCGCGCGCGTCGGGCACTCCGATCACCAGGCGGGCCCAGTCATGTCGGGCCAGTTCGATCACGATGGTCTGCAGCTTGCGCGAGGTGTAGACGAACTGCCTGTCGCCGCCTTTGATAAACGTGCCGGCGGCGATCAGGCCCGGGAAGTAGGTGCCTGGAAGGCGCAGGCCTAGCGCTCTGCCATCGAAGCCATTGTCTTCGGTAGCGCCGCGAACATGCGCAAGCGGCACGCGAAAGCCGCGGCGCAGCGACCAGATCGATTCCCATGGTGTCAGGTGGACAACGAGTTCGCGGTCGGTTAATTCGAGTCGAGGCATCGCTACTCCTTGTTGGGATCGTGGGTGGGCAGATGATCGAGCAGACGCGCGCCGAGCAGTTCGGCAGCATTCTCTCCATAGGTCTGCAAGGCGTCGCGGCAACGGGCGGCGATCGGCAGATCTGTTGGCGCGAGTTCGCGCAGGGCGGTGATGAGCAGGTCGAGCACGGCCGGGTCCCGATACCATTCGCCGACAAGGGCTCGCTCCAGTACCTTTTCGAATAAACCGCGCTTGGACCCAAATGCCTTGTACAGGCTGCCTCGCTGTAACGCCGTTGCCTCCACCAGGTTATCGACCGAGCAGGCGTTGTAGCCAATACGACCGAAAACCTCCGCCGCGCGGGCGATCACAACGTCTTCGTCGAACGTCCTTGGCCTAGCCATGCGACACCCATTCGCCGGTTATGGAACGATTGTTCAATAACGCCAGTGTGAAGGTTTTTGAACGACCAGTCAACAATGGCCCGTCACCGTATCAACGGGACCGCTTACCTGCCGCGACGCCGCGCCGCAAGGCCGTCAACGCGAGCGGCAATGCCGGATGACGCGAACGCGGATCGTAGAGGGCCGTCAGTGTCAGCACCAGCGCGGCGGGATAAGGCTTGATCGGCATGCGGACCGTGTCTGCCACAGACAGGCTGCGTGACTGCGTTGGGGCGAGCCCGATGCCCAGGCCCGCGGCAACCAGCGATAACTGTCCGTGCAGACGAGGCGCGGTCGCTGCCACCCGCATTGCATGGCCCGCGAGACGGCAACGATCGCGTATCGCTGCATATAATGCCGGCCCCTGCGCCTCCGGAAACAACACCAGAGACTCGCTGGACAGATCGGCAAAAGAGATGGCGGCCTGGTTGGCGAGGCGGTGGTCAGCAGGCAGCACGGCGTCGAAGTGGTCATTCGAGAGCAAAACACTGTCCAGGCGCGCATGCGTTTCGAAGGGCGGGTGCCCAATACCCAGATCGATCTCACCGGCCGCGAGCAGGGACAGCTGTTCATTGGTAGTCGCTTCCTGCAGCGCAAACTCGACCCGTTCCTGTCCGCCTGACAGCGTCCGCAGCGCCGCAGGCAACGCCAGATACAGCGCGGCCGACACATAAGCTATGCGCAGGCTCCGTCGTTGCTGTCCCACAGTGCGTGCAAGCTCCTGCGCACGCCGCTGCGCTTGTAGCAGGGCGATGGCTTCCTCGCGCAAGCACTCGCCGGCGGCCGTCAGGGCGACACGGCGGCTGGTGCGGTCGAACAGGCGCACGCCGATTTCCTCTTCCAGCCTGACAATCGCGCGGCTCAGATGCGGTTGTGCCATGCCGACCTGCTGCGCAGCACGGCCGAAATGCAGGGTTTCGGCAAGGGCCAGGAAAAGCTTCAGTTGCTGGAATTCCATTGATACCTCATTTCGTATCGAATGATGCCATTTTCGGTTATTGATGCATGGATTGGCGAGGGCTATCGTCACCACAACGAGTCGAGGAGGTATCGAAATGAAGCGAACCATGACCCGATGGGTGGCGATAGCGGTGTCGAGCGTCGCGATGACGCTCGGATGGCCTGCACTGGCGCATCACGGTTGGGGCTACTACGACACTGCCACGCCTCTCTACTTCTCGGGGCGCGTGGTGACGGTGACATGGCGCAACCCGCATCCGCAGGTGACAATCGAAGTCGAAGCCGTTACCTTGCCGCGTAACTGGAATACTTTGCCCATCCCGCCAGAACTCGCCGAACTGGACTTCGCCAAAACGCTGGCGGCAGTGCGCGCATCGGCCCCGCCCGGCCGTTGGACCCTAGACCTGGCGCCGATCAACCGGCTCGAACGATGGGGCATGCCGCGCGAGCCTCGACCCGGCGACCGGCTCGAGGCCATCGGGTTTCCTTCCTGCAACGACCGCCATGTCGCGCGACCCGCGTTGATCGTTCTGGACGGCGTTGGCGTGCGCCAGCAATCGGTCGTGCTGCCCGCAGGATGCAGCGGTACGCCGCGCGGCTGAGCGGAAAAGACGACATGGAAACGTGGGACGCTCTGTTCGCAGCAATCGAGACATGGCAACCAGTGGTGGCGCTGCGCGCATCGACGTGGGCCTATCCGTTGGTCAGCTGGCTGCATCTGCTAGGAATTGGCCTGCTCTTCGGAACCATCGCGGTCGTCGATCTGCGGCTGGCCGGGGGATTGCTGCGGCTCGAGGAGGCAACAGTGCGCGAGACGCTGGTGCCGCTATCGCTTGGCGGCTTCGTGCTCGCTGCGCTCACAGGCCTGCTGCTGTTTGCTCCAGCGGCGCGCGAATATCAGTCGAATCCATGGTTCGCCGCCAAGTTGGTGTTGATGGGCGCGGCGGCGCTCAATGCAATAGTCTTGCAGTTGGCGTCGTTCCGGCAGTCGAATGGACGCCATGCCCGGTTCGCCGGGCTGCTGTCGCTTGGACTGTGGGCTACGGTAATTCTGGCGGGGCGAATGCTGGCGTTCGGATAGAGTCCGCAACTGTGGCATCCTTGCGTTTCGAATAAGAAAAAGAAGGGTGGGGTCAACATGTACAAGAGCTTGCTCCTCGTCGGAGCTGCCGCGGCGGCTTTTCTCTACTACAAAACGCACGCGCCGCTCAAGAATCCAGTGGCCGACGCCGAGCCACAACCCGTCGCGGTTTCCGTTGTGGCAACAACGCCGGAACCAGTATTCCGCTGCGAGGGCAAGCAACACTGCAGCCAGATGGCTTCCTGCGCGGAAGCCCGCTTTTACCTGAAGAACTGTCCGTCGGTGAAGATGGATGGCGATGGCGACGGTATTCCATGTGAGACGCCGCCTCTGCAGTGCGCGTTTTGACGCGCTGACAAGATCCGTCAAGCGCGGTAAAAACCGGCTGGCGCATCTCACCCAAGTGAGCCCTCCTATGGAGGGGTGCTTTCAGCTTGCCTGACCGCTTAGCATCGCGAAAAACAATAAGCTAGGAGGGTCGTGTGAAAGCGATGCTAGGGCTGGTGTTCTTTTTTGCAGTTGCCGTCGTGCTTCTGGCGATGCTGAAGTCGGCAGCGACCAACAGAAGTTCATCCGGGGATTTTCGCTTTGGACGCAGGTCTCCATTTTTGCGGCAGGATGAGATACAGCTCTACGAGCGACTGACCGCCGCGCTAAGAGATACGCACGTCTTTCCGCAGGTCGCCATGTCCGCGTTTTTTGAGCATAAAAGAAGGTCACACGCCGCCAGGAATCTCTTCGCTCAGAAGTATGTCGACTACCTCGTATGCGAGCGCCAGACGATGCGACCCCTCTATGTCATCGAACTTGACGGCGCCTCGCACAGTAGCGCGAGAGCCCAGAAGCGCGACAAGCAAAAGAATGACGTTCTCGCATCGGCCGGCATTCCAATCATGCGCTACAAGTCCAAAGATGTGGATCTGAGCACTATCCTCAGTGACTACATCAGTGTTGTCCCGCCTCAGCCCGTCAAGGGCGTTGGCCCTTCAGTGGCAGAAGACGAACGAAAGCTGCGTGTCGTGCGTACACCTATGGCTTGAGGTCAGCCATGCGGAGATATCTGACGCTCGCGATGTTCGCCTTGGCCACAAATGCAGCAAGCCAAACCATATATCAATGTCGAAGCGCCGCCGGGCATGTCACGTTGCAGGACGCCCCTTGTCAGCACGACGCAAAGACTGAGGTGGTGAGGAAGTCCATCGGCCAGCGAAACGCAGAATACCGGGCTGAACCGTCTTCGATCTTCGACCCGGAGGGGCAAAAGCGACTAGCATCAAGCATCATGTGCCCGTCACTGCGCCAGTCCTACCGCGCAGCGGTCACGCATTCCGAGCGGGCAATGCTCACCAATAATTTCGCCCAGATCCAGCAAGCATCCGAGGCTGTACAGCGAGCCGGTGCGCAGATGTCCCAGTATCGATGCGAGTAAACAATCGCCAGAGAGACCATAATCGCCTGCCGTAGGGATGGTTTGCTCTCTGCGGCGACAGTGACCGGAATCGACCCATCTGAGACATCCGACCCGCCACGTTCGGGCGGCCGGTATGACGCCAGTTTCGGTCATTCCAAAAGCAAAAGAGATGGAATGAACACCGCCCTTTTACAGACCGAATCCGTCCGACGCTCATGTTCGGTTCTATGAGGGCGTGAGATTCCCTTGTGCTACTCGACTTACCGGGGTAACCGGGGTATTTAGTGCCCACCCCTGACGCCGCGGCAAGTAGTTCCAGATGCATGTGCGGCTGACCATATTCTTTTTGACATCAACATGGATGGCGGGCTTAGAGAAAAGAAATCACGTCACCCATGTTGCGGTCGACTGCGACCGAGTAAAAAGTCCTCATTCGCTTCGGCTACTTCACGAATGTAGTCCCACAGCGCACTAGGCGGGCAACGCCTCGGCGCCTCCTAACGCGGTCAGTGCCGTACAGGAGACGCCCTGATCGGCCTGGGAATATCCGGGATATTCGGCTACATTGCTGATGATCCGAATGCCGTGGCCAGATTTCGTTTAGACAACGCCTTCTGGCGATCGCCCATGTGTGCAATATTGTTTAGGTGACTCCGGCGACTTGCTCAATGGCTAGCACAAGGAGGAGAAGCCGATGCACGCATTTCAAGTAGAGAACGGCTGGTCTATGGAGCATGTTCAGATGATCACGCGCCCACTGCCGACTCCCGGACCGGGACAGGTGCGGCTGAAGATGTGCCGCAGCGTTTGAACTATCGCGACCTCATTATCCCGCAGCGTGGATATGGCAAGCGAATGCAGGAGCTTCCCTTGATTCTGCTCAGCGACGGCGTTGGGGACGTAGACGCCATTGGCGATGGCGTTTCGCGAGTGGGGCTGGGTGATCGCGCCTGTCCGGTCTTCTACCAGACCTGGATAGCGGGCGCGCCAAGCAACGAAAGCATGCTTTCAAGCCTGGGTTGCGAACAGGATGGAACCATGAGCGACTACATGGTCGTGCCCGCCGAAGGCGTTTGTCATGTCCCTTCGCACCTGAGCGGCGGCCACATTGCCCACGGCGGCTGTCACTTCGTGGCGTGATTTGGTAACAGAAGGGCGACTGAAGGGGACGACAAGGTCCTGTTCCGGGCACGGAGGCGTTTCTCTCTTCGCCTTGCAGTTCGCCAAGTCGCTGGGTGCGCATGTGATCATCACTTCGTCGAGTGACAAGAAGCTGGCGCGGGCACGAGAGCTCGGTGCGGATGAGACCATCAACTACACCACGGATCTGTAATGGGGACGGTCCGTCAAAGCAATGACGGACGGAGCTGGGGTGGCTCACGTCATCGAAGTCGGAGGAGTGGGGACGCTCGAGCAGTCGCTGCGTGCAGTTCGCACGGGGGCACCATCAGCATGATCGGCGTGCTCTCTGGCTCCAAACCCAAGATTCCCCTCGGCCAGGTTGTAACGCGCCATGTTCGGCTACAAGGCATTACCGTCGGAAGCCGGGCGGACTTCGAATCCATGGCGGCACATATTGCCAGAAAACGACTGCGTCCGGTCGTCGATAGTATTTCCGTTCGAAGCATTGCGAGACGCCATGGATTACCTGGCTACTGGCCAAAATTTCGGGAAAATCTGCATCAGTCATGCCGGCCAGATGGCGAATAACTGATGCTCCGAATAGACGCAGCTAACTATCGTAGATCGCGGACAGCGCTCTCAATCTGTGTGATTGGAAGCCAGTTCCGTGATCGCTTCCCGGCTGCCCGCTAACGCACGCAAGCGATACTTCTGAATCTTCCCGGTTCCCGTCTTGGGCAACGCCCCATACACGACCCTTGTCGGGCATTTGTAATGGGCCAGACGGCTGCGGCAGAACGCAATGATCTCAGCCTCCGTCGGCGCTGCCACACCGTTCTTGAGTTCGATGAACGCGCACGGCGACTCGCCCCATTTGGGATGCGCTTGTGCCACGACCGCAGCAATCAGCACGGCGGGATGCTGGTGGAGGACGTCCTCCACCTCAACCGAAGAAATGTTCTCTCCGCCTGAAATAATCACGTCCTTCGACCGATCGGTAATATGGACGTACCCGTCCGGATGCACGACCGCGAGGTCACCGGTGTGGAACCACCCACCTGCGAAAGCCGCGTCGGTGGCCTCGGGGTTCTTCAGGTAGCCTTTCATCACGATGTTGCCGCGCAGGAGCAATTCGCCCTGTGTCGTGCCATCCCAGGGAACCGATTCCATCGTCTCCGGGTCGGCCACACGGAGGCCTTCGAGGCCAGCGGCGCGGTTACCCTGGCGGGCCATCAGGCGGGCCTTCTCATCCCCGGATTTTTCATTCCATGCGGGATTCGCGTACGAACTCACCGGCGTTCCTGACGCTTCGGTGATGCCATACACGTGCTCGACGTCAAAGCCTTGCTCGATCACTGCCTTGAGTACGCTTGCAGGCGGCGGAGAACCGGCGGTGCGGATGCGCACAACGTGCGAGAAGGGACGGCGCTCCTCCTGCGTCGCGGTGGCAAGTGACGCAAGCACGATCGGTGCGGCGCAGAAATGGTCGACACCATATGCCTCGATGGCACGGAAGATGTTGGCCGCGGTTACCTTGCGCAGGCAAACGTGGGTCCCGGCGGCCGCCGTGATGGCCCATGAAAAACACCAGCCGTTCGCATGGAACATGGGGAGCGTCCACAGGTACTTCGGCGCGCGCGGCATTCCCCAGTCTGTCAGCTGCAACATGCTCATAAGATATGCGCCGCGATGACTGGGCACCACGCCCTTGGGGTCGGAGGTCGTGCCGGACGTATAGTTCAGCGCGATCGCGTCCCACTCGTCCTCGGGCCAGACTCCGGGGAAGTCGGTGTCGCCTTCGCGCAGGAATTGCTCATACTCCATTGCGCCGATCGGTTCACCTGCCGGCGCTAGCGCGTCGGCAATGTCGATCACCAGCGGTGCATTCGGCATGCCTTGCAAGGCGTCGGCAGCTAGTGCGGAGAATTCGCGGTCCACGAACAACACTTTGCATTCCCCGTGCTTGATGATGAACCGAAGACCGTCGGCATCCAGGCGGCAGTTGATCGCATTCAGCACGGCACCGCTGAGCGGAATGCCGTGATGGGCTTCAACCATTGCGGGCGTATTGGGCGCGAGGATCGACACCGTGTCGCCGCGGCCGATGCCGCGCTTGACGAGCGCGCTGGCGAGTTGCCTGCAACGCTCCCTTGTCACCTTCCAGGATTGACGAAGCGGGCCATGGATGATGGCGGCGCGGTCCGGATACTGCTCGGCACACCGGTCAATAAAGTGGAGGGGCGTGAGCGGCACGTGGTTCGCGGATTTCCGCGCCAGTCCGACTTGGTAGATGTTCGTGTCCATGAGTTGTCTCCTGCAGGTTCTCGAGGCCGGCGCGAGTGCTCCACCAGCGATTGATCTTAAGGGGCTAACGATACCGCTCATGGCGAGCAAACAATGTCATGCACAGGACAATGCCTTGCTCAAAGTATCCGCAGCCATCTGACGCGATTGTCGGCTACGTGACAGTGAGGAATCTGGGCCGGCACTACGCTCCTTCCCACACGCTCGTTGTGAGCTAGTGAGAAGGGGATGCGAAAGTGGAAGCAAACAGATTAGCGACGCCGCCTGTCGAGTTGGCAACGATTCGTCAAGCCGTGGAGTGGGCCATCGTCACCCGCCGTAGCGTGCGGGCCTTCCTGCAGAAGACGGTCCCGATCGAAACGATTGAAGCGATCCTCGACGTGGCTCGCTACGCCGCAACAGGCGTCAATATTCAACCGTGGAGGGTCCACGTGGTTGCCGGAGAGGCAAAGGGACGCCTTTGCGAAGCGATCCAGCGCGTCGATGACGATCCTGCGCTTTCCACCAGCCATTCCGATGAATGGGACTACTACCCGGAGCAGTGGGTCTCGCCGTATGTGGACCGTCGCCGTGCATTGGGATGGCAGCTATACGGGCTGCTTGGCATCGAAAAAGGCAACAAGTCGCGGATGCAGCAGCAGCACGGCCGCAATTACCTGTTCTTCGATGCGCCGGTCGGATTGCTCTTCACCGTGGAGCGAGTGATGAGCGAGGGCAGCCTGCTTGACTACGGGATGTTCCTTCAAAACATCATGGTGGTCGCCCGTGCGCACGGGTTAAGCACCTGCCCGCAGGCAGCGTTCATGAAGTACCACACGATCATCGAACAACAGCTTTCGTTGCCGCCAACCGAGAAGTTCCTGGTGGGAATGAGCCTTGGCTACGCAGACGAGAGCCGCGTGGAAAACACGCTCGTGTCCGAGCGTGAGCCGGCGTCTAGCTTCACCACCTTCCACGGCCTGGAACACGCATGAGCGAAATTTTCACAACAATGACTTGATCCATCACGAATGGAGGAGACGATGAGAAAAGATATCGATGTGCAAAAGGTTGCGGAGACCGCCCGGTTCTCCGGGTTTCACGGCATCATCCTGTTTTGGTGTGTGCTGATTCTCGTGCTCGATGGCTATGACTTGGCGGTCGTCGGCGCGGCACTTCCTTCGATCATGAAGGAAATGGGCGTGGACGGCACCAAGGCTGGATTCATGGCCAGTTCGGCTCTGTTCGGCATGATGCTGGGCGCTATCTACCTGGGGACGCTTGGCGACAAGATTGGTCGCAAGCTGTCGATTTGCATCTGCGTGGGGCTGTTCAGCGTGTTCACTGCCGCTGCAGGCTTGAGCAGCGATCCGATCAGTTTCAGCGTGATGCGCTTTCTCGCCGGGTTGGGGATTGGCGGTGTCCTGCCGGTAGTCACGGCCCAGATGGGAGAATTTGCCCCCGGCAAGATGCGGGCGAGATTGGTGACGATCGTATTTGCCGGTTATTCCATCGGCGGCATTCTGGTCGCCCTGACCAGCAAGCAGCTCATCGGCGCCTACGGATGGCAGGCCGTGTTCTTGGTAGCGGGCCTACCGGTGCTCTTCATTCCGCTCATCCTGTGGACGATGCCGGAATCGATGGCTTTCCTTGCCAAGAAGAGTCGGCAGAAGGAACTCCGGCGTGTTGTACAGAAGATCGCACCGGAGCTACGCATCGCCGATGACGATCGTGTTGTTGTACCTGAGGAAGCGTTGGCGTCCAATGCTCCCGTCAAGGCATTGTTCGCCAATGGCCGTGCGCTGAGCACTGTCATGCTGTGGACGGCGTTCTTCACCGGGCTTTTCATGGTCTATTCGCTCAGCTCGTGGCTGACTAAGCTGATGGCGATGTCTGGCTACAGCCTCGGATCCGCGCTGAACTTTGTGCTGGTGTTCAACATCGGCGCAGCATGCGGGGCAATTGGCGGTGGGTGGCTGGGCGACAAGTTCAACATCAAGCATGTGCTGGTGGCCTTCTACGCGACCGGTGCGGTGTCGCTCACCCTCATGGGATACACGAAGGCTACCGAACTGCTCTTCGCTCTTGTCTTCGTCGTCGGCGCATCAACGCTCGGTACGCAGTTGCTCGCGTACGCCTACGCTGGCGAGTTTTACCCCGGCTCCATTCGGTCGACAGGCGTCGGCTTCGCCTCGGGAATTGGCCGTCTTGGCGCCATCGTGGCACCGGTGCTGATTGGGATGCTTGTCGCTATGAAGCTGCCGCTTGAGCAGAACTTTCTCGCGATCGGTATTGCAGGCGCGATTGGAACGCTTGCCGTCATGTTGGTCGACCACCGCCGCAGTGCCTCCGTGCAGACGAAACAAGATAGTTCGCTCTCCTCGCTGGAGGTGCAGGCGTCCACTCATCACTAAACCACCGTTACCGATATGAAGATTCAGGACAATGTTTTTGTAGTGACGGGCGGCGGCTCCGGGCTGGGCGCCGCCACGGTCCAAGCCCTTGCCGAAAATGGCGCGAAAGTGGTGATCGTGGACCGCGATGCGGAGGCCGGCCAAGCTGTCGCCAAAGCATCAGGCGGTGCCTTCGTGCGGGCTGATGTCACGGATGAAGATAGTGTGCAAGGCATGTACGCCTTCGCCACGCGATTGGGCGCACTGCGTGGCGTCATCAACTGCGCTGGCGTTGCGCCCGCCGAGAAAGTCATTGGCAAGAGCGGGGTGCATGCCATGGCTTCGTTCAGCCGGACCATGCGCATCAACGTCGGTGGCACCTTCAACGTGCTGCGACTTGGGGCCGAGATCATGGCCGGTCAGGAGGCGCTGGCGGATGGCGAGCGGGGCGTCATCGTCAACACGGCTTCCATTGCCGCATTCGATGGCCAGGTTGGGCAGACCGCCTACGCCGCCTCGAAGGGCGCCATCGTCGCCATGACGTTGCCGCTGGCGCGCGAGTTGGCGCGCTTCGGCATCCGGGTCATGACTATCGCGCCGGGGATCATGGAGACGCCGATGCTGCTGGGGATGCCGACGGAAGTGCAAAAGGCGCTTGGTGAGGCCGTGCCATTCCCCCAGCGTATGGGACGGCCAACGGAGTTTGCAGACCTCGTGAAACACATCATCAACAGTCCATATCTGAACGGCGAAGTGATTCGTCTCGATGGCGCAATCCGCATGGCGGCAAAATGAGGAGATTGGCATGACGAACACAAGCGATCCCGTGGTGATCCTGTCCGCGGCCCGCACACCGATCGGTGGCTTCCACGGCGAGTTGGCATCGTTGACAGCGCCGGAGCTGGGCGCCGCTGCCATCCAGGCCGCCGTGGAGCGGGCAAAGGTCGATCCTGCGTCGGTCCAGGAACTGCTGATGGGATGTGTCCTTCCCGCCGGACTTGGGCAAGCCCCTGCGCGGCAGGCGTCCATCAACGCAGGCCTGCCGCTTGGCGTGCCATGCGCGACGATCAGCAAGGTCTGCGGTTCGGGTATGAAGTCGGTGATGTTAGCCCATGACCTTCTTGTCGCTGGATCGAACGACCTCATGGTCGCAGGCGGCATGGAGTCGATGTCGAACGCTCCTTACTTGTTGCCGAAAGCGCGTGCTGGATACAGGCTTGGCCACGGCAAGCTCATTGACCACATGTTCTTCGATGGCCTCGAGGACCACTATGGCGATGATACGCGTGGCAGGTTGATGGGAACGTTTGCGGAAGATTGCGCCGACGCCTATCGCTTCAGCCGGGATGCACAGGACGAGTGGGCGGTTCTTTCGACGCTGCGCGCGCAGGCGGCGATTCAGGCGGGGCACTTTGCCTGGGAGACCGTGCCGCTAACCGTCGCTGGGCGCAAGAGCAGTGTGACGGTCCGGGAAGACGAGCAGCCGCGCAAGGCCGACCTGAGCCGCATTCCTACGCTGAGGCCTGCTTTCAGGCAGGATGGCACCGTGACACCGGCAAACTCCAGTTCGATTTCGGACGGTGCAGCGGCTCTGGTGCTTACCCGCCAGTCCGTCGCCGAGCGCATGGGCGTACGCCCCCTCGCGAGGATCGTCGGTCATGCTAGCCATGCCCAGGAGCCCGCCAAGTTCGCGACGGCGCCGATTGATGCCATTCGCAGGCTCCTGGATCGCACCGGATGGGCGACCGCCGATGTCGATCTGTGGGAAATCAACGAGGCCTTCGCAGTGGTCGCAATGGCGGCTATTCATGATCTCGGGTTGGATCGGGATCAGGTGAACGCCCACGGCGGGGCGTGCGCATTGGGACATCCTATCGGCGCTTCGGGTGCGCGAATTCTCGTCACGCTGCTTGGTGCGCTTCGAAGAATCGGTGGGAAGCGAGGTATTGCAAGTCTCTGTATCGGGGGCGGTGAGGCTACCGCTATGGCTGTCGAGCTCGTCTGATGCCATCCATGGCAACGTGGCGCGCCGACATTTTCCAGTGCGCGTCACGGGAACCCCTGCGACAGTCTTCAGTCACCGATGTGGGCGAACTGCCGCAGCCCTTCGAGATCGAGGATCTGTATGGAACCATACTCTATGGCAAGCATGCCGGCCTCGGCCAGTTCGCGAAGCGCCCGATTGGTGTTCTGCCTTGACAGGCCGGACAGACGGCCGACTTCCTCCTGAGACAAGCTCAGTGTCCGGTCGGTGGACGGGTAGAGTTGCTGGTGAAACAGTTCGGCCAGGCAGAATGCGACGCGAGCTGCTGCTTCATGCAGGCGGAGGTTGTGGACCAGGCCAACGTAGTAGCCGCACCGGGCATTGAGCTGGTCGATGACATAGCGGCTGAAGGCGGGATTGCGTTCAAGCAGCCAAAGGAAAGTCGCGCGGGGCACAAAGGCCACGCGGCTCTCCTTGATCGCAACGACCGAATATGGGCGCGGCTCGCTCTTCAGGACCGCCCCCTCACCAAACCATGATCCGGCTGGGACGCTGGCGAACGTGATGGCCCGTCCGCAAGCCGAGGCAGTGTCGACCTTCACCATGCCTTCGATGACGGCCAGCCAGTGATCGGCCGGATCCCCACGATGACAGGCGACTCCGCCGGCGGGATATTGGCGCTCGTAGATGTCGGCCTGCACTCTGGCTTGTTCCTCGGCCGTCAAGCCAGCAAACCATGTCGAGCTTTCGACCAAGGATTCTAGCGAGGCGGAGCGGGAAGTTCGGGTGCGCTGGAGAAATTCTGGGCTAATGGATCGCTGCCGATGCGGGTTCGACATCATTTGCATGAAACCTCCTTTCTTGATGGGAGAGGCGTGCCGACAGCCGGGCGCTGCCTGCAGTCACGATCACGACCGCGACGCCGGAAAATCCGCCGGCACTGCGTTCTTCCGCCACTTGCGCAGGACGAACCGCTGGATCTTGCCGCTGGGTGTTTTCGGCAACGAAATGAACTTGCCGCGGATAGGCATGGGCGGCGTAGCGGTCCTTGACCCGCTGTTGGATCTCCGCGGCCATCTCGGGCCTTGGCGTGGCCATTCGTGTCTCCTTGCACTCAGCGCGGTGAGGCTGTCGCGCTTAAGTGAAATCATAATTTCACTTAAGGCTACGGCTCACCCCATCATCTGTCAAGGACGACCTAGGTAGGGCATGTACTCAATAAAGGGAGTTATCTCATAGAATTGAGGCGTATGAGACGCAAACCATGCACGTCATCGGTCGCCTTAAGTGAAACAGTGGTTCATTTTGTAAGAAAGGAGTGTCGCACTGGTTGCATGAGCCGCGAACGCTGAATTCTTAAGGCGGGAAACTCAAAGGGCGACCAGATACACCGCGAAGGCAGAAAGTGATAATGCTTGCCGCCTGAGGGATCAACGGCGCGGTATCGAGTCGGGTTTCGGAGCTCAGCGGCGCCACGAGCCCTTCGAACAGGCAGCCGACGATGCAGTCAGCCGAGGCAGCAGCATCCTGGGCTGGAAACTCGCCGTCGGCAACCCCCTGTTCGATGATCGTCTTGAATACCCTGGACAACGCACGGTGATAGGTCAGCCTTGCAGACTCCACGTCGGGCTCGACCGGCTCCGCAACCAGCGCGTGCGCGAGTCGGCGACCTCGCAAGGCACGACTGGCGAAGGTCCAGGCGGCTGCACCCAGCCGCTCGCACGCAGTTCCGTCGCCCATGGCGATGCCTGCGACCACATCTACTTCCCGTTGCGCCGTAGTCTTGACGACTTCGACCATGAGCTCGGTCTTGGAGGGAAAGTAGCGGTAAAGCGTGCCAATGGCGATGCCCGCGGCATCAGCGATGGCCGTCATCTGTGCCTCGCGAAATCCCGACCGTGAAACGAGGTCCCGCGCAGCTTTAAGAATAAGCGGATGCTTGTCGGCGCCGCGGCGCCGGATGCGAACACGCTGGGGATTCAGAAGATCTTCCATGCCAGGCTACTCGTCGCTCTGCTCGCGCCAGGAAAGTGCGAAGTCACCGATAACGCTGAGCCAATTATGCCACCGGATCAGGGCAAGCCGCCTTCGCCGGCCCTCGCCAGGGCCGTGATCAGAATCCTTGGGCAGAACCAGTGTCAGCAGTAGCTGCATTCCACGGCGCGAGCAGGGGACGTAGCGTTCGGCAATGTCACGTGCGAGACATTCTCGCGTCTAGCGAGCCGCTAGATTCGGAAGTCTATGGCGTCAGTCAGCCGGACCAAGGCTGGTAAGCAGAAGGCGCGACGATGGTGCGCAAAAGGCCATTCCGCTTCTGACCACCCGGCTGCACCATACAAGCCATATTCAAGGAGACACCATGACTTTCCCTCGTAACACATTCGCTGGCCTTCTAAGATCGCACAAGAGCCTGCAGACCGGCGGCTGCCAAGGTTGTTGCAAATGTGAAATCGCGCCCATTGCGCCACAGTCCGAGCGGCAACAGATTACGATGCCGACGCTGCGCCGCGGTGGCGCCGCTTGTCGGTGCGGTCACGACGACCGCCCGCCTCCGTCGCCGCCACGATAATCCGAAGGACTGACCCCATTGGCCCGCCGAAAGGCCCGGCTGAAGTTAGCCACATCGGTGAATCCGAGGCGGTAGGCAATTTGCGAAATCGGCAATTGCCCTTCGCGCAGCAGCTTCTGCGCGCGTCCGTTCCGGACGTCGATGGCGAGGTCGCGGAAGCTGCTGGCCTCCTTCTTCAGGTAGCGGTCCAGCGTGCGCGCCGAGATGCCGAGCAGCCCGGCAAGTTCCTCCAGCGTCGGCTGGCTGTCCTCGGCTTCGGTCAGCATCATCACCACCCATCCGGTCCAGTTGCCCTGCTCGCTATACCGCTGCAGCAGCGTGCGGCAGCGCTGCTCTGCCATGCGCACCGCGTGGGCATCGGCCATCGGCAGCGGCGCGTCCAGGCTCCAGGTATCGGCGACCATGCGGATCTCGGGCAGTGGCGACGCGCCAAAATGCACGCGCGCGGGCGACAGTTCGCGATAGCGTGCCGCATGCGGTGGCGTTTCCATGGCCATGTAGATGTCGTAGACCGCCGACGGGTTGCGCAGCAAGGACTTGCATTGCAGGTGCGCCGACACGGCAATGGTCTCCTGGAGCAGGTTCAGCGTGTCCCGGCCCATGGGCAGGGCCGGCCGGAAGATGACTTCCGCGCGGTCGCCGCTGCGCTGGTAGCTCATCCTGAACATCCGCGTCAGGAGCTGGTAGTAGCGCGAGCACAGCCGCAGCACCTGGTCCAGCGTGGTGCACGAGAGCATGGCATAGCCGAGGATATCGTGCGAGTTCAGCTTCAGGCGGCATCCCCACTCGAAGCCGAGGTCGCTACGTCCGGTGGCGCGTACCGCTTCTGCCAGCAGGCGCTCGATCTGTTGCGAGTTGAGTCCGAAGTCCGTGTCGCGGAAGCGGTCCGGGTCAATTTCCGCTGCGCGCGCCAGTTCGTCTAGCGAGGTGCCGGCGGACTTGAAGTAGTCACCCAACAGCAAAAAATAGCGGGCCGGTAGCAGAGGGCGGGCAGCGGCTTTCATCTTGGAAGGGGAGGGGATAAAAGGCTTGAGATCGGCGCAATGCCGCGTCTGAAAATGATAGGTCCCTGTCTGAAAATGACAAGTCAGCAGCGGGTCTGCATCCCCAGAATGGGAGCCTGAATCAGCCGGATCCGTCCCGGATGCGGCACGACAGGAGACAGGCCATGCTGTTCGAATCCATCAACACCGGTTGCCTGGACGGCAACGATACGCCGTGGATGCCGTTTGCGCCGTATAGCAACGACGTGATGATCAAGTACTTCAAGATCGATCCGGTACGGGGGGAAACCATTACGCTGCTGAAGGCGCCTGCCGGCATGGAGATGCCGCGCCACCACCATACCGGCACGGTCATTGTCTACACCGTCCAGGGAAGCTGGCGCTACAAGGAGCACGACTGGACCGCCCACCCCGGCAGCGTGGTGTACGAGACCGCCTCGACGCGGCATACGCCTCAGGCGGCGTATGCCGAGGGCCCGGACATCATCACCTTCAATATCGTCTCGGGCGAGCTGCTGTACCTCGACGACAAGGACAACATTATCGCGGTCGAGAACTGGAAAACATCGATGGACCGCTACCTCGGCTACTGCAAGGCCAACGACATCCAGCCCAGGGACTTGTCCACCTTCGAGGGCTGATCCGCGCACCGACAACAACACATCGTCCCGGCTCAAACAGGAGGAGACATGCCGACCCTGACTCATATTGCCTGGTTGCGGCGCGCCCTGGCCGCGCTGCTTGGCATGGCCGCGCTCCAGGGCAGCGCAGGCGCTGCACCGCACGGCCTGGCCGAGGCACAGGAGATTGCCATCGAGGCCTATCTCTATGCTTATCCGATGGTGCTGATGGAAGTGACGCGACGGGTCTCGACCAACGTCGCGGCGCCGGATCCCCGGGGCGGCATCCGCGCGCCCATGAACCAGTTCGCGCATGTGCCCGCCTTCCCGGACGACAAGTTCGACGCCGTGGTGCGCCCGAATGCGGACACGCTCTACTCGTCGCTCTGGTATGACGTCTCTCGCGAGCCGCTCATCATTTCCGTGCCGGACTCCGGTGGCCGTTACTATCTGCTGCCGATCCTGGACATGTGGACGGATGTCTTTACCTCTCCCGGCTCACGCACCACCGGTAACGGCCCGCGGCAGTTTGCCATTGTCGGCCCGCGCTGGCAGGGCAAACTGCCCGCTGGCATGCCGGCCTATATCTCGCCGACGGCCGTAGGCTGGATGATCGGCCGAACGCAGACCAATGGCAGCGCCGACTACGCCGCCGTGCACAAATTCCAGGCCGGCCTCCATGCCAGGCCGCTCAGTGCCTGGGGCCGGCGCGGCTATGAGCCACCGAAGGCCAGGACGAACCCGCGGCAGGACATGAGCGCACCGGTGGAACAGGTGGCGAGGATGGACGCCGCGCGCTACTTCGGCATGTTCGCCGAGCTGATGAAGCGCAACCCGCCGCACGCGAACGACTATCCCATTCTCGATCGCATGGCGGGGCTGGGATTGGTGCCAGGACAGGACTTCGATATGAACCGTCTGGCCTTGGACGTGCAAGCGGCGCTTCAGGCCGCTCCGGCGCAGGCACGCCAGCAAATGACGCAGGCGCTGCCGCGCTCCGGTGCCGTCAGCAACGGCTGGAGGATGATCGGCAATCCGATTGGCACCTACGGTACCGACTATCTGCGCCGTGCGGTGATCGCCTTTGCCGGCCTCGGAGCCAACACCGTCGAAGACGCCGTTTACCCGCTCGCGATGACGGACGCCGATGGCAAGCCCCTGGACAGTGCGGAAAGGTACGTGATCCACTTTGACAAGGCGCAGTTGCCGCCCGCGCGCAGCTTCTGGTCCCTGACGATGTACACCCATCGCCAGTTATTTGCCGCCAATCCGATCCACCGCTTCGCCATCGGCGATCGAGACCCGCTCAAGTACAACGCCGATGGCTCGCTGGACCTGCTGATCCAGCGCGACCCGCCCAAGGGCGCCGAGTCCAACTGGTTGCCCACGCCGGCAACGGGCAATTTTTCCATGAACCTGCGCCTCTACCTGCCCGGCCCCACGGCGCTGGATGGCACATGGAAGCCGCCGGTGATCCGGCGCGTCGCTGATTAGGTCCCGAATCCTCGCAACACGGCCGCCACGGGAACGATTCGCAAGACCCGCTTGCGCGATCCGGAACAGCCGGCCCTTATCAAACAAATTGAGGAGACTTCCATGAAGGACTTTGCCAGGCGCAAAGGGCGACAGCTCGTGCTGGCTACTGCCGGCGCCTTGGTATCCGGCAATTCCAACGCGCAATCCGGCGTCACCCTGTATGGGGTCGCGGACATGAATGTGGAATTCGTCAACCATCTGGGCGCAGTGCCGACGGCGGCCAACGGGTTCGACCCGGGGCCGGCGCAGCACGCTTATCGGATGAATTCGGGCGGCGTATCCGGATCGCGCTGGGGCTTGCGCGGGGCGGAGGCAATCGGTGGCGGCATGAAGGCGATGTTCGTGCTGGAGAGCGGCTTTAACCTCGACACCGGCACCACGCAGCAGAACCGGTTCTTCGGGCGGCAGGCCTATGTCGGGTTACAGGGCCAGTACGGGCAACTTTCGCTTGGCCGCCAATATACTGCCTTGTTCGAGGCCATGGCCAATTTCGTGCCGGCATCCTATTCGACCCAGTATGAGCCCGTCGTGGCGATGGCTGGCCCAAATTTCCGCGAGGACAACACCGTCAAGTACAGCGCGGCATTCGGGCCGGTGGCCATGCTGGCGCACTGGTCGTTCGGCACGGGCGTCGCCTTGCCGCCCACCGTCGGCGCGCCGATCATCCTCGGCGGCAATGGCGAAGTGCCCGGCAGCTTCCGGCGCGACACCGCCTATGGCGTCGGCTTTGTCTACAACACGGGCGCGTTCAGTTCGGCGATTGCCTATGACCAGTTCAATCCCACCATCGCGCCCGCAGCGGCACCTGGCAATGCCGGCAACGGCACCATCAGGAAGGTCGCCGTCGCCGCCAGCTACACGGTGGGACCGGCGAAAATCATGGCGGGCTACCGCTGGGGAGAGAACAAGAACCAGAACGGGGCCGTGTTCTTTCGCGACGACTTCTACTGGATCGGCGGCAACTACCAGGTGACGCCGTCCATAATGTTGACGCTGGAGTACAACTACGACAACGTCAGAAATCAGTTTGGCAATGCCACCGCTGCCAATCCCTGGCAAATTTCCTTGCTCGCGAACTATGCGTTATCCAAACGGACGGATCTCTATCTGACCACGGCTTATGCCAGGCACGCAGGTGTCGGGATGGAGTCGGCCGGATTCTTCTTTGCAAGCAGCCTTTCACTGGGGAACAGCTACGCCCTTGCCAATGGCCAAAGCGCGATGGTCGGCGCCGCGGTGGGGCTCCGGCACAAATTCTAGGAGAGACCCTGTCACAGGTCTGGCGTGCGGCGCCGGGCCTGGTACTCCCGCCACCAATGGTCACCCAATCCCCTCATCCTCCAACGCCTTCTTTACCGCCGGCCGCTCCCCAACCCTCTGCCGATACTCTTGCAACGCAGGCCAGCGCTCAAGCGACAACTTGAAATGCTCCGGCCATCTCAGGATGGTGAACAGGTAGGCATCCGCGACACTGAACTCCCCCATCAGGTAATCCTTGTCCGCAAGCTGCGGAGCCAGCCAGTCGAACCGCTGTGACAGGCGCGCCCACGTCGCCTCTTTCTGCTCCTGCGGCGTGCCGGGTTTCCAGAACGGCCCAAAGCCCTTGTGCAGTTCGGACGAGATGAAGTTCAGCCATTCCTGCAAGCGATAGCGCTCCAGCGTATTGCACGCCGGAGCAAGGCCTTTTTCAGGGGCCTGGTCGGCGATGTACTGGACCACCACGGCCGCCTCGGTTAGCCGGTCGCCTTTCTCGAGCTCCAGCGTTGGCACATAGCCCTTGGCATTGATGGTCTTGTAGTCGGTGCCGCTCTCGGTTTTGTGCGGCTCGGCGCGCAAGTCGACGCGCTCGGTGGAGAAGGGAAGGCCGGTCTCTATGAGGATGATATGTGGCGCCAGGGAACATGCGCCGGGAGCGTAGTACAGCTTCATGATGGGTGTCTCCTTGGTAATGTGCGCCAGCTTGAGGACGTCAGGTGGGATTTAGCAATCGACATGCCCAAGTCATATCTGTCCGCCTGGTTGCCGCAGCCCGTGGCACGCCATCCCGACGGCGCGGCGTGTCCGCTGGCCTGCCCACGGGTGGCTACGCGCGCCGGAATGGATTGCAAGGCGCGTAGCAGAAATTGCCAGGCGTGCGCTCCCGGCCTCCGTTCCCTGAGCCGGCGCAGGGCCGAGCCGTTGGGAATGTTCCTTGCAGCGGCGGTACTCCGACTGACCTCGCCGGAGGTGGCTCCGGCTTCATGTGGAGGACACCATGAAAGCGGTTGTATTTCACGGCATCGGTGACATCCGGCTGGATGACGTGCCGGAGCCGGTGATCGAGCAGGACACCGACGCCATCGTGCGCCTGACCGCCAGTGCCATTTGCGGCACCGACCTGCACTTTGTGCGCGGCACCGTGGAAGGGCTGGCGCCGGGCACGGTGCTGGGCCACGAAGGCGTGGGCGTGGTCGAGGCCCTCGGCGACGGCGTGCGCAACCTCAGCGTGGGCGACCGGGTCGTGATCCCGTCCACCATCGCCTGCGGCTATTGCTCGTACTGCCGCGCCGGCTACTACGCCCAGTGCGACAACGCCAACCCGCACGGCAAGCAGGCCGGCACCGCCTTCTATGGCGGGCCCGAGCAGACCGGCCCGTTCCAGGGGCTGCAGGCCGAGAAGGCACGGGTGCCGTTCGCCCACGTCAACCTGGTCAAGCTGCCGGACAACATCAGCGACGAGCAGGCGATCATGCTCTCCGACATCTTCCCGACGGGCTATTTCGGCGCTGACCTCGCCAGCATCCATCCCGGCCACACGGTGGCGGTGTTCGGCTGCGGCCCGGTGGGGCAGTTCGTGATCGCGTCGGCGAAGCTGATGGGCGCTGGCCGCATCTTCGCCGTGGACGCGGTGGCGGACCGGCTCGACATGGCGCGCGCGCAAGGCGCCGAGGTGGTGAACTTCGATGCCGAAGATCCCGTGCAGACCATCGTGGAACTGACCGGTGGCATCGGCGTGGACCGGGCCATCGATGCGGTCGGCGTCGATGCCATGCACGCGCACCAGGGTCCGGCGGCGCAGGATCCGTCCATTCCGGAAAGCGAGCAGGAGGCCGCCCGCCTCGCGCCACACGCCCATCCCACGGAGCAGGGCAACTGGGTCCCGGGCGACGCGCCGGCGCAGGCGCTGGACTGGGCCATCCGCGCGCTGGCCAAGGCCGGCACGCTGTCGATCATCGGCGTGTATCCGCCCACCGACCGCAGTTTCCCGATCGGCGCGGCGATGAACAAGAACCTGACGGTGCGCATGGGCAACTGCAACCACCGCGCCTATATCCCCCGGCTGGTCGAACTGGTGCGCACCGGTGCGGTCGACCCGGCCGCCATCCTGACGCGGCGCGAGCCGATGACCTCGGCGATCGAGGCCTACCAGGCCTTCGACCAGCGCCAGCCTGGCTGGATCAAGGTCGAACTGCAGCCCGGGTCGGTCCACTAAGGCCGTTCAGCTGACCACCGTCGTTCCCGCCCGCGCGGGAATGACGGTTGTGTCTGATACCGCTAACTGAACAACATTGCGAAGGCGCCTACTTGCGCTGCATGTCGATGACGGTCGGCTTGCCGTCGACCGTATCGAACGTGACGGCAACCGCGTCGCCTTCCTTGAAGTTCTTCAGCGAGGCGC
This sequence comes from Cupriavidus sp. WGlv3, assembly GCF_023952475.1. GTDB lineage: Bacteria > Pseudomonadota > Gammaproteobacteria > Burkholderiales > Burkholderiaceae > Cupriavidus > Cupriavidus phytorum. Next base: position 216,285 of record NZ_JALHRX010000004.1, read on the forward strand.
GGTCCTTGACCGGGAACGCCATGGTCATGGCGGACATGCCGAGGTTCTCGATGGGGCCGTGCTTGAGCGTCACCTTGCCGGCCGACGCATCGATCTTCCTGATCTCGGCTGGCACAGGCTGGGAGGCGTGCTTTGACGCGGCGGGTGCCTGGCTGTCCATGCCGTGCATATTGTGGCCGTCCTTGGATCCCGCTGCGAATGCGGTGGAGGCGGTCGAGGCGGCGACGATGGTGAGCGCGAGTGCGAGAGTCTTGCCGGGGTTCATTGCGATTCGTCCTGAAGTGAAGGGTGGGTAGGGACAGGGGGAACTCGGGTCGGCCGTCGGCGCATCAGCCAATACACCGCCGGCACGACGAACAAGGACAGCAATGGGGCAGTCACCATGCCGCCGACCATCGGTGCGGCAATGCGCTGCATCACTTCCGAGCCCGTGCCATGCGACCACATGATGGGGATCAGGCCGCCGAGGATTACCGCGACCGTCATGGCCTTGGGGCGCACGCGCTGCACCGCCCCTTCCTGGATCGCGTCGAGAAGTGCCGACTGCGTGGTTTCGCCACGGCTTTCGCGTTGGCTCCAGGCTTGTTTCAGATAGAGCAGCATGATGACACCGAACTCCGCCGCCACGCCGGCCAGCGCAATGAAGCCGACGACGCCAGCCACGGAGAGGTTGTAGCCCAGCAGATAAAGCAGCCAGAAGCCACCAATCAGGGAGAGTGGCAACGTGCCCATGATCAGCAGCGCCTCATCGAGGCGGCCGAAAATCAGATAGAGCAGCACGAAGATGATCAGCAGCGTGAACGGCACCACCAGCTTGAGCCTGGCCGTTGCCCGTTCCAGGTACTCGAATTGTCCTGACCAGCTCAGCGAATACCCCGCGGTCATCGGCACCGCCTTTGCCACCACGGCCTGCATCTCGCGCACGGCTGAACGGAGATCCCGTCCGCGAATGTCGACATAGATCCAGCCGGACAAGCGCGCATTCTCGCTGCGCAACATCGGCGGGCCTTGCACGACCTCGATGCGCGCCACGTCCGCAAGCGTGATCTGCAGACCCTTGTCCGTGACGATGGGCAGGGCACGCAATTGCTTGATGGAGTCACGATAGTCGCGCGGATAGCGAACGTTGATCGGGAAGCGCGCCAGTCCGTCGACCACTTCACCGACATTCTCGCCCCCGATCGCGGATGACACGATACTCTGCACGTCCTCGATGTTGAGACCGTACCGGCCAGCGGCGCCACGGTCGATATCCACATCGATATAGCGGCCGCCGGTGAGACGTTCGGCCAGCGCCGAGGTAACCCCGGGTACCGTCCTGACCGACTCTTCTATCCTTGTGGCGAGCCGGTCGATCTCTTTCAGGTCCGTGCCGGCCACCTTGATGCCGACCGGGCTCTTGATCCCCGTGGCGAGCATGTCGATGCGGTTGCGTATCGGTGGCACCCAGACGTTTGACAAGCCCGGCACCCTGACCACGCGATCCAGTTCCTCCACCAGCTTGTCGGTCGTCATGCCCGCGCGCCACTGGTCGCGCGGCTTGAACTGGATGGTGGTTTCGAACATCTCGATGGGCGCCGGGTCGGTGGCGGTATCGGCGCGACCTGCCTTGCCGAATACTGTCGCAACCTCAGGCACGGTCTTGATCAGCCGATCGGTCTGCTGCAATAGCTGCGCCGCCTTGCCGGCGGAGAGACCCGGCAGTGCCGACGGCATGTACAGCAGGTCTCCCTCATCGAGCGGCGGCATGAACTCTCCGCCGATGCGCATGATGGGCCAGGCGGTTGCCGCCAGCAGCAGTGCCGCGATCGCAATGGTGGTCTTGGGGTAGGAGAGCACTCTGGCAAGCAAGGGCTGGTAGCCGCGGATCAGCCAACGGCTGAGCGGATTGGCCTGTTCCGAAGGAATCCTGCCGCGAATCATGTAGCCCATCAGGACGGGCACCAGCGTGACCGACAGGCCGGCCGCAGCCGCCATGGAATAGGTCTTGGTAAACGCCAGCGGCGAGAACAGCCGCCCCTCCTGCGCTTCCAGCGTGAACACGGGGATGAATGAGAGCGTGATGATCAGCAGCGAGAAGAACAGCGCCGGGCCCACTTCCGCTGCGGACTCGCCAGTGACGCGCCAATGCTCCTGTGCGCTCAGTTCTCGTCCGGGGTTGTCGGCATGCCAGCGTTCCAGGTGCTTGTGGGCGTTCTCGATCATCACCACCGCCGCATCGACCATTGCACCAATGGCGATGGCGATACCGCCAAGCGACATGATGTTGGCGTTCACGCCCTGGTAGCGCATCACCAGGAACGCGGCCAGCACGCCGAGCGGCAGCGAGACAATGGCCACCAGCGCGGACCGCAAGTGAAACAGGAACACCAGGCACACCAGCGCCACCACGATGAATTCTTCGATGAGCTTGCCCGTCAGGTTATCCACCGCACGCTCGATCAGCGCTGAGCGATCATAGGTGGTCACCACCTCAACCCCCTTGGGCAAGCTCGTTTGCAAGGAGGCGAGCCTGGCCTTGACCGCGTCGATGGTCTCCAGCGCATTCTTGCCGGAGCGCATCACGATGACGCCGCCCGCGACCTCGCCCTGGCCGTCGAGTTCCGCGATGCCGCGCCGCATTTCCGGGCCGAGCTGAATCGTGGCGACGTCTCCCAGCCGTACCGGGATGCCGGCCTCGCTGGTGAGCAGCGGAATCTGGCGGAAGTCATCGAGCGTCTTCAGGTAGCCGCTGGCGCGCACCATGTATTCGGCTTCGCCCAGCTCCAGCACCGATCCGCCGGTTTCCTGGTTCGCCCCCTTGAGCGCCGCCAGCACCTTGCCCTGCGACAGGTTATAGGCCCGCAGCCGGTCCGGCATCAGGACAATCTGGTACTGCCTGACCATGCCGCCGAGCGACGCGACTTCGGCCACATTGGGCAGCGACTTGAGCTCGAAGCGCAGGAACCAGTCCTGCAATGCGCGCAACTGGCCGAGGTCGTGCTGTCCGGTCCGGTCGACCAGGGCGTACTCGTAGATCCAGCCTACGCCGGTCGCGTCCGGGCCAAGGGCCGGCCTGGCAGCGGCGGGCAGCCGGGATTGCACCTGGTTCAGGTATTCCAGCACGCGCGAGCGCGCCCAGTAGAGATCGGTGCCATCCTCGAACAACACATAGACATAGGAGTCACCGAAGAACGAATAGCCGCGCACGGTCCTGGCGCCAGGCACGGACAGCATCGTCGTGGTCAACGGATAGGTGACCTGGTTTTCGACGATCTGCGGGGCCTGGCCGGGAAACGGCGTGCGGATGATCACCTGCACGTCAGACAGGTCCGGCAGCGCGTCGAGCGGCGTGCTGCGCGCGGCCCACAAGCCCCACGCGGTCAGCATGACCGTGGCCAGCAGCACCAGGAAGCGGTTGCGGATCGAAGCCAGGATCAGCCGGGCGATCATGGCTTGGCTCCCGGGGCAGAAGCTGCGCGTTCCACCGATGACAACGTCGCCGCACCGTCGCGGTCCAGCTGAAAGCGGAAGCGGATACGGTCGCCGGGCTTGAATCCTTGTGGCATGCCGGAAGCGGGTGCGGCAAAGTCCATGGTCATGGCGCCCCAACTGGCCGACGGGATCGGCTCGTGGGAAATCGTCATGCTGTCCGCGCTGACCGCCTCCACGCGTCCGGTGCCTTCGTGCTCCGGGCCTGCGGCGGCGCCTGCCGGCGCGGCTGGTGCCGCGGTCATGCGCTGCGTGGCGCCGCGCAGGCTGGCTTCGGAATCGAGCAGGAACTGGCCGGAGACCACGACCTTCTGTCCGGCTTCGAGGCCCTCGAGCACTTCGGTCTGTCCGCCGGAAGCTGCGCCAGTCTTGACCTCGACCGGGCTGAACCCGCCCGGACCGGTTTCCACCATGACGATGGTGCGGGTGCCGGTGCGGATCAGCGACTCGGTGGGGACTAGCAGCCGATCCGGGCCAGCTGCGGCCTCGAAGCGGGCCGTCACGAACATGCCTGGCATCAGCTGACGGCCCTGGTTCTGTAGTTCGATCCGCACCCTGACAGTACGGGTGCCGGGGTTGATGTCCGGCAGGATGGCGTCGACCTTGCCGGTCAGCGCCTGTCCCGGCAGCGCGGCCGCGACCGCCGACACCGCCTGTCCCGGCCGTAGCCGTGAAACATGGGTCTCCGGCACTTCGGCCAGCACCCATACTGTTGCCAGGCCGGCAAGGCGAAACAGCGTGGTGCCGGGAGAGACCGTCATGCCGTCGCGCGCGCCGATCTCGGTGACGATCCCGTCCACCGGACTGGTGATGGCAAGCCGCGGCTGCAGTCTGCCGGTGTCCTGCACCAGGCGGATGTGTTGCTCGGTCATGCCGGCCTGCCGCATGCGGGCAATCGCGGCCTCGCGCAAATCGCCGTGCAGGCTTGTGCCCATGCGCGTCACCGCCAGGTATTCCTCTTGCGCGGTGACCCATTCCGGCGAGTAGATCTGCGCCAGTGGCTGGCCTTTGCGAACCGGATCCAGCGTCGTCCGGGCATACGCGTGTTCGACGAACCCGCTGGTACGGGCCTGCAGCACTTCGATGCCGCGCTCGTTGATCGCGACATTGCCCGGCACTTCGAGGGCGGAGTCCAGCCGGCCCGTCTTGACTTCTGCCGTGCGAACGCCAAGGTTCTGGGTCACCCGGCTGTCAACGGTGACGGTCGCGCCGCCACCCGCTTCCTCGTACACGGGCGACAACGGCATATCCATGAAGGGCGACTTGCCGGGCTTGTCGAAGCGCTGGCCCGGCACCATCGGATCATGCCAGTAGAGGATGCGCTTGCCCGTGCCCGGATCGATATCGCCGGCCTTCAGGTTCGCCCCGCCGGCGCTGCGGGCCGGCGTGTCGGTCGCAGCGATCTGCCGGCGTCCCTGTTGATGGCCGAGATAATAGGCACCGCCTGCACTCGCCAGCACGAGCAGGACCACCAGGGTCCGTGCCATCGTGGTCTGCTTCATGGTCGGGCTCCTTGCGACGGCATGGCTTGCGCGGCAGTCGGCAACGGCATCAGGAAAGTGAGCTCGGCCCACAGCCTGGCGGTCGCTGCCTCCAGCCTGAGCCGTTCGAGCGAGAGCTCGAGCGCCTTGCGGCTGGCCTCCGCCACGGCGGCCAGGCTGCCGGCGCCAGTGCGATAGGCGCTCAGGGCCGCCTCGGTTTGTGCCTGCGCCAGTGGCAAGGTGGTATGGCGATAGCGCTCCAGGCGCGTCTGGTTCAGCTGCAGTTCGGCCTGCTTGCCGCGCAGCTGTGCGACCAGGCCACGGCGTACCGATTCGGCTTGCGCCCGCGCAGCGTTGGCCTGCGCCAGCCTGGCGGCCAGTTCGCGGTCCTGGCGATGTTCCTGGTCCCACGGCAGCGGCAGCGAGACGTTCAGCGACACCATGTTCGAGTAGGCGGGACCGCGCTGGCTGTACATCAGCTCGACGCTGACATCCGGCACCTTGTTCTCGCGCGCGACGCGGCTCTCGGCCTCGGCCACGCCAGCTTGCGCCTGCGCGGCAGCGATGTCTGGCAGGTGCGTGGCGCCGGCACCATCCAGGGTATCGAGCCAGGCCGGAGCATCGAGCGCGGGGCGCTCGGCCAGCGGCAACGCCGCCGCCTCGCCGACCCAGCGGCGCAGCATCGCCCGGGACGAGGCGACCGCGGCGCGGGCTTCGTCTTCGCGATCCTGCAGTTGCTGCGATTCGATCCGGGCGGCCAGGATCTCGGCGCGTGAGCCGCGGTTGCCGCGATAGGCGGCCTGTGCCGCATCGATCAACAGCTGGATCGATTGCGCCTGTTCGGCCAGTACCGCGTGAGCGCGCTCAGCGTACCAGCGATCCAGCCACGCCGTGGCGGTGCCGCGTTGCACGTTGGCCAGCGCCACCATACGTTGCGCCTCGGCCGAAGACGCCTCGGCCTCGAAGCGCTCGGCGCGGGCCTGGCGCTTCGCCGGGCGTGTGAATTCCTGCATGAGGCTGACCGACCTCATGGTCATCGAATCGGTGCCCAGCGAGAACCGGTCCGGGCCATTCGCCGGGACGTTGTTGACGCCGACCTTCAGGACCGGGTCGGGCATCTGCCTGCCGGCCACAGCCATCTCGATGGCTGACTGGACTGCCGAGCGCGAGGTCTCGGCATCGGCCGAACGCGCCGCGGCGAGCGCGAGCGCTTCCTGCAGGGAAAGGGCTGGCGCGGACTCCGCCCATGCCGGACGGATCACGGCAAGCAGCATGAGCGCGAGCGCCAGCCGGCGCCCGCACTTGGTGGATAAGTGCAAATGCATAAAGCCTCCGCAAAGCAACGACCACCCTGGAGCCGATGGCTCAGGGCACGACAACAGGCGTTGCTGCGGAGGCTACGTTCGGAAACAGCAGTGAAGGATGGGGAGGGGGCGTGGCGGCGCCCGGGGAATCGCATCGCGGGAAGCGGCCAGGCGATGTGCCAGGACCGGTATCGGCGCGGGCACCACGACATTGACCAGCACCGGATGGAAGGCGGGAATCTGAGGCGTGGCATGGTCGGCCGACTTCGAGCCGAGCTGGCAATGCTCCTGGCATAGCCCGTCATGTACGCCAGGCCCGGCGCGTTCCATTGCCATGTCGGGGCAGGCTTCGGTCATGCTCGCCATCTCTTCCGTCGCGCTCAGCGAATACCGGCTGCCCTCGCAGGCATACGCCGCCGCTGCCAGTTGCACTGTCAGGAAAGCGCTCAGCAGGAAGGCGGCCAGCCAGAGCCGACGGAAAGTAGTACGCACTTGAGAACCTGGGGTTGCCGGAATGGTAGCAGCGTTTGGCTGCTTGCGGCATAGGCCGGTTGGAGGAGCTTGTCGTCGGTCTGTTCCATCATTGCCGCGTGGCCCCTGGTGCCGTCGACGACAGCGAAGACCCGACCGACAACGCTCGTTGCACCTTACCGGGATGTAATGGTTGCGTAACGTCCTGGTGAGGGACGGCCCCGTACCTTGGACCGGTACGGCCGCTGGTTTTCGCCCTGGCCGTCCTTGACCTTACTACCATGGGAAGGCCTAAGCTGCCGTCTTTGGGCGCGATGGCGGACTCCCCCGTGATGGCAGGCCCAACAACCAAGGGAACCAGGATGAACAGGACGAGCAGCGACCGCGATGCCAAGATGCCTGGACGCCACGGTGGCGCGCAGGATGACCAAGCCCATCATCACGAACATGCGCATCACCATGTTCATGAGCAGTCCGGCACCGGGACCGAGCCAGCCGTGGCGCAGCCTCCCGCCGAGGGCACGATCTATACCTGCCCGATGCATCCCGAGATCCGCCAGGATCATCCGGGTAATTGCCCGAAGTGCGGCATGACGCTGGAACCGTTGTTGCCGGAACTGGACGAGGGCGACAACCCGGAACTGGTGGATTTTCGTCGCCGCTTCTGGTGGACGCTCCCGCTTACCGGGGTGGTGTTCGTGCTGGCGATGTTCGGGCATCGCCTTGGATGGATGGAAGTCTCAACGCAGAGCTGGGTCGAGCTTGTCCTATCGACGCCGGTGGTGCTGTGGGCAGGTCGGCCGTTCTTCGTGCGGTTTTTCCAGTCGATCGTCAACCGCAGTCCGAACATGTGGACGTTGATCGGGATCGGCACCGGCGCTGCCTATCTCTACAGTGTCGTCGCGACCATCATGCCCGGCGCCTTTCCGCAGGCGTTCGCCGAGCATGGCCGCATCGGCGTCTACTTCGAGGCCGCGGCAGTGATCATCTCCCTCACCTTGCTGGGGCAGTTGCTTGAACTGAAGGCCCGCTCCCAGACCTCGGCCGCCATCAAGTCGCTGCTCGGGCTGGCGCCCAAGACTGCAAGACGCATCGGTGCGGGCGGGATCGAGGAAGACGTACCCCTGGCCCATGTGCATGTCGGCGACCTGCTGCGCGTGCGGCCCGGCGAGAAAGTGCCGGTCGACGGTGTCGTGACCGAAGGCACCAGCGCCGTCGACGAGTCGATGATCACCGGCGAGCCGATTCCCACCACCAAGCGCGCCGGCGACCGTGTCATCGGTGCCACCATGAACACATCGGGCAGCCTGGTGATCCAGTCCGAAAAGGTCGGCTCGCAGACCGTGCTGTCGCAGATTGTGCAGATGGTGGCGCAGGCGCAGCGGTCGAAGGCGCCGATGCAGCGGATGGCGGACAAGGTCGCCGGCGTCTTTGTCGTCAGCGTCATCGGCATCGCGGTGCTGACCTTTGTCGCATGGGGACTGTTCGGTCCCGAGCCGAGCTGGGTGTTCGGCCTGATCAATGCCGTCGCCGTGCTGATCATCGCCTGTCCTTGCGCGCTGGGCCTGGCTACGCCGATGTCGATCATGGTGGCAAGCGGGAAGGGGGCGTCCGGCGGCGTGCTATTCCGCGACGCCGCGGCAATCGAGAACCTGCGCAAGGTCGATACCCTGATTGTAGATAAGACCGGGACGCTTACCGAAGGCAGGCCGGTATTCGAGCGCGCGATCGGCGCCAATGGCTTTACCGAGGAAGACGTGCTGCGGCTGGCTGCCAGCGTGGATCAAGGCAGCGAACACCCACTTGCCGCCGCGATCGTCGACGCAGCCCGTAGTCGAGGCCTGCCGCTGGACAAGCCGGAAAGCTTCGAGTCGAGTTCGGGGATTGGCGTAAGGGGCACGTTGGGCGGCAGGAAGATCGCGATCGGAAACACCGCGCTCATGGAAGCCGAGGGCGTTGCCACCGAAGCGCTGGTTGCGCAGGCGGACGCATTGCGTGGGCAAGGCGCCAGCGTCATGTATCTCGCCGTCGACAGCAAGCTTGCGGGCCTGCTCGCCGTCTCCGACCCGGTCAAGACCACCACGCCCGAGGCGCTGGCGCGTCTTCGGGATGAAGGCATCCGTGTCGTCATGGCGACCGGAGACGGCATCGCAACCGCCAGGGCCGTGGCCGCAAAACTTGGCGTGGACGAATTCCACGGCGAGGTCAAGCCGGCCGACAAGCTCGAACTTGTCAGTTCCCTGCAGCAGTCCGGCGCGGTGGTCGCCATGGCCGGCGACGGCATCAATGACGCGCCGGCGCTGGCGAAGGCCGATGTGGGTATCGCCATGGGCACCGGCACCGACGTCGCGATGAACAGCGCCCAGGTTACGCTGGTCAAGGGGGATTTACGCGGCATTGCCCGCGCCCGCCAACTGTCGCACGCGACCATTCGAAACATGAAGCAGAATCTCGGTTTTGCGTTCATTTACAACGCCCTCGGCGTGCCGCTGGCGGCCGGCGTGTTGTATCCCGTGACCGGCCTGTTGCTGTCGCCGATGATTGCTGCGCTGGCGATGAGCCTGAGTTCGGCCTCGGTCATCGCCAATGCGCTGCGTCTCAGGAACGCTGCTTCGTAAGGCGGATACGGGTGGATACGGGGTGACCCTAGTTTTTGTCAGGAGTCAGGTGTAGTGATGAAGCTTATTGGTCCAGGCGCGACATGAACAAATCAGGCAAGCCCCGCTGGCGGATCGTGGCGCTGCTTGTGCTCGGTGGTGTGATTGCCACTGCCGTTGCACTGCAGACCAGGCGGTATCTCGATACGCCATCCAATGCCAGCAAGACAGGCGATATGCGGCAGCTGCGCATCGATGCCACCGACGCGGTCAGCGTCGCGCAGGGTCGCAAGATCTACGCACAGCAATGCGCTGCATGCCATGGCGCCAACCTGGAGGGCCAGCCCAACTGGCGCGAACGCCTACCGAACGGCCGGATGCCAGCACCCCCGCATGATGCGTCCGGCCATACCTGGCATCATCCCGACGCCGTGTTATTTGCGATTACCAAGAATGGGCTGGTAGCCGGGGTGACGGCTCCGGAGGGGTATGTCAGCGATATGCCGGCGTTCGGGCAATCGCTGTCCGACGACGACATCGTCGCCGTGCTGGCCTATATCAAAAGTACCTGGCCACAGAAAATGGCTGCGGCGCAGCGGGAGGTTACGGAAGCGCATGCCGTGCGGAAACAGGGCGCTGCGCAGTAGTTGCGGATTTGATCCTTTTGGGCATATTTTTGAGCAGATTGAGTCTCGAAATGAGCATTGGCTACACCTAAAGTGGAGGCTCCCAACCACCTGATGAGAGCCCTCCATGACCCAGGAAATCAGCCGGACCAATGCAGTCATCGAATGTATCTTGAGCCGTAGCGCGGCCAAGTACTACGATCCCGCCGCCGCCTTGAGCGACGACGAAATTCGCGCGCTGGTACGAATCGGTACCAGCGCGCCGACATCCTTCCACATGCAGAACTGGCGTTTCATCGCCGTACGTTCCGCCGAGGCCAAGGCACGGCTCAGCCCGATCGCCTGGAACCAGCCCCCGATCACCGAAGCTGCCGTGACTTTCATCGTCTGTGGTCAATTGGCCGATTCGAGCGTAATACCGGATCGCCTGGCGCCGCTGGTGGAGGCGGGCGTCATGCCGGCGGAAATGGTGCCGGAATGGGAAATTCCCGCACGCAACCTGTACATGGATTACCCGCAGCGCCAGCGGGACGAGGCCGTACGCAGCGGCACCTTTGGCGCGGCGGCGATGATCTACGCCGCGCGCTCGCTAGGCCTGGGTTCGACGCCGATGATTGGCTTCGATGCTGAAGCAGTGCACCGCGAGTTTGGACTGGCCAGGAACGAAGTGCCGGTCATGCTGTTGTCCGTAGGCGCGGAGCGCACCGGAAACTGGCCGCAGAAGCCGCGCCTGCCGGTGGCCGATGTGTTGGACCTGCTATAAGCGGTCCGCCGCCGCACATGGATTTTCCCAAACAGTAAAGCCAGTACCTTACAGAGACTACGATGCCAAGAACTGATGCCCTGAAGCCGGAGCAAGTGCCGGCCGAATCGAAACCGACCCTCGATGCGTTCACCAGGAACCTAGGATTTACCCCGAACATGATGGCGACCTTCGCCCAAAGTCCGATCGCGTTCAACGCATGGGCCACCCTGCTGGGCTCCTTGAGCAAGGCGCTCGACGTGAAGACGCGTGACAGCATCGGCCTCGCCGTCTCCGAAGTGAACGGCTGCAATTACTGCCTGACGGTTCACAGCTTTACCGCCGAGCATATGGCCAGGCTGGCCGCCGATGAAATCATTCTGGCCCGCAGGGGCCATGCCACCGACCCGAAGCGCGACGCGGCGGTCCAGTTTGCGCGCAAAGTCATCGAGACCCGCGGCAACGTCACTGACGCCGATTTCAAAGCCGTCCGCGATGCTGGCTACACGGATGCGAACATCATGGAAATCGTCGCGCTGGTTGCCATGTTTTCCCTGACCAACTTCATCAATAACGTGTTTGATCCCGAGAAGGACTTTCCTGCCGTTGCGCCGGCCGGCTCGGTCTGACGCGATCCGCTCGCATCGATTCGTCTCCGGTCGATGCGAGCACCATGCCCAAGCCTGGAGGTACCCGGGAAAGATTCCCGGGATACCGAAGAGCGAGAGACCGCTGTGCAATTGCCATAAGATGCTTGATCGTTCCAGGTTCCCGAGATCCAATGTCCCAAGTTGACTGGCTGAGCCAACTGCTGCAAATGATCACCGTCACCGGGCGGCTGGAGGTCCGTTGCGTCTATGGTGCGCCATGGCGGGTGGCCTGGCCTCAGTCCGCGGCGCACGAGATTCCGTACCACGTCGTGCTCAAGGGCCGGGCGATGGTCGAGAATCCGCAGACGCAGACGACGCTGGAACTGGTGGCAGGAGATATCGTGCTATTGCCTCACGGGTCGGCCCACGTACTGCACGATGGCAGTGGACAGCAGCCGGGTCGTACCCACAATCGCCACGGTGCTGCAGGATGGATGCTCAGCCAGAATGATGGCCCAGGCGAGCAGCTGGACCTGTTATGCGGGCGATTTCTCATCGAGCCGCCCCATGATCGGCTGATTCGCAGTTATCTGCCCACGAACCTGGTGGTACGTGCGATGGACGTCCATCGCGAAGAGGCCATGTCATCCGCTTCGCATCACCTGGCCGGCCTGCTGGAACTGATGCGCATGGAGTCCACCGGCGACAAACTGGGCGGATGCGCCATGCTTAACGCGCTTACCTCGGCGCTGTTCACGTTGGTACTGCGCGCCGCCAGCGAATCCGCGCAGGCCCCCGCAGGCTTGTTGGCGCTTGTCGGCCATCCACGGCTGGCGCCCGCCATTTCGGCCATGTTCGCCGATCCGGCGCGCCCCTGGACTTTGCCGGATCTGGCCGACTTGTGCAGCATGTCACGCGCCACCTTCATGCGGCACTTCCAGGACAAGCTCGGACGTTCGGCCATCGAATTGCTGACGGATATCAGGATGAGCCTGGCCGCCAACGCGCTGAAGAAACCGGCGATGACCACAGAGGCCGTGGCGGATTCGGTCGGGTATCGGTCCGTGGCTGCGTTCCGGCGAGCGTTCACGGAAACGATGGGAATGACGCCGGGGCAATGGCGCCGTCTGGCTCGCGAAACGGGTAACGCCTCTGCATGATTGCCGGGTTTGAAGAACAAAAGGCCCGTCGCCGGTGCGACGGGCTTTTTTGCTTCCGCGCTCGTCAATCAGTAATCCCATTGCACCGGCACGAACCGGAAGCTTTCTCCATGCTTCGCAACATGCCCGATGGACGGGAACGCGACATGCGCCGCGGCCAGCAGGGAACCGGTTGCCGCGGCTTCGTTGAGCAGCGCGATACGCACGTCCGTGGCGCCTTCGGGATCGTGCTCGAAGCCATTCTGCCAGTCGGGCCGCTCGAAGCCGACTTCGAAGATCGCGTCGCCGACGAACGTCAGTTTCTCGCCGTTCGATGCCACGTCCACGACGCAGTGCCCCGGCGTGTGCCCGCCCGTCACGCGCGCCGACACACCCGCAGCGATTTCCACGGTCTGGTCGAACTGCACGATGTTCTCGCTGTAGCGTTGCGCAAACTTTGCCGCCGCCTTGCGGAGCGCGGGAGGCACCGCCTCCGGCATTACCGTCTTGCTGAAGTCCGGATTTTTCCAGAACTCCACTTCCGCGGCCGCCACGTGAATGCGTACGTCCGGACGCAGCTTGGCCTTGACGCCATCGACGTTCAGCCCGCCGACGTGGTCCATATGCATATGCGTGATCACGATATCGGTGATCGCGGCCAGGTCGATACCCGCCGATTCCAGGCGCATCACTGACCGACCGGCGCGCGTGAAATATTCGAAGCCGTCGCCAACGCCCGAGTCGATCAGGATCAGGCGTTCGCCGCTGCGCACCAGCGCGATATTCAGCGCCCAGTCGAAGGTGTCGCGTTGCAGGAAGCGGCCATCGCACCAGGCGTTGCGGTCGGCCTGGCTTACGTTGGTGGACATGGTCGAGGCCGGCAGCGGAAGAATGCCATCGCTGATCAGCACGACATCGACGTCACCCACGCGCACGGCGTAGCGGGAGGGCACGAGTTCGCCGGCACCATCCTTGCCAAGGTTGGCGGTAACCGGCTGCACATTGCGGGTTGTTTCGCTCATCATCGGGAGTCCTGTCAGTGGGGGGGAAGCCGCACTCGGCGGCAGGCATGTTCCGCTGCGTTGCGCGGACATCCTTCTCGACTGTCGCGCGTTCCGTGCGACCATCGTTGCAACCGATTCTAGGCAGCGGGAGCGATTGCCAGTAGCGTCGCGACGGCCTTCAGTATGTTGAGCGAACCGCAACAATTGGCGCCGGACGGGTGATGAGCGGCGGCGTGAGTTGACAGGGTTTGCGGCAGGCTGCTTGTCAGGGGCTCAGCGGTGCAGTATTGGATAAACGGCCAGGCCGATCAATGCGGCGCCGGTGATGATGACCGGCTCAGGCAGCTTTTTGAACTTCAGCAATAGTGCGACCGTGACCAGCGCCAGCAGCAGGGTGGGGCCATCGACGATCGAACGTTTCGCCAGCACGATCACGGCGCCGGAAATTGCGCCAATCGCTGCCGCCGTGACGCCGTCGACAAAGGCGAGGATGGCGGGAAGCTTCCCGTATTTCTTGAAGTAGGGGGCGGGCAGTACCGTGAACAGGTAGCACGGCAGGAAGGTAGCCAATGCCGCCACACAGGCCCCCGGCAGTCCGGCCACCAGGTAGCCGATGAATCCCACCGTGATGACCACGGGGCCGGGGGTGATCATGGCGACGGCCACCGCATCGACGAATTGCTTTTCGTTGAGCCATTGGTATTCCGTTACCACGCCGCCGTAGAGAAACGGCACGATCGCGAGGCCGGAGCCGAAGACAAAGGCGCCCGCCTTGGCAAAGAACACGCCGAGCTGTGACAGCAGCGGCCAGTCCAGCGCGCTGAACAGCCCGCTTGCGGCCGGCATCTGCGTGGCCGCCATCGCATTGGCGCCGCTTTGGCGCAACCACTTCGGGGGCGCACGCCAGAACCAGACCAGTACGCCGGCGGCGAGAAACAGCCAGGCGATCTCGGATTCCGTGATGACGGTCACGGCAGCCAGCGTCAGGTAGATCGCCCACAACAGCTTGTCGCGGCCCACGCTCTTGGTGGTCAGCTTATATGCGCTGATGGCAATGATGCCGATGACGGCGGCGCCCACCCCATAGAACACGGACTGCATCCAGGTCAGTCCGCCAAAGCGGACATAGGCCCAGCCCAATCCCAGCACCATGAGAAAGGACGGCAGCACGAATGCCAGGCCGACCAGCGTTGCACCCCGGATGCGGTAATGCACGTAGCCGAGATAGATGGCCAGTTGCGCGGCCAGCGGGCCCGGTGCCAGCTGCGCCAGCGCAAGGCCCTCCTTGTAGTCGCCATCTGTAATCCAGCCACGCCGCTCCACCAGGTCGCGGTGCATATAGCCGGCCAGTGCTACCGGGCCGCCGAAGCCAAAGGTCCCCAAGCGGAGGAAATAGGCCACCAGCTGCCAGAGGGTATAGGCGGGATGGTCGGGGCGTTGCTGCGGTGCCATGGTTTTGGAAGGATTGATTCAGGGTCTTTTGTTGGCTGAAAAATGCGCGTAGAGCGAATCCAGCACCGAGCTGATCTCCGCCAGCAACGCGTCGTCATCCTGCAGCCGCGTTCGCGCGCCGGCCAGCACGGCTTCGAAGCCGCTGGCCTCCGGCACCGAGATCCCGCCGATGTCCAGTGCATGGACCATTCTGGCAAGCCGGCCGAGTCCCCGGTCAGCCTCGAGGCCAAAACTCGCCAGCAGCACTTCAAAGGAAACGCGATCGCCCACATGGGTAAAGGTCGCCCCGTCGAAGTCGAAGCCCAGTGCATCGTCCGGGCAATCTCCGGGGCTTTCCAGCCAGAGGAACCGTGCATGGGGATCGATGAAGCGCCGGATCAGCCAGGCGCTGGCCACGCGGTCCGCCCACAGATGGCGGCGCGTGGCCCAGCGCCGCCCCTGATATTGCGCGGCATCCCGGCGCGGAATCGTACGGGTGAGGGGCTGGGGCTCGCCCGGCGACTGAATTGCCTCGATGGCCCGGCTGAAATCATTCCAGCCGGCTTCTGCGCGGCGCGATGTCTCATTAGGAAAAAAGTCGATCCGGCGGATCGCTTCATAGGCGCGCTCGTGGCGGCGCAGCAGTCGATTCAGTTCGGCGCCGTTCTGGTCGGAGAGCACCTCAAGCGCTTCGGCCAGCGCAGCTTGCAGTTCGTCATAGTGAGCGCTGCGGTCGAACAAGGCGCGGAACGCGATCTCTTCGTCCGGAGTTCCGGCACTGACTTGCAGAAGCCAGGCTTGTCCGTTTTCGTGCCGGGTTTCGTCAGCCAGCTGGCGCAATTGGCCGACCTGCTCCACGCCCCCGGGCAAAAGATAAGCACCGTCACGCAGCGCGGCGCAACCCATACTCTTGATCGCACGCCAGATCCGCATGCGCGCGGTGGCGCCGGACGTGGGAAGCGTGACGATCAGCAGCGCCCAGGATTGAGTGGTTGCGGTCATGGGCGCATGGTAGAAGCCTATAGCGGGTATTTCAATGCTGTAGAGGTCTCTACAGTGAAGCGTCTTTCAGGGCACAGCGAAAATATTGGCCGAGTGATGGACCGGCCTCGGCCGGTCCATCAGCTACGCGCTGGTCGAGCGCTATGGCCGGATGGAAAGCACCGTCGGGCAGGGCGCGGAATCTATCGTCTGGCTGCGCGAAGACGGGGCCGCGGCAGGGGAAGAGACGGATGACCCGGTGTCATAACGACTCAGCTTCAGGCTGCAACGCCTCTGCGATCTGATCCACCTGCATCTTGATCATTGCCAGCAGGCAATGGACGCCGTGGCATCCCTCTGACCGTTCGCTTTCCACTTCGAGCAGCGACAGGACGCTACCCAGGCCGGCCTGGATCCGGTCGAGCGATTCCAGGGCTTCTGCCGGAATGCCGATGAAGATGGTTTCGTGCTGCGGATGGGGTTTCTCTTGCATTGCGTTCTCCTGAAGAAGGTTGGGAGACCCGCCTGATGCAAACGGCAGAGGGTGGCGGGCCTG
The DNA here is from genome assembly GCF_023952475.1 of Cupriavidus sp. WGlv3. Lineage (GTDB taxonomy): Bacteria > Pseudomonadota > Gammaproteobacteria > Burkholderiales > Burkholderiaceae > Cupriavidus > Cupriavidus phytorum. The sequence continues at coordinate 232,678 of NZ_JALHRX010000004.1, forward strand.
GCAGCGAGGGTCGAAATACCGGCTCTCTGACGAACACCGGCCAGCCTTGTCGGCTGCCCCGCCCGGCCCGCCATAGTGAAGCGACGCACGCGTGCGTGTGGGGATGGTCGCATGAGCGACCATCCGTCAGAGAGAATAGCGGGTTTCGACTCCCGATCACCTTGTTTCGGTGATGGCTCTAGTTTTTGCCTTTCCAGTGGGGATCGCGATCAGACGATTCGCAATTTTTCTTTTAGGGGCGTCGGGAAGGGCTCGACGGGCGGTCGAATTCGTCGACCACTATCGTGATGGCGTCGAGAAGCTCGCGTCTGCGCGCGAGGGAGGCGCGCTTGTACCCCGCCTGTCAGGCGCTCTGCGCCAAGGGCAATTGACGGCGTAGCACATCCATCCGCGCGTAGAAGTCGTCCACCTGTTGCTGCGCGGTGCGCTGCATCGTTTCGTTACGTGCCCTGACGATGTCGACGTCTTCCTGCGCTCCAGCCTCGCCGACTTTACGCGAAGTGTCCTGCACGAACTTGCACAGGGGAAAGCGTGCCTCCCCAAAGGCTCGCAGCGCACTCTCCACGTCGACGTCACGCGACAGCATCTCCGCCAGCAGCACTGCGTCTTCGAGCGCCATCGCGCCGCCTTGTCCCATGAAGGGCGTGGAGGCGTGGGCGGCGTCGCCGATCATGATCACACGGCCACGGTGCCAGGGCAGCGGGGCGGCAACTTCCTCCACGGCGGTGTAGAGAACTTCGGCGTCGGCCGAGAGCGCGTCCAGGAACTGGCGCGCCGGTCCATCGAACTCCGCAAAGCGGGCTTGCATCAGCGCCGGCCAGTCGGCGCGCTCATACCATTGCCCGGCGGGTTCGGGCAGTGTGCCGAACAGGTACAGTTGGTCATCGCTGATCGGCATGATGCCGAGCCTCTTGCCGACACCCATCATCATGATCTTCGCGGTGAGGTCCTTCGGTCGCGTGTGCACGCTACGCCAGACGCCCAGTCCGGTGTAGACCGGCTCCAGCGGGCCTGCGACGAGACGGCGGATCTCCGAGCGTATGCCGTCTGCCCCGACCACGAGGTCATACTGGCCCGTGGTGCCATCGGAAAGCGTGACGGTGACGTGTTCTGCCGTGTTCTGATCGATACGGACGGCAGTAGTGCCCAGACGGATATCGACGCGCAGCAAATCGAGTCGGCTGGCGAGGATGCGATGCATCTCGGCCCGACGAATGCCGACGATCGGCGGAATGTCCCGGAGCCGGGACGGATAGTACGTATCGGTGATCGGTTCGCCGCGTTCGTCCAGGTAAATATTCCGGCCATCAGCAATGGCAAAGCCACTCGACACAATCTGCGGAAGTACCCCGAGGCTGCCGAGCGCCGCAAGGCCGTTGTGATAGATGAAGATGCCGGAGCTCTGGAATTTCCATTCCTGCTGCCTTTCCAGCATCGTCACTCGCACACCGGCCTGTGCCAGCGCAATGGCCGCCGCACAGCCGGCGATGCCACCTCCCACGACCAGTGCGTGTTCCACCTGCTTCATGCCCAAGTCTCCTTGTTCGCCAGCGCGGGCGATTGAGCGAAATTTGAGCGGAATTATTGGGCAGTCGCCCTGCCAGACTCAACCTCCATAACGCCGGATTCGGGCACCGATCGTCCGGATCAGCAGCGCGCAGAAGCGTCAGGGCGCCGATGCGTCGCGCTGATATTGACCGGGCGACACGCCAATCCAGCGCTGGAACGCGCGTGAGAATGCCTTTTCGGAGGTGTAGCCCGTGGCTTCGGCGACATCGGCAATCCGTGTGCGCGGCTCGCGCAGCCGTTCGGCAGCCAGGTTCATGCGATACGCGCTCAGGTACTGCATCGGCGGCACGCCTAGCAACGCACGAAAGCGCTCGACGAATACCGTGCGCGATAGGTACGCCACAGCAGCGAGCTGAGCGATGCTCCAGTCCCGTTGCGGCTCTTCCTGCATGGCGGCAACAGCGCGCGCGATGCCGGGGTCGTCAAGGACGTTTGGCCTGCCCTGACGCATGGCCGCGGGCGTGCGCAGATACTCGCCCAGGATATGCACGAGCAGCAGGTCGCCCATGCGTGCCGCTGACAACTGCCAGCCCGGGCGCTGGGCCAGCGAGTCCTGCACCAGCAGTTCCATCGTGTTTGCAAGCGTGTGCGCCAGCGCCAGTTCATCGGCACGCAGCACGATCACCCGTGGCAATTCCGCCGGGATGGTGCCGACGTCCAGCGCGGGCATCCACAGGTGCAGGGAGAACAGTTGCGTGGGTGGGGTGTCCAAGCTGCCCTTGCTATCCGCGCCATATGTCAGTTCGATCGGATGGTCGCCATGGCTGCCAATCATGTGCGCCTTCATCAGATCGGCGAAGGGCACGACGCGATCGCCTGGGTCGCGTGTCGATGAGACCGTATGCGGAGTGCCGCGCGGCAGCATGACAATATCGCGTGGAGCGATCTCGACAGGTGTGCCGCCATCGGTGCAGATCCAGTATCCGGGTCCGGTACACATGCGGATTAGCGCCCCCTCGGTGCCGGCCGAGTGCAATGCCCACGGTGCGTGGAGCCGGAAGCTTGCCGTCACGGCGCGTTCAGCCTTGCATGCGGAAAGGATCCGGCTCAGGACGTCATGCGGTCCGGGATTCATCGTGGGGAAAGTGAGGGGAGGCGCGGGCCATGGAATTCTAGCTCAAGCGTCTTCGGTGGTTATAACTTTGACTTCGTGGCCCCTTTCGCGAGATCCGCTGCCGAATTCCAGCAGCCGGGCCGGCAGCGCAAGCAATAGCGTGACGGCTCCCGCTGCCAGCAGCATCGCCAGCAGGTCGAATGCAAGATAGAGGTCGCCGGTGCGGGTCTTGATCGCGCCTACCGCGATCGGGCTGATCAAGGCCGCCACGCCGCCCAGGCTGCTGACCAGTGCGATGCCGGCAGGCGCCTGCTGGCCGCCCAGGTACGCCGGCGGAATCGTCCAGAACACCGGCAGCGCGGCCAGGCACGCGGCGGCGCCGACCGTCATGCACGCCACCGCTGGCACCAGTTCGCCGCGCGCGAGGCCCATCAGCACGAAGCAGGCGGCGGCAACCAGCAGGCAGCCGGCCACGTGCCAGCGCCGTTCCAGGCGGCGGTCGGAGCTGCGCGCCAGCAGGTACATCGTCACCAGCCCGAGTACATAGGGCAGCGTGGAGATCCAGCCGATGCGCGCCACATGCGCCTCACCGAAGCCCTGGATCAGCGTCGGCATCCAGTAGGCGATGGTGTTGGTGCAGGCATAGATCGAAAGGAAAGCGAGGCCGATGACATAGATGCGTGGATCCCTGAGCAGCGCCAGGATGCCGCCGTGTTGGCGCGCCTGGATTTCCTTGCCGAGGTCGCTCGCGAGCATGGCCTTTTCCGCGGGCGTGAGCCACTTTGCCTGGGCGGGGCGGTCGTCGAGGTAGCGCCAGGCCACCAGGCCCAGCAGCATCGCCGGAAGGCCTTCCACCACGAACAGCGCCTGCCAGTCGCGCAGCCCCAGCCATCCGTCCAGGTGCAGCATGATCGCTGCCGCCAGCGGACCGCTGATCATCCCGGCGAACGTGCCCGACATCAGGAACAGCGAAGTGATCCGTCCACGCCGCTGCGCGGGGAACCAGTAGGTCAGGTACAGGATGACGCCGGGAAAGAAGCCGGCTTCGGCCACGCCCAGCAGGAAGCGCGCGACGTAGAGGGCCTCGGGCGAACTGACCTGGCTGGTGGCAACGGTTGCCAGCCCCCACAGCAGCAGGATGCGCGTGATGGTCCGGCGCGCCCCGGTCTTCTGCATATACAGGTTGCTGGGCACCTCGAACAGGATGTACCCGGCAAAGAATGCCGCCGCGCCGATGCCATAGGCCGCATCCGAGAGACCCAGGTCGCTGGCCATGCGCAGCTTGGCGAACGAGATATTGATGCGGTCGATCGTGTTCAGCACATAGGCCGCGAACAGGAACGGCAGCAGCCGCCACGTGATCTTGCGGTAGAGGGCGGCAAGCGAACTGGCATCCTGCGGCAGCGCCGCGGTGATGCCTGAGGCGGGGGCGAGTGGTTGCACTACGTACTCCTGGGCGTTGCGTGTGTTGTCTCCCCTCTCCCATGCATGGGAGAGGGGAGCTAGCCGGCCGCGGGGTCAGGCTGCGGTTTCCCGCATGGCATGCTCCAGCATCGGTACCGCGAGTTCGCAGGCCTCGATGCCTTGCAGGCTGACGATCTTCAGCACGGCCAGGATCTGCGCGCGCGTGGCGCCGAGGCGCAGCGCGGCTTCGATATGCCGCTGGGTGCCGTGGCCGTACATGTGGGTGATCGCGGCATCGCCGGCGATGCAGAGGAACTCGATCCACAGCGGCGGCAGGATGTTGTCTGTCCACAGGCCGAAGCCCATCGCCAGGAATTTCTCCAGGTACTGCGGATCCCAGCGGTACAGTGTTTCCCACAGCGGGTTGAACATGCCGTTGGCGCGCACCGCGTCGCACACCGGCGTCGCGCCTGGCGTAACTGACGCAACGGCGGGCTCATCCGGGATGCCGGCGCGCGCCAGTTCCTCGGCCAGTGCCGGCACGCCGACCGCGCAGGCATGGATGCCGACCACGCTGGCCAGCTTGAAGACTTCAAGGACTTCGGCGCGGGTGGCGCCCAGCCGGATCGCCTCGCGCACGTGGCGCGATACGCCCGGCTTGTACAGGTGCGTGGCGGTGACGTCGAGATTCAGGCGGATCAGCGCCACCAGCTTGGGGTCGAGCATGCCTTCGGCCTGCGCATCGCGCGCCAGCGCGACCCAGTTGGCAATCCACTTGGGATCCCAATCGGTCAGCGGATCGAGTTCGCTGCCGAGCGCGCCGGTATCGCGCAGCGCCTTGTAGTGGGGAAAGAGGTTCTGTTGCATTGTTGTCGGGGCGTTTGGCAGGGCTCAGATGGCCGAGCCGCCGTTGGGACTGATGACCTGGCCGACCAGGTAGTGCTCGTCGCTGGCGAGGTGCAGCACGGTCGCGGCGTATTCCTCGACGGTGCCGAAGCGGCCCGCCGGGCAGCTTTGCCAGAGCCGGTTGCGGCCGTCCGCGCCGATCTTTTCCAGGTATTCGTTGAAGGCGGGCGTGGCGACACCGCCGGGGGCCATCGCGTTGACGTAGATGTTGGCGCCGGCGACTTCCAGCGCCACGGAGCGGGTGAAGGCGACCACCGCGCCCTTGGTGGCGCTGTAGTGCGGGCTGTGCGCGCTGCGGGACGAGATCCCGGCAATCGACGCGATATTGACGATACGGCCATAGCGCTGCGGCTGCATCAGCCGCAGCGCCTCGCGGGTGCAGTAGAAGGTGCCATGCACGTTCACGCCCCAGTAGCGCAGCCATTCCTCGTCGGTGATCTCGCTGGTGAAACCGAGCGAGCCGCGCGGCACCGGCGTCTGCAGGTACGCATAGAGCTGGTTGCGGCGCTCGGTGTCCACCGGGCGGTTGGGCGTCAGCGCGGCGTTGTTGACGAGGACATGGACGGTGCCGAAGGTCTCGCGCGCCTGCGCGAACATGTCGGCCACTTGCTGGCTCGACGATACGTCGCACACGACGGACAGGCAGCGGCGGCCTTCGGCGAGGACCGCCTCGCGCGCGCTGGCCAGCGATGCGGGGTCGATGTCGCAGATCACCAGGTCGGCGCCGGCGCGCGCCAGCGCCACGGCGATGCCCTGGCCGAGGCCGGGGCCGACGCCGGTCACCACGGCGATCTTGTTGGTCAGTTTCATGATCGGTTGCTCGGTTGCCGCAGGGGGCTGTGTTCGGAAGCCGCGGCACGCGCGGCCAAAGCAACGCGCATGCCGCGGCGGATGACGGCGCTCAGACGCTGCCCGGCACCGTGAAGCCGCGTTGCCCCGGCTTGCGGTTCGGCGCCATGCCGAGCTGGCGGATGGTCTCGTCCGCGCTGTCGTACCACTCGTCGATCTTGTAGATGCGGCGCGCTTCCTTGCCGTTGGCGACATCGCGGCCAAGCTCGCGCGCCAGGCGCACGGTCTGCTCGATCTGCTGCACCGAGGTCATGCGTTCGCCCTTGCGGCCCCACAGGTTGTCCTCGATGCCCACGCGCACATGCAGGCCCAGCGCAATCGCCATCGCGTTCATCGGCAGCACCGCGCGCATCGCGCTTTCGATGGTCAGCACCGCGCCGTCGGGCGTGCGGCGGGCGAACTCGATCATGTCGGCCGGGTGCAGGCCCGCAGCGCCGCCGCCGATGGCGACGTAGTTCAGGATCAGCGGGCCGCGGTACTGGCCCTTGCGGATCAGGCGCTCGACCGTCTCCAGCTGCGCCACGTGGCCGAGCATGAAGTGCGGCTGGATGCCGGCCTTGCTCAGGCGCTCCAGGTGTTCGATGAAGAACGACGGCTTGGAGTCCACCACCATCTCGCTGTAGGCCTTGAGGTACTCGGGCTTCTCGAGGATGGTGCCCTGCACGTCGTCGGCGCTCAGCATCTCGCAGATATTCATCTGGCTGGTGTTGATCGCGATGGTGACCTGGTCAGGCTTCGGATCGAGTTCCGCCAGCATGTGGCGGGTGTCGTAGTCCAGCCACTCGGCGGCCTTGCCTTCGCCTTCGGGCGCGAACGAGATCGAGCCGCCGACCTGCAGCACCATGTCGGGCACGGCTTCGCGCAGCCGCGCCAGCATCTCGTTGAACATCGACAGGCGCTTGGAACCCTTGCCATCCGACTCGCGCACATGCACATGCAGCACGGTGGCGCCGGCGTTGTAGCAATCGACGGCCTTCTGGATCTGTGCGTCCATGCTCACCGGGATGTCGTCGGAGTCGGAGGGCAGCCACTGCGGGCCGTAGGGCGCGACCTGGATCACCAGTTTTTCCTGGTTTTCGGGGAGCAGGCTGTCGTCGAGAAAATGCATGGATAGTCTCCTTGTGGTGAAGCCCTTTGCATGGGGGCGGTGCAGGTATTCTGGACGCCGGACGCATGCTGCGTTTATCCTGCTGTCACTATTTCCTATCCGTTTGTCACAGCTGGTGAAAACCCGAACCATGAAGCCCGAGAACCGTTCGGTCCCGGTCGGCACGCTTGCACGGGTGGTCGAGGTGCTGCGGGCGCAGGGCGCCGACCCCTGGCCGCTGCTGGGCCGCTATGGCATCGGCCCGGCGTCGCTGGAAGAGCCCATGGCGCCTCTGGCGCTGACGCTGTGCGGGCGCATCCTGGCCGATGCGGCCGCCACCTCGGGCCGGCCCCACTTCGCAGTGCAGGTCGGCGCGCGCGCCAATATGGAAAACGCCGGGCCGCTGCGCCTGCTGCTGCTGTCGTCGCGCAATGTGCGCGACGCGGTGGATGGCCTGCTGCGCTACGGGCGCATCTGGTACCGGGGCATCGACACGGCGCTGACCGTGCGCGAAGGCTATGCGGTCTTCTCGGTCGAGATCGACGGCGCCTGCGCGGGCCGCGACGACCTGCTGACCGCCTATCTCGCGGCCAACCTGCAGATGTTCCGGCTGATGCTCGGCAGGTCCTGGTTGCCCGCGGCGGTCTCGCTGTCGCGTCCGCCGCCGCCGGAGCTGGCGCCGTTCGTCGCGCACTTCGGCCCCGATGTGCGCTTCGGCCAGCCGCGCGACGAATTCGTGTTCCCGGCCGGTACGCTGGAGCAGCGCTGCGGCGTGGCGGACGAGGCGGTCGAATCCTCGGTGGTGCGCTACCTGAGCGAGCTGGAATCGCATGTCGCGCCGGATTTCCTGGGCCAGGCCCGCCAGGCGATCCGCGACCTGATGCTGCTGGGCGAATGCACCGCGCCGCGGCTGGCCTCGCTGTTCGCGGTGCATCGCTTTACGCTGCATCGCCACCTGCAGGACCACGGCACCTCGTTCGCGCAACTGCTGGATGAAGAGCGCGAAGCGCTGGCGCGGCGGCTGCTGGGCAACACCGACATGCCGCTTGGCGATGTCGCGCGGGCGCTGGGCTTCAAGACGCAGGCCGGCTTCAACAAGGCCTTCCACCGCTGGCAGGGTGTCGCGCCCGGCACCGTGCGCGTTGGGGAGCGCCGCAGGCCGCGGCTGACGTTGCACCGCGATTGAGCCGGGCGCACGGTTCGTCGTGCTGGCATGACCAATCGCTTATGCTTCCGCGGTTTTATTTCATTGGTTTTCGCGGCCAGATCGTGCGCAAAATCCCGGTGCACACACGCCGCCGATGCGATCTTGGAAACGGGCATCGCCATCCACAGAAGCGGCGTGGGCTTACGGAGACAATATGAAATCAAGCCCCACATGCCGCGGCAAGCGTGCATGGCATCTCGCAGTCCTGGCCGCCACCGCGCTGGCAGCCGCCCCCGTCCTCGCGCAGGGCAACTGGCCCTCGCGCCCGATCCGCATGGTGGTGCCGAGCCCCGGCGGCAGCGGCCCCGACGTGCTGGCACGCGTGTTCGCCGAACAGATCTCGCAGGCGCTGAAGCAACCCGTGGTGGTCGACAACAAGCCCGGCGCCAACGGGCAGCTGTCGGTCGATGCCGTCGTGCGCGCGCAGCCGGACGGCTACACCGTGCTGCTGGCGAGCGCCTCGGCCACCGTAATGAACCAGGCGATCCAGCCGAAGCTGCCATTCAACATCGTCGAGGACCTGGTGCCGGTGGCGCAGATCGGCTCGGGTGGCGTGCTGCTGGTGGTTACGCCCGACTTTCCGGCGAGGGACATGAAGTCCTTCGTGGCAACGATCAAGGCGCGGCCCGGCAAGTATGACTACGGCAGCTGGGGGATCGGCTCGGGCGGCCACCTCGCCATGGCACAGCTGCATACGCTGGCGGGCATCGACCTGACCCATGTGCCCTACAAGGGCGTGCCGCCGATCCTGACCGACCTGCAGGGCGGTGTGCTGAAGATCGCCTTCGTCGACATCACCACCTCGGTGCCGCTGGTGAAGAGCGGCAAGATCCGGCCGCTGGGCATCACCGGCAAGCACCGCGCGCCCGCGTTCCCCGAGGTGCCGACCATGGCCGAGCAGGGCTTCCCGATGACCAACGAAGGCTGGTACGGGCTGTTCGTGCCCAAGGGCACGCCACGCGAGATCGTCGTGACGCTGAACCGCGAGATCAACAAGGCGCTGCGCTCGCCGGCGCTCGCCACACGCTTCCAGCAGCTCAACATGATGGCCGATCCGCCGCTGACCACGCCGGAGGAGTTCGCGCGCACGGTGCGCAACGACTATGCCACCTGGGCCAACGTGGTGAAGATCAACGGCATCAGGCCGGAATAGCGGGCCAGTCAGCCGGCCGCCGCCTGTTCCGCGCACTGCTGGAACAGTTCGACAGCCGGCGAGGGGGCCTTGCCGGCCAGCGTGAAAGTGGACACCGGCAGCAGCACGCCCGGTATCTCGAGCGGAAGGACATGGGCGAGGCCGCGCGCTTCATAGGTGCGCGCCAGGCGCCCGGTCACCATTGCCACCGCCTGCATCGCCTCCAGCAGGCCTAGCACCAGGCCGGCCGATACCGACTCGACATGGTTGGCCGGCACCTCCACCTTCATGCGTCGCAGCGACGCGTCCAGGCTCTGGCGCAGCCGCGCCGTGCGCGGCGGCACGACCCACGGGTACGGCGACAGGTCTGGCCAGCCCACGGTCGCGCGTGCCGCCAGCGGATGCTCCGGGTGGACCGCCACGCGCAACACTTCCTCATACAGGTGGTGCTGCTCGATATCCCCGGCCGTAGCGCGCTCCGACAGCGCCCCCAGCACGATATCAAGGCGGCCGGTGCGCAACTGGCCCATCAGCACGTCCATCGGCGCCTCGTACACCGCGATGTTCAGCGTCGGCATCCGCGCCTTGGCCAGCGCGATGATGCGCGGCGCGAGCGCCAGCGTCGAGCCGGGCATGGCGCCGACCGCAATCGATGCGCAGGCGCCTTGCCCCAGCGCCAGCAGCTCGTCGCCGGCGCGGTCCAGTTCGTCCAGGATCGACTGCGCATAGCTGACGAAGATCATGCCGTGCGGCGTCGGTTCGATGCCGCGGGGCCGCCGCACGAACAAGGGGTAGCCCAGGCCTTCCTCGACCTCGGCCAGCGCCTTCGATACCGCCGGCTGCGTGATGTTCATCGCGTTCGCGACCCGCGCGACCTGCCGGTGCTCCTCCAGTGCTATGACCAGACGGAGATGGCGTAGCTTCAGTCCGCTGCGCAGAAAACCGATCGCGTCCATGGTGAAAACCCCTAGAAACAAAGCGTGACTCATCGCGGCGTGGCCGGTGACGGCACGGCATCGCCGCGGTGATATTACCTTTTGGTTTGGTCAAACGCATCAACTTTCATTAGTCATGCGCGCGCTGCCTTCGCACAATGGCTGCACCGGCCCGGCAATGGCCGCGACAACAAGGAGACAGCAATGGAAACAGCACAGGCGCAAGCAGCACTGAAGGCGGTGGAGACCCCGGCGGCGTGGGAAGCCAGCGACATTGCCGCGAAGGAGAGTGAGTGGGTGGTCTGGCTGAGCGCGGACGAGATCGCGCAGCTGGACGCGGCGCTGGCGCATTGCAAATCGCTGGGCCTTGCGGTGCCGGCGATCAGCAAGGAGACATTCCCGCTCGGCAGCCTTGGGGCGAAGCTGCAAGACCTGCGCCACCGCCTGGAGCGGGGACTGGGCGTGGTGCTGCTGCGCGGGCTGCCGGTCGAGCGCTATTCCAAGATGGACGCCGGCACGATCTACTGGGGCATCGGCATGCACCTGGGCCGCGCGGTTGCGCAGAACGCGTTCGGCGACGTGCTGGGCCATGTCTGGGATCTTGGCAAGGACCCGAAGTCAGACATGACGGCGCGCGGCTATCAGTCGCGCCATCGGCTGCCGTTCCATACCGATGGCGCCGACGTGGTCGGGCTGCTGTGCCTGCGCACTGCGCGCCGCGGCGGCAAGAGCAGCATCGCCAGTTCCATGGCAATCCATAACGCCATGCTGCGCGAGCATCCCGAACTGCTGGCGCGGCTGTACCAGCCCTTTGCGTTCGACCGCCGGCACGAGGAAGCGCCGGGCCAGGCGCCGTACACGATGACGCATGTGTTCAGCTGGCACAACGGCCGCCTGTTCAACCGCTACATCCGCAGCTTCATCAATACGGCGCAGCGCTTCCCCGACGCGCCGCCGCTGGCGCCCGAGGACATCGCCGCGCTCGACAGATTCGACCAATACACGCAGGACCCGCGCTTTCGCATCGACATGGAGCTGGCGCCCGGCGACATGCAGTTCCTGAACAACTACGTGGTCCTGCACTCGCGCACCAGCTACGAGGACCATCCCGAGCTGGACCGCAAGCGCCACCTGCTGCGGCTGTGGCTGTTCACGCCGGGCCTGGCCGACGTGCCCGAGAGCTTCCGGCTGCGCTACCTGCTGACCGACGCGTGGGCGAAGAATCCGCGCCCGCCGATCTATGACGTCAACCAGATCATGGGCGTGACCACGCATTGAAGCGTCTCCCTTACCGCTATCCCAGACCAAGGAATCTTTCGCAATGAACGCCCCCATCCTTTCCCTTCACGGCAAGACCGCCTGGATCACCGGCGGCTCCAGCGGCATCGGCCGCGCCTGTGCGCTGTCGCTGTGGCAAGCGGGCGCCACGGTTGTGGTCTCCGCGCGCAGCGAAGCGGCGGTCGCCAGCCTCGCCGCAGAATGCGGCAATGAGCGCGTGATCGCGCTGCCGCTGGACGTGGCCGACCGCGAAGCCGTGGCTGCCGCCGGCCGCCAGCTTCAGGAGCGCATTGGCGCCGTCGATATCCTGGTCAACGCCGCCGGCATCAACGTGGTCAACCGCAAGCTGTCCCGCCTGACGCCGGCCGACTGGGACCAGGTCATCGACATCAACCTCAACGGCGCGTTCTACTGCATGCATGCGGTGCTCCCCGGCATGCGCGACCAGGGCGAAGGCACCATCATCAATATCTCGTCGTGGGCCGGACGCTACGCCTCGGCGCTGACCGGTGCCGCCTACGGGGCCAGCAAGCACGCCATGGCGGCGATGACGACGTCCGTGGCGATGGAAGAGTGCGCCAACGGCATCCGTGCCTGCGCCATCTATCCCGGCGAGACCGCCACGCCGATCCTGATCAACCGGCCCACGCCGCCCGCCGCAGAAGACCTGGCGCGCATGCTGCAGCCGGAGGATGTGGCCGCGGCGGTGGCCTTTGTGCTGTCCCTGCCGGCGCGCGCCACGGTGAACGAGCTTGTCATCAGTCCCACCTGGAATCGCGCCTTCGTTGGCTTCCAGCCGCCGCCCAGGCGCGGCTGAGCGGCTGAGCAGCACCGGCGACCGATACAGCCGCTGCCGCGGCGCAAGATCCAGCGCCAGGCAGCAGCGCGCGGTCAATGCATGGCAGGACAATCCCCGAGGAAGACAATGATGAACCGACGCAGGTGGTTACAGGACGCAATTCCCGCCGCCATCGCGGCCTGTCTCGCGCCAAACGTGTTTGCGCAGGCCCCGGCACCCTCTGCCTGGCCATCGCGCCCATTGCGGATGATCGTGCCGGGCGGTGCGGGTTCGGGCACCGACCTCGTCGCCAGGGTGTTCGCCGAGCCGCTCTCTCGCGCGCTGCGGCAACCGGTCGTGGTCGAAAACCGGCCCGGCGCCAATGGCATCGTCGGCAACAACCTGGCGGCCAAGGCAGCGCCGGACGGCTATACCATCCTGTTCAGCAACGCTTCCGCGATCGCGATCAATGCGGCGCTGCGTGACGGCATGCCCTACGACACGGACAAGGACCTTGCACCGGTGATCCAGGTCAGCGCCGGCGGCGTGCTGCTGGTGGCAACCGCCGAGACGCCGGTGCGCGACCTTGCCAGCTTTGTCGACTACGTCCGCGCGCATCCCAACATTGCCTACGGCACCTGGGGCGTCGGCTCGACCGGCCACCTGGCGATGGAAGCCATTGCCCGCGCGCGCGACCTGCGTATGCGGCATATTCCCTACAAGACCATGGGGCAACTGCTGACCGACCTGCAGGGCGGGGTTGTCAGCATTGCATTCGTCGACGCGCGTTCGCCGCTCTCACTGATCCAGGCCCGCAAGCTGGTGCCGGTTGCCATGACCGGCACGCGGCGCTCGCCCATGCTGCCGGAGGTGCGCACCCTGAAGCAGCAGGGCTTCGACCTGGATCTCGATGGCTGGTATGGCGTCTTTGTCCCGGCCCATACGCCGGCCGGGATCGTGCTGCGGCTCAACGAGGAAATCGCCAGGGTAATGGTGGCGCCGGCATTGCAGGCCAGCTTCGCGCAGCAGGGCCTGTTGTGGGTCGAGAAGAATTCGCCGGAGCAGTTTGCACGGGTGATCCAGAGGGATATCCGGGCGTGGAAAGCGCTGGCGGCAACCGCAGAGATCAAGGTTGACTAACGAAAAATCCAGCGCACCCATGCTGTTCGGAAGCGCCACGGACGACCGCTTCTCTGCCAAATCGGCCCTGCGGCAGGGTAAATGTCGGCTGACCGAAACTGGCCGAACTCAGCCATGGCAGAGGCCGGGGCACAGTTGATGACGTGGTTTGGTATCGCCTGCGAACTGCACCCCGGCGATGCCGCCACAAGTGCCCGATCCTGCGCGCGCTCGAAGGCCGTACTTGGGTAGCCGGCGACGATCGACTAGCTTGAATGTCTTGGGGTGCTCCGAGACTTAACTTCAGCTTTTGAGGCAGGTGCGAGATGGACGAACTCAATTCGCCGCAGGAGTGTGCATTGGTGCTGGTGGATCCCCAGGCAGGCCTGGGATTCGCGGTGCAGTCCATGGACCGCCAGCAGCTACTCAATAACCTGGTGGCGCTTGTCGAGACCGCCCGGACATTCGACGTCCCCGCGATTCTCTCGACCTCGGCAACGAAGGTGTATAGCGGTCCTCCGTTTCCGGCCATCCGCGAGCTGTTGCCCGACGTTCCGGTGTACGACCGGCGCTCCATGAACCTGTGGGAAGACGACGCCGCGCGGCAGGCCGTGATTGCCACCGGCAGGAAGAAGCTGCTGTTCGCGGGCATGCTGACGGAGGCCTGTGTGTGCTTCCCGGTCCTGTGCTGCCTGGCCGAGGGCTATCAGGCCTTTGTCGTGGCGGACGCCTGCGGCGGGGCGACCGTCGATTCCCACCACTACGCGCTGGACCGCATGCGGTCCAAAGGCGCGGAGGTGACGAGCTGGTTGCAGGTCCTGCTCGAGTTCCAGAGGGACTGGACGCGCAAGGAAACCTATGACCGGGCACGCGGACTGGTTGAGCGTTTTGGCGGTGGCTATGGTATGGGGCTCAAGTACGCCAGGGATATGTTGGTCAAGCCGTAATTCCGGCGCCTGTTTTCGACCCTTTTCGGCCGGTCGCAATACGCAAGGTCAATGACCGTTTGCTCACCCTCATCAGACACTTGAGGGCGTCGGCAAGCTCACTGGCGGTTCAGAATAGCAAGCTCACACTGAACGCTGCCATAGAACAAGGGGCAGTGAGGACCCATCCGCGATCCCGCGAAAAGGGGGCGAACCATTCTGATAGGACGGCGGCCAGAATAGCGCTGGGTGCTTTCTAAGATTGCTTCCATTTCCCGGGGCTGGGCACGGCGCAAGGGCCGCTCACTCCAATCGAAGTGAATTGGGCAGGCCCCACCACTTCCAGGTATTCCATGTCTAGCGAGTAGTCAAACAGGAAGTGCCGGATGCCTGGGCGTTGGTGGACACAGTCTCCTGCCGAGACCAATGTTTCTTGGTCTTCGTACATGAAGCGTGCCCATCCTTTCAGCATGTAGACAATATGAAAGTCGGCCTCATGGACGTGCCATCCAGTTCCTGCCTCTGGCGCTCTATTGGCGCGCACCAACTGGGCCACCACCTTGCCGCCTGTAGCTTTTGCGATTCCGAGATCGCGGTAAACAAAGAAGTCTCGTAAGCCGCCCTCAGTGAACTCTGTATCCATCGGCTTGATGTGGGTGAAACTGGTTTCGCTAGCATCCATGGTCAGTCCAATCAGGTTTGGTGGGAATTAACATGCTGATCGCAAAGGCAGTCCAATCACGGAGCAATGCCTACCGTCCGCCTTTGTCTAGTGCGCGTGCCACCCGGGAAGCTGAGGTGCGACCAACAGCATCGCTGATGAAGCGCCCCGTATCCGCAAGCCTGTGTAAGTCGATACCTGTTTCAAAGCCCAAGCCGTGCAGCAGGTAGACAACGTCCTCGGTTGCCACGTTGCCGCTGGCACCCACGGCATATGGGCATCCGCCGAGACCGGCCACGGAACTGTCAAAGGTGCGCAGACCAAACTCAAGTGACGCGGCAATGTTCGCGATGGCCATGCCATAAGTGTCGTGGTAGTGGCCCGCCAGTTGTGTTGCGGGGATTCGGCGCAGACAGGCGTCAAGGAGCGCCTTCGTTGCGCTCGGCGTCCCACGCCCGATGGTATCGCCCAGTGAAATCTCCTGGCATCCCATATCCAGGAGTCTAAGCGCGACCTGGACGACTTGCGCCGGATCGACATTGCCCTCGTAAGGGCACCCCATGACGCAAGATACATAGCCGCGAAGCCGGATGCCGCCTGAGATCGCGGCGTTTGCTACCTCGCGAAATCGATCAAGGCTTTCCGCGATGGAACAGTTAATGTTCTTCTGCGAGAACGCTTCGGACGCCGCTCCGAAGACCGCGACCTCGTCGCACCCGGCACGCAGTGCTGCCTCCAGCCCCTTCAGATTTGGCGTCAAGGCACTAAACTGCACGTGCGGCGGGCGGCTGATTTTCTGCATGACATCGGCGCTGCCGGCCATTTGCGGAACCCATTTCGGCGAGACGAACGATGCCGCCTCGATATGCGTGACGCCAGCCGCCACAAGGCGCTCGATCAAGGAGACCTTCGTCTCCACGTCAACGGCCTGCCGTTCGTTCTGCAACCCGTCGCGCGGACCGACTTCGACAATCCTTACATGCTCCGTCATGGTCGTCCTTTGCCCGTGGAATCACCCAATCAGCTTCAGCAACGCCGGCACCGTCAGCACCGCCGTGTAGTAGCCCATGAACTGCACGCCCGTGTTGAACCCGATCGTCCTGGACAGCAGTCCACCCAGCAGCCCCATCGTTAGGATGACCAGCAGGCCAAGAAGCTGGCCCTCCCAAACGCTGATCACCAGGATCAGGCCGACGAAGGTGGCGATGATGGCTTCGTGGGAGATCCTGCGGGACACGAACAGTGCGGCACTGCGCGCGTAGTTCATGGCGAACGGGTAGGAGACCAGCGCGGCCAGCAGGACGGCGAGAAGCCCGTAGCCCAGGAACTCCCAATGGTTCAGGAGGTTGTGCAGGTTATGCGTCTGGCCCGAGGCGGCATCGACAGTGAATACCGGCGGCGCGTTGAACAACGGCGCGGCAGGGCCGGCCGCTACGGGGCTCAGCGGCAAGCCAAAGGCGATCAGGGGGATCAGCGCCTCGGCAATATAGGTTGCTTCGGTCACGCCGTTGCGCGCACTGAGCACGGTGGTCAGGCGATGATAGGCATGTTTCACGCGCGCGCCGACAATTTCACCCAGGACCACGGTCATGGCCACGGGACTGAACACAAAGGTCGCACTGGACACTGCGGCGGTCGCTACCGTCCACTTGGTCTGGTCGCGGTCGAGAACCCGGAACGGATTCGGGAAGTATCCCGACCAGCCTTTCACGTCGGGCGCGAGCGTGAACGTGCGCACCTTGTCGCGGCGCATGCGCGCGCTGTCCGCCGGGGAGATCACCGAGAACAAATCCGCAATCAGCGGGCCAATGGCAATGCCCAGGAAGTAGCTGATACTGAGCTTCACGCCGAACTTCGCCGTGAACGTTTGCAGCGCGACGATGACGACGACGAACGGCACCAGCGTGGCAATCGAGGCCCAGCGCCCGGCGGAGCTGTAAGCGATGATCACGGCGGCCACGACGAAGATCCACGGCGCGGCCTTGGTGATCGCGGCGCCGAATGGGGCGAGCAGCACCGCGAACAGCACGGCGAGCGGCACCGCGGCAAAGGCCGCAATGATGGCGCCCGAGATCATCTTGCGCAGGGCGATATGCGGCACGCCCAGGTTGCGCAGGTGGTTGGCATCCTGCAGCAAGGGCGTCGCCATGGTGTCGCCGGGAATGCCGAGCAGCGCAGTCGGAATCGCGTGGGTCATATGCTTGGCGACGGCGCCCGCGAGGAAGAAGGTGAAGACCCCTTCGGGTGGCACGCCGAGCAACACGACGAGAAGGGTGAGCGGGGCGAGCGTGGTGGTTTCGTCGGTGCCCGAGATCAGCCCGATGGCGGCGAAGATGATGGCGCCGGCCAGGCCCATGCCCGCGGCAACGAGGATGTGGTTCAGTATTGCGGATTCAAGCATGATGTGTCTCCGATATCCTTGGGCAGGCGTTCACGTCGCGGTGAATTGCGGCTGGATGGGCACTGTGGACGCTGCAGGCGCTGCCGGGGAAGCGGCGTTGCCAATCGGCTCGATCCCCGCACTATGGCGTTCGCGCGATGCGAAGAGTTCGAACAACTCCAGCTCATGCATCTCGCGCACGGCGGCGGCGGGCAGGTCGGCGACCGACCCTAGACCGCCAGATTCCGCGGCGAGCTTGTCGAGGACTTCCTCGCGCCAGCTCGGGTCGCCGGAGTCGTCTTCGGTGACTTCTCGCTTGGGCCGAAACAGGATTGCGCAGATGATTCCGGCAAGCAGGCAGCCGGCAAGGCCGGCCAGCATGGCGTAGGCGCGCGCCAGCTCCGGTGTCGCGACCAGCCCCGCCAGGAGGCGGCTTGCTACCAGGAAGCCCACGATGCTGACGCTGCCGCCAATCAGGATGGACCAGGCAAGATGGCCGGTATCCGCGGTGTCTCCCCAGACTTCGACCAGGCGCGACGCGAGTCGCGCTTCATTTGTTTTCATTGGGTTGTCTCCGTAAGTTGGCCGGCATTGAGGCGCTCTGGCGCGTCGGCAGCTCTTGGCTGTGTATTGAATGGGGCGCCACGCGGTGGCGCCTTGCGCTGCCTATTGGCCCCTGAGTTCGGCCAGCAGTGCTACGGCACGATCGGTGCGCACGTCCTTCTCATCGGCCATGCGTTTGGCCACACGATCGACCTCTTCACCGACGGCACCCGCTACCAACGCGATGTTGCGCGCATGCAGCGCCATATGGCCGCGCTGGATACCTTCGGTGGCCAGTGCACGCAGTGCGCCTAGGTTCTGCGCCAGGCCCACGGCAACGGTAATCTCGCCCAGGTGCTGGGCTGAATCGACGTCGAGCATCTTCAGGGCCAGGCGTGCCAGGGGGTGGGTCTTAGTCGCACCGCCCACCAGGCCCACCGGCATCGGCATTTCAATGGTGCCGACCAGGGCGCCGCTGCTGTCCTTTTCCCAATGCGTCAGCGACGTGTAGTGTCCGCCGCGGCAGGCGTAGGCATGGGCGCCCGCCTCGACGGCGCGCCAGTCGTTGCCGGTCGCCACGATGACCGGGTCGATGCCGTTCATGATCCCCTTGTTGTGCGTGGCCGCCCGGTAGGGATCGATGGCGGCGAAGGTGTATGCATCGATGATGCCCTCGATGATCTCGGCGCCGCTGCGTTCCCTGGTTGCCAGCACCGCCTCTGTCAGCCGGACCCGCGCCCGTGCCAGGCGCAAGTCGGCTAGATTGGACAGGATGCGCAGGCGCACCGTGCCACCGGAAATTTGCTCCACCAGTGGCGAAACCGCTTCTGCCATGGTGTTCACCGTGTTGGCGCCCATCGCGTCGCGCACATCGACGATCAGGTGCAACACGATCATCGGGCCCCTTGGCGTGTCGGCAAAGACGTGGACCTCGATGTCCTTGCAGCCGCCGCCCAGGCCAATCAGCACCTGGTCGCGGCTGTTCGCTACGCTGAGGATCTCTTTGCGATGACGCAGCAGGGCCTGTCGGGCGCCGTAGGGATCGGTCACCCCCAGTACCTGCACCTGTGCTCGCATGAGCGGCCCGGTGCTGGAGGTCTCGAAGCCGCCGCATTCGCGCGCAAGCTTTGCCATGTAGGAAGCTGCCGCCACCACAGACGGCTCTTCCACCACCATCGGCACCAGCACATCGCGGCCATTGACCTGGAAATATCCCCCAATGCCGAACGGTAGCTCGAAGGTGCCCACTACGTTCTCGATCATGCCGTCGGCCCGGGCCGCGCCCAGTGCGCCGGGTTCGGCGAGCAAGCGAATCTCTTCCTGTGTCAGCGATGTTGCGCCCGCGACATATTCGAGGCGCTGGGCCGGGGTCATGGCGCGGAAATTGGGCAGTCTGGAATCGGTAGCCATTGAATGTTTCCTTCCTTGGGGTATGGAATGGTGACACTTTAGGCTGACTGTACCCGTGAAAAAAGGTACAGTTTGACGGGACAGTTTGGGTGAAACCTGCCGGCGCGAAGCGCGGCCTAGACCATAACGCCTGCGATGCATACAAAGTCCCCTACACTCGCCGCAACGCTGGCGAACACTCTGGAAAGACAGATTGTCGAAGGCGCCTACCGGACCGGCGACAAACTACCCTCGCTGCGGGAACTGGCCCTGTTGCACGGATACAGCAAGAACACGATCGTGGCTGCGTTCGAACTGCTGGTCAGCCGCGGGCTGGTGGAACCCCGGCGCGGCGCCGGCTATTTTGTGCTCGACCGGCCTGTGAAGGCACAGGCCGACGAGGACGCCGGCTCGCTGAGGCGGGCGATGGACATCGTCTGGCTGATGCGAGAGCAACTGAAAAGCAGGCCAGACGTGTTAGCCGTGGGGGATGGATTCCCGCCAGTCGAATGGCTGTCGGAAGCGCGACTGGACAAGTATCACCACAAAGTTGTGCGCACCGGTCTGGGTGCGTTGTTCCGGTACGGCAATCGCTTCGGATACGGCCCCTTGCGTGACCATCTGGTGCGCAAGCTAGGCGACGTCGGCGTGGGCGCCGATCCCCGGCAGATCGTCCTGACCCATGGCGCCAACGATGCGCTCGACCTGGCGATCCGGTACTTTGTCCCGGCCGGCGCCACGGTTCTTGTCGATGATCCGGGCTACTACCCGTTGTTCGGCAAGCTGAAGCTGGCCGGCGCTACCATCATTGGCGTGCCGCGGCTGGCCGACGGGCCGGACGTGGAGATGCTGGAGCAGCTCCTTGTCCAGCACCGCCCACGCTTGTTCTTCACGCAATCCGTGGCACACAATCCGACCGGCTCGGATCTCTCGCCTGCCAAGGCGTACCGAGTATTGCAGCTCGCGCAGCGCTTCAACTTGCTGCTCGTGGAGAACGACGCGCTCGCGGACTTCAAGCCCACAACACTGCCCCGGCTATCGGCGCTGGACCAGCTCGAACGCACCATCTATATCGGCAGCTTCTCAAAGTCTTTCTCGGCTGCCTTGCGCGTAGGCTTCATTGCATGCGGCGCCGACCTGGCAAGCGATCTGGCCGACCTAAAGGCGCTGATCCATGTCAGCAGTTCAGAGTATTGCGAGCGGACCGTCGATGTAATTCTCAGCGAAGGCCACTACCAGCGCTACGTGACCAGGCTGCGGTCGCGCCTGGCTGAAGCCACCGCCAGGGCGCTGGCGCTCTTTGAAAGGCTCAATATTGACGTACTCGCCAGGACTGAACAAAGTCTGTACCTGTGGGGCGCACTACCGAACGTGGAAGACTCACTGGTTCTGGCCGAGCACCTTCTGCAGCAGAAGGTGGTCATCGCGCCAGGCCGCGTTTTCCGCGTGAACTCCGAAGTCAAATCGCCATGGTCGCGGTTCAATGTTGGCGCCGTCCTGGACCCGAGATTCGAAGCGGCGGCCCGTCGAGTACTTGGCCGCATAGAGAATACCTGACGGGCGGGACTGTGACGCTCGCCGGGTTGGCGCAAGCTCCTATCCGCGCGGCCATGCCTTGCATTGAGGAAAATCGGGTTGATCCGCTGAAGCCCTCCATTCCCGGGCAGGCTATGGCCGCCTTTTTATGCTGATCCAGCCGGCAAGTTGACAACGCATGGCCGGTAGGTTCGCGGAAGAGAGGGTCCGACTATCGCTTGGATCTCATCTCCTCATGCCGACCTCACTCGGACAATCGCCCCTCAGACCTAAATGGCCGGTGTGGGACCGATACTGGCCGAACTCAGCCGTCGGATCATCCGCCTTCCGTGCCTTATTCGCGCAGAGCGCGCACGTAGTGCCGCGACGCGGCGCTGGCGACAGACCGGCATTCACCGGCCTGCGCAGCCTTAATCAGCCGTGATGTTGTTGGCCTTCACCACCTCGCCCCACATTTTGTAGTGGGTGCGGGTCAGCGTTGCGAGCTGCTCGGGCGTGCCGCCGCCGGGCTCGTCACCGCGGTCGACGATGCTCTTGACGACGGCCGGGTCCTTCAGCGCCGTATTCAATGCGCCGTTGGCTTTCTTGACGATGTCGGGGCTCAGGCCCGGCGGTCCGTACAGACCGATGAACGAGATGATGGTGAAGTCCTTGATGCCGCTCTCGGTGGCCGTTGGCACGTCCGGGATCATGGCCACGCGCTTGGGTCCCGTGACCATCAGCGGCCGCAACTGGCCTGACTTGATGAAAGGCGCGACGACCGACGTGGCATCGAACATCGCATCCAGGCGTCCGGCCATCAGGTCGACCATAGCGGGGCTGCTGCCCTTATAGGGGACGTGGTTCATTCTGGGGCCGCCCATGCGCTCGCGCAGCAGTTCCATCGTGACATGCGGCAATGCGCCGGTACCGCCCGAGCCATAGTCGATGGTCTTGCCCGACTTGTCGCGCGCCTTGACCTCGTCGACGAACTGCGCGTAAGTCTTGATGGGCGAACTGGCGGGCACGACGAGGACCAGCGGCGACTGCAGCATCACGCCTATCGGCGTCAGCTTCTGCGGATCGACGATGCCAAGCTTGGTGTAGACGTGCGGCATGATCGTCATCGAGCCGTTGCCTACCAGCAGCTTGTTCCCGTCGGGCGCCGCGCGCATGACCTCGATGGAGGCGATATTGCCGTTCACGCCGGCCTTGTTGTCGATGACAAACGACTGACCCAGCGAACTCTGCAGGCCGTTAAGCAACGCACGTCCCGCGAAGTCGGTCTGGCCACCGGGCGGAAAGCCCACCAGCAGCGTTACTGGCTTGGTCGGCCAGTTGGTCTGCGCCCACGCGGCGGTCGTTGCCAGCGCGCCAAGGCCGAGCGCTGCGACGCCCAGGATCAACGCGGACCGGCGCGCATTCACGGGCGATTTCTTGGTGATTGTCATGACAGGTCTCCGATTATGTTTTGACTGGGCCGCAGCCCCACGGCGTTTCAGGCCGTCTTTTCCATCGCTTCCCACATCCCGTTGATATAGACCGCGCCGAGTGCCCGGTCATAGAGGCCGTATCCCGGCTTGCCGGTCTCGCCCCAGATCATGCGGCCGTGGTCGGGGCGGTAATAGCCCTGGAAGCCGACGTCGTGGTACGCCTTGACGATCGCGGCAATATCCAGCGATCCGCAACTCGACAGGTGGGCGGTTTCCTCGAAATCGCCCTGCGGCGTGATCTTGACGTTGCGGATATGGGCGAAGTGGATGCGTCCCATGCCGCCGAACTCGCGCACCAGCGCCTCGACGTTGTTCTGCGGGCCGGCGCCAAGCGAGCCGGAGCACAGCGTCAGACCGTTTGCCGGCGTGTCGACCATCCCCAGGATGCGTGCCAGGTCGTTGCGGTTCTTGACGATGCGCGGCAGTCCGAAGATGGGGCGCGGCGGATCGTCCGGATGAATGGCCATCTTGATGCCGCACTCCTGGGCCACCGGAATGATCGCGCGCAGGAAATGCTCCAGGTGCTCCCAGAGCCTGCCTTCGTCGATGCCACGATATTCGGCCAGCAGCGACTGCAGTTCTTCTGGCGCGTAGCTGGAATCCCAGCCGGGCAGGGCGATACCCTGGCTGACGTCGACCTGTTCTACCTCGCGGGTGCTGAAGGCAAGGCAGGTCGAGCCGTCATCGAGCTTCTTTGCCAGTTCCGTACGGGTCCAGTCGAACACCGGCATGAAGTTGTAGCAGATGACCTCGATGCCCGCTGCGGCCAGGTTCCTGATGGTCTGCTGGTAGTTCGCGATCAGCCGCTCGCGCGTCGGCTTGCCGAGCTTGATGTCCTCATGGACCGGAACCGACTCCACCACCTTGAACTGCAGCCCTGCCGCCTCGATGGTGGACTTGAGCGCCAGGATCTTGTCCAGCGGCCATACCTCTCCGACCGGTTCGTCGTAAATGGCCGAGACGATGTGGGTCATGCCCGGGATCTGCCGGATGTATTCGAGGGGGATTGGGTCGGTCGGGCCAAACCAGCGGAACGACATCTTCATGGGTGGGCTTCCTTGGGGCGACTCTGATGCGGCGGAAGAGAGCGGAAAGGCAATCCGGCCTGAACCGGCGCGCGTCATGGCCGGTAGGCCACGCCACACTGGTGTACCGAATCGGATATTTTGGTTCACCAATTATGAACAGGTTGCCCGATTTTGCCGTCATGGTTTACCATGGTGTGCATCAGGCGCTGCCAGGCCCACCTTCTCGTGGCGAGTGGTCAACCGGTGATCACATTAGGCAGCCGCCGCCTTACCTGCGATGCCACATTCCCACAGCGATCTTGCAACCCGACCGATACTCGAGAACCCGCCAGCGGCCAGCGACCGTTCGTACCTGAGCCTGGCCAGCCAGGTGCAGGCATTGATCGCATCCGGCGAGTTCTCCGCCGGCATGCGCTTGCCGTCCGAACGCACGCTGGCCGAGCGGTTCAGCGTCAGCCGCACCCTGGTGCGCGAGGCCATCATCGCGCTGGAGGTGCAGGGACTGGTCGAAGTGCGCGGCGGCTCCGGGATCTACGTCTGCGCAGAAGCGCCCGCGTCCGGTCGCGAGCCGTTCGAGATGCCCTGGCGGCCGGGGCCGATAGAATCGCTGCGCGCCCGGGCGCTGATTGAATCGGAAATCGCCGGCCTGGCGGCCAGCGAGCGCAAGGACGGCGACCTTGACCGTATGTTCGCGGCCCTGAGCCTGATGCGCGAGCACATGGACAACAAGCAGGCCAACGAGGCGGCGGACCGGCAGTTCCACCTGTGCCTGGCCGAATCGACCGGCAACCGGGTCCTGCTGCATATGGTCACCGCACTGTGGGACAGCGGGCGCAGCGATCCGCTATGGGGCAAGATCGAGGAACACTTCCATACCACGGAGCTGCGGGAGGCATCGCAGGAAGACCATCAGCGCATCTTCGCTGCGGTGATGGCGCGCGACGCGA
Organism: Cupriavidus sp. WGlv3; assembly: GCF_023952475.1. Taxonomy (GTDB): domain Bacteria; phylum Pseudomonadota; class Gammaproteobacteria; order Burkholderiales; family Burkholderiaceae; genus Cupriavidus; species Cupriavidus phytorum. The sequence continues at coordinate 256,878 of NZ_JALHRX010000004.1, forward strand.
CAGCGGCGCGGGCGGCAATGCGTAACCACCTGGAGAGGGTGATCAGCGAGTTTACGCAGGCGTGGCGTTGAGGATAGCCCGTTGGGCGTCGCGCCCGACCCCATACCTCAACAATTGGCGCCGACCACCAAACGGTGTCGGCGCCCTTGCGCGCATGTCCCGACCTGCGTCAGGAGATAACGTCTTGACGACTCACAACTAGCGCCCACCCGTACTCTGCACTTCATCGAGTAGCGCGCGCGCAGCCAGCTTGCCAAGATTGTTGCCAGCGAACGGGCTGTCACCTGTGAGGAGCTTCCGGTCACGGAAAGTACTCCCATCGATTTTGGTGTTTACGATCTCGACTCCCATCGCTGCAAGCTTCTCGCCAAAGAACCAACGCAAGGGGCCGGGCATATAGCCAATATCCGGGGTCTGCTTGTCCATGGAATCTGGAAATGCGCAGATGCGGTAGCCGCGGAACAGATCTCCACCGTTAGGTTCGTCGACGCTTGCGGAAAGCAGGGCGGCAGGCCCATGACAAAGCGTGATGATGAACCTGTCGTTTTGCATGGCCCACTGAAGCGTTGCCTTCATATCTGCGCTGAAGGGTAGCCCCATCAGGGCACCATGTCCACCAGGGATGAAGACGGCAATGTAGTTTGCATCCGTGTTCAAGGAACTGACCACGTCAGCAAGCTTGAGGGGCTGCTGGAACTTTTGCTCGTACTTTGAGTAGAGGGACTTTATCTCGGCGTCCTCGGAAGGGAACGCCCACCATTCGAACTTGGCCGGGTTGCCGGATAACGTGGCAATGTCGAACTCGAAGCCTGCGCGGTCCAGGTGATACATGGGCAGCAGGGTCTCGACGGGATGGTTGCCAGTAGAGAAGAAGGTACCGTTTCCGGTGAGGAGATAGCGCTCGTCCGCAGCGACGAGCAGAACTTTCCAGCGGCCGCCCTGATAAGCGTCCGGATAGTCGGCGTCGGAGAGGTTCGACTTTGGCGAAGTGAATTGTGAGAGTGAGTATGGGGAGGGGAAGAATGCGTTGCGCTCGGCTTGATCAGGCGTCGGCTGCTTGCTGTCGGTCTGGGACGTCATGATGGGCTTCCTTCTAAGGATGAACGGGTTTTTGGTGCTTAGTTTCCACCGGCTTTAAGGATGAGGGGAAATCCCCCAATCACCAGCAGGAGCCATGCATTCCGGCACCTTGCTATGTGCACTGCACTCTCTCGCTCGTATCAACGCTTTTTCGCACCGGCGGGCGATGACCGTTCGGAGGCAGGTAGATCGCCTAATCGGCGGGCGGCAGGTTGGCAGAGAGGTCGGGGAAATGGAGTTCGCCTTCGTAGGTCTCGGCGCCCGCTTTGAGTATCGCCTTCACACGCGCCTGTATCGCTTCGTTGGCTACGCAAAGATCGGCTTCATGCGCTTCGACCAACAACCCTTCGGAGAACGATACGTCTGAGCCCATGTCCACCGCCTTTTTCAGGTGCGCGATGGTGGTGGTGGGGAAGGTCGCAATGCGGCGTGCGAGCCTGTCCACGAATGGCCCCAGTTCATCGGCCGGCAGCGCACGATTGATATAGCCGTAGTGGTCGGCCAGTTCTGCCGAGAAGTCTTCGCCGACGAGCAGCACCTCAAGGGCACGTGCGCGCCCCATGCGCCGCGGCAATCGCTGTGTGTTGCCCCCGCCAGGGACCAGTCCGCAAACGACTTCGGGCTGGCCGAACACAGCCTTGCCGATCGCGGCGAAGCACATGTCCGCGGCCAGCGCGATCTCGCAGCCGCCGCCACGGGCGATGCCCTCAACCTTGGCGATCACGGCTTTTGGCATGTTGCGCAAGCGCTCGCCGAGCATCTGGGTCAGGCGGAAGGTACGTGTATTCGAAGTCGTTTTCGGTGCGGAGCCGACACGGCGCAAGCCCGAGTGAGCGATAAAGAACTTCGGAACGGCGCTCTGCAGGATGATGACGCGCACCCCCGCATCCTGTTCCAGTTGGCGGGTCACGCGGTCGAACTCATCCGACAGTACCTCATCGAGCAGGTTGAGCGGCGCATAGTTCAATGTAACGGTGGCGACGCCGTGGCGGTCCTTGGTGACCTGGATATGCTTGTAATCGGCGTAGTTTGCGCCGGCCCCTTTGGGCAGAGCGGAGCTTTCGGACGCTCCAGCCTCGGCCGAGGCGAGCAACATCCCCGGCGCGAGTGTTGCGGCGCTGATGGACTGGACAAAGGAGCGTCTTGAGATAGTCGACATGGCAGGTTCCTTGGATTCATCTCGCGCTTGCCGAGCCAGGCCTGGCCCGTAGCTGGCGGCGCCGGAGTGCTTAAAGATGCGCGAACCAATCTATGCCTTGCGATTCCCATTTGCGAGAAACTGTTAGTGGAAACGCGAGACACGCCGTTCGCATCGCTGACGCAATCATTCCCGTATCGCTGCGGTGTTTGCAAGGAGCCTCCCTAAGTGGGGGGGGTACCCAGTACAGGTCCTGGCAATGCTGAAAGCGGCGTTCGGATCAGCCCAGGAGGTATCACCGAAGTACAAAGCAACGCCCGGAAACAGCGGCGAGTTGGCATCGCCGGCCAAGCCCCCCGCCGTCCCCCCCGCTGACGGTATCTCCTGCCCTTGTGGCTTGACTTCCGTTTCGGCGATCATCCGTTACAGTCGCATCCAGACCTGCTCGGCTGATCCTAGTGAAGGAAAGTTAGATCCGAGTGGCAAGAAGACCCTCTTGTCTTGGGGAGAAGCTTCATAAGTGCCCCGAGATGCAGTCGCGGGTAAAGCGTGCGCTGAATAACCAGCATGACCCGCAGGAAATGATCGATGCCATGATCGATATCATCACCGCCGCGTCGCATCGCTACCGAACCATCACGCCTGATTCAGCCGCCGAGATGGTGCGCCGGGAGCAGGCGGATAAATGGGTGTGATCGTGTAGTGGTCGCACCCGCCGTTAGGAAGAGCCACGCATGACCCAATCATCGCCGGTCGCCGCTGCGCAACTGCCCCAATGGCGGCCAGCCTTGATCCTGACAAAGCTGGCGCCGCCGAGAACGCGTCACTATATCCGTCGCAAGCGCGCCATCGAGCTGTTGCGCCCTGGCATGGAACGCAAGCTGACGGTTCTGGTAGCCCCCGCCGGCTTCGGCAAGACTTCGCTGTTGAGTGAATGGAAGACGGTCATGGCGCAGGAAGGCTGCGCCGTTGGCTGGCTCAGTATCGACCGAGACGACGACGATCTCTTCCAGTTCGGCGCCTACCTGCTCGCAGCGGCCAGGGATGCCTGCAGCCGGGCCGGCGTTCAGATCCCGTGCGGCCTGGCGCCGGACCCGTTGGCGCCGGCGGACGCAATGTTTGCCGAGCTACTCAATGCGGTCTTGGCGCTGCCGCGCCGGATGGTGCTGGTGCTGGATGATTTCGATCGGCTGGCAGCGCCCGCCATCCACGAGGCGGTGTTCCGGCTGCTGCGCTATGCCCCGGAGAACCTGCATTTACTCGTCGCGGGGCGGGGCGAGCCAGGCTTTCCGCTGAGTTACTTCGAAGCCCGGGGTCAATTGTTGATGCTGGATGCGGAAGCCCTGCGCTTTGACAGCGCCGAGACGCAGGCGTTTTTTTCCGCCGTTTCCGGGCATGAACTGAGCGCTGCCCAGACTGAGGTCCTGCTTCGAGCGACCGAAGGCTGGGCGGCTGGCTTGCAATTGGCGACCTTTGCATTAAGCGCAACCGACAAGCCAGACGTCTTTGCCGAGCGCTTGCCATTCGTCCGGCGCAGCGTTGAAGCGTATCTGAACGAGAACGTATTTGTTCACGTCCCCGAGCCGCTACAGACTTTTCTCCTGCAGACCTCGGTGCTGGACCGAATGTCGGTGCCCTTGTGCGAGGCAGTGACAGGCTCCAGCAAGTCGCATGCCACTTTCGAGTGGCTGATGGCTCGGAATTTGTTCGTCAGACCCCTGGACGCCGAGGGCCAGTGGTACCGCTATCACGCGCTGTTTGCCGAATACCTGAGAAAACGCCTGGTCAGGGAGCGTCCGCACGAAGTTGCCGAACTGCATCGCCGGGCCAGTGAATGGTTTGCGGCGCAATCGCTGTGGCAGGAAGCGGTCCGGCATGCCTTGGCCGCGGGGGATGTCGATCGCGCCGCCGGCTGGGTCGAGCAATGCGCGATGACCCTGGTCGAGGCCAGCGACGTGCGGACGGTGCTGAGCTGGGTTGCCAAGCTGCCCCCCGAGGCGGTGCATGGCCGGCTGCGCCTGCGCCTGGCGCAGGCTTGGGCGCTCGCGTTGACGATGCAGACAGTGGCGGCCAAAGCGGTGTTGCAGGCGGTCGAGGAGGACATCGGCCACGGGCGGCTGCCCTTGACCGAGGTAGTGCGCGTCGAGTTGCAGGCGGTCACGGCGCTAATCGCGGGTCTGTCCGATGAAAGCGAACTCTCATTGGAAATGGGCCGCAAGGTGCTGGCGCTCGGCCCCGAAACCGGCTCATGGGAAGAGGGCATCGGGCTGACCACACAGATCTTCGGGCTCAGCTATGCAGCGGGGTTTGACGAGGTCGAACGCCTGCGGCGCACGCTCACCCTCAATACCGGCGCTGATACGCCGATCTACGCCAAGGTGTACCGGCAAAGCATGGTTGGGCTCAGCTTGTTCGTGGAAGGCAGGCTGGGCGAGGCCGTTCAGACCCTGGAGGATGTGCTGCGCGAATCCAACGCGCGCGCCGGCCGGCAGTCTGCCGCATCGGTGCTCCCGGTCGGCTACCTGGCCGCCATCCACTATGAATGGAATGACCTGGACCGGGTCGCCGAACTGCTGGAAGGGCGGCTCGAGATGGCGATGCAATCGTGCTCGCTGGGGCCACTGGTCGGCTTCTGCGTGACGCTGGCGCGCCTGAGGCTGCTGGCGGGGAAGCAGGACGAAGCCTATCGGGTCGTAGAAAACGCGGAAGCCGTTGCCAGAAGCCGCCGATGGCTGCGCATGCAGGTCGCATGCAAGGCCGAGGCGATCCGGATCGGTATCCGGTCCGGCGACTTGGGCCGCGCCACGAGGATCGGCCACGAGTTGGAAGCGCTTGTCGGGCAGCGGCCAGCGGGCTTGCAGGGCAGCTACCTGGAGACCTGGCAGCGTTTCCAGATGGCGCATTGCCGTCTGCTGGTGGCGCGTGGCCGGGCGGCGGAAGCGGTTCCCATCTTGCGGGGCGTGCAGGCTGAGTTGCGTGCGGCGGGCATGCAGTACCTTTCCGCCCAGATATCAGTGATGCTGGCGGTCGCCCTGCACAGTGCGGGCGAGCGTGTGGAGGCTGTGGAGGCCATGCGTGCCGCGCTCACGTATGGCCAGGCTAACGGTCTGTACCGCGTGTTTCTCGATGCCGGGCCTGCGGCCCGGGAAATCCTTGACGCGCTGCGTCAGCAGCAAGACCGCCTGGCCGAGGTTGAGCCCTGGTATGTGAGGAGGCTATGCGCGGGCTTCGATGCGCCGGCACGCGCGCCAGACGCCGCGGATGACCAGGTGGAGCCGGCGTCCGCCAGCAGGCTAAGCGCCCGTGAAGTGGAAATTCTCGACTACGTGGCACGGGGGCTTTCCAACAAGGAGATTGCCCGCGCCATTCGCGTCGCCCCGGAAACCGTGAAGTGGCATCTGAAGAATATCTTTGAGAAGCTGAAAGTGAACTCCCGCATCCAGGCGGTCCGCAGCGGCCTGGGTCGGGACCTGCCTCGGGTCGCGCAGCGCCCTGAAACGCGGAGCTAGCTTGCCGGGGGGTGTTTCCAGGGAGATACGTGATGAACCAGATCGAGATCGTCAAGGCATTCTTCGCCCGCTACCGTGAGCATGACATAGACGGCATGCTTGCCATGTTTTCTCAAGATGCGCGGATCGACTATGTCCCCATGGCAATGGAGGGGCCGGTTGGCGAGGCCGGCAAGGCAATCTGGCGCGCACTGATGGATGGTTTCCCGGACTTGAACAACCAGGTCACCGCGGTCTATGGCGACGATGACCAGCGCACCGCGATTGCCGAGGTGACCATCACGGGCACGCAGGCCCGGGACGTGCTCGGGATCGCAAGCCGAGGCCAGTCCTTCTCGCTGCCGCACGTCTTTATCGTTCGTATGGACACGGATGGCCGGATCGAATTCATGCGAGCTTACTGGGACAACGCGGCGTTCTATGCCGCGCTGACGCCTGCAGCGACCTAGCACGGGGCTACCGCAGCGGGTTGCACCTCGGTTTGGCGCGCAACCCGCGCCGGGTCATGCGCCGGGTTTCAGTGGCTGGACGGTGCCTCTGCTCCATGGCCGGTCTGTGCGCGGACCAGTTGCGCGTCGAAGGCCAGTCGCTCTGACTCGGCCCTGGCGCTGCGGTCGAAGCGCGAGCACAGAAATGTGACCAGGAACGCGAGCGGGACCGTGAACAGGGCCGGGTGGTCGTACGGAAAGATGGCTGAAGGATGCCCCAGCACATTCTTCCAGACGGCGGGGGAAAGTATCACCAGCGCGACCGACGACGCCAGGCCCGACGCCACGCCCCAGACCGCGCCCCGGGTGGTCAGGCCGCGCCAGTACATCGACAGCACCAGCACCGGAAAATTCGCCGATGCCGCTACATTGAAAGCCAGCGCGACCAGGAACGCCAGGTTCTGCCCCTTGAAGGCAATCCCCAGCAGCACCGCGACGATGCCGATGGCGAGCGTGGCCTTTTTGGTGACGGAGACCTCGGCTGCATCGGTGGTAGAGCCGCGCCGCAGGACACCGGCGTAGATGTCATGCGAGATCGCGGAAGCGCCCGCGAGCGTCAGGCCAGACACCACGGCGAGAATCGTGGCAAAGGCGACCGCCGCCAGGAACCCGAGGAACAGGTTGCCGCCGGTCGCGCTGGCGAGATGCATTGCAACCATATTGCCGCCGCCGAGCAGCTTGCCGCCAACCTGGCCGCCTTCGAAGTAGCGCGGCTCGGTACCGACGATCACGATGGCCGCAAGACCGATGGCAAACATGGCGAGGAACATGTAGCCAATGCAGGTGCTGGCCACCAACACGCTCTTGCGTGCCTCGCACGCATTCGGCACCGTAAAGAAGCGCATCAGGATATGCGGGAGTCCCGACAGCCCGAGCACGGTGGCCACGCACAGCGAGAGCGCCGAGACCGGATCGGCGAACAGCGTGCCCGGCGCGAGCAGGGCGGGGCCGCTGCGGTGCACCGCGATTGCCCTGGCAGCCAGCGCTTCAAGGCTGAAGCCAAAATGCCCCAGCGCCAGGAGCATCAGCAACGAGCCGCCGAACAGAAGTAGCACTGCCTTGACGATCTGCACCCATGTCGTGGCGATCATGCCGCCAACAGTCACGTAGATCATCATCAGCGCGCCGACCCCGACGACGGCATAGGCATAGTCGATGCCGAACAACAACTGCACCAACTCGCCGGCGCCGACCATTTGCACGATCAGGTAGAGCAGCACCACCACCAGGCTGCTGGCCGCTGCAATGCAGCGCGTGCTGACGGGATCGAGCCGGTCCGAAATAATGTCGACAAAGGTGAATTTGCCGAGATTACGCAACCGTTCGGCCATCAGGAACAGCATGACCGGCCAGCCGATGAAGAACCCGACGATATACAGCAGCCCATCAAAACCGCGTGCATAGACCAGGCTGACTACGCCGAGCAGCGTGGCAGCCGACATGTAGTCGCCCGCCACGGCCAGGCCGTTCTGCATACCCGTGATGCCGCCGCCTGCGGTAAAGAAGTCATTGGCAGTCCGGGTGCGCGAGGAGGCCCGGTACGTGATGCCCAGCGTCAGCGCGACGAAGAGCAGGAACATGGCAATGGCCTGGAGATTCATTGTCCGGCCTCCGACAGGATCTGCTGCACCATCGTCTCGAGCTTGCCGTTGGCACGGCGCACGTAAAACCATGTCGCGGCCCAGCCCAGCAGCACGATTCCGACGGCAAGGACGATGCCAAGGTTGAGCAGTGTTTCCGGATGAAGCGGCTCGGCCAGGCGTTGGGGCTGCATCGCAACCGCAAGCATCAGCGCGAGATAGGGGGCGAGGACCAGGGCCAGCAATACCCGCGAGAGGCGGGCGCGGCGTCGGACCAGTTCGCCGAACCTGGGATGGCGTCTGATGCGCTCTGTGATGGTGGAAGCTTGCATTGCTTTGTCTCCTGAAGCGGTTTTTCTAGTGATAACGCACTTGCCACAGCGGCGTTGGCCGCCGGTTCATGGGTGGGTGCCGAAAGCAGGGGAAAGGGGCGGGGCGTTCTGGTACTTTTCGCGGAGCAGGCGCTTGTTGATCTTGCCCACGCTGGTCTTTTCGATTGCGTCGACAAAGAGCACCCGTTCCGGGATCGCATACTTCGAGATCGCGCCGCGGCGGACGAAGTTGCGCAAATGCTCCTGGATTTCTTCCGTCCCAGCGGACTGTCCCGGCCGCAGCACGACCAACGGCAGGGGGCGTTCGCCCCACTGTGAATCCTTGATGCCGATGACGGCCACTTCGCTCACCGCGGCGTGACGCGAAATCAGGTCTTCGAGCTCCAGCGACGACACCCATTCGCCGCCGCTCTTGATTACATCCTTGATGCGGTCGGTGACTTTCAGATAACCGTCGCTGTCGATCGAGCCAATGTCGTTGGTATGGAGGTAGCCACCGGCCCACAGGTGCTCGGACCCAGCCGCATCGCCGAGATAGCCTTGCGTGAGCCACGGTGCGCGGACCACGATTTCGCCGCTGGCTTCGCCATCGTGCGCAATGTCGCGCATCTCGTCATCGACGATGCGCAGGTCGACCAGCGGAACCGGCAAGCCGGTCTTGGTGCGGAGGTCGAGTTCGGTGGCGGCATCGCCAAGCAGCGAGGTCTTCACCTGCGCCAGTGTGAGGATGGGGCAGGTCTCAGACATGCCGTAGCCGGTGAACACGTCGATGCCGCGGTCGATGGCGGCCTGCGCCAGGCCGCGCGGCAGCGCCGAACCGCCCACGATCATCTTCATGCCGCTCAGGTCGACCCCGGCCGAATCCGGGTGCGACAGGATCATGTGGAGCAGCGTGGGCACGCCGTGGGAGAACGTGACCCGCTCGCCTTGCATCAGCCGCAGTAGGTGATCTGCGGCGTAGCGGCCCGGATAGACCTGTTTCACACCAAGCGCCGTTGCCACAAAGGGCATCCCCCACGCGTGCACATGGAACATCGGCGTCAGCGGCATGTAGACGTCGTCCCGATGCACGCGTCCCTGGCTGGGCGCAGCGGCCAGAGCCGCCATGGTGGCCAGCGTATGGAGCACGATCTGCCGATGGCTGAAGTACACCCCTTTGGGCAGCCCAGTGGTGCCTGTGGTGTAGAAGGTCGTGGCCCGGGCGTTCTCGTCGAAATCCGGGAAGGCGTAGTCAGGTGGCGACGCCGCCAGCAGCGCTTCGTACTCGGCGCTGAAGCCATCGGGCAAGCGCGCGTTGCTCAGTGCGAAGGTGTCGTCGCTGACCAGAACGAAGCGATCGACGGTTTCGAGCTGAGCGCGAATCAAGGCGAGCGTTGGCAGAAAGTCGGCATGGACGATCAGCAGCCTGACGCCAGCGTGGTTCAGTGTGTAGGCTATCTGTTCCGGCGACAGCCGCACGTTTACCGTCATCAGCACCGCGCCCATCATGGGGATGCCGAAGTAGCTTTCGAGGTAGCGGTGGCTGTCCCAGTCCATGACTGCCACCGTATCGCCCGGTGCAATGCCGAGCGATTGCAGGCCGCTGGCCAGTTGGCCGATGCGGTGCCGCATGGTCCAGTAGCTGTGTCGGACCTGACCGCGGTAGACGATTTCCTGCTCCGGGTTGACCGCCAGCGGCGCGTGCAGGAGCTGCTTGATCAGCAGCGGATAGGCGTACGCCGATGGCGTGCGGGGGATTGGGGTAGGCCGTGTCACGGAGGAACTCCTTGATCGCTGTGGCAGCGGCCTGGGCAGCATGCCCCTGACTTGCATGCAGCGCCAGGGACGCCGGATGCCTGCCAGCGTAAGCGCCATGGCGCGGCTTTCCAGCCCCCCAACAGGGGAGGCACCGGGCATCCCGAGGTTTGCCTCGGGGGGGCATGGTGGGGTGCCTCCCCGTTCGGGTGGCTGGCTTGGCAGGCGCAACGGCCTAACCTGCGCTCCAACGACCGCGTCCAAGGAGACTGCAAGTATGGCTTCCTCACCTCGTCCTCAACCTGTCTTTCCCGATTTGGAGGGCAAAGTGGCACTTGTGACGGGCGCATTCGGCGGGCTTGGCCGCCACTTCGCGGTGACCCTGGCAAACGCAGGATGCCGCGTAGTGCTTGCCGGCCGCCGACTCGCCGAAGGGGAACGCTTGCTGGCGGAGATCCGGGCGACGGGCGCGGACGGATGTGTGGTTCAACTGGATGTGTGTGATCCCGATTCCGTATCCGGCGCCTTCTTCCGGGCCGAGCAGGCGCAGGGTACCGTGGACATCGTCGTCAACAGTGCTGGCATCGCAACCACCGGGCCCGCGCTAGAGACGAGTGAGCAGGATTGGGCGCGGGTCATCGATACCAACCTGACCGGCGCCTGGCGTGTGGCGCAGTACGCCGCCCAGCAGATGCGCGAAGCTGGCCGGCAGGGCAGCATCATCAACATCGCTTCCATTCTGGGGCTGCGGGTGGCGCAGCAGGTTCCCGCATACACGGCGGCAAAGGCCGGTTTGATCCACCTGACGCAATCGCTGGCACTGGAATGGGCACGCCATGGCATCCGCGTCAACGCCCTGGCGCCGGGGTACTTCGCCACTGAGATCAATCGCGCCTTCTTCCAGACAGACGGCGGGCAAGCGATGGTCCGGCGGATCCCTCAGCGGCGCCTGGGACAGCCCTCCCAGCTTGATGGCGCCTTGCTGCTGCTGGCATCGGGGGCATCGGATTACATCACCGGCGCCGTGTTGCCCGTCGATGGCGGGCATCTCGTCAGCACGCTGTGATGCGTCAAGCGATTCTCCACATCAGCCAAAGGACAGCCCAATGAACGATACGACTCACCGCAACTGGGACGCGCTGGCCCGGCTGCTCCTTGCGCGCGGGCTGATCGACCAGGCATCGCTTGCTGCCACCCGGCTTACCGGTGGCCAGTCCAATCCGACTTTCCTGGTCTCCTCCGGTGCACACCGCTACGTGCTGCGGATGAAGCCTGCCGGGCACATCCAGGCCAGGGCGCACGCCATCGACCGCGAGTTTCGGGTCATGAGCGCGCTCCAGGCCAGTAATGTGCCCGTCCCCGCCGTGTACCTGTACAGCGAAGACCTGTCCGTGGTTGGCAGCCCGTTCTACCTGATGGAGTACCTCGATGGCAGGGTAATGGTGGACCAGTCGTTGCCGGGAATGCAAAGCGCCGAGCGCAGGGCCATCTACGCGGAGATGAATCGGGTGATGGCAGCGCTGCATCGCATCGATGTCCGGGCGGCAGGCCTGGCCGACTACAGCCCTGTCGGTAACTACCTGGCGCGTCAGATTGCCGGATGGACGCGCCAGAGCCGTGCCACCGGCGCGCTCGAAAGTTCCGCCATGCAAGCGCTGATGAGCTGGCTCCCAAGGAACATCCCCGCGGGCGAGGAGACGCGTCTCGTCCATGGCGACTTCCGCCTTGACAATCTGGTCTTCCACCCCAGCGAGCCCCGGGTCATCGGGGTGCTGGACTGGGAGTTGTCCGCGCTGGGACATCCGCTCGTTGACTTTGCCTATCATTGCCTGAGCTGGCACATCCCTTCATCGCTGTGGCGCGGTATCGCCGATCTCGACTTCGCAGGCCTCGGTATCCCGAGCGAACAGACATATTTGCAGTGGTATGCCGAAGCCAACGGCACTGCGGGTATCGAACACTGGGACTTCTACATCGCCTACAACCTGTTCAGGCTGGCCGCCATTATGTTTGGTATCGCAGAGCGAGCGCGACAAGGCAACGCTGCCGCCGCGGATGCCGTCGAGACTGGCCGAAAGGCCGGGCCGATAGCCGACCTGGGATGGCATTACGCGATGCGCCATGAGGCCATCCGGCATCGCAATACGCATGCGCTGTCCTGAAGAGGACATGTGCCGACGCCGTCGCACTGGCGCGGGCTGTCTGGCGGCGGGCGTTGCCGCAACTCGCCCACTCGCAGCTCGGGTGGCGCTCACTGTTTGAACATTCCATACTAGGAGTGTCGCCCGCCGCATGGCCCTAAGACTACGAAATGGTCCAGTCTGACTTGCGCCAGGGTCGAGCAGCGTGCCAGTCACCGAACGTAGAGGAGGAGGCGAAGCTGAAGATGAAAGCGCCAGGCTTGCTCCTCGCCCTGTCACTCGCCACGGGGACTGCGCCGCACGCCGGTGCAGTTGGATGCGAACATGACATGCAATGCAAGGGCGAGCGCATTTGCCAACTGGGCCAATGCGTCTCTCCTGCGTCGACAGGCCCGAACCCAGAACCACCTGTCCAACCATCTTCTGCGACAAAAATCGCCCCGCCACCCGAGCCACCTGCAAGGGTTCGTCCGGCGACGGGGAATGTCCCGCCAACCGGACAGCCAGCGAAGACTGCTCCGGCGAGAAAGAGTGGCCCGGCATCTGAACAACCCGCCCAGCCCTCGGCGGCCAAGAGTGGCCGGACACCTCAGCAACCCGCCGTCGATTCTCCCGCCATGATGAATACTCCGGCACTTTCGACGGAGTTTCGCTCTTGCTGCACTAAAATCGGCAAACTGCCCCTCGACCGAGAGCTGGACCTAGAGGACGTTGCCACTACGCCCCGTGATTTCTGTCGTGGGAAAACCATTGATGGAATCTCTCTCCCAGGTACTCCGTGCAATTGAAGTACTCACTCTGCGGTTCAAGTGAACTGTCTCAGTAAAGCCCGCACAGGAGACACGCCGACCGTGACGTCAGGTTAGTTAAGGCGGACGCATCCGTTGGCCGGAAATTTTTCTTATCTCGTCATCCGAAAAGATTCAGTTCTGATGCGTCCGGGGCTAACGTTAGAGTTCAGAACAAGACGCACATCGGGGCCCGATCAGAAAACGGAGGATGGCATGAAAAGCAAGACACTACTGACCGCGGCGGCAATGCTGCTGGCAACCACGGCAACATGGGCGCAACCCGAAACCCGCGTGGACGTCACGCAGTCCCCTGAAGGGGCGACTGCGACCGGCACCGCCAAGCTCACCGCCACGATCACCAGGATCGATGCGCCGACGCGGACGGTCCGGCTGAAATCCGGCGACGGCAAGACCAGGGATCTCGTCGTGGGGCCGGAGGCCAGGAACTTCGAGCAGCTCAAGGTCGGCGACACTGTCACGGTCGAGTACAGGGAAGCGCTGACCATGAGCCTCAAGAAGAGCAGTGGTCCGCTTGCCATGCATGAGCGCCAGATCTCGGAGCGCGCTGCGCCGGGAGCAAAGCCGGGCGGCACCGTCGGCCGGGAAGTGACCGTCACGGCAGAGGTCGTCGCTTTCGACACCAGCGCCAGGTCCGTCACCCTGAAGGGGCCAAAGGGACGCACCATGGTCCTGCTGGTAGGGGATCCGACACGCCTCAACGGCATCCAGAAGGGCGACCGTGTCGAAGCGGTCTATACCGAGGCCGTTGCAGTGTCCGTACAGCCGGCTGCGGCCAGGTAGCGCTCCAGGACCGGCCAGGTCCGCCCGCCATGCTCGCAGGCATCAGAAAGGAGCTGCCATGGATGCAGTCCGGACATTGCTCGAAACCCAGCCGCTGCTCACGCTGTTCCTCACGGTTGCACTGGGCTATGTCATCGGCGAGATCAATATCAAGGGTGTGTCACTCGGTTCGGGCGCGGTGCTGTTCGTGGGGCTGGCGATCGGCGGGTTCGCGCCCAAGGCCGCGCCGCCTGCCATCCTTGGCACGCTGGGGCTGCTGCTCTTTCTCTATGGCATTGGGATCCAGTACGGAGAGCAGTTCTTTAAGGGCCTGACCAGCCCCGATGGCATCAAGGCCAACGCCGCTGCGGTCCTTGGCGTGGTTGGCTCCGGACTGGTCGCGGTTGCGCTGGTGCCGCTGGTCGGCGTGAAGCTCGACGAGTCGCTAGGCATGTTCGCCGGCGCGGGCACCAGTACGGCAAGCCTGCAGGCCGCGATGACGGCGATGAAGAGCGACGGCGCCGCGGTGGGCTACAGCGTCGCGTACCCGGTCGGCGTGGCAGGGCCGATCCTGTTTCTGTATGCCCTCACCGCGCTGCTCAAGCCGAATATCGTGCGGCCGCCACCAAAGCTGATCGAAACCGCCGAGATTGCGCTGACCAACCCGGCGTTTATCGGCGTGCGGCTGTCGGAGGTGGTAGCGCGCCTGCCGGAAGGAGTAGCGATTGCCGCCGTGCGTCGCGCCCACCACAACCACCCGTCCGCCGACGACCTGGTCCTGCAGGCCAACGACGTGCTGCTCGCGACCGCCACCGACCCGGCCTTGCTGCGTGAGGCCACCTCGCTGTGCGGAGAACTGCAGCCAGGCCGCATGACAAGCCATCGCGAAGACCTGGACTATATGCGCGTGTTCGCCTCAAGCCGGCTCGTGGTCGGGCGCACGCTGCGCGATATCCGTTTTCCCGAAGGCATGGTCTGCTCGATCGCCCATGTGCGGCGCGGCGATGCGGACCTGATGCCCCGCGATGACCTCACCCTCGAGTTCGGTGACCGCGTCGGCCTGCTGGTCAATCGCGCCCACATGAAGCCGATTCGCGCGCTGTTCGGCGACTCCATCAAGGGCACCGCCGAGCTGAGCTTTATCTCGATCGGCATCGGCGCGGCGCTCGGGCTGCTGGTCGGGCTGATCCCGGTGCCGATTCCCGGCGTCGGCACGCTGGCGCTGGGGCTCGCCGCGCTGCTGCTGGTTGCCCTCGTGCTCGGCCGGCTGCGCCGTCTCGGGCCGTTCGTCTGGACCATGCCGCTGTCGGCCAACCTGGTCCTGCGCAACTTCGGGCTGACCATCTTCCTCGCACAGGTGGGCATTGCATCCGGGCCGAAGTTCTTCGCCACCATCGGCGTGACAGGGGTGTCCTTTCTGATCTATGGCGTGGTGATTCTGCTTGCCCTGCTGCTGATTACTGCGATTTTCTGCCTCTGGGTCTTCAGGCTGCCGTTCGACCTGGCGGTGGGCGTGATCTGCGGCGCGACCGGAAATCCCGCCATCCTTGCATTTGCCAACCGCGTCGCGCCCACCGACCGGCCCGACCTCGGCTACTCGATGATCTTCCCGTCAATGACCATCGTGAAAATCCTGTTCGTACAGGTCGCCGCCACACTGGCTGGCGGATAGTGCAGGGCAACCTGGGCGAAGCGCGCCATGCGATTCGCCGCGGAGACACATCATGGAAATCGCCGTATTCAGCGCAAAGTCCTACGATCGTCAACATCTCGATGCCGCTAATGCGGCCGAAGGCCATCAGCTCAAGTACTTCGAAGTTTCCCTGGACAGCGAGACGGTGGGCCTCGCCGCAGGCCACGGCGCCGTGTGCATCTTCGTCAATGACCGGGCCGATGCGACCGTGCTGGAAGCGCTTGGCCGCGGCGGCACCAGGCTGGTCGCGCTGCGCTGCACGGGCTTCAACAACGTCGACCTGAAAGCCGCGCAGGCGCTCGGGATCAAGGTCGTGCGCGTGGTCGACTACTCGCCCAACGCGGTCGCCGAACACGCGGCGGCCCTGCTGATGGCGGTCAACCGCAAGATCCACCGGGCCTACAACCGCACGCGGGACTTCAATTTCTCGCTTGAAGGCCTGATGGGCTTCGACCTGTGCGGCAAGACCGTGGCCGTGATCGGCACCGGCAAGATCGGGCGCGTGTTTGCAAAAATCATGGTCGGGTTCGGTTGCAACGTGATCGGCTACGACAAGTACCCGTCCCAGGAATTCGAGGCCCTTGGCGGACGCTACGCGGACGAGGGGGAAATCGGCGCAAGCGCGGACTGCATCTCGCTGCACTGCCCGCTGACGCCCGAGACCCATCACATCATCAACGCCGAAACCCTGTCGCGCGCCAAGCCGGGAGCCTTGCTGATCAACACTAGCCGCGGCGGGCTAATCGACACGGAGGCAGTCATCGAAGCGCTCAGGAGCGGGCATCTCGGCGGGCTGGCGATCGACGTGTACGAGCAGGAGGCGGACCTGTTCTTCCGCGACCTGTCCGGAACCATCGTCGACGACTCTGTGCTGCAGCAGCTAATCACCTTTCCAAACGTGATCGTGACCGGGCACCAAGCCTTCCTCACGCGAGAGGCGGTGACGACCATTTGCGAAACAACCTTGCGTAGCGTGACGGAGTTCGAAAGCGGCAAGTCGCTCACGAACGAAGTCGGCGCCAGTTGAACACGGTCCCCGCTAATGGCTTAAGCCGCTCCTCGACAAGCCCGCCGCTCAACTCACGATCACACGACATGATCATTGGCGTGGTCGCTACCAGCAGGGCGTAGCCGTACGGGACGGCCTTCGCGGCAGCGGCCGCGCCGATGTCTTGTCCGCGCCCCGCCCGGTGAGCGGTGGCGCACCAGTGCATTATTCCAGCCGGAATCCCGTCTGCCTGACCGCCAGCGCCCATTTCTTCTGCTCGGCGGCCATAAACGTCGCGAACTGGGCGGGCGAGGTGCTGTTGGCCGGTTCATACCCCTTGCTGACCAACTGCTGGCGCACGCCTGGCGCATTGAGCGCTTTCTCGATCTCTTTGCCCAGCAGCGCGACGATTTCCTTTGGCGTGCCGGCCGGTGCAACCAGCCCGTACCATTCGCTCGCCTCGATGCCGGGGAAGCCCGCTTCCGCCATGGTTGGAATCTCCGGGAACAGCGGCAGGCGCTGCTTGCTGGCCACGGCAATGCCCTTGAGCTGGCCGCCCTTCACGAACGGCATCACCGCCGGCACGCCGTGGAACATCATGTGGATATGGCCGCCGACCATGTCGGTGAGCGCCTGCGGGCCGCCCTTGTATGGCGCGTGGACGATATCGACGCGGGCCGCCTCCTTGAAGACTTCACTGACGATGTTCTGCTGCGTGCCGGGCCCCACCGACGCGTAGCTGAGCTTGCCGGGCTCTGCCTTCGCACGGGCGACGAGTTCCTTCACCGAGCCCGCGGCGGCGGGATTGACCACCAGCATGTAAGGCGAACTCGCCATCAGACCGAGCGGCGCGAAGTCCTTGCTCAGGTCGAACGGCAGGTTCTTCTGCAGGCTGGCGTTGATGGCCATCGGCGCGCTGGCGACCAGCAGCGTGTAGCCATCGGGAGTGGCCTTGGCGCCCATGCCGGCCCCGATATTGCCGGTCGCGCCGGGACGGTTGTCGACCACGAACTGCTGGCCCAGGCTCGCGGTCAGCTTCTCGGCCACGGTGCGGGTGACGGTGTCGACGCCCCCGCCTGCCGGCCAGGGCACGATGATTCGGACCGGGTGGTTCGGGTAGCCGCCCTGGGCCAGGGCGCTGGCGGCACAGGCAGCGAGCGCAACGGCGCCCAAGGTACGGCCGACGCGGTGCAGTACGGATGTCATGACTTGTCTCCTCTCTTGGTGTCTGGTGGTCCCCATCGCCGCCATGCAGCGGGGCCTCGCTACATCAGTCTGGTTCAGGCTGCCACGGTCGGCTTGGTCTCTTTGCTGCGGACTTCACTGCTCGCCCACTGCGCCATCAATCGTTCCCAACGCGTGCGGGTGGCCGCGAGGTTGCGTGCCTTGACGTGGCCATAGCCGCGGATGTCCATCGGCAGCCGCGCGATCTCCAGCGCCAACTCCAGGTTCTGCGCGGAAAGCTTCGGCAGCAGGGCTTCTATGCTTCGGCGGTATTCGGTGATCAGCGCGCGCTCTTCCCGGCGCTCGGCGGTATAGCCGAACGGGTCCAGCGCGGTGCCGCGCAGGCCCTTGCAGCGGGCCAGCACGCCGAACGCGGTGCGCATCCACGGGCCATACGTTCCCTTGACGAGTTCACCCTTCTCGTTCTTCCTCGCGAGGAGCGGCGGCGCCAGGTGGTACACCAGGCGGAAGTCACCTTCGAACATCGACTCGATCTGCTTGCGGAACGCCGCGCCGGTGTGCAGGCGCGCCACTTCGTACTCGTCCTTGTAGGCCATCAGCTTGAACAGCGAGCGCGCCACGGTCTCGGTGAGGCGGGTGCCGCCGGTGACGGACTCGGCGCTCCAGACGCGGTCGATGAGGGCTTCGTACTGCGCGGCATAGGCGCGGTTCTGGTAGTCGGTGAGGAACTCGACGTGCCGGGTCAGCAGATCGCCCAGCGTCGGCTTGCGCACGAACTGGATGACTTGCGCATTGGCGTGGCCGGCCGGGACCCGCGACATGTCGTGCGCGCACAGCCGGCCCCATTCGAACGCGGCCTTGTTGCTGTCGACCTGCACGCCGTTGAGTTCGATCGCGCGCATCAGCGCGGCATGCGACAGCGGCACGCGGCCCTTCTGCCAGGCGTAGCCAAGCATCATCAGGTTCGCGTAGATCGACTGGCCCATCACCTGCTTCGCCACCTGCTCGGCGTCGAACCTGCCGACCTGGCCTTGGCCGACGGCCTGCGCGATGCGGCCCACGGCGTCCTCGGTCTGCGGGTCCCAGTCCGGATTGCTTACGAAGGCCGCGGTCGGAGTCACATGGCTGTTGAGCACGACATAGGTGCGCTGCGGCGACATGGCCGCAATGGTTGCCTTGCTGGCGGCCACCACCGTGTCGCAGGCGATCACCAGGTCGGCCATGGCCATGTCGACGCGGCTCGCATGCAGGGCATCGGGGCTCGCGGCGATCTGGATGTGGCTCCAGGTCGATCCGCCCATCTGCGCCATGCCGGTGGCGTCCTGCGTGATCACGCCCTTGCCTTCCAGGTGCGCGGCCATGCCCAGCACGCCGCCGATGGTCACGATGCCGGTGCCGCCGATGCCGGCCACGACGATGCGGGCCGCTTCCGGCAACACGGGCAGCGGGATATCGGTCGGCAACGGTTGGGTCTTGCCGCCGGTCGACGGCTTCTTCAGCTTGCCGCCCTCAACGGTGACGAAGCTCGGGCAGAAGCCCTTGGTGCACGAGAAGTCCTTGTTGCAGGTGTCCTGGTTCACCTTGCGCTTGCGGCCGAACTCGGTCTCCACCGGCTGCACGGCCAGGCAATTGCTTTCCACCGAGCAGTCGCCGCAACCTTCGCACACGA
Organism: Cupriavidus sp. WGlv3; assembly: GCF_023952475.1. Taxonomy (GTDB): domain Bacteria; phylum Pseudomonadota; class Gammaproteobacteria; order Burkholderiales; family Burkholderiaceae; genus Cupriavidus; species Cupriavidus phytorum. The sequence goes on from NZ_JALHRX010000004.1 coordinate 275,986, forward strand.
GTTCGTTGATGACCACGCGCTTGTCGGGATCGGCCATGGTGCCGCGCTTGCGTTCGCGGCGCTTCTTGGTCGCGCAGGTCTGGTCGTAGATGATCGCCGTCACGCCGCTGACTTCGCGCAGTTCGCGTTGCACGGTATCGAGGTCGTCGCGGTGGCGCACGGTGACGCCCGTTGCCAGGTTGGTGACGCCTTGGTACTTCTCCGGCTCATCCGTGACGACCACGATCTGGCGGACGCCCTCGGCGTGCAGCTCGCGCGACATCGCGGGTACGTCGAGCTGCCCGTCCACCGGCTGGCCGCCCGTCATGGCGACGGCGCTGTTGAACAGGATCTTGTAGGTCATGTTCACGCCGGCGTGGATCGACTGGCGCACCGCCAGCAGGCCGGAGTGGTTGTAGGTCCCGTCGCCAAGGTTGGCGAACATATGGTTGCGCTTGCTGAACGGCGACTGGCCCATCCAATGCACGCCCTCGCCGCCCATCTGCGACCAGGAGGTGGTAGAACGATCCATCCACACCACCATGCCGTGGCAGCCGATGCCGGCCGTGGCAACAGAGCCTTCCGGAACCTTCGTGCTGGTGTTGTGCGGGCAGCCCGGGCAGAACCATGGCAGGCGGTCGGTGCCGCGCGCATCGCCCTGCGCGGTGGCGCGTTCCTTAGACTCGATTTCCTTCAGGCGCACGTCCATGCGCGCGGCCACGTCGGGGGGCACGCCCAGTGCCTTGAGGCGCTGCGCGATGGCCTTGGCGACCAGCGCCGGCGACAGGTCGGCCTTGGCGCGCAGCAGCCAGTCTTCGGCCGGCCGCGTGTGGCTCCATTCACCGCCCGTACCTTCAGTGTGGCGGTACTTGCCGAACACGGCGGGGCGAGCCTGTTCGGGGTAGTGGTACAGCTCGTCCTTCAGTTGCTGTTCGACGAGCGAGCGCTTTTCCTCCACGACCAGTACTTCGCGCAGGTCATGCGCGAACTCGCGCACGCTGAGCGATTCCAGTGGCCACACCACGCTGACCTTATGGACGCGGATGCCGAGCGCGCGGCAGGTGGCGTCATCGAGACCCAGGTCGAGCAGTGCCTGCCGCGTATCGCTGTAGGCCTTGCCGCTGGCGATGATGCCGAAGCGGTCATTCGGGCCTTCCACCACGTTGCGGTTCAGGCGGTTGGCGCGCACGTAGGCGAGTGCCGCGGGCCACTTGAACTCCATCATGCGCGCCTCGGCGGCTAGCGGGTCATCCGGCCAGCGGATATGCAGGCCGCCTTCGGGCATGGCGAAGTCTTCCGGCAGCAGGATGCGGACCCGGTCCGAGTCGGTGACCACCGATGAACCGGATTCCACCACCTCCTGCACGGTCTTCATGCCGGCCCACAGGCCGCTGAAGCGGCTCATGGCGAACGCGTGCACCCCCAGGTCCAGGATGTCCTGCACGTTCGACGGAAAGAACACCGGCAGGCCGCAGGCGATCAGGGTGTGGTCGCTCTGGTGCGCCAGCGTGCTGCTCTTGGACACGTGGTCGTCGCCGGCGAGCGCGATCACGCCGCCGAGCCGCGACGTGCCGGCGAGGTTGGCATGCTTGAGCGCATCGCCGCTGCGGTCGACGCCGGGGCCCTTGCCATACCAGATGCCGAACACGCCGTCGTACTTCTTGCTGTCCGCGTCGAAGTCGAGCTGCTGCGAACCCCACACGGCGGTCACGCCGAGTTCCTCGTTGACGCCGGGCTTGAACACCACATGGTTGTCGGCCAGGTATTTCCTGGCTTGCCACATGGCCTGGTCATAGTTGCCGAGCGGCGATCCGCGGTAGCCGGAAATGAACGCCGCGGTGTTGTGGCCAGCCAGCGCATCGCGCCGGCGCTGGAGCAGCGGCAGGCGCACCAGTGCCTGCACGCCGCTCATGAAGGCGCGGCCGGATTCGAGTGCGTATTTGTCGTCGATCGACACGGCCTCCATGGCCTTACGGGCGTCGTCGGGGAGTATTGGGGCGTTCATGGGACGGATTCAGCCTGTGTAGTGGGGGGTAGGGGCGGCCAGCGTCTGCCGGTGGCCCGGATATCGTTGATGTCGTCGCGGATCCGGCTAGGCCGGGAACGGGATGGCCAAGGTCCGGCCAAGTTCGCCCAGTTCGCGGGCGATGGCATCGGGCAGGGCAATGCCGCGCTCGCGACCCTCGCGTTCGAGCGTGTCGCCGCGGTGGCCTGGCAGCCTTGCGTCGCGGCCACCGGCAGCGAGATAGTTGCCAGTCCACTGCGCCATGTAGTCGGCGAACAGGTCCTGGCCGGCAAAGGCTTCGGGGCGCACCAGCCAGACAAAACCCCCCTGGCGTCCGACCGCGCCGCCGCTGCCGACGCTGTTGCGCTCGGGGGCCAGCGAGCCTGCGGTAGCGGACAGCGCGCCTGCCAGGCATTCGACCATCATGGCGATGCCCATGCCCTTGTGGCCGCCGGTCGGCAACAGCGAGCCGGCCAGCGCGCGCTGCGCATCGGTGGTCGGCTGGCCGTCGGCGTCCAGCGCCCAGCCTTGCGGAATGGGCTCGCCTTCACGCGCGGCGAGCAGAATGTGGCCGCGTGCGGCGACGCTGCAGGCCACGTCGAACACGATCGGTGCCTGGCCCGGCAGCGGACAGCCGAAGGCGATGGGATTGTGCCCGATGGCCGGGCGGGCAAAACCTTCCATGCCGAGCACCGGCGGCGTGCGCTGTCCGACGATGCAGAACGCGCCGGCTTCTGCCGCGAGCAGCGCGTGAATGCCCAGCGCCCCCAGATGGCCGCACGACTGCACGGCAACCAGTACGCTGGCACTAGATTCCAGCGCTTCGAGGCCCAGTCGCACGGCTTGCGGCCCGGCGACCTGGCCCATGGCCCCGTCGGCATCCAGCACGATGCCGCCCGGGAAAGTACGGTGCGACAGTGCGGCGCGCGGGTTGAAGTCACCGGCGCGCAGGCGCTCGACATAGGACGGCACGCGCGTCATGCCATGCGTCTTGTAGCCGCGCAGTTCGCTGCGCACGAGCGCGGCGGCGGCCTCGACGGCATGCTCCGGCGCCACGCCGCAAGATTCGAATACCGCGGAGGTCCAGCGCTCCAGGTGTTGGGCGCTCCATCGACTGGTCATGAAGATTTCTCCCGTACGATCATCAGCCGCTCGGTGAACGGGGCGGCGTAGACCGACTGGTAATAGAGCGGCTGGTCGCGCAGTGTGTAGCCGCGCATTTCCATGATGAAGGCGGGCGCTTCGGCGTCGAGCCCCAGCTCGCGCGCAGCCGTCGCCGGCGCTTGCCCGAAGCGGATCCACTGGTCCACGCGCAACGTCGGCAGCGACAGGCGCTGGCCGATCAGCTCGCGCAGGTTCTTCTCCAGCGCTTCGCGGTCCAGGCCGCCCAGTTGCGCGAAGTCTTCCTCGCGCAGCCAGAATTCGCTGTACAGGTCGAAGCGGCCGCCGACATTGATCACGCGCTCGATGCGCACGTAGCCGTCGCCTTCGAGGAAGTCCGACCACGGGCCCTTGCGCTTGATGCGCTTCACCGAACGCGCGTGGACGTAGGACGGCAGCTCGTTCCCGTCTTCATCGCGAAAGCGCAGGTAGCGGACATCGGCGGGCGCCACGCGCGTGCCGGATACGAAGGTGCCGCGGCCCTGCTCGCGCGTGATCAGTCCCGAGTGCGTCAAACGGATCAGCGCCTTCTGGATGGTCCCGACGCTCACGCCATGGATCGCGGCCAGCTCGCCTTCCGACGGCAGGCGGTCGCCTTCACGCAGGTCGCCGGATTCAATGGAGCGGATGATCGCGTCGGAGACGCTGTTGAGTTTGGTCATGGTTGCTCAGAGGCTCAGTGCGAATCGACTGATCGCGGTCTCCCGGATATCGAGCACCTCGCTGGTCAGCTGCGTGCCCGATGCGATGTCCATCGCATAGGCATAGAGCTGATCGCCGAGATCGGAGATCTTTTCTCCGTGCTGCAGGATCCCGCTGACGTCGAAATCAATGTTGTCGGCCATGGTCTGCAGCGTATTGACGTTGCCGCACACCTTGACGGTCGGTGCCACCATGCTGCCGATCGGGTTGCCCACCCCGGTTCCGAAGAAGGTGAGCTGGCACCCGCCGGCGGCAAGCGCAGTCAGATTTTCCACTGCCGCGGCCGGGGCGTCCATGAAATGCAGGCCATTTTTCTGCGGTGCCTCGCCGTAGCGCAGCACGCCCACCAGCGGCGTGGTGCCGGCCTTGGCCATGGCGCCGAGCGCCTTCTCCTCGACCGTGGTCAGGCCGCCGCGCTTGTTGTCGGGCGAGGGCTGGTCCTCGCGCATGTCGACGCCGCGAGAAATGGCCAGGTTTTCCATGTTGCGCACGGCGCTGACGAAAGCTTCGCGCACGCGCCCGTCGGCCGCTCGCTCGGCGAACAGGTGATCGGCGCCGATGAATTCGGAGGTCTCGGAGATGATCACCGTGCCGCCCTCGGCGATCACCAGGTCCGCCATGCGCCCGATCACCGGGTTGCAGCTCAGGCCCGACGTAGTATCCGATCCGCCGCATTCCACCCCGATCACCAGCGACGACACCGGGCACGGCACGCGGCGCGCACGCGATGCTTCGAGCGAAAGCCGTGCGGCCTTGCGCGTCCCTTCGGCAATGCAGGCAACCGTGCCGTCGGGCTGCAGGTGCACGCGCTCCACCGGCTTGCCGGCGGCCTGGATGCGGCGCGCCACTTCTTCCGTGGACGACGGCTCCAGGCCGACCAGCAGCACGGCCGCGATATTGGGGTTGCGGCCCAGGCCGGCAAGCGCTTCGAAGGCGAAGTCCAGGTCGGCGCCAAACTGCCCGCGCACGAACAGCGTGGTGACCGGGATGCAGCCGCCCACGGTGCGGGCAATGGTGCGCGTCACCGGGTTGCAGTTATCCATGACGGAGACTACGGCAACCCAGTTGCGCACGCCGACCGCGCCATTCGCGCGCGGATATCCGAGAAAGGTGGTTGGCATCTGTCTTAGTCCTTGTGCAGGTCGCCGCGCGCCCGCGCCGACTCGATGTTGTGGACATGCATGTGTTCGCCGGCCCGGATCGCATGGCTGGCGCGGCCGATGACCTGCCCGTACTTGCGGATCTCCTGACCCGGCGAGGTGTCGGTGACGCACACCTTGTGGCCGAACGGAACGTCCTGCAGCAGGACCAGTTTTCCGGAGCGCTCGCCTTCCAGGGCGCAGGCGTCGCCGGCATGTCCGGCATCCAGCAGGGTGGCCACATTGTCGGCCGGGTTGAGTACGATGGCTCGCGGCATTGATAGATTCCTATATAGGTGTTGAGATGCAATGTAGGGAGTCTCGCCACATCAAGTCAAGGAGAAATAATGCAATCCCCGAGAAAACCACTACTCGTCCGTAGAAGTCCTATATAGAAGTTGTTGACATCGGCATCGGCCGTGTCTATTGTCATCACAACGGCGCCGCGGTTCGCGCCGAGTGAACAACGCGAGGAGGCAGGCATGAAGGTGGTGTCACACCTGGAGAAGGTTGCGAAGCTGCAGGCGCTGCGCGAACGGCTGGATCCGCTCCAGGATTTCGAGCTGTGGTTCTGGGCAGGCATGACGGCGGGAACCCATGCGGTCAATGCAGCACTGCATCAGGCCGGGATCACGCTCGATGAGGACATGTTTCCCACGCAGCCCGGGGTCTATCTGGTGCCCCAGCCGGATGGCGGCCTGAAGGCGGCATTGCGGCCGCTTGGCGACGTGCTGCACGTCGGCCGTCCCAAGGTGGAGGCGCCGGTGCCCGCGGACATCGCTGCCATGATGGAAGACATGGAGCGGATCGAGCACTACCGCGATCCTTGCCTGCGTGAAGGCCTGACGCCGACGCAGGCGATCGCGCAGAGCTGCGACGCGGCGCTGCAGCGTTGCCTGGGGCTGCTGGCACAGCGCATGGAAGGAGGCGCACATGGACATTGAAGGACACCTGGAGATTGCGCGCCGCATCGAGTCGTCCATGCAGAAGTGCGAGGAGGCCGACTACGAGATGACGATCGAGGCCGCGATGCTGGCCGGCACGCACTGGCTCAACGTGCTGCTGCACAAGCTCGGCGCCACGCCGCCGCAGCAGGACGTATTCCACTCCTACCTGCTAACCGTCAATGAATTCCGGCGGCTCGCGGTGGCGGCGGACAAGCCGCTCGCAGCGCTCGCGGCGATCGAGGACAGCCGCGCGCCGTTCGTGCGGGGCAATCACGCCGGCGGCGAGGCCGCGGCCGAACGCGCGCTGACGCTGCTGACGCGGATCCGGGCCGCGGCGCTTGGCGCCACGTGAACCGGCAGCGCGTGAAGCGCAGACAGATCAAGAGACAAGGACAGAGTCAGACAAGGAGCCAACAGTGAAGGCAGTCCGTGTAGTGCCCGGCCCGGAGGGCGGCAAGGTCGAAGTGCAGGATATTCCCGCGCCCGTCGTGGCAGCGGGCCAGGTGCTGGTCAGGGTTCGTGCATCGGGCCTGAACCGGGGGGAAATCAACCAGGCGAAGGAGCTGCGTACCGGCAGCACCATTACCACCGGCGTCGAGTTCGCGGGCGAGGTGGCCGATGTCGGCGAAGGCGTGAACGGCTGGCGCAAGGGCGATCGCGTCATGGGCCATGGCAAGGGATGCCAGGCAGAGTTCGTGCTGGCCAACCCGATGGCGCTGATCGCCGTGCCGGATGGCATGTCATGGATCGACGCCGCGGCATTCCCCAATGTATTCATCACCGCGCACGACGCGCTGGTGGTCAACGGCCAGCTCAAGGCGGGCGAGTCGGTGCTGGTCAACGGCGCCTCCGGCGGGGTCGCCATGGCCGCGATCCAGATCGCCGCGCTGATGGGCGCGAAGCCGGTCATTGCCACGTCGCGTTCGGCGGCCAAGCTGGACAAGATCGGCCAGTACGGCGTCGACGTCGGCATCGATTCGTCGAAAGACGACCAGGTCGACGCGGTCATGGCGGCGACCGGCAACAAGGGCGTCGACATCATCATCGACACGGTCGGCGGCCCGGTCTTCGAGGCCAATATGAAGAGCCTTGCCGTCAAGGGGCGCCTGGTGAACATCGCCCGGCTCGGGTCGGCCACCGCCCAGATCGACCTGTCGACGCTGTGGCTCAAGCGCCTGCAGCTGATCGGCGTGACCTTCCGTACCCGCACCGAGCAGGAGCGGCTGGAGTGCATCCAGGCCTGCGCGCGCGACATGCTGCCCTTCCTGCGCGCCGGCCGCGTGCGGCTGCCGATCGACCGCACCTTTGCCATGACCGATATCGGCGCGGCTCACGAATACATGAAGCAGGACCAGCACGTCGGCAAGATCGTGCTGCTGGTCGACTGAACCCATCCCAGAAGAGGAGACATGATGACCATCGAAATCAAGCCGTTGACCGGCTCCGTGGGCGCCGCCGTTACCGGTGTGAACCTGAACGACCCGATCAACGACGCCACCTTCAAGGTCCTGCACGAGGCCTTCCTGGAGCACGGCATGCTTGTCTTCCGCGGCCAGTTCCTGCAGCCGGCGGCACAGGTGGCGTTCGCGCGCCTGTGGGGCACGCCGGTCCAGGGCAACCCGCTGCTGAAGGGCCTGGCGGAATTCCCCGAACTGTTCCAGGTCACCAGGATCCCCAAGGAGACCGCCTCCACCGAAGCCTGGCACTCTGATTCGATCTACACCGCCGTACCGCCGAAGATCTCCATCCTGTCGGCCGTCACCATCCCGGTGGGCGGGGATACCATGTGGTGCAACCAGTACCTTTCGTATGAGCGCCTGTCGCCCACCCTGCAGCGCATGATTGAAGGGCTGCGCGCCACCTTCAGCGGCGGCCGCCTGGCCAAGATGACCGGCTCCGACAAGGTGCCGACGGCCGTCCATCCCATCGTGCGCACGCATCCGGAAACCGGCCGCAAGGCGCTGTACGTCGGCCACCCGGATACTGCCCTGTGCATCGAGGGCATGACCGAGGCGGAAAGCCGGCCGCTGCTCGACTTCCTGTACCAGCACTCGGTCACCCCGGACAACGTGTACCGCCACATGTGGCAGGAAGGCGATGTGGTGATGTGGGACAACCGCAACACCATGCACTACGCCGTGCATGACTACGGCAATGCCGAGCGCGTACTCAACCGCGTGACGCTCGAGGGCGACGTGCCCCGCTGAGCGGCACGACCATTCAGGCACCGCCCCGGCCACTGCTGGCCGGTGGCGTGGCCCGGCGCACTGCGTCCCGCGCGGGGACGCGGTCCACAGGAGAGTGAAGCATGCAGATAGGGATCCCGACTGAGACCCGGGCGGGGGAGGCGCGTGTCGCCGCCACGCCAGAGACGGTCAAGAAGTACGTCGCGCAGGGCCATCAGGTTGTGGTGCAGACGGGTGCAGGCCTGCGGGCCAGCCAGCCGGATGCGGCCTATGAGGCCGCGGGCGCACGCATGGTCAGCGCCGCCGAGGCGCTCGGCGCGCCGCTGGTGCTGAAGGTGCGCGCGCCCGAGATCACCGAGTTGGCGCACATGAAGCCGGGCGCGGTGCTGGTGGGCATGCTCGACCCGTTCGATATCGAGAACAAGGCGCGCATGTCCGCAGCCGGCGTCACCGCCTTCGCGCTGGAAGCCGCGCCGCGCACCACGCGCGCGCAGAGCATGGACGTGCTGTCGTCGCAGGCCAATATCGCCGGCTACAAGGCCGTGCTGGTGGCCGCGCACCACTACCAGCGCTTCATGCCGATGCTGATGACCGCCGCCGGCACCGTCAAGGCGGCGCGCGTGCTGATCCTGGGCGCCGGCGTCGCCGGCCTGCAGGCCATCGCCACCGCCAAGCGCCTGGGCGCCGTGATCGAAGCGTCCGACGTGCGCCCCGCGGTGAAGGAGCAGATCGAATCGCTCGGCGGCAAGTTCCTCGACGTGCCGTTCCTGACCGACGAAGAGCGCGAGATCGCGCAGGGCGTCGGCGGCTACGCGCGCCCGATGCCGCCGGACTGGATGAAGCGCCAGGCCGAGCTGGTGCACCAGCGCGCGCTCCAGGCCGACATCGTCATCACCACCGCGCTGATCCCGGGCCGCAAGGCACCCGTGCTGCTGCACGAAACCACCGTCCAGCAGATGAAGCCGGGTTCGGTGGTGGTCGACCTGGCCGCGGCGCAAGGCGGCAACTGCCCGCTGACCGTGGCCGACGAAGTGGTCGAGCGCCATGGCGTGACCTTCGTCGGACACACCAACCTGGCCAGCATGGTCGCGGCCGACGCCTCGGCGCTGTATGCGCGCAACGTGCTGGATTTTCTCAAGCTGATCCTCGACAAGGAAGGCAGCCTGCTGATCAACAAAGACGACGACATCGTCGCGGCCTGCCTGATGACAGGGCAAGCCGAAGCGGCGCTGGCCGGTTAAGGAGAAGTCGATGGAAATGGTGAACCACACGGTGATCAACCTGATCATCTTCGTGCTGGCGATTTACGTGGGCTACCACGTGGTGTGGACCGTCACGCCCGCCCTGCATACGCCGCTGATGGCGGTAACCAACGCGATCTCGGCCATCATCATCGTCGGCGCCATGCTGGCGGCCGGCCTGACCGAAGGCGGCGTTGGCCGCACCATGGGCACGCTGGCGGTGGCGCTGGCCGCGGTCAATGTGTTCGGCGGCTTCCTGGTCACGCAACGCATGCTGGAGATGTTCCGCAAGAAGGCGCCGAAGGCGAAGGCCGAGGCAAACGCGCCGGCGCAGGCTGGCGCAGGACTGGTGGAGATGCCGCGATGAATGCCCTGTCCATGAATATGGTGACGCTGTTCTACCTGGGTGCGTCGGTCTGTTTCATCCAGGCGCTGAAGGGTCTCTCGCACCCGGCTTCGGCCCGCCAGGGCAACGCCTTCGGCATGATCGGCATGGCGGTGGCGGCGCTTACGACGGTGGCGCTGATTGCCAAGCTCAAGAGCGAGTTCCTGGCTGCCGACGGTGGCGCGGGCGTGGGTTCGGGCCTGGCGCTGATTCTCGCGGGGCTGGTCGTTGGCGGCGGTATCGGTGCCTATGTGGCAAAGAAGGTCGAGATGACCAAGATGCCCGAGCTTGTCGCGGCGATGCACTCGCTGATCGGCCTGGCCGCGGTGTGCATCGCGGTGGCCGCCGTGGCGGAGCCTGCGGCCTTTGGCATCGCAGCGGCGGGATCGCATGAGATTCCCACGGGCAACCGTATCGAGTTGTTCATCGGCTGCTTCGTCGGCGCGATCACGTTCTCGGGCTCCGTGATCGCCTTCGGCAAGCTGGCCGGGCGCTACAAGTTCCGTCTGTTCCAGGGCGCACCAGTGGTATTTCCCGGCCAGCACATGCTGAACCTGGCGCTCGCGGTCGCGATGGTCGGCTTTGGCATTGCGTTCTTCATGACGCAGGACTGGTTGCCGTTCCTGGTAATGCTGGCGATCGCCTTCGTGCTGGGCGTGCTGATCATCATCCCGATCGGCGGTGCCGACATGCCGGTGGTGGTGTCGATGCTGAACTCGTACTCGGGCTGGGCCGCGGCGGGCATCGGTTTCTCTCTGAACAACCCGATGCTGATCATCGCGGGCTCTCTGGTGGGTTCGTCCGGTGCCATCCTCTCGTACATCATGTGCAAGGCGATGAACCGATCGTTCTTCAACGTGATCCTGGGCGGCTTCGGCAGCGAAGCGGCAACGGCCGGCGCGGCCGGTGCGCAGGCCCAGCGCAATGTGAAGTCGGGTTCGGCCGATGACGCGTCCTTCCTGATGGGCAACGCCGAGACCGTGATCATCGTGCCCGGCTACGGCCTGGCGGTGGCGCGCGCCCAGCACGCGCTGAAGGAACTGACCGAAAAGCTGACCGAGAAGGGCGTGACCGTGAAGTACGCGATCCACCCGGTGGCGGGCCGCATGCCGGGCCACATGAACGTGCTGCTGGCCGAGGCAGAAGTGCCCTACGACCAGGTCTTCGAGATGGAGGACATCAATAGTGAGTTCGGCCAGGCCGACGTGGTGCTGGTGCTGGGCGCCAACGACGTGGTCAACCCGGCGGCCAAGACCGACCCCAAGTCGCCCATTGCCGGCATGCCGATCCTGGAGGCGTACAAGGCCAAGACCATCATCGTCAACAAGCGCTCGATGGCGTCCGGTTATGCCGGCCTGGACAATGAACTGTTCTACATGGACAAGACCATGATGGTGTTCGGCGACGCCAAGAAGGTGGTCGAGGACATGGTCAAGGCTGCGTAAGCAGCGCTTCGGCACAGGCACAGCGATACAGAGATAACAGAGATAACAGGAGACATGGCAATGAATCAGGACGATGGTCGCGGCCTCAACCCGTTTGCCGACCTGGAGGGCAAGGTGGCGCTGGTCACCGGCGCCTTCGGCGGGCTTGGACTGCATTTCGCGAAGACCCTGTCGCGCGCGGGTTGCAAAGTGGCATTGGCCGGTCGTCGCGTGGGCGAAGGCGAGGCGGTGCTGGCCGAGCTGCGCCGGGAAGGCGGGCAAGGGTGCGTGGTGGCGCTCGACGTGAGGAACCCGGCCTCGGTCGACGCGGCGTTCGACGCCGCACAGCGCAAGCTTGGTCCGGTGCAGGTCGTCGTCAACAGCGCCGGCATCGCCACCACCGGGGCTGCGCTGGAGGTGGACGAGGCGCAGTGGCAAAGCGTCATCGACACCAACCTGAACGGCGCCTGGCGCGTCGCCCAGCGCGCTGCGCGCATGATGCGCGATGCCGGGGCGGGCGGCAGCATCATCAACATCGCCTCGATCCTCGGCCTGCGCGTGGCCCAGCAGGTGCCTGCCTATACCGCCGCCAAGGCCGGCCTCATTCACCTGACGCGCTCGCTGGCACTGGAATGGGCTCGCCACGGCATCCGTGTCAATGCGCTTGCGCCAGGGTACTTCGAGACGGACATCAACCGCAGTTTTTTCGAGACCGAAAGCGGGCAGGCCCTGATCCGGCGCATTCCGCAGCGCCGGATCGGACAGCCGCGCCAGCTCGATGGTGCGCTACTACTGCTGGCCTCCGGCGCGTCAGACTTCATGACCGGCACGGTGCTGCCGGTCGACGGCGGCCATTCCATCAATTCGCTTTAAGGCAAGCTTCCATGTTCACTCCCTGTCCCACCGAGCGCAGCAAGGCCATCGCCGACCGCGTCGAGGCCTTCGTGCGCGAGGTTGTCGCGCTTTATGAGCGCGATCCCCGCAACGCCGGCCACGGTCCGACCGAGGATCTGGTCAGCGAACTGCGTGCCAAGGCCCGCGAAGCCGGCGTCATGACGCCGCACATCCTGCCCGACGGCGGCCACCTGACGCAGCTCGAAACGGCCGCGGTGCTCAAGCGTTCGGCGCTGTCGCCGCTGGGCCCGGTGGCTGTCAATACGATGGCACCGGACGAGGGCAATATGTACCTGCTCGGCAGGGTCGCCACGCCGGAACAGAAGCGGCGGTTTCTCGACAAGCTCGTGAGCGGCGACGCGCGCTCGGCCTTCTTCATGACCGAGCCGGCCGAGGACGGCGGCGCGGGCTCCGATCCGTCGATGCTGCAGACCACCGCGGTGCCGCAGGGCGACCACTGGGTCATCAACGGCCGCAAGATGTTCATCACCGGTGCGCAAGGTGCTTCGGTCGGCATCGTGATGGCGCGCACCGGAGGCAACGACAAGGTCCAGTCGACCATGTTCCTGGTCGACCTGCCGGATCCCGCCATCCGCATCGAACGCGTGCTCGACACCATCGACAACTCGATGCCGGGCGGCCATGCGCTGATCGTCATCGACAATCTGCGCGTGCCGGCCAGCCAGGTGCTTGGCGAGGTCAATGAAGGCTTCCGCTATGCGCAGGTACGGCTGTCTCCCGCGCGGCTGTCGCACTGCATGCGCTGGCATGGCTGCGCCACGCGCGCGCACGAGATCGCCACGGACTACGCGACCCGGCGCAAGGCATTCGGCAAGCTGCTGATCGACCATGAAGGTGTGGGCTTCATGCTGGCCGAGAACCTGATCGACCTGCAGCAGGCGGCGCTGATGATCGACTGGTGCGCCGGCGTGCTCGATGGCGGCGTGCTCGGCACCACCGAAAGCTCGATGGCCAAGGTGGCGGTGTCCGAGGCGGTGTATCGCGTTGCGGACCGCTGCGTGCAGGTCATGGGCGGAGCGGGCGTGTCGCGCGATTCGATCGTCGAGCAGGTGTTCCGCGAAGTGCGCGCCTTCCGCATCTATGATGGCCCCACCGAGGTCCACAAGTGGTCGCTGGCGAAGATGATCAAGCGCAAGGCCCTGAGCGGCGAGGCCAGCCATGGCTGAGGCGAGCGATTTCGCCGGCACGGTGCCGGTGCGCGAACAGCACCGTTTCGACCAGGCCGCGCTGGAGCGCTGGATGGCGCAGCAGGTCGAGGGCTATGCCGGGCCTCTGACGATCGACCAGTTCAAGGGCGGGCAGTCCAACCCTACCTATCGGCTGCGCACGCCGGGGCACAGCTATGTGCTGCGGCGCAAGCCGCCCGGCGAACTGCTCAAGGGCGCGCATGCGGTTGAACGCGAAGCCCGCGTGATGGCGGCGCTGGCACAGGCAGGCTTTCCTGTCCCACGCATACACGGACTCTGTACCGACGATTCGGTGATCGGCAGCTGGTTTTTCGTGATGGACCTGGTCGAAGGCCGCATCTTCTGGGATGCAGGCTTTGCCGATGTGCCGCACGATGATCGCGCCGCGTACATGGATGCGATGAACGCGACGCTGGCCAGGCTGCATACGATCGATCCGCAGGCCGTCGGGCTAGGGGACTACGGCAAGGCGGGCGGCTATGTCGCGCGGCAGCTTGCGCGGTGGTCGAAGCAGTACCTCGAGGACGAGCTGGCCGGCCGGCATCCGGCGATGGATCGGCTGGTCGAGTGGCTGCCGAAGCATCTGCCCGTGACTGACGACGTTGCCATCACTCACGGCGACTTCCGGGCCGACAACCTGATCTTCCATCCCACCGAGCCGCGCGTACTGGCCGTGCTGGATTGGGAGCTGTCGACACTGGGCGATCCGCTTGCCGACTTCGCCTACCACGCCATGATGTTCCGCATGCCGCCCGATATCCTGGGCGGCATCGCCGGGCATGACCTGGCCGCGGCGGGATTGCCGGACGAGGCGGCGTATGTGGAAGCGTATTGCCGGCGCACCGGGCGCGATGGCATCGGTGATCTGGACTTCTATATTGCCTTCAATATGTTCCGCTTCGCGGCGATTCTGCATGGGGTCAAGGGACGCGCTGCTCGCGGTACGGCGTCCAGTGCCGAGGCGCATGCCATGGGTGAGCGCTTTGCCCGTGTGGCCGATCTGGCTTGGATGCAGGCGCAGCGTGTGAGGTGATGACGGGGGTTGTCGTGCTTGGATGCGCTGCTGTTTCGCCGGCATAGCCGGCGACGGACCTATTCGAAGCTTGTGTACGAGGACCCCGAGCTCCATCCCGGCAGTTCGACATCCTCAAGTCGCTCATCTCCGGACTTGAACGCGTTGCCATCCTGAGCGAATCACACATTCCGGGAGTTGATGCCAACGGCTTGGCACTCATAGAGCGGGCCAACGGTGCTGCAGCGCGCGCGGCTGGCATGGAGCTTTGGATTGACGATTGCTCCCGATTTACTGAAGACGGCTGACCGCGTCATCGAGTAACTTGGTTGGCTCCTACCGACCCATTGCTGCCGTTCAAGCCTCTTCCGCCAACGTCTTGCTTCGCCGGCGCACATGCCGCGCTCGCCTCCTAGGCTGGCTTCAGAACGAGCAATGTCTCTGTCAGTCGGCACCAAAACGCTGCGCCCAACGCCAGATTGCGGTCGTTGAAGTCATAGCGCGGGTTGTGCAAGCCGCGCCCGCCGTCGGATGGGCCGTTGCCGATACGGATGAGCGCGCCCGGGCATTCCTGCAGCATGTAGGCGAAGTCTTCGCTACCCATCATCTTCGGATAGTCGCGGTCTACATCCTTCTGGCCAACAAGCGCTGTAGCAACTTCCGCCGCCAAAGCTACCGCGTCGGCGGCGTTGTCGACAATCGGGTAGCCCTCCACATAGCGGATCTCGGCTATCGCGCCATACGATGCGGCGGTCATGTGGACCAGCTTGGTGATGCGGTCCTTCAGTAGTGCGCGTACCTCCGGACTGAACGAGCGCACGCTGATGCCGATTTCAGCTTCGGCAGGGATGACGTTCAGTGCGTCCCTGCGTGCAGCCGGCCAACAGTGAGCACTGCCGACTCGTTGGGGGGACGTTGCGCGAGACTACGGTCTGGAGCGCCATCACGATGGCGGCCGCCGCCACCAGCGGGTCGACCGCGAGGTGAGGGCGCGCAGCGTGGCCGCCCAAGCCAATGACCTTGATGAACACACGGTCGCCTGCCGCGAGAAACGGTCCCGGACGCATCAGGAACTGGCCTTGGGGTACACCGGGATGGTTGTGCATGGCAAACACCATGTCACAAGGAAAACGATCAAACAAACCATCTGCCACCATGGCCTTGGCGCCGCTGTCGAATCCCCGCTCCTCCGCTGGCTGAAAGATCAGGTTACGCGTGCCGGAGAAGTTCCTCGTGGCCGCCACGTGCTTTGCCGCGCCAAGCAACATGGCGGTGTGGCCGTCGTGTCCACAGGCATGCATGATGCCGGGCCGGCTGCTCGCGTATGGAAGCCCGGTGTCTTCCTGGACGGGCAGGATATTTGGACCCGCAACTGCCGCGCGGCAAACGGCGTGTCACCGCGTATGATTTCAGTCATAGAGCGAGCCGGATACCGGCACTAGACTGCGAGCGAACTTTCGATTGGAGTGATACATGAAGCGGCATTCAGCCACTGTCATCGCGGCGTCGACCGCCATCCTTCTTGGCGCCGCTGCGCTTTCGTCGTTCGCCATGGCCGATGTCACGGCACGCCAGAAGGACGTTCGGCAACACGGCGCGGAGGTCATGCCGTTCGCCCTTGCGGCCACCACCCACATCTTTACGAAGACGGCAGACGGTGGGAACCAACAGGTCGTCACGAAGCATCATGACCCGAAGCAGGTTACGCTGATCCGCGGGCATCTGAGCGCGATCGCTCGGCAGTTCGCGGCGGGTGACTTCAAGGCGCCGGAGCATATCCACGGCACCGATATGCCGGGCCTGGCCGCGCTGCGTGCAGCACAGCCGGGAGAACTGAAGATCCACTATCGCGACTTGCCCGATGGCGGCGAAATCGAATACCACGCGGACGAACCTAGCCTCGTCGCCGCGCTGCACGTCTGGTTCGATGCCCAGTTGTCCGATCATGGCCACGACGCGATGGCAGGACACAGCCCCGGCATGATGCGTCATCGTCCTGCGGACGCCTCGACAGCGGAATAGGCCGCGCATACGACCAGAATGCCAGTCGACGATTTGCCTGATTCATCCCCTGCCCAGGCGGTGGCCGCTCTGCCGGCATGGCCGGACGCGCTGCGCGACTCGGCGCGCTTGCGCCGGTATGATGCTGACACCTACGTATTCAATCGCGGGCAGCGGGTCGAGTCGGTCTACCAGGTTCAGACAGGGCAGGTTTTGTTGCGACGTGACGGAGCGGACGGCGAATCCCTCACGCTGCAGACAGCAGGTCCCGGCGATTTCGTGGCCGAAGCAAGCCTCTTCAGCTCCCACTACCACTGCGACGCATTCTGCGGGAGAGCGAGCGAATTGCTGGCCTTTCCCGCGAGGACGTTGCTTGCGTGTCTGCAGGGCGATCCATCGTTCGCGGTGGATTGGGTACGGCTCCTGTCGCGGCAACTCATGCGCAGCCGTGCCCGCGAGGAACGCCTGACGCTACGCGCGCCGCGCGACCGCATCCTGCATTGCCTGCAGCTCGAGCACGATGCGCACGGACGGTTCACGCCGCCCGGAACGCTCATGCAATGGGCGGCCACGCTTGGGATCGCGCATGAAACCCTGTATCGCGCGCTGGCACAGATGGAACAGGAGGGCCTGATTGTGCGCAACGGG
Organism: Cupriavidus sp. WGlv3; assembly: GCF_023952475.1. Classification (GTDB taxonomy): domain Bacteria; phylum Pseudomonadota; class Gammaproteobacteria; order Burkholderiales; family Burkholderiaceae; genus Cupriavidus; species Cupriavidus phytorum. The sequence continues at coordinate 292,918 of NZ_JALHRX010000004.1, forward strand.
GTCCAAATTGTCCTCTCCGAGGTTCGCCGGAAAAATTCCGGACGATCAGGTTTGCCGTCCAGCTAAAAAAATGCGCGGCAGAGCCGCGCATTCACAATCACCTGACAGATAACGGGGAGCGATCTGCAGGTTGTACCAGTGGTCGCTAGCACTCCGGCTAAACGTGATGGGTGCTTTCCTGATCCGAAGTCAGGCAACACTCCGAGGCGAATTCACCGCGCAGTAAGCGGGCCTCGCCGTGACCGAGTGCACTTGTTCCGGCCCGCTTTCCGCTTCCCGTGCGCAGTAGGCGGCCTCATCCGTCGCCAGGCGAGCACAGTAGGCGGCATCCTTCCTTTCAGCCAGCCGGGCACAGTAGGCGGCTTCCTTCTTTTCGCTCATGCGCGCGCAATACGCGGCGTTGTCCGTTGCCGCGCGCGCGCAGTACGCCGCGGAGGTGAGCGGGTTGCCGAATTCGCGCAGGTTCAGCGCGTCGCTCGAGGCGGCCATCGCCAGCAGGCGCGCCTCGTCTTCCGGGCCATCGATGCCGACGTAGGGATCGTGATGCAGGACGCGGCCGAAGATGCGCACGCAGTCGTCGGCATAGCGCCGGGTATCCAGGATATGGGCGTGCCAGAAGGCATCGACCAGCTCGCTGGGCACGGCCGGCGTTTCCGGATACTTCGCGGCCAGCTTCAGGAACTGGCGGTAGCCGTCCTCGGCCTGCTCCAGGGACGCCGGGGTCCAGTCCCGATGCTGCTGGTGCAGCAGCTTGGCCTTCATCCTCGAGAAATCGAGGGCATCGATGTCTTGCCACATGGTTTGCACAGTAGGTTCATGCATGATTCAGTTTCCTCTATTTTTGCTGGTTTTGGACTGCCTGCAATGCGACGACACGAACGCGCGCCTGACTTCGGTCAGGCGCGCATCGGTTCCTGGCCCCGTGCGAAATCGGGGCCATTCTCCATGCGGCTGGCGAGGAAGGCAGTGATCTTCGCCGGCGGCAACGGATGGCTGAAGTAGTAACCCTGCACTTCGTCGCAGCCTTCGCGGCGCAGGAATTCAAGCTGTGCCTCGTTCTCCACGCCCTCGGCGACGACTTCGAGGCCGAGCCGGTGGCCCAGGCCGATCACCGCGCTGGTGATCTGCGTGTCGCTGCGGCTTTCCGGGACATAGCGGACAAAGCTGCGGTCGATCTTGACCGTATCGATCGGGAAGCGGCTCAGGTAGGCGAGCGAGGAATAACCGGTACCGAAATCATCGATGGCCAGGCGCACCCCGGTTCGCTTCAGGCGCGACAGCCAGTTCGAGGCCTGCTCGGCATCGCGCATGACCATGCTTTCGGTCAGTTCCAGTTCAAGCAGGTTGCCGGGCAGCGCCGCCTGGCGCAGCGCATCGATGATGGTCAGCCTGAGCGCCTTGTCGGCGAACTGGCGGGCGGATAGGTTGACCGAAACCCGGACCGGCGGCAGTCCCTGGGCCAGCCACGCGGCATTCTGGCGGCACGCTTCGCGCAGCGCCCACGCCCCGATCTCGACGATGGCGCCGCTTTGCTCGGCGAAGGGAATGAAGTCCGCGGGCATGACCAGGCCCAGCTCCGGGTGGCGCCAGCGGATCAGTGCCTCGACTGCGGTGCAGGTTCCCGATGCCAGCGCGATGCGCGGCTGGTAATAGAGCACGAACTCGTCATTCTCGAGCGCGCGGTGCAGGTGCGATTCCATGTCGATGCGCCGCTGCAAGGTCGTGCTCATGCCGGGGCAATAGAACTGGTAGCCGTTCTTGCCCAGCTGCTTGGCGCCGTACATGGCCAGGTCGGCATGCTTGAGCAGGGTTTGCCAGTCGTCGCCGTCTTCGGGGAACGAGCTGATGCCGATGCTGGCGGTCATCCGCATTTCGGAATCGTGGATGACAAAGGCGGGCGTGAGCACGGCCTGCAGTTGCGAGATGGTCCGGCCGAGAATCGTCGAATCGCCCTTGGGGTCGAGCAGCACGACAAACTCGTCGCCACCGAAGCGCGTAATCAATTCCACCTCGGGCAGGCCCTGGCGGAGCCGCTCGGCCATTTCGCGGAGCACGGCATCTCCGGCGTTGTGACCGATGGTGTCATTGACGACCTTGAATTCGTCCAGGTCGACGAAGATCACATGCAGTGCCTGCCCGCCGGCGCGGGCGCGAGCCAGGGCCTTTTCAAACTCGGCCTTGAACATCAGCCGGTTGGGCAGGCCGGTCAGAGCATCGTGATTGGCGATGAAACGCAGGTTTTCCTCGGCCTGCCGCCGCAGCAGGAAATGCCCGGTCTGGCTGGCAATGCCGCCGGCCATCGCCAGGGCATGGACATCGGCGCTGCGCCGGGTGCGGGAATAGAGTTCGACCACGCCAAGGCTCACGTGACCCCGGCTCAGCGGAAAGGCGAATACCGTGCGGATGCCACCGCTGGCAAGCCAACCGGCTTGCCCGTGCCTGGCCACGTCATGAAGCCCCGCATACCATTGTGGCGCCGCGATGGCCGTGGCACCCGCCGCACGGGCAGGGCGCGCAGCGAGCCACGATTCGAGCGCCTTGGCGCGGCTCAGGCGTACCTGCGGCAGCTTGTTGCCATGACCGTCGTCGGCCGGCCAGAAGGCCCCGGCCTCCCATTCCATGCCTTCCAGCAGCGTGTGGACGATGTCCTCGAGCACTTCGGCTTCACTGTCGGCCGTGGCCAGGTGCAGGGCGATCTGGTGCTCCTGCGCACGGGCCTGTTCTGCCGACTTGCGCTGGCTGATATCCTGTGCGGTGCCGCGCAACGCGGTACTGCTGCCCGCAGGACCATGCGCGTGGCAAATCAGGTGCAGCCAGCCGCGCCGTCCACGTTGCGAACGGTAAGGGCACTCGAGTTCGAACGGCTGAAGGTCCCGTGCGGCTTTTTCCATCCGTTCGCGCAACACCGCGCGATGGCTCGTCTCGATCGCCTGGAACAGCGTGTCCGGTGTCGGCCGGTGGCCGCGCCAGCCCAGCAAGCGACCCATTTCCCGTGAAAAGTGAGCCACGTCCTTGCCCAGGTCGATGCGCCAGTCGCCGAGCTGGGCAATCTGCTGCGCCTCGGCCAGCGCCGCCTGGCTCTCGCGCAGGCTGTGCGTCATCTGGTCGGCCACGGCAACGGCCCGTGCACGCGAACTGGACAAGGCGTAGGCCAGCCAGCCCAGCAGCACGGTGATGATCATCCCGGAAATGATCACCAGCGTCGGCAGATAGCGTTGCGGACCGCCGATCGCGGTCGAGTCGGCAGCGAAGGCAATGACCCAGCGCCGTCCGCCGAAGTTTCGCTCCACGCTCTTGGTCAGGTCGTCCCGGCTGTCCGCCGCGGCCGCCGATTGGTCCGCCGGCGTGCCCGCGCGAGGCGCTGCGCGGCCTTCCGCGGCACGGCCCGGCCGCGGCGTCGCCAATCCCGTGCGGCTGTCATAAAGGAGGTTGCCGGCTGACAGGGCATCGGCCGGCGCCGCGACGTCGCCGGCATCATGGACGCGAAAGCGGATCGGGCGCAGGTTCTGGTTGCTGACCAGGTCCCTGAGCAAGTCCGCCACGCGAATGCCGGCACCGACCGACCCGACGTAAGCGGCCCGGCGCGCCTCCACGGAATCCAGGTTCAGCGCCTTGCGATACACCGGCAAGCGCAGCGCAATACCTACATGAGGATTCCTGGCGTCGCTGAAGATCAGCCGGCCGCTGCTCACCGGGTGCCCGGTATCGCGGGCACGCTCCAGCGCGGCGAGGCGGCGCGGTTCGGCACCCATGTCGATGCCGAGGGACGGCAGGTTGGTGTCGAGCGGCTCGACATAGGTCAGCACGAAGTAGCCCGGCCGCTGGCCAGGAGGCCGGATGCTGAACGTCACGCCGGCCTCGCGCAGGATCGGATCACTGCGCTGCCGGGCGATAAACGCGTCGACCTCTGGCGCCGGCACGTAGGGCGCGTAGTTCAGCGTCTGGAAACCGGGGTAGCGCTGCGGCAGGTTCAGGCCGACGACAAAGTCGCGAAACTCGCCCCGCGAGACATGGTCGCTGGCACCGAACAGCGCCTGCATCGTGACCAGCACGTCGGTATAGAGCCGGATCCGCGTATCGATCTGCTGGACCACGTCGCTGGTATCGCTCTCGAAGCGCAACCGCACATCCCGTTCCAGCAGATCGGTGCAGAACGCATAGACGACAGCCGTCGTCAGCGCTCCAAGAAGCACCGTGCCCGCTGTGATGGAACGCGACCCAAGGCGTCCAAGCGGGCTGCGCATGCGCGCAAGCACCTGGCGCAACATTGTCTCCCCCGGCTCGCGGCGCTCACCACGAGATCGTGGTCATCGCCGACGGCTGATACCAAAGATGAACTACGGCCAGGCCCTGCTATGCGAACCCGTGGCTCTAAATGTCTTTACAATCTATATCAAACGGCGGTTAACAGAGATTCAATTTTGCAGCGCCAACACCCCACCAAAGTGGGGGTGTAATTTGGTGGCGTAGGGACACATCAACGCAGGGCCCAGTGCAACACGTCAGGCCTTCGATGGTTGGGTGCGGTTTTTCGACGCTATGGCGTGGTGTTGAGGGGGCCGCGCACGCTCCCATGGACCGGGCCACGACCATGCAAGCGGTGACACGCGCATCCGGAATCGCCTGCTAGCGAAACCTGAACAGCCCTTGCCAGAATGCATCGAACGGGCTGGTGGGGATCTCGGTACGCGCCGTGCTAGCATCCGCCGGTGCTACAGCCTCGCTCTCGGCGAATGCCTTGCGCGACTGATGCAGTGCATAAACGCTGTCCGCAATTTGTCCGGCAAGCTCCGTCTCGCAGTCCTTGCCCAGCAGGATGCCGAACAGGACGTCGCGTGAATGCCCTTCGTCGGCGAAGCGCATTGCGACGGCGACCATCTTCTCGTAATGCTCCTGCGCGACGCGTCGGGCTTGTTCCTGGGCCTGGCGCTGCTCGGCTTCTTGCGCTGCGTGTTCGGCTTGCCACCGACGCATTTCGCGTTCGAAGACGTCGTCGTAGACCTGGCGCTGTTCGGCGTCGGACAGGATCGCATAGGCATCGCGAATCTGCTGGAAGGCGGCATGGCTTTCGGCTTCGCGACCGGGATTGCGGTCCGGATGCCATTTCATTGCCGCGCGGCGATAGGCAAGCTTGATCTCATCCAGGGTGGCATCGGCCTGTACGCCAAGCGTCGCGTAGAGCGTGGTCATGGGAAGCGGGGCGGAGAAGCGAAGGCGTTCATGCTAGCATGCCGCTCCGGCCCGGAGCTTCTTGCCTTGCTCATGCGCCTGACACTGCGACCCGCCGGGGCGATGCTCACGCATTGCTGCGTCAACATCGAACCGGCCGAAGCAGCGAGGCTTCACTGCAAATGTTGTCCCCCGTTGATCGCTATGTTCGCGCCGGTCAAAAAGCCGGCTTCATGCGAGCAAAGATAGGCAATCAACGCCGCCACTTCCTCCGGCTCTCCCAGGCGGCCGACAGGAATATGCGGAATGATCTTGGTGTCCAGGATCTCCTGCGGGACCGCCGTTACCATCCTGGTGGCGATAAAGCCCGGCGACACGGTGTTGACCGTCACGCCGTTCTTGGCCACTTCGAGCGCCAGCGATTTGGTGAATCCATGCATGCCGGCCTTGGCCGCGGCGTAATTGGCCTGACCGAAGCCGCCCTTGGAGCCAATGATCGACGAGATATTGATGATGCGGCCCCAGCCGCGCTTGACCATGCCTTCGCACACTGGCTTGGTCATGTTGAATACCGAGTCGAGGTTGGTGCGCATGACCGCGTCCCAATTGACCTTGTCCAGCTTCCTGAAGCTGGCATCGCGCGTGATACCGGCGTTGTTGACCAGGATGTCAGTCGGGCCAAGTTCCTCGTGAATGGCCGCAACACACAGTTGGCACGATTCGTAGTCGGCAACGTCCACGGGATAGGCGTGGAATTTTCTCCCGCCTTCTTCCATTCTGGCCAGCCAGGCGTCGACGCCGCTGTTGCCATGCGAATGCGTGACCGCGACGGTGCAGCCGGCGTCGTGTAGCCGGACGCTGATCGCTTCGCCAAGCCCGCCCATGCCACCTGTCACGATGGCGATTTTTTTTGTCATGTCTGCGATCCTCTGTGTCTCAAATATGCGGGACATACGCCAGGCCGAATACGCCACGGTTCCGGGCGTTGTCCCGGATCGGTACGGTAAGCGGCCTGGCGGCGGCGCCGACAAACGCGGCGGCGGTATTACTCCGCCGTGTGGGGGGCGGGTGCAGTGCGGCGTCGCACGCCCTTGGACGTAGCTTCGGCGGCCGAATCGAAGCTGCTCCCGGCCATCTGCATCGCCTGCTTTGCCGTCGCTTGCATGGAGTCGAATAGCGCGGTCGTGGCGTTAAGCGCCTCCTGCCAGGCGACAAAAGGCGTCATCGAGGTTGGCGGTGCGTTGCTGAGCGCGGTTTCCACGAATCCCTGTACCTCGCGCTTGCCGGCGGCGTATTGCACCTCCAGCACCTTTTCGACGTTGGCCTGCGCATCGGCAACAATGTCTTGCACACGGCGTCGATACGCCAGCATCGCTTCGGCCGTGGGTTGGAACAATGCCGCTTGCAGTTCAACGAGTTCTTGCGTGTCCTTGGTCGACAAGGCCTTCCTGGCGCAATCCTGCCCGTTTTCCAGGGTAGTTTTCATGGTCTGGAGATTCAGGTCGACCAACTTGGCGATGCAATCCAGCGACTTGCTGGCCAGCCCCGCCCAGGCGTCGATGCCGGTGAGCTGAAGCTTGCTGATTTGCTCAGGGGACCACTTTGTCATGTTGCGTCTCCAGATAAATTCCGCCCCTCGCAACGATTGCGAGACCAGTGCTGCGTGGAGCGGAGAGTCAAGGCACGACGATTGCCATGCCGCATTGGCAATGCCGGCTGCCCCTTGCCGCGAAAGCAGGCCAGGGAAGTCGACAGTTCCCGAAGGGTTAAAGCAATGCTCTGCAGGCGGTTTGCTGGCGTGCCTTGCCGTCGCTTGCGCGAACACGACCGACCGCTTTGAGAAAGGCGTAGCCTTGAATCGTGACTTGCGGGTGTGCAAGGGTTGGCCCGAGACGCTCGAGCGTGATGAACTGCTTCTCAAGCAGCGCCTGCATATCTGCGCCGTCCAGCTCGGCGGCGTCAGAGTGGTCGTTCAGCAGGACCAGCGTGGCGATTTCATGATGACTCAGCACAGTTGTCTCCCAAGCTATAGGTCTATTCTTGCTACGGGACTACACTACACCGCAGGTCCGCCTGGATCGGAAGGTCCAGTCATCGCAGACCACAGACTGGGCAAGGGCAAGCTCGCCGCTCACGCCAGAAACTACATCTTAGGTGGCCATCACCGGCGCTTCAATGACATTGTCGAGGGTCGCGGGTATTTTCTGCCTTGGTCCCATGGGCTCTGATGCAGTGCCCGAACAAATTGGCAGAGCGCCATCCCCCCAATGGGTTTGTTAGCCCGACCGGTCGGTCATCCAAGTCTCCAGCAAGATCGTTGCAGAGTCGGAATCAATGCCCGGCATCAAGGCTTCGCCGGTTGCCCCAGCTTCGGCGGTGCCGGTGGCGGCAGCGGCGTCGCCACCGGTTCCAGGCCGGTGCTGCTCACGATTGCAGCCGCTGCCGGCGAGGCCAGGAAACCAACGAAACGCGAGGTGGCCGCTGTCTGCCGGCCCGCGATTGTTCCGGCCGAGAAGAAGACTTTTTGCTGCAGTTCGTCAGGCAAGGGGCCGACGTAATCGAGTTCCTGGAATGGCAGCAGTTCGCTGACCTGCTGGAAGCCGATTTCCGCATCGCCGCGCGCCACCACGGCGCCGACGCGCTCACTGTAGATCTTGTGGGTCTTGTCCTTGATCTGGTCCGCGACACCGAGCCGGGGAAACAGCTCGCTGGACAAATAGGTGCCACTGGCGCTGGCGGAGTAGGCGATCGACCGCGCGTTGAGCAGCGTTTGCCTGAAGGCATCGGTGTTGCTGATATCCGGCCTGGCCATCCCCTTGCGCACCGACATGCCGATCAGCGAGCGCGCGAGGTCGACGCGGCTGCCGGCCAGGACCTTGCCTTCGGCGGCCAGTTTCTCGAGTCCGGCATCCGCCAGGATGACCACGTCGAAGGTCTCGCCGCGCGCCAGCCGGCTTGGGATGGAGTCCGGTGCATTGCCCATCGATGCGCCATAGGCCGTGATGACGCGGTCATGTGTGGCGGCCTCGTAAAGCGGGACGAGTTTCTGGTAGGCCGCCGTGAAACCGCCCGAGGTAATGACACGGATGTCATCCGCCCAGGCTGGGTCGACCAGCCCGAGCAACAAGATCAGAACGGTATGCCGGGCGGCGGAGGTGGCGGACTTCATATCGTCTCCCTGGTGAATGCTGACCTGAATTTATGCGCTTCACTGCACGCCATCGCGCCTCGTTGAAGCATTGCCAGCATAATGGGCGGCGTATTAATCTGTGAATTGCAACTTATTCAAGAGCTGATGCATGCCGCGCATTAATTTCGGGCTGGAAGATCTGCAGGCCTTTGTCGCCACCGCGGAACAAGGCAGCTTCCGCATGGCCGCGGAGGCCCTCCACATTTCCCAGCCCGCGCTGAGCCGGCGCATCGACAAACTCGAACGGACGCTTGGCTCCCGCCTGCTCGAACGGACCACGCGACGCGTGCAGGTGACCAACATTGGCCGGCAGTTCCTGGAGGAAGCCCGTGCTGCGCTGTCCATCCTCGACAGCGCGGTACTGCGACTCGGTGACGAGGTCACGCTCCAGCGCGGGCTTGTGACCGTGGCCGCGATACCGTCGTCGGTGCTGCATTTCCTGCCCGACGCAATTCATGAGTTCGGCTGCCGGCACCCCGGCGTGCGCGTGCGGGTGATTGACGAAAACGCGAACGACGTGCTGGCCAGCGTGATCTCCGGCGAGTCCGATTTCGGGCTCAATTTCATGGGCGCCCAGGAGCCGAACATCGAATTTCGCGCAATCCGCGCCGAGCCCTACCGGCTGGTGATGCGGCGTGACCATCCCTGGTCGGGGCGGGATGCCATCGCCTGGGATGAGCTTGCCGGCCAGCGGATGGTGAGCGTCTCGAAGCAAAGCGGCAATCGCGCCTTGATCGAAAATGCCATCGCCCACCTGAGGCAACGCCCGACCATCCACTACGAAGCCAATCACGTTGTCGGGGTGCTGGCGCTGGTAGAGGCCGGCCTCGGCATGGCAGTGCTGCCCGGTATGGCGCTGCCGCACGATCATCCCCGGCTTTGCGGCTTGCCGTTGGTGGAGCCTTCCGTAGACCGGGTCCTTGGCCTGATACGGCGCCATGACCGGCCATTGCAGCCTGCCGCGCAGGCGTTGTACGGCACCCTGATAGCAGGCGCGGTGCCGGCGACGTGAACTCGCAGGGCAGGCCGGAATCACGCTGACGGGAGCGCTGCGCCGTGGACGCATGCTCCAGGCCCCGCACCTGCCTCAGCCCATCCCCACCACACTAGACAACAACATCTTCACCAGCACCGCCTGCCGCGTCGCCCCCGTCTTGGCAAAGATCCCCCGCAAATGCGCCCGCGCCGTGTTCTGCCCAGCCGCGCCGCGGCCTCATCGAGGGTCAGCCCGTCGACCATCAGCAGGGCCAGTTCGATCTCGGTGGGGGTCAGGTGGAACAGCTTGCGCAGGTTGGCGTGGGTGTTGCGCGGCGAGCCTGCGGGGTCGCGGATGAAGACCGCTACCGCGGGGCGGCGGGCCTTGTCCTCGCTGCGGTAGCTGAGCGGGATGGGGCGCACCAGCACGCTCAGCGGCGTGGGCGCGGCGGGCCGGCTGAGCGTGGTGACTTCGCTGCGGGGCGTAGCCAGCGCGTGAGCCTGCGCGGCGCTCTCCAGGATCTTGCGGAACCTGCGGTTTTCCATCGGGCAGTGCGCGTGCAGCGCGCCGTCTGCCAGGTAGAGGCCGTCGCGGGCGCGCAGCAGGCGGCCGGCGACGTCGTTGCTGCGGATGCAGCGGCCGTGCTCGTCCAGGATGACCGTGCCCACCTGCATGCGGTCGACCGCATCGGCGTAGAGCGACCGTTCGGAGGCCAGCACGTCGAGCGCGGCATGCAGGTCGACGGCGCGCTTCAGGTGCGGCAGCAGGTCCTGCAGCAGGGCCGTGTCGGCACTGCCGAAGTCTTGTCCCGCCGCGGTGCGGCTGATGAACAGCGCGCATTCGACGCCATCCGGCGTGACCAGGTTGGCTGCCAGGATGTAGCGCAGGCCGAGCGGCTGCAGGTATTGCACATGGAACGGATGCGCCAGCCAGCCGGCTTCGCCGAACAGTTCGTCGGCGCTGAAGAGGCGGTCGGGGTGCAGGTCCAGGAAGGGGCACAGCGCATAGTATTGCTCGCTGTATGAGGGCTCGCCGGGCAGGTGGGGGCCGTAGTCGGAGGCGTTGACGATCAGGCCGGGACGGTCGGTGGCGGGGTGGCGCAGAACCAGCGTGACAAAGGCGGCGGCCAGGCGCTGGCGGAGGCTTTCGAGGAAGCCGGCCCAGGGGACGGTTTCGGTGGGGCCCTGGTAGAGTTGGGCGAGCAGGGCGCTGAGTTCGGCGGCTGGAAGGGAAGCTGGCAGCATGGTCGAGGCGATTCGGTGGGCCGCCGGCGTGCTCCCCTCTCCCGCCTGCGGGAGAGGGGCTGGGGGAGAGGGCCGGCGGTGGCAATGCCGACGGTCTGCGCTTCGTCGAGGCGCCGGCCCTCTCCCCGACCCGCTCCCGCAAGCGGGCGAGGGAGTACGCAATCGGTCAGTTTTTCCCATCGTACCCACCCCCACCACCGCCTCATCGTCCGTTCAGCCTAGGGCCTGTCCCTTAGCCACGCCACGATCCGCTCCGTCGCCTGCTCGGCGGTGTCGCCGGTGGTGTCGATGCGGATCTCAGGATGCTCGGGCGGCTCGTAGGGCGAGTCGATGCCGGTGAAGTTCTTCAGCTCCCCGCGGCGCGCCTTGCGGTACAGGCCCTTGGGATCGCGTTGCTCGGCCACGGCCAGCGGCGTGTCGATGAAGACTTCGATGAACTCGCCATTCCCGGCCAGCGTGCGCGCCATCTCGCGTTCCGAGCGGAAGGGGGAGATGAAGGACACCAGCACGATCAGCCCCGCATCCAGCATCAGCCTTGCCACCTCCGCCACGCGCCGGATGTTCTCGATGCGGTCCGCTTCGGAGAAACCCAGATCCTTGTTCAGGCCATGGCGGACATTGTCGCCATCGAGCAGGTAGGTGTGGTGGCCGCACGCGTGCAGGCGCTTTTCCACCAGGTTGGCGATGGTGGACTTGCCCGCGCCGGAGAGCCCGGTGAACCAGACGATGCGCGGTGACTGGTGCTTGAGCGCGGCATGCGCGCGGCGGTCCACGTCGATGGCCTGCCAGTGGACGTTCTGCGCCCGGCGCAGCGCAAAATGCAGCATGCCGGCGCCAACCGTGTTGTTGGTGAGGCGGTCGATCAGGATAAAGCCGCCCAGCTCGCGGTTGCGCGCGTACGGGTCGAACGCCACCGGCTGGTCCAGGTGCAGGTTGCAGACGCCGATCTCGTTCAGCTCCAGCGTGCGCGCGGCCAGGTGCTCGAGCGTATTGACGTTGACCTTGTACTTGGGCTGGGCCACGGTCACGCCCACGGTGCGCGTGCCGAGCTTGAGCAGGTAGGGGCGCCCGGGCAGCATGGCGTCCTCGTTCATCCAGACCAGCGTCGCCTCGAACTGGTCGGCCACCGCGGGCGGGTCTTCGGCGCAGGCCAGCACGTCGCCGCGGCTGATGTCGATCTCGTCGGCCAGGGTCAGCGTCACCGCCTGGCCGCGCAGGGCTTGCTCGCATGCGCCGGCGGCGCCGACGATGCCGGTGACGCGGCTTTCGCGGCCGGAGGGCAGTGCGCGCACGCGGTCGCCGCGCCGGATCACGCCGGCGCTGACGGTGCCGGCAAAGCCGCGGAAGTCCAGGTTGGGGCGGTTGACCCACTGCACCGGCAGCCGGAACGACTCGTCCTGCGCGGGCGCGTGGTCGATCGGCACGCTCTCGAGGTGGTCCATCAGCGTCGGGCCCTGGTACCACGGCGTATTGGCGCTGGGCGCGGTGATGTTGTCGCCGCGCAGCGCGGACATGGGGATGCAGACAATGTCGGTCAGGCCGATCTGCCGTGCGAACTCGCGGTATTCCTTCTCGATGCGCGTATGGACCTCGCGCGAGTAGTCCACCATGTCGAGTTTGTTGACGGCCAGCACCACGCGCCGGATGCCGAGCGTGGCCACCAGGAAGCTGTGGCGCCGCGTCTGCGTCTGCACGCCGCGACGCGCGTCGACCAGCAGGATGGCCAGGTCGGCGGTGGAGGCGCCGGTGACCATGTTGCGCGTGTATTGCTCATGGCCTGGGGTGTCGGCGACGATGAACTTGCGCTTGTCGGTGGCGAAGAAGCGGTAGGCCACGTCGATGGTGATGCCCTGTTCGCGCTCGGCGGCCAGGCCGTCCACCAGCAGCGCAAAGTCCAGGTTCTCGCCCTGCGTGCCCATCTTCTTCGAGTCGGCTTCGAGTTGCGCCAGCTGGTCCTCGAACAGCATCTTCGATTCATACAGCAGCCGGCCGATCAGCGTGCTCTTGCCGTCGTCGACGCTGCCGCAGGTGATGAAGCGCAGCAGGCTCTTGTGTTGCTGGGCGCGCAGATACTGGGCGATCTCGCTCTGCGTGCCGGCGGGTTGCGCCATTGCCGGCGCGTTGTCGATCAGGGTTTCCATCAGAAGTATCCCTCCTGCTTTTTCTTCTCCATCGAACCGGCCGAATCGCTGTCGATCAGCCGTCCCTGGCGCTCCGACGTGGTCGCCCGCAGCATTTCCTGGATGATGCCGCCGAGCGTGTCGGCGTCGCTCTCGATCGCGCCGGTGAGCGGGTAGCACCCCAGCGTGCGGAAGCGCACCTTGCGCAGTTGCGGGGTTTCGCCAGGACGCAGCGGCAGGCGCTCGTCGTCGACCATGATCAAGGTGCCGTCGCGCTCCACCACCGGCCGTTCCCTGGCGAAGTACAGCGGCACGATCGGGATTTCGTTCAGGTAGATGTATTGCCAGATGTCGAGCTCGGTCCAGTTCGACAGCGGAAACACGCGCAGGCTCTCGCCCTTGCGCTTGCGCGTGTTGTACTGGCGCCAGAGTTCGGGGCGCTGCATCTTCGGATCCCAGCGGTGCTGCGCGGTGCGCACCGAGAACACGCGCTCCTTGGCGCGGGATTTCTCTTCGTCGCGGCGCGCGCCGCCGAAGGCCGCGTCAAAGCCGTAGTGGTCCAGCGCCTGCTTCAGCCCCTGCGTTTTCCACACGTCGGTGTGGACGGCCGAGCCATGCTCGTGCGGGCTGATATTGCGCGCCAGCCCTTCGGGGTTGATGTGCACGCGCAGGTCCAGGCCGAGCCGCGCCGCGGTCTGGTCGCGGAACGCGATCATCTCGCGGAATTTCCACGTGGTATCGACATGCAGCAGCGGGAACGGCGGCCGCGCGGGATGGAAGGCCTTCATCGCCAGGTGCAGCATCACCGCGCTGTCCTTGCCGATCGAATAGAGCATGACGGGGTTCTCGCAGTCCGCCACCACCTCCCGCATGATGTGGATGCTCTCGGCCTCCAGTTGCTCCAGGTGGGTCAACATCGGGGTCTCCTTTTTATCCTCTTGGTCCTCTGGGTTTGCCGGTGCCGCGCATGGTTGTCGCGGCCGTCTGGCATGGCCACAAGGTAGCGAGCCGGGGGCCTGCGCCACTTCGTCCGGGCGGACTAAGAAATCGCGGGCCGCGGCGCGCATTTCCTAGTCCACCCGGACGAGGAAGGAGCCGTCCTGCGCTGGGTATCGTTGCTGCGCCGACCAACCACGGGAGCAGGCAGATGGCGACCTCCACCGAAGACCAATTGCTGAGCGGCCAGACCTGGGCCGAGTTTTGCGAGGTACTCAAGCGCAGCGGGCAGCAGATCCTGCGCCCGGAAGCGCCGACGGATGCGCTCACGCGCGCCGAGGGCTTCCGCTACCTGAGCCGCTTGCTGCGCATCGCGCTGGAAATGCATGTGGAATTTGCCGATCCGGCGTTCCCAGGCTTGTTCTCGCCGTCGCACGAGACCGCCAAGATCGGCGCGGACAATCCGGACAACCTGTACCGCTACGCACGCCTGGACGGCAATGCGGCGTACCGCATCCGCGGCCGGCGCGGCACGGTGGCGTATCTGAGCTTCGGCACGCAGAAGGGCGGCTACGAAGCCGACGGGCGCATGGTCCAGACCGGTTTTATCGACAGCAACAAGCTGGCCGTGGAGCCGGACGGCAGTTTCGAGATCACGCTCAGCGCCGAGCCTCAGCTGCAGCAGCCGGGCAACTGGGTGCGCATGGAGCCGTCCACCAATGCGCTGGTGGTGCGCCAGACCTTTCTCGACCGCAAGGCGGAGACGCCGGCGGAACTGCAGATCGAGCGACTCGACGCCAACGGCAAGCCGCCCGCGCTGAGCGCGGAGCGTTTGCACGCCGGGCTGCTGCGCGCCGCCGGTTTTGTCGAGGGCACCGCGCGCATCTTTGCCGACTGGGCCGAGGGCTACGGCGGCCATGTCAACGCGCTGCCGCCCGCGGACCAGGCGGTGTGCCAGGCGGCGGGCGGCGATCCCAATATCTTTTACTACCACTCGTGCTGGCGTCTCGCCGATGACGAGGCGCTGGTGGTCGAGGTCGAGCGGGTGCCGGAGTGCGAGTTCTGGAACTTCCAGATCAACAACTACTGGATGGAATCGCTCGACTACCGCTATCACGACATCTGCCTCAACAAGCATGGCGCCCGTCTTAACGCCAATGGCGGCGTCACCGTGATCCTCAGCGCGCGCGACCCGGGCCTGCCCAACTGGCTGGAAACCGCCGGCCATCACAACGGCACCATGTGCTGGCGCTGGGTCGGCGCGGCGCAGCCCGCGCATCCGCGCACGCGCGTGGTCAAGCTTGCATCGCTCAGGGAGAACAACGCATGAATGCCATCAACGTGGAACGCCTGCTGGCGCAGGCGAGCGAGCAGGCCGGCGGCCTGGACGACTTCGGTCCGGGCAACTATCGCGAGGCGCTGCGGGTGCTGTCGGACTCGCTGGCACGCGAGGCCCACCTGTCGGCGCAAGGCGCGCAGATGCTGGAAGGCAAGCTGCAGGGCCAGCTGGTGAACCGGCTGGTGGTCCAGGACTTCTGCCGGCGCCACCCGGAGATCCTGCAGGAGCGCGTGGACGATCCGTTGGTGATCGTCGGCCTGCCGCGCACCGGCACCACGCTGCTGCAGCGCATGTTGGCCACCGACGCGCGCTTCAGCTCGGCGGCGTGGTGGGAGACCCGCTATCCTGCCCCGCTGCCGGGTGAGGACGTGCGCGATCCCAGTCGGCGCATCGCCGCGGCGCGCGAGGAAGTCGCGCAGATGATCCGGTTCATCCCGGACATCCTTGCCATCCACCCGCTCGACGCGATGGCTGCCGACGAGGAATTCATGCTGATGGAGCATTCGTTCCTGTGCGCGATGGATTCCTACGCCAACGTGCCGGCTTACACCGGCTGGCTGGCGCAGCAGGACCATACCGAGGTCTATGCCTGCCTGAAGACCATGCTGCAGTTCCTGCAGTGGCAGAAGCGCCAGCGTGGGGAGAAGCCGGCGCAGCGCTGGGTGCTGAAGACCCCGCAGCACCTGCATACGCTGGAGGTGCTGTTCCGGGTGTTCCCGGGCGCCCAGGTGGTGCTGACCCACCGCGATCCGGTGCAGACCATTCCGTCGATGGCGAGCATGGCGCATACGCTGTGGAAGCTGTACGCCGACGCTCCGGATCCCGTCACGGCCGGCCGCCAGTGGAGCGAACAGATGCGGCGCGGCACCGACCACGCCATGGCCGTGCGCGACGCCATGCCGGCCGAGCGCTTCCTCGACGTGCGCTTCGAGGACACGGTACGCGATCCCTTCGGCGTGGCGCAGGCGGTCTACCGCTTCGCCGGCATGCCGCTGACCGAGGCGGCGCGCGCCGGCATGTGGGCCTGGATGGAAAGCAACCCGCGCAACCAGCGCGCGGCGCATGCCTATACGCCGGAACGGTTCGGGCTGAGCCAGGCGCAACTTGAGCGCGATTTCGCCGGTTACCGTGCGCGGCACATCGTGGGCCGCGCCTGAGACCGATAACAACGAGGAGACACCAACATGCTGCTGAAAGACAAGATCGTCATCGTATCCGGCATCGGCCCCGGACTGGGCATCAAGCTCGCTGTCGAGGCCGCGCGCGAAGGCGCCCGCGCCGTGGCCATTGCCGCGCGCACCGAAGCGAAACTGGACGAAGCGCAGGCCCGCATCGATGCCCTCGGCGCAGATTGCGAGGTGCTGAAGGTGGTGACCGACATCACCGACCGCGCCCAGTCGCGCCACCTTGCCAGCGAGACCCTGCGCCGCTTTGGCCGCATCGACGCGCTGGTCAACAGCGCTTTCCAGCACGGTAATTTCCCCGAGCCGGTGGAAGCGGCCGACCTGGACGTGTGGCGCCAGGTGTTCGACACCAATGTCTTCGGCACCATGACGCTGACGCAGGAGGTGGCGGCGCTGATGAAGCCGCAGGGCGGCGGCGCCATCGTGATGATCAACACCCAGGCCACGCGCAAGCCGATGCCGGGCGAATCCGGCTACGCCGCGTCCAAGGGCGCGCTGGCGGTGGCGGTCAAGTATCTGGCGCGTGAGCTGGGGCCGCATGGCATCCGTGCCAACAGCATCTTCATGGGCTGGATGTGGGGCGCGCCGGTGCAGGGCTATGTGCGCCACGCCGCCGCCGAGCAGGGTGTGAGCGAAGACGCGGTGATCGCGCCGGTGACCGCGCAGATCGCGCTGGGCCGGATGCCGACCGACGACGATTGCGCGCGCGCTGCGCTGTTTCTCGTGTCAGACTACGCCAGGGCCATCACCGGCGCCTCGCTGGACGCCAATGGTGGCGATTTCATGCCCTGAGCCCACAGCACCGCATGCCATGACAAGCTACTTTGCCTTCAACGGCGACGCCGACGGCCTGTGCGCGCTGCAGCAACTGCGCCTGGCCGGCGGTTCGCACGCCAGCGACGCCACGCTGGTGACCGGCGTCAAGCGCGATATCCGGCTGCTCGAGCGCATCGACGCGCGCGCCGGCGATACCGTGACGGCGCTCGACATCTCGCTCGAGCAGAATCGCGATGGCCTGCTGCGGCTGCTCGACGCCGGGGTGGAGGTGGACTACTTCGACCACCACCACGCCGGCGAGGTGCCGTCGCATGCCGGCCTGCGCGCGCATATCGACGAGGCGGCGCAGGTCTGCACCAGCATCCTGGTCGACCGCCACCTGGGCGGGCGCCACCGGCGCTGGGCGGTTACCGCGGCCTTTGGCGACAACCTCGGCGACGTGGCGCGCGCGATGGCGGCGCAGCTGGGCCTGGACGCCGGCCAGACGGCGGTGCTGGAGCGGCTCGGCACCTGCCTGAACTACAACGCGTACGGCGAGTGCGTGGCCGACCTGCATTGCAACCCCGCCGAACTGGCGCAGCACATGCTGCCCTTCGCCGACCCGCTGGACTTCGCCGCGCAGTGCGCCACTTTCACGCTGCTGTGCGACGGCTACGAGGACGACATGGTCCAGGCGCGCCGCCTCTCGCCCGTGCATGAAGTGCCCGGCGCCGCGCTGCTGTTGCTGCCCGACGCACCATGGGCACGGCGCGCGATCGGCGTGCTTGCCAACGAGCTGGTGCGCAGGCGTCCCGGCGATGCGATCGGCCTGCTGTCGCCCCGGTCCGGCGGCGGCTTTGCCGTCAGCGTGCGGGTGCCGCCGCACAGCGCCACCGGCGCGGCAGACTTCTGCCGCAGCTTCGACACCGGCGGCGGCCGGCGCCTGGCCGGCGGCATCAACCACCTGCCGGACCCCGACGTGGAGCGCTTCACACGCAGCTTTGCCGACTGCTTCGGCGCGCCGCTCAGCCCGGCGGGACAAACTCCGTCACCTCCAGGTCGAAGCCGGTGACCGCGCGGTACGGCACCGGATGGCTCAGCAGGCGCAGCTTGTGCGCGCCCACGTCGCGCAGGATCTGCGCCCCGACGCCGAGCGCGCGCTGCGCGAAGGCGGGCGCGGGCGCGGCGGCGGCCGTGGCGGCCAGCCGGTCCAGCCGTTGCTGCGGTGACTCGCGCTCGTCCAGCAGCACCAGTACGCCGCAACCCTCGGCGCCGATTCTCTCCAGCGAGCGCTCCAGGTTCCATGCTGGCTGCGCGGACGTGCCGAAGGCCAGCACGTCGCGCTGCATCTCCACTGACTGCACCCGCGTCAGCACGGGGGTGCGTGGATCGGGCTGGCCCAGCACCAGCGCCAGGTGCAGCGCATCCACCGGCGCGTCGTGGTAGGCGTGCACGGTGAAGCGCCCGAACGGCGTCGCCAGTTCGGTCGAGCGGGTACGGCGCAGCGCGCCCTCGGTCAGCAGGCGGTGGTGGATCAGCGCGCTGACCGAGACCGCCGGCAGGCCGTGGTGTTCGGCGAAGGCCAGCAGGGCGGGGCCGCGCATCAGCTCGCCGTCGTCGTCCAGAACCAGCGCATAGGCCCCGGACGCGACGCGCCCGGCCAGCCGGGGCAGGTCCGAGCACGCTTCGGCAAAGCCCGCGCGGCGCAGCACGCCGTCCGGCTGCGCCACCACCGGAAAGACGTGGCCGGGCTGGACCAGGTCCTGCGGCCGGGCGCGCGGCGCCGCCGCTACGCGCAGCGTCAGCGCGCGGTCGGCGGCGGAGATGCCGGTGCTGACGCCGCTGGCGGCCTCGATCGACACCGTGTAGCGCTCGCGCTGGCGCTGGCTGGCGGCCATCGGCGGCAGCTGCAGCAGCGCGCGGCGCGCCTCGGTGATGGCCATGCACACCAGGCCGCGCGCCTCGGCGGCCATGAAGTTGACGTCGGCCTCGGTGGCGCGCTCGGCGGCCACCAGCACGCAGCCGGTGGCTTCCGCGCTGTCGTCTTCGAGCACCACCACGCGCTCGCCCGCGGCGAGCGCTGCCAGCACTTCGGCCATCGGCGCCAGGAGGTTGGCCGCGCTCATGCTGCCTCCTGCCGGCTGCTTGCGCCGAAGGCCTGGCGCAGCGCCGCGGCGGCCGCATCCAGCACATGGCTGGCGGCATCCATCACCCCTTGCATGCTGGCGAAGCCATGGATCTGGCCGGGCCAGCGGCGCACGGCAGCGTTGCCGCCGGCCCGCTGCAGCGCCTCGCCGTAGGCCTCGCCCTGGTCGCGCAGCGGATCGAACTCGGCGGTAATGATGGTGGCCGGCGGCAGGCCGTGCAGGTCGCGCTGGTGCAGCGGACTGGCGCGGACATCGCCGGCGTCGGCGGGCGTGGCCAGGTACTGGGCGCGATACCAGTCCAGTTCCGCGGCGCTGAGGAAGTAGCCCTGCGCGCAGTCCCGATAGCTGGCGCTGGCTGCAGCGGCATCGCTGCAGTCCAGCCAGGGATAGAGCAGCAGCTGGTGCCGCAGCGCGATGCCGCTGCCGCGCAACTGCTGGCACACCACCGCGGCCAGGTTGCCGCCGGCGCTGTCGCCGGCGACGGCCAGCCGGCACGGGTCGGCACCCAGTTGCGCCGCGTGCGCGGCGGCCCAGCGCACCGCGGCGACGGCATCGTCGGCCGCGGCCGGGAAGCGTGCCTCTGGTGCGAGGCGGTAGTCGACCGACAGCACCAGCGCGCCGCTGCGGCGCGCCAGGCTGCGGCAGATGTTGTCGTGCGAATCGAGGCCGCACAGCACGAAGCCGCCGCCGTGGAAATAGATCACGAGCGGCAGCGCCGCGTTGCCATCGGCTTCATTGTGCGCGTGGGGCCGGTACAGGCGCGCCTGCAGCGGACCGGCCGGGCCGTCCAGGGTGAGGTCTTGCTGCGCGGCGATGGCATCGCCGGGCGCGAAGCCGGGCATGGCCGCCAGCGCGGCGCGGTAGTCGGCGGCGCGCAGTGTGGAGAAGTCGGGGTTGGGCATGGCGGCCATGGCATCGAGCATGGCACGGGCCTGGGGATCGAGCGGCATGGTGTCTCCTGGAGGGCGAGGAATCGAGTAGGGAATCCGACGGGAAATCAGGCCTGGAACGAGAACGACGGCGCGCTGCCCGCGGCAATGCCCTGTGCGCGCGCCAGCGCCGCATGCGCAGCCTGTTCGTGCGGCAGGATCCAGAACTGGCCGGCCGAGACGCCGTCGAGGATCACGCGCGCGGCCTGGTCCGGCGTCAGGCCGGCGGCGATGCCCGTGCGCAGCGCGCCGTTCATCTGGTGCACCTCCTGCGGCGCGGCGCCGTCGAGGTCCGCCGCGATGCCGGTGGCAACCGGGCCGGGGCAGACCACCGACACCTTGATCGGCAGCCCCGCCGCCTGCAGCTCCAGCGCCAGCCCTTCGCTCAACGCCACCACGCCCTGCTTGGACAGCGTGTAAGGGGCCAGCCACGGTCCCACGGCCAGGCCCGCCATCGATGCGACATTGACGATATGCCCCGAGCCCTGCGCCACCATGCGCGGCACGAAGCAGCGCAGCGCATGCAGCACGCTCCACAGGTTGACCCGCATGACCTTGTCGAACACTTCGGGCGGCAATTCCCAGCAGCGGCCGGTGGCGAGCACGCCGGCGTTGTTGAGCAGCAGGTCGACACGGCCCAGCTGCCGGAAGCTCTCGTCGCAAAGGTGCGCGATCTGCCGCGCGTCGGCTACGTCGGTGGGCACGGCGACGACGGTCGCGCCGTCGCGTGCCAGTGCCGCGCGTGCGGCTTCGAGCGCTTCGGCATCGATATCGGCCAGCGCCAGCGCGTAGCCTTGCGCGGCCAGCGCCTGCGCCAGCCCCAGCCCGATGCCGCCGGCTGCTCCGGTGATCACTGCGGCCTGTTGCCGCGGGTTTGCCGCCATGGTGAAGGTCTCCTGAAAATGGCGGCGTCCATCGCCGCGCATGGCTTCTTGTAGCGGCGGCGCCGCGCGCGGACATCGTCTGTTTGGGTGGGATGCCCCGGCGCCACCAGTTGCATAGGGGTTTGCCCTTGGCGGGCGGGCATGGGTCTGTCCTTAGTCTGTTTGGAGTATGTGTTTGCGCCGCCGGCGCGTGACGATGGGCCCTGTCGCGCGGGACTAGTCCGGCTTGCAGGTGCGGCCGGCGTGCGGCGGCCCGGCAGCCTAGGGCAAACCATGAAGGTAGGGGGCAAGCCGCGACCCCTTCGCCGTCCCTATAATCGGGGCACAAAAAAAGGGCCACAGAGCCCGCACAAGCCAGCGGCCCGGCTAGTACGGAGCGCTGAGCACGCCACAATGGAGACAGAGGAAAATGCTGATGGAGGTTAGCCAGAGCCAGGCGGCCGCACACCTGTTCGCGCAGGCGACGGTGTCGCTGTCGGAGTTCAGCGCATTGCTGGGCAATATCTACCAGGGCCCGATGGAGCAGGTGCCATGGGGCAAGGCGCTGGAGCAGATCCGGCGCCAGCTCAATGCCAATTACGCCACGCTGATCCTGCGCTCGCCGGCCACCGATCGTCCCGGGCTGATGATCAACGCCTCCGAGCATGGCTCGACGCTGCCGGGCGAGACCTCCTACAACAACTATTACTACGCGCTGGATCCCTTCATCGGGCTGCCGTCGGACCGCGTGGTGACCATCGACG
Source organism: Cupriavidus sp. WGlv3 (assembly GCF_023952475.1). Taxonomy (GTDB): domain Bacteria; phylum Pseudomonadota; class Gammaproteobacteria; order Burkholderiales; family Burkholderiaceae; genus Cupriavidus; species Cupriavidus phytorum. The sequence goes on from NZ_JALHRX010000004.1 coordinate 314,535, forward strand.
AGCACCTCGGGCACGGCGTGTGGTGCAAGAGCGAGCTGTACCTGCAGTTTCTCAAGGACGTCGGCATCCGCTATATCCTCGGCGCCGACCTGCGCACCGACGACGGCGTGGAATGCCGCTTCCGTGTGTGCCGCGACCATGACGGCCCGGATTTCTCCGCCGCGGACAAGGCGCTGTGCACCTCGCTGCTGCCGCACCTGAAGCGCGCGGTGGACCTGCACTCGCGCCTGGACGTGGTCGAGTCGGAGCGTACCGTCTACGCCAGCGCCATCGACCGCATGCTGGTCGGCATGGTGATCCTGGACGAGTCGGGCACCATCATCAAGACCAATGCCGCCGCCGATGAAATCCTTGGCGCCAAGGATGGCATCCGCGTTGCCAAGGGCGGGCTGGATGTCGAGTACGGCCAGGAAAACCGCAAGTTCCAGCGCCTGCTGCGCCAGGCCATGATGGGCCACCTCGGCACCGCGCCGGCGCTGATGGAAGCGATGTCGATCACGCGCCCGTCCGGCAGCGCCAGGCTGGGCGTGCTGATCCGCACCATCCCGCTGAGCGAGTGGTCCGAGGACAACCGCAAGCGCCCCGCCTGCGTGGTGTTTATCCGCGACCCCGAGCGCCGCTCGCAGGCCTCGCACGACGTGGTGCGCCAGCTGTTCGACTTCACCCCGGCGGAGACGCAGCTCGCGCTGCAGCTGGCCAACGGCCTCACGCTCGATGAAGCCGCGGACGAACTCGGCATCAGCAAGAACACGGCACGCGCGCACCTGCGCGCGATCTTCTCCAAGACCGGCGTGACCCGCCAGGCCACGCTGGTGCGCATGCTGCTGAGCAGCGTGATTTCGCTGGGCTAAAGCAAGACGTCAGGGCTTTGCGCTGAGCACCAGCGCAAAGCCCTCCGGCGTGCGCAGTACCGCGCGCGTCTCGTGCGGTCCCTGCGCCGCGGGCTGCGCCACCGTGGCGCCAGCTGCCACCAGCCGCGCGATCGGCGCGGCGATATCGTCCCCCTCGTCCACCTTGAAGGCCAGCGCCGGCTGGTCCACCAGCCGTTCCTCGCCGGCCACCAGTGCCAGCGTCAGCGCGCCCGCATCGAGCGCGCAATAGCGGTCGGCGTCGCGGAACTTCACCGGCAGTCCCAGTGCTTCGGTGAAGAACGGCAGCGCGGCGTCGATGTCCGCAACGGGGTAAAGCAGCAGCCTGGCTTGCATGGTGTCAGTTCCTTTCGATCAGCGCGGGCGGTTTGCCCGGTGCCCATGATAGGGACGCGCCCGGCGCGGCTCATAATCCAATCAGACGATGTTGCGACGTCTTGCGCCGACCACACTGCGATCACGCAGGCCGCTTCCGGCCCAAGGCGCAGCGCCTCGCAGTGCCCCGGATGCGGTCTTGTACCGACAAAGCGAGAGGGGACTGCAATGCGTTTTTCGTTGATCTATGAAGCCCAGACCGTCGATGCCTCGCGCGCCGGCGACCACAAGGTGTTCGATGAAATCATGGAACAGGTGGTGCTGGCCGAGGACATGGGCTTCGACGTGGTCTGGGCGGTGGAACACACCGCGCTGACCAATTACGCGCACATGAGCGCGCCGGAGACCTTCCTGGCCTTCGTCGCCGGGCGCACGCAGCGCATCGGCATCGGCCACGGCGTAGTCTGCCTGCCGCCGGCGATGAACCATCCGGTGAAGGTGGCCGAACGCATCGCCACGCTCGACATCCTGTCCGGCGGCCGCGTGCACTTCGGCGTCGGCAAGGGCGGCACCCAGCAGGAGGCGGGCACGTTCGGCTACGACCTCAACACCCTGCACCCGATGATCGACGAGTCGATGTACCTGATCCCGAAGATCCTGACGCAGGACGAGATCGAACACGACGGCGAGTTCATCAAGATTCCGCGCCGCCCGATCCACCCCAAGCCGCGCCAGGAACCGCACCCGCTGATGTACCTGGCCTGCACCAACGCCGACACGCTGCAGCGCGCCGGCGCGCGCGGCATGGGCGCGCTGGTGCTGGGCTTCGGCGGGCCCGAGGACGTCGCCAAGAAGAACGAGATCTACCGCGCCGCGTGGGAAACGCGCAAGCCGGAGGACCAGGTGGGCTTCCGTCCGCACCAGCACCTGGCGGCGCTGTGCCCGACCATCGTGCTGGAAGACGGCCTGGCCGCGCGCAAGATCGGCATCAAGGGGCAGCGCTATTTCATGGAGTCGCTGTCGTACTGGTATGCCGGCGGCGAGCGCCCCGATCCGTCGGCGTGGGACGACGAGCATGTCACAGCGACCGATGCGCAGGGCAAGGCGGTGATCAATACGAAGTTCGCTTCCGAGAAGGTGTCGGTGGACTTCAGCGATCCGTCGATGATGATGCTGAACCCGAACCATGCCTACGGCACGGTGGAGGACTGCATCGGCTACGTGCAGCGGCTGATCGATGCGGGCGCCGATGAAATCCTGTTTATCTGCCAGATGGGCACGGTGCCGCAGTGGGCGCAGCTGGAGACCATCCGCAATATCGGCGAGCACGTGATTCCGCATTTCCGCAAGCAGGGCCACAAGCTGCGCGTGGCCTGACAGGCGCTGCTTGCTCTCCGACGGTTTTTCTCCCCTCTCCCGCTTGCGGGAGAGGGGCGGGGGAGAGGGCCGGCGCAACCACGAAGTCGCACATACGGGTCCGCGATAACAGCTAGTCCCAACAGACGATGGCACGCCGCCCCACCGGTGCAAACATCGATGCCAGCCACAAAACCAGGCCAACAAGGAGACTGCGGTGCATCACGACAACAATCCCAAGGAACTGGCCGCGCGCCTGATCGCGCGTGCCGAGCAGATGATCCCGGCGCTGGCCCGGCGCGCCGCGCAGGCCGAGGCCGACGGGCGCATTCCCGCCGAGACCATTGCCGAGATGCAGGCCGCGGGCTTCTTCAAGGTGCTGCAGCCGCGCCGCCACGGCGGCTACGAGCTGGATCCGCAGACCTTCTTCCGCATCCAGATGGCGCTGGCCAAGGGTTGCATGTCCACTGCCTGGGTCTACGGCGTGGTTGGCGTGCACAACTGGCAGCTGGCGCTGTTCGACGAACGCGCGCAACAGGAAGTGTGGGGCAACGATGCCGCCACGCTGATCGCCTCGACCTACATGCCGGTGGGCAAGGTCACGCCGGTGGAGGGCGGGTACCGCTTCTCCGGCCACTGGAAGTTCTCCAGCGGCAGCGAGCTGTGCGACTGGATCTTCCTCGGCGGCCTGGTGCCCCCCGCCGAGCCGGGCGGCGCCTATGACTACCGCACCTTCCTGCTGCCGCGCCCGGACTACAAGATCGTGCGCAACTGGGACGTGCTGGGCCTGCGCGCAACCGGCAGCCACGACATCGTGGTCGACGACGTATTCGTGCCCGACTACCGCACCCACCGCGCCGTCGATGGCGCCATGGGCACCAGCCCGGGGCTGGCCGTCAATGACGTGCCGCTGTACCGGCTGCCGTTCGCGCAGATCTTCGTGCGCGCGGTCTGCACCGCCTGCATCGGCGCGCTCGAAGGCACGCTGGACGACTTCGTCGCCTACGCCGACGGCCGCGTCAGCAGCAATGGCGGCGGCAAGACCGCGGAAGACGGCGGCGCGCAGATGGCGTGCGCCAGCGCGCAGGTGGCCATCGACGAGATGCGGACCATCCTGGAGCGCAACTTCGACGAACTGCTGGCGGTGGCCCGCGACGGCGGCCAGGTCGAGACCCCGCGCCGCCTGCATTTCCGCTACCAGTCCGCGCAGGTGGCGGAGCGCTGCGCGCAGCTGGCCAACGGCCTGCTGCGCTACGCCGGCGGCAACGGCATCTACCGCAGCAACCCGATGGTGCGCCGCTTCCTCGACCTGCACGCGGCGCGCGCCCACTACGCCAACAACCTGGACCGTTTCGGCCAGAACCTGGGCGGCGTGATGATGGGCCGCGCCAACACGGACTTCTTCATCTGAGCCGCATCGGCACGAGGACCCAACATGAGCCAGAGCAGAGCGCGCATGCAGCCCAGCGAGTTTGACGTGGTGGTGGTCGGCTCCGGCGCCGGCGGCATGCTGGCCGCCTGCCGCGCCGCCGACCGCGGCCTGTCGGTGGTGGTGCTGGAGAAGAGCAGCCAGTACGGCGGCACCTCGGCGGTGTCCGGCGGCGGCATCTGGATTCCGCTGAATCACCATATCGCGCCGGCGGGCGGGCAGGACGACTACGCCAGCGCGCTGGAATACGTGCTGGCCTGCACCGGCGAGCACGGCGACCCGCAGCGCATCCGCGCGTATCTCGAACAGGCGCCGCGCATGCTGCAATACCTGGAGCAGCAGGCCGGCGTGCGCTACTACACGCTGCCGCGCTACGCCGACTACTTCCAGAAGCTGCCGGGGGCGATGCCCGGCTACCGTGCGCTCGACCCGATGCCGTTCGACGGCGCGCAGCTGCGCGAAGAGTTCGACCGGCTGCGGCCGCCGTCGCCCGGCACGCTGGTGGGCGGGCGCGTGGCCGTGACCTCGGGCGAGGCGCACGCGCTGCTGTGCCGCTCGCGCGGCTGGTTCGGGCTGGCGCTGCGCCAGTTCGCGCGCTACTGGCTCGACCTGGGCTGGCGCCGCAAGACCCGGCGCGACCGCCGCCTCACGCTCGGCAACAGCCTGGTCGGCGGCCTGCGGCGCGCGCTGATGGATCGCGCGGTTCCGCTGTGGCTCGATACCGCGTTGCAGGACCTGATCGTCGAGGATGGCACCGTGCGCGGCGTGCGCGCCGTGCAGGACGGCCGCGTGGTGGAGATCCGCGCACTGCGCGGCGTGATCCTGGCCGCGGGCGGCTTCGAGCGCAACCAGGCCATGCGCGAACAATACCTGCCGCAGCCGACCCGGGCCGCCTGGAGCGCGACGCCGCCCAACAATACCGGCGACGCCATCCGCGCCGCGCAGGCGGCCGGCGCCGATGTGGCCCTGATGTCGCACGTCTGGGGCGCGCCCACGGTGCAGGTGCAGGGCGAGGAAAAGCAGCGCGCGCTGTTTATCGAGCGCGCCATGCCGGGCTGCCTGGTGGTGAACGGGCAGGGCCGGCGCTTTGTCAACGAGGCCGCGCCGTATTCCGAGTTCGTGCCCGCGATGTACCGCGACCACGAACAGACCGGATGCAGCGTGCCGGCCTGGATGGTGTTCGATGCCACCTTCCGCCACAAGTACCCGTGCGGGCCGATCCTGCCCGGCTCGGTGATGCCGGACCGCAGCATCCCGGCCAGCCTGTCCGGCATCCTGGTGCGCGCCGACACGCTGGGGCAGCTGGCGCAGAAGATCGGCGTGGATGCCGATGGCCTGGCCGGCAGCGTCGCGCGCATGAACGACTACGCCGCCACCGGCGTGGACGCGGAGTTCGGCAAGGGCGACAACCTGTTCGACACCTACTACAGCGACCCCGCGGTACGGCCCAACCCCTGCCTGGCGCCGATCGGCAAAGCCCCGTTCTACGCAGTGCGGCTCGACGCCGGCGATATCGGCACCAAGGGCGGACTGGTCACCGACGCCAGCGCGCGCGTGCTGCGCGATGACGGCAGCGCCATCGCCGGCCTGTTCGCCATCGGCAATACCAGCGCTTCGATGATGGGCACCAGCTACCCCGGCGCCGGCTCCACGCTGGGCCCGGCGATGACCTTCGGCATGATCGCCGCAGACGTGATTTCGCAGCATGCGCGGCAACCCGCCGCCACGCACACCGCTCAACCTGTACAGGAGGCTCTATGAGCGCCAGACCCCAAACCAGTGCGGATTCCAGCGCAGATTCCAGCGCCGCATCCGGTGGCGCGCTGCGCGATGACATGCTCAAGGCGATGCGCCGCATGGCCCGCTCCGTCGCCGTGATCAGCTGCCGCCACGGTGAGCGCCGCTATTCGATGTCGGTGACCGCGGTCGATTCGCTGTCCGCCGATCCGCCTTCGCTGCTGATCTGCATCAACCGCAATTCATCGATCTACCCGCCGCTCGATGCCGGCGCCGACTTCTGCATCAACCTGCTCGCCGCCGACCATCGCGATATCGCCGTGGATTGCAGCGGCCGGCTCAAGGGCGAAGCACGCTTCACCAGCGGCGAGTGGGAAGACGACCTGCTGGGCGTGCCGTCCCTGCGCGATGCCCAGGCCAACCTGATCTGCCAGCAGGACGGCCGCTTCGACTACGGCACCCATGCGGTCTTTATCGGCCGGCTGCGCGAGGTCAGGCTGGCCGGCGAGGTCTCGCCGCTGGTCTACGTCGACGGCGCCTATACCACGTCCGCGCCGCTGCGCGCGCTGTGTTCGGCCTGACCCGGAGCAAGCGCCAGCATGGCTTACGACGCCGTTACGCCCGTCCACGCCCCGTTGCGGCTCGATGACCCCGACGCGCATCCCTGGCAGGCCGCCTGCGATGCCGTGGTGGTGGGCTTTGGCGCCGCCGGGGCCTGCGCCGCGCTGGAAGCCGCGCATGGCGGCGCGCGCGTGATCGTGGCGGAACGCTTCGAGGGCGGCGGCGCCAGCGCCAGGAGCGGCGGCGTGGTCTATGCCGGCGGCGGCACGCCCTACCAGCGCGCCGCGGGCTATGACGATACGCCGCAGGCGATGGCCGGCTACCTGCGCCAGGAAACCGAAGGCGTGGTCAGCGACGCCACGCTGCAGGACTTCTGCGACAACAGCCGCGCGATGATCGGCTGGCTGGAGGCGCTGGGGGTGCGCTTTGCCGCGACCGTGCCGCCGCGCAAGACCTCGTATCCGGCGCAGCCCTATTACCTGTATTACTCCGGCAATGAAGCGGTGGCCGCCTACGCGCAGCATGCCGCGCCCGCCCCGCGCGGCCACCGTGTAAAGGGCCCCGGCATGTCAGGCCGCACACTGTACGGCGCGCTGTGCTGTGCGGTGGACGACAACCGGCAGATCACCGTCATGCGCCAGTGCGCGGCGCGGCGGCTGATCCTGGACCGCGACGGCGCGGTGGTCGGCGTCGAGCTGTGGCAGCTGCCGCCGGGCCGTCACCAGAAGCGCCATGCGCGCCTGGCGCGGCTGGCCGAGCGCCTGCACAACGCCCTGCCGGCGCTGGCCGACCGGCTGCGTGCGCAGGTGCTGCAGCTGGAACTGCGCCACGCACAACCGGTCGCGGTGCGCACCCGCGCGGTGGTGCTGGCCACGGGCGGTTTTATCTTCAACCGCGCCATGGTGGCGCGCCATGCCGGCAAGTACCAGCAGGCCTGGCGCCTGGGCGCGACCGGTTGCGACGGCAGCGGCATCCGCCTCGGCGAGTCGGCCGGCGGCGCCACGCGGCACCTGGAGCGCGTGTCGGCGTGGCGCTTCATCAATCCGCCGTTCGCCTGGGCGCGCGGCTGCGTGGTCGACGCGCAGGGCGCGCGCATCGGCAACGAGGAAACCTATGGCGCCACCCTCGGCCACGCCATCTGCGAGCGGCATGGCGGGCGTGCCTGGCTGGTGCTGAACCGCGCGCTGGCGCGCGAGGCGCTGCGCGAATGCCTGGGCGGCCGGCTGTGGGCATTCCAGGCCGTGCCGGCGGCGCTGCTGCTGCTGGCCGGGGCGCGCCGTGCCGCCAGCATCGAGACGCTGGCCGGCAAGCTGGACATGCCAGCGCCCGCGCTGCGCGCGACTCTCGACGCCTATAACGCCGCGGCGCGTGGCGAAACGCCCGATCCGACCGGCAAGTCGGTGGCCATGTGTGCGTCGCTCGAGAGCGGGCCGTGGCTGGCCATCGACATCTCGGCCGACAGCCGGGTCTTTCCGTGTCCGGCGATCACGCTGGGCGGCTTGGCGGTGGAGGAATCCAGCGGCCGCGTGCTGGCCGCCGCGGGCGGGGCACCGATAGCCGGGCTCTACGCCGTCGGCCGAACCGCCGTCGGCATCGCCTCCAATCACTACGTAAGCGGCCTGTCGCTTGCCGACTGCATCTGGTCGGGACGCAATGCGGGCCGCCATCTCGCACAACAGCCTGCCGACGGACGGCAGGCGCATACCCACCAGGAGACTACCCATGAGCCGACGTACTGAAGGAAAGATCGCCATCGTCACCGGGGCCGCCAGCGGCGTCGGCAAGGAAGACGCCTTGCTGCTGGCGCGCGAGGGCGCGCGCGTGGTGCTGACCGACGTCAACGAGGAAGCGGGCCACGCGCTGGCGCGCGAGATCGGCGAGACTGCGCTGTTCGTGCCGCACGACATCGCCAGCGAAGCCGGCTGGGAGCAGGTGATGGCGCGCACCGAGCAGCGCTTCGGCGCGCCCACCGTGCTGGTCAACAACGCCGCCATCCTGATGCTGGGCACGGTCGAGGAAGCCACACTGGAGCAATGGCAGCGCGTGATGCGTATCAACGCCGACGGCTACTTCCTGGGCTGCAAGTACGGCGTGGCCGCGATGAAGGCGGGCGGCGGCAGCATCGTCAATATGTCGTCGGTGGCGGCGCTGGGCGGCATGGGCGCGTTCTGCGCCTATAGCGCCAGCAAGGGCGCGGTGGCCGCGCTGACGCGCGCCGTCGCGGGCCATTGCAAGCAGAGCGGCTACCGCATCCGCTGCAATTCGATCCACCCGGACGGCATCCTGACGCCGATGACCGCGGCCTTCCTCCCGGGCGGCGCCACCGCGCTGCCCGAGGAAGTCGGCGGCGCCGAGCCGATGCAGCGCATGTGCCATCCGCGCGACGTGGCCAACCTGGTGCTGTTTCTGGCGTCGGATGAATCGCGCTTCATCAACGGCGCGGAACTGCGCATCGACAACGCGCAGACCATCATGGGCGTGGCCTGAGCGCACGCCGGGAAGCAACGACGAAACAAGGACATCATGGCGCCAGTGCAATTCCATCGGCTGCAGATTGCCGAAGTGGTCGCGGAGACGGACCAGGCGCATTCACTGGTATTCGCGCTGCCCGAGGCGCTGCGCGATACCTTTGCCTACCGCCCGGGCCAGTTCCTGACGCTGCGCGTGCCGGTCGATGGCGTGCCGCTGCAGCGCTGTTATTCGCTGTCCAGCTCGCCGGGCGTGGACGGCGCGCTGCGCGTGACCGTCAAGCGCGTGCAGAGCGGGCGCGTGTCCAACTGGATCTGCGACCATCTCGGCGCCGGCGACACGGTCGAGGCAATGCCGCCGGCCGGCGTGTTCACGCCGCCCGCGCTGCAGGGCGATTTCCTGCTGCTGGCGGGCGGCAGCGGCATCACGCCGGTGCTGTCGATCGCCAAGGCGGCGCTGCGGCACGGACGCGGCGCGGTCACGCTGGTGTATGCCAATCGCGACGAGCGCTCCATCATCTTTCGCGAGGCGCTGGCGGAACTGGCGCGCAGCCATCCCGGCCGCCTGCGCGTGATCCACTGGCTGGACAGCGTGCAGGGCCCGCCCACGCAGCGCCAGATCGAGGAACTGGTGCGGCCCTGGAGCATGGCGCAATGCTTTGTGTGCGGGCCCGGGCCGTTCATGGACGGCGCCCAGGCCGCACTGCAGGCGCTGGGCGTGCCGCGCGGGCAACTGCACGTGGAGCGCTTCGTATCGTTGCCCGATGCGCCGGCGGCCACGGCGCCGGCCCGCGTGGCCGTGGCCGAACCTGTCGTCTCCGTGCCGGCGATGCGCGGCGCAGCCCTGACCGTGCAGCTGGACGGCGCGACCCACGAGGTCGGCGTGGCGCCCGATGAAACCGTGCTCGACGCGCTGCAGCGCGCCGGCGTGGCCGCGCCCAGCTCCTGCCGCGCCGGCCTGTGCGGCGCCTGCATGTGCCAGGTAACGCAGGGCGACGTGACGCTCGGCGAAAACCATGTGCTCGACCGCGCCGACCTGGAGGCGGGCTGGACCCTGGCGTGCCAGGCGCGCCCGGCCAGCAGCGAGATCCACCTGAAGTTCCCGGATTGACATGACTCCATCTGACACCCTCGACGCCATTGTGGCACCGGCCGGCATCGAAGCCGCGGCCAACGACAGCCTTGCCGAGACCATTCCCGCGCTGCTGCGGCGCGCGGCCAGCCGCCACGGCGAGCGCATTGCCATCCAGGAAGACGGGCTGCGCCTGAGCTACGCCGCGCTCGACGACAGCCGGATCCAGGCGGCGCGCGCGCTGATGGCGCTCGGCGTGCAGCCTGGCGACCGCGTCGCCCTGTGGGCGCCGAACTTCTCCGAGTGGATTATCGCGGCGCTGGCCACGCACAGCGTGGGCGCGGCGCTGGTGCCGCTCAATACGCGCATGAAAGGGGCCGAAGCCGGCGCGGTGCTGGCCGACAGCGGCGCGCGGCTGCTGTTCTGCGTTGACGGCTTCCTCGGCGAAAGCTATCCGCAGATGCTGGCGCCGCACCGTCCCGGCACGCTGGAGCGGCTGGTAATCCTGCGGCCGGGGCAGGGCAGGGCTGCCGGCGCGGACGAACTGGCATGGGACGATTTCCTCGCGCTGGCGCCACGCACCGACATGGCTGCATTTTCTGCGTGCGAGGCCGGGGTGCGCGGCGACACGCCGATGGACATCATGTTCACCTCGGGCACCACCGGACGGCCCAAGGGCGTGATGACGGCGCACGCGCAGAACCTGCGCGCCATCGACGGCTGGGCCGCCATCACCGGCGTGCGGGCCGGGGACCGCTACCTGATCGTCAATCCGTTCTTCCATACCTTCGGCTACAAGGCCGGATGGCTGGCGGCGCTGTCGCGCGGCGCCACGGTGCTGCCCCACCTAGTGTTCGACGCCGAGGCCGTGATGACCCGCGTGGAGAACGAAGGCATCACGGTGCTGCCCGGCCCGCCCACGCTGTACCAGACCCTGCTGAACGCGCCGCGCCTGCGCGAGTTCGACCTGTCTTCGCTGCGCGTGGCGGTGACCGGCGCCTCGGCGATCGCCCCGGCGCTGATCCAGCGCATGCGCGACGAACTCGGCTTCGACACCATCATCACCGGCTACGGCCTGACCGAGTCGTGCGGCTTCGCCACGCTGACACGCGCCGGCGACGACGCCGAGACCGTCGCCGGCACCTCCGGGCGCGCGATGCCGGGCATCGAGATCCGCTGCATCGACGCGCAGGGGCAGCCGGTGGCCACCGGCGAGCCGGGCGAAGTGCTGGTGCGCGGCTACAACGTGATGCAAGGCTATTTCGGCCTGCCCGAAGCCACCGCCGAAGCTGTCGACAGCGACGGCTGGCTGCATACCGGCGACGTCGGCACGCTCGATGCGCGCGGCTACCTGCGCATCACCGACCGCATCAAGGACATGTTTATCGTCGGCGGCTTCAACTGCTATCCGGCCGAGGTGGAAAAGCTGCTGGTGGCGCATCCGGCGGTGGCCCAGGTGGCGGTGGTGGGCATGCCGCATGACCGCCTCGGCGAGGTCGGCCGCGCCTACGTGGTGCTGCGGCACGGCGCGCGCGTCGACGCCGACACGCTGATCGCCTGGGCGCGCCGGCATATGGCCAATTACAAGGTGCCGCGCGAGGTGTTGTTTGTGAGCTCGCTGCCGGTGAGTGCGGCGGGCAAGGTGCTCAAGTACCAGTTGCGGGCATCGTGACGGGGGAACACGACATGACGGACATGAAGTCACTTGCCGAACGGCTGGACCGGCTCGAGGCCGCCGATGCGATCCGCGCGCTCAAGCTTCGCTACCTGCGCGCCTGCGACGACAAGAACCCCGAGGCCATGCGGGCGTGCTTTGTCGCCGAGGGCGCGCATATCCACTATGACCGGATCGGGACCTTTGCGGGACGCGATGCGCTGGTGCAGTGCTTTGCAGAACTGGCCTGCCGGCCTACGCTGCGGGAGATGCACTTCGCGGGGCAAGGGGATATCCGCGTGCGAGACGATGGCACGGCCGAGGGCAGCTGGGATCTGGCTTACCTGGCGCTGGATGATGCCGGCGGGACGCGGACTTTCCTGACTGGGCGCTATGTGGATGTGTATGTGAGGGTGGAGGGGGCCTGGGTGATTCGGTCGACGGTATTCACTACGGGGTTGTTGTCGATGGGGGCTGGCTGACGTTCGCCGATTGTTTGCTCCCCTCTCCCGCTTGCGGGAGAGGGGCCGGGGGAGAGGGCAGGCGCGTCCAATACGCCAGTGCCTCCGACCCCTATTCCACGATCGCCGGATGCACCGCCGGCGGGCCGCCCAGCGCCTGCCGGTACGACGGCGGCTGCACCCCCTCCGCATCGACGATGCCATAGGCCAGCGCCGACTCCGCCCCGATCAGCACCTGCCCGGACTTCTCCATCAACGCCGGATCCCGATACAGTGCGTCGATAATGCGCTCCGTGAACTCCGGCGTCTCCGCCACCGGCGCGAAGTCCGCGTACTTGTCCGGATGCTGCTCCCATACCCGCAGCGTGCGCGCGGTGCGCAGCGGTCCCATCCACAGCGACACCGCAGCCACGCCATAAGGCCGCAGGTCCACCGCCATGTCATGCGCGAACTTGTCGATGCCGGCCTTCTGCGCGCCGTAGGCCGGCCCATGCATATAGCAGTTGGCGCCGAAGGAAGAGGTGAACACGATCAGCCCGCGCCCCTGCGCCGCCATCACTGGCGCGGCGTGCCAGCTGGCGACATAGCCGGAACGCAGCCCCACGTCGAGGATGCCGGCCATTTCCAGCGGCTTCTGCCAGAACGGCCCCGGCTGGATCAGCTGGTCATGCAGGAAGGTGGCGTTGTTGACCAGGATGTCCAGCCGTCCCGCCTCTTCGCGCACACGGCGGAACAGCGCAGCGACCTGGGCGTCGTCGCCGTGGTCGCAGGCGACCGCGATGCCGCGCCCGCCGAGGGCATCGATCTCGCGCGCGGTGGCGTGGATGGTGCCAGGCAGCGGCGCGCTGCCCTCCTGTTCGGTGCGGCCGGTGACATACACCGTGGCGCCCGCCGCACCCAGCGCCAGCGCAATGCCGCGGCCGGCGCCGCGCGATGCGCCGGTGACCACGGCGACGCAGGCTTGTCCTGATTCCGTCATCTCTGCTCCTCTGTGTAGGGGTCTGTCCCGCGCAGAGGGTGCGGCCAGCGCACCGCACGCACATCACTCGTTCGGACTACCCCGTACTACGCCCACAGGCAGGCCGCCAAGCCCCGCGTGGCGATACCGGCTAGTCCGCCAGGACGATGCACCAAGTGCCCGCACACGAAAGAATCGGTCCCATCGACAGGCTGCAGCCGCGCCGCAGCCGCCCCGTTCGACACTCACATCGAACCCCCACATCGAACCAGAGGAGACCGGCATGTTGGACATTCGTGCGCTTGGCTACATCGTGGTCGAGTCCACCGACATCGGGCAATGGCGAGACTATGCCGAGCAGGTGCTCGGCATGACCTGCGCCGGCGCCCCCGGCGGTGCGCTGTACGTGAAAATGGATGAGCGCGACTACCGCTACCTGGTGGTGCCGGGGGTGCGCGACCGCTACCTGGCATCGGGCTGGGAGCTGGCCGACGAGGCGGCCTACCGCCATGCGCTCGAGACGCTGCGCCAGGCCAACGTCGAGGTCGTGCAGGCCAGCGCCGCCGAACTGGCGCAGCGCAGGGTGCAGGCGATGGCGTGGTTTGCCGATCCGTCCGGCAACCGCCACGAGGTCTCGTGGGGCATGCGTTCCGACTTCCTGCGCTTTGTCTCGCCGGTGGGCGTGCCACGCTTCATCACGGACCCGATGGGCGCGGGCCACACCGTGCTGCCGGCACCGGCCTTCGACCGGACCTATGCCTTCCTGCGCGACGTGATGGGCTTCGGCCTGTCCGACATCTATCGCGTGCGCTTCACCAGCGATCCCAACGAGCCGGAAAAGCGCATCCACTTCCTGCATTGCGCCAATGCGCGCCACCACAGCCTGGCGATCTTCGAGATGCCGTCCGAGGCCGGCTGCATCCACGTGATGGCCGAGGTGCCCGACATGGCCGAGGTGGGCCGCGCGCTGGACCGGGTGCAGCAGCACGGCGTGAAGCTGTCGGCCACGCTGGGGCAGCACTGCAATGACCGCATGACTTCGTTCTACATGAAGACCCCCGGCGGCTTCGACCTCGAGTTCGGCCACGGCGGGCTGGAGGTGGACTGGAGCCGCCACGCCGCCTACGAGGCCACGCGGGTAAGCCTGTGGGGCCATGACTTCAGCATCGGATACCGCTAAGCGCGGCACAGACCTATGACCAAGACCATCGACAAGACCATGAGCGCGGCCGACGTGGTCGGCCAGCTCGCCGACGGCATGACCATCGGCATTGGCGGCTGGGGCCCGCGCCGCAAGCCCATGGCGCTGGTGCGCGAGATCCTGCGCTCGCCGCTGAAGGACCTGACCGTGGTGGCCTACGGCGGCCCCGAAGTGGGCATGCTGTGCGCTGCCGGAAAGGTGCGCCGGCTGGTGTTCGGCTTTGTCTCGCTCGACGTGATCCCGCTCGAGCCGTACTTTCGCCAGGCGCGCGAGCGCGGCCTGCTGGCGGTGACCGAGCTGGACGAAGGCATGCTGCAGCTGGGTTTGCGCGCCGCCGCGGCGCGCCTGCCGTTCCTGCCGACGCGCGCCGCGCTGGGCACCGACGTGCTGGACCGCAACCCGCACCTGAAGACCGTCCGTTCGCCTTACGACGATGGCGAAGTCCTGCTGGCGATGCCGGCAATCCCGCTGGATGCGGCGCTGCTGCACGTGAACGAAAGCGATGTGCTGGGCAACACCCGCATCGACGGCCCCGATCCGTTCTTCGATGAGTGGTTCGCGCGCGCCGCGCAGCGCTGCTATGTCAGCTGCGAAACGCTGCACCCGCGCCTGGAAGACACCGAGCTCGCGCGCGCCCGCAACAACCCGTTCGAGCGCGCGCTGGTGACCGGCGTGGTGCACGCGCCGGCGGGCGCCCATCCCACTTCGTGCGCGCCGGCCTATGGCTGGGACCTGCCAGCGCTGAAGTCCTATTGCGCCAGCGCCGACGCGGAAGACGGCTTCCGCGCCTACCGCGACGAGGTGGTGGGCGACAGCGAAGCGCATTACCTGGCGTGCATCGGCGGCCCTGGCCACGTGCACGATCTGCCGCTGCCCGTACTTTGATCCCAAGGAGCGACCGTGAGCGCCACTTATGAATTTACCCGCGCCGAGCTGATGATCGCCGTCGCCGCCCGCGCCTGGTGCGACGACGGCGAGGTGCTGGCCACCGGCATCGGCACCGGCCCGCGCATCGCCGCCGGCCTGGCGCGGCTTGCGCACAACCCCGGCCTGCTGCTGACCGACGGCGAGGCCTACCTGGTGGAAAGGCCGGTGCCGCTGGGTCCGCGCGAGCCGGATTACCAGGTGCGCGCCAGCGGCTGGATGGGCTATGCGCGCGTGTTCGACTGCCTGTGGGGCGGGCGCCGCCATGCGCTGGTGATGCCGACGCAGATCGACCGCTTCGGCCAGGCCAATATCTCCTGCCTGGGCGGCACCCATGCGCAGCCCAAGACCCAGCTGCTGGGCGCGCGCGGCTTTCCCGGCAACAGCATCCATCACGCCAATTCGTACTTTGTGTCGGGACACAGCACGCGCTCGTTTGTCGCCGGCGAAGTCGACATGGTCTGCAGCGTCGGCTACAACCCGGCGCGCCAGATCGAAGGCATGCGCAGCTTCGTCGACCTGCGCGTGATCGTCACGGACCTGTGCGTGATGGATTTCGGCGGACCGAACCACGCCATCCGCGTGCGCTCGCTGCACCCGGGCGTCAGCCTGGAGCAGGTGCAGGCCGCCACCGGCTTTGCGCTGGCCAACACGCCCGGCGAAGCGCTGCCAGAGACGACGGCACCGACGCCGGAAGAACTGCGGCTGATCGCTCAGCTCGACCCGCACAACCTGCGCGCCGCGATCGTGCGCGGCAACCCTTCCGGACGCGCCTGAGACTGCCATGACATCGCCTGCCATCGAACCCATCAGCCTCGGTCCGAACGCCGAGGTGCTCTACCAGGTCGCCGACGGCATCGCCACGGTGACCATGAACCGGCCGCAGTTCCACAACGCGCAGAACTCTAAGATGACATATGCGCTGGACGAGGCCTACCGGCGCGCCGCCGCCGACGACGCGGTCAAGGTGATCGTGCTGCGCGGCGCCGGCAAGCACTTCTCCGCCGGGCACGACATCGGCACGCCAGGGCGCGATATCAACGAGACCTTCGAGCGTGCCTCGCTCTGGTATGACCACGTCAACAAGCCCGGCGGCGAGTTCCTCTATGCGCGCGAGCAGGAGGTCTACCTGGGCATGTGCCGGCGCTGGCGCGAGCTGCCCAAGCCGACCATCGCCATGGTGCACGGCGCCTGCATCGCCGGCGGGTTGATGCTGGCCTGGGTGTGCGACCTGATCGTGGCGTCCGACGATGCCTTCTTTGCCGATCCGGTGGTGCGCATGGGGATTCCCGGCGTCGAGTATTTCGCGCATGCGTATGAGCTGCACCCGCGCATCGCCAAGGAATTCCTGTTCCTGGGCGAGCGCATGGGCGCCGAGCGCGCCGAGCGCATGGGCATGGTCAACCGCGTGGTGCCGCGCGACGCGCTCGAGGACACGGTCTACGGCATGGCCGCCAAGGTCGCGCAGATGCCGCGGCTGGGCCTGACGCTGACCAAGCAGGCGGTCAATCACGTGGAAGACCTGCAGGGCAAGCGCACCGCGATGGATGCGGTCTTTGCCTGGCACCACTTCGCGCATGCGCACAACGAGCTGGTCAGCGGCGACAAGCTCGGCGGCTACGACGCGCGCGCGATGGCGGCGTCGCAACGTACCGGCAGCGAGGACAAGGCATGAACCCCGGCATGAGCACCGCGAGCCTGCACACGGTGCTGTGCGAGCTGCTTGGCTGCCGCTATCCAATCGTGCAGACGGCGATGGGGTGGGTGGCGGACGCCAAGCTGGTGGCCGCCAGCGGCAATGCCGGGGCCTTCGGCTTCCTGGCCGGCGCCACCATTCCGCCGGGCGAGGTCGAACGCGAAATCCTGCGCGTCAAGGCGCTCAGCGACCGGCCCTTCGGCATCAACTTCCACATGTTCCAGCCCAACGCGCACGAGGTCATCGAGATGGCGATCCGCCACCGGCTGCGCGCGGTCAGCTATGGGCGCGGCCCGGACGCGAAGATGGTCGGCCGGCTCAAGGCGGCGGGCATCGTCTGCATGCCGACGGTGGGAGCGGCCAAGCACGCGGCCAAGGCCGTCGAAATGGGCGCGGACGTGGTCACGGTGCAGGGCGGCGAGGGCGGCGGCCATACCGGCGGCACGCCGACCACGCTGCTGCTGCCGCAGGTGCTGGACAGCGTCAGCGTGCCGGTGGTGGCGGCGGGCGGCTTCTTCGACGGCCGCGGGCTGGCCGCGGCGCTGGCCTACGGCGCCGCCGGCGTGGCCATGGGCACGCGCTTCCTGATGTCGGCCGAGTCGCCGGTGCCGGCGCAGACGCTGGAGCGCTACGTCAAGGTGCGTGACGCTGGCCAGATTCGCGTCTCGCTGGCGATCGACGGGCTGCCGCAGCGGATGATCGACAACGACCTGCTGGTCGGACTGGAACAGGCCGGCCCGCTGCGCCGCACGTGGCTGGCGCTTGCCGCCGCGCGCAAATGGCAGGCGCGCACCGGCATGCGCAGCACGCAGCTGCTGGCAACGGCCTGGCGCGCGATGCGGGAGCAGGACTACAGCGTCGCGCAGACGCTGATGGCCGCCAATGCGCCGGTGCTGATCCAGCGCGCGATGGTGGAAGGGTGCCCCGATGAAGGGGTGCTGCCCAGCGGGCAGGCCGCCGCGGCGATCGGCGCGATCGAATCGTGCGAACAGATCGTGGCCGGCATGGCCGCCCAGGCGCAGGCACGGCTTGCGGTGCTGGCCGGGACGGGCCTGACTGCAGCGGCTTGACCGACAGACTGAGGACATCGACAAATGAACAACAAGACCGCGCCATTCCACATTGAAAGCGCCGACGGCATCGCCGAGCTGGTGATCGACCACCCGCCCGTCAACGCGCTCGACAACGCCGGCTGGCATGCGCTGGCCGCGGCCATCGACCGCCTCGGCGCCGATCCCGCGGTGCGCGTGATCGTGCTGCGCGGCGAAGGCCGCGGCTTCTGCGCCGGAGTCGACATCAAGGAGCTATCGGCGCATCCGGAACGCATCGTCGGCGTCAATGCCGGCAACTACGCCACCTTCCGCGCCGTGCACCGCAATCCCAAGCCGGTCATCGTCGCCGTGCACGGCTTCGTGCTGGGCGGCGGCATCGGCATCTGCGGCGCCGCCGACATCATCGTGGCATCGGAGTGCGCGCGCTTTGGCGTGCCCGAGATCGACCGCGGCGCCATGGGCGGCGGTGCGCACCTGCAGCGCATGTTCGGCGTGCAGAAGGTGCGGGCGATGTACTTCACCGGGGAGATGATCGACGCCGCCGAGGCCTACCGGCTGGGCGCGGTCGAGCGCGTGGTGCCGCGCGCCGGACTGCGCGACGCCGCCATGGCGCTGGCGCGCCAGATCGCGGCCAAGAGCCCGGCCATGCTGCAGCTGGCCAAAGAGGCGCTCAACGGCGTGGAAGACGGCAACCTCGAAGACAAGTACCGCTGGGAGCAGGGCTTCACGCTGCAGGCATACATGAGCGCCGATTCCGGCGAGGCGCGCGCGGCCTTTGTCGAAGGTCGCGAGGCCTCCTTCGCCGCAGTGGAGCATGGAGCCCGCGATGCAGCTTGAATACACCGACGCCCAGCGCGCCTTCCGCGCCGAGGTGCGCGACTGGATGGCCGCGCACGTGCCGCGCACGCCGCTGGAAAGTTTCGATACCGAGGCCGGCTTTGCCCAGCACCGCGCCTGGGAAGCCACGCTCAACCAGGGCCGCTGGAGCATGGTCACGTGGCCGGCGGAGCTGGGCGGGCGCGGTTGCGACCTGATCGAGTGGCTGATCTTCGAGGAAGAGTACTGGCGCGCCGGCGCGCCGATGCGCGTCAACCAGAACGGCATCTTCCTGCTGGGCCCCACGCTGATGGAATTCGGCACCGAGGCGCAGAAGGCGCGCTTCCTGCCGCGCATGGCCGCCGGCGAGCATATCTGGGCGCAGGGCTGGTCCGAGCCCAACGCCGGCTCCGACATGGCCGCGATCCGCTGCAGCGCGATCCGGCAGGGCGATGACTACGTGATCAACGGCCAGAAGATCTGGTCGACGCGCGCGGTGTGGGCCGACTGGCTGTTCGGCCTGTTCCGCACCGACCCGGCCTCGACGCGCCATCACGGGCTGACCTTCGTGCTGGTGCCGCTCGACACGCCTGGCATCACCGTGCGCCCGATCCGCCAGCTCAACGGCCAGACCGGCTTTGCCGAAATCTTCTTCGACGACGTGCGCGTGCCGGTGGAAAACCGGCTGGCCGCAGAAGGCGCCGGCTGGCAGGTGGCAATGGCCACCGCCGGCTTCGAGCGCGGGCTGATGCTGCGCTCGCCCGCCCGCTTCCAGGAAACCGCGCGCGCGCTGGTGCGGCTGTACCAGGCCAACCGCGAGGCCGCGGACCGCGACCCGTCGCTGCGCGAAGCGGTGCTGCGCGCGTGGATGGATGCCGAGGCCTACACGCTGTCGACCTACGCTACCGCGAGCCGGCTGGTAAAGGGCGGCCACATCGGCGCGGAGTCGAGCACCAACAAGGTGTTCTGGTCCGAGCTGGACATCCATATGCACGATACCGCGCTGGCCATCCTGGGGCAGGCCGCCGAAGTCGCGCCCGCCGGCCAGCCGCCGGGTTCGCTCGGCCACTGGCTGGACGGCTTCCTGTTCGCGCAGGCCGGGCCGATCTATGCCGGCACCAACGAGATCCAGCGCAACATCGTCGCCGAGCGCCTGCTCGGCATGCCGCGCGCATGACGGCACCCCGGGGAATAGACATGGATTTCGCATTGACCGAAGAGCAGGAACAGTTCGCCGAGGCGATCCGGCGCTTCCTGATGACCGAGATGACGCCGGAACTGACGCGCGAGCTGTGGGCCACCGAAACCGGCCGCTCCGATGCGCTGTGGCGGCAACTGGCCGACCAGGGCATGACCGCCGTGATGGTGCCGGCGGAGCAGGGCGGGCTCGGCCTGGCCGAACTCGAATGGGCACCGCTGGCACAGGCGTGCGGCTATTTCGCGCTGCCGGAGCCGCTGCTCGACACGGCGCTGGTGGCGGCCGGGCTGCTGCGCGATGCACTCGATGCCGCGCCGGACGACGCAACGCGCGCGCGCTGCGCCACGCTGCTGGAACGCATCGCCGCCGGCGACGCCCGCGTGGCGGTGGCGCACCCGCAGGACCGGCTGGTGGCGGACGCCCATGTCGCCGACGCCATCCTGTGCGCGCATGAAGGGGCCGTGCACCTGCTGCGGCCCAACCAGGCCACGCTGACCGCGCGCACCGGTCTCGATCCTTCGCGCCGGCTGTTCGAGCTGGCGTGGACGCCGAGCGCCGAAACCGAGCTGGTGCCGGCCGGAGCTGGTGCTGGCCTGTGGGACGCGGCGCTGAACCGCGGCGCGCTGGGCGTGGCCGCGCAGCAGTTGGGCCTGACCCTGCGCATGCTGGACCTGGCGATCGACTACAGCGCGCAGCGCAAGCAGTTCGGCAAGGCCATCGGCGCCTACCAGGCGGTCAAGCACCTGCTGGCCGACGTGGCGATCCAGCTGGAGTTCGCCAAGCCGGTGCTGCTGCGCGCCGCCGCGGCGCTGGCGCATGGCCTGCCGCATGCCGGCCTGCATGTTTCGCATGCCCGCGTCGCCGCCGCGCGCTGCGCGTGGAGCGCGGCACGGCAGGCGATCCAGGTGCATGGCGCGATGGGCTACACCTGGGAGCTGGACCTGCAGATCTTCACCAAGCGCGCCTGGGCCCTGGCGGGAAGCTGGGGCGACCGCGCGTTCCACAAGGCACGCCTGGGCGCGCACATCCTGGATGGCGAGCACGCCATCGGCGCCGGCGCCACCTTTGCCTGAATGGCCCGATCCCAAGGAGACCAATGACCATGAAACACGCCTATATCGTTGATGCCCTGCGCACCCCCACCGGGCGCCGCAAGGGTGGACTGTCGCACCTGCACGGCGCCGACCTGGGCGGCTTCGTGCTGGCCGAGCTGGTGCGCCGCAACGGCATCCCGGCAGAGGACTATGACGACGTGGTGTTCGGCTGCGTCGACACCATCGGCCCGCTGGCCGGCAATATCGCGCGCAGCGCGTGGCTGGCAGCAGGCCTGCCGCTGACGGTGCCGGGCGTGACGGTGGACCGCCAGTGCGGCTCGTCGCAGCAGGCCGTTCACTTCGCCGCGCAGGCGGTGATGAGCGGCACGCAGGACGTGGTGATCGCCGGCGGCGTGCAGACCATGACGCAGGTCCCGATCTCGTCGGCGATGCTGGCCGGGCAGGCGCTGGGCTTTGCCGACCCGTTCTCGGGCAGCAAGGGCTGGCAGGCGCGCTTCGGCGATGCGCCGGTGTCGCAGTTCCACGCGGCGCAGCGGATTGCCGAGCACTGGAAGCTGTCGCGCGAGGCAATGGAGGCGTATGCGCTGGAGAGCCACCAGCGCGCGGCCGCGGCGATCGAGGGCGGCCGCTTCGCGCGCGAGATCGTGCCGTGCGAAGGCGTGACCCGGGATGAAACCCCGCGTCCCGATACCACGCTGGCCAGGATGGCGGCGCTGGAGCCGCTGATGCCGGGCAGCTCGCTGACCGCTGCCGTGTCCAGCCAGACCGCCGATGCCGCCGCTGCGCTGCTGATCGTTTCCGAGGACGCGCTCAAGCGCTACGGCCTGACGCCGCGCGCGCGCATCGCCCATATGAGCGTGCTGGGCGACGACCCGCTGTGGATGCTGACCGCACCGATTCCGGCGACGAAGCGCGCGCTGGAACGCAGCGGCCTGCGCCTGGCCGATATCGACGTGGTCGAGATCAACGAAGCCTTTGCCTCGGTGGCGATGGCGTGGCTGGCCGAGACCGGCTATGCGCCGGAGCGCACCAACCCCAACGGCGGCGCGATCGCGCTGGGCCACCCGCTCGGCGCCACCGGCGCGCGCCTGATGACCACGCTGCTGCACGAACTGGAACGCACCGGCGGCCGCTATGGGCTGCAGACCATGTGCGAGGGCGGCGGGCTGGCCAACGTCACCATCATCGAACGGCTGTAAGGAGAGCGCCATGGGAATCTGCAAGGGACGCACCGTCATCATCACCGGCGCCGGCGGCGGGCTGGGCCGTGCCTATGCGCTGGCCTTCGGCGCCGAGGGCGCCAACGTGGTCGTCAACGACATCCGGCGCGACGCGGCCGAGGCGGTCTGCGCGGAGATCCGCGCCGCCGGCGGCAGTGCGCTCGCCAGCGATGACGACATCACGCAGCTGGCCACCGCGCAGCGCATCGTCGATGCCGCGGTCGAGGCCTATGGCGAGGTCCACGTGCTGGTCAACAACGCCGGCATCTGCCGCGACCGCATGTTCGTCAGCCTGACCGAGGCCGACTGGGACAATGTCATGCGCGTGCACCTGCGCGGCCACTTCTGCCTGGCCAACCTGCTGGCGCGGCGCTGGCGCGATGCGGCCAAGGCCGGCCGTGCGGTCGATGCGCGCATCATCAACACCAGCTCCGGCGCAGGCCTGCAAGGCTCGGTGGGGCAGTCCAACTACGCCGCCGCCAAGGCCGGCATTGCCGCGCTGACGCTGGTGCAGGCGGCGGAACTGGGCCGCTACGGCATCACTGCCAATGCGCTGGCGCCGGCCGCGCGCACCGGCATGACCGAAGACGTGTTCGCCGACATGATGAAGGCGCCGGAAGGCGGCTTCGACTACTACGACCCGGCCAACGTTGCGCCGCTGGTGGTGTGGCTGGGCAGCGCGGATTCCGCCCAGGTCAACGGGCGCATGTTCGAGGCGGCCGGCGGCATGGTGTCGGTGGCAGACGGCTGGCGCACCGGTCCGAAGGCCGACAAGGGCGGGCGCTGGCAACCGGCCGAAGTGGGTGCGGCGGTGGCGGGGCTGCTGGCGCAGGCGCAGCCGCCCCAGGCGGTCTACGGCAGCTGAGCGCGACGGCCATGGACTTCTCCTTCTCAGTCGAACACCAGATGGTCCGCGACAGCGCGCGCGACTACCTCGCCGCGCACAGCGATTCGGCGGCGGTGCGGCGCGTGACCGAGGCGGGTCCGGCTCACGACCACGCCCTGTGGCAAGCGATTGCGGGCGAGCTTGGCTGGTGCGGCATCGCGCTGCCTGAGGCCGTGGGCGGCGCAGGCCTGGGTGCGCCCGGGCTGGTGCTGCTGCAGGAGCAGCTGGGCCAGCGGCTGGCGTGCGTGCCGTTCTGGTCGACGGCATGCGTGGTGGCGCCATGGTTGCAGGGCAGCGTCGGCCACAGTGGACCGTGGCTGGAGCGGCTGGCCGCGGGCGAGTGCCGCGCCGCGGCGGTCCTGCCGGACGATGGCGGCTGGCACTACGACGGTGTCCCGGTCACTGCGCAGGCAGGAGCGGACGGCTTCGTGCTGCGCGGCAGCGCCGCCCAGCTGGCCGATGCCGCCGGGGCCGACTGGCTGCTGGTGCCGGCGCGGCTCGACGATGGCGAGCCGGCGCTGTTCCTGCTGGAGCCCGCCGCGCTGGCGCAGGATGCGCGCTTCGCCATTGCGCCGCTGGACACGCTCGACCGCACGCGGCCGCTGGCGTCACTGCGGCTCGACGGCGTGGCCGTTGCCGCCAGCGCCTGCCTGGCGCGCGGCGACGCCGCCGTCCAGGGCCTGGCCCAGGCGTGGTGGCACGGCAAGCTGATGCTGGCCGCCGAGCAGCTCGGCGCCGCGCAGCAATGCCTGGACCTGACCGTCGCCTATGTGGCCGAGCGCATCCAGTTCGGCCGCGCCATCGGCTCGTTCCAGGCGGTCAAGCACCGCTGCGCGCAGATGATGGTGCAGGTCGAGGCGGCGCGCTCGGCGGTGTATGGCGCGGCGCAGGCGTGGGAGGCGGGCGCCATGCCCGACGCGCGCCTCGAGATCGCCGCGGCTGCCGTCGCGGCCGACGAGGCGCTGCGCTTCGGCGCGCAGGATGCGATCCAGTTGCATGGCGGGGTCGGCTTCACCTGGGAATACGACCCCCAGCTCTATTTCAAGCGCGCGCAGGCCGCCAGCCACTGGCTGGGCGGCGCCGGCGTCGCGCTTGCCTACATCGCCGCCAACGGCCCGCAGGCATGGAGGACAGCATGAAAGCGAATGAAGAGTCGGCATTCCGGGCCGAGGTGGCGCAGTGGCTGGCCGACAACCTGGCCGGCGAATTCGAATGCCTGAAACACCGCGGCGGCCCCGGCGACGAAGAAGCCTATCCTCAGCTGCGCAAGGCATGGGAACGTCGCCTCGCCGAGGGCGGCTGGACCGGGCTGGGCTGGCCGCGCGCGCAGGGCGGGCGCGAACTGCCGGTGATGCAGCAGGTGATCTTCCACGAGGAATACGCGCGCGCCGGCGGTCCGGGCCGCATGGGGCATATCGGCGAGGGGCTGATCGGCCCGACCCTGATCGCCTTCGGCACCGAGGACCAGAAGGCGCGCCTGCTGCCCGGCATTCGCAACGGCACCACGTTCTGGTGCCAGGGCTATTCGGAGCCCGGCGCGGGCTCGGACCTGGCCAACGTGCGCACGCGCGCGGTGCGCGATGCCGCCAGCGGCGACTGGCTGGTCAGCGGGCAGAAGGTATGGACCTCGCTCGCGCATGAGTCCGACTGGATCTTCGTGCTGGCGCGCTGCGAGCCCGGCTCGCGCGGCAGCAAGGGTTTGATCTTCCTGATGCTGCCGCTGGACCAGCCTGGCATCGAAATCCGCCCGATCCGCCAGATGGGCGGCGGGGCGGAATTCAATGAGGTCTTCTTCGACGGCGCGCGCGCCGCGGCCGCCGACGTGCTGGGCGAGCCCGGCGACGGCTGGCGTATCGCCATGGCGCTGCTCGGCTTCGAGCGCGGCATTTCCACGCTCGGCCAGCAGATGCAGTTCACGCATGAGCTGGAATGGGTGGCGCAGGCCGCGCGCGACAACGGCAGCAGCCGTGACGCGCTGGTGCGCCAGCGCATCGCGCGCGCCTGGGCCGGCCTGCGCGTGATGCGCGCCAACGCGCTGCGCATGCTGGCCGGTGCGGCCCAGGCAAGCGAGGACGGCGGCACCGCGCTGCAGCGCGAGGCGCTGATCTACAAGTACTACTGGTCCAACTGGCACCGCGACCTGGGGCAGCTGGCACTGGACGTGCTGGGCCCGCTTGCCAACGTGCTGGACCCGGCCGACACGCGCCGCACGCGGCTGCAGCAGATGGCGCTGTTCTCGCGCGCCGACACCATCTACGCCGGCACCAACGAAATCCAGCTCAACATCATCGCCGAACGCGGGCTGGGCATGCCGCGCGAGGCCAGAGGACGGTCATGACCCTTCATGCAGAAACCCCCAGCGCCCCGGCCTATGTGCCGGGCCACCAACTGCTCGCCGGCAGGAGCGTGCTGATCACCGCCGCCGCCGGCGCCGGCATCGGCTTCGCTGCCGCGCGCCGCTGCGCGGAGGAGGGCTGCCGCGCGCTGATGATCTCCGACATCCATCCCAAGCGGCTCGACGAGGCGGTCGAACGCCTGCGCGCGGAAACCGGGCTGCAGGCTATCCATGGCCAACTCTGCGATGTGTCCGACGAAGCGCAGGTGCGCGCACTGGTGGCCGCGGCGGAAGAGGCACTCGGCGGCACCGACGTGCTGATCAACAACGCCGGCCTGGGCGGCTCGCGCCGCCTAGTTGATATGGACGATGCCGAGTGGTCGCGCGTCATCGATATTTCCCTTACCGGCACCTTCCGCATGACGCGCGCGATGCTGCCGCACATGCAGGCGCGCGGCCGCGGCGCCATCGTCAACAACGCGTCGGTGCTGGGATGGCGGGCACAGAAGGAGCAGTCGCACTACGCCGCGGCCAAGGCCGGGGTGATGGCGCTGACGCGCTGCAGCGCGATGGAGGCCGCCGAGTTTGGCGTGCGCATCAACGCGGTGGCGCCGAGCATCGCGCTGCACGACTTCCTGAAGAAGTCGGCGCCGGCGGACCTGCTGCGGCAGCTGAGCGAGCGCGAAGCCTTCGGGCGCGCGGCGGAGGTGTGGGAGGTGGCCAATGTGATGGTGTTTCTGGCCAGTGATTATGCGTCGTATATGACTGGGGAAGTGCTGCCGGTCAGTAGTCAGAGGGCTTGAGGAAACAGCAATGCCAACAATCTTCCGCTGCGCCGAAGACATCCACGCCGCCGTCGGCCACCACCTCGGCGCCAGCGCCTGGACCCGCATCACCCAGCAACAGGTCGACCAGTTCGCCCATGCCACCGGCGACCACCAGTGGCTGCACGTCGAGCCCGAACGCGCCGCGCAGGGTCCCTACGGTGCCTGCATCGCGCACGGCTACCTGACGCTGGCGCTGGTCAACCAGTTCTTGCCCGAACTGGTCGCCGTCGAGGGCATGAAGTTCGGCGTCAACTACGGCTGCGACAAGGTGCGCTTCCCGGCGCCGGTGCGCGTCGGCGCGCGCGTGCGCGGCGTGGGCGAGGTGGTGCGGGCCGAGACCCTGGATGGCGGCGTGCAGTCGGTGGTGCGCATGACCGTCGAGATCGAAGGCGAGCCCAAGCCCGCCTGCGTGGCTGAGACCATCAGCCGCTACTACTTCTGAACAGGAACCCACAGCATGAAAGACGCAGTCATCGTCGCCGTCGCGCGCACTCCCATCGGCAAGGCCTTCCGCGGCGCCTTCAACGATACCGAAGCCCCGGTGCTGGGCGGCCACGTGGTGCGCGCGGTGGTGGAGCGCGCCGGCGTGGACCCGGCCGAGGTCGACGATGTGCTGATCGGCGCGGCCGCGCAGCAGGGCACCCAGGGCTACAACCTGGGCCGCCTGAGCGCGGTGGCGGCGGGCCTGCCCGACAGCGTGCCGGGCATGACCATGGACCGCATGTGCGGCTCCGGCCTGATGACGATCGCGGCCGGTGCGCGCGCGATTCAATGCGGCGAGGCCGACATCATCGTCGCCGGCGGCGCTGAGTCGATCTCGCTGACGCAGAACAAGCACAAGAACAGCTATCGCGCCCAGTCCGAAGCGGTGCTGGCGCGCCAGCCGGCGGCCTACATGGCGATGATCGAGACCGCCGAGGTGGTGGCGCGCCGCTACGGCATCAGCCGCGCCGAGCAGGACGCCTACGCCTGGCGCAGCCAGCAGCGCACTGCCGAAGCACAACGGCGCGGCGCCTTCGATGACGAGATCGTGCCGTTGGAAACGCGCCGCGCGCTGTTCGACAAGGCCGGCGCGCTGACCGGTCACGAGACCGTGCGGCTGGCGCAGGACGAATGCAACCGGCCCGACACCACCGCTGCCAGCCTGGAGGCGCTCAAGCCGGTCTGGAGCGGCGGGCAGGCCGTGGCCGCGGGCGAGCACATCACCGCCGGCAATGCCTCGCAGCTGTCCGACGGCGCCGCCGCGGTGCTGCTGATGAGCGCCGACGAGGCACGCCGCCGCGGCTTGCGACCGCTCGGGCGCTACCGCGGCATGGCGGTGACCGGCTGCGCGCCGGACGAGATGGGCATCGGCCCCGTGTTCGCGGTGCCGAAGCTGCTGGCGCGCCATGGCATGACGGTGGCCGACGTGGGCCTGTGGGAGCTGAACGAAGCCTTTGCCTGCCAGGTGCTGTATTGCCAGCAGAAGCTGGGCATCCCCGATGCGCGGCTGAACGTCAACGGCGGCGCCATTTCGATCGGCCATCCGTTCGGCATGTCGGGCGCGCGCATGACCGCGCACGCGTTGATCGAAGGCCGGCGCCGCGACGTGCAGCAGGCGGTGGTGACGATGTGCATCGGCGGCGGCATGGGGGCGGCGGCGCTGTTCGACGTCCTGTAGGAACCGCTGGTTTTCTCCCCTCTCCCATTTATGGGAGAGGGGCGGGGGAGAGGGCGGGAGCATCGACGAAGTGAAGTGCGTCGGTATGCCGGCGCCTGCCCTCTCCCCCGGCCCCTCTCCCGCCAGCGGGAGAGGGGAGCAAACAAACAACATCACTCCAACCCGGAGGAGACATCATGAAACGACTGCTCGGCATCGCCATGTCGCTGGCCGTGCTGGCCACCGCGGTATGGGCCTTCGCGCCGCGTCCGCTGCCGCCGTTCCCGGCCACTGCGCTGCGCCCGGACGGCCTGCAGGTCAACGGCATCGCCCGCGCCGGCGAGCGCCTGATCGCGGTCGGCGAGCGCGGCAAGATCCTGTTCAGCGATGACCTGGGGCGCAGCTGGCGCCCGGCAGCGGTGGATAAGCCGCAAGGCGCCACGCTGACGCAGGTGGCCTTTGCCGACAGCCGCCGCGGCATCGCGGTCGGCCACAGCGGTCAGATCCTGCGCACCGAAGACGGCGGCGCGCACTGGCAGCAGGTTGCGTTCGATTCGGAATCGTCCGACCCCCTGCTGGGCGCGCTGGCCCAGGCCAGCGGGCCGTGGTTCGCGGTGGGCAGCTTCGGCCGTTTCCTGATGTCGCGCGACCAGGGCCGGCACTGGGAAGAGGCCGGCGGCAAGGCCATGCAGGACCGCCACCTCAACGCCATCGCCAGCGACGGGCAGGGGCGGCTGATGCTGGTCGGCGAGGCCGGGCTGGTGCTGCGCTCGACCGACGGCGGCAGCCAGTGGGAGCCGGTCAAGACCCCTTATGAAGGCTCGCTGTACGGCGTGCTGCCGCTGCGCGACGGCGCCTGGCTGGCCTACGGCATGCGCGGCAACGCCCTGCGCAGCGAAGACTTCGGCACCACCTGGCGCGCGGCGCAGACCGGCCTCAGGACCTCGTTCTTCGGCGGCGCCGAGCTTGCCGACGGCCGCATCGTGCTGGCCGGGCAGGGCGGCGTGCTGGTGATGTCCGCCGACGGCGGACGCCGCTTCACCGCGCTGCCGGCGGGCAGCCCGCAGACCCTGGCCGCGCTGGCCGCCACCGCCAAGGACACGCTGGCGCTCGGCGGCAATGGCGGCCTGGCCGGCGCCACGCTCGCCGCCAATCCCTGAACCCGACCGACCGGACGCGAGAACGATCATGACCCGCCCCCAATCCCCCGGCCGCCTGGGCCGCTTCGTCGACGCCTGCGCCGGCGTGCTGATGCGCCGGCGCCGCCTGCTGCTGTTGCTGTGCCTGGCCGTGACTGTGGCGCTGGGCGTTTCCGCCACGCGCCTGCGGCTCGATCCCGGCTTCAACAAGATGATCCCGCTGCAGCATCCGTACATGCAGGTGTTCACCAAGTACGCGAGCACCTTCTCCGGTGCCAACACCGTGCTGGTGAGCCTGCGCTGGAAGGGCGACGGCGACATCTACAACGCCGCCTTCATGGACAAGCTGCGCCACGCCACCGATGAAGTGTTCTTCATCCCCGGCGTGGACCGCTCGCGCGTGTTCTCGCTGTTCACGCCCAACGTGCGCTACACCGAGGTCACCGAAGCCGGCTTTCGCGGTGACGTGGTGGTGCCGGGGCGCTTTTCTGGCGCGCCGGACGAACTCGACAAGGTGCGGCGCAACGTGGCCCGCTCCGGCCAGATCGGCCGGCTGGTCAGCAATGACCTGAAGTCCGCGCTGATCCGCGCGGAACTGCGCGAGACCGACCCGGCTACCGGCAAGACCATCGACTACGGCTCGGTGGCGCGCCAGCTCGAGAAAATCCGCGCGCAGTTCGGCGGCACCGATGTCGAAGTCAATATCGTCGGCTTCGCCAAGCTGGTGGGTGATGTCGAAGACGGCATCGCCGGCGTGATGGGCTTCTTCGCGCTGGCCTTTGCCGTCACCGCGCTGCTGCTGTGGCTGTACACGCGTTCGCTGCGCATCACCGCGCTGGCACTGGTGGTGGCGCTGCTGCCGGTGGCCTGGCTGCTGGGGCTGCTGCCGCTGCTCGGCTACGGCATCGACCCGATGTCGATCCTGGTACCGTTCCTGATCTTCTCGATCGGGGTCTCGCATGCGGTGCAGATGACCAATGCGTGGAAGCAGGAGGTGGCGCAGGGACACGGCCCGCTCGACAGCGCCAGCGCGGCCTTCCGCAAGCTGTTCATCCCCGGCACCGTGGCGCTGCTGACCAATGCGCTGGGCTTCATGGTGATCATGCGCATCGAGATCGATATCGTGCGCGAACTTGGCATCACCGCCTGCCTGGGTGTGCTGCTGATGATCGTGACCAACAAGGTATTCCTGCCGATCCTGCTGTCGTACACGCGGCTGGAGCCTTCGGCGCTGGCGCGGGCAACGCGGGCATCGCACGCAACGGGACAGGGCAGCCTGTGGCACAGGTTCGGCGCGCTGGCGCGGCCGGCGCCGGCACTGGGCGTGTTCGTCGCGGCGCTGGCGCTGCTGGCCTACGGCGCGATCGAGTCGCGCGACCTGAAGATCGGCGATGTCGGCACCGGCGCGCCGGAGCTGCGCGCGGATTCGCGCTATAACCGCGACAGCGCCAGCATCGTCAGCCAGTACAACATCGGCTCGGATGCGCTCACCGTGGTGGTCGAGCCCACCGGCTTCGACGATGGCTGCCTGCACTACCCGGTGATGAGCGCGGTGGAGCGCTTCGAGATGCATATGCGCGGCGTGTCCGGGGTGCAGTCGGTGGTCAGCGTGTCGTCGCTGGCCAAGGTGGTGATCGGGGCCTACAACGAGGGCAATCCGCGCTGGGAGGCGCTGCCGCGCAACAGCGCCGGCCTGAGCCAGGGTGCCAAGGCCTTCGACCCGGACAACGGCATGAATACGTCGAACTGCCAGGCGATCCAGGTGCTGATCTACACCGCCAACCACGAAGGCGCGACCATCGCCCACATCATCCGCGAGATCCGCCGCTTCGAGGCCAGCGACAAGACCCCCAACGTGGCCTTCCGCCTGGCGGGCGGCAATATCGGCGTGATGGCGGCAACCAACGAGGCGGTGGAAGAGGCCGAGGTGGCGATGCTGCTGGCGATCTTCGGCGCGATCACGCTGCTGTGCCTGCTGACCTTCCGCTCGTGGCGCGCGGTGCTGTGCATCATCGTGCCGCTGACGCTGGTGTCGGTGCTGTGCAATGCGCTGATGGCGCGCCTGGGCATCGGCCTGAAGGTGTCGACGCTGCCGGTGATCACGCTGGGCGTGGGCGTGGGCGTGGACTACGGCATCTACCTGTACGAGCGCATCCAGCACCAGATCCGCGAGGAAGGGCAGGCGCTGCCGCAGGCGTTCGCCGAGGCCATGCGCCAGCGCGGCTCGGCGGCGCTGTTCACGGCGCTGACGATGTGCATCGGCGTGGGCACGTGGGCCTTTGCCGCGCTCAAGTTCCAGGCCGACATGGGCATCCTGCTGGCGTTCATGTTCCTGGTGAACCTGTTCGGCGCGGTGTCGCTGCTGCCGGCGCTGGCAGCGTGGCTCGGCGTGGAGCAGGAAGAGCGGGCCCGTGCCAGGGGCGCGGCCGCCAGACCAGTTGGGGCTGCCAGCGGCGCAGAGTCGGGGCCGGTGGCGCATGGTCTGAAGTCAGACGCGGTCTGATCATCGCAACCGGAGAGACTGCATGCCCGGGACCCAGACCTCCGCGGCGCCGGCCTTCACGCCGCTTCGCCTCGGCCCGCTGACGCTGCGCAACCGCTTTATCAAGGCCGGCGCGAATGAAGGCATGACGCCGCAAGGCCTGCCGACCCGGGCGCTGGTCGAACATCACCGCGCCATGGCGGCGGGCGGCGTGGGCATGACCACGGTGGCCTACGCGGCGGTCGCCGACGACGGGCTGACCTTCGCGCACCAGCTCAGCATGCGCGCGGAGCAGGTGCCGCACCTGCGCGTGCTGACCGACGCGGTCCATCGCGAAGGCGCGGCGGCCTGCCTGCAGATCACGCACGCGGGCTCGTTCACCACCATGCGCCACGGCGGCAGCCGGGCGCCGGGCAGTGCCTCGTCGGGGCTCAATGCCTTCGGCATGATGCACGGCGTGTATTTCCAGCGCGCCATGCGCGCGCCGGACATGGAGCGCGTGGCCGGCCAGTTTGCCGCGGCGGCGCGGCTGGCGCGCGACGCCGGCTTCGACGCGGTCGAAATCCACATGGGACACGGCTACTTGCTCAACCAGTTCCTGTCGCCGCTGAGCAACCGGCGGCGCGATGGCTTCGGCGGCAGCGTGGAGAACCGGACCCGCTTTCCGGCCGCGGTGCTGCGCCGGGTGAAGGATGCGGTCGGCGCCGACCTTGCGGTGTGCTGCAAGCTCAGCGTCAGCGACGGCGTGCCGGGCGGCAACCAGCCCGCCGACTCGGCGCTGACCGCGCGCCTGCTGGAAGGCGGGGGCGCCGACCTGCTGACCCTCAGCGGCGGCCGCAACGTGGAAAGCCCGTGGGCGCTGTTCGGCAGCCCGATGCCGACCGCGCAGATGAAGGCCGCGGCACCGACCGCGCTGGCGCGCCTGGGCATCACCATGCTGGAACAGCGCACGCCGCGCGACCTGGCCTTCCGCGAACTGTATTTCCTCGAAGCCTCGCGCGTGGTGCGGCAGGCGGTGCGGATGCCGCTGGCCTATATCGGCGGGGTCAAGTCGCTCGACAACGTGGCGCAGCTGATGGGGGAGGGCTTCGACGCCGTCGCCCTGGCGCGAGCGCTGATCCACGACCCGGCGCTGGTCGCCGGCTGGCGCGCCGGCACGTTGCGGCGCTCGGCCTGCGACAGCTGCAACGGCTGCGTCGCGCGCATCTACGACCCCGCCGGGGTCAGCTGCGTGCATGGCCCCGGCAACGACCCGGCGCTGACCCGCATGGTTGCGCTGCAGTAGTCCGATGGGACGATGAGGGCCGGGCCCGACGCCCCTATCTTGAAGGTCCCACGGGATTTCAAGGAGACAGACGCCATGAGCGTACAAGGCTACAAGATCGAATCGCGCCCGCCCGAGGCCCGCTACGCGCGCGGCTGGCATTGCCTGGGCCTGGCCGACAGCTACCGCGACGGCAAGCCGCACACGCTGGACATCTTCGGCAGGCGCCTGGCGGCATTTGCCGACTCGACCGGCGCCATCCGCGTGATCGACGGCCACTGTCCGCACATGGGCGCCGACCTCAGCACCGGCACCGTGCAGGGCGACAACCTGGTGTGCCCGTTCCACGGCTGGCAATGGGGCGGCGACGGCGGCTGCAAGTCCATCCCCTATTGCAAGCGGGTGCCGCCCAAGGCGCGCATCGGTGCCTGGGAGACCTGCGAGCAGAACCGCCTGCTGTTTATCTGGCACGATCCCGAAGGCCGTCCGGCACCGCCGGAAGTGGCGATCCCGCGCATCGATGCCTGCTTCTCCGACGAGTGGTCCGACTGGGCCATGGACGAGATGGTGATCCAGACCAACTGCCGCGAGCTGGTCGACAATATCTCCGACATGGCGCATTTCGGCACCGTCCATGGCGCGCCGGTGGACTACTTCGCCAACCTGTTCGAAGACCACAAGGCCACGCAGCTGATGATCGGGCGCAGCGCGCGGCTCTCCGGCGACTCGCAGCTGACGGCGCTGTCCACGTACTTCGGTCCGGCCTACCACATCACCGACATGAGCGGCCGCATGGGCGACCAGGAGATCCATTCGGTGCTGCTGAACTGCCATGTGCCGATCGACCTGAACAGCTTCGTGCTGCGCTATGGCGTGCTGGTGAAGAAGGTCCCCGGCCTGTCGGATGAACAGAACCGCGCCATGGCGCAGGCCTATGTCGACCAGGCCCGCGCCGCGTTTTACGAGGACGTGGCGATCTGGGACAACAAGATCCGCATCGACAACCCGCTGCTGTGCGAAGGCGACGGGCCGATGTACCAGATGCGCGACTGGTACCAGCAGTTCTATACCGACGTCGAGCAGGTGCGGCCGTCCAGCGTCGCGCGGCGCGTGGTCGAGATGAACCCGGGCAACATCGAGCCGCCGGCGCTGCGCCACGTGTTCGAGGACTGACCATGAGAACCGTGGTCATTACCGGCGCCGCTTCCGGCATGGGCGCGGCGGTGCGCCGGCGGATGCTGGCCGACGGCTGCCGCGTGATCGGCGTCGACCTGCGCGATGCCGACGTGCAGGCCGATCTGTCCACCACGCAGGGCCGCGCCGCGGCGATCGATGCCGTGCTGTCGCAGTCGGGCGGCCGCATCGACCAGCTGGTCTGCTGCGCCGGCCTGGGCCCGCATGTCGACCCGGCCACGCTGGTGGCATCGGTCAACTACTTCGGCGTGGTGGCGTTGCTGGATGGCTGGTTCGACGCGCTGCGCGAGGGCACGCAGCCTTGCGCCGTGGTGGTGTCTTCGAACTCGGCGACGCTGCAGTCATGGGACGGCAGCCCGCTGCGCGATGCCTACCTCGCCGGTGACGAGGCCGGCGTGCTGGCCATGCTGGCCGCCGCCGCGCAGGCCGAAGCCACGCGCGACCAGGCCGGATACATCGCCTACGCCAGCTCCAAGCATGCGGTGACTGCCGCGGCGCGGCAGCGGGCGGCGGCGTGGGGAAGGGCCGGAGTGCGCCTCAATGTGGTGGCGCCGGGCGCGGTGGAAACGCCGTTGCTGCAGGCCGGCCTGAACGATCCCCGCTATGGAGACGCCATCCGCGATTTCCTGCCGCCGCTGGGCCGCCGTGCGCAGCCTGAGGAGGTGGCCGCGCTGATCGCCTTCCTGTGCGGGCCGCAAGCGGCCTACATGCACGGCAATGTGGTGTTCATCGACGGCGGCCTCGATGCCGTGCAGCGTCCGCTGACGTTCTGACCCGTTCGGATCCGTTCGGATCCGTTCTGATCCGCGCTCCCGCCGCGCCCGGCGGCGGGAGCGAGGTGGACTAGCGCAGGTCAATCGTGACGTTGTCGATTTCGCCGGCGAAGCGGTAGTCGCGCGGATAGTCCGACCGGTGACTGGCTGTCGGTGCCAACATCGAACGGCTCGCTGATCGAAAACAGCGCCGGCACGGTCCGCTCGATGCTGGCCTGGCCCGCGGGGCGGCCGTTGACCAGCAGCGTTGCCACGCCGGCCTTGCCGCGCCCTTTGCCGTCATAGGCAAAGTCCACACGAACCTCGGCATCCCCTGCTGGCAGGCGCACGTCGCTGCTCAGCGTCGTACGCTTGCCGGCGAACACATAGGTGTACACGGGCAGCCCGCGCTCGTTCACGTACAGTGCCCAGCCTGAACCGGAACCGCCTTGCGCGGCAAGCACGCCCTGCGCGCCGGCGGCGGGCACCCGCACCCTTGCAGTGATGGTGTGGGAGCGGTTCTTCAGGTTTGGCGCACTGGCTTCATTGATGCCGACCGCGCCCGGGTAGTAGACAAAGCGGTTGCGTCCCGCGGTCAGGCTGGGGCGCAACTGCGCCTGTCCGGCATCGTTGGTCAGGGACAGGCGCTCGGCGAAGCGGTCGTCCAGCGGCAGGACCTTGTTGCTGGCTGCTTGCTGCCAGAACAGCCGCTGCAACTGCCGGAGCTTGGCGGGATGCTGCGCGGCGAGGTCATGCGCCTGCGTGAAATCCTTGTCGAGGTGATAGAGCTCCCACCGCTCGGTACCCAGCGCGTTCGGGCCCCTGGCCATGACGTTCCACGGCATGTGCGCCGGCCGGGTCGATGCCATCCAGCCATCCTGGTAGATCGCGCGGTTGCCGACCATCTCGAAATACTGGGTGCGGCGGCGTGGCGAGGCATCAGGGCCTTCAGGGGCATCAAAGGTGTAGAGCAGGCTCTGTCCATCCACGCGCTGCTGGGCGACACCGTTGACCTGCTTCGGCACGGGAATCCGTGCCGCTTCCAGGATGGTCGGCATCAGGTCGCTGACATAGCTGAACTGGGAGCGCAGTCCGCCCGGCGAACGCATCCGAGCCGGCCAGCTGATCACCATCGGATTGCGGGTCCCGCCAAGGTGGGAAGCGACCTGCTTCATCCACTGGAAGGGCGTATTCATGGCCCACGCCCACGGCGAGGCGTAGTGCGGCAGGGAGGCGGGGCTGCCGATATCGTCGAGGCGCCCGGCTATGACGGCGGGATCCTCGGCGACGCCGTTGAAGCTGTCGATCTCGTGGAAGTGGCCATGCAGGCCGCCTTCGGCGCTGGCGCCGTTGTCGCCGACGATGTAGACAAAGAGCGTGTTGTCGAACTGCCCCATGCGTTGCAGGGAAGCGGCCAGGCGTCCTACCTGGGCATCGGTATGGGCCAGGAAGCCCGCATACGTTTCCATCAGGCGCGCCGCGACTTTTCTTTCATCGGGGGAAAGGCCGTCCCATGCGGGCAACTCCTTCGGCCGTGGTGTCAGCACGGCATCGGCGGGCACCACGCCTTGCGCTTTCTGCCGCGCGAAGATCTCTTCACGCACCTTGTCCCAGCCCTGGTCGAAGCGTCCCTTGAAGCGATCGATCCATGGCCTGGGCACTTGCAGCGGCGCGTGCGTGCCGCCGGGTGCCCAGTACACGAAGAAGGGCCTGTCCGGCGCGACCGATTTTTGCTGCTGCATCCAGTCGATGGCGTGATCGGCCAGGTCTTCGGTCAGGTGGTAGCCGGCCCGGTCGGGCCGGCGTGCCGGTGCGGTGTTGTCGACCAGCGCGGGCTCGTACTGGTCGGTCTCGCCCCCAAGGAAGCCGTAGAAGCGCTCGAAGCCCTGCCCGGTGGGCCAGTGGTCGAACGGCCCGTTGAAGGATGACTCCCACACCGGAGTGTTGTGCCACTTGCCCCATGCCGACGTGGCGTAGCCGTGCTGCCGCAGGATCTCCGCGACGCTGGCGGCGCTCCTGGGGATGTAGCCAAGATAGCCGTCGTACGGCGTGCTCAGTTCACTGACCACGCCCCAGCCGACCGCGTGCGGATTGCGGCCGGTGAGCAGCGCGGCGCGCGTGGGGGAGCACATGCCCGTGGTGTGGAAGCGGTTGTAGCGCTGGCCGCGGCTGGCAAGTGCATCGAGTGCCGGCGTGGGGACCAGGCCGCCGAAGGTGCCGGCGGCGCCGAAGCCGACATCGTCAAGCAGCACCACCACCACATTCGGCGCACCCGCCGGGGCCTTTTGCCACTGGCGCGCCGGCGCGGTCGAGTCCTTGAAGGTGTGGCCGATGATGCCGGGGGTCGTCTTGATGTCGGGAAGCGGCAGGGTCAGCCCGCTGGCATCCGGCAGGGTGCCGGCGTGTGCCGGGGCGGTCACGGTCGAGTAAAGCAGGGCAAGGCAGGCAAGGGCGCCGGCCTTCAGCCGGGAAGGTGCTGGTGGACGCATTGACGGAATCTCCAGGCGAGGTTGTGCCGGTAGACGATATGCGGGGGCGCCGTCGGCGCACCACCTCGGAATGGAGTAGACGGCCCCTGCCGACATGGACGATGCGGGGGCGAGGGGAACGAGGGGGCGAGGAGGGATTAGGGGCGGGGATGCCGGCATGCCTTCGGGTGAACGCCAATAGCGCTCGCCACGGCGTGCGTGGAACAATCCCGTCGGCAAATTTTTACCTGGACACGAGAGGGACAAGTTGATGGCGACTACCGGGCACTTGGTCGAGCCGTCAATCTATGCATTGGCGAGCTTTTCCGTAGCGCAGTATGGCGAACTGCTCGACGCCATCTATCGGGGGCCGCTCGAGGAAGCGCCCTGGTCCAGCGCGCTCGAGTCCGTGCGTGTCCTGCTCAACGCCTGCTCGGCGACCCTGGTCCTGCGCCCGCCCACGTTCGACCGCCCCGGCTCGATGTTCAACATGCCGCCGCGGGAGACCTACCGGCGGCAAGGCGTTACGTACAACAGCTACTATCACTCGCTGGACCCGTTTGTCGACCTCCCGCCGGGCATGGTGACCACGGTGGACAGGTTCGTCGGCGCCGAGGCATGGTGCCGCAGCCCCATCTACCAGGAACTGCTCAAGGACCTGGACATGCGCTATGTGCTCGGCGCGGATATCCAGACCGCCGACGGCGTGGTGTGCCGCTTCCGCCTGTGCCGGGGCCATGACGCGCACGACTTCTCGGAGAAGGACCAGGCCGTCTGCGTGGCGCTGCTGCCGCATATCAAGCGCGCGGTCGACCTGTATTCCCGCATCGACGTGGCCGAGTCCGAGCGCGGCCTTTACGAGTATGCGGTGGACCGCATGCTGATCGGCATGGTGCTGCTGGACGACCAGGGCATGGTGCTCAAGGCCAATGCGGCCGCGCGCACGCTGCTGGGCGAGAACGACGGCATCCGCCTGCGCGGCGGCAAGTTCGAGTTTGCGGATACGCGTGATCGCGGCCGCTTCCGACAGCTGGTCAGGCGCTCTATCGATTCGATCTCGGTCACGCAGGATGACGGCGCCGCCGCGCCCATGGTGGAGGCGATGTCGCTGGCCAGGCCTTCCCGCACGGGGCGGCTGGAGGTGCTGATCCGCGCCATCCCGATGCGCGAATGGTCGGACGAGAACAAGTGGTGCCCGGCCTGCGTGGTGGTGATCCGCGACCCGGCGTGCAGCGCACAGACCTCGGTCGAGGTCTTGCGCCAGTTGTTCGACTTCACGCCGACGGAGGCATCGCTGGCACTGCTGATGGCCAACGGCGCTTCGCTGGAGGCCGCGGCCGAAGCGCTGAAGGTCAAGACCAATACCGTACGCGCCCATCTGCGCGCGGTCTTCCAGAAGGCGGGCGTCACGCGGCAGGCGGAACTGGTGCGCACGCTGCTCAACAGCGTCGTGTCGCTCAGCTGAGCCAGGCACGTGCCGCGTCGCGGCGCCACCCCTATTTGTAGTAGAGGCCTCTTGCTCAGGCAGACGATGTCGGCCGTCGGCGTTGCCGGGACACTGGCATGCGTGGCGGCGCAGCGTGCCGCCTTCTTTTGCTCAAGGAGCCTGCCGATGTACGCCAACTGGATGCGGCACGCCCGCATCGCTGTCCTTGCCCTTGCCCTCGCCTGCCTGCAGTCCCACGCCCGGTCCGCGCCGGCGCCGGCACCACTACCCCCCGCTGGCATCGATGCCCGCATCACGCCCGCACAAATCGAAGCGCTGACCCGGCAGGCCTACTTCTGGGGCCTGCAGCAGACCGGCTTCTACGAGCTGCGCTACGTCTTCACGCAGGCGCAGCAGATGCCGGCCTACCGCGGCATCAACCGCCTGGCGCAGAACCGCCAGCTCTTTACCGCCAGGGAGCGCTTTGCCACCACCCCGAACGCCTCGACGCTGTATTCGGGCGGCTTCTTCGACCTGTCGCAACAGCCGGTGGTGGTGACCTCGCCCAGGGTCGACGATGGCCGCTACTGGAGCATCCAGGCGCTGGACCAGTACGCCGACTGGTTTTTCATGGTGGGCAGCCAGTTCACCGGCAACGCGGCGCAGCGCTACCTGATCGTCGGGCCGGACTGGAAGGGCACGCTGCCGGCGGGATTCCGCGGCACGGAGGTGGTGCGGGCGCCTTCCAACGCGTTTTCGATCACGCTGCGCGTGGCGATCACCACGCGCGACGCTGCCGACTTCGCGGCCGCGCACCGGCTGATGGACGGCGTCAGTGTCGAGCCGCTGGAGCACTGGCAACGCAACGGCGGCAAGCCGGTGCCGCTGGACGAGGTGCCGACGCAGCCGGCGAACTACCGCACCTTCGCACGCATGGCGCAGATTCCGGATGTGGCCAAATCGATGACCGCGACCGACTACCTGCAGCTGGCCAGCCTGGTGATCAACGACGACACCCTGACCCAGCGCAGGGACTCGGTGACCGAGCGCGAGACCCTGCGCGCGCTGGCGCCACTGGGCCTGCGCAAGGGCGTGCAGTTCGATCCGCAGCGGCTCACGCCCGCGCAGCGCCGCGCCGTGCAACGGGGCTTCGACGCCGCGCGCGCGCAGGCACGCACGGCATTCAGCGCGGCGCAGGTCGACATGAACGGATGGAAACTGCAGAGCAGCCTGTTCTACGACCCCAACGACTACAAGGTCAGGGCCGGCGCCGCGGACATCGCCTGGGGCAGCCCCGTGCCATACCAGTCGCACACCATCGCCTACGCCATGACCGACGCGCACGGCAAGCCGCTGGACAGCGGCCGGCGCTACACCATGACGCTGGACATGAACAACCTGCCGCCGGTCACCGAGTTCTGGGAACTGCCGGTCTACGACGACAACGGCTACTTCGTCGACAACCCGATCGACCGCTACAGCGTGACCAGCTACCAGGTCGCGGCCGGCCAGTTCGCGGTGCGGGACGGCAAGCTCACGCTTTATTTCCAGCACGACAAGCCATCCGACGCGGCCCAGGCGCGCAACTGGATGCCGCTGCCGGCCAAAGGGCCGTTCAGGCTGGCGGCACGCTTCTATGGCCCGACCGCGCCGCTGGTCGACGGGACTTACGCGATGCCGCAGCTGGTGCGGCGGGACTGACGACAACCCCAGGCGGCATCCCGTCCGCCGGGCCGGATAGTCCGGGCGGACGATGCCCGCGGCGTGGCGCGGTGGGAACAATGCGGTAGCCATGCCCGAACCATGCGCGGCGGCAGTGACGCGCCGCCGCGCCGGCCAACGATATCGCAGGACGCCTATGCCATTTTCCCGGAAGTTCATCACCACTTGCCTGGCGCTGGCCGCCACGCCGGCCTGCATGCCGGCCCACGCACAACAGGGCCCGGCGCTTGCCGGTGCCGACCGCGGGCCGGCCTACCAGGTCAAGGCGCCTGCGGGCGCGCCCAACGTGGTGATCGTGCTGCTCGACGATGTCGGCTTCGGTGCGGCGTCCACCTTCGGCGGCCCGGTGCAGACGCCGGTGCTGGAGTCGCTGGCGCGCGAAGGCCTGCGCTACAACAACTTCCATACCACGGCGATCTGCTCGCCCACCCGCTCGGCACTGCTGACCGGGCGCAATGCGCATGCGACCGGCATCGGCGCGGTGGCGAACGTTGCCGACGAGCGCCCGGGGTACAGCAGCTTCCACACCAAGGACACCGCCACCATCGCGGAGGTGCTGCGCCAGAACGGCTACAACACCGCGGCGTTCGGCAAATGGCACCAGACCCCGGACTGGGAGCTGTCGCCAAGCGGCCCGTTCGACCGCTGGCCGACCGGCGAAGGGTTCGAGCGTTTCTATGGCTTCCATGGCGGCGAAACCGACCAGTACGAGCCTTCGCTCTATGACGGCACCACGCCGGTGATGCGCCCGCCCGGGCGCGACTACCACCTCACCGCGGACCTTGCCGACAAGGCGATTGACTGGCTGCGCGTGCAGCACGCGGTCACGCCGGACAAGCCCGTGTTCCTGTACTTCGCCCCGGGTGCCGCGCACGCGCCGCTGCAGGCACCGAAGGCATGGATCGAGGCATACCGCGGCAAGTTCGACCAGGGCTGGGACCGGCTGCGCGAAGAGATCTTCGCGCGACAGAAGACGCTCGGCGTGATTCCGGCCAATACGCAGCTGACCGCGCGCATGCCGGACCTGCCGGCGTGGGACACGCTGACACCGGACCAGAAGCGGGTCGCCTCGCGGCTGATGGAGGTCTATGCCGGCTTCCTGGCGCATGCCGACGCGCAGGTGGGCAGGCTGGTCGAGGCGCTGAAGGCGAACGGGCAGTTCGACAACACGATGTTCTTCTACATCGTCGGCGACAACGGTGCCAGCGCCGAAGGCGGCCTGCTCGGCAGCGCCAGCTACTTTGCGCCGGTGCAGGGGCTGCCCGAAAGCGATGCCGCCCGGCTGGCGCAGCTCGACGCGCTGGGCGGGCCCGGCACCTATCCGCACTATCCCGCCGGCTGGGCCTGGGCGCTGGATACGCCGTTCAAATGGACCAAGGCGGTGGCGTCTCACCTGGGCGGCACGCGCAATCCGATGGTGGTCACGTGGCCCAGGCATGCCGCCCAGCGCGGCGGGCTGCGCAGCCAGTTCGGACACGTCAACGACATCGTGCCGACCATCCTGGAAGCCGCAAAACTGCCGGCGCCTGCGGGGGTCAACGGCATCGCGCAGAAGCCGATGGATGGCGTGAGCCTGCTCTACAGCTTCGCCGATGCCGGGGCGGCGACGCGCCATACCACGCAGTACTTCGAGGTATTCGGCCATCGCGCCCTCTACCAGGATGGCTGGATGGCGTCGGCCTTCCACAGCCGCCGCCCGTGGACCGTGATCGACTATGGCCAGAAGAAGTTCGAGGACGACCAATGGGAACTCTATGACCTGAACAGCGATTTCTCGCAGGCCCATGACGTGGCGCAGCGCGAGCCAGTGCGGCTGGCGCGCATGCAGGCATTGTTCCAGCGCGAGGCACAGCGCAACCAGGTGCTGCCGCTGCGCAATATGTCGCCGAACCAGGCCGGGGCGCTGCCGTCGTTGTCAGCGGGCCGCACCAGCATGACGTTCAGGCAGGGCGTGGTCGGCGTGCCCGAG
Organism: Cupriavidus sp. WGlv3; assembly: GCF_023952475.1. Classification (GTDB taxonomy): domain Bacteria; phylum Pseudomonadota; class Gammaproteobacteria; order Burkholderiales; family Burkholderiaceae; genus Cupriavidus; species Cupriavidus phytorum. The sequence goes on from NZ_JALHRX010000004.1 coordinate 356,680, forward strand.
TCGGCCTTGCCCAAGACCTATAACCGCTCGTGGAGCGTATCGGCCACCGTCGATGCCGGTGAGCGCGCGCGCGGCGTGATCGCCACGCTGGGCGGCCACAGCGCGGGATGGTCGCTCTACCTTGACGGCGCCGGCGTTCCGGTGTTCAGCTACCGCCTGTTCAACCTGAAGACCGTGACGCTGCGCGGGCCGGCGCCGCTGACCGCCGGGCGCCACCAGTTGCGCTTCGATTTCCGCTATGACGGCGGCGGCTATGCCAGGGGCGCCGACGTGCAGCTGCTGGTCGACGGCAAGCCCGCGGGCAGGGGCCGCTTGCCAGCGAGCCCGCCTGGCTTCTACACCATCGACGAGACCTTCGATGTCGGCATCGACCATGGTTCGGCCGCGGGCGACTATCCCGCGGACGCGCTGCCGGGCTATGCCTTCAGCGGCGGGCGCATCGAACAGGTCTCGATCGACCTGCGCTAGCGGCGGAGGCCGCCCGCGGCCGCTGTGCAAGCGCCTCGCTACGGCGTGGCCGGCGCACGAAGAACGACGGCGCGGGTGATGTCGCTGGCCGGCCTGCCAGCGCGGATCAGTTCGGACATGGTGCGCAGGTACGGCGCCACGTGGCCGAAGAAGCGGTAATAGCCGTCACACAGGTAGTTCAAGCCGGGCTCGCCGTCCCGCGTCGTGGTGAAGCGGTGCTTCGGGCAGCCGCCCCAGCAGCCCTTCAGCATCTTGCAGCCCACGCATTGCCGCGGCAGCGAGCGCAGCTTGTCCTGGCCAAACGCATGCTGGGCCGCTGAGTCGACCATCTGCGCCAGCGACGCGGTGCCGAGATTGCCGAGCCGGTACGCCGGATAGACGTAGTGGTCGCAGGCATAGACGTCGCCGTTGTGCTCGACCACCACGGCCCGGCCGCAGGTCGGCTGGTGATGGCAGGCAGCGCCCGGCTCGCCCATGTAATTCGCCAGCGCCCATTCGAAATTCATCACGTGGACGGTGCCGACATCGCGGCGCACCCACACGTCGAAGATGGCATTGAGAAAGTCACCGTAGCCGCCGGAGGGGACCGACCATTCGGTCACGCTGCCTGCGGCACCCGGCAAGGCCTGCGCCAGCACCTTGCCGCCGGGGCCATGCAGCGTGAGGCCGATGGCGCTGTCGGCCGCGCTGGGGCGGCGCTCGACGACCGGGATGAACTGAATATGCCTGACGCCGTGGGCGCGCAGGAACTCGTAGGTCCGCAGCGGCTCCGCCGCGCTGCGGCGGTTGACGCAGGCCAGCACGTTATGGCGGACGTGATGCGCCTGCAGTGTTGCCAGCGCGCGCATCACCAGCGCGTGGGTCGGCTGGCCACCGGCCGAGACGCGGTAGGCATCGTGGATTTCCGCCGGGCCGTCGAGCGACAGGCCCACCAGGAAGTCGTGGCTGGCGAAGAAGGCGCACCATTCGTCGTCCAGCAGCAGGCCGTTGGTCTGGAAGCTGTTGCGGATGGACCGTCCTGCGCGCAACTGCTGCTGCAGGTGGACCGCCCGGCGGTAGAAATCCAGGCCCAACAGCGTGGGCTCGCCGCCCTGCCAGGTGAAGACGACTTCGGCGCCCGGGGGATGCGACGCAATGTAGTTGCGCACATAGGCGGCCAGCACATCGTCCGGCATGCGGCGCTTGCGTTCGCCGGCGCCCGGTTCATACAGCGCGGCTTTTTCCAGGTAGAAGCAATAGGCGCAGTCCAGGTTGCAATCGGATCCGCTGGGCTTGGCCATCGCATGGAACGGCCCGGACTGGTACGAGTGGGAAGGCGAGCGTGGAGGGGCGGTGGTCATGGCGCTTGGCCATGCCGGCGCCAGCCGTGACGGTGAGGCGCGCGGCCTGTGGCGAAAGGGGAGTGGGGAGGGGACAGCCAAAAAAATCAGGCCGGACGAAACCTCGCCCGGCCAGGGATCACGACCCGGTCAGGTCCCCGATCCGCGCGCCGCGTCCGGCGAGAAGAAGGCCTCGCTGAACTCCGGGCTGTTGTTCAGCTTCGGCATCGGACCTTCGTTGGTCAGGCGGTCGGCCAGGTACGCGCCCGAGATCAGGTCATGGTAGAACGTGGTGGTCGGGTAGTAGCGGCGCGCATCATAGGCATACACCGAAGCCTGCAGGTTGGTGCGCCACAGCTGGCCGCGGCCGTCGTAGTTGTCGGCGGCCAGGGCCTGCCAGCTATCTTCGTCCAGGAACAGCACGCGCTTCGCATACTGGTGGCGGAAGCCCGACTTGAGCGTTGCCTCCAGGATCCATACGCGGTGCAGCTCGTAGCGCATGACGTCGGGATTGGCGTGGCCGTTGGTCAGCAGGTCCTTGTACTTGACCGAAGCGCTCAGCAGCTTGTAGTTGTGGTACGGGACATAGATTTCCTTCTTGCCGACGATCTTCCAGTTGTAGCGCTCGCCGGAGCCGTTGAAGAGGCGGTCGTCATCCACGGTGCGGAAGCCGCCGGGGCCCTGGGGCTGGTCGAAGCCGAATTCCGGCGCCTGGCGCACACGCCGCGTGCCGGGGTTGTAGATCCAGGTGCGGTTGGTGTCCGAGCCTTCCTGGTCCCACACCGCATAGCCGACGATCACCTGGCCGCGGTCGCGCAGCGGCAGGTCGGTGGCGGTGCGGAAGAAGGAGCGGTCGTTGAGCTTGTTTTCCGGGTCGAATTTGCCGTGATTGCGCGGCGAGAAGATGTTGTACGAGACCCGGCCCCAGGCGATCGAGCCGTTGGGATAGACCACGGCCTGGTCATACTGCGCCTTCTCCGCGCCGATGGCCGACGAGAAGCGCTGGTTCCACAGCAGCTCCATCGCGCTCTTCGGGATCGGGTAGGGCACCTGCGGTCCCGCATCCTTCAGGCCGTTGGCGTCGGGGGTCATGCTGACGGTGGTGGCGTAGGTGCGGATGTCCTTGTAGACCGCGTCTTCGTAGCGGAAATCGCGATGGCTGGGGTACACCGGCATCTTGAAGGTGTCGGGGTACTTCTTGAACATCGCCTTCTGGCCTTCGGTCAGCCGCTCGGCATACTGCGCCATGTTCTGCGCGGTGATGACGAACAGCGGCTTCTCGTCGCCGTACGGGTCCGCATAGCGCTCGCCACGTTGGTATTTGACCTGAGGCGGCGTACCCAGCCACTTGCCGCTCCAGGCCGGCACATCGCCGTCCTTGCTTGCGGCGCGCTCGGCGCCCATCGGCGTGAGGTTGCCGTCAAGCTGCTTGAGGTCTTCCGGGGTGACCTTCGCCCACGATGCCGCGGCCAGTGCCATGCTGGTCACCAGCAGGCCGCCGCGCAGCAGTCGATGTGTAGTGGATGTCATTGCAGTCTCGCTCCTTGGGAATGGCCGGCGACGTCCGTGCCTGTGGACACAGGGTAGTGACGGCGCCGCGGCCGGGAATCGTTGGAACGGACTAGTGGATTTCCCCTAGGCGGAGGAGCGCGCAACAAAAAGGCCGGGCAAGTGCCCGGCCTCTGGAGTTCTGACTGATCGCCAGCGCTTGAATCAAGCCTCCATCACTTCGCCAAAACGCTGCAGATGGTAGTCGCTGTCGCCCAGCAGCTGGTCCAGCATGGTCAGGCGCTTGAAGTAGTCGCCCACCGACAGCTCGTCGGTCATGCCCATGCCGCCGTGCAGCTGCACCGCCTGCTGGCCAACGAAGCGGCCGGCGCGGGCCACCGTCACCTTGGCGGCCGACAGCATGCGGCGGCGCGCGGCGGGGTCGGTCTCGTCCAGCGCCTGCGCGGCGACGTAGGCCATCGACAGCGCCAACTCCTTCTGCACCAGCATGTCGGCCATGCGGTGCTGCAGCGCCTGGAAGCTGGCCAGCGGCTTGCCGAACTGCTGGCGCGTGCCCAGGTATTCACCGGTGATCTGGATCAGCTTTTCCATCGCGCCCGCGCCCTCGGCGCACAGCGCGGCGATGCCGTGCTCCAGGCCGACGCCCAGCGCTGTCAGGCCGTCGGCGGGCTGGCCCACCAGCGCGCTGGCCGGCACGGCAACGTTCTGCAGCGACAGGTCGGCGGCGCGCAGGCCATCGATGGTCGGGTAGGCGGTCACCGTCAGGCCCTTGCTGTCGCGCGGTACCAGGAACAGCGCGATCTCGTTGCTGCCCGCGATGCGCGCGGTCAGCAGGTAGGCATCGGCGGCGGCGCCGTGCCAGACCACGCTCTTGGTGCCGCTGATCAGGTAGCCGTCGCCGCTGCGCTCGGCGCTGGCGCGGGCCGATTCCGGGCGGTAGCGCGTGGTCGGCTCCAGGTAGGCCAGCGTGACGATGCGCTCGCCCGACGCGATCGCGGGCAGCCACTCTTGCTTCTGCGCGTCGCTGCCGTGGGCGGACAGGACGGCGGCGGCCATCACGCCGCTGGGCGTGACCGGCTCCAGCACCAGGCCGCGGCCCAGCTCGCGCTGCACCACCAGCTGGCTGGCGGGGCCTTCGCCGAAGCCGCCGAAGTCGGCCGGCACGGTCAGGCCCAGCACGCCCATTTCGGCGAGCTTGTTCCACACGCCGCGGTCCAGGCTTTCGCCCTGGCGCGCGCTCTTGCGGCGAGCCTCGAAGGTGTATTCGGTATCGATGAAGCGGCGCAGGCTGTCCGCCAGCATCTGTTGCTCTTCGCTGTAGGTGAAGTCCATGTCAGCTATCCCTTCAGAAACCCAGGATCATCTTGGAGATGATGTTCTTCTGCACTTCGGTCGCGCCGCCGTAGATCGAGGTCTTGCGCATGTCGTAGTAGGTGGAGGCGGCCGGTGCGGCCCACTCCGGACCAGACACCGGCTGCGTCGCGCCGGGCTCGAGCCAGTCCGGCGAATACGGCCAGGCGTTGGGGCCGGCCACTTCCATCATCAGCATGCCCAGGTCCTGCTGCACCTCCGAGCCGCGGATCTTGACGATCGACGCTTCCGGCCCCGGCGTGCCGGCGGCCTGCGTGGCGACGCGCAGCAGCAGCATCTCCAGCGCCATGATGTCCATCTCGACGCGCGCGATCTTGTCGCGCATGCGCACGTCCTCGATCAGCGGGCGGCCGGCGCCGTCGGTGGCTTGCGCGGCGTAGTGCTTCAGCTGGCGCAGCTCGCGGTGGCAATGGCCGATGCCGGCGATGCCGGTGCGCTCATGGCCGAGCAGGTACTTGGCGTAAGTCCAGGCGCGGTTCTCTTCGCCGACCAGGTTCTCGACCGGCACTTCGACGTCCTCGAACCAGGTCTCGTTGACGTCGTGGCCGCCGTCGAGCGTGGTGATCGGGCGCACCGTAACGCCGGGCGACTTCATGTCGATCAGCAGCATCGAGATGCCTTCCTGCGCCTTGGCATCGGGATCAGTGCGCACCAGGCAGAAGATCCAGTCGGCGAAGTGCGCCATCGTGGTCCAGGTCTTCTGGCCGTTGACGATGTACTTATCGCCCTTGCGCACCGCGCGGGTCTTCAACGAGGCCAGGTCGGAACCCGAACCCGGCTCGGAGTAGCCCTGGCACCAGAAGTCTTCCACGCCCGGGATGCGCGGCAGGAAGCGCTGCTGCATCTCGGGGCTGGCGTACTTCATCAGCACCGGGCCGATCATGGTCAGCCCGAACGGCAGCAGCCGCGGCGCGCCGGCACGGAACGTCTCGATCTCGAAGATCAGGCGCTGCAGCGCGGTCCAGCCGGTGCCGCCCCATTGCGTAGGCCAGGTGGGCGCGCCCCAGCCCTGCGCCTGCAGGATGCGGTGCCAGCGGACGTAGTCGTCCTTCTCCACGCGCTGGTGGTTGAGCACCTTGTTGCGGATGTCTTCCGGCAATTTTTCCTGCACGAAAGCGCGGACTTCCTCGCGGAAGGCCTGTTCCTCGGCGGTGAAACGCAAATCCATCTGAATGTCCCCTGTGGTACGCGGGCTCCGCGCTGCGGCGTGCAAACCGACGGTGTTGCCGGTTGTGCAGCGCGCCATGGCGCAAGCCCTTGCTGTGCCGGCCGATTGTATTGGCGGGCCGGGATTCGTTGCTTTATCAATCCGGAAGGCGTCCTTCGCGCAGGTGGAACCAGCCGCACCCGGCCATGCCTGCGCATGGGTGCCAGCGCCAGGACCCCGGCGTGGACGAACACGACCTTAGTGAATTCCAAATGGCTGTGGCGCGGGGCTTGCCGCAAACTGATGCGGCCGGTTTTGATGTGGCCGGGTGCATTCCGCCGCATATCCGACTCCGCTCGCATTCGAGAGATCCTCCAGCACCATGTCTTCCTTCCGCCCCCAATTCATCCACGAGATCCCCGCCCACTGGGCCGCGCAGACGCCCGAGGCCCCATGCCTGTACGAGAACGGCGCCGTCATCAGCTATGGCGAGCTGTGGCGGCGCATCGAAGCCGCGCGTGACTGGCTGGCGTCGCAGGGCGCAGGCGAGGGCGACCGCGTCATGGTGGTCGGCGAGAACTGCAACGAGATGGTGGTCACGCTGTTCGCCTGCAGCCTGCTGCACGCCTGGCCGATCAACGTCAACGCGCGCCTGTCCGCGCGCGAGATCGACAATATCCGCGACCACGCGCAGCCGGCGCTGGTGCTGTTCACCGGCCATGTTTCCGACGTGGCCGCGGCGCACGGCGAGCGGCTGGGCGCGCAGGCTACCGGCTGCGCGGTCTATGACGACGGCATGCGCGTCGCCCGTGCAGCCACCGCGCCGCAGCGCGAGCCTGCCGAGCTGGCGCGCCGCGTCGCCACGCTGATCTATACCTCGGGCACCACCGGCGCGCCCAAGGGCGTGATGGTGCCGCACGCCGGGCTGACGCAGTTTGCGCGCATCTCCGCCACCTCGCGCGACATGGGCCCGGCCGACGTGGCCTACGGCGCGCTGCCGATGTCGCATATCTTCGGCATTGCCACGGTGCTGATGGCCACGCTGTACGCCGGCGCCGGCCTGTTCCTGCGCCCGCGCTTCGACGCCAATGAAGTGTTCGAGGCCCTGGCTGCGCCGGGCGTCACCATCCTGCAAGGCGTGCCGACCATGTTCACGCGCATCATGGCGGTGGCGCCCGCGCTGGGCGCGAAGCCCGGCGCCTATCCGCGCCTGCGCTACCTCTATACCGGCGGCGCCCCGCTCGATCCCACGCTCAAGCGCGACGCCGAAACGCTGTTCGGCCAGCCGCTGCACCACGGCTACGGCATCACCGAATACGCCGGCTCGCTCTTCATCACGCGCATGGACGCGCCGCGCGCCGATTGCTCGGCCGGCTATATCGTCGAAGGCGTGGAGATCGCCATCACCGATGCCGAAGGCAAGCCGCTGCCCGCGGGCGACCGCGGCCAGATCCGCGTGCGCGGCCCGGGCGTGATGGTCGGCTACTACCGCAATCCCGAACAGACCGCCGAGGCGCTGCTGCCGGGCGGCTGGCTCAATACCGGCGACCTCGGCTATCTCGACGCCGACGGCGCGCTGTTCATTTCCGGCCGCTCCAAGGACCTGATCATCCGTTCCGGCTTCAACGTGTATCCGATCGAAGTGGAGTCGGTGATCAACGCCTTTGCCGGCGTGCGCCAGTCCGCGGTGGTGGGGCGCAGCACGAGCGACGGCAACGAAGAGGTGGTGGCCTTCATCGAACTGCAGGAAGGCGCCGAGCTCGACCGCAAGGCGCTGGACACCTACCTGCGCGACAGCCTTGCGCCGTACAAGCGGCCGGCCGAAGTCCGCACCGTCGACGTGATTCCGACCACGGCGAGCGGCAAGCTGCTCAAGCAGCCGCTGCGCGCCATGCTCGATTAAGCCCCCGGGGCACGCGGCCCCGGGCAATAAGCCATCCTGGAGGAGAACACAAATGAAAACATGGAAGACGCTGGCGGCGCTGACCGCCACGCTGCTGCTGCAGGGCGCGGCATGGGCCGCGGACGCCTACCCGTCGCGCCCTGTCAAGCTGCTGGTCGGCTACGCGCCCGGCGGCCCGGTCGATACCGCCGCACGCATCTACGCCGAGCAGCTCGGCCGCGTGCTCAAGCAACCGGTGGTGGTCGACAACCGCGCCGGCGCCAGCGGCGCAATCGCCGCCGACATGACCGCCAAGGCGGCGCCGGACGGCTATACGCTGTATTTCGTCGCCAGCCCCACCATGACCATGACCCCGCTGATCCAGCACTCGGTCAACTTCAATCCGGTCAAGGACTTCAGCTACATCGGCCTGATCACGGACTACACCAACGTGCTGCTGGTCAACAAGGATTTCCCGGCCAAAAACGTCGGCGAACTGGTCGCCTACGCGCGCAAGAACCCTGAGGGCGTCTCATTCGGCTCCGCCGGCGTGGGCGCGTCCAACCACCTGTCGGCCGAACTGCTGGCGCAGATGAACAACGTGAAGATGCTGCACGTGCCGTACAAGGGCAACGCGCCGGCGATGGCCGACGTGATGAGCGGCAAGGTCACCTTCATGTTCGACATCACCGGCACCGCCATCGGCCATATCAACGGCGGCAAGGTGCGCGCGCTGGCGGTCACGTCCAGGACCCGCAACCCGGCCTTGCCCAACGTGCCGACCATGATCGAGTCGGGGCAGAAGGACTATGACCTGACCGGCTGGTATGCGCTGGTGGGGCCGCAAAAGCTGCCGGCCGATGTGGTGGACAAGCTGGTCAAGGCGCAGAAGGCGGTGGGGGAGGATGCCGCCTTCCGACAGCGGATGACGGCCGGTGGTTATGACGTCAACATCAGCACGCCCAAGGCGCTGGGGGACCGGATTCAGCGGGAACTGGCGTTGTGGGGCGGGGTGGTGAAGAAGGCGAATATCCAGGCCGATTGAGGGTTTATGGATACTGCGGAGAGGCCGGCTGAAAGCCGGCCTTTTTTGTTTTTTGGGGCGGCGGAATTCGAGGGGGCGTTGTGTTGGTCGGATGTTCTCAATTTCGCGAGTCACTGGCCTTTCTCCATTCGAAATTGGTTTTTGTAAATCAGAAATTTCCGGATGATATTCGCAGTTTTCGGATCGAAAATATTCTGCGTGTTCTGAGTAGGGCACGCGGATCTGGGCGGCAATTATCCCGATCCATCGCCTGGAGCCAACGTTTTCATTGTTTTGGAATTTTTAAGGCAAGTCTGATAGACGCATTAGTCTGGAAAACGGTTAATTCGTTCACCGTCGGCAACCACGTGTGTGGATGCCGTCAGGGAGGAACGATTAACCCATCCGGAGAGGACTTGAGCAATGAAAAAACTGACGATGTACGTAGGCCTGGCTTCAAGTGTCGCGCTGTTTGCCGCCTGCGGCGGCGGAGGCGATGATGGCAATGGCGGCACTTCCGCACAAGACCAGTCTGGCGCAAACGGCGGCGCCTCCAGCCCAATCCCCACTCCCGCGCCGGCCGCATTCTCCTGCCCCGATAGCTACAGAAAACTCACGCTGTCCAACAGCTCGGTGCCGAACGCCAACATGTCCATTGTGACGGACGACGGCATTGCCAGGCTGACCGTCAAGACGCCTGCCACAGGCCTCGCCAATGTCACGATCTGCCTCGGCAAGCCGGACCCGGTCCCCGCCGGCGTCGTTGCCGACTACGTCTATGAGGTCAAGGCGGACGGTGGCTATGCCAGCCTGCTCAACCCGCAAATCAGCCTGACTTTCACCACCGCGACTGTTCTCGCTGCCGCGCCGGCCATCGAAGTGGCTCAGGGCACCGCCAATGGTGTCACCTATACCGCCGCGCCAGGCAGCAATGGCACCGTGAACGGCACCAATGTGAACGTGACTGCCTCGGCTCCAGCGGCCGGTGTGTACGTCGTGCGGCTGTCGCACTGATTCCCCCACTTTGAGGCAGATACCAGGCCGCGCATGAACGCAGCCTGGTCGTCTTGCATCGGCCGTCAGCGTTTCGCATCCGGGTATGAATCGGAATCTCTATCGCCTTGTCTTCAACGCCGCGCGAGGCATGCTGGTTGCCGTGCGGGAATGTGCCATGGGATGTGGCAAGGGCCGGCAGGCGGGCTCGCGCTGCGCTGGTGAGTGCGCCCAGACGGCAAGCATTGCGCGCTTTGCGGTCCCGACACTTGCGCTCGCTGCCTGGATCGCGGCAGGCCTGCCATGTGCGCGGGCCCAGGTTATCGCCGACCCCAACTCGGGCGCCAACCGCCCGACGGTCGTGCAAACCGCCAACGGCTTGCAGCAGGTCAATATCACGCGACCGTCGGCGGCCGGGGTTTCGACCAACGCCTACACGCAGTTCGATGTGCCCCGCCCCGGGATCATCCTGAACAACGCCCCGACGCCGGTCTCCACCCGGCAGGCCGGATACGTCAACGGCAACCCCAATCTGCTGCCGGGCGGATCGGCACGCATCATCGTCAATCAGATCACCGGCACGTCTCCCAGCCAGTTGCAGGGCTATGTCGAGGTGGCCGGCCCGAGATCGGAAGTGGTCATCGCCAACCCGAATGGACTGGTGGTCAATGGCCTGGGCTTTATCAATACCAGTCGCGCCACGCTGACCACTGCCATTCCGATGTTCGGCGGCAATGGCAGCCTCGATGCATTCCGCGTAACCAGCGGGCAGATCGCCATTCAGGGCGAAGGCATGAGCGCCGCCAATGTCGATCAGGTGGATCTGATCGCGCGTGCGGTACAGGCGAACGCGGTGCTCTATGCCACGCAGCTCAACGTCATCGCCGGTGCCAACCAGGTGGATCGTGCCACGCTGGCCGCCACGCCGATTGCGAGCTCGGCAGCCGCACCGGCGCTGGGCATCGATGTGGCGCAGCTCGGCGGCATGTATGCCAGCAAGATCATGCTGGCATCGACCGAGCATGGCGTGGGGGTGTCATTGCGTGGCATTGCCGCCGCGCAAGCAGGCGAGCTGACGCTGACCGCCCAAGGCAAGCTGGTGCTGGCCGGGCAAACTAATGCCTCCGCCAACCTGGTGGTCTACGCGCGCGACGGGATCGAAAACAGCGGCACGACCTACGGCGCGCAAGGCGTGTCGATCAACACCGATGGCGTCCTGGCCAATTCGGGAACGCTTGCCGGCCAGCAATGGCTCAACGCCTACGCTGGCAGCGTGGCCTCGACGGGGACGCTGGCTGCGGGCGTGAACGCCGATGGCTCGACCGCCGCGCCGGCTGACCTTACCGTTGTTGCGACCAACGGCGCACTCACCGCAACCGGCCGCAACCAGGCCAGCGGCAATGCGACGCTGCAGGGCGCCGGCGCCAACCTGGCTGGCAGCCAGACGTCGGCGGGCGGCAACCTGAACCTGCAGGCTGGCGCCGGCAAGCTGGACCTCACCGGTGCCGACATCCACGCAGGCGCAGCGCTCAATGCCACGGCGGGCGGTGCGCTCGTCAATGACGGAGGCCAGCTTTCCAGCCGGGGCGGCCTGGTCCTGCAAGCGGACAGTCTGTCGAACCAGGGCGGCCAGATCGTGGCGCAGCAGGCCGCCACGCTGAAGGTGGCGGGCGCGGTCAACAATACGCAGGGAACGATCCAGGCCAACGGTGCGCTCTCGGCGCATGCCGGCGCGCTCGATAACATGGCGGGCCGCATCGTGTCACTCAACGGGGACGGCCTGTCGCTGACTACCACCGGGGCGCTCGTCAACGCCGCCGGCACGACTGCCACCGGTACCGAAGGTGGCCTGATCGGCGGCAACGGCAGCGTGGTGATCGATGCTGGCGCGCTGACCAACCACGGCCAGATCAACGCGCTGGACGATGCGACGTTCGACACGCAGGCGTTCGATAACGACAACGGCAAGGTGACGGCGGGCGGCACGCTGTCAGCCAGGATCGCCTGGGCGGCGACCAATCGCCTTGGCACGCTGTCGGCCGCCACGCTGAACCTGGACGCCTCCGCCCTCGACAACGCCGGCGGCCATGTCGAAGCCGACAACCTTGCCATTGCTACAAGGGATGACCTGCTTAACCGCGGCGGCATCATTAACCAATATGGCGCCACCGGCGCCACCGTGCACGCTGGCGGCACGCTCGACAACACTCAAGGCACGATTGCGGCCAATGGCGGCGACCTGGCCGTATCCGGCCAGACCATTGTCAATTCGGCGGGCAAGATCCAGCACGCCGGCGCCGGGTTGTTGACGGTAACGAGCGAGAGGGAATTCTCCAACGCCACCGGCACCATCGAAACCAACGGAGCGCTGCAAGCTACGGCGGCCACGCTGGACAACGCTGGCGGCAGCATTTCGGCCCAGGACAAGGCCACCATTGCCATCAGCGGCGACCTGCTCAACCGCTACGGCAAGCTTTATGGCAAGGACGGCCTGGCGCTTGGCAGTGGCGGACAAATCGACAACACGGGCGGCTCGGTTCAGACCAATGGCAATCTCTCCGCCATCGCCGCCGGGAAGCTTGCCAATGCCAACGGCACGCTGACCGCCAACGACGCGCACGGTCTGCTTGATGTTTCGGCCGAGAGCTTCGACAACACCCGCGGTCTGCTGACCAACGCCGGCGACGGCGCCACCACGGTGACGGCAACCCATGCGCTGATCAATACCGGCGGCACACTGGGCGGCAATGGCGACATGACAGTCAATGCGCAGGATCTGGTCAACATCGCCAAAGGCAGCGTGATTGCCAGCGGTGCGCTCGCGCTCAACACGACGCGCATCGTCGACAACTCCGGTGGCCAGCTCTACGGCGGCAAGGGTCTGGTGCTGGAACAGGCCGATGCGACTTTGGTCAATGAGGGGGGCCAGATCCAGAGCGCGACAGACGCTTTCATCGATGTCGCCAACCTGAACAATGCCGGGGGCACGATCAAGGCCAACCAGGACATCGCCGTCAAGGGCGCGGTGTCGGGCAGCGGCGAGATGACTGCCGGACACGACCTGGCGCTCGATGTTGCCGGCGACTATGTCAACGATGCCGCGAACCGGCTGCACGCCGATGGCAACATGCGCGTTGCCGCCGCCGGCACCCTGACCAACACCGGCACGCTGGCCGCGGCGGGCGATCTGACGGTCCAAGGCACCGATGTGGTCAACGCCGCGGGCGCCGACATGGCCAGCACCACCACCACGGTCAACGCCACCAATCGGCTGGACAACGCTGGCCGGATCGAAGGCGATGCAGTACAGATCAACACCGCGACCGCCAATAACGCCGGCACCATCATTGGCAACCGCGTGACCGTGCAGGGCAGCGACATCGCCAACACCGGTGCAGCGGCATTGATCGCGGCGGCAGAAAACCTCACTCTCTACGCCAGCCATTCGGTGCAGAACCTGGACGGTGCGACGCTCTACAGCGCCGGCAACCTGCAGATTGCCCGGGACGGCGTGCGTGACCCGGCAACCGGGTTGCTGGTCAACCAGGTCGGAACGCTGATCAACCGCTCTGCCACCATCGAGGCCGAGGGCGATATCGACATCGCCGCCACACAGGTCAGCAACACGCGCGCCAGAATCGAGACCGAGGCGGGCACGCCCGTCACCAGCGCCGCCCAGACGCTGGTCATGTGGAACGCGGGCATGAGCGGCAGCGACCTGAACTTCCATGAAAGCGTGACGTTCCCGACTTGGCGGTGGAGCGGCGAAAACGCCTCGGTCAGCGCCAGTCGCACCTACGCCCTGATGCAGCCGGTCAGCCTGACGGTGGACAAGTCGAACGTCGCCAGGCTCGATGCCGCGGCGCAGAGTTTTACCTTCACGCAGCCACCGGTCGAGGAATATTACGATGCGACTTCCCGGGTGATCTGTACGGATTGCCCGCCTCCGACGGTCTTCACGCGCAACCTCACCAGCAATCCCACGCAGTATTACCAGTCCATCACGGACAATGGCAGCACCTATACGATCACGTTCTGGCCAGACTGGGACCCGGCGAGGCATATCCGCCCGGACGACGTGCGGATTCGCTTCGATCTCGGCACGGACAGCCACGATTACAGCGAAATCTCGCGCACGGTCACGACCAGTGCCACGACGGATCGGCTGGTGAGCGCCAGCGATCCGGCCAAGATCCAAGCCGGTGGCGCGATCCGCATCAATGGCAATGGCGGCACGATCCTGAATCAGTCGTCGATCATGGCGGCCGGCGCAGACCTGGTGCGCTCCGCGGTGGGCGGCACGGTGCAGGACGCGGGCACTGCCCTGCAGCAGTCGGTCAGCACGACGGAAACCTCGACCTTCTACTGGCATCAGAAATCCGGCGGCAACAGCGATACGCAGATGGTGCCCTATCCGACCACGCCGCAGGCATCGACCACGGTGATGGCGCTGCCAGCCATCGCATCGGCCAATCAGACGGTGCAGACGACAGCCCAGGACATCCAGGTCACGACCGTCAACCGGCTGGGCGAGACCGTTACAGGCAGTGGCGTAACGGGCGGCAGTGCCACCGGCGCGCAGGTCGCGGGCGCGGCCGGCGGCCCTGGCAAGCCCCTGCAGACGTTAGGTACCGCCAGCGGTGGCATCCCTAACCTGACGCTGCCAACGAACGGCCTGTATCACTACCAGACGGCGCCGGGCGCCACGTACCTGATTGCCACCGATGCGCGCTTCACGCAATACAGCAAATTCATTTCCAGCGACTACATGCTGGGCCAGCTTGGCTTGGATCCGCTGATGCTGCAAAAGCGCCTGGGCGACGGCCTCTACGAGCAGAAGCTGATCCGCGACCAGGTGACGCAGTTGACCGGGCGTACCCATCTGGCGGGCTACAGCGACCAGATGGCGCAATACCAGGCGCTGATGACCAACGGCGCGACCTACGCCAAGGCGTTCAATCTGGCCCCTGGCATCGGCTTGTCCGAGAGCCAGATGGCCCAGCTCACCACCGACATGGTGTGGCTGGTCAGCCAGGAAGTGACGCTACCCGATGGCACACGCCAGTCGGTGCTGGTGCCCAAACTGTACCTGGCCCATAGCCATGCGGTGGACCTGACCAGCACCGGCGCCCTGCTGACGGGCAGCCAGGTCAACCTCGATGCCAGCGCAGACGTGGCCAACAGCGGCCGGATCGTGGGCGACCTGGCCACGCAGGTGGTGGGCAACAATATCGTCAACCGGGGCCAGATCGGCGCGACCGGCACCACGGTCGTAAAGGCTGCACAGGACGTGCGCAACCTGGGCGGACGCATCAGCGGCACCGATACTGTGGTGTCCGCTGGCCGCGACGTGATCAACGAGACGCAGACCATCACCAATCAGGTCACGATGGGGGGCCACAGCGCCAGCGGCACGGGCGTCGGTGCCGTGGCGTCGATCTCGGGTGCGAACAACGTCGGCGTGCTGGCTGGGCGCGATATTTCCATGACCGGTGGCGAGGTCGATGCCGGCGGCAGCGCGCTGCTGGCTGCCGGCCGTGACCTGAACCTTGGTACCGCCACGGCCGGCACCACGATGGACTCCAGCTCGCGCGGCGGCCAGAGCTATTACCACGATCAGAAAACCGTCGGTGTGGGCAGCACCGTGGCTGCCGATGGCAATGTGGTGGCGGTGGCTGGCCGCGACGCAACCTTGACCGGCTCGACGCTCGACGCGGGCAACAATGCTTCACTGGTCGCGGGCCGCAATGCCACGGTCACGGCATCACTGGATTCGAACACGCACAGCGAGGGATCGCTGGGCGGGAAGAATGCGCAATACACTAAGTCGTCCTACGACGAGGCGGCGCGCGGCAGCGCGGTGCAGGCAGGCAACAACGCGACGCTGGCCGCGGGCCAGGCGCCACTGGCGGCGGCCGTGCTGGCGGACAATGGCCTGCGGGCTTCGCCGGAAGCGGCAGCCGTACCAGCGGGCACGGGCAGCCTCGCGGTGCTGGGAGCGGCCATCACGACTGGCCATGGCGGCAGCGGCGGAGGTACAGCCAGCCTGATTGCCGCACAGGACGTGACCGTGGGCACGGTCAACGAAACACACACGGCGCAGAGCTGGTCCCAGACGAACAAGTCCGGTTTCCTGTCGAAGGAGCAGACCACCAAGGCCAGCAGCGAACAGCAGATCATTGCAGTCGGCTCCACCGTCTCGGCCAACGCGGTCGCAGGCCACGCCGGCCGGGATCTGGCGATTGCCGGCAGCAATGTGGTCGCCACTGACGACGTGGCACTGCGTGCGAACCGCAATCTCGTCATCGGCGCGTCCGAAAGCACGGCAACAAGCAGCGCCTCGCAGGAAACCCGCAAGTCGGGGATGCTGTCGAACGGCGGCGCCAGCGTCACCTTCGGCAAGCAACAGCTCAACGAAAGCCAGACCGCGCAGACGACGTCGCACACCGGCTCAGTGGTGGGTAGCTTGCAGGGTAATGTGAGCTTGAGTGCGGGCGAAGGTTACACGCAAACTGGCAGCGCAGTGACTGCGATAAAGGGCGACGTGGACATCCGCGCCAAAACGGTGGATATCAACGTGGCGACGGATACGGGGCGGTTCGATCAGGAAACGCACTTCCGCCAAAGCGGCCTGACCATCGCAGTCTCCAACCCCGTGCTCGCCGCGACGCAAACCGCCGGGCAAATGGCGCATGCGCAGAGCCAGACCGATGATCCGCGCATGAAGGCACTGGCCGGTGCAGCAACGGGTCTGGCGGCCAGGAATACCTACGACGCGGTGAGCAAGGACCCGCAGGCTGCTGGCGGCGTGAACATCAGCATCACCGTCGGTGCCTCAAAGAGCGACAGCATGCAGACGCAAAGCAGCACCACGGCGGTCGGCAGCCAGATTAACGCCGGCGGCAATGTGCGCATCCGCGCCGAGGGAGCCGGCGAACACAGCAACATCAACGTGGTCGGCAGCGATATCCAGGCGGGCAACAACCTGGTGCTCAAGGCCGAGAACCAGGTGAACCTGCTGGCCGCCGCGAACACAGCCGAGCAGCACAGCAGCAACCAGAGCGCATCCGGTGGCGTCGGCATTGCCGTGAGCTATGGGTCCAATGGCGCCGCTTTTGGTGTGACGGCCAACGCTTCGGCAGCGCGCGGCAAGGCCGATGGCAACGACGTGACCTGGACCAACAGCCACGCCACGGCCGGCAATGCGTTGGTGATCGATTCCGGCGGCGATACCAGCCTGCGCGGCGCCGTCGCGTCCGGCAACCAGGTCATTGCCAACGTGGGCGGCAACCTCAACGTCGAGAGCCTGCAGGACACCAGCAGGTACGACAGCAAGGATCAGTCAGCCAGCGGTAGTATGACCGTAGGATACGGTGTCTCGGGTAGCGCCAGCGTCAGCCAGCAGAAGATCAACAGCGACTTCGCGAGTGTGGGCGAGCAATCCGCCATCCGCGCCGGCAGCGGCGGCTACCAGGTGGATGTCAGCGGCAACACCGACCTCAAGGGCGGCGTGATCGCGGGTGGCGTGGCGGACAGGAACAGCTTTGCGACCGATACGCTGACCGTCAGCGACATTCAAAACCGTGCCCATTACAGCGCCAGCAGCATCGGCATAGGCGGAGGCTTCTCGGCGGTCGGCAACAGCGGCAAGTCGGGCGTTGGCGTGAACCAGGGCGGCGAGGCGTCAACGACGGGTTCTGGTACCGTGCCCGGGACTGAGCTGCCGACCACAGGTGTTGGTGGCCAGGGCTTCTCCGTCGCGCCGCCGATGGTGGCGGGCGCCACCGGCAGTGCCAGCAGCACGACGCAGAGCGGGATCAGCGCCGGCAGCATCACGATCCGCAACGACGCCAAGCAGCAGGAACTGACGGGCCAAAGCGCTGCGGATACCGTTGCCGGGCTGAACCGCGACACGACCAACACCGGCAATTCGCTTAGTCCGATCTTCGACGAGAAGAAGATCAAGGCCGGTTTTGAGATCGTGGGCGCGCTGCAGCGCGAAGCAGGCGTCTTCCTGAACAACCGCGCCAACGATGCGGAAGCTGCGAAGCAGGCAGCCGACGCCGTGGCAAAGGATGCAAACGCGACGCCCGAGCAGCGTGCCGCCCTGCAGCAGCAGGCCGACGACCTGGCGAAGTGGGGGCAGGGTGGCACCTATCGGCAGGTGGTGACGGCGCTGACGGCTGCCGCAAGCGGCAACGTGACTGGTTCCACCATGCAGTTCGTGCAGAGCGCGGCGGTGGGCTACTTCCAGGGCCTGGCAGCCAACCAGGTGAAGCAGATCGCCGATGGTCTGGATAGCGAGACCGCGCGTGCGGCGCTACATGCCATTGTCGGGTGTGCCGGCGCCGCGGCAGCGAGCCAGGCTTGTGGTGCGGGCGCCATGGGCGCCGCCACCGCTTCGGTGCTGGGCTCGCTGCTCGGACCGACCGAAGGCATGACGGCGCAGCAAAAGCAGGTGCGCGAGAACGCTATCCAGAGCCTGGTGGCGGGTGTTGCCGGCGCAGCCGGAGCAAACCCGGCTACGGCCATGAACGGGGCGACGTTCGAGATCGAGAACAATCAGCTTGGAGCCGGGCCGATGCCCAGCCCGCCGATTTGGTCACCTGGGCAGGCGCAGAAGCCGTTTCAGACGCCGGGGAAGCCGGCGGACCCAAGCGAAGCCGCGTTGACTGGGACGCCGGATCAGTCAGGAAACAACCAGTCTGAACCGTTCAAGCAACCGCTCACCAACATCGTAGGAAACATCTTGTCCTTCCCTGGGCAGGTCGTAGATGGGTTAGGTGCAATTTTTAGTACCGAAGCTGGCAAATCTAACGTCAGCGTTCCACCATCGTTGCTGGGACCTAATGGTAGTCTGCCACCAGGCATAGGGGGAGCGGGCACACCAATCCCAATGCAACCGACGGCAAACCCCAATGCAACCGCAGAGGAATTTGCAAGAAATGCGTTCAACGGCCAGACGCCGACCAAGGTTATCAATAACATAACCGGGCCAGGAAGCTGGGTGGCGATCATGCCAGATGGAACAGCTATCACTTATCGTCCGGCGGGCCAAGCATCCTCCTCGACCGATTCGAATACTGCAACTGTCGAAGTGAACAACCAAGCTGTGAGGAATGTGAATAGAGGAAGTGTTGCAAAATTCAAGTTTCCGGGAAAATGACATGACCAAAACATTCTTTGATGCCATTGACTATCAACGGCAATTAATATTTGCAGGTCTTGAAGACTTCACGCCTAATTCGGCGCTACCGAACGTATTGGGAGGTCAGTATGGCACCAATCCGGTGGCATGGAGGCAGGCAGTGATTGATTTCATTTGTAGAAACGTTGCGGCCGATCTGCTGGAAATTGTCAGCTACCCAGGGAAGCCAACAGAAATGGGGGCGCCTCGAGTTAGGGCGCTTTTGATAAGCGGCGATGAGAGCCGTGGCTTGGATGAAAATGTCATTTGGGATGCGATATATTTCACTGGAACAAATAAGTTAAAGAGCCGATTAAAATCATTCGGCTTGTTGAGCTGGGATGCTTTGAATGCCGAAAAAAGTGATGATTTCATCGATTTTTTAGTCGGCTCCTACACGAGTGGTTGAGGCCATCAAGCATGAAAGAAAACGATCTACTTGATAAGCTGACCCACGGAAAAATCACTTCAGATGAGGCGAACGACATCTGTGGTGATGTACTTTCGGACACGAGCCAGACCACTCCGGCGCATGAAATTTTAGGCTTGAGTCAAAAGGAGTGGACAGCTTATGCCCATGGGGCAGATTTCAAGGATGTTGCCGATTGGCGGCAACATGGATGGCCGGATCGATGTTTTGTATGTGGCGGTAAGATTGATTCTGACAATTTTGGTTGGTTGGCGCGCGAATTCGGTGGAAAAATCCAGCTCAAGCATATTGTTTGCCCCAAGGCTGGTAAAACTTGAATGATGACCGAACTTAGGGAATCGATGATCATATTGCTCCCCTGTCGCTACATCACATGGCCTAAAGCATGGACACGCTTATGACAACGCTCTCACCCAAGGCCTCGGTGACTCGGGTACTGATTTAATCAGGAGCTCCCTAGAGTAAATTGAAATCGACCATCCTCATGATGGAGTTGCTCCGCACGTTCCTAATTGGGATAGGGCACCCGATGGAAGACCGATTTCGTGGCTCCGAGGAGGGGATGGAAGAGTTTCAAGGACGGTCCTGGCGTGAACTTAACATGGAAGACTGTCTACTTTTTCCTTTCCACTTACTGGAGTAGTTCTTCGTCCGGGTGTGGTTGCCACTACTTTGATAGCAGGAGAGAAACCGTTTGTCGATATTTCTGGCGGGAAATCATGATTTGGAATTCCTGAATGTGTTCGCGCCCCCTCTATATTCTTAGTTCGCCTCCATGTCTTCGAAATCAGATAGTATTGGCACGACTGCAGCACTTTCATTGTGCCTGTTCATCTACTCACTGACGACAACCGCCCAAGTCACGATGCCGCCCACCGGTCAATCCGCTGCACTGAGCAATGCAGAACAAGACCAGCGCGCCCGTCAGCAACAGGACGCCCGCGAGCGCGCCCAGGCGGTCCAGGCACCGGGACTGCGTGTGCAGGAGGCAGCTCCGATCGAGTATCCATCGCTGCCGGCCGAGTCGCCTTGCTTCCCCATCGACCGCTTCACGCTAGACGTCCCACCCGACCTGCCAGAAGCCGCCAAAGCACAAGGCACTTCCGCCTTGCCCCAAGACCCCTTCGCCTTCGCTCTGACATGGCTCAATCACTACCAAGGCGCCTGCGTTGGCAAGCAGGGCCTGGTGAGACTCACCAGGGGCATCTCCCAGGCCATCCTTAGCCGCGGCTACGTCACCACGCGGGTATTGCTGCCGCAGCAGGACCTCAGCACAAGCACCCTGCGCCTGACATTGATCCCCGGCCTCATCGGAGAACTCCGCTTTGCCGATCCCGAAACACGCGGCACCTGGAAGTCCGCGTTCCCGTCTCGCTCTGGAGATCTGCTCAACCTGCGTGACCTCGAACAAGGGCTGGAGCAACTGAAGCGCGTGGGCAGTCAGGATGCCGACATGCAAATCGTGCCGACTCCAACACCGGGCGTCAGCGATGTGGTCATCACCGTCAAGCGCGCCAAGCCGTGGACGTTCGTCGCCTCGGTCGACAACTCGGGCACGCGCTCGACCGGCAAGCCCCAGGGCAACCTGAGCCTGGCCGTCGACAACCCACTGGGCCTCAATGACCTGTTCAACGTCGGCTACAGCCAGGACCTGGAGTTCAGTGACAAGAGCCGAGGCACGCACGGCTGGAACGGCTTCTATTCAGTGCCGTGGGGCTACTGGACCGGCACGCTGTCGGCCTATTCCAACACCTATTTCCAGCAGATCGCCGGCGTCAACCAGACGTTCGTGTCCAGCGGCGATTCGCGGACGGTCGACCTTAAGCTGCACCGCGTGATCCGGCGCAGCCAGAACGATGTGTTGGGACTGCAGTTCCGGCTGTCGCGCCGCTTCGGCCACAGCTTTATCGAGGACACGGAGATTACCCAGCAGCGGCGCAACAACACCGTGCTGGAGGCAGGATTTACCGACCGCCACTATTTCGGTGCGGCGCAATTTGACGGCACCGTAGCGTACCGCCAGGGCATTGGCGGATTCGGGTCGCAGGATGACGCCCTGACCGCGATCGGCGGGCCGACCTGGCGATTCCGGATGCTTGTCGCGGATGCCAACCTGTCGGTGCCGTTCAAGGTGGCTGAATATCCGCTGCGCTATGTCACGACCTTTCGCGGGCAGTACACCAATGACTGGCTTTACTCGTTGGACGCCATGACCATCGGCAGCCGCTACACCGTGCGTGGTTTTGACGGGGAGCGGCTGTTGGCCGGCGACAGCGGCTTCTATTGGCGCAATGAAATGCAGCTGCCGCTTGGCGCAACCGGTCAGGCGCTGTACGCGGGTCTCGACTATGGCAGCGTTTTCGGGCCGTCTACGGCAGGCCTTGCCGGTACGCGCCTGGCCGGCGCGGGGATTGGGTTGCGCGGCGGTTTCGGTCCTGTCTTTGGCCGGCTGTCCTATGATCTGTTCGCCGGTACGCCGGTGTATAAGCCGGCGGCCTTTCACACCGCCAGCGTGTCAGGCGGATTCCAGTTCGTCTACCAGTACTGACGGCGGCCCTGACCGCCCGCAGCGCCGCCTTTACCCCTCCACCTCCGCCCACCCCTGCATCGCCTGCCCGCCGGCATCATCCCCCGTCCACAGCACCAGCCGCCCCGGCTGCGCCGGATCGGCCGCGCCACCGACCGTGATGGTGTCCTGGTCGAACAACGGCGCCAGCCCGCGGAAGCCGAAGCGGCGCACGCGCGCCTTGGGCTGCTCGCGCGCCACCAGGTCCAGCATCAGCATCGCCTGCATCGGGCCGTGCACCACCAGGCCGGGATAGCCTTCGACGTCGCGCGTGTACTGGCGGTCGTAGTGGATGCGGTGACCGTTGAAGGTCAGCGCGGAATAGCGGAACAGCATCACCGGGTCGGCCTGCAGCGTGCGCTGCCATTGCGCGGTCTGCTCCAGCCGCGGGCGTGGCGCTTGCGGCTTGGTCGGGTCGGGCATGGCGCGGTAGACGATGTCGTGGCGCTCGTTGACGGCGGTGTTGCCGTTAACGGTCAGTTCGTGGTCGACGGCGACGAACCAGAGTTCGCCGGTGCGGCCGGTCTTGTACTGCACGTCGGCGATGGTGGAGGTGCGCGTGACGGTGTCGCCGATATGCAGCGGATGGTTGAAGCTGACTTCGCTGCCGGCCCACATGCGGCGCGGTAGCGGCACCGGGGGCATGAAGCCGCCGAGGGTGGGGTGGCCGTCGCGGCCGAGTTCGCGCTGCGGCGCGCGCGGCAGAAAGTAGAGCCAGTGCCACAGCGGCGGCAACGGGCCGGCGGCGATGGCTTCGGGGTCGAGGTCGAAGGTGGCGGCCAGGCTGGCGACCGGTTCGGGCGACAGCGTTTCGGTGCGCGTTTCGCTGCGGCCGATCCAGCCGCGCAGGCGTTCGAGTTCGGAAGTGGCGTCAGTCATGGCAGGTGGCCTTCAGATGCATGAGGGGAGTCGGATGGCGCGCTATTGCGCCAGCGCCAGCAGCCGGCGGGCCTGCTCGATCACGGGCCGGTCGACCATCTTGCCGTCGACCTGCACCGCGTGGCTGCCGCTGGCGGTGGCGGCGAGCACGCGCCGGGCCCAGTCGAGCTGCTCGGGGCTGGGCAGGAAGCCGGCGCGGACCGCGCCCAGTTGTGCCGGGTGGATGCAGAGCTTGCCGGCAAAGCCGAGTTCGCGCGCGTAGGCGACGTCGCTGGCGAGCACGGCTTCGTCCTTGAGCGCGGTGGTGACGCCGTCGACCGGCGGCGGCAGGCCGGCCACGCGCGAGGCCAGCACGATGCGCGCGCGCGCAAAGGCGAGGGCGTCGCGAGTGTGGCTGCAGCCCAGGTCGACCGCATAGTCGAGCGAGCCGAAGGCCAGGCGCGCCACGCCGCTGGCGGACGCCACGGCGTCGACCTGGTGCAGGCCGAGCGCGGTTTCGATAATGGCGACCAGTTCGCCCTGCGGGTTGATCGCTTGCAGGGCCTGGGCGATGGTGTCGAGCGCGGCGGCATCTTCGGCCTTTGGCACCAGCAGCCCGGCCAGCGCGGTGCCCTGGGGCAGTGCGCGCAGCCAGGCCATGTCGGCGGCAAAGGCGGGCGAGGCGCAGTCGTTGATGCGCACAAAGGCGTTGGCGCCGGGCCGGCCGGTCAGCCATGCGGCGATGGCTTCGCGCGCGGCGGGCTTGGCGTCCGGATGGACCGCGTCCTCGAGGTCGAGGATCATCACATCGGGGCCGGCGGCGGCGGCCTTGTCGAAGCGTTCGCGCCGGTCGCCCGGCACGAACAGGTAAGTAACGGCGGTGGACATGGCGTTCCTCAGCGCGCGGCGGGCAGCCAGTCGTTGACGTTCGGGGCCTGCTCCAGGGTCCACACGCGCTGGATGATGGCGCGCATCTCGGCCTCGCTTGCGCCCTGGCGGAACGCGCCCAGCTGCAGCGCCTTGGCTTCCAGCTCCGGGCGCGACAGCGTGTTGTCGGGATCGCCCTTGGGCACGTCGACACGCGCGGCCAGCGTGCGGCCGTCGGTAGTCTTTGCCGTCACGCGGCCGATCCACTGGCGCGGGTAGGCGGCGTTGATCTCGGCATCCAGTTCCATGTCGACCTTGCCGCGGAACGCGGCCACCGCCGGATCCTGCAGCGCATGCTGCTCGAACTCGCCCAGGCCGGCGTGGCCATGCACCGCCACCAGGCCCAGCACCGTGCCCATCGAGAACTTGGCCTGGTGGATGGTGGCGGGATTGACCACGGGGCCGAGCACGTCGATAGCGCCCTGGTGCACGTGCGTGGTGACGCTGGCGATCTGGTCGGCGGCAACGCCTTCGCGCTGCATCAGCGCCTTCAGTGCATCGGCGGCCGGGTGAGTGTGGCGGCACGACGCGAAGAACTTGAACGAAGTCTCCGCGGTGGCCCAGCGCGTGCCCAGGCCATCGGTCAGGCAGGCGGGGTTGGCATCGCTCGACATGCCGGCGGCCATGCCCTGGGCGCCCTCGAGGATCTGCTTCGCGCCGGTGAAGCCGGCGCGCGCCAGCCACGCCGACTGCAGGCCATCGGCGGCGGCCTTGGCGGTGTGCAGCTGCTTGGAGTCGGCGGCGTCGCGCAGGAATTCCCACAGACCCGCGGCCTGCGTGCCGGCCGAGCCCAGCGCCTGGTTGATGCCTTCGGCATCGAGGCCGAACAGCTTGGCCACTGCCGCGGCGGCGGCCAGCGTGCCGACGGTGCCGGTGGTGTGGAACACGCGGTAGTGCGAGCGGCCCATGAACTCGCCAATGCGGATGCCGGCTTCATAGCCGGCGATCGAGGCCAGCAGCACTTCGGCGCCGGTCTTGCCTTCGGCCTGCGCGGCCGCGACCACGGCGGGGAATACCACCGCGGCCGGATGCAGCACCGAGCCGTTGTGCACGTCGTCCTGCTCGACCACGTGCGAAGACGCGCCGTTGATCAGCGCGGCGAAGTAGGGCGAGGTGCGGCGGCGGTCGACCAGCACTTCGGCGGCGCCGTCGGACGGGCCCATGGCCGCGGCGAACTCCTGCAGCTTGCGCACGGCCGGGGCGTCCTTGCCGGCGATGGCCGATGCGATCCAGTCGAGAAACAGGTCCTTGGTGCGCTCGATCACGGGCGCAGGCACGTCGGCCAGCTTGAGGTTGGCCAGGAATTCGCAAAGCTGGCGGGTCGGGTAAGTGGTGTCTGCGGCTTGGCTCATGCCGGCTCCGGAGATTGAACAGTGCTTGCGGAAAGAGAAGGGCGCCGGGCTAGCCTTGGGCGCCCGTGTCGGTTCAGATGGTGCGCTTGTCGGCCAGGGCGTCGATGTCGGTCTCGCCGTAGCCGAGCTCGGCCAGGATGCTGCGGCTGTGCGCGCCCAGCGCCGGCACGTCGCCCATGACGGGCTCGACGCCCGACAGGTTGGCCGGCGGCAGCAGCGCGCCGATCGGGCCGTTCGGCGTATTGACCTCGCGCCAGCGCTGGCGCGCCTGCAATTGCGGGTGGTTCCACACCGCCTCGATGTCGTTCATCGGCGCATTGGCGATCTGCGCCTGGTCCAGCAGCGCCTCGGCCTGCGCCACCGTCAGCGAGGCAAAGCGGGCTTCGATCAGCGCGGTCAGTTCGGGGCGGTTGCGCACGCGCGCGGTATTGCTGGAATAGCGCTCGTCCTGCGCCAGCGCGCGGTCGCCGAGCACGATCTCGCAGAAATTGGCGAACTCGCGCTCGTTCTGCACGCTGAAGATCACGCTGCCATTGCTGGTTCGATGCACGCCGTACGGGGCGATGGTCGGATGCGAGGCGCCGAAGCGCGCCGGCGGCGTGCCGCCGTAGTGGCCGAAGTAAA
The DNA here is from genome assembly GCF_023952475.1 of Cupriavidus sp. WGlv3. GTDB lineage: Bacteria > Pseudomonadota > Gammaproteobacteria > Burkholderiales > Burkholderiaceae > Cupriavidus > Cupriavidus phytorum. Next base: position 382,337 of record NZ_JALHRX010000004.1, read on the forward strand.
GCACCTGGTTCATCCACTCGGCCATCGCCTCGAACATGGTTACCTGCACGCGCAGGCCCTTGCCGGTGCGGCCGCGCTGCAGCAGCGCCGACAGGATGCCGCTGTACGCGTACATGCCGGCCGAGATGTCGGCGATCGAGACCCCGGCGCGCGACGGCTCGTTCGGGCCGCCGGTCAGGCCCACCAGGCCGGCGGCGGCCTGGATCAGCAGGTCATAGGCCTTCTTGTCGCGGTAGGGGCCGGAGTCGCCGTAGCCGGAGATGTCGCAGACGATCAGCTTCTGGTACTTGCCGTGCAGGGTGTCGAAATCCAGGCCCATGCGGGCGGCAGCGCCCGGGGCGAGGTTCTGCACCAGCACGTCGGCGTCGGCCAGCAGGCGGTGCAGGATGGCCTGCGCTTCGTTGTCCTTCAGGTCCAGGGCCAGGCTTTCCTTGCCCCGGTTGAGCCAGACGAAGTACGAAGCCTGGCCGTGCACGGACTGGTCGTAGCCGCGCGCGAAGTCGCCCACGCCGGGGCGCTCGACCTTGATCACGCGCGCGCCCAGGTCGGCCAGCTGGCGCGTGGCGAAGGGCGCGGCCACGGCATGCTCGAGCGAGACCACGCGGATGCCGTCGAGCGGGCGGATGCCTTGGGAGGGTTGTGACATGTAGGGTTCTCAGAACGAACGCGGCAACTCGAGCACGTGCTCGGCCACGTAGGACAGGATCAGGTTGGTGGAGATCGGCGCCACCTGGTACAGGCGGGTCTCGCGGAACTTGCGCTCGATGTCGTATTCGGCGGCGAAGCCGAAGCCGCCATGCGTCTGCAGGCAGACGTTGGCGGCTTCCCACGAGGCATCGGCAGCCAGCAGCTTGGCGATATTGGCTTCCTTGCCGCACGACCTGCCCGCGTCGAACAGCCGCGCCGCCTTGTAGCGCATCAGGCTGGCGGCCTCGACATTGACGTATGCGCGGGCGATCGGGAACTGTACCGCCTGGTTCTGGCCGATCGGGCGGTCGAACACGATGCGGTCGCGCGCGTAGTTGCTGGCGCGCTCCACGAACCAGTAGCCGTCGCCGATGCACTCGGCGGCGATCAGGATGCGCTCGGCGTTGAGACCGTCGAGGATGTATTTGAGGCCCTTGCCTTCCTCGCCGATCAGGTTTTCGGCGGGGACTTCCAGGTTGTCGAAGAACAGCTCGTTGGTCTCGTGGTTGACCATGTTGCGGATCGGCTTGACCGTCAGCCCCTTGCCGATGGCATCGCGCAGGTCGACCACGAATACCGACAGGCCGTCCGACTTGCGCTTGACCTGGTCCAGCGGCGTGGTGCGCGCCAGCAGCAGCATCAGGTCCGAGTGCTGCACGCGCGAAATCCATACCTTCTGGCCATTGACGAGGTACTTGTCGCCCTGGCGCACCGCGGTGGTCTTGAGCTTGGTGGTGTCGGTGCCGGTGCTGGGCTCGGTCACCGCCATCGACTGCATGCGCAGTTCGCCCGAGGCGATGGCTGGCAGCCAGCGCTGCTTCTGTGCGTCGGACCCATGGCGCAGCAGGCAGCCCATCACGTACATCTGCCCGTGGCAGGCGCCGGAGTTGCCGCCGCTGCGGTTGATCTCTTCCATGATGACCGACGCCGCGGTCAGCGACAGCCCCGAGCCGCCATAGGCTTCCGGGATCAGCGCCGACAGCCAGCCGGCCTGCGTCAGCGCCTGGACAAAGCTTTCGGGAAAGGCTTCCTGCTCTTCCACCCGTTGCCAGTACGCCGAATCGAAGCCCGCGCACAGGCTGCGCACGGCCTCGCGAATTTCGGGGTACAGCTGGTCGGGGTCCTGGTCTGCGTGCATGGGTCGCCGGGTCGATTGGAACTGGAGGCCATTATTCCCGAGCCCACTGCACGCTGAAATTCGGATTTGCGAAAGAGCGGCTTAGGGCCGGCTTAGGTGGGAAGCAAGCGTCGCAGCAGGGCGGCGCCACCATGCAAGACGCCCGGCGAACCGGGCGTGCAGGTGTGGCGCGCGGGGCGCCGGTGGAGGGTGGGGCCGGTGCCGTGGCACCGCCTGCCGATCAGTGGACGAAGAGCCAGATCAGGATCAGGACAAAGGCCGGAACACCAAGTAGCCAGGCGAGGATATAGGGCATGGTGCAACTCCATGGGAGGACAGTGGTTGGTGATTCCAATATAGGAATGCCGCGCTGGCGGGACTGTCGGGGAGCTTCCGCTTGCGGTGTAGGACGTCGCCGCACACGCCGACGGCGCGCCGATGTGGCGCACAAGTCTTGCCGCGGCCCAGGTGTGCCGTGCTACGCTCAGCCCTGCACCCTAGTCCCCGGAGGTTGGCGATGGAGTCTGTCTGGACCGAGATCTTCCGTACCTTTCGCGCGGAATTTGCCGATGTGCCGGACGCGGCCGAGGCCACCCGCATCCTGGTGCGGCTGACCATGGCGGTGCTGCTCGGCGGCCTGATCGGCTATGAGCGCGAGTCTTCCGGCAAGGCGGCGGGGCTGCGCACCCATATGCTGGTGGCGCTGGGCTCGGCGCTGTTCGTGCTGGTGCCGCTGCAGGCCGGCGTGCCGCTGGCCGACATGAGCCGGGTGCTGCAGGGGCTGATCGCCGGCATCGGCTTCCTAGGCGCGGGCGCCATCCTCAAGCAGAACGACGAAGCCCATATCAAGGGCCTGACCACCGCGGCCAGCATCTGGATGGTGGCAGCGATCGGCGTGTCGGCCGGGCTCGGGCGCGACACCACGGCGGTGATCGCCACGGTGTTCACGCTGGTCATCCTGCAGATCCTGCAGCGCTGGAAGTAACGTCGCCGCATCACGGACCGGTGCGCCGGTCTGTGCCCTTGCGCGCCAATCCACTCCTTTCCCTCGGCGTTCGTGCGGCAAACGCGCACCGAATGCGCGCCGGCGCACACAGCCAGGGCCCCGCGCGCCCTATGCTGTGGCACAGGTTGCGCCACGAAGCCAGGGCGCCGCCGACGCAGCAGAGGGGAGGTTGGCATGCATGCATCGATCCGTGACGACGCGGCGCTGGCCGCATTCGTGGGGCCGCGATTTCCGTATTACGGCGAGCGCTGGTCGGTGGCAGAGACCCACGGCGGCATCTCGTGGAACTGGGCGGCGTGCCTGCTGGGCCCGTTCTGGATGGCGTACCGGCGCATGTACTGGCAGGTGGGCGTGTATGCGCTGATCGTCGGCACCGAGCCGCTGCTGCATGCATGGTTCGGCCTGCAGCTGCCGATGGCGGGCCGGCCCTTGCTGTACGCGCTGGCGCTGCTGCTGGGGCTGTACGGCAACGAGCTGTACCGCTGGCACGCCGAGGCCACCATCCGCCATGTGCGCGAGTACCACTACTCGCCCGAACTGGTGAACGACTCGCTCGAGCGCCGCGGCCGCACCAGCTGGCCGGGCGTGTTCGCCATGGGCCTGCTGCTGCTGGTGATGGTGGTGTCGCTGCGTCCGCTGGCGGCGCTGATGGTGCAGGGCGGCGCGCCGGGCGCCGGCTGAAACACTGAACCCCGCGCGCCGCGTTACACGGGCTCGCGCGCGGCGTCGACCAGGTACTGGATCAGGGTTTCGGCGAACTGCGGCAGCTCGCGCCCCGGCCGGCGCACCAGGCGCAGCTCGCGCCTGGCCCATTCGTCTTCCAGCGGGATAAAGCGCAGCACCTTGCGGCTGGCATAGCGGCGCGCGCAGCTGTTGGGCACGATGGCGATGCCCGCGCCGGCCTCGACCATGCGGCATACGGCGTCAAAGCTGCCTACCTGGATGCGCAGGCTGATGCGCTTGCCCATGCCGGCGGCAATGCGGTCGAGGAACGACTGGATCGCGCTGAACTGGTTCAGCCCGACAAAGCGGCAGGTATCGAGCAGGTCGGCGAAAGGCAGCCGCTTGAAGGTCGGCAGCGGATGGTTGACCGGCGCGATCACGATCAGCGCGTCGCTGCACAGGTGCATCGCATCCAGGTCCTGCGTGGCAACCTCGCCGGCGACGATGCCCAGGTCCGCCGCGCCCGCGCTGATTGCCGACACGATCTCCTGCGACAGGTGCTCTTCCAGTTCGATGTCCACGTCCGGGTTCTCGCTGAGGAAGCGCGACACGCCGGTGGCGAGGAACGAGTTGGTCGCGGTGGTGTTGGCCAGCAGCCGCACGCGCCCCTTCACCCCCTTGGCATACGGGCGCAGGTCCGAGTGCAGGCACTCCAGCTCGCGGAAGACCTCGCGCGCGTGGCGCAGCAGCGCATCGCCCGCCGGCGTGAGCCGCACGCCCTTGACCTGACGGATCAGCAATTGTGTCTGGAACGCCTCTTCCAGCTGCTTGATCCGCGTGCTTGCGGCGGGCAGCGACAGAAAGCTGCGCTCGGCGGCACGGGTCAGGTTCTCCGTCTCGCCGACATTCAGGAAGAGGCGGAGGTCGGTCAGGTCGTAATGCATGGGCTTCTGTCAGGCCAAAGGCCAGTTTTGTGATTCGTGAATTCCAAAGGCTCGGGCGTCAATTTATCGTATCCGCTGCGGCGTGGACATCCGGATTGACCGCAGCGGCGGGCGTTGCCCGCTGCGCGGGGGCTGTTTCACCGGGTTTGCGGTCGGTGACCGCACAAAAAGTATTCAAAGGACGAGTTCCGAGGAGCATGCAATGAGCGGTTTGATGGCAGGCAAGGTTGCGCTGGTGACGGGCGCCGGGGGTGGGATCGGACGCGGCATCGCGTTGGCCATGGCGGCCGCCGGTGCCAGGGTGGTGGTCAATGACCTGGGCGTGTCGATGACCGGCGAGGGCGGTGACGCCGGTCCCGCGCAGCGCGTGGTCGAGGAAATCCGCGCCGCCGGCGGCGAGGCCGTGGCCAGCACCGACAGCGTGTCGACCTGGGCCGGCGCCAACGCCATCGTGCAATGCGCGCTGGATAGCTTCGGCCGCATCGACGCCGTGGTCAACAACGCCGGCAACCTGCGCGACCGCATGTTCTTCAAGATGAACGAGGAAGAATGGCGCTCGGTGATCGACGTGCACCTGAACGGCACCTTCTTCGTCAGCCGCGCCGCGGCCAACTACTTCAAGGACCAGGAGAGCGGCGCCTACGTGCACATGACCTCCACCTCTGGCCTGATCGGCAACCTGGGCCAGGCCAACTATTCGGCGGCCAAGCTGGGCATCGCCGCGCTGTCGAAGTCGATCGCGCTCGACATGCAGCGCTTCAACGTGCGCTCGAACTGCATCGCGCCGTTCGCGTGGAGCCGCATGACCAGCTCGATCCCGGCCGAGACGCCGGAAGAAAAGGCGCGCGTGGCCAAGCTGCAGAAGATGGAAGCCGGCAAGATCGGCCCGGTCGCAATCTACCTGGCCAGCCCGGCGGCGAGCGAGGTCAACGGCCAGATCTTCGCGGTGCGCGCCAACGAGATCATCCTGATGAGCCAGCCGCGCCCGGTGCGCTCGGTCCATATGAGCGAGGGCTGGACGCCGGAGTCGGTGGGCGAGGTCGCAATGCCGGCGATGCGCAGCAGCTTCTTCAAGCTGGAGCGCTCGCCCGACGTGATCAGCTGGGACCCGATCTGATGACGGGCGGCCAAGCCCCGGCGCGCGGCGCGCTTGCCGGCGTGCGCGTGCTGGACCTGTCGCGCATCCTGGCCGGCCCGTGGTGCGCGCAGAACCTGGCGGACCTGGGCGCCGAGGTGATCAAGGTGGAGCGCCCCGGCGCCGGCGACGATACCCGTTCGTGGGGGCCGCCGTGGCTGCCCGGCGCGGACGGGCAGCCGTCGCGCGACGCCACCTACTTTGCCGGCGCCAACCGCGGCAAGCAGTCGGTCACGCTCGATATCGCCAGCCCGCAAGGGCAGCAGATCGTGCGCGAGCTGGCCGCGAAGTCGCAGATCGTGCTGGAGAACTACAAGGTCGGCGACCTGAAGCGCTACGGGCTGGACTATGACAGCCTGAAGGCGGTCAACCCGGCGCTGGTCTACTGTTCGATCACGGGCTATGGCCAGACCGGGCCGAGCGCGCACAAGCCCGGCTACGACTTCATCTTCCAGGGCCTGGGCGGCCTGATGAGCGTCACCGGCGAGCGCGACGACCTGCCCGGCGGCGGGCCGCAGAAGGTGGGCGTGGCGGTGGTCGACATGCTGACCGGCATGTACGCCACCGTGGCCGTGCTGGCCGCGCTGCGCCATGCCGAACGCACCGGCGAGGGCCAGCATATCGACATGGCGCTGCTCGACGCGGTGGTGGCGGTCGGCGCCACGCCCATCATTGCGCAGCGCGTCACCGGCCAGGCCATGCCGCGCTACGGCAACGCGCACGCCAACATGGTGCCCTACCATGTGTTCGCCACCGCCGACGGCTACATGATCGTCGCGGCCGGCAACGACGGGCAGTGGCAGGCGTATTGCCGCGGTGTCGAGCGTCCCGACCTGGCCGCCGACGAGCGCTTTGCCACCGGCCCCGGCCGCATCATCCATCGCGACACGCTGGTGCCGCTGCTCGAGGCGCATATGCGCACGCGGCCGACCGCGCACTGGGTGCAGGCGCTGGAAGCGCAGGGCATCCCCTGCGGGCCGATCAACGACTACGGCCAGGTGTTGGAAGATTCGCAGGTACGGCATCGCGAGCTGCAGGTCGACCTGGTGCGCGACGACGGCAGCCTGTGTCCGACCGTCAAGAGCCCGCTGCGGCTGTCGGCCACCCCGGTGCAGTACGATGCGCCGCCGCCGCGGCTGGGCCAGCATACCGAGCAGGTGCTGGAGACGGTGCTGGGCCTGTCTGGCGAGCGTATCGCCCGGCTGCGCGAGCAGGGCGTGGTCTAAGCGCAGGCGCGTCGGGCAGCATGGTGCTCCCGGCGCGCCGCTGCACGGATGCCGTCACTGGCGTAGGCTGTCCGGATAGCGGCAGCATGCCGCTTCCTTCCCGGAGACAGCCATGGACGAAGAGACCTTCAACCTCAGCATCCGCAAGTTCCTGAAGGTGGTTGGCGTGAATTCCCAGCGCGAGATCGAGCAGGCCATCGCCAGGGCCGTGGCCGACGGCACGCTGGCCGGCAACGAACACCTGCCGGTGTCGGTGACGCTGGAGCTGGCGGCGGTGAAGCTGCAGGCGCGCTTCGACGGCGAGATCCGGCTCGAGTAAGCCGGCGGCTGCGCGATCGCCGGCTAGGCCGCCGGCACGCCTTCCTTGCGCATCCCGCGCATCCGGTATTCCCCCGGCGCCACGCCGGTCCATTTCTTGAAGGCGCGGTGGAACGTGCTCGGCTCGGAAAAGCCGAGCCGCAGCGCCACGTCCTGCAGCGTCATGCCGGGGCGCTCCATCATGCCGATGGCCACGTCGCGCCGCAGGCTGTCCTTGATGCTCTGGTAGCCGCGGCCCTCGTCGCGCAGGCGGCGGCGCAGGGTCTGCGGCGTCAGCCGCAGCAGCTGCGCCATCTGCTCCAGCGACGGCAGTTCGTGGTCCAGGTGCGAGCGCAGGTGCTGCCGGATGCGTTCCGCCAGGCAGCTGTTGTCGCGGTAGCGGATCAGCAGGTTGCGCGGGGTCTCGCGCAGGAAGTCGCGCAGGCTGGCGGCGTCCTGCATCACCGGCAGGCGCAGCGAGGCGGCGTCGAAGTGCAGCGCGGTGACGGGCTGGCCGTAGCTGACCGCGGCCTTGAATACGCGCTCGGTGTCGGTGCGCCCCTGCGACGCGGCGGCGCTCAGGTCGACCCGCGTCAGCGGGATCTGCCCGGCCACCAGCCAGCTGACCAGCGCATAGGCATGGAACACAAAGGTCGATTCGGCAAAGCTGCGGCACGCCGACGCGGGCGCGCGCGGATGCAGCACCACCGCCGCGGTGTTGCCGTCGGCGCCTACATGCAGGCGCGGCGCGAAGGCGTCGATATGCTGGCGGTACAGGCGCAGCCCGGTGCGGATGGCGTCCTCGAGCGTGGCGCAATGGACCAGGCTGCGGCACACCTGCGCGAACACGCCGGGCGTCACGGGCCGCTCCAGCAGGCCCCACAGCTCATCGCGCATGACCCGGCGCAGCGTGCGGATCAGTGCCGCATACTGGCCCTGCGTCACGCGCGCGCTGGGCGAGGCCAGCAGGGCCGGCGAGATGTCGGCGCGGCGCAGCAGCGCATCGATGTCGTAGCCGAGCCGCCGCGCTCCCTGCAGGATATGCGTCACATGCTGGATGGCGATGGTGTGGCGAGCCGGCGCGGCTGGTTCCACTGTCGCGCCCGAAGCTGAGGGGCCGCCGGCTTCGCGCAGGCGCGCCCCCGGCAGCGCGTGGCCGGCAAGGTGCGGCTGGCCCGGCATCGGCGGGCGCAGCGATGGCAGAACGGCTGTTTGCATGGGTCTCCTCGTCACGGCGACGCGCCGGTGCCGGCCTCTCCAGGCCTTTCAGCCCTCTGGCCACATCATGGCGCCACCTTAGCAAGCCCGCGCGGCGCCGCACAATCGGGATTTGCCAAAGCCTGCCTTCCGCCTGAGCGATTCGGCCAATCATTTTGGCGCGTCTGGTCATTGTCCACGCACCGCAGCATCGCGCACTCTCCGGCAAGTACCTCTACAAGGCCGGCCCACCGGCCCGGGCGGATCCCGCAACGCGGCAAAAAGCCCGTGCCCGCCCACGGAAAAACCAAAGGAGACAGCACATGCAGGCAGATCGTCGTAGTGGGGAGCGTAGTCCGCGTCGCCGTACCCTCGGCTACCTGGGCGCCGGATTGCTGGCGTGGAGCGGACTGGCAGCCGGCATGCTGGGCGCGGGCGTGGCCCACGCCCAGGCTGATTTCCCGGCACGCACCGTGCGCATGGTGGTGCCGTTCCCCGCCGGCGGGGCCACCGACGTGCTGGCGCGCGCGCTGGCCGAGGGCCTGGGCAAGCAGTGGAAGCGACCGGTGGTGGTGGAGAACCGCCCGGGCGCCAGCGGCATGCTGGGCGCCGAAGTGGTCGCCCGCGCCGAGGCCGACGGCCATACCGCGCTGCTGACGATCACGCCGCTGGTGCAGGCGCCGAGCCTGTATGCGCGCGCACCGTACGACCCGGTGAAGGATTTTGCCGCCGTCTCCGAGCTCGGCACCACCAATCTCGTGTTCGCGGTCAATACCAATGCCGTGCCGGCCACCAACCTGAAGGACTTTATCGCGCTGGTGCGCACCAAGCCCAAGCAGTTCTCCTATGGCTCGTTTGGCGCGGGCTCCAGCGGCCACCTGTATGGCGAAGTCTTCAACGACGCCGCCAGGATCGACATGCTCCACGTCTCCTACAAGGGCGAGGCGCCGGAACTGAACGACCTGCTCGGCGGCCAGGTGCCGGCCGCGGTGATCTCGGTGATGGGCGCCAAGCCCCATGTCGCCACCGGCCGCCTGCGCGCGCTGGCGGTGACCGGACCCGCGCGCGCGCCGCAACTGCCGGACGTGCCCACTTTCCGCGAGGCCGGCATCGAGGGCATGGACGCGATGGGCTGGTTCGGCCTGCTGCTGCCGGCCGCCACGCCGCGCCCGATCGTCGAGAAGTTCTCCGCCGACGTCAACCGCGTGCTGGCCCAGCCTGACGTGCGCAAGCGCATGAACGAGCTTGGCGTGATCCTGACCGGCAGCACGCCGGATGCCTTCGCCCAGACCATCCAGGCCGACTACGTGCGCTGGGGCAAGGTGATCCGCACGCGCAATATCCGCCTGGATTGAGTCCTTCTCCGTTTGAGCTGTATCTGACCTGCATCTGACCCACCAATTGCTGCAATGAAGCCTGCCACACGCACCACCCCGCCGTTCCGTTCCCCCGCCTGGCCGCCCGGCCTGCCGGCGACGCTGCATACGCCGCGCACCAGCCTGTTCTACAACGTCGAGGTCGCGGCGCAGCGCTATCCGGACAAGACCGCGATCCAGTACTTCGGCACCGCGATCTCGTATGGCGAGTTGCGCGACGAGATCGAACGGATGGCCGGCTACCTGCAGCACGCCTGCGGCATCCAGCCCGGCGACCGCGTGGTGCTGTTCAGCCAGAACTGCCCGCAGTTCATCATTGCCTATTACGCCATCCTGCGCGCCGAAGGCGTGGTCGTTCCCGCCAACCCGATGTGGCTGGAAGCCGAGCTTGCCCACGTGGTGCAGGACAGCGGCGCGGTCGCCGCATTCGCCGGCAGCGAGCTGTACTCGCGCATGGCGCCGCTGCACGGTCCCGCGCTGCGCCACGTGATCCTGCACGACTACGCGGGCATGCTGCGCGACGACGGCGGCTTGCGGGTGCCGGCCTGGCTGCGCGAAGCGCCGCCCGCGCCGCAGGCCGCTCCCTCCGGCGCGATGCCGGTGGCGTGGGACACCGCCAGCCGCGCCGGACACCGGCCGCTGCCGCACCAGGCCGGCCAGGACACGCTGTGCATGCTGGCCTATACCTCGGGCACCACCGGCAATCCCAAGGGCTGCATGCATACCCACGGCACGCTGATGACCGCGGCCGCCGGCTCGGTGATCTGGCGCGGCGGCTCGCCCGAATCGGTGGTGCTGGCGGTGGCGCCGATGTTCCACCTGCTGGGCATGCAGAACTGCATGAACTCGCCGCTCTACCTGGGCGCGACGGTGGTGCTGATGCCGCGCTGGGACCGCGCGCTGGCGGCGGACCTGATCGAGCGCTACCGCGTCTCGGTGTGGGGCGCGCCGCCGGCGATGATGGTGGACTTCTTCTCCCAGCCCGGCATCGACGCGCGCGACCTGTCCAGCCTGGCCTACGTCGGCGGCGGCGGCGCGGCCATGCCGGAAGCGGTGGCCAACATGCTGCAGCAGCGCTTTGGCCTGCCCTATGTCGAGGCCTACGGCATGACCGAGACCGCGGCCTTCATCCTGTCGAACCCGCGCAACCAGCCCAAGCGCGAATGCCTGGGCATCGCCACCTTCGGCGTGGACGCGCGCGTGGTCGACCCCGAAACGCTGCGCGAACTGCCGCACGGCGAGACCGGCGAGATCGTGGTCCACGGCGGCCAGGTGATGCAGGGCTACTGGCACAACGAAGACGCCAACGCCGCCACTTTCATCGAGCTCGACGGCAAGCGCTTCCTGCGCACCGGCGACCTGGGCTTCATGGACGAGGAGGGCTACTTCTTCATGCGCGACCGCCTCAAGCGCATGATCAACGCGTCCGGCTACAAGGTCTGGCCGGCCGAGGTGGAGAACATGCTGTACGGCCACCCCGCCATCCACGAGGCCTGCGTGATCGCGGCGCGCGATGAGCGCCGCGGCGAAACCGTCAAGGCGGTGGTGGCGCTGCGCCCCGACGCGCGCGGCACGGCCGAGGCCGACCCCGAACGCATCATGGCCTGGTGCCGCGAGCATATGGCGGCGTACAAGGTGCCGCGCATCGTCGACGTGGTCGAGGCGCTGCCCAAGTCGGCCACCGGCAAGATCCTGTGGCGCGCGCTGCAGGAGCGCGAGATGCAGGCGAACCAACCGGGCGCCTGAGCGTAGCGGTGATGCCGCCCCGCGCAGCAACCCGAGCAGCAAAGAGAGAGACACCATGCAGCAGAGCAGACGCAACTGGCTGGCGCAGGCCGGCACCCTGGCCGGCGCGGCCATCCTTGGCGGCGCGGGGCAGGCTTTCGCCCAGCAGCCGTATCCCGCCAAGCCGATCCGGCTGATCGTGCCATACCCGGCCGGCGGCGGCACCGATACCGTGGGGCGGCTGATTGGCCAGCGCCTGGCCGAAAGCCTGGGCCAGCCGGTGGTGGTCGAAAACAAGCCCGGTGCCAGCGGCATGCTGGGCAACGACACCGTCGCCAAGGCGCCGGCCGACGGCTACACCCTGCTGCTGGCGATCACCGCGCTGATCCAGTCGCCGGCGCTGTACAAGCGCACCCCGTACGACGTCGCCAGGGACTTCACCCCGGTGTCGCTGATCGCCAAGTCGTCCGACCTGTTCGTGGTGCCCAACCGCGTGCCGGCCAGCACCATGCGCGAGTTCCTGGCGCTGGCCAGGTCCGGCAAGCTCAGCTATGGCTCGTACGGCAACGGCACCTCGTCGCACCTGCACGGCGAACTGCTGCGGCAGCAGGCCGGCATCGAGATCGCCCATATCCCGTACAAGGGCGCGGCGCCGCTGATGAGCGACCTGCTGGGCGGCCAGGTGGACAGCGCCTTCGTCGACGTGACCTCGGCCAACCCCTACCTGACCAGCGGCAAGTTCAAGATCCTGGGCATCACCGGGACCCAGCGCTACAAGGCGCTGCCCAATGTGCCGACCTTCTCCGAGCTGGGCCTGGCGGGGTTCGAGCCCAATGGCTGGTTCGGGCTGTTCCTGCCCGGCAACGCGCCCAGGGACGTGACGGCAAAACTGGCCGCCGAAACCGCGCGCATCGTGCGGCTGCCCGAAGTGACGGCAAAGCTGGCCGGCATGGGTTTGCAGCCGGTCGGCTCGACGCCGCAGGAACTGGCTGCCGTGGTCGCCGGCGACACGCCCAAGTGGGCCAGGATCGTGCGCGACGCCAACATCCAGCTGGACTGACACCATCGCGGAGCCCAAGCCATGGAAACCATCCGTTTTGCCCTGGAGGACGGCGTCGCCACGCTGACACTGGACGCGCCGGCGCGCAAGAACGCGCTGTCGCTGCAGATGCGCGAGGAGATCGGCGAAGTGATTCGCGGGATACGGGACGACGACAGCGTGCGCGCGCTGATCCTGACCGCCGCTGGCACCGATTTCTCGTCGGGCGGCGACATCAGCTCGATGCAGGTCGAGATCAGCGCCGAGCAGGGCCGCAGGCGCCTGCGCAAGCTGCACGGCTGGCTGGAAGACCTGATCCAGCTGGACGTGCCGGTCATCGCCGCGGTCGATGGGGCCGCCTATGGCGCAGGCTTCAGTCTGGCGCTGACGGCGGACATCATCCTGGCCACGCCGCGCGCGCGCTTCGGGCTGCCGTTCCTGCGCATGGGGCTGGTGCCTGACTGTGGCGTGTTCTACACGCTGCCGCGCATGATCGGCCTGCAGCGGGCCAAGGCGCTGATGTTCTCGATGCGCGAGCTCGATGCGCAGGCCGCGCAAGACCTTGGCATCGTCATGGAAATCGTGCCCGCCGACGGCCTGCAGGCGCGCGCCCGGGCGCTCGCGCAGGCGTTCACCGAGGCCTCGCCGGTGGCGGTCAGCCTGACCAAGCAGGCGCTCAATGCGTCGCTGGGACAGGACCTGAGCACCATGCTGGCGATGGAGGCGGACGCGCAGGGCATCGCCTTCTCCACCGGCTACCGCCGCGAGGCCGCCGATCGCTTCATGGCCAAGCAGCCGCTGCGCTACCGCTGGCCGGACTGAGGGGCCGGCGGGGCTTGCTGCCCGCAGCATCGGTCACCCCCTTGTTTTCGCCCTTATTTATATAGGCAGGTATCCGGCATCGTCCGACGCCTGCCGCTTCATTGTTCACGTTTACCCTGATACCGGTACGACTTATGGGATCCCAAGACCAGAACGCGGCGCCCGCCGCACGCCAGACCCCCTGGATGAACGAAGAGCTGGAAATGTTCCAGGACACCGTGCGCCGCTTCGTCGAGCGCGAACTCGCCCCCAACGAGGCGCGCTGGGCCGAACAAGGCTACATTGACCGCGACATGTGGCGCCGCGCCGGCCAGATCGGGCTGCTGTGCGCCAGCATCCCCGAGGAATACGGCGGCGGCGGCGGCACCTTCGCCCACGAGGCCATCATCACCCAGGAGATGTCGCGCGCGGTCTGCACCAGCCTGGGCAACAACGTGCACAGCGGCATCGTGGCGCATTACCTGCTGCGCTACGGCACCGAAGCGCAGAAGCAAAAGTGGCTGCCGCAGATGGCCAGCGGCGAACTGGTGGCCGCCATCGCGATGTCGGAACCCGGCGCCGGTTCCGACCTCAAAGCGATACGCACCCGCGCGCTGCGGGAACCAACCGCGGACGGAGACTGCTATCGCATCAACGGCGCCAAGACCTTCATCACCAACGGCTACCACGCCGACCTGATCTGCGTGGTGGCCAAGACCGATCCGGAGGCCGGCTCGCGCGGCGTGTCGCTGGTCATGGTGGAAACCCGCGACCTGCCGGGCTTCCGCCGCGGCCGCATCCTGGAAAAGATCGGGCAGAAGGGCCAGGACACCGCCGAGCTGTTCTTCGACGACGTGCTGGTGCCATGCGACAACCTGCTCGGCACGCAGGAAGGGCAGGGCTTTTACCAGCTGATGCAGCAGCTGCCGCAGGAGCGCATGATCATTGCGCTGGGCGCGGTCGCCACCATGCAGCGCGCGATCGAGCTGACCACCGACTACGTGCGCCAGCGCAAGGTGTTCGGCCAGCCCCTCGGCGACCTGCAGAACACCCGTTTCAAGCTGGCCGAATGCAAGACCGTGGCCACCATCGCCGCGACCTTCGTCGACGACTGCATGCAGCGCCTGATGGACGGCCAGCTCGACGCGGCGACCGCGGCGATGGCCAAATGGTGGTGCACCCAACAGAACTGCCAGGTCATCGACGAGTGCCTGCAGTTGCACGGGGGCTATGGCTACATGCTGGAATACCCGATCGCGCGCATGTACGCGAACGCACGCGTCAGCAAGATCTTCGGCGGCTCCAACGAGATCATGAAGGAGCTGGTCGCACGCACGCTCTGAGCCCGTCAACGCAGGCGCTGCGCTATCAGCACTGTCTGTGTGCTAGTGCGCGCAGGCAGCGCGAGACGTCGCAAAACGCCTGACGACATGCGCAAAAATGAAAGCCGGCACCTGTGCCGGCTTTCGTGCTTATGGTTACAAAACCGGATGTGCACGGATGGCGGGAAAGGTGTAAGGTGTGTCACAAGCATGGTCAATGGCCCGTCGCGCGCGGAGGCGAAGCCGAGTGGGATCAGCCAAAAGCTGACAGCGAAATCCGGCAGGAATGCAGCGGGAAATGCAGCAACGAAACACCCGTTGCATCGATGCAAGATTCGTCAACTCGGACTCCACCATCGCCGTTATTTGACTATGATGAAGTAAAGACTTCGCAACATGACAGGTCGCCAGGCCGGGGTGGTGTACCGCGAACGTTGCGCGAAGCCTTGGGGGTAGCACTACCTACGCCTCGGACGTGAACTCTGACGGGAGTGAGGTATGGACATTTTTGGCCATTACGCTACGCGGTTCGAAGCTCGCAAGGAAGAGGAATACAGCATCCAGGAATACCTGGAGATCTGCAAGAAGGATCCGACTGCCTACGCGACCGCTGCCGAACGCATGCTCGCCGCGATCGGTCAGCCTGAGCTGGTGGATACCCACCATGATCCCAGGCTGTCCCGCCTGTTCTTCAACAAGGTCATTCGCATCTATCCGGCCTTCCGCGACTTCTACGGCATGGAGGACACGATCGAGCAGATCGTCTCGTTCTTCAAGCACGCGGCGCAGGGCCTGGAAGAGCGCAAGCAGATCCTGTATCTGCTCGGGCCTCCCGGCGGCGGCAAGTCCTCGCTCGCGGAAAAGCTGAAGGCGTTGATGGAACAGATCCCCATCTACGCGCTGAAGGGTTCGCCCATCCACGAGTCACCGCTGGGTCTGTTCTCGCCGGAAGAAGACGGCAAGATCCTGGAAGAGGACTACGGCATCCCGCTGCGCTATCTCAATACCATTGCCTCGCCATGGGCAGTGAAGCGCCTGCACGAGTTCAACGGCGACATCACCAAGTTCAAGGTGGTGAAGCTGCGCCCGTCGGTGCTGTCGCAGATCGCGATCTCGAAGACCGAGCCGGGCGACGAGAACAACCAGGACATCTCGTCGCTGGTGGGCAAGGTAGACATCCGCAAGCTCGAGGACTTCCCGCAGGACGACCCGGACGCGTACTCGTATTCCGGCGGCCTGTGCCTGGCCAACCGCGGCCTGCTCGAGTTCGTCGAAATGTTCAAGGCGCCGATCAAGGTGCTGCACCCGCTGCTGACCGCGACCCAGGAGGGCAACTACAAGGGCACGGAAGGCTTTGGCGCGATCCCGTTCGACGGCGTCATCCTGGCGCACTCGAACGAGGCCGAGTGGCAGACCTTCAAGGCGGACAAGAACAACGAGGCCTTCCTCGACCGGATCTATATCGTCAAGGTGCCGTACTGCCTGCGCGTGTCCGACGAGGTCAAGATCTACGACAAGCTGTTGCGCAGCAGTTCGCTGTCGGCCGCGCCGTGCGCGCCCAACACGCTGAAGATGATGGCGCAGTTCGCCGTGCTCACGCGCATCAAGGAGCCGGAGAATTCCAACATCTTCTCGAAGATGCGCGTCTACGATGGCGAGAGCCTGAAGGACGTGGATCCGAAGGCGAAGTCGTACCAGGAATACCGCGACTACGCCGGCATCGACGAGGGCATGAACGGGCTGTCGACGCGCTTCGCCTTCAAGGTCCTGTCCAAGGTCTTCAACTTCGACAACACCGAAGTGGCGGCCAACCCGGTGCACCTGCTGTACGTGCTCGAGCAGCAGATCGAGCGCGAGCAGTTCCCGCCGGAGCAGGAGGCCAAGCTGCTGTCGTATATCAAGGAGTACCTGACCACGCCGTTCGTGGAGTTCATCGGCAAGGAGATCCAGACCGCTTACCTGGAATCGTATTCGGAGTACGGGCAGAACATCTTCGACCGCTATGTGGTGTTCGCCGACCTGTGGATCCAGGACCAGGAGTACCGCGATCCCAACACCGGCGAAATCCTCGACCGCAACGCGCTGAACGACGAGCTCGAGAAAGTGGAAAAGCCCGCGGGTATCTCGAACCCGAAGGACTTCCGCAACGAGATCGTCAACTTCGTGCTGCGGGCGCGGGCCAACAACGGTGGCAAGAACCCGGTCTGGACCAGCTATGAAAAGCTGCGGATGGTGATCGAGAAGCGCATGTTCTCCACCACGGAGGACCTGCTGCCGGTGATCTCGTTCAATGCCAAGTCTTCGCGCGAAGACCAGGACAAGCACGAGAACTTCGTCAACCGCATGGTCGAGAAGGGGTACACGCCCAAGCAAGTGAGACTGTTGGTGGAGTGGTATCTGCGCGTAAGAAAGTCATCGTAACGGCGCCGCGGAACGGGTCTCTCAACGAGGGCAACATATGGCTACGGTCATCGATCGGCGCGAAAACGGCGGCAACAAGAGTGCCGTCAACCAGCAACGCTTCATCAAGCGCTACCGCGAGCAGATCCGGCAAGCGGTGGCAAAGGCGGTGTCCGGCCGGAAGATCATGGACATCGAGCAGAGCGGGCAGGTGTCCATTCCGGTCAAGGACATCAGCGAACCCATCTTCCACCACGGCCCGGGCGGGCGGCGCGAGTGGATTCACCCTGGCAACAAGAAGTTCGTCAAGGGTGATTCCTTCGACCGCCAGCAGCAGGGCGGCGGCGGGACCGGTTCGCGCGCCAGTGACAGCGGCGAGGGCGAGGACGATTTCGTCTTCACGCTGTCGCGCGAGGACTTCCTCAATTTCTTCTTCGAGGACATGGCGCTGCCGGACCTGGCCAAGCGCCACCTCGCCAAGATTGCCGAGGTGCGCAAGGTGCGCGCCGGCTTTTCCATCGACGGCACCCCGTCCAACCTGTCGATCCTGCGCACCATGCGCAGTTCGCTGGGGCGGCGCATCGCCTTGTCCAGCCCTTACCAGAAGCGCCTGCGCCAGCTGGAGCTGGCCTATGCCGAGGCGCTGGAGCAGGACGGACCGTATGCCGAAGGCACGCTCGAGCTGATGGAGAAGATGCGGCACCTGCGCGCCTGCATCGATCGCGTTCCCTTTATCGAGAAGCTCGACCTGCGCTACAACAACCGCGTGCTGAAGAAGCGTCCGCAGGCCCAGGCGGTGATGTTCTGCCTGATGGACGTGTCCGGCTCGATGGACGAGAGCCGCAAGGACCTGGCCAAGCGCTTCTTCATGCTGCTGTACCTGTTCCTGAAGCGCAACTACGAGCGCATCGATGTGGTGTTTATCCGCCATCACACCGTGGCGAAGGAAGTCGAAGAGGAAGATTTCTTCCACTCGCGCGAGTCCGGCGGCACCGTCGTGTCGAGCGCGCTGAAGCTGATGGTGGAGGTCATCCATGACCGCTATCCGCCCAGCCAGTGGAACATCTATTGCGCGCAGGCCTCGGACGGGGATAACTGGGCCGGCGATTCCGAGCTGTGCGGGCGGCTGCTGCGCGAGTCGATCCTGCCGCTGGTGCAGTATTACGCCTATGTGGAGGTAGCGTCGGAAGAGCCGCAGAACCTCTGGGAAGAGTATCTGACGGTGAAGAGCCAGTTCGATCACTTTGCGATGCAGCGCATCATCGGCGCGGACGAGATCTATCCGGTGCTGCACGACCTGTTCCAGAAACGCGCGGCATAATCAGTGCTGGGCCGGACATTGGCGGCAATGACCGGCAAGCCGCGGTGAAGAAGGCAATATTGGCAAGACAGGGGACCTGGCGGCGCGCCCGCGCCGTCAGCACCGGCCTGCCTGTCTTGCCCGGACAAAAGGGGCGAAGATGGCTTATCTGTCCACGGGTTCGGAATGGACCTTCGAGCTGATCAACCGGTATGACCGCGAGATTTCTCGCATCGCCGGCGAATTCGGCCTGGATACCTATCCCAATCAGATCGAGATCATCACCGCGGAGCAGATGCTCGACGCCTACGCGTCGGCGGGATTGCCGGTAGGCTACAGCCACTGGTCCTACGGCAAGCATTTCCTGGCGTCGGAGCGCAGCTACCAGCGCGGGCACATGGGGCTGGCCTACGAGATCGTCATCAACTCCAATCCCTGCATCGCCTACCTGATGGAGGAGAACACCATGCCGATGCAGGCGCTGACGATCGCGCATGCCTGCTACGGCCACAATTCCTTCTTCAAGGGCAACTACCTGTTCCGTACCTGGACCAACGCCGACGCCATCGTCGACTACCTGCTGTTCGCCAAGAACTATGTGGCCGAGTGCGAGCAGCGCTACGGCGAGCAGGAGGTGGAGCTGCTGCTGGACTCCTGCCACGCGCTGCAGAACTACGGCGTGGACCGCTACAAGCGGCCCAAGAAGCTGTCGATCACCGAGGAAAAGGCCCGTCAGGCCGACCGCGAGAACTACCTGCAGATGCAGGTCAACGACCTGTGGCGCACGCTGCCCAAGCACCGGCCGCACGCGCTGGCGTCGGACGACGACACGCCCGAGCCGGATGTGCCATTCCCGCCCGAGCCGCAGGAGAACCTGCTGTATTTCATCGAGAAGAACGCGCCCAAGCTGGCACCGTGGCAGCGCGAGATCGTGCGCATCGTGCGCAAGATCGCGCAATACTTCTATCCGCAGCGCCAGACCAAGGTGATGAACGAAGGCTGGGCCACGTTCTGGCACTACACCATCATCAACCAGCTGTACGAGGAAAAACTGGTCAACGACGCGTTCATGATGGAGCTGCTGCAGGCGCACACCAACGTCATCTACCAGCCGCCGTACCACAGCCCCTACTACAGCGGCATGAACCCCTACACGGTGGGCTTCCTGATGTTCCAGGACCTGCGCCGCATGTGCGAGAGCCCGACCGACGAAGACTACCGCTGGGCGCCCGAGATCGCCGGCACCGACTGGCGCAAGACGCTGGACTTCGCCATGCGCAACTTCAAGGACGAGAGCTTCCTGCTGCAGTTCCTGTCGCCGCGCGTGATCCGCGAGCTGAAGCTGTTCTCGGTGCTGGACGATGACCGCGAGGGCAAGCTGCGCGTCACCGCGATCCATGACGACGAGGGCTACCGCGCCATCCGCCAGTTGATGGCGGCGCAGTACGACCTGTCCAGCATGGAGCCCAACATCCAGGTCACCAACGTCGATGTCGGCGGCGACCGCTCGCTGACGCTGCGCCACCTGCAGAACGACCGGCGTCCGCTGGCGCACAACTTCGATGAAGTGGTGCGGCACGTGACCCGGCTATGGGGCTTTACCGTACGGCTGGAGGTGGCCTATGAAGACGGCCGCACCGAGCTCAAGTACGAATGCAAGCCTGAGCGCCGCCACCGTCGCCCGCACGGCAGCGGGCTGAGCCTGGCCGCCTGAAGCGGCGCCGCTGGCCCCGCCGCTTCAGGCGGCGGGCGCCGGTTCGCACCAGTCGCGCACCAGTTCCACCGCCTTGCGGCCGTCGCTGGCACAGACCGCTTCACCCAGCACGCGGCTCCACCAGCGTTCCGATCCGTCCGCCACGCGCCACGCATGCAGCCGGCGCGTATAGAGTTGCAGGTCATATTCCTCGGTAATGCCGATCGCGCCGTGCACGGCATGGGCGATCGCGGCCACCGGCGTGACCGCGTCGCTGGCGCGCAGCTTGCCGATCGCCGCGCGCAGGCGGTCAGGCGTGGCGCCGCCGCTGTCGCAGGCCAGCTGCGCGGCCACCCGCGCGGCGGCGACATGCTCGGCCATTTCGCTGACCTGGTGCTGGATTGCCTGGAACTTGCCGATGGCGCGGCCGAACTGCTGGCGGTCGTTGGCGTACTGCAGCGTCACGTCGAGCACATGCGACAGCGCGCCGGCCAGTTGCGCCGCGTGCAGGCAGGCGCCCAGCGTGCGCACGGTGCCGGCCGGGAGCTGGAATGCCGCGGGCGCGGCGGCGTCCGGGCGCGGCACGCGCAGCGTCAGGTCGCCGTGCGCACCGGTGGCCTCGGCGCGCGCCGCCGCGGCGGGCAGCAGCAGGCAGCGCTCGCCGTCCTGCAGCAGGAACCACTGCGCATGGCGGGCGTCCGCCACCAGCGTGGCGGCGGCGCCGTCGTCGAAGCTTGCCAGCGCGATCGGGCCGTCTGGCAGCGCGACGCCGCCGGCATGCAGCAGCGCGCGCGCAAAAACGGTCTGCGCCAGCGGCAGCGGCAGGGCGTGGCGGCCGGTCACGAACAGCACCGGCGCCAGTTCTTGCAGCGGCAGCGCGGCGCCGCCGGCGGATTCGGGCAACAGGCAGTCGGCGAAGCCGCTGTCTTGCAGCGCTTGCCATAGCGGCTGCCATAGCGGCTGCGGATTGGCCTGCAATTCCAGCGCGCGCACCGTGGCGGGCGTGCAGCAGTCGCGCAGCAGCGCATCGAGGGCATCGGAGTAGGCGTTATGCATGGGCAATCTCGTTCAGGATGGCGGTCGACGGGAGCGGATCAGCGCAGGCCCAGTCCGCGCGCGATCATGCCGCGCAGGATTTCGCGGGTGCCGCCGCGCAGCGAGTACGACGGCGCGATCTGCG
This sequence comes from Cupriavidus sp. WGlv3, assembly GCF_023952475.1. Classification (GTDB taxonomy): domain Bacteria; phylum Pseudomonadota; class Gammaproteobacteria; order Burkholderiales; family Burkholderiaceae; genus Cupriavidus; species Cupriavidus phytorum. The sequence goes on from NZ_JALHRX010000004.1 coordinate 403,445, forward strand.
TCACATAGGCCAGGGTGCGGTACAGCGCTCCGTCGGCCGCGAGTGCCGGTTCGTCGCCGAGCGCGGCTTCCACCAGGGCCGGCACCGATTGCTCGAAGGTGGTGCCCAGGTCCTTCACCAGCGCGGCCTCCACCACCGGGCTTTCGCCCGCGGCCAGCCGCGCCGTGACCGCCAGCGACATCGCGCGCAGCACCGCCAGGTGGCCGGCGAGGCGGCCGGCGGTGACGGTGTCGCGCCGCGCCGGCGGCAGGCGGCGCAGGGCGTCGAGCCAGGTGTCGAGCAGCACCACGCTGGAATACAGCCGCTCCGGGCCGCTGCGCTCGAACGCCAGCTCGGCGTTGACCTGCTCCCAGCCGCTGCCTTCGTTGCCGACCAGCGCATCCGCGGCCAGCGCCACGTCGTCGAAGCTCACTTCCGAGAAGTGCGCATCGCCGGCCAGGTCGCGGATCGGCCGCACCGTGACGCCCGGCGCTTGCAGGTCGACGATGAACTGCGACAGCCCGGCCTGCCGGTCCTGCGGCGTGCCCGAGGTGCGCACCAGCGCGATCATGAAGTGGCAGCGGTCGGCATTGGTGGTCCAGATCTTGCGGCCGTTCAGGCGCCAGCTGCCATCCGGCTGGCGCACCGCGCGCGTGGCCACGCTGGCCAGGTCCGAGCCGGAATTGGGCTCGCTCATGCCGATGCAGAAAAAGGCCTCGCCGCGGCTGATCGCGGGGAGGTAGCGCGCCTTCTGCGCGTCGTTGCCGTAGCGCAGGATCAGCGGGCCGCTCTGGCGGTCGGCAATCCAGTGCGCCGACACCGGCGCGCCGCACGCCAGCAGTTCTTCGACCAGCACGAAGCGCGAAAACGGGTCCAGCCCCGCGCCGCCGTACTGCGCCGGCAGCGTGATGCCGACCCAGCCGCGCGCGGCCAGCGCCCGGCTGAAGCCGGCATCGAAGCCCATCCACGAGCGCGCCCGCGTTTCCGGCGGCAGCGCCGGCATGTGCTGGTCCAGGAAGGCCCGCACCTCGGCGCGGAATGCCGCGGCGTGGGGAGGCAGGGTGGTAAGGCTGAAGGTGGAAAGCAATGCGGTCACGTTTGAGTCCTGTCGCTTGATATGGCAGAGGCGTGCTTTGGATTCCGCGCAGCGTCACCGACCTGCCAGCAGCCGGCGCGCGGTATAGGTCATCACCTGTTCGCCGCGCTGGTTGAACACCTCGATGCGCGAATCCACCACGGCGCGGCCGCTGCGCGAGGTCGGGCGGATGCCGGTCACGGTCACGGTGGCGTGGATGGTGTCGCCGACCAGCACCGGGCCGTGGATCTGCTGCGTCAGCTCCAGCATCGCCAGCCCGGTGCCCTGGATCATGGTCTGCAGGATGAAGCCCTCGATCAGCGCATAGGTCAGCGCCGCCGGCACCGGCCGGCCCTGGATCGCGCCGCCGTCGTAGCCGGCTTCGATGAAGATGGCCTCGACCATGCCGGTGACCGAGATGAAGTTGACCAGGTCGGTTTCGGTCACGGTGCGGGCAAAGGTGCGGAAGGCCTGGCCCTGGTGCAGGTCTTGCCAGTAGAAGCCCTGGCCCAGGCGGGGCAGTTCGGCATGCGTCATGGTGTCTCCGTGGCGGCGGCGCAGTGCGCGGCGCCGCTCTGTTGCAGTTGTGCGATCTGTTCTTCAGCGAGGCCGGCCCCGGCCAGCACCGCGCGGGTGTGCTCGCCCAGCCGCGGCGGCAGCGCCAGCGGCGCGCGCTGGCCGTCGAAACGCACCGGCGCGCCGGGAAAGCGCAGCTTGCCCATGGCCGGATCGTCGGCGGTCTCGAAGAAGCCGGTGGCGGCCAGGTGCGGATCGTGCGTCAGGTCGTCGAGCGCGTTGATGCGCGCCACCGGGATCTGCAGCCGTTCGCACAGCGCCACCCAGTGCGCGGTGCCGTGCGCCTGCACGATCTCGCCGGTCAGTTCGTACAGGGTCTCGATATGCTCGGTGCGGGCGGCGATGTCGGCAAAGCGCGCATCGGCAGCCAGCTCGGGGCGCCCGGCGGCGTGGAAGAAGTCGCGCCAGTGCGCATCGGTGTACGGCATCATGCAGACATGGCCGTCGGCGCTGCGGTAGGGGCGGCGCAATGGCGCCAGCACGCGCGGATAGCCGCTCGGGCCGCGCGGCGGCTCGAAGTGGTGGCCGTAGAAGTGCTCGACCAGGTTGAACGCCACCATCGACTCGAACATCGGCACCTCGACCAGCGTGCCATGGCCGGCGCCGCCGTCGGCCTGGCGCTGCGCGCGGCCGGCCAGCGCCGCGCATACCGACAGCGCCGCCACCAGCCCGCTGGTCTTGTCCGCGGCAATGGTGGGGAAGTAGCGGCTGTCGCCGGTCTGCGCCGCCATCAGCGCGGCATTGCCCGACAGGCCCTGGATGATGTCGTCGTAGGCCGGCCGGCCGCCGTAGGGACCGTCCTCGGCAAAGCCCAGCAGGCTGACGAAGACCAGGTCAGGATGGCGCGCCCGCACCGCGTCGGGGTCCAGGCCAAGCGCCGCCAGCTTCTGCGGGCGCATGCTGTGCATCAGCACGTCGGCGCGGTCCAGCACGCGCTCCAGCGCGGCCTGCGCGGCTGGCTGCTTCAGGTCCAGCACCACGCTGCGCTTGCCGCGGTTGACGCCGAGGAAGATCGCCGCCATGCCGGGTTCGGCGGCGGGCCCGGTGCGGCGCGTGGAATCGCCTTCGGGCGGCTCGACCTTGATCACCTCGGCGCCGAGGTCGGCCAGCCACTGGCTGGCATACGGCCCCATCACCACCGTGGACAGGTCGACCACGCGGATACCTGCAAGCGGCAGCATAGTGTCTCCGGTCTTTTGTACTGTGGGCCACAGGGTAGATCAGCGGGGACCGGCTGGTCTAATATTAGTTTTTTAGCAATCGATATCCCCTGGATATTGGCAACCATGGACCTGCGCCAATTGCAGCAGTTTGTCGCTCTGGCCGAGACCGGCAATTTCCACCGCGCCGCCGAACGGTTGCACATGGCGCAGCCGCCGCTTTCGATTTCAATTCGCAAGCTCGAGGAGCAGCTCGGCACGGCGCTGTTCGTGCGCACCTCGCGCGGGGTGCGGCTGACGCAGGCGGGCGAGGCCGCCCTGCATGACGCGCGCCGGGCGCTGTTCCATGCACAGCAGGCGCGCGCCGCGGCGATGGCGGCGGGGCAGGGCGAGCGCGGCGCGTTGCGCATCGGCTTTATCGGCTCGGCCACCTATGCGCTGCTGCCCAAGCTGATCCCGGCGTTCCGCGCCGCGCATCCCGGGATCGAGCTGATCCTGCATGAATCGACCACCGCCGCGATCCTCGACCGGCTGGAAAAGCACCAGATCGATGCCGGGCTGGTGCGCTTCCCGATCCTGAGCAGCGGCGGCTACGCGCTGACGCCGCTGGAGAACGATGTCTTTGTCGCCGCGGTGCCGGCTGACAGCCCGCTGGCACGCGCGGACGCGATCGCGCTGCGCGCGCTGGCCGACCAGCCTTTCATCATGTATCCGGCGGCGCAGGTGCCCAACCTGCATGCGGTGGCAATGCTGCTGTGCCAGCAGGCGGGCTTCGTGCCGCGCGTCACGCAGGAGGCGGTGCAGGTGCAGACCCAGGTGAGCCTGGTGGAAAGCGGATTGGGCGTGGCACTGGTGCCGAGCGTGGCGGCGCGCTACGCCAACCAGCGCGTGCGCTTCCTGCCCTTGTCGAGCCCGCGGCCGGCGGGCCGCATCGGCATTGCGCTGGCGGCGCGGCCCGATGACGGCGACCGCCAGGTGCAACGCTTCCTGGCGGCGGCGCAGGCCGCGGTGCAGTAAACAGGGAACCAGCCTGGACGCTCAGGCGGCGCGCGGGCGCGGGGTGCGCGGCCGGATCGCCGAAGTCATGCCGGCCCGCTCCAGGTTGACGCCGGGCAGCAGGTGCAGCAGCCGCACCAGCTCGGACTGGCGATGCGTGCCGGTCTTGCGCAGCGTGTCGCGGATATGCACGCGCACGGTATGGGGCGAGAGGAACTCGCGCTCGGCGATCTCGTTGAGGGTTTCGCCGGCGGCGAGCCGGATGGCGATGATGCTCTCCTTGCGCGACAGCCCGAACAGCGAGGTCAGCACGCCGGCATCCAGCACCGAGCGCGATTCGGAGTTGCCCAGCAGCAGCATCGCCGCCGGCAGCTGCCACGGGCCCTCCACCGGCTGGCGTGACACCAGCGGCGTGACGATGATCGGCACCGGCTGCCCGCCGGAGGTGATATGCATCCACGAGCCCGACGCGGCGTCGGCGCCGCGGCCGCGCATGGCGCCGTCGAGCAGCTTGCGCAGCACCGCCTGCAGCGTGTCGCTGTGGGCGCGCAGCACGCCGTCCTGCAGCGACAGGTGGCTGTCGGCCTGCACCAGCGCTTCGGCCCAGCTGTTGGCGTAGCGCACGCGCAGGTCGGCCTGCAGCACCATCACGCCGAAGTCCAGCGTATCGAGCCCGGCCAGGCCCAGGCTGGCCAGCCCGCTCAGTTCGAAGTTGCGCTGCTGCATGCGCGCCGCGCGCACCCAGTGCGGCATCACATGCGACAGGCGCCGTTCGCGCTGGCCGGTGCTGATGCTGCCGGCGTTGGTGCCGCTCATCAGCACGCAGACTTCGGCGTTCTCGACCAGCCGGATGCCTTGCTCGAGTTCGCTGCAGACCAGCGCCGCGACATCGGTGGCGGTCGCGCCGCCGCAGCACAGCGCGGCTGCGTCGAGCGGGGCCGGGCGGGCACCGTGGCAAGCGCCGAGCGTTCCCGGCAGGCTGGCACCGCCGGTGAAGCAGCCGTGCGGGGTCACGCCGAGGCGGGCATGGCCGGCCAGCTTGTCCCAGATCAGGTAGCGCGGGCTGACGGTGCAGGTGTACCGTGAAAACAGGTCAAGGGCGGCGGGCATGGCCGCGACGTCCAGCGCGGACTCATAGATGGAGTCGACCAGACGATGGAAGTCTTCGTCCGTTGTCGGGTGTTCGCCCATGTTCAGATCCCCCCGGTGGCAAACGCCTCTTGCTCTGCGCCACGGCAAGTGGCCACATCCCTTCGTGTTATCGGTTCCGTTCTGGCGTTCTGTAGTGGCGCCGATACGGCTGCTGCCGGCAGCGCGCCTGGTTGGTCGCGCTTGCCGTGCCGCAATCATGCCAAACAATGTTGTATGTTTTATACCCCGTGTTGGAGGGGGAAACCCCGATTGTGCGGCGCAAAATTCTCATCAGGCTTATCCTGCGTCGCTTTCGGGGCAGGATACGAGCTGGGCCGGAGGCAACTTCAGCCGCTCGCCCGGGTGCAGGCGGTTACCGGGGCGCGGCCTTTGTCGCCAGCTCCCCGGCGGGCAACTCCACCGTGCCGCCATCGACCTGGATGGTCAGGTTCGGCGACGCCATGCGGATGCCGCTGGCGTCGAAGTTGCGCTTGAGCCGGGCATTGAAGGCGCGCGTGATCTCCGCCTGCATCAGCGGCCGGGTCTTGATCTGCGCCATCACCACCGGGCCGCTCGGGTCGAAGCGGTCCAGGCCCAGGATCTCGAGGCCGGACATCAGCTTGCGGCCGTAGCGGTGGTCGCGCGCCAGCTCGGCGCCGGTGGTGCGGATCAGCTCCAGCGCCTGGTCCAGGTCGCTCTGGTAGCTGATGCCGATGCTGAGCACGGCGTAGCCGTAGCCGCGCGACAGGTTCTTGACCGCCTTGATCTGGCTGTACGGCAGCGTGTGCAGCGCGCCGCGGCCGTCGCGCAGCTTGACGGTGCGGATGGTCATGGCCTCGACCACGCCGGCGTGGTCGGGCAGCTCGATCGAGTCGCCGATGGCGATGGAATCCTCGACCACGATAAACAGGCCGGTGATCAGGTCCTGCACCAGGCTTTGCGCGCCGAAGCCGATGGCCAGGCCGACCACGCCGGCGCCCGCCAGCAGCGGCGTCACGTTGACGCCCAGGTTGGCCAGCACCGCGATCACGGTCAGCACCAGCAGGCCGATGAACGAGGCATTGCGCACCAGCGGCAGGATGGTCCGGGCCCGCAGGCTGGGCTGCGCCGCGCGCGCGTGCGCGGGTGAGAGGGACTGCATGATCGCGGTGTCGATCAGCAGCCAGACCAGCCAGGCCAGCAGCACGGTGCTGGTGACGTGGAACGCGGTCTCGGTCAGGTGGCGCCCGACGGCCGACGACTCGGCCAGCCGCACCAGCGACGTGCCCCACACGCGCATGACGATTTCCACGAACACCGCCCACACCAGCACGCGCCCCAGCGCCAGCGCAAAGCGCCCGAAGCGTTGCAGGTAAGCCGAGCGGCGGCGGTCGCGGATGCGCGGTGCGCGCGCGCCGGCCTTGGGCGAGCGCCCCAGCACCATGGTCAGCAGCAGCGCGGCGACGAACAGCGCCACCGACGCCACCGTGCGGCGCAGGAACACATCGGCATGGCCGGTGGCCAGCACCGTGCCGATCACCGATGCCACCACCACCGCCAGCACCGGCAGGTGCCAGGCGTTGCCGGCCAGGCGCAGCAGGTCGGTCACGGCGGGATGGGCCTGGCGGAAGGCCAGCGGCCGCTGGCTGATCAGCTGGCCGATCTGGCGCCGGAAGCCCAGCGCGAACGCGCCGATGCCCAGCGCCGCGGCGATATTGGCCAGGGTCGAGACCAGCGCGCAAAGGTTGCCGCCCAGCACCGCGACCATGCGGCCGTCGGCGGCGCCGTTGCCCAGCGCGGCCAGCGCGCCGGTGCAGAACAGCAGCCACGGGGAACGCGCCAGCAGTTGCCGCACCGCCAGTTGCCGGTGCGCGCTGCGGAACAGCGCGAAGATGACCTGGCACACCGCCGCCGCGACCGCGCCGGCGACGATGGCGTAGGCCAGCAGCACGGCGGCGACGCTGGCCGGCGATTGCGCGAACAGCTGCCGGGCCAGCAGCAGCGTCAGCCCGAATGCCACCACCCATGGCCCGATATGGCGCAGCATGTAGAGGCCGACGTCGACCCACGAGGGCAGTTCCGGCAGCTTGCCGCGCGGCGCGGGCGCGGTGCCTGCGGTGCGCCGCCGCCGCAGCCGGTGGCCGGCCTCGTACAGCAGCCAGCCGCACGCCGCCCATGCCGCCAGCACCAGCGCGAATTCGCGCAGCGAGTCCAGTGCCGGGCGCGTGCCGCCCAGCGTCAGCGCGGCGCGCCATTCCTCGGCCGCGAAGCGCGTGCGCCAGCCCCAGTACTGCCACGGGCCACGGTCTTCGCGCAGGTGCGAGTCGACTTCGTCCAGCACCTGCGCCACGGCGCCGAACAGCCCTGGCGCCGAAGCCGCGGCGGCCGACGACGCCATCGCCGCTGACGCCGCCAGGCCCTGCCGCAGGGTTTGCAGCTGGCCCACCAGCGCGCGCCGCTCGCCGTCGTCCTGCAGCGTGGCGATGACCTGGTCCAGCGACTGCGCCAGCGGCATGCTGGCGGCAGCGGTGCTGGCGGGGGCCGCGGGTTTTTCCGCCGGCGCCAGCAAGGCGGCGAGCGGGCCGGCCGGGGCGGAGCGCACCGGCATGGCGCACAGCAGCGCGAGCAGGCCGGCCAGCCAGGCCAGGGCGGCATGCCGGCGGCGCCGGGCGAAGGCGTTAGGGTCGGGTTTGCGCATGGCGGGTGATCGTTTGCCGGCTGGCGCCGGCGCCGGAATGGCCATCGATCGCGCCACTGTAACGCATCGGTCGCGTGGTGTGCCGGGCGGCGTTCTGGGGCGCGCATCGGGCGCATTCGTCGCTTCAGACGATGCATCGGCGGCGCCGATCCCCGAATCTCGAACCCACTCCGGTACAGGCGCTGCTCGCGCCTGCCGGCTTCAACCAGGACGCGGCCGCACAGCGCGGCCGCACGGCAACAAGAGACAAAGGAAAGACGGCATGGAACTCAATGCATCGGTATCGGCAGTGGTGACGGGTGGCGCTTCGGGCCTGGGCGCGGCAACCGCACGGGCGCTGGCGGCACAGGGCGTGCGCGTGGCACTGTTCGACCTGAACGCCGAGAAGGGCGAAGCGCTGGCGCGTGAACTCGGCGGCGTGTTCTGCCAGGTCAACGTGACCTCCGAGGCCGAGGTCGAGGCCGGCTTTGCCAAGGCGCGCGCCGCCATCGGCCAGGAGCGTATCCTGGTCAACTGCGCCGGCACCGGCAACGCCATCAAGACCGCCTCGCGTTCCAAGGAAGCGCCGGACCAGATCAAGCATTTCCCGTCCGATGCCTTCGAGCGCATCATCCAGATCAACCTGATCGGCACCTTCCGCTGCATCGCGCGTTCGGCCGCCGGCATGCTGACGCTGGACACCGCCGGCGGCGAGCGCGGCGTGATCATCAACACCGCCTCGGTAGCGGCGCAGGACGGCCAGATGGGCCAGGCTGCATACTCGGCATCGAAGGCGGCCGTGGTCGGCATGACGCTGCCGATCGCGCGCGACCTGGCGGGCGAGGGCATCCGCGTCAACACCATCCTGCCCGGCATCTTCAATACGCCGCTGCTGCAGGGCGCGGCCGAGAACGTCAAGGCCGCGCTGGCCGCGTCGGTGCCGTTCCCCAAGCGCCTGGGGCAGCCGGAAGAGTTTGCCTCGCTGGCGGTCGAGATGTGCCGCAACGGCTATTTCAACGGCGAGTCGGTGCGACTGGACGGCGCCATCCGCATGGCGCCGCGCTGAACGCAAGACCGGCTTGTCGCCATGTGCGGACCCGCGTCACGCGAGTCCGTACATGGCATGAAATCTTTGGGAGACGCGGATGGATTTCAGCTATCTGACGACGCTGCCTCACGCGGTGCGCCATTTCGCGCGCCTGCGGCCGGAGGCGGTGGCGTATTCGTTCGAAGGCCGGCAGACCACGTACGCCGGGTTCGAGCGCTACACCGACCGCGTGGCGCAGGGCTTGCTGGCCGAAGGCGTGCGCGCGGGCGATCGCATCGGCTATATCGGCAAGAACAGCGACCACTATTTCGAACTGCTGCTGGGTGCGGCCAAGACCGGCGCGGTGATGGCGCCGGCCAGCTGGCGCCTCGCGCCGCCCGAGGTGGAGTTCATCCTCGCGCATAGCGATGCGGTGGTGCTGTTTGTCGGCGCCGAGTCGGCGGCGATGGCGCGCAACCTGCTGCCGGCGCTGCCGCTGGTGCGCAAGGTGGTGGTGATGGAGCCGTGCGACGGCCAGGGCGACTGGCCCTGCTACACCGACTGGCGCGACGCGCATCCGGCCACGCCGCCGGCGCATGAGCCGGCCGCGCACGACGTGGTGCTGCAGCTGTACACGTCAGGCACCACCGGCCGGCCCAAGGGCGCGATGCTGACGCACCGCAACCTGACCATCGGCACCGAGGTCAGCGAGCGCGAACACCTGGCCTGGTCGCATTGGGTGGCCGACGATATTTCGCTGGTGGCGATGCCGGTGGCGCATATCGGCGGCTCTGGCTGGGGCCTGCGCAACCTGCTGTCCGGCGCCAAGGGCGTGGTCGCGCGCGAGTTCGATCCGCGCGCGGTGCTCGACTTCATCGAGAAGGAACGCGTCAGCAAGCTGTTCCTGGTGCCGGCCGCGATGCAGATCGTGCTGCGCGACCCGCGCGCGCGCCAGGTCGACTATTCGCGCCTGAAGTACCTGCTGTACGGCGCCGCGCCGATTCCTGCGGCGCTGCTGCGCGAAGGCATCGAAGTATTCGGCTGCGGTTTCGTGCAGCAGTACGGCATGACCGAGACCACCGGCACCATCGTCGCGCTGCCGCCCGAGGACCACACCACCGACGAGGTGCCGCGCATGCGCGCAGCGGGCAAGGCGCTGCCGGGGGTCGAGCTGAAGGTGGTGGATTACGAAGGGCGCCAGCTGGCACCGGGCGAGGTCGGCGAAGTGGTGGTGCGCTCGCAGCACAACATGGCCGGCTACTGGAAGCAGCCCGAAGAGACCGCGCGCACCATCGATGCCGACGGCTGGCTGCGCACCGGCGACGCCGGCTACATGGATGCCGAGGGCTACCTGTACATCCACGACCGCGTCAAGGACATGATCATCAGCGGCGGCGAGAACGTCTATCCGGCCGAGGTCGAAAGCGCCATCTACGGCCATCCGCAAGTGGCGGACGTGGCCGTGATCGGCGTGCCGGACGAGAAGTGGGGCGAGGCGGTCAAGGCCATGGTCGTGCTCAAGCCGGGGCAGGCGGCGGACCGCGATGCCATCCTCGCCTGGACGCGCCAGCGCGTGGCCGGTTTCAAGGTGCCGAAGAGCATCGAGTTCGTCGATGCGCTGCCGCGCAACCCGTCAGGCAAGCTGCTGCGCCGCAAGCTGCGCGAGCCTTTCTGGGAAGGCATGAACCGGCAGGTGAACTGAAGCCAGCCCCGCACGACAAAAGCCCGTCGCGACCCGGCGGGCTTTTGCTTGTGGCGGGCCCGGAGGCCTATTCCTTCTTGATCACGCTGACCTTGCCGTCGGCTTCCAGGTAGAGCGCCTTGACGCCTTCGATCGAATCGACGCCATGCTGGCGGTACTTGGCCTCGAGTTCCTCGTCGGTGATGTTCTCGCGCCGCATGTTCTCGTGCAGCTTGACGCCGTCGCGCACCAGCAGCACCTTCCTGGCTTCGGCAAAGCGCTGGAAGCCCGGGTATTTGTAGGCGAGGAAGTCGATTAGCCGGTTCCAGACGATCAGCGTGATCACCAGCAGCACCGCGTCGGCCACGCCTTCGCCCTTGCCCGCCATGCCGTTCTGCGCCGCGTCGGCGACGATCACGATCAGCAGCAGGTCGGCGATGCCCATCGAGCCGATGTCGCGCCGCACCACGAAGCGGAACAGCAGGAACAGCGACCAGTACATCACCGTGCCGCGCACGATGGTTTCGAGCGGCGAGACGGTGAAGAAGAGCGCTTCGCGCCAGTCGATCGAAAAGTCCATGCCGGCAACGCTGCAACATTCTTGCCAGCCGCGCAAAGCACGGAGCGACCGCGCCGTGGCGCCGGCGCCGCTATATCGCAGGTATCGAATGGTAATTCTTACAGGCACGGACCGGCCACGCTGGCCGTGCCTGCGAACCATGGTCAGTCGGCCTGGATGCCGAACTCCTTCACGACCTTGGTATAGCGCGAGGTATCGCTGGCGATCAGCCTGGACAGAACGGCCGGTTCGCCGCCGGAAGGCGTGACCGCGATGGTGGCCATGCGCGACACCACGTCGGGCATCTTCAGGATCTCGTTGACGTGCGCGTTGAGCGTGCGCACCACCTCGGCCGGCATGTTCTTCGGCCCCAGCAGCGCCTGCCAGGCGCCGATCTCGACATCCTTGTAGCCCAGCTCGGCCAGCGTGGGCACGTTGGGCGCGAACGGCGAGCGCTTCTGGTCTGCCACCGCCAGCGGCACCAGGCTGCCGTTGCCGACGTACTGCGAGATCGCGCCGTAGGTGATGTAGGTGACCGGCACCTGGCCGCCGATCACGTCGACGATGGCGGGCGCCAGGCCACGGTACGGCACCTGGCTGATCTTGATGCCGGCCGACTTGTTGAACAGCTCGCCCATGATGTGCATCGGCGAGCCGTTGCCGGGGGTGGCATAGGTCTCGACCTTGCCGGCCTTGGCGCGCGCCACCAGATCGCTGACCTTGGTGATGCCAGTGCCCTTGTTGACCACCACGAACAGCGACTGCGTGCCGATCTGGCTGATCGGCGTGAAGTCCTGCTGCACGTCGTAGCTGGCGCCGGTGCCGGCGCGCAGCACCAGCGGCGCGATCGCGACGGTGTTGGGCGCCAGCAGCAGCGTGTGGCCGTCCGGGTTGGCGCGCGCCACGTAGGCGCTGCCGATGGTGCCGGCGGCGCCGGTGCGGTTTTCCACCACCACGGATTGCTTCAGGCGCGGAGCCAGTTTCTCTGCCAGCATGCGTGCCAGCACGTCGACGTCGCCGCCGGCGGGGTAGGCGACGACGATGGTGACGGGTTTGCTCGGGTACGAACCCTGGGCCAGCGCGCCGCCGGCGCCCAGCAGGGCGGCGGGAGCGAGCGTGGCGGCGGCCAGCGTGGCCAGGAGGTGGCGTCGTGCGGACTTCATGATCTTCAGACCTCGGTAAAACCGGGCACCGGCCCGGGGGCGGTGCCGCGTTGCGTGGAACCGGCGCGCGTCGGCGGCTCGGATGGATAGTGCGGACTTAGAAGATGTGCTTGATGCCGAGCATCGAGCCCCACTGGTTCTCGCCCGGGCGCGGGGCGGAACCGGGCGAGCCGCCGCTGACCGACATCGCCAGCTGGCCGTCGTTGTTGATAAAGCCCGCGGTGGCATAGACCGAGGTGCGCTTGCTGAAACTGTAGGTCGCGCGCAGCGCGTACAGCATGGCCTGGTTGTCGCTGCCGTGGTAGTTCAGGAAGTACACCTGCCCGGCCAGGTTGACCGCTGGCGTGAGGTCGTGCGAGACGCCGGCGTAGTACAGGTCGCTGACCGGCGTCGGGCTGCCCTCGTTGTCGCGGCGGATCCAGCCGGCGCCGAGCTTGGTGTTCTTCAGCAGCATGTAGCCGCCCAGCGACAGGCGGTCGTCGGTCAGGTTGCTGCTGGTGAGGCCGCCGAACGCCCCGGGACCGCCGCGCTGCGAGTCATAGGCCGCGATCACGCCCCAGCGTTTGCTGTCGTAGCCGATCATGGCCGACCATTCGCGGCATGCCTTCTTGTCGGCCGGGTTCTCGCCGGCGCAGTTGGTGCCGGCGGGGCTGGGACCGGCGTTGACCGCGTCGCGCCCGAAGCTGTAGGTGGCGCCGACCACGATGCCGTTGAAGTTGGCCTTGTACGCGACCGCGTTGTCGGCGCGCGTATTGGGCAGGTAACTGTCGAGCGAGCCCGAGCCGTAGACGTTGGGCCCGAGGATGTCGCTGTCGAGGATGGCCCAGAACAGCATGGTGTACTGGCGGCCGAACGACAGCTGGCCGTACGGGTTGCTCAGGCCGACCAGCGCCTGGCGCCCGAACAGGCGGCCGCCCTGGTTGGCGCTGCCGGTGTCGGGCGAGAAACCGGATTCCAGCACGAACAGGCCCTTGAGCCCGCCGCCCAGGTCTTCCGTGCCGCGGATGCCCCAGCGCGACGGCACCGTGGCGGTGTTGTTGGGCATGCGCACCAGGCCGTCGCCGTTGGCGCCGACATTGCTCACGTACTCGACGCCACTGTCGATCACGCCGTACAGCGTGACCGACGATGACGACGATTGCGCCCAGGCCAGCAGGGGGGAGGCCGCAAGCAGCGCCGCGGCGGTTCGTGCAAGTTTCATCTACCGGTTTCCTTCCGTTTTCCGTCTTGTGGTGTCTTGGTCTTGTGCTCCCGTACCCCCTGCGAATGGCGGCACTGGATGTCGTCTCGGTCTCTTTTGTGTTTTATATATGAAACGTCAAACAACATAAGAAACGTTGAGCAAAATATAGCCGCGACTTTCGGGAAGATGTGAGGAGGGTTATCCCTAAAGCAGCCGGCCTGGATGACCGGGGCTGGCGTGGCGACGCCGTTTTTCGGTATGCCTATCGTTAACCCTGATCCCGTCGGCACTACAGCAGCGCCTATCCTTCATGTGTTTTATTTGCAAATTATCGTCTTATATATGGAACAAAATCAGCATCAAACGCCTCCCGAACCGGACCGTGGCTTGCTGGAGGCCTTGGACAGCGGGTTTGCCCAGCGCATGGCGCACGTCGATGGCGAGCGCGTGGCCTATCGCTGCGGCGGCGGATCAGGGCCGGTGGTGATGCTGCTGCACGGCATCAGCTCCGGGGCGGCGTCGTGGTTGCCATGCGCCAGCCTGCTGGCCGCGCATGCGCGCGTGATCGCCTGGGACGCACCGGGCTACGGCGATTCGTCGCCGCTGGCGCAGGCGCGGCCGCTGGCCGCGGACTACGCGCGGCGGCTCGAAGGCCTGCTGGAGACCCTGGGCGTGCAGCCGGCGCTGGTGGTCGGGCATTCGCTGGGCGCGCTGATGGCGGCCGCCTATGCCGCCACCGCGCGCCTGCTGCCGGCGCGCCTGCTGCTGCTGAGCGTGGCGCAAGGCTACGGCGCGGCCGGCAAGGAGTCGCAGGCCAGCGCGGTGGCAAGCCAGCGACTGGAGGCGCTGGCGTCGCTGGGCGTCGAAGGGCTGGCCGAGCGCGGCCCGGCGCGGCTGCTCAGCGAAGCGGCCGATGGGGGCGCGCAGGCCTGGGTGCGCTGGAACATGCGGCGGCTGAACCCGGAGGGCTACCGCCAGGCGGTGGCGATGCTGTGCGGCGACAACATCGACGCCTACCTGGCGCGCCGCCCCGAACGCCTGCCGACGCAGATCGCCTGCGGCGGCCGCGACGTCGTCACCACGCCGCCTGCCTGCGCAGCGCTGGCTGAGCGCTTCGGCCTGCCGTTCTCGCTGATCCCGGATGCCGGGCATGCCTGCTATATCGACCAGGCCGCCGCCACGGCGCGGCTGATCCGTTCGGCGCTGCCGGGCGGCCACTGATTCCCGTGGCGGCGTCCTGCCGCCGCGGTCTCCGCATCCATGGCGCCTCGCTTGCGCAGCAGCGCCGGGCAATCGGCCCGGTCGCGGGTTAACCCCAGTCAATTTTTACGCCGTCGTTGTCTATAGTCGTACCTGTGTTCAATATCTAAACCGGTGTTTCATTAGTAAAACGTGGTCGGCAACCGGAAGACGGCCAGCCACACACGCGGAACACGGTCCCCCTGCTGCAAGACATGGAGCCAAGCGCAATGGAAAGCCTCTCGTACAACCCGAACCTGGTGCCCTGGGAGCGTCCGGCGCCGAACAACGTGGCGGGCAAGGGCCATATCGAGCGCCCCGGCAAGGTCGCCAACATCGTCTGGCAGACCCGCGCCGCGGCACCGAGCGCGTACGAGAACGCGCTGGGCGACGCCCTCGAGGCCGCCTTCGAAGGCGGTGCGCAGAACCCGCAGGACATCGTGCGCGCATTCAACGCCGCCGGCTTCCTCACCGTCGACAGCCAGCCCTGGACCGAAGAGCGCTTCCTGTCGGAAATGCGCCGCCTGGGCGCCTGAACGCCTAAGCCACCAGCCGTCCCAGCACAGCGCCTTAGCGAGAACCACATGGAATCGAACAAGCAAGCCCGCGCCGAAGCCCGCCTCAACACCGGCCTGCGCAACTACTGGTACCCGGTCGCCGCCTCGTGGGCGGTGACGCATGCCCCGATCGGCATCACGCGCCTGAGCCAGAACATCGTGCTGTGGCGCGACGGCGCCGGAAAGGTGCATGCGCTGGAAGACCGCTGCCCGCACCGCGGCGCGCGGCTGTCGATGGGCTGGAACCTGGGCGACCGCGTCGCCTGCTGGTACCACGGCGTCGAAGTCGGCGGCGATGGCCAGGTCAAGAGCGTGCCGGCGGTGGAAAGCTGCCCGCTTGAAGGGCGCACCTGCGTGCGCAGCTACCCGGTGCAGGAAAAGGCCGGCGCGATCTTCCTCTGGTTCGGCGAGCAGGCACCGCAGGGCGAGGGCAGTCCCGACGAACTGCGCCTGCCGGAGGAACTGGCCAGCGACGAGCACAGCCACTTCCTGTGCGTGGCGCACTGGGACTGCAACTACCGCTACGCCATCGACAACGTCATGGACCCGATGCACGGCGCCTACCTGCATGCGGTGTCGCACTCGATGGCGGCCGGCGAGAAGTCCGCGGTGATGCAGATCCGCGAGACCGAGCACGGCCTGGTATTCGAGAAGACCGGCCAGCGCGGCGTCAACTTCGACTGGGTCGAGTTCGGCGAGACCGGCACGCTGTGGCTGCGCCTGGCGATCCCGTACCGCGCCAAGGTCGGCCCCGGTGGCCCGTTCGGCATCGTCGGCATGGCCACGCCGGTGGATGAAGACCACTGCATGGTGTTCTTCTGGCGCACCCGCCACGTGCAGGGCTGGGAGCGCGACGTGTGGCGCTTCCTGTATCGCAACCGCCTGGAGCAGCTGCACTGGGACGTGCTGGAGCAGGACCGCGTGGTGCTGGAAATGATGGCGCCGAATGCGCGCGAGCACGAGATGCTGTACCAGCACGATGCCGGCATCACGCGCGTGCGCCGGCTGCTCAAGCGCCGCGCCGAGCAGGAAGTCGCCGACGAGCCGGTGGCCATGCTCAAGCCTGCCGGAGCCGCCAGCCATGCCTGAAGCCATCAAGCACAACACGCTGCTGGCGGGCCGCAAGGTGCTGGTCACCGGCGCCGCGCGCGGCCTGGGCCTGGCCTTCGCTACCTCGCTGGCCGAAGCCGGCGCCAGCGTGGCGATGGCCGACATCCTGGCCGAGCGCCTGCAGCAGGAAGCCGATGCGCTGCGCGCCCGCGGCCTGAAGGTGGTGCCGGTCACGCTCGACCTGTCGGACCCCGCCTCGGTGCAGGCCTGCGCCGACGCGGCGGTGAAGGCGCTGGGCGGCCTCGACGGCCTGGTCAACAACGCCGCCGTGACCGACTCGGGCGGCCGCGATGCCGGCGCCATCGATATCGCCACCTGGGACCGCGTGATGAACGTCAACGTGCGCGGCACCTGGCTGATGACCACCGCCTGCCTGCCGGCGCTGCGCGCCAGCGGCCGTGGCGCGGTGGTCAACCTGGCGTCGGACACGCCGCTGTGGGGCGCGCCCAACCTGCTCGCCTACGTGGCCAGCAAGAGCGCCATCATCGGCATGACCCGCTCGCTGGCGCGCGAACTGGGCCAGGACCAGATCACGGTGAACGCCGTGGCGCCGGGCCTGACCTTGGTGGAAGCCACCGAATACGTGCCCCAGCATCGCCACGACCTGTACCGCGAGCAGCGCGCGATCCCGCGCGAGCAGCTGCCCGACGATGTCTGCGGCGCGGTGCTGTTCGCGCTGTCCGACCTCGCCCGTTTCGTGACCGGCCAGACCCTGGCGGTCAACGGCGGCTTTGTCATGCATTGATCCACCGATCCACCGATAGCCACATCCAAGCACAAGGAATCCAAATGAGCGATCTTTCCCAACAGCAAAACATCAAGCGTTCCTGGGACCAGCCGGAGGGCGCCTCGTTCGACCAGTGGATGGAAAGCCGCGTTGCGCGCTTCTCCACGCGCAAGTACGACTGGGACGCGCTGAAGTTCCAGGCCGACCACGACCCCAAGTACCGCCGCGCGCAGATGCGCTACCTGGGCACCGGCGGCACCGGCGTGGCCGCCGACACCAATACCGTGCCGTCGGAGCATTTCACGTTTTCCACTATGATCATCCCGGCCGGCCATGAGGGCCCGTCGCACCTGCACACCGACGTGGAGGAGGTGTTCTTCATCCTGCGCGGCAAGATCAAGCTGATCCTGGAAAAGGACGGCGAGCGCTTCGAGACCATCCTGACCGACCGCGACCTGGTCTCGGTGCCGCCGGGCGTATATCGCGAGGAAATCAATATCGGCGAGGAAGACGCGCTGATGTGCGTGATGCTCGGCGCCAAGAAGCCGATCACGCCGACCTACCCGCCCGAGCACCCGCTGACGAAGATCAAGCGCTGATGCGCCATCGGCCCGTCCGCACGCACTGACCATGAACACCAACGCCATCCCGACCACGCCAGCCGCCAACGAGACCCCGGACAAGTACATCGTCCCGGGCCTGGAGCGCGGGCTGCGCCTGCTCGGCGAGTTCAGCAGCAAGGACCGCAGCATGTCGGCCGCGGAACTGGCGCGCCGCCTGAAGGTGCCGCGCTCCACGGTGTTCCGCCTGCTGGCCACGCTGGAAATGCTGGGCTTCGTCGAGCGCGCCGATGGCGGCCGCGATTTCCGGCTGGGCATGGCGGTGCTGCGGCTCGGCTTCGAATACCTGGCGTCGCTGGAGCTGACCGAGCTGGGCCGCCCGCTGCTGGAGCGGCTGCGCGACGAGATCGGCTATCCGACCAACCTGGTGGTGCGCGACGGGCGTTCGATCGTCTACGTGGCCAAGGCGGTATCGCCGCGGCCCTTCGCCAGCTCGGTCAACGTCGGCACGCGTCTGCCCGCGCACGCCACCGTGCTGGGGCGCGTGCTGCTGGAAGACCTGTCGCTGGCGGAGCTGCGCGCGCTGTATCCGGAGGCGCAGCTCGAAGTGTTCTCCGACAGCACGCCGCGCACGGCCGATGCACTGTTTGCCATCGTCCAGCGCGACCGCGAGCGCGGCTACGTGCTGCAGGAAGGCTTTTTCGAATCGAGCATCTCGACCATCGCGGCGCCGGTGCGCGACCGCACCGGCAAGGTGGTGGCGGCGCTGGGCGCGACCATCCCCGCGGCGCATATCGATCCGGACCAGCTGGACGCGATGGTGGAGAAAGTCAGGGAGAGCGCGGGCGAGCTGTCGCGCCTGCTCGACTACCGGCCGTCGCTGCACAGCGCCGGCAAGGTCGTGAATCTGTATCGGGAGTGAGGACAATGTCCATGATTGATCTCGGCGGCAAGGTTGCTGTCGTTACCGGCGGGTCCTCCGGCATCGGGCTGGCGACCGTCGAGCTGCTGCTCGAAGCGGGCGCCGCGGTCGCCCTGTGCGGCCGCGACGAGGCCCGCCTGCGCAGCGCCGAAGCGCAGCTGCGCGAGAAATTCCCCGGCTGCCGGCTCCATGCCGCCACCTGCGACGTGCTCAGGCCGGAACAGGTCGCCGCCTTTGCCGCCGACGTGCAGCAGAAGCTGGGCAACGTCGACATGCTGGTCAACAACGCCGGCCAGGGCCGCGTGTCCACCTTCGCCAATACCGAGGACGCGGCCTGGATGGACGAGCTGCAGCTCAAGTTCTTCTCGGTGATCCACCCGACGCGCGCGTTCCTGCCGCAGCTGGAGCAGTCGGGGCAGGGTGCCATCGTCTGCGTCAACTCGCTGCTGGCGCAGCAGCCCGAGCCGCACATGGTGGCAACCTCCGCCGCACGCGCCGGCGTGCTCAACCTGGTGCGCTCGATGGCGACCGAGTTCGCGCCCAGGGGCGTGCGCGTCAACGGCATCCTGATCGGGCTGGTCGAATCGGGCCAGTGGCGCCGCCGCTTCGACGCGCGCCCCGAAGAGGATCGCCACCTGGACTGGGCCGCGTGGACCGCGCGCCTGGCCCGGCAGAAACATATTCCCCTTGGCCGCCTGGGCCTGCCCGTCGAGGCAGCCCGCGCCATCCTGTTCCTTGCCTCGCCGTTGTCTTCGTACACCACGGGCAGCCATATCGATATCTCCGGAGGACACTCCCGTCATGCCTAATCAACAACCGTACGAACAGCAGCAGGTCACCGTCGGCTGCGCCATCACGGCGTTTCTCGAGCAGTGCGGGGTCAAGGCCGCGTTCGGCGTGATCTCGATCCACAACATGCCGATCCTCGACGCCATGGGCGAGCGCGGCAAGATCCGCTTCGTGCCGGCGCGCGGCGAAGCCGGCGGCACCAATATGGCCGACGCCTGTGCCCGCACCACCGGCGGCCTGGGCGTGTGCCTGACCAGCACCGGCACCGCCGCCGGCAACGCCGCCGGCGCCATGGTCGAAGCGCTGACCGCCGGCACGCCGATGCTGCATATCACCGGCCAGATCGAGACCCCGTACCTGGATCAGAGCCTGGCCTACATCCACGAAGCGCCGGACCAGCTCACCATGCTGAAGGCGGTGTCGAAGGCCGCCTTCCGCATCCGCAGCGCCGACACCGCGCTCAGCACCATCAAGCTGGCGGTGCAGACCGCGCTGACGGCGCCGACCGGCCCGGTCAGCGTGGAGATCCCGATCGACATCCAGGCCGCGCTGATCGACCTGCCGGCCGACCTGCAGCCGCTGCCGGTGCCGCAGCACGTGCCGTCCGCGCATGCGCTGGACGCGCTGGCCGAGCGCCTGGTCAAGGCGAAGCGCCCGCTGCTGTGGCTGGGCGGCGGCGCGCGCCATGCCAGCAAGCAGGTGCAGCGCCTGCTGGACCTGGGCTTCGGCGTGGTCACCAGCACCCAGGGCCGCGGCATCGTGCCCGAGGACGATCCGCGCTCGCTGGGCGCGTTCAACCTGCACAAGCCGGTCGAGGCCTTCTACCAGACCTGCGACGCAATGCTGGTGGTGGGCTCGCGCCTGCGCGGCAATGAAACCCTGAAGTACGAGCTGAAGCTGCCGCGCCCGCTGCTGCGCATCGACGCCGATCCCGCCGCCGAAGGCCGCTGCTACATGAGCGACTACTTTGTCAGCGGCGACGCTGCGCTGGCGCTGGATGCGCTGGCGGATCGACTCGAAAAGCGCATGCAGATCGACCCGGCCTTCGCCGCCGACCTGCGCCGCGCGCACGACACCGCGGTCAACAGCCTGGTCGATGGCCTGGGCCCGTACTCGGCGCTGGTGCAGGCGCTGCAGGACGCGGTCGGCCGCAACTTCAACTGGGTGCGCGACGTGACCGTGTCGAACAGCACCTGGGGCAACCGCCAGCTGCGTATCTTCGACTCCCGCGCCGGCGTGCATGCGCTGGGCGGCGGCATCGGCCAGGGCCTGGCGATGGGCATCGGCGCCGCGATCGGCGCCGCGGCCGCCGGCTCGGGCAAGAAGACCTACACGCTGGCCGGCGACGGCGGCTTCATCCTGAACCTGGGCGAACTCGCCACCGCGGTGCAGGAACGCGCCGACATGGTGATCGTGCTGATGAACGACAAGGGCTACGGCGTGATCAAGAACATCCAGGATGCGCAGTACGGCGGCCGCCGCCACT
Organism: Cupriavidus sp. WGlv3; assembly: GCF_023952475.1. GTDB lineage: Bacteria > Pseudomonadota > Gammaproteobacteria > Burkholderiales > Burkholderiaceae > Cupriavidus > Cupriavidus phytorum. Next base: position 424,021 of record NZ_JALHRX010000004.1, read on the forward strand.
ATGTGGACCTGCATACGCCGGATTACGCCACGCTGGCGAAGTCGCTGTCGCTGCGCCACGCGCGTGTCAGCAACCTGGCCGAGGTCGGCGCCGCGCTCGCGGCGGCCCAGTCCGAGTCCGGCCCGTTCCTGCTGGAAATCGACATGCTGTCGATCGGTTCCTTCAAGACCATCTTCGCCGGCCCGCCGGTGAACAAGGACAACGAAGAGCCGGCGCGCGACCAAACCACTGTCACCGCCTGAAGGAGACCGGAGATGCTGCATGTGTCCATGGTTGGCTGCGGCGCGATCGGCCGCGGCGTGATGGAATTGCTCAAGAGCGATCCGGACGTGGTGTTTGACGTGGTGATCGTGCCGGAGCACACGATGGACGAGGCCCGCGGCGCGGTCTCCGCGCTGGCGCCGCGCGCCCGCGTTGCCACGCAACTGGACGACCAGCGGCCCGACCTGCTGGTCGAGTGCGCCGGCCACCATGCGCTGGAAGAGCACATCGTGCCGGCGCTGGAGCGTGGCATCCCCTGCATGGTGGTGTCGGTGGGCGCGCTGTCCGAGCCCGGCATGGCCGAGCGCCTGGAAGCCGCGGCGCGCCGCGGCGGCACGCAGGTGCAGCTGCTGTCCGGCGCGATCGGCGCCATCGACGCGCTGGCCGCGGCGCGTGTCGGCGGGCTCGACGAGGTCATCTACACCGGCCGCAAGCCCGCGCGCGCATGGACCGGCACGCCGGCCGAGCAGCTGTTCGACCTGGAGGCGCTGACCGAGACCACGGTGATCTTCGAAGGCACCGCGCGCGATGCCGCGCGCCTGTACCCGAAGAACGCCAACGTCGCCGCCACGGTGTCGTTGGCCGGCCTCGGGCTCGACCGCACCGCGGTGAAGCTGCTGGCCGATCCGCATGCGGTGGAGAACGTGCACCACGTCGAAGCGCGTGGGGCGTTCGGCGGGTTTGAGCTGACCATGCGCGGCAAGCCGCTGGCGGCGAATCCGAAGACTTCCGCGCTCACGGTGTTCAGCGTGGTGCGCGCGCTGGGCAACCGGGCGCATGCAGTATCGATCTGACGCGGTAGCCCACGCGGCCACGCTCCAATGACTTAGCAGGCAACGACATGAACCCACAAGAAGTCCTCCCCATCTGCATCGCCGGCGAGTGGCGCCTCGGCACGGGCGACCGCTACGGCACGCGCTACCCGGCGACCGGCGAGGTCGTCGCGGAACTGAATGCCGCCAGCCTCGCCGATGTCGAAGAGGCCGTGCAGGGTGCCCATCGCGCGTTCATTACCAGCGGTTGGGCCCAGCGCAAGCCGCACGAGCGCGCCGCCGTGCTGTACCGTGTGGCGGAGCTGATCCGCGCCAAGGGCGAGCAGCTGGCCCAGCGCCAGCGCCTCGACAACGGCAAGCCCATCAGCGAAACCCGGGCACTGGTCGCCAGCGCCGCCGGCACCTTCCAGTTCTTTGCCGCCGCCTGCGAAACGCTGGAAGAAACCATCACGCCGCAGCGCGGCGACTGCCTGACCATGAGCGTCTACGAGCCGATGGGCGTGGTCGCGGCGATCACGCCGTGGAACTCGCCGATCGCCAGCGAGGCGCAGAAGATGGCGCCCGCGCTCGCCGCCGGCAATGCCGTGGTGGTCAAGCCCGCCGAAGTCACGCCGCTGATGGCGCTGGAACTGGCGCGCATCTGCGAGGAGGCCGGCGTGCCCCGGGGGCTGATCAGCGTGCTGCCGGGCAAGGGCTCGGTGATCGGCGACGCCATCACCAAGCATCCGCTGGTGCGGCGTGTGTCGTTCACCGGCGGCACCACCACCGGCAAGCACATCGCGCATATCGCCGCCGACAAGATGATGCCGGTGTCGCTGGAGCTGGGCGGCAAGTCGCCGACCATGGTGTTCGACGATGCCGACCTCGACCATGCCGTCAACGGCGTGCTGTACGGCATCTTCAGCTCGTCGGGCGAATCGTGCATCGCCGGCTCGCGCCTGTTCGTCGCGCGTTCGCAGTACGAGGCCTTCATCGACCGCCTTGCGCACGGCGCCGCGCAGCTGCGCGTGGGCGACCCGGCCGACGAGCGCACCCAGATGGGCCCGCTGATCACCGACCGCCACCGCGATTCGATCGAGTCGTATGTCGCCGCCGGCGTGGACGAAGGCGGCCAGCTGCGCACCGGCGGCGTGCGCCCCGACGTGGCCGGCCTGCCCAACGGATATTTCTACACGCCGACCATCATTGAAGGCCTGGATAACCACGCCCGCATCTGCCAGGAAGAAATCTTCGGCCCGGTGCTGGTGGCGATCCCCTTCGACGACGAGGACGACCTGATCGCGCAGGCCAACGATAGCGTCTATGCGCTCGCCGCCGGCATCTGGACGCGCGACTACAAGCGCGCCTGGCGCGTGGCCCGTGCGGTGCAGGCAGGCAATGTGTGGATCAACACCTACAAGCAGTTCTCGATCTCGACGCCGTTCGGCGGCTGGCGCGACAGCGGCCTGGGCCGCGAGAAGGGACGGCTCGGCATCCTGCAGTACATGGAGCAGAAAAGCGTGTACTGGGGCCTGAACGAACAACCGCTGCCGTGGGCCAACCACTGAACCCGGCAGGCTGGAGAGAAACAATGATCAAGGTATTGGGAATCGACGAGATCGTCTACGGCGCGGATGACTTCGACGCCTGCCGCGGTTTCTTCACCGACTGGGGCCTGGCCATCAAGCGCGATGACGCGCAGGGCCTGGATTTCGAAACGCTGAATGGCTGCCGCGTGCTGGTGCGCCGCATCGACGATCCGTCGCTGCCGCCCGCGATCGAGGCCGGCCCGACGCTGCGCGAAGTGGTGTGGGGCGTCGAATCGCAGGCATCGCTCGACCACCTCGCCGAAGCGATCGCCGCGGCGCCGGGCTTCGTGAAGCAGGGCGAAGGCGACACGCTGCGCCTCGGCTGCACCGATCCGAACGGCCTCGCGGTGCGCTTCCAGGTCACGCGCAAGCATGAGGTGCAGGTCGAATGCGCGCTGATGAACACGTGGAACGACAAGCCGCGCATGAACCAGCGCAGTCCGATCTACGACCACGCCACGCCGATCGAAGTGGGCCATGTGGTGTTCTTCGTCAAGGACGTCAAAGCCACCGAGCGGTTCTATGTCGAGAAGTTCGGCTTCGTGCCGTCGGACCGCTACCCGGACCGCGGCGCGTTCCTGCGCTGCACCGCGGACGGTGGCCACCACGACCTGTTCCTGCTGCAGCTGCCGGAACCGAAGAGCGGCCTGAACCATGTTGCCTTCACCGTGCGCGACATCCATGAAGTGTTCGGCGGCGGCATGCACGTGTCGCGCAAGGGCTGGGACACGCAGCTCGGCCCCGGCCGGCACCCGATTTCGTCTGCCTACTTCTGGTACTTCAAGAACCCGGCCGGCGGCCTGATCGAGTACTACGCTGACGAAGACCAGCTCGACGAGCACTGGGAGCCGCGCGCCTTCGAGCCGGGCCCGACCATGTTCGCCGAATGGGCGATCGAGGGCGGCATCGACGGCAACACCCGCCGCCAGAAGGACGCGGGCGGCCCGGCAGGCAAGTTCCTGACCGAGAAGCGGTAAGCAGCAGCGCAACAGAAGGAAGCAGCAATGAGTGCCCACCAGTCCCTGACCCTGCGGGTCCAGGCCATGCGCTACGAAGCGCGCGGCGTGGTCAGCATCGAACTGCAAGACCCCGAAGGGAAGCCCCTGCCCGAGTACAGCCCGGGTGCCCATATCGACCTGCACCTGGGCAACGGCCTGGTGCGCAGCTACTCGCTGTGCGGCGCGCCCGAGACGCGCAACCGCTACACCGTGGGCGTGCTGCTGGATCGCGGCAGCCGCGGCGGCTCGCGCTACGTGCACGAGCAGCTGCGCGTGGGCGCCACGCTGACCGTGGGCGCGCCGCGCAACAACTTCGAGCTCGACCAGAGCGCCGCTCACACGGTGCTGGTGGCCGGCGGCATCGGCGTCACGCCGATCGTCTGCATGGCGCGCCGGCTGGCCGAGCTGGGCCGCTCGTTCACGCTGATCTACTGCGCGCGTTCGCGCGCCGAGGCGGCGTTCGTCGAACCGCTGTCGGCCTACGGCGACGCGGTGCGCTTCCACTTCGACGATGAAGCGGGCGCGCCGCCGGACCTGAAGGCAATGCTGGGCGGCCAGGACGGACAGACGCACTTCTACTGCTGCGGCCCGGGCCCGATGTTGAACGCGTTCGAGGCCGCATGCGAAGCGCATGCCTACCCCAACGTCCATATCGAGCGCTTCGCCGCCGACCCGTCGACCGAAGCGGTGCAGGAAGGCGAGTACGTGGTGCAGCTGTCGCGCACCGGCAGCCTGGTCAAGGTGCCGTCGGGCAAGTCGCTGCTGGACGCGCTGCTCGACTCAGGCGTGGAGGTCGAATACAGCTGCCGCGAAGGCGTATGCGGCTCGTGCGAGACCGCCGTGCTGGAAGGCTGCCCCGACCACCGCGACAGCGTGCTGAGCAACAGCGAGCGCGCCAGCAACAAGACCATGATGGTGTGCGTGTCGGGGTGCAAGGGCAGCAAGCTGGTACTGGATTTGTAGTTCGCGAGCGCTCGATCCGCGCGTGTTTGCTCCCCTCTCCCGTGTGCGGGAGAGGGGCGGGGGAGAGGGCCAGCGCCGGCAGAAGCCAGCGCCATGCAGAGTCCCGGCTTCCTCATCCAGGGCCATCGGCAAGCCAGGCATCTGCCGCCTGCAAGCGCCTGCCCTCTCCCCCAACCCCTCTCCCGCAAGCGGGAGAGGGGAGCCATTCGAAAGACCCAACCCAAAAAATACCGTGCTAACCCAGAGACAAGACGCAGCGTCCCCCGGCGCACCGGTGGCCGCCACCGCAGGTATCGTGACCACGGCCGACAGCGCCGGCCGGAGCGCCGCCAGCGCCCGCACCGGCCCGCTCACGCGCGGCAATATCGTCGCCCGCATCGAGCGCATGCCCGGCAACGCCATGCATGTGCGGGCCCGGCTGCTGATCGGCCTGGCCACCTTCTTCGATGGCTTCGACGTGATCGCCATCGCCGCCACGCTGCCGCTGCTGATCGCGCAGTGGTCGCTCACGCCCGGGCAGATCGGGGTCCTGATCGCGGCGCCGTCGGTCGGCCAGCTGGTCGGGGCACTGCTGTTCCCGGGGCTGGCGGAGCGCTTCGGGCGCTTGCGCTCGATCGGCTGGAGCGCGGGCATCATCGGCCTGATGAGCATTGCTTGCGGCTTCGCGCCGTCGTTCGAGATTTTCCTGCTCCTGCGCATCGTGCAGGGCCTGGGCCTCGGCGGCGAGCTGCCGGTCGCCGCGACCTATATCAACGAAGTCACGCGCGCGCACGGCCGCGGGCGCTTCGTGCTGCTGTACGAGGTGGTGTTCCCGATCGGCCTGATGGTGTCGAACGGCGTCGGCGCCTGGCTGGTGCCGCACTATGGCTGGGAGGTGATGTACTTCATTGGCGGCGTGCCGCTGGTGCTGTTCTTTATCCTGAGGCGCGTGATTCCCGAATCGCCGCGCTGGCTGGCCGAGAAGGGGCGCCTGGAAGAAGCCGACGCCGCGCTGCGCGCGTTCGAGGCGCGCGCCAGGGATCCGCTGCCGCCGCCGCAGAACGCCGGCGCCTACGAACACATGGTCCACCACCCGCGCCGGCGCGTGCGCGACCTGGTCAGCAAGGCCTATCTCGGCCGCACGCTGGCGGTGTGGATGCTGTGGGCCACCTGCGGCTTTATCCAGTACGGGCTGTCGACCTGGCTGCCCACGGTCTATAAGACCGTCTATCACGCGCCGCTGCAGCTGGCGCTGAACCTGGCCGCGGCGGCATCGGTGCTGGGGGTGGTGGGGTCGCTGGTCTGCGCCATGATCGTCGACAAGGTCGGGCGCAAGCCGGTGATCAATGTGTCGTTCCTGCTGTGTGCGCTGTCGCTGGTGCTGGCGGGGGTGTTCCACGCCTCCAGCGTGTACGTTGTCGCCACCTTCTGCGCGCTGGCGATGGGCTTCCTCGCCAGCGGCTTCATTACTGCCTACGTCTACACGCCGGAGCTGTATCCGACCAGCGTGCGGGCCATGGGCTGCGGCCTCGGCGGAGCCTGGCTGAAGCTGGCGGCGATCTTCGCCCCGGGTCTGATCGCCAGCACCATCGGCAGCGGCGACCTGAGCATTGCGTTCTTCGCGCTGTCGGTGGTGCCGGCGCTGGCCGCCATCACCGTGCATTGCCTTGGCATCGAGACCAAGGGGCGGGTGCTGGAAGAGCTGGAGGTCTGAGCGGGCACGTGCCCATGCTGCTTCCGTCAGGAGCGCATGGGCGCTGCGGCTTGTGACACCCCGGTCAACGCTGTCAGTGCCGCAGCAGCGGGCATTTCGACTTCGCCGCCGGCATGAAGGCCTGCTCGCCGGGCACCGTCGCCACCACCTTGTAGTAGTCCCATGGGTACTTCGATTCGGCCGGCGTCTTAACCTCGAACAGGTACATGTCGTGGATCATGCGGCCGTCCTCGCGGATGCGGCCGTTCTTCGCGAAGAAGTCGTTGATCGGCATCGCTTTCATCTGCTTCATCACCGCCGCGGTCTCGTCGGTGCCCGCCGCCTGCACCGCCTTCAGGTAGTGCATTACCGACGAATACGCGCCGGCCTGGCTCATGTTGGGCATCTTCTTCAGTTTTTCGAAATAGCGTCGCGACCACGCGCGGGTGGCGTCGTTCATGTCCCAGTAGAAGCCTTCGGTCAGCAGCAGGCCGGCCGTGGTCTTCAGGCCGAGGGCGTGGATGTCGTTGACGTACAGCAGCAGGCCTGCCATGCGCTGGGCGTGGTTGCGCGTGAGGCCGAACTCCGATGCCGCCTTGATCGCGTTGATGGCGTCGCCGCCGGCGTTGGCCAGCCCGACGATCTGCGCCTTGCTGGCCTGCGCCTGCAGCAGGTACGAGGCAAAGTCACTGGCGCCGATCGGGTGGCGCGCGGCCCCCACCACCTTGCCGCCGGTTTCGTTGATGACCGCGGTGGCGGAGTCCTGCAGCGTGTGCCCGAAGGCGTAGTCGGCGGTCAGGAAGAACCAGCTCTTGCCGCCGCGCTGCACCGTCGCGCGCGCAGTGGTGTTGGCAAGCGCGTAGGTGTCGTAGGCGTAGTGCACCGACACCGGCGTGCACAGGTCGTTGGTGATGCGCTCGGTGCCCGGCCCCGAGAACACCACGATGCGGTTTTTCTGCTTCGCCACTTCCAGCACCGCCAGCGCCGGCGCCGACGCGGCCACGTCGAGGATGGCGTCGACATTGCCGGTGTCGTACCACTCGCGCGCCTTGTTGGCGGCGATATCGGCCTTGTTCTGGTGATCGACCACTAGCAGCTCGATTTTCTTGCCGAGCACCTTGCCGCCGAAATCGTCGATGGCCATCTGCGCCGCGGTGGCGCTGCCGCGGCCGGTGACGTCGGCGTACAGGCCGCTCATGTCGAGCAGCATGCCGAGCTTGACCACGTCATCGGAAATCGCGGCCCTGGGCTGGGCCTGCGCGGTGCCGCAGGCCAGCGCCGCGGCAAGCGCGAGGACGCCGGCGGTCCGGCGTCGGATCGAATGGCAAAGCGTCATGGTGTCTCCTCCCGTGGGTAGTGATTTCTCGTTCCGCTCAGCTCGTAGCGATCGGCGTCGCGGCCAGGTCGCGACGTTCGTCGCCCGGGTCCGGTTTTCCTTGCAGGAAGCCGGTAGCAGACGTTATAGGCGATCTGGCTGGTGCCGTCATGCCCGGGCGTGGAGAAGTCTTGCGGGAGGAAAACCGGCCGCGCTCGTCGCGGCCCCTTCTTCTTATGCCTGCGCGTGCAACAGCTTGCGCAGTCCCTGGTACACCGCCTCGCGCTCCTGCGGCGACAGCTGCCGGATCACCTCGGCCTGGCCGCGCCGCGCCAGCGGCATCACCTGGTCGTGCAGCGCGATGCCGGCTTCGGTGATGGCGCACAGCAGCTTCTTGCGCGGGGTATTGCCGGCGGAGGTCAGCTGCACCAGCCCGCGGTCTTCCAGCAGCCGCAGGGTGCGGCTGACCAGCGCCTTGTCCGACGTGGACTGGGTCACCAGTTCGGCAAACGGCAACGCGCGCGCATGGGCCAGCAGCGCCAGGATGCGCCATTCCGGCACGGTCAGGCCGAACTGCTCCGCATAGGGCTTGGTGACCGTGCTGCGCAGCGCGGTCACCAGCTGGCTCAGCATCGTGGTCAGGAAGTTGTCGACGGTCAGGCCGCTGCCGGCCTCGTCGAGATCGGTCCACGGGCTGGCGTTGGCGTTGGCGGCAGGGGCGGGCGCGGGCGTGCCATGGGCGGGCGCGGCATCACGGGACATGCGTTCCTCTTGGTCTGGTCTGCCGGCCAGGATGCGTGGCCGGTTAGCGGGGCAGATTGTCTCACAGGCGCTTGCCATTGCCGCCATCGAGTCTGGATCCCGTCAGCGCAAAAAAATCTTAAAGAGAAGCCAACCGTCAATTAGTGGTTAACGTAAGTTGAGTTGTCAAATAAGGCGGCCTACGATGATTGTGTTCCTTTATTGAACTAACGTTTCATTAATAAAACAACCGACGAGAGTTGTACCCACGCCACCCCTGTTTTCGCGATGTGCACAACCACTGACTCAAGCGTCGCGAATGCGCCCCCACAGGAGCTGTAGATGAGACAACAACGTTCCCGACGCGCCGCTGGCGCTGCTGCCGGCCTTGTCACCGCCGCCATGGCCGTGCTTGCGCTGAGCGCGGCCGGCGCGCAGGCTGCCGCCCCGTATCCGGCCAAGGCCGTGACCATGGTGGTGGCCTATCCGCCAGGCGGCGATACCGATGCCATGGCGCGGCTCTACGCCGACAAGCTGTCGGCCCGCCTGAAGCAGCCGGTCATCGTCGAGAACCGTCCCGGCGCCGGCGGCGTGGTGGGCGCCGCATTCGTCAGCCGCGCGCCGGCGGACGGCTACACGCTGTTGTACACGCCGAACCCGTTCACGCTGGCGCCAACGGTGCTGAAGCTGGCGCCGTCGGCCAGCTATGACCCGTTGCACGGCTTCACGCCGGTGATCCAGACCGCGGTGCAGGCGGTGCTGCTGGTGGCCAACCCGCAGGCGGGCGTGAAAAGCGTGGGCGAGATGGTGGCCGCGGCCAGGGCCGGCAAGGCGCTGACCTATGGCAGCCCGGGCGCGGGATCGCCGATGCATATCGCCGGCGAGATGCTGAACCGCGCCGCCGGCGTGAAGATCCAGCACGTGCCCTACAAGGGCGTGGCGCCCGCGGTCAACGACGTGGTGGCGGGGCACGTGCCGTTTGCCTACGTCACGCTGGGCCCGGTGGCGCAATACCTGAATACGGGCCGGCTGATCCCGCTGGCGATCACCGATGCGCGGCGCTCGCCGCTGCTGCCCAATGTGCCGACGCTCGCCGAGCTGGGCTACAAGGACGTGGTGGTCGGCGCGTGGCACGGCGTGATGGCGCCGAAAGGCACGCCGCCCGAGGTGGTCAGGACGCTGAACCAGCAGCTCAACGAGGTGCTGCGCCTGCCCGACGTGGCCGACAAGATGGCCACCTTCGGCGCCATCCCCGTCGGCGGCGCACCGGCCGCGCTGGAGAAGGTCAACGCGGCCGACTACGAGCGCCTGGGCAAGGTGATCCGCGAGCTGGCGATCACCGCGGAATAAACCGCACCGGCGCATCGCCTTCCAGCACCACGCCATCGGCAACGGAAACAACAACGACAGACAGGAGGCCGGCATGAGCAGGGCCATCGTGGGAACGTCCACGCCGCAGGTGACCGCGCGGGAAAAGGTCATGGGGCGCGCGCAGTATGCCGGCGACCTCAAGCTGCCCGGCATGCTGCACGCCAAGGTGCTGCGCAGCCCGCACCCGCACGCGCGCATCGTGCGCATCGACACCGCCGCAGCCAGGGCGCTGCCCGGGGTGAAGCTGGTGGTAACGGGGTACGACGTGCCCGCCCGCCACTGGGGGCCGCACCGCAAGGAGCAGCGCATCCTGGCCTGCGGCGTGGTGCGCCATGTCGGCGAGGAAGTGGCGGCGGTGGTGGCGGTCAGCGAGGAGATCGCGCGCGATGCGCTGGACCTGATCCAGGTCGAGTACGAGGCGCTGCCCGCGCTGCTGACGCCGGCCGCGGCGCTGGCCGCGGGCGCGCCGGAGATCCACGCCGGTACGGGCAATATCGGCCATGAAATGCGCATCGAGCGCGGCGACGTCGAGGCCGCCTTCGCGGCGTGCGCCGCGGTATACGAGGCGACCTACGACATGCACTCGCAGTACCCCGGCTACCTCGAGCCGATGGCGTCGGTCGCCGCGCAGGACGGCAACGGACGGCTTACGGTGTGGGCGTCGACGCAGTCGGTGTTCCTGGCGCGCGCGCGGCTGGCCGAGGCGCTGGACCGGCCGGTCTCGACCATCCGCGTGGTTCAGGCCACCACCGGCGGCGGCTTCGGCGCCAAGATCGTCGAGGAGAACAACAGCCTGATCTGCGCCTTCCTGGCGAGCCGGCTGGAGCGCCCGGTGCGGCTGGTCAACAACCGGCTGGAAGACTTCCAGGGCGCGCGCGCCAGCGTGCCGATGCGAGTCTGGCTGCGCCTGGGCGTTGACGCCGACGGCGTGATCCTGGCCAAGGACGTGCGCATCACGGCCGAGTGCGGCGCCTATTCCGGGCTGGCCGGCGATGTGATGCACGTCACCGCCATGCGCAGCGACAACATGCATCGCTTGCACAACGTGCGCTCGCACGCGGTGATGGCCTATACCAACAACCCGCCGCGCGGCGCCTTTCGCGGCTTCGGCGGCCAGCAGATGCAGTTTCCGCTGAACTGCCACCTGACGGTGCTGGCCGGCATGCTCGGCATCGACCCGATCGAAGTGCACAAGCGCAATGCCATCGGCGCCGGCGAGACCAGCGTGCATGGCTGGAAGATCAGCAGCACCGGCATGGCCGAATGCCTGGACATGACGCGCCGCGCCATCGGCTGGGACGACAAGCGCGCGGCGCCGCGCGGCACCGGCACGCGCCGGCGCGGCGTCGGCATTGCCGCGGCGATGCATGTCAGCGGCAACCGCACGCTGGGCAACTGGGACGGCTCGACCATCCTGCTCAAGATGAACGAGGACGGGCGCGTGATGCTGCAGACCAGCGAGTGCGACATGGGGCAGGGCGCCAACACCATGCTCAGCCAGATCTGCGCGCAGGAGCTGGGCATTCCGCTGTCGCACGTTACCGTAATGGCGCCGGATACCGATACCGCGCCGTTCTGCCTGGGCTCGCTGGCGTCGCGCGTGACCATCATCTCGGGCAACGCGGTGCTGCGCGCGGCGCGCGAGGCGCGGCAGAAGCTGCTGGCGCTGGCGGCGGAAAAGCTCGGCGTGGAGGCGCGGCAACTGGTGATCGCCGATGGCCGCATCGCGGTGCCGGATCAGCCCGACAAGTCGGCCACGCTGGCCGAGATCGCGCGGCTGCATATCTTCCGCCACGGCGGCGAGGGCATCCACGTGCGCGCCACTTACGACGCGCCCACGGTGATGCACGACGCCAACTACTACGGCAACGTCGCCCCCGCGCATTCGTTCGCGGCTCAGGCGGTGGAAGTGGAGGTCGATACCTGCACCGGCCAGGTCACCGTGATCGACAGCTTTGTCGCCGACGACTGTGGCAAGGCCATCAACCCGCTCGCGGTTCACGGCCAGACCCACGGCGCCACCGTGCAGGCGATCGGCTGGACCCTGTACGAGCATCTGCAATACGAGGACGGCCGCCTGATGAACGGCAACTTCGCCGACTACACCATGCCCACCGCCGACGCGGTGCCGATGCTGCGCACCGACGTGGTCGAATCGAACGACCCCAACGGCCCCTACGGCGCCAAGGGCGCCAGCGAGACCGCGATCCTGCCGGGCGCGGCGGCGATCGCCAATGCCGTGTTCGACGCGGTCGGCGTGCGCATCCAGTCGCTGCCGATCACGCCCGAGAAGGTGCTGGCAGGCCTGCGCGAACTCGACCAAAAGGAGGCCGCCCGTGCGTGACTTTGCTTTCCTGGAGCCGGCCACCGTGGCCGAGGCCAGCCACATGCTGGCCGACCTGGGCGACAGCTGCCGCCTCTTTGCCGGCGGCACCGCGCTGATGCTGGGCATGCGCCAGCGCATGCTGGCGCCCAGCCACCTGGTCTCGCTGGGCCGGCTCGATGCGCTGCGCGGCATCAGCTTCGATGCGCGCGAGGGCCTGCGCATCGGCGCGCTGACCCTGCATGCCGAGCTTGCGCGCTCGCCGCTGGTGCAGGCGCACTATCCAATGCTGGCCAGCATGGCCGCGCGCGTCGCCAATCCGCAGGTGCGCAACCAGGGCACCCTCGGCGGCAATCTCTGCTATGCCGACCCGGCCACCGATCCGCCCGGCTGCCTGATGGCGCTGGGCGCGCAGGTCGTGGTCCGTGGCCGCGACGGCGAGCGCGTGATCGACATCGAGGACTTCCTGGTCGACTACTACGTCACGGCGCTGGCGCCAGATGAAATCGTCACGCAGATCCGCGTGCCCGCGCCGGGTGCCGGCGCCGACGGCCACTATGCGCGCTTCCTGCGCACGGCCGCCGAGCACCGCCCGCTGGCCAGCGTGGCGCTGGCGGTGCGGCGCGAGGGCGCGTTCTGTATCGAGGCCCGCCTGGCGGTGGGCGCGTCGACGCCGGTGCCGTGCCGGCTGCGGCGCGCCGAGGCGCTGCTGGCGGGCCAGGCAGTGACGGCGGAGCTGGCCGCGCAAGCCGCGGCCATCGTCGCCGAGGACATCAATGCCGTGTCGGACGCGCGCGGGGCCGAGGGCTACCGCCGCGAAATGGTGCGCGTGGTCGCGCACCGCACCATTGCCGCCTTGTTCGGCGTGGCATCGGAGTAAGGAGCCTACCCATGAATCCAGTCAGCATCGAAGTCACCGTCAACGGTGAAGAACACCAGGTGCAGGTGCCGGCGCGGCGCCTGCTTGCCGACCTGCTGCGCGACGACCTGAACCTGACCGGCACCAAGCGCGGCTGCGAGACCGGCATCTGCGGCGCCTGCTCCGTACTGGTCGACGGCGAGGTGGTCAAGTCCTGCCTGTTGCTCGCGGTGCAGGCGCGCGGCCGTCATGTGATGACCGTGGAAGGCCTGGCCGCCGACGGCCAGCTGCATCCGCTGCAGCAAAGCTTCATGGAGCACGGCGGGCTGCAGTGCGGCTATTGCACGCCGGGCTTCCTGATGGCGGCGTGCGCGCTGCTCGCCAATAATCCCAATCCGACCGAAGAAGAAGTCCGCCATGGCCTGAACGGCAACCTGTGCCGTTGCACCGGTTATGTCGGCATCGTCGAATCGGTCCTGTCCGCCGCGGAGGCAATGCGTGGAAATTGAAAAGACCCTGGTCACCGCGGCGCCGCAGGCGCGCGTGTGGGAACTGCTGCTCGACCCCAACGTGATGGGCGCGTGCGTGCCCGGCATGGAATCGATCGAAGTGCTCAGCGAGGTCGAGTACGTCGCGCACATGGCGGTAAAGATCGCCTTCATCAACGCGCGCTTCCGGCTGCATACGAAGATCGTCGAGACCCGCGCGCCCCATTACCTGCGCACCGAGGGCAGCGGCGAGGACGCTTCGGTGGCCAGCTCGCTGCGCCAGTCGAGCGAATTGTTCCTGACGCCGCTGGACCATGGCGGCACGCAGCTGCGCATCAAGGTGCAGGTCGATGTGCTGGGGCGGCTGGGGACCTTCGGCCTGAGCGTGATGAAAACCAAGGCCGACCGCATGTGGGACGAGTTCGGCGCCAACCTGCTGGCGCGGCTGTCGCCGCAGGACGGGCAGGCTGTGCCCGAGCCGGCGCAGCAAGCGCCTGCGGCGCAGGCGACCGCCGTCGCGCCGCGTTCGGCCGCCAACGGCCACGCAGTGCTGCCGGCGCGCCCGTTGGCGCCGCAAGCCGCTCCGGCCGGGCTGTTGGCGCGCCTGTTCGGGCGCGGCGACGCCGCGCGCGGGCCGCATGCCGAGATCTGCATCGAGCTGCGCCGCCCCGACGAGACCATCGTGGTGCGCTGGCCGGCGGCGCATGGCGAGCAGTGCGCGGCGTGGCTGCACGACTACCTGCGCCCTGGCGCATAGCGGCGTCGGCGGCCTTGGCAGCGGGGACTGTCCGCAATACGGGTACCCTATCGGGTGCGGGCGTGATATATGAGAGCGTTGCGCCAAGACCGACTATTGCAGAGACAGACCATGACGACCGATTCGCCGCAGGAAGACACGCAGGAAGGCGGCCAGGAGAGTGCGCAGGAGGGTGCACCAGAAAGCGCGCAAGACAAGTACATCGTGCCCGGGCTCGAGCGCGGGCTGCGCCTGCTGGGCGAGTTCAGCAGCCGCGAGCGCACCCTGTCGGCCGCCGAGCTGGCGCGCCGGCTCAAGGTGCCGCGCTCGACCGTGTTCCGGCTGCTGGCCACGCTGGAAATGATGGGCTTCGTCGAGCGCACCGACGGTGGGCGCGAGTTCCGGCTGGGCATGGCGGTGCTGCGCCTCGGCTTCGACTACCTGGCTTCGCTCGAGCTGACCGAGCTTGGGCGCCCGCTGCTGGACCGGCTGCGCGACGAGATCCACTACCCGTGCAACCTGGTGGTGCGCGACGGCCGTTCCATCGTCTATGTGGCCAAGTCGGTGGCGTCGCGCCCGTTTGCCAGCACCGTCAATGTCGGCACCCGGCTGCCGGCGCATGCCACGGTGCTGGGGCGCGTGCTGCTGGAAGACCTGTCGCTGGCCGAATTGCGCGCGCTTTATCCGGAAGAGCGGCTGGAAGTTTATTCCGAAAGCACGCCGCGCACGGTCGAAGAGCTGTACGAGATGGTCCAGCGCGACCGCCAGCGTGGCTACGTGCTGCACGAAGGCTTCTTCGAGGCCAGCATCTCGACCATCGCGGCGCCGGTGCGCGACCGCAGCGGCAAGGTGACGGCGGCGCTGGGCGCGACCATCCCGGCCGCTCGCATCGACCCGGACCAGCTCGACAACATGGTGGAACAGGTGCGGCGCGCCGCGGCGGAGCTGTCGCGGCTGCTCGACTACCGGCCGGAGGTGCCCAGGCCGTTTGCCTGAACCGGGGCCGCCGGTACGGCGTCACCGCGGCGCAGCGTCGCCCCGATAGCCCATCAGTCCGGACAGGTCGCGCGCCGCCTGCCGGACTTCCTTCTGCACGCGCTCGCGCAGCGTGCCGTCGGCCTCGAAGCGCTGCTGCGGCCCGGCCACGCTGATGGCGGCGATCACCGCGCCGTCGGCGCCGCGCACCGGTGCCGAGCAGGCATCGATGCCGGGTTCGTAGGCGGAGAAGCTCCAGGCGCAGCCGCGCTCGCGGTCGGCGGCCAGGATCTCGGCCAGGCGCGCATGGGTCGCCGGGCTCTGCCCGGTGGCCGCGGGCAGCGGATCGGGCCCCAGCAATTCGCGCAGCGTCTCGGGCGGCAACTCGGCAATCAGCATCCGGCCCGGCGTGGTCAGGTGCGCGGCAACGCGGCTGCCCACCTGGATATTGCTGACCAGCGCCGCCGCCGGCATCTGCCGCAGCAGGTAGAGCGCATCGCCGCCATCGCGCACCGCCAGGTAGGCCGATAGCTGCAGCGAGGCACTGAGCCGGGCCAGCACGCGCCCGGCGAAGCTGGTCAGGTCGTTGGAGGCCAGCACGCGCGAGGCCAGCTTCAGGAAGTTGAAGCCGACCTGGTGGCCGCCCTGGGGCAGCCGCTCGACCATGCCTTCATGCTCGAGCGTATCGAGCAGGCGCATCACGGTGACCCGGTTCACGTCGATGCGGCGGCCGACCTCGCTCAGGTTGGCGGTGGCGCCGCCTTCGGCGATAAAGCGCAGCAGCCGCATGCCGCGGATGACCGGCGACACCAGCTGGGCCTCGCGGGCATCCTCCGGTGCGGCGCCATCGTCGAGGTCAGGTTCGGTCGGCAGGCGGGACTTGGGCATGTGGGCGTGGACTATCCATGGAAAACGGCCGCGCAGGCGGCCGTGCTGGCGCGGAACGCGGGGCCGGCGGTTTCAGCCGAGGGCGACGTTCCAGGCGTCGTAATCGTACACCCAGTCGGCGTTGCCGCCTTCCTTGAGCCAGGCATTGCTGCGCGAGCCGACCTGGATGCGGCTGGTGCGCGCATGGCGCGCGGCCTGGTAGCGTGCCAGCGCGGCCGGCACGCCAGCGGCGCCGTCAGTTGCGGCATCGGCGAGGCAGCGCGCCAGCACCACGCCGTCCTCGATCGCCATGCCCGCACCCTGGGCCATGAACGGCATCATCGGATGGCAGGCGTCGCCCATCAGCGTGACCGGGCCGGCCGACCAGGCCGGCAGCGGATCGCGCACGTACAGCGCGGAGATCAGCACGTCGTCGCAGGCGTCGAGCAGCGCGCGGGCCTCGGCATGGAAGCCGGCATAGGCGTTGCGCAGGTCTTCCACGCGGCCCGGCGTGGTCCACGATTCATGGCGCCAAGCGTCCTGCGCGACGGTGGCGAAGACAAAGATGTCGCGGCCGCGGTTGAGCGGAAAAGTGACGATCTGCGTGGCCGCGTCCGGGCCCCACCATTTGGTGAAGGCGCCCAGGTTCGGCAAGCCGGCCAGGCGCGCGGCCGGCACCACGGCGCGATACGCGACCACGCCGGTGAAGATCGGGCTCTCCTGGCCGAACAGCGCGGTGCGCACGGTGGAGTGGATGCCGTCGGCACCGACCAGCACGTCGACATCTTCCTGCGCGCCGTTGGCAAAGCGCAGCGTCGCGCCATCGGCGCGGGTCTCGATCGCCACGGCCTTGTGGCCGAGCCGAACGCATGTGTCAGGCACCGCGGCTTCCAGTGCCGTCATCAGGTCGGCGCGGTGCATGGTCAACTGGGGCGCGCCGTAGCGCTGCTCGGCCTCTTCCTGCATCGGCAGGCGCGAGGTTTCGGCGCCGGTGTCCCACATGCGGCTGATGCGGTGGCTGGGACGGGCGGCGGTTTCACGCAGGGCCTCGCCCACGCCAAGCCCGTCCAGGGCGCGTACCGCGTTGGGCGTCAGGTTGATGTCGGCGCCGACGCGGGCAAAGCGGGGCGCCTGCTCGTAGACCACGGCTTCCATGCCGAGCTTGCGCAGCGCGATGGCCGCGGCCAGGCCGCCGATGCCGGCGCCGTTGATTCCGATTTTGAGAGACATTTTTTGCAGCTGACTGGTGGTTGTGTTCAAAAATGAACTAGATGTTCATAAAAATATATGGGTGAGAGGGGGGAGCGTCAATTAAGGGGAACCCTAAGAGGTGGAATTCCGGCGACCTATCGTGCTTGGCAGGCGCGGCTGTTTCGCCGGCGTAGCCGGCGAGTCACTTTTTGGCCGAGCGCCAAAAAGTAACCAAAAAGCGCGTCGCCTGTGCGGCTGGCAATCAATTCCACGGCGTTGGTGGTTCGGGCGGTGGTGCTTTCCGTTTGGGCGTGGGTGCCCGTTCGACCCTGCTAACGCTATGTGAGTCAGGGACGATGCCTGCGATCACCCACTATTGAACAATCCCAATGAGGGTTGTAGGCAGCCTGCTGCCGGCCGTATCGCGGGGACGCCTACGGCTGCTGCGCGGGCTCAATTGCGCTGGCCGGGCATTTAGCATTTGCGCGATTTCGCCAGCCCCGGTCACAGGTCGGCAGCGCCAAGCGAGCGCAGCGAAGCGTACCGTGCCAGGGCCCACGCTTCGCGATAGGGCCGGCGCAGCAGCCGTAGGCGTTCCTACGACAAGGCCAGCAGCAGGGGCCACTCCGCGCTCTGGGCTCGTTCAACCATCATTCCAACGCCCCACCCACCGTGGTGCACCCCCGCGGCAGGCAGCCCCGCTATGTGAGGAAGCCCAGCCCCGTACGAAAACCCCCAGGCACACTACGATAAGCATGCCGCCCGCAGGGCCGTAAACGCGCTTTTTGGTTACTTTTTGGCGCTCGGCCAAAAAGTGACCCGCCCAGCAGGGCGGAACCACGCGGTTCAACAGCCGACAGCATGTCACCAACAGCGATCCCCCCAAAGAATCGGCCCTTTCGAACGTCGACCCCCCACCTCAAAGCCCCAACACCAGCTTCGCAATAATGTTCCTCTGGATCTCGTTAGACCCCCCATAGATCGACGCCTTGCGATAGTTGAAATAACGCGGCGCCAGCACCGCCGCATAATCCGGCCCGACCCGCGGCTGCGCGTCGCGCCCCTGCAGTTCCGCCCAGGTATCCTGCACGAACGGCAGCGCCGCAGGCCCCGCCGCCTCCACCGCAAGCTCGCTTGCCGCCTGCAAGGTCTCGGTGCCTGTGAGCTTGAGCATGCTCGACGCGGCGCCGATCGAAGTGCCCGATTCCACCCCGGAAAACACCCGCAACTCCACCGCTTCCAGCGCCGCCGCACGCAGGTGCAGCGCCGCCAGCTTGCGCCGGAACACCGGATCATCCAGCAGCCGCCCACCGTCATCGCCGGGCTGCTCCGCGGCGATTTCCGCGATCTTGGACAGCTGCTTGCGCAGCATCGGGCTATACGTGCCGCCGCGCTCGAACTCCAGCAAGTACTTGGCGTAGGTCCAGCCCTTGCCTTCCTCGCCGATGCGGTTGGCCACCGGCACCCGCGCGTTTTCGAAGAAGACCTGGTTCACCTCCTGCTGGCCGGGCATCGGGCCATCCAGCGTTGGCAGCGCCGACACCGTGATGCCGGGCGTGTGCATGTCGAGCAGCAGGAACGAAATCCCTTCCTGGCGCTTCGATTCGCGGCTGGTGCGCACCAGGCAGAACATCCAGTCGGCCCATTGCGCATGCGTGGTCCAGATCTTGGAGCCGTTCAGGATGTAGTGCTCGCCGTCGCCATCGGTGCCGTGGTCGGCGCGCAGCTGCAGCGACGCCAGGTCGGAGCCGGAATTCGGCTCGGAATAGCCCTGGCACCACCAAACGTCGGAGCTCAGGATCGGCGGCAGGAAGCGCTGCTTCTGCTCGGGCGTGCCGTACTTCATGATCACCGGCGCCACCATCTTCAGGCCCATCGGCGACACCGGCGGGCATCCCGCGGCGGCCAGTTCGGACTGGAAGATAAAGCGCTCGGTCGCGCTCCAGCCCGGGCCGCCGTATTCCTTCGGCCAGTTCGGCGCGGCCCAGCCGCGCGCGTACAGCGCCTTCTGCCAGCGCACCTGTCCGGCCTTGTCGAGGTAGCCGTTCTTGGACTGCGCCATCATCGCACGCAGGTCGGCGTCATAGGCCTGGACAATCCAGGCGCGTACTTCTTCGCGGAACTGCTGGTCTTGCGGGGAGAAATCGAGATGCATCGACGGGCCTCGCTGGTAATCGATCGTGGGTCGGGGCGGCTTCAGGCCGCGGCCCGGGCGGGATAGAGCAGGTCGGCATAGCGGCGCAGGTGGTGCTCGGCCGAGCCGAACTGCAGGTCGATCGCCGTGACGCGCTTGAAGTAGTGGCCCACGGCCAGTTCCTCGGTCACGCCCATGCCGCCGTGGATCTGCACCGCGCCCTGGCCGACGAAGGCGCCCGCCTGGCCGGCCTGGATCTTCGCGGCGCACGCGGCCTGCGCGCGCACGGGCGCAGCGCTGGCGGCCTGCATGGCGGCCACCTGCGTCAGTGCCACCGATTGCTCCAGCTGCATGTACATGTCGGCCATGCGATGCTGCAGCACCTGGAAGGTGCCGATTGGCACGCCGAACTGCTTGCGCTGGCGCGCGTAGTCGATGGTGTCGGCCAGCATGCGCGCCATCGCGCCATTGGCTTCGGCGGCCAGCGCGACCATGGCGTGGTCGCACAGCTGCTCGATCAGTGCCAGCGCTTCGCCTTCAGCGCCGATGCGCTGGCTGGCCGGCACCTGCACGTTGTCGAGCAGCACCTCGGCGGCGCGCTGGCCGTCGAAGGTGGGATAGTCGCGCAGCGTCACGCCCGGCGTGTCGCGCGCGATCCAGAACAGGCTGATGCCGCGCTGGTCGCGGCGCGTGCCGCTGCTGCGGGCGCTGACCAGCAGATGCGAGGCGAAGGGTGCGCCGGCCACCGCGTGCTTGTGGCCGCTGAGCCGGTAGCCGTCGCCCTGGCGCGTGGCGCTGGCCTGGACGGCGTGCCGGCAGTAGCGGCTGGCGGGCTCGGCATGGGCCCAACCCACCGTGGCCTCGCCGCCGATGATGGCCGGAATCCACTGCGCCGCCAGCTCGGGGCTGCCGTGCAACAGCGCGCCGCCGCCCAGCACCATGGTGCCGAGGTAGGGCTCCAGCACCAGGTGGCGGCCAAGCTGTTCCATCACCACCATGTGCTCGACGGCGCCGCCGCCGAGGCCGCCGAGGTGCTCGGGAAACGCGGCGCCCAGGATGCCCAGGTCGCGCGCAAACGCGTGCCAGCAGTCCGGGCGCCAACCCGCCGCGGACTGCGCCGCCGCGCGGCGGGCTTCGAAATCGTAGTGATCGGCCAGGTAACGCGCGAGCGTGTCGCGCAGCATCGACTGTTCTTCGCTGAACTGGAAATCCACCTTGGCTCCTTCGGATAAGGGTGAGGCGTAAGGGCGGTAGTCTGGCGGGCATCTTCCGGCCAGGCCGGCGGGCGGCGCATCGTCGCATCGGACGAAGCTGAAGTGGGGGCGGAAGGTGGGGCCGGAGGGCGCCTTCTTTTGCGGCGCTGCGGCAAAACGCGGCCGTGCCGCTTCGTCGCTTCCGACGATGGTCGAACCGGCCAGGGTTCCGAGAATGCGGGATCGGCATCCGCCCACCCACCATTCCAGTCGAGGAGCTCCACGCCATGCATCCGCACATCCACGCGCAGCGCACGCCCGACAAGCCCGCCGTCATCATGGGCGGCAGCGGCGCCGTCGTCACCTACCGCGAGCTGGACCAGCGCTCGAACCAGGTCGCCCACCTGTTCCGCAAGCTCGGCGTGCGGCCCGGCGACCGCGTGGCCTTCATGGTGGAGAACCATCCGCGGCTGTTCGAGCTGTGCTGGGGTGCGCAGCGCAGCGGCATCGTCTATATCTGCCTGAGCACGCGCCTGAACGCAGCCGACGCCGCCTATATCGTCAATGACAGCGGCGCGCGCATGCTGGTCACCACGCACGCCCAGGCGGAGATTGCAGCGGCGCTGAGCGGGCAGACGCTGGTGCTGCAGGCGCGCCTGATGCTGGATGGCACGGTGCCCGGATACGACGCCTACGAGACCGCGCTGGCCGATTGTCCGGCCACGCGCATCGCAGACGAGGTGACCGGCGGCGACATGCTGTATTCATCGGGCACCACCGGCCGGCCCAAAGGCGTGTACGCGCCGCCGTCGAGCCCCGACATCGACGCGCCGACCACGCTGACCACGCTGTGCCAGCGGCTCTACGGCTTCGATGCCGACACGCGCTACCTGTCGCCCGCGCCGCTGTACCACGCGGCACCGCTGCGCTACACCATGTCGGTGCAGGCGCTGGGCGGCACTGCGGTGGTGATGGAGCACTTCGATGCCGAGCAGTACCTGCGGCTGGTGCAGCAACACCGCATCACGCATACGCAACTGGTGCCCACGATGTTCTCGCGCATGCTCAAGCTGCCCGAGGCGCAGCGACAGGGCTATGACGTGTCGTCGCTGCGCGTGGCGATCCACGCCGCCGCACCGTGCCCGGTGCAGGTGAAGGAAGCGATGATCGCGTGGTGGGGGCCGGTGATCTGGGAGTACTACGCCGGCACCGAGGGCAACGGCGTGACCGTGGTCGACACGCCGCAATGGCAGGAACGCAAGGGCACGGTCGGGCGCGCCATGGTCGGCAAGCTGCGCATCTGCGGGCCGGACGGCGCGCTGCTGCCGCCGGGCGAGCCGGGCACGATCTACTTTGCCGAGGGCCGCCCGTTCACGTACCACAACGACGAGGCCAAGACCGCGGAGACGCGCCATCCGCAGCATCCGGACTGGAGCACCATCGGCGATGTCGGCTACGTGGACGCGGATGGCTATCTTTACCTGACCGACCGCAAGGCCAACATGATCATCTCCGGCGGCGTCAACATCTACCCGCAAGAGGCCGAGAACCTGCTGATGACGCATCCGAAGGTGATGGATGTCGCCGTGATCGGCGTGCCCAACGAGGATTTCGGCGAAGAGGTCAAGGCCGTGGTGCAGCCCGCCGACATGGGGCAGGCCGGGCCCGAGCTGGCGGCCGAGCTGATCGCGTTCTGCCGCGCCAACCTGTCTGCCATCAAGTGCCCGCGCTCGGTCGACTTCGAGCCCGAGTTGCCGCGCCTGCCCACCGGCAAGCTGCTCAAGCGGCTGCTGCGCGACCGCTACTGGGCCGGACACGCCAGCAAGCTGGTGTGAGACCGCGGCAAGCGGTGCCGGGCCGCTGCCCGCGTTTTCGCCAGCGCAGCGGTTTACGTCATAATGCCTCGCTACACCACAGCCACGGCCGCCCGCCTGCATCCTGCAGCGCCGGGGGCGCATGGCGCGCCCGCCAAGGGCCGCGATGTGCGGGAGACCACTGACAGCCAATGGCAAGTATCGAGGAGACCGGACGGCGCACGCCGCCACCCGCCGGCGCGGCATCGCTGGCCGCCAAGCTGCGCCCGCCGCTGCTGACCCCGTTCCAGGTCCAGCGCACGGCAATCTGCGATGCCGTGTGCGCGGCGGGCTTTGTCAAGCTGGTGCTGGTGCGCGCACCCGCCGGCTTCGGCAAGACCACCGCCATGCTCCAGTGCCGCGCGCGGCTCGAATCCGCCGGCGGCCGCACCGCGTGGCTGACACTGGACCGCTCGGACAATGACGCCTCGCGCTTCCTCGGTTCGATCGAGGCTGCCATCGCCCAGGGCCTCGGCAGCGGCGGGCCGGACCGGTCCGCGCGCCAGGCGCTGGCGCAGGACCCGGGCGAGCAGGCGCTGGCGCTGATCGACCGCCTCGCCAGCCATCACGGCGAGTTCACGCTGTTCCTCGATGATTTCGAAGCGGTGCAGAACGCTGCCGTGGCGGGACTGGTCTGGCAACTGGTGGAAAGCCTGCCGCCCGGCTGCCGCGTGGTGATCGGCACGCGCTGGGTGCCCGAAACCGGGCTGGCACGCTTGCGCGCGCGCGGCGAGCTGCTCGAGATCGAGCCGGCGCAGCTGCGCTTTTCCGCCGACGAGACCGCATCGTTCCTGCGCCAGGCGCGCGGGCTGAAGCTGGAGCAGGCCGCCATCAGCGTGCTGCACCGGCGCACCGAGGGTTGGGCCACGGCGCTGTGGCTGGCGTCGGTGGCGCTGGAGCGGCGCACCCAGCCGGAGGGCTTTATCGCCGGCTTCTCGGGCTCGAACGCGGCCATTGCCGATTACCTGGTCGAAGATGTCTTCCTGCACCTGCCCGAAGCGGTGCGCGACTTCCTGCTGCGCACCTCGATCCTGGATCAGTTATGCGGGCCGTTGTGCGACGCGGTCTGCCAGCCCGCCGCGGGCAGCAGCGAGGAGATCCTCGCCTGGCTCGAGCGCGCCAACCTGTTCCTGCTGCCGCTGGAGAGCGAACGCTATGGCGAACGCGGCTCCGGCGCCGCGCCCGAGCAGTGGTATCGCTATCACAGCCTGTTTTCCGGTTTCCTGCGCGCGCAGCTGGCGCAGGCCATGCCGGAGTCGGTGCCGCAGCTGCACCTGTCGGCGTCGCGCTGGTATGAGTCGCAGGGGCGGCTAGTGCCCGCCATCGAACACGCCTTCGCTGCCGGTGCGCTGGCGCATGCGCTGCAGTTGCTCGACAGCGCCGCCGACGACCTGCTGGCGCAGGGCCGCATGCGGTTGCTGACGCGCTGGCTGGAGTCGGTGCCCGCCGAGGACCTGGCCCGCCTGCCCAAGCTGCAGATCGCGCGCGTGTGGGCGGTGTCGTTCACGCGCGGGCCGGCCGAAGCCATCGCGCTGCTGCAGCAGATCCCCACCGAGGGTGCGGCCGGCGACCTGCTGGCGCATATCCGCGCGTTGCGCCACATGTTGCTGAACATGATGGACCGCTTCGACGACGCGCGCGCCTTCGCCCGCAACGAGCTGCCACCGTTGCCGATGGGCTATGCCTTCCCCGACGCGATTCTGGCCACCTCGATGGCGCGGCTGGCCGCGGTGGCCGGCGACTATCCCGAGGCGCGCCGGCTGCTGCAGGTGGCGCGGCACGCGGTGCGCGGGTCCGACAGCAATTTCAACAAGATCTTCTCGGAGTCCGTCGAAGGGCTGATCGATCTGCGCCAGGGTCGGCTGCAGCAGGCCCTGGCGCGCTTCCGCATCGCCGCCAGCACGATGCTGCCGAACCGCTTCGGGCCCACCAACGGCAACGCCATGGCCGGCATCCTGCTGGCCGAGGGCCTGTACGAGAGCGGCGATTCCGAGCGTGCCAGCCGTCTGCTCAACGTCTACCTGCCGCTCTCGCGCGACCTCGGCCTGCCTGACCAGATCATCACCGGCCACGCGGTGCTGGCCCGCATCGCCTTCGAGCGCCGCGAGACCGACCAGGCCCACGAATGGCTGGCCCAGCTCGAAGCGCTGGGCCACCATCGCGGCCTGACGCGGCTGGTGATGGCGGCGATGCTTGAGCGTGCCCGGCTGGCGCTGCGCCAGGGCAATGTGCATGCCGCGCAGGAGGCGATCGAGCGCGCCGCCGAGCCGGCGCTGTGGCGCACGCGTCCCGGCGTCAGCTCGTTTGCCAGCGATGTCGAGGACATCACGCTGGGCCGGCTGCGGCTGGACCTGTACGCGCGCCCGGGCACGCCGGTGCGCGAAGCCATCGAGCGCGAACTTGCGGCCGCCGCGGGCAACCAGCTGATGCGCCGCGCGCTCAAGCTGCGCATCCTGCTGGCGCAGGCGTGGCAGCGCAGCGGCGACGGCGCGCATGCGCTGGTGGTGATGGGCGAGGCGCTGCGCTTCGGCGCGGCCGAAGGCTTTGTCCGCATCTTCACCGACGAGGGCGACGATGTGCGCCGGCTGGTGGCCGACGCGTGCGCGCGCCAGGCGGCCAGCCTGCCGGCCCCTTACGTCGAAAAGCTGCTGCAGGCTTGCGGCCAGGCCGCCGCGGAGCCGCCCGGCGCCGGCCGGCCTGCGCCGGCGGCGCTGGTCGAGCCACTGACGCCCAAGGAGCAGAAGGTGCTGCACCTGCTGGCCGAGGGCTACTCCAACGTCGCCATGGCCGAGCGCCTGTTCGTGTCCGAGACCACGGTGCGCACGCACCTGCGCAATATCAGCGCCAAGCTGCACGCCAGCAACCGCACCCAGGCGGTCGCGATCGCGCGCCAGCTCGGCCTGCTCTGACCCTCCGGCTCAGATACCGATGAATTCGGTGAATTCCGTCAGCGGCGCGCGCCTGGCGCGCAGCCGGTTGGCGGGCGCCTCGGGATCTTCGTAGCCGATCGCCATGCCGCTGAACAGCATCCGCTCGGCCGGCAGCGACAGGAATGCGGCGATGGTCTGCGGATACATCGCCCAGCACTCCTGCGCGCAGCTGTCCAGGCCTTCTTCGCGCAGCAGCAGCATGACTGTCTGCAGGTACATGCCCAGGTCCGACCATTGCGGCGGGCCCATGCGCCGGTCCACGGTGCAGAACAGCGCCAGCGGCGCGCCGAAGAAGGTGAAGTTGCTGGCGAACTGCGCCAGCCGCCGGGCCTTGTCCTCGCGCGGGATGTCGAGGTGCTGGTAGAGCGCCTCGCCCACCTGGAAGCGGCGCTCGCGATAGGGCGAGACCAGCTCGCGCGGATAGATGTCGTACTCGCGCGCTTCGCCGGCGGGGGCCGCGGCGATGCGTTCGCGCATGATGCCGCGCAGCCGCTCCAGCGCCTCGCCGCCGACCACATGGATGTGCCACGGCTGTAGGTTGCCGCCGGACGGCGCGCGCGCCGCGGCGTCGAGCACGCGGCGGATGGTGTCGGGCGCCACGGCCCGGGGCAGGAAGCCGCGGACGGACTTGCGGCTGGAGACGGCTTGGCTGACTTTCATCGGGACTCCGGAAACAGGGATCGACGCGGGCGCATCAGGCGAAGAGCGGCTCGCCGGTCCAGTCGAAGAAGTCGGGCATGTCGTGCGACACGGTCTCCGGGAACGCGGCGGGGCGCTTTTCCAGGAACGCGCTGACGCCTTCCTTCACGTCGGCGGAGCGTCCACGCGACTGGATCGCGCGGCTGTCGAGCTTGTGCGCTTCCATCGGGTGGCTGGCGCCGGCCATGCGCCAGATCAGCTGGCGCGAGATCGCCACCGACACCGGAGCGGAATTGGCGGCGATCTCGCGGGCAATCGCCTGCGCCGCCGGCAACAGGTCTTCGGGCGCGTGCAGCGAGCGCACCAGGCCGCGTTCGTGCGCCTCCTGGGCCGAGAACACGCGGCCGGTATAGCACCACTCCAGCGCGGTCGAGATCCCGACCACGCGCGACAGGAACCACGACGACGCCGCTTCCGGCGTGATGCCGCGGCGCGCAAAGACAAAGCCGAACTTGGCGTCGGTCGACGCCAGCCGGATATCCATCGGCAACTGCATGGTTACGCCCACGCCGACCGCGGCGCCATTGACTGCGGCAATCACCGGCTTGAGGCTGCGGAAGATGCGCAGCGACACGCGCCCGCCGCCGTCGCGATGCGCGGTGTCGGGGCTGGCGCCATAGCGCTTCTCGAAATCGAAGGTGGAGCTGCCGCCCGACAGGTCGGCGCCGGCGCAGAACGCGCGGCCGGAGCCGGTGACGATCACCGCGCGCACGTTGTCGTCGGCATCGGTGGCGTCGAACGCGGCGATCAGCTCGTGCATCATCTGCGCGGTGAAGGCGTTGAGCTGGTCCGGGCGGTGCAGGGTGATGGTGGCGACGCCGTCTTCAACGGCATAGCGCAGGGTTTCGAACGAAGGCGTGGCTGGCGTCATGCGGGACTCCTGCTGGGAGGTAGGAAGGGATGCCGGAGTGCCGGGGCAAGCGGAACAGGCGCCGGCAGCGGGGGCGGGGCTCGCCCAACACTAGTGCAGATTGCGCCGCCCGCAATCGTCGCTTCCGACGAGGCTGGGACGGCGCGCGCCGCCGTAGACTGATGCCGATCAGGCGGCAGGACCGGCACATCGCGACATTGCGCCGTTGCCCCTGCCGGCACAGACAGCAAAAGGGACCACCATGAAGACACGCATCACCGAACTGCTTGGCATCCGCTACCCGATCATCCAGGGCGGCATGCAATGGGTTGGCTACGCCGAAATGGCAGCCGCCGTTTCCAACGCGGGCGGCCTGGGCATCCTGACGGCGCTGACGCAGCCGACGCCCGAGGACCTCGCCGCCGAGATCCGCCGCTGCCGCGAGATGACCGACAAGCCGTTCGGCGTGAACCTGACCCTGCTGCCGTCGATCAACCCGCCGCCGTACGCGCGCTACCTCGACGTCATCATCGAGAGCGGCATCAAGGTGCTGGAGACCGCCGGCAACAACCCCAAGGAGCATATCGCGCGGGCCAAGGCCGCGGGCATCAAGGTGATCCACAAGTGCGTGGCGGTGCGCCATGCGCTGTCGGCCGAGCGGCTGGGCGTGGACGCGGTCTCGATCGACGGCTTCGAGTGCGCCGGCCATCCGGGCGAGGACGATGTGCCCGGCATGGTGCTGATCCCGCAGGCGGTGCGCAAGCTGTCGATCCCGGTGATCGCCTCGGGCGGCATCGCCGACGGGCGCGGCATGGCGGCCGCGCTGGCACTGGGCGCCGAGGGCGTCAACATGGGCACGCGCTTCTGCGCCACGCGCGAGGCGCCGATCCACGACAACGTCAAGCAGGCGCTGGTGCAAGCCAGCGAGCGCGACACCAACCTGATCTTCCGCACCCTGCACAACACCGCGCGCGTGCTCAAGAACGCCGTGTCGGACGAAGTGGTAAGCATCGAACGCCGTCCCGGCGGCGCGCAGTTCGAGGACGTCAAGCACCTGGTTGCCGGCGTGCGCGGCAAGGCCGCGCTCAAGGCGGGCGAGACCGACGGCGGCATCATCAGCGCCGGCCAGTGCGTGGGCCTGATCGACGACGTGCCCAGCTGCGAAGAACTGATCACGCGCATGGTGGCCGATTGCCGCGAACACCTCAGCGTGGCCTCGCGCTACTTTGCCTGACGCCATGGCCGAGGCGGAAATCGAGGCGGCGCTGACCCGCGCCATCGCCGCGCCGGCCGAAACCGGCGCCGACGTGCCCGAAGGCTTTGTCCCGCTGCGCCGGATGAGCGGCTACATGGCCGGCTTCGGCCAGCTCTATCTGCACGCGGCTCGCCGCACGCTGGCGGTGCGCATCGACGAGAGCCATTTGAACAACCTGGGTATCCCGCACGGCGGCATGCTGGCGACGCTGGCCGATACCGCCATCGGCATGATGATGTCGCTGGAAACCGGCCGCGCCAAAAGCGCGGTCACGGTCAACCTGAGCCTCGACTATCTCGATTCGGCGCGCCCGGGCGACTGGGTCGAAGCCCGCGTGGAATTCGACAAGCTCGGCTCGCGGCTGCGCTACGGCACCTGCCGGCTGTTCAGTGGCGAGCGCTGCCTGCTGCGCGCCACGGCGATCTTCGCGGTGCTGGCGCCGCGCGCCTGAGCGGTGCGGCAACTTCGTCGCTTCCGACGACGCTGGCCGCGACCCGCGGCGCAACAATAGCCATCGATGCTGCCGGCACCCGCGCCGGCATCCCGCACAACACAAGGGCTGCCCCGGCGGCCTGCACCGAACCAAGGAGATCACATGGCAGAGGCATACATCGTCGCGGCGGTCCGTACCGCCGGCGGCCGCAAGGGCGGCAAGCTGTCGGGCTGGCATCCGGCCGACCTGGCCGCGCAGGTGCTCGACGCACTGGTGGAGCGCACCGGCGCCGACCCGGCGCTGGTCGAAGACGTCATCATGGGCTGCGTGAGCCAGGTCGGCGAGCAGGCCGGCAACGTCGCGCGCAATGCCATCCTGGCCTCGCGCCTGCCGGAAAGCGTGCCGGGCACCTCGGTCGACCGCCAGTGCGGTTCGTCGCAGCAGGCCCTGCACTTTGCCGCACAGGCGGTGATGTCGGGCGCGATGGACATCGTCATCGCCGCCGGCGTCGAAAGCATGACGCGCGTGCCGATGGGCCTGTCCTCGCAGCTGCCGGCCAAGAACGGCTTCGGCGTGCCCAAGAGCCCGGGCGTCGAATCGCGCTACCCCGGCGTGCAATTCAGCCAGTTCACCGGCGCCGAGATGATCGCGCGCAAGTACGAGCTGTCGCGCGAACAGCTCGACACCTACGCGCTGCAAAGCCACCAGCGCGCCATCGCCGCCACCAAGGCCGGCCGCTTCAGCGCCGAGATCCTGCCGGTGGAAGTGCGCACCGCCGATGGCGCCAACGGCGAGAGGCACACCACCGACGAAGGCATCCGCTACGACGCCACGCTGGAAAGCATCGGCAGCGTCAAGCTGATCGCCGAAGGCGGCCGCGTCACCGCTGCCAGCGCCAGCCAGATCTGCGACGGCGCCGCGGGCCTGATGGTGGTCAACGAAGCCGGCCTGAAGAAGCTGGGCGTCAAGCCGCT
Organism: Cupriavidus sp. WGlv3; assembly: GCF_023952475.1. Lineage (GTDB taxonomy): Bacteria > Pseudomonadota > Gammaproteobacteria > Burkholderiales > Burkholderiaceae > Cupriavidus > Cupriavidus phytorum. Next base: position 453,443 of record NZ_JALHRX010000004.1, read on the forward strand.
GGCGCGCGTGCACAGCATGACCGTGATCGGCCATGACCCGGTGGTGATGCTGGAAGCGCCGCTGCCGGCCACCGAAGTGGCGCTCAAGCGCGCCGGCCTGCGCATCGGCGATATCGACCTGTTCGAAGTCAACGAAGCCTTTGCGCCGGTGCCGCTGGCCTGGCTCAAGGCCACCGGCGCCGATCCGGAACGCCTGAACGTGCATGGCGGCGCGATCGCGCTGGGCCACCCGCTCGGCGGCTCCGGCGCCAAGCTGATGACCACGCTGGTCCATGCGCTGCATACGCATGGCAAGCGCTACGGCCTGCAGACCATGTGCGAGGGCGGCGGGCTGGCCAACGTGACCATCGTCGAGCGGTTGTAAAGCAGCGGCGCAGCGGCACAGAGCACGATAAAGAGCAGTAAAGGGAGAAGGACCGGCGGCGCGGGCATGTCAAAGTGCCCGCGCCAGCAGCCGGAGTAGAAAAAGGAATGGCCGCGAAATCGCGGCCATTGTCATTTGGTGGCGAAGAACGCCGATCTCGTAATGCGCGTCAGGCGAAGGTCACGGCGCTGCGCCGGTCGGCACGCTCGAGGTGGGGCACGTTGTTGAAGCTCAGCAGCCGCTGCACGCCGCGGCCGACGATGATCTCGCAGAACGCGGTATTGCGGAATTGCAGGTTCATCTCGATCGCGGCCTGCGCCGGCGCGCCGAGCAGGTCGGCGGTGGCGCGGCCGATGGCGCCACCCGAGCTGACCACCAGGATGGCGTCCTCGCGCGTGGTGCCCTCGCTGGCCTGCGCCAGCGCGCCGGCAATGCGCGCGCCGAAGTCGGTCCAGCTCTCGGGCATTTCCGCGAGCCCGTCCTGCGTCCAGGCCGCGTAGGCCGCGCGGAAGGTGCGCCAGTAGTCGTTGTAGTCGGAGTTCTGGTGCGCGCGGTGGTCGGCGCCGCCGGTGTGGCAGCGGTACAGTGCCTCGCCGTCGTATTCGTTCAGGCCGGGATGCGAGATCACCGCGGCCTGCGGCTGCCCCATGCCGGCCAGGATCTCCGTGGCGGTGTCCTGCTGGCGCACCAGCGTGCCAGCCACCACCCGGCTGAAGCTGACGCCGCGTTCGGCGAAATATTCGCCAAGCCAGCGCGCCTGCTGCCGGCCGGTGGGCGACAGGCAGTCGTAGTTGGCGGCGCCAAACGAGGCTTGTCCGTGGCGGACGAGGAAAAGCGTGGCCATGAGCGGTCCCGATAAGCAGTGAGGCGGATAGGGCTGCCTCGGCGCGGGGCCGGGCGTGGGCACATTCTAGGGAGCGCCGGCGCCACCGCCAAGCAAGCGCCGCGCAATTCATAGAAGCCATGGCCCGGCTGCATTACCCAGGCAGGCTCAGGCCGCCGCGGCCGGCCTGACGTCGAGATAGCCAGCCATCAGGCGGCTCAGCTCGGTGATCAGCCGCTCGTCGTCAAGGCGCAGCGGGCCGGAATCGTTGAGCACGGCATTGACCAGCACGCTGAAGACGGCCTGCATGGCAAAGCGCACGCGCAGTTCGGCGGTGTCGGCGGGCAGCGGCAGGCGCGGCACCAGCAGCTGCACCATGCGCTCCACGATCGCTTCACCGTTCTGGCGGTGGGGCAGCCATTCCTCGGGACGCGTGGAGGCATGGCGCAGCGACGCGCGCATCACGCCGCGGTTGGCCAGCGTGCCGAGCACCATGAACCTCGCGGTCTTTTCCAGCAGCACCGGTGTGGTGACATCTTCCCAGCGTTCCTGCGCCAGGTAGCGGTCAATCGAGGCGGAGGTCTCTTCCATCACCAGCGCTCGCAGCGCCTCGAAATAGGCCATCTTGTCGCGGAAGCGCCCATAGAAGGCACCCACCGATACCTGGCACGAGGCTGCGATCTGCGCCACCGAGACCGCGGCGAAGTCGCGCGTCGCCAGCAGTTCACGGCCTGCGCCGAGCAAGGCCTGTTCGGTCTCGCGCGCACGGCGCTGCCGGGGCGGCTGCAGGATCGAGGGGGTGTCGATACGGGGGAAGGAAGCGTTGGCGGGGAAGCTGGAAGGCGTCGCTGACATGGTCATATTTCCGTATTCGAATTCGGATTCGAATTTGAAAATACCGGTGCGCACGGCAACGCGTCAAGAGGTTTTGTCGGTTGGCCCTGCAAATGTTGCGCACGGATGCCGTGCGGCGCACGACGGTGCGGGCCGCGTGCCTTGCGCTTTGCCCGGGCCATCAATCAGAACAGTCTGAATGCGAGCGCGTGAGATCCAGGCTTAACTGAACCGCGGGCTCAGCTCGTCGCGCATCCAGTCGATAAAGGCGCGCGTGCGCGCCGGCAGCAGCCGCGCGTGGGGATAGATCAGCGACAGCGGCCACGCCGGTAGCTCGAAGTCTTCCAGCACGATGCGCAGCTTGCGCTCTTCCACCAGCTGCGCGACCTGGTACGACAGGAAATGGCCGAAGCCGGCACCGGCCGCGCATGCGGCCACGGCGGGCGCGGTCTGGTTGAACTCCAGGTTGCCCGACACCGGCACATGGAACTCGCGTTCGCCGTCGCGGAACGACCACCAGTGCGCATGGTTGCCGGTGAAGCGCACACAGTTGGCGCTGGCCAGCTGGTCCGGATGGCGCGGCACGCCGTGCTTGCGCAGATAGGCCGGCGTGGCGACCACCACGCGGCGGATGCGGCCGACGGATTGCGCCACCAGCGTGGAGTCGGCCAGCGGGCCGATGCGCACCCCCACGTCCAGGTCTTCCTCGAGCAGGTTCACCACGCGGTCGGTGAATTCCATGCGGCAGCGCACGCGCGGATAGCGCTGCACGAAGCGCGTCACCGCCGGAGCCACGTACATCTGGCCGAACAGGACCGAGGCGGTCAGCGTGAGCCGGCCGCTGGGCTCGACATGGCTCTCCGTCAGGCCGGCTTCGACTTCGTCGATATTGGCCAGGATGCGCCGGCAGCCGTCCAGGTAGCTGCGCCCCTCGGCGGTCAGCGAGAGCCGCCGCGTGGTGCGGTTGAGCAGCCGCACCTGCAGTTCGGATTCGAGCGCCGCCAGCGTGCGCACCACCGCCGGCAACGAGGTATGCAGCGACGCCGCTGCGGCCGTCAGGCTGCCTTCGTCGACGATCCGCACAAAGGTCTGCATCGCACGTAGCTTGTCCATGGCGCCAAACATTACTCCATTTTCTGGAGTAGTCAAATACCAATGGCCCCATTTATTCCAGTGTCGCCGGCCCCGAGAATCCGTCCATACCAACCGCTCAGGAGAGTGCCATGCAACAGACCAATTCCCCCGCCGTGCCCGCCAGGCCGCTGGTGTTGTACCGTTCGCCGGTGTCCGGCCACGCGCATCGCGCCGAACTGATGCTGGGGCTGCTGGGCTTGCCCTACCGGCTGGTGGACGTCGACCTGCGCGGCGGCGAGCAGCGCGGCGAGGCCTTCCTGCGCCTGAACCCGTTCGGCCAGGTGCCGGTGCTGGACGACGACGGCGTGGTGCTGGGCGATTCCAACGCGATCCTGGTCTACCTGGCCACGCGCTATGACGATGGCCGCTGGCTGCCGCGCGATCCGGTCGGTGCCGCGCGCGTGCAGCGCTGGCTGTCGGTGGCGGCCGGCGAGATTGCGTTCGGCCCGGCCGCCGCGCGCCTGGGCGTGCTGTTCGGGCGGCCGGTGCCGATGGAAGATGCCGTCGCCCGCGCGCAGCGGCTGTTCACGCTGATGGAATCGGTGCTGGCCGAGGGCACGTTCCTCGCCGCCGATCACGCCACCATTGCCGACGTGGCCGCCTACAGCTATATCGCTCGCGCCGAGGAAGGCAACGTGCCGCTGGCGCCGTACCCGGCGCTCAATGCCTGGCTGCGCCGCGTCGAGGCATTGCCCGGCTTCGTGCCGATGGTGGTATCGAAGCCCAGCGTGGCCGCCTAGCCATTGCGCCCGGCGAGCGTCAAGCCATTCACGTTGCGAAGGAGCCAATCATGGACCTGCCCACCTGGCCGCATGCCGGCCTGCCATTCCACGCCGGCGAACTCGCGGCACAGCAGCGCGCCGGCAAGCGCGAGCGCATGGCCGCGGCGGGTCCGCGCGTGATCCGCGGCGAGATGCCGGAACAGCACCGCACGTTCTTCGCGCAACTGCCGTTCCTGCTGGCCGGCGCGGTCGATGCCGACGGCATGCCGTGGGCCACGCTGCTGGTCGGACCGCCCGGGTTCGCGCAGACGCCGGACGCCACGCATCTGCGCATCGACGCCGTGCCGTTGCCCGGCGATCCGCTGGCCGCGGCGCTGGAGCAGGGCGCACGCATCGGGCTGCTTGGCATCGAGCTGCCCACGCGCCGGCGCAACCGCATGAACGGGATCATCGTGGCGCGCGATCAGGCAGGGCTGACGGTCGAGGTCGAGCAGAGCTTCGGCAATTGCCCGCGCTACATCCAGCTGCGCGATGTCGCCTCGGCCGAGCCTGCCGCCGCGCCCGCGACATGGCACGGCGACGCGCTTGACGCGCATGCCAGCGCCTGGCTGCGCGGCGCCGATACGCTGTTTATCGCGTCCAGCCATAGCGCGTCGCCGCAAGACGAGGGCGAGCACACCGGCGGTGTCGACGTCTCGCACCGCGGCGGCAAACCTGGCTTTATCCGCGTGGACGACGCCCATACCCTGACGTTCCCGGATTTCAACGGCAACAACTTCTTCAACACGGTTGGCAACCTGATGGCCGACCCGCGTGCGGGCATCGTCGTGCCGGATTTTGCCGACGGTTCGCTGCTGCATGTGAATGGGCGCGCCGAAGTGATCTGGGAGGGCGAGGCACTGGCCGCCTTCGCTGGCGCCGAGCGGCTGGTGCGGCTGCATGTCGAGCGCGTGGTGCGGCGCGAGCGCGTGCTGCCGCTGCGCTTCGCCTTTCGGGAGTTCTCGCCGGTGCTGGCCGATACCGGCGCATGGCCGGAACGCTGAGCGCGGCGGGAGGAGAGCCGGGCGATGGCCGGGTTCAGCCGCGCGCCCGGTATTTGAGCGCGGCGCAGCGGCCGGCCAGCGCGGTGATGCAGCAGGCGTCGCCGCGCCATTCACCGCCGGTCACGATGCCATTGGGATCCGTCAGCAGCTTGCGCTGGCATTGCCCCGGCGCAGGCGTGCGCTCCATGCCGGCATCGCGCGGGCCGCTGCCTGGCGGCCGCGCGGCCGGCACGGAATCGGTCCAGACGTAGGCGGTGCCGGCGGGAAGCGCCTGCACCGCCTGCGGCGGACCCCACTGCCGCTTTGCTTCGTCGACCGGAATGCTCTTCCAGGAATCGATGACGTCTTGCATCGCGCCCGTCCCGATACCTGCACAGGCCGCCGCCAAAGTGGCCCCCAAGGTCGCCGCGCACAGGACAGCGACGCGCGCATGCCTGCGCGCCGCGGTTCGGGTGGCATACGCAACTGGGGCTGGATCGGCGGGCATGGGGGCTCCACATCGGCGCAGCCGGCGGCAAGGGCCGGTCTGTGGAGACTAGTGGAGCTGTCACATCGTTTGCAAGCGCGTTGTGGGGGCTGGCGTACAGATTGCCGGGCCCCACGGCAAGGCATGCTTACTCGGCAAACAAGCCCAGGGTTTGCTGTTCTGCGGCGGCAAAGGACTTGCGCGCAGCAGGCGTCGACACCGGGCGTGCAGGACGCGGAGCTTCAGCGGCGGTCTCCGGCGCGGTCAGCGTGAAATCCCGCCGTACGGACAGGAGCACCGCGTCCGGCATCCATTGCTCCCGGCGCGGCGCCAGGATCTGGTAGGTGTCCAGGTCGAAATGCGCGGGCGCAGTGGCCAGTGCGCCGGCATCCTCCAGCGTGTCCGCGCAGCCCAGGTAGCACCACTCGTCAACCACATGCCACCAGGCGCGCGCGCCGTGTTGCTCGCGCCAGGCCACCGGGCCGTCGAACGGCCATGGCACCAGCGCGATCGGCCCCAGCGCGGCGGCCAGACGGGCACGGTGTTCGCGCGACGATTCCACGCCGACGCAGGCGCCGGCGCAGCGGTGGACCTGGCGCGCAAAGCAGGGGCTGCCACGGCGCGTGGTCTTTTCCAGCGACAGCGTGGCCATGCACAGGCCGTGCTCCTCGGCCAGCGCGCGCAAGCGTGCCTCGGCCGCGCCACGGCTGCCGAAGACGCCGAACAGGTCGCGATGGCGGCAGAAGTCCGTGTCGCGATCCGAACGCAGGCGCGGCACCGGCAACTGCTGCGGCAGCTCCCAGGCGTACAGGCGCGTATTCCGGCGCAGCAGCTGGTTGTGCACCGGCTGCATGGCCTTGACCAGCCGGGCTTCCAGCAGCAGCGCGCCGGTTTCGCCGCCGGTTTCCCGCCATTCGACCCGGCGCACCAGCCGCGCCAGCCGCATATCCTTGCCGTAGCGGTAGTCGCCGGAAAAATGCGCGCCGATGCGCTGGCGCAGGTGCACGCTCTTGCCGATATAGAGCGGCACGTCCTGGTCGCCATAGAAGATATAGACGCCCGGGGTTGCGGGCACGTCTTCGAGCGCGGTCTCTTCCAGTCCGGCCGGCAGGCTGGCGCGCCGCACCAGCGTGCGCACCGCCGCTTCCACCAGGTCGACCGAATAGGTGGCATGGATCTTCTGCCAGAACTGCCACAGCAGCTCCGCATCGGCCAGCGCGCGGTGCCGGCCCTTGGGCGTCAGGCCGAAGCGGGCGATCAGCGCGTCCAGGCCATGGCGCTCGACCGACGGGTACAGCGAGCGCGAGAGCCTGACGGTGCACAGCACGTCGGCCCGGAACGTCACGCCGGCGCGCCGGAATGCGTTCTTCAGGAAGCCGTAGTCGAAGCGTGCGTTATGGGCCACGAACAGGCGGCCCTGCAGGCGCTCGGCGAGCGACTCGGCCAGGGATTCGAAGGTGGGCTGCCCGCGCACCATGTCGTCGCCGATGCCGGTCATGCGCTGGATAAACGGCGGGATCGACATGCCGGGGTCGAGCAGGGTGTCCCATTCGACAATACCGTCGGGGCCCACTTCGACCACGCCGATCTCGGTGATGCGATCACGCTGGGCGTCCGCGCCGGTGGTCTCCAGGTCGACAAAGACAATAGGGCGCGACAATGCGGCGGCCAGCGACTGGGCGTCTAACAGGCGAGTGCCGTCCGCTGGCAGGCGCGACGGTTGATAGGTAGGCAGGTCAGGCATTTGCCGATTTTAAGGGGCCGCCGATGGCGGCACGAAGAAGTTTTCAATTACCC
>NZ_JALHRX010000040.1 GCF_023952475.1 Cupriavidus sp. WGlv3
GGCCGACGTCGGTGACGATGCCCGCGCCCTCATGGCCCAGGATCGCCGGGAAGATGCCTTCCGGGTCGGCGCCGGACAGGGTGTAGTAGTCGGTGTGGCAGATGCCGGTGGCCTTCACCTCCACCAGCACCTCGCCGGCGCGCGGGCCGTCGAGGTCGACGTCTTCGATCGTCAGCGGCTTTCCCGCACCCCAGGCAACTGCTGCACGTGTTTTCATTGGTCGGTCCTGTCGATTGGTTCGTAGCGCGAGACTATAAGGCGAGCGGCGAGGGCAGTGGATCCGGCCGGCATGGATTTGTCCGAAATCCGACCCAAGTTGGCCGATGGCCGCGCTTACGCGTGGGCGCAGCGCCTTCTGCACGGTGGCATGGTCGAAGTGGCGCAGCAGGATCGCCGCGGCGACGTCGATCGAGGCGCGCCCGCCCGAGCAGGTGATGCGCCGGCGGTCGATCACGAACAGCCGGTCGGCGATCAGCAGGTCGGGATCGGCCGCCCGCCGCGGAAGGCGCCATGGCATGGGAGTATGGACGTCCGCTCCACAGCCTGCCGCAAGGCAGGGCCTTCCTGCAGAAATTCAGGAAACGCTTCGGCAGCGACAGCCTCAGCTATGCGCCGTTTGCCTACGACGCCACATGGGTGGCCATCCTCGCAATGAAGGACGCCGGCTCCGCGCAGCCCGCCAGGTACGTGCCGGCGGTGCGCGCCACGCAATACGAGGGCGTCACCGGAAAAATCGCCTTCGATGCCAACGGCGACCTGAAGCATCCGGCGTCAACGCTCTACCAGGTCAAAGGCGGCCGCTGGACCGCGGTCACGACGATTGCGATCGAGTGACGCCAGGCTATGGGTAGGGCGGTGAAGCCGGCAACCTGGTCAACGCCAGTTTGCGGTTCGCTTTTCCACGAACGCGGCGATACCTTCGCGCGCATCATCGGTGGCCGCGACGCGGCAAAAGGTATCGACCGCGTAGGAAACGCCACGGCGGTAGTCGCTGTCGACGGCCCGGTGGAATGCTGCTCTACCCATGCGCATCGCGGATGCGGACTTGGCCGCCAGCATTGCGGCGAGTGACCGTGCTTCCTGGAGTACCCGATCCGCGGGGACGACGCGATTGACCAGATGCAAGGCTTGCGCCTCGATCGCGCCGAAGGTGCGCCCGCTGAAGAGCAGATCAAATGCCACGTGACGGCCGACAATGCGCGGCAAATGGGTGAAGTGGATGGCCGGCAGCATGCCGACGTCGATCTCGGGATAGCCGAAGCTGGCATCGTTGGCGGACACGATCAGATCGCACGATATCGCGAGCGTCATGCCGCCGCCGCGCGCAGCGCCGGTGACCGCGGCGATGGACGGCTTGCCCAGGCGATACTGCGCTTCCGAGAGCTGGACATACAGCTTGTCCAGGAGCATGTGAACGGTATCTGCCGACGCGCCCTGCAGCGCGGCAATATCAAGCCCTGCGCAAAATCGCCCGGGTACGGCGCTGGCAATGATCACGGCTCGCACCGCCTCTTCAGAAGCCGCGCGGTCCAACGCACGGATCAGCGCGTCGACCATCGAAACCGTGAGGGCATTGACGGGAGCATGGTTGAGAAGGATTTCGGCGACGTGGTCGCGGACGGTATAGGTGACCGGGGACATATTCTGCTCAGGGTTGGGTTGGTCTAGGCGGTTATGGTCGCCCCGCAAGCGGCGACGGTGCCGGCACGGTGCATGGCCTCGATCTGCTCAGGCGTAAAGCCCGCTTCGCGCAGGATCTCGTCAGTGTGCTCGCCGAGCAGCGGCGCGGCACGACTTGCCTGGCGAGCTTCGCGGCGGAAGCGAACGGGCAGCCCGATGTTCGATACGGTACCCAGCACGGGGTGTTCGGTCTCGACGATCAGTTGTCGTGCCTGCACCTGAGGGTGTTCCAGGGCCTGGTCCAAGGTCTGGATCGGCGAGCATGGCACACCGATCTTCTTGAGTTCTTCGAGCCACCAGGACAGCGGCCGGGTCAGCAGGCGCGACTGCACCAATGCCACCGTCCGGGAGAAGTTCTGTACCCGCGCGGCATTGGTGGCAAAGTCCGGATGATCGACCCAGTCGCCGAGGCCCGCCACCGCGCAGAAGCGTTTCCATTGCGCGTCATTGCCAACGCCGAGCATCAGCAGCCCGTCAGCCGTGTCGAAGGCCTGGTACGGGGACATCGACGGATGCGCGGTGCCCATCCGCTGCGGTGCCTTGCCGCTGCGCCAGTAGTTCTGGGCCATGTACCCCATGAAGCCGAGGGCGGTCTCCATGAGCGCCACCTCCAGGTACGTGCCCTTATCCGTCATATGGCGTTCGAGCAGCGCCGCCAGGATGCCACTGAGGGCGTGCATGCCGGTGCCGATGTCGACGGGCGAGAAGCTGGCCCGTGCCACCTTACCGCCGGGTTCGCCCATGGTGCTGATCATCCCGCTGAACGCTTGCAGCATCACGTCATAACCAGGCTCGTTACCCAGCGGGCCATCGCGGCCATAGCCGGAGATCTCGCAGTAGATCAAGCGGGGATTCACGGCGCTCAAGGTGGCGTAATCCACGCCAAGTTTCCTGGCGGTACCACCGCCGAAGCCCTGCAGGACAACGTCAGCGTTGGCCGCCAGTTGCTGTGCGACACGTTGGCCGGCCTCGGTCTTGAGATCCAGCGCGATGCTGCGCTTGTTGTGGTTGACGGCCAGGAACACCGCGGACTGGCCCGCATCCTGGGGAAGCCAGCCGCGCGTGTCGTCGCCCGCGCCCGGCGGTTCGACCTTGATGACATCGGCGCCGAGTTCGCCCAGATACTGGCCGCACAGGGGACCGGCCAGGACCTTGCTCAGGTCCAGGACCCGAATGCCTTTCAATGGTTGCATGGCGTGAGTTTTCCTATTTATTCCGGCTGAAGTCCGAGGCCGCGCGCAATGTCCTTCCAGCGCTCGGCGTCCGTTCTGACGAAACTGTCGAGCTGCGCGGGACGTGTCGGCATTGGCTCGGCTCCACGGTTGCGCAGCGCTGACACGTATTCAGGGTCGTTGACTGCCTTCGCCGAAGCCGCTCGCAGGCGCTCGACAATCGCCTTGGGCGTTTGCGCGGAGGCTTGCAGCGAGAACCAGAACTTCAGATCCGCGCCTGGATATCCGGCCTCCCTCAGCGTCGGCACATCTGGCAGCATCGGCGAGCGCTGCGAGGACGTAATCGCAAGCGGCTTCAGTTTGCCGCCCTGGATCTGGCCAATGCACGTCGTGAACGAGTCGAACACAAAATCGACTTGCCCGGCCATCACATCCGCGAGGGCCGGCGAACTGCCCTTGTACGGCACCGCTACCGCCTTGAAATCCGCTTTTTTCAGCAGCAGAGCGCCGTAAATGTGAGGCGAGGAGCCCGCCCCAAAGGTCGCGTAGGTCAGGGCATCGGGCCTTGCCTTTCCCAGTCGGACCAGGTCAGCAAGGGTCTTTACCTTGAGCTTGCCGGGATGGGTCACCAGGACGTTAGGCATCGACCCGGTGGTGGCGATGGGCACGAAGTCTCGTCCCGGCTGGAAGCGCACGTGCGGGTACATCAGCGGGTTCACAGCCTGCATGGCCACGGTGTTATGCAGCAGGGTGTAGCCATCGTGGCCGCTATCGAGAACATGCTGGGCACCAATATTGCCGCTGGCGCCGGGGCGATTTTCAACCACGACTGGCTGTCCCAGTTCCTTCGACAGGGCCGTCGCCAGCAAACGGGCAATAAAGTCGGTGGGCCCACCGGCAGCAAAGGGAACAACGATCCGGACCGGCCTGGTCGGCCAGTCAGCGGCGAGGAGGGGGCGTGCCAGGACAGAGGCCGCGGCCCCCAGCAGCAGTGTGCGTCGTGTCGGATTCATCATCGTCTCCTGTGGTCTTGGCCGTAGCATGACGACCCGCCAGGTATAAGTCCAAGACAGGTTGGCGATATCCGATATAAGATTTCAATATGGCAATTTCTCCGAGGCGTTTCATGGCGCTCGAACTTCGTACCCTGCGGGGCTTCGTCGCGGTCTGCACGGCCGGGTCCATTTCCCGGGCCGCCGAGCGCCTGCATATTGCGCAACCTGCGCTAAGCCTTCAGATGAAGAGCCTGGAGGAGGAATTCGGCGCGGCCTTGTTCGAGCGAACGCCGCGTGGGGTGGTGGCTACGGCGGCGGGGGAGATGCTCCTCGCCCATGCGCATGACATTCTTCGGCGCGTGGAGGCAGCGTACGAGGACATCCGGACCGCCATCAAGCAACCGCAGGGCAGGGTGGCAGTCGGGTTGCCGCAGTCCCTGGCAAAGCTGTTGACCGTGCCGCTGGTGAAGGAAGTCTGCGCAGAATGGCCAGGGATTGACCTGCAAATCATCGAACAGAGCACCGGTTACATCCCGCAAGGGCTGCTGACCGGACACCTGGATATCGGCATGACCTTCGGTGGCACACCGGATCCGGGACTGCGCGCCGAGCGCGTGCTCGAGGAACGCCTGTTGCTTGTCGGAGCGCCTGGCGAGTTCTCGGCGCACGGTCGGAACGGAATCGATTCTGCCGTCAGCGTGCCGTTCTCCCGATTGGTGGATTACCCATTGATTCTCCCGGCCGGGCTGCACGGGTTGCGCAGCCTGATAGACCGGTTCAGCGCGTCCCGGGACACCGAACTTCACGTCATCGCGGAAGTGAATGCCATCCCGGAACTCATTGCGCTTGCCGCGGCGGGCGCCGGCTGCACGATCCTGTCGCACGCGTCGGTGCAGGAAGAATGGCAAGGCGGCCTTGTCTCCTGTGCACGGATCGCCGAAGAAGAATTTACGCGACAGGTCTACCTTTGCCGTGCCGCGATCCTGCCCGCTTCGTTGGCCGTGACGACGGTATGGCAACGTCTGCTAGCGATTACCGGGCGACTGGTGGCGGGCGGGCAGTGGCCTGTTCGCTGCTTCCATGCCGGAGGGCTGGGTAGCGGGCCTTAGCGATGGCGATGACGCAGGGCATGCCGTACGGGGCGTTCGGCGTACGGTACGTCGGCCTGGTGGCCGCTTTCGCCCGGAAACGGCACCTCAACGAGCAGCCGAACCGCCGCCGGCGTCCAGCCGGGCTGCGACCGCAAATCGCCGGACTTCCTGTCCCACTTTGCAGCAGCGATGGCGGACCGCCCATACGACGCAGCGCATGGCGCGCTGCCCGGCGGCGTCGACGGTAGCAGCACATGTTTCCAGTGTGGCGGCATCCGGAAACATCATCAGTTCGGCGCCGCTGCCGAGCAGGACCGCTATATCGAAGGGGGATCGAGTCACCATGGCCTGTCCAAGCAGACAACCCAGCCGGCGCTCGATCTCGGAAGCGGTGTCAGTGCCGGCGTTGCCGGTCTCCCGCTGTATCTGCCGTACGGACGCCCGGATGCAGTGCAGCATGTCCGTTGTGGTTGGATCGCCGGATGACACGGCCATCCTCGGCCGAGCCGGGGGCTGGTCCGTCGAACGATGTCGCGGTGGCTTGCCGCGCGGGTGGGTATGCATGAGTTGCTCACAGACCATTAGTCGTCTCACCTGCATGTCAGGATGCCCGATCTAGGCAGCGACTCGCCAATAGTTTTCCGATATACCCGAATCGCCAATCCGTATTAGCCAGCCACTGGCTGCTTCCATAGACTGAACCTGTTTCAAATCAACAGGAGTGGAAATGGCCAAGAAGCAGGTTGACCTGTATTGGGATGTCGGAAGCACGAACACCTATTTCGCGATCAAGCTGATCAAGCCCATCCTTGAGCGCCACCATGCAGAGCTGGTGCTGCACCCCTACAACCTGGGCTATGTCTTCCGTAACAACGAGTATGAACTGATGAAGGAGCCCAAGTCGAAGCTCCGTTACCGCAAGCGCGACCTGATGCGCTGGGCCGAAAAATACAAGCTGCCGTTTCAGATTCCCCGGCAGTTTCCGATCAAGTCGAGCCGGGTGCTGCGCGGCTCGCTGGCGATGCGACGCAAGGGACTGGAGCTGGAGTTCGTAGAGCGTGTCATGGAGGCGTACTGGGAGCGGGGCGATGCCGGCATCGTCGAGTACGCAGGGGCGCGATCCATCGTGGAATCCCTGGGTGTGGACTTCGCCTGGTTTGAGGCGACGGCGTCCAGCGATGAAATCGGCGCCGAGCTTGCGCAAAGCACCGACGCGGCCGTCGAACGCGGCGTGTTTGGCGTGCCCATGATGTATGTGGGAGACGAAATGTTCTGGGGCAAGGATCGCCTCGACTTCATGGAAGAAGAACTGGCGCGCGCCGCGTAGGACCTGCCGCACGGTGGACGCCCGGCGCTACGGCTCCGATCGCCGGGCAGCCCTGCCATGCGAAGACGCCTGGGGGAACTGCGGCTCAGCGCGACGTGGCGAACGCCACGTCGCTTTTTGTGCCTTGTGCCTGGCCAATCAGGGCGCGCCAGAACGCAGGCAGCGCCTGTAGAGTGAAGGCTTCGCTTTTGGCATGAGGCCAGCGCGCCGCCGGGCAAAAGGGCGGGCGTTCCCGCCCCGCTACAGCTCAAATGATCCGGCGTTCGCGCAGTCGTTGGAGCTCGACGCTATCGACGCCGGCCATCTCTCGCAACACCGCCTCGGTATGTTCGCCAGGTACCGGAGCGGCCGTGTCATAGCCGACATCGGCGTGGCCGAAGCGCAATGGAAAAGCGGCGGCCTTGACGTTCATTGCTGCCTCCGCCAAGGGGTTCCAGAGCGAGACTGTCATGTTCCGCGCGATCGTCTGTTCGCAAGCGAGCACATCATCGATGGTTCGCACCGCGCTGCAAGGGATCTTCGCGGAGTGCAACCGTTGCTCGATTTCCGACGTCGCCAGCGTTGCGGTCCACGTCGATACCAATTCATCGACGGTTGCATTGTTGGAGAGCCGCCAGGCAACGGACATGATATCCGGGTCGTCCTTGAGGTCCGGGCGGCCCATCAAATCCAGCAGCGTGCTCCAATCGTCGTTGCTGGCGGTGCCGAGCGTGACCCAGCCATCCGCGCTCTTGTAGGCATTGAAGGGGGAGAAGCGCATGATGCGATTGCCCTGCTGGAAGGCAAGGCCGAGTTCGCGATAGCAATCCAGCGGCTCGTCAAGGATCAATGACAGCAGGCAATCCGCCATGGAAACGTCAACCGACTGTCCGTGGCCGGTGCGCTGACGGTAGTTCAATGCCGCCACGACGCCGAAGGCCGCAAACAGTCCCGCGATAGCGTCAGATAGTGGGGAGCCCGCTTTGGTCGGCCCCGCTTCGGCATGTCCGGTGATGCTCATCAGGCCGACAGCTGCCTGCACCATCAGATCATAGGCCTTCAGGTTGCGCGCCGGCCCGGTGGAACCGTAGCCGGTCAGGGAGCAATAGACGAGGCCCGGATTGATTTCGCGCAGCACGTCATAGCCAATGCCGAGGCGATCGGCGACGCCGGCACTGAAGTTCTCCACGACCACGTCGGCGCTCCGCGCCATGCGCATGAAGAGTTCTTTGCCTTCGGTGCTCTTCAGATTGACAGTGGTGGACTTCTTGGCACGGGCGCGTTTGAGATAGGCGATCCCCATGTCATGGGGCGAGCGCCTTTCGAACGAGACGCCTTGCGGGCCCGCAAAAGGGGGCGAGAACGCTGTCGGGTCACCGACGCGCGGGTCATCGATCTTGATGACTTCCGCTCCAAGTCCGGCCAGGAACAAGGTGCATTGCGGGCCGGAGAAGAACCGGGTGAGGTCGAGAACCTTGATGCCGTCGAGAATCCGCTTTTTTGTCATGGGTGCCGTTTGCCTGGTGAGATGCTTGAGCAGTCTAGACAGGCAAGCGTGGCGCCGGCCAATAGGACTTCGCGGTGGCGGTATTGCGATTCCGTATGACTAGCCGATCCGCGCGGCGCCCGGCCATGCGCCCTCGTCGACCAGCGTCAGCGCCGTTTCGCAGATCAACTCCATGATCCGTCTCGCGGCAGAACTCAGCGGCATGATGTCGAAGGTGCAGAGCGACAGCCTTCGTTGCAGTGCAGCACCCGCGATGCGCTGGACGGTGAACCCAGCCGTACCGCCTGGCAGAGAGGGCGATAAGATGGTCGAACCGACGCCACTGGCAACGACCGCGCGGATGGTTGCGAGGGAATCCAGTTCCGCAAGCACGACCGGTCGCTCTCCCGCGGCTTCGAATGCCTCGTCGATAATCTGCCGCGTAATGTTGGATTTCCCGGGCAGGATCAGCGCAAGCTTCGCCGCCTCCGCGATGCTGATCTCTTCAGGCAAGGCGCCGCCCGACGGTTCGCAAGACATCAGGAACAAGCGCTCGGTCAGCAGCGGGCGCACCTCCAGATGGGCGCCGAGCCTGCTCTCGCGAACCGCGCCGGATCCATCCACGCGTTCAAACAGGAGGCTCATCTCGATACGTCCGTTCACGACGAGTTCTTGAAGGTGACCACTGAGGCTCTCGGTAATCTGAAGCTGAATATCCGGATACTGCCTGGCCGCGGCCGCCAGCAGCCTCGGCGCAAGAATCGTCGCCGCACTGGTTGGCAGGCCGACGGAAACGGTTCCCTGAGGATGTTCGCCGGCATGCCGGACGTCGTTCTTCATCAGGTCCGCCTGCCGCAGCATCGCCCGCGCATGCCGATAAAAAACCTCGCCCGCCTCGGTCGCCACAACGCCGCGGGCGCTCCTGGCCAACAGCTTCACCTTCAGTTCGTCTTCCAGCTTGGCGATTTGCTGGCTGAGCGCCGGCTGCGCGGTGTAGAGATCCGCGGCCGCACGCGAGACGCTCCCAAGCTCAACGATGCGTACGAAGTACTTCAGTTGTCGAAATTCCATGGCGCATTGTATGGGGCGACGACCGGCGACGGATAGCCATAAGTTTTTGACATGCCCCAAGCGGGACACAGTATTGGCGCAACGATCATCACATTTCTAAGATGGGTTCCACCAGCAACCAGCCACCTTATCGAGATGATCGATCTCTATTTCTGGAGCACCCCGAACGGCTACAAGGTCTCCATCCTCCTTGAAGAGCTGGCGATGCCCTACCGCGTCATCCCGGTACATATCGGCAAGGGCCAGCAGTTTGCGCCGGAATTCCTGGCGCTCAGTCCGAACAACAAGATCCCCGCCATTATCGACCATGACGGTCCTGACGGGCAGGCGCTGCCGATGTTCGAATCGGGCGCCATCATGATGTACCTGGCCGAGAAGAGCGGCTACCGGTTCATGCCGCAGGAGACGCGCCGACACTATCAGGTGGTGCAGTGGCTGATGTTCCAGATGGGTGGTGTTGGCCCGATGCTCGGACAGGCCCACCATTTCCGCAAGTACGCGCCAGAGCAGATTGCTTACGCGATCGACCGCTATACGAACGAAGCGCGTCGCCTCTACACCGTGATCGAGCGCCGACTCGCAGACACCGAATATCTGGCTGGCGAATACTCGATCGCCGATATGGCCACCTATCCCTGGCTGCGTGCCCACAAATGGCAGGGCCAGGACCTTGCGGACTATCCCAACCTCCAGCGCTGGTACTCCGCTGTGCGCGAACGCCCCGCGGTGCAACGTGGTCTCGCTGTGCTGGAGGAGAAGGTCGACAAGACCGGCGCGAAGCCCAGCGGGGAACGGTGGGACAACCTGTTTGGCAAGAGCCAGTTCGCCGCGCGCTAGGAGACAGAACATGTCGCAAACCAGGTACCCAATGCTGACCGGCTATCGCGTGCTGGACATTACCCAGATCGTGGCCGGCCCGACCTGCACCCGCATCCTTGCCGAAATGGGCGCCGAGGTCGTCAAGCTCGAACTTGCGCCGTTTGGCGACCGCACCCGGATCGGCGGGCTGCGCAGTCAGAAGCCCGAGTACAAAGGCTGCTCCCAGAGCACCTACTTCGTTCAGCACAACCATTCGAAGAAAAGTCTTGCGCTCAATCTGAAGCACGCCCGGGCCCGCGAGCTTGTTCTGAAGATGATCACGCAGTTCGACGTGCTGGTCGAGAACTTCTCGCCGGGTGTCATGGACCGCTTCGGCCTTGGCTATGACGTGCTGAGGCAACGCAATCCGCGGCTTGTGATGTGTTCCATTTCCCTGGCCGGACAGGCCGGGCCGCTGGCCGACAAGCCAGGCTACGACTACGTTGCGCAAGCTTACGCCGGGGTGACCGATCTCATCGGCGAGCCGGATGGCAGTCCGGCGCTGATCACGATGGCGATCGGCGATGCGTCAACCGGTGTGGCAGCCGCCATGGCGGTAGGCTTCGCGCTGTTGCATCGAGAGCGAACGGGAGAGGGGCAGTACATCGAGACATCGCTGCTGGATACCTACTTCAACATGCATGAGGTGTCTATTCCACGCGTCGGTCTGCGCAAAGGCTATGAGCCTAAGCGCACCGGTTCGCAGCATCCTGATGGTGGGCCTACCGGCATCTTTCGCTGCGGTGACGGGACGTATCTCACGCTGGCCACGCTGCCGCACCAATGGGAGCAATTCGCCACGGCTCTGGGGCGAGCGGACCTGTTGACCGATCCGCGCTTTGCCACCGCCGCGCTGCGCCGCGACAACAACGCGCAGCTCAAGGAAATCCTGGAGGCGTGGCTGTCCGGCTTTCCATCCCGCGACGCCGCGATTGCAGCCCTGGAGCAACAGCGAATTCCATGTGCGCCGGTGCTCAGTCTGCGTGAAGCGATAAACCATCCGCACCTGCAGGAGCGCGGCGTCGTCCGCACTGTCTCCGATCCTTACGTGGGCGAGTTCCAGATCCCTGGGCCGCCGGCCAGGTTTTCGGCCTGGCAGTACGGGTCCGCTCTGAAGGCGGACCTGCTGGGTGAACACAACGAGCAGGTTCTGAAAGACATCGCCGGGCTGAGCGAAGCGGAGATCGACGCCTTGTACGCCGAAGGCGTGCTGGTGCGCGACCGGTTGCTGGAACCGGCTGGCGAGGCGGCTGAAGAGGCAGCGATTGCACGGTGATCGGGTGGGAAGACAGATGAAGAACTTCGACTTGTTTGTCGTAGGCGCCGGATCCGGGGGCGTACGCGCCGCCCGCGCCGCCGCCATCCTCGGTGCACGCGTAGCGATTGCAGAGCAGTCGCGGGTTGGTGGTACCTGCGTGATTCGAGGCTGTGTGCCGAAGAAGCTTCTCGTCACGGCAAGCCGCTTTCGTTCGGAAGCAACCGATGCCATTGGCTTTGGATGGGGCGTCGGAAGCATCGACCACAACTGGAGTGCGCTGCGCGACCGGATCAGTGAGGAAGTCGGTCGACTGGAAAGTCTGTACCGCAAGGGTCTGGACGGAAACCGGGTCACCATTTTTGACGAACGGGCCGCCGTGGAAGGCGCAGGGCGCGTCCGTCTTGCCTCCGGCCAGGCGATATCGGCCGCGCACATCATCGTGGCAACTGGCGCGATGCCCACTCCGCTGGATATTCCCGGCGCCGGGCATTGCATCACGTCGGACGATGTCTTTGCGTTACCGCATCTGCCGGCCCGCGTCGTGATCATTGGTGGTGGGTATATCGCGCTCGAGTTTGCCGGGATATTCAAGGGGCTTGGCGCGGACGTAACGGTCCTGCATCGGGGCGCCTCGGTTCTGCGGGGATTCGATCAGGATATCCAGCGCGGCATTGCCAGTGCCTACCTCGAGCAGGGCATTGATATCCGTCTGAACACGGGGGTCGACCGCATCGAAGCGTTGCCGGTTGGCTATCGGGTAACCGATCGGGCCGGTGCCGTTTATGAAGGAGACGTCGTCCTGAACGCCACCGGTCGTCGGCCCGACACGGAGGCTGCGGCGGGCACGCTGGCATTGACGCCGGGTGGCGCCATCGACGTGGACGAGCGCTATGCGACGTCCCTGGAAGGGGTCTATGCCATCGGCGACGCGATCGGCCGGTTGAACCTCACGCCCGTAGCCATACGCCAGGGGCAGTGGCTCGCCGAGTCGCTGTTCGGCACGGCCAAGTGTCGGGCACCGGACTTCGGGCTGACGCCGACTGCCGTGTTCTCGACGCCCGAGATCGCCAGTGTCGGAATGACAGAGCGGGAGGCACGCGCGGCGCTTCCCGATATTGCGGTCTATCGAACCGATTTCCGCCCGCTGCGCGCGGCCGTCGCTGGCAGCGCCGAGCGCGTCATGATGAAACTCGTCGTCGACAAGAGAAGCGAATGCGTCCTGGGTATGCACATGGTGGGACGCGATGCCGCGGAAATCATTCAGATGGGTGCCATTGCACTGCAGCGAGGCATCACCAAGCGCGAATTCGATCGAACCGTTGCGCTGCATCCCAGTGTCGCGGAGGAATTCGTCACCATGCGTAGCCACGATTGAGCATGTCAGGGCGGGAACATCGGATATTCATTCGCGCAAATCAAAAAATCACGATGTAAGGAGACAGGCTATGAAATACGTTGCGGCACTTGCGATCGGATGGCTGGCATGCAGCCCTTCGTTCGGGCAGTCATTCCCCGCGCGCCCGTTGACACTGGTGGTCCCGTTTTCCCCTGGCGGCCCCACCGATGTTGTCGCGCGCCATCTGGGTGCGGCGATGGGGCGTTCCCTGGGACAGACTGTAGTCGTAGAGAATCGCGCGAGCACAGGCGGTATCGTCGGATCGGAGGCGGTAATGCGTGCCGAGCCCAATGGCTACACCCTCCTGATCCATAACATTGGCATGGCCACATTGCCGGCGTTGAGCAAATCACCGCGGTTCGACCCAACCAGGGACTTCGAGCATATCGGGCTCGTTGCAGACGTTCCCATGACGCTCGTCGCGCGCCCGGATTTCGCGCCCAATGGCTTCCACGAGTTGCGCGCTTACATCTCGGCGAACCAGAAGAAGATCAACCTGGCAAATGCCGGAATCGGTACGGCATCGCATCTCTGCGGGCTGATGCTTATGAGTCAGCTTCATGCCGCAATGACAAGCGTTCCCTACAAGGGCGCCGCGCCAGCGATGGTCGATGTTCAGGGTGGGCAGGTCGATCTGCTCTGTGACCAGGTGACAACGACGCTTCAGCCGATCAACACAGGTCGGGTCAAGGCGTATGGGAGTACGACACCTTCACGGCTCGCGGCACTGCCCAAGCTGCCGACGCTGCGCGAGCAAGGGCTGGGAGAATTCGAGGTAACAGTATGGCATGGCATCTACGCACCCAAGGGCATCCCGCAACCGGTGGTCGCCAGGTTGGTCAAAGCTTTGCAGAGCGCGGTGACCGATCCGGCGTTCAGGGAAGGGATGCAGAAGCTGGGGGCCATTCCGGTTGCGAAGGACCGCGCGACGCCGGAAGCGTTGTCCGCCCAGCTGCGTAGCGAGGTGGCACGGTGGAGTCCCGTCATCAGGCAGGCAAACGCTTTTGTCGACTAGGCGTCAAAGGAGGAGATGATGGACCTCAGGCCGGCACACTTGGAGACGCATGCGCAATTCGCAGCTGCCTGGCGGGTTGCGAAGGAGGCCGCGGCGCTGATGTTGTTCAGAGGCGAGTCGGTCGCCCGGGCCATTGCAGCCGCGGTGGCACGGCACGTTGCAGACGCGTGTGCGGGACGTGAGTGCAGGGGCACCATGGTCGATGTCGAATCGACGTGGATTCCGCCGGGCAGGGATCGGGAGGTGAGCGCTGCTGCCGAGGGAATTCTTGCGGAGGTCGCAGTGCGCCTGCGCGAGTCGATGCGGAACGCTGATTGAGGTCGGAGTCCGGGTCTTGGTCCGCCTCAGGTTACATCGCTAACCAGGCGTGGTCGCTGCCGTGGATCTGCACCAGCTCGCCCAGGCAGGCGCTGCGGTTGCGCGGCTGGTGCACCTTGGGCGGGCGCAGCTTCCTTGGCACCCAGAAGCCCGCGTCGATCATGATGCGGCGTACGCAGGCCTTGGAAATCTCGATGCCGTGGCGCTCGCGCAGCTTCTCGGTGGCCAGCGTCGGGCCGAAGCCGGCGTAGCTGTCGCGGATCAGGCCGCGCACGCGGGATTCGAGCCCGAGGGGAAGTTGGCGATGACCCGGAGCGCCTTGGCGACGATTCTGTAAGCCTGGAGCGCCTTCATCCTGATACCGGCGTAGCAGGCGCAGCGTCTGGCGTGGACTCAAGCCCAGCCGAGCCGCTGCAATGCCTGTCTTCAGGTGACCGTCTGCCAGCGCCTGCAAGACCTTGAGCCGGTCCAATTGGCGCATC
>NZ_JALHRX010000041.1 GCF_023952475.1 Cupriavidus sp. WGlv3
CGCCACACGCGCTCCATCTTCAGGTTCAGGAAGAACCGCTCCATCACCGCGTTATCCCAACAATTGCCTTTTCGACTCATGCTGCAAACGATCTGATGCCGTCTCAGCAAAGCCTGATACTCTGCGCTCGCGTACTGACTGCCTCTGTCCGAGTGCAGCACCAGTCCTGGTCCTGGCCGACGCTGCTGCAGCGCCATGGTCAGCGCCGACATGACCAGGTCCGTCGGCATGGTCGGCGCCATCGCCCAGCCCACGACCTTGCGCGAGTACAAGTCCAGCACGACAGCCAAATACAGCCAGCCCTGGGCCGTGCGGACATAGGTGATGTCCGACACCCAGGCCCGCTTCGGCTCAGCCACGTCAAATTGACGATCCAGCACGTTCTCGGCCACTGGCAGAGCGTGCTTGCTGTTGGTCGTCGACACGAACTTACGCTTCCAGTTCGTGCGCAGCTCTGCCTCGCGCATCAGCGTACGAATCCGGTACCGGCCAAGGCGCAGCCCTTGTGCCCTCAGCGCATGCATGACACGCCGGCTGCCGTAGCTCGCGCCGCTGGCAGCGAACGCCGCTTTGACGTGGGTCTGCTCCTGCAGAGCCTTCGTGCTCGGCTTGGCGCGGCGGTGCGCATAGTAGCCGGAGCGGCTCACCTGCAATACCCGGCAGGCATCACTGACCGATACGGCCTCCTGTTGCAAATGGGCTACCAGGCGGTAGCTCACTTTAGTTCCCGTGCAAAGAAGGCCGACGCTTTTTTTAGCAGAGCATTGTCCTCGCGCAGTTGCCGATTCTCCGCCTCCAATTGCCGGATGCGCTGCTGTTCTGCCGTCAGCGGCTTTCCCACCCCAGGTCCACCAGCGCACTCCGCATCATACTGCGCGATCCAGCACCGAACGGCCGACTCACCAAGCTCCATCGACCGGCAAACTTCGCTCACCGATAGGCCTTGGTCTCGTACCATCCGTACTACTTCCAGCTTGAAGCTGGCGTCAAATTGTCGGCGCCTTCTTGTCATCTATCTTTTCACTCGTCGATTACGGATTATCCTCCTATCGACCTGTCCAAGGACATTAGACCACCGCAGGCAGCGATATTCTGCCATCAGAAACGGCGAAGCTCGATCCCGTTCTTACGCAGCGCGTAGCCAATCTGCCGTGGCGTAATACCCAAGAGCCGCGCCGCTTTTGCCTGCACCCAGCCACAGCGCTCCATGGCCCAAATGAGTCGCTCTCTCTCGCCTTGAGGTCTATCGTTCCTGCTGGGCAGGGCAAATCTGGCGCTCTCGTGACCTGCATCTACGGAGACTGTAGGAGTGATCTCCTCGCTCGCTGCAGCGTTTGCCGATCGGCCCGGACGTACGGCGTCTTCGCGCTCGATGTCATGCAATCCTTGGGTTAGACACTTATCCATCTCACACAGGAATGAGAGCCGATCAATGGAATCGTGGAGTGCCATCGTCGCGGTCCTCTCAACGCAGTTCTCCAACTCACGTACGTTACCGGCCCAGTAGCAACCCGAAAGCACGCTCAATGCTCCTTCTGTGAAGCGCAGCGACCTGCCGTTGTCACGGTTGAATCGATCTAAAAAGTATTGCGCCAAAGCCGGGATGTCCTCGCGGCGCTCACGTAGGGGTGGCAGACGAATGCTTACCACATTAATGCGATAATACAAATCTGCTCGGAATTCACCCTCTTTGACCATCCGTTCGAGGTTGCGATTTGTCGCAACGATTAGCCTCACATCAACCCTTACAGGCGTGGCCCCTCCTACGCGCTCAAACTCCCTTTCTTGCAGAACCCGCAACAGCTTCGCTTGGAAGGACGGTGAGATATCGCCAATTTCATCGAGAAATAGTGTGCCGCCGTGCGCTAGTTCGAATCTACCTTTCCGTTGCGATTGCGCCCCCGTGAACGCTCCCTTCTCATGGCCAAACAGTTCGCTCTCCAGGAGAGTCTCTGAAAGCGCCGCGCAGTTCACCGAAACGAATGGCTGATCATTACGCCGAGACAAGCTATAGATTGCGCGTGCGATCAATTCCTTTCCCGTTCCGCTTTCACCGCGCAAGAGTACTGTCGCCCTCGCCGGGGCGACTTGATGGACTTGCGCAAACACCCTCTGCATCGATGGGGAATGGCCTACCGCGTTCTCTATATTGCGCAAAGGATGATGCTCCTTCTGTGGACGTCTACATACCTGTTCCCTGTAACCGCCCTTGTTCATCGCCTCGCGATTAAGCAGCAGCGCTTGCCCCATCGGCGCTGCAACAACTTTCATAAGTTGAAGATCGTTAGCAAAGGCGCGCGTTCCGTCTCGATTCTCACAAAATGCGACCAGCACCCCGAGCGGACGGCCCTCATGCCGGATAGGAGTTCCCAGGAGAGCGATATGATCACCGTCCAATTCATTAGCAGTTCCGAAGCGGTCCGCGAGAAAATGTTCGTCGTGAATCTCAGGGACAATGATAGGCGAATCACTTGAATGAATGCGGCCCACGACTCCCTCATCGGGAAGAAAGCGTACGCGCTCGCGCCAGCCCTCCGAAAGTCCCGTGGAACAAAAACCAGCTAGATATCCACCCGGCTCCGCGACGGCTATGAAGGCGGAGCGCCATCCTAGCGCAGACGAAAGATGCCGTAAGGATCTGTCCAACGTCTGCTCAGCATCCCGCGACGAAACTAGTGTCTGCACTACCTCGTACACCAAATCGAAATCGTTAGCATAGAAATGCGGCATGGATTTAAACTCCCCGGGATGGCTCGTCAAACGCCGTCAGCAAACACGACTAGGTCACAACGACACATTAGTTTGCTGCGCGCTATGGCAAGTTCGAACGATGCCGCCAAGTGGGCGGACATCTACAATGTCAACAAACGGACAATATCGCAGTGGCGATGTCGGAGGGACACGGAGGACAACAACGCCTCTCTGTGCGCGCATAGGATACTAACTGAAAAAACGGCGCCTTTAACACAATCCTGCGTTGACGTCGCTCCGACCATCGAGGTCGTCTTATGCTTAACGCCTCATATGAGGGGTTGCACACCAACAGGGGTAGAAAGCGCGCGAAGTATGGGTAGAGCCTCATCTGCCGGTGCATCGTAGTTCTGAAACTTGTGCCCTGCTGGATTGAAGGGATCTCAATACCTACGAGATTGAATACAATTGGCACCTCTTGTGACTGCCCGGACATCGATTATCAGTCAGACTTCTTCGCGTCAACACTAGCCAAACTTTTTGCCTCTTCCAATAGCACCTGGCGCATCCAAATGCTTGCTGGATCGCCGGTATGTAACGCAGGCCATTGGATAGCCTCCGTAAACGAGGAAAGTGGCAGCGGTACATCGACAATCCTCAAAGGAACCACTTCGCCAAAATACTGAGCTAGTCGTAGTGGCAGTGTTGCGATGCGATCGGTACGGGACAGCATCGGTGGGATCAGGTCAAAGGTTGGTACAACAATCTCTTCCCGTCTCTTGAATCCCAGCTCAAGGAGAAAAAACTCCTCTATCGAGGGCCGGCGTGAACGTCCGAACCTTACAGTCACATGCCCCATCGAGATGTACTTTTCCAAAGCGAGTCTTCGGGACAGCTGCTTATTTGTCGGACAACCTACGCACACAAGCTTCTCTTCAAAAAGACGCGCCTTGGGATGTGTATCACTCAACAACAACTCCGGTAGTATCAGGAAATCAACATCGCCTCGTCTGAGCAATTCGCCAGGTTCATCGTCAGGAAAGAATAGCTCGAAGCTAACGGAAGGCGCCTCGCATGCGACGCGCTTCATGACCTTCTTAAAGTAGACAAGTGTCATGAAGTCCGAAAGACAAATTCTGAAACGTCGTTTCGACTTAGATGGCAGGAATACGTCACGCGAAATGATCGAGAGCTGGACGTGCGATAGTGCTTCACGGACGGGACCGGCAAGTTCCATCGCACGAGCAGTCGGAACGAACTCCCGCCCACGCATAACAAAAAGACTGTCACTGAAATAGTCTCGCAGCCTCGCGACAGCTGCGCTCATAGCGGGCTGACTTAGGTTGATGCTATGCGCCGCGGCTGTCAGATTCCGGTGCGTCATGAGTGCGTCAAGTGCGACGAGAAGGTTCAGGTCAAGGCCTTTGAAGCGCATATGGAGCCATCCACATCATCGATGATTGATATCGAAACAATCGATTGTACAAATTTGCGCCGCTGACGCAAAGTTGTGGCGACTAACGATTAGCAGATCTCCGTGTCCCATTGCGGACGGCGCACTTTGAGACCGAAGGCATAGCGTGCAAACCACAAAGGTAACGTAACGAATCATGGCTGAAAAGGTGCACAGCGAACCATCGGAACGTTTGTCTTGGCCGAGGAAAATTCGAGAACGTGATGCCAAAGTCAAACCACGTAAGGTTTTTCTTACATTCGATGACGGGCCGAATCCGACATGGACACCGAAGATCTTGGACATATTGCGCCAATTTCATGTCCCCGGCACGTTCTTCGTCCTCGGAGCATACGCAGCGGAACATCCGGAGCTAATTCGGCGAATGATCTCCGATGGACACGAAGTTGCCAACCACACGATGACGCATCTCGATCTGTCCCAATGCAACCGCGATGTGTTGCGACGCGAAATACTCGATACGAATGTAATCATCACCAAGGCCTCCCCTGGCCTAGCTGTGCGTTTCTTGCGTGCACCGTATGGAATATGGACTCCTGAAGTATGCGTCGAAGGAATGAATGCAGGTCTTACACCGCTTCACTGGTCGGTAGACCCTCAAGATTGGGCCCGCCCGGGAGTTGATCTGATTGTCGATACGGTCTTGGCGACCGTAGAGCCGGGGGCAATCGTGCTATTGCATGATGGCAGTCCACCGAACGAATTGGCATCACGCCCGTACACAGCATCACGAGAGCAAACCGTGAGGGCGCTTCCTCGGCTAATTTCGGCGTTGAAGGAACGTAACTTTGTGATCAGCTCACTGCCCAAACTACGCGGACAGATCAATCCAGTACGGACTGCCTAAGAACCTGTTATCCCACATAGACCCCGAGACGAATGTGTTCTCCACTACCCCTGGGTCGTCTTCTAGGGAACATTTATCAAAAGTTCATCTCGTCGGACGTGAGTACATCAGGAATTACTGACACAAGAAACAGATAGTACTGAACCAAGTCCCCGCCTTTCCCCATTGGTAGGCATTGCTCCTAACGCTAACATCAAATCAAGCAGCCGGCTCTCTTACCTCATATTGTACTCGCCGCGCCTCAGTTCCGAAATTTATACATCAGACGTCGCGTGCTTCCAACCGAACCGCGTCGATCTGAGCTTAAATGGCGCTCATAACTCGCCTCGGATTTTCATCTGATTCTCTTTGCGGATCAGCGTAGTCTTGTAATCTGAAAATTTCTTAACGCCCCCCTGACAAAACGACAAAGATGAATATTCCGGCCGCAATCAACACGACTTCTGTTTTATTGTACGCACTCCTATCCACCATTTATAAGAGCGCACAGGTTCTGCATAGTCGACCAACACGGTGTACTCCTGCGTCAACCAAGGTCGTTGATCCGGAATGGCGGCCGGACGTCGACGTTATTGTGCCCTGCTTCAACGAAAACCCGGCCACGCTCAGAGCTTGCCTTACTTCAATCGCAAAGCAGGAGTATGCCGGAGTATTGAACGTTTATGTAATTGATGACGGCTCAAGTAACCGTGATGCGTTGGGCGCGGTCTACCGGGACTATGAGGAAGATCCGAGGTTTAACTTTATTCTTCTTCCCAAGAACGTGGGTAAACGTAAAGCACAGATCGCCGCAATACGTTCCTCGTATGGAGAGCTCATACTTAACGTCGACTCAGATACGACGCTGGCCCATGATGTCGTAAAAAACCTTGTACTCAAGATGCGGGACAGATCGATTGGTGCCGCCATGGGACAGTTGACAGCCAGTAATCGAAAGCAGTCGTGGTTGACTCGATTGATCGACATGGAGTACTGGCTCGCATGTAACGAGGAGCGAGCGGCTCAGGGAAGATTTGGCGCCGTTATGTGCTGCTGCGGTCCTTGTGCGATATACCGTCGCTCCGCGCTTCTTCGTCTTCTTGACAAATACGAAACCCAGTTCTTCCGGGGCAAGCAAAGTGATTTTGGTGAAGATCGCCATTTGACGATTCTCATGCTGACTGCAGGCTATCGAACAGAGTATGTTCCTAACGCTATCGCGGCTACTGTTGTGCCAGATAAGCTCATACCGTATCTTCGACAACAGCTCCGGTGGGCACGCAGCACATACCGTGACACGCTCCTCTCGCTACGTCTGTTGCCCCACCTCAATGGCTTTCTTACGCTGGACACCCTTGCGCAGAACGTTGGTTCGCTATTGCTAGCGATCTCAGTCATCAGTGGACTTGCACAGTTTGTGATGACGGCAACAATTCCTTGGCCGGCGTGCATAACAATTGCCTCAATGACGTTCGTTCGGTCCACCGTAGCGGCTATTCGCGCTCGACAGCTGAGATTTTTTGGATTCTCGGCGCATACCCTGATCAACCTGTTCCTTCTACTTCCGGTGAAGGCCTACGCATTGTGCACGCTCGGAAATAGCGATTGGCTGTCGCGAGGCGAGGCATTAAACAGTTCGCACGATAAGTCCGTCTATCCATCATCGGAATCTCCGGAAAAATATACAGCTGGCGAAACGCATTCAACTTCTCGTTCTGAAATTACTGGTAATAAATGTTTGCCCTCTACGTGCGTGACATCGGGAAATGAATATTATACCGAGTAGGATAGATATTACTTGTTCGAGCTTCCTTCAGTAGACAACAACACACTTTTATTCCCGAGCTTCATGTCCACCGCAGCGATCGAGTTCTCCGGCGTTAGAAAGTCATATGGCGGCAAGCCTGTCGTCAATGATCTATCCTTTTGTGTGAAAACTGGCGAATGCTTTGGCTTGTTGGGCCCTAACGGCGCTGGTAAAAGCACGATTGCTCGAATGGTTCTGGGAATGGCAATGCCTGACGGCGGCACGATCACAGTCTTGGGAGAGCCCGTACCAATACGAGCACGCCGAGCTCGCGCTCGCATCGGCGTAGTTCCGCAATTCGACAATCTGGAACCAGGATTTACGGTACGCGAGAACCTGATTGTCTTTGGACGCTACTTTGGCATGACCACAGCCGAGATCGAGGCGGCGATTCCATCTCTGCTTGAGTTCGCGCATCTTGAAACAAAATCCCATGCTCGCGTCACGGAACTGTCAGGCGGCATGAAAAGGGCATTGACTATCGCGCGCGCCCTGATCAATGATCCCCAACTTCTGGTAATGGACGAACCCACAACCGGCTTGGATCCTCATGCGCGCCACCTGATTTGGGAGCGATTACGCTCGCTGCTAACGAAGGGCAAGACTATTCTTCTCACTACTCACTTCATGGAAGAGGCGGAGCGGTTGTGCGACCAGCTTTGCGTAATAGAGGACGGATGCAAGCTCGTTGAGGGAACTCCGCAGGGTCTGGTCCAGAAACAAATCGGTACCGAAGTGCTAGAAGTATATGGCGGCAAACCACACGAGCTGCGTTCATTACTAGCACCCTACGGTCCCCGCACCGAGGTAAGCGGCGAGACGCTGTTCTGCTACGCCTCCGATTTGGAACAGATTCGGGTACCTTTACGCGAGCTTTCTGGCCTGCGCGTCCTACAACGCCCCGCAAATTTGGAGGACGTATTCCTGCGGCTAACCGGACGTGAGATCAGGGAATAAATAATGCGTGACGTACTCATGATGACTTTGCCCGCGAACGCTTGGAACTGGCGTACGGTATGGCGCCGTAATTTCTTAGCATGGCGGAAGGCTGCTCTCGTTTCCCTAATTGGCAATCTTGCAGATCCAATGATGTATCTGTTCGGCCTTGGCTTCGGAGTTGGGGTACTGATAGATCACGTTGAAGGATCTGCATATATTTCGTTTCTGACAGCCGGTATGGTTGCTGCGAGTGCAATGACTTCCGCAACGGTCGAGACAATCTATGCGGCCTTCTCTCGGATGCACACGCAGCGCATGTGGGAAGCAGTCCTGTGCACAAAGCTTACGGTTGGCGACGTCGTACTCGGTGAAATGACGTGGGCGGCCAGCAAAGCCCTATTGGCAGGCACCGCGGTGGCTGGGGTTGCCGCAACATTGGGCTATGCCGATCTCTCGAATATTTTTTTACTAATACCGGTCATTGTTCTAACTGGCTTCGCATTTGCAAGCCTTGCTATGGTCCTCGTCGCGATTGCGCCGAGTTACGATTACTTTGTGTTCTACCAAACGCTTGTCCTCACACCGATGCTTTTCCTGAGTGGTGTCATTTTCCCAGTAGAACAGTTGCCAGGGGCCCTTCATCTTGTTTCGAGAGCCCTTCCACTTTCCCATTCCGTCGAACTCATCCGCCCCGCGATGCTTGGACGCCCGTCGGCGAGCGTCGGTCTGCATGTGTCCGTACTTTGCCTTTACGCAATAGTGCCCTTCTTCCTATCGACAAACCTTGTTCGCCGGCGTCTGATGTCTTGATGATCGCATCGACACTCTGACCAGGATGAATTTGAATATAGGTCAAATCCTTCTACCGCCGCTAACCACTTGATGTATATCTGTGCAACTCTTTAGCGAAATCATGCCAACAGCCGCACCATTCGTAATCCTTGGGATGCCCAGAACAGGTACGCACTATCTGGAAGAATTGCTGAATTTGCATCCAAATGTGTCGAGCAACGGAGAATTGCTCAATCCGTACGATATGAACTGGCCAGATAATAGCCGACTCCTACGTAGCGATAGGGACCTTCTTGAGCTAGCTTATCAATATTACCCTACCCGCTCTGGAAAGACGGCGCTCACCCACGTTGGCTGCAAGATTAACCAACCGCAGTTCCGCGAGCGGCCAGGATTCTTTGAAACCTTGATCGGTTGGCCACATCTTCGCGCGATATTTGTCCGCAGAAATTCTCTGGAGTCGCTGCGATCCCTCGTTCAGGCAAGGACAAGTGGTCAATGGCTACAGTACGGTACGTGCCACTCCTTGGCCGTTCCACCCAACGTAACGTTGACCATCGATGAATGCGAAGCCTACTTCAGGATCGCTGACGACTTCCACACTCTCGTCGCGAATTCCTTTCAGCGAGATCGGATTATGACTATCGACTATGAGGATCTACTGCGCGATCCAGCCCCCTGCCTCGACGCAATTTGGTTCTTCCTTGGAACATCTCCGCACGCATGCTCAGTACGCACGGCCCTTCGGCGTCAGGAAATGCGACCTCTGCGAGAGACGGTATGCAACTTCGTGGAGCTAAAGCGCCATTTCAGCGGGGGGCCGCATACAAGCTATTTCGAAGCCTAGAATGGCTCAAACCATCGCACGAGCAATGCGTAGTTTTGTGCCTCAACTTAATTAATTGGTCGCCAGGTGACTGTGGTTGGCCTATTACTCTTCCAATAGGTTACTTTTATGTCGTCGCCAAAAGTTCAGTGGAAACTACGCTGGGAAAATGATCTTGAACTCTCCGACCATTTGGAATTGGCTGAGTTTTTCAAAGCGACCTACGGTCCGACAGGGCCTTTCAATGCGAAGCCGTTTAGTGGCGGTCGAAGTTGGGCAGGCGCACGGCCTGAGCTCCGCGCCATAGCTTACGATTCTCAAGGGATTGCGGCACACATGGGTGCACTTCGACGATTCATCAAG
The DNA here is from genome assembly GCF_023952475.1 of Cupriavidus sp. WGlv3. Lineage (GTDB taxonomy): Bacteria > Pseudomonadota > Gammaproteobacteria > Burkholderiales > Burkholderiaceae > Cupriavidus > Cupriavidus phytorum. The sequence goes on from NZ_JALHRX010000041.1 coordinate 9,719, forward strand.
GTAAATTCAGCCGATGTGCTTGTGGCCGAACTAGGTCTATACGGAGTTCGGCCGGACCTTGAAGGATTCGGAATTAGCCATTCCATCCGCGCAATGTACCCCGTGCTTCAAGAGCTTCGCATACCGTTCGCTTTCGGGACCGTCAGGCACGAGTTGAAAACTCACTTTTCCCGATTGTGCCGACATGGACTAGGAACAATCATCGAAGGAATTCGTGTGCGCTCAACTCTCTCGAACGTCCACTTGGATTTGCCGTCTACTCGGGTAGAGGATGTCCTCGTCGTGGTTATGCCAATTAACAGTTCGTTGCAAGAATGGCCAAGCGGCGAAACAATCGAACGCAACGGACCCGAGCTATGAAGACAGTTCTACTGGATTGATTGGTAGGCGATCTTCGAGCAGAAGGAAGCCTACGTTATGGTCCACTATTAGGAACCGAAAGATTTTCCCATGCTTTCAAACCTAGAATTGCTGCGTCGTGAACTAAGTACAGATGACCCCTGGCGCCTCGACACTAATCCTTACGAACAGGAACGTCACAGACATATGCTTCGATTGTCACTCGCGCAGGGCCGAGTCACTAATGCGCTCGAAGTGGGATGTGCTGCGGGGACATTCACGGAGAAACTTTTGGACCACTGCCAACGGCTCACAGTCATAGATGTTGTTCCGCAAGCGATAGCTCGTACTCGCGAACGACTGAAGGAGCCAGCGAACACTACGTGGATCGTTTCAGACGTCAAAGAGTTCTCGACACATGACAAGTTCGATCTAATCGTGGTCGCTGAAGTTCTCTATTATTTGGATAACCTTGAAGAAATGCGTTCTACGATTCTAAATCTCGCAGGAATGCTTGCGCCGGCCGGACAGTTGGTATTCGGATCGTCACATGACGACAGTTGCCGGAGATGGGGCCACATTGCTGGTGCAGAAACTGTGCTTGCTATGCTCAGAGAAGAGTTGACTGAAGTTGAGCACGTTGAATGCAAAGGACAATTGCTCACTGAGGGTTGCTCGCTAGCACGATTTCGCAAATCTCCGGACGAATCACAACACACACGTTTACCGAGTTAGAAAGAGGAAATAGCATGCGGATCTGCGGGATCAAGCTAACGCACGACGGGGCCATCGCCGTGGTAGAAGATGGGAAATTGATTTTTTGCATCGAGCAGGAGAAGCGAGAGAACAATAAGCGCTATCAGGAAATCGAGAACCTTGAGGAAATCGCTCTCATTTTGGCGGAACATGGGCTGAACGCTGTGGATATCGACCAGTTCGTCATTGATGGCTGGGACGGAGACGTGGAGTCTAGATTCCACGTCCGTAGTGGATCTGTTCCGATGAGTCTAAAGGGCGCACCGTATGCTGAGAGCGACGCCAATCACCTCCTTGCCTCCCTTGACGGCGACGGTTTGGTGGTCGGCGAAGGTTCATTTCCGTACAAGAGTTTTCCTCATGTGTCAGGGCACGTAGCGGCCGCATACTGCACCAGCCCGTTTGCACAAAAGGAGCAACCCGCCCTTTGTCTGGTTTGGGATGGCGGCATCGTCCCAAGGCTCTACCATGTGCAGCGTGATGGGGCACGCCGCGTTGACTGCCTTTTCCCCCTCGTTGGCCATATCTATGCGGCGGCGGGTCACTACTTTGGTCCCTATAAGAAACTAGGCGGAGCAGAATGGGATCTCGGCGTGGCAGGCAAGCTCATGGCTTATATTGGGCTCGGGTCCGTCGATGAAAGTATCGTATCTGTATTTCACAGCCTTTACGACGATCACTTCGCTGGTAACAGCGAGTTGGCGCGCAGCTATCGTGCGAATATTAGGGCACCTGAAGGCTCGTTGAAACCCGTCCGTGATTTTTTCGAAGCTAGCGTGCCTCGACTTGAAGGGAAGCTTCACCAAGATGTGCTTGCCTCCTTTCACGTCTTCCTCGAGCGCCTTCTCGTTCATGAAATCGGAATGGCGCTGCAGCGTCATTCAATACAAGTTCCGCAAAACCTGTGCATTGCTGGGGGATGTGCGCTAAACATCAAATGGAATAGCGCATTACGTGAAAGTGGCTTATTCGCTGCAATATGGGTCCCTCCGTTCCCCAACGACAGCGGCTCGGCAATTGGTGCGGCTTGCTGTGCGATGGCTGCGGACCAGGGATTCATACCGTTGGAATGGTCCGTGTATAGCGGGCCTTCCGCAAAACTTGGCGTCGTCCCTCCGGGATGGACTGCGTTTCCGTGCACGATTTCGGAACTCGCCCGCATACTTGCAGATAACAAGCCAGTCATTTTTCTTGCCGGTCGTGCCGAATTGGGCCCTCGGGCTTTGGGCGGAAGAAGCATTTTGGCAGCCCCAACTTCGGCTGCAATGAAACATCTTCTGAACGATGTCAAGCATCGAGAGCATTTTCGTCCGGTGGCGCCAATATGCCTTGAGGATAAGGCAATGTCCATCTTTGAGCCTGGTACTCCGGACCCCTACATGCTTTTCGACCATCTAACGCGTAAGGAATGGCGTGACAAGATCCCTGCGGTCGTGCATCTTGACGGTACTGCTCGTTTGCAAACCATCCATAGAAGTTCTAAACATCCCGTAGCAGAGCTTTTGGTCGAATATGAGAAGCTAACAGGTATTCCTTTGCTCTGCAACACAAGCGCGAATTTCCACGGCCGAGGATTTTTCCCCGACGCTGCTTCCGCTTGTGAATGGGGGCGCGTGGAACAAGTTTGGTTCGAGGGTATTCTTTGGAGAAAGACGGAAGGAAGCAGCACAACATTGAATGTGGACGAAGCAGTAGTGCGTTCCAAAGGAGCATAGACCCGATATTGGCGACATCGCTCCCGACGTAGCTACGCGTTTCAGAGGTAGACGTTCAACTAGCTTCGCCCAATTTGCACGTGGACTTCGCAGGACGCGTTTGCAAGCCGGGCGCCCGTGTTGTTTGCAAAGTCCAATTTCACACACGTATACGAAATATGATGAGCGATGCTCGCACTCCTCACCTTTACATCTACGACTTCGGAGTCGGTCCGGAATCGAGAGCGCAACTGCTTGGTCAGGCCCCGTCCATCCTCTGGTTCACAGGCCTCTCCGGCGCAGGGAAATCGGCAATTGCCGACCGGCTTGAGGCAGCCCTGCATGCGTGCGGGCGGCTCACTTATATTCTTGATGGCGACTCAGTCAGGCGTGGCCTTTGCAAAGATCTTGGCTTTGACAAGGAGGATCGACGCGAAAATGTTCGGCGCGTGGCTGAAGTTGCCAAACTTATGGCCGACGCCGGCATCGTAGTGCTTGTATGCCTTATCTCACCCTTCCATTCCGACCGAGAGCTTGCTAGGTTAATTGCGGGGAAACATGTCTTTGCTGAAGTTTACGTTCACGCACCATTGGCCGTAGCAGAGGCTCGCGACACTAAAGGACTATATCGACTTGCCAGACGGGGGGCGATCCAAAACTTCACCGGCATTGATTCGCCATATGAAAGACCAACAAGTCCCGATATCTTCATCGACACATGCACAATGTCTATCGATGAAGGGGCCAATATGGTATTGGACTGGGTGTCTCGTCATTAAATATGTTGAGAAGGTTGGAACTTGATAGTGTGATTCCGACCCTATATCAAGCCCCTCGGGGGTTAAAAGTGTCTCGCGTCGAAGACGCAAATGCACCTCACACCCCAAAAGGAGTTTTGCGTATACGCCACCCAAGACTACCTGTGATTAAGTTTTGGCAGTGGGCGACAGAAGCCGACCTTTAGCGCATTTGGTTACACACATCTCAGTCGTCAAGTTCACGGGCGTACCGAAGACCGGCGGCGAAATCCACCACTCGCTGCAGGCCTTGCCAGATAGTCTTGACTCCGGGTTCGCCGTCGCCTTTGCGCGCCAGGAAGCAGCCGAGCATAGCGACCAAGCGCACGACCTCATTCAGACGCGGTGACGTCTTCGGCGGCTTCTTCTTGTCGAGATTGAATGCCGCGCGCCATTCATCGCGCTCGAACAGCAGCCCTGCATCCAGGTCCGGGCAAGTTCGACCCAGTCGCATCAACCGAGCGATGCGCCA
>NZ_JALHRX010000042.1 GCF_023952475.1 Cupriavidus sp. WGlv3
TAGAGACCTCATTCCTGCGTGAATCCATGTCGAATTGCATAGCGAATAAGCTCGGCGTTGTTCTGAAGCCCCAGCTTTTGCATCAGCCGCATCTTGTGGGTGCTGATCGTCTTAGCGCTTAGCGATAGTGACTCGGCGATCTCGTTGACGGTTTGCCCTGTAGCAAGCCGCTGCAGCACTTGGAATTCCCGATCAGACAGCACTTCATGTGCTGGCGCGTCAGTGCCCCTCTGGTGAAACACCATGGCATCGACCAACGCCGGATCGATGAACTTGCCCCCTGCGGCAAGCTTTCGTATTGCCCCAAGGAGGATCTCCGGGTCACTATCCTTTGTCACATATCCAGATGCCCCGGCACGTAAGGCCCTTGAAGCGACCTGTGCTTCGTTATGCATGCTGAGAACCAGGATGACGAGACTCGGCCATTCGAGACGAACCCTCCGAATCAAGTCGATGCCACTGATACCGGGCATAGTCATGTCCAAGAGGAGAAGGTTGAACTCTCCGGTGCGCAATTGCTCCAACGCAGCGGCGCCATCCGCGGCCTCGCCTGAGACGACGATATCTGTCGTGGTCGCCACAATTTGCTTTAGACCACTGCGGACGATCGCGTGGTCTTCAGCAATAAGAACTCGAATCATGCTTGACAGGGATTGGTGGCTATAAATTGACGCGCCCGCAACAGCACTGCGATCGTGTCGATACTTGGTCTTTCAAAACCCTATTATCAACACCGACATCCGTTGCTGGGGGAGGAAGGAACATGGTACGCCATATCCCTGGTGTTCGGATATGGGATACATCGATAGATCGACAGAGGCCATCCCCTTGCCACGCCGGATGTGAACTCTAGCGGCGCGTATTCGTGCCTTGCGTTAGGGCGCCGTCTTGTAGAAAGCGCCGATGGAAGGTTTGATCACCAGTAGGTGCGCGCAAGTCTAACGGCAGCTTCGCTGTACTCCCGGGGCGAAAGGAGCTTCCCGTCTACATGACCGGCGCGGCTCCTTCCGCAGGGACGTCGTCTTTGAATGCACAGTAAGTGACTTAAAAATTTGGTTATGTGTCGCAAGCGGGGAAACTGAATGTGAATAAACGGCGCGCGCATGGAGCACTTTGGCGGTCGTGCACCGCCGGTATGACGATCGATAACCAATGCGTTGCCAGGCTCTTCCTACTTTTAGCGAGCGGCAGACCGCGCGAGTTAAGCAATAGCCATGCCGACAATGAGTTCTCGCCCCTTGAATGCGTCACTCCGGCTCTCACTGGAGACGCGCTGTCGTGCTCAAAGTTCTTTTAATCACGCTCCACGGTTTTACATGGGTGACCCAGCTTTGTGAGCGGCGTGCCGAAGATCGCCGGCAGTGCTATAGGCGCGCTCAAGCAGGGACAGAGCACTGATAGGTGAGCGCTGAAAAATTCTCAGATACCCGCTGCAGAATGCTCGAGAAGCAGCGGACTTTTTCGTACCGCCGAGACGGCACGATTCGTCGGATGCGGTGATGGCATATAAGCGCCGCACCGCTGGTGATGCAGTTCCGGCGCGGCCCGCGTGGCCCTTGCCCTCTGGCGGACTGCCGCCGCAGCGCGCTGTGGTGCCCATTAGCAGCCCGCCCACCTCCGGAAGCACCAGCTCGCGCTATCCGTGGCTAAGGGATGAATTGCACCGCATGATGGAAGACTGTGTCAGAAGTGCGCGAAGCATGATTTTCGATCTGGACTACTTGAGCCCGGCAATCATACGTGCCCTGAGTGTTTTGCTGGATGACGCTGTGCTATGTTCAACGAGATCGCTCCAGCGCCCCGCTTGCTGAGCACGCTGTCGGACCTGAAGGAGTGGTGCCTGATCGCTGTGGGCTATGCGCCGCAGGGCATCGCCAGCCACGTTGCGCGCTTCCTCAAGGCATGTGCGGGCTCAATCAGCATGGGGGCAGTGTGCCGGCGACATCTGCCTTATCATGGGGCCTTCGCACCCATCACCACAACCATGCATCTGCCAACCGAAGACTTCCAGGGTCACCCGCTGGTGTGGATTGGCCACGCCGACTCCTATCTGCTGCTGGCACCTCAACATGGTGGGCGCCTGGTCCGCTGGGTACACCGAGGGCAAGATATCCTTTACTGGCCCGACGCCGCTGACTGGAGCTGCCCCGCCAAGGTCCGCGGCGGCAATCCACTGCTGTTTCCGTTTGCCGGCCGGCATTTTGTCAAGGGCAACCCGGGGCAGTGGCGTGATTCGCAAGGGAAAGTGCATTCGCTCGCGCTGCACGGTTTTGCGCGCGACCTTCCGTTTGAGGTTAGCGCCATCAACGGTCGCGCGTCCATCAGAATGACGCTGCGCGACAGTGGGGCAACGCGCGCAGGTTATCCATTCGCCTTCGTTTTTGAAGCCATCTACGCGTTGCTGCCCGATGGCCTGGAAGTCACGCTGCGCACCATCAATACCGGCACGCAGTGCCTGCCCTGCTATCCCGGTCACCACTTCTATTTCGCCTTGCCCCACTCACAGCGCGCCGCAGCATCGCTCGCACTGCCGCGCACCGAGCGCTTGCGCCAGCGGTCGGATGGCAGCCCGATGTGCGCGGAGCCGGGCGAGCCAACATACCGGCTCGACGACCCACGGTTGCAGGACGCCCTCCACGCCTTCCGCGCTAACCCGTCTGCCACGCTGGCCATACCTGGGCGCAAAATCCGCTTCGAACTGAACCAGCCCGGCAGCGCGCCATGGCATGCCGTGACCACATGGTCCGAGACTGAGACCGCCGACTTCTATTGCGTGGAGCCGTGGGTGGGCCTGCCCGATGCGATCCACCACGGCCTCGGCCTGCGCTGGATCGAGCCCGGCCAGAAGGAAAGCGCGGTGTGCCGGTTGCGCGTCACGTCAGATCTCCTCGCGTTGGCCAAAGTTCGCTCAGACGATGAAGTGGCACCGACGTGATAAACGTACTTCAAGTCGCCTTGCCGGAAATTGCTCCTTGTGCGTTCGTGTTCAATCATTCTGTTGCTTTCCTAGCGCATCAGTCTGTCGCTAGGTTGAAAACTCCGACACCGCTCCTTTCGATCATGGGAATCGTGCCGTTGACTTTCAACGTCGTCCATCACCCCCGGATTTCGCGCGGTGGTCTGATACTACTTAAGCTTAAGACTCCAAGTTAGTAACCACATGGGGACACAACTAAGTGCCCATGGTCCAGCCGGAAGTCTCGGGGACACGGCGAATCTGCCCAGTGCAGGGCTGCTTACCGCAATAGGCGGTTTTTTCATGGGCCTATGCTTGGAAGAACCCGGGGTGAATGGCGTTCGCATTGACCTGTAAGTAGGTTCACGATGTGCTGCGAATACGGTCGGCTCGTCGTTTCCGGATCCCAGGACCTCGTTCGCGAGGCGGCGATCCTTCCTTATCGCTCTTTGCGGGCTTGGCCCGTCAGTGATTCTATTACCTTCGGCCGTGCTGTACCGCCGCAACGGCGAGCGCATAATTTCAGCTTGGGGGCGCTGGCGGAGCGGCCCGTCCGAGACGCGCTTGAAGGCGGCCGCTTGCATGCGCCGTGAAGATTCAACACATTGTATCCGTGGTTCATCCACTGAGTCTGGAAAACGCGGCACCACACGTTGCTGGAAGGCTGGATCGAGTCGGCCAGCCACGATGGCGGGCGCTTTGTGATCCGCGTCATCGACGGAGTCCACAGGATGTCGCAGCGAGAATGGTTGTGGCTCGGCAGCGAGTGGCCGACGGGCTTTGGCCTGTCGTTCACGGCAAGCCATCCGCCGGTGCGTTGTGCACAGGGATTCCGGTTTGCGACAGGGCGACCGCGCTGATGCATGCCATGACCGATTGCCTGCCGGTGGGTTATTGCCTGGCCAGTCAATTTTCCGATAAAGACGGTGCGCCATGTCTGCCGCCACGTACTGCTACGCTTGGCCGCGGCGCGGGCGTTGAGGAAGCGACATCACTGAATGCGTGGCGGCAGTTGGTCAAGGCATGCCGGTCATCGCATCTTGATGGCGATAGTGTCGGCCACTGCGGCACGACAGCACAATGAACGCAGCGCGATGCAGATGTGATGGAACCCCGTGTTTAACCTGGCGTCGCGACAGCATCCTGCCCTATGTGTCCTAGATGAGCCACACCCTGCACGGGGTCAGCGCACTCAATGGGCTTTGGGCATGCCAGCTTACGCTCATGCGGCGGACTGGGATCACCACGGCCGGCACCGGCCCGCCTTGATCGGGAGCGACTCGCGGCGTTAGTGGGCATTCCAATGGTCAACGCTCGAAGAAGCGAGGGCTGGCCTGCGGCCCGCCCTCTTCGGCGCCGTAGCCAGAGTCTGTCCCCTCTGGCTGGCTGCAGACTTATTTGCGCTGCGCTGGCTGCAGCACTGTCCGATCCACGCGGAGCCCAGCGTGCGGAGTGTCGCTGCGGCCGGGCATTTCCGATGACGTTGTCGGGTCCTGACGGCCGGCTGGCAGCTGCGGCTTGCGATCGGCTGCGCTTTTTGCCCCCGAGTTGTGCCACCGCCCTCGCATGGTGCCGGCGGACATAGTGCGATGAATCCGTTAGTGGTGTGGCTCGATGCCCTCACGTACCTCTCGTATTCGGAGGCGGTCGCAGGCCGACGCTATTGGACCCCACGCCTGGCTTTGAGCGCTGGCGGAGCGCCGCGTCCGCGATACGCTTGCGGACGGCGGCTTGCATGCGCCGACGCTAGCGAGTTCGCGACCGGCCCGCTCTGTGGCCGTTGGGGTACCAGGCGCCGTCACGCTGCCTGCGTCGTTGAGCCGGTTATTGGAGCCAATGCCCGGCCTGCGGTTATCGCGCTAGACGGCGACAATTATCTTGGCCGGTTTGATGACGATTATCTTTGCCGGTGGGGCAGTGGCGGAGGCGGCGTAGCCGCCGGAGACACTGCCCCACCGGCGGCGCCGGGCGGAGGGGGTTTTAGGATGGCTGATTGCCTTCAAGAAGAAGCGAACAGCCATGTCCGGGATCCACATTACGGACCAGCAGGTCCGCCTCTTCATGAACAAGCGCAAACATCACACCCAGGAAGTTGCAGCGGCAATGGCCGGCATGAGCGTCCGCACAGCGCGGCGAATCGAGCACCGCGACCATCTGCCGTCGCAGAAGACGCCACGCACGTGGCGCACTCGTTCCGATCCGTTTGCTGATGGGGACAGCGAGATCGTGCCGCTGCTGCGCCTCTCGCCCCGGCTCAAGGCAGTCACGTTGCTGGCCAAGCTGCAGGAGGCTCATCCCGATCGGTTCCCCGACAGCATGCGACGCATGCTGGAACGGCGCGTTAGCCAGTGGCGCGCGATCGAGGGCCCCAGCAAGGAGATCTTCTTCCCGCAGGAACACCTGCCCGGCGTGCAGGGCCTGTCGGACTTCACCGACATGCGCGATCTGCACGTGACCGTCGCCGGCGCGCCGTTCGGGCACAGGCTGTATCACTTCGTGCTTGCGTTCTCGCACTGGGAATACGCTGGCGTCGTCGAAGGCGGCGAGAGCTTCGAAGCCTTGTCTAACGGCTTGCAGAATGCGCTCTGGCAGGCCGGCGGCTGCCCGCGCGAACATCGCACTGACAGCCTGTCGGCTGCGTTCAAGAACCTGCAGCAACAAGAGGACTTCACGGCCCGCTACGCCGCGCTGCTCGAGCATTACGGCATGACGGGCACACGCAACAACGTCGGCGTGGCTCACGAGAACGGCAGCGTTGAGTCGTCTCATCGCCATCTGAAGGAAGCCGTCGACCAGGCTCTCATGCTGCGCGGCCATCGCGACTTCGCAGATCGCACCGCTTACGAGGACTTCGTGCGCGAGGTCGTGATGCGGCGCAACCGCCGCAACGCCGCCGCGTTCAACGTCGAGCGTGAACATTTGCAGGATCTGCCGCTGCGGCGCACTACCGACTTCGTCGAGGAGGAGGCACGCGTGACGCGCTGCGGCACCTTCACGGTGCGCGGCATCCTCTACAGCGCGCCGTCGCGCCTGATCGGCCACAGGCTGAAGGTGCGGATCTACCCCGATCGGATCGACTGCTATCTGTCGGGGGCCTTGGTGCACAGCACCGCGCGTGGGTCTCATGCCGCTAACAGCCGTCGTCGCGCGCTTGACTACCGGCACTTCGTGGACGAGCTCAAGCGCAAGCCCCAGGCGTTCAAGGGGTTGGCGTTCCGCGACGACCTGTTCCCACGCGAAGCGTACCGCCGGGCCTGGGAACAGCTCGAAGCCCGGATGACGCAGCGCGATGCCTGCAAGACCATGGTCGGTTTGCTCGATCTCGCCGCGAACCACGGCGTCGAGGTCGTCCTTGCCGCCCGGCTCGAGGCCTTGCTGACTGCGGGCGAATTACCGGACCTCGAACAACTGCGCAGCGAGTTCGCACCGCGGCAAGCGCAGTGTCCGGAGGTAGTCGTCGAGACGCCAGCGGCGTCGCTCTATGACACGTTGCTCGACGCGGAGGTGACAGCATGAACATGCCTGCAACCTACGATGCCGCGCGCCTGGGCCTGATGCTCAACGAACTGCGGTTGCCGACGATCGGCCGACTATGGCCCGAGTTTGCACAGCGCTCTGACAAAGAGGGCTGGCAGGCCGCGCGGTTGCTTGGCGCACTGCTCGAGCACGAACTCGCCGAGCGGGTCAAACGGCGCATCGAACGACATCGCATCGAATCGCACCTTGATCCGACCAAGACGCTCGACAGCTTCGACTTCGGCATGGTGCCGATGGTCTCGAAGGCCCACGTGATGGCGCTCGCGACCGGCGACTCATGGCTAGAGAAAGGCGCCACGATCCTGCTGTTCGGGCCGCCGGGCGGCGGCAAGACGCATCTCGGCTCCGGCATCGGTCACGCCCTGATTGATGCCGGCTACCGCGTGCTGTTCACGCGCACCAGCGAGATCGTGCAGAAGCTGCAGGTGGCCCGCCAAAGCCTGCAGTTGCCGTCGATGCTCGGCAAGCTGGACCGCTTCGACCTGATCATCCTCGATGACCTGTCGTACGTGCGCAAGGACCAGGCGGAGACGAGCGTGCTGTTCGAGCTGATCGCAGAGAGATACGAGCGGCGAAGTCTTCTGATCACGGCCAATCAGCCGTTCTCGGGCTGGAACGATGTGTTCCCCGATCCGTCGATGACGGTGGCCGCCATCGACCGCCTGGTCCATCACTCGACGATCTTCGAGCTGAACGTCGAAAGCTACCGGCGCCGCAACGCCAGCGACAACAAGCGTGCGCGGCGGCGTCAATTACCCGAAACCGAACCGGAAGGAGCGACAACAATGACGACCTGACGAGCGACAATTACCCCAGCCGACAGGCCAAGATAATTGTCGTTTGACCGGCCAAAGTAGTTGACGCTCTACATCGCGCCATGCGGCACCGTCAACGCCGCGTGGCATTGTCTCGCAATGGCACGCTCAAGGCTGGACGGGCGCTGCCGCCCTCGCCCCGCCCGGCGCCCTCCACAGGCGGTGACTGCTCGGCGGGCTAGAGCGCGGCACCAGGTTCTGGGTTTACCGAGAAGCTGTCGGCGCCTTTGTCGCGCGTTTGCACGACGGACGAATTCAGGCAGTTGGCGAAACGTCCCGAGCCGCTATCTAGGATTACGGTCCGCGTGCTTCGCTCTCCCCCCGGTTTGCAGTCGTCTGCACGAACGCCGTCGCCGCGAGCGGCGACAACACAGATATGGGAACGAGACCGCCGGGCGCCGTTTCCGCATACCGAATCAGCGCCTCGACGTCGCCGTGACTTGCCAGATGCTGGACCGCTGCACTGCGGCGCGCCGTTTCAGGCAACGGCATGCGGAGCGGCTGACCGGCCAATCGATGGCTAACGCCAGCTCGCGATCACGCGCCACCGCCACTTGGCAACCCGAGCGAGGGAAGCCGTCGTATTGGCCGTCGCTGCCGACCACGACGGTGGGGCGCTCGCCCGCCACGTGCGCCGCCATCTGGCTCCCGACGGCGCGAGGTGGGTGGCCCGGTTCCGGTTCATCGACGCGTGCGATCCGTTGGCGATCAGCGCGTGGATCGGCAGCAGTCGCCGCGCGCGGTAGGCATTCATCGAGCTGCTGTGGGGACGTGCGGCCGAACCGGGCATTGAACAACGGCGTTGGCCCGATCGCTCGCCGCCGGCCGGGACCGTGGGACAGCTTACTGAACCCGTGCAAGCCGATTGTCGGCTGTGCGGCGCGGACCATGCCGATCCCGCGACGCGACACTGGCTTGCCTGCCATGCGGCGCCCAACACATCGTGGCGTGACAGCGGCTGGCTGGCGCGCCTCATGCCCAGCGGCTGGCTCGACTTCGCGGCGGCGATGCCGGCGAATGGACGGCGGCCCCGCATGCTGACAAAGCAATGCGGCAGGCGCGGCTTGCACACCTATATGTTGTAACCCTCCCCTATCCCACTTGGCAGGAAATCCCCCGAATCAGTGCGTTGCGCGACACTCTACCTGAGCGCGTCTGTGCCCTTCCGCACCGAAAGTTGTAATCGCTGCCGCCGTTTCACCTAATGTTGTGTCTTGTTGGAGCGGGATGGGAGGGCCGTAGGGTGCGCGCCAGAATACATCTACGGGCCCGAAGTACTGCGGCAGAGTCGGAAGTGGAGATCAATCTGGCCACGTGGCCCACGGTCGATGAGCAAGCCCTGCCAGAGCCTCAGCGCGTGACCTTTCTTGCCCGCGTCAGCGCGGTTCGGCTCTATTTGAATGGTGCCGATGGCAAGCATATTCGCGAGAAGGCGGGCATCAGCCGTGGCCAGGTGTACCGCCTGCTGACCGAACGTTGCCTGGCGCCGCATCCGGACGGTCGTATCTATGGCTGGCCGCGAGCGAATCGCCCCGAGCAGCTATCATGGGATTATGGTTCGCCCTTCTCCGCTATCGCCCGGTCCGCGCGAATGCATCATGGCCGTCCGCAGCTACAACTTCAGGTGCAAGCGGAGACAACTTCAGGTGTGTGAGCGGCGTGCGCTGTGAAAGTGACGTAAGAACCGGTGGATGGCCTTACCTGATAACCCACATTATCAGGCTTGAATTTTTACGGGATTTACCGGGTTTCTGAGGCGGCACTTGGGAAAACCGGGGATGGCGGAGGTGCCGGAACCGGCGCCACAAGGCCCGCAGAGCCACAAGGCCCGCAGACACGCGGCGCTGACACCGCTTGAGATCCGCCACGTGTGCGGCGATTCTCACAGTGTAGCCGAAAATGGCGTCGCTGCCCCGCCTGCGACGCCACCTGAATACCCCTTCCCGACTGTCATTCATCCTCGCGCGCGCCGCGCGGAAAGCGTCATCCCGCCATTATTATCAGGTAAGATAGGCTTGCTGCCGTTCTCTTCCCTGCCATGGCCCAACATAACCTCGTCGCTGCCGACACCCCGCGTTATACCCGCGCCGACTTCACGGCGCTGCGCTTCCGGCTCAACCGCATCCCGACCGAACAGATCCTGGCGCGCGTCTATGACGAAGAGGCGCTGCACGCCGCCGGCATCGACACCGCGGCGCAACTCGAAGCCCGGCTCGATGCCATGCGCGATCACCTGGTCGAGCGCGTCTGCCTGAGCAACCCGTACCTGTCGGCGAGCCTGGCGGACGCGCGCCGCTTCAACAGCTGGCCGAAATCGGCCATCGACTATCTGGTGCGTGCCGCCGATCAGGACTTTTCCGCGCCGCAGCCCGACGACCCGGTGTCGGCCTGGCTGCGTCCGATCGTGTTCCGGGCGCTGCGGCACGAGCACATCCAGACGCTCGGGCAACTGCACGCCTACATCGCGCTGCGGGGCCGGCGCTGGTACCTGCCGGTGCCGCGGCTCGGGGCCGGCAAGGCGCGCGCGATCGAGCGCTGGCTGCAGTCCCAGGCGGCGACGCTGGGGCCGCTCGCGGTCGTCGACGACACGCCGCAGGCAGCGTTGGTCGAGCTGGGCCCGGATCTCGCGCGCAAGCTGGTGCCGCTGGAGCAGATGGGACGGGTCGTGGCGATGTTCGACGGCAGCGAGGGCCGCAACCGGGCGCCAGGTTCCTGCCTGATTGCCGCGCGAAACGACCTCGAGGCCATCCAGGCCTACCTGTATCGCTTCCGCGACCGCAACAAGACCGCGCGCGCCTACCAGAAGGAGCTGGAGCGCTTCCTGCTCTGGTGCGTGGGCGTGCGCCGCATCGCGCTGTCGAGCGTGGGCGTCGACGATTGCGAGCGCTACAAGGATTTCCTGGCGCAGCCGGATCCGTCCTGGGTCGGCCCCAAGGCGCCCCGCAGCTCGGCCCGCTGGCGCCCCTTCGCCGGCGCCCTCAAGCCGGAATCCCAGCGCTACGCGGTACTGGTGCTGCGTGGCTTCTTTGCCTGGCTCGTGGGGGTGCGCTACCTGGGCGGCAACCCTTGGCTGCTGGTCCCGGATCCGTTGACGGCGCGCCGGGAGGTGCCGATCGCGGTCGAGAAGGCCTTGCCGGGGCAGCTATGGACGGCACTGGTGCAGCCTGGTGGCATCCTCGACCAGCTCTGTGCGAAATGGCCCGCAGTACCGGTGACCGCGCCGCTGACCGCAAAGGATGCCGACGCGCCCGGTGCCCAGTACCGCCTGGCGCGCGCGGCCGTGCTACTGCTCGGTTGCAGTGGCGCACGCCGCGAAGAGGCGGCCGGCGCGCAGCGCTGCCACCTCCAGCCGGTGCCGGAGCAAGCCGGCATCCCCGCTGGCCTGTGGGAACTGGCGCTGCTCGGCAAACGCAGCAAATGGCGCACCGTGTTCCTGCCGGCGCGCGCCATCGACGCGTTGCGCGCGCACTGGGCCGACCGCGGCCACGATTTCGAGAACGCCGATCAGGCGTTGGCGTTGCTCTCCCCGGTGGTGGTGCCGTCGACACGTACTGCCCAGGCGAAGCATCTCAGCTTGACGGACGGCGAATCGGTCCTCACTGGCAAGGGCTTCTCACCGGATGGCCTGTACCAGCTATTGACGGCGACGCTGCAGCGCATCGCCGACGACGCCTCGCTCCCCATGACCGAGCCAGAGCGGGACCTGTTGCGCCGGGCTGCGCCTCACGCGCTGCGGCATACGTTTGCTACTCATGCGGTGGCCAACGAGATGCCTGCGGACGTCCTCCAACGGCTATTAGGGCACGCCTCACTGCAAACGACCTCTTTGTATGTCCGAGCGGAACGCGCGCGCGGCCTCGCTGCGGTGTCGAAGCTCTTCCCCAGTTAGTGCGCTGCCCCGGGAACGGATGCCCCCCGACTTGGCGCGGACGCCGCAGCTTGTGTGCACCAGCCGTCTTGCACGGCGACCGCTGTTGGCTGCTGCGTATCCCCTCATTCGTCTGGGTGGTCACGGCGGGCCGTGGCGACTTCTGGGATAGCGGCGCCAAGGTCAGCATTCCACATCGGCGAGCCGGCCATTTGATCCCATGCCCACGGAAGCATCACCACGTCAAGGCTAACGATTGGCGCGAGCAACGTCATTGCGACCTCAGATTCCAATTGGCTGGTAGGCACGTCGCGCGGGTAAGCCGATCCGGGGCGCGGCTGTCCCGAGTTGGGACAGCCGCCGGGGAGAGTCGCCGCTCTCCGAGTCCGAGCAACGCAAGCACATCATAGCGACTTGAGAAGGTTGCGTCCTTGATAGGCGCCGCTTACCGAGCGGCCTGCGCCGGCACCATATCGCCATTGTCCCAACTTGGGACAGCCTCTCCAAGGGTACGGCGGCGGAACGCCCCGTTTTTTTGACGCCGCTGAACAAATGCCCCAAGTCGGGACAGTCTTGGTTGCCGCGCGACATAGGTCTGCCGCCAGCGTCGGTGTAATGTGCGAAGCCGACCTGTAGGTGGGCAGGGCCATGTCGTCCCGGGGGACGGCCGCGACGCTCGCCCGAAAGAGCGCTGGTCGCGGCTGCGGCAGTAGCCATCCCGGTGTCCCAAGTCGGGACAGATTCTTGCGCGTTCCCCCGCGTGTCACCTTGCCGCCGGCCAGGTCATTGCCGACGGGACAGAGTCTGGATGGATCGCACGGCGCCCAGCCCAGCTTCGGCGCGAGGCGCCGCGCCTGACCGTGGCTCCTTCTGGCAGCCGCCATAGCGACGACTTTGTTGACTCGGGAAAGCCCGTGCACGGATACAGTGATGGAACAAATCGCTTCGATGATCTCCCCTCAAAAAGTATCCCGAGTTGGGACAGTCTCAGCGGCGGCACGACATAGGGTCGCCGGCAGCGTCGCTGCGACGTGCGATTCTGACCTGCAGGTTGCAGCGGCCATTGTGCTCCTTGGGACCGCAGCCAGACTCGTCCGAAACAGTGGTGGCCTCCAGCTGCGGCATCTCCGCGTCCCCAGTCGGGACAGTTTCGCCAACGTTTCACCGTGTCCCACGTTGCCGCCTGCCGGCTTACCTCTCGAGGCCAAGTCCACTACTCCTCGCCATCATTACCGACGCGCGCGTGAGCGCGAGTTTCCTGGCCGCTACCATCCCCACTTGGGACAAGTGCCGGCGGTATGACCGTGAACGTTCAATGCGAGCGCATCACTGCAAAACGGTAGGGATCGCGCTTTGGGTTGGCATCGCTGGCAGAGCCCCTAAGACGTGGTGTCCCTAGTTGGGACAACCTCGGCTGCGTTGGAATGCGCAAGAAACTGTCCCGACTTGGGACACCGGGAAGGCTACAGCCGCGGGTGCGACCGCCGGCTTTCGGGCCAGCCTTGCTACCCGGAGGGGCGGGGCCATTTCCCGGACGCCCGCGGCTGGCCGCTCGCCGCCGCGTTGGCCATGGGGCCGAGTTGGCCGGATCGCCCAGAGTTTCGCCACTTCGGCGAACCACAGCGTTGTCCCACATCGCGCCTGACGGCATGAGGCCTTTCGGCCGCGGCCGGTTTGACTGACCGGCTTCGCTCGTCGCGTAGCGACGCTCGCTCAAATGCCTCAGCGCTTACCGGGGGTGTCCCAACTCAGAACAGTCTCTGCGTCCGACCCTCCGCCCACCGCACTATTGTCGCGGCGAACAAGGCGCCAATGCCCCGCCGCCGAGGCTCCTGTGCGACTGTCCCAACTTCGGACAGCCGTCGCGATGCAGCGGTCGCACAGCTCCTCGCACATTCATCCAGTCCTCTGCACTGCAGATTGCAGGTACGCTTCCCGCGTAGCATCCCTCCTGCAATGCGCCGGACCGAGCAGAAACTCCCATGGGCCTGTCAGTCCCAAATCGGGCCATCTGTCCAATCGCTGGGAGCCGCCGTTACAGAGCGAGTGAAGGCGACCCTGCCCGATACGGTAGCACCGCGTAGCAGCCGATTAGCCGATCGCGGCCAAAAAAAA
>NZ_JALHRX010000043.1 GCF_023952475.1 Cupriavidus sp. WGlv3
CTCATCGCTAGCGCGATGAGTACTTCAGCAGCCTGATAGATCGAAGCCGAGCAGCTTCGACACAGCCATTCCCACGTTCGTATACCCATGCGTATCAACGGCAAGCGCGAGCAGGCCGCCGTCCTCGCGCGTGTCGCTGTGGCGCACTGCCCCTTCGATTGCAACCCCCGCCTGGCGCTCGTTAAGGACGATGGGCTGGTTGTACACGATGCCATGCTGGTCCAGGACGTGCGTGTAGATACCTACTGCATGGGTGCGCCTACGCGGGTCGACACGAGCGTAAAACAGATGAGGTGATGTATCCAGGCTCATCGAGTCGCTCGAGGCTCGCTGGCCAGTTCCCCACAACTCTGTAATGGGGTGCGTACGTTGAAACTCGACCACGCGCGCGTTGGCGCGCGACAGCCGGCCCGACATTTCGAGCACACGCATTGTGTTCGAAATCGCCGCAGCATCGACTTGCTGAATCATGGCGGCAACGCCTTTCGCATCGATCTCGGTGCCGTGTGCCATCAGCGCGCCGTAGAGCGAGACAAGTTCTTTGGCATCGCGTGCCTTCCGCGCCAGCAGTACTTCGCTAAATCCCGTGTGGACATCCACCTCCATCATGAGATCCGCAAACTGAGCTGCGCCGATCGCCTTGAACAGCAGGTCTCGTGTGCGCCTCGGTATCCCGTCCGTCGGTAGCGCCTCAAGTGTCGAGAGGTGCAGAGCGCCATCCTTGCCGATTGTCACGCGTCCGGCTTCGCGAGCCTCCTCCAGCGCGGCGAGACTGGCCTTCAAATTCTCAGTCAATCGCTCGAGAAAGGGATCCGCGGTAGCTGGTAGACCCAATAATGATAGGTGCCGGTCTCGCTCGGACTCCCATTCTGACGGTGGAATCAACATCTGGTCACGTTCACGAAAGGACAGACTGTGGTTGATCCACACCGACCCGCGGCGCAGATCTTTGCGCAAGCTCGTGATCGCGGAGGCTTCCAGAGCGTGCAGTGCACGCTTTCGATCGTCGCAGTCGACCAAAGCGCGCCAGTTGGCGCTAATCGGGACGCCGTGTTCAATGGGCAACTCCGTCGCGCCGTCATCGCGCAGCCTGGCGATAAGCTCGAGTTGCTGTAGGCTAGGTTCTGTGTCCCGACCCGAGAATTCCAGTTCACATAGGGGTGCAAGGAGACTACGGATGCGTCGGTAATCATCAGTCAGCGTTTCGCGCACGCTGGCCGCATGGCTGGCTGGAGGCTTGTCCGGTAGCTCCCCAAGAAGTGCTCCTATCTCTGCAAGTCGGACTTCTGCCGGGCGCGTGTTGTCATGAACGAGCGCTTTGATCACGACCAGTTGTGGCGTTGTTGCATAAATCGAGATTGAAAACAGGGGCTCCTCGGTGAGGCTGAACTCAGGCGATACAGACGGATTGCGGGCGAGCGAGCGCGACCATGCGGTTGAGCACGCCCGCACGGATGGCCACTTCGGTGGCCTGCGACCCGATTTCGCGTGCCCACAGACTGTGTCCCGTCAGCGTCTTGAGGCGGTACATCAGGGTCTCTGCCAGCGAGCGCCGGTGATAGCCGCTGGCGGCTTTCCATTCGCGTCGACTGCTCTTCTCGATGACATCGATGGCCTCGTTACGCCAGGCTGCACCCGGCGTACTTTCGGACCATGGCTTCGCTCCATCGCGTGGTGGAATCGAGGGCTGTGCATCCCGCGCGGCAATCGCCGCGTGGCACGGCTTGCTGTCGTAAGCGCCGTCGCCTCCGATGGTATCGATCGGTGTATCAGCGGGGATTTGATCGAGCAGGTCGGCCAACACTTCGCCATCGCCAACGTCCTGATGGGTCATCAGCGCGGCACGGATTTGGCCGGTGTTCGCGTCCATGGCGAGATGGACCTTGCGCCAAGTCCGGCGCTTGGACCAACCGTGCTTGCGAACCTTCCACTCGCCGTCGCCGTAAAGCTTCAGTCCAGTGCTGTCGATCACCAGATGCAGCGACTCGCCGGTACGAGAGGCGGGCAGCACGACGTTCAGATTTTGCGCGCGGCGGCTCAATGTCGTGTAGTTCGGCACTGGCAATGTTGGGAAGGCCAGGGTGCGCAAGCTCTGCGCGAAGCCTTGCAGCGCGCGCAGCGGCAGGTGGAACACCTGCTTGAGACCGAGCAGACCCTGGATCAGCGCATCCGTATAGACGAGCGGGTGGCCACGCTTGGGCGACTGGGCTTTAGCCGGTGGCACGAGCAAGCTCTCTTCGACCCACATCGTCACGTCTCCTCGGGCTATCAGCCCCTTGTTGTACTGCGCCCAGTTCTTGACGCGGTAGACCCCCTTGGGCTCGGCTTGCTGTCGGTTGTCCTTGCGCATCGTCCCGGAAAAAATCCAAGACACTACGCCGCATCGTCAGAAGTTAACAGAGCCAGCGTTCCAGCCGTTGCGCGTAAACGTCAGCCCAACCGACCCCGGATTTATGCAACAACGCCCCAGTTGTTGTCGATATTCAACAGAAGAGCGAGCCTGTTTCGTTGTGGTCTTGTTGTAGGCGTGCCGAACCAGATCGGAAACGCGGCGCCCTATTTGATAGAGCAGAGAATCGGTCAACTCGAGCAGCGTCACGCGCAGGAAAAATACCAGCTCAAGAGTGCGCGCCGACCCTTTGAGCTCGCGGGTCTTCACCGGACGGCGCGCCTGAATCCGCTGTGCCCACGCACGCTGCTTATCGATCGGCACGGTGTCCAGCGTCCATGTGTGTACACCGATCTCCTTGAGAAACCGAATCTTTTCCAGCGTTTCGGTGATCGTCGTCGGACTGTGCCGGGCCGGCGGCGTCTTGAGCCAGTCGAGAACGGTCATGTCTGCGGCGTCGTGTTGGCTCGATAGCGCTGCATCGGCGCGCCTCAGTTGCGTCTCAGGGACGGTCGCCTCGATCAGGGCGAGCGTGTCGCGCTCGGTCTCAGCCCAGACCGATCGTCCGAGATCTCGCAACGTCCGGTCGGCGGGAATCAGAATCCTTCGTTCGTACAGCCAGCAGTTCGCGTGCTGGAGTAGTTCGTCGAGCGTGAGCGACTCCTTGGCATTTTTGCGCATCCATGCTTCGAGGCCTGCCCATTGGTCCGGGCCGATTGACTTCAACCCCAGATGCCGTCAGGCCCAGATCAGGTGGTCATAGAGCGTTTTGTACCGGCGATATAGGGTCCGAAGCGATGCAATGGTCGGCGTCGTCAAACCGAGCCGCTGGCCGATGTAGTGGAGCAACTGGCGCGGCAGCGTACTGACTTGGCCGAGGCTATGCCCACTTGCGCGCAGGAATACCAGTTGGATGGCCGCCCCAGCGCGCCGGTCGGGACGAAAGCGCTCATTGAGCGCTGCGACGTCGCTGTCGGTCAGTGCGAAATATCGCTCCACATCGAAATCCGACAACCGCGTCGGCAACCGGTCCCTTCCCACATAGCGAAATCCCAAGCCCGGCATCTCTTGCCCCCATCGAGATGGCGCGATACGAATCGCGGGCGCATATGTTACGCCCTCCTCTCATTCGTAGCCGTCAACAAGTGTGGGCTTGTCGGAAAGCGTTGTGGACAAAGGCTTTCGGGGAAACCGCCAGATTTTGCACGAAAAGTACGATTAGTGCGCCAGGAGACTGGCAGAGAGTAGTCGATGAAAGTTCGATACAGGAAAGGAATAGCGAACCACCCTGGCCCCGAGTCATGCGGCGGCACCCGCGAGGGTGCAGCCGAAGCGTTGACAGGGGAGAGTGCAGGCCAGCCATTGAGCCGCGAAATCATTCTGTCTGGAGCGCCGACGCTGTTGATCGAAGCGGAAGGCAACATCGTCGAGGGCGCTAAACGCGAGTTCTCGGCGGGCTCCACGCGGTCGAAGACCCTGAGCATGCACAGAAGCTCTCTGCACAGGAACTGGGAGATCTCGCCAGTGCCCACCGAGCAGCTGGCGGTGGGCGGGTCGGGGAAGGCCGATGGCCGTACGCCCGACATCGACGCTGGCGAGAAGTCAGATGCTTGCGTAGTACCGAGGAACGATCCGAACAACGACGCGGCCGCAAAGCCGGCGTCTGCGGAGGATCGGGAGGGAAGGCGAGCAGCCAAGAGGAACGCCGAACAATCTCCCGCGCCCCGGACACAGAGCCGGTCCCGCGCGTCGACGGGGTTGAACGGCGTACGCGAAGCAGCCTGTGCCCAAAAGGCATCGGGCAAGAAGGTGCAGTTCACCGCGCTGATGCACCACATCACGCCGCGATTGCTGATCGACAGCTTCATGCATTTGAAGAAGTCGGCGGCGGCCGGGGTTGATGGAGTGACATGGCACGACTACGAGGAATGCTTGGTCGAGCGGATAGGCAAGCTCTGGGACGCGGTGCAAGCTGGCCGCTACCGTGCCCTGCCATCAAGGCGAGTGTACATACCCAAAGCGGACGGCAAACAGCGTCCGCTAGGCATCGCTGCGCTGGAGGACAAGATCGTCCAGCAAGCGGTGGTGACAGTGCTCACACCAATCTACGAGTCCGACTTCCTTGGGTTTTCCTACGGGTTCCGGCCCGGACGTGGCCAGCACCAAGCGCTTGATGCGCTGTGGGTGGGGCTGCATTGGAAGAAAGTGAACTGGGTGCTCGACGCAGATATTCGCTCGTTCTTCGACACGGTCGACCACGGGTGGATGATGCGGTTCCTTGAGCACCGAATTGCGGATAAGCGCCTGCTGCGGCTCATCCGCAAGTGGCTGACGGCCGGCGTCATCGAGAACGGGGCGAAGACGGAAATACGGGTAGGTACCCCACAGGGGGCGGTGATCTCACCGCTGCTCGCGAACATCTACCTGCACTACGTCTTTGACTTATGGCTCCAGCGATGGCGTCGCCGCGACGCTAAGGGTGACGTGATCGTCGTGCGATATGCTGACGATAGCGTTGTGGGCTTCGAGGCCGAGGCTGATGCCTCGCGATTCCTGGAGGCCTTAAAGGCACGATTTGCTCAGTTCGGGCTGTCGCTCAACGAACAGAAGACGCGAGTGTTGCAGTTTGGTCGCTACGCGGCCAGCCTACGCAAGCGCGCTGGCTTGGGCCGGCCGCAGACGTTTGACTTTCTTGGGTTCACGCACATTTGCGCGACCAAGCGGTCGAATGGCGGTTTCATCGTCAGGCGGTTGACATCGAGCAAGCGGATGCGTGCCACACTCAAGGCACTGCGGCAGGCGCTGTACCGGCGCCGGCACGAACCGATCGCAGTGGTCGGCACATGGCTACGCCGTGTGATGCAGGGCTACTTCAACTATCACGCCGTCCCGGGCAACAACCTGCGATTAAGTAGATTCCGTTCTGGGGTCTGCCGAGCCTGGTTACATGCCCTCCGGCGACGTGGGCAATATGGGCGAATGTCCTGGGCGCGATTCCTCCGACGGGTCGCGCCATATGTACCGTCAGTTCGCGTTCTACACCCTTACCCAACACAGCGCTTCTTCGCGTCATGACTCAAGGCAGGAGCCGTATGCGGTAGCCCTGCACGTACGGATCTGTGCGGGGGGCGGGGGGTAACCTCCGTCCCTACCGCGATCCCCGTCACACCCTCCCCATTCCCACCAAGCAGGTGATGACGTGGTGCAATGGCGGTAGCCGGCCAGTCTCAGCCATTCGCGTCTAGGCGGTGAATGGCTGAAGTCAATCCTACTTCGGCCTTCAAGAACTGCGCAGCCGGCCTATTTTTAGTTCCGCTCAGCGCGGAACAAGGGATGAAGTCCAATTACCACCAGATCCTCGACATGCATTGGCCCGACGAAACGTCGGGCCAATGTGGTTGCTTTACCTGTGCATTCGATGGTTCAAGCAGTACAGACGTAACTTGTTGCACTGTTCGGGTCGCCCCCGACATACTTTGGCCACGCGGGATACTCGCATACCGGGCGCTTTCTACCGGTAGTTGGCGGAGTAACATCGGTAACGATCAGATCATGGGGTTCCACCCCTTTTGTCACCCAATAGTCCAGGGCCGTCAGGCTGTCGTAACCCCCTTCAAATTGGCCGCCGAAGCCATGCGCTGCGCCCGGGAGCAAATAGAACTTCAGGAACGATGAGAGCTGGGACTGCCCATAGGCTGCAAGCAGGCGGTTGTACAAGTCAACGGACATCTGCGCAGGAATAAACTGGTCCGCCTGCCCATGTTGCAGGATCAACTTTCCGCCTTTGTTTTTGAAGGCATCGAAATTGACGCTCGTTCCGTCTATCAACTGACTCACCGCTTGTGTCCGCGCGGTCAGGGCGCCGGGATTCGTGAACCCGAAGGTAAGGATGTCGAGGCTCGGGTCGCGAGCAATTGCATACTTCACCAGGGCATTCGGGAAGGCATAGAAGAACGATGCCTTTGCCACATCAGCCGTGGCCGGATCCGCAACGGCGTCCGCTGCTGATGAACCCAGGGACGGATACAGCGGCCCCCAAAAGTCGGCACCAGCAAGTACTTTGTAGCCCGGGATGGTTCGAATACCATTCGCGAAGTCGAAGGTAGTGATGAGCGGCGTGGCGATTGTCGCCACGGTATTGAGTTGTGCATCCGACAGACACGTGTCTCCAGTGTCTGCACCGCCTGGACAGCGCAGTGTAGCCGCGTCAAATCCGCACGCGCCTGGATTGCTGATGACACCATCCGCTACCCCATCAAGGGTATCGCACTGCGACATGACCGCGTCTCGCAAGACCTTGCCCTTAGCGGCATTGATAAACCCGCCGGGTGAGAGGGAGGCTTGCGAAATTCGCCCCATCTGGAATGAGAGACCAAGCAGCCCGGACGCAGGATAGCTGGCGATGACGCCATCGTAATCAGACGCATACTTTTGGGCCGCAACGAGCCCCATCCGACCTCCTCCAGATCCCCCAATGAAGTAGCTCTGGCTCGCGGATTGCCCATATCGCGTCTTCATCAGAAACGTCGCGACGTCGTGCGTCTTTTTTATGTGGCTTCCTGCATAGTTTGCTAGTGCCTCATCGTTTGACGCGAAGGTCCCGACGAAGTCATTGGCTGCCTGGTGGCCAGCATCGCTACCGTAGGTGACATAGCCTCGAGCCAACGGGGCAAGGACACCGCTCGGCTCGCCATACGGCGAGAATCCCGATGCGGCGAAGCCAGTCGTGTCAGGAATGACTCCATCAAGTCCACCACCGCCAAAGTGGAGCGACTTCCCGTTCCATGCCGTAGGAAGGTCAACTTCGAATTGGATGTCGGGTGCAGAAGAGTCAACGGGATGAATGCCGCCCAGTACTTTGCAGAACTCACCGCTCGTATTGCCGCTGTCGCTCGCAGCGACCAAAGTTGCAGAAGTTATCGTTGCCCCCGTAGAGGCCAAGCCAATATTTCCTGCTGGAATGGCAATGCCCTTCAACTCGCCGCACAGTTCCGTCGGTGACTTTTGCGCAGTCGTTGGGCCAGGTGCACCGACTGATGGGGCGCTCTCTTCACCCCCACATCCAGCCAGCGAGATCGCCAATGTTGAGAGGACGGTCAAAGCCCCAACGCTACGCCAAACCTTATCGCGAGCATGATTCATAGTTGTGTCTCCTTGCCATGTTGTACGCAGTGCTCCGCGGTCCCATGCACTTCACTGCCGACTCCGATCGGCCATCGTGCATCGACGCGTGCATCTGGATTGCCAACTCCAGTGCTCACGGAACCCACAGCAGGAACAGTAACGATCGTCGCGTGCGAAGATTGTCTTGCATAGGACAAAGCTGTGCGTGCGTCAGGATGCAGGATCATCAGAGGCAACGGGGTTGCGTCGTGGGCACGGGGTGACAGTGCGTGGCATAATCGGCGCACCGCCATCGCGTGGACCGCGGTCCCCATGCGGAAACAGAACTACGGCAGATTCGACATGCAAGATCTTCCGAATGGACACCGGGTCCGGATCCGACGCCGTGGCGCCGACAAGCATCCCCTTATTCTTAAAGCGGCGCGCGAACTTGTGGCGCAATCAGGCTTTCGCGAAGCGCAGATGACTGCGATCGCGGATGCTGCCGGCATCGCGATAGGGACGCTTTACCGCTACTTTCCCTCCAAAACAGAGTTGATGATCGAAGTCGTCAAATCGGCGGCACAACGCGAAGTCGAAGTTGTAGCGGGAATTGCGATGCGAGACGGCGCCGCCTGCGAGAAGCTTGGCGCGGCCGCCTGGACCTTTGCCAGCCGGGCGCTCCGCGGTCGACGACTGGCCCATGCGCTCGTCGCTGAACCTGTAGAACCCGACGTAGAGTCAGCGCGCCTGACTTATCATCGGGCCCTCTCCCGAGTCTTCAAGACAATCATCGAACAAGGCATCACCGAGAAGGCATTCCCCGCTCAGAACGCCGCTGCTTCAGCAGATTGCATCGTTGGCTGCCTGTTTGAAGGCCTCGTCGTGCCGCTAAGCAATGAGGCCGCTGAGGCGTCGACGTCCCTGAGTGCGCATGCCACCGCAATCATCACATTCTGCCTGCGCGGAGTTGCGGGGCAAATGCTGTCCTTCCCTCCCCCGAGCGCCGCGTAGTAACGCAGGGCCGCCTACCTGGTTTCGCGCAAATAGGAATCCAAATTGCACTTAAGAGTGCCACGCGACCGATGACGAGTAGCGTAGTGCACTTTTAATAGCCTTAAAGCCGGGAAATTTCCTGCTTTTACTGAGCATTAGGGCTTGACATGGGCCGTTGAGCCGCTTAGCCTTAAGTGGAATCATGATTCGCTTAAGATCATCCTGTCGGCGAATCGGCGCTCCGCAGCCGAACGCGACGCAAGGTTGACTTCCGTTCGTGCACACCGTACGCAGCGAAGAAGAGCCTTCCCACGGGCAACCAAAGAGAACTCGCTATGCAATCGCTATCCCCCGGCTTCGGGAGACAGATTTCTCGGCCGCCGCTGCCCGCTGAGACGACCATGCGCGCGTCGCTCGCGTCATTCTTTGGGAATTCCGCTTGGTTCGATCGCCTGACGGACCAGGAAAAAGCGCGCGTCATGACGGACTCCTTTGAAAAGCACCTGACCGCCGGAGGCACGGCCTGTCACCGCGGCGCCCCGGCCGATCATTGGCTTGGAGTTGTCGAAGGTATTGTCAAAGTAGATACTGCATCCGCATGCGGAAGAGCCATTACTTTCGCCAGCATGCCCGCGGGCGCATGGTTTGGCGAGGGTGCTGTCCTCAAGGACGAACCACGACAGTATTCGGTAGTGGCATTGAAAGACAGCCGGATCGCCTATGTACCGAAAGCGACTTTCCTCTGGCTGCTCGAACAGAATCACACATTTAGCCGATACGTTATCGATCAGCTCAACGCACGTTGTGGCTACTATGTCGGCCTAGTGCATAACCTGAGGCTTCACGAAGCAGCAGGTCGTGTGGCGTTCTGCCTCACCGAATTGTTTCACCGTCAACTCTACCCTTCGACCGACCGGACCCTGGCGCTGTCGCAGGAAGAAATTGGACGGCTCACAGGACTGTCGCGCCAGAATACCAATCGAGCGCTTCGCGAACTTGCTGATGCAGGCATGGTTGCAATGGAATACGGCGCGATCCAAGTGATCGATCTTGAGGGACTTCGGCAATTCGCCCACATGGGCGACTAATCCACGTTTGCGACAGCAGTCGTGCTGCATCGCGTCGGAGATGCAGCACGACCGATGATCAAGCCATCTCAACGGCGACGGCGGTCGCCTCACCACCGCCAATGCACAGGCTGGCGATCCCTCTACGGCCGCCAGTTTTCTTAAGCGCTGCCAACAGCGTGACCAGGATCCGCGCACCCGAAGCGCCGATGGGGTGACCCAAGGCACAGGCGCCACCGTGGATGTTGATCTTGTCCCGGTCCAGCCGGAGATCGCGCGCGGCCGCCATTGCGACAACCGCGAATGCTTCGTTGATCTCCCAAAGATCGACTTCCGATGCGGACCATTCCAGTTGCCCGAGCAGCTTCTGGATCGCCCCGATTGGCGCAGTGGTGAATGTCGCCGGAGTTTGCGCGTGTGTCGCGTGACCGACGATCCTCGCAATCGGTTGCAGCCCCATCGTCTCTGCGACGGATTGCCGTGCAAGAACCATTGCGGCAGCCCCATCCGAGATCGAACTCGAGTTTGCAGCCGTCACCGTCCCGTCTTTCCTGAAAGCAGGCTTCAGGGTGGAAATA
Source organism: Cupriavidus sp. WGlv3 (assembly GCF_023952475.1). Lineage (GTDB taxonomy): Bacteria > Pseudomonadota > Gammaproteobacteria > Burkholderiales > Burkholderiaceae > Cupriavidus > Cupriavidus phytorum. The sequence goes on from NZ_JALHRX010000043.1 coordinate 10,134, forward strand.
CGGTTCAGATCAGCCTTGCGGGGCTGCTCATCACTTCTTACCTGCACCCGCCCCTTGCGACCCTCCAACGTGAGTGGCACGGTCTCCCAGTCAAAGTCCCCGGCTTCCATTGCGGCTTGCGCACGCAGCGTGGACGACACCGCCCATTCGTCTTGCGCATCTCTTGTGAATCCGTACGTAGCAGCACAGTCCTCCGCAAAGGTTCCCATCAAGCGTCCGCGCGTGCCTTCGCTGTAATGGTCTTCAAGACCATCAAGGAACATGTGGTCCAGGACCGTCCCATGACCCAGTCGATACCCGCCTCGAGCCTTCGGTAACAGGTAGGGCGCATTGGACATTGACTCCATGCCGCCCGCGACCATGATGTCGTTGGTCTTCGCCACAAGCAGGTCGTGCGCCAACATGACCGCCTTCATACCGGATCCGCATACCTTGCTGATCGTGGTGCACGGCACGGCGAGACTCAGGCCGCCGTGAATGCTGGCCTGGCGCGCCGGAGCCTGGCCGACGCCAGCCGGCAGCACGCATCCCATGAGCAATTCCTGGACAGACGTTACATTCACGTTCGCGCGCTCCACGGCCGCACGAATGGCAGCGCCTCCCAGTTCCGGGGCCGTCAATGGGGACAACTCTCCCTGAAAACCGCCCATTGGCGTTCGCGCTGCAGACAGGATGACGATGGGGTCGATGTTTGAGTTCAGCATGATTCCCTCACTTTGCTGCCATACGGATGGCACCGTCGAGTCGAATGACCTCACCATTGAGGTACGAGTTGCCAATCACATGCTTGACGAGATCCGCGAATTCCTGCGGCTTGCCCAACCGCGGAGGAAACGGTACAGACGCACCGAGCGACTTCTGCACTTCATCCGGCATGGCCAATAGCAATGGGGTAGCCATGATGCCCGGCGCAATCGTGACCACACGTATCCCGAAGCGCGCGAGTTCACGCGCCAGCGGAAGCGTCATTGCCACCACCGCGCCCTTTGAAGCTGCATAAGCGCTTTGGCCGACCTGTCCGTCAAAGGCAGCAACAGATGCCGTGTTGACGATAACGCCGCGCTCCCCATCGCCTGTTGCCTGCTGTTCCGCCATCAGGGCGGCCGACAACCTCAGCACATTGAACGTGCCGGCAACATTGATCTCCAGCACGCGCTGGAATGAGGCCAGCCCGTGCACGCCGCTCTTGCCAATCACCTTCTCAGCGGGCGCAACGCCTGCACAGTTGACGAGTCCTCGCAACGGTCCAAGCGCCTTGGCATAGTCGAAGATTTGCTTGACGCTTTCCTCTTTCGTGACATCAGCCCGGACGAAAATGCCGCCCACCTGCCTGGCAACAACCTGTCCCGAGTTCGAGTCAAGATCGACGACGACCACTTTCGCCCCTGCCTCCGCCAGCGCCATTGCGGTGGCGGCCCCGAGGCCCGATCCGGCCCCCGTCACTACGAATACGTCTCCGACCCCAAGGGCGTTGTTCCCAGCCATCGCGGTGCGTACCTGATGAGACTGGATAGCCCTCCGCTGGTTATTGATATCCTCGACCCCCTGGCGCCGGCGGGAGAGTTGATTGGCGAGTTCGAATATGAGCAGTTTCTTCAGCAGGGCGATCCGGCTTTTCCGGGTCTCTATCCCGAGGATGAATGGGACGCCATCGCTCTGAACTACACCTCGGGCACAACCTGGATTGTATGTCGCGGATCCTGACACGATGAGTGCTGTGCCGTGGGATGGCAAGACTCAGGGCGAACTCATGTTACGTGGCAATATCGTGATGAAGGGGTACCTGAAAAACCCCGAAGCCACCCAGCGCGCGTTCAGTGGCGGGTGGTTCCACACCGGCGACGTGGCAGTGGTGCATCCGGACGGATACATCCAGATTACCGATCGATCGAAAGACGTCATTATCTCGGGTGGCGAGAACATCTCGTCCGTCGAGGTCGAAGATGTCTTGCACCAGCACCCGGCGGTGCTGATTGCCGCGGTTGTGGCGCAACCTCATCCCAAATGGGGAGAATCGCCCTGCGCGTTCATCGAACTCAAGGATGGGGTGAGCGAACCTGCCGAGGAGGGAATCATTGCCTTTTGTCGGGCACGACTGGCGCACTACAAATGCCCCGTGCGCGTTGTTTATG
>NZ_JALHRX010000044.1 GCF_023952475.1 Cupriavidus sp. WGlv3
CCTCGCGGAACGCGAGGCAATCAAGGGCGAGCTGCGTGTGATGACGGTCCAGCGAGACCTGCTCTTGGAACAGCTCAAGGCGTTCCAGCGTAAGCTGTTCGCCGCCAAGAGCGAGGCGCGAGGTTCGGAGCAGAAGGACTTGTTCCTCAATGAAGCCGAAGCCTTGGCGGCGGCCGCGCAGCCAGCGCAGGAAGAAGAAGGTACGCCCGAGACCGAAGTGGCCGGACACAAACGCAAGAAGCGTGGCCGCAAGCCGCTCCATCCGGCGCTGCCCCGTGTCGAGGTTCGTCACGAACTACCCGAGTCGGAACGCGTCAGCCCCCTCGATGGCCAGACTCTGGTCGAGATTGGCGTCGAGGTCAGCGAACAGCTCGACATCGTGCCGCAGCAGGTCCGCGTGATCCAGCACCAGCGGGTCAAGTACGCCTGCCCATGCTGCGACGGCGGCATCAAGACAACGCCGGCACCGGCGCGCATTATTCCCAAGGGACTCCTTACCGAATCGGCGCTGGCCTGGTGCATCACCTCGAAGTATCAGGATGGCCTGCCGCTGTACCGCCAGGCAGCGCTGCTGCATCGCTTCGGCGGGGACCTCTCTCGCGGCACCCTGGCCGCAAGCATAGTGCGAGTAGGCCAAGCGGTGCAGCCAGTCGTCAACCTGCTGCGCGACCATCTGCTGGAAGCAGACGTCGTGTACGGTGACGAGACAACGGTACAGGTGCTCAAGGAGCCCGGCAGGCCTGCCCAGAGAAAGAGCTTCCTATGGGCGCAGATGAATGGCACGGGGCCGCCGGTACGGTTGTTTGCCTATAGCCCGACACGCGAGACAAAGCAGGCTACGGCTCTCTATGCCGGTATCAAGCCTGGGGCGGTGTTGATGACCGACGGCTATGCACCATACGACGACGTCTCAAACACCTATCAGTTGGTGCATCTCGGATGCTGGGCACACGCGCGCCGCTACCTGGTCGAGGCGGAGCAAGCCTTGCCCAAGGACAAGCGCCCCGACCACCCGGTCACCGGATCCCTGCAGCGCATCGGCAAGCTGTTTGCCATCGAAAGCCACACGCTCAAGATGAAGCCGGAACAACGGCAGCAGGTTCGCGCCGAACAAAGCCAGCCGCTGCTGGCCGAGATCGAAACAATGCTGCTGCAACATCTGCATACCGTGCTGCCGCAAAGCCTGTTCGGCAAGGCGCTGCACTACCTGCATGGGCAGTGGCCAAAGCTCGTGCGCTACATCGAGAACGGAACCTGGCCGATCTCGAACAATCCCTGCGAGAACGCGATTAGGCCATTCGTGATCGGACGGAGAAACTTCCTCTTCTGCGACACCGTGGCCGGTGCCAACGCCAGCGCAAGTCTTTACTCGCTGGTGGAAACCTGCAAGGCCAACGACGTCGATTCGTATCAGTATCTCGTTGCCTTGTTCAAGGCGTTGCCACACGCACAGACAGCCGACGACTACGAGGCTCTGCTGCCCTGGAGGCTCAAGCCCTCAACCGTCTTCGGATACCGCCGGCGGCCGGAAGGGACGCCCTTAAAAGACCGCTTACAGAAGAAGGGTATCGTGGAATCGGGAGTCAAGTACGTAAAGAACAGCTTCGGGCCGCTGCGCGACTTCCGCGACCTCGCCGATGCCAACCGCCAGGTGCGCGCCTGGGTCATGGCCGAGGCCGGCACTCGCATCCACGGCACACCGGGATGGTCACGTTCAGTTCGAGCGGGCTTATTACTCGGCGCCGTTCCGTCTGGCCGGCAAGTCGTGTGGCTCAAGGCTACGGCGACGATGGTGCATCTGTATGAGGAATACATCCTGCTTGCTACTCACTTGCGACAGGGTGCGCTCGGCGCCCGCAGTCCCGTCACCGACCATCTGCCACCCGAGGCACAGGCTTGGCAATTGCACGATGTCCAGTGGTGCTTGCGCGAGGCCAAGCGCATCGGTCCGTCCTGTTCCGCTCTGGTGCGCGTGCTGTTCGGCGATCGAGTTCTGATCAAGTTGCGTGCTGTCCAAGGCCTGTTGCGGTTCGCACAGCAATGCAGCGACGAACGGCTGGAAGCCGCCTGCCGGCGGGCCAACCACTTCGGCACGCCCAACTACGGCGCGGTCAAGCAGATTCTGGCCAAGGGGGCTGGATCTCGAACCAGCGCCCACGGTCAGCACGCTGGCCACCACCTACGCCCAAGGCGGCCGCTTCTGCCGCGACACCCAGACGCTGCTTCTTCATTGAATCCCATGAATCCGATCCCCGAACTCTCCTCCGCCCTCAAGCAACTGCGCCTGTCTGGCGTTCTCGACACGCTGGAAGTACGCAATCGCGAAGCCGTCGAGCGTCAGTTGGCCCACACCGACTTCCTCGCCTTGCTTGTCCACTACGAACTGGCTCGCCGGGACCAGAAGAAACTCAGCCAACGCGTGCGCCGCGCCAGCTTCCGCGGGGAGAAGACCCTGGAGGGCTTCGACTTCGACCGCCTGCCAAACTTGAACCGGGCGACTGTCTATGACCTGGCCACCGGCCGCTACATTGAGGAGAAGGCCTGCATCTTGATCGCCGGACCGTGCGGTACCGGCAAGAGCCACTTGGCCCAGGCACTGGGGCATGCCGCCGTCCGCGCCATTCTTGAGACCCCGTTCGAGCCCGATCCAGGCGACTCCGCCTGGCTCCATTACGCCGAAGATGCCCGGTTCCTTTATGCCGGCGATCGACAACGCCTGACCGCTGGCCCCTGATCGAGGCAACCACAATATCTCAAGGTCAGCAGGGTTCGCGCGTACGGCTATCCTGACGAAGATAGTCCGTAAAAATATCAGTAAATGTTCGTTCCATGAAATAACTTCATGGCGTCTTGAAAACGGATCATTTTACCGACCTCGCACCGAGCAATTACAATAAAGACTTGGCTTGAAAAGAAAGCGGCTAGGGTCAAGCTAAGAAGTGTAGAAATTTTAGTGCATCCCGAGGGGGCATGGGATAAGGAAGTGTAGCGGTATCCAGCATCGCCGCAAATAAAGGAGGCCCTTTGCGCAAGCCTCGTTGATTATGCCTTGCCATATTCTTAGTCGTATGTTGAGTGATATTCTCCATTGAGCTTGAACTCATCCGGCATCAAGCGGACGAATCAATTTCGTGTGGACACACGGCACACACAAGGCACTTCCGCGAACATAATGCTCATGAATTATCGAGGGGGAAGTTCAATCCAGCGGAGGAAAGATTAGTCCACTTTTCCGAGTCGTTATCGGGTATCCAGCGCTGAAATAGTGAAATATCTCCTATTTCACTATTATAAATGGTAAATCATTTGATGAAATGATGGCGGACGAAGAAATAATGCAGATTACGAAACTCTCCTCAAACGAGAACCCATTTGGCCCATCACCCAAAGCAGTTGATGCCGCGAAACTAGCAATTGCCTCTGCGAATCGCTATCCAGAACGCACCGACAAAAAGCTCTGCGACGCCCTAGCTGCCTTTCATGGTAGAGGCCTTACAAGCGCGCAATTTTTCTCGGCAAACAGCGGTGTCGAAGTACTGTCTTTAGTGGAAGATGCGCTGATTAAGCCTGGTCAACGTGCCATCATATGTCCGCCGTGTTTTAGTGAATATTCAAAATCTCTTGCAAATAAGGGATGCGAGATAGACAGAGTACCGCTGATTGGATCGGATTTCCGCTTGGACGTCGATGCAATCCTACGCAGGATAAACAAGGATACCAGGTTGCTATATCTTTGTAATCCAAATAATCCGACCGGGACCTGGTTTGGGGAAAGTGTGTTGGGTACAGTGTTGGGAAAAATTCCGGATGATGTCACCGTAATATATGATGAGGTGTATTATCAATTTGCTACAGAAGAAGGCCTTCCTGATGCTATACGGCATGTCCTCGACGATCAAAATGTCGTGATTGTTCATAGCTTTTCCAAGGCTTATGGTTTGGCTGGTATGCGCATCGGTTATGGGATCGCGCCGCAACGGATAGCTCAGAGTGTGAAGAAGCGGAAACGAAATTTTCACCTAAGCGCAGCAGGAATGGATGCTGCAATTGCCGCTTTGGGGGATAGGGTTCACTTGCAGCGCACCGTCGATAACAACCATGCCGAGCGGCTCAGGCTCGCGACCGGGCTAAAAGCCCTGAATCTGGAGGTGACACCAAGCCAGGCAAACTTTCTCATGGTTCGCTGTCCCAAAGGCTTCAACGCTGAGGAACTGGCAGGGCTCTTGGTTGGGAACGGGGTCATGGTACGTCCCGCATTCGATCTGCCGCACTGCATAAGAATCACGGTCGGTGCACCAGGTGACAACACGAGATTACTCGCATTATTGGATACGCTTCTGGAGGGCTGAAGACTATGAGAGCTATGACGGGTGGTGAGGCAGCAGTTCTTTCTTTGCATAACCTCGGAATAAGGACGGTATTCGGTCTACCTGGCATGCAGAACGATTGGCTCTATAATGCATTTTTCGATCATCGAGAAAAATTCCGGATAATTCACACTCGACATGAGCAAGGTGCGGCATATATGGGACTCGGTCATGCTCTGGTCAGCGATTTGCCCACGGTATTCAACGTTGTTCCGGGGCCAGGCCTTCTCAATTCAACCGCCGCGATCTCAACGGCGTACGCACTTAACGCAAAGCTGATGTGTTTGACCGGTCAGATAAACTCAGCGGCAATAGGAAGAGGTTGGGGTGAATTGCATGAAATTAATGATCAGCTCTCAATCTTGCGTTCCCTTAGCAAATGGGTAGCAACTGCTCACACCCCATCGGAGATTCCGATCTTGATCGGTGAAGCCTTTCACCAGATGCTTTCGGGTCGACCTCGACCAGTTGGGCTGGAGATTCCAATGGACGTGTTAGCCAGCACGGCTCCCGCCGATCCCCAACTCAAACTACGGACTCCCTATGAACCTCCTCTGGACGAGGAAGCTATCGAAGAGGTCGCCAAAGTGCTAGGTGCCTCTGTTGCTCCAATGATATTTGTCGGAAGCGGTGCGCAAGGCGCGAGCACATTGGTCCGGCAGTTAGCGGAGGTCTTACAGGCACCGGTCGTGGCATATCGTACCGGTATGGGGGTTGTGGATGCCCGTAGCTATCTCTCCCTGCACCTGCCTGCCGCGAAGGACCTTTGGGGAAAAACCGATGTTGTTCTGGCCATCGGTACCAACATGCGAATACCAGCAAAAAAATGGATTCGGACACATCGGCCGGATATTATTCGCATTGACGTTGACCCGACCACACATCGTAGATTTTTTACGCCGAAGTGCGAAATTACGGCTCGGGCAGAGCAAGCCTTGCCACTCTTGCTGAGAAGGCTTGAAGAATACAATGCCGTTCGACGTCCACGAGAAACTGCATTGATGGAAGTCAAAGCCGCATGGGAAGCGCGTTCAGCGGTGCTCGAACCACAATTGAGCTATCTGAAGGTTATCCGTGAAGAAATAGGTGAACATGGAATATTTGTAGACGAATTAACCCAGGTTGGCTTTGCGAGTCGCATCGTTTATCCTGTATACAGTCCCCGCACTTACATATCTACCGGCTATCAGGGGACACTCGGATATGGCTTTCCGACTGCGCTCGGAGTGAAGGTTGCAAAGCCAAACGTACCCGTGGTTTCTATTACGGGGGACGGCGGGTTCATGTTTGCCGTTCAAGAGCTAGCCACTGCTGTACAGCATAAGATTTCTCTGATCGTTCTGCTTTTCAATAACAACTGTTTTGGAAATGTCCGCCAGATGCAAGTCAACGACTACGGCGGTAGAATTATAGCAACTGATCTTCGAAATCCAGATTTCTGCCGTTTGTCGGAAAGCTTTGGTGCACAAGCGTTCCGAACGGACTCTCCCGAAGGACTGCGGTTCGCATTACGTCGGGCCATCTCAACGACGAGTGTACCGACGGTGATCGAAGTCAGCGTGGGGGATATGCCAAGTATTGACCAGTTCCGGTGAGGTGATTCTCCATTCTATGAAGTTTTCGATAAATCTAACCGCTTCGGGAGCCCGTATTGAGAACGGCGGGACACATATGAGTTTCCAAGTGTTTATGGGCTTGACCCCGTGCCTGACTAGAATCCCTCATATAACGGCTGAGTGATCATCGCCGCCATCGATTTGTTTATTTTCACGCGCTTCCAAATCAAACGGGCACCTCAGTTGGCGACGCTCATGATGTCAACATGAGCCTGACATCACCTAGCGATTACAATTGTATTGACCGTTCGCCTTGCTGAGTAAGTTCGATCATGGTATCGGATTTATCACGCTGGTTACCTCCTACCCTATGAGAGCATCAGGGCGACCTGTTGCGCGAAATCATCCTGGAATATGGAGTCGAAGGGCTGACCGCCCCTCGGCGGGCCGTGATCAGTGTGCCTGCCGAGGGCCAAGCGAAGCAACTTGGCTATGAGGTCTTCACGAGTTTCGATAAGGCCGCTCGTGGGAGCGTTCTAATGCGGCGAGGGCATCGCCGTACTCCGTGTTCAGACATCGCTTCCATTTCCATAGCTTAACTGAGAACTTGGACGCGTTGAGCTGCACATTCGAGTCGAATAACGCGTGCGTTCCGCCATTGCTCAAAGCGGCTGCCGGCGCCGATAACGGCGGGAACACCAAGTTCACGCGCTCTGATTGACATATGTGAATTTTCGCCACCGTACTTCGTGATAAATCCCTTGACGCCGTGCGTGAATATCCAGTCAAAACCGGGGTCAGCATTTTCCATAAAAACGATGCTGTCCTTGAACGACGAACCATGTACATCCGTCACAAGCCCCTCAACTGTGAGCGCGGTGATGAAGCTCGGGCGGGAGTGGAAGACATGGAAGCCGAAGATGTCTTTTGGGGAGCACAAAAGATCAGGAAGGCGGAGATATCTGGTTGTTTCCCAGTGCTGTCGATTTCTCTCGACTGCAGACCGCAGAAAGGTCGAAGGATTGGAGCGAATCTCTAAAGAGAATGCAATGTCGGGCATCGTAAGGAACGACAGATCGTCTCTGCTAAGACCAAGATTTGCTCCAACGAGTGCGAGCATCTCCAAGGCGTCCGAAATTAGACGGCTAAAAGAATGTTTGACGCGTTCACGGCCCTGAATCGCCTTCATTGCAAAGGCTTCAAATATCGGCCAATCGAAAGCGTAGCCGGTTCGATCGAACTCGGAAGAAAGGGCCGATATCTGGGCAGGTGACAGAGCTAAGTCAATGGCGGATACTTCTGTCGTCTCCTCTTTGATGGTGCGATTCATCCAGTCGAAGTATTTACTAATAGGATCGTCGTATCGAGGAACGGTGATCTCGTATGTGCCAGGGCGAATATGGCCGTGCAAATTTAAAAATTCTGCAGGCTGTAGTGCAAAAAAATCGTTTACTAGTTGGGCTGCAACGGAGTCGGAGGCGCGCACGACGGCATCCAGGAACCCCGGGCGAAGCAATTTCTCAGACTCTAATGACTTGAGAATGTCCGTCGCTACGAAGGCCGCTCTCGCAATCTCAGAGAATAGCACTGTGCCATGCACGTGCACTTTTTCGATCAGCGACAGGACATCAAGCAATCCGTGGTCCTCATTCCAATTTGTAAATTTTGCAGTGGATTCTAACGCTTCGATGCCGTGTCTAGCACGATCAAAGAGGTCATCGCCAGTGATAATGCGGTTCGTTAAAGCACGTAGCAGGTCTAGGTACGATGCCCATTCGTTCTCAGAAAGGCTTGGGAATAGCTCGCGCCAATGACCGTCCCTCATTCTTGGTTTGAGGCAAGTTGGAACAACGCGAAATTCTATTTTGTCATGAAGCTCTGGCTTAAGAATTAAATTGCGTTGAGCATCGGTGATGATTTTTTTTGCTATGGAATTGGGCAATGCGGCCGGTAGAAAAGAGGCGACGCTTGCTGATACAGAAACATATGGTGTGCCGCCAATCATATGCATTAGGGGAACTGCGCGCAAATCTCGGTACCCGAAATTTGCCCGCGCGGAAGCCCACGCGGTATTAGTGAACAGGTGACGAAAGAGGGAGGCGGCCAATGGCCGTGGCTTAGTTCCTATCAACTCGGCGGGGTTCACATCCGGCATGACTCCAAGAACTTCCCCTACGAGTCCCTGGCGGTTATTGAAGCTGTTGACGTCCTCAATCGACGCTTCAACGCCATTCAGTGATTGGAGAAGCATGGCAAGGTGGCCTGCGCTGTATCCACATCTCCGCGGGGCTGTTATGGGCCGTACCTGGAAGATCACCACGGTTCCATTATTCGAGATCCCGAATTCGATATCTACCTCTTTAATGCCAACAATTTCGATCACTTCTTCTATTGCTGGCACCAAACGCCGGAGAGGCTCCGGTGCATCGTGGCCCGGTACAAATATGTAAGTGCGGGTGCCGTTTCCACCAGAAGTCACAACTGTAGTATCGCCGCTCTCATCGTAGCTAACAATATAGTATGGAAGGCCAGATTCAGGGTCGCATGTCATGACAACGCCACTTACCGCGATATCTTTGGCCATCGGTTGGACGAACACCTCGTCGGATGGCAATAGGGTGCCGTACGAAGAGAACACATCATCTATTGCTTGAATCAGTTGCTCATCGGTACGGACATTTAATACAGAAAGGTACTGGCCGGCTTTGGATTGCTCCAGACTATCCTCGGATGCTGCGCTAGATCTAACTGCTAGAGGATCCGATATTCCGAAAGAAATTTTTATTAATTTGACAATCTTTGTGGAACTTGTGCTCCATTGTGCATGCGTCACACGATGAAGCGGATAAACGTCGAATTTAGAGGCGGCTGCTCTGAGTGCGATTAATGTTTTCGCTTTTGTGTTTTTGAAGGGGGCGGCGTCTGGGAAAATCCTCATGGAGGAGTTTGATTTGTCCAAGTTATTGATCTCCAGGCTAATAATATGTTCCGTATTTTTGGTGTGATTTGTGGTCCAAATGCAGCGAAATTATGTGGCATTAGGTAAATTTCCACATCGACGCGCCGCAAGTACATAGAGCAACATGCGTGCCAAACCTAAACACATAAATGCTCACAACTCAATGGATTGATTGAGAGCGGGGACTTCGAAGGAAATGACAAGCCGATCGTGGGCCGTTGAATGTCTATGAGGGGTGGCGTGGACCTTCAACGCGCCCGGCATGAGTGGACTATTCGGGCCTTCGGTACTGGCTGCGGGCTTTGGCTGGGTCTCGATAGGCTGTGCGCATTTTGATCGAGACAATTAGCAATGATCCGTTTGCTTATATAGTAAAGGCACTCTTTACTTTATTTATTGGTATGTCGCTATATGATCAATGGCGGCGACTATTGGTTGGAAAGACGACGATTTTGTCGTAAAGCAGACTTTTGCTGCTACATTGGTGACCGCGAAACCATGGCAACACCATTTCGACAAACATGCCAAGGTTGCCGTCCTGTTTAGGCATTTTGTTTGGTTCAACGAGGAATTCCGGGGAAGGCCCCGCGGATTTTGAGGAAGAAATACTCCTGGTCTGGGTAGCAGTAGACATGGCGCTTGATGACCTTAATCGTGTTGCTGATCCCCTCCGTGTTTAACGGCTGCCGGCAGCGGATGTACCTCCTGAGGGGCACTCTGATTCTGCGGGTTGCGCAGCAGCAGCCAGCGCGTGGACTTGAGCACCCGCCTGGTACTGTGATCGTGCCGCAGGCGATTGGCCTGGTCGACGCGAACCCGGCCAAGGGCCTCGCGCCCGTACTTGGCCACGACGTTGGAACAGGTCATAGGCGCTTCCGAAGCCCAGCTCGTACGCGGTCGTCATGTCGATGGGCGACTGCCGCGACGCGCTTGGCCGCGTCCGGTTAGGAGTTGCTCGAGGAACGTTGATGCCGTCTCGCGCGAGTGGCCCTTTCCGATCCGGAGCACGTCCGATCGGATCGATGACCACTGTGGTGTAGCGATGTCGCTTGCGCAGGGTGAATCGTCCGTAGCCAGATAAGGGATTGGTCGACCACAGGCTCGCGCAGGCGTGCCTTGTCGATGGATTTGACGGTACGCCAGCCCAGTTCGTAGAAGGCGCCCACGGCCTGCACCGTGCAGCTGCGTAAGCAAATGGCCGCAGCTTGTGCCAGCCGGGCTGTGGGACGCGTTGATCGCGCCCGAGCTATTCCAGCCGTTCAAGCCGGGGGCCGCCGCACTGGCCGCACCACACCCCACGCCGCGGGAAGTGCGGCACAACGCGGTACTCGAACAGCGGCAGATCCCTGACTCGGCGAACTAACGTCTGTGAGTCTGATGACACCGCGCCGCGCACTCCTCGCAATGCATGACCTTGCTGACAGCATCGGATAGAGCGACAGCGTGCGGCTCTCGCCCTCGGGCCAAGCCACACGTTGCGGCCTGCAACCTGAAAAGCAACTCAATGCTGTGGTAGTGTGAAGCCGGCCGCGAGTTGTTGGCAACGAAGGGATCCGTCTCTGACGTGGGCATTCATATTGTGTCCAGATTGAATTCGGTTCGCCCGCGTTGTGGGCGGGCCGCGGCCGCAAGGATGTGCGTTGTGGCTACATGTATTCCGGCGATTCCTCATAGGTTCTAGTGATCCCGGCCTCTTGCGGTCGGGTCCGATCTTGCCCTGCGTCACGAATGGGAGGTGATTGAGCAGGCCGGCCACTTGAAAGCCAATTCCAGCACAAAGGAAGCATACGGAAGTACCTACGAGGGATTGCGCGTTAATGAGAACCTTCTATACTCGGCGCTCGACAGCCCTAAAAGGTTGCGCTTTACCGTGCGCCATCAGATTGATGATCTATCAGAGAATCCCTACGCGCAATTCGGGTCTGACTGACGGACAGATTATTATGGTGCGGCAGATAATTTGGAATGAGAGGTTCTGTGTATAGCGGGTCATTAAATTCACCGGGCTTGCACCGTTGTGCGTTCTCGTTGGGGGTACCAAGTCGCAGGCCTAAGAGCGGTGTGCTGGCGGGTGCTTATCGTGATCACCCCTTTGGTAAGGGACTGAGCGTGAGTGACGCAAAAGAAGTCCCGAGGTGTCGCAGAGTATTTCCGCGACGATATGTTCGGGCAAGCCTTGAAGGATGGGTAAGGGGTTGCCGCCAAAGCCAGTAACCGTCCAAAAGGCCGACATGAAACGAAAGAACCTCCTAGTCACTATTGGCTGCACTTTTTTAGTGCTGGGCATTGTGACCTACGTGCGCACCGCTAGAAGTTCGCATCGGATATTTGAACCTGAGGAGGCCAGCGGCGTCGAATTCCTGCAGACAGACTTGGTTCAAGTGGCGCGCCAGGACCTGCAGTTGTCGCTACCACTGTCGGGCAGCCTGCGCGCGCTGAACCAGGCCTCGGTCAAGGCCAAGGTCTCCGGTGAGGTGAAGCAGGTGCTGGTGCGCGAGGGCGAACCGGTGCGCGCCGGCCAGGTCATCGTGCGCATCGACCCGGCCGAATACGAGGCCCGGGCCGCGCAGGCGCGCGGGCAGATGCTGGCCGCGCGCGGCCAGTTCGAGAATTCGCGCCAGACCTGGGAACGCAACCGCGAACTGGTCGGCAAGGGCTTTATCTCGCAGACCGCCTTCGACAAGTACCAGTCCGACCTGGCGGTGACGCGCGCCAACCTCGACGCTGCCCAAGGCGGGCTGGCGGTGGCGCAGAAGGCGCTGGCCGACACCGTGGTCAAGGCGCCGCTCGACGGTATGGTGGCCGCGCGCGCGGTGCAGCCTGGCGAGAAGGTGTCGCCGGATACGCGCCTGGTCGATGTGGTCGACCTGCGCGTGCTGGAGCTGGAAGCGCCGATCCCGATGGCCGAGGTGGCGCGCGCCGCGGTGGGCCAGCCGGTGGCGCTGGAAGTGGAAGGCGCCGGCGGCTTTGCCGGCAAGCTGGTGCGCATCAACCCGGCGGTCAGCGAGGGCACGCGCAGCATCATGGTCTATGTGCGCGTCGACAATGCCGACCAGAAACTGCGCGCCGGCATGTTCGCGCGCGGCGCGCTGGTGCTGGGCCAGCGCGCCGCGGTGGTGG
>NZ_JALHRX010000045.1 GCF_023952475.1 Cupriavidus sp. WGlv3
CCCGAAGACCAGTCACGTTTTGCTGTGCGAGCACTGTATAACTTTTAAGCTAAAAGACCGAAGTCTTTCGCATCCGCTATCAAGCGCCCACACTTATCGGTTGTTTGTTTGTTAAAGAACTTCGCCACCCGGCTTTGCCGTTCAGCGCGCTGCGTTGTCTGCAGCGAAGGAACGAGACTTTAAAGAAATTTTTTCGATTAAGCAACTGATTTCGAAAAATTCTTTATTGCGCTGCGCGCCCTCTTTCGAGTCAATTCTTGCGCGCCGTTCCTTGCCCGTTGCGCGATGCCTTGCGAACGAGGGGGCGAATCTTAATACCTGGATGCGAGCCTTGCAAGCGTTTTATTCAACACAACGAAAAGAGCCTCTCTTGTCACCTTTGAGGGCCCCTGCGCCCGCCAGGCGATATCGCTATCGCCTGGCGGGCAGCGCGGTCCACTTCGCCAGCATTTATTCCGCCCCAGCAACCTCAGTCGACCGACTTGCCAGGGCGCACCGCATCGGCCGTACCCTGGATGAAGGCCTGGATCTTGATGACGTCTTCGGCGGTCAGCTTGCCGGTGAAATCCGGCATGCCCTGGCCGACGTAAGGACCGTTGAACACGATCTTGTCCAGGTTCTGGATCAGGCCCGAGCCAACGTAAGCCAGGTTGGGAATATTGCCGCCCTTGTCCACAGCCGGCACGCCATGGCAGAACACGCAGTTGTTGACGTACAGCTTCTGCCCTTCCGCTACATGGGCGGGGTCGTACTTCACGCCCTGCAGCAGCTCGGCCATCGGATACGGAGCGGACGCCGGAGCCTTGGCCTTGCCGCCAATGGCAAAGGTGTAGACCGTGCCGGGTGCCTTGCGGTCGGTGGCGCGAGTGCTCAGGCCAAACACACCGCCCCAGCCCACCGCGATCGACACATATTGCTTGCCGTCGACCATGTAGGTGACCGGCGGCGCCACCACCCCGGTGCCGGTCGGGGTCTCCCACAGCTTCTCGCCGGTCGCCGCATGGTAGGCGATGAAGCGGCCGTCGGCGGTGCCCTGGAACACCAGGTCTCCGGCGTGGTCAGCGTGCCGCCGTTCCAAGGCCCGGTGTAGTCCTGCTGCCAGGCCGCCTTCTGCCGGACCGGGTCCCAGGCGATCAGCCGTCCCATCGGTTTGCTTTTCGGCGGCTCGGCATTGACCAGCATGCCCAGGTTCCACCCCATCCCGCGGTGCGCCTCCGGCGAGTCCTTCTGGTTATGCGCCCAGTGCTTGTTGTCGGCCAGGGTCAGCGGCACATGCTGCGCCGGGATATAAGCCAGGCGCAGGCGCGGGTTGTATGACATGGCATGCCAGTTGTGCGCGCCAAACGGTCCGGGCACGGCGTCGACCGGCTTGCCCGAGGTGTTCGCCTGCGGCGTCTCGATCGGACGTCCATTCTTGTCATAGCCAGATGCCCAGTTGACATCGACGAAGTTCCTTGCCGAGATGAACTTGCCGTCGGTGCGGTCGATCACGAAGAAGAAGCCGTTCTTGGGCGCGTGCAGCAGCACCTTGCGCAGCCTGCCATCGATTTTCAGGTCGGCCAGGATGATGTCCTGGGTCGAGGTGTAGTCCCAGTTGTCCCCCGGCGTTTCCTGGTAGTGCCAGACGTATTCGCCGGTGTCCGGGTTCAGTGCCACCACCGAGGCCACATAGAGGTTGTCGCCGCCCTTGGGGCTGCGCACCTTGCGGCTCCACGGACCGGCGTTGCCGGTGCCGATGTACATCAGGTTGAGCTCGGGATCGAAGGCCATGGTGTTCCACACCGTGCCGCCGCCGCCGTTGACCCAGTACTTGCCGGCGGGATCCCAGGTGCCGGCCGCGCGTGCCATCGCTTCGTTCTCGAACGGCTTCGAGGGGTCGCCCGGCACCGTGAACCAGCGCCACTGCTGCGCGCCGGTATCGGCGTCGTAGGCGGTGATATAGCCGCGTGCGCCATATTCGGCGCCGCCATTGCCGATGATGACCTTGCCCTTGTACACGCGCGGCGCGCCGGTGATGGTGTAGGAATGGCTGCGGTCGACGATGGTGTCCTGTTCCCAGACCTTCTTGCCGGTGGCGGCGTCGATGGCGATCAGTCTGCCGTCGAAGGCACCGACGTACACCTTGCCCTTGTGCAGCGCGACGCCGCGGTTGACGACGTCGCAGCAGCCCTTGTAGGCCATCTCGCGCGGCACCTTGGGATCGTAGGTCCACAGCTTCCTGCCGGTGCGCGCGTCGATGGCGTGGACCACGCTCCAGGGCGCCGTGACATACATCACGCCCTCCACCACCAGCGGCGTGGCCTCGACACCGCGGGTCGATTCGAGGTCATAGGACCAAACCAGGCCAAGATTCCCGACGTTGCCGCTGTGGATCTGGTCGAGCTTGCTGAAGCGCGTTTCCGCGTAATCCAGCCCATAGGTAGGCCAGTTCGGGGTGCTGGCCTCATTGGCGCGAATCGCTGCGCCATCGATGCGCGTAGTGGCGGCGCGGATTTGCTGCGCGACGCGCGCCCTCGCCTGGCTGCCAGCCGCCGCATCCGCTGCACGCGCGCCCGCGCACGGCAGCGTCAGCAGCGCCAGGGCGACCGCTGCCACAATGCGCGCGTGCCCGTTCGCACCGGCTTGTTTGTGTCCTGTCATGTCGTTCTCCTCTCTCTGTCAGGTCGTGGCTCGCTCAGAACACCTTGAGCAAACGAAGATTGAAACGGCTGCCCTCCAGCGGGCCATTACGTACCGAGATATCGCGTCCATAGGTGCCGAGCACCTGAACGGTCGGCGTTGGGAACCACGCCATGCCCACGGAGAACTTGGACGTATTGGTGTGGTCGTTGCGCGATACACCATTCACCCTGCTCTCTCCGCCGGCCGCGTAGGACAGCCCGCCGCGGAGGTCGAAGCTTTCGGTCAGGTGGTAGCGCAGCCATGCCTGCCCCTGGAACAGCGGATCCTGCCGGAGCGTGGCAGCGCTCGGACTGAACTTGTCGTTGCTGCCGAAGAAGGTCACGTCGGCGACCAGGTCCAGCGTGAACTTGTCGATCAACGGCGTGATATAGCCCGCCTGCAGCGCGAGCTTCCAGCGATGCTCGCCCAGGTTCAGCGGCCGGTCCTTGTCATAGCTGCCCACCGGCACGAACAGGAAGGGCGTGATGCCGAAATAGCGCTTCTTTTCCGGCTGGTTCACCAGCCAGACCGTGGCGGCCAGCATCAGGTCGCCCACGCCGCTGGCGCTGCCAAGCGCGCTCAGGCTATCGGTCGCACGCAGCT
The DNA here is from genome assembly GCF_023952475.1 of Cupriavidus sp. WGlv3. Lineage (GTDB taxonomy): Bacteria > Pseudomonadota > Gammaproteobacteria > Burkholderiales > Burkholderiaceae > Cupriavidus > Cupriavidus phytorum. The sequence goes on from NZ_JALHRX010000045.1 coordinate 3,265, forward strand.
TGCCGAACGGCAACAGGAATTGCGGGTCGATGGTGTAGCCGCCGATCTCCATAAAGCGCACGTAGCGCACGATGCCGACATCCGAATCCAGGTTGCCGCCGGCGATGCGCTGGCCGCCGGCGTAGATCCTGTCGCGCTCGACGTGTTGGTAGTACAGCAGGCCAAGGTTCGTGCCTGCCGGCAGTGCGGTGTAGTCGCCCGCATCCACGTCGATCGCCAGTGCCGGCGCCGCGCCAAGCAGCAGCGCCGCGCCTGCCGCGCTGCGGCGCAGGGCCGAGCGCATCCCCGGGCGGAATGCCGTCCGTAGCTTCTTCATGTCTCCTCCACTCTTCTATTGTTTTTGGCCGTGCTGCGGCCCGGCGAGCCAGCCGTGCGGCCCCGCCGGGCGGCGGGTAAGGTGGTAAGGGGGCTAAGCGGTTCAGCGCCCCTGCTGGCGCGCGATATTGATCACGCTCAGTTGCGCATACTCCGCCAGGCCCTCGGCGGCGAACTCCACGCCCAGGCCAGACTCCTTGGCGCCGACCAACGGGATATGCGGGCCGAAATGCAGATGCTGGTTGATCCAGGCGGTACCGACATCGAGCCGCTGCGCCACCGCGTAGGCGCGCTGCGGGTCGGACGACCATACCGAACCGCCGAGGCCGTAAGGCGAGGCGTTGACGCGCGCCACGGCCTCGTCGATATCGTGGTACTTCAGCACCGGCAGGATGGGCGCGAATTGCTCTTCGGCCACCAGTTCGTTGTCGTCGGGCAGGTCGCGCACAATGGTGGGCGCGACGAAATAGCCGTCGCCGTGCAGCGCGGCACCCCCCGTCAGGATCTTGCCATCGCGCCGAGCGGCGGCCAGGAAGCGGCCCGCCTTGTCGAACTGCATGGCGTTCTGCAGCGGCCCGATGGCAACGCCGGGCTCCGCGCCATTGCCGACCACCGCTGCACTGGCCAGGTCGGCCAGCGCCTCGCACAGTTCGTCATGGAGCGAAGCATGAACGTACAGGCGCTTGAGTGCCAGGCACACCTGGCCGCAGTTGTAGAAGGCGCTGCCGAAGATCTTTGCCGCGATCTCGGCGACGTTGGCATCGTCGAGCACGATGGCACCGTCGTTCCCGCCCAACTCCAGCGTAACGCGCTTGAGCCGCGGACCGGCGCTTTCCATCACCTTCTTGCCGGTTGCGGTGGAACCGGTGAAGGACACCTTGGCCACGTCCGGATGCGCAGTCAGGAATCCCCCGAGGTCATTGCGGTCGGTGATCACATTGAGCACGCCCGGCGGGAAGATGTCTTTGGCCAGCGCGCCCAGCCGCAGCGAAGCCAGCGGCGTGGTCGGCGCGGGCTTGAGCACGACGGTATTGCCCAGCAGCAGCGCGGGCGCAATCTTGTAGGCCGCAATCAGCAGCGGGAAATTCCACGCGGCAATCGCCGCCACCACGCCCAGCGGCTTGTGATGGATTTCGATGCGATGGCTGGCGTCGTCCTGCACCACCGCAACCGGAAGCTCCAGTCCGGCGAGATGCCGGACGAAGGCTTGTGCGTACGCCAGCTCCTGATGCGCTTCCGCAAGCGGCTTGCCCTGTTCCAGCACCAGCAGGGCCGCCAGCTCTTCGGCATTGGCCCCCAGTTCGTCCGCAAAGCGAAGCAGCGAGGCACGCCGTGCCGGCAGGCCTGCCGCAGCCCAGCCGGGCTGGGCCGCCTTGGCGGCGGCTACGGCGTCGCGCGCCTCGCGTTCCGTGCCGCACGATACGGTGGTGAATACCTCGCCGGTGGCCGGGTTGATGACATCCAGGCGGGCCGTGCCCTCGACCAGTTTTCCGCCTATCAGCAGTGCTGCGTTGCTTGCCATGTGCATTGTCTCCTTTGGTCCCTTGGTCCGTGCGCGCGGTGCTTGCCGCACGCTCGGCTCTCTGGACGCAAAGGCTGTGCCTGCACTCTATCCCGGCGCCTGCAGGCTGCACGATGGCTCGCCATCCCGCAGGTTTTTGCCGCTTCGCGGCGCGGGCGATGCGTGTACCTGTAGCAGTCTGAAGCAGTGTCTCGATACAGCTGCGACACCGGCTTGGCGAGCTGCAAAGAAAAACCCCCGCAGCCCTGGCACAGGCTGCGGGGGGCTGATGCGCATCGGCGCCGTCGCTCAGGCGGGCTTGCTGCGCGCCAGCTTGCGGTACAAGGTCGCGCGCGAGATGCCAAGTGCGCGCGCTGCCTGCGAGCGGTTGCCGCTCAGCGCCGCCAGGGTGCGGTGGATCAGCTCGCTCTGCATGTCGGCCAGCATGGTCGAGTGCGTGTCAGGCCCGCCGGGCAAGACGCCGGCAGCCGGCGCGCCCATCGCCGCCACCGTCAGCCAGCCTTCGTCGAAGTGTTCGCGTTGCACCAGTTCACCGCCGCCGGACAGCGCCATCGCCGCACGCAGTATCTGGTGCAGTTCGCGGATGTTGCCCGGCCATTGATGCGCCATCAGTACCGCCATCACATCGGCGGCAAGCCGTTTTGGGCGCCCGCGCGCGAGCGACTGCATCATGGCTTCGATCAGTTCGGGCAAGTCGGTGCGCTCGCGCAGCGCCGGCATGCGCACTGACATGCCGTTCAGGCGGTAGAACAGGTCCTGGCGGAAGCTGCCCTGGCGTACCAGCTCGGCCAGGTTGCGGTGGGTGGCGCAGATGACGGAAATGTCGACCGGCACCGGCTTGCTGCCGCCGACGCGCGTCAGGCTGCGCTCCTGCAGCACGCTCAGCAGCCGCGTCTGCAGCGGCAGCGGCATATCTCCGATCTCGTCGAGAAACAGGGTGCCATGGTTGGCCTGCTCGATCTTGCCGATGCTGCCGCCCTTGCGGCTACCGGTGAACGCGCCGTCGGCGTAGCCAAACAACTCCGCCTCGGCCAGGCTTTCCGGAATCGACGAACAGTCCAGCGAGACAAAGGCGGTGCCCGGGCGGCTGGCGTCGTGCAGCGCGCGCGCCAGCAGACTCTTGCCGGTGCCGGTCTCGCCCAGCAGAATCACCGGCACCTGCTCGCCGATGACGGTCACGGCCTTGTCGAAGGCGCGCGCAAGGGTCGCGTCGGCAATCAGGCAGTCGGCGCCGCCGGCGGGCTTTGCCGCGGCGGTGCGGTGGCGGCGCGCATGCTGCTCGAGCGAGACGAAGAAACGCTCCCCGCTGCGCGCGCTCAGCGAGCCCGGGGCCGAGCCCGTGCCGCCGTGCAGGCCGCCGGCAAAAACGTCGCGCATATCGATGCCCTCGCCGCTGCCGGTGCGCAGGCCGAGCATTTGCCGGGCAGCACGGTTGGCGGCAATGATCACGTCATCGTCGGAGATGGCGATGATGCCCTCGGCCGGCGTATGGAGCATGCGATGGTCATGATGCAGATGCACGATCCGGCGAGCCGGCAGCCGCGCGTAAAGCCGGTTCTCGATCGACATCGCGGCGGCCTGCACGCGGCTGAGCGCGTAGGCGGGCAGGTCCACGCCGAAGCCGGTGACGTCGAGCACGCCGATCAGCCGGTCGTGGCAGTCGTAGATCGGTGCCGCCGCGCAGACCACGTCGACGAGCTCGTTCAGGTAATGCTCGCCACGCCGTATCTCCACCGGCATGCCCCCTTCGCGCAGCACGCAGCCAGGAGCATTGGTGCCGAGCGCGGCTTCGCACACTTGCTTGCCACCACGGATTGCGGCCGCGGCGGCGGGCGCCGCGGCCGGTCGGCTGCTGGCGCTGACGATCATGCCTGCCGCGTTGGTGCAGAACACCAGCCAGTGTCGCGCGGGAAACGCGCGCGCCAGGATCTCCATGTCGTCGCCGGCGGCTTCTATCAACACACGGTGTTCGTCCTCGAGCCGCTGCAGCTGGCCATGCGTGACGAAGTTGCTGAACAGGGCGCGATCCTCTGGCCGAAGTCCCGAATTCGCGGCGCGCTCCCACGAGCGGGCAACCAGCTCGGGGACCGTTCCGGGCGGAATCAGTTTGCCGTCGAAGAAGTTCCGCCGCGCGATTTGCACGTCACGTACCAGGCCATCCGCCGCATGCCTCATTCCCTTGTCTCCACACTGTTTCTATACTCGGGCTACCAACTGGGGCCGCCCGGTGGAAGGGAACTTTATGTGAGCGCTACCCTGTTTTCAAGCCTGTGACAGGGGCGGCATGGTTTTCACCTAAGCCGGTGCTGTTTCGCTTCCATGCAGGTGTCTCAATTTGAGTCACCTGCCGTGGCTGGAAAGACTTGGGCTACTGCGGAAACAGCGCCATCTGGCCGGATATCAGCGTCTCGAAGCCGTCGTCGAGGAAGGGCAGGATGGCGTCGGCGATCGGCTGGAGCTGCTTTGTCACGTAGTGGCCATAGTCGATCGGCGCTGTCCGCACTTCCAGCGGCTCCGGCCCGGCAACCGTCATCAGATAGCTGATCCAGCCGCCCTGCTGATACTGGCGCGGACGCCCCTGGCGCTCGTTATAGTCGTCGGCGATGCGCGCGGCACGCACATGCGGCGGCACGTTGCGCTGGTACTCTTCGAGCCGGCGCCGCAGCCGCTTGCGGTAGACCAGTTCCTGGTCCAGCTCGCCGGCCAGCGTGCGGCGCACGATGTCGCGCACATAGTCGGCATACGGCTCGCGGTTGAAGACCTTTTCGTAGAGGGTCTGCTGAAAGCGCTGCGCCAGCGGCGACCAGTCGGTGCGCACCGTCTCCAGCCCCTTGAACACCATCTCGCGGGTGCCGTCCGGACGCTCCACCTGGCCGGCATAGCGCTTCTTGCTGCCCAGCTCGGCGCCGCGGATGGTCGGCATCAGGAAGCGCCGGAAGTGCGTCTCGAACTGCAGCTCGAGCGCGCTCTCCAGCCCATAGGCCTGCCACAGGTGGTCGCGCCACCAGTCGTTGACGTAGGCCACCAGACTGCGCCCGATCTGCGCGGCGTCGGCTTCGGTACGGGCGCGGCGCAGCCAGACGAAGGTCGAGTCGGTGTCGCCGTAGATCACCTCGTAGCCGCGCGCCTCGATCAGCGCCCGGGTCTGCCGCATGATCTCGTGCCCGCGCATGGTGATCGACGACGCCAGCCGCGCGTCGAAGAAGCGGCAGCCGTTCGAGCCGAGCACGCCGTAGAACGCGTTCATGATTATCTTGAGCGCCTGCGCCAGCGGCTTGTTGCCATCGCGCTTGGCCGCCTCGCGCCCCTGCCACACCCGCGCCACGATGGCCGGCAGGCAGTGCTTGGTCCGTGAAAACCGCGCCTCGCGGAAGCCCGGCACCGCATCGGCATCGTCCGGATGCGCCAGCCCTTCGACCAGGCCGACCGGATCGATCAGGAAGGTGCGGATGATCGACGGGTACAGGCTCTTGTAGTCCAGCACCAGCACGGATTCATACAATCCGGGACGCGAGTCCATGACAAAGCCGCCCGGGCTGGCCTCGGGCGCTTTGTCGCCGAGATTGGGCGCGACCAGGCCCTGGCGGTGCATCAGCGGCATGTAGAGGTGCGTGAAGGCCGCCACCGAGCCGCCGCTGCGGTCGGCCGGCAAGCCCGTGACCGTGGCGCGCTCGAGCAGGAACCGCAGCAGCTCGGTCTTCGCGAAGATCCGCGTCACCAGCTCGCAGTCGCGCAGGTTGTAGCGCGCCAGCGCCGGCTTGTCGTGCGCGAACATGCGGTCGATGGCGTCCATGCGGTCGTACGGATTGTCGATCGCCTTGCCCTCTCCCAGCAGCGCCTGCGCCACCGCTTCGAGACTGAACGATGGAAAGCTCCATGTAGCGGAGCGCAGCGCCTCGATGCCGTCGATGATCAGGCGCCCCGGCGCGCTGGCGAAGAAATGCTGCTGCGCGTTGTGCTCGCGCCATTCCATTTCCGTGCCGCCGCGACCCAGCCGCAGCGGCACCTGGAACCGGCGCGCCTGCTCCTGCAACACGCGCAGGTCGAACTGCACCAGGTTCCAGCCAATGATCGCGTCGGGATCGTGGTCGGCCAGCCACTGGTTCAGCCGGTGCAGCAATTCGGGCCGGGTGGCGCAGTAGGTCAGCGAGAAATCGACGTCGACGGGCGTTTGCGGCGCCGGCCCCAGCACGTAAACCTGGCGCTGGCCGCAGCCTTCGAGCGCGATCGAATAGAGCTCGCCCGCCGCGCTGGTTTCGATATCGAGCGACACCAGGCGCAGCGCCGGCCGGTAGTCGGCCGACGGCTTCATCTGCGCGTTGCGCAGCACGCCGGCGCCATCCGGCTCGCCGTCGAACCACACCGGCGCGGTGATGAAGCGCTCCATCAGGTAGCGCTCCGGCGGGCGTATATCCGCTTCATACACGTCCACGCCGGCATCGCGCAGTGTCCTGGCCAGCTGGATCAGCTGTCGGTGCTGGGCGCAGTACAGTCCCAGCACCGGCCTGCGCTGGAAATCGCGCAGTGCCAGCGGGCGCAGTTCGACCCCGCGCTCGCGCGACAGCAGTGCCTCGGCACGCTCGCGCTGCACCTGCGGCACAAAGGCAACCGATGGCTGCGGCGCCAGCCGCAGCCGGCGCGGTCCGTCATCCGTCGCCAGCCAGAATTCGACTTCGGTCCCGCCTGGCGTATCGCGCCAGTGCCGCGTCAGGATAAAGCCTTGCTGAAGTGCCACGTTTCAGAATCAGGAATGGAAATGCGCGTGATGCTGGAGGATGCGGCCCGGCTTGCGTCGCGCATCCCGTCAACCCGGCGCTGCATCAACCCGGCGCTGTGCCCCGCCGCGCTGCCTCGATGGTGGCGATGTCGATCTTGCGCATCGTCATCATCGCGTCGAAGGCGCGCTTGGCCGCGGCGCGGTCGGGGTCGGTGATCGCCGCCAGCAGCGCGCGCGGCGTGATCTGCCACGACAGGCCCCAGCGGTCCTTGCACCAGCCGCATTCGCTTTCCTGGCCGCCGTTGCTGACGATGGCGTCCCACAGCCGGTCGGTCTCGGCCTGGTCGTCGGTCGCGATCTGGAACGAGAAGGCCTCGCTGTGCTTGAAGTGCGGGCCCCCGTTCAGTCCGACACACGGAATGCCGGCGACGGTGAACTCGACCGTCAGCACATCGCCCTCCTTGCCATCCGGATAGTCGCCCGGTGCGCGCATCACGGCGCCGACCGCGCTGTCGGGAATGGTCTCGGCATAGAAATTCGCCGCCTCCAGCGCATCGCGGTCGTACCACAAGCAGATGGTGTTCTTGCCTGGCATATTGCGTCTCCTTGAAGGCTCGGCGCCGGAGTCCGGCGCCCGATGGACCAGCGTGCCGTTGCGACCGGCGCCGCTGGCCGGGACTCCAATGTCTCACACTCCAGGGGGCAATGCAGGCCGTGGCTGCGTCACATGAACGGGAAGCACGCTGGCAGGCAGCGCCCGAAGCACGCTGGAGTTGCTAGCCTTTGGCCGCGCGCACGAAGGCGTCGCGCGCGGTGATGCGCTCGACGTAATCCTGGATGCAGCGGCTTTCGCGGATCCGCGGCGCACCGAACTGCCCCGCCCACGCCAACGACGCGCCCAGATAGACGTCGGCGGCGCTGAAGCTGTCGCCGAGCACGAATGGACCCGGGGACAGGGCTTTTTCGATGGCGTCGATGACTTCGTCATAGTCGCCCCAACCGACGGTCTGCTTCGGCAGCGGCGCCTGGGCACGCATCATGCGGTCGGTCAGCGCGGGCTCGAAGCAACTGCCGCAGAAGAACAGCCACCGCAGCACCGTGCCGCGCGCGGACGAGCCCGGCGGCGGCATCAGTTCGGCTTTCGGATACGCATCGGCGAGCCAGGCGATGATCGCGCCGTTCTCGGTCAGCACGGTGCCGTCATCCAGCACCAGCGTGGGGATCTTGCCCATCGGATTGATCGCCAGGAAAGCCGGCGAACGGCTTTCCCCCTTGGCGATATCGATGTGCTGCAACGCGTAGTCGGCGCCAACCTCCTCCAGCATCCAGCGCGCCACCGACGCGCGGCTCTGGGGGTTGTAGTAAAGCGTCATGGTCATACCGTCCTCCCGGCCTCGGCCCTGTGGATTCGAGGCAGCAGGATAGCACCGACCCGGCGCCCTCAGTCGCTGAACGCGAGCAGCTGCGCCCCCTCGGTAACCTGCTCGCCGATGCCGTAGAGCACTTCGCTGACGACACCGTCGGCGGGGGCGCAGATGGTGTGCTCCATCTTCATCGCCTCCATCACCAGCAGCGGCGCGCCGCGCGCGACCGTGCTGCCGGCCTCGACCATCACGGCGATGACCTTGCCCGGCATCGGCGCGGTCAGCTTGCCGCCCTCGCCTTCGGCCTCGCCGGCATGCGCGAGCGGATCGAGCCACGCCAGCGTGGCGTGGCGGCCGCCATGGAATACATGGAACTCGTCGCCATCCAGGTGGACCTGCCCGTGCGCGCGCCGCGTGCCGAGGTTGACGCGGATATCGTCGGCCTGGCAGGTATAGGCAAAGGGCGCCGCCTGGTCGGCGTACCTCAGCGTGCTGCCGCGCTCGTTGCGGTCCAGCGTCACGTCGAGCACCTGCTCGCCATAGCCGAAGCGCAGCCTGCGCGACGCACCGCCGTTCAGCCGCCACGCGCCGGCGTGGGTCCACGGCGAGTGCTGGTCGGCGGCATCGATGCGGCGCTGCTGGTTTTCGCGCG
>NZ_JALHRX010000046.1 GCF_023952475.1 Cupriavidus sp. WGlv3
CTGCCGCACTTCGCCGGCACATTTCGTTTGGAGGTAGCATGATGCTCAACGAGAGCGAACCCTTGTGGCTTGCCCACTTCTCTGACCTGCATTACTCGCCCGGCAACCTCGCCGAGGCCGACCGGTGTTTCGGATTCGCAGTTGAAAATGCCATCGTCTCCGGCTGCCACGTGGCCGTCGTGTCCGGCGATTCGACGGACCACGGACTCGATGCGCACACGCCGGCGTTTGGATCGCTCGCGCGGCGCATCCATCGGCTCTCGGGCTACTGCCCGGTTTTGATGCTACAAGGGACATTTAGCCACGAACCGCCCGGCACGCTGGACGTGTTCAGGCTCATCGGTGCGCAGTATCCGGTGTACGTCGCTGATCGCATCCACCAGGTGGCGGTGTGTGACGGCGCGTTTCACCCGTCTGGTGGTCCCATCTTCACCGACGCGGAGTTTGACGCCCTGCTGGCCCAACACGGCATGCCCAAGGTTGTCTTCACCTGCGTGCCGACTGTCAACAAGGCGGTGCTGGCTGCGGCCGCTGGCGTGGCCAATGCGGCAACCGCGGTGGGTGACCACCTGGCCAGCTACCTGGTGGCGGCGGGCACGATGAACGCTCGCTTGCGCAGTCGGGGAATCGCCACGGTCGGCGTCTCGCACGGCACGGTCAATGGCTGCCAGACCGAGCACGGCGTGCCCATGGCAGGCTTCGATCATGAGTTCAGGATCGGAGCCCTGTTCGAGGCCGAGTGCGATGGCTTCCTACTCGGCCACATCCACCGTGCCCAGCAATGGGAGCGGGAGGGCAGGGTGGTTGCCTATCCAGGCTCCATCGGACGCTTCCACTACGGCGAGATCGGCGCCAAAGGATACCTGCAATGGGACATCGTTCCGGGCCGGGCGACCGCGCAGCTGGTGGAGACGCCCGCGCGCGAGACGGTCTGCGTGGACTTCGATGGCCCGCCGGACATGGACGCATTGGCTGCCGTTGCGGCCGAGGCTGCCGACAAGTTCGTGCGCGTGCGCTGGACGGTGAACGAAGAGCATCGGCAGCTGGTCGACCGCGACGCCATCATGGCGTTGTTCGGCAAGAGCGCGGAGCTGAAGATCGAAGCCCGCGTCCTGCCCGCCGTGCGCAGCCGTGCCGAAGGCATCAGCCGTGCGGCAAGCCTACTCGAGAAGCTTTCGCGGTGGGGGGAACTGACCGGTGTTGCAACAGGCCCTCTCGCGGAACGGCTGGCGCTACTGGAATCGCTTGACGCGCAGTCGATTGCTGACGGCGTGCTTGAGCAGTTGCGCGGCATGCCGGCGCCGGAACCCGCGGAATCGCCCGCCTGGTCGGAGGATTTCCCATCCGGAGCCAGCCCGTTCGCGACGCCCGTCGATGATGTACCAACTACGCGTGCCGAACCACTGGGCTTGACCCCTCCAGCAGCGCCGCAGATGGAGTGGCTGACCGACGACCTTTTTGCGTAGCAATACGCCAACACCTTGAGCATGCAAGCCATGTTCCGACTGCCTTTGTGGCAGTCGAAACCCGGTTTCACCCCGCGTCCTGGACGCATCGACCCAGCAGTATCCATTTCTTTCCATTGTCCCTGACGGGTGCTTCCCGTCCGGGGCGCACTCCGTCCTATCCTGAGGAGTGCAACATGGTCCTGTACCACGCCGGCCCGCAGTGGCTGTTCGTCGACGAGACGTCTATCAATCGTTCGGAGATGGCCAAGCGCCTGACCGATCAGCATGGATTCACCCCATGCACGCTGTACGAGCCATTTGGCGCAGGCCGGGGCGCGGTCATTGCCAAGCATGACCACATGCTGGTGATGGCGCTGGGCGAGGCCGGTGGTAACACCTTCTATGCCGTGGCGCCATCCAAGGAACTGCAGGACCTCATCTGGTCGTTCTCGCATGGCCTGGCTTCCCAGTGGAGCGAGCTGGAACTCCGCGCCCTGACCGGCGAGGGGGACTGGAATGCTCTCATGACGATGGCCGCAGCGCAGTTCGCGGCCGCACGCCGCTCGGTCGAGCGCGCGATCGCGGGCAACCCCGCGCATGACGCACCCACCGCCCAACAATCCATGACGGCAGACATGCCGTTGCTGGATGATGACGTGATGGAAGTGCCGCCGGACTACCTCCACTCCTTTACCGGCATGGAGGTGTCCGAATGCGCCCACTGAAGCTGACCCTCGCAGGATTCCACGGGATCCGTGACGGCATGCAACGGGACAGCATTACCGTCGACCTCTCTTCCTTGCCCGCTGGGCTGATCGCCATTGTCGGCCCGAACGGTGCCGGCAAGACGACGATCATGGACAACCTGCATCCGTATCCGATCATGCCCAGCCACGCGGCCAAGATGTCGGCCGACGCGTTTTCGTACTGGGACCACCTGTGCGCCCCGCGCGGAGAGAAGGATCTCGAATGGGAACATGGCGGCAAGATCTACCGGTCGGCATTCGCATTCCGTAACCCGGGCAAGAGCCGCAAGGCGGAGTACTACTTGTTCGAGAAGGTGGGTGGCGACTGGAAGCCGGTGCAGTTGGCCGACGGAACGTTGTCCGATGGCAAGGCGGAGACCTATGGTCTCTGCCTCGAGGCGGTGCTGGGTTCGGCCGAGGCATTCTTCACGAGCGTCTTCTCTGCCCAGAATCGTCGGCCGCTTACCACCTATCAGCCTGCCGAGATCAAGAAGCTGCTCGCCGAGCTGCTCGGGATCGACCACCTGCGCGAGTTGTCGGCCAAGGCAGGCGACGTCGCCAAGGCGTTGAACCGGGCTTTGGAGACGGTGCAGCGGGACGTGCTTGTGCTGTCCGGCAAGCGCGACACCGTGAACGCGATCGCCCAGGAGATTTGCCAGATTGACGAAGGACTCGACGCCGAGCGCGCCCGCCGCGCAGAACTGCTCACCAGCGGCAGCAAGCTGGAGCAGGAGCGTGCGACGCTGGCGGCCAAGCAGGCCGCTTCTGCCGGAACCGAAGCACGCTTGCGCGAGCTGGACCAGCGCCATCGTGAACTGACGGGCCGCCGGCAGCAGCTGGCCGGCGACGCCCGTGCTGCGGCGTCGAAGGCTTCGGCGCGGCGGCAGGATCTGCAACGCCTTGCTGCGGAGCACCGGTCCACGCTTGCACAGGCTGAAGCCATCAAGGCGGCAGCCCATCAGCGTGACGAAGCGCAGCTGGCTCTCGGCCGCCATCGCGGCGAACTCGACCGCCTGCAGAAGGAGCTTGCCGATCTGGAGCCCGTTGCCGGCCAGCACGCGGCGATCGCCAGTGAGCTAAGGGGGATGGAATCCCGCGGCTCGGTGGCGGCGCAGTTGGTCAAGACGCTAAAGGCCCAGACGGAAGTGATGGACCAGGTGCCGTGCGCTGGCCATGACATGCACGCGCGTTGTCCGTTGCTGGCCCAAGCGCGCGAAGCCAAGGGCAAGCTCGAGCCACAGGTCATCGAAGTGGCGAACCTGCGTACCAGCTACAAGGCAAAGCAGGAAGCCTTGCAGCAGTTGGGCCAAGCGCTGGCGCGGCTCAATGAGGTGCGCCGCGCCGTTGCAGCGCTGCGGCAGGAAGTCGAGCAGGGCAATTCAGATCTGCAGCGCCTCACGGGGCTTGCAGCGAAGAAGCCTCTGCTCGATGCTTCGGCGGCCGCATTGGACTTGGCGCAACGCGATCTCGTGACCCTGGACGCGGAGGACACCGAACGGAAGGCGCGGCTCGACCGTGATATCCGTGACGTGGACACGCAACTGGCGAGCCTGCAGCGCGAGCGCGACAGCCTGGCTGTGACGGACGTGACGGGCCTCGTTGCCGATCTCGATCGTCGGCTTGCAGCCAGCCGCGAGGCGGTCAGTGCATTGGACGGCCGGATCGAATCGCTGATCCGCCGGCAAAGCGCCTTGGCCACCGAGCGCAGTCTGATCGAGCGGGAGCTTGCCGGGCTGGACGGTCTGGAATCACGGGTCCAGCGCCTGTCCGACGAGATTGCCCAATGGAAGCTGCTTGCCAAGGGTCTCGGCAACGATGGCGTCATTGCCCTGTCGATCGACGACGCGGGCCCTGCCATCACCGCGATGGTCAATGACCTGCTGCTGGCGTGCTACGGAAGGCGCTTCACGGTCGCCATCCAGACCCAGACGAAGCTGGCCAATGGTGACGCCCGGGAGGGCTTCGCCATCAGCGTTCTTGACGCGGACAACGGCACGACGAAGGATTTCTCGGTGCTGAGTGGCGGCCAGAAGGTGTGGATCAACGAATGCCTGACGCGTGGAATCGCCCTGTACCGGGCGCAAGACACGCAGCAGCCGTTCCAGACCCTGTTCACCGACGAAGCGGACGGGCCGCTCGATCCGGAGCGCAAACGTGCCTTCATGCAGATGAAGCGCGAGGTGCTCCGGCTTGGCGGCTACGAGCGGGAATTCTTCATCAGCCAGACGCCCGATCTCGTGGATGAAGCCGATGCCGTCATCGACGTCGTGGCGCTCGCGGCTCTGTAGCGCCGCGACTCCGTTCCTTTCTGATCATGCCCGCATTCCCGAAAGGGGTGCGGGCCTTTTTTCTATGACTTCCGAGATGACACCATGAATGCAACGACAATGAAGCTGACCGCGGAGCAGGAGGAGTTCGTCGCCAACGCGATCGAATTGGGAAAGGCTCAAATCCGACAGGAGATCGCTTCGGGCCGCATACCGCCGACAGTAAAGACCTTCAGCGCGCTTCACGACTACGTCGACGCCAACGAATTCGGGGGACTGTGTGCGGACGATGGCGACCTACCGCGCCTCTTTCCCCGCGTCACCGAAAGCGATGCTGAAGCGTTTTGCGAGGCGGCAAACCAGGTCCAGCAGGCACTGGATACTTGGCTGGCGAGCGGGATGGAAAAGGTAAGCATGCTCATTTCGGGGCTGGTGGAGGATGCCCTGCATGCAGCCTGTCTGGCGGTGCAGCTGCGCCTGAAGATCGACCACGGCGACGTGGCCGGTGTCTTTTTCTCAGGCAAGCAGAAAGAGGACTTCGACGCGATGTTCTCGCGCTATGTCCTCTGTGAGGTCGCCATGCTCGCGTCTTCGGACGACAAATGAGTGTAGGCCTCCTCGACGGCGGATTGTCGCCGCGTGCGCTTCTCGCTAGAATCTGACTACTACCCGCGTCATCGACGCATCGACCTCGCTGGCACCAGTCAGCAAATTTCTTTCACCCATAGGGGCCTTCCCTATGGGCAAGGCTCCGTCCATTTCCGGAGCCTGTCCATGTTTATCCACTCTCGCGTTACTGGCACTGCTGTCCTTGCTGTGGTGGCGATGCTGTCGCTGGCGCTGTACTTTCGCGTCACGACTCCCGATGCGGCCCTTCTCCATTGGCAGTTGCTGTGTTGCTTCGGCGCTGATGCAGCCATGGCAGCGTTGTGTATCGTGCTTCGCGTGCGGGCCCTACGCAACACGCGAAAGCTCATGAAACTTGTTCGTCCGGGCTGGCTGTGAGCCATGCACGCACATGCCGCCCTCGCTCATCGAGGGTTTATTGCTTCCTATAGAAGGCCCGGCCAACAACCGGTGAAGCGACTTCATGAGTGTGATGCTCGTAATCGCCATCATGGGGCCCAGCATCGATGACATGGACGGCAAGCAGCCGGGCTCATGCGTGCCCGCCTATGAGGTCATGGAGCGGATTCCAAAGCTTGAACCCTGGCCAGTCTGTCCGACTCGATCCACGATCCGGTCTGACGGCCGTGGTGACATTCACGTAAAGCGCGAAGCGAATTTCTCGTTCAATCGTGCAGGTGCTGGCCTGCAATCTACATCTCACACTATGACAAAAATCATGATTTCGGCGGAACACGCCGCAAAGTTGCTGCCTCGCGGCAAGAAGGTACATACATTCATCCGCGTGTTTGCATGGGTGGGTGCAGACGTTGACCGTGCGAGGGTCCTGGCCGCCTTTGAGTCGGCCAAGGAGGTCGAGGTATCGTCGTATGCCGCCTGTCTTGACCACCACCTCGTGATCGAGCTGGACGGGATGCGCACATACATCAACACCAACCCGAAGGAGCTTCGCAGACTGCATCCGCAGGTTGCTGCTGGCTGACACTGAAGGAGCGTCAATGAACCCGATTGTCAATATCGGGCTGCATGACTCGGAGTTCGATGGGCTCTGGCGGCCCTGCGGAGGGCGCGCGCCGGCTTCAGCCAACTGGCTAGCGAGGTATTGCGGGTCGGTGGTTACGAGCGGGAATTCTTCGCCTCCCAGACGAGGCAGACGCTGTCATCGATTTCGTAGCGCTAGCGCTGCAGTACGCGCCTAAAATCCTGCCTCAATCGTGCCCGGTGCCCCAAATGGGGCGAGGGCGATTTCTATTTCGAACCAATCATGATTAATAAGAGTCTCTCTGGCGCGCTCTCAGCGGCCCATAGCGCCAGTGACCAGACAGCATCTGGGGATTCCGGACAACAACATGCCGGCCCGGGCGATGGTCGGTCGTCTAAGCAGCGATCGACGCCAAGAGCACGGCTCAAAGTACCCTATGCGCCAGCGCTGACTTTGATTCCCTTCCGGGAAAGCTGCCCAGCGGAATGGGCAGATTCATGTCCAACGCACATGGCGGGAACGCTGCCTGTAAGCGAAAAACCGGAATCCGACAATGACTCAATCTTTTGCTTCTGGATTGGTGACCAAGACCCGGAATCGGTAATCGATGAAGTCGCGGAGTTCATCGCCTGCTACTACGTGGCCGACGTATTCTTCGTTCGAGCCTTGCCAGACATGGCGCGAGTCTCTCTCGAAAAGCTTACTCGCTAAACCATCGACGGGAGGGCCCGTTACACTCCGGGCTGCGGGCCCGCTTCTTCTTGAAATCCTTCATGTTAGTTGTTGTCTTTACATGGGAAAAGGCCCGACATCTTGCGATGTCGGGCCTTTTCCGTTTACGCCTTTTAGGCGATTAAGCGGCAGCGTCTTTCAGCTTCTTGAGCGGGCGCACCTTCACCTTCACGCTGGCCGGCTTCGCGGCGAACCATTGCTCCTGGCCAGTGAAGGGGTTTTTTCCAAAGCGCTTCTTGGTGGCCGGCACCTGAATGGCCGACACCTTGAAGAGACCCGGCAGGGTGAATTCGCCAGCACCCTTCTTGTGGACCGCGCTCAGCACGGTGTTCTCCAGGTGAGCCAGCACGGTCTGAACGGTCTTCTTGTCCAGCTCGGTCTGGGCAACCAGGTGTGCCAGCAGGCTGGACTTGTTGAAGGTGTCCTTCAGCGGCTTGGCTACCGGGGCGGCAGCGGCAGCCTTTTTGGCAGGAGCGGCCTTTTTGGCCGGGGCAGCCTTCTTAGCTGCGGTCTTCGTTGCAGTCTTTGCTACAGGTTTCGCTTTCGTGGCCATGGTCGTATCTGGTTGGAAATGCGCGCCTGCAAGCCGGATCTGACCTGCAGCGCACCGGCGAAGAATAGCAAAACCCGGCGCCTATGCAAGCAGGAAATTCCCCGCACTTCACTGGCGGACTCGCCGTGAAAGGGCCCGGGATGCGCGGCGTATACGCGCGGCAGCTGCCTTCGGCGAATCGCTCACCTGGCTCCAGTCATGATGCCACCAGGCAATGATGGCCGCGGCTGCGGCGTTATTCATCTCCGCGCGAGCGACGGCCAGCACTTCCGCAGCGACAGCGTCCCACCAGGCGGCACCTTCGCCGTCACTAGCCCGCGGATCAATCGCGCTGCGGTAGATGGCTTTGACAGTGTCCCGCGGGATGTCCATATGGCTCTGGTACGGTGCCGGCATTGTTGGTCCCTCTGTAGCGCTAGCGTGTTCCGCTAGATTGTTGGTTGATGGATGGTGGCAAAAATTCGGTCGCAGGTCCGGTTGCTGGCAAGTCCGAGCATTTGGCTGACTTCGTCCCGTGGTTGGCCCGCCAGAAGTTGGCGGCGGCAGAAGGTATTGCGCAGCGTGCGCGGGCTCGTTTCGACGTTGGTGGCGCCGATCGCGTTGAGGATTTCAGACACGATTCGGCCGAAGCTCATGTCGGTGATCGGCAGACCCTCTGGGGTAAGCGTGAAAAGCAACTCGCCCTCGATGGCTAGGGCCGCACGCCGAGTGCTCCAGGCCCGCAGCGGCGGTACCGCGAAGCTGGCCAGGTGAACCGTTCGGGCGTCTCGTAGTCCATGTGCCCGCACGACAAGGTAGGGTGGCGTCGCGTCCGGCCACAGATCCGCACAGCGGGCTGCGCGCGCTTCCGCCGCGGTAATGCCGGTACCGAGGAATGCCGCGACAATTGCTTGGCTGCGCAAACTGGCCAGATCGTCAGGAGGCGATTGCAGATACGCCTGCAGCCGTGCGTCCACGGCTTCGGTCAGGAACTGAGGCGTCGGCTCCTGGTCTGGCCAGCGTTCAGCTGAAAGCAGGGCAGCGGCTGGGTTGTCCTGCCGTACGCCGGTGAAGACCAGGTGTCGGCACAGCCGGTCCAGCAACTTCACATACCGCATGCGGGTTGCCTGGGAGTATGTGCGGCCATTGTGGGTTTGCCAGAACGCGTCGACGTCGGCTGTGCCAAATGAGGCAATGGTCGTGCCTCTTGCTAGCAGATGCCGACGAAAATGCTCGAACATCGCCTGATGCTGGACGATCGAGCGCGCCGAGAAGGGGCGGCCATCAGCGCCGGCCGCTTCGCGAACCTGCCAGTCCCCGTACGCTTGCGTTGGGTTGCTCAACCAGAGGGAGTCCATTTGGGTCATGCACGCTGTTATATACTGAATTTGGCCCATCGCACACCCCTGCCACCGCTACGCGGCGGATATGACTGCCAGTGTCACGTCTCAAAGTTGTTGAGTTTTGTTTCACAGTTAGTGGGTTGGATTCTCAAAGTTGGGTAAAAGGCGGAGGGAGGACTATATAGGTGCCAACCGGTGGCAAACCGGCCGGGACGCCGCCTCCGTGTACCCATTAACTGTGAGACAGATCGCACCATTAGCCCACTTACTGTGAGAATCCAGCCCAATTATCTTGAGACACAGGAGTCCAACTTGTTGATTCTTCGGGAGCCTGTCGTCCATTTACTGTGAGACGGGACACTGCCAGTCAGTGGTCAGAACCGCGGGCGTCCATAGCGGTTGCGGCGCGCGTCGAGTCGTGCGCGGGTGCAGGCGTAGCGAGGGTAGGCGGCGTCCAGCATCTCCGCGATCCGCTCCAAGCGGTCCGCCTGCGTGAAGCAGCACGCCAGCAGGCATTCCCAGGCGCAGTAACGCATGATTTGTTGGAGCAGTGCATACCGCCTTTCGGGAGGGAACTGCAGATTGCCGACCTTCGCCCACGCCTTGAGCCCTGCATGGGCCAGTGCCACGAGTTTGTCGGGCGTTGCTGGCCCGGTTTGGCACAGCTCAACCGCATCCCGATGCAGCTGTCGGTCAAAATCGCTCATGCCAGCACCTCGGTGGACGGATGGAGATCCCGGACGCTGACCCAACGCGGGCAGATTTTCGCGCGGCCGCGTACGAACTCTTCCACTTCGACGTCGGCGGTGGGGCCGCCCGGCCCCTGGAAGACGGAGAGCACGCGAGCCTGGCGCGAGGGAAGAGCGGGCGCGGCCCGGTAGAGCAGGGTGGCGATGGCGCCGGCCTCGATCCATCCGTACCCACGATAGAGCGGTGTGCCGTTGGCATGCTGGCCGATCCGGTGGCGGAAGACCGACGTCAAGCCGTCCAGGAAAGCGCCGAGCTGCGACCGCTGCATGCCGATGCCACCACTGGTTTCCTGCAGGGCAGGCAGTGTGGGACCGTACTGGCGGGCCAGCGCGGCATGCATGACGCGCCGATACTCTTTGCCCCCGGCGAGCATCACTTTGCCGATACGGGTTGGCCACGCAGCGGGCCGCAGGTAGCGCGACAAGTCGGCCACCATTTGGTCGGCGCGTTGCCGCGTCATGGGCTCATCGTAGGGGGCGATCTTGGTGTCGGGTTGCAGGAAACCGTGGCGCGCGGATAGGATCAAAACACGGGGCGCCGCATCGCTGCGCACGTGTGCCCGGTACGATTCGTACATCACGCCCCGGTATAGGTCGATGGCGCGCGCATCCCGATCGAGCTTTGTGCTCGAGCAGGCCATCAGGAGCAGGACCGGCTCGCTGGCATCGGGGCGGGGTATTGTTGCGTGGGGGAAAAGGGAAAGCTGCATAGTCGAAAGCATGGGCATGGAGTTGCGTTGCATTGCTTTTCACTCTACAGACCCGCCACCAAAGTCAAGGCAACCACGCGCCGCCGCCTGACGCGGAGTGGGCTGACAAGACGTCGAACGGGCCCTTCGCGGCCGTCAGGTGTTTATTGTTCGTGGTGACTCAGTCGGAGGACGCAGTCGGCGACGGTGTGGGACTCAGAAGCTGTAACCTTGGTCGCACCAGTAGTGCCAGTCGGAGACAGCAAGTCGAGTACTTTGGTCGGCTCGGACCGGAACGAGCTGGGCAAGGGGCACGACGAGTTCACGCCGGTTGTGCTGTGCGCGCACGAAGATGGCAACGCGGCACAGCTGGTCATGAGCGAGGACGATGACGGAGACTCGCTCGCCAGCACGTAGCGGGGACGCGGCCATGGCCTGATGTACCCGCGCTTCGAAGGGAAAGCTTAGGCTGTCCTCAAGATGGCAGTACCACGCCATCGCGCATTCTTCTTCGGTGTACGCGTCGACCACAATCTCCATCGAGATTCGCTGTTCGTGTTGGTTGACGCCTGGCTTTGCCATGGGGTTTGGGGTGGTCAGATGCCGACAATGCGTCGCAGCAAGGCCAGATTATGTTCCCGCTTTGGTACGAACCCGTGGCTTCGCGGCTAACGCGACGACGGTGGGTGCAGCCGGGATCGGTTCGAACAGCGCCTCGATGTCTTCGGCGGAGAACTTGGCGGCGCCGGCGCCAGCTTCCGACAGGATGGCCTCGGCAAGCGCTGCCTTGTGTTCCTGCATCGCGACGATTTTCTCTTCGACGCTGCCCGCGGTGATCAGTTTGTAGACGAACACGGGCTTGTCTTGCCCGAGACGGTGCGCGCGGTCGGTGGCCTGATTCTCAACG
>NZ_JALHRX010000047.1 GCF_023952475.1 Cupriavidus sp. WGlv3
AGCTGGGGACCTCGTCAGCGAATTCCATATGGGCCAGCAGGCCTTAAGGCCTGCAACAAACGGGCCGGACATAAGCGTGCTGCCTCTACCTGTCGACCACCATGTCAAATCGACCTTGCTATCCGGGAGGCGTCCACATAAGCACTTCCCTAGAGTAGCCGGTTGAAAGGGCGCATGCTTCCACTGCGGCCCCATCGCAGCTCAAGCATAGCGCCGTGTGTGCACGCCTGCGATCTCCTTCGCTCGAGAACAAGACAGCCGTTCCTCGACGTGGTCAGTGGACTGACCACACCAATATGAAATCCTAATGCTGACGCTTGTCGGCAATGAGCGGAAGTGTCACATGGCGTTGGCAGCCAACGGGCGTAAAGAAGACTTTCCGAGGCTTCGGGTCAATGCGCCCAGAACCCGTGAAGTGCCCCATGGGGGTTCCGGCCGCTCAAGTCGCACGCTCCTCTGCTGAGCCGATCAAGGGATATCGAGGTCGCTGAAATGCCTTCCAGCATCTAGAACTCCAGATCGCTGACCACGCGGTCCAGCCTGCCAGCGCACCATTGAAGTGGAGAGTAGAGTACTTCGCCGGTGTATTCGCGGAGTATCGCGCCTACGGTAAAGATCGTGGTCACGGTTTTCGTACCTTCCCGCGACGGACCTTGCTCATGAGTGAATCCTTCTGAATGCGGCCTGTTTAGGAAACGGGGGGGTTGCCTCGAGCAAGTTCACCCCTGCAGCCGACATCCTTGTGAACTGCAACATGGACGGCGCCGAAAGCGGCCGTACTTGCGTGCTAGACGCGCATTCAACTATATTGATCGGGCGTTAAGGAGCGATTCCCGACACATATCCGAGCCGAGCGTTCGCTGCCGCAGCCGCTGTCAGCGGGAACTGCGGCGCAACGACAGGAAGCCTATGATTCCCAAAACTGGGCCCGGCAGAAGCACCCAGGACGTTTTCATGCCCAGGTCCCCTAGCAACGTGGACACGAGGGTAATGGAAGCCACCGTCAGCGCAAATCCAATCGAGTTCTGAATGGCGAGTGCACCGCCGACCAAGGGCAGAGGGCATGTCTTGGCAGCTAACGCTGAAAACTGCGGGGAATCTGCGACAACTGCCGCTCCCCAAATCAAGAAAAAAACCAACAGGCAACCCCGTGACAGCGCGTCTGCCGCGAACGGCAAGAGAAAGCAGCACACTCCTGAAATCGCGAGAGCGCTGAGCGCGACGCGGGCACTATCTACCCAGCGGGTTAGCACGCCGCCGAAGACGCACCCAATGGCGCCAACCCCAATGATGGCGAAGGCCAGCGCTGAGATGCCCTGTGTTTCGAAAAGCGAAGGCAGGGGCGAGCGTGCAACGAGCATGGGTAGTATGGTCCAGAAGGCATAAAGCTCCCACATGTGCCCGAAATAACCTACCGCAATCGCTCTGAACTGGGGATCGCGAAACGCGTGCAATGGATTACCCGGATTCGGGCCGCCCGGGCGGCGCATCGGCAAGTGCGGTCCGTTACCCAAGTAGATGACCATGACTGCCGCAATACCTGCCAGCACCGAAGAGCCAGCCATGACGTACTGCCACGGCCATTGTGCGGCCATAATTCGCAAGCCATGCGGCAGCGCGCTCCCTAAGGTCAGCATGCCTACCAGCAATGCAAGCGCTGCCCCTGCTCTATCGGGGGCCCAGCTAATAATCAGCTTCATCCCAATCGGATAGACGCCAGCGAGACATACGCCCACAGCAAACCGAAGTGCGATTGCTGCGGAGAAATCCCCTGACAGACACGCGAACCACGCGTTGAAAGCAGCACCAAGCAGTGCCGAAAGGCAAAAAATTCGGCTCGCCGAGAACCTGTCCGCGAGTCCGAATACGGCGAATACCAGGGTACCCAGTATGAAGCCGCTCTGAACCGCCGCCGTGAGCATGCCAATGTTTGCGGCCGTCAGCCCCCACGTCCGGGCAAGATCGTCGGCCGCGCTGTTGGCGCTGAACCAAAGCGAGGTTCCGAACAATTGCGCGGTGGCTATTGTCAATACAGGGTCGAGACGAAGCCATCCCGACTTCAGAGCAGCATTTGAAGATTGAGCCATACTCTGGGAATGCATTCTGTTGCTGGGAGCGGACTTCAATCCGCGGTATCAGCCAGCGCAGCACCTTTGATCGGCGAGGGGAAACGATGGAGCACACGTATGCGCTACTGCTTCCGCGCACCATCCGGGTCAGCACGATGGTCGATGTTGAGCTGCATGAAGACAAGGTCCAGCCACTTGCCGAACTTCGTGCCAACCTCCTTCATCAGGCCGACCTGCTCGAAGCCCAGTTTTTCATGTAGACGGATCGAGCTCGCGTTACCTGCTTCGATCGCGCTGACTATGATGTGTTTGCCGAGTTCGCCCGCACGCTCGATAAGAGCTTTCATTAGCGAGCCGGCAATACCTTTGCCACGCTGGTCAGTTCGCACGTACACCGAGTGCTCCACGGTATGGCGATAGCCATCAAACGCGCGCCAATCCCCAAATGACGCATAGCCGACCACAACGCCCGTTGCGTCCAGCGCCACGAGAACCGGTAAGCCGGCCTTGCGCCGTGCGGAAAGCCAGTCCAAGCGATTGGCCACATCGACAAGGACCTCATTCCAGATTGCCGTCGTGTTCTCCACAGCATCGTTGTAGATCGCACATACCGCTTCCATGTCTTCTGGCGTGGCATCGCGAATCGTTATTTCGGTCATCATGTACCCCTTCAATATGGTCAAAGGTCTCCGCGCTGCCTGCTGGCGGCGGCATTGGATCCCTATGCGGTGGTCGAAATCAGGCGCTCGCCTACTCGTCCAGGAGCCAGATGCCGTGCTGCCTCAGCAGACATGCATCCACCCGGGCGCTCGAGGCAGCCGACTGCCCTAACACACGCGTCTGCCACCTCATCGCCCTTCTCTATCAAGAGTTTGGCGAAGAATCCGCGCATGTGCTCTTCAGCTCGAAAATTGTGCGGCGTCAGCACCATTGAAAACACCGGTGTGTCCGTTTCGAGTTGCACGCGCATCAACCCCTCCACGACGGCTTGAGCGACGAACTCGTGCCGATAGATGCCTCCGTCAACAACGAGCGCACTTTCAATAATCGCCGCATAGTCTCCGCGTGTCGCGATCCGTTTGGCGAACAGCGGAATTTCGAATGCTCCAGGCACTTCGAAGAAGTCTACGGCATCGGTAGACACCCCGAGTTGGACCATGCGGCGCAGGAATCCCTCAAGCGCGTTCTCCAGCAGGTCTTTGTGCCACTCCGCCTGAATGAATGCAACACGCGCCGCGCGG
Organism: Cupriavidus sp. WGlv3; assembly: GCF_023952475.1. Classification (GTDB taxonomy): domain Bacteria; phylum Pseudomonadota; class Gammaproteobacteria; order Burkholderiales; family Burkholderiaceae; genus Cupriavidus; species Cupriavidus phytorum. Next base: position 3,311 of record NZ_JALHRX010000047.1, read on the forward strand.
GAAAAAATGCTTGTCTTCATAACAATCTCCTAGCGGAGGGATCGCCTCCGCCCACATCACCCAGGTGTTATTGGGAAACCGGAGCCGTCAGACCCGGGCGCTCGCTTCGCCGCGTCAGCAAGGTTACGATGATCAACGTCGCGATGTTCAGTACCAGTGCGACAACGCCGACATTCACGTCCTTCAAAGCATCCGGCAGGAATGGAAAGAGCGAAGCCACCGACTGCTTAGTCAAAGACACCCACGCAACCGTCGCCTCTCCCACGGCAATGCTAGTCATTGCCGCGACCGGCGTCACCGGATTATTCCGCAGCGAACTCATCACAAGGACCGGGAACAACTGGGTGACGAACGCGTAAGCCATCAGCAGAAGTGCGACGATCGTCTTCCCGCCCTGGAGCGCGAAGAAGAGCCCGACTGCCATGATGCACGGTGCCATCCACTTACTCAGCTTTACGATCTCGGCGCTGCTGGCAGACGGGCGCAACGGACGATAGACGTTATTGGCCAGCAAGGTTGCCGATGTCATCAGAATCATGGAACCCGGCACTAGCGCTGTCAGAACGCCTGCCGCCCCGATGACACCAACAAACCATGGGTCGAAGGTTTGCAGCGAAATCTTCAACAGTGCCAGATCGATGTCGCTTCCTTTGAGCCCAGGAATCTGCAGGACTGCAGTAAATCCGACGAAGAAGATAAACAAGAGCATCAACTGGTAGATCGGCAGAACGTAGGCATTCTTGCGCAACACCACGTCGGTCTTTGCCGTGTAGGTCGCCATGAACATGTGTGGCCACATGTAGAAGCCGAGCGCCGAAAGCAGAACGGTCGAAACCAGCCACACCGGGCTTTCACCGGACTCGCGCAGGGCAAGAAAACCTGGCTTTGCTGCCTCGATGTCCGCAAACATCTGCCCGACGCCACCGTGGTAGTGGAACGGCAGATAGAGGCCGAGGAACACGGCGACAAACATGACCAGGATGTCCTTGACCACCGACGTCCACGCGGACCCGTGTACGCCGGAGATGGCCACGTACAAGGCCACCACAATGGCACCGATCCACATGCCGTGGCTGGAGTCGATGGCGCCATACGATGCAACGCTCACGATAATGCCAAGCCCCTTGAGCTGCAACACCAGGTATGGCATCAGTGCCACGATGCCGACAACGGCGACCAGGATGCCCAGTGGCCGGCTGTCATACTTCGACGCGAAGAAGTCGGATTGAGAGATCAGGTTCTTCGCTTTGGCATAGCGCCAGATCAGCGGTAACAGCCAGTACGACAGGACAAAGCAAAGGCTTCCATAGCCCAGCATGTAGTAGGCCGGACCACCGTGGCCATATGCGTATCCACTCGCGCCAAGGAAGACGAACGTCGTGTAGATTTCACCGGCCATCAACAGGAACACGATTGCCGTGCCGAAGCCTCGGCCGCCCACCGCCCATTCCTCCAGGCTCATCTTTTTTCCTCGCCTGGCCAGCAAACCGAGCGCAAGTGCCAGGGCAATGGCACCAAAAATGAAGATCAGGGCGCTGTTCATACGTGCTCCTCAGCCGCGGTCCCGCGATCGTCGTGCGCCTTACTATCGCTGTGAAAGATGATCGCCATCACAACTGACGTGAGTACGAGATTGAGGGACAGCCAGCCCAGCAGAAAGGGCATACCGAGAATCTGGGGGGGTAACGCGGTTCAGAAAGAACGGGCCTATCAGCACGCCTGCGGCGGGTAGCAAGGCTAGTAAATGGATGGGGCGCATCTGCATCTCCTTTGGTGGCAATAAACTTCCTACCCCGCTCAAGTTGGTGACCGAAGGTACCAACGTGAACGGGCCGGATTGGGCGGAACGTTGTTGTGCTTTCTGGAGTTGTCCTGGTGTTCGTCGCTTCAGGCGTCGGCCATCACGTGTGAAATGCTTTTCACGTTCGTGTAGCACTCGAGCCCTTCGATGCCTCCTTCGCGTCCGTACCCGCTTTCCTTCACGCCACCGAATGGCGTTTCCGACACGGCGGAAGTCAGGTGATTGATTGCGAGGTTGCCCACCTCCAGCTCGTCGCCAAGGCGATAGGCGGCCGCTGCAGAGCGAGTGAATGCGTATCCGGCAAGGCCATAAGGCAGGCTGTTGGCACGTTCGATGGCTTCGTCGAGCGATTCGACAGGGGCAATCAGGCTCAGAGGCCCGAATGGCTCTTCTAGCATCGCGCGGGCGGTGGACGGGACATCGGCAAGTGCGGTGAACGGGAACATGTATCCTGCGCCCGGCAATGGCTCCCCACCGCAAAGCAGGCGAGCTCCTTGATGGATCGCGTCTTTCACCAACTCGTCAAGGCAGGCAAGTCGCCGCTCATTTGCGACAGGTCCGATATCACTGCTCGGCTCCAGCGCATGCCCCACCCGGATCCGGGCACCGTACCGAGCAAATGCTTCGACAAACCTGTCGTAGACCTTGCGATGAACGAAGAAGCGCGTAGGGGCAACGCATATCTGCCCGGCGTTGTTCAATTTCCCCTTTACGCAGGCGAGGGCTGCCGCGTCGGGATCGGCATCATCGCAAACGATGACCGGCGCGTGACCGCCCAACTCCAGAATCGCCGGCTTCATGTGTTGGGCTGTCAGGCCGGCCAGGTGCTTCCCCACGAGCGTGGAGCCAGTAAACGTGACGGCACGGACGACCGGGCTGGCGACCAGGACGACGAGATCATCCCCGGCTCTCCAAATACCAGGTTCAGCACACCAGCAGGAAGTCCGGCATCGCGGTAGGCCTGGGCCAACATCACGGCTCCCGCAGGCGTTTCCTCAGCGGCCTTGAGAATGATCGAACATCCGGCAGCGAGGGCACCACCCACCTTGCGCGCGGGAGAACTCATCGGGAAGTTCCATGGCGTGAATGCGCCAATCACGCCAATGGGTTCGCGGATCACCGTATGCCGCATGGGCGGCTCTGCCGGGATCACACGTCCGTACAACCGCTTGCCTTCGTTCGCATCCCATGTCATCAAGTCACAACCACGCAGCACCTCAGCGCGCGCCTGCGCCAGGGTCTTGCCTTGCTCCAGGGCAATGGCGGTCGCAATGGCCTCGACTCGTTCGAGAATCAAGTCAATCGCCTTCAGCATGATCTCGGCGCGCCGTGCGGGCGACGTGCGACGCCAGATCTTCAGACCATCGGCCGCGGCCGACAAGGCATCGTCGAGGTCTGCAGTCGTTGCGATTGGCACAGTGCCGATGGTTGTTTCGTCCGATGGGTTGATAACGGGCCGACCGGGCGCGCTGCGCCACTTGTCGGCGATCAGCATTCGAATTTCCGGATAGGAAGTCATGTGCATTGCCTGCTGGAGATAAGGAGAGATCGAAGCCATTCAGTCGCCTGCGATGGGGACGCCCGTGACACCTGGCGCGCACACGGCGCATCGGGAAGGACGAGCGTGTCCGACATGGGCGCGTAGCGCCCATGTGCGACCTGACGTCTCGGGGGTTTTGGAGCTGGACCTAGGCGGCTACGGCGCCTTTCACAGCCGGCGCTTCGACACTATGGAAGTTGCGCCCAAAGTAGATCAAGGCGTCGCGATCATTGCGCGTCCGCACGGCTTTGATCTCACAGAGAAACATGGTGTGCGTGCCAACGTCCATCATGGATGCGACTTCGCAGTCCAAAGCGCTGACGGTGCCGGCAATCACGGGGGCACCGGTCACCAGCCGATCCCATTCCACATCGGCAAAACGCTCCTCGACCGAGACGCTCTTGCTCGAGAACCGGATAGCCGCGTCTTGCTGATCCGCTGCGAGAACATTGACGCAAAGGCAGCCGTTCTCACGCACAACCTCGTTGTTCTTGCTGCCACGATTGATACAGACAAGCAGAGTTGGCGGCTCGTCCGTGATGCCGCACACTGCCGATACTGTGCAGCCGGCCAGTCCACCTTCGCCGTTACTAGTGATGATGTTGACCGCGGCCCCTAGCCCGGCCATGGCTTCTCGGAACGATGTTTTGTCTACCATAGTGCTCCCCTTAGCTTGGGGCCTCATAGTTTGTGAAGGACGTGCTGCGCGGATTACCGCACAGCGGCGCGTGCCTTGGCTGCGGCATGGGTGACCGGCAGGCGTGCATGACCGAACAGCTTTTCGCGATACGTACCTTCGCGATAGGCGGTCTTGTACACGCCGCGCTCCTGCAGGAGCGGTACCAGCAGATCGATGACGTCGTCGAGACATTCCGGAGCCACCGTACGCGACAGGTTGAACCCTGCTACACCGGTCTCGTTGGTCCACTCGATCATCAGGTCAGCGATCTGTTCGGCAGAGCCGACCCACGGTGCCTGGCGGCTACCCAGCGGCATCTGTTCGAGCAGCTTGCGCAAGGTCCATTGGGCCCCTGCGCTGCGAGTCATGGCTTCCACGTTGGAAACGATCGCCTGGCTCTTGCTCACATCGATCGGCTCGTCGAGGTCGTAGCGCGAAAAATCGATGCCAAGCGAACTGGCTGCGTGTGCGAGTGCGCCTTCCGAACTCACATATCGCTTGTATTCCTCGTACTTCTCCTGCGCTTCCTTTTCGGTGCCACCAATGATCAGCGTCGCTCCCAGGAATGCCTTGACATCGTCCGCGATGCGGCCAAAGGCCACAGCCTTCGCGCGGATGTCGTCGACGATGGTCTTGACGCCGTCCTTCTTCTGGCCATTCACGAAGACGCATTCAGCGTGCGTCGCGGCAAACTGCCTGCCACGCGTCGAGGAGCCTGCCTGGTAGAGCACCGGTGTCCGCTGCGGCGACGGAGCGCATAGGTGCATCGCATTTACCTTGTATTGACGACCGCGATGGTGGATCACGCGAACCTTCGACGGGTCTGCGTAGATGCCTCTGGCCTTGTCGTTGATGACCGCGTCGTCATCCCAGCTTCCTTCCCAGAGCTTGTACACCAACTCCAGGTACTCGTCGGCCAGATCGTAACGGTCATCGTGCGCAACCTGCCCGTCGAGGCCGATGGCTCGCGCCGCGCTGTCCAGATAGCCAGTCACGATGTTCCAGCCGATGCGCCCACCTGTCAGATGGTCGAGCGTCGACATGCGGCGGGCAAACAGGAACGGCTGCTCGTAGGTGAGGTTGGCCGTAACGCCGAACCCCAGATTGCGTGTGACCGCGGCCATGGCCGGAATCACTAACATTGGGTCGTTCACCGGCACCTGCACGGCGTTTTGAACAGCCGCGTTGGCGTTACCACCGAAGACGTCATAGACCCCAACGACATCGGCAAAGAAGATGCCATCGAACAGCCCACGCTCAAGTTTCTTGGCGTAGTCCACCCAGTATTGAACCTCGCTGTACCGGCTCGATTCATCACGGGGATGGGTCCACAGTCCCTGCTGGATATGACCCACGCAGTTCATCTCAAATGCGTTCAGGTGGATTTCACGACTCATTTCTACTCCTAGTTGTCGAGAGAGACTTGGAAGGAAGGTATCCCCCCATGCCGTTTACTATAGTAAACAATCGAGCATGAAAAAAGACATTTCGGCCGGAGGTAAACCCCTAGATGGGATCTGAGTTTATGCAGCCTTCGGTTCTAGCTTCAAGCGCAACCGCTTCGATCCGCCTGGCCGCGTCTGGTGGCAGTTGCTCGAAGAAGGCGCGCCGTCTCGCGCGAGCAGCCCTGACAGATCCAGAGCACTTGCTGCCGCTCGGATCGACTACCACCGTGGCAAAGCGATGGCCTTTGTGCAGCGCGAATTCGTCCATGGCTAGGGAACGAATGCCGGCATGTGGCAATTCAGCCCCCCAAATTCTTCGAAAACTAAAGAAAAAACGCCCGACGAAACGTCGGGCGCTATAAGGGACGCATTGTCGGGGGATACATACAACCGACTTGGGTGCACCTAACTGGCGCACCCCGATGAACATACTAATCGCAGCCCACAAAAAGTATTATCAGATCTTCTCGAATTTCCACCAAGGATTTTCTGATATGGCACTAGCCCGCAAGCCCACAACATGAGTGCGAACCTATCTAGCCCCTCCAGCTCTGCTTGTCACAGGTGGAAACACATACCAGCCACCGTCGCAGTGCCGGAAGAACATGATCGACAGCGTACCAGTAGCGCGGTTGCACTCCACACAAACAAAGCGGCTGCGGCAGTCTCGCAGGCGGCCCGTACCGATAACGCGGGGCGGCTTCCCTACCGACGGTGTAAGCCATTTTTCAACCATTGAACGTAACGACTTCTCTGCTGCCATGCTTCCTCCATTGACGGATAGTTGATGGCAATATCGAATGCATTCTGTGCTTTCGTAATGCCACTACAGGCGAAGCGCACGATCCAACGCCGTCCTTTGCGGGCGATAAATGGCATCGGGTTCGCCCGATTACATTTAATTAACGCCCCTAATATCCCCGACGACATAGTCGGACCGACATTTCCCGCATGAATTAGGCAGTACACTGAGATCCATCGTGACAAACGGCTAAATTCCGAGCCAACCCATTGATGCATCCCATGGACTGAGCGCATGACCTCAAGAGGCAAACGGGCACACTACCGTTTCTTAGTTCGACGTCTGCAAGGAAATCATTCCGCGAAATCCATTCCACTGCGCTGAATGCCTTATCCTCGACAGAAGGTCGCGCGTCAGCCGCGCCGCGCTTTGCCATGATTTCTGTATAACGCGGGTAGCTACCCGTCGGGCTATTCATTTTCGAACTGCCTGGCTCAATAGAGACACATCAAGCCGATCAATAGGAGAACATCTCCGCCGGCCATGGGCGAGAATCGCGGACAGGAAAAACGCCGGACGTGAACTCCAGCCGCACCAAGCGAAGCGTTGGTGGGT
>NZ_JALHRX010000048.1 GCF_023952475.1 Cupriavidus sp. WGlv3
GGTTGAACGCACCAACGACCAAGGTCTTCCATCCACCGACGCTCTCTTCGGCAATGAGTATCCTTGGCGGAATCTACATAGGGCTGTTTTTTTAGATAGCCGATAACCGCGTTGACGTCCTTGGCCGCATCCATACCGCTTGCCACGGCATCGCATCCGTGCCGACGGAGGTAGCCTTCCGAATTACCATAGCCACGCATCATGGGCTCGGCCACGACATATCCGCGCGACAGCAAATAGCCCGTCGCAAAATTAAAACGAAATCGTGTGGTTTTCCAGGAATGAGCCGTGGTTTAGTACCGCAAGAAATGGACTCGGACCCGGCCGGGTGTACAGCGTGACTTCGAGCTTGACCGGATCGTCGGGATTTCCTTCCACCAGAATCACCCGCTCGCTTTTCTGCACGACCTCTGGAAGATGCTGCTTCGGTTCCCTCTCAGCGAGGGGCGCACAGGCCGCGACGAGCAAGGCCCCCGAAGGCCAGAAGCAAAGAGAGATGCTTTGACATGGATTTACTTTCTCCCTTCGCAAATGCCGTGGCGGTTTCGTTCATCGTTCCACCTGTACATTGTTCATGCCAAGCCGCCCCAGGCTGCCCGCCAGCCGCAACCGCGTGGCTTTCCAATCGGCCAGTGCCTGTACGCGCTGCTGCTTGGCATTGGCCAGCGCCGTTTGCGCATTCAGCAGTTCGAGAATATTGCCGACGCCGGCCTGATAGCGATGTTCGGCAGCGTTAAAGGATTGCTGCGCAGTATCGAGTAGCGTTGCGCTGTACTTCACGCTGTCCGTGGCGGTTCGAACGGCCTGATAACTGCTCCACACCTCCAGCCCCACCTGCTGGCGCGCAGCATCCAGACCGTCGTGCTCGCGTTCGAGCTGTGCCTGGGCCTGATGGATCCGGTACAAACGGCCAAAACCTTCAAATAACGGGATCGTGAGCTGAATCCCGACATACCAGTCGCGTCCGGTAGCCGGAAAGCTCGGGACGCCGAGCCCTAGCGTAGCTGGCTGATTGTTCAGGCTGTAGCGGGATACCAGGCCGAGGCTGGGCATGCCCTCGGCGCGCGTCTGGTCAACCCTGGCCGCCGCCGCATCCACCTGGGCCTCGGCGGCCATCACGCTTGGATGTGCCTGCCTGGCGCCCTCGATCAACTCGCCAACCGCCTGGGTGAACTGCGCGTCCGTCCTCACCTCGTCGCCCACACCGGGCAGGGTGAGCGGCACGTCCGGCGATAGATTCATGTCAGCAGCGAGCGTGCCAACGGCGGTTTGCCACTGGCCGTCCGCCTTGGCGCGGTTTAGTACCGCCTGCGTATAGGCCGTCTGTGCCTGCAAGGCATCCGAGATGGGCGCCACGCCTTTGTCCACCCGCCCCGAGGCCGCGCGGAGGCTGTTCGCCGCCATCGCCTCCACATCGCGCGCCGCAACCAAGGCGCCCGCACTCGCCTGGGCCGTGTAGTAATCCTTGGCCGTGGTCACGAACAGGCTTTGCACGGTGGCATCCTGCGTTGATTGTGCGGCAGCCAGCAATGCCGATGCGCTGCTCACGGCAGCGCTACGCGCACCGAAATCGTAGAGCACCCAATTCAATGCCACGTTGCCGGTGCCCACATTGGCGAGCGTGGCCGAACTCAGATTCGGATGCCTGGTCACATCCGTCCTCGCCCCGTCTCGCACGTACTGCCCGGTGCCGTTCACGGTCGGCAAGTAGCCTGCCCGCGCAGTCCCCACGCCAGCGGCCTGGGCCTTGACATCGGCCCAAGCCTGGCGCGTCTTTGGGTTGACGCATAGCGCCCGTTCGACGGCCTCGCCCAGGAGCAGCGGCGAGACTGGCGGCCCGGCCCGACATCCGGCGATGTCCGGAATGAGCGCGCCGGCAGGGGTGGCCGGAAGGTGCTGCTCCGCGCGCAGCGGGTCGAAGGCCTGCGCGTCCTGGACCAGCCCCCATAGCCCGGCCAGGATGAGGGTGAGCGGGATGCGTCTAGCGTTCACGCAAGCTCTCCTGAGCGGCCTCGATCACGGGGCCTAGGAAGTATTCGGCCACCGTGCGCTTGCCGGTACGGATATCCGCCGTAACCGCCATGCCAGGCGTGAGCGCGATCCAGCGGTTCTCCACCCGGATGCGGTTAGTGGTGAGGCGAATACGCACCGGAAAGGTGAGCCCAAGCTTCTTGTCGTTGGTAGCGTCATTCGACACGGAGAGCACCGTGCCCTCGATGAAGCCATAGCGGGAATAGGGAAACGCCTCCACCTTGACCGCGACAGCCTGGCCCACGTCCACAAAACCGATATCCTTGTTTTCCAGTTGTCCCTCGACCTCCAGCGTGTCGTCGGGCACGATTTCCATCAGCGCCTGGGCCGTGGTCGCGACACCGCCCAGTGTGTGCGCGGCGAGTTGCTGCACCGTGCCGGCCACGGGCGCGGTGAGGCTCATCAGTTCCTGGCGCGTCTGCGCCTTGGTCTCATCGTTGCGGCTCTGCGCCCCCTGCTGGGTGTGTTTCTCCAGCTCATCGAGCTGGTCATGCCGAAACTTCGAGGCTAGCGCCCCCAGTTCGGCCCGCTGCTCGGCGATACCGGCCGTAAGCTCCAGCACGTGGGCACGCTGGGCCGCCAGCTCGTTCTCCAGGTCCAGGGCCTTCTGTTCCTTGTCCAGGTAATCGTGACGCGCCACATACTTGTCAGCCACCAGCGCCTTATAGTCCATGGCCTGCTGGCGCGCAAGCGGCGCGGTGGCCTGTAACCGTGCCACTTCGGCCCGTGTGCTGTCCCGCGCCGCCTCGCGCTTGTGCAGCTCTGCCTGCGCGCTGTCGATGCGATCCTGATACTCGCGCCAGGCGCCATTGGCCAGATGCTGGGCTTCGCGCATTCGGTCTTCCGACGCGCCATCCACCTGCACAACCTGCGGCGGTTGTTTGATTTCCTGCGCGCCAAGCAGCGCCCGCGCACGGGCCGCACCGAGGCCGGCATCGACGCGGGAGAGGTACGCCTTGTCCGCATCGGCGGCGGCCTGAGTGGTGTCGAGCTTCACCAGCAACTGGCCCGCCGCCACGCGCTGGCCATCACGCACGAGGATTTCGCGAATGACGCCGGTCACCGCCGGCTGAATCACCTTCACCCGCGCATTGGGTACAAATTTCCCCTTGGCAGTTACCACGATATCGAGCTTGCCAAAGATGCCGATCAATAACACCAGTCCGGTTAGCGCCACAATGATTCGCATTGTCCAGCGGGGCGCCGGATGCGCTGGCGTTTCCGCCAATTCCAGATGGGCGGGGAGAAATGCCAGTTCGTGCGGGGTCCGACTGGGCGCGTCCAACTCGCGACGGATGTGCCAGGCCGCCCGGAATACGCTGGCGTAGCGGCGCAGCGGCTCACGCAGCGCCGCCCATTGGGATACGCCGGGGGTACTCATAGTCCGCTGTCCTGTAACGAGACGAGATGGGCATAGTAGCCACCCAGTGCCAGCAACTCCTCATGCCTGCCCCGTTCCACGATACGGCCGCCGTCCATGGCAATGATCTGGTCGGCGTGGCGCACGGCGGTGAGCCGGTGGGCGATGATGATCACCGTGCGTCCGGCGCAGATGGCCTTCATATTGTTTTGGATAATTCGCTCGGTCTCGAAATCGAGCGCACTGGTGGCTTCGTCGAACACCAGCACGCGCGGATTGGTCAGCAGCGCCCGTGCAATCGCCAGGCGCTGCCGCTGGCCGCCCGAAAGGTTGCCGCCGTGTTCACCGACCACCGTGTCGTACCCTTCCGGCATGTCGCAGATAAAATCGTGCGCTCCCGCCAGCTTCGCCGCTTGCATGACTGCCTCCAGCGGGGCGCCGGGATCGGTGAGCGAAATGTTGTCGCGGATCGAGCGATTGAACAGCAGGTTCTCCTGCAACACCACGCCGATCTGGCGGCGCAGCCAGGAGGGATCGGCCAGCGCGAGGTCGATGCCATCTATACGCACCGCGCCCTGCTCCGGCAGATAGAGTCGCTGTAGCAGTTTGGTGAGCGTGCTCTTGCCTGAGCCCGAGCGCCCGACAATACCCACGACGTGGCCGGTGGTGATCCCCAGGCTCACGCCATCGAGGATCGGCGGGCCGTCCGCGCGATAGCGGAAGCGGATGTTCTCGAACACGATGCTGCCCTTGATGGACGGCGGCGTTTGCCGGCTTTGCGCCAGCTCCGTGCGCGTATTCAAGATGTCGCCGAGGCGGCTCATGGATATACCGACTTGCTGAAAATCCTGCCACAGTTGCGCGAGGCGCAGCACCGGGGCGCTCACGCGCTGCGACATCATGTTGAAGGCGATCAGCGCGCCCACGGTCAGCTTGCCGTCGATGACGAGCTTGGCTCCAAAAAACAGCGTGCCGAGCGTCACCAGCTTCCCCACCAATTGAATCGCCTGCTGCCCGACGTTGCCGAGTGAGGTCACACGGAAGCCCGCCGCGACGTATGCCGCGAGCTGGGTTTCCCAGCGTTTGACGAACTGCGGCTCCACGGCCATGGCCTTGACCGTTTCGATCCCGGACACCGATTCCACGAGGAACGATTGGTTATCCGCGCCACGGGCGAACTTGTCGTTCAGGCGCTTGCGCAGCAACGGCGTAATGAAGGCGGAAATCGCACCGTAGAGCGGCAAGGACAGAACCACCATCAGCGTGAGCCAGACGCTGTACAGGCACATGACAGCGAGGAACACCACAGAGAACACCAGATCGATGAGCGCGGTCAGCGCCTGGCCGGTCAGGAAATTTCGAATGCTTTCCAACTCCCGCACGCGTGCCACGGTGTCGCCCACACGCCGCGCGCCGAAATAGGCGAGTGGCAAGGCTACAAGATGGCGAAACAGGCGCGCGCCCAGTTCCACGTCGATACGGTTGGTCGTGTGCGCGAATACATGGTTGCGCAGGCCCGTGAGCAACACCTCAAATACCGAGCTGACAAGGAGCGCCAGGCACACCACGTTGAGGGTGCTATAGGTGCGGTTCACCAGCACCTTGTCCATCACCACCTGGAACATCAGTGGCGACACCAGCCCGAACAGTTGCAGCGCCATCGAAACGCCGAGCACTTCCAGCAGCAGGCGGCGGTACTTGACCACCGCCGGGATAAACCATGAGAAATCGAAGCGAGCCAGCTCGCCTGCCAGGGAGGCGCGCGAGGTGAAAAGCAGGATGCGCCCGCTCGTACGCGCCACTATCTCTTCGATCGGCTTGGGTGCGGGCGCCGACATGCCGGGCTCCAGTATCAGCGCGGTCTTGCCATCGGAACCGGCGAGAATGAAATGCCGGCCCGCACTGTCCAGCACCAAGGCCGGGAATGGGGTCTTGCCAAGCCGATCTGCCACCAGCGCCACTGCTCGGGCTTTCAGGCCCATGCCACGAGCGGCTAATACCAGATCGGCCTCAGAGAAGGACTCGCCACCGAGCGCGGCGGCATGGCGGATTTGCGCGGCATCCGTAGCAATGCCATGAAATCGTGCGATGAGCACGAGCGCAGCCAAGCCGGCATCGTCGAGACGCGCCAGGTTTTCGTTCGAACCCATGGATCAGTGCGAAATTGTTCTTGTTAGACGGGGTGGCTATCGACAAGCGTAGAAAAACCGGCGCCCTCGCAAGGGCGCCGTCTGCTACCGTCGGGGTGACGTATCAATGAGCCGCCAGTTGCAGTGTGGTTTGATCCTGGGGCAGCGCCTGCGCAACGATGCTACCGGCTGCGTCCGGCGCATACGCGGCCATTGCCTGAATCAACTGATTCACTTGTTTTTGGGCGAAGGTATCCGCCGCGCTAGGCGTCTGGCCGTTGCCCGGATTGAACATCAGATTGACCCCGGCAATGTCGCCCGTGGTGCCATCGGCGCGCGTGTACGTGCCGTCATCCAGGATGGTGTTGCCGTTGCTGTCCTGGCTGATGTGCGTGGCATCCAGGTTGATCCCTGCAATACCCAATTGGTCGAGGGTGTACAGTTGCCCGCTCTGGAACTGGCCGGTGCCTGTCGTATCACCCCACACCTTGAGGGTCTGCCACGTTGCCACGTTGGCGCCCACATTGAAGACGTTGTTGCTGGTGCAGACTAGGTCATTGGCACCGGTGTTGATGGTGTTGTTTGTACCGTTCGCCGTGACCGTGACATTATTGCCGGCGTTAATGGTGTTGCCAGTGCCGTTCACTGTAGCGGTGGCGCCATTCAGAAGATTAACGGTTGCATTATTCGCATTGACCGTCGCACTAGTATAGACATTTTCGGTAAGCAGATTGCCAGATGGATTCGTAACGGTCGACGTGCTCGGCGCTGTTCCAGTGAACTTTACCTGGATCGTATTACCGGATGAGTAGTTCTCCGACATCGAACCAATCTGATTGGTCGCGTTGTTGTTCGTAAAGGTGACCGATTGAAGGGTTCCAGGCGCGGGAGCCTGTGCGCCACTGGCTGCGCCGTAATAATTGAAGTAGGCCTGCCAGTTAACACTGTTCGGCAAGGTCGCATAGACGCCCATTGCACTATCAATCAGAATCTGCCGATCAGAACCGATAAGGCTACTGGAGCGAATATCCGTGGCATGTTGCGTATCAAGTAACGACTGAAGCCCGGTACTACTAACGCTACCATCAGGATTCGCCTTATACTCGCCCGCCAAATAAATCTGCGGACCATTATTGCTCAGAATCTCCCGCTGAACCACCCAGTTGTTATAGACTGCTTCGCCCTCTTGATGCAGGCCGACCATGGCGCTCATCGCATAGGCGTCTGGACTACTGGACGGAACTGCATACGCCGATTTGAAGTCAGTGTCGGCTTTCACATTCGCGAAATGACCGATCTCATGGGCCAAGCTACCGATGACCTCGCCATCCGGCCAAGTTTTCCAATTGCTAGCAAACGTAATTCCTCCCCCTTCCTTGAAGAACATGCTGCCATCGGGCCCTTGAACAATTGGGTTCAATGATCCCGCAGCAACTGCCGCCTGGTAATCCAATAGCTGGGACACAAGAGTTGGACTCTTGTTTATAAGTGCAATCTGACTCGTTGAGAGTCGGACGTTACCCCACATTGATTCATTGCCCGTGATAATCTGATTACTTGTCATGGTAACTCAACCATTTTCCTGTTTTGAAATAAACTGATATTTGTTGCACAGTCAATCGTAGAGAAGCCAACTATCAACTCAATCCAATTCTCCTTGTAATTGAATCCATAAAAATAGTCCTCACCCGGGTGATCATAATTTCTATGTGATATACCTCGACCGAATTTATCAAAGAGCACGCCACGAGTTATACATATATTATTTCGATCAAGATAATCACCAAATGACACCCTCGGCAGCCCTCCATCACTCGGCGCAAGGGTTCCATATGACGCGCTGGGAGTTGTTGAATAAAGAAAAGTTTCTTGAGACGCCGATGCGATCTTGAAATCCCGTCGGATTCCAATTAACTCATTAGTTTTCGGATGAAAGGCTTGATGCGGCTCTCCGTGGCTAAATTTCAGTCGAAAGCTTTCCGCCAATAGTTCGCTATTTGTTAAATCGCCATGCTCAATGACGTTATTGATCGCTGCGAGAAAAGCCTCCGGTGTTCTGGCAGCATCTGATGCCGACCGCGAGCCCGCGCAGCCATATAGGTAGCCAATGGAGATAGCAATAGCAAGCACTGTCGCTTTGCCTGAAAGATGGCGCCCATTACGCCTTCGATAGCTGATCATTTGAGCTTTATCACCTCCAAGTATGTTGACACCCAGCGTCAAACACGCAAATCTGGTCATGCCCTTAGGCACGCCTCCGCCATGCTGAATAAACTCAGAAAAAATGCACCGAATATTCGCACGAGCAAACCAGCCCATCATTTATTGCAGCACAGGCGGCCACACGGATTCTATAGTCGGACCTGAAAAATTCAGTCTGAGGGCCCAGCGTGGCTGGAGGGTGGATGATTCTGGTCGCCCCATCGGTTGACTGCGGCAATGCGGGCAAGGTCGATTGGCTGCATTCCTGGCGGATCGAGCCATACCTGTGAGCAGAGTCAAGACGAAAAAAAAGAACGCCCGCGGATGCCCAGGCGGGCAATTGCTCGCGGCAGCCAACGGAGATTGAAGCCTGCGGCACAGAGGATAGGGGACGGCGTTACCGATTTCGCCCTGACGCATGCCGTGATCCGCTTTGACATGGCCGATGACAGGCTCGACCGCCTGGCGACGTTTAAGCATTCTGCGCTGGCGACGATTCATGGTTTTGATTCTGCCGCGGTGAATCACCTTCACCGGCGTCACTTCGGCATCGACCCCGCGATAACCGAGGTCAACGATAGCAGTGTGGGGCTTGCGCGATCCCGGCAGGTCCTGAAGCAGGATAGCGGTTTGCTCGAGTTGGATGTGTAGTGTGTGACCATCGTAAGGATTGCCAGGAAAGCTGCGAGCACCGACGATGAGTCCCTGATTGGCAGTGATTGCCAAACTCACCTTCACACCGAACTCATACGGCTGGGGGGCTTTGCCCTTGGCGACACACTTCACCTCGGGTGCGTGCAGGGCGTAGAGCTTGTTCTTGTCCTTGACGCGTTGCTGCGCAATGCGTCGGGCACGTTCGAGCCAGGGACGCAGACGCTCTTGCTGGTCCTCGGCAAGCGCCGTCATCTTGTGTTCGATGTCCCGTAGTACGCGGCCGAGCACGGTGCGCTGACGCTTGAGCACGGTTCTCAGCAGTTTGAACTGCTTGGCATGCGCATAACCACCCGCACGAAATCGCAACGACTTGCCTTCCCTGCCAAAGGTCTGCTTGAACTCGATGCCGGCGCGTTTGGCCAGTTGCACCACCTTGGCCCGCGCTACCTCCAGCAGACGGCTGTCGGTCGGATAGGCAATGGCCTTCTCTTGCACCGTGGTGTCGACGACGACCCGTTCGAACTCAGCCGGTTTGATCACGTTCATTTGCACGGCGGCAGCAATCGTGGTGGCCAGCAGTTCCTCGACGCCAGCCTCACCCAGAGCCTGCCGGAAACGCACGAAGTTGGTCGGGTCACACGGCAGCCGCATCTGGAAGTACTCCTCGCCGCAGAAGTACTGCCAGTACACGTTCTCCGCCCAGCGCTCGCACACCGACTCGTCGCTCTCGTTGAAGGCATGCTTGAGGTAGAGCAGCCCGACCATCAGCCGGATCGGAAGGCGAGGCCGGCCTGCGGCACTGATGCCTGCACCAGCCACCGCCAACATCGGTCCGAACAAGTCCTCGCCGACCACGTTGCTGCCATCCTTCGCCTTGCGCGCAAGCACTGGCGCCAAGGCTGCCTCAATGCTGTTCCACGGCATCCGGCTCGCCAGCACTGCCAGCGGATGCCGAAGATCAGTCATCCCGTCCAGGCGGCTGCGAAAGAAGTCCGGTGTGCTCATCCGCAAGTTCCTCAAATCTCCCAGGATTCGAATCAGATTCATATTCGATCTGGGAGTTCGGCACGCAGCGAAATTTTTTGCTAAACCTTAG
>NZ_JALHRX010000049.1 GCF_023952475.1 Cupriavidus sp. WGlv3
GACGTAACAGCGAGAGCTGAAATCCCTGGCATGCCCGGGGTACGCTACACAGCAGGGATTGACATTCCCGAATTCACTGAAGCGGCTTTCGAGGCACTGAGACGAGAACGGGATTACCTTGCGCGGCAGGGACACAAAGGCCCGATGCCACCGGCGGTGTTCGTCGCGATTTCTGGTGGTGGCGACAATGGTGCATTTGCCGCTGGCCTTCTGAATGCGTGGACCGCAACTGGGACGCGACCGGAGTTCAAGCTCGTCACCGGCATCAGTACCGGGGCCCTGATAGCCCCTTTCGCTTTCCTCGGGCCGAAGTACGACGGGACTCTGAAAGAGGTCTACACGACAATTTCCCCGAAAGACGTCTTGGAACCGCGTAGCTTTCTGGCAGGCGTGCTGAGCGATGGCATGGCGGATAATGCGCCGTTGCTAAGGCTGACGCGAAAATCCGTGACGGAGGCCTTCCTGAAAGAGATTGCAGCGGAGTACGCAAAAGGTCGCATGCTGTTGGTCGCCACTGCCGACCTTGATGCAAGGCGCGCAATCATCTGGGACATGGGTAAGATCGCAAGCTATGGTGGCCCCAAGGCATTAGATCTGTTCGTAAAGGTCATGGTGGCGTCAGCTTCGATCCCGGGCGGCTTCCCACCGATGATGGTCGACGTCGTAGTCGACGGAAAGCCCTATCAAGAAATGCACGTTGACGGGGGAATCGTCGCACAGGTATTCGCTTATCCGGCTGGGATACGCATCAACGACGAGGCGGCGTCGGTCGGAGTCAAGCGGGAGCGCAAACTCTATGTGATCCGCAACGCCAGACTCGATGCGGATTGGGCGCAAGTTGAGCGCTCCACAATGAGCATTGCCTCTCGCGCGGTCGCTTCGTTGATTCAAAGCCAGGGTATCGGCGACCTTTACCGCATTTATGCGACTGCAGAGCGTGATGGTGTTGATTTCAATCTTGCCTTCATCCCGGCGAGTTTCAAGGCGCCCCACAAGGAAGAGTTCGACACCGATTACATGCGAGCGCTCTATGACACTGGCTATAACATGGCGTCGAAGGGTTACCCTTGGGCTAAGGCCCCGCCTGGGTTCGCCTTGCCGGCCGCTATAACGAAATAGCCCTCAGATGTCGGATTCCCTGCCGATTGCATTATGGCTAGCACCTGATGCGGCCCAACCTTTATTCTGACGAATGATGTCCGCATCCCATTCGTCCTTGTCGCCGGTCATGTGCCAATATGGAATGGTAGCGAGGGATGATCAATTTTCACAGAGGCTGCGTAAGTCTGCTCGACACGAGCATGCGAATGCGGCCTGGCAGTAGAGCAGAGCGTCATCCTGACCAAGCAAGGAGGAGTGTGAAAATGGTCGAATCGAAAAACGGACGTTGGAGCCAGACCGGCAGGGTGCTGGCCGTGGCCGGTCTTCTGGCGCTATCGGGCGCTGCCCCGGCAACCGAGCAGTCGCAGCAGCGTCAACAAGGCAGAGACGCAAACCAGGCAGCCAAACAGCAGGCGCGTTCGGGAAAGGTCGACTGCCGGGCTGAAAATCAGAAGAGCAACGCTGAGTGCCGGCAGGACAAGCGCGACACGAAGCAGGAGGGCCGTCAGGAAAAGCGGGACACCAAGTACTAAAGAGCCGTATCGGTCGACCGCCGTGCCCGCCAGCAGCGTAGCTGTCCTGCGACGCCAATGCCGTGGGCTGAGCCGGGACTAGCGGTCTCCCTAAAGCGGTTGCGGTTGCCGTTGCCTTGCAGGTCGGGGGCGTTTCTTATCTTAGTATCGATTCGGTGCATGCGGGACCACCGCGGGCGGAAGATACGGCTCGAATTCTCCCGCTCCATCATCCTCTGCGGCTAAAAAGAATCCGTAGCGCCTTCAGTTCCAGATCGGATCTTCCTTCTGCATCTGGTCCTTGGTTTTCTTCATCCAGTAGGCACCGATCTGGCGCTCGGTGACGTAACCCTGCTTTTTCACGTCGATCTTGTCGAAGTTTTCGTAGACCTTTGGCATTCCCGCCTGAGCCTCGTCACGAGTCAGCTTGCCATTATGGTTGGCATCGGCCGCCTTGAAGCGCTCGGCGATAAAAGCCTTGGCCTGGGCCGTAGTCGGGGGCGCTGCGGGAACGTCGGATGGCGCCGCACCCGGTTGCGATCCCTGGGGTGTCTGGGCGGCCGCGCCTATCGAAGTCAGTGCCATCAGGACTGCGAAACCAAATGCGGGCAATTTGCATGCGGACATGTCGTTCTCCTCGATACGTTATGTGTGTTTGGACTTCAGACACCAAAACGACTTCTGATCAAACTCCTGTGAGCCTTGGCTCACCAGCATTCTAGGCGCTCCGCACCGGGAGCGCTTCACTGGCGACTGTTGCAACCGGCCGACACTGTTTTTCCGTTTCGAGCGTTTCCAGTCATCGAATGTTGGCGGAGAGCGTATTACGCTCCTATGCTCGAACAGGTTGCCTGGCAGCATGCCGTAAGGTCAGCCATGCAGCGACTGAAGCCGTGGTTGAACCACCAACAAAAAAGAACGAGAGGAGAGCGGGCATGGCACTGAAAAGAATGGCCTTGATGTCATTGCTTGGATGGCCACTGGCAACCGTTGCGCAGTCAAGCGTCACGCTGTACGGCGTGATCGACGCCAACGTGGAATACGTCAACCACGCCGGCGTCGTGCCGACGGCCGCCAATGGTTTTAATCCGGGACCGGCCAACGATGCCTACCGTCTGACTTCGGGAGGGCTATCCGGCTCCCGCTGGGGCCTGCGCGGCAACGAAGACCTGGGTGGCGGCATCAAGGCCCTCTTCGTGCTGGAAAGCGGCTTCGGCATCGACAACGGCTTGTCGCAGCAAAGCGGCCGTCTGTTCGGCCGCCAGGCATACGTGGGCGTCCAAAGCAGCCGTCTTGGCATGGTCAGCCTTGGCCGGCAATACACCTCGATGTTCGAGGCCCTGGCCAACTTCTCTCCGACCGCCTATGCCACGCAGTATGAGCCGGTCGTCATGCAATCCGGCCCCAATTACCGCGCGGACAACACCGTCAAGTACACCGGGAAGTTCGGGGGACTGACGGCGCTCGCGCACTGGTCCTTCGGCGTCGGGGTGGCCTTGCCCGCCTCGGTAGGATTCCCCATTCCGATCGGCGGCAATGGCGAAGTCCCGGGGCAGTTCCGGCGCGACACCGCCTATGGCGGGGCGCTGGCTTACACGTTCGGCCCGTTCGCCGCGACCGCGGGCTATGACCAGTGGAATCCCACCATCGGCACCGGCACCGGCACCATCAAGAAAGCCGCGGTAGGCGCCAGCTATGCCTTCGGCCCGGCCAAGATCATGGGCGGCTACCGTTGGGGCCAGAACAGGAATGCGGCCGATGCCCTGATCCAGCGCGATGACTTCTACTGGGTCGGCGCCAACTATCAGGTCACGCCGGCGCTGGCACTCACGCTCGAGTACAACTACGACGATCTCAAGAACCTTTACGGCAATACAAGCGTGGCCAATCCGTGGCAGATCTCCTTCGTGGCCGACTACTCGCTGTCCAAGCGTACCGATGTCTACGTGACCACTGCCTATGCCAAGAACGCCGGCTTGATGCTTGACTCGCTCGCGACCGTCTTTGCCAACAGTCTGTCGCTGGGTAACAGCTATGTGCTGGGCAACGGGCAGAGCAATATGTTCGGCGTCGCCTTGGGTATCCGGCACAAATTCTGAGCCGACCCGCAATCGTCGCCTAGTTCCTGCACGCATTGCGTCGCAGCCTTCTGGAGGGCCACGTGTTAATCCGAAGCACAATCGTCTCTGCCTGCGTGGTGACCATGCTGGTTTCCGCATGCTCGACCACGCCGATAGCCGCAAGTCAGGCGGCGCCAGCACCTTCCGAGCGGCTTAGCGGATTGCAAACGCCGCCACCCGGCGAGTTTGCAACGCTGGTCGTGACCCGGGACCAAGGGTTCTACGGCAGCGCTTGCGATACCGTCCTGTCAGTCGATGGGAAGGAAGTTGGCCGACTCAGATCCGGTGAGGTGGCGCGGTTCTACGCCAAACCGGGGGCGATCATTCTTGGCGCCCAGACTTCGGCCATGTGTCTCGGTGGCTTGAAGGAGAGGGAGATAAGGCTCACTCCAGCTGCGACGGTCCGTTACCGGATTTCCATCGATTCGAGTGGCGGCCTGGATTGCGGCGATCTTTTCTCCGGCGATGAAGGGGTACCATCGTTCAATGTACGATCGGAGTTGGTCATTGAGCATAGCTGTCCGGATTTGTAGCAGGTTGTGCGCGAACCGGGGCCGCCAAGCCATCTGCTGCCGTTTCACGAATCGCTTGCTGGCCACCTGGTTGACGGCAGACTCGACGAACCCTGATGCAATGGGCTCCTCATGCCGATAGCGGTCACCGTAGTTCACTACGATGCAGCTCCGACTGTTGTCCAGGTAGACGATGAACTCCTCCAGTTTGTCAACGAGCTTGGCCTCTTCGGCGCTGGCCTCAGTACCAGATCCCAGCCCAGGCTTTCCAGTCGGCGTAATCTGGATAGAGGCAGCCATGCCATGAGTGCTACTTGGCGCCCCGCAGCGCCTTTACCAGAGTCCGCGCGCACGCGCCCGTCCCGCACGCCTCTTGATTCTTCGTTCGGCTGAGTGTGCAATGCCGAGCATGACCCTGAGCCATGCCTAAGGAGGATTCTGTGAAGAAGGGCGTTCTGATCTGTTGCGCCGCCGCCTCGGTCGGGTTCGCGGGCCTGCCTGCGATGGCGAAGGATGGTGTCGCGATCACGCTGCCGGACCAGCGGGTGGCTGTGCTGTCCGAGGGCGATCTGGAAGCGGCCTCGATGGGCAGCTACAGCGTCGCCGTGTTCAAGGATGCGCAGCTCCTGCATTTCGACGCCGGCGCGGTATTCTCGCGCAATGGCACCATCTTTCGAGATGACGGTAAGCTGCGCGCGAAGTTCGCCGACATCACCGGCGACGGCATCCAGGCGCTGGTTCTCTCCAAGCTCACCGCCGGCTCGGGAAAATACCTGGAAGTGGATGCGTTGCGGATCGACGCCGGCAGCGTACGCCTTCTCACGCGCGTCCAAACCGATACCCATCACGATGAGATCGCCGAGCTGAAGGCGGCGTGCCGGCGGGGCGCGTGCTCGCCCAAGTAGCGCGCCGAGCAGCGGGGCGCGGTCTCCTCAGTGGCGACCGCGCCATCGACCCGCGCTGGGGCTGGGACGTGGGTGACGGCGGACATTGCACGAAAGCTGCGATAAGGTTCGATAACTAGCCCGTATCACTCGTATGACGCCGCCTCGCGCTTGTCTATTGCGCAACCTCCCACGGGGGGGTCCCATGCGTCTGCACCTTTCCTCTGCTGTGCACACAGCACCGTGCGTTTGTGCATAAAAAAGCACAAGTTCTTACGCGCGCACGTTGCTAAAAATCCTCTTCGCTGAGTTTTCACCGTTTCGGATATTACGAATTCGATTATTTCGAATTATCATACCGTCACACGTACGATCCGGGGACTTCCATGCACGCAACCATCACTAACACGACGCTGCCTTCGGCAGACGAAAGCGCTATCGCTCGGGAATCGAGCCGTAGCCTGGCGGTGGCACTGGACAGCCGATCCGATACGCAGCAATTCGATTTCAAGACTGACAAGGGCGAGTTGCATAGTGTCACATTGCCCACCTCTGCTCTGAGGCTTCTCGTCGAGGTTCTCGCCGAAATCGGCCAAGGGAACGCCGTCTCCATCATTCCAATTCACGCCGAGCTGACGACGCAAGAGGCGGCGGACCTGCTTAACGTCTCTCGCCCATACTTGGTTCAACTTCTGGAGAAGGGCGAGATTCCGTTCCGTAAAGTCAACACGCATCGGCGCGTCCTCTACCAGGACGTTGTCAGCTACAAGCAGCGCATTGATGACGAGCGACGCAAGGCACTAGACGAACTCGCAGCGCAGGCCCAAGAGTTGGACATGGGCTATTGAGCATGACCTCCAACTTCGCTGTCGTCTACGATGCTTGCGTTCTCTATCCTGCTCCGCTGCGCGATCTGCTGATGCGGCTCGCGCTGACCGACCTGTACCGTGCAAAATGGACGAATCAAATTCATGACGAGTGGGTTCGCAACCTCCTCGCGCGGCGGCCGGAGCTTTCCGCGGATCGTCTTGCAGGCACGCGCGAACTGATGAACCGAAGCGTTCGCGATTCGCTAGTTTTCGGCTATGAACACCTTATTGAGTCCATTGAGTTGCCTGACCCTGACGATCGACATGTGGTCGCGGCCGCAATTCATAGCGGCTCGGAGGCAATCATCACCTTCAATATGAAGGACTTTCCGGAAGCAGCGCTCAAGGAGTTCAACGTCGAAGCGATCCACCCGGACGATTTCGTCGTGGACCTCTTTGATCTGAATGCAGGGAAGGTCCTAGCGGCAGTGGCGGACCACCGTGCATCTCTGAAGAATCCACCGAAGTCTCCTTCGGAGTATTTGACCACCCTTTCGGCGCAAGGCCTGACGCAAACGGTGTTGATCCTAACGCAGTACAGTTTGGCAATCTGAATCCCCGTGCAGGTAGCCAGTCCGTCCCGGCGACCGATGCTCGGCCCCCAGACGTCGTGGCAAGCCGGCGACGATCATATACGTATACGGCAGGGCAGATGCCTCAGCAAGAAGATGCTGCACCGGGCTTGGAACAAGGTCGTGCAAGCCGGCGACGGCTTTCACCCCGGAAAGTCTGTCACGGCACATTCGACATAACGCCCGTAAGCCGCAATTTGCCGGGACATGGCTCACCGCGGCCTTCGGCTTTCCCTTTCTCAGGCCGCCATGACGGCTCGCCAAAGCACCATCGCGCCAATGTTCACGACGACAGTGCCCCAGAACATCGCCTGAAACGCCCGCTTGCGATTCTTGTGTCGCAGCAGGTGCTGGGCGGCGAGCGCGCCCGGCCAACCGCCGCAGAGCGCCAGCAGGTGCAGGGTGGTCTCAGGCGTGCGCCACGTATTCCGGCTGGCCCGCGTCTTGTCGTCGCCATAGGCGAAGAACGTGATGAGGCTCGTCACGAGGCTGACCAGGCCGGCCTGGTGTGGAAAATAACCCATCAGGGCGCCGCCGGCGATGAGGCCCAACGCCGCGAGACCCGCGAACACCGGCCAAAGACTCGTGTCCGACCGCGCCTTCGTTGCGCCGACGATGGCAACGTTCAAGGCTTGTGGCCTGCCGTCCCGGCCTTTGCCGAGTTCGAAGCTCACGCGGTCGCCAGACGTTGGCGTCACGGCACGCGTTTGTAGGGCGGTGATGTGAAAAAACACATCCGTGTCCGCGTGGACGTTGATAAAACCAAAGCCCTTGTCTGCATGCCACGTCTTGACCCGACCTGCTTTTCTCATGGTTTTTGTGTGATGTTGCGCGAAGGATGCAGTTTAAGGGATGCCGTCAAGCGAAACTATGGCGGGAGTTCGCGAAGTTACCGGGTAGGGGCTGGCGGCTCTGCCACCCGTAGTCGGTGGGGTGTTGGCTCGTTGCAACCCGTTGTGCGTGTCAGATCGGGTAGATTTGCCGGTAGGGGGATGGCGCGGGCTGCAGTGGATAACAACAACAGGTAGAGAAATGGGTCGCAGAAGGAAGGAGCCGTCGCTTAGCGAGATATTGATCGATGCGCCGTGGTGGGTATCTGCAGCGCTCGCAGTGGGTGCCTACATCGTGTTGCGCGGGGTCGTCCCAGCGATATTCGGATCGAGCCCATTGTTGACGGGCATTGCGGTGTTAAGCCAGTCGTTAGCTTGGATGCCTGCCGCCATGTTCGGCTTTCTGGGTGTGCTGTCATACATCCGTGCGCGGCGTAGGGAAAGGGCAGGGCAGCAAGAAATCCCCGTGAGGGCTCGGAGTTCTCGCACGAGTCGATCGTCGTCGCGGTGGAAGTCATCCCAATCCTCCGGTGAATCCATGGGGTCCAGGGAGGACGTCGGCCCGCCGCCGCGGACAGCCGCCTTAGCGGAAAAGCCGGAAATCAATAGCTGGACGCTCGATGCCCTCCAGCAGCTGGAGTGGAAGCGATTTGAGCTGCTTTGTGTTGGGTACTACGAGGCGATGGGATTCACCGTCAAGACCGTGCCCCACGGTCCCGATGGCGGCATCGACGCAACCTTGTACAAGGCTGGCCGGGATGGTCCCGTGGCCGTGGTCCAATGCAAGGCATGGCGCAAGCCGGTGAAGGTGGAGCAGGTCCGCGCGCTTGCCGGTGTCATGCACGAACACAAGGTGCGTCGGGGCGTTTTCTGGTCGTTGTCTGGCTATGTCGGGCGACCGGTGCAGGAGTCGGCGGAGCGAGCCGGCATTCAATTGCTTGATGGTGCGGGTATTGTCGAACGGATACGCGCCCTCGATCAGTACAAGCAAGCGACGCTGCTGAAGCAGGCGTTTCGGGGGGACTATCGCACGCCGACATGCGCGGCCTGCGGAATCAAGATGGTCGAGCGGAAGGGACCAGCTGGTGCATTCTGGGGTTGCCTGAACTATCCCGGTTGCAGGGTCAAGCTCTCCCGCAACGTCTAAGAACCGGCTGGATAATCATCGCGCTTTCAGGCAAAGGTCACTCTCAGGTAAGGCTGGCTGTTCGGCAGGCTGGAGCGCCGGTTTTCTGCATTGATACTGACACTCTCCTTTAAGCGAGTCATGCCTCGTGAATCGCCCAGAGCGCGGCAAGAACCTGGCACTTTCTATCCGGTGGGCTCTTTCCGACCCTTCTCCGACGTTTGCCAGCGGGCTACCGAATGGCTGCGACGGCGGAGAACGGTCATCTGCTCAAGTGTTGGAAGCAATCGGGTGATAAAAGGAGGGACGGATTCACTGCGAGCGAGCCAGATCAGTGATGGCATCGCGGCTGCAAGCGATTTCACGTAGCCGGTACTTCTGAATCTTTCCGGTTCCGGTTTTGGGTAGCGGCCCATAAACA
>NZ_JALHRX010000005.1 GCF_023952475.1 Cupriavidus sp. WGlv3
CAAGGATCGCAAGTAAGACCGGCTGCCGGTTTGCCCGCGGGTTGCATTTGATCCGAGCCTGCGGGCAAAGGGGGTAGTTGGTCGCTGACACGGGGCCACTACCCCTTTTTCATACTTATATAGATTTCCCTACACCATGAATTCTGCAAACCGCAAACCGCTACCGGGCACCAAGCTGGATTACTTCGACGCGCGCGCCGCGATCGAGGCCATCCAGCCGGGTGCCTACGACAAGCTGCCGTACACGTCGCGCGTGCTGGCAGAAAACCTGGTGCGCCGCTGCGAGCCCGCCACGCTGACGGATTCGCTGAAGCAGCTGATCGAGCGCAAGCGCGACCTCGACTTCCCGTGGTTCCCGGCACGCGTGGTGTGCCACGACATCCTGGGCCAGACCGCGCTGGTGGACCTGGCCGGCCTGCGCGACGCCATTGCCGACCAGGGCGGCGACCCCGCCAAGGTCAACCCGGTGGTGCCGGTGCAGCTGATCGTCGACCACTCGCTGGCGGTGGAATGCGGCGGCTTCGATCCGCAAGCGTTCGAGAAGAACCGCGCCATCGAAGACCGCCGCAACGAAGACCGTTTCCACTTCATCGACTGGACCAAGAAGGCATTCAAGAACGTCGACGTGATCCCGCCGGGGAACGGCATCATGCACCAGATCAACCTGGAGAAGATGTCGCCGGTGATCCACGCTGACCAGGGCGTGGCCTACCCCGACACCTGCGTCGGCACCGACAGCCACACCCCGCACGTCGACGCGCTGGGCGTGATCGCCATCGGCGTGGGCGGCCTGGAAGCCGAGAACGTGATGCTCGGCCGCGCCTCGTGGATGCGCCTGCCGGATATCGTCGGCGTAGAGCTGAGCGGCAAGCGCCAGCCCGGCATCACTGCCACCGACATCGTGCTGGCCCTGACCGAATTCCTGCGCAAGGAAAAGGTCGTCGGCGCCTACCTGGAGTTCCGCGGCGAAGGCGCGTCGAGCCTGACGCTGGGCGACCGTGCCACCATCTCCAACATGGCGCCGGAATACGGCGCCACTGCCGCGATGTTCTTCATTGACGAGCAGACCATCGAATACCTGCGCCTGACCGGCCGCACCGACGAGCAGCTCAAGCTGGTCGAAACGTACGCCAAGGCCGCGGGCCTGTGGGCGGATTCGCTGCAGAACGCCGAATACGAGCGCGTGCTGAAGTTCGACCTGTCGAGCGTGGTGCGTAACATGGCCGGCCCGTCCAACCCGCACAAGCGCCTGCCGACCTCTGCGCTGGCCGAGCGCGGCATCGCGGTGGACCTGGACAAGGCCCGCGCGCAGGAAGCGGAAGGCCTGATGCCCGATGGCGCCGTGATCATCGCCGCCATCACCAGCTGCACCAACACCAGCAACCCGCGCAACGTGATCGCCGCCGCGCTGCTGGCGCGCAACGCCAACGCGCGCGGCCTGGCGCGCAAGCCGTGGGTCAAGTCGTCGCTGGCGCCCGGCTCCAAGGCGGTCGAGCTGTACCTGGAAGAAGCCAACCTGCTGCCCGACCTGGAAAAGCTGGGCTTCGGCATCGTCGCCTTTGCCTGCACCACCTGCAACGGCATGTCGGGCGCGCTCGACCCGAAGATCCAGCAGGAGATCATCGACCGCGACCTGTACGCCACCGCGGTGCTGTCGGGCAATCGCAACTTCGACGGCCGCATCCACCCGTACGCCAAGCAGGCCTTCCTGGCCTCGCCGCCGCTGGTGGTTGCCTACGCCATTGCCGGCACCATCCGCTTCGATATCGAAAAGGACGTGCTGGGCACCGACCAGGACGGCAAGCCGGTCTACCTGAAGGACATCTGGCCGAGCGACGAAGAGATCGACGCCATCGTCAAACAGAGCGTCAAGCCCGAGCAGTTCCGCAAGGTCTACGAGCCGATGTTCGCGCTGACCGCGGAAACCGGCGAGAGCGCCGCGCCGCTGTACGACTGGCGCCCGCAGAGCACCTATATCCGCCGCCCGCCCTACTGGGAAGGCGCGCTGGCCGGCGAGCGCACGCTGCAGGGCCTGCGTCCGCTGGCGGTGCTGGGCGACAACATCACCACCGACCACCTGTCGCCGTCCAACGCCATTCTGCTCAACAGCGCGGCTGGCGAGTACCTGGCCAAGATGGGCCTGCCGGAAGAGGACTTCAACTCGTACGCGACGCACCGCGGCGACCACCTGACCGCGCAGCGCGCCACCTTCGCCAACCCGACGCTGCTCAATGAAATGGCCGTGGTCGACGGCCAGGTCAAGAAGGGTTCGCTGGCACGCATCGAGCCGGAAGGCAAGGTCGTGCGCATGTGGGAAGCGATCGAGACCTACATGGACCGCAAGCAGCCGCTGATCATCATCGCCGGCGCGGACTATGGCCAGGGCTCGTCGCGCGACTGGGCCGCCAAGGGCGTGCGCCTGGCCGGCGTGGAGGCCATCGTCGCCGAAGGCTTCGAGCGCATCCACCGCACCAACCTGATCGGCATGGGCGTGCTGCCGCTGGAGTTCAAGCCGGGCGTGAACCGCCTGACGCTGGGGCTGGACGGCACCGAGACCTACGACGTGATCGGCGAGCGCCAGCCGCGCGCGACGCTGACGCTGGTGGTGCATCGCAAGAACGGCGAGCGCGTGGAAGTGCCGGTGACGTGCCGTCTCGACAGCGACGAGGAAGTGTCGATCTACGAGGCTGGCGGCGTGCTGCAGCGGTTTGCGCAGGACTTCCTGGAGTCGAACAAGGCGGCGGCTTAACTCATTGCCGACTGTTTGCTCCCCTCTCCCGCGTGCGCGAGAGGGGAGCGTCCGCCAGGGGTGCCGACTGCGATCGGCTTCCTATACCTAACCACGACATTCATTCCCCATGGCCCACGTACCCCAGATCAAGATCCCCGCCACCTACATCCGTGGCGGCACCAGCAAGGGCGTGTTCTTCCGCCTGCAAGACCTGCCCGAGCGCGCCCGGGTGCCCGGCCCCGCGCGCGACGCGCTGCTGCTGCGTGTGATCGGCAGCCCCGATCCCTATGGCAAGCAGATCGACGGCATGGGTGCGGCCACCTCCAGCACCAGCAAGACCGTGATCCTGTCGAAGAGCACGCGCCCGGACCACGATGTCGACTACCTGTTCGGCCAGGTCTCGATCGACCAGCCCTTTGTCGACTGGAGCGGCAACTGCGGCAACCTGTCGGCCGCGGTCGGTCCGTTCGCCATCAGCGCCGGCCTGGTCGACCCGAGCCGCATTCCGCAAAACGGCGTCGCCATCGTTCGCATCTGGCAGGCCAATATCGGCAAGACCATCATCGGCCACGTGCCCGTCACCAACGGTGAAGTGCAGGAAACCGGCGATTTCGAACTGGACGGCGTGACCTTCCCCGCCGCCGAAGTCCAGCTCGAGTTCATGGAGCCGGCCGCCGACGAAGAAGGCGCCGGCGGCGCGATGTTCCCGACCGGCAACGTGGTCGACGACCTGGAGGTCCCGGGAGTCGGCACGCTCAAGGCCACCATGATCAATGCCGGCATCCCGACCATCTTCGTCAATGCGGAGAGCATCGGCTACACCGGCACCGAGTTGCAGGACGCCATCAACAGCGACACCAGGGCGCTGGCGATGTTCGAAACCATCCGCGCCCATGGCGCGGTGCGCATGGGCCTGATCAAGAACGTCGACGAGGCGGCCAAGCGCCAGCACACGCCCAAGGTCGCCTTCGTGGCCAGGCCGGTGGACTACACCGCCTCCAGCGGCAAGCAGGTGGCCGCGGCCGACGTCGACCTGCTGGTGCGCGCGCTGTCGATGGGCAAGCTGCACCACGCCATGATGGGCACGGCGGCGGTGGCGATCGGCACTGCCGCCGCCATCCCGGGCACGCTGGTCAACCTGGCGGCCGGCGGCGGCGAACGCAACGCGGTCCGGTTCGGGCATCCGTCCGGCACCCTGCGCGTCGGCGCCGAGGCACAGCAGGTCGACGGCGAATGGGTGGTCAGGAAGGCCATCATGAGCCGCAGCGCGCGGGTGCTGATGGAAGGCTGGGTGCGTGTGCCCGGCGACGCGTTCTGAGCCGGTTGCAAGCGAAAACGCCGGTGCCGGCGACACTCGGCCGGCCCGGCAATGTATGCGCCTGAAGTTATGGGAAAGGCGGTTTTATGCCGAATCGGCATAACCCTTGCGCCGCCCTTCCACCGCGAATTTCTCCTCACGTATAGTCTCTGCCGCTGCCTGAACCGGACCCTGCACCACAGGCCCGGCCGCGGGCAGCCACCGACTGAACACGGACGGCACCATTCCACCCATAAGGTATGTCGTGCCGCTTCCAGTACGGGCCACACGTTCGTATAGATACCGAGGAGAACCATGAAACATTCCGCCCGCGTCACCACGCTGGCCGCTGCCCTGCTGTCGGCGAGCCTGATCACCGGCGCCGCCCACGCCCAGCTCGCGCCCGCGGCCCAGCCTGCCGCCGCCGCTGCCACGGCCCCGGCCGAAGCCCGCAAGGCCAACATCGTCATCATCGGCACCGGCGGCACCATTGCCGGCGCCGGCGCGGCGGCCACCAACACCGCCGCCTACCAGTCCGCCGTGGTCCCGGTCGACAAGATCATCGCCTCGGTGCCGGAAATCTCCAAGGTCGCCAACGTCAAGGGCGAGCAGATCTTCCAGATCGGCTCGGAAAGCTTCAACAACGAACGCCTGCTCAAGCTGGCCAAGCGCGTGTCGGAACTGCTCAAGCAGCCTGACGTCGACGGCATCGTGATCACGCATGGCACCGACACCATCGAAGAGACCGCCTATTTCCTCAACCTGACGCTGAAGAGCGACAAGCCGGTGGTGGTGGTCGGCTCGATGCGCCCGGGCACCGCGCTGGGTGCGGACGGCGCGCTGAACCTCTATGACGCCGTGCTGGTCGCCTCCAACCCGGCGTCCAAGGGCAAGGGCACGCTGGCGGTGCTGAACGACGAGATCCACACCGGCCGCGACGTCTCCAAGACCAACACCTTCAAGACCGAGACCTTCCGCTCGCCGTTCGGCCCGCTCGGCTACGTGGTGGAAGGCCGCACCCTGTTCTACCGCCTGCCGGCGCGTCCGCACACGCTGCAGACGCAGTGGGACATCGACAAGATCGACAAGCTGCCGGAGGTGGCCGTGCTCTATGCCTACGGCAACGCCAACCCGGCCGCGGTCGACGCGGCGGTGAAGAGCGGCGCCAAGGCCATCATCTATGCCGCCACCGGCAACGGCAGCGTCGGCGACTACATGGTCGAGTCGCTCAAGGCCGCGCGCGCCAAGGGCGTGCAGATCGTGCGCGCATCGCGCACCGGCAGCGGCGTGGTGGTGCGCAACGCCGAGCAGCCCGACGACAAGTACGACTGGATCGTCACCGACGACCAGCTGCCGCAGAAGGCGCGCATCCTGATGGCGCTGGCGCTGACGCAGACCAACGACAGCAAGGCGCTGCAGCAGGTGTTCTGGAAGTACTGATCCAGGGCAGCACCGGGGTCGTCCAGCGCCATGGCCTGGTCGATCCCGGAACTCAGGCGCTTCCCGACCGCCGGGCCGGGAAGCCGAGGGGCGCCATCAATCCGGCTCAGGGTCGCTCATGAGCTTGAGCACCAGATGCCGGCCGTCGCTGACCGCACCGTTGCTGCCGACGACGTAAAGCAGGTAATCGCCGGCGATCGCCAGCCCCGGCAGCGGCGGCGCGGTGACTTCGAGCTTGCCGCCTTGCTGCGCAAACGGCAGCTTCACGTACCGGTTGCCCCAGGTCCAGTTGTGCGTGACCGGACCGGTGCGGATCATCGTTACCGATGCCACCTCCGTGCCGGAGACCTCCAGCTTGAACTTGTTGCCGTGGCGGATGCTGGGCGGCGCATTGTCGATGACCGGCTTCGCACCCTTGAAGAAGTAAGGCGGCTTGTACTGCTCGAGCACCGGGACGGCGGCATCCCGCTGCGCCTGCGTCTGCGGCGATCCCGGAATCAGATTGACGCGGTTGCCGCCCATGACCCACACCACCCCATTGGGCATCAGCAGCGCGGTGGAGTGATCGTGCCTTGGTACGGGAGACGACACGAGATCGGTCCGGCTGCCATCCGCCGGATTGAACATCTGATAGCGCAGGCTGTTCGTGCTTCCGCTGGCGCCACCAACCACCAGCAGTTTACCGTCCGGCAGCGCCACCACATTGTTCTGCGTGGCCGGCTGGATGAGACTGGCGAGCGGCTTCCATTTCGGCGTCGCGCTGGAAAAATCGATCGTTTCCGCCACTGCCGAGTCGGGCGTGTTGCCCCCGCTCGAGCCGCCGAACAGGAAGACCTCCTGCGACCATGTGCCATCCGCGCGAATCGTCACCATCAGCACGCCGGCGCCGCTGTCGTGGCCATTCTGGGCGGTGTCGACGAAGGTCCAGTGATTCTGCGCGCGCGTGGCGATCAGCGGATCGGCAAGCGCGCCCTGGACGTCGAGCAGATAGGTATTGCCGCTGTAGAAGAACGGATCGTATCCACCGATATTGAGGCCGCCCGGCTGGCCCGGCAGCGGTGGCACCACCTCGGCCGTGACCGCGACCTTCCAGTCCTTCTCGTTCGGGCCGGTCTGGACGACAAAGGCGCGCGGATACATCGGCAACTGCTTCCACGCGTTTTCCAGCGCGACCGTCGTGTCGGTCCTGGGGTCGTAGACTTCCGGCACGCCCTGGCGCACCTTGGTGCTGCCGGCGTTGGCCGGCCCTACGCTGGTGTCCTGGTCGGAGCCGGACAGCACCAGGATCCTGCCGTCCGGCAAGGTCACCGCGGTCGGGTACCAGCGCTGATATTTCAGGTCTGACGACGTCGGCGGATCGGTGTTGTTTTCGTTGAGCGGATCGCAGTGAGACAGCACGCCGGTCGGGTCCATTTCATAGCCGATTCTGACGCAGGGCATCGGCCTTGGCACCCAGGCCTCGGTTTTCGGGTCGAATATGTTGACCTTCCTGCCGCCGTTGTTGCCGCCTTTGTCATGCAGTCCCACCACGTAGATACGGCCATCCACGCCGGAAACATGCCCATTGCAGAACAGGTTATAGCCCAGGCCCCGGGAAAATCCGGCATCCGTGAAGAACCGGTCGGTGCTGCTGATCTCCGCGCTGGTCAGGTCGGCGATGGCGTTCTTGGTGAACACGCCGCTATCGATCATCGACTGCAGTCCGCACACATCTAGCATCTGCGCGTTTTCGCGCTCGAGATCCGGGCCATAGCGCGACCAGCCGCTCTCGTCGAGCTGGCCAAGGCCGAAGCCGCCCTGTACCAGGTCGATGTATTTCTGGTTGAATCCCGGAAATACATTGCTGCCGGGAACCGGCGGATTGAGATAATGTTTTGGCTTATATTCCGACGGCCGCATCCAGACCAGCATGTTGGGGCAGGTCGAATATTTCTTGTTCCATATCAGCGTGGCATGGATAAAATCCTTGTGCGCCGGAACCAGGCCGCTCTTTTCTCCACATACCGCCGGACCGGCTTCGGGACACTCAACGGCCGCCCGCGCAGGGCCTGCCGGCACGACCGCCAGCCATAGCGAGCAGGTACCCGCCACTGCCGCCGCGAAAGTTTTTTGCACGGTCTTCATGCCACACCTCCTTCGAGACCATTGCCCCAAAGACCCGGATTTTTTTCAATTTTTTTGGCTTTTCTTTAAATGCATAAATGTTGTTGGCGTGCAGCATTGCACCGCCTTTTTTTGCGCATCCGGTGGTGAGCATAAAATCAGTTTAGACAGCGTTGTGGCCCGCTGATGCATGACCGATGCACACACGGGCGTGCGCGTATGTGGCCCGCCGCACAGACGCGACGCGATATCTGAGCCGCGAGCGGATCGCGCCAGTGCAGCTGGCGCGCCTCGGTGTGCAGGGGTAATCTTGGCGGTTAATTGCGTTAATGAGACCGGGCCATGCGGGTCCCAGCCCGCCGGCTCAGAACATGGCGCTGCTCATCAGGGCCCTGGCGACCAGCACGCCCTCGTCAGCGGCTTCGGCGTACACGGAGACGTCCGTCACCACTTGCCGGCGGCCGCGCCGGGCCACCGACGCCACCGCCCGCAGCGCGGCACCTTGCGCGGGCGCCAGGTACTGGATCGACAGCGAACCGGTCGCCCCGCCCTTCACCTCGTCGGCACTGGCGCCCGACGCCGCCGCGGCCGCGCCGGCGATGTCGATCAGCGTGGCGATGACACCCCCGTGCACGATGCTGCCGTGGGTCACGTTGGTCGGCAGGAACGGCATCTCCAGCTCGACATGGTCCGGCGTCAGGCTTGCCAGCCGCACGCCGAGGGCGCGCGCCACCGGAGATCCCAGCAGCACGTTATCGACCATGGCGCGCATGCGCGGGTCGACGCGGGCTGGGCGGCGGTCTTGGGAAAGGGGCACGGCGGCGATGGTCTGGGGCATGGCTGGACTCCGGTGAAGGTTCGAGGCTTGAGGCAGCGTAACGGCCGTCGCCTTGCGGCTCAATGACCTCCGAGGTAATCCCTGCCCCGCGGCACGGCCTTGGACGAGCCGCGCTTGCACACCCGATATAATGGGCGGCCGTTTCACGCTCCGCCTTCCCGCCACCATGCCGTCACCTTCCGAATCCGCCCCGCTCCGCCCCGAACCGGACCACGGCACCACGGATTCCACGCTGTCCGAGCGCCCGGACAGCCCCTGCATCGGCATCTGCTCGACCTTGTTCGACGAGGTGTGCCAGGGCTGCGGCCGCACCGCGGCCGAGGTCAGCAACTGGGTATTTTTCAGCGACGAGGAAAAGCAGCAGGTGTGGGAACGCATCACACGCGAAGGCACCGGCAAGCGTTTCCGCCAAGGCTGAGCCGCGCTCACCCGTAGCCTCCTCATTCGCCAGACAGGCGCCGCTCCATCGCTTCGACTGCACGCCGTTCCAGGCGCTGCCGTGCCAGCTTGCGCCAGCTCTCGGCCAGCGGCGCCAGCGCCGCGATTTCCTGCAGCGCGGCATAGTCGAGCCGGTCGACATACAGTACCTGCAGCAGACGGTGCAGCGACCATCCGGGACAGGGCCGCGCCGCCAGTTCCAGCCCATCGCCCGCGGCCACGTCGCCGGGTTCCAGCACGCGGTAGTACCAGCCGGTGCGCAGGCTCTGCTGCACGGCGCGCGACATGCCTGCATAGCCGAAGCGGTGATTGAGCTTCCAGCACGGCTGGCGCGCCTGCGACACCTCGACCAGCGCCGTGCCCAGGCGGAATTGGTCGCCGATGCAGACGTCTGCCTCGGTCAGGCCGGTGGTGCTCAGGTTCTCACCGAAGGCGCCAGGCGAGTCGAGCACGCCGTCGGCTGGCACGCCCTGTTCCCGCAGCGTCATGCGCCACGCCGGATAGTGGTCGAAGGCATAGTGGTGCAGCGCCTTTTCCGGGCCGCCGTGATGCCGCGGATCGCCCTGCCCATCGCCCTCGAGCCCGGTCGTGGTCACGCGGATCCGCGCGCGCGTCGCGGCCTTGGCAATGCCGCTGGGTACGCCCTTGGGTCCGAACGGGCGCACCGCGCCGGTCAGGACCGCGGCGACCGGCACGCGCAGGGTGGATACGGGCTGGCTCATAGTCCGGCCTGCTCCAGCCAGCGCGCGAACATGCGCTCCCCCGCCGCCGCCACGTTGGCGCCGACTTGCGCGGTGCGCGCACGGATGGTACGCGGATCGATGCCGGCCTTGCCCAGTTCGACGGTATGGCCGATCAGCCAGGCCTCGATATCGCGCGGCATGACCTCGGGGTGGAACTGCAGTGCCAGTACCTGGTTGCCGATGGCATAGGCCTGGTTCGGTACCGCCGCGGTCGAGGCCAGCAGCTGCGCGCCGGCGGGCAGGTCGAAGGTGTCGCCGTGCCAGTGCAGGACTTCCCATTGCGCCGCGGCCAGCTCGGCCAGCGCCGAATCCTGTCCGGCCGGCGTCGGCGTGATCGGCGCCCAGCCGATCTCGCGCGGGCCGGGGTAGACCCTGGCGCCGGCGGCGCGCGCGATCAGCTGCGCGCCCAGGCAGACGCCGATCAGCTTGCCGCCGGCGGCCAGGCGCTCGCGGATCAGCGCGATTTCCGCCTCCAGCCATGGATAGGCGTCGGTCTCGTAGACCCCGATGGGGCCGCCGAGCACCAGCAGCAGGTCGGCCGGCTCGCTGGCGATCGGCGCAAGGTCGTCGACGCCAGCCTGGAACACCCGCAGCGTGTGCCCGCGCGCACGCAAGGCGTTGCCGATCACGCCCGCGTGCTCGAAGGCGACGTGCTGGATCACATGGGTGGTACGCGTTGTCATCAGGGGCTCCTGCCGGGAGTGAGGGAGAGAAAGGCCCTCATGTTAGCGCCTGGCGCCAACTCCCGGAGGACGACCCAGGCATGACTTCGCCAGTTTGAGAACCTTCCCGGCGCGGCATGCCGCGGCCCGCGCTATTTTGTCGCAGGCGCCAGCACCAGGGCGTCTGCCGCGCCCTGCGGACCCTGGCTTGCCGCCGGCGACATGGTGATGTACTCCACCGCCGCCCACTTGCCGATCCAGTCGCGGTAGCGCGGCAGCAGCGCATTGCCGGACTGCCCGGTGGAGTCCATGAAGCGCGACGCCGCCAGGTCGGACAGGTCATAGAGCGCGCGCACGCTGGCCGCATGGGTGTTTTCGAACGGCGCCTTGTCGTCGCGCAGGTTGTGCCGGCCGACGTTGACGGTGTAGGTGTCGCCGCCGGTCGGCACACGCAGGTTGAACAGCGGCGCCAGGTAGCCGACCTTGCCGAATGGCCGGTGCTCCAGCCGCGCCGCATGGGCCTCGCCCCAGCGCCAGCGCGCGGGATCGTCGCCATAGCGGCGCGACAGGTCCGCGATGGCCTGGGTCCAGGCGTCGGCCACGGCATCGTCGCAGCTCTCGGCCGGGCCGGTATGGGGACGGTCGCACCAGAACGCGCCCAGCTGGCGCGGATCGCGCAGGATGTTGAGCATGGGCTGCTGCACGTTGCGCTGGTCCCACAGGCGCACGAAAATCGCCTCGCCGGTCTTCTCCTCGAACAGCCGGCGCGACAGCTCGCGCAGCCATGCGGTAACCACCAGCGGTTCGGCGCGCGCGGAGTCCATGGTGCCGTCCCACCGGCGCAACGCGTCCAGCAAGGCGCGTTCGCGCGCCGGGCGCGCGGCGTCGTTGCTGACCGGCGCGGCCAGCAGCAGCGGCAAGACATCGCGCACCGCCAGCGAGACCACGTCCTTCTGGATCGTGGCGAAGCTGTCGAAGCTGTGCCTGGGCGTGGCCGCCAGCAGCGTGCGGATGCGGTCGAAGCGATACGGCACCGTCCATTCGCTGGTGATGAAGTACGGATAGTCGGGCGCGACGATGCGCTGGTTGGCCGTCACGATCACGCCCCCGGCGGGGTTGTACTGGTGCGGCAGCGCCTCGAACGGGATAAAGCCGGTCCAGTCGTAGCGCGCATCCCAGCCGGGTGCCGGGGCCAGGCCCTTGAGGTCGTTGTCGGCGCGGCGCAGCGGCACGCGGCCCGGCGCATAGAAGCCGATATTGCCGTCGACGTCGGCATAGACGATGTTCTGCTGCGGCGAATGGAAGTCGCGCAGCGCGGCGGTGAAGCTGTTCCAGTCGCGCGCCTGGTTCAGCCGCAGCCCCGCCAGGAAGGTGCCGTCGTCCGGGCGCAGCGCGGTCCACTGGAACGCCACCACGTATTGCGCGCCCAGCGGCGCCGCGGCGCTGGCGAGCGACTCGGCCACATCGGAAATCACCGGGCCGTGGCGCGTGCTGCGGACCTTCATCGTCACGTCGGCGGCGCCCTTGACGCGGATGGTCTCGGTGCGGGTCTCGAACGCGGCCCATCCCTGCGGCGTCTGGTACTGGGTGTCATTGCCCGGACGCACACGCTCGATATACAGGTCCTGCACGTCCGGCGCGGTATTGGTCAGCCCCCAGGCGATCCGGTCATTGTGGCCCAGCACCACCAGCGGCATGCCAGGCAGCGTCGCGCCGGCCACCTCGAGCCCGGGCGCGCTCAGGCGCGCGAAGTACCACAGCGCCGGCGCCTGCAGCCCCAGGTGCGGATCGTTGGCCAGCATCGGCTTGCCCGATTGCGTGTGCGCGCCCGACACCACCCAGTTGTTGGAGCCCATGCCCTCGACATAGCCCGGCGGGGCCTTGTCGCCGACGCTGGCCATTGCACTCGCCAGCGGCGCCAGCTGCCGGTACAGGTGGCCGTAATCCATGGTGCGTACCGGCTGCTCGCCCGGATACGGCGCCAGCAGTTCGCTGATGCGGGCCACCGGCAGCACCTGCGCCAGCCGCATGCGCAGCGTCTCCTGGGTCCAGTTGCCGCCCAGGTCCCATGCCATCATGGTCTGCCAGCCCAGCGTGTCGGCCGGCTCCCAGTGCTCCGGCCGGATGCGCAGCAGCAGGAACTCCGGCGGCAGCGGGCCCTTGCGCTGGTCGATCCATGCATTGACCCCGTCGGCATAGGCCTGCAGCGCCGTGCGCGCCTCGGGCGAGGCCTGCGCGAAGATGGCCTCGGCGTTGCGCCGCACCCCCAGCGTGCGCAGGAACTTGTCGTTATCGACGGCGGACGGGCCCAGGATTTCCGCCAGGCGGCCGGCGACGATGCGCTTGTTCATCTGCATCTGCCACAGCCGGTCCTGCGCGTGCACGTAGCCCAGCGCGAACCACGCATCGGCCTTGCTGGCAGCGCGGATATGCGGCACGCCATGGCCGTCGCGCACCACCGTGACCGGCTCGCGCAATCCCGCCAGCACCTCCGTGCCCGCGACCGGCGGCTGCGCCGCGTGGCGATACCAGACCAACGCGCCCGCGGCGGCGGCCACCACAAGCGCCAGCAGCACTACCAGCCACTTGGCCAGCCTACCGATCCCGCGCATCGTTGCTCCCCCATTGTCCTTGTCATGTTGTTCGCGCATTATCCGCGCATTTTCCGCACGAAAAAATGCCCGGACCAGCCGGGCATTTCCTCGCTGATGGCCTGCTTGCCCGCGGGCCCGTCAGGCGGCTGGCTTCTTCAGCTGCAACGACTTGTACTCGAGGAATTCCTCCAGCCCGTACTTGCCGGCTTCGCGCCCATTGCCGGACTGCTTGAAGCCACCGAACGGCGCCTGCATGTTGAACGGTCCGCCGTTGATATCGACCTGACCGGTGCGGATGCGGCGCGCCACGCGGATCGCGCGCGCCTCGTCGCCGGACCAGACGCCGCCGCCCAGGCCATAGATGCTGTCGTTGGCGATGCGCACCGCGTCTTCCTCGGTGTCATAGCAGATGATCGACAGCACCGGCCCGAAGATCTCTTCCTGCGCCACCGTCGCGCGCGGCTCGACGTTGCCGAGCACGGTCGGCTTGACGAAGAAGCCCTGGTCCAGCCCTTCCGGGGTCTCGGGGCCGCCGGCCACCAGCTCGGCGCCCTCTTCCAGGCCGCGGCGGATATAGCCGGTCACGCGGTCCTTCTGCACCGCGGAGATCAGCGGGCCCAGCTTGCTGGTTTCCTGCAGCGGATCGCCCACGGTAAAGCCTGCCACCACCTTCTGCGCGATCGCCTTGACTTCGTCGTAGCGCGCCCGCGGCACCAGCATGCGGGTGTGCGCCGAGCAGGTCTGGCCGGAGTTGAGGAAGCAGGCATTGAGGGTGCCCTTGACCGCGGCCGGCAGGTCGGCATCGTCGAGGATCACCGATGCCGACTTGCCGCCCAGCTCCAGCGCGACGCGCTTGACGGTCTGCGCGGCCAGCTCGGACACGCGCTTGCCGGCGCGGGTGGAGCCGGTGAACGACACCATGTCGACTTCCGGATGGCTCGCCAGCACCTCGCCCACCACCGGGCCGTAGCCGGTCACCAGGTTGAACACGCCCGGCGGCAGCCCCGCGGCCTCGATCACCTCGGCCAGCACGAAGGCGTTGAGCGGCGCCACCTCGGACGGCTTGAGCACCACGGTGCAGCCTGCAGCCAGCGCCGGCGCGACCTTCAGCGTGATCTGGTTGAGCGGATAGTTCCACGGCGTGATCGCGCCGACCACGCCCACCGGCTCGCGCACTACCAGCGAATTGCCGACTTCTTCCTCGAAGCGGAAGCCTTCCACCAGCCGGGCGGCCTGGCCCCAGTTGTAGACCGGGCCGCCGACCTGGATCGCGCGCGCCAGCTTGATCGGCATGCCGACTTCGCCGGCGATCAGTTGCGCCAGTTCTTCACTGCGTGCCTTCAGCCCTTCGGCGATCTTGGCGATATAACCGGCCCGCACTGCCGGCGGCGTTGCCGACCAGCCCTCGAAGGCGGCGCGCGCGGCCTGGATGGCGTCTTCGGCGTCGCGGGCCGAGCCTTCCGGAATGGTCCCCATCACCGCTTCGGTGGCGGAATGGATGACATCGATCTTGCCGGTGCCGTGGGGCGCAACCCACTTGCCGTTAATGAAGAGTTTGTCTCGTTGTTGCATGGCCACAGTTCTCGGTTTGGTGAATTGGCGATTGCAATTTTTTGTTACTTTTATGGTGCACGCACATTGTAGAGCGGATTCCCGCCCATGTTATGGCGCTGCAGAAAATGGCGCCGGCCGCGCCTGCCGCTCGGCACAAGAACCTGGCGATAATCGGCCGCGGGTGACAGACGGGAGACACGCGACTGGTGGACGGGGGAGACTCGCCACAGCGCGCGCACATAACAAGACTAAGGGGGCGAAGGCATGGTCGATCCGATCTACCGCAAGACGGAGGCGGGGCAGGACGAAATCCGCAGCCGCGCGCGCAAGCTGGACCACAAGCTGCGCGCGCTGCTGCTGATGGTCAACGGCGAGCGCCGCGAGCAGGCATTGCTGGCGCAGGTGGCGGGCATGGGGATCGGCCCGGAGGCCATGGCAACGCTGCTGGCCCACGGGCTGGTCGAAGCCGTCGCCGAACCGGCACAGCCGCCCACCACCGCTCCGCAAGAATCCGCGCGTGTCGCGCCACCGGCTGCCGACACCAACCTGTTCTCGGTCTACGCGATGCGCCATGCGCCGGTGACCGAGGTAGCGGCGCCGCCCACCAGTGCAGCCGCGGCCCACTCGCCCGCCGAGGTCCAGGCATACCAGCGCCTCTACCATTTCTATACCGACGTGATCGGGCAGCATCTCGGGCTGCGCGGCTACATGCTGCAGGTGAAGGTGGAGAAGGCCGCCGACCTGCCCGCGCTGATGGCGCTGCGCGAACCGCTGCACGCGGCGCTGCTCAAGGCGCGGGGCGACATCACCGCCCGCGCCATCATGGCGCAGCTGGACCAGGTCCGCGACGGCAGCGCCGCCTGACACGCCACGCCAGACAGCAAAAAGGCCGCCCGGAGGCGGCCTTCGGCATGCATAGGGTCGCGGCGCTCAGCCGTCGATGCCCTGCGACTGCAGGTACTCGTCGTACGTACCCAGGTAGTCGGTCAGCGTGCCGTCGGTACGAACTTCGATGATGCGCGTGGCCAGGCCGCTGACGAACTCGCGGTCATGCGAGACGAAGATCAGCGTGCCCTGGAACTTGTCGAGCGCGATCTGCATCGACTCGATCGATTCCATGTCCATGTGGTTGGTCGGCTCGTCCAGCGCCAGCACGTTGTGGCGGCCCAGCATCAGCTTGCCCCAGATCATGCGGCCCTTCTCGCCGCCGGACAGCACCTTGACGTTCTTCTTGATGTCGTCGGCCGAGAACAGCAGGCGGCCCAGCGTGCCGCGCAGCGAGGTCTCGTCGTCGCCGGCCTGCGTCCACTGGCTCATCCAGTCCATCACGTCGCGGTCTTGCGGGAACTCCTCGTAGGTGTCCTGCGGCATGTAGCCGACGTTGGCGTTCTCGGCCCACTTGACCGTGCCGCGGTCGACCTCGACGCCGCGCTGCACGCCGGTCTGCACCGCGCCATTCAGCAGGCTGCGCAGCAGCGTGGTCTTGCCCGCGCCGTTCTCGCCGATGATGGCGACGCGCTCGCCGGCCTGGATCGCCAGCGACAGGTTGTTGATGATCTTGCGGTCGTAGCTCTTGGTGATGCCTTCGACCTCGACCGCCAGGTTGTGCAGCTTTTTCTCGAACTCGAAGCGGATGAACGGGTTCTGGCGCGACGACGGCTTGATGTCCTCGACCTTGATCTTCTCGATCTGCTTGGCGCGCGAGGTCGCCTGGCGGGCCTTGGACTTGTTGGCCGAGAAGCGGCGCACGAAGTCCTGCAGCTCGCTGATGCGCTCCTTGGCGCGCGCGTTGGCGGCCATCTGGCGCTCGCGGGCCTGCATCGACGCTTCCATGTACTCGTCGTAGTTGCCCGGATAGACCTTGAGCGTGCCGTAGTCCATGTCGGCCATGTGGGTGCAGACCGAGTTCAGGAAGTGGCGATCGTGCGAGATGATGATCATGGTGGAGTTGCGCTCGTTGAGCACGGTC
The DNA here is from genome assembly GCF_023952475.1 of Cupriavidus sp. WGlv3. Lineage (GTDB taxonomy): Bacteria > Pseudomonadota > Gammaproteobacteria > Burkholderiales > Burkholderiaceae > Cupriavidus > Cupriavidus phytorum. The sequence continues at coordinate 16,370 of NZ_JALHRX010000005.1, forward strand.
TCCAGCCAGCGGATGGTGTTGATGTCGAGGTTGTTGGTGGGCTCGTCCAGCAGCAGCACGTCCGGGTTCGAGAACAGGGCCTGCGCCAGCAGCACGCGCAGCTTCCAGCCCGGCGCCACGTCGCTCATCGGGCCCTGATGCTGCGCGGTGGGGATGCCCACGCCCAGCAGCAGTTCGCCGGCGCGCGCCTCGGCGGTGTAGCCGTCGTATTCGGCGTACTTGGCCTCGAGCTCGGCGGCCTTCATGTAGTCTTCGTCGGTCGCTTCCGGGTTGGCGTAGATGGCGTCGCGCTCCTGCGCGGCGGCCCACATCTCGGTGTGGCCCATCATCACCACGTCGAGCACGCGCATGTCTTCATAGGCAAACTGGTCCTGGCGCAGCTTGCCCAGGCGGATGCCCGGCTCCAGCATGACGTTGCCCGCCGACGACTCGAGATCGCCGCCCAGGATCTTCATGAAGGTGGACTTGCCGCAGCCGTTCGCGCCGATCAGGCCGTAGCGGTTGCCCTCGCCGAACTTGACCGAGATATTCTCGAACAACGGCTTGGGGCCGAACTGCATGGTGATGTTTGCGGTAGAAAGCACGTCTTGAACCTTGTCTGGAGATGGTGGCGCCGCGGCGCGGGCCGGAAGCATTCCGGCGGCCATGGCAGGCGCTGCGGCACGGGCCACGCCGGGTTCATGCGAGAACCCGGCAGGAAATCAGGAAATAACCGCGCATTCTATCATCCGGACGCATTCCTTGCGACCGGCGCACGCGGCTACGGGTCGCTGGCTCAGGCCAGCGGTGGCAGCACCGGGTAGCCCGAGAACGCCATGCTGAAACCGTCGGCGCGTGCCGCCAGCCGCACCTGCGCACCGACCGGCAGCGTCAGCTTGCGCGCGCAATGCCCGAACGGCAAGCCGGTCAGCACCGGCACCGGCAGCTGCTCACGCAGGTAGGCCACCACGGCCTCCATGTCGTAGCCGTTGTCGTAGTCGGTGACGCGGTAATTGGAGAAATCGCCCAGCACGATGGCGCGCTGCGCGCCCAGCACGCCGGCCTGCTGCAGCTGGACCAGCATGCGCTCGACCCGGTAAGGAGGCTCGTTGATGTCTTCCAGGAACAACACCCCGCCCTGCACTTGCGGCATGAACGGCGTGCCCAGCAGGCTGCACAGCATCGCCAGGTTGCCGCCCCACAGCGTGCCGTCGACGCTACCGGAGAACGGCTGGCCGCCGGACTGCGGCGCGGCGATGTCGACGCGGTAGGCAGGATTGCGCAGGATGCCTTCGAAGTGCTCCCACATAAAGGCGTCGACGCCCTCGGCGCCAAAGTCGGCCAGCAACATCGGTCCGGCAAAGGTGACGCCGCCGGTGGCCGCCAGGTAGGCCAGCTGGAACGCGGTGAAGTCGCTGTGGCCGACGATGGGCGTGCCGCTGGCGCGCGCCTGCCCGGCGATGCGGGCAAAGTCGACCTGCGCCAGCAGGCGCGCGATGCCATACCCGCCGCGCACCGCCAGCGTCAGTTCATGCGGCACGCCGGTGCCGATCGCGTGCAGGTCGGCCAGCCGCTCCGCGTCGGTGCCGCCGAAGCGCAGGTAGCGCCGCGCCAGCACGTCCGGGTTGGTCATGTGGTAGCCATGGTGCTTGAGCCAGGCACAGCCGCGCGCGGCGGTGGCGACATCGTGCGGATACCCGGATGAGGCGATCAGTCGGACTTCGGTATGCGGCCTGCTGTTCGGCGTGCTCATGCTTCAGTGTCGTGGTTCTGGTCGGGTCCGGCGGCCGGCTGGCGTGCCGCCTTCTGTGCAGCCTTCTGCGCGCGGCGGCGGGCGCCGAAGAAATCCTTCAGCATCTGGCCGCAGTGGTCGGCCAGCACCCCGCCGGTGATGCTGGTCTGGTGGTTGAGCTGGGCCTGCTCGAACAGGTTGACCACGCTGCCGGCGGCGCCGGTCTTGGGATCGCTGGCCCCGAATACCACATGGCGCAGCCGCGCATGCAGGATCGCGCCGCTGCACATGGCGCACGGCTCCAGCGTCACGTAGAGCTCGCACTCGGGCATGCGGTAGTTGCCGACGACCTGGGCGGCGGCGCGCAAGGCCTGCATTTCGGCGTGCGCCGACGGATCGACCGAGCGGATCGGCAGGTTGTGGCCGCGCGCGATGATGGTGTCGTTCCAGACCACCACCGCACCCACCGGCACCTCGCCCGCGGCTTCGGCCAGGCGGGCCTCTTCGAGCGCGGCGCGCATGTAGCGCGCGTCGCGCTCGGCGGCTTGCGCCGGATCGTCCGGCAGCGCGCGCGGCGCGCGCAGCGGCAGCGGTGGCGATGGCGGTGAAGGCGGCAGCGGCGGCGGCTGGGTCATTCGTCGCCCGCTCAGTCCTGCGCGGGCAGCACCACCGGCGCGCTGACCTCGGCCCAGCAGTTGGGCGTTTCGAACAGCACCAGCCTGGTCAGTTGCAGCTGGTGGCCGAAGCAGTCCTTGAACACCGGCGCCAGGATGTCGAAGGCCACCTGGGCCAGGTTCTCGACCGTCGGGATCGCGTCCAGCACCACGGTCTTGTGTCCTTCCATCGATTGCAGGAAGTTCAGCAGCGCGGTATCGCCGCGGTAGATCAGGAAGGCGTGGTCCCACTTGCTGACCAGGTGCTCGTTGGCGAGCGCCTTGATGTCGCCGAAATCCAGGATCATGCCGTCATCCGAGGCGCCCTCGCGATGCAGCACCTCGCCCGACAGCGTCAGGTCCAGCCGATAGCGATGGCCGTGAATATTGCGGCACTGCCCGCAGTGGTTGGGGATGCGGTGGCCGGAGTCGAACTCCAGCCGGCGGGTGATGGAAACTTGTTTGCTCATGTGTACCGGCGCCGGTGCCGGCCGCCTGCGTTGAAGCGGACGCCGCGCGTGCGTCCGAAGCCTCTATTGTGGACTGAATTGCCTGCCTGATGCTGACCAGATGGCTGGCCTCGTGGCTCGCGCGGAGCTGGCCAGCGGCACTGCCGCTCAGCGAATGCCCAGCAGCTTGTGGGTCTGCAGCGACAGCCGCCAGCGCGGGTGGCGCTGGCAGAAGGCCACCGCGGCGGCGGTATTTTCGCGCGCCAGCGGACCGTCCATGGCCTGCACCAGGAAATGGCGGAAATCAAGCTTCTCGTATGCGGCAAAGTCCTGCCCTTCCTGCGGGATCACCACCTTCAGCTCATCGCCGCGCGTGACCACCAGCTCCGAACCCATCTTGGGGCTGACGCAGACCCAGTCGATGCCGGGCGGCACGGCGATGGTGCCGTTGGTTTCGATCGCGATCTCGAAGCCCTGCGCATGCAGCGCGTCGATCAGCGGCGCATCGAGCTGCAGCAGCGGCTCGCCGCCGGTGCAGACCACCAGCGGCTTGCCGCCGGCGCCTTGCGGCCACTCCGACGCGACCACCGCGGCCAGTTCCCCGGCGCTACGGTACTTGCCGCCGCGCGTGCCATCGGTGCCGACGAAATCCGTATCGCAGAACTGGCACACCGCGCTGGCGCGGTCCTGCTCGCGGCCGCTCCACAGGTTGCAGCCGGCAAAGCGGCAGAACACCGCGGCGCGACCGGCGTTGGCGCCTTCGCCCTGCAGCGTATAGAAGATTTCCTTGACGGCGTAAGTCATGCGTGGGGGTCTCTCTCGGACCGTAAACAGCGGTTCGCAGCAGTTCGGCAGCACTTGCTGGCCGGGGTTCAGTAAAGGATGGGCAGGGCCGGAGCCGGACCTCGCGCCGCGTGGTCACATTGGCGCGTGGTCGCGCCCTCGACGTGGACCGAAACGTATCGATCGGGGCGGCTGTGCTGGCAGCGCGGGTGCTGCCGGGTGGGGCTGTCCTGGCCTGTCGCAGGCTGCGCCCGGCATTGGGCCGGACGTGCCGCAAGTATACCAGAGGCCCCAGGGTTTCCGCTTGGCCGCCGCAGCCCGGTCCGCCCCGGCAAAGGTGATGTACAGCGCTCGCGCCGGGCCCACGCCGGCCCGGCCCGCGCCGGCCCGTTGCGTGCCTACTTCAGCCCGAGGTAGTCGCGCTTGCCGATCTGCAAGCCCTTGTGGCGCAGGATGTCGTAGGCAGTGGTCACGTGGAAATAGAAATTGGGCAAGGCAAAGCCAAGCAGGTAGGACTTGCCGTCGAAGCGCAGCGGGCCCTGGGGCAGCTTCAGTTCGACCACGCGCTGCTCGCTGCCTTCCAGCTGCGCCGGCGTGATCTGCTCCAGGAACACGATGGTGCGGCCGATGCGGTCCTGCAGTTCCGCAAAGGTCGTTTCGGTATCGGCAAACGACGGCACCTCGATCCCGGCCAGCCGCGCGGCGCAGCCCTTGGCGGCATCGCTGGCACGCTGCACCTGCGCCGGCAGCGGATCCATGTCGGCGATCAGGCGGGTCTGGATCAGATCGGCCGGGTCCATCCCCTGCGCCTGGGCGTGCGCCGCACCCTTGGCGAGGATCGCGTCGAGGTTGCCCAGCGCGCGGATAAACGGAGGGATCGAAACGTCGTACATCGAAAGTGCCATGGAGGGTCTCCTGTGCAGGGGCGGGTTTCTTGTCTTGCGGCCCCTTGGGCATGCGGACCGCAGCCGCGAGCATAGACCGGATCGGCCTTCGCTGCCGGAGCATGCGCCGCTGGCCGGCATCCTGATTTAACATAGCCAGCCACCGCCCCCGCAATCTGCAATCCTGCCGCCCTGCCCTGTCCGCGCCCGACATGAACGCGCCGTTCCCTCTCCGCACGGAATGCCCGCCCGGTGCCTGCATCTGCGGGCGTGAAGCGCTGCTGAGCGACCCCGATGCCGACCTGCGCGTGCTGCGCCTGACCCGCGCCGAGGAAAAGCGGCTGGTCGAACGGCTCGAAAACCTGACCAGCCTGGCCGAGCTGCAACGGATGGAGGGCCTGATGCAGGCCCAGCTCGGCATCGTGCTGAGCATCACGCCCAGCGCGCGCGGCGTGCGCACCGTGCGCGGCATCAGCATCCAGGTGCTGGAGCAGCCCGGCCTGTGCCGCAAGATCCGCCAGTCGATCCCGTCGGCGATCCGGCGCAGCATGGAGGCGCACCCCGAGATCGCCTACGCGATCGTCGATGCGCACGACCTGCTGGGCGGAGCCTGAACGCGCCGCTCAGCCGTTGCTGTGCGCCAGCAGCAGGGCGTGTTCGCGCACATCCGCCGGCCAGTCCGCGATCTGCCTGGCGAACCCTTCCAGGTCGTTGGCGAACAGCGCCCGGCTTGCTTCCTCGAAACCGGCCAGGTCGCCGGCAATCGCCACCATGAAGTGATACGCACGCTCGCTGGCCACGCGGCTGCGGTCCTTGCCGGCGTGCTCGCGGCGCGCCTGCTCGACCAGCTTGCGCAGCGCCACCGACGCGCCGCCCGGCTGCGCGGCCAGCCACTCCCAGTGGCGCGGCAGCAGCGTCACCTCGCGCGACACCACGCCCAGCTTTGGGCGGCCACGGCCGCGCGGTTCGGCCGCTTGCGGGCCAGCGCCACCCTTGCCGCCCTCGCCGGCCGCCGGCTGCGGCGCGGCCAGCTGTGCCGCGCGCACTGCCGACCGTTCAAGGATCTCGTCTTCGGTGCCGCTGGTATCCAGGTCGATCGAGCGGCCGGTGCTGTCGTCGAATACCAGCACCGGCCCGGCCGCGCCGTTGTCCAGGGCCCGTCTTAGCGCCAGCGCGTTGTCCGGCAGCGGACCCGAGGCAATGCGGCGGTGGCCGTCGAAGGTGGTGAAGTGGTGAGGCGTGGGCGCGGTCATGGCAGGTCTGCGAAAGAGAAACATGAACATCGCGAAATATTACCCGGATAAAATAAGAAGTCAATATTACCCGGGTAATTTATATCGATCCGTCCATACGGGTGTAGGACCGCGCCCGATACCTGCGCCGGCATCACTGACCTATCACTGAGACATAGGCGGAACAAGCGGAGGTCGGGCGGCATGACGATTTCATACTGGACAGCCGGGACAACCCTTTCCAGCCCGCCCCTGGATGGCGAGGCGACCTGCGACGCCTGCGTCATCGGCGCGGGCATCGCCGGGCTGTCCGTCGCCTATGAACTGGCCGCCGCCGGACAGGTCGTGATCGTGATCGATGCGGACGGGCCTGGCGCCGGTGAAACCGGCAGGACCACCGCGCACCTGATGACGGCCTTCGACGATTATTTTTTCTACATCGAACGCCACCTCGGGCATCAGGCGGCACGGCAGGTGGCCCAGAGTCACGCGGCGGCGGTGGCGCGGATGGAGTCGATCTGCGCAGCGGAGGCCATCGACTGCGACTTCCGGCGGGTCGACGGCTTCCTCTTTGCCGAATCGTCCGATGGCGAGGATCTGCTGTCGAAGGAACTGGATGCGGCGCACCGGGCCGGCCTCGACGACGTCGAGCGGGTCACCGACGTGCCCACCGGCAAGGTGGCGCTGCGCTCGGCACTGCGGTTCCCGCGGCAAGGGCAGCTCCATCCGCTGAAGTACCTGGGCGGCCTGGTCGACGCGATCCAGCGCCGCGGCGGCAGGGTCTACGGCAAGACCCGCGCCATGCAGGTCGAAGATGGCCGGCCCGCCACCGTGCGCACCGACAGCGGCGCGCGCATCGAAGCCGGCAACGTCATCGTCGCCACCAATACGCCGTTTATCGACCGCTTTGCCATCCATACCAAGCAGGCCGCGTACCGGACCTTCGTGGTGGGCATGAAGGTGCCGCGCGGCAGCATGCCGCTGTGCCAGTTCTGGGACACGCTCGATCCCTACCATTACGTGCGCATCGCCGGCGACCTCGACGCCGGCTGCCAGCTGCTGATCAGCGGCGGCGAGGATCACAAGGTCGGCCAGGCGGACGATGCCGGGCAGCGCTTCGGCAGGCTGGTCGACTGGACCCGCCAGCGCTTCCCGGTGGTCGACGAACCCGTGTTCGCGTGGTCGGGCCAGGTGATGGAGCCGGTCGACGGGGTCGCCTTTATCGGCCGCAACCCCGGCGATACCAACGTCTATGTCGTCACCGGCGATTCCGGCAACGGCATGACTCACGGCGCCATTGCCGGCATGCTGATCCGCGACCAGATCACCGACCGCACCAATGACTGGGCCGACCTTTACGATCCCTCCCGCAAGTCGGTAACGGCCGTGGTCGAGTATGCGCGCGAGAACGCCAATGTGGTGGCCCAGTACGCCGACTGGCTCGGCAAGGACGACGGCGTCGCGCTCGATGCCATCGCCCCGGGCGCAGGGCATGTGGTCAAGGCCGGCGGCCGCCACGTGGCCGCGTTCCGCGATGCGGATGGCGGCCTGCACACCTTCGATGCGACCTGCCCGCACCTGAAATGCCTGGTCCAGTGGAACAGCCTGGAGCAATCCTTCGATTGCCCCTGCCATGGCTCGCGCTTCGGCGTCGATGGCTCGGTGCTGCATGGTCCGGCGAAAGGTGGACTGGAGCCCGTCGACCTGACACGGGACGACCAGCGCCATCATTGAACGGGGAGGCACGCCGCGCCGGCATTGCGATGGCATTGCGATGGCGCGGCGAACGCACGGGCCCGTGCGCGCCCGGAACGTAAAGGAGTCGCCATGCTCACTCCCGCCAGCATTGCCAAGCACCCGATCCATCCGATGCTGATCACCATCCCCATCGGCTTGTGGATCTTTTCCTTTGCCTGCGACCTGATCCGCTATTTCGGCGGCGACAGTCCCAACTGGCCGGTGGTGGCCTTCTATGCCATGGTCGGCGGCATCATCGGCGCGCTGCTCGCGGCCCTGCCCGGCCTGATCGACCTGCTGTCGCTGCCCAGCGGCATCCGCCGCATCGCGCTGCTGCACATGGGCATCAACCTGACCGTGGTCGCGCTCTATGTGATCAACGCCTGGTGGCGCATGCGCGGCGCCGGTGCCGGCGCGATCGTGCTGTCGGCGATCGCCATCGGCCTGCTGGTGGTGTCAGGCTGGCTGGGCGGGAAGATGGTGCATGTCCATGGCGTGGGCGTGCAGACCCCGCCGGCACCACTGCGGTGATGAAGCTGGCCGTTACAGCAGGTCGCGCAGCTTGTAGTACCACATCCCCAGCACCAGCGCGGGGGTCCTGAACAGCGCGCCGCCCGGGAAGCGGTGATGCCGGATGCGGGTAAAGACATCGAATCTCGACGCATCGCCGCTCATCGCCTCGGCGATCAGTTTCCCGGCCATGCCGGCAAACGACAGCCCGTGGCCGGAGAACCCCTGCGCATAGTAGAGGTTGGTGCCGATGCGGCCCAGGTCGGGCGCCCGGTTCATGGTGATATCGACGAAGCCGCCCCAGGAATAATCGATATTCAGGTCCGCCGTTTGCGGGAAGACCTGCAGCATGCGCGCGCGGATGCGCTGCACCAGGTTCCCCGGCGGGCGCGCGCTGAAGGTCTCGCCGGCGCCGAACAGCAGGCGGTTGTCGGCACTGAGACGGAAATAGTCGACGATCAGGTTGTTGTCGGATACCGCGACCCGGCTCGGCATCAGCGCGGCGGCGCGTTGCGCATCCATCGGCTCGGTGGCGATCATGTACGTTCCCACCGGCATGATGCGCGCCGCGATTTCCGGCGCGAGATGATCGCCGAACTCGCCCAGGTAAACGTTGCCCGCCAGCACCACCTGCCGGCACCGCACTTCGCCCTCGGCGGTCTTCACCACTGGCGCCTGGTCGCGCTCGACGCGATAGGCGGCCGAATTCTCGAACACCTCGACCCCCTGCCGGCGCGCCGCGGCGCCCAGCCCGAGGCAGTACTTCAGCGGATGCAGGTGGCCCGAGTGCGGGTCATACGCCCCCGCGACGAAGCGGTCGCTGGCGACATGGCGGCCAAGATGCGGGCGTTCGATCCATTCGAGCGGATAGTCATAGCGCTCGTGCATATGGCGCACCCAGCGGCGCAGGCCGTCGACCTTGTGCGCCCTTGGCGCCAGCGTCAGGTAGCCGCGCACGTGGTCGCAGTCGATGCCGTAGGTGGCGATGCGCTGCTCCAGCAGGCGCATGCCCTCGACCGATGCATTCCACGCCGCCTGCGCCAGCTCGGCCGGGCACTGGCGCTCGATCGCGCCCTCTCCCTCCGCGCCGAAGCCCACGATGGCCTGGCCGCCATTGCGCCCGGAAGCGCCCCAGCCGATCCGGTGCGCCTCGAGCAGCGCCACGTGAAAGCCGCGCGCGGACAGCTCCAGCGCGCACGACAGGCCGGCATAGCCGCCCCCCACCACGCATACCTCCGCGTCCGTGCGCCCCTGCAGCGGCTGGCTCGGCGCCGGCCGCGCGACGCTCGCCTCGTAGTACGAGTTCTCGATGACGCCCAGTTCCTTTTGCAGCAGCCCCGACATCGCCTTCGGCTCCGGTTGCGCCTGGCCTGCGCCTATGGCACGCGCACGTTGACGAACTGCCAGGGGTCTTCGTCGCCCGCTTCCGGATACAGCTGCGAGTGCTGCGACAGCGGCGTCCATTCGCCATAGACGCCTACCAGCTCGCCCAGGTAGGGCCGCGCGATGCGCAGCACGGCTTCGTAATCCAGGTCATCGGGTTCGACCACGCCCGCGCGCGGATGCTCCAGCGCCCAGACCACGCCGCCCAGGATGCCGGCGGCCACCTGCAGGCTGGTGGCGGTATTGTGTTCCACCAGTTGCCGGGCCTGTTCCGTGGTCAGCCGGGAGCCGTACCAGTAGACGCCGCGCGCATTGCCCATCAGCAGCACCCCGAGCTCGTCCCTGCCGGCGACGATGTCGTCGCGCAGGATGCGCTGCTGGTCCTGCTTGCGCCCGCCGTTGCCCATCAGTTCGTCGATCGACAGCAGCGCGTCGTCGCAGGGGCGGTAGGCGTAGTGCACCGTCGGCCGGTAAACGACCTCGCCGTTGTCGCGCAGGGTCAGGTGATCGGCAATCGAGATCGATTCGCCGTGCGTGATCAGAAAGCCGTGGTAGGGGCCGCCCAGCGGGGTCCAGCTGCGCACGCGCGTGCCGAATCCCGGCCGCGTCAGGTACACCGCCGCATCCGAGCCGAACCCGTGCCGCCGCGCATCCGCCGGCCAGTGCCGCTCGTGCGTGCCCCAGCCGAGCTCGGCTGGTTGCATCCCTTCCTCGATGAAGGCGTCGACCGACCACGTATTGATGAACTCGTTGGCAACCTTGCGCCGGTCGCCAACCTGCGTGTCCTGCTCGGCGATATGGATGGCGCGGATATCGAGCTGCCGCGCCAGTGCCGCCCAGTCCTCGAAGCTGGCCGGGGCTTCATGGTCGACGTCGTTGTCCGCCGCGATATTGACCAGCGCCTGCTTGACCAATGCCGACACCAGGCCCGGGTTGGCGCCCTGCGTCAGGATCGCGGTGGGCCCGTCGCGCTTGTCGAGGCGGAACGCCAGCACGCCTTCGCGCAGGGCATAGTTGCTGCGACGTGACAGCGGCGCGGCGGGGTCCGTGGCACCGCCCGTCCAGGGCTCGATCGAGGTATCCAGGTACAGCGCGCCGTGCTCCCAGCAATAGCGCACCAGCGCCTCGCTCGAGACATTGACCGACAGGTTCAGCAGGAAGTCGCCCTCGCCAGCAAGGTCCTGCAGGACCTGCTTGTGGTTTTCCTCGGTCAGCGCCTTGGTCACCACGCGGATGCCATAACTTTGCGCAACCGAGAGATCGTTGCCAGCCGGACAGATCACGGTGATCTGCCCCGGCGTGATGTCGAGATGGCGCAGCAGCACCGGCAACACGGAACGCGCGATGCTGCCGAAACCGACGATCAGCATGCGGCCATCCAGTCCGCCGAATTTCTTGAAAGTGGTTGCCGGCGAGTCCATCGCGTGCTCCCGAGATACCGCCGCTGCGGAGATGACTTCTATCTCTCATAAGCAATCCGCATGCCGGTCGGCGGGCGTGTGCCATGCGCAGCGATATGCCGCTGCCTGCTGCCGCGCACACCGCCCCATGTGGCCTCAGGTAACTATTGCCACCTCACACCGGCAAAGCTTGCAACGGTGTGCGCGCCAACATCCGCGCCGGGCTGGAACGCCCCTTGCGGCTACCGTGCTTCCAATGCAAGGAGACGACGATGAAAGCTCGGAGATGGATGATGGCCTGGCTTGCCTGCACGGCGCTGGCAAGCGGCGCGGCACTGGCACAGGGTGCCGGCGGCGCTGGCGGTGGCTCGGGCGGCAGCTCGGGCGGCGGCAGCGCCGGCACGGGCCCGTCGGGCTCGACCGGCACGCCGGGCAGCCCGGGCACGCCCGGTACCGGCACCAGCATGACCGACGGCGGCGGCAAGGCCGCCAGCGGCGACATGCACGGCAGCTCGCGCTCGTCGGCCGGCAAGCGGCATGGCACCGATGCAGGCGCCGGCCGCGCGGCGGGGGCATCGGGCGTGGCCGCACCCTCCGGCTCGACCGGTTCGCCGTCCGTGACCGGCTCGGGGACCACGCGTAGCGGCGGACTGGACGCGCCCAGCACGGGCACCGGCGGGACCGGCACCACCGGACCGTCGGGCGGCGCGCCCGGAACCGGCATGGGGCGCTGAGCTCGCTGACTGGGGGCGCTGACTGAGCTCGCTGACTGAGCTTGCTAGCTGAGCGCGGACAGCAGCACGGACGCGGCGCCCACCGGCTAGAACGGCGCCGCGAACGTCAGCCGCACGCCCTGCTGCAGCCCGCCCATGCCGACCATCACGTTGTAGTCGAGGCCGAACGTCATCGAGCGCGTGCGCAGCCTGCCGCCCAGCCCCAGCTGCAGGCGATCGCGCCCGTATGGCGCATTGACCACCGTGTAAGCGGGACCCGTGCCGGCAAGGTCGGCGTACGCCAGCCCGGCCCCGCTCTGGCCGCTGAAATCATGCTGGTACTCCAGCCGCGCGAACGGCAGGAACAGCCCCCATCGCGTCGCCGTGGCGTATTCCGTGCGCAGCCCGAGCGTGCCGGACACCGTGGTCACGGTCTGGCCGAAATACTTCAGCGCGCTGAACCCGGCGCCGGCCTCGGTGAACGGGTCGAGCGTACTGTCGGACACTGACAGCCGTCCGTACGGCGAGACCAGCCAAGCCTCGCCCCGATACTCGTATCCCGCCGACAGCGAGGCAAAGACCTGGTGGCCGTCGCGCTTGCCGTAGGCGAACGCGCTTTCGTCGCCCACCCAGCGACGCGAATCGAAACTGAGCGAGCCGTAGCCGGCGACGCCGTCGATAAACAGCGACGGCTGCGGCCGGTAGCTGCCGTACAGCGCGGCGCTGAAACTGTCCGCGGTGCTGCGCGTGCCGGCCGAACCCACGTCGGTACTGTCGCGGCCATAGCCGAAGCCGATGCCGAGCGTAAGCTGGTCGGAGAAGCGATAGTCGGCCCCGGCCGTCACGCCACCCGTGGTGAAGCGGAAGCCCGAGCGCTGCGCCCCCGCGTTGGCGAAGCCGAAGTCGACCGTGCCCGCGGTCCAGAACGCCAGGCGCGCGTCGTCGGTGTCGTCCGCGGCAGGGTGCCCGCCGGGGTCGGCGCCGCCAGGCAGGTCCGGTGGGTTGCCGGCGCCAGTGCCGGCGCCATCACCGGCGTCGGCCGTTGCGCGCGCAGAGCGGGAGCCGGTTGCAGTGTCGGCGGCGCGCCCGCGCTGGCCCGCTGATGCCGTGCCGCGCAGGCAGGCATCGCGCGCGGCGAAGCCTTCGACCGCCTGGCAGCGTTCCGGATCGGCCTGGGCGCGCGGCATCACCACCGAGATCTGGTTGCCGGACGGCGCCCTGCCCTTGCCGTGCAGCGCCTCGAGGCGCTGGTTGTAGTTGGCGATCTGCGCGGTGGCAAAGCGCCGCGCCGCCTGGATCTGGGCGTTGACCAGCCCCACCACGTCAGGGTCGGTGGACGGGTCCCGGCGCGCCGCCACGGCCACCTGGATCAGCGCCGGCGACGACGTCGCCACGGCATTGCTGAGCGTATAGGTCACCACCGCGGTGCCGGCGAAAGCGGCCGCCGGCACGAAGTTGACGGTGTAGGCGGTGGCGGCGACCTGCTTGCCGTCTGCGGACGGCGTCTTCGGCGCGGCGCTGGCGACGGTGGCGGTGCCGGCATCGGCGGGCACCACCGAGACGATCGCGGCGCCGGTAAACGGCCCGCCGCTGGCGCCCTCGGTCACGTCCACGTCGACGGGGCGGCCCGCCAGCGTCGACACCTGCTTCTGCGCCACCGGCACCGGCACCGCATTGACCGTGACGGTCACCGGCACCGGCGCCGAGGTCCCCGCGCTGTTGACCAGCGCATACGTGAACGTGATCGGGCCCGACGCGGTCGGCACCGGCGTATAGACGATGTCCAGTCCGTTCACCACGGCGCTGCCGCTGGTCGGTGGCGTGACGATGCTGACGCCGGAGAACGGCCCGTTGGCGGCGTTGGCGGCGGCATGGATTGTCACCGGCGCATTGGACAGCGTGGTCACTGCCACCGGCGGCGCCGAAGGCATGCCCTGTCCCGTTGCCAGCGTATAGACGCGGCTGATGCTGTATGGTGCGCCGGTGCCGGTGCTGCTGTCGGTCACGCGCACCGTGAAGGTATGCGTGCTGGCCGTCGGCGGCGTACCGCTCAGCACACCGGTGGACGGGTTCAACGACAGGCCCGCGGGCAGCGTTCCGGCCGCCACGGCAAAGGTGTAGGGCGCGGTGCCGCCGCCCGCCGTAAACGCCTGGCTGTACGCCACCCCTGCCACTGGAGCCTGCAGCGACGCGGGCGACAGGCTCAGCGCCGGCGCGCTGACGGTCAGCGTATAGGCCTGGCTGCCGGTATAGGGGCCGGTGCCGGTGCTGCTGTCGGTGGCGCGCACGGTGAAGTTGTAGGTGCCGCCGCCGGTCGGCGTGCCCGACAGCACGCCGCCTGCCGACAGCGACATGCCGGCGGGCAAGGCGCCCGCCGTGATCGCATACGTGTACGGCGCCGTGCCGCTGGCGGCCGTGAGGGCCTGGCTGTAGGCCGCGGCGACGGTCGCCTGCGGCAGCGTGGCCGGATTGATGACGATGGTCGGCGCACCGATTGCAAGGCTGTACGCGCGGCTTCCGGTAAAGCCCTGGCTGTCGCTCGCCTGCACGGTGAAGTTGTAGTTGCCGCCGGCCACCGTCGTGCCAGCCATAGCGCCGGTACTGCTGTTCAGCGTCAGGCCGGGCGGCAAGGCGCCCGCGACCAGGCTGTAGGTGTAGGGCGCGGTGCCGCCGCTGGCCGTCACGCTCTGGCTGTAAGCGACGCCCAGTGCGGGATTGGCCAGCGTCGCGGGTGCCAGCGTGATCGTTGGCGCGGCGATGGTCAGCGTATAGGCGCCGGCCACGCTGTACGGCCCCGTTCCTGTGCTGCTGTCGTTGGCCTGGATGGTGAACGACACGGTCCCCGCCGTTCCTGGCGTGCCAGCCAGCACGCCGGTCGCGCTGTTGAACGCCAGCCCGGACGGCATGGTGCCGCCATTGACCGTGATCGAGTAGGAATACGGACCGGTGCCGCCGCTCGCGGTAAAGGCCTGGCTGAACGGCGTGCCCGCCGCCGCGCTCAGCACGCCGGGCGCCGGCGACAGGCTCATCGCGGCCCCACCCAGCACCAGCGACAGCGTGCCGCTGGTGACGCTGAACGGGCCGGTACCCGTGCTGCTGTCCGTGGCTCTCACCGTGAAGTTGAAGGTGCCGCCAGCCGTTGGCGTACCCACCAGCAAACCCGCACTCGACAGCGCCACGCCGGGCGGCAGCGCGCCCGACGCTATCGCATAGGTGTACGGCCCGGTTCCGCCCGTGGCTGCCGCCAGCGACTGGCTGTAGGCACCGCCCACCGCGCCCGGCGGCGGCGATGCCGGCGCGTAGATGAGGTTCGGGTTCGCCACGGTGATCGTCACGGTGGCGGGGGCGGACGTGCCGGAGGCGTTGGTGGCCGTATAGGTGAAGCTGTCCGGTCCCGCGTAGGACGAGGTCGGGGTATAGGTGATCGAGGTACCGGTGGCGATCGCCGTGCCGTGGCCGGGCGGCGACGCCACGCTGACGCTGGCGGCCGCGCCGCCGGTGAGGTTCAGCGTGATGGGGTTGCCCGCGCTGCCATACGCCACCGTGGCGCTGACGTTATTGGCCACCGGGGGCGCCGAGACATAGGTGAACCGATCGGCGGCGCTGATGGCGCTGGTGCCGGCGGCCGTGGTCACGGTCACGTCGACGGTGCCGGCCGTGCCAATGGGCGTCGTGGCGCTCAGCGAGGTGGCGCTGTTGACCAAGAATGATGCCGCGGCGCCGCCGAACCTGACCGCGGTCACGCCGACAAAGTTGGTGCCGGTAACGGTCACGGCGGTGCCGCCGCTGGCCGGGCCGGACGAAGGCGTCACGCCGGTCACGGTCGGCGGGCCGGCCGCGACGTTGAAGTACACCGTGCCGGCGGGCGACCAGGTCGCGCCATTGTCGCTGGTATAGAAGACGGCGCTGTCGATGCCGGTGAAACCGGCGGGCGGCGTGTAGACAAAGCCGTTCTCGTTCTGCCCGTTCGGCAGGTTGCCGTTGTAGACATAGAGCGTGCCGCTCTGGGCAGTCGGGGTGGTTTGCATCGGGGCGCCGAAGTTGCCGTTGCCGATGGCGTCATAGGCGATGCCGAACTGGTTCGGATCGCAGGCAGCGTAGTCGGCTGCAGTGAACGCATAGACCTTCTGCTGGTTGGACGTGGCGGTGATGTTCAGCGTGCACGCCACCGCAAAGGCCGGCGCAGGAGACCCCAGCAGCAAACCAAGCCACAGCGCCACCAGCACCGACCCGAGCCGGCAACGCCAGCCCCGCCACCACCGATGGACTCGTGCGACGGCCCCCACCGCCTGCCCGGCACGCTCAGCGCCGGCGCAACCCCTGGCTTGTCTTGACACCCGATTTCTCCCGACACCCGCGGCTTGCGGCGGGTTGCCATTGCCGTCGTCGAGCGCGGCGCGCCGAGGCTTGGCCGGGCGCGGCTCGGGACGGGCGTTGTTATTTTTGTTGACTTTCCGCTGACATCGCCAACACTTCGGTCTGTCCGTGAATTGCGCGGGATGGCTGCGGAACGGGCCGCAATACCGACTCGGGCCCGGTGCAGAAAATACGTCAAATCGATCAATACGTAATTGATCAAATTTGATATCAGATATCAAATTTAATTAAATCAGTATTGGTGCGACGCCGTGGGCAGACAGGCAGGCGCCGCGTCTTTTAGGGTGTTGTTCAACCGGGGAGGCTGATCTTGGACCAGTATCTGGGGGAAATCCGGCTGTGCGCATTCGCGTTTGCGCCAAAAGGATGGGCGTTATGCAACGGCGCCCTGTTGTCCATCGCGCAGAACCAGGCGTTGTTCAGCCTGCTCGGCACGCAATACGGCGGCAACGGCACCACCAATTTCGCCTTGCCTGACCTGCGCGGCCGCACGCCGCTGCACCGCGATCCCGACGGCCTCGCACAGGGCCAGATGGCCGGGGTCGAGGCGGTCACGCTGACCACCGCGCAGGTGCCAGCCCATACCCATCCGTTCAACGTCTCTTCCAGCCCGGCGACGGCGCTGAACGTCGGCGTGTCGCAAGACCGCGTGCTGGCGGCCAGCAACCTGTACAACCCCAACGATCCGTCGATCTCCGGCCCCGGTGAGCTGTTGTACGGCACGCCCGACTCGCTCACGCCATGGCTGGACGAAGCCTGCGGCAGCACCGGAGGCGGGCAGCCGCACGACAACATGCAGCCGTCGCTGGTGCTGAACTACATCATTTCGCTGGTCGGCATCTACCCGAGCCGGGGTTGAGGAGACATCATGGCGCAACCGTTCGTAGGTGAAATCCGCATGTTCGCCGGCAACTTTGCACCGGCGGGATGGCAATTCTGCGCGGGCCAGACGCTCAGCATTGCCCAGTACGAGATGCTGTTCTCGCTGCTGGGCACTCTCTACGGCGGCGACGGCACCACCACCTTCAGGCTGCCCGACCTGCGTGGCAACCTGCCGCTGGGCCAGGGCACCGGCCCGGGACTGAGCCAGCGCACCATCGGCCAGGCCTTCGGCAGCCCGAACGTAACCCTGCTGCCGGGCCAGATTCCCGGGCACTCGCATCCGATCCAGGCGACCAACACCATGGCCTCGACCGTCACGCCCGGGCCAGGCCTGCTGCCCGGCACCACGCCGTCGCCCAACGCGTTCTACGACGCCGGCACCGCCAACCCACCCGGCAAGAACGCCTTTGCAGCCGGCACGCTCGGCATGAGCGGCGGCACCCAGCCACACAACAACCAGATGCCGACGCTGTCGCTGAACTACATCATCGCCACCGACGGCATCTATCCGTCGCAAAGCTGAGCACCGGGCGCAAGCCAACCTGGACAACGGAGGCCATATGTCAGACCAGTACCTGGGAGAAATCCGCATCTTCGGCTGCAACTACCCGCCGGCCGGCTGGGCCGCATGCGACGGTCAGTTGCTGGCAATCCAGCAGAACTCGGCGCTGTTCTCGCTGCTCGGCACCCAGTACGGCGGCAACGGCACCACCAACTTCGCCCTGCCCGACCTGCGCGGCCGCGCGGTGACCGGGCCGGTCGACAACCAGCCGGGCAATCCGCAGGGCGCGGCCACGGTCACGCTCACCGCGGCGGAAATGCCCGCGCACAACCACGCGGTATACGGCGACACGGCGCGCGCGGTGTCCACCGAGGCCAATGCCAGGCTGCCCGCCCGCTTCATGCTGCCCAACAACCAGAGCTGCATCGCCGTCAACGCGTCGCCGGCACCGGTCATGACCACGTTGTCGCCGCAGGCCGTGGGCACGGCCGGCGCCAGCCAGCCGCACGAGAACCTGCAGCCTTGCACGGCGCTGATGTACTGCATCGCGCTGACCGGCGATTATCCGCCGCGTCCGTAGGCCGTCGATGACCGCCATCGACGTTCCCGGCATCGCGCTGCGGCCAGTCGCCGGAACTGACGGAGCCTTCCTGGCACGCCTGTACGCCTCCACCCGGGACGCGGAACTGCACCGCACCGGCTGGAGCGAGGCCCAGCGCGCCAGCTTCCTCGCCATGCAGTTCAACGCCCAGCAGCGCGCCTACCAGGCCTACCCGGATGCCGAGTTCCTGCTGTTGCTGCGTCACGGCGAGGCCATCGGGCGGCTCTACCTGCAGCACAACGCCGGCTCGCTACACGTGATCGACCTGTCCCTGCTGCCCGAACACCAGCACCAGGGCATCGGCGGCGGCGTGCTGGCGGCGGTGCTGGCGCTGGCCGCGAGCGCACGCAAGACCGTGGACCTGCACGTGGAACGGCACAACCGCGCGCAGGCCTTGTACGTTCGGCACGGGTTCCGGACGGTGCAGGACAACGGGATATATCGACGGATGGTCTGGGACGGTTCACGCTGAAGCGCCCGTGACGGGCCCGCGCAGGCCTGAGTTAAACGCCGCTTACTGCCAGGCGCCGGCACCCGCACTGCCCCGTCGCCCTAATCCCGATGAGTAATGGCGACCGGCATGGCGCGATCCTATAGTGCCCCAGCAGCATGCATGTCCGGCGCAACGCGCAACGCAACATGGCTGCACGAAGCGCGGATCACAGCAAGTCCTCAGCCGCCAACCGCGCTTGCGTCCCGCATCCCACCGAAGGCGGCACATTGTTGCAGGGGTGAATGCCGTTCCCGTTGCTTCATGACCGATTCAAGATCCGAGGGGTAACACCATGAACGCTCCAACCGTCAGTGCATTCGATTTCTCATCGCCCGGCGCCGTGCAGTTCAATGCCGGCGCGCCAGCCATCATCCTGCAGGCAAGCACCGTGCATGTGCTGGCCTGGATCTATGTGGACAGCGCAGGGCTGCCCGCCGACCAGAAGGTGTTTTCGCTCAGTCAATCGCTGATCCTGGGCGTGGGTACCGGCGATGGCGACGTGCCGATGCTCTATCCGGAGGTGTGGGACAACGCCGGCAACCGCTACACCTTCCAGGCCGGGCAGATCCCGACCGACCAGTGGAGCCTGGTGGAAATGATCTGGACCCAGGGCCAGAGCCTGGTGGGACTGGTCAACGGGGTACAGGTGCAATCGGTGCCGGTGTCGGGCAATCCGCTGCAGCCACCGGTTGCCGGCGGCACCAGCTATGTGGGCGCGTTCTGGGACAGCTACTCGTATCCGTTCTGCGGCATGGTGCAGTCGGTGCTGCTGACCAACGGCGCCGACCAGACCGCCACCCAGGGCTTTGCGCTGCAGCCGTCGGGCGCGATCAGCAACTGGGGACCGAGCGGCCCGGTGTTTATCGGCGGCGCCAGCACCGTGACGCTCGACACGCCGCCGGCGACGCCCTACGGCGCGGCGGACCAACCACCCGCACCGACCTACGTCGGCGAGCAAATGCCGGCCACGGTCGCTGCCACCACGCCGTTCGCCATGCTGGTGCCGGGCACGGACAGCAGCACCTACACCATCCTCAGCATCAGCCAGGTGTGGCAGCAGCTGGTGGAGCTGACCGGACAGCCCGGCCTGGACACCGGCTACGAGGTCGACGTGACCACCGGCGTCAGCATCACCGACAGCGAAACCCAAACC
Organism: Cupriavidus sp. WGlv3; assembly: GCF_023952475.1. Taxonomy (GTDB): domain Bacteria; phylum Pseudomonadota; class Gammaproteobacteria; order Burkholderiales; family Burkholderiaceae; genus Cupriavidus; species Cupriavidus phytorum. The sequence goes on from NZ_JALHRX010000005.1 coordinate 35,833, forward strand.
CTTGGCGTCAGCCTGGGGCTGGAATCGGGTTTCGACATCGGCGTGTTCAGCGCCAAGGTCAACCTGACGCTGTCCTATTCGGTGTCGTTCACCGAGGAGTTGTCGATCAGCGAAGCGACCACGATCGCGAAGAAATTTGAAATCGACAAGCCCGACGTGACCACGACCGGAGTCTGGTGGCAAGCCGTGCCAACCCTCACCACGTTCCAGGTGATCGACAACATGAACACGGTCGGCGCCAGCGTGCAGGATCCGCTGCCGGAGATCGCCGCCACGGTCTATCCGCCGCAAAGCCAGCGCACGCTGAAGACCGAAACCAGTCCGCTGGCCGGCAAGGCGAGCGCGGCGCGGCCGTCGCTCAGGCCGTAGCGGTCCGGCCGGCCACGGCCAGCGCCACGCTCAGGCGGCTGCCCCTTGCGCGGGAGCGGCCGCATGCAATGTCCACAGCGGCGGCCATTGCGAGAACGGCGGCACGGTATGCGCGATCGCCACCACGCCGTGCCGGCCGCCCGCGCCGATCTTGTCGTAGATCACGCGCGCATGCACCTTCACGGTGTCGACACTGACGCCAAGGATGGCCGCGATGTCCTCGTTCGACTTGCCTTGCGCCAGCCATCCGCACACCTCGAGCTGGCGCGGCGTCAGCGTCGGGAATGCCAGCCGCAGGCGTTCGGCCGGCCCCAGCCTGGCGACGGTGCGCTGCTGCGCCTGGCGATAGCAGCGCAGCAAGTGCGGGCGCAGCGCCTGCAGGCGATCGCGGTCGCCGTCGCTGAACGGCGGGCTGCCGCTGACGCGAAAGCTCGCCACGGTGACCGCATAGCCCTCGTGCTGGAACACGATCGCCAGCAGCCGCCGCGCATTCGACGGCAGCAAGGCTTCCCGCGCCATCGGCAGCGCCATGAACTCGTCATCGCTGAAGAAATCCGATTCGCGCAAGGCGCGTTCGCCATAGAACGCCGGATCGTACTGCCAGAACGGATGGCTGTGCTGGTGCCTGGCAAAGGCCTGCATGCCGCGTGCTCGCGCGGTGGGGTCGTCGTCCACCGAGACCAGCGCGCGGAACTCCTGGCTGCGTTGGTGGAATTCGGCATAGCTGACGACGTCGCCATCGGTGAGCCTGGCCACGCTGGGGAACAGCACGTCCGGCAGCTTCAGCAGGTCGGGCTCGTGCTCGTACAGGGAAATCACTTCATCCCGGAATGCCTGCAGCTTCTTGTCCTCGGACGTCAGGACGGTTGGTGTGGGGCGCATGCTTGCCTTTCGCCTGGGGCACAAGGGTAACGACAAGAATGATGAAAATGCCAGACCGTCGGATTGTAGCGTGCCGCATGCGGAGGCGACATGCAGCGGCGCCATACGATTGAGCCGCGAACCGCCCCTCCGCGGCGAGTGCGACCAGTCCCGAAACTTTGCCCCCGGCCCGGTGTTCTAAATTTTCATATGCTGAGCAAATTGTCTGCCACATTGTCTGGGAAGCGGCACACCCTCCGGCACGCGATCTGGTTCTGGCTGGCGGTGGGAACCGTGGCCGTGCTGGTGGTCGCGGTCGCGATGTCGCCCGCCTTCAAGAATCTGGTCGAACAGGCGGTCGACTGGGCGCGCGAGATCATGGCACAGCACCCCGTGGCGGGGGCGCTGGTCTTCTTCGTGTTCTCGGCCGTTTCGGCGATGCTGGCCTTTGCCTCGAGCGTGGTGCTGGTGCCGGTGGCCAGCGAGGTATGGGGCAAGCCACTGACGGTGCTGCTGCTGTGGGGCGGCTGGCTGGTGGGCGCGTGCGCGGCCTTCGGCATCGGCCGCCTGGCCGGTCCGCTGCTCGCCCGTATCGGCTACGCGGACAAGCTGGAGAAATACCGGGGCTATGTGTCGAAGCGGATGAGGTTCTGGGCGGTGCTGCTGTTCTGCATCGCGGTGCCTTCGGAAATCCCCGGCTACCTGTTCGGCACCATGCATTACCCCTTCCTGAAATTCCTCGCGGCCATGGCCCTCGCCGAAGCGGGCTATGCGTTCGGCATCGTCGTCGCGGGTGAAAGCCTGGCCATCGACCAGCCCCTGCACTTCCTGATTGCCGTAGGTGTCCTCGCGGTGGTCGCGGTCGCAGCCGGACTGGTGCTGCGTGCGCGGAAGCACCGCCGCCTGCAGCGCTAAGCCGACGCGTATGCGGGCGTTGGCGCCACCGTGGCCGGCTGGCTGCGTCCGGACACCTCACAGGTTTTGCCCTGTAATCCATAAATACAGGTAATAGCCTGTTTTTACAAATAACAGGCTAAAGCTTGTAAATCCACCTAACAGGCGATATCCTGTATCTGTCCGGCCGTCGGCCGGGTCCAGGATCGCGCCATGCACTACGCCATCAAGACCGTCCACCAGTTGCGTCCGATCCTGCAGGGATTCCGCAAGTCCCGCGGCATGACCCAGGCCGTGATGGCCGAGCACCTCGGGGTCACGCAGCAAACCTATGCCGAACTGGAAGCCAACCCCGCCGCCGTCAGCGTCGAACGCCTGCTGCGGGTGCTGCGCGTGCTCGGCGTCGAACTCGTGCTGTCGCAGGCGGACGCTGGCGCCACCGCGCAGCCCGCACCAGTCCGGGCCAAGCCCAGGGCGCCGGCCAGCAAGACCGAGCCGGCCCGCCCCGCGACTGGCCGGCGCCCGCGCGAGGACTGGTGACCATGGCGCGCGCGCGGCAAGGCAACCGGCTCGACCTGTGGATGAACGGCATCCCGGTCGGCCATTGGGAAACCGGCGCCGGCGGTGACCGGCTGGTCTATCGCGAAGACTGGATCGCCGACCCGCAGGGACGTCCACTGTCGTTGTCGCTGCCGTTCACGCCGGGCAACCAGCCGCATCGCGGCCCGGCGGTGGCCAACTATTTCGACAACCTGCTGCCCGACAGCGATGCCATCCGCCGCCGCATCGCGGCACGCTATCGTGCCGGCGGCACCGACGCCTTCGCGCTGCTGGCCAGGGTGGGACGCGACTGCGTCGGCGCCATCCAGATGCTGCCGCCCGGCGAAGTGCCCGAGGCGCTGCAGACGGTCAGCGGCCGCACGCTCAGCGACGAAGACATTGCGACGCTGCTGCACGAAACCACGTCGGCGCCCGTGCTCGGGCATCGCGAGCCCATCGACGACCTGCGGCTGTCGATCGCGGGCGCGCAGGAGAAAACCGCGCTGCTGCGCTGGCGCGGACAATGGCAGTTGCCCCAGGGCAGCACGCCGACCACGCACATCTTCAAGCTGCCGCTCGGACTGGTGGGCAATATGCGCGCAGACATGCGCACCTCGGTGGAAAACGAATGGCTGTGCGCGCAGATCGTGGCGGCTTATGGCCTGCCGGTGGCGCAGTGCGAGATCGCCCGCTTTGCCGGCACCAAGGCACTGGTGGTCGAACGCTTCGACCGCAGGCCGTCGAGCCGCGGCACCTGGCTGCTGCGCCTGCCGCAGGAAGACATGTGCCAGGCCACCGGCATCTCGGCCTTGCAGAAATACGAGTCCGACGGCGGACCCGGCATCCGGCAGATCGCGGAGATCCTGTCCGGCTCGCGCGCGGCGGCGACCGACCGCCGGCATTTCTTCACGGCGCAGGTGGTGTTCTGGCTGCTGGCGGCCACCGATGGCCATGCCAAGAACTTCAGCCTGAGCCACCTGCCGGGCAGCGAGTATGAGGCGACGCCGCTGTACGACGTGCTGTCGGCGCACCCGGTGATCGGCCGCGGCCGCAACCAGCTGGCGCCGCAGAAGGCGCGGCTGGCGATGGCGTTGCATGGCCGGAACAGCCACTACGCCATCCACGAGATCCGCGCGCGCCACTGGTTTGCACAGGGACAGCGCATCGGCTTCTCTCCCGCCGAGGTGGAGGCCATCCTCGACCATGTGACCGGGCAGACCGCGCAAGTCATCGACCAGGTAGCGTCGGGATTGCCGGCGGACTTCCCGCTCGATGTGGCCGACGCCATCTTCGACGGCATGCGCCGGCACAACCGCAGACTGGCGGCGCGGGCCGAGGCGGACCTGTGAGCGCGGGCTGAGGCCAGCGCAGGCATCGATCAACCAAAAGGGAAATAAACCGGAAGGGAAATGGTGCCCATGGGCAGGATCGAACTGCCGACCTCTCCCTTACCAAGGGAGTGCTCTGCCACTGAGCCACATGGGCGTGTGTTCCGGCGTGGGACCACGCGGAATCGACTGGAGCGGGAGACGAGTCTCGAACTCGCGACCTCAACCTTGGCAAGGTTGCGCTCTACCAACTGAGCTACTCCCGCATGCTGGCTCCCCGACCTGGGCTCGAACCAGGGACCTGCGGATTAACAGTCCGTCGCTCTACCGACTGAGCTATCAGGGAACATATCGCCGTTCAGCGAAGCGCGAATTCTACAACATCATTGCGCCGAATTGAAAGCCCCGTTTTGAAAGCTTTTGCAGCGTTGCGTTCAGGGCCCGCGCCAGCGCTCACGCCGCGCCGCGCACGCCACGCCCTGCATGCCGGTCGACGTCGACCACGGCCTGCGCAAACGCGGTGGGCGCTTCCTGCGGCGGATTGTGGCCCACCCCGCCGCTCAGGGTCCGGTGCTGGTACCAGCCGGTGAACTTGCTGGCATAGGCACTCGGCTTCGGATGCGGCGCGCCGTTGGCATCGCCCTCGATGGTGATGGTGGGCACGCCGATGGTGGGCGCCGTGGCAAGCCGCTGCTCGATCGCGTCGAACCTGGCCTCGCCGGCGGCCAGGCCCTGGCGCCAGCGGTAGTTGTGGATGGTGATGGCGACGTGGTCGGGGTTGTCGAGCGCCGCGGCACTGCGCGCGAAGGTGGCGTCGTCGAAGTTCCACTGCGGCGAGGCCAGCTTCCAGATCAGCCTGGCGAACTGGTGCGTGTATTGCTGATAGCCGGCGCGGCCGCGATCGGTGGCGAAATAGAACTGGTACCACCACTGCAGCTCGGCCTCCGGCGCCAGCGGCTGCCGGCCGGCGGCCTGGCTGCCGATCAGGTAGCCGCTGACCGACACCAGCGCGCGCACGCGCTCGGGCCACAGCGCCGCCATGATGTCGGCGGTACGCGCGCCCCAGTCGAAGCCCGCGACCACGGCATTCTGTATCTTGAGCGCGTCCATCAGCGCGATCATGTCGGCGGCGATCGCCGAAGGCTGGCCATTGCGCAGGGTGTCCGCCGCCAGGAAGGTGGTCGAGCCATAGCCGCGCAGGTAAGGCACGATCACGCGATAGCCGCGCGCCGCCAGCAGCGGCGCCACGTCCGCAAAGCTGTGGATGTCATAGGGCCAGCCGTGCAGCAGCAAGGCCACCGGCCCGTCGGCCGGACCGGCCTCCGCGTAGCCGACGTTGAGCACGCCGGCGTCGACCTGCCGGATCGAAGCAAAGCCGGTATGCGTGCCCGGCGCGATGGTCGGCAGCGCGTCCGCGGGCGACGCCCCGGCCTGTGCGCGCGCCGCGCGCGCCAGGCCCAGCGAACCGGCCGCCAGCGTCACCGCGGCGGCACCGAGAAAGCCCCGACGGGGCAGGTTGATGGCGTTCGACATGTTGTTCTCCTGTATGCGTGGTGTGAATCCGAACGCAAGTCTAGGAGGCCGGTGCAAGCGGCATGTGTCTGAAACCGGGCCTTGTGTATCGCCGTGTATCTGGACCGGGATCGTCCAATACGGCGATACAAAACTGGCGATACAAGATGGCCCGTCGCTTCGGCGCGGCGCTAGGCGTAGGTCTCGCAATTCTCCGTCATGGCGGCTTCGCTCCATGCCAGGCCCGGGCGGAGGCGATGCCCGATCTCGCGCTCGGTCACCGCCACAGGCGGCACGGCATAACGCTCCGGATGGGGCTCCGGCCGTGCCGTCTGCTCGTGCGCATCCAGCTCGAGGCAATGCCTGAAGTCGCTCGCCGCCAGGCGCGCGCCGATAAACTTGCCAAACGCATCGAGCTGGACCTGCGAGGTCATGCCGGCGCTGCCGCCGATCGCCGGGCAAATGATCCAGGTCGTGTCGCCCCGGGTGAACAAGTGCAGGCGCCGGGCCTGGTCCGCCGGCCGCAGCGCGTGCTCTTCGCCGGCGACGCCGTCCAGCGAAAAGGCTTCGATATATTCGTCGGTATGGCGGTGGCTCAGGCAGATGACCACCTTCGGGCGCCAGCGCTCGCAGGTCCTGGCGATAAAGCGGAAGCGTTCGCCCTCCCGGCACAACGAGACATAGCGCTTCTGCGGAATCAGTTCCGGCTGGCCCCGGAATGCCTTGGACCACGTGGTTCTGCCATCGACATGCGCGGGCAGCGGAAACAGGCTCAGCCGGAATTCCGCGCCCGCCGGCGAGTACAGATGGCTCCAGTAGTAATGTTCCCAGTCGTTGTCGCCGAGCCGCACCCCAAGCGCCTCGGCCCGCGCGGCGGCCATGATGCGCGCCACGCACTGGTGGCCGAACCACTTGGCCATGTCTTGTCGATGCTGCTGGCGGAACACGGCATCCCATGCCGGTGGTGCCAGGTGTGGATGAAGCGGTGCGACGATGGGCTCGGACCACGCCGGGCTGCGGTCGCATATCCAGACGGCTGCCCTTGGATTGCCTCCTTCCATGCCGACGTAGGAGGCAAAATATCGGTCCAGTTCCTGGCGCGTGAACATCCGTGAATGCTGCATTTTATCCCTTGCTGCTTAGTGGGACCCCCAATATTTAATGCCGCAGCATGCCGCCGCCGCAACGGGCGTACGTACTGCCATGGTCATAAGCAAATTCTGTTTCAGGCAGGGAAATAGACGGACGCGCAATGCCCCTCCCCCGAGCGGCATGCATCCATCGGTTTTTATAATGTCCTGAACTGCCTGCTGGCGTGATTGGAACAGGCGTTTCCCGGCGCGCGGGCGCCCTGGCAGGCGCTCCGTTGGCGGGAATCTCGAGCGCCACTGCTGGCGCCCGACAAGACGCATTGCGTCTGGGCTTATTTAAACAGGCTGCAGCATATTCATTATTTTACTTCCCCCAGTAAATACAAAAAATTACAAATGTTTCAAACCTGGCATTGGCATCTCACGCTGGATAATCAAGGCCGCGGTGCGCCAAATGCACCATGCCGGTGCCGGTTCGACTGATATTGGGCTCTCTGGCCCTTTCTCGATTGAGATGATTTTATCCAATGCCCCTGGATATAGGAATTTCAATCTTCTAAGGTCTGAAATAAGCAATCTGCTGCGCCGCAATATATTTTGGTTGCGATTTTCCATCCCCTCGCCGGAGGGGATAAAAAACAGCTGACGGATTACCGGAAGCGGGCCCCGCCGCGCGGGTGCGGCTCAGAATCCGGAAAAGCGGATGCCGATCGAGCCGTAACCGTAGTAGCGATCCAGCTTGCCGGCGGTGGTCGCGTTGTAGAGGAACGGGATGGTGCCGACGAAGTTGTACAGCGAGGCCTGCCCGCGCAGGAACACCTCGACGTTCTTGGCCACCCCGTACGACAGCTCGAGCCCCAGCGTATGGTTGGACTTGATCGGCGCGTTGCCGTAGGTCTCGGCGCGGCTGTCGACGTTGCTGCGCAGCAGGTACTGGAACTGGTAGCCCAGGCGCGCGGCGAAGCGCTCGTATTTCCAGCGCCACGACCCGCCCAGGTTCAGGTAGCCGGCGGTGTAGTTGAAATCGTCGTTGAAATCCAGCCCGAACTGGCTGGCGTTGACCGAAAACGAGGCCGACTGCAACGTGACATTGCCGACGTTGCACGGCGCCGCCAGCCGGCCGTTGGCGAGATTGTCGGAGCCGATGCCCACATTGAACTGGCAGTTGCCGCGCTGCAGCCGGGTATTGAGGCTGCCGACCGTGACGCGGCTGATGCCGAGCCCGACAAAGCCGGTAAGCTGGTTGCGCTCGCTCAGCTCGCCCGAGAAGATCACGTCGGCCTGGGCCTGGACATCATTGGCGTTGTTCACGGTGAGGCTGTTGAACGTCGTATTGCGGACCATCACCGGCGACGAGCGGTTCAGGCTGCCGGCGTGGTCGCCCCACAGCGAGAACCGCAGCATGATGCGATCGCGCGCGCCGGCCTCGGCGAGCGGGTCGTAGTGCATCGCCAGCATCCAGGTATCGATGTGGTTGCGGTCCTGCCCGTAGTCGATGCCGCGGCGCCAGTAGGTGGCCGAGCCCGACCAGTGCGGCGAGAACTTGTAGCCGAGCATCAGCTTGCCGCCGCGGTAGTCGCCCGCGTTGTCCGACACCGGGCCCTGGCGCCCGCGCAGGTTGAACACATCGACGCTGCGGTTGACCATGTCATAGCTGGCCTCCACCCGCACCGAGCTGAACTCGCCGGTGGCGGGCTCGGCTTGCATGAACACATCGTCCGGGGCGGCCCTGGCCGTACCGACGGCACACAGCCCCAGCATCAGGGCGCAGGCCTGGTCCAGCCGGCGCTTTCGAAGCAGCTGCATAGGAAACTCCGAGGCCACTGGGCGAGCCTCATGCGCGGCGCGCTCCACGGAAGCGCCCGACGCAGACACAACATGAGCCGGTCATCGGCGCGCGGCATGCAACACCTCCACGCTCCGGATGACCGGCGCCCTGGCCTTCCCCGTGCGGGCGGAAGGCCTTCGCTACGGCGCTACGCGCCGGTCACGGGTTGAGCGTGACCGTGGTCTTGAGGCCGTCGCCGACCACCATCTCGGCGTCGGTCTTGACCAGTGCCGTCTTGGCGAAGGCGACGTCGTTGTTGACCAGCATGCCTACGCGCACGTCGCGGCCGCTGACACCGGTGGTGGTGGCGAACGTCACCGGGAAGGTGCTGGTCGCCTTGGGCGTGAGCGCGTCGACCTGCGCCTGGCTGAGCGCGCCCGACGAGCGCAGCTTGCCGAGGAAGGTCGTGAACGGCAGGTTGAGCGAGCCGCCGTTGGCGCTCGAGAACAGGCTGTCGGCGGCAGCGTTGGTCAGGCTTGCCGCGACCGACAGGTTGCCGCTGACACGGAACGAATACGCGGTGTTGGCCGGCACCACCGCGTCGACCAGTTGCGATCCGTTGAAGGTCAGTGTGACGTTCTCGATGATCACGTCGACCTGGTTGCCGTTATAGGTGTAGCTCAGCCCAGCGCGCACTCGCGTCGGCCCGCCGTTGAAGGCATCGCCGTTCTGCGCCACGCCCACCTGGATCGCATCGAGCGAGCCGCCGGTGGCGGTGATGGTGTCGGTGATCGGCTGCGCCACGCCGTTGATGGTCAGGTTGGACAGCACCAGCGAGTTTTTCAGGCGCACCGCATCGGCCACGCTGTTGATAGCGCCGGCGTCGACCACGCCGCCGAGGTTCGCGGCGACCTGCTGGATCTGGGCGGCACTGCCGCTCGATACGGCGTCGCCGAGTTGCGCCAGGCCGGCCGCGTTCGCCGCATTGGCCAGTGCGCCCGCCGTGACCGCCTGCACCAGCGCCGTGGTCGTGGTCGCCTGGGCGCTCTGCGTGACGATGTTGATCGACCCGCCCTCGATCAGGGCCGACAGCGTTTCGGTGGGGCTGGCGCTGACGTCGATGGCTTCCAGGGCGGTGCTGACGCTATCCACTTCGCTGGCGATCACCGGCGCCGCCAGTGCGGCCACATTGGTGGCCACGATGCCGATGTTCGACTGCAGGCTGGCGGGCAGCCCCGCCTGCGCGTTCTGCACCGCGCTGGACACGACGCCCGCCACCAGCGCGCCGCTGGTCAGGTCCGCCGTGCCCGGCGCGCTCGCCACCGCGGTGGCGACCGCCTTCGACGCCGCCGCGGCCGAATCCGCCGGCGTCAGCGTGCCGCCGGCGCCCAGGCCGGTCAGCGTCTTGGAGACGTGGTCGACCAGTTGCTGCACCACGACCGCGGCGCGCAGCGCGTCCGCATCCTGCATCGGGTCAAGCGTGGCCAGGTCCTTGCCTGCGAGGCCCAGTCCCGTCGCCAACGGCGCGATCTGGCCTGCGCCCAGCTGCACCGCCAGCGTGGTCAGCGGCGAGACCACCTGTGTCACGCCCTCCCGGTAATCGATCGCCGGAGCCTGCAACACGCCGGCGAACGGCAGGTTGGTACCGACATCGGTGCCCCCGGTGAGCTTCAGCGCGCTCTTGGTGCAGCCTGCCGGGAACGTGAAGTCGCCGGTGGCATTGGTGACCGCGGTCTTGTTCTCGCAGTCGAGGAAGGTGACGGTCGAGCCCGACAGGTAGAAGTCCACCGCCTTGCCGCTGACCGTGGCCGACGGTTGGGACGGCTGGCCGGGCGCTGGCGCATCGTCGTCACCGCCGCCGCAAGCCACGAGCGTTGCCGCCGCGCCTGCCATGATGCCAAGCATGAAGATGTTCCGGGTTTTAGTTTGCACGCTGCTCTCCTGAGATCAATACATCGCTACGACGAAACATGGTGAGGGCGTCCATGACGCTCGCTGGCGAGGATTCATGGCTGGCTCACCGGCTCCTGCGCCATGCCGATGACGTGACCGGAGAAATCGTCCGGACGCAGCCAGCGCGACAGGTACTGCCCCATCGCGTCGAGCAGCACGTCGGACATCATTCCCCCGGCCCCGGCCAGCGGCGGACAGATCAGCCACGTGGTGCCGTCGCGCTCCAGCACGCGCAGCGTCCTGGGCTGGTCGGCGGGTTGCAGCACGTGGTCGGTGGCGTGCGCCTGCGCCAGGCCGAAAGCCTGCGCGAAGTCGTCGGCATGGCGCTCGCCCAGGCATATCACCACCTTCGGCTTCCATAGCCGGCGAATCCCGTCGATGAAGGCAAAGCGGCGGCCTTCGCGGCACAGGTCGAGATAGCGCTGCCGCGGAAACAGTTCCGGCTGGCCGCGAAACGCCTTCGACCACGGTATCTCCTCGGTCACGCGCGCCGGCAGCGGAAACAGGCTGAGCTTGAACTCGGCGCCCTGCGGGCCGTACAGGTGATGGTCGAAGTAATGCTTCCAGTCCTGCTCGCCCATGGTGGTCTTGAACACCCTGGCGCGCGCCGCGGCCATGATGCGCGCGATCTTCTGGTGCGATTGCCAGCGCTCCATGTGGTGCCGGTACTTGTAGCGGTAGGCGGCATCCCAGGCGATGGGCCGCGCATGCGGAACCAGCGGCCCCGCCAGCGGCGCCATGCCAGGATGCGGAGAGCTGTCGCAGAACCAGACCGCAGCGCCTGGATTGCCGCCTTCCATCCCTACGTACGACGCGAAATATGAATCCAGCTGTTCGCGCGTGAAGACCGTCAGTGGCTCTGTGTTCTTTCTCATTCCTCTACCGCGGTGGAGTGAAGGATGCCCGGACGCTGCACCGCATCCGCCGTGCCGGTGCCTCGCACCAGGGCGGCGGTTCCGGACCTGCTCGTCATCGCTTTTTATTCTCACCCCCGCAGCGAGGGGTGCGCTGCCCTGTCGTTTCCCTCCTTGCGCGGGGTAACGCCGAAGCGCGAATGGCGGCATTTTCGCGCGCGAAAAAACGCGCGAAAGTCGATCACGTCCCCCACGATTTGCGCTGCGGGCACCGGCGCGAGGCCGGTTCACACGCGTCCGGAGTTTCCCTTCCGATGCAGGGTACCGACGCTTTTGGCCGCATCGCACTATTCGCTCCTGAAAACACGGAGCACGCCGGGGCCTTCAGCGCACCGGCAGAACGAGAGCGTTGCAGTTCCATGGACGGCCCCCACCGATGCGGCCCGTGGCAGGTCATGCGCTGACCGCCGCCACACCATGGAACCGCTGCCGCAAGGCAGCCCCGCACGACTCTGCTTGATCACGCCATGAGCATGCACAGGCAGATGCATGCCATGCGACGAGCCTGGCCGCCACTTCGCGCGGACCGGGAGTTCGGAGGAGACAACAAGGGCGTGGGCACTCGCATGAGCGCCCATTACTCAACGCTTCTGGGAGAAGCAATTGGGTATCTATCGCGATATGTTTGCCAGGCACCACGATCAGCTCGCGCTGATGGCTCGCCTGCTCGACGCCGGCGCCATCTGGGTGGCGGCAATCCTGGCCAGTGAAGTGCGGTTCGACACCGCGCACGCGCCAATCCACCAGTTCATCCAGTACTTTGCCTGTGCCATTGCCTTCATCGTGCTGCCAGGCTTCGACGTGTACACGTCATGGCGCGGACGCAGCCTGTTCTCGCTCGCCGCGCGGCTGCTGTCCGCGTGGAGCCTGGTCTGGCTGGTGAGCCTGCTGCTGACCTACCTGCTGCACCAGACCGACTCGCTGTCGCGGTTGTGGATGGTGTACTGGTACCTGTTCGCGCTGGCAGGCCTGGTGGCGCTGCGCGTGGTCAGCCGTGCCGTGCTCAACCTGCTGCGCGTGGCCGGCGCCAACAACAAGCGCGTCGTCATCGTCGGCTTCGGCCGCACCGGCCAGGAGATGTACCGCCGCGCCACCGCCAGCCACACCACCGGCTACAAGATCAGCGGCATCTATGCCGCCGCAGGCGAGCCCACGCCGGAAGGACGCCGCCGCATCAACGACAGCGCCGACATCGCCGCGTTCGCACGCGAGCACGGCATTGCCGAGATCTGGCTGACGCTGCCGATGAGCGAGCACCGGTTGATGCAGGAGATCGCCTTCTCGCTGCGCAATGACTTCATCGACATCAAGTGGATGCCGAGCGTGCTCGACTTCGACCTGCTCAACCACAACGTCGGCAACTTCCTGGGCATGCCCGCGGTCGAGATGAACAAGCCGCCGTCGCTGGGCGTGCGCGGCACCATCAAGGCGATCTTCGACCGCACCTTCGCCGCGCTCGTGCTGGTGGCGCTGTCGCCGCTGTTCCTGCTGATCGCGGTGCTGATCAAGCGCGACTCGCCCGGGCCGGTGTTCTTCAAGCAGGAACGTCTCGGCCTGGACGGACGCGTGATCCATGTCTACAAGTTCCGCAGCATGAAGGTGCATGCCGAACACGGCGTGGTCACGCAGGCCACCAAGGGCGACAGCCGCATCACGCCGATCGGCGCCTTCCTGCGCCGCACCAGCCTCGACGAGCTGCCCCAGTTCATCAACGTGCTGAAGGGCGAGATGAGCGTGGTGGGCCCGCGTCCGCACGCGATGGCGCACAACAACATGTACAAGGAGCAGCTCGACTTCTACATGCTGCGCCACCGCGTCAAGCCGGGCATCACCGGGTGGGCGCAGATCAACGGCCATCGCGGCGAGACCGACACCCTGGACAAGATGGCCAAGCGGGTCGAGCACGACATCTTCTACATCCGCAACTGGTCGTTCTGGCTCGACCTGCGCATCATTTTCTGGACCGCCTTCCGCGGCTGGATGGGCAGCAACGCCTACTGAACCAGGCCATCCCATGCCGCATCCGTTACGCCATCGAAACCGCAAGCCAATGATCAAAGTCCTGCACGTGACCGAGTGCCTGGGAGGTGTCGAGACCTACCTGCACCTGCTGGCCTCCCATATCAACGACGAGCACATCAGCTTCCACTTTGCCCTGCCGAAGCAATGCTCGGTCTCGGCGGTTGCCGATGCGCGCAATTTCGGCGTCAGCTACCTGCCGATTCCGCGCAAGCTCGATCCGCTCAACGACCTGAAGGCGGCGCTGAGCCTGCGCGCGCTGGTGAAGCGCGTGGCGCCGCAGATCGTCCACCTGCACAGCTCCAAGGCGGGCCTGGTGGGCAGGCTGGCATGCATCGGCCTGAACGTGCGCGTGGTCTACACCCCGCATGCCTACTATTACCTGGGCCTGCGCGGCATCAAGCGGCGCGTGTTCCTGATGGCGGAACGCTTCCTGCACCGGCTGACCGATGCGGTATTGGCGACCTCGCCGTCGGAGCGCGACCGCGCCATCCATGAGGTGGGCCTGCCGCGCGAGCGCGCGCATTCGATCCTGAACGCCGTCGAGCCCGGCTCCGTGCCGGTTGAACGGCAGCTGGGCGCCGGCGTCAAGCGCGTGATCATGGTGGCACGGATCAGCCCGCAGAAGAACATCCCCATGTTCCTGGACGTGGCCAGGCTGTTCCAGGGCCGTGCCGACATCGAGTTCATGCTGGTCGGCTACGGCCACTACGAGAACGACCGCGCCACGCTCGATGCCATGCTGCAGGAACGCGGGCTGGTCGAGGGCAAGGACCTCACCGCGATCGCGTGGATGAGCCGCTCCGAGCTGCTGGAACTGCTGGCGCATGCCGCGGTGGTGGTGCTGACCTCGCACTACGAGAGCTTCGGCTACGTGCTGGCCGAAGCCAATGCGCTGGCGATCCCGGTGGTCGGCACCGACGTCGACGGCATCAAGGACATCATCGTCGATGGCAACAACGGCTTTATCGTGCCGGTGGACGACGCCCCTTCCATGGCCAGTTCGATCGAAGCCATCGTCGGCGACGCCACGCTGTGGCAGAGCATGTCCGAGCACGCCGTGACACGCGCCAAGTCCGAGTTCAATATCGTGACCCAGGCGAGGAAGTTCGAGTCCTTCTACTCGCGCGCGCTGCTTGCCTAGCACCGTAGCGCCGGCGCTGGTCAGGGCGGCGCATTGCCTCCTGGCCAGCTCGCCAGCAGCATCTCCGCGTCGGCAAGCGCGGTCCCGTCCTGCAGCAGCGCCGCGCACGGGCGCGCGCCTGCGGCGGTGCCCAGGGCCCTCACCTTGCAGTCGTCCGGCCCCGCCGCGCTCCCCCCCTGCCCCAGCGCCTCGCGCAACAGCGCCCGGCCCTGCGGCCCCCAATAGATGCGATGCACCGCGCCGTCCTTGCTCAGCGACAGCACGAAGCTGTCCTGGCGCTGGCGCCATTGCGCGTCCTGCGCCCCGGACAACAGGCCTAGCAGGTCGCGCAGCATGGCGATGACCGGCTTCTCCGAGCCATCGTTCCTGAGCAGGCCGAAGTTCGCCTCGCGATCCCATCTCGCCTGGCCGCGGTCGCGCCACGCGTAGATGCCGAGCATGGGCGCTTGCGCCATGACGCCGGCGAGCACCTGCCTGGCGATCAGCGTCGCCTGCGTGGCTTCGCTGCGGACCGGCAGGTACGAGGCATAGCCCCATTCGCTGACGATCAGCTGCGCGCCCGGACGCGGCGAATTGCGGATGCGGCCGCCCAGCTGCCGATAGTCGCGCAGTAGCGTCTCGGGCGTGGCGCGGTACGGATGGATGCTGAGCCCGTGGATGCAGCCCAGGCGCGGATCGGTCAGCAGGCGCGACAAGGACTGATCCGCCACGGGATTTGCCGGCCCGGGCATCCGCGCCAGGCCGAACAGGTAAACGGATGGCAGCGGCGCCGAGCCGGCCCGCGCCAGCGCGTCGCAGATCTTGCCGGCGGTCGAGAGCAGCCGGGAAATGGGTACCGAGGGATGCAGGAAGGTCTTGTTGTCGGGCTCGTTCCAGATTTCGTACGACAGGTCCGGCCCTGCGTTGCGCTGCATGAACTGGCTGGCGAACGCGGCGAACCTGGCCTCGCTGGCATCGCTGCCACCGTCCTCGCCCTCGTCTCCCCAGATATAGCGCCCGCCATACAGCGTGACCAGCATCTGCAGGCCGGCCTGGCGTGCCTGCGCGATGACCTGCGCGTAGCGCTGCGGCGCCAGGTGCCCGCGCACCACCTCGGGCCGCACGCCGAAACGCACGTGCGAGAAACCGAGGCGCCGGATCTCGGCGAAGTCGCGGGCCGACACCGTGGCCGGATCGATCTGCACGGCAAAGGCCGGCATCGACGCAATCCGTCCCGAGGCCTGCCCGTTCTCGGCATGCGCCTGCCGGGCGGGCCAGCAACCCGAGACCGCGATCAGCGCCGCCAGCGCCAGCGCGCGTGTCTGCGCCCCGCGGCGCGGCGATGCGGCGCTATGCGGCGACATGCCTGCGCAGTACGCCCATGGCGAGCGCACCGGTCTGGAACAGCGCGATGACGAGGAACGACACCAGCATGATCTGCGCCGCCACGAGGTAGTCGAGCTGCGGATAACGCCATGCCCCGAGCGCGATGCCCGCCAGCAGGCCGATGCCCGCTGCCAGGAAGATCGCCCGCGCCATGCCGAACGACTTCAGCAAGGTGCGCAGGCACATCACTACCGCAAACACGATCGGAAACAGCGAAAAGAAGCGCACGTCGAGATCTCCATAGGCCGCGCCGAACAGCATGACCACGAGCTGGTCGCCAAACAGCAGCAGCAGCACGCTCAGCGCGCCGGACAGCACCACGCCGCCCAGCACGAAGCCGGCCGCGTTCCTGGCCAGCGTCCGCGTGTCGTCCTGCCGGAACGACGCCGCGAACCTCGGCATCAGGTGATAGCCCAGCGCCATCAGGACATATTGGGCCGGCAGCAGCACCGTCAGCAGGATGCGGAACTTGGCCGAATCGGCGAAGTGTCCGAGCGAGCCGAGCAGCACCACCAGTCCCGGCCCGACCAGCCAGCTCATCAGCTGCGCACTGGCCGAACTGGCACCGAACCCCAGCCACTGGCGCGGCGACTCCGGCCGGCCCGGGATCAATTCGAGGCGGCCGCGGCGGCGCAGCGTGGCGGCCGCTACCAGGGTCGGCAGCAGGATCGCGGCCGCGAGCATCAGCATCGCCGCGGGCGCCGGCTGCGTGCCGGAGGCCAGGCCGATCATGGCCACGCCGCCGCCGATCAGCGTGTGGCACACCAGCAGCCCGGCATAGCCGCGCGTCTTCGCGCCCACGGTCCTGAGCACCCAGTACGCGGTGTAGCTGGCGAACAGCACCGCCGCCGCCGCACAGGCCGACGTGCTCAGGCCATGCCCGTACAGGTAGAGGATGGACCCGGCCGCGACCGGAACCACCGTCAGCACCGCGACCTCGGCCGAGAAGCGCACGCGCAGCTTGATCCCCTCGATCAGCGCCGGCTCGTGAAGGAACGAGACATAGAAGATGTTGATGAACACCACCAGCGACAGCACCACCGCCACCAGCCCATAGCCCGCCACATCCATCGAGCGGGCCAGCGCCACGTTGATGCCGAACTGCACCGCCGTATACGCGGCCTGCTCGAACACCGCGCCCAGCGCCAGCAGCATGCGGCGCATCATGGCGCCCCCTCGAGCGAAGGCGCCGCCCGGAGCGGCGCCGGCGCGGCCGGCACGGCCTGCTTCTGGTCGAACAGCAGCGCCAGCCCCTGCCTGATGTCGCGGCCCAGCCGCGCCGAGCGCTTGAACTGCGCCGCCCCCAGCGAGCGCGCGTAGGTGAGCCTTTCGATCACGTCGTCGGCGCCGGCGCTCTGCCGCACCGCGAAATCGCCGCGCCCGCTCAGCTTGAAGAACGACGCGACCTTGGTGTCCCAGACAATGCCGACGGACGGCACGCCGAAGCTGAAGGCAATGATGTTGGCGTGCATCCGGTGCCCGACCATGCTGTGGCAGCCCGCGATGATCGCTGCCAGCTCCGCTGGCGACTTCGGCAGCATGTAATCCATGCCGTCAGCGACCTCCGCACCTAGCCGGCTCCTGACCGTTGCCGCGGCGAGATTGTCTTCCTCCGCGCCATTGGTGAACAGCACCACGCGCTGCCCGCCCTGCCGCAACTTGTGCACCAGTTCCACGAACATGCCCAGCCCCGCGCCCTGCTCCGATACCGCGACCAGGTCCGCGTTGTAGTGCAGCGACTCGACGTCCGAGACGCAGATGCCCACGTCCCAGCGCTTCGCCAGCCCGTGCTCCGCATACAGCGACGAACTCAGGATGGCGGGATCGGGAATGATGGCGACATCGCAAGGCTCGCCCGCGCCAAGGCCGACGATATTGCGGCGCGAGCTTTCGTCCCGCACCGAGACGAATTGCGGCGCCGCCAGCGCGAAGAAGCGCGATACCAGGTGGCGCCCCAGGCGCGACCAGCCGGCCGCCACGCCCACCGACACCAGCGCCACCTTCGCGTTGTTGCCGAGGCAGCGGGCCAGCAGGTAGAGCTTGAGCGGGAAGTTCAGGTCCACGTCGCACAGCAGCTGGCCGCCGCCGACCACTACCATATCGGCATCGGCCAGTTGCTGCTGCCAGCGGTTGCGCCACTGCCGCCGGTATTTCAGCCAGATGGCAGCGGTCAGCACCGGCACCCGGACCCAGCCGGGCAGCCGCGAGAAGATCCGCATCAGGCGGCCCTTCTTCAGCGAGTTTTCTCCCAGCCGGGTGCGCCCGGCGATGTCCAGGTAGCTGACCCGGCAATCCGGCACGGCCTGGCGGATCAGGTGGCCCAGCGTTTCGGCGATCACCGCATCGCCGAGGTTGTCACTGTATGGCACCGCGCATATGACGACGTGCTTCATCTTGTTTGGCCGGCAAGGCAGTTAGCAAAGGGATGAGGAACAGGCTGACCGAGGTGAGATGGCGAACATAGCTGCCCAGGTCAGGCTCGAAGATAAACTGCACCAGGATATGCGCCACCACCAGCGTGGCGAACCAGCGGCGCTTGCGCCCGGCTTCCGTCACCGCCGGCGTGCCGGACAAGCCGCGCAGCGCCACGCGCAGGATCGCCGCATGCATCAGCATCATGGCCAGGTCGACCGGCGCGCGGAAGCTGATCACCGGCAGCACGAACATGAGCGCCGCATACAGGTAGTTAACGATGAAATTTTCACCGGATGTGGGCGGATACAGGTTCCAGATCATGGTGCGGTTGTCGCTGCCGATGCTCAGCGCATAGTTGTTCGAGATGTCCCGCGGCGACTGCAGGATGTACAGGATCTCGGACGGCGCCACCAGGATCGCGCCCACCACGCAGGCCAGCACGATGGCCTTCCATGCCGGCCTCAGTCGCGCCGAGACGCGAATGCCAAGCGCCAGCACCAGGATCATCGCGTAGTAGTTGCGGATAAAGAGCGCGTAGCAGCCGTACAGCACCATGGTCATGATGACCAGCCCGCGGAACGACACGCCGCGCGACATCCCGCCCATGACCAGCACGATCGACATCGCGATCACCACGGTTTCCTTGCCCGGCGATAGCAGGTTCAGCAGCATGCAGGGCAGCACGAACAGCCAGCGCGTGGCGAGGTCGCGCAGGCTCGCCACCCGGCTCGACGCCAGCGCAAGATAGGCCACGCCGACGGTGGCGGTGACGACATTCACGTACTCCGCCCCGAACACCGAGAACACTTTGGCGGTGGCGGCGAACGAATCGTCGAGGTCGGTCGAGCCGCTGACTAGGAATTCCAGCATCTTGTTGGAATCGGTGACCCATTTTTCCGGCAGCGCGTCGCGGCCGAAGAAATAGATCACCAGGTAGAGCAGGCTCAGCACCAGGCTCGCCACCGTGGCCAGCCCGCGCTCGGCCAGCACCCAGTCGCGGTCCAGTCGCGCGGCTTGCATGGCTTACGCCTTCTCGCTCTGCGAGTAGCCGTAGTAGGCATAGCGATAGCGGCCGTACTTGGAGCCATAGCCGTAGCGGAAGGCGTTGGGGTCGAGGCCGTTGAAGATCACCCCCTTCACGCTTACGTTGACCTGCGCCAGCTGCTTGGCGCATTCGGAGATCTCGCCGATCGAGCTCTTGCCGAAGCGTGTCACCAGGAACACCGTGCCGCAACGCTCGGCCAGGATCGCGGCATCGGCGACGGCCAGCACCGGCGGGGTGTCGACCATCAGCATGTCGTAGCGTGCGCTGAGCTCCTCGAGCAGCCTGACCATGCGTTCCTTCAGCATCAGCTCGGCTGGGTTCGGCGGGATCGTCCCGGTGCCGATGAAGTCCAGTCCCTGCACCACGTCGCGGTGGATCACGTCTTCCAGCGCCAGCTTGCCGGCCAGCACGTCGGACAAACCCGGCTCGCGATCCTTGCCGAAATACTGGTTCAGGTAGCCCTTGCGCATGTCGGCGTCGACCAGCAGCACGCGCTTGCCGCCCGAGGCCATCAACGCGGCCAGGTTGACCGAGACGAAGGACTTGCCCACGCCGGCGGTGGCACCGGTCAGCAGCACGCGGTTGTTGGGCGCATCCAGCATGGCGAACTGCAGCGAGGTGCGCAGGCTGCGCAGGCTTTCCACCGACGGCTCGTTGGGGAAGCGGTCGGCGAGCAGGTAGTGGCCGCGCTTGCGCGCCTGGATGTCCTTGCTGATGGTGAGCTGGTGTTCGGACTGGGGCACCGTCGCGTAGACGTTGAGCCCGGTGTGTTCCTCGATGTCCTTGGGGTCGGTGATGCCGCCGTACAGGGCATTGCGGACAAAGGCCACCACCGCCCCGGCCAGCACGCCAAGCACTGCCGCCAGCACGATCACCAACGCCTTCTTCGGCTTGACCGGCTCCTCGGGCACCGGCGAGGTGTCGACCAGGCGCACGCTGCCGACCTTGCCCGCTTTCACCAGCTTGAGCTGCTGCATGTTGTTCAGCATGCCGACATAGAGGTCGTTGTTGACCTGCACGTCGCGCATCAGGCGCACGGTGTCCTGCTCCAGGTTCGGCAGGGTCTTGACCCGGCCCGCGACCGCCCCCGCTTTGGCGGCCAGCGCGGCAATCTGCTTGTCGATCGCCTGCATCGACGGATGGCCGGGCGCAAAGCGCGTCACCAGCTCGGCGCGCTTCTGCTTGAGCTCCAGCAGCGAGGTTTCGGCGGTCACGCTCTCCTGCAGGAAGGCCTTGCCCTCCTCGCTGAGGTTGAAGGTGCCGCGATCGTTGCGCATGGCGTTGTACTTCACTTCCGCGCGCTCGAGCTCGCCCTTCAGCTGCGGCAGCAGGTTGTTGAGGAACAGCAGCGACTTTTCCGCCTCCGCGGCCTTGCGGTTGATGTTCTGCGCCACGTACTCGTCGCCGATCTCGTTCAGGATCGCCGCCGTCAGCCTGGCGTCATTGCCTTCCAGCGAGGCCCCGATCACGCCGCTTTGCTTGCCCTTCTCCGCGATGTTCAGCTGCTGCTGCAGCTGCTCCAGCGTCTTCAGCCGCGACTGGCGCACCAGGTTGAAGGCAATGCCCGGCTTGGCCTTCAGCGCCGTCACCAGCAGCCGGATCTCGCCGACCGCATGGCTGGCCTCGAGCGCTTCGCCGACACGGCCGACGATGGGCTGGTCCAGGCTGCTCTGCTCGAGCCGGTAGCGGCCATCGCCCAGGCTCACCAGCACGAAGTTCTCGCCTTGCAGCGCCTCGGGCACGTCGAAGGTCGGCACCTCGATCGATTCCCCGCCCCAGGCATAGCCGCCCATGCCGAACAGGCCGGGTTCCGACAGGCCCTTCGACTGGCTGGCGAGCCACGGCCCGACCAGCGGAAAGTATTTTGGCCTGGCATCGATATAGAGCCGCAGGTTGTCGACCGCCTTGCCGACCACCATGCGCGAGCGCAGGATCTCGATCTCCGCGGTCGCCTGCGTCTTGACGTCGAACAGCGACGAGACATCGCCGAGCAGGCCGTTGGGACTGTTCTGGCTGTCCTCGACCTGTACCAGGATGTTGGCTTCGTACACCGGGCGCGCCAGGAACGCGTAGGCAACCCCGAGCATCAGCACGGCAAGGGCAATCGCCGCGATCCGCCAGCGGTTTGCCACCAGCACGTCCAGGTAACGGACGACGGCAATCTCGTCCGACTGGGCCGGCGCCGCGACGGGAACATAAGTGGACTGGTTCATGGCAGGCAGGACAATATCGGTTTAACCCAGGGCCCGGATGCGCGGCACCCAGGACTCCACGCCGCGCTGGATCAGTCGCAGCGCGCTCTCGAATGCCGCACGGGGCTGGCGGTAAGGGTCTGGCACGTCGAACTTTTCCAGCTCGCCCAGGCGGAACACCCGGCCTGTGGTCGCCGGGTGCAGGCGCTGGATCTCCTGCCGCTGCGCGCCGTCCATCACCAGGATCAGGTCCGCGCGCCGGATCAGCACGTGATTGAGTTGCTGCGCCCGGTGCCCGGAAATATCCACGCCCTGGCGGCTCATCAGGTCCACTGCATGCGGATCCGCCGCGTGCCCGGACAGCGCGCCCAGGCCGGCGGAGATCACCTCGCCGTCGGGCAGCGCCTGCCGCAGCAGGCCCTGCGCCATCGGGCTGCGGCAGATATTGCCGATGCAGACCACGAGTACGGTCTTGATCATTTGACTGCGTTCGCGGTGGAGGTGAAGAAGTTGCCGCTCGGCACCAGCTGGTTGATCACGCGGCTCCAGCGCACCACGCCCGCGGCGTCGACATAGACCACGTCGCGCGGCTTCAGCTCGAACGCCTCGGCCAGGGCGAACGCGACCGGCGACTTGCCGTCGAGGTGGAACACCTCGGCCTCGCCGTCAGCGGCCTTGCGGATGACGTAGAGCTCCTTGGCGTTGGCCGAATTGGGATTCAGGCCGCCGGCCTCACCGATCGCTTCGCTGAGCGTGAGCCGGCCGTTGCGCGGCATCACCGGCGTCGGCTTGACGACTTCGCCGGTGACGAAGACCTTGCTGTCCTCGCGCTGCTCCACGCGCACGATGTCGCCGTTGCGCAGCAGGATGCGCGCCGGATCGATGCCCTGCTGCAGCAGCGCCGGCAGGCTGACGTAGTAGATCTTGCCCTCGCGCGAGATGCGGATGCGGCTGTTGTCGCCGGTCAGCACGTTGATGCCGCCGGCGCGGTTGAGCGCCTCGACCAGCGTCATCGGCACGTCGTCGATATTCTGCGGGCCGGGCGTCTTCACCTCGCCGTCGAGGTAGACACGCTTGCTGCGAAACGCCAGCACGCGCACCGTGACCTGCGGCATCGTCACCACCGGCTTGAGCTGGGTACTCAGCTGCCCGCGGATCTGGTCCGGAGTCTGGCCCAGCACCTTGAGCACGCCGGCATAGGGAAACTGGATGGTGCCCGCCGGGCTGACCACGTAGCCCGGAATGTTGGCCGCGCCGCTGTAGCTGGGAATCTCGTAGGCGGCGCCGATCGAGTAGGTCTGCGTGGGAAACACCAGCTCCGGATGGTCCCACACCACGATCGAGAGAATGTCGCCGACGCCTACGGTATAAGGTCCGGGCTCGCCGAACAAGGCCTCGACGCCGGCGTTCGCGGGCGGCGTGGCGGCCTTCAGCGTGCGCACCAGCGCCGGCGTGATCTGCGTGACCTTGGGCACCGACTGCGGGTCCTCCGGATCCAGCGGGCGCTGCGGATCGAAGCGCATACCCGGCGCCAGTGCGCACGATGCCAGCAACGGAACAATCCCCAGGCACATGACGGCCCTGCCAAACCTCAAGCTGCTTGAAAGCTTTAGCACTCTCGATGATTCCCTTGTTTGCAAGAAGACCCGCATGGCCCGCCGCCACCCTGTCGTAACGCACAGCGGTGACCCCGCTGGTTCGGCATGGCACCGGGGGTGCCTGTCCGCTTGTCTGCACGGCTGCGGAACTGAACCTGGCGGTGTTGACTGGTTGTGCCCGGCGCGCTGGGCGCGCTCTTTTCTGCACTGCGTCATCCGTAAATGACCGGCGAAGTTTATGGCTCGCGGGACTACATCTTCAAGGCGCGGCCGGCGTTTTTACCAAGTTTCCGATCCCCCCATCGGAGTGGAAACAAATTCCGTCCCAACGCCTGAGGGGTACCGCGGGTGGTGCGACGCAGCACAATCGCGGGTGGCACCCCGTGCCGACTTAAGGGTGTAGGCGATTGATTCCCTGTTGCGCCTACACCCTCTTTCTTTGCCGGCGAATGAAGGCAGACATAGAGGCAGGCCTCGCTGCCATCGCACCGAGCATTGCCGAACCTTTGAAGGGAACCACTGAAATGACAAGTCGCGTTAGCAAGGCCGTCTTCCCGGTCGCAGGCCTGGGCACCCGCTTCCTGCCGGCCACCAAGGCCAGCCCCAAGGAAATGCTGCCGGTGGTGGACAAGCCGCTGATCCAGTACGCCGTGGAAGAAGCCATGGCCGCCGGCATCACCGAGATGATCTTCGTCACCGGCCGTTCCAAGCGCGCCATCGAAGACCACTTCGACAAGGCCTTCGAACTGGAGGTCGAGCTGGAGGCCAAGAATAAGCAGGCGCTGCTGGACGTGGTGCGCTCGATCAAGCCGGCCAACGTCGAATGCTTCTACGTGCGCCAGTCCGAAGCACTGGGCCTGGGCCACGCGGTGCTGTGCGCGGCCAAGCTGGTGGGCGACGCCCCGTTCGCGGTGATGCTGGCCGACGACCTGATCGACGGCCACCCGCCGGTGATGAAGCAGATGGTGGATGCGTACGACCACTACAACTGCTCGGTGCTGGGCGTCGAAGAGATCCTGCCGGAGCAGAGCCGCTCCTACGGCGTGGTCGAGGGCCGCGAGTGGGCCGAAGGCGTGATCAAGGTCTCGGGCATCGTCGAGAAGCCCGCGCCGGAAGAGGCGCCGTCCAACCTGGGCGTGGTCGGCCGCTACATCCTGACGCCGCGCATCTTCGACCACCTGCGCGCGCTCAAGCCCGGCGCCGGCGGCGAGTTCCAGCTGACCGACGCGATCCAGTCGCTGCTGAGCCAGGAACAGGTGCTGGCCTATCGCTATCACGGCACGCGCTATGACTGCGGCAGCAAGCTGGGCTACCTCAAGGCGACCGTCGAGTTTGCGCTGAAGCACCATGAAACCGGCGCACAGTTCCGCCGCTACCTGGAGCAGCGCGAGCCCCAGCTGCTGCACAGCCTGGCGGCCTGACGGTCTCCTGCCCCACGCCCCTTCCGAACCGCACAGCAACCACGAGGCCGCCGCCAAATGATCGACTGGATCCACCTGGGCAAGGCATTCCTTCTCGGCCTGCTCGAGGGCCTGACGGAATTCCTGCCCATTTCGAGCACCGGGCACCTGATCCTGGTCGGCGACTGGATCGACTTCGCCTCGCACGAGGCGCGCGTGTTCGACGTGGTGATCCAATTGGGCGCGATCCTGGCCGTGTGCTGGCTGTACCGTGCCAAGATCACCGACCTGTGCGAAGGCGTGGTGCGGCGCGATCCCGACGCACTGCGCTTC
This sequence comes from Cupriavidus sp. WGlv3, assembly GCF_023952475.1. Taxonomy (GTDB): domain Bacteria; phylum Pseudomonadota; class Gammaproteobacteria; order Burkholderiales; family Burkholderiaceae; genus Cupriavidus; species Cupriavidus phytorum. The sequence continues at coordinate 60,574 of NZ_JALHRX010000005.1, forward strand.
GCCACCGCGGTGCTGGTCGCCTTCCTGCCGGCCGCCATCATCGGCGCGCTGCTCATCGGCCCGATCAAGCACCATCTGTTCGATCCGGCCGTGGTCGCCGCCGCACTGATCGCGGGCGGTCTGGTCATACTGTGGGTCGAGCGCCGCAGCGCCGTGCCGCGCATCCACGCCATCGAAGACTTCGGCTGGAAGCAGGCCATCGGCATCGGCTTCGCGCAATGCGTGGCGATGATCCCCGGCACGTCGCGCTCGGGCGCCACCATCATCGGCGGCATGCTGTCAGGCGTATCGCGGCAGGCGGCGACCGAGTTCTCCTTCTTCCTCGCCATCCCCACCATGCTCGGCGCCGCCACCTACGACGCCATGCGGCACTACCACCTGCTCAGCCTGCAGGACATCTGGTCCATTGCCGCCGGCTTCACCGCCGCCTTCCTCTCCGCGCTCTTTGTGGTCAATGCGCTGGTGCGGCTGGTGGCGCGGCATTCGCTGCGGGTATTTGCGTGGTATCGGATCGGGTTGGGGGTGGTGATTGGGGTGGGGAGTCTGGGGTGGTGGTTTTGAGTGGCCGGTAGCATCGTCGGGCGGGCCGCAGCCAGTGGCTGCTGTCCGGTGTCGCGCATCGTTGAGCAAGCATAAGGCGCCTCGAAGGCGCCTTGTTTGTTGGATCGCGAATCTCGGGCGCTACCACTCCAGGATGTTCTCCTGACCTACGAACGACACCCCCCAATGGATGGGTGTCCAGTTGGCGCAACAACAGAGCGAATCAGACCGGCGCCGTGACGCAAAGCGCTCCCGCTTTGGCAAAATGCCATGGTCGTCGGCATGCCTGTGCCAGACGGCAATCGTCGCGGCATGGTTACTGCGGCCGACGACGCAACAAAAACATAGAACACAAAAAGGTGTCCGCAGTGGGTCGCATCAAAACCAGCCTGGCGCTTGGCGTGCTGGGCTTCATCCTGTCCGGGTGCAGCGTCGTTGCACCGCCTTATCCGCCATCGCTCGACAACGTCCAGACGCTCAGGAACAGCGGCGCCGCGCCCGCGCGCGTCGGCACGTTCACTGAGAGCGGACCCGGCGTGAAGCACCCCATGTCGCTGCGCGCCAACAGCCTGGAGTCACCGTATGGCGGGACATGGTCGGCGTACCTCTCCGAGGCCGTGACGCGGGAGCTGACCATGGCGGGCAAGTTGTCGCCGACCGCCGATGTGGTGATCTCCGGCACGCTGCTGCGCAACGAGATCGATGCCGCGATCGTCACTGCCTCTGGCGACGTATCGGCGCGCTTCGTCGTCAAGAAAGGCGAGACCGTGCGTTACGACCAGGTCAAGTCGGCCCATCGCGAATGGGATTCATCGTTCGCGGCGGCAGTGGCGATTCCGAAGGCTGTCAGCGAATACGGCTACACGGTGCAAGCGCTGCTCGCCACGCTCTACGCCGACCCCGCTTTCCTCGACGCTTTGAAGTAACGCCCATCACGACGCAAAAAAGGAGAAACACGATGCGTGCCTGGTTCACGATCGCCAGCCGCTGCGCGGCTGTTGCCGCGCTGATCGCGCTGACTGGCTGTGCCCACCCGATTCAGATTGCGACCGACAAGTCCGCGCCCGCCGCACCTGCGCAGAAAAAGGTCGACAAGAACATCGGCTTCGTTATCCCGGACCCGCTACTGACCAAGGAAGTCATCACGCCCGGCGGCGGTGGCGACAAGGTCAGCTACCTGCCGTACCGCGACCTCGAGGTGCCGCTCTACAGCACCTTGTCCAACGTGTTCGCCAACGCTACCAAGCTCAAGGCGCCGGACGACCGCGCGGCAATCGACAAAGCGCAGCTCGCCTATATCCTGACGCCCGAGATCTCGACCGATTCGTCGTCGGACAGCGCCTTCACCTGGCCACCGACCCGCTTCACGGTCAACCTTACCTGCACCGTGACGGATCTCAGCGGCAAGGTCGTGTTCAAGAAAGTCGTCTCGGGCCAGGGCAACGCGGAGTTCTCGGAATTCAAGAGCAACTTCGCGCTGTCGGCCCAGCGCGCCAGCGAGAATATGCTGAGCAATCTGCAAAAGGCGCTCAGCGAAGCCCCCGAGTTCAGCTCGGCTCCGCAGCCGTCGGCAGCGGTCGCCACGGCACGCTGAGGTCTCGCGCGGCTCCGCTGCGCGAAGCAAAAAAAGGGCGCCTTGCAGGCGCCCCGAGCATTCATTTAACGACCTGGCGGGTCACTCCCACTCAATCGTAGCCGGCGGCTTCCCCGACACGTCATACACGACCCGGTTCAAACCCCGGACTTCGTTGATGATGCGGTTGGAGCAGCGGCCCAGCAGCGCATACGGCAGGTGCGCCCAGTGCGCGGTCATGAAGTCGGTGGTCTGCACGGCGCGCAGTGCGACGACGTAGTCGTAGGTGCGGCCGTCGCCCATCACGCCGACGGACTTGACCGGCAGGAATACGGCGAAGGCCTGGCTGGTCAGGTCGTACCAGCTCTTGCCGACCTGATCGGGCTCGCACAGGCCGGCAGCGGCGTCGTGTTCGGTGGCGATGGTCTTGCGCAGTTCTTCGATGAAGATGGCATCGGCGCGGCGCAGCAGGTCGGCGTAGTCGCGCTTGACTTCGCCGAGGATGCGCACGCCCAGGCCCGGGCCCGGGAACGGGTGGCGGTAGACCATTTCGGGCGGCAGACCCAGGGCCACGCCGAGTTCGCGCACTTCGTCCTTGAACAGATCGCGCAGCGGCTCCAGCAGCTTCAGGCCCAGCGTCTCGGGCAGGCCGCCGACGTTGTGGTGGCTCTTGATGGTGGTGGCCTTCTTGGTCTTGGTGCCGCCCGACTCCACTACGTCCGGGTAGATCGTGCCCTGCGCCAGCCATTTGGCGTTGGTCAGCTTGCGCGCCTCGGCCTGGAAAACTTCGACGAACTCGCGGCCGATGATCTTGCGCTTCTGCTCGGGGTCGGTGACGCCGGCCAGGTGGCCCAGGAACTGCTCGGAGGCGTCGACATGGACCACCTTGGCGTGCAGGCGGCCGACGAACATCTCCATCACCAGCTTGCCTTCGTCCTGGCGCAGCAGGCCGTGGTCGACGAACACGCAGGTCAGCTGGTCGCCGATGGCGCGATGGATCAGCGCCGCGGCCACCGACGAATCGACGCCGCCGGACAGGCCCAGGATGACTTCCTCATCGCCAACCTGCTCGCGGATCTTGGCGACCGCTTCCTCGATATGGTCGCGCATGACCCAGTCAGGCTTGCAGCCGGCAATCTGCAGCACGAAGCGCTCCAGCATCTGGCGGCCCTTGACCGTATGCGTGACCTCGGGGTGGAACTGTACGGCGTAGTAGTGGCGCGTTTCGTCGGCCATGCCGGCGATCGGGCAGCTCGGCGTGGATGCCATCAGCTTGAAGCCGGGCGGCAGGCCGGTGACCTTGTCGCCATGGCTCATCCACACCTTGAGCATGCCGTGGCCTTCCGGCGTGCGGAAATCCTCGATGTCCTTGAGCAGCCCGGTATGGCCATGGGCGCGCATCTCGGCGTAGCCGAATTCACGGTGGTCGCTCCATTCGACCTTGCCGCCCAGTTGCACCGCCATGGTCTGCATGCCATAGCAGATGCCCAGCACCGGCACGCCCAGGTCCCACACCGCCTGCGGCGCGCGCAGCTGGTGGTCTTCATAGGTGCTGGCGTGGCTGCCGGACAGGATGATCGCCTTGGGGGCGAATTCGCGCACGAACGCGTCGCTGACGTCGTTCGGGTGGATTTCGCAATAGACGTGCGCCTCGCGGACGCGGCGGGCGATCAGCTGCGTGACCTGCGAGCCGAAATCAAGAATGAGGATTTTGTCGTGCATGATGGGCCGATGGCGTGTCTTCCGGGATGGGCTCGGTCACGACTTCCGTGCCGGGGCCATAGCCCGGCGGCGGCGTGATGACCGGCTCGCGCCGGTATTCTGGGGTATTCGTGGGGCGCGCCGCGGGGGCAACGCCGGGTTCCTTCCTGCTTTCCTGTTCCTGCAGCGCGCGTTCCATCTTCCGTTGCTGTTCGCGCACGCGCACGCGCTTGGCCGCCGGGATCTGCACCACGGCAAAGAACAGCAGCACCACGGCCATGGTCGGCAGCCAGAGCTTGCCGGCGCCTTCCAGCGGCAGCTCCAGGAACACCATCCAGGCGATGATGAGCACCGCGCTGGCGAGGTTCACGTAGCCTGCGGTGCGCGCCACCGGAACCGTCAGCTGGCCATTGAAGGCGGCCTGCCACAGCAGCACCGACAGCCCCACCAGCGCCACGCCCAGCAACTGCCCGAACAGCGCCGGCTGCGGCTGCGGCAGCTGCAGCGCCGCGTACAGCGTGGTGAACGGGGACATCAGCAGCAGGATGCCCAGCAGCAGGTCCACCAGGGCATCGAAAAACAGCACGGCTCGCAGCAACACCTTCATTGGCGCTCCTCGTCTTGGCCCCGGCCGGTGGTGCGGCGGGCATCAGGACAACGCCTGCATGGCGCGCGGCCAGGTTCGGATGGGATGGCGGGTCGGGCGCGGGCACGCACCGGCGCGCCCTCGCCCCGATGCCGGCGGCCGCGCACCGCCTGCAGGGACGGTGCGCGGCCGCGTGGCATCAGTCGATATGGTAGTTCGGCGCTTCCTTGGTGATCTGCACGTCGTGCACGTGCGATTCACGCATGCCGGCTGCCGTGATCTGGACGAACTGGGCGCTCTCGTGCCAGTCGGCAATCGACTTGCTGCCGCAATAGCCCATCGAGGCGCGCACGCCGCCGGTCAGCTGGTGGATGATGGCCATCACCGAGCCCTTGTACGGCACGCGCCCTTCGATGCCTTCGGGCACCAGCTTGTCGACGTTGGCGGTGTTGTCTTCCTGGAAGTAGCGGTCGGCCGCGCCGTCCTTCATCGCGCCCACCGAACCCATGCCGCGGTAGCTCTTGAACGAGCGGCCCTGGAACAGGAAGGTCTCGCCCGGCGCTTCCTCGGTGCCCGAGAACATGCCGCCCATCATCACGGTGTGCGCGCCGGCCGCGAGGGCCTTGGCCACATCGCCGGAGTAACGCACGCCACCGTCGGCGATCAGCGGCACGCCGGTGCCCTTGAGCGCTTCGGCCACGTTGGAGACGGCGGTGATCTGCGGCACGCCGACGCCGGCAACGATACGCGTGGTGCAGATCGAGCCCGGGCCGATGCCGACCTTGACGCCGTCGGCGCCATGCTCGACCAGCGCGCGCGCGGCGTCGCCGGTGGCGATGTTGCCGCCAACCACCTGCACCTGCGGGAAGTTCTGCTTGACCCAGCGCACGCGGTCCAGCACGCCCTGGCTATGGCCGTGCGCCGTATCGACCACAATCACGTCGACACCGGCCTTGACCAGCAGCTCGACGCGCTCGTCGTTGTCCGGGCCCACGCCGACCGCGGCGCCGACGCGCAGCTGGCCGTGGTCGTCCTTGCTGGCGAGCGGGTTGTCCACGGCCTTCTGGATGTCCTTCACCGTGATCAGGCCGCGCAGCTCGAAGGCCTGGTTCACCACCACCACGCGCTCGAGGCGGTGGCGGTTCATCAGCCGCTTGGCTTCTTCCAGCGGCGCGCCCTCGGCCACGGTCACCAACTTGTCCCGCGGCGTCATCTTGGCGCGCACCGGGGCGTCGAGCTCTTCCTCGAAGCGCAGGTCACGGTTGGTGATGATGCCGACCACGGCCTTGCCCTCGACCACCGGGAACCCGGAAATACCGTGCTGCTGCGACAGCGCGATCACATCGCGGATCTTCATGTCCGGCGAAATGGTGATCGGATCACGCAGCACGCCCGACTCATACCGCTTGACGCGCGCGACTTCGCGGGCCTGGTCGGCGGGCTTCAGGTTCTTGTGGATGATGCCGATACCGCCGGCCTGCGCCATGGAGATCGCCAGGCGCGCTTCCGTCACAGTGTCCATCGCCGCGGATACCAGCGGGATGTTCAGTTCGATGGAGCGGGTCAGGCTGGTGCGGAGGGAAACATCCCGGGGAAGGACGGCCGAATAGGCCGGGACGAGCAGCACGTCATCGAATGTGAGTGCTTTCTGGACAAGACGCATAGCAATTCCTCTAGGCGCAAAACCGAATTATACAGGAATGCGCGATTTGCTGATGCCCGGCAACGGCCTTTCCCAGGTGCCGTCTGCTATGCTCGTTGTCTTTTTACTCGGGCACGGCGAAGTATGGGAATCGGCGTATTGTGCGGGCTGCTGGCTGGCGCGTTCTGGGGCATGGTCTTCATCGCCCCCAAGCTGCTGCCCGCGTTTTCGCCGTGGGAACTGGCCATTGGCCGCTACCTGGCCTACGGGCTGGTGGCCTTCGTGGCCGCGCTGCCGCTGCTGCGGCGCATCGCGCGCAAGCTGACCCGCGCCGACTGCGTGGCGCTGCTGCGCCAGGCCTTTACCGGCAACCTCCTTTACTACGTGCTGCTGGCCTTCGGCGTGCAACTGGCCGGGGTCGGCCCGACCTCGCTGATCATCGGCATCCTGCCGATCTCGGTCACCATCATGGGCCGGCGCGACCACGGCGCGGTGCCGCTGGCGCGGCTGCTGTGGCCGCTGCTGGTGGTGGCCGCGGGCATTGCCTGCATCAACATCGACCTGTTCGGCGGCGGACAGGGCGCCCATGCGGCGACGGCCGGCGCCGTGGCGCGGCCGGTGTGGCAGAAGCTGGCCGGGGTCGGCTGCGCTGCCGGCGCGCTGGTCTGCTGGACCCTCTACGCGGTCGACAACGCGCGCTACCTGCAGCGCAACCCGCATTACAGCGGCAATGAATGGTCGGCGCTGTACGGGCTGTCGACCGGCGCGGTGTCCGCAGTGCTGGCGCTGGCCGGCTGGATCATCGCCGGCGACAGCCTGAGCGCCGCCGACAGCGGCCGCGACTGGCAGTGGTTCTGGATGGTCAACGCCGCGGTGGCGCTGGGCGCTTCGCTGATCGGCAACAACCTGTGGAATATCGCCAGCCGGCGCCTGCCGCTGACGCTGTCGGGCCAGATGATCGTGTTCGAAACGCTGTTTGCGCTGGCCTATGGCTTTGTCTTCGACCAGCGCTGGCCACGCCCGCTGGAAATCGCCGCGATCGTGTTGCTGATGATCGGCGTGGCCTGGTCGGTGCGCTTGCACGCCACCGACAAGTCTGCGTAGACTAGCGAACCATGGCGCGGGGGTCACACGCGCCGCATAAAAATACCAGGCATTTACCAGGGTCAGACCGGCGCTACGCATTGCCTTGCAGGCGAGCGCCCGCGATCTCCGCGGTGTCCTGCCGCGGTCCTCGCCACGCATGCAGCCGGCGGCCCATGCTTACAGAGCCACTTTGAGACGTCCCGCCATGCAACGATCGTCCGCGCCGTGCCTGCTTGCCGCTGCCCTTGCCGCCGCTCTGGCGTCGCCCGCGCCGGCCCTCGCCTACTGGCAATGGCGCGATGCCAACGGCCACATGGTCTACAGCGACGTGCCGCCATCCACAGCCGCGGCCAGGGTTCTGCGCGCCCCTGGGCGGCATGCCGGCGATTTCCTGCCGGTCCATGCGGCCCAGGCAGGCGACGCCGCCATAGCCGCACCGGCTCCCGCCAAGGCCTCGACCAAGCCCGCCGCGCCCACGCCCGAAGAAGCGTTCCAGAAGCGCCGCGAAGCCAGCCTCAAGGCCGCCGCCGAAGACACTCGCAAGGAAACCGAGGCGGCCGAGCGTGCCGTGCGCTGCGCGCAGCTGCGCAACTACGCCACCGGACTGCAACAGGGCATGCGCGCCGCGGTCGCCGGCCCCGATGGTTCGCTGCAACACCTGAACAGCGAACAGCGCCAGGCGGAAATTCTCAAGACCAGCGCCAACCTGGAAAAGCACTGCAACTGAAGCAACGAAAACGGGGCCGCCCGGGCCCCGTTTGCTTTTGCGGCGAGACGCGGCTCAACTATTGCCGCGCAACCATTTCTGGCCCTCGCGCGTGCCGCCGGCGCGCTGCTTCTGCACCCGCTTGCGGCGCGCCTGCTTCGGATCCGCCGTCAACGGCCGGTAGACCTCGATGCGATCGCCGTCGCGCACCACCGTCTCCGGGGTCTTGAGCTTGCCGAAAATGCCCACGCGCATGGTAGCCGGATCGACCTCCGGGCATGCCTGCTGCAGCCCGGAGCCGACGATCGCCGCGGCAATGGTGGTGCCGGCGGGCACGTCGATGTCCTGCAGGAACACGGCATCCGGACGCGCGTAGCAGACCGAGATATGCACCGTGCCGGCGCTGCGTTCAGCTGGTGCCATAGACCACCTCGGCGCGCTTGACGAAGGCATCGACAAAGGTATTGGCGATCATGCTGAAGACCGGGCCGATGAGCTTCTCCAGCAGCAGGCTGGAAAACTCGTAGTGCAGGTGGAACTCGATCTTGCACGCGTCTTCGCGCAGCGGCGTGAAACGCCATGAGCCGTTGAAGGTCTTGAACGGCCCGTCGGCAAAGGTCATGTCGATACGCGTCGGGCGCTCCTGGGTATTGCGCGTATGGAAGAACTGCTGGATGCCCTTGAAGTGGATATGGATCTTGGCGTCGAGCTTGGTCTCGGTCTGCTCGAACACCTCCACGCCGCCGCACCATGGCAGGAACTTGGGATAGTCCTCCACGCGGGTGACCAGGTCGTACATTTGCGCGGCGGAGTAACCGAGCAGGACGGATTTATGGACGTCTGCCATGTAAGGGGAAATCTGGCTTGCGGCCTTGCCGCGCGCGCTGCGCGGCAGGCATGCGCCTGTGCCGGGGGCTGGTTTGCTAGAATCCCGATTTTAGCCGACCCGCGCGCCCCGCGGCATCCCGCCATGCGGCGCTGCAGCGAACCGGCCAGCATCCACCCTACCGCACCCTACCCGCACGCATGACCATTGCAGATAACAAGAAGGCCTTCTTCGACTATTTCATCGAGGAACGATACGAGGCCGGGATCGTGCTGGAAGGCTGGGAGGTCAAGGCGATCCGCGCCGGGCGGGTGCAGATCAAGGAAGGCTACGTGGTCGTGCGCGACGCCGAGATGTTCCTGATCGGCGCTCATATCAGCCCGCTGCAAAGCGCCTCCACCCACGTCCAGCCCGATCCGGTGCGCACGCGCAAGCTGCTGCTCAAGGCCGACGAAATCAAGAAGCTGATCGGCAAGGTCGAGCAGCGCGGCTACACGCTGGTGCCGCTGAACCTGCATTACACGCGCGGTCGCGTGAAATGCGAGATCGGCCTGGCCAAGGGCAAGAAGCAGTTCGACAAGCGCGAGACCGAAAAGCAGCGCGACTGGCAGCGCGAGAAGGCCCGCATCATGAAGGGCGACAACAAGGACTGAACCGCCGCGCCGCGCGCCCTTCGTTCAGCCCTCCTTCATTCAGCCCCACTTCAAGCGGCCTTCTGCTGCCCCTTTACGATCTGCAAGGCCGTGGCGATCATGCTGCTCATGTCGCCCATATTGCCCGGCACGATCAGCGTATTGCCCTGCTTGGCCAGGTTGCCGAACGCGGTCACGTATTCCTCGGCCACCTTCAGGTTGACCGCGTCCATGCCACCCTCGGTGCGGATCGCATTGCCGATCTTCTGGATTGCCTGCGCATTGGCCTCGGCCACCGCCAGGATCGCGCTGGCTTCGCCCTGGGCCTTGTTGATGGCCGCCTGGCGCTCGCCTTCCGACTTCTGGATCGCCGCTTCGCGCGCGCCGGTGGCCAGGTTGATCTGCTCCTGGCGCTTGCCCTCGGACGCCGCGATCAGCGCGCGCTTCTCGCGCTCGGCGGTGATCTGCGCCTGCATCGCATGCAGGATCTCCTTGGGCGGGGTCAGGTCCTTGATCTCGTAGCGCAGCACCTTCACGCCCCAGTTGGAGGCGGCCTCGTCCAGCGCATTGACCACGCTGTGGTTGATGAACTCGCGCTCCTCGAAGGTCTTGTCCAGCTCCAGCTTGCCGATCACCGAGCGCAGCGTGGTCTGCGACAGCTGCGTGATCGCGACCACGAAGTTGCTCGAGCCGTACGACGCCTTCATCGGGTCGGTGACCTGGAAGTACAGCACGCCGTCGACCTGCAACTGCGTGTTGTCCTTGGTGATGCAGACCTGGCTGGGCACGTCCAGCGGGATTTCCTTGAGCACGTGCTTGTAGGCGACGCGGTCGACAAACGGCACCACGATCGACAGCCCCGGCGTCAGGGTCGCGTGATAGCGGCCCAGGCGCTCCAGCACCCAGGCGTGCTGCTGCGGCACGATCTTGATGCCCTTGGCAATCAGCACGATAACGGCGATAAGGATGATCAGCGGCAGCAAACCAAGCTGAAAAGCGAGCATGTAACGACCCTCCAGGCAGAACACATCGGTACGGCGCCGCCGGTCGGCGGCAGACGGAACACATCGCGGCCGCGGCCGCGATGCGAAAAGGACTCGGAAGACAGGGCTTCAGCGGGGCGACACCACCAGCGTGCTGCCGCGCACCGCGACGATGCGGTAGCGCCCCGGCGCGACGGCGCGATCGGGGGGACAATCGGGCGCCAGCTCGACGGTCCAGTCGGCGCCGCGATACGGCACGCGCGCGCGCCGGTTGGCGTCCCACGCGGGCACGTCGAGCTCCTGGCCGATATCGAGATTGACGTTGGGATCGGCCGCGGCATTGCCGCGCCGCAGCTTGCCCAGGCGGGTGCGGCGCAGCCCGGCGATCAGCACCGCCGCGACCAGCGCCCCGGTCAGGGTCTGCGCTGCGGGCGAGGCGCCGAGCAAGGCCGCCACCCCGGCGGCAGCCAGGCCCACCGCCACCATCAGCAGATAGAAGGTGCCGGTGTTCAGTTCGACGATCACCAGCAGCACCGCCGCCACGAACCAGATGTAGTACGCCATCCAAGCTCCCGTTCGACCACGGATTTCCCGAAAAAGTAAAAGCCCCGCAGCGCCATACAGCGTCTGCGGGGCTTTGCAACACCTGACGCAGGGCCGGTGCCTCCGCCGGCTACCCGAAGGTGCCGGCAGTCGTTATTGTGACGTCAAATGCCTCAGGAAGCCAGCTTTTGCCAGGTCTCCACCACCGAGTCCGGATTCAGCGAGATCGACTTGATGCCTTCCTTGGCCAGCCATGCGGCAAAGTCCGGATGGTCCGAAGGACCCTGGCCGCAGATGCCGACGTACTTGTCCAGGCGGATGCACGCCGAGATCGCGCGCGACAGCATGAAGCACACCGCCGGATCGCGCTCGTCGAAGTCCCTGGCCAGCAGCTCCATGCCCGAGTCGCGGTCCAGGCCCAGCGTCAGCTGGGTCAGGTCGTTCGAGCCGATCGAGAAGCCGTCGAAGAACTGCAGGAACTCTTCGGCCAGGATCGCGTTGGACGGCACTTCGCACATCATGATGATGCGCAGGCCGTTCTCGCCGCGCCTCAGGCCATGCTTGGCGAGCAGCTCGATGACCTTCTCGGCCTGGCCGAGCGTGCGCACGAACGGCACCATGATCTCGACGTTGGTCAGGCCCATTTCGTCGCGCACGCGCTTCATGGCCTTGCATTCCATCTCGAAGGCTTCGGCAAAGTCTTCGGCGATGTAGCGCGAGGCGCCGCGGAAGCCCAGCATCGGGTTTTCTTCATCCGGCTCGTAGCGCGAGCCGCCGATCAGCTTCTTGTACTCGTTGGACTTGAAGTCCGACAGGCGCACGATCACGGGCTTCGGGTAGAAGGCCGCGCCGATGGTGGCGATGCCCTCGGCCAGCTTGTCGACATAGAACGCGCGCGGGCTGGCATGGCCGCGGGCCACGCTTTCGACGGCCTTCTTCAGGTCGGCGTCGACTTGCGGGTAGTCGAGGATCGCCTTCGGGTGGACGCCGATATTGTTGTTGATGATGAATTCCAGGCGGGCCAGGCCGACGCCGTTGTTCGGGATCTGCGCGAAGTCGAACGCCAGCTGCGGGTTGCCGACGTTCATCATCAGCTTGACGTCGATTTCCGGCATCTCGCCGCGCTGGACCTCGGTCACTTCGGTTTCGAGCAGGCCGTCGTAGATGCGGCCTTCGTCGCCCTCGGCGCACGACACCGTCACCAGCGTGCCGTCCTTGAGCACGTCGGTGGCATCGCCGCAGCCGACCACCGCCGGCACGCCCAGTTCACGCGCGATGATGGCGGCGTGGCAGGTACGGCCGCCACGGTTGGTGACGATGGCCGAGGCACGCTTCATCACCGGTTCCCAGTTGGGGTCGGTCATGTCGGCCACCAGCACGTCGCCGGGCTGCACGCGTTCCATCTCGGACGGGTCGTTGATCACGCGCACCGGGCCGGTGCCGATCTTCTGGCCGATGGCGCGGCCGCTGGTCAGCACCGGGGCGGTGCCCTTGAGCTTGAAGCGCTGCTCGGCCTTGCCGGCCGACTGGCTCTTCACGGTTTCCGGGCGGGCCTGCAGGATGTAGATCTTGCCGTCCTTGCCGTCCTTGCCCCACTCGATGTCCATCGGGCGGCCATAGTGCTTCTCGATGATCATCGCGTAGCGGGCCAGCTCGGTCACGTCTTCGTCGGTGATCGAGTAGCGGTTGCGCAGTTCGGCGGGCACGTCGACGGTCTTCACGCGGCCGGCTTCGCCCGGCTTGGTGAACTCCATCTTGATCAGCTTGGAGCCGATCGAGCGGCGGATGATCGGGTACTTGCCGGCCTGCAGCGTCGGCTTGAACACGTAGAACTCGTCCGGGTTGACCGCGCCCTGCACCACCGTTTCGCCCAGGCCGTAGCTGGAGGTGATGAAGACCACGTCGGGGAAGCCGGATTCGGTGTCGATGGTGAACATCACGCCGGAAGCGGCCAGGTCCGAACGCACCATGCGCTGGATACCAGCGGACAGCGCCACCACGTCGTGGGCAAAGCCCTTGTGCACGCGGTAGGAGATGGCGCGGTCGTTGTACAGCGAGGCGAACACGTGCTTGATCTTGTCGAGCACGTCGTCGATGCCGCTGACGTTCAGGTAGGACTCCTGCTGGCCGGCGAACGAGGCGTCAGGCAGGTCTTCGGCGGTGGCCGACGAACGCACCGCGAACGAGGCCTCGGCGCCTTCGCGCTCGGCCACGCGGGCATAGAATTCGCGGATTTCCTGTTCCAGGCGCGGCTGGAACGGCGCAGTGGCAACCCAGCCGCGGATCTCGGCGCCGGCCTCGGCCAGGGCCTTGACGTCGTCGACGTTCAGGGTCTTCAGGCGCTGCGAGATGCGCTCGGTCAGGTTGTTGTGGGCAAGGAAGTCGCGGAAGGCGAGCGCGGTGGTGGCAAAGCCGCCCGGAACCCGGACGCCGGCTTGCGCCAGCTGGGAGATCATCTCGCCCAGCGACGAATTCTTGCCGCCGACGATTTCCACGTCAGCCATGCGCAACTGCTCGAACGGCAGCACATAGGCGCCGTTATCTGCCTGGTTAGTCATGAGAGCCTCAAAACAAAGTAGAAAACTGGTTGCGCATGCCCGGTATGTTGTTGATGTTCTGTTCCCGGACGGATCGCTTGGCTAAGCAACCCCGAACTGGCGCTGCGGACCTGGCGCTACGGCTCTCATCGCGTAGCGCGCATTGTCGACAATTCCGGGCGCGGTTGTGGCGTAGGCATGTTGCGGAGCCGGCCACCCTATGGAATTGCTTAGCGAAAAGATCGCCGCTATTCTACCGTGCTGCGCCGCACTTTTCTGCGGAAGATTCAATCTATTTATTCCCACCCTCCCCATGTCCCAGCCAGAAGCGCCCGGAACGGCGACACCCGGGTCCCAGCCTGGAACGCACACTGAAACCCCTGCGGCGCCCACGCCTCAGGCGGCCGAGCGCCCTGCGGTGCGCACCGTGTTTATCGTCTCGGATGGCACCGGCATCACCGCCGAGACCTTCAGCCATTCCATCCTGGCCCAGTTCGAAATGCGCTTCCGCAAGGTGCGCATGCCCTTCGTCGATACCCCGGAAAAGGCACATATCGCCGTCGGCAAGATCAACGAGGCGTTCCACAACGAGGGCGTGCCGCCGATCGTCTTCACCACGCTGGTCAACCAGGAAGCGAACAAGGCGCTGCGCCGTGCCAAGGCGATGATCCTGGACATGTTCCAGACCTTTATCGAGCCGCTCGAGAAGGAACTGGGCCTGAAGTCCACCCACGCCATCGGCCGCTTCCACCAGAATGCGGACACCGAGGCCTACAAGAACCGGATCGAGGCGATCAACTTCTCGCTGGCGCATGATGACGGCCAGTCACACAAGAACCTGGAAGAAGCCGATGTGATCCTGGTGGGCGTGTCGCGCAGCGGCAAGACCCCGACCAGCCTCTACCTGGCGATGCAATACGGGTTGAAGGCGGCCAACTATCCGCTGATTCCCGACGACTTCGAGCGCGGCAGGCTGCCGTCGGCGCTGTATGCGTTCAAGCCGAAGATCTTCGGCCTGTCGATCGACCCGCAGCGCCTGACCGAGATCCGCAACGAACGCCGCCCCGGCAGCAAGTACGCCGCGCTGGAAAACTGCCGCTACGAGGTCAACGAAGCCGAGGCGATGATGCGCCGCGAAGGCATCAAGTGGCTGTCGTCAACGCACAAGTCGATCGAAGAGATCGCGACCACGATCCTGCAGGAGATCAAGGTCGATCGGGACAACTACTGAAGCAAGAAAAAAAGCGGCCGCCGGGCCGCTTTTTTTTGGGGCCACGCCGGCGCGCTCAGCCGGCGCGACGCTGGCGCACCGCCTCGAACAGGCAGATCGCCGTCGCCGCGGCCACGTTCAGCGACTCCATCCCGCCCGGTTGCGGAATGCCTACCTTGCGGGTCACATGCGCTATCCAGCCCTCGCTGACCCCTGCCCCTTCGTTGCCCACCACCCACGCCACCGGTGCGCGCAGGTCGGTATCGAACACCGCGGCCTCGGCGTGCGACGAGGTCGCCAGCAGCGGGATCGCCAACCGCGGCGCCAGGGACTCGAGCGTGCAATGCTCGACGATATTCAGGTGGAAGTTCGCGCCCATGCCGGCGCGCAGGGTCTTGACCGACCACGCGAAGGCGCAGCCGGTGGCGAGGAAGGCATCGCGGATACCCGCCGCGGCCGCGCTGCGCAGGATCGAGCCGACATTGCCCGCGTCCTGCACCCCGTCCAGGATGATGCAGTCCTGCTCGATGCGCGCCGGCAGGTGGCCCGCCGGGGTCTCGATCACCAGCATCAGGTCGATGCCGTTGACCACGCCGCTGATCTGCGTGAACAGCGCATCGGCCAGCACCACCACGCGCTCGCTGTCCACCTGGGCCAGCAGCGGCGCCACTTCGGCGTGGTCGTAGTGGCGCTCCGACACCAGGCAGGTCACGGGCTGCCCACGCGCGGCCACGTAGGCCTGCGCCAGGTGCACGCCGTCGAGCAGCGACTGGCCGGCCTTGCGGCGCTGGTGCGTGGAACCGGCAAGCGCCTTCAGGTGCTTGAACAGCGCGTTGTCGCGCGAGGTAACGTGCTTCACGATGCTTCGGGTGGCGGGAAGGCGCCCAGCTGGGTGGCGGCCTCGGTTGCGGCACCGGCGAAGATGCCGGCGTCAGCGACCGCAATGTCTTCGGTCACCGGCGCGGCGGCGACCATGGCGGTAAACAGCGGCCGTTGCGCCAGCGCCTCGCGCACGGGCGCGAACGAGCGGCGATGGTGCGGGGTCGCGCCGAATTCGGCCAGCGCCGCCATATGCTGCGGCGTGCCGTAGCCGACGTGCGAATCGAAGCCGTACTGCGGGTAGGCAACGTGCAGTTCCATCAGCGCGCGGTCGCGCGCCACCTTGGCCAGGATCGAAGCCGCCGAGATCGCCTTGACCAGCGCATCGCCCTTGACGATGGCTTCGACCGGGAACGCGACCTGCGGGCAGCGGTTGCCGTCGACCTGCACCAGGTCCGGCACCACGCCGCTGGCGGCCAGGCCCTGCACGGCACGCTGCATCGCCAGCATGCTGGCGTGCAGGATGTTGATCGTATCGATTTCCTCGACCGTGGCGAAGGCGATATGCCAGCCCAGCGCGCGTTCGCAGATCTTCTCGTACAGCGCCTCGCGCCTGGCGGCGGTCAGGATCTTGGAATCGGCCAGGCCGCGGATCGGGCGTTTCGGGTCGAGCACCACCGCGGCGGCATAGACCGGCCCCGCCAGCGGGCCGCGGCCTGCCTCGTCGACGCCGCACAGGCGCTGGATGGCGACGGCGGCCGGCGCCAGGTCCAGTCCCAGCTGCGGCGAAGCGGCATTGCGGCGTGCCATCAGACGGTCCCCCGGCTGCGCATCAGGTCGACCACGACATCGGCGGCCAGCTGCGCGGTGTTGCACTTGAGCGTCTCGTGCATGCGGGTGAAATGCTCGTACAGGAAGGCGGTATTGCCTTCGTCGTTGAGCTGCAGCAGGGTCTCGCGCGCCAGCGCCTCGGGCGTGGCGTCGTCCTGCAGCAACTCGGGCACGACAAAGCGCCCTGAAAGGATATTAGGCAATCCCACGTAGGGCAGATAACCCTGGCGCTTCATGATCTGCGCGGTCAGCCAGGGCACCTTGTACGAGATCACCATCGGCTTCTTGTACAGCGCCGCCTCGAGCGTGGCGGTGCCGCTCGCCAGCAGCACCACGTCGGCGGCTTCCATGGCCTGGTGCGACTTGCCGTCGACAATGGTGAGGCACAGTTCCGGATGCTGGTGGTGCAGCTCTTCGACGATGGCGCGCAGCGGCGCGCTGGCCGCCGGCAACACGAACGCCAGCTTCGGGTCCATGCGCTGCATGCGAGCCATCGCCGCGAAAAAGGTGGCGCCGAGGTTGCGCACCTCGGACTGGCGGCTGCCCGGTAGCACCGCCACCACGCGGTGCCCCGGCGGCAGCTTCAGCGCCGCGCGCGCGCCGGCCACGTCGGGCACCATCGGGATCACGTCGGCGAGCGGATGGCCCACGTAGGTGGCCGGTATGCCGGCCTTGGCGTAGATCTCGGGCTCGAACGGGAACAGGCACAGGATGTGGTCGACCGCGCGCGCGATGGTGCGGATGCGTCCGCCGCGCCAGGCCCAGATCGACGGGCTGACGAAATGCACCACCGGGATGCCGGCGCGGCGCAGCGGCACTTCCAGGCCGAAATTGAAGTCCGGCGCATCGACCCCGATAAAGCACAGCGGCGGCTCCGCCAGCAGCCAGTCGCGCACCGCGCGCCGCGTGGCGAGGATCTCGCGCAGCGAGCCCAGCACCTCGACATAGCCGTTGACCGACAGCGTTTCCATCGGCCAGCGCGAGGTGAAGCCCTGCGCCATCATGCGCTTGCCGCCGATGCCGGCGTAGTCGACCGTCTCGCCGGCCTCGGCCAGGCGGGCCTGCAGCCCGCCCATCATCAGCGAAGCCAGCAGGTCGCCCGAGGCCTCGCCGGCCACCATGGCGATGGTGCCGCGCTTGCCCGCGGCGCTACCGTTGCCCGCGGGCAGGTCCTTCCGAATCGCGGCGTCAGCCATGTGGGACCGGTCTCAGCGCACGATGCCGCGCTGGGTGGCGGCAAGGAAGTCGACAAAGGCCTGCAGCGGCGCCGCGGTGCCGGCATCCACCTGGGCCAGCAGTGCGGCAATCTCGTTGCGCGCCTCGTCGAAGCTGAGGTCGGACTTGTAAAGCAGCTTGTAGGCCTGGCGCAGCGCGGCGATCTGGCCGGCGTCGAAGCCGCGGCGGCGCAGCCCTTCGACATTGATGCCGTGCGGCGTGGCCTTGTTGCCGCTCTTGTCGCTGGCCGCGATCACGAACGGCGGCACGTCCTGCACCAGCGCCGAGGCGCCGCCCAGCATCGCATGGGCGCCGATGCGCACGAACTGGTGCACGCCGCTCATGCCGCCCAGGATGGCCCAGTCACCGACCTCGACGTGGCCGGCGATCTGCGCGTTGCTGGAAAACACGGTGTGGTTGCCGACCATGCAGTCATGGGCGATATGGACGTAGGCCATGATCCAGTTGTCGTTGCCGATGCTGGTCAGGCCGCGGTCCTGCACCGTGCCGGTGTGGATCGTGGTGAATTCGCGAATGGTGTTGCGGTCGCCGATCTCGAGCCGGGTCGGCTCGTTGCGGTACTTCATGTCCTGCGGCACGCCACCGACCGACGCGTAGGGTCCGATGTTGTTGCCCGCGCCGATCGTGGTATGGCCCTCGACCGTTGAATGCGAGCCGATCCGGGTGCCACTGCCGATCCGCACGTTGGGCCCGACGATGGAGAACGGGCCGACGCTCACGTCGGCTGCCAGTTCTGCCTTCGGGTCGACCAGTGCGGTGGGGTGGATTTGCGTCATGTGTCCTGTCCTGTCCTGTAGTGTGTCTGGTGAAGGATGGGCCAATGCGCTGGGCAAAGGTTCCCGTCCGCGCCGGCCGCCTCCGCTGCGCGGAGGCGCGGCGGTCAGCCGGCGGCGATGCTGCCGGCAGCGGGCGGCCTCACTCGGCCTGCTTCACGGTGCACATCAGCTCCGCCTCGCAGGCGACCTTGTCGTCGACCGTGGCAAACGCCTTGAACTTCCAGATGCCGCGGATATAGCGCTCGACCGTCACGTTCATGTGCAGCTGGTCGCCCGGGTACACCACCTGCTTGAAGCGGGCGCCGTCGATGCCGACGAAGTAGTACAGCGCGCCTTCCTTGCGCTCCATGTCGGCGCCGAAGGTCAGCAGGCCGGCCGACTGCGCCAGCGCTTCCAGGATCATCACGCCCGGCATCACCGGCTGCTCGGGGAAATGGCCCTGGAAGTACGGCTCGTTGATGGTGACGTTCTTCAGGGTCTTGATCCGCTTCTGCGCCTCGAACTCCAGCACGCGGTCGACCAGCAGGAACGGGTACCGGTGCGGCAGCAGCTTGAGGATCTTGCGGATATCGATTTCGGCCGCGCTCATGATGATTTCTCTTTAGTCTTGTGAGGGTTGGGACCCGGCGGCCTGGCCGCGCAGGCGGCGTTCCAGCGCCACCACCCGTTCGCGCAGCTTGCTCAGGCCGCGCACGATGGCTGCGTTGCGCTCCCACTCGCCGTGCGGCAGGAACGGGAACACGCTGGTGAAATGGCCGCCGGGCTTGGTAATGGATTTGGTGATCGAGGTGCCGCCCGACACCGTGGTGCGGTCGGCAATGGTCAGGTGGCCGGCAAAGTTGGCGGCGCCGCCGATCACGCAGAAGCGGCCGATGCGCGTGCTGCCCGACACCGCGGCGCAGCCGGCGATGACCGTATGCGCGCCGACCCGCACGTTGTGCGCGATCTGGACCTGGTTGTCGATCTTGCAGCCATCTTCGATCACGGTATCGGCCATGGCGCCGCGGTCGATCGCAGTATTGGCGCCGACCTCGACATCCTGCCCCAGCACCGCGCGCCCGGTCTGCGGGATCTTGACGTATTCGACGCCGGTCGCGCTGATGTCCGGCGCGAAGCCAAAGCCGTCGGCACCGATCACCACACCGCTGTGCAGGATGGCCCGGGCGCCGACCACGCAGTGGTGGTAGACCGATACATTGGCGTAGAGCAGTGAATCGTCGCCGATTTCCGCGTGCGCGCCGACATAGCCGTTGGCCAGGATGCGCACGCGCTCGCCCAGGCGCGCGCCGGCTTCGATGACCACGTTGGGGCCGATGTAGCACGAGGCCGGCACCACCGCGTCGGGCGCCACGGTCGCGCGCGCGTCGATGCCGGTGCGCGCGTCGGTATTGGCGGCGCGGTCGAAACGCTGCGCCACGCGGGCAAAGCATACGTAGGGATTGCGCGCCACCAGCCAGTTGCGGCCGTCGGCCTTGCCTTCGGCGCGCACGCGCTCGAGGTCGGCGGCCGAGACGATCACGGCGCCGGCCTTGGCATCCAGCGCCTGCTGAAGGTAGAGCGGATTGGACAGGAACGAGAGCTCGCCCGGTCCGGCCTGGTCCAGGGGGGCCAGGCCGGTGATCGCCAGGTCGGGGTCACCCACAACCTGCGCGCCGTTCTCGGTGGCGAGCTGACCCAGTGTGGGTGTCTGCATGGCGGTACTTCCTGATGAAAGAACGAACGAAGGAACGAACGATGAAGCGGCGGCGGCTTACTTGCCGCCGGCGTTCAGCACCTTCATCACGTCGTCGGTGATATCGATGCGCGGATTCACGTACACCGCTTCCTGCACGATCAGGTCGTACTTGCGCTGTTCGGCGAGCTGGCGGATCACGCGGTTGGCGCGCTCCAGCACCTGGGCCAGTTCCTCGTTGCGGCGCTGGTTCAGGTCCTCGCGGAACTCGCGCTGCTTGCGCTGGAACTCGCGGTCCAGGTCAGCCACTTCGCGCTGGCGGCGCTGGCGGTCGGAATCGGCCAGCACGGCCGTGTCCTTGTCCAGCTTGTCGGCCATGCCCTTGATCTTCTGGGCCATGTCCTGCAGCTCGCGGTCGCGCTTGGAGAACTCCTGCTCCAGCTTGACCTGGGCCGCCTTGGCCGGCTGCGAATCGCGCAGGATGCGCTCGGAGTTGACCGCGGCGATGCGCGCTTCCTGGGCCGAGGCCGGCAGCGCGGCACACAGCGCCGCGGTGGCGAGCGCGGCGGCGCCCAGGGACTTGACCAGTTTGGATGTTGTAGTCATGAAAACAGATCCTTTTTCAGAATCAGAATGCCGTGCCGATCTGGAACTGGAAGCGCTGGACCTTGTCGTTGGTGTCGCGCCTGAGCGGGAAGCCCATGCTGAGCTTCAGCGGCCCGATCGGCGACAGCCACGACATGCCGAAGCCGGTCGAGTACTTCAGCTCGCTGAAGCTCAGCGGCTCGCCTTCCTGATAGACGTTACCGAAGTCGAAGAAGGTGAACAGGCGCAGCGTGCGGTCCACCCCGGAGCCCGGCAGCGGGAAGATGAACTCGATGTTGCCGATCATCTTGGAGGCGCCGCCCACCGGGTTGCCGTTCTGGTCCTTCGGACCCAGCGTGCTGGTCTGGTAGCCGCGCACCGAGCCGATACCGCCGGCGTAGAAGTACTTGAACACCGGGAACGGCGTGTTGCCGTAGCCGTGGCCGTAGGCGACCTCGCCGTTCAGTGCCAGCGTGAAGGCCTTCGAGATCGGGTAGAAGTACTGCTGCTGCACGCTGGCGCGGTAGTACTGCGTATCGCCGCCCGGCAGGCCGACTTCGAGGTTGGCCTGGGTGTACGGGCCCTTGGTCGGGACCAGCGCGCTGTCGCGGCGGTCACGGGCCCAGCCGATCGTGAACGGGAAGTTGTTGATGCCGTCGCCGGAGCTCTTGCCGATCTGGTTCAGCCAGTTCGTGTACTGAGTCGGCGTGTTGACCGAGGTGTACACCTGGGTGCGTTCGTAGCCGATGCCGAAGAACACGGTATCGACTTCCGAGAACGGCACGCCGAACTTGAAGCCGCCGCCGGCCGAGACGATCTTGTAGTCCTGGTCGCCGGTGTAGTACAGCGGGCGCGAGGTACGGTAGTAGATATCAGTCGAGCGGCTGATGCCGTCCACCGTGAAGTACGGGTCGTACTGCGTCAGCGCAATGGTGCGGAACGACTTGGCGGTGTTCACGTCCAGGCCCAGGCTGGTACCCGAGCCGAACACGTTGTCCTGGCGCAGGCCGGCCTGCAGCACCAGCTTGTCGGTCGACGAGAAGCCCACGCCCAGGCTGATCTGGCCGGTCGGCTTTTCGGTCACGTTGACGTTCACATCGACCTGGTCGGGCGCGCCGGGCACGTCCTCGGTGGTGATGTTGGTGTCGGTGAAGTAGCCGGTACGGTTGATACGCGCCTGCGACTGCTGCAGCTTTTCGCTGTCGAACCACGAGCTTTCCATCTGGCGCATCTCGCGCCGCACCACTTCGTCGCGGGTCTTGCTGTTGCCGACCACGTTGACGCGGCGCACGTAGACGCGGCGGCCCGGATCGACCATCAGCGTCAGCGCGACTTCGCGCTTTTCCTTGTCGATCTGCGGTTGCGGGTTGATGGTGGTGAACGCGTAGCCATAGGTGCCGAGCAGGTCGGTAATAGCCTTGGTGCTCTGCGTCAGCTTCTCGGACGAGAAAATATCGCCCTTCTTCAGCTGCAGCAGCTTTTCCATTTCTTCCTGCTTGCCCAGCAGCTCGCCGGCCAGGCGCACGTCGGACACCTTGTACTGCTCGCCTTCCTTGATGTTCAGCGTCAGGAAGATGTCTTTCTTGTCAGGCGTGATCGAGACCTGGGTCGATTCGATGGCGAATTCCAGGTAGCCGCGGTTCAGGTAATACGAGCGCAGCGCTTCCAGGTCGGCGGTCAGCTTCTGCTTCGAGTACAGGTCGTTCTTGGTGTACCACGACAGCCAGTTCGGCGTGGACAGCTGCATCTCGTCGCGCAGCGTGCTTTCCTTGAAGGCCTTGTTGCCGACGATATTGATCTGGCGGATCTTGGCGACCGGACCTTCGTCGACATTGAACACCACCGAGACGCGGTTGCGGTCCACCGGCGTGATCGTGGTCTGCACGTCGGCGGCATAGTAGCCGCGCGCGACGTACTGGCGCTTGAGCTCCTGCTCGGCCTTGTCGATCAGGGCCTTGTCGTAGTAGCGGGCCTCGGCCACGCCGACCGCGCGCAGCGAACGGCGCAGCGTGTCCTTGTCGAATTCCTTGATGCCGACGAACTCGAGCTGCGAAATCGCCGGGCGTTCCTCGACCTGCACCACCAGCACGCCTTCCTCGGCGCGGATCTGCACGTCCTTGAAGAAGCCGGTATTGTAGAGGGCACGGATGGCATCGGCACCCTTGTCATCGGTGAAGGTTTCACCGACGCGCACTGGCAGGTAGCCAAACACGGTACCCGGTTCGACGCGTTGCAGTCCCTCAACGCGGATGTCCCTGACAACGAACGGATCGGCAGCCCAGCCCGCCGGGCTCCAGGCTGCAATAACGGCACTCGCCAGCAAACCCAGCGAAATGCGCTTATGTCTGATCAATGTTGATCCCCTCTTTGATTCCATCCAGGATTGCGCTCCGATGCCTCATTGGACTGCGCCTGGCAAATGGCGTCCCCGGCGACGGTGTCCGACGACACCACCACCCCTTGCCGACACACGTTTCTAGCCGTTCGCCAGAAACATTCGGCTGACGTCATTGAACAAAGCGAGCGAAGTCAGGAGCAAGATGCAGGCGATGCCAACCTTCTGCAGCATTGCCTGCCAGTGGTCTGGGACGGGCCGGCCAGTCAAAAATTCCACGCAATAATACAGCAAATGCCCCCCATCCAGAACCGGAATGGGTAACAAATTGAGTACGCCAAGACTAACGCTGACCAGCGCCAGGAAGCTGACAAAGGCTTGTATGCCGAGGTTTGCGGCACGTCCGGCGTAGTCCGCGACGGTCAGCGGACCGCTCAGGTTCTGCAGCGACGCCTGACCCACCAGCATCTTGCCCAGCAGCTTGAGCGACAGCGCGCTGGTGTCCCAGACCTGCCCCGCCGCGCGTGCCAGCGCCTGGTCCGGCCGGTAGCGCACGGTCTCCATCTGCACCGCCTGGGTAAGCGCGGCGCCCAGCTTGCCCGCGGGCGCCGGCGCGGCGCCGCTGGCATCCGTGGCGCCGTCGCGCGCCGCGGCGGTATCGAGCGTGACCGGCACGTCCAGGTGCTGGCCGTCGCGCTCGATGCCCAGCGTCACGGCCTGGCCCGGCTGGCTGCGCACCGCCTTGATCAGCGCGCTGGCCTGCGTCAGCGGGCTGCCCTGCCAGGCCACGATGCGGTCGCCCTTGCGCAGCCCGGCGCGTTCGGCGGCCGAATCCGGCAGCACCTCGGTGATCGTCACCGGCCCGCCCTTCAGGTTCAGGCCGAGCGTGGCGAGCGGGTCCTGCTCGGGATTGCCGCCGGTATTGGGCAGGCGCGGCAGCGTGACATCGCGCTCGGCACCGTCGGCGCCGCGCACGCGCAGCACCGCGCGCGCATCGCCGAAGCCTTCGGCAAACACCGCCATGCGCAGGTCGTTCCAGGAGCGGACCGGCTCGGTATGGCCGTTGGCGGTCAGCGACAGCACCCGGTCGCCCTCGCGCACGCCGGCCTGCGCCGCCATGGTGCCGGCCGCGGGCGCCGCCACCACCGGCACGGGCTCGCGCATGCCGCCGGCGAACAGCGCGAAATACAGGACGATCGCCAGCGCGAAATTGGCCAGCGGGCCGGCCGCGACGATGGCGAAGCGCTTGCCCACCGGCTGGCGGTTGAAGGCGCGCGGCAGGTCGGCGGGGTCGATGGGCGTGTCGCGCGCGGGATCGAGCTCGCGCTCGTCGAGCATCTTGACGTAGCCGCCCAGCGGGATCGCCGCCACGGTCCATTCGGTACGGTCGCGGCTTTTCGAGATCCAGCGCAGCAGCGGCCGGCCGAAGCCGATGGAAAAACGCAGCACCTTCACGCCGCAGGCGCGCGCGGCCAGGTAGTGACCCATTTCGTGCACGTAAATCAGCACGCACAGGGCAACGATGAAAGCGAGTACGGTTTGCATGGTGCGGGACGTCGTTAAGGTCGCTGGGCCGGCCTGCGCGGCCCCGGGGGACCGGCCGGCGCAGCCGCTATTGTCGCAGATGCGGCAGACCGCCCCGCCCGATCAGCGGGCCGCGGCGCGCGCGGTGACGCCGGCCCGGGCCGCCTCGCGCGCCAGCGCGTCGGCGCAGAGCACAGCCTCGAGCGTGTCGGCGGGGCCGTTCGGTGCTTCCTCCAGCACCTGGCGCACGATGCCGGCGATATCGGTAAAACGCACGTGGCCGGCCAGGAATGCCTCCACCGCCACCTCATTGGCGGCGTTGAGAACCGCCGGCGCCACCCCGGCCGCGCGCAGCGCGTCGAAGGCCAGTCCCAGGCACGGGAACCGCACCAGGTCCGGTTTTTCGAAATGCAGGCCGCCGGCAAGGGTCAGGTCGAGCGGGGTCACGCCCGCGTCGATCCGTTCCGGATAGGCCAGGCCATAGGCGATCGGCGTGCGCATGTCGGGGTTGCCCAGTTGCGCCAGCACCGAGCCATCGGCGTAGGCCACCATCGAATGCACGATGCTCTGCGGGTGGATCAGCACCTCGATGCGTTCGGCCGGGGCGCCGAACAGCCAGTGCGCCTCGATCACCTCGAGGCCCTTGTTCATCATGGTGGCGGAGTCGACCGAGATCTTGCGGCCCATGACCCAGTTGGGATGGGCGCAGGCCTGGTCGGGCGAGATATCGTGCAGCGTGGCCGGGTCGCGCGTGCGGAACGGCCCGCCCGACGCGGTAAGCAGCACCTTGGCCACGCCGCGGCCGTAGCGCGGGTCGTCGGCCGGCAGGCACTGGAAGATGGCGTTGTGCTCGCTGTCGATCGGCAGCAGCGTGGCGCCGTGCTCGCGCACCGCGTCCATGAAGATGCGCCCGGACATCACCAGGGCTTCCTTGTTGGCCAGCAGCACGCGCTTGCCCGCGCGCGCCGCCGCCAGCGTCGGGCGCAGGCCCGCCGCGCCGACGATGGCGGCCATCACCGCATCGGCCTGCGCATCGGCGGCGATGGATTCGAGCGCGGCTTCGCCGTAGCTGACCTCGGTCGGCACGCCGGCAGCGCGCAGCAGCGTTTCCAGTTCGCGCGCCGCCTCGGCGGTTCCGACGACCGCGCGCGCCGGGCGGAACTCGATGCACTGGTCGGCCAGCTTGCGCACCTGCCGATAGGCGCTGAGCGCATGCGCCGCGTAACGGTCGGGATGGCGCCGGATCACGTCGAGCGTGCTTGCTCCGATCGAGCCGGTGGCGCCCAGGATGGTGATGCGATGCATGGCAGACGGCTTCAGAGAAAAATCAGCATCAGGGCGGCCAGCGGGAACACCGGCAGCAAGGCGTCGATGCGGTCCAGCACGCCGCCATGGCCGGGCAGCAGCCGGCTGCTGTCCTTCTTGCCGACCTGGCGCTTGAGCAGGGACTCGAACAGGTCGCCCACCACGCTGGCCGCAACCAGCAGCGTGGTCAGCGCGGCGACGAAGCCCAGCCCGCCGCGGTCACCCATCGCCGAGAACCAGGTTGGGGCAAAGGCATGGGTGGCGGCCAGCGCGAGGCCGATCGCCAGCGCCAGCACCCAGCCGCCGATGGCGCCCTCCCACGACTTGCCCGGGCTGATGCCGGGCGCCAGCTTGCGCCGGCCGATCGCCTTGCCGGTGAAATACGCGCCGATGTCGGCGGCCCATACCAGTACCGCGGCGGTCAGCAGCACGCCGATGCCGGCACCGCGCAGGATCATGGTGGCATGGGCAAACGCGGGCAGCATCACCAGCCCCAGCACCGCGCCCAGCGCGGTGAAGGCCGGAGTGGCGGTGCGCACGCCGCGCGCCAGCAGCAGCACGGCCACGCCCCAGCACACCACCGCAGCCTCGAGCAGCCAGGTGGTGGCGTGGCGCAGCGGCAGGTCATGCCAGGTGATGGTGGCGATCAGGCAGGCCAGCGCATAGACATAGGGCCACGGCCCGCGCAGGCCGATCAGGCGCCCGAATTCCCAGCCGGCCAGCAGCACGATCACGCCGAGCAGTCCCGCCAGGCCCGCCGGCGGCGCCAGGAACAGGATCGGCAGGATCAGCAGCAACAGGCACAGGGCGGTGATGACGCGGGTGAGGAGCATGCGCTGCAGTCCCGTGAAAAGTTGGAGTGGCCGGGCTCAGGCCGTACCGGAAAGACCGGGCGCGACCAGCTGCGCGCTGGTGCGGCCGAAACGGCGTTCGCGCTGGCGGTACGAGGCAAAGGCCTTGTCGAGTTCCGCGGCGTCGAAATCCGGCCAGTAGACGTCGGTGAAGTACAGCTCGGAATAGGCGAGCTGCCACAGCAGGAAATTGCTGATGCGCTGTTCGCCGCCGGTGCGGATGAACAGGTCCGGCTCCGGGGCGTAAGCCATGGCCAGGTGCGGCGCCAGCAGCGATTCGTCGATGGTTTCGGGATCAAGCATGGGCGAGCGCGCCAGCATCTTGCGCATGGCCTGCAGCAGGTCCCAGCGCCCGCCGTAGTTGGCGGCGATGGTGACGGTCAGGCCGGTATTGCCGGCGGTGCGCGCCTCGGCATCCTTGATCAGCCGCTGGATGCGCGGGCTGAAGCGGCCCAGGTCGCCCACCACCCGCAGCCGGATGTTGTTGGCGTGCATCTTCACCACTTCGCGCCGCAGCGACATCATGAACAGCCGCATCAGGAACGAGACCTCATCGGCCGGACGGCGCCAGTTCTCGGAACTGAACGCGAACAGCGTCAGGTACTGCACGCCCCGGGCGGCGCAGGCTTCCACCACCGCGCGCACAGCGTCGAGCCCGCGGCTGTGCCCCGCCACGCGCGGCAGGTGCCGCTGGGTCGCCCAGCGGCCGTTGCCGTCCATGATGATGGCAACATGCCTGGGCACGTAGGAAGTATCGGGTACGGCAAGCGTCGAGCTGATGTGCTGCATGGGCGTGAGACGGTCGCTGACAGACCCGGCAAGGCCGGGACGGGCGTCAGACCGTCATGATCTCCTTCTCTTTTTCGGCGACCATCTTGTCGATCTCGGCCACGTACTTGTCGGTCAGTTTCTGCACCTCGTCCTGGCCGCGGCGCTCGTCGTCCTCGGAAATGGTCTTGTCCTTGACCAGCTTCTTGAACTGCTCGTTGGCATCGCGGCGCAGGTTGCGCACCGCCACCTTGGCACCCTCGGCCTCGCCCTTCACGACCTTGGTCAGCTCCTTGCGGCGCTCTTCGGTCAGTGCCGGCATCGGCACACGGATCACTTCGCCCATGGTGGCCGGGTTCAGGCCCAGGTCGCAATCGCGGATGGCCTTCTCGACCGCGCCCACCATTTTCTTTTCCCACGGCTGCACCGTGATGGTACGGGCATCGGCCAGGCCGATCGCCGCCACCTGGCTGATGGGCACCATCGAGCCGTAGTAATCCACCTGAACGTGGTCGAGCAGGCCGATATGGGCACGGCCGGTGCGGATCTTAGCCAGATCGGCCTTGAAGGCTTCGATCGACTTCTGCATTTTCTGCTCGGCGCTCTTCTTTGTGTCGGCGACGCTCATTTTTACCTCCGGAAATCAGCCAACCAAGATCCCCTCTGGTGGGGATCGAAAATGAATCATTCTACTCTTTGCCCGGCTGGATACCAGCGCCGCGGCGCGGCATCCGTTACCGGACTCACAGATGCGGCTCAGCGATGAGCATCACACATGCACCAGCGTACCCTCATCCTCGCCCAGGATGACGCGCTTGAGCGCGCCCGGCTTCACGATCGAGAACACCTTGATCGGCAGCTTCTGGTCGCGGCACAGCGCGAAGGCGGTGGCGTCCATCACCTGCAGGTTGCGCGAAATGGCCTCGTCGAAGCTGATGGTGGTGTAGCGCGTGGCGCTCGGATCCTTCTTCGGGTCGGCGGTGTAGACGCCGTCGACCTTAGTCGCCTTCAGCACGATCTCGGCGCCGATCTCGGAGCCGCGCAGCGCGGCCGCAGTGTCGGTGGTGAAGAACGGGTTGCCGGTGCCGGCGGCGAAGATCACCACCTTGCCCTCTTCCAACTGGCGGATCGCACGCGGGCGGATATACGGCTCGACCACCTGGTCCATGCGCAGCGCCGACTGCACGCGGCCTTCGATATTGGCGTGGCGCATCGCGTCCTGCAGCGCCAGCGCGTTCATCATGGTCGCCAGCATGCCCATGTAATCGGCAGTGGCACGGTCCATGCCGGCAGCGCCGCCGGCGACGCCGCGGAAGATATTGCCGCCGCCGATCACCACCGCCACCTGCACGCCGAGCTTCACGATCTCGGCAATGTCGTTCACCATCGCCTCGATGGTGGAGCGGTTGATGCCGAAGGCATCGTCGCCCATCAGGGCTTCACCGGACAGTTTCAGAAGGACGCGCTTGTAGGCTGGCATGTTCACCCTCGGAAGGAGCAGTTCGCTCGGTTGAGACGGCTCGGTCGAGACGACTCGGTTGAGACACTGGGACGTATGTTTTGGCACCGGCGGCACGGATCATCGTGCCGCCGGCAGGAGAAAAGCCGGTTTTCGGGGTGCCCCGGCCGGAACCGGACCACCGCGGAAACAGACTGCTGCAGTGCCACGCCGGCTGCGCCGTGCTGCACTACTTATGCAGAGGGGCACCTCGCGGCGCCCCTGCGGCATTATAGGCGCCCGCGCCGGCCCTGACGGCCAGCCCGGTGCGCCCCGGACATCAGCCCTTCTGGGCTGCGGCCACCTGGGCGGCCACTTCAGCGGCGAAGTCGTCCTGCTTCTTCTCGATGCCTTCGCCCACCACGTACAGGGTGAAGCCCTTCACGGTCGTGTTGGCGGCCTTCAGCATCTGCTCGACGGTCTGCTTGTCGTTCTTCACGAACGGCTGGTTGAACAGCGAGACTTCCTTCAGGTATTTCTGCACCGAACCCTCGACCATCTTGGCGACGATCTCGGCCGGCTTGCCCGATTCGGCGGCCTTCTGCTCGGCGATGCTGCGCTCCTTGGCGATCAGGTCGGCGGGGACTTGTTCGGCCGACAGCGACACCGGCTTCATCGCGGCCACGTGCATGGCGACGTCCTTGGCGGCGGCTTCGTCGCCGTCGAACTCGACCATCACGCCGATGCGGGTGCCGTGCAGGTACGAGACCAGCTTGCCGCCGTTGGCATAGCGCACGAAGCGGCGGATCGTCATGTTCTCGCCGATCTTGCCGATCAGGGCAGCGCGGGTGGTTTCGACGCTGACGCCGTCGATTTCCAGCGCCGACAGCGCAGCCACGTCGGCCGGGTTCTGCTTGGCGATCAGTTCGGCCACCTTGGCCGAGAAGGCCAGGAAGTCGTCGTTCTTGGAGACGAAATCGGTCTCGCAGTTCAGTTCGACCAGCACGCCGGTGGTGCCGTCGATGAACGAAGCGACCACGCCTTCGGCGGTCACGCGCGAGGCGGCCTTGCTGGCCTTGTTGCCCAGCTTGACGCGCAGCAGCTCTTCGGCCTTGTTCAGGTCGCCGTCGGCCTCGGTCAGGGCCTTCTTGCACTCCATCATCGGCGCGTCGGTCTTCGCGCGCAGTTCTGCAACCATGCTTGCGGTAATTGCCGCCATTTGTCACTCCTTGAATGGTTCGCGCCGGCTGCCGGCAGTCGCCCGCGGCACCCGGTCGGTGGGTCTTCAGCGCACCCGCGGCAGATCTTGCCTGCGGCGGATGACAACAATTCAAATTCGAAAAAAGGGGGCGCCAGATGTGCCCCCTTTTTTTTTGCCCTGCTGCCGAAGTACCCCGGCTTGCGCCCTGCGCGCTGCCCGGCGTGCCGGGCGGCAAGCGATGCTTGCCTGTCGTATGTTGACGTGCGCGCTAACGGGTTCCTTTCAGCAGCGGGCCGGGAGGCTATCAGCCTTCCTGCACTTCGACGAATTCGTCGTCGCCGCGCGCGGCTTCAACGACTTCCTGCACGGCGTTGGCACGGCCTTCCAGGATGGCGTCGGCCACGCCGCGCACGTACAGGGCCACGGCCTTGCTCGAGTCGTCGTTGCCCGGGATCACGTAATCGATGCCTTCCGGCGAGTGGTTGGTATCGACCACGCCGATCACGGGGATGCCCAGCTTGTTGGCTTCGGTCACGGCAATCTTGTGGTAGCCGACGTCGACCACGAAGATCGCGTCAGGCACGCCGCCCATTTCCTTGATGCCGCCGATCGACTTTTCCAGCTTGATCATCTCGCGCTCGAACATCAGCGCTTCCTTCTTGCTCATGGTTTCCAGCGCGCCGGCTTCCTTGGCGGCTTCCATGTCCTTCAGGCGCTTGATCGAGGTCTTGACCGTCTTGAAGTTGGTCAGCATGCCGCCGAGCCAGCGGGCGTCGACGTAGGGCATGCCGGCACGGCCAGCTTCTTCAGCCAGGATTTCGCGCGACTGGCGCTTGGTGCCCACGAAAAGGATGGTGCCGCGATTGGCCGCCAGCTGACGCACGTACTTCATGGCGTCCTGGAACATCGGCAGCGTCTTTTCGAGGTTGATGATGTGGATCTTGTTGCGATGACCGAAGATGAAGGGGGCCATCTTCGGGTTCCAGAAGCGGGTCTGGTGGCCGAAGTGGCAACCGGCTTCCAGCATTTCGCGCATGGTCACGGACATGTAATTCTCCAAAGGGTTAGGTCTGAAGCCCGCCCCGACATTCCTGAAAAGGAACACCCCGGATAGGCGGGCCAGCGATTTCAAGCGGCAGGAAGGGCCCTGCCAAAAACCGAACCGGCCGGCGCAATTGCTGCGGCGCAACCAGGTCAGCCCGCTATTGTAGCAACAAAAGTGCCGCCCGCTCAAGCCGCCCCGACCTCTCCCACCACTGGTACCCGCTTGCAGGCGGCCCGGAACAGGCTGCGATCCGGCCTCGATGGTGCGATAATCCCACTTTGATTCATCGATTCCGGCGCGGCCCATGGCCCCGCCATCACATTTTCTGGCGACGCAGCATGAGCATTTACCTGAACACCGCCGAAGACATCGCCCACATGCGCGTGGCTTGCCGCCTTGCCTCCGAAGTCCTCGACTACATCACGCCCTTCGTGCAGCCCGGCGTCACCACCGGCGAACTGGACCGCCTGTGCCACGCCTATATGCGCGACGTGCAGGGCACCGTGCCGGCGCCGCTGAATTACGCGCCGCCGGGCTACCCGCCCTTCCCCGGCGCGATCTGCACCTCGGTCAACGACGTGATCTGCCACGGCATTCCCGGCGAGCGCGTGCTCAAGAGCGGCGACGCCGTCAATCTCGACATCACCGTCATCACCAAGGACGGCTACTACGGCGACACCAGCCGCATGTTCATCGCCGGCGAGGGCTCGATCCTGGCCAAGCGCCTGGCGCAGGTGACCTACGAGTGCATGTGGAAGGGCATCGCGCAAGTGCGCCATGGCGCGCGCCTGGGCGATATCGGCCACGCCATCCAGGTGCACGCCGAAGCCGCCGGCTACAGCGTGGTGCGCGAGTACTGTGGCCACGGCATCGGCAAGAACTTCCACGAAGACCCGCAGATCCTGCACTACGGCCGTCCCGGCACCGGCGCCGAGATCAAGGCCGGCATGATCTTCACGGTGGAGCCGATGATCAACGCCGGCAAGCGCGATATCCGCACCATGCCCGACCAGTGGACCGTGAAGACCCGCGACCGCAGCCTGTCGGCGCAGTGGGAGCACACGGTGCTGGTCACCGAGACCGGCTACGAGGTGCTGACGGTGTCCGCCGGCACCCCGGCGCCGCCGGCCTTCATTACCGATTCCGTGGCGGCCTGACGCCGCGCAGAAGCCAGGGCGCCTGACCGGGCGCCCTTCTTTTTCCAGCCGTGCCGACGAACCCCTCCGCCCTCTCCATGGACACCACGCCGGAACTGTTGCTGGCCGCGCGCGTGCGCGACCAGCTCAAAGCCGACAAGCAGGCGCTGTTTGCGGACTTCAACGCCAGCGCCAATGCCGCCACGCTGACCACGCGGCTGCGCCGCGCCGTCGACGCCGCGCTGGGCGAGGCCTGGCGCGGGCTGGAAATGCCGCAGGACGCGGCGCTGGTGGCGGTGGGCGGCTACGGCCGCGGCGAGCTGTTCCCGTACTCCGACGTCGACGTGCTGCTATTGCTGCCCGCCGAGCCCGACCGGGATACCGCAGGCAAGCTGGAGCGCTTTATCGGCCTGTGCTGGGACCTGGGACTCGAGATCGGCTCCGCCGTGCGCACGGTGGATGATTGCATCCGCGAGTCGCGCCAGGACGTCACCATCCAGACCTCGCTGCTCGAGGCGCGCCTGCTGACGGGCAACCGCAAGCTGTTCGAGGCGCTGCGCAGCCGCTACCAGGACGACCTCGACCCGGCGGCGTTCTTCCAGGCCAAGCTGCTGGAAATGCGCCAGCGCCACGCCAAGTACCAGGACACGCCCTACGCGCTCGAGCCCAACTGCAAGGAAAGCCCGGGCGGCCTGCGCGACCTGCAGGTGATCCTGTGGATGACCAAGGCCGCGGGCCTGGGCGACAGCTGGAAGGAATTGTTCGAGAAGGGCCTGCTGACGCAGCGCGAAGCGCAGGAGCTCGCCCGCAACGAGCGCCTGCTCAAGACCATCCGCGCGCGCCTGCACCTGGTCGCCGGGCGCCGCCAGGACGTGCTGGTGTTCGACCTGCAGACCGCGCTGGCCGAGGCCTTCGGCTACCGCCAGAACGCCCACAAGCGCGCCAGCGAGCAACTGATGCGGCGCTACTACTGGGCGGCCAAGGCGGTGACCCAGCTCAACAGCGTGCTGCTGCTCAATATCGAGGCGATGCTGTTCCCGAGCGAGTCGCAGGTGACGCGCGTGCTCAACGAGCGCTTCGTCGAGCGCCAGGGCATGCTCGAAATCACCAGCGACGACGTCTACGAGCGCGACCCGCACGCCATCCTCGAGACCTTCCTGCTGTACGAGCGCACCCCCGGCGTGAAGGGGCTGGCGCCGCGCACGCTGCGCGGGCTGTACAACGCGCGCACGGTGATGGACGCGCGCTGGCGCAACGATCCCGAGAACCGCCGGCTGTTCCTGGCCATCGTGCAGGAGCCGCAGGGCATCACCCATGCGCTGCGGCTGATGAACCAGACCAGCGTGCTGGGCCGCTACCTGATCAACTTCCGGCGCATCGTCGGACAGATGCAGCACGACCTGTTCCACGTCTACACCGTGGACCAGCACATCCTGATGGTGGTGCGCAACATGCGCCGCTTCGCCATCGTCGAGCACACCCACGAGTTCCCGTTCTGCAGCCAGCTGATGGCCAGTTTCGACAAGCCCTGGGTGCTGTGCGTGGCGGCGCTGTTCCACGACATCGCCAAGGGCCGCGGCGGCGATCATTCCCGGCTCGGCACCGTCGATGCGCGCCGCTTCTGCAGGCAGCACGGCATTGCGCGCGAGGACGCCGACCTGATCTGCTGGCTGGTCGAGCACCACCTGACCATGAGCCACGTCGCGCAGAAGCAGGACCTGACCGATCCGGAGGTGGTCCACGCCTTCGCCGAAGTGGTCGGCAGCGAACGCTACCTGACCGCGCTCTACCTGCTGACCGTGGCCGATATCCGCGGCACCAGCCCCAAGGTATGGAATGCGTGGAAGGGCAAGCTGCTGGAAGACCTGTACCACATCACCCTGCGCGTGCTGGGCGGCGCGCGGGTCGACTCGCATTCGCTGTGGTCGCAACGCAAGCAAGACACCATCTCGGAGCTGCGCCTGAAGGCGTTCGACCCGGCGCTGGGCAAGTCGCTGTGGGCGCAGCTGGACGTGGCCTTCTTCCTGCGCCACGATTCGCACGACATCGCCTGGCTGACGCGCCATCTCTACAACAAGGTCGACAGCCCCGTGCCGGTGGTCAAGGCGCGCGTGTCGCCGGCCGGCGAGGGCCTGCAGGTGGCGGTCTACATCAAGGACCAGCCCGACCTGTTCGCGCGCATCTGCGGCTATTTCGAGCGCAAGGCGTTTTCGATCCAGGACGCCAAGATTCACACCACGCGCCACGGTTACGCACTCGATACGTTCCAGGTCACCGACCCCGGCATGGCCGGCGATGGCGGCAATTACCGCGACATCATCGCGCTGGTCGAGCACGAGCTGTGCGAGCGGCTGCGCCTGCAGGGCGCGCTGCCCGAGCCCACGCAGGGGCGGCTGTCGCGCCAGTCACGCAGCTTCCCGATCAAGCCGCGTGTCGACCTGCGCCCGGACGAGCGCGGCCAGTATTACCTGCTGTCGCTGTCCGCCAACGACCGCACCGGCCTGCTGTACGCCATCGCCCGCGTACTGGCACGGCATCGCGTGTCCGTGCACACGGCACGCATCAACACCTTGGGCGAACGCGTCGAAGACGTGTTCCTGGTGGACGGCAGCCGCCTGGCCGCCGACAACCGATTGCAGATTCAGCTTGAACAGGACTTGCTCGCCGCCCTCGCCATCTGAGGCGGGCGGGCAGCATCAACATATGACCGACAGCAATTCGCCGAAGCGCAAGACGCTAGGCATCAAGGCCGCCAGCGATACCGGCACGCCCGCGCGCAAGGGCGGCACCCGCCCCGTGCGCGTGTCCGACCTGAACCGCAAGCGCGTGCAGTCCGTTTCCGAGGGCATCAAGCGCGCCCAGCAGCGCGCCGGCGGCAAGACCGGTGCCAGCGGGGGCCAGGGCGAAGCGCCGGCACAGCCGCGCAAGCCGCGCGCGCCCCGCCCCGCTGACGGCGAACGCCAGGCGCGTCCGCGCCGCCCGGATGCCGGCGAGGCACGCCCGCGCCGCTTCGGGGACGACGAAAGCCGATCGCGCCGCTATGGCGATGACCGCGGCGACGCGCGCCCGCGCCGTTTCGAAGGCAACGAATCGCGCCCGCCGCGTCGCTTCGGCGATGACGACAACCGCCCGCGCCGCTTCGAAGGCGGCGAGTCGCGTCCGCCGCGACGTTTCGGCGACGACGACAACCGTCCGCGCCGCACTGGCACCGACCGCGGCGAAGCGCGTCCGCGCCGCTTCGAAGGCGGCGAGTCGCGTCCGCCGCGACGCTTCGGCGACGACGACAACCGTCCGCGCCGCACTGGCGATGACCGCGGCGAAACGCGTCCGCGCCGATTCGAAGGTGGCGAGTCCCGTCCGCCGCGTCGCTATGGCGACGACGACAACCGTCCGCGCCGCACTGGCGATGACCGCGGCGAAGCGCGTCCGCGCCGCTTTGAAAGCAGCGAGTCGCGCCCGCCGCGCCGCTATGGCGACGACGACAACCGCCCGCGCCGCACTGGCGAAGACCGTGGCGAGGCACGCCCACGCCGTTTCGAAGGCGCTGACACCCGCCCGCGCCGCTTTGGCGACGACGAGAACCGTCCCCGCCGCTTCGAAGGCGCCGATTCGCGTCCGCGCCGCTTTGGCGATGACGACAGGCGCGCGCGTCCCGCACCGTCGGGCGAGCGCCGCCGCGAAGGCATGGCGCCGGCGCCCCGCTTCAGCGACGCGGCCGACCGTATCCGCACCGCCGGCCCGGCACGCGAGCACGCACCGGCCGCACGCCAGGAAAAGCCCGCTCCGGTCCGCGACGAGTCCACTCACGACGACGGCCTGGTACGCCTGTCCAAGCGCATGTCCGAACTCGGCCTGTGCTCGCGCCGCGAGGCCGACGAATGGATTCCGCGCGGCTGGGTGCTGGTTGACGGCAAGCCCGTGACCGAACTCGGCAGCCGCATCCGCCCCGACGCCGAGATCGAGATCCTGCAGGAAGCGCGCTCCGAGCAAGGCGAGCGCGTCACCGTGCTGCTGAACAAGCCGGTGGGCTACGTTTCCGGCCAGGCCGAGGACGGCTACGAGCCCGCCGCGACCCTGTTTGCCCCCGAGAACCAGTGGGAAGGCGACCCCACGCGCAAGCGCTTTGCGCCGTGGCAACGCAAGAACCTGGCGCCGGCCGGCCGCCTCGATATCGACTCCACCGGCCTGCTGGTGCTGACCCAGGACGGCCGCGTCGCACGCGCGCTGATCGGCGAGGATTCGACCGTCGAGAAGGAATACTTGGTGCGCGTGGTCTGGCACTCGACGCAAGGGCCGGTCGAGCGCAATATCAGCGCGGAATTCCCGGCCGATGACCTGGAACTGCTGCGCCACGGCCTGTCGCTGGACGGCGTGCCGCTCAAGCCGGCCAAGGTCAGCTGGCAGAACGAAGAGCAGCTGCGCTTCGTGCTGCGCGAGGGCCGCAAGCGCCAGATCCGCCGCATGTGCGAGCAGGTGGGGCTGCAGGTGGTGGGCCTCAAGCGCGTGCGCATGGGACGCGTGGTGCTGGGCGACCTGCCGCCGGGCAAGTGGCGGTTCCTGGGGCAGTTCGAGAAGTTCTGATGAAAAAAAGCGGCTGGGATGGCCGCTTTTTTTTAATCGTCGCTGTTCGCCGGCAAGTCCGGAAACAGAACCTCGGTAAACCCGAAGTTCGAAAAATCCTTGATCCGCATCGGATAAAGAATCCCCTGCAGATGGTCGCACTCATGCTGCACCACGCGCGCATGGAAGCCCTCGGCCACGCGTTCGATGTGGTTGCCCATCAGGTCGTAGCCGCTGTACTTCAGCCGCAGGTGGCGCGGCACCACGCCGCGCAGGCCCGGCACCGACAGGCAGCCTTCCCAGCCGTCCTCCATCTCGTCGGACTGCATTTCCAGCACCGGGTTGATCAGCACGGTCTTGGGCACGGTGGGCGCGTCCGGGTAGCGCGGATTGCGGTCGAAGCCGAAGATCACCACCTGCAGGTCCACGCCGATCTGCGGCGCGGCCAGGCCCGCGCCGTTGGCGTGGTCCATGGTGTCGAACATGTCTTCAATCAGTGTGCGCAGCTCCGGTGTGTTGAAGCGCTCCACCGGCCGCGCCACCTGCAGCAGGCGCGGATCGCCCATCTTGAGAATCTCGCGGATCATGGTTGTGTTCCCGGTTATTGCTCGGCCGGCGCGGCGCCGGCTTGCGCCAGCAGTGCCAGCATGCCGGCCTCGTCCAGCACCGGCACGCCCAGCGCTTCGGCCTTGTCCAGCTTGCTGCCAGCCTCGGCGCCAGCGACCACGTAGTCGGTCTTCTTAGAGACCGACCCCGCCACCTTGGCGCCGGCGGCTTCCAGCAGCTCCTTGGCGTCTTCGCGCGACAGCGTCGGCAGCGTGCCGGTCAGCACAAAGGTCTTGCCCGACAGCGGCGCCGGCGCCTTTGCCACCGGCTCGCTTTCCGGCCAGTGTACGCCGGCGGCGCGCAGTTGCTCGATGACCTCGACGTTGTGCGGCTCGGCCAGGAAGTTGGCGATCGACTGCGCCACCACCGGGCCGACATCGTTGACCTCGAGCAGCGCCGCTTCGTCGGCAGCCAACAGCGCATCCAGCTTGCCGAAGTGCCGGGCCAGGTCCTTGGCAGTGGCTTCGCCGACGTGGCGGATGCCGAGCGCGAAGATAAAGCGGTTCATGGTGGTCGCGCGCGACTTGTCGATCGCCGCCACCAGGTTGGCGGCGGACTTGTCCGCCATGCGCTCCAGCGCCGCCAGCTTGGCCACGCCGAGCTTGTACAGGTCGGCCGGCGTGCGCACGATGCCCTGGTCGACCAGTTGCTCGACCAGCCTGTCGCCCAGGCCTTCGATGTCCATGGCGCGCCGCTGCGCGAAATGCAGCAGCGACTGCTTGCGCTGCGCCGCGCAGATCAGGCCGCCGGTGCAGCGGGCAATGGCTTCGTCCTCGAGCTTCTCGATATGCGAGCCGCACACCGGGCAGGCGCTCGGCATCACGAAGGCGCGGGCGTCGGCCGGGCGCCGCTCGGTCACCACCGCGACGACTTCCGGGATCACGTCGCCGGCGCGGCGCACGATCACGGTGTCGCCGACATGCACGTCCTTGCGCCGGATCTCGTCCTCGTTGTGCAGCGTGGCGTTGGTCACGGTCACGCCGCCGACGAACACCGGCTTGAGCCGGGCCACCGGCGTGATCGCGCCGGTGCGGCCGACCTGCACCTCGATGTCCTCGACGATGGTGGTCATTTCCTGCGCCGGAAACTTGTGCGCCAGCGCAAAGCGCGGCGCGCGCGAAACAAAGCCCAGGCGCTCCTGCTCGGCCAGCGCGTTGACCTTGTAGACCACGCCGTCGATGTCGTAGGGCAGGTCGTCGCGGCGCTTGCCGATATCGCGGTAGAAATCGAGCAGCCCCTGCGCGCCCTTCACCACGGCACGGTCCTTGCACACCGGCAAACCCAGCGCGGCAAAGCCGTCGAGCATGGCGCCGTGGGTCGGCGGCCGCTCCACGCCCTGCAGCTCGCCCAGCCCGTAGGCGAAGAACGACAGCGGACGCCGTGCGGTGATGCGCGGATCAAGCTGGCGCAAGCTGCCGGCGGCGGCATTGCGCGGGTTGACGAAGGTCTTGTCGCCGGCCTCGGCCTGGCGTGCGTTGAGCTTGTCGAAGTCGCGGCGGAACATGAAGACCTCGCCGCGCACTTCCAGCACCGCGGGCGCCTGGCCGCGCAACTTGAGCGGGATCGCCTTGATGGTGCGCACGTTGACGGTGACGTCCTCGCCGGTCTCGCCATCGCCGCGCGTGGCGGCCAGCACCAGGCGGCCGTCTTCATAGCGCAGCGACATGGCCAGGCCGTCGAACTTCAGCTCGCAGGCGTATTCGACCGCGTCGGCGGCGCTGAACAGGTCGGCCTCGCCCGCCGGGGGCGCGCTGCGGCCAAGGCCCTGCGCGCAGCGGCGGTCGAAGTTGAGCACGTCTTCGTCGGCGAAGGCGTTGTTGAGCGACAGCATCGGCACGCGGTGCCGCACCGAGTCGAACGCCGCCAGCGGCTCGCCGCCCACGCGCTGGGTGGGCGAGTCCGGCGTCTGCAGCTCGGGATGCTCGAGCTCCAGCGCCATCAGTTCGCTGAACAGCGCGTCGTACTCCGCATCGGGAACGGTGGGCGCGTCCAGCACGTAATACTGGTAGTTGTGGCGGTCCAGCTCGTCGCGCAGCCAGGCCACGCGGCTGGCGGCGGCGTCGGCCGGCAAGGCGCCGGCGGGCGCGGAGGCATCTGCCTGCGCGCCGCGGTGTTTTGCGGTCATGGCAGGCTCCGGCTAGTTGCTGAACAGGCGCAGCGCCACCGGCGAACCCGCCGGCATGCCGCGCGCTTCCAGCTTCTGGTACAGCGCTTCGAGCTGGCTGAAGATGGCGACGAACGAGGCTTCGGTCAGCGGCCGCATATTGTCGTCGACCAGTTGCGCGCCCATGCGCTGGGCCAGCGTATGGCCGTACTCGCACACGGTCTTGAACGGCCTGGCGCCCTGGTCGGCCACCGG
This sequence comes from Cupriavidus sp. WGlv3, assembly GCF_023952475.1. GTDB lineage: Bacteria > Pseudomonadota > Gammaproteobacteria > Burkholderiales > Burkholderiaceae > Cupriavidus > Cupriavidus phytorum. Next base: position 100,186 of record NZ_JALHRX010000005.1, read on the forward strand.
CACGTCGAGCAGCAGCGTGATCTGGCGGCCGGCCTTGACGGTGAGGTCGTCGCGCAGGAAGTTGGTGTCGCCGAACTGCAGCGTGAACAGCGGGCGCTGCACGCCCTCGGCATTGGCCTGGTAGCGGATAAAGCGGGTGCCATCGCGCGACAGCACCAGCCCGTCCTGCGTCGCCACGTTCTGCACATAGGCGGCCGACCACGGCGCGCCGTCGGAGATCACGTTGACGCCCAGCTGCACATCGCAAGCGGCGCCAAAGGCGTCGAGCTCTCGCGCGTTGGCGACGGTCTCGCCCATGTCCGGCAGGTCGGCCGAGGCGTCGAGCGACTCGGCCAGCGACTCCACCGCGGTGACGAATTCCGAGAACTCGAGTGCGTTGAGCGGGCCGCCGCGGTTGGCCAGCTGCACGCCGACCTGCAGGTCTTCGTACTGATGGCCGGCAGTGACGGGCTCCCACGCGTTGGCTTCGGCGCGCAGGCCTTCGATATGGACCGGCTTGGTGCCGGCGCGGCGCAGCCGGCCGGTCAGCGGCAGGATGCGGTCACCGGACGCCTTGCGTTCCAGGTGCAGCGGCACGATGCAGTCGATCAGCGGATCGACGACTGCGGGCGCGGGCTGGCCGTCCGGTACCGCAGCGACCGGGGCCGGTGCAGGCGCCGGCGCTGGCGCTGGCGTGGGTGCGGGAGCTGGCGTCGGCGCCGGTGCCACGGCGATAGCGGCATCCGCCTCATCCTGCGACGCGCGCGACGCCGCGGCCCCGACCGCGACTTCCTCGGCGACGGCTTCGTCGGCATCGGCGCTGCTGGCTGCCGCGGCCGCGGCCGCAGCGGCGTGGTTGTTGTCAGCCACGGCGGCGCCGGCGCTGCCCGGTGCCTGCGACAAGGTGGGCTCGCGCCGCGGCGGCTGCTCGGCGGCGGCTTCGTGCAGGCGCGCGGCGGTTTCCGGCGCGGTGCTCTGGCCGACCACCGGCTCGCGCATCGGCGGCAGGTCGTCTTCGGGCCGCAGCTCGCGCGGGCGGCGCGCCTTGCGGATCTGCCACTGGTTGTAGCCGAACACCAGCACCACGAAAACCAGGCCCGCGACGATCAGCGCGGTCTGCAGGTCCATATTGAGCTTCATGCTGCAATCTCCAAAGCGCCCGGGATGGTTACAGCACGGTAGTGTCGGTTGCGCGCAGCATTCGCGGACGTGCGCCTCCCCGCTGCGCGGGGCCCCTGCTTACTGCTCATGCTGCCTCCGCCATCGACACGGCTGCATCCATATCCACGGCCACGATCCGTGAAACGCCCTGCTCCTGCATGGTCACGCCAATGAGTTGATGAGCCATTTCCATGGCGATCTTGTTATGTGAGATGAAAACGAATTGGGTCTTGTCCGACATGCGCGCCACCATATTGGCGTAGCGCTCGGTATTGGCGTCGTCCAGCGGCGCGTCGACCTCGTCCAGCAGGCAGAACGGCGCCGGGTTCAGCTGGAACATCGCGAACACCAGCGCAATCGCGGTCAGCGCCTTCTCGCCGCCCGACAGCAGGTGGATGGTCGAGTTCTTCTTGCCCGGCGGCTGCGCCATCACCTGCACGCCGGCATCGAGGATTTCCTCGCCGGTCATGATCAGGCGCGCCTGGCCGCCGCCGAACAGCGACGGGAACAGCTCGCCGAAATGGTGGTTGACCTGGTCGAAGGTGCCCTGCAGCAGCGCGCGGGTTTCCTGGTCGATCTTGGCGATCGCGTCCTCGAGCGTGCCAATGGCGTCGTTCAGGTCGGCCGACTGCGCGTCGAGGAAGGTCTTGCGCTCGCGCGCCGCGGCCAGTTCGTCGAGCGCGGCCATATTGACGGGGCCCAGTGCATTGATGGCGTTGTTGATGCGCGTGACTTCGCCCTGCAGGTAGGACGGTTTCAGGTCGCCGGTCAGCTTGTCGGCCAGCGCGGCCTCGTCCACCTCGGCGGTGGCCAGCTGCTCGCTGAACTGTTCCTGGTTCAGGCGCGCAGCCTGTTCCTTGAGCTGCAGTTCGGTGATGCGGTCGCGCAGCGGCTGCAGGCTGCGCTCGGCGGCCAGGCGCTGCTCGTCGTGCTGGCGCAGCTGCGCCGACAGCGCATCGAGCTCGGTGCGCGCGATGGTCAGCTTCTCTTCCTTCTCGGCACGGCGTTCGAGCGCTTCCTGCAGGCCGGTATGCGCGGTCTGCTCGTTGATGGTCTCGAGTTCGGCGCGGGCGTTCTCCAGCGATTCGGCGATGCGCTCGGCCTGGTCCGCCGCCACCTGGATATTGCGGCGCAGCTCGTCGATGCGGCTGGCCAGGTTGCGCTCGGCAAACAATGCTTCCTGCGCGGCGCGCTCGAGGTCGCGCAGCTGGTGGCGCGCGCCGGAGAGCTTGCTGTCCAGCGCCTCGAAGGCCATCTGCTGGTCTTCGTGGGTGGCCTGCATCTCGGCCAGCGCGGCGTCGTGCTGCTCGAAGCTGGCTTCGGATTCGGCGCGGATCGCGCGCTGCTCTTCGATCTGCGCGTGGATCTCGTCCAGTTCCTCGCGGATCTGGCCGCTGCGGGCGGCATAGCGCTCCATCGCCTGCGACAGCTTGAGCACGTCCATCTGCAGCGCATGCACGCGGCGGGTGGCCTGCTCGGCGCGGGCACGGGCGTCGCCCAGGGCCTGGCTGGCCTGGGTATAGGCCGCTTCGGCACGCACCGCCTCGGTCTTGGCCTCGTCGGAGAGCAGTACCTGCGCGCGCGCCTGCTTGTGCAGGTTTTCGATTTCCTGCTCGCGCGCGAGCATGCCGGCCTGCTCGGAATCGGCGGCGTAGATCTGGATCGCGTTGCGGCCCACCAGGTGGCCTTCGGCGACCACGAACGAGGCGCCCTCGGGCAGCGCGTTGCGCGCGGCCAGCGCCTGCGCCATGTCGGTGGCGACATAGACGTCGGCCAGCCAGTCCTGCATCACCGCGCGGATGCCGGGCTCGGTGATCTGCACCAGCGCCATCAGCGGGCGCAGGCCGGCGGGCGTTTCCAGCGGACGAGCCGCGGCCGGCGGCGAGTAGAACGCCAGCTTGGCCGGCGGCGCGTCGGACAGGAAGGCCTTGACCCAATCCAGGTTCGACACTTCCAGCGCTGCCAGCTTCTCGCGCAGCACGGATTCGAGCGCGTTTTCCCAGCCCGGCTCGATATGGACCTTCTTCCACAGTCGCGGCAGCTCGGCCAACTCGTGCTTCGCCAGCCAGGGCTGCACCTTGCCGTCGGTCTGCACGTTCTCCTGCAGCTGGCGCAGCGCCGCCAGGCGGGCTTCGAGCGTGGCGATGGCGGCGGCTTCGCTGTGCACGCGCGCCTGCGCGGCGCGGCGCGCCTCGTCCAGGCGCGGCACGTTCTCTTCGGCGTCGGCGAGCATGGCCTGGGCTTCCTCGACCAGCGCCTCCTGCTCGGCCAGCTCGGCGCGGGCCTGCTCCAGCCGGGTTTCGTCGGGGCGGTCCAGGCCCTTGTCTTCGGCCGACAGCCGTTCGCGGCGCTGTTCCAGCTGCTGCAGCATCTGGTCGGCGCTGCGCTGCTGCGCGGCTTCCAGCTTCAGCGCCTGCTCGGCCTGCATGATGCCGGCGCGCTGCTCGTTGAGCAGTTGCTGCGCGTCGCGCCACTGCGCTTCGAGCGTTGGCAGCTCGTCGTTCTTGTGCGCGACGGCCTCCTGCGCCTCGACCGTGCGGCCTTCGGCCACGGCCAGGTTTTCCTCGGCCTGCGCGAGTTCGTCGGTGGCCTGTTCGGCCTTGCCCTGCCACTGCTCGCGCTGCGCGGTCAGCGCCGCGATCTGGGCCTGCACGCGGTTGCGCGACTCGACCACGTAGCGGATCTCGGCCTCGAGCTTGCTGACCTCGGCATTGGCCTCGTACAGCGCGCCCTGCGCGGCGTGCATGCCATCCGATGCCGCATAGTGCGCGGCGCGCATGGTTTCCAGCTCGGCCTCGACATGGCGCAGCTGCGCGGTCTGCGCTTCCAGGTCGATCTGGGCCTGCTCGATGGCGCGCTGGTGGCGTTCCTGCTCCTGCTGGGCCTCGCGCTTGCGCAGCAGCCACAGCAGGTGCTGCTTCTCTTCGCCGTCGGCCTGCAGCGTCTTGAAGCGCTGCGCCACTTCGGCCTGGCCTTCGAGCTTTTCGAGGTTGCTGCCGAGCTCGCGCAGGATGTCCTCGACCCGGGTCAGGTTTTCGCGGGTGTCGGACAGCCGGTTCTCGGTCTCGCGGCGGCGCTCCTTGTACTTGGACACACCCGCCGCCTCTTCCAGGAAGATGCGCATGTCATCGGGCTTGGCCTCGATGATGCGCGAGATCATGCCCTGCCCGATGATGGCGTAGGCGCGCGGGCCCAGGCCCGTGCCCAGGAAGATGTCCTGGATGTCGCGCCGGCGCACCGGCTGGTTGTTGATGTAGTAGGACGAGGTGCCGTCGCGGGTCAGCACGCGCTTGACCGCGACTTCGGCGTACTGGCTCCACTGGCCCGCGGCGCGGCCTTCGGCGTTGTCGAACACCAGTTCGACGCTGGCGCGGCCGGCCTGCTTGCGCGCGGTCGAGCCGTTGAAGATGACGTCCTGCATGGACTCGCCACGCAGCTCGGACGCGCGTGACTCGCCCAGCACCCAGCGCACCGCATCGATGATGTTGGATTTGCCGCAGCCGTTGGGACCGACGATGCCGACCAGCTGGCCCGGCACCTGGAAATTGGTGGGATCGACGAATGACTTGAAGCCCGCCAGTTTGATCGAGGATAGTCGCACGGTTTCTCGTGTGGTATCGGCCACTCCGGCTGGAACGCGGGGCGGCCTGGTATCGGGTATCGGGGCTATTGCACGGTTCGGAAAAGCCGGGCTGCGCGGGAGCCCGGCGCGGCGTGACGCCAGCACCTCAAAACACCCCTCCAGCCCGAGAATTGGGGCTAATCATACCATCGCAGATGCCTTCGCCGGCCCGTTTGGGGTGCTCCCGGGGGCAGTGCGGGCTGGCGGAATTCCTTTGCCTTTCCGACCCTTACATGCGGTTTCGCAAGCACTTTAGGAAGCCGGGCGTGGGTAGCCGGCCAAGCTAGCCGGGTGGCGCGTGCGAAACTAATTAGGGTAAATGCTAGTCTCTGCTCTGTCGGCGTGATGCCGGATGCGCTCCGGCCTCACGCACCATGAACGCCCGCCCCAGCAGCCTTTCGCCGCCTTTGGGCGAACCAGGAGGACAGAGCATGAGTGAACCGTCAGCGGCCGCCCGGCCGTGGTTGGTCAGCGACATCCGATACGAGGCGATCGACGTCGCGCGCGTGCGCGGCGACCGCGACCTGTTCTACCTGCTGGTGTCGGCCTCGTTTATCGAGAGCGGCTCCGACACCTATGCCGGCAACCTGGCCACCTATTACGCCCGCGTGCCCGAAGCCGCCGGCTGGCTGTCCCAGCACTGGGAAGCCGAGGAACTGCAGCATGGCCTGGCGCTGCGGCGCTATGTCGAGCATGTCTGGCCGGAATTCGACTGGGAGCGCGGCTATGCGCGCTTCTTCGACGAGTACAGCCAGACCTGCTCGATCGACCAGTTCGAGCCCACCCAGGCGCTCGAGATGGCGGCACGCTGCGTGGTCGAAACCGGCACGGCAGCCTACTACCGGGCGCTCGAGCGGGCCAGCGACGAACCGGTGCTGCGCGACCTGACGCGGCGCATCTCCAACGACGAGGTGCGGCACTACAAGCACTTCCTTCACTTTTTCAACCGCTTCGCCGAGGCCGAGCGCCTGGGCCGGCTGCGCGTGCTGGGTGCGGTGGCGCGCCGGCTGCTGGAGATCAAGAACGAGGACGCGGCGATCGCGCTGCGCAACGTGCTGCGCATGGAACGCGGGGTCGAGTCGGTGCCCGAGGCGGAGGTACGCGCGCTCAATACGCGCGTGTCAGGCGTGATCCGCCGCAACATCCCGATCGAGATGACCGTCAAGATGCTGCTGCGGCCGCTGCAACTGCACCGCGGCGTGGAGCGCGCGGTGCGCGCGCCGCTGGTGGCGATGGTGTCGCGGGTGATCCTGCACTGAGTCGCGCCGGAGCTAGTGGCAGGCCGCGGCCTCGGCGCCCGCGGCCGGCGCGGGCGCGGCGCGGCTGCGATGCACCAGTCCGGACAAGGCCCCGGCGGCGATGATGCACAGCCCGCCCGCGGCCTCCTTCCAGCTCAGCACCTCGGTCGCCAGCCACCACGACGAAACGGCGGCGATGACGATCTCGAACAGCATCAGCAGCGACACACGATTGGCCGGGAGCCGCTGCAGCCCGTACTGCACCACCGAGTTGCTGACCACCAGTACCGCCGCCAGCCCCAGCACCAGCATCGCCGCGCTGACCTGCGCGCCCGGCACGACCGCCACCGCCGGGCCGTCGAGCAGCAGCGCGGCCGGCACGCCGACCACGGTGCAGCCCAGGTAGACCACCACCGTGCGCACGCGGGCGTCGGTGTCCGGAAAGCGCTGGCCAGCGCGGCGCGACAGCACGTTGTTGACGGCAAAGCCCATGCCGCCGACCAGGCCCGACCATTCCGCGGCGGAGCCCGGCAGCGGCACGCCGACCGCGGGCGTCCACAGCATCAGCCCGGCGCCGAACAGCGCCAGCCCCACCAGCGACAGCCCCGCCGCCGACAGGCGCTCGCCCAGGAACAGCCGCGCGAACAGGGCGGTCCAGACCGGCGTCAGGTAGAACAGCAGCAGCACCCGCATCACGTGCCCGTTGACGCTGCCCCAGACGAAGCCGGCGTTGGTCACGCCCGCCGCCAGGCCGATCGCCAGGAACAGCCAGTGCGGCCGCAGCCCGCCCAGGTGGCGGCGGAACGCCAGCAGCGACAGCACCGCCGCGACCGCGCTGACCAGCGCCGCGGCATGCATGCCGCCCAGGCCCCAGCCGGCCAGCACGCGGTACGGGAACCAGGCGATGCCCCATACCGAGGCGCCGATCAGGATGGAAAGCGATGCCTTGACCGCATGGCGATCGGCCGGCGCCAGCGGCGCCGCAACTGAATTTGTGCTCATAAAGGGAATCGGTGCGAGGCGAGCCGGAGCGCCCGCCATGCGCGGCGGGCAGCGTCCGGACGGCGCCGGCGGCATCACCGTGGCGTGATGCCCGCCATCCGTGGCGGCCCAACCCTTGCCAAAGACCGCCTGGCGGGCCGGGCCGGCGCACGGAAACCCGCGCCGTTCCTCTATAATGCGTCGTTTTAACCGGCCCCGACTGACACTGTGAATCCGCGCCTCGACCTGCTCCAGCCCTACCCGTTCGAGAAACTGCGGGTGCTCTTTGCGCAAGTAAAGGCTGCCGACAAGCCGGCCATCAGCTTCGGCATCGGTGAACCCAAGCATCCGACGCCTGCGTTCATCAAGCAAGCGCTGGCAGAGTCGCTTGCGGGGCTGGCGAATTATCCCACAACGGCCGGTTCCGATGCACTACGGCAGTGCATCGCGGGCTGGCTGGAGCGCCGCTACGGCCTGCCCAAGGTCAACGCCGCCACCGAAGTGCTGCCCGTGACCGGCTCGCGCGAGGCGCTGTTCGCCTTTGCCCAGACCGTGGTCGACGGTACCCGGCCAGGCGCGCTGGTGCTGTGCCCCAACCCGTTCTATCAGATCTACGAAGGCGCGGCGCTGCTGGCCGGCGCCACCCCGGTGTTCGCCAACAGCGACCCGGCGCGCAATTTCGCTCCTGCCTTCGACCGCATTGCCGACGAGGTCTGGCAGCAGGTACAGCTGCTCTTTGTCTGCACCCCCGGCAACCCGACTGGCGCGGTGCTGTCGCTGGAAGACTGGCGGCAGCTGTTCGCGCTATCCGACCGCTACGGCTTCGTGATTGCCTCCGACGAGTGCTATTCCGAGATCTATTTCGACGAGGGCCGCGCGCCGCTGGGCGCGCTCGAGGCGGCGCACAAACTGGGCCGCGCGGATGGCGCCAACCGTTTCGAGCGCCTGGTGGTGTTCTCGAGCCTGTCCAAGCGCTCCAACGTGCCGGGCCTGCGCTCGGGCTTCGTCGCCGGCGACGCCGCGCTGCTGAAGCAGTTCCTGCTGTACCGCACGTACCACGGCGGCGCCATGAACCCGGCGGTGCAGAGCGCCAGCATCGCCGCGTGGAACGACGAGTCGCATGTGCGCGAGAACCGCGCCGCCTACGTGCGCAAGTTCAGCGAAGTTACGCCGATGCTGGCGGAGGTCCTCGACGTGGCGCTGCCCGATGCCGGCTTCTACCTGTGGGCCGACGTCTCGCGCACCGGCCTCTCCGATACCGAATTCGCCGCGCGGCTGCTGGCCGAGCAGAACGTCACGGTGCTGCCCGGCAGCTACCTGGCGCGCGCGGCCGATGGCATCAACCCCGGCGCCAGCCGCGTGCGCATGGCGCTGGTGGCGACGCCGGAGGAATGCGTGGAGGGGGCGCGGCGGATCGTGGAATTCTGCAAATCGCTGGGCTGAGGCCTGATTGTCCCTTTGTGTTCTCCCTCTCCCCTCAAGGGGAGAGGGTCGGGGTGAGGGGTGGTTTAGCAAGGCACCACGCCCGTAGAACCGCCCATCCTCACCCCCTGCCCCTCTCCCGCCAGCGGGAGAGGGGAGCAAACAAGAGGTCGAGGCTGAGACTCGACGACCGAACATCAACATCAACCCTGAGAATCCAACCATGACGCAAGCTCTGCAAGCCCTGATCGACCAGGCCTGGGAAGACCGCACCAGCCTGTCGCCGAAGTCCGCCCCCAACGACATCCGCGAGGCCGTTGCCAACGTCATCGGCCAGCTCGATGCCGGCACGCTGCGCGTGGCCGAGAAGCAAGGCAAGGACTGGATCGTCAACCAGTGGGTCAAGAAGGCCGTGCTGCTGTCGTTCCGCCTGGAAGACAACGCGCCGATGAGCGCCGGCGGCTTTGCCCAGTTCTACGACAAGGTGCCGACCAAGTTCGCCAACTGGAGCGGCGACGACTTCGCCAAGGCGGGCTTCCGCGTGGTGCCGCCCGCCGTGGCCCGCCGCGGTTCGTTCATTGCGAAGAACGCCGTGCTGATGCCGTCGTACGTCAACATCGGCGCCTATGTCGATGAAGGCACCATGGTAGACACCTGGGCCACGGTCGGTTCGTGCGCGCAGATCGGCAAGAACGTGCACCTGTCGGGCGGCGTGGGCATCGGCGGCGTGCTGGAGCCGCTGCAGGCCAACCCGGTGATCATCGAAGACAACTGCTTTATCGGCGCGCGTTCGGAAGTGGTCGAAGGCGTGATCGTCGAGGAAAACTCGGTGATCTCGATGGGCGTGTACCTGGGCCAGTCGACCAAGATCTACGACCGCGAAACCGGCGAGATCCACTATGGCCGCGTGCCGGCCGGCTCGGTGGTGGTGGCGGGCAACCTGCCGTCCAAGGACGGCAAGTACAGCCTGTACTGCGCCGTGATCGTGAAGAAGGTCGACGCGCAGACCCGCGCCAAGACCAGCCTGAACGACCTGCTGCGCGGCGACTGATTGCCGCTCGCGGCCCGCATCGGCCGCGACGCCCCGGGGCCCGGCTCCGGGGCTGATTTACCGTCGTCACCCGCCTGGCCAGGCTGAACATGCCCTCCCTCCGCAAGCGACTCATGGCCCTGGATCCCACCACCGTCAGTACCGTGCTTTCCCTGCTGCCCACCATTCTCGAGCAGGCCAACAAGACCCTCGAGAAACTGAAGAAGAACAAGCGCAAGGACGGCACGCCCGACGCCGCTGTGGCCGACGCGCGCGACCCCGCGGCCCGCATCGCCGAACTCGAAGCCGCGGTGGTGCAGCAGGCCGAGGCGGTCAAGCTGCTGGCCGAGCAGCATGCCATCACCATCGACGCGCTGCGCAAGGAAGCCGCCCGGCTGGACCGGCGCCTGCGCCTGATGACGGCGGTGGCGATGGGTGGCGTGGCGCTGGGCCTCGGCGGCCTGGTGATCGCGCTGAACCTGCTGTTCCGCTGAACCTGCCGGATTCCCGACCGGATTCCGCATCGACTTACCCCGAGACTCGCCATGACCGTCCTGCTCTACGGCATTCCCAACTGCGATACCGTCAAGAAGGCCCGCACCTGGCTGGATGCCAACGGCGTCGCCTACACCTTCCACGACTTCAAGAAGCAGGGCGTGGACGCGGCCATGCTGCGTGGCTGGCTGCGGCACGTGCCGCTGGCCACGCTGCTCAACCGCAAGGGCACCACCTGGCGCGCGCTGTCCGATGCCGACAAGGCCCGCGCCGACGAAGAAGCCGGCGCGATCGCGCTGATGCAGCAAAGCCCGTCGCTGATCAAGCGCCCGGTGCTGGCCCACGATGGCAAGGTGATGGTCGGCTTCTCCGCCGACCAGTACGCCAGCCAGTTCTGATTTCCGATTCCGCCGTCCGATGAACCCCACCCTCGCCCTTACCGAAGACCTGATCCGCCGCCGCTCCGTCACGCCCGCCGACGAAGGCTGCCAGGCCATCCTGGAAACCCGCCTGAAGGCGCTCGGCTTCGACTGCGAAGCGCTGGTCAGCGGGCCCGACGATTTCCGCGTGACCAACCTGTGGGCGGTCAGGCGCGGCACCCAGGGCAAGGACGGCAAGCTGCTGGTGTTCGCCGGCCATACCGACGTGGTGCCGACCGGCCCGCTGGAGCAGTGGCATTCGGACCCGTTCGCGCCGACCCACCGCGACGGCAAGCTGTACGGCCGCGGCGCCGCCGACATGAAGACCTCTATCGCAGGCTTCGTGGTGGCGGTGGAAGAGTTCGTCAAGGCCCATCCCGCGCATGCCGGTTCGATCGGCTTCCTGATCACCAGCGACGAGGAAGGCCCGGCGCATGACGGCACCGTCAAGGTGGTCGAGGAGCTGTCCGCGCGCGGCGAGCGCCTGGACTACTGCGTGATCGGCGAGCCGACCTCGGTCAACGCGCTCGGCGACATGGTCAAGAACGGCCGCCGCGGGTCGCTCTCGGGCAAGCTCACGGTGAAGGGCATCCAGTGCCATATCGCCTACCCGCACCTGGGCCGCAACCCGATCCACGACGCCGCGCCGGCGCTGGCCGAACTGGCCGCCGAAACCTGGGACCAGGGCAACGAATACTTCCCGCCCACCAGCTGGCAGATGTCGAACATCCACGGCGGCACCGGCGCCACCAACGTGATCCCGGGCCACGTCACCATCGACTTCAATTTCCGCTTCTCGACGGCGAGCACGCCCGAGGGCCTGAAGGCGCGCGTGCACGCCATCCTGGAGCGCCACAGCCTCGACTACACGCTCGACTGGACCCTGGGCGGCGAGCCCTTCCTGACGCCGCGCGGCGAGCTGTCCGAGGCGCTGTCGTCGGCGATCCAGGCCGAGACCGGCTTCGACACCGAGCTGTCGACCACCGGCGGCACCTCCGACGGCCGCTTCATCGCGAAGATCTGCCCGCAGGTGATCGAGTTCGGCCCGCCCAACGCCAGCATCCACAAGATCGACGAGCACGTGGAAGTGCGCTTCATCGAGCCGCTGAAGAACGTGTACCGCGGCGTGCTCGAACGCCTGATCGCCTGAATTTTTCGCAAAGACAACCCATCCATGGCAACGCCCTCTCCCCTGCGCACCGTGCGCGACCTGCTGCGCCTGGCCGTGTCGCGCTTTACCGCCGCGCGCCTGTCCTTCGGCCACGGCAGCGCCAACGCCTATGACGAGGCGGCCTACCTGGTGCTGCATACGCTCAACCTGCCGCTCGATACGCTCGATCCCTTCCTCGATGCGCGGCTGCTGCCGGAAGAAGTCGAGGCCGTGCTGAAGGTGATCGACCGCCGCGTCAACGAGCGCGTGCCGGCCGCCTACATCACGCACGAGGCCTACATGCACGGCCTGCGCTTCTATGTCGATTCACGCGTGATCGTGCCGCGCAGCTTTATCGGCGAACTGCTGCAGGAAGGGCTGGAACCCTGGGTCGGCGAGAGCGACAGCATCGGCCCGGTGCTGGAGCTGTGCACCGGCTCCGGCTGCCTGCCGATCGTGGCCGCGCATGTGTGGCCGAACGCGAAGATCGATGCGGTCGACATTTCGCCCGACGCGCTCGCCGTGGCGCACCGCAATGTGGCCGACTACAAGATGGAAGACCGCATCCGGCTGTACCAGGGCGACCTGTACGCGCCGCTGCCGCACGGCGCCACCTACGACGTGATCCTGACCAACCCTCCCTACGTCAACGAAACCTCGATGCAGGCGCTGCCGCCCGAATACCTGGCCGAGCCGCGCATCGCGCTCGCCGGCGGCGACGATGGCATGGACGTGGTGCGGCGGATCATCGCCGGGGCCAAGGCGCGACTGAATCCGGGCGGCGTGCTGGTGGTGGAGATCGGCAACGAGCATGCCAATGTGGAAGCGGCCTTCCCGGAACTGGACATCGTCTGGCTGCCGGTCAGCGCGGGGGACGAGCAGGTGTTCCTGCTGACGTACGACGCGCTGCCGGGCTGATGCGCTGACTCCCGCGCCGGTTTGCTCCCCTCGCCCGCTTGCGGGAGAGGGGCCGGGGGAGAGGGGCGGCGCTTGCGAATAGCGAAGGCCTTCGCTCCGTGGAGGCTCCCGCCCTCTCCCCGACCCTCTCCCGCAAGCGGGAGAGGGAGCACCCAATCGCAATCTGGGCGAACACCGGCCAACCGTTGACGCGGCAACGCGCGCAGGCCCTACACTCGCAGCAGAGACAGCGCCACTGACGCCTTGACCCCCAGCAATATCCCCCCTTCCGGATCGCCTCCCGGCGCCGCCGCCGTGCCCGCGCGCAGCCCGGCCACGTATGCCGTGCGCGGCATCGCCATCCTGACCTTTGCGTTCGCGCTCAGCCAGTTCTTCCGCTCGTGCCTGGCGGTGATGGCGCCGGAGCTGCAGCACGATTTCGGCTTGTCGCCGGCGGGCTTCGGCGCGCTGTCGTCGTCGTTCTTCCTGGCCTTCGCCGTGGCGCAGATCCCGGTGGGCATCGCCTTCGACCGCTATGGCGTGGGCCGTCCGACCGCGCTGCTGCTGGCGGTGGGCGCGCTGTCGTCGATCCTGTTCGTGCTGGCGCCCAACGGCGCCGCGGCCACGCTGGCGCAGGTAGGGCTGGGGCTGGCGTGCGCGCCGGTGTTCATGGGGCTGCTGCATTTCGCCTCGGAGCAGCTGTCCGAACGCGACTACACCCGCGTGGTCAGCCGCTCCAACGCCACTGGCATGATCGGCTCGCTGTGCGCGACCGCGCCGCTGGGCTGGGCCATCTCGCTGGTGGGCTGGCGGCCGTCGATGGCGGTGTCGGCACTGGGCATGGTGGCGGCCTGCTATGGCGTGTGGCGCTGCGTGCGCGACCAGGGCCATGCCGAGGCCCGCAGCGCGTCGTGGCCGGCGATGCTGTCGGAAAGCCTGCAGCTGCTGAAGCTGGCGCCGCTGTGGACGCTGATCCCGCTGTGCGTGGCAATGGCCGCCGGCACCGCCTTCCGCAATGCCTGGAGCGGGCCCTACCTGGCCGACGTATTCAGCCTGGGCTCGGCGCCGCGCGGCGTGGCGCTGACGCTGCTGAGCCTGGCCGGCTTCCTGACCGCCTTCGTGCTGCCGGTGCTGGTGCGGCGCAGCACGCTCAAGGCGACCATCACCGGCTGGTCGTGCCTGGCCATGGCCGGGGGTGTGCTGCTGTCGCTGTGGCCGGACCGCGGCATCGGCCATGGGGTGGCGATGATGGCGCTGCTGTCGACCATCGGCATGCTGCATCCGCTGGTGATGGCGCAGGGCCGCGGGCTGATCCCGCCATCGCAGCGCGGGCGCGGGCTGGGGCTGCTCAATACCTTCGTGTTCCTGGGTTCGGCACTGACCTCATGGGCCTTCGGCCTGATCGCCAATGCCGGCCATGTGCGCGGCTGGCCGCTGCCGTCCACCTATGCGGCCATCTTCCTGTCGGCGGCGGTGCTGATCGCCGCCGCGCTGGTGCCCTACTGGTTCAGCCCGCCGCATCCGACCAGCCATTAGCCGGAACCGGGGGCCGGCCTCGATTTCCCGGTACCGCTTCGCCCGCAAAAAGCCAGACTTATCGATTTAAGAATTCCGCTGGCAGCCTGACGCCATTACCGTTGGTGACATCCACTTCCCCGCCGGATCCGGCGCAGGGACCCCGGCTGCATGCGCGGCCGGCACAACCAGGAGACAACCGATGGCATCCACTCCGCGCCCCGCCCGGGGCCGCCGCGCATGGCTGGCCGCCATGCTGGCCACCGCAGCCGCAGCCGCCCTGCCCACCGGCGCCGGCGCCGAGACCTGGCCGGCACGCCCGATCCAGCTGCTGATCCCCTACCCGCCTGGCGGCAGCGCCGACCTGCTGGCGCGCCCGGTCGCCGCGAAGCTGCAGGAGCGGCTGGGCCAGCCGGTGGTGCTGGAGTACCGGCCCGGCGCCGGCGGCACCATCGCCAGCCAGGCGCTGGCGCGCGCCAAACCCGACGGCTACACGCTGATCATGGTGCTGGCCGCGCATGCCATCAACACCAGCCTGTATCCGCGGCTACCCTACGACACCCGCAAGGATTTCGCGCCGGTATCGCTGGTGGCCAACCTGCCGATGATCCTGGCGGGCAGCCCGTCGCTGCAGGCCACCAACGTGAAGGAACTGATCGCCGAGGCCAAGGCCGCGCCCGGCAAGCTGACCTTCGCCTCGGCGGGCAACGGCAATACCGGCCACCTGGCCGGCGAGCTGTTCGATTCGGTGGCGGGCATCAAGATGACCCACGTGCCGTACAAGGGCAGCGCCCAGGTGGTGACGGCGATGCTGTCCGGCGAAGTCCAGCTGACCTTCGACAGCATCTCGACCACGCTGCCGCATGTGAAGAGCGGCAAGCTGCGCGCGCTCGCCGTCACCGGCAGCCAGCGTGCCGCGGTCGCCCCCGAAGTGCCGACGCTGGCCGAGGCCGGCGTGCCCGGCATCAGCATTACCGGCTGGTACGCGATGCTGGCACCGGCCGGCACGCCGCAGCCCGTGATCGACCGGCTCAGCACCGAGATTGCCACCGTGCTGCGCCAGCCGGAACTGAAGGCCACGCTGGCGGCCAACGGTTATGAGCCGGTGGGCTCGACGCCCGCCGCGCTGCGCACCCATATCGACGCCGAGATCAACCGCTGGAGCAAGGTGGTGAAAGACTCCGGCGCGCAGATCCAGTAAGGCTTGCCGCATCCACCAACACTGCCCGACATGACCCAACCGACTCCGCTGCAACGTCCCTTCACCACCATGTCCGTGCTCGTGCGCGAGCACGCCGCGCAGCGCCCGGCGCAACGCGCGCTGATGCATGGCGAGCGCGTGCTCGACTACGCCGGGCTCGACGCCGCCATGGACCGCATTGCCGCGGCGCTGGCGCGCGACGGCGTGCGGCCCGGCGAAGCCATCGCCATCTGCGCCGCGTCATCGATCGAATACGCCGCGGTGTACCTGGGCGCGGTGCGCGCCGGCGTGGTGGTCGCGCCGCTGGCGCCGTCGTCCACGCCCGACAGCCTGGCGGGCATGATTGCCGACGCGGGGGCGCGCATCGTGTTCACCGACGCCAGCGTCGCCGACGTGCTGACGCCGGTGCGCGCCAGGCTGGCCGGCACGCCCGTGGTCGCGCTGGACGGCAGCGACACGGGCGTGCCGTACGCGGACTGGCTGGCGCCCGCCGGCACGCAGGTGACGGAACCCGAGATCCGCCCGGAGCTGCCGCTCAACATCATCTACTCGTCCGGCACCACCGGCGCGCCCAAGGGCATCGTGCAATCGCACGGCATGCGCTGGGCCCATGTGTCGCGCGGCGCCGCCACCGGCTATGGCACGCATGCGGTCACGCTGCTGTCGACGCCGCTGTACTCCAACACCACGCTGGCCAGCTTCTTTCCCACCATCGGCCTGGGTGGCACGGCCATCCTGATGGCCAAGTTCGATGCGGGCCAGTACCTGGCGCTGGCGCAGCAGCATCGCGTCACCCACACCATGCTGGTGCCGGTGCAGTACCAGCGCCTGCTGGCGCATCCGGCGTTCGACCAGCACGATCTGTCCGCCTTCCGGCACAAGTTCTGCACCAGCGCGCCGTGCAGCCCGGCGCTGAAGGCCGAGATCCTGCGGCGCTGGCCCGGCGCGCTGACCGAGCTCTACGGCATGACCGAAGGCGGCGGCGGCTGCCTGCTGTTCGCCGACCAGTTCCCGCACAAGCTGCACACCGTGGGGCGCCCCGCCACCGGCGCCGACGTGCGCATCATCGACGAGGCCGGCCGCGAACTGCCGCCCGGCAGCACCGGCGAAGTGGTGGGCCGCTCGGCGGCGATGATGAATGGCTACCACAACCAGCCCGAGAAGACCGCCGAGACCGAATGGCATGACGCGCAGGGCCAGCGTTTTATCCGCACCGGCGACATCGGCCGCTTCGACGAAGACGGCTTCCTGGTGCTGCTGGACCGCAAGAAGGACATGATCATCTCGGGCGGCTTCAACATCTACCCGAGCGACCTCGAGGCGGTGGTGCGCGAGCACCCGGCGGTGTCCGAAGTCTCGGTGGTCGGCGTGCCGTCGGAGCGCTGGGGCGAGACTCCGGTGGCCTTTGTCGCGCTGCGCGCCGGCAGTGGCGCCGGCGCGCAGCAAGTGCTGGCGTGGGCCAATGAACGGCTCGGCAAGACCCAGCGGCTCGCCGCGATCCACGAGGTGGAGCGCCTGCCGCGCAGCGCCATCGGCAAGGTGCTGAAGCGCGAACTGCGCGACCGTATCGGCACTGCCTGAGGCGCCCTGCCAGGCACCCACGCAAAAAGTCGCGCGGGGGTGCTTGCGCAATCGTGAAGGCCTCTCTATAATTCGCGCCTTCGCTAGGCTCGTAGCTCAGCTGGTTAGAGCACCACCTTGACATGGTGGGGGTCGTTGGTTCGAGTCCAATCGAGCCTACCAACGCACAAGGGAACACGGACGGTACGCAATCGCGCACCGTCCGTTTTTCTTTTGCGGCTACGCTTCAGGCGCGAATACCGAACTCCGCCAGCACCGCCTCGGTATGCTGGCCAAGCGTCGGCGCAGTCCCGGCCGGCCGGTCTCGTCCCGCCATGCCCGGCAGGTTGGCCCACGGCACCTCGCCGATGCCGGCCAGCGGCAACCGGCCGAACACGCCCGCCTGCGCACACTGCGCGCTCTGCAGCAGATCGCGCGCATGGCCGACGCGCGCGAACAGCACGTCGTGCTCGGTCAGCAGCGCCTCCCAGTGCGCCAGCGGCTGCGCGGCCAGCGCCTGCGCCACGCGCCGGCCGAGTTCCGCCGCACGCGCCAGCCGGCCGGCGCTGCTGTGCAGCGAGGCATCGGCAAGCCAGTCATCGAATCCCAGCAGCGCGGCCAGCCGCAGGAACATCGCGTCGTTGAGCATGCTCAGGTACAGCGCGCCATCGGCCGCCTCGAACAGCCCGGTCGGCGCGTTGGCCGCCGTCAGCTCGGCGTCGGGGAACATGGCATCGTCCACCATCAGGTAGGACTGCAGCGCGGCGCTGGTCTCGAGCAGCGACAGCCGCACATGGCGGCCGCGGCCGCTGCGCGCGGCCTTGTACAGCGCCGCCGAGGCCTGCTGCGACGCGTACAGCCCCGTGGCCAGGTCGACCATGAAGAAGGCGATGCGGCGCGGCTGGCCGGCGCCATCGCGGTTCAGGTGCATCAGGCCGCTGTAGGCCTGCATGGTGGTATCCACCGCGGGCCGGAGCGCCAGCGGCCCGGCATGGCCGTAGCCCGAGATCGAGACATAGACCAGCGCCGGGTTGTGCGCGGCCAGGGCCTCGTAGCCGACGCCCATGCGTTCGGCCACGCCCGGGCGGAAGTTCTGGATCACCACGTCGGCGCGCTGCGCCAGCCGGCCGATGGCGGCCCGGCCGTCGGCGCTGCGCGCGTCCAGCACCACGCTCTCCTTGCCCGCGTTGCAGGCGACCGCGATCGCGGTCTGGCCGGCGCGGATGCGCCCCATCTGCCGCGACCAGTCGCCACCCGGCGGCTCCACCTTGAGCACGCGCGCGCCCTGCTGGCGCAGGATCAGCCCGCAGTACGGGCCGGCAATGCCCTGGCTCAGGTCGAGCACGGTCAGGCCGTCGAACATGGCGTCGTCCTCGGTCGCCGCGATTGCATCGTGCATGACATCGTGCATAAGTTGGCTCCGTTCAGATATCCAGCATGACCTTGCCGATGGCACGGCGCGACATGGTGGTGTCGACCGCGTCGAGCCAGTCGGCCAGCGCAAAGTGCTGCAGCACCGGCGGCGCCAGCCGGCCGCTGGCGGCCGCCTGCATGATCTCTCCGACCATGCCCTGCACCCGCGGCGCAAAGCGCCGGCGTTCGTCGGTCAGGCCCCAGCCGATGTAGTAGCCGTAGTTGAAGCCGACCAGCGTCAGGTTTTTCACCAGCAGCAGGTTGGCCGGCACCGACGGGATGCGGCCGCTGGCATAGCCGATCGACAGCAGCCGCGCGCCCGGCGCCGCGCAGCGCAGCGAGGCATCGAACAGGTCGCCGCCGACCGGGTCGAACACCACGTCGGCGCCGCCGGTCTGGCACAGCGCCTTGACCGATGCCGCCAGCGTCTCGGCATCGGCAGGCAGCGCATGCGCAGCGCCGTTGGCGAGTGCGGCTTCGCGCTTGGCGGCGGTGCTGGCGGTGGCGATCACGCGCGCGCCCATCAGCCTGCCCACCTGCACCGCCGCCGTGCCCAGCGCGCCGCTGGCGCCATGCACCAGCATGGTGTCGCCCGGCTGCAGCGCCGCGCGCCACGCCAGCGCGGCCCACACCGTGCCGTAGGTGATCGGCAGCGCGGCGGCGTGCGCCAGGGCGAGCCCGTCCGGTACCGGATACACCGTATCCGCGGTCGTCACGACTTCTTCGGCAAAGCCGCCCCAGTCCAGCGCCGCCGCCACGCGCTGTCCCACGTGCAGCCGCGTCACGTCGGGCGCGACTTCCAGGATCTCGCCAGCCGCTTCGGTGCCGGGCGTGAACGGCAACGGCGGCTTGCGCTGGTACTTGCCCGACACGAACAGGCTGAGCGCAAAGCCGACGCCCGCATGCCGCACGCGGATGCGAACCTGCCCCGGCCCGAGCGGCTGGCGCGGCAGGCGCTGCAGTTCCAATTCGCTCCAGTGGCACCAGCGCGAGCAGACCAGTCCCAGATAGTCGTTGTCTTGCATGGTCAATCCCTTACTCCAGCGTGATGCCGACATCGCGGATGATGCGGCTCCATTTGTCGCGGTCGTTCTTTATCACCGTGGCGAAGGCCTCCGGCGTGCTGCCCACCGGCACCAGGTTCAGGTCCTGCATCTTCCTGGCGATCTCCGGCAGGCGCACGATGCGCGCGACCTCGCGCGACAAGGCATCGACCCGCGCCCTGGGCACGCCGGCCGGGAACAGCAGCCCCATCCACGCATCCGGCTCGAAGCCGTGGTAGCCGACTTCGCGGAAGGTCGGCACCCTGGGCAGCAGGGTCGAGCGCTCGGCGCCGGCAAGCGCCACCGGCACCAGCTTGCCGCCCTGCAGCAGCGGCATCGCCGTGCCCACGGCAATAAAGCCGAGCTTCACGTGCCCCGCCGCCAGGTCGGTGGCGAGCGGCGCGCCGCCCTTGTAGGCCACGTGCTCCATCTGCAGGCCGGCCTCGCGCTTGAGCAGCTCGCCCAGGATATGCCCGGTGGTGCCGGCGCCGTACGAGCCATACGGGTACTTGCCGGGATTGGCCTTGAGCAGCGCCACCACCTCCGGCAGCGTGCGCGCGGGAAAGTCCGGCGACACCGCCAGCATGGTGGACGAGATCGCCACCTCGCTGACCGGCGTGAAATCCGCGATCGGGTCATAGCCGATGCCACGGTACAGCGACGGGTTCTGCACGTGCGCGGTAAACGTCAGCAGCGCGGTGTAGCCGTCCTTTGCCGCCCTGGCGACATGCTTGGTGCCGGTGGTGGTGCCCGCGCCGGGCTTGTTGTCGACGATCACGGGCTGGCCCCAGCTTTTGGTCAGCTCCTGGCCGATCAGCCGCGCCACGGCGTCGTTGACGTTGCCCGCCACCGACGGCACCACGATGGTCAGCGGCCGCGACGGATAGGGTTCGGCAGAAGCGGGGGCGGCGGCGAGCGCCGCGGCCGGCATCACGGTCGGAATGGCGGCCAGCAGCATCGCGGCCATGGCTGTGCGCAGCCATGCGAAACGGTATGGCATGGGGTTTTGTCTCCTGTGCTTGGCTCCCTTCTGTAGTGCCGCACCGCCGTGCGGTGCCCGAGGGATGCCAGCCAGTCTAGGCCAGCGTCCGGGCCGGCGCGATTCCCGCGCGGCGCGAGCCAAGTCCTGGCAGGCATGGCGCTACAATGGCCCGCACCCCCCAGCGCCATCCGCCCCATGCGATTCGAGGATCTAGAAGCCTTCCTGGTCGTGATCGACCAGGGCAACCTGCACCGCGCCGCCGACACCCTGGGCATGACCCAGTCCGGGCTGTCCAAGACCCTGGCGCGGCTGGAAGGCGAAGCCGGCATGCCCTTGTTCGAGCGCACCCCGCGCGGCCTGGTGCCGACCGGGGCGGGCCGCACCCTGGCCGCGCATGCGCGCCGGATTTCGCTGGCCGCCGGCGACATGCGCAGCGAACTGGCCGAGCAGCGCGCCGCGCGCGCGGGCACGGTGCGCCTGGGCGCGATCCCCTACCTGCTGCCGTCGCTGCTGTCGCCGCTGCTGGCGCGCTTCTTCCTGAGCCGGCCGCTGGCCACGTTCTCGATCGAGACCCACCTGAGCGCGCGCCTGATGGCGATGCTGCAGAACGGCGAAGCCGACCTGATCCTCGCTGCGCGCCCCGCCAGCGTGCCGGCGGAGGTTGCCTGGCTGCCGCTCGGCCCGCTCAGCATGCAGATCGTGTGCCGCAGCGCCCACCCGCGCCGCGACGGCTTTCGCACGCTGGCCGACCTCGCCGGCGAACGCTGGGTGGTGCCGGCCAGTTCGCTGTACCTGCGCCAGTGGCTGGAACAGCGCTTCACCGCGGTCGGGCTGCCGCCGCCGCGCGTGGCGGTGGAAAGCACGGCGTCGCCGGTCGCCTTCGGCGAGCTGCTGCGGCACTCCGACCTGCTCGGCATCATGCCGCCGCGCATGCTGCGCCAGGCCGAGGGCCAGGGGCTGGCCGCGATCGACGCTCCCGGCACGTCGTGGCAGCACGAGCTGGCGGTGCTGTGGCGCGCCGACGGCTACCTGTCGCCGATCTGCCAGGACTTCCGCGATGCCGTGGTGGCGTGGTGCGAAGAGATGGCGTTGTGAGGCCCCGATCGGCTCAGGGCACCCACCAGTAGCGCGTAACGTGGAAGAACACCGGCGCGGCGAACACCACCGAGTCGAGCCGGTCGAGCATGCCGCCGTGGCCCTGGATCATGTGGCCCCAGTCCTTGATGCCGCGGTCGCGCTTGATCGCCGACATCACCAGGCCGCCGAGGAAGCCCATCAGCGCGATCACCAACGCGATCGCGCCCGCCTGCCACGGCGAGAACGGCGTGATCCACCACAGCGCCGCGCCCAGCGCGGTGGCGCTGGCGACCCCGCCGACAAAGCCCTCGACGGTCTTGGACGGCGACAGCAGCGGCGCGATCTTGCGCTTGCCGCACAGCTTGCCCCACACGTACTGCAGCACGTCGCTGCCCTGCACCACGATCACCAGGAAGGCGATCAGCAGCAGGTTGCGGCCATCGAAGCCCGGGATCGGCAGCGTCAGCAGCGCCGGCACGTGCGAAATGCAGAACACGCACACCATCACCGCCCACTGCACCCCGGCGCAGCGCTCCAGGAAGCGCGTGGTCTCGGACGACAGCGCCGCCAGGATCGGCAGCACCAGGAAGGCATAGACCGGGATCAGGATCGAGAACATGCCGTACCAGCCGATATAGACCAGCACGTACTGCAGCGGCAGGAACACGAAGAACGCGGCGACGATGGCGCGATGGTCGCCGCGCCGCGTGGTGGTGATGGTGACGAACTCGCGCAGCGCGAAAAACGACAGCAGGTAGAACAGCACGATCACCGCGCTGCGCCCCAGCGCAAACGCCACGCCCATGATGCCGATCATCCACCACCAGGCCGACACGCGCTGACCCAGGTTGTCGATCACCGCGTGCTGGCCGCCGCCCGCGACGCGCCAGCGCAGCAGCGCGGTCACGGTGGAAGCGAGCAGCAGCACGCCGAACAGGCCGCCGAACAGCAGCCAGGTCTCGCGGCTCCAATGCAGGGTGGGCATGGCGTTCATTCCAGTTCCGGGGCCAGCGCGAGCAGGCCCGCGCGGCAGCGCGCAAGGAACGCTTCCTTGCTGTCGTCGGCCGCCAGCCGCTGCGGCTGGCCGAAGGTCACGGTGCACAGCAGCGGCACCGGCACCACTTCGCCCTTGGGCATCACGCGGTTCAGGTTGTCGATCCACACCGGCACGAACTCGACCGCCGGGCAGGCCCGCGCCAGGTGGTAGATACCGCTCTTGAACGGCAGCAGGCGCGCGTCGGTGGTGTTGCGCGTGCCTTCGGGAAACAGAATCAGCGAGTCGCCCGCCGCCAGCCCGGCCTGCATCAGCGCCACCGGATCGCTGCCGGGCTCCCTGCGGGTGCGGTCGATCAGCAGCGCGCGGAACACATCGCGGCCGATAAAGCGGCGCAGCGGCGATTTCTCCCAGTAATCGGCGCCCGCCACCGGCCGTGTCACCGTGCGCAGGTCGGGCGGCAGGCAGCCCCAGATCAGCACGAAATCGCCGTGGCTGCTGTGGTTGGCAAAGTAGACGCGCTGCACCGCGGCCGGGATGCAGCCCTGCCAGTTGGCGCGCATGCCCGTCAGCAGCCGGGCAAAGACGATGATGGCGCGCGCGGTCGCGCGGGCAAGCCACATGGTTGTTTACCTCAGGATCAGCGATAGCAAGGCCAGCAGCAGCTGGCACACGGTCAGCACGGCGCTGGCGCGCACCAGGCGCAGCGCGCCGCGGGCGCGCTGCGGCAACGGGCGTGCGGCGCGCGCGGCGGGCATCCAGCCCAGTTCGAGCAGCGCGGCATCGAGCCTGGCCAGCTCGGGCTGGTCCGGCGCGCCGGCCGCGAGCGCACCGAACAGGCGCTGGTCGATGGCGACGCGCAGCAGCAGCCACAGCTGCGGCAACGCCAGCAGCAACGCCAGTGCCGCCGGCCAGCGCGAGATCGCGGTGTCCGCGCCCAGCCACGCCGCCAGCATGGCGAACGCCAGTCCGGCCGCGCCGATCCACGCGGCACCTGCCAGCGCGCCCGTCACCGCGTGCACGATCCAGGCGTCGGTACCTTGCACGACATCAGCGTCCCGGTCAGCGGCCATCGCCAGGCTCCCGGGTAGCGGCACCATCCAGCCAACGCTGCAGCGCTTCGGCATGGTCGGGCCCGAGCACCACCGCCGGCCGGTGCTGGCGCAGCGCCGCCAGCGCGGCGCCAGCGTCGCGCAGCCCCTGCCGCCGCGCCAGCCACGCCGCCGCCACCAGCGCGCTGCGCGAATAGCCCAGCGCACAGCTGACCAGCACGCGCTGTCCCTGCCGCTGCCAGGCGTCCAGCTGCGCCACCGCCTGCGCGAGCTGCTGCGGCGTCGGCACGGTCAGGTCCAGCACGGGTATGCAGCGATACGCCAGCCCGGGTGCCGTGGCCGCGCGCGGCAGCTCGGCGCTGAGGTCGAGCACGGCATCCGCGCCGAGCGCGCGCAGCTCGGACCGCGTCGGGAAGCGGCCCACCCAGACACCCGGCGCGATCGCACTGGCCTGCGGCGTGCGCCGCGTCCACCAGCGTGAATTAATAAAGGCGCCCAGCAGGTAAGGCGCCAGTACCCAGCGCGCGGCCGGCGCCATGGTGCCGTCGCCATCCTTCTGGAACCACGCCGGCGCCGCGAGGGCGTAGATGCGCGCCACGCAGGCCAGCGCCAGCGCGGCCCACAGCAGCAGGAACGCCAGCATCACCGATGCGCCCACCGCCAGCACCGCGCACAGCAGCGCCACCAGCGCGCCCACGCCGTAGCGGCGCGACAGCTGCCGCGTGCGCGCATCGGGCGCGCCGGCCGCGGCTGCGGGCAGCTGCATCGGCAGCAGGTAGACGCACAGCCAGCCCACCAGCGCGCCGGTGGGCACGTCGATCAGATGATGCTGCCAGGTGGTCAGCACCGACACCCCGATCAGCGCAAACCAGCCATGCAGCAGCCAGCGCCAGCCGCCGCGCAGGTGCGCCGCGAAGGCGACCCACAGGATTACCAGCAGGCTGATATGCAGCGACGGCGCCTGGTTGAACGGCAGGTCGAAGCCGCCCAGCAGCGTGAACAGCTGGCCCGGCACGCCGTCGGCAGCGGGCCGCGCAAAGCTGAAGCGCAGCGGGAAGGCGATAAAGCACGCCACCGACACCAGCTGCGCCAGCACCAGCCGCTTCACGTGCGTAAGCAGCGCCGCGCGGCTGCGCCACAGGAAGAACGAGATGCCGTACAGCAGGTCGATCGACCAGTACGGCACGATGGTCCAGGGCAGGAACGGAATGCCCCGCTCCCATTCGTAGTAGAACGACGGCACCTCGGCGCGCTGGCTCGCCAGCCAGTTGGCGAAGCCATAGCTGGAAAAGAAAAACGCGCCGGCCAGCGCCAGCAGCAGGCACGCCAGGCCCCACGGCCGCCGCGGCTGCACCCCGGCGCGCGCCTGCGTCGGCACCGTGCTCATGCGCCGCGCCTGCGCGCCAGGCTGACGGTGAAGATGCCCCACGGGTCGATGCGCTGCGTGATCTTGTCGAAGCCGGCGGCCCGCACCAGTTCGTCCATCTCGGCCTGCGAGCGGCGCCGCATCACCCAGGCGGCGCCGGCGCGATGGCTGGTCAGCGCGCGCGCGATGAATTCCAGCTGCGGATGCCAGGGCTGGCCGGTATAGACCAGGTAGCCGCCCGGCGGCACCGCGCGCGCCAGGCCGTCGAGCGAGCGCCGCACCATGGCGTTGTCGGGGAACAGCTCATACAGGCCGGACACCACCGCCAGCGTCGGCGCCGGCGCCAGCGCGGCCAGGCCGTCGCCGTCGAAGGCATCGCCCTGCTCGAAGCGGGCCACGCGCTGCAGGCCCTTGGCGGCGATCAGCGCGCGGCCCTGCTCCACGTTCAGCGCGCTGTAGTCGCGCAGCAGGATCGACTCGACCGCACCCGCGCCGCCCTCCAGCGCGCCCAGCGCTTCCAGCACGTAGCGGCCGTGGCCGGCGGCGATATCGACCATGCGCACCGGCGTGCCGGCCGCACGCAGGCGCCGCACCGCCTCGGCAATCAGCGCCTCGGCGTGGACCTTGCGCTGGCGGATGCCGCGCCAGCCGATCGCGTCCAGGTATTGCCGGTCGGCCAGCCGGCCCGCCGCGCCGCGGCCGGACGGCGTGTTGCGGTAAACGTAGTCGAGCGTCGAGCCCGAGTCGAAGCCGGTCTGATGGCCCAGCCGCACCCCGTCCGACAGCATCCCGCCCAGCTTCAGGTTGGCCCGCGCCGCGCGCCAGTACCAGGCGGCCAGCCCGCCCGGCGCCGACGCCAGCCGGTCCGCCTCCTCGCGAAACGGGCCGATCTGGTCGGCGTCGAGCAGCGAGCGCGGCGCCGACGGCGCGTCGAACTCACGCAGGATAAAGCGGCGCGCGGCATCGACCGCCAGCTTGCGGTCGCGCTCGCCGAGGGTGTCGTGGTAGAAGCCGTCCAGCACGATGCGTTCCTTGGTGCGCGAGCCCAGGCGCTCGTAGAAGCGGTCCTGCGGCCCGCGGTGCACGACCCAGTCGGCGCCGGAGATCAGCAACTGCGTCGGCACCGTGATCGCGGCCGCATCGGCGACGATGCGCTCGGCGGTCTGGTACAGGTCGAGCAGGATATTGACCGCGATCGGGCGCGTGATCAGCGGATCGCTGTCATAGCTGGCGATGCGCTCGGGATCATGGGTCAGGAACTTTGCCTTGACGTAGCTGTTGACGAAGAACTTGCCGCGCAGGCGCTGCATCAGCCTCAGCCCCGGCCGCGCGAACGGCACGTACAGCTTGACCTTGAACGCCGGCGACGCCAGCACCAGCGCGCGGATCGGCGGGGCGTAGTCGTGCACCCAGGTCGCCGCCAGCACCGCGCCCACGCTCTGCGCGACCACCGCGGTGCGCTCCAGCGGGATGCCGTGGACTTCGGCGATATGCGCGGTAAAGGTCTGGATGTCGCGCACCGAATCGGCCAGGCTCGGGCTGTAGCCGCGCTCGCCGGGCGAATTGCCATGGCCGCGCGCATCCCAGGCGAAGATGTCGTAGCCAGGCAGGTTGAGCTCGTCGGCAAGGTGGGCGACCCGGCCGGAATGCTCGTGGCCGCGGTGGAACAGCAGCACGGCGCCGCGCGCCGGCCCTTCCACCGCGGGCCAGTGGCGATAGAACAGCGCCTGGCCGTCGTGGGTCTCGAATTGCCGCTGCAGCGGCTGGCGGGAAGACGGTCGGTCCATCGCGCTACTCCGCAAGGCGGGATTGGGCCTCGGCAATGCCGCGGCGCACCCGGTTGGCCATCGTGAACAGCGACAACAGCGACAGCAGCAGCCACAGCCAGTTGGCGGCCGCGCCGAAGCCCAGCCCCAGCCCGGCCCACAGCGCGATCGCGCCGACCGCGAAGGCCCGGTCGCTCTTGCCGAGCGGGCCGTCGTAGCGCCGGCTGGCGCCGGCCAGCG
Source organism: Cupriavidus sp. WGlv3 (assembly GCF_023952475.1). Taxonomy (GTDB): domain Bacteria; phylum Pseudomonadota; class Gammaproteobacteria; order Burkholderiales; family Burkholderiaceae; genus Cupriavidus; species Cupriavidus phytorum. Next base: position 126,789 of record NZ_JALHRX010000005.1, read on the forward strand.
GCCCGATCAGTCCGGCCGCCTCGACCAGCAGCGCCAGCAGCGCGAAGGTGCCCACCTGCCCCAGGCTGAAACCCGGCAGCGCGGCCAGCGGCAGGATCAGTGCCAGGTCCGAGACCATGTCGCCGAGCTCGTTCAGGTAGGCGCCCAGCACGCTCTGCTGGCCATGCTCGCGCGCCAGCATGCCGTCGATGGCATTGAGCGCCATGCGCCCGAACAACCACAGCGGAAACAGCAGGAACAGCGCCGGGGTCTCGGCCACCTGCATGCCCAGCGTGGCCAGTACGCCGACCGCGAGCGATCCGGCGGCCGCGGCCAGCGTGACCTGGTTGGCGGTCACGCCGCGCTGCGCCAGGTCTTGCACCAGGGGGCGCAACCAGGCCTGGAACCTGGGCTTCAGTTCGTAGAGCGTCATCGCGCCGGCCTCCCTGCCGAGCAGATGCCGGAAGCGCACCGCGCGGCGGCCGCGTCCGTCTTGTTCTTGGTGTTGGTCTGGCTCTTTCGGCCCGGCCGCGGCACACCCCGGCCAGGGCATGGCAGCAGTGCCTGGCTCGGCACTCTACCGCCAAGCCCGGACAATACCAGATGACGCCTGCGGCCTGAACCCCACTCGCTAGGCCGACGCGATGGTGCTGCGCACGGCGTCGCTCACCTGCGCGACCACGCCGTCGCGCCAGTCGTCGGCATCGCCGTAGAAGGCGCGCCACATCGCCTGGCGCACCAGCGCGCGCTGGTTTTCGTCGGCCTCGGGATGCCGGTGCAGCCAGTGGTCGCCGCGCAGGGCGTCGAGCACCTCGCCCACCGGCAGCGTGCCGAACTCGAGCGCGATGCCGGCGTAGTCCACCGCCGGCAGCGTCTGCGGCACGGCGTGCCAGGCCAGCCCGGTCAGGTTGGCCGAGGTCGACGAGCCATCGTAGATCGAGGTCACGCGCTCGCCCCAGATCGCGCGCGTGCGCCTGATCGATTCGGGCGTGTCCGGGCCCATGTGGATCGGTTCGCCGTAGCCCCACGGCCCCAGGCCGGTATGGATGTCGATCCAGCGCAGCGCCGCGCGGCCGGCGCCGAAGCGCGCCAGGATGCGGCACAGGGTGTAGTTGCTCCAGGTGGCCTTGTCGCCGCCGTAGAACATGCCGCCCGGATCCTGGTACTGGCCGCTGCTGACCGCGGCCTGGTACCACGCCATGCCACGTTCGGCCACCGCCTTCATCAGGCGCGCCTGGTCGGCCTCCGACGGCGGCCATTGCGCCGGCAGCAGCAGCGGCGCGATTTCGGCATAGGCGGCGTTATGCGGCAGCGGCTGCGAGAAATCCATGAAGTTGCGGTTCAGGTCGACGTTGTCCTCGTTGACCCGGCGCAGGTGCGAGAAGCCATACGGATTGACCGCATGCACCAGCAGCAGGCAGGCATCGGCGGCGGCGCAATCGGCAAGCAGCGCGGCGTCGTGCAGCAGCGCCGCCTGCGCTCCGGAGCCGGCAAAGCCTTCGGCACCGTGGGTGCCGGAGGTCACCATGATGCAGCGCCGGGCCTCGGGCGCGCCGGCCAGCGCGACGTCGATCGCCAGGTCTTCGCCGGCGCTGCCGCGCCGGGTGGGATGCGGGAATTGCGCCAGCGCGGCGCCGGCGCCGCGGGCGGCGTCCAGGAAGGTCTGGCGCGCTTCGGCGTAGCTGCGAGAAAAATGGCTCATGGCGTCACCCGCGGATGCGATGCAGGCATTAGACGCCAATTCGGCGGGTCTCGCCAGTCGCGGCTAGAACAGCGAACCGGACTGGAATCTGCCCGCCGCGGCGGGCGGCTCGGCTTCGGGCCCCCAGATGCCGGACGAGGTGAACGCCTGCGGATGCATCGCGATCCCGGCCGCGGCCAGCTGCGCCGCGGTCAGCACCAGGTGCCGCGCCAGCCAGTCATGCAGGCTGCGCAGGAAGCGGATGTTGTCGACGCTGGTGGATGCCGCGATCAGCCGTTCCAGCTTCACGTGCGCGGTATAGACGTCGAGCAGGTTGGTCGCGCGCAGGCGCGGCGGCGTCGACGGGCTGCGCTCGATCGCCAGGATGCGGCGCACCTGCGCCGGGGCGATGTCGCCGCTGCGCTGGTATTGCGCATAGACGTCCTCCAGCGCCGGAAAGCGCACCGTCGGCTGCACGCGCGGCACCGCGGCCACCTTCTCCATGCGCAGCACCAGGTAGCGGATCGCCGCGGCGCGTTCGGCAGCGTGTTCGGCCGCGCGGGCCTGCCCGGGGTCGCGCCGGCGCGGGCCGGCCGGCAGCTCCCGCAGCTCCGGCAAGGCCGTGCGCGGCACCACGTCGCGTTCGGTGTAGTCGGGCACCTGCCGCAGCAGGGCCGGCTGCGCCAGCGCGGCGCGCGCGCAGTCCTCGCCGAACGGGTATTCATGCCCGGCGGCGTCGCGCAGGATATAAGCCTGGCCTTCCGGAAAGCCGTGATGGCGGCGGCTGGCGCCGCGCGCGTGGCAGCGTGTGGCGGGATCGACGAAATCCTTGCGTACCGGGATCCAGCCGCCGTCGTGTGCCTGGGTCATGCGTTGTGTATGGTTGCTCGACCCGCTATTGTCGCCGATCTGCGGGGCGCGCCCGGCCCGCCATGCTGGGGCCGCTTTACTTCAGCATGAACGACATCGCCGACAGGCAGTTCAGCATGCGCACCGCAGCCTGCACCGAATCGGCCTGGAACGACAGCGTCACGCCGTCGCGCCGCTCCAGCGTCGGCCACTGGCAGAACAGGTCGGCATGCGCCGGGGTCTGTGTCTGCAGGGTGCAGGCCACCGGCGCGGCGATGCGCAGGCATTGCGCCTGCGCACGCTCGCGCACCGCAGCCGCTGCCGCCGCGGCAATGGCCGCGCGCGCCGCCGCCGGCGACAGCGAGGCGCCGCTGCCGAAGCCGCCCGCGGTCTTGGTCTCGACAAAGCGCACCCACGGCATCAGCGCGTGGGTTTCCTGCACGAACACGTCGTCGCCGCTGGCCATCAGCACCGGCGCGCCGAACTCGCCGGCGAGCGCGGCGTACAGCCCGGCCTCGCCGAGTTCCTTGCCGTTGAGCCAGACTCGCGCAAAGGCGCCGCTGTTGATGGTGTGCGCGAGCACGCCCCGGCTCTGCGCACGGCCGTGGTAGCCGATCATCAGCACGCCATCGACGCCGGTCTCGACCCCCGCCATCATGCCCAGGTAGCGCGGCTTGCCCAGCACCACCCGCGCGCGCGGGTCGAGCTGGTCCGGCAGCAGGTTGCGGAAGCCGCCGTGCGAATCGTTGACCAGCACTTCGGCCGCGCCGCCGGCAAAGGCGCCTTCGATGGCGGCGTTGGCCTCGCCCGTCATCCAGGCGCGGGCGCGTTCGTATTCGCCATTGCCCGCACGGGTCTGCTCGGCGTGGAACACGCCGGCCACGCCCTCGATATCGGTGGAAACAAGGATCTTCATCAGCAGCTCTGGGGCAGTTCGGGCATCAGGTCGAGCAGCGCGGCGCGGCCATGGCCGTCGCGGCCCTGCACCGGCGCGGCATGCCACAGGGCATGCAGGATGGCCTGCTCGACGCTGTCGGCCGCGGCCCGGAACAGCGGGTCGAGCAGGGTTTCATGCAGCAGCGCAAGCGCCGGCATCGGCCGCGCCGCATCGTCGGGCACGGTGTACGCCGTCGAGAACGCCAGCGCGATATCGCCCGAGCCATGCCCGAACACCGAACCGGTGCGCGCCAGCCCGGCGCCGGCGCGCAGCGACAGCCGGCGCAGCTGGCGCGCGTCCAGCGGCGCATCGGTGGCCACGATCATGATGATCGAGCCCTTCTCCGGTTCCGGCACGCCACCGGGCAGCGCCAGCCGGCGTGCCAGTTCGGGCCCGACCAGCCGGCCGGCCAGGGTCAGCGACTCCGGCGTGCCGAAATTCGCCAGCACCAGCGCGCCGACGCGATGGCCGCCCGCCACGCGCGAGGCCGAGCCGATGCCGCCCTTGACGCCGAATGCCGACATGCCGCGGCCGGCGCCCACGGCACCCTGCTCGAATCGGGCTGCCGCGTCGGCCAGCGCTGCATCGTAGTGCGACCCGGCCACCGCCATGCGCTGGATATCGTTCAGGTAGCCGTCATTGCATTCGAACACCAGCGGATTGACCGTGGGCAGCGCGCGGCCGATTTCCGGATTGGCCGCCACCGCCGCGCGGATCTGCGCCTGCGCCACGGCACCGACGGCAAAGGTATTGGTCAGCGCCACCGGGGTTTCCAGCACGCCCAGCTCGTCCACCTGCACCAGCCCGACGCTCTTGCCGAAGCCATTGAGCACGGTGGCCGCGGCGGGCACCTTGTCGCGGTACGGATCGCCGCCATGCGGGCGGATCACGGTCACGCCGGTCTGCACGCCGACCTCGGCCAGCGTGCAGTGGCCCACGGTGACGCCGGCCACGTCGGCAATGCTGTCCAGTGGCCCCGCGGGAAGGCTGCCGACGCGCGGCACGCCAGGGGTGGAGGCATCCATCTTCAGCGGCGGTCGATCTTGGGGTCGAGCGCGTCGCGCAGCCCGTCGCCCAGCAGGTTGAAGGCCAGCACGGTCAGGAAGATTGCCAGGCTGGGGAAGATCGCCACGTGGGGCGCGGTGACCATGTCGGCGCGCGCCTCGTTGAGCATCGCGCCCCACTCCGGCGTGGGCGGCTGCGCGCCCAGGCCGAGGAACGACAGGCTGGCGGCGGTGATGATCGAGGTGCCGATCCGCATCGAGAAATACACCACGATCGACGACACCGTGCCCGGCAGGATATGTCGCACCAGGATGGTCCAGTCCGACGCGCCGATGCTGCGCGCGGCCTCGACATAAGTCAGCCGCTTCAGCATCAGCGTATTGCCGCGCACCAGCCGCGCGAACGCAGGGATGCTGAAGATGGCGACGGCGAAGATCACGTTGGTCATGCCGTTGCCGAGGATGGCGACGATGCCGATCGCCAGCAGGATGCCGGGGAAGGCGAACAGCACATCGGAGATGCGCATCACGATGCGGTCCCACCAGCCTTCGTAGTAGCCCGCAAGCAGGCCCAGCACGGTGCCGATCACCGCGCCGATGATCACCGACAGAAAGCCCGCCGCCAGCGAGATGCGCGTGCCGGCCAGGATGCGGCTGAAGATATCGCGCCCGAGCGAATCGACGCCCATCCAGTGCGCGGCCGACGGGCCGGCATTGAGCGCGTCGTAGTCGAAATAGTTCTCGGGGTCGTACGGCACGAAATGCGGCGCCAGCACCGCGACCAGCACCAGCAGCAGCACGAACGCGCCGGCGCCGAGCGCCAGGTGCTGCTTGCGGAATTTGCGCCAGAACTCGGTCCAGGGCGTGCGCACGGCCTCGGGTGCGGCCGCGCTGGCGGATGCCGCTTGCGCTGCGGCGGGCGTGGAAAGCTCAGTCATGCCGGCCTCACTTGTAGCGGATGGTGGGATTGATCACGGTGTAGAGCATGTCCACCACCAGGTTGATCAGGATGAATTCGAGCGAGAACAGCAGCACCTCGGCCTGGATCACCGGATAGTCGCGCATCTCGACGGCGTCGACCAGCAGGCGCCCCAGGCCCGGCCAGTTGAACACCTTCTCGACCACGATCGAGCCGCCCAGCAGGAAGCCAAACTGCAGGCCCATCATGGTCACCACCGGGATCATGGCATTGCGCAGGCCGTGCTTGGCCACCACCAGGGTTTCGCGCACGCCCTTGGCGCGGGCGGTGCGGATAAAGTCTTCCTGCAGCACCTCGACGAACGAGGCCCGGGTGAAGCGCGCCATCACCGCCGCCACCGCGGCGCCCAGCGTGACCGAGGGCAACACGTAGTGCTGCCAGCTGTCGGCGCCGATCGACGGCAGCCAGCCCAGCTGCACCGAGAACACCTCCATCAGCAGCATGCCCAGCGCGAAGGCCGGAAACGAAATCCCGGAAACCGCCAGCGTCATGCCGAAGCGGTCCGGCCAGCGGTTGCGCCACACCGCCGAGCCGATGCCGATGGCCATGCCGAACACCACCGCCCACGCCATCGACGCCACCGTCAGCAGCAGGGTCGGCATGAAGCGGTCGCCGATCTCCTCGCTGACCGGGCGCTTGGTGCGCAGCGAATTGCCGAACTCGCCGCGCAGCGCGTTCGAGAAGAAGTTGACGAACTGCTCGTGCATGGGCCGGTCAAGGCCCAGGTCCTTGCGCACCAGTTCGACCGTGGCCGAGTCAGCCTCCGGACCCGCCGCCAGGCGCGCCGGATCGCCCGGCAGCAGATGGACGAACAGGAACACCAGCACCGCCACGATCAGCAGCGTGGGGATCACGCCCAGCACACGTTTGAGGAAGTAATTCAGCATCACACACCATGAAGAAAGGCCGCGGGCCGCCCGCCTGCGAACCCCGCGTCGCGAGGCAGGCGGCCGCTCTCGGCTTACTGCTCTACTGCTCTGTTGGATGACCGGCCGCGACGAGGACGATCCTGGTGCTGCATGCTCCCGCCGCTGCTCTCACCCCTCACTGCTTGAGGTCGATCTCGTCGAAATTGAACGACCCATCCGGCATCACATACGCGCCGCTCATGCGCTTGCTGCGCGCGAACAGCACCTTCTCCGTCACCAGGAAGGCCCACGGCGCGTCCTTCCAGATGCGTTCCTGCGCATCCTTGTACAGCCGTGCCTTCTCGCCGCGGTCGGTGGTGCGCAGCGCGCCGGCGATATCGGCGTCGACCTGCTCGTTCTTGTAGTAGGCGGTGTTCAGCAGCTTGGGCGGCATCGATTCCGAAGCCAGCAGCGGACGCAGCGCCCAGTCGGATTCACCGGTCGACGACGACCAGCCCACGTAATAGATCCGCACGCCGGCGTCCTCCGGCTTCTGCACACTCTCGACCTTCTCCACGCGCTGGCCGGCTTCCAGCGCCTGCACCTGCGCCTTGATGCCGACCTGCTGCAGCTGCTGCTGCACGAACTGGATCACCTTCTGCGCAGTGGTGTGGTTATAGGCCGACCAGAGCGTGGTCTCGAAGCCGTTCGGGTAGCCGGCTTCCTTCAGCAGCGCGCGCGCCTTGGCCGGGTCATACGGCCACGGGCCCAGCTTCTCGGCATAGTCCACGCCGTGCGGCACCACGCCCTCGGCCGGCACCGCGTAGCCGGCAAAGGCGACCTTGGCCAGCGCTTCCTTGTTGATGGCGTAATTGATGGCCTGGCGCACCTTGGGGTCGTTGAACGGCTTGACCATGGTGTTCATGGTCAGGTAGCGCTGGATGATCGATGGCGCGGCGATCAGGTCCACCTTGGCGCTGCTCTTCAGCACCGCGGCCTGCTCGAACGGGATGCTGAAGGCAAAGTCCGCCTCGCCGGTCTGCATGATGGCGGCGCGGGTGTTGTTGTCGACCACCGGCTTCCAGGTGATGGTGTCGATCTTCGGGTAGCCGGTCTTCCAGAAGCCCGCGAACTTCTTGCCCTTCAGGTGGTCGGGCTGCTTCCACTCGACGAACTCGAACGGGCCGGTGCCCACCGGATGGAAGGCAATGTCCTTGCCGTACTTCTGCAGCGCGGCCGGCGAGATCATCACCGCCGACGGATGCGCCAGCACGTTGATGAACGGCGAGAACGGCTCCTTCAGCGTGACCTTGACGGTGTTGGCATCGACCACGTCGGTCTTGGCCACGCGATTGAACAGCGTGTAGCGCTTGAGCTTGTTGGCCGGGTTGGTGACGCGGTCCAGGTTGGCCTTGACGGCGGCGGCATCAAACGTAGTGCCGTCGTGGAACTTGATGCCCTTCTTCAGCTTGATGGTGTAGGCCAGGCCATCCTTGCTGACGTCATAGCTGTCGGCCAAGACGTTGACCAGCTTCATGTCCTTGTCCAGGCCGAACAGGCCCTGGTAGAAGGTCTTGCCGACCGCCTGCGACAGCGTGTCGTTGGAATCGTACGGGTCCAGCGTGGTGAACGTGGAGGCGACCGCCATCACCGCGTCCTTGGCGGCAAAGGCGGACACCGGCGCCAGCGCGCCCATCGCGCCAGCCAAAAGCAGCCCGGCCAGCAGCCTGGGCGAAACCATCCGTGCAGACATCTCGATTCTCCTTGGATTGACTTCCGTTTCAGTAGGCGCCGCCAACGGCGTGCCGCGCAACAAAATGACCGACGCCCACGCTGCCCGGGACCGGCACCAGCGGCTGCACCACCGGCTCGTCGCCGACCGCGCGGATCGGGCTGGGGATCTCGTCGTTCAGCGGCTCGCGCCGCAGGTGGCGCCGCGCCGGGTCGGCGATCGGCACCGCCGACATCAGCTTCTTCGTGTACGGGTGCTGCGGGTTCTCGAAGATCGCCCGGCGCGGACCGATCTCGACGATCTGGCCCAGGTACATCACCGCGACGCGGTGGCTGACGCGTTCCACCACCGCCATGTCGTGCGAGATGAAGAGGAAGGCGATGCCGAGTTCGCGCTGCAGGTCCAGCATCAGGTTGACGATCTGCGCCTGGATCGACACGTCCAGCGCCGACACCGATTCATCCGCCACCACCACCTTGGGGTTCAGCGCCAGCGCGCGCGCAATGCAGATGCGCTGGCGCTGGCCGCCGGAAAACTCGTGCGGATAGCGCGCCGCGTGCGACGGGTCCAGCCCCACCTTGTCGAGCAGCCAGGCCACGCGCTGCTCGGCCTCCTTGCCGCTGGCGACCTTGTGCACCAGCAGCGGCTCCATGATCGAATAGCCGACCGGCACGCGCGGATCGAGCGAGGCGAACGGGTCCTGGAAGATGAACTGGATATTGCGGCGCAGGGTCTGCAGCGCCGGGCCTTCGAGCTTGCTGATGTTCTGCCCGTTGAACTCGATGGTGCCGCTCTGGCTTTCCACCAGGCGCAGCAGCGAGCGGCCGGTGGTGGACTTGCCGCAGCCGGATTCCCCCACCAGCGCCAGCGTCTCGCCGGGATAGAGGTCGAAGCTGACCTGTTCCACCGCATGCACGCGCCGCGTCACGCGGCCGAACAGGCCACCGGGCACGTCGAAGCGCGTGACCAGGTCCTGCACCCGCAGGATCGGCGCCACGCCGGGCGCCACCGTATCCTGCGGCGCGGCCTGCTCCGGGCTGGCGCTGTCGAGCCGCAGCAGCGGGAACTTGGCCGGCAGGTCGGTGCCGCGCATCGCGCCCAGGCGCGGCACCGCCGATAGCAGCGCGCGCGTGTAGGGATGGGCCGGGGCGCGGAACACGTCGTCGGAGGTGCCCTCTTCCACCTTCTCGCCGCGGTACATCACCAGCACGCGGTCGGCTACTTCGGCTACCACGCCCATGTCGTGGGTGATGAAGACCACGCCCATGTGCATCTCGGCCTGCAGTCCGCGGATCAGCTGCAGGATCTCGGCCTGGATGGTCACGTCCAGCGCCGTGGTGGGCTCATCGGCGATCAGCAGCGCCGGCTTGCACGACAGCGCCATCGCGATCATCACGCGCTGGCGCATGCCGCCGGACAGCTGGTGCGGATAGCGCTCGAGCACGCGCCGCGCTTCCGGGATGCGCACCAGCTCCAGCATGCGCAGCGCCTCGGCGCGCGCCGCGGCGCGGCTCTTGCCCTGGTGCAGGCGGATCGATTCCGCGATCTGCTCGCCCACCGGGAACACCGGGTTGAGCGAGGTCATCGGCTCCTGGAAGATCATCGCCACGTCGGCGCCGCGCACGCTGCGCAGCGTGGCGTTATCCGTGCGTGCGAGGTCGATCACCTCGCCGGCGCGCCGACGCAGCGCCATGCTGCCCGAGGCGATCTTGCCGCCGCCATGCTCCACCAGCCGCATCAGCGCCAGCGACGTCACCGACTTGCCCGAGCCCGACTCGCCCACCACCGCGAGCGTCTCGCCGCGGTCGACATGGAAGGACAGGTTGCGCACGGCCTCGACGGTGCGCTCTGAGGTGGCGAAGCGCACGGTCAGTCCGTTCACCGAGACGACGCGCTCGGGCGGCAGTGCGATGCCGGATGCGGAAGCGTGCGCTTGCGCGGGGGTAGTGGCCACTGGAACTCCTTCTGTTGCTGCCTGATGCCGTGGTGCTGCGCGTCGCCGTGGTGCCGCGCGTCAGCCGTAGATCGAAACGTTGACCGCTTCGCCGACCCTGGCGAAACCGCGGTACATGCCTTCGGTGTTGAATGGCAGCGTGACATTGCCGGCGCGGTCGACCGCGATCAGGCCGCCGCGGCCCTGGATGGCCTGCAGTTTTTCCATCACCACGCGGCGGGCCGATTCCTCGAGCGACAGGCCGGCGTAGCGCATCTGCGCGGACACGTCGTACGCGGCCACGGTGCGGATAAACATTTCGCCGGTGCCCGTTGCGGAGACCGCCGCGACGTCGTCGGCATAGCAGCCCGCGCCGATCACCGGCGTATCGCCGACGCGGCCGACCTGCTTGTTGGTCACGCCGCCGGTGGAAGTGGCTGCGGCCAGGTTGCCGCTGCCGTCGCAGGCCACCGCGCCGACGGTACCGAACTTGTTGTCAGGATCGATCGGCTCGGCCTTGGCTTGCGCCGCGAGCGCGGCGGCATCGTGGTCCAGCAGCGCCATGCCGGCATTGCCGCGCGCGCGCTGCCATTGCTCGTGGCGCGCCTGCGTGAAGTAGTAGTCGGGCGCCACCAGCTCCAGGCCCTGCGCCTGCGCGAAGGCCTCGGCACCGGCGCCGGCAAACAGCACGTGTTCGCTGTGCTCCAGCACCGCGCGCGCGGCCAGCACCGGGTTGCGCAGGCGCGTGACGCACGCCACCGCGCCGGCATCGAGCGTGGTGCCGTCCATCACCGCGGCGTCCAGCTCATAGGTGCCGGCATGGGTCAGCACGGCGCCCTTGCCCGCGTTGAACAGCGGGCACTCTTCCAGCAGGCGCACGGCCTCGGTAACGGCGTCGAGCGCGCTGCCGCCATCGGCCAGGATGCGCTGGCCGGCTTGCAGCACATGTTGCAGCGCTTCGATGTATTCGCGTTCGCGGACCGCATCCATCGCCGCGCGGGTGATGGTGCCGGCGCCGCCGTGGATGGCAATGACAGCTGCTTGCATAAGGAGGCTCGGAGACTCAGGACTTGCGGGTATTGGACGACCGCGCGCGGCGCGCGCCGGTCTTGGCTTCGGTGGGCTGCACTGGCATCGGCGCGGACCGGCGCGCGGGCTCGGCATCGGGCGTGCCATACAGCCACGGCAGCAGGAATTCGGTCATTTCGGCGGCGGCCTTGACCGGGCGTTCGGCCCGGTGCGCCACCGCGCCGCACAGCGCCTCGATCAGCGCCAGCACGGTGGCATCGGAGTTGGCCGAGAGCCGGTTGCCGGCCTGCGCATACAGCGCGATATCGGCCAGCGGCGCCAGCGGCGAGGTCGGGCCGTCGGTCAGCGCGAGGACCTGGCCGCCGTGCGCCTTGACCCGCTGGGCCAGTTCGATGGTATCGGTCACATAGCGCGGGAAGGCAATCACGATCAGCAGGTCGCTTGGCTGCAGCTTGAACAACTGGCGCGCCGCGTGCGAAGCGCCGCCCGCACCGGCGACCGAGGTCACCATGCGGCAATGCATTTCCAGGCCGTGCTGCAGCAGGCCCGCCAGGAAGCCGCTGGCACCAAAGCCCGCCACGTAGACGCGCTGCGCACCAAGGATCGCCGCGACCGCGCGCTCGCACGCCTGCGCGTCGATGCCGCGCCGCGTGGCTTCGGCATTGGCGGCCGCATCCTCGAGCGAGGCGGCGAACACTTCGGCCACGGTGGCGGGTCGTTCCAGCTCGCTGCGCAGCCGCTCGACCGGCGCCAGCGTGGCTTCGAAACCGCGCACCAGTTCGGCCCGGAACTGCGGATAGCCGTCGAAGCCGAGTGCGCGGGCAAAGCGGTTCGCCGTCGCTACCGATACCTCCACCGCCGCGGCAAATTCATCGATGCGCATGGTCGCTGCGCGAAACAGGTTGGCCAGCACGTATTCCGCCATGCGGCGGTGCGCCGGCGTCAACGCCGGCAGGCTGCGTGCAATGCGGTCCGAGATCGAATGGCCAATGGGCATGGTGGAAGCGGTTGATCGACAGCGCATCAGGGTGCGCGTCGTTGTGAAAATTAATTTACACGCAACCGACTTCCAAGAAAATAGAGTTTTGCCAGACCAAGGGTAATCCCTAGAATCACCGTCTTTCGCGGCACTTTCACGGTGCATGCGTCGACGCGCTTCGACCCGCTTTGGCGCGCCTCCTGCACCGGCACGGCGTGCCCCGCACCGGAAACGCTACAATGCGGGCCAGCGCCACAGCGCCGGCCGCGGCCCGCGTTCACGGCGCTTTTTCTGTTTTTCACTCAGGCATTTCCCCTCCCGTGATCCGAATCGACCAGCTAGTCCTTCAGCGCGGCACCAAGGTGCTGTTCGACCACACCAGCGTGACGCTCAACCCGGGCGAGCGCGTGGGCCTCGTCGGCGCCAACGGCAGCGGCAAGTCGACGCTGTTCGCGCTGCTGCGCGGCGAGCTGCACCCGGACGGGGGCGATGTCAGCGTGCCGGCGCAGTGGCGCGTCGCCCACGTGGCGCAGGAAACGCCGGCGGTCAGCCGCACCGCGGTCGACTACGTGATCGACGGCGACACCCGCCTGCGCGAGATCGAGGCCGCCATTGCCGCGGCCCAGGCCAGCGGCGACGGCAGCGCCGAAGGCGAAGCCCATGCCGCCTATGCCGACGCCGACGGCTACACCGCCCCCGCGCGGGCCGAGGCCCTGCTGCTGGGCCTGGGCTTCACGCTGGCGCAGGTGTCGCAACCGGTGGCTTCCTTCTCGGGCGGCTGGCGCATGCGCCTGAACCTGGCGCAGGCGCTGATGTGCCCGTCGGACCTGCTGCTGCTCGACGAACCGACCAACCACCTGGACCTCGACGCCATCGTCTGGCTGGAAGACTGGCTGGCGCGCTATCCCGGCACGCTGGTGATGATTTCGCACGACCGCGAATTCCTCGACGCGATCTGCAATGTCACGGTGCATATCGAGAACCAGCAGCTGCGCCGCTACGGCGGCAACTACACGCTGTTCGAGACCCTGCGGCTGCAGCAGATGGCGCAGCAGCAATCAGCCTACGTGCGCCAGCAGAAGGAAATCGCGCACCTGGAATCGTTCATCACCCGCTTCAAGGCCAAGGCGACCAAGGCGCGCCAGGCGCAGAGCCGCGTCAAGGCGCTGGAAAAGATGGAGCGGCTGGCGCCGGTGCACGTTGCAGCCGGCTTTGCCTTCGAGTTCCGCGAGCCCGATGCCGCGCCCAACCCGATGATGGTGCTCGACGGCGTCGACTGCGGTTATGCGCAAGCGGAGCCGCCCGTCACCATCCTGCACAACCTGGCGCTGTCGATCCAGAACGGCCAGCGCATCGGCCTGCTGGGCGCGAACGGCCAGGGCAAGTCGACGCTGGTCAAGACCCTGGCTGGCACCCAGGATCCGCTCACGGGCAACCTGCGCCTGGGCAAGGGCCTGCAGATCGGCTACTTCGCCCAGCACCAGCTGGAAACGCTGCGCGACCACGACTCTGCGCTGCAGCACCTTGCGCGCCTGGCGCCCGACGTGCGCGAGCAGGAGCTGCGCGACTTCCTCGGCAGCTTCAACTTCCGCGGCGACATGGCGACCACGCCGATCGAACCCTTCTCCGGCGGCGAAAAGGCCCGGCTCGCGCTGGCCCTGATCGTCTGGCAGAAGCCCAACCTGCTGCTGCTCGACGAACCGACCAACCACCTCGACCTCGACACCCGCGAGGCGCTGACCATGGCGCTGGCGCAGTTCGAAGGCACGCTGATCCTGGTCTCGCACGACCGGCACCTGCTGCGCGCCACCGCCGACCAGTTCATGCTGGTCGCCGACGGCACCATCCGGCCGTTCGACGGCGACCTCGACGACTACCGCGACTGGCTGCTGCAGCAGGCCGCGGCCAAGCGCAACGCCGCCACGGCCGCGCACCTGGCAGAGAACGGTGGCGACGCCGCCACGATCAACCGCAAGGACCAGCGTCGCGCCGAGGCCGACGAGCGCCAGCGCCTGTCGGCGCTGCGCAAGCCGCTCACCAAGGAACTGGAAAAGGTCGAAAAACGCATGGCGGTGCTGCAGGCCGCCAAAGCCGAGATCGACCAGTTCATGGCCGACGAAGCCAGCTACGCCGAGGCCAACAAGACCAGGCTGATGGAGATGCTCAAGCGCCAGGGCGAGGTCAACGGCGAGCTCGAAACGCTGGAAGAAAAGTGGCTGGAGCTACAGGAGCAGATCGAGCAGATTGCCTGACGTCTGCCGCGACGATTTGCTCCCCTCGCCCGCTTGCGGGAGAGGGGCCGGGGGAGAGGGCCGGCGCGTGGCAAGCATCGAGCCGCGTCACTTCGTGGATGCACTGCCCTCTCCCCCGCCCCTCTCCCAGAGGGAGAGGGGAGCAAACCCGCCGGTGGGATGCCGCTGTGGCCCCACGCAAAAAAAAACGGCGCACACAGCGCCGGTTTTTTTCATTCGAACGCCCCCACCCCTCAGCGGAAATTCTTTTCCCTCCGGATCAGCCCCACCGCCAGCGTCAGCGTCAGCACGAACAGCCAGATCAGCGACCATGCCGGCACCGACAGCCCCAGCACCGGCGGCAGCGGCGCGGTGCACAGGCCGTCGGAGTAGAACAGCTGCGGCAGCACCTTGGCGGTGGGCAGCGCATTGACCCAGTTCTCGAGCGGATCGATGCCGCACGAGGCCTTGGGATTGAGCAGCAGCGACACATGATAGACCGCCACCGCAATGCCGGCGATGCCGGACAGCATGCCCAGGCCCTGCCACAGCGAGCGCGTGTTCTGCGCCACCGCGGCCAGCAGCGAGAACACGCCGATACCGATGAAGGCGAAGCGCTGCATTACGCAGAGCGGACAAGGCTGATAGCCCTTTTCGAATTGCAGGTAGAGCGCGACGCCGACCAGGGCGAAGGAGACGATGGCAATCAGCAGGAAATAGGCACGGGAATTGGCTTGCATCATTGGAACTCAGGTGATCCGGTAATCGTTGCCGTCAGTGCGAGGGCGCGGCTGTGCTGCGCATTATTACCGATTTTGCCGCGCCTGCCGTCGGCGCCACATGCGGCGCCAGCCTGCTGGCCCGTGGCGGGTTGAAGCATCGGCATCATGCGCCCGCTGCCTGCCACGCCGCGCGCGGCAAGCGGTACAGGCAATGCGGCCGCAACGGGTGCTGCGGCGGCAAGGCAGGATGATCGAAACCCTCCGCATCCTCGCGCATGCCGAGCCGCTCCATCACCGCGCGCGAGCGGGCATTGGCAAGCGTGGTGAAGGCGACGATTTCCTCCAGCCCCAGGCGGCCGAAACCGTAGGCGAGCGCGCCACGCGCCGCCTCGGTGGCGTAGCCCCGGCCCCAGGCGTGCCGCGCCAGCCGCCAGGCGATCTCCACGCACGGCGCGAACGGCAGCGTGGCGGCCGGCTCGTGCAGTCCGACGAAGCCAAGGAAGGTATCGTCTGCCATGCGTTCGACGACCCAGACGCCCCACCCCTTCTGCGCGATCAGGCTGCGGCAGCGCCCGGCCATCGCATCGCTTTCGGCGCGCGTCAGCGGTGCCGGGAAATAGCGCATCACCTGCGCATCGGCATTGAGCGCGGCCAACGGCGCATAGTCTTGATCGCGCCACTGGCGCAGCCGCAAGCGGCCAGTCTCGAAGGCGATGCCGTCGTCCATGGCTCAGTCCAGGTGGCGCACGCGGTCGATGGCCTGCTCGATGCGCTCGACCGCGATCACCTCGAGCCCGTCGATCTTCTGCTTGGGCGCATTGGCCTTGGGGATCACGGCCAGCGTAAAGCCCAGCTTGGCCGCTTCCTTCAGGCGCTCCTGCCCGCGCGGGCTGGGGCGGATCTCGCCGGCCAGCCCCACTTCGCCGAACACCACCAGGCCGCGCGGCAGCGGCTTGTTGCGCATCGACGAGTGGATCGACAGCAGCACCGCCAGGTCCGCCGCGGGTTCGGTGATCTTGACCCCGCCCACCGCGTTCAGGAACACGTCCTGGTCAAAGCAGGCGATGCCCGCGTGCCGGTGCAGCACCGCCAGCAGCAAGGCCAGCCGATTCTGCTCCAGCCCCACCGCCAGCCGACGCGGGTTGGGCACATGCGCGGTATCGACCAGCGCCTGGATTTCCACCAGCAGCGGCCGCGTGCCCTCCTGCGTCACCAGCACGCACGAGCCCGGCACGGTCTCTTCATGCTGCGACAGGAACAGCGCCGACGGATTGCTGATGCCGCGCAGGCCACGCTCGGTCATCGCGAACACGCCCAGCTCGTTGACCGCGCCGAAGCGGTTCTTGAAGGCGCGGATCAGCCGGTGCGATGAATGGGTATCGCCCTCGAAATACAGCACCGTATCGACGATATGCTCGAGCACGCGCGGCCCCGCCAGGCTGCCCTCCTTGGTCACGTGGCCGACCAGGATGATGGTGGTGCCGCTGCTCTTGGCGATGCGCGTGAGCTGCGCCGCGCATTCGCGCACCTGCGCCACCGATCCCGGCGCCGAGGTCAGGGCCTCGGAATACAGCGTCTGGATCGAATCGATCACCGCAACCTCGGGCTTTTCCACTTCCAGCGTGGCCTGGATCTTCTCCAGCTGGATTTCGGCGAGCAGTCCCAGCGACGGGCTTTCCACGCCCAGGCGCTGCGCGCGCAGCGCGATCTGCGCCCCCGACTCCTCGCCACTGACATAGAGCACGCGGCGCTGCCCGGCCAGGTTGGCCAGCGCCTGCAGCAACAGCGTCGACTTGCCGATACCGGGATCGCCACCGATCAGCACCACCCCGCCCGACACCAGGCCGCCGCCCAGCACCCGGTCGAACTCGTCGATGCCGCTGGAAAAACGCGGCACGTCGGCGGCCTCGATCTCGGCCAGCTTGCGCACCGTGGCCGATGCCGCGAGCGGCTGGAAGCGCTTGTTAGCGGCGGATTCCGCCACGGTCTCCACCAGCGTGTTCCACTGCTGGCAATGCGGGCACTGGCCGGCCCAGCGCGGCGTGGTGCCGCCGCATTCGGTACAGGTATAGACAGTCTTGCTCTTGGCCAACGGAGGTCCTTGCAGAAAGAATCGAGCCGGGCCTGAAGCGACCCGGCCGGCGGAGGTAGCGTAGTGGGCGAAGCGGCCTGAGGCAGCGCACGCGTGCAGAGCGTAACCGTGCGGCGCTGCGCCCGCACCGCGCTCCACTTATCGGCGCAAATCAGGCCACCTCAGACCACATCAGGCGACCGCAGGCGCGGCGCTGTCCGATGCGGTGATGGTCGCCACCGTGGTCGGCACGCGCGGCGCCAGCGCGCACATCAGCTCGTAGCCGACCGTGCCGCTGGCCTGGGCCACTTCGTCGATCGGCAGGCCCTGGCCCCACAGCGTGACCGGGCTGCCGACGCGGGCCTTCGGGCACGGTGTCAGGTCCACGCACAGCATGTCCATCGACACGCGCCCGACCAACTCGGTGCGCACGCCGTCGACCAGCACCGGCGCGCGCTGCTCGCCCCAGCCCGACGCATGGCGCGGATAGCCGTCGGCATAGCCGCACGCGACCACGCCGATGCGCATCGGCCGCTCCGCGGTGAAGAGCGAACCATAGCCGACGGTATCGCCCGGCTGCAGGTCCTGCACCGAGATCAGCTCGCTCTGCAGCGACATCGCCGGCTGCAGCCCGGTGCCTGCGATATCGGCATCGCGGCCGGTGGGCGAGGCGCCGTACAGGATGATGCCGGGACGCACCCAGGCGCGGTGCGCCCGCGGATGCCACAGCACCGCGGCGGAATTCGACAGGCTGGCCTCGCCCGGCAGGTTGGCGGTGGCGGCGTCGAAGGCCTCGACCTGGTGGGCGACGCCGCGCGGGCCGTCGGCATCGGAGAAATGCGTCATATGGACGATGCTGCCCACGCACGGCATGGCGCGCGCGCGCTCCCAGGCGGTGCGGTATTCCGCCGGATGGAAGCCGAGCCGGTTCATGCCGGTGTTGAGCTTGAGCTGGATCGCCAGCGGTCCCCTGGGGCGCGCGCTTTCCAGCATGCGCAGCTGCTCGTCGCAGTGGATCGCGGTGGTCAGGCGGTATTGCTCGATCAGGGCAATGTCCTGCGGCTGGAAGAAGCCCTCCAGCAGCAGGATCGGGCCCTGCCAGCCGAGGTCGCGCAGCAGCACGGCCTCATTCAGGTCCAGCAGGCCGAAGCCATCGGCACCACGCAGTGCAGCAAAAACGCGGCGGATGCCATGCCCGTAGGCATTGGCCTTGACCACCGCCCAGACGCGCGAGTCAGGCGCCTTGCGGCGGATCACGTCGAGATTGTTGGCCAGGGCGGGTTGGTGGATGACGGCTTGGATCGGTCTTGGCATTGGAGGTCACATCAGGGTAGCGGACAAAGCCGGCAGCGGCGCGAGCGGCACGTGCGCGCGGCGCGGGCTGGAGGGACGACTCTGTCTCAGTATCGATGGCGCAAACGTCACCTGTCGGTGTGCCGCAGCACGTACCGGCGACCCAGGTGGGCGACGGCAGTGGCGACGGTTGTGGCTACGGATATGCGGGATGCCCGCAATTGGCACGCCCAGGTATCCCAGTCACCATATCTCGCCGGGCGCACACCAGATCAGCGAAAGACCGGTCCGGCGGGCCGCGGTGGCAGCCGTTATTTGAACACATTCGGATGCGGTTGCCGGGGATCATCGGGGAATCGGCAAGGCAATTTGCTGTCAAAAAGAGCCGTTGCCGGGGTTCGGGAATGTCATGTTTTCGTGATATAAAGCCGGACGCTCCGGCCATGTTCTAAAAGCGAAGCATTATGTCAATGACTGTCAGGCAGGCCTCACGGCGCCGCAGCGCAGCACCTACGACACAATTCGACACGGCCGCGGCACAAGGTTCCCTGCAAACCATGGCCTCTGCGGCCGGCACCAGCCTGGCCCCCGTGAATGGAGCGCGCGATGGAGAGAAAGTCGACAGCATGAAGAAGGGTTTTTACACCATCATGGCCGCGCAGTTTTTTTCCTCGCTGGCCGACAATGCCTTACTGATCGCCGCCATCGCCCTTCTCACCGAATTGCATTCCCCGCAGTGGATGACCCCGCTGCTCAAGTTGTTCTTCGTTCTCTCCTACGTCATTCTTGCCGCCTTCGTCGGCGCCTTCGCCGACTCGATGCCCAAGGGGCGGGTGATGCTCATCACCAACGCCATCAAGGTGGTCGGCTGCGCCATCATGATGTTCGGGCTGCATCCGCTCTTGGCCTACGGCGTGGTCGGCTTCGGCGCGGCGGCGTATTCGCCCGCCAAGTACGGCATCCTGACCGAGTTGCTGCCCCCCGAAAAACTGGTGCTGGCCAACGGCTGGATCGAGGGCCTGACGGTGGGTTCGATCATCCTCGGCACGGTAGTGGGCGGTGCGCTGATTTCCGTGCATGTCTCCGGCCTGCTGCTGCGCCTGGACGTGCCCTTGATCAATACCGGCATCGACACCCCGGCCGAGGCCGCGATGGTGGTGATCATGCTGTTCTACGTGATCGCTTCGGTGTTCAACCTGTTCATCCCGGACACCGGCGCGCGCTATCCGGCGCAGGAAAAGAACCCGATCAAGCTGATCGCCGAATTCGGCGACTGCTTCCTGGCGCTGTGGCGCGACAAGCTCGGCCAGATCTCGCTGGCAGTGACCACGCTGTTCTGGGGCGTGGGCGCGACGCTGCAGTTCATCGTGCTGAAGTGGGCCGAGAAATCGCTGGGCCTGAACCTGTCCCAGGGCGCGCTGCTGCAGGCCGTGGTGGCGGTGGGCGTGGCGGTCGGCGCGATCCTGGCGGCGGCGCGCATCCCGCTGCGCAAATCGCTGTCGGTGTTGCCATTCGGCGTGGCGATGGGCGCCACGGTGATGGTGATGGCGTTCTACACCAAGGACGCGATGCCGCAGGTCACGCTTGACGTGCTCGGCCTGCACATGCCGCTGTACATGGCCATCGCCTACGTGTTCCTGATGCTGGTGGGCGCGATGTCGGGCTATTTCGTGGTGCCGATGAACGCGCTGCTGCAGCACCGTGGCCACGTGCTGCTGTCGGCCGGGCACTCGATCGCGGTACAGAACTTCAATGAGAACGTCTCGGTGCTGCTGATGCTGTGCCTGTACGCGCTGCTGATCAAGCTCAACGTGCCGATCGGCGTGGTCATCATCGCGCTGGGCATGTTTATCTGCGTGACCATGGCGCTGGTGCTCAAGCTGCACAAGTACAACGTGCGCACCTTCAACTCGCTGGCGATGATCGGCGAGGACAAGCACCACTAGCACTCTCACGGCGCGGCCGCGGCGGCGGCCGGCCAGCCCGCGTCAGGCGGTGTCCTGAACGGCTTGCGGGCCCGCCCGCGGCGGCTCTTCGGTGCGCGCCAGCGCCCGCTCCTGCCACCCCGGCGGCACCACGAAACCGCGCGAGCATTCGCGCCACCAGCCTGGCGCCTGCGGCCCGGCCGGTTCCATCTCGCACAGCATCACCGGTGACTCGCGGCGCCAGCCGTGGTCATGGCGCGGGTCGGCAAAGCGCTGCGCCAGCAGCGCGTGCAGCGTGCCGGCGTCCGCCGTGCCGGCTTCCGGCACCAGCGCGCCCGACAGCCACCCGGTACGCGGCAGGCGGCACCAGCGCAGGCCCGGACGCCCACTGGCGCGCGCGGCCCAGGCCTCGAGCGTGGACCACCAGCCGTGCAAGTGGTCTGGCGCAATCCCAAGCGTCTCCAGCCCGGCCGGCACCTGGCCGTCGCGATAGAACAGCCAGCCCAGCAGGTAGACTTCGCTGCGGTCCACGGTATGGCCGAGCGCGGCCCGCGCCTCGGGCGTATGCCCCAACGGCAGCTGCCGGTGCACGATATGGCCGAGCTTGTCGCCAAGGCGGTCGACCAGGTTCGGGCCGACGAAATCCTGCGCCCGCGGCGGCTGGTGGCCGCCCGCCGCCATCAGGTAGAACTTGGCCGCCATCTCCCAGTGGACCACCGCGCCCGAGTCCAGCTCGCGCCAGACGAAATCCAGCTCGCCCAGCGTGCGCACGCCGTGCCGCCCCGCGTGCCGCACCGGCACGTTGGCGGCCAGCAGCGACAGCCCCTGCATATGGCGCAAGGCGAAATGCAGCAGCCGTTCGGCATGCCGCCCCAGGCGCAGGCTGCGGTTGGCAGGGTCGGGGTCGGCATTGGTGCAGAGCGCGGCATGGCCGTCGGCCAGTTCGTCGATGGTGGGGGGCAGCGCGGCGGGATCCGCGCCTTCGAGCCAGCGCTGCCAGGCCTCGCGGGTGCCGGCCGGCCAGCGCGCCAGCGCGGCCCCTGGTACGGTGTCCAGCAGCGGCGGCGACAGCGTGGTCCAGGCCAGGTCGCGCGCGCGTGCCGACGCGGCGCGGCGCCACAGCGGCGCGTGCGACGGTCCATGGCCGTCGCCGCCGCGGGTCAGCGAGAGATCAGGCCCCAGCTCCCGCACGGTCGTGGAGCTCACGGGCCAGGCACAGGTCTTCCCAGGCGCGCGCCTTGTCGGTCAGCGTGCGCAGCAGGTAGGCGGGATGGTAGGTCACCACCACGGGGATGCCCTCATAGGCATGCACGGTGCCGCGCAGCTTGCCGATGGGCGTGGTGGTGCGCAGCAAGGATTGGGCAGCGAAGCGGCCCAGCACCACGATCACGCGGGGCCTGACCAGCGCAATCTGCCGGCGCAGGAAGGGCTCGCACTGCGCCACCTCTTCCGCTTCCGGATTGCGGTTGCCCGGCGGGCGGCACTTGAGCACGTTGGCGATGAACACGTTGCGCCCGCGCGCCAGCCCGAGCGCACCGAGCATGTTGTCGAGCAGCTTGCCGGCCTGGCCGACGAAGGGCTCGCCCTGCAGGTCTTCGTTCTCGCCGGGGGCTTCACCCACCAGCATCCAATCCGCCTGGCGCGCGCCCACGCCGAACACCGTATTGGTACGGGTCTGGCACAGGCCGCAGGCGGTGCAGCCCGCCACCGCGGCTTCCAGCGCCGGCCAGTCCATCGCGGCGATGGCCGCTTCACGATCCGCTTGTGCATCTGCGGGCGCCGGCCCGGCAGGAGCCAGCGCTGGCGCAGCGCGCTCAGGGGCTGGCGGCGCCACCGGTGCGGCCAGCGGCGCCTCGGGATGCGCAACCGCTGCAGCCACCGGGGCAGCCGTCGCTGCCACGGACGGCTCGGCTGCCGGCATCGCCGCAGGCTGCGCTGCCAGGTCGGGCTGCGCCTCTGCCTGCGCCGCCCGGGACGCGCGCGGTACCCATTCGGTCGGAATGCCCAGCACCTCGAGGAACTGCGCGCGGCGGCTCATGCCTGCCCCTCCGTGCCTTCGTTGGCGGCAGCCTGCGCCGGCCAGGCGCGGCGCAGCACCAGCGCGTCTTCGCGCTCGCCGCCCGGCGCCGGGTAATAACCCTTGCGGCGTCCGATCTCGGCAAACCCGGCCGCCTGGTAGAGCGCGATCGCCCCGGTATTGGAGGGCCGCACCTCCAGCAGCATGGTGTGGATGCGGTGCGCGTGCGAGGTCGCCAGCACCACCGCGAGCATCAGGCGCCCGAGCCCCTGGCGCTGGCGCAGCGGCTCGACCGTGATGTTGAGCAGGTGCATTTCATCGACCACCGGCATCAGCACGGCGTAGGCCACCAGCGTGCCCGCCGGATCGCGCAGCGTCAGCCCGAG
Source organism: Cupriavidus sp. WGlv3 (assembly GCF_023952475.1). Taxonomy (GTDB): domain Bacteria; phylum Pseudomonadota; class Gammaproteobacteria; order Burkholderiales; family Burkholderiaceae; genus Cupriavidus; species Cupriavidus phytorum. The sequence goes on from NZ_JALHRX010000005.1 coordinate 149,384, forward strand.
ATGCCCCGACTTGACCGAGTTCTCGAAGTTGCCGCGCGTCCACGGATGGCTGTAGGCGCGCGCCTCGATGCCCGCCACCGCCTGCAGGTCTAGCGCGCTCATGCGGCCCAGCGACCAGCCCTCGGGCAGCGCCGGCATGGCCGGCACCTCGGGCCAGTCGTGGCGGTCTGCGAGGGGATACGCGGCGCTCACGATGCGCTCCCCGGCTGGGCCGCCGCACGCGCCGCCGCTACGGCCTCGCGCTCGGCGATGGTCTGGGCAACCTTGTCGCGCAGGTAGACCGGCATGGCCTGGTCGGCGTCGATGGCCTCGCCGCGCGCCAGGGCGCGCAGCGCGATGGCAACCATCGGCTGCGCATGCGGCATCGCCTCGGGCAGCACGCGCGCGGCGCGGCCGAGGCCCGCCAGGCGTTCGCCAAACACCGTGGACGCGTTGCCGGCCAGCCAGAAGTCGCCGCCGGGCAAGGCGACGGTTTCCGGCGCGCCGACCTGCATCGGCGTGAGTTCCGCCCACTCCTGCGCGGCGGCGTTCCAACCGAAGGCCGCCGCATAGGCCTGGTCCATGCGCGCATCCAGCGCCACCAGCACCGCGGTGCCGTCCGGCAGCGCCGGCGTGGCGGCGCGGGTGCGTTCGGCGCAGGCCTTCAGCGTGTTGACCGGCACCACGGGTAGCCCGGCGCCGAACGCCAGCCCCTGCGCCACGCCGCAGGCAGTGCGCAGGCCGGTGAACGAGCCCGGGCCAGCGCCAAAGGCGATGGCCGCGCAATCGGCCAGCGCAATGCCGGCTTCGGCCAGCAGTTCCCCGGCGGCCGGCAGCACGCGCGCCGACGAGCGTGCGCCGGTGTGCTCATGGCGCACCAGGCACTCGAGGCCGGTGCCTGCCGCGCGTCCGAGCGCGACCGAGCACCACTCCGTAGAAGTTTCAACAGCGAGAATCCAGGACATGGCGCGATTGTAGCCGTTGGGCCCGGAATCGAGGGCTTCTTCGGTTTTATACGGACGGCGCGGCCGCGCGGGACGGCTATCATCGGGCTGCATTTCCGCAATCCAGACAGTCCACACGGAGGAACCCCATGAGCGACCTGCAGGCACGTTTCGAACAGGCCCAGATCGACGTCAAGCAACTGAGCGAGCGCCCCAGCAATATGTCCCTGCTGCGCCTGTACGCGCTGTTCAAGCAAGGCAGCGAGGGCGATGCGCACGGCGACAAGCCGGGCATGACCGATTTCGTCGGCCGCTACAAGTTCGAGGCGTGGGAAGCGCTGCGCGGCACCGCGCGCGAACAGGCGATGGAGCAGTACATCGCGTTGGTGGAAGAACTGCGCAGCGGCGCCGCCAGCTGAACGGCTCCGGCCCGGCGGCGTCAGGCCGCCGGCGCCGGGCGCGGCCGGATGCGCCAGGCCGCCAGCATCGCGCTGGCGATCACCACACCCACCGCGAGGAAGGTTTCATCGAAGGCGCGGATGCGCGCCGCCTGGAGCGCGCTGTCGCCGGCCTGGCCCAGCAGTGCGCCATGCTCGGCCAGGCGCCACTGCAGCCCCACTCCCGCCAGGCTCACGCCGATGGCGCCGCCCAGTTGCCGCAGGAAGTTGATGCAACTCGAGCCCTGGGCGATCAGCGTGAAGTCCACGCCGCGCATCGCACCCAGCGTCAGCGATGGCAGGATGCAGCCCAGGCCGATCCGCCCCAGCACCGCCAGCGCCACCAGCACCAGGTAGGGCGTCGCGCGCGAGCCCAGCGCCATCAGCAGGAACGACAACGACAGCAGCGCCAGCCCGAACGACACCTGCACATGTGGCGGGATCCGGTGCGTGAAGCGCCCCGCCACCGCAATCGTCAGCGCCAGCATCACGCCCGCCGGGAACAGCACCAGGCCGGCGCGCGACGGGGTGTATTCCAGCGCCATCTGCATATAGACCGGCAACAGGTAGGTCGAGCCGAACAGGCCCGCGCCATAGATGAAGGCCACCACCGCCCCGGCCGCGAACTGCCGGTAGCTGTACAGCCGCATATTCATCAGCGGGTACGCCGCGCGCAACTGCCACATCACGAACGCCGCCAGCATCAGCACGCCGAAGCCCGACAGCGCCAGGCCCGCGGCGACGCTCTCGCGCATCTCGACCACGCCGTTGAGCAGGCTGACCGTGGCGATGCCGGCCAGGCCCAGCCCGCGCCAGTCCAGCGGCTGGCGCTCGCCCATCATGATCGAGTCCACCGCCATGAAGCGGCGCGCCATCAGCACGGCCAGCAGCGTCAGCGGCACCACCACGAAGAAGATCGAGCGCCAGCCGAAGGCCTCGACCAGGAAGCCGCCCAGGCTGGGTCCCAGCGCCGGCGCCAGCACCACGCCGAAGCCGAACATGCTGATCGCCTTGCCCTGCTCGCGCTCTTCGAAGACGCGCAGGATCAGGATATTGGGCAGCGGCTGCATGATGCCCGCGGCGATGCCCTCGGCCACGCGCATCGCGATCATCACGCCGTAGGTCGGCGAAAAACCGCCCACCAGTCCGCCCGCGCCCAGCAGCAGCGACGCGCCCAGGAAGGTGCGCCGCAGCCCGTAGCGATTCAGCAGCCAGGGGGTCAGCAGCATCGACAGCGTCATCGCGATCATGAAGCTGGCCGCGACCCATTGCGCGCGCTCCTGCCCCAGCACGAAATGCCGGCTCAGGTCGGGAATGGCCACATTGACGATGGTGGACGAGACGATCGACGAGATCGTGCCCAGCATCAGCGTCGCCAGCACCAGCCAGCGCAGCCGTTCGCCATAGCGCGCGCGCAGCGACTGCCGGGTCGGCAGATCCGACCGCTGGCCGGAACCTTCCGGCGTGGCGGGGCCCTCGCTCACCCCAGCCGCCCGGTGTCGGCGATCTCGCGGATCTTGCGGACGGTGTCGATGTCGGCCGCGTGGTAGGCGGACTTGACGATCTCGGCGTAGCGGTCGTCGCCGCTGGCATCGACGGCCGGCATGGTGGTGTCGTAGATAAAGCGCAACAGCAGCGCGCCCGGACCCGGGGTCTCGATCGCCATGGTCAGCGTGCCGCCGGCATGCTCTGGCGTGGCCGCGGTCTCATAGCGCACCAGCCGGCGCGGCTCGTAGACCACGTGATCTTCGATCGAGGCCGCGCCGAAATGCAGCACGCGGTCGATCCAGTTGTCGCCGCGGCCCACCACTTCGGCGCGGTCCAGGCCCAGCACGAAAAGCTCGGGAGATTCGGCACGCAGCACCAGGCCCTGCCACACCTGCTCGGCCGTCAGCGGTTCCAGCTGCGGGTTGCCCGGATCATTGATCTCCACCAAGTGCTCAAAACGCAACTTCACTCTCCCGTTTGCGATAAGTCGATATTATGAAGTCTCCGCGTATTCGCGAGACCTTTTTGTCTGCGCACTGCAACATGGGCCGCCCCCTCTCTCGGATATCGGCCAGACTCGCACCGGCTGGAGCCCCTCACGTGAATGCCGCGCCCGGCTGAAACATCACTCCTGACAGCAGCTGTCAGGAGACCCGGCGCACAATGCGGCCGCTTTCACACGGAACGCTGCAGGAGGCTGTGATGGAGTTGCTGATCAATATCGATGTCGACGACCTGGCGCGCGGCATCGACTTCTACGCGCAGGGGCTGGGACTGCGGCCGGGCCGCACGCTGTTCGACGGCTCTGTCGCCGAAATGCTGGGCGGCAATGCCCCGATCTACCTGCTCGCCAAGCCCGCGGGCACGCGCCCGACCACGCGCGCCGCGACCCGGCGCGACTATCGCCGCCACTGGACCCCGGTTCACCTCGATTTCGTCGTCGCCGACCTCGAGCAGGCCATCGAACGCGCGCTCGCGGCCGGCGCCGAGATCGAGGACTGGCCGCAGGAATTCGCCTGGGGCCGCCAGGCCACGCTGTCGGACCCGTTCGGGCACGGGCTGTGTTTTATCGAGTGGAAGGGCCAGGGCTACGGGACGGTCGCCGACTGAGCCGGCCGCTCTGCAAGCGCGGGCATTTTCGGAACATTCGCCTGTTGCCGGCTGCGCCGGGATGTCACATTTCCATGCAGCGTGGTGCCTGCCTGTTTCCTTGATGCCCGTGGTGTAATAACATTGTGCTGACGTCGGAACTGACCACACCATGAGCAACAAGACATGAAGGCAACGATCCGCAAGATGGGCAACTCGCAAGGTGTCCTGATTCCCAAGGCAATCCTGGCACAGCTGGGTCTGGAGAATGAAGTGGAAATGGAAATCGTGAATGACACGCTGGTGCTGTGCCGGCCCCGGCAGGCACCGCGCCAGGGCTGGGCCGAAGCCAGCCGGCAGATCGCCGCGGCCGGCGACGATACCCTGGTGCTGGGCGAACTGCCCAACGCCGACGACGCGGAGCTGAAATGGTAGCGCGCGGCGACGTCTGGCTGGTCGCGCTCGATCCCACCGTCGGCAGCGAGATCGAGAAGACGCGCCCCTGCGTCATCCTGTCTCCGCCCGAGATGCACGACTACCTGCGCACGGTAACGGTAGCGCCGATGACCACCGGCAGCCGGCCGGCACCGTTTCGCATACCAGTGACCTTCCAGCGCAAGACCGGCCTGATCCTGCTGGACCAGCTGCGCACCGTCGACAAGTCGCGGCTGGTGAAGCGCGCGGGCGGCCTGAGCGACCGGACCGTGGCAGACACCTTGCGGACCTTGCGCGAAGTGTTTGCGGACTGAGCCGCGGCGCCGGGGCATTTAATGCCGGCAGGCAGGCGCCGCCTGGCTTCATAAGCTTATGAAAAAGAAATAGACGCCAGAATCGTCTGCGGCGCGCCATTCGGACGCAATTGCGTTAATCTGTGCCCTCGCTCCGGACAGGCGATCCCTGCCCCGGCGATTGCCTCTCACTCGCCACATCACAACAAGATCTTCACCATTCCTATGCGCACGTCTTTCATCAAGCGTCTGGCGGCAGCTGTGTCCGCCGTGGGTTTTATCGCCGCCGGCAGTGCCTCGGCCCAGGAACAGACCATCCGTGTCGGCACGGTCAGCGGACCGGACGCCGAAGTCTGGCAAGTGGTACAGAAAGTGGCCAAGCGCAATGGCCTGAACGTGAAGGTGGTCGAGTTCAACGACTACGTGCAGCCCAACGCCGCCCTCGACGCCGGCGACCTGGACGCCAACAGCTTCCAGCACCAGCCGTACCTCGACAGCCAGGTGAAGCAGCGCGGCTACAAGATGCAGAGCGTGGGCTACACCTATATCTCGCCGCTGGGCATCTACTCGAAGAACCTGAAGTCGCCCAAGGACCTGCCGCAGGGCGCCAAGGTGGCGGTGCCCAACGACCCGTCCAATGAAAACCGCGCGCTGCTGTTGCTGCAGGCGCAAGGCGTGATCAAGCTGAAGGCCGGCGCCGGCACCAACGGTTCCAATGCCACGCCGCTGGACGTGGCCGAGAACCCCAAGAAGCTGAAGCTCGTCGAACTGGACGCGGCCCAGCTGGCGCGCGCGCTGCCCGATGTCGGCGCCGCCGTGATCAACACCAACTACGCGCTTGCCGCCGGCCTGCAGCCGACCAGGAACGCGATCGCGCTGGAAGACATCCACAGCCCGTACGCCAACATCATCGTGGTGCGCACCCAGGACAAGGACAAGCCGTGGGTCAAGAAGCTGGTGGCCGCGTACCAGTCGGAAGACGTGCGCCAGTTCATGAAGGCGCAGTACAAGGGCGCGATGGTGCCGTCGTTCTGATTGCCGGCGGGCGCCCCGACCACTGCTGAGCGCGGTGGCCAAAGTTTTTTCACACGGCGCCCGCGCAAGGGCTTGCAAATTCCGCCGCCTTCGGTAGAATTCGCGGCTCACCACCTGCCCAGGTGGCGGAATTGGTAGACGCACTAGGTTCAGGTCCTAGCGGTGGCAACACTGTGGAGGTTCGAGTCCTCTCCTGGGCACCACAATTCAAAAAGGTCTGCGCATGCAGGCCTTTTTTCTTTTCCGCCCAGGAAGAAAAGCGCTTGAGCGCTTTTCGTGAGGACGAGAAGGGCTGCGCTTGCAAGCGCAGCCGGGGTCGCGCATGCGTGACCGAGTCCTCTCCTGGGCACCAGAGTTTCAGGCAAAGGCCCGCACGGAAGTGCGGGCCTTTTGCTTTTTGCAGCGTCAAAACCTCTCTCTCCTCCGCCGCCGCGCTATTGATCGCATACAGTAGTTCCATCCACAGGCCGCGGCCCCGCCTCAGCCTGTTACGCGTCATAACGGAGAACTACCGTGGGCAAACTGCAAGAGCGTCGCCGTTTCCTGGGAGCCGCGCTTGGCGGCCTGCTGGTCCCGGCGCTGCCGGCGTGCGGCGGCGGCGACGACGAGCCGCCCAAGCCCACGCCGCCCGAGCCGGTTCCTCCGGCGCAGATCACCCAGGCCATCGCCCAGCTCGACCAGTTGGTTGCGGACCTGATGGCGAGCTCACGCGTACCCGGGATGGCGGTCGCGGTGGTGCGGGGCAACCAGACTGTTTACGCCAAGGGCTTCGGGCGCCGGCTGGTGACCGATCCCGCGCCGGTCGATGCCGACACCGTGTTCCAGCTGGCCTCGGTGTCGAAGTCCATCGGCGCCACCGTGGTCGCGCGCCAGGTCGGCCGCGGCGGCATCAGCTGGGATACCCCAGTGCGTACGCACCTGCCCTGGTTCACGCTGGCCGATGCCGAGGTGTCGGCGGACGTCACCATCGGCGACCTCTACGCCCACCGCTCCGGCCTGCCGGACCACGCCGGCGACCGTCTCGAGGACATGGGCTACGACCGCCAGCAAGTGCTGACGCGCCTGCGCTTCGTGCCGCTGCATCCGTTCCGCGCGGTCTACGCGTACACCAACTTCGGCATGACCGCCGCCGCCGAAGCGGTTGCCGTCGCCGCCGGCACCGACTGGGCCACGCTGTCGGAGCAGGCGCTGTACCAGCCGCTGGGCATGACGCGCACCAGCTCGCGCTTTGCCGACTATGCCGCGCGCGACAACCGCGCGCTCGGCCACGTGCGGGTCAACGGCAACTGGGTGCAAGGCGCGGCGCGGATGCCCGATGCGCAATCGGCTGCGGGCGGCGTCAGTGCGTCGGCCAACGACATGGCGAAATGGCTGGCGATGCTGCTCGCCAAAGGCGAGTTCAGCGGGCAGCGGGTGGTCGATGCCGCCGCGCTGGCGCCCGCGACAAGTCCGCAAATGCAGAGCAACCCGCCCGCCGGCGACCGCCCTGCCGGCTACTATGGCTATGGCTTCAATGTCGGCACGACCGAACTGGGCCTGACCTCGCTCAACCACTCGGGCGCGTTCGCCCTGGGCGCCGCGACCAGCTTCATGGCGGTGCCTGAGCTCGACCTGGCCATCGTGACGCTGACCAACGCGCAGCCCATCGGCGTGCCGGAAACCCTGAGCGCCCAGTTCTTCGACCTGGCGCAATTCGGCGCCATCCGCCGCGACTGGGGCAAGCTCTACGGTGATGCGCTGGCACCGCTGCTGGAGCCGGAAGGCCGGCTGGTGGGGCAGCCGCGCCCGGCCAATCCGCTGTCCGCGCGCGCGCTGTCGACCTACACCGGCACCTATCGCAACGACTACTACGGTCCGCTGCAGGTCGCCGACCAGGGCGGCACGCTGGTGATGACGCTGGGCGCGACGCCGCTGGTGGTGCCGCTGAGCCACTGGGACGGCGATATCTTCACCTTCACGCTCGACAATGAAAACGCCATGCCGGGCACGATCTCGCGGGCCGCGTTTTCCAGCGACCGCGTCTGGCTGGAGTTCTACGACCACGAAGGCCTGGGCATGTTTGTGCGCTAGCGGCCCGGGCTGCCTGACGTATTGATCCGGTATTGATCCGGTACCGATCCGGCATCGATCCCTTCACGGAGGCACGACATGCTCAGACACCTTGCGCGGATTCCCGCCGCCCTCACCACGCTTGCCGCCCTCTCCGCCTTGCTCGGCGCCTGTGCCGCGCCGACGCCGCCGGCAGCCGCGCCGCGCCCGGTAGCGCCCGGCCAGCCCAGCGCGGGCAAGGCCGAAGTGCTGTGGCTGGGACAGGCCGCCACGCGCATCACCACGCCGGGCGGCAAGGTCATCGTGATCGACCCGTGGCTGACCAGCAATCCGAAGACTCCGCCCGGCTTCAAACAGCTGCCCGCGCTCGGCAAGGTCGACCTGATCCTGGTCACGCATGCCCACAACGACCATCTGGGCGATACCCCCGCGCTGGCCCGGCTGACCAACGCCCCGGTGTACAACGGCGGCGGCATGGGCCGGGCGCTGGTCAGCCTGGGCCTGGTGCCGGAGGCGCAGGTGCAGCGCTTCGGCAAGAGCGGCACGGTCATGCCGTTTGGCCCGGCGGGCCCGAAGATCACGGCGGTGCATGCGGAACACTCGTCGGAACTGGCGCTGAAGAATCCGGCCACCGGCAAGGACGAAACCCACTACGGCGGCGAGCCGGTGGGCTACATCATCGAACTGGAGAACGGCTTCCGCATCTGGCACATGGGCGATACCGGGCTGTTCGGCGACATGCGCCTGATCGGCGAGATCTACAAGCCGGATCTGGTGCTGATCCCGATCGGCGGGTATTCCACCATGGGACCGCAGGATGCCGCGATCGCCGTGCGCGACCTGATCCGGCCTCGCTTCGCAATACCGATCCATTACCAGACCTCGCCGCAAGCCAGCGGTACGCCGGAGCAATTCAAGGCGGCACTGGGTACTGGTGCCGCGGCAACCGTGATCGTGCCGCAGCCGGGAGAGAAGGTCGACTTCTGAGCGCCGGCGTCAGCCGACGCGGTAGCGCCGGATCACTTCCGGGTCCGGGTCGAGGCCCAGGCCCGGGCCCGCGGGTAGCGCGATCATGCCGTCGCGCGGCACCACGGCATCGCCAAGCACTTGCGCGGCCATGTCGAAGTACCGCCATTCGATCATGGCCTCGGCATCGCCCAGCGCCGCGGTGGCATGCATGGCGGCCAGCAGCCCGGGGCCGTCGTAGAAGGTATGGACCATCACCTGCGCGTTGTGCGCCCTGGCCAGGGCAAAGACATCGCGCAGGGCGCTGATGCCGCCCATCTTGGCCGGGCTGGGCTGCACCACATCGACGGCACCGATGCCAAGCAGGTGCTCGAATTCCATCAGCGTGGTGGCATTCTCGCCGGCGGCGACCGGAATCGCGCATTGCCGGCGCAGCGCCGCGAGTCCGGCGTAGTTCTCGGGCGGCCACAGCGGCTCTTCCAGCCACCTTAGCGACAAGGGCTGCAGGGCGCGGGCCATGTCGATGGCCTGATGCAGCGTCCACGGGCAATTCGTATCCAGCGTGATCTCGATATCCGGGCCCGCGGCCGCGCGCGCGGCGCGGATCACGGCCAGGTCGACTTCGTGCAGCTTCAGACTGCGATAACCATCGGCGATGGCGCGCCTGACGTTGACCGCGATCGCTTCGGCATCGGCATAGCGGATCAGGCTGGCGTAGGCCGGCAGCTGCTCGCGCCGCGCGCCGCCGAGCAGCCGGTAAACGGGCAGCCCGGCCGCCTTGCCGCACAGGTCCCACAATGCGATGTCGAGCGCCGACAGCCCGTAGAACAGCGGCCCGCTGCGCCCGAACACATGGAAGCTGCGCTGCAGGTCGAGGCCGATCGCATCGATCTGGCTCGCGTCACGGCCGATGCAGGCCGGCGCCAGCATCTGCTCGATCGCCGCCCTGGCCGCCGGAACGCCGACAAAGCCGAAGGTTTCGCCCCAGCCGACCAGGCCGTCATCGGTGCTCACCTTGAGCAGCAGCGAATCGGCGGCCTGCATGCCAGCCCCGCCCCAGACCCCCGCGGCCGACACGCCGCCGACCGTGAACGGAATGCGCAGGGCGATGGCTTCGATGCTGGCGATCTTCATGGCGCGCTCCTTCCGGCCGCGGCCGGTCCGGTGACGCCGGCGCCCAGGCCGCAGGACTTCAATATAGGCCAGAAGCCGGGCCCGGCATGAGCGCGCGTCGCCGCCGCGCGTTGCGGCCACCCTGTGGAATCCCACAGGGTCGGCGCGCCACCCTGCCCGCCTTTCCCTATTCTCGCCCGTGGCAATTCGCGCCAGCCCCAGGCGTCGCGTCCGCTGCGGCCTCCACGGCGCCGCCATGCCGGCCCCGGCCGCGAATTGATCGTTGAAGAACAAGATCCGAAAGGGAAGACTCAATGCGTAAGACGATTTTGCTGATGGCGATTTGCGCGGCGCTGTCCGCGTGCGGCGGAGACGATAACAGCACGACACCGCAACCCAACCCCGGCGACCCAGGCACCCCGGGTACCCCCGGAACGCCGGGCACGCCTGGCAACCCTGGCCCCGGCAATCCCGGCACGCCCGTGCCGGCGAGCTGGACCGATCCGGCGCCCTTTACCGAGGCCGGCGCGGGCACTGTCAACGTCGCCATCGATGCCGCGGGCAATGCCATCGCGGTCTGGATGCAGCTCGATGCGGGCACCGCCAACGAAAGCGTGCTGGCGAGCCGCTACCTGCCGGGTTCCGGCTGGAGCGCGCCGGTGGCACTGGAAAACGACGCCGCCGGCGCCACCGACGGCCCGCAGATCGCGATGGATCGCGCCACCGGGCGCGCCATGGTGGTGTGGGCGCAGCTGACCAGCGCAGGCGCCTACGACATCTGGGCCAGGCCCTTCGACCCGGCCACAGGCTGGGGCACGCTGGCCCGTATCGAGGCCGGCGTCGGCCTCGCCGCGCAGCCGCAGGTCGGCATGGACGCCAGCGGCAACGCGATCGCGGTGTGGAGCCAGCGCGACGGCCAGTTCGGCCCGTTCAAGATCGTCGCGAACCGCTACACCGCCGCCAGCGGCTGGGGCACGGAATCGATGTTGGCGACGCCCAATGACGCCGGCATCCAGAACCTGCGCCCGCAGGTTGCCGTGGCCCCTTCGGGCGAGGCGATTGCCGTGTGGGAACTGACCGACCTCGCCAGCAACGGCATCTGGACCAGCCGCTTCAGCGGCGGCAGCTGGGACGCGCCCAGCGAACTGGTGCGCGACGACAGCATCGACCGCTCGCTCGGCTATCCCGCCATCGCCATGGACGGCAGCGGCAATGCCACGCTGGTATGGGGCCAATCCGATGTCGCCAACGGCACCGTGGCAAGCACGCTGTACGCCAGGCGCTTTACTTCGGCCTGGCAGAACCCCGTGGCGGTGGCGCCGCCGGTGGCCGAAGCCTTTATCAGCAAGGCGCGGCTGTCGGTCAATGCGCGCGGCGACGCCATGGTGGCCTGGGGCCGCAACGACAACACGCTGGTGGCCAGCGTGGCCCCGGCCAACGGCGCCTGGGGCACCGCGACCGTGCTGCTGAGTGCCAGCACGCGCACGCCCAGCCTGCCTACGATCGGCCTGGACGGCGCCGGCAACGGCTTCGTCGCCTGGACCCAGGAGCCCGAGGGCAGCAGCGTGGCCGACCTGTGGACCAACCGCTATGTCGCCGGCACCGGCTGGGGCACCGCCGCGCTGGGCGAGAGCTACGGCGACACCGCCGCGATTCCCGCGCTGGCGGTAAACGAGAAAGGCAATGCGGCGCTGGTCTGGAACCAGTGGAGCGACGCCGGCACCCGTATCGCGGGCCGCTACTACACGCCGGCCAACTGACGCGCGGTTGTCGCGCTGACTGCAAGCCCCGGGGCAAGGTGTTGCCCCGGGGCTTCTCCGCGTTAACGGCCGGCCGCCCGGTGAAAGCCGCATCGGCGTCAGATCGACAGCAGCCCCAGCGCCACCGCGCGCGCGCAGGTGGCCTGGCGCCCGCGCGTATTGAGCTTGTCGGCGGCAACGTTGAGGTGGAAGTAGACGGTGCTCTCGCTGATGCCGAGGATGGTGGAGATCTCCCAGGTGGTCTTGCCGATCGCCGCCCAGTGCAGGATCTCGCGCTGGCGCCGGCTCAGCGCCGGGCGCGCGGCCTCGCCTTGCAGCCGCCGCAGTGCGGAATGCAGGCAGTGCGCGAAGTAGCTCATCGGCGCCAGCGTGGTGCGCAGCGCGCGCAGGTCGGAGGTGGCATCGGTGGTCAGCGTCATGAAGGCCCAGTCGATCCCCGGCGTCCATAGCGGAATGGTCAGGCCCGCGTTGAGCCCGTGTTCGCCCGCGCTGCGCAGCAGCTTGCGCGCGCTCTGCCCGATATCGCGGCGCGTGTGGTCGACCTCGCCCAGCGCATTCCACGACGTCGCCGGCATGCCCGCGCGCACGTGCGCCACGCGCGCGTCGCCATCCTCGTGCCGCTTCGCGCGCAACGGCTCGTAGCGCGCCCGCGCCCAGTCCGCCGAAAAATCGTGGAAGCAGACGAAGTCGTTGTCGTCCTGCGGGCCGAGCACGGGCTGCTTCATGACGTAGGCATGGTGGTTGAAGCCCATGGCGCGGGCCGCGCGCAGCGCCACTTGTGCCACTTCCTGCGGCGTGCGCGCGTTCAGCACGGTCTCGGCGTATTGCCAGTCACGGAGGGGGTCTACCTTCATGCAATCTCCGACAGGATGCGCGCCCGTCGCGGGCGCGATCGTGAAGACGCAGCCGTGCGGCAACTGGCCGCCGGCCGATGAAGCTTGCGAGGGTAGGCGAATTTCGCTGCCATGGAACGCCCCGTTCGGGGGAAGCGAAGTGCTGTTGACCATGGCTGAACTCCCCTGGCTGACGCTGGTCGGCGAGACCGCACCGAGCGGCTATGATAAGCCGGTCAGCCAGAACCCTGAGGAACGAGCATCAATGCATCCATCTGAACAGATCGACCAGCTGATCGTGGGCCTGGCCGACTGGCGCGGCCAGACCCTGGCCAGCCTGCGCAAGGCCATCCTCGCCGCCGACAGCGGCATCGTCGAGGAATGGAAATGGATGGGTAGCCCGGTATGGTCGCGCGACGGCATGATCGCCGTCGCCAACGCCCACAAGGCCAAGGTGAAGATTACCTTTACCAACGGCGCCAGCCTGCCCGACCCGGACCACCTCTTTAACGCCGGCCTCGGTGGCAACAAATGGCGCGCGATCGACCTCGCCGAGGGCGACAAGATCGACGCACGCGCGCTCAAGGCCCTGGTCCGCGCCGCGATCGCCTTCAACCAGGGCAAGGCGAAGAAAAAAGCGCCGGCGCGCACCCGGGCAAAGGCCAGCCAGCAAGACGACGCGTGAAGCGCCGGAGCTTCAGCTTCCCTCGATCTTGAAGCCGATGTCCTTGATGAACTGTCCCCAGCGTGCGTGGTCCGCGCGGATCTGCGTGGCGAACGCATCGGGCGTGACCGCCTGCGGCGGCAGCACGCCCACGCCCGCCAGCCGCTTCTGGTAAGCGGGATCGGCCAGCACCTTGCGCACCGCGGCGGAGACCGCCTCCACCGTCTCGCGGGGCATGGCCTTGGGGCCAAACAGCGCGAAATAGCCGCTCAGCTGCTCCATCTCGGGGTAGCCCAGCTCGCGGAACGTGGGCGCGCCAGGCGCGAGTTCCGAGCGCTCCGGGATGGTGGTGGCCAGCACCTTGGTCTTGCCGGCCTGGTACAGCGGCACGCCGGTGGTCAGGCCGTCGATCATCAGCGGCACCACGCCGCCCACCAGATCCTGCGTGGCGGGCGCGGAACCCTTGTACAGCACCGGTTCAAGATGGGTGCCGGCGAGCCGGTTGAACAGCAGCGGGCCGAAGTGCGACGACGTGCCCGGACCATACGAGGCCGAGTGGATCGGCTTGCCCGGGTTCGCCTTGGCGTAGGCGACCAGCTCCTTCAGCGTGTTGTACGGCGCGTCCTTGTTGGCGGCCAGCAGCACCGGCGCGCGGCCGAGTTCGGCGAGCGCGGTCAGGTCGGTCAAGGGATCGTAGGGCACGCGGTTGATATGCGCGCCCGAGGTGGCCGAAGAGCCCAGCGTCACCAATAGGGTCTGACCATCGTTCTTCGCGCGGATCACGTCCTGCGTGGCCGGAATGGTGGCGCCGCCGGGCTTGTTCTCCACCACCACCGACTGCCCGGTCACGCGCGCGAGGTAGTCGGCGAACAGGCGCGCCACCACGTCGGTGCCGCCGCCCGGCGGATAGGCCACCACCAGCCGGATGGCGCGCGCGGGCCACTGCTGGGCCAGCGCGTGCGGCGCCACGCCGGCCGCCATCGCGAGCGCCGCGGTGCTCAGGAACTGTCGACGATCCATAGATGAAGTCTCCGCGTTATCGTTGTGCGCCGCACCGGCGGCGGGTCTTTCATCTTAGTGAGTGTTCAGGCCGGGGGCACGCCCGGGTTTCCACCATGCGCGACGCCGGCTGTGGCCCGCGGCGGCCCGAACCGTTCCGCATAGATGCCCGCCACCCAGTCGACAAACACCCGCACGCGCGGCGCCAGCTGGCGGTGGAACGGGTACAGCGCCGACACCGGCAGGTCCGGGCATGGCCAGGCTTCCAGCACCGGCACAAGCCGCCCGGCGCGCACATGGTCTTCGACGCGGAAGCGCGGCACCTGGATCAGGCCGCAGCCGGCCAGCGCCGCGCTGGTATAGCACTCGGCATCGCTGACTGAAACCCAGCCGCTGGCCCGGAACGCGCGCACCTCGCCATCGACGGTCAGCGTGAACGGGTAGCGGCTGTCATGGTTGCGGGAAAAGAAGCCGACGCCGACATGTTCGGCCAGCTCCGACGGATGCCGCGGCGTGCCGTGCGCCGCCAGGTACGCGGGACTGGCGCACAGCACCTCGGGCATCTCCGCCAGGCGCCGCGCCACCAGCGACGAATCGCGCGGACGGCCAGCGCGCACCACGCAATCGATGCCCTCGCCGATCAGGTCGACCAGGCGGTCGCCGCTGCTGATGACCAGGTCGATATGCGGATAACGCGCGCGGAACTCGCCGATGCGCGGCAGGATGATCAGCGTGGCATGGGTGCCATGCAGGTCCAGTCGCAGCGTGCCGCGCGGGTCGGCCACCTGGGTGCTGAGCGAGGTCTCGGCGTCTTCCAGCGCCTGCAGCACGCGCTTGCCGCGCTCATAAAAGGCTTGCCCGTCCAGCGTCGGGCGCACCTGCCGCGTGGTGCGCTCCAGCAGTCGGGCGCCGACGCGCGCCTCGAGCTCCTTGATCGCGTGGGTCGCCGTGGCGCGCGGCATGTCCAGCGCGCTGGCGGCGCGGGTGAAAGAACCCAGTTCCACGATCCGGGTGAAGAGTTGCAGCGCGTCGAAGCGGTCCATGCGGGGGCGGCCTGTGATGGGGAAACGGTCACCCGGGATTGGAATCAGCTTCGGCGCCTGCGTCAAGCCACGGCCAGTGGCGCCTGGCGCCCGCGCGTGGCCGGGCTCGCGCAAAAGCGCCGGGCATCGATTTTGCTGGCCTATATTTCAATAGCCATTTTCCGCCGCGCCGCGGTCCGCGCCCGGAGCCGTGCCGCCATGTGACGATAATGAAATCCGCTCAGCACCCCGGAGGTGGATTATGAGCGCCGTGCCCGAGCCGCAGGCGGCCGACAGCACTACGCCCCCCGGCAAACGCCCCGCCACGTCGACCCGGCACGTCTGGACCCGCTATTGGGTGATCGCCAAACCCTACTGGGTCTCGCAGGAGCGATGGAAGGCGGCCGGCCTGCTGCTGGTGCTGATCCTGCTGCTGCTGGGCCAGACTCAGGCCGAGGTGCTGATCAACGAGCAGACCGGCGAATTCACCTCGGCGCTGGCGGCGCGCGACGCCGACCGTTTCTGGGCCTCGATCCGCACCTGCCTGTATATCCTGATCGTCGCCATTCCCGTCTACGCGGTCTATTACTACATCCGCAACACGCTGGGCCTGCACTGGCGGCGCTGGATGACCCACCATTACCTGGACGGATATTTCAAGAACCGCATTTTCTACAAGCTCAATGCGGATGCCGGCATCGACAATCCCGACCAGCGCATCTCCGAGGACATCAACACCTTTACGCGACAGTCGCTGTTCTTCCTGTCGATCGGCATCGGCGCGCTGCTGCAGCTGATTGCGTTCAGCGCGGTGCTGTGGATGATCTCCAGGGAGCTGGTCTATTTCCTGGTGGTGTACGCCATCGCCGGCACCTTTGTCTCGATCGCCTGCTTCGGGCGGGTGCTGATCGGCCTGAACTTCTACCAGCTCAAGCGCGAGGCCGACTTCCGCTTCAGCCTGATCCGCGTGCGCGAGAACGCCGAATCGATCGCGTTCTATCGCGGCGAGCCGCAGGAGTCATCCCATGTCCGCGGGCGCTTCGGCAAGGCGTTCCAGAACTTCGAGCGGCTCATCCGGTGGCAACTGGGGCTGAACATGTTCCAGTATGGCTATGGCTTCCTGACCATCCTGCTGCCCAGCGCGATCGTGGCCTCGCGCGTGCTGGACGGCGAGCTCGAGGTCGGCAGCGCGATCCGCGCCGCGGGCGCCTTTGCCGCCGTGCTGAATGCGCTGACGGTGATCGTCGACAACTTTGAAGACCTGAGCCGGTTCGTGGCCGGGCTCGACCGCCTGGACACGTTCTCCAGTACCCTGACCGGGAAAAAGACGACCGCGCCGCGGGCTGCCTCCACCATCGAGTCCCGCCAGGACTCGCGGCTCGCGCTGGAACATGTCACGCTGCAGACGCCCAACCAGGAGCGCACGCTGGTCACCGACCTGAGCGTGTCGATCCATCCCGGCGAGGGACTGCTGATCGTCGGCGCCAGCGGCGGCGGCAAGAGTTCGCTGATGCGCGCGATCGCGGGCCTCTGGAACAGCGGCACCGGCCGCATCGTGCGGCCGGCGCCGCAGGACATGCTGTTCCTGCCGCAGCATCCGTACATGGTGGTCGGCAGCCTGCGCAGCCAGCTGCTCTATCCCAATCATGTCGGCCGGCAGGTCGCAGACGACGAGCTGCTGCAATTGCTGGATACCGTCAACCTGCGCGACATTGCCGGCCGCTTTGGCGGACTCGACACGGAAGTGGACTGGAGCAAGGTGTTGTCGCTGGGCGAGCAGCAGCGGCTGACCATCGCGCGCGTGCTGCTGGCCAGGCCGCGCTATGTGATGCTGGACGAGGCCACCAGCGCCCTCGACATCAGCAACGAAGAGGCCCTGTACCAGTTGCTGGCCGGCTTGCAGGCGACGCTGGTCAGCGTCAGCCACCGGCCCACGCTGCTGAAGTATCACCACCAGGTGCTGGAACTGCCGGGCGACGGCACCTGGCGGCTGCATCCGGCAAAGGATTACCGCTTTGGCTGGTAATTGCCGGAACCCCGGTAGCGACAGCGCGCGCCCGCATGCGTTGCGCTATGCTGAATGGATTCCCGTCCGCAGTGCTTATCGGAGATCGACCATGCGCCATCGCCTGTCCGTCTGGCTGGCCGCCACCGCGGCAACCCTGCTGTGCGCGTGCGCAACGCTGCAGCCCATGCAGACCGCGCAGAAAATGATCGGCAGCCCGCAGAGCGCGGTGCGCGATACCTTCGGCGCGCCTTCCGAAACCTATCCGCTCGCCAACGGCACCAGCCGCTGGATCTATTCCAAGCAGCCGCTCGGCTTCGAGGTGTATGCCGCGGACTTCGACGCCGGCGGCAAGCTGACCAGCTTCCGCCAGATGCTGACCGAGAAGGAAATCTACGCCGCGCGCCCGGGCGTGTGGACCAAGCAGGACGTGGCCGAGCACTTCGGCCTGCCGCGCGAGCCGGTCGAGTACTACCCGATGATGAAACGCGAGGCGTGGTCGTACCGGCTCTACGCCGGCGCGTATCAGCCGGCGCACTTCAGCGCGTACTTCGACGAGCGCGGCGTGCTGGACCGCACCATGATCATCGTCGACGCGATCGGCGGGGATGCGCGCGACGGCAGCAAGTGAGCGGGCCGGCAGCAGGCGGTCGTGCCACGGATGCCGGCCTTATCCCTGGTCGGCGCCTCTGGCAGGATCGGCGATCATGGGCGCGCCGGGCTTGCGCAGCATCTTCTCGACTTCGCCAGCGTGCAGCTCCTCGAGCTGGATCAGCTGCCGCGCATACTCTTCCAGCGCGACCGAGCGGCCCTCGACCAGGCTGAGCAGTTCCCGGTACAACGCCAGCGCTTCCCGCTCCGTGGCCAGCGACTCGCGCAGGATCGCGCCGATATCCTGGGTGTGGGCGTCCAGCAGCTCGCCGATGCCGAGCGAGGGATAGGCGCCGAGGGTGGTGATCCATTCGCCGGCCTGCTGCGCATGCAGCAGCGACTCGTCGGCCTGCTCGCGCAGCCACGACACGATCGGGATGCGCCCGAAGCCGAAGATCAGGAACGAATAGTGCGTGTAGCGCACCACGCCGGCGAGCTCGGCCTCGAGGATCCGATTGAGGACGCCGACCACCTTTTCCTGTTCGATGTCCGCCATGGCAGCACCTCCGTGCAATGGAGTCCGACGGCAGGCCGCATCGCGGCCCTGCGCGCCCACGCCCACGCCAACGCCCGCGCCTTCAGCGGTAGACCAGCACGGGAACCCGGCAGTGGGTCAGCACCTTCTGCGTTTCACTGCCGACCAGCAAGGAGTCCAGGCCCCTGCGGCCGTGCGACGCCATGAAGATCACATCACACTCGTGCCTTGCCGCGGCATCGATGATGCCCTTGTAGGGAACGGTTGCCGTCATGTCGGTGGCGCACGGCACGCCCGCCGCGCTGGCGGCGGCGACCACCTCTTCCAGCCGCGCCCGGGCCCGTTCGGCTTCCTGCTCTTCGAAGGCCTTGCGCCTGGGATGGCCGGCGTCGCCCGAGGCCAGGTAGGGATACTCTTCCATGCAGGTATAGGCAGTCAACCTAGCGCCATCGGCCTTGACAAAGCCGATCGCCGCTTCCATCGCCATCCTTGAAAGTTCCGAGCCATCGGTGGCCAGCAAGATGTGCTTGAACACGATTCCCCTCCCCATGCGTTGGTTCGCGGCGGAGGTGAGGCGCTCCGCCGGTCAAGCTTCAGTATGGACAAGAATCCGGCTTGCGGCGGAACGCAACGATGCCCAGCGGCCGGCGCCTGGCCGGCGCGCTGGCGGGGGGACTTTGCAGGACCGTGCCAGGGGCCGGTGCCAGAGGCCCGGTCCCGGCGCTTCTTACTGCATGTGCTGCCCGCCGTTGATGGCGATATTGGAGCCGGTCACATAGGCCGCGTCCTCCGAGCACAGGTAGGCGATCAGCGCCGCCACTTCCTCCGGCTTGCCGACGCGGCCCACCGGGATCTGCGGCAGGATCTTGCTCTCCATGATCTCCCTGGGCACGGCGTTGACCATCTTTGTGGCCAGGTAGCCCGGCGAGACCGTGTTGACGGTCACGCCCTTGCGCGCCACTTCCAGCGCCAGCGACTTGGTGAAGCCGTGCATGCCGGCCTTGGCCGCGGCATAGTTGGTCTGGCCGAACGCGCCCTTGGAGCCGTTGACCGACGAGATATTGATGATGCGGCCCCAGCCGCGCTCGACCATGCCTTCGCACAGCGGCTTGGTCAGGTTGAACACCGAATCGAGATTGGTCCGCATCACCGCATCCCAGTTCGGCTTGTCCATCTTCTTGAACGCCATGTCGCGCGTAATGCCGGCATTGTTCACCAGGATGTCGACCTGGCCGAGGTCGGCCAGGATGCGCGCGGCGCAGGCCTGGCAGGCGTCATAGTCGGCGACGTCGACCTCATAGGCGCGCATTTCGCGGCCGCTGGCCGCCATTGTGGCCAGCCAGTCCCCGGCGTTGGCGTTGCCGGGCGAGTGCGTCACCACCACGGCATAGCCGGCGTCGTGCAGCCGGATGCTGATGGCTTCGCCGAGTCCACCCATGCCACCTGTTACCAATGCGATTCTCTTCGTCATGCTGATTGCGTCGTTGTCGTGAATTGAAAGACCCCTGCCTTGCAGGAAGGGACATTCCCCCGGTAGTCCCCGAGCAAGTTCCCACTACCGTCGCGCAGGCAAAGCGCGGCCATGCCGGGCCGGACCGTGCCGGTCCCGGTGCGCATCGATGAGGCGGGAAGATATGGTGTCGCGGTGCCGCAGGCACGGGAACGCGGGGTTCCCGGCCTGCCTGCCTGCGATCTGTGTGTAGCGCGCGGTCCGGCCTTGCCGGGCCAGCGCTGTGCTGTTACGCCTTGGCGGCGCGCGGCGTAGCGTTCGCCGCCGTGGCCGACGCGGCTGCGGCGGTCTTGGCAAAGTTGGCCTTGGCGACTTCTGCGGTCTGCTTGGCGGCGTCCTGGAACGACTGGTACGTGGTGTTGGCCGCGGCAACGCCCGACTGCAGCAGCGCGGTCAGTGCTTCCGAACCGGCCGGCGCGTTCTTCACAAAGGTGTCGACGAAAGCCTGGACGTTGCGGTTGTGCTGTTCGTACTGGGCTTCGACGGCCTTGCTCAGTTCTGCCTGGGTGTTCGAGGCAATTTCATAGACATGGCGTGCATACGCCACCGCCTTCTCGGCAGCCGGCTGTGCCAGGGTGCCTTGGGCTGCGAACACTTCGCGCAAGTCCTTGCCGGCCAGTACCGCTTCGACATTGACCTGGCCTTCGGCGAGCGTGGTCCTAAGGGCCTGCAGGTTCAGCTCGGTCAGCTTCTGGAAACCTTCAAACGCCGTGTTCGTCAGCGCGAACAAATGGCTCACGTTGGACTTCTGCGCCGCAGCAAATTGTTCGGGCGTAAAAGGTGACATGCAGATCTCCTGTGGGTGGTCGGGACGGAATGGCGCGCCAGCGCTGGCAATCAGACACGACAAAGCGTTCCGACCGTGCCGCGCGGCGAATCTTGCAGCGCACCATCGAACCCGCATCCTAGAGTGTTTCCTCCAATTCGAACCCTAGGGATAAACCCAAAAAGTATTGAAGACAGGACAAGCAAAGTGCATCTTTAGGCACTAATGTTACAAGTATTTACGGTGTATTGCTGCACTGCATGACAGTTGTAAGTCTGGCTTAACGCGGCCGCTGCACACGGAAGCAATAAAAAAACCGCAGCCGAAGCTGCGGTTTCTGATGGCAAGTGCCGGCTTGCTCAGACTTCTTCGTACAGCGGCAGGGTCAGGAACTCGGCAAAGTCTTCCGACGTCGACATCTGCTCGAAAATCTCGGCAGCGCGGTCATAGGTGCTGGTGTCGCCACCAACCAGTTCCTTCACCTTGGCCAGCTCTTCCGGAATCAGCTTGCGCACCAGCTCGGCCGTGACCTTGGTGCCGTCTTCCAGCTTGCCCTTGGGCGAGCGGATCCACTGCCACACCTGCGAGCGCGAGATCTCTGCGGTGGCGGCATCTTCCATCAGGTTGTGGATCGGCACGCAGCCGTTGCCGGCCAGCCAGGCGCCCAGGTAGTGGATGCCGACGTTGATGTTCATGCGCAGGCCGTGCTCGGTGATCGGCGTTTCCGGCTGGAAGTTCAGCAGGTCGGCTCCCTTCACCTGCACGTCCGGACGCTGCTTCTCGAACTGGTTCGGCTTGTCGCCCAGCACCGCCACGAATTCCTTCATGGCCGGCTCGACCAGGCCGGGGTGCGCCACCCAGCCGCCGTCGTAGCCATCGGTGGCGTCGCGGCGCTTGTCGCTGATGATGCCTTCCATGGCGATGGCGTTCTTCTCCGGATCGTTCTTGATCGGGATCAGCGCGCTCATGCCGCCGATGGCGGGGGCGCCGCGTGAGTGGCAGGTCTTGAGCAGCAGCAGCGCATACGAGCGCATGAACGGCGCGGTCATGGTGACCTTGGCGCGGTCGGCCAGGCAGAAGTCCTTGTCGTTCTTGAACTTCTTGATGCACGAGAAGATGTAGTCCCAGCGGCCGGCGTTCAGGCCGGCGCTGTGCTCGCGCAGCTCATACAGGATCTCTTCCATCTCGAACGCGGCGAGGATGGTCTCGATCAGCACGGTGGCCTTGATGGTGCCTTGCGGCAGGCCGATTTCGTTCTGCGCCATCACGAAGATGTCGTTCCACAGGCGCGCTTCCAGATGGCTTTCCATCTTCGGCAGATAGAAGAACGGGCCGGCGCCGCGGGAAATCTGCTCGCGGGCGTTGTGGAACAGGAACAGCGCGAAGTCGAAGACACCGCCCGAGACGCGCTTGCCGTCGATGGTGACGTGCTTTTCGTCCAGGTGCCAGCCGCGCGGACGGACCTGCAGCGTGGCGATCTTGTCGTTCAGCTTGTATTGCTTGCCCTTGGATTCCAGCGTCAGCGTGCGGCGCACGGCGGCCTTCAGGTTGACCTGGCCCTGCAGCTGGTTGTGCCAGTTGGGGGTGTTGGAATCCTCGAAATCGGTCATGTAGCTGTCAGCGCCCGAGTTGAAGGCGTTGATCACCATCTTGGCTTCGACCGGGCCGGTGATTTCCACGCGGCGGCATTCCAGCGCCTTGGGCACCGGCGCAACCTTCCAGTCGCCTTCGCGGATGCTCTTGGTTTCCGGCAGGAAGTCAGGCACCTCGCCGGCATCCAGGCGCTTGGCGCGCGCGACGCGCGCGGCCAGCAATTCCTGACGGCGCGGCTCGAAGGCGCGGTGCAGCTTGTCTACCAGGGCCAGGGCTTCCGGCGTGAGGATATCTTCGTAGGCCGGCAGGATTTCGCCGGTAATCTTCATGCCCGCGGGCAGCGTGATAGCCATCAGTGTTCTCCTGTTAAACGATAGCGATAGCGTTGGTTGTTGGGCGCCCTGCTAGGCCGTCACGCCATGGGCGCGGACGAATTCGAGCAGGTCGTTCATGTCGTGCCCGGTGCCGGCGGGGGCGACATCGAGCCGCTCCGCCGGATGGCCGGCACGGTTGATCCAGAAAGTGGTGTAGCCATACCAGCTGGCGCCGCAGGCGTCCCAGCCGTTGGACGAGACGAACAGCATCTCCTGCGCCTCCAGGCCGAAGGCCAGCGGCCCCAGCGCGTAGGCGGCGGGCGCGGTCTTGTACTGGCGCACCGCATCGACCGACAGCACGTGGTCGAACAGTCCGTGCATGCCGGCGCTCTTGACCGAGATGTCGAGCATCTCCGCATTGCCGTTGGACAGGATGCCCAGCGGCAGCCCCGCCTTGCGCAGTCGCTTCAGTGCGCCGAGGTTTTCCGGGAACGCCGACAGGCACGCGTACTCCTTGAGCAGCTGCGCTTCAGTCGCTTCATCCAGCATCAAGCCCAGACGCTCGGCGGCGTAGCGCAGCGCATCCACGGTGATGGCCCAGAACGGCTTGTAGTGCGCGCCATCGGGCGCGGCCATGGTGCGGATGCGCGTGTAGTCGATCTGGCGTTCGCGCCACAGCAGCGCCAGCGCCTCGCCGCGGCCCGGGAACAACTGCTCCGCGCGCGCGGTGACGGAATACACGTCGAACAGCGTGCCATAGGCATCGAAGACGACGGCGCGGATCTTGTTCATAGGGGCCTGGACAACCTGCAACGGGACGGGGCGACTTCAGGGGCGACTTAGGGGCCGACTCAGTGAACGGTGGCCAGACCACAGCTGCGTGGCTCTGTACACCATTGAATGCATCGAATTGTAGGGAGACGCTGCAGTGCGGCAAAGTGGGCGTCGGTCACTTGATCTTTTACTTTTACACAACTAATCTTGGCTGACTAAAACAAAACTCCGCACCAAATCCTCTTCACTGGTGACCAAAGGCCCGACTTGGCACCCTTTGCGTGGCCAGCGCGGCACCCTGCGGGACCTCCCGTGCAACTCAGGCGAAACATTCGTGGACCATTTCAAACAACTGGAGACCTTTGTATCCGTCGCCTCGCGCGGCAGCCTGTCCGCCGCCGCCGCGGCCGAGGGCGTGGCGCCCGCGATCATTGGCCGGCGTATTGATGCCCTGGAAGAGCGGCTGGGCGTCAAGCTGCTGGTGCGGACCACGCGCAAGATCAGCCTGACCTTCGAGGGCTCGGCGTTCCTGGAAGATTGCCAGCGCATCCTGAACGACCTGCACAACGCCGAGGCCAGCGTCTCGGCCGGCGGCGTCAAGGCCAGCGGCCACCTGCGCGTGACCGCGCCGGCCGGCTACGGGCGCAAGCACGTGGCGCCGCTGGTGCCGCTGTTCATCGAGTCGCACCCGGACGTGTCGATCACGCTGGACCTGTCCGACCGCGTCGTCGACCTGGTCAACGAAGGCTTCGACTGCGCCATCCGCCTGGGCGACCTGCCCGACTCCAGCCTGGTGTCGATCCGGCTCGCCGAAACCCGCCGCGTGGTGGTGGCCGCGCCGGAATACCTGGCGCGCGCCGGGCGCCCGAACACGCCCGAGGACCTGCAGCGTCATAACTGCCTCGCCTTCGGCGCCAGCGCCAACATGCAGCGCGGCTGGGTGTTCCAGGAAGAAGGCCGCGCCGTGACCGTGAAGGTGGGTGGCACCATGGAATGCAGCGACGGCGCGGTGCTGCACGAGTGGTGCCTGCAAGGCAACGGGCTGGCCTGGCGCTCCTGGTGGGAAGTCGGCAGCGAGATTGCCAGCGGACGGCTGGTGACGGTGCTGGACGAGTTCCAGGCGCCGCCGATCGGCATCCATGCGGTGTTCCCGCAGCGCAAGCACCTGCCGCTGCGGGTGCGGCTGTTTATCGATCACCTTAAGAACACCTACGGCAATCCGTCCTACTGGCGGCGCGCCGAGCAGGCTTCCGCGCTGCCTGTGGCGGAAGTGCTGGCGGACTAGGCACGGTGCCAAGGCGGGCTTGCGGCCCTTCGGATGCCATTGACATTACGCAATGACCTTCTCGGCACACTGACTACAATGCATTCAAGACAGGCGCTGCCCCGCGCCGCGGCCATGCCGCGACGCGCGGGTCGCCGCCCTGCCCCGACCCCTAGTCAGCAAAGGAGCCCCGCATGTTCCAACATATCCTGCTTCCCACCGACGGCTCGGAACTCTCCAAGAAAGCCATCAACGGCGGACTGGAGCTCGCCAAGGCCATCGGCGCGCGCGTCACGGCCTATGTCTGCCTGGAGGAATACCCGTACACGCCGTTCAGCGAAATCGTGGTCGAGGCCCCGCAGGCATTCAAGGACCGCATCGAGAACCAGGCCAAGCTGTATCTGAAAGAGGTCGAGAACCTGGCCACGGCGGCCGGCGTGACCTTCGACGCGGACATGTCGACCTTTGCCGTGCCCTACCTCGGCATCATCGACGCCGCCGAGCGCCACGGCTGCGACGTGATCTTCATGGCCTCGCACGGCCGGCGCGGGCTGTCGGGCCTGCTGCTCGGCAGCGAGACGCAGAAGGTGCTGACGCATACCGACATTCCGGTGATCGTCTACCGCTGAACCCCGGCGCAGCGTGCGCCAAAGCAAAGCCGCCCGCACCGGCATGACCGGTGCGGGCGGTTTTTTTGCTGGCGCAGGCGCCTTACGAGGCCTTGCTGATGCGCTGCTCGATATGCTTGGCGCGGTCGTCCGAGCCCGGGTGCGACGAGAACATGCTGGACTTGCCGCCGTCGAGCTTGGCCAGCTTCTGGAATGCCGTGACCAGGCCCTTGGTGCTGGCCTTGTTCTTGGTCAGCAGGTCGAACGAATAGTCGTCGGCCGCGGTTTCCTGCGACTGCGAGAACTGCGCGTTGATCAGCTTCTCGCCCAGCTCGCCCAGTTGCGATTGCGAAAGCGCTGCCACCGCGCCGTTGCCGGCCGATGCCGCCGCGCCGCGCGCTGCGGTGGCGGTGTAGGCCACCTGCATGGCCTTCTTGGTGTGGCCCAGGGCCACGTGGCCCAGTTCGTGGCCCAGCACGCCGCGCACTTCGTCGTCGGTCATCATGTCCATCAGGCCGCTGTAGACACGCACGCAGCCGTTGGCCATCGCCCAGGCGTTGACGTCCTTGGTCATGTAGACCTTGGCATTGACGTTGGGCACGTCGCTGTTCTTCAGCCCGCTCATGATCTTGACCAGGCGCTTGCCGTAGGTGCTGTTGGCAGCGGCGATCTTGTTGGTCTTGTCCGATTCCGCGCAGGCCTGGTCCGACAGGCTCTTGACGTCGGCGTCCGACAGCGTGGCGGCCTTGGCCAGCGAGGTGCCGGCGCTCAGCATGCCGTCGACATTGGTGGGCATGCCGCCGGAACAGCCGGCCAGCAGTGCCGCCGCGACGGCGCAGGCAGCGAGCGAGAGAGTTGCTTTCATGATGTTGTTCTGGGTGGAGTGGCTCGGAGGTGCCGATAAAGGCTCCGGCACTTTAAGCCATCCGCCCGCGCCAGGGAATCACCCAAATGCTGCAAGCCGTCAAAAATGACAATTTGTTGCATTTGAACAATCTTCCACTTCGAAGGACGCAAAAAGTGTGGCGGCCTTGGGCGTGTTTGCAGCGATCCCCCAGCGAATCAGCGCGGTCCGGCTGCAGGGACCACGGTGGTGCCCGGTGGAGCAATGAAGGGAATGAACTTGCATGGCTCGCGCTGGCCCAGCGAGCAGTTTGACCCGATCGCGCAGCCACTGACGGCCAGCACGAGCAACAGACAGACGAGCGGTTTCATGGCACCCATTTTTTTCGTTTTGCCGGAGGGTATCACGGCGAAAAGGGCGCAGAAGGGCTATCACCTGAGAGTGGCCCATCCGCACCGCAACAAACCTTTACAAATCCGTCCGTGAAATCCCGGATCGGTGCCCTAGCCTGTTCCCATGCTTTCGAGGGAGACGGCCATGCCTTCGTCACGGGACACATTCAAATTGCGTCGACCTGGGCGTCGCACGATGAACTGGCACGACGTCGCCCTGATCGCGATTGGATGGGTCGGTCTATGCCTCGGCGTGGGATGGACGCTCTCCAAGGCGGCTGGCACCTTCGAGTGAGTCGCCGGTACGCGCTCCCGCATCCGGCGCATGTACGGCCGTCGCATTGGGAATAAAAAAATCGCGCCGTCCCTGAGAGAGAGAACGGCGCGTCGCCTAAAAGAGAGAGCGTGATGGTCGCACGCCCTCCCGATCCCGCCGGACCCACGAGCCGGCGGGAGTGACCAGGAGAGTCAGGCCACTTTCTTGTCTTCGAAGAACTGCTCGTCTTCGGTCGAACCCTTCAGGGCGGTCGTCGACGACTGGCCGCCTTCGATGGTCTGGGTCACGGCGTCGAAGTAGCCGGTGCCGACTTCGCGCTGGTGCTTGACCGCGGTGAAGCCCTTCTCGGCAGCCTTGAACTCCGCTTCCTGCAGCTCCACGAACGCGCTCATCTGGTTGCGGGCGTAGCCGTAGGCCAGGTTGAACATCGAATAGTTGAGCGAGTGAAAGCCGGCCAGCGTGATGAACTGGAACTTGTAGCCCATCGCGCCCAGTTCGCGCTGGAACCTGGCGATGGTGGCGTCGTCCAGGTTCTTCTTCCAGTTGAACGATGGCGAGCAGTTGTAGGCCAGCATCTTGCCCGGGAAGCGGGCGTGCACGGCCTCGGCAAACTTCTTGGCAAATTCGAGGTCCGGCTTGCCGGTCTCGCACCACACCAGGTCGGCCACCTCGGCGTAGGCCAGCGCGCGCGAGATCGACTGCTCCAGGCCATTGCGGACGCGGTAGAAGCCTTCCACGGTGCGCTCGCCGGTGCAGAACGGCTTGTCGTTGTCGTCGATGTCGGAGGTCAGCAGGTCGGCGGCCTCGGCGTCGGTGCGGGCGATCACCAGGGTCGGCACGCCCGAGACGTCGGCGGCCAGGCGCGCGGCGGTCAGCTTGGCGACGGCTTCGCGGGTCGGCACCAGCACCTTGCCGCCCATGTGGCCGCACTTCTTCACCGAAGCGAGCTGGTCCTCGAAGTGCACGCCGGCGGCGCCTGCCTCGATCATCGCCTTCATCAGCTCGAAGGCGTTCAGCACGCCGCCGAAGCCCGCTTCCGCGTCGGCGACGATGGGGGCGAAGAAGTCGGTGTCGCCCGAGCCTTCGCTCCACTGGATCTGGTCGGCGCGCTGGAAGGTGTTGTTGATGCGCTTGACCACCTGCGGCACCGAGTTGGCCGGATACAGCGACTGGTCGGGATACATCTCGCCCGCCAGGTTGGCGTCGCCGGCGACTTGCCAGCCAGACAGGTAGATCGCCTTCAGGCCGGCCTTGACCTGCTGCATGGCCTGGTTGCCGGTCAGCGCGCCGAGCGAGTTGACGAACGGCTCGGTATGCAGCAAGTGCCACAGCTTTTCGGCACCACGGCGCGCCAGGGTGTGCTCGACTTGAACCGAACCGCGCAGGCGTACCACGTCTTCGGCGGTGAAATTGCGCTTGATACCCTTCCAGCGCGGATTGGTGTCCCAGTCTTTTTGCAGGGCCTGGATCTGCTCTTGGCGGTTCATGGTCGCTCTCCTGAACGTGATTGGGAATGGCTGAGGATCTCGTGCTCGCCTGACCCGGGCTGCGTCGCGTCGCCGCTGCATCGACCGCTGTTTTCATGCCGGGTGACCTGTGTCTTATATAAGAGTGTAGAAAACACTACCGCGCTGCAACAACCCCGAACCCCAACCGGCACCAAGATTTATTTCTCTTTAAAATCATTAGCTTGCATAAAATATTTCACGATACGGGACATAATCTTTCATCATGAGAAATGGCGTTGTGCCACGCAAACGGGGATTTTTGCGGTCCAAAACCTTTTTCCACATTGTGAAAAATCCGCGGATGTGGCGCAAGCTGCTAGTGGACGCGGCTCGTCTGCAGCGCCCTGGGCGCCGGCGCGCCGTCGATATGTTCGGCCGGGCCGCCGGCTTGCCGGGCGCATCGGCGCCCCCGCGTAAACCCCGATGACACAGTCGGCACTTTGACAGTTTGCTGACAGCCTTCCCCGCCTAGAATCCGCCCCTTGTTGATTGGGGCTGCCGCGATGTCGAAATCATCCGGCAGCGAAACGCTCACTTCACGAAAGGACAGCCAATGCAAGACCGTGCACGCGAACAGATTTCCGCCACGCTGATTCCCGGCGATGGGATCGGCCCCGAAGTGGTGGACGCCACCGTCAGGGTGCTGGATGCACTTGGCGCTCCCTTTGCCTGGGATGTCCGGCACGCGGGCATGGCTGGCATCGACTACTGCGGCGACCCCATGCCGGAAGAGACGCTGGACAGCATCCGCCGCACCGGCCTCGCCCTGAAGGGCCCGCTGACCACGCCGGTGGGAGGCGGCTTCCGTTCGGTCAATGTGCGCCTGCGCGAGACTTTCAACCTCTATGCCAATGTGCGCCCGGTGCGCACGCTGGTGCCGGGCCGCTTCGAGGATATCGACCTGGTGCTGGTGCGCGAGAACGTGGGCGGCTTCTATGTGGCGCACGACTATTACATCCCGGTCGGCGACGACCCGCATGCGGTGGCGGTGTCCACCGGCACCAACACGCGCGAGGCCTGCCGGCGCATTGCCCGCTTCGCCTTCGAGTACGCCGTCAGGAACGGCCGCAAGAAGATCACGGTGGTCCACAAGGCCAACATTCTGAAAGCGCTCACCGGCATCTTCCTTGACGCGGCGCGCGAGGTGGCGAAGGACTACGCCGGCCGCGTGGATCTCGACGACATCATTGTCGACGCCTGCGCCATGCAACTGGTGCTCAACCCGTGGCGCTTCGACATGCTGCTCTGTACCAACCTGTTCGGCGACATCCTGTCGGACCAGATCGCCGGCCTCGTAGGCGGGCTTGGCATGGCACCGGGCGCCAACATCGGCGACCAGGCCGCCATCTTCGAGGCGGTGCACGGGTCGGCGCCCGACATCGCCGGCAAGGGCATTGCCAATCCGATCTCGCTGATGCTCGCCGCCGGCCTGATGCTCGACCATGTGGGCCGCCAGGACCTCGCCGCGCGGCTGCGCGCGGCGATCGCGCAGACCCTCAACCAGGACCAGGTGAAGACCCGCGACCTGCAGGGCACGGCCTCCACGCTGCAGTTCGCCGACGCGGTAACGCAACGCCTCGTTTGCGCCAGCTGAATCGCGCCACGCCAGACAACCGCCACGCAGCGCCCCGCAAAGCCTGCCCGGCAATGAGATATTGAAGAAAGATGTTGACCCTGCTCGCCTACTCCATGGTGATCGTGTTCATGGCACTGATCATGACCAAGCGGCTCTCGGCGATGGTGGCGCTGATCCTTGTTCCCATTGCGTTCGGCGCGATCGGCGGCTTCGGCCCGGATCTGGGACCGATGATGCTGGATGGCGTCAAGAAGCTGGCGCCGACCGGCGTGATGCTGATGTTCGCGATCCTGTATTTCGGCCTGATGATCGATGCCGGCCTGTTCGACCCGGTAGTGCGCGTCATCCTGAAGCTGGTGGGCGGCGACCCGGTCAAGATCGTCGTCGGCACGTTCGTGCTGGCCGCGCTGGTATCGCTGGACGGCGACGGCTCGACCACCTACATGATCACCTGCGCCGCCATGCTTCCGCTCTACAAGCGGCTGGGCATCAGCAGGCTGGTGCTGGCCTGCGTGATCATGATGGCGGGCGGGCTGATGAACATCCTGCCCTGGGGCGGCCCGACCGCGCGCGCCGCAAGCGCGCTGGGGGTGGATGTGGGGTCGCTCTTCGTGCCGATGATCCTGCCGATGGTCGTCACCGGCATGTGGGGCCTGTTCGTCGCTTTTCTGCTTGGCCGGCGCGAACGCAACCGGCTCGGCCACATCGCGCTGATGACCGCCGGGGCGGGCGAATCCGGCCATGGCGCCGCGGAGGTTGTCACCGGCGATCCGCAGATCGCCCGGCCCCGGCTGCTGTGGTTCAACCTGGCGCTGACCATCGGCCTGATGGCAATGCTGATCCTCGGCATATTTCCGCTGCCTGCGCTGTTCATCGTGGCGTGCGCCATCGCTCTGATGGTCAACTACCCGAGCCTGCATGAACAGAAGGAGCGGATTGGCGCGCATGCGGCCAATGTCGTACCGGTCGTAGCGCTGATCTTTGCCGCCGGCATCTTCGTCGGCATCCTGTCGGGCACCAAAATGGTCGACGCGATCGCCAACAGCGTCATCAGCGCCGTGCCCGACTGGATGGGCCCCTACATGGCGCTCGTCACGGGCGTGCTGAGCGTACCGTTCACGTTCTTTATTTCCAACGACGCGTTCTACTTCGGCATTCTGCCGATCCTGGCCAAGGCCGCCGCCGTCTACGGCATCAGCGCCGCCGAGATCGGACGCGCCTCGCTCATTGGCCAGCAGGTTCACCTGCTGAGCCCGCTGGTCGCGTCGACGTACCTGCTGGTCGGCCTGGCTGAAGTCGAGTTCGGCGACCACCAGCGCTATACCCTGCTATGGGCGCTGTCAGCGGCGCTGGTCATGATGCTGGCGACCGTTTTCCTTGGCGTGATCCCCATCGTTGGCCAGTCTGCGTGACAGAGATCCCGGCCATTCCCTGCGCTCCGGCAAGGAATGGCTCGGATCACGCAGCGGCGTGATCGCGGGCGCGGCGATAGGCCACCCAGTCGCCGCTGTCGATGCGCGGCAGCGTGGCCGCCGCGGCTTCAGCCACCGGATACAGCAGGCAGGCGACGGGCTGGCCGTGGTGCTGCACCGCCTGTTCCTCGCGCACGAACAGCGTGGCCTGGCCCGGATAGACCTCTTCGATTTCATCCAGCACCGGCAGCAGGGTTTCGGCAATCTCGTAGATATCGCCGACCACCGGACCGCCGCCGGCATCCAGCACCAGGCCGGGATAGGAACCAAAGTCATAAAGCCTGCCGGCCACCGTGCCCGTGCCCAGCAGCGTGGGCGCGGCAATGCCGTGGCGCCGCGCGGCGGCGTTCAGGTCGTTGACCTCGCCGGCGCGCAGCGTGCCGTAGACGAAGACGCGCGGCATGCTCAGCGCTCCAGCGGAGCGTCGGCGGCCAGGATCCCGTCGACATCGACGTAGATCCAGTTGCCCGGGCGCACCACCGCGCCCGGCATCTGCACCGTGACCTCGCTCTCGCCCACGTTGCGCTTCTGGCTCTTTTGCGGATGCGCGGCCAGCGCGCGGATGCCGATGTCGCACACGTCCAGCTCGGCGGTATCGCGGATGCAGCCGTTGACGACGATGCCGACCCAGCCGTTCTTCTCCGCCAGCAAGCCCAGGTTGCCACCCACCAGCGCGCAGCGCAGCGAGCCGCCGCCGTCGATCACCAGCACGCGCCCGCGGCCCGGCGACTCCAGCGTGCTGCGCACCAGCGAGTTGTCTTCGAACACCTTGAGCGTCGCGGCCGGACCGGCAAACGCCGGCTGCTTGCCGAAGGCGCGGAACACCGGCGCCATCACGCGCAGCGTGCCGTCGGCAAGGCGGTCTTCATGCGCGTCGCACAGGTCGGTGGTGACGGGCTTCATCTCGGGTCTCCTGGTCGGTAAGAAAAAATACTGTCTGGCCGCGTAGCGTCATGGCTTCTGGCTGGCGAGCGCCTGCGCCCGGATCGCGCTCAGCGTGGTGCGCGGCGTGATCACGTCCGGGTCCACCTGGATTTCGATCAGCGTCGACACCGGCGCCGCCAGCGCCTCGCGCAAGGCCGGCGCAAAGGCCTCGGTCGTGGTCACGGTGGCGCCGCGTGCCCCGTAGGCGCGCGCCAGCGCGGCAAAGTCGGGATTGCACAGCTCGGTGCCGGACACATGCGTCGGGTATTCGCGTTCCTGGTGCATGCGGATGGTGCCGTACATGCCGTTGTTGACGACGATGATGATCACCGGCGCCTGGTATTGCATCGACGTGGCAAGTTCCTGGCCATTCATCAGGAAGCAGCCGTCGCCCGCCAGCGCCACCACGGTACGCTGCGGGAACGCGATCTTGGCACCCACTGCCGCCGGCACGCCGTAGCCCATCGCGCCGCTGGTCGGCGCCAGCTGGCCGCGGCCGCCGCTGGTGAACGGGCGATAGTGGAAATAGCGGTGCAGCCAGCCGGCATAGTTGCCGGCGCCGTTGGTCACCACCGCATCGGCCGGCAGCAGCTGGTCCAGCGTGCGGATGACTTCGGCCATGTCGACGCCCTGCCCCGTGAACGGCGGCGGCTGCAGGTAGCGCTCGTAATCGGCATGCGCGGCCTCGGTCCACGCTTTCCAGCGTGGCGCGCTGGGTGGCTGCAGGCCGGCCAGGCGCGCGGCGATGGCCGGCATCGCGGCCTGGATCATCAGGTCGGCCTGGTACACGCTGCCCAGCTCTTCGGCCCCTGCATGCACATGGACCAGCTTCTGGGCCGGCCGCGGCGCCGCGATCAGCGCGTAGCCGCCGGTGGTCATCTCGCCCAGCCGCGGGCCGATCGCGAGCACCAGGTCGGCATTGCGGATGCGCTCTGCCAGCGCGGGATTGATGCCGATGCCGACATCGCCGGCGTAGCTGGGATGGCGGTTGTCGAACAGGTCCTGGCCGCGGAAGGCGCAGCCTACCGGCAGCGCGAAGCGCTCGGCAAAGGCCTGCAGGTCGGCGCACGCCTGCGGGGTCCAGCCGCTGCCGCCGGCCAGCACGAACGGGCGCTCGGCGGCGTCGAGCATCTCGGCCAGCCGCATCAGCTCGCCCTCGCCGGGCCAGGCCATGACGCGCTGGTAGGCCTGCAACTGCGGCACCGCGGCGGTTTGCGCCAGCATGTCTTCGGGCAGCGCCAGCACCACCGGGCCGGGCCGGCCCGAGGTGGCGGTCTGGTAGGCGCGCGCAATGTATTCGGGGATGCGCTCGACCCGGTCGATCTGCGCTACCCACTTGGCCATCTGGCCGAACATGCGGCGATAGTCGATTTCCTGGAAGGCCTCGCGGTCCATGAAATCGGTGCCGACCTGGCCGATGAACAGGATCATCGGGGTCGAGTCCTGGAACGCGGTATGCACGCCGATGCTGGCATTGGTGGCACCGGGCCCGCGCGTGCAGAACGCCAGCCCGGGGCGGCCGGTCAGCTTGCCGTAGGCCTCGGCCATCACCGCGGCCCCGCCCTCCTGGCGGCAGACGATGAAGCGCAGCCGGTCACGGCGGCGGTGGAAGCCGTCGAGCACCGCCAGGTAGCTCTCGCCCGGCACGCCGAAGGCCAGCTCGGCCCCGTGCGCCAGCAGCGCATCGACCAGGATATGGCCGCCCGGCAGCGGCGTGCAGCGATCGGTGTCTTCGGGCTGGGTGGCGTTGGCCGGCGTCATTGGCATGGAAACGTTCCTCAGGCAAGCGGATTCGGATAGCGGCGGGCTGGCTGGACTAGGCGGCCTCCGCCCGTGTCGAGGCCTGGCTGCGCGAGCGGTTGCCGTTGCCCACGGTCACCGCGGTGAAGATCGACAGCAGCTGGAAGCCGCCGATCATGAAGAAAACCCAGGCCGGCAGCCTGGCGTCCATCAGCGCGCCGAAGAACAGCGGGCCGCAGGCCAGGCCGATATCCAGCCCAGAATAGACCACGCCGTAGACGCGCCCGGTGGCGCCGGCCGGGGCTGCCGCGCGCACCAGCAGGTCGCGCGAGGGCCCGGCGGTGCCGGCGCCAAAACCAATCACTCCCATCAGCACCGGCACCAGCAGTGCCGGCACCAGGTCCAGCCCCACCAGCACCGCCATCAGCCCCGACACGGTGAAGCTGATCGCGATCAGCCGGTCATGGTTGCTGGTGCGGCTGGCGGCGAAGCCGCCGACGATCATGCCGCCGGCGCTGCACAGCATGTAGACGGTGTACGACGCGGTCGCCAGCGTGAACGGCATGTCGTAGAGATAGGTCAGCGCGGTGGGCGCGAAGCTCTGGATGCCCGCGGCGGAGAAGGTGGTCAGCAGGAAGAAGCCCCAGCACACCCACACCTGCGGCAGGCGCAGGAAACCCAGCACGCTTCCGCCCGCTGCCGCGGCCCTGGCGGCGGGCCGGCCCACGGCGCCCTGCACTTCGCGCGGGTCCAGCACGTGGCGCAGCGCCACCAGCACCGCCAGCACGATCAAGGCCACCGCAGAGGCTGCCGCCAGCGCCACGCGCCAGCTGGCCAGGTTGGCGATCGCCACCAGGAACAGCGGCGCCGCGGCCCAGCCCAGGTTGCCGGAAATGCCGTGCACCGAGAACGCGTGGCCCAGCCGCGGCTGCGACACATGCTTGTTCAGCAGCGTGAAGTCGGCCGGATGGAACACGCCGTTGCCCAGCCCCGCCACCGCCGCGCCGAACAGCAACCCGCCATAGCCGCCGCTGGCCGACAGCAGCAAGGCCGCGGCGCCCAGGCAGGCCAGCCCGCCGAACAGCACCGGCCGCGCGCCGAAGCGGTCGACCACGAAGCCCGACGCGGTCTGCACCACCGCCGAGACCGCGAAGAACACCGTCATCAGCAGGCCCAGCTCGGCATAGCTGAGCCCGAACTCGGCCTTGATCCACGGGAATAGTGGCGCCAGCAGCAGGTGGTAGAAATGCGAGACGCCATGCGCCAGCCCCACCAGCCCGATCACCTGGGCGTCGTGGCGAAGGGAATTGGGCGTGGGCTCGAGGGCGGCGGTGGGCATGGCGCTGGCGGTCGGAGGGGTGATGCGGTGGGCTGGGCGGCCGGCAAAAAAATACGGGCCGAAGCCCGCATCATAGAGGAAAACCCCTGTCCGCTGCTGGCAGGTGGCGGCCACGCCGCCTCCACGCCGGCGGTCCCGCCCCCCCTCGCCGTCACATCTGCTTGAACAAGTGGGCGTACTGGCGCGCCACCGGCAGCAGCTCCGGCCGGTCGCGCAGCCGCAGCGACAGCCGGCCCAGCGACTGGTTGACCGCGCTGGCGACGCAGCTGATGTTGACCACGGTGCCGCGGTGCACCTGCCAGAAGCGCTCGGGATCAAGCTGCTGGGTCAGCTCGCGCAGGCTGGTGCGGATCAGCGCCTCGCCGGCGCCGGAGACCACGTTGACGTACTTGTCGGTGGCTTCCAGGTAGATCACTTCGTCGACCGGGATGATGCGCACCTCCTGCCCCACCAGTGCCTTGATAAAGCGCAGGTACTGGCGCTGCGGCGCGCCGGCCGTGCCCGGCGTGGCATGCTCCAGCAATTCCAGGCGCGCCAGCAATTGGCCGAGCCGGTCGGTTTCGCCTACCGCGGCTTCATCGTCGCCGTCTTCCGCTTCCGCGGGATCGGACAGCCGTGCCTTCAGGCGCTGGACGGTGGCCTCCAAACGTTCGCGCTGCACCGGCTTGAGCACGTAGTCGACCGCGGCCCGCTCGAAGGCCTCCAGCGCAAACTGGTCATAAGCGGTGACGAACACCACCAGCGGCGGGATATCGAACTCGATCAGTTCGCGCGCCACGTCCATGCCGCTCATGCCCGGCATGCGGATGTCGAGGAAGGCCACGCGCGGCTGGTGCTCGCGCGCCGCTGCCAGCGCTGCCACGCCGTCGTGGACCACGGACACGACCCGCGCCTCGGGCCACAGGGCCGCCAGTTCGGATTCGAGCACACGGGCGAGCAGCGCTTCGTCGTCGGCAATCAGCAGGGTCGGGGTCATGGGGGCGTGGGGGGCGTGTGCGAAAGCAGGTTCTTGGCACTGCAGGCGCACCGGCGGGTGCAAAGCCTGCAGCGCATGTTGTTGTCAGGCGAGCCCGCAGCGAGTGCGCGTCAGAGCCGTGGCATGGCCGGTGCGGATACCGGCATGCCCTCCGGCACCGCGGTGACGGTCTGGGTCACGGTGGGCGCCTCGGCCGGGCGCTCCAGCGGCAAGGTCAGCCGCACCACCACGCCGCGCGGCGTGTTTTCTTCCATCTGCATGGTCGCCGCCGCGCCGAAGATACGCGCCAGCCGCTCGCGCACATGGGTGATGCCCAGTCCCGAGCCCTTGCCCGAGGCATGGCCGAACCCGACCCCGGTATCGGCGATCACCACCTGCACCGCGTTGTCGCCGGCCGCGCGCGCCGACAGCCGGATATGGCCGCCGATCATGCAGGGTTCGATGCCATGCGTGACCGCGTTTTCCACCAGCGGCTGGATCAGCATCGGCGGGATTTCCACCTTCGCCAGGTCGCGCGGCAGGTCGATATCGTACGAGAGCCGCTGGCCGAAGCGCATGGCCTGGATCTCGAGATAGCTGCGCAGCAGCTCGAACTCCTGCCGCAGTGTGCATTGCTCGGCGCGGGTATGCGCCAGCGACATGCGCAGGAAGCCGATCAGCCGCTGCAGCAGCTGCCGCGCGGCGGGCGGATCGGTGGCGATCAGGCCGTCGAGGTTGGCCAGCGAATTGAACAGGAAGTGCGGCTCGATCTGCGCCTGCAGCGCCATCAGCTGCGCGCGCACCAGCTGCTTTTCGGCTTCCTCGCGCTGCAGCGCGTCCAGTGCCGCCTGCCGCTCCAGCGACGCCAGCTTCTCGCGCGACCAGTAGAAGTAGATCATCGACGCCGCCGCCAGCATGCCCACCACCAGGCACATGCGCAGCATGCCGCCAGCCTCGTCGGCGGACTTGGGCGGCAGGTCCAGCACCACGCGCGTGGCCCAGCTGCCGAACACCACGCCGGCGGGCACAGCGGCGGCGGCGAGCAGCAGGAAGGGCCAGCGCCGCGGCCGGTCGTTCCACCAGATCACCACGCGCGGGATGTCGATCAGCACCCAGATCGACAGGCCGATCAGCTGGCTGTAGACGAAGTTGTGCCACAGCGAGCCGCCGGTCTGGAAGCCGTAGTTCAGGCTGATGGCAATCACCGAGTTCATGCACAGCACGAACAGCAGGTCGCGCCCGAGGATATTCAGGCGGGACGGGATGGCGGTGCAGGCGTGTGAGAAGCAGCGGTCCATGGCGTTCATGTTAGCGCGGCTTTCGCCATGCGCAATACAGGGGGTGATGTGACGGCAACATGGGCTGCGTCAGCCACCCTGCCCGCTGACCTCGCCAGACCGCGCGGGAGCCGGCGCGGGCGCAGCCGCAGGCGCGCGGCCCGCCAGCGCGCGCCACCATCGCCCGGACAGCACATAACGGGGAAAGGTGATCCACTGCTCGGCCAGGATGCGACCCGCGATATCGGCCGGCCCGGCAAACGGCTCCGGCGCATGGGCCTCCAGCCGATGGCCCCGCCCCTGCAGCGCCATCGACATACCCATGCACACCAGCCCGAGCGCGATCGCCGGCAGGTTCAGGCGCACCAGGCCATAGAGGCCCAGCACGGTGCCGGCCATGAACATCGGCACGGCCACGATATGCAGCAGCAGGTTGCGGGGATGCTGGTGGTTGCGGGCATAGCCGCGCCACTGCCAGCGCAGCAGCGGTTCGTCGTCGCGCATGATCGTCTCTCTCTCCCTTGCCCGATCCTTGCCGACCGGCGGCCGTGCGCAAACTTTGTTGCGCTGCGGTACACGTGCGGCGCCTGCCGGAATGGCAGCGCGGGCACGTGCACGGAATGTACCCCGCGGCGGGGATGGAAGAAAGTCTGTTGCGACGAACGGCGGGCACGGGGTGCGAACGGCACCGGGGCAGGTGCGGACTGCGCATCCGCCGGCCCGCGCGCAGGTGCTGCCGGCGCCTCGCGCCGGATCAGGCGGCCAGGGCCTGGCGGTCCTGTTCGGACAGCGCGCTGCTCACGGCGTCGCGCGACAGGTGCGGCGCGAACATGTTGATGAAGGCGTGCGCATAGCCGCGCAGGTATGCGCCGCGGCGCACCGCCACGCTGGTGGTGTTGGGCGCGAACAGGTGGTCGGCCGAGATCCGCACCAGGCCGGAGTCCTTGCGTTCGTCATAGGCCATCGAGGCGATGATGCCCACGCCCAGGTCGAGTTCGGCATAGGTCTTGATCACGTCGGCATCCAGCGCCGTCAGCACGATCTCGGGCTGCAGCCCGGCCTCGGCAAAGGCGCTGTCGATCTTGCGGCGGCCGGTGAAGCCGGCGTCGTAGGTGATCAGCTGGAAGTTCGCCACGTCTTCGAGCGTCGGTTCCGGCAGGCGCGTGAGCGGATGGTCCGGCGACACCACCAGCACGTGCTGCCAGCTGTAGGCCTCGAACGAGGTCAGCCCGGCCTCGGTCGCCAGGGCCTCGGTGGCGATGCCGATATCGGCCTGCCCGGTCAGCAGCAGCTCGACGATATGCGTGGGCGACGCCTCCTGCAGTGCCAGCGTCACATGCGGGTATTCGCGGCGGAACGCCTGCACCACGCGCGGCAAGGCGTAGCGCGCCTGGGTGTGGGTGGTGGCGACGGTGAGCCGGCCGGTGTGGCGGCCGGCGTATTCGTCGCCGGCCTGGCGCAGGTTCTCGGCCTCGAGCAGCAGGCGCTCGACGATGCGCACGATCTCGCGGCCGGGCTCGGTCAGCCCGGTCAGGCGCTTGCCGTAGCGCTCGAAGATCTCCACCCCCAGCTCCTCCTCCAGCTCGCGGATCTGGCGCGACACGCCGGGCTGCGAGGTATAGAGCGCGTTGGCGACCTCGGTCAGGTTGAACTGGCGGCGCACCGCCTCGCGGATCGAACGAAGTTGCTGGAAGTTCATCGTGCGGCCTCTTGTTGTTGGGTGGGGGCGGTGCCGTTGGAGTGCGTGAAGACGCGCAGCTGGCGCGGGCGCACGGCGAGCAGCTCGCCCTCGCGGAAGCCCGCGTGGCGGAAGCGCTCCAGCGGCAGCGCCACCTCGATCACGTCCTGGTTGTCTTCGCGCTCGAGCTCGAGCTGCGCCACCGGGC
Organism: Cupriavidus sp. WGlv3; assembly: GCF_023952475.1. Lineage (GTDB taxonomy): Bacteria > Pseudomonadota > Gammaproteobacteria > Burkholderiales > Burkholderiaceae > Cupriavidus > Cupriavidus phytorum. Next base: position 188,640 of record NZ_JALHRX010000005.1, read on the forward strand.
CCAGCGTCAGCGCGCGGCGCAGCGTCACGGCGATGCCGTCGGCGCCGGGTGCATAGCGCTCCAGGTCCAGGTCGTGCGGGCGGACATAGGCGACCGCATCGCCGGCGGTCTCGTGGCCGCTGCCGACCACCGGCAGCACCGCCTCGCCGGTATGCAGCAGGCCGCCGCTCTCGCCCACTTCCAGCCGGCCGTGGAACAGGTTCACGTTGCCGAGGAAGCCGAACACGAATGGCGTGGCGGGATGGTTGTAGACCGCCTCGGGCGAGCCGTGCTGCTCGACGCGGCCGCGATTCATCAGCACTACCTGGTCAGCCACTTCCAGCGCTTCTTCCTGGTCGTGCGTGACGAACACGCTGGTCACGTGCAGTTCGTCGTGCAGGCGCCGCAGCCAGCGGCGCAGTTCCTTGCGCACCTTGGCATCGAGCGCGCCGAAGGGCTCGTCGAGCAGCAGCACGCGTGGCTCCACCGCCAGCGCGCGTGCCAGCGCGATGCGCTGGCGCTGGCCGCCCGACAGCTGCGCCGGGTAGCGGTCGGCGAGCCAGTCGAGCTGGACCAGGTCGAGCAGCGCATGCACCTTCTCGCGGATCTGCGCCTCGTTCGGGCGCTCCGCGCGCGGCTTCACGCGCAGGCCGAAGGCGACGTTCTCGAACACGCTCATATGCTTGAACAGCGCGTAATGCTGGAACACGAAACCCACCTGGCGCTGGCGCACGTGCTGGTCCGAGGCATCGCGCCCGGCCAGCACGATCTGGCCGGCGTCGGCGCGCTCCAGCCCCGCGATGATGCGCAGCAGCGTGGTCTTGCCGCAGCCGGAAGGCCCCAGCAGCGCGGTCAGCTCGCCCTCGTCGAAATCGAGCGAGACATGGTCCAGCGCGACGAAATCGCCAAAGCGCTTCTCTACATTCTTGACCTGGATGCTCATGATGCTTGTCCTTGCACTGAAGCCGGCAGGCTTGCCAGCGGCCGCTCCGGCGCGGCCTCTTCGGTTTCCTTGCGGGCGCGGAATTCCACCAGCGTCTTGATGCCCAGCGTAATCAGCGCCAGCAGTGTCAGCAGCGACGCCACCGCGAACGCGGCCGCGAAGTTGTACTCGTTGTAGAGGATCTCCACGTGCAGCGGCATGGTGTTGGTCAGCCCGCGGATATGGCCCGACACCACCGACACCGCGCCGAACTCGCCCATCGCGCGCGCATTGCACAGGATCACGCCGTACAGCAGGCCCCAGCGGATATTGGGCAGCGTGATATGGCGGAAGGTCTGCCAGCCCGACGCGCCCAGCACGATCGCGGCCTCTTCTTCTTCGCTGCCCTGCGCCTGCATCAGCGGGATCAGCTCGCGCGCGACGAAGGGGAAGGTGACGAAGATGGTGGCCAGCACGATGCCCGGCACCGCGAACATGATCTTGATGTCGTGCGCTTCCAGCCATGGACCCAGCCAACCCTGCGCGCCGAACAGCAGCACATAGACCAGGCCGGAGATCACCGGCGACACCGAGAACGGCAGATCGATCAGCGTGATCAGCAGGTTCTTGCCGCGGAAGTCGAACTTGGCGATGGCCCACGCCGCCGCCACGCCAAACACCACGTTCAGCGGCACCGCGATCGCCGCCACCGTCAGCGTGAGCTGAATCGCGGCCAGCGCGTCGGGCTCGACCAGCGCTTCCCAGTAGGTCTGCACGCCCTTGCGCAGGGCTTCATAGAACACCGATGCCAGCGGCACGAACAGGAACAGCGTCAGGAACAGCACCGCCAGCGCGATCAGCGTGTAGCGCGCCCATGGCGCCTCGCCGGTGGCGTCGAAGCGGTGATGTCCCCTGGCGCTGCCGTGCCCGCCGAGGCGTCTCGAGATTGCTCCGGCCATCTCAGAACTCCTTGGCCGTGGCGGGCGCTTCGGGCGCCAGCGCGGCGCGCGCACCGGACTGGTGGCGGCGCGTCCAGGCCTGCAGCAGGTTGATCAGCAGCAGCAGCGCGAAAGAGATCACCAGCATCACCACCGCCACCGCGGTCGCGCCGGCATAGTCGTACTGCTCCAGCTTGGAATAGATCATCAGCGGCGCGATCTCGGACACCATCGGCATGTTGCCCGAGATGAATACCACCGAGCCGTACTCGCCGGTGGCGCGCGCGAACGACAGCGCAAACCCGGTCAGCAGTGCCGGCAGGATCGCCGGCAGGATCACGCGGCGGAAGGTTTGCAGCCGGTTGGCGCCGAGGCTGGCCGCGGCCTCTTCCAGCTCCTGCTCGACGTCTTCCAGCACCGGCTGCACCGTGCGCACCACGAACGGCAGGCCGATAAAGGTCAGCGCCACCACCACGCCCAGCGGCGTGAACGCGACCTTGATGCCGAGCGGCTCCAGGTAGCGGCCGATCCAGCCATTGCCGGCGAACAGCGCGGTCAGCGCGATGCCCGCCACCGCGGTCGGCAGCGCGAACGGCAGGTCGACCAGCGCATCGATCAGGCGCTTGCCGGCAAAGCGGTAGCGCACCAGCACCCACGCCACGATCAGCCCGAACACCGTATTGACGATGGCGGCGATCAGCGACGCGCCGAAGCTCAGCTGCAGCGATGCCACCACGCGCGGCGCCGTAATCGCGGTCCAGAACGCGTCCCACGTCATCGTGAACGTCTTCAGGAACGTGGCCGACAGCGGCACCAGCACGATCAGCGTCAGGTAGAACAGCGTGAAGCCGAGCGACAGGCCGAAGCCTGGCAGCACGGTGAAGCGCTGCGCGGACGGCTGGCGCGGCGCGGGCGCCGAACCGGACCCGGACGCGGACTCGGGCACGCGGGGCGCCGCCGGCGGCGGCGTGTCCGCGAGGGAGATGGATGGAGGCATGTCGTCTCGTCTGTGAGCGGTGCGCTGCCAGGCCTGTTGGCCCGGTCCGGCGCGCCGTTCCTTATGACGCCGGCACCTATTGCGCCGGCCTACGAGACAGATTCTGCAGAGCCGTCTTTATAAAAAGAACGAATCTTTATGAATTTTCTTAGACGGTTTAGATATAAGGGACCGTCGAGGCCACCTCAAGCCCGGCTTCCCAAGCAGTGGTTGAAGCACTTTGAGTGCCGGTGTCGCCTGCCTGTGTGATCCGCTGCACCAGTGTATCGAGCAGCGCGAGGCCTTCCGGCCACTCGCCCAGGCCCGAGTCGGCGTTGATATGGCCGAGATGGCCCACGTCGACCAGTTCACTGCCCCACAGCGTGCCCCACGAGAACGCGGTGCGCTGCGGCATCCACGGATCGTTGCGGCTGGCCGCGAGGATGGTCGGGAACGGCAGCCGGTAGGCGGGCAGCAAGGCCGCCACGCCGAACTTGTCCGGATCGGCCGGCGCCACCAGCAAGGCGCCGGCGATGCCGACCGGGTCCAGCGCCGCCTGGCGCAGGGTCGCCAGGCAGCCGAAGCTGTGCGCCACCAGCACGGCGCCGCGCGCGGCCACGCGCCGGGCCCGCATCACCCCTTCGGAAACGCGCTCGGCCCACAGCGGCAGGCTCGGGCGCGACCAGTCATGCTGCTCCACGCGCTGCCAGTCCGGAAACTGCTGTTCCCAGCGGCTCTGCCAGTGCCCCGGGCCACTGCCGTGCAAGCCGGGCACCGTCAGCACCTGCAGATGGCGGGGAATGTCCAGCCGCGTGGCACGGCCGGGTGCGGTCCTGTCCGATGGCGTCATACCGGCTCCTCGTTCAGTGCAGGCAAGGTCGTGGCGTGGGATGCCGCGCCCGATCGATCCGCGGCGCGCAGCGCGGCAGCATTCACCAGCCCGCCGGCAAAGGCGCCCTGGCCCAGGCCGATGCCGGCCGCCTGCAGGCGCTCGATGCTCTCGGCGTCCTGCAGGCGCCGCCCGATCAGCGTGACGCCGGCGCTGGCCGCGCTGGCGCGCAGGCCGGACAGCTGGCGGTCGGTCCAGGTGCGGCGCATGTCCAGCTTGAGCCAGTCCGGCAGCGCATGCGCCATCAGCGCACCCGCCTCCGCCGGATCCGACGCCTGCAGGCTCACCGCGAAGCCATTGCGCCGGTAGTTGCCCACCACATGCAGCAACAGCCCGAGATCATCGTTGGCACTGGCCGGCACCTGGATCACGAAGCGCTCCAGCGGCAACCCCAGCGACTGCAGCGCGCGCCGGAAGGCCGCGCCGTGGTCGTCGGCCACCGCGGCCAGCAGCCGGTTGTGCACGTTCAGCACGAGCTTATGCTCACCATCCGCGGCAAAGTAGTTGATGGCATGCAACAGGCGCGAGAGCCGGTCCAGCGACACCAGGGTATGATCGTCCGCCGCCATCGCGAACAGCTTCCATGCCGCCAGGCCGACGCCGTCCTCGGCATAGGTATGGATCGCGCCTTCATGCGCCACCACCTGCCGGTCCGCCAGCGTCACCAGCGGCTCGAACGCGCTCGTCAGCGAGCAGTTGAAGAACTGGCCCTGCACCTGCCCGCGCGCATCGCGCCACAGTTGCCGGTCCGCCAGCGGCTGGCGCGGCAGCGATTCGAGATAGCGTTGGAGCGCAGAGGCTGCCTCCGTGGGTTCATGCACGCCTGGCATGGTGATCCTTGGGTTGACCGGCCGCCCGGGCCGGAGGTCTGATTGGTGATGGGGCAAGCGCCACGCCAGCGGCCCCCTGCCTGCTCATGATAGGAGCCTGGCAGGCGCCGGCGTATGAAGATTTAGGACTGTCGATATGCGCCGTCAGGCAGCCCAGCTCACATTCAGCGGCGCAGATGCGGCGGGCGCGGCAGACTGCGCCCCGGCTGCTCCGGCGGCCGGCGACGGCCGCATCACCCGCTGCAGCACCTCGGCTTCCAGTTGCGCAAAGCCCGCGGCGCCGCGTTCGCGCGGACGTGCCAGCGCCACGCGCGTGTCCATGGCGATGCGGCCGTCCTCGATCAGCACGATGCGGTCGGCCAGCGCCACCGCTTCGGAGACATCGTGCGTGACCAGCAGCGCGGTGAAGCCCAGCCGGCGCCACAGCGATTCGATCAGCGCCTGCATTTCGATGCGCGTCAGCGCGTCGAGCGCGCCCAGCGGTTCGTCGAGCAGCAACAGCTGCGGGTGGTGCACCAGCGCGCGCGCCAGCGCCACGCGCTGGCGCTGGCCGCCGGACAGCCGTGCCGGCCACGCCTGCGCGCGGTCGGCCAGCCCAACCTGCGCCAGCACCTGCGCTGCTTCGGCGCGGCGTGCGCGCGGCAGGCCCAGCGCCACGTTGTCCAGCACGCGCTTCCACGGCAGCAGCCGCGCGTCCTGGAACATCACGCGCACGTCCGCCGGCCGCGCGCGGCTCGTCGGGCCCGTGGCAGCGGCCTTGCCGTCGATGGCGATGCTGCCGCCGTCGGCCGCCTCGAGCCCGGCCACCAGCCGCAGCAAGGTGCTCTTGCCGCAGCCGCTGCGCCCGACGATGGCGAGGAACTCGCCCGGCGCGACGTCCAGCGCCACCTCGTGCAGCACCGTGCGGCCGTCGTAGCGCTTGACCACCTGGTTCACGCGCAGCGCCACGCCGCCCGCGGCCTTGGCGGGCACCGCGCGCGCCACGTCCGAGACAGCGGACGCCTCGCGCCGCGTCAGGCCCGCTTCCAGCTCGGCCAGGGCCGCCTGTTCCACCGGATACATCTGCATCTTGCTCTCCTTGCCTTGATTGGTTGCCGGGCCGCTCAGGCTGCGGCGTAGCCCGGGTGCCAGCGCAGCCAGTAGCGCTCCAGCGCGCGCGACAGCCAGTCGGCCAGCTTGCCCAGCAGGGCATAGAGCAGGATGCCGACCAGCACCACGTCGGTTTGCAGGAATTCGCGCGCATTCATGGTCATGTAGCCGATGCCCGCTTGCGCGGAGATGGTTTCCGCGACGATCAGCACCACCCACATCAGCCCCAGCGCAAAGCGCACCCCCACCAGGATGCCCGGCAGCGCGCCGGGCAGGATCACCTCGCGATACAGCTGCCCGCCGGACAGGCCGTAGCTGCGCGCCATCTCCACCAGCCCCGCATCGACCGAGCGGATGCCGTGGTAGGTGTTCAGGTACACCGGGAAAAACACGCCCAGCGAGACCAGGAACAGCTTGGCGCTCTCGTCGATGCCGAACCACAGGATCACCAGCGGGATCAGCGCCAGCGCGGGGATGTTGCGCACCATCTGCAGCGTGCTGTCGAGCAGCGTGGCGGCGCTGCGGAAGGTGCCGGTCAGCAGCCCCAGCAGCAGGCCCAGCCCGCCGCCAATGGCAAACCCCAGCAGCGCGCGCCAGGTGCTGACGCCGACGTGCCGCCACAGCTCGCCCGAGCGCGCCAGCTCCCACGCGGCCTGCACCACCGCCAGCGGGGCCGGCAGCACGCGGCTGGACAGCCAGCCGTGCTGCGACGCCAGCTGCCACGCGACGATCAGCAGCACCGGCACGATCCACGGCGCGGCCGCGCGCCACAATGCCTGCGGCGCCTGGCGCGGCGCTGGCAATAGCGGAGTCGTCATGGTTGCGCCTCCCCTCAGCTTTGCGCGGCGCGCGGCACGATGCCGGTCGCCATGACTTCACCGAACGGGCCGGACAGCACCTTGCCGGGCAGGTCGTCGAACTTCGCGCGCACTGCGCGCGGCAGCAGCGGGAACACCAGTTCGGCGAAACGGTAGGCTTCTTCCAGGTGCGGATAGCCGGACAGCACGAAGGTATCGATGCCCAGCTCGGCGTACTCGCGCAGGCGCTCGGCCACGGTATGCGGGTCGCCCACCAGCGCGGTGCCGGCGCCGCCGCGCACCAGGCCGACACCGGCCCACAGGTTGGGGCTGATCTCCAGCGCCTCGCGCGTGCGGCGCGTGCCGCCCGCATGCAGCGCGGCCATGCGGCGCTGGCCCTCGGAGTCCATGTTGGCGAACACCGCCTGCGCGCGCGCCACGGTGTCGTCGTCGAGCCGGCTGATCAGGTCCTCGGCGGCGGCCCATGCCGCGGCATCGGTCTCGCGCACGATCACGTGCAGACGGATGCCGAACTTGACCGTGCGGCCGTGGCGCGCGGCGTGGCGGCGCACGTCGTCCAGCTTTTGCGCCACCGCCGCGGGCGGCTCGCCCCAGGTCAGGTAGGTATCGACCTGCTCGCCCGCCAGCGCATGCGCCGGCGCCGACGAGCCGCCGAAATACACCGGCGGATGCGGCCGCTGCAGCGGCGGGTACAGCACGGTCGCGCCCTTCACGCTCAGGTGCCTGCCCTCGTAGTCGACCTTGTCGCCGTCATGGCTGGCGGCCAGCACCTGGCGCCAGATGCGCAGGAACTCGGCCGAGGCCTCGTAGCGTTCGGCATGGTCGAGAAACAGGCCGTCGCCCTCCAGCTCGGCGCGATCGCCGCCGGTGACGAGGTTGATCAGCAAGCGGCCGTTGGAGACGCGGTCGAAGGTCGCGGCCATGCGCGCGGCCAGCGTCGGTGCCATCAGGCCGGGGCGTACCGCGACCAGGAATTTCAGGCGCTGCGTCACCGCGGCCAGCGCCGATGCCACCACCCAAGGGTCTTCGCATGAGCGGCCCGTCGGGATCAGCACGCCTTCATAGCCAAGCGTGTCGGCCGCCACGGCGACCTGCCTGAGGTAATCGAAACCGACCGCGCGCGCGCCTTCGGAGGTGCCCAGATAGCGGCTGTCGCCGTGGGTGGGGATGAACCAGAATACTTGCATGTCGTGCTCCTTCTTCTTGGCTGGCGAGTTAGCGCCTGGCCTGCTGCTGCGGCCCGGCCCAGCGCGCATCGGCGACCTTGACCGGCTTGGGAATCAGCTTCAGCGCGTGAAACGCATCGGCAATGCGTTGCTGCTCGGCCAGTACCTCCGCGCTGACCGGGCGCGCGCCATACGAGAAGCGCGACACCGCAAGCGCGAGCACATCGGCCGGCAGCCCGGTTTCACCGGTCAGCACCGAGGTGGCGTCCTTGGGGTGCTGTTGCGCCCAGGTGCCAAGCGTCGCCAGTTCCTCCAGGATCAGGCCGACGATTTCCGGCCGGGCCTGGGCATAGGAGCGCGAGGCCAGGTAGAACTGGTGGTTGCTGACCAAGTTTTTGCCATCCGCGCCGTGGCCATCGACCAGCACGCGCGCGCCCAGCTGCTTCTCGGCGGCGGCCAGGAACGGGTCCCAGATCACCCACGCATCGACCGCGCCGCGCTCGAAGGCGGCGCGCGCATCGGCCGGCGGCAGGTAGACCGGCTGGATCTCGCCGTAGGGAATGCCGGCCTGCTCCAGCTGGCGCACCAGCAGGTAATGCACGTTCGAGCCCTTGTTCAGCGCCACGCGCTTGCCGCGCAGGTCGGCCACCGAGCGCAGCGCCGAGCCCCTGGGCACGACGATGGCCTCGGCCACCGGCGCCGGCGGCTCGTTGCCGACATAGACCAGCTGCGCACCCGCGGCCTGCGCGAAAATCGGCGGCGCCTCGCCGACGGTGCCGAAGTCGATGGCGCCGACATTGAGCCCCTCGAGCAACTGCGGTCCCGCCGGAAACTCGGTCCACCTGACGCTGATGCCTTGCGGCGCCAGGCGCTTCTCAAGCGCGCCGCGCGCCTTCAGCAGCGTCAGCGTGCCGTACTTCTGGTAGCCGATGCGCAGCACCTTGGGGTCGATATGGTTCGATTGTGCTTCGGCGTGGCCGGGCAGAATCCCGTAGGCCAGGCCAGTGGCAAGCACCAGCGCTGCGGTGATGAGTCGGCGGCGCTGACTTGCCGTGCGCAGCGGGTTGGTCGTTGTCATGTGAAGTCCTCCATGGCCCGCGACGATGTGCTGCGGGCCAGATCGATGTCCGGGATGGTTGCGGCAGCACGCCGCCCTGCCGGCCCCGCGTGGCGGGTGGCATCGCGTCGCTGCCGTTGCGCCGGTCTGGCCGGCGCCACTACAGTCAAGCCATCAGTTCAGGCGGAACATCGCTCGGCCACCGCGATCGCGGCGGCGCGGCGGACATGGGCGCCGGGCACCACGTCGAGCGGCACTTCGATGCGGGCATGCGCGAGCGCATCGCGCACGCGCAGCACGCCTTCCTCCAGCCGCGCCGTCAGCGCGGCATCGAAGCGCGCCTGGCGTGCGCCGGCGGCATCGACCGCTTCGATCTGCTGGTCCACGGCAAAGATGCCGGGCAGGATCTGGCGCGAGCCGAGCGCGGCCAGGACCGGCCGCAGCGCATAGTCGATCGCCAGCGCATGCGCCAGGCTGCCGCCGGTGGCGATCGGCAGCACGATCTTGTCGCGCAGCCCGGTCTGCGGCAGCAGGTCCAGGAAGGCCTTCAGCAAGCCGCTGTAGGCGGCCTTGTAGACCGGCGTGGCCAGTACCACCACCTGCGCCTCGGCCATCGCACGCGTGGCGGCATCGATGGCGGGGTCGTCCGTGCGTGCGGCCAGTAGCGGGCCGGCGGGCAGGTCGCGCAGGTCGAGGTGGCGGGTGCGTTCGCCGGCGGCCTCGAGCGCCGTGCGCAGGTGCGCCAGCACGAGACCTGAGCGGGACTGGGCCGACGGGCTGCCGGAGAGCGTCAGGATGGACATCGGGCTTCCTTGTTCGGATGGACCGGTCGACGCCGCGGCCGCCCCACGCGGCCCCGGCGCGCCGGTCCAGGGGTCTTATTTCTTGCCGGGCTGGTAGATCTGGTCGAACGAGCCGCCGTCGGCGAAGTGGGTCTTCTGCGCCTTCTGCCAGCCGCCGAACACCTCGTCGATGGTGAACAGCTTCACCTTCGGGAAATTGGCGGCGTACTTGGCCGCGACCTTCTGCGAGATCGGGCGGTAGTAGTTCTTCGCCGCGATCTCCTGCCCTTCCTCGGTGTACAGGAACTGCAGGTAGGCCTCGGCCGCCTTGCGCGTGCCCTTCTTGTCGACCACCTTGTCGACCACCGCCACCGGCGGCTCGGCCAGGATCGACACCGACGGCGCGACGATGTCGAACTTGTCCGGGCCCAGCTCCTTGATTGCCAGGATCGCTTCGTTCTCCCACGCGATCAGCACATCGCCCAGCCCACGCTCGACAAAGGTCGTGGTCGCACCGCGCGCGCCCGAATCCAGCACTGGCACATGCTTGAGCAGTTCGCCGACGAAGTCGCGCGCCTTGGCGTCGTTGCCGCCCGGCTGGCGCAGCGCATAGCCCCACGCCGCCAGGTAGTTCCAGCGCGCGCCGCCCGAGGTCTTGGGGTTGGGGGTGATCACCTGCACCCCCGGCTTGACCAGGTCGCCCCAGTCCTTGATGCCCTTGGGATTGCCCTTGCGCACCAGGAACACGATGGTCGAGGTGTATGGCGAGGCGTTGTGCGGCAGGCGCTTCTGCCAGTCCGGCCTGATCAGGCCCTTCTCGGCGATGGCGTCGATGTCATAGCCCAGCGCCAGCGTGACCACGTCGGCGTCGAGCCCGTCGATCACCGAGCGCGCCTGCTTGCCCGAGCCGCCGTGCGACTGGCGCACATTCACGGCGTCGCCGCCCTGGGCCTTCCAGGCCTTGGCGAAGGCGGCGTTGACGTCGACATACAGCTCGCGCGTCGGATCGTAGGAAACGTTCAGCAGGTTGGCGGCGCTCGCGCTCTGCGCCGCGCTGATTGCTGCCAGCGCAGCCAGGCCGATGGCCAGTTTGCGGATCATCTTGTGTTGCTCCCGTCAGTGTCGTGAATGCGCCGTGCGCCTGTTTGCGTGGCCCGCCTGGCGGGGCGGGCTGGTGTCAGGAGCAAGACTACCGACGGGGCAATCCGAACGGAACGAAGGGTTTCGCCGATCCTTCGCCGTTTTCTGCATAAGATCCGGCGGAAATATGGGCATACCCGCGATGGGGTGCCAGCGGAACGCCGACCGTGCGCTTAAGTGGCGCAAACAGCACGCCCAAAAGAAAACGCCCGCACCGGCAAACCGGTGCGGGCGAAGTTTCCATTCTGGAAACGGGTAGACAAGTCATGAAGAGCGCCCCCGCATCTCCATGACAGGGCAGATCTTATCGGCCCGGCCGCGGCCGCGGCTTGACCCATATCAAGTGCCCGGCAATCGCATCAGCCGCCGCCCTGCCGGCTCAGCAGGTCCGCCATCTCGTCGGCATGCTCCTCTTCCACGGCCAGGATCGATTCCATCAGCCGGCGCGAAGTCGGGTCGCGCTCGCCCAAAAACTGGATGATCTCCCGGTAGCTGTCGATGGCAATGCGCTCGGCTACCAGGTCTTCCTTGATCATGTCGGTCAGCGAGATGCCGGCCACATACTCCGCATGCGAGCGGCTGGTCAGCCCGTCCGGGGCAAAGTCAGGCTCGCCGCCCAGTTGCACGATGCGCTCCGCAATCTGGTCGGCATGGCCCTGCTCTTCATTCGAATGCGCCAGGAATTCATCGGCCACGCTCTTCGAGTTAGGCCCCTTGGCCATGTAGTAATGGCGGCGATAGCGCAGCACGCAAACGATTTCGGTGGCCAGCGCGTCGTTGAGCAGCTTCAGCACGGTGTCGCGGTCGGCAGCGTAGCCTGCGGTCACCGCCCCTTCGTCGATGTGCTGACGGGCACGCTCGCGCAGGGTCTTGACGTCTGTGAGGAAAGGCTTGTCGTTCATAAAGGGCTCCTGGGGGATGGGGCTGCGTTGGACGCAGCGCCTTGTGCGGAAACTCAACCCTTCTGCAACGCGAAAAGCGTGCCACTTGGCATCACCCTGCAATCCCTTGGCTGCCGTAGCGCCGTCGCCAATGCCGCGTGAAATATTTGCACGGGTGCGGACCGCATTACACGGCGACCAAAAAAAGAAAATCCCTGCGCTCGCGCGCAGGGATTGTGCATGGCAACGCTTGTCCACGCCTCCCCCGTGTGCGGGGAGGCGACGCTCAGCCTCAGTCCAGCTTCCGCCCGAACGTGAACTCCCCGTCGACGTAATCCACCGGCACCACATCCTTGGCCGCAAACTTGCCTTCGAGGATGGCCCGCGCCACCGGGTTCTCGATCTGCTGCTGGATCGCCCGCTTCAGCGGACGCGCCCCGAACACCGGGTCGTAGCCCGCGCTGGCGATCTTCTCCAGCGCATGGTCGGTAACCTCCAGCGTCATGTCCATGCGGGCCAGGCGGGCCTGCAGGCGCTGCAGCTGGATGCGCGCGATCGACTCGATGTTCTTCTGGTCGAGCGCGTGGAACACCACCACTTCATCGATCCGGTTCAGGAATTCAGGCCGGAAATGCGTGCGCACTTCCTGCCAGACCGCGCCCTTGATCGCTTCCTGCGGCTCGCCGCTCATCGCCTGGATGATCTGCGAACCGAGGTTGGAGGTCATCACGATCACCGTGTTCTTGAAGTCCACCGTGCGGCCCTGGCCATCGGTCAGGCGGCCGTCGTCCAGCACCTGCAGCAGCACGTTGAAGACGTCCGGGTGGGCCTTCTCGACCTCGTCGAGCAGCACCACGCTGTACGGCTTGCGGCGCACGGCCTCGGTCAGGTAGCCGCCTTCCTCGTAGCCCACGTATCCCGGCGGCGCGCCGATCAGGCGGCTGACGCTGTGCTTCTCCATGAACTCGCTCATGTCGATGCGGATCAGGTGCTCTTCGGAATCGAACATGAACTCGGCCAGCGCCTTGCACAGCTCGGTCTTGCCGACGCCGGTCGGGCCCAGGAACAGGAACGAGCCATAGGGCTTGTTTTCGTCCGCCAGTCCGGCACGCGAACGGCGGATGGCGTCGGACACCAGCCGCACGGCCTCGTCCTGGCCGACCACGCGCGCATGCAGGCGCTCCTCCATTTTCAGCAGCTTCTCGCGCTCGCCCTGCATCATCTTCGATACCGGGATGCCGGTGGCGCGGCTCACCACTTCGGCGATTTCCTCGGCGCCCACCTGCGTGCGCAGCAGCTTGTTGGGCTGCTTCTGCTCGCTGGCCTCGGCGTCGGTCGCGGCCTTGAGCTTGCCTTCCAGGCCCGGCAGCTTGCCGTATTGCAGCTCGGCGACCTTGTCGAGCTTGCCTTCGCGCTGCAGCTTGGCGATCTCGAGCTTGACCTTCTCGATCTCTTCCTTCAGCGCGGCCGTGCCCTGCGCGGCGCCCTTCTCGGCCTTCCAGATTTCATCCAGGTCCGCGTATTCCTTCTCCAGGCGTGCGATCTCCTGCTCGATCAATTCCAGGCGCTTGAGCGAGGCTTCGTCGGTCTCTTTCTTGACCGCCTCCCGCTCGATCTTCAGCTGGATGGTGCGGCGCTCGAGCTTGTCCATCGACTCCGGTTTGGAATCGATTTCCATCTTGATGCGCGCGGCGGCCTCGTCGATCAGGTCGATGGCCTTGTCGGGCAGGAAGCGGTCGGTGATATAGCGATGCGACAGCTCCGCCGCGGCGACGATGGCCGGGTCGGTGATCTCGACGCCGTGGTGCAGTTCATACTTTTCCTGCAGGCCGCGCAGGATGGCGATGGTGGCCTCCACGCTCGGCTCGTCGACCAGCACCTTCTGGAAGCGGCGCTCGAGCGCGGCATCCTTCTCGATGTACTTGCGGTATTCGTCCAGCGTGGTCGCGCCGATGCAGTGCAGCTCGCCGCGCGCCAGCGCCGGCTTGAGCATGTTGCCCGCGTCGATCGCGCCCTCGGCCTTGCCGGCGCCGACCATGGTATGGATCTCGTCGATGAAGACGATGGTCTGGCCCTCGTCCTTGGCAACGTCGTTCAGCACGGCCTTCAGGCGTTCCTCGAACTCGCCGCGATACTTGGCGCCGGCCAGCAGGCCGGCCATGTCCAGCACCAGCACGCGCTTGTTCTTCAGGCTCTCGGGCACCTCGCCGTTGACGATGCGCTGCGCCAGGCCTTCGACGATGGCGGTCTTGCCCACGCCCGGCTCGCCGATCAGCACCGGGTTGTTCTTGGTGCGGCGCTGCAGGATCTGGATCGCGCGGCGGATCTCGTCGTCGCGGCCGATCACGGGATCGAGCTTGCCGATGCGGGCGCGCTCGGTCAGGTCGATGGTGTATTTCTTCAGGGCCTCGCGCTGGCCTTCGGCCTCGGCGCTGTTGACCGAATCGCCGCCGCGCACGGCCTGGATCGCCGACTCCAGCGACTTGCGGTTAAGCCCGTGCTCGCGCGCGAGCCGGCCGGCGTCGCCCTTGTCGTCGGCGACGGCGAGCAGGAACAGCTCGCTGGCGATGAACTGGTCGCCGCGCTTGATTGCTTCCTTCTCGGTGGCATTGAGCAGGTTCACCAGGTCGCGGCCGATCTGGACCTCGCTGGTGCCCTGTACCTGCGGCAGGCGCTTGATGGCCGCGTCCAGCGCGGTCTGCAGGCCCTGCACGTTGGCGCCGGCGCGCGCCAGCAGCGCCTTGGCGGCGCCGTCGTCCTGCGCCAGCAGGGCGCGCAGCACGTGCTGCGGATCGATGTACTGGTTGTCGTTGGCCAGCGCCAGGCTTTGCGCATCAGCCAGCGCTTCCTGGAACCGGGTGGTCAGCTTGTCAAGACGCATAAGGATTCCCTCTCTCGGATAGGTCGTGTCCTGATGCGCGGGCGCTGGCGCCGGCGGCGGTTGCCGGCGCGCCCGTATGCCCTGCCGGACACTCGATGTCATACCGAAAGATAAGGCTTTGCCGTGACATTTCAAGGCCGCATTCCGCACGGAATCGCGCTCTCCGGCGTTGCGCGGCGCGGGCGCGCTGTCGCGGCGGCATGTGATGCCAGCGATACGCGTGGGGACTACGCGGCGCGGTCTGCGGCCTTGTCGGCGAGGTTGCGCACTAGCACCAGCGACTCGCCCCGCACCACCACCCGGCCGTCCGCGCCGGTGACCACGCTGGCCAGGTTGACCAGATCCTTGTCCGCGCGCAGCCGCACGATGCGCACCCGCGCCGTCAGCGGCTCGTCCAGCCACGCCGGCGCCGCCAGCCGCAGCGACTGCTTCATCCACCCGGTGCCGCGCCCGGGCAGCCGGGTGCCGAGCAGGTCCGAGAACATGCCGGCCAGCAGCGGCAGCGGCACCAGCGGCCCGGCGAAGCCCCGCGCGCGGGCAAAGCCCGCATCGGCGTGGAACGGGTTGTGGTCTTCAGTGAGCGCGATGTACTCGTCCAGGTCCGCCGCGGTGAAGGCCCGTACCGCGCTCGCCTGCTGGCCCGGACGCAGGCCGTACAGGGCCGCGTCGCCGTCCTGCGCAACCGGGTGCGCTCCGGCTGACTGGCCGGCCAGTGCCGCTGGACTCGCGTCCGTCAGCCAGCGCGACTCGCCCACGGCCGTCACCCGCGGCGCCTGGCCCGCCCCGGCCGCACAGCTCACCGTGGTGGCGCAGGCGGCAAGCCCGGCGGGCGCGGGCTGCGCAGACAGCGCAAACCGCACCGCATCGCCAACGAACGCCGGCGCCGGGAACATCAGCGTCTGCGCGACCGGCAAGGCCGGCCGCGGCAGTTGCCGCGCGCCATGCGCGCACAGCAGCGAGAACAGCAACATGCCGTGCGCCACCGTGGCACCGAAATGCGTGCCACGGGCAAAGGCCGGATCGCAATGGATCGGGTTGTCGTCGCGCGACAGCGCGGCGAAGCGGTCGAAATCGCGCTGCGACAGCACGCGCGGCGGTTCGTCGTGCATCAGTCGGGCACCTGTACGGTATTGGCGGTGACGGTGATGGCGTTGCCGGGTGCCGGCGTGGCGGCGAACGGCGGCACGTTGGACGGCAGCAGCGCCGGCGCCGGGGTGTTGAAGGTGCCGCCGCGCGGCGTGGTCCGCACCACCTGCGACGGCGGCAGCGCCCTGCCCGCGGTCAGGTTGTCGTAGACCGCGTCGAGGGCCCGGTTCAGGTAGACGTGCAACGGCACATAGCGGTTGCTGTAGCCCGGCACCACGCCGATGAAGGCGTCGAAATGCTGTGCGTTCTCGACCTCCACGTAGGACAGCTTGCTGGCCACGCCCTCCTGCTGGCGGTTCAGGCCCAGGTAGGGGCGCGAGGTATGGTTGACCGGCAGCAGCGCGTCGCTGCGCCCATGCACGATCAGCGCCGGCTTGCCGCGCAGGTTGCCGTTGCGCAGCGTCAGCGCCTGGCCGGCCTGCAACGCGAGTGCCGCCGCATCGGATCCGGTCAGCAGGTTGCGCAGGCAGCTGGCGCCGTCGTAGTTGAGGTCGGCGCGCTGGGTCGAGGCGGACACGGACGGCAGGTTCAGGTAGGGCCCGTGCTGCGGATCGCGGTCGTTGATCAGCTGGACCGGTGCCTGCGGCGGGATGCCGTTGCCGGTGGCGTACATCGACGCCAGCGGCGCCGGTGCGATCGCAGCGGGCTTCAGGTCGGTCAGCGTGGCGGCAAAGCTGTAGCCGCACAGCCGGTCGGTCACGCTGGCCTGCGCATAGGCGTTGGCATAGGTGACCGAGATCGCGGCCGCCACGTCGAACGCGGCCAGCGACGGGTGCAGGTCGTCCGATTCCGCTTCCCAGCCGGCGGCGCGCAGCGCCTGCAGCGCGCTGGCGCTCTGCTGGTCGGTGTTGGCGCCGGTGACCAGCCCTTTCTCGGCCAGCGTCTGGCAGCGCGCGGCGAAGAACGGCGCCATGGTGGGATTGGTGTAGAACGGCGCCTGGGTCAGCGCGGTGGCGCGCCCGGCGCAGTGCTGCAGCAGGTTGGCGGTGGTGGTGTAGTCGTACAGCGTCAGGCCCGAGGCCGGCACCTGTGCCGCGCCGCGACGCACCACGATGCCGGTGTTGGGCGGCATGTTCAGGTTGGGCTCGGCCACCGCCACGCCGTCGATCAGGCCGCCGGCATCCTGCTCGGCGGCCGCCACGGCGGCGCCGCCGCCATTGGACACGCTCGATGCGATCACCAGCACCTTGTCCTGGTCCAGCGTGCGCTGGCGCGTGCCGTTGGCCGACACCGCGCCGACGCGGTCATTGATGGCCCACAGCGCAAACTCCACCGCCTGCAGCGTGAACTTGCCCCAGTCCTTCTCCGGGTTGCGCTGCGAATGCGCGTGCTTGAACGCCAGCCGGTGCGGGTTGGCGGCGGTGAATTCCGCCAGCGAGGTGGCACCTGCCGGCGCGGCGAAGTGCGCGTTCTTGCCGGCGGCCGCGCGCGTGGTGCGGGTGCCGTCGATCAGCGGCACCGTGTCGGTATCGAGGTCATGCGGTGCGGCGCCGGTGCCCTTGTCGGTATAGGCCACCGCGCAGCCGCGCTTCAGCCCCCATTCGCCGGTGCCGATGGCACCATAGACCCCGCGCGAGCCGGACGAGGTCGCGGTGATCAGGCATGGCGTGGCGGGGTTGAACGTGGTCGGTATCTGCACCAGCATGGTCACGTTCTGCTGGCCGGAGCCGTCATCGGAGTAGGCCACGTACTCGACGCCCGCGACCTTGCCCTCCGACGCGGTGATATTGCCCTGCGCATCGACGTTGGGCCCATAGAGCGAGCCATAGCCGCCGCCGGCACTGGTGTCGACAATGGCGCGATAGTTGGTATAGATCGCATAGCGCCGCAGTTCCGCCGCGGTCGGTGCGGCCGGGTTGAGCGGCAGTGGCGCCGTGCTGCTGGCCAGGCCGTCCTTGCCCAGGCCTGCGGTCAGCAGGTCGTCGGTGGCGCCGTCGTAGCTGCTGATGGTGACTGCGCCGATATAGGCGGGCTTGGCATTGGGCTTGCCGCCATTGCCGTTGTCGTCGTCGCCCGAGCCGCATGCGGCCAGCATCGATGCGGCCGCCGCCAGCGCCGTGAGCCTGAGGCCGCGGTGCCGCCGCGGCGAATGCTGCGTGGATTGCATGTCAACCTCCTTCTATCGCCCCGTGCCGGGGCCGTCGAGACCTACGTCGATGGGAGACTGCGAAAGACTGCAAGGATTGCAAGGACTGCGACCGCGAACAACGGGAACAACGTCGAACCTGGGGGACTGGTGCGCGCCTCAGCCGCTGTTGCCGGCAACGTCCGCACGCAGCTTGTGCTTTTCCACCTTGCCGGACGGCGTGCGCGGCAGCGCGTCGAGAAAGCGCACCTGGCGCGGCACCTTGTAGCCGGCCAGGTGCGCCTTGCAGTGGGCAATCACGGCATCCGCGTCCAGCGCGGCACCCGGGCTCAGCACCACCAGCGCCATGCCGACCTCGCCCCAGCGTGGGTCCGGCGTGCCGATCACCGCGGCCTCGGCCACGCCCGGCAACTGGAACAGCACGTTCTCGACCTCGGCCGGATAGACGTTCTCGCCGCCCGAGATGAACATGTCCTTGGCGCGGTCGACGATGTAGTAGTCGCCGTCCTCATCGCAATAGGCGATGTCGCCGGAATGCAGCCAGCCGTCGCGCAGCGCCTGCGCGGTGGCCTCGGGCAGGTTCCAGTAGCCCGGCGTCACGCCCGGCCCCTTGATCAGCAGTTCGCCGCGCTCGCCAGGGCCTACGTCCACGCCGAGCGGATCGACGATGCGGGTCAGCATCGATCCCACCGGCTTGCCGATGCTGCCGAGCTTGCGGCGCGCGGTGTCCTCGTCGCAAACGAAGACCGTGGGGCCGGTCTCGGTCATGCCGAAGCCGAAGCGGATGGTCACGCCCTTGGCCAGGTAGGCTTCCAGCAGTGGCCGTGGCACCGGCGAGCCGCCGGCCGCCATATTGCGCACGCCGGACAGGTCCGCCTGCGCGAAGCGCGGATGCTGGCTCA
This sequence comes from Cupriavidus sp. WGlv3, assembly GCF_023952475.1. Classification (GTDB taxonomy): domain Bacteria; phylum Pseudomonadota; class Gammaproteobacteria; order Burkholderiales; family Burkholderiaceae; genus Cupriavidus; species Cupriavidus phytorum. The sequence continues at coordinate 207,122 of NZ_JALHRX010000005.1, forward strand.
GGAACAGGTACACCGACGGCACCGCGAAGAACATGGTGATGCCCGCGCCGCTGCGGCGGTCGAGCCGGTCCAGCACGGCCTGCGGCTCGAACTGCCGCATGATGTGCACCGTGCCGCCGGCGTGCAGCACCGGGTTGGCGTACAGGTTCAGGCCGCCGGTATGGAAGAACGGCAGCACGTTGAGGAACACGTCGTCGCGCGTGATCTGGTTGGCCAGCATCGCGTTGACGGCGTTGAAGAAAACCATGCCGTAGGTCTGGATCACGCCCTTGGGCTTGCCGGTGGTGCCGGAGGTGTACAGCAGGTGCCAGACTTCGCTCTCGTCGCGGCACGGCATCTCGATGATGCGGCCGGACGCGGCATCGAGCACGGCCTCGTATTCGGTCCAGCCGCCGGGCACGTCGGCGGCCTCGTCATCGGCCAGGTGCAGCACCGCGCGCAACGGCATGGCGCGGGCCAGTTCCGCCGCCACGCCGAGGAAGCCGTCGCCAGCCACCAGCACTTGCGGCGTGCAGTCGTGCAGGATCGGCAGCAGTTCGGCCGCGGGCAGGCGCCAGTTCAGGCACACCATCACCATGCCGGCCTTGGCGCAGCCATACAGCATCTCGAGATAGTCCGAGCTGTTGTGCGCCAGCACCGCCACGCGCGTGCCCGGTGCCAGGCGCAGATGGTCGCGCAGGTATTCGGCAAAGCGGCTGGCGCGCTCGTCGACGTGGCGATAGGTCACGTGGCGGCCGCTCTCCACGTCCACCAGCGCGACCTTGTCGGGGCAATGCTGCGCGTTCCGGTGCAGCCAGTCGATCACGTACATGGGCTAGCCTCCGCTCAGCTGGCGATGTCCTGGACCGGCCCGCTGCCGCGCAGCCGGCCCACCACGCCCTGCGGGAAATAATAGACGCTCAGCACGAACAGCAGTCCCAGCCATAGCAGCCAGCGGTCCGGATGCAGCAGCGCCGACAGCAGCGGCAGCGCGGCGGTGCCGTCGCTGGCCAGCTTCATCACATCCTGCAGGTAGGTCTGCGCCAGCAGGAACAGCACGGTGCCGATCACCGCGCCGTAGAGCGTGCCCATGCCGCCGATCACCACGATCAGCAGGATGTCGACCATGATCTCGAACGACAGCGAGGTGTCGGGGCCGTTGTAGCGCAACCAGATTGCCATCAGCACGCCCGCCAGCGTGGCGAACATCGCCGACAGCACCGTCGACACCGTGCGGTAGACCACGGTGCGGTAGCCGATCGCCTCGGCGCGGAAATCGTTCTCGCGGATTGCCTGCAGCACCCGCCCGAACGGCGAATTGACGATGCGCAGGAGTGCCAGGAACAGCATCAGCGCGCCGGCGAAGACCAGGTAGTAGCTGAGCAGCTTGCCGCTCAGCGGCACGCCCAGCCATTCGGCGTCGCCCGGCGTAAAGCCGGGGCGCAGCACCTCGGGCACCTTGAAGGTCAGCCCGTCCTCGCCGCCGGTCCATTCCGACAGCTGCGATACCAGCGTGGCGAAGGCGGTGGCCACCGCCAGCGTGATCATGGCGAAGAAGATCGCCCTCACCCGCAGCGAGAACAGCCCGATCAAAAAGGCCAGCAACGCCGATACGGCCAACGCGCCGGCCGTGCCGGCCAGCAATGCGCCCCAGCCCGGCTCCATGCGCGACATGGCGATGGCCACGCCATAGCCGCCGATGCCGAAGAACATGGTGTGGGCAAACGAGACAATGCCGGTATAGCCCAGCAGCAGGTCATAGCTGGCCACCAGCACCACGAAGATGCAGATCTTGGCCGCCATGTTGAGCGCGCGCGCGCCGGGGAACGCAAACGGCGCGCACGCCAGCGCAATCAGGATCAGCAGCAGCAGCGCCGCCAGCACGCGGCTGCGCGGCAGGTCGCCGGAGAGAAGTCGGATCATGGTCGTTGCCCTCAGCGCCGCGCCACCGGGAACAGCCCTTGCGGGCGCCACAGCAGGATCAGCATCATCAGCAGGATGTTGGAGAACAGCGCAACCTTTGGGAACAGGAAACCGGTGTAGTTGGCCATCAGCCCTACCAGCAGCGCGCCGACAAAGCAGCCGGTGGTTGAGCCCAGCCCGCCGATAATGATCACGATGAAGATCAGCACATTGACCTGCGCCCCGATCGCCGCCGTGATGTTCTGCTGGTACAGCCCCCACAGCACGCCGCCCAGCCCGGCCAGCCCTGCGCCCACCACGAACACGCCGATGAACAGGCGCCGGATGCGGTAGCCCAGCGCCTCGACCATCTCGCGGTTCTCCACCCCGGCGCGGATCAGCAGGCCGATGCGGGTGCGGTTGAGCAGCAGCAGCATGGCGATGAAGATCACCAGCCCCAGCGCCATCGCGATCAGCCGGTATTTCTCGATCGCCGCGTCGCCCAGCAGCACCGCGCCGCGGAAGGTGGTGGGCACCTGCAGCGCGATGGTTTCCGGGCCCCAGATCGCCTTGATCAGCTGCTCGGCCACGATCATGCCGCCCATCGTGATCAGGATCTGCTTGAGATGCTGGCCGTAGACCGGACGCACCACCACGCGCTCGAAAAACAGCCCGACCGCGCCGGCGGCCACCATCGCCGCGGCGATCGCCAGCGCGAACACCGACAGGTTCAGCGCCAGGCTGTCGGCCTCGACCCAGCCCGCCAGCGGCAGCAGCACCGAGGCCGCGACATAGGCGCCCAGTGCGATGAATGCGCCATGGCCGAAGTTGAGCACGTCCATCAGGCCGAACACCAGCGTCAGCCCGGACGACACCACGAAGATGATCATCCCCATCGCCAGGCCGGCAATGGTCAGCGTGAGCCAGGTCGACGGGCTGCCGACCAGCGGAAAGGCCAGCAGCATCAGCAAGGGCGCGAGCGCCAGCGGGGTCCAGTCGAGACGGACGCCGGGCGGTGCGGCCGGGGTTGCGGCCGGCAAGGTGGTTGATGAAGTCGTCATGTGTCTGTTCGTGCTGATTGTGTGCTCCGGCCTGCGCAAGCGCAAAGGCCTACTGGTGCGCCGCCAGCGACAACCCCAGCAGCCGCTGCTGCAGCGCCTCGTCCTCCGCCAGCCCCGCCATCGCGCCGGTATGCACCGTGCGGCCATCGTCCATCACCGCCACCGTATCGCCCACCGACTTCGCCATATGGAAGTTCTGCTCCACCAGCAGGATCGACACCTCGGTCTGCTTCAGCTCGCGGAACACATGGATCATGTTCTGGATGATCGCCGGCGCCAGCCCCTTGGTCGGCTCGTCGACGATCAGCAGCTGGCGCGGCTCGATGATGGCGCGCGCCACCGACAGCATCTGCTTCTGCCCGCCCGACAGCACGCCCGCGCGCTGGTGCCAGAAGGTCTTCAGCGCCGGAAACATGCGGAACACCCAGTCCAGCCGGCGTTCGTCGATGGCGCCGGTGCGGGCGGCGAGGCGCATGTTCTCGGCCACGGTCAGGTCGGAGAACACGCTCATGTTCTCGGGCACGTAGGCAATGCCGGCCTGCGCGATCGCCGGCGTGCCGTGGCGCGTGATATCGGCGCCGTTGAAGCTGACGGTGCCGGCGCTGGCCTGCCACAGGCCCATGATGGTGCGCAGCGTGGTGGTCTTGCCGGCGCCGTTGCGTCCCAGCAGCATGGTCACGCCGCCGCGCGGCACCGCGAAGCTGACGCCGTGCAGGATGTGGTACGGGCCGATATGGGTCTGCACGTCCTGCAGCTGCAGGATCGGCTGCGCCGTGGTTGCCTCAGCCATGGCTGCCCTCCTCTTCCGGCAGGCCCAGGTAGGCCTGCTGCACCACCGGCGACGCGATCACGCCGGCCGGATCGCCATCGGCCACCAGCGTGCCGTTGTGCAGCACGATGATGCGGTCGGCCAGCGAGCGCACCACGTCCATCTTGTGCTCGACCAGCAGCACGGTCTTGCTGCGGTCCTGGCGGATCTCGCGGATCAGGTCCAGGATCACCGGCACTTCGTCGACGCTCATGCCCGCAGTGGGCTCGTCGAACATGAACACGCGCGGCTGCAGCGCCAGCAAGATGCCGACCTCCAGCTTGCGCTGGTCGCCGTGCGGCAGCGACGCCACCGTCAGGTGGCGCTTGCCGGCCAGCGCCACGCGTTCCAGGATGGCCATGGCCTGCGCCTGCAGGTCGCGGTGACGCGACCACATCGAGAACAGGTCGATGCCGCGCTGCTGCCGCGCCTGCACCGCCAGCCGCACGTTTTCCAGCACCGACAGCTGCGGGAACAGGCTGGTCAGCTGGAACGCGCGGCCGATGCCGCGCCGGGTCTTCTGCGACACCGGCAGGCGCGTCACGTCCTCGCCGTCGAGCAGGATCTGCCCGGCAGTGGGCGGCAGCTGTCCGGAGATCAGGTTGAAATACGTGGTCTTGCCGGCGCCGTTGGGCCCGACGATGCAGGTCAGCTCGCCGGGCCGGAACGCGCACGACACCGCATTGACGGCCACGTGGCCGCCAAAGCGGATGGTGAGCCCGCGCGTTTCCAGCAACGGCCGCAATGCGGACGCCGCCGCGCCAGCGGACTGGCCCGCCGGCTGCGACGGCGCGGTCCTGGCGAAGGAGGCTGGCGCGTCCATCAGCGGTGGTTGCGCACGGGCACATTCATTTCTTCGGGCCTGATCTCACGCACGAGCTCCGGCACGCCCCAGGCAAAGGCCGGGTCCACCTTGATCTTGAAGTGGTACATCGACTGCATCGCCTGGTGGTCTTCCTTGCGGAAGGTCATCCTGCCCTTGGGCGTGTCGAACGACATGCCTTCCATCGCCGCGATCAGCTTGTCGGTGCCGGTATCGCCATGCGTCTTCTTCAGGGCTTCGACCAGCGCGATGCCCGCGCTCATGCCACCGGCGGTAAAGAAATCGGGCGGCGCCTTGAACTTGCTGTAGTGGTTGGACACCAGCCACTCGTTGGCCTTGTTCTTGGGGATGCCGAAGTAGTAATACGTGGCCCCTTCCATGCCGGGAAAGTTCTTGTAGCTGGCCATCGCGGGCAGGATGTTGCCGCCGGTGGCGATCTCGATGCCGTAGCGTTTCGGGTCCAGGTCGGCGATCTTGAACGGGTTGCCGGCGCCGGCCCAGATGATGAAGATCACCTTGCGGCCGGGCTTGTCCTTGAGCGAATCGAACAGCCGCTGCGCGCCGGCGGTGAAGTCCGTGGTGCTGGTCGGCAGGTATTCCTCATGCACGATCTTCGCGTTCTTCAGCGCCCCCTTGAAGGCCTTCACGCCATCGCGGCCAAAGGCATAGTCCTGCGCCAGCGTGGCAATCTGCACCCCCGGCTTGTCCAGCGCCACCGCATTCGAAATCGCGTCCTGCGACGAATTGCGGCCGGTGCGGAAGATGTAGCGGTTCCACTTGTCGCCGGTGATGGAGTCGGCCACGGCGGGCTCGACCAGCAGCACCTTCTTGTATTCCTCGGCCACCGGCAGCATCGCCAGCGCCGTGCCGGACGACGTCGGGCCCACCGCGATGTCGGCGCGGTCGTCGCTGTAGGCCGCGGCCAGCTGCGCCTTGGCCACGTCAGGCTTGCCCTGCGTGTCCTTCTCGATCACCACCAGCTTGTTGCCGTTGACGGTCATGGTGCCGTTGGTGGCGTATTCCAGGCCCATCATCAGGCCGGTCTGGGTCTGCTTGGCATAGGCCTCGAGCGCGCCGGTCTTGTCGTAGACGTGGGCGATGCGGATGTCCTTGGCCAGCGCGGCGCCGGCGCCGAGCAGCGCGGCGGCCAGGGCCAGGGCGCGTAGGGCGTGGGGGTTGCGATGCATTGCGGTCTCCTGGGTTCGGTCTCGTTTGTGTTTGTAGGGATGAAACCTGCTGCAACTGCGTGGCATGCCGGCTGGCGGCGCATGCGGGCCGGTACTGTGCTATCGGCGCCTATCGCGTCTGGCGCGGCTGCAGGCCATGCGCGATCAGGTCGAACGCGGTGTCGACGACCTTCTCCATCGACGGCGGACGCTTCCAGCGCGCATAGCGCATGCCGAGAAAATTGCTGATGCCGATCAGGCACCAGGCGCGCACCTCGGCATCGCCGGGCACGATTTCGCCCTGCTCTTCGGCACGGGTCAGGCGCCGGCTGTAGAGCTCGGCGAACACCTGGAAATAGCTGCTGTAGATGGTCTCGTCGACCGAGTAAGAATCCAGCACGATCCGGTACAGGTTCTTGTGGCGCGAAACGAAGGACAGGAACGCCTTCAGGCCCAGGCGCTCGGCCTCCATCTGGGTTTCGGCGGCGGCCACGTGCTTGCGCAGGTGCGCGCGCACCAGTTCCAGCATGTGCGCGACCAGCGCGCGGAAGATGTCTTCCTTGTCCTTGAAGTACAGGTAGAAGGTGCCCATCGCCACCTTGGCTTCCTGCGTGATCTCTGAGATCGACGCGGCGTAGTAGCCCTTCTCGCCAAACACTTTCTCGGCGGCGCGCAGCAGCGCCTCGCGTGTCTTCTGCCCGCGCGCGGTCTTGGGCGGGCCCATGCCGCCGGCCGGGCCGGTGGCGTCGACGTCGGCTATGCCGGTGTCGCCAGTCTGGGTGGTGGACATCTTGTCTCCGGTGGCGCTGCGCGCCTTGTCATGGAAATGCCGACCGCTGCCTGTTTTGCCGGCGCCGGCAGGTTGTCGGCAGGCGCCTCCTCGCCCCTCCCGCCCACTTGCCGTCGCCCGGAACCGACATTCAGGCAAAACCTGATATCTGATTCATGTTTCATCGTATAAATTGCCCAGCGTGGATGTCAATAGAGGGGCACCCTCACCCCGTGCGGCAGCCCGGGAATCTTTTACCCCTCCAGCCAGCCGAGACACGCCGTTGGACGCTTCCGATCCGATACCTGCCAGCCCCGCCGCGCCGCCTTATGCGCTCCATCCGGCGCGCGGCGCCCTGCCCGGCTGGCGCGAGGTTGGCCAGGGACGGCCCCTGCTGCTGCTGCACGGCTGGTCGGTCAATGGCGCGGCCTTTGACGGACAGCGCGCGCTGGCGCTGGCGGGCTTCCGCGTGATCGCCCCCGACCATGCCGGGCATGGCCTGTCGCGGCAGCGCGCGGGCGCGACCGTCGCGGCGCTTGCGTGCGACGTGGCCGCGCTGGTCGGGCACCTCGGGCTGGCTGACGTGGTGGTGGCGGGCTGGTCGATGGGCGCGATGGTGGCCTGGGCGCTGCTGCGCGACCAGCCGCAACTGCCGCTCGCGGCGGTCGGCAGCATCGACATGACGCCCCGCATGGTCACTGATCAGGGCTGGCCGCATGGGCTGCACGGCCATTACGAACCGGCCCATGCCCGGCAGATGGCAGAGCGGGTCCGCGCCGACTGGCCCCGGCTGGCGCCGTCGGTGGCATCAGGCTTGTGGGCCGCAGGCCGGCGTCCGGAGGCAGCGGCGACGCAGCGGATCGCGCACATGGCGCAGCAGTGCGATGCCTCGGCGCTGGCCAGCTTGTGGGAAGACATGGCGCGGCAGGATTTCCGCGACACGCTGCGCGCGGCGCGCCTGCCGCTGTTCCATCTGTATGGGGAGTCGAGCCGGCTGTATGCGCCGGCGGTGGGCATGGCCACGCGGGCCTTGCACCCGGCGGCGGGGTACAGCGTGGTGGCCGGCGCCGGCCACAGCCCGCATATGGAGCAGGCACAGGCCTTCAACGCCGCGCTGCTGGCCCTGATCCGGGACGCCGGTCAGGCCAGCATGCGATAGGTCCAGAGCCCCAGGGCGGTCAGCAGCAACGAGCCGCCGAGATGCAGCAGCAGGTGCATCGCCGCCCAGCCGTAGTCGCCGGCGATCAGGTTGGCCACGACCTCGCTCGAGAACGTCGAGAACGTGGTCAGCCCGCCGAGGAAGCCGGTGATGGCCAGCAGGCGCCATTCCGGCGGCAGGCCGGCATGGGTATCGAAGAAGCCGACCGCCAGCCCGATCAGGTAGCCGCCCAGCAGGTTGGCCGCGAGCGTGCCGTACGGCATCGCCGGATTGATGGCATTCCACAGCACCGAGAATCCCCAGCGCAGCCATGCCCCCGCCGCGGCGCCGACACCGACGGCGACAAACCCCAACGGCCCCATCAGGGCTGGTCCTCGCCGCTGGCGTTGATCGACTGGATGCCCCAGCGCTTCAGCGCGTCTTCATCGGTCACCCGTGCATCGACCCAGCGCGCGCCCTCCGGCGTTTCTTCCTTCTTCCAGAACGGCGCTTCGGACTTGAGGTAGTCCATGATGAATTCGCACGCGGCGAAGGCATTGCCGCGGTGCTTCGATGCCACCGCGACCAGCACGATCTGGTCCAGCGGCAGCAGCGGGCCGACGCGATGGATGATGGTGACGCCCAGCAGTTCCCAGCGCGCGCACGCCGCCGCCTCGATCTGCGCCAGCGCCTTCTCGGTCATGCCCGGGTAATGCTCCAGCTCCATCGCGCTGACGGCGCTGCCCTCGCTGACGTCGCGCACGGTGCCGATAAAGCTGGCCACGGCGCCGACCTGCGGGTTATCGGCGCGCAGCGCCGCGACTTCGGCGCCGAGATCGAAATCCTCACGCTGCACCCTGACGCTCATCTCAGCCTCCGGTCACGGGCGGGAAAAACGCGACTTCGCAGCCTTCGGCGAGCGCGGTATCGGCGCGGGCCACGGCGTGGTCGACCGCCATGCGCAGCGCGCGGCCCTCGGCCAGGGTCTCGGCCCAGGCCCCGCCGCGCTGCCGCAGCCACTGGCGCAGCGCGCCGACGGTGCGCACCTCGGGCGGCACGTCGGCGCGCTCGGCGGACACGCCGAGCTGCTCGCGCACGCTGGCAAAGAATCGGAGTTCGATGATCATTGCTGCCTTCTGCTTCCTGGTCATGCCGGCCGCTACGCGAGCAGGCCGTCAAACGGAATGAACTGCACGGTGTCGCCGCGCGCGATCGCCTGGTTGGGCGGATTGTCGATCAGGCCATCGCCCCAGACGGTGGAGGTCAGCACGCCCGAGCTCTGGTTGGGGAACAGGTCCAGCCCGCCCTCGGCGTTGAGCCGCGCGCGCAGGAACTCGTTGCGGCGGTCGCCCTTGTTCAGCGCGAAATCGGCGCGCAGCGGCAGGCGCCGCGGCGTGACCTCGGCCACGCCCTGCAGGCGCAGGATGAACGGGCGCACGAACAGCAGGAAGGTTACGAAGCTGGACACGGGGTTGCCCGGCAAGCCCAGGAAAAACGCCGGCTCGCTGCCGCTGCCGACCTGCCCGAACGCCAGCGGCTTGCCCGGCTTGATCGCGATCTGCCACATATCGAGCCGCCCCTCGGCCTCGACCGCGGGCTTGATATGGTCTTCCTCGCCGACCGAGACGCCGCCCGAGGTAATGATCAGGTCATGACCCTGCGCCGCGCGGCGCAGCGTCTCGCGCGTCGCGGCCAGCGTATCGGGCACGATGCCGAAGTCGCTGATCTCGCAGCCCAGGTTCTCCAGCAGGCCGCGCAGCGTGAAACGGTTGGAGTTGTAGATCGCGCCCGGCTTGAGCGGCTCGCCCGGCATCGCCAGTTCGTCGCCGGTGAAGAACACCGCGACGCGCACGCGTCGCACCACCTCCAGCTGCGCCTGGCCGACCGACGCGGCCAGCCCCAGCGCCTGCGGCGTCAGCCGCTTGCCGGCCGCCAGGATCACGCTGCCGGCTTCGATATCCTCGCCGGCGCGCCGCACCCATTCGCCGGACTGCGGCACGTGGTTGACGATCACGTCGTCGCCCTCGGCCGTGCATTGCTCCTGCATCACCACGGCATCGGCGCCGGGCGGGATCAGCCCGCCGGTGAAGATGCGCGCCGCGGTGCCCGGCTCCAGCGCGGTGCCGACATGGCCGGCGGGAATCCGTTGCGACACGCGCAGCCGCGTGCCCGCGACCGGGACCTCGGCCGCGCGCAGAGCGTAGCCATCCATCGAGGTATTGTCGGCCGGCGGCACGCGCAGCGTGCTTGTCACCGGCGCGGCCAGCACGCGGCCGTTGGCGGCGAGCGTGTCGATCGACTCGGCCTGCGCCAGCGGCCGGGCGGCACCAAGCAGCGCGTCGAGCGCCTGGGCCATGGTCAGCATCGGGGGACGGGAAGGTGCTGCGGCTTGGGTCATGGTGCGATGTGCGAAAGGGTTGGCCCACGAAAAACGGCCCGCGCACTGCCGGCACCCGCGCGCGGGGCTGGCAATCCGGGGACCGTGGATCGGGCCCGCAGCCTGATTGTAGCGAGTTGGGCGGGACCCGGCACGCGGCGGCGCCGCACCACGTCCGCGCCCCTGCGCGCTTACAGGCCGGTGTGGCGGGCGATATAGGCCTTCACCTGCGCGGCGTCCGCCGGCATCACCTCGAAGCGCTGCGGCAGGCTCTCGATGCCCTCGAACTTCGCCGGGCGCTCCGGCTCGTGGCCGAGCGCTTCGCGGATGGTGTCGGCAAACTTGGCCGGCAGCGCGGTTTCCAGCACCACCATCGGCACGCCGGCGCTGAGATGCTCGCGCGCCACCTTGATGCCGTCGGCGGTATGGGTATCGATGGTGATGCCATAGCGCGACGACAGGTCGCGGATGGTCGCCAGCCGGTCCTCGTGCGTGCTGCGGCCCGAGACAAAGCCGAACTCGCGGATGCGGTCGAATTCCGGCGTGCCGGCCAGGTCGAAGCCGCCCTGCTCTTCCACGTCGCGGAACAGCGCCGCCAGCTTGCCGGCGTCCTGCCCCAGCAGGTCGAACACGAAGCGCTCGAAGTTCGAGGCCTTGGAGATGTCCATGCTCGGACTGGAGGTATGGTAGGTCTCGGCCGACTTGCGCACGCGGTAGGCGCCGGTGCGGAAGAACTCGTCGAGCACGTCGTTCTCGTTGGTGGCGACTACCAGCTTGTCGATCGGCAGGCCCATCATGCGCGCGATATGGCCGGCGCAGACGTTGCCGAAGTTGCCCGACGGCACGCAGAACGAGACCTTCTGGCCGGGACCGTCGGTCGCCAGCAGCCAGCCCTTGAAGTAGTACACCACCTGGGCCACCACGCGCGCCCAGTTGATCGAGTTGACCGTGCCGATCTTCTGGCGCGCCTTGAAGGCGTGGTCGTTCGAGACCGCCTTGACGATGTCCTGGGCGTCGTCGAACACGCCGTCGATGGCGATGTTGAAGATGTTCGGGTCCTGCAGGCTGAACATCTGCGCGGTCTGGAACGCGCTCATCTTGCGGTGCGGGCTCAGCATGAAGACGCGGATGCCGCGCTTGCCGCGCATCGCGTATTCGGCCGCGCTGCCGGTATCGCCGGAGGTGGCGCCCAGGATGTTCAGCTCCTGCCCGGCGCGCGCCAGCGCGTACTCGAACAGGTTGCCGAGCAGCTGCATCGCCATGTCCTTGAAGGCCAGCGTCGGGCCGTTGGACAGGCCCAGCAGCTGCAGCCTGGTGCCGCCTTCCTCGCCCAGCGTGCGCAGCGGCGTGATGTCGGCGGTGTTGTCGCCTGCGCGCGCGTTGCAATACACCTCGGCGGTGTAAGTCTTGCGCGTCAGCGCGCGCAGGTCTTCAGCCGGAATGTCGTCGCAGAACTTGCGCAGGATCTCGTAGGCCAGGTCGGCATACGGGAGCTTGCGCCATGCTTCCAGCTCATCGGCCGTGACCTGCGGATACTGCGCGGGCAGGTACAGGCCGCCGTCCGGCGCCAGGCCGCCCAGCAGGATCTCGGAAAACGATTGCGGCATCTCGTGGCCGCGGGTCGACTGGTATTTCATGACAATGGTCCGGTCCGGCCCTTAGTTCAGTTCTTCCATGCGCAGGCGCGTCACCGCGGACAGCACCGTGGGCAGTGCCTCGATCTTGGCGATGGCGGCGTTGACGTGCTTCTCGCGCGTGATGTGGGTCAGGATGATGATGTCGGTCTGCGGCTCGCCTTCACGCGATTCCTTCTGCAGCATGGCGTCGATCGAGATCCCGCCCTCGGCCAGGATGCGCGTGATCTCGGCCAGCACGCCGGTCTCGTCGGACACGCGCATGCGCAGGTAGTACGAGCTGTTGATCTCTTCGATCGGCAGCACCGGCACGCTCGACAGCTCGTCCGGCTGGAACGCCAGGTGCGGCACGCGATGCTCGGGGTCGGCCGTGTGCAGGCGGGTCACGTCGACCAGGTCGGCGATCACTGCCGAGGCGGTCGGCTCGGCGCCGGCGCCCTTGCCGTAGTAGAGCGTCGCGCCCACGGCATCGCCCTGCACCAGCACCGCGTTCATCGCGCCTTCCACATTGGCGATCAGGCGCGTGGCCGGCACCAGCGTCGGATGCACGCGCAGCTCGACGCCGTCGTCGCGGCGGCGGGTGATGCCGAGCAGCTTGATGCGGTAGCCCAGTTCCTCGGCATACTTGATGTCGGTGGCCGACAGCCTGGTGATGCCTTCGACGTGGGCCTTGTCGAACTGCACCGGCATGCCGAAGGCGATCGCGCTCATCAGCGTGACCTTGTGCGCGGCGTCGACGCCCTCGATGTCGAAGGTCGGGTCGGCCTCGGCATAGCCCAGCTGCTGCGCTTCCTTCAGGACCACGTCGAAATCCAGGCCCTTGTCGCGCATCTCGGACAGGATGAAGTTGGTGGTGCCGTTGATGATGCCGGCGATCCACTGGATGCGGTTGGCGGTCAGGCCTTCGCGCAGCGCCTTGATGATGGGGATGCCGCCGGCCACCGCGGCCTCGAACGCGACGATCACGCCCTTCTTGCGCGCGGCCTCGAAGATCTCGTTGCCGTGCACGGCCAGCAGCGCCTTGTTGGCGGTGACCACGTGCTTGCCGTTCTCGATCGCCTTGAGCACCAGCTCGCGCGCAATGCCGTAGCCGCCGATCAGTTCGATGACGATATCGATGTCGGGGCGGTTGACCACCGCGTTGGCATCGCTGACGACTTCCACTTCCCCGTTGGTAAGTTCGCGCGCGCGTTCGGTGTTGAGATCGGCCACCACGGCAATCTCGATGCCGCGGCCGGCGCGGCGACGAATTTCTTCCTGGTTGCGCTTGAGCACGTTGAACGTGCCGCTACCGACGGTACCGATGCCGAGCAGGCCAACTTTGATGGGGTTCATGGACAAATCTTCTGAGTTGCTAAGGATGGGTTGCGGCGCGGCCGGCCGGATCAGGCCGCTGCCTTGCCGTGGCGTTTTCGGTAGGCCTCGAGGAAGCGCGCGATGCGGCCGATGGCCTCGCGCAGGTCTTCCTCGTGCGGCAGGAACACGATGCGGAAATGGTCGGGCCGGGCCCAGTTGAAACCGGAGCCCTGCACCAGCAGCACCTTGGACTCCTGCAGCAGTTCATAGATGAACTCCTGGTCGTCCTGCACGGGGTACATCGACAGGTCCAGCTTCGGGAACAGGTACAGCGCCGCCTTGGGCTTGACGCAGGTCACGCCCGGAATCGCGGTGATCAGTTCGTAGGCCAGGTCGCGCTGGCGGCGCAGGCGCCCGCCTTCGGCGACCAGGTCGTTGATGCTCTGGTAGCCGCCCAGCGCGGTCTGGATCGCCCACTGGCCCGGCACGTTGGCGCACAGGCGCATCGACGACAGCATGTTCAGGCCTTCGATGTAGTCGATGGCCGGGCGCTTGTCGCCCGACACCACCATCCAGCCGGCGCGGTAGCCGCACGAGCGGTAGTTCTTCGACAGGCCGTTGAAGGTCACCGTCAGCACGTCGGTCGACAGCGAGGCGATCGAGGTGTGGGTGTTGCCGTCGTACAGGACCTTGTCGTAGATCTCGTCGGCAAAGATGATCAGGCCGTGCTCGCGCGCGATCGCGACGATCTCGCGCAGCAGCTCATCCGAATACAGGGCCCCGGTGGGGTTGTTCGGGTTGATGATGACGATGGCCTTGGTATGCGGCGTGATGCGCGCGCGGATATCGGCCGGATCGGGCATCCACGCGTTGGACTCGTCGCAGATGTAGTGCACTGGCGTGCCGCCCGACAGGCTGACCGCGGCGGTCCACAGCGGGTAGTCCGGCGCCGGCACCAGCACTTCGTCGCCGGTATTGAGCAGCGCGTTGACGGCCATCACGATCAGCTCGGAGGCGCCGTTGCCCACATAGATATCGTCCAGGCCGACGCCTTCGATATTTTTTTGCTGGGTATAGTGCATGATCGCCTTGCGCGCGGCGAAAATGCCCTTGGAATCGGAATAACCTGCCGAATTCGGCAGGTTTCGCATCATGTCCTGCTGAATCTCTTCCGGCGCGTCAAAACCGAATACGGCCAGGTTGCCGATATTCAGCTTGATGATCTTGTGCCCTTCTTCCTCCATCTGCTTGGCCTTTTCCAGCACCGGCCCGCGGATGTCGTAGCAAACGTTATTGAGCTTGTTGGATTTCTGGATGGGTTTCACGGCGATGTCGGGCAAGCGTGGCGTGCCGCGTCGGCGGCACCGGACTGGGAATCGGGGCGATCTGACAGAATCTGAAAGAATGCGGAGGCGCCGTCCGCTGCGATGCAACGCAAACGTGGCAGACAGGAAGGCAAAAGCTATAATTTATCGGATTATGACAGACTTCGGCAGGGATTCTTGCATTGCAGCGTGCGCTGTCCGCGCGCACCGCGGTCGCCTGCCCGCTGTCGTCCATCCACTGCCCGCCCGGCCCGCCGGCCTTCCGCTCCGCGGACCCGCCCGCCAGCCCGCGCCGGCCACCGCCGAGACCCCCAAGTGAAACTCCACGCCGACCAGCCCCAGTCGCTCAACACCGTCACGGCCTACGGGCCCGGGTATATCGAAATCAACCTCGTGCGCCATACCAGGTCGGTGCTGGTCATGCCGGAGGGCGAAGTGCGGCCCTGGCCAGTCGACCGTTTCGAAGACCTGGAGCCTGCGCATTTCGAGCAGCTGTCCGAACTGGGAGCCGAAGTGGTGCTGCTCGGCACCGGCTCGCGGCTGCGCTTTCCGCACCCGCGCCTGACCGCATCACTGGCGCGCCGCCATGTTGGCGTCGACGCCATGGACATGCAGGCCGCCTGCCGCACCTACAACATCCTGATGGCCGAGGGCCGCAAGGTGGCGGCGGTGCTGCTGCTCGAGCCCGAGGCCGCCTGACGCGGCCCCCGGCGAAAGTTGAGCAGTCGCCACGCTTGAAGTCCGCGCGAGGCGCCCCAATCTGTTCGCGCTGAGGCGGCAGCCCCTCTCCCGATTCCAACGATCTCACCGATCCCCTGCCCCTCCCCCAAGGAGCCACAAGCATGACCGTCAGTCTCAACAAGGCCACCCCCGACTTCAGCGCGCCGATGACCGGCGACGCCACCTTCCGCCTGGCCGACTACCGCGGCAAGACGGTGGTGCTGTACTTCTACCCGAAGGACAACACGCCGGGCTGCACCACCGAGGCAATGAACTTCCGCGACCAGTACGAGGATTTCGAGAAGGCCGGCGTGCACGTGTTCGGCATCTCGCGCGACAGCCTGCGCTCGCATGAAAACTTCAAGGCCAAGCTGGAACTGCCGTTCGAACTGATCTCCGATGCCGACGAAAATGTGTGCACATTGTTCGATGTCATAAAGATGAAAAAGCTGTATGGCAAGGAGCACCGCGGCATCGAGCGCAGCACCTTTGTCATCGACGGCAAGGGCATCCTGCGACACGAGCTGCGCGGCATCAAGGTGCCCAACCACGTCGACGAAGTGCTGGAGATGGTGCGCGCCATCTGAAGCGTCGCCGCAGCGTTGGCGTTGCCCGTAACGGCACCGATCCGGACGCGTCGTGGCAAACGTTGGCAAACCCAATTGCCAAACCCAAAGCCTTCAGATACATTGGCCCGTAATGAGTTCAGATTCCGGATGCCACGCTGTTTCGACTCCCCGGCCCAGGCGCTTCATGCCACAGGCCGGTAGCGGACCTGCCATGTCGGCAGTCCGCCCAAGAGCCGCCAACCCTGTTCTGCAGGCATGGCGGCTTTTTTGTTTGCAGCCACGTCTGTCCTCATGGTTGTCCGCGCCGGGCGCCGCGCGCATGCATGCCCCGGCCTGGGTCCGCCACGCCGCCCCGAACCCGTCGCACGCTGAAGAGATCGCGCGGCGCCGCGTACCGGACATCCCCGCCCCCTTCTTGTCCCCCTGAAAGGAAAGCCAAGCATGCCGCTGCCTACCATGCCCGCCAAGCCTGCCCAATTGCTGGACCCGAGCGAGTTTGCTCCGGTCTCCGCGGTGCCTAAGGCCAAAGCCGCCACACAGGGCAAGAAACCTGTGCCGGCGCTCGAGCGCGTGGCATTGCTGGAAACCGGCGACACGCAGGTGCCTGAAGTCAAGGCCCGCGCCGCCGGCGGCACCCGCGCCCGCAGCACCGAGACGCCCGCCGTATCGACGCCGGCCGTCACCGCCGCGCCGGTGAGCCTGGTCAAGCCTTCGACCGGCACCACGCGCCGCGCGCGCAAGGCCGAAGGCCCGAGCAAGCTGTTCGTGCTCGACACCAACGTGCTGATGCACGACCCGGCCTCGCTGTTCCGCTTCGAAGAGCACGACATCTACCTGCCGATGATGACGCTCGAAGAGCTGGACAACCACAAGAAGGGCATGAGCGAAGTCGCGCGCAACGCGCGCATGG
Source organism: Cupriavidus sp. WGlv3 (assembly GCF_023952475.1). Taxonomy (GTDB): domain Bacteria; phylum Pseudomonadota; class Gammaproteobacteria; order Burkholderiales; family Burkholderiaceae; genus Cupriavidus; species Cupriavidus phytorum. The sequence goes on from NZ_JALHRX010000005.1 coordinate 223,599, forward strand.
TCAGCCGCACGCTCGATTCGCTGGTGGGCGGCACCGACGGCGTGCTCGACGAAGGCCTGTCGCTGGCCAGCCTGGGCAACCGCGACGCGCAGGGCAAGCTGTTCTTCCAGACGCGCCTGAATGACATCAAGCTGCCGGAGGGGCTGCCGCAGGGCAAGGCCGACAACCAGATCCTGGGCGTGGTCAGCGCGCTGCAGCAGCAGTATCCCGAGCGCCAGGTGGTGCTGGTGTCGAAAGACATCAACATGCGCATCAAGGCGCGCGCACTGGGCCTGCCGGCCGAAGACTACTTCAACGACCAGGTCCTCGAGGACAAGGACCTGCTCTACGCGGGCGTGATGCAGCTGCCCGGCGACTTCTGGGCCAAGCACGGCAAGGGCGTCGAAAGCTGGCAGGACCCCAAGTCCGGCGCCATGTTCTACCGGCTCACCGGCCCGCTGGTGCCGTCGTTCCTGGTCAACCAGTTCGTCTACCTCGAACCGGTGGACGGCAGCCTGCCGCTGTATGGGCAGGTCAAGGAGATCAACGGCAAGACCGCGCTGCTGCAGACCCTGAAGGACTACACGCACCACAAGAACAACGTGTGGAGCGTGACCGCGCGCAACCGCGAGCAGAACTTCGCGCTCAACCTGCTGATGAACCCGGACATCGACTTCGTCACGCTGCTGGGCCAGGCCGGTACCGGCAAGACGCTGCTGGCGCTGGCGGCGGGCCTGGAGCAGGTGCTGGACCAGAAGCTCTACAACGAGATCATCGTCACCCGCGCCACCGTGCCGGTGGGCGAGGACATCGGCTTCCTGCCCGGCACCGAGGAAGAGAAGATGCAGCCGTGGATGGGCGCGTTCGACGACAACCTCGAAGTCCTGCAGAAGAGCGACGACAGCGCCGGCGACTGGGGCCGCGCCGCAACCCAGGAGCTGATTCGCTCGCGCATCAAGGTCAAGAGCATGAACTTCATGCGCGGCCGCACCTTCGTCAACAAGTTCGTCATCATCGACGAGGCGCAGAACCTGACGCCCAAGCAGATGAAGACGCTGGTGACGCGCGCCGGCCCCGGCACCAAGATCATCTGCCTGGGCAATATCGCGCAGATCGACACGCCCTACCTGACCGAAGGCTCGTCGGGCCTGACCTATGTGGTCGACCGCTTCAAGGGCTGGAGCCACAGCGGCCATATCACACTGGCGCGCGGCGAGCGCTCGCGCCTGGCCGACCACGCCGGCGACGTGCTCTGACGCGGGCCGCGGGCCCGGGCACCCTTCCATGCGGAAGGGGCCCGGGCCCGCTGTCGTGAGCGGCAAGCGCAATGCGGCTATGATGTCCGCAGGTCCGCTTGTTGTCCCGCATCCCCACTGGAGGCGTCGATGAAACCGCAGCATCTCCGCCTGGCCGCGCTGATCGGCGCCGCCATGTTCCTGACCAGCCCGCCTCAGGCGCGCGCGGCGGCTGACGACCTGGTGATCCGCACCATGGGTCCGGTCAGCTATGTCTGCGGCGGCGTCGCCGAAGACGAGCGCCAGGCGCTAAGCGCGCGCGAGAAGGATTTCAATATCGGCGTCCTGTTTACGCAGGGCGCCGCGGGCGAGTTCCTGTCCGATGTGGCGGTCAAGCTGGTGCGCGACGAACAGGAGGTCGCAAGCTTCCGTGCCGCCGGGCCTCGCTGCCTGATACGTGCGCCCGAAGGCAGCTACAATATCGAGGCCAGTTACAAGGGCCAGGCCAAGTCGATCAAGGTCAGCACCGGTACGCGCAACGCCCAGCTACGCTGGTAGCGGCAAGGCTTCCGGTGCGCCGGCAGGCCGGCGACCGGAATCCAGCGATGCCATTACGCCGTACCCGTAGTTCTTCCAGTCCTTCCGCACTACCCGGCCCGCTTGCCCGGGCCGGCCTGCCGCTGCTCTGCGCCGCCGCACTGCTGCTGGCAGCGTGCGCCAGCTCCCCACCCTCTCGCCATGGCAGCTTGCCGCGTACGCCCGGCAAGCCCATGACCGATCCCAGCGCCGGGCTCGAGGAAATCTCGATCCAGGCGATGTCGCTGGTCGGCACCCCGTACCGCTACGGTGGCAATACGCCGGATGCCGGCTTCGATTGCAGCGGCCTGGTGCGCTATGTGGTCGCGCGCGCGGCCAATGTCAACTTGCCGCGCACCACCGAGGCCATGGGCACGCGCGGCAGCTCGCTCGACCGCAGCGAAGTCGCTTCCGGCGACCTGGTGTTCTTCAACACCACCGGACGCGCCAACTCGCACGTCGGCATCTACGTCGGCCAGAACCGCTTTGTCCATGCGCCATCGTCCGGCGGCACCGTGCGGCTGGAGGACATGGGCAAGCCCTACTGGGCCTCGCGTTACAACGGCGCGCGGCGGGTGGTTGCCGGTGCGGTCAACCTGCCGCCGGCGCCGGCGACACCGCTGCCCGCGCCCGCCCTGGCGCCTCTGGTGCCGGAACCTGCCCCGCTGCCCGACGACGACGATCCCATCGCCGCCTTCGCCGACCGCTGAAGCCGCCACGCGCGGCAAACAAAAAAGCCAGGCATTTGCCTGGCTTTTTTTGCATCGACGGCCGGTCCCGCGTTACAGGATATGGCGACCGATCCACCATGCGATCGCCGCCATGAAGGCCGAGGCCGGGATCGTCAGCACCCAGGCCCACACGATGTTGCCGGCCACCCCCCAACGCACCGCCGACATTTTCTGCGACGAGCCGACCCCGACGATGGCACCGGTGATCGTATGCGTGGTCGACACCGGCACGCCCAGCGCCGAGGCGAAGAACAGCGTCAGCGCACCGCCGGTCTCGGCGCAGAAGCCGCCCACGGGCTTGAGCTTGGTGATCTTCTGGCCCATGGTGCGCACGATGCGCCAGCCGCCGAACAGCGTGCCCATGCCGATGGCCACGTAACAGCTGACGATCACCCAGGTCGGCGGCGGATCGCCGGCGAGCACGTGGCCGCTGGCGATCAGCAGCATCCAGATGATGCCGATGGTCTTCTGCGCATCATTGCCGCCATGGCCGAGGCTGTACAGCGAAGCCGAGACCAGCTGCAGCCGCCGGAACCAGCGGTCGACGCGCGATGGCGGCGTGCGGAAAAAGGTCCAGCCGACGATGACCATCATCAGCGAACCCAGCAGGAAGCCGAGGAAAGGCGACACCAGGATGAACGCCACGGTCTTCAGCAGGCCGCTGGCCACCAGCGCGCCGGTGCCGGCCTTGGCCACCGCGGCACCCACCAGCCCGCCGATCAGCGCGTGCGACGACGACGACGGAATGCCGTAGTACCAGGTAATGACGTTCCACGCGATCGCCCCGACCAGCGCCCCGAAGATGACATAGTGGTCGACGACACCGCCCTGGATGGTGCCGGTGCCGACCGTGGCCGCCACCTTTAGGTGGAATACGAAGATCGCGACGACGTTGCACATCGCCGCCATCGCCACCGCATGGTGCGGCTTGAGCACGCCCGTGGACACCACCGTCGCGATCGAGTTGGCCGCGTCGTGGAAGCCGTTCATGAAGTCGAACAGCAATGCCAGCGCCACCAGCAAGGCGATCACCCACAGGCTCATTTGTATGGTCTGCATGCCGATTACCGCCTCAGGCGTTTTCCAGGACGATGCCTTCGATGATGTTGGCGACGTCCTCGCACTTGTCGGTGATCGTCTCGAGCTGCTCGTAGATCGCCTTCAGCTTGATCAGGCGCTTGACGTCGGTCTCGTCGCGGAACAGCTTGGACATCGCCGAGCGCATCACGCGGTCGGCCTCGGATTCCAGCTGGTCGATCTGCTGCGCGGTCTTCAGGATGGTGCTGGCGTTGCCCATGTCCTCGAGCAGGCCCACGGCGATCTTGACCTGATCGCAGCACTGCACGCAGATCGCGGCGAGGCGCAGCGCCTCGTCGGTCAGGTTGGTCACGTCATACAGCGAGATGGTTTCGGCCACGTCTTCCATCAGGTCCAGGATGTCGTCCATGGTCGTGATGAGCTTGTGGATCTCGTCGCGGTCCAGCGGCGTGATGAAGGTCTTGTGCAGCAGGTCGATGGTGTCGTGCGTAATGCGATCGGCCTTCTTTTCGGTGGCCTGGACACGCCGGGCATGGGCTTCGGCGTTGGGCAGGTCGTTGACCAGGGCCTGCAGTTCATGGGCGGCGGTCACCGCGCAGTCGGCATGCTGGTTGAAATATTCGAAGAACTTGCCCTCGGTGGGCATGAATCGGCCGAACATGGAATGTTCCTTGTGGCAGCGTGGTATCGCTGCGGATGGTGTTGCGGGATTAAGCGGACGCGAGCATGACGGCCGCGGATGGCGGCTGTCATCAAAGCGCAATATTTTACAGGGTTAGCGGGACATTGCCCGCGTATTTGGCACAAACGAGACGGGCAGGCACGCCGGAGGGCCGACCCGCTTGACTTCGTCAGGTGTCGTTGTCGAAGAAGGCCGGGCCGCCGCTGAAGTTGTCGAACTTCGTGAACTGGCCGAGGAAGGTCAGGCGCACGGTGCCGATCGGGCCGTTACGCTGCTTGCCGATGATGATTTCGGCGGTGCCCTTGTCCTGCGAGTCGGCGTTATAGACTTCGTCGCGGTAGATGAACAGGATCACGTCGGCATCCTGTTCGATAGCGCCCGATTCGCGCAGGTCGGACATCACCGGGCGCTTGTTGGGGCGCTGTTCCAGGCTTCGGTTCAGCTGCGACAGCGCGATCACCGGGCAATTCAGCTCCTTCGCCAGGCCCTTCAGGGAACGCGAGATTTCTGAAATCTCCGTGGCGCGGTTCTCGCCGCCGCCGGAGCCCGACATCAGCTGCAGGTAGTCGATGATGATCAGGCCCAGCTGCCCACACTGGCGCGCCAGGCGGCGCGAACGGGCGCGCAGCTCCATCGGGTTCAGCGCTGGCGTTTCGTCGATAAACAGCTGGGTGTCGTTCATGCGCTGGATCGCATGCGTCAGCCGCGGCCAGTCCTCGTCGAGCAGGCGCCCGGTGCGCAGCCGGTGCTGGTCGAGGCGGCCAACCGAGCCGAGCATACGCATGGCCAGCTGCGTGCCCGCCATTTCCATCGAGAACACCGCCACCGGCAGGCCTTGCTCCACCGCCACGTGCTCGCCGATGTTCAGCGAGAACGCGGTCTTGCCCATCGACGGGCGGCCGGCGACGATGACCAGGTCGCCCGGCTGCATGCCGCTGGTCATCTTGTCCAGGTCGATGAAGCCGGTCGGCACGCCGGTGACATCGGTGGTCGAATCGCGGTGATACAGCTCGTCGATGCGCTCCACCACCTGGGTCAGCAGCGGCTGGATTTCCTGGAAGCCCTTCTGCCCGCGCGAGCCTTCTTCGGCAATCGCAAAGACCTTGGATTCGGCCTCGTCGAGCAACTCGCGCACCTCGCGCCCCTTGGGCGCGAATGCGGCGGAGGCGATATCGTCGGCCACCGTCACCAGCTTGCGCAGCACCGAGCGCTCGCGCACGATTTCCGCGTAGCGGCGGATGTTGGCGGCGCTGGGGGTGTTCTGCGCCAGCGAATTCAGGTACGCCAGTCCGCCGACCTCTTCGGCCTTGCCGGCCACCTGCAGCATCTCGTAGACCGTGATCACGTCGGCGGGCTTGGTCGCCGAGATCAACCGGGCGATGCTCTGGAAGATCATCCGGTGGTCGAAACGGTAGAAGTCCGCCTCTGAAAGGAAGTCCGCGATACGGTCCCAGGCGGCATTGTCCAGCAACAGCCCACCGAGCACCGATTGCTCGGCTTCGATGGAGTGCGGCGGGACCTTGAGGTTATCGAGTTGGGGGTCGGCGACGGGCGCGTTCATGGGGAGGGATTATAACGGCGAGCGGACACACTTCGCCGTACATTTGGCGACAGCGCCGTCCAGGGCAGGCGGGAAACAAAAAAGGCAGGAGCCGGGGCTCCTGCCTTTTTTGCAATGCTTGCGGGCTTCGGCCGGCGTGGTGCGCCGGTCGAGGCGGCGCGTCCTTAGACGCTCTCGCCCACCACCGACACGGTCACGTCGACCACGACGTCCGTGTGCAGCGCAACGCTGACCGGGTGGTCGCCCACCGTCTTCAGCGGACCGTTCGGCAGGCGAACCTGCGCCTTTTCCAGCTTGTAGCCTTGGCCAGCAAGGGCTTCAGCGATGTCGGCGTTGGTCACCGAACCGAACAGGCGGCCGTCCACACCCGACTTCTGGGTGATCTGGACGTTCAGGCCGTTCAACTTCTCGCCTTCGGCTTGCGCGGCGGCCAGCTTCTCGGCAGCGGCCTTTTCCAGCTCGGCGCGCTTGACTTCGAATTCGGCGATCGCGCTTTGCGTGGCGCGGCGGGCCTTCTTGCCCGGGATCAGGAAGTTACGGGCATAACCGTCCTTCACCTTGACGATGTCACCCAGGTTGCCCAAGTTGACGACTTTTTCCAGCAGAATGATTTGCATCGTGTTCTCTCCTTACGGACCTAGGGCCTGATCAGTTCTTGTGCAGGTCGGTGTACGGCATCAGCGCGAGGAAACGCGCGCGCTTGATGGCCGTATCCAGCTGACGCTGATAGTGAGCCTTGGTACCGGTCAGGCGGGCCGGCGTGATCTTGCCGTTGTCGCCGATGAAGTCCTTCAGAGTGTCCAGATCCTTGTAGTCGATCTGTTCGACGCCAGCCACGGTGAAGCGGCAGAAGCGCTTGCGCTTGAACAGCGGGTTCTGTTGCTGGAAGCGCTTCTTGTTCTTGTTGTCACGTTTGACGAATGCCATGATTCAATCCTTTTCGAATGCTTTACATCCAGTGATGTGAAAGACGAGAGCCTTGCTGTTGCGGTGCTTGCGGGCCAGGAATCCTTCGCAGTCGAGCAGCGTGCCGAGCGGAAGCCGCTCCAGACGCTGGCCAACCTGGCCGATTCCCATCGCAGCGATTGCAAACTCGACCTGCCGCGGCGTCTGTGCCTCGACGGCCTCGCCGCTGTACTGCAGGATGCAGTTCACGACGGGGACCCCGGCCGGGGTATAGCGCAGGGCATCGCGTTCCGCCAGGGTGGCGGCAAGCCGAAGCTGGTTCAACGCGTGACCTCTTGCTGGTTGCAATCGTTGCGGTTTGCGCTCGCGCCCCGGCCGACGCTGTCAGCCACGGCGCGCACCGCAGTCCGCACTCAGGCGGCCTGGCCTTCGGTGGTCGTTTGCGCGGCCTTGCGGGCTTCTTCGCGCTGCACTTCCTTCATCATCGGCGAAGGTGCGGTCTCGGCCTTCTTGGTCTGCACGATCAGGTGGCGCAGGACGGCGTCGTTGAACTTGAACGCGTGTTCCAGTTCAGCCAGGGTTTCCTTGCCGCATTCGATGTTCAGGCAAACGTAGTGAGCCTTGGCCAGCTTCTGGATCATGTAAGCCATCTGGCGACGGCCCCAGTCTTCCACGCGGTGAACGTTGCCGTTCTGCGAGGTCACGAGCTGCTTGTAGCGCTCGATCATGGCGGGCACTTGCTCGCTCTGGTCCGGGTGGACGATGAAGACGATCTCGTAATGACGCATTGACGCTCCTTTTGGGATTAGCCACCCGGGCGTCACGAGTCCGGTGTGGCAAGGTTTGAATAGCCTTAAATTATAGCCCGCTCCGCGCCGACAACGCAAGCCGCTGATTTCACGGGCAAATCAGGCGCTGGCAAAGACCGCCTGCAGCCGCGCCGGGTCGCGCGCGAGCCCGGCATCCGCCGCCAGGGCCAGCGCCAGCAACACGCGCGCCTTGTAGGGGTTGAGGTCCGCGGCGGACACGAACACACCGTCGGCAGGGCTGGGCTGCGGCGGGATCGCCACATGCCCCGCACCGGTACGCGAACTGCGCACCACCGCCACCCCGGCTGCTGCGGCGTCGGCAAGGGCCGCTGCCAGCACCTCATGGACCGAGCCATTGCCGGTCGCGGCGACGACCAGCCCGGCGGCGCCGGCCTGCACCAGCGCATCCACCACCGCCCTGCCCGGCTGAGCGTAGCTGGCCACGATCTCCACCACCGGCCACCGTGCCGGCATCGGGCCGATGGGTGCAGCCGCCCGGGGCGCCCGGGCAAAGCGCACGTAGTCGTCCTGCACGAACCCCAGCGGCCCGCACGGAGAGACAAAGGCATCGACCGCCGACGTATGCATCTTGGCCACGTCGCGTGCCGCGTGGATCTGCTGGTTCAGCACCACCAGCACGCCCTTGCCGCGCGCATCCGGATGGGCGGCGACGCGCACCGCATCGAGCAGGTTCAGCGGCCCGTCCGCCGACAGCGACGTCGACGGACGCATCGCCGCGGTCAGCACCACGGGCACCGGGCACGATTGCGTCAGATGCAGCGCCATCGCGGATTCTTCCAGCGTGTCGGTGCCGTGCGTGATCACGATGCCCGCAACGTCGGGCTGCGCCGACCAGTGCTCGACCCGCGCCGCCAGTGTTTGCCACAGCGCGAAGGTCATGTCCTTGCTGTCGACCTGCGCCACCTGCTCGGCCTCGATGCGGGCCACCGACTGCAAGGACGGCACCGCAGCCAGCAATGAGGACACCGGCACGGTCGCCGCCTGGTAGCGAGCGCTGCTGGCGGCGCTGCCGGCCGCGCCGGCGATGGTACCGCCAGTGGCCAATACGACAATGCGAGGCAATTGGGTCATGGGAGCGCGCAAGGATTTTGATCTGGACAAAGGAAAGGCGATTGTAGCGGGCGCACGCGCCCTGCCGCAGCCGCGATCAGAGGCATCGACCGACGTCCATGCGACACGCCTCAAAATTCTGCTTGCACTGACGCCGATACTGTATAAAATCACAGCATACTGTTTAAACATACAGTGCCCGGCTCGCCGGATGCTGGATAACGGACCAGTGCTTCCGTCATCCAGGCCAGCGGCCCTGCACGGAACGGCGATCCCATGGCGACCCTGACACCCCGGCAGCAGCAGATTTTCGATCTGATCCGCAACACGATCCGCCGTACCGGCTTCCCCCCTACCCGCGCCGAGATCGCGGCGGAGTTCGGTTTCTCCTCGCCCAATGCAGCGGAAGAACACCTTCGGGCGCTGGCCCGCAAAGGCGTGATCGAACTGACGCCGGGGGCGTCTCGTGGCATCCGCCTGAAGGTCTCGCGCAGCGATTCGGAACTGCCTGACCAGTTCTCGTTGCCGATGGCTGGCGTGATGCAGCTGACGCTGCCGCTGGTGGGCCGCGTCGCAGCCGGCAGCCCCATCCTGGCCGCCGAGCATATCGATCGCCAGTACCAGGTCGATGCCTCGGTCTTCGATGAGCGACCGGATTACCTGCTGCGCGTGCGCGGGCTGAGCATGCGCGACGCCGGCATCCTCGACGGCGACCTGCTCGCCGTGCGCCGCGCCAGCGAGGCCGCCAACGGCAAGATCGTGGTGGCGCGACTGGGCGACGACGTCACCGTCAAGCGCCTGCAGCGGCGCGGTGGCCATATCGAACTGATTGCCGAGAACCCGGACTTCACCAACATCATCGTCGAGCCTGGTGAAGAGTTCTCGCTGGAAGGCATCGCCGTCGGGCTGATCCGCTCTTCCGGCTTCTAGCCGGGCACCATCGCAGGCACTCGTCCTGCGCGGGCCCACCCGCTTCCATTGCTTTGCAGACGCCGCCCGGCTTGCCGGGTGTTGACCCCGCTTTGCCTAAAAAGAGGTGCCACCATGCCGCAAATCCACCACGTCGCCGCCCGTCGTCCGGTCAAGCCCGTGCCGTTTCGCCAGAGCAAGGGCGTACGCGTCTACCAGGGTACGCAGCGCCGTACCATGGTCGGCAGCATGGCGGCCATCTGCCGCATGCTGGAACTTGAAACCACCGAAAAGCTGGCCGCCTGACTGATATCGGCAGACCCTTGCCGCGTCGCCGGCCCTCTGCCCCGCTCAGCTACGCGCGCACGCCTTGGCTTCGGCCTCGAGTTCCGTCGGCGTCAGCTGGGGAAACCAGGTATCGGTCTTGCGCAATTCCAGCGCCGTGCCATCGGCCTGTGCCGTAAGAGAGATCAGGTAGGCGTATTGATACTCACCGCTTGCCGCGCTCTGGCCGATACGGATTTCGGTCTGGTTTTTCGCCGGCAACTGGACCAGCGTAGCCTCATCGCCCAGATTGTTGCGCAGGCATTTCGCGACCTCGGCCATCTTGACCGGCGTAAACAGCCGCATCGGCGGGCGAGCGCGGACGTCCTTCTCCGAAGTGCCAGTGGCACACCCTGCCACCATGGTTGCCATCGCTGCGCCAATCAGTACCGTTCGAACCAACATACCGCCCCCGGAAATGAAAAACGGCGCCCTTGGACGTGCAGGTATTGTGGGCGCCGGGTGCGGATTTTAACCTGCACGCGGGGCACACGCCATCTCGATCTTTGCCATTGGCCGGCAACGGCCTTTGGCATGGCAAGGCGCTTACCAGTTACCAGCGCTTGCACTCGATCTTCTCTTCGAATTCCCCGTCGCGCTTCCATTCGCGCTCGATCAGGCAAGGGCCTTCGCGGTATTTCTGCTTCTGCTCGTAACCGCGCGGCCCGCCCTTGCACTTGCGCTCTTCCTTGTATTCGCCATCGCGCTTCTGCTCGCGTTCCACCTCGCAGCCGCCGCTACGGAACTTCTCCTTGTATTCGCCGCCATGGCGATAGCCACCGGGATAATCGCGGTCGTCGGCCTGCGCCAGCGATGGCGCCATCAAACACAGTAGCAAGGAGACAGCGGCAGCGGGCGTCCGGAACATGGGAGAAACGGCAGGAGCGAAATTGCGGCCAGCATAGCAACCGGAATCGCTGGCCGCTGTATCAAAGCGTTACGCGCGGCGATCAGCGCAATTCCCCGACCACGACGCGCCATGCTCCGCTTATTTCGTGGCGCAGCAAACCTTGGCGCGGTACCCTATACTCACGTCTTCTTGCTGGCCCGCCCCGCGCCTGGCGCCTGTCGGGGTGCAGTGACCTGCATATGCCACCGCGCCAGTCTCTGGGGTCTGCCGACGCTGCCGCGTCCGGCCCGCATCCAATTGCCGTATTCCATGAACGTAAATCCCCGCCGCATTTCGGTTGCGCCGATGATGGACTGGACCGACCGTCATTGCCGCATGTTCCATCGTCAGCTCAGCCGCCACACCTGGCTGTATACCGAGATGGTGACCACCGGCGCGCTGCTGCATGGCGACGTGCCGCGCCACCTCGATTTCAATGCGGCCGAGCATCCGGTCGCGCTGCAGTTGGGCGGCAGCGAGCCGGCCGACCTCGCCATGGCGGCGAAGCTGGGCCAGCAGTGGGGTTATGCGGAAATCAACCTGAACTGCGGCTGCCCGTCCGAGCGCGTGCAGCGCGGCGCCTTCGGTGCCTGCCTGATGGCGGAGCCGCAGCTGGTGGCGGACTGCGTGAAGGCGATGTGCGATGCAGTGGAGATTGCGGTAACCGTGAAGCATCGCATCGGCATCGACAAGATCGAGCACTACGATTTCGTTCGCGATTTTGTCGGCAAGGTGGCGCAGGCGGGTTGCGGCACGTTTATCGTGCACGCGCGCAATGCGGTCCTGAAGGGCCTGAGCCCGAAGGAAAACCGCGAGATTCCGCCGCTGCGATATGAGGTGGCGTACCAACTCAAGCGCGAATTCCCGGAGCTCGAGATCCTGATCAACGGCGGCATCGTCAGCCATGACGAAATCGCCGCTCATCTGGAGCACGTCGACGGCGTCATGATCGGACGCGAGGCGTATCACCAGCCGTATATCCTCGCGGAAATGGACGCGCGCTTCTATGGCGACACCAGTGCGCCGGTGCCGTCGCGACTCGAGGTCGAACTGGCGATGCAGCGTTATATCGGCGACTTCGTCGAGCAAGGCGGATATATGGGTGCCGTGACGCGGCACATGCTTGGACTGCATCGTGGCATCGCCGGCGGACGTGGCTGGCGCCGCGTGCTGTCCGATGCGAAGCGTATGCATGCGGCGCGCACGCGGGCCGACGTCGAGGCGCTGTTCGAAGAAGCCCGCACGCATCTGCGCCCGCACGCACAAGAGCCGCTGGCCGCCTAAGCGCGCACGGCGACGTGCCGTGCCGAGGTCGCGTTCTAACTTCGAATCGTGAAAATATGCATGGCGGCGCGCGGGTTCCGCGCGCCGCACATGAGATGCCGGATCGCCCGGAAGCCGGCGTCCGGAAAGGGATTCCCCTAATTCGCTGAGGCAGGGCACTTTCTTACACTGTGCCTGCCCTCGAATACAGGGCTTTCTTCAACTGATTATTAGCCCGCTCCGGCGGGCTTTTTTTCGTCGGCGATCTCGCGCTTGCGGCATCGCTCTTCGTTTACCCGAATGGTGCATTGCCCGCATGGCAGTTACAGTGCAACGGCCTTCAGGGCATTTGAGATCGCTAAAGTTAAGAGTCCGCGCTGCGGACTCTTTTTTTGCGCGCTCGCCCGGCACCGCCTAGACGAACCGATTTGACCAGCCTTCCGGACAAGCGTTCCATCGGCCACGCAAAATGGATTCCGCTGGAGGCCGCACCGCCGGGGCTATCGCGTATGGCTGATGCCGATGTCCAGCGTGCCGTAAGTGGTGATGCTCGATTCCCTGCCGTCGGCACCGCCGCCCGCGGCGCATCCGCCCAGCAAGGCCGTCAGTGCCGCCACCGCAAGAATCCTTGTCGTCCAACTACACTTGTTCTGCATGGCCCGTTCCCTGCGTCGATCACGTCGGTTGGGCTCGCGCGTGGCCGAGAGGTTCCATCGCAGGCATGGTGCGGCATGGAAACGTCAGCTGCGGGAGGAAGGAAAAAGAGGCAGGCGGCCCATGGGGCGGGCCGCCTGACGGGAAGGTCGAGGGGGGTCAATGTCCCTCGGCCTCGAGTATCGCTTCGGGCACGTGCCGCATGAACCCTGCAGAGGTAGGGGCTGTGCGCAGCATATTTGGCTGGCGGGCGTGATCAGAAGTCATGCAGGACCCGTGATACGATTTCCGCACGCTCCCCAGGCGAGATCAGGCATGGTATGCGGCCGTGCCTGCAGGGAGGCAGCATGAACAAAGACAACGTGGAAAATGAAGCGCCGTTCGGCGTGGTCTATGAAGACTTCAGGGTGATCTGGGTGGCCGAGCAGCTCCAGGATGGCAAATGGACCGCGCGCTACTGCTGGCACCCCGGCACCTCGGAAGCCGCGGGCAAGGCCTTGCAGGAAGCCGTGCTGAACGGCAAGTCGCGCCGGCTGCTGGGCCAGTTCGATACCGAAGCCGAAACCATCGCGGCGATCAAGCAGGCGGTGCTGCTCGAGGCCAAGTGGAGCCCGTCTCGGTCCTAACGATGTCCCTCAAAATTTTTTGTGCGGGATACTAGCCATCTCGAAAATCTGTTTGTATAATCTTGTTTTTCGTCGATCAGCGCTTCGCTGATGACCTCTACGGTGGCTGTAGCTCAGTTGGTAGAGTCCAGGATTGTGATTCCTGTCGTCGTGGGTTCGAGTCCCATCAGCCACCCCAAAATTCCCTGCAAAACGGCGCCTGATTCAGGCGCCGTTTTACTTTTCGGTCGCGGCTTTCGGAAGCTGACGCTGCGCGGCCCTCAGCGTGGCGCGTTCCGCTCGATCCACGCCGCAAACGCAGTCAAGAACTTGCCAAGGAAGCCCTTGGTCGACTCGTTGCCAATCCCGCCCTGCTCGTCGAACAGCTTGTCAACGCCGCTGATATACGCCTCCGGTTGCTGCAGGATGGGGATATTCAGGAATACCAGCGACTGGCGCAGGTGGTGATTGGCGCCGAAGCCGCCGATGGCGCCCGGCGATGCGCTGATGATGGCGCCGGGCTTGCCGTCCCAGACGCTGCTGCCATAGGGGCGCGAACCCACGTCGATAGCGTTCTTCAACGGCGCGGGCACCGAGCGGTTGTATTCCGGCGTGGCGAACAGCACGGCGTCGGCGCGGCGGATACGGTCGCGGAATGCGGTCCAGGCCTGGGTCGGCTTGTCGTCGAGGTCCTGGTTGTACAGCTCCAGGCTGCCGATCTCGACGATTTCCAGCCTGAGCTGCGCCGGCGCCAGCGCGATCAGCGCCTTGGCCAGCTTGCGGTTGTATGACTCCTTGCGCAGGCTTCCCACCAGTACAACGACATCACGAGGATCACTCATTACGGCTCCTTTGACGGTGTGGACGGATTGGCACAGGCGATGTCCGCGCCCGGCATGGCCATGCGCGGGCACCAGACCCTGCCCGTCACTCTACCCGAGTCGGCGCCGGCGCGTTCCGTGCAACGATGTCAGGCATGCTTGCCCAGTGCCGCCAATGGGTGCTCCTCCTGGCGCCACGGGCTGTCGAAGAACGACTGCGCCTTCTCGCGGCTGACTTCGTCGAGCCGCGCGTATTGCCAGCGCGGCTTGTGGTCCTTGTCGACCGCCAGCGCGCGAATGCCTTCGACGCCGTCGCCCTTGCGGAACACGTAGTACATCATGTCCAGCTCCATGCGCAGTTCATCTTCCAGCGACATGTTGCGCGCGCGGCGGATCTGATCCAGCGTCACGCACAGCATCAGCGGCGAACGGCTGCGCAGCATGGCTGCGGTCTGCGCGGCCCAGTCGCCGGGGGCGTCGCTGACGGCGGCAAGGATGTCCTGCGCGGTGTTGCCGGCGAAGAGCTGGTCGATCTGCGCCGACAGCCCGGCCAGCGTGCTCTGCGCCGGCATGCAGTCCGCGCGATGCGGTGCAATGAAGGTTTCGATATGCGCCAGCACCGCATCGCCGCTGGCGAACTGCTGCGCGCGCAGCGAATCGACCAGTTCCGCGAGGCGGTTGCCCGGCAGGTAGGCGTCGGCCAGGCCGGCATACAGGGCGTCGGCGGCGTGGATCACGGCGCCGGTCAGGCCCAGGTATTCACCGATGCGTCCGGGTGTGCGCGCCAGGAACCAGCCGCCGCCCACATCCGGGAACAGGCCGATATTCGTTTCCGGCATGGCCATCCTGGTGCGATCGGTGACCAGCCGCAGTCGCGCCCCCTGCGAAATGCCCATGCCACCGCCCATCACCACGCCATCCATCAACGCGATATAGGGCTTGGCGTAGCGGTGGATCAGGAAATTGAGCGCGTATTCCTCGACGAAGAACTGGTCGAGCAGCGGATCGCCCGCATGCGCGGCCTGGTGGAAATAGCGGATATCGCCGCCGGCGCAGAAGGCCTTGCCGCCAGCACCGGCCACCACCACGGCAGTGACCTCGGGCGCGGCGGCCCAGTCCTGCAGCGCCTGCGTGATGGCGCGGATCATGTCCAGCGACAGCGCGTTGAGCGCCTGCGGACGGTTCAGCGTCAGGTATCCGATGCCACCGCGGACCTCGGTCGTGACGAATTCAGTCATGTCGTACTCCTCCAATGCAACTGGCAATTTTACGCCAGTCACCTTGGCAAGCGCACGCTCGTGAGCAGCTTGCGGCGCATGCCGGCACGCATGCGCCCTGCCCGTTCAGGCCAGCCGGAACGTCGCCACCAGCGAGGTGAGCCGCTGCGCCTGCTCTTCCAGCGATGCCGCGGCGGCCGCAGCCTGCTCCACCAGCGCCGCATTCTGCTGCGTCATGCTGTCCATCTGCGACACCGCCACGTTGACCTGCTCGATGCCGTTGGACTGCTCGTCCGACGCCGCGCTGATATCGCCAATGATGGCGCTGACGCGCTGCACCGCATCGACGATATCCTGCATCGCGCGCCCGGCATCATCGACGAGGCCCGAGCCTTCCCGCACATTAGCCACCGACGCACCGATCAGCGCACGGATTTCCTTGGAGGCGCCGGCGCAGCGCTGCGCCAGGTCGCGCACGTCGCCCGCCACCACGGCAAAGCCGCGGCCATGCTCGCCGGCACGCGCGGCTTCCACCGCGGCATTCAGCGCCAGGATATTGGTCTGGAACGCAATCTTCTCGATCACGTCGATGATGTCGACGATCTTGCCCGAGCTGGCGTCGATCGACTGCATGGTATCGACCACGCGCAGCACCGCATCGCTGCCGCGCCCGGCCAGGGTGGCGGCATCGCTGGCGAGCGCGCGCGCCTCGCGCGCGCTGTCGGCATTCTGGCGCACGGTGCTGGTCAGTTCCTCCATGCTCGAAGCGGTTTCCTCCAGCGACGCCGCCTGCTGTTCGGTGCGCTGCGACAGGTCGGCATTGCCGCTGGCAATCTGCTTGCTGGCCGCGGCGATCGAATCGGCACCGCCGCGCACATCGCCCACCATCGCCACCAGGCTGGCCTGCATCCGGCCCAGCATGCCGAGCATGCGCGCGGTCTCGTTGCGCGCCGCTTCATCGGCCAACGCTTCGCCGGCCCCCACTACGCCGCCGCTCGCGGCTACGCTCAGGTCGCCACCGGCAATCCTTTCGAAGCGCGCAATCGCCGTATCCAGCGGCTGCACGATCGAACGGCGCAGGCGCCACGCCACCACGGTGCTGAACACCAGTCCCGCGGCCAGCACGCACACGGACAGCGTGAACAGGTTGCGGTAGCGCTGCTGCGAGGCCTCGTAGACCTGCTTCGCGCTGGCCACCTGCAGCTTGTTCAGCTCGGTGTTGACGGCGGTGAAGGCGATATCGAGCTGCGGGATGGTTTCCAGCACCGCCTTCATCACGCCGTCGCGATCGCCGGCATGCAGCGCGGCGATCATGGGCGCGACACCCTGCCTGAACAGGGCATCGCGCTTGGCGGTAACGTCTTCGACCACCTTCGCTTCGTCGGCCGAACGCGGCAACGCGAGATAGGCCTTCCAGGCCTGCTCCGAATCGCGCGCAAAGCCTTCCGCGGTCGCGGCGCGTGCCTTGGCGTCGGCCGGATCGGCGGCAAAGGTGGCCTGGTCCAGCAGCACGCGCACCAGTAACTGGTTCGAACGCGCCTCGGCCAGGTTGACCGCGGCCGACAGCTGCTGCCCGTAGATCTGGTGCGTGGCCTCGTTGCTGCGCGACATGCCAAGCCAGCCGACGGCACCGACAATCAGCAACAACAAATTAATGACGATAGTGAGAAACCACAATCTGGCGCCGATGGTCGTGTTCCTGAACATGGATGAGGCTCCGGGAGGAATGAGGAAACTGAATGAAGGCGGCGCGCCGCGCCGCTGCCCTGTCCAACTACGGCGCCGGCGCCGCATCCTTTACCCGTATTGATCGCCTTCACACGCGTGACAGAATTGCGTGGCAGTACATCATCGCCATCAAGTGGCGGAAGCGGCCCACTCCGACCCACCAGGCGCCCAGCGCCACCGTTTGGAGGAAGCCCTCGTGGCAATTTCGTGGCGAACAGGCACACTGCCGGGATGAACACCGCATCGCTCGATCCCGGACTCGTGCTGCTGGCCTTCGCGCCGGTCTTCGTGCTGACCATCGGCGCCGAAGCGTGGTACTGGGCGCGCCGCGACCCGGCCGTCTACAGCCTGCGCGATACGCTCTCCAACGCCGCGCTGGCGCTGATGCACCAGGCCTCGGACGCGTTCTTCCTATGGCTGATGGTCCGCACCGTCTATACGTGGTGCTACCAGCACGGCCTGCAGGCGATGCCGCCGACGCTGTGGTCATTCGCGCTGCTGCTGTTGCTGCAGGACTTCCTCTACTACTGGTTCCATCGCGCCAGCCATCGGGTGCGCTGGCTGTGGGCCTCGCACGTGACGCATCATTCGTCGGAGGGCATGAATTTCTCGACCGCGTTCCGGCAGAGCCTGACGTATCCGCTGTCCGGCATGTGGCTGTTCTGGATCCCGCTGGCGTATATCGGCTTCCCGCCGGACTGGGTGATCCTGGCCGTGGGCCTGAACCTGGGCTTCCAGTTCTTCGTCCATACGCGGCTGGGGCAGCGCTGGCCGCTGGTCGAGCGGCTGCTGAACACGCCTTCGGTCCATCGCGTCCACCACGCGAAGAACCCGCAGTACATCGACCGCAACTATGCCGGCGTGCTGACGGTCTGGGACCGCCTGTTCGGCACCTTCGTCCCCGAGCGCGAGGCCCCGCTCTATGGCATTACACGCCAGGTGCGCAGCCATGATCCGCTGATGCTGACCTTCCACGAATGGCGCGACATGTTTGCCGATGCGTGGCGTGACCGCGACCTGCGCTATCTGTGGAAGCCGCCGGAATGGCGCAGCCCGCGCGCCGCCGTGCCGGCGACGCTGCCGGGCACGCAATAAAAAACCGCGCCTGGCAGGCGCGGTTTTTTGTGACCAGCTTCAACGCTCAGGCGCTTACGCGCCTTCGCGGGATGCACGCTTGCGTTCGTGCTCCTTCAGATGGCGCTTGCGCAGGCGAATGCTCTTGGGCGTCAGCTCGACCAGTTCGTCGTCGGCGATGAATTCCACCGCGTATTCGAGCGACATCTGGATCGGCGGCACCAGGCGCACGGCTTCGTCGGTACCCGACGCGCGCACGTTGGTCAGCTGCTTGCCCTTGATCGGGTTCACGACCAGGTCGTTGTCGCGGCTGTGGATGCCGATGATCATGCCTTCGTACAGCGCATCGCCCGGCTTGACGAACATGCGGCCGCGGTCCTGCAGCTTCCACAGTGCGTAGGCCACGGCGTCGCCGTCGTCCTGCGAGATCAGCACGCCGTTGTGGCGCTCGCCCAGGCCGCCTTCGCGCACCGGCGCATAGTCGTCGAAGATATGGCTGATCAGGCCGGTGCCGCGCGTCAGCGTCAGGAACTCGCCCTGGAAGCCGATCAGGCCGCGGGCCGGGATGCGGTATTCCAGACGCGTGCGGCCCTTGCCGTCCGACGCCATGTCGAGCAGTTCGCCCTTGCGGCGACCCAGCTCTTCCATGATGCCGCCCTGGTGGCTGTCTTCGACGTCAACGGTCAGCAGCTCATACGGCTCGCACTTGACGCCGTCGATTTCCTTGAACACCACGCGCGGACGCGACACGGCCAGCTCGTAGCCCTCGCGGCGCATGTTTTCCAGCAGGATGGTCAGGTGCAGTTCGCCGCGGCCCGACACTTCGAAGATGGTGTCGTCGCCGGTATCGGCCACGCGCAGCGCCACGTTGGACTTCAGTTCGCGGTCCAGCCGCTCGCGCAGCTGGCGGCTGGTGACGAACTTGCCTTCACGGCCGGCCAGCGGCGAGGTGTTGACGCAGAAGTTCATGGTCAGCGTCGGCTCGTCCACCTTCAGCATCGGCAGCGCGTCCTGGGCCTCGGGCGCGCACACGGTGCAGCCGATGCCCAGTTCTTCGATGCCGTTGATCAGCACGATGTCGCCGGCTTCGGCTTCCTGCACGATTTCGCGCTCCAGGCCCTGGAACTTCAGCACCTGGTTGATGCGGCCCTTGATCGGGTTGCCTTCCGGGCCAAACTTGACCACCACGTCCTGCAGCGGACGGGCACGGCCACGCGAGATGCGGCCCACGCCGATCTTGCCGACGTAGCTGGAGTAGTCCAGCGAGATGATCTGCAGCTGCAGCGGACCGTCGCGGTCGTCGTCACGCACCGGCACCTTGTCGAGCACGGTCTCGAACAGCGGCTTCATGTCGCCGTCGCGCACGTCTTCGGTCAGGCCGGCGTAGCCGTTCAGGCCCGAGGCGTAGATCACCGGGAAGTCGAGCTGCTCGTCGGTCGCGCCGAGCTTGTCGAACAGGTCGAAGGTCTGGTTGATGACCCAGTCCGGGCGCGCGCCCGGGCGGTCGATCTTGTTGATCACCACGATCGGCTTCAGGCCCAGCGCCAGCGCCTTGCGCGTGACGAAGCGGGTCTGCGGCATCGGGCCCTCGACCGCGTCGACCAGCAGCAGCACGCCGTCGACCATCGACAGCACGCGCTCCACTTCACCGCCGAAGTCGGCGTGGCCCGGGGTGTCGACGATATTGATATGGGTGCCGTTGTATTCGACGGCACAGTTCTTCGCGAGAATCGTGATCCCGCGTTCCTTTTCCAGGTCGTTCGAGTCCATCACCCGTTCGGCGACTTGCTGGTTGTCGCGGAAGGTGCCTGCCTGGCGCAGGAGCTGGTCGACCAGGGTGGTCTTGCCATGATCGACGTGGGCGATGATGGCGATATTTCGGATGGCGCGGGTCATTGCTGCGTCTCGCTAAGAACGGGGCCCTCGCAAGGAGGGCCGGAGAATCTGAGGTAACCCAGCATTCTAGCATGTTGCGGCGCAAGAAGCGTTGACCGGAACCGCCCCCGGCATAGGGAAAATATTTGCGGATTTCGCAATGACCAATTTCCTTTCTTGCGGATCGTTAAACGTGAACATATATTTGCCTCAGCAAAGATTGCAAAGGCAAAGATGTCACAAGCACCTTCTTCCGCTCCACCCGCTGCCACGGCCAGTCCGTTCGATCCCGCCCAGTACCAGATGTGCGACAGCGTCGGCTATCTGATGCAGCGCGCCAAGAACATGCTGGCGCACGGCGTCGAGCAGGAGGTGAGCAGCCTGGACATCACCCAGGCCCAGGCCAGTTGCCTGATGATGCTGGCCACCGGCCGCGCCTCGACCGTTACTGATCTGGGCCGCGAACTGAACACCGACATGGGCTCGGTCACGCGGCTGCTCAGCCGCATGGAAAAGCGCGGACTGATCGAGCGCCGCCGTCGCGATGCCGACCGCCGCGTGGTCGACCTGTCGGTGACGCCGCAGGGCCAGCAACTGGTGCAGCAACTGCCGGCGATCTTCTGCAAGGTCCTGGCGCATCACTTTCGCGGTTTCTCCGAGGCGGAGATCCAGCTGCTGCGCAGCATGCTGCGGCGGGTCATCGACAACAGCGGGTAGCAGGCTGCGCGCCGGACTTCCGGCACACCAGATCGTCCGCGTCGGCCAGCCCGGCCGGATACCGTCAGCAGCCCGTAGTCACCGTATGGCTCCGCCACGGAGCAACACCATGAAACCAGTTCTTCCATTCCGATTTAACCGGCCTGCCAGCTCCCGCAAGCTGGCGCGCCGCGCCGGCACGCTGGCGCTGACCGCGATCGCGGCCGCGGCGCTGGCCGGCTGTGCGGCGCTTGGCAATTCGCACAGCACCCAGACCATGGCCGACCCGGCCGCGATGGCCACCTCGCAAACCCTGCCCGGCGAACACGGGCAATGGCCCACGCAGAACTGGGTCGACCAGTTCAAGGACCCGCAGCTGAGCGCGCTGGTCGACGAAGCGGTCAAGGACAATCCCAGCCTGCAGGCCGCCTTTGCCCGCGTGGAAGCGTCGCGCGCCATGGCCGAGGCCACACGCAGCGCGCTCTACCCGCACCTGGAGTTCGAAGGCAGCCTGATCCGCCAGCGCTTCTCCGAGAAAGATCTGTTCGAAGGCACGCCGCTGGCGGGCTCGTGGCAGAACCAGTCGCGCCTGCAGGTGGGCCTGTCCTATGACTTCGACTTCTGGGGCAAGAACCGCGATGCGCTCGAAGCCGCGCTGTCGGATGACCGCGCCGCCGAGGCCGAAAGCCAGGCCTCGCGCCTGATCCTGGCGACCTCGATCGCGCGCAACTACGCCCGCCTGGCCGCACTGTATGCCCAGCGCGACGTCGCCGAGCGCGCCATCGCGCAGCGCCGCGACCTGACCGAGCTGTCGCGCCAGAGGCTGGCCGCCGGCCTCGACACCCAGGTTGAGACCACGCAGGCACGCGGCACTGTGGCCGCATCGCAGACCGACCTGCAGCGCGTCGAAGAAGAGATCGCGCTGGCCCGCAACCAGCTTGCCGCGCTGCTGGGCAAGGGCCCGGACCGCGGCCTGCAGATCCAGCCGCCGGTATTGCTGGCCCAGGCCACGCCCACCCTGCCCGACGACCTGACCATCGGGCTGCTGGGCCGCCGCCCCGACCTGGTGGCGGCGCGCTGGCGCGTCGAGGCGGCGTCCAAAGACATCAACGTCGCCAGGAAGGAATTCCTGCCCGACGTCAGCCTGACCGCCTTTGCCGGCGTGGCCGCGCTCGATCCTTCGAACCTGCTGATGGGCATCAGCCGCACCTTCGGCATCGGTCCGACCGTGCGCCTGCCGATCTTCGAGGGCGGCAGGCTGCGCGCCAACCTGAAGGGCAAGTACGCCGGCTACGACATCGCCGTGGCCAACTACAACCAGGCGCTGGTCGATGCGCTGCGCGAGACCGCCGACACCATGACCAGCATCCGCAGCGTCGACAAGCAGATCCAGACCCAGCGCGAAGCGCTGGACCTGGCCGAGCACGCCTACGCGCTGGCCACCACGCGCTACAAGGCCGGGCTCGGCACGCAACTGACCGTGCTCAACGCGGAAAGCAACGTGCTGCAGCAACGCCGCCTGGCGACCGACCTGAGGGCGCGGCGGCTGGACCTGCAGATGGGCCTGATGAAGGCGCTCGGCGGCGGCTACCAGGAGCCTGCCGAAGGCCATGAGAGCGTGGCGCATGGCCAGGCACGGCAGCCGGACCACACCCAGGCGGGCGCCCGCGGCTGATCCGCGCACCCGGTGAACGCAGACAAGATTATCCAGAAGACATCATGAGCAACAACCAGCAAGCGGCCGGCACCAACACCCCCCAGCAAGCCACGGCCACCCCATCCAACGGCAAGCGCAAGCGCATGCTGCTGTCGCTGAGCGCCGCGATCGTGGTCGCCGGCATCGGCTACGGCGTGTACTGGGGGCTGTATGCACGCCATTTCGAAAGCACCGACGACGCCTATGTCGCCGGCAACGTGGTCCAGGTCACGCCGCTGGTGGCCGGCACGGTGGTATCGATCGCCGCCGACGACACCCAGCTGGTCACCGCCGGCCAGCCGCTGATCCAGCTCGACCGCGCCGACACGCAGGTGGCGCTGGAACAAGCCGAGGCCCAGCTCGCCCAGGCCGTGCGCGAAGTGCGCACGCTGTACGTCAACAACGGCTCGCTCGCCGCCAACGTGGCGCTGCGCGAGGCCGACCTGGCCAAGGCGCGCGACGACCTGCGCCGGCGCCAGGCCATTGCCGGCTCGGGCGCGGTGTCGAATGAAGAGATCTCGCACGCGCAAGCCGCGCTCAAGGGCGCCGAGTCGGCGCTGCTGGCCGCGCGCGAGCAGCTGGCATCGAACCAGGTGCTGACCGACCAGACCACGGTCGACAACCACCCCAACGTGCAGCGCGCCGCCGCCAACCTGCGCTCGGCCTACCTGTCGTTCGCGCGTTCGGCGCTGCCGGCGCCGGTGACCGGCTACGTCGCCAAGCGTTCGGTGCAGGTCGGCCAGCGCGTCGCCGCCGGCGCGCCGCTGATGGCGGTGGTGCCGCTGGACCAGGTCTGGGTCGACGCCAACTTCAAGGAAGTGCAGATCACGCATATGCGCATCGGCCAGCCCGTGACGCTGGAAGCCGACGTCTATGGCTCCAAGGTCGAATATCGCGGCAAGGTCGCGGGCTTCTCGGCCGGCACCGGCTCGGCGTTTTCGCTGCTGCCGGCGCAGAACGCCACCGGCAACTGGATCAAGGTGGTGCAGCGCCTGCCGGTGCGCATCGCGCTGGACCCGCAGCAACTCAAGGACCATCCGCTGCGCGTGGGCCTGTCGATGACGGTCAAGGTCGACGTGCGCCGCGAGGAAGGCGCCGCCATGGCCGCCGCCGCGCCGGCCAGGCCGATGCAGACCGACGTCTATGACAAGGTGGCGCAGGATGCCGACCAGCTGATCGCGCGCATCATCGCCGCCAACAACGGCGGCCGCGGCACCGGCCTGTCCTCGGCCAGCGCCGCTCACGCCAAGGTCGCCAAGTCCGCCAAGCCCGCCAATACCTGATCATGGCCACCTCCCCCTCCGCCGCACCGGCCGCGCCCGGGGCGCAGCCAGGCGCCGGCCCGGCGCCGGCGCGGGCCCTGCCGCAGCAGCCGCAGCCGCTGACCGGCGGCAAGCTGGTGCTCGGCACCATCGCGTTGTCGCTGGCCACGTTCATGAACGTGCTGGACTCGTCGATCGCCAACGTGTCGATCCCGGCGATCTCCGGCGACCTGGGCGTGGCGCCGAACCAGGGCACCTGGGTCATCACCTCGTTCGCGGTGGCCAATGCGATCTCGGTGCCGCTGACCGGCTGGCTGACCACGCGCTTCGGCGCGGTGCGGCTGTTCATCACCTCGATCCTGCTGTTCGTGCTGGCGTCGTGGCTGTGCGGCGTCGCGCCCAACCTGGAGACGCTGCTGGCTGCGCGCGTGCTGCAGGGGGCAGTGGCCGGGCCGATGATCCCGCTGTCGCAGTCACTGCTGTTGTCGAGCTATCCGCCCGCGAAGAGCACCATGGCGCTCGCGCTATGGGGCATGACCACGCTGGTGGCACCGATCATGGGCCCGCTGCTGGGCGGCTGGATCTCGGACAACATGACCTGGCCGTGGATCTTCTACATCAACGTGCCGGTAGGCATCGTCACCGCCTACGCCACCTGGGCCATCTACAAGGACCGCGAGAGCCCCACCAAGGTGCTGCCGATCGACCGCATCGGCCTGGCGCTGCTAGTGATCTGGGTGGGCTCGATGCAGCTGATGCTGGACAAGGGCAAGGAGCTGGACTGGTTCCACTCGACCGAGATCGTGGTGCTGACCCTGGTGGCGATCGTCGGCTTCCTGTTCTTCCTCGCCTGGGAAACCTATGAGAAGCATCCCATTGTCGACATCAGCCTGTTCAAGGGCCGCAACTTCAGTTCCGGCGTGGTCGCGATCTCGGTGGCGTACGGGCTGTTCTTCGGCAACCTGGTGATCCTGCCGCTATGGCTGCAGACCATCGTCGGCTATACCGCGACCGACGCGGGCATCGTGATGGCGCCGGTCGGCATTTTCGCAATCCTGCTGTCGCCGGTGATCGGGCGCAACCTGCCGAAGATGGATGCACGCTGGGTGGCCACCGCGGCCTTTATCACCTTCGGCATCGTCAGCCTGATGCGCGCGGGCTTCACCACGCAGGTCGATACCTGGACGCTGATGGTGCCCACCTTGATCCAGGGCGCGGCCATGGCGATGTTCTTCATCCCGCTGACTTCGATCATCCTGTCAGGGCAGCCGCCGGAAAAGATCCCCGCCGCCTCGGGCCTGTCGAATTTCGTGCGGATCACCTTCGGCGGCATCGGCGCGTCGGTCTCGACCACCGTCTGGGAGAACCGCTCGGCGCTGCACCACGCGCAACTGGTCGAGCACGTCAACCCGTACAACCCGGCCTACCACGCCCAGCTCAACCACCTGATGCAGATGGGCATGAGCCAGGCACAGGCGGTCGGCGTGATCGAGCGCAATATCACCCAGCAGGCCGCCATGCTCGGCGCCAACGACATCTTCTGGATCTCGGGCGTGCTGTTCTTCGCGCTGATCGGCTTTGTCTGGCTGACGCGGCCGGCCAGGGGCGGCGGTGACGGCTCGGCGGACGCAATGGCGGCGCATTGAGCACACCAGCGATGCATGGAATGGCCCCGGTTCGGGGCCATTTTTTTTGCCCGTATCCGGCAAGGGAAATTTCCCCTTGTGCTCCGGCCCCCATCGCCCTATGATTTGCCAACCGAATTATGGAACCATGGTTCCGAAAAACGGAACCCAAGCAATGAACGTAGGTGGAGAAGCGGAGTGAGCATTCTTGAAGGCGTGGAGGGCGTGCTGGACCTGTTCGGGCACGGCCGCCACGAGATCACGTTCAACGATGTGCTGGATGAGCTGGGGCTGGCCAAGAGCTCGGCGTCGCGCCTGCTCGCCCAGATGGTGCGCTACCGGCTGCTGGAGTTGCAGCCGTCGACGCGCCGCTATCGCCCCGGCGCACTGGTGATCCGCGCGGCGCAGGCGGCCACGCAGGCGCACCCCTTTGACGACCAGTGCCGCGAGATCCTCGCCGGCTTGTCCGATTCGACCGGCTTCACGGCCTACCTGTCGATGCTCGATGGCACCGACACCGTGGTGCTGCAGCGCCTGAACGGCAGCAACCCGGTGCAGGTGCTGTCGCCGCCGGGCGCGCGCCGCCCGGCCTTCACCACGGCCATGGGCCGCGTGCTGCTGTCGCGCCTGCCTGAGACCGAATTCAGCGCGCGCTACGGCGCCACCGGCGCCCGCAAGCTGCCCGACGCACCGGTCGGATGTCCCGCCACCGTAGCCGAGCTGCGCGAGCGCGTCGCCACGGCCCGCGCCGAGCGCAGCGCCATCGCGGTCAACGAAGGCATGCCGGGCATCGGTGCCGTTGCCACCACCCTGGCGGACCCGCTCTCGGGCGACGTGCGCGGACTGTGCCTGTCCTTCACCGCGATGCAGGTCAGCCAGGCCCAGGCGCGCGCGCTGCGCGAAACCCTGGTGCAGGCGGTGGCGCCGCTCGGGCAGCGCCTCGGCGATCCGCTCTGGCTCCATCCCGGCGACACCGCCGCCAACTAGTCATCCCGCAGTTCAGACCCATGGAACTCCTGTTACTCAGCAACTCCTCCAGCGACGCGGGCTATCTCGTGCATGCCCACGACGCGATCCGCGAACTGGCCGGCGGGCGCACCCGTGCCTGCTTCCTGCCGTTCGCCGGCGTCACGCGCGACTGGGACAGCTACGAAGCGCTGGGGCGCGACGCACTGGCCCCGGCCGGCATCGCAGCGCAATCGCCACACCGGCTCTCCGATGCCGACTGCGTGCGGGCGGTGGCAGCGGCCGAACTAATCGTCATCGGCGGCGGCAACACCTTCCGTCTGCTGCAATGCCTGCGCGAGCGCGGCCTGCTGCCCGTGATCGCGCGCCAGGTGGCCGCGGGCGCCGCACGCTATATCGGCTGGAGCGCCGGCACCAATGTCGCCTGCCCGACCATCCGCACCACCAACGACATGCCGGTTGCCGACCCGGGCGGCCTCGACGCGCTCGGGCTGGTGCCGTTCCAGATCAACCCGCACTACTTCAATCTGGTGGTGCCCGGCTTCCGCGGCGAAACGCGCGACCAGCGGCTGGCCGAGTTCACGGTGCTGCAGCCGCAGACGCCGGTGCTAGGCTTGCCCGAAGGCAACTGGGTGCGCGTCTCGGGCAATCGCATGGAGATGGGCGGCGCGCATCGCGCCCGCTGGTTCCTTGGCCAGCAGATCGCGGACGTCGCCCCCGGGGCATTGTCCGTGCCGGCCTGTGCCGCTGCCCCCTGACCCATCGCCATTCCGTAACGCAAGCAAGGAACCCCAAGCAAGATGTCCATCAAGCAGGTGATTGAATCGATCGAGCTGCTGTCCGCAGCCAATGTCGACGGCGCAGCCGTCGCCACCTTGCTGCGCGCCCGCGGCATCCGCGACGTCACGGTGACGCGTGTGGAAGAGAACGGCCTCTACACCGACTTCCTCGCCTGCACCCTGCCCGGCCGCAACCCCGATGCGCCCGCGCTGGGCGTGGTCGGCCGCCTCGGCGGCGTCGGCGCACGCCCTGCCGTGACCGGCCTGGTGTCGGATGCCGACGGCGCCATCGTCGCCGTCGCCACCGCGCTCAAGCTGGCCGACATGGCCGCCAGCGGCGATGTGCTGGCCGGCCCGGTGCGGATCCATACCCACATCTGCCCGCACGCCGCCACACGGCCGCACCAGCCGGTGCCGATGATGAAATCGCCCTTCGCGATGCGCACGATGATGTCGCACGAGGTGCATCCCGACATGGCGGCGATCCTGTCGGTCGACACCACGCGCGGCAACCGCTTCGTCAACCGCCGCGGCGTGGCGCTGACGCCGGTGGCCAAGGAAGGCTGGCTGCTGCGCCTGCCGGAGCGGATGCTGGACCTGATGGGCTGGGTCAGCGGCGAGCTGCCGATGGTGCTGCCGCTGACCACGCAGGACATCACCCCGTATGAGAATGGCCTGTGGCATGTCAATTCGATCATGCAGCCCGCCATCGTCACCGCGGCGCCGGTGGTGGGCGTGGCACTGACCGCGCAGACCACCGTGCCGGGATGCGCCACCGGCGTCACCAACGCCTTCGACATCGATGTGGCGACGCGCTTCTGCATCGAGGTCGCCAAGCAGTTCGGCCAGGGCCAGTGCGCCTTCTACGATGCCGAGGAATGGGCCGAGCTGCAGCGGCGCTACGGCTCGCTCGCGCACCTGCAGACCGTGGGGGCCGAGGCATGACTATGGCCGCCCCTCGCCCCCCGCGCGTGGCCTTCGTCACCATCGGGCAGTCGCCGCGGACCGACGTGGTGCCGCAGATGATGGCCGAGCTGGGCCTGCCGGCCGAAGTCGAAGAATTCGGCATCCTGGACGCACTGGGGCCCCACGAGATCGCCGCGCTGGCGCCCGCCGCAGGCGAGTACCGCTTCGCCAGCCGCCTGCGCGACGGCACGCAGGCGGTGATGGGCAAGCCGGTGGCCGAGACCATGCTGGCCCGGCTGATGACCTCGCTCGACGACGGCCGCTTCGACGCACTGGTGCCGCTGTGCACCGGCACCGCGCTGCCGCCGATGCAAACGCTGGTGCTGGAGCCCCAGCAGGTGGTGGACCACCTGACCGTGGCGCTGGCGCAGGGCTGCAAGCGGCTCGGCATCGTGCTGCCGCTGGAGGCGCAGGTGAGCGGCTTTCACCTGATCCAGCCGGTGCCCTGCGAGCTGCGCGTCACGCATGCATCCCCCTATGCCGATAGCGCCGAGAGCGATACCGGCCGCTTTGCGCAGGCGGGCGCGGCGCTGCGCGGCTGCGACCTGGTGGTGATGCACTGCATGGGCTACACCGAAGCCATGCGCGCCATGGTGGCGCGCCATGCGGGGGCTCCGGTGCTGCTGTCGAACCGCATGGTGGCACGGCTGCTGGGACAGGTACTGGCTGGCGCGACGGCTTGATGCCGCGCACGCCACCAAGGCATTCCGGGTAAGGGCAAGCCCGCTGACAGATTGCCCATGACACTGCTGGAGCTGGAAGGCATGGAAAAGGTAGCAAAGTGGAGGAAGCCGCTGGCAAGCGGCATGATGTGGATCGGTCTGGCCGCCGCGATGGCCCCCGCCGCGCAGGCGCAGGAATGGAAGCCGGCAAAGCCGGTGCGCCTGCTGGTGGGCTTTGCCCCCGGCGGCTCGGCCGACCTGCTGGCGCGGCTGGTGCAGGCGCCGCTGTCGGAAAGCCTGGGCGTGCCGGTGGTGGTGGAAAACGTGCCCGGCGCGGGCGGCAATATCGCGGCGGACAAGCTGGCCAAGGCGCCGGCCGACGGCTACACCATCGGCATGGGCGCCGCGGGTGCGATGGCGGTGACCCACGTGCTCAATCCCAAGGGCACGCCGTACAAGGCGGATGACTTCACCCCCATCGCCATGCTGGCGACGCAGCCCAATGTCGTGATCGTCAACCCGGCCCTGCCGGTCAAGACCATGGCCGACTTCGCCACGTACGTCAAAAAGACGCCGCAGGTCACCTATGGCACCGCTGGTGTCGGCACCTCGAACCACCTGATCGCCGAGACCATGCTGCACCGCCTCGGCATCGACATGGTGCATGCGCCGTACAAGGGCGCAACCCCGGTGATCACGGACCTGATGGGCGGCCATATCGCCATGACGGTCGATAACATCACCACCGCCGCGGCGCTAGCCAAGAGCGGCAAGGTCAAGGCGCTGGCGGTCACGGGCAGCAAGCGCTCGCCGTTGCTGCCGGAAGTGCCGACGCTGGCCGAGAGCGGCCTGAAGGACTTCAACATGCCGACCTGGCAAGGCATCTTCGGGCCGAAGGACCTGCCGAAGGCGATCGTGGCCCGCTACAACCAGGCTCTGGTCAAGGCGCTGGCGAATCCGGAAGTCAGGAAGAAGATGGCCGAGTTCGGCTCCGAGCCCGTGGGCGACACGCCCGAGCACTTTGCGGGGTTCCTCGCGCAGGACCGCAAGATGTGGGCCGACGTGATCAAGACCGCCAAGGTCACGCTGGAATAATGGCTGTCGGGCGGCGGCTACGTTGGTGCCGCCCTCCGGCACATCACAGCTTGACCAGCCGCTCCGGCCGCAACGCGCCTTCGCGCATGCGTGCCACGCCCAGCAGCCGCACCGGCTCGCCGGCATAGACCCGCGCCAGGCTTTCCTCGGCCAGCATGGTGCCGGCCGGCAGGTCGCGCTGGGCGATGCGCTGGCCCTGCAGGAAGCGCCCCGCCGCCGCCGCATCCAGCTGCACCGGCACGCATTTCTGCAGCAGGGCATCCACCGGCGCCAGCATGGCCGGGCGCTGCGCATCGTCCTGCTCTTCGATTTGTGCCAGCGTCACCGCGCCGTCGAGGGTCAGATCGCCCACGGCGATGCGGCGCAGTCCGGTCAGGTGCGCGCCGCAACCCAGCGCTTCGCCGATGTCCTCGGCCAGCGTGCGGATATAGGTGCCCTTGCTGCACGTCACCCGCATGGTGAACGAGGGGGCATCGGGCAAGGCGCAGTCCAGCAATGCAATCGAACGGAGGGTGACGCGGCGCGCGGCGCGCTCGACGGTCTGGCCGGCGCGCGCGTATTCGTACAGCGGACGGCCGTCCTTCTTCAACGCCGAATGCATCGGCGGCACCTGCTCGATCTCGCCCATGAAATTTGCCAGCGCCTGCTCCACCGCGGCACGGTCACAGGTGACCGCGCGCACGTCGAGCAGTTCGCCTTCGGCGTCGCCGGTGCTGGAGCGCGCGCCCAGTCGCACTTCGGCGTCATAGGTCTTGTCCGCTTCCAGCAGGTCCTGCGAAAACTTGGTGGCTTCGCCAAAGCACAGCGGCAGCAGCCCCGTGGCGAGCGGATCGAGCGTGCCGGTATGGCCGGCCTTGGCCGCGCGCAACAGGCGCTTGGCGCGCACCAGCGCGTCGTTGGACGACAGCCCCAGCGGCTTGTCGAGCAGCAGCACACCATGGACCTCGCGGCGCGGCAGGCGCGGCGGACGGTTGGCGTTGGAATCGGTCATCGGGAACAAGCGGAAGGCGGCGATGCGGAACGCGCGGCGACCGCGCCGGGATAGCCCATGCCAGTCGGCATGGGCGCCGGCATCAGTCTTCGTCTTTCGAACGCGTGGCGTTCGCTTCGTTGATCAGCCGGGACATCTCGATCGCGTGTTCGACCGAGGTATCGTGATGGAAATGCAGCGTCGGCACCGTATGGATGTGCAGGCGCTTGAACAGCAGCGAGTGCAGGTAGCCGGCCTTCTCGTTCAGGATGGCTTCGGCTTCGGCCGCTTCGGCGCCCAGCACGGTGAAGTACACCTTGGCGTGCGCGTAGTCGGGGGTCAGCGTGACGGACTGCAGCGTGACCAGGCCGAGGCGCGGGTCGCGCAGTTCGCGCTGGATCATCTCGGCCAGGTCCTTCTGGATCTGGTCGGAGATGCGGAGATTGCGGGAGGAGATATTGCCTTTCTTGGCCATGCAATACAGTCTGGTCGAGATGACAACGGCAGGCCGAAGCCTGCCGTTGCTTGCGACGCCTTACAGCGTGCGCGCCACCTCTGTGATTTCGTACACCTCGAGCTGGTCGCCTTCCTGAACATCGTTGAAGTTCTTGATCGACAGACCGCACTCGAAGCCTTGCTTGACTTCCTTGACGTCGTCCTTGAAGCGCTTGAGCGAATCCAGCTCGCCGTCGTGGATGACCACGTTGTTGCGCAGCACGCGCACCAGCGAATTGCGCTTGACCACGCCGTCGGTGACCATACAGCCGGCCACCGCGCCGACCTTCGGCACGCGGAACACCTGGCGCACCTCGACCGTGCCGGTAGTGGTTTCGCGCTTCTCCGGCGCCAGCATGCCCGACATCGCCGCCTTGATCTCGTCTACCGCATCGTAAATGATGTTGTAGTAGCGGATATCGATGCCGTTGTGCTCGGCCAGCTTGCGCGCGCCCGCATCGGCACGCACGTTGAAGCCGATGATGACCGCCTTCGAGGCCGTCGCCAGGTTGACGTCGGATTCGGAGATGCCACCCACGCCGCCGTGCACGATCTGCACCCGCACCTCGGCGGTCGACAGCTTCTGCAGCGACTGCACCAGCGCTTCCTGCGAGCCCTGCACGTCCGCCTTGACGATCAGCGGCAGCGTCTGGACTTCGCCTTCGGCCATCTGCTCCAGCATGTTCTCGAGCTTGGCGGCCTGTTGCTTGGCCAGCTTCACATCGCGGAACTTGCCCTGGCGGAACAGCGCGATTTCGCGCGCCTTGCGCTCGTCCGGCAGTACCAGCACTTCCTCGCCGGCGGCGGGCACTTCCGACAGACCCTGGATTTCCACCGGGATCGACGGGCCGGCTTCCTTGGTGGCCTTGCCGTTCTCATCCAGCATGGCGCGCACGCGGCCGTAAGCGCTGCCAGCCAGCACCACATCGCCACGCTTGAGCGTGCCGCTGCTGACCAGGATGGTGGCGATCGGGCCCTTGCCCTTGTCGAGCTGGGCTTCCACCACCAGGCCCTTGGCCGGGGCGTCCACCGGTGCCTTCAGTTCCAGCACTTCGGCCTGCAGCGACACCTGCTCCAGCAGGTCTTCGACACCGGCGCCGGTCTTGGCGGACACCGGCACGAACGGCGAATCGCCGCCGTATTCTTCCGGCACCACCTGCTCGGCCACCAGTTCCTGCTTGACGCGGTCCGGGTTGGCTTCGGGCTTGTCGACCTTGTTGATCGCCACCACGATCGGCACGCCGGCAGCCTTGGCGTGCGCGATCGCTTCCTTGGTCTGCGGCATCACGCCGTCGTCGGCCGCGACCACCAGGATCACGATGTCGGTGGCCTTGGCACCGCGGGCACGCATCGCCGTGAAGGCCTCGTGACCCGGGGTATCCAGGAAGGTGATCACGCCGCGGTCGGTTTCCACATGGTAGGCACCGATATGCTGCGTAATGCCGCCGGCTTCGCCCGCGGCCACCTTGGTGCGGCGGATGTAGTCCAGCAGCGAGGTCTTGCCGTGGTCGACGTGACCCATCACGGTCACCACCGGCGGACGGGGCAGCAGTTCGGCGTCCTCGTGCTCTTCGCCGTCGACCACCAGCAGCGCTTCCGGATCGTCCAGCTTGGCGGCGTACGCCTTGTGGCCCATTTCTTCCACCACGATCATGGCGGTTTCCTGGTCCAGCACCTGGTTGATCGTCACCATCTGGCCGAGCTTCATCATCTGCTTGATGACCTCGGATGCCTTCACCGCCATCTTGTGGGCCAGGTCGGCCACCGAGATGGTTTCCGGCACGTGCACTTCGCGCACCACCGGTTCGGTCGGCGCCTGGAAGTTGCTGCGGCCGTCGTCATGCTGCTGCTGGCGGCCGCCACGGCCGCGCGGGCCACCGCGCCAGCCGCCCACGCCGCCCGACGAATCGCCGCGCGTCTTCAGGCCGCTGCCCTTCTTGCGGCTGCCTTCGTCCTGCCACGTCGACGAAGTGCCGGTCTTGACGACCTTGCCCTTCTTGTCAGTGGTGGTGGTGGCGGTAGCGGTAACCGGCTTTTTCTCGCCCGGCTTGGCTTCGGTGCCGGCCGGCTTGACCGGCTTGTGCAGCGTACCGGTCTGCTCGGCCTTCTTTTCCTCGGCCTTGCGCTCGGACGGCGCCTTCAGCACGCGTGCCGGCGCGTTCAGCATCTGCTGGATCGCACGGGCCTCGGCTTCGGCAGCTTCGCGGCGCTTGCGCGCGGCGACTTCCTGCTCGGCGCGGGCCTTGTCCGCGGCAGCCTTGGCCTCGTCGGCGGCCTTCTGCGCCTCGGCGCGTTCGGCGGTGACGCGGGCCCTCTCGTCCTCGGCCTTCTTGCGCGAGGCGTCCTCGTTGGCTTCGGTCACGGCGCGCGACGCGGCAGCTTCTTCCTCGGCCTTGCGGGCAGCGAGTTCGGCCTGGCGGCGCTGTTCGGCCTCGAGTGCCTCCTGGCGGGCGCGGCGCTCGGCTTCCTCGCGTTCGGCAGCCTCGCGGGCAGCCTTGGCCTCGGCTTCCTGGCGCGCCAGCTGTTCGGCCTGGCGGCGCTCTTCCGCTTCGCGGCGCGCCTCCTCGGCGGCGTCGACGACCTGGGCCTGGGCCTCGGCGCCATCGGCCTGCGGTTCCGGCGCAGCGTCGTCGCGCTTGATCAGCACGCGCTTCTTGCGCACTTCCACCTGGA
The DNA here is from genome assembly GCF_023952475.1 of Cupriavidus sp. WGlv3. Classification (GTDB taxonomy): domain Bacteria; phylum Pseudomonadota; class Gammaproteobacteria; order Burkholderiales; family Burkholderiaceae; genus Cupriavidus; species Cupriavidus phytorum. The sequence continues at coordinate 257,431 of NZ_JALHRX010000005.1, forward strand.
CCGTGCGGGTCTTGCCGGTGGCGTCCGACTGGCGGATCTCGGAGGTTTCGCGCTTGGTCAGTGTGATCTTCTTGCGGGCGCTGTCGTCGGCCTGGCCGTGCGAGCGCTTCAGATAGTCCAGCAGCCTGGTCTTATCCGATTCCGTGATGATGTCTTCTGGCGTCGCTTTGCCCACCCCAGCCGCCTGCAATTGTTCCAGCAGGGCAGCTGCGCTGCGACTCAGTTCTGCGGCCAGTTGGGCAACTGTTGTGCTTGCCATTCAAACCCTTTCAATGCTTGGTTTCTACGTCGGGACAAATTGTTGCGGAAAGCGCGCCCTGCCCGGTTTCAGCGGCCAGGGGCGTGTCCCTCAGTTGAACCAATGTTCCCGTGCTTTCATGATCAGCGACTTGGCTTCTTCCTCGCTGACACCGGTCATCTCAACCAGCTCGTCCACGGCCAGTTCGGCCAGGTCGTCACGCGTATGGATATCGCCTTCGGCCAGCTTGCCGATCAGTTCCGGGTTGAGGCCGTCGAGCGAGCGCAGGTCCTGCGACACCTCTTCCACCTTTTCTTCCCGGGCCAGTTCCATCGTCAGGAGCGCATCACGCGCGCGATTGCGCAGCTCGTTGACGGTGTCTTCGTCAAAGGCCTCGATCTCCATCATTTCACTGATGGGGACATAAGCCACTTCTTCCAGCGTGGAGAAGCCTTCCTCGATCAGGATGTCCGCGACTTCCTCATCCACGTCCAGCTTGGACATGAACAGCTTGCGCACGACATCGCTCTCTTCGGCCTGCTTCTGCGCCGATTCTTCCTGCGTCATGATGTTGATCTGCCAGCCGGTCAGCTCGGACGCCAGGCGCACGTTCTGACCGCTGCGGCCGATCGAGACGGCGAGGTTTTCCTCGTCGACCACCACGTCCATGCTGTGCTTCTCTTCATCGACCACGATCGACTGCACTTGCGCAGGTGCCAGCGCGCCGATCACGAACTGCGCCGGGTCTTCCGACCACAGCACGATGTCCACCGCCTCGCCGCCGATCTCGTTGCGCACCGCGGTGACGCGCGTGCCGCGCACGCCCACGCAGGTGCCGATCGGGTCGATGCGCTTGTCGTGCGCCACCACGGCGATCTTGGCACGCACGCCCGGGTCGCGGGCAGCCGCCTTGATCTCCAGCAGGCCCTGCTCCATTTCCGGCACTTCGTTCTCGAAGAGCTTGATCAGGAAGTCAGGGGCGGTGCGCGACAGCTCGATCTGCGGGCCGCGCGCGGCGCGGTCCACATTCAGGATATAGGCGCGCACACGGTCGCCGGTGCGCAGGTTTTCCTTCGGGATGATCTGGTCGCGGGCCAGCAGCGCTTCGACGCGGCCGGACTCGACGATCAGGCCCTTCTTGTCGGCGCGCTTGACCGTGCCGGTCATGATCTTCTCGCCGCGATCGAGGTAGTCGTTCAGGATCTGCTCGCGCTCGGCATCGCGGATGCGCTGCAGGATCACCTGCTTGGCGGCCTGCGCGCCGATGCGGCCGAACTCGACCGATTCGATCTGCTGCTCGATATAGTCGCCCAGCTCGATGCCGGCGTTTTCCTCGCGGGCCTCGAACAGCAGGATCTGCTTGTCCGGCTCCTGCAGACCCAGCTCATCGGGAACGACCAGCCAGCGGCGGAAGGTTTCATGCTCGCCCGACTCGCGATCGATCGCGACACGGATATCCACGTCTTCCTCGAAACGCTTCTTGGTGGCCGAGGCGAGCGCCGCCTCCAGGGCACCGAATACCACATCCTTGTCGACGTTCTTCTCACGCGCAAGCGCATCGACGAGCAACAGAACTTCGCGGCTCATTGCTTGTTCCCTTTTCTTTGATTTCCTTTGAAGTCGATCACCGGCACCAGGCGTGCCTTGTCGACATCGGATACGGCAAATTCCAGCAGCGCCGGGCCATCCTTGCCCTCGAACTCCAGGCCGATCTTCTCTTCGCCCGCGGCGCCGGTGGGCTCGCGCAGGATGCCGGTGAAGTTCTTCTGTCCGTTGACGGGCAGGCGCAGCGTCACGCGCGCCTCCGCGCCGGCAAAGCGGATGAAGTCGGCCAGCTTCTTCAGCGGCCGGTCCAATCCCGGCGACGAGACCTCGAGGCGTTCATAGTCGACGTTCTCGACCGTAAACACGTGGGTGAGCTGGCGGCTCACCTTTTCGCAATCCTCGATGGCAATGCCGGTTTCAGGCTGATCGATATAGACACGCAGCAATCCGGCCGGGGCACGCTCGAGCTCGACCAGCTCATATCCCATGCCGCTTAGGGTGGTTTCGATCAAATCTGCCAGATGCACTGTTATCCCGAGTAATGGCCATCAACACCGTGGCAGGCAAACCCGCCGGTGCCGTCCGGGACGACCCTGCTGCAGCGCTGCCTGTCCGCCACCCCTTCCGCGCAGGCGGAAGCACCGAAAAACGGGCGAACCAAAAAAAAATGGGCGCAATGCCCATCATTCGCCCATCCTCGGACGAGGATGGCTTTTTGAATAGACTTGAATTATACGCGGATTATGTCGAAAAGGCAAAAGCCAGACATTACCGCCGGCCGCATGCGGCGCCGGCAGGCGTTCCGCCCGCCGTGCGCCGCATACAGCGCTTAACGATTGCCGCCGCGGTTGCCACCGCGATTGCCACCACCGCCACGCGGCGAACGGTTGCCGCCCGACTTCGCTGCCTTCGGCATCACGTTGCCATTGGCTTCGCCGCCGCGGCGAGTCTTGCCCTGCCCTTGGCCGGCCTGACCCCTCGCCCCGCCCATGCCGCCCATGCCGGCGCCACTGCCACGTCCCTGGCGCGCACCGGCGCCGCGGCCACCGCCGAGGTTGGCGGCGTGCGAAGTCAGCAGCGTCGGCCCGTGGCTGATATAGCCCATCGACGTCTTCATCGGATCCGGCTGGCTGCTGCGGCTGCCGCCGCCACCGCCGCGAGGACCGCTCTGCTCGAAGCGCGGCAGGCCGTCCATGCCGGTATGCATCGGCATGCCGGCAATCGCCGCCTCGGTGCGCTGCTTGCGCCCGCCCACCTTGGTGGCGCCCTTGGGCGCCTGCTCGCCCTTGCCGGGCACCTTCAGGCCGACGCTGGTCATCAGCGCCTTGACGTCGTTCGACTCCACTTCCTGCCAGCGGCCGCGCTTGAGGCCGCGCGGCAGCAGGAACTGGCCGTAGCGGGTGCGGATCAGGCGCGACACGGTCAGGCCGACCGCCTCGAACATGCGGCGCACTTCGCGGTTGCGACCTTCGGTCAGGGCCACGTGGTACCAATGGTTGGCGCCTTCGCCGCCACCGTCGGCAATGCGCAGGAAGTTGGCCTCGCCGTCATCCAGCTTGATGCCGTGCAGCAGGCGCTGGCGGTCGGCCTCGGCCAGCTCGCCCAGCGTGCGCACCGCGTATTCGCGCTCGACGCCGTAGCGCGGATGCATGAACCGGTTGGCAATGTCGCCCGAAGTGGTGAAGATCAGCAGGCCTTCGGTGTTGAAGTCCAGGCGGCCCACCGCGACCCACTTGCCGGTCTTGATGCGCGGCAGGTTGTCGAACACGGTCGGACGGCCTTCCGGATCCGACTGGCTGACGATTTCGCCGGCAGGCTTGTGATACAGCAGCACGCGCGGCGGCTTGGTCGAGACCTTGCGGTGGATCAGTTTGCCGTTCACGCGGACCTGGTCGGCCGGCAGGATACGCTGGCCGATATGGGCCGGCAGCCCGTTGACCGAGACGCGCCCCTGCAGGATCAGCTCTTCCATCTCGCGGCGCGAGCCGAGGCCGCCCTCGGCCAGGACCTTGTGCAGCTTGGGCGCGTCGTCATCGGCGGACAGCTCGCGCACGGGCTTGGCCTTGGTGCGCGGAATGACGGTGTCTTCACTGTCGTACTGTTCGGAAATGACGAAGCGGAACAGGTCTTCGCTGCCCGCCGCGGACTTGTCGGCGCCGGCCTGGCCCTTGCGCGGTGCTTGCGGCTTGCCACCATCCTTGCGCCGGCCCTGCTGGCGCGCGCCGGCGCCCTGGGTGTCGCCAGAAGGCGCGGGCTTGCCGCTGCGCGGGCCCTGCTTGCGCTTGCGGCCAGGCTGCTCCGGCTTGTCGGCGCCTTCGGCGCGGGCCGCGCGGTCGATCTTGTCTGCCTTGCTGCCGCCCTGGCTGCCCTGCCCGCCTTCGCCCTGGCCGGTCTTGCGCTTGCCGCGGCCGCGCTGGCCGCCACGCCCGGCACCCGCTGGGCCCGCGTTTGCCGCGGCACCCGCCTCGCCGGCATCGCCCTGGCCGGCCGCGCCGGCGCCTTCGGCGCCCTCGGCGCGGTCCTGCGCCGCCTGGCGCCGCGATGCCACCAGGTTCCTCAGACCGCGGCGCAGCCCCTTGCGGCGGGGCGCGGCGTCGCTGCCCGTTCCGGGTTCTGCGGCGCTGGTGTCGGCGGATGCGCCCGCATTGCGGGCGTCTTGCTCAACGGAATCAGACAAGATATTCACTATCGGATGTTGCATGTTGTTCAGTTCGGCACGCGCTCGTCGTGCTCGCTCGGGTGCGGCGGGGTGCCGTCGTCCGGCAGTTGGTCCCGCGCCCCGTCCGGATCAGATGCGGCCGGTTCGGTGGCATCGCCCACATCCGCCTCAACCACCGCCTCGGCAGCCGCCGGCAGCGGCTGCGCCTCAAAGCCATCGGCGCCGTCTTCGCGCGCGGGCGCCGGCTCCGCTGCTGCTGATGTGTCGGCCGGGGCGCCCGGCTCGGCAAAGGCTTCCTCGTCGGCGCTGGCCGGCTTGTTAACTGCCAGGTCCTCGAAATTGATCGCCTGCTGCTCCAGCAAGGCGGCCTGCGCCTGCGCCTGGGCATCCTCCAGCGGCGGCAGCTCGTCCAGCGTGCGCAGCCCGAGGTCGTCCAGGAACGCCTTGGTGGTGGCATACAACGCCGGACGGCCCGGCACGTCGCGATGGCCGATCACCTCGATCCAGCTGCGGTCCTCAAGCTTCTTGATCACTTCCGTGCTGACCGTCACGCCGCGGATTTCCTCGATATCGCCACGCGTCACCGGCTGGCGGTAGGCGATGATCGCCAGCGTCTCCATCACCGCGCGCGAGTATTTTGGCGGTTTTTCCGGATTCAGGCGGTCGAGGTATTCCCGCATTTCGGGCCGGCTCTGGAACCGCCAGCCGCTTGCCAGCGCCACCAGTTCCACGCCGCGCGGGCGCCAGTCCTGGCGCAGTTCGTCCAGCAGCACGCGGATGGTGTCTGCGCCGACGTCATCGTCGAACAGGCGGCGCAGATCGTTGACGCGCAACGGTTCCTGCGCGCAGATCAGCGCCGTCTCGAGGACGATCTTCGCCTCTTGGGTATTCATGTTGATGGTGTGCAGCCTGTCTTTGCACCTGCTCCCGGACGGATCCGGGGCACCGGAGATTTTGGATACAGCGGTGCCAGAGCCACCGCCATCTCATTGCGCAGCGAGCCGGATACCTGCCGTACCCAGGCCGTGCACTTCCCTATCTTTGCATCGAGTTGCCGGGCTTCCGGCAGGAGATCGTCCGCATGCCGTCATGGACCGGCCAGCGAACCTCTTGCGTCGCTCATCCGCACAAGCGGACATCGCGGTCGGCGAACTGAACGCCTCGGACGCAAGAAAATACGGGTATCGGGAGCAAGGCCGGCATCTACCACGCCGCAGCGCCAACCGGACTTTTGAACCAGATCTTTTGAACCGAATGGACCGCGGGGACTGGCGCTCATCGAAAGCCTTCCGCTTCCCGCGTCCCGAGCGTGCCTTCGGATAGGAAGACCGCCAGGCGCTGTTGGCCGCTGCCTCCCGCAGCCTGTCTGACTCCGCGCGATACCGCAATGCTGGCGATTGTATGGCATTCCCGCCTCCGCCTGCAACCATCATCCTGCTTGCGCGGGGTGCCGGCGCCGCAGGATGCCGCGTGTGGCATCAAAACACCAGGCAAAAGCCCTGTTCCGCCAGCGAATGTGGCAGCAGCACCGCTCGCGCAATGCCAAGCCCGCCGAACGCCATCACGGCAAGGCCCGCGCCCAGGCGCACGCCCGGTCGCCGTGACCACAGCCTGAGATAGCCGGACAGCCCGGACAGCACCAGCAGGTTCGGCAGCGTGCCCAGCCCGAACACGCCCATCACCAGCGCGCCCGAGCCGGCGTTGCCCGCCAGCAGCGCCAGCGTCAGCGCGCCGTAGACCATGCCGCACGGTACCAGCCCCCAGGCCAGGCCCACGCCATAACGTCGGGCCAGCCCGCCGCGCGCCCGCACGAAGGCCGGCATCGCGCTGGCGAGGCCGCCGAGCCGGCCGGCCACCGCCGTGCCGGCGTGCGCCGCCAGCCGCTCCAGCCAGTTCACGGTAAAGGTACTGCCGCGCAGCAGGCGCCAGCCCGACCACAGCAGCATCAGACTGCCTGCACCGAACAGCCAGCGCTGCACCGGCAGGTAATCCTGCTTCCAGGCCGTCGCACCGGCGGCGCCCAGCGCGGCACCGAGCAGCATATAGGTGCTGATCCTGCCAAAGTGCATCACCAACAACTCGCCAAGCCAGGCAGTCCGGCTACGCACCAGCGCGATCGGCGCTGCCTTGCCGCGCCGCTGCTCCACGGCCAGAGCCACCCCGCCGCACATGGCGGCGCAGTGCACGCCGCCCAGAAGAGCGAGCAGGAAAACGCTGATCAATACTCCAAATGTCAATTCTGTCTCCCTGCCGCATCACATCGCACGGTAAAATGTCCATATCGTGCCCCGCTGCCATTTCTAGCAGGTTCCAATTGCTCACTTCCATCCCCGTTACCGAGATGTCGCCCCGCTGCTCCACCTGTGCGATGGGACAGTTGTGCCTTCCGGTTGGCATGTCGCAGCAAGACCTTGCCAAGATCGACACGCTGGTGCAGGAACGCATCCGCGTGCACAAGGGGGAAACCCTTTACCGCATGGGCGACCCGCTCACCGCGGTCTACGCCATCCGCTTCGGTACGCTCAAGACGCATGTCACCACCGAAGACGGACGCTCGCAGATTACCGGGTTCCACCTGCCCGGTGAAATCGTCGGCCTCGACGGCCTGGGCGAGATGCAGCATGCATCCGATGCCACCGCGCTCGAAGATACCGAGGTATGCGTGGTTCGCATGAACGATCTGCAGACGCTGTCGGCCGACCTGCCTTCGCTGCAGCAACAGTTCCTGCGCCTGATGGGCAAGGAAATCACGCACGACCAGCTGATGCTGGTCACGCTCGGCTCGATGCGCGCCGAGGAACGCCTGGCCGCCTTCCTGATCAATTTGTCGGAGCGGCTGTCGGCGCGCGGTTATTCGGCGTCCGAGTTCGTGATGCGCATGAGCCGGGAAGAGATCGGCAGCTACCTCGGGCTGAAGCTCGAGACCGTCAGCCGCCTGTTCTCGCGCTTTGCCGAGGCCGGGCTGATCCAGATCCGCCAGCGGCATGTCAAGCTGATCGACATCGACGGCATCAAGCAACTCTACAGCCGTAGCTGCTGAGCCACCGCGGCGTCGCCGCGCCGCCTGCGGCGCCGGCAACGCGGTGGTCCCTCCCTATTCCAGTTCGTCCGTATCCGCCAGCCGCGTCGGCATGGTGTACAGCGTCAGGCCGCTGGACAACGCACAGAACACCCACGCCAGCAGGAAGCCGACGGTATAGACCGACTCGCGCGACGATTCGATCGGATGGCCGAAGAATTTCAGGTCACCCGGATCGACGACGGAAAAAACCGTCGCCGTCGCCAGGCCCGCCATCAGGAAGCCCGGCCACAGCACCCACATCAGCCAGCGCAACCTCATGGCTGCCTCGCTGCCGCTGACTTGGGCGCCACCGCTTCAGCCTTCTCGACCACGAGACCATGCCGCGTCGAGCCCTGCACGGGCATGTCGGGATGCGCCGATGCCAGCCAGATCGTCACGCCGCACGCCACCATGGCCACCAGCGGACCGGCCATCAGCAGCCACGGCCACGGTTCCTTCCACCACGGATTGCCTTGCAGACTCATCTTGCCCCCTTCGTCCTGGCGACTACGTCAGAGTCGCCTAGCTTCACAAATCGCGCGGCACGATAAAACTGGTGGATTGCCGGATTTCGGCATGCCCCTGCTCCGTGCCTTCGCTCGTTACCGTTACGTTGATCTTGTGCGTGCCCTGCCTGGCGGCCTCGATCGGCACGCGGATGCGGATCGGCAGCAGCCGGTTGGAGGTCGGCGCCAGCGATTCGGCCTGCTTGTCGTATTCGACCGTCAGGTCCTTCAGTTCATCGCTGTCGGCGTGCACACGGATCTGCATCGGCGCTTCGGTGGTGTTGATCAGCTGCAGCCGATAGACGTTCTCGATCCAGCGCCCTTCCACCTCCCGGCCCAGCGCACCGCGGTCGCGGATGATGTCGACCTTCAGCGTCGTGCGCAGCATGATCGACGCCACGAATCCCGCCAGCAGCGCCGCCCAGATCACCGAGTAGATGATGACGCGCGGGCGCATCAGGCGCTTGCGTGATGCCGCGGCGGACAGTCCCTTGCGCATCGCGTTTTCCGAGGTGTACCGGATCAGCCCGCGCGGGTAGTCCATCTTGTCCATGACCTGGTTGCAGGCGTCGATGCAGGCGCCGCAGCCGATGCACTCGTACTGCAGGCCATCGCGGATGTCGATGCCGGTCGGACACACCTGCACGCAGATGCTGCAGTTGACGCAATCACCAAGCCCGGCCTGGTGGTGGTCGGTCTTGCGCGAGCGACTGCCGCGCGGCTCGCCGCGGCCGACGTCATAGGTCACGACATAGGTGTCGCGGTCCACCATCACGCTCTGGAAACGCGCGTAGGGGCACATGTACTTGCACACCTGCTCGCGCATGAAGCCTGCGTTGCCCCAGGTGGCGAACGCATAGAACAGCATCCAGAACGCCTGCCAGGGACCCAGCGACAGCGCCAGCACCTCGCCGCCCAGTTCGCGGATCGGCGCAAAGTAGCCGATGAAGGTGAAGCCGGTCCACAGTGCGATCAGCACCCACAGGAAATGCTTGGTTGCCTTGAGGCGCAGCTTGCGCAGGCTCCACGGATCCCCGTCGAGGCGGATACGCGCGATGCGGTCGCCTTCGACCCGCCGCTCGATCCACATGAAGATCTCGGTGTAGACCGTTTGCGGGCACGCGTAGCCGCAGAACAGCCGCCCCGCGATCGCCGTGAACAGGAACAGCGCCAGCGCGGAGATGACCAGCAGCACCGCCAGGTAGATGACGTCCTGCGGCCACAGCACCAGGCCGAAGATATAGAACTTGCGCTCGCCAAGGTCAAACAGCACGGCCTGGCGTCCATTCCACTGGAGCCAGGGCGTGCCGTAGTAGATCAGCTGGGTCAGGATCACCAGCCAGACCCGCCAGCTGGAGAACGCGCCCTTCACCGAGCGCGGATAGATTTTGCGGCGGACCTCGTAAAGGGTTTCTTCCGAGGTCTCGCCCGGCGCAGCGGCCGACCGTTGCAGGTCGGCCGCCCGGGCCATTTCTTCGGTCCCGGGCGCATTCATGGGCGAGTTCTCCCGCGAGCCTCGAGCGCTCGCTCACATGAGTCGTCGATCATTGCCCGGCTCCGCCTCCCGTATTGGACAACCCCCACACATAGGCCGTCAGCATGCGGATGCGTTCGGGCGTCAGGATTTCCTCGTGTGCTGGCATATGGTTGTTGTGACCCTTCAGGATGGCCTCGACGATGCTGGCTTCCGAGCTGCCATAGAGCCAGACGTTGTCCGACAGGTTCGGCGCACCGAGGGCCTGGTTGCCCTTGCCGCCGGCGCCATGGCAGGCCACGCAGGTGGTCTTGAACGCGCCTTCGCCGCGCGATACGCGGATCGGGTCCGACGAAAGCCCGGACAGCGAGCGCACATACTGCGCCACGTCGCCCGCCTGCTTGGCATCGATGGTCGCGCCAAACGGCGGCATCACGCCGTTGCGGCCCTTGGTGATGGTCTGGCTGATTGTCTCGGGCTCGCCGCCGTACAACCAGTCGTTATCGGTCAGGTTGGGGAAGCCCCGGCTGCCGCGCGCATCCGAGCCATGGCACTGCGCACAGTAGTTCAGGAACAGGCGCTGGCCAATCTCGCGCGCCTGCGGGTCCGCCGCCACCTGCTTGACGTCCATCTTCAGGTACTTGCCGTAGATCTCGTTCTGCATGCGTTCCTGCTCCGCCCGGTGCGCGGCCAGTTCGCTCTGCGTGGAGAACTTCAGCACGCCGGCGTACGAGCCCAGGCCGGGATACAGCACGAGGTAAGCGAGGCCGAAAATGCAGGCCAGCAGGAACATCCACATCCACCAGCGCGGCAGCGGGTTGTTCAGTTCACGCAGGTCGCCGTCCCAGACATGGCCCGTATCTTCCGTGCCACCGGGGGTCTTGGTGATCTTGCGTTGTGAAAACAGCAGCCATACGCACCAGACGATGCCGATGAGCGCGATGGCGGCAATGTAGTAACTCCAGAAATCGGAAATGAAATCGCTCATGGCTAGGTGTTCCGGCTCGATGTTGTCGTAGTTTCGTCAGGCAGCGCGAACGGCAGCATGGCGGATTCGCGGTTGGCGGCCTGGCGGCCGGCGGACCAGGCCCACCAGCAGATGCCGAGGAAGACGACCATCGACACGACGGTCGCGATGGCGGTGATCATGGCCATGGCTTACTCCTTCGGCGCCGCTGCGGCGGCATCGACGCGCACGTTGCGGCGGTTGGTGCCGAGGCCCTGCAGGTAGGCAACCAGCGCGTCTTCCTCGGTCTTGCCTTTCAGCTCGTCCGGAGCCTTGGCGATTTCGGCGTCGGTGTACGGCACGCCCAGCTTGACCAGGGCGCGCATGCGCGCCTGGATATCGTTGGTGGGCAGCTCGGCCTTCTCCAGCCAGGGGTACGACGGCATCACGGATTCCGGCACCACGTCGCGCGGGTTGCGCAGGTGGATGCGCTGCCAGTCGTCGGAGTAGCGTCCGCCCACGCGCGCCAGGTCGGGGCCGGTACGCTTGGAGCCCCACAGGAACGGATGGTCGTAGACCGATTCGCCGGCGGTGGAGTAATGACCGTAGCGCTCGGTCTCGGCCTGCAGCGTACGCACCTGCTGCGAGTGGCAGCCGACGCAGCCTTCGCGGATATAGATATCGCGCCCCATCAGCCGCAGCGGCGAATACGGCGTGATGCCCGGATCCGGCTCGGTGGTGGAGTGCTGGAAGAACAGCGGCACGATCTGGACCAGACCTGCGATGCTGACCACGAGGATCGTGCAGATGATCAGCCAGCCGATGTTCTTCTCCAGCGTTTCGTGGGAAAAGAAGCGTTGTTTATCGGACATCTTTCTATCCTGGATTGATCAGTGGGCAGAGGCGGCGATGCTGGCCGGAATCGGCGCATCCACGGCAGGCTTGCCGACGATGGTCTTGGCGATGTTGTAAGCCATCAGCAGCATGCCGGACAGGAAGCACATGCCACCCAGCAGGCGAATCAGATAGAACGGGTACTTGGCCTTGACCGCCTCGACGAAGGCGTAGGTCAGCGTGCCGTCCGGCTGCGTGGCGCGCCACATCAGGCCTTCCATCACACCCGCGATCCACATCGAGGCGATATACAGCACCACGCCGATGGTCGCGATCCAGAAGTGCCATTCGATCAGGCGTACGCTGTACATCTGCTTCTCGCCAAACAGCCGCGGGATCAGGTAGTAGAGCGAACCGATGGAGATCATCGCGACCCAGCCCAGCGCGCCGGAGTGCACGTGACCGATGGTCCAGTCGGTGTAGTGCGACAGCGCGTTGACGGTCTTGATCGACATCATCGAGCCTTCGAACGTGGACATGCCGTAGAACGACAGCGCCACCACCAGGAACTTCAGGATCGGGTCGGTGCGCAGCTTGTGCCAGGCGCCCGACAGGGTCATGATGCCGTTGATCATGCCGCCCCAGGAAGGCGCCAGCAGGATCAGCGAGAACACCATGCCCAGCGACTGCGCCCAGTCCGGCAGCGCGGTGTACTGCAGGTGGTGCGGGCCGGCCCACATGTAGGTGAAGTTCAGCGCCCAGAAGTGGACGATGGACAGGCGGTAGGAAAAGATCGGGCGCTCGGCCTGCTTGGGAATGAAGTAGTACATCATCCCCAGGAAGCTGGTGGTCAGGAAAAAGCCGACCGCGTTATGGCCGTACCACCACTGGATCATCGCGTCCTGCACGCCGGCGTAGGCGGAATAGGACTTCCACAGCGACACCGGCATCTCGATGTTGTTGACGATGTGCAGCAGCGCGATGGTCAGGATGTAGGCGCCGAAGAACCAGTTGGCGACGTAGATATGTCGGGTCTTGCGCTTGACGATGGTGCCGAAGAACACGATGGCGTAGGCCACCCAGACCGCGGTGATCAGCAGATCGATGGGCCATTCGAGTTCGGCGTATTCCTTGGAGCTGGTGATGCCCAGCGGCAGCGTGATGGCGGCGGCGACGATGACCAGTTGCCAGCCCCAGAACGTGAACGCGGCCAGCGGGCCGCAGAACAGGCGCGCCTGGCAGGTGCGCTGGACCACGTAGTAGGACGTGGCGAACAGCGCGCTGCCGCCGAAGGCGAAGATCACCGCATTGGTATGCAGCGGACGCAGCCGGCCGAACGACAGCCAGGGTGTATTGAAATTGAGTTCGGGCCAGATCAGCTGTGCTGCCAGCAGCACGCCGACGGCCATGCCGACGATCCCCCAGACTACCGTCATGACAGCGAACTGTCTTACGACGCCGTAATTGAAGGTGTCGACGCGTGAAGACGCGGCAGTGACATCCATTCAGACCCCCAAAGCTTAGAGAAAATAAAAAACCTACTGACAGTGTGACTTTAGAAAAACCATGCCGCGGGTGCGTTGATCTTTATCAAGCCGCTCCGGGCACGTCTTGAACCTGCGCGCGTGGCTCCGGTCCGAGGCACGCGCCGCGGGCTCACGGCTTGTCGTTGTCGAGCAGGATCGATTCGGCAGGCCGGTCCAGGTCGTCGTACTGCCCGGCATGAAGCGCCCACCACAGCGCGCCCGCGATGACCACCACGAGCACCAGGCTCATCGGCACCAGCAGGTAAAGCGTTTCCATCGTCAGGCTCCCTTGTGCCGGGGCTTGCCAGCGCGCAGCAGGCGCCAGGCATTGGCGACTACCAGCAGCGACGACAATGACATGCCGATGCCGGCCATCCAGGCCGTGACGAGGCCCGTCGCCGCCAGCGGAATGGCAACCACGTTGTAGAAGAAGGCCCAGCCCAGGTTCTGGCGCACCACCCGGCGCGTCTGGCGCGACACGGCCAGCGCCGTCGCGATCTCGGCCACGCCGCCGTGCGTCAGCACCGCGTCGGCGCCGGCCTGGGCCAGCGGCGCGCCGCTGCCGATGGCAATCGACACCTGCGCCCGCGCCAGCACCGGCGCGTCGTTGATGCCGTCGCCGACCGCCAGTACCACGGCCCCGCCCTGCTGCAGTCGCGCCACGTAGTCGCGCTTGCCTTCGGGCGTGACCTCGCCGGCGATGCACTCGATGCCGAAGTGCGCGGCCCACCAGTGCACCGCCGCCATGTTGTCGCCCGATACCAGGTGGCAGCGCACCCCCAGTTCATGCAGGCGCGCGAGCAGCATCGGCGTTTCCTGGCGTTCGACGTCGGCCAGGACGAAGCGCGCCAGCGGGCCGGACTCGGCGCCGAGCCAGACCACCGTGGCGCCGGGATGCGTCAGGTCGCCGGCAGCGGCCGGCGCAGGTTGGCCAGCGCCGCCCAGCGCAAAGACAAAATCGGCACGGCCGAGGCGCAGGCGGTGGCCCGCGACCACCGCCTCGAGGCCGTGGCCGGGCACGTTGCGCATGTCGCTGACCTGCAGCGGCAGGCCGGCGGGATCCTGCGCCGCCGACACCAGCGCGCGCGCGATCGGATGCTCGCCGCCGCGCTCCATCGCCGCGGCCAGGGCCAGGCATCGGGCTGAATTGGCGTCTCCCAGCGGCTCGACCGCCGCCACGGCAAAGCGGCCCTCGGTCAGCGTGCCGGTCTTGTCGAGCACCACGTCGGTGACGCGGGCGAGTGTTTCGAGCGCGTGGCCGCGCGCCAGCAGCACGCCACGCCGCGACAGCGCCGCGCCGGCCGCGGCCAGTGCCGCCGGCGTGGCCAGCGACAACGCGCACGGGCAGCTGACCACCAGCACCGCGATGGTCACCAGCAAGGCCCGCGACGGATCGATCCAGAGGCCCCAGACCATGCCGGTCAGTGCCGCCAGCAACAGCAGCGTCGCCACGAACCAGCCCGCGACGCGGTCGGCCAGCGTGGCCAGGCGCGGCTTCTCGGCCAGCGCGCGGTCCAGCACCGCGACGATTTCGGCCAGGCGGGTGCCGGCGCCGACGCGGGTCACGCGCAGTTCCAGCGGGCTGGCGGTATTGAAGCTGCCGGCCAGCACGGTGTCGCCGGCGCAGCGGCGCACCGGGCGGCTTTCGCCGGTCAGCATGGATTCATCGAGTTCGCTGGTGCCCGAAGTCACTGCGCCATCCGCCGGGACGATCTCGCCCGCCTTGACGCGGATCAGGTCGCCCGCGCGCAGGCGCGCCACCGGGATGCGCTCGCCCGCCGCGCCGGCCGCGGCCAGCCGCTCGCACGTGGCGGGTAACTGGCGCGCCAGCATTTCGGCACCGCTGCGCGAGGCCTGCCGCACGCGCAGTTCCAGGTAGCGGGCCAGCAGCAGGAACGCGACGAACATCGTCACCGAATCGAAATAGACCTCGCCCACGCCACGCACCGTGGCCAGCGCACTGGCGGCAAAGCCCGCCGCGACGCCGATCGCCACCGGCACGTCCATGCCCATATGGCGCTGGCGCAGGCTGCGCCAGGCGCCGGCAAAGATTGGCGAGGCGGCGTAGCACACCACCGGCAAGGTCAGCGCGAAGCTGGCCCAGCGCATCAGCTGCAGCTGGCCGGGATCGATGGTGGCCTCGTGGGTGTAGATCGGCCACGCGTACATCATCACCTGCATCATGCCGAGCATGGCCACTGCCATGCGCATCAGCAGGCCGCGGCGCGCGCGGCGGTCCTGCTGGTCGGTGCGCGAGACCTCGAAGGGCCAGGCCATGTAGCCGATGCCGGCCAGCGCCGCCAGCAGCCCGGAGACCGTCTGGGCGCCGTCGCGCCAGCGCACCACCACGCGCCGCGTGGCGACGTTGGCCACTGCGGACTCGACGCCCGGCTGGCGGCTGAGATGCTGTTCGATCAGCCAGGCGCAGGCGGCGCAGCGGATGTTCTCGGGAGCCAGCGTGATCTCGGCGCGGCCGCCGTCGAGCGGGCGGACAAACTGCGCGCGCAGTTCCGGGGCATCGTAGGCGTCCCAGATCGGCTCGGCTTCGCGCCGGGCCTTGTCGTCGATGGGCCGGGCGAAGCGGGCCTGGTCGCCGTACAGGTGCGCAAAGCCGGCGGCATGGAGGGTCTGCGCCAGGGCCTGGCAACCGCCGCAGCAGAATACGCGGCGGCTGCCGTCTAGGTCGGCGGCGAGCGGTTCGGCATCGGTGACCGGCAAACCGCAATGGAAGCAGGCCAGCGGTGAGGCGGCGTCGCGCGCGGCCGTGTCCGCGCCATCGCGCCCGACGGGCGGCGGCGGCAGGACAGATCGTGGCGCCAGCAAGCTGGCGGAAGGACTGGTGGCTGGGGGCGGCGACATGGGAAGCTTTTTTTACCCAGTCGAGGATATAGGCCGCCCCCCGATTCCAACTTGATATAGATCAAGGCGGCCCGGCTATGGTTGCGCCGGGCCTGAAATACCGCTCAGGTGAGCGTCGTATCCATGGTGCGGCGCTCGGATTCCAGGTACTCGCGCGACTGCATCTCGATGATGCGGGACACGGTGCGATGGAATTCGTTGGCCATCTGGCCTTCGGTATAGAGTTCGTCGGCCGGCACTTCCGCCGACATCAGCAACTTGACCTTGTGGTCGTAGAAGACGTCGATCAGCCAGGTAAAGCGGCGCGCCTCGGACGACATGCGCGGCGTCATGCGCGGCACGTCGGACAGGATCACCGTATGAAATTGCGAGGCCAGTTCCAGGTAGTCGTTCTGCGAGCGCGGGCCACCGCACAGCGTGGCAAAGTCGAACCAGACCACCCCGTTGGCCTTGCGCAGCGAGCGCAGTTCGCGGTGCTCGATATGCAGCAGCGGGGACTCGTCGGCCACGCCGGCAATGGAAGTGAACGCATCCCGCAGCGCCGAGTTGGCCTTGGCGTCCAGCGGGGTGTGGTAGGCCTGCACCTGTTCCAGCGCGCGCTTGCGGTAGTCGATGCCGGCATCGACATTGAGCACGTCCAGCTTCTGCTGCAGCAGCGCGATGGCGGGCAGCACGCGGTCGCGGTGCAAGCCATCTGTGTATAGCAGGTCGGGCCGGTAGTTTGAGGTCATCACGAACTGCACGCCGTTGTCGAACAGCTGCTGCAGCAGGCGATGCAGGATCATCGCGTCGGCGACGTCGCTGACATGGAATTCATCGAAGCAGATCAGGCGAAAACGGCGCGCAATGCGCTTGGCCAGTTCGTCGAGGGGGTCGGGACGGCCACGCAGTTCTTCCAGCTGGCGATGCACCTCGCGCATGAATTCATGGAAATGCAGCCGCGTCTTGCGCACCACCGGCACGCAGGTATAGAAGCTGTCCATCAGGAACGACTTGCCGCGCCCCACCCCGCCCCACATATAAACGCCCTGCGGCACATCCGGGCGCACCAGCAGCTTTTTCAGCGCGTTATTGCGGCGCCCCTTGTAGGCGACCCATTCGTCGTAGCACTGCTGCAGCCGGGCCACGGCGCGCAGCTGGGCCTCGTCGGACTGGTAGCCGCGCTCCTTCAGTTCCTTCTCGTAGTACTCGGTGACGTTCATGCTAGGGGCTCACGCGGCACGGGCCGCAAGTGAAAACGGCGCGCCGCAGAACGGCGCGCCGGTACTCAGGCAGCGGCGGACATGCGCCTCACATATTGAGTTGACGCTTGTCGACGGCCAGCGCGGCTTCGCGCATGACTTCCGACATCGACGGGTGCGGATGGCAGACGCGGCCGATATCTTCGCTGGCGGCCTTGAACTCCATCGCCACCACGGCTTCGGCGATCAGATCCGAGGCGTTGGCGGCAACGATGTGCACGCCGAGGATCTCGTCGGTCTTGGCATCCGCCAGCATCTTGACGAAGCCGTCGGCATGGCCCATGCCCAGCGCACGGCCGTTGGCCATGAACGGGAACTGGCCGGCCTTGAACTCGCGGCCTTCGGCCTTGAGCTGGGCTTCGGTCTTACCGACCCATGCGATTTCCGGGAAGGTGTAGATCACCCACGGCACGCAGTTGTAGTCGATATGCGGCTTCTGGCCGGCGATGCGTTCGGCCACGGCCACGCCCTCGTCCTCGGCCTTGTGCGCCAGCATCGGGCCGCGCACCACGTCGCCGATGGCCCACAGGCCCGGCACCTTGGTGGCGCAGTGGTCGTCCACCTCGATGAAGCCGCGCTGGTCGGCCGCCAGGCCGACCGCGTCCAGGCCCAGGTTGTCGGTGTTGGGCACGCGGCCGACCGACACGATCAGGCGGTCGACTTCCAGGGTCTGGGCCTTGCCATCCTTGTCGGTGTACTTGACCGTCACGCCCTTCTTGCCGGTGGTGACTTCGTCGACCTTCACGCCGAGGCTGAACTTCAGGCCCTGCTTGGTCAGCTGCTTCTGCGCTTCCTTGGCCACGCCTTCGTCGGCGGCGCCCAGGAAGGCGGGCAGCGCTTCCAGCACGGTCACGTCGGCACCCAGGCGGCGCCACACCGAGCCCAGCTCGAGGCCGATCACGCCGGCGCCGATCACGCCCAGCTTCTTCGGCACCGACGCGAACTTCAGTGCGCCTTCGTTATCGCTGACCAGGTCGTTGTCGACGGTGATGCCGGGCAGGTGGCGAGCCTTCGAGCCGGTGGCGATGATGACCTGCTTGGCGGTCACGACTTCGCCGGCGATCTCGACCTGGAAGCCTTCGGCGCTCTTGCCGACGAACTTGCCGTAGCCCTTGAGCAGCGTCACCTTGTTCTTGCGGAACAGGAACTCGATGCCCTTGGTCATCTTGCCGACGATATCGTCCTTGCGCTTGAGCATCTTGGCCACGTCGACCTTGACGTCGCCGACGGTGATGCCGTGGTCGCCCAGGTGGTGCTGGACGTTCTCGAACTCTTCCGAGGAAGCCAGCAGCGCCTTGGAGGGGATGCAGCCCACGTTCAGGCAGGTGCCGCCCAGGCGCGGTTCGTTCTTGGGGTCGTCGTAGGCGTTGCCTTCGCAGCAGGCCACGTTCAGGCCCAGCTGGCCGGCGCGGATCGCGGCGATATAGCCGCCGGGGCCGGCACCGATCACCAGCACGTCGAATTGTTTGCTCATGGAAATTCCTTTGTGGGCGCCGGCAGCCTGTGCCGGCGCGCCTTCAACACGGGGAGCGTGCCCCGCGCGGCAGGCGCGCGGGGGGACCGGTTCTTACAGGTCCAGCAGCAGGCGGGCCGGATCTTCCAGCGCGTCCTTCATGGCGACCAGGCCCAGCACGGCTTCGCGGCCGTCGATGATGCGGTGGTCGTAGGACATCGCCAGGTAGTTCATCGGGCGGATCACGATCTGGCCGTCTTCCACCACCGGGCGGTCCTTGGTGGCGTGCACGCCCAGGATGGCCGACTGCGGCGGGTTGATGATCGGGGTCGACAGCATCGAGCCGAACACGCCGCCGTTGGAGATCGAGAAGGTGCCGCCGCTCAGCTCTTCCAGCGACAGCTTGCCATCACGGGCCTTGACGCCGAACTCGGCGATCTTCTTCTCGATGTCGGCCAGGCTCATCTGGTCGGCGTTGCGCAGGATCGGCACCACCAGGCCACGCGGCGAACCGACGGCGATACCGATGTCGAAGTAACCGTGGTAGACGATGTCGTTGCCGTCGATCGAGGCGTTGATCAGCGGGAACTTCTTCAGCGCGTGCACCGCGGCCTTGACGAAGAACGACATGAAGCCCAGCTTCACGCCGTGTTCCTTCTCGAAGCGGTCCTTGTACTTGTTGCGCAGGTCCATCACCGGCTTCATGTTCACTTCATTGAAGGTGGTGAGGATGGCGTTGGTGGCTTGCGACTGCAGCAGGCGCTCGGCGATACGGGCACGCAGGCGGCTCATCGGCACGCGCTCTTCCGGGCGGTCGCCCAGCGCGGCGAAGTCGACCGGAGCGGAAACCTGCTGCATGGCCGGCTTGGCCGCGGCCGGGGCTGCCTTGGCGGCCGGAGCGGCGGCGGCGGCGATCGCGTCGCCCTTGGTGATGCGGCCGTCCTTGCCGGTGCCGGCAACCTGGCCAGCCGACAAACCGGCTTCGGCCATCAGCTTGGCGGCCGACGGCATCGCCACGGCGCCGGCGGCGGCCGGAGCGGCAGCAGCGGCCGGGGCCGGCGCGGCGGCAGCCGGAGCCGGTGCAGCAGCGGCCGGGGCGGCGGCGCCAGCGGTGGCTTCGGTGTCGATCTTGGCGATGATTTCATCGGCCACGACGGTGTCGCCATCGTTCTTGACGATGATCGACAGCACGCCGGCCGACGGGGCCGGCACTTCCAGCACGACCTTGTCGGTTTCGATTTCGATCAGGATCTCGTCCTGGGCAACGGCTTCGCCTGGCTTCTTCTTCCAGTTGAGCATGGTCGCTTCGGCGACCGATTCGGAGAGTTGCGGAACCTTGACGTCAACGATAGCCATGGTGGTGAATTCCTCGTGTTATGCGTGTTGTCGTGATGCTGGCGATGCCACGCGGCGCCTGCGCGCGCCGCCGTGGCAGCCACTGATTACTTGGTCAGAACAAAGCCCTTGAGCTTGCCGAAAGCCGCGTCGAGCAGCGCTTTCTGTTGCTCGTTGTGCTTTGCGTAGTAGCCCACCGCCGGCGAAGCCGAGGCGGGGCGACCGGCATAACCGAGCTTCTGGCCGTCCGTCATGTTTTCCATGATGTAGTGCTGCACGAAGAACCAGGCGCCCTGGTTCTGCGGCTCGTCCTGGCACCACAGGATCTCGTTGGCGTTCGGGTACTTCTTCAGTTCCGCCGCCAGCGCCTTGTGCGGGAACGGGTACAGCTGTTCGAGGCGGATGATGGCGGTGTCGTTGGCCTCGCGTTCCTTGCGCGTGTTGACCAGGTCGTAATAGACCTTGCCCGAGCACATGATGACGCGCTTGACCTTGCCGGCGTTGAGCTCTTCGTGGTCGGGGATGACCGTTTCGAAGTGGCCCTTGGCCAGGTCGGACAGCGGCGAAACGGCGTCCTTGTTACGCAGCAGCGACTTCGGCGTCATGATCACCAGCGGCTTGCGGAACAGGCGGATCATCTGGCGGCGCAGCAGGTGGAAGATCTGGGCCGGCGTGGTCGGCTGGCAGACCTGCATGTTGTGGTCCGCGCAGAGCTGCAGAAAACGCTCGATACGGGCCGAGCTGTGTTCCGGACCCTGGCCTTCGTAACCGTGCGGCAGCATCAGCGTCAGGCCCGAGGCGCGGCCCCACTTCACTTCACCCGACGAGATGAACTGGTCGATCACCACCTGGGCGCCGTTGACGAAGTCGCCGAACTGGGCTTCCCAGATCACCAGCGCGTTCGGTTCGGCGGCCGAGTAGCCGTATTCGAAGCCGAGCACGGCTTCTTCCGACAGCACCGAGTCGATCACCGTGAACGGAGCCTGGTTTTCCGACACGTTCTGCAGCGGCACATACGAGCCGGCATCCCAGCGCTCGCGCGCCTGGTCGTGCAGCACGGCGTGGCGGTGGGTGAAGGTGCCACGCCCGGCGTCCTGGCCGGTGATACGCACCGGATAGCCCGACGACACCAGCGAGGCAAAAGCCAGGTGCTCGCCCATGCCCCAGTCCAGCGGCTGGTCGCCACGGCCCATGTTGGCGCGGTCCTTGACGACCTTCTCGACCAGCGGGTGCAGCTTCAGCGTCTCGGGCGTGGTGGTGATACGTTCGGCCAGGCGCTTCAGTTCGGTCACCGGCACGGCGGTGTCGGCGGCGTCGGTCCACTTGCGGTTCAGGAACGGCATCCAGTCGACGGCGAACTTGTTCTTGAAGTTCGACAGCACCGGATCGGCGGTGTGCTTGCCGGCGTCCATCGCGGCGCGGTATTCCTTGACCTTCTGGTCGCCGAAGTCGGCCGGAACCAGGTTCTGCGCGGCCAGCTTGTCGGCGTACAGCTTGCGCGTGCCGGGGTGCTGGGCGATCTTCTTGTACATCAGCGGCTGCGTGACCGCCGGGGTGTCCTGCTCGTTATGGCCCAGCTTGCGGAAGCAGATGATGTCGACCACGACATCCTTGTTGAACTCCATGCGGAAGTCCACGGCCAGCTGCATGGCGTACACCACGGCTTCGGGATCGTCGCCGTTCACGTGCAGCACCGGCGCCTCGATCATCTTGACCACGTCCGTGCAGTACAGCGTCGAACGCGCGTCGCGCGGGTCCGAGGTGGTGAAGCCGATCTGGTTGTTGATGACGATGTGCATCGAGCCGCCCGTGCCGTAGCCGCGGGTCTGCGCAAGGTTCAGCGTCTCCATCACCACGCCCTGGCCGGCAAAGGCCGCGTCGCCGTGCACCTGCACCGGCAGCACTTCCTTGTGGCCGACTTCGCCGCGGCGTTCCTGGCGGGCCTTGGCCGAGCCTTCGACCACCGGGTTGACGATTTCCAGGTGCGACGGGTTGAACGCCAGCGACAGGTGGACCGGGCCGCCTTCGGTCGAGACGTCGCTCGAGAAGCCCTTGTGGTACTTGACGTCGCCAGCCGGCAGGTCATCGACGTGCTTGCCTTCGAACTCGGCGAACAGGTCGGCGGGCATCTTGCCCAGGGTGTTGACCAGCACGTTCAGGCGGCCGCGGTGGGCCATGCCGATCACGATTTCCTGCACGCCCTTGCTGCCGGCGTGCTGGATCAGCTCGTCCATGGCAGCGATGAAGCTCTCGCCGCCTTCCAGCGAGAAGCGCTTCTGGCCGACATACTTGGTGTGCAGGAAGCGCTCCAGGCCTTCGGCCGCGGTCAGGCGGTCAAGGATGTGCTTCTTCTTTTCCAGCGTGAACACCGGCTTGGAACGCGTGGTTTCCAGGCGCTCCTGCCACCAGCGCTTCTGCGCCTGGTCGCTCACGTACATGAATTCGAAGCCGATGGTGCCGCAATACGTTTCGCGCAGGTTGTTGAGCAGCTCGCGCAGGCTCATCGACTCCTTGCCGAAGTAGGTATTGCTGGCGTTGAAGACGATATCGAGATCGGCTTCGGAAAAACCGTAGAAGGCCGGGTCCAGATCCGGCAGGGGCGGACGCTCCTGGCGCTTGAGCGGGTCCAGGTCAGCCCAGTGCGAACCGATGTTGCGGTAGGCGGCTATCAGCTGCGTGGCAGCGACGCGCTTGCGGCCCATGTCGGAATCGGCCGATGCAACGATGGTGCGGATGGGGCCTTGCTTGGCGCGCTCGGCGAACGAGGCAACGATGGGAGCGTGGGCGATATCCCGGCCGTTCGAGCCGTCGACGGCGGGAACGTTCTGCATCGCGTCGAAGTACGCGCGCCAATTATCGGGAACCGAGGCGGGATTCTGGAGATAGGCTTCGTACAGTTCTTCGACATAGGGGGCGTTACCGCCGAAGAGGTACGAATTGCTCTGATACTGCTGCATCATGGGACGCTCACTTTTCTCCGGGTCTGCCGGAGTTCAGCGGGTTATTCAACCTTCCGCGACACGGCTTGACCGGTTAGCGGATCGCAAACAACTCTTGGGGGCCAAAGGAGGCACTTACGCAAACGGCACCACCAGGGTGCCGCATGTGCTGGCCGCCTCACAAGGCCCGAAAGGGCAAGTTGTGCGGGGAAGGACCTTAAGTCTTCACGGCGGTAAGAATAGCACGGATTGCGTTTGATCAATGTGGACTTTTCGCGATACGAAACACAGCCGCGCGACAATTCCAACCGCGTTCAGCAAATTCGCAACAGCCGCACAACAATTTGAATCAGGGCACGATCCGGTCGACTGCGTCGGTGATCACCCCATCGAGCCCCCATTCCAGCAACTGCGCCGCTCGCGCCGGATCGTTGACGGTGTAGGCGAGGACGCGCAGGCCGGCCGCATGTGCGGTGGCGATCACGCCGGCATCCAGCTCGCGGTGGTTGGCATCGAGCGCGACGCAGCCGAGCCGGCGCACCCGCTCCAGCCAGTCACCGGGCAGGTGGTCGAGCAGCAGCGCGCGCGGCAGGTCGGGCGCGGCGCGCGCCGCGGCGGCAAGGGCCTCTTCCGAAAACGAGGACAGCAGCGGCGGCACTTCGGCGCCGGCCCACAGCGACTGCGCGTCGATGGCCACCGCGGCGCCGGTGCGTGCATCGGTGCCGGGCACCGGCTTGATCTCGATATTGACCAGGAAGCCGTTGGCGCGGGTGTAGCGCGCGATCGCCGCCAGCGTCGGCACCGGCTCGCCGGCAAAGGCCGGGCCGTGCCAGCTGCCGGCGTCGAGCAGCGCCAGTTCGCCCAGCGTCAGCGCATCCACCCTGCCCTGGCCGCTGGTGGTGCGCTCCAGGGTGGCGTCATGCATCAGCACCGGCTTGCCGTCGGCCGACAGCTTCACGTCGAACTCGAACATGCGATAGCCAAAGCCCGCGCCGTGTCGGAACGCCGCCAGCGTGTTCTCCGGCGCCAGCTTGCCGGCGCCGCGGTGCGCGATATGGCTGGGATAGCGCCAGGCGTTGTCGGTTGTGGTGGTCATGTCAGGCCTCGATGCGCTTGCCGGTGTCCGGCGCAAAGAAATGCAGGTGCTCGGCCGACGAGGTCACCGGCAGGCGATCGCCGGCACGCACGCGCGCATGGCTGTCCAGCCGCACCACCACCGCCTGCCCGCCGAGCGAGCCGTAGGCGAAGGAGTCCGCGCCCAGCGCCTCGACCACCCGCACATCGACCTCGGCGATCGCTTCATGCGCGGCGCACGGCTCGATATGCTCCGGACGCAGCCCCAGCAGCGCCTGTGCCGGCAGGTGCAGCCCCATCGGCAGGTGACCCAGCGTGGCATTGGCGGCTTCACCCTCCTTCGCCACCACGCGCATCTGCGCGCCAGCGTCGCCGCCGGCATTGCGCGCCACCGGGATCAGGTTCATCGGCGGCGAGCCGATAAAGCCGGCCACGAAGGTGCTGGCCGGTTTTGAATAGACTTCCAGCGGCGTACCGATCTGCTCGACCCGTCCGGCGTTGAGCACCATCATGCGGTCGGCCAGCGTCATCGCCTCGACCTGGTCGTGGGTCACATAGAGGCTGGTGGTGCCCAGGCGCCGGTGCAATTCCTTCAGTTCCAGCCGCATCTGCACGCGCAGCTTGGCGTCGAGGTTGGACAGCGGCTCGTCGAACAGGAATACCGCCGGCTCGCGCACGATGGCACGACCCATGGCGACGCGCTGGCGCTGCCCGCCCGAGAGCTGGCGCGGCTTGCGCTCGAGCAGCGGCGCCAGCTCGAGAATGCCGGCGGCGTGGTTGACGCGCTGCGCGATCTCGGCCTTGCCCATGCCGCGGATCTTGAGGCCGTAGGCCATGTTGTCGTACACGCTCATATGCGGATAGAGCGCGTAGTTCTGGAACACCATGGCGATGTCGCGCTCGGCCGGCTCCAGCTGGTTGACCACCTTGTCGCCGATATCGATCTCGCCGCCGGTGATGGTTTCCAGCCCGGCCACCATGCGCAGCAGCGTGGACTTGCCGCAGCCCGAGGGCCCGACGATGACGATGAACTCGCCGTCGGCGATCTCCATGTCGATGCCATGCACGACCTGGGCGCCGCCGGCGTAGGTTTTCTGAACGTTGCGTAGTGACAGTTTTGCCATTGTGTTCCGCTTATTTCTCGGTTTCGACCAGGCCCTTGACGAACCACTTCTGCATCAGCACCACCACCACCGCGGGCGGGATCATCGCCAGCATCACCGTGGCCATCACCAGGTTCC
This sequence comes from Cupriavidus sp. WGlv3, assembly GCF_023952475.1. Classification (GTDB taxonomy): domain Bacteria; phylum Pseudomonadota; class Gammaproteobacteria; order Burkholderiales; family Burkholderiaceae; genus Cupriavidus; species Cupriavidus phytorum. The sequence continues at coordinate 282,362 of NZ_JALHRX010000005.1, forward strand.
AGTCGGTGGCGGCATCGCCCGAGCGCGAGATCATCTGCGTCACGCCCACCACTACCGGCGTCATCGACTTCTGCGTGGTGATCAGCAGCGGCCACAGGTACTGGTTCCAGCCGTAGATGAACTGGATCACGAACAGCGCGGCGATGCTGGTGCGCGACAGCGGCAGCACCACGTCCCAGAAAAAACGCAGCGGCCCGGCGCCGTCGATGCGCGCCGCTTCAGCGAGTTCATCGGGAATCGTCAGGAAGAACTGGCGGAACAGGAAGGTCGCGGTCGCCGACGCGATGATCGGAATGGTCAGCCCGAAGTAGCTGTCGAGCAGCCCCAGGTCCGACACCACCTTGTAGGTTGGCAGGATGCGCACCTCCACCGGCAGCATCAGCGTGATGAAGATCAGCCAGAAGAAGGTCTTGCGCAGCGGAAACTTGAAGTAGACGATGGCAAAGGCCGAAATGATCGAGATCGCGATCTTGCCCAGCGCAATGCCGAGCGCCATGATCAGGCTGTTTTTCATCATGGTCGAGACCGGCGACGCGGCCTCGCCCACGCCCTGGAACAGCACGGTGCGATAGTTGTCGATCAGGTGGCTGCCGGGGATCAGCGTCATCGGCGCGTCGAGCACCTCTTCGGCGGTCAGCGTCGAGGCGACGAAGGTCAGGTACACCGGAAACACCACGATGACGATGCCCAGGATCAGCACCGCGTGGGTCAGGAAATCGAGAAAGGGACGACGTTCTACCATGGGCTGTCTCCGTCAGTACTGGACCTTGCGTTCCACGTAGCGGAACTGCACCACGGTCAGCGCGATCACGATCACCATCAGCACCACCGACTGCGCTGCCGAGCCGCCGATGTCCATGCCGCGGAAGCCGTCATGGAAGACCTTGTAGACCAGCGTGTTGGTCGAGTTGAACGGCCCGCCGTGCGTGACCGCATCGATGATGGCGAAGGTGTCGAAGAACGCGTAGACCACGTTGATCACCATCAGGAAGAAGGTGGTCGGCGACAGCAGCGGGAACACGATCGACCAGAAGCGGCGCCACGGGCCCGCGCCGTCGATGGCGGCGGCCTCGATCAGCGAGCGCGGAATGCTTTGCAGCCCGGCCAGGAAAAACAGGAAGTTATAGCTGATCTGCTTCCAGGCCGCGGCCAGCACCACCAGCAGCAGGGCCTGGTTGCCATTGAGCAGGAAGTTCCATTCGACGCCGAGCTTGCGCAGCGCAAACGACACCACGCCCAGGGTCGGGTTGAACATGAACATCCACAGCACGCCCGCCACCGCCGGCGCCACCGCATACGGCCAGATCAGCAGGGTCTTGTAGCCCACCGCGCCGCGGATCACGCGGTCGGCAAAATAGGCCAGCGCCAGCGCGGTGGTCAGCCCCACCACGGTCACGCCCACCGCAAAGATGGCGGTGACCTGGAACGACTCGACATAGAGCGGGTCGTTCCACAGCATGCGGAAGTTGTCCAGGCCGACGAACTCCAGGTTGATGCCGAAGGCATCCTGCTGCAGCATCGACTGGTACAAGGCCTGCCCGGCGGGCAGGAAAAAGAAGATCAGCGTGATCGCGATCTGCGGCAATACCAGCAGATACGGCAGCCACGGCGAACGGAACACGACGCGTTTTTCCATGAACGGATTCCGGCGGATGCCGCGGATGGCGGCATCGGACTAGGTATGAAGTGGCGGGCGGCCCCGATCGGTGCCGGCCACAAAGCAAGCGGGCGGAGGTTTCGCCGCCGCCCGCCTGTCACGTCAGCCTGCTGGCAAGATGCGGCGCCCTATTCGCGCGCGGTCTTCTGGAAGCGCTCCAGCAAGTCGTTGCCGCGTGCCACCGCCGAGTCCAGCGCCGCCTTGGGCTCCTTCTTGCCGGCCCAGACAGCTTCCAGCTCCTCGTCGACCACGGTGCGGATCTGCACCATATTGCCCAGGCGCACGCCGCGCGACTTGTCGGTGGTCTTGACCACCATCTGCTGCACCGAGACGTCGGCGCCGGGGTTCTTGTCGTAGTAGCCCGATTTCTTGGTGGCCTCGTAGGCGGCCATGGTCACCGGCAGGTAGCCGGTGGCCTGGTGCCAGTCAGACTGGATCTCGGGGCGCGACAGGTAATTGAAGAACTTGGCGACGCCCTTGTACTCTTCAGGCTTCTTGCCACCCATCACCCACAGCGACGCGCCGCCGATGATGGTGTTCTGCGGCGCGCCCTGCACGTCCGGGTAGTACGGCAGCTGCGCCACCGCGAACGCGAACTTGGCGTTCTTGCGGATATTGGCCAGCGACGCCGACGAGCCGGTGAACATGGCGCATTCGCCGTTGTAGAACTTGGCCTGCGATTCGGCCTTGCGCCCGCCATAGCTGAAGTAGCCCTTCTTCACCATGTCCTGCAGGTTGGTGACGTGCTTGACGTGCAGCGGGCTGTTGAAGACCAGGCGCGTATCGGTGCCGCCGAAGCCGTTGTTCTTGGTGGCGTACAGCGTGTTGTGCCAGGCCGAGAAGCTTTCCAGGTGGACCCAGCCCTGCCAATCGGTGGTGTAGGCGCAGTTGGTGCCCGAGGCCTTGAGCTTGGCCGAGTACTGCATCACCTCGGGCCAGGTCTTGGGCGGCTTTTCCGGATCCAGGCCGGCCTTCTTGAAGGCGTCCTTGTTGTAGTAGAACACCGTGGTCGAGCTGTTGAACGGGAACGACAGCATCTCGCCCTTGGACGAGGTGTAGTAGCCCGCCACGGCGGGGATGTAGGCCTTCTGGTCGAACTTCTCGCCGGCGTCCTTCATCACCGTCGATACCGGCTTGATCGCGCCCTTGGCGCTCATCATGGTGGCGGTGCCGACCTCGAACACCTGCAGGATCGCCGGCGCGCCGCCGGCGCGGAAGGCGGCGATGCCCGCCGCCATGGTCTCGTCGTAATTGCCCTTGTTGACCGGTACCACCTTGTATTCGGACTGGCTGGCGTTGAACTTGTTGGCGATCTCGTTCACCTTGTCGTTCAGCGCGCCCTGCATGGCGTGCCACCACTGGATTTCAACGGCGGCGTGCGCGCTGCCGGCCCCGGTCAGGGCGGCCAGCGCGGCGAGTTGGAGCACGGTACGGGATACGGACATCGGGGCTCTCCTTGGGTCTGTCTGTTGCAGTCGGTTGAAAATCCGACAGCATGTGATTTTTTTGTGACAGCGGCATGTTACGCCCGTCGCACCTGCGCAAGCAAATCAGCAGATTCACCAGTATGGCCGGCTCGCGGCTTTTTGCAGTGCAATAAACGAATTTGGCCGCAGATCCACGGTTACAATGGCCCGCCATGCAAACCCTGAACAAGCTCTCTAATACGGCGCTGCGCAACGTGCGCGGCGTGCTGACCGACATCGACGGCACCCTGACCACCGACGGCCGGCTGCCGGCCTCGACCTACCTCGCCCTCGACGGCCTGCGCCGGGCCGGCCTGCATGTGATCCCGGTGACCGGGCGCTGCATCGCGTGGGCCGAGATTCTGACGCGGCTGTGGCCGGTCGACGCCATCATCGGCGAGAACGGCGCGTTCTATTCGCACCTGCACAACGGGCGGCTGCAGACCCGCTTTCTCGACGATGCGGCCACGCGCGCGCGCAACCTGGAGCGCATCCACGCATTGGGCCAGCGCATCGTGCGCGAGGTGCCCGGGTGCGCGCTGGCGTCCGACCAGGCCTGGCACGCCGCCGACCTCGCCATCGACCACGCCGAGGACGTGGTGCCCCTCCCTGAGGACGCCGTCGGGCGCATCGCGGCGCTGATGCGCGAGGCCGGCATGACTGCCACGGTCAGCTCCATCCATGTCAACGGCTGGTTCGGCCAGCATGACAAGCTGTCGATGAGCAAGCTGTGCGTGGCCGAGCTGCTGGGCGAGGACGTCGATGCGCGGCGCGACCAGTGGCTGTTTATCGGCGACTCGGCCAACGATGCCTCGATGTTTGCGCATTTCCCGCTGTCGGTGGGCGTGGCCAATGTGCGCGATATCCTGCCGCAGCTGCCGGTGCCGCCGGCCTACATCACCGCGGCCGCGGGCGGCGAGGGTTTTGCGGAGATGGCGCAGCGGCTGGTCGAAGCGCGCGGCTGAATCCCACCCGCAAAAGAAAAACCGGCCGGGATATCCCGGCCGGTTTTTCTTTGCCTTGCGCACGCGCGGCTCAGTCGAAGCCCAGTTCCTGCAGCTTGCGCGTGATGGTGTTGCGCCCGATCCCGAGCCTTGTCGCAGCTTCGACGCGGCGGCCGCGGGTGACGCCCAGCGCGGCTTCCAGCACCGCTTTTTCGAACCGGCGCGTCAGCAGGTCCATCACTTCGGGCTGGCCGGCTTCCAGCATGGCGCGCGCCTCGGCGGCGAGCAGGCTTTCCCATCCGGCGGCCGCCGATGCCTGCACCGGAGCCTGGGCCACCGCTGCGGCCGGCGCAGCCCGGACCGCCGTGGCCGTATCGGCTTCGGCCACCGGCACCGCAAACCCGCCATAGTCGGCCAGTTCCTGGGCGCCTTCATACTCGGCCACGCGCGGGTCGGGCGTGCGCTCCGGCCGCGGCGCATTGACCGGCTCGCTGGTGCCCGCTTCCAGCATCTCGCGCGGCAGGTCCTTGACCTCGATGGTCTGTGCCGGCGCCATCACGGTGAGCCAGTTGCAGAGGTTTTCAAGCTGGCGCACGTTGCCCGGGAACGGCAGCGTGCTGACATAGGCCAGCGCCTCGTCCGACATGCGCTTGGGCTCGACGCCGAGTTCCTTGGCGCTCTTCTGCAGGAAATGGCGCGCCAGCAGCGTGATGTCCTCCGGCCGCTCGCGCAGCGGCGGCAGGCGCAGCCGGATCACGTTCAGGCGGTGGAACAAGTCCTCGCGGAACAGCCCTTCCTTGACGCGCAGCTCCAGGTTCTGGTGCGTGGCGGCAATCACGCGCACATTGGCACGCAAGGGGTTATGACCGCCGACGCGATAGAAGTTGCCGTCGGACAGCACGCGCAGCAGCCGCGTCTGCAGGTCGAACGGCATGTCGCCGATTTCGTCGAGAAACAACGTGCCGCCCTCGGCCTGCTCGAAGCGCCCGCGCCGCATGGTCTGGGCGCCGGTAAAGGCGCCACGCTCGTGGCCGAACAGTTCGGACTCGAGCAGGTCCTTGGGTATCGCCGCGGTATTGAGCGCGATAAACGGGCCGTTGGCGCGCGGGCTGTGCTTGTGCAGCGCGCGCGCCACCAGTTCCTTGCCGGTACCGGACTCGCCGGTGATCATCACCGTGACGTTGGATTGCGACAGCCGGCCGATGGCGCGGAACACGTCCTGCATCGCCGGCGCCTGGCCGAGGATCTCGGGCGCGTCGACCAGGCGGTCGTCCATTTCTTCCTCGCGCAGGCTTTCTTCCAGCGCGCGGCGGATCAGCTCGACCGCCTTGTCGACATCGAAGGGCTTGGCCAGGTATTCGAAGGCGCCGCCCTGGAACGCTGCTACCGCGCTGTCCAGGTCCGAATATGCCGTCATCACGATGACCGGCAGGCCCGGATGCCGCGCCTTGATCGCCTGCAGCAGGTCCAGGCCCGAACCGCCGGGCATGCGGATATCCGATATCAGCACCTGCGGCTGGTCTTCCTCGAGCGCGGCCAGCGCGTCCCGCACATTGGTGAAGCTGCGCGAGAGCAGGCTTTCACGGGCGAGGGCCTTTTCCAGGACCCAGCGGATTGATTGATCGTCGTCGACTATCCAGATCGGCTTCATGTGCGTCGCTTGTCTGCTCGGTGTCAGTTGGTCTTCCGCATGCCCTGGCCACGTCGGTGCACGCGCTTGCGGACGCCGGCAAAGGCTAGTGCAGCGGCAGCAGGATACGGAAGTCGGTACAGCCCGGCCTGCTCTCGCATTCGATCAAGCCCTCGTGCTGCTGCACGAAGGTTTGAGCGAGTGTGAGACCCAGTCCGCTGCCGCCATCCCTGCCCGATACCAGCGGATAGAAAATGCGTTCGCGGATGTCTTCGGGGATTCCCGGGCCGTTGTCGATCACATGCAAGTCCAATGCCAGCTTGAACAGGCGCTTGGCGATGGTGACCTGGCGCGCGATGCGCGTGCGCAGCACGATCTGCGCGTCGCCGCGCGCGATGCGCTCGGCCAGCGCCTGCGCCGCGTTGTGGACGATATTGAGCACGGCCTGGATCAGCTGCTCCATGTCGCCCTGCAGCTCGGGCAGGCTGGCATCGTAGTCGCGCACGACCTCGAGCCCGTTGGGGAACTCGGCCAGCACCACCGAGCGCACGCGCTCGAGCACCTCGTGGATATTCAGGCTCGATACGATATGCGGATGCCGGTGCGGCTCCAGCAGCCGGTCCACCAGCGTCTGCAGCCGGTCCGACTCCTTGATGATGACCTGGGTGTATTCGCGCAGCGAGCGCTCGGGCAGTTCGAACTCCAGCAACTGCGCCGCGCCGCGGATGCCGCCCAGCGGATTCTTGATCTCGTGGGCGAGGTTGCGGATCAGCTCCTTGTTGGCCGAGGTCAGGTCCAGGATGCGCTCTTCGCGGTCGCTGCGCACCTTCTGTTCGTTGGGCAGGATCTCGACCACCACGGTGTCGCCGACCGCCTCGAGCGCGGCGATCACCACGTGCACATGGATTGGTTCCTGCAGCGGCGGATGCAGGATCAGGTCCTGGCGGCGCACGTCGAACTGCCGCGTGACCACGGTGTCGAGCATGTTGTGCAGCTCGTCCGATTTGCCGAACAGGTCGGGCAGCGTCAGCTCGACCATGCCCTTGCGCGATACGCCGAAGGTGGCCTCGGCGGCCGGATTCGCGTAGACCACGCGCAGCCCCGGCTGGCGCACCAGCAGCACCGGGTTGGCGACCACGTCGAGGCCGGCATGGAACGCCGCCGCGCCGATGCTGAGCACGCGCGCGCCGGCCTCGGTCGGGGCCGGGTCCGCCGCACACGGCTGGGCCCGCGCGCCATCGGCACTGCCGGCCTTGCGTGACACTCCGCGAATCAGGCGACGCATAAGACTAGTCCTTCAGGTTGCCGAGCTCGCGCCGCAGCGATGCCGCGTTGGCCTCGCTGCGGGCAATGTCGTCGCGCAGCGCCGCGGTGCGGTCGAGGTATTTCTGGTAGTTGCGCTCATTGCCCTGGCGCTCCGGCTGGCCGTTGTTGTATTCGGCACGCAGCCCCTGCAGCTTGGCCTCCTCGGCCTGCAGCTCCTGCGTCAGCACGGTGCGGCGCTCGCTGTCGCGGCTGCGCTGGGTGGCGCTGTCCACCCGCGGGAAACCGGAGCTGGCGGCGGTCGTTGCGCTGCTGCCCGCACTCTTGGCCGGCGCGGCAATGCGTCCGCCCGGCACGGTCACGACCTCGGGCAGGTTCAGCTTCTTGCAGCCCTTGCCGGCATTGCCGTTGCGGTACTCCGGCACGCCATTGGGCCCGGTGCAGACATAGACATCCGAGGACTGCGCCAGCGACGGCCCGGCCCACGCGCCAAACAACAGCACCGGCGCCAGCGCCGCGGCGCTCACCAGAACGGGGAATCGGCGTCGGCTTTGGTGCACGGGACGGGGCATGGCATGAGTCCGGCGGGCCGTGCGGGAAAAGGCATCCATGGGCATGGCGTCAGGTCAGAACGGGGTGAATCGGGACAGAATCGGATTCCCCATTCTAGCGAGCAAAGCAAAAAGGGACAGCCGAAGCCGCCCCCTTGTAGTGCAACTGTTGCCCGGTCACAACCTGCGTCATGCCGGGCAAGGGCTGCTTACAGCGAGTAGTACATTTCGAACTCGACCGGGTGCGTGGTCATGCGGAAACGCGTGACTTCTTCCATCTTCAGTTCGATGTAGGCATCGATCATCGAGTTCGAGAACACGCCGCCACGGGTCAGGAACTCGCGGTCGTTGTCCAGGTACTCGAGCGACTGGTCGAGGCTCGAGCAGACGGTCGGGATCTTTGCATCCTCTTCCGGCGGCAGGTCGTACAGGTTCTTGTCGGCGGCTTCGCCCGGGTGGATCTTGTTCATCACGCCGTCCAGGCCGGCCATCAGCAGCGCCGAGAAGCCCAGGTACGGGTTCATCAGCGGATCCGGGAAGCGGGTCTCGATACGGCGGCCCTTCGGGTTGGCCACATACGGGATACGGATCGAAGCCGAACGGTTGCGGGCCGAGTAGGCCAGCTTGACCGGCGCCTCGAAGCCCGGCACCAGGCGCTTGTACGAGTTCGTGCCCGGGTTGGTGATGGCGTTCAGGGCACGGGCGTGCTTGATGATGCCGCCGATGTAGTACAGCGCGAATTCCGACAGGCCGGCGTAGCCGTTGCCTGCGAACAGGTTCTGGCCGTCCTTCCACACCGACTGATGCACGTGCATGCCCGAGCCGTTGTCGCCGACGATGGGCTTCGGCATGAAGGTGGCGGTCTTGCCGTAGGTGTGGGCGACGTTCTGGATCACGTACTTCTGCAGCTGGGTCCAGTCGGCGCGCTGCACCAGCGTGCTGAACTTGGTGCCGATTTCGTTCTGGCCCTGCCCTGCCACTTCGTGGTGGTGGACTTCAACCGGAATACCCAGCGATTCCAGGATCAGGCACATTTCCGAACGCATGTCCTGGAAGGTGTCGATCGGGGCAACCGGGAAATAGCCGCCCTTCTTGCCCGGACGGTGGCCGGCGTTGCCGTGCTCGAATTCCTTGGCCGACGACCACGGGGCTTCTTCGGAGTGGATCTTGACGAAGCAGCCTTGCATGTCGACGTTCCAGGTCACGCCGTCGAAGATGAAGAACTCGGGCTCCGGACCGAAGAAGGCGGTGTCGCCCAGGCCGGTGCTCTTCAGGTAGGCTTCGGCGCGCTTGGCGATCGAACGCGGATCGCGGTCATAGCCCTTGCCGTCCGACGGCTCGATCACGTCGCACGACAGCACCAGCGTCGGTTCTTCGTAGAACGGGTCGATGTGGGCCGTGTTCGAATCCGGCATCAGCAGCATGTCCGAAGCTTCGATACCCTTCCAGCCGGCGATCGACGAGCCGTCGAAAGCGTGGCCGCTCTCGAACTTGTCTTCATCGAAGTGCGACACGGGCACGGACACGTGTTGCTCCTTGCCTTTGGTATCGGTGAAGCGGAAATCGACGAACTTGACGTCGTTTTCCTTCACCAGCTTCATCACGTCTGCAACGCTGTGGGCCATGCCAATCTCCTGGGTATTCGGCAAATGTCTGTGAAAGCCAATTCTTGGGACTGTCGCCAGCGGCGCCGCTGCATCGTTGCCGCGCCTGTCTGGCCTCGCCGCGAAAGGACGACGGATGTTAGCAGAAAGCGTGCCAATCAAACGTCCCACGCGCCGCAGGGCCCGAAAATTGTGCAACTCCGGCGAATCGCGCACCATGCTGGCCGGCAACGAAATCGCCTTCCAACCGGCGGGGGTGCCCATGTGGCGCTACCGCGACACGCGCAACCTAAGTTGCCAGTGTCATGGAACACCATCATGGTGCAAACCTCAAGTGCAAGCACCGTCTTAGTGCATCCGCACCAAAATCGATCCACCTCGCCCCGCGGCGGCGCTTTCCGGGCCATCCCGGCCAGCGCAGTCACCGCCCCGCAAGCGCGGCGCTATAGAATAACGGGTTGCGGCCCCCGCGCCACGAATTCCACCCATTCAATTTGTCACGCCGATGACCACCCGAGACGATCTCCTCCAGGCCGCCCGCCAGCGCCAGGAACAAAACCAGTTGCCGTACTTCGGCGCGCTGTCGCCGCAGGAAGCCTATGCCCTGCTGCAGAACGATCCTTCCGCCGTGCTGGTGGACGTGCGCACGCAGGCCGAGCTGGACTGGGTCGGCGGCGTCGACGTGCCCGACGCGCAGTTCGCCCATGTCGAATGGATGTCCTACCCTGGCGGCGCGCAGAATGCGCGCTTTATCGAAGAACTGCGCGCGCGCGTGCCGTCCGACGTGCCGGTGCTGTTCCTGTGCCGCAGCGCGGCGCGCTCCAAGCATGCGGCGCGGGTGGCCACCGAAGCCGGCTACCACTTCGCCATGGATGTGCTCGAAGGTTTCGAGGGCAACCGCGACGATCACCACCACCGCAAGACCGTCGAGGGCTGGTGCGTGCGCGGCCTGCCCTGGCATGGCGCCTGATCCCGCCCGGACCTGACTGCAAAGGGGCAGCCAACGCTGCCCCTTTTCTTTGGCCGGCTGGAACGTTTAGGCCGGTGCCGCCTGCCGCGGCGGCTGCTCCACGGTCTCGTACCCCATCGTCTGCACGCCTTCGAGCAGCATCGCATAGGCCGGGGCCACCAGCTCGGCCGGGCCCTTGACGCCCAGGTCGATATGGCGGCGCGCGAAGCGGTCGCCGCGCTGCACGTCGCCGACCGACGGCAGGCTGAACACGCGGATGCCCGGATGCGCCGCCTCGACCTTTTCCATCAGCGGGGTCAGCGTCGACTCCGGCGCCTCGAACACGTAGAAGGCCCGTTCCTGCTGCGCGACCTGATAGAACAGGTGCGCATAGTCGTGGTCCAGCACCCACTCCATCATCGGCCACGCCATCACCGGGAAGCCGGGCATGAAATGATGGTGGCCGACCGAGAAGCCGGGGATGCGGTTATAGCTGTTGGGGATGATGCGCGCGCCCTCGGGGAACTCGCCCATCTTGAAGCGGTGCTGGTTCTCCGGCAGCGTCAGGTCGCCCTTGGCGGGGTCGCCGCCGGCGGTCTCGGCGATGCGCAGCGCGATCAGTTCGCGCGCCTCGGGATGCAGCACCAGCGGCACGCCCAGCGCCGCGGCCGCGCACTGGCGCGTGTGGTCGTCCGGCGTGGCGCCGATGCCGCCGGTGCAGAACACCACGTCGGGGCCGGCCAGCGTGCGCCGCAGCGTGGCGGTGATGCGGGCGCGGTCGTCGCCGACATACTCGGCCCAGTCCAGCGCCAGGCCGCGCGCACCCAGCAGTTCGATGGTGCGGCGCAGGTGCTTGTCTTCGCGCCGCCCGGACAGAATCTCGTCGCCAATGACGATCAGGCCGAAACCCATATTGCCCTCGCTTCAGGAGTTTTCGATGCGGCGCACGTCGTGCGGCGCCAGGTCGATGACATCGCCGCCCGACGACGGCGCGGCAGGCGGCTGGGCCGGCACGGCGGCGCGCTCGGCCCGCAGCTGCGCCAGCGCGCGCAGGCAGAAATGGCCGAACCACAGCGCCGAGAAAATAAAGATCAGCACATAGAGCCACAGCGTGCCGGCCAGCACGAACGGGAACAGGAAGATCACCGCCGCCGACGACACCCACAGTATCGTCGGCGCCGAGCCCAGTAGCCCCACCGCCACCCCGATCACCAGCAGCGGCGTGCGGTGGCGCCGCACCAGGGTCTTGCGTTCTTCGGCGCTGGCGTGGTCCGCCAGCGCGTCATACGTCATCACGCGGTAGGTCAGCCAGCCCCACAGCACCGGCGGAATCAGCGCAAAGAACGGCGGGATCAGCCACAACGGCAGCGTCACCAGCACCAGCGACAGGAACACCAGGGTACTGCCGAGCGAATGGAACACGCTGCCCAGCACGCTGCCGCCGTGGGCCTTGGCCAGGTCCGGGTAGCCGCGCTCCAGGTGGCGCACCACCGCCGGCACCGAGAACACGCCGATAAACATCAGCATCGAGGCGATCACCAGCGGGATCGCGAGCGCCGCCACGAACAACGGCGCCACCACGGAGCGCAACGATTGCAGCCCGAACCAGTCGAGCGCGCTGTAGATCCAGCTGGTCAGGACCGAGGTTTCCAGGAAGCTGCGCGTGGCGCCCATGATGGGGTCCCAGCCCCACCAGAGCAGCCCGCCCCACAGCAGCGTGGCCAGGACGAAAGGCAGCACGGTCAGCATCAGCATGCGCGGATGCAGCTGGCTGACCAGCGCGCGGCCAAACGAGCGGAAGATATCGTTCATGCAGTCGAAGGCAAAACAGGAAAAGTCGCGGGGGAACCGGCCAGGTCAGCGGGGTGATGAGCCGGCGGCAACCCGGAACACTAGCATACGCCGCTTGCCGCCATGGCGCGGCGGCGACCGCCGCGGCTGCAGGATGGCCTCGAATGCGCCGTCAGCGCAGCCGCAGCAGCCGCTTGATGCCGTACCACTGGTGGGCCAGGAAGCCCGCGCCGTAGTCGTGGCCCTTGCCCACCGGCGGCGGCAACTGGTCGCGGATGCCGGTGGGGTGGTAAGTCTCGGTGAAGACCGCGGTGGCGAACAGCATGTCCCACCACGGGAAAATCACGCCGTAGTTGCAGCCGCCCAGCTTTGCCGGCGCGCCGTCGGCTTCGTGGCCGATGCCGACCGCGTGGTGGGTGCGGTGAAAGCGCGGCGAAACCAGCAGCCGCTCGCCGATAGCGCCGAAATGCAGCCGCAGGTTGGCATGCTGCAGGCTCTGCAGCAGCTGCGACAGCGCCACCAGCAGCACGTACTGCGACGGCTCCACGCCCACGCCAAGCGCCACCAGCGCAAACACCAGGTCGCGCAGCATGTCGTCGAGCAGGTGGTTGCGGTTGTCGCTCCACAGCGTCATCTGGCGCTGGCTGTGGTGCACCGCATGCAGGTGCCACCACCAGCGGAACGAGTGCGACAGCCGGTGGTACCAGTAATCGAGCAGGTCGAACAGCAGCAGGTAGACAAAGAAGCTGACCAGCGGCACCGAGGTCACGCCCGGCCACCAGTCTTCCACATTGATGCGGTGCCAGCCCATCAGCCGCAGGTGGCCTTCGAGCGCGTCGGTCAGCGGCGCCAGCAGGAAGAACATCGCCAGCCGGAACAGGCCGAGGCGGTGGATCACGGTGTAGAGGATGTCGGTGCGGATCGCGGCCCGGTCAGCCACGGCCTCGACCGGACGCCACTTCTCCAGCGGCCCGAGGATCAGCGCCATCACCGCGATCTGCACCAGCCCCACCAGCAGCCATTCGGTGCCGGTGAAGGCCTCCTCGGCATAGCGGCCGAAGCCCAGGTCATAGACCACGGGCAGCACCACGTCCTGGAACAGCGTGCCTTCGACCTGGCCGATCCAGCCGTTCAGCGTGTCCCACATCAGCGTGCGCCCTCCTGTGCTCCGATAGGCCGCGCGATCCAGTCGCGATAGGCCGGGTGTTCGCGCAGCGTCGCGAAGCAGAAGCCCTTGTGCTCCAGGCCGGTGAGCAGTGGCTCGAGCACCGCCGGCGCCCAGGGGTCCTGGCGCGACCAGATGCCCAGGTGCGCCATGGCGATGTCGCCGTCGCGCAGGCCGGCCAGCGCGCGCTGCAGCAGCACGGCGTTGGGATAGCGCTGCGACGACAGCTCATCGCCCAGGAAGCCCGCCGGCGCCCAGCCGACATGCCGGTAGCCGCAGTGCTCGGCCCACTGCAGCGTCAGCGGCGCGGTGCGGCCGCCCGGGGCGCGCCACAGCGGCACCATGTCGGCTCCGGTCATGGCACGCAGCGCGTCGGCGCTGCGCCGCAATTCCTTGCAGAAGCCGGCCTGGTCCATGGCCACGTCCTGGCCCGCCCGCGCGCCGAACTGCGGCCGCATGGTCACCTTGCCGGCACGCACGCTGCGCAGGTAGACATGATCGAAGGTATGCGAGCCGAAGGCGTGTCCGTCGGCCACCAGCGACTTCCAGTAAGGGGCCCACGACGGCTCGAGCGAACTGTCCTTGCGCACCGTCGGCTCGTTGGCCAGGAAGAAGGTGGCGCGGATCTGGTGGCGGCGCAGGGTGTCGGCGATCAGCTGCGCCTGGCTCATGCTGCCGGTGTCGAAGGTCAGGTAGAGCGTGCCGGCCGGGCAGGCCCTGGCGGCGGGCGCAGCGGTGGCCTGTTGCGCCAGCGGCAGGCCGCACGCCAGCGCCACAGCGGCCAGCCACTTGCTCATCGTCGCGAGGCGCAATGCCCTGTTCCGTGCCATGGTCCCAGCCCTGCCCGCTTTGCCTCAGTACAGCGGCGCGCGCGTGCGGAAATAGATGCCGTGCGGCGAGCGCCCGACCCGCACGGTCTTGACCAGCTTGCGGCTGGCCACGTCGACCAGCCCGACCGCGCGCGCCCACCGGAACGTCACCCACAGGGTCTTGCCGTCGGCTGTCAGTTCCATGTCGTCCGGGCCCGGCGGCAGGCCGGTGATGTCGCCGACCTTGCTCAGCGTCTGCTGGTCGATGATGCTGATGCTGCCGGTGACGCGGTTGCTGAGGAACAGGTGGCGCCGGTCGCCGACGGCGCGGAAGTTATGCGCGCCCTTGCCGGTCTGGATCTGCTTGACCACGGTGCGGGTGCGCCAGTCGATCACGGCCACGTAGTCGGCCCCGGTCATGCCGACCAGGAGGTATTTCTGGTCGGGCGTGACCCAGATCCCCGCCGGCGCCGAACCGGTTTCCATGCGCCACATCACGTTCTGCGTGACCAGGTCGATGGCGGCCACTTCGTTGGAATCCTGCAGCGTGATGAAGGCGATGCGGCTGTCGGCGGTGAAGGCGATATGGCTGGGGGTCTTGGCCAGCGGATACTGCCTGGCCAGCTTCAGCGCCTTGCCGTCCCAGCGGTACACGTCGACGCGGTCGAGCCGGTTGCCGGTGGCGACAAACCACTTCTGGTCCGGCGAGAAGCCGATCTGGTACGGGTCGTCGATATTGGGCACGCGCTGCTGGACCTTGCCGCTGACCGGATCCAGGAAGACCAGGTCGTTGCCAACCGCATTGGCGATGATCAGCGATTTGTCGTCGGGCGTGGCGATCAGGTGGTGAGGCTCCTTGCCGATCGGGAAGGTCTCGATCACCTTCTGCGTATCCTTGTCGATCAGCGTGACGGTGGCATCACCCGAATTGAGGATCACCACCACCTCCGCCCGAGCCGGGACCACCATCAGGCCCAGCGCGAACGCGCCCACCGTGATCCCACCAGCCACCCACCGCCGCAATGCGAACATAAGACCCGCTACCAGAAGAACTGAACCGGCGATTCTAACGTTTGGCCGGCTAATTCCGCTGACGTCGCGGCTGGCGGCAGACAAGTATTTGGCAGATTGTTGCGCCGGCACGACCATTTACCGCCATGCCGGCGCGCGACCCTCAGCGCTGCATCGATTCCCACACCTTCTGCAGCCGCTTGACCGACATCGGCACCGGCGTGCGCAGCTCCTGGGCGAACAGCGCGATGCGCAGCTCTTCCAGCATCCAGCGGAATTCCTCCAGCCGCGCGTCCTCGCCGCCACGGCCCTGGGTGCGCAGCTGCTTCTCGGCCCGCTGCCACTGCTGCACCAGCGGCGCCATCTCCTGCAGGCGCTGGCTGTCGCGGGCCGGATCGCCCTTGAGCTTGTCGACGCGCATGGCGATGCCCTTCAGGTAGCGCGGGAAATGCACCAGCTGCGTGTACGGGGTCTCGTCGATAAAGCGCTTGCCCATCAGCCGGCCGAGCTGCGCCTCCATGTCCGCATGGGCGCCGGGGAACGGCTTGGCCTGCAGCAGCTTGCGCGGCAGCCCGGCGTATTCGGCCAGGATCGCGCCCGCCAGCCGCGCGATTTCCTGCGCCAGCAGCGACAGCCGGGTACGGCCCTCGTCCTTGCGGGCATTGAACTCGGCGTCGTTGCGCGGCAGCGGCGCCTGCATGCAGGCGCGCTCCAGCGCCAGCATCACGATCTGCTCGCGCAACATCTCCTGCGTGCCCAGGGTCATGTACTGCATCGCCATCTGCTGCAGCCCCGGGATGTTCTTCTCGATGAACTTGACCTGCTCGCGCAGCTGCAGCGCGAACAGCCGGCGCAGGCCCAGGTGGTGGATGCGGGCGGCTTCCTGCGGGTCGTCGAAGACCTCGACGTCGCAATGGGTGCCGCGGTCGACCAGCGCCGGGTAGCCGAACAGGCTCTGACTGCCCTTGCGGATCTCGAGCAGCTCCGGCAGCTCGCCGAAGCTCCAGCCGGTCAGGCCCTCGTACTTGCCGGGCTCCGCCGCGGCCAGCGCCGGCACCTGTTCTGGTGCCTGCCCCGGGGCTTGGGTCGCGGCCTGGGTGGCGGCCTGGGCCGCGGCCTGCGCGGCCACGCGCTGGAACGACTGCTGCGCCTGCCCACCCAGTTCGGCGCGCAGCTGGGCCAGGTTGCGGCCCATGTCGAGCTGGCGCCCGTGCTCGTCGATCACCTTGAAGTTCATCGCGTGGTGCGCGGGCAGCGTTTCCAGCTTGAAGTCGGCACGCCGCACCATGGTGCCGGTCTGCGCGCGGATATCGGCGATCAGCACGTCGAGCAGCTCGCCTTCGCCAAACGGCTGGCGCGCGACGAAACCGGCGGCATAGTCCGGCAGCGGCACGCAGTGGCGGCGCAGCTTCTGCGGCAGCGACTTGAGCAGCAGGTGCACCTTCTCCTTGATCATGCCGGGCACCAGCCAGTCGGCGCGCTCGGGGCGCACCTGGTTGAGCGCGTACAGCGGCACGGTCAGGGTCACGCCGTCGCGGTGGCTGCCCGGCTCGAAATGGTAGGTCAGGCCCATGTCCACGCCGGCCACGGTCATGGTCTTGGGAAACAGGTCGGTGGTGATGCCGGCCGCCTCGTGCCGCATCAGCTCGTCGCGATTCAGGTACAGCAGCTTGCGGTCGTGCGCGCTCTCGGCCTGGTACCACTGCTCGAACGCGGCCTGCTGGCAGATGTCGGCGGGGATCGCGCGGTCGTAGAAGGCGTAGATCAGCTCATCGTCGACCAGCACGTCCTGGCGCCGCGACTTGTGCTCCAGGTTCTCGATCTCGCGCACCAGGCGCTGGTTGTGCGCGTAGAAAGGCAGGCGCGTGTCGAATTCGCCCTCGACCAGCGCGCGGCGGATAAACAGCTCGCGCGCCTCGCGCGGGTTCATCGGGCCGTAGTGCACGCGGCGGTGCTGGTACACCACCAGCCCGTACAGCGTGGCGCGCTCCAGCGCCAGCACCTGGCCGGCCTTTTTCTCCCAGTGCGGATCGCTCCAGCTGACCTTGAGCAGGTGGTGGCCCACCTGCTCCAGCCATTCGGGCTCGATGCGCGCCAGCGTGCGCGCGAACAGCCGGCTGGTCTCGACCAGCTCGGCCGCGACCACCCAGCGCCCGACCTTGCGCGCGATCAGCGAGCCCGGCCACAGGTGGAACTTGATGCCGCGCGCGCCCAGGTACTCGCGGCCCTTGCCGTCACCATCCTCGATGCGGCAGCCGACGTTGCCGAGCAGGCCGGTCAGCAGCGCCTTGTGCACCTGCTCGTAGGTCGGTTCGCTGTCGTTCAGGCGCCAGCCCTGCTCGGTCACCGTGGTCAGCAGCTGGGAATGCACATCGCGCCATTCGCGCAGACGCAGGTGCGACAGGAAGTGCGCGCGGCACTGGTCCTGCAGCTGGCGGTTTGACTTTTTATGCGCGACTGCGTCCTCGAACCACTTCCACAGCCTGACCCAGCCCAGGAACTCGGACTTCTCGTCCATGAACTTGCGATGGGCCTGGTCGGCGGCTTCCTGCGCTTCCTGCGGGCGGTCGCGCGGGTCCTGCACCGACAGCGCGCTGGCGATGATCAGCACCTCGCGCAGGCACTGGTGCTCGCGCGCGGCCAGGATCATGCGCGCCACGCGCGGGTCGAGCGGGAGCTTGGCCAGCTGGCGGCCGATGCCGGTCAGCTGGTTGGCGTCGTCGACCGCGCCCAGCTCCTGCAGCAGCTGGTAGCCGTCGGCAACCGCGCGGCCCAGCGGCGGCTCGATGAACGGGAACGACTCGATATCGGTGAGCCGCAGCGCCTTCATGCGCAGGATCACCGCGGCCAGCGACGAGCGCAGGATTTCCGGGTCGGTAAAGCGCGGCCGGCCGCTGAAGTCGGACTCCTCGTACAGCCGGATGCAAACCCCGTTGGCGACCCGGCCGCAGCGGCCGGCGCGCTGGTTGGCGGCGGCCTGCGAGATCGCCTCGACCTGCAGCTGCTCAACCTTGTTGCGGTACGAATAGCGCTTGACGCGCGCCAGCCCGGTATCGACCACGTAGCGGATGCCCGGCACCGTCAGCGAGGTTTCGGCAACGTTGGTCGCCAGCACGATGCGGCGCGCATTCGACGGCTTGAACACCCGCTCCTGCTCCTGCACCGACAGCCGCGCGAACAGCGGCAGGATCTCGGTATGCGGCGGGTGGTGCTTGCGCAGCGCCTCGGCGGCCTCGCGGATCTCGCGCTCGCCGGGCAGGAACACCAGCACGTCGCCGGGGCCGGCGCGGCACAGCTCGTCGACGGCATCGACGATGCCGTCGTACAGGTCGCGCTCGCGCGCCTGCGGGCTGCGCGGCGCGCCGGCGGCGGGCGCGTCGTCGGCGATCGGGCGGTAGCGCACTTCCACCGGGTACAGCCGGCCGCTGACCTCGATCACCGGCGCCGGCTTGTCCCCCGTGGCGAAATGCCGGGCAAAGCGCTGCGCGTCGATGGTGGCCGAGGTGATGATCACCTTCAGGTCCGGCCGCTTCGGCAGGATCTGGCGCAGGTAGCCGATCAGGAAGTCGATGTTGAGGCTGCGCTCGTGCGCCTCGTCGATGATCAGCGTGTCGTAGGCGCGCAGCAGCGGGTCGTTCTGGGTTTCGGCGAGCAGGATGCCGTCGGTCATCAGCTTGACCGACGCGCCCGACGACATGGTGTCGTTGAAGCGCACCTGGTAGCCCACGTGCTCGCCCAATGGCGTGCCCAGTTCCTGCGCGATGCGCTTGGCGGTCGAGGTGGCGGCGATGCGGCGCGGCTGGGTGTGGCCGATCAGCCCCCCGCCCTCGCGGCCAGGGCCGCGCCCGATCGACAGGCAGATCTTGGGCAGCTGCGTGGTCTTGCCGGAACCGGTCTCGCCGGAAACGATTACCACCTGGTTGGCCAGCAGCGCCGCGGCGATCTCGTCGCGGCGCGCCGATACCGGCAAGGCTTCGGGGAAGGTGATCGGCGGCAGCGGGTTGGCCTGGCGCGGGGGCCGCGGCGGCCGCGCGCCACGAGGCTGGCGCGGACCGCCCTCAGTGGCGGGCCGCGCACCGGCCGGCCTTGCCGGGCCGGCCTGCTGCGGCCGGGCCGGGCCGGGCGCCGGGCGGGACGGGGCTGGGGAAACGGGCTGACCGGCACCGGCGCGCTGGCGCGGCGCCGCCGGTGGTTTGGGCTTGACGGGGCGTTGTTCTGACATTGGCCGGGATTATAATCCGCGGCATGAACGCCAGAACCGACGCGCCGCAGACGGCGCCTGCCTCCGCTCCCTCCGCCCCGGCCGCGCCGGCGCAGGCGGAGCCGTCCGCCGCGGCCGAGCTCCCCGCCCCCGCCCCGACCTCCCCCGTGCCAGTCACGGCCGATCCCGATCGAAGCGGTCCCGACCACCAGCAGTTCGTCGACTGGCTGCGCACGGTGGCGCCGTATATCCATGCCTTCCGCGGCAAGACCTTCGTGATCGCCTTCGCCGGCGAGCTGGTCAAGTCGGGCGTGCTGAACGCGCTGGTCAACGACGTCGCGCTGCTGCACGCGATGGGCATGCAGATCGTGCTGGTGCACGGTTCGCGTCCGCAGGTGGAAGAGCAACTGGCGCTGCGCCATGTCGAGTCGCAGTTCGTCGACGGCGTGCGCGTCACCGACAACGCCGCGCTCGAATGCGCCAAGGAAGCCGCCGGCGAACTGCGGCTGGACATCGAGGCCGCGTTCAGCCAGGGCCTGCCCAACACGCCGATGGCCGGCGCCCAGCTGTCGGTGATCTCCGGCAACTTCGTCACCGCGCGCCCGGTCGGCATCGTCAACGGCACCGACTACCAGCACACCGGGCTGGTGCGCAAGATCGACGCCGAATCCGTGCGCATGTCGCTGTCGCATGGCAAGGTGGTGCTGCTGTCGCCGCTGGGCTTCTCGCCCACCGGCCAGGCCTTCAATCTGTCGATGGAAGACGTGGCCAGCGCCACCGCCACCGCACTCAAGGCCGACAAGCTCATCTTCATCACCGAGGTCCCGGGCGTGCCCGACCCGGTCGGCAAGATGATGCAGGAGATGTCGCTGCGCACCGCGGTGGAGCGGCTGCAGAACAACCACCTGCCGCCCGACGTCGCCAACTACCTGCAGCACCTGGTCAAGGCGCTCAAGGGCGGCGTGCCGCGCGCGCACCTGATCCCCTACTCGCTCGACGGCGCGGTGCTGCTGGAGCTGTTCCTGCACGACGGCGTCGGCACCATGCTGTCCGACACCGACCTGGAAAGCCTGCGCGAGGCCACGCTCGACGACGTCGGCGGCATCGTGCAGCTGATCGAGCCGCTGGAGCAGGACGGCACGCTGGTGCCGCGCGGGCGCCACCTGATCGAGCGCGATATCGGCAACTTCTCGGTGATCGAGCACGACGGCGTGCTGTTTGGCTGTGCCGCGCTATACGACTATCCGCGCGAGAACATGGGCGAGATGGCGTGCCTGACGGTATCGCAGGAAGCCCAGGGCACCGGCGACGGCGAGCGCCTGCTCAAGCGCATCGAGCGCCGCGCCCGGGCGCTGGGGCTGGAGCGGCTGTTCGTGCTCACCACCCGCACCGAGCACTGGTTCCTCAAGCGCGGCTTCGTCCACGCCACGGTCGACGACCTGCCCGAGGACAAGCGCAAGCTCTACAACTGGCAGCGCAAGTCCATGGTGCTGATGAAAAAGCTGTGACGGCGTAGGGGCAATCGCCGCCGCGCCGCGGCGTGCCGCCACGCTTGGCTACAATAGCGCCAGCGCCGAAGCTCTCACGAACATACCAAGGAGTCCCCATGGCCCGCACGGTCCATTGCATCAAGCTGAACAAGGAAGCCGAAGGTCTCGACTTCCCGCCGCTGCCCGGCGAACTGGGCAAGAAGATCTGGCAGAACGTGTCCAAGGAAGCCTGGGCCGGCTGGCTCAAGCACCAGACCATGCTGATCAACGAAAACCGCCTGAACATGGCCGATGCGCGTGCGCGCCAGTACCTGCTCAAGCAGACCGAGAAGTACTTCTTCGGCGAAGGCGCCGACCAGGCCCAGGGCTACGTGCCGCCCCAGTCCTGATCCGGTCTTGCGATCATGAAAATGGGGTGCCTCGGGCACCCCATTTTGCTTGGTGGCTGACGCCGGCACCGGGCCGCGCGTTCAGTAGTCGGTGCGCTGCACCCCGTCGCCGGTGCCGAGCAGCAGCACGTCGGCGCCGCGCAGCGCGAACAGGCCCACCGTGACCACGCCTGGCACCTGGTTGACGGTCTGCTCCAGGCCGCGCGGATCGTCGATCTTCAGGCCGGCCACGTCGAGGATCACATTGCCGTTGTCGGTCTTGTAGATGCCGCCTTCCTTGGTCATGCGCAGGCGCGGCTGGCCGCCCAGGGCCTGCAGCTTGCGCGCCACCGCGGCACGTGCCATCGGCACCACCTCGACCGGCAGCGGGAAGGTGCCCATGGTCTGCACCAGCTTGCTGCCGTCGGCGATGCAGACAAAGCGTTTGGCCACCGAGGCGACGATCTTCTCGCGCGTCAGCGCCCCACCGCCGCCCTTGACCATGGCACCGCTGGCATCGATCTCGTCGGCGCCGTCGACATACACCGGGATCTCGTCGACCTCGTTCAGGTCCAGCACCTTGAAGCCGTGCTGCTGCAGGCGCCGCGTCGAAGCCTCGGAGCTCGACACCGCACCCGCGAAGCGCTCCTTGAACGCCGCCACGGCGTCGATGAAGAGGTTGGCGGTGGAGCCGGTGCCCACGCCGAGCACGGCCCCTTCGGGCACTTCCTGCTTCACGTAGTCGGCGGCGGCTTGCGCGACCAGCGCCTTGAGTTCATCCTGAGTCATGACAACAGCCAGATTGCGTTGGGGGAAAAGGCGTAGTGTAGCGGATTGCGGTGGCGCGACGCGCGAGCGGCGGCGACCGCGCAGGTACAATGGACCGCACCGGTGCCGCATGCGCCCCTCACAGCCCGCGAACGCTTTTTGCAGACGCTCAAGCAGACGACCTAGCGACCATGAACCAGCTCGAACAACTCAGGCAGTTCACCACGGTGGTGGCCGATACCGGCGACTTCCAGCTGATGAAGCAGTACACGCCGCAAGACGCGACCACCAATCCGTCGCTGATCCTGAAGGCGGTGCAGAAACCCGAATACCGCCACCTGCTGGAGCGCGCGGTGCAGGACCACCACGGCAATGGCGGCGTCGATGCGGTCATGGACGAAGTGCTGATCGCGTTCGGTTGCGAAATCCTGGCGATCGTGCCAGGCCGGGTCTCGACCGAGGTCGATGCGCGCCTGTCGTTCGACACCACCGCCACGGTCAACAAGGCGCGCCACCTGATCCAGCTGTACGAGCAGCGCGGCATCGCGCGCGAGCGCGTGCTGATCAAGATCGCCTCCACCTGGGAGGGCATCCGCGCCGCCGAGATCCTGCAGCGCGACGGCATCCGCTGCAACATGACGCTGCTGTTCTCGCTGGTACAGGCGGTGGCCTGCGCCGAGGCCGGCGCCCAGTTGATCTCGCCGTTCGTCGGCCGCATCTTCGACTGGTACAAGAAGCAGGCGGGCGAGCAATGGGACGCGGCCGCCAACGGCGGCGACAACGATCCCGGCGTGCGCTCGGTGCGCCAGATCTACGACTACTACAAGAAGTTCGGCTATCCCACCGAGGTGATGGGTGCAAGCTTCCGCAGCACCGCGCAGATCCTGTCCCTGGCCGGCTGCGACCTGCTGACCATCAGCCCCGAACTGCTCGAGCAGCTCGCCGGCGGCCAGGAGCCGGTGGTGCACAAGCTGTCGGTGGAGCAGGCTCAGGCGGCCAACATCGCCCGCATCACCGCCGACGAGCCGTCGTTCCGCTGGCAGCTCAACGAAGACGCGATGGCGACGGAGAAGCTGGCCGAAGGCATCCGCCTGTTTGCCGCGGATGCGGTCAAGCTCGAGAAGCTGATCGCCGGCCTGGCGCAGCAATAAGCACCGCCGCGCGCCCGCGCGTGGCCCGGCGCTGCCCTTCGCTTCAGCCGGCCGATGGCGCCGGCTGCGTCCACAGCTGCGGCAGGCAGGCGCCCGCCGCGGCCGACAGCACGATGTCCGCGGTCTGGTCCAGCGCCGACGGCTGCGGATTGACCAGAATCACCGGCGCGCCATGCTCGCGCGCCACGCCCGGCAGCCCCGCCGCCGGATATACCAGCCCCGAGGTGCCGACCACCAGGCACAGGTCGCAGCTCTGCGCTGCATGCTCGGCGCGGTAGCGCGCCACGCGCGGCAGGTCTTCGCCGAACCACACCACGCCCGGGCGCATCAGCGCACCGCACAGGTTGCAGCGCGGCGGCATGCCGGGCAGCGCGGAGGCCTCGCTGCAGCGGCCACAGCCATCCAGCCACTTGTTGGCGAACAGGTTGCCGTGCAACTCGATCACGCCGGCGCTGCCGGCGCGCTGGTGCAGGCCGTCGACGTTCTGCGTCACCAGCGTGAGCGGCTTCTGCGCGGCCAGCGCCACCAGCGCGTGGTGCGCCGGATTAGGGTGCACCGTCGCCACCAGTTCGCGCCGGTGCTGGTACCACTGCCATACCAGCGCCGGCTGGCGGCGGTAGGCCGCTTCGCTGGCCAGCTCTTCCGGATCGAACTGTTCCCACAGCCCGGTCATCGCGTCGCGGAAGGTCGGCACGCCGGATTCGGCGGAAATACCGGCGCCGGTCAGCACGAAGATATTGCTGGCGCGCTCGATCAGCCGACGCGCTTCCGCGAGCCCCGGGAGTGCCGGCAGACTGGAATCGTCGGCCATGGCCTCAGCGCGGCAGGCGCCGCTGGCGCACGGCCTCGTACAGGCACACGCCGCTGGCCACCGACACGTTCAGGCTTTCCACGCCGCCCGCCATCGGGATGCCGACCAGCTCGTCGCAGGTCTCGCGCGTCAGGCGGCGCATGCCCTCGCCTTCGGCACCCATCACGATCGCCGTCGGCCCCTTGAAATCGATGTCGTACAGCGACTTCTCGGTGCCGTCGGCGGTGCCGATCACCCAGATGCCGCGCTCCTGCAGTTCGCGCAGGGTGCGGGCCAGGTTGGTCACGGTGATATAGGGCACGGTCTCGGCCGCGCCGCTGGCGACCTTGGCCACGGTGGCGTTCAGGCCGACGCTGCGGTCCTTGGGCGCGATCACGGCGTGCGCGCCGGCACCGTCGGCCACGCGCAGGCAGGCGCCCAGGTTGTGCGGGTCGGTGACGCCGTCCAGCACCAGCAACAGCGGCGTGCCTTCGATGCCGTCGAGCAGCTCGTCCAGGTTCAGCGCGAGCGCCACGTCTTCGGCACGCGCCACCACGCCCTGGTGGCGATCGGTGCCGGCCATGCCGCGCAGGCGCTCGGCATCGACCGGGTGCAGGCGCACGCCCAGGCTTTCGGCCAGACGCACGAAGTCCTGCATGCGCCGGTCGCGGCGGGCGGATTCGATATAGATGTCGGACACGCCCTTGGGATCTTGCCGCAGGCGCGCAGTCACGGCGTGAAAGCCGATCAGGAGTTTTTGTTTAGCCATGGGCGCGATTGTACCCGCCCGGCCACCGTCCCCGCGCAGGCGGGGATCGGCAGCGGACGGCAATCGGCTAGTGCTTGCGCGGCGTGCGCTTGGCCGCGGTCTTGCCCGCCGGCTTCGCGCCACGCGCCTTGGAGGCCGGCTTGCGCGGCTTTTCCAGGTGCGCGGGCTTGGGCTTGGCGGCGCGCTTGCCCGGCTTGCCGCCGGTCTTAAGGTGCGGCTTGAGCGGCGTGATCACCGCCTCGAATACCGGTTGCTCTTCGATCACCCGATCCAGGGTCTCGTCGAACGACTCTTCCGGCTTGGACGAGCCGCCCAGCAGCGCTGCCAGCTGGCGACCCTTCTTGCGCGCCGGCACCGCATGCGCGGCCGGCACGCGCGGCTGGGTCTCCGCGCCCGTAACACGCGCGCGCAGCGTTTTCGCCGACGGCTCCTGCACCAGGCGGAAATCGATCTTGCGCGCATCCAGGTCGACGCGCGACACCTGCACGCGCACGCGGTCGGTAAGCCGGTAGCGGATGCCGGTGCGCTCGCCGCGCAACTCGTTGCGGGCCTCGTCGTACTGGAAGTAGTCGCTGCCCAGCTCGGTGACGTGGACCAGGCCCTCTACGTACAGCTCGTCGAGCTGGACGAAGATGCCGAACGAGGTCACGGCGCTGACGGTGCCGGCATAGTCGCTGCCCAGCTTGTCGCGCATGAAGTAGCACTTGAGCCAGGCCTCGACATCGCGCGAGGCCTCGTCGGCGCGGCGCTCGTTGGCCGAGCAGTGCAGGCCCAGTTCGTCCCAGATGGCTTCGTTGCGGCGCGCGCGCGCCGCGGTCAGTTCGGCCTTCTGTTCGGCGTCCTTGGCCTGCAGCCTGCGCGCCTTCGGCGAGATCGCGGTGTTCAGCTCGGTGCCGTGGGCAAAGGCCGGCTGGTACTTGGTGTGCGCCAGCACCGCCTTGATCGCGCGGTGCACCAGCAGGTCGGGATAGCGGCGGATTGGGCTGGTGAAGTGCGCGTAGGCCTCGTACGCCAGGCCGAAGTGGCCGATATTGTCGGGGCTGTACACCGCCTGCTGCATCGAGCGCAGCAGCATGGTCTGCAGCATCGGCGCGTCCGGGCGCGACTTGATCTTGTCCATCACCTCGGCGTAGTCCGACGCCTGTGGCTTGTCGCCGCCGCCCAGCGACAGGCCGGCGGTACGCAGGAAGTCGCGCAGGTTCTTCAGCTTCTCGTCGCTGGGACCGGCGTGGATGCGGTATAGCGCCGGGTGCTTGAAGCGCTCGAGGAAATCGGCCGCGCACACGTTGGCGGTCAGCATGCATTCCTCGATCAGGCGGTGCGCATCGTTGCGCGTGCGGGGCAGGATCTGCTCGATCTTGCCCTGCGCATTGCAGACGATATAGGTCTCGGTGGTGTCGAAGTCGATCGCGCCGCGCGCGCGCCGCGCCTTGAGCAGGACCTGGAACAGCTCGTACAGGTTCTGCAGGTGCGGCACCAGCTCGCTGCGCTTGTGCGCCTCGGGGCCCTTGGTGTTGGACAGCACCGCCCAGACCTCGTTGTAGGTCAGCCGCGCCGTCGAGTGCATCACCGCCGGATAGAACTGGTAGCCCTTGAGCTCGCCCTTGGCGGTGATCACGGCATCGCACACCATGCACAGCCGGTCCACCTGCGGATTGAGGGAGCACAGCCCGTTCGACAGCTTCTCCGGCAGCATCGGAATCACGCGCCGCGGGAAATACACCGAGGTGGCGCGGTCGAGCGCGTCGGCATCGAGCGGCGTGCCCGGACGCACGTAGTGCGACACGTCGGCGATCGCCACGATCAGGCGCCAGCCCTTGGCGCGGCCGATCTTGACCGGCTCGCAATAGACCGCGTCGTCGAAGTCGCGCGCGTCTTCGCCGTCGATGGTGACCAGCGGGATGTCGCGCAGGTCGATGCGGTGGTCCAGGTCGGCCTGGCGCACCTCGTCGGGCAGCCCCGTGGCTTCCTGGGCGGCGGCGGGCGAAAACTGGTGCGGCACGCCGTACTTGCGCACCGCGATCTCGATTTCCATGCCGGGATCGTCGATTTCGCCGAGCACTTCCACCACGCGGCCCACCGGCTGCACATAGCGGTCGGGGAATTCGGTCAGTTCGACGCTGACCACCTGCCCCACCCGCGCCTTGCCCTGCGCCTTGGGCGGAATCAGGATGTCCTGGCTGATGCGCTTGTCTTCCGGCGCCACCACCAGCACGCCGCCCTCGCTGAGCAGGCGGCCAATGACATAGCGGTTGGCGCGCTCGATGATCTCGACGATCTGGCCCTCGGGGCGCCCGCGCCGGTCGTAGCCCACCACGCGCACCTGGGCGCGGTCGTTGTGCATGGCCTTCTGCAGCTCGCGCTCGGGCAGGAAGATATCGTCCTCGCCGTCGTCGCGGATCAGGAAGCCGAAGCCGTCGCGGTGCCCCTGCACCCGGCCGGTGACGAAGTTGGGCTGGTGCGCCAGCTCATAGCGGCCCTTGCGGTTGAGCTCGATCTGGCCGTCGCGCTCCATCGCGGCCAGGCGCTTCTGGAAGCCGTCATGCTCCTTGCGCGTGACCGCCAGCGCCTTGGCGATATCGCCTGCCGACTGGGGGGATCCCGACGTTCTCAGCACGCCCAGGATTTCTTCCCGGCTGGGGATCGGATAGTTATTCTGATTCAATTTTTTCTGGAAACTATTTGACAAAATTCTCGCGCTCTCTATAATGAGCGCTTCGGTTGTTTCGACACCTGCCCAGGTGGCGGAATTGGTAGACGCACTAGGTTCAGGTCCTAGCGGTGGCAACACTGTGGAGGTTCGAGTCCTCTCCTGGGCACCAAGTTACCGGAAAACCCGCAGCGCTTTCGAGCCCTGCGGGTTTTTTGTTTTTGACGCCTGTTTCGCGCATCAGATCCGGCAACTTGCACTCCTTGCTTGGCGGCACTGCCGCGATGTCATTACCTGCGAGCGTACGGGTTTTTTCCCGTCCGTGAAACCGCGCACCGTACCCCGCGCGGCAGCCGCACCACAAGGTTACGGCAATGTCGGGGAGTGTAACAGCTTCAGTGGCGATTCCGGCATTCCGGCGGCCACTACAAGGCATTTCGCCGCAACCCCTTTCTCCCCACGCTTGACGGTGTCCCAATGTGTAACTATCATGGTTTCACATCGAACCCGACACCATGAGCACAAGCAGCCGGTTTGCCGTAGCCGTCCATATCCTCACCCTGCTGGCCAGTTCCGCCGAACCGGTGCCGTCGTCGCTGATTGCCGGCAGTGTCGGCACCAACCCGGCGTTGATCCGGCGCCTGGTTGGCCAGCTGGCTGAAGCAGGCCTGGTGGCCACCACCATGGGCAGCACCGGTGGCGCCATGCTGGCGCGTCCGGCCGCGTCGATCACGCTGCTGGAGGTATTCCGCGTGGTCGAAACCACCGCGCTGATCGCGTTGCACCAGAGTGCGCCAAATCCGGCCTGCATGGTCGGGCGCGAGATCACCGGTGCGCTGCGCAAGGTCGCCGACCGCGCGAAGGCGGCCATGGACGAAACCCTGGCCGGCATCACCATCGCCAGCATGCTGGCCGACGTCGAGCGCGGCAGCCAGCGCCGCAAGCGCTGAATTTTTTTACCCTGATATGTAACTACATCAGTTTCATATCCACCTGACTCAACCAAGGAGTGACCATGAAGATCGCCATCATTGGAGCCACCGGCCGCGTTGGCACGCGCCTGACCGACGAAGCCGTGCGCCGCGGCCACGAGGTGACCGCCATCGCGCGCCAGGCCAGCCGTTTGCCGACACGTGCGGGCGTGACCGGCAAGGATGTGGATGCGACCGACAGCGCGGCACTGAGCGCCACCCTCGCCGGCCATGATGCCGTCGTCAGCACCGCGCGCTTCGCGCAGCTGAATGCGCAGCAGGTGAGCACGGCGGTGCGCCAGGCAGGCGTGCCGCGGCTGCTGGTGGTGGGCGGTGCCGGCAGCCTCCATGTCGCGCCGGGCGTGCAACTGGTCGACACGCCTGGCTTTCCGGATGCCTACAAGGCCGAGGCGCTGGCCGGCCGCGACTTCCTGAACGCGCTGCGCGGCGAGGCGCAGATCGACTGGACCTTCCTGTCGCCGTCCGCGCTGTTCGAGCCGGGCGAACGCACCGGCCAATTCCGCATCGGCAAGGAAGACCTGCTGAGCGATGCAGCAGGCAAGAGCTGGATCTCGATGGAAGACTATGCCATCGCGATGCTCGATGAAATCGAGCAGCCGGCGCATTCGCGCCAGCGCTTCACGGTAGGCTACTGAGCCGGATGCGGCGCGCTCAGTCGCGGGCGTTATCGTCCAGCAGGCTGGCGCGCTTGCCGCGCTTGAGCCAGGCGGCGAGGTTGTGCGGGCGCAGCGTGTCGTACTCTTCGAACGGCTGGTGGATCCAGGGATTCGACTCGAGGAAGGTGACGTGGTAGTCCGGCTCCACCTTGGAGCACGCCTTGTACCACAGCACCGCCGAGCGCACCTCGGTCACCGCCGGATAGCGTTCCTTGAGGTGGCGGCCCACGCGCTCGAGCGTGATGCCCGAGTCCACCAGGTCGTCGACCAGCAGGATCTTGCCGCTCAACTCGCCACGGGTCATGGTGATGTACTGCGCGATGTCGAGATCGCCCTGCTGCGTGCCGGCGGCCTCGCGGTAGCTGCTGGTCGCCAGGATGGCCAGCGGCACGTCGAAGATGCGCGACATCTGGTCGCCCACGCGCAGCCCGCCGCGCGCGAGGCACAGGATCTTGTCGAACTTCCATCCCGACTCATGCACATTCAGCGACAGTCGTGCGATCAGGCGGTGGTATTCGTCCCAGGAGACCCACAGGTTCTCGTCATCGTTGGTAGGCAGGTTCATCGTTCTACTCGTGATATCGTCCGGTCGGTTGACCGATATGGCTCGGCCCGCTTGCGCGGGCCGATTTATTTTCTGGCAGGCCGCGGCGCTCGTGGCGCGGCGGCACTGCGGGTACTGCGCAGGCGCTCAGGCCTTGTACGGATGGCGCAGCAGGATGGTCTCGTCGCGGTCCGGGCCGGTCGAGATCATGTCGATCGGAATGCCGACCACTTCCTCCACGCGCTTCAGGTAGACACGGGCCTGCTCGGGCAGTGCATCCCACGTCTTCACACCGAACGTGGACTCGTTCCAGCCGGGGAACTCTTCGTAGACCGGCTCGCAGCGTGCCACGGCATCCGAGCCGCGCGGCAGGATGTCGACGGTGCTGCCGTCGAGCGTATAGCCAACGCACAGCTTGATGCTTTCCAGGCCGTCGAGCACATCCAGCTTGGTCATGCACAGGCCGGACACGCCGTTGATCTGCACCGAGCGCTTGAGCGCGGCCGCATCGAGCCAGCCGGTGCGGCGCGGACGGCCGGTGACCGAGCCGAACTCCTTGCCGACATTGGCCAGGCGCACGCCCACCGCATCCTGGCGCGAGGGGTTGTCGTTGTCGTACAGCTCGCTCGGGAACGGGCCGGCACCGACGCGGGTGCAGTAGGCCTTGGTGATGCCGAGGATGTAGTTCAGGCGGCCCGGGCCCACGCCCGCGCCGGCTGCGGCGGCACCGGCCACGCAGTTGCTCGAGGTGACGAACGGATAGGTGCCGTGGTCCACGTCGAGCAGCGTGCCCTGCGCGCCTTCGAACATCAGGTTGCCGCCGGCGGCGTTGACCGCGTACAGCTCGGCCGAGACATCGGCGACCATAGGTGCCAGGCGCGGCGCGTAGGCCAGCGCTTCATCCAGGGTCTGCTGGAAATCGACGGCTTCGGCGCCCAGGTACTGGGTCAGCATGAAGTTGTGGAAGTCCAGGTTCTCGCGCAGGCGTTCGGCGAACTGCTGCGGGTCGAACAGATCCTGCACGCGCAGCGCGCGGCGTGCCACCTTGTCTTCATAGGCCGGGCCGATGCCGCGGCCGGTGGTGCCGATCTTGGCGGCACCACGGCGCGCTTCGCGCGCCTTGTCGATGGCGACGTGGTACGGCAGGATCAGCGTGGCCGCTTCGGAAATGCGCAGTCGGCTCTGCACCTGCAGGCCGGCGCCTTCGAGTTCTTCGATTTCACGGAACAAAGCTTCGGGCGACAGCACCACACCGTTGCCGATGTAGCAGACCGTGCCTTCGCGCATGATGCCCGAGGGGATCAGCCGGAGAATGGTCTTCTTGCCGCCGATGATCAGCGTGTGGCCAGCGTTGTGGCCACCCTGGAACCGCACCACGCCCTTTGCATGGTCGGTAAGCCAATCGACGATTTTTCCTTTGCCTTCGTCACCCCACTGGGTGCCGATCACGACGACATTGCGTCCCTGGCCTACTGCGGATGCGGACATATTGCTTTGGTCAATAGGTTAAAAACGTATTCTACTCTTGTTGCCGGGCGATTCCGGGTTTTTGGGCCGCTGCGGCGTCGATGCGTCAGCGCGGCACCACGGCCCAGCCGGCATCCTTGCGCACCAGTTGCCGGTCGCAATTGAATTCATCCAGCTCATGGGTGTGCCCGGGCAGCGACTGGATCACGATCTCGCCCGCAGCGCGCAGCGCGGTAATCGCGGCACGAAGTGCCGGGTCCGCATCCCAGGGCGCAAAAATCGCCAGCGCCCGGACCTCGACGGGTGACAGGGCCGCCACTTCACGCAGGTCCAGCGAGAAACCCGTGGCCGGACGCGCGCGGCCGAAGGCCTCGCCCACCTTGTCATAGCGGCCGCCCCGCGCCACATAGTTGGGCAGGCCCGCCACATAGGCCGCGAACATCACGCCGCTGTGGTAGTGGTAGCCGCGCAGGTCGGACAGGTCGATATTGACGCTGGCGCCGCGCACCTGCACCGCCAGTGCCGCCAGCTCATCCAGCGCGCGGCCGATCGCCGGGCTGGCCGGCAACGTGGCGCGGGCGCGCTCGATCACCTCGACGCCGCCGTACAGCGTCGGCAGCGCCAGCAGCGCGTCGCGTTCGGTCTGCGGCATGCCCGCGGTCAGCTCGCGCAAGGCGGGCACGTCCTTGGTTTCCAGCGCGGCAAACAACGCGTCCTCGATCTTGCGGATCGACGGCAGGCCCGCCAGCAACGCTTCGAGGATGCCAGCATGGCACAGGTCGATACGGATCTCCGACAGGCCGGCCGCGGCCAGTGCGGCCAGCATCAGCTCCTGGATCTCGACGTCGGCTTCGAGGCCGGCATGGCCGTAGATCTCGGCACCGATCTGGATCGGCTCGCGGGTGGCGTGGAATCCTGCCGGGCGCGCATGCAGCACGTTGCCGGCGTAGCACAGCCGGGTCACGCCCGGCCGGTTCAGCAGGTGGGCATCGATGCGCGCGACCTGCGGCGTGATATCGGCGCGCAGCCCCATGGTGCGGCCCGACAGCTGGTCGACCAGCTTGAGCGTGCGCAGGTCGAGGTCGTGGCCGGTGCCGGTCAGCAGCGACTCGAGGTATTCCAGCATCGGCGGCATCACCAGCTCGTAGCCGTAGGTGCGGAACAGGTCCAGCATGCGGCGGCGCAGCTCTTCGATCTTGCGCGCTTCCGACGGCAGCACGTCGGCAATGTTTTCTGGCAGCAGCCAATGGTTGGACATGGTGAATCTCTTCTCAGTCATTCAGTTGCCTGCCGGCGCAGCGCCTGCAGGGACCGGGCCTGGCCCGGCATAACCACGGTGCGGGCACCGCGCGCCCGCACCGTCACTCCGCAGCGATGGCTCCAGCCGGACAAAACCCCGGCAAGCCGGGGTTTCGTCAATTCGCCACACGGACAAGCGACGGTGCTAGCGCTTGCCTCCGCCGTTGCCTGCGGCCGCGCCCGCGGCGCCGCCGCTGGAACGCATGTAGCGGAAGAACTCGGAATTGGGTTCCAGCACCAGCACGTCGCGCTTGTCGCGGAAGGTGTTGCGGTAGGCCTCCATGCTGCGCCAGAACTGCGCAAACTGCGGATCGCGGCCAAACGCGTCGCCATAGATCTGCGACGCCTTGGCATCGCCCTCGCCCTTGATCACCTGCGCATCGCGATAGGCCTGGGCCAGCACCACTTCACGCTGGCGGTCGGCATCGGCGCGGATCTTCTCGCCCTCGGCGGCGCCGGTGGAGCGCAGTTCGTTGGCCACGCGCTTGCGCTCAGCCTCCATGCGGCGATACACCGACTCGCTGATCGCAGGCAGCAGGTCGACGCGCTTCAGGCGCACGTCGAGGATTTCGACGCCGACCGACTTGGCGTACTCGCTCATGCCGTTGCGGATGGCCTGCATCACCTGCTCGCGCTCGCCGGCGACCACGTCGGCGACGGTGCGCTTGCCGAATTCTTCACGCGCCACCGAGTCAATGCGCTGCGTCATGCGGTCCTGCGCGCCGCGCAGGTTGCCGCCGAAGGCGACGAAGAACTTGCGCGGATCGGTGATGCGCCATTTGACGAACCAGTCCACCACCATGCTCTTCTTCTCGGCGGTCAGGAAGCGCTCGTTGGCGGCGACATCGATGGTCTGCAGGCGGCGGTCCATGAACACCACGTTCTGGAACGGCGGCGGCAGCTTGAAGTGCAGGCCCGGCTCGCGCACCACTTCCTTGATCTGGCCGAAGGCGAACACCACGGCGTACTGGCGCTGGTCGACCACGAACAGCATGGACGAAACCACGGCCAGCAGGATGAAAAAGCCGATTGCGAAGGAAATCAGTCGGTTCATGACGGCCTCCTCAGCGCGAGTCGCGGTCGCGGTTGCGCAGCGATTCGCGCGACCGGTTGTCCGTCGAGGCATCGGGCGCGGGCGCCGGCGTGCCCGCCGCGCCGGGCTGGCCCGGCTGCGGCGTGGCGCGGCCCTCGGCCTGCGCCATCAGCTTGTCCAGCGGCAGGTAGAGCAGGTTGTTGCCCTGGCGCGCGTCGACCAGCACCTTGGTCGAATTGGAGTAGATCTGCTGCATGGTTTCTAGATAGATACGGTCGCGCGTCACCTGCGGCGCCTTGGCATATTCCGACTGCACCGAACGGAAACGCGACGCATCGCCCTCGGCCTGCGCCACCACGCGGGCGCGATAGGCTTCGGATTCTTCCTTCAGGCGCGCCGCGGTGCCCTTGGCGCGCGGGATGATGTCGTTGGCGTAGGCCTGGCCTTCGCTGATGGCGCGCTCGCGGTCCTGGCTGGCCTTGTTGACGTCGTCGAACGCGGCCTGCACCTGCTCGGGCGGCTGCACGCTCTGCACGTTCACGGACAGCACGCGGATGCCGGTCTTGTACGCCGACAGAATGGCCTGGATCGACTTGGCCAGTTGCTGCGCGATCTGTTCGCGGTTTTCATACAGCACCGCGTCCATCTTGTTTTTGCCGACGATCTCGCGCACCGAAGTCTCGGCGGCCTGCGTCACCAGCTCTTCATCGCCACCCCGGTCGGTCTTGTTGAAGAACAGGAATTCGCTGGCGTCCTGGATCACGTACTGCACGGTGAAGCGCACGTCGATGATGTTCTCGTCCTGCGTCAGCATCGACGAGTCTTTCAGGTTGCTGTCCTTGATCGAGGTGGAGCGGCCCACCTCGACCGAGCGCACCGCCGACAGGTTGACGACCTCGGCCGACTGCACCGGCCAGGGCAAGCGCCAGTTGATGCCGGGGCCGGCAGAGTACTTGAACTTGCCGAACTGCAGGATCACCGCGGTCTGGCCTTCCTGCACCATGAAGAAGCCGCTGGCCAGCCAGATGCCGACCACCGCGGCCACGATCACGCCGGCGCCCACGCTCGAGCCCTTGCCGGGGGTGCGCGGGCCGCCGAAGCCCTGGTTGCCGTTGCCGCCGTTGTCCTTGCGGCCGAGCAGTCCGTTCAGGCGGCGGTTGAAGTCGCGCCACAGTTCGTCCAGGTCCGGCGGGCCGCCATCCTGCTGCGGACGCTGGTTCTGCTGGCGGTTGTCGTCGCGGCCGTCCTTCTTGTCATCGTCCTGCCCATCCCGACCCCAGCGCGGATCGTTCAGCGAGAAGATGGCGCGCAAGCGCTGCCAGCCCGCGCGCAGCGCGAGGCGGCCGCCTGGTGTCAGGCTCGAATCAGCATTCCGGGGAAACTGGGGCATGAAGTGCACGGGTCCGGGGAAGTTTGTAACAGGGGGATTCTAGCAGTCATCGGCGCCACTTTTGGCCAATTCGCGCAATCCCCGCGGCAACCGCACCGGAATTGGGCAGAACCGGCGCCAATCCGGCACCAGGGCGGCGTGGATCCAACGGCAAGCCCCTGGCTAGCCGCACGCCTACAGCGGGCGCGAATCGTCCGCATCGGTGTCGTCGGCGCCAGCCGGCATGCCGCCATCACCGATCGTGCCGTCGCCGGCGCCATCGGCCTGCGGCACATCGTCCAGGCGCGGATCGTAGGGTTGCGATTCGGGCGGGCGGCTGGCCAGCCATTGCGCTACTTCGACCACGGCCTCGCGCAGCGCGTCGAGCCCCAGCCCTTCGCGCGCGCTCAGGAACACGCGGGTCGGGATGCCGTCCGCGTCGCGCTCGATGCGCGGGCCCTCGTCCATCAGTTCGGGCGCGGCGTCGATCTTGTTCATCACCACGATCTGCGGGATGTCCAGCGCATTGATTTCCGCCAGCACCCGATTGACCTGCTCGATCTGTTCGTGGCGCACCGGGCTCGATGCATCGACCACATGCAGCAGCAAGTCGGCATGCACGGTCTCGTCCAGCGTGGCACGGAACGCCGCCACCAGCTGCGTCGGCAGGTCGCGGATAAAGCCGACCGTGTCCGACAGCACCACGTTGCCCAGGCCATCGAGGAACAGCCGGCGCGAGGTGGTGTCAAGCGTGGCGAACAGCTGGTTGGCCGCATACGCGCCGGCCTTGGTCAGCGCGTTAAACAGCGTCGACTTGCCGGCGTTGGTGTAGCCCACCAGCGAAATGCTGAGGGTGTCGTTGCGCGCGCGCGCGCGCCGCTGGGTGCTGTGCTGGCGCTGCAGCCGCGACAGATCGGACTTGAGCCGCTTGGCGCGCTCGTCCAGCATGCGGCGGTCCAGTTCCAGCTGGCGTTCGCCGGGACCACCGCGCATGCCGATGCCGCCCTTCTGCCGCTCCAGGTGGCTCCACGCGCGGACCAGCCGCGACGCGCGGTACTGCACCTGCGCCAGCTCCACCTGCACCTTGCCGACATGGCTCTGGGCGCGCTGCCCGAAGATATCGAGGATCAGGCCGGTCCGGTCGATCACGTGGCGCTGCAGGAAGCGCTCCAGGTTGCGCTGCTGCGCCGGGCTCAGCGCGTGATTGAAGACCACCACGTCGGCATCCAGCGCGTCGGCGGCCTCCTTCAGCTCCTCGGCCTTGCCCGAGCCGATGAACAAGGCCGGATCCGGTCGCGAGCGACGGCCCGTCAGCGTATGCACCGGCAGCGAGCCGGCGGTGGTGGTCAGCAGCGCCAGTTCGCTGAGGCTTTCCTGGAAATCATGCTTGCCGAAGTCGACGCCGACGAGGATGGCGCGCGAAGGGGCGGTATTGGAGGTGGCTCTGGGGTCCAAGGGCGGGCGCGAATGCGCAGGGAAATTCGGGTTCAGGGGGAGGGATGGCGGATCTCGGACACTGTCCTGGCCCCTGCCGGGACAGGCCGCCGCATGATGCGGAACGTGGCGGCGGCGGGCGCATTGGCAACCACCGGACCGCGCGGCACCGGGTGCGTCGGCACACCGGCGCCGGGCATCGTGGCGGCGCCGCCTGGCGCCCGTACGATGCCCTGGGGCAGATCGGTCAGATCAGGCCTCGGCGGAATCATCCACGCGGAAATTGACCGCGCGTGCCGGCACGACGGTGGAGATCGCATGCTTGTAGACCATCTGGGTCACGGTGTTGCGCAGCAGGACGACATACTGGTCGAACGATTCGATATTGCCTTGCAGCTTGATGCCATTGACGAGATAGATGGAAACCGGCACGTGCTCTTTGCGCAGCGCGTTCAGGAACGGGTCTTGTAGCAGTTGCCCTTTGTTGCTCATGGCACACTCCAAATTTATAGGTTTAGTGGTGAATGATGGGGATGGAAATCCCCGGTTCAAGTCAGGCGGCGCAAAAACGCGCCAGAAAAAAGATCAAAACGGTACCAAGTTGGCGTCAATGCGCAGGGAACCCCCTGCTACCGTGAATTTAGCCGCAGTTCCAAACGAACGCAAACGAAAACTGGCCCCGCCGCGGATCCGATTCCGGACTCAATCCTTCGAGTCCGCGTACGGATTTTTGTTCGTGCGAAATTCGATGCGCAGGGGCGTGCCCTTGAGCTTGAATGCCGCACGGAAACGGTTTTCCAGGTAGCGCCGGTAGGTCTCGGCAACGCCCGACAGCGCATTGCCGTGAACCACGATGATGGGCGGATTGGAGCCGCCCTGGTGCGCATAGCGCAGCTTGGGCCGCGATGCGCCGACGCGCTTGGGCTGCTGGAATTCCACGGCTTCCTGCAGCACGCGCGTCAGTTGCGGCGTTGGCAGCTTGACCATGGCCGCGGCATACGCATCGTCGACCGAGCGCATCAGCGCGCCGATGCCGGTGCGCTCGCGCGCCGACACAAAATGAACGTTGGCAAAGCTCAGGAATTGCAGCTTGCGCTCGAGGTCGTGCTTGATGCGGTCACGCGTGTGACCGTCCAGTCCGTCCCACTTGTTGACGCCCACCACCAGCGCGCGGCCGGACTCGACGATAAAGCCGGCAATATGCGCATCCTGGTCGGAAATATCCTGCTGCGCGTCGAGCAGCAGGATCACCACGTTGGCGTCGGCGATCGACTGCAGCGTCTTGACCACCGAGAATTTCTCGATCGCCTCGAACACCTTGCCGCGCCGGCGCAGGCCGGCGGTATCGATCAGCGTATAGGGCTTGCCGCCGCGCTCGAACTCGACGTAGATGGCGTCGCGGGTGGTGCCAGGCATGTCGAAGGCGATGACGCGCTCTTCACCGATCAGCGTATTGACCAGCGTGGACTTGCCCACGTTGGGACGCCCGACGATGGCGATCTTGACGCCCTTGCCCTCGTCCGAGGCTTCCTCGGCCAGCTCGGGGCGCTCCTGCACCGCCAGCTCGATGGCTTCATCGACCAGCTCGCGCACGCCGTCGCCGTGGGCGGCAGAGATCGCGTACGGATCGCCCATGCCGAGCTCGTAGAAGTCCGCCGCGACCGAGGTGTACTTCATGCCCTCGGCCTTGTTGACCGCCAGCATGATGCGCCGGCCGGTCTTGCGCAGGTAATCGGCGATGGCGCGGTCCTGCGGCGCCAAGCCCAGGCGGCCGTCGACGATAAAGATCACCACGTCGGCCTCGACCACCGCCTGCTTGGTCTGCTTGGCCATCTCGGCGACGATGCCTTCCTTGACCACGGGCTCGAAACCGCCGGTATCGATGGCGATGAACGGACGTTCGCCGATGCGCCCTTCGCCATAATGGCGGTCGCGCGTCAGGCCCGGCAGGTCGGCGACGAGCGCGTCGCGCGAGCGGGTCATGCGGTTGAATAGCGTCGACTTGCCCACATTGGGGCGGCCGACAAGTGCGATAACTGGTTTCATGCCATAAACGGAAACGGGGGCCGGCAACTGCCGCCCCCCGGTAACTCCGGAGTCAAGGGTTCCAACGGCAGCCCGCGCCACCTGAGCGCGGGCTGCCGCTTGTCCTGTCGGGCGCGGCGCGGGTCAGCGACCCGCTGCAATTGCCGCGTCAAGGATCATGCTACCGGATTCGGCGCCGGCCGTACCGACAGGTGTACGGCAGCGCGCATAGGGTCCTGTCAACCAGGCTGGAAACCGTAGACGTCGCCGTCGCGCGTCTGGATCACCAGGGTCTGCCCCGCCACCACGGGCGCGGCGGTGATGGCGCTGCCATCGGTCTTCATGCGTGCCACCACCTGGCCGTCTTCGCGCGACAGGAAGTGGACATAGCCTTCGAAGTCGCCCATCACCACCGAGCGGCCCAGCGCCAGCGGCGCGCCCAGGCGGCGGTTGCGCAGGTCGGCGTTCTTCCAGCGCTCGCTGCCGTTCTGGCGGTCGAAGGCATGCACCACCGATTGCTCGTCGCTGGCGTAAAGCGCATTGTCATCCTGCGCCGGGCCTGCCGGCGACGAGAAATCCTTGCCCCACTGCGGCTGGCCGCTGGCCAGTTCCAGGCAGGCGACCCGGCCCTGGAAAGTAGTGGCGCAGACCTGGCGACCGCTGACCATGGGCAGGCCGGTGACGTCGTTCAGGCGCTCGATCTCCGATACGCCCTTCGGGTAGGAAACCGCGCTTTCCCAGCGCAGCACGCCGTTACCCGGCGTCAGCACCCCGAGCTTGCCGCCGGGAAAGCCCATCACGATGCCGTCGCCGGCGAACACCATGCCCATCGCCGCGCGCAGGTTCAGCGGCGTCTGCGAACGCTGGTAGATCCAGCGGCGCTCGCCGGTCTCGGCATCCAGCCCGAACACCCGGGTATCGGTGGTGCGCACCACCACCAGGCCGTTGCCGACCAGCGGTGCCGACAGGACCTCGCCGTTGACCTGCTTCTTCCAGATCTGCTTGCCGCTGGCGTCGAAGGCATAGACCGCGCCCTTCTCGCCCGCGACCGCGGTGACCGAGCCGTCGCTGCCCGGCCCGGAGGTCAGGTCAACGTCGGTCTTGGCCTTCCACAGCACGCGGCCGCTGGCGCCTTCGAGCGCCATCACATTGCCGTTGTTGGACGACACATAGACATTGTTGCCCGCCGCGGCCGGCTGCATCGAATAGGGGCCGCTCTTGCCGACGTCGGCCTTCCAGGCCTGGCGCACCGCCAGCGTGCCCGATACCGGCTTGAGTTCGGCGGGCGGGTGCTTGTTTTCCTTGCTGAACAGCGCGCAGCCGCCCAGCGTGGCCAGGCAGGCAGCCGCCACCAGCGCACGGGAAATCGTGCGGGTGGGCTGGCGATGTACGGCACGGGAAAGCACTGACGTCATAACTTTACGGTCCTGTTGTTCGATCCGCGGGATCAACGGTATGGCAATGGTTCAAACGGCAGCCGGATCAGGCCGTGCCCAGCGCATCGAGCTTGAACTGGATGATCTGGCGCATCGCCGGCTCGGCCTGGCCCAGCTTGTCCAGCGCCTTGCGATAGGCGGTGCGGGCATCGTCGCGCTTGTCTTGCGCGGCGAGCAGGTCGCCACGGCGGTCGGCGTAGAGCGCGACGAACGCGGCCGGCGGCTCATCCTTGAGCAGCGCCAGGCCCTGGTCATAGGCCTTCTCGTCGAGCAGCACGCCGGCCAGGCGCACGCGCGCCAGGTGCGAATATTCTTCGTCGCCGTGGTCGATGGCCCATTGCAGCTGGCTCTTGGCGGCGGTTAGGTCGCCCGCATCGTACAGCACGCGGCCGGCGACCAGTGCACTCATCTGGCCGTAGGCGGTACGGCCGAACTTGCCTTCCAGGTCGGTCGCGGCGCGCTTGATGCGCTCGACGTCGCGCGCCTCGGCCGCCTTGAGCACCTGCTCGTACAGCACCGCGGCTTCGCCGGCCTGCTTGCGCTCCCAGTACTTCCAGCCGTTCCAGCCCGCAAAGGCCAGCAGCGCGATGATCAGTGCCCAGGTCAGCGCATTGCCATACTGGCGCCACCAGGCCTTCAGATTCTCAAGCTGTTCCTGTTCTTCTAGATCGTAAGCCATGTCGAGGCAATCACCTGCGTTGGTTGGATACTCGTGATGTCAGGCTGCGGCGCGCGCTTATTCGCTGGCGCCGACCATGGCGTCGATCAGGTAATCGACCAGCCCTTCGGCCGGGACGGTGGCCTGTTGCCCACCGCCTTCGGCCTGCTCGCGCTGGCGAAGTTCCTTGACCTGGACCACGCCGGCGGCCACTTCGTCGTCGCCAATGATAATGGCATAGGCCGCGCCGCTTGCGTCGGCGCGCTTCATCTGCGACTTGAAGCTGCCGCCCTTGCCGTCGGGGCTGGCGTGCAGCACCACGTCGAGGCCGGCGTCGCGCAGGCGCTCGGCGGCCACCATTGCCTGCTGCGCGGCGGCCTCGCCCTGGTGCACCAGATAAACGTCGCAACCGACCGCCTCGGGTACCACGCCCTCTTCGCGGATCAATTCGATGATGCGCTCGATGCCCATGGCCCAGCCGCAAGCCGGGGCGGACTTGCCGCCCATCTGCGCGATCAGCGGGTCATAGCGCCCGCCGCCGGCGATGGTGCCCTGCGCGCCCAGCTTGTCGGTGATCCACTCGAACACCGTCAGGTTGTAGTAATCGAGGCCGCGCACCAGGCGCGGGTTGATCTTGAACGGAATGTTGTTGGCCTTCAGCAGGCGCTGCACGCCCTCGAAGTGCGCCAGCGATGCTTCGCCCAGGAAGTCGATCAGCTTGGGCGCGTTGGCTGCCATTTCCTGCAGCGCCGGGTTCTTGGTGTCGAGCACGCGCAGCGGGTTGGTGTACAGGCGGCGCTTGCTGTCGTCGTCGAGGATGTCCTGGAAACCTTCCAGGTACTTGATCAGTTGCTCGCGGTGCGCCGCGCGCTCGTCGGCCTGCCCCAGCGAATTGAGTTCGAGGCGCACGCCGGTCAGCCCCAGGTCGTCCCACAGGCGCTGGCACATCAGGATGATCTCGGCATCCACGTCCGGGCCGGCGAAGCCCAGCGCCTCGGCGCCGAGCTGGTGGAACTGGCGATAACGGCCGCGCTGCGGACGCTCGTGGCGGAACATCGGGCCGGTGTACCACAGGCGCTTGGGGCCGTCGTACAGCAGGTTGTGCTCGATGGTGGCGCGCACGGCTGCGGCGGTGCCCTCGGGGCGCAGCGTCAGCTGCTCGCCGTTGAGCGAATCGGTGAAGGAGTACATCTCCTTCTCGACGATGTCGGTGACCTCGCCGATGCCGCGCACGAACAGCTGGGTGTGCTCGACGATAGGCGTGCGGATCTGCTGGTAGCCGTAGGCGCGCAGCATCGCGCGCGCGGCATTCTCGAAATGCTCCCACAGCGGCGCGTCGGCCGGCAGCATGTCGTTCATGCCCTTCACACCCTGCAGGGCCTTGGCGGGGCGTGCCTTCGGTTCGGTCTTGGCGGCGCCGGCGGCGGCCATGGTCTCGGTTTGCGTCATTGTGTTCTAGTCAGGCTGCTGGTCCCGGCCGATCCGGCTCAGGCTGCCACTTCTTTGCCGGCCCGCGCAGCGCCCGGGCCGTAATGCGTGCGAACGTATTCATCTACGATCGCCTGGAATTCTTCCGCGATGCGCTCGCCGCGCAGCGTCTTCACCTTGACGCCATCGACGAACACCGGCGCGGCCGGTGACTCGCCCGAGCCCGGCAGCGAAATGCCGATGTTGGCGTGCTTGCTTTCGCCCGGGCCGTTGACGATGCAGCCCATCACGGCCACGTCCATTTCCTCGACGCCCGGGTAGGCGGTCTTCCATTGCGGCATCTGCTCGCGCAGGTAGGCCTGGATACTCGCGGCCAGTTCCTGGAACACCGTGCTTGTGGTGCGGCCGCAGCCTGGGCAGGCGATCACCATCGGGGTGAAATTGCGCAGGCCCATGGTCTGCAGGATTTCCTGCCCGACGTACACCTCTTTCTCGCGCGGCGCACCGGGTTCGGGCGTCAGCGAGATGCGGATGGTGTCGCCGATGCCTTCCTGCAGCAG
Organism: Cupriavidus sp. WGlv3; assembly: GCF_023952475.1. Taxonomy (GTDB): domain Bacteria; phylum Pseudomonadota; class Gammaproteobacteria; order Burkholderiales; family Burkholderiaceae; genus Cupriavidus; species Cupriavidus phytorum. The sequence goes on from NZ_JALHRX010000005.1 coordinate 324,290, forward strand.
CACCGACAACGCCGCGGTGGAAGCCACGATGCCCTTGCTGCCCATGCCGGCTTCGGTCAGGCCGAGGTGCAGTGCGTAGTCGCAGCGGCGCGCCAGCTCGCGGTACACCGCGACCAGCTCCTGCACCTGCGACACCTTGCACGACAAGATGATCTGGCTGCCCGGCAGGCCGATCTCCTCAGCCTTCTTCGCCGATTCGATGGCCGAGGTGATCAGTGCCTCGATCATCACGCTCTGCGCCGGCCACGGCTCGGCGCGCCCGGCGTTCTCGTCCATGATGCGGGCCAGCAGATCCTGGTCCAGGCTGCCCCAGTTCACGCCGATGCGCACCGGCTTGTTGTAACGGCACGCCATCTCGATCATCTGCGCGAACTGCGTATCGCGCTTGGCGCCCTGGCCGACGTTGCCCGGGTTGATGCGGTACTTCGACAGCGCCTCGGCGCAGGCCGGATAGTCCTGCAGCAGCTTGTGGCCGTTGTAGTGGAAATCTCCCACCAGCGGCACGTCGACACCCATCCGGTCGAGCTGCTCGCGGATCGACGGCACCGCGGCCGCGGCCTCGGGCGTGTTCACCGTGATGCGCACGATCTCGGAACCCGCGCGCGCCAGCTCCTTGACCTGGATCGCGGTGCCGATGGCGTCGACCGTGTCGGTATTGGTCATCGACTGCACCCGCACCGGCGAGCCGCCGCCGATGGTCACCACATTGTCGCCCCACGCGACCCGCGCCTGGCGGGTCTGGCGGCGCGGCAGCGGGCCCGGCAGGACCGGGAGACAGAGCTGTTGGTTCATAGCATTACCACCTTGCAAAGACGCACCTTGCCGCACCTCGCACCGCGTCAGGGCAGCGTCAGGCGCGCCACGTTGTTGCGGTTGGCTGCCTTCAGGTCGACCGGCGTGCCGTTGCGCGTGAGCGATGCGACGCCCTTGACGTTGCCGATCACCACCCGGTACGGGGCCGTGCCGCCGCCAGCCATGGCCTGGCCGGCCCTGGCGGTGCCACCCATGACGACCTTGCCGCTATTGTCGCGGATTTCAAACCAGGTATCGGCGGCAAAGCGGATCTGCAGCTCGCCCTCTCCAGCCGCCACGGCAGATGCCGTGGGCGCTGCCGGTGCCGATGCGCCCGGCGCCGCGGTGGCTGCCGGAGCTACTGTGGCAGCCGAGGCTGCCACGGCGCTGGCCGGAACGGTTTCGGCGGACGGGGCCGGCGAGTCGCTGGCGGCCATGACCGGCGGCAGCGCCGCGGTCACGATACCGGCTTCCGTGCTCGCGCCATCCGCGGCCGGCGCTTCGGCCGCCACGGTTTCGGCGGCACCGCTGCGCGCGTCGATCCACGCGCGGATATGGTCGAGCCCGAACCAGATGCCCGCGGCGACGACCACCGCCACCAGCGCCAGCCAGACCCAGCGGCCGCCGTTGCCGCCGGAGCGGAAGCGGTTGCGGTCGTCGAAGGCTGCATTGATGCCGCCTTCGCGCTGGCGGGCGATTTCCGCCACCTGCGCCACCGCGCGCGGCTGGAAGCGCGCCAGCAGCGGGTCGATATCGACATGGAGCATGCGGGCATAGGCACGCATCACGCCCTTGGCGAAGGTCACGTCGGGCAGCGCCTTCAGGTCGGCCGCCTCGATCGCGCGCAGCTTGCTGGCCGCCACCTTCAGCCGTGCGCTGACGTCCTCGACCGACATCCGCTGCGCCTCGCGCTCGCGCGCCAGCGCCGCGCCGATCTCGCGCGCCGCGGCTTCACGTTCCCCTTCATGCGCGCCTCCGCCGACTGCTTGCGTCGGTACGGCCTGGCCTGCGGCGCGGTCGTGCTCACTCATCCCATGCTCCTTGTTCGTAGGCGGCCACCTCGCGCGAGTCGGGGAAGCGGCTGCGCAGCTGCGCCCCCAGCGCATCCTGCGTGCGGCCGTCGCCCTGTCGGTGGGCAATGCGCGCTCCCAGCCAGAGGGATTGCGCAGTGACAAATTGGCTGTTGTTGACGCGCTGGACAAACTGGCGCGCCTGTACGTAATCGCCGCGCCGGTAGAACACCAGCGCCAGGTTGGTGTTCGCCACCGGGTTGTTGCGGTCGTAGCCGAGCGCGGCCTTCAGGTTTTTCTCCGCCTCGGCGCTGTGGCCCTGGCGCAGTTCGCACGCGCCCAGGCTGATCAACGGCTTGACCGGGCCGCCGGCCGACGGCGCCGACACGGCGCGCCGCAGCATGGGCTCGGCCTCGCCGTAGCGCCCTTGCTGGCACAGGAACCAGCCGTAGTTGTTGAGCAGGTCGCCGTCATTGGCGCGCATCGACGCCGCGGTGCGGAAGCTGTCCTCGGCCAGCGTCGGTTCATTCATGCTCATGTAGATCAGCGCCCGCACATGGTAGGCGTCGGCCAGCGACGGATCGATGGCGATGGCCTGCTTGATCTCGTCAAGGGCGACCGCGTTCTGGCCGGCCTCGAGGTAATTGGTGGCCAGTTGCAGCCGGATGCCGGCCCGGCGCCTGGCCTCGGTCTGGTCGGAAGCGGTCTGGAGATCCTGCGCCGGCGCATGCGGCAGCTGGCACCCGGACAACATCAGCAGCCCCAGCAGGGCCGCAGCGATCAGACGGATCATGCAGGGCGCGCCTCCCGCGGCTGGCCGCTGGCAGTGACCGGCACCAGCGGCGTGATCTTGCCGAACCTGCCGCGTTCGGCAAGGCGGGTGCGGTCCTTCACTTCCCCGGCGAGCTGGCCGCAGGCGGCGTCGATGTCGTCGCCGCGGGTCTTGCGGATGGTGGTGACGATGCCCGCGTCCATCAGCACCTGGGCGAAACGGCGGATCTGCTCGTTGTTGGAGCGCTTCAGGCCCGATTCGGGGAAGGGGTTGAACGGGATCAGGTTGAACTTGCACGGCACGTCGGCGACAAGCTTCAGCAGTTCCCGCGCATGCTCGACGCCGTCGTTGACGCCATCCAGCATGCAGTATTCGAAAGTAATGAAATCGCGCGGCGCGAATTCCAGGTAGCGGCGGCATGCCGCCATCAGTTCGGCCAGCGGGTACTTCTTGTTCAGCGGCACCAGCACGTCGCGCAGGGCGTCGTTGGACGCATGCAGCGACACGGCCAGGGCGACCGGCAAATCCTTGGACAGTCGGTCCATCATCGGCACCACGCCGGAGGTGGACAGCGTCACGCGCCGGCGCGACAGGCCGTAGGCGTTGTCGTCGAGCATCAGCCGCATGGCCGGCACGACCGCGTCGTAGTTCAGCAGCGGCTCGCCCATGCCCATCATCACCACGTTGGAGATGACGCGGTCATCCTTGGGGCCGCGGCCCAGTTGCTCGCGCATGGCGAACTCCGCCATCCACAGCTGGCCGATGATTTCACCGGTGCTGAGGTTGCGCGAAAAGCCCTGCTTGCCGGTGGAACAGAAGCGGCAGTTGACGGCGCATCCCGCCTGCGAGGAAACGCACAGCGTGCCACGCGTTTCCTCGGGGATGTACACCGTTTCCACCGCGTTGCCCTCGCCCACGTCGAGCAGCCACTTGCGCGTGCCGTCGGCCGACAGGTTGTCGGTGATGGCGGCGGGCGCGCGGATCTCGGCGCGGGTCGCGAGCTTTTCGCGCAGCGACTTGGCGAGATCCGACATGGCGTCGAAGCGGCTGGCACCGTAGTGGTGGATCCAGCGTTGCAGTTGCCGCGCACGGAACGGCTTCTCGCCGAGCTCGCCGCAATAAGCGGTGAGCGCGTCCGCGTCGAGGTCGAGCAGGTTGACGAGAGTGTTCATGACGGCAAACTCAGCTTGGTGTCAGTCGGCAGCCGATCAGCGGCTGTAGACGTTCATGCCCGGGAAGAAGAACGACACTTCCACGGCTGCCGTTTCAGCAGCGTCCGAGCCGTGCACGGCGTTGGCGTCGATGCTGTCGGCGAAGTCGGCGCGGATGGTGCCCTTCTCGGCCTTCTTCGGGTCGGTGGCGCCCATCAGGTCGCGGTTCTTGGCAATGGCGTTCTCGCCTTCCAGCGCCTGGATCATGACCGGGCCCGAAACCATGAAGTCGACCAGGTCCTTGAAGAACGGACGCTCCTTGTGGACGGCATAGAACTGCTCGGCTTCGCCGCGCGACAGGTGCACCATCTTGGCAGCAACGATCTTCAGGCCGGCGGCCTCGAAACGGGCGTAGATCTGGCCAATCACGTTCTTGGCCACGGCATCCGGCTTGATAATCGACAGGGTGCGTTCGATCGCCATGAAAAACTCCGAAAAATGAAGGGGTTACAAATGGATTAAACGTGCAATTCTAGCACGAAGACTATGACGGTTTCGAGGGTCTTGCAGACCTCCGGACGGGCCCGCCCACCCCTCGCGCACATGCCGCCGGCAAGTTGCAAAAACCGCACATTACAACCTTGTCATCCCTGGAACGCAGCGCCGCCGCTACCATCCAATGTGAGCGGCGTCGAACGGACGTGAGCCAGCGGCAGGTGACGATTGAATTACCGCGCCCTTGCAATCCGGCCTGCCCGATGCCACATTGACGATGGTTCCGTCCGGCTTCCATACGAGTCTTCGCATTTGAAGTCTCGCAACGCCGGCGCCTCACCGTTTTGAGACAGGAGTCACCATGGATAACAAGCTGAACACCTACGGTTTCGGCAACAGTGCGTCGACCGTCACTGACGTCGTCGTTCGCAACCGGGTCTTGCGCAACACTTACTGGCTGCTGGCCCTCTCGATGATCCCCACCGTGCTCGGTGCGTGGATCGGCGTGGCCACCGGCTTCAGCTTCATGACGGGCAGCCCCGGCCTGTCGCTGATCCTGTTCCTGGCGATCGCGTTCGGCTTCTTCTTTGCCATCGAGAAGACCAAGAACAGCAGCATGGGCGTGGTCCTGCTGCTGGCCTTCACCTTCTTCATGGGCCTGATGCTGTCGCGGCTGATCAGCGTCACCTTGTCGTTCTCGAACGGCCCGGCACTGATCATGTACGCCTTCGGCGGCACCGCGGCCGTGTTCGGCGCGATGGCATCGATCGCCACCGTCAGCAAGCGTGATTTCTCCGGCCTGGGCAAGTTCCTGTTCGTCGGCGTGATCCTGCTGATCCTGGCGAGCGTCGCCAATATCTGGCTGCAGCTGCCAGCGCTGATGATCACGGTGTCGGTGATCGCGATCGGTATCTTCTCGGCGTACATCCTGTTCGACGTGCAGCGCGTGGTGAACGGCGGCGAGACCAACTACATCACCGCCACGCTGGCGATCTACCTCGACGTGTACAACGTCTTCGCCAACCTGCTGGCGCTGCTGGGCATCTTCGGCGGCAACCGAGAATGACGGCTAACGCCGCGGCATGAAAAAAGCCGGCCTGT
>NZ_JALHRX010000050.1 GCF_023952475.1 Cupriavidus sp. WGlv3
CCTCAAAAGACCGCTTTCTCTCTTTGGAGCACACTATGATCGAATCCCTTAAACAAAGCGGTACGAAACGCACATGGCGTCGCATTCGCGTGAGGGGCAGCTGGCTGCCAGACCATGCCTTTGTGTGGGCGTATTGGAACGGCACCATGTGGAACGGCTTTACTGTCCCGATGTTTACCAGCCAGGACGCCAGCAATCTCTGTGCGGTGATGCCGAGCCTCGTGTACGTTGAGGCTCGCCAAGTCTTTGCTTTTCCTTTGCTGTGCCGTCTTCGCTTGCTGCGCCGCCCAGCCGACCTCGCCGAATACCTGTCGGGGTTTCGAAGCGCTGTGGCTGGATATTGCCGGAACTGTCACGGTCGTCCGGGTCCGCCCAGTCACGATTGCGGAGAGCGGCGGCATGATGTCCGCGAAAGGCCAACACCATTTGTCAAAGCTAAATTGAAATCTATGGTCAGCCCGATCTTTGCAAGGTTGAGGTCGATGATCTGTGGCTTGCCTAAATCTATCCAGAGTCTGCTTGGAGATTGCTCTCCCGCTCCACGATGAAAGTCGCGCCCGGTAGTATTAAAAATGTCCGCACTTTGTGGTAGCTATACAATTTGTCAGGGTGTCCACCGGGCCACTGGGCCGTTGGGTCATCAATGTCAACGTCGCAAAGCCTGAATTAACAAATAATCCTGCGCGGTCAGCCCACCTTCAGCTCGCCGCGGCCACGGGGATTTGGTAATCACTGCGGCGGTACAGCAACGCCCACGCTATGCTTGCAAGCTTATTGGCCAAGGCACACGCGACGACGTTTGGATGGCGCCGTACGAGCATCTTCCGAAGCCAATCCCCAAGCCCATCCGTTCGTCGATGAAGACGTGTCATTACAGAGCATGCGCATTGAATCAGCAGGCAACGTATGCTTTTGTCGCCTCGCTTACTGATACCGAGCAGAGCCGGGCGACCGCCAGTACTGTATTGCCGCGGCACTAGCCTTATCGATGCGGCAATGTCACGCCCGGAGCGAGAATTCTTTGCATCCCCCAGTTCAGCGGCCAACAAGCTGTCGGTAATGGCTCCAATGCCCGGGATGGCAAGCAGGCGCAGAGCGTTGTCGTCTTCCTTAAGCTGCTGCGACAGTTCCGCTTGACCTGGTCGTCAAGGCACTTGAGCGGGACCCAGAAACCAGCGTCGATCATGATCCGGCGCACCGTCTCGGTGGCCAGGTCGATGCCATGGCGCTCGCGCAGCTTCTCGGCGGCGAGCGTCGGGCCGAAGTCGGCGTAGCTGCCGCGAATCAGGCCGCGCACGCGGGACTCCAGCCCCGACGGCAGCTGGCGGTTGCTGTCACGGCCGCGCTTACGCGAGCCCAGGCCACTCGGACCATCCTCGCGGTAGCGCAGCACCAGCCGTTCCACCTGGCGCCGCGACAAGCCGAGCTTCTCGGCGGCGCGCCAGACCGCCAGGCCATGGTCGACCACGGCCTGAATCACCTTGAGCCGATCGAGTTCGCGCATCGTCGTCGTGATGGTCTCGGGCTTGCGCATCGCGGCCTCCAGTCTCGGACAGACGGAAAGCCGCCAGCATGCCAGCCTGGGCAAGGGGGTACGTCATTTCTATTTGGCTCAAATGCGACATTACTATTTGGGGCCAACACGTGCTGTCAAAGCTAAATTGAAATGTCCGGTCTCTGGCTAAGTTGAAATGTCCGGTTGATCGGCTATTGGGGTGAGCGTAGGGCGGTAGTGCTGTCCTGACGTGACTGAGTCCAAGCCGTGCTGCCTGAGCCCTGTTGAACTGCCAGCGCAAGCTGAATCAGTTTTCCGTTCCGTTAAGCGGCCACGGCTGCTCCTGCAGCCTTTGCAACGCTTCCAACATATCGTTCTGGCCGAGCGACCGCTGCGATTTCTTGCCGGGCGGCCGTCCACGCTTGCGCGGAACCCCCTCCGTGCCAGGCACAGAGAGCGAACGCGTGTTATCGCGCTTCTCCTGCACGTATTGCGCCAACTGCAGCACATGTCCCAGGCGCTTGTTGTCCACGATCGCGCCCTGGTCCACTTCCGACAGCCGGTCATAGGTGGTGTAGGGCAGGGCGGCGCCATTAGCCCGCGGCTCGATCCTGCCATCTGGGTAGTGATAGACGTCGATGTAGCAGCCAGCCAGCTTGCGATGCTCCGGCGGGTCCGCCAGCAGGTAGAGCATCTTGTCGTACTGGATCGTCAGGCTCTTGGACACGCAGCGTGGCTCGCGCCACGCGAAGATCAGATCCAGATTCTCGTCCGGTCGCAGCGGTCGATGGGCGTTGTGGTTGTTGCGCGGCACCTTGGCAAAGCGCGCGTTGTAGTCGGCGATGAACTCCGCCATGAAGCCATTGGCCGCCTCCATGGTGCTGATGCCACGCAGGCGCAGCTCCTTGACCAGCCGGTCCTGCAAGGTCAGGTGTGTCCGTTCCACGCGGCCTTTTGCCTGGCTGCTGTTGGCGCAGATGCCTTCGATGTTCAGTTCGAACAAGGCCCGCGCAAACTGCGTATGGCCGTCGCCGCTAGTTGCTCCTTGCTTGTTGACCCGGAAAACGCTGGCCTTGTCACTGTAAAACGCCACCGGCTTGCCGTGGCGCTCCAGGTAGGCGCGGGTCGCCGCGAAGTACGTGAACGTGGCCTCCGAATGGGTAAAGCGCAGCTCCATGATCCGGCTGGTGGCGTCGTCGACATAAACGAGCAGCGTGCAGGCAGGCGCGCGTTCCTCAAACCAGCGGTGATCGCAGCCATCAATCTGAATCAGTTCGCCATAGCAGGCGCGCCGATTACGAGGCTGATAGACCTTGAGCGGGCGCTGTTTGCGCGGTACCCACAGGCCGGCAACCATCATCAGCCGCCGGACCGTTTCCTTCGCCAGAGTGAGCCCGTGTGCTTCGCGCAGCTTCTCGGCCGCCAGGGTCGGGCCGAAGTCGGCATAGTGTTCCCGGATCAGGCCGAGCGCTGCGGCTTCGCGCTCGCCAGACAGACGGTTGTTGCTGGGTCGGCCGCGCTTGCGCGAGACCAGCCCGGCTGGGCCTTCCAGCCGGTAGCGCTCCAGTAACCGCCGCAGCTGCCGGTCAGTGATCTCCAATCGTTCGGCGGCCACGCCAGGCCGCAACTGACCATCCATGACCGCCTGGACGGTCTTGAGCCTGTCAATCTCGCGCATGCTTAGAGACCGTTTCAAAAAGACCCCGAGGGGGCTGTTAACCTTTTCGGCAAGCTGTTAACCTTGGCCATCTGAACGATGGGAACCGAGGGGATGAGCGCGCCGATCATCGATGACGAGCTGTGGGCACTGATCGAACCTTTGCTGCCGCCGCCGAAGCCGCGACGCAAGAAATATCCAGGCCGCCTTCCGGTTTCGGATCGAGCTGCGCTGAACGGCATCTTGTTCGTGTTCAAGACCAGCATACGCTGGTGCGACCTGTCGACCAAGTTGGGATTCGGTTCGGGTCCGACCTGCTGGAGGCGCTTGCGCGACTGGCAGAAGGCTGGCGTGTGGAAGCGATTGCACGAACTATTGCTGGCGAAGCTTCGCGAGGCCCACGAACTCGATTTCTCACGAGTAGCCGTCGATTCATCGTCGGTGCGAGCCGTTGGGGCGGGCGAAAAACTGGCCCGAACCCCACGGATCGCTCGCGACCAGGTTCCAAGCACCACATCCTCGTCGATGCAAATGGCGTCCCAATCAGCGCAATCCTGACCGGGGCGAATCGCAACGACGTCACCCAATTGCTGCCGCTCGTCGACGCGATCCCGCCCATTCGCGGCGTGCGCGGCCGACCGCTTCAGAAGCCAAAAGTCATCTACGCAGACCGAGGCTATGACTCCGAGCCACATCGTCAGCGGCTTCGCGAGCGCGGCATCAAGCCGGTGCTTGCCAAACGCCGGACTGAGCACGGTAGTGGTCTGGGCAAGTTCCGCTGGGTTGTCGAACGTACCCAAGCGTGGCTTCACAACTTTCGTCGTCTTCGCATTCGCTTCGAACGTCGAGCTGACATTCATGAAGCGCTCCTCAAGTTCGGCTGAATTCGATGCACCTGGTATTTCCAGTAGGCGTCCATGGTTGGGCCGAATGAGTCTTTCCCCTTGTCCCAGTGGTGGATTTTGATGCCTTCGTAGGTGTCGTAGGGAAATCCACAAGGAACTGGCACCTTGTTGCGACGCCCAGATCCGGGCCTCGAAATCCAATGGAGTACCCGCCATTCCTTACGCTCCCACTGCTTTGCAGTGCAGCATGACTATATCGCCATGCCCGCTGGCATTACATTTGCACAAGGGAATGCGCTCCGGATCTGCGGCCTTTCGCAACCGGGACTGCAAAGCAAGAAGGACATGACATCCACCAAGGAGAATATCCCATGGCGCTTTTGGAACGCGCAGCGTGGTACGACATTGCCCGCACAACGAACTGGACGCCGACGTACGTCGCCGAGTCCGACCTTTTCCCGGAGGTCATGGCAGGGGCACAGGGCGTGCCCATGGAAGTCTGGGAAACCTATGACGAGCCCTACAAGACATCGTATCCAGAATATGTCCGCATTCAGCGCGACAAGGACGCTGGCGCCTACTCCGTGAAGGCCGCGCTGGAGCGCAGCCGCATGTTCGAGAACGCCGATCCCGGCTGGCTGTCTATCCTGAAGGCACATTACGGCGCCATCGCGCTCGGCGAATACGCAGCGATGAGCGCCGAGGCACGAATGGCCCGCTTCGGCCGCGCGCCAGGGATGCGCAACATGGCGACGTTTGGCATGCTTGACGAGAACCGTCACGGGCAATTGCAACTCTACTTTCCGCACGACTACTGCCCAAAGGATCGTCAGTTTGACTGGGCGCACAAGGCCTATCACACCAACGAATGGGCCGCGATCGCTGCCCGCAGTACCTTCGACGACCTATTCATGTCGCGCAGCGCGATCGAGATCGCCGTGATGCTTACGTTTGCCTTCGAAACCGGTTTCACCAACATGCAGTTCCTCGGGCTGGCGGCCGATGCGGCGGAAGCCGGCGACTTTACGTTCGCCAGCCTCATTTCAAGCATCCAGACGGACGAGTCACGGCACGCGCAGATCGGCGGCCCGGCACTGCAGATCCTGCTGGCCAACGGGCGCAAGGAGCAGGCGCAGCAGCTCGTGGACGTGGCCATTGCACGCGCATGGCGCCTGTTCTCCCTGCTGACCGGCACGTCGATGGACTACGCTACGCCGCTGCAGCATCGCAAGGAGTCATTCAAGGCGTTCGTGACGGAATGGATCGTCGGCCAGTTCGAGCGCACCCTGATAGACCTCGGTCTCGACCTGCCCTGGTACTGGGACCAGATGATCAATGAGTTCGACTACCAGCACCATGCTTACCAGCTGAGCATCTGGTTCTGGAGGCCAACCATCTGGTGGAATCCGGCCGCCGGCATGACGCCGGACTGCCGTGATTGGCTCGAAGAAAAGTATTCCGGCTGGAATGACACGTTTGGCAAGGCCTGGGACGTCATCATCGACAACCTGCTCGCGGGCAGGAAGGAGCTCACCGTCCCCGAGACGTTGCCCATTGTGTGCAACATGAGCCAGTTGCCAATCTGCGCGGTGCCGGGCAGTGGCTGGAACGTCAGGGATTATCCGCTCGAGTACAACGGCCGCACGTACCACTTCAATTCCGAGATCGACCGTTGGGTTTTCCAACAGGACCCCGTGCGTTACCGCGACCACCTGACCCTGGTCGACCGTTTCCTCGCCGGGCACATCCAGCCGCCCGACCTGGGGGGGGCACTCCTGTACATGAACCTCGCCCCCGGCGAGATTGGCGACGACGCACACCATTGCGCATGGGTGGCGGCATACCGCCGCCAGCGCGAACAGAACAAGACCGCCTGATGCGGCCATCAGATGGATAATGACATGGCACTGTTTCCAGTGATTTCGAATTTTCAATACGACTTCGTGCTGCAGCTCGTCGCCGTCGATACGGAGAACTCGATGGACGAGGTAGCGGCGGCCGCCGCGCACCATTCAGTCGGCCGTCGCGTAGCGCCTCAGCCCGGCAAGGTCTTGCGGGTGCGGCGCCAGGGGAGCGACCATTTCTATCCCCGCGACGCCCGGCTCGGCGACACCGATATCAAGCCGATGGAGTCACTCGAATTCATTTTTTGCGATGCATAAGGACACCAAAAATTTCCAGACAGTCTCCACACTCGACGAGCTGTGGGAAGGCGACATGGCCGAGGTCGTGGTGGACAGCCACGTCATCGTACTTGTCCGCCCACGAAGCGGCACGCCACGCGCATTCCAAGGCATCTGCCCGCACCAGGACATTCCGCTCGTAGAGGGAAATTTCGACGGGCGCGTACTGATGTGCCGGGCCCACCAGTGGACATTCGACGCCAACACAGGCAGGGGCATCAACCCCAGTGGATCCCGTCTCGCAGAGTATGCCATCAGGGTAGATGGTGACGACATACTTATCGCTGTCGAAGGCGTCGAACCACTGTTCGCCAATTGCTGATATTGCAAAGGAATCGATCATGAGCAGGGATCACAACACCGCCGAGGCGTACCGAAATAACCGCGTCGGCCCCGTGCTTCGCGCCAGCAGCATCACGTCCGGCGTCATCGAGGCCGCGCGGGAAGACAATCCGGGTAAGGAGATCCGTGTCGACGACAAGCTCGCATACGTGCGCATCGACACCGACGGCGAACTGATCCTGCGCCGAGCTACGCTGGAGGATACGCTGGGCCGCCCGTTCAGGATGTCCGAGCTGGAGGTCAACCTCAGCTCGTTCGCGGGCCGCATCGAGACCACGGACGACTACGTCCTCTTCTATTACAAAAAGACGCTGTAACCGGAGACGAGCATGACTACTCAACCGGACGTCCTCAAGCCGCTAAAGACCTGGAGCCACCTGGCCGCGCGGCGGCGCAAACCAAGCGAGTACGAGATCGTCTCGACGAATCTGCACTACACGACCGACAACCCCCACGCGCCGTTCGAACTCGATCCGAATTTCGAGATGGCGCAGTGGTTCAAGCGTCACCGCAACGCCTCGCCGCTGAAACACGCTGACTGGAACGCCTTTCGGGACCCCGACGAGCTCGTCTACCGCACCTACAACATTCTGCAGGACGGTCAGGAAACCTATGTGTCCGGTCTGCTGGACCAATTTTCCCAGCGCGGCCACGACTCCATGCTGGAGCACTCCTGGGCCGGCACGCTGGCGCGACTGTACACGCCGGCACGTTATCTGTTCCACACACTGCAAATGGGATCGGCCTACGTGACGCAGATGGCCCCCGCCTCCACGATCTCGAACTGCGCCGCCTACCAGACCGCCGACTCGCTGCGTTGGCTCACCCACACCGCGTATCGAACGCGAGAGCTGTCTCAGATCTTCAGCGACGTGGGCTTTGGCACCGACGAGCGCAGATGCTGGGAGCAAGATCCGGCCTGGCAGGGTTGGCGCAAGCTGGCCGAACACGCGCTCGTTGCATGGGACTGGGCAGAGTCCTTCGTCGCCTGCAGTCTAGTATTGAAGCCGGCGATGGAGGAAGTGGTCTTGCGCGGGCTTGGCGAGGCGGCGCGCCACAACGGCGACACCCTGCTCGGCTTGCTGACTGACGCGCAGCTTGCCGACGCCCAGCGGCACCGGCGCTGGGCCGGCGCGCTCGTCCGCATGGCCCTGGAGACCCCAGGCAATCGTGACGTGCTGGCCGGCTCGATTTCCCGGTGGGCGGGGCTCGCGGACGATGCGATTGCGGCCTACGGCGCGGCGTTGCCCGACGCGCCGAACACGAAGGCACGTGCCTGCGCGGCCGTGCGCGATTTCTGGGACATCATCGGCCTGGCGGGCCTGTAACGCAAGAAGTGTCGGGAGATGCGACTCGACAGCCAGCATTGGAGCCCTATGAAATGCCAGATCGATCCGAAGGCGGCGCGACGTTCACCGTAGACGCGGAAGAAGACACTCTGCTGCGCAGCCCCGCGCGCCGGCATGACCTGCCAGCGGCGGTTCGAGGCGCGTCCACTTCTTCTATGGCGCCCGGCGCTCCTATCGACGTCCTGGAGAAACTCGCCGAAGACGAGCGCCTTGCGCGCTGTCGGTGGTACTGTCCGTACCGCAGAGCGCCTGGAAGAGTCCAACGGGTTTTCGAGCGTACGCTGACAGCTCGGCTCGGCAGTTACGACTTCTATATTTGCAGGCCTCCTTGAGCGAAACCGCGCAGGTGCTCCCGATGCACCAGGTGCGGAC
>NZ_JALHRX010000051.1 GCF_023952475.1 Cupriavidus sp. WGlv3
TTAAGAGCTGGTGAAGGCGGGCGACGCCCCCAACTCAGGCCATTGGCGCCCATGGGCCAGTAAAGCTTTTCGGCAATCTTGTAGGCCAGTGCCACCACGACGTCCTTGAGGCGCCGCTGCAGCATGGGCAGTGCCCGTGCCTAAGGATATCTGGTGCGCGTGAGCATCGTTTGTCCTGCGTTGACCACCTGTCGTCGCAGAAGCGTTGCCGCGCGCTTGCTGATGTGCCCAAGCGATACATGACCGCCGTGCCGGTCTGTGCCGGAATAGCCGCAGGCTTGCGGCGAATGCCCTGCCTGTGCGAGTGGCTGGGCAGAGAATGGTGCGACCAAGGCAGTAGCGGTAATAGGGCCCAAGCCGGACATCTGGTCCACAATCTGCGCGGCCGGATCAGACCTTAGCCACTATGTAGGTCACGCGCAACCAGTAGGATCTTCTATTCATCGAATTCGCCAAGCGCACGGACTTGCCGCTCCAGCGCCGTGTCAGCAAGAGCGGTACGACGCGAGCGAACTACGGCCCAGCGCTCTTGGCCCGGAAGGACAGCGTACCGAAGTGCAAGCCTCACCCCAGCAGCCCCGGCATTTGGTTGCTCTGCCGGGTACGCGTACTCTCCTCCACCTTGAGTGTTGGATCCAGTTCTCACTCTGGCACAGCGACGCCGCCGATCAAGCGAGAGCCCCTTTTGCCTTCGAGGCTTTGGCTTAGCGTTAGATGGGCGGTTCATTCCAACTCCCCTCATCCGCCCCGATTTTGAAGAAAACCTGCCGTGCACTATCGAAGCATGCGTCGCTTCGATATCATTTTTTTGCCTCACACGGAAAATGAATAGATGGAAGACAGACTAGCTAGCCGCAACGACTAATGTTCGTCATGATGATGAAAAAATTTCCCATCAGTTTGTCGCGATCGATTGGCCTAATAATTGGGTTACCCCCGGAGAACGGAACAGGCTTACAGCTAATATAGCGGCATGCTTAGTCGGAATATCTGGCTCATTTTGAATTGGTCTATGCCTAACCGCGCATTGGCCTTTGGTTGGTCGTGAAGCTAGGCGTGTCAGCAATGATTTCCTTATACATCTGTACGTCACATCTCAAAATCCTCCTTCGCCAGCCATTGGCTAATGTATCCTCCCAGTGCCTTCAGAAGGGCATCAGAGCACATACCAGCGGAACCGGCTAATGCAGGGCAAAGCACGAGCTGCGTGCCTGTGTCGTCGTAGACATGAAGTATTCGGACCTGGTCCGCCGGCTTCAGAGTGTGCTCTTTATATGAAAGCCCGCGCATACCGAAGGCATGCACATAATCATCTTCATGACGCTCGCCTAGACACACCACCACCTTCGGCTGCTCGCGCCGACGTAACGCCTCGATGAAGCGAAAGCGTCCTCCATCACGGCAAAGAGACATGTAAGCGACTTTCGAAGTGAGTTCAGGTTGCATGCTAAAGCGTCGCCTCCAGCTCTGGCCATCGTCTGTACGAATTGGGAGCGGAAATAGGCTGAGCATGAATTCCCAGCCTTGCGGTCGGTACAGAAGATCTGAAAGATATTTCTTCCAGTCACCACCATCTTCGTCGCCAAACAGCACCATTTGACGAGCAGCTGACATAATACGAGCGATCCGCTGATGTGTCTGCCACCGGACTATCGCCGTTGCATGCTGAGCTCGAAAGGCGGCGTCCCAAGCTGGACATTCAAGCTTCGGCATCAGAGGCGAGACTAGCGATATGCAGCCCCTTCTCGGCGAATAATTGCAAAACCAAACTGCAGCGGACGGGTTTCCTCCTTCCATGCCGAGAAAAGACGCAAAATAGCTGCCTAATTGCTGGCGGGTAAAAGCGTTTGTGGTCATGATTCAGCTTCGTGATGGCCCTGTTAGAGTTTACCATTAGCTTCAAAATGAAAAAATATCGCGTCACCTAAACGATCAACAAAAAAATCGATATTTTTGTTTTCTCCCTTTATCTTACCCTCATTCCCTATGTATAGGCCAATTTCCTACTGCGGGGCCAATTTGCTACTGCATATTTGCGCTGACTTTCTTAGCCGGCGTCCCTGCCTTAGTTGAAACCCAGACACTTTTGGTCTCGAGGAACTCGCGCACAGCTTCGATACCGTTCTCACGGCCAATACCGGATTGCTTCATGCCACCGAAAGGGAGGTTGAAGCTCATCGCGCGATAGGCGTTAATCCACACTGTGCCGACCCTGAGCGCCTTTGAAACACGAAGCGCCTTGGAGATATCAGCTGTCCATACTCCGGCGGCGAGCCCATAAATAACATCATTGGCGATCCTCACTGCGTCCGCTTCGTCATCGAAGCCCATGACCGAGAGCACGGGGCCGAATACCTCTTCTTGCGCGATGCGCATGTCGCTCTTTACGTCGATAAAAACGGTGGGCTGTACAAACTGCCCACCAGAGAGATCCCGCATAGCCTCACCTCCTATTACACAGCGAGCACCTTCTGACTTGGCGATGTCGATGTACCGCAAAACCTTTTTATACTGCTCCGGTGTTGCTAGAGGACCGATGCTATTCTCCGGTGCGTTTGGATCACCGATTCGCGCCAATGCAACCATGCTGACAAGTTGATCGACGAAAAGGTCCTTGATACTATTCTGCACCAGCAAGCGGGACCCTGCCACACAAGCTTGACCGGTCGCTGCAAAGATCCCCGACACAACTCCACTTACTGCCTGTGCGAAGTCGCAGTCTTCGAACACAATATTGGGCGACTTGCCACCTAATTCCATTGAAACCCGTTTCATAGACTTTGCAGCAGCCGCGTATACCTTTGCCCCGGTGGCATCCGATCCAGTAAAACTCACCTTGGCGACGTCAGGATGTTCCACCAACGCAGCCCCGGTCTCCGGACCAAATCCAGTGACAACGTTGAATACTCCACTCGGGAAGCCGGCGTGCTGGGTTAACTCCATGAACTCCAGTGTGCTCGCCGAAGCAAATTCTGATGGCTTCAGGACCACGGTGCAGCCTGCTGCCAAGGCGGGCGCGCATTTCATCGCTACGAAAAGCAAAGGCGAGTTCCAGGCCGTCAAGGCACCGACCACGCCAACTGGCTCGTGGGTCGTAAAAGCAAAGGCATCGGACCTATCCAAAGGAACAACAGCGCCTTCTATCTTGTCAGCTAGGCCGCTGAAGTACCACCACCACTCCGACTGCGACCGAAGCTGGTTCAGCACCTCAGTCATCACCTTGCCATTGTCCCGTACCTCAGTTTCTGCCAGGCGCTGGGCGTTTTCAAGGACCAGATCACCGAGACGTCGCATTAGTTTGCCGCGCGCCGTGGCTGTCATCATCGCCCAAGGTCCCGCCTTCAGGGCACGCGAAGCTGCCGCTACCGCGATATCAACGTCTTCCTTTGTAGCTCTAGGGATGCGTGCCCATACCTCGCCGGTGTACGGGTTGACCGTATCGAACCACTCCAGTCTTACTGGATCGACGTAACGGCCGTCGATGAACAATTTATAGCGTTTCATTTGAATCCAAACTCTCCTTTTTTAATGAGCATTGGGTCGGTATTACATTTCCATTATTCGACAGCGCCTTGCTATGGTCCACAGCACCGCAAGTGCGTCGACTCAATTCTTGCTTTTGCTCGCATTCATGCGTCAAGCACATCACCCGACGCGGATGATTGCCATCGATTGGCGCTTAATGACCTCGTTCCCATCTGCAATTGTTTTCTGGTCGGTGCCGGCGGGAACCTGTTAAACAATGCCCCCAGTCTGCAAAGGCTTTAGGAATCAACACCTCCAACGCCCGAACGGCTGGCAAAGCTTGATCATGGAGCGATCGTAACCCTTTGAGGAAGCTACGTCAGTTCACGGTGTGATCCCGAAGGGTCAGTCCAGTTTCCGACTCAGTCACAAAAGATTTACGGCACCTCCGCCAGCGCTGTCGGACAAAATGTGAGATTTGTCGGGATCGCTCCAGTCAGGCTTACCAGAATCCGTTCCGGCTTTCCTTTGGTGCTAAGTACCGAATGCAGCCTGAAGGGCCCTACGCGCGTCCATAGTGAGGCCATCGGCCCACAAGTCTGCAGAATGCAAGCAAGAAAAGCCACGGCGTGTAAAACATCAACCGCAAACCTCATTGATCAGCGATTCCCTTCAAGATCGTTGCCACACATTTTGTAGGTTCCTTTGCAAGCTCGCTCCAGCGCTTAGCTTCTTCGCTCATGAAGGTGAGCACGAAATTTGCTGAGTGCGTGTCGACAGATAGCCTCAAGCCATGGCGCCACCACCCTTCTACCTAAATAAGAGCGTCATTTTGTTGACACGGCAAGTTTTTTCCGTATGTAATGATGACGACTTGATTCAGTTTAAGGTACCGCCTTTACGAGGTCAACAGCTGTATCTCTCTTTATCCAACGATGCCACGCAAGCCACAAAACACATCAATTTCTGACCAAAATTCTGCGCCCGGAGGTGCCTCAAGTGTGGACCGCGCTTTGTCCTTGCTTGACGTGTTCACACCACAATTTGCTTCGCTCTCACTGACTGAGATAGCGAAACAGACAAGGCTATATAAAAGCACCGTACTGAGGTTGCTAGCCTCCTTGCAACACAAGGACTATGTTCAACGTAAAACAGATGGAACCTACTGCCTCGGCCCACAAATCGCGCGTCTTTATGCAATCTACGCGTCGTCATTTTCGCTCGAAGAAATCGTTATGCCGGCGCTGCGTGAACTC
Organism: Cupriavidus sp. WGlv3; assembly: GCF_023952475.1. Classification (GTDB taxonomy): domain Bacteria; phylum Pseudomonadota; class Gammaproteobacteria; order Burkholderiales; family Burkholderiaceae; genus Cupriavidus; species Cupriavidus phytorum. Next base: position 4,722 of record NZ_JALHRX010000051.1, read on the forward strand.
ACAGAAAAAACCAAGGAGAGCGCTGCATTTTATGTACGACAAAAGGAGTTCCGTCTCTGCCTCTATCGAGTTGACTCCCCACAGCTGGTTCGCGATCATATACGGGCGGGTGAGATTCTCCCAATTGATCGCGGCGCTGGCGGCCGCGTATTGCTGGCCTATTCCGGTGCGCAAGGGGAAATCTACGATCGGATTCGTAAAGATGGCATTGCTATGCTAGTCGGAGATCGCGTACCGGTGCTCAGCGGCATATCAGCTCCTGTTTTCAATGCTGCAAGAGAACTCGCTGGCGCCGTCACACTTACAATGCCCACGTCTCGCTATTCGGAAACTTTTGCGAAACCCGTACGCGATGTGGCAATGAGTATCTCATCGAGATTGGGCGTCGCCGACTTTAACGAATGATGGCACTGAGTCCCTCACATTCCCTTTTGAGAAAATGCACTGGCGTGCGAAAGAGCCCGTGACCTCTGAGTGTAGCCGATCAGGCGATTCGATACGGAACCTCACCATCACCCATGGAACTGTAGGATCATTGTAATGGCATTCACGCGGAAGCGCGCGCGAGATCCGGCGTTCTGTATGTTTTAAGCATTCAGTTCTTTCGGCGCGATCTGAGCAACTGCTTTCGTGCACGATTGACGTTGCCTTGACGACCAACAACGCCTCGCTCGGGACATTTCGTCCAGGGACTTGGAAAGCGCGCTGAGCGAGAAGCGTGAAAGTCAAATGGGCCACGCCAGCGATGATGATGAAGGCGGGTCATCGACTCGGATTCGATAGGTGTATCGACATACAACTTACGGGCGCCACGGAAATTGCAGTATTTGAGAAGGCAATCAATCAACCGGCTGACGACGGCCCCAACACGGAGGAAGCTCTCATGCAGGGGTATGCGGCATCGATGGATGCCGCCGTATGCTGCGGGTCACTTCATCAGCCGTAGCGCAGTGGTTTTGCTGAAGATCGAGATTCGCGAGCTGCTTAAATTTCGCCACTCAGCCATAGGGACGCCCCGAGAGGCGTTGATCTCTTACGACTGACGCGCCGTCCGTGCAACGGAGTCGCATAGCGAAGTAGCGAGTTGCAAGCGCCACTCAGTACCGGATGCCAACGAAATGACATGGCGGTACAGTCATACGATGGGTGCTGAAATCCACAATAGTTGTTTGTCGAACGGCTCAGGACATGCGTGAAACCAAAGTCTTCCGACGTTCGGCGGGGGGTTAGCATTAGTGCAATGCTCAGGGATTTGTTGCAGAACAGATGACCGAATCTGGGGAGGAACCCTCACTTGACAGAAGCAGAGCCAGCTTGTGCAGGGAAAGCCGAATAGGTTTACTATAGAGGACGATAGAACACCAAATAGCCCCAGTGTTTAACCGCCACACTTGGCGAGGCCGATTTGCAACCTAGGACAGAAGGACGCGATCGCGAGGTCGGTATAATGGCGGCCATGATTGATACCTCCTCCTCTTCCACCCGGTCGCCTGTGGACCCAACAGGCGCGATTTCAGCGCGCGTGCGCATCGAGCGCGAATCGCGAGGCTGGTCAATGGGCGAACTCGCTGAGCGCGCCGGCGTGTCAAAGGCCATGATCAGCAAGATCGAGCGTGGTGAAGCGAGTCCGACCGCAACAGTCCTGGGTCGGCTCTCCGGAGCCTTTGGCCTGCAGCTCTCGATGTTGCTGGCACTGGCCGAACAGTTTGGCAATCGCCTTTGCCGTGCCGCCGATCAGCAAGTCTGGACCGATCCCGAGACTGGCTATACCCGACGCGCGGTGTCGCCGCGCAATGGTGGCATGCTGGAACTCGTGGAAATCATGCTTCCAGCCAATGTTCGGATTTCTTACCCGTCATCGGCCTTCATCTTCCAGCACCAGCAGATCTGGGTACAGCAAGGGACCCTGGTGTTTGAGGAAGGTCAACTGGTACATGAGCTAGAAGTCGGCGACTGTCTGCAACTCGGTCCTCCCGCACCATGCACCTTCATCAATCCTGGCAACAACCCGTGCATCTATCTCGTTGCGTTGGTCAAGCGCTAGGGAAGTGCTTATGTGGACGCCTCCCGGATAGCAAGCTCGATTTGACATGGTGGTCGACAGGTAGAGGCAGCACGCTTATGTCCGGCCCGTTTGTTGCAGGCCTTAAGGCCTGCTGGCCCATATGGAATTCGCTGACGAGGTC
>NZ_JALHRX010000052.1 GCF_023952475.1 Cupriavidus sp. WGlv3
GCCCAGCCGGCGGCAGGTGGCGGCCACGCGGCAGGCGATTTCACCGCGGTTGGCGATCAGGATCTTGTTGAACATGCGCCCTCCTTGTTATCCCCTAACCGGGATATTACGGCGGCGCGCCGTCCAGCGGGCACTTTCCTGTCACATCATCCCGCGTAGCCCTCGGCGCGGATGTCGAGGCGGGCCAGCAGCGCGCGATCGCGGTCGGCCTGCGGGTTGCCGGTGGTGAGCAGCTTTTCGCCGTAGAAGATCGAATTGGCGCCGGCCATGAAGCACAGCGCCTGCAGCGCTTCGTCCATGGCCTCGCGGCCGGCGGACAGGCGCACCATCGCTTGCGGCATGGTGATGCGCGCCACCGCGATGGTGCGGACGAACTCGAACGGGTCCAGCGCCTCGGTGCCTGCCAGCGGCGTGCCTTCGACCTGCACCAGGTTGTTGATCGGCACCGATTCCGGATACGGGTCCATATTGGCCAGCTGCGCGATCAGGCCGGCGCGTGCCTCGCGCGACTCGCCCATGCCGACGATGCCGCCGCAGCAGACGTTGATGCCGGCATCGCGCACATGGCCGATGGTGTCGAGCCGGTCCTGGTAGGTGCGCGTGGTGATGATCTTGCCGTAGAACTCGGGCGAGGTGTCGAGGTTGTGGTTGTAGTAGTCCAGCCCCGCCTCCTTGAGCTGCTGCGCCTGCTCGGCCTTGAGCATGCCCAGCGTGACGCAGGTCTCCAGCCCCATCGCCTTGACTTCGCGCACCATGTCCATCACCGGCTCCAGGTGGCGGTCCTTGGGGCTGCGCCAGGCCGCGCCCATGCAGAAGCGGGTGGCGCCATTGGCCTTGGCCGCGCGCGCGGCGTCCATCACTTCTTCCAGCGCCATCAGCTTCTCGGCCTTGACGCCGGCATCGTGGTGCGCGCTCTGCGGGCAGTAGCCGCAATCCTCCTCGCAGCCGCCGGTCTTGATCGACAGCAGCGTCGACAGCTGCACGGTGTTGGCATCGAAGTGTTCGCGGTGTACCTGCTGGGCGCGGAACAGCAGGTCGTTGAATGGCAGCGCAAACAGCGCGGCGACGTCATCGACGCGCCATTTGGCATCGTCGGGCAAGGCATGCTGGCGCGCCGTCTGGCGCAGCGATTCGGCGGAGATGGTGGTAACGGTGTGGGCTTGGGTCATGGTCAATGAGATTTTGTAGTTGTCAGGCGGCCAGGCCGGCAGCCTCGGCCTGGTATCGAGTGGCGGCAGTCAACAGCGGCGCGAGGTCGAGCCGGTCCGCCGCGGAGGCGGGCGCCAGTTGCCAGGGCAGTTCGCCCAGGCAGGGCGCATCGAGCGATGCGTGCAGCGTGGCGATGTTCTCGTCGGCCAGCAGCATGTCCGGGTCGACCCGGTTGGCGATCCAGCCGGCCAGCGGCAGGCCGCGCGCGCGGATGGCTTCGGCGGTCAGCACGGCGTGGTTCAGGCAGCCGAGCCGGATGCCGACCACCATCACCACCGGCACGCTCAGCATCACGGCGAGGTCGGCGGTGTTCCAGCGCACCGCGCCGGCGTCGAGCGGCACGTTGAAGCCGCCCACGCCCTCCACCACCACGGCATCGGCCTGGCGGCGCAGCGCGTCGAAGGCATCACGGATGGGTGCGCGCGTGATGCGCACGCCTTCCTGCGCGGCCGCCAGGTGCGGCGAGCACGGCGTGCGCAGCAGGAACGGGCAGGTCTGGCCCAGCGGCACCGCGACCGAACTGGCGGCGCGCAACTGCGCCACGTCGTCGTTATGCCAGTGGCCGTCGCGCCATTCGCTGCCGCTGGCCACCGGCTTCATGCCGGCGGTGCGGTAGCCGGCGGCATGGAGCGCATGCAGCAGCGTGGCGCTGGCGTGGGTCTTGCCGATGCCGGTGTCGGTGCCGGTGACGAAGCAGGCAAAGCGAGCCACGAGAGGCACGGGCGCGCGCGGGTTCATGCCGCCTCCCGCTGCGCCACCGCGGCGCTCAGCGCATCCAGCAGGCGCCGCACATCGGCCTCGGTGTGGGCGGCCGACAGCGTGATGCGCAGCCGTGCCGTGCCTTCAGGCACGGTCGGCGGACGGATCGCGCCGACGCGGATGCCGTCGGCCTCCAGCGTGGCCGACAGCGCCAGCGCGGCACCGTTGTCGCCGACGATCAGCGGCTGCACCGCGGTCTGGCTGTCGCCCAGGGTCCAGCCTGCGATCGCGGCCAGCTGGGCCAGCCCCTCGCGCAGCGTGGCGATGCAGCGCGCCAGTTGCGCGCGGCGTTGCCGACCCTCGTCGCCTTCGATGATGGCCAGGCTGGCCAGCAGCGCATGCGCGACCGCGGGCGGCGCGGCCGTGGTGTAGATATACGGCCGCGCGGTGTTGACCAGGTGCTCGATGATGGTCTCGTGCGCGGCGACGAAGGCACCCGCGACGCCGGCAGCCTTGCCGAGCGTGCCGATATAGATGAAGCGTTCGGACGACAGTCCGAGCGCTTCCAGCACGCCATGCCCCTGCTCGCCGAGCACGCCGAAGCCGTGGGCATCGTCGACGACGATCCACGCGTCATGACGCTCGGCCAGCGCCAGCAACTGGCGCAGCGGCGCGACGTTGCCGTCCATGCTGAACACGCTGTCGGTGACGATCAGCTTGCGTGCGCTGGTGCTGGCCGCGAGCAGCGCTTCCAGCGCTGCGGTGTCGCAATGCGGGTAGCGCTGCACCTCGGCACGCGCCAGCCGCGCGCCGTCGATCAGCGAGGCATGGTTGAGCGACTCGCAGAACAGCGTCGCGCCGGCGGTGCCGAGCGCGGTCAGCACGGCCATGTTGGCCATGTAGCCGGTGCAGAAGTACAGCGTGCGCGCCTGTGCGATATGCGGCGCGAACCAGCGTGCCAGTTCCGCCTCCAGCTGCGCATGCGCGAGCGAATGGCCGCTGACCAGGTGCGAGGCGCCGCTGCCGGCGCCGTAGCGCTGCGCGCCTTCCACCAGCGCGGCGACCACGCCAGGATGATTGGCCAGCCCGAGGTAATCGTTGCTGCAGAAGGTCAGCAGCGATTCGGCCTCGGTGCCGTCCTCGCCCACGGCCTGGTGCGGCGCGCAAGCAGTGTGCGCGATGCGGCGGCGGCGCGTCAGCGCCAGCGCATGGCGCTGTTCCGCGGCCTGTGTCAGTTGTTCAAGCAGCATGGCGCACCTCCTTGCCCGCGGTCACGTCGTCGAGCGTGGCCAGCATTCGTTCGCCCAGCCAGCGCGCCTGCGCGGCGTCGAAGACGTAGGGCGGCATCACGTAGAGCGTATTGCCGATCGGTCGCACCAGCAGCTCGCGCGCACGCGCGGCATGGTGGAAGCGCGCGGCGAAGTCGGCGCCGGCAACGTCGTCACCGACATCGGCGGCCCAGATCAGGCCACGCTGGCGCACATGCCGCACGCGAGCGTCGGCGGCCAGCCCCGCCATGCCGTCGGCCAGCCACTGCGCACGGTCGCGGTTGCGCGCCAGCACATCGTCCTGCGCGAACAGGTCCAGCGTGGCCAGCGCCGCGCGGCAGGCGAGCGGGTTGCCGGTGTACGAATGTGAATGCAGGAAGCTGCGCGCGAGCTCGTCGGCGACGAAGGCACGCTGGATTTCCGGGCGCGACAGCACCAGCGACAGCGGCAGGTAGCCGCCGCTGATGCCCTTGGACAGGCACAGGAAATCGGGCCACGCATGCGCGGGCAGCGGCGCCTCGGTGCCGCGCGACTGTTCCCACGCGAAGAAGGTGCCGGTGCGCCCGCATCCCACCGCGATCTCGTCGGCGATCAGGTGCACGCGGTAGCGGCCGCACAGCGCGCGCACGCCGTCGAGGTAAGACGGGTCATGCATCGCCATGCCGGCGGCGCCCTGCACCAGCGGCTCGACGATCAGCGCGGCAATGGCTCCGGCGCGCTCGCGCAGCAGCGCCTCCAGCTCCGCCAGCGCGCGCGCCGCCACGTCGGCGGCGGACTCGCCGCGCCGGGCTTGCCGCGCATCGGGCGACATCACCACATGGGCGCGGCGGATCAGCGCGTCGTAGGCGTCGCGGAAGATCTCCACGTCGGTGACGGCGAGCGCGCCCACGGTTTCGCCGTGGTAGCCGTGGCGCAGGCAGACGAACTCGCGCTTGGCCGGCAGGCCGGTGTTGCGCCAGTAATGGAAGCTCATCTTCAGTGCGATCTCGACCGCCGAGGCGCCGTCCGAGGCATAGAAGACATTGCCCAGCGCGCCGCCGGTCAGCGCCGACAGGCGCTCGGCCAGCTCCACCGCGGGCGCATGCGTGCAGCCCGCGAGCATCACATGCTCGAGCGTCTCCAGCTGGCCTGCCAGCGCGGCATTGATGCGCGGGTTGGCATGGCCGAACAGGTTGACCCACCAGGAACTGGTGGCGTCGAAATATCGCTGGCCGTCGGCATCGTGCAGCCACGGGCCTTCGCCGCGCACGATCGCGAGCGGCACGGCGTGATCGTCCGGACGCAGGCGCGTGCACGGATGCCAGACGGCGGCGCGGCTGCGCTGGCCCAGTGTGGCCGCGACGCTGCCTGGGGAAAGGGACAGGTGGTCCAAGATAGCCCTCCTTGGTTGGCCGTCCGCGCTGGCGCCGCCGGCAGAGCCGGTCGGCGCGATGGTCGCGGACGGATTGGGAGGGTCATGGTAGGGAAGACTTCCGCGGCTTGGCAATGCCGCAAGATTTTTCCCGTTAGCGCAGCGTTGACCGGATTTAGCGGATGTTGCCCGCAAGAAGCACTGCGCTTGTGGCTAGCGTGCCGCCATCTCCACGCAGTCGCACCCGGTCTTTATTTGAACTCAGGCCGGACGCCACGACGGCGTGCGCTTCTCCAGGAACGACTTCACCCCTTCCCGCCCCTCTTCCGAAGCGCGGATCTTCGCGATGCGGTCGGCCGTGTCCGCCAGCAGGTCGTTGTCGATCACGCGACCGGCGATGTCCTGCACCAGCCGCTTGCTCTCGCGCACGGCGTTGGGGCTGTTGGCCACCAGCGCGGCCGTCAGTTCGGCGACCTTGCCGTCGAGCGCCTCGGCCGGCACCACCGCGTGCAGCAGGCCCAGGCGCAGCGCCTCCGCTGCGTCGAAGCGCTCGGCGGTGATGAAGTAGCGGCGCGCGGCCTGCTCGCCCATGGCGCGGATCACGTACGGGCTGATGGTGGCGGGCAGCAGCCCCAGGCGCGCCTCGGACAGGCAGAAATGCGCATGCTCGGCCGCGACCGCGATATCGCACGCGGCCACCAGGCCCATGCCGCCGGCATAGGTATCGCCCTGGATGCGCGCGATCACCGGGCGCGGGCACGACCAGATGGTGTGCAGCATCTGCGCCAGCGTCAGCGCATCGGCGCGGTTCTGGTCGTCGGAGTAGCCCGCCATCTTCTTCATCCAGTTCAGGTCGGCGCCGGCGCAGAACGCCGGGCCGCTGCCGGCCAGCACGATGGCGCGCACCTCGTCCATGTCGCCCAGCGCGCGGAAGGCGCCGGTCAGCTCGGCGATCACGGTCTCGTTGAAGGCATTGCGCACGTCCGGCCGGTTCAGCGTGACGGTGGCAACGTGGTTGGCGATATTGACGGTCAGGGCAGTGAATTCCATGGTTCGCTCCGTTGGCGGATATGGCGCATATAGCGGATAGGGAAAATGTGGCTCAGGTGTCCGGATCGAAGGGCAGCCCCAGCGAGCGGAAGAAGTCGCCCACCTCCGGCAGCCACACCGGGATGCCTTCGCGCGCGCTGAACAGCCGGTGCGAGTCGGCGCCGAACTCGCCCACGTCGACCAGCCGGGCCTGCGCCGCCGGGCCGCTGGCGCGCGCCTTGAAGGCGTTGAACATGCGGCCGGGCAAGGGCACCGGCCAGTAGCTGTCATTGTCGCCATAGACCCACAGCGACGGGTAGCGTGCCACGCTGCCGTAGGCGGCGAAGGCATCGACCAGGCGCTCTTCCCAGTCGGGGCAGTTCAGGTTGCGCAGCCCGCCGGCGAAGTTGACCACGCCGCGCACGCCGGGATAGGCGATGGTGCTGAAGGCCATGGTGGTCAGGCCGCCGTGCGACTGGCCGATCACGACGATGCGGTCCATGTCGACATAGGGCTGCGTCGCCATGTAGTCGAGCGTGGCGACGACGTCGTCGGCCTGCATCATGCCGTTGGTCTCGATGTCGCAGCTGCCGCCGATATAGGCGCCGCCCGAACGCGCGAAGCCCTGCCGCATCGGCAGCACCACCACGTAGCCGCGGCGCAGGAACTCCACGCTCTGCGCCGGGAAGCGCGCGCGGCCCTGCATGCCGGGCCGGCCCGGCGCCTTGCCGTGGTTGATTACCACCAGCGGGAACGGCCCGGCGCCGGCCGGCTTGAACACCGTCGCTTCCAGGTCGATGCGTGACGGGATCGCGGCCTTGGGCAGCATCACCACCTGCTCCTGGAAGCGCACGCGCGCCGCCGACTGGCCGTTGCCATCCGCCATCTGCGCATGCCCGCACAGCGGCGCCAGCAGGGCGAGCGCCGTGGCCAGGGCAAGGCGGTGCAACAGGCGGACGGTGCGGTGCATCAGGAGTCAGGCAGTATCGGGTATGGCGCGACCTACATGCGGAACACGCCGAACTTCATCTCGTCGATCGGCGCGTTGAGGCTGGCCGACAGGCCCAGCCCCAGCACCGTGCGCGTCTGCGCGGGATCGATCACGCCGTCGTCCCACAGCCGCGCGCTGGCGTAGTACGGGTGCCCCTGGTGCTCGTACTGGTCGCGGATCGGCTGCTTGAAGGCGTCCTCTTCCTCCGCGCTCCACTGGCCGCCCTTCGCTTCGATGCCATCGCGGCGCACCGTCGCCAGCACGCTCGCG
>NZ_JALHRX010000053.1 GCF_023952475.1 Cupriavidus sp. WGlv3
CGCCTCTCGCTGCATGTGCCGCCCAAATTGCAAGAGTGAACGACATTCCGAAAGAGTTTACAACCCCACCCGCTATGTCATTGACCGTAAACGACTTTCTGCAGAGCACCAGTGTGTAATGAGGTTGGGTTGGAGGCACTCCCGGAAGACGGAAGCACGAACCCCGCGCGCCCCTTGGCTTACACATAGGCACAACAAGGGTGACGGCAAGAACAATCACTACCACCCCGAGTAACACGTGCTCCATGATGTTGCCATCGATGATCATTCTGACCAACGCATTCAGTTTTTTCAAAAACATCTCGAGTATCAAAAACATCTCGATCGGAATATGCAAAGTACATGCCACGCCCAGTCAGGAGTCGGCCAAAAAAAGCTGCATATTGATAGACATCAACACACAGTGGGGAGGCAACCTGTACACAGGTCGCTATGTCCGATCCTCGGACAACATGGCGCTAGCTAGCCCCAGCGCACTGAATAGCGCAAGACATTTGTAACCTCGTTCCATATACATTCCTGCGGCGGCTTCGCAGGACCGGTTTAGCAGCATGAAACTTCGGCTTCCGATAAAAATCCCGTGTGCCGCTGACTCTCGGGCTATAGGCAAGCAATAGAATTGTCTATTTTTAGATGCGGAACTTTAGTCCGCCCTGCGAGATGGACAATGTTCAGTAGGGGACAAATTGCAACAATTTCAACAGCACTTTGCACCGCGCAGAACGAAAGCAAGGGCCTCCATACCAGCGTGCAGTGTAGTTTTGCTCTAAACCGCTCCCAGGCACAGCGCTTGCACTAATGGTGTTGACTCGGCCGCAATTGGTCCCAGTGCTCACTGTTTTGACAAATGAACAGCAGCGCTAATTGTTGGGCCGCCATGTTCTTTCTTGCCCTCCAGGCCCATGTTTAACTCCTCACCAGACCACACTTTAGTCCCTCTACGTTCTGACCCTGTCCTTTTGGGGGGCGAAGACCGCTCCGGTACAACCTTGCTTAGCATTCTGCTCGACGCGCATCCGGATTTGGTCGTAGGTCCGGAAATCGATTTCACGGAGCCAATCAACCTTGGCTCACATATCCTTGAAGTATGCGCCTTGATGGCGTGTCGGGATCCACGGGTTATCGGTACGACGAAGGAAGCCATCGACCCTGAATGGTTCGAGGGCGTGCACTTCGTCTGGCAGTGTGAACGTTCGGCCTTGGACCGAGACGACGTAAAGACATTGGTGACGCGTGTGATTGCGGAGCGTGGAACCGTCCTGGCTACACTAGAGGATCGCTGTCTGCTTATCGACTCTATCGGCGAGTTCCGGCGACAACAGACCGGGGCGAAGCGATGGGGTCTAAAGCTTCAGCGACGGATCCAGAACCTCTGCAAATATGCCGCCATTTGGCCGCAAGCACATTTTATCCACATCATTCGCGATGGCCGCGACGTGGCAGCATCCCATGAAAAGGTTTCTGGGTGGGACCATCGGACTATCGGCGAGGCGGTCCAAGGCCGGATAAATGTCGTCACCAAGGCACACTTGGGTGCGCCCAGTGGTCGCTATCTCCAAGTGCGATATGAGGATCTGGTCACCGCCCCGCGTGAGACAGCTGCACGGATGCTGGAGTACCTGGGCTTGGGATGGAGTGAGAGGGTTCTGCATCACGCAGAGCACGAGCACGCGCTTTTCGACAAACCCTGGGGCCATCCCTCAGCTGACGCAGCTGCTCAACCCCTATACACCAGATGTATTGGGCGGTACGTGCGCGACCTCACGCCTCAGGAGGTTGAGCAGTTCGAACGCTTAGCAGGAAATTCGTCTACACGCTGTCCGTGCCGACTCTCTCGAGCAGGGAGTGATTCCAGTGGCAACGCAAACGCGACGACAACGCTTGCCCGGCAGCTTCTATCTCTCCTAGGCCAGATGGTTTCCCGCGTCGGCGCCCAAGTGACGCTCATCGCCCTACCTCTGACCGCGATCCAACTACACCAAGCAGGATCACTCGAGACAGGCTTCTTGCTTGCATGTGGACGTGCCCCGTACCTTCCGCTAGGCCCGCTTGCCGGCGTCTTCGCCGATCGATTCTCACATCGAATCCTTCTGATTACGGCAAATTGGATAATGGCGCTAACGTTGGCCACAGTACCTGTATCTGCTTTGCTTATCGGCTACGTCGGCATGCCCCATCTCTACACCGTTGCTACACTGATGGGCGGGCTTACGGTGATTGCCGACGTGGCCTTTTTGGCATGTGTGCCAACTGTCGTGCCGCCCCAACAACTTGTACAGGCTCAGAGCTGGATAGAACTAGGACAATCAGCGGCATTGGTACTTGGTCCTCCGCTCGCAGGCTGGTTGATCTATTCGCTTTCGGCACCTATCGCGATACTGGCAGATGCGGCGTCGTTCCTTCTGGTGACGGCGCTGCTCCCATACGTGATAATAGCGCCGACAACAAGCGCGTCGATGACAAGTGACTACGACACTAGGAGCATCCTTGAACGCGTTCTCTCGGAAGCTGCAGAGGGCGCGCTATTCGTGTTACGTACTCCCAAACTCCGCGCAATCACCTTTGCTACCGGTACTCCCATATTTTGGTACAGTGCCTACTCCGCCGTCTTTCTGCTGTATCTAACCGAGGGCTTAGGGCTGAACGCCACAACGATCGGGACCGTCTCAGGCATCGCTGCAATCGGAAGTGTTATCGGTACTTTGCTTGCACGTCCTTTTGCTCGAACGTTAGGCTTGGGTCGCGTGTTAATAGCAGCGCTCCTCACCAGTGCCGTTGGCGCAATGCTAACCCCGCTGCTCGAAGTGCCAGGATGGCTTGCATTGGGACTGTCGCAATTTGTATTGTGGATCGGCAAGCAGGTCTACAGCGTCCATCAGGCACCAATCCGCTACGCCTTGGCTCCGCCGCAACTGCACGGCCGTGTAAACGCAAGCATCCGGACCATAGTGCGGCCCTTGCTCCAGTCGGAGCCGTGTTAGGCGGCGCCTGTGGAACATGGCTCGGCGCCCGCGCGACGTTACTGCTTAGCGGAGCCCTCATTGCCGGAGCCGCTGGGTGGATCTGGGCATCCCCTCTGCAATCCGTGTGTACACCGCAGTTCGTGGGGGCAGACACTTAAGAACGGCTACCTCCATTACTTCTCGCGGCCAACACAGGCCTCATCACGAAGTTCGCCGACATGCTATCGGTCATCCTATCTCCGGGCCACCTCACCATTTGGCGGCCCTGCGCACCGCATGTGTCCAATCCCAATTGGACAGCCGACGGTCGGCTGCCCTCCTACGTCCAGGAAGCCCACATCACGTATGCACTTGAGACAGCTGGCAACGGTCCCTTGCAGCCGTCTTGGCTGGCCTGCATGTTCGATCTCCCGGGTGAATTCAATGCAGTTGCTTTCACCGAAGCTTTGCGTGCCTGGGTAACCCGCCACGAAGCCCTCCGTAGCCAGTTCATCGTGGCCCTTCCGCTTCCGCCTGGCGAACGATTTATTCGCACGACGCTACCGGCCGATGCCGTGAGAATCCGCCGCAGTGCGGCTGCGGACTTCACAGATGGACGTAAATTGTCACGATATCTGGAGAATCTGTTCGACAGCGAGGTTCTCGCTATAGGCTGGCCTAGCTATCTTTGGGCCACAGTGAGCCGTCCACAAGCAACCACCGTCTATGTCGCCGCAGACCACACCCTAATGGACTGCTACTCCATTCTCCATACTACGTATGAGATTCAACTACTGTATGCGTCAGCACACGCGTCCTCACAGAGGACGGCTGCGTCCATTCTTCCCGAACGGCCGCCAAGCTACTTGGATTTCGCAGAGGCTGAACGGAGCGCCGCCGGTGCGTTGAACGCTGAACACGAATCTATAGCGCGCTGGCGGACCTTTCTCAGCGAGAGCGGCGGCCGGCTACCTCAGTTCCCTGCCTCAGTAAGCGAGGCGACCGAAAGCCCCGCCGATCAGCCAAGCGGATACACAGAACTTCTCAACGCATCTGACGCACTCTCCTTCAGTCGAGTCTGCCGCACACTTGAGGGCAACTCGTTTGCTGGGTTGCTAGCCTGCCTTGCCAAAGCGGGCCAAGAAATCTGCAGTTCGAACGTATTCCGTACCATGGTACCCGTCAATACACAGACGGAGCACTTCCAATTTTCCATAGGATGGTATGTTGGTATGGGGCCCGTGGCCTTCTCCATCAAGCAAACAGACTCTTTCGGTGAGGTGGTGCGTTCGGCCGTAGCAGGGCTAGACGGCTTGAGGAATATCGCGCGAATTCCGCTGCCCCGTGTGGCCGAACTCCTCGGCCAGCCCCTGCGCGACCCTTTCATGGTGTCGTACATGGACCTTCGCCATACGCCTGGTGCGAGCAATTGGAACACCTGGGGAACTGCCGTCTTCCGTAGCCGCTGCACTGATCCTGATGAGGTGTTCTTTTGGTTCATACGCACTCATGATGGCTTCCACGTTAGCTATCGCCACCCGGCCACCAAATTGGCAGGCATTGCCATCCCACACTACGTGGAACGTACCAAAGAATTGCTTAGGTCTGTCGCGCGCAACGGCGACTGGCCCGCGCTAACATCCCTTCCCAAAAAGGACAGAATTGCACATGACAGACATCAAACACATTGCGGCGACCGCATCTCGCGATTACACAAGCTTCGATGTTGTTATCGTAGGCTCAGGCGCTTCAGGCTCAATTGCTGCCCGAACACTTGCGGAAAAAGGTTTCCACGTAGCCCTCCTCGAATATGGAGCCTTGGTATCCCCAGGTGCGCTATACGCCCCCAACCAAGCAACCTATAGTAAGGCACGAACATCTCCACACGGTCGCGCCGATGGAAATCCATGGACAGCATGTGCCGTTGGGGGAGGAATGCAATTTTACAACGCTATCATGTTCAGATACCGTCAAGCAGATCTCTCGGCATCCCAATACCTTAGGACTGACATGGAGATAGATTGGCCCATTTCACTTCTGGACCTCGAACCTTTTTATTCCGAAATCGAAAGTCTCTTAGAGATTAGCGGTACGTACGGATTTCAGCCCTATCCAGCAAGCCAAAGAGGTCTACTTATATCCAATGCGATGCGAGAACTTGGAATCACGCCAAAGAGTGTTCCGCTGGCGATCCGGCCACCCAAAACCACCAATGGATGCATTGAATGCTCCTCTTGCAACCACCTAGTCTGCCCTACGAATGCAAAGGCCAACATCCTAGCTAAGAGTGTTTTAGACGATTCCGCTTTCCCAGGATCGATTTCGGTGCTGTACGGATGCTTTGTCAATTCGATCGAGCTCCGAAGCGACTGCCACGCAGAAGCCCTTGAGTGCTATGTGCCGCTTTCCTCGCAGCGGATTCGTATCCCCGTTAAAGCGGTCATTGTGTGTGCAAATGCAATTCAGTCGGCGGCTTTAATGCTTCGCTCGAAGAGCCGACATGCACCTACAGGCATTGGAAATGATTCTGACCTCGTAGGGCGCGGCCTCTCATTCAAGATAAGCGGGTACTCCGTTGGCTACGTGAAGAATCCAGCCGCGCTTCCTGCGCATTGGGGCCCGCATGCGACTGTGTATACGGACGACTTCTATGAGCACCCTGGCGTGCCATGCAGATTTGGGGGGTTAATCTACGAGGCAAATTTGGATTCGCCAGGGGAAAACATCGGTCGCGTGCGACTTCACTATATCGCTGGTGAGGAACCATGGTCACACAACCGTGTAATGCTTGACAGCGCCATCGACCCACACGGCATTCCTTACATCCGTATAGCGTATAAAAACTCAGAAAATGATAGGGCACGAATCAGTTTTCTCGCCAACCGGGCTGAAGACACTCTCCGCCGCTTAGGCGCATCCTGTATCGAACGAATGCCTTTCTCGCGAGGCAAAGGCAGTTCACATCTACACGGCACCATGCGTGCGGGTTCTTTTCCAAAGACATCAGTCGTGGATCACTGCGGCAAGATTCACGGGCTAACGAACATCTATGTTATGGATGGCTCCGTTATGAATTTCGCCGGAAATAGCCATCCCACGCATACCATAATGGCCAACGCAAAACGAATGGCGCTGTCACTCGCCGAAAAGGAAAACTAAATGTCCTGTTCTGGATCCACTGGCCATTTGGCTGAATGGGAGCGCGAAATCCGCTCTTCCATCATTTTTAAATCCGCCTGGGGCTCGATGGCGGAGGATATCGATGGCAAGATCTATCTTGACATGTCATCTTGCAGCGGCGCCTCACCCTTGGGTAGTAACAACCCTGAATTTAAGGCGAGACTCTCTCAAGCTATGGAGAGCGATGCCGACATTCTTCCATCCCCAGTAAGCGAGCAGCGCCAGATGCTAGCTGCAAGAATCTCAAAGAGATTCGCGACTACAC
>NZ_JALHRX010000054.1 GCF_023952475.1 Cupriavidus sp. WGlv3
CTAGGTCTCTGGCGGCTCCCCACTGCAACTATGTACCTGCAGGGTATAAGTCCAGCAACTCCAGGTTTTTCATCGGCATAGGCAAAAGAGGTCACGAGCTTCGAAACCCCTTTGACTCGACCTACAAGACAGATCGAGTGTACGAAGCCCGCGCCTTCGCTGTCAATGCCTCCTTTCCAAGTTTGCGCTGATCGAAGATGACATGTAGCTTCGACGGGCTTCCTATTGCCCGAAGAACAACAAAGTGCGGCGATGCGTCGCATGCTCCTAAACCTGTCGCCGCCGAAGGCCTGCAACCCAATGCAGCAAGGCTCGATGCCGGCCGGCTGCCTGAGCGGATTCTTAGAGCAATCGCGCTGGTCTACGAGTCCGATGGACTTCGGACTTTGCACATCACGAATCGTCAGGTACTGGCCACGCTCGTCCGCTTCGCTTTGAACCAGAAGGATCCGTCTGCGCTCGCCTTCATAAAGAAGGCAACGATTGCGCAACACCTCGGGATGAGTGAGGCCACGGTCTATCGAGCGCTTGGTGCGCTTGAAGATGCCGGGCTTATTAAGCGTGAACGGCAGCGGCGCACCAGGGCGCAGCTTGAGGTCGTTGGGCGGATCGGGTTCTCCTCAAAGTTGCTCCGATGCATTGGAATCACCAGCCTGCAGGTTCAGTCCACTATCCACGTTCCGACCCGCTCTGATGAGTCGGGGGCCTCTACATGTCTCGCACCGGTGAATGGCGTAAACAAGACCATGCAGTCTTCTACGAAGAAACATCCGGGGCCGGGATCCTTTTTGCGGATTGACGGTCGCGCGGTGCCGATGGACCTGGCGCCCTTGGTACGCGACCAAGCCCTAAAGATGTCCGCGCTGTTCCTACTGATGAAGCTTGCGAGAACCACGGGCCACCGTTTGTCAGACGTCGTCTCGGCGGCTGGCAATGCGCTCAGGCCGCTCCGGGGACGAGAACTGTTCGCGTACCTCAAGTCGCTCCTCGAGATGCCTGTTGACTACGGACATATAGTCCGGACGCGGAAGCTCCGTGAAGATGCAGGGCGAGCAGCCGAGGCTCGGGCCACACGAGAGCGGCAGCAGATTGCCGAGCTGGTGGCGAGATACCGAGGCAAGCGGGTTTCAGCACCAGATGGGTCGACCTATGAAGTCGATTCAGCGTCGATCGTGTTTATTGACCGCAACGGTCGCCGGAGTTCGGTGGGGCACGATCAGGCGCGCGCCTGGCTCTTTGAGATGGACAGAGTAGCGTGTGGGTCCTCTTCCGGCCCCATCCAGTTAACGCAGCCGGGGCAGCCGTCGTCGGTAGTGGCGCGAGCGGCTATTGAGACTATCCGCGGGCTGGTGCACGGCAGGAACGCATCTCAGGAGTTAGATTGCTTTGGCCTCGGCATATCCAAGGAACTGGCTACACCCCGAACAGGTTATGGCATGCTACGGAAGTCAGCGCAGGAATCAAAAACCTGCGATAGCGACAGCGTCGATCAACGCGAAGAAATCCGCTGTGTCATGCGCGACTGAGTGCCACGCGGCCGAACACGAACTGTCCCAAGTACCAGGACAAATCTGGCGTCGTCAGGATGACGTCTTCGGAGACGGATGCAGGCTCCAGCTTCATCCGCCGCAGTACAAGCTTGCCTTCGCGCGACGCCAGCCAAGCCCGAATAAACTCCCTGCGAGTTTTGGTATCAGCCGACGTAAAATGCGCGCGACCTTGGGCTGATTCTTCATTCATGCGTGCACGCGTCTCTTCATCACGCGACGCCACGCTGTGCTCAACGGATGACTTCACTGCTGCCTTTACGGCTTCCTTCTCCGTTTCCTCCGTGAGCAGCTTCGTCTGGACCTGAACCATGGTCCGCTCAGCTTCGGACATGCGCCAGTTGTCGCGCAACGCCTTCATCAGATAGCCGGACGGACTCTTCTTCACTTGGCCCCGATTGAGCTTGAACCGCGTGTACTCGATCGCTTGCAGGATGCGGTCGTCATTCCATGCTTCCCGGTTCTCGGAGATCTCGGTGAACTGGCGCGTGGACAGGTTGAACTCGTCCTTCAGGATCTTGTAGATCTGGCTCGCGTCAGATAGGCTCGCCATCACCGCATCGGCCGTGTCCTTGCGCTGGAGTTGGAAGCGGATGCGGTCAACCTTCTTCGACGAGGTCGATTCCGTCCGAGTTTCGTAGGACAGCTCGATGTCCGAGATCTCATTGATTTCCCGGACCGCTGGCTCAAGCCAGTCGCGCTTGAAATATTTGAAGATGCTGGCGTTCGCGCCCATCTTCCCTGGCCAGGTCCGCATCTCGTCCAGCTTGATCCAGTCGGTGCGCCCTGCCGGCACGCTCGGCAAGACCTTGTCGTAGATGGCGCGCGCCAGGCTGCGCGTAAATGCCGTCGAAATCCGCAGGCTTAGCCAGTGGGACTTGCGTGGGTCGCGAATGTGGGGGATCAGGCTGTGGTGCACGTCGAAGCGGATGCGGCCACGATGCATGGCCACCATACCGATCAGTTGCACCTGCACCCAAATATCATCTTCCGCCGGCTCACGGTCTGACGGCGTGTTGGTGACGCGGACCTTCGCGTTCTGCGCTTCGTCTGCGATGGTGCGCAAATGCTTCAGGTTGCGGCTGTCGTACCGCATCAGCCATTTGAAGTAGTTCAGCTCAACGTCGTACTGATCTGGGACTTCCGGCTCTTGGGCGACGATGAAGTAGGCGGCATCGAGGAACCGTCGCGCCGCTAGCCCCATGTTCACGATTTCCGTGAAGAAGTTATTGCGCTGATAGCCGATTTCGCGGTTCGCCTCGTTGATGGACGTGCCGAGGTCAAACATGTCTTCGAACAATGCGAGCGCCATTTGCCGAGGCGTGGTCCTCGTTTTGATCTCCACCGGATTCTCGGCCGCCATAACTTGTGGTTCCCCTCTTTTTAGGCTGGGGTGACTCTAGCACGTGATGGTGAGGTTCTCAACACAATGAACCTCACCATAAAAGCCAGGCATCAGCGGCCCTGACCTTGCCCTGCGGTCCCAGCACAACGACCCTCACCCTACGCACAATGGACCTCACCGTTGCGCAAGGCGGGCAGTGGCTAAGTTGGCATCTAGCCTAGCGTCAGCGGGGATATCCACAGCGTCCGCACAACGTACCTCACCTTGACTGCCTCGGCACAAGAACTAGCACCTTGCGGAACAACGAGTCTCACCTTGCTCGCACATCAAACCGCACGTTCGTGGCACAACACACCTCACCTTTGGCACATTGCACCTCACCTTGCTGGCATCTAGTGTTTGATTAGAAAGGGCTTTGCTTTTTTCCGTTTGTTTGTCGGTGTGTTTACTTCTCAAAAAACTAAACAAACAGGCACGGTCCACGCTCACAAGATCGCCGACTGTGCTGGGGCTCGTCAGATGCGCGGGCAACGCAGACCTCGTCCTGCCGTGGAGGGTCGCCCAGCCGACGGCACCAACATCACGCTGGGCCGGCTGCAGAATTCTTCACGAAGCGCCAAGGCTCCCTCTGCCGGGGATCCTTCATGCCGGTCGTCACACAAGTCTTTGATGGTGAGGTTTTTTGTGCTGCAGTAAAGGTGAGGTCCGTTGTGCAAGACGTTGGCAGGCTTTTCTCCTGCAGGGTGAGGTTCATTGTGCGACCTCAATAAGGCGCGTACGAAGCACGCACAATGAACCTCACCATTGTCGATGCAGGGTGAATCCGGCCGTCGCGACCTCATTTGAACGAGGCAAAATCCAAGCAGAGCGTTCCCGTCGAAGCGCCGTGCGAGGTGGTGTCAATGGCCTAGGCGGCCCACGGCTCGACCGGCAAGGTGAGGTCAATTGTGCATAATCCCAGAACTAGGCTTCTAGCATCCAGGCAATTGGCATCACGATTGACTGGATTGGCCGGGATGGTGAGGTCATTTGTGCTGGTTTGCCGCGCCTGCATACGCCCGGGGGCCGCTTGTTTGACACCGCCTGTATGGGGTTGTGCAGGGCAAGACGCCCTAATTCGCCTAAAGTTTGAGCAAAACTGTGGTTTTTTAGGATAGTTGGTTTCAAAAACAACAGTTTATAAAGCATTGCTCAAGCGTTTCTTGTATTCTGAGCTTTCCAGAATTTTGCGGAAAAACCTCAGAATGGTGAAAACGAGCCAACTTCCTGCAGTCGATCGGACTGTCCCGCTTGAGCAAATATCCCAGTTCGCGGAAAAGGTCACCATTTTCACGGATGAACTGCGTCAGACGATCCTTGCGCCGCGTCCTAGAAAAACCGCCCCGGTATTCAAGACCGGGGAGATCGCCGAGATGTGCAACATCTCACATTCCCAGGTTCAATACCTTGCCACCAAGGGCGATGGGGAATTGCCGCCAGGTACTGCAGCGGGAACAGGACGCACGCGGACCTTCACGTTGGAGGAGGCGCGCACGTGGGTGCAGAAGGTGTCGGACATTTATCAGACACCGCTGGTCACCGGTACGCGGGAGCCCGAAGGGAAAATCATCATCACGGCCCAACTGAAGGGCGGTTCGGCCAAGACTACGACAACGATGTGCCTCGCCCAGGGACTGACGCTGCGCGGCAGAAAGGTGCTGGTGGTGGACCTAGACCCACAGGCGTCGCTTTCCGAGCTGTGTGGTCTCTACGCCGAGAAGGACGTCTCGCCAGAAGACTCCGTTCTGCCGTATATCTACGATCAGCAGATCGAGGGGGGCTTGCTGTCCCAAGTGCAATCGACATACTGGGACGGCCTGGATCTCATTCCCGCGCACACAGAACTGATCGGCGCGGAGTTCCATTTGCCTGCCATGCAGAAGGTCAAGCCGGGCTTCCGTTTCTGGACTGTTCTCAGGGAGGGACTGGAGCCGTTACGGAAGCACTACGACTACATCCTGATGGACACGTCGCCCTCGCTTTCCTATATGAACTTGAACGCCTTGCTGGCGGCAGATGCCATGGTCATGCCAATGGTGCCAGAGAACCTGGATTTCATCAGCTCGCTGTCGTTCTGGCGCCTGTTCTCCGATGTCTCCAAGAGCTTCATCAAATACGAAGCGGACAAGAAGTACGACTTCGTGTCGCTGCTGCTGTCGAGGGTCGACTATGGGCGTACGTCCTCTGCACCGATTGTTCGGGCATGGGCTCAAAGCGCCTATGAGAGCTGGCTGCATTCAATTGAAGTGCCCGCTAGTTCTGTGATGAGCACTGGGGCCCTGGCTTTCTCAACGGTATTCGACGTGAGTAGTACCCATAGCGCTGCAAAATCGCTGCAGCGGGTGCGCCAGCCGATTGTCGACTATTGCCGATGGTTGGATGAAATCTACGCAGAAAAATGGAGGAGCGCGCAATGAGCAATATGCGAGAACAGCTATTGGCGAAGACGGCTGGTATCCGGAAGACGTCGGCAATTCAGAAGGACGAGATCAAGCGTAACGATCGCACGCAGACCGCACCTGGGTTGGCTGGTGCACTGGCCGTGGCACAGATGCGCGTGCAGGAGCTCGAGGCTGCCGGGGTTGCGTCCCTAATCGCGGTCGCTGACATCGTGCCGAACCCCTGGCAGCCTCGGCGCGTCTTCAACGATTCAAAACTCGCGGACCTCGCGGAGTCCATCCGAGAGGTTGGGTTGATGCAGCCTATCGTGGTACGCCGCGCCGAAATGGGTTATCAGATCGTGGCCGGTGAGCGCCGGTGGCGGGCCCACAAGATGCTGGGCGCCGATACCATCAAAGCGGTGGTCGCTGAGCCGTCTGACGCCGATATGGCGGTGCTGGCTCTCGTGGAGAACGTCAGCCGTGATGATCTCTCTGACTATGAGATTGCGCTTTCCATTCGTCAGACCGAGAAGGAATTCCCGTCTCGCGCTCGTCTGGCCGAGGCTCTCGGGCTGTCCAGAAGCGGGCTTTACCGATTCCTCAGCTTTGCCCAACTCCCCGACTATGTAATCCGGGATCTGGATCTTCAGCCTACCCTGCTCGGCGGGACGGCCGCCGAAGCGATCGTTATGACCATCCGCAAGTATGGCGAGGCGGGCGATGCAGCGGCGAAGGAAATCTGGCCACTGGTGGCATCGGGGAAGATGGACCAGGGCAAAGCAGCAAATGCGATAAAAGCGCTGGCAACCCGTCGAGTTGATGCCGCCAATTCAGCGAGCGAGCGAAGCATCGACAAGTTCTTTGCCGGTAAGGAGCATGCCGGCTCGATTACCAAGGACGCCAACGGCTTCACCGTCAAGATCAAGTTCGGTGCACTGAGCGAGGCGCTGGAGAACCAGATCCGCCAGCTGATCAGCGAGACGTTCCACCACCAGCCGAAGTAATCTGACCCGAGGTGACAAGAAGGCCCGCCAAATGGCGGGTT
>NZ_JALHRX010000055.1 GCF_023952475.1 Cupriavidus sp. WGlv3
GTGCCGGCCTGGCCATCTCCATACCAAAGCTTACGCACCCCGCGAACGATTTTCGATGCAAGACACGATGATCTCGCCCGATTTCCCCGACGCCGCCGCCTTGGCGGCCCTGCGCGCCTGGTACGCGGGCGCGTCGTCGCGCCAGGCGGTCGCCCGCGCGCCCGAAACGTTGCGGTCGCTGCCCCTCCCCGAGCCGCAGATCAGCGATTCAGCGGGCGCGCGCCCTGGTCACGGCGGCACTGCCCGATCCGGTCGTGCCGTGGGAGCAGATCCGGCTGCCGCATGAGATCGACGGATCACGTGGAGCCTTCCGGCCCCTCCGCCAGATGTGCACGCTCGATGCCAACAATGACTAGACGCCATCGGGGTGTTGGTAGGAAGATGGAACAGAGGCGGCGCGGCCGCGAAGCAACCCAGCTTACTGTTATCACTGTGCATTCTGTGAGCCCCGGCGAACCCATTGCCGTCTGTTTCTGGTTACGCATCCATGGTCATTAAGGATGGTCGTATCGTTGTTGAACGGAATATCCTCGCATTGGTAATACACCCCTCAAAGTTAGACGGGCGTCAAACTTTGAGGGAGCGGATTAAAGAAGGTGTCCATATTGACGGGCATGGAGCGTACTATCCAGGCCTTTCAATTCTTAGTTACAAATGCAGGTCTTCAGCACCGCATCATACTCGCATGTCTGCCCTGGATGCTGGGGTTGGCATACTGGCTGAGCTGATGCAGACACCGCGCCCCCGAGCAAAGTGATGGTCATTAGCGCGCCGAACACTGCCTTCTTGATGTTAGACATGATTGGATCCTTGAAAGTTTGAAGTTTAAATGTCGAGCCACAATTACAAAGATTTGAGAAATGCCGTCGAGGCAAAACACTGGGCCCATTCCATTCCAATATTTCCTGCTGGATGCCAAAATGGCACGAACTCGCTATGTTCGTCATTCCTGAAACAGCACGAGGAATGGCTAGAGAAGTCTAGGCAATATGGTATGTGCGAGGCAAGGCAGAAAGAATGGCCAACTTCCCTGTTGTTGATCAAAATCAAGTTTTGCTACGTCATTGCTTGAAGCGGCGTTGTTGCATAAATCGAGATTGAGGGGCTCCTCGGTGAGGCTGCGGAAGAGGTGCGACTTCCCCGATAGGGCCGGTGGGTTAGCGGTTTTTCACAACGTTCGCTGGAGGTATTTCAGCGGCCTGCTAGGTCAGTGGCGGGAACCGGGGGCAGCGGTGTACAGTTTAAGACAACATGATGTTCAATGATATAACAATTATAACAAATCACCCAAGAATAAGTATTGATTTATTCACTTTTCGGATGGTTATCAGTTTTCCTGGGCGCCAGGAACATAGATTGCATTTACTTCATTATTGATATCCCGCGACCTTCTCTTCCTATAGCCGCAGAAGTGCTTTTGGCGCGACTTATCTCGACTGACCAAGGAGAAGACCGAGCATCGCTAAGCAGAGAGTCCCTTTACGTCATTCCTATAATTTCTTCGCATGGGAAAAATCATGATCCAGGCTCAAAAGATCACAGTAAAAAACAAAACCGGCTATGTGTTCTGCTTCTCAGTCCAGTGGCAGAGTAGCGACGGCACGTGGCATGCCACGACGATATCGAGCGGCGATTATCCCGCGATGCAGTCTAGAACCCTCACGCTCGACGAGATAGGCGTGCCGGGCGATGCGGTCGCAGTGACGCCCTACGGGCATACGGTGAACCCACAGTTGGGTCATGTTCAAGGAACGCCGCACGTTACTTTCGCGTCGAACGATCACATCGCAATCTACGAAGCAACCGTGACACCTAAAGAAAGGCTTCAAATCACTCTTGAGAAGAATGGTTAAGGATACTCTGCACAAACGCAAATCGAGTGTGCTTGGCCGTTTAACAGGGAGCTGAATGCGCCACGACTCCAACCTATCAGCCCGGAGCGGGGATTTGACTGGTGACGACGGTTGAGCGCGAGCCGTGCTGAACATCCAGCAGGCCAAGCAGATCACGGCGCGCCTAGTCGGCAAGGGGCGTCGTCGCAAAGTCGTCCACCACTAGAATGTCGGGTTTGGCCCATTGGGCCAGCAACGTCCCGAAGCGCCCGCTGCCATCGACCATAGCCATCTCCTCCCTGAACTTCGGCATGCGCAGGTAGCCGACGGAGTAGCCATGTCGGCAAGCCTGGTTCGCCAAGGCGTACGCCAGCCAGCTCTTGCCGAGGCTTGTCTTGCGGATGAGGATCACGTTCAGGTGTCCCCAGTACATTCCCCGGTCAACAGGCGGGCCAGCAGGGCCCGGTCCAGGCGGCGGGCAGCGCGGTAGTTGATGTCCTCGGGGACGGCGTCTGGGAAGCGAAGTTGTGCGCGCCGCAGCCGGGCCGAGAACATGCGCGACTGGCGCTTGCTGCATTCGCGTTCGACGAGCAGCCCGAGACGTTCTTCGAAGCCGAGCTGGTCGATGCTGACCTGCGATCGAGAGTGCCATGGTTATCCCTGCATCCCAGCGCTCTACCAGGCGGGATTTCCTACCCCGGCAAGATGGTCGGCTTCCCGTGGAATCCATGGTTGCTTTGCCGTGGAATCGCCGGTTGGATTCGGGTGGAGTGAAAAACCTGTAAGGCCAACGACGTAGATCCGTATCAGTATCTCGTTGCCTTGTTCAAGGCGTTGCCACAGGCACAGACAGCCGACGACTATGAGGCTCTGCTGCCCTTGTGAACGGCTGTTTAAAACCGGCACTAAACGGTGGCGTAGCTTAAAGATGCAGAACAACTCCTGCATTGCAGGACTGTCCCAAGGTCTTCTGATTTGATATTGAAGGGTTGTCACCGGGCGCGTCGGAACGAGCCCGTAGGGCGAGTGCAGACGCGCCCGGTGACGGGCATTCCGCAAGGTGGTGACGTCGCAGTAGGGATGCGGTAAAAAGGTCGGATTTACCGCCGAAAAGAAACAGGCACGACACCGGTCCAAACCGCCAAGTTCATCCCGATGTCGTGCCCCACTCGTGCCAAGGGCGCGCGTGCCGGGCCAGTATGGCACGGCTCGTCCAGCCCGTCGAGGCCGTTTCGGCATAACGGGGGATTGCCGATGCCGGCCACGG
The DNA here is from genome assembly GCF_023952475.1 of Cupriavidus sp. WGlv3. GTDB lineage: Bacteria > Pseudomonadota > Gammaproteobacteria > Burkholderiales > Burkholderiaceae > Cupriavidus > Cupriavidus phytorum. The sequence continues at coordinate 3,100 of NZ_JALHRX010000055.1, forward strand.
GCCGCCTCTTTGTGTGCGCTCATTGCCGGGCGCAGGTCATTGTTTGCCGCCGCTGCGACCGCGGTCAGGTCTACTGCAATGGCGGCTGCTCGCAAGCAGCGCGCCGCGCCAGTCTGCGCGAGGCCGCTCAGCGCTACCAACACAGCCGCCGCGGCCGCCTGGCGCACGCGGAGCGGATGCGCCGCTATCGCTGTCGCCAAAAGAAAGTGACGCATCAGGGTTCCGTCGCGCAGGCCGCCGATGCTCTACTGCCGCTGACCTTGACGACGCCGGCCAGAGCACCGGCGCCCGCTGGCGCCTCAATACCTGTGTCTGAGCATTGCCACTTCTGCCGTTGCGCATACTCGGGCTTTGTTCGCCTCGGACCACTGCGTCGTAGGGTCTTCCGTGATGTTCGTACGACTGACCGCACAGGACACGACCCATGACCATTGGAGTAGAACTCGAAGCCCAGATTCTGCGTTACTACCACGTCGAGAAATGGCGCGCCGGCACCATCGCGCGCCAGTTGCATGTGCACCGCGACACCGTTCAACGTGTGCTGGCACAGGCCGGCCTACCCCGGATTGGCACGGTGCAGCGGCCCTCGCAGATCGACGCCTACCTGCCATTCATCCATGAGACGCTGAAGAAGTTCCCGTCGCTCACGGCCAGCCGCCTGTATGCGATGGTGACCGAGCGTGGCTACCGCGGGAGCCAGCACCACTTCCGGCACATGATCGCGCTGCACCGGCCGCGCCCACTGCCCGAAGCCTATCTGCGTTTGCGCACCCTGCAGGGGGAACAAGGGCAGGTTGACTGGGGACACTTCGGCCATCTGCAGATCGGCCGCGCGCGCCGGCCGCTGATGGCCTTCGTGATGGTGCTGTCGTGGTCGCGGCAGATCTATCTGAGATTCTTCCTCGATGCGCGCATGGATAGCTTCCTGGCCGGCCATGCCGGCGCCTTCGAGGCTTGGTCCGGCCTGCCCAGGGTCCTGCTCTACGACAACCTGAAGAGCGCCGTTCTGGAACGCCAGGGAGATGCGATCCGTTTCCATCCGACGCTGCTCGCGTTCGCGGCGCATCACCGCTACGAGCCCCGGCCGGTTGCCGTCGCCCGTGGCAACGAGAAAGGGCGCGTGGAGCGCGCCATCCGCTACGTGCGCGAGAACTTCTTCGCCGGACGCACCGTGACCGACCTCGATGAGCTCAACGCTCAAGCCGCCCATTGGTGTGCGGGACTTGCGGCCGATCGCCCCTGCCGGGAAGAACCGACGATCAGCGTACGCGAGGCGTTCTGCCGCGAGCAGCCCAGCCTGCTCGCCTTGCCGGAGAATCCCTATCCGTGCGAACCGCAACAGAACGTCAAGGTCGGCAAGACACCGTACGTGCGCTTCGGCCTGAATGATTACACGATCCCGCATACCCATGTGCGACGCACGCTCACGGTGCGGGCCAGTCCCCGGCAGGTACGCATCCTCGATGGCACGGAACTGCTCGCCACTCATGAGCGCAGTTACGATCGCGGCGCGCAGATAGAAATTGCCGCACACATCAACGCCCTGGTCGAACGCAAACGCGAAGCCCGCCACCATCGCGGACTTGACCATCTGGCTCGGGCGGCGCCGGCCAGCCAGGCGCTGTTGCTGCGCGCGGCGGAACGGGGCGGCAATCTGGGCAACATCACCACCCACCTGCTGCGGCTGCTCGACCGGTATGGCGCCGCCGAACTGCAAGCGGCGATCGAGGAAACCCTCGCCAGCGACGCGGCACCTCACCAGAATCCGGTGCGCCTGGCGCTGGAGCGCCGGCGCGAAGCGCGCCATGCACCCCCGCCGGTGGGCATCCATCTGCCTGAACACGTCCGGCACAAGGACAAGCTGGTCATACCCCACCGGCTCGACATCTACGATCAGATCGCTGGAGATGCCAATGAACACGCCTGAGAACCTGCAAAGCCGTACGAATGCCTTGCGCCTGCATGGGCTGCTGGCGCACTGGCCGGAGGTCGCTGATGCTGGATGGGTAGCGCCGCTGCTGCAATGGGAAGAAGAGGAGCGCTCGCGTCGCTCGCTGGAGCGACGCATCCGGGATGCCCGCCTGGGCAACTTCAAGCCATTGTGCGACTTCGACTGGACGTGGCCGACGCGCTGCGACCGGGCCGCCGTCGAGGAATTGATGTAGCTGGAGTTCGTCAAGGACTCGGCCAACGTCGTGCTGATCGGCCCGAACGGCGTCGGCAAATCGACCCTGGCGCTGAATCTGGCCTATCAGGCGCTCGTCCACGGGCACACGGCGCTGTTCACCACCGCCTGCCAGATGCTCGGCGAGCTGGCCGCTCTTGACAGCGATTCGGCCTTGCGTCGGCGCCTGCACCGCTATGCCTCGCCGGACGTGCTGGTCATCGACGAGGTCGGCTACCTGTCGTACTCAAACCGACATGCCGATCTGCTGTTCGAGCTCATCAGTCGCCGATATGGCGCCACCAGTACGGTGGTTACAACAAACAGACCATTCGTCGAATGGTCTGAGGTGTTCCCGAATGCCGCCTGCGTCGTCTCGCTGGTTGACCGACTGGTGCATCGTGCCGAAGTCATCGCGATCGAGGGCGAGTCGTATCGCGTCAAGGAAGCGCGCGAGCGGGCCGATCAGCGAGCAAAGAAACGCAGCGTGGCCCGGGCGGAGAAAAAACCATCATGACGCATCTGCATCTGCCGTCAGGCATCACCCAGGGGCTCGACTTCCTGATCCCAGACAACTGGTCCGCTGAGCAGGCGCTCGCCGTCGTCGAACTCATCGACGATCTACGCGAGCGGATCTGCGCTCACTACCAGCTCGCATTGCATGACCTGCTGAGTGAGCAGCGCTCGCCCCCCGAGAAAAGCCTCGACGATCCGTTCTAACCTGCTGTCCAACCCAAACAGCAAGGGGCCGCATGCGGCCCCTTGCTGTTGACCTTCTTACCCAACCGTACGCCGCCATTTACTGCCGCTTTTACACCGCCGTCAACAGCTGCTGGCGCGTCGTGCCGTGGATGCGAGTGCCGGCCTCGGCCATGACCCAGGCGCGCACCTGGCGGTTGGCATCGGCGAGGTCGCGGAAGTCGCGCAGCGGCCCGAAGCTGTTCTTTACGTACTTGACTCCCGATTCCACGATGCCCTTTTTCT
>NZ_JALHRX010000056.1 GCF_023952475.1 Cupriavidus sp. WGlv3
CAGCCGCCCAGCGCAGCCTCGATCTGGCCGAAGGGCCGCTGCTGCGAGCCGTCGCGCTGCAAGGTGGCGAGCGCTGGCAATTGCTGCTGGTGATCCATCACCTGGTGGTCGATGGCGTGTCGTGGCGCGTGCTGGTCGAGGATCTGCGCGACGCTTACCAGCAACGCCGGCAAGGCCAGCCTGCCGTGCTGCCCGCACGCACCGCGTCGTACCAGCGCTGGTCGCAGGCGCTGCGCGCCAATGCCGCCATGCGCGACGCCGAACTGCCGCACTGGCGGGCGCTGGCGCAAGCCGATGCCAGCCTGCCTTGCGACGAACCGACGGGCGCCCTTACCATCGCCGAACGCGACACCGTCACGCTGACGCTGCCGGCCGAACTGACCCAGGCGCTGCTGCAGCGCGCCCCAGCGGCGTACCGCACGCGCGTCAACGACTTGCTGCTGACCGCACTGGCGCGAGCGCTGGCGGGCTGGAGCGGCCGCCAGCAAGTGCTGATCGACCTGGAAAGCCATGGCCGTGTCGCCGGTGTCGACGATACCCTCGACCTGAGCCGCACCGTCGGCTGGTTCACGACCCTGTTCCCGGTCGTGCTCGATGGCAGCGGCGCGCTCGATGATGCGATCAAGAGGGTCAAGGAGCAATTGCGCGCGGTGCCGGGTGATGGCATCGGCTTCGGCCTGCTGCGCCGCTTCGGCTCGCCCGCGCAACAGACCGCGCTGGCCGATGTGCCCAAGCCTGAAGTGGTGTTCAACTACCTGGGCCAGCTCGACGCCAGCTTCGCCGACGACAGCCCGTGGCGGCTCTCGGGGGACAGCGCGGGCGCCAGCCAGGATCCCGCAGCCACGCTGTCGCATCCGCTTTCGGTCAACGGACAGGTGCTGGATGGCGAACTGCGGCTGACGCTGGCCTTCAGCCGGGCACGCCATCGGGCAGAGACGGTTCGCCGACTCGCCGAAGCCGTGCGCAAGGAGCTGGAAGCACTGATTGCCCACTGCAATGCGGGCGCCGCGGGCTTCACCCCGAGCGACTTCCCGCTGGCGCGGCTGACGCAGGGCGGGCTGGACGCCCTGAAGCTCGACCCGGCGCAGGTGCAGGATCTCTACCCGCTGTCGCCGATGCAGGCCGGCATGCTGTTCCACAGCGTGCTGGCGCCCGCGGGCAGCGCCTATACCAACCAGTTGCGTGTCGATATCGACGGGCTCGATCCGGCGCGCTTTATCGCGGCATGGCAGGCCGCGCTGGCGCGCCACGACAGCCTGCGCTGCGGCTTCCTGCATCGCGGCGAACAGCCGCTGCAGTGGGTGGCCCGTTCGGCGCGGCTGCCGGTGACTACCGAAGATTGGACCGGCCGCGACGCGGCCGGGCTGGACCGCTTTGCCGCCGCCGAACTGGCCCGGCGCTTCGACCTCGAGCGCCCGCCGCTGATGCGCGTGGCACTGCTGCGCACCGGCGCGCATCGCCATCATCTGGTCTGGACCGTGCATCACCTGCTGCTCGACGGCTGGAGCACCGCGCAGCTGCTCGGTGAAGTGCTGCGCCACTACGCCGGCGAAACGCTGCCCGCCAGCGGCGGCCGCTTTGCCGACTATATCGGCTGGCTGCAGTCGCGCGATGCCGCCGCCGGCGAAGCCTTCTGGAAGGCGCAGCTGGCACCGCTCGATGCACCGACGCGCCTGCTGGCGGCACTGCCGGCCCCGGAACAAGGACAAGGCCAGGGCCAGGGCCAGGGCGAGCATCACCACGAACTCGACGCCGCAGAGACCACCGCGCTGGCCACCTTTGCCCGCGCGCAGAAGGTCACGCTGAACACGCTGGTGCAGGCTGCCTGGCTGTTGCTGCTGCAGCGCTGCACCGGCCAGTCGTGCGTGGCCTTCGGCGCCACTGTGGCCGGCCGCCCGGCCGAGCTGCCGGGCGCGCAGCAGATGCTGGGGCTGTTCATCAATACGCTGCCGGTGATCGCGTCGCCGCGTCCGCAGCAAGCGGTGGGCGACTGGCTGCGCGAGGTACAGGCGCTGAACCTGGCGCTGCGCGAGCACGAGCACACCCCGCTCTACGACATCCAGCGCTGGGCCGGCCAGGGTGGCCAGGCCCTGTTCGATTCGATCGTGGTGTTCGAGAACTACCCGGTCGATGCCGCGCTGCGCCGCACGCCTGCCGGCCTGGCGTTCTCCGGCATCGGCAACCGCGCCGAGACCAACTATCCGCTGGCGCTGGTGTTCGCGCACACCGACACGCTGCGCCTGACCTGCCGCTTCGACCGCGCCGTGCTCGGCGAAGCGCAGGCGCGAATGCTGGCGCACAGCCTGTTTGCGGTGCTGCGCCAGCTGGCCGCCGACGCGACTCGCCCACTGGGCCGGATCGGCCTCGCTACGGCTGACGCGCCCCTGGCAGCCGCAGCGACTGCGGCCCAACTTGCCCACCATCGCTTCGAAGCCCATTCGGCCTCAGCACCGGATGCCGTGGCGCTGGCTGCGGACGACGTGCAACTCAGCTACCGCGAACTCAATGTCCGCGCCAACGCCCTGGCGCATCGTCTGGTCGCACAAGGGGTAGGCCCGGACGTGCCGGTTGGTGTGCTGGCCGAACGCTCCGTCGAACTGGTCGTCGCGCTGCTTGCCATCCTCAAGGCCGGCGGCGCCTACGTGCCGTTCGATCCGGGCTATCCCGCCGACCGCCTGGCCTACATGATCGAGGACAGCGGCGTGGCGATGCTGCTGGCGCAGCGGCCCGACGCCATCGCGCCGTTGCCCGCGGCCGTGCCGGTGATCGACCTGAGCGCGCCGTCCCTGTACGACGGCGATCACGCCAACCCGTCGCTGGCGCTGCATCCGCACCACCTGGCCTATGTGATCTACACCTCGGGCTCCACCGGACGGCCCAAGGGCGTGGGCGTCTCGCACGGGGCGCTGGCGCATTACCTGCGCGGCGTGCTGTCGCAACTGGCGCTGGCGCCGGCGTCGCGCATGGCGATGGTGTCGACGCCGGCGGCCGATCTTGGCCATACGGTGCTGTTCGGTGCGCTGGCCAGCGGCGGCGCGCTGCACCTGCCGGCGCGCCGCTGCGTGTTCGACGCCGCGGCGTTTGCGCGCTACATGGCGCAGCACCGCATCGGCGTGCTCAAGATCGTGCCCGGCCACCTGCGAGCCTTGCTCGACGGCGCGCAGGCGGCCGGGGTACCGCTGGCCGACGTGCTGCCCGGACACACCCTGGTGCTGGGCGGCGAAGCCACCGACGCGGCGCTGCGCGCGCGCCTCCACGCTGCCCGGCCGGGGTGCCGGCTGGTCAATCACTACGGGCCGACCGAGACCACCGTCGGCGTGCTCGTGCACGTGGCCGGCACCACGCCGCAGCCCGGCGTTGGCTTGCCATTGGGGCAGCCGCTCGCCGGCACCGGCGCGTACGTGCTGGACCCAGACCTGTGCCCGCTGCCCGACGGCATCGCCGGTGAACTCTATGTCGGCGGGGCCGCGCTGGCGCGCGGCTACCTCGGCCGCACGGCATTGACGGCAGACCGCTTCGTGCCCGATCCGTTCGCCCGCGACGGCGCGCGCCTGTACCGCACCGGCGACCGCGTTCGGCGCGGCGCCGACGGCGTGTTCGAGTACCTGGGCCGCATCGACGACCAGGTCAAGATCCGTGGTTTCCGCATCGAGCCGGGCGAAGTCGCGGCGCAGCTTACGGCGCTGCCGCAGGTGCGCGAGGCGGCGGTGGTCGCCGCGCCCGCCGCCGGCGGCATGCAACTGGTCGGCTACGCGGTGCCGCTAGCGGATGCCCGGCCCGATCCCGCCGCGCTGTGCCGCGCGCTGGCCGCCACGTTGCCACCGCATATGGTGCCGGCCGCCATCGTGCTGCTCGACGCGCTGCCGCTCACCGCCAACGGCAAGCTGGACCGCCGCGCGCTGCCGGCGCCGGACGCCACCGCGCCCTCCGCGGCGGCGGAGCGGGAAGCACCGCAAGGCGATCTCGAGATCCGTCTCGCCGGCATCTGGCAAGCGCTGCTGCAGGTGCCCGCGGTGGGCCGCCACGACAACTTCTTCGCACTGGGCGGCCATTCGCTGCTGGCCGTCCAGCTTCTGTCCCGGATCCAGGGCGAACTTGGCATCGAGGTGCCGCTGGCCCTGCTGTTCGGCGCCGCCACGCTGGCCGAGCTGGCCGCGGCGCTGCCGGCGCAGCAACGCCATGCCGACGAAGCCGCCCTGCTGGAACTGGAAGCATTCGTCAATACCCTGGAGTCAGTCTGAATGATCGAAGCCAACACCGCGGCCCGCCTGGCCGCGCGCTTTGCCACGCTGGCGCCGGCCCTGCGCCGCGCCTTTCTCGACAAGATGGCCGGGCAAGGCATCGCATTCTCGCAATTGCCGATCCCCGCGCTGCCGCGGCCCGATACTGCCGCCGGCTACGATGCGCCGCTGTCGTACGCGCAGCAGCGCCAGTGGTTCCTGCACCGCTTCGCGCCGGACAGCGCGGCCTACCACATCAGCAGCCGCGTGGAACTGCACGGCGAACTCGACGCCGGCGCGCTGCGGGCAGCGTTTGCCGCGCTGGCGCAGCGCCATGAAGCCCTGCGCACGGTGTTCCTGGCGGACGCTGATGGCAAGGTACGGCAGCATGTGCATGCCGAAGTCAGCATCGAGCTGCCGTTGACTGACTTGTCGGCCGACCCCGGCAGCGCCGATGCGCAAGCCGCGGCGATCGCTGAAGCGCCGTTCGACCTGGGCCGCGCGCCGTTGCTGCGCGTGCACTTGCTGCGCCTGGGCGCGCGGCACCACCGGCTGGTGCTAGCGATGCACCATATCGTCTCGGACGGCTGGTCGCTGCAGTTGCTGATCGACGAGCTGGCAGCGGCCTACCGCGCGCAGCGGCTCGGCCAGGCGCTGCCCGAGGCCGCGCCGGCGATCGGCTATACCGACTATGCGGTGTGGCAGCGCAACTGGCTCGAGGCCGGCGAGCAGGCGCGGCAACTGGCCTGGTGGCGCGCAACCCTGGAGGGCGCGCCCGGCGTGCTGGCGCTGCCAACCGACCGTGCGCGCCCCGCCGTGGCGGCCTACCGCGCGCAGCGCTGCGAGATCGCCATCCCCGCCACGCTCGCCGATGCGCTGCGCCAACGGGCGCAAGCCGGCGGCGGCACGCTGTTCATAGCCTTGCTGGCCGGCTTCCAGGCACTGCTGTACCGCTATACCGGCAGCCGCGACCTGTGCGTGGGGGTGCCGGTGGCCGGCCGCAACCGGATCGAAACCGAGCGCGTGGTAGGCCTGTTCGTCAATACACAGATCGTGCGCGCGCAACTTGACGGCAGCCAGCCGCTGTCCGCGCTGCTCGGCCAGACCCGCGAAGCCGTGCTGGGCGCGCAGGCGCACCAGGACCTGCCTTTCGAGCAACTGGTGGAAGCGCTGCAGCCCGAGCGCAGCGTCAGCTACCACCCGCTGTTCCAGGTGGTGCACAACCACCGCCGCGGCGACCGCGCGGCGCGCGTGTCGCTGCCGGACCTCGAACTCGAAAGCGCGCCGGTGGGCGAGCGCAGCACGGCGCTGGAGCTGACGCTCGACACGCGCGAGGACAGCGATGGCCAGGTCCATGCCTGCTTCCACTATGCCGCGGAACTGTTCGACGCCGGCACCGCGGAGCGGCTTGCGCGCCATTACGTGCGGCTGCTGAGCCGGCTGGCCGACGCTCAGGAACAATCGCTCGATGCGGTGGACCTGCTTGACGAGTCCGAACACCGCAGCCTGCTGGCGCTGGGCCAGGGCAAGCCGCCCGCCGGCGAGACCCTGCCGGTGCACGCCCACATCGCCCGCCACGCCGCGGCCCACCCCGACGCCGTCGCCGTGATCTGCGGCGACCAGGTGCTGCGCTACGGCGAGCTGCTGGCCCGCGCCGACCGCCTCGCCGCCGTGCTGCGCGCGCGCGGCATCGGCGCCGAGGATCGCGTTGGCATCGCCTTGTCGCGCTCGCCCGACCTGATCGTCGCGCTGCTGGCGGTGATGCGCAGCGGCGCCGCCTACGTGCCGTTCGATCCCGCCTATCCCAGGGACCGGCTGGCCTACCTGTTCGACGACAGCGCGATCCGGCTGCTGGTCACCGAGTCCGCGCTGCTCGATGCGCTGCCCGCGCCGGCCGCGCTGCCGGTACTGACGCTGGATACGGTCAATGAGGGCATCGCGCCGCTGGCGCAGCAGCCCG
>NZ_JALHRX010000057.1 GCF_023952475.1 Cupriavidus sp. WGlv3
CATTACGCCGCCTTTGATGACCGCAACCTGAAGAAGATCGGCCATTGCAGCCATTCGAACTGGCCGAGCCGACTGGCCGGGAAGGGTTACGAAAAGACGATCGAAGGTGGGCCGATAATCCTTGTCGCGCAGCATCTTTCCTCCGCCAACCGTTTGAGTACTTTTGCCACACCCGGGCTCAGCTTTTCGGTCATCGATCGGGTCACCCGTCAGCATGGCAGACCGCTGTATTAAATGTCCGTACCGATGAGCAACTGATTCAAGCAATAGATGATGTGTTCTCTTCGTACGGCACCCTATTGCCATCCGACGAGGTGTTCGTCCAACCGATGGCCAAAGATATCGCGGTAAGTGGCGTTGTCATGACATGCGACCCTGAATCAGGCCTTCCATACGGCAGAGGATCGCGCGATGCCTGGACACTGGGAAGGCGATCTGCTGTCGGCAGCGCCAACAGCCAGATTGCAACACTCGTCGAACGCCAGACAAAGTTCGTGATGCTCGTGAAGATTGCCAGCAAGGACTCTGAGGCTGTAGTCAACGCCCTGATCAAGCACGCTGGCAAACTACAGCAGGAATTGTTACAAAATCGCTGACGTGGGATCGCGGCACAGAGATGGCTGGCCACAAGAGCTTCACTGTCGCGACCGATATCAGGGTCTATTTCTGCGAACCTCAAAATCCCTGGCAGCGCGGCACGAACGAAAACACCAACGAGCTCTTGAGACAGTACCTTCCGAAAGGAACCGATCTCTCGATCTATTCGCAAGCCAAGCTCAATGCCATTGCCAGGCGGCTCCACGAACGCCCGCGCAAGGCACTAAACTTCGATACACCGGCTGAACGATTCCATCAAGCTGTTGCGCTGACCGGCCAATTGCTCGAGTATGACGGCGAGATGCCGAATCGGGACTGACTGATCAGACAACGGTGCATTGCCAAAATCGCGCCGCCACTTTCTGAATCTGCCAAAGCCGGAGGTAGAATCATCACTGCCCCCATCTGGGCGCTGGCTAATCACAAACCTTGTCGGCTCGCTCTACGAGTTTGCCCTCCTATATAGCTTACTGTGCGACTTCATAGCCCTGACATGAGCAGATGAGTCGGTGACCTGTCATCAAAGATTTCGATGCACTGCGGCTTAGAAACAAAAAGCGCGCCGGCACCGAGGTGCCCAAATATGCAATCGTGACGTCGGAAATTCGACAAAGCCAACGAATTATGTGGGCATTCTTTCAGCACATAGCATCGCTCGAATGACTGTGCCGATTCTTGCCGCAGATGTGAGAATAAGGGACCTGTGGCCGCAGACTCCGTAGTCTCAGCCGCACTATTTCCGTTCCCTTCATTCTCAATCCTATCTGCGCCTAGATCGGCACCTGCTTCGCTGAGCCGTCTGTGGGCGAGTCAAATCGACGCTGAACCGTCACTATCTTCAGCGGCCCCCCTTGTTTTGGGTCCGCCTACGAGCGTCTCTCGGAACGCTGCGCTATTTGGCATAAGGTTTGCGTGAGCGGACTGGGGCAAAGCAGATGAGGTACGCCGATCCTTTCATTGCAGGGTTGGTGGTCACGGTTTTAGCCGAGGATTATCCACCTCAATCCCTGCTTTATTAGTCACTAGACATTGTCCAAGCCGCTATATAGAAAATGAGGTATGCAAATATGTGTGCACATGATAAAAATGCCAATGATACTGACAAATTTATCGACTCAATGGCGGAAACCATGAAGGCGTTTTCGCAGATATTTGCAACTTTCTGCCAGCCGATTTTGCCGGGCTGGTTCGCAACCAATAGCACTACCAACAATTCAATCACCATCAACAAGGAGAATAGCTCGGATCCGGATATGGAGCGTGAAATCACGCGTGATCACAGCTATGGAAGCCAAATAGGCAGAGTAATTGATGCCGTCGCCGTTCTCGTCGAGCAACAGCCAAAGGACGTAAAGGAGTCCCCGAAATTACAAGGCTTAATGGACCTCAAGAATAGCATTAATAAAATCAAAGGTAGGACTTTGCGCGCAAGGCTAAGCAAATCTGGAGTGAGCCCTGACACTTATGCGAATTTAATAGATAAGATTTACAGTTCGAAGTCATGATGGGATTGGCGCCCGCGCCGCCTCAATTGCGTCGGAGAAAATCGCAGTTCAGGCGCGATTACCGCCCAGTATGCAAATTGTCACCCCGTACCCCGGCGTAACGGGCACCAACGCACATTGCAGGTGCTTGCCTGTTGACACATATCGACTCCTAGTGCTGCTGCCGGCCCGCTACTGCAGCTGCTCCGGGGTCGACCCAAGCCGACGTCGAAGCGCGCGGTCTTCCTGCTATGATCGGGCTTCGTCATTGCCAGCCAGTTCAAACGCTCCCTGAACAGGGACATATTGCCCCGGTGTGACTTGATGTGGTTGACCACAGTCGACTTTTGCGACACGCGCTGCTATAGCCGCACCCTGCTGCGGGTGGCGCGCGTCTGTCTGTTGCCGACGCTTTCCCAGGTGAAGCGCACAGAGACCGTCCGTGTTGCTCGCGAGCGCGCCGAACCTGGGATGAGTGGAGTCGGGCGAAGCTTGCCAGCGCAGCAATGCGCCAGCCCCGAGCACCGAGCATACCGGGCCCAACCACACAGATCGCGGCAGATTAGGCAGCAAACGCCATCTCATCGTAGACCGGCAAGGCGTTCCTCGGGCACTGACTGTCATCGGTTTCAATCGGCACGACTCGGTTGTCCTCGAAGACTTGGTCGATGCAATACCCGCAGTGCCTGGTTTGTCTGTCCAGCGGCCGTCGTGCGCCTTTATAGCTTCGAGAACGTGAAGCTACAGATTGGTTGGATATCGCCGTTCCTGGCGAAGAGTCGAAGAGCTATGAAAGATATCGCGCTTGGTGGGCCGGGTGGGATTCGAACCCACGGTGGGATATCCCCGGCGGATTATGAGTCCGCTGCCTGCAACCAACACAGCGTCCGGCCCTGTAGCGACGCGCGAGATTCTACCCTGAAGTTCCCAGAATTTGCCACCATCGCATCTCGCGACGGGTTGATTTAGCCGGCACTGAATTGGTGCTGGATCTGTTGAATCGGGAAGTCGTGGGCTGGTCCATCAAGGCGCGCATGACGGCGGACCTTGTGGCGGATGTGTTGGCGTGGTTCCGCCGCAGGCCCGGCATGGGGAAATTGTTGGGACGCGCCGACGAAGAGCTCTTCAACAGTTTGGAGAACGAACGAACTCCTTCCACGCGGTACCGGACGCAACGTGAGGCCGCTGCGGACCTGTTCGAATACATCGAAGTGTTCTATAACCGCAGTGGTCGTCATTCGTCCCTCACCTTCGTAATCGCCGACTCAGTTCCTGCAGGACTGGCTCACTGTTCAGCAGGCGACAGATTGGGCTGCATAACCCCGGACCTATGGAAGCCGAAAATAGGAAACCTCAATTATTGGCAATGTCTAAATATTGACAAGGAATTATATGTTATTTCATATGGCATTCAAGCGAGCGACTCTGGTGCTGGGCTCGGCGGCCTTCCTGTTTAATTTATCCGGATCGTGCGCAACGGAATTTGATTTTAGTCGGCCGAAAGGGTTCGGCGCAGCAACGATCGGCGGGATGGGCGGGGAAGTCGTGAATATCACAGATCCAATTGATGGCCGGGAGCAACTGAAGAATGCCCTGTGTAATTCATTTAATGCGGAAGGAGTATGCTCTGATGCAACTCCACGCATCATAAGAATCGCAACAACGATTGACTACACAGGGACAGAAAAAACCTCCTCGGAGCGTGGCTGTTATCCCGGCAAAATAAAAGGTGAATGTCCGACGCCGTACGAGCCGGAAGCATTGATCCTTGTCGATGCGAACGATAGGCATTGCAGTGGAAAAGAAGTCACAGGGATTACTTACGATGCGGCCGGGAAAAATCCGCTATCGGTCGGTTCAAATAAGACCTTAATTGGCGCCAGCTCGTCCGCAGCGCTAAAGGGAAAGGGACTGCGTCTGGTGAACTCCCGCAACGTCGAAATAAGAAATCTTACGATAAGTGACATTAATAACGGCATCGTTTTTGGTGGCGACGCAATATCGCTGGAAGGGGTGGACCGAGTTTGGATAGATCATAATACCTTCCACAATATTGGCCGACAAATGATTGTCGATCACTTCAGGCCTGCAATCAACGTCACTATTTCGTGGAATAATTTCGACGGCACAAGCGCTTACTCACCTGAGTGCAACGGGAAACATTATTGGAATATCTTGCTAACTGCAAAAAAGCAAAATATTACTTTATCCAATAATTGGATTCATGATTTTTCCGGGCGAGCACCGAAAGTTTCTGGCAGCGATGCCATTGTGCATGTGGTTAATAACTATTTCCAGAATGGTTCTTGGCATGCGATCGACTCGAGTGAAAAAGCACATCTTTTTGTCGAGGCGAACTACTTTGATAATGTGATCTTTCCAATTTTGCCTGACGATGGCTATATCTTTGGAGCGCTCGGTAGTCTCGGCGCTGTAGCCCAGCGGGAGTGCAAAGAAAAAGCCGGTCGCCCTTGCCTCGGCAATGTCGCTATCCCTGAACCCTCGAACAACGATTTTACGCAATACTCTGCCGTAATGGAAGCATTTGAAGCGCTGAGAAAAAATATAATTCACTCATCAAAGTCCAAGGCCTCGTCCTGCATGATAACGCCTTATGAGGCAAGCAAAGTGCCCGCTATAGTCAAGGCATATGCCGGCACAGGGCATCTCTGATACATGAAGGGGCGCGTCATGGATGTGCTGTACCGTACTCATTTTCTATTGCAGCAGCGGTCTTCACATACCCTCATGAGCGAGCTTCATAACGATTTGAATACAGTTCATTTTACGTCCGGAGGTACGCCCTCTACAATCCCGACTTCCTGGAGGCGGCTGATGATTTTTCATTCAAATGACTTACAACTCCGGGTTCCACCAACATTGGTGCGAAGCTCGCTCGAAGAATTGCTGAGGCGTTATTTGCAAGGTAGTGATGGTACTTCTTCGAAGTCATCGACTCCAGGCTGCGTCAGGTTTTTGCAAGCCACAAGACGCCTCATTCTAGTCACCTGTCATGTATCAGATGCTGAAGCATGCTAAGGCAAATCAAAAACGTGCGGCGTTCCTTGTTTCAGTTTCAGTCTCTTGGGCCATGTAACGCATGGGTTTTAATATTTCGTTTTCATGCTTTACGCAATTGGCTGGAAACTAAAGAGTCCGCGGTAGTGCTGCCTGATGAGTTAATGGAACGGTGAGCTAGCTAATGTCAGCGTGTTCACCAAGACATGCCTGCCTCGTATGATACCTAGGGACGTTTTTAAATTAGAGGAGATATTTTGTGACCAGTTTGAAGTCCAACCCTTCTGAAGGAGGAAACGAGGCCTTGAGCGAGCCAGAGCGGCGGCGGCGGCGGTCCGTGCATGAAAAGCTTGCTATTGTGCAGGAAACCCTGGAACCAGGTGTAACCGTCTTAGAGGTGGCCAGGCGCCATGAAGTCAATCCCAATCAAGTGTCCGCATGGCGGAAGCAGTACCAAGATGGTACTCTGGCCCCTCACAATATCGGCGAGGCTTTGGTTCCCGCATCTCAATTAGCCGCCGCGATGAACGAGATTCGAGAGTTGCAAAGGCTCTTGGGAAAAAAGACACAGGAAGCAGAGATATTGAAGGAAGCGACTGAGTACACTCCGTCTTCAAGTAGTGATTGCGCACTTCACCATTCCGCCTTGGGGCGACTGTGATGAATAGCGTCTGCATATTCGCCATGAAAGCTGAATAGCCTTACGCCGAGCCATTGGGTGGCTCAGCAAATTTCTTAACCGAATGTCCAGCCCTGCACGAGTCGTTGTATGGTGGCGAACATTTTCTTTGACATAGTTCATGGGGCTGGGCTGCTTTCAAATCACGTATCC
>NZ_JALHRX010000058.1 GCF_023952475.1 Cupriavidus sp. WGlv3
GTATCTTATGTTAAATACGATATAGCCAGCACCTCCCGTTTCGTCCCGGAGCCCCGCACGCTGCTTGAGCAAAACGCAAGCCCCCAATCGCATTCCTTCCGTGCGCCAGCCCACATTGGCTCTCTGCCTGCCCCCCTAAGCTAGAAAAGTCCGGTGGGATGTCCTTCGGCATTCCACCGTGAGCTTCCAGCGCGGAACTCCCGCATTCCATGGCAACGCTGTCACTGCAGGAGGTGATGCAAATGCGTCAACGCATGATTTTCCGGAAAACCGTGTGGGCGTCAGTGGTTGGCTTCCTGCTGCTGGCACCCTCGATTTACGCAGCTCCGCCCGTCAGCTTCGACAATGACGCCTGCAACAACCCTTCCGCGGAAGCCCGACTGCGGCAGCGAGAAACTGCCGTGCTCGGTCCGGCCCATGCCGATTCGCATGCCAGGGGACGTGCCAAGCAGTGTCGCGTGGCAGCCGGGCTGGACCGGGTGGCTACGCCGGATGATCAGGTGCTGGCAGCGGCCAGGGCCCAAGCCACCAATACGGCCGGCCAATGGAGCGCGCCATTCGTCATCCCCGTAGTCGGCATCACTGCGGTATTGCTGCACACAGGCAAGGTGCTGTTCTGGTCGTACGAGCCGACGCAATACCATAACCCGGCCGCCTCGAACACCGGTGTCGCCTATGTCTGGGATCCCGTGACGCGCACGGGACATTCCATTACGCCTCCTGAGAACATCTGGTGTGCCGGCCAGACGATATTGAGCGACGGCAGGGTTTTCATTGCGGGTGGCAATCTGCGCTACCCAGATCCGAATGCGCCTGAAGGCCAGCAGAACTTCCAGGGCGCGCTGAGCAGCTATACGTTCAATCCGCTCAGCGAGAGCTGGACCACCCAGCCAAATATGTCGGTCGGCCGCTGGTATCCGACGGTGACCAAGCTGGCAGACAACCGGGTAGTCATCACCAGTGGCCTCGACGAAACAGGATCCGGAAATACCACGTCGGTGGTTGAGCTGTTCACCCCGGCCGCGGGCATGGACAGCGTTGGCACCATGAGCACGGTTGCGTTCCACCACCCGTCCGGCATGTACCCTTTCCAATACCTGCTGGGTTCGGGCCAGATGATGCAGGCGGGGCCGGCCTTCTTCAATACGGTGCTGCTGGCGCCCGGCACCTGGTCATGGAGCAGCATTCCGAACATGCTGAGCTCGCACTATGAGTACGCCAACGGCGTTATCTATACCGATGCCTCGGTCACGCCCGTCAAGCAGGCCGTGATGATCGCGGGCGGTGCCGAAGGCGACAGCGCCTTCCGCAACAACGAGTGGTTCGATGTCGGCAACCCCAACGCCGGGTGGCGACAATTTCCGCAATGGCTGCAGCCTCGCCATAACGCCAATACCGTGATCCTGCCGGATGGCACGCTGTTTACGGTGGGCGGCAATGCGGCCAGCAACGGTTATGACAACCCGCATTTTGACAGCGAGCTTTACAACAAGCCGGCCGGCGATCCGACCGGGACCTGGATTCCGATGAGCCCGAACACTATACAGGCGGGCTACCACTCCAGTGCCATTCTGTTGCCTGACGCCACCGTCTTGCTGTCCCAGGACGACATGAATCCCCTGGCCGCCAGTACGCACCAGGCACAGGTGTATTCGCCACCGTACCTGTTCAAGGGTGCTCGCCCCAATATCACCAGCGCTCCGGGTACATTGAGCTTGGGACAAACCTTTACCGTTGGCTCCAGCACTCCCAATGTTTCCAGCGTTGCGCTGGTGGCGCCGGGGGCTGTGACGCACGGCAACGACATGCACCAGCGCTATATCAAATTGCGCCATACCAAGCAGGGCGCGAAGAACCTGCGCGTCACCCTGCCCGCCTCCAGTTCGCTGGTGCCGCCTGGCTACTACATGCTGTTTATCCTCGACTCGCAGGGAGTGCCTTCGGTCGCCAAATTTGTCCGGGTTTCCTGAGGTCGGAGATTGCACGATATGGCGGCATGATTGTTGCAAGACCGGGTATGGTTGCCCGTTCAGGAGACAGTCATGCCATTCGATCCACGCCAGCCCGGCCGCCCCTGGCTCCATGCAAAATCCGCGCTTGCGGCGATATTGCTTTGCCTGACAACCGGCCTGTACGCCGCGCCGCCCGCCGGCGACGTGGATTTCATGAACAAGGCCGCACAGGCCGGCCAGATGGAGATCGATGCCAGCAAGCTGGCCGAGACCAAGGCCACCAGCGCCACGGTCAAGCGTTTTGCCGGGCAGATGCTGCAGGACCACCGCGCCGCGGCGGAAGATCTCAAGCGGCTGGCCAACGCCAAGGGCGTGCAATTGCCGACGACCCCGAGTCCCGCTGACCAGAAGAAGCTGGAAGCCATGGGCGCACTGCAAGGCGCCAGCTTCGACAAGCAATATGCCGACGAAGTCGGCGTCAAGGCGCACAACGAGGCGGTGGCGCTGTTCCGCAAGGCCGCAAGCGACGCGCGCGACAGCGATGTACGGGATTTTGCAAAGAAGACCTTGACGACGCTCGAGCACCATCTGGAATCGGCCAGGAACATGGCGTCGGAGGTATCGCGATAGCTGACCGTGCCTGCAGCAAGCATCTGACGTCAGGGGAGGCAATATCGTGTGTACCAATTTCACCGCAGTAACCAGCCCGGTGCTGAGAGATGTGTTCGGGGTCGAGCCACCGCCAGGAACATGGAAGGCGGAAATATGGCCCGGCGATGCTGCGCCGATCGTCCGTGCGGATGCCCGTGGCCGCCGCGAATGTTTGCTGGCCACTTTTGGCCTCGTGCCGCGCTCGCGCCATGTCCATGGCGCCCGGGATTTTGAAACCATGAATGTCCGCGCCGAGAGCGTCGGCGATCGCCGCGGTTCGTGCAGCGCGTGGCACCGCACCCAGTTATGCCTGGTGCCTGCGACGGCCATTTATGAACCGTGCTACGTCGCCGGCCAGGGCTGGATCCGCTACCGGATCTGGCTACCGGACGAGCCGGCGCTCAGCATTGCGGGGCTGTGGAAGCAATGGCCCGACGGAAGCTATTCTTTCGCCATGTTCACGGTAAGCGCGCCGGGCCACGCGGTGATGAAGCTGATGCACGCCCCCGGCAAGGAAAAACGTGCGGTGGTGATGATTCCGTACCTGCAATGGCAAGCGTGGCTCGCGTGCCGGGATCCAGAGCTGGCGCGAAGCTTCATGGCGCTCTACCCGGCGGAGAAGATGATGGCTGTCCCTGCCCCGCTTGCACCGCAGCCTGCCGAGGAAGCCGGCGCGGCAGGCCCGGGCGCGCCATCGCGATAGGCCGCTCAGGCAAAACGGTCATGCAGGATGGAAGCGCTCAGCTGGCGCTTCTTCCAGTACATATGATCGATGCGCTGCTGCAGCTTGCCGAGCACCGCGGGGTCCAGTGTTTCATAAGTCAGCAGCACGGCCGGGTGCGAGCCGTCGCCGTCCTCATGCTCCAGGCTGTCGAATGGCGGGAATCCGTATTTTTCCAGGAACGTCCGGATCTCCTCGTCCGAGGTGTCGGGGTCGATATTGGTGAGCAGCAGACGGCTCATTTTCTCTCCCAGTGGCAAGGGTGACGGCGGGCGGTGCTTTTTTTGAGGTTAGCACCTCGGCACCCTCCCTGCAGGAACCCATTCATGCCCTCCCCGCCGGCCTCGCATATTTGCACCGGCCCTGACTTGCACGAATTCCTGTACCGGCACCGGCAGAGCTTGCAAATAATCCATGCCAGGACCGATGTCACCACCGTCGAAGCCGGCCACGAATTTAGCCAGACGAGGACTTCCAGCGGCAAAAGCGGCGTTTGAGGAAACGACAAGCAGCGCGTGTGTCGTTCTCCCGTCGCTGGACGATGCCGCCAGCATCCTCTAGAATCCGGCGCTGCATCCCGGCATCGAACCGCCGTCGCGGGTGCTTCCTCTACCAGCCCCGATTCGTCCAATGTAACGTCCCACCGAACCCTTCCAGTCCCAGACGACCGAACTGGAGGTTCGTGGTGCACGCCGCGCTTCGTTCCTGCGCCCGCCTTGCATAGGCGGCAACGTTTTGCCCCCTTTTTCGCTTTCCCGGAAAGCGACGTTGCGTGGCATTGCCGCCTTGGCAGTCCTCCGGTCGGCCGACCCATTGTCTTATTCACCGTTACCAACGGCCCTACCCACATGTATACGAACACCATCCGCGAGGAGTGGTTCTCCAACGTCCGCGCCGATATCCTTGCCGGCATCGTCGTCGCCCTCGCGCTTATCCCCGAGGCGCTTGCCTTCTCCATCATCGCCGGCGTCGATCCCAAGGTCGGCCTTTATGCGGCCTTCAGCATCGCAGTGGTCAGCGCCATCGCGGGCGGACGCCCTGGCATGATTTCGGCCGCCACCGGTGCGGTAGCGCTGCTGATCGGCTCGCTGGTCAAGGCACACGGCGTGGAATACGTGCTTGCCGCAGGCATCCTGGCAGGCGTGCTGCAGATCGGCGCAGGTTATCTGCGGCTTGGCGCATTGATGCGATTCGTGTCCCGCTCGGTCATTACTGGCTTCGTGAATGCGCTGGCGATCCTGATCTTCCTGGCCCAGCTGCCGCAATTGCAGTCGGTTCCGTGGTACGTCTACGCGATGGTCGGCGCCGGCCTGGCCATCATTTACCTGCTGCCTCGCGTCACCACGGCCGTCCCCTCGCCCCTGGTGTGCATCATCGTGCTGACCGGGCTGTCCATGGCGTTGCACCTGGATCTGCGCACCGTCGGGGACATGGGTGCGTTCCCTGAGGAATTGCCGGCCCTGGCGTTGCCACACGTGCCGCTGTCGCTGGAAACGCTACGAATCATCTTTCCGTATTCGGTCAGCATCGCAGTGGTCGGCCTGCTTGAATCCCTGATGACGGCAAGCATCGTCGATGACTTCACCGACACCCCAAGCGACAAGAACCGCGAATGCCGCGGCCAGGGCTGCGCCAATATCGTCGCCGGCTTTCTCGGTGGCATGCCGGGCTGCGCCATGATCGGGCAGACCGTCATCAATCTCAAGTCGGGTGGCCGTAGTCGCCTGTCGACCTTCGTCGCGGGCGCGCTGCTGCTGATTCTCGTGGTGTTCCTGGGCCCGTGGGTGCAAAGGATTCCCATGGCCGCTCTGGTCGCGGTGATGATCATGGTATCGATCAGCACCTTCGACTGGGGCTCGGTGCTCAAGCTGCGGACCAATCCGAAGAGCTCTTCCGTGGTGATGGTGGCCACCGTCTTCGCAGTGGTCGCGACCGACAACCTGGCACTTGGCGTTGGCCTCGGGGTGCTGCTAAGCGCCGTCTTCTTCACCGAAAAGGCGCGCCGCCTTCTCGCGGTCGAATCCGTGCTGGACCCCGCGCGCAGCGAACGGCGCTATACGGTGCGCGGACAGGTGTTGTTCGCTTCCTCCGAGGCGCTGGTATCGGAATTCGACTTCACCGAGCCGGTCCGCTCGGTCCGCCTCGACTTGTCACAAGCGCATTTCTGGGACCTCACGGCAATCGATGCGCTTGACCGTATCGTCCATAAATTCCGTCGCCATGGCATTGCCGTCGATGTCGCTGGACTGAATCGCGCCAGTGCCACCCTGATCGAGAAATACGCGACGCACGACAAGGCCGACACGGTGTTGTCCAGCCGGTCGCACTAAGACATCGAAGGCTCACGGGCTGGCGTCACAATGCATTGTCGATAGACATGCCCGCTGTCGGTAGTTCCCGTCGCGGGCATGGCTCGGTGGTCGCACTCTGGTTGGCGCGCCATGGGCGAAGCCGAAGGACGCAGCTTGCGCTCAGCGGTGCGGGCGCCCGCCGCGTTTTCTCCGCGCCAAAGACAAAACCCCTCGCAGCACAC
>NZ_JALHRX010000059.1 GCF_023952475.1 Cupriavidus sp. WGlv3
CTACGACCTGTTCCACGTTGTTGCCAAAGACGCGAGGTCATCGATCAGGTCCGGGTCGATCAGGCCAATCAACTCAGGCATGACCGACCCACCCGACGTCTCTTGAAGTCCACACGCTTGCTGCTGCCTAATCGCAGCAATCTGAGCGCCGGCCAGGCGGTCCATCTAAATGAGATTTTGGCCGCGACCCGGTCGCTGATGACCGTCTACATTCTGCGCGACGACCTCAAGCGCCTGTGGTTTTACCGTCGGCCTGGATGGGCGCAGCGGGCATGGAGCGACTGGTTTGAACAAGCGCAGCAAAGCGGCGTCGACCCATTACAGCAGTTCGCGCAACGCCTGAGCGTATTGGCACGGCATTGTGGCCCGATGCCGCCATGCGCTGAACATTAGCGTCGTCGAGGGCATTAACAACACTATCAAAATGATCAAGCGCCGGGCCTACGGATATCGCGACGAGGAATACTTCTTCCTCAAGATCCGGCGCAGCCTTCCTCGCTATTCCTCGATGAACCAAAAAATCACTCTATCGCATGAAACAGCGCAAAGGAAGATGCTTAGGCCCACCGACGAAGCTGGATGCGACCATCTCGAGCTCCCCAGCTGACTCCACGCGTTCAAGGCGCGGTATCATTTCCTCAAACAGGATGCGCATTTCCATCTTGGCCAAGTGCTGGCCCAGACAAATATGAGGCCCTGTTCCAAATGCCAGATGGTGGACTTCCTTTCGATCAATGCTGAACTCGAATGGTTTATCAAAGACATCTTCATCTCGATTCGCCGAGCCGTAGCACAGCATTATCCAATCGCCTTTGTGAACTGTGCGTCCTCGGATCTCCGTATCCGCAGACGCGGTACGCATGAAGTGGCTCACCGGTGACGCAAAGCGCACCGCCTCGTCGACAAATTGCGGAATCAGCGCCGCATCGGCTTGTAGTCGAGGAAGCAGATCAGGGAACTGGCTAAGTGCCCACATTGCGATCGCGGAGGACGATGATGTGGTATCGTGTCCCGCCGTGGCAATAATAATGTAGTAGCCCAAGCGGTTGGCATCGCTAATCGGTTCACCATTTACGACCGCGTTGGAAAGCAATGTTGCCATATCGTTACGTGGACTCGTCCTTTTGTCCGATGTCAGCTTATCGAAATAATGCCGAAAGTCTTCTACTACTGCTAGTAGGTTCTTTGCCAAGACATCTTTACCCGAAGCGACCTCTGCCTTCCCTCGATTGAGTTCTGGATCTTCCCCACCAAACAATTCTTGCGTCAGGACCAACATTTTGGCCTCATCTTCAGAGGGAATTCCTAGAATGTCCATTATTACATGCAAAGGATAATATAGCGCAATATTTCTAGAAAAATCTATGACCTCCCCTTCGTAATGCGCAAGTTTGTCAACACAGCAACGGGCCAGTCGTCGGATACGCTCATCCAGATTGAGCAGGCTGTCAGGCATAAACCATGACTGCGCCAGCGCGCGCATCTTCTTGTGCTCATCACCATCGAACTGAACTAGCGCCTTGACAATATGCGGAGACCCAGTGACCGAAATTATATAGTCGATTGCGGCTTTTGGTCGGCAAACAACAGAATAGTCACCGTTGCGAAATAGGCTGCTGTCACGTGAAATGGCGCTGACATCGGCATACTTCGTTGCAACCCAGAATGGGTCGAAGCCCTCAATAACGGCACGACCGAATGGATTGTTGGCACGAGCCCACGTATAGACGGAGTGCAATAGCTCACGGTCTGAGTAAGTCTTTGGGTCAACCAAAAGCTTCGCGATGTCATCGGGGAGATCGAAATTCGAGGTGGTGGTAATTGGGGCCAAGATAAACATACTCCAAAGATAGATTCAAGATCGCGCGAAGCCATTCCAATGCTTCCGATAATGATTGGTAAATTTTCTATATTGAATCGATCATAAACACAATCAAACAAGTAGAGCGGCATCGAGTAATGGCGCTAATGGTCTGTAATTTGACGATGAAAACTGGTGCTACGCCTCTACTAACCGGCATCAGATGCTCTTGTTGCTTACCGCGACAGATTACTGAGGGGATACACTAAAGCAAAAGTGGGATAAAGATCGTTATGGCCCAGCCACTTGTGGCGGGCTCTTTACTCGTAACGAAGGTAACCACACTCCCCGGGACGGCGATCTTATTACGACGCCACGTACCGTTACGTGGCGACGACTTACCAATCGCGCCTCAGTCAATGGTACACCTTCCAGTTCCCAGCTTTCATGGGTCGCTGTCTCAAGTATGATCTTTGGGAAGGGCTCATTGCCCTTGATGTAGATCTCACCGACCAACGTCAGATGCTGTCCCTCGGTTGGTCCCACAGCGCATGCAGCAACGCTAAGGGCAACTAGCAAAGCAATCATGTGAGTCATAGGTCCATAGAAGATGTGGTTGACGGCACTCTCTTCGCATCATTGAATCACGACGGACAGTGAGGAGTGGGGCGGAATCTTCACCGTTTCGCTATACATACCTTTCACATGCTCCCGGACTACTGGCACGTTGGCATAGGGGTGGAGCTCCGCGGGCACCATTGAGAACTGACTACGATCATTTAGAAATGCGCCCGTGTTAATTTCAGGCAACACGAATCCGTCTTCCTCCCGCAAAGGAAAGCCAAAGCCGACTGGGGCGGGTTCCTTCATTAGTGCACCTGATGTCGCGGCAAAGTGGCGAAATTCCTGTTGGAAGCCGGAGGTTGCTGCCGTGTCTCGAACTGAAGATTCGAGAACCGCCATCGAATCAGTGCTGCTAACGTTGGTAAGAAGATGCTTGTAAAAGCGCAGTCCGAGATGACGGTTGAGAGATCCACCGAGCGATCCCCAGATTGAATATCCGTTGCCAGGGGAGACGAAATCGCCTGCTAGCGTGTCGAGAACCGCTTGACTCACCTTTGTTGGATCGATTTCAGTTGTCTCTACCCAGAAATTGACAATGGTGCCGTCAGCTGTCATGAGTTTACGAACCAATGTTGTGGAGCGAGTCGTATCGTCCGCTAGATACCAGATTTTCACACTACCGTTATCCAGTCTACTAGGCGACAAAGAATAGCGTGGAGCATAACTTTGCTCTTTGGCGTGCACTCTCCATCCGTCTCGATTAAAATTCGATATTCTGCTCTTAAGCGCTTCCGTGCTGTCATCCAATCGTAGTTGCTCGGCCACGAAGGAATAGTTCCGCGCCGCCACAGCAATTGTCGGCATAACTTGTGGAGTTCCGGTTTGATTAGTGAAAACGAGCGTTACATCCTGCCCGTTCAGCCCTGAGATGCTGATGGGAACTTCCACAGCCGAGGATGTGCTATTAACGCTTTCCCAAACACCTATGCCGCTACCAGAATTGGTGTGTGCGTCCAGCGCCCTGCAGTTCGAGCAGCTCTTCTCGACCGGAGCCGAGGTGGTGGTGGTCATCGTCTGCGGGTCGGGCGAGGCCGTGGGATCATCACCGTCACCACCGCAAGAGGCTAGCATGATAGATATCAGCGCTGCCTGAGCTATGCTCCGAAAAAAATGCAACACGCGCTGCTTGTACGTCATATATCTTCGCTCCTTTCGCGATGCGTTTTTTGTAGCATTTGCGGGTAATTCCTAACGCAATGATGCCGACTGTCATTCTATATATTTCTGAATTTAGTATGAGATGTCATTCGACCGTGGTGAGACACGTCATGTTAGCATGTAGTAGCATCCAGCGAAATCTATGCCACTCAGTGTAGATTGGCAAATTGTGATTGCCACTCTGCAAGTGGTGTATGAATTTTTTCGCAATGCGGTAGAATTGGAATTCAAGCCGACAATTCGCGCCATCACTTTGTTCATTTCGTGACGCGCAATTACCGGGGGTCTCGTAGGCATCGATTTGGCCCGTTTCGCACGAGGAAACTCGATAAATAGGCGCGCATTGACGCTTGTCAAGCTATGTCGCTGCTGTCGATGCCAGCATATTCGTTGTACTAGGTGAGTCGATGTTTGAGTTCTGCGTTCAACATCCAAGTGGAATCGAAAAAGCGGCTTACGCAATGCAAGATACAAAAATTCCGCACAATCCGAGAAGGTGGAACATGACATACAACATATTAGCTTTACTGCCATCACTATTGCCCGCGGCAATAGCATGGGCAAAGAGCATGACCGACCCTGTAATTCGGAACGGGAGCGCTCTAACCGAACAAGGTCTATCGGTCGCTAGTGCCGTTGGTGTTGCTATGCCGGAACGCATCCATATCGCAATGGTCGATAGTCTCCCGATGCCCCAAGATGAAACACTACGAAACGTAGTCTGCTCAACAGGATTGTTCGGTCCGGATACGGTTGGATTGACACTGGGATACGCCATATTGATTGCGGAAGGTCATGCTACACGGCGCTTGCTTACACATGAGTTCCGGCATGTTCATCAGTATGAAAAGGCTGGTTCAATTGAGAAATTTCTCCTTGCATACCTAGCCGAAATTGCGACCTTTGGCTATTTTGATGCACCGCTTGAAATTGACGCGCGCGACCACGAACTGCATTGAGACGGAGATTCGCCCCTGCAGGCATGGCGAAATAATAATGGCCACGTCTACCC
>NZ_JALHRX010000006.1 GCF_023952475.1 Cupriavidus sp. WGlv3
GACGCGGATCCAGCGGCTGCTGCGGTCGTCGGCGCGCTCGCCGCGCTGCCAGTGGAAGCGCACGCGGATCTCGCCGGCGGGGCTGGCGTGGTGTTCGGCGTTGCCATCCGCCTGGGACTGGCCGTCAGGACCGACGACGATCGCGCTATGCACCCCCAGCGGACTGGACCGGCTGTAAAGACGCGGACAATCGACGTCGAGTACGCAGGCACGCCAGGGACGTCGGGCGTCGATGGCGCGGAAGATAGCCGCGTAGCCCTGTTCGCGTGCTGCCGTCTGCAGCGCTTGCGAGGGAGCCAGGCGCACGGGCTCGTGATCCGGCAGCACGCCCAGCAGGCCGGGCGTTGCCTCTGCAGCGTCCGGTGCGGCCGGGGGTGTGTCGAAACACAAGGCCGCCTCGAGCGGCCCCATGCGATCCGCCAGTGCGGCACGCGTGTCGGCCGCCAGGTTGTTGATGCCGCAGTGCTCCACCGCATCTAGCAGCAGCGGATACCCTGCCGCATCGTCTTCCGGCAGCGGCAGGTGCGGGCAGCCAGTGACAGTCAGGCGCATGCCGCTGCGCAGCGTGCGCACGGATGCCCGGCCGGTGAACAGCAGTGCGCGGGCCTCGACGGCTTCGATCACCTGCTCGGCAACACGCTGCGCGCTCGCGGCGTCCGGCGCCAACGACAGGCTGACGGACAGGTACGGATCCGGGCTGACCGCCCGCCCCGCATTGCCAACATAACGTGCCGGCGCGTGGCCGCGGATCGCACGCTTGGCCTCTGGGTCCCATGCCGTCACGGCCACGCCGCCCACAGTCGCGCGGGTCTCGCACGCCAGCTGCTGGATGGCATCGGCCGATTCCTGGCTGTGCGCGCGATGGAAGCGGATGCCGCCACCTGCCGCGGATTCTTCGTCTTCCGGCAATTGCGCGCTGTCGGCAAAGATCACCACGGCATGCCCGCTGGGCGCTTCCTCATCTTCCACGACGGTATAGCCCAGGCCGGCCTCGGCCAGCAGGCGCGACAGGAAGTGGTAGTCGGTCTCGCGGAACTGCGCGACGTGGGCACGCTCGCCGATGGCGGCGATGCGCGCCTCGGCGCCGGCCGCGTAGCGCCAGTGCGCGTGCGGCGCATAGGGCTGCAGCACGGTCTCGATGATGCTGTCGAGCTTGCGGTTCTGGAACACCTGGCTGTTGCGCTGCTGCGTGGTCAGCCACAGCCACGGCACCACGGTCAGGCGATAACGCGCCAGGCTGCCGTCGGCGCCGAGCTTCTCGGCCTGCCGGACCAGGCCGGTGCGGCGCGACTGGCCGCCGCCGGCGAGCGTGGTCAGCAGCGTGACACGTTGGCCAAGCAGGCTGTCCAGTGCGACATCGGCGTTGGCACTGACCGCGACGATGCGCGACTCGGCCAGCGCGGATACGCCGTCGCGGCCGATCCAGGCCTCGACGGCGAGTTCGCCCAGCGCGCCTTCACCTTCCAGCGCATACAGGCGGTGCGCCGCGCTGAAAAGATGTTGGTAAAGAGTGGTTACATCCATTCGCTGTCCGTTCGTGCAGCCGCAACTGCTTCAGGGGCCGACATGCCCGCGGGTCTACCGTTGCCGGTGCCCGCCTTGATTGCAAGCACGGTGTGGCGCATGCCGGGCCGCCACACCGATTCTCTGTAATGCGAACGAACCCGTCGCGGAGATCAGTTGCGCGCCTTGGTGGTAGAGCGCGTGCTCGCCGTCGCCGTGCTGATCGGCTTGCCCTCGGGTTGGGACAGTAGCGCCGCCAGGACTTCGGCGTCTGGGTCAGCCGTTGTGGCGGAGGATTTGCGACGGGTTGTTTTCGACTTGGCCGAGGTGTTGGCCTTGGCGACGGTCTTCTTGTCCTTGCTGTTCGCAGCGGTACTGGCGGTGCCCTTTTCCACCGGCGTCGTCGTCTTCGACGTTGCAGTCTTTTTGGTATTTTTGCTGACTTCAGCGGTCTTGGGCCTGGTCCCGGCTGGCTGGGTACCGAGGGATGTCAGCGCGGCCAGCGTGGTCGCGCCCGCGACGGCACCTGCGGCAACCGCTGCGCCTTCGACCTTGCCGAGCCGATCCAGCGCAGGGTCACTGTTATCGGCATCGACGATGGTTGCGGCCTGCGGCTGGGAATTCTCGGCAACTGATTGGGCGGACTCCGCCAACGCGGCGGAAGTGACCGGCGCCGATGCGGGCGCATTGTCGACCAGCGTCTGCCCGCCGGGCGCAGCTACGCCGGCGGCAGGCTGGGCCGGGACTGCCGGATTGCCCGCCTGGATCGATACGGGCGCATCGGCGCCCGGGTCCAGCCACAGCCAGCCGGCCACAGCCGTCGCGGCAACAGCGACCAGGCCCGCTCCCAGGTAGCGCCCAGTTGGCTTCCTGGCCGGAGCCTTGGCCGCCATCGGCACGCGGCCTTCCAGGCTGGCCAGGATGCGGGTCTGCCCGGCGGCGTCGGCGTCAGGCTCGCTGCCGAAGAGCGTTGGTGGCGCTGACGGCTTCACATCGTCGCTATTGCTCATCTGTCATCAAGAAATTTGAAATAAAATGCGCGGCGGACGCTACCGGCCGGATTTACAATTACCGGCCCGTTGTGTCATATATGGCAGATTCGATCATTTTGGCCTTAGACTCCCGGATTCTACGGCTGGGATCGTTGAAAGACAAACCCGATACGGGGGACATCACCCCGGATTGAGATCAAATCGAATACAGATGTAAAAAATACTGAATATGCTCGGCTCCCTTGCGGAGGCTTCGCCGCCGGGGCGCAGCCCAGCCCGGTCAAGCAGGTAAGCATGGTCTTTGTCGCACTGGTCCTCTATTTCGTGTTGATGGTCGCCGCTGCTGCCGTGCTGCTTCTTCCCGCAGTACGGCAGCGCTGCTTTGCGATGGCGCGCTCGCAGTGGCGCCGCCTGAGCACCGGTGCGGCATCGGCGGGTTCGCAATCGGCCAGTTCGATCCGCCACTCCGTGGGCAGCGCCACCACGACACTGGTTTCAGTCCGTGACTTCCTGGCCAAGCGCCGCGCGCTGGTGCTGGCTGCCGCGGGGGTGGTGACTTTGCCTCCGGTGCTGGCGCTGGCGTTGCGTCACCGGCAGGTCTTCCAGTTCGAGGACGATGACGGTGTGCGCGAACCGGATCCGCAGATCGCCGCACTGCTCAATGGCGAGCGGCTGGTGCCGCCGCCACCGCTGCCGCCAGAGGTGTTCACCACACGCGAAGTGGAGCTGATCCGCCCGGCGATCCGCGAGGCCAGCCGGGATTGGGAGCAGCTGGATGCCGAATTCAGGCAGCGGCTGCTGCTGGTCTACAAGATCATGCGCGACGAGCACGGCTATGAAATGGCGCTGCTGGAGGGCTACCGCAGCCCGGAACGGCAGGCCAAGCTGGCGGCGATGGGCAGCCACGTGACGCAGGCCGGCGCCTACCACAGCTACCACCAGTTCGGGCTGGCCGCGGACAGTGCCTTCTACCGCGACGGCAAGCTGGTGATCAGCGAGAAGGACCCGTGGGCCATGCGCGGCTACGAGCTGTATGGCCGCGCCGCCGAGTCAGCCGGCCTGGTCTGGGGCGGCCGCTGGAAGATGATGGATCTCGGGCACGTCGAGCTGCGTCGTCCGGGTGTGCTGGGCAAGCGGCCGGCACAGCAATAGCGGCACGCTCGTCCCGCATGGCGGGGCTGGCAGGAACATGGATACAGGACCGGCAGCGGTTGGCCGGCGCAATTTGGGGAGAGCGTAGTGGCACGTCCTTTCATTCTGCTGGGCGACAAGACCGACCACGGCGGCGTGGTGATCACCGCCTCGGGCAACACCAGCACCAACGGCAAGGGCATTGCGTGCGTAGGGGATCGTGTCACCTGCCCTCGCTCAGGCCATGGCGGCACCACCGTCATCGTCACCGGCGACCCCAACGTGATCATCGACGGCCGTGCCGCCGCGCGGCACGGCGACAAGACCGCTTGTGGCGCAACCTTGCTGTCCAGCCAGGGCGTGACCGGCAGCGCATGACGTCCCGGCAACGAACGGCCGTTTCAAACGCCCTTCCGCCGCTTCTCGACACGAAACCATGTTTCCAAGACTGATCAAGTCCACGCTGATCCTGTTCGCGGTGTTCGCCGTGGTGTGGGTCGCGACCATTGCCTGGTGGCAGTCGATCAACCGCATGCCGACCACCACGGATATCGTCACGCACCTGGCGCTGATGCCGGCGGGCATGGTGGCCGCCTACCTGGTCATCAAGCGGGCCCTGGACGGGATCCGTACCAATGTCGCGGGCGCCAGCCAAACACCCGCCACTGCGGCGCCCGGAGAAGCCGGCAATGCCATGGAGGGGGCGCAGGCGGAGCCCAACGATCCCACCCGCACGTGGCGTGCGGCGCTGCTTGCCACCGCCGTGCGCACGCCCGCCGGCAACGCACCCGATGCGCTGGCGGAGGCCGCCAAGGCCGGCAACCGGCCCGGCCTGGTTGCGCTGGATGGCTTGCCCGCGCCTGTCTTTGCTGCCCAGGTCGAGTCACTCGATATCGAAAGCCTGCGCACGGAATTCATCGCGCGCACGCCTGATCTGGTCTGGGACGACGAGGCCCTGCGCGCACTCGCGCTGGCGGCCGAGGTCACCGACGAGCTGGCCATGCAGGCGGCCGTCTACGCGCCAGCCGGCCACGACCAGGCCGTGCCGGACAGCACCGCGCCGCTGGTGGCCACCCTGCTGCTGCCGCGTGGCTGGCCGGAACCGCGCCAGGCCGCGGCAGGCGACTGGTTGCGCGAGCGCTTGTCCCAATACTGGCCAGCCGCGCGACTCACGCTCGAAGCCACGGCCGCGCGCGGCGACGGCGATGCCCTGCTGCTGCTGGATCGCGCCACCCAGGCCGTCAACCGCCCGGTCGACGGCCAGCCGGCGCTACGCATGCTGGTGGCCGCCGATTCCCTGATCGGCGCCAATGCCGTCGAAGCGCTGGAACAGGAAGACCAGCTCTTCAGTGCGCGCTGCCCGCATGGCCGGACCCCGGGCGAGGCCGCCGCCGGCGTGCTGCTGGGCGCGCACCACTCTGCCGCCGGCGCGGCCACGACCGGCACGGACGAGGATGCCGACGCCGAAGCCGACAGCGCACCGATTCTCGTTACGCGCACGGCAATGGCCCGCCTGGAAGCGCCTACGGCAGACCGCGGCCAGCCCCGGCTCGAGGCACTGGCCCAGGCTGTCACCCAGGCGCTCGAGACCATTGCCGGCAAGGCCGAAGCCGTGCCCCAGGATGCAGCAGACACCGCGCCGCAGTCCGAAGAAGCTCCGGCGGCCGTGGCAACCATCGTCACAGACACCGGCGTCCACCCGGTGCGCACGGTCGAGATCGCCCAGGTCGTCAGCACCCGTTTCCCCACACTGGACCCCGTTGCCGACCTGCTGGCGCTTGGCCTGCCGTGCGGCTACGCCGGCGCCGCCAGTGCGCTGCTGCCAGTGGTCGTAGCCCATCAGCTGGCGCTCGACGGCGGCCGGCCCGTGCTGGCACTGAGCGCCGGCGACGCGCAGCAGCGTGGCGCCGTCGCAATCCTGCCGGCGTGATCCATCGCCTGACCTGAACCGCGCCCCCGAATCCCGTATTGCTCCCGAGCCAAAGGCAACATGCATCGCATCCTTAACTTCCTGACCCACACACGCACGCTGTCGGTATTCGGCGTGGTCGTGCTGACCGTCTTCCTGTTGCTGATGGCGCAGACTTTAGAAATCGGGCTGGCCTGGGTCGCCATCGTCCTGGGTGTGTTGTTGCTGGCCTGGCTGGCCACCTACCTGTGGAAGCGTTGGCGCGCGCGCCGGGCCAGCGGCAAGCTCGAAGGCATCCTCGAGCAGCAGGCCGACATGGCCGCCAAGGCCGCGCCACCCGACAAACGCGACGAAGTAGAGGCGCTGCGCACGCGCCTCGCCAGCGCCGTGAAGACCATCAAGACCTCCAAGCTGGGCCAGATGTCGGGTAGCGAGGCGCTCTACGAGCTGCCCTGGTACATCGTGATCGGCAACCCGGCGGCGGGCAAGAGCACGGCCGTGCTGAACTCCGGCCTGCAGTTTCCGTTCGCGGACAAGAACAGCGCCGTGATCCACGGCATTGGCGGCACGCGCAACTGCGACTGGTTCTTCACCACCGAAGGCATCCTGCTCGATACCGCGGGCCGCTATGCCGTGCATGAGGAAGACCGGCGCGAATGGCTGGGCTTCCTGGACCTGCTCAAGCGCTACCGGCCCAAGGCGCCGATCAACGGCATCGTGGTCACGGTCAGCATTCCGGAACTGACGCAGAACCGGCCCGAGTTCGCCATCAACCTGGCCAAGAACCTGCGCCAGCGCGTGCAGGAACTGACCGAGCGGCTCGAAGTATTCGCGCCGGTCTACGTGATGTTCACCAAGGCCGACCTGATCACCGGCTTTACCGAATTCTTCGGCGACAACGAGAAGCAGGAGCGCGACCGCGTCTGGGGCGCCACCCTGCCCTTCGCACCCGAAGAGCGCCGCGACGTCGCCTCAGTATTCGACCAGCGCTTCGACGAACTGTGCGACGGCCTGAAGGAGATCAGCGTGGCGCAGATCGCGCAGCACCGCAACGGCAAGCTGTCGCCGGGGCTGCTGAGCTTTCCGCTGGAGTTTGCCTCGGTCAAGCCCACGCTGCGGGCCTTCCTGGTCACGCTGTTCGACGAGAACCCGTTCCAGTACAAACCCGTGTTCCGCGGCTTCTACTTCACCAGCGCGGTGCAGGAGGCCAGCACCACCAGCGTCTCGGCCGAGCGCATCGCGCGCCGTTTCGGGCTGAAGCTGGAAGGCGTGGCCGGCAACCGCGAGGTGTTCTCGAAGAACGGCTTCTTCCTGCGCGACCTGTTCTCGAAGGTGATCTTCGCCGACCGCCGCACCGTGCGCCAGTTCGCCAGCCCCGCCAAGACGCGGCTGCGCTTTGCCACGTTCTTCGGGCTGGTGCTGGTGCTGGGCCTGCTGCTGGGCGGCTGGACCTGGTCGTTCCTCGGCAACCGGCAGCTGACCGCCAACGTGCAGGCGGACCTGGACAAGATCGTCAAGATGCAGCAGAACCGTGTCGACCTGCAGGCGCGGCTGGAAGCGCTGGACATCCTGCAGGACCGCATCGAGCAGCTGGAACGCTTCCGCGCCGACCATCCGCTGGCGCTGTCGCTGGGCCTGTACCAGGGCGACACGCTGCAGCACAAGCTGCTGGACGAGTACTACAACGGCCTGCGCCAGGTGATGCTGAAACCGGTCGGTGGCGCCATCGAGACCTTCCTGGCTGAAGTCAACGCCCATCCCGAGCAGCTTGCGCCGATGGTGCGGCCGCCGGAAACCGGCGCAGTGGCCGCAACGTCGCTGGCGTCGGCAGCACCGGCTTCCGCACCCGCTGCCACCGCCACCACCGCCGCGACAACCGCCGCCGCGCCCGCCGCTGGCAAGCGCTACACCGACGCCTCCCCCACCAACGTGGAAGACGCGTACAACGCGCTCAAGACCTACCTGATGCTGGCCGACAAGCGCCACGTCGAGGTCGCGCACCTGACTGACCAGATGACCCGCTTCTGGCGCGGCTGGCTCGAAGACAACCGCGGCAACATGTCGCGCGAGCAGCTGATCCGTTCGGCGGAGCGCAACCTGTCGTTCTTCCTGGCCCGCGTCAACGACGACAACTGGCCGCTGCTCGAAGGCAACCTGTCGCTGATCGACCAGTCCCGCGAGAACCTGCGCCGCGTGGTTCGCGGTATGCCAGCGCGCGAGCGCGCCTACGCCGAGATCAAGGCCCGCGCCTCCACCCGCTTTGCCCCGATGACCGTGGCCCGCATCGTCGGCGACACCGGCGCCTCCGTGGTCGCCGGCAGCTACGCCGTGCCCGGCACCTTCACGCGCGAGGCCTGGCTCGGCTACGTGCAGCCCGCTATCCGCGAGGCCGCGAGCAAGGAACTGCAGAGCAAGGACTGGGTGCTCAACGTCGCCGCGCGCGACGACCTGACCCTGGAAGGCAGCCCCGAGCAGATCCAGAAGACGCTGGTCACGATGTACAAGACCGAGTACGCACGGGAATGGCAGCGCTTCATGCAGGGGGTGACGATCCAGGACTTCGGCAGCTTCGAGCAGGCCGTGGCCAGCATGAACCTGCTGGGCGATCCGGCCAACTCGCCGATCCGCAAGGTGCTGGACACCGCTTATGAGCAGACCTCGTGGGACAACCCGTCGCTGCTCAATGCCGGCCTGAAGCAGGCCAAGTCCGGCATGCTCGACTGGTTCAAGCGCCTGATCTCGCGCGGCACGCCCTCGCAAGTCAGCGTCAATGTCGATGTCAGCGGCGCCAATACCGCGGCGGGCACCATTCCGATGGGCCCGGTCGGCAAGGAGTTCTCCGGCCTGGCGCGCATCGTCGTCATGCATGACAACAACTCGATGCTGCGCGGTTATATGGAGTCGCTGTCGAAGGTCCGCACGCGTTTCAACCAGCTCAAGAACCAGGGCGATCCCGGCCCCGGCGCGCGCCAGCTGATGCAGCAGACGCTGGACGGCAATGGCTCGGAGCTGGCCGATGCGCTGAAGTATGTCGACGAGCAGATGATGACCGGTCTCACCGACAGCCAGCGCCAGGCGCTGCGGCCGCTGCTGGTGCGCCCGCTGCTGCAGTCTTACGCCGTGGTGATCCGCCCGGCCAGCGTCGAGATCAACAAGGTCTGGAACGCACAGGTGTACCAGCCGTTCAGCCAGACCCTGGCGACCAAGTATCCGTTCGCATCGGATGCCAAGATCGAAGCCAGCGCGGCCGAGATCGGCCAGATCTTCGGGCCTGAGGGCGCCATCGCCAAGTTCACCACCGCCACCATCGGCCCGCTGTCGGTGCGCCGCGGCGACATGCTGGCCGCGCGCACCTGGGGCGACCTGGGCCTGACGCTGGCGCCGGAGTTCACCACCAACTTCACGCGCTGGGTGGCGCCGCTGACGGGCGGTGCCGCGGGCGGTGGTGGCGGCGCCACGGCCGCGGCGGCGCAGCAGACCGTGTTCCAGATCCTGCCGACGCCCGCGACAGGCACCACCGAGTACACCATCGAGATCGACGGGCAGCAGCTGCGCTATCGCAATACGCCGGCGCAGTGGGCCAACTTTGTCTGGCCTAACCCGCAGGGTTCGCCGGGCGCGAAGATCACGGCAACGACCTTCGACGGCCGCTCCGTCGAGCTGCTCAACGAGCCCGGCCGCTTCGGCCTGGAGCGCCTGATTGCGACCGCTGCACGCAAGCGCCGCCCCGATGGCGCCTTCGACCTGACCTGGAGCCGCGACAGCATCGCGGTCAGCGTGGCATTGCGCATCATCAGCAGCCCGCAGACCGCGGGCAACGCCAGCGCATCCGACTCTCCGCAGAGCCAGGGCCTGCGCGGCCTGCGCCTGCCAACCGCGATCGCCGACGCCAATGCGCCGCTCAATACCGCGACGCCGCCGGCCGCTTCACCGTCGACTTCGCCCGCGGCAGCGCCGTCCGCCCCGCCTGTCCCGAACCCGCAGGCCAGCACGCCGGGCAGCGCGCAGGCCTCGGCCCAAGTCAACCAAGGAGGTACGGCGCAATGAGCCAGCCGACCCAACTGCAGCTGTCCTATTTCGGCAAGCTCCCGTCCCGGGGCGACTTCGTCAAGAGTGCCAATAACACCCAGCTGCTCGATACGCTGGACCGCTGGCTTGCGCAAGGCATGGAACTACTGGCCGAAGACCCGGCCTGGAAGGCTTGCTATGACGCGTGGAAGCCGATGCACTTCGCCTTCCTGGGCTCGCAAAGCAAGCTCGCCATCGCGGGTGTGCTGATGGCCAGCAGCGACCTGTCGTCGCGGCGCTTCCCGTTCCTGACGGCAGCGGCGATGGAGGTGGAGCGTCCCCTGCAAT
Source organism: Cupriavidus sp. WGlv3 (assembly GCF_023952475.1). Lineage (GTDB taxonomy): Bacteria > Pseudomonadota > Gammaproteobacteria > Burkholderiales > Burkholderiaceae > Cupriavidus > Cupriavidus phytorum. The sequence goes on from NZ_JALHRX010000006.1 coordinate 9,892, forward strand.
TCATCGCCCGCAGCCCGCTGGCGCTGGCCCGCCTGTGGACGCGCGCCGGGCAGCAGATGCATGCGCTCGCACAGGCCCCCGATGCCACCGAAGGCCTGCAGCAGCTGGCCCAGTCCCAACTGGGCGTGGAAACCGGTGCCGGCGCGCAGACCCACGACGCCAGCTTTGCCGACTTCATCGACTTCCAGACCGTGGCCGGCCTGGAGCACATGCTGGCCGGCCAGGGCCAGCATGTACGGTTGCGCCGCACGCTGCTGGCGCTCGGCATCCTGCTGCAGCCGCTGATGTCGTCCGGCTCCTCGCACCTGGAAAAAGGCCTGACCCTGCCGCTGCCCGCCGACCCGCTCTATCGCAGCCTGGTTGCGAGCTTCTGGCTGGAACTGGTATCGCGCTTCCTGCACCGGGCGGATTTCGAACTGTCGATCTTCCTCGGGCAGATCGGCGGCAACGAGCGCCTGGTGATCGGCTTCAACGGCGCCTCGTCCCGCACGCTGCACGGCGTGATCTCGCCGCTGGCCTATGCCGAGCAGAACATCAATATCGATGACCCGGAATGGGTCGAGCAACACGTCAACGGAGACTACGGCATGGCCAAGTTCGTCAGCTACATGGACCAGCCGCAGCTGTCGCTGCGCCTGGCGCTCGACACCTTCCGTGAAGTCTTTGCCGGGGAATAAGCATGGGTGTCAATGCAGTACGCAACCGGATGGCCCACTTCAAGGCTGCCTCCGCCGCCGTTGGAACACGCACGCCCGCACTGGCGGCGGGCTTGCTGGCCGCGTTGGTCATGCTGCCCGGCCATGCCGCGCCCGGCGATCCCGGTACCACCGCCACGCCTGCCGCGTCGGCGGCCGCCCCTTCAGGCCGCGTCGTCGCAGGCGGCGCGGTCCCTGACGAAGCCACCAAGGCCAGTGTGCTGGCGCGCCTGCGCGAGCTGTATGGCAGCGCCAACGTGGTGGACCAGATCGAAGTCGGCAACGTCGTCTCGCCCCCGAACTGGTCGGCCAATGTGCAGAAGATCCTCTCGCCGCAAATCAAGCAGGTCAGTCGCGGCCAGCTGAGCATCGATGGCACGCAGGTATCCGTGCACGGCGACGTGCGCAACGAGGCCCAGCGCCAGCAGATCGCCAGCGACATGGCCACCGGCCTGGGCCAGAGCTATACGGTGAAGAACGGCCTGCGCGTGCCGGCCTCCGAACAGAACCTGCTTGACCAGACCCTGGCCAACCGGATCATCGAATTCGAAACGGGCGCCGCCACGCTGACGCCCAAGGGCCGCGCCATCCTCGATGAAATGGCCGCGGTGCTGCCGCGCCTGAGCGCGCGCAAGATCGAGATTGTAGGCCACACCGACAACTCCGGCAGCCGCGCGCTGAACCTGACGCTAAGCCAGGCACGCGCGGAGACGGTGAAGAACTACCTGATCGGCAAGGGCGGCGAGCCCGGCATGCTGACGGCGGTGGGTGTGGGTCCGGACCAGCCGGTGGCGCCTAATGACAAAGAGGAAGGACGGGCGAAGAACCGGCGGATCGAGTTCCGGGCGGGGCAGTAATCCGGCATTGCTGTGCGTCACGCCGGCGCATCGATACTGCCGGCGTGGCCTGGAATTACGCGTCGTGATCAGCCGAAGGATCCGAGGTAACGCCGAGCAGCTCCTCGATCTGCGACAGCGTGGCATCGTCCTTGACCACCGTGCGCAGCCACGCGTGCAGCGGCATGTCGCCCCACTTGGCAGCGCGCGCCGCCAGGTAAGCCACCGGGCTGTGCGGCTCCGTACGTCGGAAAAAATCCGCGACCTCGCGCAATTGGGCCAGCGCCTGGGCACGCGTGCGAATCGGGCCGGAGTGCACGGCGTCGGCAGCGCCGGCCGGCACGCTTGCATGTCCGCTCTGCGCCGGCGAGGACGATGCGTGGTTCGCCGCTGCGCCGGCGAGCCGTTCCACTGGTTTGCCGACAAAGCGCTCCACCAGCATACGCACCGCCTCCAGCGCCTCTCGCGCCTGCCGGAAGCTGGGCGCATGCTCGCCGGCCCGCTCGTCCAGCACATCGCCGAGGTGCTTCAGCGCCGCTTCGCAGGACACCAGGTCCGCATGCAGTGCCGTATAGAATGCCGCAGGCGTCTTCTTGCGCGCCGCCTCGAATTGCTCCTGGCGGGTCTTGCCCTGTGCCAGTTCGTCCGCCTGCTCCGGATCGCGACGAATCGCTTCCGCGAGGTGCGTCGCTACCTCCCAGTCGACGTAGGTATATTCACCCGCCGATTCATCGACCAGTGGAATCTCGCGAATCAACTGGCTCGACCGCCCCGCCAGCCACGTCACGCTGCCGGTACGGTAATCGACATCATCGGCTTCCATCACCGGATGCAGGTGATCCCAGTATTGGCCACAAAGCTCGGCCGTCAGCTGGTAGCCGTCGCGCAGCCCGGCAAAACCCCTCTCCTTTGACAGCGCCTCCGTCAACCACACCGCCAGGCGGAGATCCTTGGTCCGATCCTGCAGCAGCGAGGTGGCTATTCCGATCACCTCGCGCCAGTCTGCCTCCTTGATATCCGTCACCCAATCGCCCTGGTCCAACGAAGGATCGTCAGCGCGGCGCGCCTCCTGGATGCGGTCGAATTCGGCGGAAAACAGCAGGTCTTCGCCGCAGGGCTGGTCGCCAGGAAGCGGAGCAAGCAGGCGGTCGAATTGGAGGGATGCCATGGTGGTCAGTCAGCCTTGGGAACAAGAGGTAAGTGTACCGTTGGAGGTGCGGTAAGGCCATGGGCGTGGTGCCCAGAGCAGGCATTTGCGACGTACACTCTGCTGGATTCAATATTCCGCCTTGTGCGGTCCAGATCCGCAAAATCACCATTGCCGATGGTCCGCGCTTCCGCCAATGAAAAGTCTGCTTAGAAACCTGTTACTACATGCCACGCTGGTCCTGATCGTTTTACTCATTCCCGTGGCAGTGTATGAACTAGTCTCGCAATCCAGGTTTAGAAATGTGGAACTGTTGGCGTTTGGCGGCGTCGTGACCTACCCCGCATACATTGGACTGTGGATCCGGAAGCTTCGAAGTGAGCGGGCCAGGTTCATTCTGCTTCATTTGCTGCTGGTACTGGTGAGTGCATTCGTTGCGCTTATCGTTGGCGGAAACCAGCCTTCACTGGCCAGGATCGTGACTCCAGCAGCCGTGGCAGCCGCAACGCTGCCCGTTGCAGCTATTGCAGCGCTGCGCGGCGATCGGTGGCTCGCGGTTATGAGCCTGGGCAGTGCCGCCATATCGTTGCCTGTCGGCGCCATCCTATCGTGGGTCATATTCGTCAGTGCGGCGCTGTCCGGTATGCGCGGGGGCATGTAGCTGCTCTGCCGCTGATGACTTGTGCCGATCGGATCAAGCAGCGGCTAAGCCGCTCCCCGCACTCGGCATCGCGTTCCCGAGCCATCTTTACAGCCTGTTCGCGGTGTGCCAGCTACTCCTCGTCTTCATCAGGCCGCCGCTCTTGGCGTTACCGGCATAGGGCTTATCGCGCCATCGCGTCGTTGAGACCTTCGGCGGTTCCCCAGCGCATCATGAAGTCCACCTCATCGGCCTTAGCCAGCTTGCCCTTGGCGCGATACACCATTGCAGTCATCACAGCGCCTGCCTGCACGGGCCTCTCCTCTGGCTCTCCAATGCCAGAATCGCTCTCCCAAACCTTCGGGAATCGCGGCCAATAGCAAGTGGATTGCGCCAGAAACATGTACAGGGGCAGATAGAATGACACTTCCATCTCCAACCTGCATTGTGCTGCGCTTGGCATGCCGCAATAAGTGCTGTAGGCAGGTGGCAGATAGCGCGGCACCTGTCTGAACGACGTCGGGGCATTGGGTGGTATCACATCGATCGAAGGGCCTTCTTCCATATATTGGCGAATGTACTCCCACAGGCCTGCGACTCCTTCCGGGTAGTACGCGCTTGTCGCCGATTCGACAAAAATGACGTCCTCGCCTTCGGCTGCACCATCGTCTGCATTGAATGGCGGGTGGTAAAGAACCAGTGGCTGTGCCTGCTTGTAGCGGACTATTTTTGGCTCCATGCGCGCGGGGAAAGGCTTCAGCACGGCCTCTAGTCGATCCCATGCGAACACCTTGTCGCCGCCACAATAGCCGGGGCGTAATACGTAAACCTGGCGAGTCTTGCGGTTGAACCGGACACGCCCGCGCAACGGGCTGAAGAATGCTGTACGCGCACCCAGGCCAACGAACATCATGCAGACGAGAAACACGAAACCAGCCACAAACAACAACATGACCGTCCAGCCGCCGATCACCAACGGAAGCATCGCCGATTCATAGGGTTCGCTCCAGCCGAGGAAAAACACCCTACCAAACAGCAGAGGGTGAAGGGCTAGGCCATACCAAATCCAAAGCGTGAACAAACAACCAAGTAGTACCAGCAGCGCCCAGGACGTCACCATGCTTTGCACGCCGAAACCAGGGTTGGCGAGTTCCAGGTAAGCATCGTTCTGCGCATAGATGCAACGGCCAGGGACGAACACGCCCTCTGCAGCGCCGCTTTCATTGACGCGCCAACGACGCTGCCCGTTGATGTTCAATAGTCCCCGGCTTTCTGCGACGGATCGGCGCTTGGCGCGTGCGTATTCGTATTCACGACCGAACATAAAAATCCTTAAAAGTCCTTTCCTGCTTATCCGCCCTGCAATTCGGCTTGGGCATTCGCCAGTTGCTGCAAGGTGTCCTTTAAATTATCGTGAATAGGTGCTTTACGGTCCCTGTTGCGCAATTTGTTCAACGGATTGTCCTGCAGCCAGTTTACCCACGGCTCATCGCTCAGTGCCCAAATGGCAATGATGGCGACCACAGCAATCACAGCACCAATCAATCCGAATACTGCAGCTGCGGCCGCCCAACCAGCCGATATGCCGGCTGCCGCGCCGCCAGTCATAAGCGCCACGATACTTGCTCCGGACCCCGCTATGGTGAAAAGGGTTCCGACAGCACTGACAATTTGCGCCAACATCAACCCATATTCCTGCCGCTGCGCCGACTTGATTGCATCCATAGAGTCCAGAACCATGGAGATTACCGCGGCGGGAGCTAAGAACTTGAATGCCGTTACACGCAGGGATTTGAGATGCCGTAGTTGCAGGCCCTCGAACGTACTACGCATTCCTGGCGCCGTGAACAAGTCGTGAGCCTTGACACTCTTATAGATCGTTTCCTCATATGCCTTGGCCCGCCAATCCATGACGCTGCCAATGCCTTGCAAGATGCCACCGACCATGTCGGTCCCGCTTCGAGCATCCAATTTTGCGCCAAACTGAACCCCTTTGATGATACCTTGTGCAACGTCCAACACACCCGCCAGCGCCGAGGCGCGTACGTTGGGAACCGCCTTTGCGGCGTTCGCCGAAAGTCCTCTTCGGACTCGCACCGTTGCGGCGTTGGTCGCATTCCTTAACCGATCCTGGTCTGCGCGCGCCAACTGTACTGCGTAACGATCCGCAGTGCTGCCTACCGTCGCGACTGCGGTCAGCGAAAGAAGGCGCGTTAGTGCCGCTTCGGCCCGCGCCACAGGCATCCCCTGCACGGTCTGCACCATCTTCACACTCATCAGGCTGGCCACATGCGCCGGCCACGCCAACTTCTGCAGTCTGTCGCTCTGACTGATAGACGGAAACTCATCAAGGAAGGCTAAAGCCTTATCACCAAGCGCAACACGTGCTCCAAAAGGCTTGAGCAGGTTGGCTACCTTATCCGCCAGCGGGGTGGTCGGGTCGACGGCCGGGAGCGTTGCACCACTCTCGTCCATGATCGCTTGCATAGCGGCCTTCAACTTGGCATTCCCGCGCGTTAACACCAAAGACAACGGCTTTCCATCGACCAGCTGTGCGTTCTTGATCCATGCGTGGCCGGCCCGGTTGCTCTCCGTCCCCGCAAGCGCTTGGGCGAGTTGCTTTGATAGGGAAGCACCGCCGCCAGGAGAACCGATCCGGTCATCAGTTCCACTGTAGCAATTTGCAGCTGTAAGCAACGCCTGGCTGTTTAACCAAGCGACTTGGTCCTGACCGAGCTTGGATCGACGCTGCGCGTCCAGATCAACTTGCCGGCGCTGCTCCTCAAGGATCTCCTTCCCCTTAGCCTCGTCATAGTACTTGGCGAATTCTTCTTCTCCGGCAGCTGCTGCGCGCGCCCGATCGCGTGCCAACTGTTCCTCGCGTCGACGCAACATCATTTCCTGTTGTTGCCGCCGCGTTGCTTCGTCAGGATAGATCATCGGCGGCATACGCCGAATGACCTCCATGCGTTGTTTGATATCGGCCTCGGTGCGAGCCACGGTACCGTCCTTAATTAACTTTCGGAGGCTCTGGGCTGCGACTGCGGTCTGGCACACCCACTCATTATTGATGCTCTCGTGGAGGCCATTCGCGCTCCTAGCCTGCCAGGCGGTGTACGCCACTTGAGCTTCGGCCTGTAAATGCCCGAGCTCCTGTGTAATCCCGAGCGGGTCTTCGCAAGCAACGACCGCTCCTTTCCCAGACATCAGCATTTCACGCGTGGCCAGTAGCCGGGTCGCATGTGCTAAGCCATAGGTTGGCTGCTTGACGGTCATGGCCACGGTTTCCGTCGCTCCGGTATTGACGGAGTCGATCGAATAGACGGGCATCTCCACGTCTTCCAGATAGTCGCCCCAGCCTCGCTCTTTTGCATTGCTGCCCATCAGCCCGTACAGCAGCGGTTCGCACGCATCGCGGACTTCTAGTTTGTTGGAAAACGCTCCGTAGTCCAGCATATCCGCGTACAACTTCTCTGGCTCCGCAGTGTCCTTCTGCGCATGGTTACCTGAGAACCAGCCCTTTGCGTCGAAGCTCTGCATGTAAGTATCAAGCTTCGGCTCTACCTCGCGCTTGAGGTGCCTGGGATCCAGTAGATCCGGATGAAACATGTACCAGACTCTCGTGACCTCGCTTGGCTTGTCGATCCAGACCAAACTATTGTTTGCCTGGCGTGGCCCGCGGGCGCATGCGATTTTTACCCTCGCCGTGGCGGGTAGCATGACGTCGAACTTGTTCAGAAATCCTTGTGGATGTACGGCATAGCCCTCCCATTCCTTGCCGCCTGCTCGATCTATGCACAAATACAAGTAGCCCGCACGCAGCATCCGCAAATTGTAGACGGCGGTATCCAGCTTAATGCCTCCCGGTCTAGCTTGCAGCTGACCCTTTGGCGTATAGCGACGCAACAGATCCATCGCGGAAGTCTGCGAATGGTAGGCGACACCATACCGACCAAACAGGACCGGCAACCCTGTACGAGAGCAATTGGAACACGGCGTCTTGCAAGGCTGACTAGCGCTCATGGGGTAATCCTCTCCAGTACTGACTCACGAAGCAGACCGCCAAACGATGCTTGAGGGTCCGCCTCCATCCGCTGCAGGATTGCCGCCAGGTTTTCACGCAGTTCTGGTTGATCCCAATTCAGCGGCGCGGATCCTGTGCGAGCCTGCCAGCTCTCTTTCACAAAGACCTCAAGGTTCTTGCCAGTCAGACCCACAGCGATTCCTTGCGCCAGCATGCGATTCATCGTCGGTCCATCCGGTTGCAGCGCTACGTCGACCCCATCGGCTGCCAGCGACTGCCATACCTTCCCTGCGATAGGGGTCGCATCGGCCCAAGACCATTGCCGGTCATCGAGCAGGTGGCTAGAGCACATGGCGTATTCAGCCGACGCCGTGTGCGGCCTGACGATTTTTTGCCACGCCGGCACAGCGATTACTGGCGGGATCCCGTCTATCAGTTCATCGGGCTCCCATGGCTCCCACGGCTGCACCAATGACCACCAAGTGTCGATCGGCCCCATCCAAGCGGTTTGTTGCGCCGTGGAAAGGTGATTCCAGACACGCTGCATAACGCGCGGATCGTGATAGCGGAACAGACGCGCGGCCTCTTCCTTGCGCCGCATCTGGAAACCCAGCCTGAGCAAATGCGCTGCGGTGGCATGGCCAGAAACGCGGCTCAGTAGCAAACCACAGAACGGCTGCGGAACCATCCGCTGCCTCGCGGCGAACCAAGCCATTGCCAGCTGGCTCGTCAGCCAGTGCTGTGCCTTGGCTTCGGCGAGTGAGTCGGGCACTTCGCACTGCATGGTTCGCGGCACAGGAACCAGGCACGGCGCGCTATTTTCTCTACCTTCGAAAAATGGATCGGGCACAGCAACCCTGGCATCTGCATGCTCCGGGAAGTCAACCTCGAGAGCTTCGGCCGTGGGATTGTCTAGCCAGCTGTCGAGCAAGAACCACGCAATCGGTGCCTCACTGCTGTCATCGTTCGCTCGTGCTTCGCAATGTCCGGCGAATGCGCGTACCAGGGCAAGCGTCTGCAAGTACAACGAGGTTCCAGGCTGTGCGAGGTCGGATTGCATGAGTACTGGGTTGGTAACCGGTAGTGTTTTTTGATCAGCGTGCACGCAATTATCGAGAAACTGAAGCCAAGCCAAGATTAGCGGCCTCACCTTCCTGGATATCACATCCCTTCATTGTCCCCTTCGGCAATCCCGCCTGCGCCCCACCACCCCCCGGCCCCACAAACAAATGCTGCGCCCCCTTAAACGTAGTCGTCCCCGGCGCATGCACCTCAATCGTGTTCCCAAGCACCCGGATCTGCGCCCCAGCCGCATTCAACAGCACGTGCTCCTTCGCTTGCACATTGACCGCTCCCTGGGACGAGGACACCGTCACCAGCTTTTCGGCGGCAATGCGTCCCTGCCCCTGCAAGCTGGCAACACCCACCTTCCCGCTCGCCGCATGCATGGCAATCCCCGCTGCGGACTTACCCCCAGCCTTCCCATGCGTAAACAGACTCAGCCCATCCGCCACCGCCACCGAAAAATTCCCCCCCGCGGCCACATTGGCATCCTTTTGCGCCGCCACCGTCAGCTGCGTACCCGCGACCAGCACCGCATCGGCGGGCGTGGTTGCGGCAATGCCCTTGGGTGCTGACACCTGCAGGTGGGGCTCGTTATAGGCAGTGGCGCTGGCCTTGCCATCGGGCCCTGTTTCCGTATGGCGCAGCACTTCGGTGGTGTGCCTCAACTGGGCGATGGCCGGGAGTTCGGCTGGAGGCGGTTCGTCCGGCAAATCTGCCTTCTGCTTGCGCGCGACATCGGCCAGTGAGGTCAGCAGTTCGGTGCTGGCTTGCACCTGCGTTGCAGCGCCCTCGCTGTCGAGCAAGGGCACGCTTGTGCCGGCGCCGTGCGCGGTCAGCAGCATGCCAGCGCCGCCTCGCAAGGCGCCGCTGTCTGCCGTTTCCAGCGCGGCGCCGTGGCCCAGGGCTGACTGGCGAGCGTTGTCGCGTTGTTCAAGGTGGTGGCCCAGCGTCAGGGCCGAGGCCGCTTGCGTGGTGGATAGCAGGGTGCGGCTTTGTCCCGAGGTATCGTCGAAGACGAGCTGGTTGTAACCGCCGGTGCCGTCCTGGCTGTGGCCAAGGGCCTGGGTCTTGATGCCGGACAGCACCGCATTATGGGCGTGGCCTTGCTGGCCGTCCGGGTTGCCGTTGCCGTCCTGTTTGCCATCGGCGGTCTCGTTGCTGCCGGCGAACCACGCTGGTGCGTTGCCGGTAGCGTTGGCAGCGCCAGTCTGGTTCTGGTTGTACTGGGCGCTGGCCTGGCCGCGGCCGTTGTAGGCGGCGCCGATCACGACCGGGCGGTCGATGTCGCCGTGCTGGAATTCCACGACCACTTCCTGGCCGACACGCGGCAGTGCCACGCCGCCCCAGTTCGCGCCAGCAACCGGGGTCGCTACGCGCACCCAGGTGCCCAAACCGGCTTCGGCGCGGGCGTCGTCGTCGCCCGCGGGATGAGCCAGCCGGCTGGCCGAGCGGTCGCCGCGTTGCCAGTGGAACTGGACCTTTACCCGATGGTCGCGGTCGGTATGCACGGGACCGCCGGTGCCGATGACGATGGCGGTCTGTGCGCCGGTGACGGTGGGTCGCGGGTGTAGTTGCCGGCCTTGTCCGTCAAGCTGCTGCGGGCGGTATGGAAGCTTTGCCGGCACTACCGTAAATTGGTTGCGGTAGAACGGCACGTCCGCGGCGGCCGACGTACTTTCGGCTGGCGCCGCAGCAGGCTGGCCTGTCCCGAGCAATTGATCGATGACGCCGCGGAAGCGCTCGTTCAGGTTGTTGCGGGCCGCATGCGCCACCGCCAGGACGACAAAGCGGCGCTCGTCGTCTCCTTGCACGCGCTCGTAGTCGTAATGGCCGGTCAGCATGAAGCGGCTGGCGGGCGCCAGCGTGCGTACGCTGCCCTCGCCAGAGAACGACAGGCGTCGGACTTCCAGCGCCTCCACCAGTTGCCGTGCATGGCGCTGCGCCTGGTCGCCGTCTTCGAACCAGTATTGGCCGGGATAGTCGGTGTCCTGCAGGGCCGGGGCAGCGGAATTGCCCTCGGCCGGCGCACCGGCTTCGGCGCTGCGCACCGCCTTGGCGCGATAGTCCCAGCTGGCGACGGCCACGGCATTGGTCTGCAGCCTGCGCGAGCCTTGCCAGCGGTCGATCACGTCTTCGGCAGCGGTGGCATCGGCGCGGCCGAAGCGGATGCTGTCCTGTTCGTTGTCCTGGAAGACATCGTTCGCATCGGCAATCACCATGCGGTGCGTGCCGAGTGCCTCGCCGTCGGCGGCTTCATGTTCAAAGTAGTAGAACAAGCCTTCTTCGGCGAGCAGGCGCGTCACGAAATCGAAGTCGCTCTCTTCATACTGCGTGACGATGCTGCGGCGCGGATAGGCCGAGGCGTCGCGCAGCGCCCAGCGCCACGCCGGCACCAGCTTGCCCTGGCCGTTGTAGTCGCCGAACACGCTGTCCACCACGTCGACCACCGACATGTCCTGGAACAGGAAGCTGTCGCGGCGGTGGCGCAGGAAGGCCAGCCAGGGTTCCACCACCATCCGATAGCGCGCCAGCCCACCATTGGCGCCCACGCGCTCGAAGCGCGTGACGTGGCCATGGAAGGGCCGCAGCGTGGTGCGGCTGCGCTGGGTCAGCAGGTCGATGCGCACGGCCTGGCCCAGCAGGCTTTGCGCCTCGATGCCGGCGTTATCCGACACCGCCGTCAGTTCGATGCGGAACCCGCCGCCGTCCAGCTGCTCTGCCGCCTGCAGCTGCTCCGGCATCAGCGCGTCTTGCCCAAGGGGCGTCTGCAGGCGCAGCAAGCGGTTGGCCTGCGAGAAAGCGGCGCCAAGCAGTTTGGCCAGGTCGGTCGCTGAAACCATGAATTACTCCCGCGATGTCACGAGTCTGCGCATGCCGATATCAGCTGATGCGGTACTTGAACTCACCGTTCTTGCCCGTGGTGACCTTGATCTTGTCGACACCGCCGCCCTCTGCCATGCGCACCAGCACGGTTTGCGCGATCTCCGGAAGCAGCGTCCCGTTCAGGATATGGTCGACCGCACGCGCACCGGCATCGACTTCGGTGCAGCGCGCCAGCACCGCCTCGACCAGCGCGTTGTCCCACTGGAAATCCGCCTGGTGGTTGGCGGCCACACGGTCGCGGATGCGACCGAGCTTGAGCGTGATGATCTCCACCAGCACGTCGTCCGGAATCGGGTAGTACGGCACTACCTTGGTACGCCCCAGGAAGGCCGGCTTGAAGGCCTTGTACAGTGTCGGTCGCAGCATCTCGGCCAGGGCGTCGGCGTCAGGCAGTTCCTCTGCGGGCTTGTTCAGGCAGGCCTGCATGATCGCCGACGAGCCGACATTCGACGTCAGGATGATGATGGTGTTGCGGAAGTCGATGGGCCGCCCTTCGGCATCGTCCATCTCGCCCTTGTCGAACACCTGGAAGAACATCTCCAGCACATCCGGGTGGGCTTTCTCGATCTCGTCCAGCAGCACCACGCTGTAGGGGTTGCGGCGCACGGCCTCGGTCAGCACGCCGCCCTCCCCGTAACCGACATATCCCGGCGGCGATCCCTTCAGCCCCGACACGCTGTGCGCTTCCTGATACTCGCTCATATTGATGGTGATGAGCTTGCGTTCGCCACCGTAGAGGATGTCTGCCAGCGCCAGCGCGGTTTCGGTCTTGCCCACGCCGGACGGGCCGGCGAACAGGAACACGCCGCGCGGCTTGTTGGGATCTTCCAGGTTCGCGGTGGCGGTGCGCACGCGCTGGGCGATTGCATCCAGCGCATGGTCCTGGCCGATCACGCGCGCGGCCAGCAAGGGCTTCAGGTTCAGCACCGTGCGCAGCTCATCCTTGACCATGCGGCCAAGGGGAATCCCGGTCCATGCCGATACGATCTCCGAAACCACGTGCCCGTCCACCTGCAACGGCACCATCGGCGCTTCACCCTGGAGCGCACGAAGTTCCGCCAGCAGCTGGTCGAGTTCGTCGGGTTCCGCAGCCGCAGCGGCTGCCTTGCGGCTGGCCTTGCGCGGCATTGCCACCACATCGCTGTTGGCGGCCATGGCCGGCGCGGCTGCTTCCGTCTCCGCATCGTTGCCCTGCTCTCGTGCCGTGCGCAGTGACTGGATGCGCGCCACCAGCTCGCGCTCCTGCGCCAGGCGCGCATCGGCGGCGGCCACGCGTTGTTCCAGTTCGGCGCGCTGTGCTTCCAGCGTTGCCAGACGCTCCGCGTGCGCGGCGCCGGCGCGTTGCTCGCGCTGCAACGCGGCCAGCTCCACGGCCAGGCGCTCAAGCGCCTTGCGATCGTCCTCGATCGCGCCTGGCGTGGCGTTCTGCCCCAGCGCCACCTTGGCGCAAGCGGTATCGAGCACGCTGACCGCCTTGTCCGGCAGCTGGCGACCGCTGATGTAGCGATGCGACAGGCGCACCGCCTCGGTGATGGCTTCGTCCAGCACGCGCACGCCGAAATGGCGCTCCATCAGCGGGACCATGCCGCGCAGCATCGCCACGGCCAGCGTCTCACTGGGCTCGTCGACCTTGACCACCTGGAAGCGCCGCGCCAGGGCGGCGTCCTTCTCGAAGTACTTCTTGTACTCGCTCCAGGTGGTCGCGGCGATGGTTCGCAGCTCGCCGCGCGCGAGCGCCGGCTTGAGCAGGTTGGCGGCATCGTTCTGTCCGGCCTGGCCGCCCGCGCCGATGATGGTATGGGCTTCGTCGATAAACAGGATGATGGGCTGCGGGCTTTTGCGGACTTCCTCGATCACGTTCTTCAGGCGATTCTCGAATTCGCCTTTCACGCTGGCACCCGCCTGCAGCAGCCCCATGTCGAGCGTACGCACGGTCACGCCCTGCAACGGCGGCGGCACGTCGCCCAACGCAATACGCTGCGCAAGGCCTTCGACCACCGCGGTCTTGCCGACGCCGGCCTCGCCGGTCAGGATCGGGTTGTTCTGCCGGCGCCGCATCAGGATGTCGATGACCTGGCGGATCTCGGCATCGCGCCCGATCACCGGATCGATGCGGCCATCGCGCGCCGACTGGGTCAGGTCGACGGTGAACTGGCCGAGCGCCGGCGTCGCGGTCAGCGCGGGCGCCGCCGTGGCACCGCCGGCGCTTGCCGTGGTCCCGCTGCCATCGGCGATGTCCACCGCCTGTTCCCGCTCCTCGGAACCGGCGGTCAGCTTGTCGAAATCATGCTTGAGGCGATCCGCATCGAACTCGGCAAAGCGATGCGAGCCGCGTACCGCCAGCGGCGCCAGCGCCGGCTCCGTCAGCAAGGCCAGCAGCAGGTGGCCGGATCGGATGCGGGTGGTCTGGGAGTCGAGCGACGCAATCAGCCACGCATGTTCGAACAGCTTCGGCAGATAAGGCGAAAAGGCCGGCGTGCGCGTGTTGCCATCCTTGAAGCGCGCGATTTCCGCTTCCAGGTCGCGCTGCAGCGCCGAAGGATCGATGCCGCTGGCGCGCACGGCCACCGAGAAATCGCTGCGCGCGTTCTCCAGCAACGCCAGGAACAGGTGCTCCAGGTCGACCTCATAGTTGCCGCGCGCCATGCACAGCGACGCGGCGCGCTCCGCGGCCTGCCGGCAGCTTGCATTCAGTTTGGCGATCAACGTCTTGAGGGGAATGGCCATGGCGGCTTGGGCTCCGGTAGGTGTGAATCGCGTTGGTGGCGCGCGTTAGTAGCGAAATCGGGACGAAAGCAAAGCTGTACTCAATGCACGGGCGCAAGCGTGTAGCGCGCATCGCTGCGGTCCTGGCGCGCGGGCCTGGTGCTGAGGAAAGTATCCCAGCCAAGCCTGCCGCTACCTTCGGCGCCGAGCGCGCAGCCGGACACGTCGCTGGCGCGCAAGATCAAGCCGACTTCGTACTCCAGCGTCGCACCGCACAGCACCGTCACCATCTTGCGCAAGGCCAGGGCGCCTTCGGCACCCGGCAGGAAGTTGCGATACTGTTCGCGGCCCAGCGGCCCCATCCAGATCCGCACGCGCAGGTCCCGCTGCCAGACGCGGGCCCCGGCAAGGGCGGTGGCACCCAACAGGTTGTTGGTGCCGCCAAGCCGCGAATACTGTGACGGCGGCACCTGGTACCAGCCGCCGACGAACTGCTCCACGCGGACTTCAGCCTGGAAGTAGTCGGACAGCACCTGCTGCAAATAAGCGGCCGATACCGGCCGGTGGCGCGCGGCGGTGGCATACCCGGCCAGCGCTTCGTCATGCACGACCCCTGCCGTGGCTGACAGGCCGCGCCGCATGGACTTGTCGGCCATGCCGGCCAGCGACAGCAGCAGTGGCAGGTAGTGCCGGTTGCGGTCGACTTCGTGCTGGAACGGCAGCCGGTACTTTTTCCACGCCTGGTAGAACAGCGCCGTCGCGCGATTGGAAAAGATATCGAAGAAGGCGCGTGCGGCGCGGTCGCGGCGCAGGGTTTCGCGCTCCGCCACGATTTCGGTGTAGTGCAGCGGCAACGCGCCCTGCGCCCCCAGCATCCCGAAGAAGGTGGGCGTGATCGACACCTGGTCCAGCGCACCATCGGCCAGGGCCTGCGCAAAGGCCGCATCGCTATCCAGTTCACCATTCAGCGCGGTTGAGGCCTCGATGGACTGCAGCTCGCTCGGCGGGAATGACAGCGACAGGGTATTGCGGAAGGCGACGCGCGTGGCCAGCACCTGCTCAGGTGTGCCGGCACCTTCGCGCGCATAGTGGAGCTCGAGCAACCGCACCGC
Organism: Cupriavidus sp. WGlv3; assembly: GCF_023952475.1. GTDB lineage: Bacteria > Pseudomonadota > Gammaproteobacteria > Burkholderiales > Burkholderiaceae > Cupriavidus > Cupriavidus phytorum. Next base: position 25,000 of record NZ_JALHRX010000006.1, read on the forward strand.
CTGGAAGAACTCGTAGCGGTAGGGTTGCCGCAGCAGCGTGCGGATTACACCAGGATCGATTCGCCGCTGCGGGGTGCGCATCTTGCCAGTTCCTTGCCGCCGCGGCGCGATACCGCGACCAGCTGCACAAAGCTGTTCAGGTGGACATAGAGGCCAAAGAAGTGATCCATGACCCGGATAAAGCGATGCAGGCCGGTGCCGACGAAGGCATCCTCGTCCAGCGTCAGCTGGATCTCGAGCCCGCGCACAAAGGTGGCGAACGGCTTGCCGGCCAGCCACTGCGTCGTCGGCTTGTAGTCGAGGCCGACGATGCCTTCTATCTGCCGCGCCGAGATTGCGCTGCGCGGCAGGTCATGCAGGCGCAGCATCTCCTTGAGCGTGGCCAGGCCGTTCTGCACCAGGGACAGGTGATTCAGCGCCAGCAGCGAAACCAGCCGCCACTGCGACGAGCGACCGCTGCTCAGCCGCATCGACGGCGTCGGCTTGCGCAGGAAGCTGATGCGGCGAGCGATCGAGCTACCCTCCATGGTCAGGTCGCCATCGGGCTGCCCGAACGCCAGCAGCGCGGGCAGGTCCCGGTTGGTGCAGGTCACGCTCAGGCTCAGCGTTTCCGTGCGTGGGCTGGCGGGATCGAAGTCCGAATCGACGATGGAGATTTCGGTCTCGAAGCCCGGGCTGCGTTCCGCTACCAGGGCATTGCGGCGGGCGATCCAGTAGTGGCCGGCGCTGCCCGGATCTTCGCCGTGGTGCAGAGAGTAGAACGGCCGGAACTCCACCACATCGTGACTGGCGGCGGTTTCACGCACCAGTTGCACCTGGTCGATCGAATAGATCTCGAAACCATGCGCGCGGCGGCTGTCGGCCACCACCGGATAAGCGGTGGCGGTATGCTCGATGCGGATCGGGTCGGCCTTTTGACGGAACAGGTTCACCACCGGCGTGCAGTGCAGGCGCAGGTGAGCCGCGCCAAGCCCTTCAAGCAGGCGTGCGGTGTTGCTGTCGCTGCGCACTTCGGTCAGTACCAGGTGCAGTGTCACGCGGCGCACGGGGCCACCGGGCAACAGCGCCCGCTGAACCGGATCCAGGTCGAGATCGAAGAAGTTGAATTTCTCGGCAAAGCCAAAATGCTCGCTCAGCAGGCGGTATGCCGGATGCGAGCGCGCGGGTGTGTCAATCAGCGCCTCGTCCGCGCCGAAACCCACTTCGCGCAGCGGCACCCGGTGCAGGCGCTTCCACACACCGGCGCGCTCTTCCACATACGCCGCGGCCACGTGCAGGAACAGTGCGTCGCCCAGGGCCGCCACGAATGACGGCTCGCCGTCCAGGTACACACGTACCGCCTGGCGGCCCAGCCCATCGAAGCCGCCCTGCTCGCCCAGGTACTCCAGTTCGATCGAAATCGCGCCCGTGGCGCCCTTGGGCAGGTTGACCGTCGACGGCGCGGACACCGCCCGCTCAAAGCCGGCCGCGGCAACCCGCAACGGCAGAAAGGTCACGTCATAGGCGGTTCGGAAACGGCACTCCACCTTGCGCACCGGGCGCGTCGTCAGCAACGTGCCGCGCGGCACCGTGACCGGCGCGCTCAACTGCGCGGCCATGCCGGCCACGTCGAAATGCGCAATCGAACAGGACGGAAACGGGCTCAGGTAGTGCGGGTACAGCACCTCCAGCAGCGCCTCGGTGAATTCGGGGTACTCGTCGTCGAGCTTCTTGCTGATGCGCGCGGACAGGAAGGCGAACGATTCGATCATTCGCTCGACGTGGGGGTCGTCGCAGCCATCGGCCGACATTGCCAGGCGCGCCGCAATCTTGGGATAGCGCTCGGCAAAGTCGCGCGAATACCGGCGCAGAAAGGCCAGTTCGCGTTCGTAATATGGCAGCAAGTCTTCCATTCTGTGTGGCCGGTGGTGACACTAGTAAGGCGGGTACGCAGCGATGAGGTCCGTGGCTCCGACGGCCAACCTGACGCGCCGCCGCGCTTCAGCCCCGCCCTCGGGTGACCGAGTACTGCAGCGTCGATGGCTGCAACATGGCATCGAAGCTGACCGGCTCGCGCGCTGGCCCCACCAGCAGCACCGCGCTGATGCCAAAGCACAGCACGCTGGTGGCCCGCTCGTTGACCGACAGCGCGACGTTGACGTTCTGCAAGCGCGGCTCATGGCGCTCGATCGCATTGCGCAACGACTGGCAGATGTACTGGCGGTCATCGAAGCTGGCCAGGCTCAGCCCCGCGAAGTCATTGAGCCCATAGGTCAGCAGCGACCGCCGGCATTCGGGCAAGCCGTTGAAATCGGCATCCTCATGGACGATGCGCGTGTTCAGCAGCGACTCGATGTCGCGGGCAACCGTTGCCTTCAGCTCCTCCAGCGACAATTGCCGCAGCGCGCTGGGCAGCGGCGCGTGCGGCTCGTCGTCGAAGAGCTTGTCGAGCAGGCTGGGCTCAAAGCCTTTCATGGGAGCGAACAAGCAAATGCCGCGGCAACGCTGCCGCGGCAAGGCTTGACTGCAGGAACGTCAAACCGAGTAGGTCTTGTCGTTCTTGGTCAGGCTCCAGGCGCCCTGCGAGTTGCCGCCCTGGTTGCCACCGATCTTCTGCTGCGTGTACTTCCACTGCACGGCAGCGTACTTCAGCGTGAAGCTGTCGCTCGGAATGCCCTCGGCAACCACGTTGGCCGCCACCGCGCCCAGGATGGCGTTCTTCAGCTTGATTTCCAGGTACTTGACCCGCTTGCCTTCACCGTCGGCACGCAGGAAGTCGATGGTGACCTCGTCGAACGTGGTGCCACCCGACACGTGCTGGTACAGCAGCGGGCTGACCACGTCCAGATCCTTGGTGAACACCATCTCGCCATGTTCGCAGCGCTCGGCGGTATGGCCGCCCGCGGTGGACGCGGTAGCCGAACGCGGCTGCGTGATGCTGTGCTTCCAGGTGTTGACCTCGATCCAGTCCTTGTGGTCCTTGTCTTGCGATTCGCCCTTGATTGCCGGGCTGCCGAACTTGACGTAGATATCCTTCATGGAAAGACCCTCGATGAAAATCGCTATTTAGGCTTCTTGCCAGTTTCCTGGCATTGCTAGGTACTGCGCCCGCATTCCCCCGCAGGGATCGCGGTCAGGAGTTTGCCGCTTTCGGCAAATCCGCAACCAGCCGCAGCGAGATCGAAAGTTCATCAAGCTGGAAGTGCGGGCGCAGGAAGGCGACGGAGCGGTAGGTGCCCGGCTTGCCCGGTACCTCCGACACCTGGATCGAGGCTTCCCGCAGGGGGAACTGAGCCTTCTGCTCCTGGCTGGCGTTATCGTCCAGCAGAACGTATTGGGAGATCCAGCGGTTCAGGAAGCTCTCCACGTTCTGCGCTGAAGCAAAGCTGCCGATCTTGTCGCGCATCATGGCCTTCAGGTAATGCGCCACGCGCGACACCGAGAAGATGTACTGCAGCTGAGCCGACAGCACGGCATTGGCGTTGGCGCTGTCGGTGTTGTACTTCTTCGGCTTCTGCACCGACTGGGCGGCGAAGAACGCGGCATAGTCCGAGTTCTTGCAGTGCACCAGCGGGATGAAGCCGAGGTCGCTCAGTTCCTTCTCGCGGCGGTCGGTGATAGCGATCTCGGTGGGGCACTTGAGTGCGATCTCGCCGTCGTCGGTCTTGAAGGTATGGGTCGGCAGGTCCTCGACCAGGCCGCCGCCTTCGACGCCGCGGATGGCTGCGCACCAGCCAAAATCCTCAAAGGCCGCGGTCAGCCGCGCGCCGAAGGCCCAGGCGGCGTTGCACCACAGGTACTTGCCATGGTCGGTGCCATCAACGTCCTCGACGAAATTGAAGCCCTCGACCGTGGTGCCGTCCTTCGGGTTGTACGGCAGGCGCCCCAGGAAGCGCGGCATGGTCAGGCCAACGTAGCGCGAATCCTCGGATTCGCGGAACGACTTCCACTTGGCATATTCGACGGTATCGAAGACCTTGGCCAGATCGCGCGGCTTGCCGAGATCGGCGAAGGTCTCCAGGCCGAGCAGTTCGGGCGACGCCGACGCAATGAACGGTGCGTGCGAGGCCGAGGCCACGTGCGACATCTGCTCGATGAAATACACGTCCTCGGGCTGGCGCGTAATCTCGTAGTCGCCGATAAGTGCGCCGAACGGTGCGCCGCCAAAGGTGCCGAACTCTTCTTCGTAGACCTTCTTGAACAGCGCGCTCTGGTCGAAGTCGATGGCGGTCTTGAAGTCACGCACCAGGTCGCGCTTGGTCGCGTTCAAGGCCTTGATCTTGATCATCGTGCCGGTCTGCGTCTCCTTGACCAGGTACGACAGGCCGCGCCACGTGCTCTCCAGCTTCTGGAACTCCGGCGCATGCATCACGGCGCTGAGCTGGGCCGAGATCAGGCGATCCAGTTCGGCCACGCGCGCATCCAGCGTCGCCGACAGGTTGTCAGACACCACCACGGTGCCGTCCAGCACCTGGCTGACCAGCTCGCCGATGATGTCCTTGGCGCGCGCATGCTCGGAATCCGACTTTGCCACCTTGCTTTGCTCGACGATCTCGTCGAGCAGGTTCAACGTGCCGACAGCCGCGCTGGGCTGGGCAACTGTAGCGGACTGGTTATCAAGCATCGTCGCCACCGTTCCTGGCATTGGCACCGAGCTTTTGCAGCGACTCGGTATTGGTCAGCACTTCCGAGAGCAGGTCTTCCAGCTTGTCGTTGCCTGCCAGTTTGTTGCGCAGGTCGGCCAGCTTGGAGCGGGCTTCAAGCAGCTTGCGCAGCGGCTCGATCTGCTCGACCACGGCTTCCGGATTGAAGTCTTCGAGGGAATGGAACTTCAGGTCCACGCCAAACTTGCCGCCTTCCTCGGAAAGCGTGTTCGGCACCTGGAACGCCGCGCGCGGCTCGATGCCGGCCATCACGTCGTCGAAGTTGTCGCGATCGATATTGACGAACTTGCGGTCGCGCAGCTTGGGCTGCGCCACTTCCGACTGGCCCGACAGGTCAGCCACCACGCCCACGACAAAGGGCAGTTCCTTCTGCTCGATGGCATCGCCCTTCTCGACGTCGTACGTCAGTTGCACACGCGGGGGACGCACCTTCTGCAGGCGCTTCTGGACACTTTCTTTCTTGGCCATCACTACTCTCCGATCTGGCGGAATCCGGTCTGGGAATCAGCGCAGGGCGCCGAACGGGTCTGCGCTGCCGCCGCCCGCAGCCGCGGGCTGTGCCGGCTGCGCCGCGGCGGCGGTCGGCTTGGCCGGCGCGGCACGGCGGCGCGGCACCGGCTTGGCCACGGGCGCGGCATTCTTGTCGCGGGGGAACAGCACTTGCTCGCCCAGGGTGTCGCGCAGCATCTGGGCCAGCAATTGGGCGTCGGAGCGGACGTCGCCAGCCAGGGCGCTGTCGGCGCGCAGTTCCTGCAGCGAGCGGCGCGCCACGCGCAGACCGCTGACCGCCAGCACGCTCTTGGCCTTGCGGTCGGTGGCGTCGCGCTGCAAAGCTTCTTCGGCCGCGACGATCGCCTGCGGATAGTGCTCGGCACCAAACTCGATTTGCGCCATGCGCGACCACGGTTCTTCGCGCGTCGGGTTGTTCTTGGCGATCTGCTCGAACAAGCTGATGGCCTGCTCGCGCTGTCCGCTTGCCAGGGCCGCTTCGGCCTCGGACATGCTCTGCTTGAACGACTCATCGCTCTGCGGCCCCGGGTTGGAGGTTGCGCAGCCGGCGAGCAGCACGGCGGTGCTGGCCAGCATCACCAGGGTGCGATGGATTCCTGACTTGGGCTTGTAGTCGTTCACGGCGAGTCTCTGTGAAAGTTCAAGATTGCGGCGGGGCGATTCGGGCCTGGCCCTGGCAGGATTCCGTCTGGGAAAAGTGCCAAATGCCAATAATGTCAGAACTGTGTTGAACCCGAATTGGCCGGAATAGTACACTCTGCCGCTTACGGCTGACAACAGATCGGCGGATATTGTCAGCATTAGTACTTTTTGGTAGTTCTCTACCGTTTTGTCGGATAAGTCTCCGTCTGCTGAATTAGATAGTTCTTACTTCTGTCATGCGACAAATTGAATTCAGTCGGGAGCCGTACAGCGAGCCCGCCGCTCACGCCCGGCGCCACCACGTCACAGGCCAGCGCGTCAGGCTGAGCGCGGGCCTGGCCGCGGCCGTTTGCATAGTGGCGCTGACAGGCTGCTCGGTCGGCGGCACTCTGCTGGCCGGCGCAGCCAGCGGCGCGCTGGAGGCTGTTGGCCTCAAGCCGTCCAACCTGCCGGAATCACAGAAGCCGCCCCGCGAAGTCCCGCTGAAGCTGTACGCCGGCAACAACCTCAATGCAGCAGCCGATAACCGGCCGGCCGCCATTGTGGTGCGGCTCTACAAGCTGAAAGATCCCACCAGCTTCCTGCAGGCGCCGTTCGATACCTTCATCGACCCGCAACGAGAGCAGAAGACACTCGGCGCTGACCTGGTACAAGTTAGAGAGATGACTCTAATTCCTGGCCAGCGCTATGAAATCGTGGAAAAGATCACGCGCGAGGCGGGCACCTTCGGCGTGGTGGCGCTGTTTCGCAGCCCTGCCCCGCAGCGCTGGAAGTTCGCGTTCGACAGCGCCAGAAGCGAAAAGTCCGGCGTGACCATCGGTCTGCACGCCTGCGCCATGACGCTGACCGTGGGCGATGCCATCACGCCGGCCGGCGCCGCGGCCAGCAGCAATCTGAACCTGGTCTCGGCAGCCGGCTGCCGCACCTGACGTAGCCGACAGGCACCAACAAGGACAACAAAGGCAAACGTGAGTTATTCCGCCAAGATTCTGTGGGGCGAAGGCCTCTTCCTGCGGCCCCAGCATTTCCAGCGGCAGGACGCATATCATGAGTCGCGCCTGCACGCCACCGCGCAAGTGATCCAGCCCTACGGCTGGGGCGTGCGCAATGCCAGTTTTGACACTGATGCGCTCGCCAGCGGGGTGCTACGCGTAACCGAGCTGTCGCTGTTTTTCCCCGACGGCGAGCTGTATTCCGCGCCCCAGGCCGACGAGCTGCCACCGCCGGTGGTACTTGACGCGATTCCCGCCGGCACTTCGGAACTGACCTTCTACCTGACGCTGCAGCCGCTGCACGACGCCGGCGGCAACTACCGCGACGACGTGGAAGGATCGCTGTCGTCCCGCTATGTCGGCCTGCAGACCGAAACGTCGGACCTGTTCACGGAAGCCGAGCCGGCCGCCATCACTTACCTGAAAAAGGCGGTGCGGCTGGTGGCCGAGTCCGAGCCGCGCGACCAGTTCATCTCCCTGCCGGTCGTGCGCATCCGGCGCGCCGCGACCGGCGGCTTTGAACTGGACGAGACTTTTGTCGCCCCCAGCCTGTCGATCAATGCGTCGGCCGTGCTGTACCTGCGCCTGCGGCGGCTGATCGATGCGCTGCAGGCCAAGGTCAATGCGCTGTACGGCTTCCATCGCGAACCCACCAAGAACATTATTGAGTTCCGCTCGGGCGATATCGCGTCGTTCTGGCTGCTGCACACTGCCAACGCCTCCTTCGCTGCGCTGGCGCACCTGTTCCACCATCCCGAACTGCATCCCGAGCGGTTGTTCCAGGAGATGCTGCGCCTGGCCGGCGCGCTGATGACCTTTTCGAAGAGCCACACGCTGGCCGATCTTCCGATCTATGACCACGACAGTCCGGGCCCGGTCTTTGCGCGGTTGGACAGCATCATCCGCGACCTGCTCGATACCGTCATCTCCACGCGCTACTTCTCGATCGCGCTGGACGAGACCCGTCCCTCGTTCCATCTGGGGCGCCTGGATTCCGGCAAGATCGACGACAAGACCAGTTTCTACCTGTCGGTCAGCGCGGACATGCCCGTGGCCGAACTGGTCGAGGCCATCCCCAGCCGCTTCAAGGTTGGCGCCCCGGACGATGTGGACAAGCTGGTGCTGTCGTCGATGCCGGGCGTGCCGTTGACCTACACGCCGCAGGTGCCGCCCGCGATCCCGGTGCGTCCGGGCGCTTGCTATTTCGCGATCGAGGCACGCGGCGCGATTTACGACCGCATGCTGCAGGCACAGACCATCACCATCTACACCCCGGCCGGCATCCGGGAACTCAAACTTGAACTGATAGCGGTGACCTCATGAGCGCTACCTCCACGCCTTCGCTGTTCGGCGCCTCGCCGGCCGGCCAGCCCTCTCCCGCCGCCGCAGGCTCGGCCGACGGCGCCATGCACGCCCGCACGCTGCTGGACCTGCTCTACGATGGCTTTTTCATGCTGTTCCTCCTGCGCAATGGCCAGCAGCCGGGCAGCGCCGAAGAGTTCCTGCAGAAGGTGCGCGACTTCCTCGATGATTTCGAGCGCGGCGCCAAGCGGCTCAACGTGGCGGCCGAAGACATCTTCGATGCCAAGTACGCGTTCTGCGCCGCCATCGACGAGACCATCCTGGCGTCGAACTTCAGCATCCGCAGCACGTGGGAGCGGCGGCCGCTGCAACTGGTACTGTTCGGCGAGCAACTGGCCGGCGAAGGCTTCTTCACCAAGCTGGAAGAACTGCGCGCGCACGGCGCGCCGCGCCTGCAGGCGCTGGAAGTCTTCCACATGTGCCTGCTGCTGGGGTTCCGCGGCAAGTACATCCTCGAAGGGCCCGAGAAACTGGCATACCTGACCGCGCGGCTTGGCGACGAGATCTCGGCGATCAAGGGCAAGCGCGCCGCCTTTGCGCCGCAATGGCCGATCCCGGACAAGATCTCGCACGCACTCAAGCGCGAAACCCCGCTGTGGATTTTCGGCGCGGTCTTTGCACTGATCGCACTGCTGGCCTTCCTGGGGCTGTCGACCACGCTGCGCTCGCAGACCAGCGACACGCTGCAGGGCTACTCGCAGGTGATCAAGCTGGGGCCGCGTTATTCGCACCTGACCATCTCGCTGCCTTGATGCCGCGTTGATGCCATCGAAGGCGGTCCTGCCGTATCCAGGCCCGCATGCCGAATCCTCTAGCGCGACCCTGCTCCGATGAAGCCCTTGTCCTCTTACCCGTCATCCGCGATGGCCGCCCTGTCCGGGCTGCTGGGCCAGCGCACGCGCCAGATCACGCTGGAGACGGCGCTTACCGCCGACGACCTGGTAGTGGAGCGCTTTGTCGCGCGCGAGGGTGTCTGCACACCGTTCCAGCTGCAGATCGATTGCCTTAGCCCGTCGGCACACCTGGACACCGCGCGCCTGGCCACCGAGGAAATCACGCTACGGCTGATGCTGGCCGACGGCACGCGCCGCGCCTGGCACGGCTATGTGCAGAGCTGCGCGGCCATCGGCGGCGACGGCGGCCTGGCTCGCTACCGGCTGACAGTGGGGACCTGGTTCGATCGCCTGCGCGCGCGCACCGATTGCTATGTTTACCAGGACAAGACCGCGCTGGAGATCGTCGAAGACGTGCTGGCCGACTACCCGCTGGCCCAATTCCGCACGGCGGTGAGCCAGCCGCTGCGCATGCGCTCGGTCTGCTGCCAGTACCGCGAAACCGATCTTGCCTTTGTCACGCGGCTGCTGGCGGAAGAAGGCCTGTCTTATCGCTTCGAGCATCAGCAGGACAACGCGGAGGCGTCTGGCCAGGACGACAAGGCCCAGTCCCGCCATTGCCTGGTGATCTTCGACAACCAGGCCGAACGCCCCGCCTGCGCGCAGCCCAGCATCCGCTTCCACCGCAGCGACGCCACCGAGCGCGAAGATGCCATCGACCATTGGTCGCTGCAGGCCGCCACTGGCACCAACGCCGTTACCGTCGCTTCATGGGACTACAAGTCCCTGGCCGCCACCGCCGGCGACGCCGGCAGCGAAAGCCTGGGCGAATGGCCGACGCTGGAGTCCTTCGAATCGCGCGGCACGTACCGCTTCCCCGACGCCGACGCCGCCCGCCGCGCCGCGCAGCTGCGCGCGCAAGCGCATGAAAGCCGCTACCTGCGCTACGAGGGAGAAGGCAGCGTCCGCGCCCTGGGCGCCGGTGAACGCTTCACGCTGACCGGGCACTTCGACACCGCCGCGAACGAATTCGTCACGCTGGCCGTGCGCCATGAAGCGGCCAACAACCTGGGGGCCGAGGTGGCGTTGCTGCTGGGCCTGTCCGACATCGAGGCGGGCAGCTACCGCAACCGCTTCGAAGCCGTGCGCGCCGATGCCCCGATCGTGCCGGTGTACTCGCCCAAGCCCACCGCACCGGAAGGACAGCCTGCCGTCGTCATCGCCGAAGGCGGGGCCCCGCTGACCACCGAGCGCGATCACCGCGTGCGCGTGCGCCTGCCCTGGCTGCGTGCGCCGATGGCCGACCCCAGAGCCGACACCGCCGCCGACCCGGCCCAGGACGACCTGAGCCAGGTCACCGCCTGGGTGCGCGTGGCCACGGCCGCGGCCGGCCCCAACTGGGGCGCGCATCACCTCCCCCGCGCCGGCACCGAGGTCATGCTGACCTACCTCGATGGCGACATCGACCGCCCAATGGTGGTGGCGCAACTGCACAACGAACAGGACGCCCTGCCCTGGCCCACCACCGATGCCCCGCTGAACACAGCGCTGTCCGGCTGGCATTCGCACAACCTTGGCGACGGCGGCTACAACCAGTGGATCGTCGACGACAACACCGGCCAGCTGCGCATGCGCCTGGCCAGTTCGGCCGCCGACACCCAGCTCAACCTTGGCTACGTCATCGCGCAGGCCCCCGCCAGCGGTGAACGCGGCGCCTGGCGCGGCACCGGCGCCGAACTGCGCACCGACGCCTGGGCCATCGTGCGCGCCGGCAACGGCTTGCTGCTGTCGACCACGGTCCAGGCCAGGGCCGCCGGCACCATGCTCGACATCCGCGAAGCCCGCGGACAAATCACCGCCGCCGAGCGTACCGCCCAGCGCCTGTCCGATGCCGCCACCTCGCAGCAGGCGCTGCCGCTGGGAGCCATCGCCGCTTTCGAACCGCTGACCAAGGCCATCGATCCGCAGCAGGACGGCAGCTATCCGGACCGCGTCAACGAGCAGGACGCCACGCGCCCGGATACCGGCACCGCTGCCGAGCACTTCGGGCAACCATGGCTCGTCGCGGAATCGCCCAGCTCGATTGCGCTGGCCACGCAGGCCACCACCAGCATCTTTGCCGGACGCCACCTGTTGGGACTGGCACAGGCAGACTGGCATGTCGGCGCCGGCAACACCGTCGCCGCGGCCGCGGCCAAGGGCGTGAGCCTGTTCAGCCAGCACAATGGGATTCGCGCCATTGCGGCTGGTGGACCGGTTTCCATCCAGGCCCACACCGATGCGCTGGCGGTGATGGCGGACAAGGCGGTGACGGTGACTTCATCGACCGACGGCATCGAGGTGCTGGCGCAGAAGAAAGTGGTGCTGCACGGTGGCTCGTCGCGGATCGTGCTGGACGGGAATGCGATTACGTTTGAGACACCGGGGTTGTTGTCGGTGAAGGGGGCTGGGCATCCGTTGGTGGGGGCTGGGGGGAGTCCGGCGGAGTTGGTGGCGCTGCCGGTGGGGGCGATGTCGCCCTCGACGCTAATGCTCGATCACCGATATCACGACGACGAAGGCCTTGCAGGCGCCCAATACTTTGCGAAGTTGGCTGACGGCTCTCAACGTCAGGGAACACTCGATGCGCAGGGACGCGCCGTCATTGAAGGCATTCCTCCGGGGCCCGTGCAGGTCAGCTTCGGCCCGATGCCAGGCGCCTTCGAACGCAAAGACAAGACACCGACGCCCAATCACGACCCTAATCCCACGGAAACGACGCTTGCCGGCTTGGTGGACAAATATCTGTCCACTCCGTCAGATGCGGAAGAGAAGTCCGTCTAGTTCACCACAGAAAGACGTACGTATGCCTCCAGTTGCTAATACAAGCCCGCCAGGCGGGCTCACATTGAGCCGCTTTCGTGCCATCTGTGCCGATGTCGGAAGCTGGACGTGGGGCACTGTCCAGGGCGCCTTCAATGAGAAGGCAAGCTTTTCGCAGATACTTGTCGATGCCGTCATCGGCATGATTCCACTGGTCGGCGATGTCACTGCTGTCCGCGATATCATCGCCGTCGTTATCGGGTTGGTCGACAAGCCGGAGAAGCGGGAAAGTACCTGGGAATGGGTGCTGCTGGTCGTGCTCATCGTTGCACTGATCCCCGTCTTTGGCGGCGTCGTCAAGGGCGTAGGCCGCATTCTGATCAAAGTGTGCAAGGAAGCCGCTGCCCTGAAGGGCGCTGCGCGAGCCGCGAAGCTGCTTGAAGGCGCCAATGAAATCATTGCCTTCCTGAATCGAATCGGCATCAAGAATGCCGAACGATGGCTGCTGAAGCTGCGCTTCGCTGACCATCAGGCTGCGATTCTGGAAAGGTTTGGCGCCCTGATGAACACACTTTATACCGTGCTTGGCAAGGCTAAGGCCAAGGGTGGTGCCATGCTGCCTTCAGGGTTGGCGCGGAGAGTTGATGCCTTGCGCCACGGCGTTACCCAGCTCAAGGCCAAGGGAAATGAGATGATCCCCAAGGCGATCAAGGAGTTGGATCAGTATCTGCGGGAGATTCAAGCCTACGTTCGCTCAGGGGGTGAGGCGACAAGCAGGAAGACGCTGCATGAAGTGGCGACTGGCGAGCGCATTGTTACTCGGGCGGATGAGGCGCGGCTGATTGAGGACGGAGCCCTGCCTGTGCGATCCGCTAAGGGCGGATGGAAGCAGAACGAGGCAGTCGTGCGCAACCCCGCAACTTGGAGGCACAAATATCAGCCCGCTGCCGGATATCCCAATCTGACCGAGCACAAGTCGCCCGACGGCAAGTTCTATCCAGCCATTCAGGCCTACAGTGGCAGGATGATAAATCGCGAATTGAAGAAAGGTGAAGAAGTCTTCCGGTTCTTTGGCCCCGGAGGCACCACCCATGGTCAGAAAATTGGTGACTCCTATCCGGGTGGTCGATGGTGGGGCCTCGGCTCCCCGCCGAAGACTGCCAGAGCGTGGCGTGAACAGGCAGCAGTACTGGATGAATTCAATCGTGACGGCTATCTTGTAGCCGCCAGGATCAACGGCAAGACTGGTCCCAAGGCGGTTGTCGGAACCGTCTCCGAGCAAACGGGCCAGAAGCTGGCAGGCCAGTACCTTCCTGGTGGCGCGACGCAAGCCTTCTTCGCTCTTGACAAATCTGTGACGGCACAGCTTGAGAGGATTGGCGCTGACGTAATGAAATCCGGCAGGCCGATCACTTGGACTGATGCTTCTAATGGCTTGATTTTCAGAATCTTGCCAACGGGATGGACGGATGCGAACGGTGTGTGGGGGTACTCGAGGAACCCTGGTGCGGGCACTGTACAAGCAGCACGGCTGGGCGCTCGTGAACGAGCAACCAAAGACAATCGGGAAGTTTTAGTAACGCCATGAGCAAAAATCGACATTGCAGGGTCTTGCTCCCCACCGACCACGAGCGCCGCCAGATATTTCACTGGATCAGGCAAATCAGTTCCTACACCGCATGGAAGAGAATTCTCGATTTCTATGAAACTTGGGCAGAAGCTGCCGAAAACTGCAGGCACCTGGCCAGTCTTAGTGGAAAGGAAGAATCCTCAAGTGTTGCCGAGTCGGATCACATAGAATGTCTGAAAGGTCTCGCCCATTGTGAGGACGGGGTACTGCGCCTCAGGCACGGCGACAAACGAATCTTCAAGTATGACGTAAACGGGGAATTCGCAATGGCGGGTCGTCCCCATGCCTATTGGGGCAACTACGTGGTTCGAATCGAATGGGGCGAGCATCCGGTCATTGATGATAATAACACCCCTGGATGGAGTCAATTCCGAACGGCACTCTATGCTCTGGCACAGGCATGGGGGGAATGCTCGGACATCCTTGAAAGCCGATGGGTGGATGAAGCAGCACCGCTCTCCTATGGCAACTGGACGCGGGATTATCTCCAGAAAATGCACTTCCCGACGGACCTACCGGAGATACCCGATCCAGAGGAAAATATTCTGGTACACACGGGGCGGACAATTCCCTGCTCCGGAATTTGGGAACCGGTTGACGCCCCGAAGACAAATAGCTTTACCCTATTTAGGAAGCCACAAAGACCCAAAGGACCGTTTCAAATTACAGGTTGCATGAACTACCTGCATGGGGGCTCACCTGCACCTCAGGCAAGTCAAGACACCGGCGATGACATTGTCCAGACAGCCGTTACATGGCGTCTGCTGTGGCGTGATACACGTTACGAAGATGGCTCCATCCCCGCAGAGGAGCAGGACTACGTCTTCCTGAGACCCGATCCGGCGGAATCCACGTCCAACATGACGTCATCCGCAACAGAGGATCCCTTCCTTTGGTCTGAAACCGGAAGCCCGGCACCGCATTCCGGCCGATGGCTGGCAGAGCACGATTTGCTGACGAGCATTACCGTTGAAGCGGGAGAGCAATTGCCAATGCACCAAGGCCGGGCAACACGTTGGTTGTTAGCGAAAGTGTAATGGCCGCTGGTCCGGGGTCAAACTCACCGAATTGCGATGGGTCTAGGATATCAAGGCGACAGACTGCACCCTGCCCCAGCTAGGGTGCAGCTGTTATTGGAACGGGTGCGGGCCTGCATAAATACTATAGATCAGAGCCGGGATATCCCGATTTAACAGCAAAATTAGATTCTGATGGAAACATGTCGGCAGTTGCCGCATATAGTGGTCGCATGGTAAACCGCAGCCTAAGGCAGGGTGAAAGCATTTTTCGCCTCTTCGGTCCTGAGAGTATGACTCACAACGTCAAGATTGGTAAGAGCTATCCTGGCGGAGCATGGTGGGGACTCGGCTCAGCACCTAAGAGCGCAAAGGAATGGCGGGAACGCGCCGCTGTGCTCGATGAATTTAATCGTGATGGATATGTAGTAGTTGGTCAGATTGGAGAAAAATCTGGACCCAAGGCTGTGGTCGGTACGGTGTCCGAACAGAGGGGAAAAGATCTTCCTCAATATCTACCCGGCGGCGCCACCCAAGCGTTCTTCTTTCTTGATAAATCTACGTTTAAAGTCATGCCAACCGGGTGGAAAGATGCAAACGGGATTTGAGGTTACATCAAAACCCTCGGACTTGGGGCGACACAAACTCTACGACTGGGAGCACGTGAGCGGGCAACGAAGGAAAATCGAGAAGTCGCGATCAGCCAATGACTAGCTACAACAATCTTAATGCATCAGTGATGCTGCCTTCGGACCATGAGCGCAGGCAAATATTCTATTGGCTCAAGCAGGCCAGTTCCTATACTGCATGGAACCGGATTTACTCCTTTTACGAAGCCTGGTGTAATGCGGCGGAAACTGCCGACGCTTAGCTAGCAAGGTGGGAGTGGAAAACTCTACAAGAGTATCCGAATCACACTACCTTCGGATTCTCCACGGCTTTGCTCATTGCGAAGAGGCCGTATTGCGACTAAAGCGCGGCGATAGGCGAGTTTTCAAATACGATGCCAATGGGGAATTCGCAATGGCCAACCAATCTCTCTCACATTGGGTGAATTACCTGATGCGCATCGATTGGGGTGAACATCCACCGATTGATGAGGGCAATACGCCGGGATGGACTGCGTTTCACGATACTCTGACCGAACTTACCGATGCATGGGCAGAATGTGCCCCGGATATTCTCGAAAGCCAGAACCTCGATGACGCTGCATATACGGTGTACGGCGTCTGGCTACAGCAACATCTACCGACAAGGCATTTTCCTTCATTTCTACCAGAGGTTCCGGATCTAAAAGATCCAATTTTGGTGGCAACTGGTAAGCCGGTGCCGCATTCAGGAATCTGGGAGCCAGTCGAAGCACGAAAATCTCAGGTTCTGAGCCATTTTTTTTTTAGCGAAACCGTTACCGGGCCGCCTCTCGCAATCACGGGGTGCATGAACTATCTACACGGCGACTCTATTGCTCCTAAGGCAACGCTGGAAACGAAAGACGACAATCCAGAAGTCAATACGGTTTGGCGCCTGCTCTGGCGTGACAACCGCTATGAAGACGGTACTGTGCCCAATGAAGAGCACAATTATATATTTCTTAAGCCAGATACTCCTATCCGGCGCGAACAAAAGAAGGTCACCGACACATCCGATCCTCTTATCTGGGCCGAAACAGGGCAGCCAGCAACCAAATCCGGTAAATGGCTTGCTGAGCATGATTTGCAGATTAGCATTATGATGGAAGTGGGGGCGCCGCTACCAATGCACGAGGGAAAACCTATACGCTGGCTGTTCGCAAAGACATAATTGTGGGCAGATTGAGGCCGAGTTAAAGGAGCCTTGAATGCGGACTGAGACCAGGTGACCCGACCGGCAGTCAGGCATAGAAGGCGGGTCGACCACGGCGGGCACGGTGAATGACAAGAGCTGCCCGGGACTGACCGGTGCCATCGTGTCGATCGCCGACAAGCTCGATCCCGCCATGGATATCGTGATCAGCGGCCACACCCACCAGGACTATGTCTGCACCCGGCCGGACGGCAAGCTGCTGACGCAGACGGGCTTCTACGGCCGGCTGGCCACGGAAATCGATATCACCATCGATCCGGCCACGCGCCGGGTCGCTTCCAAGCTGGCGAACAACCGCGTGGCGGTCAACGATCTGGTGATCAAGGACAGCCAGGGCAAGCCGATCCCGCTGCCTGCCGGCTATACGGTGCTGCCGAAGGACAGCGTGGTCGATGCGATGGTCAGGCGTTACGTCGAACTGACGGCGCCGATCAAGAACGCGGTGGTGGGCGCCATCACCGCGAGCATCGATCGCACCCAGACTGCGGCGGGCGAGTCGGCACTGGGCGACCTGGTGGCGGATGCCTACCTGGCCGGCACGTCCGATGCGTCGTTCGGGCCGGCGGTGATCGCCTTCACCAATCCGGGCGGGCTGCGCCAGAACCTGACGTACGACACCGCCACCAATGGCCAGACCACGTTCGGGCAGCTCGATGCCGTGATGCCTTTCGGCAACAGCATGGTGACGATGGACCTGACCGGCGCGCAGATCCTGCGCCTGCTGGAACAGCAATGGGAGGCGCCTCAACCTGCGGGTGGTCGCGTGCTGCAGGTTTCCAGCGGCTTTACCTATACCTGGGACGCGAGCAAGCCGGCAGGCGCCGCCGCGGGACAGGGCAATCGCGTCGACCCGGCATCGCTACGGCTCAACGGCGTCGCCATCGACCCGGCCAAGCGCTACCGCGTCACGGTGAACAACTTCATGGCCTCCGGCGGCGACAATTTCACGGTGCTGACGCAAGGCGCGAACCAGCAAGCCGGGCCGGTCGATATCGATGTCTTCGAAAGAAATTTCAGGGCGAAATCCCCGGTCAGTCCGGGCGCACCGAACCGGATCACGCGCCTGAACTGAAGGAGCGAGCGGCGGGCCCGCGCCGCTACGACCGCGGCGCAGCAGCCGCCAGCCGCATCCAGCTGGCCACGGCACCGGCGCCGGCAAACGCCGCGCCCAACGCCAGCGCCAGACCCGGCCCGTGGTCGCCGGCGATGCCGAAGCACAATGCCACCAGCGCCGCCCCCGTGGCCTGCCCCAGCAGCCGGGCCGTGGCCACCACGCCGCTGGCGCCGCCGCTGCGCTCGCGCGGGGCGCTGGTCATCAGGGCCTTGAGATTGGGCGACTGGAAGAAGCCGAAGCCCGCACCGCAGACGCACATGCGGATGCCGATATCGAGCGCGCTGGGATCGGCCGGCAGCATCGCAAGCGACAGCATGCCGGCGCTGAGCACCGCCAGGCCCACGCCGCCGAGCACGGCCGGCGGATAGCGGTCAGACAGGCGCCCGGCCAGCGGCCCGATCAGCGCCACCACCACGGACCATGGCGTCAGCAGGAAGCCGGTCTCCACCGGCCCTCGACCCAGCACGTGCTGGAAGTAGAACGGCAGCGACACAAAGGCCAGGCCCTGCGCCGCGAACGAACACACCGCGGTCAGCGTCGACAGTGCGAACATCGGCCGCCGGAACAGGTCCACCGGCAGCATCGGCGCCGGATGGCCGCGCTCGCGCCACAGCAGCAGCCCGAACGCCACCACGAAGACCCCGGCCGCGGCCAGCGACAAGTGCAGCGGCGCGCGCTGCCCGCCCTCGCCCAGCGCGAGGATCAGCGCGGCGAAGGCAATCACGCTGAGCACCGCTGCCACACGATCGAAACCGTGCGTGCTGCGTGCCGTTTGCGGCAGCGAGCCGCGCCCGATCGCCAGCGCCAGCAGGCCGATAGGCAGGTTGACGGCAAACAGCCACGGCCACGTGCCGAACGACAGGATCACCGACGCCACCGTCGGCCCCACCGCGAACGAAACCCCGACCACCAGCGCATTCAGCCCCAGCCCGCGGCCAAGCCGGTGCGTGGGAAAGATCGCGCTGATCAGCGCCGTGTTGACGCTCATGATGGCCGCCGCGCCGATGCCCTGCAGCACGCGCGCTGCCGCCAGCGTCGGCAGCGACCATGCCAGCGCACACACCACGGACGCGGCCGTGAACAGCAGCACGCCGCCCAGGTAGATGCGGCGATGGCCGACCACGCCGCCCAGCGCGGCGAACGGCAGCAGCGTCGCCACCATCGCCAGCTGGTAGGCGTTAATCACCCACACCGAGGCCGCCGGGGTGGCGCGCAGGTCCGCCGCAATCGATGGCAACGCCGTATTGGCGATGGCGGTATCGAGCGTGGCGAGGGCGACGGCGATCAGGATGGCGGCCATGCCGCGACGCTCGCGCGAGGTCATGGCGTCGGCCGCGGAGGCGGTCTGGAGGGGGGCTGTGCTGGACACTGTCTTTACCGGTTGCCGCCAAGTCCGGGGTCGGCGGTGCGGGGGCGCACCGTTGGCGAATGGCGATCGTCAGGGCAAGACGATACGGGAAAACCCTTCACCCTGCTGAAGAGGCATTCATATGTATGCACATTTAAGTCTTCGACCCTCGATAGATTATGCTCAACATCTATTGAATAAATTATGCCCGTCATCTAAACTTCGCCAAAGCCTGATTCCCCACCGAGGTCCCAGATGGCACGCGCATCACGCGAGCAAACCGACAAGAATCGCGAGGCGATCGAACAAGCGTCGTCGCGGCTGTTCCGCGAGCGCGGCCTGAACGGGGTCAGCGTGGCGGAGCTGATGGCCGGCGCCGGCCTGACCCATGGCGGCTTCTACGGCCACTTTGCCTCGAAGGACGCGCTCGCTGCGCAGGCCTGCAAGCG
Source organism: Cupriavidus sp. WGlv3 (assembly GCF_023952475.1). GTDB lineage: Bacteria > Pseudomonadota > Gammaproteobacteria > Burkholderiales > Burkholderiaceae > Cupriavidus > Cupriavidus phytorum. Next base: position 44,183 of record NZ_JALHRX010000006.1, read on the forward strand.
CGCGTTCGAGGAGTCGACCGCGCGCTGGGAGCGCCGCCTCGCGCGCGCCGGCGGCGACCGCAAGGCCATGCTCGCCAACCTGGTCGAGCCCTACCTGACCGCCGCGCATTGCGCCAACCCAGGCGTCGGCTGCGCGGCCGCCGCGCTGGCCGTCGATGTCGCCCGCGAGCCCGCCGGCAAACCGGTGCGCCAGGCCTATGCCGAAGGGCTGCGAACCATGATCGATGACATGGCGCAGACCGTGGCGTCCGACGATCCGCAGCAACGCCACGACCAGGCGCTGGTGCGCATGGCGTTGCTGGTCGGCGCCCTCACGCTCGCGCGCGCCACCGAAGGCGATCCGCTCTCCGACGAGATGCTGAACGCAGTGCGAACCCATCTGCTGGACGGCAACGCCTAGTAGCGGACTTTTTCCCTGAAGATTGACCGACAACCCGCGGCCGAACGCAGCGGGATGCCCTGCCTTTGCCCTTTCCGACCCGCACCGAAACCGAGACCACGAGAGCCCCATGTTCGCCCAAGCCCTTTCCCGCCGGCTCGACCGGCGCGGCATCCACTACGCGTGGCTGATCGCCGCGCTGACCTTCCTGGTGATGCTCACCACCTCGGCCGCGCTTGGCCTCCCCGGGGCCTTCCTGCAGCCGCTGAGCCGGGAGATGGGCTGGAACACCGACCAGATCTCGTCGATCCTGGCGTTCCGCTTTGCGCTGTTCGGGCTGATGGCGCCGTTTTCGGCACTGCTGATGGACCGCTTCGGCGTGCGCAACGTGGTCTGTGCCGCGCTGGCGCTGATTGCCGGCGGCATGGCGCTGGCCACGGTGTCGACGGAGTTGTGGCAGCTTTTCGTGGCGTGGGGCCTGATGCTCGGCGTCGGCTCAGGGCTGACCGCGCTGGTGCTGGCCGCCGTGGTGGCCAACCGCTGGTTCAGCGCACGGCGCGGCCTGGTCATCGGCATCCTCACGGCCAGCGCCGCAACGGGGCAGCTGGCGTTCCTGCCGGTAGCCGCCTGGCTGATCGAGCATATGGGCTGGCGCGTGGCCGTGATGCCGGTGCTGGCGGCGTGCGCGGTGCTGGCATTGCTGGTGTTCGGGCTGATGCGCAGCCGCCCCGCCGATGTCGGCCTGGCCGCGTTCGGCGAAGTGCCGGCGACCGCGGCCGTGCCACCCACACCGCAGGCTGCTACGCCGTTCACGCTGAGCGGCCCGTTCCGTGTGCTGCGCGACGCGGCGCGCACCCAGGCCTTCTGGGTCTTGGCGGGTACCTTCTTCATCTGCGGCCTCAGCACCAACGGCCTGATCCAGACCCACTTCATCGCACTGTGCGGCGACTTCGGCATGGGTCCGGTGCCGGCGGCGTCGGCGCTGGCCATGATGGGCGCATTCGATTTTGTCGGCACCATCCTGTCGGGCTGGCTCTCCGACCGCTACGACAGCCGCAAGCTGCTGTTCTGGTACTACGCGCTGCGCGGCCTGTCGCTGTTCTGGCTGCCGCACTCCACCTTCACGCTGTACGGGCTGTCGATCTTTGCGATGTTCTACGGTCTCGACTGGATCGCCACCGTGCCGCCGACGGTCAAGCTGGCGGCCACGGCGTTCGGGCGCGAGCGCGCGCCGATGGTGTTCGGCTGGATCTTCGCGGCGCACCAGATCGGCGCGGCCGTGGCGGCGTTCGGTGCGGGGATGAGCCGTACGCTGCTGCTGACCTATACGCCGGCGCTGTATGCCGCGGGCGCGGCGTGCCTGGTGGCCGCGCTGATGGCGCTGATGGTCAGCCGCGCGCGTGCCGCGACGGCGGCAGAGGCGGTGCGCGCCTGATCCACCACCACATTGGGGCTCCGCAACGCATGCTTCACCCTGCAACCCCAAAGCACGGGCTCGGCCCCTTCAGCCCTTGCCCTTCCCCCTGGTCGCGGCCGCTTTCCCCTGGGACCGGCCGACGGTCCGTTTCGGCGCCGCCGCCGCCTTTGTCGCCTGGGCCGACTTCATCAAGTTGCTTTCGCTGGTGGTCACACCCACGATCCGGGCGAGCTGCCGGCTTACGCTAATGTAGGCGTGGCCCATGCGGGCATCGAAATACAACGCATCGCCCCGCGCCAGGTGCAGCTTCTCGCCGTTGTCGAAATGGATTTCGATCTCGCCGCTGAGCACATAGACAAACTCCTCGCCGGGATGGCGCGAGAAGTCACCGGGGCCCTCGATGCGGCGCGCATGCACGGTGCCGACCACCGGGCTCATCTGCTTGCCGACGGCCTCCGTGCCGAGGAATTCATAGGTCAGCGACGATCCCCGGTAGGTCACGCCCTCGCCGGCCCGGGTCACGACAGGTCCGCGGAACGGCGAAGTCTTCGCGCCGGCACCCGCGAACATCGAGCCCATGTCCATCTGCAGCGCCTGGCCCAGCGCAGCAAAATTCTCGTAGCCCAGGGCCAGTTGCCCACGCTCCGCGCGCGAGATGGTGGTGATCGACACGCCCGACAGTTCGGCGAGGTGCGCCAGCGTCCAGCCGAAGGCCTTGCGCGCCGAGCGCAGGCGCTTGCCAAAGGTCTCGCGGTCGAGCGTGTGCGACTCGCCGCCATCGATCCCGATGCCGCTGCCGCGTCCCGGGGCGGTGTGTGTTTTCAAGCCTGCGTCCTTTTTCAGTTGGACGGAATGCTAACAGAGGAGACCGCGCAAAGGCTCCTCCCCTGCCGCACACCTTAGCGCAAGATTTGCGTATCCGCAATTTGCATATCCGCAAATTCTTGCCTACACTCCCTCGCAATTCCGAATGCACGAGCGCCCCCGCAAGTGCGCTTTTTCGATCCGATCCATGTGCCCGACTGACGCCGTCTCACCCATTCCAGCCGACTACCTCATCATCGGAGGCGGCATCGCCGGTGCTTCCGTCGCGTACTGGCTCGCGCCGCATGGCCGGGTCATCGTGCTCGAGCGCGAGGCCCAGCCTGGCTACCACTCGACCGGCCGCTCCGCGGCGCTGTTCATGGAAAGCTACGGCACCACGCAGGTCCGCGCGCTGACGATGGCAAGCCGCGCCTTCCTGCAGGATCCGCCGCCGGGTTTTGCCTCGCACCCGCTGCTCACGCCGCGCGGCGCGCTCATGGTCGCCGGCCCCGGCGAACAGCATCTGCTTGACGCGCACTGGGACGTGGTGCGCGCCGTGGATCCCGACGCCCGCCTGCTGAGCGCCGCGCAAGCGTGCGAGCGCGTACCGGCGCTGCGCGCGGAGCAACTGCTCGGCGGCGTTTATGAGCCCGGAGCCGCGGACATGGATGTGGACGCGATCCACCAGGGCTACCTGCGCGGCATGCGCCAGGCCGGCGGCAAGCTGGTGTGCGATGCCGAAGTCACGGCCATGGCACGCGTGCGGGAGCACTGGCGCGTGGAGGCTGGCGGGACGGTATATGAGGCCCCGGTGGTCCTCAACGCCGCCGGCGCCTGGGCCGACGTCATCGCGCGGCTGGCCGGCGTGCAGCCGCTTGGGATTGAACCCCGCCGCCGCTCTGCCTTTGTCTTCGCGCCGCCCGCGGACATGGACACCAGCGGCTGGCCCATGGTCTTCGGCGCCGACGAGGACTGGTACATCAAGCCCGATGCCGGCATGCTGCTGGGCTCTCCGGCCAATGCCGACCCGGTCGAGCCACAGGACGTCCAGCCCGAGGAAATGGATATCGCGCTCGCCATCGACCGCATCGAGACCGCGACCTCGCTCAGGATCCGCCGTCCCGCGCGCACCTGGGCCGGGCTGCGCTCCTTCGTCGCCGACGGCGACCTGGTGGGCGGGTTCGACGACGCCGTGCCGGGCTTCTTCTGGGTGGCGGGCCAGGGCGGCTACGGCATCCAGACCTCGGCGGCCATGGGCGAGACCTGTGCCGCGCTGGCGCGCGGCCTGCCGGTGCCGGCGCATCCCGCGTCGTTCGGCCTGAGCGCCGAGATGCTTGGGCCCGCGCGCCTGCGCCGCCTGGCCGCTTCGGCCTGAATCGCGCTTTCCCCAACCGTTAATCCCCGACTGACCAGGAGCCAACCATCGTGCGTGTCTTCAGTGCCTCCCTCGCCACCGAAACCAACACCTTTGCGCCGATGCCCACCGGCCTGTCTTCCTTCAGGGATCGCGGCTACTTCGCGGCCGGCCAGCATCCTGACCAGATGACGTTTTTCTCAGGGCCGCTGTGGGCAGCACGGATTCGCGGCAAGGAGCGCGGCTGGCAGCTGTGCGAAGGCATGGTGGCCGGCGCGCAGCCCAGCGGCACCACCACCCGCCATGCCTACGAAACCCTGCGCGACGAACTGCTGGCCGACCTGCGCGCGGCGCTGCCGGTGGACATGGTGCTGCTCGGCCTGCACGGCGCGATGGTGGCCGATGGCTATGACGACTGCGAGGGCGACCTGCTGCAGCGTGTGCGCGCCATCGTCGGCCCCGAGGTGGTGATCGGCGCCGAGCTGGACCCGCACTGCCACCTGACGCCCGAGATGACAGCGTACGCCGACGTGCTGGTCGCCTTCAAGGAATACCCGCATACCGACGTACTGGAACGCGCGCTGGAACTCGTCGACCTGTGCGCGGCCACGGTGGAAGGCAAGGTTCGCCCGGTGGCGGCGGTGGTCGATTGCGAGATGATCGTCACGGTCCACACCTCGCGCGAGCCGGCGCGCGGCTTCATCGACCGCATCCAGTCGCTGGAAGGGCGCGACGGCGTGCTGTCGGTGTCGGTGGCGCATGGGTTTTCATGGGGCGATGTGCCGGAGATGGGCACCAAGGTGCTGGTTTACGCCGACGGCAACCAGGCCAGGGCCGATGCGCTGGCGCGGCAGCTGGCCGACGAACTGATCGCCATGCGCGACGGGCTCATGGTGCGCTACCCGGACATCGACACCTCGCTCGACGAGGCGCTGGCCTGCGACGGCGGCCCGGTGGTGCTGGCCGATGGCGCCGACAATCCCGGCGGCGGCGCGGCGAGCGACTCCACTTTTATCTTGCGCCGGATGATCGAACGCGGCATCGGCAATGCGGCGGTCGGCCCGATGTGGGACCCGATCGCGGTGCGCATCGCCTTCGATGCCGGCGTGGGTGCGCGCCTGCCGATGCGCATCGGCGGCAAGATCAGTCCGCTATCAGGCGACCCGCTGGACCTGGACTGCACGGTCAAGGCCCTGCTGCCCGACATGGTGATGACCGGACTGTCCGACACGCCGGTGCAGATGGGCCACTGCGCGCTGGTGGCAGCCAACGGCATCGACATCGTGCTGATCACGCTGCGCAACCAGGCCATGGGTACGGACATGTTCACCCAGCTGGGCTGTGACCTGGCGCGCAAGCAGATCATCGTGGTCAAGTCCTCGCAGCACTTCTATGCGTCCTTCTCCAAAGTGGCAAGTCACGTGATCTACGCAGGCGCCCCGGGTGCCGTCACGCTTGACCTCACGACCCTGCCCTATCGCAAGATCCAACGGCCCAAGTGGCCCCTGGACAGCGCCGCGGCCTGAGCGCCGGCCGCCTGACTGCGATCACGACAACAACGACAACGAAGAAAACGGAGACTGCACATGACACCAAACCGACCCCTGTCCGCCGCGCTCGCGGCGGGCGCCCTGGTCCTGGCAGGCGCCAGCCTGCCCGTGCTGGCGCAGACCAAGACGCTCAAGGTCGTGGCGCATGCCGACCTGAAGATCCTCGATCCGACCTTCACCACGGCCTACATCACGCGCAACTTCGGCTACATGGTCTACGACACGCTGTTCGCCCAGGATGCCAAGGGCAAACCGCAGCCGCAGATGGTCGAGAAATACAGCAGCTCGAAGGATGGCGCGCAGTGGAGCTTCACGCTGCGTCCCGGCCTGAAGTTCTCGGATGGCAGCGCGGTTACCTCGGCGGACGCAATCGCCTCGCTGCAGCGCTGGGGCGCGCGCGACAGCCTGGGCCGTGCCATGGGCGAAGCCGGCGCCGAATGGAAGGCGGTCGACACGCGCACGTTCACGCTGACGCTCAAAGCGCCCTTTGGCATGGTGCTGGATGCGCTGGCCAAGCCCTCTGGCTTTCCCCCGGTGATCCTGCCGGAGCGCCTGGCCAGGATGCCCGCTACCGCGCCCCTGCCCGAAGTGCTGGGCTCCGGCCCCTTCGTCTTCAAGCGCGACGAATGGGTGCCGGGCAACAAGGCGGTGTTCGTGCGCAACCCGCACTACGTGGCACGCAGCGAGCCCGCGAGCGGACTCGCCGGCAGCAAGCAGCCCCGCGTCGACCGCGTCGAATGGCTCTACCTGCCAGATGCCAACAGCGCGATCGCCGCGCTCAAGCGCGGCGAGGTCGACCTGATCGAACAGGTACCGCCGGACTACATCACCCCGCTGCGCGGCGACGCCAGCATCAAGATCGGCTCGGGTGGCGCCTACCAGGGCGTGCTGGTGATGAACCAGCTGCATCCGCCATTCAACAACCCGAAAGTGCGCCAGGCCTTCCTGCAGGCGGTGAGCCAGGAACGCTTCACCGCGGCCATGGGCTATCCGCTCGACATGCGCATCAACTACTGCGCCACCTTCTTCATCTGCGGCGGCCGCAACGATACCGCTGCCGGCGCCGAGCCGTACCGCAAGGCCGATCCGGCCCGTGCCAGGCAGCTGCTGGGCGCGGCGGGCTACAAGGGCGAAAAGGTGGTGCTGCTGGTGCCGACCGACGTTCCCCAGCTCAACGCTGAAGCCCTGATGGCGGCGCAGACCATGCGCAGCATGGGCATGAACGTCGACATGCAGAACATGGACTGGGCCTCAATCGGCGCGCGCCGCGCCAGGCGGGATGCGCCCGAGGCCGGGGGCTGGAACATGTACGTGACCGTCGCGGGCGAGTTCGATGCCGACTCCCCGATCACCAATGCCTACCTCGGCGCCGCCTGCGGCACCAGCCTGCCAGGCTGGCCCTGCGACAAGCCGCTCGACGAGCTGCGCACGGCCTGGATCCGCGAGACCGTGCCAGCGAAACGCAAGGAACTGCTCGATGCCTTCCAGAAGCGCGCCTATGAGGCCGTGCCCTATGTGAACGCCGGCCAGTACACGGCGGCCTTCGCGGCGCGTGCCAGCCTCAAGGGCATCGACAGGATGTGGGCCGGCATGCCCACGGTCTGGATGCTCGACAAATAACCACGAATCACGAACACCAGGAGAGATACGAGATGGGCTACCTGCTCCGACGCCTGGCCGCGACGCTGCCCGTGATGGCGGTGGTGGCCGTGGTGGTCTTCCTGCTGATCCACCTGTCGCCGGGCGATCCGGCGGCGCTGATCGCTGGCGACCTCGCCACCGTCGACGACATCGCCAGGCTGCGTGGCGTGCTGGGGCTGGACCAGCCGCTGTGGCGGCAATTCTTGCTGTGGCTCGGCCGGCTCGCCAGCGGCGACCTCGGCACCTCCATCTTTACCCAGGTGCCGGTGGCCCAGTTGCTGGCGCAGCGGCTGGAGCCAACCGTCTCCGTCGCCGCGCTGACCATGGTGCTGACCTTGCTCGTCGCGGTGCCGCTGGGAACGCTGGCCGCGTATCGCGCCGGCAGCTGGGTCGACCGGCTGGTGATGCTGTTCGCGGTGCTGGCATTCTCGCTGCCGGTGTTTCTGGTGGGCTACCTGCTGGTCTATGCCTTCGCCATCCAGTTGCCGTGGTTCCCGGTGCAGGGCTACGCGCGCCTGGCCGACGGCGCCGGTGCGTGGCTGCACAGCCTGGTGCTGCCTTGCGTCAACCTGGCGCTGGTCTATATCGCGCTGGTGACCCGCATGACCCGCGCCACCGTGCTGGAAGTCCTGCACGAGGACTACATCCGCACTGCGCGCGCCAAGGGCCTGGGCGTGCTGCCGGTGCTGGGCCACGCGCTGCGCAACGCGGCGATCCCGATCGCCACCACGGTCGGCATGGGCATCGCGCTGCTGATCGGCGGCGTGGTCGTGACCGAGACCGTATTTGCGATCCCGGGCGTCGGCCGCCTGGTGGTCGACTCGGTGCAGCGCCACGACTACCCGGTGATCCAGAGCGTGCTGCTGGTCTCCGCCGGGGTCTACGTGCTGATCAACCTGATGATCGACCTCAGCTACCGGCTGTTCGATCCACGCATCAAGTACTGATGGCTTTCGCCGCGAGACCTGCTGACATGACCCCCTCCCTGCCCGCGACCGAACCTGCCGTACCGGCACCCGACCATGCGCCCTTCGTGCTGCCGCGCTGGCACTGGGCGCGCAAGCACCCCACGCTGGTCCTGGGCGCGCTGCTGCTGGCGCTGATCGCCGCGCTCTCCATCGGCGCGCCCTGGATTGCCACCGTCGACCCGCAGGACATCGACCCGCTGGCGCGCATGCAGCCGCCCTCGGCCGAGCACTGGTTTGGCACCGACGCACTGGGCCGCGACGTGTTCAGCCGCACGGTCTGGGGCGGCCGCGTATCCATGATCGTGGGCCTGTCGGTCGGGCTGCTCGCAACCGTGTCCGGCGTGCTGCTGGGCCTGGTCGCGGGCTTCGTGCGCCGGGCAGACGCCCTGGTGATGCGCGTGATGGACGGCCTGATGGCAATCCCGGGCATCCTGCTGGCGATCGCGCTGATGGCCGTTACGCAGGCCAGCCTGTCCGCGGTGATCATCGCCATCACCATCCCCGAGATCCCGCGCGTGGTGCGGCTGGTGCGCTCGCTGGCGCTGACGCTGCGCGAGCAGCTCTACGTCGAGGCGGCGCATGCCGTCGGCACCCGCCTGCCGGTCATCCTGATGCGCCACGTGGTGCCCAACATGGTCGCGCCGCTGATCGTGCAGGCCACTTTCGTGGCCGCCACCGCCGTGCTGACCGAAGCCGCCCTGTCTTTCCTCGGCGTCGGCGTGCCCGCCCAGACGCCGAGCTGGGGCAACATGATGGCCGAAGGGCGCAATTTCGTGGCCGTGGCCTTCCACATCATCCTGTATCCGGGAATCCTGCTGGCCGCGACCGTGCTGGCCATCAACCTGCTTGGCGACGGCTTGCGCGACGCGCTCGATCCGCGCCTGGCGCGGCAACTCTGAATCCGGGAGCGCAACCATGACCATCACGATGTCGCGCACGATGTCCCATGTCAGGCTGGCCACGGGCGAGCCGCTGCTCGAAGTGGAAAACCTCCATACGCATTTCGACACGCTCACCGGGCCGGCCCGCTCGGTCAACGGCGTCTCGTACACCGTGCGCGCCGGCCAGACCCTGGGCGTGGTGGGCGAGTCAGGCTGCGGCAAGAGCGTGACGGCGCTGTCCATCATGCGGCTGCTGCCCACGCCACCGGCACGCATCCGCGGCGCGGTGCGGCTGCGCGGCACGGACCTGTTGCAGCTCAGCGAACGCGAGATGCGCCGCATCCGCGGCAATCGCGTCTCGATGATCTTCCAGGAGCCGATGACCTCGCTGAACCCGGTGCTGACGATTGGCCGCCAGATTGCCGAAACCGTGCAGCTGCACCAGGGCGCGAGCCGCGCCGACGCACTCAGACGCGCGGTGGAAATGCTGCGGCTGGTGCAGATCCCCGAGCCCGAACGCCGCGTCAACGAGCATCCACACCAGCTTTCGGGCGGCATGCGCCAGCGCGTGATGATCGCGCTGGCGCTGGCCTGCAATCCCGAGGTGCTGATCGCCGACGAACCCACCACGGCGCTCGACGTGACCATCCAGGCCCAGATCCTGGACCTGATCCGCCGCCTGCAGCAGGAACTGGGCATGGGCGTGGTGATGATCACGCACGACCTGGGCGTGGTGGCCGAATGCTGCGACCGCGTGATCGTGATGTACGCCGGGCGCAAAGTCGAGGAGGCCAGCGTCACCGAGCTGTTCGACTGCCCGCTGCACCCCTACACCCGCGCCCTGATGGCATCGATGCCGTCGATGAACACCAGCAGCCGGCGCCTGGCCGAAATCCCCGGCCTGGTGCCATCGCCACAGGAGGCGCGCCGCGGTTGTGACTTCGCGGCGCGCTGCGCGCATGCCGACGCGCGCTGCACGCGCGAAATTCCGCAACTCACGCGCCACGGCGGCGACCATGCAGTGGCCTGCTTCGCGGTCGAGGAAGACCGCCTCGCGTGCAACCCACCCGCCCAGGAAGCCATCGCATGAGCACGACCTCCGCCACGCCAACGCCCCTGCTCAAGGTCGACCGCCTCACGAAACACTACCTCGCATCGCGGCGCTGGCTGGCACCACCCAGGCCGCCGATCCAGGCGGTGGACGGCGTGTCCTTCACCGTGGAGCGCGGCGAGACGCTATCGCTGGTCGGCGAATCCGGCTGCGGCAAGACCACCACTGCCAAGTCGGTGCTGCGCCTGGTCGAGCCGACGTCAGGCTCGGTGCGGCTCGACGGCGAAGAACTGCTGGGCCTGCCGGCAAGCGTCATGCGCCAGCGCCGGCGCGACCTGCAGATCATCTTCCAGGACCCCTACGCCTCGCTCAGCCCGCGGCTGACGGCGGGCGAGATCGTCGGCGAACCGCTGCGCAATTTCGGCCAGCAGTCCCGGGCCGAGCGCAACGAGCGCGTGCAATGGCTGTTCAGCAAGGTCGGCCTGCGGCCTGAAGCCGTGCGCAAGTTCCCGCATGAGTTCTCCGGCGGGCAGCGCCAGCGGCTGGGCATCGCGCGCGCGTTGGCACTCAAGCCAAAGCTGATCGTCTGCGACGAACCGGTGTCGGCGCTCGACGTCTCGGTCCAGGCGCAAGTGGTCAACCTGCTGATGGACCTGCAGGCCGAATTTGGCATCGCCTACCTGTTCGTCGCGCACGACCTGGCCGTGGTGCGCCATATCAGCCACCGGGTCGCGGTGATGTACCTCGGCCAGATCGTCGAACTGGCCGACCGCGACACGCTGTTCGCCGCGCCGCGCCATCCCTATACGGAGATCCTGCTCTCCGCCGTGCCGGTGCCCGATCCGCGCATGCCCGCCCGGCGCCTGCTGCTGCAGGGCGATCCCCCCAGTCCGGCCAATCCGCCACCGGGCTGCCGCTTCCACACGCGCTGCCCGCATGCGCAAGCCCTCTGCAAGGAACAGGCCCCCATGCTTGCCGAACGGCCGTCTGCCACCGGCAGCCACCTGGTGGCCTGCCATTTCCGCTGACCACTACGCTCCAGTCCAGTAAAGGAATCCCATGTCCGACCCCATCGCTGCACACGCCCCGCACTATGACCTGCTGATTGCCGGCGGCACCGTGATCGACGGCAGCAAGGCACCCCGCTTCAGCGCCGATATCGGCGTGCGCGACGGCTGCATCGCGGCGATCGGCGACCTCGCCGGGCACACGGCCGACTGTGTGCTGGACGCAACCGGCCTGGTCGTCGCCCCTGGCTTTATCGACGCGCACACGCATGATGACCAGGCGGTGCTGTCGCAACCCACCATGCCGTTCAAGGTGTCGCAGGGCGTCACCACCGTGATCTCCGGCAACTGCGGCATCAGCGCCGCGCCGCTGCGTGCCGGCATGGACCTGCCGATGCCGCTGAGCCTGATCGACACACCGGCGGAAGGCCGCTTCACCACCTTTGCGGCCTATCTCGACGCGCTGCGCGCCGCGCCGAGTTCGGTCAACCTGGCCGCCATGGTCGGGCATTCGACCTTGCGCGCGGTCACCATGACGGCGCTGGACCGGCCAGCGGATGCCGCAGAGATCGCGGCCATGCAGGCGCTGGTCGAGGAGGCCATGCAAGCCGGCGCGATCGGCCTGTCGACCGGCACCTTCTACCCGCCCGCCGCCATGGCGACGGCCGAGGAGATCATCGAGGTCTGCCGGCCGCTCAGTGCCCGCAAGGCGCTCTATGTCACGCATATGCGCGACGAGTCCGACCATGTCATGGACTCGCTCGACGAGACCTTCCGCATCGGCCGCGAGCTCGGCGTGCCGGTGGTGGTATCGCACCACAAGGTGCAGAGGCAGGCCAATTTTGGCAAGAGCCAGGTGACCCTGCCTTATATCCGCGAGGCCATGAAGCACCAGTGCGTGTCACTCGACTGCTACCCGTACACGGCCGGCTCGACCATGATCCGCACCGATCGTGGCATGCTCGACGGCCGGGTGCTGATCGCCGCCAGCCAGCCGCACCCCGAATGCGCCGGCCGCGATCTTGACGACATCGCCAGGGAATGGGGCGTGCCCAAGGACGAAGCCGCGCGCCGCCTGCAGCCGGGCACCGCGATCTACTTTCAGATGGACGAGGACGACGTCCAGCGCATCCTTGCCTTTGACGAAACGATGATCGGCTCCGACGGCATCCCCGTCGGCGCCAGCCCGCACCCGCGCCTGTGGGGCACCTTCCCGCGCGTGCTGGGGCACTACTGCCGCGAGGTCGGCCTGTTTCCGCTGGAGACGGCGGTCTGGAAAATGACCGGGCTGACGGCGCGCAATTTCGGCCTGCACCGGCGCGGCACGCTCGCCGTGGGCAACCATGCCGACATCGTCATTTTCGACGCGGCCAGCGTGCGCGATGCCGCCAGCTACGAAACCCCCACCCGGCCAGCCGAAGGCATCGACACCGTGATCGTCAACGGCGCCATTACCTGGCGGCACGGCGCGCACAGCGGAGCACGCAACGGCCAGGTCATCACGCGGCCAGCAGATCCCGAAGCGGGAGACGCGGCGGCCGTCCAGAACCCGCATTAAGGGGCCTTGATATGGCGGACCAGGCACCCGCGTCATGGCCCGGCCCGAGGCCGGGCGCGAATCCGCCGGCGGATCAGAACTTCGGGATACGCAACGTCTTGCTGACCATCAGCGTGCCCGACAGCGCGAACAGCAGCACCAGCGGATGCAGCACGGCGGGGCCTAGCACCCATGCGCCGCCAGGCAGTTCGCCGCCCAGCTGGCCTTGCGACGCGCACCAAGTCAGCACGGCAGTCAGCAGCACGCTGGTCGGGATCGGCGTGCCTTCGAAGTACGCCACCTTGCCGCTGTCGCTGCCGGCCGCCAGCGATTCGGCGGTGACATTGAAGCGCGCCAGCCGGCTGACGCCACAGCAGACAAAGTAGATCAGCACCGCCAGGTCCCAGCCGCCGCGCATGCCGGCGGCAAAGGCCAGCGTGGCGGGGCCGACGCCGAACGAGATCACGTCGGCCAGTGAATCCAGTTCGCGCCCCAGCGCGGAATGCGCGTGGCGCCAGCGCGCGATGCGGCCGTCCAGCACGTCGAAGATAAAGGCCAGCGGCGCCAGCGCCGCCGCCGTATAGAAATGCGACAGCTGCTGGTCGGCCACGTAAAACATCGCAAAGAACACCGACCCCATGCCGCAGGCCGCGTTGCCGAGGGTGAAGACGTCGGCCAGCTGCAACTCACGCAGCATCGAGAAATGGCGGGGGCGTTCGGGCCGGGTGTTCATGGCGCGCGCTTACAGGACCTTGGACACGTGGTGCACGTTGGGCGGCGCGGCGAAGGTTTCCGCTACCAGCCCGCGCCATTGCTGGAACTCGGGCGATTCGCGGAACAGGACCATATGGTCGTCCACGGTTTCCCAGTCCACCACCAGCGTGTACTGGTCCGGCTGCTCGATCGAGCGGAACAACTGCACGCCGTGGCAGCCGTGCGAGCGCAGGAACAGCGGCGTGGCCTGGCTCACGCCTTGCTCGAACTGCTTGTCCATGCCGGGCTTGATGGTGATTTGCGCGATTTCCTTGATCATGTCGTCGTGGCGATGAGGTGGATGCCGGCGCCGGTCGGGTACCTGCGGGTCTCTACTACCTTAGCACGATCGCGGCGTCACATGCCTGCGGCAAGCATTCCGTTACAAGCGGGGGTTAGCATCGTCCACCTTGCCACGACCTGCCGAAACCGCCATGCGTCTGCCCCTGCCTGAATGCAGCATTGCGCTGTCCATCCTTTACCTCGCCTGGCTGATGGGCTTGCCCTCCGGCGCGGATGCTGCAATGCAGCCATGCGGCAGCCCAGCAACCGCGCTTGCCGACATCCGCAGCGCCGGCCAGGCTTCGCCGCTGGCGGGGCGCGTGATCGAAATACAGGCCATCGTCACGGCAGACTTCAGCGGCGACGGCGGCCTGCGCGGCTTCTTCCTGCAGACCGCGGACACGCAGCGCGTGCATCGGCCGGGTCTTTCGGAAGGGCTCTTTGTCTACGCACCGCGCGCCCGGGCCAATGTCGGCGACATGGTGCGTGTGTCCGGAAAGATCGAAGAAAAATTCGGACAAAAGCAACTGGTGCTGTCAGGCGCGCCCGTCGTCTGCGCGCGGGGGCTGTCCGTCACGCCGCCAACGCTGACGCTGCCGCTTGCCGGCGAATCCGACCTGGCCGCCCTGGAGGGCATGCTGGTGCGGCTGCCGCAGGTGCTGACCGTCAGCGATACCCATGAACTCGGCCGGTATGGCACCTTGGTGCTGAGCCATGGGCGCCCCATCGCGCCCACGCAACAGGCCCTGCCGGGACCGGCTGCGCAGCAATCCGCGGCGGCCAATGCCCGCAACCGGTTGTTACTTGACGATGGCTCGACGCGCCAGTTTCCCGCCGTGGTGCCCTACCCGCCCCCGCGCCTGTCAGCGGACCATCCGGTACGCGCAGGCGATACCGTCACTGGCGTGCAGGGCGTGCTGGAGCGACGCCACGGACAGTGGCGGCTGCAACCGGTGCATGGTGCCGGCGCACCGGTCTACCAGCGCGCCAACCCGCGCCCCGCGGCGCCGCCGCGGCATCCCGCCACCGCGCTGCGCGTGGCGGCCTTCAACCTGCAGAACTACTTCAATGGCGACGGCCACGGCGGGGGCTTCGATGCATCCGACAACCGCGGCGCGCAGGACAGCGCAGCGCTGGCACGGCAACAGGCCAAGCTGGTGGCCGCGCTACGCGGCCTGGACGCCGACGTGATCGGCCTGATGGAAGTCCAGAACAATGGCTATGGCCCGACCGGCGCGATCCGCCAGTTGGCCGCGCTGCTGGGCCCGGACTGGCGCGTGGCCGACCCAGGCACCCCTGCGCTTGGCGCCGATGCCATCGCGGTCGGGCTGCTGTACAACGCCCGCACCGCGCTGCCCGCCGGGCGGGTGGCCACCACATGGCTGGGCGAGCGCAGCCGCCAGCCGCTCGCGGCCACCTTCCGTGCCGCGGCGGGTGGCGCGCCGGTGACGGTGGTGGTCAACCATTTCAAATCCAAGAACTGTGTCGAAGCCGCCGGCGCGCAAACCGACCAGCGCGACGGCCAGGGCTGCTGGAACCCGGCACGCGTGCAGGCCGCCGACACCCTGGCCCGCTGGCTCGGCACCGCGCCGACCGGCGTCGCCGACGCGGGCGTGCTGGTGATCGGCGACCTGAACAGCTACGCGATGGAGGACCCGATAAGGCTACTGGCACGGCGCGGCTACGCCGACCTGGTCGCGCGCTTTGCCGGCCCGCACGCCTACAGCTACGTCTACGCGGCACAGGCCGGCTACCTGGACCACGTGCTCGCCGACGCTACCGCCGCGGCCCACGTCGTTGCCGTGCATGTATGGCATATCAATGCCGACGAGCCCGCGGCCTTCGCCTATGCCCCGGCCCCGGGCTCCGGCGCCGCCCCCGGCTTCTATGCGCCCGGCCCGTACCGCTCCTCCGATCACGACCCTTTGGTGGTCGATTTCGCCAGCAGCCCGCGCGCCAGGTAAAGCACCACCAGCAGGTTGGCCGCGGCCAGCGCGCCATGCAGCCAGCTGGGATGGACCAGGGCCTCGTACAGTTCCAGCGGGATATAGATGCCCCCCGACCACACCCCGAGCCAGTTGCCCCAGGCCAGCCCGCGCCACAGCCCGTAGGCCTCGGCAAAGCGCAGCAGCGCATAGGCCGCGGCGGATGCGCCGATGGCCCACAGGCGCGCATTGTCGGGATGTTCGAGCAGCGACAGGAAGATGGTGGGATAGCGGCTGGCCGGATTGACATGCCAGCGCTGGATGATGGCTTCGGCCAGGGCCTGGGCATCGCGATGCAGCAGTGCGGCCAGGCCCAGCCCGGCCACGATCACCAGCAGCCCCTTGGCGGCCTCGAACAACGCAATGCTCCTGAGGCCCAGTGCGCCCTGCTTTGCCATGCGGTATCTCCGGTCGATGCAAGATCTGCAAAGCCGGTATTGTGCAATATCGGCAAACGCAAGGGCTCGGCGCGCCGTGCGCGTGCCCGGCTACCGTTTCGACTTCTGGTAAGTGCCGATCAGTTCCGCCTTGGCCAGCATGTGGCCTTGCATCGCCCGCTCCAGGGTTGGCTTGTCCGGCTGGCCAATGTCCGGCAGCGCCACATCCAGCGCGTAGAGCTTGAAGACATAGCGGTGCCGGCCGATCGGCGGACACGGGCCGCCGTAGCCAGTGCGCTGCCAGTCGTTGAGCCCCTGGCGCGTGCCGGCCGGCAGCCCGGCGCTGGCGATATCGGCGGGAAGTGCGGCGGCATCGGCCGGCAGGTTGTAGAGCAGCCAGTGGACCCAGGTCATCTTCGGCGCGGCGGGATCAGGTGCGTCCGGATCGTCGACGATCAGCGCCAGGCTTGCCGTGCCTTGCGGCAGGCCGGTCCAGGCCAGCGGCGGAGAAATATCGGCGCCCTCGCAGGTGTGCTGTGCCGGGATCTCGCCGCCCGGGGCAAATGCGGTCGATTGCAGCTGGAACGGCATACGGGCCTCGCTGGATGCAATGAGGGATGGCTCCAACTTAGGCCGGATCGGTGCCCCGCGCAAGGCAGCACGCGGCGATGGCGGCGGCTCGGTTTCGAGCACGGCCTTGAGCCGGCGCAGGGCTTCGGTGGACTCCGCCTGCAACTGCTCCCGCAGCATCAGCCGGTTGATCAACGCAAACAGCAGCGTCGGCGAACGGTAGCGGAATTCGCGTTCAAAGCGTGTGCGTTCGGCCGCCGGCGTCAGCGAGGGGGTGATGGCAGGCGTCAGCCGGTAGGTGATGGTGCCGACGCGCTGCCCGCCGGCCACGCCCTCGATCGACCACGTGCGCGGCCGCTGGCTTTCGATCACTGTCCAGACCACCACGCCGCCGCGCTGCGCCGCCATGAAGGTCTCGGCGACGCGTTCGCCGCGCTCCAGCGGGTGGTCGGTGGCGCCAGCGACGCCGAGCGAGGCCGGATGCCACGCGGGCCAGTGCCGCGGCGTCGCGACATAGTCGAAGACCTGCGCCAGCGGGCGCGCGATCACCACCTCGACATGGACGGCGGTGCGGTCAGACCATGGCAGCGGCGCCAGCAGCAGGCCCACGGTGACTGCGGCAAAGATAAATCCCCAGAGCAGTTTCCTGTGTCGGAGCATGGCGGCGGGACCGGACGCAACCAGGACGCACCCGTGCATCCCTTGCGCATGGCGCGATGCTTACAGTGTAGTGACTGCCCGGCATCGCGCCAGTCCCGTGCGTGGCCTAGCGCGCCACCGGAGCGGCGGCGCCCTCGGCCGCGGGCGCGGGCGCCGCGGCCACGGTTTCCGGCAGGGGACCCCAGCCCCCGCCCAGCCGGCGCACCAGCGACACCGTGGCAGCCGCGCGCAGGCCGGCAACCTGGTTGGCCTCGCGCTGCGACTGCAGCACGGTGCGGTCGGCATCGATCACCGTCAGGTAGTCGACTGCGCCCGCGTCATAGCGGCTGCGCGAAATCCGCGCCGCGCGCCTGGCGCCACCGAGTGCGCTGTCCAGCGCGCCGGCCTGCTGGCTGAGCCAGCGTACGTCCGCGAGGCTGTCTTCCACCTCACGGAACGCCACCAGCACGGTCTGGCGGTAGCTTGCCACCGTTTCCTCGTGGGCGGCGCGGGCGCCGGCCAGGTTGGCACTGTTGCGGCCGCCGTCGAACACGGTCTGCGCGATGCTGGAGCCGATCAGCGGCCCAAGCATCCAGGTACGCGAGGACCACTTGAACAGGTTGGACAGGTCGGCCGATTCAAAGCCGAACAACCCGGTCAGCGTGATGCGCGGGAAAAACGCCGCCTTGGCCACGCCGATGCGCGCATTGGCCGCCGCCATCTGACGCTCGGCCGCGGCGATGTCCGGGCGCCGCTCCAGCAGCTCGGACGGCAGCCCGGCGGGGATCGCCACCGGTGCGGCATCGAACGGCTTTGCCGGCAGCGAGAACGCCGCCGGCGGCACGCCGGTCAGCACCGCCAGCGCATGCTCCTGGTTGGCGCGGCGGCGCTCGATGCCGGCCAGGTCCGCGCGCGCGGTGCCGAGTTCCGCCTCGGCACGGGCGGGGTCGAGGTCAGTAGTCTCGCCGGCGTCATAGCGCTTCTTCAGCAGCGACAGCGCATCCTCGCGCAGCCTGATGGTGGCGTTGAGCAGGTTGCGCTCGCTGTCCAGCGTGCGCAGCGCGAAATACGCCTGCGCCACGTCGGCCTGCAGCGCCAGCTGCACCGAGCGGTACAGGTCTTCCGCGGCCTCGCCTTCGGCGCGGGCGGCGTTGACGCTGGACGCGACGCGGCCGAACAGGTCCAGCTCATAGCTGGCGAAGGCGCGCGCCTTCAGCACCGTCTGCGGCGGCACGCGGGTGCCGTCGGGCAGGCCCTGCGAGGCCGCCGATGGCTGCGAGCGGGTCGGGTCCAGCCCCACGCTCAGCTGCGGATAGAGGTCCGCCTCGGTGGCACCGGTGAAGGCGCGCGCCTGCTTCAGGCGGGCCGCGGCGATGGCGAGGTCCTGGTTGGACTCGCCGGCGGCTGCGATCAGGCGGTCCAGTTCGGCGTCGCCGAAGATCTTCCACCATTCGCCGCGATGCTGGCCCTCGGCCGGCGTCGCGGTCTTCCATTGCGCGCCTTCGGCCTGGGCCGCCTCGGCTTCCTTGAAGGCCGGCACGGTGGCCGTCTCCGGCACCTTGTAGGTCGGCGCGAGCGAGCAGCCGGCCAGGATCAGCGCGGCGGCCAGCGTCGCCAGTTTCGGCAACCAGTAGTTTGTTGTCGACATTGCAGGGGCATTCATGTTGATCACCATTATTCAGCCGATGCGGTCAGGCGGGCGGAGCCCTGCTCCTGCGTCGCCGCGCGGCGCTGGCCACGCGTGGCCAGCAGTCGCAGCGCCACGTAGAACACCGGCGTCAGGAACAGCCCGAAGAAGGTCACGCCAAGCATGCCGGCGAACACCGCCACGCCCATCGCATGGCGCATCTCGGCGCCGGCGCCGGTGGAGATCACCAGCGGCACCACGCCCATGATGAACGCGAACGACGTCATCAGGATCGGGCGCAGGCGCAGGCGGCTGGCCTCGATCGCGGCCTGCACCACGGTGCGGCCGTGATGCTCCAGCTCGCGCGCAAACTCGACGATCAGGATCGCGTTCTTCGCTGACAAGCCCACCAGCACGATAAAGCCGATCTGCGTGAAGATGTTGTTGTCGCCCTGCGTCAGCCACACCCCGGTCATTGCCGCCAGCAGGCTCATCGGCACGATCAGGATCACCGCCAGCGGCAGCGTCAGGCTCTCGTACTGGGCAGCCAGCACCAGGAACACCAGCAGCACGCACAGCGGGAAGATCCAGATCCCGGCATTGCCGGCCAGGATGTCCTGGTAGGTCAGCTCGGTCCATTCGAACTTGATGCCCTTGGGCAGCGTTTCCGCGGCGATGCGCTCGGCGGCGGCCTGCGCCTGGCCCGACGAGAAGCCCGGCGCGGGCCCGCCGTTCATGTCGGCGGCGGTAAAGCCGTTGTAGCGCACCACGCTGTCCGGACCGAAGCCCTGCCTGACCTGCACCAGCGACGACAGCGGCACCATGTCGCCGGCGGCGTTGCGCGTCTTCAGCTGCAGGATGTCCTCGGCATGGGCGCGGAACGGCGCGTCGGCCTGCACCTTGACCTGGTAGGTCCGGCCGAACTTGTTGAAGTCATTGACGTACGCCGAGCCCAGGTAGGTCTGCAGCGTGTCGAACACATCCGTCACCGGCACGCCCAGCTGCTTGGCCTTGACGCGGTCCAGCCTGACGTCGAGCTGCGGCACGTTGACCTGGTAGTTGCTGAAGATGCCGGTCAGCTCGGGCGTGGCGCGCGCCTTGTTGGCGAACGCATTGGTGGCCTCGAACAGCGCGTCATAGCCCAGCGCGGCACGGTCCTCGATCATCAGCTTGAAGCCGCCGATGGTGCCCAGGCCCTGCACGGGCGGCGGCGGGAACACCGCGATGAAGGCGTCCTGGATCGCCGCGTACTTCTGGTTCAGAT
Source organism: Cupriavidus sp. WGlv3 (assembly GCF_023952475.1). GTDB lineage: Bacteria > Pseudomonadota > Gammaproteobacteria > Burkholderiales > Burkholderiaceae > Cupriavidus > Cupriavidus phytorum. The sequence goes on from NZ_JALHRX010000006.1 coordinate 64,269, forward strand.
CGGCCGCGATGGCCGCGCCACCCAGCTCGGCGCTCTTGCGGTCCTCGAACGGCTTGAGCGTGGCGAACACGATGCCGGCGCTCGGGCTGTTGGTGAAGCCGTTGATCGACAGGCCCGGGAAGGCCACCGCGGATTCCACGCCCGGATGCTTGAGCGCGATGTCGCTCATCTTGCGGATCACGTCTTCGGTGCGGTCCAGCGTGGCACCGTCAGGCAGCTTGGCAAAGCCCACCAGGTACTGCTTGTCCTGCGCCGGCACGAAGCCCTTGGGCACCAGCTGGAACACGCCCCAGGTCAGCGCCAGCATCACCGCATAGACGCCGAACACCGAGCCCTTGCGGCGGATCACGCCCTTCACGCCGCGGCCGTAGCTCTCGGCGCTGCGGCCGAAGAACTTGTTGAAGCGCTTGAAGAAGCCGCCAAAGACGCGGTCCATCCAGCGCGACAGCCAGTCCTTGGGCGCGTCGTGGCTCTTGAGCAGCAGCGCCGACAGCGCCGGCGACAGCGTCAGCGAGTTGAACGCCGAGATGATGGTCGAGATCGAGATGGTCAGCGCGAACTGCTTGTAGAACTGCCCGGTCAGGCCGGTCATGAAGGCCAGCGGCACGAACACGGCGATCAGCGTCAGCGCGATGGCGATGATGGGGCCGCTGACCTCGCGCATGGCCTTGTAGGTGGCCTCCTTCGGCGTCAGCCCTTCCTCGATATTGCGCTCGACGTTCTCCACCACCACGATCGCGTCATCGACCACGATGCCGATCGCCAGCACCAGCCCGAACAAAGACAGCGCATTGATCGAAAAGCCGAACAGGTGCATCAGCCCGAAGGTACCGACGATCGACACCGGCACCGCCAGCAGCGGGATGATCGACGCGCGCCAGGTCTGCAGGAACAGGATCACCACCAGCACCACCAGTGCAATCGCCTCGAACAGCGTGTGCGTCACCGCCTCGATCGAATGGCGCACGAACTGCGTCGGGTCATAGACGATGCTGTAGTCGATGCCGTCGGGGAAGTTCTGCTTCAGCTCTTCCATGGTCTTGCGCACGTCATCCGAGATCTGGATGGCGTTGGAGCCCGGTGCCTGGAAGATCGGAATCGCCACCGCCGGCTTGTTGTCGAGCAGCGAGCGCAATGCGTATTCCGACGCGCCCAGCTCGATCCGGGCGACGTCCTTCAGGTAGGTCACGGCGCCGTCGGCGGAGGTGCGCACGACGATATCGCCGAACTCTTCCACCGTGCTCAGGCGGCCCTGCGCGTTGACCGACAGCTGCAGGTCTGCGCCCGGCAGCGACGGCGACTGGCCGATCACGCCGGCCGCCACCTGCACGTTCTGCTCGCGGATGGCCTTGATCACGTCGCCGGTGGCAAGCTGGCGCTCGGCCATCTTCTCCGGGTTGAGCCACACGCGCATGGCGTAGTCGCCCGAGCCGAACAGCTGCACCTGGCCCACGCCCTGCAGCCGCGCCAGCCGGTCCTTGACGTTGATCACCGCGTAGTTGCGCAGGTAGGTCATGTCATAGCGGTCGTTGGGCGAGACCAGGTGGACCACCATGGTCAGGTCCGGCGAGCTCTTGACCGTGGTGATGCCCAGCCGCCGCACGTCTTCCGGCAGCCGCGGCTCGGCCTGCGAGACGCGGTTCTGCACCAGCTGCTGGGCCTTGTCCGGGTCGGTGCCCAGCTTGAAGGTCACGGTCAGCGTGAGCAGGCCGTCGCTGTTGGACTGCGAAGACATGTACAGCATGTCCTCGACGCCGTTGATCTGCTCTTCCAGCGGCGACGCCACGGTTTCGGCGATCACCTTGGGGTTGGCGCCCGGATACTGCGCGCGCACCACCACCGACGGCGGCACCACTTCCGGGTACTCCGAGATCGGCAGCTTGAACATCGAGATGGCGCCGATCAGGAAGATCAGCACCGACAGCACCCCCGCGAAGATGGGGCGGTCGATAAAGAATTTTGAGAGATTCATGTTGGTCTCTGCTAAAAGCGCTCCCCTGGCGGCCCGCTCGTGGCGGGCACCATCAATAGCCTGGGGACGATGCAAAACTAGGGGCGCAGGGTGTGCGGGCTTAACTCACCGGCTTCACGTCCGCGTCGCCCTTCTCGCTCGCGGCCTGCTTGCGGTCGGGCGCTGCCGGGCGCGGTTCCAGTTCGCTGCGGTAGGCCATGGTCACCGCCTTGGGCTGCACCGTGTCGCCCGGCCGCACGCGCTGCAGCCCGTTGACGACGATGTTCTCGCCCGGCTTCAGCCCCTTGCGGATCACGCGCAGGCCTTCATAGTTGGGCCCCAGCTCGACTTCGCGGTAGACCAGCTTGTTGGCCTTGTCGACCACCAGCACGAACTTCTTGCCCTGATCGGTGCCGACCGCCCGGTCGTTGACCAGCACCGCCGCATGCGGCGCGCCGCCGCCCATCTTGACCTTGGCGTACAGGCCCGGCAGCAGGCGGCCGTCATCGTTATCGAACACCGCGCGCACGCGGATGGTGCCGCTGCGGGTATCGAGCCGGTTATCGACCGACTGGATCTTGCCCTGGTGCGGGTGGCCGTCTTCGTTGGCCAGGCCCAGGAAGACCGGCAGGTTGGCCTGTCCGCCGCCAGCGCCGGGAGCGGTGTAGCGCAGGTAGCTCTGCTCGTCGATCTCGAAGCTGGCATAGATCGGCGACACCGACACCACGGTGGTCAGCGGCGGCGTTGCCACGCCGGGCGCCACCAGGTTGCCGACCGTGATCTCGGCGCGCGACACGCGGCCGGACACCGGCGCGGTGATGCGGGTGTAGGCCAGGTTCAGACGCGCGGTTTCCAGCTGCGCCTGCGCGGCGCGCACGTTGGCGCCGGTTTCGCGCGCGGCATGGATGCGCTCGTCGAACTCGCGCCGCGAGATCGCGTTGTCGTCCAGCAGGCGCTGGGCGCGCTCGCCTTCGCTCTTGGCGTGGGCCGCGCGCACCTGCGCCGCGGCCAGCGCGGCCTCGGCGCGTGCCACCTCCGCGGCATAAGGCCGCGGGTCGATGGTGAAGAGCGGATCGCCCTTCTTCACCAGCGCGCCTTCGCGGAAGTGCACGGCGTCGATGGTGCCGCCCACGCGCGGGCGGATTTCGACCCGGTCCACCGCTTCCAGGCGGCCGGAGAATTCATCCCACTCGGTGATGGTCTGTCCGACCACCGCGGCCACCTCGATGGCCGGCGCCGGCGGCGGCGTGTTGGCGTGGGCTTCGCCGCTGTGCCACGGGCGCAGGATCGAACCGGCCACGCCGGCACCGAGCACCACGACGATGGCGAGGGCAATCAGGGTACGTCGCTTCTGCTGCTGCATTTCTCAAACTCCTGGATCGGGTTTTCTTCAACCGGAAAAGCAAATGGCCGAACGCCGCCTGCCGGTCCGCGCGGGCGGATCGGAACCATGGTCAAACTGATGGTCGGACTTGGGACCGCGCGCATCACGGCGCGCGCTGCGGTCCTGGCTCTGGCCGAAACAGAGCCGGCTGGCGGTTGTCTGGAGCGGCTCAGCCGGCGGGCCTGGCTCCAGGCCGGCTGGCGTTGGCGCCAGCGCAGCGTTCAGTCAAGGTGAGGTAGCGTCGGCCACGGCCAGACATCGCCGCAGGAACCGCGCCCCTTCGTCGACCCATGCCTGACAGCTGTCATGGGCCTCTTCCACGCCGTCGCCGCAGGCGCCGGGCATGATCATGGCTTGGGCGGGCACACCGGCCTTGCCCAGGCGCCCGGCGAAGGCTTCGCCTTCGGCACGCAGCGCGTCGTATTCGGCCACCTGCACCAGCGTGGGCGGCAGCCCGGCCAGGCGCGAGGCCAGCGCCGGCGCGGCATACGGATGCACCGTATCGGCCGGCGTCGGCAGGTAGTCGCGATAGTTGTCGGCCAGCCGGCGCAGCGTTTCCATCGGCACCGTGCCGCCGCCAAAGCCGGCGCAGGAGGCGTGCTGCAGGCACGGATCGGTCACCGGGCGGATCAGCCACTGGCCGCGCGGCTGGGCGGTACCGCGGTCGCGCAGCATCTGCGCCAGCGCGATCGCCAGGTTGCCGCCGGCTTCCTCGCCCACCAGCGCGAAGCGGGTCTTGTCGACCTTCAGGCGCCGGGCATTGCGCAACACCCATTGCACCGTGCTGTGCGCATCCTCGGGCGCTGCCGGGAACGGGTGGTCGGGCGCCAGCGAATACGCCGGCGTAACCACCACCGCGGGCACCGTCGTGGCCAGGTCCTGCACCAGGTGGCAGGCGTGCTCCAGGCCGCCGTCGACGAAGCCGCCGGCGTGCAGGTACACCAGCCACGGCAGCAGCGCGGCGCTGTCGATGCCCGGTGCCGGGTAGCCCGGCGGATAGCACACCCGCACCAGGATCTCGCGGCCGTCGCTGGTCACCGTGTGCTCGGCCACGCGCGCCTGTCCCGGCCCGGCTGCCGCGGGGGCATTGGCGGCGCTGGCGGCTGCGGAGCGTTGGCCTGGCTTCTGTGACATGGCATCGGCGCACGGCATGGACAATGCGCTTGAGTGTTGCGATGCAACGGATTATGGTGATTGACGAGGATGGGATAAAGCGAGAGATCGCCAATGCACTGTTCCGGGATTGGAATAATCGCAAACCGGCCTGTCATCTGTCTGCAAAATGAAATCCCCACGCATGACAAGGTCTTGGATTTTGTGATTCACTCCCGCTCTCGGCACGCGCGGCGGTTGGCCAGGCCGTTGCGCGCCCGGCCCGCGGGCAGGATTCTTGCGGCGCCGGACGCCTGACTGTACCCATGCCGGCATCGCGCCCAGCCAGCGCGCACCCAGTGCCAGCAGCCGGCAGACTCCCCATCACAATAACAAGACAGGCCGCGTGCGCCACGAGCGCCGGCGGCGCGCCGTTTCGGATCTATCGTCGGAACCTCATCATGGACCGTCTCGTATCAATGCAGGCATTCACCCGGGTCGTCGACGTCGGCAGCTTTGCGCGTGCCGCCGAATCGATGGACCTGCCCAAGGCCACGCTGACCCGCCTGATCCAGAACCTGGAGACCCACCTCGGCGTGAAGCTGCTGCACCGGACCACGCGCCGCATCAGCGTGACCAACGACGGCGCCGCGTACTACGAGCGTTGCGTGCGCATCCTGGCCGATGTCGAGGAGGCCGAGCAGTCGCTGACGCGCCAGAACAATTCGCCGCGCGGCACGCTGTCGGTCGACACCACCGCCGGGCTGGCGCAACTGGTGCTGGTGCCGCACCTGCATGAATTCTTCCAGGCCTATCCGGACCTGAAGCTGGAGCTGACCATCAACGGCAAGCCGATCGACCTGCTGCAGGAAGGCGTCGATGTGGTGCTGCGCGTCGGCATTCCGCTGGACGAAGCCATGGTGGCCCGCCGCATCGGCCACGTGCAGCTGGCGTTCTACGCCTCGCCGATCTACCTGAACCGCAGCGGCACGCCGCGCGACCTGGCCGAACTGGCACAGCACAAGGCGGTCAATTTCCTGTCCAACCGCACCGGCCGGGAAATGCCGTGGCCGCTGGCGCGCGGTACCGAGCGCGGCGAGGTGCTGCTGCCCTCCGCCATTTCCACCAATGACGCCGATGTCTACCTCGGCTGCGCGCTGGAAGGCCACGGCATCGCCCGCATCTCGCGCGCCATGGCCGAGCCCTATGTGGCCAGCGGCCGGCTGGTGGAGATCCTGCCCGACTGGCAGACCGATGAACTGCCAATCTCGGCGATGTACCCGCAGAACCGGCACCTGTCGGCCAAGGTGCGGGTGTTCGTGAACTGGGCTGCGGAGCTGTTCTCGCGTCATCCGCATTTTGGTGCGGCACAGCAGCCGCTGCCCGTGGCGGCCTGAATGTTTGCGTGGCCGATCTGCGTGACTAACATGCGCTGGCGCGATCCGCCAGCGGCGCGTATGCCCGGCGGCAGGTAGGACAAAACCGGAAATCGGTTCAGCGGCAGCCGACCTATACTGTTTCTTCCGAAATCACGACAAGAAGAGGATTCCGATGAAACAAGTGCTCCTCCCCCTGGCGGCGTGCATTGCCGCAACCATGGCACTGGCCGGTTGCGCCGGCTCCGGCATGCCTTCGTCGTCCGCGGCCCAGCCGTCCGCCACCGGCGCCACCAGCGGTGCCCGGGCTTCGGCCACGCTGCAGCCCAAGAGCGGCTCCAACACCGCGGGCACCGTTAGCTTCCAGCAGCAGCCCGGCGGCGTGATGATGACCGCCGCGATTACCGGGCTGCCGCCCAATTCGGTCCACGGCTTCCACGTCCACGAGAAGGGCGACTGCTCCGCGCCTGACGCGATGAGCGCGGGCGGCCATTTCAACCCGACCGGCAAGCCCCACGGGCAGATGACCATGCCGGACCACCATGCCGGCGACATGAACAACGTCACCGCCGATGCCAACGGCAACGTGCGCGTCAGCATGCTGCTGCCGTCGCTGTCGGTAGGCACCGGCGCCAACAGCGTGATCGGCCGCGCGGTGGTCGTGCATAAGGATCCGGACGACTACAAGACGCAGCCCACCGGCAATGCCGGCGGGCGCGTTGCCTGCGGCGTGGTGGCGGGGTCCTGAGCAGCGCACGCACGGTCGGCGCGCCCGCGTGCCGGCCTGCGTGAATCGCGACACCCCCGGCGCGGCATGGCAACATGGCGGCATCGCCGCAACCACGGGGTGAGCAACCGGTCCGCCCTGACCCCTGATGCCATTGCCGACAGACGCCGCCTTCGTTCCCCACCGCCGCCTGCGCGCCAGCTCGCTGATGCTATGCTGCGCCGCCCTGCTCGGCGGCTGCGCGCTGCCGCCGCTGCATCCCCGCACCGAATCCTCTGCGCTGACCCCGACCGAAGCCCAGGCCACGCCGCTGGGCCGGGCAGTGGCCGGCGAAGTGGCGCGCCACCCGGGGCTGAGCGGCGTCCACCCGCTGGAAAACGCCTACGCCGCCTTCGCCGCGCGCGTGCACCTGGCCCGTACCGCGCAGCGAACGCTCGACGTGCAGTACTACATCTGGCGCGACGACCTGACCGGCACGCTGCTGCTGGAGGCCCTGCATGAGGCCGCCGACCGTGGCGTGCGCGTGCGCCTGCTGCTCGATGACAACGGCATTGCCGGCATGGACGAACTGCTGGCCGCGATGGACGCACACCCGCAGGTCGAAGTGCGCCTCTTCAACCCATTCGTGATCCGCCACCCCAAGGCACTCAATTTCCTGACGGATTTCCGGCGCCTGAACCGGCGCATGCACAACAAGTCGTTCACCGCCGACGGCGTTGCCACCATCATCGGCGGGCGCAATATCGGCGACGAGTACTTCGGCGCCACCGACGGCGTGCTGTTCGCCGACCTCGACGTGATTGCCGTCGGCCCCGCGGCCGGCGAGGTGGCACAGGATTTCGACCGCTACTGGTCCAGCGCCTCGGCCTACCCGGTGGACCGGCTGCTACCGCCGGTCAGCGTGGAGCGGCTGCAGGCGCTGGTCGGGCACGCCCGCGAGGTCGAGCGCAATCCGGCCGCTGCGGCTTACCTTGCCGCGGTGCGTGAACTGCCCGACGTGCAGCGGATGCTGGACGGCACGCTGCAGTTCCAGTGGGCAAGCACGCGCATGGTCAGCGACAACCCCGCCAAGGCGCTGGGCGAAGCCTCGCACAGCACGCTGGTAGTGCATCAGCTGCGCGAAATCCTGGGCGAGCCGCAGCGCGAACTCGATCTGATCTCGCCCTACTTCGTGCCTTCGAGCGGCGGCACCTCTTTTTTTACCGACATGGCCAGGCGCGGCGTCGCGGTACGCGTGCTGACCAATGCGCTGGAGGCCACCGACGTGGCCGCCGTGCATTCCGGTTATGCCAAGCGGCGCAAGGCGCTGCTCGAGGCGGGTGTGGACCTGTACGAACTGCGGCGCGCGGCCGCGCCGCGCAAGAAGGAAGAGCGCGCCGGCCCTTTCGGCAGTTCGGGCTCCAGCCTGCACGCCAAGACCTTCGGGGTCGACGGCAGCCGGGTCTTCGTGGGCTCGTTCAATTTCGATCCGCGTTCGGCCATGCTCAACACCGAACTCGGCTTTATCATCGACAGCCCCGCGCTGGCGGGCCGGATCGAATCCACCTTCGCCAGCGTGGTCCCGCAAGCGGCCTATCAGGTCAGGCTGGACGAGACCGGCCGGCTCTACTGGCTGGAACGGCGCGGCGACGAAATCATCCGCCACGACACCGAGCCGAACACCAGCTGGTGGCGTCGGCTTGGGATCTGGTTCCTTTCGATCCTGCCGATCGAGTCGATGCTGTAGCGGCGCGGGCGTTCAGATCTGGTCGATCAGGCTGCGTACCACATCGGCCAGCCGGCCGGCCCGCTGGCGCCCCTTCTCGTCCAGCCCCATGCCGCTGCCGCCGGCCAGCGCCTTCAGGCCGAACAGTGCATCGCCCACGTCGCGCCAGGCCGGGAAATCGGCATGGATCTTCTCCAGTGCGGCGGCGCCCGCCGCCACCTGGGCGGGCGCGGGCGTATTGCCGGCCGCCAGGTCCTCCAGCGCCATGGCGGCGTCGACCAGGCCTTTGCGATTCATCTGCTGTCTCCCCGGAAGCTCTTTTGTCATGGCCGCCTGCATGGCGGCCATGACACTGTAGCAGGCCTGCCGCTGGCCTTTGCCGGGATGGGGGAAAGCCCGGGGGCCGGCCCGGTGGCGACGGCTCAGTTGCGGCCAATATCCTGCAGGATCCGCGTCATCAGGTACAGGCGCGGCACGATCGAATCCAGTTCGATGTATTCGTCGCGCGCGTGATAGCCGAAGCCGGCCAGGCCGAAGCTTTCCACCACCGCGGGCTTGCCCGAGCGGGCGGCATAGCTGGCGTCGGTGGCACCGCCGGTGCCTTCGGCCAGCGCCAGCGTGCGGCCGTCGAGTTCGGCATAGATTTCCTGTGCGCGCCTGGCAAGGGCGCGGCCGCGCGCATCGGCGACGAACGGCGGGCGGCCCTCTTCCATCGTCACCGTGGTGTGCGTGTCGGGCACCAGCTGGCTGGTCTTGACCTTGTCCTGCAGCGCCACCTTCAGCTTCTCGGCGGCACCGGCGGCCGTGGTGCGCACGTCGCCATAGGCCACGGCGCTTTCCGGGATCTGGTTGCGCACCGTGCCGGCCTGGGCCTGGGTCCAGTTCAGCTGCGAGCCCGGCACCAGGCTGGCCGCGTCGCGCGTCTGCTGCAGCTGGTGCGCCAGCTCCAGCAGCGCATTGCGGCCGCGCTCGGGCGCTGCGCCGGCGTGGGAGGCGCGGCCCTTGACCTGCATGGTGGCGGTGGCGGTGCCGGAGGCGCCCAGCAGCAGCGCCTCGGCCTTGACCACGTCCTTGGCCGCGGTGGGCTCGCACGACAGCACCACGTCATGCTGCGCGGCCAGCGTGGCAATGGTTTCGGCCGAACCGACCGAGCCGACCTCCTCGTCCGGGTTGAACAGCACCGTGATCTGCGCGTAGTCGCGCCAGCCCTGCTGCTTCAGGATCTCGAGCGAATGCAGGATCACGGCGATGCCGCCCTTGTCGTCGGCAATACCCGGGCCATAGAGCCGGTTGCCTTCCTCGCGGATCGGCTGCGTGGCAAGCGTGTTGTCGGGATAGACGGTGTCGAGGTGGGCAATCAGCATGACGCGGCGCTTGCCGGTGCCGGTCAAGGTGGCCTTGACCATGGTGCCCGGGCCCTTGGCTACGGGCAGCCGCTCCACCTTTGCGCCCAGCGCCTGCAGGCGCTTCTCGGTGTAGCTGGCCATCTGCGCCAGCCCCCGGGCATTGGCGCTGCCGGATTCGATCGACACCATCTCCTTGAGCGACTGCACGACCCTGGGCTGTGCGGCCTGCGCGGCGGACAGCAGCGCGGCATCGGGCTGCGCGGCAATGGCCGGCATGCCGGCCCCGGCAAGCGTCAGGGCAGCGGCAATGGCAACGTGGCGAACGGAAAACGGCATGGAATCTCCTCGGTGTGGTCTTGTTGGCGGTGCCGCGATCATGGCCGTTCGCCGCGGCACAACGGCACGATGCTAGTCCTTGCCAGCCACTATGGGGAGGTTCAATATCGCCAATCCGGATGCCGATCCCGCCACGGCGTTTCGGCATCCGATCCATCTTCAACCATTCGAACGCCTCAAGGCATGCCAGCCCCCACCGCCGCCATCGCGCCATCATCACAGAACGTCCCGCTGCATGTGCGCCTGCTGTGGCTGCCGCAAGCCATGCCCGGCAGCCTGTTCACCACGCTCGACGTGCTGCGCACGGTGGCCGGCGTGGCCAGCCTGCAGCGCCCCGGTGACGCGCCGACGCTGAGCTGGCAACTGTGCCGCGCCAACGGCCGCACACTGGCCACCGAGTTGCCGGGATTGGTATCGTCGACGCGGCGCGCACGCGTGCCAGGCAGCCGTACGCTGCTGGTCATTCCCGCGCTGCTGGCCAGCAATGCGCCGCAGCTGGGCGAACTGGTGCCGCGCGATGCCGCGGCGCTGCGCCTGGTGGAGCGCCATGCGCGCGCCGGCGGCTGGATCGCTGCGTGCGCGTCGGGGATGGTGCTGCCGCTGCAGCTCGGCCTGCTGGATGGCGCCAGCGTGGGGGCGCCGTGGATGTTCCAGAGCTGGATGGCGCGCCAGTACCCGCATTGCGATCTGACCAGCGACGCGGCCATGAGCGTGCACGGGCAGGTGTTTTCGTGCGTGGCGCCCGCGCTGCAGGTGGAATTCATGCTGCGCGTGCTGGGCCATCTGCACGACCCTGACCTGGCGCAGGCGGCGTCGCGGCTGATGCTGTTCCAGCCCGAACGCCAGCGCAGCGTGCCGGCGCTGGTGTCGCAACGCTGGCTCGGCCGCACCGCCGACAGCCCGGTCTACCGCGCCATCCAATGGCTGCGCGACCATGTGTCCGAGCCCTACCGGCTGGCCGCGGTGGCGCAGGCGGCGGCGGTCAGCGAACGCACCCTGCTGCGGCATTTCGGCCAGGTCACCGGCATGACGCCGCTGGATTACCTGCATAAGCTGCGCGTGGAGCGTGCCCGCATGCTGCTTGAGGTCACGCTGCACGGCACCCATGCCATTGCCGAGGCGTGCGGCTACAGCGACGCCGCGGCGTTCCGCCGGCTGTTCCAGCGCGCCACCGGCATGTCGATGTCGGACTACCGCGCCCGCTTTGCGCTGCGGGCGCGGCGGCGCTACTGGCGCATGGAAGATACCGCTGCAAAGCGCGCCGCGCACCGATAGCCGGTGCCGTGCCCGCGCTCAGGGGCGCAGCGAGATGTGGTTGACCACGTCCTCCACGCCCTGCACGTACCAGGCATCGCGCTCGGCCTGGCGGCGCGTGCGCTCGTTGTTGACGCAGCCCTCGAGCGTGACCACGCGGTCCTGCGTATGCGCGCTGACCTGGGCGGCATCGACGAAGGGGTCGGTCTCGAGCACCAGCATCAGCGCCTCGGTGATTTCATCGTCGCGGTCGGTCTCGGCGGGGGCCACCACCAGTTCGTTGACGACGCAGCGGCAGCCGCGCGACCACCACGCCAGCACGCCGGCCAGGCGCATGTGCGACAGGCTGATCACCTGGCCCCACAGCGTCACCACGCCGTCCTGCACCGCGACCTCGATCCAGCCGTTGCGTTCATTGACCGGTTCGCGCATGGCCTCTGGCTTGCCCTTGACGCGTGCGCAAATCTTGCAATTGTGGAATTCGACGGCATTGAGCAGGCGCTCGCACACCGCGTCGCGCAGTTCGCCGTCGCCGACCGGGACGCCGCCGTCGGCCACGCGCAGGTGGTCGATCACGCTGGTGACGCCGTCCACGCGGCGCAGCGTCGCCGCGGCCCGGGTCTTGTCGACGATATCGGCCACCTCGCCCTCGAGGATCAGCGCCCCGTCCGAGAGCCGCAGCTGGATGGTGGGATGGAGGACATGGCCCTGATAGGGCACATGGGCCAGGGCTGCGCGCGCCTGCGTCAGCACCGCTTCGCTACTCTGCATGTTGTCGCCTCGCCGGTTGGTCTGGAGATGGAAGGATGCGCGCCCCTGCCTGCAGGCGCGCGGGAGCGGCGCCGCGGCCTCCTTCACCCCCGGGACCCCGGCAACCGCTTCCTCATTATAGGAAGCGGTCCGCCGCGGGCGCCGACCGCCACCGGCCGGCCCATCCGTGCCGGCAGGGACTCAGGCGCCCGCCGCCTCGCGCGCGCGGGCGACTTCCTGGTTGCGCAGGATAAAGCGCTGGACCTTGCCGCTGGGGGTCTTGGGGAGTTCGGCGACGAACTCGATCTCGCGCGGATAGGCATGCGCGGCCAGGCGCGTGCGCACGTGCAGGCGCAGCGTCTCCGCCAGTTCTGGCGAGCCCTGATGGTGCGGGTCCAGCACCACGAAGGCCTTGATCAGCTCGGTGCGCTCGGGGTCGGGCTTGCCGATCACCGCGGCCTCAACCACCGCCGGGTGCTCGATCAGCGCGCTTTCCACGTCGAACGGCCCCACCCGGTAACCGGAGGTAGTGATGACGTCGTCGGCGCGGCCGATAAAGCTGATGCTGCCGTCGTCATTGAGCTCCGCGGAATCGCCGGTCAGGTAGTAGTCGCCGGCAAAGGCGCTGGTGGGCGTGCCGTGGTAGCCGCCGAACCAGCACATCGGCGAGCGCTTCAGGTCCAGCGCCAGTGTGCCCGGCTGGCCGGGCGGCAGTTCGCGCAGCGCGTCGTCGACCACCACCACGCGGTGCCCGGGGCTGGCAAAGCCAGCCGCACCCATGCGCACCGGGTGGGCCAGGGCGTGGTGGTTGCACAGCACCATGCCCAGCTCGGTCTGGCCATAGTGGTCGTGGATGGTGACGCCCAGTTCGCTGGCGAACCAGCGGATCACTTCCGGATTGAGCGGCTCGCCGGCGCTGCTGACGGCACGCAGCTGCCCGCGCAGCGGCCCGGACACGGCCTCGCCCGCCGCAATCAGCAGCCGGTAGGCCGTGGGCGAGCCGGCCAGGTTGGTGATGCCGTATTTGCGGATGACGCGGCAGGTGCTGTCGACCGTGAACGGGCCGTCGTAGAACGTGGTGGCATGGCCCAGCGACAGCGGCCCGGTGACGGCGTAGTACAGGCCGTAGGCCCAGCCCGGATCGGCCAGGTTCCAGAACGCGTCGTCGTCGCGCAGGTCGACCGCGTCGCGCATATAGCCGGCAAACGCGGCAATGGCCTTGAGCGGCACCAGCAGCGGCTTGGCCGGGCCGGTGGTGCCGGAGGTGAACATCATCAGGAAGGGGTCGTCGCCGCGCCGCATCACGGGCGCGAACGATGCCGGCTGGCGTGCCAGCTCGGCCCGGAAACTGAAGTCGCCCGCGTTCAGAGCGTGTTGCTCCGCGCTCCCCTGGGTGCCGGTCACCGTGACGATGGCGGGACAGCCGGCCACCTCGTCCAGCTTGGGCCGGTTGGCCGTATCGGTGACCACCACCTTTGCCCCCGACGCATTGAGCCGGTGCTCGATGGCCTTGGGGCCGAAGGCGGTAAACAGTGGCTGGTACACGGCCCCGGCGCGCCACGTGCCAAGGATCGTCACCAGCAGTTCCGCGTTGCGCGGCAGCAGGCCCGCGACGCGGTCGCCCGGCTGCACGCCCTGTGCCTTCAGGAAGCCCGCGAACTGTGCCGACAGCACCTGCAGTTCGGCGAAGGTCCAGCTGCGCGCATCGCCGTTGCGCCCTTCCCAGTTCAGCGCAATGCGGCCAGGCTGTGCGTGCCGGTCGCAGCATTCGACGCAGGCGTTGATCGCCGCCAGACTGCCGTGCAGTTGCCGGGCCACGGCGTCGTCATAGGAAAATCCGTCAAAAGCTTGGGCGTAGTCGCGCATGGGGTCTCCTGGATCCGGCTTGTGCCTTGTAGTCGGTGGCCGTGCGCGTTGGCCGCGCCACGGCTGCCGCAAGAGTGTGCGCCACGGCGCGCCGATCGGGCAATAACCGATTCCGCCAGCGCGGCTGACGGTTTTTGCCATCCCTGCCATGCGGATCAACGGACGCCGAAGCGCGCTTGACGCGGCGCCCCCGGCCCCACACGATACGGGCATCACCTTCGGGAGACAGCGCATGTGCACCAACTATGCCCCGGTCCAGCGCCGCATCCTGCGGGAGATCTTCGGCGTGGAGCCACCCGCGGGCGTGTACAAGGCCGAGACCTACCCCGACTATGCGGCGCCGATCGTGCGCGCCGATGACGGCGGTGCACGCAGCGCCGACCTGGCCTCGTTCGGCATGGTGCCGCGCGCGCGCATTCCACCTGGCGCACGGCGTTACGACACCACCAATGCCCGCAGTGAAACCGTGGGCGAGCGGCCCGCCTTTGCGCGCTACTGGCGCCAGGGCCAGCTCTGCCTGATACCGGCCACGGCGTTCTACGAGTTTGCGTACCCCGAAAATGTGGCGGACGGTGCGGCGCCGGGCAAGCCGGTGCGCTGGCGCGTGTGGCTGCCCGGCCAGCCGGCCTTCGGCATTGCCGGGCTGTGGCGCGGCTGGCCGGACCAGGCGCTGTCCTTCACCATGCTGACCGTGAATTCGGCGCAGCACCCGCTGCTGCAGCGCTTCCACAAGCCGGGCGACGAAAAGCGCGCCGTGGTCATCGTGCCGCGCGCACACTGGGACGACTGGCTGGCGTGCCGGGACCCCGAGATCGCGCGCACCTTCCTGAAGCTGTTGCCGGCCGATGCCTTGCACGCCGAGCCGGCGCCCAAAGTGCAGGGAGCGCCCATTCCCGACGCGGATTAGCGCGACCGGCGCGGCGGCGGCTGGGCTCGATCCGCCCCACCCTTGCCATGGCGATTTTCCCGACTACACTCGTTGCTGGGCGCCGACGAGCGTCTGGTTGCTGATCGGGCCCCCGACCACCCCGGCCGGGGGCTCGATTCTTTGCGCCGGCCCAGCTCAGAAGCGATAGGTGACCGTGCCCACCACCGTGCGGCGCGCGCCGAAGTAGCAGTCGCCGCGCGCGAGGCAGGTGGTCAGGAACTGCTTGTCGAACAGGTTGTTGGCGTTCAGCGCGACCCGCAGCGGGCCGCGGTCATAGGCGATCATGGCGTCGTACAGCGTCACGCCCCCCACCCGGTTCTGATCGGTGCCGTCATAGCTGGGCCCGACGTAGCGCAAGCCGCCGCCTGCCACGAAGCCCGGCATCCCGAACAGCTTGAAGCGATAGTTGGCCCACAACGATGCCATGTTCGACGGCGTGCTCGCGAGCTTCTTGCCGACCTCGGCCGGGGTGCCGTCGATCACGCGCGCATCCAGGTAGGTGTAGGTCGCGATCAGGTCGAGCCGGTTCGTCAGCGAAGCCAGTGCCTCCACTTCGATGCCGCGCGTGCGCGCTTCGCCCACCTGCACCGAATCCGGAATGCCGTTGACCACGCCGGCGGTCTTGCGGTTCTTCTCGCGCATGTCGAATGCGGCGATGGTCAGCGTGGCGTTCTTGCCTGGCGGCTGGTACTTGATGCCCGCCTCCCACTGCGAGCCGCGCAGCGGCTTGAAGGCCTGGTTGGCCTTGTTGAACCCGGCCAGCCCCTGGAACGACTCCGAGTAGCTGACGTACGGGTTCAGGCCGATGTCCGAGCGGTACATCAGGCCGGCGCGCTTGGTCAGCTCGCTGTCGTCGCGGCTGGCCGACGGCGTGTTGTCCTGCGCGGCGCGCGACCAGTCATAGCGCAGCCCCAGCATCAGCAGCCATTTGTTCCAGGCCAGCTGGTCCTGCACGTACAGGCCGGTTTGCGCCTGCGTCGCGGGATTCAGGGCGCGCGAGCCCGGTAGCGTGAAATTGCCGTAGACCGGGTTGAACACATCAAGCGGGGCAGCGGTTCCGCCCACCCCGGTGTTGCCGGTGATTTCCGAGTGCTGGTAGTCCACGCCGGTCAGCAGCGTGTGCTGGACCGGGCCGGTGCGGAAGTTGGTCTGCGCCTGCGTGTCAACGGCAAACGAATTCAGCGTCGGCTGGTTGACGTAGACCGTGCGGCGCAGCAGCGAATTGCTGCCCGGCACCCAGCCATGGCCGGCACCGTTGAAGCCGGCGGCATAAATGCTGCGGTAGTCGACCGAGCTGTGCGAGTAGCGCAGGTTCTGCCGCACCGTCACGGTGTCGTTGACCTTGTGCTGGAATTCGTAGCCGACCGACTGCTGCTCCGCGGTGTAGCGGTCAAAGCCTGGTTCGCTGATGAACAGATGGTCTGGAATCTGCCCGCCCGGGTTCGGGGTCAGCGTGCCGCGCCACGGGAAGAAACCGACCGAAGTCCCGCTCACGTCGCGCTGGAAGTTGGCCAGCAGCGTCAGCGAGGTGTCCTGGGTCGGCCGCCAGGTCAGCGACGGCGCGATCAGGTAGCGGTTGTCCTGCACGTAATCCACCTGCGTGTCGCTGTCGCGCGCCAGCGCCACCAGTCGGTACAGCCACTTGCCGTCCGCATCGAGCGGGCCGGTCACGTCCGCCTGCACCTGCTTGCGGTTGTAGTTGCCGAACTGTACCCCGATCTCGCGCGCCGCTTCCGCTTGCGGACGCTTGCTGACCAGGTTGAGGATGCCGCCGACCGCGCCCTGCCCGAACAGCATCGACGACGGCCCGCGCAGCACATCGATGCGCTCGAGTGCGTAAACATCGGGACGCACGTTGTTGTAGAAGCCGACCTGGTTCAGCAAGCCATCGCGATACTGCGTGAAGTCCGTGCCTCGGAACTTGCCCCAATCACCACGCGCGTCATTGCCGTACGGTCCGGCGTAGACACCGGCGCTATAGCCGATGGCCTGCTGCACGGTCTGCGCGCCCTGCGCCTCCATGCGGTCGCGCGTGATGACGGTGATCGACTGGGGCGTCTCCATCACCGGCGTGTCGGTCTTGGTGGCGGTGGCGCTGCGTTTCGCCACAAAGCCATGGACCGGGCCAGTGGCGGTTTCATCGTCGTTGCTGGCGCGCACCGTGACGGCCGGCAATTCCGCCGCGGCTGCGGCCGCCGGCGCGGCAGGCACAGGGCTCTCGCCGGCCTGCGCAAACACGCCGCCTGCCTGCAGGCTCAGCACGAAGGTGGTAAGGGAAAGACGGCAGGGGGTGACAAGCGCGGAGCGGGCAAAGCACGGCTTTGCCCGACGGTTCGGGTGCAGAGGCATCACTCAGGGGTCAAAGTGTGGCGGAGCCGCCGAAGCGGCATCACAATTGGAAAATTCTGATTACGAATAGGAATGATTCGTTATTACGGCAGAATTGTAACCTGAATGTGTCAGAGGCGAGACATATGGTGCGGACTTTTCGTGGGTCTTCGGTGCTGGCGTGACCGATTTTCCGCTTTGTGCGATGTCGCCCACGATTTTTTCGCTGTAGCATAAAAATATTGCCTACCTTATTTTCTGCTGCTACAGTAAATCCGAATGGAAATCGAGTTTGACTTGGCAAAGGACGCCATCAACCAACGTCATCACGGGTTGTCCCTGGCCGCTGCAGGGTTGATGGATTTCAATAACGCCCTCCTGAAAATCGATGACCGCAAGCCGTACGGCGAAACCCGTTACATCGCTTATGGACCGATTGGTGCGCGCCTGTATTGCCTGGTATTCACAATGCGTGGCGACGTACTCAGGGCAATCAGCCTGCGTAAAGCCAATTCAAGAGAGCTGCGAGACTATGAACAGGAAACCTGACCTCATCCGCCCCACCCCGGCAGAGGACGCCGCCATCGCGCGCGGCATTGAGCAAGACCCCGATGCGGCGTCAGTGCCGACAGAGCAGTTCAGGAAGATGCGCCCGGCACGGGAGCTGCTCGGCGACGATAAGACCGATGCACTGGCGAAACGTCGCGGAAGGCCGGCCAAACCGGTCGGCGAGCGCAAGGTCAATCAGACGCTACGCATCGATCCCGACGTGCTGGCGGCCTACAAGGCAACCGGCAGCGGCTGGCAAACGCTGATGAATGAGGCGCTGCGCGACTATGCGGCAGCGCGCCGGATGCTGCCCCGGCGCTAGGCCGGACCATCCCTTCATTCGCCCTGCAAACGGCCAAGGAACCGCCTGCCTGCCTCGATCACCGCGCTGTCCGGCTGCATCTGATAGCGCACGATCATGCCCTCGATGCACAACATCGCCTCCGCAGCCACCGCCTGTGGCTCGCGCAGTCCCAGGCGCGCGGCGATATCAGCGACGAAGGCCTGCAGGTCGGCCTTGTGGGCCGCGGCCTGCTGGTGCGCCTGCACGTCGCCGCCCGCCTCGGCCACCACGTTGATGAAGGCGCAGCCGCGGAAGTCGCGGGCGAACCAGTCGGCCAGGGTGTCGGCAATCACGTCAAGGCGAGGCCGCTCGGTGAGGCGGGCTTCCACGTCCTGGCGGAACCACGCCATCCACTCGTCATGCCGGCGCGCCAGGAACGCCGCGATCAGCGCATTCTTGGAGGCGAAATGCCGGTAGAGCGACATCTTGGCGACGCCGGATTCGGCAATGATCCGGTCGATGCCGGTGGCGCGGTAACCCTCCTGGTAGAACAGGCGGGCAGCGGTGTCGAGGATGCGGTCGCGGGCGGAAGGCGTTGCCATGTGGTGCAAGCTGAGTAGCGAGGACAGGAGAACGCCCGGGGCTGCGTGAAGCGCCGCCCCGGGCCTGTGCTTCGATACTATGACAGACAGACCTGTCTAGCAATCGCCGCGCGATCAGCCTTCCAGCCTGGCGGCGGCATCGCGCAGCGCCGTGCGCAGGCCTTCTTCCACCACCGGGTGGTAGAACGGCATCGTCAGCATCTGCGCGATGGTCAGGCCCTGCTGGTACGACCAGGCCAGCAGGTGGGCGATATTCTCCGCGCGCGGGCCGGTCCATTCGGCGCCCAGGAAGCGGCCCGTGGTCTTGTCGGCATAGACGTGCATCAGCCCCCGGTTTTTCAGCATGACGCGGCTGCGGCCCTGGTCTTCGAAGCTGACCTCACCAGTGACGAAGCTGTCCTCCCCGCGCGCTGCCAGCTCGGCGTAGCGTTGGCCGACCATCGCGATCTGCGGGTCCGTGAACACGACCGCGATCGGCGCGCGGCGCGCCAGCGGCTTCACCTGCGGATAGCTGGCGGCGTTCTCGCCGGCGGCCTTGCCCTCGTCTGCAGCCTCATGCAGCAGCGGCAGGATGTTGTTGGCATCGCCGGCGATAAAGACTGGCGCGTTGCCGCACTGGAGCGTGTGCGCGTCGAACAGCGGCACGCCGCGCGCATCCAGCGCCAGGCCGGTGTTCTCCAGGGCCAGGCCGCGCACATTGGGGGCGCGTCCGGTGGCTGCCAGCGCGTAGTCGAAGCGCTCGGTCACGCTGCGGCCTTCGCGGTCGAGGTAGGTCACCACCACCTGGTCGCCATCGCGGCCCATGTCGGTCACCTGCGCGTCGGGATCGAGATAGAACTCCTGGTTGAAGGTGCGCGCCGCATCGGCGCGGATCACCGGGTCGGTCAGCGGCCCGAGCGAGCCGCTGACGCCGAACACGCGCACCCGCACGCCCAGCCGCGACAGCGCCTGGCCCAGTTCCAGCCCGATCACGCCGGGACCGAACACCACCACGCTGCCGGGCAGGTCCTGCCACGAGAACACATCGTCATTGACGATCAGGCGGTCGCCGAACACCTTGAACGGCGCCGGCAGCACCGGCGTGGAACCGGTGGCGATGACCACGCGGCTGGCGCGCACGGTGGTGTGCCCGTCCACTTCGAGCGTGGTGGTGTCGATAAAGCGGGCATAGCCGCGAATGCGGTCGGCCGGCGCAATATTCTCCACGCCGCGCACCACGAAGCCGACAAAGCGGTCGCGCTCGCTGCGCACGCGCGCCATCACCTCGCGGCCATCGATGCGGACCTCGCCGTCGACATGCACGCCGAACGGCGCGGTGTGGCGCAGTTCATGCGCGGCCTCGGCGGCGGCGATCAGCAGCTTGGAGGGCATGCAGCCCACGCGGGCACAGGTGGTGCCGTAAGGGCCGCCTTCGATGATCACGGCGCGCTTGCCCGCCGCAATCGCGGCGCGGTAGGCGGCAAGGCCGGCGGTGCCTGCGCCGATCACGGCGACGTCGGTCTGGATGGTGGTCATGGCGGTGGTTCCTTTGTGTTCTGAAGCGTCAGGCTGGGTCAATCAGCGGGCTGGATGGCGCTGCCCGGCGCGGATCGGGCAAGGCGGCGCCATCGGGTCCGGCGACTGCCGGCCCCGTGGATCGGGGCAGGAATGGGAATCAGCTGATTGCGGCTCAGGCGGCCAGGTACTGCTGCAGCGCTTCGGCGCCGCCGATCAGCTTGCCGTTGATAAAGACCTGCGGTGCGGTCATCTCGCCCGACACGGCGCCCAGCACCTTGCCGCGCACCTTGTTGTCGAGCGGCACGTCGATGTAGTCGAAGCCGTTGTCGTCGAGCAGCTGCTTGGCCTTGGCGCAGAACGAGCAACCGACCTTGGAGAACACCACCACCTGGTCAGGCTTGCGCGCGCCGGGGGCGATGTGGGCCAGCATGGTGTCGGCATCGGACACCTTGAACGGGTCGCCCGGCTCTTCCGGCTCGATGAACATCTTCTGCACCACGCCGTCCTTGACCAGCATCGCATAGCGCCAGCTGCGCTTGCCGAAGCCCAGGTCGGCCTTGTCCACCAGCATGCCCATGCCTTCGGTGAATTCACCGTTGCCGTCCGGGATCATCGTGATGTTTGCGGATTCCTGGTCCTTGGCCCACTCGTTCATCACGAAGGTGTCGTTCACCGACACGCACAGGATGTCATCGACACCATGCCTGGCGAAGACCGGGGCCAGTTCGTTGTAGCGCGGCAGATGGGTCGACGAACAGGTCGGGGTAAAGGCGCCCGGCAGCGAGAACACCACCACGGTCTTGCCGTCGAACAGCTCGGCGGTGGTGACGGTCTTCCACTCATTGTCTTCACGCACACGGAAAGCGACATTGGGAACGCGTTGGCCTTCGCGGGATTGCAGCATCAGTTCACTCCTGGTTCGGGATTCGGGTTGATTCGGCTGCGGGTTGCAGCGAAGGCCCTATTCTGTAGACCGGGAAGTGATTTGTACAATTCATCATCTCAAAGGCGATGATTACCGAAAACTATGAACGGGACATAGGCACTGCCTATCGGTCCGGCAGCTGTCCCACCCGCGCGGACGAAAAAGCATTTTTTTCGAGAAAACCCCGGGGAGTGCCCTATCATGCGGCATCTGCTCCGACTCCCTTCTTCGCAATGACCCGACCTTGCCGCCTGCCGTACCGCCATCGGTGGGCACCCCTGCTCGCGCTGTCGCTCGCGCTGGCCCTTCCCACGTACGCCCAGACGCTGAAAAAGCCGGCGCTGGAAGCACTGGCCGGCAATAGCCCGGCTGCGGCCAAGGCGGGCCAGGCCGACCTCCCGGCCTTCATGGCGGCGGCGGCCAAGGCCGAGCCGATGGTCGCGCCCGCGGTGGCGGCGTGGCAGTCGAAGGCGCCGCTGTCGGGCGACAACCTGGTCAATGTCGCCCGGCTGCTCGGGGTCTACAACCGGCTGCGCAACGAGGCCGCGGCCATCGACGTGCTCGGCAGGATGGTGGCGCTGCGCACCGTGCGCGAGGAAAAGATCGCGCAGCACGAGAATCCCGCCATCATCGAGTTCGGCAAGATGATCGAGGGCATGGCGCGCGAGTTCGGGCTGGCCTATCGCAATGTCGACAACCGCGTGTTCGAGGTGACCCTGCCCGGCGGCGGCAAGGACACCTTTGGCATCCTGACCCACGCCGACGTGGTGCCGGCGGTGGCCGAGGAATGGGTGCTGGACGACGGCACCAAACTTGACCCGTTCCGGATGACGCGCATCGGCGACCTGCTCTACGGGCGCGGCACCATCGACGACAAAGGCTCGATCGCCGCGGTGCTGTACGCGATGAAGACCGTCAAGGAAAGCGGCGTGCCGCTCGAGCGCAGCATCCGGCTGATGATCGAGACCACCGAGGAAACCGGGGGCGACGGCATGAAGTACTACCGCCAGCACACCACGCTGCCCGAATACAACGTCGTGCTCGACAGCAAGTATCCGGCCGTGGTGGCCGAGAAAGGCGCGGGCACGCTGACCGTCTCGTTCGGCATCAAGGCGGCCGACGACAAGCGCGTGCCCAGCCAGGCCGACAGCAAGGGCCCGGCGATTGTCGCGATGCGCGGCGCGGCCTCGGCCAACGCCATTCCCGAAACCGCGACCGCACGCATCGCCGGCGGCGATCCCGCCGCGGTGGCCACCGCGCTGGAACAGGCGCGCGCCGAGTTCGTGCGCCGCTACACGCCGCGCGGCAAGTTCTCGATCGACGTCAAGCGCGCCGGCAACGATGTCGAGGTCAAGGTCACCGGCGCCTCGGCACACGGCTCGCGGCCCGAAGAAGGCGTGAACCCGCTGCCGCGGCTGGCGCTGTTCCTGCAGGCCAGCGGCGTGCGCTTCGCCGAAAACCACTACCTGAACGCGGTCCGCTACCTGAACGACCTGTATGGCCTGGACTACCTGGGCAACCGCATGGACGTGGCCTACCGCGATCCGTTCATGGGCCCGCTGACCATGTCGCCCACGCTGGTGCGCGAGCGCGGCGAATACGTCGATGTGGTCACCAACGTGCGCATGCCGCGCGGACGCACGCCGGACGAGCTGGGCGGCAAGATCACCAAGCGCATCTTCGGCTGGGCCGCCACCCATGGGCCGGTCGAGATCAAGTACGACCAGGGCAACTGGATGGCGCGCGATCCGAAGGGCGCCTGGCTGTCGACGCTGCTGAACATCTTCGGCGATACCACCGGTCTGGAAGCCAAGCCGGTCGCCACCGCCGGCAGCACCACTGCCAAGCTGATGCCCAACGCCATCAACTTCGGGCCGGCCATGCCGGGCAAGAAGTACACCGCACACAACGCGCGCGAGTACAAGGAAGTGGCCGACCTCAATCTCGATATGCAGATGTTCACCGAGATGCTGGTGCGGATCGGCAACCTGGACAAGATGCAGTAAGCCGGCCACTTGTTTTTGCCCTGCTCCCGCGCGCGGGAGCAGGACAAACCCATTACAACCCCAGCTCGCTCAAGCCCGGATGCCCGTCCGGGCGCCGGCCCAGCGGCCAGTGGAACTTGCGCTCAGCCGCCTGGATCGGCGCATCGTTGATGCAGGCAAAGCGCTTGCGCATCAGCCCCGCCTCATCGAATTCCCAGTTCTCGTTGCCGTATGACCGGTACCAGTTGCCGGAATCGTCGTGCCATTCATAGGCAAAGCGCACGGCGATGCGGTTCTGCTCGTGCACCCATAGTTCCTTGATCAGGCGGTAATCCAGTTCCTTCTGCCATTTGCGCTGCAGGAACGCGACGATATCGGCACGGCCGTTGACGAACTCGGCGCGGTTGCGCCACGCGCTGTCGACGGTATAGGCCAGCGCCACGCGTTCCGGGTCGCGGCTGTTCCAGCCATCCTCGGCGGCGCGGACCTTGGCGATGGCGGTTTCGTGGGTAAAGGGAGGCAGCGGCGGACGGGTTTCAACGGGTGAGGACATGGAAGCTCCATTTAGGGACAGCATTGAACCGAGAAGAACTACGCAGTGATACAGGTCTGTCTCATTATTTGTAGACAGATCTGTCTTGTCAAGGCAGGATGGCGAGAGAATTTGAAAGCAAGACGCGGAGTGCGCCGCGCACCGGCTCGCCCTAAAGTTGGCACCATGCAAGCACAGGATGGGAGATTCGCAGTGGGCACCCGCCAGATTCAGCAGCAGGAAGTGGCAGTTGCAGGGCCGCGCCGCCCGGTTCCGCAGGCACGTGGCGCGGCTGTGGGTCGTCGGCATGAGGTGAGCGTGGCGACCCGGGTCGACGGCATCGACTGGGCCGCGGTCGCGCGCGAGCTCGATGACTTCGGCTGCGCCGCCATCCCCGGCCTCTTGTCCGCCGACGAATGCGATGCGCTGGCGGCCGGGTATGGCAACGACGCGCTGTACCGCTCGCGCATCGAAATGCGCCGGCACGGCTTCGGCCAGGGCGAATACAAATACTTCCGCTATCCCCTGCCCGGCCTGGTCGCCGCACTGCGCTCGGCGCTCTACCCGCACCTGGTGCCAGTAGCCAACCGCTGGCATGCCGCGATGGGCATCGACGTCCGTTATCCCGCAGCGCACCCGGACTTCATCGCGCGCTGCCACCACGCCGGGCAGTCGCGGCCGACGCCCTTGCTGCTGCGTTACGGCCCGGGCGACTACAACTGCCTGCACCAGGACCTGTACGGCGAGCACGTGTTCCCGCTGCAGGTCGCGGTGCTGCTCTCCGAGCCCGGCCGCGACTTTACCGGCGGCGAGTTCGTGCTGACCGAGCAGCGCCCGCGCATGCAGTCGCGGGCCGAGGTGGTGGCGCTGCGCCAGGGCGATGCCGTGGTGTTCGCGGTCAGCCAGCGGCCGGTGCAGGGCAGTCGCGGCAGCTATCGCGTCAATCTGCGGCATGGCGTCAGCCGGTTGCATGCCGGACAGCGCTACACGCTCGGCATCATCTTCCACGACGCTACGTGAGGCATCCATGAACCGATCCATCCGTTCCGCACAAGCAGCCGAAGCCACCCTGGTCGAACAGGATCCGCGCTGGGCGCGCGTGCTGGCGCGCGACCCCGGCGCCGACCGCGACTTCGTCTATGCGGTCCGTACCACCGGCGTGTATTGCCTGCCGAGCAGCCCGTCGCGCCTGCCGCATCCGGCCAATGTCGAGTTCTTCGACAACGCCGCCGCGGCTGAAGCCGCCGGCTACCGCCCCAGCCGACGTGCGGCGACGCCCGCGCTGGCGGCACGGCACGCGGCCATGGTGGCCGAGGCCTGCCGCCGCATCGAGGCCGCCGACGCCGTGCCCACGCTGCCGGAGCTGGCCAGCGCCGCGGGCATCAGCCCCTACCACTTCCACCGCCTGTTCAAGAGCGCCACCGGCCTGACCCCGCGCGCGTACGCCACCGCGCATCGGGCCCGGAAACTGCGCCAGCAACTGGAAACCAGCGACTCCGTGACCGAGGCCATCTACGATGCCGGGTTCGGCTCCAACAGCCGCTTCTACGAGGCCTCAGACGCCGTGCTCGGCATGACCCCGACGCGCTACCGCGCCGGCGGCGCCGACATCGATATCCGCTTTGCCATCGGCCAATGCTCGCTGGGCGCGATCCTGGTGGCGCAGAGCGAGCGCGGCGTGTGCGCGATCCTGCTGGGCGACGATCCGCAAGCGCTGCTGCAAGACTTGCAGGACCGCTTCCCGCGCGCCAACCTGATCGGCGGCGACGCGCAGTTCGAGCAGCTGGTGGCGCAGGTGGTGGGCCTGATCGAAGCGCCTTCGATCGGCCTGGCACTGCCGCTGGACGTGCGCGGCACCGCGTTCCAGCAGCGCGTGTGGCAAGCGCTGCGGGAGATCCCCGCGGGCAGCACCGCCAGCTACGCCGAGATCGCGGCCCGCATTGGCGCGCCGCGCGCGGTGCGCGCAGTGGCGCAGGCCTGCGCGGCCAACCACCTGGCGGTGGCGATTCCCTGCCATCGCGTGGTGCGCAGCGACGGCGATCTGTCGGGCTATCGCTGGGGCGTGGCGCGCAAGCGCGAATTGCTGGAGCGCGAGGCGCAGGGCTGAACCCGCGCGCCGCTCAGCGCAAAGCGGGCGCCTGGATCTTTGCCAGGTAATCGTGGATCTGCGCCACCACCGCCGCGCCTTCGCCGACCGCTGCGGCAACGCGCTTGGTCGAGCCCGCGCGCACGTCGCCGATCGCAAACACCCCCGGCACGCTGGTCTGCAGCGGATATGGCACCGCCGCCGCGCAGCCCAGCGCGCCGCCGCCGGTGCGCACGAAGCCCTTGTCATCGACCTCGACATGGCAGGTGCGCAACCACGCCGCATTGGGATCGGCGCCGATAAACAGGAACAGGTGGCGCACTGCCATGGTGACCGGCGCGGGATGCTCGGCGCGGCAATCGTAGTGCACCGCGCTGAGCCAGCCGTCGCCATCGAGCGCGCTGATCTGGGCGTGGGTATGCAGCGTGACGTTCGGCAGCGCGGCGATGCGGTCGATCAGGTAGCGCGACATGGTGGCCGCCAGCCCGGGGCCGCGCACCAGCATATGCACGTGCGCCGCATGCGAGGCCAGGAACACCGCCGCCTGCCCGGCCGAGTTGCCGCCGCCCACCAGCATCGCCGGCTCGTTCTTGCACAGTTTGGCTTCCACCGGCGAGGCCCAGTAGTAGACCCCGCGGCCTTCGAAATGCTCGAGCGCGGCAATGCCGGGGCGGCGGTACTGCGCGCCGGTGGCGATCACCACGGTATGGGTCGGCACCATGCGGCCGTCGGCCAGCTCCAGCCGGATCGGGTCGGCGCCGCAATGCAGCGCCTTCACCTCCAGCGGAATCGCGATATGCGCGCCGAACTTGAGCGCCTGCACGAACGCCCGTCCGGCCAGCGCCTGTCCGGAGATGCCGGTCGGGAAGCCCAGGTAGTTCTCGATGCGCGCGCTCGCGCCGGCCTGGCCGCCCGGCGAGCGGCAATCGATCACCGCCACCGACAGGCCTTCGGAAGCGGCATAGACTGCCGTCGCCAACCCTGCCGGCCCGGCGCCGACCACCACCACGTCATAGACGTGGTCCGGATCGAACTCGGGCAGCAGGCCGAGGCACGACGCCAGCTGCCCCTCGTCCGGGGCACGCAGCACGCGGCCGTCGGCGCAGATCACCAGCGGAAAGTCGCTCGCGGGCGCGTTGGCGTAGTCGAGCAATAAGGAGCAGTCACGGTCCGCGTCGATATCGATGACGGTATGCGGGTAGCCGTTGCGCCGCAGGAAGGCCTGCAGCGCCAGCAGTTGCGGCTCGGTGCCGTGCCCCACCAGCACCGGCCCGCTGCCGAACTCGATCAGTCCGACGCGGCGCAGGATCAGCGCGCGCATGATGCGCTCGCCCAGTTCGGCCTCGGCCACCAGCAGCGCCCGCAGGCGGTCCGGCATGATCACGTAACCATGGGTCTCGGTGACCGCGACGCCGTCGACCAGGGCGGGCCGGCCGGCCAGGGTGCCGACCTCGGCCAGGAAGTGCCCGGGCCCCTGCTCGGTGATCTGGTGTTCGCGCCCCAGGCCGTCGCGCCGCATCACGCGCACGCGGCCGCTGGTGACCAGGTACATGCCGCGCCCGGACTGGCCGATGGCAAACAGCTTCTCGCCCGCGCGCCAGCTCTGCGGCGTGCCGAAGCGGCGCACGCGCGCCATCTCGTCGGCGCTCAGTTGCGGGAACATCTGGTGCCAGCGTGATTCCAGCGTGGAGTACGGTGCCTCCAGCCCGCCACCGGCCTCTGCGCCCGGCTCCGCCTCGGCCGCCACTGCCTCCGCCTGCAAGTTCGCCATGCTGCCCCCCTTGATGACATCGATACCTGCCGGATCGGCCGTATCCCGGCTGCCGCGGCGCGGCTTATCGATAGTAGACGGCGCGACGGGGAATGCGAGGCCGTGGGCGCCGACAGTTGCGCATTGCGCCGGCTTGGGATTGAATGGTCGCCTTGGCGCTCCGGCAAGCCTGTGCCAGCGTCGCCACTGTCAGAACCCTGAAGACTTGATGCCATCCACCCCTGAATCCGATCCGACCCCGTCCAACGACCGTCCCGCGCGCCCGGCATTGCGCCCGCTCACGCCCGTCGAGGGCCGCGTGCTTGGCGTGCTGGTCGAAAAGCAGCACACCGTGCCCGATACCTACCCGCTGTCGCTCAACGCGCTGGCTTCCGGCTGCAACCAGAAGACCGCGCGCGCGCCGGTGATGAATGTCAGCGAGGCCGAGATCCTGGAGGCGATCGACGGCCTCAAGGGCCTGAGCCTGGTGTTCGAAGGCAGCAGCAGCCGCGTGCCGCGCTTCGAGCACAACATGCAGCGCGCGCTCGGCGTGCCGAGCCAGTCGGTCGCGCTGCTGGCGATGTTGCTGCTGCGCGGCCCGCAGACGGCCGCGGAACTGCGCCTGAATTCCGCGCGCCTGCACAGCTTTGCCGACATCTCCTCGGTCGAGGCCTTCCTCGACGAGTTGGCCAGCCAGACGCCGCCGCGCGTGGTTCGGTTGCCGCGCGCCGCCGGTGCGCGCGAAAACCGCTGGATGCATCTGCTGAGCGGCGAAGCCAGCGCCGCCGCGGCCGCCGAAGACAGCGGGCGTGCCGCCGGCGGCGACGCCGCACCGTCGGCGGAGCTGGAACAGTTGCGCGCCGAGCAGCAGGCCCTGACTGAAAAAGTGGCAAGGCTGCAGGGCCTGGTCGAACACATGGCCGCGCAGCTCGGGATCTCCGCCGACGAGTTTCTCGGCTGATCCCCAGCCCACCACCCCGCCCGGAAGCGCTGCCCCGCCCCTTGCTGGCTCACTTCAATGGGCGGGGTAAATTCATGGCGGTTAATTGCAGTTTTAAGCAAAAAAACACGTCCGCCGCGGTGGCAGACCGAACTGTCGGATGGCCCGTACGTCGCCTATCCTTTTGCACAGGACGCCGACAAGCCAGGGGAGACCGCCGCAGCCATGGACAAGACAGCCTTTGTATTCGCCGGCGGCGGAAGCCTGGGTGCGATCCAGGTGGGGATGCTGCGTGAACTGGCGGCCTGGGGCGTATCGCCGGACATCGTGATCGGCGCGTCGGCCGGGGCCATCAACGGCGCCTACTTTGCCTGCAACCCTGGCGTGGACGGCGCGCAGCGACTCGACGCGCTGTGGCGCGCGATCCGGCGCACGGACATCCTGCCGTGGAGCTGGCGCAGTGTCTGGAACATGTTCGGCGGCGGCCGCGGCCACCTGGTGGAGGCAACGGGTTTGCGCAGCCTGCTGGCGCGGCATTTCGGGCCGCGCAACCTCGAGGCCGCCGAACTGCCGCTGCACGTAGTGGCGACCGACATGCACAGCGGCGATGAAGTGGTGCTGTCCAGCGGCAGCATCGTCGACGCGGTGCTGGCCAGCGCCGCCATTCCCGGCGTGTTCCCGCCGGTGCAGTTGGCGGGCCGTACCCTGATCGACGGCGGCGTGGCCAACAATACGCCGGTGTCGACCGCGATCGGCCTCGGTGCCACCCGCGTGATCGTGCTGCCGGCGGGCTTTACCTGCGCCGAGCGCCGCCCGCCGCGCGGCGCGCTGGAGCATGCGTTCAACGCGCTCTCGCTGCTGGTGGCGCGCCAGCTGGTGCACGACCTGCAGCACTTCGCCAGCCAGGCGCAGATCAGCGTGGTGCCGCCGCTGTGCCCGCTCGATATCTCGCCCTACGACTACTCCCGCTGCGGCGAACTGATCGACCGCGCCGCGGCCACCACGGCCGAGTGGCTGCGCGGCAAGGGCCTCGACACTCCGCGCATCCCCGGCGCCCTCGCCCCGCATTCGCATGACGAGACGGCACCGAGCTGCAGTGCCGACATCCCGGCAGCAGCGCCGCACTGAAGCGCCTGCGCACCGCCGGAATGCAGCGTACGGGCCTGCATTCTCAGGCCGGATCGAAGCGTCGCGGTACCGCAGAGATGGCAGGCCGCCCCCGCGCCGTTGCTACAATTTGGCCCATGCCCAGCCAAGCCGAACGCAGCGCCAGTACCCGCCAGTCCCTGATCGACGCCGCCGCGAGCCTGCTTATCGAGCAAGGCTACGCGGCCTTTTCCGAGGCGCGCGTGTGCGAGCTGGCAGGCACCAGCCGCGGCTCGCTGCGCCACCACTTTCCGGAAGGGCGCTACGACCTGCTGCCGGCCATGTTGAAGTCGCTGCTGGAGCGCGAAGCCGACCGCCTGGCAGCGCTCGGGCCGCTGGGCCCGTCACTACGCATGCACCTGATGCTGCATGTGCTGGCAAACCGGCCGCAACGGCATGCCTCGCTGGCGATCCTGGAGGTGTGGATGGCAACGCGCGGCGACATCCGTCTTGCCCGCGCCGTGCACGAACCGCTGGCGGCGGTGCCGCAGCGGCTGTTCGGCCAGCCGCCGGACGCACCGCCCCAGCCGGAATGGCTGGCGCTGCGTTGCTTCCTGCATGGCGCCACCCTGCACAGCTTTGCGCCGGACTATGACGCGCAGCAGCTGTCCGACGCCGTGCGCTGGCTGATCGCGCAGCTGCCGCGGCCCGACGGCCTGGACGCGATGCTGGCCCGCATGCTGGCTATGCCGCGCTAGCCCGGCCACTGACCTGCGCGATGACCTGCACTCAGGGCAGCCGCGCCAGCAGCCGGTCGTGCAGCGCGGGTGGCAACGCCAGCCGACCCTTGCGGCCCGGCGCGGCCGGATCGAACACCACGGCGTGCCCGTCCCAGCCGAGCCGCACCGGCCCGGTACTGGTGAAGGTGCGATGGGCCAGCACCCGGTCTCGTTCGGCGCCGTAGATCCGCAGCAAGATCCGCTCGCCGCCCAGGTAGCAGTATTCGGCGGCGTAGCGGGCCGCGGCATCGACCGCCGGCACCCGGCGGCAGTTGTGCGCGCCCGCGCGCTCGGTAACGCCGTGGCCGTAGACGATGGCGGTCCAGATCGCGCCGACCGCCAGCACCCGGCCAGCGCTGACCAGCAGCATGCGCCGGGCACGCGCCGGGCGCCCCTGCCGCGATGCCATGACATAAGCCACCGCGCGGAACGCGGCCAGTCCCAGCAACAGCAGCGCCACCGCGGCCAGGTGGAAATAGACCGCCGAATCCGGCATCGACGCCATGATATGGGCCATCCCTGCCCTCCTCCCCGTAAATGCATGAAACCGCTGCCAGAAAGGCCTGGCAGCATCCGGCATTCAACCAGTCCCGAATAAAATTAATCGGCAGGATCTATTCCTGATAATCAATAATTCACGCCTTATTTCCATTCAAGGCACCAGAATAATCAAGCGCCGGGATCGCGCCAATTCGGTGTATTCCCGCTGTGCTATTTTTGGGGGGCGTTATCGGAATGATTTGCGCAAGGCAGGCTGGCCAGCAGCCCGAGCAGCCGTGCCGCCGTTGGCGCCACGATCGCTGCCAGCGCCGCGGCCGTGGCCGCATCGCCATCGCGGGCGGCATGCTCGAGCCGCTGCGCCATCAGCCGCAGCGCATGGCAGCCGACATAGTGGGCGGAGGCCTTGAGCCGGTGCGCGACGCCCCGCACCGCCTCAAGGTCCTGCCCGGCCCGGCGCAGTTGCGCCAGGTCATCGCGGGTCGAGCTCACCAGCGCCTGCAGCAGTTCCCCGGCGAATGCCGGATTGCCGAAGGTCTGGGCGGCAATGGCCCCGGCGATGCCGGCGGCCTCGCGCGCGGACAGCGCCACGTAGTGCTGGCCGGCCAGCATGGCGAGCAACGCCGCTTCGG
Source organism: Cupriavidus sp. WGlv3 (assembly GCF_023952475.1). Lineage (GTDB taxonomy): Bacteria > Pseudomonadota > Gammaproteobacteria > Burkholderiales > Burkholderiaceae > Cupriavidus > Cupriavidus phytorum. The sequence continues at coordinate 95,456 of NZ_JALHRX010000006.1, forward strand.
TGACCGGCGGCACCACCACGGCGCAAACCGCGCCGCGCGCACGCCTTGCGTGTATCCGCGAGGAAGGCACGCCGGCAGCGGCACTCGCCATCACCAGGTCGACATCGGCGGCGATGTCCGCCACCGGAGCGTCCACGTCGATCTGCACCACAAAGCCGAGGTCACGCAGGATCCGCGCGGCATCCGCCAGCCAGCCCGGGTCGCCGGCGGGTGCCAGCAACAAGGCCCTGGGGCGGGACTGCGCTTCGGCCGCGTCCACGCTATCCCACCGCAATATGGTGGCGCCGCGCAAAATCGATGACATCGACAATCGATTTCGCGCCCAGTTTTTCCATCACCCGGGTCTTGTGCGTGCTCACGGTCTTGTTGGATATAAACAGGACCTGCCCGATTTCCTTGTTCGACATGCCCTTGGCCAGCATCTGCATGACCACCAGCTCCTTGTCGGACAGCGAGGCCAGGCGCTCGGCTTCATCAGCCAGCCCGGACTTGCCGTGGTCGATCTCCGGCATCACCGTATAGCCCGCCAGCACCGACTCCGTGCACCGCACGATTTCGGCCAGTTCCTGCGTCTTGCTGACAAAGCCGTGGGCGCCGGCATGGCGCGCGCGCGGGGCGAAAGCGTTCTGGTCCTGGCCCGAGATCACCAGGATGCGCACCGTGGGATGGCTGGCCTTGAGCCGCGGAATCACGTCGAGCCCGTTGATCTTGGGAATATCCAGATCCAGGATGACCACGTCGGGCAGGTATTGCCGCACGATCTCGATGGCTGCCTGGCCATTGTCCGCCTCGAGCACGTGGGTGACGCCCAGCACCTGGGAAAAGTGCGTCTTGAGTACGGCACGCACGGGCGGGTGGTCATCGACGATCAGGATTGTGGTCAAACTGTACTCCGTTGCAAACATCGCGTTTTGCGCGCGACCGGGCACATCATTGTGCTAAGCCTTTGCGCCTTACGAAACCAGAAATTTCCGAGGCACGGGTGGTTTCTTCCGAAAGGCCGTGCTTGCCATAGCGGGGGTGCCGTTCATGTGATGCACCGCAAACGTGCCGGCATTGCAGCGCCGCTGTCATGCTTGCCATCGCGCCGCAAGCGGGCCCAGATTGTGTTCTATATGTGGCGCGGCCGACGGCAAAGTGCCCGCGATTTCGAAATTTCCGTATCAATTTCAGATTCGTCCTAATGAGATGGCGGGCCCGGGCCCCTAGAGTGAAAACACTTCACTGACCTCGCCAACCCGTTTGCCGTTCCGTCCGCCCTCTCCTGCCGCGCCACCCGCCACCACGCACCCGCTTCGTGCTGCTGTCGATTCCACCCAACCCGCCCGGCCACCGACACGTACGGGCCGGAGCGCGCGTGCGCGGCGACTCGCCTGCGCCATGGCCGTGGCCATCGGCCTGTCGCAGGGCATGGTGACCGCGGCACTGGCAGCAACCTTGCCAGCATCCGCCCAGGTGCCTGCGCCGGATTCGCATGCGCAACTGCTGGGCTGGTCCACCGCCGTGCTCTGCGTGCTTACACCATGCCTGCTGGCGTGGATCATCGCGCTGTACCGCGAAGTGCGCCGGCGCCGGGCCGCCGAGATCGCGCTGAAAGACTGCGTCGCAATCCAGACCGCGCTGCTTGACGGCATTCCGCAGCCGGTCTATCTGCGCGATGCCCGTCTGCAGCTCGTCGCCTGCAACCGCAGCTATGAGGAATTGCTGGGCGCCAGCCGCGGCACCCTGGTGGGGCAGCCGCTGGACGCCCTGCAGGCGTCACACCCCCTTGCCGTCGACATGGCGGAACTGGCCCACGACTACCGCCAGGTCATCGAAGACGGCGCGCCGCTGTGCGCGGACCGATGCCTGCGCTTGGGCGACCGCACCCTGCATGTGCTGAACTGGCTGACGCCGCTGCGCGGCGCCGACGGCACCGTCAAGGGCCTGGCCGGCGGCTGCGTCGACCTGACCGAGCGCCACCAGATGCTGGCCGAGCTGGCCCAGGCCAAGACCGAGGCCGAAGCCGCCAACCGCGCCAAGTCTGCGTTCCTGGCGTCGGTCAGCCATGAGATCCGCACGCCGATGAATGCCATCACCGGCATGCTCGAGCTGACGCTGGCGCAAAGCCAGTTGCCCGACGGGCAGCGGCTGCAGCTGGTCACCGCGCACAAGTCGGCACTGGGGCTGCTGGCGCTGATCGATGACATCCTCGACCTGTCCAAGCTGGAGGCGGGCAAGTTCAGCATCCATCCGGCGCCCGCGTCTTTGTCAGCGCTGGTCGACGATACCCTGCTGATCTTCGGACCCGTGGCCGCGCAAAAAAACCTGCCCCTGACCAGCGGCGTCAGCGCCGCGCTGGCGCCCCTGCATCAGGTCGACGCGCTGCGCTTCCGGCAGATCCTGGCCAACCTGGTGTCCAATGCGGTGCGCTTTACCGACAGCGGGACGGTCCACGTCCGCCTGGACGCGCAGGCGCCCTGCGACGGCGTCCAGCACGTGCTGCTGACCGTTTCCGACACCGGCATCGGCATTCCCCTCGAGGTCCAGGCCCGGCTGTTCCAGCCGTTCGAGCAGGTGCACGGCTGCGCGCGCACCCACCCCGGCGGCACCGGGCTGGGGCTGGCGATCTGTCGGCGCCTGGCCACTGCCATGGGCGGTCGCATCACGCTGACCAGCCAGCCGGGCCGGGGCACGCGCGTGGCGGTGTCGCTGCCGCTGGCCATCGCCAGCGCGCCACAGCCGGCCGAACCAGCCGAGCCGGCGCGGCCGTTGCCCATGGCCGGTTGCCCGCGGCGCAACGCCAGCATCCTGGTGATCGACGACCACGCCCCCAACCGCCTGCTGCTGCAGCGCCAGCTGGAACACCTGGGCCACCGCGTGAGCACGGCATGCGATGGCCGCGAAGCCCTGGCCGCGCTGGACCGCGCCAGCTTCGACGTGATCGTGTGCGACTGCGCCATGCCGGTGATGGACGGTCTCGCCTTCACGCGCGCGGTGCGGGCCCGCGGCGACGCCCACTGCCGCGTGCCCATCGTCGGCTGCACCGCCAGTGCCGTGGCCACCGATCATGCCGCAGCGCTGGCGTCGGGCATGAACGCCGTGGTGGTCAAGCCGGTGGGCCTGCAGGCCCTGGATGCCGCCGTGTCGCAGGCGTGCGGCGGCCGGCCTGCGCCGCCGCCCAAGACGCCGGAGCCGGACCCAGCCGGCCCCGTCCAGGGGCAAGATCTGGCGCTGTCCGCCGACACGGCAAGCGGCGCCAGTTCCCGCGGCGCGGCCGCGCCCGGCGCGCGGGCATCGTGGTGTGCGGTCTGCCGCGCGATGAACGTGCAGTGCGACCGCATCGATCTGCCCGAGGACTGACCGGTCCGCTTCAGGGCTCCATCGGCACCGCGCTGGTGCACTTGATCTCGTCCAGGCACACGCTCGACTTCACGCCGCTGACGCCCGGAATGCGCATCAGCGTATCCAGCAAGAAGTCCGACAGCGATTTCAGGTCGCGCGCGACCACCTTCAGCACGTAGTCGATATCGCCCGTCACCGAGAAGCACTCCTGGATCTGCGCCAGTTCGGCCACCAGCCGCTTGAAGTTGGACAGGTCGCGGATATGCCCCCGCTCCATCGTCACGTGGATAAAGGCGACCACGCCGAAGCCCAGCGCCGCGGCGTCCAGCCGCGCCTCATAGCGCTTGACCAGCCCGGCTTCTTCCAGCCGGCGGTGGCGCCGCAAGGTCTGCGCCGGCGACAGCGCGATGGCCTCGGCCAGTTCCAGGTTGGATGCCCGCCCGTTCTCCTGCAGCACCCCGAGCAAGCGGCGATCGGTGCGGTCCAGCTCGATTGATTGCACTTCGGTTTCCTCATCTCAAGAAATCAAGCAATCAAATTTCATAATCTAGGGTTTCCCTGCCTGTTTTACGAAATCCAATTTTGCCGCCCCGAATATACACTGCATCCCAAGCAAGCGCACCGCAAACCCATGCCGTCACGGGTCTGGTGCCGAGCCGGCTGGCCCCGGCGCGACTGCGCAAGCAAGTGCTGAAGCCACAATATTATTTCCCGCCCCTACGTTCTTACCGAGAAAGCCATGGCCGACCTGTTTGACAATCCGATGCAGCTGATGGGCTTCGAATTCGTGGAATTCGCCTCGCCTACCCCCAACCTGCTTGAGCCGCTGTTCGAGCAGATGGGCTTCACGCTGGTGGCAAAGCACCGTTCCAAGGACGTGGTGCTGTACCGCCAGGGCGAAGTGAACTTCATCGTCAACCGCGAGCCGCACAGCCACGCCGCCTACTTTGCCGCCGAGCACGGCCCGAGCGCCTGCGGCATGGCTTTCCGCGTCAAGGATTCGCACAAGGCCTACGCCCGCGCGCTGGCACTGGGCGCGCAGCCGGTCGAGATCCCGACCGGCCCGATGGAGCTGCGCCTGCCGGCGATCAAGGGCATCGGCGGCGCGCCGCTGTACCTGATCGACCGCTTCGAGGAAGGCAAGTCGATCTATGACATCGACTTCGAGTTCATCGAGGGCGTCGACCGCCACCCGGTCGGCCACGGCCTCAAGGTGATCGACCACCTGACCCACAACGTCTACCGTGGCCGCATGGCGTATTGGGCCAATTTCTACGAAAAGCTGTTCAACTTCCGCGAAATCCGCTACTTCGACATCCAGGGCGAATACACCGGCCTGGCCTCCAAGGCCATGACCGCGCCGGATGGTAAAATCCGCATTCCGCTGAACGAGGAATCGTCCAAGGGCGCCGGGCAGATCGAAGAGTTCCTGATGGCCTTCAACGGCGAAGGCATCCAGCACATCGCCTTCCTGACCGACAACCTGATCGAAGTCATCGACCGCCTGCAACTGGCCGGCGTGCCGCTGATGACCGCACCGAACGACTACTACTACGAGGCGCTCGACACCCGCCTGCCCGGCCACGGCCAGCCCGTCGAGCAACTGAAGTCGCGCGGCATCCTGCTGGACGGCACCACCGAAGGCGGCAAGCCCCGTCTGCTGCTGCAGATCTTCTCCAAGACCGCGCTCGGCCCGGTGTTCTTCGAGTTCATCCAGCGCCAGGGCGACGAAGGCTTCGGCGAAGGCAATTTCAAGGCACTGTTCGAGTCGCTGGAACGCGACCAGATCGAACGCGGCACGCTCAAGGTCGAGGCCTGACCGGCATCGACTGCCCCTGACCGGTCGCGGCCGCCTTCGTCGGCGCGCCGGTCAGGCAACGCGCACGCCCCGCGCGGCAGACACCCTGCCGCGCGCGCGGCGACGACCCCCAGGCCCAAGCGTCCGACTCAGACAACAGCCAGAGACGCGGGCCCGCATTCCATGAGAATGGGTAGAGGAAACACTGCATGCATTCCAGCAACAATGACGGCTCGCTCAAGCGCGGGCTGAAGAACCGGCACATCCAGCTGATCGCCCTGGGTGGCGCCATCGGCACCGGACTTTTCCTGGGCATCGCCCAGACCATCAAGATGGCGGGGCCTTCGGTCCTGCTGGGCTATGCCATCGCCGGCATCGTGGCCTTCTTCATCATGCGCCAGCTCGGCGAGATGGTGGTGGACGAGCCCGTCGCCGGTTCGTTCAGCTACTTTGCCGACAAGTACTGCGGCCACTTCGCCGGCTTCCTGTCGGGGTGGAACTACTGGGTGCTGTACATCCTGGTGAGCATGGCGGAACTCTCCGCGGTCGGCATCTACGTGCAGTACTGGTGGCCGGAGATTCCCACCTGGGTCTCGGCGCTGGCGTTCTTCGTCATCATCAACGCGATCAACCTGGCGAGCGTGAAGTCCTTCGGCGAGATGGAATTCTGGTTCTCGATCATCAAGGTCGCGGCGATCATCGGCATGATCGGCTTCGGCGGCTACCTGCTGATGTCCGGCAATGCCGGCCCGCAGGCGAGCGTGGCCAACCTGTGGCAGCACGGCGGCTTCTTCCCCAACGGCATGGGCGGCCTGGTGATGGCGATGGCGGTGATCATGTTCTCGTTCGGCGGCCTGGAGCTGGTGGGTATCACCGCGGCCGAGGCGGACGCGCCCGAGAAGACCATCCCCAAGGCCACCAACCAGGTGATCTACCGCATCCTGATCTTCTACGTGGGCGCGCTGGCGGTGCTGCTGTCGCTGTACCCGTGGGAGAACGTGGTCACCGGCGGCAGCCCGTTCGTGCTGATCTTCCACGCGCTCAACAGCAACTGGGTGGCCAACGTGCTCAACGTGGTGGTGCTGACCGCGGCGCTATCGGTCTACAACAGCGGCGTGTACTGCAACAGCCGCATGCTGTACGGCCTGGCCAAGCAGGGCAACGCGCCCAAGGCGCTGCTCAAGGTCAACCAGCGCGGCATCCCGCTGACGGCACTGGCGTTCTCGGCGGTGGCCACCGCGGCCTGCGTGGTGATCAACTACTTCATGCCGGGCAAGGCCTTCGAGCTGCTGATGGGGCTGGTGGTGTCGGCGCTGATCATCAACTGGGCCATGATCAGCCTGATCCACCTGAAGTTCCGCGCCGACAAGCGCAAGGCGGGCCAGGCCACGGCGTTCCAGAGCTGGGGTTATCCGCTGACCAACTACCTGTGCCTGGTGTTCCTGGCCGGCATCCTGGTGGTGATGTACCTGACCGAAGGCCTGCGCCTCTCGGTGTACCTGATCCCGGTGTGGCTGCTGGTGCTCGGCGTGAGCTACCTGGTGCGCCAGAAGAAGGCCGGCGCCGCGCTGCAAGCCGGCGTGGCCGCGCAGCAGCTGCGCTGACCGGCCCCCAGCCAGGCTGGCGCCTGCAGGCTGCGGGCGCCGCCGGTTAAAATCCCATGCTGCGCGGCGCCTTGCGCCGCGGCAGCCGCCCCCGACCCAACTCCATCGCATCCCATGTTCGCACACATCGAGGCCTTTCCCGGCGATCCGATCCTCTCGCTCAACGAGGACTTCCAGCGCGATCCGCGCACCGACAAGGTCAACCTCAGCATCGGCATCTACTTTGACGACGACGGCCGCCTGCCGGTGATGCAGGCCGTGGCGCAGGCCGAGGCCGCGCTGCTGGCCGACATGGGGCCGCGCCCCTACCTGCCGATGTCGGGCCTGGCGGCCTACCGCAACGCCGTGCAGGCGCTGGTGTTCGGCGAGGATTCGCCGGCGCGCGCAGCCGGCCGCATCGCCACGCTGCAGACGCTGGGCGGCTCGGGCGCGCTGCGCGTGGGTGCCGATTTCCTCAAGCGCTACTATCCGCAAGCGCAGGTGTGGATCAGCGACCCCAGCTGGGAAAACCACCGCGTGGTGTTCGAGCGCGCCGGCTTCACCGTCAATACCTACCCGTACTATGACGATGCCACCGGCGGCCTGAAGTTCGACGCCATGATCGATGCACTGCGTGCGATCCCGGCCGGCAGCATCGTGCTGCTGCATGCCTGCTGCCACAACCCGACCGGTGTCGACCTGAACCAGGACCAGTGGCGCCAGCTGATCGCGCTGCTCAAGGCCAACCAGCTGCTGCCGTTCGTCGACATGGCCTACCAGGGCTTCGGCGCCGGCCTGGAAGACGACGCCTTCGCCATCCGCGAACTGGTGGCGCAGGAGGTGCCCTGCCTGGTGGCCAACTCGTTCTCGAAGAACTTCTCGCTGTACGGCGAGCGCTGCGGTGGCCTGAGCGTGTTCTGCAACACCGCGGCCGAAGCATCCAACGTGCTGGGCCAGCTGACCGGCGCGGTGCGCGCCAACTACAGCAACCCGCCCACGCACGGCGCGCGCGTGGTGTCCAAGGTGCTGACCACGCCCGAACTGCGCCAGTTGTGGGAACAGGAACTGGCCGAGATGTGCGGCCGCATCGCGCGCATGCGCGAGGCCATCCACCACAATCTGCGCGACCATGTCAGCGGCGAGGCGCTGTCGCGCTACCTGACCCAGCGCGGCATGTTCACCTACACCGGCCTGAGCGCCGACCAGGCCGAGCGCCTGCGCGAGCAGCATGGCGTGTACCTGCTGCGCTCGGGCCGCATGTGCGTGGCCGGGCTGAACGAGCGCAATGTCGGCATCGTGGCCAAGGCCATCGGCAGCGTGCTGAAGGGCTGAGCCCGGTCCCACACGGCCTCATGGCGGCGCCTTCGGGCGCCGTTTTTGTTTTCGGGGCCAGGTATCATCGGACATGGCCGCACCCATCGCCACACGTACGGCCCAGCGTAATTTCTACACGCACCGCGTGGCGTTTTTGACGCTTGCTCCGGGGCGTAGCCGTACCGCCCGCGGCGCCATGGCGGGGGCGCTGCCCGGCACTGAACTTGCAGCCTTCCGGTATTCCCGGCGCCTTCTGACGACATGCCGGGACGCCGACAGAAGGCTCGCCCATGTCCGAAGACAACGTTCCGGCCCATTGCAGCACCACCGCCCCGCCAGGCGCGGCCACCCGCGCTGTCACGCTCCATGTCAACGGCAAGCCCTGCACGCTGCAGCTGGAACCGCGCTGCACGCTGCTCGACGCGCTGCGTGAAATCCTCCACCTGACCGGCGCCAAGAAAGGCTGCGACCGCGGCCAGTGCGGCGCGTGCACGGTGCTGGTCGACGGCCGCCGCATCAACGCCTGCCTGACGCTTGCGGTGATGCAGGAAGGCCGCCGCATCACCACCATCGAAGGGCTGGCCAGCGGCGATACGCTGCACCCGATGCAGCAGGCCTTCGTCACCCACGACGCGCTGCAGTGCGGCTTCTGCACCCCCGGCCAGATCTGCTCGGCGGTGGGCATGCTGGCCGAGGCGCAGGCCGGCCATGCCAGCGCGGTGCGGCCGCTGAGCCCGGCTCCCCTGCCGCTCGGTGACGACGAGATCCGCGAGCGCATGAGCGGCAACCTGTGCCGCTGCGGCGCTTACCCCAATATCGTCGCCGCGGTCCGCGCCGTTTGCGGCAAGGGCGACGGCAGCTAGGGCCGGTATGAATCCTTTCGCTTATGAACGGCCGGGCTCGGTCGACGACGCCATGCGCCTGGGGAGCCAGCCGGGCGCGCGCTATGTGGCCGGCGGCACCAACCTGCTGGACCTGGTCAAGGCCGGCGTGGAAGCGCCGCGGCTGCTGGTCGATGTCAGCCGGCTGCCGCTGGACCAGGTCACGGCGCTGCCCGATGGCGGCCTGCGCCTGGGCGCAATGGCCAGCAACACCGATGCGGCCAACCATGCGCTGGTGCGCGAACGCTATCCGCTGCTGGCGCAGGCGCTGCTGTCTGGCGCCTCCGGACAGCTGCGCAATATGGCCACGGTAGGTGGCAACCTGCTGCAGCGCACCCGCTGCCATTACTTCTATGACCTGGGCTTTCCGGCCTGCAACAAGCGCAAGCCCGGCTCGGGCTGCGGCGCGCGCGACGGCATCAACCGCATCCATGCCATCCTCGGCGCCAGCGAGCATTGCATCGCGGTGCATCCTTCCGACATGTGCGTGGCGCTGGCCGCGCTCGAGGCCGTGATCGTGGTGTGCGCCACCACCGGCGAGCGCCGCATCCCGATCGGCGACTTCCATCGCCTGCCCGGCGACACACCGCAATGCGACACCATGCTCGCCCCCGGCGAGCTGATCGTCGCCATCGACCTGCCGCCCTCGCCCTACGCCGCCCACGCGCACTACCTGAAGGTGCGCGACCGCTCCAGCTTTGCCTTCGCGCTGGTCTCGGTCGCCGCGGCGCTGGACCTCGACGGCAAGCTCGTGCGCAGCGCCCGGCTGGCGCTGGGCGGCGTGGCGCACAAGCCCTGGCGCGTGCCCGCGGCGGAACGCGCCCTGGCCGGCCGGCCGCTGAGTGCGCACAGCGCGGCCGACGCGGCGCGGCTGCTGCTCGACGGCGCGCACCCATATGCGCACAACGCGTTCAAGATCGCCCTGGCGCAGCGCGCCGTCGCCCTCGCGCTGAAGGTTGCCAACGGCCCGCCAGGAGCTTCGACATGAGCGTGACCGGCACCCCGCTCGACCGCGTCGACGGCATCCCCAAGGTCACCGGCCGCGCCCGCTACACCGCCGACCACACCCTGCCGGGACTGGTCCACGCGGTGATGGTGACCAGCGCCATCGCCCGCGGCGAGATCGTCGCCATCGACACCGCCGCGTGCGAACGCATGCCGGGCGTGCGGCTGGTGCTGACGCCGTTCAACGCCCCGCACCTGCCCCGGGGCGGCAAGGCGGCCGCGGACATCCCCACCGCCGGCCACGTGATGAGCCTGCTGCAGGACACCACGGTCCACTACAACAATGAGCCCATCGCGGTGGTGGTGGCCGATACGCTCGAGCAGGCCCGCGACGCCGCGCGCTGCCTGCCGGTGCAATACCGGCCGGCCGATGCCGAGCTGGACTTCGCGCAGGCGCGCGCGCGGGCCCGCAAGCCTGACGAGGACGAATCCGCGGACAGCCGCCGCGGCGATCCCGATGCGGGCCGGCGCGGCGCCGCAGCCGTGATCGACGCGGTCTACACCACGCCGATGGAAACCCACAACCCGATGGAGCCGCACGCCACCCTCGCCGCGTGGGATGGCGACCAGCTGACCCTGTACGACGCAACGCAGTACGTCAGCGGCGTGCGCAAGGCGGTCGCGGCCGCGTTCGGCATCGCTGCCGACAAGGTGCGCGTGATCTGCCCGTATGTGGGCGGCGGCTTTGGCTGCAAGGGCTCGGTGTGGTCGCACGTGGTGCTGGCCGCGATGGCGGCGCGGCAGGTCAGCCGCCCGGTCAGGCTGGTGGTGGAACGGACCCAGATGTTCGGCCCGGTGGGCGGCCGGCCTTTTACCGAGCAGCATGTGGTTGCCGCCGCGGCAGCGGATGGCACGCTGCACGCGCTCCGTCATGACGTGACCGCATGCACTGCAGCGATCGAGGAATGGCTCGAATCCGCCGCGCTGATCACGCGCCGGCTCTACGCCTGCGCCAACGTGCAGACCAGCCACCGGCTGGTCGAGCTGGACATCGGCACGCCCACCTTCATGCGTGCGCCGGGCGAAGCCCCGGGCAGCTTTGCGCTGGAATGCGCGCTCGACGAACTGGCCGAGCGGCTGGGCCTCGACCCGGTGGCCCTGCGCCTGCGCAACCACGCCGACACCGATCCGGACAAGCAGCTGCCGTTCTCGAGCAAGTCGCTGCGCGAGTGCTATCGCGATGCCGCCGGGCGCTTCGGCTGGGCTCGCCGCGATCCCGCCCCACGTTCGATGCAGGCCGACGGCAAGCTGGTCGGAATGGGCATGGCCACCGCCACCTACCCCACCTACCGCTCGCCCGCCAGCGCGATGGTGCGCCTGCTGCCGGACGGCACGGCGCTGGTGCGCTCGGGCTCGCAGGACCTCGGCACCGGCACCTATACGGTGATGACGCAGGTCGCCGCCGATGCGCTGGGCCTGCCGCCGGAGCGCGTACGCTTTGAACTGGGCGACACGGCCTTCCCGGAAGCCCCGGTGTCGGGCGGTTCGCAGTCCGTGGCCAGCGTCGCGCCCGCAGTGCAGCAGGCGGCCGAAGCGGCACGGCTGCGCCTGATCCGCCAGGCCGTGGCCGATACCGCCTCGCCGTTGTCTGGCGCGCCGGTGGAGGATATCGAAATCGTCGAAGGCTGGCTGCAACGCCGCTCGGATCCGGCGCAGCGCGAACCGATGACCGCGCCGATCCGGCGTGCGGGCGGGCGAGCCATCGAGGCCCGCGCCAGCACCAAGCCCGGCAAGGAGCGCCAGGCTTATTCCATGCATGCTTTCGGCGCGGTCTTTGCCGAAGTCCGCGTCGACCCGGAACTGGGCGAGATCCGCGTCCACCGCGTGGTTGCCAGCTACGGCGCCGGCCGGCTGCTGAACCGCAAGACCGCGCACAGCCAGCTGATGGGCGGCATCGTCTGGGGCATCGGCATGGCGCTGCACGAAAAGACCGAGCTGGACCTGGCCACCGGGCGCGTCGCCAACGCCAACCTGGCCGAGTACCACGTGCCGGTCAATGCCGACATCGGCACCATCGAGGTCACGGTGGTGGACGAGGACGATCCGCATATCAACGCGCTCGGCACCAAGGGCATCGGCGAGATCGGCATCGTCGGCGTAGCCGCGGCCATTGCCAATGCCGTGTACCACGCCACCGGCCGGCGCGTGCGCGACTTGCCGATCACGCTGGACAAGCTGCTGAACTGAACGCCCCCGGCACCAGGCAGGGATCCGTAGGCGCCGCGCTGGCTGCGGCAGTGGTTGCGCCGGCCGCGATCCGGTGGAAAGATGTCGCCCACGGGCCCCGCGCCCGCAACCTGGCTGCCCGCCATGCGGGCATGGAGGCTGCCGTGACCGAGCGAATTCCACCGCGTACTTCCTCGTGCATCGCCCTGCTGCTGGCCACCGGCGCGCTGCTGGCCGCGGCCCCGGCCAGCGCCCAGACGCCGGCACCGCTGGCGGAATGGCAGTTCTCCGCCGGCATTCCGCTGCAGAAGCTGTTCCAGGACGACATTCCCGACTGGCAGGTCCGGCTTGGCGCCGCCGCGATGCTGCGGCCGCGCTACGACGGTTCGTCCGAGTACATCGTGATCGGCGGCCCCAGCATCGATATCCGCTACCGCGACCTTGCTTTTGCGTCGATTGGCGAAGGGCTGGGCGTGAACCTGCTGCGCGGCAGGAACTGGCGCGCGGGCATCGCGCTCACCTACAACCTGGGCCGGCGTGGGCAGGATGACTCGCCGCACCTGGACGGCATGGGCAATATCAACCCGGCGCCGGAAGGCAAGCTGTTCGCCGAATACGCGGTCTCAAAGGAGTTTCCGCTGGTGCTGCGCATCGACGCGCGCCGCAGCCTGGGCGGCAGCGACGGCTGGGTCGGCGATATCGGTGCCTATATGCCGCTGCCCGGCAGTTCGGAGAAATTCTTCTGGTTCGCCGGCCCCACCGTCACGCTGGCCGACTCGCGCTACATGAACGCCTGGTACGGCGTCAGCGCCGCGCAGGCGCGCGCCGGCCGGCCGCAATACCATGCGCGCGGCGGCATCAAGTCATACGGCTTCGGCGTGACCTCGGTGTGGTACTTCGCCAAACACTGGTTTGCCAGCTCTGACGTGGCCGTGTCGCAGCTAGCCGGCGATGCGGCCGACAGCCCGATCACGCGCAAGCGCACCAACGCGGTGTTCGACCTGTCGGTCAACTACGAATTCTGACGATCGCCGCGGCCAGGCTGGTTCGGCTATCGCACATTGGATGGCCCGCATCCCTGATTCAGCCGCCTGGCGGCGTCAAGCGCCGCCAGCCGCGCCGCGCTTACCAGCGGTGCTGGTACATCGCCGTCAGCGTGATGCCCGCTGCCGGCAGCCGGCTGGTGTTGTTGCTGTTGCGCAGCAGCTGGCTGTACAGCGGGTAGTAGTTGCGGTTGAACAGGTTCTCGATGCCGACCGTGATCGTGTCCGTGCGCGTCAGTTCATAGCGGCTGATCAGGTCGACGGTGGTATAGCTGCCGACCTCGCGCCGGCCGAAGCTGTTCTGGCCGTTGAGCCGGTAATCGCGGCTGGCGTAGTAGCTCAGCTGCACCCGGTTGCTCCACTGGCTCACGGGACGGAACTGCAGGTACGCCGTGACCTTGAGCGGCGGGATGCGGTAACCGGTCATGTCCTGCAGGCCGGCGCTGCCCTGCGGCCGTTCGCGCCCGTTGATCCAGGTGATGGTGCCGCCCGCGCCCCAGCGCTCGTCGTCCGAGCGGTAGTCGGCGGCCGCTTCCACGCCCGCGATGCGCTCTTCGGTGCGGGTCAGGATCAGGCCGTTGTTGAAGCTCTGCACGTCGCCAAGTTTGGAGGTGGTGTAGAACAGCGCCACGCTCGCCAGCGTATTGCCCAGCGCGCCGCGCCAGCCCAGTTCATAGTTGTTGGTCTTGACCGGATCGAGGCTGGACGAATTGATATCGAAGCCGGCGCGCGCATTGCGGATCTGCAGGCCGATGTCCGGCAGCTGGAAGCCCTGGCTGAACGAGGCATAGAACTCCTGGCCCTTGACCGGCGCATAGGCCGCGCCCAGGTTGAACAGCCAGGCGCCATAGTTGACCGTGCCGCCCTTGACCGTGGCCGGGTTGCTCACGCGCGATTGCGACAGCGGCACGAAGTCATCGAAGCTGGCGCTGGCGCGCTCATAGCGCAGGCCGCCCTCGGTTGACCATTGCTCGCTGAACTTGTGCTGCAGCTGGCCGAAGATGCCGCCACTGCGCGTGGTCAGCGGCGGCATGTAGGTGGCCGTGCCGATGCGGTTGAAGACCAGCCCGCCGCTGCTGTCGTAGGCGCGCGGATCGAACAGGTCCAGCGGCATGTCGCTGCGCTCCTGGTTGTAGTCGGCGCCCCACAGCAGCTTGGTGGCCTTGGCCTGGCCCAGCGGCGTGCTGATGGTCAGGCGCCCGCCGAACACGTCGCTGTTCTGGCTGATCTGGTCGACATTGCCGCCGCGCGTGGCCACCGCGCGCGCATCGAAGGGCGGGAAACGCGTGAAGTAGTCGCGGTAATAGAACTGGCTCGATACCGTGCTGCCGAACAGGTCCTGGTGCTGGTAGTCCAGGTTGACCACGGTGTTGCGCAGCTCGTTCTGGTTGTCCAGCTGCAGGCCGCGGATCGCGCGCGCGGCGGTGGAGCCGGCCGGCGCGCGGGCCACCGACGGATCGGAGGCATAGTCGGTGTTCTGCTTGGCCTGGTACCGGCTGACGCTCAGCTGCAGCCGCTGCTGGCCGTCGATGCGCCAGCCCAGCTTGCCGCTCAGGTTGTAGACATTGGAATCGAAGAGATCGCCCTGGCTGGGCTCCGGCGCAATGCGGTTGCCTTCGGCATCGTAGGGGCTGCCGATGCGCTGCGCGCCCAGGTGGAAGGCATAGTCGATCGGTCCCTGGCTGCCGGAGAAATGCTGCTGCACGTTGGCGCTCAGGCCTTCCTTGCTCAGCCGCGTCAGCGGCGTGCCCAGCGTGACCGTGGTGTCCGCGCTCGGCGGCCCGCCGGCCTGGCGCGTGGTGATCGAGATGATGCCGCCGCTGGCACCCGCCCCGTAGAGCGCGCTGCTGCCGCGCAGCACCTCGATGCGCTCGATATTGCTGGGGTCGATGGTCGCCAGGTTGCGCGCCGAATCGCGGTTGGTGTTCAGCGGGATGCCGTCGACCAGCACCAGTGCGCTGCGCCCGCGCAGCGTCTGTCCAAAATCCGTCACCGTGCGGCTGGAATCGGCCATCCCCGGAATGACCTTGCTCAGCATGGTGGCAAGGTTGGTCGACCCCGTGCGCAGCTCGTCCAGTTCCTCGCGCTCGATCACCGTGACCTGCCGCATCGGGTTGACCAGGTCGCTCTTGATGCGGTCGACGCGCACCTCCACGGCATTCAGGCTGCCCGCTTCCACCGACGCGGCCGGTGCCTGGGCCTGGGCCTGGGCCTGGGCCTGGGCCTGGGCCTGGGCCTGGGCCTGGGCCTGGGCCTGTGCGGCGCAGACAAGCGGCAGCGTGCCCGCAATGGCACAGATCAGCAGGGATAACGGACGAGGACGAAGGGCGAAACAGAAGGAGGTGGCCGGAAGGGTTTGCATGGTGGCAGCAGGCGCGCGCGGCTTACTTTAATGATTTGTAACAAAACCGGAAATGATAATGATTCCTGATTGTGTTAGCAAGCGCGGATGCGGCCCTGCTTATGCTTGGCGAGGCACATGGCAGCGCAGATGGGGGGATCGGAACCTGCGCTGGTTGCCGTGATAGAGTCGGTCTTCATTCGCTGTAGCCAGCCTTATGTCGCCCTCCATCGCGTATGGACCAGGCGATCCGGCCCGCCGCCAACCTCGCATGGAAAACCACGCCGGTACGCTCAGCATGACCGATCCCATCCCGCCTATCGTTCCCGCGCAAACCGCCCTGGTAGTCATGCACTACCAGACCGACATCCTGGCGCTCTTTCCCTCCGTCGCCCCCACCTTGCTTGCCAACACGCGCAAGCTGTGCGACGCCGCTCGGTCCCGGGGCGTCAGCGTCTATTTCGCCAAGATCCACTTCAGCCCGGGCTATCCGGAAGTCAGCCCGTTGAACCGCAACGGGCAGGGCATCAGGCGGCTTGGCCTGTTCGTCGACGACCAGATCTCCCCCGGACTCGAGCGGCGGGACCATGAACCGCTGATCGTCGCGCATCGCGCCAGCGTGTTCTTTGGTACCGACCTGCAGGTAAGGCTGTCAGCGCAGGGCATCGATACCCTGTTGATGGTGGGCATCGCCTCGACCGGCGTGGTGCTGTCGTCGGTGGCGTATGCAAGCGATGCGGATTTCCGCCTGTTCACGGTCAAGGATTGCTGCTACGACCCGGACCAGGTCGTGCACGACCATCTGTTCGCCACGGCATTCGATTCGCGCACCACGGTGCTGTCGCTCGCTGATGCCTTGGCTCTGCTGGCCTGAGCGCGACCGGGACGTCGGCACACGGTCTGGCGACGCGACACACCAACCACAGAGGAGAAGCCATGTTCGACCACGTTAAATTCGGCGTCACCGACTATGCCGCGAGCAAGGCGTTTTTCCTGAAGGCCCTGGCACCGCTCGGCGTAACGGTGGCGTCGGAGGGGCCGCCGACATACGGTGTCGAACTCTGCGCGAGAGGCAAGGCTTCGCTGTGCCTGTTCCAGACCGGGGAGAAGCCGGCACACCTGCATCTGGCGTTTACCGCCGAGACCCGGCAGCAGGTCGACGCCTTCTATCGCGCAGCGCTAGCCGCGGGTGCCACAGACAACGGTGGACCGGGACTGCGGCCGCACTACCACGCGAACTACTATGCGGCGTTCGTCATTGGACCTGACGGGCACAATCTCGAGGTGGTTTGCCACGTGCCCGATGCGTGATCGTTCCAACGAGAGAAGGTCCGGAAGGGTCCGCGCATGGCGCATGCCGTCCATCACGCCCCGCTACCCATACCGGCGGCGTACACGCCTAATGCGACATGAACACCGGCAAGCCCGACTGCCGCAGCAACAAACGGGTGGTGCCGCCCAGCACCAGTTCCCGCAGCCGGGAGCGGCCATAGCCGCCGGCGACCAGAAGGTCGGCCTGTATCTCGCTGGCAAGTCCGGGCAGAACTCGGTCGGGGTCGCCCTCGCGGGCCAGCACATTCGCGTGGATGCCATGATCGTGCAGCCAGGCTGCGAGTCGGTCCGCGCTGGCCAGGAAGGCCTCTTTCTCGACCTCGGCGCCGGACTTGCCGGCGCTGACGATCACGACTGAGACGGCACTGGCGTGCGCCAGCCAGGGCAGTGCGTCGGCTACCGCCCGCGCGGCCTCGCGGCCGCCGTTCCATGCGATGGCAACATGGCCGCCAATGGGCGGGGCGGAGTCGCCTGGCACCAGCAGGATGGGCCGGCCGGCGTTGAGCATCGCATACTCGGCAACCGCGGCCAGCAGGCCCGGCACATCGGCCTGCGCCGAGGGCGGTGCCGGCAAGATAAGATCGGCGAAACGTCCTTCGTTGGCCAGCGCCCAGCCGGATTCCGCGGTAACAACGACGTGCCGCGCGGGAATGCCGGGCGCCACTTGCCTGACCAGCGTGTCGAGTGCCTGCCTGTGATCGTCAGCCAGATTCCGCACATGGCTGGCGGCGGACGCGGCGTATTGCCCGGCTCCCTCTCCGGCCCCGCGGAAGGGTTCCAGCTGCGTGCCCGTTGCCGTCAGGCCGATTACGCTGCCATGGGACTTCGCTGCAAGGCGTGCGGCCGTTTCAATGCGCGCCGACCGTGCCGCATCTTCGCTGAGGTCGACCAGGATGGTCCTGAAGTCCATGATGAGGTTCCGATCTTTGGTTTGTCATTCCAGCGGAAAACCGGTGTCGCCGCCCTGGTCGACATCCCCTCCCCTACAGGACAGTCTAGCCAGTGGGACCCGGCGGCGTTCGACGCAGATCAACGGGCCGATTCGCTAAACCAAAGTCTTGTCGCCATCACCCCGCTCCTGGCTGCGATCAAGGACGCTGCCAGCCCTGCCGCTTCAGATTGATGCTGATCAAACGCGGATCCCCGCCGGCATCTACGCTGAAAGGCAACGCCCCGCGGCCTCGATTCCGCACCTCCCTTTGTCAGGAGACTCATCATGTACCAGCGCATCCTACTCGCCGTCGACGGCAGCCGTTCTTCGGACCTGGCAATGAGCCAGGCCATCATCATTGCCAGGGCGACCGGCGCCGAGGTCAAGGCCTTGTTCGTGGCGGACGACACCGATGTCTTCTTCGAAGCCAGCTACTTCAATCCGAAAGAACTGGTCGACAGCATCCTTGCGCATGGCCGCAAGGCGCTGGATGCGGCATCCGTCAGGCTCAGCGAGGCCGGTGTGCGCAATGTGATGCAGCTTGACGAAAAGCCGGTGGCGCCGGGCAGGATCTCGGCGACCATTGTCGCCGAAGCCGATGCCTGGAATGCCGACCTGATCGTGCTTGGCACGCACGGTCGCCGCGGGGTACGGCGCCTGCTGATGGGCAGCGTATCGGAAGGCGTGCTGGCCAAGACGAGCAAGCCCGTGCTGCTGGTCCGTAGCGAAATCGAAGGCTAGCCCTACCCGGCGCAATACCTTATGTCCCGCCCGACCATGCGCGCGATGGTGTTCGAGGGCGCAGGCTTGCCGCTGCACCTTCGTCGCTTGCCGGTTCCAGAGCCCGGTCCCGGCGAACTTCGCATCGCCGTGGCGGCCTGCGGCGTGTGCCGTACCGACCTGCACATCGTCGACGGCGACCTGCGCCATCCCAAACCGGCCCTCATACCAGGACACGAGATCGTCGGACGGGTGGATGCATGCGGCGCCGGCGTCATCGCCTTCACTCCCGGCGAGCGCGTCGGCGTGCCATGGCTCGGGCATGCATGCGGCGCTTGCCGCTACTGCCTGCGTCATCGCGAGAATCTTTGCAGCGCGCCGCTGTTCACCGGCTATACCCGCGACGGTGGCTATGCCGAGTACGCGGTTGCCGACAGCGCATTTTGCTTCCGGCTTCCCCCCGCCTACGATGACGAACACGCCGCGCCACTGCTCTGCGCCGGCCTGATCGGCTATCGCACGCTACGCATGGCGGGCGCAGCCAACCATGCGCGCCGCATCGGCATCTACGGCTTCGGCGCCGCGGCCCACCTCGTCACGCAGATCGCCGTAGCGCAGGGCCGCGAGGTCTACGCTTTCACCCGCACGGGCGATACAAGGGCCCAGCAACTCGCCTATCAGACGGGCGCCTGCTGGGCCGGTTCGAGCGAGCTTCAGTCGCCCGTGCCGCTGGACGCTGCGCTGATTTTTGCTCCGGTGGGTGCATTGATACCCAAAGCGCTACGCGACGTGGACAAGGGCGGCATCGTTGTCTGCGGCGGAATTCACATGAGCGATGTGCCAAGCATGCCTTACCAGGTGCTCTGGGAAGAGCGGCGCCTGTGTTCCGTCGCCAACCTTACGCGCACCGACGGCCTTGCGTTAATGGATATTGCCGAGCGCACGCCGCTGGTGACGCACACCATCGCCTATCCGCTGGAACAAGCCAACGCGGCATTGGCCGACCTGCGCGAAAGCCGCCTTGCCGGTGCCGCCGTACTGAAAATTTCTCCATAGCTCCCAGGCATTGCAATGAGCCGATACCAAACCCGATTCCTGACGCGCGAGCTTGCTGGCTCGGAACTGGCCTCGGCGTTGCGCGCCTATCGGGGAACTGGCGTGCTGGTGCTGGCGATACCGCGCGGCGGCGTCCCGGTCGGGCGCGTCGTGGCCGACGCCTTGTGCGCCGATTTCGACCTCGTGATGGCGCGCAAGATCGACGCGGGCGTGGCGCTGGACGACACGGGCAAGACCTGGCGTACCAACGGCGCGGATGCGAACAGCGGCGCCGGCAGCCTGCGCGGCATCCACTTCGACCAGCTCTGCCGGCAGCGCGCGGTCTATACGCCGGTTCGCAAGCCGGCCGATCCCTGCGGCCGCGTGGTGATCGTCGTGGACGACGGCCTGGTGAGCGGCGCGAGCATGCATGCCGCGCTTGCAAGCCTGCGCAAGCGCGGCCCCGCGCGGCTGATATGCGCCTTGCCGATCGCCAGCAAGGCAGGCCTGGACCAGGTCCGCGCGCTGGCCGATGAAATCGTCTGCCTCGACACGCCGGATCACATCGACAGCCTTGCGCACTTCTATCACGAGTTCCAACTGGTCAGCGATGACCGGGTCCGGCAATTGACAGGGATGGCATCAACTCGATCCCCCCTCCGCCCCCGGGCAAGTGCGGTGGCAGGCGTGCCCTCACTGGCCAAGGCCATGCGGATTCCCTACCGCACGACTTGCCTGCGGGCCATGCTCGAATCCGCGCCCAACCCCATCGGCGTCGTGGTGATGGTGCACGCCGGTGGCGCACAGCGACGCGCTGCCCGAAGCCACTACCTGGCACGCAAGCTGCGTGGAAAGGGATTTGCCACGATGCTGGTCGACCTGCAGCCCGACAGCCGCGCCGACGACGCGCCGGATGCGGATGTCGATGACCTGGCGAGAAGGCTGGACCAGGTCCTGAGCGTCCTGCGTGCCGGCACGCCGTTCGCAAAACTGCCCGTTGGCTTGCTCAGTGCCGGCACCGCCGCCGCGGCCGCCGTGCGCTTGGCAGCGGACGGCGCGCCACAGCCTGGCGCCGTCGCCTGCGTGGCAGGACGAATCGACCTGGCCGGCAGCGCCGCCCTGCAACGGCTGGAGGCGCCGACCTTGCTGATATGTGCAAGCGGTAATCCGGAGAGCATCCGGATCCATCATCTTGCCTTCGAGCAGATGCATTGTCCGCGACAACTCAGGCTGGTCCGGGCGAGCGGGTGCGGTTTCGACGACCGCAAGGCACTGGAGGAGATCGCGACGCTCACAGCGAATTGGTTTGAGCAGCACCTTGCGCAGGCATCGCGTCCATGCCTGAGTTACAGCGGACGCCAATAGCTGACCAGCGGGTACGAAACCTGCAAACGCATGCTGGCATCCGCACTCACACCGCATTCATGCCATGAAACCTGTCACGCTGATTGGAGCCCCCACCGACGTCGGGGCGGGCACGCGCGGCTCGTCGATGGGCCCGGAGGCGCTGCGCGTCGCCGGCCTGGCGCAGGCGCTGTCGCGCAACAAACTGCAGGTCGAGGACGCCGGCAACCTCGACGGCCCCGCCAATCCCTGGGAGCCGCCCCGGGACGGCCTGCGCCACCTCGACGAAGTGCTGGCGTGGAACCGTGCGGTCTATGACGCATGTCTCGGCACCCTGCAAGCCGGTCGGCTGCCGCTGCTGATGGGTGGCGACCATTGCCTGGCGATCGGCTCGATCAGCGCCGCGGCGCGCCATTGCCGTGACACCGGCAAGACCCTGATGGTGCTGTGGCTCGATGCGCACGCCGACGCCAATATCGGCACCACCACGCCCACCGGCAACATGCATGGCATGCCGGTGGCCTGTTTGTGTGGAGACGGGCCGGCACCGCTGACCACGCTGGCCGGGGCGGCGCCAGCAGTGCAGCGCAGCGCGATCCGGCAGATTGGTATCCGCAGCGTCGATGCCGAGGAAAAGCGCCGCCTGCACGAGTTGCACCTGGCGGTGTACGACATGCGCTACATCGACGAGAACGGCATGCGCCACACCATGCAACAGGCGCTGGCGGGCATCGACGCGCAGACGCACCTGCACGTCAGCTTTGACGTGGATTTCCTCGACTGCGTGATCGCGCCCGGCGTGGGCACGACCGTGCCGGGCGGGCCGACCTATCGCGAAACCCAGCTGTGCATGGAGATGATTGCCGATACCGGCCAGCTGGCATCGCTCGACGTGATGGAACTGAACCCGGCCTGCGACGTGCGCAACCAGACCGCGCAACTGGCCGTGGACCTGGTGGAAAGCCTGTTCGGAAAATCCACGCTGTGGCGTCCGCCGCCGGGTTAAAAAGTTGCACGGCGTGCCTGTCGATACTTCAATGCCGTACAGGGACGCCGCCATGACGAAGCGCCGATGAGGTGCTATATTGGGAGCCATCGTTTCCTAATTTGCCGATCTGGCAGCATGACAGCCACCCACCCCCAGGTTCCCACACGCACACGCAGCCGGGGCCGCCCGCGCGAGTTCAACGTCGACCAGGCGCTGGACCGGGCCGTGCGCGTTTTCAGCGAACGCGGTTACCACGGCGCTTCGATCTCCGACCTGACCCGCGCCATGCATCTCGCCCAGGGCAGCCTCTACAAGGCGTTCAAGGACAAGCAGTCGCTGTTCCTGGCGGCGTTCGATCGCTACCACGCCCAGCGGGCGGAGAAGCTGCACCAGGCCATCGACAACGCCGGCACCGGGCTGGAACGCCTGCGCGCCACGCTGGACTTCTATGCCGACTCCGCGCAGGGCGCCGCCGGCCGGCAAGGTTGCCTTGTCGTTGGCAGCGCGGTCGAACTGTCGGCATTCGACAAGCCAATGGCCGGCCACATCGCCGCCGCGATGTCGCGCAACGAGGCGTTACTGGCCGACCTGATCCGCCAGGGCCAGCAAGACGGCTCGATCCCGGCCCATGTGGACGTCGAAGCGACTGCGCGGATGCTGTTATGCCTGACGCAAGGCATGCGGGTCGTCGGCAAGACCGGACGCAGCCGCGAACAGATGCAAGCCGTGGCAACGGCCGCACTCCAGGTATTAGCCTGAAATTTTTTTTCCTATTTAGGAAACAATCGATTCCATTTTGACCGAGGAGAACACCGATGAAGATCGCTTTTCTTGGCCTGGGCACCATGGGCCTGCCAATGGCTGCAAACTTGCTCAAGGCCGGCCATGCAGTGCGCGGCTGGAATCGCTCGCCCACGCCGGTGGCGAAACTGGCAGCGCTCGGCGGGCAAGGCGCGACCACGCCTGTCGAGGCGGTCACCGATGCGGACGTGCTGATCTCGATGCTGGCCGACGATGCGGCCACCCGTGCCGCGATACTGGACGCACGGACACTGTCGGCGCTGAAGCGCGGAGCCATCCATGTCAACATGGCCACGATCTCGGTGGCCCTGGCAGCCGAACTGGCTGCGTTACACCAGGCGCAAGGCGCGGGCTATGTCGCCGCACCGGTACTGGGCCGGGTAAACGTTGCTGAAGCGGGCCAGCTCAACATCCTGGTAGCGGGCAATTCCGACGCCATTGCAACCGTGCAGCCGCTGCTGGATGCAATCGGCCAGAAGACCTGGCGCCTGGGCGCACGGCCAGAACAGGCCAATGCCGCCAAGCTGGCCGTGAACTTCATGATCGCCAGCGCCATCGGTACGATGGGCGAAGCAGTGGCACTGGCGCACGGCCATGGGGTGGACAAGGCCGGTTTTCTGGAACTGGTCACGTCCACGGCCTTCGCTGCTACTGTCTACAAGGGCTATGGGCAGGCCATCGCCGAAGAGCGCTTCGAGCCAGCGGGATTCAAGCTGGCGCTAGGCCTCAAGGACGTGCGCCTGGCGTTGGAAGCGGCGGAACAGGCCAACGTTCCCCTTCCCCTGGCCAGCACCCTGCGCGATACACATATCGAAAGCCTGGCCCATGGCGAAGGCCACCTGGACTGGGCGGCACTGTCGCGCACGTCCGCGCGCCGTGCCGGGCAGGCCTGAACGGCCACCGCACGGTGACTGCTTCGCAGAGGCTGGCACGAACCAAGGCCCGGCGCATGGCCGGCGCCTTTGTCATTTGAGTTGCTGGATCCGGATCATGTTGCCGGCCGGATCGCGCACCGCGAAATCGCGCACGCCGTAAGGCTGGTCTGTCGGCTCCTGCACGATCTCGGCGTCGCGGTCCTGCAGGCGCTGGAAGACGGCGTCCAGGTCCTTCGCGCCAAGCAGCAGGATGGCGAAAGTACCCTTGGCCATCATCTCGGCGATGGTGCGCTTCTCGTCGTCGGTGACGCCCGGGGTCGCGTTTGGCGGGTACAGGACGATGGAGGTGTCGGGCTTGCCCTTCGGGCCAATGGTGATCCAGCGGTGGCCGCCAAAGGCGACATCCTTGCGGATCTCGAAATCCAGGGCGTCCCGGTAGAACGCCAGCGAGACCTCCGGATCGGAATGCGGCAGAAAGGTCGAATGAATGGTGAGGTCCATGATCAGTCTCCGTAAGCAGTGAGGGGTGAGGGGTGATGCATGGACGCCAGTCTAGTCGGACGACGGTTCCGGCGCTTCTCGATTCCTGACCGGACGCGTCACCTGCCTGGCGATGCAGGACGGGATGCCCTCGGCCTCGCGCGCGCAATCGCGCCGGTAAATGCTGGGCGAAACGCCAACCAGTTCGGTGAACCTTGAACTGAAGGACCCCAGGGACGAGCAGCCGACCTCGAAGCAGACCTCGGTGACACTCAGGTCGCCACGCCGCAGCAGCGCCATGGCGCGCTCGATGCGCCGGGTCATCAGGTAGGCGTAGACCGACTCGCCATAGGCCAGCCGGAACTGCCGGCTGAGATGACCCGCGGACATATGCACACCCCGCGCAAGCGCCTCGACGTCCAGCGGCTGGGCGTAGTCGCGGTCAATGCGGTCGCGGACCCGGCGCAGGCGCGCCAGGTCACGCAGGACGGTGTCGGGGGTGGCGGCGGGCATCGGCGTATGGCCGGCCCTCAGGCCCTGGCGGCCGCAGGCGGCGCGCAGGATTCCCGCAACACCAACTGCGTGGCCAGCCGCACTTCCTGCCCCGCCGCCGCCTTGGTATCAGCCCCGGCTTCGTGATCGCCAATGGCTCTCAGCAGGATTTCAGCGGCGGCCGTGCCCACCGCCTCGAGGTCCCAGCTGACTGCGGTGATGGCCGGCGAATACAGCTGCGGCAGGTCGCCGTCGCCGACGCAGATCAGGCTGACATCGAGCGGCACGCGATGGCCGCTTTGTCGCGTTGCCTGCAGCACGCCGGACAGTATCCGCGTGCCCAGGCAAATGAATGCCGTCGGTCGGTCTCTTGCCGACAGCAGGGCGAGCGCGTCGCTGAAGGAAAAATCCATGGCCGAGCGGCTGGAGCGCACGAGTGTCTGGTCCACCGCCACGCCGCGCTCCTGCAGCGCCGCGCGATAGCCGTGGATGCGTTCGCGGCCGGGGCGCAACGCGGCATCGGAGGTCATCAGCGCGATGCGCGTGTGGCCCAGGTCAAGCAGATAGCGGCAGGCTTCGTATGCGCCGCGGAAGTGATCGACGTGGACGCCGGAGCCATTCTCACCAAAATCGCGGTCCATCGCCACGACGGCAAGATCGCGCGAGACCTGGTCGAGGTATTCGGACCGCTCGACTTCGCATGGCCCCAGAATCAGGCCATCGACGCGACGCCGGCGGAACAGGTCCACCATCAGCTCTTCCTGCGCCTTGCTGTTGTGCGTGTTGCCGACCACCATGGCGTAGCCTTCGCGCTGCAGACGGATTTCGACCGCGGTGATGATGCGAGCGTAGAGCGGATTGGCCAGATCGGAAACGAGTAGCCCCACCACGCCGGACGTACCCGTGCGCAGGCTCTGCGCAATCGGGTCGGGCGCATACGCCAGCGCCTTCGCCGCGCGCTCCACCGCCTGCAGGGCCGCGTCGCTGACCGGGCCGCTGCGATTCAGCGCCCGCGATGCCGTACCCAGCGACACGCCGGCCGCCCGCGCCACGTCTCGAATCGTGACGCGTGCAGGTGAGGCGGGGCTGGTAGTGCGCGTTCGGCTGCTCATCGGTGTTCCTGGCGGAAAATAGCGGACGCATGGAAAGGGCGCCGCTGCCGGCTTCTCGGCCTGCGATTATCTCCCAAAAGCCGCGGAGCGCCCCGGCCGTGGCCTCAGTACACGGCGCGCCCGCCACTGATGTCGAAGACGGCGCCCGTGCTGAAACTGCAGCGCGCGGAACACAGCCACGCCGCCATCTCGGCCACCTCCTCGACGCGCACGAAGCGCTTCATCGGCACGCGTTCGAGCAGGCGCGCCCGCAGTTGCGCGCGCTGGCTCTCGTCATATGTCCCAAAGATGTCGGTATCGGCCGCGCTCGGGGTGATGCAGTTGACCAGAACGCCCGCCTCGGCCAGTTCCTTGCCCAGGCTCTTGGTCATCGATATCAGCGCCGCCTTCGATGCCGCATAGGCGCCCGCAAACGGGTTGCCCTCCTTGCCGGCGATCGATGCCACATTGACCACCCGGCCATATCCCTGTTTCACCATCGCGGGCACCAGTGCCTGCGCACATTGCAAGGCGCCGAAGACATTCACATCGAACACGCGCTTCCATTCGTCCATCGATGCCTCGGCCGTGGGGCCATGGCGTCCGAGAATGGCGGCATTGTTGACCAGCGCCGTGGGCGTTCCCAGCGCTTCCGTGGATTGCGCCAGGGCCCGGTCGACCTGCGCGCGCCCGGTAATGTCGACGGCGACATCGAGCACTGTTGCGCCGTGATCCCGCAAGGCCTTTGCGGCCTGTGCAAGCGGCCGGGCATCGCGATCCCACAGCGCGATCGAGAAGCCGTCGGCGGCAAGCCGCGCGCCAATCGCGAGGCCGATGCCCCGTGCCGCGCCGGTCACCACCGCGACGCGTCGCGCCGGCTCCTTGCTTTCGATGGCCGTCATGGCTGCGCTCCGATCCGACGGATCGGGTCGGCGCCGTCCCAGTGCCGCGCTGCTGCGGCGATCATCGCGAAATGGTCGCCCTTGCCGCCGCTCATCTCCGAGATTTCGACGATGTTGCCCGGCAGATCCACATGCACATAGTAGGCAAAGCGTCCGCGCATGCCCATGCGGCCGCCGTGCCCTTCCACGTAACCGCGCGCCCGCAGCCGCTCGGCGAACGCGTCGAAGCGGTCGTCCGTCCAGTAGGCAACGTGCTGCATGCCCTCTCCGGCGTTCTTCAGCGAATCCAGATACAGCGACGGGGCATCGTTGCGTTGCTGGATCAGCTCGATCTGGACGCCGCCCGAATTGGCCAGCGCAATCGACAGATCTGGTAGCGCCGACGCTTCACCGTAGTAGCGGAACTCCGTGGTGCCGACCGCTTCCTTGTAGAACCACGGCCCTACCCCGAGCTCCTCGCTCCAGTGGCGCATGGCCCGCTCGATATCGCGAACGACGTAGCCGACCTGGCAAAGACCACCGAACAGCAAGCTCATCGAATTCCCCTCGGGTTTTATGGAAACGTTTCCATTCCCGCACTCTAAACCAGACTGGGAAATGGTGACCCCTAGCGTTAACCATAATTGCGGCTGTGCGGCGCGATTACGAAACTTGTTGGAAACGTTTCCATATCAAATGGAACAAACCGAAGGCACCCGCGACCAGAATGGGTGATGCCCCCTTGGAGACAACCATGAACAAAGTCCTGGCAGGCGCCCTGCTTGCAGCGGCCACCACTGGAGCGCTGGGTGCCGACGACTCGGGTTATCCGGACCGGCCGGTCCGCATGCTGCTGCCCTTCTCCGCAGGTGGCGGCGGCGACATCCTCGGGCGCCTGCTCGCGGAGCGCTTTGCGGCGCATCTCAGGCAACCCGTGGTCGTGGAAAACAAGCCGGGCGCGGCCGGCACGATCGGCACGCACGCGGTGGCTACCGCGGCGCCTGATGGCTACACGATCATGATCGGCGGCATGTCGACCCATCAGCTTGCGCCGGCCACCTACAACAAGCTGCCCTACGACCCGGTACGCGATTTCCAGAGCCTTGGTGCGATCGGCAATTCGTCGATCGTCATGATTGCGGCCAACCAGTACCCGGCCAACAACGTCAGGGACCTGGTCGCGCAGTCGCGCAAGGACACCGCGCCGATCCAGTACGCAAGCTGGGGGGCGGGATCGACCGGCCACTTCTGCGGCGAGGTGCTGAGCCAGAAAACCGGGATTCCGCTGCAGCATGTGCCATACAAGGGTACTGCGCAGATCGTCACCGACATCATCGGCAACCACATCTCGGTGGGCTTCGTCGACATGGTGACCGCCACGCCTTTCGTCCAGGAGGGCAAGGTCAAGGCGCTCGCCGTCTGCACACGCCGCTCGCCAAGCCTGCCGAATGTCCCCAGCTACCAGGAGCAGGGCGTGGAGTTCGACCGCGAACTGACCTGGGTCATGTATGTGCCCGCCAGGACGCCGAAGCCCGTCGTCGACAAGCTGTCCCGCGTCCTGGAAACCACGCTGAAGGAACCGGAAGTCGCCAGGAAACTGCTGTCACTCGGCATCACTGCCAGGTACGTGCCGGGCCCCGAGCAGCAAGCCGCCAACGCCCGCGATATTCCGATGTGGAAGGCTATCGCCGCGCAGGCTCGCATCAAGCTGGACTAGCCGCGCCAGCGCGGCGCAGGCCTGGCCATTATGCAAATTCCACCATCTCAGCAGGAGCCCCGCCTTCATGTCCCATGCCCTGAACACTGCACGCATCCAGACCGTGCGCGATCACATGGCGCTGGAATGCGTGCATGACTGGGACGCCGTGATCGACACGTTCGCCCATCCGCGCTACGAAATGCACGGCAGTGGTGCCGTGTTCGACGGCGAGACCGCGGTGCGCGGATATTTCGACGCGTCGCGCATCCCCTTCCCCGATCTCAAGAATGAAATCATCGCCATTGCGGCGGCAGGCGACACAGTCCTGGTGGAATTCTGGCTCCAGGGCACGCATCTGGGACCGCTGCAGGCAAACGGCAAGACCTTTGCCCCAACCGGCCGAACCTTCCGTGTGCGCATGGCTGCCGCGTTCGAGTTCGCGCCGGGCTCGGACAAGATCATCTGCGAGCGACCGTACTCGGCACCCGACGCCAAGCTGAGGGCACTTGGGCTGCTCTGAGCTCACCGGGCTTGCGGAAGGCGTGTCGTTGAAACCGTGGCGATGCTGAGCGGGGCGCCGCTTCAACCTTTCAGCGCGTCTCGACACCGGTTTCCGGTATCAACACCGCGGCTGCGCGGCACACTGGCCGCGCGGCAATTCAAGTCCGCGCACCAACAGCCGATATCCGCCTGGAGCCGGCAGCTTCCGAGATCGAATTCCCCGCCGCCGGCAAACCAGGAGAAGTACCACCGTGACGATGATCGAACCGATCGCAGCCAAGCCAGCGGCTGCCGTGTCGACGGATGCGCCCGCGGCAGCTGCCGCGTCCACCAGCGCAAGCGCCAGTGACGCGCCGGGGATCCGCACCCGGCCGGCGGCCAGTACCGAGATCCATATCTCGGCCCCCGGCCATGCGCTCGCTGGCAACCAGGCCGCTTCCGTGCGCGACAACAGCGATGTCGACGACAGCGGCCTGCCCGATCAGGCCAAGGATGCGATCAAGCGCCTGCGCGAACTGCGCGCGCAGCTGGCGCGCAAGCTGCAGGAGCTGGAGGCGGCGAAGAACGCCACCACCGGCACGCCGGACCAGAAGCGCATCCGCATCGCGGTGCTGCAGCAGGAAATCGCCAGCCTGGGCGCCGCCATCACCACCACGACGGCGACACTGAACCAGGCCATTCGCGAGCTCTCGGCAGAACAGCAGATGCTGGCCGGCAGCCTGGCGATGCGTTAGCACGCCAGGCTGCATCGCCCAGTCGCGGCATCGCTTAGTCGCGATACGCCCACAGGTCCACCACGCAGCCACCGTCGTCCGCGATCAGTCGGAACGAGGCCGGCTGGTAGTCGGTATCGATGGCGAGCACACCGCTGGCGCTGGCGCTGGCGGGCAGCGTGCCGCAGGCCGACGTCGACAGCTTCAGGCCCAGCGTATTGGGCATGGCCTGCGCGGCCAGCGTTCCCGATAGCTGGCACGCCGAAGCGCCGGGTGCGATCTTGCCTTCTGCGGTGACGGTGAAGCTGGCACTGGCGCCGCCAGGCAGCACCGTGGTGTAAGTGCCGGCCAAGCTGGCAAGGTCGACGCTCGCGGCGGGCACCGCAGCCTGGCTCAGCAGCTTGACGCTGGCGGACGCGTCCGCGCCCGGTGCGGCGACCCAGCTGCCGCCCTGGTCGCGACGGTAAATAGCGGTGGCCTTGTCTTCTGCATCGGCCAGGGCGAGGTAGCGGCTGCCGTCCGTGCCGGCGTAGTACTTGCCGACGGTGGGGTTGTCGGCATCGCCCACGCTGACGACGTAGGCGCCAGGCTCCAGGTCGGTGACCGACAGGGTCGCGGTGGCGGGCGGTGCGCCGTGGTCGGGCGCGTCGTTGCCGCCGCAAGCGGCCAGCCCCAGCACGGCTGCCAGGGGAAACAGGGAAATGAGGCGTTTCATCGGAACCTGCCTCACTGGCCGAAAAGTTCACCCAGCCGCAGACGCAGCCATTGCTGGCCGGCGGGACGCTGGTCGAAGCCGATCTGCATGGCGGTGACGGCCGTCCTGGTCTTGTAGACCACGGACTCGTCCTCGGCCTGCGCGGCGCTCGGCGTGCCGCTGCCGGCGCCGATGCCGAGCCCGTACGGCGCCGTGCCGCTGAACTTCAGCGCATAGGCGTCGAAGCTGCCATGCCGCGAGAACGCGAACGCCGTGGCAGCGGTCGGCGCGTTCGGGAAGTTGACGTTCAGCGCCAGCCCTGCCGGCAGCAGCGGGCCGCCGTTGGCCTTGGCCTGCAGCGTGCCGAGCAGCTTGATGGTCAGCTGCGCCACCACGCCGGACACCGGGCTCGCCAGGCCGGCATTGTCGACCGAGTCCGTGCCCGCGCTCAGCGCGATGGACGGAATGCCGCGCGCCGCGCCGAATTGCGCATTGCTGACGGTGCCCGAGCTGTTGACGATGCGGCCGACGTTCTGGCCTTCGTTGGGACCGGACAGCACCAGGTCCGGGGCCTTGCCCCAGCGTGCCGGCGCCAGCACGTCCAGGCCGTACATGGTCGCCATCACCGGCGTGCCGTGGGCGTAGTGGTAGTCGCCATTGGTGTAGCCCGCCTTGGTGAAGGGGCCGACCGCCGGCTCGCCGGTCTTGGCCGCGCCGTTGTGGCAACCGCCTTCGGCCTCGACCTGAGTCTTGTCGTTGTCCGGCACGATGACCGTGGTGCTGTACATCACGATGCCGGCGCCGCGGCCGCTCTGGCCGGTGCAGGGTACGCTGACGATGACGTTGTGGCCGGCACCCTTGAGCGCGTCGTACAGCGCCTTCAGGTTGCTGGTCAGGCCGTCGTCGTTGGTCAGCAGGATGTTCAGGGCGAAGGCAGGACTCGCCGTGGCGGCCAGCAAGGCCGCGGCGATCAGGCGGGATTTCATGTCGGTGGCAGGTCTGGGTGGTTCAGGAATGCGGGCGTGGCCCGCGCGGCAGGAAGTTACTGCGGGCAGCCCGGTGAGGCTGGCGGGGCGCACACGCCGGCAGCGCCGATGTAGGTGGCGCGGGCCGGGCGCAGCGCCCTGGGTCGTCCGTGGTGGACGGACGCTACCTTAACCGCGGTTCATGACAGTTGCGTGAACAACGAAGGGCGCGATGCGCGCTGCCGGGGTGCCTTGCGAACGACTGGCCGGATATCGCGGCGCGGTGACGCAGCTGGGAACCGAATCACCACCAGCAACCGCAGCCGGACCAGCGGGTGGAACTTGAGCAGACAGGCCCAGGCTGGCCTAGCCCGCGCCAGCTGGGCGCGCGACAGGGCGATTGCTGTGCGCGCTCGCCGATAGCGTAGAACGTAGATGGTTCTGCGCTGAAGGTGCCAGGCTACGAGCCCACCTTGAGCTGGCCGCCGCGGCCCAACCCGCCCTTCACTTCCTGAGCCTTGTAGTTGCGCAGCGAGACCACCATGTTGTTGTAAGCGTCCATGAATGCCGCCACGGTGGCCTTGCCTTCAGGCGTGCGGGAGAAACCGGAGAGTCCGCCGGCCGCACCACCGCCCAGGGCGCTGAAGGCGGCACCGACGTTGGTTGCCGTGGAGTTTCCTTCCGAGATGGACAGCTGCACGCCGGACCGGATGTCGAACATGGTCAGGGTCACGACCGATGCCTTGCTTTGCATGGCGCCGCCGACGAGTGCGCCGACCGCGCCGAACAGACCGCCTACACCGGCGGCCATCTGACCCGTGGAGTCGTTATCGATGACGATGGAAGGCTCCATGTAGTAATCGGCCGCGACGCGCTGCCCCTTCTGCTGGCGCGAACCGGCCCGAAACTCGCCGGAATTGCGCTGCTTGTCGGTAATGTTCGAAAGCTTGCTTTCGGTGCGGTTATTGCCGATCGAGGTGATCACGAAACAGTTCGACTGCTGCACCGCCAGGCGGATCAGTGGCTCGATGGTAGTGACTTTGGTGGCTGCGCCGAAGCTCGCATACCATTCCTTGCCCCGGCCATCATCGACGGCCAGCGTGCCGAGCGGCTTGTCGCAGCGCTCCAGCGCCGAATTGGCATTCACGCTGGTTGCCCCGCCCGCTGCGCCGGTGGCGGCCGTGGGTGCCGTGCCAGTGCTGATGATGCCGCCACCGGCGGCACAGCCAGCCAGGATCAGGGATGTGGCCAGGCCGGCCACGCGCAGAGAAGTCTTGTTCGGCATGAAAACGCGTTCCTGTTGACGGAAGTAATACGAAAAATCGGGGATGGCAGGGCCTAGCGGGGGTGCCAGCCGGCGCGGTCCCATACCCAGTAGTACGGATAGCTGCTGTACCAGGCCAGCCAGGATTTGCGGTAGGCTTCGCGCACCAGGTACAGGCTCTGTTCGTCCTTCTTGGCTGCTTGCGCTTGCGGCAGCAGGTCTCGTGCCTCCTTGCTGCCTTGCGCTGCTGCGCGCGTCAGCCACGCCTCGGCTTCAGCAGGGTCCGAGCCCATTTCCTCAAAGCCCATCAGGTAGATTCGCCCAAGCGCCAACTGGGCCTGCGTATGGCCGTTGTCGCCGGCCCGGCGCAACCATTGGAGGGCCTGATAGCTATTGCGCTCCACGCCATCGCCACGCACCAGGCGCAAGCCAAGGTCGTAGGCCGCGTTCGGATCGCGCTCAGCCACCGCTGCCAGAGCCTGCATACGGTGGTCGACATCCGCTGGTGTAGCTTGCCCTGTCGCGACACGGCGATCCTGGTCGGTACAGGTGTTGCCGTTGCACAGGCGTACCGTCGGTGACCGGGGTGACAACTGGTCTGCTGGCGTTTGCGCGGCACATGCTGCAAGGCCAGCAGCCATCAAAATCATCAGAAACGTAACACTTCTCATAAACGGAATGCCCTGATACATCTACACTCTCTGCAACCTACAGCTTCTTTGTAACAAAGTGTACGTAGTCTAGCCCCGCCACACTAATGCCGCACCCCTTGAAAATAGCCTTGCCCGACGAAGGAAGGAAAACAACCCACGGCCTCGCCGCGGCAACGAGGCAAGCCGGTTTTCAATGAAAATCCCGCCTCCCCACCAGCAGCCGCCCCAGCATCGGGCTCAGGTCCACCAGTTTCCTGGCCACCAGGTGGCACACGTCGCCCTGGCGCTGCCAGGTGCCGACCACGCCCAGCAGCGCCGGCAAGCGCCTCTCGGATCGTTTGCTCTGTCATCGCCGAACCTCCATTGGCAGTTGCCGATCGCGTCATTGGGGTATCTCCATCGACTCCTTTCGGCTAGCAACTGCACACACATTCGCAGGGTGATCTTGGGCAGCGTCTGTGTTCCCCGGACATCAATGCGGCCAGTGGATACGCTGCGATGCATGATGGCCTGTCGACCGACGCATGACCTGAATTTCCGGCCAGTACGGGATTCGCAGGAACTTGCTACATTGCTGACTGCTGGCGAAAACAGCCCCAGGCAGCTGCCCGGCTCACCGCAAACCGACAGACCAAGGAGACATCGAATGCACACCGCACTTCAACTTCGTTCGCAAATCAAGAGCAGCGGTGAACTCGAGCTATCGCTAGACAGCATCGACACGCCGCATCCTGGCCCGGATGAAGTGCTCATCCGCATTGAAGCCTCTCCTCTCAACCCGTCCGATCTCGGCCTGCTGTTCGGTGCGGCCGACATGAGCACGGCCAAGGCCAGCGGCACGGCCGAGCGCCCCATAGTCACGGCGCGCGTTCCGGAAGGCGCGATGCGCAGCATGGCGGGCCGCCTGGATGTGTCCATGCCGGTTGGCAATGAGGGCGCGGGCGTGGTCGTCGATGCAGGCTCGTCCCCTGCGGCGCAAGCCTTGATGGGAAAGACCGTCGCGGCCATCGGCGGCGCGATGTACTCGCAGTACCGCTGCATGTCCGCGGACCAGTGCCTGGTCTTGCCCGAAGGCGCCACGCCTGCTGACGGCGCGTCGTCATTCGTCAACCCGCTCACCGCACTGGGCATGGTCGAGACCATGCGGCTCGAAGGACATAGCGCCCTGGTGCACACCGCCGCGGCCTCCAACCTGGGCCAGATGCTCAATCAGATCTGTCTCAAGGATGGCATCAAGCTGGTGAACATCGTGCGCAAGCAGGAGCAGGCGGACCTGCTCAAGGCACAAGGTGCGGTCCACGTCTGCAACTCCGCGTCGCCCACGTTCATGCAGGAGCTCACCGAGGCACTCGTCGCCACCGGCGCAACGATCGCGTTCGACGCCACGGGCGGCGGCAAGCTCGCCGGCCAGATCCTCACCTGCATGGAAGCGGCCTTGAGCAAGACGGCCCGCGAATACAGCCGCTATGGCTCGACCACCCACAAGCAGGTCTACCTCTACGGCGGCCTGGACACAAGCCCGACCGAGTTCAACCGCAACTTCGGCATGGCGTGGGGCATGGGCGGCTGGCTGCTGTTCCCGTTCCTGCAGAAGATCGGGCGCGAGCGGGCCAACGCGCTGAAGCAACGCGTGGTGGCGGAGCTGAAGACCACCTTTGCCAGCCACTACTCGAAAGAGATCTCGCTGGCCGAGGTGCTGGACCTGGACGTGATCGCCGTCTACAACAAGCGCGCGACGGGGGAGAAGTACCTGATCAACCCGAACAAGGGCCTGGCCAGATAAATCACCGGGGGCGCCTTGCGCGCCCACGTGTCAAGAACCAGCCGCTGCGCCACAGCCAGCGGCGCGTGGCGGCCGGCAATAAGTGAGCGCTTTCCAGTTCCGCGGCGGTGTGGAAGCTCGCCCGGGTGCTGCCCTGGCAGTCGTCGCGCACGAGCACGCGCAGGGGCAAGTCCAGCGCAACGCTGGGTGCCGCGAGCATCAACGGCGTTCCCTGCTTGGCGTTGCCATGGATCAGAACCCGCGTCGGCGGCATCTGACTGCTGCCAGCGATGCTGCGGCCGTCTGTGATCGACCCTTCTCGGTCATCCGCAGAGCTTACTCCCAATGGCTGCTGCCTCATGGAGCGGACATTAGGCGCACTGGCGATGATAAGTCACCGCTCGAAGCACATCGATCCTTCTGGCGGTTGCGGGTCGGGCGCCATGTAACATATTTTTGATGAACGACGGTGGTAAAACCCTTCATGGTTTCACCCCCGTCGTTCGCTCACCCATCCGACACGGGCAATCTTACTTTGGGCGCCCTGCAGGATAGTGTGATCCCGTGAGGAGCCGGATTGCTAGCGGCGTGCGGCTACTTGGTCGAGCAGAGCGAAGTTTGACCGACGTTGCTTAAACCAATAGCCGACTCCAAGCGCAGCGATCCATACAGGGATGAGGTAGACAGACAAGCGGAGAGACGGCGTGAGGTACATAACCAGTAGAATGCACGCCATGAAAGCCAAGCAAACATAGTTGGTGAGCGGATGGAGGGGACTCTTGAATTGGGTAGTTTCTCCTGCCTCTCGTTTGGCTTTACGGAACTTCAGGTGAATCAAGCTGATCATTGCCCAGTTGATTACGATGGCCGACACGACCAATCCCATCAGAAGCTCAAAGGCTTTGCCTGGCATGAAATAGTTGATGACTACGCAGAACGCGGTTGCTATCGCTGACACGCCGATTGCGACAACCGGAATGCCGCGACGGCTAACCTGAAGTAGCGCACGCGGTGCATTGCCTTGTTGTGCGAGGCCAAACAGCATACGGCTATTGCAGTACACGCCGCTGTTATAGACTGATAGAGCGGCTGTAAGCACAACAACATTCAGCACATGCGCAATGATGTTGCTGTTTAGCGCATGGAAGATCAGTACGAAAGGACTGCCACCGGTCACCACCTTTTCCCAAGGGTAAAGGGAAAGCAACACTGCAAGTGCGCCAACGTAGAAGATCAAGATTCGATAGATGACCTGATTAGTCGCCTTCGGAATGCTTTTCTTTGGATTGTCAGCCTCTGCTGCGGTGATTCCGATGAGTTCGAGACCGCCATACGAAAACATGATGACAGCCATGGACATCACCAGGCCTGACACACCATTCGGGAAGAAGCCGCCGTGTTGCCAAAGGTTGGAAATGGTGGCATCAGGGCCCGCGTGACCGGTAAAAAGTAGCCAGGAACCAAAGCCGATCATGCCAAGAATGGCGGCGACCTTGATAATAGAAAACCAGAATTCCGTCTCGCCGTACGACTTGACACTCGTCAGGTTGATGAGGTTAATCATCACATAGAAGACAAGCGCGGACGCCCATGTCGGAACTTCTGGCCACCAGTATTGAACATAGATTCCTACCGCAGATAGCTCTGCCATGTTCACGAGGATGTACATCACCCAGTAGTTCCAACCGGCGACAAAGCCGGTGAACTGTCCACAGTACTTGTCAGCAAAGTAGCTAAATGAGCCAGCGACCGGCTCTTCCACAACCATTTCGCCGAGTTGTCGCATGATGAAAAATGCAATGACACCCGCAACAGCATAGCCCAGCAATATGGAGGGGCCTGCCATCTTGATAGTTTGGGCGATTCCAAGAAAGAGCCCAGTTCCGATTGCACCCCCAAGCGCGATGAGTTGTATATGGCGGTTTTTTAGTCCGCGCATCAGGCAATCGTTTTCGTGCTTCGATGTCATGTGTTGTCTCCAATCATACCAATGATTCCCGGAATATGAGCCAATGGGTCTTCGGCCATTTTCCGGACGGCTTTATGTCGTTTTTGGTAGCAGCCATGCGGTGCTAAAAAAGTGTTGGATTTCTCTTAATTCTGAAACCATCAACGTATGAGTCGACCTCGCGCATCGCGAGGTCACTCCAGACAGACTCGGGGCCTCTCTTCACACGGAAATCAAGCTGGTAGCAGAAAAAAATGCCGCGAGTGGGGATTGCCTTCCGTGCAATCTCTAGCGGGTAACCAATGCTTTGACAATGTTCAGCAATTAGAACGAGAGCACGCGCCTGTTACGCCCCCGAGTCGTTATCGTTTTCGGACGTTGAATAACGTTCCACGCTAGCCTTTAAAGTGGCACAGCTGAAAGTCGCTTGATTTCGCTCCAAACTTTCCGAGAGTAGTGAGGATCGAATAACGCCTGATATCCGCCCGTGTGCCAGAAGACGACAGGACCTTTCAGTTCCTTTTTCGCGGCCAGATCGATAAGCGCCGCCACAGCCTTTGCGCTGTAGACTGGATCTACGAGTATGCCTTCCGTCGTGGCGAGCAGATCGATCGCCTCCATTACTCCTGGCGCGGGCAGGCCATAGCCGTCTCCAAGGTAGTCTTCGGTGAGGTTGATGTCGCTGCGGGTTAGTTCGACTTCCGCCCCGATTAGTCGTGCGCCGCCTTGGGCATAGGCTAGGTATTGACCTGGAACATCCTCGTAAACGTCTGCGGCGACGACGATTCCCCTTACCGCGCTTTTAGAACCGTGAAGCACGTTTCCGAGCACCAGACCGGAGTGTGTTCCGCCTGAGGAACTGGCATGTACGATGGTGCCGATTTCACGACCGTGCTCAGCCATTTGCGCGCGAAGCTCGGAGTACGCGATCGCAAATCCCAAAGAGCTTCGCTCCGAGGCACAGCCGATTGGCAGTCGATAGACGCTTTCCCCACTATTTTCGAGTTCGGTGGCCACCGCCAGAGCATGCTGAGCGAGTTCTGGCCAGGTCACGTCGCCTACGAATCGTAGATCTGCGCCGAAAAGACCATCCAAAAGCAGATTGCCCACGGGTTCACGCGGTTCGTTGTGGCACAGTACGAGCGTGCAACGAAGACCGGTAGCCGCCGCAGCTGCAGCTACCGCACGAGTTGCATTGGAAAGACGCGATCCTTCCGCAACCAAGTGTTTAGCACCCTGAGCGATAGCATGAGCAAGCTCAACTTCAAGCTTGCGTACCTTGTTTCCCGCAAGCCCCACCGTGCCGATGTCATCGCGCTTGCACCATACCTCGACGCCAAGCTTCGCACTAAAACGCTCCAAGTATTGCACGGGAGATGTAAAGCCTCGGAGGTTAAGCTTTGGAAGTTTGGCGAGCGTATCTAGGGCGTTCATTGTGCTCCTCAAGTGATCTCTATCTAACATGTGACTGGGGGGCCGGAAAACAATGCAGGCACACGGCCCGTTTCGTCGGCCAGGACCGCCCCCCATGGCAGCATTGTGGTGGTGGCCGTCTGCATGGATATAATGAAATTCCGCCAACCCATACGACGTTTCCGACAAGATGCCTGGCGCTGAAATTTCCTATCCGCTCGGAAGGTCCTTGCCGCATGAGCTAGTGTTCCGAACGATGCAACTCAAAGAGGTGACGTCGTATCCAAATGAGAGCCACGACTGGGGCGAATTCGTGTTCTCTTTCAGCGGTGTGATTGAGCTAACTGTGGGAGTACGCACGTACTTGACGCCGCCGCACTATGGGCTATGGCTACCCCCGCGGACCGAGCACGGGGCTAGTACACGGTCAGAGGCTTGCTATTGCGTCTTGGATATCGCTTCAAACCTATGCGATAGATTGCCTACACAGGTGTGTACTTTGGCGACTGGCCCCATAATCAAGGCGATTCTGGCCGACTTGATGGCGAGGCGAGTTGACTATCCTCGCGATGACGACGATGAGCGGCTTATGCGAGTGTTAGTTGACCAGATGAGCCGTGCGCCTCGTCAAGATACATACTTGCCCAACTCGGAAGACCGAGCGCTGGCTCAAATACTTGAGGCCTTGCGCCAGCAACCAAGCGACAATCGTCCACTCGAGGCGTGGGCAAAAGCTGTACACAGTACGGAGCGCACCTTGTCGCGGCGCTGCCAGCGCGATCTTGGCATGTCGTTCCTGGAATGGCGGCAGCGATTGCGACTCGTGCGGGCGCTCTCCATGCTGGAGGAAGGGTTGGCCGTGCAGACGGTGGCACTCGAGTTGGGCTACAGCACTTCATCCGCTTTTATCGCGATGTTCCATCGATTGATGGGCGCAACGCCCGACGAGTTTCGTAAGCGTATCGTGCAGGGAGACGGTGACCCATAAAAGGGAAGTGCCAATGTCGACGAGCTTCTCTTCGGACACTATGGCGTGCATTGCCTTGCATCGTCGGCAAGAGCAAGTCGTAAGCGAGTGTCGTGCGACCGAAGTCAAGGGCACTACAGTCATTCACCGGGCGGGATTCGAATGGCAGAGGCTGGCCGATCGGCCTCCACGCCATGCTTTTGCCGCTCAAGCAACAGCTGGACGAGAGCGCAGATCGCCTGCAGGCACTGGTCTGACCAGGGAGAGCCTGCTTACCCGCCCGACGGATGAGCAGCGCTGAAAAGCAAACGGCGCGAGCCAACTAGTCTCGCGCCGTTTGCATCTCCCTCATTGGCGCCGTGCGTCTCAATGAAAATCCCGGCTCCCCACCAGCAGCCGCCCCAGCATCGGGCTCAGGTCCACCAGTTCCTTGGCCACCAGGTGGCGCACGTCGCCCTGGCGCTGCCAGGTGCCGACCACGCCCAGCAGCGTGGCGCCCAACACCTCCTTGCGCTGGCGCTCGACCAGGTCGGGCCACAGGATCAGGTTGATGCTGCCGGTCTCGTCCTCGATGGTGGCGAAGATGGTGCCGCTGGCGGTGGACGGGCGCTGGCGCACGGTGACGATGCCGCAGGCGCGCACGCGCCGGCCGTTGGCGCAGCGTTCGAGCTGGCTGGCGGTGATAAAGCGCATCGCCGCCAGCTTGTGCCGCAGCAGCGCCAGCGGATGCGACTTTAGCGACAACCCCAGGCTGGCATAGTCCGCGGTCACGTCTTCGCCGAGGCGCGGCGCGGGCAGCGCCAGCGCGGCTTCGGCGGGCGGCGCCTGGTACAGCAGGTCGCGGTGCGCGGCATGCGCGGCCGCGGCGCGCGCCTGCCAGCGGGCCTGGCGGCGATTGCCGGCGAGCGGCGCCAGCGCGTCGGCGGCGGCCAGCACGTCGATGTCGTGGCGGTCCAGGCTGGCGCGCAGCGCCAGGTCTTCGACACTGTCGAAGGCACGCTGCGCGCGCGCGGCCTCGATGCGCAGCGCGGCGGCCTCGCGCATGCCCTTGACCCGGCCCAGGCCCAGGCGCACGCGCGGATGCGGCGGCCGCTCCTGCCGAGTGCTGACCGCACTGGCCGCATCGGACTCCGGCACCGGCTCCAGCGTGCTGTCCCAACGGCTGATGGTGACATCCACCGGCAGCACCTCCACATCATGGCGGCGCGCATCCTGCACCAGCTGCGAGGGCGAATAGAAGCCCATCGGCTGGCTGTTCAACAGCGCGCACAGGAAGGCCGCCGGATGGTGGCACTTGAGCCACGAACTCACGTACACCAGCTTGGCGAAGCTGGCGGCATGGCTTTCGGGGAAGCCGTACTCGCCAAACCCCTCGATCTGCTTGCAGATCGCCAGCGCGAAGGATTCCGGATAGCCCTTGCCGGTCAGCGCGCGCACCAGCGCGTCCTGGTGCTTGCGCAGATCGCCGCGCCGCCGCCACGCGGCCATCGAGCGGCGCAGCTGGTCGGCCTGCCCGGGCGAGAAACCCGCCGCGTCGATGGCCAGCTGCATCACCTGCTCCTGGAAGATCGGCACGCCCAGCGTTCGGCCCAGCACTTTCTCGATCACCTGGTTGAAGTAGACCGGCGGCTTCTGCGTGCGGCGAAAGGCCTCGCGCCGCTTCAGGTACGGATGGACCATGCCGCCCTGGATCGGGCCCGGCCGCACGATCGCCACTTCCACCACCAGGTCGTAGTACTCGCGCGGCTGCAGCCGCGGCAGCATCGATTGCTGCGCGCGCGACTCGATCTGGAACACGCCGATGGTGTCGGCCTTGCAGATCATGTCGTAGGTCGGCTTGTCCTCCTTCGGAATGTCCTCCATGCGCGCCGGCAGCCCCGCGCGCGCCGGATCGCGGCTGGGGTTGGGAATCATCTCCAGCGCGCGCCGGATCGCCGACAGCATGCCCAGCGCCAGCACGTCGACCTTGAGCAGGCCCAGCGACTCCAGGTCGTCCTTGTCCCACTGGATCACGCTGCGGTCGGCCATGGCCGCGTTCTCGATCGGCACCAGCCGCGACAGCTTGTGCCGCGCGATCACGAAGCCGCCGACGTGCTGCGACAGGTGGCGCGGAAAGCCGCGCAGCTGCGCGGTCAGGCTGGCCCACTGCTGCACCGCCGGGGACTCGGGATCGAGCCCGTAGCGGGCGATCTTGTCGACAAAGCCCGGGCCGCCGTCCCACCATGCCTGGCCCTTGACCACCTGCTCGACCACGCTGGCGTCGATGCCGAGCGCGCGGCCCACGTCGCGCAGAGCGCTGCGCGAACGGTACGTGATCAGCGACGCCGCCAGCGCGGCGCGATGGCGGCCGTATTTGTCGTAGATGTACTGGATCACCTCTTCGCGCCGCTGGTGCTCGAAATCCACGTCGATATCGGGCGGCTCATCGCGCTCGCGCGACAGGAAGCGGCCGAACAGCAGGTTGGCCTGCTCGGGGCTGACCTCGGTCACATACAGGCAGAAGCACACCAGCGAATTGGCGGCGGAGCCGCGCCCCTGGCACAGGATGCCGCGCGAGCGCGCAAAGCGCACGATGTCGTGCACTGTGAGGAAGAACGGCTCGTAGTGCTTTGCCTCGATCAGCGCCAGCTCTTCGTCCAGCTGCTTGTCCCACTCCGGCCTGAGGCCGTTGGGAAAGCGCTCGCGCTTGCCCCGCTCGACTTCCTTGCGCAGGTAGGAGATCGGTGTTTCGTTGGGCGGCACCAGTTCCTCGGGGTACTCGTAGCGCAGCGTGGCCAGCGAGAAATCGCAGGTCTCGGCAATCTTCAGCGTCTGCGCCAGCGCCTCGCGCGGGTACAGGCGCGACAGCACCTGGCGCATGCGCAGGTGCTGCTCGGCATTGGGCGCCAGCGCCATGCCGCATTCGGCCAGCGGCTGGCCCAGCCGGATCGCGGTCAGCACGTCGGACAGCGGCTTGCGCGAACGCACATGCATGGTGACCGCGCCGGCCGCGGCCAGCGGCACGCCGCTCTGCGCCGATACCGCTTCCAGGCGCGCGCGGTGCAAGGCATCGGCATGGCCCTGCAACTGTTCCAGCGCGATCCAGGCACGCTCGCCGAACACTGCGCGGCACCACTCGGCCTGCTCCAGCAGCCGTTCAGGCTCGGCGCAATAGTCGGGCAGCAGCAGCGCCACGCAGCCGGGCATGCCGCGCAGGTGGGCGACGTCACCGGCCGGCGCGGCGAGGTCTTCGGGATGCAGCCGGTAGCTGCCCTTCTGCGCGCGCCGGCGGCCCAGCGTGATCAGCTCGCTCAGGTTGCCGAAACCCTCGCGGTGCTGCGCGATCAGCACCAGCCGCAGCGGCGCCTGTTCCGGTCCATCGGCCGGGATCAGGCTGAAGCGGCTGCCGATCAGCAGCGAGAACGCATCGGCG
Source organism: Cupriavidus sp. WGlv3 (assembly GCF_023952475.1). Lineage (GTDB taxonomy): Bacteria > Pseudomonadota > Gammaproteobacteria > Burkholderiales > Burkholderiaceae > Cupriavidus > Cupriavidus phytorum. Next base: position 137,872 of record NZ_JALHRX010000006.1, read on the forward strand.
GCACGGGCCAGCGCCTGCAGTCGTTGGTGGCGGCTGGCGTGGAAGCCGGGATCGTCGTCGCCGCTGCCGAAGGCATCGCCGTCGTCGAGCAGCGGTTCATCGATGCCGTCATCGACACCATCGTCGGCATCCTCAGCGATCCGTGCCGCGCTGCGCGCCACCGCGTCGTGCAGGCGCTTGCGCAGGGTCTCGATGGCATCGTGCGCGCGCGCGGTGCCGGCCACCGAGCATTCATCGGTCAGCGCCAGCCCGCGGTAGCCCAGGCCGAAGGCGCGCTCGATCAGTTCGCCCGGGTGCGAGGCGCCGGTCAGGAAGGTGAAGTTGGAGATGCAGTGCAGTTCCACGTAATCCGGCAATGCCGGCAGCAAGCGTGGCAACGACGCTGGCAACGATGGGAGCAAGGGCGGCGCGCTCATGCGAACAACCCATGCAGGAACCAGCGGTATTCGCCGCCATCGTCGTGCGCGGCATGGCCCGGACGCTCGCGGAAGATCCAGCAGCGCAGGCCGTCGGCGCGCTCGGCGATAAAGTAGTCGCGCGTGGCCAGGGCCCCGTCCCACCACCCGGCCTCGATGCGCTCGGGCCGGCTCAGCAGCGCCAGCGGGCCGCCGTGGCAGGGCCGGTGGCGCTGCACCGGCAGCGGCAGCGGTTGCGGCAGCAGCCACAGCGGGCGCTCCGGCGGCGGCGCCGGCAGGCCGGCGGGCTTGCCGGCGGGCTCGTCGACCGGACACCAGCGGTTGGCGCGCTCGGGCCGGTGGTCGGCCAGCGGCCGCGGCTGCAGCACGTTGTCGCGGCCCAGCCGCGCCATCAGCGTATCGAGCAGGCGGCCCAGGTCTTCCGGCGTGCCGCCGGGCTCGGGGAACAGCGCCTCGCTTTGCGGCACGCACGCGGCCATGGCTTCCACGCGCAGCGCCAGGCCGGTCACCGGGGCATGGAAGCTGAGCTGGTCGAGCTTTTCGCGCAGCAGCCGCGACAGGTGCGCGGGATCGCGGCTGGGCTGGGCCAGGCCCAGTGGCACCGGGGTGCCTTCGGTCGCCGCGCCGCGCCGGTAGCGCTCATGCTCCAGCACCAGCACGCAGCGCGTGACGCCGGCCTGCTGCACCGCCAGCCAGCCCGCCAGCGCCAGCAGCAGCCGCTGCGCGCCGGTCAGCACGGCTTCAGCGGATTCGATCCGGCCCGGCAGGTCCATGCGCTGCGCAAACGCGGGCGGCGCCACAAACCAGACAAAGCGCGCCGGCGCCTCGCCATAGGCCTGGTCCAGCCGCGCCAGCAGCGCCGGGCCCAGCCGGCGCGTCAGGCCCGCGCGCGGCAGGCGCCGCACCTCCCCCAGCGTGCGGCAGCCGATGCCGTCCAGCCAGGCCGGATCGGCCAGCGTGTGCAGCGCCTCCACCGGCAGGCGATCGAGCAGCCGGTGCAGGCGCGCCATGCCCACCGCCCGGCGGCCGGGCCGCATCACGCCGCGCCGCGTGCGCCGCAGCGGCTGGCGCGCCAGCCACGCGGCGCCGTGCGCGGTCGGGCCGCATCCCACCTGGGCCACGGTGCCCAGCTGGCGCACGCAGGCCCGCACCGCGCGGCACAGCGCGCGATGGCCGCCGAACAGCCGCAGGCTGGCGCTGACATCGAGCATCAGCGTGGCCGACTCCGGCTCCTCGTCGACGCTCACGCCGGGCGTGAAACGCAGCAGCGCCAGCGCCACCGCTTCCATCAGCGCGGCTTCGGCGGCCGGGTCGCGCTCCAGCTGCACGATATCGGCCGACAGGGCCTGCACGCCGCCGCGGCGCATGCCATAGCGCACGCCCAGCTGCATCGCCGGGCCGTTGGCCAGCACCACCTGCTCGCGCGCCATCACCGCCACCGGCAGCGCATGGTGCAGGGTGGCGGCGGCAGGCGGGCTCGCGGCGGGCGCCAGTTCAGGCCAGTTGGGCTGCAGGGCGTCCAGGGGCAGGCGCGGCAGGTGCACCGCGATCCAGTACGGCATCGGAAGAAAGCTGAGAAGACTGCGCCAGCGGTTCAGGCTCGGCAGGTGCGCCTGCCGGGACCGGCCAGGCGGCCGCGCGGGTGGCCGCCGCCATGCCGTCCAGGCGCAGCAGCAGCGGCGTGTCCCGCACCGGCCCGCGGCGCTTGTGGAAGGTGATCGACAGCACGTTGCCCGGCAGCGGCGCCAGCAGCAGCCGCAGCACCGCGGGCGACGACTCGCGCAGCGCCGCGGCCGGGCGCAATGCCCAGGCCACCGCGTCGCCGGCCTGTGCCAGCACCTGCAGCCGCCGCAGCGCCTCGGGACGCGCCGCCGGCAGCCACACCAGCACGCCGCCAAAGGCCTGGCTGCGCAGCACCTGCTCGGCGGCCCACAGCATGTCGGCCTGCTGCGCGGCCCGGGCCGCTTCGGCCGGAGCACGCACCCAGTAGCACTGCCGCGCCGGCAGCCCGGCCGCGGCCAGCGCCATCGCATTGGGCAGGTAAGGCGGCGCCACCAGCGCAATGCGCCGCCCTGCCCCGGCCAGCGTGCGCAGGGCCGGCAGCAGCAGGCGCATTTCCCCCGCGCCGCCCTGCGTGGTCAGCAGTTCGGTCAGGCCGCCGGCCGGCCAGCCGCCGCCGGGCAGTTCCGCCGACAACGCGTCATACCCGGTCGGGCACACCGCGGCACCGCCGGCGCGGCCCAGCTGGCCGGCCCGCCACAACCCGGGATAGCGCTGCTCGAGCGCCGACAGCGCCTGCTGGCGCTCGGCCGCGGCCGGCCGGACCGGCCCTGAGGCCGCCGGCGCAGGGAAAAGCAGACCCTCCGCCGCCCTTGGCGGGGCTGTGTGCAATGGCGCAGTCATGTGACGTTAAAGTCGCTCGCTGGCAGGGTGAGCATTTAGGATATTTACGATAACTGTATATTTATACAGTATCGGTGACAAGGCAAGGGGTAACGGAATGGGGTGGAGGCAGAGGCACTGCGGCGCGTCTCGACGACGCGCGGGCATTCTCTCCCTTGCATGCCTTTGGCCACGGAAGCTGTCATGCACTATCATTCCATAGAATGATTTTTTGCGAAAAAAGCTTCTATCGAATGACAAGCATGAGGGCAGCGAAGGCAGCTATCATTCTAAAGAATGATTTTTCTCATTGACTAATTCCATGTCATTAATCTCCCAATGTCGCCAGTTGCGGGAAGCCAGGGGCAAGAGCCTTGGCGAACTCGGCCGGATCCTCGGCATGGCAGCGCAAAACCTGTCGGCCATCCTGCTCGGCAAGAAGGACAGCCGCGCTTCCACGCTGGAAGCGCTGGCCGCCGCGCTGGATGCGCAATGGGTCCTGGTGCCCAACGAGCGCCTCGCCGAAGTCCGCCAGGTGCTGGAAGGCAAGGGCAGCGGCCCCGACCGCGGCGCCCGCGCCGCGCTCGACATCTTCCTGGACAAGGAATGAGCTACGCCCTGCATCCCCGCTTCCTGGAAGTCCGGCTATATGACCGGCTCTGCGGCTACCTGTGCGAGGCGGGCGGCAATGTCCGCTTCGTGCCCGCCGATGAATTCCGCGGCGACACCGACCGCCCCACGCTGAGCCTGTCGATCACGGTGCCGACCGAAGCCGGCCGCCGCGCCACCGCCGAGGTACTGGACAACCCCTTCCATCCCGCGGTCTACAACACCGGCCATGAGTTGCCGCCTTACTTTGCCGGGCTGCTGCCCGAAGGCGAACTGCGCAAGCGGCTGGAAGCCACCCGCAGCCACCCCGAAGACAAGGACGACTTCGGCATCCTGGCCTCGGCCGGCAACGACCTGCCCGGAGCCGTGGTGGTGCGGCCGGCGGACATCGGCGCCCTGCCCGCCTATGCCCGCGCCTATGGCGTGACCGGCGGCGCCGACAACCTGGAGATCGCCGTGGTCGAGGGCGCCACGCAAGGGGCCGCGTCGGTGTCCGGGGTGCAGAACAAGCTGGCGCTGTCGACGGTGCAGGACGGCAAGCGCTACATGCTGCCGAGCCACGGCAAGCTGTCCGACATCATCGCCAAGCTGCCGGCCAGGAACGACGACGCGCAGGTGTTCAACGAATCGGTCTCGATGCAGCTCGCGGCAGCCGCCGGCGTGCATGTGGCGGCCACGCGCGTGCTGCCCATGTCGACCATCGCGGTGGAGGGGCTGGCCGAGGCCCTGGGCGAAGACTTGCATTACCTGGCAGTCGACCGTTTCGACCGCACCCCGGCCGGGCGCGTGCATGCCGAGGACGGCTGCCAGATGCTGGGCCGGATGCCGGCCCGCAAGTACGCCAGCATCGACGGCTACGTGCAGCTGGTGGCCACGCTGTACCGCCTGAGCCCGAGCGGAGTCGAGCATGTGCGGCAGTTCTTCCTGCGCCAGGCGGTCAATACGCTGATCGGCAACAGCGACGCGCACCTGAAGAACTTCTCGGTGATCTATCCCAACGGCGTGCTGCCGGTGCTGTCGCCGGCGTACGACATCGTCTGCGTGGCCGCGCTGCCCGGCTTTGCCTCGTACGGCCAGAACGTCGCCATCGACCGGCTGCAGCGCGAGGAAACCCTGGCCATGTACGAGGCGATCGCCGAGAAAGCCGGCGTGCCGCGACGCATCGCCACCGCCGCGGTCAGGGAAGCGGTGGCGCTGGCGCATGCCCGCTGGCCGCGCCTGCTGGACGAGCTCGACGCACCGCCTGCGATCCGCGAGGTCGTCACCGGGCGGCTGGCGACGCTGCCGCTGGCGCGCGCGGGGCGCTCGGGCCGATGAGTGCCCGCGCCGCGTAGCGGCACCGAAAGCATCGCCATCGCGGATAATGCGCCATCCACCCATTCACCACGTCCCATGTCCGCCAGCAGCCCCAGCACCCGACGCATCGACTGGACCACCCTGTTCCTGCTGACCTTTCCGCCGCTGAGCTGGGCCGGCAATGCCATCGTGGGCCGGCTTGCCGCCGGCACGGTGCCGCCGGTCACGCTGAACTGGGTGCGCTGGGTGCTGGCCGGCATGCTGCTGGCACCGTTTGCCTGGCGCGGCGTGGTCGAGCACCGCGCGGTGCTGCGCCGGCACGCGGGCGTGATCACCGCCATGGGCATCCTGTCGATCGCCAGCTATAACGCGCTGCAGTACCTGGCGCTGACCACCTCGACGCCGATCAACGTGACCCTGATCGGCGCCTCCACGCCGCTGTTTCTGATCGTGATCGGCGCGCTGTGCTTCGGCGAGCGGGTCCGGCCCTGGCATGTCGCCGGCGCGCTGCTGTGCATGGTCGGCGTGACCTTCGTGCTGGTGCGCGGCGAACTGGCGCGGCTGGCGCAGCTGGACCTGGTGCCGGGCGACCTGTTCATGCTGGCGGCCACCATCGCCTGGAGCGCCTACACCTGGCTGCTGCGCAAGCAGCGCCCCGCGCTGCCGCTGCCGGTACTGCTGTTCGCGCAGATCGTCACCGGCGTGCTGGCCAGCGCGCCGGTGACGGCATGGGAACTGCTGACGCTGGAGCAGCCGCTGCAATGGAACGGCAAGGTCGCGGGCATCCTGCTCTATGTCGCGACCATCCCGTCGCTGCTGGCCTACTTTGCCTGGGACCGCGCCATCGCGCGCGCGGGCGCGCAGCTGCCGGTGTTCTTCATCACGCTGACGCCGGTCTTCGCCGCGCTGCTGTCGACGGTGCTGCTGGGCGACTGGCCGCGCTGGTACCACGGCGTCGGGCTGGCCGCGATCGCGGCCGGGATCTGGCTGGCGCAGCGGCGCTGACGCGACGGGCTCCGCTCAGCGCGCCCCCTCAGCGCGCCATGACCTTGTCCGGCGTCATCGGCGTGCTGCGCAGCCGCCTGCCGGTGGCGTGATAGATCGCATTGCTGATCGCGGCGGCAACGCCCACCAGCCCGATTTCGCCCACGCCCTTGGCGCCCAGGCTGCTGACCACGCGGTCGTCCTCGTCGACGAAGATCACGTCGAGGTCCTGGATATCGGCATGCGAGGCGATGTGGTACTCGGCGATATTGCGGTTCATGAAGCGGCCGAGCGCATGGTCGCTGTGCGTTTCCTCGTGCAGCGCCTGGCCGATGCCCCACACCATGCCGCCCAGGATCTGGCTGCGCGCGGTCCTGGGGTTGATGATGCGGCCCGCCGCCACCGCGCTGACCACGCGCGTCACACGCACGGTGCCCAGCGCCTCGTCGACGCGCACCTCGCAGAACACGGCGGAGTGCGCGGCGCGCGTGTACTGCTTCTGTTTGAAGATATTGGGCAATTGCAGGAACGATGCCTCGATCTGCTGGCGCCGGGTCGCTGCCAGGATGCCGGTCAGCGGCAACGACACGCCGGGGCTGGCGCGCAGGCTGACCCGGCCGTGCTCGAACACCAGGTCCTCGTAGCGCGCCCGCTCGAAGCCGGCACCCTGCATGCGCCGCGCCATGTGCCACAGCATCCGGCGCAGCTTGTCGCACACGCCGTCGACCGCACTGCCGACCGTGGCCACATGCGCCGAGCCGCCCTCGACGGGCGCCACCGGCAGCTCCGAATCGCCCAGCACGAACGTCACCTGCTCCAGCGGCAGGCCCAGCGACGCGGCGGCGATCTGGCTCATCACCGTCAGCGTGCCGGTGCCGATGTCGGTGGCGGCGCTGGCCACCTCGAGCCGGCCATCGGCGCGGAACACCGCGCGGGCACGGCTGAACATCTGCAGCGCATCCCAGGTGCCGCTGGCCATGCCCCAGCCGATCAGCTCGTGGCCATCGCGCATCGCACGCGGCTGCGGCGGCCGCCCGGCCCAGCCGAACCGTTGCGCGGCCTGCGTGTAGCATTCCCGCAGCGCCTTGCTCGAGAACGGCAGGCCGCTGGCACCGTCGCGCTCGGCGTAGTTTTTCAGTCGCAGCGCCAGCGGGTCCATCCCCACCGCATAGGACAACTCATCCATCGCCACCTCGATCGCATGCACGCCGTGCGCGGCGCCCGGCGCGCGCATGTCGGCCGGCGTGGGCTGGTCCAGGTCGACCAGTTGATAGTCCTGCCGGCTGTTCTCGGACGCATAGAGCTGCGTGGACCAGTTGACCACCACTTCGACGTAGTGCTCCATGCGCGAGGTCTCGGCCACCGCTTCATGGATCAGGCTCACCAGCCTGCCATCGGCGTCGGCGCCCAGCCGCACCCGCTGCCAGGTCTCGGGCCGGTGGCAGAAGGTGAACATCTGCGGCCGCGTCAGCACCACGCGCACCGAGCGTTCCAGCGCCAGCGCCGCCATCACCGCCAGGATCAGCTGGTACTGCGGACGCAGCCCCGAGCCGAAGGCGCCGCCTACGTATTCATTGCGCACCGTGACCTTGCGCTTGGGCAGCCCGAACACCCGCGACACCATCCAGCGCGAGTTCTGCGAGCCCTGGGTCTTGTCGTAGATGGTCAGGTGGCCGTCGCCGCCGCGGATCACCGTGGTGGCGTGCATCTCCATCGGGTTGTGGTGTTCCACGCCGCTGTAGAACTCGGCGTCGACCTGAAAAGCCGCGCGCGCGAAAGCGGCGTCGGCGTCGCCGCGCGCCTTGGGCGGGCTGGAATAGCCCGCCTTCAAGCGCATCGGCTTGCCGGCGCGGCCGAGGTGGTCCAGCAGGCTGGTCTCGTGCTGCCACGCCTGGTAGCGCACGCGCACCAGCGTGGCGGCATGGCGCGCCGCCTCGAAGGTCTCGGCCACCACCAGCGCGACCGGCTGGCCGCTGTACCAGATGCGCGCGTCGTGCAGCGGCTTGAACGGCGAACCGGCGGGCGCGACCATGTCCTTGTAGAACAGGTCGAGCGAACGCATGCGCGGGCGGCGCTCATGGGTCAGCACGTCAAGCACGCCCGGCACCGCCAGCGCCGCGCTGCAATCGATCGACACGATGCGTCCGCGCGCAATGGTGCTGTTCACCACCACACCATGCGCAAGGTCGAAGGCCGGATGCTCGGCGGCATAGCGCGCCGTGCCGGTGACCTTGGCCACGCCATCGAGGCGCGGGACCGGCGTACCGATGCCGACCGGCCCCGTGCCGGGCCGTGCGCGCGGCGTACATTGCGGGATCGGATCGTTCATGGCTGCTCCTCCTCGCTGAAGGCGTCTTCGCCGGTATTGCTCAGCACGCCGGCGACCGCCATTTCCAGCGCGCGCACGATCGCGCGCTCGGCCAGCGCAATCTTGAAGCTGTTGCCGGGCAGGCTCTCGGGCACGGCCGGGCCGCCCCAGGCGCGCGCATCGCGCAGCAGGAAGCGGGCCACGGAGGCAAAGTGCTCGGCGGTGGCGGGCCGGCCCTGCAGGCGCGCCTCTGCCTCGGGATCACGCCACGGCTTGTGGGCCACGCCGCCCAGTGCCAGCCGCGCGGCGCAAACGGTGCCATCGTCGGCAAGGTCCAGCGCGGCAGCCACCGACACCAGCGCGAACGCAAACGACGCGCGCTCGCGGAGCTTCAGGTAGCAGGCATGGCGCGCGAACTCGGCGGCGGGCGGCAGCACGATGTGGGTGATCAGTTCATCCGGGCGCAGCGTGGTGTCGATGTGCGGGCGGTCCTCGGGCAGCCGATGGAATTCATGGAACGGAATCTCGCGGCGGCCGCTGGCCGATGCCACGTGCACCACCGCGCCCAGCGCCGCCAGTGCCACGCACATGTCGGAGGGATGGGTGGCGACGCAATGCTCGCTCGCGCCCAGGATGGCATGCTGGCGCGCCAGCCCGGTCGCCGCCGGGCAGCCGCTGCCGGGCTCGCGCTTGTTGCAGGGCACGCCCGGATCATAGAAGTAATAGCAGCGCGTGCGCTGCAGCAGGTTGCCGCCGTTGGTCGCCATATTGCGGATCTGCGCCGAGGCCCCGGCCAGGATCGCCGCGCGCAGCAGCGGATACTGCGCGCGCACCAGCGGGTGCTGCGCGGTATCGGCATTGCTGGCCAGCGCGCCGAGCCTGAGCCCGCCATCCGCCGTGGCCTCGATCATCCGCAGCGGCAGTTGCCTGACATCGACCAGCGTGGCCGGATGCATCAGGCCGCCCTTCACCAGGTCGATCAGGTTGGTGCCGGAGGCGAGGAAGTGCGGCGCGTGGTCGTCGCCAAGGCTTGGCTCGCCGGCGTCCCGCTGCGCCGCGGCGATCGATTGCAGCGCCGCTTCCACCGTGGCCGCGCGCTCATAGCGGAACGGGTTCATGATGGCTCCTGGTCGCGGTCGGTCAGCCCGGCGACTTCGGCGATCGCCTCGACGATCTGCGCATACGCGCCGCAGCGGCACAGGTTGCCGCTCATGCGCTCGCGGATCTCCTGCCGGCTTGCCGGCGGATGCTCGTTCAGCAGGCCCACCGCCGAGCACAGCTGTCCCGGCGTGCAATAGCCGCACTGGAACGCGTCGTGGTCGATAAAGGCCTGCTGCAGCGGATGCAGCGCGCCCGTGTCGCGCTCGGCCAGCCCCTCCACGGTGGTGATGTCGGCGCCGTCATAGGACACCGCCAGGCACAGGCACGACTTGATGCGCCTGCCGCCGACCAGCACCGTGCAGGCGCCGCATTGGCCGTGGTCGCAGCCCTTCTTGGTGCCGGTGAGTTGCAGTTGCTCGCGCAGCAGGTCCAGCAGGATTACCCACGGGGCCAGCAGCAGTTCATGGGTGATGCCGTTGATGTGCAGCGTGGTGGGGATCTGTTGCAGTGCGCCGGCCTGGGATGCCGGGGGAGCAAGCGGGTCTTCCAGTGCCATGGGCGCCTCCGCTGGGTCACGTTCGTGGGGGAATGGAACGAAGGCAGCAAGCGTCATGCCATCAGGCTTCGCCGGCTTCACCACGTTGCATCGGATGAGCGGCGTGTACCGCTGCGTCGGCCGGCTTTGCACATATTGCCGCCGGCGCCTTGCACGAATTACGCAGTGTCGCCGGCTTCCCCTGTGGCCTTGCCCTGGCTGGCGCGCCTGAACCGCGTTGGCGCATGCCCGGTCCAGCGCTGGAAGGCACGGCGAAAGGCTTCCTCGCTGGCAAAGCCAAGCTGCTCGGCGATCCTGCCGACGCTCCAGGAGGTGGTGCGCAAGCATTGCTCGGCGTATTCCTGCAGGCTGTGCTCGCGCAATTGCCGGTAGCTGCTGCCGTCCGCCGCGAGCCGGCGGCGCAGCGTCGGTTCGCTGACATCGAAGCGCACTGCCAGCTCTGCCAGCGTCGGCAGCCGCGCGCCATGCACCAGCGCCGCGTGCAGCGTGCCGCGCACTTGCTGGCTCAGCGACACCACTTCGACCGGCGCCCCGACCATCCGGTAAGGCAGGTCCTTCAGGAAAGCCTGAAGCTCCGCGGCCTGGCGCACCACCGGCCGGTCGAGCAAGGCCTGGTCGAACTCGAAGCCGTAGGCCGGGTTGCCGGACGTCACCGGCGCATGGAACAGGCCGAGGAACGGCAAGGCGTCCTCGCGCCGCGAGTGCGCCAGGCTGACACCGGTCGGGCGTATCGGCTGGCCCACCAGCCAGCCGAACAGCAGCAGGTAGAAAAACAGCCCGGTCAGGTCTACCAGGCAGGCGGCCGACGATTTCACCCGCCGCAGCGAATCCATCTGAAAGACCGCCTGGCCCGCGCGCTCGCCCAGGCTGAGCGCGCCGGCGCGCGGATACAGCATTGCGCAGAAATCGGCCGCGCAGTGGATCGCCTCGCGCAGTGTCTGGCAACTCAACACGCAGCGGCACAGCAAATCCACTTCCTGCTTGCACATGGGCGGGTGGCCGTCACCTTTGGCGACCAGCGCTTCCAGCCGCTCGATCGCGGCGCGATAGAGCGCGGTGAACTGTGCCGGCCGCGGCGGTTCGACGGCGGCAGCCGGGACCTCGACGCCCTGCCGCTTCAGCTCGTCCAGCAAGCGCTGCACCATGCCGTGCGGAACAGGGACGGGACTCCCCGGGATGTGGGCGTTCATGGGCGCTGGTCGTGATTGCTTCGGTAGCGGTGATTGATCGTCCGGGTAGGGGTGCGTGGCCAACGGGCCTTCCATAATCGTCCCGGCGGCCATGGAGGTTGCCATGCGCGCAACGCCATGCCTATACGGGACAACCCATGAGAGGACGCCACTCAGCCATGATCCACCTACTCGATGAAATCGTGCTCGCGCCCGGCCAGCTGCCCGCGGTGCTTGACCTGCTGGAATCCCGCTACCTGCCAGGCAGCGCCGCCAGGGGCCTGACGCTGCTGCAGCGCTGGGTGTCGCCACCCGTGGCGCTGCAAGATGCGCCCAATACGTTGTGGCTGCTGTGGCAAGTGCCGGATGCGCCAGCCTATTACGCCATGCGCGCCGGCATTGACGGTCCCGCCCTCGCCTTCTGGTCGACGGTCGGCTCCCTGTGCCAATCCCGCCGCCGCCATGTAATGGCCGCCGCAACAAACGTGCTGCCGCAGCCGAAGGAGCATTGCGATGCGCCTTGAGACTGCGCAACTGCGCTTGCACGCCGCCATTTGCGACGGGATGCCCGACCCCGAGCCAGCCCTGCTCGACCGCATTGAAAGGCTGCCCGGCCTGCACCGGGTGGCGCTCGGCCGCAACCTGACGGGAAGCTGGGGCGCCGGCGACTACACGCTCGATCTGCAATTCAAGACCGGCTCGTCCGGCGCACAGGCCGAAGCCGCCGGCCTCGCGGCGGCGCTGGACGGCATCGCAACGGCCGATCACGTCGCCTATCGCGCGATCGCGGGCGGCATGCGTGCGCCGCACCTGCGTGACGGCATCTGGCGCACGCTGATGTTCCGGGTTCGCCCTGAAGCGCCGCCCTGGCAGGTACACGCGCTGGAGCACGATCTGCTGCGGATGCCGGCGTACATGCCCCACATCGGCAACTGGCGGCTGGCCCGCGTGTTGTCGCCCGGCACATGGACCCATGTCTGGCAGCAGGAATTCGCCGGCACGGACGACCTGCTGGGCGAATACCTGATGCACCCGTTCCATTGGGGACGGGTAGACCGCTGGTTCGACCCGGAGTTTCCGGAATGGACGGTCGAGGCGATCTCCCATGCCTTCTGCCCGCTCGCGACCAGCCTGATTGTCAGCCACAACCATAAGGAGGAAACCGCATCATGACCGCACACGGAAAACTCGCAGGAAAGATCGCACTGGTGACCGGCGCCAGCCGCGGCATCGGCCGTGCCATCGCGCAGCGCTTCGCGGCGGAAGGCGCGCTGGTGGTGGCCAGCGCACGGCGCATCGGCAACTCCGGGGAAGATCCTGGTACGCTGGCCGAGACCGTGGCACTGATCAGGCGGCAAGGCGGCCGCGCCATGGCGCTGGCGGCGGATCTGGAGGATCCCGCGCAGCGCGACCGTCTGGTGTTGCAGGCTGCCGAGGCCGCGGGTGGGCTCGACATCCTCGTCAACAATGCCGGCCTGGCCGAATACAGCCCCATCGATGCAATGCCGCTGGACACCTTCGACCGGACCGTGGACCACTACCTGCGCATCCCGTTCGTGTTGAGCCGCGCCGCGATACCGCTGATGCGCGCACGCGGCGCGGGCTGGATTCTGAACCTGGGCTCGGTCACGGCGCTGTCGCCGGCGCGTCCCTACCAGGACTTTGACCGCGCCGGCGGCGTCACCGCCTACGCGGCGGTCAAGGCGGCCATCAACCGGTTTACCGAAGGCCTGGCCGCGGAGCTGGAGGCCGATGGAATCGCCGTCAACTCCGTGGCGCCGAGCACCGCGATCCTCACGCCGGGCAGCGAGCGCTATATCCCGGACGGCTATCCCACCGAGCCCGTGGAATACCTGGTGGAAACCGCGCTGGCGCTATGCAGCGTGCCGGCACGACTGCACACCGGCCAGATCGCCCATAGCCTGCACTTTCCCCTTGCGCGTGGACTGGAGGTCCGCACGCTCGACGGCAAGGGCGTGCTGCCGCCGCCTGTCATCCCGGCCTGGGCCCATCCGGCGCTCGGCCAGCCCGAACTGGCGGCGAGGTAAGCCTCATGGAACAGAACATGCGCGCGGTGCTGATCGACCGTCACGGCGGCCCCGAGGTCATCCGGCTTGGCGAGGTCGCAAGGCCGGAGCCGGCGGCCGGCGAAGTGCTGATCCGCGTCGCCTGCGCCGGCGTGAATCCCGCCGACTGGAAATGCCGCGAGGGTTATCTGAGCGCCTTCATGCGGGCCGACTTTCCCTTCGTGCTTGGCTTCGATGCCAGCGGCGTGGTGGCTGCGGTCGGCGCCGGCGTCACGGGCTTCGTGCGCGGACAGCGGGTGTTTGCGCAAACCGGGGTCGGCGCCGGCCAATGGGGATCGTATGCGGAATACGTTGCCGTCGGCCAGGATTGCGTGGTGCCGATTCCGGACAACGTCGGGTTCGACGAAGCCGCGGCGGTGCCGACCCCGGCGCTGGCGGCCTGGACCGGACTGTTCGATGACGGCGATCTCCGCCCTGGCCAGACCGTACTGGTGCACGGCGGCGCGGGCGCGGTCGGCACGTTCGCCGTGCAGCTGGCCAGGGCTGCCGGCGCCACCGTCGCCGCCACCTGCAGCGCGGCCCGCCGCGACGCACTCATGGCGCTCGGCTGCGACCTGGCTATCGACTACCGCGCAGGCGATATTGGTGGCGCCGTGCGGGCCTGGGCGCCGGCCGGCGTCGACCTGGTGCTCGACGCGGTGGGATGCGGCACCCTGCCGATGGGGCTGGACCTGCTCAGGCCCGGCGGCATCCTCGTCGCCATCCTGACGCTGGTCAGCGGCGACCACGGCCCCGATCCCGCCGAGGCGGCTCGGCGCGGCGTGCGCAGCGCCGTCGCGTTCAGCAAGATGCCAAGCGGCGTGCGGCTCGCGGAAATCGCCGCGCTGATGAACGACGGACGTTTGCGGCCACCTCGCATCGAATGCCTGCCGCTGGCGCAGGCCGGGGACGCGCTCGAGCTGGTGCGGTCGGGCCAGGCGGCGAGCAAACTGGTGCTGCGTGTCGCCGGGCCGTGGAACGCGTAAAGGATCGAGCGGGCGCTCGCTGCCGCTATCCGGTCCGGGCGGGGCTTCGTGCCCGGATTGCGTCCTCGAGCATGTCGAGCCGGTCCTGGCCCCAGAACAATTCGCCTTCGAACACATAGGTGGGCGATCCGAACACGCCGGCGTCGACGGCCTCATCGGTGTAGCGCCGGTACCGCATTCCCGCTTCGCTGGCGCGCGCCAGCTCCATGACGCCGCTGCCGTCCAGGCCGAGGCGTTCGAGGATGGCTTGCAGCGTCGGCTCGGCCGAGATGTCCAGGTCCTCGCACCATTCGGCGCGGAGAATTGCCTTGTACAACGGAAGGACGGGCAAACCCAGCCCATCGGCAGCGATCACGATACGAGAGCCGAGCTCCGCGTCCGGACACATGTACCTGGGCGTGGAGTTCACGTGGATCCCCAGCTTCCTGCACCATCGCTCCAGCTCGACGATCCGATAGCGCTGCCGCTCCGCTGAACGCTGCCCCAGCAGCACCCCTCCCGTCCGTGCATACACCTCCGGGAGATCGACGGGCTTGTGCCGGATTTCCACTCCCGTGCGGCGTGCCAGCGCATCGAGCCTGTCGGCGCCCCGGTACGCCCAGTCGGAATTGAGCCAGAAGTAGTAGTCGATATGCGCACCGGCGTTCATACCCGCTCTCCCTTTGCCAGCGGGACCGCGTGCCTGGCCCCGTTCACATCGCGCATCAGTGCCGTACTGACAAAGGCGATCACGCTGAGCGCGCCCAGGTACCAGACGATGTACGAGGGGTCGCCGCCGCCATGATTCAACAGCGACGTGGCCACGATGGGCGCCAGGCCCCCGCCGATCGCACCGGACACCTGCACCGCGATCGAGATGCCGCTATAGCGGACCTCGGGCGGAAACTGGGCGGAGAACAGGCTGCCTTCCGGTCCGTACAGGCAGGCGTAGACGAGGCCGATCGCGACGGCCATGGCAATCGTGACATTGCCTGCATCGAGCGTTTGCAGCAGCGCGAAGTACTGCGGCGCAAAGACCAGGATCCCCACGGTACCGGCCATGAATACCCACTTGAAGCTGAAGCGGTCACCCAGAATGCCGAACAGCGGCATGGTGAACATCGCCACCGCAGCGCCCCACACCGTGGCATCGAGCATCACGGTCTTGGCAATGCCGAGCGTGCCCGTGGCGTAGGCCAGGGCAAAGGTCACCACGGTGTAGAACCACGTGACTTCCGCCAGGCGGCCACCGACCACGGTCATGACCTGGCGCGGATAGCGGCGCAGCACCACCAGGGCCGGCATCTCGACCTTCTCGCCCGACTTTTTCATCTGCTCGAAGTCCGGGGATTCGCTCACCTTCGCACGGATGAACCAGCCTACCGCCAGCAGCACCACGCTCGCCAGGAACGGCACGCGCCATCCCCACGTCAGCATGTCCTGCTCCGGCAGCGTCGCGACCATGCCCATCGCCAGCGAGGACAGGATCAGGCCCGGTGCCACCCCTGCCTGCGGCAGGCTGCCAAAGAAGCCCTTCTTGCCTTCGGGTGCGTGCTCGACCGCCATCAGCACCGCACCGCCCCACTCGCCCCCGACGGCGACGCCTTGCAGGAAACGCAGCAGCACCAGCGCGACCGCGGCCCAGTAACCGATGCTGTCATAGGACGGGATCAGGCCGATGAGGATGGTCGGGATACCCATCATGAACAGCGTGATCAGCAGCATGGACTTGCGTCCGACCCGGTCGCCGAAGTGGCCAAAGACGATGCCACCCAGCGGGCGCGCGAAGAAGCCGACCGAGTAGGTGGCAAACGCCGCCAGGGTCCCGGTCAGGGGATCGAAAGAAGGAAAGAAAATCTTGTTGAAGATCAGGGCCGCGGCGGTGCCGTAGAGGAAGAAGTCATACCATTCGATGGTCGTGCCCATCATGCTGGCCAGGCCGGCCGTGATGTAGTGGCGGCGCGAGCGCATGCCTTGTTGCGTGGTCATCGTCTTGTCTCCTTGTCTGTCTGATGCGTGCTGCCTGTGCGTCACGGCTTGACGTACGGCGCGATGCCGTGCGTCTGGCGCGCCCAGTACGCGAACGTGGAGTTGACGATGGACGGCTTCAGCAGGTAGTCGTGAGCCTCGCTGGCCAGCTCGTCATCGACCGGCGTGAGCGGGCCGAATGCCTGCGCGCGGATCTGCATGCGGGCAGCGCGCTCGAGATAGACGGACAGGTAGGTCGCCTCTTCACAGGTCTTGCCTGCGGTCAGATAGCCATGGTGCGCGAGGATGATCGCGCGCTTGTCACCGAGCGCTTCCGAGATGATCACGCCCTCCTGGTCTGCAATCGGAACTCCCGGCCAGTCGCCGAGGAACGCGCAGTCGTTATGCAGGGGGGTCATGTCCATCTGCGCGATGACCAGAGGCTGGCGCGCGGCAGCGAGCGCGCTGGCCCACGGCGAATGGGTATGGATGATGGCGTTGACGTCCGGCCGGGCGTCGTAGACCCACAGGTGGAAACGCGTCGCCGGGTTGGCCATGCCGCCGCCGGTCAGCGTGTTGAGATCGCGATCGACCTCGATAAAGTCCGCCGGCGTCGCTTCGTCGAACCCGAGCCCGAAACGCAGCGTCCAGTAAGCGCCCGGCCGTTCGGAACGGACACTGATCTGGCCCGCCAGGCCGGCCTCCTGCTCCGTCATGGCCAGGATGCGGCAGGCATAGGCCATGGTTTCCTGCGTGCTTCGCGACTGCATCGGCAGATGCTTCGCCATGTCGCTGGACGCGCGCTGATCGAAATACGACTTGTCTCTGAGGGGGGCGTTCATACTGGTTTTCTCCGGGTTTTCCCTGCGACAAGAGGTCGAAAGGATCGGGAACCAGTATCGGATCGGGGGCGCCGGCGAGCTACGGAGCCGGCCTCATAGCAGCTATGTCATGGCTTCACGTGTCCAGCGCCCTGGCAACCTGGAGCGCGCAGGAAAGCAGCGCGGCGGCCAGCGGCAAGGGCTGGCGCTCGGGATGCGCCACCGCCACCATGCGCCGTTTCAACAGCGGCGTATGGATCTTCACCTTGCGCAGGCCATACTCGGCCAGCAGCTTGTCTGGCAGCCGGCTCGGCAGGATGCAGGACCCTACCCCGGCGGAAACCAGCTTGAGCATGGCGTCCACCGTTTCCGCCTCCGCGACATAAGCGCCCTTCAGGCCGGCGCTATCGAGCATCCTTCGCAGCGCATAGCCATGCGGGAAGGCAACCAGGCGCAGGTCGCGGCCGCCCAGGTCGACGCCGGGATCGTCCGCAGCCGGGGCCGTGCTGCCCCGTTCCACCAGGCACATCGTATCGTCGAAGAGCGGATAAACCGCCAGCGAGGCCGTGTCCACCGCGGTATCGTAGGCCACGCCCAGATCCGCCTTGCCGCTTTCCACCAGCGCCACCACCTCCGGCGAGCTGCGTCCCATCATCGACAGGTTGACCCCGGGATGCGCACTGACGAAACTCGCCACCACATCGCCGATGAAGTAATAGCTGACGGTGTGGACCAGGGCCAGCCTGACCGTCCCTTCGGTACTGCCATGCGCGTCGCGGATCATGTCCACGGCGTGATCGATGGCGCGATAGGGCCCTTCGATCGCTTCCTGCAGCTTTTGCCCGGCTTCGGTCAGGGCAACGCCGCGCCCCGTTCGCGTAAACAACGCCTTGCCAAGATGGGCCTCGAGCGCGGCCAGTTGCTTGCTGACGCCGGACTGCGTCTGGTTCAGGTCATCCGCGGCCTTCGACAATGACTTCAGCGAGGCGATACGCAAAAAGCTGCGCAGCAGGCGGTCTGGCGTTTCCATGTCGGGGGCAGGTAGTTTTGCTGCCATTCTGCATGGGGCGTGGCTCTGGCCGCAACCGACACGGTGAGGATCAGTCCAGTCCCTGCGTGACGAACAGGTAGAACTGTTTCGCCATGGCCTGTTCCAGCCTGCGATCCGTCAGCGCGTAGCTGCCGGTCCGGTTGATCAGCGTGAATACGAGCGTGCCGATCATAGACTGATAGGCAAAGCGGATGACACTTTCCAGCTCCGGTGACGGGCCGCACGGGTGCATCTTCGCCAGACGGGGTACCAATTGCTCGACATACTCGAGGTTGACCGCCCGGATCGGGTCATGCGTGGAGGCCCGCTCCACCAGCGAGGCGCGCAGCACGCCTTCATTACGGCACACCCACAGCCTCAGGTTGCGCGCCAGCACTTCGGTGACTTCCCGCAGCGTCCAGGGCCTGGCATCGAGTTCAGCCATGCGGGCGGCGGTCGCTTCCCGCAGCTTGGCGATCAGCAATGTCTGCAGTGCCTTGAAATAGGCTTCCTTGCCGTCGAAGCGTTTGTAGAAGGCACCGGTGGTGACGTTGGCACTGGCGCAGATCTCCTGGATCGAGACCTCGTCGAGGAAGCGACGGCGCAGTAGCCGGCGGCCCGCCTCGAGCAGTTGCTGCGTGGTGCGCATGCCGCGCGTGTTACGGGGCACGGAATATCCGCTGTGGCCGGCAAGGGCGGTAAGGCTTTCACTCATGAGGGCGGGCTCAGGGTCAGGGCAAGGCGCTTGACAATTCTAACAGGCCTCCGTAATCTGAAAAGGTAATGGTAATTACCTTTACCGAACAAGAACAAGGAGACAAGCATGACCCTATCCCCCGCGCCGTCCCAAACCGCGCTTCCCCACGTCGATGCCGCGGAGCGCCAGGTCCGCATCGAATACGTCAACCAGACGCGCGTTGCACCAGGCCGCGCACGCCCTGTTTGGACACTACGGCGCCCTGGCCTGGCCGGCACTGCTGCGCAAGCTTGACCTGGGACCCCCTGGCTACGCCGAATAGACGCGGTAGCCACACCACGGCCCGCTAGCGCTGCCGACAGCGCAAGACCACAACTCTACTGGTGGAGACAACATGCATTTCGATCGTCGCACGGCGCTGCAGCGCCTCGGCGCGGGAGCGCTTGCGCTCGCGACCGCGCCCCTTGCGCGCCATGCGCTGGCGCAATCCGGCTATCCCAGCCGCCCGGTGCGCCTGGTCGTGCCGAATCCCCCCGGCGGCGTGCTCGATGTGCTGGCACGCGCGGTGGCCGACCCGCTTGGCAAGCAATGGCAGCGTCCGGTG
Source organism: Cupriavidus sp. WGlv3 (assembly GCF_023952475.1). GTDB lineage: Bacteria > Pseudomonadota > Gammaproteobacteria > Burkholderiales > Burkholderiaceae > Cupriavidus > Cupriavidus phytorum. The sequence goes on from NZ_JALHRX010000006.1 coordinate 156,844, forward strand.
GTGGTGGAAAACCGCCCCGGGGCGAGCGGCCTGATCGGCGCCGATGTCGTTGCCAAGGCATCGCCCGATGGCCATACGCTGCTGATGACGGTTACCGCCGTGGTACAGACGCCCTACATGTATGCCAAGCCTCCGTTCGACCCGCTGCGGGACCTGGCCGCGGTGACCCAGCTGTGCTCGACCCATATGGTGCTGGCTGCTTCGGCGGCGGGGCCCCGATCCGTTGCCGAGCTAATACGCCAGGCCAGGGAAAAGCCGGGCAAGCTCACGTATGGCACCTATGGCAAGGGCACCGGCTCGCATCTCTACATGGAGGTCTTCGGCAGCGCCAGCGGCGCCGAGCTTACCCATGTTCCCTACAAGGGCGAAGCGCAGATCATCAACGACATGCTGGGTGGACAGATCGCACTCGGTACGCTGTCGCCGATGACCGTGCGCCAGCACCTGAAGGGCGGCAAGATCATCCCGCTCGCCGTCGCGGGAAGCAGCCGTGCCCCGCAACTGCCTGATGTTCCCACCTTCCAGGAACTCGGCTACCAGGGCCTCTCCGGCCCGGCCTGGTTCGGGCTCTTCACCACCGGCGACACCCCGGCGGCTATCGTCGAGAAGATCTCCGCCGATGTCGGCGCCATCGTCAACGCACCGGCCCTGACGCAGCGCATGGCCGATCTGGGCCTGATTGCCAGGACCTCGCAGCCCGCCGCCTTCGCTGCGCTGGCACGCAACGACCAGGCGATCTGGTCAGCGGTGATCCGCAAGTACGACATCCGACTTGATTGAGCGCAGGCCCGGCCGGCTGCAGCGCATACGCGCCGGCCCTGCCCCCGTTGAATGCCCTCGATACCACCGCCGGTATTGAATCCCGTCCGTTCCCTAAAACAAAGGAGACAGCCATGAATACCTCCACCGAAGCCCTTCCGCGTCAGCCTAGCTATGCTACGCCCACGCCTCACCCCAGCCTGGGCGACGACGTCGTCCTGCAATTGCACCCGAAGGGCATCCCGATGTTCGTGATGCCCGCTTCGGAGCGCTTCAAGACCGATTTCCAGGCCTTCCGGCAGTGGTTCGTCGAACACGAGGACACGCTCGACGAACTGCTGCGGACCTATGGCGCACTGCGCTTCCGCGGCTTTCCCATCCGCGAGACCGAGCAGTTCGCTGCCATGACCGCGCACTACCCGCCGGCGCAAATGGGCTATACCGGCGGCGGCACGCCCCGTGCAGCAGTGGCGGGCAAGGTGTTCGAATCGACCCGCGTCGACGAGCGCTACTCGATCCGCCTGCACCAGGAAATGAGCTACCTGCCCCATTTCCCGTACAAGCTGGCCTTCTACAGCAAGGTGCCCGCCACCACCGGCGGCGCGACTTCGATCTGCGACATCCGCAAGGTCGAGGCGCTGGCGCCGCAAGCCTTGCTGGATGACGTCGAACGCAGAGGCGTGATGTACCGACGGAACTTCCGTGACGGCAGCGCTTCGACCGAAGGCTGGCATCCGGTGCTCGTGGATGTGCATCGCTCGTGGCAAGACGCATTCGGCTCCGCCGACAAGGCCGAGGTGCAGTCACAGGTCGAGGCAATGGGGCTGCAAGGTGAATGGCTGCCGGACGGGAGCCTGCAGACCACCTACGTCAACACAGGCTTCGTCGTGCATCCGGTGACACGCGAGCGGCACTGGTTCAATCAGATCAATCAGTACATGCCGACCGACGCCGACGCGATCTGGCCGGCCCTTTGCCAGCAGTACGGCGACGGCAGTCCCAAGTACAGCGAGGTACGCTACGGTGATGGTGAGCCGATTCCGCTGGCCTTGCTGCACGAACTGCGCCGTGCAAACTTCCTGGTCACCGTCGACGAGCCCTGGCTCGAGAACGAAGTGATGATCCTCGACAACATCATTTGCTGCCACGGCCGCCAGCCCTACACCGGCAAGCGCGAAACCCTGGTGCAACTATTCGGGAGCGGAAGCCATGACTGAGCACGCCACCTTTGCTCACATCGGCGAGAGCACGCGCGAGGACTGGGCCATCATCACGGGCGAGTTCCGCCCCTACGCCGCCAAGCTGGCCGAGCGGGTCATCGAACATCTCAAGGTGCTCGACGGCGATTGCGGCGGCTTCCCGGTCGACCGCCTGACCCACTGCCTGCAGACCGCCACGCTGGCGCACCGCGACGGCCGCGACGAGGAGTATGTGGTTTGCGCGCTGCTGCACGACATCGGCGACACGCTCGGCAGCTACAACCATCCCGACATCGCCGCCGCGATGCTCAAGCCCTTCGTCAGCCCCGAGAACCACTGGATGGTGCTGCACCACGGCATCTTCCAGGGCTACCACTTCTTCCACAACCTGGGGCTCGACCCCAACCTGCGCGACCAGTACCGCGACCAGCCCGAGCTGTTCGAGCGTACCGCGGAGTTCTGCGCCAGATACGATGCGCCGGCCTTCCGCAAGGACTACGACACCTTGCCGCTGTCGTTCTTCGAACCCATGCTGCGTCGCGTGTTCTCCCAGCCCCGCCATTCGATGTACGTGAAAAAGGATGCGCAGGCCACGGCATGACCGCCAGCGCGCGGCCGCTCCCGCGCCGCGCGCGTCAGCACCAGACAGATGCTATGACGACCAATAACTTCATCGACACAGAAGCCCTGAGCCGTTCCGTGCCCGACCCGGCACGCGTGGCCATGCTTACCGAAGCCGTCCGGCAAGGTGATCCGCTTGCCGAGGCCGTGATTGCCGAACTCGATGCGCTAGGCGCGGCCGCGCGCGACAAGCTGGCCCACGCCCTGCGCCATGGACTGGATGCGGTCGATGCGCCGCCACCAGCCATCGCGGCCTTCGTGCGCGCGCTGGAGCAGGTGCCGCCCGGTATCGACACCGCGCTGGTGGCAGCCGGCGACCGGGCTTCGATCTCGATTCCGCCGTTCTGGCACTCGATTGCGCTGGCGCTTGCCTCGCTGCTGCCGAACCACACCAACATCCGGGTGGCGAAGGTGCTGGCCAACACCGGCAACCTGGCCTATGCCGCCGGCCGTCGCCTGGCGGAAACCGCGACGTGGCGCATCCACGCAACCTCTCCCGGCGGGCTCGCGCGCGGCCAGGCGGGCTACATCGGCACCATACAGGTCCGCTTGCTGCATGCGCGCGTGCGTACCGCGTTGCTGCGCCGCGGCTGGGATGTGCGGGCCGACGGCGTGCCGATCAATCGCGCCGACACGCTCAATACCTGGCTCGACTTCACCGTGGTGCCCTTCAGCGCGCTGCAGCGCCTGGGCATAGACCTGAGCGCGGATGAGGAAGCCGCGCTGTACCGCTACTGGGGATACGTCGGTCACCTGCTAGGCATCGATCCGGACTGGTGCGCGCAGATCACCAGCCACAAGCAGGGCGCTGCCTGGCGCGAAGCCTCGCTGGCAACCCAGCAGATCGGCCTGGACGACAACGTTCGCGCGATCCAGGGCGCCCTGGTGGACACCGTCGCCGAACGGCTGGCCGCGCTGATGCCCAACGGCCCCGCTTCGGTCGCCCGCGAGCTGGTGTTTGCGCTGGCACGGCGAGTCCTTGGCGATGCTGCGTGCGATGCCATGGAATGCGAGCCCTCCACGCTTGGCGGCGTGGTCGACATGTTCGTTGCGCAGAACGCCGCGTCGCGGCGCGAGTACCGCGAATCCCAGCAAACGTGGGGCCGCTATCTCGAGCGAAACAGCGAGCAGTATCTGCAGATGGCCGCGCACCTGCAGGGACCGACGACTTACCAGAAGTCGCTTGCCGATCCACCGGCAGCGGGTACGACGCCTGTCACGGCGGCCTAGGATGGCAGGGGGCCATCGGCCGGCACTGCAGTTCGAGCCGCCGTCGATCTGGCATGCTTGACAGGGGTACAGGGCTGCTCCCGCAGCGGTCACTAACGCTGACTTACCGTGACCGGCACGATCTTTTCCAGCCGGTCCAGCAATAGCTCCTTTTGCTGCTCGGGCAGTCTGACCAGGCTGGGATACATGTTGATCAATGCCATCCGTTGCGCGGGTGACCGGGTACGCAGCAGCATGAGCAAGCCTGCCTTCTCACGGTCCGACAGCGATGACAGGTGCGGTAGCGCGCCAAGTTGCGCAAGCTCTGGGGAGTCTGCAGCAGGCACGGCAGTTTCGTCAGGCACAGCCGAAGGTGCCGGGATTTCCCGCGCAGGCGGCGTGCCTTGCGCAGCGAACGGACTCTGTCCTGATGACGCTTGCTGCGGAGCGGTCATGGATACCGGAGCCGGATCTCCTCCTCCGCATCCGGCGAGCAGCAGGCTGAACCCCAGCATCCACGGGACCTGCCGGTAGTGGTGCGGCGCAGGTGAGACGGCCCGCACGCAGTCATTGAGGTGAAGGTCTTGTCGCATGGCGAATCATCCAATGATTCAGGAAAAGGCAGGCGTGGTACCGCACGCAATGACGGTACCCGCCGTAGCCGATTGCCGCGTGCCCGCAGTGCTGGCACGCCTTCCCAATGGCTCAGGACGCTCTCGCCGGTGTCGGATGTTCCGGTATCAGTCGAATGTGCCGAAGCCTGTGCCAGGCCGATCAGGGACCAACGATGCTGATATAAGGCTGGGTGAAGCCGGCGAAGGTGACCGTATATACGAAGCTCGTAAGGGTCGGGGTCCCCAGCAGCAGCTTGGTCCAGTTGCCGTTGGGGCAGACAGCCGCGTTCTGTAGTTCCGTGGCGGTCGGCGCCGACGTGCTGAGCGGCGGCACGACCAGTTGCCCGTTCCGGGATGGCCGCAGGGTTCCCGAGGAAGTCGCCTCCGTGGTCTGGGTCTTCACCTCGACGATCTGGCCGCCACGGTTCTGGCACTGCACCGTGCCGGAGTAAGTCGCCGACAGAATCGCTGTCGCATTGGTATTGCCCACGCCTCCGATGGTGGTCCCGGTACAGCTCACATCGAGGGATGAATCCACCGCGCATACGGGCTCGGCAGAGCCGTTGGCATAGTGGGCCCCGTTTGGCCCATTGGCGGCGATGGTGTCGGCCCAGGCTGCGGGGGCGGCCAGCAACGCAGCCAATGAAACCAGGGCTAGATTCTTCATGTTCGTCTCCAGAGAATCTATTGCCCCCGGATGAGAAATAACGGCTTGCTGTTTACGTTGTTGTTCTTTAATCGATCAAGTAGATGCAGGGTTTTCCGGTTCCGCTCCAGTTCTGTAATTGCGTACTACCAAATAAAGTGGCCAAAAATATTCGTGCGCCCGATAACGAGGGGGTTTCGTCCCTGGCGACGTCGAAAATTATAGTTAAAGCGGGGCCTCGAACCGGGGATTTTTTCTTCTCGCTTTGTGTAATTTCGCACCCTATCCTTGCGGGCCGCGCTGCCCCACCACCTATGCTTGATGTTTATGGCCGCGCTGGTCTCAAGCGCCGGCGAACCATTGCCCGGCGGGCCTGGAATCCACGGGGCAAGCGCAAGTCCGTGATCACCGCGCGCCGCTCCTTGCGTGCCTGAGTTTGCGCAGCCTGGCTGCCGTACAGACCCAACTGCATCTTCCACCGACCTGGTCATCCATTGTGGTGGGCGAACTCTTTCGCACCTCCAAAGGCAAAATGGCAAGACCCCGCCACACGCCATACCCAAAATGGATGATGGAACTTCGACGTTGCCAATCTAACCTTCCGGTGTAAATCGACGGAGGGAACAATGATTACTTTTGACCGCACCGAGAAGGGCATCCGAAGCTCTCGTCTGATGGCCATCGCCATGGTATTTGCGCTGGGCCTGAGCGGATGCGGTGGTTACGGTGATGCCAAACCGACTGCTGTTCCGGAGGATTCCATTAACTATTCATTTAATCAGAAAGGAGGTACTGGCTGAATCGAAGGAGCCGCGCCCACGCGTGGCGTGGCGTAACCCGTAAGAGCCGCTGGTGGGTACGTCTCGCCCGAGACAGTGCTGAGCCTGCAGCGGCGCCAAGCGTGTTGTCGCATGACTCAGGCCGGGTACCGGCAACTGGCGGTATTCCGGCGTGGGTGTCGGTATGGAACCAGGGCGCCATCGACACGCTTGGACTTACCATTGACGACTGGATCCACAGGTAAGCATCGCGACGATCCGCACCCAGATCAAGTCGATCTACGCCAAGACCAATATGCAGCGGCACGGCGATCTCGTGCGGCTGGTCCTGTCACTTTGACGCCAGGCGCATGGGCACCGTTCTCTGTGCTCGCAGCCCGGAAAGCGCAGCGGCATGGCAACCCGCCCGCGGCTCGATGCTGCGCGGCGCGCCGTGCGTTGGGCACGGCGCGCCAGGTCTCGCGCGGGCTGCGTCCCCGGTCTGCATTCCCTCAGGCCGCATCCCGCCGCGCCGCCCCCCGATACTGCGCCAGCAGCGTCTCGCGCCGCACCGCCGCCGCGGCCATGCTGGCCTCCTTCACGTGACCGTAGCCACGGATATCGTCCGGCAGCGCGGCCAGGGCCAGCGCGGTGTCGAGGTTGTCCGCGCTCAGTGACCCCGCGAACTCTTCGACCATGGCCAGGTAGTCGCTGACCAGCGCACGCTCGGCGCGGCGCTCGGCGGTCTTGCCGAAAACATCCAGCGCAGTGCCGCGCAGACCCTTCAGGCGCGCCAGCAGGCGGAATGCCGTCATGGTGCGGGGACCGAAGCGACGCTTGAGCAGATGGCCCTTGGCGTCAGTCTTGGCCAGCAGCGGCGGTGCCAGCCAGAAATTGAGCTGGTAGTCGCGGCCGGGCTCGCCTTCGAACTGCGCGCGCAGCTTGTCGAGGAAGGCCGGGTCGGTGTAGAGGCGCGCCACCTCGTACTCGTCCTTGTACGCCATCAGCTTGGCCAGGTTGCGGGCCACGGCCTCGGTCAGCGGCAGTTTGCGGTCGATGCCGAGTTGCTGCTCCGCGGCGCGGATGCGGCCAACGGCGTCGCGATAGCGCGCGGCATAGGCGGCGTTCTGGTAATCGGTCAGCATCGCCTCGCGCTTGCGGATCAGCGCGTCGAGCGTCTGCGGCATCGCCATGACCTGCGCGCTGGCGGCGGCCGGCGCAGCCGGCAGCAGCGCCCTGACCGCGCCCTCGCCGTGGTGGGCGAGGTAACGGCCCCATTCGAAAGCGAGGCGGTTCTTGTCCACCGACACGCCATTGAGTTCGATCGCGCGCACCAGGCTGGCGTGCTGCAACGGGATCCAGCCCTTCTGCCAGGCATAGCCCAGCAGCAGCGGGTTGGAATAGATGGCGTCGGCCAGCAGGGTCACCGCCCAGGCGCTGGCGTCGAAGAAGGCGCAAGCCTCGCCCACGCTGGCGCGCAGGTCCTGCTCGGCGCTGGCGCCGGGGAACTTCCACTTCGGGTTCTTGATGAACTCCGCGGTGGGGGTGTTGGCGCTGTTGACCACGGCGGCGGTCAGGCCGTGCCGGACCTTGGACAGCACTTCGGCCGAGGCCGAAACGATGGCGTCGCCGCCGATCACCAGGCGCGCCTCGCCGGTGGCGATGCGGGTCGCATGCAGGTGCTCCGGAGCGGATGCGATCTGCACGTGGCTGATCACCGCCCCGCCCTTCTGCGCCAGGCCGGCCATGTCGAGCACGGTCACGCCCTTGCGCTCCAGGTGCGACGCCATGCCCAGCAGCCCGCCGATGGTGACCACGCCCGTGCCGCCCACGCCGGTGACCAGCACGCCGTAAGGCCGCTCCAGGGCGGGCAGCCGCGGCTGCGGCAGCGCCGCGAAGTCGGCGCCGCTGCCCTTGCCGGCCGCCGCCGCGGGCTTGCGCACCTGCGCGCCCTCGGCCGTGACGAAACTCGGGCAGAAGCCGTTGACACAGGAGAAGTCCTTGTTGCACGACGACTGGTTGATCCTGCGCTTGGTGCCGAGCTCGGTCTCGAGCGGCTCCACCGACAGGCAGTTGGACTTGGCCGAGCAATCGCCGCAGCCTTCGCACACCGCGTCGTTGATAAAGGCGCGCTTGGCCGGATCCGGATAGGTGCCGCGCTTGCGGCGGCGGCGCTTCTCGGTGGCGCAGGTCTGGTCGTAGATCAGGATGGTGACGCCTTCGGTGTCGCGCAGCTCCAGCTGCACGGCATCGAGCTGGTCGCGATGGAGCACCGCCACGCCGGACGGCAGCATCGCACCATCCCCGTACTTGGCGGGCTCGTCGGTGACCACCACCAGCTTCTTCGCACCCTCGGCCAAGACCTGGTGCGCGATCTGCGGCACCGTCAGCACGCCGTCGATGGGCTGACCGCCGGTCATCGCCACCGCGTCGTTGAACAGGATCTTGTAGGTGATGTTGGCCCGGGCCGCAATCGACGCGCGGATCGCCAGCAGCCCCGAATGGAAGTACGTGCCGTCGCCCAGGTTGGCGAACACGTGCTTGTCGTCGGTGAAGTGCATCTGCCCGGTCCACGCCACGCCCTCGCCCCCCATCTGGCTGAAGGTCTCGGTATTGCGGTCCATCCACAAGGTCATGTAGTGGCAGCCGATGCCGGCCAGTGCGCGCGAGCCCTCCGGCACGCGCGTCGAGGTATTGTGCGGGCAGCCCGAGCAGAACCACGGCTTGCGCTCCACCGCGATGCGCGGCTGCGCCGCTTCGCGCTCCTTGGCCTCGATCAGCGCCACGCGCGCGGCGATGCGCGCGCGCACCTCGGCCGGCAGGTCGAAGCGTTCCAGCCGGCGCGCGATGGCCTTGGCGATCAGCGCCGGCGACAGCTCGTAGTGCGCCGGCAGCAGCCAGTCGCCGCGCGGCACCGACCACTCGCCGCCGTCGTTGCCGCGCTGGTCGAACTTGCCGAAGACCTTGGGGCGCACATCCTCGCGCCAGTTGTACAGCTCTTCCTTCAGCGCGTATTCGAGGATCTGGCGCTTCTCTTCGACCACCAGGATCTCTTCCAGGCCGGTGGCGAATTCGCGCGCGCCGTGCGCCTCCAGCGGCCACACGCAGCCGACCTTGTAGACGCGGATGCCGATGCGGGCGCAGGTGTCGTCATCCAGGCCCAGGTCCACCAGCGCCTGGCGCACGTCCAGGTACGCCTTGCCGGCGGTCATGATGCCGAAGCGCGCGTTGGGCGAATCCAGCACCACGCGGTTCAGGCGGTTGGCGCGCACGTAGGCCAGCGCCGCATACCACTTGTGATCGAGCAGCCGCGCTTCCTGTTCCAGCGGGGAATCGGGCCAGCGGATATTGAGGCCGCCCGCCGGCATGGCAAAGTCCTGCGGCAGCGCGACCTGCACGCGGTTTGGGTCGATCTCGACCGAGGCGGTCGACTCGACCACGTCGGTGACGCACTTCATCGCCACCCACAGCCCCGAATAGCGGCTCATGGCCCAGCCATGCAGGCCGTAGTCCAGGTATTCCTGCACGTTGGCGGGGTACAGCACCGGGATGCCGGCCGCCTGCAGCACGTGCTCGGACTGGTGCGCCACGGTGGAGGACTTGGCGGCATGGTCGTCGCCGGCCAGCAGCAGCACGCCGCCATGGCGCGACGAGCCGGCGGAGTTGGCGTGCTTGAGCACGTCGATGGAGCGGTCCACGCCCGGCCCCTTGCCATACCACATCGAGAACACCCCATCGCGCCTGGCGCCGGGGAACAGGTTGACCTGCTGGCTGCCCCATACCGCGGTGGCGGCCAGGTCTTCGTTGACGCCCGGCTGGAACACCACGTCGCTGGCCGCCAGATGCTGCTTGGCCTTCCACAGCGCCTGGTCGACGCCGCCCAGCGGCGAGCCGCGGTAGCCCGAGATAAAGCCGGCGGTATTGAGCCCGGCGGCGCGGTCGCGCGCTTTCTGCAGCATCGGCAGGCGCACCAGCGCCTGCACGCCGCTCAGGTAGACACGGCCCTGGTCCAGAGTGTACTTGTCGTCGAGGCTGGCGCTGGCCAGGGCTTCGAGCAAGGCGGGATTGAGCGGGGCATTCACGATGTGGGTCTCCGGGCTTCGTTCTGGTTGCTTTATTGCTGTCCGAAGGAGTGTAGAAATCGGCGCGGTCATCGTAAAATCATGAATTCCAACACCTGATATCTGCAAAACGGATACCTCGGAGACATCATGTTCAAGGCGCGCGAAGGTTCGGAAAGACTGGCCAAGGAAGTCACGCTGCGGCAGTTCCGCTATTTCGTCGCGGCGGCGGAAACCGGGCAGTTCTCGATGGCGGCGACCGCCGAGCACGTGTCGCAGTCGGCCGTGACCAATGCCGTGCTGGCGCTGGAGCAGCGCCTGGGCGTGCGCCTGTTCGAGCGCCGGCCGCATGGCGTGACGCTGACCGCCGAAGGCCACCTGTTCTTCCAGCATGCGCGCCAGATCCTGGATTCGGTCGAAGACGCGCTGCGCGAGCCACGCTTCCAGGTGCACGGGCTGCAGGGCAGCGTGCGGCTGGCGGCGTCCTACACCGTGCTGGGATATTTTTTGCCGGGATTGCTGGCGCGCTTCCGCACCAACTATCCGGATATCGAACTGGATCTGCTCGACATGGACCGCCCCGACATCGAGCGCGCCGTGCTGGCGGGCGAAATCGAGTTCGGCATCGCGCTGCTGTCCAACCTGGAGAAGCCGCAGCGCTTCCAGCGCCATACGCTGATGCGGTCGCGGCGCCAGCTATGGACCTCGGCCAGCCATCCGCTGCTGGAGGTGGAGCGGCCTTCGCTGCGCGATATCGCGGCGTATCCGTACCTGCTCATCACCGTCGACGAGGCCGAGGACTCAACGCTGCGCTACTGGCGCAGCCACCGCCTCGCGCCCAATATCGCCTTCCGCACCGGTTCGATGGAAGCCCTGCGCGGGCTGGTGGCGCATGGCTTCGGCGTCACCGTGCTGTCCGACATGGTGTATCGGCCCTGGTCGCTGGAAGGCAAGCAGATCGAGGCCCGGCCGATTGCCAATGCGGTGCCCGACATGGAGGTCGGCATGCTGTGGCAGCCCGGCCGCAAGCTGGGCAAGCCCGCCGATGCGCTGCGCGAATTCCTGATCCACGCTTGCGGCAGCTGAAGCGCGCAAGCGTGTGGCGGGCCGGCTTGCCCCGGCTCGGAGCCTTTAGTTCAGCGTGGCGCCTGCCTGCTTGACGATGCGCGCATGCTTGTCCAGCTCGTTCCTGAAGAACGGCACCGCCGCGTCGGCGCCGGTGCCCGTCACCACCAGCCCTTGCGCCGACAGTTGCTCCTGCACTTCGCGTTCGCGCAGCGTGGCCTGGATCTTCGCCTGGAGGTCCTGCACACCAGGCTTCGGCATGCCCGCGGGGCCGACGATCGCCAGCCACGCATCGAAGCTGTAGCGCGGCACACCCGATTCCGCCAGCGTTGGCACCTCGGGCAGCGCCGGCACCCGCTGCGCGGTGGACACGGCGATCGCCCGCAGCTTGCCCGCCTTGATCAGCGGCAGCACCGCCTGCACGGTGAGGAAGCCCATCTGCACCTGGCCGCCGACGAGGTCGGTGGTGTAGTTGCCGGCCCCTTTGTACGGCACGTGGCGGATATCCACCCTGGCCTCGCTGGCCAGCAGCTGGCCGGCCAGGTGCAGCACCGTGCCGTTGCCGGACGAGCCGTAGTTCAGTTCGCCCGGCTTCGACTTCAGCAGCGCGAGCAGTTCCCGGGTGTTGTGCGCGCTCACCGCCGGATTGACCACCAGCACCAGCGGCAGCGTGCCGATCACGGTGATCGGCGTGATGTCCTGCAGCGCGTCATACGGCAGGCTCTTGTAGATAAACGGGTTGATGACGTGGTTCGACGAGATCAGGCCCAGCGTCGAGCCGTCTTTCGGCGCGCGCACGATCTGCTGGGTGCCGGGCACGCCGCCGGCCCCGGCAATGTTTTCCACCACCACCGACTGGCCCAGCTGCTTGCCCAGCGGCTGGCTCAGCGCGCGGGCCACGGCATCGGCCTGCGAGCCGGGCTGGGTCGGCACGATCAGCCTGAGCGGCTTGCCATCCTGCGCATGGGCTGGAACTGCCTGGCCGCCAAGCATTGCCAGCGTGGTCAGGGCCGCAAGCGCCTTGCACGCCTGTCGAAACAGCGAGATCTGCATGGTTTGTCTCCGTGGGTCGAATCGACCGTGAATCGCACCGTGGACGGTGGCTTTGGCACGGAGTGTAGGGTTGCGACGCGGCGGTGGCCGAGTGCTAATCCGCTGGACCGGGTATCTCAGCCCGGCATAGCGTCAGTTCCAGCCTTTGGCTGCAGCGCCTCGATCATCGCGGCAATCGCCCGCAGCCGCGGCTGCTTGTATGGCGCATAGATGCGCAGCTGGCGCTGGCGCCACGGTTCATCCAGCGGCACGCGCACAAAGCGCCGCGTTCCGGCATAGGCCGCGCCGGCACTGGCCGGCAGCACGGCAATGCCCAGCCCCGCCTCCACCATGCGGCAGGCCGCTTCGAAACTGGAGACCGCCACCCCCTGGTTAAACGGCAGGCGCAGGTTGGCCGCCTGCTCGCGCAGGTCCTGGTCGAGCGCGCCGCCCGGCTGCACCACCACCAGCGGATGCTCCAGCACCTCGGCATAGCGCATGCGCTTGCGCCGGGCCAGCGCATGCGACGACGGCACCACCACATTGAGCGGATCGCTGCCAAAGGCCCATGATTCCAGCCCGCCCGGCGTCTTGGCCGCGACGCCGATGCCGATGTCGGCGCGGTCATCCAGGCAGGCACGTAGCGTTTCCGCGGTGGAGCGCTCGTACAGCGCGATCTCGACCAGCGGATGCGCCGCCTTGAACGCATGCAGGCGCTCCGGCAGGAACCCGATGATTGCCGAGGGGCTGGCCGACACCCGCACCACGCCGGCGACCCGGTCGCCCAGGTCCTGCACCTCGCGCGCAAAGCTGGCGATGTCCTGGTTCAGCTTGCGCCCCAGTTCCAGCGCGCGGGCGCCGGCATCGGTCAGCACCACGCCGGCGGGCGAGCGCACGAACAGCACCACCCCCAGGCTGCGCTCCAGTTCCGCGATGCGCCGGCTCAGCGCCGACTGGGCGATATGCTCGGTTTCGGCCGCGCGCTTGATCGAGCCCTCGCGGGCCGCGGCCAGGAACAGCTGGATGTTGACGGGATCGATGCGGTGCATGGGTCAGTGCGCCCGGGTGGGCAGGCCGGAATGTCGCCCGATACTAACCTTGCGGCGCACACTGAGCATGATCCCCGCGCATGACTATCGGGTTTACCCTGATATGTTTGACGCAGATAGCCGCGATGCCGCATCAGCGCTTCGTTCGCGCGCGCCAGGGCCGGTAGAGTTGCGCCGAAATGCCTTCGGAGACCTGCATGAGCGCCATCGGGGCCACGGCCCGCATCCTGTTCCTTGCCGACTCGGCGTCGGCCATGACGGCACAGCTGCAGGGGCAGCCGATGACGCTGGCCACCGCCGGCGCGTTGCGCGACGACGTTTCGACGGACGAGATCACGCCGGTGCCGATCCTGACGCACTATGACGACGCGCTCGGCCGCTTTCCCTATACCGGCTACAAGGTCGACGGCGCCTGCCCGGTCCCGGCCGGCGCGATCCGCGATGGCGGCTTCACCGTGACCGTCGCCGGCAACCGCTACGGCAAGGGCTCGTCGCGCGAGCATAGTCCGGCGGCGGAGAAGCTGGCCGGCATCCGCCTCGTCATCGCCCGCAGCTTCGAGCGCATCTACCGCCAGAATGCCGACAACATCGGCCTGTTCACCTCGACCGACTTCAGTCTGCTCACCCGGCTGGAGCAAGGCGAACCCATCGACGCGGACACGCTGGTGGCCGGGCGCGACGCCCTCGCCGCGGCCATCCTGCGGCATGGCGGCCTGCTCAGGTTCGGCCAGGCGTACCTGAGCGACGTGGAACCCGCGCCCTCCGGCCACCCCGGCGGCCCGCAGACCCTGTTCCAGAAAATCGTGCAACGCCATCTGCTCACAACGCCGGTGACGCCGGAGCGCCCGGTCGCGGGCGACGGCATTTTCGTGCGGGCCGACTGGCGCTTTATCCACGAGTACTACACCGGCATGTGCGCGCACATGCTGCACGCGGCGTTCGGCAAGCCGCTGCAGCTCAGGGATGCCGACCGCATCGTGGTGTTCGAAGACCACACCTCCTATGTCGGCGAAAGCCCGGCCCATGTGCGCGGCGGGCTGGTCGACAACGTCGCCCGCATGTGCGCGGCGCAACGTGACTTCGTGCGCGACTACCAGCTCCGGTGCCATCGCACGCTGACCGAGGACGAGTCCCGCGGCGCCGCGGTCGCGCGTGCGGCCGGCATCTCGCACGCCATGATGGCCGAGCGCTATGCCCTGCCCGGGCAAGTCGTGGTCGGCACCGATTCCCACACCCCGCACAGCGGCGCGCTGGGCTGCGTGGCATTCGGCGTCGGCACCACCGACATGGCCAATGCCTTCGTCACCGGCGCGGTGCGCATGACCCTGCCGCAATGCCTGCTGGTGCACCTGCACGGCGTGCTGGCGCCGGGCGTCACCGCCAAGGACGTGGTGCTGCACCTGCTGGCCCGGACCGACATCAAGGCCGGCGCCGGCGTCGGCAAGGTGTTCGAGTTCACCGGCCCGGTGGTCGGCGCGATGTCGATCGACGAGCGCGCCACGCTGACCAATATGTGCGCCGAGCTGGGCGGCTTCACCGGCATCGTCGCCCCCGACGCCGAGACCGTGCGCTTCCTGAAGGAACGGCGCGGCATCGATTTCGAGATCGAGCCCTGGATGCGCAGCGACGACGGCGCCGCGTTCGCCGCCACCCTCGACCTCGACTGCGGCACGCTCGAACCCATGGTGGCCCGCCCCGGCGATCCGGGCAACGGCATGCCGCTCGCCGCGCTGACGCAGCGGGTGCCCGTGGACATTGCCTACGGTGGCTCCTGCACGGCCGGCAAGCGCGAGGACTTCGACTGGTATCACCAGGTCCTGCACTGGGCCGTGCAGCGCGGCCTGCGCCTTGCGCCGCAGGTCACGCTCTACCTGCAATTCGGCACCACCGACGTGCGCGACTATTGCATCCGCCAGGGCTACATGGAGACGTTCCACGCCATCGGCGCGCGCATCCTGCAGCCGTCGTGCGGCGCCTGCGCCAACTGCGGCCCGGGGTCGTCGGAGCGGCCGGAGCAGGTGACGGTCAGCTCGATCAACCGCAACTTCCCCGGGCGCTCCGGTCCAGGGCAGGTCTGGCTGGCCAGCCCGCCAACGGTGGCGGCCAGTGCGATATGCGGGGAACTGGTGTCGTTCGAGGAGTTGCGGCGGCGCTATGCCAACGGTACGGCGTAGGCAGCCTGCTGCCGGGCCGCACCGCAGCCGGCATCAGCCGCCCGGACCCGCCTTCGCATAGTCCATGCCGAAGTCCGCCAGGCAGTGCAGGTTTTGCGCCCGGATTGCATCCGTCATAAAGTCGACGAACACGCGGATGCGCGACGGCAGGTGTTGCCGGCTCAGGAAGCAGAGGTAGTGGCCGCGATCGTCCGGCGCATGCCGGCCCAGCGCGGTGACCAGCGCGCCACGGGCGATCAGCTCGCACACCTGGTAGCCCGCCATCTGTGCCAGGCCCATGCCGTCCAGCACTGCCGCCAGCACCAGGTCGGGGTCGTTGAAGGTCAGCCTTGCGGTGGGCAGGACCTTGCGCAGGTGCCCGTCGACCTTGAACTCCCATTCCAGCACGCGCGCGCCACCGACACGGGTATGGATGCATTCATGCCGGGCGAGATCGTCCAGCGTCAGCGGCAGGCCGTGCCGCGCGGCATACGCCGGCGACGCGCACACCGCCATCTGCATCGGGATCAGTTGCCTGGCGATGATGCTGGAGTCCTCGATACGCCCGTTGCGGAACGCCACGTCGATCTTCTCCGCCGCAAAATCCAGCGGGCGGTCGTCCAGCAGCAGGTCGAGCGAGATCTCCGGATAGGCTGCCGAGAACCGCGTCAGCAGCGGCGCCACCACCTTGCGCCCGAAGCCGGTGGCCGCGCTGATGCGCAGCAAGCCGCTCGGCGGGCCCTGGCGCAGCGCCAGCATGTCGTTCATGGCTTCGACGATCTGCGCCACGCCCTGGTGGCAGTTCTCGAAGAAGCGCTCGCCCTCGCGCGTCAGCCTGGTGGAACGCGTGGTGCGCAGGAACAGCCGCGTGCTGAGCTGCGCTTCCAGCTTCTGCACATTGCGGCTGACCGCGGAGCGGCCGATGCCCAGCCGCTCGCCCGCCCTGGAGAAGCTGCCTTCGGTGGCGACCGCCATGAAGGCGATGATGCCGGCGTAGCTGGCCGCGAAACTGGCGGACAGGCCGTCCGCGCGCTCGGGCGCGCGGTCGGTCGCACCCTCGCGCCGGCCGTGCTGCAGCGCCCGTTGCAACAGGCCGGATGTGTCCATGTCCGGGCCGGCGCGCCTGGCGGGGGACGCCGGACGGAGATCGGGAACGACGATGTCCATGTCAATGCCTTTCGGCGCAATGCCAGGGTTCAGGTCCACGCTGGGCGGTGCGTGACCATGCCGGGATCTTAATGACCCGCCGCGGGCCGGGTAAATGCCAGATGCCCCTCGATTTCTGCCAGCCGGCTGCCGCGATACGCAACAATGCAGACATGGCGATGCGCCAGACCCTGGCCGCAGCCGCTTCGTGCCGCAGGCGCCGCACGACGCGCGACAGCCGCCGTCGCGCCTTGCCGCGGATCGCGCGCCTGGCATAACATCGACCGACTTTCGCGATCCTTGCCATGGCCCCTTCCGCATCCGCGCCCGCCGCACACGACTCTGCCCCGCCGTTCGACCACCATCCGCGCGGCCTGCTGTTCGTCGCCTTTCCCGGCATGAGCGTGCTGGACCTCACCGGGCCGCAAACCGCGTTCTGGGCGGCGTCGCGCTACGCGCGCGAACGGGGCCTGGCCGGCTACCAGATTTACCTGGCCAGCGAGCATGGCGGCCTGACCGCCTCGGCAGAAGGCACGTCCGTGGATACTTTGCCGCTTGCGGCCATCGACCTGCGGCGTATCGACACCATTGTCCTGCCCGGCGCACCCGGGATGCTCACCCTGCTGGACAGCGCCACCTCCCTGGTCGCCTGGTTGAAGCAAGCCGCCGCCCAGGTGCCCCGCGTCGCCTCGGTCTGCAGCGGCGCCTTCCTGCTGGCGCAGGCGGGCCTGCTCGACGCCAAGCGCGCAGCCACGCACTGGGCCATGCATGCGGCGTTCCGCGCGCGCTTTCCCGCGGTCACGCTGGACCCGGACGCCATCTTCGTGCGCCAGGACCGGATCTGGACCTCGGCCGGCGTGACCACCGGCATCGACATGGCGCTGGCGCTGGTCGAAGACGACTACGGCCACGATATCTCGCTGAGCGCGGCGCGGGAACTGGCGGTCTTCATCAAGCGCCCCGGCGGCCAGCCCCAGCTCAGTGAAATGCTGCTGACGCAGAGCCGGCAGGTGCCGTTGTTCGAGGCCCTCCATCTCTGGATCGTCGAAAACCTGTCGCGGGAAACGCTCTCGGTCGAGCAGCTAGCCGAGCAGGCCGGCATGAGCCCGCGCAACTTTGCACGGGTGTACAAGCAGCAGACCGGCCGCACGCCCGCCAAGGGGGTGGAGCATTTCCGGCTGGAAGCCGCGCGGCGGCTGCTGCAGGACCCCCACCGTCCGGTCGACCAGATCGCCAGGCAGTGCGGCTTTGGCAGCGAGGAACGGATGCGGCTGACGTTCCAGCGCCACCTTGGCCTCTCGCCGAGCGCGTACCGCGCCGGGGTTACCGGCTGAAAACCTCCTTGCCGCAGCCTGGCGATTGGTGCGGGACGGGAAACAGCGTGCATCCGCCCGCGGCGCTACCGCGTCGATCCTCGCTCACCTAGCATGGGACATGGGTCGACGGCCCATCCCTTCCAACCGAACCGAGGTGCGTGATGAAGATCGTTGTGATTGGCGGTACCGGACTGATCGGCAGCAAGGTCGTGGCCCGGCTTGCCGCGCAGGGCCATGAAGTGGTGGCGGCATCGCCCCAGACGGGCGTGAATGCGCTGACCGGCGAAGGCCTCGGGCAGGCGCTTGCCGGCGCAAAGGTGGTCGTGGACGTGGCCAATTCTCCGTCGTTCGCCGACGATGCCGTGCTGCATTTCTTCGAGACCTCGGGCCGCAACCTGGCGGCGGCGGAGAAAGCCGCAGGGGTCAGGCACCATGTGGCGCTGTCGGTGGTCGGCACCGACAAGCTCGCCCAAAGCGGCTACTTCCGCGGCAAGATCGCGCAGGAAGCGCTGATCCGCAACGCCGGCATCCCCTACACCATTGTCCGTTCCACGCAGTTCCTCGAATTCCTCGGCGGCATCGCCGAAGCGGGCGCCGACGGCGACGCGATCCGCCTGTCGTCCGCGTCGATCCAGCCGATCGCTTCCGACGACGTGGCCGAGGCCGTGGCCGACCAGGCGCTTGCCGATCCCGCCAACGGCATCGTCGATATCGCCGGGCCGCAGCGCTTTGCGCTGAGCGAGCTGGTGCAACGGTATCTCGAAGCCACCGATGATCCGCGCAAGGTGGTCGTCGACGCCCAGGCCCGCTATTTCGGCGCCGAGCTGGACGATGGCACGCTGGTTCCGGAGGGGCCCGCGCGGCTGGGCAAGACCAGCTTCGAGGCATGGCTGCGAAAGCGCCAGCAAACGCGCGCCTGATCCCAGGGCCGGCCCATGGCGAACCGGAAGCTGCAAGCCCCGCCGTTGAGCCTGCTCGACAAATATCGCGGGCCCGGCTTCGATCCGATCTACACCACCACCGTCACCGTCACGGGTGGCGAAACCGGACACGGGCGCGCCTCAGGCGTGGCTCGCTCCGATGACGGCAACCTCGTCATCGACCTGCGGCTGCCGGCCGCGCTGGGAGGGCCGGGCAACGGTACCAACCCCGAACAGCTGTTCGCCGCGGGCTATGCCGCGTGCTTCCACGGCGCCCTGCACCTGCTGGCCAGACGCGCCGGCCTGCACATCGACAACATCGCCGTGGAAGTCGAAGTCGCCTTCGGCCGCGACCCGGTGGACGGCGCCTATGCGCTGTCCGCGGATGTCCGCGTCAGGATGCCGGGCGTGGCCCGGGCGCTGGCCGAAGAACTGGTGCGCAATACCGAGCGCTTCTGCCCCTATGTGAAGATGGCCCGGCAAGGCATTGCCAGCGTCGTGGCGGTGGCGGACTGACGCAGCTGGTCCGATACCTGCCGCCACGACGCGCCGGCAGTACCTTAGTCGGCAATGGCTTCCAGCGCCCTGCCGCGGGTTTCGATGCCGAACCGGAGCACGATTGCCGCCGCGGCAAGGAAACACAGCGCGCCCAGACAGAACACGCCAGCTTGCCCCGCGACGGGCAGCACCAGACCCACCAGCGTCGGCCCCAGCAGCGAGCCGATGCGCCCCACCGTCGAAGCCATGCCACAGCCAGAAGCGCGAGCGCGCGTGGGATAGAGCTCCGGCGTGTAGGTATAGAGAACCGCCCACATGCCGAACATGAAGAACTGCATCATGCCGCCGGAGAGGAATAGCGCCAGCGGCTCCGACGCCGAGCCAGCGACCCGACCATAGATAAAGACCATGCACGCCCCACCGACCAGCGTCGCCACGCAGGCAGGCTTGCGTCCCCAGCGCTCCACCACCCACGCCGCCCAAAGGAAGCCCGGAATCCCGCCGATCGAGATGTACACCGTGTACAACACGGACTTGGTCACATCCAGCCCGGATTGCTGCAGCAGCGCGCCGATCCATGTATTGAGGCCATAGAACCCCAGCAGGGCAAAGAACCACAGCCCCCAGACAGTCAGGGTCCGGCTGCGGTACGCGCGCGACCACAGCACGCGCAATCCCGTCGCCTCCGGCTCCGCCGCCGCAGCCGCCGGAGTGACTTCCGGCAATGCATCAAGCTTCATCCGCCGCATCACCGACTGCTCGATACGGTCGACGATCGCTGCGGCTTCCGCATGGCGCCCCTGCGATTCCAGCCAGCGCGGAGACTCGGGCACGAAGCGCCGAACCACGATCAGGAAGAGCGCCGGCACCGCACCAAGCAGGAACATCGTGCGCCAGGTATAGGCGCTCAGCACGTAGTACGACATCAGGCCAGCGCAGATGAACGCGATCGGCCAGTTGCCGTCCATCAATGCCAGGTACTTGCCGCGCTGCCGCGCCGGAATGAACTCCGACATCAGCGTCTGTGCCAGCGGCAGTTCCATGCCCATGCCGATTCCGAGCAGGAGCCGGTATGCGCCTAGTTCCATGGGGTTGCTCGCGGTCGAACAGAGATAGCTGCCCACGCCCCAGATGATCATGCTGACCTGGAACACGGGCTTGCGTCCGAACCTGTCGGCAAGCATTCCCGAGCTGAGCGCGCCGACGGCCATGCCGACAAAGCTGGCGCTTCCCAGCATGCCCGCTTGCGCAGCGGTCAAGCCAAACTCCGTGCGTATCGAACCCAGCAAATACGTCATCATGGCCAGGTCGAGATTGTCAAAGAAGAAGGCCAGCGCAATGATTGCAAACAGAAGGCGGTGATACCCGCATACGGGCAGCCGTTCCAGGCGGTCGCCGGTGCGCACGCGCATCAGCTCGAGAGGGGTGTGCTTCATCTTGTCTCCAGTCGTTCTAGTGCCAGTGCTCTATGGCACTGGCGGCAAGCGATAACGCGTGGCTGCGCCATCGTTCGCTACTGTCGCTCGCGGGCGAGTGCGCGACGCGCGCCGGAACGCCAAGGTCTGTCTCGCAGGCGCCAAGGCATTGGAGGCGCTCCGAAGCCACCGGACATAAAAAAAGAGGCGCCGAAGCACCTCTTCATGTCATGCGATGGCGAGCCCTACTTCCCCGCAAACCGATGGGGATCGAACGCTTCCGGCGGCAGACCGGACAGCGTCGCACCGGACTGAAACGGATAGCGCAGGTACGGCGCGCGCGGCTGCCCTGGCGGCGAATACTGTCCGTCAGCGAGGATGCGCTTCTTCGCGCTCAACTCGCGGATCTCGCAGCGATAGGCCACGATCTGGCTGGCCGCGCCATCCTCGATCGGCGAGTAGTCCTTCTCGGGCCGGAACTTGTCCAGCGCCTGGTACTGGTGCGCACGCACCTCATCGGTACTGTCACGCAGCCGGACTTCACAGCGCGCAATGACGCTGAAATACTCGAGGCTGGTGTTCTGGCCCTTTGGCGCCTTCAACAAGGCCACCGGCCGATCGATTTCGATCGTGACCAGCGGGTTCGCCCGGATCGCCGTGGCAAGCTTGCCGAACCTGGAACTGTGGATCAGGAACGCGTCTCCGGTAAAGGTAAAGCTCTGCGCGGTGATGTAGGGGTAAGGCTCGTCATGCACCGCAACCCGGCAGATCAGCTCGTTCTTCAGGAAGGCTTCAATGGCCGGCCAGTCGGTCCAGGCGAGGTCGGTCCGGCGCATCTCGCTGCGCAGGTAGGCAGGGGTCGTGCTAGTCATGGTGTGGTCTGCTGGGTGGGTTCAAGAAGCCGCATCTGCGTGCGTTCCGGTCCTAGTCCGATGCCGCGCAAGGGTCGACCGATGGCCTGCGCCAGCCATTCGAGCAGCGCTTCAAGCTGCGGGGGCAGCGGCGAGGCGGGATTCGTCGGTATGGCGTCGTGCGCGAACGCCGGAAACTGCAACACGCGCTGGCTTGCGCTACCGGCCTCGCCAGCGACGACTGGAATGCAACGCTCGGGCGTATGGGAAAAGGCAGCCAGGCTGTCGCATTTGTTGAGATACACCTCGTCGACGCCGGCCTGCTGTATCGCGAGCCGCAGTTGCTCAACGTCAAGCAGGCCCACGCGCCGTGGCCGGCCGGTGCCGGTGCCGTACTCGTTCGCCAGCATCCGGATGGCCACGCCGGTCGAGAACGCATCCGCTTCGGCAAGCAACTTGAGCGGATCGTGGCTGGCCGCTTCGTCGGCGCGGCCGCGGCCCGCGTGTGCCGCCGCGGCGCAGTACGCCTCGGAACGCTGCCCGCCCAGTTCGTTCGGCAGCGGGCCGTTGCCGACCCGGGAGACGATGGCCTTGGCCACGCCGATGGTCTTGCGGTGATACCGGCACGGCAGATCTCCACCTACGTAGGCATAGGCGGGGAGCGTATGGCTGGACGTGACCCACGGCTGGATGCCATGCACCACATCCAGCATCACCGACTGCGCGCCCTCGAACAGTACCCTTGCACCGGCCTCGACCCGCCGCAACAGCGCGACAGCATCATTCGTCACGAACGGCCGAACCACCCTCCACGCGCGGCGCATGCCGTCCACCATCGCCGCTATGGCCTCGTCATCGTCGTCGGCCTGCGATGCCAGCCGGGTCATCAGTTCGAACACGCGGTCCTCGTCACACCACAGGTCGCGCAACTGGAACGCAACGCGCTCGGCGCCCTGTATCCGGGCCGCCATATCGGCGTAGCACGGACCGATGCCGTTGCCGGTGGTGCCGATCCGTGCACCATCGCGGCGGTCCGCCAGCACATGCCGCGGCTGAACCAGCGGACACCTGTCGCTGATTGTCAGCCGTCCCTCCAGGCTGATACCTTGGGCGGCCAGCATCGCAATCTCGGATGCCAGCTGCTGCAACCCGACCACGCAGCCCGAGCCGATGTAAAGCGCAACGCCCGGGTGCAGCACCCCAGAAGGCACTTGCCGCAGCCGCAGCGCACCGGCGGGCGTGGCGATGGTATGTCCGGCGTTGGCCCCGCCATTGAAACGCGCAATCACGTCATACTCGGCAGCGAGGTGATCAACGATTCGGGCCTTGCCCTCGTCGCCATATTGCAGGCCCACCAGGACGTCGGCGTAGCCGGCCCTTGTCGCGGCGCCCATCGCCTAGGCGTCCAGCGCAAAGGTTGCCTCGATCTCGACCGGGGCACCGAACGGAAGGCTCGCCACGCCGAGCGCAAGGCGGGCGTGGCGCCCGCGCTCGGCAAAGATCCGGTTGAGAAGCTCCGACGCGGCGTTGATCACCAGCGGCGCATCGTTGAAACCCGGATCCGTTGCAACGTAGCCGCCTACCCGCACGATGCCCCGGATCCGTTCGAAATCGCCATCGGTTGCGGCGGCCACCCAGCCCAGCAGGTTGGCCAGGCAAAGCCGTGCCGCCGCCTGCGCCGCTTCGACGCTGACCGCGCCGGGAACCTTGCCGACAAACACGGGATTGCCGTCCTGCAGCGGCAGCTGTCCCGATATCGTCAGCAAGCCACGGTGCAGCGTGTACGGGACATAAAGCGCCTTGGGCATTTCGGCGGCAGGCAGGACGATGCCCGCTGCCTGGATACGATCCATCACTGACATACTCACTCCTCGACTTGGACAAATGCCGACGGAGCAAGCACGGTGCTGGCCATCCGGCGGCACCTAGACTGTGCCGCAGGGCCCATGCCTCGATTCGCGCCTTGACGCCAGTTGATGTCGCGCAGATGCCAACCGGCAGCCTGACGCCTACTCGCCGGTCCGGTCGCGGAAATACTCGGTGGGGGTCATGCCAAGCGCTCGTCTGAACATGGCGCTGAATGCGCTTGGACTCTCGTATCCAAGCTGCAGTGCGATGTCCGTGACATGGCACCCCTCGGCAAGCAGGCGAACCGCGGCCATTAGCCGCGCCTGCTGCTTCCAGCGGCTGTATGTCATCCCCGTTTCTTCCGGAAACAGACGGATGATGGTCCGCTCGCTGGCGCCAACCGAGCGGCTCCACGTCTGGACCGAGGTCTCGTCCGAGGGATCGTCGAGAATCTTCGCGCAGATCTTGCCCAGGCGTGGGTCCCGGGGCATTGGCAGATGCAGCGGGACCACCGAAAGCGGACGCAACTCCTGCAGCAGAAGCTGCACCACCAGGCCGTCGCGGCTGCCTTCGTCATAGGCCAGCGGCATGCGCACGGCGGCCGAGATCAGCTCGCGCAGCAGCGGCGGCACCGCGACCACGCAACAGCCGTGCAACTCGCCCGGTACGGCATCTTCGCGGACGTAGATGGTGCGCATCTCGACATCGCCGCACGCCTGCATGGCGTGCTTGATGTTGCAAGGCACCCAGACGGCGCGCTGGGGCGGCACCACCCACGAACCGAAGTCGGTGGTGACCAGGATAGCCCCCACGTAGGCATAGATCAGTTGCGCGCGCGGATGCGAATGCGGGGCGATATAAAACCCATCCTTCAGCTTGCGCGCCATGCCGCCGACCGGCTGCGCTATCGCCTGGTAGTCATCGCGGTTCTCGCTTTTTCCGAACATGGCGTCTTTGCGATAGTGGTTGTCATCCAGCGGCGCGCGCCGCAAAACGCGGATACGTATCTTTGGCCGGACGCGACAAGCGTCGCAACGACCCAATGGTATCGAAGCATCGATCCCAACGTCTGGAGCCAAATTTAATGTCAGTGTATCGAAACTTCAACCAGGAAGAACTGGACCAGCAGTACAACGTCAGGGCTGGAATCCCCGGGTTCCAGGACATCTTCAAGCGATGGGACGACACCAGCGCCACGTTCCGTCGCAACCATCTGGTCAAGCCCGATCTTGCGTATGGTGCACACGCTTTGCAGGCGCTCGACTTCTTCCCGGCAGCCACCGCAAAGCGCCCGCTGCTGGTCTTCATTCATGGCGGTTATTGGCAATCGCTGGACAAGTCCGACTTCAGCTTCGTTGCCGCGCCCTACCTGCAGCGCGATATCAACGTCGCGGTGGTGAACTACCGCCTGGCACCGGATGTGGGCATGGCCGAAATTGTCCGCGACAATCAGGAGGCAGTGGCATGGCTCTACCGGCATGCCGACGAACTGGGATTCGATCCGGATCGCATCTTCTTGTCCGGCCACTCAGCCGGCGGCCATCTCACCGCCACGCTGGCGGCAACGGACTGGGCTGCCTTCGGCGTACCGGCGGATATCCTCAAGGGAGGTTGCGCGATCAGCGGCTTGTATGACCTGGAGCCGATCCGGCTGTGCTACCTCAACCAGGTGGTCGGTCTGACCGAGGCGGACGTTGCCCACTACAGCCCGATCCATCATGTCCCGAAAGCCAAACTGCCCATGATCCTGACCGTCGGCGGCGATGAATCGCCGGAGTACCACCGGCTGCAGCGCGAATACCAGGCGCTGCTGGGCGAATGCGGCTTCGCCGTGCAGGTGGTGGTGCAGGAGCGCGGCCACCATTTCGATGCGGTCGACCTGCTGGGCGAAGCCGAAGGTCCACTGGCCGACGCGGTGTTGCGGATGATTGCGCGCGCCTGAGGCATCGGCCGGAGATCGCGGCACAAGCCAGCAAACGCGCCATCAGCTTTCACGGCTGCGACAGCGCGAACTCGTAATCTGAAGTATCGAGCCTGGAGACGCGGTACTCGACGCGCTCGTTCTGGTAGGACGACGCCACCCGCAGGATCTTCAGCATCGCGGTGCCGACGGGGATGCCCAGCAGTTCATGGTCTTCCGCGTCGGCCAGCGCGGCCCGCAGGCGCTCTTCGGTGCGGATGATGTTGATGCCGAAGACGTCCTGGTAGAAGTTGTAGAGCGTGTTCGGCCGCTCGCGCAGCAGCTTCTCGGTGAGCGCCCGGAAGCGTTCCGCCGGGACGGTGATGGCGTCGATCATGACCGCGCGCCCTTCCAGCGACAGCACGTTGGTGAAGCGGAACACGGCTTCGCCGAGCGGCAGGCCCAGCGCCGCGGCTTCTTCCTTGTCGGCCTTGGCGCGGCGGAACTTTGCCAGCTGTACCGTCGGAAACTCGCGGTACCCGTCCTGGCGCACGATGCGGAAGAAGCGGAAGAAGTGGTCTTCCTGCCGGTGCGTCGCGACGAAGGTTCCCCGCCCCTGGTGGCGGATCATGATGTTCTCGGCCACCAGTTCGTCGATGGCCTTGCGCAGCGTGCCGATGGAGACGCCGAAGCGCTCGATCAGCTTGCGCTCAGACGGAATCGCCTCGCCCGGCTTCCACTCGCCCTCGGCCAGGGCGGCCAGGATGGCGTGCTTGACGTCCTTGTAGAGCACGCCGCCGATGGCTGCGCCGGCTTCGAATCTGGAACCCACGTTAGTGTCCTTTGCAACGCCGCCTGCGGGGCGGCCGGCCGATCCATGACTGACTCATATAGATAAGACGAATCATACTAAAGCCGGCCGCCAGGCCCGCACCCCGGCCTCCCGGGCGCGGCGGCGCGACGCGCCGCTATTCGACCCGGATGTGCTTCTCCTCGATCAGCCGGGCCCAGCGCGTCACCTCGCCGCTGAAGTAGTCGGCAAACGCGGGCCCGCCGGCCGCGGGGCTGAAGCCCGCGCTGACGATGCGCCCGCGCACCGACTCGGCCGCCAGCATGCGTGCGACCGAGGCGGCCACCTTGTCGACGATCGGCCGGGGCGTGCCCGCCGGCATCATCAGGCCGGTCCAGTTCTCGACGATCAGCTCCGGATAGCCGGCCTCGGCCACGGTCGGCACGTCGGGCAGCAGCGGATGGCGCTCGCGCGTGGTCACGGCCAGTGCGCGCAGCTTGCCGCCTTTCACATAGGCGAGCGACTCGGGGAAGTTGGAGAAGACCACGTCGATCTGGCCGCCGATCAGGTCGGTCATCGACGGCGCGCCGCCCTTGTACGGCACATGGGTGAAGCTGGTGCGGGTCTGGCTTTCGAACAGCGCCAGCGTCAGGTGCGGCGGCGTGCCGTTGCCGCTGGAGCCGGCGTTCAGCTTGGACTGCTGCGCCGCCGCGGCGAGATCCCTCATCGACTTGATCGGCGAGCTGGCCGGCACCACCACCATCATCGGCGACGAGGCGATCCGCGCCACCGGCACCAGGTCTTTCTGCATGCTGAACGGCAGCTTGGGGAACAAGGTCACGTTGGACGCGTGCGTCAGCGTCACCGCCAGCCAGGTGTAGCCGTCGGGCGGTGCCTTGGCGACCTGCTCGGCGCCGATATTGGCATTGCCGCCCGGCCGGTTGTCCACCACGATGGGCTTCTTCCACTCTTCGGAGAGCTGGTGGCCGACCATGCGCGCCATGATGTCGGTGAGGCCGCCGGCCGCGAACGGGACCACGTACCGGATCGGCTTGCTCGGAAAGTCCGCGGCGGCGGCATCGCTGCCGCCCTGCGCCGCGGCAGGCCGTGGCGCCAGCGCAGCGAGGGCCGATACAACTGACAAGGCAAGCAGCACGCGGTTCAGGTGCCTGCGCGCGCCGCACATCAAGCGTCGATCCATGATTTGTCTCCGGTAGTTATGGCCGGCCCATCTAAGCGTGGGTCCGTTGTGAGGAAATCAATGCGGGGCGCCAACCTCCTCGCCCGCCAGCAATTGCAGTTCACGCCACAGCGCGTCGGGCACGTCGACGCCGTGCGCTGCCGCCTGCGCCTGCGCGGTTACACGGCGGTCGCCCGGCACGCGTGTGCCTTCGTCGTCCAGCATCGCGGCCAGCAGCGCTTCCACGCGCGCGGCGTAGACCTGCGAGCCGGCGAAGGCGCCGGGGTCCAGCACGAAGAACAACTGGCCGATGCGCGGACGGTTGCCCGCGTCGCTGAAGAAGGAATCGGCCTCGGCGCCGAACTGCGCCCCGGCCAGCGACGTCACCAGCAGCTCCACCAGCAACGCCAGCATCGCGCCCTTGACTCCACCCGCCGGCAGCATCGAGCCGCGCAGCGCGGCCTGGGCGTCGGTGGTCGGCTGGCCGGCCTCATCCAGCGCCCATCCGACCGGTATCGGCTTGCCGTGCTTCGCCGCCACCATGATCTTGCCGCGCGCGACTTCCGACAGCGACAGGTCGATCACCACCGGCGCGTGGCCCTGCCGCGGGAATACCGCCGCAACCGGGTTGGTGCCGAACAGCGGTCGCTTGCCACCCCACGCCGGCATGGCCGCGGGCGAATTGCCCATGGCCATGCCGACCATGCCGGCGCGCGCCACGGCCTCCAGTGGCAGCGCGGCGGCGCCGAAGTGATGGCTGTTGGTGACCGCGGCCACGCCGACGCCGGATGCGCGCGCGCGTGCCACGGCTTCGGCGATGGCCAGGTCGCACGCCGCGAAGGCAAAGCCGCAGCGCGCGTCGACCAGCACCGCGCTGGCGCGCGTGCCCTGTACCGTCGGCTCGGCGTTGCCGTCGACCCGGTCATGGCGCAGGTGCGCCACGTACATCGGCACGCGCGAGACCCCGTGCGACGGCAGCCCCGCTGCATCAGCCCGCACCAGCGCCGCTGCCGTCGCCTGCGCCTGCAGGGCGCTGGCCCCTGCCCGGCGCAGGCCCGCGGCAGCCACGCGCTCCAGTTCCTGCAACGCAATCCGGCTCATGGCATCTGCTCCAGCGATTGCCGCACCTCGCGGGCGATCATCATCGATACGCGCGCATTGGCTTCGCGCGTCACGCCACCGACGTGCGGTGTCAGGATCAGGTTGGGCACGCCCCGCAGCGCGCTGCCCGCGGGCAGCGGCTCGCTGTCGAACACGTCCAGCGCGGCGCCGGCGAGGTGGCCGGCCCGCAGCGCATCGGCAAGCGCCGCCTCGTCCACCACGCCACCGCGCGCGGTATTGACCAGCACCGCGCCGGACTTCATCGCCGCCAGGCGGCCGACATCGATCAGGTTGCGCGTGGCCGCCACCAGCGGCACATGCAGGCTGACCGCGTCCGCCTGCGCCAGCAGCGCGTCGAGCGGCACGCAGGCCACCCCGGTGGCGGACCAGACCGGATCATCGGCCGGCAACATCGGATCGCTGGCAATGACCTCCATGCCGAAGGCGCGCGCCAGCGCAGCGGTCTGCCGGCCGATGTCGCCAAAGCCGATCAGGCCCAGCGTCTTGCCCAGCGCCTCCCGGCCCTCCGACAGCCTGGCCCGCGGCCACTGGCCGTCCGCCACCTCGGCACTGGACAGGTAGGCGCCGCGCAGCAGCACGGCGGCCGTGGTCACCACGTACTCCGCCACCGAACGCGCATTGGCCCCGGCCGCGGGTATCACGCGAATACCGCGTTCGCGGCAGGCGGCGACGTCGATATTGTCCAGCCCCACGCCGAGCCGCCCCACCACCCGCAAGGCCGGCGCGCTGGCGAGCAGCGCTGCGTCCACCTGGGTCCGGTTGCGCACCACCAGCGCGTGCGCCCCGTCAAGGACCTCGAGCAACTCGCCGCGGCGATCGACCCAGCCCGGCTCGTAGCGCAGGTCGAAGCCGGCGCTCAGCGCCTGCACCGCGGCCGGATCCATGAACTCGCTGATGCAGATGCGCTTCATCATGCCGACTCGTGGATGCGGGTCAGCACGAACTCGCGATGGCCGAGCGCCTCGGCCGCGGTCCAGCGGCCGTTGATGGTGGCCAGCATGCATTCCAGCAGCTTGTCGCCGGTCTGGTCCAGCGTCTGCTCGCGCTGCAGCAGGCCCGAGCAATCGACGTCCATGTGCTCGCTCATCAGGCGCACGGTGCGCGGGTTGGCGCACAGCTTGATCACCGGCACGATCGGGTTGCCGATCACGTTGCCCTGCCCGGTCGGGAAGAAATGGACCACGTAGCCGGCGGCCGCGCACAGCGTGACCATCTCGGCCGCGGCGGAAGACGAGTCCATGAACCACAGCCCCGGATGCGTCGGCGCCTCGGCCTTGTCGAGCACGCCGTCGACGGTGCACTTCTTGCCGATTTTCTGGATATTGCCCAGCGCCTTCTCTTCGATGGTAGTCAGGCCGCCGGCGATATTGCCCTTGGTCGGCTGCGACTCGGACAGGTCGGAGGTCTTCCAGCGGTCGATCATGCCCTGGTAGCGCTCGAACATCGCCATGAACTGGTGGCGCACGTCGTCGTTGGCGCAGCGCGCCGCGACGATATGCTCGCCGCCGGTCAGCTCGGAAGTCTCGCCGAACACCAGCGTGGTGCCCAGCGGATGCAGCTTGTCGAAGGCGTTGCCGACGGTCGGGTTGGCGCCGCAGCCCGAGGTGGTGTCCGATTCGCCGCACTTGGTCGACACCCACAGCTCGTTGATCGGACACTCCACGCGGTGCAGCGCGGTGGCGTATTGCACGAACTCGCGCGCGGCCCTGGAGGCGCGCATGATGGTGTCGTGGTCGCCGTGGCCCTCGATGCCGAAGCCGACCACCGGCTTGCCGGTCTGGGCGATGCCATCGACCACTTTCTTGGTCCAGCCCTCCTCGATACCGATCACCACCACCGCGGCGACGTTCGGGTTGCTGCCCGCGCCGATCAGCGTGCGGAAATGCAGGTCCAGGTCCGGCCCGAACTGCAGGCGGCCGTACGGATGGGGAATCGCCATGGTGCCCTTGATCGCGGCGGCGACGGCCTCGGCGGCGGCGTTGGACAGGTCGTCCAGCGGCAGGATGATGACGTGGTTGCGCACGCCGACGCGGCCATTGTCGCGGCGGTAGCCCCAGAAGGTGGTGTTTTGGTCGATCACGGACATGACGTGGATCCTTGGATGCGCGATGGAAGCGGAATTGAAGCGGAATGAAGGCGAATGGAACACAGGCGCGGCGCGCCCGGCTTACCAGCGCTTGGTCTTGATGTTGTGGACGTGGGCGTGCTGGCCGGCCTTGATCGGCGCCACCACCTTGCCGATGTCGATGCCGTACTTGTAGACCGTCTCGTTCACATCCATGTCGCGCAGCGCCACCTTGTGACCGATGGGAATCGGCTGCAGCGCGGTCACGGTCACGATCTTGTCTTCGTCCATGATCCAGGCATTGAGCTGGGTGCCGGGCTGGATCCCTTCCACCACGGCCACCGCGACGGTGTCCTTGGCGTCATGAAGCACTACGTGAATCATCGTTGTCTCCTCTCTCTGTGGGTCGGGCGTGAAATCATGGTAGGCGCTGGATTCATCCATGTCAACCAACTCATATATATGAATTTGGATTGACGTCTTGGTCCGCGTGCCGGGCGCGCCCCGCGGCGCAGTCAGACGGTTTCGGGAATCAGCACCACTTTGCCGGCCGCAACGCGGCCGGCAGCCAGGTCGGCAAAGGCCGCCGGACCCTCGCTCAGCGCGCGCGTCTCGACCCACTCCAGCGTGCCGAAACTGCCGCGCTCCAGCGCCGCCACGGTGGCACGCAGGTCGGCCATGGTGTAGGTATAGGTGCCCAGCAAAGTCAGTTCGGCCAGGGTCAGCTTGCGCATGTCGATCTCGCTGGCCCAGTCCTGCAGGCCGATATGCATGACCACGCCGCCGGGCCGCGCGGCGGCGATGGCGAGCTTGCGCGTCGCGCCCGCGCCCACCGCGTCGATCACCACGTCGAAGGCCGATTCCGGCAGCGGGCCGGCCAAAGGGTCGACCGCATCGCAAGCGAGATGCCGCGTCACCGAGGCCCGGCGTAGCGCATTGGTCTCGGCCACCTGGACCTCGCCGCAGCCATAGGACCGCACCAGCGCTGCGGCCAGCATGCCGATCGCGCCGCCGCCAATGACAAGCACGCTGGATTCGGGCAGCGGCCTGGCCAGCGCTCGCATGGTCAGGTTCACCGCATGCAGCGCGGTAGCCGCGGGCTCGGTCAGTGCCGCGCTGACGCTGGGCAGCGCATCCGGAAGCGGAATCGCACAGCGGATCGGAATCGCCAGGAACTCGGACAACGCGCCGGGCCGGCTCATGCCGACCATGCCCCGGTGCGCGCACAGGTTGTCGCGCCCTTGCAGGCAATAGTCGCAATGCCCGCAGGTCACCAGCGGGTTGGCGGTCACGCGCTGCCCGACGGCCAGCCGGGCCGGGTCGGACGAGGCCACCACCGTGCCCGCGAACTCGTGGCCAAGCACCAGTCCCGGCTTGCGGCGCGGATCGTGGCCGTGATATGCATGCAGGTCGGAGCCGCAGATGCCGCTGGCATCGATGCGCAGCAGGGCTTCGCCGGGGGCCAGGGCTGGCATGTCGCGCTCCAGGACCGCGACGGCGTTGGGTTCGGTATAGACGATCGCTTTCATGGCCTTGCCAGTAGTCAACATGGGAGGGGAACCACAAGGACGGGCGGCGCAGTGGCCGCCCGAAGGAAGGAATCAGGCGCCGGCTTCGGACGGTGCCAGCGCACGCGCGCCGGCCGGGCGCTGGCGCCGGCCGATCCACAGCGTGCAGGCCGCGCTGAGCACGCCGATCGCCAGCACGTAGCCGCACAGGTACCAGGGCTCGCCGCCGCCCCGCGCATTCAGCCAGGTGGCGATGATCGGCGTCAGGCCGCCGGCGAACACGCCCGCGAACTGGTAGACGAAGGAAATCCCGGTATAGCGCACGCGCGCATCGAAGACCTCGGAGAACATCGACGACATGGTGCCGAACACGGCGGCATGGAAGATGCCGAAGGGGATGATGATTGCCGCCCATACCAGCAGCACGTTGCCGCCCGAATGCTGCATCAGCCAGAACGCGGGAAACGCCGACAGGCCCGCCAGCAGCGCGCCGGTGCCATAGACCAGCGGCCGGCCGAGGCGGTCGGACACGGCGCCCCACAGCGGGATGAACAGCGTCATCACGCCGGCACCGAGCAGCACGCCCAGCAAAGCCTCGTTGCGCGACAGCTTCAGGGTCTGAGTCAGGTAGGCGAGCGAAAACACTCCAAATACGTTGAAGAAGACGCCGTCGATAAAGCGCGCGCCCATGCATGCCAGCACCACGCGGGGGTACTGGCGCAGCATGGCCAGGAACGGCAAGGCGCTGGCCTCCGGCTGCTGGCGCGGCGGGTGGCGTTGCGCCGCGGCAAACTCCGGCGATTCTTCGACATGCGTGCGCATGTAGGAGCCGATGAACACCATCACCGCACTGAGCAGGAAGGCGATGCGCCAGCCCCATGCCAGGAAGTCCCGGTCCGACAGCAGCGCCGACAGCAACGCAATCACGCCGCTGGCCAGCACCAGTCCCAGCGACATGCCGGTCTGCGGCAGGCTGGCGAAGAAGCCGCGGCGGCCCGCCGGCGCGCTCTCGAACGTCATCAGCACGGCTCCGCCCCATTCGCCGCCGAGGCCGATGCCCTGCGCGATGCGGCACACCAGCAGCAGCACCGGGGCCCAGATGCCGATCTGGTCGTAGGTCGGGATCAGGCCGATGGCCGTGGTGGCGATGCCCATGATCATCAGCGTCAGCACCAGCATGTGCTTGCGTCCCAGCGTATCGCCGAAATGGCCGAAGATCACGCCGCCCAGTGGGCGCGCGACAAACCCGGCGGCGAAGGTGGCGTAGGCCAGCAGCGTGCCGACCACCGGGTCGGTCGACGGGAAGTACAGCTTGTTGAACACCAGCCCGGCGACCACGCCGTACAGGAAGAAGTCGTACCACTCCACCATCGCGCCGATCGTGCTCGAGGTCACGATCTTTCTCAGCTTGCGTCCGGGGTCTTGTGCCGGCGGCTGCGCCGCTACCTGTCTCGTCATGCTTGTCTCCTGTCGGGTCTGTTCCCGAGGCGGCGCGTATGGCGCTCTGGATATCGATCAACGCGGGGGGCGAATCGATGCGCCCCGCGCGGGGAATCATCTTGCCGTGTAGCCACCGTCGACCATGAAGGTCTGCCCGGTGATATACGCGGCCATGTCGCTGGCCAGGAACGCGGCCAGCCCATGCAGGTCGGGCAACGCGCCGTTGCGGCCGATGCAGGTGCGCCCGGCATGGTGATCGGCCAGCGCGGCATCGGCGAACACGGGCCCGGTCAGCGCGGTGGGGAAAAAGCCCGGGCCGATGGCATTGCAGGTGATGCCGTGCCGCGACCACGCCTCGGCGATGGCTCGCGTCAGCTGCACGATGCCACCCTTCGCCGCGCCGTAGGGCGCGCTGTTGGCGAAGGCGCGGTAAGACTGCAGCGACGCGAGGTTGAGCACCCGCCCCCATCCTTGCGCCTGCATCGCGGGCGCCAGCGCCTGCGTCAGGAAGAACGGCGCGGCCAGGTGCGTGTCCAGCTGCAACCGCCACGACGCCGGCGTGACGCTGTCAAAGGGCTCGCGCAGGTTCATGCCCGCGGCGTTCACCAGGATGTCGATGGTGCCGCAGCGGCGCTGCAAGGCCGCTGCGGCGGCGGGAATCGCATCGAGATCGGACACGTCCAGCGCCTGCGTGTCGACCGCGATGCCCATCGCATCGAGCCGCGACGCCGCGGCATCGAGTTGCGGCTGGCGGCGCGCCGCCAGCACCACCCTGGCGCCGGCCCGGCCGAGTGCCTCGGCAAGGCTTTCGCCGATACCGGAACTGCCGCCGGTCACCAGCGCCTGCCTGCCGCGCAGGTCCGGTCCGGCAACGCCGGCCGCGTTCTGCATGGGCGCCATCGTCACACCTCCACCGCAGCGCCCATCTCGACGCGGGCGTTCGGAAAGTACTTTGCCATGCGGTCGTCCGCGGTGCGCGCGTGCGCCTCCATGCCCTCCAGGCGCGAGATGCGCGCGGTCACCTGCCCGATCTGCCGGGTCGCCTCGCGCGTCATTTTCTGCCAGGTCAGGGTCTTCATGAACTTGTGCACCGAGAGCCCGCCGGAATAGCGCGCCGCGCCCTTGGTCGGCAGTACATGGTTGGGGCCGCTGGCCTTGTCGCCAAAGGCCACCGTGGTCTCTTCGCCAAGAAACAGCGAGCCGTAGCAGGTCAGGTTGGCCAGCCACCAGTCGAGGTCGCGCGCATGCACCTCCAGGTGCTCGGAGGCATAGCGGTCCGAGACCGCGGCCACTTCCTCGCGGCTATCGCACACGATGACCTCGCCATAGTCGCGCCATGCCGCCGTGGCGGCGTCGCGCGCGGTCGGCGGCAACGCGTCGATCAGTGCCGGCACCAGCGCCATGACCTGTTCCGCCAGCGCGCGCGAGGTGGTGAAGAGCCAGGCCGGCGACTCGTGGCCATGCTCGGCCTGGCCCACCAGGTCGCTGGCCACGATGGCGGGGTCGGCGCTGTCGTCGGCGATCACGGCAACTTCGGACGGCCCGGCGAACACGTCGATCCCCACCTGGCCGTACAGCGACCGCTTGGCCTCGGCGACGAACTTGTTGCCGGGGCCGACCACCACATCGGCGGGCTTGCCGCTGAACAGGCCATAGGCCATCGCAGCGATCGCCTGCACCCCGCCGAGCGTCATGATCACGTCCGCGCCGGCGGCCTGGAAGGCATAAAGCACGTGCGGGTGGATGCCCTGGCCGCGGAACGGGCTCGAGCACGCCACCACGGTGCCGACACCCGCGGCCTTCGCCGTCGCCACCCCCATGTAGGCCGAGGCAATATGCGCATAGCGCCCGGCCGGGGCGTAGCAGCCCACCACGTTGACTGGGATCACGCGCTGCCCCGCGGTCACGCCCGGGTGCAGTTCGACCGCGAACTCGCGCAGCGATTCACGCTGCGCCAGCGCGAACTCCCGCACCTGGCGGATCGCGAAATCGATATCGGCGCGCACCGACGCGGGCACGTCGCGGGTCTGCTGCCGGACCTGATCCGGGGTCAGCACGATCTCTCCGTCCCAGCCGTCGAGCTTGCTGGCGTACTGGCGCACGGCAGCCTCGCCATGCGCCTGGATCTGGGCCAGCATATCGGTCACCACTTTCTGCGCGGTGGCGGTCTCCGTCTGCGGTGTTTTCCCAGCTTGCTTCAGGTACGTGATCATTGCGGTTCCTCGGCTTTAATATCGAATGTAAGCGCTATCATTTTTGGTCAGATCAAAACCAGCATGCTCGAATTTATTGCCGATTCTCAAATGAAAGCGCTTTCATAAAAGACTAGTCGGAGAACCGTGAAGTGCAAGGCAGGGTTTTCCCTCGTCAACCGCGCAAGGGAAGCCACCATCCCCGGCGCAGTCGTGTGCAGCGCATAGATCGGTGACAATGGCGCAACGGCAACCAGGACAGCAAACGTGCGGCGGACCAGACTTGAAGACGTGGCGAAGCTTGCGGGAGTATCGATGGCGACGGTGTCGCGCGCATTGTCGTCGCCCGCGTTGGTGCGGGAAGACACCCTGCAGCGGGTGCGCCAGGCGATCGACGCGCTCGGCTATGTCCCGGATGCGTCGGCGCGCACGCTGGCATCCGGGCGCTCGCGTACCGTCGCCGCAGTGGTGCCAACCCTGGACAACGCCATCTTTTCCCATGCGATCCAGGGCATGCAGCAGGTACTGGCGGCCGGTGGCTACCAGTTGCTGCTAGGCTCGCACAACTACGACCCGGACACCGAGACTGACGTGGTGCGGGCCCTGTCCGAGCGCGCGGTCGATGCCATGGTCCTTGTAGGCGCCGATCATGCGCCGGAAACGCTGGCGCTGCTGCGGCAATCAGGCACGCGCACCATCCTGACCTGGTCCCTGTCCAGCCAGTACCCGTGCATTGGTTTCGACAATTTCGAGATTGGCGCGCAGGCCGCGCGCCATCTGTACGACCTGGGCCACCGCCGCTTCGGCATGATTTCCGGCATCGGCGCCCATAACGACCGCGCACGGCTTCGCACCGAGGGCTTCCTCGGCACGCTGCGTGCGCTGCGCGCGCCGCTGCCTCCCGGCGCCGTATGCGAGCAACCCTATACCTTCGCCGGCGGCCGGGCCGGCTTGCGCGCCGTCCTTGCCCATGCCCCGGCAACGCCGACGGCGATCTTCTGCGGCAACGACGTGCTCGCGCTCGGCTGCCTGTTCGAGGCTACGGCCATGGGCCTGGACGTGCCGCGCCAGTTGTCCATCGTCGGCTGCGACGACCTGCCGATTTCCGCCGAAGTCACGCCCGCGCTGACGACCATTGCGCTGGAAAGCAGCGAACTTGGCCGGCAGACCGCGCTCGCGCTGCTGCGCTGGCTGCAGGACGGCATGGAGCCGGGCCGGATGGAAATGCCGGTCGCGCTGGTACAGCGGGGCACCACCGCGCCGCCGGGCGCGCCAGCCTAGGTTGCCTGCAGTTTGGCGGTGGCCACCACTGGACGACGCGGAGCGCCGGCGCCTGGGCGAGATCGTCAAGGCGGCGAAGATGCAGGAGAAGTAGGCGGGGTTGCTGCCTTGCCATGGCCGGGCGGAAGCACATTGCGGCGGCCCCAGTTCTCGGCCTGCCGCTCCAGGTGCTGGCGGATAAAGTCCATCAGCGTGCGCGTGGCCAGGGTCGGAAAGCGGTTGGGCGCGGTCAGCATGTAGACGCTGTCGCCCACGCCTTCCGCTTCGCACTCGGCCAGCACCTCGCGCATCTGTCCCGATTGCAGTTGTCGCCAGACCGCATAGCGCGGCAGCAGCGCCACGCCCAGTCCGCCCATCACCGATTCGAACAGGAACGGATAGTCGCCTGACTGGATCCGCGGCGACACCCGCAACGTCATCGGCGTGCCGGCCAGCCATACCTTCAACGTAAAGCGGCGCCCCAGCGATGCCGGCGCAATCATGTCGCATCGTTCGAGGTCGGCCACGGTGCGCACCGGCCCGTGGCGGTCCAGAAACGATGCCGATGCGCACAGGCACCAGCCCACCTCGCAGATGCGCCGCGCCACATGGTCGTCGGGCGGCTGCGAAGTGATCTTCAGCGCCACGTCGACCTCGGCCGGAATCAGGTCGCCAATGCTGTCGTTGATCACCACGCGCAGCGAAATCTGCGGATAGCTGCGCGCGAATTCCAGCAGCAGCGGCGTCAGGTAGAGGTGGCCCAGCCCGGTCGGCAGGCGGATCCGCACGTCACCGCGCACCACCTTGCCAAGGCTGTCGATGGCGGTATTGGCGGACTGCAGTTCATCCAGCATGCGCAAGCCATGCGCATACAGCAGCTGTCCCGCCTCGGTCAGCTCGACATGGCGCGTGGTGCGGCGCATCAGCTGCGCGCCCAGATGCTGCTCCAGCAGCTTCAGGCGGCGCGACACGTTCGAGCGCGTCATGCCGCTGCGCTGCGCCGCCGCCGTCAGCGTGCGCGACTCGACCATGGTGACGAAGAGCCGCACCAGGTTGAGATCGAAATCATTGTCAATCATCAGTCAACACCATTGGCACAAATCGAGGGATTGTTTCGACGGGAGGCCAACCCTAGCATAAAGCTCCTGTTTATCCCTGCCGACGAGCTCATGCCTCCACCCTCCACCACCAGCCCGTGCGACACCGACCTGCCCTTTGCCGGCCTGCGCGTACTGGACATCAGCCAGGGCATTGCCGGCCCGTATTGCGCCCATATCCTGTGGCAGCAAGGCGCGGAAGTCGTCAAGATCGAGCCGCCCGCGGGCGACTGGGGCCGCAAGGTCGGTGTCGTGCGCGGCGATACCAGCGCGCTGACGCTGGCCTATAACGGCGGCAAGCGCAGCGCCTGCATCGATGCCACCACCGACACTGGCAAGGCCGTGCTGCTTGACCTGGCGCTGCAGGCCGACGTGCTGGTGCAGAACTTCCGCCCGCAGGTGGCCGGACGGCTGGGCGTGGGCTATGCGACGCTGGCCGAGCGACGGCCCGAGCTGGTCTATGTGTCGATCAGCGGGTATGGTCCGGACGGTCCGTATGCCGACTATCCGGCGTCGGACTCTGTCATGCAGGCGGATTCCGGACTGATGTTCGCCAACCGCGACACCGATGGCAGCGCGCGCCGCATCGGCATGCTGCTGGCCGATGCCGCCACCGGCCTTTATGCCGCGCAAGCGTGCGCCGCGGCACTGTGCCGGCGCTATCGCAGCGGGCGCGGCGGCCATGTCGAGCTGAACCTGTTCGAGGCCTGCTGCGCGCTGCAGGCCAACAACCTGCTCGAGCATGCCATCGGCGGCCCGTCCGCAGCGGGGCCAGTCAGCGCGCCCAACGGGGTCTATGCCAGCCGCGACGGCAGCCTGACGCTGCTGGCGCTGAACGACGCGCAGTTTGGCAAGCTGTGCCGGGCGCTGGACCACGCCGACTGGCTCGAAGACCCGCGCTTTGCCGACAACGCCGCGCGCATGGCTCATGCCGCGCTGCTCAACCAGCTGGTGGCGCGCTGCATCGCCAGCCGCACCACCGCGCAATGGCAGGACATACTCAGCCGGCATGACGTGCTGCATGCCCCGGTGCGCACCTATGACGACGTGCTCGCGCATCCGCAGGCCGCGCATCGGCAAACCTTCCAGGCCATCGCGCAGCCCGGGCTGGGGCCGCTGCCCTTTGCCGGCATCCCGGCGCGCGGCTTGCGCCGGGATGCCGGCCCGGCGCCGGCCAACGGCGAACACACCGTCGAGATCCTGCGCGAGGCGGGCTTCAGCCAGCTGGCCATCGACGACTGGCTGCGCCAGGGCGTGGCGCGGCAGGCCCCAGCGGCCAGGGCAGGTGTCCAATGAAGGCGCTGGTGTGCGAACAATTTGGCAGTGTGCACGACGTCTCCGTGCAATCCATTCCCGAGCCGGCGCTGGCTGACCCGCACGCGGTCACGATCGCGGTCGAGTATGCCAGCGTAAGCCACGCCACCGGCCTGATGATTGCCGGGCAGTACCAAAGGCGCCCGCCACTGCCTTTCGTGCCGGGGACCGAGGCCGTCGGCCGGGTGGTCGCCTGCGGCGATGCCGTCACGCGGCTGCGCCCGGGCCACCGCGTGGTGGCGATCGCGGACTGGGGCTGCTTTGCCGAACGGGTCACGGTGCCCGAATACACGGTCTATCGCGTGCCGGACGCGCTGCCCTCGACGGTCGCCCTGCCGGTTCCGATTTCGTACGGCACGGCCTATTGCGGGTTGGTGTGGCGCTGCGCGCTGCGCCCCGGCGATACCGTGCTGGTGCTGGGCGCCGGTGCGGGCGTGGGGCTGGCCGCGGTGGAGATTGCGCGCGAGCTCGGCGCCACCGTGATCGCCTGCGCCAGCACCGAGGCCAAGCGTGCCGACGCGCTGCGGCGCGGCGCCACGCACGCAGTGGCGCCGGCGGGCCTGGCAAGCGCGGTCAAGGCCCTGACCGGCGGCCGCGGTGCCGACGTGGTGGTAGATCCCGTCGGTGGCGAGCTGTTCCAGCAGGCGCTGCGCGCGGCGGCGGCCAACGCCCGCCTCCTCAGCATCGGCTTTGCCAGCGGCACCATCCCGCAGGCACCGGTGAACCTGCTACTGGTCAAGAACCTGACGCTGCACGGCTTCTTCTTTGGCCGCTATATCGGCTGGACGCCCGCCAACGAGCGCGCACAGCACGCCGCGGCGCTGCAGGACGTCATGGCAACGCTGTTCGACTGGGCCGCGCAGGGCAAGCTGGCGCCGACCGTGTCCGCGACGTATCCGATCACCGGCCTGGGCGATGCCCTGGCCGCGCTGGAATCCCGCCAGGTGGTGGGCAAGGTAGCGATAAAAATCAAGGAGACAGAGACGTGAACACCCGATATCCGAAATCACGTGCGATATGGACGCGGCTGCGCGCAGCGCTGGTGCTGTCGGCCGCCAGCGCGCTGCTGCCCGCTGCCGCCGGCGCGGAGGAATTTCCGCAACATCCTGTGCGCATGGTGCTGCCCTACCCGGCCGGCGGGCCCACCGACCTGCTGGCGCGCGTGGTGGCGGTCAAGATGGGCGAAAGCCTGGGCCAGGGCGTGGTGGTCGACAACAAGCCTGGCGCCAGCGGCATGATCGGTGCCGAAGCCGTGGCGCGCGCGGCCCCCGACGGCTACACCATCCTCGCCAATGCCTCGCTGCACGTGATCAACCCCAGCATCCAGCCGAAGATGCGCTATGACGCATTCAAGGATTTCGTGCCAATCACGCAGCTGGCCGATGTACCGCTGGTGCTGGTGGTCGGCAATGCCTCGCCGGTCAAGACCGTGCAGGACCTGATTGCCTATGCCAGGCGCGAGGGCGGCGCGCTCAACTTCGGCTCGGCGGGCAATGCCTCGGCCCAGCACCTGGCGGGCGAATCCTTCAAACTTGCGGCCAGGGTGCCGATGCAGCATGTTCCATACAAGGGCAGCGCGCCGGCGCTGACGGACCTGATGGGCGGCCAGATCCAGCTGATGTTCGATTCCATGCCGTCGGCCATGCCGTTTATCAAGTCCGGCAAGCTACGCGCCATCGCTGTTACCACCCCACGCCGCGCGAGCGCGTTGCCGGACATACCGACCGTTGCGGAGTCCGGCTTGCCCGGCTTTGACATCAGTACCTGGTATGGCTTGTGGGCGCCGCGCGGCACGCCGGCAGCGGTGGTCAAGAAGCTTGCCACGCATGCGGCTGCCGCGCTGAAACGGCCCGATGTGCGCCAGCAATACGCGGACATGGGGGCTGAGCCGGTGGGCTCGTCACCCGCCGACTTTGCCCGCTATAACGCCGCCGAGGGCAGGAAATGGGCGGAAATCGTGCGCCGGTCGGGGGCAAAGGCGGACCAGTAGGGACATCTGCGCTCCTCGCGGCCGGTCATGCCGCCATCGCGTGCCGCCACCCTCACCGCCTGAACCACAGCATCGACAACCCGCACGCCAGCGCCAGCAACACCACCGCCCCTGCGGCGAACAATGCACCCAGCTCGGTTTCCCTGCGCTCCAGCGCAAAGCGCGCGCTGAGCTGGCGGTACACCTGGCTCAGGTCGGCAGCCGAGCCGGCGTGGAAGTATTCGCCGCCGGTAATGTTGGCGACCGCACGCAGCGCCGGTTCGTCCAGCTGCATGAAATACGCAAGGCTGGATTCCGGTGCGCTCGTGACCTGCTGCGAGCCAAAGCCGACGGTGTAGACGCGCACGCCCCGCTGGGCGGCCATGCGCGCGGCGTCGAGCGGATCCGGGCCGGTGGTGCGCCGGCCGTCGCTGAGCAGGATCACCGCGCCGTGCGGGTACGAGCCGGGCTGCGCCGCCTGCTGGTTCTGTTCGCGCCGGCGTGCGGCGTCGGCCGCGGCGGCCTCGTCGAGCGAGGTGCCGCGTCCGGCACGGTCAGCGCGGCTGCCGAACAGGATCACTTCCAGGTCGATGCCACCTTCGGGAAACAGCACCGCCAGCGCCTGGAACAGGCCGCTGCCGGTGGCGGTGCCGCGCTGCAGCTGGAAACGATCGATCGCGTCGAGCATGTCCTGCCGGTTGTCGGTGGGCGGCAGCACCACCGCCGCGGTGCCGGCGAAGGAGACGATGCCCAGCCGCACGCTGGCCGGCAGCCCCACCACGAGATCGCGCGCGGCCTGCTGGGCGGCGCTGATGCGGTTGGGCGGCACGTCGGCGGCCTCCATGCTGCGCGAGGTGTCCATCGCCAGCACCAGGGTCACGGTGTCGGCCGGCAGCGTGATGGTGGCGCTGGGGCGCGCGCAGGCCAGGAATGCCGCGGTCAGCGCGAGGAAGAACAGCAACGGGGGAATGTGGCGCCGCAGGCGTTGGCGCGGGCCGAGCGCGGCGCGCGGCAATGCAAGGCTTGCATACAGCACGGCGGCCTTCTTGCGCCGCGCGAGCAGGTACAGGTAAGCGGCTGCCAGCACCGGAAGCGCAAGCAGCAACCAGAGCATCTGCGGCCAGAGAAACTGCATGCCCTGCTCCTTGGCGCGTGGGTAAGAGGATGGTACTGTATTTTTTAAGGCGGGACGGGACCTCGGGGGCTGCGATGAAACGGGTGACGATCTACGGGTGGGTCTCGGCGGCCGTCGCGCTGGTTCTTGCCGCCGGCGTGGGCTCGGCGTGGCTGTTGCAGCCGAAGGCGCGCGCGCTGACGCAGAAGGACATCGACGCGGCCGTGCTGCACACGCTCGAGACCAAGCCCCTGCCGTCGCGCACCGCCATGGCGGCCGAGGCCGTGCGTGAATCGGTGGTCGAAATCCGCAATTTCCCCGCGCCCGAGAAAACCGCCGATGCGGCTTCCGCGCCGCAGGCCGGGCGTGACGCCCCGGCCACGCCCCCCGAAGCCTCACCCTCGACGCCCCCCGCCCCCACCGCCCCGCCCCTGCCCAACGAACGCCCGCCCGGCAACAGCGCGGAGAACAAGCCGGAATCCCGCCACATCGGCTCGGGCGTGGTGGTGACCGAGCGCGGCGTGATCCTTACCAGCCTCCACGTAATCGCCGGGGCACGCCGCCTGGAGCTGACCTTCCACGACGGGCACACGTCCGAAGCCACCGTGCTGCAGACGATTCCCGAGAAAGACCTGGCGGTGATCCAGGCCAAGTCGATCCCCGATGACCTGCCCGCGGCCACGCTGGGTTCCAGCCGGGACCTGCTGCCCGGCGCCGAGGTGGTGGCGGTGGGCTTTCCGTTCGGCATCGGCCCGTCGGTGTCCGCCGGCGTGGTCTCCGGGCTGGACCGCGAGTTCGTCGCGTCGGACAACAAGCGGACCCTGGACAAGCTGATCCAGTTCGACGCCGCGGTCAATCCGGGCAACTCGGGCGGCCCGCTGGTGAACATGAACGGCGAGGTGGTGGGCATCGTCACCGCCATCCTCAATCCCG
Source organism: Cupriavidus sp. WGlv3 (assembly GCF_023952475.1). Taxonomy (GTDB): domain Bacteria; phylum Pseudomonadota; class Gammaproteobacteria; order Burkholderiales; family Burkholderiaceae; genus Cupriavidus; species Cupriavidus phytorum. Next base: position 199,888 of record NZ_JALHRX010000006.1, read on the forward strand.
GCAACAGCGGCACCTTCATCGGCATCGGCTTCGCCACCACGATCGAAAGCGCCGGCGTATCCATCGGAACTTCTCCTTTCTGACGCGGGGACCTATGAACGACCAAGCCAGGGGCGCAGCCGACAGCGCCAACTTGATGGAACGCCTGCTGTACGAGGTGAAACGCGTGGTGGTCGGGCAGGACCACTTTCTCGAACGCGTGCTGGTGGCCATCCTGTCCGGCGGCCACCTGCTGGTGGAGGGCGTGCCGGGGCTGGCCAAGACCCTGACCGTCAACACGCTGGCGCGGACCATGAGCGGCACCTTCAAGCGCATCCAGTTCACGCCGGACCTGCTGCCCGCCGACCTGGTCGGCACGCGCATGTACAACCAGGGCACGGGCGAGTTCTCCACGGTGCGCGGCCCGGTCTTTGCCAACCTGTTGCTGGCCGACGAGATCAACCGCGCGCCGGCCAAGGTGCAGAGCGCGCTGCTGGAAGTGATGCAGGAAAAGCAGGTCACCATCGCCGGCGAGACCCATCGCGTGCCTGCGCCGTTCCTGGTCATGGCGACGCAGAACCCGATCGAGACCGAAGGCACGTACCCGCTGCCCGAGGCGCAGGTCGACCGCTTCATGATGAAGGTGCTGGTGGGCTATCCGTCGGAAGAGGAAGAGGTGGTGATCGTCAACCGCGTCACCGGCCCGCGCATCAGCGTAAGCCCGGTGGCCACGCCCGAGCACCTGACCGCGCTGCAGGAGGCCTGCCGCAAGGTGTATGTCGATCCCAGCCTGGTCCAGTACGCGGTGCGCGTGGTCGCGGCCACGCGCAAGCCGGGCGACTTCGGCCTGGCGGACCTGGACCGCTACGTGTCGTTCGGCGCCAGCCCGCGCGCCACCATCGGCCTGGTCGAAGGCGCGCGCGCGCTGGCCTACCTGCGCGGCCGCCACTACGCCCTGCCCGAGGACGTGGCCGACCTGGTGCCGGACGTGTTGCGCCATCGCCTGTCGCTCTCGTATGAGGCCATGTCCGACGGCGTCACGGCCGACCAGCTCATCACCCGCATCACACAGGCGCTGCCGGTTCCCGAGCGGCCCATGGAATCCCATGTTCGGGCGGCGGCGGACTAAGCCCCGGGACGCCCCGGACACCGCGCCCGGGGTCGCGTCCGGCGTTGTATCCGGCGTGGCGCTGGGCGGCGCCGGCGCGAACCAGACCGACGCCCTGCTGCGGCGCCTCGAATGGACCGTGGTGCGCCGCCTCGACGGGCTGCTGCAAGGCGACTACCGCACGCTGTTCCGCGGCTTTGGCCTGGACCTTGCCGACCTGCGCGAATACCACCCCGGCGACGACGTGCGCCATATCGACTGGAACGTGACCGCGCGGCTGCAGACGCCGCATGTGCGCGAATACCAGGAAGATCGCGAGGTCGCGGCCTGGTTCTTGCTGGACCTGAGCGGTTCGATCGACTTCGGCTCGGGCAGCGTGCGCAAGCGCGACCTGCTGAGTGACTTCACCACGGTGATGGCGCTGCTGCTGATGCGCTATGGCAACCGGGTGGGTGCCGTGCTCTATGGCGGGGCCATCAACACGGACGCCACGGTGGTGCCGGCGCGCGCCGGACGCCGCCAGCTGCTGCACCTGCTGCACCGCATGCGCGCCACGCCCGCCGCATCGCCGGGCGACACCCGCCTGCGCGACCTGCTCGAACGCGCCCGCGCGGTGGCAAGACGGCGCTCGGTGGTGTTCGTGGTGTCGGATTTCATCAGCGCGCCGGGCTGGCAGGCATCGCTGGGCATGCTGGCGCGGCGGCATGAAGTGGTCGCGGTGCGGCTGGTCGATCCGCTGGAAACCGCGTTGCCAGACCTGGGACTGGTGGTGCTGCAGGATGCGGAGACCGGCGAGCAGTTGTTCGTCGATACGCATGACCCGTCCTTCCGCAAGCGCTTCGCCGCCGCCGCCGAGGCGCGCGAAGCCGAGCTGCGCCAGGCCTTCGCGCGCGCCGGGGTGGCGTGCCTGACGCTGTCGACCTACGCCCGGCTCGACCTGGCGCTGCTTAGCTTCGCGCGCCAGCGCCGGCGCCAGCAAGGCAGCGCCAGGGCCGCCAACATCGCCAGGGGGGCCGCATGATCGACGCGATCAGCCGCTTGCCCGTGTTCAGCTTCCTGTGGCCAGGCATGCTGTGGCTGTTCGCTCTGGTCGGGGGGCTGACGGCGGGCTATGTCTGGCTCGATCGGCGCAGGCGGCACGCTGCCGTGCATTACCCGGCGCTGAAGACCGCGGGCGTTGCCACCCGTAGCGGCAGTGGCTGGCGCCGCCACGTGGCGCCGGTGCTGATCCTGTTGGCGCTGGCCGCGCTGATCGCGGCGATCGCGCGGCCCCAGGCCGTGATGATGCTGCCTTCGCGCATCGAGTCGGTGGTACTGGTGATGGACCTGTCCGGCAGCATGCGGGCCCAGGATGTCAAGCCCAGCCGCCTGGGCGCCGCCCAGCAGGCGGCCACCACCCTGCTGGAGGCGCAGCCCGCCGGCGTCAGCGTCGGCGTGGTTGCCATGGCCGGCACCGCGGCCGTGGCGCAGGCTCCCACCCGCGCCAGGGAGGCCGTGGCCACCGCGATCGAGCGCCTGCAGCCGCAGGGCGGCACCGCGCTGGGCAACGGCATGCTGATTGCGCTGACCACGCTGCTGCCGGAGCTCACGCCTGATGCCGAGCGGCTGATGAACGACGACACGCCGCCGCCAAGACGGCCACGGGCGCTGGCCAATCCGCCCGGCGACAGCGAGCCGGTGCAGCCCGGCTCCTATACCGCCGGCGCGATCGTGCTGTTCTCCGACGGCGAAAGCAACGCCGGCCCGGCCGCGATGCGCGCGGCACAGCTTGCCGCCGAGCACGGCGTGCGCATCTATACCGTGGGCGTGGGCACCCCCCAAGGCGTGGTGCTCTCGGTCGACGGCTGGTCGGCCCGCGTCAGGCTGGACGAGAAGGTGCTGAAGGAAGTCGCCGACGCCACTGGCGCCGAGTACTTCCGGCTGGAGGACACTACCGAACTGAAGCGCGTATACCGCGCGCTCAACGCGCGGCTGGCGTTCGACAAGCGCAGCCAGGTCGAGATCACCGCACTGTTCGCCGCGCTGGGCGCGCTGCTGGCGGCCTGCGCGGGGCTGTTGTCGCTGTGGTGGTTCGGGCGCGTGATGTAGCGAGCGGAGGCCGGCGAATCAGCGCGCATTGCGCGGCGTGACCGAGATCGCGATCGCCTCGGTATAGACCGCCTGCACCTGCTCGCCGGCGCGGACCGCCTTCAGCTGCTTCGGATCCGCGACATGCACGTCCACCATCCGGCCCTGCGGGCCCTTCAGCGTCACCAAGCCGGTCTTGGTGTCGACCGCCACCACGTCCGCGGTGACCGTGACCTCGCGCCCTACCATGCCGCCCGGCTTGGCGCCCGGCGCGGCGCGCTGCGTGATCTCGCGCTCGCTGCTGGAGCGGATGCCGCTCTGGCGGTTCAGGCTGACCGACAAGGCTTGCGTGTATTCCGCCGTAACCGCATCGCCCACGCGCAACTGCCCGAAGTTGCGCACGTCTTCGCCCACCTGCACGTCGGTGAGCTTGCCCTGCTCATCCTTGAGGGTAATGGTGCGTGTGGCCGCATCGATGGCCGCCACCGTGGCCGTGGCCTTGACCGTGCCGGTGGTGCGCGACGCGCCCACGCCGGAAACCGAGTCGACGCGGGTCTCGGGTTGCGCCATCGCCATGGCGGGCGCGAGGGACGCGGCGGCAAGCGCCGCCGCCACCATGAGCTTGCCGGGTTTCATGCCGTTCTCCCTGGTTCCAAGGTTGCCGTGGGCCACCGTGCCAGATGCCGGCAAAGGAGCCGGCGCGCGTGACGGACAGGCCTGTTAACCATAGCAGAGGGAGAAGGAAGCCGTTGGCGGCGTGCAGGACAACTCCATATGCTCACAGCGGCCCCGGCAGCGTCTTCAGCCCCAGCCAAAGCACGCCGATGACAACGTTGACCGGCACGCACAGCGCGCCGGGCACGTAGAACAGCGCCGACAGCGCGGGCGCGGACAACATCAGCTCCACCGCGCCGCCCAGCGCGTAGAAGAACACGCCGCACCAGAGCCAGCGCCGCATGTAGGTCAGCAGCCAATGCGCGCGCGCCTGGTTGAAGTGCCAGGCGCGCGTGCGTTCGGCGCGGTTGCCGCGGCTGGCGTCCCGGAACAGCCAGCCGAAGAAGAAATAGCGGTACAGCAGGTCGCTAAAAGTCAGCTCTTGCATGATCACTCCTTTGGCCGCTGCCAGCCGGGGGAGTGCACAGGTCACCCGCGCTCGGGGCGCAAGCAGCGATGGCAGCGGCAGGCATACCACCAGCGTACCAAAGAAGTTGCGCTAACCCGAGCCACGGATGCCCCGGCATGACCGGCTGCACTGAGACAGTGCAGCCGGTCGCGCGATGATCGCACCCCGATCACTGCAGGCTGATATCGAGCTGCTGCACCACGCGCTTCTCGCGCTCGAACTGTTCGGCCGCGAACCTGGTGTAGTCCGCGCTGTTGAGGTGGACCGGCTCGAGGTCGATGGCCTCGAGCGAGCGCAGGTAGGCCGGGTCCTGCGCGGCGCGGAAGAACGCATCGTGCAGCTTCCTGACCACCGCCGGATCCATGCCGCGCGGGCCGACGATGCCCACCAGCGAGCTGGCGGTGATGTCGTAGCCCCGCTCCTTCAGGGTCGGCACATCCTTGAAGCGCGCAAAGCGCGCGTCGCCGACGATGGCCAGCGGCCGCACCTTGCCGGCGACGGCGAATTGTCCCCAGCCCGGGTCCAGCACCGCATCGATGTCGCCGCCCATCAACGCCATCATTTCCTCGGCGCCGCCCTTGTAGGGCACGAAGGTGAATCTGGCGCCGGCGGCGCGGCCCAGCTTTTCCATCGAGATATGCCCCGAACTGCCGATGCCAACCGCACCGTAGGTCACTTTGCCCGGGTTCGCCTTGGCGTAGGCGAGGAATTCTTCCAGCGTCTTCCAGCGCGCGTCGGCGCGGACCACCAGGCCATAGCGGTAGTTGGTCAGGCCGATGATGTAGGTAAAGTCCTTGAGCGGGTCGTATGGCGTCTTTTGCAGGTGTGGCATGCGGAAGATATTGGCCGCAACCATCGACAGTGTGTAGCCGTTTGGCGCCGCGGTCTGGGACATCACCTGGGCCGCCAGCGTGGCGCCCGCACCGGGCTTGTTGATCGGCACCACGCGCTGGTCCAGCTCCTTGCCGGCGGCCGCCAGCAGCGTGCGCAGCGAGCCGTCGGTGGGACCGCCAGGCGGGAACGGGATCCAGAACTCGATGGGCTTGGCCGGGAAATCGCCCGCCGCCGTCGCGGCCGGCGCTGCCGCCACGCACATCGCTAATGCCGCCATCGTGCTTGCCACGACCGATAGCAAACGCCTGCCCGCTCCACGCCTTGTGATAGCCATTGCGCTGTCTCCTGGTTGTCGTTCTGGTGTTGCCGCCCGGTGTTCCGGCCACGGTCGTTTTCGACAGACGTTAGAGCGTTGCGCCAGGCCGGCCAATTGCCGTTCTGTTCAATGTCATTGGCCGAAACGCCCGGCATGCGGGGTCGGACGCGCGGGCTGCTTCACGGGCCCATCGCTGCAACCACCGTGCCCAGCACGCGCACGCCCTGCTCTATCTGCGCGGTGGTCAGGCTGGCGTAGCCCAGCACCAGGCCGGCCGTGCGGGGCCGGCCCGCCCCATGCGGCCGGGCATACAGCGCCGAAACCGGATACACGCCCACGCCGGCGCCGCGCGCGGCGGCCACCAGCGCCGGCTCGTCCCGCGGCCGCAGCGACGGCAGCCACAGCACCACGTGCAGCCCGGCGGCGGTGCCGCTGACCTCGGCATCCCCAGGCAGGTGGCGCGCAATGCCATCGAGCAGGGCCGCGCGGCGGCGCTCGTTCTCGCGGCGCATGCGGCGCACGTGGCGCTCGTAGGCGCCGCCGTCGATCAGCGCGGCCAGCACGCGCTGCTCAAGCACGGGCGCATGGCGATCGGCCAGTCGCTTGGCCTGCCGGAACACCGGCACCAGTTCCGGCGGCAGCACCAGGTAGCCGAGCCGCAGCTGCGGCGAGAGCGCCTTGGAGAAGGTGCCGACATAGATCACGCGACCATCGGTGTCGATCGCCCGCAGGGTGTCGATCGGGCGCTGGCCGTAGCGGAATTCGCCGTCGTAGTCGTCCTCGACGATCCACGCATCATGGCGCCGCGCCCATTGCAGCAAGGCCTGTCGGCGCCCGATCGGCAGCACGCCGCCCAGCGGGAACTGGTGCGACGGCGTCACGTAAGCCAGCCGGACCCGGTCCGCCGCGGGCAGGCTGGCGGTATCCATGCCATGCCCGTCCACCGGGACCGGCAGGCACGTCGCGCCGGTGGCCTCGAAGCAGCGCCTGGCCATCAGGTAGCCGGGGTCTTCAAAGGCAAAGGCATCGCCATCGTCCAGCAACAGCCGCGCGCACAGGTCGATGCCCTGCTGCGAGCCATGCACCACCACGATCTGCCCGGCATCGCAGGCCAGCCCGCGCGCGCGGCGCAGATAGCCCTGCAGCGCGCGCCGCAGGGCTGCCTCGCCTTCCGGCGCGGCGTAGCACAGGCTGTCGTGCTGGCGCAGCAGCTCGGCCTGCCAGGCGCGCCGCCAGGCCAGCGTCGGGAAGTCGCGCCAGGCCACGGCGCCGTACAGGAAATCGAAGCGCACCGGCGCGGCCGGCGGCGCTGCCGGCAGCCCCAGTGCCGCCACGCGGCGGCCGAACTGCGACAGCGCCGGTACCCTGGCGCGCCGCGCCCCATCGGGCCGGGCCGGCGGGGAAGCCGTCAGCGGGCTGGCGATGCGGGCCGCCCGTCCCCTCGCCGTGACCAGGAAGCCCTCGGCCGCCAGCTGTTCGTAGGCGGCGGTCACGGTGGTGCGCGATACCCCCAGCTCGGCCGCCAGGCTGCGCGTGGACGGCGCCGGCGCGCCCGGCGGCAGCGTGCCGTCGGCGATCTGGCCGCGCAGCAGCTCATAGATGCGGCGTCCCGCGCCCGTGGCGCCGGGCCGGGTGCCGGCGGACGGCTCAAACTGGCCCATTCAAATTCCTGGAAACTGGACCTTCCGATTGTGCCAGTTGTCGGCGACAGTATCGAGCATCCGATCGCCCCGAGCCCCAACGATGTACCTCCCCGAACATTTCGCCGAGACCCGCCCCGAGGCCCTTGCCCGCATCATCCATGCGCACCCGCTGGGCATGCTGGTCACGCACGGCCAGCACGGCCTGGATGCCGACCATCTGCCCTTCGAATTCGACCCTGGTGCGGGTGCCCTCGGCGCGCTCACCGCGCACGTGGCGCGGGCCAACCCGGTCTGGCAGCGGTGCCCGACCGGCACATCGGTGATGGTGGTGTTCCGCGGCGCCGAGGCCTATGTCTCGCCGAACTGGTACCCGAGCAAGCATGAGACGCATCGTCAGGTGCCGACCTGGAACTACGAGGTGGTGCACGTGCACGGCATCCTCACCGTGCGCGACGACGAGCGCTTCGTGCGTGGCCTGGTCGCGCGCCTGACGCGGCGGCACGAGGCCGCCGAGGCCCGGCCGTGGAAGATGGGCGACGCCCCGCCCGACTACCTCGACGCCATGCTGCGCGGCATCGTCGGCCTCGAGATCGCCGTGACATCGCTGGTGGGCAAGCGCAAGCTCAGCCAGAACAAGGACACGCGCGACCGCCTCGGCGCGGCCGACGCGCTGCACGCGCGCGGCTGCGCCGAGCTGGCGCAGTCGATGCGCAACGCGGGCTGATCCGCGTGCATCGGGCATTACGCCTGGAACGGCCTGCCCATCGGCTTGAGCCGGATGCCAGGGGCCAGCCGGGTCCAGGGCAGGTCCGCCGGATCGGCCGTCATCGGGCCCGGTGCCTTGGCCACCAGCACGGCATGCGCGATGCCCTGGAAATCGGCGCGGAAGTGCACCGAGCTCTTGTTGACCAGGATCTTCATCGCCTCGGGCTCGACCCCGCCCACCCGGAACAGGTTGCGGTCGAGCATCTGCGCCTTGCCGGCACTGACCACCACCTGCACATCGTCGATACGCAACAGTGCCACCGGGCCGACATCGGCCTGCATGCCGTGCATCATCGGCCCGCCGTAGCGGCATACGCCATCGGACAGCTTCAGCACCTCGAAGCGGCCCTGCAGCGGCGCGTCGCCGGGCACCCCGGATACGCCGCCCAGCGCGACCTCGATGGTCGCGCCCACGCCGGCGCGGTGCGCCTCGGCCACCACGGCCGGGTCCCAGATCAGCCCGATCGCCGCCTGCCGCGCGCCGTGGCGCAACAGCGCGCGCAGCATGCCCATGGTGTTCGAATCGCCGCCCGCGCCGGGGTTGTCCTGCGTGTCGGCGATGACCACCGGGCGCGTGGCTCCCGCGGCCAGCCGCATCGCTTCGACCACGGCCTCGTCGGGCGAGAGGAACGGCACCTCCCAGGCGGGCTCGTCGGCCAGCATCCGCTCGTACAAGGCCTGCACCGCCGCTTCGGCCGCGCCGGCGTCGTCGCCATAGCCCCAGATCACCGGCCCGCACTCCGGGAAATCGGCGGCCGGAAAGCCCGGCGCGAACGACAGCGACACCACCTCGCCGTGCTCGCGCTGCTGCAACAGCGCGTACATGGCGCGCGCCGGTTCCAGCATCGTGCACATGCCGTTGATCGGGATCAGGAACGGCAGCCGGCGCACCGCGCGGTGCAACGGCCCCTTGCGCGCCAGCAGTCGCTGCAGCAGCGCCGCGGCGCGCGCGCCGGTCTCGGCCATGTCCACATGCGGGTAGGTGCGGTAGGCCACCAGCGCGTCGGCCGCCTGCAGCATGGCCTGCGTGACGTTGGCATGCAGGTCGAGCGAGGCGACCACCGGCACCCCCGGGCCCACCGCCGCGCGGATGCGCGCGAGCAGCGTGCCCTCGCCGTCATCGGTGTGCTCGGCCACCATGGCGCCGTGCAGGTCGAGATAAACCGCGCCGAAGCCGCCCGCGCGGGCCGCGCCGACGATCTCGCCGGCGATGCGCTCGTACGCGTCCTCGGTCACGTGCGCGGACGGGCTGGCGCCGGCCCAGACCACCGGCAGCAGCGTCCAGCCGTGCCGCTCGGCGGCGGCCATGAAGCCGCCGGCCGGGATGTTGACGTCGCGCAGCGCGCGCATGTCGTCGCCGCGCACCATCGCGGGAAAGCCTTCGCCGCGCTCGAAGCTGGCGTAAGTCGCCTTTGACGGGGCAAAGGTATTGGTCTCGTGCTGGAAACCGGCGACCAGGATCCGTGTTGCCAAGGTTCTTCTCCGTGAAACAAAAGTCCGGCGTTCAGGCCGGCGACACCGCGCCCTGCGGCGACGGCATCCGGTTGGCCACCAGCACCGCCGCGCCGGCAAGCAGCAGCGCCACCATCACCAGCAGGCCGGCCTGCATGCTGCCGGTGGCAGTGCGCACCGCGCCGATGATGGTAGGGCTGAGGAAGCCGCCGACCAGGCCGATGGTGTTGATCAGCGCGATGCCGCCGGCCGCGGCATCGCCCTTCAGGTATTGCGACGGGATCGCCCAGAACACGGTATAGGCGGCCCACATCATTGCCGTGGCGATGGTCATGCACAGCAGCGACAGCGGCAGGTTGCCGCTGGACTGCGTGGCCACGGCCAGCGCCACCGCGCCGGTAAAGGCCGGCACCGCGCTGTGCCAGCGGCGCTCGCCGCGGCGGTCGGAGCTGCGCCCGATCACAAGCATGGCGATCGCCGCGGCAATATAGGGAATCATCGAATACAGCCCGATCTGCATGGTGTCGGCGACGCCGTCCGCCTTCAGGATAGACGGCAGCCAGAAACTGACCGCGTAGATGCCGCAGATCATGGTGAAGTAGGCAAAGGCCAGCAGGTACACGCGCGGATCGCGCGCGACCTGGCCGAACGAGTGATGCCCGCCCGCCGGCGCCTGCAGCTCGGCGGCCAGCATGCGCTTTTCCGCGTCGCTGAGCCACTTTGCCTCGGCCGGCCGGTCCGCCAGCACGCGCAGCGCCAGCGCGCCGAGCAGCACGCATGGCAGCCCTTCCACCAGGAACATCCATTGCCATCCCGCCAGGCCGTGCGCGCCGGACAGCGCCGTCATCAGCCAGGTCGACAGCGGCGAGCCGAAGATGCCGCCAATGGGGCCGGCCAGCATCACTACCGCCATCACCCGGGCCATGCGTTGCTGCCCGTACCAGTAGGTCAGGTAGAAGATCATCCCGGGGGCGAAGCCGGCCTCGAACACGCCAAGCAGGAATCGCAGCACGTAGAACGTGGTTGCGTCGCGCACGAACATCATGCCCGCCGAGGTCAGGCCCCACAGCACCAGGATGCGGCTGATAGTCTTGCGCGCACCGATCCGGGGCAGCAGCAGGTTGCTCGGGATCTCGAACAGCACGTAGCCGAAGAAAAAGATGCCGGCGCCCAGCCCGTACACCGCGTCGGAAAAACCCAGGTCGCTCTGCATCTGCAGCTTGGCGAAGCCGATGTTGACGCGGTCCAGGTAGGCGAAGGTGTAGCACAGCAGCAGGAACGGCAACAGGCGCCAGTTCAGCTTGCGGTACAGCGCCTGCTGCGCGGCGCCGGCGGCTTCCGTGAGATGGCGTGGGGGCAGGGTTGCGGACATGTCGATCTCTCCCGTGGTGGTCGGCTCTTGTGGACGCGATGTCTTTTGGTGGCAGGCGTTGATCGTCTGGCATCTGAAAAAACAGAGCAAGAGCAACTTAAGTCGGCTATCGTTGCCCTGCCGGCAACACCAGACACGCCGGCGCCTTCCACGCCAGACAACGAGGTCCGACATGCGCGAACTGAACCAGCGCAGGCTGCGCTATTTCCACGAGGTACTGACGCACGGCTCGATCCGCGGCGCGGCCGACAGCATCAACACCTCGCCGTCGGTGATCACGCGCCAGATCCGCCTGCTGGAAGAAGAAGTGGGCGCGCCGCTGTTCGACCGCCATGCGCGCGGCGTGCAGCCGACCGAAGCGGCGGTGCACCTGCTGGAATACTGGCGCGGCTGCCGCGCCCAGCAGGAACTGTTCGAAGACCGCCTGCAGGCCTTGCGCGGGCTGCAGCATGGCCAGGTGCGCATCGCCACCAGCGAGGGCTATGTCGACGGCCTGATGGATGAGGTGCTGACGGATTTCTGCGCGCGCTATCCCCGGCTGGACGTGACCGTCGACATCCTGCCGGTGAACAACGTGCTGCAGGAGGTGGCGGAAAGCCGTGCCCATATCGGCCTGGCCTACAACCCGCCCGGCCATGCCGACATCGCCTGGGTGGCTACGTCATCGCAGCCGGTGGTGCTGCTGGTGCATGCCGGGCATCCGCTGGCACGCCGCGGCGGCAAGGTCCAGGTGCAGGAGCTGGCGGACTATCCGCTGGCCATGATGCCGCCGGCATTCGGCCTGGGCCAGGTGGTGCAGATGCTGGCGTACGCGGAGAACATCCAGATCCGCCCAACGCTGACCACCAATTCGCTGGCGGTGCTGCGCCACTTCGTCAAGCGCCATGACGGCATCACGCTGATCGGCGGCTTTGCGGCCTACCGCGAATTGCAGTCCGGCGAACTGGTGACCTTGCCGATTGCCCATCCGCTGTTCGAGGCCGCCAAGGCGCGCCTGCTGGTCAAGGCGGGCCGGCCCATGGGAGTGGCCGCCAACACGCTGCTGGACTGCATCCTGCGCGACATGTCGATGTTCGCCGGCGCGCGCCGGCGCAGGAAGCGCTAGCCCTTGCCCGCCCGCGCCACTGCGGGGCTACTCCGGCACGAAGCGAATCGACCGCAGCAGTTCCGCCTGCCGCTCATACGCCGCGCGCGCTTCCTTTGACAGCGCCTCGCTGCCCAGCGGCTGGCCGTTGTCCATGCCCATCTCTTCCACGTGCTTGCGGTAGCCGGGCTGCTGCACGATTGCCAGCGTGGCATTGCGGATCTTTTCCTGTACCGCCGTAGGTACATCCGGCGGCAGCCACACGCCCATCCAGCCGGGCTCCGTCATGGCCGGGAAGCCGACCTCGGCGAAGGTCGGCACCTCGGGCAGCGCCGGGATGCGCTTCGGGTAGGCCACGGCATAGGCCCTGAGCTTGCCGGACTTGATCAGCGGCAATGAGGTCGCCAGGCCGTCGAACATCAGCGGCACGTGGCCGCCCATCACGTCCTGCAGCGCTGGCGGCGAGCCCTTGTAGCCGACGTGGCTCATGTTCACGCCCGCCAGGCGGTTGAACTGGACCCCGAGAGTCTGCCCGCGCATGCCGGCGGCATATGAGGCGTAGTCGATCTGTCCCGGCTTGCTCTTGATGTAGGCCAGCAGCTCGCTGAAGTTCTTCGCCGGCAGCTTTGGGTTGCCGACCAGGACCAGGCCGGTGCGCGCCACCTGGGCAATCGGTTTCAGGTCCTTGAACGGATCGAACGAGACCTTCAGCGCCAGCGGCGTCTCGGAAACAATGCCGCCCTGGATCAGCAGCAGCGTATGCCCGTCGTGCGGCGCCGACAGCAGCGTGCCGACCGCGATCGCACCGGCACCGCCGGGCTTCTGCTCGACGATCACCGGCTTGCCCAGCGACTGCGTCAGCCCCTCGGCCAACAGGCGCGCGAGGATGTCGGCGGTGCCGCCGGCGGGGCCGCCGACCACGATTTTCACGACCTTGGTCGGCCACGCCTGGGCATGGGCGAGCGCGGGGAGCGCAGCCGGCAGCGCCAGGCCGAGCATGCATGACAGCAACGCCCTGCGGCGCGCCGACGGTTGTGCTTGCTTCATGGTTGTCTCTCCGTATATGCGAGGGTTCGGGGCAGCCAGCTGCCGCCCCTGCCCTTCTGCGGGCCGCTTGCCAGTGGCAGCTGGCCCGGTTCAGGCGGCCTTGCGCAGGAAGCCCTGGTTGCCGCCGTTGCGGTTCGGCGCGAAGCCGTTCGCCGCCAGCGTCTCTTCGACCGTCTCGTAGAACACGCCGATCTTCTGGATCTCGCGCGCTTCCTGGGCGGTTGCCACGTTGCGGCCGAATTCGCCGGCGATGCGCACCAGCTGCTCGATCTGCTTCACGGTGCTCATCTTGGCCGTGCGCGACTGGTTCCACAGGCAATCCTCGGTCCCACAGCGCACATGCAGCCCCAGCGCGATGCCCATCATGTTCACCGGCAGCACGTTGCGCACCGAGCTTTCGACGGTCAGCACCGCGCCATCCGGCACCGCACGGACGATGTTGGCCAGGTTGAACACGCTCGGCGCGTCCATGCCGCCGCTGATGGCAACCCAGTTCATCACCAGCGGGCCCTTGTAGATGCCGCGCCGGATCAGCCGCTCGACCGATTCGAAGCTATTGATGTTGTAGCACTGGAATGCGCTCTGGATGCCGGCGGCGGACAGGCGGCGGATATGCTCCTCGACCCAGCCGGGCTGGGCGGGCACCGTCATTTCCTTGTACGCGTTGAAGATGGCGGGGTTCTCGCGCGAGGTGCCCTGGAAATCCGCCAGCTCGGCATGCTCGGTCACGTTCATCTGCGAGGTGTTCACCGTGACCGTGACCTGGTCCGGCACCGGATCGAGTTCGGCCAGCATGTGGCGCGTGTCGTCGGACAGCCACTTCGCTGCATCGCCCTCGTTTTCCGGGGCGAAACTGATCGATCCGCCGACCTGGATGACCATCTCCGGCACCGCCTTGCGCACGCCGGCGATCAGTTCGTTGAACTTGGACAGGCGCTTCGAGCCCTTGCCGTCGAGTTCGCGCACGTGCAGGTGCAGCACCGTCGCACCCGCGTTGTAGCAGTCAACGGCCTTCTGGATCTGGTCTTCCATCGTTACCGGAATGTCCTCCGGAAAATCGGAAGGCAGCCAACCCGGCGCGTAAGGTGCCGCGGTGATGATCAGCGGCTGCTGGTTTTCAGGGAACAGGGACCCATCGAGGTAATGCACGGCATGTCTCCATTTATCGTGGCACTGGCCAGGCCTGCGGCGCTGGCGCGGCTCAGAACGGCTTGTCGCCGATGATGGCGGCGCGCTCCATCTTGCGCGGCGCCGGCCAGTAGTCCTGCACCGCGTAGTGCTGGGTGCAGCGGTTGTCCCAGATCGCCACGCTGTTGGGCTGCCAGCGGAAACGCACCTGGTATTCGGGAATCGCCGCCTGGCTGATCAGGTAGTTCAGCAGATGGCTCGCGCCCGGGGTCTTGTCCTGCCCGTAGCGCACGTTCTCGGGCGTGTGGAAATTGACGAAGTGGGTGGAGAAGCCGCAGACATAAAGCACCTTTTCGCCGGTCTCCGGATGCGTGCGCACCACCGGGTGCTCGACCGCGGGGTACTGCGCCGCCAGCTTGGCGCGGTTCTCCGGGCTCATCGCCGCGCCGAAGGAATGCTCGATGCCGTGCTTGGCGCGCAGGCCGGCGATGCGCTGCCTGATTTCCTCGGGCAGGTGCTCGTACGCCGCGGCCATGTTGACCCAGATGGTGTCGCCGCCGACCGGCGGCGACTCGATGCAGCGCAGCACGCAGCCCATCGGCGGGCATTCGCGCCAGCTGCCGTCGGTGTGGTAGCTGTTCTCGTAGTTCTCGCGCTTGTCGCTGCGATAGATCTGCACCAGGCCGGGATGGTCGGGATCGCTGCCCGCCACCGGATGGTCTTCCAGTTCGCCGAAGCGCCGCGCGAACGCCACGTGGTCCGCGCGCGAGATCTCCTGGTCGCGCAGGAACAGCACCTTGTGCTCCAGCAGCAGCGACCTGATCTCGGCAAACAGCGCCGCATCGCGCGCGGCATCGGCAAGGCTGACGCCGCTCAGTTCGGCGCCGATGCTGCAGGTAAGTTGTTGGACTCGCATGAGGACGCTCCTTTACAGCACGAAGATCGATGAGCCGGTGGTCTTGCGCGACTCCAGGTCGCGGTGGGCCTGGACCGCATCCTGCAGCGCGTAGCGCTGGTTGATGCCGATGCGTAGTCGCCCGGCGGCCACGTGGCCGAAGACTTCCGCGGCCAGTTCCGCCTTCTCGGCGGGGTCGGCAATGTAGTCGGCAAGCGCCGGACGGGTCAGGTAAAGCGAGCCCTTCCGCGCCAGCAATTGCGGATCGAACGGCGGGATCGTGCCCGACGCCGTGCCGACGCAGACCATCAGCCCGCGCCGCTTGAGCGAATCCAGCGAGCCCTGGAAGGTGCTGCGGCCGACGCTGTCGAACACCACCGACACGCCCGTGCCGTCGGTCAGCTCGCGCACCCGCGTTGCCACGTCCTCGCGGCTGTAGTCGATGACGTGGTCGCAGCCATGCGCGCGCGCCAGTTCGGCCTTGGCTTCAGTCGAGACCGTGCCGATCACGGTCAGGCCGAGCAGCTTCGCCCACTGCGAGACGATCAGGCCGACGCCGCCAGCGGCCGCGTGCAGCAGGATGGTCTCGCCGCCGCAGAATGGATAGATGCGGCGCATCAGGTAGGCCGAGGTCAGGCCGCGCATGGTCATCGCCGCGGCGGTCTCGAAGCCGATCGCATCCGGCAGGCGGATCAGCGGCGCGGCGGGCACCAGGCGCTCGGTGCTGTACGCGCCCAGTGTGTTGGTGAAGCCGGTATAGGTGACGCGATCGCCCTCCGCAATGTGGGTCACGCCGGGGCCGACGGCCTGCACCACGCCGGCCGCCTCGACGCCCATGCCGCTGGGCAGCGGCACCGGGTAGGTGCCGTTGCGGAAGTAAGTGTCGGCATAGTTGAGCCCGACCGCGACGTGGCGGATCCGTACCTCGCCCGGGCCCGGATCGCCGACCTCGGCGTCCTCGTAGCGGAGGACTTCGGGGCCTCCGGTCTCATACATGCGAATGGCTTTGGCCAAGGCTGTCTCCTGATTGTGGTGTCCTGCCCGCGCCGCTATCATTGGCGCGGCGCAGTCGATTGTGAGACAGCCGGGGCGCAGCGCCCTTGACCGATCGCGCCACGATTTGCCATTTGACGACGGACACGACCGACGCCCCCACCCACTCTCGCGGCAGCCCCATGACCGTCCTTGTTCGCAGCGCATCGCTGACCAAATACCTGGGAATTGCCCGAGGCGCGGGCCTGGATCCGGTGCGAATGGTGGCCCGGGCAGGGCTGGACCAGGCGTGCCTGTACACGCCCGACCTGCGCATTCCCGAGCCGCGCCTGGCGGAGGTGCTGGAAGCCTCGGCGCGCGAGACGGGCTGTCATTCGCTGGGCCTGATGGTGGGGGAATCGTGGCGACTGTCGGACTTCGGGCCGGTCAGCCTGCTGTTGCAGCACCAGCCCACGCTGCGCGACGCGCTGGCCGAGATCGAGCGCTACCGCCACTGGCTCAGCGACTCGATCGCCATCCTGGTCACCGAGCATCCCGGTGTCGCGGTGCTGCACGTGACGCTGCAGACCGGACGGCAACAGCCCGGCAGGCAGGCGATGGAACTGACAGTGGCCGCATTGCACAGCCTGATCCGCGCCATCCTGGGCGAGTCGTGGATGCCGCACAGCGTGCATTTCGCGCATGCGGCGCCGGCCGACCTGCGCATCCACCGGCGCCTGTTCGGGCCGCGCATCGAATTCGGTTCGGACTTCGACGGGCTGGTGCTTGCCGGCGGCGACCTGGACCGCGTCAATCCGCTGGCCGATGCCAGCCTGGCCGGGTATGCGCGGGGTTTCCTCGACCTGCAGCAGGGGGCTGGCAAACCTTCGATCGTCGCGGACGTGCGGCGCACCCTGAACCAGTTGCTGCCGCGCGGACGCGGTGCGGTGGAACAGGTCGCGCAAAGCCTGGGCACCAGCCCGCGCACCCTGCAGCGCCAGCTGGAACAGGATGGGCTGACGTTTTCCGCGCTGGTCAACGAGGTGCGCCGCGAGCTGGCGCAGCGCCATCTGCAGGATCCGGGGCGGCCGCTGGCGCAGGTTGCCACGCTGCTTGGGTTTTCGGAACCGAGCGCATTCTCGCGCTGGTTCGCGGCGCAGTTCGGCAAGTCGCCGACGCGCTGGCGCCAGGACGGCGCCTGAGGCGGACCGCCTACTTCAGGTACTTCAGGGTGGCGACACCGGTGGCCATCAGCAGCTCGCCATCGAGCCACACCTCGGCCCGCGAAAAGAAGATCGAACGTCCGCGGCGGTCGACCATGCCTTTCGCCGTCAGCAGCTTGCCGGTCCCGTTGCTGAGGAAGTTCGACGTCAGCGACAGCGTGACCGCATGCCGCGGGCTCTCGCCCGGCGCGGAGTAGAGGCCGGCATAGCCGGTGGCGGCATCGAGCAAGGTGCAGATGGTGCCGCCATGCACGACGCGGCTGCGGTTGAGCATATTGGGCGCCAGCGGCAGTTCCAGCTCGACGTAGTCGTCGCGCCAATGGGTGATCCTGACCCCGATGCTTTCCAGTGCAGGATTGTCGAGGCTGTATGCCTCGCCCTTGCCTTCAACGATTGCCGCGTCCATCGCCCGGATTTTCCTTTGCTTGATCAAGCCTCCTTTGTGCGCGATCCGCGTGTTTCCGACAATCTGTATTTCGCAAACCGGACCTTCCGCCCGCATGAATCCACGCATGCGCCGCGGCATGTGCGGCTTTGACTCGGCATGCAGAACGACCTAGGCTAGGTAGGCTTACCGCGCACTCGGCCACGCGCCAGGTGACGTACCGGCGATGTCGCGAGGTCCGCCAGGACCAGGGAGGGGCTCACCATGAACATGCGGCCAGATCCGACGTTTCACGCCTCGCCGGAGCTTGCGATCCACGCGCCAGCGGAATCCTTTGCCTACACGGTGCTGCTCAGCCCCGACGGCGCGCAGCCCGATGCGCTCGCGGTGATCGACGTCAAGCCCGGATCGCCGACCTACAGCCAGGTGGTGCACACCGTGCCGATGACGCACAAGGGCGATGAACTCCATCACTTCGGCTGGAACGCCTGCTCGTCCGCGCTGTCGCCGCTGACCGGCCATGCGTTCCTGGAGCGGCGCTACCTGATCATCCCGGGGATGCGCTCGTCGCGCCTGTATATCGTCGACACCAAGCCGCATCCGACCCAGGCGCGCATCCACAAGATCGTCGAGCCGGAAGAGATCTTCCGCAAGACCGGCTATTCGCGGCCGCATACTGTGCACTGCGGCCCGGAAGGCATCTATGTCAGCACGCTGGGCGGCAGCGGGCCGGATGGCACCGACGGCACGCCCGGCATCTTCATCATGGACTGCGAGACCTTCGAGGTGCTGGGCCGCTGGGAGATCGACCGCGGCGAGCAGCAGAAGCACTACGACTTCTGGTGGAACCTGCCGCGCGACTACATGGTGTCGAGCGAATGGGCCCTGCCCCCGCAGTTCGAGAACGGGCTGGTGCCCGAGGATTTGCTGGGCAACCGCTACGGCCACAAGCTGCATTTCTGGGACCTGCGCGCACGGCGCAACGTGCAGACCATCGACCTGGGCGCCAATCACCAGATGGCGCTGGAAGTCCGGCCCGCGCATGATCCGGTGCGCGAGTACGGCTTCGTCGGCGTGGTGGTCGACACCACCAACCTGGAAGGCTCGATCTGGACCTGGTGGCGCGAAGACGGCAAGTTCCACGCCGAGAAGACGGCGACGATCCCGGCCGAGCCCGCCGACGCCAGCCAGCTGCCGCCGCTGCTGCAAGGCTTCGGCGCGGTGCCGCCGCTGGTGACCGATATCGACCTGTCGCTGGACGACAAATTCCTCTATGTGTCGTGCTGGGGCACGGGCGAGATGCGCCAGTACGACGTCACCGATCCGCGCAAGCCCCGGCTGGCGGGCTCGGTCCATCTCGGCGGCATGGTCCGCCGCACCCCGCATCCCAACGGCAAGCCCTTCGCCGGCGGCCCGCAGATGGTGGAAATCAGCCGCGACGGCGAGCGTGTCTACTGGACCAACTCGCTGTATTCCACCTGGGACCAGCAGTTCTACCCCGACGGCATTCCGGGCGCGCAGGTCATGGCCCGCGCCGGAGCGGACGGCGGCCTGGAGCTGGCCGACGATTACTGGGTCGAGTTTCCCGAAGGCTACCGCGCGCACCAGATCCGGCTGGAAGGCGGCGACTGCTCGACCGATTCGTTTTGTTATCCCTCGGCCAGGGCTTGAGCGGACACGACTGGGAACAGCTTGGCCTGTGGTCGGCGGTGCTGGCCAGCGGGCTCTATCACGGCGTCAACCCGGCGATGGGATGGCCGCTGGCGGTATCGAACGGTCTGCTGGCGCACAGCCGCCGCGCCCTGCTTGCAGCGCTGGGGTATCTGGCGGCCGGGCACGCGCTGGCGGTGCTGGCGGTGACGCTGCCATTCGGCATGCTGGCCGCGCTGGTCGCCTGGCAGGCGCAGATCCGCATCGGCGCCTGCCTGCTGCTGATCGCCGGCGGCATCGCGCTGCTGCTCAGGCGCGGCCATCCGCGCGCACTGGTGCGCATCGCACCGTCGCACCTGGCACTGTGGTCGTTCGCGGTGGCGATCGCGCATGGCGCCGGGCTGATGCTGGTGCCGATCTATCTTGCCCTGTGCCGCACCGACAGCGAGCCGGGGCACCAGGCGGCCGCCACGCTCGCCAGCGCCAACCTGGGCATGGCGCTGGCGGTCGCGCTGCTGCATACGCTGGCCATGTTTGCCATGGGCGGCGGCATGGCGTGGCTGGTCTACCGCTACCTGGGGCTGCAGTTCGTCTCGCGCAGCTGGTTCAACCTGGAGGCGGTCTGGGCCCTCAGCCTCATCCTGGTCGGGATGCTGGCGCTGGGGCTTGAAGCCTTTGGCTAGGCGCCAGGCTCAGCCGGCCAGCCGCGCCGCCAGCCGTCCGCGCGTGATGGCCGCGATCTGCGCCAGCGCCTCGTCCAGTTCCAGCTGCGTGCTGCGCCCGATGCGGCGCTCGAACGCGGCAAAGATGCCTTCGCGGGTGTAGTGGCGCACGCAGATGATGAAGGGGAAGCCGTGGCGCGCCTGGTAATCGGCGTTGAGCTGGTCCAGCGCGGCTTCCTGCTGCACCGACATCGCATCCAGTCCGGCGCTCTTCTGCTCGGCGTTGGAATCCGCCGTCATGGTGCCCGCGCGGATATTGCGCGCCGACAGCTGCGGGTGCAGGTTCAGGAAATCGCACTGGCGCGGCGCATCGAGCTTGCGCACCACGTCCATCATCGCGCCATGCAGCGCCGCCACCGAAGCGAACGGACGCTGCGCCCAGGCGCCTGCCGCGGCCTGCGGAAAGTGTTCGAACACGCTGCCGAAGGCCTCGGCAAAGGCCGCTTCGTCCAGCGCGTTGACCGACGCCAGGTCGAGGGGGTGAGACATGGATGCTGCTCCCGTAGGGATTCCCGCAAGGGCAATCGTTGAATACGGGGCCGAGTATAGGAACGCCCCGCAGCAGCGGCGAGAGCCCCCGCCCTATAGATCGCATAACAGAAACCGATACCGCTAACGATGCATGTCGCGCAGGTCGCGCAGTTCCTGCGAGGCCGCGCTCAGCATGCCGCGCAGCCAGACATGCGCGGCGGAGCGGTGGCGCGACGGGTGCCACAGCTGGTAGAAGCGCATGAAGGGGAACTCGATCGGCGGCTCCAGCACTGCCAGCGGCACATGCTGCGCATGGTAGTTGGCGAAGTGGCGCGCCGTGGTCAGGATCAGGTCGGTGCCGGGGATCAGGCTAGGCGCGAGGTTGAAGTAAGGACAGCTGATCCGGTTGTCGCGGTGCACGCGCATGGTGCTCAGGCCTGCATCCACCAGCCCGCGCTGGTCGCGCGAGTACGGCGTCGGCACGATATGCGACGCGCCCAGGTAGGCCTGCGCGGTGAACTTGCCGGGCTGCGCGTGCACGCTGTCCTGCGCCACCACGCACACCACCTCGTCTTCCAGCAGCACCGACAGGTGCAGGTGCTCGGGCGGATTGGGCCAGTTGCCGATCACGATATCGACCGCGCCCGCCGACAGCGCCTGCTCATAGTCGAAGCTGGTCCCCAGCGGCAGCGCCGACAGCCGCGCATGCGGCGCGGCGCGGCGCACGGCGCGCACCACATGCGCAAAGAACGGCGGCGCCAGGTAGTCCGGCATCGCCACCACGAAGCTCTGCTCGGTGGTGGCCGGGTCGAAGCGCTCATCGGACACCAGCAGGTTGTCGAGCGCGCTGAGCGCGGCCTGCGCGTTGCGCGCCAGCTGCAGCGCGCGCTCGGTCGGCACCATCACGTTCTTCTCACGCGTCAGCAGCGGGTCGTTGAAGATCGCGCGCAGGCGCTTGAGCGCGGCGCTGATGGCCGGCTGCGACTGGTTCAGGCGGATCGCCGTGCGCGACACGCTCTGCTCGGCGATCAGGATGCACAGCACGCGCAGCAGGTAGGTGTCGAACGGGTCGTCGGCGCGAATCATGTTGGGTCCGTGGCTAAGGGAATAAGAAAAGCATGGCGGGTGCGGCTGCCGCCGCTCGCGGCGATGCCGGCATGCCGGGCCATGGCGACTTTGTAGCGTGTCGCGCACCGCACGGCAACCGGTGGAACCCGGGCAAGCGCCGCCATGCCGCGCGCGTGGCATCGCCGCGGCGGGCCGATCAGGGTAATCCATAGGTCCGGCGGCAGCCGCCGTGGAGGCCCGCAAACCCGCGCCAGGCAAGGGATGGCGGCCCATATCGGCGCTGCTATGGGGCCTATACCAGCCCCCTCGTTTCGCATCGGCGGGCCATTCATATACTTGCTCCCAACCCGGCGGACCGCATGCACCGCCACCAGGCTCCGGCCTGGCAGAACACCACAAGACAGGAGACATCATGTCGATCACGAAACAAGGCGTACCGGTCTTCGCCGGCACCGCCGAAGACGCCGAGGACAGCGTCTACCGCAAGGTAACCTGGCGCCTGCTGCCCTTCCTCGGGGTGCTGTGGGTGCTGGCGTGGCTGGACCGCGTCAACATCGGCTTCGCCAAGCTGCAGATGCTGGACGCGCTGCGCTTTAGCGAGGCCGTGTACGGGCTGGGCGCGGGCATCTTCTTCCTGGGCTACTTCTTCTTCGAAGTGCCGTCGAACATGCTGCTGCAGAAGATCGGCGCCAAGAAGACGATCATGCGGATCACCATCTGCTGGGGTGTGATCTGCATGCTGCAGAGCTACGTCACCACGCCCACGCAGTTCTACATCCTGCGCTTCCTGCTGGGCGCGTTCGAGGCCGGCTTCTACCCCGGCGTGATCCTGTACCTGACCTACTGGTACCCGTCGCAGCGCCGCGCGCGCGCCTTCGGCACCTTTATGTCTGCATCGGCCATCGCCGGCGTGCTGGGCGGCCCGCTGGCAGGCTGGATCATGACCGGCATGGCGGGTGTCAACGGCATGCACGGCTGGCAGTGGCTGTTCATCCTGGAGGGCATCCCGTCGGTGCTGGCCGGCATCTTTGCCTGGTTCTACATGACCGACAAGCCCGAGCAGGCACGCTGGCTGTCCGACGCCGAGAAGCGCGTGGTGCAGGACGCGCTCAAGCGCGACCACGCCGCCATGGGCGAGCGCGGCCACGACTGGCGCACGCTCTTCACCAACCCCAAGGTCTGGCTGCTGATCGCGATCTTCTTCTGCCTGCTGTGCGCCAACTCGACGCTGACCTTCTGGATCCCGACCATCATCAAGGACGTGGGCTTCACCACGCCGATGGCGGTGGGCTGGATCGCCGCGGTGGCCTACCTGTGCGGCGCCGCCGGCATGATCCTCAACGGCGCGCATTCCGACCGCCGCAATGAAGTGCGCTGGCATTTCAGCGGCGCGGCGCTGGTCGGGGGCGGTGCCATGGCCGTGCTGGCCGTGCTGCTGGGCGCGCAGGTGCTGTCGCCGGTGATCGCGCTGCTGGCGATGACCGCCGCGCTGGTCGGCACCATGAGCGCGATCCCGGTGTTCTGGCAGCTGCCCAACCGCTACCTGGCCGGCAGCGCCGCCGCGGTGGGCGTGGCGCTGATCAACTCGGTGGCCAACCTGGCCGGCTTCGGCGCGCCGTACGTGATGGGGCTGGTCAAGAACACCACGGGCAAGCTGACCTCCGGGCTGTACCTTGTGGCAGTGATCGAAGTGCTGGCCGCGGTGCTGGTGCTGGTGGGCATCCGCCAGCTGCGCGGCAAGTCTGCCCGTCAAGGAGCCTGAGATGGACGACCATACCTTTGATCCCGCGCGCCGGCGCTTCGCGCTGCAGTCGATGACGCTGGGTGGCGGCGCGCTGCTGGCCGGCACCGGCTGGGGCGCCACGCCGGACGCGCCCAACCAGACCGCGGCGCCGGTGCAGCAAGGCGGCCTGAGCCCGCGCCTGACGCTGCATGCGCTCGACACCTACCACGGCACGCCCGCGGCCGGCATGCGCGTGGAGATGTTCCGCATCGACCATGGCCAGCGCGTGCCGCTGCAGACCGTCACGCTGGCCGCCAACGGCCGCAGCGAGCCGCCGCTGCTGATCGGCGACAGCTACCGCACCGGCACCTATGAACTGATCCTGCACGCCGACGAATACTTCGCCGCGCGCAAGGCCAGCCTGCCGCAACCGTCGTTCCTGTCGAAGATCCCGCTGCGCGTGCGCGTCACCGACGCAGGCCAGCGCATCCACCTGCCCGTGCTGTTCGGGCCGTGGAGCTACAACTACTACCGCGGCAGCTGAGCGCGCGGCCAAACCCGGAGAGATCGCATCATGGCAGGTATCAGCACCCATGTGCTCGACGTATCGCTGGGCCGCCCGGTGGCCGGCATGCAGGTCGAGTTGTTCGACGTCGCGGTGCAGCCGCCCCGGCTGCTCGCGCGCACCCGCACCAACCACGACGGGCGCACCGACGCGCCGATGCTGCCGCCGGCGCAGGCGCGCACCGGCGAGTTCGAGCTGCGCTTCTGGGTGGCGGATTACTTCCGCACCCCCGACGTGTTCGCCGACATCGTGCCGGTGCGCTTCACCATCGCGGATGCCGCGCAGCACTACCATGTGCCGCTGCTGTGTTCGCCGTGGAGCTTCGGCACCTATCGCGGCAGTTGAACGCCAGGGCGCAGGCCCGCGCCTAGCGCGGCTTGCGCACCTCCGCCTCGTCGTGCGACAGCGCCTTGCCGTCGCCGGCGCGCGGCATCATCGGCGGCACCGGCTTGCCGGTGCGCTTTTCCACCAGTTGCGAGCGGCGCTCGCCGCGCGCGAACAGGTGGTGTTCTCCCCACTGGCGCAACGCCACCATGATGGGGAACAGGCTCTCCCCCATTTCCGTCAGCACGTACTCCTGGTAGGCACTGCCGTCCGAGGCGGGCCGCGTCGCCAGGATGCCGGCTTCCACCAGCCGCCGCAGGCGGTCGGACAGGATATTGCGCGCCACTGCCAGGCTGCGCTGGAAATCGCTGAAGCGGTGCATGCCGTCGAAGGCATCGCGCACGATCATCAGCGACCAGCGGTCGCCAACCAGCGCCAGCGCGCGCGCCACGGGGCAGGTGTCTTCGCTCGGGTCCTTGCGGGTGACCATGTCTGGCTAGCCTTGGGCGCATCGCCCGCTGTCAAAGTGGTTGCATTTTAAAACTAGTAGCCTTACGCTTCAACTGGTTTTGATTTGCAACCACTTGGAAGCGATATGGAAACCTGCTCGCGCGCGCCGGACCTGGCATCGCCCACCCCCCACCCCGCGGCCTTGCCCGCACCGCTGCCGCGCGCCGCGGTGCTGCTGTTCGCCTGCGCCAGCGGGCTGAGCGTGGCCAACGTCTATTACGCGCAGCCGCTGCTGGACGCGCTGATGGCGGAATTCCACATCGGTGCCGCCGCCATCGGCGGCGTGGTCACCGCCACCCAGGCCGGCTGCGCACTGGCGCTGCTGTTGCTGGTGCCTCTCGGCGACCTGCTGCCGCGCCGCCGCCTGATGCTGGCGCAGGTGCTGGCGCTGGCCGGCGCGCTGGCCATGGTGGCGCTGGCGCCATCGGTCCCGCTGCTGCTGGCGGGGATGCTGCTGACCGGCCTGCTCGGCACCGCCATGACGCAGGGGCTGATCGCCTATGCGGCCGCCGCGGCAGCGCCGCGGGAACGCGGGCACGTGGTCGGCACCGCGCAGGGCGGCGTGTTTGCCGGCTTGCTGCTGGCGCGCGTGGTCGCCGGCGGCGTCAGCGACCTGGCCGGCTGGCGCAGCGTTTACGTCTGCGCCGCCGCGGCCATGCTGGTGCTGGCCCTGCTGCTGTGGCGCTCGCTGCCGGTGCTGCCCGGCCCCGCGCAGCGGATGCGCTATGCCAGCCTGGTGTGGTCGATGCTCGCGCTGCTGCGCCGCGACCGGGTCCTGCAGATCCGCGGCATGATCGCGCTGCTGATGTTCGCCGCGTTCAATATCTTCTGGAGCGCGCTGGTGCTGCCGCTGAGCGCACCGCCCTACCAGCTGTCGCACACTGCCATCGGCGCATTTGGGCTGGTCGGCGCGGCCGGTGCGCTGGCCGCGGCGCGCGCGGGGCGCTGGGCCGACCAGGGCCTCGGCCAGCGCACCACCTTCGCGGCCCTTGTGCTGCTGGTGGCCGCATGGCTGCCGCTGTCATGGCTTGGCGCCTCGCTGTGGCCGCTCGCGCTTGGCATCGTGCTGCTCGACCTGGGCGGCCAGGCCATCCACGTCACCAACCAGAGCATGATCTTCCGCGCCGACGCCACCGCGCACAGCCGGCTGGTCGGCGCCTACATGCTGTTCTACGCGACCGGCAGCGGCCTGGGCGCGCTTGCCACCACGGCCACCTACGACGTTGCCG
Organism: Cupriavidus sp. WGlv3; assembly: GCF_023952475.1. GTDB lineage: Bacteria > Pseudomonadota > Gammaproteobacteria > Burkholderiales > Burkholderiaceae > Cupriavidus > Cupriavidus phytorum. The sequence goes on from NZ_JALHRX010000006.1 coordinate 225,543, forward strand.
GCTGGCGTGGCGTGTGCTTGCTGGGCGCGGGGGTCAGCTTGCTGGCGCTGGGGTTCTGGGCCGGCACGCGGCGTTGGATGCCGGCGCGGGCGACGTCATAGCGTCGCCTCACCCGTTCAGACGAAAACACGCGAAAGCGGGAAAAAATCCGGGCAAGAAGGCCTTAGAATCTCGCATCTAACCCGATTCCATCACGTGAAAGTTCTTACCCGCCTCAAGATGAAGCAGTTTCCCCTGCTCTGCGCCGCACTACTGGCCTCCGTTTCCGTCCACGCCGCAACCAGCGCGGCCCAGCCCGAGCCGGCCGGCAATACCGCGGCGCCGCTGGGCCTGGAACTCGGCAAGGCCAAATGCTCGCGCCTGTCACCGCCGCAGAACCATGCCAGGACCGGCACCTCCGAATGGGCCGGCGGCGATACGGTGGAACTGAAGCACCTCGAGCGCTTCCATCTGCCCGGCCTGTCGCGCGTGGTGCTGAACTGCGATGCGCAGGATGCGGTGGCGCTGGTCACCATGACCTTCGAGCGCCCTGCCATGGAAGAGGTGCGCAGGAAGCTGGACGAGCGCTATGCCGCCGTGCGCAAGACCGAAGGCACGGCGGAGAACGGCTATGCCGAATGGAGCGCCGCCAATGGCAGCCTGGAGTTGCTCTACGGGCGCGACAGCAAGCACTTCACCGTGGCTTACTGGGCCAGGGGCGCCAAGGCGAAGTACTTCGCCTACAGCGGCGGCGGCAGGAAGCCTGCGGCGACTGCCACCGCGGCACCGCCCCAACCTGCGCCACTGTAAGCGACATGTCGGCGACGCGGACTTGCCAGGTCGTGTCGCCAGCGGCTTCCGGGCGCCGAGATCATCACTGCAAGCGCCACATCCGTAGCGCGGGGCATTGCGCAATGCTTCTCGATTCCCCTGTATCGAAACCGCCGTGTCGCCTATGCTGTCCAATGCGACGGATAAAAATCCGCGCAGCATTCGCATGAACTGAACAACAACAAGGGGCAAGTCCCCCAAAGCGGGGAAGCGCGCTGCCAGCTGGCGCCTTCCGCGCGTTGCCTTGGCCTGGTCACGGGGTGAGTCGATCGCACACGAGCATGTGGGGGCTCGTGGGCGAGATACGCCGTTGACGACAACATGACAGACCAATTCCTGTTTAGTAAGCCGTTCACGTTTCTCGCCTGCGCCGGCATGACAGAAGTCAGGGACGGCATCGAGGCACTGGAAGCGCTTCCGGGCCACCTGTTCTGGCTGGAGAACGAGGACTTCATCCGCCGGGTCTACGTACCCGATTTCCTGGAGCAAAGCCGCGCCGCGCTCGAGGCCGCGATGCCGGGCGGGCCGGAGCTGATCGACGCCCTCGCGCCCGAGATCCGCCGCAGCCCGCCCGTGCTGCCGGCACTGCGGCAACTGTCCGCGGACCAGGCCGCGCTGGCCCACTCGTACTGCTACTGGGGCTATTGCGCCGATGTGGTCGGGCGCGCCCAGGGCATCCCGCGCAGCGCCATCGCGCGCCAGTTCGAGCGCGCCGCCGCCGCGCGCGATGGCGCGCACAAGCTGCAATGGCTGTGCCCATGCTGCGGCGGCCGGGCGCAGTACCAGGTCGATGGTTTGCTGGCATCGCAGCGGCCGGTGCGCCAGGGCGGCTTTTCGCTCGAATGCGCGCATTGCGGACACCAGGAGCGGCTCTATGCCGGCTTCCTGCACGCGGGCCGGCTCGAATGCCGCTGCGCGCTATGCACCGGTTTTGTCCAGTCGCTGGCGGGCCAGCTGGCGCGCGCTGCGCGCAAGCTGTGCGCCAGCCTGGAAGACTATGCGTGGATGCACGCGGTAGACACCGCCGCCGAAATCGGCGAACTCAAGGATGCCTCGCTGCAACGAATTGCACACGGGGACAAGCCTTCCGCCAACGCGATGGCGTTCGCGGCGGCGGCCCAGTCCGGCGAGGTGCGCACCATGCCGGAACTGCTCGCCCGCATCGACCCCACGCTGGAAAGCCGGCTCGACAAGAACCCCAGGGCGTGGGCGCTCTTGTGCGAGCTGCTGCGCGAAGGCGTGGTCGATGGCGAATGCACCATCTATGACCACGACGGCCGCAAGCACGTGGCGCTTGAAATTGCCTTGCTCGACGACGACCCGGCGCTCGACGGCGGCACGGCGCAGGACTATCTCGCGACCCTGCTGCGCGGCTACCAGCCGGCCGAGCCCGACGCCTTCGTCGGCTGGCTGAAAGCGCTGAAGCGGCTGCGCCTTTGCACCGGCCGGTTCAATGCGGCCGTCGACGTATCGTGGAAACCCAACCTGGAGCACTGCCGCATCCTGACCGCGCGCTGGCTGCAGGACACGGCGCCGCTTGCGCCATTGGCCGCGCCCGGCAGCGCCCCGTGGCCGCTGCCAGCGCAGCACGCGCGCACCCCGGAACGCCCGGTGTATCTCGACGCCGAACTGGAGGCCGTGCAGCTGCTCAAGTCGCTCGGCTATATCCTGCTCAGTCCGGAGGACATCCGTTCGCAACGGGATCCCGCCGAGTCCACCGGACTCGACTGAGCGCATCCGCGGCGGCCCTGCCCGCCGCGTACCGCGCATATCGAAGCGCGGATTTATTCGTTGGTATGGGGGCGCAGCGCGCGTACGTTCGGGGGTTCCGATATTGAACACCCCGAACATCCCAAACGCCCCGAAAGCCATGACCGCTTCCCGACGCCAGTTCCTGCGCCACGGCGCCGCCGCCACGGCTGCGCTTGCCTCCGGCCCCCTCCTCTCCTTCACCACCTTCGCCGCCGGCGATGCGCATGCACAGGTCCGCCCGGTGCTGAAGGCCGGCGACCAGAAGGGCGGCCTGCGCGCGCTGCTCGAATCCGCCAACGCGCTCGAGGGCCTGGCCTATGACATCCAGTGGACCGAGTTCCCCGCCGCGGCACCGCTGGCCGAGGCGCTCAACGCGGGCGCGGTCGACAGCGGCCCGATCGGCGATGCGCCGGCCATCTTCGCGCTGGCCGCCGGCACGCGCATCCGGCTGATCGGTGCCAACCGCTCTGACCCCTACGGCACCGCGGTGCTGGTGCGGCCCGACTCGCCCTTGCGGCAGGCGGTCGACCTGAAAGGCAAGAGCATCGGCACCAACCGTGGCTCGATCGGGCACCTGATCGCGCTCAAGGCGCTGGAATCGGCCGGACTGAAACCGGACGATGCCAACCTGCGCTTCCTGCCGCCCGCGGATGCCAAGCTGGCGCTGAGCAGCGGCTCGATCGATGCCTGGGCCACGTGGGAACCCTATACCGCGATGGCCGAAACCAGCCAGCACGCACGCGTGCTGGTCAACGGCCGCGGGCTGTGGTCCGGCCTCAGCTACCTGGCCGCGACCGACGCCGCGCTGGCAAGCAAGCGCGCGGTGCTGCAGGACTTCCTGCACCGCGTGGTGCGCGCGCAGCATTGGTCCTACCAGCATGTGCCGGAGTTCTCGGCGGCGCTGGCCCGCATCATCGGCATCTCGCCGCAAGCGGCGCGGCTGCAGTTCGAGCGGCGCCGCACGCAGTGGCGCAGCATCGACGCGGCGCTGATCGCCGAGCAGCAGCGCACCGCCGATTTCTACCTGAAGGCCGGGCTGCTCAGGCAGCGGCTCGATGTGCGGCAGACCTTTGACTCCGGGTTCTCCCTGAGCGCCTGAGCGCCCGCGCCCGGCGCGTTGACGCCGCAAGCGGCGCTGGCGCGGCCCTGGCGCCGGCCGCCGCCGGTACAGGAATTCCATGATTGACGCAGCCCCGCGCCACCGCTCCCCGCGGCCCGGCGCGGCCTGCGCGCGCGCGGCCGGTTCTGGTCCCACCGAATTTCGGCAACTGGTCCTATAGGCCCGGAATCGGGCTCACCTATAAAGCCGTGACCCCCAAACCCATTTCTCATCCGAGGAGCACAACCATGCGGTGGATCAAGCAGATCGCGATGTATTTCGCCCTGGCGGCGGCGCTGGCGCCGGCCGCACCGACCGTGCAGGCCCAAAGCAAGAATGTAGTGATTGCTTACCAGGACATGGTCGTGCCCTGGCGCTATGCGCAGGACATGAAGGAGCTGGAAAAGCAGACCGGCTACACGATCTCGTTCCGGCAGTTCGGCGGCGGCGGCGATGTGATCCGCGCCATGGCCTCGGGCCAGATCGCCATCGGCGAAGCCGGCACCTCGCCGATCGCCTCGGCACTGTCGCAAGGACTCGATGTCGAGCTGTTCTGGATCCTGGACGACATCAACGCGGCCGAAGCCATGGTCGCGCGCAATGGCAGCAAGATCGCCAGCGTCGCCGACCTGAAGGGCAAGCGCGTCGGCGTGCCGTTCGTGTCGACCACGCACTACCACACGCTGGTCGCACTGGAGCGCGCGAAGATCAATCCGAAGGACGTGCGCATCGTCAATATGCGCCCGCCCGAGGTGGCCGCCGCATGGGAACGCGGCGATATCGACGCCACCTTCATCTGGGATCCGGTGCTGGCCAAGCTCAAGCAGTCCGGCACGGTGCTGACCACCTCGGGACAGATCGCCGCCGACACCGGCAAGGCGACCTTCGACGGCATGATCGCCAACAAGAAGTTCGCGCGCGAGAACCCCGACTTCATGGTCAAGCTGGTGCGCGTGCTGGCCGCGGCGGATGAAAACTACCGCAAGAACAAGGCGTCGTGGACAGCCGATTCGCCCATGGTGAAGGCCGTGGCCAAGGTCTCCGGCGCCAAGCCCGAGACCGTGCCCGCCAGCATGGCGCTGTACAGCTTCCCCACGCTGCAGGAACAGGTCTCCGAGCGCTGGCTCGGCGGCGGCGCGGCGCGCGCGCTGCAGTCCGCGGCGCAGTTCCTCAAGGAGCAGGGCACCATCCAGACCGTGCTGCCGGACTATGGCCCCGGCGTCAACGCGGAATGGGCCAGGCGGGCGCTGCGCTGACCACGCACCCCAGTTGCTGAAGCTGGCCGCCGCTCCCCCTCTTTCATGCGGCGGTCCCGTCGATCCTGTTGCGGAAGCCCATCATGTACCAACTCGAAATCGATAATGTCAGTGTCAACTACGGCACGGCCGGCGGCGCGAAGACGCTGGCACTGTCGCAGGTCAATCTCACCATGGAGCGCGGCGATTTCGTGGTCGCGCTGGGTGCCTCGGGCTGCGGCAAGACCACCCTGCTGTCATGCATTGCAGGCTTCATGGAGCCGTCGGAGGGCGAGATCCGGCTGAGCGGCAAGCCCGTGCACGGCCCCGGCGCCGAGCGCGGCGTGGTGTTCCAGAAGCATGCGTTGATGCCATGGCTCAGCGTCGAGGACAACGTTGCGCTTGGCCTGCGCCTGCGCGGCGTGTCCCACGCCGAGCGGCTGCGCATCGCCCATGAGAAGCTGGCCGCGGTCGGGCTGGAAAGCGTCGCCGCCAAGCCGGTCTACCAGCTCTCGGGCGGCATGCAGCAGCGCGTGGGGATTGCCCGCGCGCTCGCCTGCGATCCGGCGGTCATGCTGATGGACGAACCGCTGGGCGCGCTCGACGCGCTCACGCGCGAGTCGATCCAGGCGCTGATCCTGAAGCTGTGGGCAAGCGAGCAGAAGATCGTCTTCTTCATCACGCACAGCGTGGAAGAGGCGCTGTTTCTGGCCACGCGGCTGATCGTGATGACGCCTTCGCCCGGACGCATCGCCCACACCTATGAACTGCCGTTCGCGCGCCGCTTCATCGAATGCGGCGACGCCCGCGCGGTCAAGTCCGACCCGGAATTCATCCGCTACCGCGAAGAGATCGTCGACCTGATCCATGCCACTGCCTGAGGAGACGCAGATGTCCGCCACCGTCCAACGCATCGAACCGCCGCCTGCCGCCGCGGCGACCCCGGCCGCGGCCAGCCGCCCCATGAAGACCGTGTCGGGCTACCGCCTGCCGGGCGAAGGGTCCAGCTCGCGCATTTCCACCATCACCGTGGTGCTGCTGCTGGCGCTATGGTGGCTGGCCAGCCACCTGCGCTGGCTGCCGCCGCTGTTCCTGCCGACGCCCGAGTCGATCTTCACCGCCTTCATCGATGCCTGGCAGGGCAACCTGCAGGGCGGCCAGCCGCTGACCGAGCATTTCGCCGCCAGCATGCTGCGGGTGTTCGGCGCCTTCGCGCTGGCGGTCGCCACCGCGGTGCCGATCGGCGTGATGATGGGGGTGTCGCGCATCGCCCGCGGCATCTTCGATCCGCCGATCGAGTTCTACCGCCCGCTGCCGCCGCTGGCCTACCTGCCGCTGATCGTGATCTGGTTCGGCATCGACGAGACCTCCAAGGTGCTGCTGATCTTCCTGGCCTGCTTCGCCCCGCTGGCGATGTCGGCACAGGCCGGGGTGCGCTCGGTCACGATCGAGCAGATCAACGCCGCCTATTCGATGGGCGCGAGCCCGTGGCAGGTGGTGCGCCACGTGGTGATCCCGGCGGCCCTTCCCGATATCCTGACCGGCATGCGCATCGCCATCGGCTTCGGCTGGACCACGCTGGTCGCCGCCGAGATGGTGGCGGCCACGGCCGGGCTGGGCCAGATGGTGCTCAATGCCTCCAACTTCCTGCGCACCGACGTGGTGATCATGGGCATCGTGCTGATCGGGCTGATCGCCTACGTGTTCGACCTGCTGATGCGCAAGCTGGCCAAGTGGCTGGTGCCCTGGAAGGGCAGGATGTGATGCCGGCGGCCCCGCGGCAAGCCTGCGGGCCGGTTGCGCTGTAACATGGCGGGCAACTCGCCGGGCCTGGCCCGGCGGCTTCCGCAAGCCCGCCATGAACCGCTGTCCTTCCCTCTCCCCCTTCGCCCGCCTTTGCGTGGCCGTAACCGGCGTGATCTGCCTGGGCACCGCCCGGGCCACCGATATCGATTGCGATCCGTCCGCCAAACCGGCCGTTGCCACCCAGGCGCAGCGACTGGTCTGCGAATCCGCGCTGTTTTCCATGGGCTACCAGCGCATTTACGCCGACCAGCAACGGCTGCTCAAGGCGGGCGCGATCACCGAGGCAGACATCGCCGCGTTCCGGAACAAGCGTGACCGTTGCGACACGGCCGCCTGCCTGGATGCCGTGTTCCGTGAGTGGCGGACCTTCGCGGTCCAGGCCCGCGCCAGGCCTTAGGCGCCGTGTGCTTCGCCCGCGGCGGAAGCCGCCCGATGCCGCGGGGTATGTCCGCCGCCCGGCCTTGATACAATCCCGGTTCACACAACGGCAGACATCATGGGCTTCGAACAACTGGCAGCACTCAGGGACCAACTCGCCAAGAAGGCGGCCGCCGAATCCAGGAAGGGCGAGCGCAAGGGCCCGCGCAAAGGCGCGACCAGCGGCACGACCAGCGGCACAACCGGCGACGCGTCCAAGGGCGCATCCAAGGGCGCGCCGAAGCGCCCCCGTGACGGCGAGCGTACCGGCGCCGGTGCGGACACCCCCGCGGGCGCCAAGGGCCGCCGCGCGGCGCCTGCCGCGGCGCCGGCCAAGCAGGTCGATCCGGTGGTGCATTCCATTGCCCGGCTGCAGAAGCACTTCCCCAAGGCCTTCCCCAAGAACCCGGCCCCCAAGGTGCCGCTGAAGATCGGCACCTTCGAAGACCTGACCCAGCATGCGACCAAGCTAGGCCTGGACGAGGCCGAGCTGCGCGAGGCGATCCGCACCTGGTGCAGCGGCGCGCGCTACTGGTCGTGCATGGTGGAAGGCGCCAAGCGGCTGGACCTGGACGGCAACGAGGCCGGCGTGGTTACCCTGGCGGATGCCAAGCGCGCCCAGCAACTGAAAGCGCGCCGCGCCGGCGCCGCGCGCCAGAAGGCCAAGGCTGCAGCGCCTGCAGTCGCTGCAGCGCCCGCCGCTCCGGCTGCGGCGGAGTCAGCCGAGGCGCCTGCCGAGGCACAGGAACCGGCAACGCCGGCGACGCCTGATACTCCGGAAACGCCTTGATCCGCGCCGCCGGACGTCCGGCGGCGCCTACCCCAGCACCGCGCGCGCGATCACCGTCCGCTGGATTTCCGACGAGCCCTCGTAGATGCGCAGGATGCGCGCATCGCGCACCAGCCGTTCCAGCGGCATCTCGCGCGTGAAGCCGTAGCCGCCGTGGATCTGCAGCGCGGCATCGGTGACGAAGCCCACCATTTCCGACGCATAGAGCTTGGCCATCGACGCCTGCTCGGTAAAGGGCTCGCCGTCGCGGCGACGCGCCGCGGCCTGCAGCGTCAGCAGCCACGCCGCCTCCAGCCGCGTGCGCATGTCCGCGAACATCCATTGCAGGCCCTGCTTGCGTGCCAGCGGCTCGCCGCCCACCTGGCGCTGCCGGGCCCAGTCCACCGCGCAGGCCAGCGCCGCCTCGGCGATGCCCAGGCTGGTGGCGGCAACGTCGAGCCGGCTGTTGTCGAGCACCTTCATCGCGGTGCGGAATCCCGTGCCCTCCGGCCCGAGCCGGTTGGCCGCGGGCACGAAGCAGTCGAGCGCCACTTCATGGGCCGGCGCGCCGTGGATGCCCATCAGCTTCTCCGCCGGCGCCACCTGCACGCCGTCGCCGCGGCGATCGACCACGAAGGCGCTGATGCCGCGCGTGCCCGCGGCCGGGTCGGTCTTGGCATAGACCACGATAAAGTCCGCCGCCTCGGCGTTGGAGATAAAGTGCTTGACCCCGCGCAGCCGGTAGCCCTCGCCTTCCGGCGTGGCGCGCGTGGCCATGTCGGCCGGGTTGGAACCGGCGCGCGGCTCGGTCAGCGCAAACGCGCCCAGCCGGGTGCCGGCCGCCGCGTCGGGCAGGTAGCGTGCGCGCTGGCTGTCATCGCCGCCGATCAGGATGGAATCGGTGGCCAGGTAGTGCGCGCCGAGCATCGATGACGTCGAAGCGCAGGCTTTGGCAACCTCCACCAGCGACAGGATCAGCGCCACCGGCGAAGTCTCCGTGCCGCCCCAGCGTTCCGGCAGGTTCATCCCCATCAGGCCAAGTTCGGCCAGTTGCGGCACATAGCGCGTGGTGGACGTTTCCGCGCGGTCCACTTCGGCCGCCTTCGGCGCCAGCTCGATCTGCGCGTAGCGGGCGATGGCATCGGCGATTTCCAGGTCGCCCGGCTCGACCCCCAGTCGCTTAAGCATATTAGGCATGTTGTGTCTCCTTGCTGAAATCGTGCGCGGCCAGGATGGCCCCGGTGTGCTGCCCCAACTCGGGCGCAGGCGTGACACGGTTGGGGCCATACCCCGAGAACTTCACCGGCTGCGACGGCAGCCGCACGGTGCGACCGTCCGGCCCGGCCACTTCGGTCAGCAGGCCGCGATGGACGGCCTGCTCGCTCTCCAGCGCCTGCCTGACATTGCGGATCGGCGCGACCGGAATGCCCGCCGCGCCCAGCAGGCGGTTCACCTCGGCGACGGTCAGGCCTGACGACCACGCTTCCAGCCCGGCGCGCAGCGCGGGCTCGAAGCGGCAGCGCGATTCGTCGTCGGCAAAGCGCGGGTCGTGCGCCATCTCCGGGCAGCCGATGGTCTGGGCCAGCGTGTGGAACAGCTTGTTGTTGAGCACCGCCACCACGTAGAAGCCGTCCGCGGCGCGGTACACGCCGAACGGCGCGGACGACGGATGGCGGTTGCCCACCCGTTGCGGCGCCCGCCCGGTGGCGGCATAGCGCGCGACCAGCGTCGCGCTCAGGCTCAGCGTGGCGTCGAACATCGAGACATCGACATGCGTGCCGCGCCCGTTCTTCTCGCGCGCCAGCAGCGCCGCCAGCACGCCCCATGAGGCAAAGAGCCCGCTGACCGCATCGGAGACCGCCTCGCCGAGCATGGTCGGCGCACCGTCGGGCGCGCCGGTGGCATCCATCAGCCCGCACATCGCCTGCAGGATGATGTCGTAGGCCGGCCGGTGCGATTCCGGCCCGGTCTGGCCGAAGCCCGACACGCTCGCGTAGACCAGCGACGGATTCAGCGCCCGCAGCGCCTCATAGCCGATGCCGAGCTTCTCCGCCACGCCCGGCCGGAAGTTCTCCACCACCACGTCGGAACGCGCACACAGCGCGCGGGCCAGCTCCAGCCCCGCCGTCGTCTTCAAATCGATGACGATGCTCTGCTTGTTGCGGTTCATCGCTGCGAACAGCCCGCTGCTGCCGTCGACGAAGGGCCCGACGGCGCGGTAGTCATCGCCGCCCGGCGGCTCCACCTTGATCACCTCGGCACCCAGGTCGCCCAGCAGCGCCGTGCAATAGGGGCCCGCCAGCACCCGCGAAAAATCGATCACGCGGATGCCGGCCAGCGGCAGGTCGGAATGGCTGGAATCGCTGGAATGGTCCAAGGCTTGCTCCTCGATGGCGTGCAAGCGCATGGCTTGCGTTTCAGTGGCTCGATTCTGCGCAGCGCAAGCTATCAAGTAAAATATGGAATTCGACTAGCACCTATAGGATTTCCTGATGCCTGTCTCCCGCATCTCGCTACGGCGGTTGCGCTATTTCGCCGCGACCGCGGAAACCGGCAGCACCACGGCGGCGGCGCGGCTGCTCAACGTTTCGCAGCCGTCGATCTCCGTCGCCATCCGGGAGCTGGAAACGCTGTTCGAGGACGCCCTGTTTGCCCGCGACGCCGGCGCGCGCATGACCCTGACCCGCTTCGGCGTGCGCAAGCTGGCCGAAGCCCGCCACATCCTGGGAGCGGCCACGGCGTTCGAAGTCGACAAGAGCGGCGACGGCGCGGCCGGCGAAGTGCAGATCGGGGTTTTCCGCACGCTGGCGCCGGTCTACCTGCCGGTGCTGCTGCGCCTGGCGCGCGAGCGTTATCCGAATCTGGCGGTGCGTTTTGTCGAGGGTGACCTGGCCCAGCTGGAAGACTGGCTGCATGGCGGCCAGATCGAGCTGGCGCTGAGCTACGACGTCGGCATGCCCGACGACCTCGAGCGCGAATTGCTGGCCGAGTTGCGGCCCTACGGCCTGGTGCCCGCGGGCTCGCGGCTGGCACGGCGCCGTGGCAGCATCTCGCTGCACGAACTGGCGCAGGAGCCGCTGATTCTGATCGACCTGCCGCACAGCCGCGAATTCCTGATGGCGCCGTTCTGGCAATACGGGCTCCAGCCCGAGGTGCGTTACCGCGCGACCTCGCTGGAACTGGCACGCGGCATGGTCGCCAATAGCCTGGGCGTGGCGCTGCTGATCACTCAGGCGCCCGCGTCATCCCAGATCACCGCCGTGGTGGAGAAACCGATACGGGAAGACACCGTGCGCCAGCCGCTGGTGATCGCGCGCGCGGCGCGCGCCACGCGGTCCCGTGCCTCGGAATTGCTGGCCGAATGCGTGCGCGCCGCCGTGGCGGAGGCAACCGCCGCCTCTGCCCACGCGCGTCCACGCGCTGCCTGAGTTCCGTTATCGCCAGCGCCACTGTGGTAGCGTGGCGCTTTCCGCCTGGCTTGCTCCCATGACCGACTTCGACGCCGACGCCCTGAAACGCCTGGTCACCGTCACCATGCCCTTTGGCAAGCACAAGGGCACGCTGATCGCCGACCTCCCGGGCAACTACCTGAACTGGTTCGCGCGCGAAGGCTTTCCGCCGGGACAGATCGGCGCGCTGCTGGCCCTGATGCATGAACTGGATCACAACGGGCTGGCGTATTTGCTGAAGCCGTTGCGTGGCCACGCATCGCCCCAGTAAACCCAGCCTTCAAGTCACCGGCGCCGGATTAAACAACACCAGCGCATTGCGGATCTTCCAATGCTCCGCCCATGACTTCTTGCCGCTGGCCACGGCCAGCAGCGTGTGGAACAGCTCCCAGCCCACTTCCTCGATGGTGGCTTCGCCGGTGGCGATGCGGCCGGCGTTGACGTCCATCAGGTCGTGCCAGCGCCGCGCCAGGTCATTGCGGGTGGAGACCTTGATCACCGGTACTTCGGCCAGCCCGTACGGCGTGCCGCGCCCGGTGGTGAACACGTGCAGGTTCATGCCGGCGGCGAGTTGCAGCGTGCCGCAGACAAAGTCGCCGGCGGGCGTGGCGGCGTAGATCAGGCCCTTCTGCGTGACCTTTTCGCCAGGGCCGCTGACGCCGTGGATCGGGCCGGTGCCGGACTTGACGATCGAGCCCATCGCCTTTTCGACGATATTGGACAGGCCTCCCTTCTTGTTGCCGGGCGTGGTGTTGGCGCTGCGGTCGACCTGCCCCTGCTCCAGGTAGCGGTCATACCAGGCCATCTGGCGCACCAGCGCCTCGGCCACCTCGGGCGTGGCGGCGCGGGCGGTGAGCTGGTCAATGCCGTCGCGCACCTCGGTCACTTCGGAGAACATCACCGTGGCGCCGGCGCGCACCAGCAGGTCGGTGGCAAAGCCCACTGCCGGGTTGGCGGTGACGCCGGAGAACGCATCGCTGCCGCCGCACTGGACACCCACCACCAGGTCCGACGCGGGGCAGGTCTCGCGCCGGCGCGCATTCAGGCGCGCCAGATGTTTTTCCGCCGTGGCCATGATCGATTCGATCATCGAGGCAAAGCCCACGTGCTGCTCGTCCTGCAGGCACACCACGTCGGGCTCGCCGGCTTTCTGGATCGGGATGGTGCCGGCGCCGATCAGGCGCGCTGGCTGCAGCTTCTCGCAGCCCAGGCTGACGATCATCACCTCGCCGCCGAAGTTGGGGTTCAGCGCGATATTGCGGATGGTTCGGATCGGGATGCCGGCATCGGGCGCGTCGATGGCCACGCCGCAGCCATAGGTGTGCTCCAGGCCGACCACGTCGTCGACGTTGGGATACTTCGGCAGCAGTTCTTCCTTGATGCGGCGCACCGCGAACTCCACCACGCCTTCGACGCACTGCACCGTGGTGGTAATGCCCAGGATGTTGCGTGTGCCGACCGAGCCGTCGGCATTGCGGTAGCCCTCGAAGGTATAGCCGTCCAGCCGCGGCAGCGGCGTCACGCGCGTGCCGACCGGCAGGTCGTCCAGCCCCGGTGCGGCCGGCATGCGGATCACGCGCTCGTTGACCCAGCTGCCGCGCGGCAGGTCCCTGAGCGCGTAGCCGATCACGACGTTGTAGCGGATCACCGGCTCGCCTTCGCGCAGGGCGGCCAGCGCGACCTTGTGGCCTTGCGGGACGGCCTCGGCCAGCACCAGGCCGCATGGGAAGGTGGTGCCTGCAGGCAGCCCACCATCATTGGCCACGATGGCGACATTGTCGTGCGCGTGCATCGTGATGTAGAGGGGGCGCGATGCCGGCGCTGCCGCGGTAGGGGTTACTGCCATATCTTCTCCGTCCCAGAAATCCAAGCAGGGCATGTGTTACGTTGTCTGACAACATTTTACTGGCTTCTTCCCTTCTGCGGCTGCGGGTTATCCCGTAATCGCCATAAATCCATTGAGTACTGTGTCACACATTTCGCTGGTGTTGTACGACAACATATAAAGTAGGGCAACGCCCCGAAGAGAGAAAAGCAATCTCTGCTGCACTGCAAGATGACCGTTCACTGGAACATGTCCTATAAGGGTGCAACCGGTTTCATGCCAGAAGCCATCGGCCCATCGACGCGCCGGCCCGCGCTGCCCGGCTCCGAATTCCATTCCGCATCGCCTGGCCGTTCCCGCGGCCACCCACCCGACAGGAGGCAAGACTCATGCGCTGGAAGCAACGTCCGCAAGGTTCCAACTGGGGCGACTTCGGCTCCGACGACCAGCTTGGCCGCGTCAACCTGATCGGGCCCGAACAGGTCATCAAGGGCGCGCGGGAGGTGCAGGCCGGGCTCAGCTTCTGCCTGTCGCTGCCGCTGGACTACCCCGGCGGCAACAAGCTCAATCCGCGCCGCCATCCGCCGGTGCTGCGGCCGACCTTCCGCGACAACTCGCCGTACACCAACTTCCCGCTGGCGAAGATGGATCCTGCCGCGACCGATGTGATCAGCGACGACCAGGTACTGATGTGCCTGCAGTACAGCACGCAATGGGACGCGCTGGCGCACGTGGGCGCGCTCTTTGATGCCGACGGCGATGGGCGCGCAGAGCGGGTCTACTACAACGGCTACCGCGCCAACGAGCATATCGTCGGCCCGGTCGACTATGCCGAGGACGACAACTTCGCGGCGCACCCGTGCGGCCACGACCACAGCGCGGCGCACGCGCTAGGCATCGAGAACTTCGCGGTCAAGGGCATGCAGGGACGCGGCGTGCTGGTGGACCTGGCGCATGTGTTCGGCATGGACTTCCGCAACATTGGCTACGACGACCTGATGCGCGCGATGAAAGCCGCCAAGGTGGAAGTCGAGCGCGGCGACATGCTGCTATTGCGCACGGGCTTTGCCGAAGTGGTGCTGTCGATGCAGCGCGAGCCCGATGAGGCCGTGCTGCATCACAGTTGCTGCGCGCTCGACGGGCGTGATGACAAGCTGCTGAACTGGATCACCGACGCGGGCATCGCCGCGCTGATCGCGGATAACTATGCGGTGGAGCGCTACCCTGCCCGCCCGGCGCCCGACGGCGAATCGCACCATCCATTGCTGCCGCTGCATCACCATTGCCTGTTCAAGCTGGGGTTGCCGCTGGGAGAGCTGTGGTATTTGCGTGAGCTGGCAGATTGGCTGCGGGCGAATGGGCGGACGCGGTTTCAGTTGACGGCGCCGCCGTTGAGGTTGCCTGGCGCCGTGGGGTCGCCGGTTACGCCGGTTGCTACGGTGTGAGACATCGCCGACCTTGAGTTGACCAACGTTTCCGGCTTCTTCACCAATCACCTGATCGGCATCGGCGATCTGATATGAAATGTTTTGGGCTTATAAATGAAATTATTAGTTTGTGGTACGCGCGCCACGTGTTCCGTCGCTCGTTAGTTCGGAGCGAGCGGTACTGCCCCTTACCGCCCGCTCCGTCACCTTATAAGGTCTGAATCTGAGCGTATCAGTCCTTTAGTTCCAGATCGGATCTTCCTTCTGCATCTGATCCTTGGTCTTCTTCATCCAGTAGGAACCGATCTGGCGTTCGGTGACAGACCCCTTCTTTTTGGCGTCAATCTTGTCGAAATTCGCGTAGACCTGGGGCATGCCTGCCTGCGCTTCGTCGCGGGTCAGCTTGCCGTCATGATTGGCATCGGCCGCCTTGAATCGCTCCGCAATCAAGGCCTTGGCTTGTGCCGTAGTCGGTGGTGCTTTGGGAACCTCGCCTTGGGATCCTTGAGCCGACTGGGCGCTCACTCCAAGAGAAGTGAGTGCCATCAGGACTGCGAAACCAACTGCGGGCAAATTGCGTACGGTCATGTCGCTCTCCTCAAGTCATAGTGTTGTTTGGAGCCGTGGAACAGGAAGGCCTGCTGGCCGAATATCCCGTGAGCCCTGGCTCGCTCAGTATTCTACGTGCTGTACGGGGCATCACGAGTAGGGGGAATCCGCTATCACAAGGGGCTACCGCCAACACGTTCCCGGAACATAAGGGGAGAAAGCAGGCGGGAGGGTCGGCTCGTTGGGCCCGCCAGGCACGGCGACCCGACCTTCAGGCAACCCCCTTCCTGCCCCGCATCCTCAAATCACTAACCACCGGCCACACCAGCACGAACACAGCCAGTCCCATAATCGACCCGACCAGCCCATTCGACCAGAACACATCCAACGCCCCGGACGACACCAGCATGGTCTGCCGGAACGCATCCTCGGCGCGGTCGCCCAGCACCAGCGCCAGCACCATCGGCGCCAACGGATAGTCCAGCTTCTTCAACACATAGCCCACCACGCCAAAGCCCAGCATCAGCCAGACGTCGAACAGCGCCCCGTTCACCGTGTACGCGCCGATCGCGCAGATCACCAGGATCAGCGGCGCGATGATCGAGAAGGGAATGCGCAGGATCGCCGCGAACAGCGGCACCGTCGACAGCACCACGATCAGCCCGACGATATTGCCCAGGTACATGCTGGCGATCAGCCCCCACACGAACGGCCCCTGCTCGGCGAACAGCAGCGGCCCCGGCTGCAGGCCCCAGATCATCAGGCCGCCCAGCAGCACCGCGGCGGTGGCCGAACCGGGAATGCCCAGGGCCAGCATCGGCAGCAGCGCGCTGGTGCCGGCCGCGTGCGCGGCGGTCTCGGGGGCGACCACCCCTTCGACATTGCCCTGCCCGAACGAATCGGGATCCTTCGCCATGCGCTTGGCCACGCCATAGCCCATGAACGACGCCGCGGTGGCACCGCCCGGGGTAATGCCCAGCCAGCAGCCGATCACCGACGAGCGCACCACGGTCAGCCAGTAGCGCGGCAATTCGGCCCAGGTCTTCAGCACCACCTTCAGGTCGATGCGGGCCTGCTTGCCGCGGAAGGCCACGCCCTCTTCCATCGTCATCAGGATCTCGCTGATGCCGAACAGGCCGATCACCGCCACCAGGAAGTCGAAGCCGCGCAGCAACTCGGTCGAGCCGAAGGTCATGCGCAGCGTGCCCGATACCGTGTCCATGCCCACCGCGGCCAGCACGAAGCCCAGGCACATCGCGATCAGGATCTTTGGCTTGGACTCCTTGCCCATGCCGACGAAGCTGCAGAAGGTCAGCAGGTACACCGCGAAGAACTCGGGCGGGCCGAAGCGCAGCGCGAACTTTGCCACCAGCGGCGCCAGGAAGGTGATCAGCAGCACGCCGGCCAGCGCGCCCAGGCACGAACCGGTGAAGGCCGAGGTCAGGGCCTTGCCGGCCTCGCCGCGCTGCGCCATCGGGTAACCGTCGAAGGTGGTGGCCACCGACCAGGCTTCGCCGGGAATATTGAACAGGATCGAGGTGATCGCCCCGCCGAACAATGCGCCCCAGTAGATGCAGGACAGCATGATGATGGCCGACACCGGGTCCATCGAAAACGTCAGTGGCAGCAGGATCGCCACGCCGTTGGGCCCGCCCAGGCCGGGCAGTACGCCCACCACGATGCCAAGCAGGATGCCGACGAACATCAGGCCGACGTTCTGCCATGACAGCGCCACGGCAAAGCCGCCCATCAATGCATTGAGTTCATCCATGATCCGCCCTCCCTAGTAGCCCAGCGCCGCTTCGAGCGGGCCCTTGGGCAGCGGTACGCGGAACTGGATTTCGAAGATCCAGAACAGCAAGGCATTGATGCCGACTCCGGTCAGTGCGGCCTTCCACCACGCCGCCTTGCCCACCCACACCATGAAGCCGGCGATGAAGGCCGCCGACGCGACGTAGATGCCGAGCAGCCCGATCAGCCCGACATACACCGTCAGAGGCACCAGGATCACGCCCACCTGCCGCAGTTGCTGCCACGTCGCGAACACGGCGGTGCGGTCCGCGCGCAGCGCCTGCACGCCCACCAGCACGCTGCAGACCAGGATGATGATGCCGACCCGCATCGGGAAATAGCCCGCTTCCGGCCCGTCCGGTGCCCAGCCGGCACCGATGCCGTAGTTGCTCCAGATCACCACCAGCGCGCCGGCCAGCAGGCACAGCGCCATCGCCAGTTCCACCGCCTTGACCGAGATGCCGGCGCCCGCATGCGCCGTTTCCTGTTGTGAATCCATGTTGTCCCCCGCCTTGCTTCAGGCCATTGGCTGCGCCGCGCGGCGCAGCCCGTTGGTGATCCGCGCCAGCGTCAGCGCGCGGCGACGAAGCCGGCCTCCTTGATGATGTCGCGGTGCGCGGCTTCGTCGCGCGCCAGGAAATCGGTCAGCGCCTTGCCGGTCAGGAACTCGTTCTTCAGCGCGCTCTTCTCCAGGTATTCCTTCCACTCCGGCGTGGCCACGATCTTCTGCATCAGGTCCACGTAGTACTTCTGCTGCTCCGGGGTCACGCCCCCCGGCATCATGAACACGCGCAGCATCTGGTATTGAACGTCGAGGCCCTGCTCCTTGCAGGTCGGCACGTCATGCCAGCTCTGGGTCTGCGTGACCTTGCCGTTGTAGGCCATGCGCTCCGGCGCGAACACGCACAGCGCGCGATGCTCGCCGGCGCGCCACTGGCCGATCGATTCGGACGGGTTGTTCACGTTGGCGTCGATATGCTGGCCCGACAGCTGCGTGGCCGCCTCGCCGCCGCCCTTGTACGGCACGTAGATAAAGCGGGTGCCGGTCTTCTTCTGCACCAGCGCGCTGATGATCTGGTCTTCGCGCTTGGAACTGGTGCCGCCGACCTTGATCTTGCCCGCGCTGGCCCTGGACGCGTCGATGAACTGCGCGACGGTCTTGTACGGTGCCGCCGCATTGGTCCACAGCACGAACTCGTCCTGCGCGATCATCGCCACCGGCGTGAGATCGCGCCAGCTGAACGGCAGATGGCTGACCATCGGCACCGTGTAAAGCGCCGACGAGGCCACCAGCAGCTTGTGCGGATTGCCCTGCGATGCCTTGGTATCCATCAGCCCTTCGGCGCCGCTGGCACCCGCCTTGTTCAGCACGATCACCGGCTGGCTCATCAGCTTGTGCTTGGCGATGATGCCCTGGATCGACCGCGCCATCTGGTCCGAGGCGCCACCGGCGCTGAACGGCACCACGATCTCGACCGGCTTGGCCGGCTCCCATGCCCATGCGCTGAGGCATGCCGTGGCACCCGCCACGGCCGCCAGGGTCTTCCTGACTGTGTTGCGTTGCATCGTTGGTCTCCTTTGGCTTTGACTACCCGGTGCCGCTGGTTGCGGCTCTTCTCTTCTGTTTCCTGCGCTGCCACGCGGCATCAGCGGCTCAGGCCGCGCGCCGCGATGTCCCATAGCTCTGCCACATGCCCGTCGCGGCAGCACACGTATTGCGCGTGCAGGTTTGCGGTGGGGTCGCAATGGCCGGGCACCAGCCAGAGCTTGCTGCCCAGCAGGGCCTGGTTGTCTTCGTCCAGCACCTGCAGCACGCCGTGCTCGTCGTTGGCCGCGACATAGCGCAGCCACTCGCTGCCCGGGCCGGACCACAGGCGCGGCAGGCCGGAATCCACCGCGAGCGACTTCAGGCCCGCATCGCACACCGCCACGCCGGCGCGCGCGGTGCTCATCACCGTGGTCGATAGGAACAGACCGTGCCGCGGCTGGAAGCGGCCGGGCCATTCGCTGGCGCCATAGTGGCCGTCCAGGAACACGTAGCTGCCGGGCTGGATCTCGGTAAAGACGCCGCTCTCGCAATCGAACTCCGCGGTGCCGCTGCCGCCGCCGGTGATGACCGGGCAGGCGATGCCGCGGGCACGCAGGTGCGCCACGTAGGCGCCCGCCTGTTCGGCGGCGCGCCGGGCGGCGTCGCGGCGCTGCGTCCAGGGCGCCAGGTGCTGGGCGCCGCCGTGATACGCCTGCAGCCCGCCGAAACGCAGCGACGGCGCCGCGCCGATCGCATCGGCGAGGCGGCTCAACGCTTCGGGACTGTCGACGCCGCAACGCCCCTGTCCGACATCGGCTTCCGCCAGCACCGTGATGCACACCCCGCCGGCCGTCGCGGCGGCGGCGATCGCGGCAACCTGGCGCACATCGTCCACGCACACGCTCAGGTCTACATGCCGGGCCAGCTCCACCGCCATCGCCAGCTTGTCGGCGCCGACGAACTCGTTGCTGATATGGATGCTGGCGATGCCGGCGGCGGCAAACGGATAGGCCTCGCTGAGCTTCTGGCAGCAGATGCCCACCGCGCCGGCGGCAAGCTGCCGCTGCGCGATCGCCACCGACTTGTGCGCCTTGGCATGCGGGCGCAGCGCCACGCCGCCGGCATCGGCTAGCGCCTGCATCCGGGCCACGTTCTGGTCGAAGGCATCGAGGTCGACCAGCAGCGCCGGCGTGCCTACGTCCTCGACACGGTCGCCGATCTTTGCCGGCGCCGGCGGCTGCAGGCGGCTACGGTCCTGGACGGCGTTGTGCATCGCCTCAGTCATGGTGGCCGCCCTCCAGCGCCATCGCCAGCACTCTTGCCACATGCATCGCCTCGGCCTGCGCGCCGTCGCGGATCTGGTGGCGGCAACTGGTGCCGTCCGCGACCACGAGGGCATCGGCGCTGCGCCGGCGCACTGCCGGCAGCAGCGACAGCTCGGCCATCGCCTGCGATGCTTCGAAATGCTCGGCCTCATAGCCGAAGCTGCCGGCCATGCCGCAGCACGACGACTCCACCGGCGCCACCTTCAGGCCCGGAATCCACCCCAGCACGGTCTGCACCGGCGTGAAGGCATCGAACGCCTTCTGGTGGCAGTGCCCGTGCACGATGGCCTCGGAGACCTGCAGCGGCTGCAGCGGCAACGCCAGCCGGCCCGCCTGGCGCTCGCGCACCAGGAATTCCTCGAACAGGAACGACAGGCTGGCGAGCTGGCGCGCCTCTTCGCCATAGCCATAGCCGAGGAACTCGTCGCGCAGCGACAGCAGGCACGACGGCTCCAGGCCGACCACCGGCACGCCGCGCTCGACGAACGGGCGAAGCGTATCGAGCAGGCGTCGCGCCTCGGCCTTCGCCTGGTCGACCAGGCCCGCGGCCAGGAAGGTGCGGCCGCAGCACAGCGGGCGCTCGCCTGCGCGGGTGTTGAAGTGCACCGTATAGCCCGCCGCTTCCAGCACGGCCTGCGCGGCGCGCGCATTGTCGGGCTCCATGTAGTTGCTGAAGGTATCGACGAAGAGCAGCACCTCGCGGCCATCGGCCTTGCTGCCTGCAGCGTTGCCCGCGCTGCGGCTGCGCGCCAGGAACGGCGCGGTGAAGCGCGGCAGCGACCGTTGCGTGGCAAATCCCAGCGCGCGCTTGATCCAGCCGGAGACCCCGGGCAGGCTGTCGGCCAACGCCAGCAGGCCCGGCACGCGGCTCGCCGTCGGCGCATAGCGCGGCAGGAATGCCACCATGCGCTCACGCAGGCCGATGCCGTGCCGGCTGGTCCAGGCGTGGCGCGCCTCGATCTTGAACTTCGCCATGTCGACGCCGGTCGGGCAGTCGCGCTTGCAGCCCTTGCACGAGACGCACAGGTCCAGCGCCTCCTTCACTTCGCTGCTGGCCAGCCCGTCGCTGCCGAGCTGTCCGGTCAGCGCCAGCCGCAGCGTGTTGGCGCGGCCGCGGGTTACGTGCTGCTCGTCCTTGGTCACGCGATAGCTGGGGCACATGGTGCCGGCGTCGAACTTGCGGCAGTGGCCGTTGTTGTTGCACATCTCCACGGCCGACGCGAGGCCATGCGTGGCGGTATCGTTGCCCGTGCCCGGCCCGGTCTCGGCACCCGTCATCGGGTCGCGCCGCACGTTCCACGCCGACCAGTCCAGCGCCGGCGTCAGTGGCAGCGCGGCGTAGCCGGGCGCGAAGCGGAAGTTCTCGCGCGCATCCATGCGGGGCGGGCGCACGATCTTGTCGGGGTTGAAGCGGTTGTCCGGATCGAACAGCGCCTTGATCTCGCTGAACGCGGCGTTGATGCGCGGGCCGTACTGCCAGGCCACCCACTCGCCGCGGCACAGGCCGTCGCCGTGCTCGCCGGAATACGCGCCCTTGTATTCGCGCACCAGCTCGGCCGCCTCTTCCGCGATCTCGCGCATGCGCAGCGCGCCGTCGCGGCGCATGTCCAGGATCGGCCGCACATGCAGCGTGCCGACGCTGGCGTGGGCATACCAGGTGCCCTCGGTCTCGTGCTTGTGGAAGACCTCGGTCAAGCGGCGGGTGTATTCGGCCAGGTGCTCGAGCGGCACCGCGCAATCTTCGATGAACGAGACCGGCTTGCCATCGCCCTTCATGCTCATCATGATGTTCAGGCCGGCCTTGCGCACATCCCACAGCGCCTTCTGCGCCTTCTCTTCCGGCATCTTCACCACCGAGCCCGGCAGGCCCAGGTCGGCCATCAGCTCGGCCAGCTGGTCCAGTTGCGCCAGCAGTGCCTGGCGGTCGTCGCCGGCGAATTCCACCAGCAGGATGGCCTGCGGATCGCCGGTCAGCGCGCGCTCGACCACCGGGCGGAAGGCGGGGTTTTCCATCGACAGGTCGATCATGGTGCGGTCGACCAGTTCCACCGCCACCGGTTGCAGCGTGACGATATGCTGCGTCAGGTCCATCGCCTGGTAGAAGGTGGGGAAGTTGACCACGCCCAGCACCTTGTGCGCCGGCAGCGGCGCCAGCTTCAGCGTGAGCTGGCGGCTGCAGGCCAGCGTGCCTTCGGAGCCGACCAGGATATGCGCTAGGTTGGCGTGGCCGTCGTCGGTATAGGCGCGCGGGTTCTGGCAGTCGAACAGGTCGATGTTGTAGCCGGCGACGCGGCGCAGCACCTTGGGCATGCGCTCGGCGATCTCGCCGCGCTCGCGCGTGGCGATGCGCTGCAGCCCATGAAGGATGCTCTCGGCGCGTCCTGCCGCCACTGGTTGCGCCAGAGAACCGAAATGGCAATCGCTGCCGTCCGCCAGCACCGCATCGATGGCCAGCACGTTATGCACCATGTTGCCGTAGGCGATCGAGCGCGAGCCGCACGAATTGTTGCCTGCCATGCCGCCGATGGTGCATTGCGCCCCGGTGGAAACGTCCACCGGGAACCACAGCCCGTGCGGCTTGAGCCAGGCGTTCAGGTGGTCCAGCACGATGCCGGGCTCCACCGTCACCGTGCGCGCGCCGGCATCGAAAGCGACCACGTTGTTGAGCCACTTGCTGGTATCGATGACCAGCGCCTCGCCCACGGTCTGGCCGCACTGGCTGGTGCCGGCGCCGCGGGCCAGCACCGGCACCCGCTGGTCGCGAGCGATGTCGAGCGCGCGCACCAGGTCGGCCTGGTCGCGCGGCACCACCACGCCGACCGGCATGATCTGGTAGATCGAGGCATCGGTGGCATAGCGGCCGCGGGCTGCGCGGTCGAACAGCACGTCGCCGCGCAGTTCCTTGCGCAGCAGCGCCGATAGCGGCGAGGTGGCCCGGCGCTGCGCGGGCACCAGGTGGATCGGCTTGACCAGCAGGGAGGACGAAGTCATGTTCATGGCATGCAAGAAACAAGGGCTGCGCGCCCACGGCGATGCATGCCGCCGCCTGCGGTGGGCGCATGTCGTGGTGATGCTCAGGCAGGAAAGTCAGGCAGGCGGCGGACTGAGCCGCGCCCGCCCTGGCTGCGCGGCTCGGTCGGCTCCGCTCAGGCGGCCCTGAGCGCCGGCTTGTCGGCGTGCGCAACGAGCGACGCCATCGCCGCGGCCACGCCGCTGCCGGCAAGCGGCACGCCTGCCAGCTTCAGCCCCATCTCGCAACCGGCGAGCGTGGCCATCAGAGTCAGGTCATTGCAATCGCCGAGATGGCCGATGCGGAACATGCGGCCGCGCATCTTGCCCAGCGCCTGCCCCAGCGACATGTCGAAGCGTTCATAGATCAGCTTGCGCACCGAATCCGCGTCGACGCCGTCGGGCATCATCACGCCGGTCAGCACCGGGCTGTACACCGCCGGGTCCGCGCACTGGATCTGCAGGCCCCAGGCGCGCACAGCCTGGCGTGTCGCCTCGGCCAGTCGCTGGTGGCGGGCGAAGACCTGTTCCAGGCCCTCGCCCAGGATCATGTCGAGCGCTTCGGACAGGCCGTACAGCAGATTGGTGTTGGGCGTGTACGGCCAGTAGCCGTTCTTGTTCGATTCGATGATCTCGGCCCAGCCCCAGAACGCGCGCGGCAGCGTGGCGTGCTGGCTGGCGGCGATTGCCTTGGGCGAGAGCGCGTTGAAGCTGATCCCCGGCGGCAGCATCAGGCCCTTCTGCGAGCCCGACACGGTCACGTCGACGCCCCACTCGTCATGCCGATAGTCGGCCGAACCCAAGCCCGAGATCGTGTCCACCAGCAGCAGCGCCGGATGCCCGGCGGCATCGATGGCCCGGCGCACCGCGGCGATATCCGAGGTCACGCCGGTCGAGGTCTCGTTGTGCACCACGCAGACGGCGCGAATCGTGTGGCTGCTGTCCTGGCGCAAGCGCGCCTCGATCATGTCCGCCTGCACCCCGCGGCGCCAGCCCTCGATGCCGGGCAGGCCCAGGAATTCCGGGCGCAGGCCCAGCGCCTCGGCCATCTTCTTCCACAGCGTGGCGAAATGCCCGGTCTCGAACATCAGCACATGGTCGCCCGGGCTGAGCGTGTTGGTCAGCGCCGCTTCCCAGGCACCGGTGCCCGACGCCGGATAGATGATCACCGGATGCCGGGTCTTGAAGATTTCCTTGATGCCGGTCAGCACCTTGCGGCCGAGTGCGCCGAACTCCGGGCCACGGTGGTCGATGGTCGGATAGCTCATCGCGCGCAGGATGCGGTCCGGCACCGGGCTCGGGCCAGGGATCTGCAGGAAGTGGCGGCCAGAGGGATGGAAATCGAGGTGAATCATGGAAATCGTGCCTCCTTGTTGTTTTATGAATTTTGAATGCAATCGACTATAGCAGAGCGATCGGGGTGGTCCAAGGCCAAATTTACGGGGATTTGTGATGGTTAACCCGCACTTTGGAGCGGGGAAGCAAGATGCAGTAGAATCCGCGCCAAGCGGATAGAGGATATTGAATGCAAAACTCATATAACAATGAACAGGCGGCAGGCGTTGCCGAGCACGTTGCGCCGCCCTCGCTGCCGCGCCTGGCACGCCCGCGCCTGCACGACACGGTGGTCGAGCACCTGCGCCAGTTCATCGTCGAAGGCGTGTTTGCGCCAGGCACCAAGCTCAATGAACGCGAGCTGTGCGAAACCCTGGGCATCTCGCGCACGCCGCTGCGCGAGGCGCTCAAGGTACTTGCGGCCGAAGGCCTGATCGACCTGCTGCCCAACCGCGGTGCCAGCATCTCGCGCATGAGCGAGGCCGAAGTCAGGGAGAGCTTCGAGCTGATGAGCGGGCTGGAGGCGTTTTCCGGCGAACTGGCCTGCGAGCGCATCACCGCGGCGGAACTCGCGCAGATCAAGGCGCTGCACTACGCGATGCTGGCCTGCCGCGCCCGGAACGACCTGCCGGGCTACTACAGCCGCAACCAGGAGATCCATGACCGGATCAACGAGGCCGCGCGCAACGGGGCCCTGCGGCAAACCTATCAGTCGATCAACCGCCGCCTGCAGGCGCTGCGCTTTCGCTCCAACCAGCAGAGTGGCAAGTGGGACGACGCGGTCGAGGACCACGAGGAGATGATCCAGGCGCTGGAAGCCCGCGACGGCAAGCGGCTGGCGGCGGTACTGAAGCGCCACTTGCTGGAAAAGCGCGACGCGGTGCTGCCGCTGGTGTCGGGCGACGCCACTGGCACAAGAATCGTCTGAAAACGAGGCACGCGTAGCCGCAGGGCAGCGTTTTGCCGTGCCGGGGCCGGATTTTTCTTGCCTCCATGCGGATACTGTATATATTTACAGTACCTGTATGAATGAACAGTGGAGCCCCGGCATGGAACACCTGATCCGCGTGCAAAACGACTATGACCGCCAGGTGCTGGCCTGGCTGCGCGGCCGCATCGGCGATGCCGCCCTGCAGAGCGCGGTGCATCGGTTGGCAAGCCCGCGCAAGCCCTATCTGTCCACAATCTGCCGCAGCCTTGGCATCCGCCCGCCCAGCCGGCGCCAGTTCGCCGCCGAGACGGCGCGCATCCACCGCGCGGTCGGCGACAGCTACCTGGCCCGCATCAGGGAAATCCTGGCACAAGCCCCGGCGTACGAAGCCCCGCTCCGGTAGGCATTTGCCGATCACCGGCCAGGCGCGGACCATCGCGCGGGCGCCGGACGTATCATGAAAGCCCCGTTGCCGTCACACGGCAACGGGGCTTTGTGTTTCGCAACGTATTCCTCCCTCCAAGGCCGACATGAGCGAACTCCGCATTCCCACCCGCGCCCTGCACCAGTGGGTCACCGATCTCTGGCTTGCCGCGGGCAGCAGCCCCCAGGAAGCGCAACTGACGGCCGACCATCTGGTCGGCGCCAACCTGAGCGGGCATGACTCCCACGGCGTCGGCATGATCCCGCGCTATGTGCTGGCGTGGCAGGCCGACGAGCTGCAACTGAACCGGCAGGTCAGCGTGCTGCAGGACGGCGGCAGCCTGCTCAGCCTGGACGGCAACCGCGGCATGGGACAGGCGGTAACGGCGCAGGCCATGGAGATGGCCATCGCCCGCGCGCGCACGCACGGCGTCTGCGTGATGGGGCTGCGCCAGTCGCACCACCTCGGGCGCGTCGGCCACTGGGCCGAGCAGGCCACGGCCGCGGGCATGATCTCGATCCACTTCGTCAACGTGCTGTCCAAGCCGATCGTGGCGCCCCACGGCGGCTACGACGCGCGCTACGGCACCAATCCGTTCACCATCGGCGTGCCGATGGCCGGCGCGCCGCCGCTGGTGATGGACTTCGCCACCAGCGCCATCGCGCTGGGCAAGGTGCGCGTGGCCCATAACAAAGGCGTGCCGGTTGGGGCCGGCTGCCTGCTCGATCCGCAGGGCGAGCCCACCACCGATGCCGCCGTGATGTACCCGCCCTCCGACACCCCGCAAGGCGCGTTGCGCCCCTTCGGCGAGCACAAGGGCCACGTGCTGGCGGTGATGTGCGAACTGCTCGGCGCCGCGGTGACCGGCGGCCATACCATCCGCCCGGAAACGCTGCGGCACGAGCACGCGGTCTGGAACAACATGCTGGCGATCGTGTTCGATCCCGCGCGGCTGGGCACCAGCACCTCGTTCGGGCATGAAGTCGCGGCCTTCGCCGACTGGATGAAAAGCGCGCGGCTGCAGCCCGGGCAGACCGGCATCCAGCTGCCCGGCGAAGCGGAGCGCGCATTCCGCGCGGCCCGCGCGGAGCAGATCCCGATCGATGCCGGCACGCTGGCGCAACTGGACGACGCCGCGGCGAGCGTGGCGGCGGCGCGGGCCAGCGGGCATCCCGCACCGGGTCCGCTGTCGGCGCTGGGGCGCGGGTGACTATCATCAGGTATGCGCCCGGCGCGGTGCACCACGCACTCCCGGGTTGACGCCTGAACCCCTACCGGACACTGACATGAGCAAGATCGGCTTTATCGGGCTTGGCGTGATGGGCAAGCCCATGGTGCGGCACCTGATCGACGGCGGGCATGCCGTGTTCGCTCATAGCCGCAGCGGCGTGCCGCAAGACCTGCAGGATGCCGGCGTGAAGCCCTGTGCCAGCGCCGAGGACGTAGCCAGGCAGTCGGAGACCATCATCCTGATGCTGCCCGACACGCCCGACGTGGAAAAGGTGCTGTTCGGCGAGCGCGGTGTCGCCGACGGGCTGGCCGATACCGCCGGCGGCGTCACGGTGATCGACATGAGCTCGATCTCGCCGATCGCGACGCGCGAGTTCGCGCGCTGCATCGAGGCGATTGGCGCGGACTATGTCGACGCGCCGGTGTCGGGCGGCGAAGTCGGTGCCAGGGCCGGCACCTTGTCGATCATGGCCGGCGGCAAGCAGGAGGTATTCGACCGCGTGCTGCCCATCCTGCAGCTGATGGGCAAGAACATCACGCGCGTGGGCGCAGCCGGCGACGGCCAGGTGGCGAAGGTGGCCAACCAGGTGATCGTGGCACTGACCATCGAGGCGGTCGGCGAGGCACTGGTGCTGGCGGCCCGCGCCGGCGCGGACCCCGCCCGCGTGCGCGAGGCGCTGATGGGCGGCTTTGCCAGTTCACGCATCCTGGAAGTGCATGGCGAACGGATGATCCGCCGCACCTTCGACCCCGGCTTTCGCATCGCGCTGCACCAGAAGGACCTGGAGCTGGCGCTGTCGACCGCGCGCGAGCTTGGCGTGGGCCTGCCCAATACGGCGTCGTGCCAGCAGCTGTTCAATGTCTGCCACGGGCTGGGCGGCGCGGCCTGGGACCATTCCGGGCTGGTCCGGGCGATCGAGCATTTGTCTTCATTCGCCCTCGGCGACTCCGACCAGACCGGCGAGAGCGGCGACGGCAGGCCCGCCGGCTAAGTGCAGGGCCCGGCCCGCATGCCGCATGCAAACACCGCGCTGCTGACCGCGCTGGCGATGCTGGCGTTCGCCGGCAATTCGCTGCTGTGCCGGCTGGCGCTGAAAGGCACCACCATCGACGCCGGCACCTTCACGCTGGCGCGCGTCGCGGCCGCGGCGGCGGTGTTGTGGCTGATCGTGATGGCGCGGCGGCAGGCCGGACGCCAAGGCGCGGGCGCCATGACGCTGGGCGGCAACTGGGTATCGGCGCTGGCGCTGTTCTGCTATGCCGCGGCGTTCTCGTTCGCGTATGAGCGCCTGAGCGCGGGCACCGGCGCGCTGCTGCTGTTCGCCGCGGTGCAGGCCACCATGACGGGCTACGGGCTCTATACCGGCGAGCCGTTGCGCGCGCAGCAGTGGGTGGGCCTGGCGCTGGCGCTGACCGGCCTGGTCTGGCTGATGCTGCCGAGCGTGGCGACGCCGCCGCTGGCCTCATCGCTGCTGATGATTGCGGCGGGCATTGCCTGGGGCGTTTATTCGCTGCGTGGCAAGCGCGCCGCGGATCCGGTCGAGACCACCGCTGGCAACTTCATGCGCGCCGTGCCCATGGCGCTGGCGCTGGGGGCCGCAATCCAGGCGCAGCGCTCGCTGGATGCTCCGGGGCTCGCCTACGCGGTGGTGTCCGGCGCGATCACCTCGGGGCTTGGCTATGTGATCTGGTACGCCGCGGTGCCGCGCCTGCGCGCGGCTACCGCGGCCACCGTGCAGCTGAGCGTGCCGGTCTTCGCCGCGGTGGGCGGCACCGCATGGCTCGGCGAGGCCCTGACCTTGCGGCTGGCGCTGAGCGCGGCCGCGGTGCTGGGCGGCATTGCGCTGGTGATCCTGGGCAAGCGCGCCGAGCGCGCCTAACCGGCGCAGGGTTCGCATGCATCGGCAAAGCCGCCGCCATGGAACACCAGCGGCACGCCCGGCGCCGCGCCATAGGCCACCACTTCCACGACGAACAGCACATGGTCCCCCACCGTGCGCACCGAGCGGTGCCGGCAGATAAAGTAGGCCAGCGTGCCGTCGATCAGCACCGTGCCGCACGGGCCGGGGCGATGGGCAATGCCGGCGAAGCGATCGCCGGCACGCGACGCAAAGCGCCGGCACACCTCCAGCTGGGCGCTGCCAAGCACGTTGATCGCGTGGCAGGGCGCTGCGCGCAACACCGGCAGGCTGCCTGAGCTTCGTGCCAGGCACCACAGCAGCAACGGCGGCGCCAGCGACACGGAAGCGAACGCATTGATCGTCACGCCGACCGGGCGGCCATCGGCGCCGGCGGCCGTGACCACGGTCACGCCGGTGGCAAACTGCCCCAGCGCATCGCGCAAGGCGCGGCGCGCCGCGCCATCGTGGCCGATGGCGCAGGCGTCTTCGCCCTGGCCGCTGTCATTGCAGGCCTCGGTGTCATAGGAGAGCTGGGCCAGGGCGGACATCATTGCGCTGCCGTGCGCACCTCGCCGGTCGGCGCATCGATATCGAGCCCCAGCGCCATGCGTCCGGCGTACTCCTGCTGGGCCCCCGCCTGCAGCGGATGGAAGCGCGCGCCCTGCGCATCGCGGAAGCGCCGCTCCAGTCCGGCATCGCGATAGAAACCCGCACCGCCGGCCAGGTCCATCGCCGCTTCCACGGTGGCCAGCACCGCGCGCGCCGCCAGCGTGCGGGCGCTCATGATGCGGTTGGTGGTGATCGCGCCGGGTGCCTGGCCGGCGGCGGCGGCGAACATCGCATCGAGCGCCAGCTGCGCGGCATCGGCTTCATTGCACAGACGTCCCGCGGCCTCGACCGCATGTGCGTTCAGGCGCCGCTGGCGGGCCAGCTGCAGCGCGATATCCCGCGCGGCCTCGGCGATGCCGACGTAGACGGCGTAGATCAGGGGCAGCGCGATCATCGCCACCGTATGCATCATCGGATGCCATACGCCCTGCGGCCGGCGCGCCGCAACGGCGGTGTCAGGCACCAGCACGCCTTCCAGCATGACATCGTGCGAGCCGGTGCCGCGCATGCCGAGCGTGTGCCAGTTCGACAGCACGCGCACGCCCGGCGTCTTCATCGGCAACGCGAAATGCAGCACGGTGGGGCCGGCCTCGGGGTCGTCATAGACCGCGCAGGTCATGAACAGGTCCGCCACCGGCGCGCCGCTGGCGAAGATCTTGCGCGCGTCGACGCGGTAGCCGCCGTCGACGCGCGTGGCCTTGCCGCTGCCTTGCAGCCAGTCGGAGCCGCCGCTGCCGAGCAACACCAGCTGCTCGGCGCCGACGCGCTTGAGCAGGCCCTCCACCGGCGCTTGCTGATTGCGCCAGCGCCATGCGGCCGTGGCCACCGGGTGCGTATGCATGGCAAAGGCCAGCGCGGTCGAGCCGCAGTACTTGCCCAGTTCGCGCAGCACCGCGCCAAGCTCCTGGTGCGACAGCCCGGCGCCGCCCAGCTCTTGCGGCACCGCCGCGGCAAAGAAGCGGTGCGCGCGCAGGTCGTCATAGTTGGCGCTGACGAACTGCTCGCTCGCGTCGATCTCGGGCGCGCGGCCATCGAAGGTGCGGCCCAGCGTGGCGGCAAGGCCGATCCAGTCGGCCTGCGCGCCGGCGCTGGCATCCGCTGCGGAAAGGGTTTCCATGGTGTTGTCTCCGTCCGGTTATGGTGCGTGTCCCGCGCCGTTGTACGGCCACGGGCACGGTGCTAGTATCGGAGCCCGGTCCCCTCGCCCGTATGATCGGGCGTCCGGCTTTCTTGCGCGAAACCCCGGATCTGGAGGAATGTGGCCATGGATGCCTTGTCCGACCTCTTGCGCGCCGTGCAACTGAGCGGTGCCGTGTTCCTGAACGGCGAGTTCAAATCACCGTGGTGCCTGATCAGTGAAGCCGATGCTGAATTGCGCGCCGCGTTCCTGCCGCGCGCCGACCGCGTGGTCTCGTATCACCTGATCACCGAAGGCATCTGCTGGGCGCGCCTGGTCGACGACACCGGCCCCGGGGTACGCGTCGAAGCCGGCGAACTGCTGGTGGTGCCGCAGGGTGAGCCGCATGTGCTTGGCAGCGACCTGCATCTGCAGCCCTTGCCTTCTGCGCCGCTGGTGTATGACCTGCTGCGCAACAGTCCCGGCGAAGTCATGCGGGTCTCGTACGGCGGCGGCGGCGAACACACGCGCATGGTCTGCGGCTTTCTCGGTTTCGACGACACCATGGGCAATCCGCTGCTGACGTCGCTGCCGCGGCTGTTCAAGGTGGGGCTGGGCAGCGGGCTGGAATCCGCGTGGCTGGCCTCGGCGCTGGCCTTCGCCACCTCGGAGGCGGCGGAACCGCGCGCCGGCAGCGCCACCGTGCTGGCCAAGCTGTCGGAACTGCTCTTCGTGCAGGCGGTGCGACGCTGCATCGACACCCTGCCGGCCAATGAAAGCGGCTGGCTCGCCGCGCTGCGCGACCGCTACGTGGCGCGCGCGCTGTCGCGCATGCATGCGCGGCCGGCCTATCCGTGGACCGTCGACGAACTCGCCGGCAACGTCGGCCTGTCGCGCTCGGCGCTGGCGCAGCGCTTCACCGACCTGCTGGGGCAGCCGCCGATGCAGTACCTCGCGCACTGGCGCCTGCGCACCGCAGCGGCCGAGCTGCGCAGCGGCAACCGCTCGATCAGCGAGGTCGCCGGCGCGGTCGGCTATGACTCCGAGGCCGCCTTCAGCCGGGCCTTCAAGCGTGAATTCGGATTGCCGCCGGCCAGCTGGCGGCGCAACTGCACCGAAGCGGCGCACGCATGAATGAAAACGGCCCGCGCCTGGGGCACGGGCCGTCGACTGGCCACAGGGTGGCCGCCAGTGGCTTACATCTTCTGCTTGGTGTTTTCCGCCGCGCCCTGCACCTTCTCGCCGCCGCGCTCGATATCCTTGCCGGCGCCAGCCATGGTGTTGCAACCCGTGACCAGCAGCATGCCAGCGAGGGCAAACAGTGCGTATAGCTTTCTCATGATGATCTCCTTGCTTCGTGTGGATGCGGCATGCGCCGCCAGGATGGAAGAGCTCGGAATGGCTTGACCGGGCAGCCTGTTGCCCAACCGGCAATTGGATCGTAGCAATCCGTGGCGGGACGAAAAGTCGGCATTCGTCCTACCGCGATGTCAGCAGAACGCGCGACATGCCACGGCGGCATGCCGCACTACGGCGGTGCCACGCGCGGCGTGCCGGCTGGTCCCGAAAATGCTTGTAGGACTGCGACCGATAGCCCGCGGCCGCGGGATCCTTTAAAACCTCAATGTCACTGCCAGCCATCACGGAGAACACCATGACGTCACGCAGCATCCACGTGCTTCCCGCCACGACCGGCGACTCCGAATACGCCAGCGAGGGGGAATGGGCGCTCACCATCGAGGGCCTGGAAAGCGGCCCCGACGACGCGGCCCTGCACTTCCCGACGCAGGAAGCCGCCATTGCCGCCGGCTGGATGCGTGCCCGCGAGGACGGCGTGTCGCTGTGCATCCATGGCCGTGACGGCCTGGTGCGTGAACGCAAGATCTACTGCCGCGATGCCCGCGGCAATACCCGCCTTAGCCACTAGCGCCGACTCGGCTGGCCCGCCCGTCGCGTGCCGGCTGCCTCGCCATCATTGCCTCGCGTGCCCGCTGACAGAGCGGGCCGCAACACTTCATTGCGCGAGATGCATTGAGTCGCATCAAAGTATCGCGAATCTTCTGCTGAAAACCTCGGGTCCACCGCCAATACTGGAGTCAGGCCACAGGCCGACGACCAGACCACCGAGACCCGTCATGCGTTTTCTTCTCCGATACCGTCCGCTGGACATCTATCCCGACCCGCTCGACGCCAGGGTGGCGGAACTTCACGATCTTGCCGAAGACATCCAGGATCGCCACGCCCGCAAGTGGCGCCGGCATGGCTCCATGCTGACCCGGCATGACGGCTCGCCGCCCAGCTTTGCCACCGGCGACCCGAAAACGCGGCACTGATGCGCCATGGCGAGGACGTTGCCTTCCTTTGCAGGAATGTGAACAAGTGTCATATCGGATTGGCAAGACCATGACCCCTGCTGAAGAATGGTTATCCGCAGGCAAGGGACCCGATCGGCGGGTTCGCTGCCGCACCATTTTTTTGACGCAGCGACATGAATCGAACCACCCGGGAATGCGTGATGGCGTTGATTTCCAGCCTGCGTGCCAATGGGCCCATGCCCCGGCACCGGCTCGCCACCGCCAGCCGCCTGAGCGCCGCCGAGCTGACCCGCGCGCTCAAATCCGCCCGCCAGATGGGCGTCGTTGCCTATGACGGCGAGCCCGACCTGCCGCCCGAGGCCGAAACTCCGCTGGTGCTGACCGGTCGGCCGTTGCCGCCGCCACGGCGCGTCACTCCCGCGCCGCGCGACAACACCCCGCACTTCGAGCCGCTGCTGGACGTCTGGGGCATCGCCCGCCCCGCCACACTGCGGCGCGGACACGCTTCCTGACACGCTCCACGCCCTTGGGCACGCGGGCTCGCGCGTGCCGTTCTTACAAAGGCAGGTAAGGCGCACACGCAAAAGTCGAGCCCGGCGCGCCAGCAACGGGCGCTTGCGCAGGGTACGGAACTTGCGCGACGCTTCAGGCTATGGCTTTCGCTTCCCCCTGAGCGTGCGCAATGAGGCAATACAATCCGCCCGGCACCACGGCGTCCCCAGCGCCCACGGCGCCGCCACCACCGCATGATCCCGCCTCGCCGCCCGGCTTCCAGCTCGAACCCGGTCGCAACTGCTGGCGCGTCGAACCTTGCCGGCGCTTTGCCATGCTGGTCGACGCCGACGCCTATTTCCGCGCGCTGCGCGAGGCGCTGCCGCTGGCCGAGCACACCATCTTCATCCTGGGCTGGGACATCGACAGCCGCATGGAACTGGTCCCCGCCGGCGCGCAGGATGGCCTGCCGCCGGGGCTGCGCGACTTCCTGTGCGCGCTGGCCGATCGCCGCCCCAACCTGCGCATCTACATCCTGAGCTGGGACTACGCCATGGTGATGGCGATGGAGCGCGAATGGCTGCCATCGGCCAGCGCGCACTGGCAGGCGCACCGGCATCTGTCGTTCCTGCTGGACGGCAATCATCCTCCCGGCGCATCGCACCACCAGAAGGTAGTGGTGCTCGACAACAAGGTCGCCTTCGTCGGCGGGCTGGACCTGACACTGCGCCGCTGGGACGACAACCAGCACGCGCCCGGCGCACCGCTGCGCATGGCCGAGGGCCGACCCTACGCGCCCTTCCATGACGTGCAGTGCGCGGTCGACGGCAGCGCGGCCGCCGCGCTCGGCAAGCTGTGCGCGCAGCGCTGGCTGCGCGCCAGCGGCAGCCAGTCGCGGCCGGTGGCGGCGACCTCGTCGGACCCATGGCCGCCGAGCCTGGCGCCCGAGCTGACCGACGTGCGCGTGGGCATTGCCCGCACCATGCCCATGTGCGAGGACGAGCCCGGCGTCAGCGAGGTGCGCATGCTGCTGCGCGATGCCATCGCCTCGGCCCGGCACAGCATCTACATGGAGAACCAGTACTTCAGCTCCGGCGAGATCGCCAAGGCGCTGGCCGCGCGGCTGGGGCACGAGGACGGCCCGGATATCGTGCTGGTGTCGCGCCGCAACGAGAGCGGCTGGCTCGAGGCGCACAGCATGGGCGTGCTGCGCGCGCGCCTGTACCGGCAGCTGCGCGCGGCCGACAAGTTCGATCGCTTCCGCCTGTACTGCCCGACGATCCCCAACCTGCACCCCGAATGCGTCAACGTCCACAGCAAGGTCACGGTGATCGACGACGACTTCCTCACCATCGGTTCTTCCAACCTCAGCAACCGCTCGCTGGGGCTGGACACCGAGTGCAATATCGTGGTGGTCTCCGGCGGCGAGCCCCGCATCCAGACCGCCATCGCCGCGATGCGCGCGCGGCTGCTGGGCGAACACCTGGAGGTCTCCCCCGAAGCGTTCCAGGCCGAGGTGGCGGCCACGCGCAGCGTGCTCGGCGCGATCCGCAACCTGCAGCGCAGCGACGGCCGCTCGCTGGAAGACTATGTGCCGCCGCTGCCCGACGATGTCGATGCCGCGTCACCGGCCGCCAACCTGCTGGACCCGATCGAGCCGATCGACAGCGACCAGGTGCTGGCCGAGTTCGTCAGCCACGAGGCGCGCCCGCGCGTGCTCGGGCGCGTCGGGGCGATGGTGGCGCTGGCGCTGCTGATGGCGGGGCTGGCCTTTGCGTGGCGCTATACGCCGCTGCGCGAGTGGGCGGATTTCCGCGCGCTGCTGGGCGCGATCGAGCGCGTCGACCAGATGCCGCTGGCGCCGCTGGCGATGATGGGGGTCTATCTGGCCGGCGCGGTGACGATGCTGCCCGTGACGCTGCTGATCCTGGTCACGGTGGTGGTGTTCGGCCCGCTCTACGGCGCCGTACTGGCTCTGGGCGGCACGGTGCTGAGCACCGGCGCGGGCTACCTGGCCGGGCGGCTGCTGGGGCGCCAGGCGGTGCGCCGCTTTGGCGGCAGGCGGCTGAACCGCGTCAGCCATCAGTTGGGCAAGCACGGCATCGTCGCCATGGTGGTGCTGCGGCTGGTGCCGATCGCACCATTCTCGCTGGTCAACCTGGTGGTGGGTGCCTCGCGCATCAGCCTGCGCGATTGCCTGATCGGCACCGCGCTGGGGATGTTGCCGGGCATCGTGGTCAGCGCCTTGCTGGTGGACCGGGTCGCCGCGGCGGCGCGCGACCCGGGGCTGCTCACCTTTGCGCTGCTGGCGCTGGTGCTGCTGGTGCCCGCCTCGCTGCTGCTGTTGCTGCGCCGCCGGCGCCGGCGCAATGCGGCGCGGCAGCGCGGCGGCCGCCACGACGATCCGCCAGGGCCCGGCTCGCGCTTGTCGCGGCTGGCGCGGATGGCCGGGGAGCGCTCCTGAAGCTCAGGGCTGGCGGCGGTAGGTGGCCTTCACGATCTGCGTCCACTCGCCGTTTTCGCCCTGCATGTACGAAGTCAGTTCGCGCTGGTTGTCGTCGCGGAACGTGATCACGTCGCGGTACTGCACCATGCGACCGTTGCCCGAGCAGTCCGGCCCTTGGGCCCGCAGCGTCAGCTGCTGGCCGCCCGCGTCGAGGTCGCCTTCGTAGACCCACAGGTGGGTCATCATCGAGCCGATGAAGGTGCCGACAAAGTGCTTGCGCGCCGGATCGTAGCCCAGCGTCATGACCGTCGAGGCCGGGCCGCAGCCGGGCATGTCGCCCTGGGCCACGCACTGCACCCAGACGTCGCCGATCGCGCTGACCCGCTCCGGAATCTGCCAGGTCTGCACCGGCTGGTCCGGTCCCATGACGGCCTCGCCCTCCGCCATCCAGTTGCCAACCAGACGTTGCAGCCAGCGGTGTTCCTTTTGTGCTTCGATTTGCATTTTCGGTCTCCAGTGAATGGGTAACGGCCGGGGTGCGGCGATTGCCGCGAGCATTTGTGGATGCTGTACACATAGACTAGCAAACCAAATGGACAGTGTCCACATTAAATTGCAACAGCTGGCACAGAGGGAGACAGGCTGGGCTTACTGCGGCAGGCGCAGCTTGGGCACGGCGAAGCGGTTGCCCTGAGCGCGGCGTACGTCGCACTGGACCTTGGCCTCGCGCACGGCGCCGTCCTGGGCCAGATATTCGACATCGGCCACCACGCTGTAGTTGTCCTTGTCGATCTGGCGCGCGGTGGCGGCCACCCACTTGAAGCTGCCGGGATTGGGCAGCGCCGCCTTGACCGCGTGCTTGCAGGCGGCCTCGGGCGCGCCCTCCTTGCCGGGCGGCCGCGATGCATCCGGCTGGGCCGCGGCCAACGCGGCAGGCACGCCCGCGGACAACGCTACCGCGAGCGCGGTAGACAGCAAACGTGGGGAAAGCGGCGAGTACATCCTGGACTCCTGCGACTGGGCGGCGCCAGACCGCACCACCCTGCGCCCGGCACCGATGCAGTTCAGGCCGCGGCGCGCACGCAAAAGTTCCCTTGTCGCCACAGCCAGCGGCCCTAACGCCGCACGCAGGCCTTGTAGGTGAACTTGTCGCCG
Source organism: Cupriavidus sp. WGlv3 (assembly GCF_023952475.1). Lineage (GTDB taxonomy): Bacteria > Pseudomonadota > Gammaproteobacteria > Burkholderiales > Burkholderiaceae > Cupriavidus > Cupriavidus phytorum. Next base: position 262,289 of record NZ_JALHRX010000006.1, read on the forward strand.
CGGAACATGAACTCCGAAAACGCCAACGGCCGGTCGTCGATGTCGTGCGGCGTGAAGCGGATGCGCAGCAGCGGCTCGCCAGGCTCGATCTTCAGCCGGCGCGCGCTTTCCGCGGTGGCGGGAATCGCCGCGCTTTCCGTGTGCAGGTACTTGAGGCGATAGCCGAGCCTGGCCTCGACGATCATCAGCGCGTCGTTGTTTTCCAGGTCGTGCTCGAGCATCGCGCGCATCAGCGCTTCGGGCGCCATGGTCACGCCGACCGCCACCGGCGTGCCGGCCACGGACTTGAGCGTGGTCACGCTCAGCAGCTTGCTGCCGGGGGGCATGCGCAGCGCGTCGGCGGCGATGGCCGGCGCGGTGATCAGCCGCGTCGACAGCAGCTTGCCGTGCGCTTCGTGGCCACGGGCCCGCATGTAGTCGTAGAAGCCGGTCAGCGGTCCCAGGTCGGCCTGACCGGCCGGACGGCTGACAAAACTGCCCTTGCCGTGGACGGTTTCGATCAGCCCCTCGGCCAGCAGCGATGCCAGCGACTGGCGCACCGTGATGCGGCTGACGCCGAACTCGGCCATCAGCTCGGCCTCCGACGGCAGCTTGATGCCCGGGGTCCATTCGTTGTTGACGATGCGCTGGCGCAGCGCGCCTTCGATCTGCTTGAAGCGGGGCAATGAGCTGGTTGTCACGAGATTCGAGGGATTCATGGGAACGGCCCATGCGGGCATCTACTTATCATAACAACGTTGACTCATCATAACATGTTATGACAACATCGTCCGTCATCAACCATGACAAGACCAGCGGCGCCCGCCCGCCAGGGCCTTACGTGACGGCGCACGCATACGGAGACAACCGATGCCAGACCTCAGCGCATTGCTGCAACCGCGCACCATCGCCGTGATCGGCGCATCCACCCAGCCCGACAAGGTAGGCGGCATGCCGGTGCGGCTGCTGAGCGAGCTGGGCTACGCCGGCCGCATCGTCCCGGTCCACGCGACCGCCAGCGAAGTGCAGGGGCTGGCCGCGGTGCCGACGCTGGACGCGCTGGATGCGCCGGCCGACTTGGCCATCGTCGCGCTGCCGGTCAGCGCCAGCCTTGACGCGATGCGCCAGCTGGCGCGCAACGGCACGCGCGCCGCGGTGTTCTTTACCTCGGGCTTTGCCGAGACTGGCGGCGATGGCGTCGCGCTGCAGGCCGAACTGGCGGCGCTGGCGCAGGCCCATGGCATCACGCTGCTGGGCCCGAACTGCCTGGGCGCGATGAACCTGCGCGAGCGGGTGTTCGCCACTTTCTCGCCGATCCCGCTCGGCGGGCTGCCGCCGGTCGGCGAGGTCGGACTGGTCAGCCAGAGCGGCGCATTCGGGGCCTATGCCTTCGCGCTGGCGCGCGAGGCCGCACTGGGCCTGAGCCACTGGGTCACCACCGGCAACGAAGCCGGCCTGCATGTGGCTGACGTGATCGAATGGCTGGCCCGGGACGACGCCACGCGCGTGATCCTGGCCTACCTGGAAGGCTGCCGCGACGGCACCCGGCTGCGCCGCGCGCTGGCGGCCGCGCGGGCGGCGGGCAAGCCGGTGGTAGTGACCAAGGTGGGCACCACCGAAGCCGGCGCGCGCTCCGCGCAATCGCATACCGCCAGCCTGGCGGGCGAAGACGCGGTCTACCAGGCGGTATTCGATGAATACGGCGTGTTCCGCGCCGATACGCTGGAGGAGTTCTTCCGGCTCGGTTACGTGCTGTCGCGCGGGCGCCGGCCGACGCGGTGGCAGCCTTCGGCGAAGGAGCCGGCCAATGCCGTCACCCCGGTCGCGCTGGTCACCGTATCCGGCGGCGTCGGCATCATGATGGCCGACCAGGCCGAGGCGCTGGACCTGCCGCTGCCGCCGATGCCCGAAGCCCCGGCAGCGGCGCTGCGCAGCGCGATTCCGTTCGCCAGCACCGCCAACCCCATCGACGTCACCGGCCAGGTGTTGGCACAGCCCGAAGTATTGCTGGGCGCCATTGCCGCCGCGGCACAATGCCCGGACTACGGCAGCGTGGTGGCCTTCCTGGCCGGCGGCGTCAGCTCGCCGCGGATCTGGCCCGGGCTGCAAGACACCGTCGACGCCTTGTACCGCAGCGGCACCGCGGCGCCGCTGCTGTTCAGCGGCCTCGCCGATGACGACAAGCGCCGCTGGCTGGAAGCGCGCGGCGCGCTGGTATTCCGCGAACCCGCGCACGCAGTGCAGGCCGTGGCCGTGCTGGCCCGCGCCGCGGCGCAAGCTGCGGCGGCACCGGCGCCCTGCTCCGCATCCGTCGCCGCTGCAGACGTCCTGCCTGTTCCCGATGTGTCGGCCGGCACCACCGCCTTGTCCGAGTTCGAAGCCATGCAATGGCTGGCCGCGTGCGGCATCCCGACCGCGCCGCACGGCCTGGCGCGCGATGCCGACGAGGCCGTGCGCATCGCCGATTCCATCGGCTATCCGGTCGCGATCAAGCTGTGCTCGCCCGACATCCTGCACAAGAGCGATGTCGGCGGCGTGGTGCTGAACGTGGCCGACGCGCGCGCGGCACGCGCCGCCTTTGCCCAGGTGCAGGCCGCCGCGGCCAGCCACGGCACGCCCGCGCGCTTTGACGGCGCGCTGGTCGCCGGCATGATGCGCGGCTGGGGCGAGCTGATGGTGGGCGTGCGGCGCGATCCGGTGTTCGGGCTGGTGGCGCTGGCCGGCATCGGCGGCACCGCGGTGGAGATATTCCGCCAGACCGCGTTCGGCCTGGCGCCGCTGAGCCATGCCCGTGCGCGCACCATGCTGCGCGCGAGCCGTGCCGAGGCCCTGCTGTCGGGCCACCGCGGTCATCCCGCCATCGACGCCGAGGCCGTGGCCGAGGTGCTGGTGCGCGTCTCGCAGGCCGCGGCGGCGCTGGGGCCGCGCCTGGACACACTTGAAATCAATCCGCTGATCGTCACCGCCCGCGGCGTGGTCGCCGCCGATGCCGTGGTGACCCTGCACCCGGCCGCCCCCGGCAGCCACACGAACACACGCAACGAGGAGACCACCCGATGAATCAACCCGCTGCGCCTTTCCTTGCCGGCGCTCCCATCGACACCCCGCAGGAAGCGCTGACCGCCGCGGCGGCACTGCCGCTGGTGCTGGCCACGTATCCACTGTTCGAAAGCCTGCGTACCTGCCGGCTGCAGACCTCGGTGTCGCAGGCCACCGGCTACGGGCGCGCGCCGGTCAACACGCTGTCGGCCAGCACCCAGCCGTGGACCCACCGCGACCGCGACATCGTCACGCCGGCCAATGACCTGCTCTACTTCTGCGCCTGGGTCAACCTGGCCGACGGCCCGGTCACGCTGCACGTGCCCGCACTGCCGGATGCGCGCCGCTACTACGTGGTGGAACTGCTCGACGCCTGGACCAACAACTTCGACAACCTGGGCCCGCGCAACGTGCCCGCCGCGGGCGCCGACATCGTGCTGGCCGGCCCGGCCCAGCACGCCGACGGCGCGCACGTGGTGCGTTGCCCCACGTCGCTGGTCTGGCTGCTGGGCCGCGTGCTGGTGACCGGCACCGACGACCTGCCCGCCGCCAGCGCCTTCGAGCAGGGCTTCCGCCTGTCCGGCGGCAGCGCGCGGCAACCCGCCTGCGTGCGCGATTGGCAGGACAGCGGCGAGCCCGCGCTCGACTTCTTCGCCAACGCCTTCAACGCGCTGCGTGAGTATCCGGCCGAGCCGTCCATGGCTGGCCTGCTGTCGCTGCTGCGCAAGTGCGGCATCCGCGCGGGCGAGCCGGTCGACGTGGGGGCGCTGCGGCCGGCGTTGCAGCAGGGCCTGGTGCGCGCCTGGCGCGAAGGCATGGCGCTGATCGAAGCCAATACCCGCAGCCATGCGCGCAAGAGCTGGACCTACAGCCTGCTGCTGGGCCGCTATGGCGACGACTGGATGCAACGCGCCGTGACCGCGATGAAGGGCCTGGGCGCGCTGCGCGCCGACGAAGCCGTCTACGCCGCCGCCGACTACGATGCCGACGGCGAGCTGCTGCATGGCCGCCATACTTATGCGCTGCACTTCCCGGCCGGACACCTGCCGCCGGCGCAGGCGTTCTGGTCGGTCTCGCTCTATGGCGCCGACCGCTTCTTCACTGACAACGCGATCGGCCGCTACGCGCTCGGCGACCGCAGCCCAGGGCTGCAATACGACGCCGATGGCGGCCTCACGCTGACCATCTCGCACCAGCGCCCCGCGCAGGCACAGGACAACTGGCTGCCGGCGCCGGACGCCCCGTTCTACCTGATCCTGCGCCTGTACCACCCCACCGACGGCTTCATCGCCGGCGACTACGTGATCCCGCCGCTGCGACGCATCGCCTGAAGGAGGCCGCTCATGACAACCCAGGACATCTCCCTCGATGCGCTCGCCCGCGAGGCGGTGCGCTACACGCTGCCGCTGTACGAAATGGCGCGCATGCGCGCCGCCACCTGCCCGCGGCGCGACAGCGCCGGCGTCTTTGCCGGCGACGGCCCCGATTCCACGCTGCGCTGGATCAACACCGTCACGCATGTGCGCGCGCTGCTCGGCCCGCAGCACCGGCAGGTCGTCACGCCGAACAACGACACGCTCTACACCAACGCCTGGCTCGACCTGTCGCACGGCCCGCTGCTGCTCGACGTGCCGGACTGCCACGGCCGCTACTACGTGCTCGGGCTGCTCGACGCCTATACCAACCCGTTCGGCTACATCGGCACCCGCACCACCGGCACGCAAGGCGGCACCTGGCTGCTGCACGGCCCGGCCTGGCGCGGCGCAGTGCCCGTCGGCGCCACGCCGCTGCCCTGCCCCACCGATGCGGTCTGGATCATCGGCCGCATCCTGGCCGACGGCGACGCCGACCTGCCGGGCGCGCATGCCTTGCAGGACGGCATCCGCCTGCGCCGGCCCGACGGCACCGCCGCCGCGAGCGTGATCGACGCCGGCATGCACGCCGGCGAGCGCCCGGGCGACCCGGACCGCTACGCCGCCATCGTCCAACGCATGCTGGCCGAGAACCCGCCGCCCGCCGCCGAAGCGGAGCTGGTGCGCAGCTTCGCTGCCGCCGGCATCGGCAGCGCGACGCCGCCGACGCCGGCGCAACACACTGCGCTGGCAGCCGCACTGGCGCATGTCGATGCGGAACTGGCCGCGCCCAAAGCTTCCGCGCTGGGCGGCGGCTGGTCCCTGCCGGTGGAAATCCGCACCTCGTTCGGCGCGCACTACGCGTTGCGCGCCGAGGTGGCGCGCAACTACATCGGCGCGCTGGGCATCGAGGAAGCCATGTACCTGATGGCCGATTGCGATGCCGACGGTCTGCCGCTGGACGGTACGCACCAGTACGAGCTGGTGTTCCCCGCGCAAGGCTTGCCGCAGGTGGGCGCGTTCTGGTCGCTGACCATGTACCGGAAATCGGACTGCATGCTGGCGGCGAATCCGCTGCAGCGCTATTCGCTGGGCGACCGCTCGCCGGGCCTGCGCGCGGCGCCGGATGGCAGCCTGCGCATCGTGCTGGGCGCGCGCGCGCCGGCGGACGCCGCCGATACCGGCAACTGGCTGCCTGCGCCGCCCGAGCCGTTCTACGTGGCGTTGCGCCTGTACGTGCCCGGCAGCGCGCACCTGGAACGCATCTTCCGCTACCCCGCCATCCGCCGCATCAAGGAAGCATCATGAACCGAACCATAGTCTTCGCCCGGGCCGTGCTGACGGCCGGCGTGGCGCTGCTGTGCCTGGGCGGCCAGGCGCAGGCGCAAACCTATCCGTCGCGGCCGGTCAAGCTGGTGTCGCCCTACGGTGCCGGCGGCTCCAACGACATCTCGGCGCGCATTCTCGCCGATGCGCTCGGCGGCAAGCTCGGCCAGCAGGTGGTGGTCGAGAACAAGCCCGGCGCCGGCACGCGCCTGGCCACGGAGCAGGTGGCGCATGCCGCGCCGGACGGCTATACGCTGCTGTGGGCGGCCGCGCCCTTCGCCATCAATACCGCCGCCGGCATCGCGCAGCGCTACGACGTGCGCAAGGACTTCGTCGCGGTGGGTCCGCGCGTGCTGGGGCCGATCTTCCTGATCGTCAATGCGAACTCGCCGGCTCGCACCGTTGCCGACTTCGTGCGCATGGCCAGGGACAAGCCCGACGGCGTGACGGTGGCCTCGCCGGGCGCCGGCTCGGGCCCGCACCTGACTGCCGAGCTGTTCGGGCAGGTCGGCAAGTTCAAGCTGCTGAGCGTCCACTACCGCGGCGACGCCACCGCCTACACCGAACTGCTGGCGGGCCGCGCCGACGCCACGCTGACCGCCATCACCGCGGCGCTGCCCTTTATCAAGGCCGGCAAGCTGCGCGTGCTGGCGGTGGCGTCGGAGCAGCGCACGCCGGTCTATCCCGATGCGCCCACCTTCGCCGAACAGGGCTATGCGGGCATGGTCGGTTACGGCTGGTTCGGACTGGTCGCCCCGGCCGGCACGCCGCCCGCCGTCACCGAGCGGCTGAACCGCGAGGCGTCGGCCGTGCTGGCCGATGCGCAAACCCGCAACAAGCTGCTTGGCCTGGGTCTGGAGCCGCATCCCGAGCGCGGCAGCGCGTTCTCGGCCTTCATCGACCAGGAAATCGGCAAATGGGGCAAGCTGATCCAGGCGCGCGGCATCAAGCTCGATTAGCGTACGGGCGCGCGGCGCCCGCGCAAGGCAAACCGTGACATCGCATAAACAGGAGACCACGCCATCATGAAGACCGTTGCCCGTTTTTCGCCGTGGGTGCAAGGCAAGCTGCTGCAGGCCGCGCTGCCCTGGCTCGGCGTCGCGGCGCTCGCTGTCGCGCCGCTTGCCGCGCCGGCACAGGGCGCCTACCCGGCCAAGCCCATCCACCTGATCGTCGCCTATCCGCCGGGCGGCCTCACCGACACGCTGGCGCGCGCCGTCGGCGACGGCCTGTCGCGCCAGCTCGGCAAGACCGTGGTGGTCGAGAACAAGGGCGGCGCCGGCGGCATCATCGGCACCGACTATGTCGCCAAGGCGGCGCCGGACGGCTACACCCTGCTGATGACCATTCCCGGCCCGATCACGTCCAACCTGGCGCTGTACAAGAAGCTGCCCTACGATCCCCGCACCGACCTGCGCCCGGTCTCCGACATCGCCACCGCGCGCACCGTGCTCGCCGTCAACAGCAGCGTGCCGGCCAGGACCGTCGCCGAGCTGCTGGCCTATGCCAAGGCCTCGCCCGGCAAGCTGCGCATGGGCTCATGGGGCGCGGGCACGCAGCCGCATACCATCCAGACCTATTTCGCCAGGCAATACCAGGTCGACATGCTGCACGTGCCCTACCGCGGCGAAGGGCCGATGGTGACCGACCTGCTGGCCGGCCAGGTCAACGTGACGGTGGGCTCGGTGACCGCACTCAAGCAGCATTTCGCCACCGGCAAGCTGCGTCCGCTGGCGGTCACCGGCACGCGGCGCGCGCAGGCGCTGCCGGACGTGCCCACCTTCACCGAAGCCGGCTACGCCGAAGAGCCGTTCCGCCTGACCGGCCCGATCACGCTGATGGCGCCCGCCAAGACGCCGCAGGACATCATCGACCGCCTCGGCCGCGAGACCGCCAGCCTGATTGCCAGCGCCAACATGCAGCGGCGCATCGTCGACATGGGCGCGGAGCCGCTCGGCACCACCCCGGCGCAGGCCGAGGCGGCCTACAAGGCTTACCTGCCGGTGGTGCTGAAGCTGACGGCGGATACGGGGGTGACGCTGGACTGAGGGGGTGGAGAGGCCTCGGCAGCGGCGTGATACAGTGCCCAAGGCGTGGCACATGGCCGCGCAAGCCCTACTGCCCGCATGAAATCGCTGCTGATCGTCTACCACACCATGACCGGCGGCACGCGCCAGATGGCCGCGGCCGCTGCCGACGCGGCACGCCGGCAGCCCGGCGTCACGGTCGTGCTCAAGACCGCCGCCGAGGCCGGGCCCGACGATGTGCTGGCCGCGGACGGCTACCTGTTCGCCACCCCGGAGAACCTGGCCGCGATTGCGGGCATGATGAAGGACTTCTTCGACCGCTGCTATTACCCCGCGCTGGACCGCATCAACGGCCGGCCCTACGCCGCCATGATCTGCGCCGGCAGCGATGGCCAGAACGCGCTGCGCCAGCTCGAGCGCATCGCCACCGGCTGGCGCCTGAACCGCGTCGCGCCCGGGCTGATCGTCTGCACGCATGCGCAGACGCCGGAGCGCATCCTCGCCCCCAAGCAGATCGAGCCCGCCGACCTGGCGCGGTGCGCCGAGCTTGGCGAGGGCCTGGCCGCGGGGTTGGGCCTGGGGGTGTTCTAAGGCCCTCCTGGCCATCGGGCAACCGGGGCGCGGAGCGGGAACGGGACTTGCACGTCCCACGCATTCCCTTTGCGGCCCCTTGCCATGGACGACCCCGAAATTACCGCTTCAGAAGCCCGGCGCGATCCGCTTGCCGGCACGGCGCGCGGCGTGATGCGCGTGGTCGATGCGCTGACGCAGACCGCGCTGGTGGTGGCCACCGCCACCCTGGCCTGGGCGCTGTGGCGCCGTTCCGATGCCTATGCGTGGTTCGGCGGGCTCGGCCCCGGCACCGCGGTGACGCTGGCGGTGGTGGTCACGCTGGTGGCGCTGCTGGGGGTCTGGATGGGCGTGCGCACCTGGCGGCGCGTAGGATGATGCGTCGCTAATCCTTACAACGCCACAGTAAAAACTCGCCACAAATCCCGAGGAGATGCGGTGCCTGCCGGCACCGTGCACCTGCTGCACCGGGTCGGGCAGCTCATGCGCGCCCAGCACGAGGGGCGCATCCTGATCACGGCATCGATCGCCGGCTTCGTCCCGGGCACCTGCCAGGCCGTGTACAACGCGACCAAGGCTTTCCTGGATTCCTTCTCCTATGCGCTGCGGCACGAGCTGCAGCACACCGGCGTGTCCGTCACCTGCCTGATGCCGGGTGCGACCGAAACCGATTTCTTCGAACGCGCGGACCTGCTCGATACCCGCCTCGGCCAGCAGAAAAAGGCCGATCCCGCCGAGGTGGCGCGGATCGGCTTCGATGCGATGATGCGCGGCGAGGGAGAGGTGGTGCCGGGCTGGCAGAACAAGCTGCGCGCCGCCATCGCCATGGTGACCCCCGCCGACGTGCTGGCCGAGCAGCATCGCCGCATGGCCGAGCCGCAGGAGGCGGCGTTGGGGAGCGCCCCGGCAGCGCCGGCGGACAAGCCGCCGGCGCCGTAATTCCGCATCAACCCATGCGCGTGGTGCCGCCGGTGCTGTCGCGTCCCTGGCCGGGACCGCCGCTGCCGGTTTCCATGCCGCCGCCATAGCTGCTGGCGCTGGAGCCGGTGGCGCTGCCTGAACTGCTGACGCCGCTGACGCGCCCCTGGCCGGACCCGCCGGACTGCGCTCCGGTCTGCGCTCCTTCGGTGATCCCCGACACGCCGAACGCGCCAGGCGCGCCCAGGCGCACCGCGTTATGGATCTCCTGCACGCCGAAGACATCGTCGACGATGTCCTCGATGCAGTACTTCTGGCGCCGGTCGCGCACGTTGCCGGTCAGGCGCACCACGCCGCCCTGCACTTCGACTTCCACCTCGCGCACATCGACATGGCGCGCGTGCGCGAGCCGTTCGCAGATCTCCTCGCGGATGCGCTCGTCGCTGCGCTGGTAGCCCTTGGGGCCGACGCGGTCGCGCCCGCGGGGCATGTCGCGCGACGCATTGCCGCGGCTGTCGCCCCCGCTGTCACCCCATTCGTCGCGCACCTCGCTGCCGCGGCGCCAGGCTTCGTCTTCTTCCCACGGCGGGCGCCGGGCAGAGGTTTCCCAGACGCGCTGCGCCGGGCTGGAGCGGCCGCCGTAGTAGCCGGACTCGCGGACGTCGCTGTCGTGTCGCTGGCGGCCTTCATAGCGGCCTTCGCCGTAGTCGCGCGCGGGGCCGCCGCGCTGGCCATAGCGCCCCTCGCCGTAGCCGCGCGGGTCGTCGCCGCGCGGGTCGCCGCGCAGGTCGCCGCGATTACGGCGGGATTCATCGGCGTCGCGGTCCTCGCGCCACCAGGAGCCGCCGCCCTCATTTCGGAATGGATGCATCGCTGTCTCCAAGGGTTGAGCTTCCGGCGCGGCCCGGTGGGCCGCGCAGCCAGTCACCGGGGCGCAAGTTCCATACCATTGGCGGGCATGGAGGGCGGCACGCTTGCCGCGCGCCCCGGACCAAAGCAAAGGCGGGCGCCACCGGTAAAGGGCGCCCGCCGTTGTCACGCAACCGTTGCCGCGAGGTTACCTCGTCACGCGGCCAGGGGAGTGAGGCCGTGCGGGGCATCGTCCTCGTCTTCGTGCACGATCAGCACGACACCGCGCCGCTTGGCCGCTGCCATGCCGATGTTGACGGCGACGTCGCGGTCGTCGCACTGGACCAGGCCCTTGCGCGCGCTTTCGACCGTCAGTTCCCAGCCCTGAGCGGTCTGCCTGATCAGGAAGTTTGCAGCCATGGGTTGCTCCCTGTCGTTGGTGTTCTTGCAGCGTAGCCGATGGGCAGAACCGTTAAATCGGCGTCTGTCCGATAGCGTGTGGGCGCTTCTCCTACAGTCGTCCTGGATGGCGTGCCGGGCACCGACAAATTGCGCCAACAACAGACCAGGGCAAATTGATGCCGTCGATCGTGGAATTGCGATTGTTGACAAGAATCACGGATATAAGCCGGCTGCGAACGAAGAATCGTCCTCCATCACATAAAGCCGGACCCGGGACGCTGCGGACAGCGCCGCACTGTGACACCCCGGGGAGGAGGAGACCATGGACACACACCCTGTCGCCGCCGTCGGCGGCCCCGCTGCGGCAGCTTCCCGCCCTGTACCTGCCCCCGCCCGCAAGAGCGTGCTGCACGACATGGAACAAACCCGGCTGGCGATCGAGATGATCGGCCTGGGCGCGCGCCTGCAGGTGCTGGAGGCGGAAGTGTCGCTGCCGCGCGAGCGGCTGACCCGCCTGTACAAGGAGCTTTGCGGGACGTCGCCGCCCAAGGGCATGCTGCCGTTCTCGACCGACTGGTTCCTGAGCTGGCGCCCCAACGCCCATGCCTCGATGCTGCTCGGCGCCTACCGCTTCATGATCCGCGCCGGGCTGGACGGCATCCGTGCCACCCTGGCCGGCTTCCGCATGTATCGCGAGCACCTGAGCGCCACCGGCGAGGCCGCCCAGCTCAGCTTTACCCGCGCCTGGATGCTGGTCCGCTTCTATGAGCGCGGCATGCTGCAGCTGGCGCGCTGCCAGTGTTGCCGCGGCGAGTTCGTGGTGTGCGCCCACGATGCGCGCCAGCGCTACACCTGCGGCCTGTGCCTGCCGCCGGCACGCGCGGGCAAGTGCCGCAAACCCGGACCCGCCGGCGCATGAACGCCGGTGCCGCACCGGCTCCATTGTCTGCTGCCGCACAGTCCGGCCGCCCGCACCCTTCCATGATGGATGCACCCGACCACCCCGCGCCGGCGTTCCGGAGTCTCGCCCATGTTCAAGATCCCCATGCTCGGCAAGAGGCTGGGCACACCCGCGCCCGAGGCCAGCGGCAAGGTCCGCGCCGAACCACCATCCGCGCCGTCCGGCGCCAGCGCGCCGCGCAAGGGCATGCCGGAACAGCTTGCGCAAAACCTCAAGACCCAGGGCGACGCCATGATCCAGTACGGCGCCCGGCTGCTGGTGATGCGCGAAATGCTGTGCGCCATGGCCGTGGCGCTGCCGCCCGATGCGCGCGCCAGCGCACAGCGGCAGTTCCGGCAGCGCATCGACCAGTTGCTGTCGCTGACCGACGACCACGTGCTTCCGGCCGAATTCCACACGGCGCTGCTGGCCGAGGTCAACTATTACCTCGGCGAGCTGAGGCAACGCTGACGGCACCGCGGCCTGCGCGTTGCCCGGCATCTGTTGCCGGTTTGATACCGGTCGTAACCGCCGTTCCTGGCCTCCTGCCATCGTGCTACAGTGCGCCCTCAGCACAAAGCTGCGCAGCGACGCATAGCGCACTCCAGTGGTCCGCAACCGGGCGCCGCAGGAATGGCGCGCCAGCGTAGCGCGCTTGCCGCTCGCCACCCTTGTGGCGCCGAACCATTGCCGCGCAGCCGCCTGTCCGCGGGTCCGCCCCGACCGCCGCTGCCGCCCCCAGGATCTTCATGACGCACCAGCTCCAGGCTGCGCTCACCATCGCAGCCTTCAAGCTCTTTGCCGCCTTGCCGTACGGCGTGACCGCCCGCCTGGGCGACGCCCTTGGCAAGCTGCTGTACCGCATCCCCAGCCGCCGCCGGCGCATCGTCCATACCAACCTGGCGCTGTGCTTCCCGGACATGGACCCGGGCGAGCGCGAACGGCTGGCGCGTGACCACTTCGGCCATGTGCTGCGCAGCTACCTGGAGCGCGGCGTGCAGTGGTTCGGCAACGCCGAGCGGCTGGGCAAGCTGGTCGAGCTGGATTCGCGCATCGACCTGGCCTCGTGCGCGGAGCATCCGACCATCTTCATGGGCTTTCATTTCGTCGGCATCGAGGCCGGCTGCATGTTCTATTCGATGCGCCACCCGGTGGCATCGCTGTATACGCGCATGTCGAGCCCGCTGCTGGAGCAGATCTCGCGCACCCAGCGCGGGCGCTTCGGCGCCGAGATGATCCCGCGCAACGGCAGCGGCAAGCAGGTGGTGCGCACGCTGCGCGCCGGCTGCCCGGTGATGCTGGCGGCGGACATGGACTTCGGCATCAACGATTCGGTGTTCGTGCCATTTTTCGGCGTGCCGGCGTGCACCCTGACCTCGGCCTCGCGCCTGGCCAGCATGACCGGCGCGCGCGTGGTGCCGTTCACCACCGAAGTGCTGCCCGACTACCGCGGCTACCGGCTGCGCGTGTTCGACCCGCTCGAAGGCTTTCCCTCCGGCAGCGTCGAAGAGGACTCGCGCCGCATGAACGCCTTCCTCGAAACCCAGATCGCCACCATGCCGGAGCAGTATTACTGGATCCACCGGCGCTTCAAGAACCGCCCGGAAGGCATGCCGTCGGTGTACTGACGCGGCTAGCCGGCGGCGCGCCGCCAGGCTTGCTGGATCTCGGCCACCAGCCGCGTCAGCTGGGCGGCATAGCGCGCGTGGTCGCGGCGGCGCTCGGCCTCATTGAACGGATAGCTGATGTTGAGCCCGTACAGCTGCTGGTCCGGGCCCGAGAAGGCCGCGCCCACGGCCAGCAGATGCCCCGGCTGGTAGGCCGCGGCGCAATGGCCGTGCTGCTGCGCCTGCGCGATGCCGCGCAGCACGCGCGCGCGCATGCCGGGCCAGGCCTCGCCCTGGCGGGCTGCGATACCGGCCAGCAGGTCCCTGCGCACCTCCTCCGGCTGCGCCGCCAGCCATGACAGGCCGATCGCCGTCAGCTCCATCGGCACGCGCGAGCCCGGCACCACACGGCGCGTGCGCGACACGCTGTCGCGGCTGTGCCGGATCGACGCCAGGTATACCATCTCCAGCTGGTCCCCCACCGCCAGCCCTACGTTGACCTTGCCCGCCTCGGCCACCTTGCGCATCAGCGGCAGCGCAATCTCCGGCGCGCGGCTGGACTGCTGGAAGGCATCGGCCAGGCTCAGCACCACCGGCGCCAGCCGGTAGGCGCGCTCGTTGACGTCGTAGCGCAGGAAGCCGGCATCGACCAGCGAACGCGTCAGCCGGCTCACGGTCGGGCGCGGCAGGCCGGTGCGCGCGGCCAGTTCCGCATTGGTCAGGCTGGTGGTGCCGACGCGGAAGGCACGCAGCAGCACCAGCCCGCGCTCCAGCGACTGGCTGCCCGCGGTGTCCCGGGTAAAGCGGCCGGTCCGATGGGTCACGCTGCGCGTAGAGTCCTGCGGCGGGATGGCGTCAGGCATCGCTACCAATTTCAGTAAGTGAAATTTGAGTATAGCGGCGCGGCGGCACGGCGCGAATACTGTGGACACGCGGCCCCGAGTCGGCCGCCCCCACAGGAGCCACCCCCGCATGTCATCCGATGCCGAAATCCATGTCACCCGCGACGGCCACGTGGCCCGCGTGGTGCTGTCCCGCCCGCCGCACAATTTTGTCGATGCCGAGGTGATGCGGCGCCTGGCCGAGACCCTGCAGACGCTCGACCACGACCACCACTGCCGCGCCATCGTGCTGGCCTCGGGCGTCGGCGCGTTCTGCGCCGGTGCCGACTTCAGCGGCGCCGGCCAGGGCGAAGTCGCCAGCGATCCCTCGGCCTTCTACGTGCAGGCGATGAAGCTGTACCGCAACCGCAAGCCCATCGTCGCCGCGGTGGCGGGCGCCGCCATCGGCGCGGGGCTCGGGCTGGCGCTGGTGGCGGATTTCCGCGTGACCTGCGCCGAGGCCCGCTTCAGCGCCAACTTCAACCGACTGGGCTTCCACCCGGGTTTCGGCCTGAGCCTGACGCTGCCGCGCCTGGTGGGCGAGCAGCAGGCAGCGCTGCTGTTCTACACCGGCCGGCGCATCACCGGGGCCGAGGCAGTCAGCATCGGCCTGGCCGACGAGCTGGTCGCCCGGGACGAGGTCGATGCCCGTGCCATGGCGCTGGCGCAGGAGATCGCTGCCTCGGCCCCGCTGGCGGTGGAAACCACGCGCGCCACGCTGCGCGACGGGCTGGCCGACCGCATTGCCGAGGTCAACCAGCGCGAGCTGGCGATCCAGCGCGGACAGTTCCGCAGCGAGGATTTCCGCGAGGGCGTCGCCGCCATGGCCGCGCGCCGCGCCCCCGTGTTCCAGCGCCGTTGAGGGAGGGATCGATGAGCGAAGCAGACCAGCGCGCGGCACCGGCCGGCCCGCTCGACGGCATCCGCGTGCTCGACCTGACCGCGGTCGTGCTCGGCCCGCTGGCGACGCAGGTGCTGGCCGACTTCGGCGCCGACGTGATCAAGGTCGAAGGCCCCGAGGGCGACCTGATGCGCGCCAACGGGGTGTCGCAGCATGCCGGCATGAGCTCGATCTACCTGGCGCTGAACCGCAACAAGCGCTCGGTCGTGCTCGACCTGAAGACCGCCGAGGGCGCGGCGGCGCTGCGCGGCCTGATTGCCGGCGCCGACGTGCTGGTGCACAACATGCGCGTCGCCGCGATCGAGCGGCTGGGCTTCGGCTACGCCGAGGTGGCGCGCATCAACCCGCGCATCGTCTATTGCCTGGCCACCGGCTTCGGCCAGGACGGCCCGCACCGCGACAAGCCGGCCTTCGACGACATCATCCAGGCCGGCTGCGGCCTGGTCGCGCTGGGCTCCGCCGGCGGCGAGCGTCCGCAATACGTGCCCAGCCTGCTCGCCGACAAAACCACCGGGTTGGCGCTGGCCAATGCCGTGCTGGCCGCGCTGCTGTACCGCGAGCGCCACGGCGTGGGCCAGATGGTCGAGGTGCCGATGCTCGAAACCATGACCGCCTTCGTCATGACCGAGCATCTGGGCGGCCTGACCTTCGACCCGCCACCGGCCGGCGCCGGCTACGCCCGCCTGCTGCAGGGCGGGCGGCGCCCCGCGCCGACCCGCGACGGCTGGATCTGCGCGCTGCCCTACACCGAGCGCCACTGGCAGGCCTTCTTCCGCGCAGTGGGCCGCGACGACCTGGCCGAGCGCTACGACGTGGCCGACCGGGCGCAGCGCAACGCCAACATCCGTGCGCTGTACGGCCACCTGGCGGAGCTGACGCCGGCGCGCAGCACCGACGAATGGATGCAGCTGTTCGAGTCGCTCGACATTCCCGCCACGCCGATCTACGGCCTCGATGCACTGGTCGACCACCCGCACCTGCACGCGGTCGGCCTGTTCCAGCAAACCCGGCACCCTACCGAAGGCCCCTTGCGCGAGCTGCGCCCGGCTGCGCGCTTCTCGGCCACGCCGCTGTCGCTGCGCCGCCATGCGCCGGCGCTGGGCGAGCACACCGAGGAGATCCTGCGCGAACTAACCCTCGCGCCGGATGCGCGCCAATCCCGATAAACAGCCGAGAAGACCACCATGCATTTTGAACTCGACCAAGAACACCGGATGCTCAAGGACCTGGTCGCGCGTTTCGTGCGCGAGCAGCTGATCCCGCTGGAACCCACGGTGCTGGCGCGCGAAGCCGCCGGCGGCCAGATGGCGCTGCTGCCCGAAGAGCATGCGCGCCTGGACTCGCTGTCGCGCGAGCTCGGCCTGTGGGGCCTCGACGCTCCGGCCGAGCTGGGCGGCGCCGACCTGCCGACGGTGGCAATGGTGGGCGTCAACGAAGAACTCGGCAAGACCATCACCCCCTATGACCTGCCACCGGATTCGCCCAACCTGCGCATGCTGATGCTGACCGCGAGCGCGGCCCAGCGCGAGCGCTACCTGGCCCCGTATGCGCGCGGCGAGACCGTGTCGGCCATCGCCATCTCGGAACCGGGCGCCGGCGCCGATCCGGCCATGATGGCCACGCGTGCCGACCGCGATGGCGACCACTGGGTGCTGAACGGGCGCAAGATCTGGATCAGCCGCGCGGCGCGCGCCGACTGGACCATCGTCATGGCGGTGACCGACAAGGCCCGCGGCGCGCGCGGCGGCATCTCGGCGTTTATCGTCGAGCGCGGCACGCCGGGCTTGCGGGTCGAGCGGCGCATCCCGATGATCGGCGGCGCGTCGACCTATGAAGTGGTGCTGGAAGACTGCCGCATCCCCGCCACCCAACTGCTCGGCGCCGAGGGACAGGGCTTTGCGCCGATGCAGGCGCGGCTGTCGACGCGGCGGGTGCAGATGGCCGCCTGGTGCATCGGCCGCGCCCAGCGCGCGCTGGACATGATCTGCGAGTACGCCCCGCAGCGCCAGACCTTCGGCGCGCCGCTGGCGCAGCGCCAGGCGATCCAGTGGTGGGTGGCCGACGCCGCCACGCGCATCCATGCCTGCCGCCTGATGACCTACGAAGCCGCCACCCGCATCGACGCCGGAGAAGAAGCCCGCACGCAGGTGTCGATGATCAAGGTGTTCGCCACCGAAATGGCCTGGGACGTGATCGACCATGCCATGCAGACCTTCGGCGCGATGGGCATGACCAAGGAGCTGCCGCTGCAGCAGATGGCCAACGAGACCCGGCTGATGCGCATCTACGAAGGCCCCAGCGAAGTGCACCGCTGGGTCATTGCGCGCGACCTGCTGGGCCTGCGCCGTTAGGCCGGCATCGATCCCTTGCACCGGCGGAGACACGCCGGGCATTCCACCGTCAGGAGACCACCATGCAACAGGCTTTCCGTTCCCGTCGCCGCTTCCTCGGACTCTTTCCGGCCGCACTGGCGCAGCTGGGCGCAGCGACGCCACCGGCAGCGCGCGCGGCCGACGCCGACGCCTTTCCCGCCCGGCCGATCCGCTTCCTCGTGCCCTTCCCATCGGGCAGCGGCACCGATACCACCGCGCGCATGTTCGCCAGGAAGATCGGCGAGCTGACCGGCCAGGGCGTGGTGGTCGAAAACAAGCCCGGCGGCAACGGCTTTATCGGCGTGCAGGCCGCGCTGAACGCGCCGGCCGACGGCTACACCGTCTTTATCGGCAGCAATTCCACGCTGTCGACCAATGCCGCCACCTTCCGCAAGCTGCCGTACGACCCGCTCACCGACTTTGCGCCGATCACGCTGCTGTCGCGCGGGCCGTGCGTGATCATCGTGCCGGCCGGCTCGCCCTACCGCACGCTGTCCGAGCTGCTGGAGGACGCGCGCAAGCGTCCGGGCGCGCTGAACTACGGCACGGGCTCGATCTCGTACACGCTTTATTCGGAATGGCTCAACGAGCTGGCCCGCATCAAGACCACGGCGGTGCCGTACAAAGGGGCCGGCGATGCCATCAATGGCGTGATGGCGGCCAATGTCGATTTCGCCGTGGTCGATGCCACCGGCGCGATCGAGCTGGCCCGCGGCGGCAAGGTGCGCGCGCTGGCCTACACCGCGCCGCAGCGCTCGCCGCTGCTGCCGGACGTGCCGTCCATCGTCGAAGCCGGCCTGCCGGACTTCCTGGCCTACAACTGGGTCGCGGCAGCGGTGTCGGCCAGGACGCCGCCGGCGGTGGTGAAGCGGCTGCAGGACCTGTTCACGCAGGCCGGCAATGCCGCGGACGTGCGCGAGTACTACACGCGCCAGTCGACCAGGCTGATCCTGTCGTCGCCGGCCGAGATGCGGCAATACCAGATGGACGAAATCGAGCGCTGGAAGCGGCTCGCGGCAGTGGCCAGGATCCCGCTGCAGTAAGCGCGCGCCGCTAGCCGCTGTGCTCGCGCAGCAGCTCCGTCAGGCGCTGCGCCAGCGGCGACAGGTAGGCGCCTTCGCGCGTGACCACGCCGATGCGCCGGCGCAGGTCCAGTTCCTCCACGCCCAGCGGCAGCACGCGCAGGCCGCGCTGCATGGCGTCGCCGCTGGCATTGGCGATGCTCAGCATCTGCGTGCCCTGCATCAGCGCGAACAGCGAACTGCTGCCGAAGTCGATCTCGATGCGCGGCTGCGGCTCCGGCAGGCCGCGCTGGCGGAACGCCGCGTCGACCTGCTGGCGCAGCGTGATATGCCGTTCGGGCAGCAGCCATTCCTGGTCGGCGAGGTCGGCCAGGCGCAGCTTGCGCCGCCGCAGCAGCGCGTGGCCCTGGTCGGCCACCACCACCAGCCGGTCGTCGAACAGCGGCTGCACCGCGAAGGTATCCGCCAGCGCGCCGGACGGGGTGGGCGCCACCGCCATGTCCAGCTCCCCGGCCGCCAGCAAGTCCAGCAAGTCACGCGCCAGCCGGCGGCGCAGCCGCAGCCGCGCCACCGGGCGCTCGCGCACCAGCTGCTGGCACGCACCCAGGATCACGTCGCCCGGTATCGACGGTGAATAGCCCACGCGCAGGACGCCCTGTTCGCCGGTGCGGATGCCCAGCATCTCCTTGATGCCGTCCTGGTACTCCAGCTGGATGCGTCGCGCGCGCTCTAGGAAGCGGTTGCCGGCATAGGTGGCGGCCATGCCGTTGGCGGTGCGCTCGAACAGCGGCAGCCCCGCCTGCGTCTCCACCCGCTGCACCGCCTTGGTCAGCGCCGGCTGGCTGATTCCCAGCGCCTCGGCGGCGCGGCCGATGCCGCCGTGCGCCGCCACGGCGAGGATGTATTCGATATCCCGCGTCTCCATTGCCTCACATTCCCGACGGTTATGGCTTTATAGCCAATGCGTCATTGTGGTGATGTCTGCCATCTTACAGACTACAGCGCAACAGCACACCACCGAGCGTGCAGCAACATCACTCAGCCTTCACCGGAGACAGCATGGGTTTCGCGTATTTCCTGCGCCGCGCCGCGCGTTACTGGGGCGACCAGCCCGCCATCCTCTACCAGGACCAGGTGGTGACCTATCGCCAGCTCGACGAACGCTCGACGCGTCTGGCCAATGCGCTGCTGGCGCTGGGCCTGCGCCCCGGCGACCGCGTCGCGGTGCAGTCGCGCAACCGGCCCGAGCTGGTCGAACTGGAATGCGCGCTGTACAAGGCCGGCCTGGTCAAGGCCGCGCTCAACCCGCGCTTTACCGCGGCCGAGGCCAGCGACGTGGTCGAGAACTGCACCCCGCGCGTGCTGATCGCGGGCCCGGGCTACACCGGCTATGACCGCACCACGGCCGGTTTCGGCAGCATCGAGACCTTTATCGCCATCGGCGCGGCGCCCGCCGGCTATGTCGATTACGAAGCGCTGCTGGCCAACGCCGGCACCACCGCGCCCGACATCACCCCGGCCGCCGACGACCTGGCCGTGCTGCATTTCTCCTCGGGCTCCACCGGCAAGATCAAGGCCGCCATGCAGAGCTACGGCAACCGCATCGCGGCGCTGCGCAAGGTGGTGTCCGGCATGGACCGCCCCGCCCGCCCCGGCGACCGGCTGGCGCTGATCGGCCCGGTCACGCACGCTTCCGGCATGCTGATGCAGCCCTATCTGTATGTGGGCGCGACGCTGGTGCTGTTCGAGAAATTCGAGCCGGCGCACTTCCTGGCCGAAGTCGCGCGGCTGCGCATCACCCATGTGTTCATGGTGCCAGCCATGATCAACATGCTGCTGGCCGAGCCCACGCTGGCGCAGGCCGACCTGTCGAGCCTGAAGACGCTGGCCTACGGCGCCGCGCCGATGGCGCCGGCGCGCATCCGCGAGGCCTGGGAACGCATCGGCCCGATCCTGTCGCAGGGCTATGGCGCCAGCGAATCGACCTCGGGCGTCACGCGGCTGTCCACCAGCGACCATGCCGATGCCATCGCCAGCCATCCCGAGCGCCTGGCCTCGTGCGGCCGCGCGCTGGGCGAGACCGAAGTGCGCGTGGTCGACGAGCACGGCAAGGAAGTGGCCATAGGCGAGATCGGCGAGCTGGTGATCCGCGGCGACGACGTGTTCCACGGCTACTGGAACGCGCCCGAGCTGACGCGCGAGACCCTGGTCGACGGCTGGCTGCACACCGGCGACATGGCGCGCGTCGACGAGGCCGGCTACCTGTACCTGGTCGACCGCAAGAAGGACATGATCATTTCCGGCGGCTTCAATGTCTACCCGACCGAGGTCGAGGCCACGCTGTACCAGCACCCCGACGTGCTGGAGGCCTGCGTCATCAGCGTGCCCGACGACACCTGGGGCGAAAGCGTCAAGGCCGTGGTCACGCTGCGCCCCGGGCGCGAGGCCACCGCGCAGCAGCTGATCGCGCACTGCCGCGAGCGCATCGCCGACTACAAGTCGCCGCGCTCGGTCGACTTTGTCGCCGAGCTGCCCAAGAACGCCAGCGGCAAGCTGGCCCGCAAGACCGTGCGCGAACGCTACTGGCAAGGCGTCGGACGCCGCGTCAACTGAACCCGCCGCACCGAGGAAACCGCCATGTTCGACCACCTGACCAACCCCGTCCTGCTGGAAACCCGCGCCGGCATCCGCCGCTTTATCGACGAAGAGCTGCGCCCGCTCGAACAGGAACTCGGCCTGGGTTCCGAGGACCCGTGGCCGCGCGAGACCCTGCGCCAGGTCTGGCGCCGCTCCAGCGAACTGGGCTTCTACGCTGCCTGCCTGCCCACCGCGCTCGGCGGCAAGGGCCTGAACATCCAGGAACAATGCGCGCTCAAGGCCGAGCTGGCCGCGAGCGGCTCGACCCTGACCGCGCACGTGCTGGGCGACCTGGGCGGCCCGCCGCGCGTGGGCAACATGCTGAAATACGCCACGCCCGGGCAGCTCGAGCGGTATTTCAAGCCGGTGATCCGCGGCGAGAAATCGACCTGCTTCGCATTGACGGAAACGCATTCCGGTTCCGATGCGCAGAGCATCAAGACCTCGGCCGTGGCCGACGGCGACGAGCTGGTCATCAACGGCGGCAAGCACTACATCAGCGGCGCGCCGTTTGCCGACTTCGCCATCGTCATGTGCGTGACCGACGCCACCGCCACGCCGCCGGCCATCACCGCGGTGCTGGTCGACCTGGACCTGCCCGGCGTGACGGTGACCAACGAGTATGTGCCGATGTCCGGCCAGCATATCGACGGCGATATCCGCTTCGACAACGTGCGCGTGCCGCGCGCCAACATCTTCGGCGGCGAAGGCAACGGCTTCAAGCTGGGCATGTCGCGCATCAATGTGAACCGGCTGCTGCACTGCCCCAGCATGCTGGGGCTGGCCATGCGGGCCTATGAGTCGTCGCTGGAATATGCCGGCCAGCGCCGCCAGTTCGGCGGCCCGATCGCGCGCTTCCAGGCGATCCAGCACATGCTGGCCGACATGGCCGCGGCGCTGTGGGCCTGCGAAAGCATGATCGCGCACACCGCTGCGCTGGCCGACGCCGGCGCCGACCTGCGCATGAAGGCCGCGGCGTGCAAGCTGTTCGTCTCGGAGCGCTGCTTCGAGGTGGCGGACAAGGCCGTGCAGATCCACGGCAATGTCGGCGTCACGCGCGGCCATCCGGTCGAGCAGACCTTCCGCAAGCTGCGCATGTTCCGCATCTTCACCGGCACCAGCGAGATCCAGCGCAACACCATCGCGCGGGCTATCCTGGAACCGCTGCAGCAGAAAGCCTGACCGTGCCGGCGGCGCGGTCGCCGCCGGCATCGAGATCCCGGCCACAGCACAATACGACAAGACCACGGAGACCAAGCATGAACCGCCGAAACTGGCTTGCCACCGCCGGCGCCGCCGCGCTGGGCAGCCTGCTGCTGCCGGCCCGCGCCGCCAGCGTCGCATCCCCCTATCCCAGCCGCCCGATCCGGCTGATCGTGCCGTTTGTCGCCGGCAGCACGCCGGACAACACCGCGCGCACGCTGTCGGCGGAGCTGGGCAAGAAGCTCGGCCAGCCGCTGGTGGTCGAGAACATGCCCGGCGCCGGCGGCATCATCGGCGCCAGCGCGCTGCGCCGCGCCGCGCCCGATGGCTACACGCTGGGCATCCTGGCCAACACGCACGTCATCAACGTGCACATGTACCGCAAGATGCCGTACGACCCGACCCACGACTTCACGCCGATCACGGCGTTGTCGGGCGGGCCGTCGGCGCTGGTGGTGCCGGTGTCCTCGCCCTACAAGAGCGCGGCCGAGCTGGTCGCGGCGATGAAGAAGGAGCCGGGCAAGTTCAACTACGGCTCCGGCGGCAAGGGCAGCATCGCCCATCTGGCGGTGGAGACCATGCTGCACCAGACCGGCTGCGATGCGGTGCATATTCCCTACAAGGGCGCGCCGGAGATCCTCACCTCGATGGTGACGGGGCAGACCCAGTTCGGCATGCCGGTGCTGGGCACGGCCACGCAGTATGTGCGCAACAACCAGGTCAGGGTGCTGGCCGTCACCGCTGCCGCCCGCTCCCCGTACTTCCCCGACGTGCCGACCATGGCCGAAGCGCTGCCGCCGGGCTTTGTCATCGACAACTGGAGCGGCCTGTTCGCGCCGGCCAACTTCCCGGCCGAGCTGGCGCAGAAGCTGCACGCCGCGGTGCGCGCACTGCAGACCGCCGGCGTGTTCGACGCACAGCTCAAGGCCAATGCCGGCGAGCTGCGCCGCAGCGCGTCGCCGGCGCAGTTCGGCACCATGGTGGCCAGCGACAACGCGCGCTATGGCGACCTGATGAAGTCGATCGGCATGACCGGCGACCTGGGCTGATACCGCTGGCCTGCTCCCTGCGCCGCACGCCACTCCGCGCGTGCGGCGCTTGTGTTTTCTCTTTCCCCCGGAGGCTCCGCATGAAGCCAGCATGGTCTTGCCTGAAGGACGTCACCATCCTCGACGTCAGCCAGTTGCTGCCCGGCCCGCACGCCTGCAGCCTGCTGCGCCAGCTTGGCGCGGAGGTGATCAAGGTCGAGCAGCCCGGCAGCGGCGACACCGCGCGCCAACTGGGCGCGCATGTGTATGCGCAGTTCAATCGCGGCAAGCGCTCGGTGGCGCTGGACCTGAAATCGGACACCGGCCGTGCGGCGTTCCTGGACCTGGTGCGCGATGCCGACGCCGTGGTCGAAGGCTTCCGCCCCGGCGTGATGGCGCGCCTGGGCCTGGGCTATGACGCGCTGGCGGCGGTCAATCCGGCCATCGTGCTGTGTTCGGTCTCCGGCTTCGGCCAGACCGGGCCGTACGCCAGCCACGCGGGGCATGACCTGAACTATCTGGCGCTGGCGGGATACTGGGCCACGCCGGTGCAGGTGCACGATGCGGTCGCGCGCCCGCGCGTGCGGGTGTCGGACTACGCAGCGTCCGGCTACGCCGCGTTGTCGCTGGCCGTGGCGATCATGAGCGCGCGGCAGCACGGACAGGGACAGCATCTCGATGTGTCGATCCACGATGCCGTGCTGTCGTGGACCGCCCATGGCGCCTGGACAGCGCGCGCGCACGAGGGCTCCCCCCATGCATCATCCACCGTGATGCCGGAAAACGACCTGTTCGAAACCCGCGACGGGCGACACCTGGCGATGGGTATCCTGGAGAACAAGTTCTGGGACAACCTGTGCGCGGCGCTGGGCGACGCGTTCCCGGCCCTGCGCGACCCGCGTTTTGCCACGCGCGCCGGGCGCAGCGGGCACAAGGTGGAGGTCAATGACCTGATGGCCGCGGTGTTTCACACGCGGGATCTGGCGGAATGGGAGGACTTCTTCGCGCCGCTGGATATTCCGTTCTCGCCGGTGCTGGGGGCTGGCGAGTTGTTCGAGGATGCGCATGTGCGGGCGCGCGAAGTGGTGCGGCGGGTTGAGGGCGGGATTGCGGTGAATTTTCCGGTGAAGTTTTCGTTGGGGTTGCCGCAGGGCGAGGATTTTGTGGCGGAGCTTGGAGAACACAATCGGCAATAGCGGCAGCCTTTCAGGACACGGCGATTTCCCACTCACTAGCGTTTGCGGCAAGCTTCGCCCGCCTGTTCAGAATGCGACAACTCTTATCGCCTGCCTGACTCCGGAAGGGAATACTGGGTACGTCATCGGGTTGCCGGTGACCGGGCGTGGAAACCCGATTGTTCTCCGGGCAGGTGTGCCGCAACGGCACACCTGCGTGCTCGCACGAACGCATCGTTCCAAGGCGGGCCAGGTGAGGCGGCCGTAAGGCCGGCCGGTTCCCCCGGAGACTGGTTTCCACCCTCGCTGTATGGCCCGCCACCCTCACTTTCAGTTGAGTGAGCGTGGCTCAACGTGGAAGGAGTCAATCATGACGGTCGATGCAAAAGAAGCCAATGCGTGTCTCAATGAAGTGCGTGCCGGGATAGAAGGCGTGCTGGTACTGCTGGAGCAGCAGAGTGTGCGGTCGGAAGCCTGCTTTAGCGCCCTTTGTCTGCTGGAACTGGTGAAGGCCAAGTTGGATGCGTTGATGGAAGAAGGTCCGGTGGCAGTGTAGATGGCGGATCCGGCTTGGGCGGCAAAGCCACCGGGCTTGGTGTTCCACCCTCGGCGCGCCAGGCGGATTTCAGCGCATGGCTTCGTGGATACGCCGGCCCTCTCCCCCGCCCCTCTCCCGCAAGCGGGAGAGGGGAGAAAACAAGCGTGAAGAAAAATTTCACGCGCGCGCACCGAAATCGCCGAGCAAGCGCAGCGACGCGTAC
>NZ_JALHRX010000060.1 GCF_023952475.1 Cupriavidus sp. WGlv3
GGGGCGTACGGAGCGATCAGCATCACCAGATCGGCCCACGGCACCACACGGTTCATCTCGTCCAGGAATTCGCGCTTGCGGTTGCGCTTGGTCGACAAGTTCAGCAAGGTCAGTTTGTTTCATGCGCCACATGCTCGCTGGCTCGACGATTCATTTCAAGCACATCTGCTGGCTAATTTTTGCAGAGCATCCTTAACTTCAAGTTTCGCGTCACATCCATCCCTGCAAAATACAACTCTGACTCGAGGAAAGAAAATGCAGTCATTCGCAAATTTAATTCTGAATTCTATAAGTAATAATCACGGCGACCTCAAAATCTGAAGTGCAACACCTTGCCATCCGGTAAGGTGTGGTGAATGACAAAAACGAAGTACCGCAACTGCAATCCGAAGAGCGCATGCGCATCGAGATTTGGAAGGCGGAGAAAGTCAGT
Source organism: Cupriavidus sp. WGlv3 (assembly GCF_023952475.1). GTDB lineage: Bacteria > Pseudomonadota > Gammaproteobacteria > Burkholderiales > Burkholderiaceae > Cupriavidus > Cupriavidus phytorum. Next base: position 434 of record NZ_JALHRX010000060.1, read on the forward strand.
CAGCGCGAGATGGGCGCAGGCTGGGGCGTGCGCCTTCAACGCTGAAGCGCGAGCTTCGCCGCAACGCGACAGCAAGCGGTGGCTATGGGGCAATGACAGCGTAAGCCCGCCGCGCGCAACGCCGCCAGGCCAGCCGTCCCGCCCGCAAACTCGCTGCCGACAGTGTGCTGTGGCGCGTGGTGCGCCACTTCCTTGACCAAAAGTGGTCACCCCAGGAAATCCCGCTACTCTCAAGCGCGCCTTTCCTGACCACCGCGAGCGCCACGTGTCCCACGAGACCATCTACAACGCCATTTACGCCTACCCGCGCGGCGAACTGCGTCGCCAGCTCATCGCTTGTCTGCGCCAGGGCCACGCTAAGCACCTGCTGCGCTCGCGTGGCACCGACCGGCGTGGCCAAATTCCCGACATGGTCAGCATCCATGAGCGCCCGCCTGAGGTCAACGACAGGCTCATGCCCGGGCACTGGGAAGGCGACCCCATCAAGGGTGCGGGTAACCGCTCGGCAGTGGGCGTACTGGTGGAGCGCATGAGCCGCGCCGTGCTGCTGGTCAAGATGTCCGATGCCACCGCGGCTTCGGTCTGCTGGCCCCCGGGGGCTGGCCACTGCCGCAGCATCGATGCTTGCCCGACTCCAATCGATCTGACCATGCTCGCGCAGGCGGGTTAGCAGGGCCAGGTGCATGCGCGTCCAGACGCCACTGGCCTGCCAGTCACGCAGACGACGCCAGTAGGTCATGCCGCTGCCAAAGCCCAGTTCCTGCGGCAAGTCTTTCCACGGAATGCCGGTGTGCAAAGCAATCACGATGCCGCTTAGCGACAGTTTCACCAGAAAACACGCCTATATCGCTAATATAGGTTAGCGGTGGGGAGTCGTAGGACGATCATCGGTATTTGCACGGGGGACTATTCTTGCCGCAAGAAAGCCAGTGTGTGACGCTTAAAATCGGGTCACGCGTTCGGTCGTAACGACGCCCCAATCTTTGCCCGCAGGAACTCAAATGTCGTTGCACTGGCGCGGGCTCTGGTTTCGGGTTCGACGCCAGCGCCATGACCGCCATCGCGCTGTTCTAGGTAGAAGACCTCGCGATGTCCGAGTGCCTGCATTTTCGCGACCATCTTTCGTGCATGGCCTGGATGCACGCGATCGTCAGTGGACGATGATGTGAATAGAACCGGCGGATAGGAGACGTCCGGCTTTACGTTGTGATAGGGTGAGTAAGCCATAAGCATCCGGCGATCGTCGGCATCGTCGGGATTGCCGTACTCGTCGACCCACAAAGCGCCCTGCAACAACAGGTGAAAGCGTGACATGTCGAGCACTGGCACATGCGAGATAACGGCACCGAATAAATCCGGACGCTGGATCATGCACGCTGCGGTTAACAACCCGCCGTTGCTCGCCCCTTGGATCGCGAGTTGCCCCGGGGTGGTAACACTGGAGCTGATCAATGCCTCAGCGACGGCAATGAAATCACCAAATGCGACCGGACGTTTTTCTCGTTGCGCGGCTTGATGCCAGCCAGGCCCGAACTCACCTCCCCCCCGGATGCTCGCGATTGCGTACACACCGCCCGGTTCTAGCCAGGAGAATCCCAAAGTGCCCATATAGGCGGGTGTATCGAGCCGGATTTCGAATCCGCCGTATCCATAGAGCAGGCAAGGTCGAGGGGTACCCTGAAGATCTGCCTCGCGGCCGATCACCCAATAGGGAATCTGCACGCCATCGGGTGCCATGGCATGCCGGCGCAACGCGAGGAATCCGGTTGAATCGAAGCGTGCGGGAAGCTGTCCGAGCTGGTGCCAAGGTGTGTCACTGGAGAGATCGGCATGGTACAGCGCTGGTGGTGTCAGGAAGTGATCGACGTAGATCAGTACAGTGTCATCGCGTGCTCTATCGACGGCGGTCACAGATGCTTCGCATCCGGCCGGCAACGGATACGCTCGAGATTGCCACGTGTCGTCGACCGAGTCTGGCGGACGCCAAAGCGTCACGCGGGTAACGCTTTCGCTCTTGTCAGAGACGATTAGCCAGTGCTTCGTATAACGCACCCCCGACAGTACATTCTCGTCAGTTGGCGTGAAAAGTACGGTGAAGTGGCGATCACCGTCGAGAAATGCGTCACGTCGAATGGCCAGTAAAGAACCGCCCCGATAAGCCGTCTCGTTGACGTGCCAATTGGTGCGCGGCGTGACGAATAGCCATTCGCTCCACTCAAACAAAGCAGCCGTATTACGCGGCACATCGTACAACCGCCATTCACGAGCCTTTTCATCGAGCCAGAATTGCTCCCGTTCGTAGAATGTCGTGCTGCGGCTTGCAATATGACGTGCTTGGATTGGGTCGTAATTCGCTGACGCACCCAAGTCGTCAGGCTCGCATTCGAACACCACCGGCGCATCCGCTACTGGCGTTCCGCGCTTCCATCTGCGCACCTGTCGCGGGTGACCGGAAACAGTGACAGCGGGGGCCGCGTTTACTGCGCTGTCATCCCAGCTCGCATAAACCGTATCTCGATCGATCCATGCAACGCTGTGGTGACCGGAATCTGGTAGTTCGAATCCGTTCTCAACAAACGCACGCGCTTCCACGTCGAATTCCCGCACGATACAAGTATCGGAACCGCCGGGCGACAGGAAGACCAGTGCGCGATCAGCAGTGGGATAAATAAGATGAAAGCCCGCCAGAGCCCAGCGCGTGCCGTCCCCGTTTCGGTTGTTCAAGTCAAGCGCATCGACCTCCAGTACCACTTCCCATTGTGGGTTGCCCTCGATCCAGGCATTCCAGGGCGTACGCCGTACGAAACCGAGCGGATGCGCTCCGTCAAGCCAAGTATTGTAAGCCCAGTTACCCCAGCGCGAGCATATGACGATGCGATCTTGGTCCATCATGGTCTCGACGAGCCGCTTAGTTAGCACGTCGGCGGCTGACGTGCGTCCGTACATTTCCATAGTACGGGCTGTCTGAGCGAAAACCCATGAATTGACAGTGGGACTATCGAGTTCTTCGAGATCGATATACGGATCGGCAGCGTTACCTGTCGGCGGCCAAATAATTTTCGATTGCGAATTTATCATAATGAATCATCCATTAAAGTACTTTCAGAAGGAACAGCTTCATCTTTCAAATCGCCCGATTCGGTTCAACTAATCGTGCCATTTCGACATGGTTGAGGTAGTCGAGTTCCATGATGATTTGCGCGCTGCGCGGCACATCGATTGGCTACCACTCGCCACACGTGACCTGCGCGTCCAACTCGATCGAGCCAGAGGTTTTCGACTTGCCCCGAAACCAGCATCGCAAGCAAGCCCTTGCGAAGGGGATTGCGTGGGAAGACTTGCCGCAGGAACTGGGCTTCGGCCGCGGTATGACTTGCTGGCGTCGCCTTCGTGATTGGTAGGCCAGCGGCATCTGGGAACGCTTGCAACTGGCCCTGCTGACGCGATTGCGTGAGCATGACCAGGTCGATTGGAGCCGGGCGAGTATCGATGGTGCGGCTGTGACTAGCCTCCAGGGGGGCAGCAGACCGGCCCGAACCCCACCGACCGTGGCAAGCTCGGCACCAAACGCCACCTCGTCGTAGACCGGCGCGGCGCTGGCCGTGACCGGTGCCAATTGGCACGACTCGGTGGTCTTCGAAGCCCTGGTTGATGCCATACCCGCAGTGCCGGGGCTGCCTGGCGGGCCGCGCAGCCGCCCCGACAAGCTCAACGCCGCGATTGAAACACCGCCGCCGAACCGTCATTGCATCCTGATGGCGGACACTTCGGTTACGATTCACCCCGTCACTCAGGACGCCAGCGCAAGGTGTCCGCCTTCGCATGGAACACTGTCCGCGATGAGTCTGGAATCACTGTCCGCCATCAGTGGAATGCGCACGAATCTTGCGGGCTTGCGTTCAACGAAGGAAAGCAATAGCAGTCCTGAGCCCAACGCAAACGATTGAATGTGACTATACAAAAGTCCTACGAACTCAATTTAACGGCGATCAGTTATAAGG
>NZ_JALHRX010000061.1 GCF_023952475.1 Cupriavidus sp. WGlv3
TTCCAGTGCTATCCTCCCTCAGCTATCGAAGACCCTGCGATATCGTCCGTGCCCCTTGGGCTCGCGCCGGGTCGCCGTGCCCATCACTGCCAGTACGGCCTCTGTACTCATTCCAGCAATCGCCCGCAGATCCGCCGCATCAGCGTCCGTCATCAGCGGAACAGAACCTGGCGCTTTTGCATTTGCATCGAGGACGCGTTGTTCGAAAGCGTTCAATTCATAGGCCAGCGCCCGCCGGCGCATATTGTTGGCATACCCAGGGTTGCCCGACTTCTCCGCGTCAGCCATCAACTTATCGTACATCGCTTTCTTCTTCCTGACCTCAGCGATGAATACAGCTCTGTCGTCCCTTGTAATCGGTCCGAGCAGCCAGAATCCCCCGTGTGAATCGTGCACAAACTTATCGAAGAACTCGCTAACTGCTGCGGGTACCTTGGACGCAGCGTTAACTTCGGCCGCAATCTGCCGCTGCACAGCGTCCGCCGGCGCTGGTAGGTCGACATAGCCAATCCTGGGATTGAACACCCTACGCGGCCGGCTTGCCTCCTGGGCGCGTGCGACGTCCCTGCGCCAGTCCAACTCCGACTCCCACAGATCCGCCTTGTCCTGCGCGCTGGCATTGCGATAGCTGGACAACGCCTTGAACTTCGAATCATTGGAAACATGGGCACGCCAGCGCCAATAGAGTTGCATGTGATATTGCATGCGGTTCTCGCATGGCGGCCCCTTCGCTGCAGTCACGCTCTCCTTCTCATTGAACTTCGTCCAGTCGCAATATGCATTGAATGCGTCATCCAACTCTGGAGCGATATCAAAGTCTCGACGATCTACTGGCAGCATCTTGTCTTTCGGCAACAGTTTGACGCCCGCGTTGCATGCCTCAAAGTACATGTCGTTCAATGCGATCTGCGACAGCAGTGCCGACCTGCCGCGGACCGATTTGCCCTGGTCTCCTGGCCCATAGCCACCGCCCAGGTTCGAGTGCGCGCCCGGGTAGATGTATTCCTTTGTGTTCGGCGGGTAGGCCTTGGCGCCGATACGCGCCGTGGACAGTGGAAAGGATTGTCGTATTTCGTGAGCCGCCACGTAATGAACGACCTTGCCGACCTTCTCGATATCCATGGTGCCATCAGCCCAGTCCATCAACCCTTTGGCGATCGGCATGGAATCCGCCACCCCAACCGAGGCGACGGTATCGAATATGCCCAGGAAGCGCAAGTCGAGCGTGGCATCGCCAACCTTCATGCCGGTTGCCTTGCGTATCCACTGGCAAAAGGTGCGAGCTTCTGCGGCACCGCGTGAGAAGCCAAAAACTGAAAGTCGGACGGCACTGATCCTTGGCCGCCTGCCTTCGATCGCTTTCATTAGGCGCCTTTGAAGGTCGCTGAAGATTCCGATCATCTTGCCATCGCCCAGGCGCCAGGCGGTGCTAAGACCGTGAATGGTGCTTGTCGAAAGGGTAAGCATCTCGTGCCTTTCGAGCAAGTCATGGTTTAACAATGATCGATGCAAGGCGTTGAAGACCTGCAACATTGCCCAATGAATGCGCGCCTCTCCGCCACTGGCAAAGGCCTTACCACCACCGGATTCCGAGTTCTCACCGATCTCGGGGAACTTCGTACCGACGCCTGGCATGTAGTAACGAAAACCCTCCACTTGATCATCGGCGTGAGCATTAAAGAGGGTCACGATGTTGGAATGACTCTTCGTCTGCAAATCGCGCACCATGTTGTTGTTGGTGCCATCAAAGAACAGCCCGACGTGAATTTCCCTGCTGCAACTAAGGCCGCCGTCACTGGTATTGGCTGTGCCGGCGCGCTGGCACAGCTCGCGCGGTGTGGGTACTCGCTGTGCGCGTAATCCGCTCGCAGGCAGCAATGGCCGAAAGGATTCTCCACCCGGAGGCTCGTTCCACCAGTCAGTCGTTGAAGCGGAAGCAAGCTGCCGATAATGCGGCAGCCAGATTGCAGGCCTGCCGAGCCCATTCAATCCGGCCGGATCTCGCCACACAAGGATTTGGTGCCCGCTACTCTCGACCAGGCATTCTGCTGTCAACGTCGTCGTGGTCTTGAAATATCCGCAGCGAACATCACGCGTAATAGCGTTAAAACTAAGTTCATACCAGCCCGGCTGAAAAGTGCTCATTTTCGTTCCTTCGGATACAGGGGCATTTGCTCTGGGGGAAGCGATAGTGACTCGTCGGGGCTTACCTGAAGCACTCGGTGTGCCTCTTGAGAGCGAGCACGGGCCTCGGCTTCGCTCGCAGCACCACGCCATGGCTCAAAGTGGAAGTCTGGTGGCTTTACAGGATAGTCTGGGCCGGGATAGTCGGGGTGGCCAGAACCCATACTTGAGATGATTATTCTCACCTTCCCATCAGGCAGGAAATGTACATTGACGTTTCCCGGCTTTTCGTATTTCTCAATTGGCACGATCGCTTCGTGCCACGTCTCTTCAGCCTCTGCGCCCGTCGCATTCGGATCTGAACTCGAGGTGGTCCACCGGACCTTGGCAGTCAAGCCTTCATGCCACTTCCCTGGGTAAGTCACACAACAAACGAAGCTGCCGCCTCCACCATAGGCTCGGGAATTACCACCCCATGCATCATTGACATAAAACTGGTGAATGTAATCAGGGGTATGGTTGTAAGGAGTGATGCTAGAAGCAGCGGTATCGTCCGGTTGCTCGCCCCCCTTGCCGCACGCCGCGACCAGCATCGTCAACGCAGAGAAGATCATTACAGCCACTAATGCTCGCTTGTGCCTCATGGATATTCCTGTTCATCCCGCACGTGTCACATGACCCGAACCATGGACGTCTAACACAAAATCTTGCTTATCAAAAAATCGGAAATTCGCTCCTACCACACGCCGCAAGTCTCACAATCAATGCCGTCACGTCACCGCGTCAGGAATACTCGCACGTGCTCTGTTACGAACTCACCATGCCAACAGACTGATGGGAGCAACGATCGCCACCACTCCCTTCCAGCACGTTCCACAAAGTATCTGACCATTGCGTCATGCATTCCTGAAGGCTGTCACCACTAGCCACCTGTTTCCAGGTATCCGCCAACTCTGGCAATTGATAGAACGTCTCAGCACAGGTAAGGCTTAACACGATGAACTGCAACCGGTCCGTAGGCCGCTTTATGCCCAGCGTCGTCGCGCGAGCGAGATAGCTCATTAGCGCTGCATGGAAGTTCGCCCGCTGCTCGCCAGGAACCAACTCCGGCGTCGTGTCCAGAAGGAGGCTGAACATCGTATCGCCCTCGCTGGCATCCAGCATTGCGGCGAACTGGCCGCTGGTCAGATGCAGCAATTCACGCTGATCGGCGACTTCGGGGCTGCTCGTGACGTCGGCCCTAAAGCGATGAGGCACACATGCCCGATCCAAGCAGCCCCAAGATGCAATGTTTTGCGTCACCCGGAGACGTTGTGAATCCGTCAGCACGCGCCACAACTCCGGCAGTATGCGCGTGTCGGCAAACCGGCAATGGAGCTCAATGTCGCCGTCAACCTGAACCATCGCCAGATAGGCAAGCGTCTGGCATACCTTCTCCATCGGCTGTGAGGAAGCCAACCAACTGAACGCCGGGGCGGCCGCCCCTGACGCAATGAGTTGCCGAATCTGCGTTTGCGCATGGGCATCGCCAGTGGGCAACCCAATCAAGTGCGGCGCCATATCACCAAAGGCCGCAAACCGCGAGTGCTCCAGCACATTGTGAATCGACCAGCCACGCTTTCGCGCGGTCGCCTGGATTCTCGCAAAGTCCACAAGCATAGCGTCGACCAGCAGCCACTGTGAAAGGCCTTCTTGTTCGGACTGCCACTGGACAATTTGCGCGGCCACAGCTTCCGGTATCAGGACATCGACAGCAAATTCCACGACATTCCTCATTGCGGCATCGAAAATGGCACCCCCCGCTTGGCGGCTTCCAATGCGCACTCAACGCATACGCTGGATGGAAATAGCGGAATGCCATAGGGCTGGTTCACCGGTCCCTCAAACTTCCTCTGTGCCGCCTTATAAGTAATCGCCCCCGGACACTCCACGGTAATATTTCCGCCCTCGATCAATATCGAAGCCCCACCTGCCGTGGCAATCCGAATCCGTTTCGCCGCGGCGAAATCCACGTTCATGTTGGCCGACACTACGGTCAAGTCGTCTCGTGCCGCCAGCTTTAACAAATCGTGCTGCGCCTGGATATCGATATCATTCTGCCCCGCCGTCAGCTGCAGGCCGATGTC
>NZ_JALHRX010000062.1 GCF_023952475.1 Cupriavidus sp. WGlv3
CTACCGCGATGAGTACTTCAGCAGCCTGCTAAGCTGCCAGACAATTTGCGATGGTGTTGTCCGCATATCCACTCTGCCCTCGATTCGCAATCAGCCCCTGCTTCTGAGCGGAATTCTTAACCACCTCGGAATAGGAAGCTGTACGCGCTTAGAGCTGGCGCGCCGCCTAGGTGGACGTATAGCACTCTTGAGCCTTTAGGAAATTCACCACCACGGACCATATCGATCAATGCGTGCATAGACTTACCCTCATACACTGGATCAGTCATTATGCCTTCATACCTGGCGCACGAACGGATTGCTTCGAGCGTACCTTCGGATGGTAGCCCGTACTCCGGTCCGCCGTAACGCGTGTCGAGCACGATGTCAGCATCAGTAATCTCGCGACCTAGGTCGACAAGCTGTGCGGTGTGGCGCGCGATTCGCACAATTTGCTCCCGAGTATGCTCGGGCCTTGCCGAAGCATCAACGCCAATCACGCGATTGGCGCGTCCTTCATCTGCAAAACCGACTGCCATGCCGGCTTGTGTGCTACCCGTAACAGAGCACAACAGGATATAGTCAAAGCGGAAGCCAAGTTCCGCCTCTTGCTCCCGAACTTCCTCGGCGAATCTAACAAAACCCAAGCCACCCAGGGGATGTTCAGAGCAACCAGCGGGAATCGGATATGGTTTTCCTCCATCATGAAGCACACTTTCTATTGCCTCTTTCCAGCTCTTTCGTATTCCGATATCGAAACCGTCGCCAACTAGGCGTACGTCAGCTCCCATAATGCGCGACATCTGGATATTCCCCACCCGGTCATAGACGGCGTCCGAGTAGTTAACCCAGTTTTCCTGGACCAGAACGCACTTGAGTCCAAGATGTGCTGCTACCGCCGCCACTTGCCTTGTCTGATTAGACTGTATGCCTCCAATCGACACCAGCGTGTCGGCACCCTGCTCTAGCACATCGGGAATCAAGTATTCAAGTTTTCGGGTTTTGTTTCCTCCAAAAGCTAGCCCACTATTACAGTCCTCACGCTTTGCGTATAGCCGGACCTGTCCTCCGAGATGCTCGCTCAGTCGCCTTAGAGGATGGATGGGGGATGGGCCAAATGTCAATGGGTAACGGGGAAAGCATTCGATCTTCATGGCGGAGCTCCGGCGTGATGGTAAGTTGTACTCGCGAGGGCAATTCGGGGACACTTTCTCTTGGATTATTTCCCAGTTCACAAACGAATTGACTCGAAAATGGAACGCGCGAGGCACTCTTGCAAAGCTCGCCAAATTTGAGCACCATAAAAGAATTGACTTCAATTTTTCGCGCATGAAAACCATGGGAACCACAACATTTCACACGACCACCCAACGCTAAGGTAAGCGTTGATGCACTAGATGGTATTGACAATCTTGAGAGCCATGCAGCAAGACGCATCGATCTCAAACCTGGCGCTGGCAGCGCATCTCAATCTAAGCCCGCCGGCGTGCTCTCGGCGCGTTGAACGACTCGAGAGGACTAGCCTCATCCGTAGCATCGTGGCGCTGCTGAATCCGGTGAAGCTAAGAGTTGGCATGCTGGTATTGATTCGCGTGGTCCTGGAACGTGCCACTCCCGAGTCCTTTTCGAAGTTTGAGGAGGCCGCGAGAAAAGTCACAGGCTGCATGGAATGCCATGTAGTAGCTGGGGAGTTCGACTATTTCATGATGGTCCGGACTCGGGATAGCGAGAGCTTTAACAGACTGCATTCTGAGCAACTTCTATACCTGCCCGGTGTACGACAACTCCGCTCCTTCATGACGCTCAAGGAAGTCCTATCGAGCACCCAGCTTCCGATTTTGATCTGAAGCGACTGTCGGTAAGTTTCAGCATCTGTTCAGGTCGGCTTGTAAAAAGCTACGCTGGCCATGTACTGCTTGGTTCCGGAGACAGGGCGGTGGCGTGCTTAGCCACTAGCAGCGCCTGAGCTCGAGGGCCTACCCGCGTCGCGTAACACTATTGCCGAAACTGAGCGCTTGCCTTTCGTTCTTCGGCCACTGCACAGTGGTTGTTGCGCCCCAGTTCAGTCGGTTTCCTCGTCGCGTTTCTCGGCATCAGTGGTTTCTCAATTTTGGCGTGAGCGTGTAGTGCCATGTACCTTTTTTCAGTGGCCTTTAAGACAAACATCTGCTCCTTTTGTCGCGAATGACACCTCGCTACTCGTCGAGTAGCCTGCCCGCATACCATCTCAGCATATTTTTTGCTGGTACGGAAGTTGCGAAGGTCTTAGCGGTCGCGTCGCTCCATACGCAACGTTTCGGTTAGTGTGGAGTGCCTTTGCTTGAAAGGAGGAATATGTATGACCGCTACACCTGTTCGTGATGAACTCGCCGACAACCCGTTCGCACGTCTCCAACACGAAGGGCGTCTTCTCAATGCAGTCTTCAAGGGTCGAACGACGAAGCCAAGGCGCGTTGGTTTTCGGGGCGAACTCGCGCTCCGCTTCGCCCCGCGGCTCGCCGACGAGGCACGGCCACCCGAACTGTGTTGCGAGCAGGTGATGGCTGTAGCCCATGCGGGTGATTCTCAGCTGCCATTCTTTTGCGGCTGGCTCTTGAGTTTCGAGCACTTACGGGACGTCGCCGAAGTGTTGGGTGACGCCTTGCACGCGCGCGGGAAGTACTTCCTTTTCTGCGACAATATCGATCTGACTAAGCGGTACCAAGTACCGTATAGGGGAGCAATGTTCTATGTACTGCCGATCGTTGAGTCCACTGTGTACAACGAGATGCTGGAGCTTCTGTACTTGGAAAAAAATGAGCTAAAAAAGCAAAGTACGGCAGCGAAGTTAGATGCTATAGCCGACGCCGGTTGCCGATTCGATTTGCCCTTTGACATTATCAGCTATGAAGAAGGAATCGAAGTAATGGGTCCGGTGCGCAATCCACATGAGAATCGACCAGTCTGACGTTTTTCATTGTGGCCTCTTGAAGTGTGACAATTCGTCTAACGGGATACAAAGATACAACCGGAGTGCAAGATGTCCCTGGAGAACACGATTGCCCCGTACGAGATCATAGGTGCTGAACGCCCCCGAAGTATCGAAGTATCGTGGAAAAGCCGTAGGCATGCGCCCCTTGTGATATGGCTGTCCAAGCATGGCTTCCACGACGCAGATTCAGTTGGCGTAAATGGCGTCACGCCGCTGATGGAGGCAGCGCTAGAGGGGAATGACCACATTGTCGCGACTTTGCTCTATGAGGGTGTACCTGTCGGCATGCTAGACGATGAAGAAAATAGTGCGCTCTGGTATGCGTGTTTGAACGGTTCGCCCAAAACCGTCCTCAGGTTAATCGAGGCCGGCCTCGAAATCGATCACACAAACGGAGATGACCTCACGTGTCTAATGCAGGCCGCTTCAAGTGGCCGGCTTGACGTTATGAGATTTTTGATGTCGCTAGGAGCAAATGAAAGGCTCGTAGCACCCGACGGGCGAAACGCCCTGGAAATGATGACTGATTGCGTAATGCGGAATGGCATCGACCATCGAACAAAGGCCATTCCGTTGGATACTAATTTTCTATGAAGAAGAGGCCGATGCCGCTATACGACTATGTCTGCTGCCAATGCGGTCTACGCTACGAAACGCTTGTACGCGCTAGCCAAAAGCCCGTGTGCCCGCAATGTGGCAGCGTGAGACTGACTAGGCAAGTCTCTGCGCCGTCCCCTCCCCTGAGTAGCAAGTCGCTCATCGCAGCCGCACGTCGGCAGGCGGCAAAGGAAGGACATTTCAGCAATTACACAGCGGAGGAACAACGGGAACTCCTTCGCCGGAGCTGAAAGAAAGAGGGGGACGACCGACACGTACGCCAGAGAGAGGCCGCTCACTTTCGCGAAGCCTTGCAACGATCCTCACGCCACCGCGCTCTTGGGCCGTCTTCTCCTCATATACGGATTTGAATGGCGATTGAC
>NZ_JALHRX010000063.1 GCF_023952475.1 Cupriavidus sp. WGlv3
GTTTTACATCGGCGCTAACACATAGACAAGTCGTGTGGCTGGCAGTGCGGCCGCCTGTTCCGCGACCCGCTCATATCCTTCGATCCAGCGGGTACTTTCCTTGATGCTGGGGCGCACTCCATCCGCACTCTTCGGCTCGCGTGCCCACATGTAAGCATAGAGCACGCCAGGCGGTTCGCGCGATGGCGATACAGCGTAAGTCGGCCAAGACAGTGATAGTCTGACCGTTAAAGTCCAGTTCCGTAGTGTCTTGGATCCAGAGCACCACTTCGCATGCCCGCATCCGCTCGGCCTAACTCTGGCAGTGGGGCGCCAGAATATCGCGCCAGTCCAGTTCATCCTGCGCCAGGAAGCGGTACGCCGCAGCCGTTTCCGCCCAGCCGCCGCATGCGCTGGGTATGCTTGCCGTCGGTTTCTCTGCGATGCTATCGCTAGCTAGCAGCACCGCCCGCTTGTTCAGGCGCTAGTCGCCCAAGTCAATGTCCTTGAATTCTGCCGCCGCCCAACTCGTTGCCTCTCCCTGCATGTGCCGGTCCATTTGGGGGTTGGGCCCCCAAGCGTTACGCATGTGGTTTTCTCCGCCTTACGATCGTTCACCTGGTCATAGAATGCATGATGCGGTAGACGAACCTTTTGTCGAAGTGCAGGATATGCCACTGAAATGAAAATCCCGCATAATTCTCAAGCTGCAATTATCATCAACATGTAGAGTGCCTCTTAGGGCTTAAGACCTACTGAAGCTGTCGCCCTACTCGTACGATTTTTTTGGCTGCTGCCAATACCATCGCTACTATTCTGACGTGCGCTCTCTATAGAAATGAAATCCGACGGGTAATACAATCTACCGGCCGCTTCAGAGCACGTTTCGAGCTGCCGCCCCCATAGCGCTTAGATGGTTTGATAGAACCTAAATTTCGAAAATGAATCGCAGAGAGATGCTCCGCGCCGGAGCGTATGCCGGGCTTGTAAACATGATACATTCGACACATGCATTCGAACGGCGGCCCCACGTTGTGTTTCTCAACCCCGGCGAATCCGCTGAACGTGGCACCGGTCAACATTGGCAATTGGTGTCCAGTTTTATGGGCATGGCCGCAACGACGTTTAATATGCAACTGGAGGTGTTGTACGCAGAGCGTGATCATTTACTCATGCAGCGCCAGGCGGAGGAAGTTGCCCGACGTAGTTTTCCCCCAGACTACGTAATCATTGTCAACGAGAAGATGGCCGCACAACAAATGCTTAAAGTGTTGGCTCACTCACCGTCCAAAATATTAGTTATTCACAACGATCTGACGTCCGAACAGCGCCAGTACGTCGGCAATGAACGGGAAAAAATTTCGAACTGGATCGGCACATTAACGGCGAACGCCGAGTTGGGCGGATTTCGCCTGATGGAGTTTTTATATCAACGACTCGGCCGACGAGAGGTTAATGTTATTGGAATAACTGGGGATCCTAATACACCAGTCTCGCTGGAAAGGGCTGCCGGGGTCGCCACCTTCCTGAATCAAACGGCAAATGGGCGCATCTGTCAGTTGGTTTTTAGTGACTGGAGTCGAGCCGATAGCCACCAAAAGGCTCGCGTACTGCTGGCACGGTACCCCGAAGCCAATGTCATGTGGGCCGCCAATGACACTATGGCACTGGGTGCACTTGATGCCGTCAAGCTTAACAACGCCCATGTTCTGGTAGGCGGCATGGGAGCTTTGAAAGAAGCGCTTGAAAGCGTGATTCATGGCGGCCTTGCGGGCATCGTAGCAGGCGATTATTTTGTCGGTGCTTGGGCAATGGTACTGCTATACGATTATCACTGGGGCAAGGATTTTGCGAAACATGGGGGGCCGCGTCTAAAACTCGACTATCTTGGCATTATCGAGCGCACGAACGCCAGACGTTTTTCCGATGTCGTTTTTAGACGAATCGAAGCCTTTGACGTTAGACCCTATTCAAAGCATTTAAATCAACGGGAAGGCTCCTATGATTTCGATCTTAAGCATCTTTTAAAAACTACGACCAGAAGCCTCTGATGCGTGTGCGTGCCAAATTTTCGCTGAGGTCCCTAAATCTTCATACCAAGTTGATGCTTTCGCTTGTCGTGCTTGTCGCAGCTGTCGCCGGAACTTCAGCTTCTATGTTAGTAGAACACGAGCGCAACAGCCGACTTCTCGCACTAGGGGACCGGGCCACAAGAATTGCTGACCTTTTCAGCCAATCGCTTGTTCTGCCTTTATGGAACGTTGATCTTCGCGCAATCGAAAACCAACTCGCCGCGCTTGCACCCAACCCTGAAGTTGCCGAGTTTACGGTTACCGCGGCAGGCTACGGAACGGTAGCTACTGTAAAAGGTTCCCGTCACTTAAACGACGGCGAAAGCGTTGTACGTGTACGAGCAATTGAATATGATCCGCCCGGAAACGCACCGAAAGAGAAAATCGGGGAAATTCGAGTCGTACTAACCAAGGCTGTCGCTCAGGAGGCAATCAACCGCGCCCGGCAGGCCATCTTTGCGATTATGGCAGCGCTCCTAGCAGTGCTTTACGCTGCTAGCTTCCTCCTCCTGAAGCGCATGGTCCGCAGCCCCGTCAATGGCCTCGAAAAGATGGTCGATAAGATTTCTGGTGGAGATCTTGATGCGAGATGCGAGGTGAAATCTGGCGACGAGCTCGGGCGTCTCGCCGTGCGAATCAATTACATGGCCGATCAGCTTCGTACATCGACACTGCTTCTTCAAAAAAGCGAGAGAAAGTACCGTAGCATCGTGGAGAATGCTGTCGAGGGTATATTCCTCCTCGATCAAGCTGGAAATCTTGCCGAAGCCAATCCCGCGATGGCTCAACTGCTTGGCTATGACAACGCGTGTGATTTGACTGTGTCTGCAGAAAGCGATGGTCGACCAAAAAGCCCCTTTTCTCTCAGCCTAACTGCGACTTTGTTCAAGACCCTGAACGTCGATGGCGAAATTCGCGGCCTCGAACTTCAGTTGAGTCGGCTTGATGGAACACCTATATGGGTCCAATTGAATGCACGCGGCCTAATGGGAAGCGAAGGTAGCCTTCGTTATCTCGAAGGATTGCTCACCGATGTGACCGCCCGCAAGCATGCCTTGGAAGATTTGCAATTGCAGCGCGATAGGCTAGAGCTAGAGGTGAGCGAGCGGAAATGGACCGAACTCGAATTGCTAGCATCCCGGGAGCGTCTCCAACAATTACATGCGCATCAGGAAGCGATTCGGGAGGAGGAAAGGAAGTGCATAGCCATGGAAATCCACGATGAACTAGGGCAGCTTTTAACAGCCCTAAAAATGGACCTCTCCTTATTAAGCATGCAATTGCCGACGGGATCTGGTGTGATTCAGAAGGCTGAAGAGATGCGCGAATTGATTGAACAAACCATTCGCATTGTGCGAAATGTAGTGAGTCACCTGCGACCCACAGCATTGAACTATGGTCTCGCGTCCGCATTGGAATGGCTCGCTGCAGACTTTAGCCGCCACACCAAGATTCCGTGTCGATTCCAATCCACTCACCCCGAACCAAATCTTCCTGACCCTCGTGCGACGGCAATTTTTCGTATCGTTCAAGAATCACTTACCAATGTTGCCCGCCACGCCAAAGCTTCCCAAGTCGATGTCACACTTGCCAATACAGACGCCGGTATCGAAGTGATCATCAGGGACAACGGGCAGGGATTCAACGTTGTTTCTGCGCGCGCCGGATATTCATATGGATTACACGGTATGGCGGAACGCGCTCGCCTAATTGGCGCGCAGCTAGAAGTTCACAGCAAGCCAGATCGCGGTACCCTAATAAGACTGCGACTTCTGGAAACCTTTGAAAAACCTCAATCCCATTAATCGAGAATCCGAGATGATTCGCCTGGAAGTC
>NZ_JALHRX010000064.1 GCF_023952475.1 Cupriavidus sp. WGlv3
AGGCATCAACCTGATACCTCGCATGCGCAATATCAAGAACCTTGTGCTGTACAAGGCGGACCGACGACGCCGATACGACCATATCGAGCGCCTGTGCCGCCGGTCCATCGACTGGGACCTGATCCAACGACACTACCCCGACATGATGCGGGTTGCCGTCTCGATCAAGGCCGGCAAGATGCCGCCGTCGACCATCCTGCGCCGGCTGGGTTCGGAGAGTACGAAGAATAAGCTATACTTTGCGTTCCGGGAGCTGGGCCGCGTCATCCGCACGGTGTTCTTGCTGAAGTACCTGGACGACCCGGAACTCCGTCGCACCATTCATGCCGCAACGAACAAGAGCGAATAGTTCAATGGATTTGCGCAGTGGTTGATGGAGACCGCGCCAAAACGGGGGCAGACGACCGGACCCCGGACCGCTGCCGAGCAACTTTGCTCGCTGGCCGCATAATCCTAGCACCCCCGCGACTCCCGGCTGGCACTACCTCCTTATCGCGACAACCTTCTCCCCTCGGTGTGTTAGCTCAGTCCTCAGCCGAGAGGATCGTCCCAGTTCTAGGGTTGTTGTCAAGCCGCGCCCAGCCAGGACAGCTCTGTCCGTTGCATGGCTTGCCATCGCTGCGCCAGATGGCTCCATCGTCATGCAACTGGTACAGCACACCAGCTGCACCTGCAATCGTTTGCGCGTGTCCATTATTGTCCATCAGCCGCCATCCAGGACACGATTGAACTGCGCATTTCTGGCCGGTGGACTCTCAGATTCGCCCATCGTCGTGACGCTGATACAACTCGCGCCCCCCTGCAATGATGTCGACCGTGCGCGGGTCATTGTCCATCATTTGCCATCCTGGGCACGACGGCCCGGAACACCGTACGCCGGTGTGCGTCCAGATCCGACCATTGTCGTGCAGCTGATGCAGCAGTCCGCCAGCCGCGACGAGCTTTCTGGTTTGCGGGTTGTTGTCGAGCATGATCCAACCGGGACAAGACTCGCCCGTGCAGTTGACGCCGGTCCAACGCCAAATCCGACCGTTGTCGTGCAGTTGGTACAGCTGCCCACCACCCGCCACAATGTCGCGCGTAGCCGAATTCTGATCGAGACGCACCCAGCCGGGACAGCTCTCGCCGCTGCAGGCCTGGCCAGTGAAGCGCCACACCTGTCCGTTGCTGTGCAACTGGAAGAGCTGGCCCGCAGACGAGACGATCTTGGTCGTGCTCGGGTTGTTGTCGAGCAACTCCCAGCCAAGACAAATGTCATCAGTGCAGGGTCGGCCGATCGATCGCCAGATGCGGTCGTCGCGGTGCAGCTGATACAACCTGCCACCGCTCGCGGCAAGTGCCTTCGTGTTCGGATTGTTGTCAAGCCGTTGCCATGACGGACAAGACTCACCGGTGCAAGCCCCGCCGATTGACTGCCATATCGCGCCGTCGTTATGCAGTTGGAACAGTTTGGGCGCATGGAGTTGATACAGCAGGGCGTTCTCGCCATCTGCTGCCGCCACCAGCTTTGTACGCGGGTTGTTGTCCAGCATGTCCCAGCCTCGACAAGCTTCGCCGGCGCAAGGCGAGCCGGTGAACCTCCAGACGCGTCCGTCATGGTGCATCTGGTAGACACCGCCTGCAATAGCGGTGGAATGGAGGTTGTTGTCCATCCTCACCCAGCCCGGGCAATTTTGACCGGAGCATGCGGCGCCGTTCGAGCGCCAGATCCATCCGTTGCGGTGCCGCTGGAACAGGCCACCTGCGTTGGCACTGAAGTCGACCGTGGCGGGGTTGTTGTCAAGCTGCACCCAGCCCGGACAACTCTGGCCAGCACAGGCTTGGCCCGTCGAACGCCAGATCCGGCCGTTGAAATGCATCTGATACAGCATACCGTCCGCGGTCCGGATGGCCACGGTGGCCGGGTTGTTGTCGAGCATGCGCCAGTGCGGGCAACTGTCACCTCTGCACGGACTGCCGGTCCATTCCCAGATGCGGCCGTCCCGGTGGAGCTGGTAGAGCTTGTTGCCGTTGGCGGCGATGGCTACAGTGGCCGGGTTGTTGTCCAGCCGCTGCCAGCCCGGACAGTTTTCTCCCGAGCACGCGACGCCAGTAGATCGCCAGATCCGGCCATCGTTGTGCAGTTGATAGAGATCCGCGCCACCGGCCGCGATCGCCACCGTCTTCGGGTTATTATCGAACATCTGCCAGCCGGGGCAGCTGTCGACGTTGCAAGGTGTTCCGTTCGAGCGCCAGATGCGGCCATCGAGGTGCAACTGGTAGAGACGCTCGCCGCCAGCGGCGATCTGCACGGTGCGGATGTTGTTATCCAGCATCTGCCATCCGGGGCAGCTGTCGCCGACGCAGGGGGCTCCGGTCGAGCGCCAGATTGCGCCCGCCCAACGGCTCTCGATGTCCACGCCCACCCGCCAGACGCCGCGGCCGCGCGCGCCGACATAGACATTCATCCGTTCATTACCTAGCGATTCAAAGTGCGCAAACAGCGGCCGGGAAATGTGTGGGCGCAGCGTCGAGTTGCTGACTGGATCGGTAAGTGGCGTCCAACTCGTTCCCCCATTTGCGCTCAGGTACAGGCCCGAGTCTTGCCCACCAATGAGGATCACGCTGCGGTTGCGCGGGTTGATCGCAACCAGCGAGGCCTGCGGATAGCCATTACCGGTACCGAACGCACCAAACCCCTGCTGGACGCGGGCCAGGAATGCGCCGTTGCCC
This sequence comes from Cupriavidus sp. WGlv3, assembly GCF_023952475.1. GTDB lineage: Bacteria > Pseudomonadota > Gammaproteobacteria > Burkholderiales > Burkholderiaceae > Cupriavidus > Cupriavidus phytorum. Next base: position 2,713 of record NZ_JALHRX010000064.1, read on the forward strand.
GTCAGCAGTGTGTCGATGCCGGGAACGACTGCCCAATTGGCGCCACCGTCGATCGTGCGCACCATCGAGGGTGAGGCCCCCGAAAGGTCGTTGGCGATGATGTGGTTGAAGTCGGAACGGTCGACCCCGAACGCACCGAACTGACTATTGCCATTGCGGGCCACCTGCACCCAGGCGCCGATCGAAGTCGCACCTTCGTGTCGCCAGAGCGACCCCGTGCCGCCCAGGTTGCACGCTCCGATGCCCGCGCGCAGGTAGAACACCGAGGTGCCATCGTTGCGCCTGGACACGTTGATGCCGCAGGCGTTGGCTGGCGCGCCCGTGCCCAGCGTGCGCCAGGTCACCGTATTGCTCGAGATGTTGGAGGTGAAAAAAACACCGCTGCTGGTGACCACCGCATAGCTGTTGCTGGCGTAGTTCACCAGGGATCGGTTGTCCTTGAATCCTGTGAGGCTGCCGGCCGGATAGGTTTGGATTTCAGTGCCGCTGCTCATCGCGTCGCCGTCGAGGAACATGCGCGTGGCGGGCGCCACGTTGAAGCGACAGACGGTGTAGACCACCCGACCGGCTTCGGCTTCTACATCAAAGACATCGCAACATGTCGGGCTGTTCCAGTCCCGCGTCGCTTTTCCGCCGTCGCGCGTGCCAAAGCCACCAGAGTCCTGCTGGCCGATGTAGACGCCTTTCTCGCCCTGCGCTGCGCGTTCATTGCCGGCCATCGACCAGAGCCATAGCGCGGTGACGGTCGTCGTTTGCTGCTGCCAGCGCGGGTCGTGGCAGTCTGCCCCCGTGCGCTGGTTGAAGTAGATGCCGCCGTCGTTGGAGAACAGGGCGGGGCACGCGTTGAGGCCGCTGGCCGTATTGAAGGCAATGTCACCAACGTCCCAGTGCGCCCCGGTCTGCGCGGCTGCCCACGCCGAACTGGCGGGACAACGAGCCGCCGTCGACGCTGTGTTCGTTGGCGTCGCGCAGGCCGCTCGATAGAGTTGAGTGTCTCCGAACCACAGATCGAAAGCGCGCCCGTCGCGATCGTTCACCTTCACGAACGGGATGCGCCCCTGGGGGCCGGGGTTGGAGAATTGTGTGGGCCAGGT
>NZ_JALHRX010000065.1 GCF_023952475.1 Cupriavidus sp. WGlv3
AGCGGTTGATGATCAGCGTATTTGGCAACCAGTATGTGAGCGTGCAGTCCCGCCGTGGCAATGCCGCGCTCATCGGCCGGCTTGGCGCCGCAGCCTGGACGATGCAATCACAACAGGCGCAGGCCTTCTTGCGCCGCACCTGCCGAATCACCCTGAATGAATTGCTGATGATATCGAGTTGCTCCGAGATGTCCTCGCCCAGCGGCTTGAGCTTACCGCCGCACTCTGGACAGGCTTCGGTCTCGGGCTCGAGAATGCGCTCCTCCCGCTCCAGGTGCTCCGGCAACGGCTTGCGTACCGCTTTCTTCCGGACAGAAGGGGTTGCCTGCGGATCGACTTCGGTTTCAGCCGCACCTTCCTCGGCCAGCAGATCTTCCAGTCGGGTCTCAAGCTGTTCAATCTGTCGATCCAGCTTCTCGGACTTCTGGCCAAACTGCATCCGCCTCAGCTTTGAGATCTGCAGATTTAGCTGCTCGATCTCCATGGAGCGGACCGCCAAGGCCCGTTCCATGAGTACGATCGATTCCCGCTGTGCCAACACCAAGGCCTTCAGGGCCTCAATGTCGTCGGGGAGATCGCTGGGGTCGATTGGCATGCGCGGCAGTTTACGCACATGCCGCAAGGTTTACAACACCGACTGTGGCGGCCAGGTGCGCTCGGGCTGCTTCCAGTTAATCCCCTCCAGCAGCATCGACAACTGCGCTTGCGTCAGGTGGATCTTGCCGCTGTCGGCCTTCGGCCAGACGAAACGTCCACGCTCCAGGCGCTTCGAGAGCAAGCAAAGTCCATCGCCCGTTGACCACAACACCTTGATGACGTTGCCGCGCCTGCCGCGGAAGACGAAGACATGGCCGGAGAATGGGCTCTCTTGCAGAGTCGCCTCCACCTTCGCGGCGAGCCCGTTGAATCCACAGCGCATGTCGGTCACGCCTGCAGCGATCCAGATGCGTGTTCCCGCCGGCAACCCGATCATGGCGTCAAACGGTCCAGTACCGTACGCAACGTGCTCGCGTCGACTGCCCCTTCGATGCGAATCACCGCTCGGCCCAGGCGGATCTCGATGGCGCCGTGCGGCGGCGTCGGCTCGCAAACCGCAGCGCCCGGACTCATTGGCATCGGACCGGGTGGCGAGCTTGGGCGTTCAACCGTCACCGGCAACAACACCGCAGCTTCCTGGCACTGCTCCGTTCGATAGCGTCGGCGCCAAGTGAACAGCATGTTCGCGTTGATGCCATGCTCGCGCGCCAATTTCGATACCGAGACACCCGGCTCACACGCAGCGGCTGCCAATCGCCGCTTGAATTCCTCGTTGTAGTTCGGCCGGCCTTTGCGACCGCCGGCAACTGGTACTTCCTGTAACTGTGACAAAGTAGTTCCCATCACTATTTGGTGGGAACTACTTTGGCGCCACTCTACTGAACGGTACAGACGGTGCTTGCGACTCGCTTACTCATAAGCTGAGTGGTCTCGCAATTTACCGAGGAAAGACTTGCGCATGGAGAACCGCGGATCAACTCAGACCATCGGGCATTAGCACCAGAAATGCAAACGGCCCGCATAATTGCGGGCCGCTTTGTCAAGACATGATGCAAAGTTACATCACTCTGGATCGGCAGATGGTTGAGTTGCACCGCTCTTTTCTTCTGCAGCGCGCCGCTTCGCCTCTGCCGCAGCGCGAGCCGCTGGGCCATCCTCTCGAAAATTCAGCGATGGCAATCGTAGCTCACCGTACCAACACCGACTTGTAACGGTTGCGATTTGCTCTCTGATCGCACCATAGAGCAAAGACGCACCATTCACAACAGCGATTTCGAGACGTTCCGCCGCGTCAGGGAACCCATTTGGTATCGAAAAATATCCCACACATTCGACATCAATCTTGTAAGGAACTTCTTTCTCCGGGCCGTCACTGACTTGAATCCCTAACGCAACCATATAGTCGCGGACCTCCCCGCCTTCTAGCTTATCAGCTTCGGCATGGGTAAGGGAACAATGAATATTTGCTCCCCAGGTATCAATTGGCGCGGGGTTCTCTACTGGATCCAGCGTCTCAGGCTCATTTCTGGGATAGACGCTCACGTGCAAGAATCTAAGCGAATTGAGCTTTAATGGACTCGGTCTCATACCTTAGGCTGCTTCTAACTTATAGCTCTGCATGCTCTTCAGTGCCGCAGGCAAGTTCGAAGCTGGAGCGTCATAATCGAGCGACATTTCGTAGGCTGCATTCTTGCGCTGAACAAAGCGGGCCATACTATGCACTGTCCCGCCTGTCTGCACATCAACTGCAAGTTCATCCTCTTCGCTGCTCTCGGATACAAAGACCTTCGAGTAACAGGAAATGGGAGAATCTAACAGCGTATGTTTGAGGACCGCGTGAACCACACATCGTGCGTCCTTTAACACTCCATCCGCTTCCAGGATGGTAGAGATTCGGGACACTTCCTTGGAACAGATCGCCGTCGCAACCTCTTCCTCACCTGCCGCATGAGCAAGCCATGCCAATGCAGTCGGGACCTGTGCAGCTACGCGGATGAGTTTGTCCATTGATGCGGATTGGGTCACATCATCCGCTTCGTACTTCGAAAAGGCGACCGGCCCACCACCGAATATTTTTACTGCCTGTACCTTCTTCAGGCCTGCGCCGACACGGATGGCATGAACCTCTTGCCCGGTCAGAAGACACTCTAGCTTTTTACGAAGCTCCACTACCGCGCGCTTGTTCTGACGCATGTCAGACGCTGACGCGTAGTCACTGCCACACTCCTCACAGTGCGACATGACAAATGGCACAGAGAACGTTGCGCCCTTGTGCTCGATCTCATTTTGTCCATACACGGACGCGACATGGCCTTCCCCGCACACATCGCAGAGAACATGCGTAGTCATTTGGATCTCCCGTTACTGATGCATTGATACGAGTAGGATCAGCTTGCCAGTACGATTGATGGCTAGCTTGACGTAGTACTCCTGAGTGATGTCTTTGTAGGCGTACTCATTCCATTCCTGGCGAATCAGTACATAGACATCACATGCCGCCCAAGGGCCGCCCGGCTGCTTCTCGCACCATTCAGAGCCCTTGAAAGTGCCCGACCGAACAGCGTCCTTCACCAGAGTGGCTAGCTCTCTTGCGTCCAGCTCATACTTCTGGACGTCCCTAGCGCACTTTTCGGTGAATGGAATGACTGGCGCATAGTTCTCGCCATCCGCCCCAACCTCGAGCAGCGCGATGAGTGCCGCAGGATCGTAAAGAGGCCCATCTGCCTTCCCCTGAATTTTACGACTGCCTCCACCTACATCTGAGGGACTCGCTCCGGCGTATTGGCTTACGTTCTTTCGATTATTTACCACCGTGGTAAGTTCCGCAAGAGATTTCTAGCCATCCATGGCTACTGTTCGTTGGGTTAGTCACAGAAAAAGCGCCGCATAAGCCACTAATACTACGCTTTTGGCCGATTGAGCGCCGATGTTACCAAAGCCTCTCCCCAGAGTCGTTACCCCGCAAGTGCGGCACGGCAGCTGCAACGAGAGCGCGCCGAGCGTTGTAAATCGGAAACACTTTGAAGAAGCCGCAGAGTCTCCTAGGAATGCTCTGCACAAACGGGAATCGAGTGTGCTTGGCCGTTTAACAGGAAGCTGAATGCGCCACGACT
>NZ_JALHRX010000066.1 GCF_023952475.1 Cupriavidus sp. WGlv3
CGTCGTGGCGCATTCAGCTTCCTGTTAAACGGCCAAGCACCCTCGATTCGCGTTTGTGCACTTAGCGACAGAGGTGCATAAAAATCCACCTTGGGAAAATTGGACGAACGGAAACTAAAGTCGTGAGCAGGCGCTCAGGCCGGCACACACTCAGTGAACGTTGCGTCCGAAATTCTGCAGTTCGAGGTCGGTCAAGGAGACCGCGGTGCCATCATTGGGCGCATTGGCGAACTTCAGGGTCAGCTTGCTGAGTTGAGTGATATCGAACGTGCTTTTTGATGCGGGATCAGGCCCGAATGCGTCGAGTGGGATTGCCACCATGTTCAGCAACTCGGGCATTGAGCTTTGGGGGGGAATCGACAGTCCCATGCTGCTGTCCAGCGCGTCGGAGAAGTCACTGACCAGTATCGCCGGTGAGTCGCGCCCCTTGCTATCGGTGAGTGTGACACTCACCTGCTGCGCCGCGAGCATTCCCTCAACGGAGGGCTGGGGTCGGACCATTGCGATGCGGAAGCTTAATGTGTCAAACCCAACCGTCGACAGGGCGTTTGCCGTTACCGGCTGGCCGCTTGGCCCGTACGCGGGTTCCTTAAGCGTAACCGGCAGCGTCATGTTTGGTCCGGTCAGTGTGAACTGAACCTGATTGGCGATCGACAGCAACCCGCCTACGTAGGTACTAAGCGGGCCTTCAGGACCTGTCCTGAAGAATATCCCCGTCGGCGAGGGCTGTGTACAGGTCGGTATGGCTCCATCCCCCAGGGTGAGATCCGTCGCGCAAGTGTATACGTTACCTCGAAAGGCGGATGCGTCGATCAGGTCCAGCGGACCGCCCGTCTGCAAGGTCGAGATTGTGCTGTCGTAGGGCTGGTTCAGGCCATATTCGTCGAATGGAGCAATCATTTTATGTCCGTTGACTCCATTGATCTGAATCGTCAGCACCACCCGGTTATCACAAGGTGCCTGACTCCCCGGACAGGCCGCCGCTGGCAGTCTGGCTGTGCCATTCCAGTAGGGAGCAAACACCGCTTCTCCCCCAACGAAATTGCGCATGAAACTGTTGATCACGAATAGCCCGATGGATTGCTGATCGGCTGTAGCCAGTCTGGTCGCGTGCGTGGCGTCTGCATAGCAGTAATCTCCCTGTAATCCGCTGTAATCGTCCTTTGTCCATTGGCTATTGAAGTAATTGTGATTAGCCCCGCGTACCACAATCTGGAACCGCGGAGCCGAGTCGGCAGGATCCCTGCTGAAGCGGTTGTTGTCGAGCACGTGTGTTCCGGACAAATTGTTCACGTCTCCATCACATGTTCCCACCATCGCGGCAAAGGGCACGCTGGCGATCTTCCGGTAGGACTGGCTGTCTGTTGGCGCAAGTGAGAGCGCGGCCTTGAAAACATATTTCGGTGGAGTGTTCGACCAGTCGCCCGCTTCAGGAGAAAGCATGACGTTATTCATGTCGAGGAATGTTGACAGATCCTGATCAGATAGACCGTTCACGCTTAGCTCGGCTATCAGGGTGTTGAGCGTCGTGAGGAACGCCGCCTTTGTGCCGGTGGTCACGGCTGCGCCGGGCGCAGCAAACCAGGTATTACCTGCCCAATTGTCTTTTTCATTTTGCAGTTCGGCGGTGGCCGAGCGTAGCTGTTGCAGACTGACACCAATGCGCCGATCATTAAGCTGGATGGCGTCGTTGATACCCTGGCCACCTCGGGAGTGCCCCATGATGCCAATCCGGCTAAAATCAATCTTGCCAATCAACTGCTTCGGGATCTGTATACCGGTCGTGGTTTGACCCCCATCACTCAATTTCTTGAGACGGTCGAGTGTTGCAAGGACCAGTTGGCCTCGCGACTGCGATGAATAATCGCCCGCTCCCCCGTGAATACACCCAATCGCCGTCGATGGGCAAAACGCATTAATGTCGTTCGCATCTATTGACAGCGTGACATAACCATGCACAACAAGGTCATTTGCCAGATAGTCGTACCCTTCGAAGCTGGGCTCAGACCGATTATGCATGCCATGGAGGAATATGACCACGGGATAGGAGGTCGGCGCGGTACCGGACGGGTTCACTGGTGCACCCGGATAGCGAATCCAGCCATGAATACGAGTGAGAAAAACAGCCGGTGAAACGTCAGCGGTACTCACGACGACGGAGCCGAGGTCATATTCCCCGCCTTCGGGTGAGTAGGTCGGACCGACAAACTGCTCAGCGGGCATCTGCTCTATAAACCGGACAGTTGGTACGAGCACTGCTGGCGTCAGCACCGCCTTTCCTGGTGGCCTCCCTCCTGTCCCCGGTTGTGCGGCCGGTGGGGTAGCCGGTGGGGTAGCCGGTGGAATGGGAGTAATAGCTCCTCCTACGGTTCCGGATACGGTTGGGGCAGTGCCTGTTTCATGATTTGTGCCGGAAGCGCCCCCTCCACAGCCGCCGAGACCGGCTAGCAGACTAAAAGCGATCATCCAGTGATGTAGTCGTGCAATCATTTATTTTTCCCTCGCCGCACAAGGCATTGCGGCAGAAGCGGAGGTGCCCGCAGTTATGGTTACTCGTCGCGACATTCGCTGTATGTTTCCGGACAACACCGCCTAGGCGTTGGCGGATGCTTCACGCTCGCAAGGGAGCAGGTACATCGCAGGATCGACTATGTGCAACGTCCGTGCCATGGAATGTAAGCGACCGAGAAACGGCGTCCTAGTTTTATAGGGTGAGTCTTGGCAGGCTTGCGTCCGCAAACACTTTGCGAACGCAAACCATGAACACTGACGATATTGATGTTGACTGCTTTCCACTGCGAGTAGTGCGTGTCCGGCGCAATGGGAAACGCGATTACGAGCCGGTGGCCAAGCGGCGTTTGATTGAGCTGTGTCTTCGGCCTGGCGCATCGGTGGCAGGCATGGCGCTCAAGGCTCAAGTCAATGCCAATCAACTGCGCAAATGGATTCGGCTGCATCGGGAATCGAAGGCAGTGGAACGCGGTTCGCTGGCGGCGTTCGTGCCGGTTGTTCAGGGAATCCGATCCCCTGAAGTCGAAGCTGTGGTCACTGCGCCGAGTCGCACGACGGCCGTGGCAGTTGAACCGCAACCTCAGCCGTCGCGATCAGTCGCGCTGCTGAGTGCGAAGTTGCCAAACGGCGTGGCGATTGAGCTCGCATGCGGTGGGCGTGACGGTGAACTCGTAAAGGCGATGATCGAAGCGTTGGGGGCGAGCTGATGTTCCGCTTCGACGAAGGGCTGAAGGTCTACCTGCACCGGGAAGCCGTGGATTTCCGCAAGAGTATCAATGGTCTGTCGGCGCTGGTCGAGCAGTCGCTGGGGCTCGATTCGTTCGCACAAGCGGTCTACGTGTTTCGCAATCGGCGAGCCGATCGGATCAAGCTGCTTGGCTGGGGCCGGAACGGATATTGGCTTTTTTTGAAACGACTTGAGGCAGACCGTTTTGCCTGGCCGCGTGGGGCGGCAGTGGCGACTCTCTCGG
>NZ_JALHRX010000067.1 GCF_023952475.1 Cupriavidus sp. WGlv3
ACGGGGTAGTCGTCCTTTTCGTGCAAAATCTTACGGTTTCCTCCAGATTTTCCTTGTGAATCAATGGGTTGAAAATCCGCCGATTTCGCAAGAGCCATCCTTTTTGTGCAAAACCTTACGCATTCAAGCTGCCGGACCAGCCACGCCGAGCTGTGTCCGATAGTCGGCCAGCAACTGCTGCTGGGCGTCGAGCCGTCCGGTGACCTTGGCCAACTCGCCGGCCAGGCGCTCGCGCGCGGCACGCTCGGCGGTTAGCTCGTCCGCTTGCTGCTGGACCGCGGAGCGCAGGGCATCGCGTTCGGCTTCCGCACGGGCTTGATCGACGCGAGCTTGGTTCAGCCCGGCATGTGCCTGTTCCGCCTGCGTCTCCAGGCCGCGGCTGCGTTTGGCCGAGGCGGCAATCTCCGCGACCAGCCGTGCGCCGTCCTTGTTCAGTTGCGTGATCTCCCCCTGCTTGACGATCAGCGCCTGATTGGCTTGCCGGGTTTCTGCCTGCAGTTGTTGGACCTGCTGCTCGTGCCGGCGTGCCTCCTGATCGCGCTGCTCTTTGCTGGCGTTGCGGAAGTGTTCCAGTGCTTGGTGTGCGTGCTGCAGCTTCTCCTCCAGCGAGCGCCGGAAGCCTTCGTGTTCGGCCAGCCGTTCGGTGAGATCCTGGACCTGCTGCGCCAGCCGTTCGGCCTCCAGGGCCCGCTGCTGCAGCGCCGTCTGCGTGTCGCTGTGCGCGGCCCGCACTTCGGCAACGGTGGCATGCGCCTGCGCCAGTTCGGCGCGAAGTGCGACGAGATCAGCGGACAGCTTGTCGGCTTCCGCTCGGACCTGCTGCCGCTGTGCGGTGGCGGCCGCGACCTGCTGGTCGACCACTGCCTGCGCTTCTTCGTGCAGCCGTGCCGCCAGCCTGCCTACCAGATCCAGGATGGCATCGGAGGTCGAGCCGGCCCGCTGGAGCGCCCCGCCTTCCTCTTCTTCCAGTTCCTTGAGATAGCGGTGAATCGTCGTTTTCGAGCCGGTATTGCCCAGCGCGATACGTATTGCATCGATCGACGGATGCTGCCCCTGGGCCATCAACGAATCGCGGGCGCGTTTGACATCCAGACGGCTTAGACCGGCACGGGCCATGGTGCTCCTATAATTTGATACCGTATTACGTACTATGTATATACATACCAAATGGAGCCGTCAAGCAAGCGGATTCTCGTCGATTTTTGACAGGTGATAATGGCAGATTATCACGTGTGAGGCCCTGGCGAGAGGCTCTCCAACCGGCCCGCTAGTACGAAATGGCTCACAGCCTCTGGGCAACCTTCCGCGGTCTCGACCGGCCCGGGCGTTGTTGCACCTGGGCAACTCTTGACGAATGCCCCTTACCGGCAAGATCGTGCGCCCGCACACCTGCTCGCGATCTACGGCGCCATACGGACCCGATCACGGAGAAGTTCAGGCAGCTGGGCGGCGCAGAGCGCCCTGCAGCTCCTCACGAATAGCCCCGGACGTGGAGCGATTCGAGGTGGCGAAACGCACAAGAGGATTCCGAAATGGTCATGGAGGCCAGACAAGCGCGACAATACGCATCCGCACCATCGCTATTTGCTCCCCTTGGCCATGCACGACGTCGACCGATACCTGGAAGCCGCCACCCGCGACAACACGCGGCGAAGCTACCAGGCAGCCATTCGTCATTTCGAGGTCGAATGGGGTGGTTTTCTGCGGCTAGCGCCGACAGCATCGCGCGTTACCTGGCCGAGCACGCGCAGACGCTATCTATCAACACCCTGCGTCAGCGCCTGGCTGCAATCGCACAATGGCACGTCTCGCAAGGCTTCCCAGATCCGAACCGGGCGCCACACGTGCGGAAGGTGCTCAAGGGCATCCAGGCATTGCACCCCGCACAAGAGCGGCGCGCCAAGCCGCTGCAGCTCGCTCAGTTCGAGCAACTGGTGGTGTGGCTCGACGCCCAAATTGCTGCGGCCTCGATGACAGGCAATGACCACCACCTCCAGGTCCTGGCGCGCAACAAGGCCCTGGTGCTGATTGGCTTCTGGCGGGGCTTCCGGTCGGACGAATTGAGCCGGCTGCAGATCGAGCACATCACCGTCGAGCCCGGCCGGGGCATGACGATCTTCCTGCCGCACACCAAGACGGACCGCAACCACGCCGGCACGACGCACAAGGCGCCTGCCTTGTCGCGCCTCTGCCCGGTGGCTGCCTATGTGGCTTGGTTGGCCGCGTCAGGCTTGGCAGCGGGCCCTGTGTTTCGGCGGATCGATCGCTGGGGACGGATCGCCGAAGCGGGGCTGCAAGCCAGCAGCGTCGTGCCCTTGCTGCGCAAGCTGTTCCAGGATGCGGGGCTGCTGCAGGCGGACCGCTACAGCAGCCACTCGCTGCGGCGCGGCTTTGCCACCTGGGCAAACGCGAACCAGTGGGACCTCAAGATGCTGATGGAATACGTCGGCTGGAAGGATGTCCGCTCGGCCATGCGCTACATCGACGCGGCAGACCCATTCGCGCAGCACCGTATCGAAGCAGCGCTGGCACCGCCACCAGCCACCCTACCGTCGGCGCCGCCGCCCGAGCGACGTCCCACGGTTCCGCCCAAGCCCGTGCCTGAAACGCGGTTGACGGTTGACCTATACATCGAGCGCAACAGCAAATTCGTGCGCGGCAAGTCGAAGGCGCGCCGCTGGATCGAGCAGTTCTGCCTGTCCCAGTACCAGATGCGCGTCTTCGAGCAGCGCCGCCCCCGCTATGAAATCGTCATGCCGTTCACCGCAGGGCCGGAGCTGGAGAAAGCCATCGAGGTGCTGCTCGCGGACATGCACGAAAACGCGGACCTCTGCAATTGCTTCATTGAGGTGACGTTGCACGATCCGCTGACCGATACTCACTGGAGCTGATCAGTCTGGCTCCGGAGGGTCCGTTCTTCTTGCTACACCGCACGCCGCTGCGGTGCCACCTCAAGCAGGCTGTCTTGATACAGGTGGATCGGAAAGCTCATGATGCCCCGGAAATTCACATGCGCGAAATGTGCGGGCCCCATGCGGCGCAGCCAGTCATCTTCAATCCGTTGCCCCTTGCGGCGCCAAGCATCGGCCGTCGTTTGCATGCGCTGGGTGTTCCAGGCAATCACCAGATTCGTCAGCAGCGTCAGCGATCCGGAAATCGCGATCATTTCGTCCTGACGGCGCCCGCGATCATGGTGTACCTTGCTCGAGTAAATGGCACGCTGGAGCTGGTGCACCGACTCCCCCCGGTTGAGCAGCGTGCGCAGCTCCCGACGAAACTCGATGTTGCTGAAAAAATCGCACAAGAAGAGTGTGCGCAGCATCTTGCCCAGATGATCAGCTGCCCGATGAATAGGGTCGCCTTGGGCGGCGC
>NZ_JALHRX010000068.1 GCF_023952475.1 Cupriavidus sp. WGlv3
ACAGCGCTTCCACTTAAAAACTCCGGATCTCTATCCGAACAAACGGCGCCACCTCTCCAGCGCCCAGGGCACGTTCGATCAGGGTCTTCTTGAACGCCATCGAAGCGTCCCAGATCGCCCTCGGCAGTCAACCTCCATGCACAAGCTCGACGTGAATCCCGCTCATGAATGATGTTTGGCGTTCAACACATATGCTTGTGCCGGCGCGCTGGGATGAACATGGGCGGGCCGCAGTTGCTAGGACTGAGCTTGCCCCTGTTTCACGAATCCCATAGCCGAGGCCATCAGGCCGCTTGCCCTGGCTGGGCAGCGGCCCAATTCTTCTCGAACGTCATAGGGCTGACGTAGTTCAATGTCGAATGCAGCCGGCGAGCATTGTAGAAGCCGAGCCAGTCGACGATTTCATCCATCGCGGCACGCCGCGTCGGGAAGCGCCGGCTGTGCAGTCGTGCGACCTTCAGCGAACCCGACAGGCTTTCGGTTGGCGCATCCCAATAATCGCCGGGCCGGCTCATCGACGAACGCATGCCGTACGCCTTGAGCGTGTCCTGGAAGAGCCCGCCGCAGTACTGGCTGCCACGGTCGCTATACACAATCACGCTGGCATCGGGGCGACGCCGGAACCATGCCATGCGCAACGCATCCGTGACCAACTCGGCCTTCATATGCCGCTGCATCGACCAGCCCCACCACCTGCCGGCTGAACAGGTCGATGATGACGGCCAGGTACAGCCAGCCGTCAGCCGTCGCCACGTAGGTGATGTCGCTCGTCCAGACCCGATTCGGCGCCGGCGCCGTGAAGTTGCGTTCCAGTAGGTTCGGTGCGACAGGCAGGCCATGCTTCGAGTTCGTCGTCGCGATGTACTTTCGCTTGTGCCGGGCACGCACGCAGTGTTGCACCATCAGCTTGCGCACGCGCTCCTTTCAGTACGCCGCGCGCAACCAGCTCTTTCCACATGCACGGCCAACCGTACTCGCCCTTGACCTCCGCGTGAATCGCCTGGATGTGCACCAGCAGCGCGTCGTCGCTCACGCGGCTGCGCTGCGGCCTGTCCTTAGCGGCGCGTTGCCGCCGTTGATGAAAGCCGGCGGGGCTGACTTCCAGCACCTCGCATAACACCGAAATCGGCCAGTGGTGACGATTGCGTTCGATAAAAGCGTACTTCACGTCGAGTCCTTCGCGAAGTACGCGCACGCCTTTTTTAGGATGACACGCTCCATCTTCAGACGTGCCACTTCGGCACGAAGTTCTCGACAATTCCATCTGCTCCGCGCGGACCGGCTTCGTGCCGGCCCCGCCGAGCTTGCCTTCCTGCTCGGCCTAGACCCAGTTGGAAATCGACTGCCCTGGCACGCCCAGCGCCGCAGCCTCCGCCGCAATGCTCTGGCCCGCCTTGACCAGCCGAACCGCTCCCAGCTTGAATTCGAGCGTGTACCGCGCTCGCGTCGTCTTGCTCATCTTCTTGACTCTCCTTGCATGAATTTAAACGCTCAGCAAGGGATTCCTTTTTCGGGGGCAAGCTCAGGACTTCTTCTTCGTCATTCACAACACCTTACAAATTGACAAGGTGTTGCACTTCAGAATTTTATGCCGCCTTAAAATTACTCAGCGGTGACGGCGAAGTTCTTAGACCCAAAGCTCAGCCCACCGACCGAGGATGTAATTTCAAAACCGTACTGGATCTCGCCGACGACCACGTCATCAAAATAGTTCAGCGACTTTAAGTAATTCATAATCTCCAGCACGTCGATCGTAGTTTGGTTGGTCTTCGCTGTACGTAAGAAAGAATAGACGGCGTTCTTGCCGTTGGTACCGACATAGACATTCCAGGTGCTACCGGACAGCGAAACGTTACTGTAGAGCGGAATCGCGCAACCTTCAGCAGTCCAGTTGTACGAGATTGGCTTGACATTACCGCATCCATTCGAGGTGCCCGTGTAGTTCAGCCAGACCATGATCTCGTGCTGTTTTGCGTCTGCCCAGATATCCAACGTAGATTCCCATGCACCAGCAGAGGGCGTGGTAGCTGAGATAGTGGCAGTGAGCTTCCTCAGCGAACCGACAGGCTTGTTGACAAAGTATTCGACGTGCGGATAGGACTTTATGCCGTTCGTGTCAGGCTGGTCTGATGTGACACTCCAGTCGAAACTTGAATTAGCCCAAAAGGACTGCGGACCAACTGCGACTGGAGGAACGCTGCAAGGCCCCCATACGTCATTGTTTAAGGTATACCCCTCGTAGCTCCAACGCGCGAAAAGAGTATGCTCATGGCAGGATGAAGTTGAAGGCGAAGTTACAGACCATGTTGCAGCCTGCGCGACGGTGGATCCAAGCATCAGCATCAGGGAGGTGAGACATCCCAATATGGCTAGAAATTTTGGCATATCTTCTTAATCCTATCGGTGTAAATACTTAGAATCGGTAAGGCGTTCTAGTTTAACGAAGATGGCTGGGTGTCGTACGAGTTCAACTGAAGCGGAAATGAACTACCTAACGATTCCGCGCCGGAAATACCGACAGAGCTGCCTGGTTCTCCATTAGCAGATCCCCTACCACTGGCGTGTCCGGGATGCCATCGTATACGGCACAATACACCCGCACACAGACGTTAAAAAAACGCCCGACGGGAAGTCGGGCGCTATAAAGGACGCATTGTTTGGGGAGACATACACCAACTCAAGGAGGGCCTGTCTAGCCCAATCCCTATACAGATACTAATCGCACCCTACAGAAGATGTCATCGGATTTTCTTTAATTTATAATAAGGATTTCCTGATATCTGATATCCCGAGGGGATGGTGTTCAAACATTAGCATTGCCAAACTAACCAAATGAGGATTGCCGGTTGTGTTCGCAGCGCGGTACGGCACGAATTCGACGCCAGGTTCGGCCCTAG
>NZ_JALHRX010000069.1 GCF_023952475.1 Cupriavidus sp. WGlv3
CGGTCTCCAAGGTGCCTGATGCCACGGAGATAAAACCCTTCGAAAAGCAGTCCAGAAAATTCATGTTCGATTGTTTAACGCAAACCTGGCCAGAGCGAAGCAATCTCTTTGCGAGCTCTTGCCGCTTTCCCCGGCGTTGGCTTGTATTTGAACCTAAACGCATAACAATCCGCCGATTCAATGAGCGGCCCCGCATGCACGGCGATTGTCAACGTAGTTGTCACGTCACCTTACGCAACCTGCTTTAGTTCTGCTAGCTCCATCTGCTCCGGATTGAGCCAGACTTCGTCGGCCAAACTCCAGTTCCGCGTCGGCCCTGACCAACGCGCAGGCGTTCTGGCCTTAGCCTCAGCATAGACCGCTTCACGGTGCGCCAGCACCACCGGGGCGAGGCGACTGTGGCGCTGCGCCGGCGTGACGAATTTCAGTGCACTAGGCTTGTGCTCATGGTTGTACCAACGCACGAATCGCTGCGTCCATGCGCGTGCCTCGTCCACGCTGTCGAACGCCTGGTGCGGGTAGTCCGGCCGGTATTTGCAGGTCCGGAACAGCGACCCCGCGTAGGGGTTGTCATTGCTCACGCGCGGCCGGCTGAACGAAGCGACCACCCCCAGGTTTTCCAGGGTGGCCAGCATCGTCGCGCCCTTCATTGGACTGCCGTTATCCGAGTGCAGAACCAGAGGACGTCCAGCCAGACCTTCGGCCAAACTGGCTCGCCGCATGAGCAGCGCCGCCAGTTCCGCCGACTCCGCCCGATGCACTTCACCGGTGGCGCAATGGCTGGTCACCACCCGGGCCGAGGGCTTGCGCGCACGACCGCGGTGATGCTGCTGCGACGCGCTACGCAAGACACGATAAAAGCTCGACTCCGAGGCCACGTACTGGCCGCGGTCCGCCAGCGTCGGTACGATCTGGCTGGGCGGCAAACTGGCAAACTCCACGCTGTTGGCCACGGCAAGAATCTGCTGGCGTTCCGCCTCGCTTAGCTTGTTGGCTGGCGCTGGCCGCTCAGTGGTGGTGCGAGCATCTGCGACCACCTCGTCGCCTTCCCGAACCCAGCGCTGGAAGGTGCGCAAGCTCAGACCCAACTCGTCGCAAGCCTGCGCCAGCCGGCAGCCAGAGCGTTCTGCCTCACGAATCAACGATATACACAACCGGCGATCTGGGACGCTGATCAGTCGTCCTCTTTTTCTCCCCAGATCGCCTGGACTTTTTTTCTCAGGATCAACAACGCGGCCGCTTCCGCCAGCGCCTTCTCCTTGCGCTGTAATTCCTTTTCAAGCTGCTGGATACGCTTCTTGTCGCCTTTGGACTGGAGCAGTTGCTCTCGCGCCTGCTCACCGGCGTTGGCATTGGCCGAGCGACAGGCCTCGCGCCAAGCAGCGATCTGCTCCGCGTAAAGACCCTTGCGGCGGCAATACTCGGCCAATTCCGCCTCATTGAGCGGCGCGGTTTCCAGTACCACCGCAAACTTGTCTTCCGAGGACCAGACCTCGGGGTTCTTTCCATCTCCCGGCACCGGGACTCCTTGCGCTTTCATCTGTCGACGCCAAGCATACAGCGTCTGCTCCGTGATCCCCGTCTCCCTTGCCAGCGCTGACACCAACGC
The DNA here is from genome assembly GCF_023952475.1 of Cupriavidus sp. WGlv3. Taxonomy (GTDB): domain Bacteria; phylum Pseudomonadota; class Gammaproteobacteria; order Burkholderiales; family Burkholderiaceae; genus Cupriavidus; species Cupriavidus phytorum. The sequence continues at coordinate 1,610 of NZ_JALHRX010000069.1, forward strand.
GTTCTCGGGAGGCATCATGCGGAGCAACAGCGCTTCCTTTCTCTCTGCTGAATAGGCTCTCATTCACTCTGACTCTACCGCCCCCAGACTGGGTCAATCGAAATCAGGTGACACGACAACAATTCTGACGCCGGGGGTGCACGAGGATCTTTCGACGTCTGCAAAGTTTTGATTCAGATCAATTCACGGGACCAGACTTATGTCTATCTTTCTTTTGGATACCCATCCCGTCCTTTAGACTCGCGTCACCATTGCATGGTGATATTGGTAGAATGTCCAATACTACGCTATCGGAAATTCGTCATGTTAACACGAAGCTATTGCAAGTCTTTGTTCTCGTTATGGAGTACCGTAACCTGGGGGCTGTCGCAGCATGCACCCAGCGCAGCGTGAGCACGGTGTCCTATAGTCTCGATCGCTTGGGCGAGATCACCGGTGACCCCTTGTTCTTCAAAGGAAACGGCATACTTGTGCCCACACCGCATGCGATACGTCTGGAAAAGATAGCGCGACAGATCCTGGCGATATGGGGAGATTTGGTTCGACGCCGAGAGGAGGTCACGACCAAGCGTCAGGAGGGTGGTAGGCGCGTAGCAATAGGCTTTTCGGCATCGATTGGCGATCCCCTCATCACTGAAATCTTGTTCGCCTTAGGCGAAGAGTTTCCGCAAGACACTTTTGTCACGCGGCCGGTGATTGCCGATGCGGTGCTTGCCAGTCTACTTGACGCCGGAGAATTAGACTGCGCCTTCGTCGTCGACAGCGGGCACCATCCCGAGCGTGTGCGCCAGCATAACATCGTGGCAACGCAGCGTCGGCTCGTCGGCGCCACGCGCAGAGTCAACGAGGATAAGAGCGAGAATGCCTGGATCCTATTGCAAGAAGACAGCGAACCCGGCAGCCCGTTACGTGCCTTCCTGAGCCGGCAGGCCGGTACGCCTGGCTACCGAGAGACGGTGGTGCCATCCTGGCATGCGCAGATAACGCTACTGCATTCAGCGGGTGGCATCTGCTCGCTGTTGGATTATAACATTCCATTGGTGACACGCGAGCCAGAAACGCAGCTTCTAGCACTCCCTTGTAGTTTCCCAAAATGGGCTGCCTTGAATTTCTGGGGGGCGGAACGCAGTTGCGATCAACGAGTGGTGAGCGACGTCATGGAGGTTGGTAGAGCTGTGCTGCGCGATCCGCTCAAGGCCATCGGCAGAAGTAACAACATGGCTCAACAGCAATTACTACGCAATATCTTACCGGAGGCAGGCGCCGTAGACACAAGTCCTTTCGG
>NZ_JALHRX010000007.1 GCF_023952475.1 Cupriavidus sp. WGlv3
TACCTCGATGCCGCGCGTGACCTCGCCCTTCGCGTCCGAAAATACCTTGCCGTGCTCGCGCGTGACCAGCGCGGCGAGGTCGTCGTGGTGCTGGTCCAGCAGTTCCTTGAACTTGAACAGAATGCGCGCGCGGCGCAGCGGCGGGGTGTCGGCCCATGCGGGAAAGGCGGCCTTGGCGGCGGCCACGGCATCAGCTACATCCTGCGTAGTGCCGAGCGCGACGCGCGCGGCAACTTCGCCGGTGGCGGGGTTGAATACGTCGGCCAGGCGCTGCGAGGTGCCGCGTGTCTGCCGGCCCGCGATGCTATGGCCGATGATGGCCTGCACGGCCTCTGCAAGGATGTCTTCCACTTCCGCTCCTGAATGCTGGTTCCCCGGGGGCGATTCTGCCTCCGGTCCGTCCCGTCGATCTTTGCGTCTGGTGAAGACGCTGCCACGCTGCGCCGCGCACCGGCCGCGGCACGTATGGCGTGCGGCACAAGACTTCGGGCCATGGTTGAGCGCAAGCTTGGTGCAGTTGCGCGGCCCCGTCCAATGATTTATCGTCAATCGCAATATAAGCCGCGCAAAATATTGCGACGCACCACATATCACCCTTCCGCCGCCCCCCTTGGACCTCCACCACCTGCGCGCCTTTGTTGCCGTCGCACGCGAAGGCAACCTGACCCGCGCCGCACAGCGCCTGCATCTGACCCAGCCCGCGGTCAGCCTGCAGCTGAAGGCGCTGCAATCGGCGTGGCGCATCCGGCTGTTCGAACGCACCGCGGCGGGCCTGACGCTGACCGCCGACGGCGCCGCGCTGCTGCCGCTGGCCGAGCGCATCCTCGATGGCGTGGGCGATCTGCAGCACACGGTCAACGCCATGCATCACACCGTGCGCGGGCGGCTGGCGATCGGCACCATCCTCGATCCGGAATTCACCCGGCTGGGCCCGATGCTGCGCACGCTGGTGGAGCGCCATCCGCAGATCGGCACGGAACTGCGCCACGGCATGTCGGGCTGGGTGCTGCAGCAGGTACGCAGCGGCGCGCTCGATGTGGGCTTCTACCTGGGCCAGCCGTCCGAAGCCGGTTTCCATGCGCTGACGCTGACGCCGTTCTCGTATTACGTGGTCGCGCCCAAGGGCTGGAAAGAGCGCACCGCGCTGCGCTCGTGGGCGCAACTGGCGACGCTGCCATGGATCTGGACCCCGCCCGAATCGGCGCACAACCGGCTGCTGTCGGCGCACTTCGCAGAGGCAGGCGTGGATCCGGCCAGTGTGCCCAAGGTGGCGCACGTCGACCAGGAAGCGTCGATGCGCGACCTGGTGCGCTCGGGCGTAGGACTGTCGCTGGTACGCGATGCGATTGCGCTGCGCGAGTCGCATGCGCATGGGCTGGTGATCGTCGAAGGGGTCTCGGTACAGACCGAGCTGACCCTGGTCTGCCTGGCCGCGCGCCGCGACGACCCGGTGGTCGCGGCGGCGTTCGGTGTCGCCGAGTCCGTGTTCCGTACCTAGCGCTGCGGGCGGCCCAGCCGGCGCTGCAGCCAGCCGCTCAGCGCCGCGAACACTTCGCCGCGCAGCGGCTGCGCTTCATTGAAGATCTCGTGGTAGCCGTGCTCGAACCAGACCTGCTCGCGCAGGTCGGGCGGCGCGCTGTCGAAGAAGGCGCGGCTGCCGGCCGGGTCCACGATGCGGTCGGCGCCGCCGACCAGCATCAGCGTGGGCGCCTCCAGCAGCGCCGCGTCGGCCTGCGCCTGCGCCATGCCGCGGATAAATCCTTCCAGCACGCCGGCAGTGATGGTGGTCTGCACCAGCGGATCGGCGCGATAGGCGGCGACCACCGCCGGGTCATGCGACAAGTGCCGGGCATCGATCGGATTGGGCACGCGCAGCCGCGGCGCCAGCGTCAGCAGCACGCGGTGCAGCGTCAGCGCCGGCCGGGACAGCCGCAGCGCCAGCGCCGGCGACGACAGCACCAGCGCGCGCACCGGCCGCACCCGCGCGGTGGCAAAGCGCGCCGCGATCAGCCCGCCCATGCTGTGGCCGAGCAGGATCGGCAACTCATGCCAGCCCGGCACCGCGGCATCGTAGATCTCGGCGAGGTCGTTCAGGTAAGTGTCCGGATGGTCCGCGACCATGCGCGCGCCGCCGCTGGCGCCGTGGCCGCGCAGGTCGAAGGCGCGCACGCGCAGCCCCAGGCCGCACAGCAGATCGGCGACATGCTGGTAGCGCCCGGCGTGTTCGGCAAGCCCGTGCACCAGCAGCACCGAGCCGAGCGGTTCGGCAAAGCGTGCCGGATCGGGTTGCCAGGTACGGAGCAAGAGTTCGGTGCCGTCGCGCATGCGCTGGCGGCTCTGCACCGGCGCATGGGTCGCCGCCGGGCTCGCGGCGGGGGGGCTGGCAACGCCGGCCAAGGCCGGATCGTCCGTCATCGGCTGTTCCATCTGCACAGGTCTCCTGCCGGCGCGCGCGGGCCAGGCGCGACGCCAGCTATTGTTGTTATGGAGTCCGCGGCGCCGGCATGTGCCGGCGCTGCCATGGCTACAACCGAGGCCTAATCCATCGCTTAGCCTCACTTAGCCTCGCTTAGCCATCGCTTAGCCGTGGCAGGCGGACGCCTCCGGCTGCGCCATGTCGGCCAGGATCGGGCAGTCCGGCCGGTCGTCGCCACTGCAGTGCTGCGCCAGTTCGCGCAGCGTATCGCGCATCGCCGCCAGTTCGGCGATGCGCTGCTCCAGGTCGGCCACATGCCGCAGCGTCAGCGCCTTGACGTCGGCGCTGGCGCGGTCGCGGTCGTGCCACAGCGACAGCAGGTTGCGGATCTCGTCGAGCGAAAATCCCAGATTACGGGCACGCCGCACGAAGCGCAAGGTATGCACCGCGCGTTCGTCATAGCGGCGGTAGCCGCCTTCGGTGCGCGGCGGCGTTGCCACCAGCCCGATCGATTCGTAGTGGCGGATCATCTTGGCCGATACGCCCGAGGCCTGTGCCGCTTCGCCGATATTCATCACTCGCCTCCCTGGGCCGCGCTGGATGCGCCTGGCGCGGTGCCGGCCTGGGCGCGCCAGCGGCGCAGCAGCAGCGCATTGCCGACCACGCTGACGCTGGAGAACGCCATCGCCGCGCCCGCCACCACCGGATTGAGCATGCCGGCCGCGGCCAGCGGAATCCCCACCACGTTATAGAAAAAGGCCCAGAACAGGTTCTGGCGGATCTTGCGCACGGTGCGGTGCGAGACCGCCAGCGCATCGGCCACCAGCGCCGGGTCGCCGCGCATCAGCGTGATGCCGGCGGCATGCATGGCGACGTCGGTGCCGGTCGACATGGCAATGCCCACGTCGGCCGCGGCCAGCGCCGGCGCATCGTTGATGCCGTCGCCCACCATCGCCACCACCGCGCCGTCGCGGCCCAGCGCCTGCACGCGCGCGGCCTTGTCTTCGGGCAGCACTTCGGCCTGCACGTCATCCAGCCCCAGCGCTTGCGCCACCCGCGCCGCGGCGCCGGCGTTGTCGCCGGTCAGCATCACCGTGCGCACGCCGGCGGCGCGCAGCCTGGCAATCGCCGCCGGTGCGCCCGGCTTGATGGCATCGCCGAACGCGACCAGCCCGGCCACGCGCGGCGGCGTGGTCTGCACCAGCCACGACACGGTGCGGCCCTCCGCCTGCAGCTGCTGCGCCACCGCGGCCAGCGCGCCGGCCGGCGCACCCAGCGACTCACGCAGGCGCTCGCTGCCCAGTTGCAGCGCCTGGCCGTCGACCACGCCGGCAAGGCCGCGGCCCGGCAGGGCCTGCACGCCGCTGGCAGGCGGCACGGCGATGCCACGCGCCTGCGCCGCGGCCAGCACGGCCCGCGCCAGCGGATGCTCGCTGCCGGCCTGCAGCGCGGCCAGCTGCGCCAACAACGCGCTGCCGTCGGCGTCGGCAGGATCGGCCGCATGCAATGCGACCACTTCGGGCTTGCCCACCGTCAGCGTGCCGGTCTTGTCGAAGGCCACCACCCCGACCCGGTGCGCCACTTCCAGCGCCTCGGCGTCCTTGATCAGGATGCCGGCGCGCGCGCCGGCGCCGGTGCCGGCCATGATCGCGGTGGGCGTGGCCAGCCCCAGCGCGCACGGGCAGGCGATCACCAGCACCGCCACGGCATTGAGCAACGCCGCCTCCCAGTCGCCGGCAAACAGGCCCCAGCCCAGCACCGTCACCAGCGCAATGACCAGCACCACCGGCACGAACACCGCGCTGACGCGGTCGACCAGGCGCTGGATCGGCGCCTTGGCCGCCTGCGCGTGCTCGACCATGCGGATGATGCGTGCGAGCACGGTCTCGGCACCCACCGCCACAGTGCGCGCCACCAGCAGGCCTTCGAAATTGATGGCGCCGCCGGTGATGCGGTCGCCGGGCTGCTTGGGCACCGGCAGGCTTTCGCCGGTCAGCATCGATTCATCGGCATGGCTGGTGCCTTCGACCACCTCGGCGTCCACCGGGATGCGCTCGCCGGGGCGCACCACGATTTCATCGCCGACCGTCACGGCGGACAGCGGCACGCTCTGTTCGACGCCGCCGCGCCGCACCCGCGCGGTGTCGGGACGCAACGCCGCCAGCGCGCGGATGGCATCGGCGGTCTGGCGCTTGGCGCGCGTCTCGAGCCACTTGCCCAGGCGCACCAGCGTGATCACCACCGCGGCGCTCTCGAAATACAGGTGCGGCATGGCATCGGCCGGGGTGCGCCACATCAGCCACAGCGACAACCCGTAGGCGGCGGTGGTGCCGAGCGCCACCAGCAGGTCCATATTGCCGGCGCCGGCGCGCACTGCCTTCCAGCCGGCCTTGTAGAAGCGCCAGCCGAACACGAACTGCACCGGCGTGGCCAGCAGCCACTGCACCCACGCCGGCAGCATCCAGTGCACGCCGAACCATTCGAGCACCATCGGCGCTACCAGCGGCAACGACAGCGCCGCCGAGATCGCCACCGGCCACGGGCCGTCCCAGAAGGCCGGGCGGGTGGCCTGCCCCCGCTGGCCGGTCTGGGCCGCGGCGCCTGTCGCAGCCGCTGCATCCGCCACCGGCGTCGCGCCATAGCCGGCGCGCACGACCGCGCCTTCCAACGCCGCGGCATCGGTGGCGCCGCGCAGCAGCGTCACGCTGGCGCGCTCGGTGGCCAGGTTGACGGTGGCTTCGACCACGCCCGGCACGGCGCGCAGCGCCTTTTCGACCCGCGCCACGCACGAGGCGCAGGTCATGTCGGCGATATTCAGTTCGAGGGTGTCGTGGGGCACGCTGTAGCCGGCGTCGGCCACGGCGCGCGCGGCGGCGGGCAGCACCGCGGCGGACGCCGCGCGCAGCGTGGCGGCCTCGGTGGCCAGGTTGACGGCGACGTCGCGCACGCCCGGCACCTTGGCCAGGGCCTTTTCGACGCGTCCCACGCAGGAGGCGCAGGTCATGCCTTCGACCGGCAGACGCCACTCGGGCATGGCGTCGGCTGGCGGGTTGCGGTCGGTGCGGACCGGCTGGGAAGCGAGCACAGCGCTGGAATCTGGCATGGTTCTGAGTTATCCACAGTGTCGATGTCAGCATCATGGACCTTACCATCATTGGAAGGTCAAGGCCCGCCGCAGATGACGCCAGTGCCACGTGCATTAGGAAATTTCCCCTTGCGCTTCCCACCGCGGAAAGGTTCACACTGAGTCTGTCGCGGCCCGATGCCGCGTTTCCATCCGTTCAGGAGCGTTCCAACATGATCCAGTTCCAGGTAGAAGGCATGACGTGCAACCACTGCGTCGGCGCCATCACGCGCGCCGTGCTCGCCGTCGACCCCGCCGCGCGCGTCAGCGCGGATGTGCCGGCCCAGTCCGTTCGTGTCGACAGCGGCGCCGACACGCAGGAGCTGCGCGCGGCCATCGAGGAAGCCGGCTATCCGGTCAGGTCGGTGGCCTGAGCCATCGCCTCTCCAGCAAAAAGGGCGCCCCCGGGCGCCCTTTTCTTCAGCCTGCCGCGTGCCGCTCAGAAGCGGTAGCCCACGTTCAGGAACGTCACCACCGGATCGATCTTGATCTTGGTGTGCGACTGGATCGTCACCGGCCCGGCCTGGGTGGTGAACGACGCCCGCGTCGACAGCGGCACGTAGGACACCGACAGCCCGACGAACCAGTTGTCGTTGATGGCATAGTTGGCGCCGATATTGAACACCGGATTCCACGAGGGTTTGGCGCTCGCGGTCATGCGCGCGCCCGGCGCGAACTCGTGGTTGACGAAGTTCTGGTTGGTGATGGTCTCGTCGGTGAACCAGGTGTAGTTCACGCCGATGCCGACATAGGGACGGAACTTGGTCTTGGCATCGAAGAAGTGGTACTTGACCACCAGCGCCGGGCTCCACTGCTTCACCGAGCCGAGCTTGCCGTACTGGGCGTAGTTGCCGGTGCCCTTGACGTCATGCTTGGGCGGAATGCCCGCCACGATCTCGCCGGAGATGTTGTCGGTAAAGAAGTGGGTGAAGGCCAGGCCGAGCGTGTCGGCGGACTCGATTTCCGCGCCGGTGTTCGGCCGGGTCATGCCGACCGGGCGACCGCCAATGCTGTCCACGGTCAGCGGATCGGCGGAGCTGTTCGGCATCACGCGGAACCAGCCCATGCTGACGATATTGCTGCCCGCGGACTGCGCGTGTGCGGCTCCGGTCAGCGCCATCACGGCGCCCGCGGCCAGCATCTTCTTATAGGTCGATTTCATAATCCTCTTACTCCTCTTTCGGTAACTGCCGCGTGCATTATCCGACCAGCCCGCGCGGGGTTGTTTCATCAATGACACGGATTCGTAGAGGCAGCCCCCTAAAGGGAGGGTTAACCATGAAAAAAAGGGGCGGCAGCGGCTCCCCGGACCACCGTCCGCAGCATCCACGCAACGGTTTATGCCGCGCGGCGGAAAAAACCCTCACGCGGAAGCGGTTTTAGGCGCCAGGCGCGCAATAGCGGCCGCGCGCCTGGCCTGCGCGAAAGTCGTCAGGGCGTGACGATGGCGAAGTTCGGCTCGGCCTTGTCCATCAGCCCGGCCCACGCCGCCAGCGCCTGCGGGTCGCCCTCGACGCGCGCGCGACCGGCCTGGGTCTCGGCCTGCAGCGTGGTCTGGCCGGCCAGCACGCCCATCAGCACGGCGCGCGGCACGGTCAGCGTGGCCTGCGGCGCGGCATGCTGCGCGTCGGCCTTGTAGCGGAACACGCCGTTTTCGACGGTCAGCGCGAAGCGCTTGCCGGTGTCCGGCTGTACCCAGTTCAGCGCCAGCGTCTTGCCGGCGGCACGGTCGCCGTTCAGGCTGATCGCCAGGTAGTCCAGGAACATGGTGTCGGTCATCGCGCGCAGCACGTCGGGGCTGCCGGCGCGGCGGCCGGTCCTGGGCGGGCCGCTGCGCAGTTCGGCGGCGCCGCTCAGGTAGGCGTTGCGCCAGGTCGACGATTCCGCCTGGTACCCGAGCTGCTCCAGCGCGTCGGCCTCGAGCTGGCGCGCCGCCTGGTTGGACGGGTCGGCAAAGACCACGTGCTTGACCACCTCGGCGACCCAGCGGTACTCGCCGCGTGCATAGGCGCTGCGGGCCTGCTCCAGCACGCGCGCCGCGCCACCCATGAATTCGACATAGCGCTTGCCCGCCTCTTCCGGCGGCAGCGGGTTCAGGTTGGCCGGGTTGGCGTCATACCAGCCCAGGTAGCGCTGGTACACCGCCTTGGCGTTGTGGCTGACGGTGCCGTAGTAGTCGCGCAGGTGCCACTCGCTCGCCAGCGACGGCGGCAGCTTCACGCGCTCGGCAATCTCGGCCGGCACGTAGCCCAGGTTGGCCAGCCGCAGCGACTGGTCGTGGATGTACTTGTAGCCGTCGCGCTGCTTGCCCAGGTAGGTGACGATCTCCTGGCGGCCCCAGGTCGGCCAGTGGTGCTGCGCGAACAGCACCTCGGTGCGGGCGCCGAAGCGGTCGATGGTCTCGTCCAGCGCGCGCCACCACTGGTTGGCGTCGCGCACCTGGGCGCCGCGGATGGTGTAGAGGTTGTGCAGGTTGTGGGTGGCGTCCTCGGCCGCGCACAAGGCCTGCCACTGCGGGAAGTACATCAGCATCTCGGCCGGGGCCTCGGTGCCCGGCGCCATCAGGAACTCGATCTGCACGCCGTCGATGGTGCGGGTCTCGCCGGTCTTGTGGATCAGGTCGGTCGGCGGGATCAGCGTCAGCGTGCCGTGCGCCACGCCCTTGCCCAGGCCCGCATCGACCTGGCCGGTGGCCGAGCGCGGCAGGTTGAAACCATACATGTACTGCGCGCGGCGGCTCATGGCGGTGCCGGCAAAGACGTTCTCGCTGACGGCTTCCTCCATGAAGCCTTCCGGCGCCAGCACCTTGACCCGGCCGGCCCTGACGTCGTCCTCGCTGGTGACGCCCTTGACGCCGCCGAAGTGGTCGCCATGGCTGTGGGTGTAGATCACCGCCACCACCGGCTTCTTCGGCCGGTGGCGGAAGTAAAGTTCGAGGCCGGCGCGCGAGGTTTCCATCGCGGTCAGCGGGTCGATCACGATCAGCCCGGACTCGCCCTCGATGATGGTCATGTTGGCGATATCGAAGCCGCGCACCTGGTAGATGCGGTCGGTCACCTGGAACAGGCCATGGTGCAGGTTGAGCCGGGCCTGGCGCCACAGGCTGGGATTGACCGTGGCCGGCGCCACCTCCGGCTTGAGGAAATCGTAGGGGGCCAGCGCCCACACCACGTTGCCCTTGGCGTCGCGGATCTCGGTGTTGTCGAGCGTGCCGATAAAGCCGCGGCGCGCCGCCTCGAAGTCGCGCCGATCCTGGAACGGCAACTGCTGCAGCACCGCGGCGTTGGCGCGGGCGGTGGCATCGGTGGCGGGCTTGCCGGGGCCGGGCTCGGCGGTGGCGGCCGCGGCGGTCCCGGCAAGGCTGAAGGTGGCGGCGGCCAGCGCGGTGGCGGCGGCGGCAAAGGCGGTCGGATACGGCATGCTGGTCTCCTGGATCCTGCGCCGGGCGCAATGGTGCGGCCGGCAACACTCATGTCATTGTGCTGAACATTCAGTACAATGCTGGAGTTTGCTGGCAGACCTCGTCTACTGTCAAATAGAGCCCGGCCGCCCATGCAGGCGGCCGCGACGCCGTGTCTCGCCAATTTGCCGCCCTGTTACCGCCCCCACCATGCCCCCGAACCGTCAGCCCACCGAGCCTGCAACGTCCACCGCCTCCGCCCCGGTCGCGAAGAACCGGCGCGGGCTGGAAACGCGCGAACGCGTGCTCGCGGTCACGCGCGGGCTGATCAGTGCGCATGGCTACGCCGAGGTGACGCTCGACCAGATTTCCGCCGAGGCCGGCGTGGCCAAGAGCAGCCTGCTCTGGCATTTCGGCAGCAAGGAGATGCTGCTGGCGGAGGCCGCCACCAGCCTGTTCCGGCAGATCGGCGAGGAACTGGGCGCCGAGCCGCACCACGGCAGGACCGCGGCGCGGCGGCTCGAGAACAGCTTCGACCGGGTTGCCGGCTATCTCAGCGCCAATCCCGAGGCCAAGGGCGTTGTGCTGGCGCTGCTGTTCTCCGGCAGCGTGCCGGCCAGCGTGCGCGAGGAAATCCGCCGCAGCTGGGACAGCCACGTGCAAGACCTGGTCGCCGCGCTATCGGCCCCCGGCCGTCCGCTGCCGGCGCCGATGGCGCGCCTGATGATCGCCACCATCCACGGCTGCTACTGCCACTGGTACGCCAGCGACCGCAGCGAACCGGTCGCCGCCTTCCTGGCGCCGGCGCGCGCGCTGTTCGGCGACTGGCTGCGCGAGCGCGACCGCGAGCGCTGATCAGGCGCGGCTGGCGAGCACGCACGCGGCCAGGTCCCACAGCGCATAGCCCACGCTCTTGAACACCAGCGGGCTGCCGGTGCACGCGCGGATCGCGTCGGCCTGCAGGATCGCGCGCTCGAACGGCTGCACGGCGGCCCAGTCGATGCCGGCCTGCAGCAGGTCGCCGGCCTCGTCCTCGATGCCGAACAGGGTATCGGCCAGCAAACGGCCATGGTCCGCGGCGGCATGGCACAGCGCCGGCGGCAGTTCGCACATGTCGGGCCGGAACGCGCCGACCGCGGCAATGAAGTGATGGTCGTGCCAGAGGCCGCTGTCGAGGTCCGGCAGCACCGGGCTGCGGCTCGACGTCACCGTGACCACCATCGACACGCGCGGCAATACCGCCGCGACCGACTCGGCCACCTGCGCTTCCACCCCCAGCGTGCGCGCATGCGCGGCCAGCGCCTCGGCCTTGTCGCGCGTGCGCGAATGCAGCCACAGCCGGCGCACGCCCAGCCCGGCGACGAAGGCCTCCAGGTGCGTCAGCGCCTGCACGCCCGCGCCGACGATCAGCAGTTCGCCGTCCGGGCGCGCGGCAAATCGCTGCGCCGCCAGCAGCGACACCGCCGCGGTGCGTCGCCCGGTGACGGTGGGACCGTCAAGCATGGCGATGCGCGCGCCGGTATGCGCATCGGCCACCACCACTTCGCCGAGGATGCTGGGCAGGCCGCGCTGCGGGTTGCCGGGATGCACGGTGATGTTCTTGGTCATCACCAGCTCGCGGTTGCGCGCCGGCATCACCAGCAGCGTGCCCGCGCCCTGCTGCGCGTCGCCGACCGGCAGCGCGATACGCGGCGGTGCCATGGCGGTGCCGTCGCGCAGCTCGGCCAGCATGTCGGCGATGGCTTGCGCCAGTTCGGGATACGGCAGGCGCGCCGCGGTGGCGGCGGCATCGAGGGCAACGAGGGACATGCGCGGGCTCCGGCGAGATATGGCGAAGCGCCATTATTGCCCACGGCCAGCGGCGTTGGCCGCGGCACCGGGTCCGAACACTTCGATACGGGTCTCAGCGCCTGGCCGCGGGCGCGCGCACCGAAGCGCCGCGCACTTCGATGCCGATGCGGTCCACCACCTTGCCGGCGGCATCGAGCAGCTCCACCTGGTGCCGGCCCGGCCAGGGCAGCCATGCCACCTCGCCGCCACGCCCGAGCGGCTTGCCGTCCATGCGCCAGCTGACCGCGCGCGCCGACTGGCCGGCCACGCCCTGCGCATGGAACCACACCCGCTGCGCGGCCGGCGGCATGTCGGGATCGAGCGCAAACACGGTGCCGTCGGCCGGCGTGGCGATCATGGGGGCACTCGGGCGCGCGGCGGGCGCCGCCACGCTGACGTGCCGGACCGCGGTGCCCGCCAGGAACACTTCATCGCGCGCGGGCTCCAGCCCGTCGTCGAAGCGCAGCGCCACGCGCTCCACGCCGGCAGGCATGGCCGGCGCCTGGCTTGGTTGCGCGCGATGCAGGACTTCCATCACGTCGTGCCACACCGGGGCCGCGCCCGACACCCCGGACACCTCGCGCATGCTGGCGCCGCTGGCATTGCCGACCCACACGCCCACGGTGTAGTGCTGCGACCAGCCGATGCACCAGTTGTCGCGCATGTCCTTGCTGGTGCCGGTCTTGACCGCGGTCCAGAAGCGCGTGGTGAGCGGGCTGTCGAGGCCGAAGGTGCGGGCGCGGGCGTGACGGTCGGACAGGATGTCGGCGATCACGTAGCTCGCGCCCGGCTGCATCACGGCCTTCGCCGCCACCGCCGGCGCCCCTTGCCGCAAGCGCGGCGGCGCATAGCTGCCGCCATTGGCGAGCGCGCGGTAGGCATTGGTCAGCGCCAGCAGTGACACATCCGCGCTGCCCAGCGCCAGGCTGTAGCCGTAGTAGTCGCCCGCCTCGGTCAGCGGCAGCCCCAGCGCCACCAGGCGCTTGTGGAAGCGGTGCGGGGTCACCATCACCAGCGTGCGCACCGCCGGCACGTTCAGCGAAGCGGCCAGCGACGCGCGCAGGCTGACCCAGCCGGCATAGCGATGGTCGTAGTTCTGCGGCACGTAGAGCCCGCCGCCGACCGGCAGGTTCACCGGCCGGTCATCGAGCAGCGAGGCCGCGGTCAGCCGCTTCTCTTCCAGCGCCTGCTCGTACAGGAACGGCTTGAGCGTCGATCCCGCCTGGCGCAGCGCCGCCGCGTGGTCGACCTGTGCGGCGCCGGACAGCGCGCCGGACGAGCCCACGTAGGCCAGCACGTCGCCGCTGGCGTTGTCGATCACCACCACCGCGCCGTCCTCGACATTGCGCCCGGCCAGTTCGCGCAGGTGCCGGTCCAGGCTGGCCACGGCAGCGCGTTGCAGGCGGGCGTCGAGCGTCGACGCGATGCGCGCGGGCATGGCGGCCCCAGCTGGCAACTGCGCGCGGGTCTCGCTGACCAGCTGCCGCGACAGGTGCGGCGCCAGCTGCCTGAACCCCGCCAACGGCGCGGCCGCCGCGGCGCGCTGCGCCACCGGACCGGTGCGCAGCAGCGCGAGTTGCGCAAAGCCCGCCAGGCCATCGCACTCGCGCGGCAGCCGCATCTCGCGCAGGATGCCGCAGGCGCGGCTGGCCACCTGCGCGGCGCGGGCATTGGGCGCGCGCACCAGCGCCACCGCCAGCGCCGACTCGCGCGCATCGAGCCCCTCGGGATACTTGCCGAACAGCACCTGCGACATCGCCGACAGCCCCACCAGTTCGCCGCGGAACGGCACCAGGTTCAGGTAGGCCTCGAGGATCTGGTCCTTGCTCCAGCTCCGTTCCAGTACCGCGGCACCGGCGGCCTGTCCCAGCTTCTGCGTCAGGCTGCGCCCCTGCCCCGGCGCACCCGGGCGGCGCAGGTCGTCATCTAGCAGGCCGGCCAGCTGCATCGTCAGCGTGGACGCCCCGCGCGTGCGCGTGTTCCACAGGTTGGCCCAGGCGGCCGCGGCCACGCCCTGCCAGTCGACGCCGCTGTGGGCATAGAAGCGCCGGTCCTCCGACAGCACGATCGCCGTGCGCAGCGCGGGCGAGGTGTCGGCCAGCGCCACCCAGTCGCCGCGGCGCGCGCGGAAGTCGTCGCGCACGCGGCCCACCGGCTCGCCGTCGCGGTCCAGCACCACCACATCGGCGCTGCGCCAGTCGGCGCGCACCTGCGCGAAGCTGGGCAATGCCGCGGCCGGCGTGGACCAGGCCAGCGCCGCCGCCATCGCAACCAGGGCCAGGCGCGGTGTCATGGCTGCTTGCGTCCCGATACCAGGCCCGCGACCAGCAGCACCTGCGCCGCGGCGTAGGTCCACCAGATGCCGAGCTGGAACGATTCGAACGGCACCAGGAAGCGTGCGATGCCGATCATCAGGTCCGACGCGGCAAAGCACAGCGCGCCCAGCGCCGCCAGCGGCGTCGGCAGGCGCGCCACCAGCGCGCTGCATACCATGGCGGCCAGCACGCCCACGTACAGGGTCACCGGCACGGCCAGCGTGCCGAGGTTGGGCCAGAAGCGGCCCAGCATGGTGCCCGCCACGCCGAGCATGGCGCCGCAGGCAATCAGCCGGTGCGGGCGGGTATCGCCCGCCAGCGGCACCAGCAGGCGCAGGTAGGCCAGGTGCGCCAGCAGGAAGGCGCCGAGCCCGCCGACGAACGAAAACGACAGCGTCGGCAGCGCCAGCAGGAAATCGCCCAGCGCCGAGCACAGCAGCGCCGTGACCAGCCAGCGGCGCTCGCCGGGCACGCGATGGAACCACGCGGCGCGCGCCAGCAGCACCGCCATCGCCGTCTTCCATGCCGGCTGCATGGCGATATGTCCGGTCAGCGGCGCGCCGTCGGGAAGATCCAGCGCCACCTGCACCAGCAGCGCGCCGTAGATGAGGCCGGCCATGGCGCCCGCGAGCCACCACTCGCGCACGCGCGCCGGCATCAGCGCGGAAAGCCAGCTCATGGGCGCGCCCCGACCGCCAGCCGCGCATTGGGCGCCACGCCGAACACGTCGGGCGCGTACATCGCTTCTACCCGCGTGGGCGGCAGCGCGAAGTCGCCGGCGTTGTTCAGCCGCACCGTGTATTCGACCGAGACCTTGCCCTTGGGCAGGTAGCCGAAGTACTCGCGGTAGGCCTGCGGCGTGCGTTCGATATAGGCCGGCCACGCCGCGCCCTGGCGCCGCTCGCCGCGCGTGGCGATGGCCGAGTCGCGGCCCAGGCCGCTGCCGAGGATGGTGGCGCCGGCGGGTACCGGATCGCTGACCACCACCCAGGTCATGTCGGCCTGCGCATCGATCTCCAGCTTGACGCGGTAGACGTCGCCGCGCGACCACTTGCCCGGCACCGCCTGCTCCTGCGCCGTCACGGTGCGCTGGATGCGGTAGCCCGCCGCCAGCGGCGCGGTCACCGGCACCGCCGCCATGGCGCGCACCGTGGCCCACGGCTGGCCCGCTCCGGCCTGTTCCACCTGCAGCGTGCCACCGTCGGCGCCGGCCGGCCACGGCAAGTCGATGCTGCCCTGCGCCACGCCGTCAGTACGCTGCGCGCGCGCCCAGTCGAAACTGCGCGCGGCGTCAGCAGCATGGCTGATGCTGGCGCGCGTGGTGCCGGCCACCGGCGTCTTCTCGAACGCCTGCGCAAAGCGCGTCACCGCCAGCATGCCCCAGGCATTGGCGGTGGTGGTGCCCCAGGCGCCATGCACCTGGCGCCCCAGCAAGCCAGTGGCAAGTTGCGGCGCATCTTCCTTCCAACCCGGCAGTTCAGACGCCAGCGCCAGCAGGCGCGCGGCGTTGACGTCGCCGCCGGCCATCATCCACCACCAGTTGTCGTTGCGCTCGGTGGAGAACGCCAGGCGCGTGCCCTGCACCGTCAGGCGCGAGCGCAGCAGCTGCTGCGCCTCGGCCAGGCGCTGCTCGCGCTGCGGGATGTCCTGCACGCGGGTCAGCAGCAGGGTCCAGTCCAGCAACGCGGAGGTCGGCCATTGCGCCGGCAGGATCTGGATCGATCCGAGCATGCGCGCCTGCGCATGGCCGGTGCGCGACAGCGCCTCGAGCGCGGCCAGCTTGCGCACCTCCAGGTACTGCGTGCCACCCACCGGCGACCAGCTGTCGCGGCGGATGCGGCCCTCGACGAAGTCGGCCAGGCCGCGCTCCATCTGCGCGCGCTGCGCGTCGGGGATGCGCAGCGCCTGCCCGGCGCGCGCGGCCTCGTCGGTCACCGCCAGCAGGTAAGCGGTCAGCACTTCGCTGCCGTAGTCGCTGTCGCTGTTCAGCGGGAAGTAAGAGGCCAGGCCGTTGGCATCGAGGTAGGACGGCAGCTGCGCCATCAGCGCGTCCCACGCGGCGCTGTCGTTCAGCCCGATGGCCTTCGAGGCGCGCTGCTCCAGGCACGTGAACGGATAGTTGCGGAACCACTCGCGCACGCCCGGCATGCCGCCCGCCAGCGACGACTGGAAGTTGACCTGCACTCCGCCGCGCAGCTTGCCGGCCGGATCGGCCAGCGCGCCCGGCGGCGCCTTGACCGGAATCGACAGCGACGGCGCCACCTGCGCCAGCGTGGCCTGCTGCACCGTGACCGGCACCGCCGGCACGATCTGCTGCGACACCTTGATGCGGTCGGAAGCGCCTCCCGAATCACGTCCACCCGCCTGCTCGCTCGCCTGCACCTCCCACATCACCGTGCCGGTGCGCGCGTAGGCCAGCAGCGCGGGCGCAGTCACGTCCCAGCCGATCTCGCGCGCCTCGCCCGCGGGAATCTGCACGGTCTGCGCCGGCAGGCCTGCCTCATTGCCGAGCAGCGTGCCGCGCGCGCTGGCCTGCACCGTCATCGCCCGCTTGGTGGTATTGCGCAGCGTGAACATGGCGCGGTAGCGGTCGTCCTCGCGTACCAGCGGCGGCAGGCCGGAAATCACCTGCAGGTCTTGCGTCGCGGCGATGGTGGCGCTGCCGGTGCCGAAGCGGCCCAGGCCCAGGTCCGCCACCGCGACGATGCGGAAGCTGGTCAGCGAATCGTTGAGCGGCACCTCGACGCTGGCCCGGCCCTCGGCGTCGAGCTGCACGCGCGGGTTCCACAGCAGCAGCGTGTCGAACAGTTCGCGCGTCGGGCTCTTGCCGCCGCCGCCGCCCGCCGGCACCGCCTTGCGCCCGTAGTGACGGCGCCCGATGATCTCCATCTGCGCGGTCGAAGTTTCGACGCCGTAGCCGCGCCGCTGCAGCATCGCGTCGAGCAGGTCCCAGCTGGTGTTGGGCATCAGTTCCAGCAGCGCCTGGTCCACCGCGGCCAGCGCCACTTCGCCGTTGGCGGCGGGCTTGCCGTCGGGCAGCCTGACCTGGATCGCCACGCGCGCCTTGCCGCGCACCGGGTAGCTGATCTTGTCCGGGGTCACGGCGACGTCGAGCCGGTGGCCGGCGTTGCCGACGCGGATCTCGGCCAGCCCCAGCCGGAACGCCGGCTTGGACAGGTCGACCAGCGCGGTTGGCGCCGCATACTCGCGCCCTTCGCTGCGGAATGCGCGCCACCACTCGCCCGGCTGGCGCCAGCCCCAGGTGAAGAACGAATACCACGGCACCTCGTGCAGGCGCCCGCGCAAGGCCAGCACCGAGACGTAGACGTTGGGCCCCCACTCCGGCTTGACCTGCACGCGCACGGTCGGATCGCTGCCGTGCAGTTCCACCACCTGGGTATGGTAGATGCCTTCACGCTCCACCGCCACCAGCGCGGTGGCGTGACGGAACGGCATGCGCACCTGGAACACCGCGGTGTCGCCCGGCGCGTAGGACTTCTTCTCCGGCAGCAGGTCGATGCGGTCATGGTTCTCGCCGCCGAACCACAGTTCGCCCTGGCGCGTGACCCACACCGTCGTGGCGGCCTGCGCGGTGCGGCCGTCCTTGTCGCGCGCGCTCGCCACCAGTTCGATCTGGCCGGCCTGCTCCAGCGCCACCTCGCAGCGCGCGCGGCCGTGCGCATCGGTGCGGGTTTCGCACACGGTGCCGAGGTCGCGCGTCTCGGTGCGGTTGTCGTAGCGGTAGAAGCCGCCCACCACGCGCTTGCGCGCCGAGGTAGTGATGCGCGCGCGCGCATTGACCTTGACCGGCGCGTCCGCCACCGGCTTGCCGTTGACGTCGAGCACCACGCCATGCACCGCCAGCTTCTGCTTCACCGAGACCCAGTCGTCGGTGCGGATGCCGGCCACCACCGCCGCCGGCCAGACCGGCACGGTCTGGCGCAGGGTCTGGATCTCGCCGTTGGGATCGGCAAAGCCGGCCTCGAGCACCAGGTCGCGCGGCGCGTCGGTCTTGGGCAGCTTGCGCAGCGTCACGCTACCGTTGCCGTTCTTGTCCAGCGTCAGCGGCAGCTTGTCAGCGACCAGCTGCTGGCCGTCGGCACTGGCGTCGCTCTGCTGGTCTTCGTCCATCTCTTCGTCGCCGCCGCTCTCGCGCTGCGCGCGCGGCGGGTTGAACGAGAACTCGTCGTAGCCGGGGAAGCTCACGTACTTGTCGCGCAGCAGCGCGGACACGCGCACCGGCAGCCCGGCCGCGCCGCCACCGGACAGATAGTGGATCTCGACCCCGACCGGCAGTTCGGCCGGTGCCACCACGGGCCCGGCCTTGCCCGCCACCTGCAGCGTGCCGGCCAGCACCGGCAGGCGGAACGCCTCGACCCGGAAGCTGCCGCTGGTGTAACTGCGCGCGTCGCCGTCGTCCTGCGCGCCCTCGCCCTTTTGCGTCTCCAGCTCGACCGTATAGACCCCGAGCTTAGCCGCGGCGGGCACCTGGAAGGTGCTTTCCGCGCTGCGCCCGCCGGTTGCGGTCTGGCGCCATTGCAGCGGCAGCTCGTAGCTCTGGCCGCTGCCTTCATGGCGGATGGTCACGCGCGTGGGCAGCGGACGGCTCGCCGGCGGCAAGGCAAAGCCCTGCGCGGTCTCGGCGCGGATCAGGTGCTTCATCGACACGGTTTCGCCGGCGCGCAGCAGGGTGCGGTCGAAGATTGTGTGGGCGCGCACGGTGGGCGTGGCGCTGGTGTCGGTCGGCACATTGAAGCGCCAGCTCTCGATGCCGCGGTTCCAGTCCGACATCACGAAAGCCATGTCGGCCTTGCCACGCGCCTGAGGGTGCGCGGCGGCGATGCGGGCGGAAACGAAATAGCCCGACAGCCCGTTCTGGTCGCAGGCGCTCTCCGGTGCCGCGGGCAGTCTGGCAAAGCGCGCCACCCCGCTGGCATCGGTACGGCCTTCGCCCAGCAGGCGTCCGCTGCAGTCGCGCACCGCCACCGCGGCGTCGCGCACCGGCTTGCCGTCGTCCAGCGCGGTGACCCAGGCCACCCCGCTGCGGCTGCCGTCATCTTCGTTGCCGGTGCTGCGGCCCAGCTTGAAATGCACGCCCAGGTTGGTCACCAGCGCCGCGGTGCGCACGTACATCGGCGCGCGCTTGCCCAGCAGCGCCTCGCCCAGCATCGGCGAGGCGATCTCGACCACATGGAAGCCCGGCTCCGGCAACGGGATGCCGACCACCTCGAACGGCCGCGGCGCATCGCCCGAAGGCTTGGGCACCGCCAGCTTCTGCACGCCCGGGGTGCGCTCGAGCAGCGATACCGAGCGGGTTTCGATCGACACCGCGTTGCGCGGATTGTTGACGCGGTACGGCGAGCGGCCCGCCAGCACGGCGTCGAGCTCGCCGCGCGTATAGCTGGCCTCGTGCAGGCGGCGCACCAGGCCCAGCCATTGCATCACGGCGCCATCGTCGTCGACGCGCAGCTTCATCACGGTGCCGGCCCGGGCCTGCACGCCGCGCACGGCCAGGTCGGCTTCGACATTGCGCAGCGTCACCGGCAGCAGCGGCGGATAGTCTGCCGCCGACTTGCCGCGCGGCAGCTCGCCGAAGCGCTCGACCACGCCGAACGGCGCCGCGGCAAACTTGGCCAGCGGCGGCATCGCGGCCGTGGCCACCTTGAGCGGGAACAGGTCCGCATTGGCCAACGCGCGGCCGCTGTCGTCCTGCAGCTTGGGCGGCACTTCGATGGTGAACTGCGCCTTCTCGGCGAACGGCGCGGCAAAGGTGAGCGCGCTGACGCTGGCGTCGGGCGCCAGGTCGGGGTCGAACTGCGGCGCGCGCGGGCCCGACGGGGTCTTCAGCACCACGCTCTCGGCCAGCTTGCGCGGCACCGGCGCGGAGAAGGTCACCGTCATCGGCCGCAGCGGCGTGCAGGGCGACTGCGCGTGTTCGCGCTCACAGCTGAAGCTGGCGGTAAACGGCTCGCGCACGGTGTAGTCGAAGCGGCGTTCCTCGCGCGTGGCGACGCCCGACGGCGTGGCAATGCCCGCGCCCAGTACCAGCTGCACGCGCGCCGCAGCCGGCAGCCGCTGCTGGCAGGCGAGCAGGTGCACCGCATCCGGCAACGGCTTGGCGAGGCGGTCCCAGCGGATCGCCTCGAGCACGGCCTCGCGCTCCTTGCCGGCCAGCAGCCGCACCGGGATGCGCTCGCCCAGCCCCTGCGCCTGGCACCAGGCGTGCTCGCGCACCGAGGCCGCGGTGGCGGCGCCGTTGAAGCGCAGCGCGAAGACCTGGTCTTCCTCGATCTCGCCGCCGGAGGGCCGGCTCGAGACCACGGTCGGGCCGCCGGTCTCGAAGCGGTATTCCGCCTTGCCGGCATAGGCGTTACCGGCCTCGCTGCGCAGCCCGGCGCGCATGCGCACGGTGCAGCGCACGCCGGGCGGCAGGTCGCTGGCGAAGTCGTAGACCCAGTTTTTGGCGTCGATCCAGCGCGCCTGGCCGCTGGTGCTGGCGCCGGTACAGGAAACCGCCGCGGGTGCCGTGGCCTGGACATCGCCCATCGGCACCATGGCTTCGTCGAAGCGGATCGCCACCTGCCGCACCTGGCCCACCGTGCCTTCCGGCGAAAAACGGCTCACCTGCGCGGCCAGTGCGCCGCCGGCCAGGCTGGCCAGCGCGGCCGCCAGGGCCAGCGCCGCGGATGCCCGCGCCCGGTGCGATTGCTGTAGCGAACTGCCAAGACCCCGATCGGCTCGGGCGACGATTCCCTTCATCCTGCCATCCTCCGTTCCCGCCACGTTTGCGGCACCCGGCGAGGGTGACACGCACGCCACAAGAGCGCAAGGCCGGCACGCACCGTCCCGCGCTGCGGCAAGCGTTTCAGCGCAGGTGCGACAGCGGCAGCGGCCCCTCGCACTTGATCGCGGTCAGCACGATGTTCGACCGCACGCTCTCCACGCCGGGCACGCGCATCAGCCGCTTCATGGTGAATTCGGCCAGCGTGGGCAGGTCGGGCACCACCACGCGGATCAGGTAGTCGGCCTCGCCGGCGACGGAATAGCACTCCTGCACTTCTTCCAGCAGCAGGATCTCTTCGCGGAAGCGCTCGATGATGGTGTCGCCGTGATGCGCCAGCTTGACGCTGACAAAGACCACCACGCCCAACCCCAGCGCCTGCGACGACAGGCTGACGCGGTAGCCGGTGATGACCCCGTCGGCTTCCAGCCGCGCCAGCCGGCGTCCGACCTGGCTGGGCGACAGGTGCACGCGCTCGGCCAGCTGCTGGTGCGTGGTGCGGCCGTCGGCCTGCAACGCGCTGAGCAGGGCGAGGTCATAGGCATCGAGGGAAACTGTCTGGGAAGCCATACACAAATTCCGCATCTCTTAACTCATGAATGCGCATTATATGCATGCCCGCGCGAAAACAAGCGGACTATGCGGACAGATTGCGGCCTCCGGCGCCTAAACTACGCAGTAAATCCGCATCTATGCCGGCGCCGACGCAGCCAGCACGCATCCAAGGAGACGCAAGCAATGTCCATCGCCATGGCCACCGAAGCCCCCGGCGCCTTCCAGGGCACCCTGACCGACAAACTCAAGGAACAGTTCGACGCCGGCCTGCTGTCGGGCCAGGAACTGCGCCCGGACTTCACCATCGCCCAGCCGGTGCACCGCTACACCAGCATCGACCACGCCATCTGGCGTAAGCTGTATGAGCGCCAGGCCGAGATGCTGCGCGGCCGCGTCAGCGACGAATTCCTGCAGGGTCTGGCCACGCTGGGCATGGAAAAGGACCGCGTGCCGGACTTCGACCAGCTCAATGAAACCCTGATGCGCGCCACCGGCTGGCAGGTCGTGGCCGTGCCCGGACTGGTGCCCGACGAGGTCTTCTTCGAGCACCTGGCCAACCGCCGCTTCCCGGCCAGCTGGTGGATGCGCAAGCCTGAGCAGCTCGACTACCTGCAGGAGCCCGACTGCTTCCACGATGTGTTCGGCCACGTGCCGCTGCTGATCAACCCGGTCTTTGCCGACTATATGGAAGCCTACGGCAAGGGCGGCCTGAAAGCGGCGGGACTGGGCGCGCTGGAAATGCTGTCGCGGCTGTACTGGTACACCGTCGAATTCGGCCTGATCCGCACCCCGCAAGGGCTGCGCATCTATGGCGCCGGCATCGTGTCGAGCCAGGGCGAGTCGATCTACAGCCTGGACTCGGCCAGCCCCAACCGGATCGGCTTCGACGTGCGCCGCATCATGCGCACGCGCTACCGCATCGACACCTTCCAGAAGACCTATTTCGTGATCGACAGCTTCGAGCAACTGTTCGACGCCACGCGCCCGGATTTCGCGCCGCTGTACGAAGCGCTGCGCGCGCAGCCGACGCTGGGCGCGGGCGACATCGCCGAAGGCGACCTGGTGCTCAACGCCGGCACCCGCGAAGGCTGGGCTGATACCGAAGACATCTGATCCGGCGCGCAAACCCGGGGCGCCCCTGCCCCACCCCTGCTCCATTCCCCGCTTTGTGAAACAATGCCGGCATGCCCGCCGCCCCGGCGCGGGCGGGCCGGCTGTCCGCATGGTGCGCATCGTCCGCACTGCGCGACCCTCGTTTTTCCCAAGAACCAGATCGAGCCCACCACCATGACCCCTCTGTCCCCGCAAGCCCGTGCCACGCTGCTCGCCGAACTGCCCGGCTGGACCACCGTCGCCGACCGCGATGCGATCTTCAAGCGCTTTACCTTCCACGACTTCAACGCCGCCTTCGGTTTCATGACGCGCGTGGCGATCCAGGCCGAGAAGGCCGACCACCACCCGGAATGGTTCAACGTCTACAACCGGGTCGACATCACGCTGTCCACGCACGATGCCAACGGCCTGACCCAGCGCGACATCGACCTGGCCCACTTCATCGAGCGCGCCGCCGACGCGGTGACCAACTGACCGGCCGCGCGGCGGCTGTAGGCTAACCGTAAGGAAGCGCGGGGCGGCGCCGAGTACAATCTGCGGCAGGCCCACACCGCCGTGTGCGCCGTGGGCCCCTTGCCCTGTCTGCCTGCCATGCCCAACGTCCTTCCCGAGCTGCCGCCATGCGTATCCTGCTGATCGAGGACGACCGCCAGATTGCCAGCGGCGTCGAAGCCGGCCTGTCCCGCGCCGGCCACCAGGTACGCGTCGTCCACGACGGCGTCTATGCCACCGAACACCTGCTGCGCGAGCAGCACGACCTGGTCATCCTCGACCTGGGCCTGCCCGGCATCGACGGCATGACCCTGCTGGCGCGCTACCGCGCCCGCAACCGCACCACCCCAGTCATCATCCTGACCGCGCGCGACGAGCTCGAAGACAAGCTCTCCGGCCTGAATGCCGGCGCCGACGACTACCTGATCAAACCCTTCGCCCTGCCCGAGCTGGAAGCGCGCGTGCGCGTACTGCTGCGCCGCAGCCAGCACGGCGAGGCCGCGCCCGAGCGCGACGTGCGCCTGGGCCGGCTGCGGCTGTCCGGCAACGATCGCCGCATGTTCATCGACGCGCGCCCGCTGGAGCTGTCGCCGCGCGAGTTCGCGGTGCTGGAATTGCTGCTGCAGCGTCAGGGCCGCGTGGTCAGCAAGGCGCAGCTGCAGGACCACCTGGCCACCTTTGCCCACCCCGCCGGCGAGGGCGGCGATACCGTCGGCGACACCGCGATCGAAGTCTACGTGCACCGCGTGCGCAAGAAACTCGAGGACAGCGACGTCGAGATCGTCACCGTGCGCGGCTTCGGCTACCTGCTGCAGATCCGCGCCGGACAATGAAAGCGCTCCTGCCGCTTGCGCCGCCCGGCGCACGGTCCTGATCCCCGGCCCTGTCCGTCCCTGTCCCTGTCCCAGCCGGCAATGTGGCCCCGCTCCCGCACCTCCTCCCGAGTCTCCTGGCGCACCGCCTCGCGCATTGCAACGCGCAACGTGCCTCCTGCTTCCGCCGCGGCTGACACCGGCGGCGGCGCGCCCGCCTCGACGCGCCAGGCCGCCCGCCCCGGCTCCAACATCAGCCTGCGCGTGCACCTGCTGCGCGCGCTGGCCACGCCGCTGTTTGCGCTGGTGCTGACCAGCGGCTCGTTGTCTTACTGGCTGGCGGCGCACTACACCACGCAGGTGTTCGACCGCGCGCTGTACGGCGTGGCCAACAACATCGCCCAGCAGATCCGCATCGCCGGCCCGCGACTGGAGCAGGACATCCCGATGATCGCGCAGACGCTGGTCGAGGCCGAGGGCACCGACCGCATCTACTGGCGCATCCACGGCCCCGACGGGTTGATCGGCGGCATGGATACCTGGCTGGGCTACGGCACCGGCCAGACCACGCTGCACGACGCGCGGCTGTTCTACGCCTGGTTCAGCGGACGCCAGGTGCGCGCGGTGCGGCTGCCGGTGATGCTGCCCAGCGCCGCGGTCGACGAGCTTGGCACCAGCGAGGCCGGCAAGCCCGCGCGCGGGCCCATCGTGGTGGAAGTGGCGGAATTGCTCGACCGGCGCGAGACCGCCGCCAACGAGATCCTGCTGTCGGTGTCGGTGCCGCTGATCCTGCTGCTGCTGGTCGGCAGCCTGATCCTGTCGCACGTGCTCAAGGAAGAGCTGGTGCCGCTGCAAATCCTGGCCGACAAGCTCAACCGCCAGACCGCGCGCTCGCTGGCGGCGCTGGACGAAACCCAGGTGCCGGCCGAGGTCGCGCCGCTGATCCGCGGCCTGAACGCGCTGCTGGCGCGGCTGCGCGACGCGCTCGACGCGCAGCGCAAATTCATTGCCGATGCCGCGCACCAGCTGCGCACGCCGCTGACCGCGGTCAAGCTGCATGCCGACCGGGCCCAGACCGCCGATTCGCTGGAAGTGGCCCGCCATGCGCTGCGCGAGGTGCAGACCGCGGCCGACCGCGCGGTGCGGCTGTCCAACCAGCTGCTGTCGCTGGCGCGGGCCGAGCCCGGGCTGTCGCTGGAACGGCTGGGGCCGGTGGAACACTTCGACCTGGCCGAGCTGGCCTTTGAAATCGGCGCCGAGTGGGTGCCGCAGGCGCTGGCGCGCCGCATCGACCTGGGCTTCGAGATCCTGCCCGGCCCCACCTTCACCGGCAGCGCGCCGGCGGTGGTGCGCGGCAATCGGCTGCTGATGCGCGAGGCGCTGTCCAACCTGATCGACAATGCGGTGAAATACGTGCCGTCGGGCGGGCGCATCACGGTGCGCGCCGGCGGCGAGGCCATGGGCCACCGCGGCATGGCGGTGGTGATGGTGGAAGACAACGGCCCCGGCATCCCGCCGCAGCGGCGCGAGGAAGTGTTCAAGCGCTTCTTCCGCGGCGACCGCGCCCCGGAGCCCGGCGGCGGCCGCGCCGACCAGGCGGGCGGAGCCGGCCTTGGGCTGGCCATCGTGCATGAGATCGTGACCCTGCACCACGGCACCATTCGCATCGAGGACGTGCCGCCAGCGCCAGGCGCGGCGACTCAACCGTCCGTCACGGACAGCAGGCCCGAGCGGCGCGCGGTGATGCGCTTCGTGATCCGGATCCCGTGCGAGCCGGCAGGGTCGATGGCCTGAACCCGCTGCTGCGCGGGCGGCGGCCTTATTTGGCCTTCTTTTTCTTTTCCTTCGGCGCCAGCATGGTGCCGCGGCATTGCGGGCTGCCGCAGCGGCACTCGAATTCCTTCTTCAGCTTGGCGGTATAGCGTGCGTCGATCACCAGGCCGTAGTCATAGAACAGCTCCTCGCCCTGGGCAATATCGCGCAGCGCGTGGATAAAGACGCGGCCCTTCTTTTCGCGCGCCTCGCAGTTGGGCTCGCAGGCGTGGTTGATCCAGCGCGCGCGGTTGCCGCCGTACTTGGCGTCGATGACGCTGCCATCGTCCAGGCTGAAGTAGAAGGTGTGGTTGGGATCGCTGGGATCGTGCGGATGGCGCTCCAGCGCTTTTTTCCACGAGATGTGCTCGCCCTTGTACTCGATCACGCGCTCGCCCTCGGCAATCGGCGCGATGGCATAGACGCCCTTGCCGTGCACGCCTGACTGGCGCACCTCGATCCGGTCACTCGCCGTTTTCTTGCTGCCCTCGCCCGCTGCCTTGCGCTTTGCCTTGTCCGCCATTTGCCTGTCCGTGCTTTCGCCTGTTGTGCCTGGGTGACCGGTGCCGGCCGCCCGGCGCGATCGGGGATGATACCGGGGCGGCCGCGACACGTATACGTGGCAACACTTCGCTGTGGGACGCCACCAGTTCAAACGACGTATACGCGCACCTTGCCCATCACCGTGCGCGGCATACGCCGCGCACGTTTACCACCCCCGCATGTGGATAACACCGCCCCGATCTGTGGACAAGCACGCGGATTGGGTGTGGGCTGCCTGGGGCTGGCATGGGGATGCCTCGGGCATAAGTCGGAGGGGGTTCGGCTCGCACCTCATCCCTTGGGCTGAGTCTTCCACCTCGGCCAACATTCGATGAGACCACTTCTCGTTTACGTAAACCTTTGAAGGCAAAGGTGTTTACGGGGTTTTCCACAGAGGGTGCGGGTGTTTACCTACTACTACTATCTGTATACATGAAAGAAAAAGGTAAACCGAAAGAACGACCCCAGGCCCGAGGCATCGGCCGAAAGGCGACAGGCGTAAACGGCGGGTTTGCGAGAGACTTTTTGTTTGCCCGTTCGGGCACTGCGTATACCGGTGACGTATACCCCCGCGACGTATACCGGCCAGCAAGACCGCTGTCGCTGCGGTACACGCGGATGCCGGCGGATCACGGTTCAATGAGTTGGCCGAGGGTCCCATGCATACGCCGAATAATGCCGGGTAAGGCTGGAGGTGGCCCGGTCCAAGCCATGCACCATAGTGCAGTTGGATGCGTTGCAGCCCCTACAGCGCCTACAGTCCGTTCAGGAGCTCCGGGGTGCCAAGACCCTCGGAGCGGATCTCGAGGCTGTCAGCGGCCTTCTGAAGGCGCCTGGCCTGCGGGTATACCGTGCTACGCCGATCGCGGCAGCCACGTCGCGTGGCGTACGGACCTTTGCCGCGCAGTTGCCGCGCATTTGCCGTTTACGCCGCTATTCCGCCTACGGCGGCTCCCCTTCCAACAAGCTCGATTTGCCTCCAGCCCCGTGCTGGCGCGGCCTCGCGGAAACTGCCAGGTAACAATCTGTTCCCGGTGCGCCTTGTCCGACACGGTATCATGTGGCCCGCGGCGTCTTTGCCGGAGCGGTGCCAGCCTGGCCGCCCGGCCGCGGACGCCTGTGTTTTATCAACTCGATACGGAGTGAAGCATGACGAAAACCGAACTGATCGACGCTATCGCAGCCGGGGTGGACGGTCTGACCAAGGCCAAGGCGGAACAGGCACTGAACGTGACCCTGTCGGCCATCATGGACGCAGTGGCCAAGGGTGACACGCTGAGCCTCATCGGCTTTGGCACGTTCAGCAAGGGCGAGCGTGGCGAGCGCATGGCGCGCAACCCGCGTACCGGTGAAGAAATCAAGGTCGAAGCCGCCAAGACCGTGAAGTTCAAGGCTGGCCAGAAGTTCAAGGACGCTGTCAACCAGTGATCCTGACGGGCTGCACTGCAGAGCCCGGTATTGCCTGACCCCGCCATGCCGCCGCCCCGGTGCCCGAGGGCGCAGGCGCGCGCCAGGCGGGGGACGTTATCCACAGTCGTGATCTGAATATCCTGCAGTATCCGCCGCATCGCCCGCTCCGCGCCGGGGCGATGGCGCGCCAAGTCTTTCAACAGGCGTCCAGCCTTGGCCAGAACTCGCCATGCCGGGCGCCGTGCCACGTGGGGCCAACATGTTTGCCCGTCCGCAGCACCGCAGATCTCCACAGCGTTATGCACAACGCTTTCCACAGCCGATTCCACAGCGTTCTCCACAGGCGCGCGCGCCGCTGCGCGCCGCCTGCGCGGCGGCGCTGCTGGCGCTGCTGAGCGCCTGCACCACCGTTATCGAGCCGGCCCGGCCGCAGGCGCGGGCGCTGCCGGACACCGAGCGGCCGGTGACGAGCCCGGGCGCCACGCCGCGCGAGCGCATCGTCGAGATCGCCATCCAGGAATGGGCCCGCTGGGGCGGACAGGAGGTGCGGCTGGGCCGCGACGACACCTCTTGCGTGACCTACAGCCCGGTGCCGGCCCCGGAATTGCCCCCCGAGCTGCCGCTGGCGTCCCCCACCGACGCCGCAGCGCCCGCCGTGGCCACCACCGATACCGAGTCCAAGACCAACGGCAACCCGCCGCCGGCATCCAGCTGCCTTTCTTTCCCGGACGGCACCGGCATGGAGGCCACGCCGCTGGGCTGCACGCTGGCGCGCCGTTACTGGGGCATCGTCGGCGAAGCGCCCAGCTGCAGGCAGGTCACGCAGGGCGCGTGGGCCTGGTCGGCGGTCTTCGTGTCATGGGTGCTGCGCAAGGCGGGGCTGGACGAGCGCCAGTTCCTGACCGGCCAGTCGCACTCGATGTACGTGGTCGATGCCCGCGACGGCATCCTGCCCCGCCCCGCGTTCCGCATCGAGCCGGTGCCGGCGATGCCGCGCCCCGGCGACATCATCTGCGCCGGCCGCGGCCGTGACCGCTATCTCGAGGACATCGCCGAGATCGGCTTCGGCACCACGCCGATGCATTGCGACATCGTGGTCGCCGTGGACCCGGCCGCGCGCGTGGTGCGCGCCATCGGCGGCAACGTCCAGCAATCGGTATCGATGGAAGAGATCGAGCTGGGCGATTCGGGCCGGCTCGACGGGGTCACCAACTCGCACATGCCTTGGCTGCTGGTGATGCGCAACGACCTGCAGTAGACCAGTTTATCGATGCGATTTATCAGCGATCACTCTATTCTTTGATATTGATAAATCGGGTAAATACGGCGGCGATCAGTCGAACAACTCCAGCTGCGCGGTATCCCGGTCGCTCGTGCCCACCCCGACCCCCAGCAGCCGCACCGGCAAGCCCCGCCGCGCATGGCCCTCGGCCAGCAGCCGCGCATAGATGCCGCGGTCCGGGGCATGGCCGCGGCATTCCACCGTGGTCTGCCGGAAGTCCGAGAAGCGCAGCTTTACCGTGAGCTTGTCGATGGTGTCGTGCGCCTGGGCGCGCGCAATGCGTGCCTCCAGCATGGCGATCAGCGGTTCCAGCTCGGCCAGGCAGGCGTGCAGGTCGGGCAGGTCGTCGGCATAGGTCTCTTCCACGCTGATCGACTTGCGCTCGCGCTCGGGCGTGACCGCACGCTCGTCGACGCCGCGGCACAGCTTATACAGCCGCGCCCCGAACACGCCGAACTCGCGATGCAGGCGGTCCGGCGACCACGGCCGCAGGTCGCCGCAGGTCTCGGCCCCCAGCCGGCGCAGCTTGGCCGCGGTGACCTTGCCCACGCCATGGATGCGTTCCACCGGCAGCGCGGCGACAAAGGCGTCGACCGCGGCCGGCCTGACCACGAACAGGCCATCGGGCTTGTTCCAGTCGCTGGCGATCTTGGCGACGAACTTGCTGGGGCCGACGCCGGCCGACACGGTGACGCCGACCTCCTCCCGCACGCGCTGGCGGATCTCTTCGGCGATGCGGGTGGCGCTGCCGGCATGGTGCGTGCACAGGCTGACATCGAGGTAGGCCTCGTCCAGCGACAGCGGCTCGACCAGCGCGGTGTATTCGCGGTAGATCGCGAAGATGCGGCGCGAGACCTCACGGTACTTGTCCATCGCAGGGCGCACGATCAGCAGGTCCGGGCAGCGCTTGAGCGCCTGCGCCGACGCCATCGCCGAGCGCACGCCGTAGGCGCGCGCCTCATAGTTGCAGGTGGCGATCACCCCGCGCCGGTCGGGCGCCCCGCCCACGGCCATCGGCCGGCCGCGCAGCGACGGGTCGTCGCGCATTTCGACCGAGGCGTAGAAGCAGTCGCAGTCGCAATGGATGATCTTGCGCTGGACCGCGGCACTGGCATCAGGCGGGGCGGACATGGGGCCGGGATGGGGAGCGGCTATCTTCGGGTTATCAGCAGGACGAATGGCCGATATCGATTTTTATGTCGTCTCATTGATAGATTGGATGCCGGCAGGCTTCTGCCGCGCATTCATCCACAACCCTTCGGCCGCATACAAGGCCAGCGACAGCCAGATCAGCGCGTACCCGACCTGCTTCTGCGCCGGAAACGGCTCGTGCCACAGCCACACGCCCAGCAGCAGTTGCAGGGTCGGACCGGTGTACTGCAGCAGGCCCAGCAGCGACAGCGGAATGCGCCGTGCGCCGGCGGCAAAGAACAGCAGCGGCACCGCCGTCACCGGCCCGGCTAGCAACAGCAGCCACTGCGTACCCGGCGCTGCGTGGGTGAAGCTGTCCTGGCCGGTGGCGAACAGCCAGCCCAGCGCCGCCGCGGCGAGCGGGAACAGCAGCAGCGTTTCCAGCGACAGCCCTTCCAGCGCGCCCAGCGCACCGGTCTTGCGCAGCAGCCCGTAACCGCCAAAGCTGGCGGCCAGGCCCAGCGCGATCCATGGCAGCTGCCCCGCCGCCACCGTCAGCCAGGCCACGCCGGCCGCCGCCACCGCGATCGCCAGCCATTGCACCCGGCGCAGGCGCTCATGCAGGAACACCACGCCGAGCAGCACGCTGAACAGCGGGTTGATGAAATACCCCAGGCTGGCGTCGACCACGCGGTTGGCCGACACCGCCCAGATATAGAGGAACCAGTTCGCGCACAGCAGCGCCGCGCTGGCGGCAAACGACAGCAACAGCCGCCGGTCCCTGACCACCTGGCCCAGCCACGCCCACTGGCGGCGCCAGGCCAGGATCAGCCCCAGGAAGACCAGCGACCACACCATCCGGTGCAGCAGGATCTCCATCGGGGCGATACCGGGCAGCGACTTGATATAGAGCGGGAGCAGGCCCCAGATGAGGTACGCCAGCAGGGCGTAGAGAATGCCGAGTTGCATAAGGTTTTCCGGTCGATGCCGGCGATTCTACCGGGGCCGCGCCATCCCCGCCGGCGCGCCCCGCGTGCGGCCGCCGCCAACAAAAAACCCCATGCTCCCGGGGGACCATGGGGTTTGCGGCGGGCCCGGTTGCCCGGGCGCTTACAGCTTGCGCGCGAAGCTGAACTGGGCGTAGCCCTGCTCGGCCACGTTGAACCAGGCCGCCTGGTTGTTGCGGAACACGCGCCAGTCGTCGTAGATCTTCTTGAACGACGGGTTCTTCGCGGTTTCGTCGGCGTAGGACTCCTGGGTCGCCTTGAAGCAGGCCTCCATGATCTCCTTGGAGAACGGACGCAGCTTGACGCCGTTTTCCAGCAGGCGCGCCAGCGCCTGCGGGTTGACCGTGTCGTACTTGGCCATCATGTTGGTGTGCGCCTCGATGGTGGCGGTTTCCAGCGCGCGCTTGTACAGCGCCGGCAGCTTCTCGAACTCGCTGGCCGAGGCGTAGAACGACAGCTGCGCGCTGCCTTCCCACCAGCCCGGGTAGTAGTAGAACGGCGCCACCTTGTAGAAGCCCAGCTTTTCGTCATCGTACGGCCCCACCCACTCGGCCGCGTCGATGGTGCCCTTCTCCAGCGCGGGGTAGATGTCGCCGCCGGCAATCTGCTGCGGCACCACGCCCAGGCGCGACAGCACCACGCCGGCAAACCCGGCGATGCGGTACTTCAGGCCCTGCAGGTCGGCCACGGTCTTGATTTCCTTGCGGAACCAGCCGCCCATCTGCGCGTTGGTATTGCCGCCCAGGAAGTTGACGACGTTGTATTCCTTGAAGAACTCGCGCATCAGCTTCATGCCGTTGCCCTGCATCATCCAGGCGTTCTGCTGGCGTGCGGTCAGGCCGAACGGGATGGTGGTGTCAAAGCACAGCGTCGGGTTCTTGCCGAAGTAGTAGTAGCCGGCGGTGTGGCCGATCTGCACGGTGTTGTTCTGCACCGCGTCCAGCACCTGCAGGCCCGGCACGATTTCACCGGCGGCAAAGACCTTGATGTTGAATTTGCCGTCGGTCAGTTCCTTGACGCGGGCCGACAGCAGTTCGGCACCGCCGTAGATGGTGTCGAGCGACTTGGGA
The DNA here is from genome assembly GCF_023952475.1 of Cupriavidus sp. WGlv3. Lineage (GTDB taxonomy): Bacteria > Pseudomonadota > Gammaproteobacteria > Burkholderiales > Burkholderiaceae > Cupriavidus > Cupriavidus phytorum. The sequence goes on from NZ_JALHRX010000007.1 coordinate 31,094, forward strand.
AAGCTCGAGGCCAGGCGCCATTCCACGGCGGGGTTGCTGCCCACCACGGCCGGCGCGGCGGGGCCGCTGGCGGCGACAGGCGCTGCCTTCTCTTCACCCTTGCCGCACGCGGCCAGTGCCCCGGTGGCAGCCACGGCCGACGCTTTCAACAGAAAGGAACGACGTTCCATCTCCACTTCTCCTCTTATAGATATTGATTCGGATGCGGGCGCACCGCTTGCATGAGGCTGCGCGCCGGACCGTGACGCACCGGCCGCCGGGGTACGGCGGCCTGCGCAGCGCAGTGCCTGTGGCGAACGGGCACGGCGGCGTGCCCTGCATGCCGGACGCTGGAACCGCGCCCAAGGCCGAGGGCTGTCTTACCCGAAAGACAAGCCAGCCGATTATAGCGGTGGCCCTTTCGGCACGGGGCCCCGCGCAAGTGCGGGTTTTCGCTAGTCGATTGCGTCATTTCCGCTGTTTTTCGTATTGTGAGACGCCGCACGGTGTGATGGATTTTGTAACCCGGCTTGCGGTCAAATGGTCTCGGCTGATAAAAAACAGTCCCGCCTCCGGGGCCCTGCCCGCCGGATATCGTGGTTGCCCGCTGAATCGCCCCGTTGCCGTACCAATTGCCTGCTTGTTCTCGTCGACTCCCCCTGAAGCCGCCTGGCGCTTGCGCCGGCCGCCGCGTGCCGCTGCGCCGCCTCGGCTTTGCCGTGCTGACCGCCTGGGGTCTGGCGGCATGCGCGCAGACCGGCGCTCCGGCGACGGGCGCTGACGAATCCGCGGCAGCCTTGCAGCCGCCGCGCATTGCGCCGCGGCCGGCGGTGCCGGCAACCGTCACGGCGTCAGCGGCGGCACCCGCCCCAGCGGTGGCAGCGGCGACCGCCGCAACAGCGCAACCGCCCGCACCGGCCACCACCGAGGACCCGCTCGCCGCGCTGATCGCCGGCGAAGCGGCGCCCGTGGCGAGCGTCCCCGTACCCGCTTCGGCGGACACCAGCGTCGCCGCGGCCCCGGCGCCGGTCGATCCAGACTTCGTCGGCCCGCCCGAACCTCCAGCCCCGCCGCCACCGCCGCTGGTGCTGTTCCCGCCGAGGCTTGGCGAGTTCCAGGCCGAGGCACCCCCGGCCCCGGCTCAAGGCGCTGCGGACGCCGGCACCCCGTCGGACGCGCCGCCGGTGCTGCATTCCCAGCTGCCCGCCGATGACCCGGCGGGCGAGTCCGTGTGGCGCCTGAGCTATAGCGGCCGCGCCGCGGTCGAGGATCGTCCGTCCACCATGCGCGCCTGCCCCGGCGGCGCGCTGTCCACCGGCATCGGCAGCGGGCTGGCCTGCCGCAGCGCGGGCGAGGTCCGGATCCGCGAGTCGGTGCTGGACCTCGACGGCGGCGCCCAGGTGATGCTGATCGCGCAGGCGCGCGGCACCGACGCCACGACCGTCAATGGCCGCCCCGCGGCGATCGATCCCTATGCGCTGGTGCCGCAGTTCTATACAGCGGTGAGCGGGCTGGCGGTGCTGGACGGCGCCACCATGTGGGCCGGCCGGCGCGACAACGCGCCGTTCCTGATGTCGTCCGGCCTGTTGCCGCCCAATTCGACGGCGATGCGGTTCGGCGTGGACAACGCCAGGCTGATCGGCGATATCGGCCTGAACTACCAGTACACCGCGCGCGCCGACCAGAACGGCCAGAACCTGCCCAGCTACCACTCGCTGCGCACCGCGCCGATCCCCACCAATGAACAGGGTTCGGTCCAACTGGGCTTCACGCGGGTGGAAGCCCAGCCGCTGGTGGAGGACTCCGGCGGGGCGTGGTGGGCGTCCGCGTTGCACGAGCAGAAAGGCGTGCTGTTCGGCACCAACCGGCTGGGGGTTCAGTTCGGCTCGGGTTCGCGCAACGCCATGACCGGCTATACCGGCATGGGACCGTCGCTGTCGCGCACGCGCGTGGCTGACTCGATCGAATGGAAGAGCCGCTGGGGGCTGAGCGGTGCGGTCGAGCAGAGCCTGCAGTTCGACCGTTCGCCGGTCGGCACGCTGCAATGGACCACCACGCGCCTGCGTCCCGCGTACGTCGCCAGCAGCCAGTTCCGGCTGAACTTCGAGGTGTCGCACGACCAGATCTCGTCGGGATTCGGCGTCAGCGGCCAGCGCACCGCGCTGACGGTGGCGCCGACGCTGACGCTGGGCAAGTCGGCCGGCAATGCCAACCTGCGCGCGTTCTACACCTACAGCCGCGCCAGCGATGTGGATGGCATCGGCTACACCGCGCCGGCGGACGCCTGGGCGTCGCAGCCGAGCGGCTCGATCTTCGGCGTGCAGCTCAATCGGCGCTGGTAGTTGCCCTGGTAGTTGCGCCGCCCAGGCTACTGACCGGGACCGATGTCACTGCGGCGGGTTTGCGGCACAGCCAGTGGAACAGCAGCGTGGCCGCCAGCGCGCCGCCGATCTGCGCCAGCACAAAGCCCGGCACGTCCTGCGGCCGGATCCCGGTGAAGGTATCGGTCAGCGCGCAGGCCAGCGTCAGCGCGGGATTGGCAAACGAGGTCGACGACGTGAACCAGTAGCCCGCGGTGATGTAGCCGGCCACCACGAACGGCAGCAGTTGCGGCCGGCTGCGCAGCGTGCCGATGCCCACGCCGACCAGGCCGAAGCTGGCCACGAACTCGCTCCACCACATCGACGGCCCGGTGCGGCTCTGCGCCGACCACGCCAGTGCCGGCTCGCCGAACATGGCATGCGCCGCAAGCACGCCGCAGACGCCGCCCGCCAGCTGCACCAACACGTAGCGCACCGCATCGCGCGGCGCCAGCGTGCCCTGCACCAGCGCCGACAGGCTCACCACCGGGTTGAAATGCCCCCCCGAAACCGGCCCCAGCGATACCAGCAAGGCCACCAGCCCGGCGCCCGTGGCCAGGGAATTGGCCAGCAGCGCGAGCGCGGTATCGCCGGCGGCGAGGCGCTCGGCACGAATGCCCGAGCCGACCACGATCGCCACCAGCAGCGCGGTGCCAAGTCCTTCCGCCACCAGGCGGCGCGCCAGCGTACTCATCGCTGCGCTTGGCCGGCAGAGCGGCGCGAAGCATCGTCGGGACCAAGGCCGGCCCGTGGATCTGTATCAGGGCCGGTGGCGGAAACGGTGGCGGAAACGGCGGGGACAGCGCGCAGCAGCAAGATGGACAACGTCGCCTGAGACGACGCCTCGAACGGTGGCAGGTCGTTGCCACGAGCCAGGCAACGCCGCGGCGCAGCGGCTGCGCGCGCGGTCGCGACAGTGTTCCGCCGCGGCCCGGGCGCGTCAATGCGCGCCGGCGATGTTGTGTGCTGACGCCGGGTTTCGAATCGCGCCGTTCAGGGCAGAATCAGCGCCCTTCAGCGCAACAGGAACGCAATATCCTCGACCACGATATTGGCCACCGGGATGCCCTTGCGGCGCTGGAACAGGATGTGCTGCTGCACGCGACTGCGCTGTTCGGCAAACACGGCAGGATCGATCGGCGTGCCGATGCGCATGTAGTGCTGCACCAGCAGCTTGTAGGCGCGATGGCGCACCTGCATGGCCTCGGTCTCGGCGCGCAGCCGCTTGATTTCGGCCGGGCTGCGGTCGATGGCCTGGTGCAGCTCTTCCACCGTGCGCGCGTGCAGCTCGCGGTAGACATCGCGCTCGGCTTCCATCTGATGCAGCTCGTCGCGCAGCGCACGGATCTTGTTCTGCAGCTTCAGCGTCTGCGACACCGCCTGCTGCATCCGCCCCGCCGCCCCCAGCGCCTGGCTGGCCGCCGCCATGGTGCTCTTCCACAAGCCACGCTCGCCGGCCGCGGTGTGCGGCGGCCAGTGCTTGTCCGTCCCGATCAGTGTGTCCATCCAACCCCCGGTAAGAAAGTATCGGCCCGGGGCCGGGGTATCCGCGTTATGGCTGCGCATCGCAATGCGGCTTGGCCGGCCCGGCCCGCCCCGCCTCGTGGCAGTGCGTCAGGGCATCCTAGAGAGACATGGATCGGCTGCCAAGTAGAAGATTTTTACTTCTGGATTGGGTGTTGCGTCGCGTCGGCGACGCGCGGGCGGCATGGCATGCACACAGACGTGAGCCGTCCAATGCAAAAAGCCCGGCTGCAAGAGCCGGGCTTTTCCTGTTCTGGTGGCCTGGGACGGAATCGAACCGCCGACACAAGGATTTTCAATCCTCTGCTCTACCGACTGAGCTACCGGGCCAAAGAAGCGAAACTATAACTGGTCTTTCAGGACCAGTCAAGCGTCATCTAGGGCACTGCCTCAGTGCTCGGCCGGCTCTGGCTTGTTGCGGCCCAGTTCGACGCCGAGCTGCTTGAGCTTGCGGTACAGGTGGGTGCGCTCCAGCCCGGTCTTCTCGGCCACGCGGGTCATGCTGCCGTGTTCGCGCAGCAGGTGGTATTCGAAATAGGCGCGCTCGAACAGGTCGCGCGCTTCGCGCAGCGGCATGTCGAACGAGAACTGCATCTCGGCTTCGGGCACGCGCGCAGGGCTGCCGTTGGGTGCCGCTTCCGCGATGGCCTCCGGCGTGGCGGCGGCCGTGCCGGGTTCCGCCGTCGGTGCGGTGGCGGGTGCGGCGGCGGCCGTGGCGGTGCTGCGCGGGCGTTCGATGCCGCGGGCCAGGCCCTGCTCCACCGCGGACAGCAGCTTCTGCAGCGCGATCGGCTTTTCCAGGAAATTGAGCGCGCCGATCTTGGTGGCCTCCACCGCGGTATCGATGGTGGCGTGGCCCGACATCATGATCACGGGCATGGTCAGCTGTCCCTGCGCGGACCACTCCTTGAGCAGCGTGACGCCATCGGTATCGGGCATCCAGATATCGAGCAGCACGAGATCGGGCGTGCCCGCCGCACGGTAATCGCGCGCCTGCTGCGCGTTTTCCGCGAGTTCGACCACATGGCCTTCGTCGCTGAGGATCTCCGAGAGCAGCTCCCGGATTCCCATTTCGTCATCGACTACGAGGATGGTTGCCATACTTCCCCTCTTAACCCCACCGCAGCGTTCCGGGACCGGACGCCAATGTTGACTATGCCAGTTTAACGAACAGGATCGAGATCTGCGCACCGACGATCTCGGCACCTTCCATGCGATTGCGCAGTTCGATGCGCGCGCCGTGTTCGTCAATGATCTTCTTTACCATCGCGAGCCCGAGACCCGTGCCCTTGGCTTTGGTGGTCACATAAGGCTCGAACGCACGGCTCAGGATGCGTGGTGCAAAACCGGGACCATTGTCCGCAATGGTGAGCTTGACGGCCTGCCGGTTCTCGCCGGCAGAATCTTTGTATTCTACAGTCTCGGTGTGCAGAGTGATATGGGGCGCGGCCCTACCGGCCGCGACGTTCTCCGCGGCAGCGTCCTGCGCGTTCTGCAGCAGGTTGTGGATGACCTGGCGCAGCTGCGTGGGATCGCCCTTGATATCGGGCAGCGCACTGCCCAGCGTCGGATGGATCACCGGGTGCTCGTGCACCGCCGGATCGTCGATGCCGTACAGGTGCAGCACCTCGGACACCAGGCTGTTGAGCTGCAGCGATTGCAGCACCGCCGGCGGCGTGCGCGCGTAGTCGCGGAAATCATCGACCATGCGCTTCATCGCGGCCACCTGGTTGACGATGGTGGCGGCACCGCGCTTGAGCACGTCGGCATCGGTGCCCTCGAGCTTGGGCGAGAGCTTCATCTGCAGGCGCTCGGCCGAGAGCTGGATCGGCGTGAGCGGGTTCTTGATCTCGTGCGCCAGGCGCCGTGCCACCTCGCCCCACGCCACCGAGCGTTGAGCGGAAATCACATCGGAAATATCGTCGAAGACGATCACATAGCCGGGTTCGTCACGCTCGCCGCCGGGCAGGCGCGCGCCGCGCACCAGCAGCGTCAGCGGCTGCTCCTCGCCCTGCGGCAATTCGATCTGCTTCTGCCAGTGCTCGGCACCGCCCAGCACCTCGCTGGTGTTCTGGTCCGAGAAGGCCTGGCGCACGATCTCGCCGAATGGCCCCATGCCGGGGATCTGTTCCATCGGCAGCCCCATCACCGCGCCGAACGGCTGGCGGAAGATACGTTCGGCGCCGGGATTGGCGGTGATCAGCACGAAGCGGCGGTCGAACACCAGCACGCCTGCGGTGAGGTTCTGCAGCACGCTTTCGAGGTAGGCCTTCGACTGCTCCAGCGCGGCGCGGTTTTCTTCGACCGCCAGGCGCGCCTCGGCCAGCTGGCGTGTCATCTGGTTGAACTGCTGCGTGAGCATGCCCAGTTCGTCGCGGCTCTTCAGCTCGCGCTTGGGCGACAGGTCGCCCTCGGCGACTTCCTTGGTTCCCTGCAGCAGCATCAGCAGCGGCCGCGCCAGCTGGCCGCCGAGCAGCAGCGCCAGCATCACCGCGATAAACACCGCCAGGAACAGCGTCAGCGTCAGCGTGCCGATATACATCTTGCGCAGGCCGGTGCGGCCCAGCGCCTTCTCCTGGTACTCCTGGTACGCGCGCTGGACCTCGTCGGCATTGCGCGCGAGCACGGCCGGCACCGGGTGCAGCACCTGCAGGTAGCGCTCTTCGCGCACGGTCTCGCCGACCAGGCCGAAGCCGCTCGACGGCGAATCTTCCGGGCTGCGCTCCACCGACAGGCCCGAGCCGGCCCAGCGCGGCGCGCGCGACAGCGCACGCGGTGCGCTGGCGGCGCCGACCGTATCCTGTGCCGGCCCTGGCGCAGCGCCCAGCGGAATGATCACGCGCAGGCGATACAGGTGGCTGCTGTCGACACGCTCGGCAGCCTGGCCGATATCGCTCGACGGATCGGTGCCGCCCTCCACCGCGGCATAGCCACCCGCCAGCCGAGCCTGTTCCGCCAGCACGCCGGAAGGCAGGTCCGGCACCAGCGAGGCATAGTTGCTGGAAGCGGATGCCAGCACGCGGCCGCTGCCGGTGAAGATGGCGGCTTCCTGCACCCCGTACTGCTCGCGCAGCCGGTTCAGCTGCAGCGAGGTAGCTACGCCCGAAGCGCCGGCCAGTTGCTCCGACATCAGCCGCGCCTTGACCTGCAGGTCCGCAAGCGAGCTGTCGATGGTGGAGCGCCCCAGGTTGAGTCCGGCCTCGAGCGCGGTTTCCACGCGCACGTCGAACCAGGACTCGATACTGCGCGAGACAAACTGCAGCGACACCAGGTAGATCAGCACGCCGGGCAGCACGCCCACCACGCCGAAGAACACCGCGAGCTTGGTCATCAGCCGCGTGCCGAACTTGCCGCGGCGATAGCGCAGCCACAGCGTGACCGCGAGCGCGCCGACGGTCAGCACCAGCAGCGCGCCGATCACCAGGTTCACCTTGAACAGTAGCGTGAAATAGCGATCGAAGAATTCGGTATTGGCCGACGCGCCGGCCAGCAGGCCCACCAGCACCAGAGCCAGGAACACGATGATGCCGGCCACGACGCGGTACAGCACGCGCCGGAACCGGCTGTCCCACAACGGGTTGCTCATGGCTGGCTCGGCGCGGGCTGCGCCAGCATCGCCGGCGACAGCGCGTACGACGCGGCCTGCAGATACAGGCCGCGTCCTTCCATCATGCCGCGCTCATTGGCCGCGGCAGGCAGCGAGGCCGGAGACGGTGCGGGCGCGGGCATGGTCGGCGAGGCCGGAAGTGCGGGCGCGGCGGGAGATGCAGGCAATGCGGGTGGCGGTGCCGGCGGCTGCGGCGGCGGCGCGGGCGGCGTGGGCGGCGTGTTCAGGTCGGTCGGCACGGTGTAGGTGAAGCGCCGCCAGTCGGATGCCAGGTTCCAGTCGCGCGTGTTGACGGCATTGATCTGGAACGGCTTGGGCAACTGCGACAGGTCCAGCCGCATGCGCACTTCGGCGTTGTAGGTCTCGCCGGGCTTGACCGCGTTGCGCTCGAACACGCGCCAGCCGCGCACGCGCTGGATAAACTGCAGCGCGCTCTTCAGGCGCGTGAACGGCAGCTGCAGGCCGCCGGTGGAGATGCGGTACTGGCGCGTCAGCGGCTGGTACGACAGGCGCACGCTGCGGGTGGTGTTGACCGGCTTGTCATCGAACCAGTACCAGCGCGAGCGCGAGAGCTGGAAGTCGACCGCGAAATACAGCGAGATGCCCTTGTGCAGCGCGTCCTCGAGCGCGGGCGGAAGGTCGAAGTCGAAGCTGGCGGCAAGCTCGAAGCCGCCGTCCTGGTATTCGACGCGGGCTTCGGTGGCCTCGATGACCTGCGCCTGTGCTGCGCGGGGCGGCCACAGCGCGGCGGCTAGCGCCAGCGCCAACGCGAGTGCCCAGCGCGCCAGAATTCTGCAGCGGAGGTCCACTTCAACGCGAAGGCCTGACAGGCGCGGCGTGCTCGGCATCGGATCAGATCAGGCGCGTTTCTGGAAGCGGGCGTAGAAGAAGCCATCGTGATCGGATGGCAGGCTGGTACCGTCGTTGCGGCCGGTGCTGTCAAGGGTGGCCTTGTCACCGTCCGCGCCCGCGGCAAGCGTTGTATGGGTGCCGGGCAGCAGCTGGCCCGGCGCCTGCAATCGTATCGCATCTGCCAGTTGCTCACCAAACCAGCGCGCCTGCTCCTCGCCCTCCGTTGGGAAAATAGAACAGGTGACATAGACCAGGATGCCGCCCGGCTTGAGCAGCGGCCACAGCTGGGAGACGATGCGGCGCTGCTCGGTGATCAGCTTGGCGATATCGGCTTCCCGACGCAGCCAGCGAATATCGGGATGGCGCCGCACGATGCCCGAGGCCGAGCACGGTACGTCGGCGAGGATGCGGTCGAAGGGCTGCCCGTCCCACCAGTCGGCGGGCCGGCTGGCATCGCCAACCACGATCTTTGCGGTCTTGCCCAGGCGCGCCAGGTTCTCGCCGATGCGGGTGGCGCGCTGCGCGTCGCTTTCGACCGCGGTCACTTCGATATCGGCCAGCTCCAGCAAATGCCCGGTCTTGCCGCCGGGCGCCGCGCAGGCATCGAGCACGCGCATGCCGTCGGCCACCTCGAGCAGCGGCGCGGCCAGTTGCGCGCCGGCGTCCTGCACCGAGACCGCGCCTTCGGCAAAGCCGGGCAGCTGGTTCACCGGCACCGCGCGCACCAGGCGCACCGCCTGCGGACCGACGACGTGCCCGGCCAGGCCGGCGTTGGCCAGGTCGGTGCGGTACTGCTGCACGGAGACGCGCGCGGTGTTGACGCGTACCGTCATCGGCGGGCGCACGTTGGCGCTGGCGGCCAGCGCCATCCACCGGTCGGGGTAGGCCTCGCGCAGCATGCGCAGCCACCACGGCGGCAGGTTCCAGCGCGCCTGCTCGTCGCGGTTGACTTCAGCGAGCAAGGCCTTGCGCTCGCGCAGGAAGCGCCGAAGCACCGCGTTGACCAGTCCGCGCGCATGCGCAGTCTTGGGTTCGGAGGCGGCCGCGCTGACGGCCTGGTCGACCACCGTGAAGGTGCTGTAGCCCGGGCGGCCGGCGTCGGCATCGTGGCGCGCCGGGTCGGCGTCGTCGTGCCGCTCGCGCGGGCCCGGCCCGTGTTCCAGCAACAGGGCCAGCGCCACCGCCAGCAGCGAATCGACCTGCGCGCCGGGCGGCCGCGTCACCAGCTTGGTCACCAGCGCACGCGCGGTGCCGAACTGGCGCATGGTGCGGTAGGCGATGTCCTGCAGCGCGCCGCGCGTGGCGGCGTCGCGCACGCGGTCCAGCTTCAGCTGCGCGGCGGCGTCCTCGATCGCCTGGGGCAAGGCCGTGCCTTCGCTGACGGCGCGCACCGCGGTGGCGGCACCAAGCATCTGGAAGGCAAGCGAATCGGGAGGCAGGCGCATATCGGTCAGGCGGCGGATCAGGCAGCAGGTAAGGCGTGAATCGGGAAGGCGCGCGGCACGGGCCAAAAAAAGCCCGCTGGTCCACGCGGAACAGCGGGCAGTGTACCTTGTGGCGGGGCCGCGCCCCGGATTTCCCGCGGCTCAGGCCGGGTAGGTGCCGGTCTGGGCCATCTGCATCAGGCGCGCGATGCGTTCCTCGGTGGCCGGATGGGTCGAGAACAGGTTGGCGATGCCGCCGCCGGACAGCGGGTTCATGATCATCATCTGTGCCGTGGCCGGATGCTCCTCGGCTGCCTGGAACGGGATGCCCTGCGCGTAGCGGTGGATCTTGTCCAGCGCGCTGGCCAGCGCCTGCGGGTCGCCGCAGATCTCGGCGCCGCCGCGGTCGGCTTCGAATTCGCGCGCGCGCGAGATCGCCATCTGGATCAGCGAGGCCGCCAGTGGCGCCAGGATCGCGACGGCAATGCTGGCGATCGGGTTGGTGCGGTTGCCGTTCTCGTCGCGCCCGCCGAAGAACATCGCCATATTGGCCAGCGCCGAGATCGCGCCGGCCATGGTGGCGGCGATGGTCGAGGTCAGGATGTCGCGGTGGCGCACATGGGCCAGCTCGTGCGCCATCACGCCGCGCAGCTCGCGTTCGGACAGCACCCGCAGGATGCCGGTGGTGGCCGCCACCGCGGCATGCTCCGGGTTGCGGCCGGTGGCAAAGGCGTTGGGGGCGTCTTCGTTGATCAGGTAGACGCGCGGCATCGGCAGGCCGGCGCGCTGCGCCAGGTCCTGCACCATGCCGTAGAACTGCGGCGCGCTGCCGGCATCGACCTCCTGCGCGTTGTACATGCGCAGGACCATCTTGTCCGAGAACCAGTAGGAGAAGAAGTTCATGCCCAGCGCGATCAGCAGCGCGAACATCATGCCGCTGCGCCCGCCGATCATGCCGCCGATGACGATGAACAGGGCCGTGATGGCCGCCATCAGCATGAAGGTCTTGACCCAGTTGAACATTGCGGTGATCTCCGTGAAATCGTGACGCGCCCCGGAAAAGGTGGCGCGATGCCCGTTAGATAGGGGCCGATCGCAGAAAATTCAACGTCCGTTCCACGCCCTTTGCAAGGTTGCACGTCCGCCGGCAGGTGCGGGCGCTGTCGGCGGCACTTCAAGCGCCATGTGCGGCAAAGGGCTGCCTGCTCAAGCCGCCGCGGCGCCGTTGTCGGGCACTGCGCAGCGCGTGCCCGGCGGCAGCGGCAAGGCTTGCAGGAACTGCTGCGCCGGCTGCCGGCGGCCGCCCGGCTTCTGCAGCTCGGTGACCTGCAGCGCGCTGCCCTCGCCGCAAGCGATCAGGATGCCGGTGGCGTCGGCCGCCAGCACCGTGCCGGGGGGATGCGGCAGGCTGCTGGCTGCCGCCAGCGGCACCGCCTGCCAGCACTTGATCACGGTGTCGCCCACCTGCACGGTGGCGCCCGGGAACGGGTTGAAGGCGCGCACCTGATTGGCCAGTTCGGCGGCCGGGCGGCGCAGGTCCAGCGGCGCTTCGTCCTTGGCGATCTTCTCGGCGTAGGTGACGCCTTGTTCCGGTTGCGGTGTGGCCGGCAGCGGCCGGCCGGCATCCAGTTGCCGCAGCGCGTCGACGATCATGCGCGCGCCGAGCGCGGCCAGGATGTCGTGCAGCGTGCCGGTGGTGTCGTCCGCGCCGATCGGCACCGCCTCGCGCGTGAGCATGTCGCCGGTGTCCAGGCCCTCGTCCATCTGCATCAGCGTGATGCCGGTCTGGGCGTCGCCCGCCTCGATGGCGCGGTGGATCGGCGCCGCGCCGCGCCAGCGCGGCAGCAGCGAGCCATGGATATTCAGGCAGCCCAGCCGCGGCAGGGTCAGTACCTCGGCCGGCAGGATCAGGCCGTAGGCCGCCACCACCATGACATCCGGGGCGATGCCGGCAAGCGTTTCGATGGCCGCGGCGGCGGCTTCGGGATACTTGCCCTGGCGGCGCAGCGAACGCGGCTGCAGCACCGGCGCCAGGCCATGGGCGACAGCGAACTGCTTTACCGGGCTGGCTTGCAGCTGCATGCCGCGGCCGGCGGGCCGATCGGGCTGGGTCAGCACCGCGACCACCGGAAAGCCGGCGGCGTGGATGGCTTCCAGCGCGACGCGCGCGAACTCGGGCGTGCCGGCAAAGGCGACACGCAAGGGGCTGGCTTGGGACATGGCAGGTTTCCGTGGCCTGAAATGGCACCGGCCGCTATAGCGGCCGGTATCGTGGTTCTTCGGAAGTCATAAAGATAACAGACCCCGCGCTGGTGCCGCACGCGGGTGGCCGGATTCCGGCGCCCTGTTACATCTTTATTGCCGCATCGGCGGCTTACATGCGGGTGCGCTCGCGCTTCTGCAGCTTGCTCTTGATGCGGTTGAGCTTGAGCGGCGACAGGTACTCGACGAAGACCTTGCCGCGCAGGTGATCGATCTCGTGCTGGATGCAGACCGCCAGCAGGTCGTCGGCGTCGAGCTCGAAGCTTTCGCCCTTCTCGTTGAGCGCGCGCACGCGCACGCGGTCGGGGCGCTCGACCCGGTCATAGACCTCGGGCACCGACAGGCAGCCCTCTTCCCACACCTTGCGATTGTCGCTGGCCCAGACGATCTCCGGGTTGATGAAGACCTGGAGCTGGTCGCGCGTTTCCGAGATGTCGATCACCACCACCTGCTCGTGCACGTTGACCTGGGTCGCGGCCAGGCCGATGCCGGGCGCTTCGTACATGGTTTCCGCCATGTCCTTGACCAGCTGGCGGATGCGGTCGTCCACCGCGGCCACGGGTTTGGCGACGGTGTGCAGGCGGGGATCGGGGTAGGTCAGGATGTCGAGTTTTGCCATGATGCTGGGGCGCAACGCCGGCTGCTGCCGGCAAGCGGGCCGCGTTGCGGCGGCGGATGTTTACATGCAGAATCGGGGCGCAAGTACAAAAATTCAAGGCGCGCCGCAACAGGCACGCTCTCCCGGGTCAATCCGGCCGAACCACCGGCCGGTCAGGAAAATGCGCGATCTTACCAAAGAACACCAGGCGGCGTCGGGCCGCAGGCTGCACGCGTTCATCCCCAGATTTCTTGCTTATCCGTTACTGAGTGCCGCGGCCTTCACCGCCGCGCTGCCGGCGCTGGCGGCGGACCTGACGGTCACACCGGCCCAGCAGGCCGAAGCCCAGCGCAGCGCCCGGCACGGCATTCCGGTGGCCGACCTTGCCGCCAACGCGCCATCGCAATATACGGTGCGCGGCGGCGACACGCTGTGGGGCATCTCGGGCCGCTTCCTGCGCCAGCCGTGGCGCTGGCCCGAGCTGTGGGGCATGAACCGGCAGCAGATCCGCAATCCGCACCTGATCTACCCGGGCCAGATCCTGTACCTGATCCAGCGCGACGGGCGTGCCTGGCTGTCGACCACGCCGGGCGGCGGCGACACCGTGCGCCTGTCGCCGCAGATGCGCAGCAGCGCCGCCGATGGCGCCGCCATCCTGAGCATTCCGGCCGCCGAGATCGAGCCCTTCCTGATCCGGCCGCTGGTGGTCGACCAGGGCACGCTGGACACCTCGGCGCGCATCGTGGCGGTGTCGGAGTCGCGCGTGATCCTGGGCCGCGACGACACCGGCTACGCACGCGGCATCCCCGCGGACGCGCCGCGGGGCAGCGACTGGCAGGCCTACCGCCCGCTCACTCCGGTGCGCGATCCCGTGACCCAGGCCGTGCTCGGCTACGAGGCCGAATATGAAGGCAATGTGCGCCTGGCGCGCGGCGCGCAGGGCCCGGACGCGGTCTCGACCCTGCAGGTCACGCAGGCCAGGCAGGAGATGGGCGTCGGCACGCTCCTGATGCCGCAGCCCGCGCGCGAAGCCTTGCGCTACGTGCCCCACGCGCCCGATGCCCAGCTCGACGGCCGCGTCGCCAAGGTCTATGGCGGGGTGGAATTCGGTGGCGCCAGGCAGGTGGTGGTGCTCAACCTCGGCAGCCAGGCGGGGGTGGAACCGGGCCATGTGTTGGCCCTGTCGCGCACCGGCGAAACCGTGGCCGACAAGACCGACAGCAACCGCGCCATCCGGCTGCCGGACGAGCGTTACGGGCTGGCCTTTGTCTTCCGCGTGTTCCCCGGCGTCTCGTATGCGCTGGTCACCGACGCTGCCAACGTGATCGCGGTCGGCGACCGCGCCACCTCGCCGCGCTGAGCCGCTCTTGGTGACATCACCGGCGGCGCCTGTCGGCGCCGCATCCCCTTGCCATGCCGGCGCCGGCGCGCCGGCTTCCATCCGCGATGCCGACGACCTGCAGGCCTGGCTGCAACTGGCCTGTGCCCCCGGCGTCGGCCCGGTCGCGGTGCGCCTGCTGCTGGCGGCGTTCGGGCTGCCGCGGCAAGTGTTGGCGCAGAGCGTGACGGCGCTGTCCACCGTGGTCCCGGTCAAGCTCGCCCGCGCGGTTTTGGCCAGGCCGGGGGCCGGACTGCCGGCGCTGGTCGAACGCACGCTGGCGTGGCTCGGCACGCCCGGCAACCACCTGCTGACGCTGGCCGATGACGCCTACCCGCGCCGCCTGTTCGACCTGCACGATCCGCCGCCGCTGCTATATATCAAAGGCGATCCCGCGCTGCTGGCCCGTCCCGCGGTCGCCATCGTCGGCGCGCGCAATGCCACCGAGCAGGGCAAGCGCGATGCGCAGGCGTTCGGGCGCGAGCTGTCCGACGCGGGCCTGACGGTGATCTCCGGCCTGGCGCTGGGGATCGACGCCGCCGCCCATGCCGGCGGCCTGCTTGGTTGCGGCGGCACCATCGCAATCACGGGGACGGGCGCCGACCGGGTCTATCCCGCCGACAACCTGGCCCTGGCCCATGAGGTCGCCCAGCGCGGCGCCGTGGTTACCGAGTTTCCGCTCGGCATGCAGGGCCTGCCGGCCAATTTCCCGCGCCGCAACCGCATTATCGCGGCGCTGGCACACGGGGTGCTGGTGGTGGAAGCCGCGGCGCGATCGGGCTCGCTGATCACCGCGCGGCTGGCCGCGGAGCTCGGGCGCGAGGTGTTCGCGGTGCCGGGATCGATCCACGCGCCACTGTCGCAGGGTTGCCACCTGCTGCTCCGCCAGGGCGCCAAGCTGGTGGAGCGCACCGAGGACGTGCTGGAGGAAATCAACCTGGGACCGGCCGCACCGGCCCGTTGCGAGCCTGCCGCGTCGGCTCCGGCTTCGGACCAGTCTGAATTTGCCGATGCCGCCGACCCCCTGCTGGCCGCCCTCGGCTACGATCCGGTTACGCTGGATGCGCTGTGCGAGCGCATCGGCCAGCCCCCGGACGCGGCCGCGGCGCGCCTGCTGGAGCTGGAACTGGCCGGGCATGCCGAGCGTCTACCGGGAAACCTGTTCCGACGCCTTGTGTGAAGGCCGCGCCGGGGAGGTGCGCAATACCGATACAATCGCCGGCTGTCCGTGTGTCGCGGGCACCTCATGTTTCCGAAGCCATGACCGTTTACTTTCCTGAACGTGATGCCGGCGCCATCGCCGACTGCCTGGCGGCGCGGCCGCAAGGCCGCCTGGTGGCCTGCCTGTGCGCGCAATGGTGCGGCACGTGCCGGGACTACCTGGTGGCGCTGACGGCCCTGGCCGCGCGCCATCCGGACGATTGCTTTGTCTGGATCGATATCGAGACCCATGCGGATGCGCTGGGCGATATCGATATCGAGAATTTCCCGACCGTGCTGGTGCAGCCGGCCGCTGGTGGCACGCCGCAATTCTATGGCACCCTGCTGCCGCATATCGAGGTGCTGGAGCGCATGCTCACGCGTGGCGCGGCCATGCCGGCGCCCGCGGAAGACGTGCCGGAGGTGCTGGAATGGTTGCTTGGTGGGGAGCGCGGAGGCGCCTAGGCCGCGCGTGCGATGGCAGGCGAGCCGCCATCAGGCTGGCTTGCACCGCCGTCGAAACCGCGCTTATTATTGGCGCCTCATAGCCCCCCGGCGTTCTGATTACTACGTTTGCAGTGCAATTAGCGGGTTGCCGGATGCAGCCCGCAAGGACCCTTCCCATGTCAAAAGCCCTCATCATCGCGGAAAAGCCGTCGGTCGCGGCGGATATCGCCCGTGCCCTCGGGGGGTTTACCAAGCACGACGAGTATTTCGAGAACGATGACTACGTGCTGTCCTCCGCCGTCGGCCACCTGGTGGAGATCGCCGCGCCGGACGAATACGAGGTCAAGCGCGGCAAGTGGAGCTTCGCCAACCTGCCGGTGATTCCGCCGCACTTCGACCTGCGCCCGATCGCCAAGACCGAGTCGCGCCTGAAGGTGCTGAACCGGCTGATCAAGCGCAAGGACGTGACCGCGCTGATCAACGCCTGCGACGCGGGGCGCGAAGGGGAACTGATCTTTCGCCTGATCGCGCAGCAGGCCAAGGCCAAGCAGCCGGTGCGCCGGCTGTGGCTGCAATCGATGACGCAACAGGCGATCCGCGACGGCTTTGCCGCCCTGCGCGAAGACGAAGACATGCTGCCGCTGGCCGATGCCGCGCGCTGCCGCTCCGAGGCCGACTGGCTGGTCGGCATCAACGGCACCCGCGCCATGACCGCGTTCAACAGCAAGGGCGGAGGCTTTTTCCTGACCACCGTGGGCCGCGTGCAGACGCCGACGCTGTCGATCGTGGTGGAGCGCGAAGAGAAGATCAAGCACTTCGTGCCGCGCGACTACTGGGAGGTGCGCGCCGAGTTCATCGCCGCCGCCGGCCTGTACGAAGGCCGCTGGTTCGATCCCAAGTTCAAGAAGAACGAGTTCGACCCCGAGGCGCGCGATTCGCGGCTGTGGAGCGAGGCCGAGGCCAAGAGCATCGTTGCCGCCTGCCGCGACAAGCCGGGCACCGTCACCGAGGAATCCAAGCCGTCGACGCAACAGTCGCCGGCGCTGTTCGACCTGACCACGCTGCAGCGCGAGGCCAACTCGCGCTTCGGCTTCTCGGCCAAGAACACGCTCGGCCTGGCGCAGGCCCTGTATGAAAAGCACAAGGTCCTGACCTACCCGCGTACCGACGCGCGCGCGCTGCCCGAAGACTACCTGGACACGGTCAAGCAGACCATGGACATGCTTGCCGACAGCTCGCCCAACTACCTGCCGCACGCCAAGAAGATCCTGGCGCAGGGCTGGGTCAAGCCGAACAAGCGGATCTTCGACAACAGCAAGATCAGCGACCACTTCGCCATCATCCCGACGCTGCAGGCGCCTAAAAACCTGTCCGAACCGGAGCAGAAGCTGTACGACCTGGTGGTGCGCCGCTTCCTGGCGGTGTTCTTCCCGGCGGCCGAGTTCCAGGTCACCACGCGCATTACCGAAGTCGCCGGCCACCACTTCAAGACCGAAGGCAAGGTGCTGGTCAACCCGGGCTGGCTGGTGATCTACGGCCGCGAAGCGCAAGGCGACAAAGATGCCGCCAACCTGGTGCCGGTGGCCAAGGATGAAAAGGTCAAGACCGACAAGGTCGAGGGCGTCGGCCTGACCACCAAGCCGCCCGCGCGCTACAACGAAGCCACGCTGCTGTCGGCGATGGAAGGCGCCGGCAAGCTGGTGGACGACGACGCACTGCGCGAAGCCATGGCCGGCAAGGGCCTGGGCACGCCGGCCACGCGCGCGGCGATCATCGAAGGGCTGCTGACCGAGAAATACCTGGTGCGCGAAGGCCGCGAGCTGATCCCCACCGCCAAGGCGTTCCAGCTGATGACGCTGCTGCGCGGCCTGGGCGTGCAGGAACTGACCCAGGCGGAACTGACCGGCGAGTGGGAGCACAAGCTGTCGCAGATCGAGCGCGGCCGCCTCAAGCGCGACGAGTTCATGCGCGAGATCGCGCAGATGACGCAGCAGATCGTCAAGCGCGCCAAGGAATACGACAGCGACACCATCCCGGGTGACTACGCCACGCTGGACACGCCGTGCCCGCAGTGCGGTGGCCAGGTCAAGGAGAACTACCGCCGCTTTGCCTGCACCGCATGCGAGTTCTCGATCAGCAAGATCCCGGGTGGACGCCAGTTCGAGATCGACGAAGTCGAGGAACTGCTGCTGAAGAAGGAGATCGGTCCGCTGCAGGGTTTCCGCAGCAAGATGGGCCGCCCGTTCGCCGCCATCCTCAAGCTGGGCAAGGACGACGAAGGCCATTACAAGATGGAGTTCGACTTCGGCCAGAATGACGACGACAACGACGGCGAGCCGGTCGACTTCAGCGGCCAGCAGCCGGTGGGAACCTGCCCGAAGTGCGGCGGCTCGGTGTTCGAGCACGGCATGAAGTACGTCTGCGAGAACAGCACCACCAGCCCCAAGAGCTGCGACTTCACCACCGGTAAGATCATCCTGCAGCAGGAAATCAGCCGCGAGCAGATCGGCAAGCTGCTCAACGAAGGCAAGACCGACCTGCTGACGGGCTTCAAGTCGTCGCGCACCGGCCGCAACTTCAAGGCCTTCCTGGTCAAGCAGCCGGACGGCAAGATCGGCTTCGAGTTCGAGGTGCGCGAGCCCAAGGCCGGCGCCAAGACGGCCGCCAAGGCCCCGGCCAAGGCGGCAGCGCGCGGCACGGCGGAAGCCGAGGCGGCGCCGGCGCCCAAGACAACCGCCAAGACTGCGGCCAAGACCGCCGCCGCCAAGGCCCCGGCGAAGAAGGCCGCGGCAAAGAAGGCGCCCGCCAAGACCGCCGCGGCCAAGAAGACGCGCGCGGCAGCGGCCGGCGAGTAAGCGCGATGCCCATGCAAAAACGCCCGGCAATGCCGGGCGTTTTGCTTTCCGCGGGACGCAAACCGTGCGCTGGTTCAGCTACGCAAGGCGTGGGCATCAAGGCTGACGGCGGGCTGCTCTTCCTTGCCCCGCACATGCCCTTCTTCCAGCAGGAAGTCGATAAAGGCGCGCACCTTGGTGGGCAGGAACTTGCGGCTGGGATAGACCACGCTGACATCGCGCCGCGGCAACTGGTACTGCGGCAGCACGTGCACCAGCCGGCCCGATTCGATATTGGGCCGCGCCAGGTAGGACGAGAGCATGGCCACGCCCATGTCGGCCAGCGCGGCCTGGTGCGCCAGTTCGGCATTGCTGCACAGTAGCCCCGGGCGGATCGGCACGGTCACCTCGCCTTCGGGCCCGAGCAGCGTCCATTCGTGCTCGGCACTGGGCAGGCGCATGGCGATGCAGCGATGGTGGCTGAGCTCATGGGCATGGCGGATCGGCGCATGCGCGGCAACATAGCCGGGCGAGGCGCACAGGATCACCTCGGCCGACAGCAGCGGCCGCGCCACCAGGTGCGAGCCCAGCCCCAGGTCCGACAGCATCACCGCCACGTCGCGGCCTTCCTCGACGATATCGACATTGCGGTCGGACAGGATCACGTCGAACACCACCTCCGGATAAAGCTGCTGGAAGCGCGACAGCAACTCGGGCAGCAGGTGCAGGCCGAACATCACTGGCGTCACCAGGCGCAGCGTGCCGGACAGCGACTGGCTGCGCGCCGTGACCACGCTTTCGGCTTCTTCCACGTCTTCCAGGATCTGCTGGCAGCGCTGCAGGTAGGTCTCGCCGGCATCGGTCAGCGACAGGCTGCGGGTGGTCCGGTTGAGCAGGCGCGTGCCGAGGTGGCTTTCCAGGTCGGCCACGTAGCGCGTGACCACCGCGTTGGACATTTCCAGCTGCTGCGCTGCACGCGCGAAGCTGCCGAGCTCCACCACTTTGGAAAACACACGCATCGACTGCAGGCGATCCATGACATAGTCTCCCGATTCTTCGCTGAATTCTTACGCAATCAGCTTGTTTTATTGTCCGAATCAAAACTAATCATTGTGGATCCTGATATTTATTGATATGAGGGAAATGCCTAATATCTAGCCATCGGATGCCGCAATGCAACATGCCCTTCTCCTGAAGGTGCCGGATCAGGCATCCACGCTATAGGAAAGGCCTGAGTCATGAAATCCAACCGTTACGCCCTCATCGCTGTCGCCACCGTCGCTGCCGCCCTCTCCGCCGCGCCCGCCTTTGCCAAGAACGGCAAGTTCGACGTCTACACCGACGGCGCCAAGGTAGCCAGCTTCGACGTCTATGCGGACGGCGCCCGGGCCGGCAAGTTCGACCCGTACACGGATGGTGCCAAGGCCGGCAAGTTCGACGCCTTTACCGACGGCGCCCGCACCGGCAAGTTCGACACCTTCTCGGAAGGCGCGAAGTACGACACCACCACCGATCGCGCGCCGCTCTGAGCCGGCGCGGTCCACCGCTTGAACCTGGTCTCCACAGGTCTTTAGGAGAGCGCCCCGCGTCTCTCCCGCTTTATTGGAGAAGAAGCCCGCACCGGGACCGGTGCGGGCTTCTTTGTTTCCGAGGCCGGCAGATCCGGGCCGAACTCTGGTCGATTATGCCAGACGCCGCAACGCAACAAGGGCTGGTGGATACCCGGCGGTGGTGGCACCAAAGAAAAACGGGCCATGATGGCCCGTTTTGCTGACCCCGCTGCGACTTAATCGTCGTAGTGGTGGCGATGATGGTGCTTGTGCTTCTTGCGCTTGTAATGGCTCTTGTTGTAGTAGCGGCGATCGTCGTCGTACGAGTTGTTGCGCGAGATATTGCCCCCCAGCGCCGCGCCGGCACCGCCGCCCAGGCCGGCGCCGATCAGGCCGCCGGTGCGCCCGCCCATGGCGTTGCCGGCCGCGGTGCCGGCACCACCGCCCAGCGCGCCGCCGATGATGGCGCCGGTGCGCTCGCGGCGGTTGGACGTGACCGCGCCACCGGCGCCGCCGCCCACCGCCCCGCCGATCACCGCGCCGGTGCTGCCACCGAGCGCGCCGCCGACTGCGGCACCGGCGACACCGCCGAGCGCGCCGCCAAGGGCATTGTTCATGTCGCCCGCGACGGCCGGCAGCGCGCAGGCCGCCAGGGCAAGGGCAACGGCTAGGTTGCGAACGGGATGGCGAGTCATATGTTTTTTCCTCGAATTGCCATGATGTGTCGCAAGTGTAGATAAGGTGCCGCAGCCTTGCTGTAACCACCTGTAAAGCCCTGTAACCCACTGCAGAAACGGTATCGGGCCATTACCAGGGCGCGGTGAAAATACAACACTTGATAAAAAGACAGGCGACCATGTGATCGCCTGTCTGCATTGTCTGCCGCCGAGCCAGGTTCGGCGGCGATGATCAATATGTTCTTAGCAGCACTTTCCCTGACCGCCGCCGTAGCGCGCTTCCTGGCGCTCGCGGAAAAACTCCTCGTAGCTCATCGGCGCACGGTCAGGATGCGTGCTTTCCATATGCGCCACATAGGTCTGGTAGTCAGGCAGCCCGACCATCAGCCGCAGCGACTGCCCGAGGTACCGGCCCATGGTGCCAAGTTGTTCCAGCATGGCGGCTCCTTGTCGAGGTCAGGATCAGGACTGCGCCGAAGCGGCGCCCGGCAGCGGCTCGAACGGCGTTTCCTTGTCGGTCGGGCGGTTCACGGCGCGGGCCTGCAGCGCGGTCTTGAAGCCGTAGCACACGATCGACAGCACCACCACCATGAACAGCGCGCACAGGCCGGCGTCCAGGTAGTCGTTGAAGACGATGCGGTGCATCTGCTCCATCGACTTGGCCGGCGCCAGCACCTTGCCTTCGGCGATGGCGGCGCTGAACTTGGCGGCGTGGGTCAGGAAGCTGACCTTCGGGTCGGCATGGAACAGCTTCTGCCAGCCGGCGGTCAGCGTGCAGATCAGCAGCCAGACCGTCGGTACCAGCGTGACCCAGGCGTACTGGCCGCGCTTCATCTTGACCAGCACGCAGGTGCCCAGCACCAGCGCCACCGCGGCCAGCATCTGGTTGGAGATGCCGAACAGCGGCCACAGCGTATTGATGCCGCCGAGCGGATCGACCACGCCCTGGTACAGGAAGTAGCCCCACGCCGCGACCGTCAGCGCGGTCGCGATCAGGTTGGCCGGCAGCGAGTCGGTGCGCTTCATCGACGGCACGAAGCTGCCCAGCAGGTCCTGCAGCATGAAGCGGCCGGCGCGGGTGCCCGCGTCGACGGCGGTCAGGATGAAGAGCGCCTCGAACAGGATGGCGAAGTGGTACCAGAACGCCATCATGGCCTGGCCGCCGACCACCTGGTGCAGGATGTGGGCGATGCCCACCGCCAGCGTCGGGGCGCCGCCGGCGCGCGAGATGATGGTGTTCTCGCCGACGTCCTTGGCGGTCTGCACCAGCACGTCGGGCGTGATCACGAAGCCCCAGGTCGACACCGCCTGCGCCACCGCCTCGGGCGTGGTGCCGATCACCGCGGCCGGGCTGTTCATGGCGAAGTACACGCCGGGCTCGATCACCGCGGCGGCCACCAGCGCCATGATGGCGACGAAGGACTCGGCCAGCATCGCGCCGTAGCCGATGAAGCGCGCGTGGGATTCGTTCTCCAGCAGCTTGGGCGTGGTGCCCGACGAGATCAGCGCATGGAAGCCCGACACCGCGCCGCAGGCGATGGTGATGAACAGGAACGGGAACAGGTTGCCCGACCACACCGGTCCGCCGCCCTCGGCAAACTGCGTGAAGGCCGGCATCTTCAGCTCCGGCGCGACGATCAGGATGCCGACGGCCAGCGCGATGATGGTGCCGATCTTCAGGAAGGTCGACAGGTAGTCGCGCGGGGCCAGCAGCAGCCACACCGGCAGCACGGCGGCGACAAAGCCGTAGATGATCAGCATCCAGGTCAGCGCCTTGCCGTCGTAGGTGAACAGCGGCGCCAGCACGGCGCTTTCATGCACGTACTGCCCGCCGATGATGGCCAGCATCAGCAGCACGAAGCCGATCACCGAGACCTCGCCGATGCGGCCCGGGCGGATGTAGCGGGTGTAGATACCCATGAAGATGGCAATGGGGATGGTCACCGCCACGGTGAAGGTGCCCCACGGCGAGTCCGCCAGCGCCTTCACCACGATCAGCGCCAGCACTGCCAGGATGATGATCATGATCATGAAGCAGCCGAACAGCGCGATCATGCCCGGCACCGTGCCCATCTCGGACTTGACCAGGTCGCCCAGCGAGCGGCCGTCGCGGCGCGTGGAGATGAACAGGATCATGAAGTCCTGCACCGCGCCGGCGAACACCACGCCGGCCAGCAGCCACAGCATGCCGGGCATATAGCCCATCTGCGCGGCCAGCACCGGGCCCACCAGCGGGCCGGCGCCGGCAATCGCGGCGAAGTGGTGGCCGAACAGCACCGCCTTGTTGGTCGGCACGTAGTCCAGGCCATCGTTATGGCGCCACGCGGGCGTCATGCGCTTGGGATCGAGCTGCATCACCTTGTCGGCGATAAAGCGGCTGTAGTACCGATAGGCGATCAGGTAGATGCAGAGCGCGGCAACCACGATCCACAGCGCGCTGACGGCTTCGCCGCGCGCCAGCGCGACGGTGCCGAAGGCAAACGCGCCAAGGATGGCGACGGCCAGCCACACCAGGTGTTCTCCGATGCGATTCATAGTGAAGGGTCTCCTCAGACCGGGATTTGGAAAGCCTGCGGCGGCGAAGGACTGGCAACTGGCAACGGGCGGGTCGGCGGCGGGCGCGCCTGGGGCGGGCAGCGAGGGCAATCCGGCGGTGAGGGGTCTCCTGGACTGCTGGAATGAATTGCTGCGCGCCCGGTTCGTGTCGTTTCCGGATCTCGTCTTGCAGGCAGGCGGTGCACCAGCCGGGTAGGCGGTGCACCAACTGCGTGGACCCGCGCCGCATGTTGGGGCGGCTTGCGCGTCCGGCGTGTAGTATTGACAGCCGCCAAACCCGGCACAAGCGCGTAACTACGCAGCACTTCTGCGTACTACTACGCAAGTCGACGGTGGCATGCCGCCTGCGCGGCATCGGTGTTTACCCCCGTTCCCCCGGTCTTGTATGAAACTCCGCCAGAAAATCCTGTTGCTCGCCGTGGCGCCGCTCGCGGTGGCGATGCTCGGCATCGCGCTGGCGGTGCGCTACCAGGCCACCCAGCTGGCGCAGCACGAGCGCGCGCTGGTCGAGGCCGCGTACCTGCAGAGCAAGGAGACCGAGCTGCGCCACTACGTGGAACTGGCGCAGAGCGCGATCGCGCCGCTGGTGCGCTCCGGCCGCAACGACGCCGCCACGCGCCAGGCAGCGATGGAAGCGCTGGCGCGGCTCGACTACGGTCCCGACGGCTACTTCTTCCTGTACGACCTGCAGGGCCGCAACCTGATGCATCCGCGCCAGCCCGAGCTGGTCGGCCAGGACTTATGGACACTGCGCGACCCGCAGGGCGCGCCTACCATCCAGCAGCTGATCGCCGCGGCCAGGGACGGCGGCGGCGCGGTGCGCTACCAGTGGCGCAAGCCCTCGTCGCAGCAGCTGGCGCCCAAGCTCGGCTACGTGGTGGCGGTGCCCGAATGGGGCTGGATGCTCGGCACCGGCATCTACCTGGATGACGTCGAAAGCACGCTGCGCCAACTCGACGCGCGCGCCGAGACCGATATCCGCGAAACCATGGCGTGGATCGGCGTGATCGCCGGCATCAGCATCCTGCTGGTGGCAGCGAGCGGCCTGGCGCTGAACGTGAGCGAACACCGCGAGGCCGACGCCAAGCTGCGCCAGCTGGCGCAGCGCGTGGTGCAGTCGCAGGAAGAAGAGCGCGCGCGGCTGTCGCGCGAGCTGCACGACGGCATCAGCCAGCTGCTGGTCTCGGTCAAGCTGGTGCTGGAAACCGCCGCCAACCGGCTGCGCCTGGCCCCGTCCGAAGGCGCGGCGGTGGCGCCGGTGCTGGGCATGGCGCTGAACCGGCTCGACACCGTCTTCAATGAAGTGCGACGCGTGGCGCGCAACCTGCGCCCGGCGCTGCTCGATGACCTGGGGCTGTTCGCCGCGCTCCAGCACCTGGCGCGCGAGATGCAGGGCGGCAGCGGCCTCGAGATCGTGGTGACGCAAAGCGGCACCCCGCGCGAACTGCCCGACGAGCAGGCCACGGCGCTGTTCCGCATCGCCCAGGAAGCGCTGACCAACGTCGAGCGCCACGCCGGCGCCCGGCGCGTTGCCGTGTCGCTCGCCTTCGACGCGGATGCCACGCGGCTGGCCGTGCGCGACGACGGCCACGGCTTCGACGTCGCGCGCATGCAGGCCGACCCGCAGCGCGGCATTGGCCTGCGCAACCTGCGCGAGCGCATCGCCGCGCTGTGCGGGCAGTTCGACATCCTTTCCGGCCTGGGCGGCACCCAGATCATCGCCTCGCTGCCGCTGGCCAGCCCGGCGAGCGCCGCGCGCGATGCCATTACCGCAGGACCCTCGCAGTCATGATCCAGTTTCTTGCCGAAGATCGCGAAGACAACGAAGCGCCCGCGCGCGTGCTGCTGATCGACGACCACGCGCTGGTGCGCGACGGCATGCGCATGCACCTGGCGCTGCAGCCCGGGCTGCGCGTGGTGGGCGAAGCCGACGACGGCGAAGCCGCGCTGGCGTGGCTGGACCGCGCCGGCGCGGGCGAGATGCCGGACCTGGTGATCACCGATATCGGCATGCGCGGCATGGGCGGCATTGCGCTGGCGGCGGCGCTGCATGACCGCTATCCCGAGCTGGCGGTGCTGATCGTGTCGATGCACGACAACCTGGAATACGTGCGCCAGGCCGTGCGTGCGGGCGCGCGCGGCTATGTGCTCAAGGACGCCCCGGCCGACGAGCTGATCGCGGCGATCCGCTCGGTGCTGGCCGGGCGCGTGTTCTACAGTGCCCGCATCGCGCGCGGCATCGCCGAGCAAAGCCCGGCGGCGGGCCCGCTCGATGCGCTCACGCCGCGCGAGCGCGATATCCTGCGCGGCATCGGCCGCGGCCTGGCTAACAAGGAGATCGCGGCGCAGCTGGGGGTGTCGGTGCGCACCGTCGAGACCCATCGGCTCAACCTGAAGCGCAAGCTGGGGATCGAGGGGCGGGCCGGGCTGGTGAAGTATGCGGTGGAGACGCTGGGGGACAGCGAGGGCGCATAGAAAAACGCCCGCCTTGGTCAAAGGCGGGCGTTTGACTGGCTCAGGACTTTGGGCTGCTTAGCCGTCCAGTCGCTTGCCGAGCGCCGCGCGCGTCTGCGCCAGCGCCTGCGGCAGGTGGTGCTGCAGCTGCGTGAACAGCTGGTCATGCAGCGCCAGCTCCTTCTGCCAGGCATCGCGGTCGATCGAGGTGACCTGCTCGAACTGCGCCGGCGAGAACTCGACGCCGTTCCAGTTCAGGTCCTGGTACCGCGGCGAGGTGCCGAACACGTGCTCGGCGCCCTGCCCCTTGCCTTCCACGCGGTCGATCATCCACGACAGCACGCGCATGTTCTCGCCAAAGCCCGGCCACACGAAGTTGCCGTCGGCGTCCTTGCGGAACCAGTTGACGCAGTAGATCTTCGGCAGCTTCGCCCCCGCGGCCTCGAGCTTGTTGCCCAATGCGAGCCAGTGGCCGAAGTAGTCGCTCATGTTGTAGCCGCAGAACGGCAGCATGGCGAACGGGTCGCGGCGCACCACGCCTTGCTGGCCGGCCGCCGCGGCGGTGGTTTCCGAGCCCATGGTGGCGGCCATGTAGACGCCTTCGGTCCAGTTGCGCGCCTCGGTCACCAGCGGCACCGTGGTCGAGCGGCGGCCACCGAAGATGAACGCATCGATGGGGACGCCGGCCGGGTTGTCCCAGTTGTCGTCGATCGACGGGCATTGCGACGCGGGCGCGGTGAAGCGTGCGTTCGGATGCGCGGCCTTGGCGCCGGTGGCCCTGGCGATCTCCGGGGTCCAGTCCTTGCCCTGCCAGTCGATCAGGTGCGCGGGCGCTTCCTTGGTCATGCCTTCCCACCACACGTCGCCGTCGTCGGTCAGCGCCACGTTGGTGAAGATGACGTTTTCCTTGAGCGTCGCCATCGCGTTGTAGTTGGTCTTCTCGCTGGTGCCCGGCGCCACGCCGAAGTAGCCGGCTTCGGGGTTGATCGCGTACAGGCGGCCGTCCTTGCCCGGCTTGATCCAGGCGATGTCGTCGCCGATGGTGGTGACCTTCCAGCCCTCGAAACCCTTGGGCGGGATCAGCATGGCGAAGTTGGTCTTGCCGCAGGCCGACGGGAAGGCCGCGGCGACATGGTATTTCTTGCCCTCGGGCGAGGTCACGCCGAGGATCAGCATGTGCTCGGCGAGCCAGCCTTCGTCGCGGCCCATGGTCGAGGCGATCCGCAGCGCGAAGCACTTCTTGCCCAGCAGCGCATTGCCGCCGTAGCCCGAGCCGAACGACCAGATCTCGCGCGTTTCCGGGAAATGCACGATGTACTTGGTGGGATTGCACGGCCACGCCACGTCTTGCTCGCCGGCGGCCAGCGGCTTGCCCACGGTGTGCACGCACGGCACGAAGGCGCCGTCGCTGCCCAGCACCTCGTACACGGCCTTGCCCATGCGGGTCATGATGCGCATGTTGACCGCCACGTACGGCGAATCCGACAGTTCCACGCCGATATGGGCGATCGGCGAACCCAGCGGCCCCATCGAGAACGGCACCACGTACAGGGTGCGGCCGCGCATGCAGCCGTCGAACAGGCCGGCCAGGGTCTGGCGCATCTCGGCCGGCGGCGTCCAGTTGTTGGTCGGACCGGCATCTTCCTGCTGCTCGGAGCAGATGAAGGTACGGTCTTCGACACGGGCCACGTCCGACGGGTCCGACAGGGCCAGGAAGGAGTTCTTGCGCTTGGCCGGGTTCAGCCGCTTCATGGTGCCGGCGGCGACCATCTGCTCGCACAGGCGGTCATATTCTTCCTGCGAGCCGTCACACCAGTAGATATTGTCGGGCTTGGTCAGCGCGGCGATTTCCGCGACCCAGGCGATCAGCTTGGGGTGCTTGACCCAGGCCGGCGCATTGACGGCTGCCGTACCTTGCATCGTGGGGTGGTTCATACTGCAAACTCCAGGTTTGTAAAGGGAAGGAAGGGAAGGAATCCGTACCAAGCCTGGCCGGCGGGTGGTCATGCGCGCCGGGCGCCGTATCCGCCACTGCTGCCGGCCACCGCATGCGTCGCCTCGGGAGCGTCACATCCCGTTACAACTCCGCGGCGGCCCGGTTTGCGCAAAAGGTCGCGGCGGTCGCCGCGGCTGCGCTACAGTGGCGCTTCGCCCGCGCGGGGTGGCCTGCAGATGCCGGCCGGGCTTTGTCCGGGGGCAGCCGCGTGACGGGAGCAACGCTCGACCGACAATCCGCGGCGGCACCGGAGCGGGCAAGGATACCACTGGCGCACCCCCCTGTTTTTTGCTGCGCAACAATTGCCGGCGCCGGCGGGCGTGGTATTTGCACCGCGCGACGACGGGGTTGCGGCACGCCGATGCGGGTTCGCAAACGTTTCACAACAATACTGTTGGCCTGCGCGCGCCTCGGTGGGCGCGCGCACCAACTGGCACAACGTCCCGAAGATAACCAGGGTTGCCGATGAAGATTGCCGTACTCGACGATTACCAGGATGCCGTGCGCAAGCTGCCTTGCTTCAGCCTGCTGGAGGGGCACGACGTCAAGGTGTTCAACAACACCGTCAAGGGCGTGGGCCAGCTGGCGGCGCGCCTGTCGGACGTGGAAGCCGTGGTGCTGATCCGCGAACGCACCCGCATCACGCGCCAACTGCTGGAAAAATTGCCCAAACTGAAGCTGATCAGCCAGACCGGCCGCGTCGGCGCTGGGCCCGGCAGCCACATCGACCTGGATGCCGCCACCGACCGCGGCGTGGCGGTGCTGGAAGGCGTGGGCTCGCCGGTGGCGCCGGCCGAGCTGACCTGGGCCCTGATCATGGCCGCCCAGCGCCGCATACCGCAATACGTAGCCAGCCTGAAGCATGGCGCGTGGCAGCAGTCGGGCCTCAAATCGACCACGATGCCGCCCAATTTCGGCCTGGGTCAGATGTTGCGCGGCCAGACCCTGGGGATCTGGGGCTACGGCAAGATCGGCCGGCTGCTGGCCGGCTACGGCCGCGCCTTCGGCATGAAGGTGCTGGTCTGGGGCCGCGAGGCATCACAGGAAGCCGCGCGCGCCGATGGCCTGGACGTGGCGGCATCCAAGGAGCAACTGTTCGCCGAAAGCGATGTGCTGTCGCTGCACCTGCGCCTGAACGACGACACCCGCGGCATCGTCAAGCAGGCAGACCTGACCGCGATGAAGCCGACCGCGCTGTTCGTCAACACCAGCCGCGCCGAACTGCTCGAAGAGAATGCCCTGGTCACCGCGCTGAACCGGGGCCGCCCGGGCATGGCGGCGATCGACGTGTTCGAGTCCGAGCCGATCCTGCAGGGCCACGCGCTGCTGCGCATGGAAAACTGCATCTGCACGCCGCACCTGGGCTATGTCGAACGCGACAGCTACGAGCTGTATTTCCGCACGGCGTTCCAGAACATCCTGGATGTGCTCGGTGGCAAGCATGACTGCATCGTCAACCCGAAGGCGCTGGCGCCGGTGTTGACGCGCTGAACCGGTTCGGGCTTCCGTTGGCGCGCGTCCCGGGCGCCAACGCGAATTTTCCGAACCCGCTACACTCGGGCCTTCCCCAGCCGCCGGCCGCAATGGCCTGGCGGCGGGCCCGACAAAACTACAAGGCGCCCTTCGCGCCGATTCCTCTCCCATGGCCGGCATGGACCCCAGGCTCGTGACGCTCTGCGTCGGCAATTTCGTCATCGGCACCGGTGCGATGATCGTGACCGGCATGTTGAACGACATCGCCGGCGATTTCGGGCTGGGCGCGGCCAGTGCCGGGCAGTTGATCTCGGTATTCGCGCTGGCCACCTGCGTGAGCGCGCCGCTGTTCGCCACGCTGGGTTCGCGCATCGATCGCCGGCTGCTGCTGACGGGCTCGCTACTGGTCTATGGGGTGATGCACCTGGCCGGGGCGATGGCACCGAGCTTTGCGGCGCTGATGGCGATTCGCTTCCTGACCGCGATTGGGGCGGCGATCTATACGCCGCAGACCGCGGCCACGCTGCCGCTGCTGGTCAATGCGCAGACCCGCGGGCGCGCCATCAGCTTCGTGTTCCTGGGCTGGAGCATCGCCAGCGTGGTGGGCGTGCCGCTGGGAACGTGGATTTCCAGCACGCTGGGCTGGCGCGTCAGCATGGCCCTGGTGGGGGTGATGGCGCTGCTGGCGGCGGCGGCGGTGTGGCGCGCGCTGCCGCGCGGGCTGATGGTGCCGCCGGCCGGGCGCGAGGCCTGGGGTGCGGTGCTGCGCCACAAGCCGGTGATGCTGGTGGTGCTGACCACCATGATCTCGTCGGCGGGCATGTTCACGCTGTTTACCTATATTGCGCCGTTGATGCGCGACGTCTATGGCATCAGCGGCGGCGCGCTCAGCCTGATGTTCCTGGCCTATGGTGCCTGCGGGGTGTTCGGTAACGCCATGGCGGCGTCGCACATGGACCGGGTCACGCCGAGCCGGATCGTGCAGGTCACGCTGCTGACGTCGATCACGGCGATGGTGCTGTGGCCGCTGGCCGGGCTCGGCAGCGTGGCCCTGGTCGCGCTGTTCATGCTGTGGGGCGTGGGCGGCTTTGCCACCAACAGCGCCCAGCAGGCGCGGCTGGTGCTGCTGGCGCCGGAGCGGGCCTCGGTGTCGATCTCGCTGAACTCCTCCTCGATCTACCTGGGCCAGGCCGTCGGCGCCATGGCGGGTGCGGCGATTTACACCATGGCGGGCCCCGACACCCTGCACTGGGGCGCGGCGGCGTTGATGCTGGCGGCGCTGGTGGTGTCGCAGCGGGCGCGCCTGCTGGGCTGCCGCTGGCAGCCCGCGCAGGCGGCCCGGCAGCTCTGATTCCTCTCTGAAACGCGCGCCGCGGGCCCCGCCCGGCGCCTTGTGAGGAACCGCACCAAGCACTTGTCCACAGCGTTATCCGCCCCGTTATCCTCAGGGATATCCGCAGCTTATCCACATCCCTTTCCACAACCACGAAGCGGGGGCGCACGTGAGCGATTCGAGACCTTGGCCGGGGCTTGCACGCGTGCTGGCGGTGAGCCTGGGCAAGGCCATCCCGCTGGTGGTGGCGGGCGCGGGCACCGAGGCGGTGGTGCTGTCGGGCATCCGCAAGCATCCGGTCAGCACGCTGCTGCACCCCTTGCGGGTCCAGGTGCAGCAACTGGGCCTGGCGGGCGACGAACAGGGCGACCTGACCGTGCACGGCGGCCTCGACAAGGCGGTCTACGCCTACCCCTCTGAGCACTACGCCTGGTGGAATGCCCGCCGCCGCGCCTGCGCCCAGCCTGACTCGGGGCCGCCGCTGCCCTATGGCGCGATGGGGGAAAACCTGACGCTCGAGGGTTTGCTGGAGTCCGCGCTATGGATCGGCGACCTGGTGCGAGTCGGCACCGCCCTGCTGCGGGTGGAAGCCCCGCGCCAGCCCTGCTACAAGTTCAACGCCGCGCTGGGGTACCGCCATGCGGTGCGCGACATGGTGCAGAGCGGCTACTCCGGCGTCTATCTGAGCGTGGTGCTGAAGGGCGAAGTGCGTGCCGGCGATGCTGTGATTGTGCAGGCCGGACCACGGGAATTGTCGGTCGACAGCGTAAATCAGTGGCGCCGCGATGGCCGGCGGCAGCTTTTCTGATAATGTTTGTCTAACCATACAAGCGCCCCGCTAAACACATCACCGGCCTCCCCTGTGGCCCGGGCGGCGTTTGCCGGCGCCGGGCATTACCAGACCCTTGCACCCCTGTAACGGACTGTAATACGCGGCGCTGGCTCCGGCGGGCGAAGCGCGGTACTAGTAGAGTCTTTGCGCGACACGCACCGGCAACATCTGCGTATAACAAGCCGGGCGGTACACGGGGAGTGGCGCTGAAGACGCGGGGCAGAGGGTCCACACAACATGAAATCTGACAGGATCGACCAGCCCAAGGGCTTCGTCGACAGCAACTGGAGGGCGGTCGCCGGGACCGGTCGCGGCCGCGTGTCGCCGTGGCTGGTGGCGGTGATCGTGCTGGCCGTCGCCGGCCTGGGCTGGTTTGCGTGGCGCACCTGGCTGGCGCCCAAGCCGGCGCCCAAGCCGCCCGCGGCGGCCGTGGTGTCGACCGCGCCGGTGCAGCAGGGCGACGTGCCGCTGCAGGTCTCGGCCAACGGCAATGTCACGGCGCTGTCCACGGTGGAGGTGCGGCCGCAGGTGTCCAGCACCGTGCGCACCGTCCATATCAAGGAAGGCCAGACCGTCAAGCCGGGCGACCTGCTGTTCTCGCTCGATACCCGCATGGACGAGGCCAACCTGGCCAAGGCGCAGGCCCAGCTGCTGCGCGACCAGGCCGACCTGGCCGATGCACGCCGCACGCTGGCGCGCAGCCAGGAGCTGCTGCAGCGCAATTTCATCTCGAAGAG
The DNA here is from genome assembly GCF_023952475.1 of Cupriavidus sp. WGlv3. Taxonomy (GTDB): domain Bacteria; phylum Pseudomonadota; class Gammaproteobacteria; order Burkholderiales; family Burkholderiaceae; genus Cupriavidus; species Cupriavidus phytorum. Next base: position 63,167 of record NZ_JALHRX010000007.1, read on the forward strand.
CGCGGTCGATACCGCCCAGGCCAAGGTCGACGGCTTCGCCGCCACCGTGCGCGCCGACCAGGCCGCGATCGAGGCCAGCCGCGTGGCGGTCAGCTACGGCGCCATCCGCGCCACCATCAGCGGCCGCACCGGCGTGATCAACGCCTTCCCGGGATCGCTGGTGCTGCCCAACAGCACCCAGCCGATGGTCACCATCGCCCAGGTGCAGCCGATCGCCGTCACCTTCAGCCTGCCCGAGCGCCAACTGGCGGCGCTGCGCGAGGCGCTGCGCGCCGGCCCGGTGCAGGTCACGGCGCAGCCCAACGACGGCAACCAGGCGCCGGTCACCGGCCGCATCAGCTTTGTGGATAACACGGTCGATCCGCAGTACGGCACCATCCGCGTCAAGGCCCAGTTCGACAATGAAGAACAGCGGCTGTGGCCCGGCACCTATGCCACCGTCAGCGCCGTGGTGCAGACGCTGAAGGACGCGCTGTCGGTGCCGCCGCAGGCGGTGGTGACCGGCCCCGAAGGCCGTTTCGTCTATGTGGTGCAGCCCGACAGCAAGGTGGCGCGCGTGCCGGTGCGGGTGGTGACCACCACCGCCGCCGCGGCCGTGGTCGAGGGCGTGCAGCCCGGCGCCCGCGTGGTGGTGGAAGGCACGCAGAACCTGCGCCCCGGCGCGCTGGTGCGCGAGGCGGCGGCGCGCGGCGCCTCGGCCCCCCCGGCCGCCCGCCCTGCCAGCGCGGGGCACTGAGCCATGACGCTCTCGGAACTCTGCATCCGCCGTCCGGTGATGACGGTGCTGCTGTGCCTGGCCGTGGTGGTCACCGGCATCGTGCTGTATCCGACCATTCCCATTGCGGCGCTGCCCAGCTTCAACTCGCCGGTGATCCAGGTCACCGCGACCCTGCCCGGCGCCAGCCCCGAGACCATGGCCGCGTCGGTGGCCACGCAGCTGGAGAAGCAGTTCGCGACGATTCCGGGCGTGTCGGTGATCAGCTCGTCGAACACGCTCGGCAACTCCAGCATCACCATCGAATTCAACAGCGACCGCGATATCGACGACGCGGCCGTCGATGTGCAGGCGGCGCTATTCCGCGCGCAGCGCTCGCTGCCAATCGAGATGACGACGCCGCCGTCATACCGCAAGGTCAACCCGGCCGACGCGCCGGTGTTGCTGCTGGCGATCAACTCGCCGGCGATGAGTCTGGCCGACCTGAACGCCTTCGGCGACAACCTGATCTCGCCAACACTGGCGACCCTGCCGGGCGTGGCGCAGGTGCAGATCTTCGGCCAGAAGCGCTTTGCGGTGCGGGTGCGCGCCCACCCCGATGCGCTGGCCGCGCGCGGGCTGACGCTGGATGAACTCGCCACCGCGCTGAACCGCGCCAACGCCAACACGCCGGTGGGCACGCTCGACAGCGCGCGCCAGACCCTGACGATCCAGGCCAACCGGCAGCTGACCAGTGCCGATGCCTTCCGCAATATCATCGTCGCCAGCCAGCCCAACGGCGCGCTGGTGCGGCTGTCCGACGTGGCCGAGGTCGAGGACAGCGTCGAGACCATCAAGACCGGCAGCTGGCTCAACAACGAGCGCTCGATCGTGCTGGCGGTGCTGCGCCAGCCCGACGCCAACACCGTCGCCGTGGTCGACGCGATCCATGCCGCCCTGCCCCGCCTGATCCAGCAGATGCCGGGCTCGATCAACGTGTCGGTGGTCAACGACCGCTCGCGCTCGATCCGCGAATCGATCCACGACGTGCAGTTCACGCTGGCGCTGACGGTGGCGCTGGTGGTGATGGTGATCTTCCTGTTCCTGCGCCGCGCCGCGGCCACGCTGATCCCGACGGTGTCGCTGCCGATCTCGCTGATCGGCACGGTGGCGCTGATGAAGGCGTTCGGCTACAGCCTGGACAACGTCTCGCTGCTGGCGATCACGCTCGCGGTGGGGCTGGTGGTCGACGATGCCATCGTCATGCTCGAGAATATCGTGCGCCATATCGAGGACGGCGTGGCGCCGCTGAAGGCCGCGCTGGTAGGCTCGCGCGAGATGGGCTTCACCATCCTGTCGATCTCGATCTCGCTGGTGGCGGTGTTCATCCCGATCTTCTTCATGCCGGGGGTGATCGGGCTGCTGTTCCACGAATTCGCCGCGGTAGTGTCGCTGTCGATCCTGGTGTCGGCGCTGGTGTCGCTGACGCTGATTCCGATGCTGTGCGCGCGCTTCCTGTCGGCCGAGAACGTGCCGGTGGACGAATCGCACCATGCCTATGGCGACCACCCGGTGGCGCAGCCCGCCGTGGCGCAGAAGCAGACCCTGGGCATGCGCTCGACGCAGTGGTTCGAGAACCTGTTCGAGTTCACGCTGCACCGCTATGCGCGCGGGCTGGACTGGTGCCTGGCGCACCGGCGCGCGGTGCTGGTGGCGGCGGGCCTGACCTTCGTGCTGACCGCGGTGCTGTTCGTGGCCATTCCCAAGGGCTTCTTCCCCGAAGAGGACATCGGCCAGATCCGCGTCAACGCCGAAGGGCCGCAGGATATTTCGTTCGACGCCATGTCGGAGCGGTTGCGCGACGCGGCCGAGCGCATGCGCGCCAACCCGGCGGTCAAGAGCATCGTGGTGGCAATCGGCGGCGGCCCCTCGCCGGCGATCAATACCGGGCGCATGTTCGTCGAACTGAAGCCGCGCGGCGAGCGCGACGCGATGCCGAAGGTGATCGAGTCATTGCGGCGCGATGTCGCCGGCGTGCCGGGCCTGGCGGTGTATTTCGCGCCGGTGCAGAACCTGCAGCTGGGCGGACGGCAGAGCAAGAGCCGCTACCAGTACACGCTGCAGAGCGTGAAGGCCGGGCAGCTGCAGGACTACTCCGACCAGCTGATGGCGAAGATGCGCGCCGACAGCCTGTTCCGCGACGTCACCAGCGACTCGCAGCAGTCCGGGCTCGAGGCGCACCTGACCATCGACCGCGACAAGGCCAATGCGCTGGGCGTGCAGATGCAGGACGTGCGCACCGCGCTGTACTCGGCCTTCGGCGAGCGACAGGTATCGACCATCTACACGCCGATCGACAACTACTACGTGATCCTGCAGGCGGCCGACGTCGACCGCACCGACGAAAGCGCGTTCTCCAAGCTCTACGTGCGCAGCAAGACCGGGCAGATGGTGCCGGTGTCGGCCTTCGCCACCACCGAGCGCCGGGTCGGGCCGATCGCGGTCAACCACCAGGGGCAGCTGCCGTCGGTGACGGTGTCGTTCAACCTGGCGCCAGGTGCGGCGCTGGGCGATGCTTCCGCGCGCATCGACCGCTACAAGCAGGAGATCGCGATGCCGACCTCGATCTTCACCAGCTGGGGCGGCGACGCGGCGGTGTTCCAGTCGTCGCAGGCGACGCAGATCGTGCTGCTGGTGGCGGCGATCGCGGTGATCTACACGCTGCTGGGCGTGCTGTACGAGAGCTACATCCATCCGCTCACCATCCTGGCGGGTTTGCCGTCGGCGGCGGTGGGGGCGCTGCTGACGCTGTTTATCTTCAACGTCGAGCTGTCGCTGATCGCGGTGATCGGCGTGCTGATGCTGATCGGTATCGTCAAGAAGAACGCGATCATGATGATCGACTTCGCGCTGGCGGCGCAGCGCGAACAGGGCATGACCCCGGCCAGGGCGATCCGCCAGGCGTGCCTGCTGCGCTTCCGGCCGATCATGATGACCACCTTCGCCGCGGTGATGGGCGCGCTGCCGCTGGCACTGGGCCTGGGCGCCGGCGCCGAGCTGCGCCAGCCGCTGGGCCTGGCGGTGGTGGGCGGCCTGCTGTTTTCGCAGGTGATCACGCTGTTCATCACGCCGGTGATCTACCTGGCGCTGGACCGGTTCTCCGGCACCGGGCCGCTGCAGATCGATGCGGACGGCAACAAGCTGCCGGAGAAGGTGCCCGGAGAGACGGTGCGGCAGCACTGAGGGCGAGCGCTGGAACCGCCAGCTATGCGCCCGATTCCGCGAGGATGTCGGCAGGCACGTCCAGCGCTTGCGCCAGCCGGCGCAGCGCGGCCGCACTGCCGGCGCGCGAGCGGTTTTCGATCTGGCTGAGATACGGCTTGCTCAGGCCCGCGGCCCGGGCAAGGGCATCCTGCGTCAGGCGGCGATAGTTGCGCCACGCCTTGACCGGATGATCGCCGGCCAGTTCGGCGTCGAGCACGGCGGCCGGCACGCGGAAGCCGTCGTCCTGTTCCGTGGCGGCGTCAAACAAGGTGACGTCGTCGTTCGCTTCGATCAGATGCTTGACGCGATCCCAGACCTCGATGGGCACCACGGCAAACTCGCGACGGCCGTCGCGTTGGATGAATTGGATGTCGGTCATTGGTAGGCACTTCCTCGCGGACAGATCGCCACCACAAGGATGACAAGCCGGCCGTCTTCGATCTGATACAGCACGCGCCAATCTCCCACCCGCAGCCGATAGCCGGGCCGCCCGGCGAGCCTGGTCGCATTCGGATTGGGTGCGTAGGGATTCGTGGCAAGCGCGTCGATCTTTGCCCGGATCGTTGCCGCGACATTCCTCGGCATCGCCTTCAACGCTTGCGCCGCTTGCTTGGTGAATTCGATGGCATGCATGCATGTTAGTAGGTTGCTAACCTCTTTGCAAACAAAGTTTGCAAACCAGAGGAGTGCCGACCCGATCGCTCTATCCAGCCGACAACATGCCGCCGATGTGGTAGAGCCACCACATCCTATGCGTGAAGCCCTTTACCGAGTTTGCTGTAAACGATAATAATTCTCGTTAACTAAAACGAGGCGCCGGTTGTGACGGCATTCCGCCGTCAGGTAGCGCCTCCACGCGAGCCAGCCATACGCCCCCGTTTCCAGCCAGCCAGCGTCCGATTTCATTTGGGGAGAATCCATGAAACGTCGCTGTCTGGCGCGCCTGCGCGCCACCGTCCGGGTCGCACCTGTTGCCGCCGTGTGCGCGGCGCTGTGCGCGCCGGCCATCGCCAATGCCACTACGCTCGCTGCGCTCAATGAGGTAGTGGTCACCGCCACCCGCACCGAAGAGCGCGCCGATGCGGTGGCGTCGACCATCACCACGCGCGATGCGCGGCAGGTCGAGCGCGCGCAGCCGGTCGACGAGGCCGGCCTGTTCGCCGACGAGCCGGACATCGACGTGCCGCGCGACCGTCGCCGCTTCGGCGCCGGCAGCATCAATATCCGCGGTATCGAGGACAACCGCGTGCTGCAGATGGTCGACGGTGTGCGGCTGCCGGATTTCTTCAACGGCGGCGGGCCGTCGAACATCTCCAGCTCGACCCGCGATGCGCCGGAGTTCTCGTTCCTGAAGCGCGTCGAAGTGCTGCGCGGACCGGCGTCGAGCCTGTATGGCTCGGACGCGATCGGGGGCGTGGTGGCGTACGCGACCAAGGATCCGTCGGACCTGACGCAGGGCCGCAAGGTCGGCGGCGAGCTGGGGCTGAACTGGAACGGTATCGACAACGGCTTCGGCCAGACCGCCGGCGTGGCCGGTGGCAGCGACACGCTGCAGGGCCTGTTCATGTACGCGAACCGCAACGCGCATGAAATGAAGAACATGGGCAGCGACGATTCCAACTCGGTCAACCGCACCCGGCCCAACCCGCAGGACGTGCGCACGCAGGCGTGGCTGGGCAAGATCCTGCTCAACGCCAGCCCGGCGCAAAAGTTCAGGTTCACCTACGAGCATCGCGACGGCAACACCGACACCGACCTGCTGCGCCTGTCCACGGCCTTGCCGCGCGTCACCGCCGCCAATGGCAATGAAGACCTGAGCCGCGACCGCGTCAGCCTGGACTACGAGTGGAAGCCGGCCAGCGGCGTGCTCGACCGCCTCGCCGCGCAGGTCTACTACCAGGAGTCCGAGACCACCACGCTGACCAGCCAGGTACGCAGCAACACCAGCACTGGCTGCTCGGCCACCACGCGCGGCACCAGCCTGTGCAACGTCTCGCTGGGCTTTGCCTTCAAGCAGCAGCAGACCGGCTTCAACCTGCAGGGCGACAAGTCGTTCGCCACCGGCGGCGTCGAGCACCGGCTGATCGGCGGCGCCGATTTCATGCGCGTGCGCTCGTCGGAATCGCGCGACGGCACGGTGCGCAACCTGACCACCGGTACCACCACCAAGACGCTGGCCGGCGAGAATTTCCCGATCCACGACTTCCCCACCGGCGAGACGCGCCAGACCGGCCTGTTCGCGCAGGACGAGATGCGCTTCTTCGACGGCCGCTTCACGCTGACGCCGGGCCTGCGCTTCGACCATTACTCGCTGTCGCCCGATGGCGATGACCTGGTCTACAACAATGCCGGCGGCCGCCCCGCGGTCAGCAAGAGCGACTCGCACCTGTCGCCCAAGCTGTCGGCGCTGTGGCAGGCGAGCGACCGCGTCAACCTGTGGGCGCAGTACGTGTTCGGGTACCGGGCGCCCAACTACCAGGAAGTCAACGGCAGCTTCCGCAATCCGGTGCAGGGCTATGGCGCCGCGCCTAACTCCGACCTGGACCCGGAAAAGAGCCGCTCGTTCGAGGTCGGCGCGCGCTATACCAGCGACAACGTGCAGACCAGCGTGGCGCTGTTCGACAACCGCTACCGCGACTTCATCGAACAGGTGCAGCTGGCCTGCCCGTCCGACCCGGCCTGTCTTCCCGGCCTGCGCGCGACCTACCAGTACCGCAACCAGACCAGCGTGCGCATCTACGGCGCCGAGTGGCGCGGCGTGTGGCGCTTCCTGCCGCAATGGCGCGTCGATGGCGCGGTGGCGTACGCACATGGCAACAACGAGCAGACCGGCCAGCCGCTGAACAGCGTCTCGCCGCTGCGCGCCAGCGCCGGGCTGACATGGGAGCGCGTGCAGGGACAGGGCGCCGCGATCCGCTGGCGCGGCGCGCGGCCGGTGACGCGCACCGACGATTCGTCGTTCACCTACTTCAAGCCCGCCGGCTACGGCGTGGTCGACCTGCAGGCGTGGTGGCGCTTCAACCGCCATGTCAGCCTGGCACTGTCGGTCAACAACCTGTTCGACAAGAAGTACTGGCTGTGGGGCGACGTGCGCCAGACCGGCGTCTCGGCGACCGAGCCCGGCGTGGATTTCTACACGCAGCCGGGCCGCACCTTCGCCGCCAGCCTGAAGCTGTCGTTCTGAGCGGCAGTCACGCAAGGAGGTTTGCATGTCCCCACAAAATATAACCAAGCGCTGGCTGTGGGCGCTGCTGTGCCTGCTGATGTGGACGGGCGCGGCGCAGGCTGCCATGCCGCGCATCGCCATCCTGACCAGCTCGCCAGTGCCGGCGGGCAAGTTCGGCCCGCTGCGTGAACTGGCGCAGGCGCAGGGCATGACCCTGGAGGCACAGTACCTCGAGCGCATGCCGGCGCAGGAGGTCGCCCCGTTTATCCACAACGCCGACCTGCTGATCGTCGATGCGCCGCGCGACCATATCGTCAGCGCGATGCTGCAGCGCCTCGGCCCGCTGTGGAGCGAGGCGCGCGTGCCGCGCGTGCTGATCGCCACCGACCGCCATGAAGCGCATGGCGTCGACGACAAGCTCGCCGCCCGGCTGCAGGCGTATTACGTCAACGGCGGCCGCGGCAACTTCGGCGCGATGATGCGCACGATCGCGGCCCGCCAGTTTCACCTGCGCAGCGACGATGGCATCCCGGCGCCCGTGGTGTTCCCGAAGGCCGCCTACTACCACCCCAGGCTCGCCGGCGTGATCACCACCTCGCCGCAGGAAGCGCTGGCCGCCTCCGGCAGCAGCGGCCCGGTGATCGGCATCGCCATCCACCAGGCCTATGTGTCGGGTCTCGACAGCGCTTTTATCGACGACCTGATCGGCCGCCTCGAAGCCCGCCATGCGCGCGTGCTGACGTTCTATGGCCCGGTGATGGATGCCGATGGCATCACGCGCATGGCGATGCCCGGCGGCAAGCGCCTGGTCGACGTGCTCGTCAACGGCCAGATCATGCTGAACCCGCACGGGCGCAAGGCCGAGTTCGAGCAACTCGACGTGCCGGTGCTGCAGGTCATGCCCTACCGCAAGGGCGACGCGCAGGCGTGGCAGGACGACCCGCACGGCATCAGCCTGACCGATACCCCGTTCTACCTGATGCAGCCCGAACTGGCCGGCGTGATCGATCCCATCCTGGCCGCCGCCACCGCCAGGGGCGACGGCGCCATCGTCGGCCTGCCGGCGCAGCTCGATGCGGTGGCCGACAAGGCGTTGGCGCTGGCGCGGCTGCGCCACCTGCCCAACGCCGACAAGCGCGTGGCGATCCTGTACTACAACTATCCCGCCGGCGAGAAGAACCTGTCGGCGTCGTTCCTGAACCTGCCGAAGAGCCTGGCCAGCACGCTGGCGGCGCTGCGCGCGGCGGGCTACTCCACCGAGGCCGCCGACGAAGCGCGGCTGCAGCGCGACCTGGGAGCGTTGCTGGCGCCCTTCTATCGCAATGGCAGGCTGGAGCCCTTGCTCGATGCCGGCCTCGCGATGTGGATGCCGATGTCGCAGTACCGTCGCTGGTACGACGCGCAGCCCGCGGCCTTCCGCGCCGCGGTGGCGCAGCGCTGGGGCAATCCGGAGCAATCGGCGATGGCGACCACGCGCGGCGGTGAGGCCGGCTTCGTGATCCCGCGGCTGCAGCTCGGCAACGTCGCGCTGATGCCGGTGCCGCCGCGCGGCGAGCGCAATGAATCGGACGAGAAGGCGCTGTACCACTCCACCACCACGCCGCTGAACCACTTCTACCTGGCCGCCTACCTGTGGGCGCGCCAGGACCGCGAGGCGCTGGTCCACTACGGCACCCACGGCACGCAGGAATGGACGCCGGGCAAGGAGCGCGGCCTGTCGGTCACCGACCAGCCCTACCTGGTACTGGGCAACGTGCCGGTGATCTATCCGTATATCGTCGACGACGTCGGCGAAGCGATCCAGGCCAAGCGTCGCGGCCGCGCCGTGATCGTCAGCCACCAGACGCCGCCGTTCCGCCCGGCCGGGCTGCATACCGACCTGGTAGCGCTGCACGACCAGTTGCACGCGTACCTGCAGCAGGACGAAGGCGCGGTGAAGGACACCATCCGCCAGCAGATCCTGTCGCGCAGCGCGTCGATGCATCTGTTCGAAGACATGGGCTGGAGCGCGGCACGGGCGCGCGCGGATTTCAGCGGCTACCTCGATGCGCTGCACATCCACCTGCATGAACTCGGCGGCGCGCTGCAGCCCTATGGCCTGCACACCTTCGGCCAGTCGCAGGAGCAAGGGCTGCGGCTCTATACGACCATGGCGATGCTCGGCAAGGACTGGCTCAGGCGGGTCTTCCCAGACGAGCCGGAAGAGCTGTTCGCGGTCGACTACGCGCAGCTCGCGCAGACGCCGCCCTATGCGATGGTGCGGCGTTATGTGGCCGAGGGCGCCGCGCTGGAGGAGCTACCCGTTGCGCGCCAGCGCGAGGACATGCAGCGCGCGCGGCAACTCTATGCCAGCCTCGACGCAACGCCCGAGAACGCCGGGCTGCTGACCGCGCTGGCCGGCCGCCATCTGCACTCGGGCACCGGCGGCGACCCGGTGCGCAACCCCGACACCTTGCCGACCGGCCGCAACCTGTACGGCTTCGATCCCTCCAAGGTGCCCAGCCGCGAAGCGTGGAAGGCGGGCCAGGCCGCCGCCGAGGCGATGATCGCCGACTGGCGCAAGCGCCATGGCCGCTATTCCGACAAGCTGGCATTTTCGTTGTGGAGCGTCGAGACCATGCGCCACCAGGGCATGCTCGAAGCGCAGGCGATGGCGGCGCTGGGCGTGCGGCCGAAGTGGGACGACGGCGGCCGCGTGATCGGGGTCGAGCCGATTGCCGCGGCGGAGCTGGGCCGCCCGCGCGTCGACGTGGTGCTGTCGGCCACCGGTCTGTATCGCGACCACTTCCCCAACCTGATGAAGTGGCTGGCCGAGGCGGTGAAGCTTGCCGCCACGCAACCGGAAGCCGGCAACGTCGTCGCGGCGAATACCCGCGCAGTCCGTGAACGGCTGAGCAAGCTCAATGTCCCCGCCGAGCGCCTCGACGCGCTGGCGGTGACGCGCATCTTTGCCAGCGAATCGGGCAACTACGGCACCGGCCTGAACGATGCGGCGCTGGCCACCGACACCTTCGGCAGCGGCCGCCAGGCCGATGCCAGGCTGGCCAGGCTGTATCTCGCGCGCATGCAGTACGCCTACGGCCCGGACGAGCAGCACTGGGGCGAGGCGCTGCCGCAGGTCAACCTGTATGCCGAGAACCTCAAGGGCGTCGACGGTGCGCTGCTGGCGCGCAGCTCCAATCTGTACGGCATGCTGACCACCGACGATCCGTTCCAGTACCTCGGCGGCATCGGCCTGGCGGTGCGCCACCTGACCGGCAAGGCGCCGGAACTGCTGATCTCCAACCTGCGCGATGCCAGCCAGGCGCGCACCGAGACCGCCGCCGGCTTCCTTGCCAGCGAGCTGCGCACGCGCTACTTCCATCCCGGCTGGATCGAGGGCATGAAAGCCGAGGGCTACAGCGGCGCGCTGAACGTGCTCGATACCGTCAACAACTTCTGGGGCTGGACCGCGGTCTCGCCCGAAATCGTGCGCGACGACCAGTGGACCGAGTTTGCCGAGGTCTATGTCAACGACAAGCACAAGCTCGGCCTCAACGAGTGGTTCGAAAAGAACGCGCCGCAGGCCCAGGCGCAGGTGATCGAACGCATGCTGGAAGCCGCGCGCAAGGGTTACTGGAAGGCCGACAGCAAGCTGTTGCAAACGCTGGCGCAGCGCTATCAGGACCTGGCGCAGCGGCACGACATCATCAGCCACAACCGCGCGTTCAACCAGTATCGCGCGCAGCAGGCCCGTGCCGCCGCGCCGGGCTATGGCTTGCAGCCGCGCGCTGCGGCGCCGCGTCCGGCACCGGCGCCGCCGCAGGCTGCCCCGCCCATCCCTGCGCCAGCGCCCGCTCCCCCGCCGAACCCGACGCAGCCCGTGCAAGGCATGGAGCTGGTGGAGCGCAAGCCGCCCGCGGCCGAGATCGTGCCGGTGCTGTCGTGGCTGGCCGGCGGCATCGCGCTAGCGGCCGCGCTCGCGGGCGGCGCGCTCAGCGCGCGGCGGCGCCAGGTCGATGCTGCCGGCAGCTGGCTGCCGGAACGGCGCTGACGCCACCAGGATATCCATCGCACTCAACCAGACCAGACATGACACCCACCCTGCTCGAAACCCTGATGTACGACGTCGGCCAGCTGTTCCTGATCCCGACGCTGGCGCTGATCGCGCTGCTGTTCCTCTACGCCTTCTGGGCGCTCGGCGAGTTCGCCATGCAGGCCTGGTTGCGCGCGCGCCATCCCATCGGCAGCGGGCGCGGCTACGTGCTGGTGGCCTGGGCGCGCAAGCACAGGGTCGCCGATGCCGACGCGCTCGACGTCGCCGCGCACCGCCTGCTGGAGCGCCCGCGCATCGCCACGCGGGTGGCGCCGATGCTGGGGCTCGTGGCGACCATGATCCCGATGGGGCCGGCGCTGAAGGGGCTGTCCGGTGGCAACCTGGCCAATGTGGGCGAGAATCTCACCATCGCCTTCTCCGCGGTGATCCTGGCGCTGATCGCGGCCAGCATCACCTTCTGGGTGGTCAACGTGCGCCGGCGCTGGCTGGCCGAGGAACTGGTGTGGCTGGCGCAGTCGCGGCCGCAGTGGGAGGTGGACGCATGAAGTTCCTGGAAGAGAGCGAGGCCGACGACCCGATCCTGTCGGTGGTGAACCTGATCGACGTGTTCCTGGTGGTGATCGCCGCGCTGCTGGTGACGATCGCGCAGAACCCGGCCAACCCGTTCACCCATGATGACGTCACCATCATCAAGAATCCCGGCAAGCCGAACATGGAGATCGTGTCGCGCCAGGGCGAGAAGGTGGTGCGCTACCAGGCCAGCGGCCAGGTCGGCAGCGGCGATGGCATCAAGGCCGGCGTCGCGTACCGGATGCAGGACGGATCGATGGTGTACGTGCCGGAGCAGCCCGCGCCGCAGGCGTCGGTGCCGGCGACTGAAACGAGATAAAGGAAAGCGCGTGATCTCATTCCGCTTGTGTTTCCGCCTGTGCGGGGCCGCCACGCTGGCCGCGGCCGTGGCGGTACTGGGCGCCGGCTGTGCCGCTTCGGGGCCGGCTCCATCGACCGTCAGCGCCGCCTTCGCCGGCAAGCCCTACGTGCTGCTGGGCGAGGTGCACGACAATGCCGCCGGCCAGCAGCAGCGGCTGGCCGCGCTGGCGCGCGCGCTCGAGCAAGGCTGGCGCCCGGCCATCGCCATGGAGCAGTTCGACCGCGAGCGCCAGGCCGATATCGACCGGGCCCGGCGCGAGCGCCCGCGCGATGCCGACTACCTGATCGCGCAGGCAGGCGGCGGCGCGTGGCAGTGGCCGCTGTACAAGCCGGTGGTGGCGCTGGCGCTTCAATACGATCTGCCGCTGGTCGCCGCCAACCTGTCGCGCGCCGACGCGGGCAAGATCGTGCGCGGCGGGCTGGACGGTCTGTTTTCGGCGGACGAGCGGCAGCAACTGGGCCTGACCGGCGCGTTGCCGCCGGACCTGGTGGCGGCCCAGACCGCGGTGCTCGACCGCGGGCACTGCGGCAATTTCCCCAAGGCGATGCTGCCCGGCATGCTGGCGGCACAGGCCGCGCGCGACGCGGTGATGGCGCAGGCGTTGCGGCCTTATGCCGGGCGCGGCGCGGTGCTGATCGCGGGCAACGGACACGTGCGGCGCGATGTGGGGGTGCCGCGCTGGCTGGGCGGTGACGCCGGGCAGGCGCTCAGCATCGGCTATGTGGAAAGCGCGCCGGACAAGGGTGAATTCGATATGGCGGTGGTGGTGCCGGCGGTCGAGCGCAAGGATCCTTGCCTGCAGGCGAAGCCGGCGGGGTGAGGTGGTGTTTCAGGGCCGGCGTCTCCACGAAGTGCGGCCCTTCCCCCTGCCCACCCCCGTCCCTCCACGTAAACCCCAACCCCATCTCCCCCCATTTGACAGCCTTTTGACAGTTTCCCCCGCCTAGAATCCGCCCCAAGGCCGGAAGTTCCGGTCTGATGTTCACCAAAATCCAAGAACAGTCCCGGCCAGCCCTCGCCGCGCCGGACAGGAGACAAGCCCGGTGCCGCGCTGCTGCGTACACCCCCGGCCCACATCCCGTCCCGCAACGCCGTGGCCGCCGGAACCCCCGGGTCGGATCGCGGCCGCCATCGACTGGCAAGCGATCACCGGTATTACCAAGGAGACCGCCATGCGCCGTACCTATTTCCGCTTCGCCCATGCCGTGATGGCATCCGCCACCCTTGCCGCCGCTGCCGTGGCCGCACCCGCCTTCGCCATGGACAACGTCAAGGTCATGATCGGCGCCAATCCCGGCGGCGGCTTCGACCAGACCGGCCGCTCGCTGGGCGCGGCGATGATCGCCGCGGGCCAGGCCAAGGCCGCTTCGTACGACAACAAGGGCGGCGCCGGCGGCACCATCGCGCTGACCCAGTTCGTCAACACCGACAAGGGCAATCCCAACGCGCTGATGGTGGTGGGTGCCGTGATGGTCGGCGCGATCGAGACCAACAAGCCGCCGGTCACGCTGAAGAACGCCACGCCGATCGCGCGCCTGTTTGCCGACACCATGGTCATCACCGTGCCGGCCAGCTCGCCGATCAAGTCGATCAAGGACCTGACCACGCAACTGAAGGCCAACCCGGGCAGCGTCAGCTGGGGCGGCGGCTCCAAGGGCTCGATCGACCATATCCTGGCCGGCCTGGTCGCCAAGGAAAGCGGCGTGGATCCGAAGAAGGTCAACTACGTGCCGTTCCAGGGCGGCGGCGAAGCCTCGGCCTCGATCATGGGCGGGCACGTGACGGTGGGCATCGCCGGCGTGTCGGAGTTCCTGCCCTTTATCAAGAGCGGCAAGATGCGCGCGCTGGCGGTCACGTCCAAGGACCGCGTTGCCGATATCCCGACGCTGAAGGAGCAAGGCGTCAATGTCGAGATCTACAACTGGCGCGGCGTGTACGGCGCGCCGGGCACCACGCCCGAGCAGCGCAAGGCCATGATCGACGCGGTGGTCAAGGCCACCGAGAGCAAGGCCTGGAAGGACACGCTGCAGAAGAACGACTGGACCCCGTTCCTGCTGACCGGGGACGAGTTCGGCAAGTTCGTCGACAGCGAATCGACCCGCCTGGGTGGCACGCTGCGTGAACTGGGCGTAGCCAAGTAACACAGCGCCAGGCGCGCGGACTGCCGCGCCCTGCCTGCCGCCCTAACTACTCTCGCTTTACCTGTCGTGCCTGCCGACGCCGCCGGTGATCCCGGCGGCCGGAAACACGGCGCGGGGCCCGGTGTCCACCTGCGATACCGAAGACAACAACACATGTCACTGGGCCCCGCGGCCGCGCGGGCAGCATCCGCCAGCGTCGCGCACGCCCGCCCCCGCGGCCCGGCGACCATGGCCAAGGAGTCTCCATGAAACCCTCGCACCTCGCCATCGGCATCGCCGTGCTGGCAATCTCGCTGTTCTTCTTCCTCGGCCTGTCCGGCATCACCGGCGACGAGGGCTATGCGGGCCTGTCGCCGCGCTTCGTGCCTACGCTGGTGGCGATCGGCCTGGCGGTGTGCGGCGCGCTGCTGACCTGGCAGGGCGTGCGCGGCGGTTTCCGCAACATGCCGGAAGAAGACGCCGAGCTGCCCAACGCGCCACACAACTTCGTCGGCTTCGTCTGGGTTGCCGCGGGCCTGGTGCTGAACATGGCGCTGATCGGCACGCTCGGCTTTGTCTTGTCGTCGACGCTGCTGATGGTCTGCGTGGCGCGCGGCTACGGCAGCCGCCGCATCGTGCGCGACGCGATCATCGGGCTGTGCATCACGGTGCCGATGTGGGCGCTGTTCGAATTCCTGCTCGGCATCAACCTGCCGCTGCTGCCCATCGCCGGCTTCTGAGCCCGCCCGTCACGCAAGGAGTCTTCGCATGGATACCCTGAACCAGCTGATGCACGGCTTTGCCGTCGCGATCACGCCGATCAACCTGATGTGGGCCCTGGTGGGCTGCTTCCTCGGCACCGCCATCGGCGTGCTGCCCGGCATCGGTCCCGCGCTGACGGTGGCGATGCTGCTGCCGCTGACCGCCAAGGTCGAGCCCACCGCGGCGCTGATCATGTTCGCCGGCATCTACTACGGCGCGATGTACGGCGGCTCGACCACCTCGATCCTGATGAACACGCCGGGCGAGTCCTCCACCATGGTCACCGCCATGGAAGGCAACCTGATGGCCAAGAACGGCCGTGCCGGCCCGGCGCTGGCAACCGCGGCGATCGGTTCGTTCGTGGCCGGCACCATTGCCACCGTGATGCTGTCGCTGTTCGCGCCGGTGGCCGCCGACGTGGCGCTGCAGTTCGGCCCGGGCGAGTACTTCATGATCATGCTGCTGGCCTTCACCACGGTCTCGGCGGTGCTGGGCTCGTCGCTGCTGCGCGGCATGACCGCGCTGTTCCTGGGCCTGGGCATCGGCCTGATCGGCATGGATTCGCTGTCGGGGCAGACTCGCTATTCGATGAACGTGCAGGAGCTGTACGACGGCATCGACATCGTGGTGGTCGCCGTGGGCCTGTTCGCGGTGGGCGAGGCGCTGTTCAACGCGTTCTTCCCGCAGCCGCCCAGCACCTACAACAAGCTCAGCTCGACCCACATGAACCGGTCGGACTGGAAGCGTTCGCTGCCGGCGTGGATCCGCGGCACCTTCATCGGCTTCCCGTTCGGGCTGATCCCGGCGGGCGGCGCCGAGATCCCGACCTTCCTGTCGTACGCGACCGAGAAGAAGTTGTCGGACCACAAGGAAGAGTTCGGCAAGGTCGGCGCGATCGAAGGCGTGGCCGGCCCCGAGGCCGCCAACAACTCCGCCGTGACCGCGACCCTGGCGCCGCTGCTGACGCTGGGCATCCCCACCTCCAACACCACCGCGATCCTGCTGGCCGCGTTCCAGAACTACAACCTGCAGCCGGGCCCGATGCTGTTCCAGACCTCGGGCGACCTGGTGTGGGGCCTGCTGGCGTCGCTGTATATCGGCAACGTGATGCTGCTGGTGCTGAACCTGCCGGCGATCGGCCTGTGGGTGCGCATGCTGCGCGTGCCGACGCCGCTGCTGTACGGCGGCATCCTGATCTTCGCGGGCCTGGGCGCGTACGGCATCCGCCAGTCGTGGTTCGACCTGCTGCTGCTGTTCGCGATCGGCCTGCTCGGCATGGTGATGCGCCGCTTCGACTTCCCCACCGCGCCGGTGATCGTCGGCATGATCCTCGGGCCGATGGCGGAGAAGCAGCTGCGCAATGCGCTGTCGATCGGCCAGGGCGACTGGAGCCTGTTCCTGCGCCAGCCGATCTCGGCCTCGATCCTGGCGCTGACCGTGGCGGTGGTGGTGATCCCGCGCCTGCTGCGCTGGCACGCCGGGCGCGGCACCGCGCATGCGCAGGCTGACAACGCCGCATAACACGCGTTAGCATGCGGTAGTCTCTGCGGGGGCCCGGCGCCGTGGCGTGCCGGGCCTCTTGCCTTCCTCCGACCAAACCTTGCAAAACAACAAGCGCCGGCGCTCAGCGCCAGGCCGCTGACCGATGCCGCTTGCCGCCAACCGCTGGCTGTCCGCGCTGCCCACGCTGGCGCTCGGGCTGGCCGCCGCCCTGCTCTGCACTCTCCTGCATACGCCGCTGCCGTGGATGATCGGGCCGCTGCTGGCTGTCGCCGCCGCGCGCATGGCTGGCGCCGACCTGCGCGCGCCGGCGCAGGCGCGCAATGCCGGCCAATGGGTGATCGGCGCCTCGCTCGGGCTGTATTTCACGCCGGACGTGGTGGCGCGGCTGGTGGAGTACCTGCCGTACATCGTCGCCGGCTCGCTGTTCGCGCTGGCGCTGGGCGCGGGCGGCGCGCTGCTGCTGCGGCGGACCACCGGCGTCGCCTTCAAGACCGCGTTCTTCTCCACCGCGATCGGCGGCGCCTCGGAGATGGCCAACCTGGCCGAGCGCAACGGCGCGCGCATCGATCAGGTGGCGGCCGCGCATTCGCTGCGGGTGCTGATGGTGGTGGTGACGGTGCCGGCAATCTTCCAGTACGGCGGCATCCACGGCCTCGACCCGTATATCCCCGGCCCGCGCGTGGTCAGCGCACCCGGGCTGGTGGCGCTGGTGGCGATCACGCTGGGCGTGGCCTTGCTGGTGAAGCGGCTGAACATGCCGAACCCGTTCGTGATCGGCACGCTGCTGGCGGCGGCGGTGCTGACCGCCTGCGGCATCGAGCTGTCGGCCATCCCCACCTGGATGAGCCGGGCCGGCCAGCTGCTGATCGGGGTGTCGCTGGGGGTGCGCTTCTCGCGCGAGTTCCTGCATACCGCGCCGCGCTTCCTGTCGGGGGTGGCGCTGTACACCGTGCTGGCGCTGGTGGTGTCGGCGCTGTTCGGCTGGGGGCTGTCGGCGCTGTCGGGCGCGCACCCGGCCACGGTGATCCTGGGCACCACGCCGGGCGGCATCGCCGAGATGTGCATCACCGCCAAGGTGCTCGAGGTCGGGGTGCCGCTGGTGACCGCCTTCCACGTGATCCGGATGGCGTTCGTGGTGCTGGCCACCGGGCCCCTGTATCATTGCCTCAAACATCGCGTCGCGCCCGAGGAGACGGAATAGCGGTCCGCCAGGACCGCCATGGTGCGGCCAGCCAGAACAAGGAGCACCATGCCCGAAGCCCTGACCCTTGCCGACATCGACGCCACGCTCGAGCGCGTGCTGGCGCCGTGGGTACGCCAGCTTGGCCTGCGCGCCGAAGCCGTCGATGCCCGGGGCGTGACGCTGCGCCTGCCGTTCAGCGAATCGTTCCGCCATGCGGGCGGCGTGGTCTGCGGCCAGGTGCTGATGTCCGCCGCCGATACCGCCATGATCGTCGCCGTGGCCAGCGCGCTGGGCGCGTTCCGGCCGATGACCACGGTGTCGCTGACCACCAACTTCATGCGCCCGGTGATCGACGGCGACGTGCTGGTGCGCGCCAACGTGTTGCGGCTGGGCAAGACCGTGGTGTTCGGCGAGATCGAGCTGACCGGCACCGACGGCAAGCTGGCGGTGCAGGCCACCACCACCTACGCGCTGCTCTGACCCGTTTCCGAGCTCCGATGCCTTCCGGCGACGCCAACCCCTTCGACCAGGTCGTCTTTGCCGGCGGCGGCAACCGCTGCTGGTGGCAGGCGGGCTGGTGGGACACGGTGGCGCCGGAGCTGCAGCTGCGCCCGCGCGTGATCGCCGCGATCTCGGCCGGCGCGGCCACCGCCTGCATGGTCTATGCGCATGACTCGCACCAGACCATGGACTACTACCGCGCGGTGCTGGCCGACAACCGCCGCAATGCCTATTGGGCCAACCTGCTGCGCAACGAGCGTGTGTTCCCGCATTACGGCATCTACCGCACCGCGTTGCTGAGCATCTTTGCCGACGGGCGCCTCGCGCAACTGCAGCAGGCCCCCGAGATCCGCATCGGCGTGGCGCATATCCCGCGCTGGAGCGGTCCGCGCCTGGCGGTGGCGGCCGGGCTGCTGGCCTACAACATCGACAAGCACGTGCTCAAGACGCTGCACCCGCGGCTGGGGCGCAAGCTCGGCTTCCGGCCCGAATTCGTGCGCGCGCAGGACTGCGCCTCGCCCGAGCAGCTGGCCGACCTGCTGCTGCAGTCGGCGTCGACGCCGCCGTTCACGCCGGTGCTGCGCCGCGACGGGCGCCCGGTGCTGGACGGCGGGCTGGTCGACAACGTGCCGGTCGACGCGCTCGATGGCGCGCCCGGCAATGTGCTGGTGCTGGTGACGCGGCTGTACCCGCGCCCGCGCCGTTTCGTGCTGGAGCAAGGCGGCCAGCGCCGCCTGTACCTGCAGCCTTCGCAGCGCGTGCCGATCTCGAGCTGGGACTACACCCGGCCCGATGCCATGACGCACGCCTATGAACTGGGCCGCCGCGACGGGGAAACTTTCCTGTGCGAGTGGCCGTCGATCCTGAATACCGAACTGCGGCCCGCTGCCTAGTTTCCGTGTTGCCGGCGCTGGCCTGATGATTGTCGATGCGGCCCGCGTGCCGCGACAGGAGGCTTGGATGACCAAACGCCAGACACCCCTTTCCATAGTGCAGGGAACCAGCGCGCCGCGGCGCGCGCGCGAAGTCAGCGCGGCGCCACCGGTGCAGCAGGTGCCGCGCGCGCGCAGCGGCCGCACCCGGCGCAACGACAAGGCGCGCGCGGCCGACCTGGTGGTGATCGGCGGCGGCTCCGCCGGCGTGGCCTGCGCGCGGCGCGCGGCGGCGCACGGTGCGCGCGTGATCCTGGTCGAGCGCGACGCCATCGGCGGCACCTGCGTCAACCGCGGCTGCGTGCCCAAGAAGATGCTGTCCTACGGCGCCTCCTGGTCGGCGATCCTGTCGGGCTGCCTGTCGCACACCGGCGGGCACGAGGACTGGCGCGATGCCATCGTGCGCGTCAACGCCGAGGTCGCGCGCCTGAACGTGGGCTACACCCAGCGCCTGACCGATTCCGGGGTGGAAGTCCTGCATGGCGAGGCGCGCGTCACCGGGCCGGAGGAAGTCTGCGTCGGCGACGAGACCATCCAGGCGCGCCGCATCCTGATTGCCGCCGGCGCGCGCCCGCGCACGCTCGACGTCCCCGGCGGCGACCTGGCCGCGAGCTCCGACGACGTCTTCACCTGGCAGAGCCTGCCAGCATCCGTCGCCGTCATCGGCGGCGGCTATATCGGCGTGGAACAGGCCTCGATCCTGTCGCGCTACGGCGTCAAGGTCGACCTGGTCGTCGCCGGCGACCGGCTGCTGCCGCATTTCGACCACGACATCGGCGCGGCGCTGGCCGACGCGCTGACCGCGCGCGGCGTGCGGCTGCACCTGAATGCGCGCGTGCACCTGCTGAGCCAGGCCAACGGCGCGGTCGAGGTCTGCTACCAGCCCACCAACGACCCGAGCCGCGCGGGCCAGACCGAAGCCGTGCGCGCGCAGGCCGCGCTGGCGGCGATCGGACGCGTTTCCAATGTGCAGGGCCTGGGGCTGGAAGCGCTGGGCGTAGCCTTCGGCGAGCGGGGCGGCATCCGCGTCGACCGCCAGTTCCGCAGCAGCGTGCGCAGCGTCTATGCGCTGGGCGATGCCATCGACGGCCTGCACCTGACGCCGGTGGCCACCGCGCAGGGGCGCTGGCTGGCCGACCGGCTGTTCGGGCGGCGCGGCGAACGGGCGGATTTCGATATCGTGCCGACCGCGGTGTTCTGCGAGCCCGCCATCGGCGCGGTGGGCTTGACTGAAGCGCAGGCCATCGAGGCTGCCGGCAAGCCCGAGCGCATCCGTACCGTGGTCAAGCGCTTTGTCTCGCTGGAGCATCGCTTTGCCGGGACGCCGCATCAGTCGGTGTTCAAGCTGGTGCTCAACGCGCGCAGCGGGCGCGTGCTGGGGGTGCATCTGATGGACAACGCGGCGCCGGAGATCGTGCAGGCGCTGGCGGTGGCATTAAGGCTGGGGGTGAGGGAAGCGCATCTGCAGAGTACGGTGCAGGTGCATCCTACGGTGGCGGAGGAGTTGTTCGGCTAACGGCGCGCTTTCACACCCGCTTGTTTTCTCCCCTCTCCCGCTTGCGGGAGAGGGGCGGGGGAGAGGGCCGGCGGATCCACGAAGTCGGATGCCCGAATCCACGCACGCCCCGGACACGTCGTAAACCTAGCCAGCCTCCACGGGCAACCTCAACACCGCCCGCACTCCGGTACCCTGCCCCCCTTCGCCCAGTTCCACCGTCCCCCCAAACCGCGCCGCCATCTCCCGCGAAATCGCCAGCCCCAGCCCCGAGCCCGGCTCGGCATTCCCCACCCGCCGGTAGAACCGCGCGAACACCTTCTCGCGTTCCTCGGCCGGGATGCCGGGACCATCGTCCTCGACCCCCAGGCAGGCATGATCGCCCACCCGGGTCGCCGACAGCGTGATGCGGCTGCCGCGCGGCGAGTACTGGATTGCGTTATGGACCAGGTTGGCCAGCGCCTCGCGCAGCAGCGCGGGGTCGGCGCGCACCGGCAGTGCCAGCCCCGGCACCGGCTCCCAGCCGAAGTCCTGCTGCTTGCCGCGCGCCAGCGGCAGGTAGTCCAGCGCGACCTGCTCGGCCACGGTGACGGCATCGATGATGTCGATGCCTTCGCCGGCTTCACCAGCTTGCGCGGCGTCGGCGCGGTGCTGGCGTACCCGCGCCAGCGCCAGCAGCTGGTTGGTCAGCCGCGCAGCCTGTTCAAGTTGGGTGACGATACCGCCCACGGCTTCGCCGGCTGCCGCGCGTGCGGCTTCGGGATCGGCGGCGTTGAGCTGGCGCTGGGCGTACTCGGCCTGGGTCTTGAGGATGGCCAGCGGGGTGCGCAGCTGGTGCGCGGCATCGGCGATGAACTGCGCCTGCGACTGCGCCATCGCGGCCGAGCGCGATACGTGCAGGTTGACCGCATCGACCAGTGGCCGCACCTCGGCGGGCACGCGCTCGAACGCAAGCGGGGTCAGGTCCTCGGGCGAGCGCGCCTCGACGTCGTCGCGCACGCGCGCCAGCGGGCGCAGCACGTAGGTGACGCCGCCCACCAGGATCGTGGCGCTGAGCAGGATCAGCAGCAGGTCGCGCGCCAGCGCGCTGCGCCACACCGAGCCGATCAGCGCGCTGCGCGGCTCGGCGGTCTCGGCCACCTGGATGATCACGCGCATGCGCGCGTCGGGCCGGTACACCGGCCGCGCCATCGCGGCGATGCGCACGGCCTCGCCCAGGTATTCGGCGTCGTAGAAGCGCGGCTGGTTGTTGACCAGCGGGCCGCGCGGCAGCGGCAGGTCGCTGTAGCCGGTCACGGTCTCGACCTGGCCGGCGCGCTCGGTCGAGACGCGGTAGAACACGTGGGTCTGCGCCGCGGTCTCGAAGATCTCCATGGCGGCGTCGGGCAGCGTCAGCTGGACGTTGTCGCCGGCCATGCCGATGGCATTGTCGATGGCGCGGATCGAGCCGTAGAGCGAGCGGTCGTAGGCGGTGTTGGCGGCGTCGCGCAGGGTGCCGTAGGTGAGCCAGGTGTCGAGCGCCATCATCGCCGCCAGCGCCGGCAGCAGCAGCAACAGCAGTTGCCGGCGCAGGCTGCCGCGGCGCCACAGCAGCACCGGGTGCCGCATCTCAGCCCTTCGCCTCCGGCTCCAGCAGGTAGCCGAAGCCGCGCAGCGTGACGATGGTGACCCCGTGCCCGGCCAGCTTCTTGCGCAGCCGGTAGACCAGCACCTCGATCGCATCGGGCGAGACGTCGGCGTCGAGCGAGAACACCTTGTCGAGCAGCTGCGCCTTGGTCAGCGGCTGGCCGCTGCGCGCCAGCAGCGCGCCCAGCAGGGTCGATTCGCGCGGCGTCAGCGCCAGCGGCGCGCCGCCCAGCGTGAAGCTGCGGGTTTCGCCGTCGAACACCAGCGTGCCGCACTGCAGGCGCGGATGCGCGCGCCCGCGGCTGCGGCGGATCAGCGCCAGCAGCCGCGCTTCCAGCTCGGCAATGGCGAAGGGCTTGGGCAGGTAGTCGTCGGCGCCCAGGTTCAGGCCGCGCACGCGCTCGTCCAAAGTGTCCTGCGCGGTCAGGATCAGCACCGGGGTGCGGTCGTCGCGCCCGCGCATGGACTTCAGCACCGCCAGCCCGTCCTTGCCGGGCAGCCGCAGGTCGAGCAGCACGGCGTCGTATTCCTCGGCCTGCAGGCGCGCCTCGGCCTGCAGCCCGTCGGCGACGTGCTCGATCACAAAGCCGCCCTGCTCCAGCGCGCGGGCGACCCAGCGTGCCAGTTCGACTTCGTCCTCCACCAGCAGGATGCGCATGCCGGTCTCCTCCTGTGCCGGTTGGTTCTATGTTAGTTGCGGCGCGCACACGCGGGAACAAGGCCTGGAACGCGCCCGCAAAACCGGGGGCAGCACCGATGGAGCGCGCCCGCCGCGGGCGCCTATAATACCCTCGCCCCGCCACTCCCGGCGCGCTCGCCGCGTCACCGGCGGCATCGGTAGTCCCTCCGTCCCGAGCACCGTGTCCCCGAGTTCGTCCCAGCCGTCCCGACTATCCCAGCCGTGCCAGTCCGCCTGCGCAGCGCCCGCTTCGGGGCAGCGCCGCCGCCTGCTGGGCGCCGCGCTGCTGGGTGGCGCCGCATGGCCCCTTCATGCCCAGTCCAGGCCGCCGGCAGCGCCGCCGGGATATCCGTCGGGGTACGACGCCACTATTGCGGGCGCGCTGCGCGAAGGCATGGTCACGGTGTACGCATCGACCGACCTGGAGGTGGCGCGGCCGCTGATTGCCGCGTTCGAGGCGCGCTACCCCGGCATCCGCGTGCACTACCAGGATCTCAACACGGTCGAGCTCAACCAGCGCTTCCTGGCTGAAACCGCGGCGCTGTCCGGCCAGCCGCCGGGGCCGCAGGCCATCTTTGCCGATGTGCTGTGGAGCACCGCCATGGACCTGCAGATCAAGCTGGTCAACGACGGTCACGCGCAGCGCTACGCCTCGCCCGAGCGCGCCGGGCTGCCGGGCTGGGCGGTGTGGCGCGACGAGGCCTGGGGCACCACCTTCGAGCCCGCGGTGATCGTCTACAACCGCCACCACCTGGCCGGCATGCGCCCGCCGCGCAGCCGCAGCGGACTGGCGCGGCTGCTGCAGGAGCACGCGCCGCGCTGGCATGGCAAGGTGGTGACCTACGACGTCGAGCGTTCCGGGGTGGGCTACCTGCTGGCGCAGCAGGACGCGCGCATGGGCAGCGAGTTCTGGTACCTGGCGCAGGCGCTCGGGCGGGCCGGGGTGCAGCTGTCGGCGTCGACCGCGGAAATGATCGAGCGCATTGCCAGCGGCGAGCTGGTGATGGGCTACAACCTGCTGGGGTCCTATGCCCTGTCGCTGATGCAGCGCGGCGCGGCGATCGACGTGATCGCCCCCAGCGACTACACGCTGGTGATGTCGCGCGTGGCCTTTATCGCGCGGCGCGCGCCGCGGCCGAATGCGGCGCGGCTGTGGCTGGACTACCTGCTGTCGCGCGAGGGCCAGGCGCTGCTGGCCAAGTCGACCTCGCAGCTCTATACCATCCGCACCGATACCGACAGCGTGCACACCGCCGCGGCGTTGTCGGAGCGGCTCGGCTACGCGCTCAAGCCGATCAGCGTCGGCCCGGGCCTGCTGGCGGCGCAGGACGCGATGCGCAAGCGCGCGTTCCTGGCGCGCTGGCGCGAGGCGATGCGCGGCTAGCGCTGCCGCCGGGAACCACCGCAGCGGCGCTCAGGGAACCAGGTCAGGGGTATCGAGGCCGCCGTTCTGCGCTCCCCCGCAGGCCTGCCGGCACAGCGTGGACAGCTCCTGGTCCAGCTCGGCCATCGGGCGCGGCACGTAGCCGTGGCGCAGCGCCGGGGAAAACTTCAGGGTATCGATGAAGGCGTCGGACAGGCGCTCGGCATTGGCGTCGAGGTTGAAGTCCTGCGGCGAGAACAGCCAGTGCGCCAGCACCCCGCCGATGGCGGCATGGAAGGCGTTGACGGCCAGGTCCAGGTCCAGGTCGGCGGGCAGCTGGCCGCGCTCCAGCGCCAGGCGCAGGTGCTCGCGCATCTTGACCAGGCCTTCCTGGTGCGACTGGCGCTGGCGCTCGAAGATGGCGCCGTTGTCCTGCACCATTTCGCACTTGTGGAAGATGATCTCGAAGACCCGGCGCCAGCGCGGGTTGATCACGGTCTGGCGCATCACATAGGCGCAGATGTCGCGGATGCCGCCGAGCGGGTCTTCCTGGCGCGCCAGCCGCTCCGGCTCGATCAGCGCTTCCACCGGCAGGTGCACGCGGTCGCACATGGCGGCGAAGACATCGCTCTTGTTCTTGAAGTGCCAGTAGATCGCGCCGCGGGTGACCCCCGCCGCCTCGGCTATGTCGGCCAGCGACGGGCGTGCCACGCCGCGGGCGTGGAACACGGCCTCGGCCGCGTCGAGTATCCGGTGGCGCGTCTCAAGCGCCTCTTCCTTGGTGCGTCTGACCATGATTGTCTCTGGTGCCGGCGGCATGGCGCGATCGTTCGCGATCGGGCGCATATGGCCGGCATGGTTTGGTTCTCCCTGATGCGGCTGCCATGGCAGCCGCACATGCCGGCGGTGTGGGCCACCGGCGGGTCGTTGTCATCACATTGAGTGGCATTGCCAGCTTGCGAGCCGACACGACGGCGCGCATCCTAACCCGAGCCGGCGGTTTGCGCCGTGATCCCGGGTCGGATTGAACGCATTTCGTACCAATCCGATCGATGGACGGCATGCGCTTGCGTATTGGCGTGCCTTTTCGTGCAAGTTGTGCGCCGAAAGGCCCCTTCGCAACATCAACTTAACATACATGCTTGAATGTATATATAATACGCGCTTGCCCGGCATTCGGCCAGCCGCCCTCTGTGACCTACCCAGCACGGCGGGCAATCCTGCCGCAGGCCAGCCGGTCAATGTTTCCAGTCGTCATATAAAAGCCACCGTTCGTCGCAATCGTCACCGCGACGCCGCGATTTGTGGCTAGCATCACGCTTTTGTCCGCCGCAAAGCCTTGCGGCGCGCCATGTCGTTCCCGTTTGTCCGATGACAGGCCGGGGCGCCACGGCGGATCTCAAATTGCCATCATGGGGTTATCGATGAGGAAGTCCCAACGTATCAGTCGCGTTGCAGCCTGTGCACTAGCGGCCCTGTCGGCCGTGGCGCTGTCCGCCTGCGGCGACAAGAAGGCCGAGGGCGGCGCCCCGCCGCCGCCTGAAGTGGGCGTGGTCACCGTGACGCCGTCGCCGGTCGCCGTCGTCAATGAACTGCCGGGCCGCCTGGAAGGCGTGCGCACGGCCGAAGTGCGCGCCCGCGTCGAAGGCATCGTGCTGTCGCGCAACTACACCGAAGGCGGCGAAGTGAAGGCCGGCCAGGTCATGTTCCGCATCGACCCCGCCTCCTACCAGGCCGAACTGGCCTCGGCGCAGGCCGCGCTGCAGCGCGCCGAAGCCAACGCCGTGTCGGCGCGCCTGAAGGCCGACCGCTACAAGCCGCTGGTGGCGGTCAATGCGGTCAGCAAGCAGGAGTACGACGACGCCGTCGCCGCCGCGGGCCAGGCCAATGCCGACGTGGCTTCGGCCAAGGCCGCGGTGCGCACCGCCCAGATCAACCTGGGCTACACCACCGTGACCGCGCCGATCAGCGGCCGCGCCGGCCGCGCGCTGGTGACCGAGGGCGCGCTGGTGGGCAAGGGCGAGGCGACCAAGCTGGCGCTGGTGGAGCAGGTCGACCCGATGTGGGTCACCTTCACCCAGCCGGCCTCCGAAGTCACACGCCTGCGCCGCGCGATCGAGTCCGGCGCGGTCAAGGGCATGAACGGCGGCGCCCGCGTGCACCTGTTCGTCGAGGACGGGCGCGAGTATGCGCACACCGGCAAGCTGCTGTTCTCCGACATGACGGTCGACCCGACCACCGGCGCGATCACGCTGCGGGCGCAGTTCCCCAACCCGAACCGCGAGCTGCTGTCGGGCACCTTCGTGCGCGTGAAGATCGAGCAGGGCGTGGACGAGAACGCGCTGACCGTGCCGCAGCGCGCGCTGATCCGCGGCGCCCAGGGCGCCAGCGTGATGGTGGTGGGTGCCGACGGCAACGTCGCGGCGGTGCCGGTCAAGGCGCCGCAGGCGATCGGTGACCGCTGGATCGTGACCGAAGGGCTGAAGGGCGGCGAGAAGGTGATCGTCGAGGGCCTGCAGAAGGTCAAGGTCGGCGCGCCCGCCAAGGCCGTGCCGTTCGTGCAGGCCGGCGCCTCGGCACCGGCCGCAACCCCGGCCGCGGCTTCCGCCGCTCCCGCCTCGGCGCCCAAGGCCGAAGCGAAGCAGCAAGTCAGCGCCGAGGGCAAGCAAGGCTGAACACCGCCGGGCCGCGGCGGCTGACGCCAGCCGCCGCGGCCCACAGGGCTAGACAAAGAGGGAGCCAGTCTTATGGCCAAGTTTTTTATCGACCGGCCGGTGTTCGCGTGGGTGCTCGCGCTGATCATCGTGCTGGGCGGCATATTGTCGATCCTGCAGCTGCCGATCGCGCAATATCCGAACATCGCCCCGCCGACGATCTCGGTCACCGCCACCTATCCGGGTGCGTCGGCCAAGACGCTGGAGGATTCCGTCACTTCGGTGATCGAGCAGGAGCTTAACGGCGCCCCCAACCTGCTCTACTACAGCTCCACCAGCGAGTCGTCCGGCCTGGCCAGCATCACCATCGCCTTTGCGCCGGGTTCGAACGTCGACCTGAACTCGGTCGAGGTGCAGAACCGCCTCAAGCGCGTGGAAGCGCGCCTGCCGGCCGAAGTGCGCCAGCAGGGCGTGCGCGTCGACAAGGCCGGGAACAACTACATGATGTTCCTGACCGTGTCGTCCAAGTCCGGCACGGCCAGCGCGATCCAGCTCGGCAACTACGTCTCGGCGCAGGTGATCGACTCGATCCGCCGCGTGCCCGGCGTGGGCCAGGCCGACCTGTTCGGCACCGAGTACGCGATGCGGATCTGGCTGGACCCGGCCAAGCTGACCGGCTTCAACCTGACCCCGACCGACGTCACCGCCGCAGTGGGCGAGCAGAACATCCAGGTCGCCGTGGGCGAGCTGGGCGGGACGCCCTCGCCCAAGGGCACCGAGCTCAACGCCACCGTCACCACCGAAAGCCGGCTGACCACGCCGGAGCAGTTCGGCAACATCCTGCTGCGCACCAACCCGGACGGGTCGTCGGTGCGCATCAAGGACGTCGGCCGCGTGGAACTGGGCGGCGCCGACTACTCGACCCAGGCCCGCACCAACGGCAAGCCGTCGGCGGCCATCGCCATCAAGCTGGCCCCGACCGGCAACGCGCTCGCCACCGCCACCGCGGTGCGCGCCAAGATGGAAGAGCTGTCGAAGAACTTCCCGGGGGACTACGAGTACTCGGTGCCGTACGACACCTCGGCCTTCGTCAAGATCTCGATCGAGGAAGTGATCAAGACCCTGCTCGAAGCCGTGGTGCTGGTGTTCCTGGTGATGTACCTGTTCCTGCAGAACTTCCGCGCCACGCTGATCCCGACGCTGGTGGTGCCGATCGCGCTGCTGGGCACGTTCGGCGCGCTGCTGGCATTCGGCTTCTCGATCAACGTGCTGACCATGTTCGGCATGGTGCTAGCCATCGGTATCCTGGTGGACGATGCCATCGTGGTGGTCGAGAACGTCGAGCGGATCATGAGCGAGGAAGGCCTGTCGCCGCGCGAAGCGACGCGCAAGGCCATGGGCCAGATCACCGGCGCCATCGTCGGCATCACGCTGGTGCTGACCGCGGTGTTCATCCCGATGGCGTTCTTCTCGGGCTCGGTGGGCAACATCTACCGCCAGTTCTCGCTGTCGCTGATCGCCTCGATGGCGTTCTCGGCGCTGCTGGCGCTGACGCTGACCCCGGCGCTGTGCGCGACCATGCTCAAGCCGGTGGAAGCGGGCCATCACCATGAGAAGAAGGGTTTCTTCGGCTGGTTCAACCGCACCTTCGCCACGGCCTCGACCGGCTACCAGGGCGTGGTCGCGCGCATCC
The DNA here is from genome assembly GCF_023952475.1 of Cupriavidus sp. WGlv3. Lineage (GTDB taxonomy): Bacteria > Pseudomonadota > Gammaproteobacteria > Burkholderiales > Burkholderiaceae > Cupriavidus > Cupriavidus phytorum. Next base: position 91,769 of record NZ_JALHRX010000007.1, read on the forward strand.
TCAAGCGCACCGGCCGCTACCTGATCATCTACGCGCTGATCATCGCCGGCGTGGTGGTGCTGTTCAAGCGCCTGCCGTCGTCGTTCCTGCCCGATGAAGACCAGGGCTACATGATCACCGTGGTGCAGCTGCCCAACGGCGCGACCCAGGACCGTACCATCGGCGTGCTCAAGCAGATCGAGGACTACTACCTGCAGAAGGAAAGCAAGGTGGTGGACCAGATGATCACGGTGGCGGGCTTCTCGTTCTTCGGCCGCGGCCAGAACGGCGGTATCGCGTTCGTGCGCCTGAAGGACTGGAAGGAGCGTACCGGCGACGGCGAGACCGCGCAGGCGCTGGTCGGCCGTGCCTTCGGCGCGCTGTCGTTCATCAAGGACGCGATCATCTTCCCGCTCAACCCGCCGGCGATTTCCGAGCTGGGCAACTCCTCGGGCTTTGACTTCCGCCTGCAGGACCGCACCGGCCAGGGCCACGCCAAGCTGATGGAAGCGCGCAACATGATGCTCGGCATGGCCGCGCAGAGCCCGGTGCTGATGGGCGTGCGCCCCGAAGGCCAGGAAGACGCGCCGCAGCTGCAGATCGACATCGACCGCGAGAAGGCCAAGGCGCTCGGCGTCTCGGTGGCGAGCATCAACTCGACGCTGTCGATCGCCTTCGGCTCCAACTACGTCAACGACTTCATCTACGAAGGCCGCGTGCGCAAGGTGATCGTGCAGGCCGAAGGCGCCGACCGCCGGCTGCCGGACGACCTGACCAAGCTGCGCGTGCGCAACAGCAACGGCGACATGGTGGCGTTCGCGGCGTTCGCGACCTCGAAGTGGGTGATGGGCTCGCCGCGCCTGGAGCGCTACAACGGCATGCCGGCGGTGAAGCTGGCGGGCCAGGCCGCGCCGGGCCGCAGTACCGGCGAAGCCATGCGCGTGATGGAGGAAAACTTCGCCAAGCTGCCGCCGGGCTTCGGCTTCGAGTGGTCGGGTCAGTCGTACGAAGAACGCCTGGCCGGCTCGCAGGAACCGATCCTGTACACGCTGTCGCTGATCATCGTGTTCCTGTGCCTGGCCGCGCTGTATGAAAGCTGGTCGATCCCGTTCTCGGTGCTGCTGGTGGTGCCGCTGGGCGTGCTCGGCGCGCTGCTGGGCGTGACGCTGCGCGGCATGCCCAACGACGTGTACTTCAAGGTGGGCCTGATCGCCACCATCGGCCTGTCGGCGAAGAACGCCATCCTGATCGTGGAATTCGCCAAGGACCTGCAGGCGCAGGGCAAGGGCCTGATCGAAGCCACGCTGGAAGCGGTGCACCTGCGCTTCCGCCCGATCCTGATGACGTCGATGGCGTTCATCCTGGGCGTGCTGCCGCTGGCGATCGCCACGGGCGCGGGCTCGGGCAGCCAGCGCGCCATCGGTACCGGCGTGATGGGCGGGATGATCACGGCCACGGTGCTGGCGATCTTCCTGGTGCCGGTGTTCTTCGTGGTGGTGCGCAAGCGCTTCAAGGGCAGTGCTCGCCAGCGCATGCTGGACCAGAAGTGGCACGATCCCCAAGAGGAAATCTGAACATGACCAAGACTCTGACCACACTGCTGCTGGTGGCCGGCGTTCTGACGGGGTGCACGCTGGCCCCCCACTATGACCGCCCTGCCCCGCCGGTGGCAGACAGCTTCCCGACCGCGCCCGAAGGCTATGCCACGGCCGAGGTGAAGAGCGGCGAAACCCGCCGCGCCGCCGACATCGGCTGGCGCGAGTTCTTCCGCGACCCGCGCCTGCAGGCGCTGATCGCGAACTCGCTGGAAAACAACCGCGACCTGCGCACCGCGGCGCTGCGCATCGAGGAAGCGCGCGCGCTGTATCAGGTGCAGCGTGCCGACCTGCTGCCCACGGTGAACGTCGACGGCAGCTACACCCGGGCCCGCACCACCGCGGCCCAGGCGGCGACGGTGCTCGGGCAGCCGGGCGTGACCGAGGTGTACCAGGTCGGCCTGGGCATCTCGTCGTACGAGCTCGATTTCTTCGGGCGCGTGCGCAGCCTGTCCAATGCCGCGCTGGCGCAGTATTTCGCCACCGAAGAGGCGCGCCGCTCGGCGCACATCTCGCTGGTGTCGGAAGTCGCCAAGGCCTACCTGGCCGAACGCGCCTATGCCGAACAGTACGAGCTGGCGCGCGACTCCCTGAAGGCGCGCGAAAGCACCTACGGACTGGCCAAGCAGCGCTTCGAGGCCGGCGCCACCTCGGCGCTTGACCTGCGCGACAACGAGTCGCTGGTGGCGCAGGCCCGCGTCGCCGCGGCGCAGCTGGCACGCCAGCGCGCGCAGGCGCACAACGCGCTCGAAGTGCTGGTGGGCAAGCCCATCGGCACCATCGAGAACCTGCCCGAGCCGATGCGCCTGTCGGACGAGCGCATCATCAGCGATATCCCGCCGGGGCTGCCGTCGGACCTGCTCGAGCAGCGTCCCGATATCCGCCAGGCCGAGCAGCAGCTGCTGTCGGCCAACGCCAATATCGGCGCGGCGCGCGCGGCGTTCTTTCCGCGCATCACGCTGACCGCCAGCGGCGGCACCATCAGCCCGACGTTCTCGGGGCTGTTCGATGCCGGCACGCGCGCCTGGTCGTTCGCGCCGCAGCTGGTGCTGCCGATCTTCGATTTCGGCCGCAACCTGTCCAACCTGGACCTGGCCAACGTGCGCAAGAACATCCAGGTCGCCAACTACGAGAAGACCATCCAGACAGCCTTCGCGGAAGTGGCGGACGCGCTGGTGGCACGCGGCACGCTGGAAGACCAGGTGGCGGGCCAGGAACAGGCGCGCAACGCCGAGGCCGCTCGCTACGAGCTGTCGCGCCTGCGCTTCCGCAGCGGCGTGGCCAGCTACCTGGACGAGCTCGATGCACAGCGCCAGCTGTTCACCGCCGAGCAGGCGCTGGTGCAGGCGCGGCAGCTGCGGCTGAACAATGCGATCGATTTGTACCGGTCGCTGGGCGGCGGCTTGCAGGAGAGCAGTGCGGTGGCGCAGCAGGGCACGCCGGCGCAGCAGGGGACGGTGACACAGTAACGCCGCCTGTTGCCCTAACAAAAAACGACGCGCCTCGGCGCGTCGTTTTTTTTGCTGGTGGTTCGCTCCCCTCTCCCGCAAGCGGGAGAGGGAGTACACAGTCGGCGGTTCGAGGGACACAAGCCAGTGGTGTCGCCACTGATTTTTTCGTCCTCAAAACTTGTACGAAGCCGCCACGAAGAACACCAGCGGATTCGGCTCCAGCCTGGTCTTCGAGGTCGACAGCACGGTGCCGTCGGCCGCCTTGATCGTCATCGTCGACGTGGTCTTCAGCGGGATGTAGGTCACTGCCGCCGTCAGCCCCCAGTGCTCGTCGAAGTTGTAGGTGCCGCCGATATTGAAGACGGGCGCCCACGACGACGAGGCATCGGCGCTGACCGAGGTCGGTCCCGGAATGCCCGCGCCCGCGGCCAGGATGGCGCCGAGGTTGTTGTTGACCGAGCTGGCGAAGGCCGGATTGACTTCGATGTTGGTAAAGAAGTTGTACGAGACCCCGAGCCCCAGGAACGGCCGGAAGCGCGTGCCCGGCTCGAGGAAGTGGTACTGCACCATCGCCGCCGGGCTCCACTGGCGCGCCTTGGTGATGATCGGGTTCAGCGACGGGTCGCCCAGGCTCTGGCGGCCGAGCGCGCCGGCCGGGCCGGGCGGGATCAGCTCGCCATGGCCATAGAGCTTGAATTCGGGCGGGATGCCGCCCACCGCGGTGATGGCGATATGGTCGGTGACGAAGTGGCTGAAGGTCAGCCCCAGCGTATTGGCGTTGGACGACGAGATGCTGCTGCCCGGCGCGGTGAAGCTCGACGGCAGCCCGAGCGGGTAGTTGATCGGCACGTCCAGCAGCGTGGTGGTGAGCGGGTCGCTCTGGCCGTGGGTCCGGATATGGAACCAGCCGGCCGAGACCACGTTGTCGCCCTTCTTCTGGGCGTGGGCAGGCACGGCGATGCTGGCCAGCGCGGCCAGCACCAGCGCGAGCGTCAGGTGCAAGGTCTTCATGTTGTGTCCCCGGGCAGTGAAGTCACTGGTGATGCATCGATGAGGGCGCCGGGGCTGCGATGGCCCCGGGCCTGGGCCGGCTTATTGCACGAAGGCGCCGACGGTGAAGTACGGGCCGCTGTCGCGCTGCTCCAGGAAGCCGAACACGCCGCCGGTGAACATCAGCTTGCCGGTCGGCGCCGAGCCCGCCGGCGCCTCGCGGCGCGAGGTGCGCACCACGCCCGGCACCTGCTGCGCGAAGTCGAGCCGGTACGGGATCGCCAGCGACGCATCGGACGGCCGGAACGGATCCATCATGGTCGCGGCGGCGCCCACCAGTGCCGTCACGCGGTAGTTGAAGTTGCTGTCGACGCCGACGTATTCGCCATTGACCGTGCCCTCGGTGACCGCCACTGCCGGCGCCATCATGCCGATGCCGATCTCGTCGTCGGCGCCCAGGGGCCCGTTGGCGAGCGAGTCGTTGGCATAGCCCACGCGGATCATGATCGGCACCAGCTGGCCGCGCAGCTTGCCGACGATCAGGTAGGCCTTGCCCAGCGTGCTGCCCAGCGTGGGCGGCTGGCTCTCGGCCTTGTAGTGGGTCGACAGCAGCGCGCCGCTGGGCTGCGGCACGAAGTTGTTGCCCTTGCGCTCGCAGGTGTTGGTAGCGTTGTCGCACACCGTGAACGAGCCGTCGGCGGCGAGCGCCATGCGGTAGTCCTGCGCCACCAGCTGGAACTGCTTGGACGGCACCTCGTGGAAGCCGGTGCCGTGGTATTGCCCGGCGATCTTCGACAGGTCGGTCTCGGTCTGCGCGAAGCCGATGAACTGGAAGTACGGGAAGGTGGTATCGGGCACCGCCCCGGCGCCAAGCACGCCGTTGAACTGGATGCGCGCGCCCGGGATGGTGCCGCCCGCCACGCCTTCGCCGACGAAGAGCTTGGCCGGGCGGTTCGGATCGAGGCTGGCGCCGCTCAGCTCGAACGCGCACTGGTTCAGCTTCTCGGTGGGCAGGCCGGTCTCGGCCTTGAGCGTGCCGCGCAGCACGTTCCGGCCGTTGGTGGGATCGCTGCGGGTGGGCTGCACTGTGCCGGTCTGGCGCGGCACCGAGGAATCGAGGAAGGTCACCTGCCAGGTCATGCGAGAGGTGTCGATCTGCACCTTGACCAGTTCGCCCGAGCCGGTGCCGCCGGTGAAGGTGGTGTTGTAGTCCAGCGCTGCCGGGCACAGCCGCGTCTGCGCGGCCGTCGGCGTGGCCGGGGCGTCGTCGCCGCCGCCGCCACCGCCGCAGGCGGCAAGCATGGCGGTGGCGGCCACTGCCAGCGCGCGCGCCGGCGCGCTCGATGGGCGCGGAAGGATGATTGGATGCATGGCTTGGTCTCCTCGTTGTTTTGTCTGCGCTGCGCTCAGGGTGCCGCGAGCACGCCCACGCGGAAGGTCGGGCTGCTGCCGCCGGTGCCGGACAAGTGGCTGAACACACGGCCGCTGGCGATGAGCGCGCCGGTGGTGCCGCTGTTGTCGGTGGTGGTGACCATGCCCGCCGCGGCCTGCGTGAAATCGAGCTGGAAGCCGCCGGTCTGGTTCATCGTCATCGGATCGAGCAGGTCGACGCGCGCGCCCTTGATCAGCGACGCGGTGTAGGCAAAGTCGCTGCCCGAGCCGATATAGCCGCCGTCGAGCCGGCCGCTTGAGACAGTGGTGGCCGGCGCCATCAGCGCGAGCCCGGATTCATCGTCGACATTGACCGTCAGCGGCAACAGCGAGATCTGCGCGTAGCCAGTGCGCACCAGCAGCGGCACCAGCGCGCCATCGAGCTTGCCGACCACCATCAGCCCCTTGGCGCGGCTGGCGTTGCTGGCGGTGATGGCCTGGCCGTGGAACGACGGATAGCGGCGGCTACCGTCGGCATTGCTGCTTTCGAATGCGCCGTCGGCGCTGCGCAGCTTCCAGTTGTTGCCGGTGCTGAGGCAACTGCCGCTCGCCGTGGTGCAGCTGCCGTCGTCGTTGAGCGTCTCGGTGGTCTGCGCGGTGGCGGGCGTGAAATGGCTCGAGGCGGTCAGCGTGCCGCCGGACGGCACCTGGTGGTAGCCCAGCAGGTTGTAGGTGCCGGCCACCCTGGCGAAATCGGTCTCGGTCTGCGCGAACGCCAGCACCGGGTAGAACGGGAAGGTGGTGGCCGGGATCGCGCCAAGGCCCAGCACGCCCGGATAGGAGATGGTCGCGCCCGGGATGCCGCCGCCGGCGACGCCGTTGCCGAGAAAGATCACCGGCGGTTTGGCGCTGTCGATATTCGCCTGCGAGACACCGTCCGAGGCCGTGGCGGTCTGCAGCGCCACCGCGCAGCGGTTCTGCTCGGCGGTAGGCAGCGAGCTCAGGTTGGCGAAGGTGCCGGTGAAGGTCACGCCCGCGCGCGTCGGACTGACGCTGCCGGGCTGCCTGGGCACCGGCGACTCGATGATCTCCAGCTGGTACGTGCGCGCCGCGGTATCGAAGCGCAGCCTGACCAGCTCGCCCGCGCCGGAGCCGCCGGTGAAGGTGGTGCCGTAGTCCAGTGCCGCCGGGCACAGCGATCCGGGCGGACCGCCGATGGTGACCGGCCCCTGTGCCGGGCACGTGCCCGTGTCCGCGCATTGCGGCGGCGCCTGCGTGCCGGCGCGCGGCGCGTCCTCATCGCCGCCGCCGCCCCCGCAGCCGGCCAGCACCGCGGCCACACTCACCCCTGTCACAACCAAGGTCCTGCGCCAAAGCCTCGACATGGTCATTGCCTGTCTCCTGTCTTTCCTGCGACCCCTGTTGCCGGATCGGCGGTCCGGCTCTGCGTCCGGATCCTGTCGTGAGCGGCGACTGTCGCCGCGCACGGGTTTCAGCGTCAATAGAGCGGCCGTTCCAAACGGGCGCGGCCGCGCGCGGTGCGTGCCGCGTCAGAAGCGATACTCGGGATTGGCCGGGTCGAACGACGAGGCCTCGAAGGTCTTGCGCACCAGCTTGTCGAACATGATCTTCTCGACCATGTTGCCGTCGGCATCCCACGCGGTTTCGACGCGGATATACGGATGCTTCAGGTCCAGCATCAGTTGCACCCGCTTGGCGTAGTACTGCGGCGCGCCGGCCGGCAGGTCCCAGGTCAGCGCCACCATGCGCACGCCCTGCTCCTGCACGATCTCGGCCTTGCCGTATTTCTCGGACAGGCCGGCGGCGCGCAGCGATCTGGCGTCGCGCTCGAGCATCGACAGGACGTACTGGAAGCCCAGGTCGCGCACGGTATGGTTGGACTGCGAGCGCGCCAGCGAGCCGTCCAGTGCGATCCACATCGAGGTAAAGCCCAGCACGCCGCCCAGGTGGCCGTACATCTCGTCCTTGCGACGGGTCTCGTCATACAGGATTTCCTGGCCCGCCTGCGCACCGCCCGGCAGCCACTTCGCATAGAGCTGGCGCGGCGCATGGCGGTAGCGGATCTGCATCTTCGCGGGCTGCTCCTGCCACTGGCCGTTGAGCCGTTCCTGGCGCGACATCCAGTACTCATACTCGGGATACCGGTTCATCTCGGCGCGCGCCCATTTCAGCAGGGCATCGGGCTGCAGCGCCTGGAACACGGCCAGCACGTGGGCATCGGACAGGCGCGCGAGCTCGCCGCTGGCGACCTGGCGTGAGAACAGCGCGGCCTGCTGCGCCGACGGCAGGCCGTCATAGGCCGTGCCCGCGACGGCGGCAGCGCTGGCCGGCTGGGCCATGGCGACAGGCGGAAACGCCAGCGGCGCGCCCAGCAGGCCGATGATGGCGCCGCTGATGGCGGCAAGGCGGCGCAGGTTTTTCGGTGGAACGTTGGATGGTCGACCGGATGGTCGGATCGGCGCATGGATTGACACGGCAGCTTCCTCCTCAAGACGGGCAAAGCGAACAGGTCACCGCAGCGCGGGCGGCATGCCGCGGGCGCGCGGGTTCACCGGGGCCGCGGCGCGGCCTCGCCGGATGGATCGACGGTTCAGGTTGCGTGAGCGCGGCGGCGCCGTGCCGGCGGTAACCGGCGGCGGCGCGCGCCGCTATGTCCTGGTGCGCATTCGCATCCAGTCATCCAGCGGGTTGCTGGGAAAGCTCACGGTGTGCTCGCGCGCGCGCACCGGCACGCTGGTCACGGCGGCACGCTTGGTGCCCGCATTGCGCGCGGTGCGTGCGCTGGTGCGGGCCTTGCCGAGGGCGGCGGCGGCATGGCTGGCCGCCTCCCCCATGGTGGCCGCGCTCGCGGCGACGCAGGCATCCGGGTCATTGGCGGAGCTGCTGGCGCGCTGCGCGCCGTGCTGCTGGTCTTCGCCCAGCTCGAACGCCGACTGCAGCGCCGCGAGCTGGTCCGCATTGGGCTGCGCCACGTTCAGCACGGCCTCGACCATCGCGGTGAGCTGGGCCAGCACGTGCGCATCGCTCATCTGCCGGCCCTGCGTGAAGGCAGGCAGCAGGCTGGTCAGTTCCTCGCCGGCGAGCACGCCGGCCAGCGCCTTGAGCGCGAACTGCAGGCGCCAGCCCAGCTCATGCCGCGGCAGCGCCGGAATGGCGCGCGCGAAGGCATCGAAGAAGCGGCCGTACACCGGCGCATAGTGCTCCAGCAGGTATTGCTGGATAAAGGGCGAGGTATCCGAATACACGCGTCCCAGCAGCCGCAGGAACGACGGCCCGCCCACCGCCGGGTCGCGCGCCATCTGCAGCGCGGGCACGAACAGCGCGCCCATCACGTGCTCGCAGCGGATGGCGTGGCCGGGCCAGCGCGCTTCGCACGCATCGAGCAGCGCCAGGCGCCGCGCGTTGAGCGGGTCCAGGCGCCGGCTCAGCACGGCGTGCATCATGATGTCCTTGCTGCGGAAGTGGTAGTTCACGGCGGCCAGGTTGACGATGGCGCGCGACGTGACCTGCCTGAGCGAGGTGGCCTCGTAGCCGACCTCGGTGAACAGCTTTTCCGTGGCGTCGAGAATCCGGGCCTTGGTGTCTCCTGCCGAGCTTTTGCCGGTCTTCATGGGGGCGCTTCTCTCTTCTGTACCGCGATAAACCCCTGTGCAATTTGCTGCGCTGTCCGCTCCCTGCTCTGACGGCATACGGATGCTTGAAACAGCTGTACGAAGCCTATCCACGGCTTCGGGCGTTTCACAAGACCTGAATTGGAATGGGCATTCTAAAAACCGATGTTGTGTTGGCAATCGCACGGCATTGTCCGCCGCGCCATGCAGCGGGCACGCTGGCCGCATGGCTGCGCAGCCAGACAAGGCAGTGCCGGCCTCGCGCAAATCCATCATGACGTGAGATTTTGCGCCAGCGCGTCGGCGTTCTGCGCGCTCAGCGCGAACACCGACAATTGCGGATTCGCGCCCACGCTGGTCGGGAACACCGAGCCGTCGAACACCGACAGGTTGGCCAGCTGGTGATGGCGGCCCCGGCTGTCGACCACCCCGCCACGCGGGTCGTCGCTCATGCCGCAGCCGCCCATCAGGTGCGCGGTGAACAGCGCGGTGCGAAACGGCTTGAGCGGCAGCCGCGCGATGGCCTGGCGGGCTTCGGGCCAACTGCGGTATTCGGCGGCGTCGAGATGCGCGGGCCGCACGCGTTCGGCACCGGCGGCGAACTGCGCCTGCGCCATGCTCAGCCACGCGCGCCGCACGCCGTCCCAGGCGTAGTCGGTCATTTCGTAATCGAGCAGCGGGCTGCCGTCGGGCGCCAGGCGCACGCGTCCGCCCGGACTGTCAGGCACGAAGCCGTCGCGCAGCAGCGCCAGCATCGCTTGGGTATGTGGCAGCTGTGCCATGTCGCGTCGCAGCGCCTCGCCGACGCCGTTGACCACGCCCGCGCTGATGCCGGGGAACATTGGCGGCACCTCGAGCTTGTAGCCCATCGGCCCGGTCGCGCCGTGCTGCCACTGGAAGTGGTCGGAGGCGATGGATTGGGGCGCGCCATAATAGGGATCAATGCGCTCAGTCATCTTGGCGATACTGATATTCACCGGATGGATAAACGTTCGCAGTCCCAGCCGCTGATGCGGGTCCGGCACGCGCGAGCGCAGCAGCAGCGCCGGCGTGTTGATGGCGCCGCCGGCGGCAACCACATGGCGGGCGCGTACGACCACGCCGATGCCGGTGGGCGTATAGCCGTCGGCGCCCAGCGCTTCGCCGGTGACCGAGCGCACCCGCTTGCCGTCATGGTCCAGCGTGCGCACGCGCACGCGGTGCACCAGCGTTGCGCCGCTGGCCAGCGCCGCGGGGATGGTCGAGACCAGCATCGACTGCTTGGCGTTGACCGGGCAGCCGAAGCCGCAATAGCCCGAGTTCCAGCAGCCCTTGACGTTGCGCGGGATCACGTGCCATTCCCAGCCCAGCGTCTCGCAGCCGCGCCGGAGCACGTCGTTGTTGGGATTGGGCGCCATCGCCCAGGGGGCGATGGCCAGGCGCGCCTCCACCTGCTGAAACCATGGCGCCATGTCGGCCTCGCCGTGGCCGGTGACGGCGTGGTGCGTGGCCCAGTGCGCCAGCGTCTGCGGCGGCGTGCGGAAGCTCGACGACCAGTTGACCGTGGTGCTGCCGCCGACCGCGCGACCCTGCAGGATGGCGATGGCGCCGTCGGCGGTGGTGCGCGCCGCGGCCTCCTGGTACAGCTCGCGGTAGGCGCGGTTCTCGTCCATGTCGCGGAAGCTGTCCGAGGTGCGCAGCGCGCCTTCTTCCAGCAGCACCACGCGCAGGCCGGCGCGGCTGAGCGCCTCGGCGCTGATACCGCCGCCAGCGCCGCTGCCGACGATGACAACGTCCGCATCGAGCGTGCGCGGGGTGGTGAAGGTGGAGGCGTCCAGTACCTTCCAGCCGGCGGCGATGCCGGCGTCGTAGAGATTGTCGATGGCCATGGCGGGATCAGGCGTGCAGCGCCCGGTAGACGGCCGCGTTCGGGCCGGGATAGCCGCTGCCGGCCCACGCGGCCGGCAGCGCGTAGTAGCCCACGCTGGTGAGCTTGACCAGCACCACCGCGCCGGCATTGAGCGTGGCCAGGCGGCTGGCGCGCCAGCGCGCCAGGAAGGCCTGCACCTGTGCCGGCGTGGCAGCGCTCCAGTCCTGCCGGATGCCGGCCAGCGCCCAGCGCAGCGGGGTGCTGGCCAGCAGGCCGAACAGCTTGCGCAGCTCGGCCTGCGCGCCCGCGCCCATCGCGGCGCAGGTCGCGTCGATATTGCGCAGCGCGTCGTGCGCCAGCGCGGCCTGGCGCTGTGGCGGCGCTTCGGCCAGTTCGGTGACGATGGCCGGCAGCAGCGCGCGGAACATCGCCACGTCGTCCGGGCGCAGGAACGACATGCCCGCCTGCGGCGCGGGATCGGCGGACGAGCAGCCGGCCAGCGACGGCACCAGCGCGGTACACGCCAGCGCGGCCGAGAAGCCAAGGCCCACCTTGAGGAAGCCGCGTCGCGTCAGCGCGTGCAGCGCATCGGCATCGGCCACCGCGCGGCGGTGATGAGGGTTGGGGCGCATCGGGTCTCCTTGCGTCAGTGTCTTGTCTTCGCTGTGCTGTGCGGGCGGGCAGGCCCGCATTGACGCTAGCCGGAGTTTGGATAAAGATCGGTGCCCGGTCTTGATCCCGCATGACAGGTGATTTGATGCCACGCGCCACTCCGCCCGATGGCGGTGCCGGTGCCGGTGATACGGAGACCGGCACCGCATCCGGTACCGTCTCGCTCGCCTACCTGCGCGCCGTGCTCGACCACGGCGAGCGCCTGGGCATCGCCGCGGCCGAACAGCTGCGCGCCGTCGGCGTGCCGCCGGAGGTGCTGGACGCGGGCGCGCAGGCGCAGACCGCCACGCGCATTGCCGGCGCGGCCTATCTCGCGCTGCTGGACTGGCTGGCGCAAGCCACCGGCGATGCCGATGTCGGCCTGCGCGCCGGCGCCGCGTTCGCGCCGCGCCACTATGCCGAGATGGGCTACGTCGTGCTGACCACGCCTACCGTGCGCGACGCCATCCTGCAAGGCATCCGCTATGAAGTGCTGGCCAACGACATCGGCGGCACCCGCCTGATCGAAACACCGCAGTCCGCGTGCATGACGTGGCAAGCGCGGCATGGTCCGCTGTCGCGCCATGCGCATGAGCTGCATATGGCCACCTGGGTGGTGTTCGCGCGCTGGCTGATCGGCAGCCAGCATGTGGCGACGCAGGTCGAATTCCCGCACGCCGCGCCGGCCGATACCCGTTTGCATGCCGAGGTGTTCGGCTGTCCCGTGGTCTTCAATGCCGCGCGCCATGCCATGCATATCGAACGCGCCCTGCTCGACCTGCCGTCGCTGCAGGCCGATGCCGGCATGCAGGCGCAGATGACGCGCATCGCCGACTCGCAGTTGCAGCAGATCGTGCCCGCCGGTGCCGACGCGCTGGCGCAGGCGCGTGCCTGCATCCGCGCGCGGCTGCCGCAGGGCGAGGTGCCGATCGCCGACGTCGCCGCGCACCTGGGCCTGCCGGTGCGCACGCTGCAGCGGCGGCTGCAGGCGCAGGGCATCAGTTATTCACAGCTTGTGGATAACGTGCGGCAGGCGCTGGCCCAACAATACCTGGCCGAACCCGGCCTGAGCCTGGCGCAATGCGCGATGCGGCTCGGCTATTCCGAACAGAGCGCCTTCACCCACGCGTTCAAGCGCTGGACCGGTGAAACGCCGCATGGCTGGCGCCGCAAGGGCCGGGCCCCCTAGCGCCCCTTTGTTGCGGCGACGCCTACGTCATCGGCGAAGCCCCGAAAAAATCCTGCGGTTTCAAACGCACGCAGCCATGTCCCGGTGCAAAGGGCGATGCCGCCTTATGGCGTCGTTTGATGTGCTCCAGGCGCCTCTGGCACACCGCAAAAATTAGAACCATCCTTCGATTCACGGCATTGACCACCCCGGCCGCGCTTCCTACGATGACATCCATAAATGTCACAATAAACACTGTCGTAAAGGTGAGGAGCGCGCATGAATGCACCCGCAGAGTTGCCGCCGGCGTTGTCACAGCAGTGGCCACAACAGGCACCCCCTGCCTCCGAGCACACCGACATCGCCATCATCGGCAGCGGCTTTGCCGGCCTGGGCATGGCGATCCGGTTGCGCGAGCGCGGCGAGCGCGATTTCCTGGTGTTCGAGAAAGCCGGCTCGGTCGGCGGCACCTGGCGCGACAACCATTACCCCGGCTGCGCCTGCGATGTGCAGTCGCACCTGTATTCCTTTTCCTTCGCGCCCAACCCGGACTGGTCGCGCATGTTCTCGACCCAGCCGGAAATCCGCGCCTACCTGGAGGACTGCACCGACCGCTTCGGCCTGCATCAGCACCTGCGGCTGCACCATGAGCTGCGCCACGCCGCCTGGGACGAGTCCGCGCAGCTGTGGCGGCTGCGGATGGCCGACGGCAAGGTGGTGCGGGCGCGCGTGCTGGTGTCGGGCATGGGCGGGCTGAGCCGGCCGTCCTATCCCGACATCCCCGGGCTGGACACGTTCGAGGGCGAATGCTTCCACTCGCAGCACTGGAACCACGCCTATGCGCTGGGCGGCAAGCGCGTGGCGGTGATCGGCACCGGCGCCAGCGCGATCCAGTTTGTGCCGCAGATCGCGCCGCAGGTGGCGCAGCTGGACCTGTACCAGCGCACCCCGCCGTGGATCATGCCCAAGCCCGACCGCGAGGTCAGCGCCGCCGAGCGCTGGCTGTTCCGCCGGCTGCCGTTCACGCAGACGCTGGTGCGCACCGGCATCTACTGGATGCTGGAGTCGCGCGTGCTGGGCTTCGTGCTGCATCCGAAGATCATGAAGGTGGTCGAGCGTGTCGCGCGCCGCCACCTGGCGCGGCAGGTGCGCGACCCGGCGCTGCGCGCAACGCTGACGCCGGACTACACCATCGGCTGCAAGCGCGTGCTGATCTCCAACGACTACTACCCGGCGCTGACGCGCGACAACGTCGACGTGGTCACCACCGGCATCGCCCGCGTAGAGCGCGACGCGGTGGTGCTGCGCGACGGCACGCGCCGGCCGGCGGACTGCATCATCCTCGGCACCGGCTTCCATGCCACCGACCCGCTGCCGCGCGGCGTGATCGCCGGCATCGGCGGCGTCGACCTGGTCGATGCGTGGCGCGACGGCGCGCAGGCCTACCTCGGCACCACGGTCGCGGGCTTTCCCAACCTGTTCTTCGTGGTCGGCCCCAACACCGGCCTGGGCCATAGCTCGATGGTGTTCATGATCGAGTCGCAGGTGGCCTATATCGCCGACGCGCTGCGGCAGATGCGCCGCGACGGCGTGCAGGCGGTGGACGTGCGCGAGCCGGTGCAGCGTCGCTTCAACCAACGGCTGCAGGCGCGCCTGGGCCATGCGATCTGGTCCGCCGGCGGCTGCGCCAGCTGGTACATCGACCCGCGCAGCGGCCGCAACACCACGCTGTGGCCTGGCTTCACCTGGCAGTTCCGCCGTGCCACCGCCAGCTTCCGCATGACCGACTACGACCTGTACCCGGTTCGCCGCGCCGTGCCGGACGAGGCCGCGCGGCAAGCGGACCTCGCCAGCGCCGCCGGCGCATGACGCACGCGCCTTTCCCCGCTTACATCCAAGGACAACGACACACACCGGAAGGAGACCGGACATGAAGGACTTCCGCAACAAGGTTGCCGCGATCACCGGCGCCGGCTCGGGCATCGGCCGCGCGCTGGCACTGGTGCTGGCGCGCGAGGGCTGCCAATTGGCGCTGTCGGACCGTAACGAGGCCGGACTGGCGCAAACCGCGGCGCAGGCCATGGCGGCGGCCCCGCACGCCCGCGTCACGCAGCACACCGTCGACGTGGCCGACCGCGCCGCGGTCTACGCCTGGGCCGCGGCCGCCGCCGACGCGCACGGCCGCGTCAACCTGATCTTCAACAACGCCGGCGTGGCGCTGTCGAGCACGGTCGAGGGCATGAACTACGACGACCTGGAATGGATCATCGGCATCAACTTCTGGGGCGTGGTGTACGGCACCAAGGCCTTCCTGCCGTACCTGAAGGCCAGCGGCGACGGCCATGTGGTCAACACCTCGAGCATCTTCGGCATCTTCGCCCAGCCCGGCATGGGCGCCTACAACGCCAGCAAGTACGCGGTGCGCGGCTTCACCGAATCGCTGCGGCAGGAACTGGACCTGATGGACTGCGGCGTGTCGGCCACCACCGTGCACCCCGGCGGCATCAAGACCAATATCGCGCAGGCCAGCCGGGTCTCGGCCAGCGTCAACGGTTTCCTGGTGCGCGACGCGCAGCACGGCAAGGACGAGTTCGAGAAATTCTTCATCACCTCGCCCGACAAGGCCGCGCGCGTGATCCTGGAGGGCGTGCGGCGCAACCGCCGGCGCGTGCTGATCGGGCCGGACGCCTACGCCGCCGACGCCATGGCGCGGCTGCTGCCCGCCGCCTACCAGGCGCTGGTGGTGCGCGAGACGCGCCGCAAGCGCGATCTCGGCAACGTGGTGGCGCCCGCTTCGGTGGGCCAGGGAGAGCGCCCGTGAACCGCCTTGCAATGGAAGCCGACGCGGCGCTGCTGGCGCCGCCGGGAACGCTGACGCGCTGGTTCGGGCAGGGACGCGTGGGTTTGTTCAGCCTGTCGCGCGCGACGCTGGCGCAGCGCCATGCGCTGCCGGCCTCGCGCTGGGTGCGCGTGCTCGACGCGATGGTGCACTACACCGACGAAGGCCCCGCCGACGGCGAGACCGTGGTGCTGATCCACGGCTTCGGCGCGTCGCTGCATACGTGGCAGGGCATCGTGCCGGCGCTGGCGCAACACTATCGCGTGCTGCGGCTGGACCTGGCTCCGTTCGGGCTGACCGGGCCGCTGCGCGACGGGCGCGGGCGCATCGAGACCATGGACGTGCAGCGCTACCGCGACTTCATCGATGCCTTCCTGGCGGCGCTTCAGGTGCGCCGCGCCAGCGTCATCGGCAACTCATTGGGCGGGCTGATCGCGTGGGACCTCGCGGTGCGCCGGCCGGGGGCGGTCGACAAGCTGGTGCTGATCGATGCCGCGGGCTTCCCGATGAAGCTGCCGATCTATATCGACCTGTTCCGCCATGCGCCGGTGCGCTGGTCGACGCCGTGGCTGCTGCCCGAGTGCATCATCCGCGCCGCCACGCGCGACGTCTACGGCGATGCCGCGCGCGTGCCCGAAGCCACCTTCCGCCGCTACGTGGACTTCTTCTATGCCGAAGGCAGCCGCGAGGCCGTCGGCAAGATGGTGCCGAAGCTCGACTTCGCCCAGCTCGACACCCACCTGCTGGGCAGCGTGCGCGCGCCCACGCTGGTGCTGTGGGGCGAGCGCGACCGCTGGATCCCGCCCGCGCACGCGCAGGCCTTCGCCGAGCGCATCCCCGGGGCGCAGCTGCGCCGCTACGCGGGGCTGGGCCACGTGCCGATGGAAGAAGACCCGCAACGCGTGGCCGCAGACCTGCTGCCCTTTTTAGCGCAATGAGCTTGCCATCCAAGGAGACCGCCATGATGCCAGTCCGCCGCGACGTGCATCCCCACCTGCCGCCGGAGCGCATCAGCGACTGGCACGAGCGGGGCCGCCACGTCACCCATTTCCTCAACACGCTGTCGATCTTCTTCCCGGCCGGCGAGCGCTTCTTCATGGACAGCGTGCGCAACTACCGCGACCAGGTGCAGGACCCCGAGCTGAGCCGCGCCATCGCCGGCTTTATTGGCCAGGAGGCGATGCACACGCGCGAGCACATCCTCTACAACCGCCTGATGGAAGACGCCGGCCTGCCCGCCGCGGTGCTGGATCGCGCGGTGTGGTGGCTGCTGGACCTGCTGCGCAGGATCCTGCCCAAGTCATGGCAGCTGGCGCATACCATCGCGCTGGAGCACTACACCGCGATGCTGGCCGGCGGCGTGCTGAAGGACCCGCGTCATCTCGGCGCCAGCTCGCAGGCTGGCTACCGGCAGGTGTGGACCTGGCACGCGCTGGAGGAAACCGAGCACAAGGCGGTGGCCTACGACGTCTGGAACACGGTGATGAAGCCCGGGCCGTACCGCTACTTCGTGCGCACCTTCACCATGCTGACCACCACGGTGACGTTCTGGGCCATGGTGTTCGTGTTCCATATTGCGCTGGTGATGGGCGACAAGGGCTGCCGCAACAAGCTGAGCGGGTTTGGCAGCGCGCTGCGCTTCCTGTGGACATCTCCCGGCGCGCTGCCGCGCATGATCCCGGAGTGGCTCAGCTACTTCCGCCCCGGCTTCCATCCGTGGGACGACGACAACCGCGCCGAGCTGGCCCGCATCGATCCGCTGGTGCGGGAGATCGAAGACACCGCGCGCGCCGCCGGCGTCTCCACCCGCGCACCCTCGCTGCGGGGGACGGCATGACCATCTGGCAGTGCCGTATCTGTGGATTCGTCTATGAGGAAGCGCTTGGCATGCCCGAGCACGGCATCGCGCCCGGCACACCGTGGGGCGCGGTCCCGCCGGAATGGCGCTGCCCGGACTGCGGCATGGCGAAAGCGGATTTCGACATGGTCGCGGTATAGGCGGCACGGGTGGATGAGGGCTACGGTTTGGCGCCCCCGCCCTCCTCATCGTGCAGATGCTCGATGATCGCCGCCACCCGGTCCCCCAGATACTTGTTGGCCGAGATCTCCAGCGCCCGCATCATCTCTGTCTCCGCCATCACCAGCGCCAGCGGGCGGATGCGCCACAGGATGTCGACCAGCCGCGGCACGTCCTGCGGCGGCGGCAGCTTGCCCTCGCCAAAGCGGTCCAGCTCGCGCACCACGGTGGCGACGATCTGGTCCGACACCGCCTGGAAATGCCCGCGCGACTGCGCGATGATCTCCAGCACGTCTTCCAGCGCAAAGCCCGCGTGCGCGATTTCGGCGCCCGCGGCCAGCGCGCGCGGGCTGCGCGCCAGGTAGCCCGGTCCGTCCGGTTCCAGCAGCCCCAATGAGATCGCCTTGGCCAGCGCCGGGCGCGAGATCGCGCGGCCGAACAGCCGCGCCAGCGCCAGGTAGGAGTAGTGGCGCGGGGTCTCGTTGGTCCACGGGCTGCTGATGGCGGTTTCCAGCCCCAGGATCGAGCGCAGGTCGTGCCCTTCGACGATGGCCTTGAGCAGCTCGGTGATATTGGCCAGCGTGTAGCCGCGCGCCAGCAGGTGGTGGATCAGCTTGAGCCGCCCAAGGTGCGCCTGGGTGTAGATGCCCACGCGCCCGCGCCGCTGCGGCGGATCGATCAGGCCGCGGTCCTGGTACGAGCGCACGTTGCGCACCGTGGTGCCGGCCACGCGCGCCAGTTCGTCGATGGTGTATTCCGGGGCGGGCGCCGGTCCGGATGCGGCGGACCCCTGGCGGGGCGAAGACGAGGGTTGGCGGCGCCGGGTCAGTGTCATGCGAAAAATTCTAACCGAGGAACGCGGCAGGCAAAGTGGCGGCGGGTTTTGCCGATAATGAAGGCATTGCCCCTATCCCCACCTCCCGAGCGCCCGTTTCCCATGCATATCCGCTGGCTCGAAGACTTCGTCTGCCTGGCCCAGGCCGGCAGCCTCGCGCGCGCCGCCGAGTTGCGCAACGTGACCCCGCCCGCCTTTGGCCGGCGCATGCAGGCGCTGGAGGTCTGGGCCGGCGCCCCGCTGATCGACCGCAGCGCCTTCCCGGTGCGCCTGACCGCCGAGGGGCGCCAGTTCCTGGAAGCGGCGCAGAGCGCGCTGCGCACGCTCGACGACACCCGCCTGGCGCTGCGCGCCGCGCATCGCGCCGACGCCAGCACCGTGACCATCGCCACCGGCAAGACGCTGGCGCGCTCGATGGTGCCGGCCTGGCTCGCGAGCCTGCGCGAGGCGCTGCGCCAGGACCCCGCGGCGGCCGGCTTCCGCACCCGCCTGTCGACCTTCCCGATGCACGACGCGCTGGCGATGTTCGCCGAGGGCGATGCCGATTTCCTGCTGTGCTACAGCCCGCCTGACTTGCCGGTGATGCTCGACGACGCGCGCTACCAGTTCCACCTGGCCGGCGTGGAGCGGCTGGTGTGCGTCAGCGCCGCCGACGCGCGCGGCGCGCCGCTGCACCGGCTCGGGACAGGCAAGCCCGCCGGCAAGACCGCGGCCCGGCCGGTGCCGATGATCGCCTACGCCGAGACCCTGACGCTGGGGCGCATGGTCAACCAGGAGATCGCGCGCCGCAAGCTGGCGCCGCGCCTCGACGTGATCGCGGTCAGCGACTTTGCCGAGTCGGTGCACGAGATGGTGCGCCAGCGCATGGGCCTGGCCTGGCTGCCGGCGCGGCTGATTGCCGACGACCTGCGCGACGGCCGGCTGGTGCGCGCCATCGCGGCCCCGCGCGAGGATGATGGCGGCGACCTGGCGCTCGACATCCGCCTGTACCGCCCGCGCGCGCCGATGCGGCCGCTGGCCGAGGCCTTCTGGCAGGCCGCGGTGCAGGCGCCGCGCTAAAGCGCCTTCCGTCGTCATTGCCAAATCGGCAACCGTGGTTGCCAAAGCCGCACGCCGCGCCGGTGCCGCGCTTCTAACATCGGTCCACAACCATGATTCCGGGACACCGAGCCAATACCATGAAGACCACCCTGCGCGCGGCCGCTGCCGCACTCTGCCTTGCCGCCTGCGCCGGCGCCGCTTCCAGCGCCGCCGCCGCCACCTGGCCCACCAAGCCGATCACGCTGGTGGTGGGCTACACCGCCGGCGGCAGCGTCGACCTGGTGGCCCGCACCATCGCTCCGGAACTGGGCAAGCGCCTGGGCCAGAGCGTGGTGATCGAAAACCTGGGCGGCGCCGGCGGCACCATCGGCGCGTCCAAGGTGGTCAAGGCAGAAGCCGATGGCTACACGCTGCTGATGGGCTCGGGCAGTGAAGTGTCGATCGCCCGCCTGACCAACCCGGCGGTGCGCTATGACGGCGAGAAGGACCTGGCGCCGGTGACCTTCGTCGGCACCCAGCCGATGGTGCTGGTCGGCAAGCCGGGCCTGCCGGCGAAGAACGCGGCCGAGCTGATCGCGCTGGCCAAGGCCCAGCCGGGCAAGCTGTCGTATGCCTCGTCCGGCGTCGGCACGCCGCTGAACCTGGCGGGCGAGCTGATCAAGCAGCAGGGTCGGGTCGAGATCACGCATGTGCCGTACAAGGGCGCCTCCGCCATGGCGACCGACCTGCTCGGCGGACAGATCGACCTGGCGGTGATGGTGCTGTCGTCGGCGCTGCCGCATATCCAGGCCAACCGCGTGCAAGCCTACGGCGTGACTGGCGCCAAGCGCTCGCCGGTGGCGCCGAACGTGCCCGCGCTGGCCGAGACGCCGGCGCTCAAGGGCGTGGACATGGGCGTGTGGTTCGGCCTGATGGGCCCGGCCAGCTTGCCCAAGCCGGTGGTCGAGCGCCTGAACACCGAGATGCAGGCCGTGCTGGCGATGCCGGACGTCAAGAAGAAGCTGGCCGAGGCCGGCGTGGAAGTGGCGCCCGCCAATCCGGCGCAGTTCGGCAGCTTTATCAAGCGCGAGACCGGGCGCTATCGCACCATCGTGCAGACGGCGGGGATCCAGCAGTAAGGGGGAGAGGGCCGGCGCCTGCCATGCCGCGGCGGCCCCGCAAACTCCCTGTCCCTATCACAACGACTTGGCAGGCACCGACCCGCCAGGCACCCTGAACGCACCGACTCCATGACCCACCAGCCCACCGCACCCGTCGAAGCCTACCCCGTCGACGTCGCCTTCCCCGACATCCGTCCCTACGCCGCCGGCAACACCGGCATCCCCTACCTCTACAGCTTCGACAGCGGCCAGCCCGGCCCGCACGTGATGGTCAACGCGCTGACCCATGGCAACGAAGTCTGCGGCGCCATCGCCGTCAAGGCGCTGCTGGACCACGGCCTGCGCCCGCGCCGCGGGCGCCTGACGCTGGCCTTTGCCAACGTCGATGCGTACCACCGCTTCAATCCCGCCAGCCCGGATGCCTCGCGCTTCGTCGACCAGGACTTCAACCGGGTGTGGACCGCCAAGGTGCTCGATGACGCCAGCCTGGATTCCTCGGAACTGCGCCGCGCACGCGCGATGCGGCCGGTGATCGATACCGTCGACCTGCTGCTGGACCTGCATTCGATGCATGAGAAAAGCCGGCCGCTGATCGTCTCCGGTCCGCTGGAAAAAGGCATCGCCCTGTCGCGCGCGCTCGGTGCGCCGGCGGATGTGATCGTCGACGAAGGCCACCCCGAAGGCCGCCGCATGCGCGACTACGATGGCTTTGGCGATGCCGCCAGCCCGCGCAATGCGCTGCTGATCGAATGCGGCCAGCACTGGGAGCCCGCCGCCGTGACGGTGGCGCAGGACAGCACCGCGCGCTTCCTGCTGCATGCCGGCATCGTCGATGCAAGCGACCTGCCCACCGGCTGGCTGCAGCCGCTGCCCGCCGCGCAGCGCGTGGTGCGCGTGACCGAGCCGGTGGTGGCCGCCAGCATGGACTTCCGCTTTGCCGGCCCCTACACCGGGCTCGAGACCTTTACCGAGGCCGGGACCGTAATCGGCTGGCGCGACGGCGCGCCGGTGGTGACGCCTTATCCGGATTGCGTGCTGGTGATGCCGTCGCTGCGCCAGTTGCGCCCGGGCGTGACCGTGGTGCGCCTGGGCCGGCTGGAGCGCTGACCCGGGTACGCTGGGCCGGGCGCGGCTGCGCCCGGCAGGATGCTGCGCACAGGCTCATGGCGCGGCCCTCCGGTTGACTGCAGGTGGGGTAAGCAGAAGGGCTAGGCGGCCGGCGCGACCACCGTGTCCGCCGGCGGCGGAGGCGGCAGCATGCCGGGGAACAGCTGCTCGACCAGCTCATCGAGCTTGGACGACGGCTGCACGAAGTTGCTCAGGTTCAGCCCGCCCGCGCTGCGGTTGGCGTTGTAGATCGCCTTGCCGACCCGGTCGCCATTGAGAAACACGGTGATGTCGGCGTTGTTCAGGTAGGTGTTCCAGTACCAGGCGCCGCGCGCGGTGTACAGCGCCACCATCGGGCACGATGCGATCGAGGTTTGCGCTTGCAGCACCTTCACCTCGAAATTGCGCCGCCGCAGCGACGACAGGAAATCCTCGACAAAGTCATTGCCGCTGACCGGGTTCACCACCACGCACAGCAGCGTGCCGTGGGCGCCGTAGTTGCCCAGCGGACCGCCGCCGGCCGGTAGCTGGAACGCCACCACGGGATCGGTGGGGTCAAGGCGGTCGACCGGCGTCACGGCCTGGTAGGTCGAGCAGGCGGTCAGCAGCAGGCCCGCGCAGGCCGCCAGCAGTGCATGGTTCATGGAAGGTCCTGGATGGCTGGGCGGCGCGCCATGGCAAGGCGCATTGGCCACCGCATACCTTCACACTGTAGGCGCCGGCAGGCCGATCCAATCGGGCAAACAGAAGCGCAAAACGGCCGCTTCTGGCGATGCGGGTGGCGTTGCGGAGGACGCCTCAGCCGCCCGCGCCGCCTTGCGCCAGCCGGCCCACCAGCACCAGGCAGAGCGCGGCCAGGCACACGCCGATGACCGCCACCTGCACCCGTGTCACGGGTTTGCCGCCGAACAGCGTCTGGCTGAGCCAGGCGGGCGAGATCACGCCGACGAGGGTCGCCACCATGATCAGGATGGCAAGGACGGACAGCACGGATTGCATGGCGGGTAACTCCGGAATCGTCGCGGGTGCGATCAGTTGGCGCCGCCGCGCAGCAGGCAGTCGCGCAGCAGCGGCATGCCGTCGGCCAGACCCGCGCCGTTGCACTCCACCGCCACCTTCTGCCCGCGCCGCACCATGGTGGCGCGGGCTTCCACTTCGCACTCGCGCCCGGCCGGGCCGCAGATCTGGCGCGGCAGCAGCAGCGCGCGCACATTCGCGCCCGGGTCGTTGGTGCGGATATCGACAAAGACCTGCTCGCCGTCGCGGCGGATGCCGCTGGCGACGCCTTCGACGATCAGGTACTGGTTCAGGTAGTCGCGGTCCGCCTGGCCGGGATTGTTGCGGTAGGCAGCCAGCAGCGCATCGGCCTGCAGCTGCGGCAGGCGGTCGGCGGGGCGTTGCGGGTCGATGCTGACCGGGTCCAGCGTGCCGTTGCGCGGCACGCCGCGCACCTCGCTCGCCGGCACCGCGCTGGCCGCGGCCTGCGCATCGGACTGCGCCTCGGGCGCCGCGCCGCCAACATCGTCGCGGCGGTCATTGCCGGCAAACCACAACATGCCAAGGACGGCCACGGCGACGATGGCAATGAGGATTTGCTGGGTGCGGTTCAACATCGGGAAGGTCCTGCGTCAGTGAAAGCGGATGGCGGAAGCCGAAGGGCGAATTATGCGCCCTGCCTGCCGCAAAAGCGCGCAATCGCCGCCACCGCATGGTCGACGCTGCGCTCCGCCGCCACCGCGCGGCCCAGCGTGGCGGCGCGTTCGCGCGTGGCCGCCTGCTCGGTGAAGGCGATCATCGCCGACAGCCGCGGCGCATCGATCTTGTGCCCGGCGACATGCCGCGGCGCCACGCCCAGCGCCGCCAGCCGTCCCGCCCAGAAGAACTGGTCGCCCGCAAACGGCAACACGATCGACGGCACGCCCGCCGCCGCCGCCGCATGCGTGGTGCCCGCACCGCCGTGGTGGATGGCCGCGGCCACGCGCGGCAGCAGCCAGTCGTGCGGGGTCGCGCCCACCACATGGAAATTGGCCGGCAGCGCGCCCACGTCGATGCCGCTCCAACCCGGATAGAACAGCGCGCGCCGCCCGTCGACCGCCTGCACCAGCGCCGACACCACCTTGTGCCGATCAAAGCCCGCCATGCTGCCGAAACCGATATAGAGCGGCGCCTCGCCCGCGGCCATGAAGTCGCGCAGCGGTGCGTCCGGCTGCCAGTCCGGCTGCGGCGGCAGGGCCCAGGCCCCGGTTACCAGCCAGTCGCCATGCCAGTCAGCCGGACGCGGCACCAGGTGCGGCGACATCGCATACAGCGTCGGAAACGCCGGCCACATCGCCTTGCGCGCCGGCACGCCGAACAGCCGGGACCGCGCCGCATTGGTCGCATTGCGGAACATCCGCCACAGCACGAAGTTGATCAGGTGATGGCTGGCGCGGTTGGCCCACCCCGGCATCCTGAGCGGCGGCAGCAGCGCCGACGGAAACGCCCGCGTCGGCGAGATCGGGAACATCCCCGCCGCGATCACCGGCTTGCCAAGCTGCTCGCCCACCGACAGCGCCACATACGCCGTCAGCCCCGAGAACACGATCGCATCCGCATCGCGCGCCGCCTGCGCCAGCTGCGCCATCCACGCCTCGGTGTTGTCCTCGGCAATGCGCCCGAACGCGCGCGTGGCCTCGGCCACGTTGCCGCCCTCGGTCATCAGCTTGTGCAGCGCGCCGCCGGGCGCCAGGGTCTGCTGGATATCGCCGGCCATGGGCTCGAACGCGATGCCATGCTCCGCGGCCAGCGGCGCGGCCGAGCGTTCGCCCAGCATCAGTACGTCGTGGCCGGCTTCACGCAGGCCCAGGGCCAAGGCGACGATGGGGCGGCAGTCGCCCTGGGTGCCGAAGGTGATGAGGGTCAGGCGCATGGAGGTAGCGATGGCTTAGGCGACCCAATCTGGACCATGTTGGTCATGTCACCGAAATGGTCAGGAACCTCATGCTCGGATTGGGTACAGGCGATCTTGGCCTTTTCGAACATCTGGACCCCCCGCCCTACTTCCCAATACAAAACCGCGTAAAAATCGTCCCCAGCAGGTCATCGCTGGTGAACTCGCCGGTAATGCTGTTCAGGTGCTCCTGCGACAGCCGCAGCTCTTCCGCGAACAGGTCCAGCGCCTGGGCCTGGCGCTGGCTTTGTTCGGCGGCCACGTCCAGGTGCGATTGCGCCTGCCGCAGCGCGGTCAGGTGCCGTTCGCGCGCGAGGAAGGTGCCTTCGTTGCCGGATTGCCAGCCCACCAGCCGCAGCAGCTCGCGGCGCAGCAGTTCGATGCCGGCGCCGGTGCGGGCCGAGATCCAGATCTCGGTTGGGTTGGGGCCGTTGGCGGCGACCACGTGCGGGCGGTTGCCGCCGAACATCATCTCGCCCACCGCGGGGGCCTTGTCGATCTTGTTGACCACGCGCACGATCGGCGCGCCCGGCGGCAGCTGGCCGCTGAGCTTGTCGTCGATGGCGTCGTCGATCTCGGACAGGCCGTGGCGCAGGTAGTCGGTGGCGTCGACCAGGTGCAGCACGATGTCGGCACGGCGGATGGCATCCCAGGTGCGTTCGATGCCGATGCGCTCGACTTCGTCGTGGGCGTCCTCGCGCAGACCCGCGGTGTCGATGATATGCAGCGGGATGCCGTCGATCTGGATGGTCTCGCGCACGCGGTCGCGCGTGGTGCCGGCAATCGGCGTGACGATGGCCAGTTCCGCGCCGGCCAGCGCGTTCAGCAGCGACGACTTGCCCACGTTGGGCTGGCCCGCCAGCACCACCGACAGCCCCTCGCGCAGCAGCGCGCCCTGGCGCGCCTGCGCCAGCACCGCGCCAAGTTCATCGCGGATGGTGGCAAGCTGGCCGCGCGCGTCGGACTGCTCCAGGAAATCGATCTCTTCCTCGGGGAAATCCAGCGTGGCCTCCACCAGCATGCGCAGGTGGATGACCTTGTCCACCAGCTGGCGGATGGCGTTGGAGAACTCGCCCTCCATCGAGCGCGCGGCCGAGCGCGCCGCGGCCTCGGTGCTGGCTTCGATCAGGTCGGCCACGGCCTCGGCCTGGGCCAGGTCGAGCTTGTCGTTGAGGAAGGCGCGGCGCGTGAACTCGCCGGGCTCGGCCAGGCGCAGGCCGATGCCGTCGCCGGCCTGCAGGCAGCGCGTGAGCAGCATCTGCATCACCACGGGGCCGCCGTGGCCCTGCAGCTCCAGCACTTCCTCGCCGGTATAGGAGTTGGGGGCCGGGAAATACAGTGCCAGCCCGTGGTCGATGACCTTGCCGTTGCCATCGAGAAACGGCAGGTAGGTGGCGTGGCGCGGCTTCAGTGCCTGGCCGCAGACGGCGCGCATCACGGGGCCGACATCGGGACCGGACACGCGCACCACGCCGATGCCGCCGCGCCCGGGCGCGGTGGCGATGGCGGCAATGGGAAGCTGGGGAGCAGTCATGGCGGTATTGTCGCAGATCGGGTGCGCGGGTGCGGTTCGCGTGGCACCTGGTGGGCGGGGCCGCCATGGCAGGCGGAGTGGTCAGCTGGTGCCGGGCAGTGGCGGCGGCATATCGTCCGGCATCGCCTGCAGCTCCAGGCACTCGGCCAGCAGGCGGCGCGCGACGATGCCGTCGACCAGTCGCCCCAGCCGGGCCTGCCGCTTGACCAGCTTGCGATGCAGGCGCCTGGTATAGCGCGCCGGCAGCACCGGCGCCAGCGCCTCGATCACGTAGCGCAGGCGCTTGCCGGCGATGCGCTGCGCGTGTACCGCGACGGGATCGCCATCGCGCGCGTTCCTGGCCAGCGCCCGCAGCTGCTTGCGGCCACGGCGCACGCGCTGGCGTGCAAACGACGCGAGGCGGGCGCGGTCATTGCGGGCGCGGCCGGCAAGATGCGCCAGGTGCGCCAGATCGCGATGCAGCGCCGGCAGCGGCCAGTCGCGGTAGGTAGCCAGCGCCGCCAGCATCGCTTCGCGCGCGGCGTTGCGGCGCTGCCGGGCGGTGTCGGCAATGGCGGCCAGTACCGTGTCGTCCGGCTCCTGTTCGCGGGCCGGGCCGACGGTCTCGGCCAGGAACACGTCCCAGTCGCGAGCCGCGCTGGTGGCGCGCGCCAGCGTGCGCAGGTCGCGCTTCCAGCGGTCGCGCTCCTGCCGCGGCAGGGCCGGGCCCATGGCCCAGACCACCGCGCGCGCATGGCGCAGGGCGATGCGCAACTGGTGCAGGTCTTCCGGGTCGTCGCGGTGCTGCAGTTGCTCCAGGCACGCGTCGATGCGCGCCAGGCCGGCTTGCGCGAGGGCGGCAAAGGCAGCAGCGGGCCGCGCCTTGCGGCGCAGTTTGGGAGAAGGGGCGTCGGCGTTCATGGCGGACTGCATGCGGTCAGGCGCGCACGCGGGACGCAGATGCCTTCAGTGTAGGCGACAGCACGCGCGAGGGCGGCATGCGGCGCCAGCGCCGCTTTCGGTCGGTTGACAGGCCGCGCCCTTCACGCTGGAATGCGCAGATCCGCCGGGACCAGTGCCCCGACCCACGAGGAACCGCCATGACCACCGAACAGGAACGGCTGCTGCTGCGCGACACCATCGAGGCCGGCTTCCGCCAGGCCGCCTTCGTCAACGACGTCGGCATCGCGCTGGCGGAGTGTGGTCACGGCTGGTGCGAGTCCACGCTGGCAATCACGGCGCGCCACCTGCAGCACGGCGGCATCGTCCACGCGGGCGTGCAGGCCACCATGGCCGACCACACCGCCGGCGCGGCGGCCTCGACCATCCTGCAAGCCGGCCAGCACGTGGTCACCGCCGAATTCAAGATCAACCTGCTGCGTGCCGTGCGCAGCGAACGGCTGCATTGCCGCGCCGACGTGCTCAAGTCCGGCCGTTCCATCATCGTGGTCGAGGCCGACGTGTTTGCCGATGTCCACGGCGAATCCGTGCTGGTCAGCCGGCTCAACGCCACCATGAGCGTGCTGGACCTGGCCTGAGATCCTCTCGCTCCCACCTCGACCAAGGAAGCCATCCATGATCGTCCCGCGTAACGCCTGTTAGCGCGTCGCGACGATAAACAGGCGCGGGAACGGCAGCAGCACCGAGCCGTCCGGCAGCGCCGGGTACGCATTGGCGATCTCGGTCTGGTAGCGCGCCAGGTAGGCGGCGCGCTCGGCCTCGTCCAGCGGCTGCAGGAACGGGCGCAGGCCGCTGCCCTTGAACCACTCCACCACCGCGGCCGCGCCGCCGGCGAGCGGATGGTGATAGGTGGTCAGCCACACGTCCACGCGCTGGCATAGCGGGCGCAGCAGCTCGTAGTACCAGCGCGCCGGCGCGCGTTCGGCGCGGGCCTTGCTGGCGCCGGCCAGCTTTTCGGCCCACGGCCCTTCCGCCGCCACCCGGCGCATCAGCTGGTGCGCGGGCTCTTCCAGGTTGTCCGGCATCTGCACGGCAAGCGTGCCGCCCTCGGAAAGCTTGGAGACGAGTTCGGGAAACAAGCGGGCATGATCGGGCAGCCACTGCAGCACGGCGTTGGCCAGGATCACGTCGTACGGGCCGGCCTCGTCCCAGGCGCCGATGTCGGCCACGCGGAACTGCACGTCGGGCAGGCGCTTGCGCGCGGCGTCGATCATGTCCGGCGAGCTGTCCAGCCCGGTCACCGAGGCACCGGCATAGCGCGCCAGCAGCACCTCGGTGGAATTGCCGGGGCCGCAGCCGATATCCACCGCGCTGCGCGCGATCTCGTTGGGAATGGCAGCCACCAGGTCACGGACCGGGCGGGTGCGTTCGTCTTCGAAGGCGACGTATTGGTGGGCGGACCAGCTCATGGGGGTCTCCTGACGTTGAGGCAGGCCAGTAGGATACGCCTGCCGCAGCCAACGCCGCCGGAACAAGGCTCCCCTCGCCCGCTTGCGGGAGAGGGGTGGGGGAGAGGGCCGGAGTGTCCACGAAGTGAAGCGCGTCGGTATGCCAGCGCCTGCCCTCTCCCCCTGCCCCTCTCCCGCTCGCGGGAGAGGGGAGCAAACCGTCGAGATTGCACAAGCCCTCAGCCTCAGCAAAAACAAAAAGCCCGGCAATCTCTGCCGGGCTTTCCATCACCGCTTCTTGCAACAGGCTTTAGCTCTTGGCCACCACCGCGGCCTTGCCCTTGCCCAGCATCCGGTTGATCTGCCACTGCTGCGCGATCGACAGGATGTTGTTCACCACCCAGTACAGCACCAGGCCGGCCGGGAAGAAGAAGAACATCACCGAGAACACCAGCGGCATGATCGTCATCACCTTGGCCTGCACCGGATCCGGCGGGGTCGGGTTCAGCTTGGTCTGCACGAACATCGACACGGCCATCACGATCGGCAGGATGTAGAACGGATCCGGCACCGACAGGTCCTTGATCCAGCCCAGCCACGGCGCGCCGCGCATTTCCACCGACGACAGCAGCACCCAGTACAGCGCGATGAACACCGGGATCTGGATCACGATCGGCAGGCAGCCGCCGAGCGGGTTGACCTTCTCGGTGCGGTACAGGCCCATCATCTCCTGGTTCATCTTCTGCGGGTCGTTCTTGTAGCGCTCGCGGATCGACGTCATGCGCGGCTGCAGGTCCTTCATCTTGCCCATGGACTTGTAGCTTGCCGCCGACAGCGGGAAGAACACCAGCTTGATCAGCACCGTCAGCGCGATGATCGACCAGCCCCAGTTGCCCAGGAAGCCATGCAGCTTCTCCAGCAGCCAGAACAGCGGCTTGGCCAGGATGGTCAGCCAGCCGTAGTCCTTCACCAGCTCCAGGCCCGGGGCGATCTTCTCGAGCATGTGCTCTTCCTGCGGGCCGGCGAACAGGCGCGCATCGGTGCTCACGCTCGCACCCGGGGCCAGTTCGCCCAGCGGCTGCTGGATGCCCACGCGGTACAGGTTCGGATCGATCTGCTGCACGTAGAAGCTGTGCTCCTTGCCGGTCTGCGGAATCCACGCCGAGGCAAAGTAGTGCTGCACCATCGCCACCCAGCCGTTGTTGGCGGCGGCCGGCACGGTGGCCTTGCCCTTGGCGATGTCTTCGAAGTCGATCTTGTGGTACTTGTCGGCGTCCGTGTAGACCGCCGGACCGGTGAAGGTGCTGTAGAACTGCGATTGCTCGACCTTGCTGCCGTCGCGCGCCAGTTCCAGGTACAGCGTCGGCGAGACCGGCGCGGTGCCCGCGTTGGTCACGTCGAACTTGCTGTCGACCACGTAGCTGCCCTTGCGGAAGGTGTAGGTCTTGACCAGCTTCACGCCGTTCTTCTCGGCGGTCAGCACCACCTGCAGCTGGTCGGCGCCGTCCAGCGTGCGCGGACCCGGGGCCGCGGTGAACAGCGTGGTGTGGTTGGGCAGGTCGCCGCCGATCAGGCCCGAGCGCGCCATGTAGGTGCGCACGTTGTCGCGCTCGAACAGCACCACCGGCTTGCCGTCCTTCTCATGCTCCTTGAGCAGCTCCAGGCGCGACACGATGCCGCCGGCGGTGTCGATCTCGGCGCGCACCGTGTCGGTGGTCACCACGATCTTCTCGCCGGTGGGCTGGGCCGCGGCTTGCGGCGCGGCGCCAGCGGCCGGTGCGGCTGCACCGGGCTGGACGTTGGCCTTGGGCACGTCGCCCTGCGCGGCAGCGCCGCTGGCGGCCGGCGCCGAAGCGGCCTGCTGCTGCGTCGCGCTCGGGAAGAACATCGACGCATGGCCGTTGGCGCGTTGCCAGTTGTCGTAGAGCAGCACGAGGGACATCGAGAAGATGACCCAGAGGATGGTGCGTTTGATATCCATGTCTGGCTGTGGTCGGAAAAATCAGGGTCTGGGCAGACGGATTGCCACGGGCGCACGGCCTGTGGCGGCATGGACCGGCGTGTCAGCTTCCGTGCCCGGCACGGGATCATACCCGCCTTGCGCGAAAGGATGGCAGCGGCACAGCCGGCAGGCGGCCATCCAGCTGCCGCGCGCGGCGCCATGATGGACGATGGCGTCGCGGGCGTAGTCGGAACAGGTCGGCAGGAAGCGGCACTGCGAGCCCAGGTAAGGGCTGAGGGCGATCTTGTAGACGCGCAGCAGGGCTAGCAGGATTCGCTTCATGGCGGGGCGGTCAGGCTGGCTGGCCTGGTGGCTGGCTTTGCGAGGGGCTCGCCGGTGGTGCCGCGGTGGGCGGCGCCGGGGGCGAGGCAGGCGGCGCGGGTGGCGGCAGTGGCCTGGCCGCTACCTCGAGCAGGCTGGCGATTTCCGCCGCGCATGCCCTTCGGACCGCCGCGCGCGTCGCAAATTCCGCGCGCGGAAACTTCGCTTGCAGGCGCAGCAGCACGTCGCGCCCGGCCAGGTGTTCGCGGCGCTGGCGGAACAGCTCGCGCGCCATGCGCTTCACCAGGTTGCGCTCGGCGGCGCGTGGCGCAAACTTCTTGCCCACCACCACGCCCAGGCGGCCTTCCGGCCGGTCATTGGCGCGTACATAGAGCACGAAGTGGGTGCTGCGCCGCCGGGGCCGCAAAGCAAAAACGGATGAAAACTCATCCGTCTTTGTCAGCCTCGCGGCTTTGGGAAAGGCAAAGGTAGACACGCCTGGCAAAGCTAGCGGGAACACTGCACCCTGCGGCAAGCTACCGGCCATCCGGACAGCGAGGCGGTTGGCCTGGACCGCGTTGCCGCGGTCCGGACCGGTCGCCCGGCCCTTAGATGGCCAGGCGCTTGCGGCCCTTGGCGCGGCGTGCGTTGATGACGGCACGGCCGCCGCGGGTCTTCATGCGGACACGGAAACCGTGGGTGCGCTTGCGGCGGGTAACGGAAGGTTGGTAGGTACGTTTCATGTTGCACTCTCTGGTTGATCTGGGCGCGCCTGACTTCGGCCGGTGCCGGGGAGCCGTGGCCGCCGCGTATGGTTCGCATGGGGCTGCCGCTGGCAAGGAACTGCCGCGGTGTTGCCGACGATTCTGGTTCTGTCTTGCTGCCGGCCGGCGGCGCGATGCAGGCGTGGCCTGTGGGCGCGGACGGCACGAACAGGCCAGACCCGGCGATGCGCATACGTGATCCCCTGCCGCATCGCAGAACCCGGCATTTAACCCAGTTTCAGCGGCGATGTCAAGGCGCAGGCCTGTGTGCACCGGCACAATTGCCACACCGCCATGTGCCCCGTGGTGGCCCATTGTCCACAACGACCAGTGGGTAACTGCGTGTGACCCGAGGGGCACCTCTATTGCATCCATCCACAGGCGAAGTCCCTGTTTTGCCTGAATTTTTGCCGTTTTCCGCACCCCGGAAACCCGCGCCACAGCAGGGGTTGTGCACATCAATCCACTGCATTTGCACAAGTTGTCCACAGACTTATCCTTTGTGGATAACTCAGGGGCGGGGGTACAATCCGGGTCCAAACACAACACGGGCTGCGTGGCGCAGGCGCAACCCGGGCCCCCCACCGCGATAACGCATGACTTACGCACGCCAGTGCGGCGAGCCGGAAAGCTCGCTGGCGGCGGCATGGCATGCCGCGGTGGCCTCGACCGTGGGAAATGGATTCCCAATACAGCCGAGGCGGCCCGGACTACGCGGCGCATACGCCGCCCGTGGCGTACCCGGTGCCGCTGGCAAGGCGGCGCCGGGTGCGATTAGCCAACAACAAACAATGCAAGATTTCTGGCAGGCGGCAGCCGCGCAACTCGAGCGCGAGCTGACGCCGCAACAGTTCAAAACGTGGATCAAGCCGCTGGCGCCCGTTGCGTTCGATGAAGAAACGCATGCGCTGCGGATTGCTGCGCCCAACCGTTTCAAGCTCGACTGGGTCAAGAGTCAGTTTTCGGGGCGCATCACCGCCCTCGCCTGCGAATACTGGGAAGCGCAGGTCAGTGTCCAGTTCGTGCTCGATCCCGCCGCGTCGGGCCGCGCCGCTGCCTACATGCAGCCGGCCCAGCCCGGCATGGGCGCGGGCGGCATGGACCGCATGGAACATCACGCAGCACCGGGTACGGGCATGGGCGGCTATCCCGGCGCCCAGCCCGGCCAGCCGATGGGCGGCCAGGCCCCGTTTGCCATGCCTGGCCAGCCGGCGCAGCCCGGCTATGGCGATTACCCGAGCGCGGCCGCGTATGGCCTGGGACAGCCGCCATATGGCCACCCGACAGGCAACCACGCCGGCATGCCGTCTGCCGCCCCGGTTCCG
Source organism: Cupriavidus sp. WGlv3 (assembly GCF_023952475.1). Classification (GTDB taxonomy): domain Bacteria; phylum Pseudomonadota; class Gammaproteobacteria; order Burkholderiales; family Burkholderiaceae; genus Cupriavidus; species Cupriavidus phytorum. The sequence goes on from NZ_JALHRX010000007.1 coordinate 124,536, forward strand.
GCCGGCGCGCGTGGCCAGGGCATGGGCCAGCATCCCGGCCAGCACCACCCGCAGCACAACGCCGACCTGGGCGAGATCGACGTGGTCCAGATGGATCCCGCCGAAGCCAGCGCCCGCTCCTACCGCGCGCCGCAGCAGGGCCAGCATCCGCATGCCGCGATGGGCAACGCCGCGCAGATGCCCGGCCACCAGCCCAGCGACACGGTCCACGAGCGCTCGCGCCTGAACCCGATCCTGACCTTCGACAACTTCGTCACCGGCAAGGCCAACCAGTTGGCAAGGGCCGCGGCGATCCAGGTCGCCAACAACCCGGGCAAGTCCTACAACCCGCTGTACCTGTACGGCGGCGTGGGCCTGGGCAAGACCCACCTGATCCACTCCATCGGCAACCACATGCTGATGGAGAACCCGCGCGCGCGCATCCGCTACATCCACGCCGAGCAGTACGTGTCCGACGTGGTCAAGGCGTACCAGCGCAAGGCCTTCGACGAGTTCAAGCGCTACTACCACTCGCTGGACCTGCTGCTGATCGACGATATCCAGTTCTTCTCTGGCAAGAACCGCACGCAGGAAGAGTTCTTCTATGCCTTCGAGGCCCTGATCGCCAACCGGGCGCAGGTGATCATCACCAGCGATACCTACCCCAAGGAAATCACCGGCATCGACGACCGCCTGATCTCGCGCTTCGATTCCGGCCTGACCGTGGCGATCGAGCCGCCCGAGCTTGAAATGCGCGTGGCGATCCTGATGAAGAAGGCCGCCGCCGAGAACGTCAACGTTCCGGAAGAGGTCGCCTTCTTCGTTGCCAAGCACCTGCGCTCCAACGTGCGCGAGCTTGAAGGCGCGCTGCGCAAGATCCTGGCGTTCAGCAACTTCCACGGCAAGGACATCACCATCGAGGTGACGCGCGAGGCGCTGAAGGACCTGCTGACCGTGCAGAACCGCCAGATCTCGGTCGAGAACATCCAGAAGACCTGCGCGGATTTCTACAACATCAAGGTCGCTGACATGTATTCGAAAAAGCGGCCTGCCAATATTGCACGGCCGCGCCAGATCGCGATGTACCTGGCCAAGGAGCTGACGCAGAAGAGCCTGCCGGAGATCGGCGAACTCTTCGGCGGCCGCGACCACACCACCGTGCTGCACGCCGTGCGCAAGATTGCCGACGAACGCAGCAAGGATGCGCAGCTCAACCATGAGCTGCACGTGCTGGAGCAGACGCTCAAGGGCTGATCGCCGGCTGGTACCCGGGGCGGCTCCCGGGACGGCGTTTTGAAGGGCCAGCCCCGCCGGGCTGGCATACTGTAGGGTGCGCGCCACGGACATCCCGTGGCGCCTGGGGAATTAACGTCAGCGTCGCCGGGGCAAGTGTCCGGAAAGTGGCCACTGATAAGGCTTTGCGGTGAGTCGGGACGGGATGGCAAGAACGGTTGGCGCCAGCGTGGCTTTTTGGGCACAGCTGGCCCGCCGGCCGGTCCCGCCCCGCTTCACCGCAGCGGCTTATCCTTGGTACAATGGCACATTAACTCCTTGATTCCTAAGTGAATTTGGAGTTGTTTGCGTTCTGCGGTCGCCGATTACAAACGACGAAGGATAAATTCAATGCAATTGGTCAAAACCTCGCGAGACAACCTGCTGCGTCCGCTGCAAATCGTGAGCGGCATCGTGGAGCGCCGCCACACCCTCCCGATCCTGGCCAACCTGCTGATTCGCAAGTCCGGGTCGAACGTATCCTTCCTGTCGACCGACATCGAAATCCAGATCACCACGCATGCCGAATGCGGCGTCGGCAATGACAGCGTTGCCACCACCGTGGCCGCGCGCAAGCTGCTGGACATCCTGCGCGCCATGCCCGACGGCGACGTCGCCCTGTCGCTCAACGACAAGCGCATGACCGTGCAATCCGGCAAGAGCCGCTTTGCCCTGCAGACGCTGGCCGCCGAAGAATTCCCGACCGTGGCCGAAGCCAGCGAATTCAACGCCAGCGTCAGCCTGCCGCAGAAGACCTTCAAGCACCTGCTGGCGATGGTCCACTTCGCCATGGCGCAGCAGGACATCCGCTACTACCTGAACGGCATGCTGCTGGTGGTGGACGGCAAGAAGGTCATGGCAGTCGCCACCGACGGCCACCGCCTGGCCTACTGCGGCGTCGAGCTGGAAAACGAAGCCGCTGGTGTCGGCTCGCGCCAGGAAGTCATCATTCCGCGCAAGACCATTCTGGAACTGCAGCGCCTGCTGGAAGACAACGACGATCCGGTCACGGTGCAGCTGGCCGCCAACCAGGTCAAGTTCACGTTCGCCAATATCGAACTGATCTCCAAGCTGGTCGAAGGCAAGTTCCCGGACTTCCAGCGCGTGATCCCCAAGGGCTACAAGAACGCCTTCGCGATCGACCGCGTGCAGCTGCAGCAGGCGCTGCAACGCACCGCGATCCTGACCACCGACAAATTCAAGGGCGTGCGCTGCATCCTCGACACGCACATGCTCAAGATCAGCTCCACCAACGCCGACCAGGAAGAGGCGCAGGAAGAGCTGGAACTCGATTACTCGGGCGACGCGCTCGATATCGGCTTCAACGTGACCTACCTGCTCGACGTGCTTGCCAACCTCAAGACCGAGCAGGTGCAGGTCAGCCTCGGCGACTCGAATTCGAGTGCGCTGATCACCGTGCCGGACGACGACAACTTCAAGTACGTCGTCATGCCGATGCGCATCTGATGATCCGGTGACAGGACCTGTGCCACAACCAGCGCAGACAACAACCGGAGCAGCAAACGGCACGCTACGACACCCGGCCCCGGCCGGTACGTCCAGGGGATGAATATCCCGCCGCGGGGGCAGGATCGTTACGACGATCCGCCCCTTTTGCCGTTTTTAGTAACCCGCCATGCGGACCCATCGCGCCCCGCCGCCGGCATGCCAGCCATGCCCGCCCGGCCCCGATCCCGCATTCGCCGTAAGTAGGAAAGACATGACCGAACAGCAGAATCCGCAACAGGAAAACACCTACGGAGCCTCCTCGATCCAGATCCTGGAAGGCCTGGAGGCGGTGCGCAAGCGCCCGGGCATGTATATCGGCGACACCTCCGACGGCACCGGCCTGCACCACCTCGTGTTCGAGGTGCTGGACAACTCCATCGACGAAGCGCTGGCCGGCTACTGCACCGAGATCCAGGTCACCATCCACAGCGACAACTCGATCTCCATCGTCGACAACGGCCGCGGCATCCCGCCGCTGGTCAAGTTCGACGACAAGCACGAACCCAAGCGCAGCGCGGCGGAAATCGCCATGACCGAGTTGCACGCCGGCGGCAAGTTCAACCAGAACAGCTACAAGGTATCGGGCGGCCTGCACGGCGTGGGTGTGTCGTGCGTGAACGCGCTGTCCAAGTGGCTGCGCCTGACCGTGCGCCGCGACGGCCAGGTCCACCTGATCGAATTCGCCAAGGGCGAAGTGCAGAACCGCATCATCGAGACCGTGGAAGGCCCCGACGGCCAGCCCGTCGAAGTTTCGCCGATGAAGATCACCGGCGCCACCGACAAGCGCGGCACCGAAGTCCACTTCCTGGCGGATGAAGAAATCTTCACCAACGTCGAGTTCCACTACGAGGTGCTGTCCAAGCGCATCCGCGAACTCTCGTTCCTGAACAACGGCGTCCACATCAAGCTGGTCGACCAGCGCACCGGCAAGGAAGAAGACTTTGCCTTCTCCGGCGGCGTGAAGGGTTTTGTCGAGTACATCAACCGCGCCAAGACCACCCTGCACCCCAACATCTTCTACGCCAATGCCGAGAAAGACGGCATCGCCGTGGAAGTCGCCATGCAGTGGAACGACGGCTACAACGAGCAGGTGCTCTGCTTCACCAACAACATCCCGCAGCGGGATGGCGGCACCCACCTGACCGGCCTGCGCGCCGCGATGACCCGCGTCATCAACAAGTACATCGAAGAAAACGAGATCGCCAAGAAGGCCAAGGTAGAAACCAGCGGCGACGACATGCGCGAAGGCCTGGCCTGCGTGCTGTCCGTGAAGGTGCCCGAGCCCAAGTTCAGCTCGCAGACCAAGGACAAGCTGGTCTCGTCAGAAGTGCGCCTGCCCGTGGAAGAACTGGTCAGCAAGGCCCTGACCGACTTCCTGCTGGAAACGCCCGCCGACGCCAAGACCATCTGCGGCAAGATCGTAGACGCCGCCCGCGCCCGCGAAGCCGCCCGCAAGGCCCGCGAAATGACCCGCCGCAAGGGCGTGATGGACGGCATGGGCCTGCCCGGCAAGCTAGCCGACTGCCAGGAAAAAGACCCCGCCCAGTCCGAACTCTTCCTGGTCGAGGGCGACTCCGCGGGCGGCTCCGCCAAGCAGGGCCGCGACCGTAAGTTCCAGGCCATCCTGCCGCTCAAGGGCAAGATCCTGAACGTAGAACGCGCCCGCTTCGACAAGATGCTGTCCAGCCAGGAAGTGCTGACGCTGATCACCGCGCTGGGCACCGGCATCGGCAAGGACGACTACAACCTGGACAAGCTGCGCTACCACCGCATCATCATCATGACTGACGCGGACGTGGATGGATCGCACATCCGCACGCTGCTGCTGACGTTCTTCTATCGGCAGATGCCGGACATTATCGAGCGCGGGTATGTGTATATCGCGCAGCCGCCGCTGTACAAGATCAAGCATGGGAAGGAAGAGCGGTATATTAAGGATGATGTTGAGCTCAATGCCTACCTGCTGAAGCTGGCGATGGAGAAGGCTGTGCTGGTGCGGCCGGATGGCTCGGAGATCAATGGGGAGGCGCTGACTGAGTTGGCGCGGCAGTATCAGTTGACTGAGGGGGTGATTTCTCGCTTGTCACGGGTTGTTGATACTGATGCCCTGCGTGCGATTGCTGATGGGGTGGCGCTGGATCTGGATAGCGCGGCTGCTGCTGAGGCGTCTGCTGTGGCGTTGAAGGCCAAGTTGGCTGAGATGCATGCCAAGACGTTGATTGGGGCGGCTGTTAATGATGACGGTACGGCTGATGTCTACGCGCAGTTTGATGAGAAGACGGATAAGCATCGGTTGATGATTGCGCGGCGTCATCATGGCAACGTGCGGTTGTCGCATCTGGATGCGGATTTTGTTCATGGCGCTGACTACGCTGCCCTCTCCAATGCTGCTAAGACTTTCCAGGGTCTGACCCCGGAAGGCACCAAGGTGCAGCGTGGTGAAGGGGAAAAGCTGCGCGATCAGACTGTTAATGATTTCCACGGGGCAATGCAGTGGCTGCTTGCGGAAGCTGAGCGTGGCGTTTCGCGTCAGCGCTATAAGGGTCTTGGTGAGATGAACCCTGAGCAGCTGTTTGAGACGACGCTGGACGTTACGCAGCGGCGACTGCTGAAGGTGCAGATTGAGGATGCTATTGCTGCCGACCAAATCTTCACCACCCTTATGGGGGATGAGGTGGAGCCGCGAAGGAACTTTATTGAGAGCAATGCGTTGGTGGCGCGGAATATTGATGTTTGATTGATGTACCGACCGTTAGGGATGAAGTGCTTGCCAAGTTCTGGGCTTTTCCCTGAATGCCGCAATCCCTTGTAGGCGTGCGAAAAAGCCAACCCCAAAAGTGGGTTGGCTTTTTCTTTTCCGCTATCCGCCTTCAGTACACTCCCAGCATAATCATATGCTATTGCGTTGTGAGGGCTGGTCAATCTGCTAAAAATCAATGCCACGAATTCCGACTTAACTTGTGATAGTTGGATATTATCGCGATCTTGGTGCCGCTCAATTCTATGCTTCTGCCGAGCAGCGCAACACCAAACGTGAGTTCATTCGTGAGAATGAATCTTCGAGAAAAATGCTAAACGTGCAGCGCAAGGTAGCGGGGGAATGTGTGGGTTGCTGTGGGTCCGCCAAAGCCACGGGAGCCTTCATAGTGTAGAGGTATCGCGCAGCGCTCTTGACGGGCGTACTGTATGTGCATACAGTACCAGTGCTTGGTCACAGCCTCCCGTGGAGGCGGACGATATGACACATCAGTGTTTTGAAAGAGCGATAGGAGTGCATTTCATCACTAGATGTGCTTATAATCACATCTATGAACTCAGAGCGTATTAAAACACTTCGGCTCGGCCTTGGCCTATCGCAGACAAAGCTCGCGCAGGTGCTGGGTATTGCACCCGGAACAGTGAATAAGTGGGAAGCTGGCAAAACAAAAATCTCCGCCAAATTTGTAGCGGCTCTTGACAAGTTGGAAGTTGCGGCAAGACGCGATGCGCAGGTATTTCCCTCCGCCAATCGTGAGGTGTTTCGCCCAATTCAGTATCTTGGAAGCAAAGCTCGATTGGTGTCAACCGTCCGCACTCTGATACAGGGGATGGCATCCGCTGGTGAAACGGTGGGAGATTTATTCTGCGGTTCTGGGGTTGTGAGTCATTTTTTAAGTGGGGAGCATCCAATCATTGCTGTCGACATCCAAGGTTATTCTGAGGTGCTAGGAGTTGCTCTTCTTTCCGGAAAGCAGGAGCATTTTGAGAATGCCGATAGCGAATCCTTTTGGAATCGATATTCTGAGCTTACTTCTTACTTGGCGGCGATATATAGTCCGCTTCTGAGGTACGAGGAGCAAGCGTTGTCCGCCGCGAAGGAAGGTAATTATAGCGCACTAACGGCAATCGTTGAGTCTGGTTCCTTGGCGGCAAACGCTCAATGTCCATTGCACAATCGCCCACGAGAGCTAGTAATGGCTATGGAAGCGACATTGGCGAATGTCAGCACATCCAATCTTTTAGCATCCAGTACGACAGCGACAAACTATTTCGGTGGCCCATATTTTTCGTACTGGCAGACAATCGGTCTAGATGCCCTCTACATGACCATTGCAGAACAGCCTCGAGACATAGGGGCTTCGCTCAAGGGCGTTCTACTTAGTGTCGCTAGCGAAATTGTGAACACCGTGGGCAAGCAATTTGCGCAACCGATCAAGCTTATTAAGGCTGATGGCGGTATTCAGCCGCTATTACTTCAACGAACTCTCCGAGACAGAAATCTCAATGTCGAGGAGGTATTTCGGGCTTGGGCAAAGAAGTGGGGGAATAATTCAAATCCGAACGACTTCAGCCACCAGGTAATACGCGGCGACGTTCTGAGCTACCTAGAGAACCCAGTAGACTGCAAAGTCTACTATGCAGACCCACCATACACTATCGATCACTACAGTCGTTTCTATCATGTACTCGAAACGTTAGTGCACCGAGACGAGCCCTCGTTAGACGAAACCGTCAGACTGGGGCAGCGTCGGGTCATGCGGGGTATTTATCGGGCTGGTCGCTATCAATCTCCGTTCTGTATTCCTAGCGCCGCGGCTCAAGCATATGCCTCGATGTTTTCGCGATTGGCAAAAAAAGAGGCATCGCTTTTGCTCTCATACTCCCATTTTGAGGAAGATGAGGGGCATCGGCCAAGGCTTATGTCCATGGTGGATCTAGTTAATCTCGCTGGGAAATATTTTTCCCATGTGGAATTATATGAGCCGGATAATCACATCCATAGAAAGCTAAATGCGGCATCGCTAAATGCGAGCTCATTGGAAAATGCTGAAAAGTTCCTAATCTGTACGCATTAAGTGGGGGTGGATTACCGTGGAAAAATACATCGGAAACAAAACGGCCATCTTGCCATTGCTTCACAATTTTATTGTGGAGCGAGCTCCAAGAGCCGGCAGCATATCGGATCTCTTTGCTGGGACCACTAATGTATCTCGATATTTTCGGGCCAGGGATTTTGATGTCGCGCTAGGTGACATAAATAGATTCAGTTATGTCCTTGGCCAAGTTTATGTCGGACTGAGGGAGTACCCTAGATTCGAGGTAACAGCGAAGCGTCGTGTGGAAGAAATCCGCATGGAGCGAATTCACATCGAGTTCCTGCGAGGGGCGAAGCGGGCAAGTGGCGCATATCTTCCTTCCCATGTGTCTGCATCAGATCTGTGGAGGAGTCTCTTGCCTCTTGCACGCACTCTGGCTTATTTGCAATCGCTGGGGGAGGCCAATGCAAAGCCAGGGCCCATTACGGAATATTTTACACAGTGGGGCGAGCGAGCTTGTTTCGTAAGCCAGCGAGGGACCGCCGGTAAGAGAAACTACTTCTCGCGAGAGAATGCGCTATTTTTGGATGCGGTTCTGCCAACTATAAGGAGGTGGTGGCAAAAAGGAGAGCTTTCCCTAACGGAGGCATTCTTGCTGATGACCAGTATTCTAGAGGAGATTACGATTACTGCAAACGTCAACGGGACTTTTCATGATTTTAATCGAAATCGAATTTGGCCAAACGCCCAGCAGGACTTCTTTCTTCGGTTACCAATAACCTTTGCATCGAAGGGGCGGTTCGAGGCTGCCAATAACGATGCACTTCCATTTTCATCTGTGGTTGGACCGCATGACGTTTGCTACATCGACCCTCCTTACAATTTTCGGCAATATACCGCCTATTATCATTTGCTGAATTTCGTTGCGGCGTTTCCCTTTATGGAGGAGTTGGCGGGGTATTTGTCGAAGCTCGAGTACGTTCGTGGTCAGCAGCCTGAAGATGATTATAGTAGTGATTTTTGCTATAAGGACAGATTTGTGACTAGTCTAAGGTCCTTATTTGATAATGTCGATTCCCGCTACGTGGTTTTGAGTTATTACAGCGGGCGTAATCACTGGAATCATTGGTCCAAAGTTGACAAGCCAACAGACCAGGGGCTGCGAGAATTGCGCGCCATATTTGAGGATAGAACCATCTTCTCTGATTGCGAGGTGGTGCCGGCATTAGACGTTCGAAGGAACTATCAAAGTCGCGTCGGAGAGCAGAAGCAACTGGTAAACGAATATCTCTTTTGGGGGGTAAAGAAACGCGCTATGCGAAAAAAAGCGGTTGATTTATCTGCGCTAGGTGCAAATCGACGTTTCGGTCTTGATGATATCTTCAAGCACGTTATTTCTCCTCGCGATAAATTGCAGGACTCGATCGTTGCATTTGCGTCCGGTGAAGCGTAGGTAGTGCTGGAAGACTAGGTCTGGATTGATGGTCCATGTCTCAATCGGAGAGAATAAAGCTTTGGGACCTCGCGAAACAACTACTGATCCACCGTAGTTAAAGTCGACGACTCTCGGGTCGGGAAGCAGAAAGGCGTTTATGCGCTTCGTTCCGTCATCTGAGGGAGTGCTCTCCAGATAGAACAGCTGTTTGACAATATCGCCCCATCCGGGTTTTGAGTGCGGAAAAGGGAAGTAGTATTTCGCGTCGAGAATAAGGCGATAGCCATCTAGCTTCGTTAATACATCTGGCCTTTGCTCGCCGCCTGATAGTATCTTCTTTGCTTTTCCGTTATCGCCTCTGATGTGCCACAGTGGCTGCGCAAGCTCTTCCCCTTCCGAATCCGCATCGTGCGACGTAAAGAGCAAGCGACAAGCGTCCTCCCAGACATAGTAGAATGCTGTGGTTCCAAAGAACTGCTGAGCCTGATTACCACTTAAACCGCTCGAGATGCGAAGCAATTCCGATAATATATCCAGCAGAACCAATTGATCGGTTCGGAATGTGCGCCTACGTTCATCTTCGATTACCCGGATAAAGTACGGTGCTGCCATTGAGTTATTGATTTCACTGGTAAATGACGGGCGCAATTCAGCAAAACGTTGGGCTAGCTCCTCGGGGATCGGTACCTCATACTTTTCGAGCAAATTTCTGAGAATGGCCACTTGGAGGTCGCTGATTTCGTTCCTAATTTGTGTTCGTCTAACGGAAACCGTCTGCGCATACAAAACCCCGTTGCCAGAAATCATTGGTGTCTTTGCAGCCAAGGTACGTCTCCAGTCGTCCCTGTCGCCTACACTTCCTTTGCTGATTCGTTCGTGAGTATATATACCGTGATTTTTGTACCATTCTAGCAGCGTGTGAAGGGCGTCGAATTCTCGGAGCGGCTTTTCACTCGCAAAGTGCAGATTTTCAACAGTCTCGTCTACGGCCCTGCGGCTGGCAGACCTGCTGAAATATGTTCGCAGAATCTTTGCGATAAGCAAGAACCGCTTGTCCTGCGGATTCCAATACTTGGGTGCCCCGAAAAATATGTTTTCTCTTCCAACCACAATGCCTACAAAGCTAAGCTCGTAGCCCTGATCCGCGTTTCTGAAAATTCCGCGCTCAATCAGCGACAGAAACTCTGCGTGGTTGCAATTCAATATCTCCCGCCAGCAGGATTCAGCCTTTATCGCTCCGTCAAGTTGAACTAAGATACTCATGCTACACGGCAGGTCCAGGCGCATTTTCCGATCCCGCTTTATCTGGAACAATCAGCGGGACACTTGTGGAGGCATCAGTTTCAATGGCCGTAAGGCCCGAAAAGTCGAGTAGCAGTGGTGTGCCACTGCCGGCACTCCAGATGTCTACGACTTCGGAGAAACTGGTGGCTTGAAAAAGTTCAGTCTGACGGAACCGCAGCACGTCTTCCCAAAGATACAGAAAGAGCTTGTTGAGTATAGCGTCAGGGTCAGTAAGTTGCTTTTCCGTGAGAAAATAGGGACCTATCAACTTGTCTTCATGAATCCCAAGCTCAATCAGCTTCCGATTAATGCGTGCGCGGAAATCGTCCCATGCATAGCTTTTTTTGCCGTACTGGATCGATGATGCTTCCTTGGGATACCTACACGCTTCAGAATAACCCTTATAGACAAATTCCCACCTGCGCTTAAAGGCCGTGTCCAAGGGGAAGACGCCTTGGTCAGCACTGTTCATAGTTGCCCACAAATAGAGATTCGATGGTAGTCGGAGTTGTTGTCCAGGCTGAAGGGCTCCGTTTCTTACTAAATAGGCAGCGAGATCTGCCGGAGCTTCGATGTCGTAAGTGCTACTTCCATCGGCGGAGCGGTCCAGAAGTTGAAAAAAGTCTCCAAATACTGCCGCTGCATTACCCCGATTTAGCTCTTCAATTAGCAGAATGACGTTCTTTTCAGCGTCAGTCAATGCTTCCTTCAGTGCTAAAGAAAATGGCCCCGGGACAAACTTATAGTCGATGTATGGGCGACCATGTGTTGCCTCTGTGCCGTCGCCATTAATCAGCGCCAATGGGGGATTCGTAAGCTCATATAGTGGCGTTGGCTTATAATTTCCAACGAAGTCAAAATACGATGTCTCTGCGTGAAATTGGATGCGAAAAACTTGAGTGCCATCAAGCAATTGTGCGAGATAGTAGCTTTTGCCGGATCCTGGGCATCCTGCGACAATAAGTTGATGCCCGTGTTTCAGGGTTTTGATGGTTTTAGCTTCGAGCGGCGACGCGGCTGTTGAGCTGTGTCCGGATTTGGATAGTTGGGTATAGAAATTCTCAGAAGGGTCGATGCGCGGAAAGCTGACTCCCATTTCCAGTTTGACTTCGTGAAATGCATGTAGGAAACCAGAAATACGGAATCGAACATCGCTTTGATATTGTTGTGCCGCTTTGAGATAATCTCTTGTCGAGACTTCGATGAGCGATTCTGGCGCTGGAGCGCTCGCTAATGAAGTGGAGGCGAATTTATACGTGTCGAAAAAAGCTGTTTGTTCCTCGTTGCTCAGGCGAAATAGACGCTCGGGTTCATAGCCTGACGAGTTGATAAATTGTAAAAGCTTTAGCAAATCAAGGTCGTCGAGGATTGAAGAGACTGCGTTCGCGGGGACGGTGTCAAAAAAGGTCTGGGCGTTAAAAAATGCTGCCTTAAACGCTGTGGTGACCGCGTTCTCGCCAATGCTGAGAATGTTGCTTACCTGCTTGCGAAAGAGAGGTGTTTCTATTTCATGCCGATTTTCTCTCCACCATAACGGATCGCGTGATTTCTTCAGGCCTTCGATGATAATGTCTGCCGCTGGGGTAAGCTTCGGTTCCGCAGGGCTACCTTTTACTAGGCCGTGAATCGATAGTGTCCGAAAATAGCGATCCCTTGTCCGTTCAATATCCGCTAGAATTTTTCCGGATGACTCGATCGCCTCGATTTGGGTGGCAATTTGAATTAGCGATTTCAGTTCGCTGGAGTATAGGGACAAGTCTCGAATGGCAGGATTTCCCTTCTTCGTTCGCAGGGGCCGAGGCTCAAGAACTAATGCTAGGGTTTCTTGCTGGTCTGATGTTAGCCAAGCCATCTCTCTATGGTATCTCAGGCCTCACCCACGCGAATTTGCAATGTTCGCATTGCCGCCGCTGTGAGGAGATCGGTTTCTAAAGCGAGTATCACGCATAAAGCGCGAGACCTCTGTGGGGTACAGCAACTAGGTGCCTTGTTGTATCCTAATCGTAACTTTCGACTGAAGGTAACGTGTTTCTGCTGAGCTGGCAACCTCGTGTGCGGACACGAGCACCGCTTGGTTTGCTGTTGGCGACCTGGTTCGCGGCCAGATGCCTCGCCGGAGTCAGTTGAACAGTCGAAGCCTGAGAGCTCTCGGTGACGTGAGCCCAGGCCCCCGCATCGGTTCTCTCAGCCATTTCCTAGTTCCTGCCAAGCGATTGTGGGGCTGATTTTCCTGCCTTAATCTTTCCCCAACTTTGGCGTACGGAGGTCTTGCCCGGCTGCGTCTGCGGTTCCCCCAGCGCTTTTTCCGCCTGTCTGTCAGAATATTCTGAAAATCCGACTTCGAGGCGGGGATCAGAACATGGACGATGGCTGGAGCGATGCCGAGCTAGCTGCATCTGTTGGCGCGTACAAGAAGATGGCTCAATCTTACCTTGCGGGCCAACGCGTCAATAAAAGCGCAATCTATCGCGAGTTAGAGGGACAGTTCGGTCGTTCCGCTAAGGCATTTGAGCGCCGCATGCAGAACATCTCAGCCGTCTTACGAGATCTCGGCTCTGGTTGGGTACCCGGCTTGATGCCCGCGAAGCATGTGGGGCCGAACGTTCAACCGCGCATTGTGGCGCTACTGGATGGGTTCAAGATTCGGGATATCAATTCCACTAGGAATGCGGCAACAGCGGTCGAGGTGGGTTACTCACCGGAACTGTCGGTGCTACGGGACTGGCTAATCGCGGTCGCTCGCCATCGACGAACAGTGACCCCCCTAGACACCATGGCGGCATTCGGTATGAGCCAATTGGAGTTGCATCGCGCGATCGAGGTCCTGGGGCGGGAGTCGCGAAAGCTTCGTGAGCCGATCATCACGGCGTTGCTCGTAAAGCCAGAAGATGGTCAGTGCGTTGTCGACCTTGTGTCAGAGTTCGGCGTTAAGAGCAACGACGGAGAGCGACGGCGTTTATATGCCTACTGGAAACGGACCGAGATACAGCCTGCCCCAGAATCTGCCGCTCCCGTGCGGGATCTTAAGTCGAGGGCTGCTCAATTTGTCAGTGTCGAAGTTCGCCCGGATCAGGCGGTCTTCCGACGCCGTATCTTTGAAGCTTGTCAAGGAAGGTGCGTCGTTAGTGGTTGTGATGTGGTGAGAGCTCTTGACGCGGCGCATTTGAGAGGCAGAAATTGGCGTTTGGGCCACAACGACGTGACCGATGGCGTGCTCCTCCGCAAGGACCTGCATGCGCTCTACGACTGCCGGCTTCTATGGTTCACCGATGATGGACACGTTGGTCTGCATCCGACCGTGCGAGATTGCTATCGCGAATACGACGGTGTCGGTATTCGACTGCCAGCAGTCTGAGATCGAGAGAAGTCGCCGTTGACCCCATACTTTGACGATACTATGCAGCCATAGACTGTCAGCGAATACGCGCCGCGCAGACGCTACCAAGCAGCCGAGGAATTCAATTGTCACAACAAGAACAAAAGGTAGTGGCGGGCGTTGGCGCCAAGGGAATCCAAACAGCAGGCTCGGATGCCTTTGCCCTGGACGCATTAATGGCAGATCTTCTTCAGATGAGGCTTGAGGGCTTTATCGAGGGCAACGAAGAGATCTCCCAAGTGCGAGCCTTGTCCAAGGTGATCGGAATTGGCGCACTCGCGCTGGGATGGGTGGCGAACACCGCCACTACGCTCCTCAATATTCCGATATCCAACTATGCGACGCTGGGCCTGTTGTTGGTGGGAGTAGTCGCCACTGTGATCGCATCTATTTCCAGCGCGAAAAGCACGATCCGGGAATGGAAAACGATGGAAACGGATGTGCTTCGTGATGTCGGGAAAAATATGGCTCGCTGGTACGAAACCATTCGCAGTGTTCGCCGTGTCTATACCCGAAAGCAAATCAGGTTCGCGGAAGACTATTTTGCCGCGGTTGCAGCCGACGCGCGGTTACGCGTTGCAATGTTCGTTGGCGCCCTCGAGAAGGTAGGGCTGATTCCCTTGTTGGGAACCGTTGTTGTGACGATGGCAAAGTCCACAGGTAGCGATCCATTCTCGCTGTTCCTTTGGTACACAGCCGCGGCTGTAGCGGGCATCTTCTATGTGATTGCCTTGAGGTTCATTGAGATCGCCCTCGCGCTAGAGCGGTTCACTGTCATTCTTAGGCATGCGGGAGAAGTGGACGAAAAACTATAGCTGCGAGCCGGCCGCCAGACGCCGCCACAGGTAGCAATTGGCGTGCAATCGGACACATTGTTGTCAAGCAGATCGCCAAAATTTGAGAGTTCGCGCATAGCTCCGCGAGGGTTGTCCTGCGAGACTGGTAGCGTCACCAACACAATGGTCGACCAGGTTTGACAGCCTGAATCCATGCAAGCCGGACGAGCCACGAGGCGGTATCCTCTCGTCTTTCGCCTATGCGCACCCTTACGGGCGGGCAGTGGCGGGGGAGCCCCCGGGGCTCGCCGGTCCTTGCATCCGGTCTGTCAACCCTGCTCCGTGCTCGCCCACCCGATTGACAGCGGACGGCGGGCCTCTATCACCGATGCAAGGAGGTTCGCAATGCAACCCACCACCCCAGCTCCCCAAGAGCCCACCCTCGCCCAAAAACAAGCCCAGCTAGCCGAAAACCTGGCCAAAGTCGACCGCGCCCAATTCCGCCGCCGCGCCAAGGCTGCCCCACCGCAAACCAGCAAAGCCGTCACCCTCGAGGACCACATCCTCGAAGTCAGCGACGACCTTCTACGCGTCAGCGCAGGCTTCCAGTCAGTCCTGACCTTGCTGGACCTGCAGGCCGGCGATACCCCTGACAGCATCGGCCTGCACGCCCTGATTGCGCCGCTCAAACGGCAGATCGACCGGTGCGCTGATCGCCTGCAGGCGCTTGCTTGACGAGGGACAGGCCTGCGCAATGCAGGCCTGACAGTAAAACGGCGCGAGCTGGTCTCGCGCCGTTCTGGTTGTGGCCTGGAGGTTGTGCTGAAGTTGATGTTTCGATGTCCAGTCAAGCTCAAGCCCCGACCACCGAAACCTACTGAAAGGCGCCGCTCGCCTCAAGTCACCGCACTCACAAACGCCTCAAACGCCCTAGCCTCCACCGGCGGACAAAAGAAGTGCCCTTGCCCGTAATCGCACCCGGCCGCCACCAAAATGTCCCGCTGCGACTCCGTCTCCACACCCTCCGCAATCACCCGTATGCGCAGCGCATGCGCCATGCTGATAATGGCGTGGCACAATGCCACGTCGTCCGGCCCCCGCGTCAGCGAGCGGATGAAGGACTGGTCGATCTTGATGTAGTCAATGTCCAGGCGCCGCAGGTACGACAAGGACGAGTAACCGGTGCCGAAGTCGTCGAGCGCGATCTCGATGCCGGCCGCCTGGAAGCGGGAGAGCTGGTCCATGACATCGGCGTTCTGCTCCATCAGCGAGCCTTCGGTGATCTCGATGACAAGGCTGCCCACCGGCACGTTCCTGCGCTCGATCATGCTGGACCAGGACTCGGGCCCGCTCGCAGGGGCGCTAAACTCCACGGGTGATTTGTTGACCGAGATCTGGAAGTCCTTGCCCAGCATCACCTGCCAGCGCGCAAGCTGGTCCAGCGCTTCGGTCAGCACCCAGCGGCCGATGTCGATGATGAGGCCGGATTCTTCCGCAACGGCAATGAAATCGGCCGGACGGATCGGCCCGCGCACCGGATGGTCCCAGCGGATCAGGGCCTCGGCCTTGCAGACCTTGCCGGTGCGCAGATCGACAATGGGCTGGTAGTGCAGCGCGAACTGCCCGGATGCCAGCGCCGTGCGCAGGTCCTGCGTGATGCGCAGGCGCTCCCGCTCCACCTGCAGCAGCGCCTGCGAGAAGACCTTCCAGCGATTGCGGCCCTCAGCCTTGGCGGCAAACATCGCCTGGTCGGCGCACACCAGCAGGGCCTCGGCGTTGTCGGCGTCCCTGGGCCAGGTCGCCACGCCGATGCTGGCCGACACCACCACCAGCTCGCCGGCCAGGCGGTAAGGCGCGGCAATCCGCTGCAGGATCGCCTGGGCAATGTCCCCGGCAACGCCGGCGTCGCCCACCGCGGGCAGGATCACGGTGAACTCGTCGCCGGCCAGCCGCGCCACGGTATCTGTCGCGCGCACCGATGCCGCAATGCGCCGCGCCGCCTCCAGCAGCAACTGGTCGCCCTGGTCGTGGCCGAGGGTATCGTTCACCTCCTTGAAGCGATCCAGGTCGATGAACAGCAGCGTCACCGCATCCTGCGTGCCGCGCGAACGCCCGATCTCCTGCTCCAGCCGGTCGAAGAACAGGCGGCGGTTGGGCAGGTCCGTGAGCGCATCGAAATTGGCCTGGTGCCGGATCACTTCCTCCGCCTGGCGCTTCTCGGTCATGTCATGGATCAGCGCAACGCGGCAGCGTTCGCCATACGCGTGGGCCAGGTAGGTATCCACGGTCAGGTAGGCGGGAAACTCGCTGCCGTCCTTGCGGCGGATGAAGAGTTCGCCGCTCCAGCTTCCCTTGTTTGCCACGGTGGCCCGCAGGCGATCGACCAGCCCCGCCGCATTGCCCGCCCCGCTGACGCTGTAGCCCGGGCGGCCCCTGATCTCCGCGGCGGTATAACCGGTGGCGGCGGCAAAGGCCGGATTCACGTCGATGACGGTGCCATCGAGCGACGTCACCATCATGGCCTCGCTGCTGGACGAATAGACCAGCGAAGCCAGCCGCATTTCCTCCATATGGCGCTGTCGCTCCGCCATGGAGCGGCGCAGGCTGTAGTACAGCAGGGCAAGCAGCAGCGTGGAAGCCATGGCACCGGCCAGGGCCACGCGGCGATAGACCTCGTAGGGCGCCAGCACCAGGCTGACCGCCTCGCCCGCCACGAAATTGAGCCCGTACTCCGGCAAACGGTAATAGCCGAAGACCCGCTCCACGCCTTCGGAACCCGACACCGCCCGATAACTACCGGTCGCGGGCGACCCGCTGGCGAGGTACGGCCTGTTGCTGACCGCCCTGGCCAGCGTGCCCTCCAGCGCCGGCACGCGCGCAAGGACCATTCCGGAAGTCTTGATGACCGAGGCCACCTCGCCATCGCGTTCAGTGAAGGTCTGCGCAAAGCTGGCGAACTGCTCCGGACTGACCGAGACCACGATGACCCCGTCGAAGCTGCCGGCGCGCAGGATGGGGCGCGTGAACTGGATCGACCATTTGCCCGAGACCTTGCCCTTCACCGGGTCGCTGATAAACAGCATGTCGCGCCCGCCCGCGTTCTGATGGACCCGGAAATGCTCGCGCCCGCTCAGGTCGACCTTCTGGCCGGGCGCGGGCCCGGCGATGGACGAGTAGATGAGCAGGCCATGCTTGTCGATCACCGACACCTGGAACGACAGGTCCACCACCAGGTTCTGCCGCTCACGCACCATGTCGATGAACCCAGGCTGGCTGACCAGCCAACTGGCCCGCAGGTCCAGCAGGAACTCGGACAGTCGCAGGATGCTGGATTTGGAGTACGCGCCGAACGCCTGGGCCTGCGCCTGGGTACGCTTCGCGGCGTCGTGCAGCAAGCGATCCCGCTCGCTCACGAGCTGATACGCCGCGAACGCCCATGTTGCGATCAGCCACGCAGCCGCCGCCAGGTTCAACGGGGAAAAGGCCCGTCGCAGGCGCTGCAGCGCCTTGTCATAGCGGGTGGTCGGGCGTTCTGGCATCAAATGGGTATCGCAGCGCAGCGAATGATTGGCAGCCATAGCAGGCTAGTCGAGGTCAGCGGGCCCGACAAGTAGCACGCACTTTAGTCCCGTGCTCACCGCGGAGCCGGGGCCGGCTTGCGCCGAAAGCGTAACGTCTTGATTTTGCCCCGCTCGCGACTGCGAAGGGCGGGGTCATTATGGAAACCTATGTGCCATTCCGGCTGATTGACGCCCCCCAAAGGGGCTAAGGCATTTTAGCGGCAGACATCGTGGCACCGCATTCTTGCCCGCGCAGGCGAACATCAGGCATCCTTTACGGCCGTGGAACCCGCGAAAGACGTGGGCCTCATTCTCGCAATTGGTGGAGGATGTGCGGCTCGACACAACGGACGCAGAAGCCTCGATACTCCCTCAACACCCATCCGCTGATCGCAGAACGGCGCGAGCCGTCTGGCCTCGCGCCGTTCTGGTCGGCCACCAAATCAGTGGGCAAGTTGATGCTTCGGTGTCCCTAAAGATAGAACCGCTGATCGCTGAGGCCTACTCAAGCAAGCGCAATTCAATTGCACGGGATTACGCTGCCTTTATCCCTTGTAGCCGTTCAAGCTACCGGCCAAAAAGCGTGCACATGCCCACGTTACAAGCATCAGGAGCATGGATTCTTCCCCTCGGCCGGTGACCAACAGCCAGACGGACCAAAGGAAGCCCCCAAGACCCAGCACCAGGGCGCAAAGAAGGCGAGCGAGCCCAAAGCCCGTGCACCAGGGAGGCGGCGGCGGTTTCTTGTCATCGTTGTCGGTCATTGCGTCTCTCTCTGCAGGGAATGAAGCCTCTGTCTTCGAACACCTCTATTTGTGCTGACACAGTCACCCTATGTCGTTCTGCTCGCTCCTTCGGTGCGCACGGGCACGTTCCAGCTGGTCCGGCGTCGGCTTCAGCTCCGCCAGCATGTGGCGGGTATCCATGGGCTGAAGCCGCAGTATTCCCTCACGACCGAGCCGCTGATCGCCGCGACATCCTCATGCAAACGCATGCCCGCGCATAGCTCCGCCAATCGCATCCAGCTCCGCCAGTACCGCATCGGTCAACACAATCTCCCCCGTCTTCAAGTTCTCCCTCAAATGCCCCACCGACGAAGTCCCGGGAATCAACAGCACGTTCGGCGCCCGATGCAGCAACCAGGCCAGCGCCACCTGCATCGCCGTCGCTCCGATCCCTTCCGCCACCTTTGACAACCCCGCCGACTGAATCGGCGTGAACCCGCCGAGCGGGAAGAACGGCACGAACGCAATCCCCCGCTCCGCCAGCTCATCCACCAGCGCATCATCGCCACGCTGCACCAGGTTGTACTGGTTCTGCACACAGACAACCGGCGCAATCTTCTGCGCCTGCGCCACCTGTGCCGAAGTTACGTTGCTCAGCCCGATGTGGCGGACCAGTCCCTGCCTTTGCAGCTCGGCCAGCGCAGTGACTTCCCTTTCGATCGAGCCTTCCGATGGCGCATGGATATCCCCCATGATCCGCAGGTTGACGACATCCAGCACCTCGACACCCAGATTGCGCAGGTTGTCATGGACTGCTTGCCGGATGGCCTCCGGCTCAAGTGCCGGCAACCACGAGGCGTCTTCGCCGCGGCGGGCGCCTACCTTGGTGACGATCGCCAGGTCATCCGGGTAAGGATGGAGGGCTTCGCGGATGAGCTGGTTGGTGATGTGCGGCCCGTAGAAATCACTCGTATCGATGTGGTTGACGCCGGACGCCACGGCTTCGCGCAGCACTGCGATGGCCGCGCCGCGGTCCTTCGGCGGGCCGAACACGCCAGGCCCGGCGAGCTGCATGGCGCCGTAGCCCATGCGGTTGCTGTGCGGCCGGCAAGCGTGTAGGTGGTGGCGGGACGGCGAGGTTGGGACATGGGGGACATGGCGCTCCTTGATTCGGTTTGGCTGAACAGTGGCGGCAGTATGTTTGGCGTTGCAGTGTTTGATAATCCGGCCTAGATTGAATGGGCTGTTTCAAAATTTGAACACTGAGATGGAATTCAACGATCTGGCCGCGTTTGTGTCGGTGGCCCGCGCCGGGGGCTTTCGGGATGCGGCGCGGATCAGCGGCGTGTCGGCGTCTAGCCTGAGCATCGCCGTGCGCCGCCTGGAATCGAAGTTGGGCCTGCGCCTGCTTAACCGCACCACCCGCAGCGTCGCCCCGACCGAAGCGGGGCTGCGCCTGCTTGAGCGGCTCACGCCGCTGTTCAGCGAGATGGAGTCCGCGCTGGACGTCCTGAACGCCTTCCGTGACAAGCCGTCCGGCACGCTCAAGCTGAACGTGCCGTCGAGCGCCGCGTGGACGGTGTTGCCAGCCATCCTCCCGCCGTTCCTGGAGGCCTACCCCGACATCCGCGTAGAACTTGTGGTCGAGGATGGGTTCGTCGACGTGCTGGCCATCGGCTGCGACGCAGGCATCCGCTACGAGGAGCGGCTTGAGCAGGACATGGTCGCCATCCCGATCGGGCCGCGCGTGCAACGCTTCGCGACGGCGGCAACGCCTGGCTATCTCGACCGGCACGGCAGGCCGGAGCACCCGCGCGAGTTGCTCTCGCACGTCTGCCTGCGCGGGCAGTTCGCCAGCGGCGCCACGCCACCGTGGGTGTTCGAGCGGGATGGGGAGGAGTTGCGACTGGATCCTCCGCACCGGTTGCTGATCCGGCCTGCTGCATCGATCGACCTGGCGATCAGTACGGCGCTGGCGGGGGTTGGGGTGATCCACATCTTCGAGGGCAAGCTGCGGCCGTATCTCGACGGCGGGGCGCTGGAGCCGATTCTTGAGCCTTGGTGGCAGAAGTTCTCGGGGCCGTTTCTTTACTATCCCGGGCGAAGGCACTTGCCGGCGCCGTTGCGGGCGTTTGTGGATTTTTTGAAGGCGCCGGCGGCAGCGGATTGAGCACGCGGGTGCTGCGAAGTGCCGCAAGGCGAGGCCTCAGTACTCCCTCAAAATCCAGCTGCTGATCGCCGCAAAATACTCTCGCAACCACGCATTGAATCGAAGATACAAAGGCGTCCGGGCCCCCACGCCGAATGCCTCCCCGAACCCCGCCTTCCGCGCGATCCCCACCGCCCTCCGCACGTGGAAATCGCTGGTCACCACGACAAGCGCACCGGCAGCATCGACGCCCTGCTGCTCCAGCAACCGCCGGCTGAACACCAGGTTCTCCTCGGTACTGGTACTGCGTCCTTCGCGAATCACCCTGTCCGCCGCTATCCCGCGCGCAACGAGGTAGTCGGCCATGATGTCCGCCTCGACACACTGCAGCCCAAAGTCCTGCCCGCCACTCACAACGACCTTGGCCTGCGGCCACCGTTGCGCCTGCACTAGTCCCTGATCCAGTCGCGCAATCAATGTCGGCGACGCCTTGCAGTTAGGGGTGCCAGATCCAAGAATGATGATCGCCTTCACCGCTGTCCCCGCGGGTACGGAAGCGCCCATGCCGCTGCGGATGCCATAAAAGAAAACACCGACAGTAACCAGCCACACCGCGAACGCCATCCATCCGGCACGCCAAAGCCACTGCCGCCGCCGATCCGCTTTCCGCCATCGCGCCACGCCATTCCAGCACAGCGCGAGCAGCAGGAACGCGATGCCAATGCACGCCGGCAACGTGATGCCGAAGTTGAACAAGCCCATCCCCATCAGTGCGACGGCATCGCCGATCAGCACGGCGCCTACCAGCGCCAGGGCAAGGCGTATCCAGCGGGTGTTTCGTTTCAATGCAGGGATCTCCAGATCGTTGATTGCTGGATTATCAAACGGCATAGACCACCTGATAGAGCGACGTGCCGACGGTCTGCGACTGGACTTCGGCCAGGGCGAGGATCTCAGCGATATGTGAAGGTGTGGTCATGGAAAAGAGCGAGTTTAAGGCTCGGCCTATGGATCCACGAGTCATTGTTAGCTAAACCTTGGCGCGGGAGCAGCCAACCTGGAGCCACAATGCCTGACATTCGTTTTGCACTCCGAAACGGCGCGCGTTTGGATGGAGCGATTTTTTGGCACCACGAATGGATGGCCGTTGCAGTTTCCCTGCTTGTGCTATCCGTACCCGCTCACGCTGGGCATGTACCGGCAGCCATCATCGACAGTTGCCTGCTCTTCGACAGACCGTCGGACGCTTCGATCTCAATCACCCAGATTGAGGGAGAGGCGGATCTTTTGGACGACGTTACTGTACCCGGTTACCAGTTATTCAATCCCGGGGGCGCAAACAACAAGCATACGATTGGCTACGCAACCAGCAAGCGCGGAAGCAACGACTTCATTTTCGTCGGAGTGCGTCGCGGGTACATCAGACGTGCGGTCGCTCTTGGAAAGCACCGACCCTCGCGAGTCGAACAGCCGGTCCTTGCTGGCTATGCTCTGCTGCGCCAACATGGGCGACGATATGTGTGTGTGATGGAAAGCAATGGAAGCGGCAGTGCCGCCTTCGTCAGGTCTGCTTATGTGGGGCGAATCCCATCATCGGAACTTGCGACTTTGCAGCTGTATTACAAGATGACGAATGTGAAGGAGTTCAAGCCGGTGGAAACTAAATGAACCTCTCATCCGTGAGACTCCTCCCACTTGCCCGGCTGATACTTGGCGGTGCTGTTGCCGGACACGCCTATGGCGCCGCGTTGACCCCAGGCATCTACCGCATAGACGCCGGTTCCTACGTGACCGCTGTGCAGCGCGCTGAAGCCGGGACCAATAAGCACATCGAAGAGAGATTCGAGCATGCTTTCCCCGCAGCGGCCGGTGTCACGTATGCCGTGGTGTCACGCGAAGCGAGATATGCCGAACCCGAGCGCAACAGGGTGCTGTTCCTGACCGTGGACGGCTACAAGGCCGAGCGTGGCGAACGGTCTTGCATTGCCTATGCCATGCCAGGCTGGAACGATTATTCGACCACCAATCCGTTCTGTGCTGGCGAGGAAGCGCTGTCCGAGCGGACCCTTGCTTGCTTTGTCCTGCGCCAGCCGCCCCGGCGACGCGATCTTGCCGGCATGCATAACCCGCCTGAACGTACTCCCACTCAGGACGACAGGGTCGGCTGCCTGCTCGGCGTGTGTGACTCCGCCGCCTATGGCAAGTGGATCGAGCGCGTCGAGGTCACCTACCGTACCGATCGTTTTACGCTGGAAAAGGTACGTCCTTACCAGGACATTCTCTTCCTAGGAAGCGCGGTCCCGATGTTTGCTTCACGTGAACGCACGAATAACCGTTCCGAGCTGAAGGCAGGAACGTTCCTCGCAGTACTGGACCGTCAGTCGGAATGGTTCGAGGTCGATTACTTCGAACATGGCAAAGCTCGCCATGGGTGGATCGACCGCGACGATGTCGACCCTGTGCAGTGGGTGGCGCAGCGCGCCACGACCCGTGACTTCCGATTTCGCGTAGGCGTGGTACCTGGCGTCAGCGACACGGATGAGCCTCAACCGGTTGCCATTGAAGTGCTGTCGCGGCACGGCGGCCATCGCCTGCAGGTACTGCGCGATTTCCAATCGGATGGCGGTTATGTGCTGCGCGAGGAAGCGATCGAAGTGGTAGACGCCAACTTCGACGGCCATCCGGATATTGCGATACACGGCATGTCTGGCGGCGCGGGCCCTAACAGTACCACTAATGTGTTCCTGTACGACCCGGCGCGGCGCCAGTTCGGTTTCTCCCGGGAATTGTCAGAGCTGACTCAGCTGTGGATCGACCCAAAGACACGGACCGTTCACAGCGCGCAGCGTGGCAGCTGTTGCAGCCATTATTCCGAGGTCTATCGCTACGTGCGTGGCAAGTTGACGCTTGTATTCAGCAAGGATGAGTACGCGAACGGCGAGTGGGTCAGTATCACGACCGGTCGCCTACGCGACGGGAAGATGCACTACCGCGAAACACGTAGGCGATCTCCGGGCGATTGAGCACTCGCCCCGGCACCTCCTCTCATCGCTCCTGCCCCTGCCGCAACGCAGGCGCCACCGCACACGCCACCAGCAGCAGCGCCGCCATGATGATCAGTCCATTACGCGTGCTACCGGTCGCCTGTTCGATCAGCCCCATCACCGACGGCCCGATGAATCCCCCAATCAGCCCGCAAGTATTGATCAGCGCCAGCCCGCCTGCCAGCGCTACACCCTTGAGGCGCGACGACGGAAACAGGAACACGATCGACTGCACCACGAAGAACATCAGCGCGGTCAGCGAGAAGCCCACCAGCGCCATCACCGGGCCGGCGAAGGCGGCGATCAGCAGGCCACCAGCCATCACGGCCAGTCCCAGGCAGAGCAATCGGCGGCCGCGGCCCGGGGTGTTGGCATGGCGGGGCAGCCAGGCGGCTCCGATGGCGGCAGCGATCCACGGCAGCGAGTTGAGCAGGCCGATCTCCACGGGCGTGAGCTTGCCGTAGGTGCCGATGATGCCCGGCAGGAAGAAGATCACCGTGTAGATCGAGATCTGGTGGCAGAAGTAGATGAAGATCGCTAGCCATACCTGCGGATCGCGCATGGCGCCAAGGAAGGAGTGTCCGGCCTTGCCGGTGCTGGCATCGGCAGCTTCGGCGGCAAGTCGGCTGCGCACGGCCTGGGCCTGTGCCGGAGTCAACCATGGCGCGCTGTCCGGTCCGTCGGGCAGCTTCTTCCAGACCACGGCGGCCAGGAACACGGCGGGCAGGCCTTCGAGCACGAACATCCATTGCCAGCCCTTGAAGCCCCAAATGCCATCCATGGCCAGCAGCGCCCCGCCCAGCGGGCCGCTGACGATGTTGGCGATGCAGACCCCCAGCAGGAAGTAACCCACCGCCCGCGCGCGGTCTTCGCGACCGAACCAGTAGGTCAGGTAGAGCATCACGCCGGGGAAAAGTCCCGCCTCGGCCGCGCCAAGCAGCACGCGCATGATGTAGAAGGACGTCTCGCCCTGGACAAAGGCCATTGCCGCCGACAGCAGGCCCCACGTCACCATGATGCGCGTGATCCAGAAGCGGGCGCCGACCCGGTGCATGATCAGGTTGCTCGGGATTTCCAGGAAGGCATAGCTGAGGAAGAACAGGCCGGCGCCCAGCCCGTAGGCCGCGGCCGAGATGTTCAGGTCGACCGCGATGTGCGTTTTGGCCAACGCGATATTGGTGCGGTCCAGGAAGCTGATCACATACGACAGCACCAGCAAGGGCACGAGCTTGCGGAACAGTAGCGCGGTCAGCGGGCGGTCGGTGGGCGCGGCCAGCGGCGGTGCGCCCGAGGCGGGTACGGTCTGCATGTGCGTGGTCTCCATCGGCGGATCCGGGCGCCGCGCCCGTGGCGCGGGCTTGCCGTTCGGCCTGTTTGATGTCTTCGGTGATCGATGCCTGCCCGGGCCGCGCCATGGCGGCCCGGCGGTTCAGAACGCGGTGCCTGCGGCGCCCTTGAGGTCGAGGATGTCGCGGGCTTCGTCGGGCGTGGCGACGTCGATGTTCAGCGCTTCCAGCACGGTGCGGATGCGCGTGACCTGCTCGGCGCTGGACGCGGCCAGCTGGCCCGGGCCGATCCACAGCGAGTCCTCCAGGCCGACGCGCACGTTGGCGCCCATCGCCGCGCCGATGGTGGCCAGCGGGATCTGGTTGCGGCCGGCGCCCAGGATCGACCAGCGGAACTGGTCGCCGAACAGGCGCTGCGCGGTGCGGTGCATGTGCATCAGGTCTTCCGGATCAGGGCCGATGCCGCCCAGGATGCCGAACACCGACTGGATGAACACCGGACCCTTGACCAGCCCACGGTCAAGGAAGTGGCGCAGGTTGTAGAGATGGCTGATGTCATAGCACTCGAACTCGAAGCGCGTGCCGTTGGCATTGCCGATGCGCAGGATGTTCTCGATGTCCTGGTAGGTGTTCTTGAAGATCAGGTTGCGGCTGTTCTCCAGGTGCTCGCGCTCCCAGTCGTGACGGAGATCCTTGAAGCGCTCCAGCATCGGGAACAGGCCGAAGTTCATCGAACCCATGTTCAGCGAAGCCAGCTCCGGCTTGAAGGTGGTGGCCGGCAGCATGCGTTCGTCGACGGTCATGTGCGGGCTGCCGCCGGTGGTGATATTGATCACGGCATCGGTCTCGGCGCGGATCCTGGCGAGGAACGACCGGAACAGCTCCGGGTCCTGCGACGGGCGTCCGTCCTTGGGGTCGCGGGCGTGCAGGTGCAGGATGGCGGCGCCGGCGCGTGCCGCGTCGATGGCGGCGGTGGCGATCTCGTCGGCAGTCACCGGCAAATGGGGCGACATGCTGGGCGTGTGGATCGCGCCGGTCGGGGCGCAGGTGATGATGGCTTTGGCTCGCTTGGCCATGGTGGTTCCCTTGTCGATGTTGGTGGTCCGCATCGCGGATAACCCGCGGTGCAAGGAATGCGAGAGGCGCGCTAGCTGAGCGCCTGGGTCAGGCCGTCGACGACCATCTCCTGCCCATGCACGCTGGCGGCTTGGTCGCTGCACAGAAAGCGCACCATGTCGGCGATATCGCGCATCGTCACCATGCGGCCCAGCGCCGCCTGCGAGGTGTAGTCGCGCGTCACTTCCTCCAGCGGCTTGCCCAGCGACTCGGCCTTCGCGGCAATCACGGCGCGGATGCGCGGCCCGTCGACCGCCCCGGGCAGCACCGTGTTGACGCGGATGCCGTCGGCGCCCAGTTCCAGCGCCAGCGACTTGGTAAAGCCCACCACCGCCCATTTCGAGGCGGAGTAGGCCGAACGGCCCGGCATGCCGAGATGCCCGGCGGCGGAAGACAGGTTGACGATCGACGGCGAGCGGCCTTGCCGCAGGCGCGGCACCGCGGCGCGGGCGCACAGGAACTGGCCGGTAATGTTGACGGCCAGCGTGCGTTCCCAGTCGGCCAGCGACAGCGTTTCGACGCCGCCGGTCGGTCCGGCAACGCCGGCATTGTTGACCAGCACGTCAAGGCCGCCAAAGGCCTGGTCCAACGCCTGGAACAGCGCCTCGACGTCGCTTTCCTTCGACACATCGGCCCTGACGGCCACCACGCCCGGCAACTCGGCGCACACGCGTTCCAGTCCGTCGCCGGCCACGTCGCAGACCGCGACGCGGGCGCCCGCTTCGGCCAGCGCCCGTGCAATTTCCAGCCCGATGCCGCTGGCACCCGCAGTGACCAGCACGCGTTTGCCGGCGAGCGATTCATCCTTCCACATGGTTTCAATCTCCTCAGGGCAGGCCGGTGCCTGCCTTCCGGACGAAGATTAAAACTGTGATCACAGATCAAGTATAGAGAATAACCCTATGTGCTATGCTTCGCCGCATGAGCCTGAATGACCTTGTGACGCCTCTAGTCCGCCAGACCCTCAGCCGCGACGTCTACACGCAGCTGCGCGAGTTGCTGGTCAGCGGCCAGATGATGCCCGGCGAGCAGATTTCCTTGCGCAACATCGCTGCAGCCCTAGGCGTAAGCGTGATGCCGGTGCGCGAAGCGGTGCACCGGCTGGTCGCCGAACAGGCCCTCGAACTCACGCCCAACCGCGCGCTGCGCGTGCCGCGCATGAGCGTCAGCCAGTTCGAGGAAATCACGAAGATCCGGATCGAGCTCGAAGGGCTCGCCACCGCGACCGCGGCCGAGCGCATCACCGACGAGGAGCTGAAGCAGGTGCAGGCCCTGCACCGCCGCTTTGCCGACGAGATGGCCAAGCGCAATCCCGACGGCGCCGCTGTCATCGCCGCGAACCAGGCCTTCCACTTTGCCGTCTACGCGGCGGCGGGCATGCCGATCCTGCTGCAGATGATCGAGTCACAGTGGCTGCGCATCGGGCCGATCCTGAACCATGATCTGCGCTCCGGGTCGCGCCGCGTGGAGGAACGCGTCGCGGTCAAACATCACGACAAGCTGGTCGAGGCGCTGCGCAAGCATGACGGTGCGGCGGCCTGTGCGGCGCTGCGCGGGGATATCGAGAGCGCGGCCGTCTATATTGTCTCGGCGGGGGTGCTAGTCAGTACGGAGACGGCTAAGGGAACGGAAGCCACGTTGATGGCCGTGAAACGCGGTACCAAGGCAGGGCGTGCCGGGCTGAAGGGCTGATCTGCATCGGCCAGGTCGCCTGCTCGCCCATATCAGCGGGCTATAAAAATGGCCTAAATCAAAGTTCCGGCTGATATGTTTTGATGCTGAAGTGTTTCGGGATTCCGTTGAATTCATCCAACGAAATGTAAGGTTCGATAAGAATTAAGAAGCCCCCTATATTTGCCCTGGAGTCCGCTTGTTACTTTCGCCCCAAACTTAGCGCGGCGAATAGCGCTACGGACGCCTTGAAGTGATCGAGATGTCTCCGTAGCGACCAGGAGCTGAAGCCGCGCCCATTCAGCAAGGCAGGAGCGCGGGCGATGGGTCAAATACGGGCAAGTACGTATCACGAAGGCACGTCAGGGCTAGCCATAGCCGCATGGCCAATAGTTTTGATGATGGCCCTGGTCTGTTCAGGCTGCCTTCATTCGCCGCCGAACTACCCAGGGGCCGGTGGTAACAATATTGATCCGGCTGACTACGCCAGCGTTGCTTGCCCCGACCTGAGTGGCCGATATGAGGGCAGCGGCGAACTCTTGGATGGGGACGCCACGGCTCAAGGATGGGCCAAGACTATGCGCATTGACTATGTCTTCCCATTTGCTAGTAGCGCAGACGCGATGAAATTTATGAGCGCAGCAAGATCTGATTCAAGCCGTACCTCGTATCCAAAATACGGAGAAGTGACGAGGTTCGCCGCGCGGTCATTCCGAGTTAGCGTGAACTATGAGAATGGTAAAAGCGCATCACGTGCCCTCTCGTTTGAAGACAAAGGCAGACTCGTATGCACCGGTTCTCATGGAAAGATCATATGGGGAGGAGCTAGCAAAGGTGGCAGATCAGAATTCGGACCGAATACCACGGATTCGGTGGCAATGCTCTACCTAGATGATCAAGGGAATCTGGTTTCGGAGGATTCGATGCAGGTTCACATGAGCCTGCGGCTTGGCGGGATTCCTACTGGCACGGCCAAGCATTTTTCAAAATATCGATTCAAACGGTTACCCGAGTGAAATTGTCATTTCCACACCACATGCGGCGATATGGACTTGCTGCTGGATGTTGCTTAGCGCTTGCTGCCTGTGCCCCGATGATTGCAACGGCCCCATCGGCTATCGAGGTCACCCAACCAAGCGCGGCCGCCCGACGCATCCAGATCCTGACCGCTACAACCATCAAACTTGACACTGGCTATTCCCGCACGCTGCCTGAAAAGTCAGTCTGGTCGAAAGCAGGCCGCGTTCCACAGGGCGATGTCTTCCGGCCTGTCGGCACCATCTTCACCATCGAAGGACGCCAGGTACACGAAGCCTACCTGGTCATCCATAACCAGACCCTGGTGGGCTTCTATTTGCCCGGGGAACAGAACTATTCCCCGCTATCCACAGCCGTACCTTTGAACTTGGGAGAATCAGAATGAAACGGGTCGCACGCATGCTGTTCGCCGGACTGGCGGTGTCGTCACTGCTGGCCGGGTGTGCTTCCGGCGTAAAACACGCCGACATGGAGGCGTCGATTCCGACGCTGAAGCGGGGTGACGGCCGGGTCTACTTCCTGCGCTCGGCATCGATGTTCGGCGCGGCGATCCAGCCGGATCTGCGTCTGAACAACGAGGTAGTGGGCGAGTCCAAGCCCGGCGGCTTCTTCTTTGTGGATCGCCCTGCCGGCAAGTACGTGGCCTCGGCTTCGACCGAAACCGAAAAGACGCTTAGCTTCGTGCTGGACGCCGGCGAGACGAAATACGTGCGCAGTTCACCGTCGATGGGCTTGATGGTGGGCCGCGTCGTGCTGGAACTCGAGACGCCTGAGAAGGCCAAGGCAGATCTGGCATCGCTGAGCTACACCGGCGACGTAGTCAAGGCGCCGGCGAAGTAAGCGGCGCGGCCGCCCCCCAGGGTCTCCGTCGGGGAGCCTGGGAGGTAAGCGTCTGTGTCAGCGCGGAGAGGCGATATTGGTTACGGGGCTTCGGAATTCTCTCGAGTTCGCCTCACGTCAAACAAGCCGCATTCACCACCCCCACCGACAACGAAATCACCCCCATCACCGCCCCCACCCCGCGGTTATCACTTGAGATCGCCTCACTGACACCCCCCAGCGCCCGCGCCGCCACCAGGTAAGCCAGCACCTGCACCGCAAACGCCCCAAACGCCCACAGCAAGAACATCGCAAACGTAGCGTTGTGCTGAATGCTCGACGACAGCGTCAGCGAGAACCCCAGCACCGCCCCACCCAGCGACAATGCCGCCGCGATATTGCCCTCGCGGATCAGCGTGAATTCCCGATGCGGCGTGACGCGCGTATAGACCAGCAGGAACAGCCCCAGCATGGCAAAGCCGGTGACGATGTAGATCAGGTAGGCAAGCGCCGGGTGCATGGTATTGACCATTGGATGGACTCGTTGTCGGTTGTCTGGGTTTGCGTGCGGGATGGCGTTCGGCAGGGGCATTCAGCCGCCGCCGGAGCGCCCCAAGCTGCCGAAGCGGCTGGTGAAGCCGCCGCGCGATACCACCGGTGCGCGCGATACGGCGGCGGAGCGCATGGTCAGGCCCATGGAGCGTCCGCCGCTTAGCGAGTTGCGGCGCACGGTGGCTTCTTCCACCATGGCGGCGCGCGGGGTGGCGTTGGTGAAGGATTGCGTGGGCGTGCCGTTGCGGTCGTAGACCTGCATCGGGCGCAGCGGGCCGGACGTCATATCGCGCTGGGTCTGGGTGCCGTTGGGGTGGTAGACGGTGCCGCTGGCGGTGTAGTACGGGCCGTACCAGCGTGCGTAGTACGCGTTGCTGCTGTGGGTGGTGCCGGAGCCGGCGGCGTCGCTGGCGGGGGCGTCGAGGCTGGAGCTGTAGATGGTGCTGGGGTCGTCGAGCGGCACGCTTTCGCAGTCGTTGGGCGTGTTCCAGTCGGCCTCGCAGTCTTCCAGCGTGGCGTAGCTGGCGCGGCGCACGGTCACGCCGGGGTCGTCGTCGGCGTCGTCGCTGCAGGAGCCGAGCACGGCCACGCCGGCGACCACGGCGCAGGCGCCGACGATCCACAGCGCGGGCGAGCCGCCCTGCTTTTTCTGCTCGGCCTGGTAGGCGGCGATGCGCGGCGACGGGCCGCCGGAGCCGCCCCGGCCGGGCATGTATGGGCTGCCGTACTTGGAGCGCTTGGTGCCCTTCTTCTTGTTGGCCATGGCTTATGCGGGGGTGAAGTAGTGGGGGACGAAGAAGCTGGTGTTCTTGGCGATGGGCCCGGATTCTTCGCGCACGCACAGGCCGCTGGGCACGTCGTCGACGATCCAGACGCCCAGCGTGGTGTAGCGCCCGTCAAAGCGCCGCGCGGGTTCGTAGGCCTGGTAGACGAAGCCTTCCTCGCCATACTCGCCGGGGTTGTGGACGCGGTCGCCTTCCGGGGTGAGCAGCGTCACGCTTTCGCCTTCGCGCGACAGGAAGGGCTTTTTCGCGTGCGGACGGCCGGCGAAGTGGCCTGCGTCGAAGCTGGCTTCGATCAGGTTCGGATGTCCGGGAAACAGCTCCCACAGGATTGGCAGGATGGCCTTGTTGGACAGCACCGCCTTCCAGGGCGGCTCGACCCAGCGCACCGGGCTGTGCGCCAGCTGGTCGCGGTAGTCGGAGGTGGCCAGCCATTCCCATGGGTAGAGCTTGAACACGACTTCGATAGGCACGTTGTCGGCGTCGTAGAAGTTGCCGCGGCCGTCGGTGCCGATGTCTTGCAGGTCGATCAGCTTGACGGACCAGCCGGCCTGCAGCGCGGTGTCCATCAGGTACTCGGTGTTGCAGACGTCTTCCTGGCTGTCGAACATGCAGGCAAGGTGCAGCAGGCTGGCGCTGCGGTAGTGGTTGCGCAGCCATTGCCAGCGTGCCACCAGGGCGTCGTGCAGGCTGTTGAACTGGTCGGCCTGCGGCTGCACGGCGTCTTTCCAGTACCACTGCGCGACGGCGGATTCGATCAGCGATGTCGGGGTGTCGGCGTTGAACTCGTACAGCCTGGGCACGCCGTGCTGGTCCAGCGTCATGTCGAAGCGGCCGAACAGCGTGGGCTCGTCGCGGTCCCACGAGGTCCGGATCAGCTGCGCGAAGTCCTGGTCGATGGCCAGGCGCGCGAACAGGTCGTGGTCGATCACGTGCTGCACGGCTTCCAGGCAGCGCTGGTTCAGGTCGTGCGCGGCGGCATAGAGCGTTTCGACCTCCTGCTTGCTGAAGGCGTAGGCGGCGTCTTCGCGCCAGTAGAAGAAGGTGTGGTCATCGACTTCGCGCGGAACGTTGAACTCGTCCAGCGAATGGAAGTGGAAACCCACCTTCTCGAGTTCGCGCGGCCAGTTGCGTCGCGGGGTTTGCGGGATGCGTTGCATCAGCAGGCAATGGTCAGCAGGGAGGGTTCGGGCCGGACCGTGGTGCCGTCCAGCAGGAAGTCGGTGAAGGCGAGCGAGGCGGCGCCGGGGCGCGGCAGCCAGTCGGTAAATGCGATGCTGAGCGGCGCCCACCAGTGCGCGGCATCGGCCAGCACGGGGCCGAAGTCGAGCGCATCGGATTCCACCACGCCGCGCGACGGATTGGCCAGCATCCATCGCATGCCGGCGACCAGGCTCGATGCCACCTGCAGGCTGGTGGCGGTGTTGTACGGTGCCAGCGAGCGCGCGCGCTGCACCGACAGTCGCGAGCCATGCCAGACCGCGCCGTGCCGGCCGCTCATCAGCAGCACGCCGAGTTCGTCTTCGCCGCACTGGATCTCGTCGCGCAGGATGCGTTCGCCGCGCACGCGCGGGGCGGCGCGGTCGTCCAGCCATTGCATCGAGGCCTGCGTGGCAGCGGTGGGGCGGTAGGCGTAGTAGACGGTGGGGCGATACGGCGGCTGGCCGGCGCGGGTGTCGGTCAGGTATTCGGCGATCGAGATCGATTCGTTGTGCGTGATCAGGTAGGCGTCGAAGGGACCGTGTACCGGCGACCACGAGCGCACGCGCGTGCGATGACCCGGCCGGTCCAGCGCGATCGCCGCGCCGTTGCCGTAGCCATGGCGGTAGCCATCGGGCGGCAAGCGCGGTTCATGGCTGCCCCAGCCGAGTTCGGCATCCTGCAGGCACTCGGTGATAAAGCCTTCGGCGGACCAGGTGTTGGCGAACTCGCCGTCGCGCGGATAGCCGGGGGCCTGCTGGCTGTCATATTCGGCGACCTGGATCACGCGCACGTCCAGCGTGCGCGCCAGCGCGGCCCACGCGGCGCGATCGCCGGGTTCCGGCTGATTCAATCCGGCCTTGCCGGCCAGTGCCATCAGTGCGGCTTTGACCAGCACCGAAACCAGTCCGGGATTGGCGCCATGCGCCACCAGCGCGGTCGGCAGGGTCTCGCGGCCGCTGGCGAAGGCCAGCAGCTCGTGGCGCAGCGCGTAGTTGCTCAGGTGCGAGGCCCGCGGATCGGCTTCGTAGTCCCAGGGTTCGATGCCAGCATCGACATAGAACGCGCCGTGCGCTTGCGCCAGCGCAATCAGGTCGCGGCTACAGACGGACGGCGCCAGGTTCAGCAGGAAAGTGCCGGGCCGAAGCAGCGGGGCCAGCATGGTTTCGTAGTTGGCCGCGGTAATGGTGGCCTGGATGGCGTGCAGCTTGTGCGCTGCGACCAGTTGCTGGCGCGCGCGGTCCAGCACGCGGTCGACCACGGTGATCGCTGCCCGCGGCCAGGCCCGCTCCAGCAGCGGCAGCACGGCCTGGCCGATGCAGCCGAAACCAACGATGACGATTTGTTCGATCACGCAGACCCTTCCGCCCGAGAAACGGCAAGCGGCGGATCCCCGGACGCGGCCACGGCCGCGCCGGCGCAGGACTGCCCTTGCCTGGCTTTATCAATTCTGATCAGAATCGCTAAATCTAGCGAAGGGCAATACTATCGCCGCGCGCGGCGGCTGCCAACTGCCGGCCGGGCCTATGGCCCGCGCTTCAGCGCAGCAGGCGCCAGGCCAGCCGCGCCGCCACGCGCGCGCCCAGGTGGTCGCGGTCGTACTGGGGGTTGTACTCCGCAAGGTCAGCCACGCGCAGCTTGCCGCTGCGGCGGACCAGCCGTACGACTTCCTCCACCACCGGCAACGGCACGCCGTAGGCGGCGGGCGCCGACACGCCCGGCATCACCGCGCCCGGCAGGGCGTCGAGGTCGATGGTCAGGTAGACATGGTCGGCCGCATCGATGCGCGCGGACAGCTCCGCCAGCCGCGCAGCCAGGTGGCGCTCCTGCATGTCGACGTCTTCCACATAGCACACGCCCAGCGTCTCTGCACGGCCGAACAGCGCCGGCGTATTGGCGAGGCGGCTGACGCCCAGGCAGACATAGTCGAACGGCTGGCCGCGCTCCGCGCAGGCATGGGCGATCTGGTCGAACGGCGTGCCGGAGCTGGCGGGCCGGCTGGAGCGCAGGTCGAAGTGCGCATCGATATTGACGATCAGCACGCGGCCGCCGTCATCCTGCGCGTCAAGGTGCGCACGCAGGCCCTGCCACGTCCCCCAGGCCACTTCATGGCCGCCGCCCAGCACTAGCGGAAAGCCGCCTCGCGCCAGCACCGCGCGCACGGCGTCCGCCAGCGCCTGCTGGGCAGATTCCAGGTCGCCGTCGTCGCAACTGACATTGCCGGCGTCGTACAGCGCCGGCAGGCCGTGCGCCGGCACGTTGGCCAGCGCCTGGCGGATAACGTCGGGGCCGTGGGCGGCGCCGGGGCGGCCCTGGTTGCGCAGCACGCCGGCATCGCAGCGAAAGCCGAGCAATACCGGCGCGTGGTCCAGCGGCGCGGTGTCCGCGTTGTCCGCGGTATCCAGCGCCTGCACGATGCGGAACAGCCGCGTGGTGTCGCCCTGCTCGCCGTGGTCGATACGGCCCTGCCAGGGGTTTTGCGTCACTGCCATCCTCATGCCCGCGTCAGCACCGCCTGCAGGAAGCCGCGCGTGCGTTCCTGCGTCGGCGCGGAGAAGATCACCGACGGCGGCCCGGCCTCGATGATGCCGCCGCCATCCATCACCACGACCACATCGGCCACTTCGCGGGCAAAGCCCATTTCATGGGTGACCACGACCATAGTCATGCCTTCGGCGGCCAGCACCTTCATCACCTGCAGCACTTCGCCCACCAGCTCGGGGTCCAGCGCGGAGGTCGGCTCGTCGAACAGCATCACGCGCGGCTCCATCGCCAGCGCGCGGGCGATGGCCACGCGCTGCTTCTGGCCGCCGGACAGGCTGGCCGGCATGGCGTGGGCCTTGTGCGCCAGGCCGACTTTCTCGAGCAGGCTCATTGCCTTGCGCTCGGCGTCGTCGCGCGAAACGCCGCGCAGCATGCGCGGCCCCACCGTGACGTTATGCAGCACCGACAGGTGCGGGAACAGGTTGAACGACTGGAACACCATGCCCACTTCGGTGCGCAGCTGGTTCAGCCCCTGCTCGTCGATCAGCTGGCCGTCGGTCACCAGGCGCTTGCCGACGATGTCGATGGTGCCGGCCTCGGGTTGCTCCAGGCCGTTGCAGCAGCGCAGGAAGGTGCTCTTGCCGGAGCCGCTCGGGCCGATCACCACCACCACCTGCGACGGTTCCACGTCGAAGTCGATGCCGCGCAGCACCGTGTGGCTGCCGAACGATTTGCCCAGGTTGCGGATCCGGATGATTGCGGAATCGCTCATTGCACCATGCCTCCCATGCGCAGCCGTTGTTCGGCGCGGCGCAGGATCAGCCCGGCCGCGCTCGTCAGGATCAGATACACCAGCGCGATCGCCAGGTAGACCTCCAGCGACCGGTACGACACGCTGATGATCTTCTGGCCCTCGTGCATCAGGTCGGCAATGGTCAGCAGCGACACCAGCGCCGAGTTCTTGATCAGCGCGATGAACTCGTTGCCCAGCGGCGGGATCATGCGCACGATGGCCTGCGGCAGGATGATCGCGCGCATCGCCTGGCCGGACGACATGCCGATCGAGCGCGCGGCTTCCATCTGGCCCTTGTCGACGGACTGGATCGCGCCGCGCACGATTTCCGAGACATAGGCGCCGGAATAGATGCCCAGCCCGATCACGCCGCACACAAAGGCCGGCAGCAGGATGTTGAACTGCGGCAGGCCGAAGAACAGCAGGAACAGCTGCACCAGCAGCGGCGTGCCGCGGATGAAGGTCACGTAGGCGGTGCAGATGCCGTAGATGACGCGGCGCTTCGGGTCCAGCCGGCCGATGCCGACCAGCAGGCCCATCACGCAGCCCAGCACCAGCGCGCAGGCCGTCACCTGCACGGTGATGACGGCACCGTGCAGGATGTCAGGCCACCCGGCGAAGACGGGAGAAAAATCCAGTTCCATGGTATTGGTCCGCCTGGCTTACTTGGCGGCCGCGCCGAACCACTTCTGGGTCAGCTTCGCGTAGGTGCCATCGGCCTTCACCTTGGCCAGCGCGGCATTCAGCGCGCGGGTCAGCTCGGGCGTGTCCTTGCGCACCGCCATGCCGTATTCCTCGGTGGTCAGCTGCTGCTCCACCATGCGCAGTCCGCCGCGGGTCTTCACGTACTGCATCGCGGCGGGCTTGCCGGTCACGGCGGCATCGGCCCGTCCGATCTCGACCAGGTTGAACATTTCCTGGTTCTTCTCGACTTCCACGCGCTGCACCTGCGGATAGGTGTCGCGCAGGAAGCTGACTGACTTGGTCCCCACCTGCACGCTGACTTTCTTGCCGTTCAGGTCTTCCGGCTTGTTGATGGCGGTGTTGCCGCTCTTGACCAGCGCCACCAGGCCGCCGGTGTAGTAAGGCTCGGTAAAGTCCACCACCTTGCGGCGCTCCGGGGTGATGTAGATGCCGGACACGGCCATGTCGAAGCGGCGCGAGACCAGGCCCGGGATCAGGCCCTTGAAGTCGATGTTGGTCCATTCCACCTGCTTGCCCATGGTCTTGGCCATGGCCTCGACCAGCTCGACGTCGAAGCCGGTGCGCTTGCCGTTCTCGATGAATTCCATCGGCGGGAAGGTGGCGTCGGTGGCGACGCGCAGCACGTTGCTGTCCTGCGCGTGCGCGGCCGCGCCGAAGGTCAGTCCGGCCACGGCCGAGAGGCCGGCGATCAGGCATTTGCGACGAAGGTTCATGGGGGTCTCCTTTTTTCCGGGAACGGGAAATCTGCCGTCGCGCAGGCCTGCGGACGGTGCGGTAAAAGATTGCTCTGCTGTGTTCAGTAAGACTGCAACCGCGCGGAAATCCGCATGGCTGCCGCCACGGTCATGTCGATCAGCGCGCTTTCGCGCCCTTGCCGGCGCGTGGCCGGCACCATCAGCGTGATCGAGCCCAGCGCGTCGGCCTTGGCCCGCCGCGAGAACAGCGGCGCGCTCACGCCCCACACGCCGGGGTCCACTTCACCCTCGCTGACGGCATAGCCGGTCGCGCGAATCGCAGCGAGTTCCGCCAGCAGTTGTTCCGCTTCGGCCGGCTCGCACTGGGCCCGGACCACGCGCTCGCGCGCATCGTCGCGCATGAAGGCCAGCAGCGATTTCGCTGATGCGCCCGCGCGCAGCGGCACGCCGCGGCCCTTCTCGAACGAGCAGCGCAGCGACTGGCGGCTCTCCACCATCTCCAGGCACACCGCGTGGTCCTTGACCGCAACTACCAGGCCGACGCTTTCATCCGACTGCTGTGCCAGCAACCGCATGTCGGGCAGCGCTTCGCGGGCCAGGTGCGAGGCCATGTCGAACCCCAGCGCGAGCTGCAGGCTGATCGGGCCCGGCGCGTATTCGCCGTCGGACTCGAGCACGAAGCCCCAGCGCTTGAGCAGCATCAGCTGGCGGTAGAGCGTGCTCTTGGGCAGGCCGGTCCGGGCCACCAGCTCGCGCACCGTGATCGGCGCGCCATGGTGCGCCAGCGCGGCCAGCACGAACAGCACGCGATCGGCGCCGCCAGCGGGCTGGGCCGATTCGGTGGACGTGGGAGCCGTCAGTTCCGGGGCGATGGTTGGGTCGACAGCATTCAACATGGGGCCCAAGAATAGGACCGGATTCCCGGAAATCAAAACCGCTAGTCCCGGAAAATGGGAATGCGTGCCTAGGGATAACCCTTGCTCAATGGCAATTTGTGCGGCTAGGTGCGTGAGGCGCCGCTTGGTGCGGGAGAAAACTCGCCCAGGTGCCGGCGGTTGTGGCAGGACCGAATAAAGTCTATATTCGGTCCATTGCACAGTCAGGCCCACATCATGCGCTACTCTTCCCAGGTCAAGCCGATCAGCTACCTGAAGGCCAATGCCGCCGAGGTACTGGAGCAAGTCAACGAGCGGCGCGAGCCGCTGGTGATCACCCAGAACGGCGAGGCCCGCGCGGTGCTGCAGGACGTTGCGTCGTTCGAGCAGACGCAGGAAACGCTGGCCCTGCTCAAGATCCTGGCGCTGGGCAACCAGGAAATCTCCGCCGGCAAGCTCAAACCGGTCAAGGACGTGGTCGCGCGCCTGCGCAGCAAGCGGGCCGCCGGCTGATGTCGGCGGGCGGCAAGCGCCATGAGGTCCTGCTTACCGCCGGGGCCGAACAGGACCTGGAATCCATCCACGACTACATTGCGGAATTCGACAGTGTCGATAACGCGGACTACGTGCTGGACCGGTTGCTGGAAGCGGTGGACCAGATTGCGCGCTTCCCCGAGAAGGGCAACTATCCGGCCGAACTGATCGCGCTGGGTATCCGGGAATATCGCCAGACCGCATTCAAGCCGTATCGCGTGATCTATCGCCTGATTGACGACAGCGTGATCATCTATGTCATCGCGGATGGCCGGCGCGACCTGCAGGCATTGCTGGCGCGCCGACTGCTCGGCGCTTGAGCCGCGAAGGCCCTCCGCTGCCTGCCCCAGGGCAACTCAACCATTGCGCACGCCAGTGCAGGCGTGCGCTGAACGAAGCATTCGCCAGACCACCATGCCGCTGATCGATATCAAGAACCTCCAGCAAGCCGCCTACGATTTCGGCGAAGCCCGTCACTGGGGCAAGTACCACAGTCCCAAGAACCTCGCGATGGCACTGAGCGTCGAGGTCTCTGAACTGGTCGAAATCTTCCAGTGGCAGACCGAGGACGAATCGCGCGCCATCATGACCACGCCCAAGCGCGAGCACGTGGAGCAGGAGCTGGCGGATATCACCATCTATCTGACCCAGCTGGTGACGGCGCTCGGCGTGGACCTCGACGCCGCGGTGCGGGCGAAGATGGAAAGCAATGCAAGGAAGTATCCGGTGCCGGAGTGAGTTGCACAGCCGGGTGCGTTCACGCCCAGGACCAACCCGGATAGGCGATCAGTCGCGCCGCCCAACCCGCCGCATACATCCCCACTCCAAACACCGCGTGCGTGACCAGGCTATGCATCCGCGCCAGATTCGGCCGTGGCGTGCGGCTGGCCGCGATACCTGCGCCCATCGCGGGCTGCATCAGCAGGAAGGGCGCTGCGACGCTGCCGATGCCGACCGCCAGGGCCGGCGCCAGCGTCGGCTGGCGTACCCAGTCCAGGCCCCAAAGCCCCAGCAGTATTCCCGCGAACGCGATGCCGGTCAGGTAATGCGCGATCCAGCCGATGGCCTGCTCGCCGCGCACCGGTGGAGTCGCGGCGATGGGGTGATGGTGGAAACGTCCGCGTGGCAGCCAGGCCAGCCAGCGCCCGACCAGGCCGTAGTTCAACGCGGGCACGCCCAGCAGCCGTTTGCGCAGGATGGCCCAGGCGTCCATGACCAGCGTGGCGCCGGTGCCGATCACCGTGGCATGGAGCAGCATCGTTGTCGTGCTATCAGGCATGGCCGGCGTCCTTGCCGTTGCACGGCGCGGCCGCGGTCGCGCGGGCCGTGATGGTCCAGCACGCCGCGGTGTAGCGCACGGTGTCGCCGTGCACGTAAGGCTCGAATGCGGCGCGCACGATGGTGGCGACGCGCTCGCGCGTGGTGGCGTCGGCGCCTTGCAGGGCCAGCCCGACCGGGCCGAGCCGCGACAGGTAGCCCGCCAGGGCCGGCTCCGGCAGCGTGCAAGTCACGTCGGTCGGGCGGAGCTCGATATCGCCCCAGCCGCTCGCTTGCAGGATCGACAACACGCGCTCGCGGTCGCCGAAGGCAAACTGCCCGGGCGCGTCCGGCTGTCGCGGCGGCAGATCCAGCAGCGGCGCGGCGGCGCGTTCGGCGGTGGTCATGAAGGGGTTTTCGGCGGCGCTGCGCCAGGCGATGCAGTGCAGCGTGGCGTCGGACGTCGCGGCCCAGTGCAGGTTGGCGAAGGCGCGCACCGGGTCGCTGAAGAACATCACGCCCAGGCGCGACACGATCAGGTCGAAGCTTGCCGGCGCGAAGGCGTGCTCCTGCGCATCGGCGTGGACAAAGCTTGCGTTGATGCCCTTGCGTTGTGCGCGGGAGCGTGCGGCGGCGAGCATCGGCGCGGAAATGTCGATGCCGGTGCAGTGGCCTTGCGCACCGATGTGCCGCGCCAGCGCCAGCGTGGTGCTGCCGGTGCCGCAGCCGACATCGAGGATGCGCTGTGCCGCGGCGATGCCGGCGGCCTGGACCAGTTGTTCTTCCAGGGGCCGGAACATGTCGTCCAGCAGGCCCTGGTGCTCGACCCACGCCTGGCCCGATGCACCGTTCCACAGTGCGGCCTGTTCGCCGCCGTTGCTCCTGATTTGCCGTTGTTCACCCATGGTCGTATCCCCTTGCTTGGCTGGAAGCTACACTGTGCCAGTTCAAGTCGACTTGAGGTCAAGCGGTGAAAAGCCTGGATATTGCGGAAGTGGCGCGGCAGGCTGGCGTGCCGGCCTCGACGCTGCGCTACTACGAGGAAAAGGGACTGATCGCATCGATCGGCCGGCGCGGCATGCGGCGCGTGTTCGACGCGGGGGTGCTGGAGCGGCTGGCGCTGATCGCGCTGGGCCGTGCGGCCGGCTTCTCGCTGGACGACATCGCGCGGATGTTCTCGCCGCAGGGCCAGCCGCGCATCGACCGGCAGATGCTGGCCGCCAAGGCCGATGAGCTGGACCGCACCATCCGCAAGCTTACGGCGATGCGCGACGGGTTGCGGCACGCGGCGGTGTGCCCGGCGCCCAGCCATATGGAATGCCCGACGTTCCGGCGCATCGTGCAGGCGGCGGGCACGGGGGCGATCGGCGGGCGGCGTGAGCGGGCAGCCGTGCCGCCCGCCAAAGCGCGATGAGTGCCGGGGATCTCAGCCCAGCCTGAACTGCCCCACCGCCCCGGCAAGACTGCTGGCCTGCGTCTGCAGCGCCGCCGCCGCCGCGGTCGACTGCTCCACCAGCGCAGCGTTCTGCTGCACCATCTGGTCGAGCTGGCTCACCGCCATATTCACCTCTTGAATGCCGCGCGTCTGTTCCATCGTCGCGTGAGTGATCTCGTTAATGATTCCGGTCACTTTCGAGACGTTGCTGACGATCTCGCCCATGGTGTCGCCGGCGCGGCGCACCTGTTCGGAACCGGAGGCGACGCTGCCTACGGTGGTCTCGATCAGGATCTTGATCTCGCGCGCGGCCTGGGCGCTGCGCTGGGCCAGCGCGCGCACTTCGCCGGCAACGACGGCGAAGCCCCGGCCCTGGTCGCCGGCGCGCGCGGCTTCGACAGCAGCGTTCAGCGCCAGGATGTTGGTCTGGAAGGCGATGCCCTCGATCACGCCGATGATGTCCGACACCTTCACCGACGCGGTCTCGATCTGCCCCATGGTGCTGATCACTTCGCCGATCACCACGCCGCCGTCGCCGGCCACGCGCGAGGCGGCGGCGACGGATTCGTTGGCGTGCTGCGCCGAGCTGGCCGACTGGCCGACGGTGGCGGTGATTTCTTCCATCGACGCGGCGGTCTGCTGCAGGCTGGCGGCGGCGGACTCGGTGCGGCGCGACAGGTCCATGTTGCCGGCGGCAATTTCGTCGGACGCGGCGCGCACCGATTCGCTGGCGTCGCGGATCTGGCGCATGATGGTGCAGAGCTTGTCGGCGAAGGTATTGAAGGCGCGCGCGATCTGCGCGACCTCGTCGTTGCCGTCGGCGGGCAGGCGCTGGGTCAGGTCGCCGTCGCCGGAGCCGATCGCGTCCATGGCGTCGCGCACGGTTGACAGGCCGCGCAGCGACATCGTCGCCACGCCCCACACCACCGCGGCGGCGACGCCGGCGATCAGCACCAGCGCGATCACCGAGGCGAACAGCACGGAGCGCATGCCGGCGGTGGCCTCGGCCTGGTCCAGCGCGACGATGACCAGCCAGTCGGTGCCGGGGATGGCGCGCGCGCCGAGCAGCTTGGCGCTGCCGTGCACGTCGACTTCCAGCGGCGTCTTGGCGTCGGCCAGCGCGGCGAGCTTGTCGGCGCTCAGCGCGGGCACGAGTTCCGTGACGGGCTTTAGCGTGAGCTTGTCGTCGGTGTGGGCGACGATGTTGCCGTCCCTGGCCACCAGCATGCCGAAGCTGGCCGGCGACGGGTGGATCGCCTTGACGTTGGCGATCACCGTATCCATCGCCACATCGCCGGACACCACGGCCTGCACCGCACCGTCGCGCACCACCGGCGCGGCAAACGCCACCACCAGCTTGCCGGTGCCGGCATCGACGTAAGGCGGCGTGACCACGGGTTTGCCGGCCGCGGCGGCCTGCTGGTACCACGGGCGGCCGGTGGGGTCGTAGC
The DNA here is from genome assembly GCF_023952475.1 of Cupriavidus sp. WGlv3. Lineage (GTDB taxonomy): Bacteria > Pseudomonadota > Gammaproteobacteria > Burkholderiales > Burkholderiaceae > Cupriavidus > Cupriavidus phytorum. The sequence goes on from NZ_JALHRX010000007.1 coordinate 167,134, forward strand.
CGGGCGGGATGCCTTGCGGGTTGGAGAACTTCGCGGTCTTGTCGGCGTAGCCGACGTAGACGTTGGTAAAGCCGCCGGCCTGCGCGATCTGCCTGAGCGCGGCATCGGGTTCGGGCTGCAGCACGGCGTCCTGCAGCGAATCGATCATCCGGCTGTGCGAGGCCACCCAGTCGACGATGGCGCTGGCGTGGCCGCTTTGCACTGCGGCCAGGCTGCTGTCGATGGCGTCTTCGTTATGGCGATTGGCAACGAACTGGTTCAGTGCCGTATTGATGGCGAGCGCGGCGACCACGATGGCGACGCACAGGGCGACGATCCGCGCGCGGATGGTAATGAACATCAAGGGGAATCCTTCGTAAGGAATCGTTGGGGGCGTTTGCAGGAATCTGCGGCGTGGGATTTCCACTCCGCTGTATACGGAGCGCGGCCTCCCGACTTGAGCGATGTGATGCATTCGCGCGCGGTGCCGGGCGTTGACGAGACAATGCCCCGCATACCGTTGCGATCGTCTGGGATCTCCTGCGCGCCTATGCAAAGCAATGCACGGACTTTTTCACAATGGATTACAAAGATTTACAACGGATATGCGAACTGCGACATATGCTGCGATCAACCCACGAACAACAATGCGGAGAACCCACCGTGTCAGTCCTTTCTAATACTTCTGCACCGTTGCGACTGCTGGCCCTGAGCGGCGTGCTTGCACTGGCCGCCTGCGGCGGTGGCGGCGGCGATGACGGCCCCGGGCGCGGCACGCTGCAGGTATCGATGACCGATGCGCCGGCCTGCGGTTTCAACAATGTCTTCGTCACCGTCAACAAGGTGCGCGTGCACAGCAGCGCCAGCGCCGAGGCCAGCGCCGGGGGCTGGGTCGATATCGACGTCGTGCCCGCGCGCAGGATCGACCTGCTGTCGCTGACCAACGGCGTGATGACGGTGCTGGGCCAGACCGCACTGCCGGCCGGCGATTACCAGCAGGTGCGCCTGGTGCTGGACGCCAACCGCGGCAGCGGTGCCTCGGCCCTGGCCAATTCGGTGGTGCCCGTGGGTGGCGCCGAGCAGCCGCTCGACACGCCCAGCGCGGTGCAGTCGGGCATCAAGATCAATCGTCCGTTCACGGTGGCGCGCGACACGCTGACCGACCTGGTGCTCGACTTCGACGCCTGCAAGTCGGTGGTGACGCGCGGCAATGGCACCTATGGCCTGAAGCCGGTGGTGACCGCGATCCCGATGACCGTCAGCGGCGAAGTCAACGGCGTGGTGGCCGCGGCCCCGGGTGCGCGCGTCTACGCCGAACGCAACGGCGTGGTGGTGAAGTCGACCGTGGCGGATGCCAACGGCAGCTTCCGCCTGTCGCCGATCGAGCAAAGCAGCACGGCCGGTCCGGTCGACGTGGTGGTGGTGCCGGGTGCGGCCAACGCCAAGGCGGCGGGCATCGTGCGCGCCGTGCCGGTGGTGGTGGGCACGCCCACGGCGATCTCGACCGCTGCGGCGCCGATGACGCTGCCGGCATCCACCTATCGCCGCGTCTCGGGCGTGGTGGCGCCGGCTTCGGCCGAAGCCACGCTGCGCGCGCTGCAACTGGTCAGCGGCGGCACCTTTGAAATCGCCGCGACCGCGGCGGCCAGCGATACCGGTGCCTACAGCCTGTTCGCGACCGAACCCGCGCTGCCGGTTGCCGCGCCGGTGATCGGCACCTACCAGGCCGCGCTGCCGATCCCGCTGTCGCCGGATGGCGCCGCGGCAGGCAAGTACAGCATCCAGGCCACCAGCGTTGGCGGGGCCGTGCAGGCGCAGCCCGCGGACGTCAATATCGCGGACGTGCTGCTGAATTTCTCGTTCTGAACCCGGGGGATCGGGGAGCGGGCCGGAAGGGGGCATTGCCCTCTTCCGGTTTTTTCATGGGCGATCGGTTTGGCCGCCATCGCCACCGCACCGTTACCGCATCGCGCGGTTTCCCGCTAGACTGCCAGTCTCGCGTCTCGGGAGACCGCGCCATGCCAGCACGCACCGCGGCGAAGGCCGCATCCACGCCTGCCGCAACCTCTGCGGCCGCAACCAAAGCCGCAACCAAAGCCGCGTCCAAATCCCCATCGACCGCGCCATCGCGCAAGGCCGCCGCGCCGGCTCGGCTGGTGCGCGTCGGCATCGGCGGCTGGAACTACGCGCCGTGGCGCGACAACTTCTATCCCGCCAAGCTGGCGCAGTCGCGCGAACTGGCCTATGCCAGCCGGCATCTCAGCGCAATCGAGATCAACAGCACCTATCACGGTACGCAGAAGCGCACCTCGTTCGCCAAGTGGCGCGACGAGACGCCGGATGACTTTGTCTTTGCGGTGAAGGCCTCGCGCTTTGCCACCAACCGCCGCGTGCTGGCGGAGTCCGGCGACTCCATCGCGCGCTTTATCGACAGCGGCATTGCCGAGCTGGGCAGCAAGCTGGGGCCGGTGGTGTGGCAGTTCGCGCCGACCAAGCAGTTCGATGCGGAAGACTTCGAGGCCTTCCTGCAATTGCTGCCGGCCTCCGTCGAAGGCGTGACACTGCGCCACGTGCTGGAGGTGCGGCACGACAGTTTCAGGTCGGCCGACTACCTCAAGCTCGCGCGCAAGTACAAGGCCGCGACGGTTTTTACCGACGCGCAGAAATTCCCGTCGATGGCCGACCTGACCGCGGATTTTGTCTACGCGCGGCTGATGGAAAGCAGCGCGAAGCTGAACACCGGCTATGGTCCGAAGGCGCTCGACGCATGGGCCGCACGCGCGCAGACGTGGGCGCAGGGCGCGCAGCCGGATGACCTGCCGATGCTCGAGGACCGCAAGCCCGCGGCACGCAAGCGCGAGGTCTTTATCTTCTTTATCAACGGTGCCAAGGAACGCGCGCCGGCCGCCGCTCAGGCCCTACTGGAGCGGCTGGGCTGGAGCCCGTCCGCCGCCGCGGATGCCTGACGCCGGCTCGCTATAATCGCGCATGAACTCGACCCCCGTCCAAGCCCCCGCGCCGCCGCCAGCCGGCCCCGCTTTCTCCACCCTGCCCTTGTCGCCCGCCATGCTCGCCACGCTGGCGCAGCTGGGCTATGACGAAATGACGCCGATCCAGGCGGCCAGCCTGCCGATCACATTGGCCGGCCAGGACCTGGTGGCGCAGGCCAAGACCGGCAGCGGCAAGACCGCGGCGTTCGGGCTGGCGCTGCTGCACCGGCTCGAGCCGCGCCGCTTCGACGTGCAGGCCATGGTGCTGTGCCCGACGCGCGAGCTGGCCGACCAGGTCACGCAGGAGATCCGCCGCCTGGCGCGCGCCGAAGAGAACGTCAAGGTGCTGACGCTGTGCGGCGGCGCGCCGATGCGCCCGCAGGTCGACAGCCTGATCCACGGCGCGCATATCGTGGTCGGCACGCCGGGGCGAATCCTGGACCATATCGATCGCGGCAGCCTGGACTTGTCGGCCATCAACACGCTGGTGCTGGACGAGGCCGACCGCATGCTCGACATGGGCTTCTTCGACGATATCGCCTATGTGGCCAGCCGCTGCCCGCGCGACCGGCAGACGCTGCTGTTCTCCGCAACCTATCCGCCCGGCATCGACAAGCTCAGCCACCGCTTCCTGCGCCATCCGCAGTCGCTCAAGCTGGAGGCGACGCACGACAACAGCACCATCCGCCAGCGCTTCTACGAGGTGGAAGAAAGTGAGCGTCTGAACGCCGTGGGGCGGCTGCTGGACCACTTCCGGCCGGCCAGCACGCTGGCGTTCTGCAATACCAAGGCGCGCTGCCGCGACCTGGTGGAGCTGCTGCGCGCGCAGGGCTACCAGGCGCTGGCGCTGCATGGCGAACTGGAGCAGCGCGAGCGCGACCAGGTGCTGGTGCAGTTTGCCAACCGCAGCTGCTCGGTGCTGGTGGCCACCGACGTGGCCGCACGCGGGCTGGATATCGCGCAACTCGAAGCGGTGATCAATGTCGAGATCACGCCCGACCCGGAAGTCCACGTGCACCGCATCGGCCGCACCGGCCGCGCCGATCAGGAGGGCTGGGCCTTCAGCCTGGTCAGCATGGACGAGATGGGGCGCGTGGGCAATCTGGAGCAGCACCACGGCGGCGAGTTCGAATGGCACCCGCTGGCCGAGCTCACACCGGCCAGCACCGAGCGCCTGCTGCCGCCGATGGTGACGCTGCAGATGCTGGGCGGCCGCAAGGAAAAGATCCGCCCCGGCGATATCCTGGGCGCGCTGACCGGCGAGGCCGGCTTTGCCAAGGAGCAGATCGGCAAGATCAATGTGCTGGAAATGTCGACCTATATCGCCGTCGAGCGCAGCATCGGGCGCGAGGCGGTGAAGCGGCTCAACGCCGGCAAGGTCAAGGGCAAGAAGGTGAAGGTGCGGATGCTGACCGAGTAGTGCGGGCGGCGGCAGTAGTGGCGGCGCCACACCCTTGCTTACAAAGATTAGCGTAAGTCACCCTGTAAGCCCGCGCGATCCTTTGCTACTCTGTTTCCATTGGCAGCAAGGCAGGTAGCGCCAGCCGCATGTTTTCTCGACGGAAAAGGAGTTGGTGATGAAAACCGCACGCCAGGTTCTGGAGTCCAAGCCGAGTCAGGCCATCTACAGCATTCCGCCCACGGCGTCCGTCTATGCCGCGCTGCAGCTGATGGCCGAGAAGGGCATCGGCGCGCTGCTGGTCATCGAGCATGGCGAGATCAAGGGCATCCTCAGCGAGCGCGACTACGCGCGCAAGGTGATCCTGATGCAGCGCACCTCGCGCGAGACGCTGGTGCGCGACATCATGACCAACGCGGTGATCTACGTCAGCGCCAACCAGACTACCGACGAATGCATGGCGCTGATGACCCGGCACCGGCTGCGCCATCTGCCGGTGATGCAGGGCGACGAGCTGATCGGCATGCTGTCGATCGGCGACCTGGTCAAGGACATCATCTCGGAACAGCAGTTCATCATCGAGCAGCTGGAGCATTACATCACCGGCGGCGGCCACTAGCGTTTGCATCCGCCTGAAGCAGGGCCGCCTTGCAGCGGCCTGCTTCGTCCCTTCCCTTGACGGCGAGGCAGCAGCGCCGCGCGCGGTCGCCTGCAGTCCATCCGATCCTCCGCAAGCACGATATTCGCTGGCCGCATATAATTATGCGTTCGCTGAATTAGGCCATCCGCTCCGGCATCACGCCCTCCCCGCGCGGTTCCCGGCCCCGATTCCCTGCTTTTGACGTTGCTTTCGCCGCACATTGCTGCGGCCTTGTGCTGCCCATGTCTTCGCCCGCTTCGCCCGCTTCGCCCGCTTCCGCCAGTTCCACCGGTCCCGCCGTCTCCGCTGTTGCTTCCTCTGCCGCCAACGCCCTGCCCGCCCATGACCACCGCGCGGTGATGCGCGTGATCGGCGGCATCGTGCTGTGCATCCTGCTGGCCGCACTCGACCAGACCGTGGTGATCCCGGCGGTGCCGGCAATTGCCAATGACCTGAACGGCTTCGGCCACCTGTCGTGGATCGTCACGGCTTACCTGATCGTGTCGACGGTGACCACGCCGCTGTACGGCAAGCTGTCCGACAGCTTCGGGCGGCGGCGCCTGCTGATGGTGGCGATCACGCTGTTTATCGGCGCCTCGGTGGCGTGCGCGCTGGCGCAGACGCTGGGGCAGCTGATCGTGTTCCGCGCGCTGCAGGGCGTGGGTGGCGGCGGGCTGATGTCGCTGGCGCAGGCCGCCATCGCCGACGTGGTGGCGCCGCGCCAGCGCGGGCGCTACCAGGGCTACCTGGCCACGGTATGGGCGGTGGCGTCGATTGCCGGGCCACTGGTGGGCGGCTGGGTCTCGGACCACATGTCGTGGCGCTGGCTGTTCTGGGTCAATGTGCCGCTGGGGCTGCTGGCGATGTTGCTGTGCTACCGCGGCCTGGCCATGCTGCCCGCGCGCGGTGGGCGCGCGCGCGTGGACTGGCTGGGCGCGCTGCTGCTGGCGGTGGCCATCGTCGCCTTCCTGCTGGCGATGAGCTGGGGCGGCGATGTCTATGACTGGCTCTCGCCGGAGCTGGGCGCCCTGCTGCTGGCAGCCGTGGCCGCGGTGTTGCTGCTGACCTGGCAGGAGCGCCGCGCGGCCGACCCGATGCTGCCGCCGCGCCTGTTCGCCAACCGTGCCTATGTGCTGGGCGTGGCCGCGTCGGCGCTGGCCGCGCTCGACATCTTCCTGTGCATCTTCGCCCTGCCCCTGCACTTCCAGCTGGTGCGCGGCGCCGATGCGTCGACCTCCGGCCTGCTGGTGATGCCGTTCCTGCTGGCGACAGTGGCGGGCAACTTTATCGTGGCGTGGCTGGCGCCGCGCGTGGGCCGCATGCGCGGCATCCTGACCGCGGGCTATATCGCCGGCGCGCTGGGGCTGATCGTGCTGGCGCTGGTGACGCCGGCGGTGCCGGTGGCCGTGGTGCTGGCGGCGATGTCGCTGGCCGGGGTGGGCCTGGGCATCACCATGGTGGCGACGCTGATGAGCGTGCAGAACGCGCTGGAGCGCCGCGATACCGGCGCCGGCACCGGTGCGCTGCTGGTGCTGCGCTCGCTCGGCAGCGCGCTCGGCGGCGCGCTGGCCGGCACGCTGCTGACGCTGGAATTCCGCCAGGCGCTGGCGGCTTCCGGGGTCACGCAGGCGCTGGACCTGGGCGCGCTGCGCCACGGCAGCGAGGCCTTCGCGCAGCTGTCGCCGTCGGTGCGCGCGGTGCTGGCCGGTGGCGTCGAATCCGGCTTTCACCTGATCTTTGCGGTGGGCGCGGCGGCGGCGGTACTGGCGCTGCTGATCGTGCGGCGCATGCCGGACGTGGAGTTGCGCAGCAGCGTCACCGAGCACGCCGCCACGCTGGCGATGGACTCATCCGCGGCGGCATCGGGCAGGCCGCCATCGGCGTAGACTACGCGTACCCGAACCAGCGAGCCGAACATCGGAGCCCCGTCGCCATGAGCCGTCGCCCCCTGCCTTTCCGCCTGTCCGTTCCCCTGGCTGCCGCCCTCACCCTTGCAGCCGCTAGCGCGTCCTTGATGCCGGCACCACTGCGCGCCGCCGACAAGCCCGCCGTCCCTGCCGCCGCTGGCACCTGCCCGGCATCGCTCAACTTCACCTTCCCGCGCCTGCAGGACGATGCGCCGCAGAACCTGTGCCAGTACGCGGGCAAGGTGGTGCTGGTGGTCAATACCGCGAGCTATTGCGGTTTCACGCCGCAGTACGAAGGGCTCGAGGCGCTGTACGCCAAGTACAACGCGCGCGGGCTGGTGGTGCTGGGCTTCCCGTCCAACGACTTCTCGCAGGAGCCGGGCTCGCAGAAAGAGATCGCGGACTTCTGCTACAACACTTACGGCGTCAAGTTCCCGATGCTCGGCAAATCGCATGTGCGCGGCAGCGAGGCAAATCCGATGTACGCGCTGCTGGCAAAGCAGACCGGCACCACGCCGAAATGGAACTTCTACAAGTATTTGATCGGCCGCGACGGCAAGGTGGTGGCCAGTTACGGCAGCCGCACCACGCCAGACGACAAGGAACTGGTGGCGAAGATCGAATCGCTGCTCGCCGCGCCGCGCTGAACAGCGATCCGCCACGCGGCCGGGCTCAGTCGCGCACCAGCCCTTCGGCCCGCATCGCTTCCTGCACCGCTGGCCGCGCCGCAACGCGCGACAGGTATTGCTGCAGCGCCGGGTGGTCGTTCAGCGGCAGCCTGAGGATGCGGGCCCAGCCGACGATGGTGAAGCAGTACGCATCGGCCACCGTGAAGGTGTCGCCCGCCAGGTACTGGCGGGTTTGCAGGTGCTGGTCGAGTTCGGCAAAGCGGCGCTGCAGCTTCGCCTTGCACTCGTCCTGCGTGCTTTGCGCGGTTTCCTTGTGCCACAGCCACGGGCTGAAGACCTTGTGCAATTCGGTCGATACCAGCGTGATCCATCCGGTGGCTTCGAGGCGCTCGCGCGTGCCGGCGGCGGGCAGCAGCTTGCGTTCGGGAACGAGGTCGGCGATGTATTGCAGCAGCGACGCCACTTCGGTATGGCGCGAGCCGTCGTCCAGCTGCAGCAGCGGCACATAGCCGCGCGGGTTGACGGTGTAGTAGTCGTCGGTGCCGTTCTCGGGTACGGCCAGCTTGTGGGTGTGCAGGTCGACCCTGGCCAGCGTGACCGGCAGGCCGGCTTCGCGCAGGGCGATATGGACGGCCATCGAGCAGACGCCCGGAGTGTAGTAGAGCTTCATCGCGATCCTGTGGTGGTTGCCTGGCCGCCACGCCATGCGGCGGCCGTGCAGGCAGTCTAGGATCGGGGCCCTTATGCAGCAATGCGCGTCCTTGCGGACGCGCATTGCAGATCTGCACAGGAAGATGGACGTGCCGGCTTACTCGACTTCGCGGAACAGACGGCCCCAGCCGCGCAGTTCGCGCGTATCCACGCCGCACAGCCGCAGCGACTTCCACACCACCGTGGAGATGGTGTCGTACAGCGGGATGCCGGTTTCCGCTTCCAGTTCTTCGGCCAGGTGCGCGGCGCGCAGGTTGGTGCAGAAGGTGGTGATGGCCTGCGGCTGGTGCTGCGCCAGCCCGCGCACCATCTCGCGGATGGTGTCTTCCTCGACCTCGGCGAAGCTGTAGTTCACGTGCAGGTCCAGGTGGCTTTCGGCCACGCAATGGAAGCCGCTGCGCTCATAGTTGGCGATGATGCGCTGCTGCACGTCGTCCAGGTACGGGGTGGCCAGGCCGAAGTTGCGCGCGCCGGTTTTTTCCAGGATCTCGTTCAATGCCAGCACCGAGGTCGTGGCAGGGATGCCGGTGGCTTCGGTGATCTGCTTGCACAGCGCTTCGTCCTTGTCGAAGCCGAGCCAGCCAGACGAGGTGCCATTCCAGGCGATGACATCGACGCGCGCGTCGGCCAGCAGGCTGGCGGCGGCCAGGATCTTGTCGAGGTTGAACTGGCCCAGGGCCTGGTCGCGCAGCGAGATCTCGGTGACGGTGAAGCGCGAGAAATGCGCGCTGACATTGGGCAGGCCGGCCACCATCGCGCTGGTGATGGGCTCGAGCGCGGTGTTGGAAGACGGCGTCAGCATGCCGAGTCGGATTTGCTTGGTCATTGTGGTTCTGGTCTCAGGAGTGAGTGCGGGCGCCGGGACGTTGCCGGCGCCTGTCGCGGGATGTCTTCTGTTTGCGGAACTCGGTGATCCGACGGGTCTTCAGACGGGAATCTTAGTCTCGTAATCGATCGCGGTGGAAGCCAGCAGCAGGCCCACGCCGGCCGCGGCGAAGAACATCAGCGCGAGGAAGTACGAGCCGGTGAACTGCACGATCATGCCGACGATGATCGGCACCGAGATGCCGCCGATATTGCCGCCCAGGTTCATCACGCCGCCCAGGAAGCCGACCTTGTTGCGCGTGCCCAGCATCGACGGCACGCACCAGAACAGGCCGCACCAGCGCAGGAAGAACAGCGTGGAAGACAGCAGCACGACCACCACCACCGGGTCGGTGACATAGGCCACCGAGAAGATCGACGCCGTCGCCACCACCGCGGCGATGCCGAACAGCGTGCGCATCACCACGTTGGGCCGGCCGCCGGCTTCCTTCCATTTGTCGGCGATCCAGCCGCCGATCAGTTCGCCGACGAAACCGCTGAAGAAAATGATGAAGCTGGCGCCGCCCATTTGCTTGATGTCGAAGCCGTGCACCTTGTTCAGGTAGTTGGGCATCCAGGTCAGCAGGCCGTAGAACACCGTGTTGAAGCACATCCAGCCGATCGCCATGCACCACACCGAGCGGTACTTGAAGAAGTCGAGCGAGCGGCCCGACAGGTTGGCCGGCTCGGCGCGGTGCTCACTGGCCAGCGCTTCCTCGATGTAGCGCGCTTCCAGCTCGTTGACGCCGCGGTGCTCGCGCGGGGAGTTGCGCACGTAGTACCAGGCCAGCACGCCGGCCAGCACCGTGCCGACGCCGGCGACGATAAAGGCCAGGCGCCACGAACCCAGCGAGGCGATCAGCCAGGTGATGATGATCGCGCCCAGGGCCGCGCCCAGCGGGGCGCCGCCGTCCAGCAGCGTGGCGCCGCGGCCGCGCTCGTTCTGCGTCATCCAGATTGCGTTGAGCTTGCCGCCGGCCGGGTAGATCGGCGCTTCGGCCGCGCCCAGGCCCAGCCTTGTCAGCAGCAGCGAGGTGGCGTTGGTGGTGAACGCCGCCACGGCCTGGGCAATGCCCCAGAACACGGTGGCGCACGCAATCACGATGCGCGGCTTGTACTTGTCGGCCAGCATGCCGCCCGGCACCTGCATCAGCGCGTAGGTCCAGAAGAAGGAACTGAGGATCAGGCCCTGCATCGCAGGGCTGAGATCGAACTCCTTGGCAATCAGCGGCATCGCCACCGACAGCGAGGCGCGATCGATGTAGTTGATCGCGATGAGAAACAGCATCATCAAAAAAATCTTCCAGCGCACCGAGGTCCTGGCCTCGGTCATCGCTGTTGCCCGCGTTGTCGTCTGCATGACGGCGTCTCCTGTTTTCGTCCTTTGGTTGAGGCAGTTCTGATGGGGTGTCGCGCAACAGGCCGGAGTATAGGATACGTAATCTGTAATTACAACGCGTGTAAGTCGTTGATTTTACGATGTTACGAATGCACAATTTAGGGGTGTGGTAGCCTTGCTGTGGTGCATTTCCCCATTTTGGTGACGTCTGTGACACAAACGCTTTCCCCCTCCGCGCGCCTGCGCACGCTTGGCATGTCGGCCGAAATCGCCGCGCGGCTGCGCACCATGATTGAAGAGGGCGAACTGCCGCCCGGCGCGCGCATCGACGAGCGCGCGTTCTGCGAGACCTTCGATGTGTCCAAGACGCCGCTGCGCGAGGCGCTGAAGGTGCTGGTGTCGGAGGGGCTGGTGCTGCATCGGCAGTACATCGGCTACCGCGTTGCGCCACTCGACCTGGAAGAATTGCGCGCCACCTTCGAGACCCTGCACGGGCTGGAGGCGCTGGCGGGCGAACTGGCGGCGCAGCGGCTGGGTGCGGCGGCGATGGCCAAGCTCGAGCGTCGCCACCAGGCCATGATCGACGCCCACGCCGCCGGCCGGCGCACCGACTATTTCCGCATCAACCAGGAAATCCACCAACTGATCATCGATGGCGCCGCCAATCCGGTGCTGGCCAGCGTCTACGCGACGCTGATGAGCAAGGTGCACCGCGCGCGTGGTGCCGCCAACGCCGATACCCTGCGCTGGCAGGAGTCACACGAGGAGCACGAGGCCATCATGGCCGCGCTGCGCGAACCCGGCCGGCCGCGGCTGGCGCAGGTGCTGCGCAGCCATTCCGAGAACACCGCCCGGGAAGTGCTGACCGTGGTGGCGCAAACGCTGGCCGAAGGCAACGCGCGCAACGGCGCGCTCAAGCAATCTGCCTGAACCCCTTCCAAGAACACACACCACCCAACGACGACAATGAAACTGGTTCGAGTAGGCAACCCCGGCGCCGAGCGCCCGGGCATGATCGATGATGCCGGCCACGTGCGCGACCTGTCCGGCGTGATCCCCGATGTCGATGCGGCGCAGCTGGCGCCGGCCGCGCTGGAAGCGCTGGCGCAGGTCGACCCGCACACCCTGCCTGTCATCGAAGGCGCGCGTTTTGGCGTGCCCTGGACCGGTATCGGCAAGATCGTCGCGATTGGCCTGAACTATGCCGACCACGCTGCCGAAGCCGGCATGCCGCTGCCGGCCGAGCCGATCGTGTTCCTGAAGGCCAGCAGCTCGCTCAATGGTCCCAACGACGCGGTGATGCTGCCGTTCGGCTCGCACAAGACCGACTGGGAAGTGGAGCTGGGCGTGGTCATCGGCACCACCGCGCGCAACGTCTCGCGCGAGCAGGCGCTGCAGCACGTGGCCGGCTACTGCGTGGTCAACGATGTCTCGGAGCGCGAATTCCAGATCGAGCGCGGCGGCACCTGGGACAAGGGCAAGGGCTGCGACACCTTCTGCCCCGCCGGCCCGTGGCTGGTAACGCGTGACGAAGTGGCTGACCCGCAGGCGCTGGGGCTATGGCTGGAGGTCAACGGCGAGCGCGTGCAGCAGGGCACCACCGCCACCATGGTGTTCGACGTGGCCACGCTGGTCAGCTATGTCAGCCGCTTCATGACGCTGCTGCCAGGCGACCTGATCGCGACCGGAACGCCGCCCGGCGTCGGCATGGGCTGCAAGCCGCCGCGCTTCCTCAAGGCCGGCGACACCATGCGGCTGGGCGTGGACGAACTGGGCGAGCAGTTGCAACGTGTGGTGGCGTACGGCGAGCGCTGACCGCGGCCGCTGCAAGGGTTCCCCGTCGATACGCTTTCATACAAAGCGTTGGGTTTCCACACAAAGCGTACGATTAGGGCAACAGTTCTGGCGCGGAAAGCGGCCGGATTACATGGTTTTACATGAAATCGGGGGCCTGACGTTTCGTTCGCCTTTTCTGCGTGAAATACTGGTTATACAGGTTTCGCCAGAGAGCAAAACGCCATGTCCGAGCACGCCCCCGAAATCGAGTCTTACCTCGGCGCCACCCTCCAGTCCTCCGCGTCATCGCTGAAGTCACCGCTGAAGCATCGATACTGCGCGCTGGCCGATACCCTCGACAGCCGCGCCGAACTCGAAGCGATCCGGCGCAATATCCACCAGCATCCCGAACTGGCCTTCGACGAGGTCCGCACTGCCGGCCTTGTCGCCACCTTGCTCGAAGGGTGGGGCTACGCGGTCACGCGCGGCGTGGGCGGCACCGGCGTGGTGGGTACGCTGCGCTGTGGCGAGAGCGGCCACAGCGTGGGCATCCGCGCCGACATGGACGCCCTGCCGATCCACGAGCGCACCGCGCTGCCGTACGCCAGCGTCAACGCCGGCCGCATGCACGCCTGCGGCCACGACGGCCATACCGCGATCCTGCTCGGCGCGGCGCGGCAGCTGGCGCGCACGCGCAATTTCAATGGCACCGTCCACCTGATCTTCCAGCCGGCCGAGGAAATCGGCGCCGGCGGCGGCGCCGAGCGCATGCTGGCCGACGGGCTGTTCGAGCGCTTTCCCTGCGATGCCATCTTCGGCCTGCATAACCATCCGGGCGTGGAGCAGGGCACATTCCTGTTCCGTTCGGGCCCGTTCATGGCGGCGTGCGACACCGTCACCATCACCATCCGCGGCAAGGGCGGCCACGCCGCGCGGCCGCACCAGTCGGTCGATCCGATCCTGGTGGCGGGCAGCCTGGTGATGGCGCTGCAGTCGGTGGTGTCGCGCTATGTCGATCCGAACGAAACCGCGGTGGTGACGATCGGCACGCTGCACGCCGGGCACGCGCCCAACGTGATTCCGGACAGCGCCCGGATGGAACTCAGCGTGCGTTCGTTCAGCCCGGAAGTGCGCGCCGCGCTGGAGCAACGCATCCGCCAGCTCGCCACGGCGCACGCCGAAGGCTACGGCGCGGTGGCCGAGATCGACTACGTGCGTGGCTACCCGGTGCTGGTCAACAGCGAGCGCGAGACCGAGTTCGCGCGCCAGGTGGCCGAGGAACTGGTCGGCGGCGGCAAGGTGGTGGACCAGGCCGCGCGCATCGCCGGCAGCGAGGACTTTGCCTACTTCCTGCAAGAGCGCCCCGGCTGCTTCGTGCGGCTGGGCAACGGCGCCAACCAGCCGCTGCTGCACAACGCCGGCTATGACTTCAACGACGACAACCTGACCGTCGGCGCGGCCTACTGGACCCGGCTGGTGGAGCGCTACCTGGGCAACTGAGCCCGGGTTCCGCGCTCCAGGGCCTTAACGGAAGAACGCGCTCGGCGGCACGCCGAACTGGCGCCGGAACATGGTCGCGAACGCGCTCGGGCTGTCGTAGCCCAGGTCCAGCGCCACATCGACCACCTTGCTGCCGGCCGCCAGCTTTTCCAGCGCGGCCAGCAGGCGCGCCTGCTGGCGCCATTGGCCGAAGGTCATGCCGGTCTCGCGCGCAAAGCGGCGCTGGATGGTCTTGGGGTCCAGCCCCAGCCGCGCGCCCCAGTCGGCCAGCGTCAGCGCGGTGTCGGGCGCGCCGGCGATGGCGTCGCAGATCTGCCGCAGGCTGGCGTCCGCCGGACGCGGCAGGTGCAGCGGCAGCGACGGCACCAAGAGCACTTCATCGAGCAGCAGCCGCATCAGCCGGGCATCGCGCGTGTCGGGCGCATAGGGCAGGGCGATCTCCACCGCGGCCAATATCAGCTCGCGCAGCAGCGGCGAGATGCCCAGCACGGTGCAGCGCTGCGGCAGGTCGGGCGCGGCATCGGGGCGGATATAAGCGGTGCGCATTTGCACGCGGCCCACCATGCGGATCCAGTGCGTGGTGCCGCCCGGCATCCACATGCCGCGCGTCGGCGGCACGATCCACTGGCCTTCGGCCGTGGCCACCACCATCACGCCGTGCACCGCGTGGATCAGCTGCGCGTGCGGGTGCTGGTGCGGCTGGGTCATGTGACCGGGCAGGTAGTCGGCCGCCATCGCGGTGACCGGCAGCGGGCTGCGGTCGAAGCGAAAATAGGGCGGCGGATCGGCGTAGGTGTCGCCCAGCGCCAGCGTTTCGGGGGTGGGGTCGGGCAGCGGCTGTCGCGACCGGCGACTCACGGGGGCCGCGGCGGAAAGAGGGCGGGGGGCGCGCGCCATGTCCTTTTCTCCAAGGTTGCGGACCTATTCTCGCAGGACAGGCGCCGGTACGCCAGCTAGCATCGGTGCTCAGATTGTTCCCGGCCGGCGCCCCCGCTGGCCGCTTTCCGTTTGTCGAGAGCCGCCAATGAGCACAACCATCGACTCCGCGCCGGCTGGCGCAGCCCCCGCCACTCCGTCGCTTGCGCCGTCCCCGCAGGCGGAACGCACCGGTTTCCGCGTGCTGTCCGCGATCAGCTTCGCCCACTTCCTCAACGACATGATCCAGTCGTTGATCCTGGCGATCTATCCGATGCTGAAGGGCGGCTTCAACCTCAGCTTCACCCAGATCGGGCTGCTGACCATGACCTACCAGGTCACCGCGTCGCTGCTGCAGCCGGTGGTGGGGCTGTACACCGACAAGCATCCCAGGCCGCATTCGCTGGCGGTGGCGATGGCCTTTACGCTGGCCGGCCTGCTGCTGCTGTCGGTGGCGCCCAGCTACGGCGTGCTGCTGGTGGCCGCGGCGCTGGTCGGCACCGGTTCGTCGATCTTCCACCCGGAGTCGTCGCGCGTGGCGCGCATGGCGTCGGGCGGCCAGCACGGGCTGGCGCAGTCGATCTTCCAGGTGGGCGGCAATGGCGGCAGTGCCATGGGTCCGCTGCTGGCGGCGCTGATCGTGCACCAGCAGGCCAGCCTGGCGTGGTTCTCGCTGGCGGCGCTGGTGGGCATCGTGGTGCTGTGGCGCATCGGCGGCTGGTACGCGCGCCAGCTGGCGCAGGGCGCGCGTAAGCGCAAGGCCGCCGGCGCGGCGGCCAGCCCGGTGGCCACGCGCGTGGTGGTGCGGGCCATGGTGGTGCTGATGGTGCTGGTGTTCTCCAAGTACTTCTACATGGCCAGCCTGACCTCGTACTACACCTTCTACCTGATGGAGCGCTTCGGGCTGGCGCAGCAGGACGCGCAGCTGCACCTGTTCCTGTTCCTGTTCGCGGTCGCCGCCGGGACCATCCTGGGCGGCCCGATCGGCGACCGCATCGGCCGCAAGCGCGTGATCTGGGCCTCGATCCTGGGCGTGGCGCCGTTCACGCTGCTGCTGCCGCACGTGGGCCTGTTCTGGACCACGGTGCTGACCTTCATCATCGGCTTTATCCTGGCCTCGGCGTTCTCGGCGATCCTGGTGTTCGCGCAGGAACTGATCCCCGGCAAGGTCGGCATGGTGTCGGGGCTGTTCTTCGGCTTCGCCTTTGGCATGGGCGGCATCGGCGCCGCGGTGCTGGGCGGCATGGCCGATACGCACGGGATCCGCGCGGTGTACGAGTACTGCGCCTACCTGCCTCTGCTGGGCCTGCTGACGGTGTTCCTGCCGGATCTGCGCGAGGGTCCGCAGCGCGCGTGAAGCGTGGCTTAGTCGCCTGACTTGCCTTCGCCGCCATCGCCCGATGGCGGCTCGAACATGCGCAGCCAGCGGCGCAGCAGCGCGGCCAGCTGCGCGCGCTCCGTCGCGGTCAACCCTTCCAGCAGGCGGTGCTCGTTGGCCACGTGCAGCTCCACCGCGTGGTCGACGCGCGCGCGGCCGGCGTCGGTCAGCGCCACCAGCAGCCCGCGCCGGTCGTCCGGATTGGGCTCGCGCCGTACCAGCCCGGCCCGCTCTAGGTGATCGAGCCGGTTGGTCATGGTGCCCGAGGTGATCATCAGCGAGCCGATCAGCGCGCCCGGCGACAGCGCATAGGGCGGCCCGGCCCGCCGCAGCGTCGCCAGCACATCGAACTCCCACGGCTGCAGCCCGGTCGCGCCCAGCGCGGCTTCGATCGCCCGGCCGGTATGGCGGTTGAGCCGGCCCAGCCGCCCCAGGATGCCCATCGGCGAGGCATCGAGATCGGGGCGTTCGCGCGCCCATTGGGCGAGGATGCCGTCGACATGGTCGGGGATGTCTTCGGATTTGCGGCGGACAGTCATCAGGGCAGGCAGGCAGAACGAAGCGGATCGAAGTATCTTGACATCAACCGATCGCCTTCGTAAAGTGAATTATCTTGACGTCAAGAATATCGACATGAAGGCGAACGCCATTTCCACGACCGGGGCAGCCGGCCCGAGCCTGAGGGACATCCTGATGACCGGCCTGGCCCCCGCGATCTGGGGCAGCACCTACCTCGTCACCAGCCAGTGGCTGCCACCGGGGCAGCCCTTGCTGTCCGGCGTGATCCGCGCGCTGCCGGCCGGTCTGGCGATGCTGGCCTTCGGCAGGCAGTTGCCGCAGGGCGGCTGGTGGTGGCGCGCGGCGGTGCTCGGCGTGCTCAATATCGGCTTCTTCCAGGCGATGCTGTTCATCGCCGCCTACCGCCTGCCCGGCGGCGTGGCGGCCACGGTCGGCGCGATCCAGCCGCTGATCGTGGTGGTGCTGGCGTGGGCCTGCCTGAGTGCGCGGCCGCGTCCGGCCGCCTGGATGGCCGGCGCGGGCGGGTTGCTGGGCGTGGCGCTGCTGGTGCTCGGGCCGGCCGCCAGGCTGGATGCCGTCGGCGTGGCGGCGGCGGCCGCGGGGGCGGTGTCGATGGCGGTGGGTACGGTGCTGACGCGCCACTGGCAGCCGCCGGTCTCGCCGCTGGTGCTGACGGCATGGCAGTTGTGCGCGGGCGGGCTGTTTCTGCTGCCGTTCGCGCTGGTGCTGGAACCGCTGCCGGGCACCTTCACGCTGGCCAACTGGCTCGGCTACGCGTGGCTCAGCATAGTCGGCGCCGGCTTCAGCTACGCGCTTTGGTTCCGCGGCGTGGGGCGCATGCCCTCGTCGGCGGTGGCGGCGCTGGGCTTGCTCAGTCCGGTCAGCGCGACGGTGCTGGGCTTCCTGGTGCTGGGGCAGGCACTGACCGCGGTGCAGGCGGCCGGCGCGCTGCTGGTGCTGGGCAGCGTGTGGCTTGGCCAGCGCGCAGCCGCGCCCGCCACGGTGGCGCGTACGCAGGCGGCCTGATGTCATCCGCGAAGGGTGCTGCTGCCGGGTGGAATTTTGCGGCATCATGGCGGGCACTCGAGTCAGACCTGCCCCGTTTCCGCCGACGCCGCCGACGATGCCAGCCGCCCCAGACCCTTCCGCCGCCCCCGCCACGCCGCCTTGCGAGCGCTGCCTGGCGCTGGCCGACGATCCGCGCCGGCGCGAGCCGCCGGCCTGCCTGGCGCTGCGTGGCACGGCGCCGGTGGTGACCCAGAGCGCCGCCGGGGTGCCGTACAGCATGCTGTCGTTTTGCTGCCGCGACTGCGGCACGGGCTGGCGGCTCTACGACCGTGCCAACGAGCTCTTTGTCTCCTGGGTGCCGGAGCGGCCGCTGGAGCGCTGAGCGCTGAGCGCGCCGCATGATCGGCTAAGATAGCGGCTGTTCCGCCTCGCGCCCGCCGGTTGCGGCGCGGCCGCTTCCGTCGAATCTCTCCCGCTTTCCCATCATGGCCTTTCCCTTCCGCTCGTCGCTGCTGGCCGCAGCGTGCGCATTCACTGCCGCCGCAGTGGCTCCCGCTAATGCCACCGCGGCCGACGCCTATCCCAGCCGCCCGATCCGCCTGATCGTCGCGTATCCCACCGGCGGCATCAGCGACACCGTCGCGCGCGCGCTCGGCGAGCGCCTGTCGGCGCAGATGGGTACCTCGGTGGTGGTGGAGAACAAGGCCGGCGCGGGCGGCAGCATCGGCATCGATGCGGTAGCCAAGGCTGCGCCGGACGGCTACACCCTCGGCTTTGCCGCCACCAGCCCGCTGACGCTGAATCCGCATGTGGGACGCGTCAACTACGATCCGCACAAGGACGTGGCGCCGGTGATGAGCGTGATGTACTCGCCGGTGCTGGTGGTCGGGACTTCCGCCTTCAGCGGCAAGAGCTTTGCCGACGTGGTCGGCCAGGCCGGCGCCAAACCGGGTTCGGTACGCTGGGCCACGTCGGGCCTGGGCACGGTCGGCCATGTGGTGCTGGAACAGGTCAAGCAGAAGTCGAAGGCCGACATCGTGCTGATCCCGTACAAGGGCGCCGGCCAGCAGATGAACGATGCGCTCGGCGGCCAGTTCGAGGTGATGAGCACCAACGCCAGCCCGGTGTTGAGCCAGCATATGCAGGCCGGCCGCCTGCGCGCGCTGGCGGTGGGCGCACCCAGGCGCCTGGAGAGCCTGCCCGCCGTGCCGACGCTGGCCGAGCTGGGCTACCCCAAGGCCAACCTGACTTCCACCTTCGGTGTGTTCGCGCCGGGCAAGACCCCCGCGGCCATCATCAACCGCCTGAACGCCGAGCTGAACAAGGCGCTGGCCGAGCCGGAAGTCCATGAGCGCCTGCTCAAGGGCGGTGAAGTGCCGACCGGCGGCACGCCGGCGCAGTTTGCCAAGGCCATCCGCGAAGAATCCGCGGAGAACGCCCGCATCGTCAAGGAAGCCGGCATCAAAGCCGACTGAATCACCAGCCGGGCGCCGGCGCCAAGCTAGGCCGCATCGAGCCGGCTCCCCAACCCGTACACCGATGACAGCCGCACACCGTTGTGCGGCCACAGCGCCAGCTTGGTGCGCACGCGCGACAAGTGGCTGTCCACGGTGCGCGAGGCCGCGTCCATGTGATAGCGCCAGACCTGGTCGACCATGGTCTGGCGCAGCACCAGCGAACCCAGGTTGCGGAACAGCAGCACCGCCAGGTCGAATTCCTTCGGGGCCAGCAGCACCGGCTTGCCCTGCACCCACACCTGCCGCTCGGTGGTGGCAAAGCGGAACGGCCCGTGTTCCAGGTCGCAATCCGCGCTCGCCGGCCGCGCGCGGCGCAGCAGCGCCAGCACGCGCGCGGCCAGTTCCGCAGTGCGCAGCGGCTTGGGCACGTAGCTGTCCGCGCCCTGCGCCAGGCAGGCCGCGACAAAGCCTTCTTCGTTCGAGCCTCCGGTAAGCATCACCGGCATCTCGTTGCCCAGGGTGCGGCGCACCCACGCCAGCACTTCCAATGCCGGCAGGCCCGGCGTATCGCAATCCAGCATCAGCAGGTCGAACGACCTGCCGCGCAGCGCGCCGATCAGCGCGCGCCCGCTGAGGTAGCGCGTGCACTGGTGGCCGTTCAGGCGCAGGGTCTGTTCGATGCTGACGGCGAGGGTGGGGTCCGCCTGCAGCGCGGCGATCTTCACGGACGTGGCTCCTGTGCGCGGACGCACCGCAGTGCGCCGCCGGGATGGACACAGCTCGACAAACAGGTTGTGCGGGCACGGGTCGGCCCGCAGCGAAGCCCATGGTAGGAGCGGCCCGCTGAGGCGAGAAGTAAAAGATTGTTGAAAGGCGAGATTGAGCGCTTTCCTATTCGGGCGGGCCGCGACACCGGATTAAATGTCCCGCTGATGGCCAGCTACGTCGGAGGCAACATGGGAAAGAAAACGGCATCGCGCATTGCATCGCTCGAGGACGCGCCCGCGGATGCGGCGCTGATCCGCCAGGTCGTCGCCAGCGCGGGATACGAGTGCGTGACCTTCGGCGAAAGCCGGCGCCTGCTGCTGGCGCTGCGCGACGCCGGCTTCGACCTGCTGCTGCTGGACTGGCAGATGCCCGACCTGTCCGGGCGCGAGGTGCTGGCCTGGGTGCGCACCCACCTGGACCGGCGCATCCCGGTCATGTTCCTGAGCTGCCGCGATGCCGAGCACGATATCGTCAGCGCGCTGGCCGCCGGCGCCGATGACTACATGGTCAAGCCGATCCGTCCGGCCGAGTTGGCCGCACGCATAGACTGCCTGTTGCGACGCGCGTATCCGGCGCAGGCATCGCCGCACGCGCCGCTGCGGCTGGGCGACTACGCCTTCGACTGCGCGCTGCGCCGGGTCACCTGCAACGGCCAGCCGATCGGCCTGACGCCCAAGGAGTTCGACCTCGCGGTGCTGCTGTTCCGCCATGAAGGCCGCATCGTCACGCGCGACCACATCACCGCCGCGGTCTGGGGCCGCGAGATCTCGCCGATGTCGCGCACCATCGATACCCACGTGTCGCGCGTGCGCAGCAAGCTTGGGCTGCAGGCCGAGCACGGCATGCGGCTGACCCCGGTCTATACGCACGGCTACCGGCTGGAGCGCCTGGCACACGCCGAGCGTGCCGCGGCATGACGGCGCGCCCGCTGCGCCTTGCGCTGGTTGCCGCGGCGTTGTGCCTGGGCGGCAGCCGGCTGGCGCGACGCAGCCGCAGCGCTGCCGCGGTGCCGGCGCCGGCAAGCGGCTGCGACGCGCGCGACCCGGCCGCCGTGCACGACATGCTGCTGCATGTGCTGGGCCACGACCTGCGCCAACCCAATGCCTCGCTGCTGGCGTGGCTGGCGCTGCGCCAGACCCGCTCGCAGGCCGATGCGGCGCTGCTGGCGCAGGTGGGCGGCCATGCGCGCCGCTCGCTGCGCCATATCGATGACCTGAACCGGCTGCTGCGCGAAACCCGGCATGCCTACCGGATGCGGCGGATCGCCATGGAAACCCTGCTCGATGAAGCGCTGGACCGAGTCTGGACCGAAGCCGGCGAGGCCGGGATCCGGCTGGAACGCCCGGCCGGGCGCCTGCCACGCTTCGGCGGCGACGCGGCGATGCTGGCCGGCACGCTGGAATGGCTGCTGAGCAGCGCCATCGGCGCGGCGGCGCAGGGCACGGCCGTGCGCACCGCGTGCCGCGGCCATGCCGGTGGCGTGGCGCTGTCGATCGTGTTCCAGCCCGCCGACGACGCGGGCGCCGCGCAACTGGCCCGGCCCGGATCCGCGCTGCTGTGCGCGCAGCGCGTGGTGGCCCGCCACGGCGGCCTGCTGGTGCCGCTGCAGCCGATGCTGGGCGAAGGCGCGCAGGCCGGCTGGTACCTGTGGCTGCGGCGCCGGCCGCGCCCATGAAAAAAGGCACCCGAAGGTGCCTTTTGCCAGGAACTGCTGATCAGGTATCGATCAGAAGATGTGGCGGATACCCAGGGCAGCGCCGGTCTGGTTGTTGCGGCCCGGCATTTCGGTGGTGGTGCCGCCCGAAACCTTGTTGAAGTCAACCGTGCCGTAAACCTGGGTGCGCTTCGACAGCGAGTACTCGGCCAGCAGCACGCCGGTGTAGCGACGGCCGTTGTTGTTGTTCACGCCGTTCTTGTTCTCGACGTAGTCGCCGTAGAACACGCCGGTCAGCGCCAGGGCCGGGGTGGCCTGGTAGGTCAGGCCGATGTAGCCGAGGGTGTCCTTGCGCGGGTTGCTGGCAGCGCCGGCTGCGACCACGCCCGGTGCCGGAGCGGCAGCCGAGTTGTTCAGGAAGCCGTTGTCGATGACGCCGGTGCGGTCCTTGCCGCCGATGTAACCGACGAACAGCTTGGCCGGGCCAAAGGCGTACTTACCGGCAGCGCCCCACATTTGCTGCTTGTTGCCGTTGATATCGCGGATTTCCTGGTACACGCCGCCGATGCCGAACGGACCGAACGAGTAGGCGGCACGGGTGCCCCAGTACTGGTTCTGGCTCATGCTGCCCGGCTGCTCGCCGAAGCCGTAGCTGGCGCCGACGTCCAGGCCGCCGAACTTGCCGGCGTAGCTGACCACGTTGTTGTTGCGGAACTGGGTCAGGAAGAACGGCCAGGCGTTGTTGGTGTAGTTGCCGATGGTCAGCGGATCGTAGTCGCCGAAGAAATTAAAGCCTTCGGTGTACTGGCGGCCCAGCTTGATCGTGCCAAAGTCGCCCGACAGGCCGACGTACGCCTGACGGCCAAACAGGCTGTTGTTCTGGTTGGCGCGGCCGGTATCCGGGTCAAAGCCGCCTTCCAGCTGGAAGATCGCCTTCAGGTTGTTGCCCAGGGCTTCGCTGCCCTTCATGCCCCAGCGGCTGTTGGTGATGGCGCCGTTGGTCAGTTCCCACGAGTTGTCATTGTTGGCGTTCGCGTTCGTCTGGAAGCGGATGCTCTGGTCGACGATACCGTACAGGGTGACGGAGGTTTGGGCGAAAGCCGAACCTGCCAACAGGCTGCCGGCTGCGAGGACGATGGCCGATTTCTTCATGGTGCTCCTTTTCTGTCTTGTACTGTGCCCTTCGCCGGATCACGGCGGGGATAAGGTCTACGTTTCGTGTAAACGCCGCGAAAATTTAACAAAACGTAAGGAACAAGGACACAAAACTCCGTGGAGCCGCGCTTTCAAGCAGGAAATTGATGCAATTCCGTTGTCTGGCCGCTACAGAATTCTGCATTTGGGGGATAACGCAGCGCGGCGGAGAAGCCGTGAAGCCGCGCTGGCACGGCGGCGGGGCCTTGGAGCGACAGGGCGGGAAGGCGCAAGAAGGGGCGGGGCGGAGAGCCCCGCGGGGGCGTGGACCCGGGCGCTGCCGGGTCCCGTGCTCAGTGCTGCGGGATCTCGATCTTGACCTCGAGCACCTCGAGGTTGTCCTGGCGTTCCAGGCTGACGCGCAGGTCCTGGTCGCCGATCTTGACGTACTTGGAGATCACCGCCACCAGCTCCCGCTGCAGCGCGGGCAGGTAGTCGGCGGGGGCGGAATGGCCGGTGCGCTCGTGCGCCAGGATGATCTGCAGCCGCTCCTTGGCGACCGACGCGGACTTCTTCTTCTCTCCCAGCAGGAAGGAAAGGATCGACATGGGGTGAGCCCTCCTTGACCGTTACTTGTTGCCGAAGATGCGCGAGAACAGCCCCGGCTTCTGGTAGTCGGTGAACCGCATCGGCTTGTCCTTGCCGAGGAAGCGGTCCACCACGTCGCTGTAGGCGTCAGACACGTCGCTGCCTTCCAGGTGGATGGCAGGCGTGCCCTGGTTGGAGGCGTGCAGCACCGCTTCCGATTCCGGCACCACGCCGATCAGCTTGATGCGCAGGATTTCCTGGATGTCGGTCAGCGACAGCATCTCGCCGCCATGCACGCGCTTGGGGTTGTAGCGGGTGATCAGCAGGTGTTCCTTGATCGGATCGCCGCCCTCGGTGGCGCGCTTGGTCTTGGACGCCAGGATGCCGAGGATGCGGTCCGAATCGCGCACCGACGACACTTCCGGGTTGGTCACGATCAGCGCCTCGTCGGCGAAGTACATGGCCATCAGCGCGCCCGATTCGATGCCGGCGGGCGAGTCGCAGACGATGTATTCGAAATCCATCTCGATCAGGCCGTCGATCACCTTCTCGACGCCCTCGCGCGTCAGCGCATCCTTGTCGCGCGTCTGCGACGCCGGCAGGATGAACAGGTTCTCGCACTTCTTGTCCTTGATCAGCGCCTGGCGCAGGTTGGCTTCGCCCTGCACCACGTTGATCAGGTCGTACACCACGCGGCGCTCGCAACCCATGATCAGGTCGAGGTTGCGCAGGCCGACGTCGAAGTCGATCACGGCAGTCTTGTGGCCGCGCAGGGCCAGGCCGGCGGCAAAGCTGGCGCTGGTGGTGGTCTTGCCGACGCCTCCCTTGCCGGAGGTCACAACGATGATTTTTGCCATGGCTCTTTGGTCCAGTAATAAGTTGAAGCTTGCGCTCTCTGTGATCCGGTCTCGATGAGCGCCGCGGCTACTTGAGCCGCACCGCTTCGAGGATCAGTTTTTCATCGGCCAGGCGCACCTGGGCGGTCTTGCCGTGCACATCGGCCGGAAGCGTCTGCTCCGCGGTCCGGTAGATGCCGGCGATGGAAATCAGTTCGGGCTCCATGCACGTGCTGAAGATGCGCGCGGCGGTGTTGCCCTTGACGCCCGCCAGCGCGCGGCCGCGCAGCGGGGCATAGATATGGATGTTGCCTTCGGCGATGACCTCGGCACCGTAGCTGACCACGTCCATGATGACCACGTCGCCATGCGCATAGATCTGCTGGCCGGAGCGCAGCGGCTTGTCGATCAGCAGGGTCTGGGTCTGCCGTACGGCGGCGGCCACGGCGGCGTCGGTGGCGGCCAGCGCCGCGGCGCGGGCGGCTTCCTCGCGCGCCGCCTGCTCGGCGGCGGCCTGTTCCGCGGCGGCAGCGGCCTTGGCTTCGGCGGCACGCTCGGTGGCGCCGCTGCGGCGGGCCTGGCTGTCGAGCAGCGGCAGGCCGAAGCGCTCGGCCCACTCGCGCTGGCCGGCACGGGCGACCACGCCGATGGCGCGGGCCTTGAGCGTGGCCAGCGTGTCGATCACGGTGCCGAGCGCGACTTCGCTGTCGTCGTCGAGCGCGCGCAGGTCCAGCGCGATCACGTCATTGGAGAAGAAGTCGGGGGTGGCTTCGAAGCGGGTGAGGAGGTCATCCCGCAGCGCAGCCATGTCGGCGGTCTGGAGGGCGAGAAGGAGGGCGTCGACGTTGCCACTGCGCAGCTCGAAGCGTGGCGATTTCTTCTGGGACATAGCCGGGTGACCGTGGAAATGCCACATTCTAACGTTGTATCTGTCGCGAACTGTAACAATTGGATCGATATGTACCGGAGGTGGCGCGCGGGCTCCATGAGAGTGCCGGTGGCGCGGCGCAAGTGTGGCCGGCGCGGCTTGCGCCGCATCGGCACGCGGCGGCCGGGGCACCGTGCAAAGCCTTGTTACGATTGCGCCATCTGATCAGCGGAGTTTCCATGGGCGCCATCGTCAATTGCGTGGCTTACCGGCAGGGCAAGCGGCTCGGCACGGTAGGCATGGAAGAAATCCCGACGGTGCTGGCGGTGCCCGGCACCTTCGTCTGGCTGGGCCTGCACGAGCCCGAACTGGCGCTGCTGCGGCAGGCGCAGCAGGCCTTCGGGCTGCACGACCTCGCGGTCGAAGACGCGACCAACGCGCACCAGCGCCCCAAGCTCGAGGCCTACGGCGATTCCGTGTTCGTGGTGCTCAATACCGCGCAGCTGGTGGAGGACGAAGTCGTGGTCGGCGAGACCCATCTGTTCGTCGGCCCCAACTACGTGGTCTCGGTCCGCCACGGCGCCAGCAGCACCTATGCGCCGGTGCGCGAGCGCTGCGAGCACGACCCGCACGGCCTGGCCAACGGGCCCGGCTATGTGCTGTACGCGCTGATGGACTTCGTCGTCGACCACTACCTGCCCATCGTCACGCGCCTGGAGGACAACTTCGAGGCGCTCGAGCAGGGCATCTTCCGCGACGAGTTCGATCGCGCCGCGATCGAACGCCTGTACCAGGTCAAGCGCCAGGTGCTGCGCCTGCGCAACGCGGTCAGCCCGGTGGAGGACATGTGCGGCCAGCTGATCCGGCTGCACGAGGAACTGGTGCCGAAGGAACTGCGCGCCTATTTCCGCGATATCGCGGACCACGCCAGCCGGCAGGTGCGCACGCTCGACGTGGTGCGCGAAATGCTGACCACCGCGGTGCAGGTCAACCTGGCGCTGGTGACCGTCGGCCAGAACGAAGTGGTCAAGCGGCTCGCCGGCTGGGGCGCGATCCTGGCGATCCCGACGGTGGTGTTCAGCCTGTACGGCATGAACTTCGATTTCATGCCCGAGCTGAAAATCCACTACGCGTACCCGGCCGTGATCGGCGTGACCGCGGTCGCCTGTGGCGCGCTGTGGCGGCGGCTGCACCGCGCCGGGTGGATCTGAACGCAGTGCACAGTTATTGGTGCGACGAATGAGAGGGTGGGGATTAGGCCATCGTTGATTATTATCGCGGATAATCTCGTCGCTACCGGGCGCCCCTGCAGACTCCTACACTGAAGCAAGGAAGGCGCCGCGCCCGGAGTCCGCCATGTCGAAACACCGTTCCCCGCATGCCGCCGTGCTGGCCGGCATCCTCAGCGCATGGCTGTGCCTGCCGCCGGCTGGCGCGGCACCGCAGCCTACCATTCCCGCGCAGGCGCAGACCCGCGACGCTGTCGCCGCCTATGAGTCAGGCCGTTTCGACGATGCCTTGCAGGGTTTCTCCGGTGCCGCGCGCCAGGGTAACCGCCTCGCGCAATTCAACTACGCGATGATGCTGCTGCGCGGCGAAGGCACTGCCGCGCGGCCGCAGGAGGCGCTGGTGTGGCTGCGCAAGGCGGCCGACAACGGCATGACCCATGCGCAATACACCTGGGGCGACCTGTACGAGCGCGGCCAGCTGGTGCCGAAATCGCTGGAAGAGGCGAACCGCTGGTATGAGCGCGCGGCGCAGGGCGGCCACGTGCAGGCGCAGATGGAACTGGCGACGAACTACTTCACCGGCCGCGGCGTGCCGCGCGACTACGCGCAGGCGTTTGCGTGGTACCAGCGCGCGGCGAGCGCGGGGAATGGCGGCGCGCAGTACATCGTCGGCAGCTTCTATGAGCGCGGCGAGCCCGGCGTGGTCGACCGGGACCTCGAGCAGGCGAAGATCTGGTACGCACGCTCCGCGGCGCACGGGGATCCGGGGGCGCTGGCGAAGCTGCGGTCGTTGCTGGAGGAGACGGTGAGGGGTAGGGCGGGGATGTGAAGGGCGCGTCGGTGTACGCAACGTCTTGGTGGACTGTGGGCGTGCTCCCTCTCCCGCAGGCGGCAGAGGGGAGCAAACAGCCGGGCGAGTGACTGCGCTTACCCCAGCTTCTTCCTCAGCAACTCATTCACCTGCGCCGGATTCGCCTTGCCCTTGGTCGCCTTCATCGCCTGTCCGACCAGCGCGTTGAACGCCTTTTCCTTGCCCGAGCGGAATTCCTCGACCGACTTGGCATTGGCGGCCAGCACGTCGTCGATGATCTTTTCCAGCTCGCCGCTGTCGGACATCTGCTTCAGCCCCTTGGCCGCGATGATGGCGTCGGCGTCGCCGCCATGCTCGCCCGCCCACATGGCCGGGAACACGTCCTTCTTGGCGGTGTTGTTCGACACCGTGCCGTCGGCGATGCGCGCCAGCAGCTTGGCCAGTTGCGCCGGCGTGACCGGAGCCGCGTCGATGGCGATGCCTTCGCGGTTGAGTTGCGAGGCCACGTCGCCCATCAGCCAGTTGGCGGCGGGCTTGGCGCTGGCGGTGCCCGCGCCGGCGACCACGGCTTCGAAGTAGGCGGCATAGGCCTTGGTCGCGGTCAGCATGGTGGCGTCATAGGCCGACAGGCCGTATTGCGCGACGAAGCGCGCCTGCATCGCCGCCGGCAGCTCCGGCAGTTCGCCGCGCACGCGCTCGATCCAGCCGGCGTCGATTTCCAGCGGCATCAGGTCCGGATCGGGGAAGTAGCGGTAGTCGTGCGCGTCTTCCTTGGTGCGCATGGCGCGGGTTTCGCCGGTGTCGGGGTCGAACAGCACGGTGGCCTGCTGGATCTTGCGGCCGTCCTCGATCTCGGCGATCTGCCACTGCACCTCGTATTCGATGGCCTGCTGCAGGAAGCGGAACGAGTTCAGGTTCTTGATCTCGCGGCGCGTGCCGAATT
Organism: Cupriavidus sp. WGlv3; assembly: GCF_023952475.1. Taxonomy (GTDB): domain Bacteria; phylum Pseudomonadota; class Gammaproteobacteria; order Burkholderiales; family Burkholderiaceae; genus Cupriavidus; species Cupriavidus phytorum. The sequence goes on from NZ_JALHRX010000007.1 coordinate 194,976, forward strand.
CCTTCTGGCCGAGCGGGCGCACCGACACGTTGGCGTCGCAGCGGAAGCTGCCTTCCTGCATGTTGCCGTCGCAGATGCCCAGCCACACCACCAGCGAGTGCAGCGCCTTGGCATAGGCCACCGCTTCGGCGGCGCTGCGCATGTCGGGCTCGGTGACGATTTCGAGCAGCGGCGTGCCGGCGCGGTTCAGGTCGATGCCGGTCATGCCGGCAAAGTCTTCGTGCAGCGACTTGCCCGCGTCTTCTTCCAGGTGCGCGCGCGTCAGGTTGACGGTCTTCTCGTAGGACTCGCCCTGCTTGCCCTCGACCTGGATGGTGATGGTGCCGCCCTGCACCACCGGGATCTCGTACTGGCTGATCTGGTAGCCCTTGGGCAGGTCGGGGTAGAAGTAGTTCTTGCGCGCAAACACGCTGCGCGGCGCGATGGTGGCGCCGATCGCCAGGCCGAACTGGATCGCGCGCTCGACCGCGCCCTGGTTGAGCACCGGCAGCACGCCCGGCAACGCCAGGTCAACCGGCGATGCCTGCGTGTTGGCCTCGGCGCCGAAGGCGGTGGAGGTGCCGGAAAAAATCTTGGAGGCCGTCGACAGCTGCGCGTGCGTTTCGAGGCCGATCACCACTTCCCATTGCATGGCGGTATTCCTGTTCGGTTCTTTCGGTGTTGTCTGTTGCGAGGGAGCGGCAGCGCCGCCCCGGTGTTCTGTCTGGTCTTGCGTGGCGGTCAGGGGTCGGGACTGGCCAGCCAGGAGTCGAGCTGCGCCAGCGCGGCCACGCGCGCCACCGCGTCGCCGCCGACGGTAACGCTCTGGCCCTTGCGCATGGCGGCGGCGGGCACGTCGGTGCGCCGATGCAGCTCGCTGGTGCCGTCGAAGCCGTGATAGGCACCCGGGTAGATCTCCAGCCGGAAGCGCGCGCCCGGCTGGCGCGCCTGTACCGCGCTCTGCAGCATGGCGCAGCGGGTCGCAGGGGTCCAGTCGTCGGCGCCGCCGATCATCAGCAGCAGCGGCGCGCGCAGGCGGAAGCTGTGCTGCTGCACCGCGCGCTTGCAGCCTGGATAGAACGCCACCGCGCGCTCGACCGTCGGCGTGCCCGCCGGCCACGGGCGGCTGGCGTCGACGGTGGCCAGCACCGCCTGCGCGCCGTTCGACCAGCCCAGCAGCACGATGCGCGCGGCATCGACCGCGGGCTGCTGCGCCACCCAGCGCAGCGCGGCGAGCGCGTCGGCGCGGCGGGTGCGGTCGTCGATGGCGCGGTTGTCGATGGGCTCGGCGCAGATGCCGTGGGGCTTGCCGCGCGCGCTGAAGCTGTCGGGCATCAGCACCGCGTAGCCGCGTTCGGTGAGCCAGTGCGCGTATTCGCGGTAGCGTTGCTGCAGCAGCGCGGCAACGTCCGCGGTGTCGGTGCCCGTTGCCGCCGCGGTGCCGTCGCGCGCGGCGCGCTGCGCCAGCAGGCCGCCGCAGCCATGCAGCGCCACCACTACCGGCAGCGCGCGCGGCGTGTTGCCTTCGCGCGGCACGAACCAGTAGGCGGTCAGCGCCGGCGTGGCGGCATCGCCGCGCAGCTGGACCCGCTGCGCGGGCACGGGCGCGACTGCCGCCCTGGCTGCGGCCGATGAGGCCGGCGCGGCGCGGCTCACCGCGTTGGGCGCCAGTGCGCCCGCCGGCGTCAGCGGTGCCGGCGCGTCCAGCGCGGGCGCCGGCAGGTCCGGCGTATGCGCCGCGGCGCCGGCCATCCACGCGCTAAACCCCAGCGCCACCGCGGCGCGCAGCCACGCGCCCGCCGGGCGGGCGGCGCGCGGAGCGGGTTGCGGGGGGATGTGGGCGTGGACCATGGCCGGCTGCTAGGGCTTCAGTGGCTTCAGCGCGTGCGGGCGCACGCGCCGGTGCCCGGCTCGAACATCACCGGCCAGGCCTCTTCATAGATGCCGGGGGTGCAGCGCTGCTGGCAGTTGGCGTGCGCCAGCGTGACGCGGCGCGGGTCCTGCCAGACCATCAGCTTGCAGCCGCTGCCATCGTTGGCGCGCAGCTCGATATGCGGCTTCTTCTGGACCTGGCGGAAATCTGCCAGGTTGAAGCTGCACGAGCCGCGCTTGCCGACCCACAGCTTCCACGACAACTGCTGCACGCTGTTGTCTGCAATGCGCAGCTGCGCGTCTTCGCGGAAGCCGTCTTCCTCGGTGCGGCGGCAGTCGCCGGCCAGGTCGATGTCGCGGCTGGCGATCGGCGTGGGCTTGCCGATGATCGGCAGCTGGATGCAGCCGGCGACGAGCGCGGCGAGCGCCGCGGCGGCAAGCAGGCGGAGCAGGGTGCGGGTCATGGTCAGGCCTTGGCGGGGCGGCGCAGGTGCCAGTCGGTCGCCTGCTGGAACGCGTGCGCGGCCTGCAGCAGGCGCGCTTCGTCGAAGTAGTTGCCGATCAGCTGCAGGCCCACGGGCATGTTGCCCGCGCCGAAGCCGCACGGCACGCTCATGCCGGGCAGGCCAGCCAGGCTGGTCGACAGCGTGAAGATATCGGCCAGGTACATCTGCACCGGGTCCGAGGTCTTCTCGCCCAGTTTCCACGCCACCGTCGGCGCCACCGGGCCCATGATCACGTCGCACTGGGCGAAGGCGCGCTGGAAGTCGTCGGCGATGATGCGGCGGATCTTCTGCGCCTGCAGGTAGTAGGCGTCGTAGTAGCCGTGCGACAGCACGTAGGTGCCGACCATGATGCGGCGCTTGACCTCGGCCCCGAAGCCTTCGGCGCGGCTCTTCTTGTACATGTCGAGCAGGTCGCGGTACGCGGCGGCGCGGTGGCCGTAGCGCACCCCGTCGAAGCGCGACAGGTTGGACGAGGCCTCGGCCGGCGCGATCACGTAGTACACCGGGATCGACAGCTCGGTCTTGGGCAGCGACACCTCGACCAGCGTGGCGCCCAGCTTCTCGTACTCGGCCAGCGCCGCGCGCACGGCCTGCTCGACGTCGGCCGCCAGGCCCTTGCCGAAGTACTCCTTCGGCAGGCCGATGCGCAGGCCCGCCAGCGGGCGCTCGGCGCTGGCGCCCGCGCGCGGCTGGCCCAGCAGGCGGGTGTAGTCCTCGTCCACGCCGCCCTGCGCGGGCGGGATGCTGGTCGAATCCTTCGGGTCGAAGCCGGCCATGGCGTTGAGCAGCAGCGCGCAGTCCTCGGCGGTGTGGGCCATCGGGCCGCCCTGGTCCAGCGACGAGGCAAAGGCGATCATGCCGTAGCGCGACACGCGGCCGTAGGTCGGCTTGATGCCGGTGATGCCCGAGAACGATGCCGGCTGGCGGATCGAGCCGCCGGTGTCGGTGCCGGTGGCGGCGGGCGCGAGGCCGGCGGCGACCGCCGCGGCCGAGCCGCCCGACGAGCCGCCGGGCACGCGGCTGGCGTCCCACGGGTTGCGCACCGGGCCGAAATGCGAGTTTTCGTTGGACGAGCCCATCGCGAATTCGTCCATGTTGGTCTTGCCCAGCGTGACCATGCCGGCGGCGGCCATGCGCTCGACCACGGTGGCGTCGAACGGGCTTTCGTAGTTGCCCAGCATCTTCGAGCCGGCAGTGGCGCGCCAGCCGCGCGTGACGAACACATCCTTGTGGGCGACCGGCACGCCGGTCAGCGGCGCGGCCTCGCCACGCGCGCGGCGTGCGTCGGCGGCGCGGGCCTGGGCCAGGGTCAGCTCGGCATCGACGTGGATAAAGGCGTTGAGCGCGGCGGCCTGCTCGATGCGGGCCAGGTACTCGCGCGCGAGTTCCTCGGCGGAGACGGTGCGCGCGGCCAGGGCGTCGGCAAGCTGGCGCAGGGAGGTCACGGAATCAGCGGAAAAGGGCATGACAGTCGGTTGGCATCAGGGGTGTTGTACTGGCGGGCGGACCGTGGCGCGCCTGGCGGCGGCACGGGCCGGGCAAGGGTCATTCGATGACCTTGGGCACCAGGTACAGGCCGTTTTCGGTGGCCGGCGCGGGGCGCTGGTAGTCGGCGCGGCGGTCGGCTTCGGTGACCACGTCCTCGCGCAGGCGCTGGACCATGTCGCGCACCGCCGACAGCGGATGTGCCAGCGGCTCGATGCCGGTGGTATCGACCGCCTGCATCTGCTCGACCAGCGAGAAAAAGTTGTTCAGCTGCGCAAGCGTCTGGGCGGCCTCGTCATCACTGGTTTCGATGCGGGCGAGGTGGGCAATGCGCTTGACGTCGGATAGGTCGAGGGCCATGGCGTGGTGGGTCGATGCTCGGATACTGGGATACGAAGGGCGGCGCGGGCGGCGCCGGCGGCTGGCTCACGGGGCCGTTGCGTCGCATGGCCCTGAGCCTGACCGCAGGCACCGGAGCGCACGCCGCAGTCGCCAGAATTGCAGGTATTTTCAGGCTGTAAACGCCCGAAGTCGCCAGAATTATAAGGTATCATTGCGAGTTACCGACCTTTGGCAACGCCTACGCCACATGGCCTGCGGCCGGCGCCTCCGCGCCCGGTGTCCGAAGGCGCCCGAAGGGCAAACCTGGGTCCTCTGATTAGGCCTTGCCGCCGGTCCCCGCATGTTGCGCGACAGCCAGCATGATGCGCCGGCGCCTGCACATTTCCGCGAACTTTTCGGCGGGGTCTAATCAAAGGTTCCCGTAGGGCCGGCGCGCGCGGTGCGCCGGCGGTGCCGAACCCGTTCCCATCCGGCCGGACAGCTTCCGGTCCGGGCGGCGGGCGGAGCGGGAAGCCGAGAACCATTCCGTATTCAACGCAACACAACCCATTTCGTGGCCGGGCCGCTCGCGGCGCCGGCCGCTTCGCCTACCCGCGAACACCATCACAGACAGGATTCCTGATGTTCGGATTTCTCCGCAGCTACTTCTCCAACGACCTGGCGATCGACCTCGGCACCGCCAACACGCTGATCTACATGCGCGACAAGGGCATCGTGCTGGACGAGCCCTCGGTCGTTGCGATCCGCCAGGAGGGCGGCCCCAATGCCAAGAAGACCATCACGGCGGTGGGCAAGGAAGCCAAGCAGATGCTGGGCAAGGTGCCGGGCAATATCGAGGCGATCCGCCCGATGAAGGACGGCGTGATCGCCGACTTCACCGTGACCGAGCAGATGCTCAAGCAATTCATCAAGATGGTGCATGACAGCAAGCTGCTGCGCCCGAGCCCGCGCATCATCATCTGCGTGCCGTGCGGCTCGACCCAGGTCGAGCGCCGCGCTATCCGCGAATCCGCCCTGGGCGCCGGCGCCAGCCAGGTGTACCTGATCGAGGAGCCGATGTCGGCCGCGATCGGCGCCGGCCTGCCGGTGTCGGAGCCGTCGGGCTCGATGGTGGTCGATATCGGCGGCGGCACCACCGAGGTCGGCATCATCTCGCTCGGCGGCATGGTCTACAAGGGCTCGGTGCGCGTCGGCGGCGACAAGTTCGACGAGGCCATCGTCAACTACATCCGCCGCAACTACGGCATGCTGATCGGCGAGCAGACCGCCGAGGCCATCAAGAAGGAAATCGGCTCGGCCTTCCCGGGCTCCGAGGTCCGCGAGATGGAAGTCAAGGGCCGCAACCTGTCCGAAGGCATTCCGCGCGCCTTCACGGTTTCGTCCAACGAAATCCTGGAAGCGCTGACCGATCCGCTCAACCAGATCGTGTCGGCGGTGAAGATCGCGCTGGAACAGACCCCGCCCGAACTGGGCGCCGACATCGCCGAGCGCGGCATGATGCTGACCGGCGGCGGCGCGCTGCTGCGCGACCTGGACCGCCTGCTGGCGGAAGAAACCGGCCTGCCGGTGCTGGTCGCCGAAGACCCGCTGACCTGCGTGGTGCGCGGCTCCGGCATGGCGCTGGAACGCATGGACAAGCTCGGCAGCATCTTCTCCTACGAGTAAGAAGGACGCTCACGTGGCGATGCGCGGCCTGCCGGATCGAGCGATCATGGCGGCGTCGCGGCGCCGCATCCGCCGGGGCCGGGCCCTGGCAGCTCCCGCCGCCCGACCGTGCCGCGCCTGTCCCCGCCAGGGGCCTGGGTGCGGCAAGGCGGGCGGCGGGGCGTTTCCGCGTGGCCTCCGGCCTTTGTTCGGGTAAATGGATTACTCCCCTCCGCCGCTCTTCAAGCAAGGCACCTCGGCCGTCGCCAGGCTGGTCCTGTACGTGGGCATCGCGCTGGCGCTGCTGGTGGTCGACGCCCGTTTCGACGCGCTGCGCGTGGGCCGGCAGGTTGCCGCCACCGTGCTGATGCCGGTGGAGCGCCTGGTGCTGGCGCCGCGCGACGCGCTGCGCACCATGTTCGACTACGCCCAGTCGTCGGCGACGCTCGCCACCGAGAACCGCGAACTGCGCCAGAACGCGGTGCAGCAGGCGCAGGCGTCGGTACGCCAGGCGCAGCTCGAGGCCGAGAACAACCAGCTGCGCAAGCTGCTCGGGCTGGCGCAGCAGTCGGCCACGCCGGTGACCGCGGCCGAGATCCTGTATGACGCGCGCGACCCGTACAGCCAGCGCATCGTGATCGACAAGGGCAGCCAGCACGGCCTGCGCGCCGGCTACCCGGTGATCGACGAGCGCGGCGTGGTGGGGCAGGTCACGCGCGTGTCGCCGTTCCAGTCCGAGGTGACGCTGCTGACCGACAAGGACCAGGCGATTCCGGTGCAGGTGGTGCGCAACGGCCTGCGCAGCGTGGCCTTCGGCGGCGCGCGCGCCGGCCACCTGGACCTGCGCTTCATGGCCGCCGCCGCCGACCTGCAGCAGGGCGACCTGCTGGTGACCTCGGGCCTGGACGGCACCTATCCGCCGGGCCTGCCGGTGGCGAAGATCGTGCAGATCGAGCGCAAGGCCGATACCGCGTTCTCGCGCGTCTATTGCGAGCCGGTGGCCGGCGTGCGCGCGCACCGCCAGTTGCTGGTGGTGCGCTACGACGCCGCCATCCCGGCGCGCGAAGCGGTCGAGGCCCGGCCAGAGGCGCCGGTCAAGGGCGCCAAGTCCGCCGCGGCACGCGCCGCCGCCGACAGCGCCGCGGCCGGCAAGGCCGCCCCTGCCAAGGAGGCACCACGGTGACCAATCCCCAATACCTGCTGCGGCCGGTCAATCCGGTCTTCATCGCCTTCAGCTTCGTGCTGGCGTTCCTGTTCAACCTGATGCCGTGGGGCACCACGCTGTGGATCCCGGACATGGTGGCGCTGGTGCTGGTGTTCTGGAACATCCACCAGCCGCGCAAGGTGGGCATGGGCGTGGCCTTCCTGCTGGGCCTGCTGATGGACGTGCACGATGCCCGGCTGCTGGGCGAGCACGCGCTGGCGTACACGCTGCTGGCCTACTTCGCCATCACCATCCACCGGCGCGTGCTGTGGTTCACGGTCTATACCCAGGCGCTGCACGTGCTGCCGCTGCTGTTTATCGCGCACGCGGTGCCGGTGCTGATCCGGCTGGCGATGGGCGCGCCGCTGCCCGGCTGGCCGCTGCTGCTGGCGCCGGCGATCGAGGCGCTGCTGTGGCCGCTCGCCACCAGCCTGCTGCTGGCGCCGCAGCGCCGCTCGACCGATGTCGACGAGACCCGGCCGATCTGACGTCGCCCTCGTCATTGCCGTCACTATCGCCAGCCACCGTCCACTACCGATTTCTCCAGGCCACGCAGTACCATGACCGAAATCCGCAACGTCGAACTGGAAATCGGCCGCTTCCGCATCCGCGTGGCGGCCGCGGCGCTGTTTACGGTGGTCTGCTTCGGCCTGCTGTTCTCGCGCTTCCTGTGGCTGCAGTGGTACAAGCATGACCAGTACTCGGCCAAGGCCGAGGACAACCGCATCTCGGTGGCGCCGATCGAGCCCAACCGCGGCATCATCATGGACCGCAACGGCATCGTGCTGGCGCGCAATTATTCGGCGTACACGCTGGAGATCACCCCATCCAAGCTGACCGATACGCTCGACAACACCATCGAGAGCCTGTCCGGCCTGGTCGAGATCCAGCCGCGCGACCGGCGCCGCTTCAAGCGGCTGATGGAAGAGTCGCGCAGCTTCGAAAGCCTGCCGATCCGCAGCCAGCTGACTGACGCGGAGGTGGCGCGCTTCTCCGCGCAGCGCTTCCGCTTTCCCGGCGTCGACGTGCGCGCGCGGCTGTTCCGCCAGTACCCGCTGGGTGAGTCGGCCTCGCACGTGGTTGGCTACCTGGGCCGGATCTCGCAGCGCGACCAGGAGCGCATCGAGGCCATGGACGAGGCCAACGATGCCGACAGCGCCAAGTACGATCCGCGCAAGGATGCCGACAACTACAAGGGCACCAACTACATCGGCAAGATCGGCCTGGAGCAAAGCTACGAGAGCGAGCTGCACGGGCTGACCGGCTTCGAGGAAGTGGAAGTCAGCGCCGGCGGGCGTCCGATCCGCACGCTGTCGACCTCGCCCGCCACGCCCGGCAACAACCTGATCCTGTCGCTCGACATCCGCCTGCAGCAGCTGGCCGAGGCGCTCTATGGCAACCGCCGCGGCGCGCTGGTGGCGATCGAGCCGTCCACCGGCGACATCCTCGCCTTCGTCTCCAAGCCGACCTTCGACCCCAACCTGTTCGTCGAGGGCATCGACACCAATACCTGGAACGAACTCAACGGCTCGCCCGACAAGCCGCTGCTGAACCGCCCGCTGCGTGGCACCTATCCGCCGGGCTCGACCTACAAGCCGTTCATGGCGCTGGCGGCGCTGACCACCGGCAAGCGCACCGCGAACTGGGGCATGTCGGATCCGGGCTTCTACACGCTGGGCAACCATACCTTCCGCGACGACAAGCCGGGCGGCCACGGCTGGGTCGACATGCACAGCTCGATCGTGCATTCGTGCGACACCTATTACTACGCGCTGGCGCGCGACATGGGCGTCAACGGCATCCATGACTTCATGAAGCCACTGGGCTTCGGCCAGATCACCGGCATCGACATCGAGGGCGAAAGCCGCGGCATCCTGCCGTCGACCGACTGGAAGCGCCGCGCCTACCGCAAGCCCGAGCAGCAGAAGTGGTACGAGGGCGAGACCATCTCGCTGGGCATCGGCCAGGGCTACAACAGCTTTACCATCCTGCAGCTGGCGCAGGCCACCTCGGTGATCGTCAACGACGGCAAGGTGATGAAGCCGCACCTGGTCAAGGCGGTCGAAGACGCAGTCACGCGCAAGCGCACGCTGACCGTGCCCAAGGAAAGCTACACCATCCCGTTCAAGCAGGCCGACATCAACGTGATCAAGCGCGCCATGGTGGCGGTGACGCACTCGGGCACGGCCGCGCGCGTGTTTGCCGGCGCGGCCTACGAGTCCGCCGGCAAGACCGGCACGGCGCAGACCTACAGCCTGTCCAAGGGCGAGAAGTACAACCACCACGCGCTGGCCGAGCACAAGCGCGACCACTCGCTGTACACGGCCTTCGCGCCGGCCGACAACCCGAAGATCGCGATCGCGCTGATCGTCGAGAACGCCGGCTTCGGCGCCGCGGTGGCCGCGCCGATCGCGCGCAAGGTGATGGACTACTATCTGACCGGCAAGTGGCCCGCCGAGCTCGAGGCGATCGCGCCGCCCGCCGGCGAGCGCGTGGCTGGCCGCGCGCCGGTGGATACGCCGAGCGTGTTCACCACCGGCCAGACCGCCAGCATTGCCAGCGCCACGGTGATGTCCAGCGGCGGGGCACCGGCCAGCGGCGCAGACGCCAGCGCGGTGGCGGCGGCCTCGGCCGCGCAGGTGCCGACGCCGGAGGCGATCGCCGCGATGCTGGACCCCGACGCCATCGCCCCGGCCTCGGCGGTGCAGTCGCTGGACCAGCGCATGCTGCAGGCGCTGGGCCACAGCAAGCCGCAGACCCCCGCGCCGGCCTCGGCTGCGGCCGTGCCGGCCAAGGCGCCCGCACCCAAACCACGCGTCAGGCCCGTGGCTGCCAAGGCAGCCAGCGGGGCCGACGCCACTCGCTGAAGGAGACGCGCATGGATCGACGCCGCGTCATGTCCCTGGTCAAGACCGCGCTGACCGGTTTTGACAAGCCGCTATCGCTGATCGTGTTCCTGCTGTTCGCCACCGGCATCGTGGCGCTGTACTCGGCCGCCATCGACATGCCGGGCCGGGTCGAGGACCAGTTGCGCAATATCCTGCTGTCGTACGTGGTGATGTTCGTGATCGCCTACCTGCCGACGCAGACGCTGATGCGGGTGGCGGTGCCGATCTATACGGTGGGAGTGGCGCTGCTGATCGCAGTGGCCATGTTCGGCCTGATCCGCAAGGGGGCGCGCCGCTGGCTCTATGTCGGCATGGTGATCCAGCCGTCCGAGATCATGAAGATCTCGATGCCGCTGATGCTGGCGTGGTACTTCCAGAAGCGCGAGGGCGTGATCCGCTGGTTCGACTTCATCGTCGCGCTGGGCCTGCTGCTGATCCCGGTGGGCCTGATCGCCAAGCAGCCCGACCTGGGCACGGCGCTGCTGGTGATGGCCGCGGGCCTGTACGTGATCTATTTCGCCGGGCTGTCGTGGAAGCTGATCCTGCCGCTGATGGGGATCCTGGTGGTCGCCATCACGCTGCTGATCACGTTCCAGAACGATATGTGCGCGCCCGGCGTGAACTGGCCGGTGCTGCACGACTACCAGCAGCACCGCGTCTGCACGCTGCTGGACCCGACCAGCGATCCGCTCGGCAAGGGCTTCCACACGATCCAGTCGATCATCGCGATCGGCTCGGGCGGGGTCGAGGGCAAGGGCTGGCTCAAGGGAACGCAGACCCACCTGGAGTTCATCCCGGAGAAGCACACCGACTTTATCTTCGCGGTGTATTCGGAAGAGTTCGGCCTGATCGGCAACGCGGTGCTGCTGGTGCTGTACCTGCTGCTGATCTTCCGCGGGCTCTTTATCGCGGCCAATGCGCCGACGCTGTTCTCGCGGCTGTTGGCGGGATCGATCACGCTGATCTTCTTCACCTATGCCTTCGTCAACATGGGCATGGTCAGCGGCATCCTGCCGGTGGTGGGCGTGCCGCTGCCGCTGCTGAGCTACGGCGGCACCGCGCTGGTGACGCTGGGCGCGGGCATCGGCATCCTGATGAGCATTTCGCGGCAGAAGCGGCTGATCCAGACCTAGGTGTTATCTGGGGCGGGCTTGAGCGCCTTCGCCGCGCCCGTCACGACCGCTTTGCTAAACTGCCACCCACTTTACCTCTACCGGTCCACGCCCCATGAACGCCCAAGACGTCGCCGCCTACCTGCAGAGCCATCCTGAATTCTTCGAAGAGCATGCCGAGCTGCTGGCCGCGGTGCAGCTGACCAGCCCGCACAGCCATCGCGCCGTGTCGCTGCAGGAGCGCCAGATGGAGATCCTGCGCGAGAAGAACAAGGGCCTGGAGCTGCGCCTGGCGGACCTGGTCCGCCATGGCCACGAGAACGACCGCACCCAGCAGCGCCTGCACGACTGGCAACTGCGCCTGCTGGCCGAGGCCGATTCGCATGCGCTGCCGTATGCGGTGCAGGACGGCCTGCAGCAGGTGTTCGACGTGCCGGCGGTGGCGCTCAGGCTGTGGGACGTTGCCGAACAGTACGCGCACATGGAAGTGACGCAGAGCGCCAGCGAAGACCTGCGCATCTTTGCCGAAGGCCTGCGCGCGCCGTACTGCGGCAGCAACAGCGGCTTCGAGGCGGCCAGCCTGCTGGAGCGCGACGATATCACCTCGCTGGCGATGGTGACCTTGCGCGTGCCGGTGCGCGCGGCCGAGGCCGAGGCCGGTGCCGACGTGCGTGGTGCCGCCTTTGGCCTGCTGGTGCTGGGCTCGCCCGACCCGCGCCGCTTCCACGAAGGCATGGGCACCGCCTACCTGTCGCAGATCGGCGCAGTCGCGGGCGCCGCGCTGAACCGGCTGCGCGACTGAAGCCGCGGCCTTGCGATAACGCCATGCCTGCACGCCGGCCGCCGCGCGCTGTGGTCGCATCGTCCGCGCCCGCGGATGGCGAAGCGCCGCTGCCAGACCCGCTGGTGACGCGCTATCTCGACTGGCTGCGCGGCAGCCGCAAGCTGGCCGAGCACACGCTGTCGGGCTATGCGCGCGAACTGCGCGTGCTGCAGGCGCACGCGGCGCAGCATGCGCCGGGGGTCGCGCTGCTGGCGCTGCAGACCCACCATATCCGCCATTTCGCCGCACGGCTGCATGCCGCCGGGCTGGTCGGCACCAGCATCGGGCGCGCGCTGTCGGCATGGCGCGGCTTCTATCTCTGGGCGGCGCGCCATGGCCATGGCGTGACCGTGAATCCGGTCGACGGCGTGCGCGCACCGCGCTCGGGGCACGCGCTGCCCAAGGCGCTGTCGGTCGAGCACGCGGTGGCGCTGGTGGCGCACCCTGCCGGCACCGATGCCGTGGCGCTGCGCGACCAGGCCGTCTACGAACTGTTCTACTCGAGCGGGCTGCGGCTGTCCGAGCTGGTGCAGCTGGACCTGCGCTATGCCGATGCCGACGGCTACCGCTCCAGCGGCTGGCTCGACCTGGCCGGCGCCGAGGTCACCGTGACCGGCAAGGGCTCGCGCCGGCGCTCGGTGCCGGTCGGCAGCAAGGCCATTGCGGCGCTGCAGGCCTGGCTCGCGGTGCGCGACGGCTTGCTGCGGCCGGGCGCCGCGCCCGAGGACGCCAATGCCCTGTTCCTCGGTCCGCGCGGACGGCGCCTGTCGATGCGCATGGTGCAGCTGCGGCTCAAGCAGCAGGCGCTGCGCGCCGGGGTGCCGGCCGACGTGCATCCGCACATGCTGCGGCATTCCTTCGCCACCCACATGCTGCAGTCGTCCGGCGACCTGCGCGCGGTGCAGGAGATGCTGGGCCATGCCAGCATCTCGACCACGCAGGTCTACACCGCGCTCGATTTCCAGCACCTGGCCAAGGTCTACGACAAGGCCCACCCGCGTGCCGGCCGGGCGCGCGCAAAACCGGCGGCCGATGCCGCTGCAAGCGCGGCGTCGACCGACGCAACCCCGGAAGAAGACTGACTCACTCCCACTGCGCCAGCACCTCGCGGAAGCGCTCGATCTCGGGCAGCAGCCAGCCGCGGAACGCCTGCACCTTGGGCAGGTTCAGCGAGCCGGGCGCGCACACGAAATACAGCAGCCACGGGCACGGGATGCTGACATCGAACAGCCGCACCACGCGCCCGGACAGCAGGTCGTTGCACGCCAGCGAAGAGCGGATCAGGGCAATGCCTTGCCCTTCCGAGGCGGCCTGCAGCAGCAGCGACGAATCTTCCAGCAGCAGGCCCTTGCGCGGCTCGGGCCAGTCCAGCCCGGCGGCATCGAACCACGGCTTCCACGGATCGCCCTCGCCGCGCAGCAGCGGCAGGCCCGCCATGTCCTGCGGCCGCTCCGGCAGCCGCCCGCCGTTGAAGGCGGGGCTGCACACCGGGAAGAAGACGTCGTCGAGCAGCCGCTCGACATACAGGCCGGGATAGTCGCCGCTGCCCATGCGCAGCGCGACATCGACCTCTTCGTGCGCAAAGTTGACCAGCGTGTTCGACGACAACAGCTCGACATCCAGTTCCGGATGCCGCTCGATAAAGCTGCCGATGCGCGGTGTCAGCCAGCGCGCGGCGAACGACGGCATGGTGCTGATGGTCAGGCGCTTGTCGCGGTTGCCGGCCTGCAGCGCACGCGTCGCATCGGCAATCTGCAGCAGCGCGTCGCGCACGCGCTCGGCATAGAGCCGGCCCGCCGGGGTCAGCGCCACACGCTTGCCGTGGCGCTCGAACAGCGGCATGCCCAGTTCCTCTTCCAGCGCGCGGATCTGGTGGCTGACCGCGCCGTGCGTGACGAACAGCTCCGTGGCCGCGCGTGAAAAGCTCTCGTGGCGCGCCGCGGCTTCGAACGCGCGCAGCGCGGTCAGCGCCGGCAGGCGCGGCAATTCGCGGTGCCAGCCGCGCGGCATGTCTTTCTCCCAGGCGCTTTTCCAGGCCATGGCCGTCTCCAGGCGATCGGGGTTATGTGAGATTGGCTAACAAGAACAAAGAAAATATATCGTTTTGATAGTGGTCGGGCAATCACTAATATTCCATCACCGGCCCCCGCAGTTGCCCCCTGGTTACGACGATATTCGCTGGATTTCACTGGCCTGGTCCCTTTGCCGGGCCAGTTCCGGCGCTCCGCCGCGAATCCGTACTGCGTCTGGCGTATCCCCGTCAGGGCCGGCTGAACGGAGAACCACCATGAAAACCGTGCTCACAACGAGCGAGTTCACCCTGAATCCTGGCGAAGTCACCACGCTGTCGGTGCATGCGGCCCAGCGCCTCCATATTGCCGAGGCCCGTGGCACCGATGTCTGGCTGACCCGCGAGAACGATTCGGAGGACTACTGGCTGCGTTGTGGCGGCAGCCTGCTGCTGCGCCCGGGTGACGAGGTGGTGCTCAGCATCGACCCGCGCGCCCTGCATCCAGTGCGCTTGGCGCTCATCGCCGAGGCGCGCCGCCCGGCGCTGGCGCTGGCCGACCTGCCGCACCTGGTGTACCGCAGCCTGCGCCGCCTGGTTCGAGGCACGGAGTGGACGCCTAGCCAGGAGCGGGTCACCGCCTCCTGAAGCGGGGCCGGCCGGGGCCGCATCGCACCGGGACCGGGGCCATCTGCGCCTGGTCTGGTCGCGTGACGCATCGGACGGTTGCCCGCCTCGGGCACGCTGAAGGGGCCGAGGCGGGGCAAGTTCGGGGCCGGCGCAAGCCGGCCCTTTTCGTTACACTCTCGCCATGCATCCGATTCAAGTCATCGAACGCGGCCGCGAGGACTATCAGCCGTGTTTCGACGCGATGCGCGCCTTCACCGCCGCACGCACCCCCGAGACGCCCGACCAGGTCTGGCTGGTCGAGCATCCGCCGGTCTACACGCTGGGCCAGGCGGGCGACCCCGCGCACCTGCTGGCCCCGGACGAGCGGATTCCGGTGGTGCAGATCGACCGTGGCGGGCAGATCACTTATCACGGCCCGGGGCAGGTGGTGGCCTACCTGCTGCTGGACCTGCGCCGCCGCCGCCTGATGGTGCGCGAGCTGGTGCACGGCATCGAGCAGGCCGTGCTGGACACGCTCGCGGCGTATAATCTCGCAGCCGAACGCAAGCCCGGCGCCCCCGGCATCTACTTGTCCAACGGGCCGCACCAGGGCGCCAAGATTGCCGCGCTCGGCCTCAAGATCCGCAACGGCTGCAGCTACCACGGCGTCAGCCTCAACGTGCAGATGGACCTGTCGCCGTTCCTGCGCATCAATCCCTGCGGCTATGCCGGACTGGAAACGGTCGACATGGCCAGCGCGGGCGCCGCCTGCCCGGTGGCGGATGCCGATGGCGCCCCGGTGCCCGTGACCGCGGCAACACAACCCGAGATCGCACAGCGCCTGGCGGCTGCATTGTGCGAGGTGCTGGCAGCGCACGAAGCTCGCGTGCTGGCGGCCGAAGAACCTGCCGCCCCGGCCCTGGCCTCCTAGTCAAAAGCGAAATGCACGCCGAGCGCGTGCGGAGAAATGTATGAGCGACGCACTGATCGCCACTTCCAGCGAAGCCCCGCAGTCCCCCGCGGAGCAGTACGACCCGACCCGCAAGCAGAAGTCGGCCGACAAGACCGCGCGCATCCCCATCAAGATCGTGCCGGCCGAGAAGCTCAAGAAGCCGGACTGGATCCGCGTGAAGGCCGCCACCGGCAATTCGCGTTTCTATGAGATCAAGGACATCCTGCGCGCCAACAACCTGGTGACGGTGTGCGAGGAAGCCAGTTGCCCGAATATCGGCGAATGCTTCGGCAAGGGCACGGCCACCTTCATGATCATGGGCGACAAGTGCACGCGCCGCTGCCCGTTCTGCGACGTCGGCCATGGCCGCCCCGATCCGCTCGACGTGAACGAGCCGGGCAACCTGGCCCGCACCATCGCCCAGCTCAAGCTGAACTACGTGGTGATCACCAGCGTCGACCGCGACGACCTGCGCGACGGCGGCGCCCAGCACTATGTCGACTGCATCTCGCAGACGCGCGAGCTGTCGCCCGACACGCGCATCGAAGTGCTGGTGCCCGACTTCCGCGGCCGCCTGGACAAGGCGCTGGACATCCTGCAGGCGTGCCCGCCCGACGTGATGAACCACAACATGGAAACCGTGCCGCGCCTGTACAAGCAGGCCCGCCCGGGCGCCGACTACGCGCACTCGCTCAAGCTGCTGCAGGAATTCAAGCGCCGCAATCCCAACGTCCCGACCAAGTCCGGCCTGATGGTCGGCCTGGGCGAGACCGACGAGGAAATCCTGGAAGTCATGCGCGACATGCGCGCGCACGACATCGACATGCTGACCATCGGCCAGTACCTGGCGCCGTCGAACCACCACCTGCCGGTGCTGCGCTACGTGCATCCCGACACCTTCAAGATGTTCGAGCAAGAGGCCTACAAGATGGGCTTCACCCACGCCGCCGTAGGCGCGATGGTGCGCAGCTCCTACCATGCCGACCAGCAGGCGCATCAGGCCGGGTTTGCCTGAGCGGGTTGGGTTGGAATATGAAACGGCCGGGGGGTTCCCGGCCGTTTTTGTTTTCGCTCTGTGCCAGCGTCTTTGCCAGGCAGCATCAATCGGACATCGTCCATTCAATCTGACTCGTTCAGCATCGTCTCGTAGTCCCGACCGCCATAGAACAAACCAATGATGGAGACCTTGTCGGTATCCACGGCGAACGCGATCACGGCGCGCTTTTTGTAATGGGTGATCCGCAGCCCTCGCCGCACGTCATCGCGCTGAGTGCCGCGATGTGGAAATGTACTGAGCGACTCGCAATATTCTACGATCGCGTCGGTGTACCGCGCCGCGATGTAGGGCGAGGTTTCTTCGGCGATATAGTCGTACAAGCTCTCAAGTTGCTCCACAAACTCCGGCGCAAAGACGACGGGATAGGTTCTCATCGGCCTTTGGCTTTCCCAGCCTGTTTGGCAGCCAGACGAGCACGAACGTCATCTGCGGTCACGGCACGGGACGGATCGGCCTGAAGCGCATCGTAGGCAGGGCCCACTTGCTGCAGCAGCCACGCGTCCACGGCCCGGTCACGCGCCAGCAGCGCACGCAGGCCATCGCGGATGACCTCGCTTTCACTGGCGTATTCGCCCGACCGCACCTTGTCCTTGACCGCCTGAGCCATCTCGGTCGGCAGCGTGACGCTCAATTGTTGCGTGGTTCGCATGACCATCTCCCATCGGTAGGATTTAATCCTACTCCCGTCGATCGGCGCCGTCCACCCGCCCAGCTGTGCCTTCCTAGGGTCAACCCTGACTGTCCCCGCCCGGTCCATTTCGTTATGATGAATTCATCGATAAATTATCGATGAAATACAAAGACGTCACATTCCGGCTTGCCTGCCTACACTGGTAGCAAGTGCGCTACCGGGAATCTCATGAACTGCACCGTCCACCGACTTGCCGAGCAGGCGCTGCTGTACAGCGTTGCGCCGCCTGCATCGCTGGCAGTCCAGCGCCGCATCTGGGCCATGGCCGCGCGTGCAGCGGACTGGCGCGGCGTGGTCGACGTGGTGCCGGGCATGAACAACCTGACCGTGATCTTCGACGGCAGTGCCGACGTCGGCGCGCTCGAGCGCAATCTGAAGCTGGCGTGGGCCTCGGGCGAGGCGCGCAATGCCACCGGCAAGCTGGTCGAGATCCCGGTGCGCTACGGCGGCGAGCATGGCCCGGACCTGGGCGACGTCGCCGCGCATACCGGCCTGGCGCCGCAGGAAGTGGTGCGCCGCCATGCGGCGGGCGAGTACGTGGTCTATTTCCTGGGCTTCCAGCCCGGCTTCGCCTACATGGGCGGGCTGGCGCCGGAACTGGCGACGCCGCGCCGGCGCGAGCCGCGCGTGGCGGTGCCGGCGGGTTCGGTCGGCATCGGCGGCGAGCAGACCGGCATCTATCCGGCGGTGCTGCCGGGCGGCTGGCAGCTGATCGGGCGTACCGACGCCGAACTGTTCGTGGCGGACCGCGATCCGCCGTCCCTGTTCGCGCCCGGCGATACCGTGCGCTTTGTGGCCGAGGAAATCATCGCGTGATCGAGATCCTTCGTCCCGGCGCGCTCGCCTCGGTACAGGACCTGGGCCGTACCGGCTTCCGCCGTTTTGGCGTGGGCCGCTGCGGCGCCATGGACATGCTGGCGGTCGAAGTCGGCAACCGCCTGCTTGGCAATGCGCCCGGCTGCGCCGCCATTGAATTCACGCTGGGACGCGCCGCGGTGCGCTTCCATGCCGATATGCGCGTGGCGCTGGCCGGCGCGGAATGCGGCGCCAATCTTGACGGCATGCCGGTGTGGTCGTGGCATGCGTTCGACGCGCACAAGGGCGAGACCCTGACGCTGCCGTCGACGCGCGGCGGCACGCGCGTGTACCTGTGCGTCGCGGGCGGCATTGCGGTCGAGCCGGTGATGGGTTCGCGCAGCACCGACCTGAAGTCGGGTTTCGGCGGGCTGGGCGGCCGCGCGCTGCAGGAGGGCGACCGCCTGCCCGCGGGGCGGCCGGGGCTGGACGCCGAGACCGACTGGATCGGCGTGCAGGCGCCGGCGTGGGCGCTGCCCGCCGCGGTCGAAGGCAAGGCCACGGCGATCCGCATGCTGCCGGGGCCGGAATACGAGGATTTCGACGCGGCCGCGCAGGCCGCGCTGTGGCAGGCCGACTGGACCGTCACGCCCAACAGCAACCGCATGGGCCTGCGCCTCGCCGGCCCGGCGCTGGCGCGGCGCCCCGAGCGCAGCGCCGACCTGCTCTCGCACGGCGTGATGCCGGGCGTGATGCAGGTGCCGCCGGCGGGCCAGCCGATCGCGCTGATGGCCGATGCGCAGACCACCGGCGGCTATCCCAAGATCGGCGTGGTGATCGAAGCGGATTTGTGGCGGCTGGCGCAGGTGCCGCTGGGCGCGCCGGTGCGCTTCGTGCAGGTCACGCTGGCCCAGGCGCAGGCGGCGCAGCATGAGCTGTCGCGCTACCTGCGGCAGATCGAGCAGGCGCTGCAGTGGCAGGGCGATGGCATGCCCATTGCCGCGCGGCGGCGTACCCGCACGCGGGCGGCAGCATAAGCAAGGCGCCCGGGCGCCGCACAGGAGAATGGCAATGCAGATCGATTTGAACGCGGATCTTGGCGAAGGCTGTGGCAATGACGAGGCGCTGCTGGCGCTGATCAGCTCCGCCAATATCGCCTGCGGCTGGCACGCGGGCGACGCCGCCACCATGGTGCAGACGGTGAAGTGGGCGCTGGCCCGCGGCGTGGCGATCGGCGCGCACCCGAGCTACCCGGATCGCGAGAACTTCGGCCGCACCGAGATGCAGCGCGACCCGGAACACGTCTACGCCGACGTGCTGTACCAGATCGGCGCGCTCGCCGCGATCGTGCGCGCGCAGGGCGGGGTGCTGCACCACGTCAAGCCGCATGGCGCGCTGTACAACCAGGCCGTGCGCGACCCGGCGCTGGCGCGCGCCATCGTGCGCGCGGTGCGCGACTTCGACGCCGACCTGGTGTTCTTCGGCCTGGCCGGCAGCCAGATGATCGACGTGGCGAAGGAGGCCGGCCTGCGCGTCAAGCAGGAAGTCTTTGCCGACCGCGGCTACAACCCCGATGGCACGCTGGTCAAACGCGGCACGCCCGGCGCGCTGCATGAGGACGAGGAAGTCGCCCTGGACCAGACCCTGACCATGGTGCGCGAGCAGCGCGTGCGCGCCATCGACGGCACCTGGGTACCGATTCAGGCCGAAACCGTGTGTCTGCACGGCGACGGCGCCCACGCGCTGGCCTTCGCGCGCCGCATCCGGGAACGGCTGGGCGCAGAAGGCATCGCGATCCGCGCCGGCGACTGAGCGCATTCCCGCGCCTTCACGCCGGCATTTCCCCCACGCGGCCTGCCCCGTCACGCGTCACGACGGCTGCTGTCCGCGCGCCTTCGTTATCTTCGTTTGGTGTTTCCATGGAACAGGCAGTCAATCTCTGGCCCCTTGTCGGGGTCGGCGTCATCATCGTCGGCTTCGTGCTGCGCTTCAATCCCATGCTGGTGGTGGTGCTCGCTGCGCTGGCCACGGGGCTGGCCGCGCCGATGCCGCTGATGCAGATCTTCTCCGCGATCGGCACCGCCTTCGTCAAGGCGCGCAACCTGCCGCTGATCATCCTGCTGCCGCTGGCGGTGATCGGCCTGCTGGAGCGCCACGGGCTGCGCGAGCACGCGCAGGCGTGGATCGCGCGCATCGCCTCGGCCACGGTCGGGCGCCTGCTGATCGTCTACCTGGGCGTGCGCGAGCTGACCGCGGCGATCGGCCTGACCAGCCTCGGCGGCCATCCGCAGATGGTGCGCCCGCTGCTGGCGCCGATGGCCGAAGGCGCGGCCGAGAACCGCTTTGGCCACCTGCCCGAGCCGGTGCGCCAGCGCGTGCTGGCCTTCTGCGCCGCCACCGACAACGTCGGCCTGTTCTTCGGCGAGGACATCTTCGTCGCGTTCGGCGCGATCGCGCTGATGCATACCTTCCTGCTGTCGTCGAACATCGAGGTCGAGCCGCTGCATATCGCCGTGTGGGGCATCCCCACCGCGATCTGCGCCTTCCTGATCCACGCCGTGCGCCTCAAGCGTCTGGACGGCTGGCTCGAGCGCGAGCTGGGCCCCCACGCCCCCCGCGCCGCCATGCCTGCGCCGAGCGCCGAGTAAGGAGCGCGCCATGATCATTTCCATCGAGTACCTGTACTGGCTCGCCGGCCTGGTGCTGGCCATCACCGCGCTGATGACCTTCACCGACCGCGCCCATCCGCGCCGCCTCGGCACCGGCCTGTTCTGGCTGCTGTACGCGATCGTGTTCCTGGCCGGCGACCGGCTGCCGCCGGCCGCGGTCGGCATCGGCGCGGTGGTGATGGCGCTGATCGCGGGCTTCGGCGGCGTCGGCCATGGCAAGCACGACAGCCTGCCCGAAGCCGAGCGCCGCGCCAGCGCGAGCCGCCTCGGCAACAAGCTGTTCATCCCGGCGCTGCTGATCCCGCTGGTGACCGTGATCGGCACCATGCTGTTCAAGGACGTCAGGATCGCCGGCGTGCCGCTGCTCGATCCGAAGAACGTGACCTTCGTCTCGCTGGGGATCGGCTGCCTGATCTCGCTGGCGGTGGTGTGCTGGCTTACGCGCGACACCGTGGCGCAGGGCCTGCGCGAGTCGCGCCGCCTGACCGAGTCGCTGGGCTGGGCGCTGGTGCTGCCGCAGATGCTGGCGATGCTGGGGCTGGTGTTTGCCGACGCGGGCGTGGGCAAGGCCGTGGCGCATCTGACCACCGCCTATATCAACCTGGACTACAAGCTGGTGGCGGTGGCGGTCTATTGCGTCGGCATGGCGCTGTTCACGGTGATCATGGGCAATGGCTTCGCCGCCTTCCCGGTGATGACCGGCGGTGTCGGCGTGCCCATCCTGGTCGGCATGTTCGGCGGCAATCCGGCGGTGATGGCGGCGATCGGCATGTTCTCGGGCTATTGCGGTACGCTGATGACGCCGATGGCAGCCAACTTCAATATCGTGCCTGCGGCGCTGCTGGAACTCGACGACAAGAACGCCGTGATCCGCGCCCAGGTGCCGACCGCGCTGGCGATCCTGGTGGCCAATATCGTGCTGCTGTACTGGCTGATGTAAGCGCAGGAGCCCCGCCATGCCTACCGTGCTGCTGACCGGCTTCGAGCCATTCGAGGACGAACCCATCAACCCGTCGTGGGAAGCCGTGCGCGCGCTCGACGGCGAGCGCGTCGGCGACGCGGTGATCGTCGCGCGGCAGCTGCCGTGCGTGTTCGGCGCGGCGCTCGCCGCGATCGGCGAACTGCTCGACGCGCTGCGGCCAACCCTGGTGATCGCCGTCGGGCAGGCCGGCGGGCGCGCCGAGATGTCGGTCGAGCGGGTGGCGATCAACGTCGACGATGCGCGCATCGCCGACAACGCCGGCGCCCAGCCGATCGACACCGCCATCGTCGCCGACGGCCCGGCCGCCTACTTTGCCACGCTGCCGATCAAGGCGATGGTGCGCGACATGCGCGCGGCCGGCGTGCCGGCGTCGGTATCGCAGAGCGCCGGCACCTTCGTCTGCAACCATGTGTTCTACGGGCTGATGCACCGGCTCGCGCAACCGCCGGACGGCGCGGTGCGCGGCGGCTTTATCCACATTCCGTATTTGCCCGAGCAGGCGGCGCGCCATCCGGGCCAGCCGAGCCTGGCGCACGAGACCCTGGTGAAGGGCCTGCGCACCGCCGTGGCGACGGCGCTGTCGACCCGCGCCGATGTGCGCGAGCAGGGCGGGCAGCTGCACTAAGTGCCGGCGCACATGTCCGCGCCGGCTTACTCCTGCAGGTTGGCCGCGGCCGCCTCACGGCGTGCCGCGGCTTTCTTCATCGCATGGCGGCGCAGGCTGACCTGTTCGAAACGCCAGATCACATAGCAGAACGCCAGGAACGGCCACAGCCAGCCGAGCCACTGCGCCAGGCTGTTGAAGTGGATGAAGCGGCCCATGCGCCAGCCCTGCTCGGAGATCCACGCGTAGGGGTTTGACGGCAGCACGTTGGTCAGCGCCACCAGTACGATCAGCGCCGACATCGCCAGCACCGCGCGCAGCCAGCGCGGCAGGTACAGCAGCAGCGCCAGCACCAGCGAGCTGGTCAGCAGCGCGAAGCGCCCGCCCTCGGACAGCCAGACGAAGGCGCTTTCGGTCGGGAACTGCAGCTCGGCCGCGGTCGCCTTGAGCAGCAGCGCCGCCGCCAGCAGCCCCGCCAGGATGCGCAGCATCGGTGCGCTGCGGCGCATCGCCACCGAGGCGAACAGGCCGGTGCCGACCCAGCTGCTGGCAGTCACCAGCGATTCCAGCAACTGCTGGCTCTGCATGTCCTCGGGGCGCAGGCCGATATGGTCCTGCCACGCCTCCAGCTGCGGGAACACCATCTGCAGCACCTGCATCGGCCACGATTCCGGATCGGTCAGCCATTCGCGCACGATCCCGCCCATGCCGAACAGGTGCTCCTGCGGAAACACCTGCGCGAACGGCCACAGCAGCAGCAGGATGATGGCAAAGCTGGCATGCGGCTCGAACCAGGCATGGCGCAGCCGCGTCAGGCGGCCGTCGTCGATCAGCGCGCGCGTGAACGGCGCCACCACGGCGCCGCCGAGCAGTGCCCCCAGCGCATTGGTGATCAGGTCGATGTTGGACGAGATCCGGCTGGGCAGCCAGGTCTGGAAGGCCTCCATGCACGCCGACAGCAGGGCGCCGGCCACCAGCGCCACCAGCGTGGCGCGCCCGCCCGACACGCGCGGATGCAGCGACAGCACCACCAGCGCGCCGAACGGGAAATACCCCAGCACGTTGGTGAGCAGATCGAAGTCGGTGATATAGCGCGGCTTGGGCGCACTGACAAAGGCAAAGGGCGAGATGCCGTTGTCGATCCAGCCGGAGAACGGGTACAGGCTGGCATAGATCACCAGCAGCGTGAAGCAGAGCAGCCCCACGCGCGCCAGCGGCGAGTGCTGCGGCGCGGTGGCGGATGGTGCTGGCACAGCCGCCGGCGGCGGCGCGGAGAGCGGCGGGGGAGCCGGCTCCATGGCAAATCTCCTGTTGCTTTACTTTAGCTGCAGCGTGCCGATCCAGTCGAGCAGCGCGGCAATCACGGCATCGCTGGCTTCGGCCAGCGCCTTGACGCCGCCGGCGCCGTCGGCGCTGGGCGCGGGCCGGCGCGCCTCGAAGGTCTGCTGGCCTAGCATGCCATGCCGGTACACCGTGGCGCGCAGCCGCACCACGCCCTCGCTGGTGGTGGCGCTGTCGAACACCTGGTCGAACTCGAGCAGGTCCACCTTCAGCGCCGGCACGCTGCCGTCGCCGGACCAGCCCAGCGTGCCGCGCGCGGCCACGGCCTCGCGCAGGCGTTCGTCGAACAGGCGCGTGGGTGACATCACCCAGCGCTGCGTGGCGTAGGCCTGCAGGCGCTGCGCCTGGGCGTACTGCAGCCGGTAGAAGAGGGCATTGCCTTCCAGCCAGTTGGGCCCGTCGGTCTGGGCCACGCGCAGTTTGGGCAGCGGGGCGGGCGCAGGGTTCCCGTTGGCGGAGGCCGCGCCGGCGGCGACGGCCGGGCCCAGGTCATAGGTGATGGTGGGCTCGCCGCGCGTCAGCGCGCAGCCCGACAGCGCCAGGCCGGCGCAGCACAGCAGCAGGGCCGCGCGCAGGCGGGCGTGGGCGGAGCGCAGCAAGCGTGGCATCTCGGTCGCAGGGTTCACGGCGGATTCTCGCGGTTGGCGTTTGGCGTGATCGATGGGGGCTGGAGTGTGCCGCATGCCGGCAGCGCTACGGGGCCGCGCTGAAGCCGGGCTCGCCCGGGCCCGGCGTGGGCGCGGGCGCGCCGAACAGCACGCTGCTCGGGCTCTCGTTGAACTGCCCGGCGGCGCGCTCGAAGCTGCGCGCGGTCTGGCGCGCGTCGCGGGCCAGGCCATTGAGCTGCGGCAGGGTCTCTTCGCTGAAGGTGCCCGCGGCCGACTGCACCGACGCGGCCGCGCCCTGCAGGTCGCGCCCGACGCTGTCGACGGTGCGCATCACGGTGCCGTTGGGGTTGGCCAGTTCCTGCGTCAGGCGCCGGGTCGATTCCAGCGTCGCGTTCAGGTTCTCGGCCACTTTCGGCAGGCGCTGCGCGGCCGGCGCGAGCGAATCGGACAGGCGCGAATAGTCTTCGGCGGTCTTGCGCACCGAGCGGATCGCCGCCATCAGCTCGTCGCGGTTGGCGCCCTGGAACATGTCGTTGAGCGAGCCCATCAGGGTCTCGGCCTGGGTCAGCAGCGAATCGCCGCGCTTTTCCAGTTCCTCGAAGAAGCCGGGCCGCATGACGATGCGCGCCACCGCGCGCGGCGAAGTCGGCAGCGGCGGCGAGGCGGCGGTGCCGTCGTGCGCGGCGGAGTCGTCGAGTTGCACGTAGGCGATCCCGGTCACGCCCTGGAAGCCCAGCGTGGCGTAGGTGGTGCGCGTGATCGGCGTTTCGCGGTTGACGTTGACGCGCACGATGATCTGGCCCGGCACCTGCGGATCGAACTTGATCGACTCGACCTTGCCCACCGCCAGCCCGCGGTACTTGACGTCGGCCTGCGGGCCGAGGCCGTTGACGGTCGAGCGGGTGATCAGGTCATACGGCACGCGCACCGCGTGGTCGCTGCTGAACCAGAAGATCGCGAACAGCACCAGCACGGCCAGGCCGATGGTGAACACGCCGGCGAGGAAGGCGTGGGACTTGTTTTCCATCATGCTTCTCCAGGGGGCGGCGCCGCGGGCTGCCCGCGCCGGGGCAGCGCCTGCAGGGCGCGCTGGGCGCGCTCGCCAAGGAAATACTCGCGGATGAAGGGATGGTCCACCTCCACCACTTGCGCAATCGGCGCGGCCGCGATCACCTTGTGGTCGGCCAGCACCGCGACGCGGTCGGACAGCGCCACCAGCGTGTCGAGGTCGTGCGTGATCATCACCACGGTCAGACCCAGTTCGCGGCGCAGCTCGCGGATCAGCGCGACGTAGTCGTCGGACGCCATCGGGTCCAGGCCGGCAGTGGGTTCGTCCAGGAACAGCAGCTCGGGTTCCAGCGACAGCGCGCGCGCCAGCGCCACGCGCTTGATCATGCCGCCGGACAAGTCTGATGGCATCTTGTCGGCATCGCGCGCCGACAGGCCCACCAGCTGCAGCTTGAGCAGCGCCGCCTGGCAGATCAGGTTGTCGGGCAGCGCGCGCAGCTCGCGCAGCGGCAGCGCGATATTGTCGATCACCGACAGCGCCGAGAACAGCGCGCCGCGCTGGAACTGCAGGCCCCAGCGGCTGCGCAGCGCCTGCAGCTGGGCCGGGCGCAGCCGCGCCGGGTCTTCGCCGAACACCTTGATGGTGCCCGAGGTAGGGCGCTCCAGCCCGACGATCTGGCGCAGCAGCACGGTCTTGCCGCTGCCCGAGCCGCCGACGATCGACAGCACCTCGCCGCGGTAGACGTCGAGGTCCACATGGTCGTGCACCACTGCCTTGCCGAAGCGCTTGACCAGGTCGCGCACCTCGATCACCGGGCTGCGCTCCGGCGCGGGCTGCGGCGCGCCTGGCCGGGTCGGGTTCGCTTGCGCCGCGTTCACAGGCCCACGTCCTTGAACAGGATGGCGAAGACCGCGTCGGCCAGGATCACGATGGTGATCGCGGTCACCACCGAGGCGGTGGTGCCTTCGCCCAGGCTCTGAGTGTTGGGCTTGATGCGCAGCCCGAAGTGGCACGCGGTCAGCGCGATCAGGATGCCGAACACCACGCCCTTGCCCAGCCCCAGCCACAGGTTGGC
Source organism: Cupriavidus sp. WGlv3 (assembly GCF_023952475.1). Taxonomy (GTDB): domain Bacteria; phylum Pseudomonadota; class Gammaproteobacteria; order Burkholderiales; family Burkholderiaceae; genus Cupriavidus; species Cupriavidus phytorum. Next base: position 221,231 of record NZ_JALHRX010000007.1, read on the forward strand.
TACCGGCACCGCATCGGGCAGCTCGCGCAGGAAGAAGGTGGCGCTGATGCCCAGCTGCATGCGCGCGGCCAGCATGCCGCCGGCCAGCGCCATCACGTCGGTCCACGCCACCAGCAGCGGCATGGCGATGGCGAGCGCGATCACGCGCGGCATGATCAGCCGGAAGCCGTGCGAGATGCCCATCACGCGCATCGCGTCCAGCTCCTCGGTCACGCGCATCACGCCGATCTGCGCGGTGATGGCCGAGCCCGAGCGCCCCGCGATCAGGATCGCGGCGAGCACCGGCCCCAGTTCGCGGATCACCGCCATGCCCAGGATGTTGACGATGAAGGTGCTGGCGCCGAAGGTGCGCAGCTGGTTGGCCGACAGGTACGACAGCACGATGCCGATCAGGAAGCCCACCAGCGCCGTGATCCCCAGCGCCTTGTAGCCGACGTTGTAGATATTGGCCGAGATCTCGCGCCACGGGCCGCGCTGCGGCATGCGCGCGAAGCGCAGCAGGTCGAACGCCAGCTGGCCCAGCATGGTGATGCCATTGCCCAGCTGTGCGCCGAACGACAGCACGTTGGCGCCGAACAGCGTGACCGGGTTGAAGCGGTCCACCATGTGCTTTTTCCAGCCCTCGTCGTGCACCGCGGCGATGCGCTCGAACACGCGGCGCTGGCCCTCGCTGGCCTCGAGCCGTTGCGGCAGCGCGCCGTTCCAGGCCTGCCACAGCAGCTGCCCGCCGATATGGTCGAGGCGCTCGACGCCGGCCAGCGACCATTGCGCATTATCCGGGGCCTGCGCCAGCTCGTGCAGCTGCGCACGCAGCTGCCGCGCCTGGCGGCAGCCGGCCAGCGCGAGCGCGGTCCAGTCGCCACGCAGCTGTACGCTGACGGTTCCGTGCCCGCGCGTGATCTGGAAGTCTGGCGTCGTCTGGCGTTCCAAGGGCAAGCGATGTGATGGCCGAGTCTCGATTCTAAGCCACGCGCCCCGCTGGCGCGACCGCGCCGTGCCCCGGTTGCATGCCCGGCAGCGCGGCGCGGCTACAATGCGGCATCTGCCGCAGGCCCGGGTTCGGATCCGGATCCTGCCTGTGCCGACCGCGATCCCGCCCATCCCCGTCCAATGCCGCGCATGTCCGCCGTTCCTCCGAATCCGCCCGATCTTGCCGCCGCCACATCCTGGCGCATCGATGCCGGCGCGCTGCGCGCCATGCTGTCGCCCGCGCTGCGCGACTGGACCGTGGAACTGGTCGAGGAAACCGGCTCGACCAATGCCGACCTGACCGCGTGGTGCCGCCAGGCGCCGTGGTCCGACGCCGGCACGCTGCGCCTGGCCTATCGCCAGACCGCCGGGCGCGGACGCCAGGGCCGGCCGTGGCAGGGGCAGGCCGGCATGACCTTCTCGGTGGCGCTGCCGCTGGCGCTGGCGCCGGCGCAGCTGAGTGGCCTGAGCCTGGCGGTGGGCCTGGCGCTGGCCGAGGCCCTGGGCGACGTGGCCCCGGCGCTGGGCGCGCGGGTGGGCCTGAAATGGCCCAATGACCTGCAGATCGACGGCCGCAAGCTGGCCGGCATCCTGATCGAATCGGTGCCGGCGGGGCCGCAGCGGGTCTGGGCAGTGATCGGCATCGGCCTGAACCTGGTGCGCGATGCGCAGATGGAGGCCGCGCTGGGGCGCGAACTGGCGGGCGTGGCCGAGGCCATGCCGGGCTTCGATGCCGGGCGCGATGCGCCGCGCCTGCTGGCCGCTGTGCTGGAGCGGCTGGCGGCGATGCGCGCGGACTTCCTCGCGCACGGCTTCGGGCCGATGGCGCGGCGCTGGTCCGCCGCCGATGCCTACCGCGACCAGCCGGTGCGGCTGCTGCACGACGGCCAGGTGATCGCCGAAGGCATGGCGCGCGGCGTCGACGAGGCCGGCCACCTGCTGCTGGAAACCCCCGCCGGCCTGGAGCGCATCGCCAGCGGCGAGCTGTCGCTGCGGCCCGCCCCGGGCCAGGAAGCTGGCGCATGAACGCGCCGCGCCTGCTGGTCGATATCGGCAATACCCGGCTCAAGTGGGCGTGGTGCGACGCCGGTACGGCGCTGCCTGCCACCGCTGGCATCTCTGCGCTGCCGACGCCGTGGCAGCACGCCGGCGCGGTGACGCATGCCGACGACGGCGCGCTGCGGACGCTGGCCGCCGAGCTGCGCGCACTGCGCGCCAGCGGGCCGATGCCGTCGGTGTGGATCAGTAATGTGGCCGGGCCGGTCATCGCCGCAGCCGTCGATGCCGCGCTGGCCGATGCCTTCGGCGGCTGCGCGCCGGTGCAATGGGTACGCAGCAGCGCCGCGCACGGCGACCTTGCCAACGGCTATCGCGAACCGACCCAGCTCGGCGTCGACCGCTGGACCGGCGCGGTCGGCGCGCACCGCTGGCTGCCGCGCGAAACCTTGCTGGTGGTCACCGCCGGCACCGCCACCACGCTCGATATCGTCACCGTGACAGAGGCTGGCGGCGCGCGCTTCGAAGGCGGGCTGATCCTGCCGGGGCTGGCGCTGATGCTGGGCACGCTGGCACGCAATACGGCGCAACTGCCGGCACTGGATGTCGGCGAGGCCGGCAGCGTGGCGGGCACGCAGCGGCGCTGGGCCGACAACACCCACGACGCCATTGCCGCCGGCTGCCTGGCCGCGCAGGCCGGCGCCATCGAGCGCACCTGGCGCGCGCTGGGCGAGCGCGGCGATGCGTCGCGACCGCCGCGCTGCCTGCTGTCCGGCGGGGCCCGCAGCGCGCTGGCGGGAGCGCTCGCGGTGCCGTTCGAGATGCACGATAATCTGGTGCTGCTCGGCCTGCATGCGATGGCCATGGCCGACGCGTAACGACGCCACGTTCTCATCTCCATCCGATTCCCCATGACCACCCGCTCCCTGCGCATCGCATTGCTGTTGCTGCTGTTGGCCAACGCGGTGCTGCTGGCCGCGGTGCTGGGCGCGTTCGGCGCGCAGCCGCTGTCGGGCTGGTTCGAGTCGCCGCGCGAGCCGCACCGGCTGGAGCAGCAGGTGCGGGGCGAGCGCATGCGCCTGCAACCGCCGCCGGCCACGCCGGCGTCGGCGCCGGGCGCTTAGTGCGGGCCAAATAATGCAGGCGCGGCGGCTCAGCCCGCCTGGCGCACCTTGGTCAGCAGCTTGGTGGTCGAGCGGTCGTGCAGGAAGGGGATGGCGTAGGCCTGGCCGCCCCAGCTGCGCACCAGCCGGGTTTCTTCCAGCGTATCGATATCGTAGTCGCCGCCCTTGACGTAGATGTCGGGACGCACCAGCCGGATCAGCTCCACCGGCGTCTGTTCGCGGAACATCGCCACCAGGTCGACCGAGGCCAGCGCGGCCAGCAGCGCCATGCGGTCCGACTCATGGTTGAGCGGGCGGTCGTCGCCCTTGCCGAGCATCTTCACCGAGGCATCGCTGTTGACGCCGACCACGAGGCTCGCGCCCAGCGCGCGCGCCTGCGCCAGGTAGGTGGCATGGCCGCGATGGAGGATGTCGAAGACGCCGTTGGTAAACACCAGCGGGCGCGGCAACGCGGCGATGCGCGCGGCCAGCGCGGCGGTGTCGTCGGCGGGAGTCAGCTTGGATTCGAAGGCGGGTACGGACATGGATCAGGGCAGGGAATGGGTGGAGGCCGGCATCGTGGCGGAGCCGGCGCGCTTGCCCGAATGGTACCTGTTCTTGCGCGCCGCCCGGGGCCGGGCTTGGCTGGATCCATCGCGTGACGGCACTGGCCCACGGCACGGCAGCGATGTAGTAACCGGCTACTACCTGCGCGCCGGCTGGCGCGCTTATCATCCGCGGCACCGTATTTCCGGGAACAGGAAAACGGCGTCGTACTCTACCCGCCAGGGCCGGACTGGATCCGGCGCGCCGCAGCGGGCCGCATTTGTCGGGAATGCGCGAAGGTAAAAGCAAGGCAAAAAAATGCCCCGCTTCGGCGGGGCATTTTCTTGTCCGGAACGGGCCGATCAGGCTTGCGCGGGGCGGGCCGCGCCGGCGCCTTGCAGGCTGGCGTTCAGCTCCTTGCGGTAGCGGTTCAGGTCCTGCACGCTTTCAAAGGTACGTTCGAACAGCAGCGACATGTTGTGCAGGATCCGTTCGATGACCTTCTTCTCCCAGCCTTCGTCGAAGCGGATCTGCTCGTCCAGCCATTTCTCGAGCCAGTCGGGATCCGGCAGGCGCGACTGCACCGTGTCGTTGGGGAACAGCGCCTTGTTGACGTGCAGGTTGGTCGGGTGCAGCGGCTTTTCGGTGCGGCGCGCCGATGCCATCAGCACGCCGATCTTGGCGAAGGCCGCGCGCGCGCTGTCGCCGAACTGCGCCAGGTACTTCTTCATGTAGCGCAGGTAGGCGCCGCCATGGCGGGCTTCGTCCTGCGACAGGGTGCGGTAGATATGCTTGATCACCGGCTCGGTGTGCCATTCGGCGGCCCGACGGTACCAGTGGTTCAGGCGGATCTCGCCGCAGAAATGCAGCATCAGCGTTTCCAGCGGCGGCGCCGGGTCGAACTCGAAGCGCACCGCGTGCAGTTCTTCCTCGGTCGGCACCAGGTCCGGGCGGAAGCGGCGCAGGTACTCCATCAGCACCAGCGAATGCTTCTGTTCCTCGAAGAACCAGATGCTCATGAACGCCGAAAAGTCAGAGTCGTGGCGGTTGTCGCGCAGGAACATCTCGGTCGCAGGCAGGGCGGACCATTCCGTGATCGCATTCATGCGAATGGTCTTGGCCTGGTCGTCCGTCAGCATGCTGGCGTCAAAGGTATCCCAGGGGATGTCCTTGTCCATGTGCCAGCGGACGGCTTCCAACGATTTGAACAGTTCGGGGTAGAGCATGGTAAGCCTTTGAAATTACGGGCAGATTCTACCAGATGCGAATTATTCTCTTCTCTCCTTTTTTAGGCCGGAGCGGGGCAAATATGCAACGCCCCGCGGGGTTTGCCGGCGCCTTCTGCATTTTTCCGGGCGATCAGCGCCGCGGCGGCGAGTCAAAGTGCCAGCGCGGGCGCCTCTGAGACCGTCATGTGACGGCGGCAACTCAAGGAGAGACTGCCTGCTCGGCCGCATGGTCATCCGTGCCGGGCGCGGCCGGCGCCGTGCCCGGCACGATGCCATAGAGGAAGGCCGCCAGCTCGTCGGCCTGGGCTTCGGCGTCGCGCTCGCCCAGCGCGATCAGCGCCTGCGTGAAGGCCGGCTCGAACAGCAGGTAGCTGGCGAACGCGGCGCCGCGCGCCTCGGTGCCGCCCAGCGGCGCCAGCAGCGCGCGCACGGTGCGCGGCAACTGCTTCTGGTGCTCGGCGGCGATGGCCTCGATCGGCTCGCTGGGCGCCACCGTCATCACCTGCACCGGGCGCCAGCCTTCGCGGTCGCCGGCGACCTCGGGCATGCGCGCCAGCAGCCGGTTGATATGCAGCAGCCGCTCCAGGTCGGCATTCAGGCCGTCCAGGAAGATGCTGGCCAGCGCCTGGCCGCCCACCTGCGCCAGCGACGGATAGCCGCCGCCCGGCATGGTGTCGAACCAGCCCGAGCGCTGGCGCGAGGCCGCGCCGATCGCCAGGATGCGCGACGCGCCCAGGTGGATCGCCGGCGACAGCGGCGACATCTGGCGCATGGTGCCGTCGCCGAACCACTCGTGGTGCGCATCGAGTTCCAGCGGCATGGCCGGGAACAGGAACGGGATCGACGACGACGCCAGCAGGTGGTCCACCGTGATCTGCGCCGGCACCGCGATGCGCTGGCTGCGGTGCCACGGATGGATGCGGTGGTGCGACTGGTAGAAGGTCACGTGGCGCCCGGTGCTGTACGACAGCGCCGTGACCGCGAACGCCTGCAGCGCGCCGCTGTCGAGGCTGGCCTGCACCCGCGCGGGCTCGAACAGCTCGCCCAGCATGCTGCCCAGCGGGGTGTTGTCGAACAGCGCGCGCGGCGCGCGCCGCTGCGTGGCCCAGCCAAAGGCCAGCGTCGACAGCCAGCGCGCCCCCGACACGCCCACGCGCAGCACATCGGTGCGGTAGACCTCGTCGGCATGGATGCTGTGCCAGAGCGCGCCCAGGCTCTGCGTGGCGGCTTCCAAGTCGCCGGCATGGATGGCCAGCCCCGCGCCGTTGATGGCCCCGGCCGAGGTGCCGGCGAGGATGCCGAACGGCAGCGGGGCCTGTGCCTTGCCATGGCGCGCGGCGATGCGCGCCACGCCGTTGAGCACGCCGGCCTGGTAGGCGGCGCGCGCGCCGCCGCCCATCAGGATCAGCGCGGTGGCGGCGGGGTTCGGCGTGGAAGCGGGCGCGGAGGCATGCGCCGCAGGGGGCAGCGGCAGGGAATCGCGCTGCATGGGCGGTTGGGGGAAGGGGGGCGTCAGGCAGCAGCAGGATCAGTTGGTGACGCTGCCGCCGGCGCCGTTGCTGCTGCCATTGCCGCCATTGCCTCCGGTGCCGCCTTCGCCGGCTTCCCGGGCCGGCCCGGCGGCCTTGGCCGACTTCTTGGCAGCCGCTTTCTTCGCCGGCGCCTTCTTTGCCGGCGCCTTCTTCGCGGCAGGGCTGGCGGTACCGGGCGAGGGTGTCTTGCCGGCTGCCGCGGTCGCCGGTTTTTCGGCGCTGGATTGCTGGGTGTCGGCTGGCGTGGCGGCGCCAGTCGCGCCGAAGCCGCCCATGCCGAACGGCACCATGCTGGCCGCCGCGGCGCTGCTGGCAATCTGGTTGAACTGCTGTTGCAGCATGTCCCACCACAGCGCGGGGTTGGGCGCCGGGGCCGCATCGGCATCGCTGGCGGCCGTCCCCTGCGCCGGCTCGGCGGCCGGGGGCTCGGCCTGTGCAGCGCTGCCGGCGGCCGCGCTGGTATTGGCGCCGGTATCCGCGCCGGTGCGTTGCGGCGCCTCGGCGCTGGGCGCGTTGGCCGCGCGCGCGACGTTTTCCATTGCCGATTGCATCGCGTCGGGCGACAGTGCGTTGCCGAAGGTCTGCAGCGCCACCAGCGTGGCGCGCTGCACTTCCAGTCCCTGGATGGTGGTGCGCAGCAGGTTGGTATTGAGCTGCAGCCAGCTTTCCACCGCCTTCAGGTCGGCGATGCGCTTGTCGAGGTCTTCCAGGTCCATCGGCGGCGTCATCGCCTGCAGGCCGGGCATCAGGCCGGCGGGCATGCCGGCGCCGCCGCCCCATAGCCGGCGCATGAAGTCGAAGCCGTTGGTGAAATCGGGAATCTGTCCGAACATGGTCGCGCGCTCCGTGTGCGGCGCAGCCCGGTGCCCGGACCTCCGGGAGCGCGGCTGCGTCGTCGTTACCTGAACTGAGGCGGCCGCTTTTCGCGCAGGCTCGCCATGCCTTCGTGCACGTCGGGGCCGGCAAAACCCATGAATTCGAGCGCCAGCGAGGTATCGAAAGCGGGGCCGGCCATGCGCAGCCAGTTGTTGAGGGCGTACTTGGTCCAGCGGATCGCGCTCTGCGACCCTGCCGCCAGCCGGTTGGCCACCTCGAAGGCGCGCGCCACCAGTTCGTCCTCATCCACCGCCAGCGAGACCAGGCCGATCCGCTCGGCCTCTTCGCCGCTGACCGACTCGCACAGCATCAGATAGTACTTGGCCTTGGCCATTCCGCACAGCAGCGGCCACACGATCGCGGCATGGTCGCCCGCGGCCACGCCCAGCCGGGTATGGCCGTCGACGATGCGCGCGGTCTTCGCCGCGATCGAGATATCGGCCAGCAGCCCCGCCACCAGCCCGGCGCCGACCGCCGGGCCGTGCATCGCCGAGACCACCGGCTTGTCGCAGTTGATGACGTTGTAGACCAGGTCGCGCGCCTCGTGCCAGACCCGGGTGCGGGTGTCGAAGTCGTTGGCCATGTCCTCGACCAGCGCCAGGTCGCCGCCGGCGGAAAAGCCCTTGCCCTCGCCGCGGATCAGCGCCACGCGCACCTCGGGGTCGGCGGACACGTCGCGCCAGATTTCGGCCAGCTCGCGGTGCATGCTGGCGTCCGCGGTGGCCAGCTTCTGGTTGGCCGACTGGGCCGCGCCCATGACGATTTCGAGGATGGGGCCGTGGCGGCGCAGGGTCAGCGCGCGGTAGCGCGCGTAGCGCGGCGACAGGGTGGAGGTGTCAGCGGAGGGCGTGGTCATGGGGGCCTTTGAGGTGGACGCCAGCGCGGGTGCCGGACGCAAGGGAATGCAATCAAATTTACCAACCGATCGGTCGGTTAATTATATGCAAATCCGGCGCGCGGTTGCGTCCCCCGGCCCGGCGTGCCTCAGGCCGAGGCCACCAGCTGGTCGATCGCGCCGAACACCGAATGGCCCTGCGCGTCGAACATCTCGATCTTGACCGCGTCGCCGAACTTCATGAATTCGGTCACCGGCTTGCCTTCGTCGATGGTCTCGAGCATGCGCTTCTCGGCGATGCAGCAGTAGCCCTTCTTGCGGTCGACGTTGGAGATCGTGCCCGAGCCGACGATGCTGCCGGCGCGCACGTTGCGGGTCTTGCAGATATGGGCGATCAGCTGGCCGAAGTCGAACACCATGTCGGTGCCGCAGTCGGGCTGGCCCACCTTCTTGCTGTTCCAGTGCACGGTCATCGGCAGGTGCACCTTGCGCTCGCGCCAGGCCTCGCCCAGTTCATCGGGGGTCACCGCCACCGGCGAGAACGCCGTCGCCGGCTTGCTCTGGAAGAAGCCGAAACCCTTGCCCAGTTCGGCCGGGATCAGGTTGCGCAGCGACACATCGTTGGCCAGCATCACCAGCCGGATGGCCTCGCCGGCCTGCTCCGGGGTGGCGCCCATCCTGACGTCGCCGGTAATCACCGCCACCTCGGCCTCGAAGTCGATGCCGAAGGCCTCGCTGGCGCAGACGATGTCGTCATGCGGACCGAGGAAATCGTCGGAGCCGCCCTGGTACATCAGCGGGTCGGTCCAGAACTCGGGCGGCATCTCGGCATCGCGTGCCTTGCGCACCAGCTCCACATGGTTGACGTAGGCCGAGCCGTCGGCCCACTGGTAGGCGCGCGGCAGCGGCGCCATGCAGTCCTTCGGCGCGAACGGGAACGGATGGCGCGCGCGGCCGCCGTTGAGCGCGTCGTACAGGTCCTGCAGCTGCGGCGCGTAGAACTGCCAGTCGTCGAGCACGGTCTGCAGCTTGCCGGCGATGTCGGTGGCGAAGTGCGCGGTCTTCAGGTCGCGCGACACGACCACCAGCTGGCCGTCGCGCGAACCGTCCTTCAGGGTTGCGAGTTTCATGGGATGCGGTAGGGATCCGGGGGCGCCTGCCGGGCAGGCGCAATGGGCGCTAGTCTAACGCGGCGCACGCGCCGCTCAGTCGACCGTGATGCCCTTGGCTTTGATCAGCTTGCCCCAGCGCTCGGCCTCGGCACGCGCGTAGCTGGCGAATTCCTCGGGCGTGCTCGAGACCGCTTCGACGCCTATGCCTTCCAGCTTCTTCTGCACCTCGGGCGTCTTCAGCGCCTTGACCAGTTCGGCGTTCAGCCGCGTGACCACGGCCTTGGGCGTACCGGCCGGCGCCACCATGCCTTGCCAGGCGTAGGCCTCGAAGCCGGCCACGCCGCCTTCGGCGACGGTCGGCACACTCGGCAGCACGGTGAGGCGCTTGGGCGTGGCCACGCCCAGCGCGCGCAGCTTGCCGGCCTGCACGTTCTGCTGGCCCGAGGCCAGGTCCAGGAACATCAGGTCCACCTGGCCCGCGAGCAGGTCCTGCACCGCGGGCGCTGCGCCCTTGTAGGGCACGTGCGTCATCTTTACCCGGGTCTGGTCCATGAACAGCTCCATCGCCAGATGGTGCGGGCTGCCCGCACCCGGCGAGGCAAAGTTAACCTTGCCCGGATGCTTCTGCGCATAATCGATCGCTTCCTTGAGCGTGCGCGCGGGGAAGTTCGGATTGGCCACCAGCACCAGCGGGAAGCGCGCCAGCTGGCCGATATAGACGAAGTCCTTGTCGGCGTTGTACGGCAGCTTCTTGTACAGCGACGGATTGGCGGCCAGCGTGGCGGTATCGGCGGTCAGCACGGTGTAGCCGTCGGCCTTGGCATGCGCCACCGCATCGGCGCCGACGATGGTGGCCGCACCCGGCCGGTTGTCGATCACCACCTGCTTGCCCAGTGCCGGCGTGATCGCCTGGGCCACCGTGCGCGCTACCACATCGGTGCCGCCGCCGGCGGGGTAGGGCACCACCCAGCGGATCGGCTGCGACGGCCAGTTGTCTGCGCGCGCGGGCGCGCTGGCGGCGCACAGCAGGGCAAGCAGGGGAGCGGCGGCAAGGACGGCGAGAGCGGGGCGGAAGTAGCCAGGGGGGCGCATCGGTGGTCTCCATGGTAAAACGGGGCCCGGTGTGGCGAGCCGCACGTGCGCCCGCCGGCCGAGTCTGTAGCGAAGAAAGTCTACCGATCGCTTAAAAATTGGTAAATCGATTTCGCTATAGTAAATTCACCTAGGATTTTTCCCTCCCCCAGCCACCAAGCACACGCCCTGCCACCCGCATGTCAGAGATCGAAGAAGAAGACGCCAAGCTGCGTTCCGGCATCCAGTCCATCGAGGTAGGCTTCAGGCTGCTGCAGGCGCTCGCGGCATCGCCGCGCGCGATGATGCTGCGGGACCTGGCTGCCGCCGCCGACATGAACCCGGCCAAGGCCCACCGCTACCTGGTCAGCTTCATGCGGCTGGGGGTTGTGGCGCAGGATCCCGTGAGCGGGCGCTATGACCTGGGGCCGTTCGCGCTGCAACTGGGGCTGGCCGGGCTGAACCGCCTCGACCCGGTCAAGAAGGCGCGCCCGATCCTGTCGCAGCTGCGCGACGAGCTGGACCTGACCGCCGGCATCGCCGTGTGGGGCAACCACGGTCCCACGGTGGTGCACTGGGAGGAGTCCAGCCACCCCGTGACCGTCAGCCTGCGCCTGGGCGACGTGATGCCGATGCTCAACTCCGCCACCGGCCGGCTCTACGGCGCCTACCTGCCGCGCAAGCAGACCCTGCCGCTGATCGAGCGCGAACTGGGCGCGCGCGGCCATGATGGCGTGCCCGACATGCCGCGCACGCTGGCCGACTACGACGCGATCTGCGCCGAGGTGCGCGCGCACGGCGCCGCGCGCACGCTCGGCGGCGTGCTGCCGGGCATCAACGCGTTCTCGATGCCGGTGTTTGACGCCAATGGCCATCTCGCCATGGGGCTGATCGTGCTGGGCGCGCAAAGCATATTCGATGCAGAATGGGGCGGTACGATGGATCGCCGCGTACGCGCCATCGCCCAACAGCTCTCATCGGAACTCGGCTACCTTGGTGCCGCCGCCCCGGCCGGACAAACCGGCCACGCCTGAACCTGACGCCCGTCGCGGCGCGGATCCCCGCGTCTGGCGCCGGCGCCGCTGGATTTTTGTGATTGCGCTGGTGCTGCTGGTCCACCTGCTGGCGGTGGTGGGCCTGGTGCGCATGCCCGGGCCGCTGATCCCGGTCGATGTCAGCGATACCCCCACGCTGGAAGCCGTGCTGCTGCCGCCGCCGGCGCCGCCAGCCCCACCCAAGCCGCGCCCGATCGCGCGCGCGCCGCGCCCGCAGCCCAAGCCCGCGGCACCGCGGCCTGAACCGGAAGTGCCCGCACCCGCCCCCGAGCCGGCGCCACCGCTTGCCACCAGCCCGCAGGGCGCTACCGAGATGGCCGCCGGCAGCGGCGGCGAAGGCAGCGCGGCCGCGCCCGCAGCCGCCGCCGCGCCGGCCCCGTCCGGCGGGCCGCAGGGCGGGGTCAACGGCGTGCGCTACAGCGCGCCCCCGTCGGCGACCATGCATTACGCCAGCTTCGTCAACGGCGTGCAGAACCCGGACGGCCTGATCCGCTGGGAGCAGGACGGCAGCCGCTACCGGCTCGCGGTCGAGACCCGCGTGCTGTGGTTCCGTTTTGCCTTCCAGAGCAGCGGCGCGCTGGCCGAGCAGGGGCTGTTGCCGGAACGCTACGAAGAACGCCGCCGCAACAAGGTCGAGGCTTCGCGCATCGACACCGCGGCCGGCACCGTGGCCTTTGCCTCGGGCGCGCAGGCGCCGTTCCCGCCCGGCGCGCAGGACCGCTTCAGCGTCTTCCTGCAACTGGTGGGGCTGGTGCGCGGCAATCCCCAGCGCTACGTCACGCCCGGTGTGACGGAAACATTCCACGTGGCCGACACCCGGGATGTGGAACCGATGCAAGTGCAGTATGTTGGAGAAGTCGATATCGACACCGGCCAGGGCGTGGTGCGCGCCAAGCACTTTGTGCGGCTGCCGCGCCGCGCCAACGACCGGCGCCGGGTCGAGATCTGGCTGGCGCAGTCGCTCGGCTGGATGCCGGTGCGCTTGCGCCAGACCGAGCCCGACGGCACCCAGATCGACCTGGTGTACCGCGGCAAGGAAGGACCGTAGCGCTGCAGGTTTGCGCATTCCCAACGCATGCTTGACCGAAAAGGAGTCCCAGCCATGACCGTTGCCACGCCGCCCACCGAAACCCGCCGCATCCACGCCGACGGCCCCGACCTGCACGTGCGCCTCGACGGCGCCGACGGGCCCTGGGTGATCCTGACCCACGCCCTGGCAGCCAACCATACCCTGTGGGACCTCACCGCCAGGCACCTGGCCGGCCGCTACCGCGTGGTGCGCCCGGACCTGCGCGGCCATGGCGCCAGCGATGCCCCGCTCGGCCCCTACACCATGACGCGCCTGGCCGACGACGTGGTCGCGGTGATGGACGCGCTGCAGATCCCGCAGGCGCACTTCTGCGGCATCTCGGTGGGCGGGATGATCGGGCAGAGCATGGGCCTGCGTCATCCCGAGCGGCTGCTGTCGCTGACGCTGGTGGCGACCAACAGTCAGACGCCGATGGAAGCGCACCCGATGTGGCATAACCGCATCGGTCAGGCCGAGGCCCACGGCATGGCGGGGCTGGCCGATGCCACCCTCGGGCGCTGGCTGACGCCGGCGTTTCATGCGTCACATCCGGACGAAGTGTTGCGTATCCGCGACATGCTGGTGGCGACTCCGGTACGTGGATACGTGGGTGTGGCCGAGGCCATCATGGCTTTCGACCTGGCGGGCGCGCTTTCCCGCATTCATTGTCCTACGCTGGTAGTAGCGGGCGAGCAGGACCAGGGCGCCACCGTGGCGATGGCACAAAGCATTGCCGCGGCGATTGCCGGGTCCAGGCTCGAGGTGGTGCCGCAAGCGGCGCACCTGGTGCACGTGGAGCAGCCGGAACGTTTCCACGCCGCGCTGGACGCCTTCCTGGGGAGCGCCGCATGTGGGGGCCAGTGCGACGTTCCGTGACAAGCAACACACTGATGTTCCAGGCTCAAGAAACTTGTTGCATTGGCCAATGCCCAATTCATGTAAGGCAGAAAATCGTGGCAACGTGGTGACAGGCACCGAATAACTTGCGAATTGCTTGATATCCCGCCGGTCACCCCAAGTTTGGAGGTAAAGCCGCGGCGCCCCCTCATGGCAACAACTGAGGCAAGAACCACAAGGGCGAGCCGCCCATCCATGACGCCCAGGAGGTGTGCCATGCAAATGATCTACAACAGCGACAACTACTGCATCGTCGAGTTCGGTGCGGATGTCGAGCAAGCGCCGCTCGAATTCGGGGGCTACGAAATCGTCGACAAGAACCTGAAGCGGGAGATTTTCCTGGGCGGCCAGCTCGCCGAGAGTTTCCGCGCCGACGTCAAGCGGCTGATCGAAAGCGAGCCGTCGGTGGAGGAGGTCGATGACTTCCTCGGCAAGTTCGACAACGTGATGACGCACCCGCTGGTGATGCACTGAGCGGCTCCGCCGGGCCGGCGCCCCGAGCCGCCGCCCGCCCGGTTTCGCGACCAGAAAAAAGCCCGCTTCGGCGGGCTTTTGCGTGCTTGCGGCCGAGTGCGATAGCTCAGTACTGCTCCCACGGCAGCCCGTCGTGGCGCCAGCCATTGAGTGTGTTGCGGTGGCGCTCCGCGTCGAGGTCGCCCTCGAAGCCGTGCAGCACAAAGCGGACGTTGGAGAAACCCGCGCCCTCGAGCGCGCGCGCCGCGGCGGACGAGCGGTTGCCGCTGCGGCAGATCAGCAGCACCGGCCGCGCCGACGCCTGCCCGGCGAGCTTCTTCACCATCTGCACGAAATGCGGGTTGACCTCCCAGTCCGGGCCGTCGTTCCAGGGCACGTTGTGCGCGCCCTTGGGGTGGCCCACGAACAGGTATTCCATCTCGCTGCGGCAGTCGATGAAGAGCGTCTCGGGCGATTGCGCCAGCAAGGCGTGGGCATCGGTCGGGGACAGGTGTTGCATGGTTGGAAGAGGCGCGGCGCGAGTCGCCGGACGGTGATGTTTACGTCTCTCAGTGTAGGCGCCGGAGCGTCCGGCAGGCAACCGACGGCGCCCGCAAGGCCTTGATACACCTGATAAAATCGCACCTCTTTGGCCGCCATCGGCCACCGCGGCCTACCGTCGAAGCTCCGCCGGCCCCGCCTTTCCTGAGTTCCCCGCCATGAGTGCCCCTGAATCCCGCGCGGCCGCACCGCGCCCCTACACCCGGGCTGCCGAGCTGCCCCGGCTGCTGCAAGAACGCATCCTGATCCTGGATGGCGCCATGGGCACCATGATCCAGCGCTACAAGCTGAGCGAGGCCGACTACCGCGGCACGCGCTTCGCCGAACACAAGGTGGACGTGAAGGGCAACAACGAACTGCTGCTGCTGACGCGCCCGCAGGTCATCAGCGAGATCCACGAGCAGTACCTTGCCGCCGGCGCGGACCTGATCGAGACCAATACCTTCGGCGCCACGCGCGTGGCGCAGGAAGACTACAAGATGGCCGAGCTGGCGTACGAGATGAACGTCGAGGCCGCGCGCCTGGCGCGCGCCGCCTGTGACAAGTACAGCACGCCCGACAAGCCGCGCTTCGTCGCCGGCGCCTTCGGCCCGACGCCCAAGACCGCAAGCATCTCGCCCGACGTGAACGACCCCGGCGCGCGCAATGTCACCTTCGAAGAGCTGCGACAGTCCTACTACGAGCAAGGCAAGGCGCTGCTCGAGGGCGGCGCCGACGTGTTCCTGGTCGAGACCATCTTCGATACGCTCAATGCCAAGGCCGCCCTGTTCGCCATCGACCAGCTGTTTGAAGACACCGGCGAACGCGTGCCGGTGATGATCTCGGGCACCGTCACCGATGCCTCGGGCCGGATCCTGTCGGGGCAGACCGTCGAGGCATTCTGGAACAGCCTGCGCCACGCGCGGCCGGTTACCTTTGGCCTGAACTGCGCGCTGGGCGCGACGCTGATGCGCCCGTATATCGCCGAGCTGGCCAAGGTGTGCGATGCAGCGGTGTCGTGCTATCCGAACGCGGGTTTGCCGAACCCGATGAGCGATACGGGCTTCGACGAAACGCCGGAAGTCACCTCGTCGCTGGTCGAGGAATTCGCCGCTTCCGGTCTGGTGAACCTGGTGGGCGGCTGCTGCGGCACCACCCCCGAGCATATCGCCGCCATCGCCCAGCGCGTGGCTGACAAGAAACCCCGCACCTGGCCCGGCCAGTACCGCGACGCCGCCTGAGCCGGAGCCCGAGAAACATGAGCGAGAACAAACTGCCCCCGCGCCCGATGCGCCTGTCCGGCCTCGAGCCCTTCACCATCGACGACGACACGCTGTTCGTCAACGTCGGCGAGCGCACCAACGTGACCGGCTCCAAGGCCTTCGCGCGGATGATCCTGAACGGCCAGTTC
Organism: Cupriavidus sp. WGlv3; assembly: GCF_023952475.1. Classification (GTDB taxonomy): domain Bacteria; phylum Pseudomonadota; class Gammaproteobacteria; order Burkholderiales; family Burkholderiaceae; genus Cupriavidus; species Cupriavidus phytorum. Next base: position 236,925 of record NZ_JALHRX010000007.1, read on the forward strand.
GACGAGGCGCTGGCGGTGGCCCGCCAGCAGGTCGAGAACGGCGCGCAGATCATCGACATCAACATGGACGAGGCCATGCTGGACTCGAAGGCCGCGATGGTTCGCTTCCTGAACCTGATCGCCTCCGAGCCGGACATCGCGCGCGTGCCGATCATGATCGACTCGTCCAAGTGGGACGTGATCGAGGCCGGCCTGCAGTGCGTGCAGGGCAAGCCGGTGGTGAACTCGATCTCGCTGAAGGAAGGCGAGGAGCAGTTCCGCCACCACGCCGAGCTGATCCGCCGCTACGGCGCGGCCAGCGTGGTGATGGCCTTCGACGAGAAGGGCCAGGCCGATACCTTCGAGCGCAAGACCGAGATCTGCAAGCGCAGCTACGACATCCTGGTCAATGAAGTCGGCTTCCCGCCCGAGGACATCATCTTCGACCCGAATATCTTCGCGGTCGCGACCGGCATCGAGGAACACAACAATTACGCCGTGGACTTCATCGAAGCCACGCGCTGGATAAAGCAGAACCTGCCCTACGCCAAGGTCAGCGGCGGCGTCTCCAACGTGTCGTTCTCGTTCCGCGGCAACGACGTGGTGCGCGAGGCGATCCACACCGTGTTCCTGTATCACGCGATCGGCGCGGGCATGGACATGGGCATCGTCAACGCCGGCCAGCTCGGCGTGTATGACCAGCTCGACCCCGAGTTGCGCGAGCGCGTGGAAGACGTGGTGCTGAACCGCCGCGAGGATTCCACCGATCGCCTGCTGGAAATCGCCGACCGCTACAAGGGCGGCGGCGCGAAGAAGGAAGAAAACCTGGCCTGGCGCGGCACGCCCGAGCAGCCAGTGCCGGTGGGCGAACGCCTGGCGCACGCGCTCGTCCATGGCATCACCACCTTTATCGTCGAAGACACCGAGGAAGTCCGGCAGCAGGTCGCCGCGCGCGGCGGCCGCCCGATCGAGGTGATCGAAGGCCCGCTGATGGACGGCATGAACATCGTCGGCGACCTGTTCGGCGCCGGCAAGATGTTCCTGCCACAGGTGGTCAAGAGCGCGCGCGTGATGAAGCAGGCGGTGGCGCACCTGCTGCCCTTCATCGAGGAAGAAAAGCGCCTGCTGGCCGAGGCTGGCGGCGATGTGCGCGCGCGCGGCAAGATCGTGATCGCCACCGTGAAGGGCGACGTGCACGACATCGGCAAGAACATCGTGTCGGTGGTGCTCCAGTGCAATAACTTCGAGGTGGTCAACATGGGCGTGATGGTCCCGTGCAACGAGATCTTGGCCAAGGCCAAGGTCGAGGGCGCGGATATCGTCGGCCTGTCGGGCCTGATCACGCCGTCGCTGGAAGAAATGGCCTACGTCGCGTCGGAGATGCAACGCGACGACTACTTCCGCGTGAAGAAGATCCCGCTGCTGATCGGCGGCGCCACCACCTCGCGCGTGCATACCGCGGTCAAGATCGCGCCCAACTACGAAGGGCCGGTGGTGTACGTGCCGGACGCCTCGCGCTCGGTCAGCGTGGCGTCGAGCCTGCTGTCCGATGAAGGCGCGGCGAAGTACCTGGACGAACTGAAGTCCGACTACGACCGCATCCGCGTCCAGCACGCCAACAAGAAAGCGACGCCGATGGTGACGCTGGCGCAGGCGCGCGCCAACAAGACGCCGATCGACTGGAGCGGCTACGTGCCGCCGAAGCCCAAGTTCATCGGCCGCCGCGTGTTCCGCAACTACGACCTGGCGGAGCTGGCCAACTACATCGACTGGGGCCCGTTCTTCCAGACCTGGGACCTGGCCGGCAAATTCCCCGACATCCTCAACGACGAGATCGTCGGCGAGTCGGCGCGCAAGGTGTTCTCGGACGGCAAGGCCATGCTGTCGCGCCTGATCCAGGGCCGCTGGCTCAGCGCCAACGGCGTGATCGCGCTGCTGCCGGCCAATACCGTCAACGACGACGATATCGAGATCTACACCGACGAGACCCGCACCAGGGTCGCGCTGACCTGGCACAACGTGCGCCAGCAGAGCGAGCGCCCGGTGGTGGATGGCGTGCGCCGGCCCAACCGTTGCCTGGCCGACTTTGTCGCGCCGAAGGGTAGCGGCATCGCCGACTATGTCGGCATGTTCGCAGTCACCGCGGGCCTGGGCGTCGACAAGAAGGAGGCCCAGTTCGAGGCCGACCACGACGACTACAGCGCGATCATGCTCAAGGCGCTGGCCGACCGCCTCGCCGAGGGCTTCGCCGAATGCCTGCACGAGCGCGTGCGCAAGGACCTGTGGGGCTATGACGCCGCCGAGACCCTGAGCAACGACGAGCTGATCGCCGAGAAATACCGCGGCATCCGTCCTGCGCCTGGCTATCCGGCCTGCCCCGAGCACACCGTCAAGGGGCCGATGTTCGCATTCCTCGACGCGGCCGAGATCGGCATGGGCATCACCGAATCGCTGGCGATGACGCCGGCCGCTTCGGTCAGCGGCTTCTACCTGGCGCATCCCGAGTCGACCTACTTCACCATCGGCAAGATCGGCCAGGACCAGCTCGACGACATGGTCGCGCGCCGCCATGAGGACCGCGCCGCGCTGGCGCGCGCGCTCGCGCCCAACCTGTAACCGGGTGCGACGCCCGGGCCGCAACGGCGGCGGCGGTGCCCCGCCGCCAGCCCTTTGATGCAGCAGGAAAAGCACAGCGAATGGCCCGCACGGCGCCGCCAGGGTGGCGTGCGGGCCGCCTCACAACTCCTTACAGTGCCTTTCAACTGCTCACAGACCGCCGCAGTCCGGCTCCCTAGACTGAGGGCTCGATACACGCAATCACCAGCGTGATCACCGCGGCGAATGTTTCGCCGTGGGGCATCCTGAAAGGAGTCTGTCCATGAAGAAACTGCTGCTCTCCCTGTCCGCCCTGTCGATCGCCGCGGCTTCCTCGCTGGCCATGGCCCAAGGTACCGGCGCTGCCGTCGGCGCCAAGGCCGATGTCGGTGCCTCGGTGACCACGCCCTCGCCCACCGCGGCGGCACAGGGTGGCCTGAACGCCGTCGGCGGCGCCGCCACGGGTGCCGCGGGCGCGGCCGAGAAGGGGCTGTCGACCGCCGGCGCGGCGACCGACAAGGGCCTGTCGGCAGCGGGCACGGCAGCTGACAAGGGCCTGTCGACCGCGGGCGCCGCCGTCGACAAGGGCGTGGGCACCGCCGCCGACGCCACCGGCTCGGCCAAGGCAGAGGCCGGCAGCAAGGCCAAGCATGGCAAGCACGCCGCCAAGTCGACCAAGAAGTCGAAGGCCGACGCGAACGTGGGCGTCAGCGCCGGCGCGGAAGCCGGCGCGAAAGCGCAGTAAGCACCCGGGTAGTCGCTTGCAGTACTAGCCACAGCCTCTACCGGTGCAGGCTGCGCCGGGCCCCCTCGAGGGAAGTTCACGGGCCTGACGCGCCGCAGCAAAGCGGGACGGATCTTATCCGTCCCGCTTTGCTTTTGCGGGTGCCGAAGTTGCCCGCGGGGTGCCCGCGGCCGGCCTTGCCGCCACGCCGCATTGTCAGCCTGACACCGACAGCCCGAGCGCGCGCGCGGCACTACAATGACAACATCGCAAGCGGTTCCGCCTGCACCCGACGTGCACCGGGCCGAAGTGCCGGTCCGTTAAACCCGTGGAGCCCCACATGATCCGCGTCCTGATCGCCGACGACCACGAGATTGTGCGTGCCGGGCTGCGTCAGTTCATTTCCGAAGAACCCGATATCCAGGTGACCGGCGAGGCCGGCAGTGGCGACGAAGTCATGGCGCAGCTGCGCGATGCCGAGTTCGACGTGCTGGTGCTGGACATCTCGATGCCGGACCGCAATGGCATCGACGTGCTCAAGCTGATCCGCCAGCGCAAGCCCGACCTGCCGGTGCTGATCCTGTCGACGTACCCGGAAGACCAGTACGCGATCAACCTGATCCGTGCCGGCGCGTCCGGTTACCTGACCAAGGAAAGCGCACCCGACGACCTGGTCAAGGCGATCCGCACGGTGGCGCAGGGCCGCCGCTACGTCAGCGCCACCGTGGCCGACCTGCTGATCGGCGGGCTCGACAAGCCGACCGAGCAGCCGGTGCACCAGATGCTGTCCGAGCGCGAGTTCCAGATCTTCTGCAAGCTGTCGCGCGGGCAGTCGGTCTCGGTGATCGCCGACGAACTGTTCCTCAGCGTCAAGACCGTCAGTACCTACCGTTCGCGCATCCTGGAGAAAATGGGCATGAAGACCAACGCCGACCTGACCTACTACGCGATCAAGAACGGCCTGGTGGAATAGCAGTTCAATCGCGGCCCCGCGCGGGCCGCCCCGGAAGGGTACCCGCAATACACAATATGTCGGAGCAGGATTCGAACACTTCCTACCGGGCGCTGAACGTGCTGCTGATTGAAGATTCGGCGGTTCTGCGCGGCATGCTGCTCGAATACCTGAAGGATTTCCCGTTTATCGAGAACGTCGACTGGGCCGATACCGAAGCCCTGGCGCTGCGCCTGCTCGCCGCCAGCGAGTACGACGTCGCCATCGTCGACCTGCAGTTGCGCCAGGGTAACGGCATCAACGTGCTGCGCGCGATGCAGCGCGCCGGCACCGGCACCGTGCGCATCGTCTACACCAACCATGCCCAGCTCGAGATGTACCGGCGCCAGTGCGCCGAGGCGGGCGCCGACTACTTCTTCGACAAGTCGCTCGAGCTCGAGCAGGTGTTCCGCGTGATCGAGGAACACGCTGCGCTGCAGCCCTGACGCGTCAGGCGCATTCAGGCCCGTGCCGGCTCAGGACTCTCGGGTTCTTCGGCGGGCGCCAGCACCGATGCGGTCAGCGGCACCTCGATCCGGATCCGTACCCCCTCATCCGGCGACGAATCGATCTGCATGCTGCCGCCCAGCGCGGTGACGCGCTGCTCCATCCCCAGCAAGCCGTGGTGGCCGGCCGTGCTGCCGGCGTCGAAGTCCGGCGGCAGGCCCTTGCCGTCGTCACGCACGGTCAGCGTCAGCAGCTCGCCCTGGCACGCCAGCGCCACCTCGACGTGCCGGGCCTCGGAGTACTTGCTGGCATTGGTCAGGGATTCCTGCACGATGCGGTACAGCGCGATCGCGGCTTCGTCGCGCAGCGCCGGCAGGTCTTCGGGCACGCTGACGTCGATCTCCCAGTTGTTGCGCGCGCCCACTTCCTCGACCAGTTGAGTGACTGCCGCGCGCAGGCCGAGGTTGAGCAGCACGGTGGGGCGCAGGTCCTCGATCAGGCGGCGCTTGATCTGGATGCCCTGGTCCACGTGCAGCATCACGCGCGTCAGGCGCTCGGCCGCGACCGGCTGGTCCGCCTGTACCTTGCGGCGCACCCAGTGCAGGTCCAGCTTGATCGCGGTCAGGATCGCGCCCAGTTCGTCATGCAGTTCGCGCGCGAGCCGGGTCTTCTCGTCTTCGGTCACGCGTTGCAGGTGGCCCGCCAGCGCCGACAGCTGGCGTGTGCGCGCGCGCACCTTGCGGTCCAGCCGCACGCTTTCCTCTTCCAGCTGCGTGCGCACCGCCTCGGCCATCGCCAGCCGCTTGGCGTGGCCGATGCCGACCGCCATCAACAGGATGATGTTGATGGCGGTGAGCAGGCCGATGCCGTAGCGCGACAGCTGCACGTCGTTCTCCGCGCCCTCGAGCCGGTGCGAGACCGCGCCGGCCTCGCGCGCCTGCAGCTGGTCGAGCCCGCGGCGCGCGTTGTCCATGGTCTGCTTGCCGTAGTCGGTGCGGATCAGGTCCAGCGCCACTTCCAGGTCGCGCTTGCCGTACACCAGCGTCAGCGCCATCTCGTTGAGCTTGCTGTTGACCAGCTTGGAGGTGTCGCCGAACTGCTTCAGGCCTTCCGGGTCATTGGCGTAGCCCGCGCGGATCTGCGCCATCAGCTCGGCGATGCGCGGCAGCGCCTTGTAGTACGGTTCCAGGTAGCTTTCCTTGCCGGTCAGCAGGAAGCCGCGCTGGCCGGCCTCGGCATTGACCAGCTCGCCGTTGAGCGCGGCCAGCTCGGTCTGCAGGCGCTGCGAGCGGATCACGTCGGTATAGCTTTCGCGCAGGCGGATATTGCCGGTTTCCGACGCCACCAGCACCGCCAGGGTCAGCAGGATGCCGCCGGCGAGCAACAGCGTGTGAGGGAGAAATGACTGCTTGAACATGGGGCAATTCCTATGGTGAAGGCGCGCTCGCCCGCCGCGGCGCCAAGGGAGGGCCCATGGAATCACATCGACCGCCATGGGTCAACCCGGCGCGGCCGCCGGCTCCCGGCTCCGGGGTCGCGCTTCGCGCCAGCACGGCAGCCCCGTTGTACGCGCTGCGCGGGGCCCACGTGGCGCCCGGCAGGCGTTGTAGGACTTGGCTGACAGCGGAATCGGCTGCCTGTCGGTATTGGCACGAAGCGTGGCTTTCTACGATGAGGCTATGAGCTTGCACCCGTTGGCGCAAGCCTCACATGGGCCCCGCCAGTGCGCCTGGCCTGGTCCGAAATCTTCGGGAGCCTAGCCATGCTGCAATATGCACTCGTATTTTTCGTCATCGCCCTGATCGCCGCGATTTTCGGCTTCGGCGGGATTGCCGCCGGCGCCGTGGAAATCGCCAAGATCCTGTTCTTCATCTTCCTGGTCGTGGCGCTGGTCGCCGCGGTGATGGGCCTCGTCCGCAGGGGACGATGAACCGGCGCAAGCCGGCCTGACCCCCTAGACCGAACCGACCCTGAGGAGACCGTATGCTGACGCAGAACCCCAAAGTCCGGAAGGAACTGAACCACCTGTCCGACAGTGCCGACAGTGCGATCCGCCATATCAAGCATGCCGCGCGCGATACGCGCGAGGCCGCGGTGCCGGTGTCCAGCGAAGTCAAGTCGCTGATCTCGCAGCTCGAGCACACCATCCAGGTGTTGGCGCGCGAGGGCTCTGCCGAGAGCCTGCAGGCCGGCCACCGCCTGCGCGAACGCGCCAGCGACATGGCGCATCGCCTGCGCGCCCAGACCGCCGACGGCATGATGCGGGCGCGCGAACGCATGGATGGCGCGGTGGTGCAGGCCCAGCACCGCGTGGCCGAATCCCCGTTGAAGGCGGTGGCGATTGCCGCGGCCGTCGGCGCGGTGATCGGGCTGCTGCTGGCCAACGGCCGGCACCATGCCGATGAGGAATAAGCGCGCGGACTAGCCGACAACACTGATCCGGAGACCCGCCTGGCGCGCCAGCCGGGCTCCGCCGGAATTCCCCCCTTTCCGGAACCCTCGTCCGGAAGCCCGGTCGCCAGCTGTGGTGCCGGGTGTTTTTTTATCCGCGGGCTGTGGACTGGCGCGCAGCGGCGCTCGATGCCCTGCTGCCAGCAGGCCCTGCTCAGACGCCCCAGAGGACATTGGCCCCTTCGCGCTGCGAGGCGCGCAGCATGTCGAGGAAGGGATAGGCGCGCTGGCCCAGGTGCAGCGGCTCTTCCTCTTCTTCCTCGGCATCGGGCCGAGCCTCGATGGCCGTGTCGGCCGGATGGGCGCGGCGCGCATCGGCCACGGCTGCCTCAAGCTTGTGGATCGCGTGCGGCAGTTCTTCGACGGTGATCACCCCCCGTTCCCCGAGATGCTTGCCGATGATGCCCAGGAGCGTCACGGCCAGATCCTTCATCATGATCAGGTCTTGCGCGGCGTGGGATTTGAAGGTGATCAGCATGATGGTTTTTCCTTTCACGGGGGACGGTGGGCGGCGTCCCCGGGGGCGGGATGCCGCGCCGGTTCGGGCACGGTCTGGTGGGGCGGCGGGAGCGGATTGTGGTCCGTGGCCGTCCTTGCGCATGATGTCAGCATAGCACCTGATAAAATTGCGCGTTCCCGATTCCCATGCCTGTCACGCGGCGCGGCGTTGATTCGCCGTCACTTGCCGTGGTCGTGGCACCGGCGCGGCCCGCAGGGACCGTGCCCGAATACCAGCCCACAGGGCTTCCGACATCCATGCTGCCTGTTCAGACCTCCAATCTTGCCGCCGCGTTCACCGATGCCGTGCGCGCGCTCGCCCCGGCCGATGCCACCTTGCCCGCCGTGACCTTCGAGCGGCCCAAGGTGGCCGCCCATGGCGACCTTGCCTGCAATGTCGCGATGCAGGTCGCGCGCGCGCTCAAGAGCAATCCGCGCGAGCTGGCGCAGCGCATCGTCGCCGCGGTGCAGGCCGATGCGCGCGCGCAGGAGCTGGTCGCGACCATGGAGATCGCCGGACCCGGCTTCATCAACCTGCGCCTGACGCCGGCGGCCAAGGCCGAGGTGCTGCGCGCGGTGCTGGACCAGGGCAACCACTACGGCGCGCGCGAGCGCGGCGTGCATGGCCAGGTGCTGGTGGAGTTCGTCTCGGCCAACCCGACCGGCCCGCTGCACGTCGGCCACGGCCGCCAGGCGGCGCTGGGCGATGCGCTCGCCAACCTGCTGTCGTGGCAAGGCTGGCACGTGCACCGCGAGTTCTACTACAACGACGCCGGCGTGCAGATCCAGACCCTGGCGCTGTCGGTGCAGGCGCGCGCGCGCGGCCTCAAGCCGGGCGATGCCAGCTGGCCGGAGGCCGCCTACAACGGCGACTACATCGCCGACATCGCCGCCGACTTCCTCGCCGGCAAGACCGTCAGCGCCTCCGACGGCGAGCCGGTGACCGCGTCGGGCAATGTCGAGGACATCGACTCGATCCGCAAGTTCGCCGTGACCTACCTGCGCAACGAGCAGGACATCGACCTGCAGGCCTTCGGCGTCAAGTTCGACCGCTACTACCTGGAGTCGTCGCTGTACAGCGACGGCCGCGTCGACGCCGCGGTGCAGTCGCTGATCGGTAAAGGCAAGACCTACGAGAGCGAGGGTGCGCTGTGGCTGCGCACCACCGACGACGGCGACGACAAGGACCGCGTGATGAAGAAGAGCGACGGCACCTATACCTATTTCGTGCCGGACGTGGCCTACCACACTACCAAGTGGGAGCGCGGCTTCACCAAGGTCATCAACGTGCAGGGCAGCGACCACCACGGCACCATCGCCCGCGTTCGCGCCGGCCTGCAGGGCCTGGACCTCGGCATCCCGCAGGGCTATCCCGACTACGTGCTGCACAAGATGGTGACCGTGATGAAGAATGGCGAGGAGGTCAAGATCTCCAAGCGCGCCGGCTCCTACGTCACCGTGCGCGACCTGATCGAATGGTCCAACGGCGGCGACGAGACCATCCGCGGTTGCCTGGACGGCGGCGTGGCCGACTGGCCAACGCACTTCACCCGCGGGCGCGACGCGGTGCGCTTTTTCCTGCTGTCGCGCAAGGCCGATACCGAGTTCGTGTTCGATGTCGACCTGGCGCTCAAGCAGAACGACGAGAACCCGGTGTACTACGTCCAGTACGCCCATGCCCGCATCTGCTCGATCTTCGAGTCGTGGGGCGGCGCGGACTGGGAAGCGCGCCTGGCCGAGCTGGCCGGCGCCGACCTGGCGGCCGTGACCGGGGCCGAAGCCAGCGCCCAGGCGCTGGCGCTGGGACAGCGCCTGGCCGAGTTCCCGGACATGCTGTCGGCCGCCGCAGCCGAACTGGCGCCGCACGCGGTGGCCTTCTACCTGCGCGACCTGGCCGGCGACTTCCACGCCTTCTACAACGCCGACCGCGTGCTGGTCGACGACGAAGCCGTCAAGCGCGCCCGCCTGGCGCTGCTGGCCGCCACGCGCCAGGTGCTGCGCAACGGCCTGGCGGTGATCGGGGTGTCCGCCCCGCGCCGCATGTAAGCACGCAGCCGGCGCCCGGCACCCGCCGGTCCCGGGGACGATCCAGTGCGGCCGGCGGCGGCACTGGCTCTATAATCCCGGCATCACCGAAGAGGACTTCATGCAACAGCAACGCAAGCGCGAGTCGCGCAATGTCCGCCGCAGCCAGCAGCGCGGCGGTACGTTCCTGGGCCTGGTGCTCGGGCTGATCGTCGGGCTGGCCATCGCCGTGGTGGTCGCCCTGTACATCACCAAGTCGCCGACGCCGTTCCAGCAGAAACACGCCCCCCGGCCGAGCGAGCCCGGCAACGTCACCAGCCAGCTGCCGGCCCCGGCCCAGCGTGCCGACGAAGGCCCGAGCGACCCGAACAAGCCGCTGTGGAGCAAGACCCCGGCCAAGCCGGTGGGCCAGGCGCCGGAGCCCGAGCCCAAGCAGAACGGCCAGCCGCCGGTGGCGACCCGCCCGGCGGAAAAGCCGGTGGACAAGCCGCTGGACAAGCCCGTCGAGAAGCCGGCGGACAAGCCGCTCGCCACCAAGCCCGCCGAGAAGCCGGTGTCCGACCCGATCGCCGAGATCGCCCAGGCCGACGCGCACAAGGTGGGCTACCTGCTGCAGGTGGGCGCGTTCCGCTCGTCGGACGATGCCGACCGCCAGAAGGCCAACCTGGCGATGCAGGGCTTCGAGGCCCGCATCACCGAGCGTGACGTCAACGGGGTCAAGATGTACCGGGTGCGCCTGGGGCCGTTCAACCGCATCGACGACATGAACAAGGCACGCGACCGGCTGCAGTCGTCCGGTTTCGAGGCCTCGGTGATCCGCTTTACCAAGCAGTAGGCGGCACCGCTTAATACGCGGTAACCGCCGCAACACCGCAGCAACAGGTTCCCGCCAGTAGCGGCGGGCGCGCCGATGAACCGGGTGCCGCCGCCGCTGTCATACGCTCATCGTCCAAACCGCAAGGCCGTTCTCAAATGAAAAAACTCGCCGCACTGTTCGCCATGTTCGCCGCCGTGGGCGGCCTGCTGATGTCCGCCCCGTCGCAGGCGGCACCCACCGAAGGCAAGGAGTACCAGGTCCTGAAAACGCCCCAGCCGGTCGCGGCGGGCAAGATCGAGGTGACCGAGTTCTTCTGGTATGGCTGCCCGCACTGCTATGACTTCGAGCCCGACCTGGAAGCCTGGGTCAAGAAGCAGGGCGGCAATGTGGTGTTCAAGCGCGTGCCGGTCGCGTTCCGCGACGACCTGCTGCCGCACACCAAGATCTTCTACGCGCTGGAAGCCATCGGCAAGCTCGACGCCATGCATATGAAGGTCTTCAACGCCATCCACGTGGACCGCAAGCGCCTGACCGACACCAACGAGATCGCCGATTTCATGGCCAAGAACGGCGTCGACCGCAAGGCCTTCCTCGATGCATACAACTCGTTCACGGTGACGACCAACTCGCAGCGCGCCAACAAGATCGCCGACGCCTACAAGATCGACGGCGTGCCGACCGTGGTGGTGCAGGGCAAGTACATGACCTCGCCGTCGATCGCCGGCAACAAGCAGGGCGCGGTGCAGACCATGGATTACCTGGTGGAGCAGATCAAGGCGAAGAAACTTTGATGGGCTGAGGGTTTGCTCCCAGGCAGGGGGCACCTGTGGCAAGCCAAACGGCTGGTATCCTGTACCAGCCGTTTTTTCATTCAGAGTTTCCGTCCTCATGCGTCCCCTCAAAGTCTTCCTCACCGGCGCCTCCAGCGGCCTGGGCCAGGCGCTGGCGCGCGAATACGCCGCGCAGGGCGCCATCCTTGGCCTGGTGGCGCGGCGCGAGGACGCGTTGCGCCAGTTCGTGGCCACCTTGCCCAATCCGGGCGCGGTGCGCGTCTATGGCGCCGACGTGCGCGATGCCGAGGCGATGGCGCGGGCGGCGGACGACTTCCTCGGCCATTTCGGCTGCCCGGATGTGGTGATCGCCAATGCCGGGGTCTCGGTTGGCACCGTCGCCAGCGAGCGCGAGGACCTGGACGCCTTCCGCCAGGTGATGGACACCAACTGGTTCGGCGTGCTGACCACCTTCCAGCCGTTCCTGCATGCGATGCAGGCGCGCGAGCCCGGCCACTTCGGACGGCGCGGCACGCTGGTGGGCATCGCCAGCGTGGCCGGCGTACGCGGGCTGCCGGGGGCCGGGGCCTACAGCGCCTCCAAGTCGGCGGTGATCAAGCTGCTCGAAAGCCTGCGGCTGGAGCAGCGCCGCCACGACATCCGCGTGGTCACCATCGCGCCCGGCTATATCCGCACGCCGATGACCGCGCACAACCCGTACCGCATGCCGTTCCTGACCGATGCCGACGTATTCGCGCGCAAGGCCGTGCGCGTGATCGCGGCGGGCCGGCGCTTCCGCGTGATCCCGTGGCCGATGGGCGTGGTGGCGGCGCTGCTGCACGTGATGCCGCGCTGGCTGTACGACGCGCTCGCCGCGGGCGCGCCGCGCAAGCCGCGCCGTGCCGACGCACCCCGGGAGCCCTGAGATGTGGCGCGACGCCATCGGCCAGCAGCATGCCGCCGCCACCGGCGTGGTGCGGATCGCCTCGCTGGTGCCGTCGGTGACCGAGCTGCTGTTCGCGCTCGGGCTGGCGCGGCAGATGGTGGCGCGCACCGGCTTCTGCATCCACCCGGAACCGGCGGTGCGCGCGGTGCCCAAGGTGGGCGGCACCAAGGACGTCAACGTGGCGCGGCTGCGCGAGCTGGCGCCCACCCATGTAGTGGTCAATATCGACGAGAACCGGCGCGAGACCGTGGACGAGATCCGTGCCTTCGTGCCCAACGTGATCGTCACCCATCCGTGCGCGCCCGAGGACAACCTCGAGCTGTACCGGCTGCTGGGCGGCATCTTCGGCTGCCATGCCGAGGCCGAGTCGCTGTGCGCGGCGCTGCAGGCGCAACTGGATGCGATCCGCGCGCGGCCATGGCCGGCGCGCCGCGTGCTGTACGCGATCTGGCAGGACCCCTGGATGACGGTGTCGCGCGACACCTATATCAGCCGCATGCTGGCGCTGGCCAACTGGCAGACCTGGCCTGCCGGCGCGGATATCGTCCAGGCCTGCGAAGGCGGCGACTGCAGCCGTCCCAACGCGCCCGGCGAGCGCTATCCGACCTTCCGCTGGAGCGACGCGCTGGTGCGCGAGCTCGACCTGGTACTGCTGTCGACCGAGCCCTACCGCTTCACCGAAGACCACGCCGACGCGCTCGAGCGCCAGCTCGGCAAGCCGGTGCTGCTGGTCGACGGCGAGATGCTGTCGTGGTACGGCAGCCGCGCCGTCGACGGGGTGCGCTACCTGGCGGCGCTCGCGGCCGCCAACTGAGGCGCTCAGGCGGCGCGGAAGCGGATCACGCCGTCGTCGCCGGTTTCGCGCACCAGCTCGCCGCGGTGCCACAGGCAGTGCAGGTGGGCCAGCGACTCGCCCATGGCGAAGGTCATCTGGTGGATGTCGAACTGGCGCTTGAAGATCACGCTGACGATATCGTGCGCGCAGCAGGGCTTCTCGCGGCACGCCTCCAGCGTTTCGGCGAGGCGGTCGGCGTGGTGCTCGCGCAGCTGCAGGATGCGGGTATGCAGGTTGCGGAACGGGCGGCCGTGCGACGGCAGGATCAGCACGTCCTGCGGCAGCGGCTCGTACTTGCTTAGCGAATCCAGGTAGAGCTGCAGCGAATTGGCCTCGGGTTCCATGTCGAACACGCTGACATTGGTCGAGATGCGCGGCAGCACCATGTCGCCGGAGATCAGCACATTGGTGGCGGCGTTATACAGCGCCACATGCTCGGGCGAATGGCCAAAGCCGGTAATCACGCGCCAGCCGGCGGTGGCCGGGTCGGTGCCGATCCGTACCGTGTCGCCTTCCATCAGACGGCGGTAATGCGTCGGCAGGTCCGGCACCAGCGACGGGTAATAGGTCTTGCGTGCGCGCAGCTTTTCCTGGCTGTCGGCATCGGTCAGGCCATGCAGCGCGAAATGCGCGGCGGCCGCTTCGCCGCCGGCGCTGGAGCCGGCCCCGGTGCCGCTGCCCATCACCCGCGCGCTCATGTAGTCGCCCAGGCTCATCCACAGGCGCACGTCGAAACGCCGGCACAGCCAGTGCGCCAGGCCGACGTGGTCGGGGTGGCTGTGCGTGACCAGCACGCGCACCACTGGCAGCCCTTCCAGCTCGTTGGCGAAGATGGTTTCCCAGTGCGCCTTGATGGTGTCGTTGGTGATGCCGCAGTCGACGATGGTCCAGCCCTCGCGCCCGTCCAGGCGGTCGCGCAGCAGCCACAGGTTGATATGGTCGAGCGCGAACGGCAGCGGCATGCGCAGCCAGTAGACGCCCGGGGCGACTTCCTGCTTGCTGCCGGGCGCGGGCATGGTGTCGCCGAACGGGTATTGGAGCTGGTGTTCGAGTGCGTTCATGAGGAGTCTCGTGGTCGAAGCCTGGCGGCGGGGCGCGGGCTTTCTCGTTCTGCCGGCACGTCCCCATGGTGCGCGAGGGGGGCGTGCAAGCACCGGTTGCCAGTCGATCTGGTTGACGCTAACGTAAACGTCAATCATACGGTTCGTTTCCATCTTAAGCGAAAACTTGACTTCGCAACGAACGACCGTTCACTTTCTTTGGTCAGGCCATGTCAGCGACGCCAGCGGCGGCTTCCGCCACCTACACCATTACCGATCTCGCGCGTGAGTTCGACGTCACGCCGCGTGCCATCCGCTTCTACGAGGACCAGGGCCTGCTGTCGCCGCAGCGCGAAGGGCCGGGCGGGCGCAAGCGCGTCTACAACGGCCGCGAGCGGACCCGGCTGAAGCTGACGCTGCGTGGCAAGAGGTTGGGGCTTACTCTCAATGAGATCCGCGAGATCCTTGATCTTTATGAATCGCCGCGCGATACCGCCCCGCAACTGGACCGGTTCCTGGTCGCGCTCGCCGGCCACCGCCGCGCGCTCGAGCGCCAGATGGAAGACCTGCAGGCGCAGCTGGCCGAGATCGACCAGCACGAGCGCCAGTGCAGGGCCTTGCTGGCGGCGCAGAGCGGCGACGATGCGCAGGACCAGACCCATGCCGCCTGAGCGGCATTTGCGCACGCCTCCGTGCGATCCGGCATTGACGTTTACGTAAACGTAAATAGAATAGCCGGACAGCGCGTTGGCCGTGCGCTGTCCATCAAGACAGGCCCCACACCGGAACCCGCCATGACCGCCTCCCTCGCCCATGCCGTGCCCGCTGAACCCGAACCGCTGTCCGCCGCGCGGGCCGACGCCATTGCCACCAGTTTCTCGCGCCAGGGGCTGATGCGCACCTTCGGCGCCGAGCTGGCGCGCGTGCAGCGCGGCGAGGTGGAACTGGCGATGCCGTGGTCCGAGGGCGTGACCCAGCAGCACGGCTTTTTCCACGGCGGCGTGGTTGGCGCGCTGGCCGACAGCGCCTGCGGCTATGCCGCGCTGACGCTGGTCGGCGAAGAAGAGGCGGGCCTGACCGCCGAGTACAAGATCAACCTGCTGTCCCCCGCCCAGGGCGAACGCCTGGTGGCGGTGGGGCGGGTACTCAAGCCCGGGCGCACGCTGATCGTGGCGCAGGGCGATGTCTACGTCGAGCAGCAAGGCCGCCGCAAGCCGGTGGCGACCATGCTGATGACGCTGTGCGTGGTCAAGACGCTGGGCCACGTCTGAACCGATCGATCCGGCGAACCCGGAACTCACCGACACACCGATTCCTACAGGAGACCATCATGACTGAATTGCCAGGCCTGAAATTCGATCTGGGCGAAGACATCGAAATGCTGCGCGGCGCCGTGCGCGACTGGGCCCAGGCCGAGCTGGCCCCGCGCGCGGCCGAGATCGACCGCACCGACCAGTTCCCGATGGACGCCTGGAAGAAGATGGGCGACCTGGGCGTGCTCGGCATCACGGTGGCCGAGGAGTACGGCGGCGCCAACATGGGCTACCTGGCCCACATGATCGCGATGGAGGAAATCAGCCGCGCCTCGGCCTCGGTGGGCCTGTCGTACGGCGCGCATTCCAACCTGTGCGTGAACCAGATCCATCGCAACGGCACGCCGGCGCAGAAGGCCAGGTACCTGCCCAAGCTGGTCTCGGGCGAGTGGATCGGCGCGCTGGCGATGAGCGAGCCCAACGCCGGCTCCGACGTGGTCAGCATGAAGCTGCGTGCGCAACTGAAGGGCGACCGCTACGTGCTGAACGGCACCAAGATGTGGATTACCAACGGCCCGGACTGCGACGTGCTGGTGGTGTACGCCAAGACCGAGCCCGAGCTGGGCGCGCGCGGCATGACCGCGTTTATCGTCGAAAAGGGCATGAAGGGCTTCTCGGTGGCGCAGAAGCTGGACAAGCTCGGCATGCGCGGCTCGCACACCGGCGAGCTGGTGTTCCAGGACGTCGAGGTGCCGGTCGAGAACATCCTGGGTGCCGAGAACGGCGGCGCCAAGGTGCTGATGAGCGGCCTGGACTACGAGCGCGCGGTGCTGTCGGGCGGCCCGGTCGGCATCATGCAGGCGTGCATGGACGTGGTCACGCCGTATATCCACGACCGCAAGCAGTTCGGCCAGAGCATCGGCGAATTCCAGCTGATCCAGGGCAAGGTGGCCGACATGTACACCACGCTGCAGGCGGCGCGCAGCTACCTGTACACGGTCGGCAAGAACCTCGACGCGCTCGGTAGCGACCACGTGCGCCAGGTGCGCAAGGACTGCGCTGCGGTGATCCTGTACACGGCCGAGAAGGCCACCTGGATGGCGGGCGAGACCGTGCAGATCCTGGGCGGCAATGGCTATATCAACGAGTACCCGGCCGGGCGCCTGTGGCGCGATGCCAAGCTGTACGAGATCGGCGCCGGCACCTCCGAGATCCGCCGCATGCTGATCGGGCGCGAGCTGTTCGCGGAAACGATGTAACGGAGCGCGGGACGCCGGAATCACCTCCGGCGTCCCCGGGCATCCGGGGTCCTGGCCCGGAACCCATTTACAATCTCACTACCCGTCGCAAGACCGTCACGCAGTCGTCCCCGTCGACCCATGTCCCACTTCCCCAAACTGCTCTCCTCGCAGATTGCCTACGATGTGGCGAGAACGATGCTCGACGGGTTCGACAAGCACTACCGCCTGTTCCGCGAGGTCAGCCACCAGGCCAAGCTGAAGTTCGAGGCCGGCGACTGGCACGGGCTGCAGCAGATCCAGCGCGACCGCATTGCCTTCTACAACGAGCGCGTGCGCGAGTCCAGCGTGATCCTGGAAGACGAGTACGACGCCGAGAACATCGAGGACGAGATCTGGCAGCAGATCAAGCTGCACTACATCGGGTTGCTGACCAACCACCACCAGCCCGAGCTGGCCGAGACCTTCTTCAACTCGGTGTGCACGCGCATCCTGCACCGCTCGTACTTCAACAACGATTTCATCTTCGTGCGCCCGGCGATCTCGACCGAGTACATCGAGAACGAGGAATCGCCGACGCGCCCGACCTTCCGCGCCTACTATCCGGGCAGCCGCGACGGCATGGCCGCGTGCTTCGAGCGCATCGTCCACAATTTCCAGCTCGAGCGCCCGTTCGAGGACCTGCAGCGCGACATCGGCTACGTGGTGCGCGCCGTCGGCGAGCATTTCGGCGACCTGCGCATCGCGCCGAATTTCCAGATCCATACGCTGTCGTCGCTGTTCTTCCGCAACAAGGCGGCCTTCATCATCGGCCGCATCGTGAACGGCGACCGCACCTTCCCGCTGGCGATCCCGATCCTGCACGGGCCCTCGGGCCAGCTGGTGCTCGACACCGTGCTGCTGAAGAAGGAACAGCTGCTGATCCTGTTCTCGTTCACGCATTCCTACTTCATGGTCGACATGGAGATCCCGTCGGCCTACGTGACCTTCCTGCGCGACATCATGCCGCGCAAGCCGCGCGCGGAAATCTATACCTCGCTGGGCTTGCAGAAGCAGGGCAAGAACCTGTTCTACCGCGATTTCCTGCACCACCTGCAGCATTCGTCGGATAAGTTCATCGTCGCCCCCGGCATCCGCGGGCTGGTGATGCTGGTGTTCACGCTGCCGTCGTACCCGTACGTGTTCAAGGTGATCCGCGATGTTTTCCCGGCGCCCAAGGAAACCACGCGCGAGCTGGTCAAGTCGAAGTACCAGCTGGTCAAGCAGCACGACCGCGTCGGCCGCATGGCGGATACGCTGGAATACTCCGACGTGGCCTTCCCGCTGTCGCGCTTCGACGATGCGCTGGTGCGCGAGTTCGAGCAGCACGCGCCCTCGATGATCGAATACCAGCGCGCCAAGGACGGCGGCGAAGAGATCGTGGTGCGCCACGTCTATATCGAGCGCCGCATGACGCCGCTGAACATCTACCTGCAGGAGGGCTCCGACGCGCAGGTCGAGCACGGCGTGATCGAATACGGCAACGCGATCAAGGAGCTGATCGCGGCGAACATCTTCCCGGGCGACATGCTGTACAAGAACTTTGGCGTCACGCGCCACGGCCGCGTGGTGTTCTACGACTACGACGAGATCGAGTACCTGACCGACTGCAACATCCGCCACGTGCCGCAGCCGCGCAACGAGGAAGAGGAGATGTCGGGCGAAGTCTGGTACACCGTGCGTCCGCACGACATCTTTCCCGAAACCTTCCGCACCTTCCTGCTGGGCGATCCGCGCGTAGGCGCGGCGTTCCTGCGCCACCATGCGGATTTTTTTGACCCTGCCATGTGGCAGAGCCACAAGGACCGGCTGCTGGCCGGACATGTCCATGACTTTTTTGCCTATCACGCTTCAGAGCGATTCATCCACCGCTACGGCGCTGCTGCCGAGCCGCCTGCCACACCGTCCGTCACGCAGCCCGCTGCCGGCCCTGCAAGGAGAGTCGCATGAATGACGCCATCGCCCAGCTGTTCCGCAACAACCGCGACTGGGTCGACCGCGTCAATGCGGAAGACCCCGCCTTCTTCACCCGCCTGGCCAACCAGCAGGCGCCGGAATACCTGTGGATCGGCTGCTCCGATTCGCGCGTGCCGGCCAACCAGATCCTGGGCCTGGCCCCGGGCGAGGTGTTCGTCCACCGCAACATCGCCAACGTGATCGCGCACAGCGACCTGAACGCGCTGTCGGTGATCCAGTTCGCGGTGGAAGTGCTCAAGGTGCGCCATATCACCGTGGTCGGCCACTACGGCTGCGGCGGCGTCAAGGTCGCGCTCAAGCGCGAGCGCATCGGCCTGGCCGACAACTGGCTGCGCCATGTGCGCGACGTGGCCGACAAGCATGAGTCCTACCTCGGCACCATCCTGCGCGAGGAAGACGCCCATACCCGGCTGTGCGAGCTCAACGTGATCGAGCAGGTCAACAACGTCTGCCAGACCACCGTGATCCAGGACGCCTGGGCCGGCGGCCAGGCCATCACCGTGCACGGCTGGATCTACGGCGTGTCCGACGGCCTGCTGCGCGACCTGGGCATGGCCGCCAGCAACAACGACGAGCTGCACGAGCAACTGGCCGCGGCCTACCGCCAGTACGGCGACCCGCCGCAGGCGTCGATCCGCTGACGCTTTTATCCGACACCACTGAACGCTTACTTACCGATCCAGGAGACCCGACATGGAAGAGATCGTCATCGTTTCAGCCGCCCGCACGCCGATGGCTGCGTTCCAGGGCGAATTCGCCAGCGTCACCGCGCCGCAGCTCGGCGCCGTGGCCATCCGCGCCGCGGTCGAGCGCGCCGGGCTCAAGCCCGAGCAGGTAGAGGAAGTGGTATTCGGCTGCGTGCTGCCCGCCGGCCAGGGCCAGGCGCCCGCGCGCCAGGCCGCGCTGGGTGCGGGCCTGCCGCTCAGCGTGGGCTGCACCACGGTCAACAAGATGTGCGGCTCGGGCATGCGCGCGGCCATGACCGTCTATGACGGCCTGGTCGCGGGCTCGTTCGAGATCGCGGTCGCCGGCGGCATGGAAAGCATGACCAACGCGCCGTACCTGATCCCCAAGGGACGCGGCGGCTACCGCATCGGCCACGGCATGATCTATGACCACATGATGCTGGACGGCCTGGAAGACGCCTACGACAAGGGCCGCGCCATGGGCACCTTCGGCGAGGACTGCGCCGCCAAGTACGGCTTCACGCGCCAGCAGCAGGACGAGTTCGCGATCGACAGCGTGCGCCGCGCGCAGCAGGCCACCGAGAACGGCGACTTCCGCTGGGAGATCGCGCCGGTGACGGTATCGGGCAAGGGCGGCGACACCGTCATCGATACCGACGAGGGCCCGCGCCGCATCAAGCTCGACAAGATCCCGTCGCTCAAGCCGGCGTTTGCCAAGGACGGCACCATCACCGCGGCCTCGTCGTCGTCGATCAACGACGGCGCCTCGGCGCTGGTGATGATGCGCGCCTCGACCGCGAAGGCGCTGGGGCTGCAGCCGATCGCGCGCATGCTGGGCCACACCACCCATGCGCAGGCGCCGGGCTGGTTCACCACCGCGCCGGTCGAGGCCATTGCCAAGCTGTACCGCAAGCTGGACTGGAACACCGACAGCGTCGACCTGTTCGAGATCAACGAGGCCTTCGCCGTGGTGCCGATGGCGGCCATGCACGACCTCAAGATCCCGCGCGACAAGGTCAACATCCACGGCGGCGCCTGCGCGCTGGGCCACCCGATCGGCGCCTCGGGCGCGCGCATCATGACCACGCTGATCGGCGCGCTGCGCAAGACCGGCGGCAAGCGCGGCGTGGCCAGCCTGTGCATCGGCGGCGGGGAGGCGACGGCGGTGGGGATCGAGATTCTGTAAGCCTGTCCCAAGTCCCGCTTGTTTTCTCCCCTCTCCCGCGCGCGGGAGAGGGGCGGGGGAGAGGGCAGGCGCAGGCATACCGAAAAGCCGCACTTCGAGCCAGCGCCGGCCCTCTCCCCCAACCCCTCTCCCATAAATGGGAGAGGGGAGCGAAACCAGAAAAAGGAGGCCCACCCTTGCCAACCGCCCTCATCCTCGGTGCCTCGCGCGGCATCGGCCTTGAATTCGTGCGCCAGTACCGTGCCGACGGCTGGCGCGTCATCGCGGCGGCGCGCACGCCCGAAGGCGTCGGTGCGCTGGAGGCGCTCGGCGCCGAGGCGCACCAGGCCGACCTGTCCGATGCCGGCGCGGTGGCGGGCCTGGGCTGGAAGCTCGATGGCGAGGCGCTCGACGTCGCGGTGTACAACGCCGGCGTGATGGGACCGCGCACCGAAAGCGCGCAGCCGGTCACGCCGCCGGAGTTCGACCGCGTCATGCATGTCAACGTGCTGGGGCCGATGATGGCGCTGCCGTTGCTGCTGCCCTATGTCGAGGCCGGGCAGTCCGGCCATGGCGGCGTGCTGGCGGTGCTGTCCTCGCGCATGGGCAGCATCGGCGCGATGGAGCACAGCACCAGCTGGCTGTACCGCGTCAGCAAGGCGGGCGCCAACGCCGCGCTGCGTGCGGTGGCGCTGGATGCGCGCCATGCCACCTGCGTCGCGCTGCATCCGGGCTGGGTCAAGACCGACATGGGCGGACAGGAGGCCGACCTGACCGTGCAGCAGAGCGTCAAGGGCATGCGCCAGGTGCTGGCCAGCGTCAAGCGCCGCGACAACGGCACCTTCCACAACTACGACGGCACGCCCATCCCCTGGTAAGGGCGTCCGCACACTTCATCACCGAACCGACATGCTGCTGACCCCCGAACAGGAAATGATCCGCGACGCCGTGCGCCAGTTCGCGCAGGAAGTGATCGCGCCGCAGGCCGCGCAGTGGGACCGCGACAAGACCTTCCCCAAGGACGTGCACCGCGAGCTGGCAGCGCTGGGCGCCTACGGCGTGGCGGTGCCGGAGCAGTATGGCGGCGCCGGGCTCGATTATCTGTCGCTGGCGCTGATCCTGGAGGAGATCGCGGCGGGCGACGGCGGCACCTCCACCGTCATCAGCGTCAACAACTGCCCGGTGTGCAGCATGCTGATGTCGTTCGCCAGCGAGGCGCAGAAGCAGCAGTGGCTGGTGCCGCTGGCGCGTGGCGAGATGCTGGGCGCGTTCTGCCTGACCGAGCCGCACGTGGGCTCCGATGCCGCGGCGCTTCGCACCACGGCGGTCCGCGACGGCGACCACTACGTGCTCAACGGCGTCAAGCAGTTCATCACCAGCGGCCAGAACGCCGACGTCGCGATCGTGCTGGCGGTGACCGACAAGGCCGCCGGCAAGCGCGGCATCAGCGCCTTCATCGTGCCGACCTCGACCCCGGGCTACGTGGTCGCGCGGCTCGAGGACAAGCTCGGCCAGCATTCGTCCGACACCGCGCAGATCCTGTTCGAGGACTGCCGCGTGCCGGCCGCCAACCTGCTCGGCGACGAGGGCGGCGGCTACAAGATGGCGCTGTCGGGGCTGGAGGGCGGCCGCATCGGCATTGCCTCGCAGAGCATCGGCATGGCGCGCGCCGCGTTTGAAGCGGCGCTTGCGTATGCCAAGGAACGGGAGAGTTTCGGCCAGCCGCTGTTCCAGCACCAGGCAGTGCAGTTCCGCCTGGCCGAGATGGCCACGCGCATCGACGTCGCGCGCCAGATGGTGTGGCACGCCGCCGTGCTGCGCGATGCCGGGCGCCCCTGTCTGAAGGAGGCGGCGATGGCCAAGCTGTTCGCCAGCGAGATGGCCGAGCGGGTCTGTTCCGACGCGATCCAGGTGTTCGGCGGCTACGGCTACGTCAGCGACTTCCCGGTCGAGCGCATCTACCGCGACGTGCGCGTGTGCCAGATCTACGAGGGCACCAGCGACATCCAGAAGATCCTGATCGCGCGCGCGCTGGCCTAGCGCCGCCATTTGCGCGTACGATGAGCAGGCGTGCCGCGCCGGCGTCACGTCTTCCCGCAACCGGACCTGCCACCACAAGAATAGGGCCCCCGACAATGACCGCAGCGATCGACTTCTACTTTGATTTCTCTTCGCCGTACGGCTATTTCGCCAGCACCCGTATCGACGACCTGGCGCAGAAGTACGGGCGCAACGTCGCCTGGCATCCGATCCTGCTGGGCGTGGTGTTCAAGACCACCGGCGCGTCGCCGCTGCCGCAGCTCCCGCTCAAGGGCGACTACAGCTGGCGCGACTTCGAGCGCACCGCGCGTTTCCACGGCATCGACTACAAGCGCCCCACGCATTTCCCGCTGCCGACCACGCATGCCGCGCGCGCCATGCTGTGGCTGCAGAACCATCACGGCGACGACCTGGCCGCGGCCTTCGCCCGCTCGATGTACCGCGCGCTGTTCGTCGACGACATCAACATCGCCGAGCCGGCCGAGATCATGAAGCTGGCCGAGCCGCTGGGCGTGGACGTGCAGGCGCTCGATGCCGGCGCCACCAGCTACCAGATCAAGGACCAGCTCAAGGCCGAGATCGAGGTGGCGATGGCCAAGGGCGTGTTCGGCTCGCCCTTCGTCATCGTCGACGGCGAGCCGTTCTGGGGCTTCGACCGCTTCGACCAGGTCGAGGCCCACCTGAAGAGCCGCCGCCAGACCGAGCTCAGGGCCGTGCCCAACCTCGATACCAAGGAAAAGAAACCCGCATGACTGCAGCAACCCCTGGCCATTCCGGCCGCTTCGATTGTGTGATCTTCGATTGCGACGGCGTGCTCGTCGACAGCGAGCCCATCGTCAACCGCGTGCTCAACCAGATGCTGAACGAACTCGGCATCGAGATCTCGCTGGAAGACTCCACGCGCCTGTTCCTGGGCCGCGCGGTGCGCGAGGAACTGGACATGATCGAACGCATGCGCGGCGCGCCGCTGCCCGAGAACTGGCTGTCGACCTGGCTGGCGCGCCGCAATGCGGTGCTGGAAGAAGAGGTCGCGGCGGTGGCGCATGTGCGCGAGGCCATCCGCGCGGTTGCCGCCACCGGCATGCCGGTGTGCGTGGCGTCGGGCGCGGACCGCGTCAAGGTCAAGCTGCAGCTGACCAAGACCGGGCTGGTCGAGTTGTTCCAGCAGGACCAGCGCGAGCATATCTTCTCGGCCACCGAGGTGGCGCGCAGCAAGCCCGCACCGGACGTGTACCTGCTGGCCGCGCGCACCATGGGGGTCGAGCCCGCACGCTGCGCCGTGGTGGAAGACAGCCCGACCGGCGTGACCGCGGGCGTGGCGGCCGGCATGACGGTGTTCGGCTACGCCGCGCGCAATGATGCCGCGCAGCTGCGCGAGGCCGGCGCGCGCACCATCTTCACCGATATGCGCGAGCTGCCGGAGCTGGTGGGATGACGGGCACAGGGGCGGCGAAGGCAACCAAGGCGGCGCAGCGCCTGCCCAAGGCCGGCCCGGTGCCGTGCCCGTGCGGCAGCGCTGACTATGACGCCTGCTGCGGCCGCTTTCACCGCGGCGAGGCGCTGCCGCCCAATGCCGAGGCGCTGATGCGCTCGCGCTACAGCGCCTATGTGCTGAACGATATCGACTGGCTGCGCCAGACCTGGCATGCGTCGACCTGTCCGGCCGACCTGGTGCCCGACACCGCGACGCGCTGGCTCGGCCTGGCGGTCAAGGCGCATGCGCAGCAGGACGACACGCATGCCGAAGTGGAATTCGTGGCGCGCTACAAGGTAGGTGGGCGCGCCTGGCGGCTGCATGAGCGCAGCCGCTTTGTCTGCGAGGCGCGCGCCCCGGGCGAGGCGCCGCGCTGGCTTTATGTGGATGGCGACATCATCGGGGAGACACCATGAGCATCGACAGGCAGAACGAGCCCGAGTACCTGCTGTATTGCTTTGCCCAGTCCGGCAACGCCTACAAGGTGGCGCAACTGCTGGAAACCGTCGGCGTGCAGCGCGGTCAGCCTTTGTGGCGGGCGCGCTTTGTCGATTTCTTCAACGGCGAGACCCGCACCCCGGAATACCGCGCCATCAACGTGATGGGCGAGGTGCCGGTGCTGGAGTTTGGCGACCAGCGCCTGTCGCAGTCCGGCGCCATCCTCGAGACGCTGGCCGCGCGCCTGGATGCGTTCGGCCCGCGCAACGAAACCGAGCGCGCCGAGGTGCTGCGCTGGCTGCTGTTCGACAACCACAAGTTCACCTCGTACACCGCCACGTATCGCTTCATGCGCACCTTCGCCAGGGCGCCCGATCCCGCCGTGCTGGAGTTCTTCCGCGCGCGCTGCGAAGGCGCGTGGAACGTGCTGAACGCGCACCTGGACGGGCGCGGCTTCGTGCTGGGCGAGCGCCCCACCATCGCCGACTTCTCGCTGGCGGGCTACGTCTTCTTCGATGACGAGATCGGCGTGCACTGGCGCAAGGAATATCCGCATATCCACGCGTGGACCGAGCGCTTCCGCGACTTGCCGGGCTGGAAGCATCCCTATGAGCTGATGCCCGGGCATCCGTTGCCGAAGGCAGCCAGCTGAGCCCGGCCGCGGCGGGACGGCACCAGACGGTTCACCACCCTATCTGCCAGCAAGAGACTCCGAGATGCCCACGCTCGAAAGCAAACTCAACGCCCGCTCCGAATCCTTCAAGGCCAATGCCGAAGCCATGCGCGCGCTGGTGGCCGACCTCAAGGCGAAGATCGCCAGGCTGGCCGAAGGCGGCGGCGCCGACGCGCGCAC
>NZ_JALHRX010000070.1 GCF_023952475.1 Cupriavidus sp. WGlv3
TAATTGCCGACTATATCCCTGAGAACCTGATTTGTCCATCTCGTGAAGGGTCATATGATGGCGGAGGCCGT
Source organism: Cupriavidus sp. WGlv3 (assembly GCF_023952475.1). Classification (GTDB taxonomy): domain Bacteria; phylum Pseudomonadota; class Gammaproteobacteria; order Burkholderiales; family Burkholderiaceae; genus Cupriavidus; species Cupriavidus phytorum. The sequence continues at coordinate 72 of NZ_JALHRX010000070.1, forward strand.
TCAGGATGCCTCGATGTCATTCAAGAAGGCCCCTGATCAAACGCGCCCTGGTTACGAGCTGGGTCAACACCTGAGCTACCCGCCGGGCGCGCAGCGCCAGCCGGTCGGCTAATCAGCGCAGCCCAATGGCAAGCGCGCCAAGACCGTGCTAACCGAAGATGGCCGCTGCGGGTCGACATTCCGCGCGACCGCGACGGCTGCTTCGATCCGATCCTGATGCCCAAGCACCAGCGGCGCTTCACCGGGTTAAATAACAAGATCATCGCCATATATGTCCGTGGCATGACCGTGCGCCGAGATCCAAGTCTTCTGGCACATACGAACTTCACCGCCATCGCGCGAGCGGCGGAGAAGCCGTCAAGGTAAATGATGGAGCCGGAGCGAGCCGCAGGGGCGGCTCGCGGTGATGGCCATCACGCCTGTTGATCGCGATGGGGTGGATTGTTGATGGGCCTGCTAACGCCGCTGCTCACGCCGAGATTTTCGGGGCGGAGCTTGCTCGGCTAGTTGCAGTTGCGATTGGGCATGACGCCGGATCTGCACGAGGTAGTGCGATTCGACGAGCATCACAAGTTCATGGAAATAGTCCCGGACCGCTGCGGCGTCTGCGTCGGTTAGCTTGGGCAGCATTGGTCCGAGCCGGGGAAGAAAGGTCAGGTCTGTCATCGGATTCTCAGCGATTGCCGCGGCGGCTCTGGTATGCGGTATAGGTTTGAGGTAGAGCTTCTCGTCGATCTGCGACAGTTCGCATTGCGCGGCGGGGGCCAACAGTTCGCTGGCTAGGTTCATCAAGAGGCGATGGTTGCCGGCGGCGTGTTCGCCCAGGGTCTGGCGCAGCGGTTCGGTCATCAGGCTCGCGCTGCCGGCGCTGTCGAGCAAGTGGCTCCGGCATGTCTGTTCCATCGCCAGACGCGCGCGGATCCGGCTGTCCAGGGGGATCAGATGGTCGCGGGTGGATTTCTCACGCAGGCGGGCATCGCCGGCGAGCACAACGCACAGCAGCGCCGATGCCAGCAGGGCAACTCCGACAGCACCGGCGCGCTCATCCCCTGGGCTTCGTCGATCAGCAGCACGCAGCGACGGCGGCTGGCTTGCAGATGCGCCAGCCAGCGTCCGCGCTGGGCCTTGAAGCCGCCCCAGCGGTTCTGCGACTCGATCGGCACCGCAAGGATGTCGCTCAGCTCCCGGTAGAAGTCGGACAGGCTGCTTTGCGGGTGGTTAATCGAGCCCATGGAGCAACCATGGCAAAGCCGCTTCGCGTGCCAGGCCGTGCTCGATGCGCCATCGAGTTTGGGGTTCAGGAAGACCGCTTTGACGGGGATGTCCTGGGCGAAGGGATTGAACTTGAGGCCATACAAGGCCAGCAGATTTGGTTGCATCATGGCTTCGTAGGCGGAGTCGGGTCCGCCGGGCCGCCCAATTCCAGGATCGCCTCGCGGACCGGATGCGCGATCCGCTCCTGCGCATGGCGGCGGCTGTGGGTCCGCGAGCCCGCGGGCGCCTTCATTGGCGTAATGCTCGATCTACTTCCCCCGCGGCAGAATAGATGTCGCCCCGATAGAGTCTAAACCCTGGGGCGATAAGAGAGAGAAGTGGCTCGTTACGGACAAGCATTCAAGGACCGGGCGGTAGCACGGTTGTTACCGCTGGAGAGTGCGGTGGTGGAAGTGGTTTCAAGGGAATTGGGTGTGGCAGTGGCCACGCTTGAGCGCTGGCGTGCAGACGCTATGTCCATGCCCGCTCGCGAGCGGGCATGGACAGCGGCGGCAAGGTTTGAGGCGGTGCTGGCGATGGCGGCGATGGACGAGGCCAGCAAGAACGCCTGGTGCCGTGAGAACGGCGTGTATCCGCAGGAGTTGGAGCAGTGGCGCACTGCCGCCACGCAGGCGCTGGCTGAGCCAGAGGCCTGGCCAGCGAATCGAGCTTCGGTCGAGTGCTGCGCGCCCATGGGCAGACCCGGCACCGACGACGCGCCAAGGCGCCGCGCCAAAGCCGTCCGCCCACCACGCACGTGGCCACCGGGCCACGCCAACTGTGGTGCTGGGACATGCCTATTTGCCGGCCGAGGTCGCCGGGCGCTGGTTTTATCTGTATCTGATCCTGGACGTCTACAGCCGCAAGATCGTAGGTTTCGAGGTCCACGATCGCGACGATGCCGACCACGCGGCGCATCTAGTCAAACGCACGGCGCTGGCCGAGGGTATTCACGCCTTGGCGGCCAAGCCCGTGCTGCATGGTGACAACGGCGCCACGCTCAAGGCCACTACGGTGCTGGCGATGTTGTTCTGGCTGGGCGTCAAGCCTTCGTATTCGCGTCCACGGGTGAGGGACGATAACGCCTTTGTGGAGAGCCTCTTCTGCACGGCCAAGTACCGGCCGGAGTTCCCGTCCAAGGGCTTTGCCGATCTGACTGCGGCGCGTACGTGGGCGGCGCACTTTGCACTGGTACAACATGAGCACCGGCACAGCGGCATCCGCTACGTGAGCCCGGCATAGCGCCACGCCGGACAAGACACCAACATTCTGACGTTCAGGCTCGTGAGCGCAATCTGCGTCGTTGGTCACGCCACACACCAGATTGGTCGCCAATTGGGACGGTCACGCTCAACCCCGAGCGCGATGTTGTGGTGCCCAGCAGAGTCATCCCAGGCGCGGAATACCAGCGTTTGGTTGCATGAATGAGGCAACATCTACCTCGACGCGCGCCGACTTGTAGTCGGTCTCGCGCTGATGCCATAGCGCTCGCAAAGCGAGCTATTGCTGTCCGAG
>NZ_JALHRX010000071.1 GCF_023952475.1 Cupriavidus sp. WGlv3
CAATGCGCAGCCCATCGGCTTCGCGGTATCGCTTTTGGACGATACCTTGCTCAGCGCCGAGCGTAGCCAGACCTCTCTGTGGTCGCCGTCCTGGCTCCTTCAAGACCTGGAGAGTGGTCTCGTCGCCGTAGATGATGTCGGAATCAAGCAGCGTGTCGCGAAGCAGGTTGATCACCGGCTGCACGGCCTGGCCCACGCGCACCATGCTGGCGGCGATGGTATTGGCCGAGATGCGCCGCCGAAGCGGCGCAGCAATGCGGCTTGGCGATACAGGGGCATGCCTAACTGGTACTTGCCGGGGCAATCCAGGCCAGCGCCGACTCGGTGAACAGGCCACGGGGGATGATACGCGGCAGCGCCGGCGTGACCTTGATGCCCAGATCGCAGCACGGGCAGGCACGCTTGACGCGCTGGTGCTGGATGACACGGACCTGTTCCGGGAGCACGTCCAGTTGTTCGCTGATCTCAACGCCGATCTCGACCAGCGCGTGGCCATCGTGGGCACAGAAGTGTTCGGACTCCGGCAGGTCGTGACGCACCACTTCGCGTGGCAGCTTGGGACGAGGGACTTGCGACCACGCTTGTTGCGGGTGTGAGCGGCGATCTTCGTGCCGGGCACGTCTTCCTGTGCAGGCTGTGCGGTGGCGGTGAGTGCTTCGGCCTCGTTGAACAGCCCGAGTTGGCCCGTATCACGTGCTTCGCTCTTGGCACCGAACAATTCGCGCCGATAGGCACGCAGTCGTTCTTCTGCCAGCTCGCGTTCAGCTTTTACCAAGCGCAACTCACCCCGAAGTACATCACGTTCGAGGCGAAGCTGGCGCGCTGCGTCGCGTTCTGCGAGCAACTCCTCAAGTTCTTCAGCAGTGATCGTGACGTTGACGGGCATGGCCGGTTGGACCGACATGCCCATCCGAGAGTTCAACTCGTTCGCACGTAGATGCGTTGGGGATGCTTCCTGATGACTGCGATGTCGATGCCGTCCAGCAACCAATGCAACTAATCGACGGTGAGCGTGACGATATCGGTCGTGTCCGGCCACACGAAGCGATCCTCGGCTTCCAATCGCTTGAGGAATAACCAGAAACCAGCACCGTCCCAGCCGAGGATCTTGATACGGTCGCACCGTCGGTTGCCGAACACGTACAGCGAGTGGTCAAACGGGTTGAGCAACATCGCCTGCTCCACCAGAATCGACAGCCCGTTGATCCCCATCCGGAAGTCCACCGGCTCGCGATGCAGGAATACCTTCAGCCCGCTGTCGAACCGGAACACGGCATCCTCCCCAGCATCTGGACAATCATCGTCAGTCCTGGGAGATCCGCCTGGCTCAGATCCAGTTCGACGCCATTGGGCAATCGCACATCCAACGCGACGGCCATACAGGCGGAGGTTGGATCGACTGACGTCGCCTCTGAGATAGACTCAACGGCCACGAATGCTAAGGGTCGGTTCTCGGTCATTGTTCTCGTCTGCGTCTGTTGCACAGGCGCGCCGGGCCCCCTGGCCGCAGACAGGCCTCAACCAGTGCTCGCTTGCTGGCGTTGTCGTATCGCTTGCGACCCCTGCTGTTGCCGCTGACAACTTTCAGTTCCGGCGATGCTTCGCTCATCAATGTTCTCCTGAAGTAGGTGGAGAACATCATCACCATTCAGCATGCCATTTGATAGACGCCGATGAAAGACTGCTTACGTTGTACTCGCCGGGCGAGCCGACGGAGGGCGCTTCGCCGGCCGTGCGACGCACGGCGAATCCCAGTCCGAATCCATAGCCGGCTCCGGGCAGATAGAGCGATCCAGGTGCGATCCCATTGGCCACGTGGTCCGCAGTCATGGACTCGATTGTCCGGGGGCTGAGGTAGCGCCGACCATCGAGTGAGCCGCCGTTGGCCAGCATCTGCGCAAAGCGGGCATAGTCTTGCGCCGTGGAAACGAGGCCGGCACCGCCCGACTCGAACTTCCGGGGCATGCGGGGATCAAACATGCGGAGTCCCGGCACGACCTCCTCGTCGTCGGAGAAGGGCTGGACAAGTTTGGCATGCTTAGCAGCCTCAGGGAAGGCCGAACCCAGTGTCCTTCATTCCCAGTGGGGCAAAGAGCCGCCTGCGCATGATGGTGCCCAAGGTTTGGCCTTCCACTACTTCCAGCACGCGGCCCAGGACATCGGTGGAGAATCCATATTCCCAGGCCGTGCCTGGCTGATTCTGCAGCGGCAGCGCCGCTACCCGGTCTGCCAGTTCGGCATTCGTGAAGTCGCCGTGGAGTCCGATCTGTGCGGCCCGGTACAGGCGCTCGACCGCAGAATCGCCGAAGACGCCGTAGGTGATGCCCGAAGTATGCCGCAACAGGTCGTGCACGGTTATCGGCCGTAAGGTACCCACCGACTCCAGAGTCTTTGCGCCAGTGGCCGGGTCCTTCCGCTCGACACCGACCTTCATGGTGGCGAAGGCGAGAAGGAACCGCGACAGCGGTGCATCGAGCTGCAGCTTGCCTTCCTCCACCAACATCATGGCGACAACCGAAGTCATGGGCTTGGTCATCGAGTAGATCCGGGAGATGCTGTCCTTGCTCATGGGCGTGCCATGCACCGGATCCTGCTGCCCCACAGCTTCGAAGTAGGCGACCTGGCCGTTCCGCACGATCAGCATCACTGCCCCTGGCACGCGTTTGGATTCCACCTGGGACTGCATCCAGTCGCCGACCGCGCCGAGCCGTCCCGCGGACATTCCGACCTCGGCTGCCGCCACTGGCGCGGGCAGGCGCGCGCAGGCTACTGTAGTGGACGCGAGAAGCGACAGCGCAACGCTGAGTCTTGCGAATGTTGGAAGAATGAGCATTAG
>NZ_JALHRX010000072.1 GCF_023952475.1 Cupriavidus sp. WGlv3
CGAAATCGTCGCCGGCCTCGACGCCGGCGCCGAGATCGTGCGCAACAACCTGGGCACGCTGCGCAGCGGCAGCCAGGTCAGGCTCGTCAAGACCTGACAGCATAGAGGACGCGCCCCATGTGGTTCACCCGCCTGTCGATCCGCAACCCGGTGCTGGCCACCATGATGATGATGGCCTTCATCGTGGTGGGGCTATTCTCGTACCAGCGGCTGCCGGTTGACCAGTTCCCGGACATCACCTTCCCGGTGGTGGTGGTGCAGACCGAATACCCAGGCGCCGCGCCGGAGTCGGTCGAGTCCGACGTCACGCGCAAGGTCGAGGAGATCGTCAATACCATCTCCGGCATCGACGAGATCTTTTCGCACTCCTACCAGGGCACTTCGGTCGTCGTGATCAAGTTCGACCTGAGCGTCGATGTCGGCCAGGCCGCGCAGGACGTGCGCGACAAGATCGCGCTGATCCGCCCGCAGTTCCGCGACGAGGTCAAGGAACCGCGCGTGCTGCGCTATGACCCGTCCGACGCGCCGATCTTCTACCTGTCGGTGTCCAACGCGCCGGGCGCCGGCCGCGGCCAGCGCGAGCTGACCACCATCGCCGACCAGATCGTGCGCAAGCGGCTGGAAACCGTACGCGGCGTGGGCGCGATTAATCTCGTCGGCGGCACCAGGCGCGAGGTCGAGATCCGCATCCGTCCGGCGCAGCTGGAAGCGCTGGGCATCGGCGTCGACCAGGTGATGAACGCGATCCGCAACGAGAACCAGGAATTGCCCGCGGGCGAACTGCGTTCCGCGGCGACCGAGACCGTGGTGCAGATCAAGGGCCGCGTGCCCACGCCGGATGCGTTCCGGCAGATCATCGTCGCGCGCCGCGCCGGCCAGCCGGTGACGCTGGGCGAGATCGCCGACGTGCGCGACGGCCAGGAAGAACAGGAAAGCCTGGCATTGCTCGACGGCAAGCGCGCGCTGTTCCTGTCGGTGGTGAAGGCGCAGGGCCAGAACACGGTCGATACCGTCGACGGCCTGGTGCGCATGACCGACGAGGTGCGCAAGCTGGTGCCCGCCGGCGTGCAGCTGAATGTGGTCAACGACACCGCGCGCGGCATCCGCAGCAGCGTGAAGGAAGTGCGCTCGACCTTGCTGGAAGGCGCCTTCCTGACCGTGGCGATCGTGTTCCTGTTTCTCGGCTCGTGGCGCAGCACGGTGATTACCGGGCTGACGCTGCCGATCGCGCTGATCGGCACCTTCGGCGTGATGTACCTGTGCGGCTTCACCCTCAACGTGATCACGCTGATGGCGCTGTCGCTGTGCGTGGGCCTGCTGATCGACGATGCCATCGTGGTGCGCGAGAACATCGTGCGCCACAACCTGATGGGCAAGGACCACCGCAGCGCGGCGCTGGACGGCACCAACGAGATCGGGCTGGCGGTGCTGGCCACCACCTTCTCGATCGTCGCGGTGTTCCTGCCGGTGGGCTTCATGGGCGGCATCATCGGGCGCTTCTTCCACCAGTTCGGCATCACCGTGGTGGCGGCGGTGCTAATCTCGATGTTCGTCTCGTTCACGCTGGACCCGATGCTGTCCTCGGTCTGGCATGACCCCGACCTGCACGGTACCGGCAACAAGGCCAGCTGGTACGGACGCACGGTGGGACGGCTGCTGGACTGGTTCTCGGCCAGGATGGACCGGCTCGGCGACGGCTACGCCGGCATGCTGGGCTGGGCGCTGAAGCATCGCCTGGCGACCGCCGTCATCGCCGCCACGACCTTCTTCGGCAGCTTTGCGCTGGTGCCGCTGATCGGCACCGAGTTCGTGCCCAATGCCGACCTGGGCGAGACCCAGGTCGGCTTCACCACGCCGGTCGGCACCCCGCTCGACGTCACCGAAGCCAAGGTGCGGCAGGTCGAAGCCGCGCTGAAGGCCTTCCCCGAAGTGGCCTACACCTACGCCACCATCAACTCGGGCAACGCCTCGGGCCGCAACAACGCGCTGGTGTCGGTGCGCCTGACCGAGCGGCGCGCGCGCACCCTGACCACCGCGCAGCTCAACCCGCTGATCCGCCAGCGCCTGGCCGGCATTGCCGGCATCACGCTGACCATGGTCGGCATGCCCGACGGCGCCGGCGGGCAAAAGGCGATCCAGGTATCGATCCAGGGCGACGACCTCGACGAACTGCGACGCCTGTCGCGCGAAGCCAGCGCGCGCATGGCGGCGATTCCCGGCCTGACCGACCTGGATTCGAGCATGAAGGACGACCGCCCCACCATCGAAGTCCGCATCCGGCGCGAGCTGGCCTCGGACCTGGGCGTGGGCGTGGCGCAGATCGGCAATGCGCTGCGCCCGCTGCTGGCCGGCGATGCCATCAGCTCCTGGCGCGCGCCCGACGACGAGAATTACGACGTGCGCGTGCGCCTGCCGAAGGACGCGCGCACCGGCATGGCCGACCTCAGCGCGCTGATGATCGCCAGCAGCCACGCCAATGCCGATGACTCGCCGAAGATGGTGCCGCTGCGCCAGATCGCCGAGCTGGTGCCCACCACCGGCGCCAACCAGATCAGCCGGCGCGACCTGAACCGCGAGGTCGAGCTGACCGCCAACGTGGCCGGGCGCTCGGCTGGCGAAGTCGCGCGCGACGTCAAGGCCGCGCTGGATGGGGTCAACTGGCCGGCCGGCTACAAGTACCGCTTCGGCGGCTCGACCAAGTCGATGAACGAGTCGTTCGGCTACGCCGTGTCGGCGCTGGCGCTGGCGGTGATCTTCATCTACATGATCCTGGCCTCGCAGTTCGCCAGCTTCTTCCAGCCG
>NZ_JALHRX010000073.1 GCF_023952475.1 Cupriavidus sp. WGlv3
ATCGTCGCGCTGACGTCCGCTGGAGGTATTTCAGCGGCCTGTTAGTTCCCAAGCTAAACGCTCCATGCCGGCCTGGAACCGTGTCCGGTCGGAGATATCCTCAACTACCCGTTCTCGCACACTGAGGCCGAAAATTCGAGGTCTTGCATTTCGGCTTTGAGTTTTAAAGATATCGAACTTCAACGCGCTGAATCAATGCAAGCAATGCGATCGCGAGAACGATCCTGTCGCACATGGTCCCGACCAAGGCGTTCTTCTTCGCGGTCAATCTGTCAGGTGGCGTAACGGTATTCAAGGCCGGCATCGGCGTGTGCGGCCTGGGCGGGCTCGTCTCCAAACTTGAACGCCCATGCGCTCGACCAACACCGATGGCTAGTACGATGTGGCGCTGGCGGCCTTCAGCGACATCTGGATCCGGTCCAGCCAATCTACATTGGGTCTGTCGATACTGTCAGGATCGCCGCCACCTTTTCGACAATCCTCATCGAACAGCGGCCCTGCGTCATAACCCGTTTGCCGTTATGGCGGGATTTTCTGAGATTCCGGCGTAGACCAGAACTGCGGAGGTGTGAGAGTCATTTGGGATTCGAATGAGTCCCATCCAAACAATCGATTGCCAAACTTCGAGAAATGTCGACCTATCCGTGATAGATTCCAACGGTGGCAGATCTCTGTGTGAATACGCCATGGAATGTAACGTCAAGATTGCTTGGTTTTTGTGCGCGCGATCCGAGCGAAAATGGCTTGAGCGACATATCGCGTTTCCATTGGCCTAAAATCTCCACCAGAAAGCATACAGCCTCGTTGACGGAGTAGACAATTGCACCTTTTTGATGTAAATCAGATGGCCGGGTTTTTCGTAAACTCGTTCAAGTTCGTAGCGATATTCGCTACCGTCTGTGTCGCGCTCGAGCTGATGTTTCCGGCTTATCGATACAGTTTTGCGTCATATGTTCGCGGAGTACGAAATTGGATCATTCGCCTTGGGTTCGCTGCAGTTGTCTGGCACGTCTACGCTGTGGCTCTTGAATGGTTAGGGGTCAAGCCGCTCCTGACGGTGAATTTCGGGACGTTGTTTCACTCTGACAACGCAATTATTAGCGCGGGCTTCGGCGTTCTTTCAGGCGTTCTAGTCGCAATTGCCGCTGATTTCTTCCGCTACTGGATGCACCGTGCACAGCATGCTATTCCATTCCTGTGGCGCATGCACGCCACCCATCATTCTATCCGCGAACTGACGGCTTGGAATTGTGCTCATCACTTATCTGAGCCGCTTATTTATGCTTTTTTCGTCGCAATGCCGCTCGCTCTGATCCGCTTCGAATCTGGCGTCGTGCCAACTGTTGCCCTGACGCTGATTGCCTTTCAGGTCCACTTGTCTCACTCGAGCACGCGAATTCATCTTGGGCTGCTACGATACATCGTCGGGGATGGCAAGTTCCATCGTATTCACCATTCAATAGAAGCGCGTCACAGGGGCCGAAACTTCGGGACATTTACGACGCTCTGGGACACGATTTTCCGTACGGCGTACTGGCCGACAAAGGACGAGTGGCCGGAAGTTGGCCTCGCAAGCCAGTCTGAACCGATCACGGTGCGCGATTACCTTATGTTTCCTTTTGACCAAAGCCGCTGGCGCAAAGCGACGGTCGGAAGTGGCGTACGGAATTAAGGTTATCGATTAAGTGCGGTGCACACCTCATGACGGCTTGTCGCACTTGTGTTGCTGCCAATTGAATCGCGGAGTTGCCGGTCACGCGGTGGCTGGGCCGCTCAAATGCGACCGAGCTTGGTATTGATGTGCAGCAGGTCACCCGGAGCGGCCTGTTCAAAGCGCATGACGGGCTCGCGTGGCTGAAGACCCGCGAGCCTGGACAGGCTAGCGCGCGCGAGCACCGGCTACAGTGGGTTCGGAAACACCAACATTGCGGGCGATTTGCCGCTGGAGCATACGCCGTTGGCTCAACTCCACGATCAACAGGGCCTTGGACGGGTCCTCCACGGCGAGCGGCCCGGCCGGGACGAAGCGTCGGCACGCTACCGGCCAGACAACGGCCCAGCCACTTGAGCCGTCGGTGCTGTAACGCAATGGCTAAGCGGTTGCTTCGGGACACTCAGACCATGTTCGGTGATGTCTTGGATCTCGGGTCGGCGGGCGAAGGTTGGCATTCTTATGGGTTTTCATCCGGCTGAGCTCTTGGAAGTCTGGGTGTTTGGCGACTTCCGGTTTTCCAGACTCAGTTCAGATGAGCCACGATACAACGCATTACAGCTTCACATCCAGTGCGGGGTGAGCTTCAACACCGAGTGGGTGCGGAACTGGTGTGACTGGTTTGGCGCGCAGTTTCCCCGTCGGGCGAACGCCGGACGCGTCGCACCGGGCTCCGCTTGGCACCTCGATGAACGTATGTCAGGGAGGAACTCAGATCCGCTCTTCCCGCAGAACTCGGCCCTGGTGAAAGGCTTCAGAAGAATTCTGCACCGACACGGTCGCAAGCTACAACTCCATTTATAAAGACGCCATGTTCAGGGGTTGGATGTCTTGCCCATGCTAGACGAAAGATCCACTATCTCTCCTGGCACGCAGGAACGACGCTGACATCCGCGAGAAGCGCCCTACGAGCGAAAGCGTGTCCGACAGGAACGGGCGTAAGCCTTCGAGGTCTGGCTACGCTCGGCGCTGAGCAAGGTATCGTCCAAAAGCGATACCACGAAGCCGATGGGCTGCGCATTA
>NZ_JALHRX010000074.1 GCF_023952475.1 Cupriavidus sp. WGlv3
CCCCTAGCCTGCTTACTCCGCCATGGATATCGTCTGATTCAATGGTGGGTGCGATTCACGCGCTGGTGTCCATGGTCTGTCGGGGCTGCGAACCATTGAACTAAGTGTAAACGAGTGGTTGACTTTGCCTCGATGCCCTTCCTAGTATGAAACATGAATCATGTATCATGTTAAAGGCGGAGCGAAAGCCTGTCATAAATTAAGCAGTTGTCCTTAAAGTGCGAACCGGCTTGTTGCAGACCCCTTGGGTCAGGGCATTGCTGTGACTCGAAGAAATCAAAAAAGGGAGACACTATGCTGAGAAAGCGTTGGCGATACTTCGCGACCGGGTTAGTCACTCTTGCGACGATGCTGGGAGCGTTTTCGCTGCATGCAGCGACGGCGGGTCCCGGAGCGTGGAGTAGCGAGCAGACGTGGGCATCGGATGCCGTCAATGGTGGAAACCTGACCGGCTATTTCTATTGGCCGGCGAGCCAGCCTTCCACGCCCAATGGCAAGCGAGCTCTAGTTCTAGTGCTACACGGATGCTTGCAGACTGCCTCCGGCGACGTGATCAATAATGCCAGTGGGACCGGGTTCAACTGGAAATCGATTGGCGATCAATACGGTGCTGTCATTCTTGCGCCTAACGCAAGCGGCAACGTGTACTTCAAGCATTGCTGGGACTATGCGAATGCGTCGCCAAGCCGAACCGCTGGACACGTGGGCGTACTGCTGGATCTAGTCAACCGCTTTGTTGCCAATGCCCAGTATGCGATCGATCCCAATCAGGTATACGTGGCGGGCCTATCCTCTGGAGGCGGCATGAGCATGGTCCTGGGCTGCATCGCCCCGGACATTTTTGCCGGCGTTGGCATCAATGCCGGTCCGACGCCGGGAACCACGACGGCCCAGATCGGCTTCGTACCTAGTGGCTATACCGCGACGACGGCAGGCAATAAATGTAAGCAATGGGCCGGATCCAACGTGGGTAAGTTCACCAGCCAGATTGCCGGCGCCGTATGGGGAACCTCGGACTACACGGTGGCGCCGGCATATGGCCCGATAGCAGCCTCGGCCTTCCGCCAGCTCTACGGCGGCAGCTTCACCCAGGGATCTAAGGTATCGATAGCAGGGGGCGGCACAAACACCCCTTATATCGATAGCAATGGCAAAGTGCGCACCCACGAAATATCGGTCGCGGGCATGGCACACGCATGGCCCGCTGGAACTGGCGGCAACAACACCAACTATGTCGATGCCACGCATATCAACTACCCTGACTTCGTGATGGACTTCTGGGTTAAGAACAATTTGCGTGCTGGAAGCGGGTCTGGACAGGCGGGTTCGTCGCCGACTGGGCTGGCGGTCGCCGGGACGACCCTCAACACAATATCGCTGTCGTGGAATGCCGTAACAAACGCCAACAGCTACAACCTTTACCGCAATGGCACGAAGGTGGGCTCGAGCACGTCGACGAGCTACACCGATTTGGACTTGATAGCGGGTACTACGTACAGCTACACTGTGACGGCGATCGACGGCACAGCAGGGGAAAGCCAGCAATCTGCTGCTATCTCGGCAACAACAAAGACGAGTTTTTCTTGTACGGCGACCACCGGCACAAACTATGCGCACGTGCAAGCCGGTCGGGCACACGATGTCGGGGGGGGGGCTTACGCGAATGGCTCGAACCAAAGCATGGGATTAAATAATCTTTTCTATATCAACACTCTGGCTGAGACAGCCGCCGGATACTATGTGATTGGCAATTGCCCATAAGCAGCGGCACGATTGGAGTTGGGGGAGGCAATCTGTCAAAACAAACTTCTGAGAGAACTCATTGAAGCTATGTACGCGCCGTTCGGGAGGCGACCCCAGCTGCATTGGAAGCTTCCCCGATTCGCTACGTCCAATCCGCGCTCTGCACACGCTTCTGCAGGTCGGCCTGAAGCTTTCGATCAGCTTTGGCGAGGATCCCTTCGGCTCAGCCCAGGGAAATCAGTTTGGTTATAGCGTAGTCCTTCTGTCCAGCTTCGCTAAACGTTGGCACGTCGGGAGTGTCAGCGTGTATGCCGTATCGGTGACGGCCAGTGCCAGCCTCTGGCTGTGGGACTGCGGCCGGCGTTGGCCCTGCAGTCAATAAGGGAATGCTTGAGGCGGCTCCACGAATGGAGCGACCCCCTGAAAAGCCGGACACAGTCCCCACTTACAATAGCTGGTTGGGTGCGCTTGCGAAGCATGAGGCTCGGTATATCGGGCGCAATGCATTCGTTTCATCATTGTCCAACCACGAGTCTTGATTCCACGGTAGCGGACCCGCCGTGCGACCGGCGGTAGGCTGGGAGCGCGCGTGTTGCTGGCAACGGCGGCGTGCGAAGGTGCTCTGACAATGTAGTCCGACAGTGGGCAATATCGCGAGGTGTTGCGTAGAGGCTCCGAGCAGCGATGTGGCTCAGACGCTAGGCTGGCTGGTAGGAGCAACACATGTGAATCGCAGATAAACGATGCCCCGAGGCGATCTGCGAGGAGGCGTCACAACCCTCTATGCGGTTTGTCACACAGCGAACGGAGTCGCAACAAGTTCTATTGGCATTGCACCGTGTTAGGGATTCGATTATTCGCGACAGGCTGGGCACTACTAGAACGTGCATTTCTTATAGAGTTCGACATAAGCCTGCCGCTGGGCGGCACCGTGATGAAGCGCCTGCCAGCCGTCATTGCAGAACATTTGCTTCCGCCGCAGCTAGTAG
>NZ_JALHRX010000075.1 GCF_023952475.1 Cupriavidus sp. WGlv3
TGCCGAACCGCTGCAGCGCGACGATTGCACTCACCCGGCCCGAGTGGATGGAGGCGATTAGGCGCAGCAAGCCATCCCAGCCGTCGCGGATTGCCTTGAGCGAGATCTCGGGCGAGACGGCGGCCGACAGTCCATCCGTTACCTGCAGACCGCGCGGCAAATACAGCTTGCGCTCCGACAGATTGCGCAGCCATGGGCATAGATCAAAGCCGAGCAATTTGGACACCGCCATCCCAACGCTCGTGTATCCATGGGTATCGACCGCGAGCCGGAGCAGCCCGCCGTCGCTGCGGGTCTCATTGTGGCGCATGACCCCTTCAATGGCCACGCCGGCCTGGCGTTCGTTGAGCACCATGGGCTGGTTATAGACGATTCCGTGCTGGTCCAGCACGTGCGTATAGATCCCGACGGCATGAGTGCGACGTCGAGGATCGGCGCGGGCATAGAACAAGTGTCGCGAGGTGTCCAGGCTCATCGAATCGCTGGACGCCTGTTGACCGGTCCCCCATAACTCGGTGATCGGGTGCGTGCGCTGGAATTCCACTACCCGTTCGTTCGCTCGGCGCAGCCGCCCGGGCATCTCAAGCGCGCGCATCGCGGTGGAGACGTGCGCCGGATCGAGCTTCGGAATCATGGCGGCGACACCCTTGGCGTCGAGCTCGGTGCCATGGGCGAGCAGCGCGGCGTAGAGCGTGATCAGTTCGTGCGCGTCCCCGTTGCGTGCCAGCAGCACTTCGCTGAAATTGGTACGGGCATCCATCTCGAGGATCATGTCGGCAAACTGCGCGCTGCCGATGTCCTTGAAGAGCAGATCACGGGTGCGCGTGGGGATGCCATCGCTTTCCGCCGCTTCGAGCGGCGACAGATGCAGCACGCCGTTCGTGTCGATCGTGACGTGGCCTGCCGCACGGGCCTCGTCCAGTGCCGCGAGGCCTGCCTTCAGGTGATCCATGAGGGGATTGAGGTAGGTGTCCGCCTGGTTCGGCAAGTCAAGCGTGGACAGATACCGGTCGCGCTCAGAATCCCACTGAGCGGGCGGGATCAGCAGTTGATCGCGTTCCCGAAACGACAGGCTATGGCTGATCCACACGGTGCCGCGGCGCAGCCCCTTACGCAGGCCCGTGATCGCGCAGGCTTCCATCGCGCGCAACGCGCGCTTACGGTCTTCGCCGTCGACCAGGTCACGCCAGCTCGCGCCCACCGACACATTGCAATCGGGCGGCAATTCCGTCGCGCCTTGGTCGTGCAGACTACCGATGAACTCAAGCTGCCGCAGGGCCGGATCGGTGCTGTTGCTGGCAAATTCCAACTCCCGCAAGGAAGTCACGAGGTTGCGGATACGGTGGTGGTCTTCCGTGAGCGTTTCGCGCACGCTGGCGGCGTGGCTTGCCGGCGGTTTGGCCGATAGGCCTTCAAGCAGCTTGCCGATGTCGGCCAGCCGTTCTTCGGCCGAGCGGCGGGTATCGTCAACCAGGGCCTTGATCTCGACCATTTGCTGCCGGTATTCGCTCGCCGAGCGCGCTTGCTTCGTCGTGGTCTTGTTGTAGGCCTGCCGAACTAGGTCGGAGACGCGCCGTCCGGTTTGGTAGAGCATCGCGTCCGTCAGCTCCAGCAAGGTCACACGCAGGAAAAACACCAGCTCAATCGTACGCGTGGAGGTCTTCAGTTCGCGGACTTTGGCGGGACGGCGAGCCTGGATACGCTGGCCACAGGCGCGCTGCTTCTCGATCGGAATGGCATCAAACGCCCAAGTATGCGCGCCGAGGCTCTTCAGGAAGCGGATCTTGGCCAGCGTCTCATTCATGGTTGAGGGGCTGTGCCGTGCTGGCGGGGTCTTGAGCCATTCCAGCACGGTCGTTCCCGCTGTTGCATGTTGGGCGAACACGGCAGCTTCGGCTCCTGCTATCTGCGCCAGGGGGACGACCGCCTCAATCGACAGCAGCAAATCTCGCTCGATGCCCGCCCAAATTGAGCGAGCCAGGCTCAGCAGCGCTCGTGTCGAAGGAATCAGAATCCGTCGCTCATACAGCCAGTAGTGGGCGTGCTGGATCAACTCCTCAAGGGAAAGCGATTCGGCGGCATCTTGCCGCATCCAAGCTCCGAGGCCTCTCCAGTGATCGTCATCGATTCGTGTCAAGCCGAGGTATTGGCAGGCCCAGACCTGGTGTTCATACAGCGTCGGATATCGCTGATAGATGGTGCGCAGCGAGGCGATCGTCGGAGTTGGTAACCCCAGCTTTTCGCCCACGTAGCGCAAGAGCTGACGGGGGAGTGTGTTCAGTTGGTCAAGGGTACGGCCACTTGCCCGCAGAAATGCCAGCTGGATGGCGGCTCCGGCACGGCCGGCACGCCGAAATTTCTGGTTGATTGCGGCAACGTCGCTGTCGGTCAGCGCGAAATAGTACTCGACATCGAATTCCGACAATCGAGAAGGCAAACTGTCTTTTCCCACATAGCGAAATTCCAAGCCCGGCATCTTCCGCCCCCATCCAGGTGACACGATCCGAAATCGCGGGCGGACATGGTACTCCCGAAGTCACTTGAGGGCAGCAGGCAGCTGTCTGCTTTGCCCGGAGCGCCTTATAAAGAAAGGCTTTGCGGGGAAACCGTAAGATTTTGCACAAAAAGGACGACTACCCC
>NZ_JALHRX010000076.1 GCF_023952475.1 Cupriavidus sp. WGlv3
GTATGCGATCCATAGACCACGCCTCTCAGAGAGAAGTCAGATGGTGCTGGAGGTGCTGGAGGTGTGATACGTCGCGCTGTTCAGCGCAGATTGGCCGGCATCATCCAGGGTAGAAGCGCGTCGTAGTCGTCGACGGTCTTCGCGAGCGGAAGCCGTTGGAACAACCAGAGGAGATACCGATAGGGATCAATGCCATTGGCCTTGCAGGTCTCCACGAGGGAGTACAGGTTGGCGCTGGCATTCGCTCCGTCGACAGTGTCTGAGAACAACCAGCTGCGGCGTCCTACGCAGAATGGCCGGATTGCATTCTCACAGGGGTTGTTCGAGATCGGCCAGTCACCGTTCTCGACGTAGCGCACCAACTTTGGCCACTGCCCGTGCATGTACTGCAGCGCCTTCCCAAGCAGGCTACCGGGTACGACAGCGGGCATTTGCTCGAGCATCAGTTTGCGGATGACGCCGAGCACATGAGTACTGTAGCGTCGCCGCAGTCGTTGTCGTCGCTCGGCCCCCCAATCCGCACTTCGCGCCTCGGCTAAATACAGCTTGCCAATCAGCACGATGAAGCGTGTGGCCAGCAGATCTGGCGTTCGCGCGGCTTTGGGCACGCTGGCCTCGGCCTTCACGAACCCGCGTCGCACGTGCGTCCAGCATCCGAGATGGACGAGTTGGTGATCGTGCGCGATGCCGTTGTAGAGCGAGTAGCCATCGGTCATCAGGGCCGCGCCTTTGCGCACGCCCTCGAACAGTGGCTGCCCCTGCTGGTGGCCGCGACCGGGGGTATAGATGAACAGCCGAATCGCCGGCCCCGATCCGGTCATCATGCACCACAACTGGCTCTTGGTCTGTGGCCGGCGATCTTTCTCCTTGAGGACCTGGAAGGTCGTCTCGTCGCAGTAAATCAGTTCGGCGTCGAGTACGTGGTCGCACATCAGGTTGATCACCGGCTGCGTGGCCAGACCGACACGAACCATGCTCGCGGCAATCGTGTTCGACGAGATGTCGCCACCGAAGCGGCGCAGCAAGCCGGCCTGGCGATATAGGGGCATGCCGAACTGGTACTTGCCCGTGGCAATCCAGGCCAGTGCCGACTCCGTGAACAGGCCGCGGGGAATGATCCGCGGCGGTGCTGGCGTCACCTTGATGCCCAGGTCGCAGCACGGGCAGGCGCGCTTGACGCGCTGGTGCTGGATGACACGAACCTGCTCCGGGATCACGTCCAACTGTTCGCTGATCTCGACACCGATCTCGACCAGCGCATGGCCATCGTTTGCACAGAAGCGCTCGGACTCAGGCAGATCGTGACGTACCACTTCGCGCGGCAGATTGGGGTCCAGCGGCTTGCGGTGACCACGCTTTTTGCGGGTGTGTGCGGCGACCTTCGTCCCAAGCGTGTCTTCCTGCGCAGGGGGCGCGTTGGACGCGAGTGCTTCAGCTTCGTTGAATAGCCCGAGTTGGCCCGCATCTCGCGCTTCGCTCTTGGCGCCGAACAGTTCGCGACGATAGGCGCGCAGGCGCTCCTCTGCCAGATCACGCTCTGCGCTCACGAGACGTAACTCGCTGCGCAGCACTTCATGGTCGTGCTGAAGCT
Organism: Cupriavidus sp. WGlv3; assembly: GCF_023952475.1. Lineage (GTDB taxonomy): Bacteria > Pseudomonadota > Gammaproteobacteria > Burkholderiales > Burkholderiaceae > Cupriavidus > Cupriavidus phytorum. Next base: position 1,592 of record NZ_JALHRX010000076.1, read on the forward strand.
GGCCATACGCTTCGCGCGTGGCCAGCAATTCCTGAAGTTCCTCGGTGGTGATCGAGATGCTGATGGGCATGTCGACTTGGACCGACATGCCCGTGTGCAGTTCAGCTTGCGCGGGAATAAAAACGCTGCGGGTGTTTCTTGACGACAGCAATGTCGATGCCGTCGAGCAGCCAGTGCAACTGCTCGACGGTAAGCTTGACGATGTCGGCCGTGTCAGGCCATACGAATCGATCCGCCTCCAATCGCTTGAGGAACAGCCAGAAGCCGGTGCCATCCCAGCCGAGGATCTTGATCCGGTCGCGCCGGCGATTGCCGAATACGTAGAGCGATGAATCCAGAGGGTTCAGGCGCGCCGCTTGCTCGACCAGAATCGATAGCCCGTTGATGCCCAAGCGGAAGTCCACCGGATCCCGATGCAAGAATACCTTCAGGCCATCGTCGAACCGGAACACGGCATCCTCCCCAGCATCTGGACAATCGTCGTCAGCCCTTCGAGATCTGCCGGGCTCAGATCCAGCTCGACCCCATTGGGCAATCGCACATGCAGCGCCAGGGCCGAACAGGCCCGGTCCGCAACGGCTAGCGATCCTGCCGGTGCCGATACAGCGTGCACAGCCGCGAATGCCGATGGCCGTTCCTGGGCCATCATTCCCGCCTGTGCAACAGAATCCTCCAGCCGCTCTGGCAAATCTGCGTCTTGCCCGACAGCCATCGCCAACTCGCCCGCCGAGCGCTCACGTTCCAGCAGATACTGCGCGATCCATTTGCGTAGCAAGCTGACATGCACGCCACTGTCTTGTGCACGGCGCGCGATGGAGACACCAGGTATCAGGCAAGCCTCGACCAGCGCCCGCTTGCTAGCCTTGTCGTAGCGCTTGCGGCCTCTGCTGTTGCTGCTCACAACCTTCAGTTCCGGGGATTCAATCATCGATGTTCTCCTGGGGTTGGTGGAGAACATCATCCGCATTCAGATCACCAGTTGATAGACGCCGATGATGGACCGCTTA
>NZ_JALHRX010000077.1 GCF_023952475.1 Cupriavidus sp. WGlv3
TAGATAGCGTCAAGCAGGACGGCCGGTCCAGCGACAATCATTTTGGCCGGTTGGCCGGGATGATTGTCGGTGAGTGTTAGGTCATGGTTGTCGCTCCGTTATCGATGTCGCGGTGATTGTCGTTGTCGCTGGATGATTGTCGTCGGCGAGCAGACTGCTTGTCGCTTGCGGTGCGCCGACGGTAGCTTTCGACGTTCATTTCAAAGATCGTCGAATGGTGGACGAGTCGGTCAATCGCGGCGATGGTCATGCCGGGGTCAGGGAACACGTTGTCCCAGCCTGAGAACGGCTGGTTGGCCGTGATCAGCAGACTGCGCCGCTCATAGCGCTCGGCGATCAGTTCGAATAGGACACTGGTTTCGGCCTGGTCCTTGCGGGCGTACGACAGGTCGTCCAGGATGATCAGGTCAAAGCGGTCGAGCTTGGCCAGGGCTGCAGGTAACTGCAGGCTCTGCCTGGCTGCCTGCAGCTTCTGGACGATCTCGCTGGTACGCGTGAACAGTACCCTGTACCCAGCGTCGATCAGGGCATGCCCGATGGCCGATCCGAGGTGGCTCTTCCCACCGCCCGGCGGGCCGAAGATCAACACATTGGCACCTTTCTCCAGCCAGGAATCACCGCTCGCCAGTGCCATCACGTGCGCCTTGGAGACCATGGGCACAGCACTGAAGTCGAAGGCAGCCAGCGTCTTGGTTGGATCCAGGCGGGATTCGGTTCGGTGTCGTTCGATACGCCGCTTGGCCCGTTCGGCCAGTTCGTGTTCGAGCAAGGCGCCAAGCAGCCGGGTTGCCTGCCAGCTTTCCTTGTCGGCGCGCTGTGCGAACTCTGGCCAGAGCCGGCCAATGGTGGGCAGGCGCAGTTCGTTGAGCATCAACGTCAGGCGGGCGGCATCAATTGGGAGCGGCGCGTTCATGCTGCGACCCCCTGGCCCAGCAGGGCGTCGTAGCAACTGGTCGCCGGCATCTGGACATGGATGACGGGGTGATCGGCTTGCCGCGGCGAGAACTCCTCGCGCAGCGCTTCCAGATCCGGCAGATCACCATCGCCCAACATGGCTTCCAGGCGCACGGCCAGCACGGCTTCGATACCGTCCATGGCCGCCAGCTCAAGCAGGCCAACCATCGTCTTGCACGCGTCGCGTTGCGACAGCCGGGCATCAAGCTGCTCCCAGGTTCGCCGATAGGCCTCCCGAGGGAACAGATCGTCCCGGAACGCCAGGCCCTTGAAGGCCTGCGGCTTACGTTTGAGCCCCTCAATGAAGTGCCGATAGTCGATAGCGCGGCGGGTGCTGTGCGCGGCGTGGGAGCCCCGAGGAGTGCTGAACACCATGGCTCCGGACAGGTAGCAGTCCAGTCGGTCGCCGTACACACGCACCTTCAGACGGTGACCAATCAGGCGGGACGGCGCGCTGTAGAGGATGCCGCGCACGGTGAATGTGCTGCAACGGGTGACACGCGCTTCCTCTTCGGCAAAGTCCGTCGTGCGCCGGGGAGGCAGGTCCGTCAACTGCTCGCGCTCGAGACGGAACGCCGCTGCATGACGCCGGTTACGACGCATCACGACCTCGCGCAGGAGCGCCTCATAGGCGGCTCGATCCTCGAAGTCCCGGTGGCCGCGCAGCATCAGTGCCTGGTCGACAGCCTCCTTCAGATAGCGGTGGGATGATTCCACACTGCCGTTCTCGTGGCCCAGGCCGCGGTTGTTACGGGTGCCGGTCATCCCATAGTGGTCCAGCAGGGCTTCGTAGCGCGTTGTGAAGTCCTCCTGCTCCTTCAGGTTCTTGAACGCCGCCGAGAGGCTGTCGGTGCGATGTTCTCGCGGGCAGCCGCCGGCCTGCCAGAGCGCGTTCTGCAAGCCCGAGGACAGCGCCTCGAAGCTCTCTCCGCCTTCAACCACTTGGGCGTACTCCCAGCGCGAGAACGCGAACACGAAGTGATACAGGCGGTGAGGGAATGGAACGCCGGAGATGGTGATGCCCAGCGCCTGCATATCGGTGAAGTCCGACAGTGCCCGGATCCCCGGCGCGTGTTCCTGTGGGAAGAAGACTTCTTTGGCCGGTCCAGACACAGCCCGCCACTTGCTGATGCGCCGTTCGAGCGTGCGGCGCATGCTGTCAGGGTATTGGTCGGGATGGTCGTCCTGGAGCTTGCGCAGAATGGTGATGGCTTGCAGGCGCGGCTCGCTAGCAAGCATCGGCACGACCTCGGTGTCCCAGACCTCGACGAATGGATCGGGCCGCGAGCGCCAGTAACGGCGGGGCTTCTGCGAAGGCAGTTGGCTATCACGTTCGATACGCCGGGCACTGCGCACACTGATGCCGGCCTTGGCAGCGGCAATCTCCTGGGTATGCTGTTTGCGTTTGGACATGTAGAGGCTAACCTGTTGGTCGGTAATACGGGTTCCAGACATGGACTGACCGCTTATTGATGCGATCAGCCATCGTAGAACCCGGCCAACTCGGCGCCGCCGGTGGCGGAAACTCTCCGGCGGCTACGCCGCCTCCGAGTTCCCGCCACCGGCCAAGATGTTTGTCGCTACGCCGGACAAAATGATTGTCGCCGCCCA
>NZ_JALHRX010000078.1 GCF_023952475.1 Cupriavidus sp. WGlv3
CCCCTCCTTGCGGGGAAAAACTCATCGCTAGCGCGATGAGTACTTCAGCAGCCTGCTATTGCGCATTCGAGCCGACGACATCACACCGAGTGGCGAATACAGATTTTTCCGAAATGCTTGCCTGAAGCGAGGTAATGCATTGCTGAATGAAGCGCCTCGAATGGGAATATGCGATCGACCACGGGGCGCAATCTGGTCGCTTCGAAATGGGTTAGCATTGCTTCCAAGTCGGCACGGCTGCCGACAGTGATGCCTTGCAACCTGATGTGCCGCGTTACAACCTGGCCGAGTGGAATTTTTGGATCAGAACCGGAAAGGACACCGATCAAGCTGATTGTTCCTCCTGTCCGGACAGCGCGCACGGACTGGGCTAGCGTATCTGCCCCCCCGACTTCAACAATGTGATCGACGCCGACGCCCCGCGTATGCTCTCTCACCGTGCGCCACCATTGTGGCTCCTTCTCGTAATTAATCAGGTAGTCCGCTCCAAGCGACTTCGCGCTGGCAAGTTTCTTGTCGCTGGAAGACGTAATGATCACGACCGCGCGCAGTGACTTCGCAATCTGGAGCGCAAACAGAGAGACTCCGCCAGTCCCTTGCACGAGGACGGTTTCCCCTCGCTTCAGTCGCCCCTCGGTGATCAGGGCTCGCCACGCCGTTACACCCGCAGTAGGCAACGTTGCGGCTTCAAAATCAGAGAGGTAGGCGGGCACACGGCATACCCCTTCCTCGGGTATCACCAAATGGGTCGCCATGGTTCCATCCTGCTCGCAACCCAAGCTAGATTGCATTCGTTCGGCGTTTGGTGCACCGTCCACCCACGTTTGATAAAAGATCGGGCATACACGCTCACCTACCTGAAACCGAGTTACCCCAGCGCCTACGGCATCAATGACACCCACACCATCGCTTAGAACGATGAGTGGCAGATCTTTCATTCGCTTCCCGTAACCGTGGCTAGGAATAATGAGATCGCGATAATTCAAAGCCGCAGCCCGCATCTTGAGACGCACCTCCCCTGTGGCTGGCTGAGGCATCGGTTTGGACGCCATCTGGAGATGCTCGATGGACCAGTCCTGCTCAACTTGGAATACACGCATCGTATGTTCCTCTCTACGCTTTGGTGCTCGCACCTACCATGCGATAGCCCTTCAGAAAATCTCAGCAGCAGCAGCTACCTCGTGTTGACCGGCTTATGAGCCAAGTCACGCCGTCGACGGACGTGTGACCTTATCGCATGCGACTGCCTTCTCGCGACGAATGCGTTGGATTCGCCGGCGATACCCTTCCGGAATAGGAGCACGCAGAAAATGAACGTCAAGCCGGTGACTATCGTGACGGATTCGCCCAGGGCATCGAACCACTCGATATGAGTAGCTGTTGCCAGCGCTTCACCAATTTCGCCTAGCTCATTCTCAAGCACCATGATGACAACAGCGCCGACAATGGGCCCTATCAGGGTGCCAACTCCGCCAACTAGCGTCATGAGTACGACCATGCCTGACAGGCCCCAATGCACATCGACCAAGGTCTCGAAGCCGAGCACGATCGCTTTGACAGAGCCTGCCAAACCGGTCAGGACGGAAGACAGGACAAAGGCCATCAGCTTGTATCGATCGGCATCGTAGCCAAGGGAGATGGATCGAGGCTCGTTTTCCTTGACCGCCCTGAGGATTTGCCCGAACGGAGATTGGACGATCCGGGTAATCAATGCGAGGGCGGCCACGAATATTGCCAGTACAACGAAGTACATGGTCGTATCGTCCCCAAGATCAAGAACGCCAAGGAGTTTGCCACGCGGGATCCCCTGCATGCCGTCTTCACCCCCAGTAACCGGCGCCTGGAGACAGACGAAATAAACCATCTGAGCCAGCGCAAGCGTGATCATCGTGAAGTAAATCCCTTTCCGCCTGATCGCAAGACTAGCCATCAGGAATCCAAGAATGGCAGAAACCACCATACCGAGTACGATGGCTCCTTCCATTGGGATGCCAAGATCGCGGGCTGCGTATCCGGTCACATACCCGGCCGCACCGAATAGTGCTGCATGGCCGAAAGAAAGAAGACCGGTGAATCCCATTAGAAGATTGAATGCACATGCAAAAAGCGCGAAGCACATGATCTTCATAAGGAGAACGGGATAAACGAAGTTGGGCAGGAGCAAAGCGATGCCTAGCAGGCTGCTGAAGTACTCATCGCGCTAGCGATGAGTTTTTCCCCGCAAGGCGGGGAGCGCTGTTTTTCACAATCCGGAAGCCGGACGTCACTGCCTCGACTTTTTCCGCGTTTTGGCGCCCATTCCGGCCTCATTAGCG
>NZ_JALHRX010000079.1 GCF_023952475.1 Cupriavidus sp. WGlv3
CAAAAAAAGGCGTCGGTTGCCGAAAGTCCGGCCTTGGCGGTGGCGATGGCGACGACTGTGGTTGCTACGGCACCCCCATTCATCGTGGCGTGGCCCGAAAGCCAGACCAGCAGCGCCAGCCCGAGTGCGCCAATGAAATTGGCCATGCACACGACCACCCAGTTGCGCAGCACGTCGCGAGTGCTTACGCAGCCGCTGGCCCAGGCCATGGCCAGCAGGTTATTGCCGGTAAACAGTTCAGCACCGGCCACCGTCACCAAAATCAGGCCAAGCGAAAATCCAAGCCCCCCTAGCAGGCGACTCGCTGCGAAGCCGAGCGATGCATCGCTGCTCACCAGAGCAAACATCAGCGCGCCCAGCCCGATGAACGCCCCCGCGAGCATGCCTAGCATTGCCAGCGTGAGCAGCGGCATGTGAGCCTTGGCAATGCAGAATTCGTTGACCCTGCTCGCGACTTGTTTAGGCGAGTAAACGTCAAAGCCATGGTCGGCTACAGGCGTCATTGCGACACTCCTGGGGGGCGTTAGCTGGGAGAGTTCCTGGTGCAAGCTACTGTAGGACGCCAGACCGGCCTCCATTTGATCGGCCGCAAGTATTATGGGTAATGGCAATGCGCTGCGACGCGCGTCTGGACGAGTTCAAGGGCGCGGCAATCGCGCTCAGAACCACCGGGCAATCGAAGATGACTCGCGGATGATCGTGCTCGCGCCAGGCTCTGCGTACATTGAGTCGTTGTCAACGCGACGACTCTGACACGTGGACGCTGCTTCTCTACGCGCATGGCCCATGGTTGCAGCGGTAGTGGCTCCAGCAAGGCCAACACCCTAACGGTGCCGACGCGCCGGTGCGTGCATATGCCCATGGCTTCAATCCTCATTTCCCACTTTGTTGCCAAGCCAGGCGAAGAAGACACCAACGGCGAAAAACCAGATCGCGAACACAATGGCCGGATACGCGGTATCCCACCAGGAGAACGACTGACCGGTCTGGAGCCGCCTGAAATCGAGCCCGTGAAAAAGTGAGTTCATGAAGTTCATGAACGGCTCCGGGAGTGCTACCCAAACCAGAGTACACAAGATATAGAACAACACAACCGTGAGGGAAAGCACGATGCCAGTCTTGATGGGTTTCATGACTACCTCCTTGGTTCAGCCGCTTCAGTGAGGCTTGGCGCGAAACAACTGGCTGAATCGAATCCGTGGAACGAACCCAGGCGTTCGCCTGCGGTACGCTTCATACTGCTGGCCGAATGCTTCCAGCACATCTTGCTCCTCCGCTCTGGCCAAGCGAACATACATCCAGGCGAGAACCGGGAACATCAACAAGATAAGAATCGTCGGCCATTGCAGGAGGAAGCCGGCCATGACGAGAATGAACGCAACATACTGCGGATGCCTGATGTGCGCGTAGAGGCCCGTCGTCGCCAGACGGCCTTCCTGCTGCGCATTGTATAGAACACGCCAGGCGGATGACAACATCAGGAAGCCGCCGAAGATAAGGATATTGCTGGCGATATGGAATGGCCCCAGGTGCGGATTGCCTTGCCAGCCGAACAGCATCTCAGGCAGATGGCCCGCGTCGTGCGACAGGAAATCGATGCCAGGGAATCTCGCCGAGAGCCACGGCAGCATGAGGTAGATCGTCAAGGGGATCCCGTACATCTCGGTGAAGAGAGCAACAATGAACGCCGAGAACGCGCCAAAGGACCGCCAGTCACGAGATGTCTTGGGCTTGGCGAAGCTGAAGGCGAAGACGATGAATACCGCCGAATTGATGATCACCAGCGACCACAGCCCATAGCCGTATTGCGGATGCTCGGTCATCGCCGTCCTCCATCGATGTCATGACCGTCCCGCGCTCGCCCCTGTCGGTGATGACCATGCCCGTGCCCCTGGTGCATGAAAAGATGCATCAACGGACAGGCGGCCAGGAGCAGGTAAGGCAGGGCCTGGATGACATGGGCCCGGTGCTCTGTCCAGAGAAAGTAGCCAATGACAAGCAGAAATCCGACCGTAACCAGTCTTGACCTCGATAGCCGCCGCTCCGTCGCTTGAACGCGCTCATCATTGCTTGTCGTTGCCAGCTTGCCCGACATAGAAGCCTCCTTGCGCGCAACGGCGCAGGCAAAGCCTTGCTTCTCTTCAGTATCGGTGCCGAAAGACGCTCGCCCTTGAGGTCGATCAAGGAAATCGAAGCC
>NZ_JALHRX010000008.1 GCF_023952475.1 Cupriavidus sp. WGlv3
CATCGAAGGCGTTTTCGATTGCCGGCGGCGGCGACACGCTGGCGGCCATCGCCAGGTACGGCATTGCCGACCGCGTGGGCTATATCTCCACCGGCGGCGGCGCGTTCCTGGAATTCCTGGAAGGCAAGACGCTGCCCGCACTGGCCGTGCTGGCGCAACGCGCGGCCGACTGATCGCTCACCCCAATCCGCATCAAGCTAAGGAGACTCATCATGGCACTCATATCCCTGCGCCAGCTGCTCGACCACGCGGGAGAGTTCGGCTACGGCGTGCCGGCCTTCAACGTCAACAACCTGGAGCAGATCCACGCGATCATGGAAGCGGCGGAGGAAACCGACAGCCCCGTGATCCTGCAGGCCTCGGCCGGCGCCCGCAAATATGCGGGCGAGGCCTACCTGCGCCATATGGTGCTGGCCGCCGCCGAGACGCATCCGGACATTCCCATCGTGCTGCACCAGGACCACGGCTCCAGCCCGGCGGTGTGCCAGGCGTCGATCCGCTCAGGCTTCACCAGCGTGATGATGGACGGTTCGCTGCGCGAAGACATGAAGACGCCGTCCGACTACGACTACAACGTCGACGTCACGCGGCGCGTGTGCGAGATGGCGCATGCGGTCGGCGTCTCGGTCGAAGGCGAGCTGGGCTGCCTCGGTTCGCTCGAAACCGGCCAGGCGGGCGAGGAAGACGGCGTCGGCGCGGCGGGCACGCTGTCGCACGACATGATGCTGACCGACCCGGCGCAGGCGCGCGACTTCGTCGCCCGCACCGGCGTGGACGCGCTCGCCATCGCCATCGGCACCAGCCACGGCGCCTACAAGTTCTCGCGCCAGCCCACCGGCGACATCCTGGCAATCGACCGCATCCGCGCGATCCACGAGCAGATTCCCGACACCCACCTGGTGATGCACGGCTCCAGCTCGGTGCCGCAGGAATGGCTGGAAATCATCCGCCAGTACGGCGGCGACATCAAGGAGACCTACGGCGTGCCGGTCGACGAGATCCTGCGCGGCATCCGGAACGGCGTGCGCAAGGTGAATATCGACACCGACATCCGCCTGGCCATGACCGGCGCCATCCGCAAGTCGCTGGCCGAAGACCGCAGCGAGTTCGATCCGCGCAAGGCGCTGCTGGCGGCCAAGAAGGGCGCACGGGGCGTGGTCAGGTTGCGCTTCGAGGCCTTCGGCTGCGCCGGACAGGCGGCGCGGATCAAGCCGGTGGCGATGGAAAAGATGGCGGGGCTCTATCGCTGAACGGCGCGCGGAAGATGGGAGAAAAACACGCGGTACAGCGAAACGCCACTGAATTTTCAAATCCCGATTGTGTACTCCCTCTCCCGCTTGCGGGAGAGGGTCGGGGAGAGGGCCAGAGCATCCACGAAGTTCGAACGCCTCCTGCTTGCCACACGCCTGCCCTCTCGGAGGAAACACAACGCGACACAGCGAAAACGTCACCGGCTTTCTAGACCCTGATCGCCCACGCGCACCACCGCTGGCATTGCTGCCTGATCATTCTCCCGGCAAAGCGAACGGATTGAACCCGGTACGTTGAAAGCCTTCCCCCGCCACCGCATCGTCCAGCGCCAGCGTGGCCAGATCATCGGCCACCGCTTCGGCATGCGGATCCCGCTCCAGCGACACCACCTTCAGATAACCGCGGCACACGCCGCAGCTCTCGGCCCGCACAGTGGCTTCGGCGGTATCGAAGCTGAGGTAGTCGAGGTCGGCGGCGGAGCCGCAGTTGCTGCATTTGGCCCGCACCATGTGCCACGCGCTCTCGCAGAGCGGGCAATGCAGGTAGCGCATGCCGTGGTGCTCGCCGCTCAGGATCAGGCTTGCCACCGGGGCGGTGCCGCACAGCGGGCAGGCCGGCGGCTCGGCGCTGCCGCCGGCGGGCACCGGCGCCGCGCGCGCGGCGGTGGCCCATTGCAGCGACAGCGCGGCCCAGAGCAACGGCGCGATTGCCGCCGGCGCGGCGTCGAAGCGGCCCTCGGCCAGCGCCTGTGCGGCCGCCAGGCGTTCTGCCGTGGCCAGGCCGCGCAGTGCCGCGAGATGGGGTGCGACCGGCGCGGGAACGTCGTGTCCAAGGTGCTCGAGCAGACGGTCGAGCAGGGCAATGCAATGCCCCGCATCCGGCATCGCCCCGGCTGCCACCGGCCCGCATGCGCGGGCCTCAGGCAGCAGTGCTGCCTGCGCCTCGGTCACGCGGGCGGCCCAACGCAGGTAAGCGGCATGGTCGTGGCCTTCGGCCAGCGCGCGCAGGCGTGCGGCGCGGCGGCTGTAAAGCTGGGAAAGGTCAGGCTGGATCAGCGGCGCGAAATGCCGCGAGGCCTGGTCCGGCGGCAGCGCCCCCGGCATTTTAGGATGCTGGTTCATTGCCCATGCCCCCTTGCGTTCGCCGCCTGCGCGTCATTCGCTTCCAGTTCGCCATGCCACCGGTCATGGTGCTGCCTGGCCCAGGCGCGCGAGACATACCCGGTCACCATCCCCGTGATCGAGCCGCGCACCCAGAGCGCCAGATAGATATGCCCGAGGATCAGCAGGATCAGCCCGATCCCGGCCACGGCATGGGCCAGGATCGCCAGGCGCAGCACAACAATCGGGAAATATTCGGCGAAATACGCGCGCCACATGACCAGCCCGGAGACCAGCAGCACCAGTATCGAAGCCATGATCAGCCAGAACAGCACCTTCTGGCCGGCGTTGTACTTGCCTATCTGCAGCGGTTCGCCACCATGCCGGTTCATCAGCACGTCACGGATGCGCCGAAACCAGATCGCGTCAGTGCGCGCCGGCAGGTTGTAGCCCACGAAGCGCGCGAACATGAAGCAAAGCCCGGCGAACACCGCGATGCCGAGGAACGGATGCAGCAGCCGCGCCAGCTGCGGCGTGCCAAGCAGGCCGCTCATCCAGCTCACCGTCGGGAAGAACCACGAAATTCCCGACACCGCGGCAAGGAAGAAGCACAGCACGACCGCCCAGTGGCACAGCCGCTCGGCGAATTTCGTGCGCAGGATCCTGTCGTCGTGGCGCATCATTTCCCGTCTCCGCTTGCCGTGCCGTCAGTGGCGCGGTCACTGGCGCCGTCGTGGCCCGTGTCGGTGGTATTCGGGCCGACCGCCATGAAATGCGCGGCCATGCCCACGACCGCGGCTGCGCCGACGACCGCGGCAGCGGGTTTCAGGCCATCTTTCCAGCCGGCGACCAGCGCGCTGATCTCAGGATCCTTCGGCAGGCCCGCGTAGCGCTCGGTGTCGTTGGCATGCTGCAGCACGTACATCACGTGGGTGCCGCCGACCCCCGCGGGGTCATATACGCCGGCCTTGGCATAACCGCGCTCGTTCAGCTCGGCCACGCGCTCGGCGCCAAGCGACTGCATCTCCGCCTTCGAGCCGAAGGCGATGGCGCCAGTGGGGCAGGTCTTGACGCAGGCCGGCTCCTGGCCGACCGCGACGCGGTCGGAACACAGCGTGCATTTGTAGGCCTTGTTGTCCAGCTGCGAGATGCGCGGCACGTCGAAGGGGCAGCCGGCGACGCAATAGCCGCAGCCGATGCACAGGTCGGACTGGAAGTCGACGATGCCGTTCGCATACTGCACGATGGCACCGGGCGCGGGGCAGGCTTTCAGGCAGCCGGGATCCTCGCAATGCATGCAGCCGTCCTTGCGGATCAGCCATTCCAGCTTGCCGGCCTGGTCCTCATGCTCGGTGAAGCGCATCAGGGTCCAGGTGTTGGGCGACAGGTCGCGCGGATTGTCGTAGATGCCAACGTTCTCCTGCACGTCGCCGCGCAGGTCGTTCCATTCATTGCAGGCGACCTGGCACGCCTTGCAGCCGATGCAGATCGACACGTCGATCAGCTTGGCCACCTCCATCTGGTGGTCGCGGATGCGCGGCGCCGGCGTCAGGTCGGACGAGGCCGAGCGGCGGATGATGTTCTGTGAGTTCATGCCCGGGCTCCGGCGATCTTTTCAATGTTGACGAGGAATGCCTTGAATTCCGGCGTTTGCGAATTGGCGTCGCCAACGCCCGGCGCCAGCGTGTTGGCGAGATAGCCCTTGCGGGTCGCGCCTTCGAAGCCCCAGTGGCAGGGGATGCCGACCTGCTCGACCGTTTGCCCCGCCACCTGCAGCGTGCGCATGCGCTTGGTCACTACGGCCTTGGCCGTGATGTAGCCGCGCCGGGTGGTGATCCTGACCGTATCGCCATGGGCAATGCCCTTGTCCGCGGCCAGCTTTTCGCCGATCTCGACGAACTGCTCGGGCTGCAGCATGGCGTTCAGGTGCGAGTGCTTGGTCCAGTGGCGGAACAGCTCGGTCACCGAATAGGTCGTGGCGACATAAGGAAAGTCGGTGCGGTTGCCCAGCCGCTGCGCATCGTTCTGGAAAATGCGCGCGGTCGGGTTGTGGGTGACCCTGGCATGCAGCGGGTTTTTTGCGATCGGGCTTTCGACCGGCTCGTAGTGCTCGGGGAAAGGGCCGTCGATCATGCCGCCGGCGGAGAACAGGCGCCCCACGCCTTCGGGCAGCATGATGAAAGGCCCGACGGGTGTGCCTGGCGCCGCCGTCAGCGGAAAATCGGGCACGTCCGCGCCCGTCCATTGCTGGCCGTTCCAATGCAGGATCTGGCGCCTGGGGTCCCAGGGTCTGCCCATCTCGTCCATCGAAGCGCGGTTGTAGAGGATGCGGCGGTTGGCCGGCCAGGACCAGGCCCAGCCCGGCGTATTGCCGAGCCCGGTGTCGGTGTTGTCGCGCCTGGCCATCTGGTTGCCGGCCTCGGTCCAGGAGCCGGTGAAGATCCAGCAGTAGCTCGAGGTGGTGCCGTCGTCCCGCAGCTGCGCGAACGAATCCAGCAGCTGGCCCTTGCGCAGGATCTTGTTCCCGTTCCCGTCGAAGACATCCGCCAGCGCATAGCCGTTGGCCTCCTTGGCCATTTCCTCGGGATGCGGGTGGTGGGGATCGTGGTAGGTGTCGGCGTCCCAGGTCATGTGCAGCACCTGTTCGGGACATGCGCCGCCTTCGGTCTGGTACAGCCGGCGCAGCTCCATCATGATGCCACCGAGGATGGCCGGGTCATGCCGCGCCTCGCCCGGCGGCTGCTGGCCGGCGTAGTGCCATTGCAGCCAGCGGCCGGAATTGACCACGGTGCCGTCCTCTTCGGCAAAGCAGCTCGACGGCAGCCGGAACACCTCGGTCATGATCGCTTCGGTGCTGACGTCGTTGAACTTGCCCTCGTTGCGCCAGAAGTTGGAGGTCTCGGTCACCAGCGGGTCGATCACCACCAGGAACTTCAGTTTCGACAGGGCGGCGGAGGACTTGTTCTTGTCCGGCATCGCCGCAAGCGGGTTGAAGCCCTGGACGATATAGCCGTTGACCTTGCCTTCGTACATCAGGTCGAAATACGCCAGCATGTCGTAGCTGCGGTCCCACTTTGGCAGCAGCTCGTAAGCCCAGTCGTTCTGCGCCGTGGCATGCTTGCCGAACAGGTTCTTCTGCAACGAGACGAAGAACTTCGGCAGGTTCTTCCAGTAGTTGACCTGGTCGGGCAGCAGCGCCTTGGGCGTGGCATCCGCCAGGTATTTCTTCAGCGTCTGCTGGCCGTCGGTGGGCAGGTCCATGTAGCCGGGCAGCCTTACCGAGAGCAGGCCCAGGTCGGTATAGCCCTGGATGTTGGAGTGGCCGCGCAGCGCGTTCACGCCGCCGCCGGCCATGCCGACATTGCCCAGCAGCAGCTGGATCATCGCCGCGCCGCGGATGATCTGCGCGCCGCCGGTGTGGTGCGTCCAGCCCAGCGCGTACAGCCACGTCAGGGTCTTGTCCTTTGCCGCGCACGTGCCCACGATCTCGGCGATCTGCAGGAAGTCGGCCTGCTTCACGCCGGTGATTTCCTCGACCTTCTCCGGCGTGTAGCGCGATACGTGCTGCCTCAGCAGGCTCAGCACGCAGCGGGGATGGCGCATCGACGGATCGCGCCGGGCGTTTCCGGCGCCGTCGAGTTCATAGGCCCACGAGGACTTGTCGTAGCGCTTCTTTTCGGCATCGAAGCCCGAGAACAGCCCCTCGTCGAAGCCGAAATCCTCGCGCACGATCAGCGATGCATTGGTGTACGCGCGTACGTAATCGCGCTGGATCTTGTCGTGCTGCAGCAGCCAGTTGACCAGGCCCATCAGAAAGGCCGTGTCCGATCCCGCGCGGATCGGCGAGAAGATGTCGGCCACCGCGGCGGTGCGGTTGAAGCGCGGATCGACGACGATGACCTTGGCCTTGTTTTTAATCTTGGCCTCGATCACCCACTTGAAGCCGACGGGATGGGCCTCGGCGGGGTTGCCGCCCATGACCATGACGACATTGGCGTTCTTGATGTCGACCCAGTGGTTGGTCATCGCGCCGCGCCCGAACGACGGGCCCAGTGCGGATACCGTGGGCCCGTGGCACAGCCGCGCCTGGCAGTCCAGCGCCAGCATGCCGAGGGAGCGGGCAAACTTGAAGTCGAGCACGCCGGTTTCGTTGGAGGCCGCCGACGAGGCGAGCATGCCCGAGGTCAGCCAGCGGTTCACCAACTGGCCCTTCTCGTTGCGCGCGATGAAGTGCCGGTCGCGGTCGTCCTTGAGCAGGCGCGCGATGCGCCGGGTCGCGTCGTCCCAGCTGATGCGCACCCATTCCTTCGACCCCGGCGCGCGGTATTCCGGGTACAGCAGCCGGTTTTTCGAATGGACGATGTCGAGCAGCCCCGCGCCCTTGGGACACAGCGAACCGCGGCTGACAGGGTGGTCGGGATCGCCCTCGATGTGGAAGATGCGTGGCTTTGCGTTCCTGGCGCCATCGCCCAGCGAATACATCAGCAGGCCGCACCCGACCGAGCAATAGGTGCAGTTGTTGCGCGTCTCTTTCGCACGCAGCAGCTTGTAGGGCCGCACGCCTGCCGGGGTTTGAGCCCAGGCGGGCGCCATGCCCAGGGCCGCGGCCGAAGCCGCGAACGAACCGGCGCCAAGGATCTTGAGGAACCGCCGGCGTCCAATGCTGGTGGGTGTAGTCATCGTGGTCTCATCGTCATTTTTTCCGCCGGCCCGCGGATGAACGGGGCCGGGGGTCTCCGCCTTTTTTATGTCCGACAAGGAATGAGCGCGCGCGCAGCCCCGCTGCGCAGGGTTGCGCAGTGGCAGTGAGAGCCATCCTTGATGGGAATTGCTGCCTTGGGCAGCCTGTCAGGTCGTCTCCGGGCGCCGGGTCCCAGCGTTGCCGTGACCGCCAGCGTCGCCGGCATGTCCCGTGCCTGTTGCGCAAAGATATCCGCGTGCCAGGCGAAGGACAATTCAGCGATTCTTTGCCGGGCCATAAGCAATTCGTTAAGTGACGACGCTGGTGCGAGAGATGTGACCGGCGCCCGCACCGGGCGGTCGAAGGATGTTCATGAACACCGTTTCTGGGGCACATGCTTTCCCTACATAGCGCCCCTGCGGCAGCCGCCTTTGCTGCAATCTAATGGGCCTGCCCCAAGCGCTGCCCATGAAACGCACCACCACCATTCCCACGCCGCCGCCCGATGCCGCGCACATCCCGGTGCCGGCCGACGTGCCGGCGGGCAATGGCTGCGCCGATGACCGCAATTTCGTCACGGCGCTGGCGCGGGGCATGGAGCTGCTGCGCGCGTTCGGGCCGCAGGACGATTACCTGGGCAATGCCGAGTTGTCGCGGCGCACGGGCATTCCGCGGCCGACGGTGTCGCGGCTGACCTATACGCTGGCGACGCTGGGCTACCTGACCTATATCGAGGGGACGGAAAAGTACCGGCTGGGGCAGGGCGCGATGGTGCTGGGGCACCGCTATGTCGGGGGCGCCGGCATCCGCGAGATCGCGCAGCCGCTGATGCAGTCGCTGGCGTTTTCGACGGATTGCACGGTGGCGCTGGCGATGCCGGACCGCCATGCCATGGTCTACCTGGAAAGCTGCCAGCCGCGCGGCGCGCTGGTGATCCGGCTGGCGCCGGGTGCGCGGCTGCCGATGGCCACCTCGGCGATCGGGCGGGCGTGGCTGGCGGGACTGGATGCCGATCATCGCGAGGCCGCGCTGGCGGAGCTGGCGCGCCACTACGGTGCGCGCTGGCCGGCGGTGCGCGCGGGCGTGGAGCGTGCGCTGCGTGACCATGCGCGGCGCGGCTTCTGCGTGGCGCACGCGGAATGGGACCGCACCGTCAGCGGCGCCGCCGCGCCGCTGCGGCTGGCGGGCAGCAGCGAGGTGCTGGCGCTGAATATCGGCGGCGCCGCGGCGCGGCTGTCGCCGGAAATCCTGGAAGCCAACCTGGGCCCGCGCGTGCGCGAGCTGGCGCAGACCCTGCAGGCGCGGCTGTGGCAGCCTGGCGGCGCGCGCGCGACCGCGCGCTTTGCCTCGGCACAGCCGGAACCCGGGCCCGAGCCCGGCGCGGCGAAGCGGGCCTGATGCGTCCGGCCGCAGATGCCGGCATTCGAATTCAACGAGGAGACCACCCATGGAAGTACGCAACAAGACCGTCGTCGTGACCGGCGCGGCTACCGGCATCGGCCGCGCGCTGGCACTGGCCTTTGCCCAGGCCGGCGCGCGCGGCGTGGCCGTGGCTGACCTGAACGCGGCCGGCGCCGCCGCGGTGGCGGCCGAGGTCCAGGCGGCCGTGCCCGCTTGCCAGGTGTTCGCCCAGCCGGTCGACGTGGCCGACGCGGCCGCGGTGCAGGGGCTGGTCGGCCTGGCCACGCAGCGCTTCGGCCAGGTCGATATTTTCTGTTCCAACGCCGGCATCATCCTGCGCAAGGGCCTGGACGCCAGCGCCGGCGAATGGCAGCGCATCTGGGACATCAACGTGATGGCGCACATCCATGCGGCAAAGGCGGTGCTGCCGCAGATGCTGGAGCGTGGCGACGGTTACTTCGTCAACACGGTGTCGGCGGCGGGCTTGCTGTCGCAGATCGGCTCGGCGCCTTACGCGGTGACCAAGCACGCCGCCATCGGCTTTGCCGAGTGGCTGTCGATCACCTACGGCGAGCGCGGCATCAAGGTCAGCTGCATCTGCCCGCAGGGCGTGCAGACCAATATGCTGTTCGGCGAGAACGGCGAGCGCAAGGGCTTCCTGCAGGAAGGCTCGGTCACCGCCGAGCATGTCGCCGCGGTGACGCTGGAAGGCATGGCCGACGAGCGCTTCCTGATCTTGCCGCACCCCGAAGTGCTTGAGTACTATCGCCGCAAGGGCCAGGACTACGACCGCTGGCTGCGCGGCATGCGCCGCCTGCATGACAAGGTGATGCAGGAGTTCGGCGGCATCGCGGTCTGAAGGGCGGGCAGGCTGGCAGGTTCCGGCGGCGGCATTGCCGCCGCCTTCACTATGCGCGCGGCCACGCAGCCGTGCGCAACCGGAGAAGCATCCCATGCGTTTCGGTACCGTTGCCGCGGCGGCAGTGCTTGCCGCATCCACCCTGATCAGCGCAGCCGATGCGCGGGCACAGGGCTATCCCGCCAAGCCCATCCGCATCGTGGTGGGTTTCCCCACCGGCGGCGCGCCCGACACGCTGGCGCGCATCGTCTCGGAGAAGATCTCGCCGGCCTGGGGCCAGCCGGTGGTGGTCGACAACAAGCCCGGCGCCGGCGGCAATATCGGCGCCGAGGCCGTGGCCCACGCGCCGGCCGACGGCCATACGCTGGCGCTCGGCACCGTCGGCACGCATTCGATCAACGGCGCGCTGTACAGCAAGATGCCGTACGACATGGTCAAGGACTTCGCGCCGGTGATCCTGATCGCCTCGACGCCCAACGTGCTGGTGGTCAATCCCGGCGTGCCGGCGAAGAACGTGGCGGAGCTGATCGCGCTGGCCAAGGCGCGTCCGGGTGGCCTGACCTTCGGCACGCCCGGCATCGGCACCTCGCCGCATGTGGCGGGGGAAATGTTCAATACGATGGCGGGCGTCAAGATCACGCACGTCCCCTACAAGGGCCGCGCCATGGCCATTCCCGACCTGCTCGGCGGCCATATCACCATGATGTTCGACAACCTGCCCTCGGCCCTGCCGGTGGTGCGCGAAGGCAAGCTGCGCGCGCTGGGCATCACCAGCGCCAGGCGCTCGGCCTCGGCGCCGGATATCCCGACACTGGCCGAGCAGGGCCTGCCGGGCTTCGAGGCGGATTCCTGGTTCGCGGTGTTCGCGCCGGCGAATACGCCGAAGGAGGTGGTGGCCAAACTGAATGCCGAGCTCAACCGCATCTTCACGCTGCCCGAGGTGCAGGCGAAGCTGAAGACGCTGGGACTGGATCCGGTGCTGGGCACGCCGGAAAAGCTGGCCGCGTACCAGCGCCAGGAAATCGCCAAGTGGGCGAAGGTGGTGAAGGAATCGGGGGCGAAGGCGGAGTAACACCATTTGCCACCGGCCTTCCAACTACTGCTTGCATACTCGCTCTCCCGCTTGCGGGAGAGGGGAGCAAACCTACGGTCGCGGCCGCGCCCTCAGCGCACAAAACATCTACGCATCCGGCTCTACCGCCTCCCGCCCCACCGTCTCGCCACTGCCGTCGCGCAACCGGCTCAGGCTGATCATCGCTCCCACCGCTGCCACGGCCGCCGCCACATACAGCGCCATCCGCGCCGCGCCCGCAGGCGACAGGCTGAACAGCAGCGCCACCAGCGCCGTGCCGGTGGTCTGCCCCAGCAGCCGCGTGGTCGCCTGCGCGCCGCTGGCGCCGCCGCTGCGTTCCGCCGGCGTGGCGCCGATCATGGCGCGGTTGTTGGGGGACTGGAACAAGCCGAAGCCGGTGCCGCACATGGCCATGCGCCAGGCGATGTCGAAGCTGCCGGCGTCGGGGCCCAGCGTGGCCAGGCCGACCAGGCCGCCGCCGAGCATGGCAAGGCCGATGCCGGCGAGGATGCTGGCCGGATAGCGGTCCGACAACCGGCCCGAGACCGCGGCCATCACCGCCACCATCAGCGGCCACGGCGTGATCAGCAGGCCGGTCTCCCGCAGCGAGCGTCCGAGCTGGTATTCGAGGAAGAACGGCAGCGCGATAAAGGACAGCATCTGCGTCATGAACGAGCAGAACGAAGTCCCCACCGCCAGCGTAAAGGCGCGGCTGGCGAACAGGTCCACCGGCACCAGCGGCGCGGCGCGTCCGCGCTGGCGCCGCACCAGCAGCCAGCCCAGCCCAACCGCGAGCGCCACGCCCGCGCAGCCGGCCAGGCGCCAGCCGGGGTGGCCGAGGCCATCGACGCTCAGGATAAACATGCCGAACACCAGCGCCGACAGCAGCGCGCTGGGGTAGTCGAAACCGCGCGGCTGCGGCGGCGTGTTCGGCAGCGCGGTGCGGCTCAGCGCCAGCGCGGCGATGGCTACCGGCACATTGACCGCGAATAGCCACGGCCAGCTGGCCACCGCGAGGATCAGCGCGCCCAGCGATGGGCCCACCGCGATGGTCACGCCCACCACCAGCGCATTGAGGCCGATGCCGCGGCCCAGGCGCGTGGGCGGGTAGATAAAGCGCACCAGCGCGGTGTTGACGCTCATGATGCCGGCGCCGCCGATGCCCTGCAGCACGCGCGCGGCCACCAGCATCGGCAGGTTGACCGCCAGCGCGCACAGCAGCGACCCCACCAAGAAGGTCGCCAGCCCGGCGCGGTAGACCCGCTTGTAGCCCAGGATGTCTCCCAGCGACGACAGCGGCAGCAGGCACACGGTGACCGTCAGCTGGTAGGCGTTGACGACCCAGATGGTGCTGGCGGGCTCGGCCTGCAGTTCGCGCGAGATCGACGGCAGCGCGATATTGGCGATCGAGCCGTCGAGCACGGCCATGATCAGGCCGAAGAAAACGGTGAGGATGGCCCAGGTGCGCTGGGGCTGGGGCAGGCCTTGTTCTGGCGGCATGAGGGAGACATTGGAGACAATGCCGCGCCCGGGTCGGATCGGCCAGGCGGGCCACGGCGCGGCGTTGCCATTATGGTCGCGCGTGGGGCTGCTCGCAAATCCGCCAATTGTGGTAAGGCGGTGCTGTCAGCGGTCACGACCCCGCCGCGGCGCCCAGCGCGTAGCGCTGCAGCCGCTTGTACAGGTTCTCCGCCGCTTCGGCCATGGCCGGGACCCAGCCGGGCGCCGCCTCGCACAGTGCCTCCAGGTCGCGGCATTCCCTGACGATCGACTGGCGCCGCACGATCATAAAGGCGCCCGCCGCGGCATGTACCCAGTGGCGCAGGCCGGGCAGGTCCTGCTGCGCAAGGATGCCGGCCAGCGCCGGCAGGTCTTGCCGCAGCTGCCGGCGCAGCATGTCTTCGTAGCGGCGGCGCGGGGCCTCTGCCGCGGTGGCCGGGTCGCGCGGTGGCGCGCAGGCGCCGGCATCGCCGGCGGCGCGAGGCAGGCCGCGCAGGCAGGCGTCCAGGTCCTGCAGCGAGGCGGGCTTGGCCAGGTAGCCGGAGAAGCCGCGCAGGCGCCAGTCGTGCTCGGGATCGCTGCATGCCAAGGCACTGAAGGCTATGACCGGCAGTTCCGGATACTTCGCCTGCACGGCGTGCAGCAAGGCGTGGCCGTCCATATCCGGCATATGCAGATCGGTCAGCAGCGCGTCGACGCGCGTGCGCTCCAGCACCGTCAGTGCCTGTTTGCCGTCGCCCGTGACGATGGGGTGGCAGCCGATTGCCTGCAGCTGTTCGGCGACCAGGGACTGGTTCAGCGGGTTGTCCTCGGCCACAAGGATGGTCAGGGGCGCCGCCGCGGGCGCGGGCAGCGCAGGCGGTGCGGGGGCGGGCATGGGCGTCGTCGCCTGCGGTGTTGCGCCGGTGGCGGCCGCCACGGCGTCGAGCAGCGCGCGATGGCTGAATGCCGAGGCCTCCAGCACGCCGGCGCCGTGCTGCCGCGGGCGATGCGGGCCGTCGGCCGTCAGCCATACCAGCGGCGCGGACCGGCGCAGCGCGTCCAGCGCCGCTGGCGCAAAGTCTTCGGTCGCGACCACGGCAGCGGGCGCATTGCGCTGCACGCTCTCCTGCGCCACGGTGATGGATGCCACCGTCTCGGTATGCCAGCCTTCGGTCTTGAGCCATGCTTCGATCGACGCGGCGGTGCGTGGGTCCTGCGACAGCACCAGCACATGGCCGCTGTGTGTCGCGCTGGCCGCCGCTGGCGCGTGCGGCTCTGCATCGGCCGGCGCCAGCGGCAACGACACCGTGAACACGCTGCCCACGTCCGGCACGCTGTTGACGACGATGCTGCCGCCCATCAGCTCGCACAGCCTGGCGCAGATCGACAGCCCCAGCCCGGTGCCGCCATAGCGGCTGGCGGCAGCGGCATCGCCCTGCACGAACGGCTGGAACACGCGCGCCGTCAGTGCCGGTGTCATGCCGATGCCGGAATCGCTGACGCGGCAGACCAGCCGCTGCATGCCATGCGCATCCGCCTGCAGTTCGCCGCTCAGCGTGATGCGGCCGCTGGCGGTGAACTTGAAGGCGTTGTTCAGCAGGTTGTTGAAGACCTGCACCAGCCGCGCGCGATCGCCCACGACTTCCGTGTCCAGCGTCGGCGACAGCTGCAGGCAGAAGCGCAGCGGGCGGCCGGCCACCATGGGCGCATGGGCGAGTGCCAGGCTCTCCAGGGCCTCGACCGGACGGAACGGCGCATTGACCAGCGCCAGCTGGCCCGCGTCGATCTTGGAGAAGTCCAGCACATCGTTGACGATGCGGCGCAGCGAGCCGGCGGCGGTCTCCAGCGCGCGCAGCCGCGCCGCGTGCGGCTCCATGCCGCCGCTGCGCGCCAGCAGCTCCAGGTTGCCGAGCAGCGCGTTCAGCGGCGTGCGGATCTCGTGGCTCATCGCGGCAAAGAAGGTCGAGCGTACCCGCAGCATCGCTTCGGTGGCCTGCTTGGCGGAGCGCAACTGCTGCTGCAGGGCCTCTTGCGCGGTGCAGTCCAGCACCGCGCAGAACAGCACGGCTTCATCGCGGTAGCGCGCCGGGGCATAGGTGACCTGCAGGAAGCGCGGTGCCGCGTTGGCAGGGCCGGGCGCGTCCGGGGCCGCGACGGTGACGCTGCAGACCGATGCCGGGCCGCCGCCGGCGCCGCAAGGCTGCCGCCCCAGCGCAGCGGTCACCGCGGCGGGCAGCGGCTCGTGCGGCCGCGCCGGCAGCAACGATGCCGCCAGCGGGTTGCAGGCTAGCACGGCGTGGTCATGCTGGCGCACGATGCACAGGCCGACCGGCGTGGCACTGACCAGCACCTGGTTCATCAGCTCGCTTTCCAGCGCGCGCCGGGCTTCGGCATGCGAGCGCCGCAGCAGGTGGCGGCTCCAGTAGCGCGCCGCGAGCACGATGGCGCCGGTCAGCAGCAGCATGGCAGCGCCGATCACCGCCAGCTCGGCCGCCAGCGCCTTGCCCAGCAGCCGGTATGGCAGGTGGTAGACCAGCAGGCCGAAGCCGGGCTGCAACGGCTGCACCAGCACCACGCCGGAGCGCGTCAGGCGCAGCGCGTTGTGCGGCAGGCCGCGGACCCGGGCGGCGATGTCGCGGGCGCTGGCCGAGGTCAGCGTGCCGGCATGCGGCCACACGTCGATCAGGCGGTCCGCGTCATTGAGCAGCGCCAGGCCGGCGTGGTCCTGTGGCGGCGGCAGGCCGGCCAGGAACGCCTGCACCGGCACGCAGGCGACCACCAGCATGGTGGCTGAGTCGCCGGCATAGGCGGCGCCGGCCAGGACCATGATGGGGCTGTCGTCCACGGGGTCGGGCAGCGGCCCCAGCCAGACGGGCTGGTCGCGCGCCGGCACGGCGTGCCCGGTGCGGTCCAGCAGCGCGCGGGTCAGCTGCGCGCGCAGGCGCGGGATCAGCGCCGGATCGAGCGCCAGCGGCGCGCGCGCGCCGGCCTCGGGCTGGCGGATCACGACCGCGCTGTCCTCGTCCAGCGAGACCGCATAGGCGCCATGGTCGAGGTCGAAGGCTTGCTGCGTGGCCACCGCGGCCAGCGCGACCTGCCGCAGCCGCGCGAACTCCGTGGGCAGGTCCGCGCCCCAGGCCTGGCGCGTGGCATCGCCGGCCAGCAGATGATAGTCCTTGTGCACGGCCTCGACATGGACGCCGGCCGCGCCGGTGCGGCGCAAGGCCTCGACGTCGGGGTCGCGCGACGGGGCCGCGACGGCGGCGCGCAGATGGTAGCGGATGCTGAGCGCGGTGCGGCGCACGAACGAGGCTTCGTTATGCAGCCGCTGCGACACCGTGCCGACATAATGCGCGACCTGGCTGCGCCGGTAGTCCAGGTGCTGCTCCGCCGCCAGCCCGGCCAGCAGCGTGCCCGCGCACAGCACGATGGCGATCAGCGCCGCGATAGTCACCGAGTACAGGTGCTGCTGCCGGCGGGCGTGGTCGGCCAGCGCGTCGAAGGTGCTGGCCAGGGTGTCGCCGGTGCGTTCGGGGTCTTGCTGCATGGCCCGCGGCGGTCAGATCAAGCCGCTCTCATAGGCGTAGCGGATCAGGCCGGTATTGGTCTGCACGCCCAGCTTGCGCATGGCCACGGTCTTCTGGCTGGAGATGGTGCTGACCGAGCGGCCCAGCTTGGCGGCGATCTCGGTCAGCTGCGCGCCCTGCGCATAGAGCCGGATGACCTCGAGCTCGCGCTGGGTCGGCTCCCGCGCGGGCGTGCCGGGCAGCGCCGCGCGCTGCAGCACCGCGTGCACCGCGGGCGAGCAGAAGCAACCCCTGCCGAACGCGGCGTGGGCGCAGGCGCGCACCACTTCCTCGAGCGGATCCTCCTTGCTGACGAAGCCACGCACGCCCAGCTTGATGGCGCGGCGGACGATGGCCGCATTGGAGCGGGCGCTGATCACCACCACCCGCGTCGCCGGATGGCGCCGCGCCAGCCGGCTGAGCAGGTTGAAGCCGTCCAGCGAGGCATCGCCGTGGCCCATGCAGAAATCGGTGATGGCGATATCGGCCGGGTGGCGCGCCAGCGTGCCGAGCAGCTCGGTGCCGTTGCGGCATTCGGCGCTGATCCGGACGCGCGCGCTGCGCTGCAGGCAGTCGCGCAGCGCGGCCACCACCAGCGGGTGGTCGTCGGCCAGGGCAACGCGCAGGACTTGGTCGTTCATGGGCAATCTCCGAGTGAGACGGCAACCGGGTTGCGGCTGGTGTCGCCGTGCGGTGGCGTCATCACAAGACTCGGATTCTGGCCAGATTCCGCGCCTCCCTGAATCGGAATTCGGCTAGTTCACGGATGCCGCTGGAATTGCGCAGAGGACCGGATCCGGCCGATGCAATGACATCTCTGGAAGATAAGCGGCAGGCCGCCCCGGCTTGACTTGGGTTTGCGCAGGGGTCCGGCGCTTGTCTTGCGATACAGCCATTGCGGGAGATCAATGCACGGCAAAGTGCCGCCGTGGCGACATCGCCGGCCACACACGCCAGCCACAGGCCGGCGCAGCGGCATTTTGGCGCTTGGCGGCGCGGACCGCTGTCCTAGAATGAAGCTGACACGCGCCTCGCGGCGTGTGCACCGCGTGGGGGAATGCCATGCCTGTCTATCAATACCGCTGCGAGAAGTGCGGCCATGTGTTCGAAAAAACCGAACATCTCGCGGAACATGCCTCTGCCCATCCACCGTGCCCGAATTGCGGCAGCCAGTCCGTGCAGCACGCGCCGGCGCCGTTCGTGGCGGTGACCCAGCGCAAGAGCTGAGTCGCGAACAACAAGATCCCAGGAGGACGCGGACGCGCCGCCGGCCGGATGCCGGCGCGCGTGCTGCTTCATGCGTGGCGCCTGCGGTGCCACGCGCGTTCGCGCTGCGCGCAAGCGGCGATCTCAACCTTGACGGAGGATGCCATGGCAACGAGACCGTTCACTGAATTTCCCGCCGACGAGCAGCAGCAGGTCCTGGACGTATGCAGGCATGTCGGGCTGGCCGCGGAGATGTTCGACATTACCGACGAGGGCGATGACGCTGGCGCGCGGCGCGTCAGCGTGCGCCGCGTCGGCACCGACAAGACCAGCGTCTATGAGGCCGGCGCCGGAACGGCATGGATGGAAGAGTTCGAGAGCGACCTCGAATGCGGCCTGTACGGGCCGGTCACGGTCTAGCGGGTAGACGGCGCGCCTCAGTGCCTGCCGCGCTCGCCGGTGCGCGACACCACCGACGCGCCGGCGATCAGTTCCTTGAGCAGCGCCAGCGAGGCCGCGCCGCCGGTGCGGTAGGGGTCGAGCTCGGCGCGCGCGGAGAACTTGAGCAGGGTGGCGGTATTGAGCCGCGCCGCATTGACCTGCCCCATCGCCCAGCCGGCAAACTCGCGCGTGCAGGTTTCCTCGAAATGCAGCAGGGTCACGTCGTGGTGGCGCGGATCGCGCGCGATGGACTGGAACAGCTGCGAGACCTCCTGGCGGTCGCCTTCCAGCGCCTGCAGGAAGATGCCGTTGCCATGGCACAGCACGCCGGTGATGCCGTGGCGCGGATTGCGTTCCAGGCTGGCGGCCAGGATGGCATCGAGCAGGGCGGCATCGATGGCCTGGCGGGCACGGCTGGCATAGAGCAGGCGGACTAGCATGGTCGTGGCGCTCCGGTAATGGCGCTCCGTGTGGCGGCAGGGCCCGGGCCGCTAGCCGCGGTTCTGGTTCAGCAGCGTGAGGAACTCGCGGCGCAGGCTGTCGTCCTTCAGAAACGAGCCGCGCATCACGCTGTTGGTCATCTTGGCGTCGGTGTCGCGCACGCCGCGCCAGTGCATGCAGAAGTGCTCGGCCTCCATCACGATGGCGAGGCCGTCGGGGCTCATCTTTTCCTGCAGCAGGTCGGCCACCTGCGCCACTGCCTCTTCCTGGATCTGCGGGCGGCACATGATCCATTCGGCCAGCCGCGCGTACTTGGACAGCCCGATCAGGTTGGAATGCTGGTTCGGCATCACCCCGATCCACAGCTTGCCGATGATCGGGCACAGGTGGTGCGAGCAGGCGCTGCGCACGCGCAGCGGGCCCACGATCATCAGTTCATTGAGCTGGCCGACGTTGGGGAATTCCGTCACCGGCGGGGGCTTGGCATAGCGGCCGGCGAAGATTTCCTTCAGGTACATCTTGGCCACGCGGCGTGCGGTTTCCTGCGTGTTGTGGTCGTTGTCGACGTCGATCACCAGCGCCCGCAGCACGTCGTGCAGCCGGGCCTGGACTTCGGCCTGCAGCTGCTCCATTTCACCCGGCTCGATATAGCGGGCGATATTGTCGTTGGCGTGGAAGCGCTCCTGCGCGGCCTCCAGCCGCGCGCGGATGCGGGCCGAGACGCTGGCGGCGGGATGGCCAGCCCTTTCGCCGGCCCTTTCGCCGGCTCTATCGCCAGCCACTTCGCCGGCGTTGCTGTCCTTGGCGCGGTGCGCTGCGTCCTTGCTGTTCATGGATGGGGGCGGTGATGGTGTGAATGGCTGCGCAGCGGGTGTGTGCCGGATTCACTATATGGCAGATGCCGTGGCCTCACAACCCGCGCGCTCGCTCGGAAAAGTCTTTGCGGTGGGGCGGATGCGCCACAACCGATGCGCTTTCCATGAAGAGTTCGTGACATCGCTCAAGCCCGCCACGCAGGGCGCCGACAAGCCCACATAATGTCTGCACAACACCAGGCAGCCCATCGCAGGCTGCCGGCACCCGGCCGCGGCCAAGCGCGGCCTGACGCTTTGTCGGGATCCACCTCATCATGCCGATCGCCTTTCCGTGCAGCAGCCTGATGTTGCTCCATGTGGTGACAGTGCCGGTACCGGCCACGCCGGTGGAAACCGGCGTGGCGGAACACCATGCCAGTGCCGTGCGCCACGGCGCGGGCGGACTGCGCCGGCCCTTGTCGCCGGCGCCGCGCCCCGCGGCGCCGGTTTCCGCCAACGGCTGAGCCCGGCGGCCTAAAGCAGCAGCAGTGCCAGCGCCGGCAGCATGGCCGCCGGCATCACCACGGCACCCACGCGCAGGAACTGGCCGGCGCTGACCATATGCCCCTCGCGCCGCAGCGCAGTGAGCCACAGCAGCGTGGCGAGCGAGCCGGTGACCGACAGGTTGGGGCCCAGGTCGATGCCGACCAGCACCGCGCCGCTGACCGCGTGCGAGGCCTGCCCGGCTGCCAGCGCCGAAGCCGCGATCAGTCCGGCCGGCAGGTTGTTGACGACATTGCCCGCCAGTGCCACCACCGCGCCCACGCCCAGCAGCGCCAGCGCGCCGCCGTCGCGCGAGGCGGCGGCGACCGCGTCGGCAAGCTGGCCGATGACCACGGTCTGCTCCAGCGCCGCCACCAGCACGAACAGGCCGGCCACCATCGGCAGCACGCCCCACGAAACCTCGCGCAGCGTCGGCCACAGCAGTTCGCGCCGGGTGGCGCAGACCAGCAGCAGCGTGGCCACGCCCGCGGCGCAGGTGGGCCAGCCCAGCGCGTTGCCGCGCAGCGAGGCCACCAGCAGCACCAGCCCGGTCAGCACGATGCCCAGCGCGCTCATCCATGCCTGGCGCGACAGCGGCGGCACCGGCACGTCATCGGCGATGGGCTCGGCCAGCGCCGCGCGCTGGGTCCACCACAGCGCTGCCAGCGTGGCCAGGATCGCGGCCGCCGACGGCAGCGCGAAGCTCGCCAGCCAGCCGGCCAGCGGCGGCATGCGCTCGCCGAAGATCACCAGGTTGGCCGGGTTCGAGATCGGCAACACGAAGCTGGCCGCGTTGGCGATAAAGGCGCAGGCGTACAGGTAGGGCAGCGGCTGGCGCACGCGCGCGGCGCGGGTCGCGGCCAGCACCGCGGGCGTCAGCACCACGGCGGTGGCGTCGTTGGACATGAACGCCGTCACCAGCGTGCCGAAGCCGTACACCAGCAGAAACAGCCGCGGCGCCGAGCCGCGCGCCTGCCGCACGGCGAGCGCGGCAACGTGGTCGAACAGGCCGGTCTTGCGGGCCAGTTCCGCGATCAGCATCATGCCGGCCAGGAACAGGTACACGTCGTAGCCGCGCAGCACCGCGGCAAAAGCCTCGGGCAGCGCCATCAGGCCGGTGGCGCACAGCAGCACGGCGCCGCCGGCAGCCCAGAAGGCTTCGGGCAGGCGGAAGGGGCGGAACAGGACGCCAGCGGTGGTCAGCGCGGCGACCGACCAGATCAGCAGCGGGGTGTGGCTGGACATCGGGTTCGGGACGGAAATCGGGGAAGCGGCAAGTTTACAGCGGGTTTTCGGCCGGCGCTGCCGGCGCGGGGACGCCAGGCTTCGTGCTGGTGACAGGGGTGGGGGCGGCCGGGGCCGCCGGGGAGGGGCCGCCGAGGCTGCTTGCGACCGGAGCCGTCAGCGGCTGGCTGGCCGGCGCCGTGGCGGGCGCCGGCGGCGGAAAGCCGATCGCGGCGATGCCGTGGCTGCCGTCGGCATTCTCCGCGTACATCCAGTCGCCTCCGGCCTGCACCACCCCGGCGGGGGCCGGCACGTCCTCCACCGGCACGCCGGCCAGGCGGCCTTCCATGTAGGCGGCCCACACCGGCAGCGCGGTGGTGGCGCCGAACTCATGCTCCCCCAGGCTGCGGTTGTCGTCATAGCCCATCCACGCCACCGTGACCACGCCGCCGGCATAGCCGGCGAACCAGCCGTCGACCGAGTCGTTGGTGGTGCCGGTCTTGCCGGCCACGTCGTCGCGGCGCAGGTAGCGGCGCACGGCGGTGCCGGTGCCGGCATCGACCACGCTGCGCAGCAGGCTGTCCATCACGAAGGCATTGCGCGCGCTGATCACGGGCGGCGGCGCGGGGCGCTCCTCGGTGTCCTGCGCAGCGCTGAACAGCACGTTGCCGTCGCTGTCGGTGATGCGCTCGATCAGGTAGGGCTCGACGCGGTGGCCGCCGTTGGCGAACACGCCATAGGCCGCGGCCAGGCGCAGCGGCGAGGTGGTGCCGGTGCCCAGCGCCAGCGGCAGGTAGCGCGGCAGCCGCCTGGGCGAGAAGCCGAAGCGGCTGGCGAATTCCACCGCATAGGGGATGCCGATCGCCTGCAGCGTGCGGATCGCGGGCAGGTTGCGCGATTCGGCCAGCGCCTGGCGCACGCTGATGGGGCCGACAAAGCGCCCGTCGTCGTTGGCCGGCTGCCAGCGCGAACCATTCGGCAGCGGCGCGTCGTTGATCAGCGTGCCGGGCGACACGCCGCGCTCCAGCGCCGCGGCATAGATGAAGGGCTTGAAGGTCGAGCCCGGTTGGCGCAGCGCCTGGGTGGCGTGGTTGAAGCGGCTGGCGGCAAAATCGGCGCCGCCGACCATGGCCTCGATCGCGCCGGTGCCGGTGTCGAGCGAGACCAGCGCGGCCTGCGGCCCTTGCGACAGGTCCTTGACGAAGTTGCGGTGGCGGCGCGCGTAGCGCTCCAGCCCGCCATGCACGGCATCGTGGGCCAGGGTCTGGCGCACCGACGACACCGTGGTGTAGACGTTCAGGCCGCGCGTGTAGGCCTCGTCGCCGAAGCGCTCGCGCGCCAGCTGCCGCGCCAGTTCGGCCACGTACTCCGCATGGCCGGCAAAGCTGCCGGGGCTGTCGTCGCTGATGGCCAGGCGCGCGGCGCGGGCGTCGCGGTAATCGTCCTGGCTGATCATGCCCAGCGCCAGCATGCGTCCCAGCACATACTCCTGGCGTCGCTTGGCGCGCGCGAAATTGACCACCGGGTTCACCGCCGACGGCGCCTTCGGCAGGCCCGCCAGCATCGCGGTCTCGGCCAGCGACAGCGACGCCAGCGGCTTGCCGAAGTACGCATGCGCGGCGCTGCCGAAGCCATAGGCATGCTCGCCCAGGTAGACCTGGTTCATGTACAGCTCAAGGATGCGGTCCTTGGGCAGCGCGTGGTCGATGCGCCAGGCCAGCAGCATCTCGTACCATTTGCGCGCCAGCGTCTTCTCGCGCGACAGGTAGAAGGCACGCGCCACCTGCATGGTGATGGTGGAAGCGCCCTGGGCGTAGCCCTGGCCGAGGTTGGCCAGCGCGGCGCGGAACACGCCGGGGATGTCGATGCCCTGGTGCTGGTAGAACTGGTCGTCCTCGGCCGCGAGCAGGGCCTGCACCATCTGCCTCGGGATCTGCTCGAAGGGAATGAACTCGCGGTGCTCGCTGCCGAACTCGCCGATCTGGACGTTGTCGCTGGTGTAGATGCGCAGCGGCACATCGGGCCGGTAGTCGCGCAGCGCATCGACGGGGGGAAGCTGGCGCAGGCTGACCACGGCGGCAAAACCGGCCAGCAAGGCACCGGCGGCAGCCAGCGCCAGTGCGGCGCCGCCTGCCTTGACTGCGAATTTTTTCATGCGCCGCATTTTACCCGCTGCCACCGGCCGGCTCAGCGGTTGGCCGCCAGCGGCAGCGGATTGCCCAGCTCGTCATGGTCGACCGGCTGTGGCGGGGGCGCCGCTGGCGCGGCCCGCGGTGCCGGCTGGGCCGGTGGCGCTGGCTCCACCGGCTGAGGCCCGGCCTGGACCGCGGCCACGCGCAGGCGCGCCTGGCTGTGCTGGCGCGCGAATTCGCACAGCGACAACCAGGTTTGCTCGCGCTCGATGATGGTGAAGTGATCGGTATCCGGCACGGTCTGCAGCGCCACCGGGCCAGGCCAGGCCGCCATCAGCCGTTCCGAGCAGGCGTGCGGCACTACTTCGTCGGTGGCGGCCAGCAGCACCTTGGTGCTCTGCACGACCTTTTTGCAATGCGAGATCGAGTCGAAGTGGTGGCGCATCAGCTGGCGCAGCGGCACCAGCGGAAAGCGCTTGCGCACCAGCTCGAGCAGCGAGTCGTAGGGGGTGATCAGCTGCAGGCTCTCGAAATCCTGCAGGTCGGCCAGCTGGATCGCCACGCCGGTGCCCAGGCTGCGCCCCACCACGTGCACGCGAGCGTCGGGGAACACGCGCCGCACATGCAGCAGGAACTGGCTGGCGTCGGCCACCGCGGCGCCCTCGGACGGGCGCCCGTCGGAGTGGCCCAGGCCGCGGTAATCGTAGGTGGCGAAGCCCATGCCGGCCGGCAGCCAGCGCGCGTATTGCAGCGTTTCCAGCACATCTTCGCCGCGGCCGGGCAGGTAGAACAGCAGATCGCGCACGGTGTCGCCGGGCGCGTGGTAGATGTAGCCGCGCACCACGCCGCCGGGAATCAGGTGCGAATAGCCGATGATGCCGTCGGGCAGGTCGCGCGGCGGGCGCCGGCGCGCGTCGAACAGCAGCCGGTCCTGGTTCAGCGTCAGGTAGGTCCAGTAGCAGGCGAAGCCGCTGGCGGTCATCAGCGCGGCCGCCAGCGCGCGGCGGGTGGTCAATGGCATGGCATTCGTCAGTGGCCGCGGCCAGGCGTGGCGCGTGTGCGCCGGCCTTGCCGCCCAGCCGCGCAGCCTACCTTATTTTTGCCGGCGGTGTGGCCGCGGCGCAAGCCGGCCGGCGCAGTTCTTGTACGATATGCCTCATTCGGGCGCGCGCACCCCACCGAGACGACGCGCCTTCAGGGAGCCAACCGGCATGAGCGAACAGAAACACGAGCAATACCGCGCCGAAGAGGCGCAGG
Source organism: Cupriavidus sp. WGlv3 (assembly GCF_023952475.1). GTDB lineage: Bacteria > Pseudomonadota > Gammaproteobacteria > Burkholderiales > Burkholderiaceae > Cupriavidus > Cupriavidus phytorum. The sequence goes on from NZ_JALHRX010000008.1 coordinate 23,451, forward strand.
CCATGGAACGCGTGGTTGCGGCCACGCGGCAGGTGCAGGTTGCCTTCACTGCGCTGCAGGCCCACTATCCGCCGCAGGGCAGCGGCAAGCCGTCGAAACTGGCGCTGCAGACCTTCGACGCGGCGCTGCAGGCGCTGGAGGACGCGCAGGCGACCTTCGACGAAATCCTGAACGACCTGCTCGACGAGAAACGCTGAGCCGCCGGGGATGGCGTGCGGGCATCCATGCCCCGCACGCCATCGCACCACGCGGCATCTCGACACTACGACATCACGGTTCCGGCTGCGCCGCCAGCCACGCGGCCTCTGCGTCGCTGAACAGCTCGGAGCGCGTCAGGAAGCGTTTGCCCGTGCGTCCCTCCAGCGAGAACATCCCGCCCGCGCCCGGCACCACGTCGATCACCAGCCGGGTGTGGCACCAGTACTCGAACTGCGCGCGCGTCATGTAGAACGCGGCGCCGCCGATCCGGCCCAGGCAGACATCGCCCGGGCCCACCAGCAATTCGCCGGCCGGATAGCACATCGGTGCGCTGCCGTCGCAGCAGCCGCCGGACTGGTGGAACATCAGCGGGCCATGCTGCGCGGCCAGCTCGGCGATCAGCGCCAGCGCGGCCGGCGTTGCCACCACCCGCTCGACCGGCAGCGCGGCCGGCGCGGTGCCCGGCTTTGCCATGGTCAGAAGAACCCGAGCGCGTTGGGGCTGTAGCTCACCAGCAGGTTCTTGGTCTGCTGGTAGTGGTCGAGCATCATGCGATGGTTCTCGCGGCCGATGCCGGACTGCTTGTAGCCGCCGAACGCGGCATGGGCCGGGTAGGCGTGGTAGCAGTTGGTCCACACGCGCCCGGCCTGGATGCCGCGGCCCATGCGGAACGCGCGCGCGCCGTCGCGCGTCCAGACCCCGGCGCCGAGGCCGTAGAGCGTGTCGTTGGCGATCGCCAGCGCCTCTTCCTCGTCCTTGAAGGTGGTGACCGAGACCACCGGGCCGAAGATCTCTTCCTGGAAGATGCGCATCTTGTTGTGGCCGGCGAACACGGTCGGCTTGACGTAGTAGCCGCCGGCCAGGTCGCCGTCGAGCACGTTGCGCTCGCCGCCGGCAAGGCACTGCGCCCCTTCCTTGCGGCCCAGGTCGATATACGACAGGATCTTTTCCAGCTGCTCGGCCGACGCCTGCGCGCCGATCATGGTGCCGGTGTCGAGCGGATGGCCCTGGCGGATCGCGGCGACGCGCTTGAGCGCGCGCTCCATGAAGCGGTCGTAGATCGATTCCTGGATCAGCGCGCGCGACGGGCAGGTGCAGACCTCGCCCTGGTTCAGCGCGAACATGGCAAAGCCTTCCAGCGCCTTGTCGAAGAAGGCGTCGTCGGCGGCGAGCACGTCTTCGAAGAAGATGTTGGGCGACTTGCCGCCCAGTTCCAGCGTGACCGGGATCAGGTTCTGCGAGGCGTACTGCATGATCAGCCGGCCGGTGGTGGTCTCGCCGGTGAACGCCACCTTGCTGATGCGCGGGCTCGAGGCCAGCGGCTTGCCGGCCTCCAGGCCGAAGCCGTTGATCACGTTGATCACGCCCGGCGGCAGCAGGTCGCCGATCACCTCCATCAGCACCAGGATCGAGGCAGGCGTCTGCTCGGCGGGCTTCAGCACCACGCAGTTGCCGGCGGCCAGCGCCGGGGCCAGCTTCCAGGTGGCCATCAGCAGCGGGAAGTTCCACGGGATGATCTGGCCGACCACGCCCAGCGGCTCATGGAAGTGGTAGGCGATGGTGTCGCCGTCGATCTCGGAAATGCCGCCTTCCTGCGCGCGGATGCAGCCCGCGAAGTAGCGGAAGTGGTCGACCGCCAGCGGCAGGTCGGCGGCGGTGGTTTCGCGCACCGGCTTGCCGTTGTCGATGCTTTCCGCCACGGCCAGCAGCTTCAGGTTGGCCTCGATGCGATCCGCGATGCGGTTCAGGATATTGGCGCGCTCGGTGGTGGAGGTGCGCGCCCACGCGGCCTTGGCGGCGTGCGCGGCATCCAGCGCGGCGTCGACGTCCTGCTGGTTCGAGCGCGGCACGCGCGTGAACGGCTTGCCGGTGATCGGCGTGATGGACTCGAAGTACTCGCCGCCGGCGGGCGGCACCCACTGGCCACCGATGTAGTTGTCGTACTGCTGCTTGTAGGGGTTGCTGGCGCCCAGCTGGGCGATTTCCGCCATGTTCATGTCTCGCTCCGTTCGAATGATCTGTGTGGTGCCGTCACGGCCTTCGCCGTGCGCACAGGAGCAGATCGCAAGAGGTGTGCCGGGCGGGAGAGGGCGGAAATGCGCGGAGAAATCGAAGATCTGGCCGCGCAATCAGGCCAGGTGTGCCAGCGCGTGACAGGGGTGTTCAAGATTGGAACACTCGGCGGTTCGGTGGTTATGCAACAGCTGGTTTTGCAACAGCGTTAACGCTTGCTGATAGCTCACGCAATCGCTCCCCTCTCCCGCAGTGGGAGAGGGGAGCAAAGCGGTGGGATGATCAGCGCCGCAGGCAGGCCTTAATGTTCCAGCCCGTTCCGTTCAAGCCTTGGGCCGCGCCGAGGCCGGATCGTAGGGCGCGCGCAAATGCACGCGTGCCGGCAGCAGGGCGCCGGCGAGGTCGACGTGGTAGCTGCCGGCTTCCAGCCACGCCGCATCGGCTGGCCCGTCCGCGCGCGCCAGCAGCGCCATGCCGACCGGGCAGCCCAGCGTATGGCCGAACGCGGCGGAACTGAGCGATCCCACCGCGCGCACGCTGCCGTCGGGGCCGGTGCGCAACACGGCTTCGCCGCCCCACAGCATGGCATCGCTGGCGCCGTCGACCGTCACCACCACCATGCGCCGCGCGGGCCCGCCGGCCTGGCGCAGCCGCAGCAGCGCTTCGCGCCCGCGGAAGTCGATGCCGCTGGCCAGCTTGCAGGCGAACGACAGTCCCGCCTCGAACGGGTTGATCGACGGCGACAGCTCGCGGCCCCAGGCGCGGTAACCCTTTTCCAGCCGCAGCGACTCGATCGCGTAGTAGCCGGCGTTGACCAGCCCGAGCGTGCGGCCGGCCTCATGCAGGGTTTCGTACACGCCCACCGCGAATTCCACCGGCACGTACAGTTCCCAGCCCAGTTCGCCGACATAGGTCAGGCGCGTAGCGCGCACGGTGGCATAGCCGAGGTCGATCTCGCGCGAGCTGCCGAACGGGAAGCCTTCATTGGAGAAATCCGCGCGCGACACCTTCTGCAGCAGCTCGCGCGAGCGCGGTCCCATCAGCGCCAGCACCGCGTACTGGCCGGTGACGTCGACGATCACGCAGCGCTTGTCCGCGGGGATCAGCCGCTCGATATAGCTGAAGTCGCGCGTGGTCTGCGCCGACCCGGTCACCACCAGGTACTGGTCGTGCGCCAGCCGGGTCACGGTCAGGTCGGACTCATAGGTGCCGCGCTCGTTGAGCATCGCGGTATAGACGGTCTGGCCCGGCGGCACCGCCACGTCGTTGCTCATCACGTACTGCAGCACCGCCTCGGCGTCGGCACCCTTGACCAGGTACTTGGAGAACGAGCTCATGTCGAACAGCGCCACGCCCTCGCGGCAGGCGCGGTGCTCGGCACCGCTCCACGGCAGCCAGTTCTGCTGGCCGAAGGCGTATTCGATCCGCGGAGAGGTTCCCGGCGGCGCGAAGAAGTTGGGCCGCTCCCAGCCCATCTTGCTGCCGAAACCGGCGCCGGCATCGCGCAGCGGCGCATACAGGGGAGAGCGGCGGAACGGGCGCGCGGTCTCCAGTTCGCGGTTCGGCCACGGCATCGCGTAATGCAGCCCGAGCGTTTCCTTGACGCGGTCGTGCAGCCAGCTCTGGTTGCCGTTGAAGCCGGCGAAGCGGCGGATATCGACCGGCCACAGGTCCATGGTGGGCTCGCCCGCGACGATCCATTCGGCCAGCGCCATGCCGGCGCCTCCGGCCGAGGCGATGCCCATCGAGTTGAAGCCCGCGCCGACGTAGAAATTGCGCAGCTCCGGCGCCTCGCCAAGGATGAAGTTGTTGTCCGGCGTGAACGATTCCGGGCCGTTGTAGAACTGCCTGACCTGCGCCGTTTCCAGCGCCGGCACGCGCACCAGCGCGTTTTCCATCAGGATCTGGAACTGGTCCCAGTCGTCGGGCAGCAGCTGGAACTCGAACGGCTCGGGGATGCCCTGCATGCCCCAGGGCTTGGCGTCAGGCTCGAAGCCGCCCATCACCAGCCCGCCGACTTCCTCCTTGAAGTAGATAAAGCCATCGGGGTCGCGCATCACCGGCAGGTCGGGATGCACGCCGGCAATGCGCTCGGTGACGATGTAGTAGTGCTCGGCCGAGTGCAGCGGCACGGTCACGCCGCACATCAGCCCAACCTGGCGCGCCCACTGTCCGGCGCAATTGACCACGATCTCGGCTTCGATGCGGCCTTCGTCGCCGGCCTTGTTGCGCCAACTGACGCCGGTGGCGCGGCCATCGCGGGTGTGGACCGCGGTGATCTTGGTGTCCTGCGCGACCACCGCGCCGCGTGAGCGCGCGCCACGTGCCAGCGCCTGCGTGAGGTCCGTCGGGTTGGCCTTGCCGTCGCCCGGCAGCCACACCGCGCCAAGCAGATCGTCGGTGCGCATCACCGGCCACAGTTCGCCGGCCTGGGACGCAGAGATGACTTCGCATTCAACACCATAGGCCCGCGCCACCGCCGCGGTGCGGCGCAGTTGCGTCATGCGCTCAGCCGTGCGCGCCACCGACAGCGACCCGCATTGCTTCCAGCCGGTGCCAAGGCCGGTCTCCGCTTCCAGCTCGCTGTAGAGGCGGGTTGAGTAGCGTATCAGCTTGGTCATGCTCTCCTGCGCGCGCAACTGGCCGACCAGGCCCGCTGCGTGCCAGGTCGTGCCGCACGAGAGCTGCCCTTGCTCAAGCAGAACCACGTCTTTCCAGCCCAGCTTGGTCAGGTGGTAGGCCACGCTGCAGCCGATGATGCCGCCGCCGATGATGACGACGCGGGAGTGGGAGGGCAGTGGGGGCATGTAGGGCACCTTGGGAACGATGATCAGCGTGTGGCTGAATCTTATTCCACAAAATGCCAAATAACAACGCAAAATGCAACATAGGCGCTCGCGAGGTCGCGCGGCAGTGGCAACTAAAGCGCCGGAGGTCAGAAGGGCCCTTTCACCTCAGAATCGCCATGTCCGGCGAACAGCTTCAGCGTCAGGCGCTGCGCAAGGTTGCCATACGGCGGAAGGAACAAGCCGATAGGAAAGAAGCGATGCCGCTTGAACACGGTGCGCGCGTGCGACAGCTCCCGGAACCCCTCCTCGCCGTGATAATTGCCCATCCCTGACTGGCCGACGCCGCCAAAGGGCGCATCGTGGTTGACCACGTGCCAGGCCCAGTCGTTGATCGTGACCCCGCCGGAATGCGTGCGCGCCAGCAGCTTCTCGCGTTCAGGCTTGTCATGGCTGAAGCAGTACAGCGCCAGCGGGCGTGCTTGTTGCTGCACCATTTCGATTGCTTGCTCGTGCGTGTCGTAGGGCACCACGGGCAAGACGGGACCGAAGATTTCCTCGCGCATCAGGCGCATCTGCGGCGTGCAATGCGTGACGATATGGAGTGGCATGCGCCGCCCGCTGCCAACCTCGCCGCAGGCGATGACCGTCGCGCCCTTGGCGCGTGCATCGTCCAGCAGGTCCAGTATCCGCGCCGCGTGGCGGTCGGTGGCCAGCGCTGTGTAGTCGGCGTTGGTGTCAGTCAGCTTGCCGAACAGTTTCCCAAAACTCTGCTGCAATGCGTCGACGAAGGCGTCCACCTGCTCTCGCGGCACCAATGCATAGTCAGGTGCCACGCAGATCTGCCCGCAGTTGATCCCCTTGCCATGGGCGATGCTTCTGGCGGCCTCGCGCACCGGATAGTCGCGCAACACGATGGCAGGCGACTTGCCGCCGAGTTCCAGCGTGACCGGCGTGAGATTGCGCGCTGCCTGGGCCATGACAATGCGGCCCACCGCCGGCGAGCCGGTGAACACAATGTGGTTGAAGGGCAGGGCGGTGAAGACGGCGGGATCTTCCAGCTCCTCGCCAATCAGCGCAACATGGTCCTCGGCGAAGACCTCGCCCAGCATCTTCCTGAGCGTGGCGTTGGTGGCCGGAGTGGTCTCCGGCATCCTGATCATGACGCGGTTGCCTGCCGCCAGCGCTGTCACCAGCGGCCCGAGCGACAGGTAGACCGGGAAATTCCAGGTGGCGATAACCCCGACCACGCCCTTGGGCTGGTATCTCACCTGGAGGCTGTTGGTCGCAAACAGCAGTTCGGGCCTGCGTCGGCTCGGGCGCATCCAGCGGCGCAGGTGCGAGATCGCGTGCCGGATTTCGAGCGTGGTCGGCAGGACTTCCAACATCTTGGTTTCGGCCACGGCCCGCTCGCCGAAGTCGCGCGAAATTGCCTCGGCCAGCACGTCCTGGTAGCGCAGCAGTTGCCGTTTGAGTGCGTGCAGGTGGTTCCGTCTTGTGCCGGCGTCCGGGCAGGTGTCCTGCAGGAAGGCTTGCTGCTGGGCAGCGAATAGCGCTTCCACGCGGGCATGCTCAATGACCTGGCTGGCCTGCTGATCTGTCAGCGCGCGGTCATTCATGCCGACCTCCGCTGTTCGGTGGCCTGCGGCAGCGTATCGGATCGGGTTTCCTCTTCGGCATAGGCGCGGCCGCCAAAGCGCAGCGCGGAATGTTCGCGACGAGACTGGCACAGCGGGTAGAACATCTGGATGAACCAGCGCTCCTGACCAAAGATCAGATCGTCCTGCAAGCCGACCTTGGTCGGGTACTTGCGCGTGATGTGGGCGGTGCCGAACAGGATGTCCCAGAAGAACAGGAGATTGCCGAAGTTGCCCTTGTAATGCCCGATGCCGTCCTCGTTGGTCAGCGCGTGATGGGCCCAGTGCGTGGCAGGCGTCGAGATGGTCCGTTCCAGCAGCCACATCAGCGGGCGCAGCACACGGATCCTGTACAAGGGCTCGTCCCAGCGCCATGCGCTATGCGCCCCGAGAATCACGGCGATCTTGATGACGAAGTAGACGCCGTAGACCTTGGCAAAGCCGAGGTACAGCAACACACCCGCGAACCAGAGACCCGGCATCATCAGGTAATAGAAGAAGTTGTTGCGGTACGTGATGCGGATGCTCATGTATTGCGCGGTGTGGTGCGCACGGTGCAATGGCCACAACAATGGGGTATGCGAGATCCGATGCCACCAGTACTGGGTCAGGTCATCGCAAACCAGCAGGATCGCGGCCATGGCCCACCACGGCAGGTCCGCCCAGGCGCCACGCTGTTCCGGAATCAGCCACGTGCAGAGCACGTTCGTGGCGAGCACGAGCAGCGGCTGCACCACGGCCAGCAAGCTCAGGAACATGGCCAGTTCCAGCCGGGTGTCGTCCTGTGTAGCGTGAACGCTATCTTTGTAGCGCCGTGTGACGATCTCCAGCCCGGCAAAGCCAAGCATGAGTGTCACGATCAATATGTTCTGTAGCTGCGGACTCATGTGGGTGTCTCCGATCTCGCTTTATGGGCTGTATGACGCCAGCGTCCGGATGACTGTAGGCTTGCCGTGCTAATGCGTCCAATGCATACTTTGCAATGTTCTAATGCGTTGAGAGCATTGCAATGATGGACCTCCGCCGCCTCAGTCATGTCCTGGCGCTTGCCGATGAGTTGCATTTCGCGCGGGCGGCGGAGCGCGTTCACCTTAGCCAGCCAGCCTTCAGTCGCAGCATCCAGGCCATTGAAGGCGACCTTGGCATCCGCCTGTTCGATCGCGAGGTCGGAGATGTGCGGCCAACCCCGGCCGGCGAATTCGTGGTCGCGCGGGCGCGGCGGCTGCTGTTCGAGGCACGCTGCCTGCAGCGCGATGTCGATCTCTATCGCGACAGTCAGTTGGGCGACACGGCATTCGGCATCGGGCCCTTCCCGGCCGCGACCCTCTTGCCGCTGGTGCTGACCGAATTGCGCCGACTGCATCCGGAGGTTGCCTTGCGCGTGGAGGAGAGCAACTGGCAGCAGTTGCTGGAACGCCTGCGCGCCGAGGATATCGAGTTCTTCGTCGCCGATGTGCGCGACCTGCCTGATGACGCGGCGCTGGATATCCGTCCCCTGGGAAAGCAGCGCGGCGACCTCTACGTCCGCGCCGCGCATCCGCTTGCCGGACGTCAATGCTCATTGAAGGACGCCTGGGCGTACGGCATCGCGGCGACGAAGCTGCCAAGCCCGGTGCGAGCTGCGCTGGCAAGGTTGCTTGGTTTACCTGCGGGCCAGGAACCCGTCCTTGCGCTGGAATGCGATGACATTGCCGTGCTCCGGCGCGTGGCGTTGTCCACCGACACGGTGCTTGCCGCGACGCAGGTGTCGATGCGGGCAGATGTTGAGTCAGGCGCGCTGTTGCCGCTGCAAATCCGCGGGCTGCCCTCGCTGTATTCCGAAATGGGAGTGGTGAGCCTTCGCAACCGGACGCCATCGCCGATGGCGCAGAATGCCATCGCCTGCTTCACGCGGGTAGCCCGCGAAATGAACCGCTAGCTGACGCGGATCGCCACGGGAATATGACTGCTACCGCGCCATCTGCAGCGTCACAATGCCCGCAAGCACCAGCGCTGTGGCAATCAGCCGCCGCCGGTCGAAAGCCTCGCGCAGCAGGAAGTGCCCCAGCAACGCGGCGAAGATCACGCTCGACTCGCGCAGCGCCGCCAGCTTGGCCACCGGCGCCATGGTCATGGCCCACAGCATCAGCGCATACGAGCCGACGCGGTTGATGCCGCCGATGCCGGCGCGCTTCCATTCCGTGCGCAGCAGCGCCAGCAGTGACGTGCCGCGGCGGGCAAAGGCATAGCCGGGCATGAACACGTGCGACATCGCCTGCAACCAGACGATGTAGGTCAGCACCTCGCCATGGCGCTTGACCGCGGTGCCGTCGATCACGGTGCCACCCGCCAGGCAGGCCCCGGCCAGCAGCGCGAAGCCAAGCAGGTCGGGCGCCTGCCGGCGCCAGTGCACCAGGCTGACCAGCCCGCAGCAGATCAGCGCGATGCCGGCATAGCCGCCCGGCCCCAGCCGTTCGCTGCCCGTGAGCAACAGCAGCATCGCCACCATCATCGGCGCGGAGCCGCGCATCAGCGGATAGGCCTGGCTGAAGTCGCCGCGGTTGTAGGCGGCCACCAATGACAGCTTGTAGACCACCTCCAGCGCCACGGTGGCCAGCAGGAACGGCCACACCTGCGGTGCCGGCATGGGCACCAGGAACAGGAAAGGCAGCGCCACCAGCAGGCAGAAGGTGTCGATCAGCGCCATCGACGACAACCGGTCGCCGCCGATCTTGACGATGGCGTTCCACGACGCATGCATCAGCGCCGACAGCATCACGGCGGCAAAGGCGAGGCCGTGGAAATCGGGAGGGAGGGACATGAAGGAATTGTTCTTGTGATCTGCTGGTGCATTCGTGCGCCCGCTTGTTTGCTCCCCTCTCCCGCATGCGGGAGAGGGGAGCTTGCTGCTGGCGTCGGAGAAATGACTTACGCCGCCTCCGCCAGCTGCCCCTGCATCTCGATCCCCATCTCCCGCAGCACCTCGCCGATCGCCGTCACCACGTTGCGCATCTCGTTGTCGTCGATCGCGCCGATGCAGCCCACGCGGAAGGTTTCCACCTGGGTCAGCTTGCCCGGGTACAGGATGTAGCCGCGCTCGCGCACCTTGGCGTAGAAGGTCTTGAAGTCATAGCGCGCATCCGCCGGTGCGTGGAAGGTGACGATGATCGGCGCCTGCACCGCCGCCGGCAGGAAGGTGCGGAAGCCCAGCGCCGCCATGCCCTGCACCAGCGTGTCGCAGTTGCGGCGATAGCGCGCGCCGCGCACCGGCTGGCCGCCTTCCTCCAGGAACTGGTCCAGCGCCGCGCGGAACGCCGCCACCACGTGCGTCGGCGGCGTGAAGCGCCACTGCGTGGTCTTCTGCATGTAGACGTACTGGTCGTAGAGGTCCAGCGCGAGCGAGTGGCTGTTGCCCTGGCTGGCTTCCAGCACGTCTTGCTTCACCAGCACGAAACCCATGCCGGGCACGCCCTCGATGCACTTGCCGGTGGCGGCCACCAGCGCATCGAAGGGCATGGTGCGGGCATCGATCTCGATCGCGCCGAACGAGCTCATGGCATCGACGATCAGGCCCTTGCCCAGGCGCTGGCACAGCAGCGCGATGTCCTGCAGCGGGTTGAGCACGCCGGCGCCGGTCTCGCAGTGCACCTGCGCCACATGCGTGATCGAGGGGTCGCGCCGCAGCGCTTCCTCGATCAGCGCAACACTGGCGGGCTGGTCTTCCGGGATCGGCAGTTCCACGCTGGCGCGCCCGAGAACCTTGCAGATCTTCAGGATGCGCTGGCAATAGGCGCCGTTCTGCGGCACCAGCACCTTGCCGTCGCGCGGTACCACGTTGGCGATCGCCGCTTCCACCGAGAAGGTGCCGCTGCCCTGCATCGGCACGCACACATGGGTGCCTTCGCCGTGAACGATGCGCACCAGGTCGTCGCACAGGCTGCGCGTGATGCTGTTGAAGCTGGCATCCCACGATCCCCAGTCGCGCAGCATGGCCTGCTTGGTGGCGAGCGAGGTGGTCAGGGGGCCGGGGGTCAGAAGGATCGGGTCGTTGCCGCGGATCATGGTGAGCTCCTGATTGGGAAGGAGTGAAAGTGGAAGATCAGTCGTTGCCCTGGCCCTGGCGCCAGGCCTGGGTCTTGCAATCGAGCACGCGTTGCAGCAGGTAATAGAGCAGGCAGGCGAAGGCCGAGGTCAGCACCACCAGCGTGGCCATGGCCGCCGCCGGGCCGATGTCGCCGGACTCGTCCAGGTTGACGATCTCGACCGAGGCCAGCTTGGTGTCGGCGCCGTACAGGAACACCACCGCTGAGACCGTGGTCATCGCATTGATGAACAGGTAGCGCGAGATCTCCAGGATGGCGGGCAGGCAGGCCGGCACCGTGACCTTGAAGAAGGTCTTGTAGAACGGCACCTTGAGCGATGCCGACACGGCCTCGAACTCGCTGTCGAGCTGCTTGAGCGCGGTCACCGCGGTCAGGTGGCACGACGCGTAGTAGTGGACGATGGTCACCAGCACCAGGATGCCCAGGGTCTGGTACAGCCCGTGCAGGGGATTGGCCTGCGGCACGAAGAAAAAGATGTAGCCCAGCCCCAGCACCAGCCCTGGCACGCCCATCGGCAGCACCGCCATCAGCCGCACAAAGCCGCGCAGCCAGTCCATGCCGCGGGTCTTCTCCAGCAGGTAGGCGGTGGCGAAGATGAACACCGGCCCGATCACCGCGGCCAGGCCCGCCATGCGCAAGCTGTTCAGGTAGGAATCGACCACGCCGCCCTCGACCAGCCCGACCCGGTAGTGGTTCAGCGACAGCGAGAAGTTGTACGGCCACAGCTTGACGAAGGACGCGTACACCGCCATGCCCATCACCGCCAGCATCAGCGCCGCCATCAGCCAGCAGAACACCGCCATGGCCATGTCATAGCGCGGGCTGCGGCGCGGCACGTAGGGCACCGAGCGCGCCGACATCAGCGCCATCTGGCGGCGCTGCACGCGCGCGTCGACGCAGTAGGTCACGGCCACCGGTACCAGCAGCATCAGCGACACCACCGCGCCTTGCGAGAAGTCCTGCATGCCGATCACCAGCTTGTAGATGTCGGTCGCCAGCATGTGGAAGTTGCCGCCGATCACCTTGGGGATGCCGAAGTCCGAGATCGCATAGGTGAACACCACCATGGCGGCGCTGACCAGCCCGTAGCGCGCGCCCGGCACGGTGATGGTGAAGAACTTGCGCACGGTCGAGGTGCCCAGCGCATCGGCGGCTTCATACAGCCGCGCGTCGGTCAGCGACAGCGCCGTGATCAGGATCATCAGCGCATGCGGAAAGGTGGCGAACACCAGCGACGCGACGATGCCCAGCGGTCCGTAGATCTGCGTGCTGCCCATCCACGGCTTGAACAGCCCCTGGTTGCCGAACCAGAAGATGAACGAGATCGCCGCCAGCAGCGAGGGCGCCAGCAGCGGGATCAGCGCCAGGTTGCGCAGCAGTCCCTTGCAGGCGATGCGGCTGCGCGTGAGCGCATAGGCAAAGCCGAACGCCAGCGGCACCGTGATGCAGGTGGCCAGCGCCGAGACCCACAGGCTGTTCCAGACCGAGCGCAGCAGCGCGGGCGACTCGAAGTAGGCGCGGAAGTGGGCGATGCCGGCCAGGGTGCCGTCGCGGTTCTGCACGCTCTTGGCCAGGATCATCACGATCGGCGCCAGCACGAAGCAGGCCAGCGCCAGCGCGGCCAGCGCCAGCAGCACGTGGGCCAGGCGGTCGGTCCAGTGCGAGCGCACCGAGGTGGCGACCAGCGCCGGCGAGACCGGCGGTGCCTGCAGCGGGGGCTGCGCGCCAGGGTCGGCAGGCCCCGCCGGCGCGCTGGCCGAGGCGGGGGCTAGGGTATCGGTAGCCGGCAGGGAGGCAGACGTGGTGGCCGGCGCCGCAGTGAGGCTCATGCGCATGCGTGGCGGAAGATGCGAATACGGTCAGCGGGAATGGCCAGGCGCAGCCGGTCGCCGGTGTGCGGGCGCAGCTCGTGCAGGTCATTGAGCGAGAGGTCGGCATAGAGCGCGCCCCCGGTTGCGCCGGGGGCACCCCCTGCCGCGGGCGCGGCGTCGGGCAGCCGCAGCGTCAGCCGCGAGAAGGCGCCGAGGAACTCGATCTTGTCGACGGTGGCCTCCAGCACATTGGGGCCATGCTGTTCGATGCCACGCACGCACACGTCTTCGGGGCGGAAGAACACCTGCACGTCCTCGTCGGGGCAGCAGCCCGCCGGCGCGGCGCAGCGCATGCGCACGCCGCCCAGGTGCAGCTCGCCGTCGCCGCAGACGCGCGCGCCCAGCATGTTGGTCTTGCCGACGAAGTCCGCCGCGAACGGCGTGGCCGGGCGCTGGTAGACCTGCGCCGGGGTGCCGACCTGCTCGATCGCGCCCTGGTTCATCACCACGATGCGGTCCGCCATCGACAGCGCCTCTTCCTGGTCGTGCGTGACCAGGATGGTGGTGATGTTCAGCCGCTGCTGCAGCGCGCGGATCTCGCTGCGCAGCCGCACCCGCACGCGCGCGTCGAGCGCCGACAGCGGCTCGTCCAGCAACAGCAGGCCGGGCGAGGTGGCCAGCGCGCGCGCGATCGCCACGCGCTGCTGCTGGCCGCCCGACAGCTGCGCCGGGTACTGGTTGCCGCGATCGGGCAGCCCCACCAGCGTCAGCAGTTCCGCCACGCGGGCGCGGCGCTGGTCGCGCGGCATGCGCCGGTTGACCAGGCCGTAGGCGACGTTGTCGGCCACGGTCAGGTTGGGGAACAGCGCATAGGACTGGAACACGATGCCGTAGTCGCGCTCCATCGGCGGCAGCGTGGAGATATCGCGCCCGCCCTGGTGGATGGTGCCGGCGTTCTGCGATTCCAGCCCCGCGATGATGCGCAGCAGCGTGGTCTTGCCGCAGCCCGACGGGCCCAGGAAGCACAGTAGCTCGCCCTGGCGCACGTCGAGGTCGATGTTGTGCAGGGCGACGAAGGCGCCGCTGCTGCCGCCGAAGCGCTTGTGAATGCCTTTCAGGCTGAGGTAGGTGTCGGCCGTGGATGTGGGGGCTTGCATGGCGTGGGAGTCCTCGCGCGATGTGGTATCGGTCTTTGCCGTCCGTCCCGCTTTCGCGGGACGACGGGTGGCTACTGCTTGGCCTCCGACTTGCTGGCGTAGCGCTTCTGCCATTCGGTCAGCACGCGCTCGCGGTTTTTGGCGATATAGCTGAAATCGTTCTTGACCAGCATCTGCTCGTAGTTGGCCGGGATGGTCTCGACCTTTCTCGCCACGCCGGGGTAGGCCACGATGGCCCAGTCCTTGGCAAACAGCTGGTTGGCTTCCTTGCTGGCCAGCCAGTCCAGGTAGCGTTGCGCGGCCTCCATCTTCTTCGTGCCCTTCACGATGCCGGCGGCCTCGATGTCGTAGCCCAGCCCCTCCTTGGGGAAGATCATCTCGATCGGCGCGCCCGCGGCCAGGGTCTTGTGCGCGCGCAGCTCGAACGAGATGCCGATCGGGAACTCGCCCGAGCCCGCCTGCTTGCAGGGCTTGGAGCCGGAATGCGTGTACTGCGCGATGTTCTCGTGCAGCGCGTCCATGTACTTCCAGCCTTCCTGCTCGCCGTAGAGCTGCAGCCAGGCGGTCACGTCGAGGAAGCCGGTGCCGGACGAGGCTGGGTTGGGCATCACGATGGTGCCCTTGTAGACCGGCTTGGCCAGGTCCTTCCAGGTCTCGGGGCGCGGCAGGTTGCGTTTCTTGGCCTCGATGGTGTTGAAGCAGATGGTCGCCCCCCAAACATCCAGGCCCACCCACGACGGCGGCGTGGCCTTGTCGCTGTAGTCGCGCGTCAGCTTCTCGAAGCCCTTGGGGGTGTAGGGCGCGAGCATCCCTTCCTGCTTGAGCAGTTCCAGGCTCGACGCCGCCAGCCCGGCGATCACGTCGGCCTGCGGGTTGGCTTTCTCGGCCAGTGCCTTGGCGGTGATCACGCCGGTGGAATCGCGCACGTATTTCAGCTCGATATCGGGCGCCACCTTGGCGAAGCCTTCGGCATAGGGCTTGAGGGTCTCGGTTTCCCACGCCGTATAGACGGTGAGCGTGGTCTTCTGGGCCAGCGCGGTGCCGGAGGCGGCTAGCGCAAACAGGGTGGCGGCGGTGCGCAGGGTGGTGGTGAAGGACGGTTGCATGGGGACTCCTTCCGGCATTGTAGGTGTAGAAATGTGTCAATGTGGTGAATCTGTTGCAATGTCATGGGGCGGGCTGCACAACATCGAATCGCCGTAAAACCCTTGTGCTGCAACACTTGCAAGACATATGCCAAACCTTTTGCGCTTGCTTCGTCACCCATCTGACTGCGCCGATGTCTTGATTGTTGACAATATACAAACCGCTTGCTTTAATGGCAATAAGGATTTTCGATACTGCTGAATCCGTCACAAACGGGAGTGTTCATGTCACGCCAAGCCCCGCTGGCGAGCGAAATCACCATCCTGCAGAGCCAGTCGCTGACCACCCTGGTGCAGCGCGAACTGGAGTTGCGGATCATGTCCGGCGAACTGGCACCCGGCGCCAAGCTCAACGAGATCGAAGTCGCCGGGCAGCTCAATGTGTCGCGCGGTCCGGTGCGGGAGGCATTTCGCGCGCTGGAGCAGGCCGGCCTGCTGCGCACCGAGAAGAACCGCGGCGTGTATGTGCGTGCCATCTCGGTGGAGGAAGCCGATGAGATCTATGAACTGCGCGCGGTGCTGGACGAATTCATCGGCCGGCAGCTGGCCGCCCGCATCACGCCCGAGAGCTTGCGCGAGCTGCGCGCCCTGGTGGAGGCGCTCGACGCGGCGAGCGAGGCGCGCGATGTCGATGAATACACGCGGCTGAACCTGACCTTCCACGACCGCATGGTCGAGCTGGCCGGCAACCGCAAGCTGCTGGAGACCTACCGGCGCCTGGTCAAGGAACTGACGCTGTTCCGGCGCGAGGCGCTGTCGCGCAGCCACGCCGCCATGCCCGATTCCACCCGCGAGCACCGCGCCATCGTCTCGGCGATTGCCGCGCGCGACGGCGAACTGGCCGCGCGCCTGATGCGCGAGCATGTCGAGCGCGGCCGCGCACGCATGCATGCCGCGGTGGCCCCGGCAGGCCCCGGCACCGGCACCGATGGCGCCGCCTGAAACTGACCAAGCCTGACCGAATCCCCCCGCTGCTACCGCCTTACCGACCGCGATCCCGCACAGGAACCGACCATGCCCGATACCAACGCCCGCACCATCACCGTCAACCAGCGCAGCTATCGCTGGATGCAGCAGCCCGTCGTGGTGGTCTGCGTCGACGGCTGCGAGTTCGATTACCTGGAAGCCGCCGCGGCCAGCGGCCGCGCGCCTTACCTGAAGAGGCTGCTGGAGGCCGGTTCCGCCTTCCGCGGCGCGTGCGTGGTGCCGACCTTCACCAACCCCAACAACCTTTCCATCGTCTGCGGCGCGCCGCCCGCGGTCCACGGCATCTGCGGCAACTACTTCTTTGACCGCAGCGCCAACGGCGGGCGCGGCGAGGAAGTGATGATGAACGACCCCAAGTACCTGCGTGCAGGCACCATCCTGGCCGCCTTTGCCGAGGCCGGCGCCAGCGTCGCGGTGGTCACCGCCAAGGACAAGCTGCGCCGGCTGCTGGGCCACGGCATGCAGGGCATCTGCTTCTCGTCGGAGAAGGCCGACCAGGCCACCGTGGCGGAGAACGGCATCGACGGCGTGCTCGATCTGGTGGGCATGCCGGTGCCGGACGTCTATAGCGCCGAGCTGTCCGAATTCGTTTTCGCCGCCGGCGTGCGCCTGATGGAAACGCGCCGCCCGGACCTGATGTACCTGTCCACCACCGACTATATCCAGCACAAGTTCGCGCCCGGCTCGGACGGTGCCAATGCCTTCTACGCGATGATGGACCAGTACCTGGCGCGGCTGGACGAACTCGGCTGCGTGGTGGCGCTGACCGCCGACCACGGCATGAACGCCAAGCATGACGAGGCCACCAAGGCGCCCAACGTGATCTACCTGCAAGACCAGCTGGATGCCTGGCTGGGCCGCGGCGTGGAGGAGGGCGGCGCGCGCGTGATCCTGCCGATCACCGACCCGTACGTGGTTCACCACGGCGCGCTGGGCTCCTACGCCACCATCTACCTGCCCGACGATGCCGACGCCGCCGCGATCCAGGCGCGCCTGTCGGACCTGCAGGGCGTGGAAAGCGTGCTGACCAACGCCGACGCCTGCGCGCGCTTCGAGCTGCCGTCCGACCGCGTCGGCGACCTGGTGGTCACCAGCGACAAGCACGTGGTGCTGGGCACCAGCCGCAGCCGCCATGACCTGTCCGGCCTCGACGCGCCGCTGCGCTCGCACGGTGGCGTGTCGGAGCAGACCGTGCCGCTGGTGTTCAACCGCGCCACCGCCGGCATTCCCGGCAAGGCCGTGCTGCGCAATTTCGACATCTTCGATGTCGCGTTGAACCACCTGCACTGAACGCCTGCATCGCATCTGTCGGTTCAGGCCGCCGCCTGAACTGAGCACGCATCTTCCGGAGGAGACCCATGAACGCCCCCCAATTTCCCGCTGGCGCCGTCAGCCCGCATTTCCGCGCCGAGGCGCTGCGCATCGACGGCCAGAAGATCGTGCGCGAGCGCGTGATCGAAGTGCGCAATCCGTTCGACGGCGCGCTGGTGGGCACCGTGCCCAAGGCCACGCTCGAAGACGTGCGCCGCGCCTTCGAGGTGGGCCAGGCCTACCGCGCCACCCTGACGCGCTACGAGCGCGCCGCCATCCTCAACCGCGCCGCGGCGCTGCTGCGCGAGCGCACCGAGGAGGCGTCGGACCTGATTACGCTGGAATCCGGCCTGTCCAAGAAGGATTCGCTGTACGAGATCGGCCGCGTCGCCGACGTGCTGGGCTTTGCCGCCACCGAGGCGCTGCGCGACGACGGCCAGCTGTTCTCGTGCGACCTGACGCCGCACGGCAAGAAGCGCCGCGTGATGACCCAGCGCGAGCCGCTGATGGGCGTGATCAGCGCGATCACGCCGTTCAACCACCCGATGAACCAGGTCGCGCACAAGGTGGCGCCATCGATCGCCACCAATAACCGCATGGTGCTCAAGCCGTCGGAAAAGGTGCCGCTGTCGGCGTTCTACCTGGCCGACCTGCTGTACGAAGCCGGCCTGCCGCCGCAGATGTTCCAGGTGGTGACCGGCGATCCGCGCGAGATTGCCGACGAGCTGATCACGCACCCGGCGGTGGACCTGGTCACCTTTACCGGCGGCGTGGCGATCGGCAAGTACATCGCCAGCAAGGCCGGTTACAAGCGCGTGGTGCTGGAGCTGGGCGGCAACGACCCGCTGATCGTGCTGGACGACGCCGACCTCGACCGTGCCTCCGATCTGGCGGTGCAGGGCTCGTACAAGAACTCCGGCCAGCGCTGCACCGCGGTCAAGCGCATGCTGGTGCACCAGGCCGTGGCGGCGCGCTTTACCGAACTGGTGGTGGAGAAGACCCGCGCGTGGAAGTACGGTGACCCGATGGACCGCGGCGTCGACATGGGCACCGTCATCGACGAAGAGGCGGCCATGCTGTTCGAGGCGCGCGTCAACGAGGCGGTCGCGCAGGGCGCGCGGCTGCTGGTCGGCAACCAGCGCAACGGCGCCAGCTACGCGCCCACCGTGATCGATCGCGTCGACCCGGCGATGACGGTGGTGCGCGAGGAAACCTTCGGTCCGGTCTCGCCGATCATCACTTTCCGTGACGTGGACGATGCCATCCGGATTTCCAACGGCACCGCGTTCGGGCTGTCGTCGGGGGTGTGCACCAACAATATCGAGGCCTTCACCAGGATCGCCAATTCGCTGCATGTGGGCACCGTCAACCTGTGGGAAGTGCCTGGCTACCGCATCGAGCTGACGCCGTTCGGCGGGATCAAGGATTCGGGGCTGGGCTACAAGGAGGGGGTGCAGGAGGCGGCGAAGAGTTTTACCAACCTGAAGACGATTACGTTGCCGTGGGGGTGAGGCACTGAAGGCATGGCCCGGACGCTGGTTTGCTCCCCTCTCCCGCGTGCGGGAGAGGGGCCGGGGGAGAGGGCCGGCGCTGGCAATCACGACAGCCCTCACTTCGTGGAGGCTTCGGCCCTCTCCCCAACCCTCTCCCGCAAGCGGGAGAGGGAGCCTGCCAGCGGTCGTTTGCAGGGCAGGGTGCCTTCGCACGCCAAGGATAGGCTGCGCTAGAATCAGCCCCCAAGTCCCCGATCCTCCCGGAGTCCCTGTGCTCGCCGAACAACGGCAGAAATACATCCTCGACCAGCTGTCCGCGACCGGCGCGCTGGCCATCAGCGAGCTGGTGAGCGAGCTCGACGTATCGCGCGAGACCATCCGGCGCGACCTCAACGCGCTGGCCACGCGCGGGCTGCTGGTGCTGACCCACGGCGGCGCGCTGGCGCCCGACCGGACCGAGCCCGATACCCAGACCCGCGCGCAGGTCAATGCCGAGGGCAAGCGCGCCATCGGCGTGCGCGCGGCCGAGCTGGTGCGCGACGGTGCCTCGCTGATCCTGGACTACGGCACCACCACGCATGCGGTGGCGCAGGCGCTGCACGGGCACCACAACCTGCTGGTCTACACCAATGACCTCGCCATCGCCCAGCTGCTGGGCCGGCGCAACGGCAACCGCGTGATCGTGCTGGGCGGCGAGCTGCAGGACAACGAAGACGCCACCCACGGCTGGGACACCATCGAGCAGCTGTCGCGCTACCACACCGACTTCGCCTTTATCGGCATCGGCGGCATCACCCCGCGCGGCGAGATCTGCGATTTCTCGCGCGCCGCGGCCGAGCTGCGCAGCCGCATGCTGCTGGCCGCCGACGTGGCCTGCGTGGTCGCCGACCACACCAAGTTCGGCCGCAACACCGGCGTCACCATCAAGCATGCCGAGCTGGCGGCCTGGGTGATAACCGACATGGCGCCGGAGCCCGAGCTGGGCGCGGCGCTGAAGGAACGGGGCAACAAGCTGCTGATTGCCTGACGGCCGGGCATCGGCTGGTGGACCGCCATGTCCGCTGATCGCACGCAAATCCGTCCGGCCGCGCACCGAAATGCGGCTTTGACGCCGCTGTCACAGGTGTTTTGACTGTCGTGTGCCCCATGGCGGTGCTAAAGTGCTGGGTTGTCGGACCGGCACGGTCAGCCGTGCCCGTCCGATAAACCGGAGGCGACCCACCTTCCATCGGCGCAACGCCAGACGGCACCGCAGACCGGCATCCAGCCGGCAAGGCTGCCGGATCCTGCCACTCCAGCACAGCAAGAGACATCCGTGAATTCTCCTTCCCTTGAAGCATTTCTGGCGGGGGTTGCCCGCCGCGACCCCAATCAACCCGAATTCCTCCAGGCCGTGAAGGAAGTCATGATGACGCTGTGGCCGTTCGTCGAGCGCAATCCGCGCTACGCCGACGAGGCCCTGCTCGAGCGGCTGGTGGAGCCCGAGCGCGTGATCCAGTTCCGCGTGGCGTGGACCGATGACCAGAACCGCGTGCAGGTCAACCGCGCCTTCCGCGTGCAGCACAGCTCCGCCATCGGCCCGTTCAAGGGCGGCATGCGCTTCCACCCGACCGTGAACCTGTCGGTGCTGAAGTTCCTGGGCTTCGAGCAGACCTTCAAGAACGCGCTGACCACGCTGCCCATGGGCGGTGGCAAGGGCGGCTCGGACTTCGATCCCAAGGGCAAGTCCGACGCTGAAGTGATGCGCTTCTGCCAGGCGCTGGTGACCGAGCTGTACCGCCACCTGGGCCCGGATACCGACATCCCGGCCGGCGACATCGGCGTGGGCGCGCGCGAGGTCGGCTTCATGGCGGGCATGATGAAGAAGCTGTCGAACCAGTCGGCCTGCGTGTTCACCGGCAAGGGCCTGGCCTACGGCGGCAGCCTGATGCGCCCGGAAGCGACCGGCTACGGCACCGTCTACTTCGCCCAGGAAATGCTGCATCGTCGCGGGCGCGGCTTCGACGGGCTGCGCGTGCTGATCTCCGGCTCGGGCAATGTGGCGCAGTACGCGGCCGAGAAGGCCATCGAACTGGGCGCCAAGGTGCTGACGCTGTCCGACTCCGGCGGCGTGCTGCACTACCCGCAGGGAATGACCACCGAGCAGCTGGCCGAAGTGATGGCCTTCAAGAATGAAGAGCGCGGCCGCCTGTCGGACTTTGCCGCACGCCACGGCATGACCTTCGAAGCCGGCCGCACCCCCTGGCACGTGCCCGCCGACGTGGCGCTGCCGTGCGCGACGCAGAACGAACTCGACGGCAACGACGCCGAGACCCTGCTGGGCAACGGCGTGATCTGCGTGGCCGAAGGCGCCAACATGCCGTCGACGCTGGAAGCGGTGGACCGCTTTGTCGACGCGAAGATCCTGTACGCGCCGGGCAAGGCCAGCAACGCCGGCGGCGTGGCCACCTCCGGCCTGGAGATGTCGCAGAACGCGATGCGCCTGTCCTGGCACCATGCCGAGGTCGACGAGAAGCTGCACGCGATCATGAAGGACATCCACCAGAACTGCATCCACCACGGCCAGAAGGCGGATGGCTACATCAACTACGTCGAAGGCGCGAACATCGCCGGCTTCGTCAAGGTGGCCGACGCCATGCTGGCGCAAGGCGTGATCTGACGTGAAAGCAGCGGCCGGCGCCATGCCGGCCGCGCGGAATCCGGCTAGGATGGCGGTCCCGAACCGCTCATCCAGAAAAGGAGCCATGCGCCATGCTGGAACTCAGACCAGGCTGCGAACACTGCAACAAGCCCCTGCCGCCGGATTCCGCCGAAGCGCGCATCTGCTCGTTCGAATGCACCTTCTGCGCGGGCTGCGTCGAACTGCTCGGCAATGTCTGCCCGAATTGCGGCGGCGGCTTCGCGCCGCGGCCGGTGCGGCCGGCGCGGGACTGGAAGAACGGCAACTACCTGGGCAACAACCCGGCCAGTACCAGGGTCAAGCACCGGCCGGTGGACCTGGCCGCGCATGCCCGCCTGGTCGAGGCGGTGGGCCAGGTCTTGCCTGAGCGGCGCTAGCCGCGCGGTTTCGTTTTCGGCTGGAGGATCTCGCCAGCCTCCTTCACGTTCTGTTCGGCGCGCTTGCTGATCACGGCAAGCGCCTCGGCTTGCGCCTTCTGCGCGGTCTCGGCGAGCGCGCGCATATTCTCCAGCGCCTGGTGCAACTGCTGTTGCACGAACTCGCTGTGCCTGGCCATGGCCTCGGCCGGGTTGGCCGCCGTGCCGTACTGCTGCGCGGCCGCCTGCAGCTGCTGCATGGTCTGGGCGAAGATCTCCTGCTGCTTCCTCACGATGGCCTGCATGCCTTCATAGGCCAGCCGGTTGGCCTCGGTCAGGGCCTCGATGTCCTTGCGGCGCGCTTCGACCACCGCGCTCATGTCCACGCCCGGCAGGCGGAACTGTTCCATCATCCTGGTGAAATCGGCAAAGGGATTGGGAGGCGTGGCCATGCTGGGTCTCCTGGTGGAAGGACTGGCAGGTCGGCCGGCGGGGGTGGTGTGCCCTTTGGCCGGCATCCTGTCCACTATAGCCGGTATCCGCACACTTCTGGCCGTCAATCGAGGAAGACCCTAAAGTTACCGCCGCCGCTGCCGTTGGCATCCATAGCCCGCCTGTGCGTCGGCCCCACCCGGCCCACCTGCGGACGATGAGAGCGAAGAGCGTTGCGCCGAGCCGTTTCACGCGCGGCAGCACTTCGCCATGACCAATGCTAATCAGGTAGAAGAAATGAAGAATCTAGGTATCGGGGTTCGCCTCGGCATCGGTTTTGGGGTGGTATTGCTGCTTGCGGCGCTGATGACGGGCTTGGGCATGCTGCGACTGCAGCAGGTGGCCGAGCGCACGCACGCAATGATGCAGCAGCCGCTGACCAAGGAGCGGCTGGTCAGCGACTGGTACCGCCTCATGCATACCAGCGTGCGCCGTACCACCGCGGTGGCGCGCAGCGCCGACCCGTCGCTGGGCCAGTTCTTTGCCGCCGAGACCAAGGCTTCGATCGAAGGCATTGCGCAGCTGCGCGACAAGCTGCAGCCGATGCTCGGCTCCGAGCAGGAAAAGGCCGCGTTCCAGAAGATCCTGAGCGTGCGCGACCCCTACAACAACGGCCGCGACAAGATCACCAAACTCAAGCAGGAAGGCCTGACCGAGGAAGCCAACCAGGTGCTGGAGCAGGAATTCGTACCCGCCGGCGACGCCTACCTGGCCGAGATCCAGAAGCTGCTCGACATCCAGCGCGCCAGCATCGACGCCACCGCGCGCGAGATCAACGCCATCTATGTCAATGCGCGCAACAGCCTGATCGGGCTGGGCGTGGTGGTGCTGGGGATCGGCATCGCGTTCGCGTTCTGGCTGACCCGCGGCATCACGACTGACCAGCATCGTGCGCCAGAACGCCGACAACGCGCGCCAGGCCAGCACGCTCGCGGTCAACGCCTCGGATATCGCCGCCAAGGGCGGTGAAGTCGCGGGCAAGGTGGCCGAAACCATGGAAGAGATCAACGGCGCGTCGAAGAAGGTGGTCGACATCATCGCCGTGATCGAGGGCATTGCGTTCCAGACCAATATCCTGGCGCTCAATGCCGCGGTGGAAGCCGCGCGCGCCGGCGAGCAGGGCCGGGGCTTTGCCGTGGTGGCCGGCGAAGTGCGCACGCTGGCGCAACGCAGCGCGACCGCGGCCAAGGAGATCAAGGCGCTGATCGGCGATTCGGTCGATCGCGTCGAAAAGGGCTCGATGCTGGTGACACAGTCGGGCCAGACCATGGAAGAGATCGTCGCCGCGGTCAGGCGCGTGACCGACATCATGGGCGAGATCAGCGCCGCGTCGGCCGAGCAGAGCTCGGGCATCGAGCAGGTGAATCAGGCCGTGACGCAGATGGATACGGTGACGCAGCAGAACGCGGCACTGGTGGAAGAGGCCGCGGCGGCGGCGGGTTCGCTGGAGGAACAGGCACAGCGGCTGAAGGAGGCGGTGGCGACGTTCAGGCTGGCGGCCTGACGGGCCAGCCGCCGGTTTTTCCCTCTCCCCGGGAGGGAGAGGGCTAGTGCCCCCGCCCGTGCGGAAGTGATCCGTGGGTGGCACTTGCCGGCCAGTCGGCGGGCGCTTGCCCGTCCCTAAATAATTAGAGCCGCCGCCTGGTCGGCACCGTTCAGGTGCAACGAACGCCATCCGGCGCCGCAAGCCGGGTGCCAACCCAAATTTCTGCCCGATTGCCGCCCCGGATGCGGTGGTTTTTCAGATTCCTGAAAGCAAACTGAGGCAAAATTCTACTTTTCGCCTAGTTTGTTGCCCTGACCGTGACCCGGCAGGCAGAAGTCCCACCCACCGATAGAGGATCTGAGAGAAGCAATGAGTACCCAGCAACCCACCATCATCTACACGCTGACCGACGAAGCCCCGCTGCTGGCGACCAGTGCGTTCCTCCCGATCATCCAGACCTTCACCAAGCCGGCCGGCATCAACGTGACCACCAGCGATATCTCGGTGGCGGGCCGGATCCTGGGCGAGTTTGCCGAATTCCTGACCGAAGCGCAGCGCGTGCCGGACAACCTGGCCGAGCTGGGCAAGCTGACGCAGCTGCCGGACACCAACATCATCAAGCTGCCCAACATCTCGGCCTCGGTGCACCAGCTGGTCAGCGCCATCCGCGAACTGCAGGGCAAGGGCTACAAGGTGCCCGACTATCCGGAAGATCCCAAGACCGACGAGGAAAAGGCGATCCAGAAGCGCTATTCCAAGTGCCTGGGCTCGGCCGTGAACCCGGTCCTGCGCGAAGGCAACTCCGACCGCCGCGCCCCGGCCGCGGTCAAGAACTACGCGCGCAAGCACCCGCACAGCATGGGCGAGTGGAGCATGGCCTCGCGCACCCACGTGGCCCACATGAAGCACGGCGACTTCTACCACGGCGAGAAGTCGATGACGCTGGACAAGGCCCGCGACGTCAAGATGGAGCTGATCACCAGGAGCGGCAAGACCATCGTGCTCAAGCCCAAGGTATCGCTGCAGGACGGCGAGATCATCGACAGCATGTTCATGAGCAAGAAGGCCCTGTGCGCCTTCTATGAAGAGCAGTTCGAAGACGCCCGCGCCACCGGCGTGATGCTGTCGCTGCACGTCAAGGCGACCATGATGAAGGTGTCGCATCCGATCGTGTTCGGCCACGCCGTCAAGATCTTCTACAAGGAAGCCTTCGCCAAGCACGGCGCGCTGTTCGACGAACTGGGCGTCAACGTCAACAACGGCCTGGTCAACCTGTACGAGAAGATCGAGTCGCTGCCCAGCTCCAAGCGCGAAGAGATCATCCGCGACCTGCATGCCTGCCATGAGCATCGCCCGGAACTGGCGATGGTGGATTCGGCCAAGGGCATCTCGAACCTGCACGCACCCAACGACGTGATCGTCGATGCCTCGATGCCGGCCATGATCCGCATCGGCGGCAAGATGTGGGGTGCCGACGGCCGTCCGAAGGACACCAAGGCGGTGATCCCGGAAAGCACCTTCGCCCGGATCTACCAGGAGATCATCAACTTCTGCAAGACCAACGGCAACTTCGACCCGACCACCATGGGCACCGTGCCCAACGTCGGCCTGATGGCGCAGAAGGCGGAAGAGTACGGTTCGCACGACAAGACCTTCGAGATCGCCGAAGACGGCGTCGCCAACATTGTCGACCTGGCCACCGGTGAAGTGCTGCTGACGCAGAACGTCGAGCAGGGCGACATCTGGCGCATGTGCCAGGTCAAGGACGCGCCGATCCGCGACTGGGTCAAGCTGGCCGTCACGCGCGCGCGCAACTCGGGCATGCCGGCCGTGTTCTGGCTGGACCCGTACCGTCCGCACGAGGCCGAACTGATCAAGAAGGTCGAGACCTACCTGAAGGACTACGACACCAGCGGCCTGGACATCCAGATCATGTCGCAGGTGCGCGCCATGCGCTACACGCTGGAGCGCGTGATCCGCGGCCTCGACACCATCTCGGTGACCGGCAACATCCTGCGCGACTACCTGACCGACCTGTTCCCGATCATGGAACTGGGCACCAGCGCCAAGATGCTGTCGATCGTGCCGCTGATGGCCGGCGGCGGCATGTATGAAACCGGCGCCGGCGGCTCGGCTCCGAAGCACGTCAAGCAACTGGTGGAAGAGAACCACCTGCGCTGGGATTCGCTGGGCGAGTTCCTCGCGCTGGCGGTGTCGCTGGAAGACGTCGGCATCAAGACCGGCAATGCGAAGGCCAAGATCCTGGCCAGGACGCTGGATGCCGCCACCGGCAAGCTGCTCGACAACAACAAGAGCCCGTCGCCCAAGACCGGCCAGCTCGACAACCGCGGCAGCCAGTTCTACCTGGCGATGTACTGGGCCCAGGAATTGGCCGCGCAGTCGGACGACGCGGAACTGGCGGCCAGGTTCGCGCCGCTGGCCAGGACGCTGACCGACAACGAGCAGAAGATCGTCGGCGAACTCGCCGCGGTGCAGGGCCAGCCGGTGGACATCGGCGGCTACTACCAGCCGGACGCCGCCAAGCTCAGCGCCGCGATGCGCCCGAGCCAGACGCTGAACGCCGCGCTGGCCTCGGTCACGGCCTGATGGAAGCCGGCCCGCATGACGGGCCGGAGCAGGCTCGAAACCCTGGGGACGAGGTCTCCGGGGTTTTTTCTTTTCAGGGCCGGTCTAAGTGTCCGGTTGTTCTATGTGTCCGGTTGTATTTCCCAGCCTTGTTCGGTGCCTTTTTTCTGGTCCCGGTAAGTCCAGCGCGCGCCGCAGTCCTGGCACACAAAGGTGCTGATGGTCACCGCGGCCGACCCGGGCGGCTTGATGCGTTGGGTGTCGGTGATGCGCAGCGCGGCGTGCCCGGGGGCACCGCGGCGGTGGCGTTCGATGGCCTGGCAGGCAGGGCAGAGTGTCATTCGTTCTTTTCCATTCGATGCGGCACTGTAGCACGCACGGACAGCGCGGCCCGCAGCCAGCGCCTGCGACGCTTATTGCCGCAATTTCCTGCCGATCTGGCGAAGTGCATTGACCCGGGGCGGGGGCACCTGTATAAGGGTGAGTGCAGGTCTTTCAAGCAGCAATCTCGAAGTCCAGGTGCTTGCCCACACGGCGCCACTTATTCTCCAAGTTACTTCCTTGATCGTCATGCCTTGCCGGCGCTTTTGCCAGGCAAGAAATACTTTTTGAGGAATCCAACATGGAAACCGGTACCGTCAAGTGGTTCAACGATTCGAAGGGTTTTGGCTTCATCACGCCTGATGCAGGCGGCAACGACCTGTTCGCGCACTTCTCCGAAATCCAGGGCAGCGGTTTCAAGTCGCTGCAAGAAGGCCAGAAGGTGCGTTACGTCGCCGGCGTCGGCCAGAAGGGCCCGGCCGCGACCAAGATCGAGCCGATCTGAGCGCGCCGAACCGAGTTGAGCTGAGCGCCCCGGCGCCAGTTTGATAAGAAAAGCTCCGCCGTGGCGGAGCTTTTTCGTTTTGCCCGGCATGATGCCGGCCGATGGCGAAATAAAGCCACTGCGCGGCCCTCAACAGGCGTAGAGTGGGGGCAACACCACCATTCCGCCGGAGGCTGCCATGGATATCTATCCAGCTGCGACTTACAAGGGGTACGACCTCTATCCCCTGGTGTACAAGCACACCATCACGCGCGTGTGGCCCGAGCCGCGGCCCGACCGCTCGTTCGATGCGGCGGTGGTGATCTGTCTCGAGGGCGAGTCGCCGGAAGGCGCGCAGGCGCGCACGTTCCGCCTGGATGCCACGCCGTGGGACAACGTCGGCGGCGCCCGCCGTGGTGCGCTGCGCTATGCCGAAGCCATCATCAACGGCGCAGTGCCCGGGGTGTCGGTGACCTCGTCCGGATTGCCGGCGTCCTGAACTAACCCCGGCGCCGTTCCTGCATTTCTCTTCCCATCGACGCGGCATCATGCCGCATGGAGCCGTCGTGAGCGACAGCAGTCCCAGCCGCAGTCCCGGCAACAATGTTCCCGGCAGCACGCCCTTTGCCAGCTACAAGGGTTTTGACCTGTACCCGCTGGTCTACCGCAACCGGCCCGAGCAGGCCTGGCCGCGCACCCGGCCCGACAACAGTTTCCAGGCTTCGATCGTGATCTGCCGCGAAGGCTATCGCCCGGGCGAGGACCATGCACGCGTGTTCCCGCTGGGCCAGTCGCGCTGGGAGAACATCGGCTCGGCGCGCCGCGGCGCGCTGCAGTTCGGCGAAGACATCATCAACGGGCTGGTTGCCGGCGAATCCGTGGCGTCGCTGTAGGGCGTCGCTGTAGGGTCGCTATAGGGCGCCGGTGTTTGCAGCGTGCCGGTCGATCCGGCCCGTTGCGCAACCGGAGGCGCGCGGCGCCATCCGTCAGACTGCAAGGAGTCCGTTCATGGACATACGTACGGGATCATCCGGTTTTCTGTGCACGTTGCCCGGCGAGGGCAAAGGCACCACCTATCACGTGGCCATCTGCTTTATCGATGCCGAGCGTCCCACCGGCGTGCTGTTCACCAGCTTCGTCGGCGTGGGGAGGCGTTCGTTCGGCGTGCTGACCGACCCGGCCGCATTGCGCGGCCAGCTTGCCACCAATGGCGAGGCGCTGTGCCGCCTGGCCATCGGCCAGGTGGTGCGCGACCAGCTGCACGACAAGGCGCGCGAGGGCGACTATGTGCTGGACCTGGCCGCCGCCCCGTGGGACGGCGAGTTGCGCACGGTCGGCGCCGGGCTCAGGACGGCCCGGCCGCATGTGCGCGTGCTTGGCTGACGTGTCAGCGCGCCAGCGGCAACGGTAGGCGGCTGCGCGGAACGCCGCGTGGCGTCAGATCCGGAACACGGGATCCCCGTGGCGCTCCAGCAGCGCTTCGATCAGCGCCATGTCCGTGATCTCCGGAGTACGGTTTTCCACCGCGCGTGACGGACCGCAATAGGTGGCCGTCACGTGGCGCCTGACGGTCAGCACGCCCGCCGCGGGCGGTGCGATTTCCACGGCTTGCCAGGGCGCGTGCCGGTAGCTGCCCGGCTGCCAGCCTTCTGGCGTCAAGTGCAGGGCTTCCCATTCTTCGATGACGGACATGATCGATTCTCCTGGATTGAGGGATAGAGCGTTGCGGGACGGCACGCGCCGGCGCGGCGCATGCCATGGCGAAGTGGTGCCGGCCAGGACTTGTGCCGGCTAGGACTTGTGCCGGTAATTGATGCGGCCCTTGGTCAGGTCATAGGGCGACATCTCCAGCGTGACACGGTCGCCCGCCAGCACGCGGATACGGTTCTTCTTCAGCCGCCCGGACGAATACGCCCAGACTTCGAAGCCGTTTTCCAGGATCACGCGAAAGCGGTTGTCGGGCAGCACTTCCGACACCTTGCCGCCAAATTCGACCAGTTCTTCTTTTGCCAAGGGAGCTCCTTGCTGTAGCCGCGCGGCTTGTGCGCGTGCCGTGGTGGCGGCCAGCCGGATAGCGGCGGGCCGATGGGATGGGACTGACGAGGCGGCTTGCGGCGCGGCCTATTGCCGGCGCAGGCGCGCCGCGGCATGTTCGCCGGCGCGGCGCGCTGCCTGCCTGGCGCGGGCTTCGGAGCGGTGGGTGTCATGGCGCATGGCCACGTTGGCCACGATGTGTTCGGCGCCGTTGCGGTATTCCGCAATCATGTAGGTCGCGAACCAGAGGCCGGGTTCCTGCTCGATCGGATAGACGGAAACGGTATAAGGGCTGTGCTGGATGGAGTTGACTCGATTCAATGTGTTACCTGTTCTAGGGCGCAGCCGTCGGCAGCGCGGGCATCGGCATGCCGATGCGGCACGTGGCGCGGTGGCGGCCGTCAGCCGTTGCGATGTGCCAGCATCGGGCCCGCGCGGCAGCACGGGCGTTGCATCTGGCGTGAAGTGGACCATGCCTGCGCAAGCCGAAGCGCCGGCGTACCGGGGGCAGGGTACGGGCGCTCGTCGCGGAGCGGACCAGCCGCTGGTCGGAAAAGGGTGATGGGCTGTCGGCCCGAGGACGCAACGGGTGTCGGCCCGGGTTTGCGCCTGATATGCCGCTACTGAAGTGCTTACAGCAGAGAGGTCTGCGGCAGATGCACAGAAGGCGGGCGTTGCCGATCCGGTCTGTACATGGGAACGTGGATAATACCACTTTCGGGCCAAGGCCGCCCGCGTGACGGCCACTGCCCGTAGCGGGGGCGCGCCGCCGCCTCAGGATTCATTGATCTGCGCGAAGCGCTGCGACAGGAAATCGATCAGCTCGCGCACCGACGGCAGCAGCCCGCGCCGCGACGGATACACGGCGTGGATCACCCCGCCCTTGACCGCCCATTCTGGCAGCACCTTGACCAGGCGGCCATCGCGCAGCTGGTCGGTCATCATCATCACCGGCAGTTGCACGACGCCCGCGCCGGCCATTGCCGCGGTGCGCAGCATGATCATGTCGTCGGTGACCAGCCGGGGCTTGTGATGCAGGTCGGCGCTGGCGCCGCCGGGCCCGTACAGCGACCAGGTGTGCGACGGGCGCGGCGGTCCCAGGTCCAGCGTGGGCAGGGCGTTCAGGTCCGCCGGCGCCAGCAGCGGTCCGTGCCTGGCCAGCAGCGCCGGGCTGGCGACAAAGCACCAGGCGCGCTGCGCCAGCACCCGCATCACCAGGTCGCTGTCTTCCAGCGGCGGCACGCGCACGCGCACGGCCAGGTCGATGCCCTCGGCCACCACGTCGACGCGCCGGTTGGTGGCCTCCAGGTGCACGATCACCTTGGGATTGGCCGCCATGAAGTCGGCCACCATCTCGCCCACGTGCGCATGCAGCAGGGCCACCGGGCAGGTCATGCGCACCAGCCCGCTGGGCTCGGCGCGGCTTTGCTCGATCGCGCTCTGCGCGGCCTCGGCCTCGACCAGCATGGCCTTGCAGTGGGCGTAATAGGTCTGTCCCAGTTCGGTTACCGAGAAGCGCCGCGTCGAGCGCTGGATCAGGCGCACGCCCAGGCGCTCTTCCAGCAGCGCCACGCGCCGGCTGAGCTTGGACTTGGGAATGCCCAGCACGCGGCCGGCCGGGGCAAAGCCCTGGTGGTCGACCACCTGCGCGAAGTAGTACAGGTCATTGAGGTCCGGATGCAACGGCGGCTCCTGTCGTCCTGCCAGTAGGACGCTGAGGGCAGATTTTCCGGTCTACCGGGCGGATTTGCCAAGTCCTATGCTTCCGCAACACGGTCGGTTCCGGATGGTCCGGTCCGCCGGTTTTGCCAACCGCATAGGAGAATGCCCAATGACCACACCCGCCAATTTCAACGGCAAGCGTCCGGCCATCGATCCCGCCGATACGGCAATGCTGCTGATCGACCACCAGAGTGGCCTGTTCCAGACCGTGGGCGACATGCCGATGCCAGAGCTGCGCCTGCGCGCCGCCGCACTGGCCAGGATGGCGACGCTGTGCAAGCTGCCGGTGATCACTACGGCGTCCGTGCCGCAGGGCCCCAACGGCCCGCTGATCCCGGAGATCCACGAGAACGCGCCGCATGCCAAATACGTCGCGCGCAAGGGCGAGATCAACGCCTGGGACAACCCCGACTTCGTCGACGCCGTGCGCGAGACCGGCAAGAAGACCCTGATCATTGCCGGCACCATCACCAGCGTGTGCATGGCGTTCCCGTCGATCAGCGCGGTCGCCGACGGCTACAAGGTGTTCGCGGTGGTCGACGCTTCCGGCACCTATTCCAAGATGGCGCAGGAGATCACGCTGGCGCGCATCGTCCAGGCCGGCGTGGTGCCGATGGACACCGCCGCGGTGGCGTCGGAGCTGCAGCAGAGCTGGAACCGCCCGGACGCGCAGCAATGGGCCGAGGTCTATACCAAGATCTTCCCGGCCTACCAGCTGCTGATCGAAAGCTACATGAAGGCGCAGGAAGTCGAGAAGAAGCACGAGGTACTGGACTCCCAGCGTTAACGTCCTAACCTGTAGGCACTGCCTCTCAACGCGGGCGCTGCAAGGGATCCCTTGCAGCGCCCGCAATTTCTCCACAGGAGCGTGCCATGAGTAAGCCCTACAAGCGCCTGGACAAGACCCAGGCCGCCGTGCTGATGGTCGACCACCAGGCCGGCCTGCTGTCGCTGGTGCGGGACATCGAGCCCGACAAGTTCAAGAACAACGTGCTGGCGCTGGCCGACCTGGCCAAGTACTTCAAGCTGCCGACGGTGCTGACCACCAGCTTCGAGGACGGCCCCAACGGGCCGCTGGTGCCCGAGCTGAAGGCCATGTTCCCGGATGCGCCGTTCATCCCGCGCCCGGGCCAGATCAATGCCTGGGACAACGAGGATTTCGTCGCGGCCGTGCGCGCCACCGGCAAGAAGCAGTTGCTGATCGCCGGCGTAGTCACGGAAGTATGCGTGGCGTTCCCGGCGCTGGCGGCGATCGAAGAGGGCTTTGAAGTGTTCGTCGTGACCGATGCCTCGGGCACCTTCAATGAAATCACGCGTGATTCAGCGTGGCGGCGGATGTCCGAGGCCGGCGCGCAGCTGATGACGTGGTTCGGCGTGGCCTGCGAGCTGCACCGCGACTGGCGCAACGACATCGAAGGCCTGGGCACGCTGTTCTCGAACCACATCCCGGACTACCGCAACCTGATCACGGCCTATACGACGGTGAAGGGCGGGAAGTAAAAACACCCTTCGCCAAGCTGGCGGTTTGCTCCCCTCTCTCGCTTGCGGGAGAGGGGCTGGGGGAGAGGGCAGGCCGTGGCGATGTCGACGCGCCTGCTCAGGCTCAAGCCTGCTTCACCGCGGCTGCCACTGCCGCGTGCTCGACCTCCGCCTGCGCCGAGGCCGACCTCCGGTGGTTGATCATCGATACGGCACCCGCCGCGATTACCGCCGGGATCGCCATCGCCATGAAGTTCTGCTGCAGCGGCAGCGACATCCCGACCAGCACGCCAATCACGATCGGGGCCAGGATGGCGCCACTGCGGCCCACGCCCGAGGCCCAGCCGATGCCGGTGCCGCGCACCGCCATCGGGTAGAACTGGCCCGCGTAGGCATAGGTGACGATCTGCGTGCCGATGGTGGACGCGCCCGCCAGGCCCACCACCACGAACAGCGCGGCGCTCGGCATCGGATAGCCCAGCAGCGTGATCGACACCGCCGCCAGCGCATACATGCCGATCAGCACGTGCTTGATCGGCAGCCGGTCGGCCAGCCAGCCGCCGCCGATGGCGCCCAGCATCGCGCCGAAGTTCAGCACCAGCACGAAGGTCAGCGCCGAGCCCAGGCTGTAGCCCGCGCCCGCCATCAGCTTGGCCAGCCACGAGCTGAGCGCGTACACCATGAACAGGCACATGAAGAACGCGACCCAGAACATCACCGTGCTGACGCCGCGGCCGTCCTGGAACAGGCGGCGGATCGGCGTGCTGCCGGCCTTGTCGTCCGCAGCCAGCGTAAAGACGTCGCCGACTTGCGCGCGATGCGACGGCACCAGGCGCGATACCACGGATTGCAGCGCGGCGGTCTGGCCGGTGCGGATCAGGTAGGGCATCGACTCCGGCAGCGCGCGCAGCACCAGCGGGATCAGCAGCACCGGCAGGCCGGCGGCGAGGAACACCGACTGCCAGCCGTAGCTTTCGATCAGCCCCTTGCCCAGCAGCGCGGCCAGCATGCCGCCGACCGAATAGCCGCTGAACATCAGCGTCACCAGCGTGCCGCGCAGCTTGCGCGGCGAATATTCCGTCATCTGCGCCACCACGTTGGGCATGACCCCGCCGATGCCCAGCCCCGCCAGGAAGCGCGTGATGCTGAAGCTGACCGGATCGCTGGTCAGGCCCGCCGCCGCGGTGAACACGCTGAACAGCGCGATGCAGATGGCGATGGCGCGGCGGCGCCCGATGCGGTCGGCCACGGTGCCTAGAAAGATCGCGCCGAACATCATGCCGAACAGCGCCGAGCTGACCATGAAGCCCGCGCTGGTGGCGCTCACGCCCATCTCCTTCATGATCGACGGCAGCGCGATGCCGGCCACGGCCAGGTCATAGCCGTCGAAGATGATGATGAGCGCGCACCAGAACAGGATCAGCGCATGGAAGCGGTTGAAGCGGGCCGTGTCGGCCAGCTGGTGGACATCGATCTGACGCATGGTTTGTCTCCGGATGGTTAGGTGGCGGCAGGGGCGGCGTTGCCGCTCACGCCACCGCGGCGGCACGCTCTGCGGCGGCCTGCAGTTCTCGTTCGCGCAGCATGAAGCGCTGGATCTTGCCGGTGGCGGTCTTGGGCAGCGCCTCGACAAAGGCGATCGTGCGCGGATACTTCCAGGCCGCCAGGCGCTCCTTGACGAAGGCCTTCAGTTCGTCCTCGCCCAGCTGCGCGCCGGCCTTCAGCACCACGAAGGCCTTGGTCTTGACCAGCCCGTCCTGGTCGGGCACGCCGATCACCGCGGCTTCGAGCACCGCGGGGTGTTGCACCAGCGTGGCCTCGACCTCGAACGGCGACACGTAGATGCCGCTGACCTTGAGCATGTCGTCGCTGCGGCCGGCGTAGCTGTAGCTGCCGTCGGCGTTGCGCACGTACTTGTCGCCGCTCTTGGTCCAGCCGCCGCGGAAGGTCTCGCGCGACTTCTCGCGGTTGGCCCAGTACATCATCGCGGCGCTGGGGCCCTGGATATACAGGTCGCCGATCTCGCCGTCGGGCACGGGGCGGCCGTCCTCGTCGCGCAACTCGATGGTGTAGCCCGGCACCGGCCAGCCGGTGGTGCCGTAGCGTACCTGGCCGGGACGGTTGGACAGGAAGATATGCAGCATCTCGGTGGAGCCGATGCCGTCGATGATCTCGCAGCCGAAATGCGCGGTGAAACGCTCCCCGAGGTCGGCCGGCAGCGCTTCGCCGGCCGACGAGCACAGCCGCAGCGCGACCTCGGCGCGGGCCGGCAGCGCCGGCGACGCGAGCAGGCCGGCATAGCCGGTCGGCGCGCCGAAGAACACCGTCGGCTGGTGCTGCAGCCAGCGGCGGAAGGTAGCATCGGGCGTGGGCCGCTCGGCCATCAGCACCACCGTGGCGCCGACGCTGAGCGGAAAGCTGAGCCCGTTGCCCAGCCCGTAGGCGAAATACAGCTTGGCCGCGGAGAAGCACACATCCTGCTCGGTGAGGCCGAGCACCGGCCCGGCATAGAGCGCCGCGGTCCAGTACGGGTTGCCGTGGCTGTGCACCACGCCCTTGGGCTGGCCGGTCGAGCCCGACGAGTAGAGCCAGAAGCCGGGATCGTCGCAACCCGTGGCGGCGGGCGCCGGCAGCGGAGCGTGCGCGGCCAGCGCCGATTCCAGCGCCGTCATGCCCTCGGGCAATGCTGCTTGCGCACGCGACACCAGCACCTGCCGCACCTCGTGCCCGGGCCGCGCCAGTGCTTCCTGCAAAACCGGCAGCAGCGCGGCCGATACCAGCACCGCCTGCGCGCGGCTGTGCTGCAGCATGTAGGCGTAGTCGTCGGCGGTCAGCAAGGTGTTGACGGCAACGGGGACGATGCCGGCGTACATCGCGCCGAGAAAGCACACCGGCCAGTCGGTGCAGTCGTGCATCAGCAGCAGCGCGCGCTCCTCGCGGCGGATGCCGGCGCCGAGCAGCGCCGCGGC
Source organism: Cupriavidus sp. WGlv3 (assembly GCF_023952475.1). Classification (GTDB taxonomy): domain Bacteria; phylum Pseudomonadota; class Gammaproteobacteria; order Burkholderiales; family Burkholderiaceae; genus Cupriavidus; species Cupriavidus phytorum. Next base: position 58,680 of record NZ_JALHRX010000008.1, read on the forward strand.
CAGGCGCCGCACCTGCTGGTCGAGTTCGCCATAGGTGAGCGAACCGTCGTCGTCGACATAAGCCACCTTGGCGGCGCGCGCGAGATTGCAGTCGAGCAGGTGCGCGGCAAAGTTGAAGGGGGTGCCGGGTGGCCGGACCGGTGGCGCTGCGGGCGTGGCGTTCATGGGTTGTCTCCCCTGTTGCTGGTGTACGGTGTGCCGCGCGCCGCCATGCGGATGTGGCGGCGCGGGAAAGCGGTGGGCCGGATCGCTCAGGCCAAGGTCAGGCCAGGCTGCCGAGCACCGCGGTGCTGGCCTGGATGGCGCTGCGGCGGTGATAGAAGTGCAGGGCGCGCAGGCCGCCCAGCTCTTCGCCGCCGCCGGCGCGGCCCGGGCCGCCGTGCAGCGATTGCGGCATGACGTTGCCGTGGCCGGTATGCAGCTGCGCCACGTCGGGCGAAATCACATGCACGCGGCCATGGCTGTCTGCCAGCTCCAGCGCGGCGGCGCCGAGCGCTGCCGCGTCGCTGCCATAGAGCGAGGCCACCAGCGAGCCCTGGCCACGGCGCACCAGGTCGAGGGCATGGGCCGTATCCCGGTAGGGCAGCAGCGTGGCGACCGGGCCGAACACTTCGGTGTCGTGCACCGCGGCGGCCGCGTCGGCATCGGTCACGCCCAGCAGCGTCGGGCCGATGCAGCAGGCCAGCGCCGGGTCGGCATCGACCAGCGGCTGGCGCGCGCCGTCATGCAGCACTTGCGCGTGCATGCGCAGCTCGGCCAGGCCCGCCTGCACCGCGTCGAACTGCGCGCGGCTGACCAGTGCGCCCATGCGTACCGAGTCGTGGCGCGGGTTGCCCACGGTCACCTTCGACAGCCGCGCGCCGATAGCCTCGGCGGCCTGGGCGTACAGCGTCTCGGGCACGAATATGCGCCGGATCGCGGTGCATTTCTGGCCGGACTTGACCGTCATCTCGCGCACGACTTCCTTCGCCAGCAGGTCGAAGGCGGCACTACCGGGGCCGTCCTGCGGCAGCAGCACGGCGGAATTGATGCTGTCCGCCTCGATGTTCACGCGCACCGAGCGACGGGCGATGGCCGGATGCGAGCGGATCAACGCCGCGGTGTCGGCCGAACCGGTGAACGACACCACGTCGAACGGCTGCAGCGCGTCCAGCAGCCCCGCGGCGCTGCCGCACACCACCGACAGCGCGCCCGCCGGCAGGACCCCGGCCTCGACCACATCGCGCACCATGCGCTGGGTCAGCCAGGCGGTCGCGGTGGCGGGTTTGACGATCACCGGCACGCCCGCCAGCAGCGCCGGCGCGGCCTTCTCCCACAGGCCCCAGGCCGGGAAGTTGAAGGCATTGATAAACAGCGCCACGCCGCGCGTGGGCACCAGCACATGCTGCGACTGGAACAGCGGATCCTTGCCCAGCCGCGCCGCTTCGCCGTCCGCCAGGAAATGCCGGTCGCCGAGCGTATCGCCCAGCCTGGCGTAAGTGCCCAGCGTGAAGATGCCGCCGTCGATGTCGACCGCGGAGTCGTTGCGCACGGTGCCGCTGTTGGCGGTGGCGATGTCGTAATAGGCGTCGCGATTGGCCTGCAGCACCTTGACCACCTCGCCCAGCAGCGCGGCGCGTTGCCGGTAGCTCAGCGCGCGCAGCGCGGCGCCGCCTTGCTCGCGGGCGAAGGCGAAGCCGGCCGCCAGGTCCAGGCCAGTGGCGTCTACGCGCGCCAGTTCGTTGCCGAGCACCGGGTCGAACAGCGCGGTGCCGGCACCGGTGCCAGGCTGCCAGGTGCCGCCGAGGTAATTGGAAAGAAGTTCGGTCATTGCGGATCTCAGCGCGTGAAGTCGATGCGGCCTTGCGGCAACAGGTACAGCACCAGCGCGCGGCCGCTGCTGACGGTGGGGCGATGGGCGCTGCCCGGCGGGCACACCAGCCAGCCGGCGGGGCGGCCGTCGAAGCGCGCGTCGCCGTCGAGCGGCATGATCAGGTCGATCTCGCCCTCGGGATGGGTGTGGTGCGGGCCGGCGATGTCGTTCATGTCGACCACGTCGACCGAAAAACCGTGCAGGTCGTCGGCGGGCTTGAAGACGCGGCCGTAGCGGATGCCGCCGCCTTCGCGTTCGCACAGCCAGCCCTCGGCGATGCCGGCCTGGCATGACGCCATCAGTTGCTGGTAGGTGGGGCTGCCGGCGCCGTGCTCGGCGTTGAGCCAGTCATCGAGCGCCGCGTCGAGCGGGCGGCCGGCCAGTTGCGCGGTGAGCCGCGCGATCTGGCTGCGGAATTCGGTTGGGGACATAGGGCAGGGGGCTCCGTCTGATGCGCCGGTTGCCTTCACCGACGTCATGCATTATTGTGCATGTATGAAAAATAGAGCCGCAGGGAAATCATGTCAAGCACTATATTGCATGAATCTGGGTTAACCCCGGATGCGGAACTGCAGCATGGTTCAAACGGCGCGGCCGCCAACGGGCCGGAAAAAAACCCGTTCCTGGTGTCCCTGGGCGAGCGCGTACGCGCGCAGCGGGCCTGCCGCGGCCTGACCCGCAAGGCCGCCGCGCAGGCGGCTGGCGTCTCCGAGCGTCATCTCGCCAACCTGGAATACGGCAGCGGCAACGCCTCCATCCTGGTGCTGCAGCATGTGGCCGAGGCGCTGCAGTGCTCGCTCGCCGGGCTGCTGGGCGACGTCACCACCTCGTCGCCGGAATGGATCCTGTTGCGCGAGCTGCTGGAGCACCGCGACGAAGCCACGCTGCGGCGCGCGCGCATTGCCGTGGGCGAGATGCTGGGTACCGGCGGCGAGAATTCGGCCCAGGCCGCGCGCAGCCCGCGCGTGGCGCTGATCGGCCTGCGCGGCGCCGGCAAGACCACGCTGGGCGGGATGCTGGCCGAGGACCTGGATTTCCCGTTCGTCGAGCTGAGCCGCGAGATCGAGAAATTCGCCGGCTGCAGCATTGCCGAGATCCAGGGGCTGTACGGCATGAATGCCTACCGCCGCTACGAGCGCCGGGCGGTGGAAGAGGCCATCCAGATCTACCCCGAAGCCGTGATCGCCACGCCCGGCGGCCTGGTGTCGGACCCGGCCACCTTCAACCTGCTGCTGGCCCATTGCACCACGGTGTGGCTGCAGGCCGAGCCGGAACACCATATGGAGCGGGTGCGGGCCCAGGGCGACTTCCGCCCGATGGCGGCCAGCAAGGAGGCCATGGAAGACCTGCGCCAGATCTTGGCCGGCCGCGCCGCCTTCTATTCCAAGGCGGAGTTCTCGCTGGACACCAGCGCGCAGCCGCTCGACGCCACCTTTGCCGGCCTGCGCGGGCTGGTGCGGGAGGCGTTGCGCATGCCGGTGTGACGGCGCTGCCTCAATACGCCGAGCTGGAGGGCATCCGCGGTCACGTCCTCTTAAATCTGCACAATAGTGCTTGCGGAAAATCTGACGGATGAACTATAGTGCGTTCAAGCCAGATACCCGTTGATGCACGATAGTGCAGTTTCGCAGAGGAGACCCCGCCGTGACCACCGCCCCCCGCGTCGACTACCAGACCGATCCCTCCCAATACAAGCACCTGAAGCTGGCCTTCGACGGTCCCGTCGCCACGCTGGCAGTGGATATCGACGAGAACGCCGGCCTGCGCCCTGGCTACAAGCTCAAGCTCAACAGCTACGACCTCGGCGTCGACATCGAGCTGAACGACGCGCTCAACCGCATCCGCTTCGAGCATCCGGAAGTGCGCACCGTGGTCCTCACCAGCGGCAAGGACAAGGTGTTCTGCTCCGGCGCCAATATCTTCATGCTCGGCGTCAGCAGCCATGCGTGGAAGGTCAATTTCTGCAAGTTCACCAACGAGACCCGCAACGGCATCGAGGATTCCTCGGCGCACAGCGGCCTGAAGTTCCTGGCCGCGGTCAACGGCGCCTGCGCCGGCGGCGGCTATGAACTCGCGCTGGCCTGCGACGAGATCCTGCTGGTGGACGACCGCTCTTCCGCGGTGAGCCTGCCGGAAGTGCCGCTGCTGGGCGTGCTGCCGGGCACCGGCGGCCTGACCCGCGTGACCGACAAGCGCCATGTGCGCCATGACCTCGCCGATATCTTCTGCACCACCACCGAAGGCGTGCGCGGCCAGCGCGCCAAGGACTGGCGCCTGGTCGACGATATCGCCAAGCCCGCGGTGTTTGCGCAGAAGGTGCGGGAACGCGCGCTGGCCTTGGCCGCTCAGAGCGACCGCCCGGCCGAGGCGCAAGGCGTGTCGCTCGCGCCGATCGAGCGCGTGATCGAAGCGGATGCGCTCCGCTATGCGCACGTCACGGTCGAAATCGACCGGGCGGGGCGCACCGCCACCTTCACGGTGAAGGCGCCGACGGGCGCGCAGCCGCAGAGCATCGACGACATCGTGCAGGCCGGCGCCGGCTGGTACCCGCTGCAACTGGCGCGCGAGCTGGAAGACGCGATCCTGTCGATGCGCACCAACGAGCTCGACATCGGCACCTGGCTGATCAAGACCAGCGGCGACGCCGCCGCGGTGCTGGCCAACGACGCCACCCTGCTGGCGCACCAGGATCACTGGCTGGTGCGCGAGACCATCGGCCTGCTGCGCCGCACGCTGAGCCGGCTGGACGTGTCGTCGCGCAGCCTGTTCGCGTTGATCGAGCCGGACTCGTGCTTTGCCGGCACCTTCCTGGAACTGGCGCTGGCGTGCGACCGCAGCTACCACCTGGCGCTGCCCGACGACGAGGCGCGCGCGCCGAAGATTACCGTGGCCGACGTCAACTTCGGCCTGTACCCGATGGCCACCGGCCAGAGCCGCCTGGGCCGCCGCTTCTACGACGAGCAGCCCGCGCTGGATGCGGTGCGCGCCCGCGCCGGCCAGCCGCTCGATGCCGACGCCGCCTATGCGCTGGGGCTGGTCACCGCCAACCCGGACGATATCGACTGGACCGACGAAGTCCGCATCGCGCTGGAAGAGCGCGTGGCGATGTCGCCCGACGCGCTCACCGGCATGGAAGCCAACCTGCGCTTCAACGGTCAGGAAAACATGTTCACGCGCATCTTCGGTCGCCTGACCGCGTGGCAGAACTGGATCTTCCAGCGCCCCAACGCGGTCGGCGACAAGGGCGCGCTCAAGGTCTACGGCAAGGGCGACAAGGCCGCCTTCGACTGGAACCGCGTCTGATCCGCACCGCACCCGAACGACAACCGAATCGTCCCGAAGGAGACACCATGTCCGGCATCAACTACAGCGACAAGATCCCCAACAACGTCAACCTCAGCGAAGACCGCACCTTGCAGCGCGCGCTCGAGCAATGGCAGCCCAACTACCTGAGCTGGTGGAACGACATGGGCCCGGAGGGTTCGCACCAGCACGATATCTACCTGCGCACCGCGATCAGCGTCGATCCGCAGGGCTGGGCCCACTTCGGCCACGTCAAGATGCCGGACTACCGCTGGGGCATCTTCCTGAACCCGGCCGAGGCCAACCGCAAGATCCACTTCGGCGACCACAAGGGCGAGGACGCGTGGCAGGACGTGCCGGGCGAGTACCGCGCCAACCTGCGCCGCATCATCGTGACGCAGGGCGACACCGAGCCGGCGTCGGTCGAGCAGCAGCGCCACCTTGGCCTGACCGCGCCCAGCATGTATGACCTGCGCAACCTGTTCCAGGTGAACGTGGAAGAGGGCCGCCACCTGTGGGCCATGGTCTACCTGCTGCACAAGTACTTCGGTCGCGACGGCCGCGAAGAAGGCGAGGCGCTGCTCGAGCGCCGCAGCGGCCAGCAGGACAACCCGCGCATCCTGCAGGCGTTCAACGAGCAGACGCCCGACTGGCTGTCGTTCTTCATGTTTACCTACTTCACCGACCGCGACGGCAAGTTCCAGCTGTGCGCGCTGGCCGAAAGCGCGTTCGACCCGCTGGCACGGACCACCAAGTTCATGCTGACCGAGGAAGCGCACCACATGTTCGTCGGCGAGAGCGGCGTATCGCGCGTGATCCAGCGCACCTGCCAGGTGATGAACGAACTGAAGACCGACGATCCTGCAAAGCTGCGCGCCGCCGGCGTGATCGACCTGCCGACGCTGCAGCGCTACCTGAATTTCCACTACAGCGTGACCATCGACCTGTTCGGTGCCGACGAGTCCAGCAACGCCGCCACCTTCTACAGCACCGGCCTGAAGGGCCGCTACGAAGAAGGCAAGCGCATGGACGACCACGTGCTGAAGGGCCAGACCTACCGCATTCTGCAGGCGCACAACGGTCAGCTGACCGAGAAGGAAGTGCCGATGCTCAACGCGCTCAACGAAGTGCTGCGCGACGACTACATCAAGGACAGCATGGGCGGCGTGGAGCGCTGGAACAAGGTGATCGAGAAGGCCGGCATCCCGTTCCGCCTGAAGGTGCCGCACAAAGCGTTCCACCGCAACATCGGCGCGCTCGCCGGGGTCAAGGTATCGCCCGACGGCCGCGTGGTCTCCGACGCGGAATGGCGCGATTTCCGCGACCAGTGGCTGCCCACCGACGGCGACCGCGCCTTCGTCGCCAGCCTGATGGGCCGCGTGGTCGAGCCCGGCAAGTTCGCCAACTGGATCGCGCCGCCGGTGATGGGTATCAACCGGCAGCCGGTGGATTTCGAGTACGTGCGGTTCAACTGAGGCGCGAGCGTCATCAACCGCTTCTGGTTTTCTCCCCTCTCCCTTGCGGGAGAGGGGAGCGATCGCGACGGGCCTTGGCGAGCCCGAGCGCAGTGCCCGCGTTTGCCCTCTGATTCTGGAGACCGCCATGGACATGGCAGAAATTCAAGTCATCAAGCAGCACCTGATCGATCCCGAGATCTGCATCCGCTGCAACACCTGCGAAGCCACCTGCCCGGTGGGCGCGATCACCCATGACTCGCGCAACTATGTGGTGGACGCCGACAAGTGCAACCTGTGCATGGCCTGCATTTCCCCTTGTCCGACCGGCTCGATCGACAACTGGCGCGACATGCCGAAGCTGCGCGCCTATAGCGTCGACGAGCAGCTGACCTGGGACGCGCTGCCGGACGAACTGTCGCCGGAGCAGCTCGCCGACCTGGCCCCGGGCGCCGACATGCAGTCGGCAGCGCCAGCGCTGCCCGTGGCATCGCCGCTGGCCGGCACCGCCGAGGAAGCCTTCAACAGTGCCCGCTACGGCGCCACCGTGCCGCCGTGGTCCGCGGCGCATGCCTATACCAACCTTTATGGCGCCAAGGCGCCCACCAAGACCATCACCGCCACCGTCACCGGCAACGTGCGCGTGACGGAGGTTGGCCGCGAATACGATACCCACCACATCGTGCTGGACTTCGGCGCGACGCCGTTCCCGGTGCTGGAAGGCCAGTCCATCGGCATCGTCCCGCCCGGCACCGATGAGCGCGGCCGGCCGCACCACGCGCGCCAGTACTCGGTCGCCAGTCCGCGCAACGGCGAGCGGCCGGGCTACAACAACCTGTCGCTGACCATCAAGCGCGTGCTGGAGGACCACGACGGCATTCCCGTGCGCGGCGTGGGATCCAACTACATGTGCGACCTGAAGGTCGGCGACAAGGTGGAAGTGATCGGCCCGTTCGGCGCCAGCTTCCTGATGCCAAACCATCCGCGCTCGAACATCGTGATGATCTGCACGGGCACCGGCAGCGCGCCGATGCGGGCGATGACCGAATGGCGCCGGCGGCTGCGCAAGGCCGGCAAGTTCGACGGCGGCAAGCTGATGCTGTTCTTCGGCGCGCGCAGCAAGGAAGACCTGCCGTACTTCGGGCCACTGCAGAACCTGCCCAAGGATTTCATCGACATCAACCTCGCGTTCTCGCGCACGCCGGGCCAGCCGAAGCGCTATGTGCAGGACCTGATGCGCGAACGCGCGGCGGACCTGGCGGCGCTGCTGGCATCACCGGATACGTACTTCTATGTCTGCGGGCTGAAGAGCATGGAAGAGGGCGTGGTGCTGGCCTTGCGCGATGTGGCGCAGCAGGCGGGATTGAACTGGGAGTCGCTGGCTGAAGGGCTGAAGCGGGAAGGGCGGCTGCATCTGGAGACGTACTGAAGGCGAGGCGCCGCAGATAGCGCCATCGCCGCTCGCAAAGGCTCCCCTCGCCCGCTTGCGGGAGAGGGGTGGGGGAGAGGGCAGGAGCTTCCACGAAGTGAACCGGCATCATGCTTGCCACACGCCGGCCCTCTCCCCCGGCCCCTCTCCCGCGCGCGGGAGAGGGGAGCAAACCGGCGCCTTTCGCGGGATGTCAGGCATGCTTGAACCGCTTGCGCAATTCGTTGGACGCATCGGCCAACCTGCCCTCCGCCACCTCCACCACCTCATGCAGGTACTTCTCGCTCGCCTCCAGCAACGCCCCATACATCCCGCTGCACATCCCCCGCGCCGTCCGCCCCGGCCAGTCCTGCGGCAGCAGCGCCTCCGGCAGGTTCGGGTCGCGCAGCAGCACGCGCCGGTATTCATGGACCAGCAGCGTCCGGACAAAGAAGGCATCCACCGGCGGCAAGCCCGCCGCTTCGTCCGCCAGCGGTGAAAACCGCCGCAGCAGCGCCTGCCACGCGTGCGCCACGTCGCCCAGCTTGAAGGTCTGGTGCATCAGCGCCTGCAGCGGGCGCAGCGAGAAGGCTTCAAGACTGCTCGCCTCCATCACGGCCACATACTCCTGCGCGCGTGCCGCCTGGATGATCTCGCGCAGCGAGGCCAGGTCGGCGTTGGGGTGCGCCAGCACGCCCGGCGCGATCGCACCGAAGCCTTCCCACAGCAATTCGCGCTTCAGCTTCTGCCGGATGGTGGCGCGTACGTCACCGCGCACCAGAACCATGGTCCAGCGGCCGTCCCAGGCAGGCGCATCGCCCGCATAAATGCGCTTGCCGGCGTGCAGCATGCGCTGCAGGCCGGCCTCCGACAGCCCATAGTAGCTGCGCCGCCCGATCCGGGTCGCGGCCAGCCAGTCGTCCGCGGCAAGGCGGAAAGTGGCCGTCCGCACCAGCCTGTCATTGATGCCGAACGGCGCCGCGAGGCGGATCAGGCTGCCCAGCCAGATCGCCTGTGGCTGCGGCGCCACCACATCGCCGAACAGCGTCGACAGCATGGCATTGGCCCCGAGCTTCAGGCCGCGTGCCAGCCGGGCAATGCGCGGGGAGGGCAGTTCCGGAGCCGGGGAAAGCGCCATGATGGTCCTCGAAAGTGATACACATTCGTCGATTGCTTGAATCAAATTGTATCACTACCATCCATTGCAACTGACGAACTTGATGCAAATCAAGCGCCCGTCAAGCTTCAGACAAGGCCCTTATAAAAGCGGAGCAGGCATGTACGCACAGCTGGTGGAGACAGGAGCAACAAGGCTCCGCGCGATGGAAGAGATGGACCCGCAGGAGCGCGCGTTCCAGTCCCGCGTGGATGACGGCATCAAGATCGAGGCCAAGGACTGGATGCCCGAGGCCTACCGCAAGACCCTGGTCCGCCAGATCTCCCAGCATGCGCATTCGGAGATCGTCGGCCAGCTGCCTGAAGGCAACTGGGTCACCCGTGCCCCCACGCTGGAGCGCAAGGCGGTGCTGCTGGCCAAGATCCAGGACGAAGCCGGCCACGGCCTGTACCTGTACAGCGCCGCCGAAACGCTGGGCGTGTCGCGCGACCAGATGCTGGGCGACCTGCATTCGGGCAAGGCCAAGTATTCCAGCATCTTCAACTACCCCACGCTGTCCTGGGCCGACATCGGCATGATCGGCTGGCTGGTCGATGGCTCGGCCATCATCAACCAGGTGCCGCTGTGCCGCTGCTCGTACGGCCCGTATGCGCGCGCCATGGTGCGCGTGTGCAAGGAAGAGTCGTTCCACCAGCGCCAGGGCTACGACATCCTGCTCAAGCTGTGCAACGGCACACCCGGGCAGAAGCAGATGGCGCAGGATGCGCTCAACCGCTGGTGGTGGCCCGCGCTGATGATGTTCGGCCCGTCCGACGGCGATTCGCCCAACAGCGCGCAGTCGATGCAATGGCGCATCAAGCTGTTCTCCAACGACGAACTGCGCCAGAAGATGGTCGACCAGACCGTGCCGCAGGCCGAATACCTGGGCCTGACCATCCCTGACCCGAAGCTGAAGTGGAACGAGGAGCGCGGCCACTATGACTTCGGCGAGATCGACTGGTCCGAGTTCTACAACGTGATCCAGGGCAACGGCCCGTGCAACCGCGAGCGCCTGCGCACCCGCGTCAAGGCCTGGGACGACGGCGCATGGTTCCGCAACGCGCTGGTGGCCCACGCCGACAAGCAGGCCGGCAGGCAGGCGCAGCAAGCCGCCGCCTGACCCATGCGGCGCAGCGCGCCGCTCCCTACATCGCATCGCTTGACACAGGAGGTTGCCATGAAAGAGTGGCCGCTTTGGGAGATCTTTATCCGCAGCCAGCACGGCCTGGCCCACAAGCACGTGGGCAGCCTGCACGCGCCGGACGGCGAAATGGCGATCAACAACGCCCGCGACGTCTACACGCGCCGCAACGAGGGCGTCAGCGTCTGGGTGGTCAGGGCCAGCGACGTGATCGCCAGCAGCCCCGGCGACAAGGGCCCGCTGTTCGAGCCCGCCAACAGCAAGGTCTACCGCCACCCGACGTTCTTCCCGATGCCGGAAGCGGTCAAGCACATCTGATACGGCCAGCATCATGACCAACCACAAGCTCGAATATCTGCTGCGCCTCGGCGATTCCACGCTGGTGCTCGGCCAGCGCCTGTCCGAATGGTGCGGCCGCGGCCCGGCGCTGGAAGAGGACATCGCGCTGACCAACGTCGCGCTCGACCTGGTCGGCCAGACCCGGCTGTGGCTGGGCTACGCCGCCGAAGTGGAGGGCGCCGGCCGCACCGCCGACCAGCTGGCCTTCCTGCGCGACGCGCACCAGTTCCGCAACCTGCTGCTGGTGGAACAGCCCAACGGCAGCTATGCCGATACGCTGGCGCGCCAGTTCCTGTTCGATACGTGGCACTACTTCCAGCTCGAAGCGCTGCAGCGCTCGACCGATGCGCGCATTGGCGAAATCGCCGCCAAGTCGCTCAAGGAAGTGACCTACCACGTGCGCCGCAGCGCCGACCTGGTGGTGCGCCTGGGCGACGGCAGCGAGGAAAGCCACCGCCGCATGCAGGATGCGTTCGACGACCTGTGGATGTTCACCGGCGAACTGTTCGAAGCCGATGCGGCCGATGCCGCGCTGGCGCGCGAAGGCGTGATTCCCGATCCCGCCACGCTGGCCGAGCCCTGGCAGCGCCATGTCGGCGAGGTACTGGAAGAAGCCACGCTTCGCGTGCCCGCCGGCCAGTGGGCGCAGAGCGGCGGCCGCCACGGCCGTCATACCGAACACCTCGGCTACCTGCTGGCCGAGATGCAGTTCCTGCAGCGCGCCTATCCCGGCGCGCAATGGTGAGCATCATGACCGCGCAAGCGCTGGCCCGTCCCGCCGTGGCACAGGTCTGGACTTGGCTCGACACGGTGCCGGACCCCGAAATCCCGGTGATTTCGGTGGTGGACCTCGGCATCGTGCGCGACGTGGCGTGGGAAGGCGATGCCTGCGTCGTCACCATCACGCCGACGTATTCAGGCTGCACAGCCATGACCGTGATCCGCGAAGGCATCGAAAGCGCGCTCGCCGCGCGGGGCGTGGACAAGGTGCGCGTGCAGACGCAACTGGCGCCGGCCTGGACCACCGACTGGATGACCCCGCGCGGCAAGGCCAGCCTTACCGGCTACGGCATCGCGCCGCCGGCGCAGCAGGTGATCGATATCAGCGGCATCAGCCGCAAGGCAGCGCCCGCGCTGGTGGTGTCCTGCCCGCATTGCGGCTCGCGCCATACCCGGCTGGTCAGCCAGTTCGGCTCGACCGCGTGCAAGGCGCTGTACCGCTGCGGCGACTGCAAAGAGCCGTTCGACTACTTCAAGGCTCACTGAGAAGGAAAGATGGGGAGATGAGCAAATTCCATGAACTGACGGTGGCCTCGGTCACGCGCGAAACCCGTGATGCGGTCGCCGTGACCTTTGCCGTGCCGGACGAACTTGCCGACGCCTACCGCTACGTGCAGGGCCAGCACCTGACCCTGCGCACCGGCATCGATGGCGAGGACGTGCGCCGCTCATACTCGATCTGCTCGGCGGTGCAGGATGAACAGCTGCGCGTGGCGATCAAGCGCGTCGACGGCGGCCTGTTCTCCAACTGGGCCAACGAGCAGCTGCAGCCTGGCATGAAGCTGGAAGTGATGCCGCCGTCGGGCCATTTCCACGTGCCGCTGTCCGCCACGCATGCCAAGCACTATGTTGCGTTCGCCGCCGGCAGCGGCATCACGCCGATGCTGTCGATCATCAAGACCACGCTGCGGGCCGAGCCGGACAGCCGCTTCACGCTGTTCTACGGCAACCGCGCGTCGTCGTCGGTGCTGTTCAAGGAAGAGCTGGAGGACCTGAAGGACACCTACCTGCAGCGCTTCAACCTCGTGTTCGTGCTCAGCCGCGAGCAGCTCGACATCGAGCTGTTCAACGGCCGCATCGACGGCGACAAGGTCAATGCGCTGCTGCAGCACTGGGTCAGGCCGCAGGACATCGACGTCGCCTTTATCTGCGGTCCGCACTCGATGATGGAAGCGGTCTCGCAGGCGCTGCTCGACAACGGCGTCGACAAGACCCGCATCAAGCGCGAGCTGTTCGCCACCAGCATCCCGTCGGCGCGGCCCGCCGCGCATGCGCACAAGCAGGTCGGCCAGCAGCAGTGCGAGGTGACCGTGATCCAGGACGGCCGTACCCGTTCCTTCACGCTGGAAAAGAACAAGGAAACCGTGCTCGACGCCGCGCTGGCGCAGGGCATCGAACTGCCGTACTCGTGCAAGGGCGGTGTCTGCTCGACCTGCCGCTGCAAGCGCATCGAAGGCGAGGTCGACATGGACGTCAACTTCGCGCTGGAAGACTACGAAGTGGCGCGCGGCTTCATCCTGAGCTGCCAGAGCTACGCCGTCAGCGACAAGCTGGTGATCGATTTCGACCAGGAAACCTGACGCGTTCTCCTGCCATTCCACATACCCAGATTCACTTTCGCCCCCGGAGCAAGCCGTGTCCCATCCGTTTTTCGAACGCCACCAGGCGCTGCTGGAACAAGCCACCCAAGCCATCGCCACGCGCGGCTACTGGAGCCCGTTCGCTGAAATGCCAAGCCCGAAGGTCTATGGCGAAACCGCCAACACCGACGGCAAGGCCGCCTTCGAGGCCCGCCTGAACCAGCCGTTCGCGCTGTCGCAGCCCGGCACCATCGGCCAGGCCGGCAAGGAAGTCTCGCCGTACGGCCCGGAACTGGGCGTCACCTATCCCCGGCCCGACCTCGATCAGCTCTTTGCCGGCATGGCCCAAGGCATGCCCGCCTGGCGCAAGGCCGGGCCGGAAGCGTGGGTGGGCGTATCGCTGGAAATCCTGCAGCGCCTGAACCGCCGCAGCTTCGAGATCGCCTATGCCGTCATGCACACCACCGGCCAGGCCTTCATGATGGCCTTCCAGGCCGGCGGCCCGCACGCGCAGGACCGCGGCCTGGAAGCCGTGGCCTACGCCTGGGACGAACTGCGCCGCATCCCGAAGCAAGCCACGTGGGAGAAGCCGCAAGGCAAAAACGAGCCGCTGCGCATGGAGAAGCGCTACACCGTGGTGCCGCGCGGCGTGGGCCTGGTGATCGGCTGCTGCACTTTCCCGACCTGGAACGGCTATCCCGGCCTGTTCGCCAGCCTGGCGACCGGCAATGCGGTGGTGGTCAAGCCGCACCCGGGCGCGATCCTGCCCCTCGCGATCACCGTCGAGGTGGCGCGCGAAGTGCTGGAAGAAGCGGGCTTCGACCCGAACATCGTCACGCTGGTGGCCAACGACCCGAGCGAGCGCATGGCGTCGAAGCTGGCGTTGCGCCCGGAAGTGCGCCTGATCGACTTTACCGGCAGCACCGCCAACGGCGACTGGCTGGAGCGCAACGCGCACCAGGCGCAGGTGTACACCGAGAAGGCAGGCGTCAACCAGATCGTCATTGACTCCACCGCGGACTTCAAGGGCATGGTGCGCAATATCGCCTTCTCGCTGTCGCTGTACTCGGGCCAGATGTGCACGGCGCCGCAGAACATCTACGTGCCGAAGGACGGCATCGACACGCCGGAAGGGCGCATCAGCTTCGACCAGGTTGCCGCTGCGATCGGCGAGGCCGTGGGCAAGCTGACCGCAGATCCCGCCAAGGCGGTGGAACTGATCGGTGCCATCCAGAACGACGGCGTGGTGGAACGGATCGAATCTTCGCGCGCGCTGGGCGAGATCGTTGCCGACAGCCGCGTGCTGGCGCATCCCGAATTTCCGGGCGCGCGCATCCGCACGCCGCTGGTGCTGAAGGTCGATGCCAGCGACGAGGCGAAGATCATGCAGGAACTGTTCGGCCCGATCTCGTTCGTCGTGGCGACCGACAGCACCGCGCACAGCATCGAACTGGCCCACCGCGGCGCCAAGACACACGGCGCGCTGACGCTGTCGGCCTATACCACCGATACGGGCGTGACCGAAAGCATCCGCGATGCCGCGGAAGACGCCGGCGTGGCGCTGTCGCTCAACCTGACCGGCGGCGTGTTCGTCAACCAGTCGGCCGCGTTCAGCGATTTCCACGCCACCGGCGCCAACCCCGCGGCCAATGCATCGCTGTCCGATGCGGCCTTCGTCGCCAACCGCTTCCGCGTGGTCCAGAGCCGCTCGCATATCTGATCGCAAGGCCTGCAGTACCCCGGCGCCGGCCCCCCTTCGTACGCGGCGCCATCATAACGAGATGGAGTAGACAATGGTGCAACGCAACCCCAATCCCACCGAGCTGGAGCCGATCGAGCGCGCCAGCCGCGACGAACTGCAGGCGCTGCAGCTGCAACGGCTCAAATGGAGCGTTCGCCATGCCTATGACAACGTCCCGCACTACCGCAAGGCGTTTGCGGCGGCGGGGGTGCATCCGGACGACCTGAAGTCACTGTCCGACCTGTCGAAGTTCCCGTTCCTGACCAAGCAGGACCTGCGCGACAACTATCCGTTCGGCATGTTCGCGGTGCCGCGCGAGCAGGTGGCGCGCGTGCATGCGTCGAGCGGCACCACGGGCAA
The DNA here is from genome assembly GCF_023952475.1 of Cupriavidus sp. WGlv3. Classification (GTDB taxonomy): domain Bacteria; phylum Pseudomonadota; class Gammaproteobacteria; order Burkholderiales; family Burkholderiaceae; genus Cupriavidus; species Cupriavidus phytorum. The sequence continues at coordinate 73,794 of NZ_JALHRX010000008.1, forward strand.
GCCGACCGTGGTGGGCTATACCGCGAAGGACATCGACACCTGGGCGAGCGTGGTGGCGCGCTCGATTCGCGCCGCCGGGGGCCGCGCCGGCGACCTGGTCCATGTCAGCTATGGCTACGGGCTGTTCACCGGCGGGCTGGGCGCGCACTACGGCGCCGAGAAGGCTGGCTGCACGGTGATCCCGATGTCGGGCGGGCAGACCGAGAAACAGGTACAGCTGATCCGCGAATTCCAGCCCAACATCATCATGGTGACGCCGTCGTACATGCTCAACCTGATCGAGGAGATGGAGCGCCAGGGCATGGACCCGTCGGAAAGCTCGCTGAAGGTCGGCATCTTCGGCGCCGAGCCCTGGACCGACGCGATGCGCGCGGAGATCGAGGCGCGTGCGGGCATCGACGCGGTGGACATCTACGGGTTGTCCGAGGTGATGGGGCCGGGCGTGGCTTGCGAATGCATCGAGAGCAAGGACGGCCCGGTGATCTGGGAAGACCATTTCTATGCCGAGATCATCGACCCGGTGACCGGCGAGGTATTGCCGGATGGCTCCGAGGGCGAGCTGGTGTTCACCTCGCTGACCAAGGAAGCACTGCCGGTGATCCGCTACCGCACCCGCGACCTGACGCGCCTGCTGCCGCCGACTTCGCGGTCGATGCGCCGCATCGGCAAGATCACCGGGCGCTCGGATGACATGCTGATTATCCGCGGCGTCAACGTGTTCCCGTCGCAGATCGAGGAACTGATCCTGAAGGCGCCGGCGCTGGCGCCGCAGTACCAGCTGGTGGTGACGCGCGACGGGCATCTCGACAAGCTGGAGGTGCGGGTCGAGGCGCGGCCGGAGCGGTCCGCTTCGCTGTCGGCGGATGACCGGGCGGCGCTGGAGCGGGATCTGAAGGACCAGATCAAGACCTATGTCGGCGTGACCACGCGGGTGCAGGTGGTGGCGGCCGAGGGGATCGAGCGCACCACCGTCGGCAAGGCAAGGCGCGTGCTGGACATGCGGCCGAAGGTCACGCACGAACAGCCGGTCGGCGCGATCTGACGGCGCTGCTTTTCACTGCCGCCGCCAGCAAAGGCTCCCCGCGAAGTGGGAGAGGGGTGGGGGAGAGGGCCAGAGTATCCACAGCGTGACGCGGCATCGTGCTCGCCACACGCCGGCCCTCTCCCCCGGCCCCTCTCCCGCAAGCGGGAGAGGGGAGCAGACCGTCGGCATATCGACACCCCAACCACGAACCCTACCGATGGCAGCCACCCAGAGCCGCCACACCACCCCCTGCGCCAAAGGAGACACCATGGACGCGCGACAACTGGAAACCATCCAGAACCACCCCGACTTTATCCGCCTGATCCACGGCCGCACGCGGCTGGGCTGGTCGCTGACGCTGGTCATGCTGGCGGTCTACTTCGGCTTCATCCTGCTGCTGGCCTTTTCGCCCGCCACGCTCGGCACGCCGGTCGCCGGCGGCGTCATGACGGTCGGCATCCCCGTGGGCGTCGCGGTGATCGTTGCCGCCGTGCTGCTGACGGCCATCTACGTCCACCGCGCCAACCGCGACCTGGACCCGCTCAACGAACGCGTGCGCAAGGAGTGCGAAGCATGAAGCCGGTACACCTTTCCCTCGGCGCCGCCCTGTGCGGTCTGGCAGCCAGCGCCGCCACTGCAGCCCCCGCAATCCAGGGCGAAGCCGCCCAGCGTCCGCTGAACTGGAGCGCCATCGTGATGTTCCTGCTGTTCGTGCTGTTCACGCTCGGCATCACCCGCTGGGCCGCGCGGCGCACGCGCTCGGCGTCGGACTTCTATGCGGCCGGCGGCGGTCTCACCGGCTTCCAGAACGGCCTGGCGATCGCCGGCGACATGGTGTCGGCCGCGTCGTTTCTCGGCATCTCGGCGATGATGTTCGACAAGGGCTACGACGGCCTGATCTACGCGCTCGGCGTGGTGGCGGGCTGGCCGATCATCCTGTTCATCGTCGCCGAACGCCTGCGCAACCTTGGCCGCTACACTTTTGCCGACGTGGTCTCTTACCGGCTGGCGCAGAAGCCGGTGCGCATCACCGCCGCGTGCGGCACGCTGACGGTGGTGATCATGTACCTGGTCGCGCAGATGGTCGGCGCGGGCAAGCTGATCGAGCTGCTGTTCGGCACCAGCTATGAATCGGCGGTGGTCATCGTCGGCGCGCTGATGGTGCTGTACGTGATGTTCGGCGGCATGCTGGCAACAACCTGGGTGCAGATCATCAAGGCGGTGCTGCTGCTCGGCGGCGTGACCTTCATGGGGGTGATGGTGCTGGCCTATTTCGGCTTCAGCCCGGAAGCCATGTTTGCCAGCGCGGCGAAGGTGCATGACAAGGGCGCCGCGATCCTGTCGCCGGGCGGACTGGTGTCCAACCCGATCGATGCGATCTCGCTCGGCGTCGGCATGATGTTCGGCACCGCCGGCCTGCCGCACATCCTGATGCGCTTCTTTACCGTGGCGGACGCCAGGGAGGCGCGCAAGTCCGTACTCTACGCCACCGGCTTCATCGGCTACTTCTACGTGCTGATCCTGGTGGTGGGCTTCGGCGCGATCGTGATGGTTGGCGCGGACCCGGCCTATCGCGACGCGGCGGGCAAGCTGATTGGCGGCAGCAACATGGTGGCCGTGCACCTGTCGCACGTGATCGGCGGCGACCTGTTCCTCGGCTTTATCTCGGCGGTGGCGTTCGCGACCATCCTGGCGGTGGTGGCGGGGCTGGCGCTGTCGGGCGCGTCGGCGGTGTCGCATGATCTCTACGCCAACGTGTTCCGCCGCGGCCAGGCCAGCGAGAAGGACGAGATCCGCGTGTCTAAGCTCGCCACGCTGGTGATCGGCCTGCTGGCGATGGTGCTGGGCGTGATGTTCGAGAAGCAGAACATCGCTTTCCTGTCCGGGCTGGTGCTGGCGATCGCCGCATCGGTCAACTTCCCGGTGCTGTTCCTGTCGATGTTCTGGAAGGGCCTGACCACGCGTGGCGCGGTGGCGGGGAGCCTGACGGGGCTGGTGTCGGCGGTGGTGCTGCTGGTGCTCGGGCCGACCGTGTGGGTCGGCATCCTGAAGCACGAATCGGCGATCTTCCCCTATGCCAACCCCGCGCTGTTCTCGATGACGCTGGCCTTTGCCGCCGCCTGGCTGTTGTCGGTGCTGGACCGTTCGGCGCAGGCGAGCGCCGAGCGCCAGCGCTACGGCGCTCAGTTCGTGCGCGCCATGACCGGCATCGGCGCGGCCGGCGCCAGCCAGCACTAAACCAGCACTAAGCCCGCCCTAAGCCCGCACCGTGCAGGTCAGTCGGTGTCCTGCTGCGCCTTGTGGCGGGACGCCATCTTCTCCTGCTGCCCCGGCGGCACGTTGTCGTAGTGGCTGAACTGGATGGTGTAGCTGCCGTGGCCGCCGGTGATGCTGTTCAGCCGTGACTGGTAGTCGTTGAGCTCCGACAGCGGCACCTGCCCGGCGACGATCACCGTGTTGCCGGCGGCGGTGCGCGTGCCATGTACCTGGCCGCGCTTGGTCGACAGGTCGCCGATGATGTCCCCCATGGCGCTGCCTGGCGCCGTGACCTCGATATCGACGATCGGCTCGAGCACGCTCGGCCTAGCCTTGAGCACCGCGTCGATAAAGGCCTTGCGGCCCGCGGTGGCGAACGCGACTTCCTTGGAGTCGACCGGGTGGCTCTTGCCGTCGTACACGGTTACGCGCACGTCCTGCATCGGAAACCCTGCCAGCGGGCCGCTGTCCAGCGCCTGGCGGATGCCTTTCTCGACCGCCGGAATAAACTGCCCGGGAATCGCGCCGCCCTTGACCGCATCGATAAAGTCGAAGCCCGCGCCGCGCGCCAGCGGCTCGATGCGCAGCATCACCTCGCCGAACTGGCCGGCGCCGCCGGTCTGCTTCTTGTGCCGGTGGTGGCCTTCGGCCCTGGCGCCGATGGTTTCGCGATAGGCGATCTTGGGCGGGCGCGTTGCGACTTCCAGCTTGTACTGTTCGGTCAGCCGCTCCAGCGCGCAGCGCAGGTGGAACTCGCCCAGGCCGAACACCACGGTCTCGTTGGTGCCGGCCGGGTGCTCGACGCGCAGGCACGGGTCTTCCGCGCTGAGCTTGTGCAGGACCTCGGCCAGGCGCTGCTCGTTGCCGCGCCGCGCCGGCTCGATCGCCAGCCCGTAGATGGGGGTGGGAAATTCCAGCGGGGTCAGGTGGATGTTGCCGTCCTCGGTGGCGTCGTGCAGCACCGCGTCGAAGCCCAGTTCATCGACCTTGGCCACCGCGCAGATATCGCCCGGGCCGGCGCGCGGCACTTCCTGGGTCTCCTTGCCCTGCAGCCGCAGCAGGTGCGCCACCTTGAACGGCTGGCGCCCTTCGCCGATATAGAGCTGGCTGTCGCGCGTGACCGTGCCCTGGTGGATGCGGAAGATCGCCAGCTTGCCGACATAGGGATCGATCACCACCTTGAACACATGCGCCAGCACATGCTTGTCCGGCACCGGTTCGGCGCGCACTGCCTGGCGCCGTTCCGTGCCCTCGGCGTCCGCGCCGGTGGAGCGGTAGAACAGCGGCGGGTTGCCTTCGGTGGGATTGGGCAGCAGCCGCACGAACACGTCCAGCAACGCTTCGATGCCGGCGCCGGTGACGGCCGAGGTAAAGCAGATCGGCACCAGGTGGCCTTCGCGCAGCGCGCGCTCGAACGGCGCATGCAGTTGCTCCGGGGTGATGGCCTCGCCTTGCTCCAGGTACAGCTCCATCAGCTCGGGGTCGATCTCGATCACCTGGTCGATCAGCGCATCGTGCGCGGACGCCACAGATAAAAAATCCGACTCGCCGGCCGGATTAAAGAAGCAGTCGACCACCTTGCCGCCGTGGTCGGCCGGCAGGTTGATGGGCAGGCATTCCTTGCCGAAGGCCTCCTGGATCTCCCCCAGCAGCGCGGGCAGGTCGACCTTGTCGCCGTCGATGCCGTTGATGATGATCATCCGGCACAGCTGCCGCGCCTGCGCCCACGCCATGGCGCGGCGCGTGGTCATCTCGATGCCGGTCTGCGCATTGATGACGATGGCCGCGGTTTCCACCGCGGCCAGCGCGCTGATGGCGTGCCCGGAGAAATCCGGGTAGCCCGGGGTGTCGATCAGGTAGACGCGGGTGTCGCGGTAGTCCAGGTGGGCGACCGCGGCGCTGAGCGAGCGCTTGTACTTGCGCTCGAGCGGATCGTTGTCGCACACGGTGGACCCGCGTTCGACGCTGCCAGGCGTGTGCACCGCACCGCCCTTGTGCAGCAACGCCTCGACCAGCGAGGTCTTGCCGCTTCCTGCGTGCCCGAGCAGGGCGACAGTGCGGATGGCATCGGGACTCTCGTGCATGGTGGCTCTCGGTTCGTCCGGCAATGACTCTCAGGGCATTATTGGCGAAATTTGGCGGAAGCGACATATATGCGTGCCGATACCGTGCAATGGCCGACGCAAGAGCGACTTCAAGTGAAGAGGCCGGCTCTCCGCCGGCCTCTTCCGGAGACGCGCCGGCTTGACTGCAGTGCAGCAAACCGTGCGCTGCGCGGCGCAGGCTCAGTCGCGTGCGTCGGCGTGGTCGGTCGACACCGCGAGCGCATGCCACGCGGCCAGCTCGCCTTCCACCTTGCGGTGCTTGTCGGCAATCCGGGCGACCGTGTCGGAACCCAGCGGCAACCGCACCGGCGGCGTGTCGCTGTCGGCAAGCGCGAGCAGGGCCGCGGCCAGCTTGGCCGGGTCGCCGGGCTGCTGGTGATTGGCCGAGGCCATGTGAGCGCGCATCGCGCCGACCGTCTCGGCGTACTCGCCGATCTCCGTGCCGACGCGCACCAGCGAGCTGGCATCGAGGAAGTCGGTGCGGAAGAAGCCAGGTTCGACCACCGTGGCGTGGATGCCCAGCGGCGCCAGCTCGGCCGACAGCGCTTCGGTCAGGCCCTCGACCGCGAACTTGGTGGCGCCGTACACGCCCCAGCCCGGATACGCCGCATAGCCGCCGATCGACGAGATATTGACGATATGGCCGCGGCGCTGGCGTCGCATCTGCGGCAGCACCGCGCGCGTCACCGCCAGCACGCCAAACACGTTGGTGGCGAACTGCTGCTCGACTTCCCTGGCCGAGGCCTCTTCCACCGCGCCCAGCAGGCCGTAGCCGGCGTTGTTGACCAGCACGTCGATGCGGCCAAAACGCGCCACCGCGGCCTCGGCGGCGGCGACTGCCTGGGCTTCGCTGGTCACGTCCAGCGCCACCGCGAGCAGATTTTCATGCTCGCCCACGGCGCCGGTCACGGCCTGCGGGTTGCGCGCCGTGGCGACGACACGGTCGCCGCGGGCCAGCGCGGCGCGGGTCAGCTCGAGGCCGAAGCCGCGCGAGGCGCCGGTGATGAACCAGACCTTGGCGTCGGTGCTGGCGGGGCTGGTGGGGATGGCTTGGGTTTGGCTGGCGGACATGGTGAATCTCCTTTGCGGTTGCGTGGCGTTGGACTGCGATCTCGGATGGCGGGGGCCACGGAGACAAATTTAGGCTGGCGGGGCCCGCAACACTAGCCACCCCAATGGCGTTTCAATGGCAACTACTAGTTGTCAATGAATCTGCGTCTGTTTCGATTGAGCAAACCTCAACCGTATGGCAGACTCGCCGGCATGGACAAACTGCCCCCATTGAACGCGTTGCGCGCCTTCGAGGCGGCCGCTCGGCATCTCAGCATCACGGTCGCGGCCGAAGAGCTGCACGTCACGCCTGGCGCCGTCAGCCGGCAGATCCGCGCGCTCGAACAGGGCCTGGGCGTGCAGTTGCTGCATCGCGGCCACCGCCAGATCTCGCTGACCCGCACCGGCGAGGACTACTACCGCGCCGTGACCCGCGCGATGGACGAGCTGCGCGACGCCACGCGCCGCCTGAGCAAGCGCGCCCGGCGCAGGCAGCTCAAGGTGCGCGCCTATACCACCTTTGCCATGCGCTGGCTGATCCCGCGCCTGTCGAGCTTCCATGCCGCCAATCCCGGCATCGAGGTGCTGCTGACCGCCTCGCTCGATCCGGTCGATTTCCGCCGCGAGGATATCGATGGCGCCATCCGGCTGGGCGACGGCAACTGGCACGGCGTCAACGCCTACCGGCTGGTGTCGAACATCCTGGTGCCGGTGTGCAGCCCGACGCTGCTGGACGCGGGGCCGAAGGTGAAGCGCGCCGCCGACCTGCAGCACCAGACCCTGCTGCATTCGATCGCGCGCCCCGATGACTGGAGCCACTGGCTCAAAGCCGCGCGCGCCGACAAGGCGGTCGACGCGCGCAGCGGCATGACCTTCCAGAGCTCGGCCATGGCCTATGCGGCGGCGGTCGAAGGCCAGGGCTTTGCGATGGCGCAGCGCTTCCTGGTGGCGGCCGACCTCGATGCGGGCCGGCTGGTGGCGCCGTTCCGCCAGACCGTGGATATGGGTGATTTCACCTACTACCTGCTGACGCCCGCGGACCGCAAGGAGAGCCCGAGCATGGCGGTGTTCCGGCAGTGGCTGCTGGCGCAGTTCGAAGCGCAGGGTTGAAGCGCCGGGCGGAAGCGGTGCAGCCTCAGGCGGTAGCGGTCACCGGCGGGGCCGCCTGCGGTCGCGCCGCCGGCACGCCGCAGTGGACCGCGCCCGATGCCGACAGGGCCGCAATCTCGTCGTGGCTGTAGCCAAGCTCGGCCAGCAGAGCCTCGGTATGCTGGCCGCGGGCCGGCGCCGGACGTGCCGGCAGCGCGTTCTCCTGCACGCTGTTGATTGGGAAGCCCGGCATGCGGATCTCGCCCAGCGTGTCGTGCCGCACGCTTTGCATCATGCGGTTGGCCGCCACCTGCGGATGCGCCAGGACCTGCTCGTAGTTCGCCACCGGCGCGCACAGGATGTCGGCCTCATGTAGCAGCGCCAGCCAGCACTCGGTGGTGTGCTTCACGAAGGCGGTGGTCAGCGCTGCCACCATGTCGGCGCGATTGGCCACGCGCCGCGCCGGGGTGGCAAAGCGCGGATCGTCGGCCAGGCCTGGCTGGTCCAGCACATCGCACAGCCGGCGCCAGCGCTCGGGCATGTAGGCCGCCACCATGATCCAGCCGTCGGCGGTCCGGAAGGCCTGGTTGGGCGCGGAGTAGGGGGCGGCGCTGCCGATGCGCTGCGGCAGCTGCCCGTCGGCGCCATAGCTGGTCAGCGACGACTGCTGCAGCGCCAGCGCCGCATTGAACAGGCTGACGTCGAGATGACCGCCCAGACCGTCGCGCGCGCGCTGCGCGAGCTTGGCCAGCACGCCCATGCAGGCCACATAGCCGGTCATGACGTCGACCACCGGCGCCTGCACCTTGCAGGGTTCGCCGTCGGGCGCGCCGGTCAGGCTCATCAGGCCGGAATCGGCCTGCAGGATGCCGTCGACGCCGGCGCGCTGCGCATAGGGTCCGTGCTGGCCGTAGGCCGAGATCGAGCAATAGATCAGCCGCGGATGGTCGGCCGCCAGTTGCGCATGATCGAGGCCGAGGCGCGCCATCACCCCGGGACGCATGCTCTCGACCACGATGTCGGCGCCCGCGACCAGGCGGCGCGCCACCGCCACGCCGTCGGCGGACTTCAGGTCGAGCGCCACGCCCAGCTTGTTGCGGTTGAAGCCGTGGAACAGCGCACTGTCGTCGCCGATCCATGCGGGGCCCAGGCCGCGGCCGAGTTCGCCGCCGGGCGGCTCCACCTTGATGACCCTGGCGCCCATGTCGGCCAGCAGCATGGTGCAGGTCGGCCCGGCGCCGATCTGCGTGAAGTCGATCACGGTCAGGCCGTCCAGGGCGTCGCGCAGCGTGGGTTGGGCCGTGGCGGCAGGGGCGGGCGCGTTCATAGCGCCACCTTGATGCCGTTGTCCTGGATCAGCCGCTGCCAGCGCGCCAGGTCCTTGCCGATATGGGCCTTCAGCTCGGCCGGCGACGAGGCCTGCGGCTCGAAGCCTTGTCTGGCCATCTGCTCGGCGATGTCGGGCGATTTCAGCGCGGTGACCAGCGCGGCGTTGAGCTTGTCCACCACCGCGCCGGGCGTGTGCGCCGGCGCCAGCAGGCTGTACCACAGCTCGGCGTCGTAGCCGGTTACGCCGGCCTCGGCAAAGGTGGGCAGATCAGGCATCAGCGCCGTGCGCTTGTTGCCGGCAATGCCCAGCGCGCGCAGCTTGCCGGCGCGCACATACTGGATCGCCGAGGCAATGGTCGCAAACGAGATCTGCACCTGCCCCCCCATCAGGTCCGTGATCGATGGCCCGGTGCCGCGATACGGGATGTGCAGCAGTTCGGTGCGATTGAGCTTGGCAAAGACTTCGCCGGCCAGGTGCTGCGGCGTGCCGTTGCCCGGGCTGCTGTAGCTGAGCCTGCCGGGGTTGGCACGGCTGTACTGGATGAAGTCCTGCAGCGTGCGGAACGGCTGCTCCGGATTGGCCACCAGCATGATCGGCACCGCGGCGATGCGCCCCACCGGCGCGAAGTCGCGCTCGATATTGAAGGGCACCCTGGTGCCGAGAAAGGGGTTCATCGTGACCTGGCTCGAGGCGATCACCAGCGTATAGCCATCGGGTGCCGCGTGAGCGACGAAATCGGTGCCGAGGTTGCCGCCGGCGCCGGGCTTGTTCTCGATCACGATGGTCTGGCCCAGCAGCTTGCCCATTTTGGGCGCGATCAGCCGCGCCAGGATATCGTTGCCGCCGCCGGGGGCGAACGGCACCACCAGCGTGATCGGCTTCTGCGCCGGGAAGGGCGCCTGCGCCGCCGCGCCCAGCGCCGTGGCTGCCAGCATGGCGGCCAGCGCCGTGCGTGCGAATCGGGTCATGCCAGTCATGGTCTGTCTCCTTTCGATGGGTTTTCGAACGCTCAACGCCCGGTGTAACGGGGCTGGCGTTTCTCGGCGAAAGCCTGTCGGCCTTCGGTGCGGTCCGCGGTATCGCGCAGCACGCCCCAGTAGAGTTCGGTGAGCTGCTGCGCGTCGGCTTCGCCAAGGTGGCTGGTCTGGCGCGACAGGCGCTTGACCGCCTGCACCGCCAGCGGCGCATTGGCGGCGATGCGCGCGGCGATCGCCAGCGCGCGGTCGAGCAATACGTCCGGCGCCACCGTCTCGCTGACCAGCCCGATGCGGGCTGCCTGTTCCGCATCGATCCGCTCGCCGGTCAGCACCATCTGCATCGCGTGCGCCGCGGGCACGGCCTTCAGCAGCCGGTGCAGGCCCGAGACCGCGGGGATCGAGCCGACCGCCGTTTCGGGCAGGCCGAAGCTCGCCTGTGCCGATGCGATCCGCACATCGCATTGCAGCGCCAGCTCCAGACCCGCGCCGAGGCAGTGGCCGTTGACCGCCGCGATCAGCGGCTTGCACAGGTCCAGGCCGGCCAGGTCCATCAGGCGGATATAGAGCCCGAGGTCGGCGGCCGGTTCCGGCGCGCGGAACAGCGCCTGCGCGTAGCTGGCGGGCGATTCGCGCGTGCCTTTCAGGTCCGCGCCCGCGCAGAAGGCGCGCGTCCCGGCGCCGGTCAGCACCGCCACGCGCAGGTCGTCGCGGTCGCGCACTTCGGCCAGGTGGGCGCGCAGTTCGCGCAGGGTGGGCAGGTCCAGCGCATTGAGCGCCTCGGGTCGGTCGATGGTCAGCACCGCGACCGCGCCTTCGAGTTGGCGTCGTACAGTCATGGCGGCCTCCTTATACGCTGGGCGACGACAGGCTGCGCCCGCCGCAGACATAGAGCACCTGCCCCGTCACATACGACGCGCGTGGGTCGAGGAAGAAGCTGACCGCATTGGCGATATCGTCGGCGGTGCCGATGCGCTGCACCGGCACCGATTTCTGCAGGCGCGCCTGCACGTCCGCGGCAAAGCCGCGGAACAGCGGGGTATCGACGATGCCCGGCGCCACCGCGTTGACGGTGATGCCCTTGGCCGCGAACTCGATCGCCAGCGAACGCGTCAGGCTGACCACGCCGCCCTTGGCCGCGGCATAGTTGGCCTGCCCGAAGCCGCCCAGCCACGCGCGCGACGAGATGTTGACCACACGGCCGTAGCCGCGCTCGACCATGCCTGGCAGCGCCGCGCGGCAGCACAGGAATTGCGAGCGCAGGTTGGTGTCGACGACCAGGTCCCAGTCTTCGTCGCTCATCTTCAGGAAGCGCATGTCGCGCACCGCGCCGGCGTTGTTGACCAGGTAGTCGACGCGGCCAGTGCGTGCCTGCACCTGCGCGAAGGCGTCGTTGACCGCGGCCGAGTCGGTCAGGTCGGCACTGGCGCCGAAGGCATTGAAGCCCTCGGCAACCAGCGCGCCGACGGCGGCATCGAGCGCGGCCGCGTCGCGGTCGAGCAGGGCCACGGCCAGGCCCTGGCGCGCCAGCTGCGTGGCGATACCCAGGCCGATGCCGCGCGCGGCACCGGTCACCACCGCCACGTGCGCGGAATCGAAGCTTTGTGTGCGCATCTCAGACTCCCAGCAGGTGGACGGACGAGGCGGCGTGGTCCACGCCCGCAATGCCGCCGCCGGTGCATTGCGTCAGGCCGATGCGGGCCTCCGCCACCTGGCGTGCGCCGGCCCGGCCCTGCAGCTGCCACAGGATCTCGACCATCTGCGCCACGCCGGTGGCGCCTAGCGGATGGCCCTTGGCCAGCAGCCCGCCGCTGGGGTTGACCGGCACGCGCCCGCCCAGGCGCGTCGCGCCGGACTTGAGCAGCGCCACGGCGTCGCCGCGCGGCGCCAGGCCGAGGGCCTCGTAGTAGAGCAGCTCGGCGATGGTGAAGGCGTCGTGCAGCTCGACCACGTCGACGTCCTGCGGCCCGAGCCCAGCCTGCACGTAGGCCTGGCGCGCGGCGCGCGCGGTGATCTCGGCATCGAGGATGTCGTCGTCGGCCTCTTCGCGCATGCCCGACACCACCACCGACGACAGCACCTTCACCGGCCGCGGCTGCGCCGGACGGTGCGTGCCTAGCACCAGCGCGGCGGCACCATCGACCTGCGACGGGCAGCATTGCAGCAGCGTCAGCGGATCGGCAATCATGCGCGAGGCCAGCACTTCTTCGACCGTGGTGGAGTTGCGCTGCTGCGCGTACGGGTTGAGCGACCCGTGGTGGCGGTTCTTGACCGCAACCTCGGCCAGGTCGGCCGGCCGGGCGTCGCGCTCGTACAGGAAGCGCGTGCCGCGCATCGCATAGACCGCGGGCAGCACCATGCCGGACCTGGCATAGAGCTCGGTCTTGTGGTCGTTGCGCTGCAGCGGGATGGTGCCGCCGCCGAGCGCGGTGAGCTGCTCGATGCCGAACACCAGCACCGTGTCGTATTGTCCGGCGAGCAGCGCGTGCCGCGCCAGGTGCACGCCGGTGGCGCCGCTGGCGCAGGCGTTCTCGACGTTGTAGACCGGGATGCCCTTGAGCCCCAGGTCGCGCACGATGAGCTGGCCGAGGATCATGCCGCCCAGCACGTTGGCGCAGTAGACCGCCTGGATGCGGCCGGCCGGCACGTCGGCGTCGGCCAGCGCCTTCAGGATGGCCTGCTGCGCCAGTTCCGGCGCCAGCACGCCGGGATGGCGGCCGAACGGCGTCATCGCGCCGCCGTGGATGTAGATGTCCTGCATGGTGCTTACCTTTTCCTTCTCTCGATCGTTCAGGCCGGGACGTCTTCGAACACATAGCCAAGCTCGGCGTCATGCCGCGGCGCGTAGCGCGCACCGATGACCGGGCGCGCCGCGCCCAGCAGGCGGCCGAAGATGCGCACCGGCCCGACGAAATCGACATAGCCGAGCGCGTACGGCGGCTGCCCGGTCTTGGGCGCGGGGTGGATCACGGTATAGCTGTAGAGCGTGCCCGTGCCGGTGATGGCGGCGGCCTCATGGCCCTCGGCCAGCGGCGAGTCGGCGGGCAGCGCCGGGAAGATCCAGGCGCCGGTGGCGCGCTCGCGCGAGGCAAGCAGATGGGGAACGGGTTCCGCGCTCCAGAGCGGATAGGGATGGTCTGACATGGCTGTCTCCTGCGGTTGGGCCTGGTGTAATGGTTGTCGCCGGCGGGCCGCGCGACAAACGATATTTCAGGCGCTTTCGGTTGAGAAAAAATCAAGCGAAGGCAACGGGCGGGGGGAATGGAAGGAAATGGGAGTCAGGCCCGGGAGAAGGAGGGGGCGCTTCTGGCCGCCGATCTATGCGGGTGGGTGGCGCCGGCTGCGAGCGCGGTGGCGCGGGCCGGCGATGGACGTCTCAGTCCGCCACCCCCACCAGCCGCGACAACGATTGCTCCGCGCCGCGCGAGGCTGCTACCACGAAGTCGATGAAGCGCCGGACCCGCACCGGCATCTGGCTGCGGTGCGGGTAGTACATGTACAGCCCGACCTGGCTGCTGCTGTATCCGGTCAGGACTGCCCTGAGCCGTCCGCTGACCAGGTCGGCATGGACCATGTAGGCGGGCAGCTGGCCGATGCCGATGCCGGCGCGTACCGCCTCGACCTCGGTTTCCACATCGTTGAAGCTGGCCACGGCCGGCAGCTCCTGGTACACAAGGTTGCCGTCCACCTGCAGTTCCCACGGCACCATGCGGCCGGTGGCGGGGCGGCGGAAGCCGGTGCACTGGTGCCGCGGCAGGTCGTCGAGCGTGGCCGGCTCGCCGTGCCGCGCCAGGTACTCCGGCGCGGCGCAGATCACCAGCGGCAGGTCGCACAGGCGCCGCGCCACCAGGTTCTGGCCGGGGCTGGTGCCGACGCGGAAGCCGACGTCGATCCTGGCTTCGACCAGGTCGGTGAAGAGGTCGCTCAGCACCACGTCGAAGCCGATGCCGGGATGCTGGTCGCGGAAGCCCTTGACCAGCGGCACCAGCACGCGGCTGCCGAGCGACGGCGGCGCGGTCAGCCGGATCAGCCCGTCGTCGTCGCCGCGGCTGGCGCGGACCTGCTCGAGCGCTTCGTCGAGCTGGCGCATGCCGGGCGCGGTCAGTTCGAACAGCCGCGCGCCCTCCTCGGTCAAGCTGAGCTTGCGCGTGGTCCGGTGCAGCAGGCGCACGCCCAGGTGGGCCTCGAGCGTGCGCACCGCCTTGCTCGCCGCCTGCGGCGTGACGCCGGCCTCGACCGCGGCACGCCGGAAGCTGCCTGCGCGCACCACGCCGAGGAAGAGGGTGAGGACCCGGGCCTTGTCCATGACTGGCAACCTGAGGTTGGGAATGCGCCATCATAGCGCCAGTCATGGCCTCGCAGGCGGGCAGGCCGCTAGTGCTCGACCAGGTGCTCGATGCGGATCGGCAGCTCCCGCACGCGTTTTCCGGTGGCGTGGAAGACGGCGTTGGCGATGGCCGGCGCCACTCCCACCAGCGCGATCTCACCGAGTCCCTTGACGCCCAGCTCGTTGACGTGGGGATCGACCTCGTCGACGAAATGCGCCTCCAGTCCCTGGATATCCAGGTTGACGGGCACCAGGTAGTCCGCCATGTGCGCATTCACCGGGCGGCCGTCGCGCGGGTCCAGCGCGGTTCGCTCCATCAGCGCCATGCCGATGCCGCCGACCATGCCGCCGGTGCACTGGCTGGCGGCCAGCCGCGGGTTGACGATGCGGCCCGCGCCATAGGCGCCGACCACCCGCCGGACCCGGATGGTGCCGACATCGGGATCGATCGCGACTTCGACAAACACCGCGCCGAACGCGTGCATGGAGAACCGGCCGTGCACCGCAGCATCCGGTCCGGCGGTGGCGCTGGCCTCGATGATGCCGCTGCCATGGCCTGTCTCGCGGCGCTGGTCCAGCGCGGCGAGGCAGGCGGCGCGCACCGCCGAGCCGACCGACGCCAGCGTCATCGAGCCCCCATGCGGCGGGGTCGGCGGAAAATCGGAGTTGCCCAGGCTGAAGCGCACGCGCTCCAGCGGCAGCGCCAGCGTTTCCGCGGCGATCTGGGTGATCGAGGTATAGGTGCCCGGCCCCATGTCGCTGGCGGCGGCCTCGACTTCGGCCGTGCCGTCGGCAAGCAGGCGCACCCGCGCGCTGGCCTGGCCATGGAACACCGGGTAGCTGGCGCACGCCATGCCCCAGCCGATGCGCAGGCGGCCGTCGCGCATGGAGCCGGGCGCGAGCGTGCGGCGCGACCAGCCGAACGCATCGGCGCCGCGCTCGTAGCAGGCCAGCATGGAGCGGCTCGAGAACGGCAGCTGCATCCCTTCGTCGAGCCCGGGCTCATTGCGCCGGCGCAGCTCGAGCGGATCCATCTCGAGCGCGTGCGCCAGCTCGTCCATCGCGCATTCCAGCGCAAAGACGCCGGTGGCCTCGCCCGGGCCGCGCATATACGTGGGGGTGCTGATGTCCAGTGGCACCAGCCGGTAGCGGGTGCGCACGTTGGGGCAGCTATAGAGGAACGGCGTGACCGCTGTCAGCGCCTCGGCGAACTGCTCGTAGCGGCTGGTTTCGCCGCTGCCTTCATGCACGATGGCGGTCAGCCGTCCGTCGGGCGTGGACGACAGCGCCACGCGCTGTACCGTGCGCGGTCGATGCCCCCCCAGATGAAACGTCTGCCGACGCGACAGCACCAGCTTGACCGGC
Organism: Cupriavidus sp. WGlv3; assembly: GCF_023952475.1. Classification (GTDB taxonomy): domain Bacteria; phylum Pseudomonadota; class Gammaproteobacteria; order Burkholderiales; family Burkholderiaceae; genus Cupriavidus; species Cupriavidus phytorum. Next base: position 89,314 of record NZ_JALHRX010000008.1, read on the forward strand.
CTGCCCACCACGCGCGCGGCCACGGCCGCGAGCGTGACGTGCGGCCAGGTGCGCAGGCTGGTGCCGAACGCGCCGCCGATGAACGGGCAGACCACGCGGATGTTCGCGGCCGGGAGGCCCAGGATCGCCGCTATCTCGGCCTGCTCGTTGACCACGAACTGGCTTTTGCTCCAGAGCGTCAGCCGCTCGCCTTCCCAGGCGGCAACGGTGGCGTTCGGCTCGATCGGCACGTGGTTCTCGCGTGCGGCATCGTAGTGCGCGTCGATGCTGACGGCCGCGGCGGTTAATGCCGCGTCGGGGTCGCCACGGACCCGGTCCGCCGCGTGCGGCCCCGGCTCGCGTCCTGCCTCCGGCACCACGGCTTCGGCGCGCGGGTCGAGCGGGTCGCAGACCGGGGTTTGCGCGGCATAGCCGATCCGCAGCAGGGTGGCGGCGTGCTCGGCCTGGTCCAGCGTCTGTGCCACGACCACGGCGACCGGCTGGCCGTAGAAGTGCACGCGGTCATCCTGCAGCACGTGCAGGCGCTCGCCATGTGCCGGATCGATAAAGCCCTTGTGCGGCGCGTAGGCGAGCTTTGGCGTGTTTTGGTGGGTCAGCACCGCCAGCACGCCGGGCACGCGCTGCGCGGCTTCGGTGTCGAGTTCCGTCAGCCGTCCCAGTCCGATCGAGGCGCCGACGATGACGGCGTAGGCCTGTCCGGGCTGGTTGAAGTCGGCGGCGTATTGCGCGCTGCCGCTGACCTTGGCGCGGCCGTCGACGCGGGCGTGTGGCTGGCCGATGTGGTTGGTGTTCATTTGCATTCTCCTGCCAGTTCGAGGGCCCGTACCACCGTGCGTTGCAGCAGGGCGACCTTGAAGCGGTTGCCGGGCAGCGCCGTGGCGTCGGCAATCGTGGTCAAGGCCGCCGCCTCGAAGCTCGCGCGCGTCGGCGGCTTGCCCTGCAGCGCCAGCTCGGCCGCGCGCATGCGCCATGGCCGCGTGCCCACCCCGCCGCAGGCAAGGCGCGCGGCGCGGATCACGCCGTCGCCGAGCTCGAACGCCGCCGCGGCCGATACCAGGGCAAACTCATAGGAGGCCCGGTCCCGCACCTTCAGATAGCGCGCGGTGCGCCCGCACGAGAGCGCCGGAACCCTGACCTCGACGATGAGTTCGCCGGGCGCCAGGGTGTGCTCCAGATGCGGCGTGGTGCCGGGAAGCCGGTACAGGTCTTCCACGGCGATGTGGCGCGCGCCGTCCGGGCCGCGTACATGGACCACCGCATCCAGCGCCACCAGCGCGACCGCAAGGTCGGACGGGTGCGTGGCACTGCAATGCGCGCTCGTGCCCAGGATGGCATGGCCGGCGTGCAGGCCGTCGACGGCGGCGCAGCCGCTGCCCGGCGCGCGCTTGTTGCAGGCCGCGTCGAGCATGCGGAAGTAGGGACAGCGCACGCGCTGGAGCAGGTTGCCGCCGATGCTGGCCATGTTGCGCAATTGCGGCGAGGCGCCTTCGATAAGCGCCTCGGCGATCACCGGCTGCAGCCGCAGCACGTCCGGGTGCGCGGCCACGTCGGCCATGCGGGCCAGCGCGCCGATGACCAGCTCGTCGCCTTCCGCGCGGATATGGTTCAGCGGCAGCGCGTTGATGTCCACCAGGCGCGCGGGCTGTTCCACGTGCTCGCGCATCAGGTCCACCAGCGTGGTGCCGCCGGCGATAAAGCGGGCGCCGGCAGCGGCGGCCGCCAGGGCTTCGGCTTCCGAGCCGGCCTTGTGCAGGGTGAAGGGAATCATGGCAGCTTCCTTTGCCCGAGTTCGGCGATCGCGGCGACGATGCCCGGGTACGCCCCGCACCGGCAGATGTTTCCGCTCATCCAGAAGCGCACCTCGTCGGCCGAGCCGGCATGGCCCTCGTCGAGGCAGGCGACGCCCGACATGATCTGGCCGGCGGTGCAGAACCCGCACTGGAAGCCGTCGTGCGCGATGAACGCGGCCTGCAGCGGATGCAATGCATCGCCGGGCGCCGACAGGCCTTCGATGGTGCGGACCTGCGCGTCGTGGCACAGCGCGGCCAGGGTCAGGCAGCTGTTGATGCGGCGCCCGTTCACCAGCACCGTGCAGGCGCCGCATGCGCCCTGGTTGCACCCCTTCTTCGCGCCGGTGAGGTCCAGGCGCTCGCGCAGTACGTCAAGCAGGGATTCGCGCGGATCGATTTCAAGCTGATGCGGCGTGCCGTTGATCGTCATGCGCAGCGGCATGCGGGGCGAGCCGCCGGCATCGCCGGACTCTGACTGGGTGCCGTTGGAACGAACAGGACTTGACATGGTTGACATTCCTCTTTGCTGGGCCCAATGGATTTGAGCCGGTGGGGACGGACGCTCTGCAGGCTTGCACCCCTTCAGCAATCCGCTGCGGCAACGACCCGGGGGCGCATTCTGCAAGTTGCTGCGGGATGGGCGCGTCCCGTCGCCGCGGTTAGCGAAGGGTGCATGGCGACTTCGGACTGGCGGGCAGTCGTCGCAACGCTACCGCTACAGGCGGTCATCGAAATAGAATGACGTTGCGCTGCGGTGGACGATTCTTGCGTCTCCGATCGGGGCATGCTTCGGGCGTGTGCAGGCCGGTTTACTTCGCCCCGTTAACTTCATATGCTTCCATGCGCAGCGGGGACGTGGCCCTGGCCCCGACGCTATCGACCTGGGCCTTGCGGGGTTGAGTGCCTATGCGAGCGTCGACCAGACATGGCGTTATCGATGCGGAGTTGCCGGTTAGTCCCGATGTCAGCAGCCGCGGACGGCCGTGGGCGGGCATCACCGTACAGGTCCACCACTGGCGCTCGGGCGGGGCGGTGTCGTCGCCGGAGCTGGACCACGACATGCTGGCGATGCGGCTGGCCGGACATGCCTCGCTGGAGCAGCGGCGCCTGGGCCAGGTCCATCGCAGCATCGTCTTTCCCGGCAATCTCAGCCTGCATCCGCGGCAAGTCGAATCCAGCTGGAGCTGGGACCGGCCCGGTTCCATCGTCATTGCCAGGGTTCCACCGACCCTGCTGGACGAAGCCGCCGATGCCACCATGCGCCTGCCACGCGGCACCCAGCAGCTGCGCAACTGCTTCGGCGTGCGCGACGGATTTGCCGAGACCCTGATCTTCACGCTGGCGCGAGAACTGCAGCTTGCCGCGCATCCGGCGCAGCTGCTGATTGCCGAGTCCCTGTCCTGCGCGCTGTCCGCCCATCTGGTGCATCGCTTCAATGTCGGCGACCCGGGGGCCTCGCCGACGCCCGGCGGCCTGCATCCGCATGCGCTGAGCAGGGTGCTGGACTATATCCACGGCACCCCGGAGGTGGTGACGCTGCAGGCGCTGGCGGATCTCGCCAAGGTCAGCCGCTTCCATTTCGCGCGCATGTTCAAGCGCAGCATGGGTGAAACGCCGATGGCGTATGTCGAGCGCGTGCGCCTGTTGCGCGCGCGCGAGATGATCCGCTCGGGCGACTATCCGCTGGCGCTGGTGGCCACGCTGGTGGGGTTCTCCGACCAGTCTCACCTGGGCCGGCGCTTCAAGCGGCATTTCGGCTGCACGCCCGGCGAGCTGCTCAGGTGCGGCACCACGCCAGGCGCGGATGCGTCGCCACAGCTGCCACAGGTGCCAAAAGTGCCGCAGACCGCCATGTCATGCGTTTGTAATTAAGACCCTGGCTTTCCTTGTAATCCGTGGATTCGTGGCGCACGCGGCAGGTGCTGGCGCTTGCAACGGTCGCTGGTGCGCCGCCCGATGCACCGGCAACCCAAGGCACGAATGTTGCGGGAGGTACTGGCAGCGATGGGTATATCGCTGGCCCGAGAGTCATGTGACCGGGTCGACCATCCACCCGCCACAAGGCGTCGGTTGAGGCCGCGTCGGGACCTTTGGGACAAGGAGAGCTGTCATGAACATCGTCTGGCTTGTTGGAGCCGTGGTCATCATTCTCGCGGTACTCAGCTTCTTCGGCTTGCGCTAGGCCACATCGCGTAGCGTACCGCGCAGCGCCACCGGCACGACTGTCGGGGCATGCGCGTACCGCGGGCATCGCCTGATGCCCTTGCTGCAGTGCGGCGTGGCCGCGCCACGCCCGCTTCTCTGTTTCCCTTTCCGTTGAGCAATTTCATCTGTTCCGACGACGAGCTTTTGCGCCTGTCCTGCCAACAATGTCCGGCCAAGACAGCGACAAACCATCCGAGGAGACAGACATGAGCACGCATCCGTTCGACCTGACCGGCAAGGTGGCCCTGGTGACCGGCGGCAATGGCGGCATCGGCCTGGGCATTGCCGAAGGACTGGCCGCGGCCGGCGCCGATATCGCGATCTGGGGCACCAACGCGGACAAGAACGCCGCCGCGGCGGACCGGCTGGGCCGGCACGGGCGCAAGGTGCATACGGAGCTGTGCGACGTGGGCGACGAGCAGGCGGTCGACGCCGCGATGGCGCGCACGGTGGCGGCGCTGGGCCGCATCGACGGCTGCTTTGCCAACGCCGGCGTCGGCAGCGGCAGCAAGGCACCGTTCGACCAGCTCGAGACCGAGGCCTGGCGCCGCACCTTGCGGGTCAACCTGGACGGCGCCTTCTTCACGCTGCGCGCGGCGGTGCGGCAGATGCTGGCGCAGGGCGAGGGCGGCGTGCTGTGCAGCACGGCCTCGGTCGCCGCCATCGAAGGCGCGCCGCGCGCCGAGCACTACGCCGCCACCAAGGGCGGCGTGATCTCGATGATGCGCGGGCTCGCGGTCGAGTACGCGCGCAAGGGCATCCGCGCCCATTCGATCCTGCCGGGCTGGATCAAGACCGAGATGACCAGCGCGGCGCAGGGCAACGATGCCTTCCAGGAGATGGTGCACAAGCGCGTGCCGATGCGCCGCTGGGGCGAGGGCAGCGACTTCGCCGGCATCGCGGTCTACCTGATGAGCCCGGCCTCGGCCTACCACACCGGCGATACCTTCGTCATCGACGGCGGCTATACGTTGTTCTGACCGCTGTTCTGACCGCTGTTCTGACGCCTGGGGCCCACCGGCCAGACCCTGCCGCTGCCGACCACATAGGCGCGCTCGTCGGCCTGCGGCCGCACCGTGGCATGGCCGGTGAAGGCGCCGAACGCAGGCAGGATGGCGCCGCGCGGCCCGAACAGGAAGCAGGGCAGGCGCAGGCTGTCGGCGCCGCTGCCGCGCAACCGGCAGGCCGGGTGCAGGTGGCCCGCCAGCACATAGCCCAGCGGCGACGTGCCGGGCATATGGCATAGCGCGAACGGGCCCGCCACCGCGGGCTCGGACACCACGGCAATGCCGAGCGCAGCGGGCGGGTCGCCCGCGCGCGCGTCGTGGTTGCCGCGCACCAGCGTGCAGCGCAACGGCGCCGGCAAGTCCTGGCGCCAGTCGTACAACGCCTGCAGCACCGCTGGCGTGCGCGCGGCGCGCGCGTGCAGGAAGTCGCCGAGGAATACCAGTTCATCGACGGGCAGCTGGCGTACCAGCCGGGTCAGCATCGACAGGTTGTCGCCGGTGGTGCCGTGCGGCACCGGCTGCCCCAGCGCGCGGAACGCCGCGGCCTTGCCGAAGTGGACGTCGGCCACCATCAGCATGCCGGCCGCCGGCCACCACAGCGCATGTTCGGGCAGCAGCCACAAGGTCTCGCCGCCGACCGACACCGCCATCGCGCCACCCTGCTCCAAAGTGCGGGCGTCGGGGCTCATAGCAGCGGCAACGGCTTCGACGGCTTGCGCGGGCGTCGGGGCCGGCGCGCCGTGCGGGCGGAAGGGCCGGCATGGTCGGCCATGCCGAAGCGCGCGGCTTCGGCCACGGCATCGGCCATCATCTCGGCCGGCATGCCCGCGGCTTCGGCGGGCTCGGGTCCGGCCGCCAGTTCCAGGTCGGCCAGCATCCGGGCGATGCGGTCGGCGAGCTTTTCGGTGCTGAGCTTCTCGCGCAGGAATTCCACCACCAGCGGGAACGACAGCGGCGTGGGCCGCTTCAGCGCGTGCAGGTCCAGCTTCAGCGCGGACAGCCGCTCCAGCGTCGCGGCGAGCCGGTGCGCGTCCAGCTCCTGCATCAGCACTTCCCGTTCGGCCTGGCCCAGCAGCAGGTTGCCGGGGTCGTGCTTGCGGAAGACCTCGTAGAACAGGCTGGACGAGGCCTGCAGCTGGCGCGCGCTCTTGGGCGCGCCGGGGTAGCCCTGGAAGATCAGCCCGGCGATGCGGGCAATCTCGCGAAAACGCCGTAACGACAGCTCGCCGGCGTTGAGGCTGCCCAGCACGTCGGCAGCCAGGTCGCGCCGGCGCTCGTCGGCCAAGACCTGCGGCAGCCAGCGGGCCCAGTCCACCGGCGCCGACGCCAGCAGTTCCAGCCCGTAGTCGTTGACCGCCACGGAGAACGTGGCCGGCACCTGTTGTCCCAGCCGCCATGCCAGCAAGCTGCCCAGGCCAAGGTGCACCGAGCGTCCGGCGAACGGATAGAGGAACAGGTGCCAACCCTCGCGCGAATGCAGCGATTCGGCCAGCAGGGTATGGCGCGAGGGCAGCGCCGACCACTGCGCCTGCAGGTCCACCAGCGGCTGGATCAGCGGCAGCTCGGGGGTGTCGCGCGGATCCAGCCGGCCCGCCGCGGTGGCGGCGAGCGTGTCGATCACGGCCTCGGCCAGCTCGGTCGACATCGGCATCTTGCCGCCGTTCCAGCGCGGCACCACCGGGCGCCGGCCGGTCGCGCGGCGCACGAAGGCGGTCATCTCCTGCACCCGCACCAGCTCCAGCAGCCGGCCGCCGAACAGGAAGCAGTCGCCGGGCGCGAGCCGCGCGATAAAGCCTTCTTCGACCGAGCCCAGCGCGGCGCCGCCGCTGCCGGCGCGGCTCCAGTAGCGCACCTGCATGGTGGCATCGCTGACGATGGTGCCCACGCTCATGCGGTGGCGCCGCGCCAGGCCCGCGTCCGGCACGCGCCAGACGCCATCGTCGTCGGGCACGGCGCGGCGGAAATCCGGGTACGCCGTCAGCGTGGCGCCACCCTGGCGCACGAAGTCCAGGCACCACTGCCATTCCTCGTCGGTCAGGCCGCGGTAGGCCCAGGCGGAGCGCACCTCGGCCAGCAACGCTTCGGGCCGGAAGCCGCCGCCCAGCGCCACCGTCACCAGGTGCTGCACCAGCACGTCGAGCGGTTTGTCGGGCGACTCGCGCGCCTCGATCCGGCCGGCCTGCACCGCATGGCGCGCGGCCACGGCCTCGACCAGTTCCAGGCTGTGCGTGGGCACTACCGTTACGCGCGAGGCGCGGCCCGGCGCATGGCCGGAGCGCCCGGCGCGCTGCAGCAGGCGCGCCACTCCCTTGGGCGATCCGACCTGCAGCACGCGCTCCACCGGCAGGAAGTCGACGCCAAGGTCCAGGCTTGAGGTGCACACCACCGCGCGCAGTGCGCCGTTCTTCAGGTTCAGCTCGACCCATTCGCGCACCGCGCGGTCGAGCGAGCCGTGGTGCAAGGCAATCTCGCCCGCCCATTCGGGCCGCGCGTCGAGCAGCGCCTGGTACCACAGCTCGGCCTGCGAGCGCGTATTCAGGAACACCAGCGTGGTGCCGCCGTGCGCCAGTTCTTCGACCACGTGCGGCAGCATCGACAGGCCCAGGTGGCCGGCAAACGGGAAGCGGCTGGCGTTGTCAGGTAGCAAGGTGTCGATCACCAGGGTCTTCGGCGTATGGCCGTGCACCAGCACGCGCCGCTCGCCGGGCACGCCGCTCAGCAGCACGTCGGCCGCGTGCGGCAGGTTGCCGAGCGTGGCCGACAGCCCCCACACCATCAGCGCGGGCTGCCATTGCCGCAGCCGCGCCAGCGCCAGCTGCACCTGCACGCCGCGCTTGTTGCCGAGCAGCTCGTGCCATTCGTCGACCACCACCATGCGCACGCGCCGCAGCGTGTCGTGCGCGTCGGCACGGGTCAGCATCAGCGTCAGGCTTTCGGGCGTGGTCACCAGTGCGGTCGGCAAGCGCCGCTGCTGGGCCGCGCGCTCGGCGCTGCCGGTATCGCCGGTGCGCAGCGCCACGGTCCAGTCGAGCTCGAGCTCGGCCAGCGGCGCCTGCAGCGCGCGCGTGGTGTCGGCCGCCAGTGCGCGCATCGGCGTCAGCCACAGCACGGTCAGTGGCGGCGCGGGCTTGTCGTGCGACGGGGCCGTGCGCGGCGTGGCGAATGCCATCAGCGCGCCCAGCCACGCCGCATAGGTCTTGCCGGTGCCGGTGGTGGCATGCAGCAGCCCGCTCTGGCCGCGCGCGATCGCGGTCCAGACTTCGCGCTGGAAGGCGAAGGGCTGCCAGCCGCGCGCGTCGAACAGCGCCTGCATGCCCTGGGCCACGGTCAATGGAGGTGGGGTGGGCGCCGGATCGATCGCGGGCTGGCGCGCGCCGCGCGGCGGGTTCATGCCGCATCCTCCCGCGGCGCGCCGGGGACCGGCAGCATCGCTTCGAGCGTGGCCAGCGTGTCGGCCTCGTCGATCGGCTTGTCGGTGCGCCAGCGCAGCATGCGCGGAAAGCGCACCGCGATGCCGCTCTTGTGGCGGCCGCTGCGGGCAATGCCTTCGAAGCCGAGCTCGAACACCTGGGTCGGCTCCACGCTGCGCACCGGGCCGAATTTCTCGACCGTGGTGCGGCGGACGATGGCGTCGACCGCGCGCATCTCGGCATCGCTCAGCCCGGAATAGGCCTTGGCGAAGGGCACCAGCGCGCGGCCCGGCGTACCGGGCGGGCCGTTCCAGACCGCGAAGGTGAAATCGGTATAGAGGCTGGCGCGGCGGCCGTGGCCGCGCTGCGCGTAGACCAGCACGGCATCGACCGAGTACGGGTCGATCTTCCATTTCCACCAGACCCCGACATCCTTGGTGCGGCCCGCGCCATAGGCCGCGCCGGCGGCCTTCAGCATGAAGCCCTCCACCCCCAGCTCGCGCGAGGCGTCGCGCAGGCGGGCATAGTGTTCCCAGCTGTCGGCCTCGACCAGCGGGCTCAGTTCCAGCGCGGGGTGGACGTGCTCCGCCACCACCTGTGCCAGCTGCTCACGGCGCTCGGCTTGCGGGCGGGTGCGCCAGTCCTCGCCCTGCCACTCGAGCAGGTCGTACGCCATCAGGATCGCCGGCGCCTCGCGCAGCAGCCTGGCGCTCAGCGTCTTGCGGCCGATGCGCTGCTGCAGCAGCGCGAACGGCTGCACGCGCCCCTGCTGCCAGATCACGATCTCGCCGTCGAGCACGGTCCCGTCCGGCAGCGGCGCGGCGGCCTGCTGCAGTTCCGGGAAGCGTTCGGTGATCAGTTCCTCGCCGCGCGACCACAGCCAGGTCTGGCCGCCGCGCCGCACCAGCTGGGCGCGGATGCCGTCCCACTTCCACTCCACCAGCCACGCGCCGGGCGCGCCCAGCACGCTGTCGAACTGCTCGGCCGGTGCCTGCAGCGGGTGGGCCAGGAAGAACGGATACGGCTGGCCGCCGGCGCGCAGCGCGCGGTCGTCTTCGTCCTCGGGCGCCAGCAGGGCCAGCAAGCGCGCCGCGTCGGGCCGCGCCGACAGGTCGGTGTAGCCGACCATGCGCTCGGCCACGCGCTTGGGGTCGATACCGGCCACCTCGCCCAGCGCGCGCGTCACCAGCAGCCGCGACACGCCCACGCGGAAGGCGCCGGTGATCAGCTTGAACAGCACCAGCCGGCCATGCGCATCGAGGGGGCGCCACAGCGCGTCGAGCCGCGGCATCAGCGCTTCCGGCGGCAGGCCGCGCAGCGGCAGCAGCCGCTGCTCGACCCATTCGGCCAGGCCGGCGTGGTCGGCATCGCGCGGATCCGGCAGCAGCAGCGCGATGGTTTCGGCGAGATCGCCGACCGCCTGGTAGCTCTCCTCGAACAGCCAGTCGGGCAGGTCGGCGGCCTGCCGCGCGAGGTCGCGCAGCAGCGATACCGGCACGATCTGCCGCGGCTTGCCGCCCGCCAGGAAATAAACGGCCCACGCGGCATCCCCGGGCGGCGCGACGCGCAGGTATTCGACCAGCGCGGCCAGCCGGGCCTTGGTCGACGTGGTGCCGTCCAGCGCGGCGTAGAGGTCGGCAAAGGCCTTCATGGCGCGGCCTCTTCGTGGCCCTCTTCCTGGCCCGCTGCGGCGGGCACCGCCGGGTCCGGGCGCGCGGCTTCATCGTCGTCGCCGTACTCGGTGTCGAAGGCCTGCGCCTGCCAGCCGCGCTCGCCCAGATAGCGCACCATCACCGGCACGTTGCCGTGGGTCACGATGATGCGTGCGGCGCCGGTGGCGCTGATCGCCTGCAGCAGTCCGGGCCAGTCGGCATGGTCGGACAGCGCAAAGCCGCGGTCCACGCCGCGCCGCCGGCGCGTGCCGCGCAGCTGCATCCAGCCGCTGGCGAAGGCGTCGGAGGCATCGCCGAAACGCCGCAGCCACGGCGAACGCTGCGCCGACGGCGGCGCCACCACCAGCGCCTGGCGCAGCAGCGGGCTGCGCGCCGGCAGTTCCGAGACCAGTGCCGTCGGCGGCAGCGCGACGCCGGCCTCGGCATAGGCGGCGTTGAGCTGCGTCAGCGCGCCATGGATGATCACAGGGCCGGGCATGCTGTCCGCGCCGGCATGCCGCAGCAGTCCATGCAGGATGCGCTGCGCCTTGCCGAAGGTATAGGCGTAGACGATGCTGGCGCGCCCGGCGCGCGCATTGGCGTGCCACCAGTCGAAGATCTCGGCCATCAGCGTCGCCTGCGGCGGCCAGCGGTAGATCGGCAGGCCGAACGTGCTTTCGGTGATGAAGGTGTCGCAGGGCACCGGCTCGAACGGGTCGCAGGTGCCGTCGGCTTCCAGCTTGTAGTCGCCCGAGGCCACCCAGACCTGCCCGCGATGTTCCAGCCGCACCTGGGCGGAGCCCAGCACGTGCCCGGCCGGATGCAGGCTCAGCGTGACGCCGTGGTGGGTGATGTGTTCGCCGTAGCGCAGGGTATCGAGACGGATGCCGGGCAGCCGCGCCAGCAGCACGCCGCGACCGGGAGCGGCGCACAGGTAGTGCGCATGGCCGAAGCGGGCGTGGTCGGAGTGGGCGTGCGTGATGACGGCGCGCTCGACCGGGCGCCAAGGATCGATGTAGAAATCGCCGGGCGGGCAATAGAGGCCTTCCGGCCGGGCGACGATGAGGTCACCGGGGCGGACGGAATCTGGGAGCTGCCGGGTGGTGTCCAAGCGTGCCTCCTGATGCACTGCGGCCGACGCGCGGCCGCGATGCTCCCGCGGTGGGAGACCTTGGCATCATACTGCGCAGGCCCGCGGGGTGTGGAGGCGGTGGGGGCTGGTTCGGCTGTCGGTGGAATCCGACAAGCTGGAAACCGCGAAGCGGCAGGCAACGCTGCCGCCCGCCGCACGCTTTACAGCACGTCGTCCTTCATGTGATACCAGTGATACAACACCCGCTGCCCCAGCCTGCGGAACGGCGCGAACATCTGCGATTCCACCATCTCGCGCACATTCGGGAACGGCAGCGGCGAGCGGAAGATCGGCAGTTCCGGCAGCGCAGACGACTTGCCGGCGATCAGCGCGGCCAGGCGCTTGCCGGCCTGGGCGGAATACATCACGCCGTTGCCGCCGTAGCCCATGGCGTAGTAGATCGACTGCGCGGGATCGGGCTGGGTGATGCGCGGCATCATGTCGTGGCTGACGTCGACCCAGCCCCACCAGGAATAGTCGACCTGGATGCCCTGCAGCGCGGGGAATTTGCGGTGCATGTCGGCAATCAGCTTCTGCTTGTACTGGTCCTGCGGCGCGTCGTTGCCGGTGATGGCGCTGCGGCTGCCGATCTGCAGGCGCCCGTCCGGCATCAGCCGGTAGTAGTGGCGCAGGATGCGGGTGTCGGTGATGACCTGCGTGGTGCGGAAGTTGCACGCGGCCAGTTCGTCGGCGCTGAGCGGGCGCGTGACGATGGAGTTCGACAGGATCGGGAACAGCCGGTTCTTCAGCTCGCGGTGCAGCGATTGCGAGGTGTAGCCGCCGGTGGCCACGCCCACGGCGCGGGCGCGCACGATGCCGCCGGGAGTGCGCAGGTAGTGCACGCCGTTGCGGGTTTCCCAGCCGGTCACGGGGCTGGACGGATGCACCTTGGCGCCCAGTTCGCGCGCGCGGCGCAGGTAGCCGAAGGCGAGCTTGCCGGCATGGATGCCGATGCCCTCGGGTTCGTGCATGGCGCCCGCGGCTTCCTTGTCGTCGACGTATTCGCGCCGCACGGTGTCGGCGTCGAGGATGCGCGCGTCGTAGTTGAACACCTCGCGGAGGATCTTCGCTTCCTTCTCCAGCGCGGGCATCACCTTGGCGCGGTGCGCGATATAGAGGTGGCCGCCGGGCTGCGGATCGCAGTCGATATTCTTGATCAGGCCCTTGAAGGTCTCCATGCCGTCGCAGACTTCCTGGTGCAGCCGCAGCGCGGTATCCAGTCCGTAGCGCTGGATCCACTGCGAGCGCTTGAGCCGCCCCGAGGCGCATTGCGCCTGGCCACCGTTGCGCGTGCTGCAGCCCCAGCTGACGCGGTTGGCCTCGAGCACGGTGGCCTTGATGCCGTATTCCTGCGCCAGGAAGATGGCGCAGGTCAGGCCGGTGAAGCCCGAGCCGATGATCGCCACGTCGACGTCGATGTCGTGCGTGATCGGGCCGTCGTCGGGGGGCGGCTCGCCCGCGGTGCCGATCCAGTAGGTGGGGGCGTATTCCCGGCCGTGGCCGGGCGTGGGGGTGTGCAGCGGATCGTAGGCGGGGTCGTACGGCCGGGTCGGGGCGGTCGACTGCTCGCCGGCCAGGAGGCTGCTGCGGGGAGCTACGGCTTGCATGGCGCGTCTCCTCGCTTCAGGCTGCGGCTACCACCGGCGGGCGGTCCTTGCGGTAGGCGTTCTTCACCGCGATCTTGCCGCCGCGGAAGGTGAACACGTCGACCATGCGGGCCTCGATGCGGGCGCCGTCGGCACGGGTGCCGCGGAAGGTGGATTCGCTGACGCCGCGGTCGCCGACGACAAAGTGGTCGCCGTCGACCCATTGCGCATTGGGGAAGGTCTGCCAGGCCAGCTGGAAGCCTTCGCGCACGGCCTCGCGGCCGACGAAGCTGCGACCCAGCAGGTCGGGGCCGGCGACGCCGTGGAACACGCAGTCGTCGGCCATGCAGGCCATCAGCGCGTCGATGTCGTGGCGGTTCCAGGCGTCGTTGAAGGCTTGCAGCAGTTCGATGCCGGCGGCGGTGTTGTCCTTGGACATGGCTTGGTCTCCGTGAGTGTTGTGGGCCGGTCCGTGGGGAACCGGCCATGACTCGAGCATAGGGAAACCGGCCGCGGCGCTGTAGCGCCAGTTCGGGACTATCGCTTGGGCCAGCGGCGCGGGCGCGGCCGCGGCCTTGCTCAGGCCGCGGGGCGGGCCCGGGAAGTGACGGCAGCGGGGCCAGCCGCGCTGCCGGCGGTGGCCTGCAATTCACGCGCGACGCCGGCCAGCACGCGGATGCCGGGCTCGATGCGGTCCAGCGAGATCGACGAGTACCCCAGCCGGAAGCCGTTGCGCGGCGCGGGCTCGGCCATGAAGAAGACGCTGCCGGGCTCGATCAGCACGCCTTGCAGTTCCGCCAGCCGCGCCAGTGCATCGGCGTCGAGCCAGGACGGCCCTTCGATCCAGCAGGAGGCGCCGCCGGCGATCGGCACCGCGTGGAAATCCGGCATATGCGTGGCCAGCGCCGCCAGCACGGCTTCGGCGCGCTCGCGGTGCGCCGCGGCCAGCCGGCGCAGGTGCGCGTCATAGTGGCCCAGCGACAGGAACAGCGAGAACGCGCGCTGGATGTACGCCGACGGGTGCCGCAGCATCAGCCGGCGCGCGCCGCGCAGCTCCGCGATCAGCGCGGCGGGGCCGACGATGTAGCCGATGCGCAGCCCCGGCGCCAGGCTCTTGGACAGGCTGCCGACGTAGATCACGCGGTTGCTGCGGTCCAGGCTCTTGAGCGTGGGCGTGGGATCGCCCTCGAAGCGGCTCTCGGCCTCGTAGTCGTCCTCGATCAGCACGAAGTCGGCTTCCTCGGCCTGCCGCAGCAGCGCCTGGCGCCGTGCCAGCGGCATGGTGACGGTGGTCGGGCACTGGTGGCCCGGGGTCACGTAGACGTAGTCGCAGGCGCGCTGCGCGTCGGACAGCGTCAGGCCGTGGTCATCGACCGGCAGCGGCACCAGGTTCGACGTGTGCGAGCCGAAGATGTTGCGCGCGTCCGGATAGCCGGGATCCTCGATGCCCACCGGCGTGTCGGGGCTGACCAGCAGGTCGGCCAGCAGGTAAAGCGCCTGCTGCGCGCCCACGGTGATCACGATTTCATCGGTGCCGGCCCAGACCCCGCGGCGCGGCAGCACGCGGGTGCGGATCTGCTGCACCAGCGACTCGTCGTCGCGCAGGATCATGTCCTGGGCCCAGTCGTGGATGTCGAGCACGCTCAGCGCCTTCAGGCAGCATTCGCGCCAGTCCGCGGTGGGAAACAGCGCCGGGTCGTACTGGCCGTAGATGAAGGGGTAGGGATAGTCGCGCCAGTTGGCGCGCTTGACGATATTGCGCTGCTGCGTGGGACGGAACACGAAGCGCCGCTCCCAGTCGGGCTCGCCCGCGCGCGCGGGCACCGGCTCGCCGCGCAGCGACGCGACGCCGCTGACGCGGGTGCCGAGGATCTCGGGATTGACGAAATAGCCGCTGCGCTCGCGCGCCACCAGGTAGCCTTCATCGACCAGTTGCTGGTAGGCCAGCACCACGGTGTTGCGCGCCACCCGCAGCTGCGCCGACAGCTCGCGGCTGCTCGGCAGCGGCTCGCCCTGCGGCAGCTGCTCGTCCAGGATCGCCGACACCAGCATCTGGCGGATCTTGCCCTGCAGGCTCAGGCCCGACAGGGCGTGCTGCTGGAACAGCTGGGACCACATGGTGGCGGGGGACTTGAGGCTCATGGTGCGGGGGCAATAACAGCGACACTGCAAACGACACAGCGCGCCAGCTTACTGCACTGGCGCGCCGCGTGGCACATCAATACTTGTGGAGGTCAGGCCTTGGCATCTCGGCCAGCGGCACTACCGGCTCGGCGCCACGGCGAAACAGTTGCCGTGCGCCGTAGGCAAGCAGCAGGATCAGCAGGCTGATGACCCCCAGCGCAAGCGGCGTGCGCTGGTCGGGGATAAAGGCCATGGCGACCACGATGCCCAGCATGCCCAGGATCGCGACATAGGTGAGGTACGGGTAGCACCACATGCGCACCCGCAGCTGGCCGGGGGCCTCGCGCTCCAGCCGCGAACGCAGGCGCAGCTGCGAGATCGCGATCAGGATGTAGACGAAGATCGCCACCGTGCCGTACGAATTCACCAGGAAGGCGAACACCGTATCGGGCGAGACATAGGACATCACCACCGCGCCGTAGCCGAACAGCGTCGCCACCAGGATCGCGCGCACCGGCACGCCGTTGCGGCTGACGCGGGCCAGCGACTGCGGCGCGTCGCCGCGGCGGGTCAGCGCAAACAGCATGCGCGACGACGCGTACAGGCCCGAGTTGAGCGCCGACAGCACCGCGGTCAGCACGATCGCATTCATGATCTGCGCGGCCGCCGGCACGCCCATCACGTTCAGCGCGCTGACGTACGGCGTGGCGATGCTGGTAGAGTTCCACGGCACCAGGCAGACCACCAGCAGGATCGAGCCGACATAGAACACCAGCACGCGCGTGATCACCGAGCTGGTGGCCTTGGCCACGGCCTTTTGCGGCTCGGCGGTCTCGGCGGCGGCGATGGTGACGATCTCGGCGCCGAAGTAGAAGCCGGTCGCCGCCACCGCGCCGGTCAGCACCGGCACGATGCCGTTGGGCATGAAGCCGCCGTTGGCGGTCAGGTTGGCCACCTCCATGCCGTGCGACCCGGGGGCCAGGCCCAGCACGTAGACGCCGGCGACGAACAGGAACACCATGATCGCCGCCACCTTGATCGAGGCGAACCAGAACTCGAACTCGCCGAAGGACTTGACCGAGACCAGGTTGGTCAGCGTCAGCATCACCAGCAGCACCAGGCTGATGATCCAGTTGGGCACGTCCGGCAGCCAGTAGCGCACCAGGTCCGCGCCCGCCACGGCTTCCAGCGCCACCACGATGACCCAGAAGTACCAGTACATCCAGCCGGTCAGGAAGCCGGCCAGCTTGCCCACCGCGGGGCGATCGCGCCAGGCTTCGCGTGCATACTCGTAGAAGCCGCCGCCGCCAGGCATGGCGCAGGCCATCTCGCCCAGCATGCGCATCACCAGCACCACCAGCAGGCCGGTAATCAGGAAGGAAAGGACCGCGGCCGGGCCGGCCGATTTGATGACGACGCCGCTGCCGACGAAGAGCCCCGCGCCGATCACGCCGCCGAGCGCGATCATGGTCATGTGGCGTTGCTTGAGGCCGTGGGATAGTCCGTTGCCGGACGATGGTTGTTGGATCATGTTGTGTCTCCTGTGCTGCGCTTGCTGTCGGTACTGCGTTGCAGCCAGTCCAAGCGTTTAAGGCAGGCGCCACGGCTTCTCTTCGGTATAGGCGGCAGGGCAGTAAATGCCAGCCTGGGCCGTGGTCGTTCAGTATTTGCAATCCCCGGGAGAGGATGGCTTATCCGTCCATGTGACTTTGTCTCCGGTGTTTGCTTAAAAAATGGAACCAGGCGTTCCAAAAAATTATTGTTTAACCGGAATGTAGGCCGTCCGAGCGGGAAGGTCAACCAGAAGTTTCGATAATTGATATGATTTGACTCTGAAAATGAAACTTACCTATGATGGAGCCAGGCATGAACGATATGCGCCTCGCCAAGAGTGAAGCCAGGCCGGACGGAGACACGCCGGCGCTGCGCTTGTTCGGCCTGCTCGAGGTCATTGCGGAGAAGGACCAGTCCTTCAACCTGCAGGCGCTGGTGGAGGAAACCGGCCTGCCCAAGCCCACGCTGCACCGCATGCTGCAGCAGCTCGAGGCGGCCGGACTGATCCAGCGCAACGGCGACGGGCGGCAATACGGCACCGGCCTGCGGCTGCGCCGGCTGGCGGAGAACCTGTTGCTCAACAGCACCTCGCACGGGGCGCGCCACATGGTGCTGCGCCGGCTGGTGGAAGAGGTGGGCGAGAGCTGCAACCTGACCGCGTTCTCCGGCGGCGAGGTGCTGTACCTGGATCGGGTCGAGACCGCGGCACCGCTGCGCTTTTACCTGCATCCGGGTTCGCGCGTGCCGGCGCACTGCTCGGCCACCGGCAAGCTGTTCCTGGCGCAGCTGGCGCCGGCGCAGCGGCAGCGGCTGCTGGGCAACGTGGAGCTGGAGCGCTACACGCAGAACACGCTGACCGACCATGGCCAGCTGGAGGCAGAGCTGGAGCGCGTGAAGCGCGACGGCTACGCCATGGACGACGAAGAATTCCTGCCGGGGCTTGTGTGCATCGGCGTGCTGGTGCCGGCGGCCGACGGCGGCAAGTCCAACCTGGGACTGGCGCTGCAGGCCCCGGTGATGCGGGTGGCGCGCGACAAGGCAGTGCAGCTGCTGCCCGCGCTGCAGCGGGCGGCGGCGGCGCTGGCGGCAATCGAGGCCGACAGCGCGGGCAGCTGGCAGGGCGGCGCCGAGGGCCCGGACGCCGCGGAAGAGGACGAATAGCAGCACGGCGTTACGCGGCACCGCTCCGCTTGCCGCCGTGCGGATGGCATGGCATGCCCCAGGCAATGAGGCAGCGAGGCAAAGAGGAGCACAAGGTGACGCAAGAGCAGTTTGGCAAGCCGGACCGGATGATTCCGGTGCGCAGCGTGTTCGGCATCGATTCCGGCCTGATGGTGCCGGCTTTCAGCCAGCGCGACGACCACGTGCCGGAGATCGATCCGGCCTACCGCTTCCAGCCCGAGGTGACACTGGCGATCCTGTCGGGCTTTATGCGCGACCGGCGCGTGATGGTGCAGGGGCTGCACGGCAGCGGCAAGTCGACCCATATCGAGCAGGTGGCCGCGCGGCTGAACTGGCCCTGCGTGCGCGTCAACCTGGATGGCCATATCAGCCGGCTCGACCTGGTCGGCAAGGATGCCATCGTGGTGCGCGACGGCCGCCAGGTCACCGAGTTCCAGGAAGGCATCGTGCCGTGGGCGCTGCAGCGCCCGGTGGCGCTGATCTTCGACGAATACGACGCGGGCCGGCCCGACGTGATGTTCGTGCTCCAGCGCATCCTGGAGCGCGACGGCAAGTTCACGCTGCTGGACCAGAACCGCGTGATCCGCCCCCATCCTTCGTTCCGTCTCTTTGCCACCTCCAATACCGTGGGGCTTGGCAACGTCAACGGGCTCTATCACGGCACGCAGCTGCTCAACCACGCCCAGATCGACCGCTGGAACGTGGTGGCGACGCTGGACTACCTGCCGCACGACGAAGAGGCCGGCATCGTGCTGGCACGCGTGCCCGAGCTGGATGACGCCGACGGGCGCGCGCTGGTCGATGCCATGGTGGCGCTGGCCGGCCTGACCCGGCGCGGCTTTGCCGCGGGCGATGTGTCGGCGCTGATGTCGCCGCGCACCGTGATCAGCTGGGCCGAGAACTGCCAGATCTTCCGCGACCCCGCACTCGCGTTCCGGCTGACCTTCCTGAACAAGTGCGACGAGGCCGAACGCCCGGTGGTGGCGGAGTACTACCAGCGTTGCTTCGGCCACCTGCCCGGCGAGGCCGCCGGCGTCAGCGCCGCGTCGGAGCCGGCGCAATGAATGCGGCGGCGCTGGCCCAGCGCTTGCGCCGGCGCCAGCGGCAGGATGAGCTGTCCGGCGCGGCCGTGCGCGCGCTCACCGGCGATGCGGCGCTGCATTTCCGTGACGGCCAGCTGTGGCGCGCGCTGCGCCCGGTGCCGCAGCATGCGCCGCACCTGCGCACCGACCCGGACACCGATACCGCCGCTTGCCTGCGCGGCGCCGCCGACGGCGCCGCGCTGCGCCAGGCGCATTCCGACGCCGCGCTGCATCGGCGGCTGTGCCCGGCCGATGCGGTCGAGCGCCTGGTGTTCGAGCTGCTCGAGCAGCTGCGCTGCGAGACCCGCCTGCCGCGTGGCATGGCTGGCGTCGCGGCGAACCTGCGCCATCGCTTCGTGGCGTGGTCGCGCGCCTTCCATCGTTCCGGGCTGACCGACGGGCATCTCGGCATCCTGCTCTATACCGTGGCGCAGGTGGCGTGGTCGCGCCTGAGCGGCGAGCCGGTGCTGGAAGAAACCGAAGACCTGATCGAGGCCACGCGCGCCGCCATCGTGCCGATGCTGGGCACCCGGCTGGCGGGCCTGCGCGCGCAACGCCACGACCAGGCCGCGTACGCCGTGCACGCGCTGGCGCTGGCGCATGCGGTGGCGCAGATGATCCGCACCGAAGCGCCCGGGGCCGGCGAAGACGACGACCATGCCGCCTCCGCCGCGCGCGCCGGGTTTGCGCTGTGGCTCGACTTCGACGAGCCGCCCGCGGAGGACTTCGCCCTGGCCGACAGCGGCCACAGCCGCGTGCTTGCCGACGCCACCGATGGCTACCGTATCTACACCACCCGCTACGACCGCGAAGTGCACGCTGCCACGCTGGTGCGCCGCGCCTTGCTGGACGAGTACCGCTCGCGGCTGGACTTGCGCATCGCGCGCGCGGGCGTGAACGTCGCCCGGCTGGCGCGCCGGCTGCGCGCGGCGCTGTCGCAGCCGCGCGTGGACGGCTGGTCGTTCGGCGAGGAAAGCGGCCGCATCGATGGCCGCCGCCTGGCGCAGCTGGTCAGCTCGCCGGCCGAGCGCCGGCTGTTCCGCCAGGAAGCGCACAAGGCCCATGCCGATTGCGTGGTCGGCTTCCTGATCGACTGCTCCGGCTCGATGAAGGCGCAGGCCGAGCCGCTGACCCTGCTGGTCGACCTGCTCACCCGCGCGCTGGACCAGGCCGGCGTCGCCACCGAGGTGCTGGGCTTTACCACCAACGCGTGGAACGGCGGCCGCGCGCGCAGCGCCTGGCTCGCGCGCGGTCGCCCGCAGCATCCGGGCCGGCTCAACGAAACCTGCCACATGGTGTTCAAGGACGCGCAGCGCAGCTGGCGGCGTGCGCGCACCGACATCACGGCATTGCTGAAGGCCGACCTGTTCCGCGAAGGCGTCGACGGCGAGGCGGTGGAATGGGCCTGCGCGCGCCTGCATGCCAGCGGCAAGGCGCGCCGCATCCTGCTGGTGGTGTCCGACGGCAGCCCGATGGATACCGCGACCGGGCAGGCCAACGACGCCTGCTACCTCGACAACCACCTGAAGTCCGTGGTGGCGCGGCACGAGGCGCTGCGGGATGTCGAAATATTGGGGCTCGGGGTCGGCCTGGACCTGAGCCCGTATTACCGGCACACGCTGGCGCTGGACCTGTCGCAGCCGGTGGATATGGCGATGCTTGACGAGGTCGCCGGGCTGGTAGGCGCCAGGCGGCGCTAGTGGCGGCGCCCGCTTATTCGCCGCTGGCGGCGGCCGGCTGCGGCCGCCCGGCCATTGTCTTCGGCTGCCACGAGACCGCGATATCGCCGGCCATGAAGGTCTGGCATGCCAGCCGGAAGCCATCGGCCAGCTCGGCTTCCGTCAGCAGCTTCCGTTCCTTCGGCTTGACCGCATCGGTATGCTCGCGACCTTGCTCGATGCGGCATTTGCAGGTGCCGCACAGGCCGCCGCCGCATTTGAACGGGATGCCGCCCTGTTCGCGCAGCGACACGCGCAGCAGGTTGCTGTTGGCCGGGGCCGTGACGGTCTTGCCGTGGTTGGTCAGGAAGGTGATCTGGATCATGGCGATAGATGCCTGGCATGCAGGCGAAAGGCTTCAGGAGCGGCCATCCGCGGCAACCGGCACGGCTACGAGGGCGATGTCCATGCTGCCGAAGCTGGCCAGCTGGCGCAGCGCGTCGCGGGCGGCTTCGAGCGTGGCGTACTTGTCGAGGAAACGGGTCGAGACCAGATTGACGATGCCGGGCGGCGTTTCCTCCCGTATGCGGACCCTGGTATCGGCGGCCAGCTCGGCGATGACGAAGCGGGCGGTAGGCTTGCCGTAGAAGACGTAGTCGTAGGCTTCGACGGCGGTCATGCCGTCGGTGGGTTCGGTACGGAACTGGCCGGGGCGGCTGGTCAGCAGCACGAACATGTCAGGCCCCCGCGCTTGCCCCGGCCAGCGCGGCCGCGGCCGGCACATCGTCCTGGGCCAGTTCGATGTCATGCTCGATCCACAGCTGGCAGGCCAGCCGGTAGCCCTGTTCGAGCCGTTCGCCAAGCTGCTTCTTTTCCTTCCAGTTGGGCGGCGGCAGGTGCTCGGCGCCGGCGATCACGCGGCACGCGCATTTCGAGCACTTGCCCATGCCGCATTCATAGCGCAGGTTGGGGTAGGGGAACTGCCGGATGCCGGCGCGGACCACCAGGTTGGTGCTGGGGCCGACCTCGTCGGTAAAGGTCTGGCCGAACTTGTGCAGGATGACTTTTGGCATCGTTGGTCTGGGCAAGGATCACGAAAAACAGGTCTGGGGAAATCGTCGCGGTGCTGCGTCCGCCTACGACCACAGCACCATCGCCGCCACGGTGGAGCAGGCCAGTCCGATCAGCACCGGGATCAGCAGCGCGCGCACCGCTTCCAGCACCGGCACGCGGGCAAAGCCGGCCACCGCGATCAGCGACGACCACGCCACCAGCGTGCCGCCGCCGGTCCAGACCGCGCCCATCTGGCCGACCGCCGCCAGCGTGGCGGGATCGAAGCCGACCACCGGGCCCAGTGCGCCGGCCAGCGTGCCGGTCAGCGGCAGGCCGGCGAAGCCGGAGCCGTCGATGCCGGTGATCATGCCGACCAGCAGCACGCCGAACGCCACCAGCATGTGGTTGTCGGGGATCAGGTGCTGGTAGGCCTGGATCAGTTCGAACAGCAGGCTGGGCGCCTTGCCCGGCGGCAGGCCGAGGATGTGCGCCGCGGTCTCGCCGGCGCCGACGAAAAAGAAGCCGGCGATCGGCAGTACCGAGCCCATGGCCTTGAAGGCGAAGACGAAGCCGTCGGTGATGTGCTCGGGGCAAACGTCCAGCATGCGGCGCGGCCCTTCCGCGGCCAGCGTCGCCAGCATCATCAGCACCGCCGCGACCCCGCCCACCAGCGCGGCGGCTTCGCCGCCTTTCAGGTCCTGCACGCCGGCGCCGAGCTTGGGCAGCACCATCACGGCGACCACGGCAAGAAAGGCCAGTGGCGTCACGATGGCAAAGCACTTGGACCACTTCACCCGCCGCCGCGCGACCATCGACAGGCTGGCTTCGATATTGCTGTCGGTCGCGAGCGGTTCGGCATGGGCGGTGCCCTTGGCGATCTCGGCCTTGTCGAAGGTGATGCCGCCATCGATGGCTTCGGCGCTGCCGCCGGCGCGCGCCTGCCAGCGGTCGAGCAGCGTGCCGCAGGCCGGCACGATGTGCTTGCGCATCGACAGGTAGGCCAGGCACAGCGCAATGCCGCCGGTGATCAGCGACAGCGCCAGCGCACGGTCGGCCACCACCGCGGCGCTGACCGCCGCGCCGGCGGCCTTGGCGCTGATGCCGGGCGCGACGCCGATCACATAGTCCGACGACAGCGCCATGCCTTGTCCGGCGATGGCAATCGCCATCGCCCCCGCCAGCGGCGGCAGCCCGGCTGCGATCGCGGCCGGCAGCAGGATGGCCGACACCAGCGGCACCGCCGGCGTCGGCCAGAAGAACAGCGAGATCAGGTAGGTGATGCCGGCCAGGATAAAGAACGCGGAATGCCCGTTCTTCATCACCACGCGGAAGGGCTCGACCATGCGGATGTCCGAGCGCAGCGTCTTGAGCGCATTGAGCAGCGCCGTCATCAAGGCGATCACCAGGAAGATGTTGAATAGCTCGCGCGCGGCGACGAGGCTGGCCGAGAACACCCCCGCCAGTGCCGACACCGGGCTGCCGGTCAGCGCAAACACGACCAGGGCGGTGCCGACGATCGACGGGACGACGACATTGGCGCGCAGGATCATCGTCAGCACGATGACTGCTACCCCTGACAGATAGATCCAGTGCGCGGCACCGATCACGACTTGTTGTGACATTAAGACTCCCTGGGGGCGGAGGGGTTGGGGGCGATTTCATCGGACTGCGCTGGTCCGTGTCGGTATACTATATTCCAGAATTGTCGTGCGCCAAGCGATTTTTCATCCGGACTAACGCGGATGCCGGATCGGCGCAATATGCCTGGAAGCCGCACATTAATTGGGCTTACCGGTTATCGGGTGTCATATGATGGTGCATCGCCCCTGTTCATCGGTTGTCGATGCTTGTATCTATAAGTAGACTGTATACCGTTATAGCTCGATGGATGCCCGCGATGCGTGCAAGATGCTTTTCCCGCCCATGACCGACGCCATGCCCGCCGCCTTGCTGACGTTGCTGCCTCCAGGCCTGTCCGCTCCGGACTATCTGTGGATGGGCGCGCTCGTCCTGGCTGGCGCGTGCCTGCAGGGCGTGGGCGGGATCGGCTTTGCCATGCTGTGCGCGCCGCTCGGCGCGATCTTTTTTCCGGAACTGGTGCCGGGGCCGCTGCTGGCGATGGGTTGCTGCCTGTCGCTGATGGGCGCGCTGCGCGAGCGCGAAGCCATCGTCTGGCCTGTGGCCGGCTTTGCCCTGGTGGGGCGGGCAGTCGGCGGCGCGGCGGCGGTGCTGACCATCGCCTGGCTGGCGCCGGGGCCGCTGGCGGTGCTGTTCTCGCTGTCGATCCTGGTCGCGGTGGCGCTGAGCCTGCTCGGCTGGCGGCTGCTGCCGGTCGCGCGCAACGTGGTGATCGCCGGCACGCTGTCCGGCTTCATGGGGACCATCACTTCGGCCGGCGCACCGCCGTTCGCGCTGGCTCGCAACTGTTGCTGGCGCTGGCACTCGCGCCGTTCCTGCTGGGCGGCTTTGCGCTGTCGAACCGGCTGCGCGGGCGCGTTTCCGCCCAGGCCGTGCGCCGCTTGCTGCTGGGCCTGTGCGCGGCCGGCGCACTGGGCGTGCTCGGCCGCGCGGCGTTTGCCTGAGACGGCGTGCCCACACGGATTTTCTCGCTTTGCAACTAACCCACCAGCGGAGTTTCCATGCAGCACATCACCGATGCCATGATCGATGCCCATGTCACGCCGGAAGCGGCCCTCGACGTCATGGCGTCCGCGTTTTCCAGTTTCGGGCGCGGCGATGCCGCGATGCAGGCGCGGATCCGCACCGAGGCCGGCGGCGTCAAGCTGTCCACGCTGGGCGCGGTGATCCCGCAGCAGGGCGTGGCCGGGGCCAAGGTCTACACCACCATCAACGGCCAGTTCTCCTTCGTTATCCTGATCTTCTCGTCCGCAGACGGCCGTCCGCTCGCTTCGCTCGATGCCGGCGCCATCACGCGCCTGCGCACCGCCGCCTGCACCACGCTGGCGGCGCAGCGGCTGGCCCGCGCCGGCGCGCGCACGCTGGCGTTGTTCGGTGCCGGCACGCAGGGCGCGCAGCACGCGCGCCAGCTCAGCGCCACGCTTCGGCTGGGGCGCATCCTGGTGTCCGATCCGCACGCCGACGCCGGCATGCCGGACCGGCTGTCGGCGCAGTGCGGCATTCCGGTGACGCTGGCCGAGCCCGATGCCGCCGTGGCCGAGGCCGACATCATCGTCACGGCCTCGCGCGCGACCACGCCGCTGTTCTCCGGTGCGGCAATCCGGCCCGGCGCCTTCGTCGCCGCGATCGGCTCGAGCCTGCCGCACACGCGCGAACTGGACGACACCGCGCTGCGCCGCGCCGCCGCCGTGGTGGTGGAATGGCGGCCGCAATCGACGCGCGAGGCCGGCGATATCGTGCTGGCCGGTCCCGGCGCACTGCCGCCGGAAAAGATCGTCGAACTGGCCGACGTGGTGCTCGGCAAGGTATCGCCGCGGCAGCGCGATGACGACATCGTGATCTACAAGTCGGTCGGCGTGGGGCTGGAAGACGTCGCGCTGGCGGGATATGCGTGGTCGCGTATCGCGGGCGAGGCGGATCGCCGCGCTGGCTAACTCTCGCCCCTCGAAAGTCACGGGTAAACACTGACGTGGATGAGTCAACAGGGCCCTTGTCGAGGCTGATTGACTGTATATAGTATACAAATATGCCGGGGCACACCGAAGCCAACTTTCCCGGCATCCCACCCATCGCATCGCCCACACCGACAACCAGGAGCCCGTCATGGCCGAACTGATGAACCGCGAAGCATTCCGTGCCGCCCTCGAACAAGCGATCAAAGGCAAGAGCGCCAACCAGGCGCCGTTCAGCGTGGCCTGGGCAAGCGGCAAACTGACCCGCGCCCATCTCGCGCGCTGGGCCGAGAACCACTACCACTACGTCGGCCCGTTCGCGGATTACCTCGGCTACATCTATGCGCGCACGCCGGACCGCTATACCGAGGCCAAGGACTTCCTGCTGGCCAATATGTACGAGGAGGAGATCGGCGGCGACCGCCACACCGACCTGCTGATCCGTTTTGCCGAAGCCTGCGGCACCACGCGCGAGCGCGTGATCGACCCGGACAACATGTCGCCCACCACGCGCGGCCTGCAGAGCTGGTGCTACGCGGTGGCGATGCGCGAGGACCCGATCGTGGCCGTGGCCGGCCTGGTGGTGGGCCTGGAATCGCAGGTGCCGTCGATCTACCGCAAGCAGACGCCGACGCTGCGCGACAAGTACCAGTTCACCGACGAAGAGGTCGAGTTCTTCGACCTGCATATCGTCTCGGACGAGATCCACGGCGAGCGCGGCTACCAGATCGTGCTCGAGCACGCCAATACGCCGGAACTGCAGCAGCGCTGCCTGAAGATCTGCGAGATCGGCGCGCAGATGCGGCTGCTGTACACGACTGCGCTCTATCACGACTACGTCGAGCAAGAGCTGCCGCTGCCCGAACTGGACATGGCGGCCTGAGCGGCGCCACGCAACGGAATAAACGATGACTGTGTTCCTCAACCATATCGACGGCGAATGGACGGCCTGCCAGTCGGGCCGGACCTTCGACAACGTCAACCCGGCCGACACCGCCGACCTGGTGGGCCGCTTCCAGGCCTCGTCCGCGGTGGACGCGCAGGCCGCCGTGGCGGCCGCGGCAGCGGCCTTTGCCGGCTGGAAAAAGACGCCGGTCGGCAAGCGCGCCGCCATGCTCAACCGCGCCGCCGACCACCTCGAAGCCAATGCCGACAGCATCGCGGCGGAACTGACGCGCGAGGAGGGCAAGGCGCTGGCGCTGGCGCGCGACGAGGTGCTGCGCTCGGCCCAGACGCTGCGCTTCTATGCCGTGGAAGGGCAGACCTTCACCGGCGAGGTGTATCCCAACGACGATCCCGACCAGCTGGTCTACAGCCAGCGCGAGCCGCTCGGCGTGGTGACGGTGATCGCGCCGTGGAACTTCCCGGTGTCGATTCCCGCGCGCAAGATCGCGCCGGCGCTGGTCACCGGCAACACGGTGGTGTTCAAGCCGTCGTCCGAGGCGCCGCTGTCGGGCTACCGGTTGGCTGAAGCGCTGGTGCAGGCCGGGCTGCCCAAGGGCGTGCTCAACTTCATCACCGGCAGTGCCGCCGAGATCGGTGCCGCCATCACCGAGGCGCCTGCGGTGCGCGCGATCTCGTTCACCGGCTCGTCGCGTGCAGGGGAGCAGATCCACCGCGCGGTGCCGCTGACCACGCGCACGCAGATGGAGCTGGGCGGCAAGAACCCGCTGATCGTGATGGAGGATGCCGACCTCGAGCGCGCGGTCGACCTGACCATCAAGGGCGGCTTCTCGCTGTCGGGACAGGCGTGCACCGGCACCAGCCGCGTGCTGGTGGCCGAGGCGGTCAAGGCGGCCTACACCGAGCGCCTGCTGGCCAGGGTTGCCGCGCTCAAGGTCGGCAGCGGCATGACGCCGGGTATGGACCTGGGGCCGCTGGCCTCGGCCCGGCAACTGGACACGGTGCTGCGCTACCTCGACATCGGCAAGGCCGAGGCGACGCTGCTGTGCGGCGGGGCGCGGCTGACCGGCGGCGATTACGACAAGGGCTATTACGTTGCCCCGACGGTCTTTACCGACGTGACCCCTCGGATGCGGATCGCGCGTGAGGAGATCTTTGGCCCGGTGATCGCCATCCTCGGCTTCACCGACTATGCCGACGCCATCGCCAAGGCCAACGACACCGAGTACGGGCTGGCCGCGGCCATCGTCACCAGCAACCCGCGCTACATCCACCACTTCGCCAATGACATCGAGGCGGGCACGGTCAAGATCAACCGCACCACCACCGGCAACCTGGTCAACGCGCCGTTCGGCGGGGTAAAGCGGTCGAGCACGTCGACCTTCCGCGAATCGGGCCGTACTGGGCTGGAGTTCTATACGCAGGTCAAGACCGTCTACCGGGGCGCATGAGCCCGTCCCGCAGCAAGGAGTCATCGTCATGAAAAAAGCCATCAAGCTGGAACTGCGCGAAGCGCGCCACATGGTTGCCGCCGCGATCCGGCGCTCGGAAGAGATCGGCGTGCTGGAGTCGATCTGCGTGGTCGACGAGGGCGGCTATCCGCTCGCGCTCGAGCGCATGGACGGCGCCCGCATCACCGGTCCGCAGATCGCCTGGAACAAGGCATTCACCGCCGCGGGCCACAAGCGCTCGACGCACCTGTTCACCACGCCGCCGAACGGGCCGGCGCTGCCCGGCAACGAGGCCTTCGGCATCCAGTGGAGCTTCGAGGGCAAGTTCGCCGCCTTTGTCGGCGGCTTCCCGATCGTGGTTGACGACGAAGTGATCGGCGGCATCGGCCTGTCGGGCGGCAATGGCGAACAGGACACGCAGGCCGGCCTGGCCGCGCTGCAGGCACTGGCCGAACTGCTGGCACCGCAGGACCTGCGGGTGCTGGTGCAGGCCGACATCAAGAAGTAGGCACGCTTGCCGGGAGCTACCATGTCGTACCGCATCCAGGTCGCCGAAACCGAGCAGGTCTTCTTTGTCGAGCGCGGCGAGACGCTGCTGCAGGCGGCGCAGCGCGCCGGCGTTGGCTTGCGCCACGACTGCCAGCTGGGCGGATGCGGCACCTGCCGCATCCGCCTGCTCGACGGACAGGTGTGCTACGACGAGGAACCGTTCGGCCTGGCCCCTGACGAGGCCGCGGCGGGTATCGCGCTGGCGTGCCAGGCGCAGCCGCGGGCCGACCTGGTCATCAGCACCGCGCGCGACGACGAGGCCTGCGCCGAGCCGGTGCGCCATCGCGCGGTGGTGCGGGCGCTGCGCCCGCTGTCGGCCGACGTCATCCACGTCGAGCTGGAAGTGCCCGGCGCGGGTGCGCTGGACTACCGGCCCGGCCAGTATTTGAAGCTGTTGAGTGCCGACGGGCTCGCGCGCAGCTTCTCGATGGCTTCGGTGCCGCGCGACGGGCACATCGACCTGCACGTGCGGCGCATTCCCGGCGGCGCCTTTACCGATGGCATCCTGCCGCGCATGCGCGCCGGCGATGCGATCGAGGTCGAGTTGCCGCTGGGGACCTTCTTCTACCGCGAGAGCGACTATCGGCCGCTGCTGATGGTGGCCACCGGTACCGGCCTGGCGCCGATTAAGGCGATCCTGGAATCGCTGATGGACGATCCCGACTGCCCGCCGGTGTCGTTGTACTGGGGCATGCGGCAGGTGCAGGACCTGTACCTGCACCGCGAGATTCCGGGCTGGGGCGAACGGCTCTACGAGTTCCGCTACGCGCCGGTGTTGTCGCGTGCCGGCGCGGACTGGCAGGGCCGGCGCGGCTATGTGCATGACGCGGCGCTGGCCGACCTGGGCGACCTCTGCGAGTACGCCATTTACCTGTGCGGCTCGCCCGACATGATTCGTGACGCGCGTGCCGCCTTTATCGCGCATGGCGCCAGTCCCGGCCACCTGTACGCCGACAGCTTCACGTTCCAGCACCCTTGTTAAGACATGGCGGCAGGCATAAATGGCTGGTATACAATGACGCCAGCCTCTCCGCTTACGCCTCTGCCGACCCATGTCCCTCACTCCGTCTCCTGCCGCGCCCGCCGAGCCGCTGAGCCTCGGTGCCAGCCACTCGCCGCTGTTCGCCCTTGTCACCGACAAGCTGCGCGAAGGCATCCTGAACGGCAAATACGCCCCGGGCGAACGGCTGGTGGAGAACAAGCTCTCGGCGGAACTGGGCGTGTCGCGCATCCCGGTGCGCGAGGCGCTGCGCGCGCTCGCCAGCGAAGGGCTGGTGGTGATCGAGCCGCGCCGCGGCGCGACCGTGGCCAGCCTGTCGCCGGTGATTGCGCGCGAGATGGTCGAAGTGCGCGCCACACTGGAGGGCCTCAACGCCAAGCTCGCCGCGCAGCGGCGCGACCCGGCGCTGGTGGCGGAGCTGGAAACCGTGTTGCGGCAGGGCATGGAGGCCGCGGCGCAGGGCCGCGCGGATGAACTGCTGGCGCTCAATACGCGCTTCCACGAAGTGCTCGGCACCATCGCGGCCAACAGCGTGCTGCAGGAAATGATGCGTTCGCTGCGCGAGCGCACCGCGGTGCTGTTCGGCCCGGCCAACGTGGTGCGCGCACGCCAGAACTGGGACGAGCACGCGCAGATCCTGCAGGCCGTGATCGCCGGCGACGCCGACCTCGCGGCACTGCTGGCCGCGCGCCATGTCTACAGCGCCGCCAAGGCGGCTGACCTGCCGGTGGACGGGCAGGGCAGCGCGGCGCAGGCGGCCTGAAGGCTCGGTTTGCAGATGCCCGCCCGCAGGGCATGTCGTGCCCCGATATGACGCAGTGCACCAATTAAATGTATACTGTAGTCATCCAAGGTCACGAGATTTGCCATGCAGTCGCCCGAACAACGCTACCTTTCTCAACCCGTCGGCCAGCAGTTGCTGGGCCACTTTGCCGCGCGCGATGCGGTGCGCCATGCCACGCCGCTGGTACCGCTGCGGCTGCGCGATGTCGGCCGCTTCCTGCTTGCGCTGGGCGGCCGCACGCCGCGCCGCGGCCACTGCTGAGCGCCTCTGAAAGACGCGCGGCGTAGCCCCGCCGCGCGGCCTGACTGTTCCATCCTCTTCCCTGGCACGCGTCCTGCGGGCCATTGTTCCCTGTCATGCCAAAGGTCGCGCACGCTGCGCACGCGATGTCCGCGCGCGCATTGTCCTTGCACATCGCGCGAGGCGGAATATAGTATACCAACGCAATCGCAGTACGCCTGAGTCCCTCATACGCCCCCATCGCGCCGGACGGCGCGGATAACGAAAGGAGCCGATGTGAACCTGCCCGACTGGACGACTGGCGGATTTCCGCCGCTATGGGAGGTGGCGCAGCGGCTTGCCGACGGCACGGTGTCGTCGGAGCAACTGGTGGACGTGTGCGAGGCGGCGCAGCGGCAATGGCACGGCACCATCAACGCGCTGGTGCTGTCGGATTTCGGCGCGGCCCGCGCGGCGGCGCGCGACAGCGACCGGCGCCGCCGCGCCGGCCAGGCGCGCGGCGTGCTCGACGGCGTGCCGTTCTCGGTCAAGGAGTCGTTCGACGTCGCCGGCTGGCCGACCACCTGCGGCAATCCGGCCCTGCGCGGGCACGTCGCCGGGGGCGATGCGGTGGTGGTGCAGCGGCTGCGCGACGCCGGTGCGATCTTGCTCGGCAAGACCAACGTCCCGCTCGGCCTGCGCGACTGGCAGAGCTACAACGCGATCTACGGCACTACTCGCAACCCGCACGATCCGACGCGCACGCCGGGCGGCTCGTCCGGCGGCAGCGCCGCGGCGGTCTGCGCCGGCCTGTCGTTCTTCGACGTGGGTTCCGACATCGGATCCTCGCTGCGCAATCCGGCGCACTACTGCGGCATTTTCTCGCTCAAGCCTAGCCAAGGGCTGGTGCCGCTGGCCGGCCACGGCACCGGTGCCGCGCGCTTCGGCGAGCAGGACATCAATGTCGCCGGCCCGCTGGCGCGCAGCGCGCGCGACCTGGAACCGGTATTGCGCGTCATCGCGGGCCCGCACGGTGACGACGCGCTGCCATACCGCTTGCAGTGGCCGGAATGCCCGCACCGCCGGCTCGCCGACTTCCGCATCGCCGTGCTGCCCACCCATGCCCAGGCCGAAGCGGACGGCGAGGTCGCCACCCAGATCGAGCAACTGGGCCACTGGCTGGCGGAGCAAGGTGCCCACGTCGGCTGGCACGCACGGCCGGACTTCGACGCCGGCGAGCTATGGCACGTCTACGTAACGCTGCTGCGCGCCACCACCTCGGTGCACATGGATGACGCCGCCTTCGCCGATGCGCTGGCCCGCAGCGCCACTGCCACCGCCGGCGATCACGACTACGCGACCCTGCAGTACACCGGCGCGACGCTGCGGCATCGCGACTGGCTGCGCCTGCAGGTGGCGCGCGAACGTTTTGCCGCCGCATGGCGCAGCTTCTTCACCGGCTACGACGTACTGCTGTGCCCGGCCGCCGCGACCACGGCGTTTGCGCTCGACGAAGCCGGCGATCCGTGGCAGCGCACGCTCACTGTCAACGGCCGCCCGCAGCCGATGACCACCCAGTTGTTCTGGGCCGGCCATTCCGGGCTGTGCGGACTGCCTTCTGCGGTGGCGCCGATCGGCCCCGGTGCCGGCGGGTTGCCGGTCGGCGTGCAGATCGTCGCCGGCCGCTACCAGGATCTCACCGCCTTGCGTTTTGCCTGCCTGCTGGAGGAAGCGGGCTATGCCTACCGGACGCCAAGGCCGCCGCAGTCCGCGGCGCACCACAACTGACCACATCCAACCACAACACATCACACACCACAGGGGAGGGGATCATGTTCGATTGGTTCCGTGATTTGTCGCGCATGGAGCGCAAGGGATTCTATGGCGCGTTCCTGGGGCATGCCGTCGACGTGTTCGACTTCATGATCTATTCCTTCCTCATCTCCACGCTGCTGGGGCAGTGGGGCATGAGCAAATCGACCGCGGGGGCGATCGTCACCTGGACGCTGGTGTCGTCGCTGGTCGGGGCCATCGGGGCCGGCATCCTGGCCGATCGTTACGGCCGCGTGCGCGTGCTGCGCTGGACCATCATCGTGTTCGCGGGCGCGTGCTTCCTGTGCGGGCTGGCGCAGTCGCCGGAGCAACTGATGGTATTCCGCATGATCCAGGGGCTGGGGTTCGGCGGCGAATCGTCGCTGTGCATGGTGCTGGTGACCGAGATGATCCGCAACCCGGCGCATCGCGGCAAATACTCCGGCTTTACCGCCAGCAGCTATTCCTTCGGCTGGGGCGCGGCGGCGATCGTCTACGCGATCACGTTCAGCGTGCTGCCGGCGGAGACGGCATGGCGCGTCTGCTTCTTCCTCGGCATCCTGCCGGCGCTGGTGGTGATCTACCTGCGCCGCAACCTGGAAGAGCCCGAGATCTTCCTGAAGAGCCGCGCCGCCGGCCATCACGGCTCGGCGCTGGCGGGGCTGGGCCGGCTGTTCCGTGGGCCGCTGCTGGCCAAGACGCTGCTGTGCAGCCTGCTGTCCGGCGGCATGCTGGGCGCGTACTACGCCATTGCGACGTGGCTGCCCACCTTCCTCAAGACCGAGCGCGGCCTGTCGGTGTTCGGCACCAGTTCCTACCTGGCGGTCACCATCATCGGCTCGCTTGCCGGTTACGTGGCGGGCGCCTATGCCACCGATCGCTGGGGCCGCCGGCTGACGTACATGGTCTTCGCCGCGGGGGCGTTCATCGCTGCGCTGGTCTACATGGTGATCCCGGTGTCGAACACGTCGATGCTGTTCCTGGGCTTCCCGCTGGGTGTGCTGATGCAGGGTGTGTTTGCCGGCATCGGCGCAACCATCGCCGAGTCCTATCCCAACGATGTGCGCGCGACCGGCTATGGCGTCTCGTACAACGCCGGCCGTGTGATCGGCTCGCTGTTTCCGCTGTCGGTGGGATGGCTCAGCTCGGGCCACACCTCGCTGCCGACCGCGATTGCGATTGTCGCGGGGGTCGGCTATGCGATGGTGGTGGTGGCCGCCGCGCTGCTACCCGAAACCACCGGCATGGACCTGGAGCAGGCTGGCGGCAGTGGCGGCAAGGAAGACGCGGCGCCGCTGGGGCGGCCGGCTGGGACGGTGGCCTGAGAGCGAAGGGGGACTGTGCCGGCGCCTCAGTGCAACCACGCCGAAATCGCCGGCAGCATCAAACTGACCCCGATCCCGATCAGCACCCCGAACGCGACCCGCCGCGTCGTGGTCGGCGAGAACGGCGGCGGAAAGCGGCGGCCGAGCAGCGTGGCAATCACCACCACCGGCACCCCGACCGCGGCCTGCAGCCAGATCGCGGCGTCGAGTTGGCCCTGCCAGGCTGAGAACAGCGTGCGCACGGTCGAGGTCACGGTGAATACCAGGATCAGCGCGCAGCGAATTTCCACCGGCTTCATCGGCTGCCGGTAGAACTGGAAGATCAGCGGCGGCCCGGAGACGCCGAACATGCCGCTCAGCAAGCCGCCGAAGACGCCGCTCATGAAGAAGCTGCCGTCGCCGGAGCGTTGCGGCAGGGGCTCGGGTTTGAAGGCGGCGCTGAGGCCGCCGTACAGGATCACCGCGCCCAGCAGCAGCTGCAGCAGCGTGGCGGCGCTGCTGCTCAGGTATTCCAGCACCAGCACGCCGACCAGCACCGAAGGCAGGATGCCGATCGCCGCCGCGCCCACGGCGCGCCAGTCGATATGCTGGAACTTGCCAGGCAGCGCGCAGGCGCTGTTGGCCAGCGTGACCAGGCTGACCACGGCGGCGACGGTGGCTACCGGCGCCAGGCCCAGCCCGCTGGTGGCACCCATCACGATCATGCCGAGGCCAAAGCCGGTCACCGTCTGGAAATAGGTACCGGCACCGAGCAGGGCTTGCAGGCCCAGCAGCGGCAACAACAATTCCGCTTTCATGCCGCCTGCTCGCCTTTGGTGGCCTGGTCCGCGCTGGCTTGCGCCTGGACCACGGTGACGGCGATCACATGGAACACGTCGTCGGCGCTGCAGCCGCGCGAGAGATCGTTGGCCGGCTTGTTCAGTCCCTGCAGCATCGGGCCGATGGCCTTGGCGCCGCCGACGCGCTCGGCCAGCTTGTAGCCGATGTTGCCGGCCTCCAGGCTGGGGAACACCAGCACGTTGGCGTGGCCATTCACCTGCGAATGCGCGACCTTGCGCGCGGCGATCTCGGCGACGATGGCGGCATCGAGCTGCACGTCGCCGTCGATGGCCAGGCCGGGGCGCTGCGCGCGTACGCGCTCGGTCGCGGCCACGACCTTGTCGACCGCGGCGTGGTGGGCGCTGCCGCTGGTCGAGAACGACAGCATCGCCACGCGCGGCTCGTCGTTCAGCAGGGCGCGCGCGCTGTCGGCGGCGGCCATGGCGATATCGGCCAGGGCCTCGGCATCCGGGTCGACCACCAGTCCGCAGTCAGAGAAGATCAGCCCGCCCTTTAGCGTGTGGAACGGCTCGCACAGCATCATCAGGAAGAAGCTCGACACCAGCCGGAAGCCCGGCGCCAATCCGATCAGCTGGATCGCGTTGCGCACGACGTCGGCGGTGGTGTGGGCGGCGCCTGCGACCGAGCCGTCGGCATGGCCCAGGCGCACCATCAGGTTGGCGAAGCACAACGGATCCAGCACGGCGCGCTTGGCTTCGTCGAGCGTCATGCCCTTTTTCTGGCGCAACGCGAAGAGCTGCTGCGCGAACGAGGGCGTCAGCGCCGAGGTGGCGGGATCGATCCGCGTCATGCCGTCCAGCCCGATGCCGTGGATGGCAGCGGCGGCGCTGATCTGGCGCGCGTCGCCAACCAGCACGATGCGCGCGATGCCTTCCTGCGTGGCGCGTTGCGCGGCCTGCAGGATGCGCGGGTCATCGGCCTCGCACAGCACGATGCGGCGAGGCGCGGCACGGGCGCGGTCGATGATGCGGAGGATGGGTTTCATGATGGTTGGCTCGGTAAAACTGAAAAAAGGGCCAGCGTCCCACGCTATGCCCTTGGTGTTCTTCCCTCTCCTGCAAGCGGGAGAGGGAGTATGCCCATCGCAAGCGATGCGCCTGTGCAAGTTCGGACTCAGACGTAGTCCTTGTACTTGTCCAGATAACGCACCGGCTTGGCCAGCGCATCGCGGCGGAACGGGTCGCCCAGTTCGCGCGTGCACATGATCTCGATGATGGTGGTCTTGCCGTGGTTCATCTGCAGGTCGATGGCGCGCTTCAGTGCCGGGCCCACGTCTTCCAGGCGATCCACCACGATGCCTTCCGCGCCCATCGCCTTGGCGATTTCGGCAAAGCTCTGGTTGTCGAGCTCGCCCGCGACGAAGCGGCGGTTGTAGAAGTCCACCTGGTTCTTCTTCTCCGCGCCCCACTGGCGGTTGTGGAACACCACCGCGGTCACCGGGATGTTGTGGCGCACGCAGGTCATGGTCTCCATCAGGCTCATGCCCCAGGCGCCGTCACCGGCGTACGACACGGCCGGGCGGTGCGGTGCCGCGACCTTGGCGCCGATGATGGTGGGGAAGGCGTAGCCGCAGTTGCCCCAGCTCATCGCCGCGAAGAAGCTGCGCGGCTTCTCGAAGCGCAGGTAGCTGTTGGCCACCGAGTTGATGTTGCCGATGTCGGTGGACACCATCACGTCCGCCGGCATGGCCTTTTCCAGCTCGCGCAGCACCTGGCGCGGATGCAGGTAGTGGCCGCCGGTGGGCGTGCGCTCGTTCTTCTGCTCTTCGATCATGTCGAGCGAGTACGGGTCGCGCTCGTGCGTCCAGTCGTCCAGCTCCTTCTCCCACGCTGCCTTCTCGTTGGCGATTTCGGTGGCGCGACCGTCGCGGGTCGCGTCACAGGCGAGCGTGCGGCCGGCCAGGCGCTGGGTCAGCGCGATCGCGGCGGCCTTGGCGTCGCCGCAGATGCCGACCGAAATCTTCTTCACCAGGCCCAGCATCTTGTGGTCGGCGTCGATCTGGATGATCTTGGCGGTCTTGGGCCAGTAGTCCATGCCGTGCTGCGGCAGCGTGCCGAACGGCCCCAGGCGCGAGCCCAGCGCCACCACCACGTCGGCGCGCGAGATCAGCTTCATCGCCGCCTTCGAGCCCTGGTAGCCCAGCGGGCCGCACCACAGCGGGTGGCTGGCGGGGAACGAATCGTTGTGCAGATAGCTGTTGACCACCGGGGCGCCCAGGCGCTCGGCCAGCGCCTTGCATTCTTCGATGGCATCGGCCATCACCACGCCGCCACCCGAGATGATCACCGGGAACTTGGCATTGGCCAGCAGCTCGGCCGCTTCATTCAGGCTCTGCTCGCCGCCGGGGCCGCGATCGAGGTTCTGCGGCTTGGGGATCTCGGCGGTGATCTTGCCGTAGAAGTGGTCGCGCGGGATGTTCAGCTGGGTCGGGCCCATTTCGGCCTTGGCGCGGTCGAAGCAGCGTGCGGTGAACTCCGCCATGCGCGCCGGGTTGGTGACGTGGCCCTGGTACTTGGTGAACTCCTGGAACATCGGCAGCTGGTTGGCTTCCTGGAAGCCGCCCAGGCCGATGCCCATGGTGCCGGCTTCGGGGGTGACGATCACCACGGGGCTGTGGGCCCAGTAGGCGGCGGCGATCGAGGTCACGCAGTTGGAGATGCCGGGGCCGTTCTGACCGATCACCACGCCGTGGCGGCCCGACACGCGGGCGTAGCCGTCGGCCATGTGGCCGGCGCCTTGCTCGTGCACCACCGGAATCAGGCGGATGCCGGCCGGCGCAAAGATGTCCATCGCGTCCATGAAGGCCGAGCCCATGATGCCGAACATGTCGGTCACGCCGTTGGCGGCCATCGTTTCGACGAAGGCTTCCGACGGGGTCATGGTCTGCGGGCCAGCCGGAACCTGACTGTCCTTCGCGGCGGCCGAGCCACCGGAAACGGCGGGCTGCTGGGTGGTTTCGAGGTCGCGCATGGCGGTTGTCTCCTGATGAGGTGTTATAAAGTGGAACAAGACGTTCCGGAAAATTGCTTGTTGGTGGAAATGTAGGCGGGAGACTTCCGTTGGTCAATAGGAAGTTTTGGTTTACGGAATGAAATTGATGAAAAATCGAGACAAATAACCAAATGAAGTGCCTTATAAGGCATTTTTAATTCTGAAATGCGGCAGCCAACGCTGGGCAGTCGCCGCAGGCCGCAACAAAGGCCCAGCGGTGGCAGTAAAAAATGGGAGGTCGATCAGGTGGAACCGCACGCGAACGGTGCGGCCCGGTGACGGCAGCTCAGTGAATGAAGCCGCCCTTGACGAAGCGCACCGGCTCGGCGTCCATGCGCAGCAATAGCGCAGTCAGGCCGTCGGCCACAGGGGAGGGCGCGCGTGGCGAGTCGGCGTCAGGACCCGACACGCAGACCAGGTCCGCGTCGGACCACGGCCGGCCAGGCGTGCCTTGGGCGCGCAGCCAGCCGTCGCGGTCGGCCAGCAACTGCGTGCCGGCCAGCCGTGCCGGCGCCTGGCCGGAGATCGCCGCGACCGCTTGCCAGGCATGCGCCGAGGCAGCGGTGCAGCCCGCGCGGAAGCGCGGCACCTGCGCCGGCGGCCGGCCGTCGGGCGAGACCAGCACGGTCAGGAAGCGGGGATCGTCGAAGGGCAGAGTAGAGGCGCCGTCGACCGCCACCAGCCGCACGCGCTGCCCGCCGCGCCATGCGGACAGGACCACCGGCGCGGCGTCGCCGCAACGGACCGCAAGCTCGGGCAGTTGCAGCGGCACCGGCCAGTTGCCTGCGCTGCCGCTGCCAGCCGACAGCGCCTTCATGTAGTCGATCACGGCCCAGGCCTCGCCGTCGCCAAGCCGGTCGCGGAAGGCCGGCATGGTGGGCTGTCCGAGCCGGTCGCGCATGCCGGCCAGCACGTGCCAGAACAGCTCGCCATCGGCGCGCCGCGCCAGCAGCGGGCCGGCCAGCGTGGGCGGCCACACCGCCAGGCCGGCGGCGAGCGGCCCTTCGCCGCGCCCGTCCGTGCCGTGGCAGCCGGCGCAATGCTGCGCATAGACGCGCGCGCCGACGGCAATGGTGTCGACGGAAAAACGCGTCGGGCTGGCGTGGAAGCTGGTGGGCGCGGCCGGCACCAACAGCAGCGATACAGTGGGCCATGGCGCCGCCACCAGCGCCAGCGCGCCGGCAGCGAGCAGCACGCCGCGACGGCGGCGCCAGGCCAGGGCCAACGCCACGGTCAGCACCGCAACGGCAAGGGCGCACAGGGTCAGGCCGAGCTGGCGTGCCAGGCCCAGGTCGATCAGCAGGGTCTCGCCGGCCACGCGCCTTGCCCATGGCCAGGCGGGCTGGCCGTGGCTGTCGCCGGTCAGGCCCAGCGCATGCCAGAGCGACAGCAGGCCGCGCTGCAGCGCCTCGACCAGCACCAGCAACGCATTCAGCCAGGCCTGCGGCGGCGGGCCGCTCATCGGGCGGCCCGCGCGGGGAAGTACGGCGCCATGCCCATCATTACCAGCTGGCGTCGAGTCCCAGGTGGCGCAGCGCCTCATGGCGCAACGCGGTCAGGCGCGGATCGCCGCGATGGCGCGGATAGGGCAGGTCGACGCGGAGCTCGGCCGCGATGCGCGCCGGGCGCTGGCTGAAAACGATGACGCGCTGCGCCAGGAACAGCGCCTCTTCCACGTCGTGCGTGACCAGCAGCGCCGAGAAGCGCGAGCGCTGCCACAGTTCGACCAGGTCGCTCTGCATTGCCAGCCGCGTCAGCGAATCCAGCTTGCCCAGCGGTTCGTCCAGCACCAGCAAGCGCGGATCGTTGACCAGCGCGCGCGCCAGCGCCACGCGCTGCGCCATGCCGCCGGACAGCTGGTGCGGGAAGGCGCGCGCGAACGATTCCAGTCCGACCCGGCGCAACGCGTCGTCGACGCGATGGCGCTGCTGCGCGAGGATGCCCTGCGCCTGCAGCCCGAGCGCGACGTTGTCCCAGACACGGCGCCACGGGTACAGCGTGGGATCCTGGAACACCACGATGCGCGACGGGTCCGGGTCGGTAATCGGCGCGCCGTCCTGCAGGATGTCTCCGGACGTCGGCCCCTCCAGGCCCGCGACCAGCCGCAACAGCGTGGACTTGCCGCAGCCGCTGGGGCCGAGCAGGGCGACGAACTCGCCCGGCGCGACGCTGAGGCCGACCTCGTCGAGGACCTGCAGCCGCTCGTTGCCATGGCCGAACCAGTGGCTGACCTGCCGGATATCGATACGGGCGCCGGTCGGCACTCCCGCGTCGTCGCTCTCCGCCTGGCGGGAAAGGGAAGCCTGCTTCGCGCGCGGGAAAGAACCCGCTGCCTTCAACCGCTCGACCACGCTCACCATTTCACCGTCCCCTTCTGCCACGACAACACGCGGTCGCGCGCGGCGAACAGCAGCGTGATCACGCCCGAGAACAGCAGCGCCATCACGATCAGCGCCGCATACATGTTGACGTACGAGGCCCAGCCCTGGGCCCAGGTCAGGTACCAGCCCAGGCCCGACTTCACGCCCATCATTTCCGCCGTGACCAGCACCGAGAACGAAGCGCCGAGCCCCATGAACAGGCCGACGAACACCTGCGGCAGCGCCGCCGGGATCGCCACGCGCAGCACCAGGAACCAGCCCGATGCGCCCAGCGTGCGCGCGACGTCGTAATAGCTCTTGTTGACGCCGGCCACGCCCGACCAGGTCAGCACCGCCACCGGGAACGCCGTGGCCAGCGCAATCAGGAACACTGCCGCGGCATAGCTCGACGGGAAGAAGTAGAAGGTCAGTGGCAGCAGTGCGGTCGACGGCAACGGCCCCAGCACGCGCAGCACCGGATGCACCCAGTAGCCGATGCGCCGCGACCAGCCGATCGACACCCCAACCAGGAAGCCCGCGAGACCGCCATACGCGACGCCCAGCCCGAGCAGCTTCAGCGTGTTCAGCGCACTCTCGCCCAGCCGCGGCCAGTCGTCCGCATACACCTCGATCAGCGCCTGCGGCGGCGCGAAGAACGGCGTGGGCAGGATCGCGGTCTTGGCGGTCAGGATTTCCCAGGCCAACAGCGCGACGGGCAGCGCCACCAGCCACGGGCCGGCGGTGCGCAACGCCGCCAGCGGACGCTGCGCGGTCCGGGCCCGCTGGCCGGCCAGCGCCACCACGGCGAGCACGGCCGCGCCCACCAGCGCCGCGATGCCAAGCTCCGCGGTATAGGCCCAGTCGCTGAAGCCCACTGCCTGGTTGGGCCATTGCCATGTCAGCGCACCAAACGCGGCCCACGCCAGCGCGGCGAGGATGCCGGTGGCCCAGATCGGGCCGGCGTGGCGGGATGTGGCTGCGGTCGCGTATGGTGCGGGCGCCGCGGAGGGCTGGCGCCCGAGGCCTGGCTCGAGCGCGCTTTGGCTTGTGGTCATGGCATTACCCCAGCACGTTGGCGTAGACGTGCTGCGCCAGGCGTTTGGCATCGGTGGACTTCTTCAGCACGCCGATGCGGCGGAAATCGTCGGCGTAGAACGCGATCTCGTCGCGCAGGTCGACACCGGTCGGGTGGTGGCTATAGGTCAGCGTGGCGTAGAGCTTGCGCAGGTCGTCCGGATTGATCCTGGGCGAGTACCTGGCGAACACCTTCGCGGCCTCGTTGGGATTCTCGTTGACATAGTCGGTGGCCTGCACGATGGCGCGCGCCAGCGACGTCGCCGCGGGGCGGTCGTTGCGCACCAGTTCGCCGCGCGCGCCGACCACGCAGCAGACCTTGCGCGCGTACTCGCCGGTGAGGTTGGTGGCCAGTTCTACGTAGGCGCCGTTGGTGCGCTTTTCCAGCAGGTAGAGATTGGGGTCGCCGTCGGCAATGGCCTGGATCTCGCCCTTGTCGACTGCCACGCCTAGCAGGTCGGCCGGGTACTGGCGCCAGGTGACGTCCTTGTCGGGGTCGATGCCATGCTTGGCCAGCAGTATGGTGAAGAAGTGCTTGCCCGGCGCCGCCAGGTCGCTGACGCCGACGGTCTTGCCCTTCAGTTGCTGCAGCGTGGTGACGCCCGCGGCCTTCGATCCCACCAGCCGCACGCAGCCGCCGTGCGAGCTGCCAATGATCTTGACGTCGAAGCCGGCTTCGAGCGGCTTGAGCCAGCGATGGATCATGCCCACCGCGGCATCGGCCTTGCCGGTGGCGATCGATTCCAGCAGCTGGTCGGTGGAGCCGCTGTAGTTGATCAGGTCGACCTGCAGGCCGTTCTTCTCGAAGAAACCTTTCTCCTGCGCCACCACCACCGGTGTCAGGCAAAAGGAATTCTGGTTCCAGGCAAAGGTCAGCTTGCGCGGCGCCGACCAGGCCTGCCGGCCGAGGATCAGCGCGGGCGCGGCCACTGCCGCGGCGCCGGCAAGCCGCAACACGCGGCGTCGGCGCGGGTCGGCATGGTTGCTGTGGTTCTGGCTCATGTGGGATTCCCGTCTTCGTGGTGTGATGGGGGCGCTCAGGCGGCCTGGCGCTGCGTGGCTGCCGCGGCGTCGTGCTGCGCCACCAGGGCGCGCACGCGCGGAATCAGCTGGCGGCCGTAGTCGATGGCGTCTTCCAGCGGATCGAAGCCGCGGATCAGGAAGGTGGTGACGCCCAGCTCGTAGTACGCCAGCAGTGCCTGCGCGACCTGCTCCGGCGTGCCGACCAGCGCGGTGGAGTTGGAGCGCCCGCCGGTCTCGCGCGCGATCGCGGTCCACAGGCGCTGGTCGACGCGGTCGCCCTGCTCGGCCGCCGCCAGCAGCCGGCGTGCCCCTTCGCTCTGCTGCGGGCCGCCGCGGCTGTAGCCGGCTTGCACGCGCAGCGCGCGGGTGCGTTCGAGGATGCGGTCGGCACGCGCCCAGGCCTGGTCTTCGGTGTCGGCCAGGATCGGGCGGAACGATACCGAGAAGCGCACCGTGCGGCCGTGGCGCGCGGCTTCGGCGCGCACGCGCGTAGTCAGCTCGCGCACCTGGTCGAGCGACTCGCCCCACAGCGCGTAGACGTCGGCATGCTTGCCCGCAACCGCCAGCGCGGCGGGCGAGGCGCCGCCGAAATAGATCGGCACATGCGGCTGCTGCGCGGGCTTGACCTCGGAGAAGCCCTGGGTAAAGCGGTAGAACTGGCCTTCGTGGTCGAACGGCGTGGTCTCGGTCCAGATGCGGCGCAGGATGTGCAGGTACTCGTCGGTGCGCGCATAGCGCTGGTCATGGTCGAGGAAGTCGCCGTCGCGCTGCTGCTCGCTGTCCGAGCCGCCGGAGATGACATGCACGCCCAGGCGGCCGCCGCTGAACTGGTCGAGCGTGGCGATCTGGCGCGCCGCCAGCGTCGGCGCGGTAAAGCCGGGACGGTGCGCCAGCATGAAGTGGATGCGCTCGGTCACGCTGGCGGCGTAGGCAATGGTCAGCGTCGCCGACGGACCGGTGGAGTGGTGCGGCACCAGGATGCGGTCGAAGCCGGCCTGCTCATGCGCCTGGGCAAATGCGCGCACGTAGTCGCGATCGATCACCGGGCCTGACGGGGGATGGATCTCGGACTGCTTCTGGCTCTGGATCATGCCGATGAAATCGACGCTCATATGCGTTCTCCTGGAAGTCGGTGTCGGTGGATTGGGACTGAGGCAGAAAGTACGACAGCGGCGCGCCTGCGCTAACGAATAAAAACGACGCTCCATATTCAATAAGCATCGTTTTCGCCGGGCGCCGGCGGCGCTACGCTAGGCGGCATTCGGTGCGCGCCGCGCGCTCATTCATTCCCGGAGTCTTGCTTCATGTCCCTGACGTCTGCCCAGCGCCGGCTGCCTGCCAGCGATGCGCGCCTTGGCGAGGTGCTGTCGGCGCTGTCGGCGCGCTTTGCCGGCGATGCCGGCGCGCACGATGCCGCGGCCAGCTTCCCGCACGACAACTTCGCGCAGCTGCACGAGCATGGCCTGATCGCGCAGGTAGTGCCGCGCGCGCACGGCGGCGGCGGCGGCGCGAGCCTGGCGCAGGCGCGCCGCATCGTGGCCGCGCTGGCCGGCGGCGACGCCGCGACCGCGCTGGTGCTGACCATGACCTACCTGCAGCATCGCGCCATTGCGCGCGCCGATTCGCACTGGCCGGCGGCGCTGCGCGAGCAGGTCTTCGCCAGCGCGGTGCAGGAGGGCGCGCTGATTAATTCGCTGCGGGTGGAACCGCAGCTGGGCTCGCCCGCGCGCGGCGGCCTGCCGGCCACGGTGGCGACGCGCGTGGCCGACGGCTGGCGCGTCAGCGGCCGCAAGCTGTACAGCACCGGCATCCCCGCCTTGCGCTGGCTCGCGGTGTGGGCGCGCACCGACGAGCCGCAGCCGCGCGTGGGCGTGTTCCTGGTGCCGGGACCTGCGTCGGGTATCGCCGGCGTACGCATCGTGGAGAACTGGAACCACCTTGGCCTGCGTGCCTCGGGCAGCCACGAGACCGTGCTCGACAATGTCTGGATCCCGCCGGACCACGCCGTCGATATCCGTGCGCCCTCGGCGTGGGCGCCGGCTGGTGCCAGCCAGGCCGACGCTGACGCCAACGCCGACCAGCAGGCCTGGATGGTGGTGCTGCTGGGCAGCCTCTATGACGCGGTAGCGCGCGCGGCGTCGAACTGGCTCAACGACTTCGTGCGCGAGCGCGCGCCCGGCAGCCTGGGCGCGCCGCTGGCCACGCTGCCGCGTGTGCAGGAGGCCGTCGGCGAGATCGCCGCGCTGCTGCGCGTCAACCAGGTGCTGCTCGACGACGCCGCGGCGCGCACCGACGCGGGCGATCCGCCGGCAAGCGCCGACAGCGGTCTGCTGAAGTTCACCGTGACCGGCAACGCCATCCGCGCCGCGGAATTGGCGCTGCAGCTTTCGGGCAACCACGGGCTCAGCCGCAACCACCCACTCGAGCGCCACTATCGCGACGTGCTGTGCAGCCGCATCCATACGCCGCAGAACGATTCGATCCTGCTCGCCGCCGGGCGCGCGCAGCTGGGCGTGTAAGCGCCGCCGCGCCCGCCGTGCTATGTTTGCGGGACCAGCGCCCCGCAGAGGGCCGCGCGGCCGGCCCCGGCGGCCGGCAACCACAACGAGA
The DNA here is from genome assembly GCF_023952475.1 of Cupriavidus sp. WGlv3. Taxonomy (GTDB): domain Bacteria; phylum Pseudomonadota; class Gammaproteobacteria; order Burkholderiales; family Burkholderiaceae; genus Cupriavidus; species Cupriavidus phytorum. The sequence goes on from NZ_JALHRX010000008.1 coordinate 133,280, forward strand.
CACTCCGGAGCATTCCCATGGGCAGTTCCCCCGATCCCAACGCGCTGGCGCCGCTGCGCGATTTCATCACCGGCCTGGCCGCGCTGCTCGACCAGCACCCCGACGAGACCCGCATCCTGCATGAAGGCGGGGCCCTGCTGGCAACGCTGGTAGCGCGCGATGACTGGCTGCCCGAGGCGTGGGCGCAGCCGCACCCCGAGTACTACCAGCAGCACCTGCTGCATTGCGATTCCGCCGAGCGCTTCTCCATCGTCAGCTTTGTCTGGGGGCCGGGCCAGCGCACGCCGATCCACGACCACACCGTGTGGGGACTGATCGGCATGCTGCGCGGCGCCGAAGACGCGCAGCCGTTCGCGCTCGACGCCACCGGACGCCCCGTTGCCAGCGGCGCGAGCGTGCGCTTGCTGCCCGGGCAGGTCGAAGCCGTGTCGCCGGCGGTGGGCGATATCCATCGCGTCAACAACGTCTACGACGACCGCGTCTCGGTCAGCATCCATGTCTACGGCGCCAATATCGGCGCGGTGCGCCGCTCGGTCTACGCCGAGGACGGTGCCCGCAAGCCCTTTGTCTCGGGCTATTCCAACCAGACCCTGCCCAACCCGTGGGACCGCTCCCGCGAACTTGCCCAGTCATGACCACTGTTACCGCTACGCCGGCCGCGCCGGCCTTTCCGACGGTGTCGCCGGAAGCCGTACGCCACGCCTTGCGCAACCGCGACGAGATCGCACTGATCGACGTACGCGAGGAAGATCCTTTCGCCCAGGAGCACCCGCTGTGGGCCGCCAACTTTCCGCTGTCGCGGCTGGAGCTGGACGCGTGGGCGCGCATTCCGCGCCGCGATACGCTGATCGTGGTCTACGGCGAGCATGCCGGCGCCGACCTCGCGCCACGCGCGGCGGCCGTGCTGCAAGGCCTGGGCTATACCCGCGTGCATCGGCTCGAAGGCGGGCTGCGCGCATGGATCGATGGCGGCGGCGAGGTGTTCCGCGACGTCAACGTGCCGAGCAAGTCGTTCGGTGAAGTGGTGGAGGCCGCGCGCCATACGCCGTCGCTGGCGGCCGAGGAAGTGCAGGCACTGATCGACAGCCGGGCCGATGTGGTGATCGTCGACGCGCGCCGCTTCGACGAGTACCAGACCATGAGCATTCCCACCGCTACCAGCGTACCGGGCGCCGAGCTGGTGCTGCGCGTGCGCGAGCTCGCCCCCGATCCGCGCACGCGCGTGATCGTCAATTGCGCGGGTCGCACGCGCAGCATCATCGGCACGCAGTCACTGGTGAACGCGGGGATCCCGAACCCGGCGGCGGCGCTGCGCAACGGCACCATCGGCTGGACCCTGGCCGGCCAGCAACTGGACCATGGCGCCAGCCGCCGCGCCCCGGCCGCGGTCAGCGACGCCAACCGCGACAGCGCCCGCCGCGGCGCACGCGAGATCGCCGACCGGGCCGGCGTGCGGCGCATCGCGCTGGCGCAGTTGGACACACTGCAGTCGCCCGGGCGCACGTTGTACCGCTTCGATGTGCGCACGCCCGAGGAATTCGCCGACGGCCACCTGCCGGGCTTTGTCAATGCGCCGGGCGGGCAGCTGGTGCAGGAAACCGACCACAGCGCCCCGGTGCGCGGCGCGCGCATGGTGCTGGCCGACGACGATGACGTGCGTGCGAGCATGACGGGATCCTGGCTGGCGCAGATGGGCTGGGAGGTATGGGTGGTGGAACCGGTGGCCGCGTCGGCGCGCAGCGAAACCGGCGCGGTTGCCGCGCCGGTGCCAACGCCAGGGCCAGTCGCCAGCGTCGGCACGGCGCAGCTGGCTGCGTGGCTGGACGCGGGCGACTCCAGCACCGCCGTGCTGGATTTCACCACCAGCGCCAACTACGTCAGGCGCCATATCCCGGGCGCGTATTTTGTCATTCGCGCCCAGCTGGCCGACGCGCTGGCCCGCATCCCGCGGCCGCAGCGCTACGTGCTCACCTGCGGCAGCAGCCTGCTGGCGCGCTTTGCCGCCGCCGACCTGCGGCGCCTGACCGATGCGGAGGTATTCGTGCTGGAAGGCGGCACCCAGGCCTGGATCGCCGCGGGGCTGCCGCTGGAGAGCGGCGAGACGCGCCTGGCCTCAGACCGCACCGACCGCTATCGCCGCCCCTATGAAGGCACCGACAACCCGCGCGAGGCGATGCAGGGTTACCTGGACTGGGAGTTCGGCCTGATCGCGCAACTGGAACGCGACGGGACGCATGGGTTCAGGGTGGTGTAGGGCGGCTGCGTTCCGGCAACGCCTAGAGCCGAAGCAGCAGGCGCATGGCCTCTTCCACCTTGCGCAGGTGATTGGGGGCCAGCGTCGCCACCGGGCGGCTGCCCATGAAACGGCGATTGGATATCGAGCGGACCTGGTCGATCAACAGGTCCGTTTCATGGGCCAGCCCCGGCAGCTGCCCCAGCGCCACGCGCAACGGAAAGCAATCCTCGGGCTCGGTCTGTGATGTCCCGGGCACGACGATCGTAGTCGGATGACCGGCATCGCTGAGCAGATCGGTCTGCAGCACCAGCGCCGGCCGGTTTCGCTTGGCAGGCTCTTCCCGGTGGGCCTGGGGATTGAAATCGACCTCCCAGACCTGTCCCCGCCTCAGCTTAAGCAAGGCCGTCTCCGGCGGTGCTGTCCATCTCTTCGTTGGCAGCCAGGTGCTTCGCCCCTAACTTGCGCGACAGCATCGCGATACGGTTGGCCATCTCGCGCTCGTTTTTCTCGCGGACGGCGTCGCGGATGTAGTCCGACGTCTTCTGGCCTGCCGCAGTCGCCAGCGCGCGGGTTTGCTCGGCCAGTTCTTCGCCTGCGCGGAATGACAGGGTCGTGCCTTGCATGAGTGGCTCCGACAATGGGTAATACGCAATTATAGCGCTCATTTGTCACGCGTTCTTGTATTACGAAATTGCAGACGATAGACCCTTCGCCGCTTGGCGAAAGGTGAAAGAAGCCTACGGAGACGGGCAATGGCGGGGTAGGGGAGAAGTCTGAAAGACGTGAAAGGCGCGCGATCTCTCTACAGCAAGGGAACGAACGTAACGATTCCCTGTCAATCGTAATCGTTCAGTTACAATGCTGTCCTGCAGCATCCCTGGCGGCCCCCCGTAACAACCTGGCCCCGGGCGATGCCGCCAATGCCCCCGACCCAATGCGACTGTTGTTCCTGCTGCTGACTGCCATGTGCCTGTCGCTGCTCTCCTTTGGAGCAGCGGCGGACGCGCGCGCGGCGTTGCCGGGGCCGCAACAGGCGGGGGTGGACCTGATCGACATGGCGGCGGCACAGCCTGTCGACGATCTGGGCCGCATCGTGGTGCCCGGCGACGACGGGCTGCACGACGACGATATCTGCGATGACCCGCCACCCGGGTACTGCAATATCTGGTCGGCCGACCTGCTCGATCCGCTCGACCTGCTCGACGAGATCGAAGAATCCAGTGCGCTGTTTGCGTTGCCGCCGGTGAAGCTGTTGCTGCCCAGCGGCGACGTGGCCCAGCGCCCGCCCGGCCGCGCCGACCCGCCGCCTTCGGCCTTCTTCCGGCCGCCCATACCCCTGGCCTGACCGCTTTCCTGCGCCCGCATCACGCGCGCTGCCGCATGCAGCCGCCCAGCGCGGGCCGCGCCCCTTTGCCTGATATCGCCAGCCTGCCTGCCGCCTGACCGCGCGGGCATGCCGCCGCCGTTTTGCGTCCTGCCGTGATTACGTCCCCGTGACGGCGTCACCCGGGGCGGGCGGCAGCGTGGCGAGAGGCAGACGTACCGCTTGCTTTCCCGACTCATGACAACAACCAAGCTGACCCTGATCGCGTCGCTTTCGCTGATGGCGCTTGCCGCGGCCCCGGCCCAGGCCGGAGCCCAAGGCGGCACCTCCGCGAAGGCGACAGACCTGGCCGGTGCCGCGCCTGCGGCCCGCGCACCGCTGTCCAAGCCGGCTGCCGCGCCGCTGCCGGGCGCCGCCATCCTGGCGGCCGCCGCCGTACCAAAGACCGCTCCTGCCGGCGCCGCCGTCGCCGGACCCGCCTATTCGCTGCCCCAGCTGCTCGACCTGGCCCAGTCCACCAACAAGGGCGTGGCCGCCGCCGAAGCCAATGTCGATGTGGCCAGCGCCGCGATCAGCAGCGCCCGCGCCTATCCGAATCCGCAGGTCGAGGTGATGTATGGCCGCATGTCCGGCAAGCAGCCGGGCGTGGCCAGCGGCAATGCGCCCAGCTATGCGGTGGTGCAGAAGTTCGATTACCCGCACCAGCGCAACCTGCGCGAGGCCATGGCGACGCGCGGGCTGGAATCGTCGCAGGCGCTGCGGCAGGGCTTCCGCGCCGACCTGGCCGCGCGCGTGAAGACCGCCTACTACGACGTGCTGCGCCGCGAGAGCGAACTGCACGCCGCCGAGGAAGACCTGGCGATGATGCGCCAGATCCACTCGCGCGCACGCCTGCGCGTGGAAGTGGGCGAGGCCCCGCGCTACGAGCTGATCAAGGCCGAGACCGAACTGCTGGCGTCGCAGAAGAGCCAGCAGACCGCCGAGCTGCGCGTCAACCAGGCCAAGGCCGCGCTGCGCCAGCAGGTGGGTGGCGCCATGCCGGGCCAGTTCTCGCTGGCGGGCACGCTGGGCCAGTCGCCCGACGTGCCGCCGCTGCCGGCGCTGCGCGACACCATGACCGCCAGCAACGCCGAACTGGTCCAGCGCCGCATGGAGCTGGAGCGCGCGCAGCTGGGCGTCGATTACCAGAAGTCGCTGCGCTGGCCGGAAGTGGCGCTGCGCGCCAGCACCGACCGCCAGCCCGACAACAACGTCTCGCAGATCGGCCTGATCCTGACCATCCCGCTGTGGGACCGCCGCCGCGGCCCGGTGGGCGAAGCCACCGCGCAGGCCACGCAGGCGCGCAGCGCGCTGGAGATGCGCGAGTTCGAGCTGACGCAGGAACTGGAAGCGGCCTACCGCCAGTACGAGATCAACCAGGCCCAGGTGACGGCGCTCGAGTCCGGCATCGTGCGCGAGGCCGAGTCGGCGCTGGGCGTGGCCGAGGCCGCCTACCGCTTCGGCGAGCGCGGCATCCTGGACTACCTCGATGCCCAGCGCGTGCTGCGTGGCGCGCGCAATGAGCTGATCGCCGCGCAGTACGACCTGCAACTGGCCGCGATCCAGATCGAAAAGCTTATGTCGACCGCCCCCGGCGCCACCGCCGCGCCGGGCCTGCAGCCGACGTCCAACATCGAACAGAAATAACCATGCGTCCCAATTTCCTGCTTTCGCTGACGGCCGCCGCCGTCCTGACGTTCAGCCTGGCGGCCTGTTCCGACAAACCTGAACCGGTCGCCGAGGCGCCCAAGCTGCCGCCCGGCGTGATCCAGCCCGAGGGCAACCTGCAGAAGGGCCTGAAGGTGGCCCCGGTGGCCACCTCCCCATTCAGCGAGATGCTGCGCGTGGCCGGCCGCATCGACTTCGACGAGCAGCGCGTGTCGCGCATCGGCGCCAGCGTGACCGGCCGCGTCACCGACCTCTATGCCACGCTGGGCCAGGAAGTGAAGGCCGGCCAGGTGCTGGCGCGCCTGCACAGCAGCGAGCTGGGCGCGGCGCAGATGGCGTTCCTGAAGAGCGAGGCCCAGACCGAGCTGCAAGACCGCAACGCCGAGCGCGCGCGCCAGCTGTTTGCCGCCGACGTGATCGGCCGCGGCGAACTGCAGCGGCGCGAGAGCGAACTGGCGATCGCCTCGGCCGAGATGCGCGCCTACCGCGACCAGCTGCGCGTGCTGGGCATGTCGGCGAGCTCGATCGCGCAACTGGCCAAGAGCGGCAGCATCAACTCGCACTCGCCGGTGTATTCCAGCATCAGCGGCACCGTGGTCGAGCGCAACGTGGCGCAGGGCCAGGTGGTGCAGCCCGCCGACGCGCTCTACACCGTGGCCGACCTGTCGCGCGTATGGGTGGTGGCCGAGGTCCCCGAGCAGCAGGCCGCGCAGGTGGCAGAAGGCCAGAGCGTGGAGATCGAGGTGCCGTCGCTGGCCAACGGCGCCGGGCGCCAGACCATTACCGGCAAGCTGATCTACGTGGGCCGCACGGTCAGCCCGCAGTCGCGCACGGTGCTGGTCCGCACCGAGCTGGAGAACCGCGAGGGCCGGCTCAAGCCGGCCATGCTGGCCAGCATGCTGATTGCCGGCAAGCCGGTCGACCAGCTGGTGGTGCCGGCGGCGGCGGTGGTGCGCGACGGCAATGACGAAATGGTCTATGTCGAGATGCCGGGCAACAAGTACCGCCTGACCCGCGTCAAGCTGGGTGCCGAAAGCGACGGCATGCGCGTGGTCCAGAACGGCGTGAAGGCCGGCGACCGCATCGTGGTCGAGGGCGCCTTCCACCTGGACAACGAGCGCAAGCGCCTCGAACAAGGGTAATCGGCCATGATGAAATCCCTAGTCGAAGCCGCCATCAAGCAGCGGCTGGTGGTGTGCGTCCTCGCCGTGGTGCTGTTCTTCTTCGGCCTGCGCGCTGCCACCAAGCTGTCGGTGGATGCGTTCCCGGACGTGACCAACGTGCAGGTGCAGATCGCCACCGAGGCCGCGGGCCGTTCGCCCGAGGAAGTGGAGCGCTTTGTCACCGTGCCCGTGGAAATGGCCATGACCGGCCTGCCCGGGCTGGAAGAAATGCGCTCGCTGAACAAGGCGGGCCTGTCGCTGATCACGCTGGTGTTCACCGATGCCACCGACGTGTATTTCGCGCGCCAGCTGGTGATGGAGCGCCTGATCGAAGTGGGCGGGCGCATGCCGGAAGGCGTGTCGCCGGTGCTGGGCCCGGTTTCCACGGGCCTGGGCGAGGTCTACCAGTACACGCTGGACCGCGCCGACGACGGCAACCGCGAACTGACCCAGGAAGAGCTGGCCGAGCGCCGCATCGCCCAGGACTGGGTGGTGCGCCCGCTGCTGCGCTCGATTCCCGGCGTGGCCGAGATCAACTCGCAGGGCGGTTATGTGCGCCAGTACCAGGCGCTGGTCAACCCGGAGCGGATGCGCCATTACGGCGTTTCGATCCAGCAGGTCTACGAGGCGCTGGCGCGCAACAACGCCAACTCCGGCGGCGGCGTGCTGCCGCACTACGCCGAGCAGTACCTGATCCGCGGCGTCGGCCTGGCCAAGGGCGTCGAGGATCTCGGCAGCATCGTGCTGAAGGAAGTCAACGGTACGCCGGTCTACCTGCGCGACGTGGCCAACGTCACCATCGGCCATGAGGTGCGCCAGGGCGCGCTGGTCAAGAACGGCCAGACCGAGGCGGTCGGCGGCATCGTCATGATGATGCGCGGCGGCAATGCCAAGGAAGTGGTCAGCCGCGTCAAGGCCCGCGTGGCCGAGATCAACGAGCGCGGCATGCTGCCGGGCAAGCTGCAGATCGTGCCGTACTACGACCGCAGCGAACTGGTCGACGCGGCACTGTGGACCGTGACCAAGGTGCTGCTCGAAGGCGTGGTGCTGGTGGTGATCGTGCTGTTCCTGTTCCTGGGCGACGTGCGTTCCTCGGTGATCGTGCTGGCCACGCTGGTGCTGACGCCATTGCTGACCTTCATGGTGATGAACGAGGCCGGGCTGTCGGCCAACCTGATGTCACTCGGGGGGCTGGCGATCGCCATCGGCCTGATGGTCGACGGCTCGGTGGTGGTGGTCGAGAACGCATTCGAGCGGCTCGGCCACAAGGAGCCCGGACTGTCCAAGACCGAGATCCTGGTCAAGGCGGTGCAGGAAGTGGCCACGCCGGTGATCGTCGGCGTGGGCATCATCATCCTGGTGTTCCTGCCGCTGATGACGCTGTCGGGCATGGAAGGCAAGATGTTCGCGCCGCTGGCGTTCACCATCTCGATCGCGCTGGCGATCTCGCTGTTCCTGTCGCTGACGCTGTCGCCGGTGCTGTCGTCGTACCTGCTCAAGGGCGGCGCCGAGCATGACACCTTCCTGATCGCCTTCATGAAGCGCCACTACCTGCGCCTGCTGCACTGGGCGCTGGGCAACAGCCGCAAGACCGTGCTCAGCGCGGTCGGCGCCTTCGTCGCCACGCTGCTGATCGTGCCGCTGCTTGGTACCTCGTTCATTCCGGAGATGAAGGAAGGCTCGATTGTCCCCGCAATCGACCGCGTGCCCAATATCTCGCTGGAAGAGTCGATCAAGCTGGAGAAGGAAGCCAACAAGCTGGTGCTGGGCGTGCCGGGCGTGAAGTCGGTGGTGTCGGGCGTGGGCCGCGGCGAAAGCCCGGCGGATCCGCAGGGCCAGAACGAATCGACCCCGATCGCCAGCCTGAAGGACCGCGACGAGTGGCCCGACGGCTGGACCCAGGACGATATCGCCAACGCCATCCGCGAAAAGCTCAAGGCCATTCCGGGCGTGCAGATCGTGATGGCGCAGCCGATCTCGGACCGCGTCGACGAAATGGTCAGCGGCGTGCGTTCCGACGTGGCGGTGAAGGTGTTCGGCGATGACCTGGACAAGCTGCGCGAGCTGGCGGGCGAGATCGCCCGCGTCGCCGGCGGCATCCAGGGCTCGCAGGATATCCGCATCGAGCGCGTGTCGGGCCAGCAGTACCTGTCGATCGAGATCGACCGCCAGGCGATTGCGCGCTACGGGCTCAACGTCTCGGACATCCACGACGTGATCGAGATCGCCATCGGCGGCAAGCGCGCCACCGATATCTTCGAAGGCGAGCGCCGCTTTGCCGCGGCGGTGCGCCTGCCGGACGAGTTCCGCAACAACGTGCAGTCGATCCGCCAGCTGCTGGTGAACACGCCGGACGGCACGCAGGTGCCGCTGCAGAGCGTGGCCAGGATCGAAGTCAATGACGGCCCGGCGCAGATCAGCCGCGAAATGGCCAAGCGCCGCGTCGTGGTGATGATCAACGTGAAGGATCGCGACCTCGGCGGCTTCGTCGCCGAGCTGCAGCAGGCCGCCGACGCCAAGGTCAAGCTGCCGGAAGGCTACTACCTGGAGTGGGGCGGCCAGTTCCAGAACATGGAACGCGCCATGGGCCACCTGAAGATCATCGTGCCGGTCACCATCGCCGCGATCTTCTTCCTGCTGTTCCTGCTGTTCAACTCGCTGCGCTTCGCCACGCTGATCATCACGGTGCTGCCGTTCGCATCGATCGGCGGCATCATCGGGCTGTTCGTCACCGGCGAATACCTGTCGGTGCCGGCGTCGGTGGGCTTTATCGCGCTGTGGGGCATGGCGGTGCTGAACGGGGTGGTGCTGGTGTCGTACATCCGCACGCTGCGCGATTCGGGCCTGTCCCTCGACGAGGCGGTGGTGCAGGGCGCGACCCAGCGTTTCCGTCCGGTGATGATGACCGCGACCATCGCCATGCTGGGCCTGGTGCCGTTCCTGTTCTCGACCGGCCCGGGTTCCGAAGTCCAGCGACCGCTGGCGGTGGTGGTGATCGGCGGGCTGATCACGTCGACGCTGCTGACGCTGGTGATGGTGCCGACGCTGTATCGCTGGTTCGATGATCGCAAGCCGGATCCGACCAGGGATGTGCCGGTGTAATTGTTGAACCGCTGGTTTGCTCCCCTCTCCCACCTGCGGGAGAGGGAGTACCGCGGCGGTAATTCATGAACCGGTGGACTTGGCCGGCCGATTTGCCCAAAGACAACGCCCCATGCAAGTGGCAACTTGCATGGGGCGTTTTTATTTCCCGATCAACACAGACGCCTACGCCAGCCGCATCTCCAGCTGCCGCGTCCACAGTTCCAGCACGAAATCCGGTTCCTCGTGGCGGATATGCCGATACAGCCCCCGCTGCGCGCCGATCGCTTCGTGCACCGCCTGCGCGGTAATTTGCTGCTCCGCGAACGGATGCCGGAAATGGCAGGCGACGATGACGCCGTCGTCGGCCAGCGCGCGCGCGGCCATGGCGGCGACCTCGTGCCAGTCCGGCTTGGGAAAGTAGTAGCCCAGTTCGGAAAACACCATCAGGTCGAACCTGCCTTCCGGCCACTGCTGCGGCAATTCGCCGGTCAGCACGCGTGCCTGCGGGAACGGTGCCAGCCGTTGCCGCGCCTGCTCGGCCGCGGTCTCGGCCAGCTCCATCGCGACCAACTCGTCGCAGCGCGGCGCCAGCGCCACGCTCAGGTGGCCGCCGCCGCAGCCGGGCTCGAAGGCGCGGGTGAAGCGCTCGCGCGGCAGCGTGGCCAGCAGCAGGGCGCGCTTGCGCGCTTCGTACCAGCGCGTGCCGATGCCCCAGGGGTCCTCGTTACGACCGTACAGGCCAGCGAAATAGTCGCGGTCGACCGGCATGGCGGCAGGCCTCAGTAGCCGTAGTACGGCGCCTCGCGGTAGTAGCCCGATGGCTGCGGGCCGCACGGCACGTAGGCGCGGTCGTAGTCGCGGTAGCAATAGCCCGGCGGCACTGCCGGCGCCGCGTACGAGACCGGCGCGGGGGCGTAGGTGACGGGCGGCGGCGCGACCGGTGCCGCCACCACCGGTCCCGAGGCCAGCATGGCGCCCAGCGCCAGGCCCGCCAGCGCGCCGACCGCCAGCACGGCGCCGGCGTTGGAGCCGCCATGGTGGTGGTGCCGGCCGCGCGCGGAGGCGGAACCGGCGGCTACCAGGGTCGCGGCCAGGACCGCCGCGGCGACGATGCGGGTGGAGGGGCGCATTTCGAACTCCTTGTCATGCACAGCTTGTGCTCCTGAATGATGGACGCAAAGCGGCGCTCAAGGTGTTTCCGGCCCCGGGTCGACTTGTTAGCTTTGTAACCGCGGCTTTTAAGACCTGCTTTTTTTAACCTGGTGTAAGACGCGGTAAGACGGCGGTGTCCGAAACCGCTTACCCGAGCGTTTCGGCCAGCGACCCCAGCCCGCGCGCGCTGGCAGCAAGCTCGCCGGCCAGCGCCGCGACCAGCTCCGTCGCCGGCAGCGCACGGGCCAGCGGCACCGCCTGGCCGGCCCACTGCGCGGCAAAGTCCGCGCTGCCGTGCGCCTTGGCGGCGGCGTGCAAGGCCTTGCCGGCATCGTAGGCGGTCGGGTAGTCCGGCGTGGCGGGCGCGTCGGCTGCGGCGCCAAGCTCGGTGAAGCGGTTGGCCAGGCCGCGCGCATGGCGGCCGGAAATGGCCCGCGTCAGCACGGTCGGCCTGCGCGCCTGCAGCAGCGCCTCGCGGTAAGGGCCGTCGGCCACGGTCTCGGGGCAGGCGATAAAGGCGGTGCCAAGCTGCGCGGCTTGCGCGCCCAGCGCCAGCGCCGCGGCGATGCCGGCACCGTCCATGATGCCGCCCGCGGCGATCACCGGCAGGCGGGTCTGCGCCGCCAGCACGCGTACCAGCGCGAAGGTGCCCAGGCCCTCGTCGACGGCGGCCGGGTCGAACACACCGCGATGGCCGCCGGCCTCGATACCCTGCGCGACGATCGCGTCGAGGCCCGCCGCCTCGATCGCGCGCGCCTCGGCGAGCGAGGTGGCGCTGGCCAGCAGCACGATGCCGGCGTCGCGCAGCGCGCGAATCCGGTCCGCATCGGGCAGCCCGAAATGGAAGCTGACCACGGCCGGGCGTTCTTCCAGCAGCATCGCGTGCATGGCTTCGTCGGTGACGTAGCTGCGATAGATCTCGCGCAGCGTCGCCGGCGGGGTGGCGCCGAATTCGGCAAAGCGCGGCGCAAGATAGGCCAGCCAGGCCTGCTCGCGCGCGCCATCGGCAACGGCCGGCGCATGGCAGAACACGTTGACGTTGAACGGGCCGCTGGTCAGCGCGCGGGTCTCGCGGATGGCCTTGCGCGCGGCTTCGGCATCCATGGCACCCACGCCGAGCGAACCGAGCCCGCCGGCATTGGTGACGGCCGCGGCGAGCGCGGGCGTGCTGACACCAGCCATGGGTGCCTGGATGATCGGGGTGCGGATGCCAAGCCTGCGCAACAGCGGCAGCCGATCAGCGATGGGGGTTGTCGGGGTCAATTTGGCGCTCCTTGACAAGGTTCGATGGCGATGGTGCGGCGAGGGGGACGGCAGGGGTCAGCCGTCGCGCAGTTCGCGCACGAAGGCGTCGCAGGCGTGCGTGGCATAGCCAGCACGCTTGACGAGATAGGTGTGCACCGCGCGCACCGGCACGGTCTGCACGTCGACCGCGTCGCGGTGCAGCGCCAGCAGCGAGCGGGGCAGGATCGCCATCGCGGTGCCGGCGCTGACGCAGGCCAGCATGGCGTGGTACGACGGCATCTCGGTAACGGCCAGGCGCCGGCGCATGGCGTCGCCGCCCTGCGCCAGCCAGTCTTCCGCGCACTGGCGGTAGGTGCAGCCCTTGGGGAAGGCGGCCAGGCGGCGCAATGCCACATCCTGCGGCCCGCGCACCTTGGGATGGCTGGCCGGTAGCACCAACTGCAAGTGTTCGGTGAACAGGTAGGTGCCTTCCAGGCCGGGGGCGAGTTCATCCAGATCGGCCGCGCGCGCCGGCCCTTCGCCCGGGTGCGCGACCACGGCGCAATCGAGCCGGTGGTCGAGCACGGCGTCGACCAGCGCGCGCGTGGTGCCGGTGCGGATCTCGATGTCCACGCCGGGCCAGGCCGCGTGGAAGCGCGCCAGCGGCATCGGCAGGCGGTTGGCGGCGGCGCTTTCCATGGTGCCGATGCGCAGGCGGCCCGACGGCGCGGCGCCCTGCACCGACTGCCGCGCTTCTTCGGCCAGCGCCAGCATCTGGTTGGCATAGGCGAGCAGCCGGTGCCCTTCGGGCGTCAGCAGCATGCGCTTGCTGTCGCGCTGGAACAGCGCCACGCCCAACGCCTCTTCCAGTTGCTTGACGCGCGTGGTGACGTTGGATTGCACCCGGTCCAGCAGGCGCGCGGCGCGGGTGATGCTCTGCTCCGTGGCTACGGCGCGGAAGATTTCGAGTTCGGCCAGTTCCATCGGCGGTCGGGCGCGGCAGGCGGAAAAACGGTCGTTTGGATATTCTCGTTTGGAGAATATAGCAAAACAAACAATCTTTCCATGAGAATATCGAGCGCAGCCCGCCGCGCCGTGCGCCGGCATCGCCGCCGGGCACGCCGGGTTGTAGTGGCGATGATTGGCATGGCGGCGCTGCCGCCGGCTGTCAGCCGGTCGCCAGCGCCCGCTCCGGTTCCGGCCCGAACGGCGGCATGTTCTCCAGCCGCAGCGACTGCGGCACCGACAGCGAGATGCCGGCGGCGCGCAGCCGCTTGAGGATCTCGAACAGCAGGTCGCTGCGCGTGTTCGCGGCGATGCGCGGGCTGCCGACATAGCCGGTCACCGACAGCGTGATGCCGTTGGGCGCGAGCTGGCTGAACATCACCGACGGGGCCGGCACGTCGAGGATGCTTTCGTTCTCGCGGTAGACGTCGAGCAGCAGGTCGCGCAGCTGCTCGGGGTCGGTGTTCAGCGGGAAGGTGAGCTGCAGCGAGGCCACCCCCTGGGTGCTGTTGCTCATGGTGACGTTGCGCAGGTTCTGCGAGATCAGCTGCGAGTTGGGCACGATCACGGTGGAGCGGTCGCCGAGCTGGATCTCGGTGGCGCGCACGTTGATGCGGCGGATGTCGCCCTCGACGCCGGCGATGCTGACCATGTCGCCCACCTTGACCGGGCGCTCGGTCAGCAGGATCAGGCCGGAGACGAAGTTCTTCACGATCTCCTGCAGGCCGAAGCCGATGCCGACCGACAGCGCGCTGACGATCCACGCCAGGTTGTCCCAGCGCACGCCCAGCAGCGACAGCGTCAGCAGCACCAGCAGCACGTAGCCGACATTGCTGAACAGCGTGATCAGCGACGCGCGCAGCCCGGGCTCCATGCACAGCTTGGGCAGCAGCTCCGCATCCAGCCAGCGCCGCACCGTGCGCAGCAGCCAGATGCCCACGCCCAGGGCGACCAGCGCATTGAGGATGCGCTCGGGCATGATGTTCAGGCTGCGCAGCTTTTCGCCGCCCAGCACGGTGACCAGGCTGTTGACCAGGTCCGCGGGGGTGGTGCCGAAACCGCCGGTCAGCAGGGCCACCACCGCCAGCAGCAGCAACAGGCTGGCGCCAATGCCGGACAGGATGGTGGCGGCCTGCTCCAGCCGCGCATCGTCGACGCCGAACAGCTGCTTGATCACCTGGCCGCTGGTGTGCTGGGTCGAGAACAGGCTTTCGAACAGGTCGCGCGTAACCTGGGTCAGCAGGTAAAGGCTGCACAGCACGATGTCGAACCAGACCAGCTCGTAGGTCAGGAAGCGCGCAAAGCTGATATAGCCGGCCAGCAGCGCCACCATCGACACGATCACGATCAGCGTGACACCGGCGTGGATCAGGCCCGCCAGCGTGGCGCGCGCCTCGGGCTGCTCGCCAGCCGCGGCCAGCTCGTTGCGCACGCGGTTGGCGCGCAGCAGCGCCGCGCCGATGGTCAGCACCACCACCAGCGAGACCAGCCCGCGCCCCAGCAGCGTGACCTGCACGCTGGTATCGGCAATGCGGTTGAGCTGTTCCAGCGTGCCGGCCAGCAGCAACAGCCCGGCCAGCACCGCGGGGAACGGCTTCATCGCGCGCGCCACGGGATCGGCCAGCGCGGGCAGCCGCCACGACGGATGGCGCGTGCATAGCAGGGCGCGCCCGAGGCCCGCGATCAGGGCGCTGGTCAGGGTCAGCTTGACCAGCCCGCCGTACAGCGTCATCAGGTCCGGCGGCAGTTCATAGTTGCGCGTGAAGGCGTTGTAGACGATCTGCACCGCCAGCCCCGTGGTGGCCACCGTCGCGATGGTGGTGGCCAGCGCCAGCGCGCTGCGCCGCAGCCGCGTCGGCGGCAGCTTGTTCAGGCAGAACCAGGCCAGCGCGCGTTCGGCCAGGCGCTTGCCCAGCAGCCACACGCCCAGCGCGAGCAGCAGCAGCGCGATGGTGGCGGCGCGCTGCGACGGCTGCCAGGCCAGCTGCACCATCGGCACCACCTGGTCCAGGAACGCGGCCATGCGCGCGCGGTCCTCGGCCGCGGGGCTGACCAACGGCTTCCAGAACTGCGGGTTCAGGATGCTGTCGGAGCGCAGCGCGAGCTGGTCTTTCAGCTGGCTGCGCTGCAGCCGGGCGATCTGGCCGCTCAGGTTGGCGATGTTCTCCTTGCTCTCGGCCGCCTGCTTGAGCTGCGCATCGAGCTGCAGGCGCCGCGCATTGAGTTCGGCGCGCTGCCGCACCACCGCCGGAGCCTCCTTGGTGATGCCGTCCGACGGCGGCGGGCCCAGCACGCCGAGCTGCGCCTGCAGCTGGTCGCGTTGCGGCGCCAGCGCGGCACTCAGGCTGTCGACATCCGCATCGAGCTTGTGCAGCTCATGGTCGAGTTCGTCGAGCCTGGTGGTGCCCTCGGGGTCGGAGGCTTGTTGCTTGATGCGGTCCTGCTCGGTCTGCAGGCGCTTGAGTTCGGCGCTGGCTTCGGCGTGCGTGAGGGCGGGGGGCTGCTGGGCCTCGGTGGCGGAGGCGGCCTCGGATGCCGGCGCCGCGATCGCGGCGGGCAGGGTGGCTGGCATCAGGTGGCATAGCGCTGCGAGCGCAAGGCCCAGTGCGAGCCGTGAAACGTTGCTCATGGCGGAATCTCGTCGGATGCGGGGATGGCCGGAACGCCGGCGATGATCAGGCGAGGGGACCGCTGCTCGCTGGCGATCCTCTCGGCGCATGGTGCGGCAAGGCGCGATGCGGCCACGCAGATGCATCGCAGCGCTTGGCCGCGGGCGGCAGGACCGGTGCAACCGGCCCCGCCGCGATTCGCCGGAATTATAGAAAAGCCCATCCGCCACACCGCCGGCTGCTGCGGCGGATCGGGCACACTGTGACAAATTGATACGCATCCATGTGCGCGCCGCCGACGCGGCCCACGTCGGCATCCTCGCCGCCATCGCAGTAACATCACGGGCTTCGGGCCGTGCGCGGCCCGCATTGCCTCAGTCACTCGACATCTTCTGGAGAACGCATGGCGCTTGCGTCAGGCCCCGAAAAGACCAGGCTCGACGGCGACGCCGGGCCGATTGAAATGCTGGTCGACCGACCGCAAGGCGATCCGCGCGGCATTGCCGTGGTGGGCCATCCGCACCCCTTGCTGGGCGGGTCGGCCACACACAAGGTGCCGCACCAGCTGGCCAAGGCGCTGGTGGCGCGCGGCTACCTGACCGTGCGGCCGAATTTCCGTGGCGTGGAGGGTTCGGGCGGTGCCCATGACCAGGGCCGCGGCGAGGCGCAGGACATGCTGGCGGTGGTGGCCCACCTGCGCGACGCGCATCCCGGCCTGCCGCTGGCGCTGGCCGGGTTTTCCTTCGGTGCCTTCGTCATGACCCATGTAGCCGCGGCCCTGGCGGCGCAGTCGGTGCCGATCCGCCACCTGGTGCTGACAGGCACCCCCTACGGCGTGGTGAAAGGGCATCGCAGCTATGACACCCCGGCCGTGCCGGCCGATTGCCTGGTGGTCCATGGCGAGCGCGACGAGCGCGCGCAGCTGGCCGCGCTGTTTGACTGGGCCCGGCCCCAGGCATTGCCCGTAGTGGTGGTGCCGGGCGCGGATCACTTCTTTACCGGCAAGCTGCCGCTGCTGGTGCGCATCGTCGGCGGCTACCTCGACCGGCCCGCGCACGGCGCCACCGTGTAAAAACTTCGATCGTTGCCGCGCTTGCGCGGTGCGCGCCGGCGGGGCCGTCCGGGAGGCGCGAGCCGCAGCGCGCCGCGGTGACCGGGCGTGAGGCATGGATGATGCTACCGATAGCAGACACGGCGCCAGATATGGCGCAACTCGCGCGTTCAGATCGGAGGCAATCCATGAAAGACTATCCACCGTCAGAAATCAGGGAAACGTGGCGCAACCGCGGCTATGGCGAGCCCGGCGATACCCGCCAGGCACACCACTGGCGCAGCGGCAATCCGGGCGGCGCGGGCTTTGGCTACGGGCAGGCGCGCTATGGCACGGAAGAGGGCGAGGCTCCGGAAGAGCAGTACCGTCCCGGCATCCCGGCGCGAACCGCATCGCGCCGGCTGCCCAAGAACTACCAGCGCACCGACACGCGCATCCGCGATGACCTGTGCGAACGGCTGGCGCATGCCGACGATGACGTCTCGGACGTGACCGTCGACGTTGGCTCGGGCATCGTCACGCTGACCGGCACCGTGGCCGAGCGCGGCATCAAGTACCGCATTGAAGAGCTGGCCGAAGACGTGCTGGGCGTCAATGAGGTGCGCAACAACCTGCAGGTGGCGCGCCGCGCAGGCGGTATGGACGACGGGCAGCAGGAGGCCGGTGCCGGCGGCAGCGTGCCCGGACAGCGGCGCCTGGGCCAGTCTGCCGGCTGGCGCCAGCCGGTGGGAGAGGTGAGCGCGGACGTGCTGTATATCGTCCAGTCGCGCGACGGGCGCTTCCTCGGCGCGGAATCCGGCGAAGCCGTGCTGGTGCCGGGAATTGCCCAGGCCGGCCTGTTCGACGATCCGGATGAAGCCCGCGCCGCGGCGCAGGAGCATTGCAGCCGCGGCTACCGCATCCTGGCGACGCGGCGCTGACGGGGCGCCGCGCTCAGGCGTTGGGCACGGCAGGCGCGCTGGCCGGATCCGGGTGGATCTGCATCACCGCGGCGCGCTTCTCCAGCAGGTGCTGGCGCAGGATCGACGCCAGCCGCTTGCCGTCCCGCGCTTCGAGCGCGCGGATCATTTCTTCGTGGTCGTGCACCGCGCGGTCCCACTTGTCGGTCTGGTGGTTGGAGCGGAAGCGCATCGCCTTGAGCCGCCGGTTCAGCGTCAGGTAGGTCTGCAGCAGGGTCTGGTTGCGCGCCGCCGCGGCGATGCGGTCGTGGATTTCCTGGTTGCGGCTGTAGTAGCCGGGCAGGTCGTTGCGGGCATGGCAGGCCAGCATGGCGTAATGCAGCGCCTTGATCTCGGCCAGTTCCGGCGCGGTGATGCGCTCGCACGCCAGTTCGCCGGCAAAGGCTTCCAGGCCGCTCATCAGCTCGAACGCCTCCCACGCCTCGGCCTCGCTCATGCGCGAGACGCTGGCGCCGCGGTTGGGCGAGATCTCGATCAGCCCCTCGGCGGCAAGCACCTTGAGCGCCTCGCGCAGCGGCGTGCGCGAGATCCCCAGCGTTTCGCACAGTTCGCGCTCGTTCAGCTTCATGCCGGGCGCCAGCACCCCTTCGACGATGAAGTTGCGCAGGTGGTCGACCACGGTGTCGTGCAGCCGCTGGCGCACCACCTTGGGCAGGAGCGGGGCGGCGGTGGTGCCGGTTCCGGTGCCGGTGCCGTCCGAAGGTTGCATGCAATGTCCCTGTCATTAGCGTGGTGCCATTCTAAGACATTGCCGGCCTGCCGCAACGGCGGCCGCGACCGTTGCGCTCAGCGCGCCGGGCCGCGCAGCGGCACGCCGCTTTCACGCGGCGCCCCGGCCCCGCGCCCCCGCCCGATCAGTGCCACCGACAGCGCCGACACCAGTCCCGCGAACGCCACGTGGGCGCAGCTCTGCCACGGCTGTTCAGCACCACAAACTGGGCTGCCGCTCCCCTGAATCGTTGGCGCGATAACCGCCTAGGCAGAATTTGTCAATGCGTGGCGGAGACGGGCACGGTGAACTGAAATTCGGTGCCGCGTGGCACGTTTGCGTTGAGTCGTAGCGTTCCGCCGTGCGCATGCACGATCGAGCGGCAAATGGACAGCCCCATGCCCATCCCGCCGGCCTTCGTCGTACAGAACGGCTCGAAGATGCGCTCGATGTTCTCGGCAGCAACACCCGGCCCCGAATCGCACACTGTGACAAGGACGGCGTCCGGCCCATCCATGCCGGTGCGGATGGTCAGGTCCCGCGGTCCCTCGTCCGCCTCGCTCATCGCTTCGATGGCGTTGACGATCAGGTTCAGCATCGCCTGCTGGAGTTGGACCCGGTCGGCAGGAACGAACGGCAAGTCCTCAGCAAGCTCCATCCGCACGGACACGTGGTGTTTCATCGCCTCGCCGCGCGTCAGGGCAATGACCTCCTGGATCGCCTCGTTGATCTGTACCCACTCGGTATGCATCGGGGTGTTTTTGACGAGGCCGCGAATGCGGTTGATGATCGCACCGGCGCGGCTAGCGTCCCTGGTGATACGCTCAAGCGCCTGGCGAACCTCATCAAGATTCGGCGACTGTGCGTCCAGCCAGCGCAGACCCGCTTCGGCATTGGTGCCGCACGCGCCGATCGGTTGCTTTAATTCATGGCTGATCGAGGCGGTGAGCTGCCCCATCGTTGTGACACGGTTGGCGTGCGCCAGCGCTGTCTGGATCTCGCGGTAGCAGCGTTCGCTTTCGCGCGCTTCGGCCTCCGCGCGCTTGCGCTCGCTCAGATCGAGAACGAAAGCGACACCCTGGTTCCCGCCTTGTTCGAAGCTCGCCACGCCGATCAGCACGGGCACCCGGCTGCCGTCCTTGCGGAAATACTCCTTCTCGAACGGTTGCAGGCGACCGGTCCGCTCGAGCTCTGGCAGCCATTGCCGGACATCGCGCTCGAACCATTCCGGCGGGGTCAGGTCGGTCCAGCGCAGGCGGCCGGAGATGACATCCTCACGCTCGTAGCCGACGGTGCGGAGGAACGCGTCATTGGCCTCGATAATCCGGCCTCCGAGTTCCCAGATGAAGATGCCGATAATGTCCGCGTTGACCAGGCGCTCGATCTTCGCTTCGCGCTCCTCGAGTTGTTGGTTGACTGCGGTGAGCGATTCGAGGTCGGCCTGCAGCACGTCGCGGCACAGCAGCAGGAGTTTGTGAAAAGTCTCGCTGTAATCGTTTCTTTTTCTGTCAAGCACGCAAATCGTGCCGAATATCTCGCCATCGGGCCAACTGATCGGGACACCCAGGTACGAGAGCATCCCCAGCTTGATATCAGGGTTCGATTTCCACTCGTCGTCCTGCAGCGCGTCAGGCACCAGCAGCGGCTGGCGGGTTTTCATCACGGTCTCGCAATAGAGCCCCGTGTTCAAGGGCGCGGTTTCGGCCGGCTCGTAAGGGTTCCCTTCGGATTCGCTGGAGACAAAGACTTTGATGTTCGGAGGCTGTACCTGCATGATCAACGCGGAAGGAACGCGCATGATTCCGGCGAGCAGATCGACAATCTCTTGCCATTTCCTGACGGTTTCAGGAGGTATCTGGATTGAGTGCGGCATGGTCGCTAAGGCGCTGAGGAACGTAGATTTCATCGGGCCTTGTTGCGCGCCGACGAGTTCAGCGCTGTAACCGGTGGCTGGTTTCCGATGATGACTGTTTATCCGGCTTAAATGGTAGACCTTGTTCGGGCCGATTACGACGTGACCCTGGCTTCGCAGAGGCCTGCGTACCAACAGTTCAGGCTGAAGCTTCGGTCGCGGACCTGGGGTTCCGCACCGCGGCCAGCGTCTGACGAATGCCCTCCGCGTAGGGTGTCTTGCGAATCGGCCCGAGCAGCCGTTGCAGCGCCGAGTCGTCCAGGATCAGCGGGTCGGTCATCAGGTAATGCATCTCGACCAGTTCGCGCATGAACGGGTTGAACAGACCCAGCAGGCGCAGCATCGCCTTGCCGGCGACGCGCAGCTTCAGCGGCCGCCCCGTCTGTCGTTCCATTTCCAAGACAAGGTCATGTTGTGTCGTGACGCCGGCACCGGCAAGGTGCCAGATCTTGCCGAAGGCGGCCGGCGTGTCGATCAGCCGGGCGACCACCGGTCCCACGTCGGGCACATAGACGAACTCATGCGGCCGGTCGATCGGCCCGATCAGGTCGGCCGTGCCGCCATTCACGGCCGCCTGCGCGGCGCGGTGCAGCAGGCTGGCTTCCACGCCAGGGCCGTAGAAGTCGGGCAGCCGCAGCACCGTCGCATGGATCTGCCCTCTGGCGTCGGCCTGCATCAGCAGGTCTTCCTGCGCCTTGCGCATGCGGCCCTTGAATGTGTGGGGCTGGCGCGGATGGTCTTCGCGAACCGGGTTGCCGGTCTGCACGCGGCCATAGGGGTACACCGTGCCGATCAGGATGAATTGCTTGACGCCAACGGCTATGGCGGCATCCAGGGTCTTGCGCATCAGCCCGGGGTGTAGCTGGAACTGCCAGTAGTTGACCCCGACCATGTAGATCAGCGTCTCGATGCCGCTGGCAGCGGCCTGCACCGAGGCCGGCGAATCCGGGTCCCAGGCAGCGATCTCGGCGAGCGGGTCGCCCCCGAATGCCTGGCGCAGGCGTGCTTCGTTGCGGCCGACCACGCGATACGGCTGTCCCTTGCTGCGCAATGCGGCGGCCACGCTGTGGCCAATTGCGCCGGCTGCGCCGAACAGAGCGACACTGGGCATGGTGATTTCTCCTTGTGGGTATTACTGGTTTTGCGATTGCACTCAGTTTGCAAACTCCGGTGCCAAAAGGAAATTCCCTATAATCGCGTGGTCGCTAAACAAAAATGTATAGGATGCTCAACAGCGAACCTAACTGGGAGTGGTACCGGACTTTTCTTCATGTGCTGGAAACCGGCTCGCTGTCCGCCGCCGGGCGCGCGATGGGCCTGACGCAGCCGACCGTGGGCCGGCACATCGACAGCCTTGAGGCCGCCCTGGGGCTGAAGCTCTTTACCCGCTCTTTCGACGGATTCGCGCCCACCGACGCCGCGCACGAGCTGAGACCCTATGCGGCTGGCATCGCTGCGACGGCAGCGGCAATGCGGCGGGTGGCCAGCGGCCACGGCTCGGGCGTGCGCGGCACGGTCCGGGTGTCGGCCAGCGAGGTCATCGGCGTCGAAGTGCTTCCACCGATACTCACGGCACTGCGCGATGCGCATCCGGAGCTGGAGATCGAGCTGGTCCTGTCGAACCAGGTGGACGACCTGCTGCGTCGCGAGGCGGACATCGCGGTGCGAATGTTCCGGCCGGAACAGGAGGCGCTGGTGGCCCAGCATGTGGGCGGGATCGAGCTGGGCCTGCATGCCCATCACAGCTATCTGGCAGCCCGTGGCGTGCCCCAATCGCTGGACGAGCTGTCCGGCTTCACGCTGATCGGCTTCGACCAGGAAAGCGCATATATCCGCCGTCTGCAGGAACAGTTCCAGGCGTTCTCGCGCGACAGTCTGGCGTTTCGCGCCGACAGCGACCTGGCGCAGCTCGGCGCGATACGGGCAGGGTTCGGCATCGGCGTGTGCCAGTCGGCGCTGGCGGCGCGGGACAAGCGGCTGGTCCGGATCCTGCAACATCAGTTCTCCGTGACGATGGATACCTGGGTCGCCATGCACGAGGACCTGCGCGGCAGTGCCCGATGTGCGGTGACGTTTGCCGCGCTGGCTTCGGGCTTGCGTGCCTACGCCGGATGAGGAACGTCCGAAGGCGGAAACTTCCGCCCGCTCGTCGTGTCGCTACCTCCATAGTCGCGCAACCCCAATGAAACAAGACGCCCATGAGCCTTCCCACCCTTATCGATCACCCGTGGTTCGGCACATGGGCGGCGGCTCTGATCGCTGTCATCGCGGCGCTGATCGCGCATCGCCTTGGCGGGCTGCTGCTGTTGCGGATCACCCGGACCGCGCCGGTGCTGCATGCCATCGTGATCAAGTCACGCGCCCCATCGAAGGCAGTCTTGCCGCTGCTGGCGTTGCAGACGGCCTGGCAGGCCGCGCCCAACGATCTGCGCTGGATCGACAGCGTGCGGCATTTCAACGGGCTGCTGATGATCGTCGCGACCACCTGGCTTGCGGCGCGCATGATCGCGGGGTTTGCGCAAGGGGTGCTGGACCGGCACCCTGTCGATGTGGAGGACAACGTGGGTGCGCGGCGCATCCACACCCAGACCCGCGTGCTGTCGCGCATTGCGATGACGCTGGTCGTGGTGATGGGCGCGGCAATGCTGCTGATGACGTTTCCGGGGGCGCGGCAAGTCGGCGCCAGCTTGCTGGCCTCGGCGGGCGTGGTCGGGCTGATTGCGGGCTTTGCGGCCAAGCCGGTGTTCAGCAATATGATCGCCGGACTCCAACTCGCGCTGACCCAGCCGATCCGGCTCGATGACGTACTGATCGTCGAAGGGGAGTGGGGCCGTGTGGAGGAGATTACCGGTACCTACGTCGTGCTCCGGATATGGGACGACCGCCGTCTGATCATCCCGCTGCAGTATTTCATCGAGAAGCCGTTCCAGAACTGGACCCGCAACAATGCGCAGCTGCTGGGATCCGTGTTCTTTCACGTGGACTACGGCATGCCGCTGGCACCGTTGCGCAAGGAACTGGAGCGCATCGTCCATGCAGCGCCCGAGTGGGACCGTCGCTTCTTCAACCTGGTGGTCACCGATGCCACCGAGCGCACCATGCAGATACGCGTACTGTGCACCGCGGCCTCGTCCGGGCTGGCGTGGGACTTGCGCTGTGTGGTGCGCGAAGGACTGATCGACTTCATGCAGCGCGAGTTTCCGCAGTTCCTGCCGCGGCTGCGAATCGAAGGCGAGGGCCCGGCGCAGCATGGCGGCGCACGTCATCTGCATGGCGCTGCCGCGCGTTCCCGGGATGGCGTGGAAGGCATTGCCGAAGCTGAGCGCAGCGCAGCGCTGTGAAGGTAAGGACCTCACTGAACAGACCTTCCGCGATTGACCTGCGGAGTCGATAAATCCATCCAAACAATCAATTTATCAGCACAATCCAAGTCCTCTATAGTCGAGTCGCATCCCGTAATTCCGACGGGAACCATTTTTATAACGACGAGACGAGGAGACACCGATGGAAGCACGTGCACTCGGGCGGCACGCGATGGCGCTCGCCCTGGGCGGCGCCACGGCCATCTTGCTGTTGGCCGGATGTGGTGGTGGCGATGGCGGTGGGGGCGGTGGTTCAGGTGGTGGCGGCACACCACCGCAGACGCGCACGCCCGCACTGACACTGAAGATCACCGGCACGCAGGACTTCGCCGGCAGCTACGGCAGCGTGGGCCAGTATGAGCAGGTGACGGGCACTATCACCGGCGAGGTCGATCCCAAGGATCCCAAGAATGCGATCATCCAGGACCTGGGCCTGGCGCCGGTCAATACCAATGGCATGGTCGAGTACACGACCGATTTTGTCATGCTCAAGCCCAAGGACATGGGCAAGGCGGGCGGTGTGCTGCGCTACGACGCGCCGAACCGCGGCAACATTTTGACCATGCCGAACCCGGGCACGACGCCCGGCGACGCCGTCTATTTCGAGCGCGGCTACGTGTTCCTCTATTCGGCTTGGCAAGGCGATGTGCCCAAGTCGAACCCGGCGCGCCTGACCGTCACCGTGCCGGTGGCGAAGAATGCCGACGGCACTTCCATCACAGGCCCGTATCGCGCCGAGCTGGTGCCGACCACGGCAACCGCCTCGATGTCGCTGCCCGGCGGCGTGTTCAATGGCTCGATGATCCCCTACGTGCCGGCCAGCCTCGACAATACCCAGCCCGGCTACGCGCTGACCCGGCGCATCAACGAGACCGACGCCCGCGTAGCGATTCCCGCCAGCGACTGGAAATTCGCCAGGTGCGATGGTGCCAACCCGTTCCCCGGCACCGCCGATCCGGCCAGCATCTGCCTGCGCGGCGGCTTCGATCCGCAGTATCTCTATGAACTGGTCTACGTGGCGAAGGACCCGAAGGTGATGGGCGTGGGCCTGGCCGCGCTGCGCGATGTCGTCAGCTTCTTCCGCAACAAGGCCGTCGACAGCGTCGGTACGCCGAACCCGATCGCCGGCCGCATCCGGCATGCCATCGGGCAGGGCACGTCGCAGTCGGGCAATGCGATGAAGACGTTCCTGCATCTGGGCTTCAACCAGGCGCTCGATGGTTCGACGGTGTTCGACGGCATCTACGCCCACGTGGCCGCGCGCCAGACCAATATCAACACGCGTTTTGCCGTGCCGGGCGGCGGTGGCGGGCTGCGCACCGACCATACCGCGTTCGGGCAGACTGCGCCGCGCGCGCTGGACAAGGACTATGTCGACGATGTCGCCGGGACGACCGGCGGCGTGATGAAGCGCTGCGCGGCCACCAGCACCTGCCCGAAGTTCTTCCTCGGCTTGTCCGGCACCGAGTTCTGGCAACTGCAGGGCTCGCCGGTACTGACCGACGCCAACGGCTTCACCGACCTGAAG
This sequence comes from Cupriavidus sp. WGlv3, assembly GCF_023952475.1. Taxonomy (GTDB): domain Bacteria; phylum Pseudomonadota; class Gammaproteobacteria; order Burkholderiales; family Burkholderiaceae; genus Cupriavidus; species Cupriavidus phytorum. The sequence continues at coordinate 158,305 of NZ_JALHRX010000008.1, forward strand.
CAGCCCGACAACGCCCGCATCTACTACTACGCAGGCGCCCAGCACGGCGGCCCGGGCGGCACGGCCAGCATCAACTATGTGCCGACCCGCAACGTCTATCCTGCCGGCACCGTCATTCATTTCAACGACACTTTCCGCGCGCTGTTCCTCGATCTGGAGGATTGGGTGGTGCGCGACACGGCGCCGCCGCCGAGCCAGGTGCCGGCGTTAGCCGACGGCACGCTGGTGCGGCCTTCGGCGCTGACGGTGCCGGTGATGAAAGGGCTGACGTGGCCGGTGTCCGGCGTGCAGACCGCGATTCCGGAGTTCCAGTACCTGGGCCGTTACAACGGCTACCCGCTGCTGGACTTCGGCTCGCAGTACCGGCGCGAGGATGAATCGGGCATCGCGTCGGTCCTGCCTCCCGCCTATCTGAACCGCGACTACGCAATCCTGGTGCCGCAGCTCGATGCCTCGACCGGCATTCCGCGTGCCGGCATCCGCAGCGTGGAAGCACGCGCGCCGATCGGCACCAGTCTGGAGTTCAACTACGTGGCGACGCCGGGGATCGTCGACTTGTCCAACCTGACAGGCGCGTTTATCCCGTTCCACAAGACCGAGGCGGCGCGCCAGGCCGCGGGGGACAGCAGGCCGTCGCTGGAGTCGCTGTATACGAACCAGGCCGGATATGTCGCGGCGGTTACGGCTGCGACTAATGAACTGGTGGCGCAGCGCTTCCTGCTGCAGCGCGATGCTGATGCGATCATTGCGCGCGCGGTGGCGAATCCTGTGCTGCCGTGACGTACGGCCGCTGGTTGGCCATCTCGATCAGCATCACGCCCCCCGCCCGGCGGGTGGTTGGCGTACGATCGCGATAGGTGCCGGTCAGCGGCGCCGTCCGTTCGACGCGGTTTGCCGCCAGTGCAGGGGCGGCGAAGGAGATGGCGGCGGTGCTGTGCCCGCACTGAGCGGAGCCGCAAGGCTCCCCGCTCAGCGCTTGCGAGCGGCAGCCGCCGCCACCGCGCGCGCGGCCAGCAACGGCACCGGCTCGGCCATGAAAACCTCGCTGGCGCGGTCCATGACTAGCTCGCGAAACAGGCGAGCCGGCGTGCGCGGCGTGAGTTCGCCGTTCCACACTGCCACCACCGGCTCCACGCGGCTGCCGAGTTCGAAGCGAAGCACCCTTCCCACCTTGGCCAGGGTGAGCTGCGCGGCGATGCGCTCCGGAAACACCGCCAGGAAATGACCCGCCTGCAACAGGCTGGCCGTGGCGGCCACATCGCTGGTGCGGATGCCAAGCGTGGGCACTGGGGCGTCCAGCGCCTGGAACGCCGAATGCAGCAAGTGAAGCATGCGCGAGCCGGCCACCGGAATACACCATTGCTGTCCGGACAGTTCACGTGCCGTCAGCTTGCGGCGCGTCAGCAGCGGATGGTCCTGGCTGGCGACGATCACCACCTTCTGTGCCGGGACCACTGGCGCCGCGCGCAGCGCGGGTAGCGACAGGCGCGGATCGTCATAGGCGAACAGCAGATCCAGCGAGCCATCCACAAGCTGATCCGCCAGTTCGCCGATGCCGCCTTCGATCACGCTGATCTCCACGCGCGGGTGATCCCGGTAGAAGTCGCTCATCGCCCGTGCCAGGAAGGGCTGCACCGACATCGTCCGGAACGCGATGCGCAACGCCCCCTGGCTGCCGGCGCGCACCGCCTCCAGCGATTCGGCGAGCCGTTCCAGCTGCGCCAGCAAGACCGCCGCATGCGCCGCCATCTCCCTGCCGGGATCGGTCAGCCGCAGGCCGCGGCGGCTGCGCTCGAACAGTGGCATGCCCACGATGTCTTCGATCTCGGCCAGTGTCTTGGACACCGCGGCGGGGCTGACATGGAAGCGCACGGCGACCGCGGCGGCGGTCTGCATTTCGCTCAACGCCAGCATGATGCGCAGATGCCGCAGCTTGAGGCGGCCAAGCAGGGTATGGGCGAAGGTTTCGGCGGGCATGGCAGGCGACGCTTCGGCGGGGTTGAATGGCTCATTTTATGAGTTAACCATCTGATTAACAAACAGCGAGTTTTATTCGCTTTTGCTATCGGAACCGATCCCATATAGTCGGCGCATCACCTGATTCATTCCAGGCCATCACAAGGCAATCAGACCTCAGGAGGAGACCCATGGAAGCAGTATGCCGTTTGCGCTCGACCATGCGCTGCATGCTTGCCGGCGCAGCCTTGCTAACGGCCACTTGCGCAAGCGCTGCGACCGCGTGGCCCGACCGGCCGCTGCGCCTGGTCGTGCCGTTCCCGGCCGGCGGTTCCTACGACATCATTGGCCGCACGCTCGCGCGCAAGCTGGAACAGCGGCTGGGGCAGCCGGTGGTGGTGGAAAACATCGCTGGCGGCGCGACCGTGCCGGGCGTGTCGTCAGTGCTCAAGGAGAAGGCCGACGGCAATACCCTGCTGCTGGCCAGCGACGGCACCCTCAGTATCAATCCGTACACGATCAAGGGCCTGCGCTATCGGCCCGATGACCTGACGCCGGTGACCATCGTCAGCACCGTGCCGCACTGGATCATCACGCGCGCCGACCGCAAGGAGACCACGCTGAGTGAACTGAAAAGGCATATCCAGCGCAATCCAGGCAAGGTGTCGATCAGCATCAACGTCGTCGCGGGGGCCGCCCACCTCGGCCTGGCCGACTGGAAGCGCCGCAATGGCCTGGACTTCACCATCGTTCCGTACCGCGGCTCGCCGCCCGCCATGGCGGATCTGATTGGCGGCCAGACTTATGCCCATGTCGATGTGATCGGCTCTTCGGTCAACTACGTACAGGATGGCAAGGCCAGGCCCCTGGCCGTGCTGCAGGCGGAGCCGGTTACGCAGTTTTCCGCCCTCGCAACGCAGAGGGCGGGTGGCGCGGATGCACTGCAGGTACGCGGCAACCTGGCGCTGGTGGTCAAGACGGGTACGCCGGCCCCGGTCATCGACCGGCTCTACCAGGAAGTGAAGGCCAGCGTGCATGAAGCGGACTTCGCCGCACGCCTGAAGACGCTTGCCTACGAGCCGGTACTTTCCACCCCCGAGCAGGCCCGCCGCTTCCTGCAAGCCGAAACGATCCGCTACGGCGCCATTGCACGCGCGGTCGATCTCGAATCCAACTGAACCTTTCACGCTGTCGGAGCCAGTCCATGCGCTTTGTCATTGCCCTGATGCGGCATGAAACCAATACCTTTTCGCCGATTACCACGCCACTGAGCTCCTTCAACCGCGGCAGCACTGATGGCCCGCTTTACGGCGACGACGCAGTGCGCGCCTGTCAGGGCACCAACAGCGCCGCGGCCGCATTCATCGATATCGCTCGGCGCCAGGGCGACGAATTCGTGATGCCATTGATGGCGAACGCAGTGCCTAGCGGCATGGTCACGGCCGAAGCGTTCGAGTCGATGGCGGGCACCATCGTGGAGGCGGTACGCGCGGGCTGCGATGCGGTGATGCTGGACCTGCATGGCGCCATGGTGGCCGAGGGTTATCCGGATGCCGAAGGCGAGTTGCTGGCCCGCATACGCGCCGTCGCGCCGCAGACGCCGATCGCGGTATCGCTCGATTTCCACGCCAACTTCAGCGCTGCACTGGTCGACAATGCGACCGTGATCGCCGGCTACTGCACCTATCCCCACGTGGACGTGTATGAGACCGGCGCACGCGCCGCCCGTACCCTGATGGCGGCGTTGCGAGGCGAGGCCCGCCCGGTGTTGCTGTGGCGCACGCTGCCGATGCTGACTCACATGCTGCGCCAGACCCCGCGCGCGCAACCCATGAAGGACATCATGGAGCGTGCGATGACGGCCGAGCGCGATGGCGAGGTGCTCAACGCGTCGGTGTTCGGTGGCTTTCCGCTTGCCGATATCCCGCATACGGGCCTGGCAGTGGTGATCGTGGCTGAGACCACCAGAATCGAAGCGGGCCGGCGCTTGCTCGACGAGCTCTGCGGCATGGCGTGGGAACGCCGGGCTGATTTCGTCTTCCCGATCGAGCCGATGGCAGAATCCATCGCGCGCGCCAGGACGCTCCCGCAAGGTCCGGTCGTGCTGGTGGATCATGGCGACAACTGTGGTGCAGGCGGGCCAACGGACGAAATGACGGTGTTGGGCGAAGTCCTGCGCCAGGGGCTCGAAGGCGTGGTCGCCGGGCCGTTCTGGGATCCGGGTGCCGTGGTGGAATTGATTGCCGCCGGCGTAGGGCAGTCCGTCACGCTCGATGTGGGCGGCAAGACCGACATGCCGGCGCTGGACCTGAAGGGCCGCCCGCTGAGATTGACCGGCCGGGTGCAGTGCATTACCGACGGCAACTATCAGGTCACCGGCCCGATGTTCACGGGCATGAAACTGAGCCTGGGTCGCACCGTGGTGCTGGATGTCGCGGGGACGTTGGTGGTGATCTGCGAAAAACCGCAGGAGCCGTTCGATACCGGCGTGTTCACGCACGCGGGCATCGACCTGTCGCGCCGCAAGTACATCCTGATCAAGTCGCGCCAGCATTTCCGCGCCGGGTTCGAGCCGATCGCCAGCGAGATCGTGCTGGTGGCCGGCCCCGGTGTCTGCAGCTCCGACTACAGCCAGTTTCCGTTCCGCAACCTGCGCCGCCCCATCTATCCACTGGAAGCGCACACTGAGCTGGATGCCGCCTGAGCGCAGCGGCCCCCGTCAACTGGAGTGACCCGCATGCAATTTCCGAATCCCTTGCAACGGCTGGCCCCCGCGCTGGCATTGGCTCTGGCCCTGGGTATCAGTGCCGCTCCCGCCATGGCCCGCGCCGCCAGCGGCGAAGCGCCCGTGCGCATCGTCGTCGGCTTTGCGGCCGGTGGCGCGCTCGACATTTTTGCGCGAACGCTTGCTGAAAAATTGCGGGTCTCGCTCGACACGCCTGTGCTGGTCGAGAACCGCCCGGGCGCATCGGCGCGGCTGGCACTGGAGAACGTCAAACGCGCGCCGCCGGATGGCAAGACGGTGCTGATTTCCCCCGCGCCGCCGTTCACCATCTTTCCGCTGACCTACAAGCGCCTGGCCTATGACCCCGACAAGGACCTGGTTCCGGTGGCCTACCTGGCCGACGTGCCGCTGGTGGCGTCTGCCAGCGTCAACCAGCCCTATCGGACCATGCCGGAATACCTGGCGTGGGTGAAGCGCAACCCGGACAAGGGCGGCGTCGGCCTGGTCACGCTCGGCGGCAGTATTCATTTCGGGGTGCTGTCGCTCGGAAAATCGATCGGCGTGCCATTGCTGCCCACCGCCTATCGCGGCGCCGTCATGATGCTGGCCGATGAGATCGGCGGCACGCTGCCGCTGGGGATCGATGCGGTGGGCGGGCAGATGGAACTGTACCGGGCGGGCAGGATACGGTTCCTCGGCGTCACCGGGACCCGCCGCTCGACGCTGCTGCCTGACGTGCCAACGCTGGCGGAGGCGGGCGCGCCAGGTTTCGAGGCGGCATCCGGCTGGTACTCGGCTTTTGTGCCGGCCGGGACGCCGCCGGCTGCGGTGGCGAGGATCGAGAAGGCGCTGCTCGACGCTGTCAAGGACCCCGCGGTGCGCGACAAGATGTCGGCGCTGGGCATGGAAATGAACGGCAAGCCGGGAGATTCCTTGCGCAAGCTGATCCAGACGCAGCGCGCGCAGTGGCAGCCGGCGGTCGCGGCCTCGGGCTTTACGGCCAGCGAATGAGGCCCCTCGACAGGCTACGGCGCGGCAGGTATCGCATGCTGCCTAGCCTGTCGGCATATCGCCAGGCCGCAGCAACAGCCTGACCCGCTCCCGCAACATCGGCAACACCTCGCTCTCGAACCATGGATGCTGCTTGAACCACGGCTGGTTGCGCGGCGACGGGTGCGGCAGCGGTATGAAGCCTGGCGTGTAGTCCTGCCACGCCCGGACGGTTTCGGTCAGCGTCGGCTTGCGGCGCGCCCCGAGGAAATGCCGCTGCGCGTACTGCCCGACCAGCAGGGTCAGCGCGATCGACGGCAGTTGCGCCAGCAGGCGATCCATCCACAGGGGCGCGCATTCCGGGCGCGGCGGGTTGTCGCCGCCTTTGCCGCGGCCCGGATAGCACAAGCCCATCGGAATGATGGCGAATTGCGAGGCATCGCAGAAGGTGGCGTCGTCGACGCCGAGCCACTGCCGCAGCCGATCGCCGCTGGCATCGTTCCATGGAATGCCGGTCTCGTGCACGCGCGTTCCCGGCGCCTGGCCGACGATCAGGATGCGCGCGCCGGCGCCGGCGCGCACTACCGGACGCGGGCCGAGCGGCAAGTGCTGCGCGCAGGCGCGGCAGGTGCGGACCTCGGCCAGCAGGGCATCGAGCGCGGCCGGTTGGTGACGCTGGGTTTTGCGCGGTAAGTCCATTCCTGCACCCGTCCGGACAATTCGTCCTCAGTTTCGCGCGGAGCCCGCGGCCGCGTCAGAAGCTCAGCCCGATCGAGACCACGGCGATCTGGTCGTGCGCGGCGGGGTTGAACCAGTAGACCGCACCGGAGACGTGCTTCCCTTTCACTTGCGCAAACACGCCGCGCTGCAGATTGCGGCCATTGTCGGGCACACGCGTGCGCTGGGCCGCCAGGCCAAGCCGCAGCCAGTCACGGGGGCGCCAGGCCAGCTCGCTCCATGCATAGGCGTACCCGGACGGTTCGGCGTCCGGCACGTACTCGAACTCGATATAGGCATCGGCATAGCGGCCGGTCAGCGTGGCCTCGAACCCGCCCACGACGCTGTGCGTGCTGCCGGTGACCACGCCGAGGATCGGCGTGAAATCCAGCCGCAACGCATCACCCCAGCCAAGGTTGTAGCCGACGAAGAATGAGTACGCATCCATGCCTTCGTAGTTGCTGCGCGCCTCCAGATGCAGGACGCCACGCTTGGCGATGGCGATGCCCGTGACATAGGCTTCGCTGCCGCGCGGCAGGTTGAGGTAAGCCGAGACCCCGCCGCTCCACGCCGGCGCCTCCGCGGTCGTGCCGCTGTCTTCGGCGGCATGCAAGGGCAGCGGCGCGATCGCCGCTGCCAGCACCAGGCAGCGTGCGGCCTGTCGCGCAGCCAGTAGCGCGGCCCGCATGGGCGGTGGTGCCGCCGGACGTGCAGCGCTGCCTCCGGCCTGCATGGTCAGCCCCCAAGCGCGATGATGGCCATGGTCAGTGCAACCCCGACCAGCGTCATCATCGCACCCGCGATCCATCCGCCGAAGCCGGCATGGCGCCCAAGTGCGATGCCAGCCCCGAACAGCATCAGGATGGTCAGTACGCGCGATACCAGCAGCGCCGTGGAGACGTCCGCAAACACGATAAACGGCAGGGCCACCGGGAACGTCGCAAGCACCACCAGCAGGAAGATCCCGACCGCTGCCAGCAGATCCTGTACGCTCAGCGCCGGGCGCGCGGGCAGGTCGGCAGTGCGGGCGATGCGGCCTCGCATGGCTTCCAGCTCGGCATCGTCGACCAGCGTGCGCAAGGCCGGCGAAAGCGCGTCACGCAGGCGCGCGATGGCGTCGCCCGGGTCACCGGCATTGCGAACCGCCTTGACCAGGGAGAGCCTGCGTCCGCGCTCGGTCAGCGTGCGCACCAGATACATCACGGCGTCGGCCAGCCCCCAGGCCAGGTTGCAGCCCAGCGCCGTGAAGAACATCGTGCGCGGGGCATCCGCCGGCGCGCCGACGGCCGACACGGCCCCCACGAAGGTCAAGGCCATGAACAGGCCAAAGCACATCTCGCATACGCGGTCGACGGTATCGAGCAGTCGCGGCCGCGCTTCGGCCGCCTGGGGATCTACGGAAGTAGTCAGCACTGGTTGCACCCGGCAGCAACTGCCCACGGCGAAGGTCTGCGACGAAGCCGTCGCACCCCTGCCGGGGGCGACAGCATCGAGCCCGCGGCTCCCGGGCGGGCGGCTTCCCGGGGGCGCGATCAGACGGCGAAGGCGGCGCCGCCGGCACTCGCCAACCGCCGCCGCGTTTAGTGTAGGCAAAGATCCACACCGATGATAGCGGCGCATGGTGCGGAAACGACCTGTCGGAGTGTGCGTCAGCACGGCGAATCTTTAGTACGAATCCCGCGTGAAGGTGCTCCAGGCGGGCGCGGCCTGGCTGGCATCGCCCGGTTGTCCGGAATGCGCGCTTTCGAGCGGACCTGCAGTGGTTGGCCGATGCCGCGCGCATGACGTAGTTTACAAGGGCAAGGCGCCCCTGCCGCCGGCCCCGCCGGCGCAAGCCATGCGCAGCCGCGCAGCGGTCACGGCATGCCAGGCGGTGCCCCGGTCGTCCAGGAGCCAGCCATGCCCGACGCACTACGCAACGCGCTTCGCCGATTCGCCATCGCCTGCTGCTGCCTGGGCCTTGCAGCCTGCGGAGGCGGTGGTGGCGGAGGCGAAAGCGGCGGTGCGGGCGAGGCTGGCGGCGGCGGTGGCGGCGGCGGTGGTAGTGGCGGCAACGGCTCGCTGACGCTGTCGATCTCGGGCCTGCCATCCGGGACCTCGGCGGCCATCATCGTATTGGGACCGGGCCAGTTCCGCCAGGCCGTGACCCAGTCGGCCACCCTCTCCAACCTGCCGCCGGGCAGCTATACCGTCACGGCCATGAGCGTGCTCACGGGTGGCTCGCTGCGCAAGCCGCAGCCGCCGTCGCAGACCGTCGCGGTGGCCGCGGGCGCGGTGGCCCTGGCCAGCGTCGCCTATGGATCGCCGGAGTCGATGCAGTTGTCATTGACGCAGGTGCCCGGCGAGTTCTCTGCGCCGATCTTCCTGACGGCGCCCGCCGGCGATGCGCGCCTGTTCGTGGTGGAACGCGCCGGCCGTATCCGCATCGTGCGTGACGGCGCGCTGCTGGCCGCGCCGTTTCTCGATATCGAGGCGCTGACCACCACCGACGGCGAGCGCGGACTGCTGTCGATGGCATTCGATCCGGACTACGCGTCGAACGGCCGCTTCTACGTCTATTACACCGACACCGCCGGCGCCATCACCATCGCCCGCTACCAGGTCTCGGCCGCCAACCCGGATCTCGCCGACAACGCTGGCACGGTGCTGCTGTCGATCCCCCATCCAACCTTCTCCAACCATAACGGTGGCCAGCTCGCGTTCGGCCCCGACCGCATGCTCTATATCGGCACGGGCGACGGCGGCGGTGGCGGCGACCCGGCGGGCAACGCGCAGAACGCGGCGACGCTGCTCGGCAAGATGCTGCGCATCGATGTCAGCGGCGCGGCGGGCTACGGCGTGCCGGCCGGCAACCCGTTGCTCGGCCAGTCCGGCAGCCGCGACGAGATCTGGGCGCTCGGGCTGCGCAACCCGTGGCGGTTCTCGTTCGACGCCGGGTCACTGTATATCGCCGATGTCGGCCAGGAGCAGCGCGAGGAAGTCGACGTGGCACTGTCCACCAGCGCGGGCCTGAACTACGGCTGGAACCTGACCGAGGGCAGCGCGTGCGTGGGCGCCGCCACCTGCGACAAGAGCGGACTGACCATGCCCGTGTTCGAGTACGGCCACGAGGCCGGCGGCTGTGCCATCGTCGGCGGCTACGTGTATCGCGGCAGTGCCAGCCCGGCGCTGCAGGGGCGCTACTTCTATTCCGATCTGTGCACCGGCAAGCTGCAGAGCTTCGTGTACCGCGATGGCGCCGCCACCGAGCCGGTCGACTGGAACGTCACGGTGCCGGGCAGCGTGTTCTCGTTCGGCGTGGATGGCGCGCAGGCGCTCTATGTGATGGCCGATCCGGGCACGTCCGCAAACAGCGGGCGGGTCTACCGGATCGATGCCTCGGGCGGCGCGCCTTGATGCCTTGCCGCCGCGCCTGGCTGTGCCTCAGGCAGCGTTGGTCTTGCGGCCGACGCCCTGGATCAGCTTGTTGACGCGCGCCAGGTACTGCTCGAACATCCGGTTCGCCTGTTCCTGGCTGTCGATCGGCTGCAGCACGGTGCGGCCCTCGGCTTCAAGCCTGGTGCGGATCTCCGGCTTGGCCAGCGCTTCGCCGATGGCCTTGCGCAGCACCGCCACGCGCTCTGCCGGCGTGCCCTGCCTGACGAAATAGCCGCCGCCGATGGTGTATTCGAAATCCGGCACCAGCTTGCTCTGTGAAATCAGCGGGACCGACTTGAGCGCGGGCGGCAAGGCGCGCGAGAAGCTGGTCAGTATCTTCAGCCGGCCCTGCTGCTGCATGCTGTCGAAGCTGGACTGGTAGGGCAGGATGGCGAAGTCCACCTCGCCGCCGGCAAGGCCCTGCAGCGCCGGCGCGCCGCCCTTGTAGGGCACGTGCAGGAACGGCACGCCCAGGCGCGCGGCCAGCGCATCGCCCATCAGGTGATAGATCGAATCGATGCCGACGGTGGCGTAGGTCAGCGACTTGCCCTTGGCCTGCCGCGCGAACTCGATGAACTTGTCGAGGCTGTCCACGGCGATGCCGTTGCGCACCATCAGCACGATATTGGCGTCGCTGATCGGCGCGGCCAGCAAAAAGTCCTGCGGCTTGTAGCGTGCCGCGGGGTTCAGCAGCGGCGCCAGGAACACCTCGTTGATCGAGCCATGGAAGAAGGTGTAGCCGTCGGCCGGCGCGGCCAGCACCTTGTTGGCGCCGATCAGCCCGGTGCCGCCGCCGTAGTTCTCTACCACCACCTGCTGGCGCACGCTCTTGCTGATCGATTCGCCGAAGATGCGCGCCGACGCGTCGCTGGCGCCGCCGGCGGGATAAGGCACCACCAGCGACAGGGCCTTGGCGGGAAAGGCATCGGCCGCAAACGCCGGCAGGCCGGAAAGTACGGAAGCACCGGCGGCAAGGCCGGCGTGTTGCAGGAAGCGGCGGCGGTTCAGGATAGCCATGGGGTTGTCTCCTCGGTTTCTATTTTCAGGCCAGATAGCTTTGCGCCAGGTGCGCCCAGAATGCGGCGCCGACCGGCAGGGCCTTGTCGTTGAAGTCGTACAGCGGGTTGTGCACCATGCAGCCGCCGTCTTCGCCCAGGCCGTTGCCCAGCCGGATATAGGCGCCGGGCCGATGCTCCAGCATGTAGGCGAAGTCTTCGCTGCCCATCACGGGCGGGCGCTCGACCACGTTGTCCGTGCCCACCAGCCGGAGCGCGGCCTGGCGCGCGAACTCGGTCTGCGCGGCGTGGTTGACCAGCACCGGGTACTTGCGCTCGTAGACCACCTCGGCCTGCAGCCGGAAGCTCTGCGCCTGGGCCGTGACGAAGGCCTGGATGCGCTCTTCGACCAGCGTGCGCACGCGCGGGTCGAGCGTGCGCACGCCGATCTTGATGGTCGCGGTGTCGGGCACCACGTTGTAGGTGCTGCCGGCCTGCAGCGCGCCGACGGTGATGACCGCCGACTTGAGCGCGTCGATCTCGCGGCTGACGATCGATTGCAGCCCCAGCACCATGCTGGCCGCGCCCTGCATCACGTCGATGCCATGGTGCGGCATGGCGCCGTGCGCGCCGCGTCCGCGCAGCGTCACCGTGGCCCGGTCGAACGAGGCCATGGCGGGGCCGGTGATGACGCCGATCTGTCCCACCGGCATTCCCGGCGAGTTGTGCAGCGCGTACACCTCGTCGCACGGGAAGCGCTCGAACAGCCCGTCCTCGAGCATGCGCAGCGCGCCGCCTTCGTTTTCTTCGGCCGGCTGGAAGATCAGGTTCAGCGTGCCGTTGAAATCGACCGACTCGGCCAGATAGCGCGCGGCACACAGCAGGATCGCGGTGTGGCCGTCATGGCCGCATGCATGCATCTTGCCCGCGATGGTGCTGGCATAGTCCAGGCCGGTCTGTTCCTGGATCGGCAGCGCATCCATGTCGGCGCGTATGCCCAGCGCCTTGCTGCCGTGGCCCTTGCGCAGCGTGCCGACCACGCCGGTGGTGCCCAGGCCGCGATGCACGGCATAGCCCCATGCCGCGAGTTGCTCGGCGACGAGGTTGCTGGTCTGGCGCTCTTCGAAGGCCAGCTCCGGATGCGCGTGGATCCTGCGCCGGATCGCGACGAACTCCGGCGCGAGGGTCTGGATGGATCGCTGCAGGTCGGCGGGCAAGGTATCGGTCATGGGGGCAGGGGGAGCGTGGTGGTCCACTGCATTCTCTCCGCACCCGCGCGCCGAAACCATGACAACGGTAGCGACAAATCGTTGTATAAAATGCAACGATAAGAGATCGTGGCGCGGCCGGTACCACACCGTGGCGCGCCGCCAGGTGGAGACCAAGAGATGGAAGACGTGCTGGACCGCAAGCGGGCGCTGTGCCTGCTGCAGATCATCGAGACCGGCTCGGTACGCGGCGCCGCCGAAGTCCTGGAACTGGACCCCTCGGTGGTCAGCCGGGCCGTGGCCAAGCTGGAGCAGGACACCGGACTGACGCTGCTGGAGCGGCGCGGACGCGGCGTGGTGGCCACCGACGCGGGGCGGCTGCTGGCGCTGTTTGCCCGGCGCCAGCAGGACCTGAACGACACCTTCGTGGCCGAAGTGAACAACCTGAAGAACGCCCAGCGCGGCCATGTCGAACTGTCCTTTGGCGAGGGCTTTGTCGACCTGGTGCTGGAACCGGTGCTGCAGGGCTTCCTGCGCAAGCACGCCGACGTCACCTGCAGCATCCAGGTGGCGGGCACCGACGAGACCGTGCGCCTGCTGCTCGAGGACCTGGCCCATATCGGCTTCGTGTTCCAGCCGCCCGACGATGCGCGGCTGCACTCGCACTACTCGCGGCTGTCGCCAATCCGCGCGCACGTGCACAAGGACCATCCGCTGGCACGGCGTCGCCGCGCGCTGACGCTGGCCGACCTGGCGCAGCACCAGGGCGCGTTCCTGGCGGGGTCGTTCGGCGTGCGCAAGCACGTGCAGGCGGCCGAGCTGGACGAGCACATCACGCTCAAGCCGATGCTGGTCACCAACTCCTTCAAGGTGCTGTGGGAGTACGCTGCGATGGGGCTGGGCTATATCCTGACGGCGCGCTCGGTGCCGCTGAAGGAACCGCAACTGCGGCAGCTGGTGTCGCTGCCGCTGGCCAATCCCATCCTGAACAACAGCCGCATCCACATCCTGACCCGTGCCGGCCGGCACTTGTCGCCGGTCGCCGACGGCCTGCTGCGGCACCTGGTCAAGGCGTTTCCGGCGGCCTGAACGCGCACCGGCACCGGCATGCGGCAGCGGCGAACGGAGTGTTCGGGAATGGCAGAGGCGCGCGGGCCGGATTGCGGCGATCATGCAGCTTGATCCTGTCCGCCATTCGCGCTCCGCCATGCATGTCCATCTGCAGTCTTCCATGCACGCCAGCCTGCAGCAGCTGTTGCTGGCGTTTCCGCTGTCGGTCGGCGCCGAGCGCGGCAGGGTGGTGGTCCGGCGGCGCGGCTACGAACGGGTGCTGCTGGCCGGCCAGCAGGCCACCCTCGAGCCGTTCGAGGCGTTTGCGCTGCGCCTGGATGGCAGCAGTGCCCAGCCGGCCGCATGCACGCTGGAGCTGCTGGGGCTGACCCCGGCGCAACCCTCCGAATGCCTGCATCACCGCATTGCCAAGCGGGTGTTCCTGCAGCCGCAGTACGCCTGGAACGCAGCCTTTATCGCGGAACGGCTCGGCATGTCGGCGGCGCAGTTGCGCCGCGCGCTGTTCGCGCAGGGGACCGCGCTGACCGACCTGTGCCGCACGCAACGGCTGATGCGGCTGCTGTTCGACGTCATGGCGGGCGAAGCGGGCCTTGCCGAGGCCAGGCGCCGGGTCGGCTGGCCGGCCGGCGGTGATCTGGACAGCGCATTCTATGATCGCTTCGGCGTCTCGCTGGAAGCGGCGCGAAGGCTGGCCGGCGGGCGCGCCATGCCGCGGCAGCGCTCGGTCGCGTGAATCGCGGCGCGGCTCAGGGGTGTTCCATGACGCGGTTTGCGCGATAATCCGCCGCTACGCCCGGGAATGATGTCATGCGCTTTGATCTGGTCGACCTGAAACTGTTCACGCATATCGCGGAGGCACAGAGCCTGACCGGCGGTGCGCAGCGCTCGCACCTCTCGCTGGCCGCGGCCAGCACGCGCATCAAGAACCTGGAGGAACACGTCGGCGTCAAGCTGCTGAGCCGCAGCAGCCAGGGCGTGAAGGTGACCGGTGCGGGCGAGACCCTGCTGGCCCATGCGCGCCGCGTGCTGCGCCAGCTGGAGCAGCTCAGCGGCGACCTGCAGGAATACGCGGCGGGCGTCAAAGGCCACGTGCGCGTGTTCGCCAACACCACCGCCATGAGCGAGTTCCTGCCGGCGGTGCTGCGCAGCTACCTGGTCAGCCATCCGGACGTGACCATCGACATGCATGAACGGCTCAGCCCGGATATCGTGCGCGCGGTGCTGGAGGGCATCGTCGATATCGGCATCATCGCCGGCAACGTGCGCACCGAAGGGCTGGAGGTCATGCCATACCGGCGCGACCGGCTGGTGCTGGCGACCGCGCTGAGCCATCCGCTGGCCGAGCGCGGGCGCGTGGATTTTATCGATACGCTCGACTACGACTTCATCGGCCTGCCCGAAGACAGCGCCATCCACAACTTCCTGAAGCGCGCCGCGGCGGACCTGCAGCGCACCCTGCGCTGGCGCGTGCAGGTCAGCAATTTCGAGACCGCGTGCCGCATGGTCGAGGCCAATGTCGGCCTGGCCGTGCTGCCCGAGACCACCGCGCGCCGCCATGCCAGGGCCATGGCGCTGCGCATCGTCCAGCTCGACGACGAATGGGCCGAGCGCCAGCTGCAGATCTGCGTGGCCGACCTCGACGCCTTGCCGCTGTTCGCACGCAAGCTGGTGGACCTGCTGGTGGAAGACGGGCAGGGGCGCCAGGACTGAAGCAGCACCGCCGCACGCCTGCGCGCTACGCCTGGCCCGCGAGCGACTGCCGCAACTGGTGCTTGAGCAGCTTGCCGCTGGCCGTGGTCGGCATCGCCGCCACGCGCACGATGCGCTCGGGGCGCTTGTAGGGCGACAGGCGCCCGACCAGGTAGTCATGTAACGCCGGCGCGTCGAAGCGCTCGCCCTCGCGGATTTCGACGAAGGCGATCACTTCCTCGTTGCCGTCCGCGGCGGGCTGGCCGATCACGGCCGACACGCGCACCGACGGATGCGTGTTGAGCACCGATTCGACTTCGATCGGGTAGACGGTGAAGCCCGAACGGATGATCAGGTCCTTGGTGCGGCCGACGATAAACAAGGCGCCGTCGGCATCCAGCCGGCCGATATCGCCAGTGTTGAGCCAGCCACCGGGGCGCAGCGCTGCGGCGGACAGTTCGGGCGCGCGGTAGTAGCCGCGCATCACGCCCGGCCCGCGGATCCAGAGTTCGCCGGGCTGTCCCGGCGGCACCGGCTTGCCGTCGGGCCCGACCACCTGCAGGTCCGCGCCCGGGACGATCTCGCCCGCGGCGCAATCGGCGCGCGGCCGGTCCATGCGCGTCACGAACATCGATCCTGCGTATTCGGTCATGCCGTAGCCGTGGTGCAGCGGCTGGCCGAATACTGCCTCGACATCGCGCTTGAGCGTGGGGTCGAGCGGGCCGCCACCGGTGTAGAGATAGCGCAGGCGCGGCGACGGCTGCAAGGGCGCGCCGGTGGCCCGCACGTGGGCCAGGATGCGGCTGAACATGGTCGGCACGCCCTGCAGCAGCGTGATCGCGCCGCCGCGGATCGCCGCGGTCAGGTCCGCCGCGTTGAAGCGCGCGCACAGGTACAGGCTGGCGCCGGCGTGCAGCGTCGACACCAGCAGCGTGCCCAGCCCGAATACATGCGAGATCGGCATCACCGCGTAGGCGCAGTCGTCCGGCTGCATGCGGCGCGAGGCCACGGTCACGTCGGCAAAGTGCAGCAGGCCGCGGTGAGTGACCATCACCCCCTTGGGCTGTCCGGTGGTACCCGAGGTGTAGATCAGCGCGGCCACGTCGCGCGCGAGCGCTTCGGGCTCGCGCATGGCGGTGGCGTCGACGGCGCCGGCCATCAGCGGGCCCAGGCCGACCGGGGCAATTTCGCGGGCGCGGTAGCGCACGCCGTGGCGCAACGCATCCGGCGACGCCGCGTGGGTGAACAGCATCAGCCGCGGGTGGCAGTGGGCGCGGATCACCTCGATCTCGCGCTCGGACAGGCGCGCGTTGACGACCACCGGCCATGCGCCCAGCTCCGCCAGGGCGAACACCAGCGTGACCACCGCCAGGCAGTTTTCGGCCACCACCAGCACCCGGTCGCCGCTGCCCACGCCGTGCGACTGCAGGTAGCGCTGCGCATCCTCGATGCCGGCCCACAGCTGCGCATAGGTGGTGCTTCGGTCTTCTTCGATGACGGCGACATGGCCGGGCGTGTGCGCGGCCCAGTGGCGCGGGATGTCGCTGATGCGGGTGAGGGGGGCTCGGTCCGGTGGCATGTTTAGGGCGTCGTTGTGCGGGGCAAAGCGTGCGGCGTGCGTGCGGCAAGCACAGGCTCCACGCCGCCGCTGCGGCATCAATAGCGTTCGAACACCGCGGCAATGCCCTGGCCGCCGCCGATGCACATGGTTTCCAGGCCGTAGCGGCCGCCGCGGCGCTGCAATTCGTGCAGCAGCGTGGCCAGGATGCGCACGCCGGTGGCGCCGATCGGATGGCCCAGCGAGATGCCCGAGCCGTTGACGTTGAGCTTGTGCTCGATCGCGTCCTGGTCCTGCCAGTCCCAGCCCTTGAGCACGGCCAGTACCTGGCAGGCGAAGGCCTCGTTCAGCTCGACCAGGTCCATCTGGTCCAGCGTCAGGTTCAGGCGCGCCAGCAGCTTCTTCACCGCCGGCACCGGGCCGATGCCCATGTGCGAAGGCTCGCAGCCGGCAGCGGCCCAGCCCACCAGCGAGGCCATCGGGGTCAGGCCGAGTTCGGCGAGCTTGTCCTCGGCCACGATCAGGCAGGCGGCCGAGGCATCGTTCTGCTGGCTCGCATTGCCCGCGGTGACGGTGCCGTTCGGCATCAGCACGCGCAGCTTGGCCAGGCTGTCGAGTGTGGTCTGCGGACGGAAGCCTTCGTCGCGCGTGAACGCCACCGGCTCGCCCTTGCGCTGCGGCACCTGCACCGGGACGATCTCGGCGTCGAAGCGTCCGGCCTCCCACGCCGCCGCGGCGCGCTGGTGGCTGCGCACGGCAAAGGCGTCGGCATCCTCGCGGCTGATGCCGTAGTCGCGCGCCAGGTTCTCGGCGGTCTCGATCATGCCGGAGATCTTGCCGAAGCGCTCCACCGGCTGCGAGCGTTCGCGGCCGCGGTCGAGCCGGTCGAAGAAGCGCACGTTGCCGGAGCGCGCGCCCCAGCGCATATCGGTGGTGTAGTACTCGATATTGCTCATGCTCTCGACGCCGCCCGCGATCACCACGTCGGCGGCGCCGCTCTGCACCATCATCGAGGCCGTGACGATGGCCTGCAGGCCGCCGCCGCAGCGGCGATCCAGCTGCATGCCCGGCACTTCCACCGGCAGGCCGGCCTGCAGCGCCGCCCAGCGGCCCACGCACGGCACTTCGCTGTTGGCGTAGGACTGGGCGAAGACGACGTCGTCGATGCGCGCCGGGTCGATGCCGCTGCGTTCCACCACCGCGCGCACGGCGGTCGCGGCCAGTTCCTCGACCGGAACCGGACGCAGGCTGCCGCCGAAGGTGCCGACGGGGGTGCGAAGGGGGGTGACGATTGCAGCTCTGCGCATGGAAGTCTCCTTGGAATTCGGTATCGGGTGAACCATCAAGTTAGTCGGTGGGCGCCATTCCGGGAAGGTTGGGAAGGGCGACGAAGGCCGCGCCGCACTGGCGCAGCAGCGCATGGGCCTGGCGCTCCAGGTCGGCGCGGTGTTCGGGGGCAGCGATGTCCAGCATGCGGCGCACGCGCTGCGACAGGGTCTGGCCGCGCAGGTCGGCGACGCCATGCTCGGTCACGATCAGCCCGGCATCGGCGCGCGGCGTGCTGACCGGGCCGGACAATTGCGCGACGATGCGGCTCGCGCCCTTGGCGGTGGCGGGCAGTGCCACGATCGGCAGGCCGCCGCGGCTGCGCGCGGCGCCGCGCAGGAAATCCACCGCGCCGCCGACCGCGCCGACATAGACGCCGGCGGCCACTTCGGCATTGACCTGGCCGGTCAGGTCGACCTCGATCGCCGCATTGATCGCGGTGAGCTTGTCCACGCTGGCAAGCACTTCGGGATGGTGGGTATAGGCGGTTTCGCGCAACTGCAGCCGCGGGTTGCGATGTGCCCAGCGCCGCAGCCGCTCGCTGCCCATCAGGATGCCGCCGATGCCGATGCCGGTATCGATGCTCTTGCGTGCGTTGGTCAGCACACCGGCCTCGGCCAGCGCGGCAATGCCGTCGCCCACCGCGCCGCTGTGCAGCCCCAGGTCGCGGCGGTCATGCAGCGCCGCCACCACCGCCTCGGGCAGGTTGCCGATGCCCATCTGCAGGGTCGCGCCGTCTTCGATCCAGCCGGCGATATGGCGGGCGATGGCTCGTTCGGCCAGGCCAGGAGCGCCGCGCTCCAGGCTGATCGGCGGGCACTCCGCTTCGACCCGCAGACCAATCTGTTCGGCGGTGAGATAACGGCTGCCGTGGGTCCACGGCACTTCGGGGTTCACTTCGGCAATGATCACGCGGGCCCGGTCGAGCGCGGCGGGAAGGTACTCGTGCACCAGGCCCAGGCTGTGGCGCCCCTGTTCGTCAGCGGGCGAGACCTGCACCAGCACCACGTCCGCGCGCAGTGTGCCGTGCCGGATCAGCCCCGGCAGGTGCGAATAATGGCTCGGCACGATGTCGAGCACGCCCGCGCCGGCGAGCCGGCGGTGCGGCCCGCTGGCGGCATAGCCGAAGAAGTCGATGACGTCGGCCTGTTCCGGCTGCAGCGTGTCCGACTGGCCGATGCCGACGAAGACGCTGAAGCGCCCGCCGCGCGCGATGGCATGGCGATGCGCCACCAGCGCGCGCGTCAGCGTCAGCGGCTCGGCGGTGGCTTGTCCCCACCAGAGGTGGTCGCCGGGGCGGATCAGGGTTTGCAGTCGGGAGGCCAGGTCGTGCATGTCCACGGGGAAACGTTCGGTCGGCACGCGGCCGGACATAGGGCGGCGGGGGCCGGATAGCCCGAAGCATGTCGCCAAAGCCGCGTTTGCGCTATTCGACAATGCCAATGGCCGGCTTTGGCGATTGCGAAACTGGTGAACGGCCTGAAGGAGGCGCCGCCTGCCCCGACTTAAGCCGCGTGGAAGGCGCGCTTTCGAAATCGCTGATTGTCCCGCCGGCCGAACGCCGCGACCATTGCGGCTATCACGCGGCGTGGGCCATCCGCCACGCCGCCACAGACACAGACCGACTGCAAGGCAGCGCCATGATCGAACAGACCCTCTCGAACAATTTCCACGAAATCCGCGATGCCATCCGTGCGCTGTGCGCGGAGTTTCCCGACGAGTACTTCCGCAAGGTCGATGAACAGCGCGCCTATCCCGAGGCCTTCGTCAACGCGCTGACCGCTGCCGGCTGGCTGGCGGCGCTGATTCCGCAGGAATACGGCGGCTCCGGCCTCGGGCTGACTGAAGCCTCGGTCATCATGGAAGAGATCAACCGTTGCGGCGGCAATTCCGGCGCCTGCCACGGCCAGATGTACAACATGGGCACGCTGCTGCGGCACGGCTCCCAGGCGCAGAAGGAAAAGTACCTGCCGAAGATCGCCTCGGGCGAATGGCGCCTGCAGTCGATGGGCGTGACCGAGCCCACCACCGGCACCGACACCACCAAGATCAAGACCTCGGCGGTGAAAAAGGACGGCCGCTACGTCGTCAACGGCCAGAAGGTGTGGATCAGCCGCGTGCAGCACAGCGACTTCATGATCCTGCTGGCGCGCACCACGCCGCTGGCCGAGGTGAAGAAGAAGAGCGAGGGCATGTCGATCTTCATGGTCGACCTGCACCAGGCGCAGAAGCAGGGCCTGACGGTGCGCCCCATCCCCAACATGGTCAACCACGAGACCAACGAGCTGTTCTTCGAGGACCTGGAGATCCCCGAGGAGAACCTGATCGGCGAAGAGGGCAAGGGCTTCAAGTACATCCTCGATGGCCTCAATGCCGAGCGCACCCTGATCGCCGCCGAGTGCATCGGCGACGGCTACTGGTTCATGGACCGGGTCACGAAGTACGTGAAGGAGCGCGAAGTGTTCGGCCGCCCCATCGGCCAGAACCAGGGCGTGCAGTTCCCCATCGCCGAGTCGTTCATCGAACTCGAGGCGGCCAACCTGATGCGCTGGAAGGCCTGCGAGCTGTTCGACAAGCACGAGTCCATGGGCGCGCAGGCCAACATGGCCAAGTACCTGGCCGCCAAGGCCAGCTGGGAGGCCGGCAACGCCTGCCTGCAGTTCCACGGCGGCTTCGGCTTTGCCTGCGAATACGATGTCGAGCGCAAGTTCCGCGAGACGCGCCTGTACCAGGTAGCGCCGATCTCGACCAACCTGATCTACTCCTTCGTCGCCGAACACGTGCTGGGCCTGCCGCGGTCTTTCTGAGCGGCATGGCATCAGGGTCGACCGGCTTGCCTGCGCTCCTGCCGGATGTGAACGGCGTCAATGCGTTTCGGGCGGCGCTTACGGCATTCGGCGCCACGGCCTCGCGCCGGTGCCGGCAGGTCGGGTAGAATCCCGCCCTATGTCGCGCATGATTGCCTTGCTCCTGATGCTGATCCTGCCGCTGCAGGCGTTGGCCGCAGCGCAGCGGCAGCTCGCGCACTCCGCCGGCTTGCCGCCGGACCACATGGCCGCGCACGCCGAGCACATTCCGCATCACCATGATGAGGACGGCGAGATCGCCTTCGACGATTCCGCGGCCTCGGCTTCGCACCAGCTCGACTTCGACTACGGCACCCACTTCCAGGCGCCATTGCCGGCCGGCATGGTGCCGCCGCTGACGCTGCAGACGCAGCGCGAGCCGTTGTTCCTCGGCGGCCGCATCCCCGACCCTGGCGGCAGTCCCCCGTTACGCCCCCCTCGCGCGCCCGCCTGACGGCGGGGCACTGATCTGCTGATTGCCTGCCGTGGCGCAAAGCCTTTGCGCCGCGCCCCGCCGCATTGCCTGTGTTGTCGCAATCTGCGTTGGGGATTCCATGCACAAGTTCTTTATCTCCGTGGTGGCATCGGCGTTGCTGATGCCCGCGGCCCATGGCCAGTCCGCGCCGGCCGATCTGCGCGCGCTGTTCGATGCCGCCTGGGAGCGCTCCGTCGCCTTCCAGGCCACCGAGGGGCGGCGCCTGGAGGCGGCGGCCAGCCGGGTCCAGGCCGACGCGCTGATCGCCGGGCCGCCCACGCTCGGCCTGCTGCACCGTGACGACCGCTGGACCGAACGGCGCGGCCTGCGCGAGAGCGAGGTCCAGCTGGGCGTGCCGGTGTGGCTGCCAGGGCAGCGCGCGGCACGCGGCGAGCTGGCCGACGCCCATGCGGCCGAGGCCGAGGCCGGCGCTGCACTGGCGCGACTGAATCTTGCCGCCGAAGTCCGCGAACGCGTCTGGCAACTGGCGGCCGTCGAAGACGAGCGCGAGGTGATGCAGCGCCGCGCCGGCATCGCCGCGTCGCTGCGCGACGATGTACGCCGGCGCGTCAACGCCGGCGACCTGGCGCGCACCGACCTGCTGCTGGCGCAGCAGGACGACCTGGCGGCACAGGGCCTGCTCGCCGACAGCGAGGCCCGCGTGGTCGAGGCGAAGGCGCGGCTGCTGCAAGCCACCGGCGTCTCCGCGTTGCCGCTACGGTACGACGAAACGGCGGCGCCGGCGGCAGACCCTGCGGGCCATGCCGTCACCCATCCTCGCCTGGAAGCGGTGCAGCAGGCCGTGTTGCGCAGCGAACGCCAGCTGGGCTACCTGCGCAAATCGCGCCGCGACCCGCCCGAAGTCGGCGTGATGTACCGCAATGACCGGGCCGGCGGCGGCATGCCCGGCGACCAGACCGTCGGCCTGTTCGTCAGGATCCCGTTCGCCACGGATGCGCGCAACCTGCCGCGCGAAACCGCCACGCAGACGGAGCTGATGGCAGCGCGGGCCGAGCTCGCGCGCACCGAACGCAACGTCCGCGCCGAGATCGACGCGGCGCAGGCCGCGCTGCGGCTGGCCGAACAGCAGCTCGGCCTTACGCAAGAGCGCAGCGCCACGCTGTCCGAACGGGCGGCGCTGCTGCGCAAGACCTTCAATGCCGGCGAGATCGGCTTGCCGGAAGTGCTGCGCGCACAAAACCAGGCGCTGGAAGCCGAGGCCGACCTCGCGCGCCAGCGTGCCCGTCGCGGCATCGCCATTGCCACCCTCAACCAGGCGCTCGGAGTCCTGCCATGATCCGCCAGTTGTTTCTTGTCCTGTTCCTGACGCTCGCGCTCGACGTGCCGGCAGCGCACGCCGGCCCCGGTGCCCACGGCCCCGATGGCGAGCACCTGGACGCGCCCGCCGACACCGGCGCGGCGGCTCATTCCCAGCCGACCATCGAAGCCCATACGGAGGCGTTCGAACTGGTGGGCACCCTTGCCACGGACGAACTCTCCGTCATGGTCGACCGCTACGTCACCAACGAGCCGGTGCTCGACGGCACGCTCGAGGTCGAGTTCGACGGCATCAAGGCCCCGGGCAAGCTGCACGCCGATGCCGGCGACTATGCCTTTACCGACGAGAAACTGCTGCAGGCATTGCGCCGGCCCGGCCAGCATGCGCTGGTGTTTACGCTCGTCACCGGCAACGAGTCGGACCTGATCGAAGGCACCCTGAACGTTGCCGCGGACGAACGCGACCACGGCATGGCGTGGTGGCAGGCGCGCTGGCCGTGGCTGGTCCTGCTCGCGGCGGTCGTGGCAGCAGGCGCCTGGGGCGTGAAGCGCCGCGTTGGCAAAAGGAAAGGAGGCACGGCGTGATGAAGACCACCAAAGTCGCAACCCTGGCGGTCGCGCTGGCCGCCTGGACCACCATGCCGGCGCTGGCCGGGCCCGGCGCGCACGGCCCGAACGGGGAACACCTCGATGCACCGGCCGCGGTGTCGGGCAGTGGCCTGGCCCGGCTGCCAGACGGCAGCGTCCAGGTGCCCAAGCTGGCCCAGCGCCGCATGGGCATACGGACCGCGATGCCGCAGCAAGCCGCGCACCCGGTGACCGTCGAACTGAACGCCGTGGTGGCGATCGATCCGAACGCGGGCGGGCGCCTGCAAGCGGGCCACCCGGGCTGGATCGAACCGCCGCCGGGCGGCTTCCCGGTGCTGGGGCAGCGCGTCAGCAAGGGCCAGGCGCTGGCCGTGCTGCGCCACAAGAGCGAGCCCTTTGACATCGGCAACCAGCAGGCGCAGTTCGCCAACCTCAGCGCCAGCCTGAAGCTGGCGCGGCAGCGGCTGCAGCGGCTGGAGTCGCTGACGGACAGCATCCCGCGCAAGGAAATCGAAGCGGCCCGCGCCGAGGTCCAGAGCCTGTCCGGCCAGCGCGATGCGGTCGGCAAGAGCCTGCACCAGACCGATACGCTGACCGCGCCGGCCAGCGGCGTGATCGCCAGCGCCAATGTGCTGGCGGGGCAGGTGGTTGCCGCCGCAGACGTGCTGTACGAGGTGGTCGATCCCGCCCGCCTGCTGATCGAGGCCAGCAGCGCGGACAGTTCGCTGGCCAACCGCATCAAGGGCGGTGCGCTGGCCAGCGGCACCGGCGGCAAGCTGGAATTCGTCGGTGCCGGCCGCAGCCTGAAGAACGGCGCGGTGCCGCTGACATTCCGTCTGACCGCCAACGACGTGCCGCTGGCCGTCGGCCAGCCCGTGACGGTGGTCGCCACGCTCAGCGATAACGTCCAGGGCATCGCCCTGCCGAGCGAGGCGCTGGTGCGCAACGCCAGCAACCTGCCGGTGGTGTGGATCAAGTCCGGCACGCAGCGCTTTATCGCGCAGCCGGTCGAGGCGCGCGTGCTCGATGCGCGCACCGTGGTCGTGGTCCGCGGACTGTCGCCGGAGAACCGGGTGGTGGTGTCCGGCGCGGCGCTGATCAACCAGATCCGCTGAGGGGCGCGCATGTTCAACTGGATCGTTCGCGCCAGCCTCGGCAACCGGCTGCTGGTACTGGCCTTCGCCCTGATCCTGATGGTCTACGGCGGCCTCACCGCATGGCGCACGCCGGTCGATGTATTTCCGGACCTGAACAAGCCGCTGGTGACCGTGATTACCGAAGCGGGCGGCATGGCGCCGCAGGAAGTCGAGCTGCTGGTGTCGTTCCCGATCGAGACTGCGTTGAACGGCATGCCCGGCGTCACGCGGGTCCGCTCGGTGTCCGGCGTCGGCCTGTCTATCGTCTACGCCGAATTCGACTGGGGCAGCGATATCTACCGCAACCGCCAGCTCGTGTCGGAGCGGCTGGCGCTGGTGAAGGAGCAGTTGCCGGGCGGAATCACGCCCATCCTAGGGCCGGTCTCGTCGATCATGGGCGAGATCATGCTGATTGCCTTGCCGATCGATCCGGCCCGGGCCAGCCCGATGCAGGCGCGCGAGTATGCCGACTTCGTGCTGCGCCCGCGCCTGCTGTCGGTGCCCGGCGTGTCGCAGGTGATCCCGATCGGCGGCGAGGTGCGGCAGTTGCGGGTCGAGCCCGATACCGCGCGCATGGCGCAATTCGGCGTGGCGCTGGCGCAGGTGCAGGGCGCCTTGCAGGACTTCGCCGCCAATACCAGTGGCGGCTTCATCGACCTGAACGGCCGCGAATACCTGATCCGCCATCTCGGCCGCACCAACCGCCTCGACGACCTCAAGGGCGTTGCGGTCGCCTACAAGGACGGCGCGCCGGTGCTGCTGGAGCAGGTGGCCGGCGTGCGCTACGCCGCTGCGCTCAAGCGCGGCGACGCCGGTTTCAACGGCAAGCCCGCGGTGATCGTCAGCGTGCAGAAGCAGCCCGCGGCCGACACCGTGCGCCTGACGCGCGACCTGGAAGCCGCGCTTGGCGAACTGAAGCAGGGGCTGCCGCAGGGCTTGTCCGCGCCGCAGGTGCTGTTCCGCCAGGCCGACTTTATCGAAGCCTCGATCGGCAACGTGGTCGAGGCGCTGCGCGATGGCGCCATCATGGTGACGGTGATCCTGTTCGCCTTCCTGCTGAGCGCGCGCACCACCGCGATCTCGCTGGTGGCGATACCGCTGTCGCTGGCGGTGTCCGCGCTGGCTTTCCACCTGCTGGGCCAGTCGATCAACGTGATGACGCTGGGCGGCCTGGCCATCGCCATCGGCGAACTGGTCGACGATGCCATCGTCGACGTCGAGAACATCCAGCGCCGGCTGCGGCAGCGCGCCGCCATGGACGACCCGCCATCGGTGCTGGAGACGATCTGGCGCGCCTCGATCGAAGTGCGCTCCGGCATTGTCTATGCCACGCTGGTGGTGGTGCTGGTGTTCGTGCCACTGTTTGCGCTGCCGGGTATCGAAGGGCGGCTGTTCGCGCCACTGGGGATCGCCTACATCGTATCGATCCTGGCGTCGATGCTGGTGTCGATGACGGTGACGCCGGTGCTGTCGTACTACCTGCTGCCGCGGATGAAGCGGCTCGAGCATCCCGACAGCCGGCTGGTGGCGTGGCTCAAGCGGGTCGATGCCCGCATCCTGGACTGGTCATTCCCGCGCGCGCGGGCAGTGCTATCGGTAGCCGCGGTGGCGGCCGTGCTGGCGGCCGTCACCGTGCCGTGGCTGCCGCGTGCCTTCCTGCCGGGCTTCAACGAGGGCTCGATGGTGATGTCGCTGATGCTCAATCCCGGCACCTCGCTGGCCGAAGCCAACCGTATCGGCGCGCTGGCGGAAACGCTGATCCGGCAGGTGCCGGAAGTGACCCGGGTGGGCCGCCGCACCGGCCGCGCCGAACTGGACGAACATGCCGAGGGCGTGCATGCCTCCGAGATCGACATCGACCTGAAGCCCTCCGTGCGCAGCCGCGAGCAGGTGATGGCCGCGATCCGCGCGCAGCTTGCCGGGCTGCCGGCGTCGGTGGCGATCGGCCAGCCCATTTCGCATCGGCTCGATCACCTGCTGTCCGGCGTGCGGGCGCAGATCGCGCTGAAGATCTATGGCGATGACCTCGATACGCTGCGTGGCCTGGCGGAGAACGTGCGCGGGCGCCTGGCCACGATCCCGGGCCTGGTCGATATCACGGTCGAGCGCCAGGTGCTGATTCCGCAGGTCAATGTGCGGCTCGACTATCGCAAGGCCGCGCAGTACGGCATCCCCGCCGGCGAGGCGCTGAAGGCGCTGCAGACCTTGTCCGACGGCACGCGCGTTACCCAGCTGATCGACGGCGTGCGCCGCCACGACCTGGTGGTGCGCCTGGCCGATAGCGGCCGTACGCCGCAGGACCTGTCCCGCATCATGCTGGATTCGCCGCGCGGCGCGGTGCCGTTATCCGCCATCGCCGACGTCGAGGAGGGCGACGGCCCCAACCAGATCGGCCGCGAGAACGGCCGGCGCCGCATCGTGGTCTATGCCAATACCGACGGCTCCGATATGTCGAAGATCGTCGGCGCAGTGCGCGAAGCGGCGGCGCGTGCCGGACTGCCTGGCGGCTATTTCGTCAGCATCGAAGGCCAGTTCCAGGCGCAGGAGCAGGCCACGCGGCGCATCGTGTTGCTGTCGCTGGTGTCGCTGGCGCTGATCTACCTGGTGCTTTACTCGCGCTACCGCTCGTCGACGCTGACCCTGGTGATCATGGCCAATATCCCGTTCGCCTTGATCGGCAGCGTGATCGCAATGTGGCTGGCGGGGCTGAGCCTGTCGGTGGCGTCGATGGTCGGCTTTATCACGCTGACCGGCATTGCCACGCGCAACGGCATCCTGAAGGTCAGCCACTATATCAACCTGTGCCGCTTCGAAGGCGAGACCTTCGGCATCCCGATGATCGTGCGCGGCTCGCTCGAGCGGCTGACGCCGGTGCTGATGACCGCGCTGGTCGCGGCCTTCGCGCTGGTGCCCTTGCTGGTGTCGGCCGATGCGCCCGGCAAGGAAATCCTGCATCCGGTGGCGGTGGTGATCTTCGGCGGGCTGGTCAGTTCGACCCTGCTGGATTCCGTGCTGACGCCGCTGGCGTTCTGGCTGTTCGGGCGCCGCCCGCTGCAGCGCATCCTGTCACAGCAGCCGGAGGATACGTATTGATTCAGGGCTTTGGCAGCGGCGCCCCCAAGCCGCTGCAGCAACGGAGTAAACGATGAAGAAACAGATCTCGGCCATGGTGTTTGCCGGCAGTCTCGCACTGTCCGGGTTTTCCGGCGTAGCCATGGCGCACGGCGCCAAGCCCGCGCAATACGGCGGCATCGTGCAGGTTGCCAGCGACCTGCAGTTCGAACTGGTGAACCGGGATGGCGCGGTCACGATTTATGTCGACGACCATGACAGGAAGCTGCCCGTGGCCGGTGCCAGCGGCAAGCTGACGGTGCTGACCGGCACCCGCAAGACCGAAACGGCGCTGAACCCCGGCGCGGACAATGCACTGGTCGCGGCCGACAAGCTGCAACTGCAGGCCGGCTCCAAGCTGGTGGCGACGATCCGGTTTGCGGACGGCAAGACCGTCACGGCGCGCTTTGTGGCGAAATGACGGGCGCTCCCTTGACTCTGTGCATTAACCGGCAACACTTAATGAATCGCCTGTTTCAAAAACCTTCATGCTGAGCAGGAGGCGCCATGGACCGTCGCAAACTCATTCTGAACGGTGCGCAACTGGGCGCCAGCCTGGTCATGGCGCCGCTGCTGACCGTCGCTGCCGCGATGGCGCAACCCGCGTCCAGTCCCGCTACAAAGTCCGCCGTGACGCCCGCTCAACGAAGCCGCGGACGTAAGTCCCGCATCTTCATCACTGGCTCGTCCGACGGACTCGGCCATGCCGCGGCACGGACGCTGCTCGGCGACGGGCATGAGGTGGTGGTGCACGTTCGCTCCCAGGCGCGGCTGCCCGCCGTCAGGGAGCTTGTGGAGCAGGGTGCCATCGCAACCATCGGCGATCTTTCCGACCTGAAGCAGACACGGGACCTGGCCCGGCAGGTCAACGCCATTGGCACGATGGACGCGGTGATCCACAACGCGGGGATCCTGTCAGGGCCCCAGGTCCTGATGGTCAACGTCGTCGCGCCGTACCTGCTCACGGCGCTGATCCGGCGCCCCAGGCGGCTGATCTACCTGAGCAGCAGCATGCACAAGGGTGGCCGGACGAGTCTTGACGGCATCGACTGGTCCGGGCGTACCGGCACAGCTGGCTATTCGGAAAGCAAGCTTTTCATCACGACCCTGGCGGCAGCCGTGGCGCGGCTGTGGCCCGACGTCTACAGCAACGCAGTCGATCCGGGCTGGGTTCCCACCAAGATGGGGGGTGCGAATGCGCCGGACGACCTTCGGCTGGGACATCTGACCCAGGAGTGGCTGGCTACCAGCAACGATCCGCGGGCGCTGATCAGCGGCGGGTATTGGTACCACCAGCGGTTGCAGGAGCCGCACGCCCTCGTCCGCGACACGAAATTCCAGGATCGGTTGCTGGGCGAACTGGCCCGCGTGACAGGAACAAGACTGGTTTGATGCCAAGACCCGGCGATCGAGCGTTCGAGCCTCGGCCTTAATCGTCACACAGTCCACCGGGAAGTATTTCATCCGGCACAGCTTGTGGTGTCCCAGCATACGTACTTTCACCTAATGCTGCATTGCGACAATTCTTTTGCTACAATCAGGGAAAACCCCATGAGGGTAATCCCGAAAGGAAGGACGCCATGAACACCCAATCCGATATCAAGCTGACCGATCAACTGGAACGCCAACTCATCGAGCGCGAGCTCGGCACGCAAAGCCTGGGCTTCGCCCACGACGTGAAGCGGGCCATCGCCGCCGTGCAGTCGGTGATCGAGCGCCTGCAAAGCCAGGCCCGCCAGGCCAAGGTGGCCTACGCCAACGGCTGATCGCTGGCGACAGCAGTACGGTAGTTGCGGCCCGTCCGGGCTGCGTTGAAGAACCGGCCAACCGTGCGCCCGTCCGGGTGAACGCGGCCGGTTTTGTTTTGCCTGTGGTGCCGGAGTGCTTTGTGAGCAACTTTCACAAGGCTTGCCAGCACTTTTCGTTTTGCCGCGGCGGCGGACACGGCTATCTTGAATGCCTTTTCCGAACCGGTCCGCCCCATGTCTGCGCTTGTGCTGCTGTGCCTGCTGATCACCTATGTGGTCTGGGGCACCACCTACCTGGCGATCCGCTTTACGCTGGAGAGCTTTCCGCCGCTGTTCATGATGGGCACGCGCTTCCTGTGCGCGGGCCTGCTGCTGGCCGCGTGGCTGGCGTGGCGCGGCACGCCGATGCCATCGGCGCGGCAGTTGCGCCATTGCGCTGTGCCGGCCTTGTTTCTGCTGGTGGGCGGCATGGGTCTCACTGCCATTGCCGAGCAGACCATTTCCTCTGGCGCGACCACGGTGATGATCGGGTCGATGCCGATCTTTGCGCTGATCTGGGGCGCGTGCTTCGGCAACCGGCCGAAGTGGTATGAGTATGTGGCAATCGCCATCGGCAGCGCCGGCATCCTGGTGCTGACCGCGGGCGCGGAGTTCCAGGTCAGCACCGGCGGCGTGGTGGCGCTGCTGCTGGCGGTGGCGAGCTGGTCCTTCGGCTCGCAGCTGGCGCGCCGGCTGGACCTGCCGCCAGGGGCGGCGGCGTTTGCCGCGGAGATGGTGATCGGCGGCGTGGTGCTGATGGCGCTGTCGCTGCTGCGGCAGGAGCCGTGGCCGTCTTCAGTCAGCGCGCAGGCCGGCTGGGCCTGGGTCTACCTGGTGGTGGCGGGGTCGCTGGTGGCGTTCTCCGCCTACATGTACCTGGTCTCGACGGTCAGCCAGACCCTGGCGGCAAGCTATGTCTACGTGAACCCGCCGGTGGCGCTGGCCATGGGCGCGTGGCTGGGCGGTGAACAGATCGCGCCGCAGACGCTGGGCGCGGTGGTGCTGATCCTGGCGGCGCTGCTGGTGCTGAGCCTGGGCACGCTGCGCACGGCGCGGACCCAGGCGGCCTGACGGCACCGTGCGGGCGGGGCCCTCAGCGACCCGACTGCTCCTGGATCCACAGCGACAGCCGCACCTTGTAGGCCTGCTGGATATGGCGGCGCGCGATCTGCTCGGCCAGCGTCGGATCGCGCTGCTCCAGCGCTTCCACCAGCGAGATGTGTTCTTCGTACGAGCTGCGCGCGCGCCCCGGCACCGCCAGCGTGGTGCGTCCGAGCAGCGCCATGGATTCATGCAGCGAGCGCAGCGTCTTCAGCAGGTAGCGGTTGTGGGCGCAGCGGTGCAGGGTTTCATGGAACAGCCGGTTGTTCAGCGCGAGCCGGTCGGGGTCGTCGGCGATGGCGAGGTCGCGCTCGACGATATCGCGCAGCAGCGAGATCTCGACGTCGGTGGCGTGGCGCGCGGCCAGCGCGGCGGCGGTGCCTTCCAGCACTTCGCGCATCACGTACAGCTCGCTGACCATGCTGGCGTCGAGCTGCGTCACCATCATGCCGCGATTGGGCTCGTTGACGACCAGGCCCTCGGATTCCAGCCGGGACAGCGCTTCACGCACGGGCGTACGGGACAATCCCAGCGATTCGGCGAGTTCCACCTCGCGCAGCCGGGTGCCAGGGGAAAGCTGGCCGGCCTGGATGGCGGCGCGCAGCTGCTGGTAGGCGCGCTCCGAGCGCGGGAGCGATGCAGCCTGGCCGCTCTCGGCGGCGCCGGCGAACTCTTGAGAAATCATGTGAGGCTGGCGGATGCAGTGGAACTGTCGTAGCCAGCCATCATACCCGCTCGCGCCCGCCTGACATCACGGTGTCGCAATAAGGTGTAAAGGGGCTGGCCCGGCGCCAGCCCCCCGCGGCGGGGGCGTCAGCCCGCCGGTGACTGGAACGGGTGGTACTGGTACAGCCAGGTTTCCGACAGCGGCTTGCCGTTCAGGCGCAGGAACAGCCGCAGGTCGACCGGCTGGGCCCCGTCGGTGGTCAGGTCGAACTGGGCGCGCCAGTGCCCGGCCACGCCGTTGGGCACGGCTTCGGTGAAGACATAGGAGAAGGTGCCGCGCGAGGCGGTCAGCACCGCTTCGGGCTTGACGCCGAAGGGCAGCTTCTCCAGCGGCGCGCCCTTGAACTCGACCATGAACTTGCGCACGCCCCTGGGCCGCGGCTGTCCGGGCTGGCCGCCGTTGCCCAGGCGCGTGGCCACGCAGCGCGCCAGTGGCGAGGGGTAGGGCTCGTCGGCCGCCCAGTGCAGCCGGTAGCGCAGGCGGTAGGTGTTGCCGGCCTTGGCCGGCGCCTTGGGCACCCACATGGCGACGATGTTGTCGTGGATCTCGTCGTCGGTGCGCAACTCCACCAGCTGCACCGAGCCGGCGCCCCAGCCGTCGCGCGGCTCCACCCACAGGCTCGGACGGCGGTCGTAGTTGACGCCGTCCTGGTAGTGGTCGAACAGGCGGTCGCGCTGAAGCAGCCCGAAGCCCTTCGGGTTGTCGTCGGCGAAGGCTGAGGCCGTGGTCTGCGGCGGGTTGTTCAGCGGTCGCCAGATATGCTCGCCGGCGCCGTTCCACAGCGCCAGGCCGTCGGAGTCATGCACTTCGGGGCGCCAGTCGACCGCGGTGCCCTTGATGCTTTCGGAGAACCAGTACATCGAGGTCAGCGGCGCCAGCCCCAGCCGCGCCACGTCCTTGCGCAGGAACAGCACGCATTCGACGTCCATGATCACGGCCTTGGCGCGCTGCATGACGAAGCGGTAGGCGCCGGAGATGCTTGGTCCATCCAGCAGCGCGTAGACCGTGACGGTGTCGCTGTTGCCCTCGGGCGTGTCGAACCAGAAGTGAGTGAAGGCGGGGAATTCTTCCTGCTTGCCGGCTTCGGCGACGTCGATGGCGATGCCGCGCGCGGACAAGCCGTACTGGTACAGCTCGCCGATCGCGCGGAAATACGAGGCGCCGAGGAAGGCCACCCAGTCGTTCTTGCGCCAGTCGCGGGTTTTCTGGTCGCCCAGGCGGCTTTCCTGGAAGCGGAAGCCGGCAAAGCCGCTGCCCGGCGGCAGCTTGTGCGCGGGGCTGTCGGCCGGCATGTCGAAGTAAGCATCGTCATAGACGATCTCGCGTGCCTTGCCGGTGCCGCCTTTAGCGCGCTCGATCACATGCATGCGCACCGGGCTGCGGAAGTAGGTGCCGAGATGGAAGAACGTGACCGGGAACTGGCCCGGGCCGCCGGCAAAGAGCGCATCCTCGGTGCGGAAGCGGATCTTGCCGTGGGCGTCGTAGTCGATCCTGGCCAGCACGTCCGCGGGCGGCGCGGGCGGCGGCGCGTACGGCTTGCCGGCCAGCGCGCGGGCGCGCTCGATCAGGGCGTCGAAGCCGAACGGCTGGGCCTCGCCTAGCTTGATCCGGCTGGCTGCCAGCACCGATGGGGTAATGCCGAGTGCGGCAAGCGCGGCAGAGGCACTGGCGGAAACCAGCAGGGTGCGGCGGTTCATCATGTGGTGAAAGCGTCCTTTTATTGTCCGGGATTGAGCAGAACTGTAAAAGACGCCGGCGCCGCGGAAAAGTTCGGACACCCTCTGTTACAGCGGGTGGCGCCGGCGCCTCACCGCACCTCGCTCGCCTCGCGCGCGGCGCGGCGCTGCCGGCGCCGTTGTCGCGCCAGCATGTTCAGCCCCTCGACCGAGGCTGAGAACGCCATCGCCGTATAGATGTACCCCTTGGGCACGTGCGTGCCGAGGCCTTCGGCGATCAGCGTCATGCCGATCATCATCAGGAAGGCCAGCGCCAGCATCACGATGGTCGGGTTGCGGTTGATGAAGTTGGCCAGCGGGGTCGCCGCGAACAGCATCGCCATCACCGCCGCGATCACGGCCACGAACATGATCTGCACGTGTTCGGTCATGCCGACCGCGGTGATGATGCTGTCGATCGAAAACACCAGGTCCAGCACCAGGATTTGGCCGATGGCGGCGGCAAAGCTGTGCACCGCCTGGGTCGTGCCGCTTTCCTCGCCTTCCTCGGCGGCGGTGACGTGGTGATGGATTTCACGCGTGGCCTTCCACACCAGGAAGCCGCCGCCCGCGATCAGGATCAGGTCGCGCCACGACAGCCCATGGCCCAGCACGGTGAAGAGCGGCTGGGTCAGCGTGACGATGAAGGCGATGGTCGCCAGC
This sequence comes from Cupriavidus sp. WGlv3, assembly GCF_023952475.1. Taxonomy (GTDB): domain Bacteria; phylum Pseudomonadota; class Gammaproteobacteria; order Burkholderiales; family Burkholderiaceae; genus Cupriavidus; species Cupriavidus phytorum. The sequence continues at coordinate 191,384 of NZ_JALHRX010000008.1, forward strand.
AGGCCCAGGCGCAGCAGCAGCGCCAGGCTGATGCCGATCTTGCGGGCCTTCTCCCGCATCTCCGCGGGCAGCTTGTTGGTCAGGATCGAGATGAAGATCAGGTTGTCGATCCCCAGCACGATTTCCATCGCCACCAGCGTGGCCAGCGCCGCCCAGGCGGCGGGATCCTGCAGCAATGCCAACGTCGCTTCCATGAAGGCTCCGGAGTGATGGGAGGGCGCATGCAGGCTTCATGTTAGCGCAGCGTCGCTTGGCCGCGCAGCCTGTCACATAAAGATAAAGGCGCGCCCGAGAGGGCGATTGGCAGGTTGCCATGTGTCGTCATGGAATATAGTATGTGATATATCAAAAGATCCAATCGAGCCATCAAGGAGGCAGCATATGAAAGTCTGTATCTACGGCGCCGGTGCCATCGGCGGCTATGTCGGGGCGCAGCTGGCGCGCGCGGGAGCCGAGGTCAGCTTTGTCGCGCGCGGACCCCACCTCGCGGCGATGCAGGAGCACGGCGTCAAGCTGCTGATCGATGGAGAGGAGCGGGTCGCGAAGGTGCGCAGTACCAGCGATCCGCGCGAACTCGGGCCCCAGGACTATGTGTTCATCACCCTCAAGGCGCATTCGGTGCCCGGCGTGGTAGACCAGATGCAGCCGCTGCTGGGGCGTGATACCGCGATCGTGACCGGCGTCAACGGCATTCCTTACTGGTACTTCTACAAGCACGGCGGCGAGCTGGCCGGCCGCACGCTGGAGAGCGTCGATCCCGGCGGGCGCCAGTGGCAGCGCCTGGGGCCGGAGCGGGCCATCGGCTGCGTGGTCTATCCGGCCGCCGAAATCGTCGCGCCGGGCGTGATCAAGCATGTCTACGGCAAGAAGTTCCCGCTGGGCGAGCCGGACGGCAGCCGCTCCGCGCGCGTGACCCGGCTCAGCGAAATGATGATGGCAGCCGACCTCGACGCCCCGGTGCGCGACAACATCCGCGACGAGATCTGGCTCAAGCTGTGGGGCAACCTGTGCTTCAACCCGATCAGCGCGCTGACCCACGCCACGCTCGATGTCATCACCGCCGACCCCGCCACGCGCGAGCTGTCGCGCCAGATGATGGTGGAGGCCCAGGGCATCGCCGAGCGCTTCGGGGTGAAGTTCCGCGTCGACGTGGAACGGCGCATCGACGGCGCCGGCGCCGTGGGCGCGCACAAGACCTCGATGCTGCAGGACCTGGAGGCGGGGCGGGCCATGGAAATCGACCCGCTGCTGACGGTGGTGCAGGAAATGGGGCGGCTGGTGGGCGAGCCGACGCCGATGTGCGATGCCGTGCTCGGGCTGATCAAGCAGCGCGACGCGATGGCCAAGCTTGCCGCCTGAGGAGCAGGGGGATGCCACCGGGTCAGGCGTCCCCCGAGGGGCGGGCCGGGCACGCGACGTGACGTGTTCCCGGCTCGCGAAGTCGAAAGGCAGGGCGATTGTGATATACCATATACGACAGGCCGCGCACCGCTTTTGTGCCGATGCATGTGGAGCGCGCATCGTTTGATGCGTTTTCATAATGGGTCAGGCGTTTTTGCTAAGCTGTGCAGCAATGCGGAGGGCGCCATTCCGGCGGCCCGGCCGCCGGTCTCACACGAGCAAATCCATGTCTGCGCAAAGCCAATCCATCGTCCAGCCCAACGGGCTGTCCCTGTCGGTACAACCGATCAACGCCGGCGCGAGCCTGCGCGACCAGGCCTACGCCATGCTGCGCCAGGCCATCGCCGACGCCGACATCTACCAGTCGCGCGACGAGATCCGGCTGGATGAGCGGGTGCTGAGCGAGGCCATGGGCGTCAGCCGCACGCCGATCCGCGAAGCCATGACGCTGCTGGAGCAGGAAGGCTTCCTGCGCACCGTGCCGCGGCGCGGCATCTACATCATGCGCAAGACCAAGCGCGAGATCGTCGAGATGATCCAGATGTGGGCCGCGCTCGAAAGCATGGCGGCCCGGCTGGCCACCGAAAACGCCACCGACGCCGAGATCGCGCAGCTGCGCAGGATGTTCGACAGCTTCCGCGATTCCACCCCGGCCGAGCACATCGAAGAGTATTCCGACGCCAATATCGCGTTCCACCAGGCGATCGTGCAGCTGTCCAAGTCGCAGATCATCATGGACACGATCCGCAACATCTTTATCCACGTGCGCGCGATCCGGAAGATGACCATTTCGCAGAGCGACCGCGCGGCACGGTCGATCGTCGACCACCTGCGCATCATCGAGGCGCTGGAGCGGCGGGACACCGAACTGGCCGAGCGGCTGGTGCGGCAGCATTCGCTGGACCTCGCCGACTACGTCGAGAAGCACTGCGATTTCCTGGACTGATACGGGCAGCAGCCAGGCGCAAAAAGCGGCGGACTCCGGTCCGCCGCTTTGCTTTTGGGGCCGCGCCAGACATGCGAAGGGCATTTCGCTAAATGGTGTGTGATATATCAATGTGAAAAGCGCTTAGGCCTTTATGCTCGCACAGCGCTGAAAACGCCGGTTCTTATGCCTTCCTTCACTGGATCGCCGGCGCTTGCTGCGTCGCATCGTCGATATTTGCACCGGAAGCGCCAAACTCCTCTTGCTCTCTTCTGATATATCACATACCGTATGTCATCAGAGACTACAAATAGCGGAAGAGGAGACCCTTCGCAATGGAAACCAAAGCCCTGCAAGGTGTGCGCATCCTGGACATGACCCATGTCCAGGCGGGCCCGTCGGCGACGCAGTTGATGGCGTGGCTGGGCGCGGACGTGATCAAGGTGGAGATGCCGGGACGCGGCGACATCACGCGCAGCCAGTTGCGCGACGTGCCGAACGCCGACAGCCTGTACTTCACCATGCTCAACTCCAACAAGCGCAGCCTGACGCTGAACATGAAGACGCCCGAAGGCAAGGCGCTGCTCGAAGACCTGATCCAGCGCAGCGACGTGCTGATCGAGAACTTCGGTCCCGGCGTGCTGGCGCGCGCGGGTTTCGACTGGGACCACATGCAGGACCTGAACCCGCGCCTGGTCTATGCCTCGATCAAGGGCTTCGGCCCAGGCCCATACGCGGACTGCAAGGCCTACGAGAACGTGGCGCAGTGCATGGGCGGCTCGGCTTCGACCACCGGCGACGCCGACGGCGTGCCCACGGTGACCGGCGCACAGATCGGCGACTCCGGCACCGGCGTGCATGCCGTGGTCGGCATCCTGGCCGCGCTGCTGCATCGCGAACACACCGGCCGCGGCCAGCGCGTGGAAGTGGCGATGCAGGACGCGGTGCTGAACCTGTGCCGGGTCAAGCTGCGCGACCAGCAGCGCCTGGCCAACGGGCCGTTACGTGAATATCCCAACGAGGACTTCGGCGACCACGTGCCGCGCGCGGGCAATGCCTCGGGCGGCGGGCAGCCGGGCGCGGCGCTGCGTTGCGCGCCGGGTGGCCCCAACGACTACGTCTACGTCATTATCCAGCCGCAGGGCTGGGAGCCGTTGATGCGCCTGTGCGGGCGCGAAGAGCTGATCACCAACCCGGACTACGCCACGCCCGAAGCCCGCCTCAAGCACCTGGCCGACTGCTTTGCCGTGATCGAGAAATGGACCCGCGGCATCAGCAAGTTCGAGGTGATGGCGGCCCTGAACGAGGTCGATGTGCCGTGCGGCCCGATCCTGTCGATGAAGGACCTGATCGAGGACGAGTCGCTGTACCAGCGCGGCTACCTGGTCGAACTGGAGCATCCGCAGCGCGGCAACTACGTGCAGCTGGGTTGCCCGATCACGCTGTCGGCCTCGCCGGTGCAGGTGGAGCGCTCGCCGCTGCTGGGCGAGCACACCGAGGAGATCCTCGAGTGGCTGGGCCGCACGCCCGCGCAGATCGCTGCGATGAAGCTGGCCGGCGCGGTATGAGGCGCTTGCCAGCGGTTGCGTGAGCGTACCGGCGTCATTCCCGCGCAGGCGGGAATCCAGCGTCTTTCAAAGCCACTGGGTTCCCGCCTGCGCGGGAACGACGGGCGGACACGTCGACCTCGCGCTCGCTCTCCCTTCCAATTCTTGACGATCCCTGCAACCGACATCGGCGCAGGCGGGGCCTTCCTTTGCCTGCGCAAGGAGCATGCTGTGCAAACCTGGATACGTTTTCGCCGCGCCGACGGCAGCATCGGCCATGGCCGCCTCGACGAGGCCGACCCCAACCGCGTGGTCGAATATGACCGCGACGGCTTCGACCATCCCGGCCCCACCGGCGCCGTGCATGACCGCGCCGCGCTGACCGTGGTCGCGCCGTGCGCGCCGGGCAAGGTGGTGGCGCTGTGGAACAACTTCCACGCGCTCGCGCGCAAGCTGGAAAAGCCGGTGCCGACGCACCCGCTGTTCCTGATCAAGCCGGCGACATCGCTGGCCGGTCCCAACGACGCGGTGCAGCGCCCCAAGAGCTACGACGGCAAGATCGTCTACGAGGGCGAGCTGGGCATCGTCATCGGCAAGAAGGCGCGCAACGTGACGGTGGCGGAGGCCGGCGCCCACATCTTCGGCTACACCATCGTCAACGACGTGACCGCGGCCGAGCTGATCACGGCCGATCCGAATTTCCCGCAATGGACCCGCGCCAAGGGCTTCGACACCTTCGGCTGCATCGGCCCGGCCATCGTCACCGGCTTCCCCTGGAAGACCGCCAGCGTGGTCACGCGGCTGGATGGGGTGGAGCGGCAGAACTACCCGCTGTCGGACATGATCTTCTCGCCCGAGGAACAGGTCAGCCGGATCTCGCAGGACCTGACGCTGATGCCGGGCGACGTGATTGCCGTGGGCACCTCGCTGGGCGTGGGTTCGATGAAGGACGGCGCCGTGGTCGAGGTGTCGATCGCCGGCATCGGCTCGCTGGTCAACCACGTGCGCGGCTGAGCCGGCGCCAGATCCCTTTCCTGAAACGGTGAATGCCATGCCAATGACGATCGGTGTGCCGCGCGAGGTCCACCCGGGCGAGCGGCGCGTTGCCGCCACCCCGGACTCGGTCAAGGAACTGCTCAAGCTCGGTTACCAGGTAGTGGTGGAGACCGGTGCCGGCCTGGAAGCGTCGTTCTCGGACGACGACTATCGCGCCGCCGGCGCGGCCATTGTCGATGCGGCCAGCCTGTGGGCCTCGGTCGACGTGGTGGTCAAGGTGCGCCCGCCGCAGGTCCACCCCAGCCTGGGGGTGGAAGAAGCGGCGCTGCTGAAGAAGCATGCCACGCTGATCGGCTTTGTCTGGCCGGCGCAGCAGATGCCGATGCTGGAGCGCCTGGCGCAGCGCGGCGCCACGGTGCTGGCGATGGACTGCGTGCCGCGCATCTCGCGCGCGCAGAAGCTGGATGCGCTCAGCTCGATGGCCAACATGGCCGGCTACCGCGCGGTGATCGAGGCCGCGCATGCCTTCGGCCGTCCCTTTGCCGGGCAGATCACCGCCGCGGGCAAGATCCCGCCGGCGCGCGTGCTGGTGATCGGCGCCGGCGTGGCGGGGCTGGCGGCGATCGGCGCGGCCCGCAGCCTGGGCGCGGTGGTGCGCGCCTTCGATACGCGGCCAGTGGTGCGCCAGCAGATCGAGAGCCTGGGCGCGGAATTCCTCACGGTCGAGATCGAAGAGGACGGCAGCGGCAGCGGCGGCTACGCCAAGGAGATGAGCCCGGCCTTTATCGAAGCGGAGATGCGGCTCTTTGCCGAGCAGGCGCGCGAGGTCGACATCATCATTACCACCGCGCTGATCCCGGGCAAGCCGGCGCCCAAGCTGCTGGAAGCCGGCACCGTCGCGCTGATGCGCGCCGGCAGCGTGGTGGTGGACCTGGCCGCCGAGCAGGGCGGCAACTGCGTGCTGACCGTGCCGGGTGAAAGCGTGCGCCGCGAGGGCGTCACCATCATCGGCTACACCGACCTGCCCAGCCGCATGGCGGCGCAGGCGAGCCAGCTCTATGGCACCAATGTCCGCCACCTGCTGAGCGAACTGACGCCGGGCAAGGACGGCCAGCTGGTGGTGAACATGGACGACGAGATGATCCGCGGCGCGACGGTGCTGCACCAGGGCGCGGTGACCTGGCCGCCACCGCCGCTGACCGTGGCGGTGCCGCAGCAGCAGGCCCCTGCGGAAGTTCCGGTGCCGGCCGAAACCGCGCCGCCGCGCAGCCGCACCGGCACGACGCTGATGGCACTGGCACTGGCGGCCGCTGCGCTGCTGGGGCTGGGGGCGGTGGCGCCACCAGCCTTCATGGCGCATTTCACGGTGTTCGTGCTGGCGATCTTCGTCGGCTACCAGGTGGTGTGGAACGTCACCGCGGCGCTGCACACGCCGCTGATGAGCGTGACCAATGCCATCAGCGGGATCATCGTGGTTGGGGCGCTGGTGCAGCTGGGCAAGCCGTCGCTGCTGACGGCGGTGATCGCGGGCTGCGCGGTGCTGGTGGCCACCATCAATATCGCCGGGGGCTTCCTGGTGACGCAGCGCATGCTGAAGATGTTCCAGCGCGACTAAGGCCAGGGAGAGAACCATGCCATCCGGAATCAGCAATATCGCTTACCTCGCCGCCAGCGCGCTGTTCATCCTCAGCCTGAGCGGACTGAGCCATCCCGCCACCGCGCGGCGCGGCAACATGCTTGGCATCGCCGGCATGGTGATCGCGGTCATGACCACGGTGCTGGCGGGCAGTCCCGACGGCATCGCCATCATCATCGTGGCGATGGTGGTGGGGGGCATTGCCGGGGCCATGCTGGCCAAGCGCGTCGAGATGACGCAGATGCCGCAGCTGGTGGCGGTGCTGCACAGCTTCGTCGGCCTGGCCGCGGTGCTGGTCGGCTATGCCAGCTACCTGGAGCCGACCACGCTCGGCGGCGTCGAGAAGGCGATCCACGAAGTCGAGACCTACCTCGGCATCCTGATCGGCGCGGTCACCTTCACCGGGTCGATCATCGCCTTCCTCAAGCTGCAGGGCACCATGGGCGGCAAGCCGCTGCTGCTGCCGGGGCGCCACGTGCTCAACGCCGGCGCGCTGGTGGTGTGCGTGTGGCTGGGCTATGCCTTCCTGAGCGCACCGGACCCGCAGCAGGGGCTGGTGCCGCTGGCGGCAATGACGGTGATCGCGCTGCTGGTCGGCGCGCACCTGGTGCTGGCCATCGGCGGCGCCGACATGCCGGTGGTGGTGTCGATGCTGAACAGCTACTCGGGCTGGGCGGCGGCGGCGACCGGCTTCATGCTCGGCAACGACCTGCTCATCATCACCGGCGCGCTGGTGGGATCGAGCGGCGCCATCCTCAGCTACATCATGTGCAAGGCCATGAACCGCAAGTTCCTGTCGGTGATCCTCGGGGGATTCGGCGCGGTGCAGGCGCAGGGCGCGGCGACCGAGCAGGGCGAGGTGCTGCCGGTGTCGAGCGAGGAAGTCAGCAGCCTGCTGAAGGACGCCAACGAGGTCATCATCGTGCCGGGTTACGGCATGGCGGTGGCGCAGGCGCAGGGCACCATCAGCGAGATTGCGCGGCGCCTGCGGGCGCAGGGCGTCAACGTACGCTTCGGCATCCACCCGGTGGCCGGCCGCCTGCCGGGGCACATGAACGTGCTGCTGGCCGAGGCGCGGGTGCCGTACGACATCGTGCTGGAAATGGAAGAGATCAACGACGACTTCGAGAAGGCCGACGTGGTGCTGGTGGTCGGCGCCAACGACATCGTCAACCCCGGTGCGCTGGAGGACCCCGCCAGCCCGATTGCCGGCATGCCGGTGCTGGAGGTGTGGAAGGCCAAGACCGTGGTGGTGTCCAAGCGCAGCATGGCGGCGGGCTACGCGGGTGTCGACAACCCGCTGTTCTACAAGGACAACACGCGCATGTGGTTTGGCGATGCCAAGGGCAGCGTCGATGCATTGCTGCGGCAGCTGGAGGAGGTACCCGCGTGACGTGTCGGAGCCGCCGTCAGCAGCGTGGAACGTTGTATGTGATATATCTGTGAGCTGAAAACGCCCCTTTAAGGCGACTTCAGGTCGAACGTCTGTATTGGTGCGAAATGCGAATAAATGGCGTGGATTGAGGAATTGCGCTGATTTACCCGCAGATCCGGCCAGGTTTGCTGCAGTGCACTGACGAAAGTTGGCCACAGAGATGGAAAATAGCTTGCCGTTCTCTGATATATCACATACCGTATGTCATCAAGACCGGTCGAACGAACCGGACCGACCGCAGCAGGGCACAGCGCCCGCGCACCACGAACACAAGTCCAAAAGGAGACCAAGCATGTCGGAAGTCGTAGCGAAGCGGGCCCAAAGCACTCCCGCGGCAGCCTGAGTCACAAAAATTCCCACCCCAGTCAATTTGCATAGAAGGAAGCAACCATGGCAGAAGTCGGAAACGAGCTGCAGCGTCACGCCGCGGAAGAACATCAGGCACAAACCGATGGTTTTCATCTGGTCATCGACGCGCTGAAGCTGAATGGCATCGAAAACATCTACGGCCTGCCCGGCATCCCGGTCACCGATCTGGCCCGTCTGGCGCAGGCCAACGGCATGCGCGTCATCAGCTTCCGCCACGAGCAGAACGCCGGCAACGCCGCGGCGATTGCGGGCTTCCTGACGCAGAAGCCGGGCGTTTGCCTGACCGTCTCCGCGCCGGGCTTTCTGAACGGGCTGACGGCGCTGGCACATGCCACCACCAACTGCTTCCCGATGATCCTGATCAGCGGCTCGAGCGAGCGCGAGATCGTCGACCTGCAGCAGGGTGACTACGAAGAGATGGACCAGCTGGCCATCGCCCGTCCGCACGCCAAGGCTGCGTTCCGCGTGCTGCACGCGGAGGACATCGGCGTCGGTGTCGCGCGTGCCATTCGCGCCGCCGTGTCGGGCCGCCCGGGCGGCGTGTACCTGGACCTGCCGGCCAAGCTGCTGGGCCAGTCGCTGGAAGCCGAAAAGGGCAAGAAGTCGCTGATCAAGGTGGTGGACCCAGCGCCGCGCCAGCTGCCCGCACCGGATTCGATCGACCGCGCCGTCGCGCTGCTGAAGACTGCCAAGCGCCCGCTGATCCTGATCGGCAAGGGAGCCGCGTACGCGCGCGCCGAGGCAGACCTGCGCAAGCTGGTCGAAAAGACCGGCATCCCGTACCTGCCGATGTCGATGGCCAAGGGCCTGCTGCCCGATACGCATCCGCAGTCGGCCTCGGCGGCGCGCTCCTATGTGCTGGCCGAGGCCGACGTGGTGCTGCTGGTCGGCGCCCGCCTGAACTGGCTGCTGTCGCACGGCAAGGGCAAGACCTGGGGCAAGCCCAAGCAGTTCATCCAGGTCGACATCGCGCCGACCGAGATGGACAGCAACGTCGCCATCGCCGCGCCGGTGGTGGGCGACATCGGCTCATGCGTAACGGCGCTGCTCGACAAGATCGGCAATGACTTCGCCAAGCCGGGCGCCGACTGGCTGAACGCGGTGGCCGACCGCAGGGACACCAACCTGGCGAAGATGGCCGAGACCCTGGCCAGGGCCAAGGAGGCCGCGCCGATGAACTTCCACGGCGCGCTGAGCGTGCTGAAGGATGTGGTCAAGGCCAACCCCGGCATCTCGTTCGTCAACGAAGGCGCCAACACGCTGGACTACGCCCGTGCCGTGATCGACATGTACGAGCCGCGCAAGCGCCTGGACGTGGGCACCTGGGGCGTGATGGGCGTGGGCATGGGGTACGCGGTGGCCGCGGCGGTCGAGACCGGCAAGCCGGTGCTGGCGCTGTGCGGCGACAGTGCCTTCGGTTTCTCGGGCATGGAAGTCGAGACCATCTGCCGCTACAACCTGCCGGTCTGCATCGTCATCTTCAACAACAACGGCGTCTACAAGGGCATCGACAAGAACCCCACCGGCGGCAGCGACCCGGCGGTCACGACCTTCGTCCCGGGTGCGCGCTACGACAAGATGATGGAAGCGTTCGGAGGCGTCGGCGCCAACGTCACCACGCCGGCGGAACTCGAGGCCGCGGTGAACGAAGCGCTGCGCTCGGGCAAGCCCACGCTGGTCAACGCCGTCATCGATCCGGCAGCCGGCACCGAAAGCGGTCGCCTGACCAACCTGAATCCGCAAAGCTCGGCCAAGAAGTAATCCACCCGAATTTCACCCCCTAATCCAATAGGAGACGAACGTGAACCTCCCACTCAACGGCATCAAGATCATCGACTTCACGCACGTCCAGGCGGGTCCCGCCTGCACGCAGCTGCTGGCATGGTTCGGCGCCGACGTGATCAAGGTCGAGCGCCCGGGTTCCGGCGACGTGACGCGCACGCAGTTGCGCGACATCCCGGATGTCGACGCGCTGTACTTCACCATGCTCAACTCCAACAAGCGCAGCCTGACGCTGGATACGAAGAAGCCGGACGGAAAGAAGATCCTGGAGCAGCTGATCCGCGAGTCCGACGTGCTGGTCGAGAACTTCGGCCCGGGCGCGCTGGACCGCATGGGCTTCTCGTGGGAGCGCATCAACGAGCTGAACCCGAAGATGATCGTGGCTTCGGTCAAGGGCTTCAGCGATGGCCACCACTACGAAGACCTGAAGGTCTATGAAAACGTGGCGCAGTGCGCCGGCGGCGCGGCCTCGACCACCGGCTTCTGGGACGGCCCGCCCACGGTCTCCGCCGCGGCGCTGGGCGATTCCAACACCGGCATGCACCTGGCCATCGGCATCCTGACCGCGCTGATCGGCCGCGACAAGACCGGCAAGGGCCAGAAGGTGGCGGTGTCGATGCAGGACGCGGTGCTGAACCTGTGCCGCGTCAAGCTGCGCGACCAGCAGCGCCTGGACCGCCTGGGCTACCTGGAAGAGTACCCGCAGTACCCGCATGGCAGCTTCAGCGACGTGGTGCCGCGCGGCGGCAACGCGGGCGGCGGCGGTCAGCCGGGCTGGGTGCTGAAGTGCAAGGGCTGGGAGACCGATCCCAACGCCTATATCTACTTCACCATCCAGGGCCATGCCTGGGAGCCGATCTGCAAGGCGCTGGGCAAGCCGGAATGGATAGCCGATCCCAACTACGCCACCCCCAAGGCGCGCCAGCCGCATATTTTCGATATCTTCAACACCATCGAGGAATGGCTGGCGGACAAGACCAAGTACGAGGCGGTCGACATCCTGCGCAAGTTCGACATCCCCTGCTCGCCGGTGCTGTCGATGAAGGAGATCGCCGCCGATCCGTCGCTGCGTGCCAGCGGCAGCATCACCGAGGTGCCGCACAAGGAGCGCGGCAGCTACCTGACGGTGGGCAGCCCGATCAAGTTCTCCGACCTGAAGCCGGAGATCACGGGTTCGCCGCTGCTGGGCGAGCATAGCGAAGAGGTGCTGGCCGGCCTGGGCTACGGTGCGGAAGACATCAAGCGCCTGCGCGAGTCCCAGGTGATCTGACGCCGACCGCCGGCACCTGTGCCGACGCCGACGCCGGGGCCGCGCGCACAGCGGGCTCCGGCGTTTTTGCTTGTGGCGCCGCGATGTGGCACGCTACCTTGATGGCACCGGCGCGCCCCAGCCGCTGCCGTTTGTAGATGACGAGAGGGAATCCCCATGACAGAGCAGATCGACTACGCGCAACTGGTGTCCGCCATCGGCGACGCCATCATCATCTCCGACGCCAAGGGCGCCATCACGCTGTGGAATCCGGCGGCCGAGCGCATGTTCGGCTTCACCCAGGCCGAGGCCATGGGCCAGTCGCTGGACCTGATCATCCCCGAGCGGCTGCGTGGGCGGCACTGGGAGGGGTACGACAAGACCATGGCGACCGGCATCACCCGCTACGGCCATGACCTGCTCAAGGTGCCGGCGGTGGACAAGGACGGCAAGGCGATGTCGATCGCCTTCACCGTGGCGCTGCTCAAGGACGCCGCCGGCGCCATCACCGGCATCGTCGCCGTGATCCGCGACGAGACCGTGCGCTTCCAGGAAGAGCGGGCGCTGAAGAAGCGGCTGGTCGAGCTGGAGAACCAGGTCAAGGAACAGGCCTGAGGCCCCCGCTGCCTGAGTGACCCCTGCACACCGCTTCAGCCTGCATTAACCCGGCCTTCTCGGTACCAAAAGCGTTGACGTGGTACCGAGCGGCCCCTACATTGGGAGCCTGACCACAACAATTCCAGGGAGACAACATGGCCCGTCAGGCTCCGGCGGCTGCGGTCGTCCACGGCGGCGCGACCGTCGGCCAGCTCTATACCGCGGCGCTGCGGGCACGGCCTGGCGTACCCGCCGTGGTCGGCGACGACGTCACGCTTAGTTATGAGGCGCTGGCCCGGCACAGCGCACGCATCGCGCGGCTGTTGGCCGCGCGCGGCCTGGCGCGCCAGGCCGCCGTGGCCTTCCTGGTCGGCAACCGCGCCGAGGCGGTCGCGGCCATCATCGCCGCGCAACTGGCCGGGCTGAAGGCCGTGTCGCTGCACCCGATGGCGGCGGAAGCGGACCATGCCTTCGTGCTGGAAGACGCGGGCGTGCAGGCGCTGGTGGTCGACAACGCCCGCTTCGCCGAGCGGGCGCACGCGCTCGCCGCCGGTACGCGGCTGCAGGTGCTGCCGCTCGACGACGGCGAGTTTGGCCCCGGCCTGGCCCGCGCCGCCGCCGCCTTCGATGACGCGCCCGTGGTCCCCGGCGATGATCCGACCGAGATCAGCAAGCTGTCGTACACCGGCGGCACCACCGGACGTTCGAAGGGCATCCTGCATACCCACCGGACCTCGGTGACGATGCTGCAGTACATGCTGGCCACCTACGAATGGCCGGCGCAGGTGCGTTACCTCGTCACCACACCGATCTCGCACGCGTCCGGCAGCCTGTTCCTGCCGACCCTTCTGCGCGGCGGCACCATCTACCTGTGCGACAAGTTCAGCCCGGCGGATTTCCTGCGGCGCGTGGCCGAGCACCGCATCAACCTGACCTTCCTGGTGCCCACGCAGATCTACGGGCTGCTCGATTGCGATGGCCTGGACACGGCCGACCTGTCCAGCCTGGAACTGGTGCTGTACGGCGCGGCGCCGATCGCACCGGTGCGCCTGGCCGACGCGCTGCGCCGCATCGGCCCGGTGTTCGGGCAGATCTACGGCCAGGCCGAGGCACCGATGTGCATCAGCTACCTGAGCCCGCGCGACCACGATCCGGACCATCCCGAGCGCCTGCGCTCTTGCGGCAAGGTGATCCCCGGCAACCAGGTCAGGCTGCTCGACGCGCAGTTGCGGGAAGTCGCACCGGGCGAGGTGGGAGAGCTGTGCGTGCGTGGCCCGCTGGTGATGGAGGGCTACCTGAACCGGCCGGAGGAAGATGCCAGGGTCTTTGCCGGCGACTGGCTGCACACCGGCGACATGGCGCGCTGCGACAGCGAAGGGTTCCTGTACCTGGTCGACCGCGCCAAGGACATGATCATCAGCGGCGGCTTCAACGTGTACCCGAGCGAAGTCGAGCATTGCCTGGCGCTGCATCCCGCCATCGCCATGTCCGCGGTGATCGGCGTGCCCGACCCCAAGTGGGGCGAGGCCGTGACCGCGGTGGTTGTGGCCCGCCCCGGTACCGGCCTGACCGAGGCCGACGTGATCGCCCACGTGACCCGGCACAAGGGCGTGGTCAATGCGCCCAAGCAGGTGGTGTTCGCCGATGCGCTGCCGCTGACGGCGCTGGGCAAGATCGACCGCAAGGCCATCCGCGGGCGTTACTGGGGCGGACAGGAGCGGCAGGTGGCCTGAGTGGGGCCATCGGCGTCCGGCCTGCAGAGCAGGCCGTTCAGGATGATCTCGTAGAACTCGCTGAAGGCATCGCCCATCTTCATCCCGGTGTCCTTCAGGAACTGCTGGCTGCGCAGGCGATGCGCGGCGCCGAGGATCGCTTCGGACACCAGCCGCGGATTGTGCGGTGCCATCAGTCCTTGCCGCATGCCGGCCTCGAGCAGGCTTTCCAGCCCGCGTACGCGCGCCAGCTGGTACGCGTCGAACACGGCCCGGCCGCTGTCGATGGCATCGAGGTCGGCCAGCGCCGCCTTGCTCAGTCCCGACGTATTCAGCGCGGCATGCAGGTAGGCCGACACGGCGCGCGCGGCATCGCTCTCGCGGCGCGCCGCGGCGAAGCCCCGCTCCAGGTTGGCCGCCAGCACATCGCGGCAGATGCCGACGAACAGCGCCTCCTTGGTCGGCGCGATCTCGTACAGGCGCCGCCGCGAGCAGCGCATGCGCTGCGCGATCTCGCCGATGGTCAGCGACGAGACGCCTTCGCTGCACAGCAGGCGCGTCAGGTCCTGGATAAAGTCTTCGTCGGTGCGTCGCGTGGCCATGAAGCGGGCGGGGTGCGTCCGGCTGCCGCCGGCGGGTTCGATCTCGGTTGGGAGCGGTATGTTACGACGATTCCCGAATGCGCTGCAGCATGACGCCGGGCGCGCGGTGGCGTGGAGCTTGCACGACTGGTGCAGCGCGTTGCCGGGCACAACGCGAAGGCCGGCCCGCGCACGGCGGAAACGGTAAAAGCGGGAGAGCCATGTGAAAATTACTGGCGCTGCGTGCAGCAGGACGGACACAGGCGGCGAGCGCGGGCAGGACTCAAGCGCGCCGTCCGGCTTGCCGCAGCACCATCGCGCCCAGCGGCAAGGCCAGACCGAAGGCGACGTAGACCAGCGCCAGCATGCCGGGCGACAGCCGGCGCTCGAAGCCAGGGGTGAGGCGATGGGGCGTGCACTTCAGGTCGACGAAGCACGCAATGCCCGCGATCGCGAGGCCCCCGAGCACGCGCGTCGGCGCCGCGGGGGACGCGGCTGGACGCGCGCCGGGATGGACCTCGCCAGGTGTGGCGCCGACGGCCATCGCGCCTTCGTAGAACGCCGCCCAGAACACCGACATCGCATGATGGATGACATAGCCCAGCACGGTATGCCGCACCGACGGCCGGTTGGTGTGAATGGCCCGATCGCCCCAGATCCAGTGGCTGACGGCGTTGACGGGCGCGAACGCGCTGCCGCAGTCGACGCTGCCGCCGCAGGCGAGCATGCCGGTGGACAACAGGCTGGCGCAAGTGCCCGAGACCGCGGCCCGGCGCAGCACCGTGGCCGCATCCAGCGTGTGCTCGTGCTCGGCGCCAGCGGCTTTATCGGCCGGCATGCCTGTGCCGCAATGCTGGATCGAGGATTCCATGTGATAGCGGGGGTGCGGCACGTGCCTGCGCACGATGCACCCGAAGCGCCGCATGGCGGCCATGCCTGCACGGCAAGCGAATTTCGTGCCGTCGATTTCGCGCGGATGATCGCGGCGGCGGACTGGGCGCCGCTGCTGGTCGATGTCGACGCGGTGGTCAATCTGGTCGGCATCTTCCGCGAGACCGCGACGCAGCGCTTCGACGTGCTGCACCGCGCCGCGCCGCAGGCGCTGTTCGAGGCCTGCCTGCGCCAGCGCGTGCGGCTGGTGGTGCAAATGTCGGCGCTGGGTGCCGACGAACACGCACTGACCGAGTTCCATCGCAGCAAGCGCACGGCCGACGAGCACCTGCTCGGCCTCGGCATCGATGCCGTGGTGCTGCAGCCGTCGCTGGTGTTCGGTGCCGACGGCACCAGTGCGCAGCTGTTCTGCGCGCTGGCGACGCTGCCCTGCCTGGCGCTGCCGGGCGGCGGCAGGCAGCCGGTGCAGCCGGTCCATGTCGACGACGTGGCGCAGGCCATCGTGGCGTTGCTGACCGAGTGGGGCGGCGCAGCGCCGTGGCGCTCCGGCCGGCTCGCGCTGGTGGGCCCGGCGCCGATGCCGCTGGCCGGCTACCTGCAGGCGTTGCGCCATGGCCTGGGTTTGCGCGGCAAGGCCTGGGTATTGCCACTGCCGCGCGCGCTGGCGCGGGCGGTGATGCCGCTGGCCGAACGCGCCACCGGCGGCGTGCTGGGGCGCGATGCGCTGACCATGCTGGACCAGGGCAGCGTGGCCGACCCGTCCGGGCTCGAGCGCGTGCTCGGGCGGCCGCCGCGGGCGGTGCCCGCATTCATCCCGCAGGGACTGCGCGGCGCGTTGCGCGCGCAGGCGCTGCAGCGCTGGATCCATCCGCTGCTGCGCTGGAGCCTGGCCTTTGTGTGGATCGTCACCGCGGCGGTTTCGCTGGGGCTGTACCCGGTGGCCGACAGCTACGCGCTGCTTGCGCGCGCGGGCGTGCCGGCGGCGCTGCAGCCGCTGGCGCTGTATGGCGCCGCGCTGCTCGACCTGGCCTTCGGCGTGCTGTGCGTGCTGCCGCGGCGCCCGCGGTGGCTGTGGCTCGCGCAGATCGCGCTGATCCTGGGCTACACGGCCATCATCAGCGTGCGCCTGCCGGAATACTGGCTGCATCCGTATGGCCCGCTCAGCAAGAACGTGCCGATGCTGGCCGTGCTGTGGTGGCTGCACCTGACCGAGGAGCGGACATGGACTACGTCACGCTGAAATGGCTGCATATCCTGTCGGCCACCTTCCTGTTCGGCACCGGCGTGGGCAGCGCCTTCTACCTGGTCGGCGCGACGCTGACCCGCAATGTCCGCACGGTTGCCGCGACCGCGCGCATGGTGGTGATCGCCGACTGGATCTTCACCGCTTCCACTGCCATCCTGCAGCCGCTGACCGGCTATGTGCTGGTGAAGATGGCCGGCTTCTCGTGGTCGGTGCCGTGGCTGAAGTGGTCGGTGGTGCTTTACGCCGTCGCCATTGCCTGCTGGCTGCCGGTGGTCTGGCTGCAGAAGCGCATGCGCGACGTGGCGCTGGACTGCAACGGGCCCCAGTTGCCGCGCACCTACTGGCGCCTGTTCTGGTGGTGGTTCGGGCTGGGCATTCCGGCGCTGCTTTCGTTCCTGGCCATCTTCTACCTGATGGTGGCCAAGGTCAGCTGAACAAAAAACGGCGAGGCTGCTGTCGCGCGCCTCGCCGTGAACCGATCGGGCCGCTCAGTTGAGATGGCCGACCGCGCGCAGGTACTCGTTCTTTTTCTCGAAAATCAGCCCGCTCAGGAACGCGGCGTCGTAGGCGGCCAGCAGGTGAGGGTGGTGTTCCTCGATATAGCGGGCCACCCGTCCCTTTTCGCATTCGATGCCGCACAGCCACTCATACATGGCGGCATCCCAGCGAAAGCGCAGCCCCAGTTCGATGAAGGCCGCGTTATACGCCGCGAGCTGGGTCTCGCGCGGGATCGGCTGGTTGTCGGCGCCGACGGTGATGGCGGCGTGGCGGCTTTCCTGCTGGGCTGGGTTCATGCTGGTCTCCTCGGATGCGCGCTGGCGGTTGGTTGAGACAAGCATAGGGATGGCGATAGATTTACGATAATTAAAGTTTCATAGCAAAACCATAAATCATCGTTTATGCAACCGGTCAGGCATCCTGGCGGATCAAGCCTTCCACCCCCGTGATGGTCTGGATCAGGTCGGCGCCTTCTTCCATCAGGAACTGCTTGAACGCCAGCGCCACCGGCGGCAGCCGCTTGTTCTTGCGGTGCACCACGTACCAGTTGAGCATCACCGGAAAGCCTTCGATATCGAGCACGGCGAGCTTGCCGGCCTGCAGCTCCAGGCCCACGGTATGGGCCGACAGGAAAGCAATGCCCATATTGGCGATCACCGCCTGCTTGATGGTCTCGGTGCTCTTGATCTCCATGGCGATGCGCAGGTTCGACAGCCGGCCGGCAAAGCCTTCCTGCATCGAGTTCCAGGTGTCCGAGCCTTTCTCGCGCGAGACAAAGGCTTCGTCGGCCAGTTCGGCCAGCGGGATATTGCGCTCGCCCACCAGCGGGTGGCTGGGCGCGGCGACGATCACGTAAGGGTGCGGGGCAAAGGCCTCGTTGATGGTGTCCATGCCCTCTGGCGGGCGCACCATCACGGCAAGGTCGGTCAGGTTGCCGGCCAGCTGATGCAGCAGTTCCTCGCGGTTGTGCACGGCCAGGTTCAGCGTCACCCCCTCATGGCGGTCCATGAATTCCGCCAGCAGCCGCGGAAAGAAGTAGTCGCCGGCGCTGATCACGGCGACATTGAGGCGCCCGCCGGAAATGCCCTTGAGCTGCGACATGGCGTCTTCGGCCTCGCGGAACTGCTGGATGATGCTGCGGCTGTAATGCAGCATTTCATGACCCGCCGGGGTCAGGTAGATCTTCTTGCCGAGCTGCTCGAACAGCGGCAGCCCCACGTGGTGCTCCAGTTGCCGCACCTGGGTCGACACCGCGGGCTGGGTCAGGTGCAGTTCCTCGGCGGCGCGGGAAAAGCTCAGATGGCGGGCAACGGTCTCGAAGACCTTCAGCTGCCGCAGCGTGGCGTTCTTCATCCTGCTTCCATCCTATAAACGATCGGCTATATAAACGATAAAAAACTTTATGCAGTGCTGATCTTAGATTCAAGTAGCATCAATCGTCCGTTCGACATTTCCCGCCCGAATCCGGCACTCCGGCAGCGCAGGAGCCCGCCGCCGGCCATCATGGCCGACAACAACGATGGCTGCCCACAGCCACGCAAACCAGGAGACAACCGTGACCGGATTGAACGCAACCGTGCGTGCACCACGGCGCCATGCCGTGCCTGAAGACAGGATTCACCTCAGCCATGCCGGCGCGGGGCAGGGGGGCAGGCCATGAATATCTCGCTCCCGCAACTGAAGGCTTTTGCCGCCGTGGCGCGGCACAAGAGCTTTACCCGCGCCGCCGGCGAACTGGGCCTGACGCAATCCGCGGTCAGCCGCAGCGTGCGCGAACTGGAAGAAGAGATCGACCAGCGACTGTTCGACCGCACCACGCGCCAGGTGGAACTGACCGACGCGGGCCAGCACCTGTCCCAGCGCATCTGCCACCTGGTCGAGGAAGTGGAGCAGACCTTGCGCGACAGCCAGAGCGCCAGCCGGCCATGCCAGGGCCTGGTGCAGATCGCGTCGGACCCGGTGCTGAGTTCGATGTCGCTGCCGACCTGGCTGGCCGGCTGCCGGCAGGCGTGGCCGGCGATCGCCATCCACCTGAAGGATCGTCCGCAGGAATCGGTGCTGCAGAGCGTGCGCAGCGGCGAGGTCGACTTCGGCATCGCCACCGATCCGCGCGCCGGCGACGACCTGTATTGCGAGCCCTTGTGCGTCGACGCCTATCACGCCGTGCTGCCCGCCAAGCACCCGCTGGCCCAGCACGACACCGTAGGGTGGGGCGACCTGTGCGATGCCAGCGTGCTGACGCTGGACCAGCAATGCGGCGTGCAGCCCGTGGTGGAAAAGGCACTCAGCAGCTATCACGTGCGCGCGGGCTCGCTGCAGCTGCTTGGCCATTTCGCGGCGGTGTTCGGCATGGTGGCGCTCGGGCTGGGCATCGGCGTGGTGCCGTCGCGGGCGCAAGCCGGCGGCATGCATCCGGCCGCCGTGATGCGGCCGCTGCGGCCGCAAGTGACATCGACCGTGATGCTGGTGCGACGAAAGAGCCGGTCCCTCAAGCCCAACGCCGCCGCGATCTGGGATGCCTTGCGCGGACAGGAGTACCAGGAGCCGCCTGTCCGCAGGCGCGAAGCGACGACGGTTTGAGGAGGGCGAGGAGAGTGTTGGGTTAGTGCGTACCCTCTATTGATATATTACATACAGGATATTTACACATAGTGCGGCGCAGCATATAATGGAAACTCCTGATCACAACGCTACTGGAGTTTTCAAATGGAAGTCGCTCTTCTCGTCGCCCTTGGCCTGGCCCTGATCGCTGTCGGTGTGGGCGTGACCACACTGCTGGCCACGCGCCTGCCCATGGACGTGCTGGTTACCGCGCAGGACCACGGCCGCTTCGCCGGCCTGGGCTCGGACCAGCACAGCGACGGCGTGGGCCGCGCCAGCGCGTCGCGCATCGTGCCGGCCGCCGGTGAACTGGCCTATGCCTGAAGCACGTTGGCGCGCGGCGCTTTCGCGCTGAAGCGCTGAACGCAGGGCTTGTAGCGGCCGGCATCCCTTGCGACCATCACGTCGAGCAACGGCCGCTCTCTTCATCTCCACCTCCTGGTCCTTCCCTCGGTTCGCAATCGCCAACGCTCTGGCGCCTCTTTGCGCGCTCCTTGTCCACCATCGGCCACTGCGTGTGCCAAGTCCCCGGGTGGATTCCCCGACATTCCATATCGATACGGACACCGCCAGACAGCCATGTCTGCATCTAGGGACTTTCCCGAACCGATCGTTTTCCCGGTTTTTCGATGGCGCGATCCCCGGCATGCTTGCGGATGCCGTGCGTCGGCCGATTTATGATCCGACGCAAGGTAACTGCCTGATTTCCAAGGGCTCTTGATGCTGCCGAAACCACCATTGATGCCGTCTGCGCTCCAATCGCGCGTTGTCAGTGGCGGCTATGGCACCAGGTAACGCGGCTGCATGCTGCACAGCCGCGACGAATACGCTTGACTTACCTGATATATCACATACCGTATAGCACTAGAACGGCTCAGCTGTTCTTAGACCGAGAGTCACGCAGAGGCGTCTGAAGGCGCCCATCTTCCACCTTGGCGGTTCGCCGCTATAAGGAGACATCATGGAATTGCAGCAGAGGGAGTCCACGTCCCGCTTTGCGTCGCCGTGGGTGCAACTGGTATTCGGCGTGATCTGCATGGCGATGATCGCCAACATGCAGTATGGCTGGACCCTGTTCGTCAACCCGATCGACGACAAATACGGCTGGGGCCGCACCGCGATCCAGGTCGCATTCACCATCTTCGTGGTGACTGAAACCTGGTTGGTGCCGATCGAGGGCTACCTCGTCGACAAGTATGGCCCGCGCCCGGTGGTGGTGGGCGGCGGCCTGCTGTGCGCGGTGGCCTGGGCGCTGAACTCGGTGGCATCCTCGCTGCCCATGCTGTACGTCGCGGCGGCCATTGGCGGCCTGGGCGCGGGCGCGGTGTATGGCACCTGCGTGGGCAATGCGCTGAAGTGGTTCCCGAATCGCCGCGGCCTGGCGGCGGGGATTACCGCGGCCGGCTTCGGCGCCGGCTCGGCGCTTACCGTGGTGCCGATCGCCAACATGATCAAGACCTCGGGCTATGAAGCGGCCTTCCTGTGGTTCGGCCTGGGCCAGGGGCTGGTGGTGTTCATCCTCGGCATGGCCCTGTACCCGCCGTCGGCCAAGATCCTGAGCGAGGTCAAGAGCACGCTGAAGGCGGCGGCCACCTACAATGCGTCGCCGCGCGAGGTGCTGAAGTCGCCGATCTTCTGGGTCATGTACGCGATGTTCGTGATGATGGCCGCCGGCGGCCTGATGGCGACCGCGCAGCTGGGTCCGATCGCCAAGGACTTCGGCCTGCATGAGGCGCCGATCTCCATCCTCGGCCTGACCCTGCCGGCGCTGACCTTCGCGCTGACCATCGACCGCGTGCTCAATGGCCTGACCCGTCCGTTCTTCGGCTGGATCTCCGACCACATCGGCCGTGAACGCACCATGTTCTTCGCCTTCGCGGTCGAGGCCGTCGGCATCCTGCTGCTGTCGAAGTACGGCCACCATCCGGTTGCCTTCGTGATCCTGACGGGGGTGGTGTTCTTCGCCTGGGGCGAGATCTACAGCCTGTTCCCGGCCACCTGCGGCGACACCTTCGGGCCCAAGTTTGCCGCGACCAACGCCGGCCTGCTGTACACCGCCAAGGGCACGGCCGCCTTGCTGGTGCCGTTCTCCAGCGTGATCACCGCCGCCACCGGCAGCTGGCACGCGGTGTTCATGGTGGCCTCGGGCATGGCGGCATTGACCGCGGCGATGGCGCTGTTCGTGCTCAAGCCGATGCGCGAGGCCCATGCCCGCAAGTACGTGCATGCCAACACCGCTGCGCCGATGGGTTACCGTACCGTGCCCGAAGACCTGACCTGATGAAGAAAGCAGTACGGCGCCACCGGCGCCGGCAGTACCCGGGCGCGTGCGGCTGCGATGCCTGCACAGCCGCCGCGCCCGGTAGCACAATACGACAACAACAAGGCACGACAGGAGGGCGGCCTGCCGGGCGCCTTCCTGATCGCGCAGCGCAACCCCACAAACAAACATCCAGGCACGCCATGAACCAGGTTGTCATTCCCCTCGAGGCCACCGGCCTCAGCCGGCAGCGCAAGCGCCGCCAGCCCAAGGGCCGGCAGGTCGACGCGGCCGCGCTGGCCGAAGTGCGCGTGGCGCTGGGCGACATGCCCCGCCGGCGCGACCTGCTGATCGAACACCTGCACTGCATCAGCGACCGCTACGGCCAGCTTGCCATGCCGCACCTGGTCGCGCTGGCCAGCGAGCTGCGGCTGTCGATGACCGAGGTCTACGAGGTCGCCACCTTCTACCACCACTTCGACGTGGTGCGCGAGGATGCCGACGGCCAGATCGCGCCGCCGCCCGCGCTGACCGTGCGCGTATGCGAGGGCATTGCCTGCGAGCTGGCCGGTGCGCAGGCGCTGATCGACAAGCTGCCGGCGCTGCTCGGCACCGAGGTGCGCGTGATCGCCGCCCCCTGCATCGGCCGCTGCGAGAAGGCGCCGGCCGCGCTGGTCGGGCAGAACCCGGTCGATGCGGCGACGGCCGAGGCCATCGGTGCCGCCGTGCAGGCCAAAGCGGTGCGCCATGCGCCCGAACCGCATATCGACTATGACGCTTACCGGCGCGACGGCGGCTATGCCGTGCTGAAGGCGCTGGCCGGCGGCGGGCTCGACCCGGCCGCGGTGCTGGCCACGATGGAGGATTCCGGCCTGCGCGGCCTGGGCGGCGCGGGCTTCCCCACCGGGCGCAAATGGCGCATCGTGCGCGGCGAAGCCGCGCCGCGGCTGATGGCGGTCAATATCGACGAGGGCGAGCCCGGCACCTTCAAGGACCGCGTCTACCTGGAACGCGATCCGCACCGTTTCCTCGAGGGCATGCTGATCGCGGCGCATGTGGTCGATGTGGCGGCGATCTACATCTACCTGCGCGACGAATATGCCGGCTGCCGCGCGCTGCTGGCCGAAGCCTTGCAGCAGCTGCAGCAGGACCCTCCGGTCCCGGGCCTGCCGCGCATCGAGCTGCGCCGCGGCGCGGGCGCGTATATCTGCGGCGAAGAATCGGCGATGATCGAATCGATCGAAGGCAAGCGCGGCATGCCGCGGCTGCGCCCGCCCTATGTGGCGCAGGTGGGCCTGTTCGGCCGGCCGACGCTGGAGCACAACTTCGAAACCCTGTACTGGGTGCGCGACATCCTCGAGAAGGGCGCCGAGTGGTTTGCCTCGCAAGGGCGCAACGGGCGCAAGGGGCTGCGTTCGTTCTCGGTCTCGGGCCGGGTCAAACGACCTGGCGTGCACCTGGCGCCGGCCGGGATCACGGTGCGCGAGCTGATCGACGAATACTGCGGCGGCATGCTCGACGGCCATGCGTTCTACGGCTACCTGCCGGGCGGCGCGTCGGGCGGCATCCTGCCGGCGGCGATGGGCAATATCCCGCTCGACTTCGACACGCTGCAGCCCTACGGCTGCTTTATCGGCTCGGCCGCAATCGTGATCCTGTCCGACCACGACAGCGCCACGCAGGCGGCGCGCAATCTGATGCACTTCTTCAAGCATGAGTCGTGCGGGCAATGCACGCCGTGCCGCACCGGCACGGCCAAGACGCTCGACCTGATCCGCCAGCCCAAGTGGGACCTGGCGGCGCTGGATGACCTGTCCGCGGTGATGCGCGATGCCTCGATCTGCGGCCTGGGACAGGCCGCGCCGAACCCCGTCGACTGCGTGATCAAGTACTTCCCGCACGAACTGGCCTGATGCTGGCCCGAGCCTGAGAGACAGACATGAATGCACTGACCCGCGCCGAACGCGCGCTAGTCGAATCCGCCGAGCCAGCCGTCACCTTCACCCTCAACGGCCGTGAAGTCAGCGCGCAGCCCGGCGAAAGCCTGCTGAAGGTGGCGCAGCGCGAAGGCTTCGACGTGCCGCACCTGTGCTACAAGGACGGCCTCGAGCCCGCCGGCAACTGCCGCGCCTGCATGGTCGAGATCCAGGGCGAGCGCGTGCTGGCGCCGTCCTGCTGCCGCTATCCCGCCGCAGGCATGCAGGTGCAGACCGAATCCGAGCGCGCCCGCCGGGCCCAGCGCACGGTGCTGGAACTGCTGCAGTCGGACATGCCGGAAGCGGAATACACGCGCCACAACGAGCTTGACCAATGGGCCGCCCGGCTGGAAGTCGGCAAGCCGCGCTTCGCCCCGCGCGAGCGCGTGGCGGCGGACCTGTCGCACCCGGCCATCGCGGTCAACCTGGATGCCTGCATCCAGTGCACCCGCTGCCTGCGCGCCTGCCGCGACGAACAGGTCAACGACGTGATCGGGCTGGCACTGCGCGGCGACGACGCTCGCATCGTGTTCGACATGGACGATCCGATGGGCGCCTCCACCTGCGTCGCCTGCGGCGAATGCGTGCAGGCCTGCCCGACCGGCGCGCTGATGCCCGCGCGCGATGCGGCGCTGGCGGTGCCCGACAAGCAGGTGGAGTCGGTGTGCCCGTACTGCGGCGTCGGCTGCCAGCTGACCTACAACGTCAAGGACAACCGTATCCTGTTCGTGGAAGGGCGCGATGGCCCGGCCAACCACCAGCGCCTGTGCGTGAAGGGCCGCTACGGCTTCGACTACGTCCAGCATCCGCAGCGGCTGACGGTGCCGCTGGTGCGCCGCGACGGCGTGCCGAAGCAGGGTGATTTCGTCATGGACCCGGACCACGTCATGGACGTGTTCCGCGAAGCCAGCTGGGAAGAAGCGCTGGCGCTGGCCGGCGGCAAGCTGGCGCAGATCCGCGACACCCATGGCAAGCGCGCGCTGGCCGGGTTTGGCTCGGCCAAGGGCAGCAATGAAGAGGCCTACCTGTTCCAGAAGCTAGTGCGCACCGGCTTCGGCAGCAACAACGTCGACCACTGCACGCGGCTGTGCCATGCCTCGTCGGTGGCGGCGCTGCTGGAAGGGATCGGCTCGGGCGCGGTGTCGAACCCGGTGATGGATGTCGACAAGGCCGAGGTGGTGATCGTGATCGGCGCCAACCCGACCGTGAACCACCCGGTCGCGGCCAGCTGGATCAAGAACGCCGTGAAGAACGGCACCAAGCTGATCGTGGCCGATCCGCGCCGCTCCGACCTGGCGCGCTTCGCCTGGCGCTTCCTGCAGTTCAAGCCCGATGCCGACGTGGCGCTGCTCAACGCGATGATGCATGTGATCGTCAACGAGGGCCTGGTCGACCAGGACTTCATCGACAGCCGCACCATCGGCTTCGACGAGCTGCAGCGCAACGTGGCGGCGTACAGCCCCGAGCTGATGGCGCCGATCTGCGGCATCGACGCCGAAACCATCCGCGAGGTCGCGCGGGTCTATGCCACCGCGAACAGTTCGATGATCCTGTGGGGCATGGGCGTGTCGCAGCACGTGCATGGCACCGACAACGCGCGCTGCCTGATCGCGCTGGCGCTGATGACCGGCCAGATCGGCCGGCCCGGCACCGGGCTGCATCCGCTGCGCGGGCAGAACAACGTGCAGGGCGCTTCCGACGCGGGGCTGATCCCGATGATGTATCCGGACTACCGGCGCGTCGACGATCCGCTGGCGATCGCCAGCTTCGAGGCGCTGTGGGGCATGCCGCTGGACCGCCAGCCCGGCCTGACCGTGGTCGAGGTGATGCAGGCGATCGAGCGCGGCGAAGTGCGCGGCATGTACATCATGGGCGAGAACCCGGCGATGTCCGACCCCGACGCCGAGCATGCGCGCGAAGCGCTGGCCTCGCTCGACCACCTGGTGGTGCAGGACATCTTCCTCACCGAGACCGCGTACCTGGCCGACGTGGTGCTGCCGGCCTCGGCCTTCCCCGAAAAGACCGGCACCTTCACCAACACCGACCGCACCGTGCAGCTCGGACGGCAGGCGCTGAATCCGCCGGGGCAGGCGCGCCAGGACCTGTGGATCGTCCAGCGGATGGCGGCACAGCTGGGGCTGGACTGGCGCTACGACAGCGTCGAGGACGTGTTCAACGAGATGCGGCAGGCGATGCCGAGCATCGGCGGCGTGACCTGGGAGCGGCTGGAGCGCGAACACGCGGTGACGTATCCGTGCAAGGAAGAGGGCGATCCGGGCGAGCCGGTGATCTTCACCGACAGCTTCCCGACCGCGACGGGGCGGGGCCGTTTCGTGCAGGCCGATATCATTCCGGCGGCCGAGCGGCCCGATGCCGACTACCCGATGGTGCTGATCACCGGGCGCCAGCTCGAGCACTGGCATACCGGCAGCATGACGCGGCGCGCCGGCGTGCTCGACGCGATCGAGCCGGACCCGGTGGCGCTGGTGCATCCGCTGGACCTCGACGCGCTCGGCGGCACGCCCGGCGGCGTGGTCACGCTGTCGTCGCGGCGCGGCGAGGTCACGCTTTATGCCCGCGCCGATGCCGGCACGCCGCGCGGCGCCGTGTTCGTACCGTTCTGCTACTACGAGGCGGCGATCAACAAGCTGACCAACGCGGCGCTGGACCCGTTCGGCAAGATTCCCGAGTTCAAGTATTGCGCGATCAGGATGACGGCGGGTGGAGCGGTGCCGGTGCAGTCTAGCTATGGCGGCGGACAGATCCTCGAGCCCGCTTCGGCCTAGCCGCGAGGACCGGTGGTGTTTCGCATCGCAGGCGGGACACCACCCCAGCCTCAATAATTCATCGTCACATTGAGCATGGCGACGCGCGGATTGCCAACCGGCAGCACGTTGTTGTTCAGGCCGCCCGCGTAGTACATCTTGTCGAACACGTTCTTGACGTTGAATGCCGCGCGCCAGTGCGAGGCCACGTAGCCGACGGCAAGATCGGCGACGGCATAACCCGGCACGGTGTAGTTGAAGCTGTAGCCGCGCTTGGCGCTCTCGCCGCGCACGCCGGCACCGACATACCAACCGGCCAGCGCGCCGCGCAGGCGATACTGGCTCCAGAGCGAGAAGCTGTGCCGGGGCACGCTGTTCAGCGGCTTGCCGACGTTGGCGGCGGTAGTGTCCTCGGTGACTTCGCTGGCGATGTAGGCGTAGGCCGCCGATACGCTGAGGCCATTGCCGAGATCCTGCGTCAGTTCCACTTCCAGCCCGCGCGAGCGCTGCTCGCCCACGGCCATGCTGAAACCCGTGTTGACCGGATCGCTGCCGAGCACATTGGTGCGCGTCAGGTCGAACGCCGCCAGCGTCAGCAGGCCGGACTTGTCCGGCATGTCGAACTTGACGCCGACCTCGTACTGGCGACCCTTCTCGGGCTTGAAGGTGGCGCCGCTGACATCGGTGCCGGCGTTGGGCAGGAACGACGTGGCGAAGCTCGCGTACGGTCGCGCCCAGTGCGTCAGGTCGTACATCACGCCGGCGCTGCCGGTGACGGCGTTGTTGTCATTGTCGGTACGCGACGAGGCGAGCCGGTCGGTTGTGCCCGTCCGCGCGGATTCGTAGCGCACGCCGCCGGTGACGGTCCAGTGCTGCCCGATGCGGACCTGGTCGCGCAGGTAAAGGCCCAGCGCATCCAGCGTATCGGTCGCATCCACGCTATAGGCGGAAGGGCAGTTGATGCTGGCGCCATAGACCGGGCTGTAGACGTTCAGCGCGGCCACGCGGCACGTCTTCTGCAGGCGGTCTTCCTTGGTATGCCGGTAGTCGATGCCGAAGGTCACGCTGTGGGCGTGCCCCGTGAACGCAAAAGTCCGCTGCACGTTGGTGTCGACGCCGAACGAATTGCCCGAAAAATTCTGCTGCGTGCCGCTGCGGTTCATCGACTGGCTGTTGAGCGCCATGGTGCCGGCCGATACCAGCGTACCGGTCAGCGACGAGGTCTGGTAGCGCAGGTTCTGGTTCAGGGTCCAGCCCGAGTCGAAGCGGTGCGTCAGCGCGTAGCCGATGCGGTTCTGCTCGCCGTCATAGGACGGCGCATCCGGTTCGCCGATAAAGCGGTTGGCCGGCACCACGCCATTGCGGTTCGGCACCAGCGTGCCATTCACGGGCAGGCCCTGCTGGCGCACGTAGTTGCGCTGGTTGTGGCTGGCCAGGATGGTGAAGTCCGTGCGCGCGCCGAGGTCGAGCGTCAGCGACGGCGCGATCCAGCGGTTGCGATACCAGACAAAGTCGGTCGGATCGTCGCTGTTCATCATCAGCCCGTTCAGGCGGAACGCGGCCTTGCTGTCTTTGGCCAGCGGCGTGCCCACATCGACCGTCATCTGCCGGAAGCCATAGTTGCCGACGGTCAGGCCCAGTTCGCCAAACAGTTCCGCGCGCGGGCGCTTGCTGACCATGTTGACCAGGCCGCCGGGCTGCACCGCGCCGAACAGTATCGAGGCCGGCCCCTTGAGCACTTCCACGCGCTCCACGCCGAACAGTTCCTGCGCCACGCGGTTGTTGCTGTCGACCAGCAGCCCGTCGGCAAAGATCGATTCCGAGGCACGCTGGCCGCGGATGATGAAGTCGTCCCAGCCGCGCCTGCCAAAGGTGTTGGTGACTACGCCGGCCGAGTTCTGCAGCGCGTCGCTGAGGTTCTGCGCCTGCTGGCTGTCGAGCAGGTCGCGCGTGATTACGGTGATCGATTGCGCGGCGTCGGCCGCGGCTTCGCCCGACTTGGTCACGCCGGCCGCCCGGCGCGTGGCGAAACCGATGTCGGTCTGCCCGTCAGCGGCGGCGCTGACCGTCACGGACGGCAGCGTGGCGGGTTCTTCGGCGGCGTGGGAGACAACGGCAGGCAGGAGCAGGGAACTGGCAGCAGCGGGTATGGCAAGACGGCGGAAAAGCATGACGGCCCGGGACGAAAGCAACGAAAGGCCGAATAATAGATGAGAATAATTCTTGTTTCTAGAAATTTTATCGGCGCATGGAAAGTTGCTTCGTCAACATGCTGAAACAAGCGAAATGGCGAAATCGCGAAATCGCGAAATCGCGAAATGGCAGCGTGGGCCGGTCACATGGTCTCGTCGCGATCCTCGATCACCGAAATATCCCAGCACGACATAAACAGCGCCGCAATCAGCGGACCTATCACAAAGCCATTGATGCCAAACACGGACATGCCGCCCAAGGTCGATATCAGCACGACCCAGTCCGGCAGCTTGGTGTCCTTGCCGACGAGGACAGGGCGCAGCAGGTTGTCCACCGCGCCAATGACGAGGGTACCGATGGCGATGAGCGCGATGCCCTTCCAGACCGGGCCTGCCAGCAAGAAGTAAATCGCGGCCGGGCCCCAGACCAGTGCGGCGCCGACGGCCGGCAGCAGGGACAGGAACGCCATCAGCGTGCCCCACAGCAACGCACCGTTGATGCCCAGCAGCAGAAACGCCAGGCCGCCCAGTATTCCCTGGACCACCGCCACGACCACGTTGCCCTTGACCGTGGCGCGGACCACGGTGGTGAAGCGGCCGACCAGCCGGCGGGTGTGCGCGTCGTTGAGCGGCATGGCCTCGCGCAAGCGATGGGAAATCACCGCGCCGTCACGCAGCAGGAAAAACACCAGGTACAGCATGACGCCGAGGCCGACGGCGAACTGCAGCGTGTTCTGGCCAATGGCAACTGCCTGGGCCGCCATGAACTGGCTGATGCGGGCGGCACCTTCAGTCAGCTTTGCCTGCAGCCCCGCTACGTCGGCCAGTCCTATCTCGTTCAGCCACGCTTCGACGGAAGCCGGCAGGGCCTGCACGGCGGTCTGGAAGTATTGCCCGAAGTCCCATTTGCCGGTCCGGATCTGCTGGTAGGCAAAGGCCGCTTCCTGCGCGAGCGTGGCAATCATCAGGAACACCGGGACAATGGCCATCAGCACGCAGACCAGCAGCGTGGTCAGCGCCGCGAGATTTTCCCGGTTGCGGAATCGCACCGTCAGCTTGCGCTGCATGGGATGAAACAGGATGGCCAGTATCGTGCCCCACAGGATCGCGCTGTAGAAGGGCAGCAGTATCCAGATAAAAGCAATGCTGACGGCGACCAGAAGGATGTAAAAACCTTTCAAATTGCGCATCGGGTTGTCGCGAGTAGATTCGCCCAGGAACGATGCCGATGGTGCCATGCAATTACCCGTCGGCGTCACCGGCAGCGTTTCCGAATGAGTTGCGCTCCATGATCTGGTGATCCCTGCCATGGATCAGCAGCTCGACCTTGGCACGCCGGGCCTTCTCCGTGCCGGTAGCAATCGCATGAGCCATCGAAGTGAATCGCTGCTGGTTGCCGGAGCGTCCTTCCGCTTCGACGGCCCAGCCGTTATGGGTCGGCACGACATGGATATTCTTGCCTGGCATGGCGCTCTCCGGAAGTTGGCAGTATGAGTGTCAGCGCTGTGCCGCGGCCCAGGTATCGGGTGCCGTCTGACAAGGCCGTCGGAGATCCGGAAAAAGCGCACCAGCCAGCAGCGACAACGCCCGCCAGGCGCCCATGGCGGGCGTTCTTCATAGCGAGGAAAGTGGCAGGGCGGCTCAGCTCATCTTGTCGATAATCTCTTGCATCTCGTCGAGGTTGAAGGCGCGCAGCGTTTGCGTGCGCACGTTGCCCAGCGCGCCGACCGCCAGCCCGAACGCGGTCATGCTGGCGTCATCCTGGGCCTCGACGGTCAGCACGATGTCGTATTTGCCCAGGGTCCAGTAAATGTCTTTCATCTGCACCCCGAAGCGCGCGCCCATCTCGCGCACCGCGGCGGCGCGCTTGGTGGTGTCCTTGACGGCGCGGATGCCCTGGTCGGTGAAGCTGGCTAGCACGATATAGCGGGTCATGGCGGGATCTCCGGTAAGGATCGATCGAACGCCGTCCCGGCTGCGCGCACGCGACCGATCGCAGCAAGCCGGGGCAGTGGTTCAGGGTGTCCCGGCACAGTGCCAGGGCCCCTGAGCAACCCCACACCGACGCATATCGCGCGCCAGCCGGCGTGGCGCGCCGCGCAGCGGCAGATGCTGTGGTGCTTGCCACCACGCCGCAGCACGCTATGTATCAGTCCTGATACAGCACCCGCCTTAGTCCTGTGCCGGCCCGCTGTCGCCACCCTCCGGCGCATCAAGCGCGCGCATGTTGTCCAGCAGTTTCAGCAGGTAATGCAGCGTGTGCGTCAGGTCGTTGGTGGAGAAACCGTCCAGCGCCTGTTCGTAGTACTGCCGGATCTTCGGCTGCGCCTGGTGCAGCCAGACCTCGCGGCCCGGCTCGCTCATCCGCACCAGCCGCGAGCGGCGGTCGCGCCCGTCAGGCGCCAGCGTGACGTGGCCGTCCCGTTCCATCCGGCTGACCAGCCCGGACAGGTTCTGGCGGCTCACCATCAGGTAACGGGCCAGATCGCCGACGCTCATGCCATCGGCGGCTTCGGGCCGCGACAGCGCGCCCAGCACGGCCCACTGCTGTGTCGTCAAGCCTTCCGCTTCGACGGCTCGCGAGCCGGTTTTATGCAACATGTTTGCGCATTGGTACAGGCGAAAGAACAGCCGGTTGGCCAGTTCCATGCGCGCGTTACTCGGGAGTTCGCCTCCCTGGTCGGGGTTAACCATAGTGATTTCCAAAGGATAGCGGCCTTGCACACGGGGTCGGTCGCACCTAGTATAAGTCAATATATTTACGTAAATGAAGGCGCATGTGGCGGCGGCACCGCCGGCACGATAGCACCGGAACCCTGGAAGGAGAACGGCTGTGCAAGGACTCGAAGGCAAGACGGTCATCGTGACCGGCGGCGGTGGCGGTATCGGCGGCGCAACCTGTTTGCGCTTTGCGCGTGCGGGCGCGGCGGTGGGAGTGCTCGACCTGAACCCGGAGGCGGGCGAACGCGTGGCGGCGCAGATCCGCGAAGCCGGCGGCCGCGCGCTGGCGGTGCGCTGCGACATCACCGATCGCGCCAGCGTCGATGCGGCAGTGGCGGCGGTGGAGCAGGAACTGGGCCCTGTCGACGTGCTGGTCAACAACGCCGGATGGGATGTGTTCCGGCCGTTCGTCAAGACCGAGCCGGCGCAGTGGGAGCGGCTGATCGCCATCAACCTGACCGGCGCGCTGCACATGCATCACGCGGTGCTGCCGGGCATGGTGGCGCGCCGGCGCGGACGCATCGTCAATATCGCCTCCGATGCCGCGCGCGTGGGCTCGTCCGGCGAGGCGGTGTACGCCGCGTGCAAGGGCGGGCTGGTGTCGTTCTCCAAGACCATCGCGCGCGAGCATGCGCGCCATGGCATCACCGTGAACGTGGTGTGCCCGGGACCGACCGATACCGCGCTGTTCGAAGACTACAAGCAGGGCGCGGGCAACCCCGACAAGCTGGTCGAAGCCTTCACCCGCTCGATCCCGTTGGGCCGCATCGGCCAGCCCGACGACCTGCCCGGCGCGGTGCTGTTCTTTGCCGGCGACGACGCCGCCTTCATCACCGGCCAGGTGCTGAGCGTGTCGGGCGGGCTGACCATGAACGGCTGAGCGCCAGCCATCACAACCAAGACAACGGAGACGACCATGCAATACGAAGACATCCGCTATGACGTGCGCAACGGCGCGGCCTGGATCATCATCAACCGCCCGGAAAAGATGAATGCCTTCCGCGGCCGCACCTGCGACGAGCTGATCCACGCCATCAACCGCGCCGGCTATGACCGCGAGATCGGCGCGATCGTGCTGGCCGGCGCCGGCGACAAGGCCTTCTGCACCGGCGGCGACCAGTCCGCGCACGAAGGCCAGTACGACGGCCGCGGCACCATCGGCCTGCCGATGGAAGAGCTGCACAACGCCATCCGCGACGTGCCCAAGCCGGTGATCGCGCGCGTGCAGGGCTATGCCATCGGCGGCGGCAACGTGCTGTGCACGATCTGCGATTTCACCATCGCCTCGGACCAGGCCGTGTTCGGGCAGGTCGGGCCCAGGGTCGGCTCGGTCGATCCCGGCTATGGCACCGCCTTCCTCGCACGCGTGGTCGGCGAAAAGAAGGCGCGCGAGATCTGGTACCTGTGCCGCCGCTACACCGCTGCCGAAGCGCTGGCGATGGGGCTGGTCAACGCCGTGGTGCCGCACGAGCAGCTCGACGCCGAAGTGCAGAAGTGGTGCGACGAGATCCTGGACAAGAGCCCGACCGCGCTCGCCATCGCCAAGCGCTCCTTCAACATGGACACCGCGCACCAGGGCGGCATCGCCGGCATGGGCATGTACGCGCTCAAGCTCTATTACGACACCGAGGAATCGCGCGAGGGCGTGCGCGCCTTCCAGGAAAAGCGCAAGCCGGACTTCCGCAAGTACGCGAAGTAAGCCGACCGGACCGTGCGGAGAAGACCATGAACCCTTACCTTGACGAAGACCTGATGGCGCTGGCGGAACACGCGCGCCGCTTTGCCGACGCGCGCGTCGCGCCCGGCTGCCTGGAGCGCGACCGGACCCGCGTGCTGGACCGCGCGCTGATGCGCGAGATGGGCGAGATGGGCTTTATCGCGCCCGAGCTGCCGGAACCGTATGGCGGGCAGGGCATGGGCTCGCTCGCGGCGGGCGTGATCCACGAAGCGGTGGCGCGCGCCGACCTGAGCCTGTCGTATATCAACCTGCTGGCTTCGCTGAACGGGCAGATCCTGGCGCACCACGCGCGGCCGGAAATCGCAGGCCCGTGGCTGCAGCGCCTGACGCGCGGCGAAGCGCTGCTGGCGATCGCACTGACCGAGCCACGCGGGGGCTCAGACGCTGCCAGCCTGCGCCTGCGCATGGAACGCGACGGCGACGCCTACGTGCTCAACGGCGAGAAGACCTCGATCTCCGCCGCCGACCAGGCCGATGCCGCGGTGGTATTCGCGCGCAGCGGCTCGGTGGAGGCCGGCGCGCGCGGCGTGTCGGCGCTGCTGGTGCCGATGGACCTGCCGGGCATCACCCGCAACCGCTTCGACTGCCATGGCCAGCGCGCAATCGGACGCGGCTCGATCTTCTTCGAGAATGTGCGCGTGCCGGCCAGCCACCTGCTGGGCAAGGAAGGCGAGGGCTTCGTGCAGGTGATGCAGGGCTTCGATTTCTCGCGCGCGCTGATCGGGCTGCAGGTGCTGGCGGTCGCGCAGGCCGCGCTGGACGAGACCTGGACCTATGTGGCGGAACGCCAGGCCTTCGGCAAGCCGCTGTCGGCATTCCAGGGCGTGTCGCACCCGCTGGCAGACTTCGAGACCCAGGTGCAGGGCGCGCGGCTGCTGTGCCTGCAGACGCTATGGCTGAAGGACCGCGGCCTGCCGCATACCGCCGAAGCCGCGATGTGCAAGTGGTGGGCGCCGAAGCTGGCCTACGACGCGGTGCACCAGTGCCTGCTGTGCTTCGGCCATGGCGGCTACGACCGCGGCGTGATGGAGCAGCGCCTGCGCGATGTGCTCGGCTTCCAGATCGGCGACGGCACCCCGCAGATCATGAAGACCATCATCGCGCGCACCCGCGCCGGGCGCGAAGCGGTGCCGGCCTGACGCGCGCCTGATGCAACGACTGGGCAGCACACAACAACGAGGAGACCGCCATGGATTTCGACGCCGTACTGATCGCGCCGCGCCGTGCCGCCAGCATTGCCGCCGGGCACTGGCAGGACCGTACCATCAACGACTATCTTGCCGCCTGCGTGCGCGAGCGGCCCGACGCCCCCGCGCTGACGGCGCTCAGCATCGACCGTCAGCACGTGACGCGCTTCACCTGGCGGGAGCTGGCGCGCATGGCCGATCGCGTGGCGCTAGGGCTTTCCCGCCTCGGCATCGTTGCCGGCGACGTGGTCTCGTGCCAGCTGCCCAACGGCTGGCACCTGAGCGTGCTGTACCTGGCCTGCGCGCGGCTGGGCGCGGTGCTCAATCCGGTCATGCCGATCTTCCGCGAGCGCGAGCTGTCGTTCATGCTGGTGCACGCGCAAAGCAAGGTGGTGGTCGTGCCGAAGGCCTTCCGCGGTTTCGATCATGCGCAGATGCTGCGGGGTTTGCGCGATGCGCTGCCCGCGCTGCGCCATGCCGTGGTGGTCGATGGCGATGGCGACGACAGCTTCGAGGCGCTGCTGAGCGTCCCGCACTGGGAAGACGACGCCGAAGCCGCCGCCATCCTGCTGCGCAGCCGCCCCGGTCCGGATGACGTCACGCAGCTGATCTACACCTCCGGCACCACCGGCGAGCCCAAGGGCGTGATGCATACCGCCAACACGCTGTTCTCCAACATCGTCGCCTATGCCGGCCGGCTGCATCTCACCGGCAACGACGTGGTGCTGATGGCCTCGCCGATGGCGCACCAGACCGGCTTCATGTATGGCCTGATGATGCCGGTGATGCTGGGCGCGCATGCGGTGCTGCAGGACATCTGGGATCCCGCGCGCGCCGCCGCGCTGATCCGCGACGAGGGTGTGACCTTTACCATGGGTTCCACCCCATTCCTGACCGACCTGGCGCGCGTGGTGGCCGGGTCCGGCGTGCCGGTGCCGAGCCTGCGGATCTTCCTGTGCGCGGGCGCGCCGATTCCGGGCACGCTGGTCGAGCAGGCACGGCAGGCGCTGGGCGCACACATCGTGTCGGCATGGGGCATGACCGAGAACGGCGCGGTCACCACCACGCTGCCCGAGGACAGCGACGAGCGCGCGTCGACCACCGACGGCCGCCCGCTGCCCGGCGTGGCGATCCGCGTGGTCGACGGCACCGACGCGGACGTGCCCGTGGGCGCGACCGGCCGGCTGCTGGTGCGCGCCTGCTCCAACTTCGGCGGCTACCTGAAGCGCCCGCAACTGAACGGGACCGATGCCGACGGCTGGTTCGACACCGGCGACCTGGCCCGGCTGGACGCGGACGGTTACCTGCGCATCGCCGGCCGCAGCAAGGACGTGATCATCCGTGGCGGCGAGAACATTCCCGTGCTGGAAGTCGAGACCCTGCTGTACCGGCATCCCGCGGTGGCGCAGGTGGCGATCGTGGCCTATCCCGATGCGCGCCTCGGCGAGCGTGCGTGCGCGTTTGTCGTGCCGCGGGCAGGGCAGTCCATCGACCTGGCCGGCATGGTCGACTGGCTCAGACAGCAGAAGATGGCGCTGCAATACATTCCCGAGAAACTGGTGGTGCGGGATGCGCTGCCGGCCACGCCTGCCGGCAAGATCCAGAAGTTCCGGTTGCGCGAGATGCTGCTGGAGGATGCGGGCTGACGCTGCGCCGGGCGGTATCCGGCGCGCGGGGGCAAGCTTAACGACGTTTTGCCAACGGCAATTGCGCAATTAACCGCCATGACCCGTACCCCATCCGCAAACGCGCGTGCGCGGCAAGCAAGCAGGGGGCTGCCGGCGGATGGCAGACGGGGCGGCGGGTCGAGGGCAATGGCTCGGGTCAGTGCCCGGCGCCGGTATAGCCGTGGCTGCGCGGACCCAGCCAGCGCCATAGCCGCTGTCGCCATGCGTCGCGAGCGGGGTCCGGTGCCGCCTTGCAGCGGGTGACATGCAGAGAAGCGGCGGTGATCGCATACAGCTCGACATGGCCGGCGTCGGACAAGGTAAAGCACTCGCTTGCCATCAACGCCGTGTCCTTCGGATCGCCATCGCGGATCAGCCACAGCTCGCCGGCGGTGCAGCGCACCGCCACCCGCTCGCCGGGCCCGGCGACCAGCCGCAGCGAGCTGCGGGCGGGCAGGGTGGCGGTCATATCGTTGCTTACCAGGTACATGATGGTCTCCGGGTTCAGGCCACGGCCAGGCTGGCGGATACCGGCAGCTGGCGCGGCCCGGATGGCGGCCGGATGAATTCGGCGATGCGCTGGATCACCGCGGGATCGCGCAGGATGCGGCGATGACCGAGGCCGGTGGTGGTCTCCAGCCGCGCGCCAGGCCAGGCGCCAGCGATGGCCGCGCCGTCTTCCCAGCGCACTTCCTTGTCGTCGCGGTCATGGATCACCAGCGTCGGTGGCACCGGGCGGACGCGGCCCAGGTCCGGCACGTTGAAGGCCGACCATGGCAAGCCCAGCCAGCGTTCGCTGTGGCGCTGCATGCGGCCCAGCACGGCCGGCGCCACGCCCAGTTGCCACGCCAGCGCGGCGCATGCCGCGCGCATGTCGGCGGGCGTGCCCAGCAGCACCGCGGCGCGTGCCGGCAGGCCTTCGCGCAACGCCAGCGCCGCCGCCGCGCCGCCGAGGGAATGCGCCACCACGGCATGGACCGGGCCGGCATGCCACGCTGCCGCCAGCAGCGAGCGCGACATCTCGAGCACCGAAGTCTGGGCGGCGCCGCGAGTGCCGGCATCGGAGGCACCGTGCGACAGCGCATCGAAGGCGACGACCCGCATGCCCGC
Source organism: Cupriavidus sp. WGlv3 (assembly GCF_023952475.1). Taxonomy (GTDB): domain Bacteria; phylum Pseudomonadota; class Gammaproteobacteria; order Burkholderiales; family Burkholderiaceae; genus Cupriavidus; species Cupriavidus phytorum. The sequence goes on from NZ_JALHRX010000008.1 coordinate 228,466, forward strand.
CGCCAGCAAGCCGTCGATCACCGCATGCCACTGGCCTGCATGGCCGCCCCAGCCATGGGCGAGCAGCACCACCGGCCCGGCGCTGCCCCAGCGGTAGACCCGCACGCGCCGGCTGGGCCCATGGCCGGTGACCAGGGCCCAGTCTGCGCGCGCGCTGTCCAGCGCATGCCGGGCAGCGGAGGTGGCGGCACCCCGCGGCGGGCAGAACCAGATGCGCTCGAGCCGGCGTGCCGTCGCCGCAGGCATCAGCACGCTGCCGGCTTGCCAGCGCAAGCGCTGCAGGCCCATCAGGGCACGCTGCAAGGTGCCCTCGCGGCTGACTGGAGGCGAGGCATCGGTGGTGCGCAATGCCGCCGCCGCCACGGCGGGAGAAGGGGAAACCGGGGAAGGAGAAGAGACTGCTTGCGTCACGACCTGCACCTCCAATGGATTCTGGATTGCGCGGCGTCATCGGAACCGGGCGGACCGGCGGCGTCTCGCGCTTCTTTAAAGACCGACCAGTCGTGCTTTTTTCGGTACAAAAAAAGCCCGCCGGAGCGGTTTGCTGCCCGCCGGCGGGATAGCGCCGGCGCCGATGTCATGTCCCCGCGGCATGAGGCGCGCCTGCCGCGGCGCGCGCAACCAGGGCCGCAAAGGCGTGCCGTGCCATCGCTTCCGCATCCTGCCGCCCCAGCAGCTTGAACGACTGCTGGAAGGCCATGCCGATGCCGGACAGCTCGAAGGCGAACTGGCGCGGGTCGACGTGCGGCCCGAACTGGCCTTCTTCGATGGCGTCCCCCACCACCCGCGCGACGGTGCTGTGCCAGTCCTTCAGCGACTGCACCACCAGGTCGCGGATCGAGCCGGGCCGGTCGCGATACTCCTGCCCCAGCGCCGTAAACAGGCACCGTCCCTGCGTCACCGTGCCGCCCAGCCATTCCAGGTAGCCCTCGAACAGCGCCTGCAGCCGCGGCATGCCGCGCGGCTGGCGCATTGCCGGCCGGATCACGATGTCGCCGAAGCGCTCCACCGCCAGGTCCAGCACCGCCTGCTGCAGCATCTCCTTGGACTTGAAGTGCGCATACAGGCCGCTCTTGGACATATTGGTGTCGGCCGCCAGCGTAGCCAGCGACAACTGCTCGAAGCCGACCTTGGCGGCGGCGTCCAGCGCCTGCTCGATGATGGCTTTGCGGGTGAGGTGTCCTTTCTGCATGCAGCGAAGAATAGCACGACCGGTCGGTTTGTCAACGAAACCGGATGCATGGTAGTTGCCCCGACTTGCGTTGTTGTGCTGGGGAGGCCATAACGTCATACAGCTATGCATGTGACGTCAACGCAAGTTCCGAGGGCCCGTTAATGTCAAGGCGGCGCGAAGGGGTTGTGCTCTGTCCGACGCTTGGATGGGCGCCTCCCGGTAGATGCCGGCGCAAGATGACGGGCCAGCAAGAAATCTGCACAAAGTGTTCCGGCGGTTACATACGGAACGCTTTGCGTGCTCTATACTCGAATGCACGTCCGCGCACTTTTTTTCACTGGTGACTGGAGACCGACATGAACAGTACAGCCGTGCCGAGAGGCGCTAGCGAACCGTTCCGGCAATTGCGGGCGCTGCGCCGCGCGCGCAAGCTCAAGCAGGAGGACGTCGCCCGCAAGGCGGGCATTTCCCGGGAGGCCTACCTCCGGGCAGAATCAGGCCAGGCCGACCCCCGCATGTCGACCTTCCTGGCGGCTTGCGAGGCGCTGGGCCTGGAAGTGGTGCTGGCGCCGCAGCACCTTGCCGCCGACGTCAACGCTTTCATTGCCAGCCGCAACGGCGGCGTGACCGCTGCCTCGATGGCCGGCCAGCCCGCTGGCAGCGCGCCGGCACCGGCCGCGACACCGGCCTCCGGCGGCAGTTTCGGCCCCGGTACCGGCGAGGGCCACAAACCGGTCTGATTCGCCTTCTGCCTGCCGGTCGCACGCTTGTGCGGGCCGGTTCGGCAGCAGGCCTCCAGGCCACCCACCGCAAGCGGCGCGTGCCCTCCGGCGCGCGCCGAGCCGCTTTTGTCCCGAGAGCCGTTTCTGGCACCGGACAGCCATGACGCCGCAGGCCTGACTGCCTGAGCCGGCGCTTTCAAGCCTTCCCGTGTTCCAGCCGCTCCGGCGCCCGCCAGCGGCATCCTCCCAATTTCCCGGTTCGCCGCCTACAACTGCAAGAGCGACGCGTGCTGCCCGCGCGCAACCGCGGTTTGACACGTCCGGCTCCGAAGATTACGATATGGTAAATTCATTGCGCAATACGTAATTCAAGCGCCGTGCGGCCAGCGCTGCGCTGATGGACCCACCCGGAGACGCAAGACACACCATGGACCTCACGCATACCCAGCTTGCCGAGCACGGATATATGTCCGGCTTCGCCAACGAATTCGCCACCGAGGCCCTGCCGGGCGCACTGCCGGTGGGCCAGAACTCACCCCAGCGCGCACCCTATGGCCTGTATGCCGAGCAGTTGTCGGGCACGGCGTTCACGGCGCCGCGCGCGCACAACCGCCGCTCGTGGCTGTACCGCATCCGCCCGGCGGCAATGCACAAGCCGTTCACCCTGGTCGAACAGTCGCGTTTCCTGAGCCGCTTCGACCAGGTGCCGCCGTCGCCGAACCAGATGCGCTGGAGCCCGCCGGCGATGCCGTCCGTGCCGACCGACTTTGTCGATGGCATCGTCACCATGGCCGGCAATGGCGGCCCGGAGGCGATGACCGGCTGCGGCATCCACCTGTACCTGGCCAACCGCTCGATGCAGGACCGTTTCTTCTACAACGCCGACGGCGAGATGCTGATCGTGCCGCAGCAGGGCCGGCTGCTGATGGTGACCGAACTCGGCCGCCTGGAAGTCGAGCCGCACGAGATCGTGGTGATCCCGCGCGGCGTGCGCTTCCGCGTGGAACTGCCCGACGGCGAGGCGCGCGGCTATATCTGCGAGAACTACGGCGCGCTGTTCCGGCTGCCTGACCTGGGCGTGATCGGCTCGAACGGCCTGGCCAACCCGCGCGACTTCCTCTCGCCGGTGGCCAGCTATGAAGACCGTGAGGGCAGCTTCGAGCTGGTGGCCAAGTTCCAGGGCAACCTGTGGCGCGCCGACATCGGCCACTCGCCGCTCGACGTGGTGGCCTGGCACGGCAACTACGCGCCGTACAAGTACGACCTGCGCCGCTTCAACACCATTGGCTCGATCAGCTACGACCATCCGGACCCGTCGATCTTCCTGGTGCTGCAGTCGCCATCGGATACGCCGGGCGTCGACACCATCGACTTCGTCATCTTCGGGCCGCGCTGGCTGGCCATGCAGGACTCGTTCCGCCCGCCCTGGTTCCACCGCAATATCGCCAGCGAGTTCATGGGCCTGATCTCCGGCGTCTATGACGCCAAGGCCGAAGGCTTCGCGCCCGGCGGTGCCAGCCTGCACAACTGCATGAGCGGTCACGGCCCGGATGCGGAGACGTTCGAGAAGGCCAGCGTTGCCGACACCTCGACGCCGCACCATATCGAAAACACCATGGCGTTCATGTTCGAAACACCGGGCGTGATCCGCCCGACGCCGTACGCGGCGCAGTCGGCGTCGCTGCAGCAGGAGTACTACACCTGCTGGCAAGGCCTGAAGAAGCATTTCAACCCGAACACCCGCTAATCCCGGCCGCCTGGCCCGCCCGGTTTTCTCGCCTCTCCCGCAAGCGGGAGAGAGACCGGGGGAGAGGGCAGGCGCCCGCCAGGCGTGACGCGTCACCGCATGTGACAAGTGCCACCAAAATTTTCGGAGTATCCCGATGACCGCCCCCCAAACCAGCTGGATCGACAGCGCCAACGACGGCAACACCCATTTTTCGCTGCAAAACCTGCCCTACGGCGTGTTTTCCACCCAAGGCCAGGCGCTCAGAGTCGGCGTTGCCATCGGTGACCAGGTCGTGGACCTCAACGCGCTGGACCAGGCGGGCCTGCTGCCTGAAGCGGCCCGGGGCACCTTTGCCGCGACCAGTCTCAATCGCTTCATCGCGCTGGGCCAGCCGGTCTGGAGCGAAACGCGCCGGCGCCTGACGGCGCTGCTGTCCGGTGCGGACGCCGCGTTGCGCGACAACGCCGCCTTGCGCGACCGGGCGCTGGTGCCGATGTCGGCCGCGACCCTGCACCTGCCGGTCGAGATCCCGGGCTACACGGACTTCTATTCGTCGAAGGAGCACGCCACCAACGTCGGTCGCATGTTCCGCGATCCGGACAATGCGCTGCTGCCGAACTGGCTGGAAATCCCGATCGGCTACAACGGCCGCGCCAGCTCGGTGGTGGTGAGCGGCACGCCGCTGCATCGCCCCAATGGCCAGATCAAGCTGCCGAACGAGGCGCGCCCGGTCTTCAGCGCCTGCCGCAAGCTGGATTTCGAGCTGGAGATGGGTTTTATCGTCGGCAAGCCCTCGGCCCTGGGCGAGCCCGTCAGCACCGCCGACGCGCCGGCGCATATGTTCGGCATGGTGCTGCTCAACGACTGGAGCGCGCGCGATATCCAGCAATGGGAATACGTGCCGCTGGGGCCGTTCAACAGCAAGGGCTTCGGCACCTCGATCTCGCCGTGGGTGGTCACCATGGAAGCGCTCGAGCCGTTCCGCCGCGACAATCCCGCGCAATCGCCCGAGCCGCTGCCCTACCTGCAGCAACAGGACAAGAACGCCTACGACATCGCGCTGGAAGTCGCGCTGCAGCCCGCGGGCGCAGCGGCCCCCAGCACCATCTGCCGCACCAATTTCAAGGCGATGTACTGGACCATGGCGCAGCAGCTGGCGCACCACACGGTGTCGGGCTGCAACGTGCGCGTGGGCGACCTGATGGGCTCGGGCACGATCAGCGGCACCACGCTGGACTCTTACGGCAGCCTGCTCGAGCTGACCCGCAACGGCGCCGAGCCGCTGACGCTGGCCGATGGCAGCCAGCGCAGCTTCCTGCAGGACGGCGACGACGTGATCATGACCGGCTACTGCCAGGGCGACGGCTATCGCGTCGGCTTCGGTACGGTGTCGGGCAAGATCCTGCCGGCGCGTTGAAGCGAGGGCGCTGGCCGGCAGGCTTCAGCCGGCGTCAGCGCCAAGCGCGGCGGCATCGAGAATGACCGCCGCGCGACCCGTCAGCAGCGTACGTCCCGCGGCGCTGACTGCAAAGGCGTAGAGCACGCTGGCACCTTCGCCGCTGATGCGCTCCGCCGAGACTTCCAGCGGCGCCGCGATGTCGTCGAGCCGTTCCACCTGCAGCACCAGCTTGCGCACGCTCGCAAGATAGCCCGTGCGCGGGCGCTGCGGCGCGCCGCCTGCCTGCGCGGCCTCGGCCAGCAGGGCGCCATGCACGGCCATGGCCTGCGCGGCATATTCGATCCCGCACACCGCTGCCAGCCGGCCCTGCGCACGCAACGGATTCTCCGCATGCGTGTGGCTGGTTGCCGTGCAGCGGATTGATGCCGCGTCCCACGCCACCACGCCGTCGAGCAGGCACATGCTGCCCTGGTGCGGAATGCGCGCCGCGATCCAGGCGCGGTCCCTGATCGCTTCAGGCATGGGCCTGGCTGCCGAGGCTGGTGACTTCGGCTTCGATCCGCAGCGTGTCCAGATAATCCAGCACCACCGTGCCGGTCTCGCCGCGGGCGATGGCGGCCAGCAGCGGCAGCACGCGCGCGGCCGGGGCCGACTGGCGCAGTGCTTCGAGCGCGGCGTCCGGCATCGCGGTGGCCAGCGCCTGCGTCAGCGACACCTCAATACGCGCCAGCGAGCGCGCGCTCGGTTGCGGCGCGAGCAGCAGGGCCACGCCGAACGGGTCGGGAATCGGCCGGCAGCTGTGCAGCGGCTCCGGATAGCCGGTGTCATAGGCAATCAGCAGGCAGGGCTCGGCATCGGCGCTGGCCTGCAGCACGCCTTCCAGCAGCCCCGCGCCAAAGCTGCCATCCATCGCGCACAGCACGTTGGAGGCGCGCATCGCGCCGGCGGCGATCGACCAGTAGCCGGCAGTCGCGTTGTGCACGGAGTTGTGGAAGCGCGTGGGCGACATCAGCGGCTCGGGCTGCGCCAGCGCTTCGCAGATGGCATGGAAGTTGTGGCCATCGCTGCTGGACGAGGTAAAGACCGTCGGCAGCTGCGCGGCATCGCAGCCGCTGGCCGCCACCGCCTGCTGGCCGACGCCCAGCGCCAGCCGGACGGTGGGGCCGGTGCGGCGGCGCTCGGCCGGGGGCAGGCCGACGGGCAGCGGCAGCTCGGTGGCGGCGTGCGCATAGGGCGTGCGCCCGGCGAGCACCGCGCTGGCCTGCTGCCAGCCGCTCAGGCCAGGGCCGAGCAGGCCGATGCTTTCGAGATAGACGGGCTGGGGCATGGCGCTGGCTCAGTGAGCAACCGCGTCCGCACGGGCGAACAGCAGGCTGCAGTTGGATCCACCGAAACCGAACGCATTGCTCATCGCGAAGCGCAAGGGCGTGTCCTGGTTGGCGAGCTGGTAGTTCACGTCGAGCGCCGGGTCTGGCTGCGTGGTGTTGATGCCGGCCGGCACCAGGCCGTGGCGCAGCGCCAGCGCGCAGATCACCGCCTCGAGCGCGCCGGCCGCGCCCAGCGCATGGCCGGTGGCGCCCTTGGTCGAGCTGCACGGCGTGCCGGGCAGCACCGCGGCCATGGCCAGCGCTTCGGCGGCGTCGTTGCTGCGCGTGGCGGTGCCGTGCAGGTTGACGTAGCCGACCTGCGCGGGCGCGACGCCTGCGCCGGCCAGCGCCTGCGCCATTGCCATGCGCGCGCCGAGCCCTGCGGGGTGTGGCGTCGACATATGGTGGGCGTCGCTCGATTCGCCGATGCCGGCCAGCAGGATGGCATCGTCCGGCACCGTGCCGGTCACGCGCTCGAGCAGGCCGAACACTGCGCCCTCGCCGATCGAGATGCCGTTGCGGGCCACGTCGTAGGGCCGGCACGGCTGGCGCGACAACAGCTCCAGCGCATTGAAGCCGTACAGCGTGGTGTGGCACAGCGAGTCGACGCCGCCCACCACCGCCGCATCGATCAGCCCGGCCTCCAGCATGCGCCGCGCCGAACTGAACACCTTGGCGCCGGACGAGCACGCCGACGACACCGCCGCCGCGGGCCCGGCCAGGCCCAGCTGCTGCCGCAGGAACGCCGGCAGCGAGTAGGGGTTGTGCGTGCCGCCATAGTGGAAGTCCGACGGCAGCGCGCCGCTGGCCGGATCGCGCTGGCGGTAGCCCAGTTCCGTCTGCAGCACGCCCGCGGTGCTGGTGCCGAGAAAGACCCCGATGCGGTGGGCGCCGTAGCGTGCCGCCGCCTCGCGCACGCGTGCGGCAAAGTCGTCCTGCTCCAGCGCCAGCTGCGCCAGCCGGTTGTTGCGGCAGTCGAACTCGGCCAGCGCGGCCGGCAACGTGACGGCGTCCAGGCCGGCGACTTCGCCGACATAGGTATCAAGGGCGACGTCGCCGAAGCGGCACGGCGCCAGGCCGCCGCGCTGCGCGCGCAGCGCCGCCAGCGTGGCGTCGAGGCCGGCGCCGAGGCAGCTGGTGGCCGTGAAATGCGAGAACAGGAGCGGGGACACAGCTTCGGTGAGGCGAATGGAAGGAATCTCTGAAGGCAGCGGCAATTGTAACAAGCCGCGGCGGCTCAGCCCGGCGGCACCGCGGCGCGCAGCGTCACGCAGCGCAGTCCGGCGCGATCGATCGCGGCCAGCAGGCCCGGCAGCACGGTGGTGCAATGGGGATGGCCGGCAGGGTCCAGGCCGGGGTTGCCGTCGTGCAGCAGCAGGATGTCGCGCGCGGCCAGCCTGCCGGCCAGGCGCCGGGCCACGCGCGCGGCGTGGTTGCCGCTGAGGGTATCGAAGCCGCGCCGGGTCCAGGCCGCCAGTTGCAGCCCGAGCCGGCACAGCACCGGCTCCAGGAAGGGATTGCGCAGCCCTGCCGGGGCGCGGAAAAAGCGCGGCGCCTGGCCGGTGATCTGCGTCAGCACCTGCTGCGCGGCGGCGATATCGTGCTGCATGCGGCCGGGCCCGAACGTGGAGAAGTGCAGCCGGTGGTACATGCTGTGGTTTTCCACGGCGTGGCCGCGGCGCACGATCTCGCGCAACAGTTCGGGATGCGCCGCGGCGCGCTCGCCGATGCAGAAAAACGTCGCGCTGGCGCCGTGCTGGTCCAGCAGGTCGAGCACCCGCGGCGTCAGGTCTGGGTTGGGGCCATCGTCGAAGGTCAGCGCCACGCAGCCTTCGGCCGATGGCGGCAGCCGCAGCAGGTTGGGGCCGAGCCAGGTGCTGCGCGGCCACAGGCCGGCCGCGCACATCGCGACATGGGATGCGCCGATGCCGGCCAGGCCCCAGCCCAGGCCTTGCGGATAAGCGAGCATCGCGCCGACGGCACCCACATGCATCGCGGCGGCGCCATAGAGCAGCGGGGTGGGCCGCCAGGGGCGGCTGGGAGAACCCTCGGGCAGGGCAACGCCCGGTGCGGATAGCGGCTTCATGTTGCACTCCCGGCCTTCGCCGCTGCCGCGGGCGAGGCCGCGGGCGCGAGGATGGCCGCAAACCACAGCGCCAGCACGGCGCCGGGGCCGACCGTCAGGCCGAAGGCCTGCAGCAGCGGCAGGCTCGACAGCGACAGCAGGCCGAACGCGGCGACCGTGGTCAGGTTGGCCAGCAGCAGCGACACCAGCGTGTGCGGCGAAGCGCCAGCCGCCTGGCCGTCTGCCGCCGGGCCATTAAAGAATAGCGCGTAGTTGGAGCCGACCGCGGCCAGCAGCAGCAGCCCCACCAGGTGCAGCAGCGTCAGCGGCTGGCCCAGCGCCGCCAGGCCGCCCAGCACCACCACCGCGGCGGCGGCCAGCGGCAGTACCGTCGCCAGCACCCGGCGCGGCGAGCGCAGCGCCAGCGCCAGCAGGGCGATGATCGCCAGCAGTCCGGCCAGCGACAGCAGCAGGGCCTCGCGCAGGTAGCTGGCATAGAGCCGGTCCGATTCGCCCTTCAGATCGACGAACAGCGTATCGGCCACGCCGGCCCGCTGGATCGCCGCGCGCACCGCGGCGCTGTCGACACCGTCGGCCGCGCTGGCATGGCTCGGCGCATGCACCGGCGCGCGCAGCGGCAGCGTCGCGCTCCAGCGGCCGTTGCGTTGCACCAGCAGCGCGTCGACCGCCAGCGCCATCGAGGTGCCGCGCAGGCTCTCGCGCTGCAGCAGGGGCCCGGTGCGGGCCGCTTCGGCCTGCGCCAGGAAGGGCGCGAATACCGATGCGCGCACCGGCTGGCCGGCGATGGCAGCATGCAGTCGCTGCGCCAGCACATCAGGAGGCGGCAGGCTGGCCTGGCGCTCGCGCTGGGTGGCGGCGCTGGGCAGGTAGCGCGCCGGGCTCTCGTAGCCGCCGATAAAGTTCTGCGCCACCAGCGGTTCCAGTTCATGCGCGACGCGCTCCGCGCCCTGCAGCACGGCTTCCTGGTCCGGCCCCGACACCACCACCAGGTAGCGCACGTCCGGTGCGCCCAGGTTCTCGCGCAGCGAGGTGTCGAGCGCCTGGTCGCTGGCCGATACCGGGCTCAGCGCCTGCAGTTCCCGGCCCCACAGCGTGCCGCGATGCTGGACCAGCACCACGCAGGCGCCCACTACAAGCAGCAGCACCAGCCAGCGCAGCCGGGGCGCGCGCGCGGCCAGCCATTGCAGCTTGCGGCCCAGTGGGGCGACGTCGCGCAGCTGCAGCGTGGCCGGCACCAGCTGCGGCAGCACGAAGCGCGTGACCAGCGCGGCGGTGGCGAGCCCCGCGATCGAATACAGGCCCAGCAGCGCCAGCCCCGGGAAGCCCGACAGCAGCAACGACGCAAAGCCGCACACCGAAGTCAGCACCCCCAGGCGCACCGTCGGCCAGAAGCCGCCCAGCCAGGCGCGTTCGTCGCGCCGGCCATTGCGCGTGTACTGCGCGGACTGCACGAACAGGTAGATCGAATAGTCGACCGCTTCGCCGATCAGCGTGGTGCCGAAGCCCAGCGTCAGGCCATGCACCGCACCGCCAAAACCCAGGCTGACCGCGGCAATGCCTGCCAGCGCGCCGCTGAGCACGGGCACCAGCCCAAGCACCAGCAGCGGCACCGAGCGGTACACCGCCAGCAGCAGCGTGACGATGATGGCCAGCCCGATGGTCGAGAGCCGCTCGACGTCGTGCCGGATGGTGTCGCGCGCCTTGACCGAGAACACGCCCGGGCCCGTCATCACCAGCTGGTAGGGGCCGGCCGCGGCGGCGCTGGCAAAGGCTTGCTGCACGAACGCCATCGCCTCTGCCTGCGCATCGGTATCCGAGCCCGCGCCGGCGGTCTGCGCCAGCAGCAGTGCGCGCTTGCCGTCGCGCGAGGCCCACGCGCCGGCATGCATCGGCACGCGCTGGCCGGCATCGAGCTGCGCCAGCATCGCCGCGACCTCGCCGGTCGGATCGCGCGGCAGCAATGACTTGGTGAAGAGCCCGGCGGAAGAGGCCAGCAGTGCGAAAGAATCATTCACCGCCTGGGCCAGCCCGTGTTCGCTGAAACGCTCCGGCGTGATCTCCGGGCTGAGCAGGTAGCGGTGCGCGAACACGTATTCGCGGTCCGCCGCCTGGTTGACCGGCTCGCCGTTCTGCACCGACGCGAAGCGCCGGTCGCCGCGAAGTTGCGCCGCCATCGCGCGCGAGATCCTGGCGCGGCCCTCGGCATCGCCGCCTTCGATGCCGACCAGGATCAGGCGCGATACCAGCCCGTCGCGCAGCTGGTTCACCAGCAACTGCTGCTCGGCGCTGGGCAACCGCGGCAGGAAGGCGGACAGGTCGGCAGTGAAGCTGGTGCGGCTGACGACCGCGGCGCAGGCCAGCAGTGCCAGCACCCACAATGCCAGCGCCAGGCGGCGCGGTGCCGCGCTCATCGGCTCGCGGCCGGGCGGATCTTCATCACCGAGCGGTCACCGTCGGCCTGGCGAATCTCGACCTGGTCCAGCACATCCTGCCGGCCCTCGATGCGCACCTGGCTGACGGCCGCGGCCATGCGCGAGTCCGCCGGCGTCAGCGTCAGCGTCCAGCGGCTGGCACGGCCCTCGACGCCGAGCTTGTAATAGCGCTCCAGCGCATCGCGGTTGCCGGCCAGCGTGGCGCGGATGCTCTCGATAAAGGCGGCGATTTCGGGGTAGTTCTGCAGCGGCAGCGTGTAGCGCTTGCCGTCGCGCTCGACCGTCAGCATGTCGCCGTGCAGCACCAGGTTTTCCGCCTTGGGCGAGAGCGTGCGCTTTTCCAGGTGGTCGGGTGCGGTGAAGCGCAGTTCGCCCGAGGACTGCACCGGCTTGTCGAGCAGCGCCAGGTATTTGGTCTCGGTAAACAGCACGCGCCCGGACTTGCGCTGCGCCAGCGTGGACATCAGCTGGTCGACGCCGAACGCGGCGGTGGCCGGCGGCGCAGCGGGTGCGGCCGTGGCCGTCAGCGGCGCCAGCGCAAGCAGGGCGCTCGCCAGCAGGGTCGACGACAGATAGCGGATAGGGCGCGCGGAGAAGCACATCAGAGGCGGCTCACGGGTTAGGGCTCGTTGCCCGGCGGCGGCTGCTCGGACAGCGGCGGGCCGGCGTGCCAGAAGTCATAGAAGTTGAACCAGTTGTACGGGGCGCCGCGGCTGAACCGCTCCAGCAGTCGCACGTAGTCCGCCAGCGCCGCCTGCACCGCGGTTTCGCGCTGGCCGCGCGCGGTCTCGGTGAAATCCGCCAGCGGCACGAAATGGACATCGTAGCGGTTGCCGCCGCGGTACAGGCCGGTGATGAAGAACACCGGCCGCCGCAGCATGGCCGCCATGCGCAGCGGGCCGGTGGGGAAGCCCGTCGGCGCGCCGAGGAAATCGCACTGCTGTACAGGGTCGGTGGCGCGCTGCGACAGCGTGCGGTCGGCCAGCATGCCGATCATATAGCCGCGGTCCAGGTAGTCGCGCACGCGCAGCATGGTGTCGAAGCGGCCCAGCGCGATCACGTCCTGGCGCATCGCCGGGTTGATCGACTGCAGCACGTCGTTGAGCTTGTGCGCGTTCTCTTCATACATGGTGATCGCAACCTCCATGTCCGGATGGCGCCGACCAAGCGCGCGCACTACCTCGAAGCTGCCCAGGTGCGCGCCCAGCAGGATGGCGCCGCGGCCGCGCGCTATCGCCGCTTCCAGCAGGTGCTCGCCATGCAGGCGGATATCGAACAGGTCGAAGCGGCCGTTGAGCAGGTAGATGCGGTCGTGGATGGTCGAGGCGAAGGTGAACACGTGCCGGTAGCCGTCGCTCCAGCCGGCCTGGCGTCCGAGCACGCGGTCCAGGTATGCGCGCGAGGCATGGCGCGCCGCCGGCGCGAACAGCATGAAATAGGCGGCGATCGCGCGCAGCACCACGCGCCCGGCGGGCCGGCCCAGCGCCAGCGAGATCCACGTCATGACGCGCAGCAGCGTGATGCTGCCGCGCTCTTCGCGGCTGGACCATTCCGTATCCAGCGGCGCCTGGCGCCGCCACAGCCAGCTCAGCATGGCAAGGCTCCGGCTTGCGGCGCGTCGGCACGCACCTGCAGCGTGCCGCTGGCGACATCGCGCCCGGCGCTGCACAGCGTGAAGCGGATGGTCTCGGTGCCTTCGGCGACCGCCTCGGACTGGTGCAGCACCTCCACGCGCTCGCCCGGACGCACCGGGCTCAGGAACTTCAGCATGTTCGCCTGCGCGACGGCAAGCGGGCGGCCCAGCGCGGTGCCGAGCGCCAGCACGGCATGGTCCAGCAGCACCACGCCCGGCACGATCGGATGGCCCGGGAAATGGCCGGCCATGGCAGGATGGCCGGCGTCGATGACAAAGCCTGGCGGCGGCGCGGCAGCGCGGTCCTGGGTGCCGGACAGGGTGGCCACCAGCGCGGCCAGCGCCTCGCGCGGCAGTTTGCCCGCGGCATTGCGGGGCAGGCGGTCGGCAAAGTACAGCGGGCGCGGCATGAAGGCCGGGTCGATCCGTGCGCGCAGCGCCTGCTGCAACCGGGCCGGCGCCACGCCCGGCGCCACTACCACGGCCACCAGCCGCACCACGTGCCCTTGCGCGTCGCCTTCATGCGCGTGGTCGGGCATGAAGAACGCCCCGTCGCGCACGCCGTCAATCGCGGTGAGCTGGTGATTCAGGTAGCCCAGCGAAGTCCGCTTGCCGGCGATATTGAGCAGGTCGGCCTTGCGCCCATGCAGCAGGAAGCGCTGCGCGTCGAGCGGCGCGATCGCGTCGCCCAGCGGCACCGGCTGTTCGATATGGCCGCCCTCGGCCCAGATCTCGGTATCGTTGCCGGCTGCGCCGGGGTCGCCGACTGCGCCGGGGTCGCCGGCGGCGTTGGGGCGGGCTTGCAGCCGCACTCCGGGGACCAGTGTCCAGGTGTCTTCCTGGGCGGTGCGGCGGGTGGCCAGTTGTCCGGTCTCGGTGCTGCCGTAGATCTCGCACAGCGGCGCGCCGAACAGCGCCTCGGCCTCGGCGGCCAGCTGGCGTCCCAGCGGCGCGGTGGCGCACAGCACCAGGTCGGCCGCCGGCATCGCCTGGCCGGATTGCACCAGCGTGCGCAGATGCACCGGCGAGCTGACCAGCGCGCGCGGCGCCGGCACCGCGGCCAGTGCAGCGCTGACGTCGGCGGGATAGAACGCCGGCGCGGCCACCAGCGCTGCGCGGCCCTGCAGCACCAGCATCACGGTGGCTTCGAGGCCGAACATATGCTGCGGTGGCACCGTGCCGGCCAGCGTCCAGGCGCGCCCGTCGAGCAGGCCGAGCCGTTGCGCCGCGGCGCGCGCGCTGCCGGCCATGGCGCCCCAGGTCTTGCGATGCGGCACCGGCGTGCCGGTCGAGCCGGACGTGAACACGTAGGCCATGACCTGTGCCGCCGGAACCTGGGGGATCTCGACAGGGCCGTCGGCGGCGGTGGCGGCCAGGTCATCGTGGTAGTGCAGCGCCGGCATGGCGAAGGCCGCGTCGGGCTGGTCATGCAGGCAGAAGGCGTCGGGCGCGAAGGCGAGCAGTTGGCGCACCGTCTCGGGCGTGTGCGACGGCGGCAGCAGCGTGGGCTTGCCCGTCAATAGCGCCGCGCACAGGCCCACGGTAAAGCGGTAGCGGTCGGTGCAGGCGTTGAAGACATGGCCGCCGTGGGGCAAGGCCGCTGCAAGGCGGGCCGTATCGGCGAGGAACTGTCGCACGGTGACGGGCCGTCCGTGCACCCAGGCGATGATGTCGTCGGGCGCAGCGTGGGCAACGATGGGGAATGAGGTCATGGACGGAGCCTGTGCCTGTGGCGCGGGGCCGGGGCCGGATGGCGGCGCCTCAGCGCGGCAACCCGGGCCGGTCCGCACGGGCCGTCATCAGCGCGCGGTAGCCGTGCACGGCATCGAGCAGGCCGCGGTGGCGCATGTCCGGAAAGGCGATGCGGCGGTACAGGGCCTCGCCCACGAACATCAGCGCGATCAGCACCGGCGTGGCCAGGTTGGCGAAGCTGGACCAGGCCGTCACCGGCGCAAGCACGAACAGCAGCGTCGACACCCCCACCATCGCCGCGAAGAACAGCGTCCAGGCCTGGGTCACGCGCACCGTGTAGCGCGCATGCGCGGCGGACAGCGTGCCGTGGATGGCGGTGGCGATCTGGGTGCAGAGCGGGGTGCGGCCGCGGCGCAGGCTTAAGGCGAACATCGCGCCCAGCGCGGCATTGGCGCCGGCATGCTGCAGGTAGTAGGTCCAGCCGAAATGGCCGGACAGCGGCGCGCGCCAGAGCCACAGCGCTGCGCAGCCGGCGAGTAGCGCCAGCACGGCGGGCACGCGCCCGGCCAGCTGGCGGCAGGCCACGAAGCCGATCAGCAGGAACGGCGCCGCGCCGAGCCACAGCGCGGCCACCTCGGCGCCGGGCTGGTGCGCCGCGCGATGCAGGGCCGATTCGTAGGCCACGAAGGCCGCCACCGCGCCGATCCAGGCATGGCGCCGCCACCACGGGGCGGCAGCGTCCGGCGCAGGCATGGCGGCGGGCGGGGAAAGGCGGTCGACGGGCTGGCTCGAAGGCATCTGTGGCGGCTTGGTGTGTTGCGTAAGGCGCTTGGCGTGCAGTGCGCCGGAAAGGCACCGGGCGGCATGCGAAGCGAACGCTTTATACCCCAAAAGACCCTCCGGACGCGATCATGATTCCCCAATAGGTTGTTGATGTTGTTACTAAACTTCTCTCGACTGGCCCGGGAATGCCCCGTTTGATAGCATTCGGGTGCCCGACGCCCGCACCGGGATCCTCGTGCCCGGCACGGGCGGCGCAGCGGCGTTCCAGCCATCTAGCAACATGACCGAACTCGAAACCGAACTTGCCCGCCTGATCCTCGACGAACTCGACATCGCCGAACTGCGGCTGGAGGACGTCACCGCCGCCACCCCGCTCTACGGAGAAGGCTTCGGGCTGGATTCGATCGATATTCTCGAGATCGCCCTGCTGGTATCGCGCAAGTACGGCGTCGAACTGCGCTCGGACAATCCCGACAACAAGACCATCTTCACCTCCCTGGGCAGCCTGGCCGCCTACCTGGCGCAACACCGCACGCGCTAGCCCAGCCACCGTTTCCTCCAGCCCGGACAGGACCACGACATGCCGCAGCAAGCCACGCCCGCGCCGGCGCTGGTGGAAGGCGGCGCCGAGCCTTCGGCGACCCACCTGGTGCTGATCCCCAGCTATAACCCCGGCGAGCGCCTGCAGGAGGTGCTGCGCGGCGCGCGCGCGGCCTGGACCCCGGTGTGGGTGGTGGTCGACGGCAGCACCGACGGCAGCACGCAGTGGCTGCAGGCGCAGGCCGCCGCCGACCCGGGGCTGCAGGTGCTGGTGCTGCCGAGCAACCAGGGCAAGGGCGCCGCGGTGCTGCACGGCATCGACCGGGCCGCGGCCGCCGGCTACACGCATGTGCTGGTGATGGACTCCGACGGCCAGCATCCGGCCCACCTGATTCCCGTATTCATGGCGGCGTCGCAGCGCGACCCCGGCGCGATGGTGCTGGGCCGCCCGCGCTTCGACGCCAGCGCGCCGCGCGAGCGGGTCTACTGGCGCCGCATGTCCAACTTCTGGGTCGACGTGGAGACGCTGTGGGCCGGCATCGGCGATTCGCTGTTCGGCTTTCGCGTCTACCCGATCGCGCCGCTGCGTGCGGTGATGCAGCACAGCCACTGGATGCGGCGCTTCGATTTCGATCCGGAGGTGGCGGTGCGCTTGTGCTGGCGCGGCGTGCGTCCTGTCAACCTCGACGCGCCGGTGCGTTACTTCGGCAAGCGCGAGGGCGGCGTCTCCCACTTCCGCTACCTGCGCGACAACCTGCTGCTGACCGGCATGCACCTGCGGCTGCTGGCCGGCCTCGTGGTGCGGCTGCCAGTGCTGCTGTGGCGGCGCTTGCGCCGGTCGTCCAGCCACCACCCGGCGTAGCCCACGGCAAAAAAAAGGCCGCGCGCAGCGGCCTGGTTGCCAGTCAGCGGGGCGGCCCCTTAGGGGCCGTCAGTCGCCGAGCTCGTGGCCGATCACACCACCCACCACGGCGCCGCCGATGGTGCCGGCGGCACTGCCGTCGGTCAGTTCATGCCCGGCGACACCGCCGGCTACAGCGCCCGCCGCCGTACAGCCGGCCAGCGCCATGCTTGCGCCTACCAGAAGCGCGCCTGCGAGTTTCCACATGATGGTCTCCTGCCTCGTGGCCGGACCCGCCGCACGACGTCTCGGGAAGACATTGCAGCGGCCGGGCCCCCATGCGTCCACTTTAGGCGGGTGATGCAGCGCGGCCCTTCCGTGAGGCGCCGATTGCCCTGTAGGAATCGGACGACGGCAGGGGTGGCGTGCCCGTGGCCTCAGCCCTGGTCGCTGTGCTGGCGCAGCCGCTTGATCAGCGACGAGGTGTCGGCGCGGCCACAGCCCATCTGCTGCAGGTCGGCATAGAACTGGTCCACCAGCGCCGCGACCGGCAGGCCCGCGCCGTTGCGGCGGGCCTCGTCCAGGCACAGGCCCAGGTCCTTGCGCATCCAGTCCACCGCGAAGCCAAAGTCGAACCGGTTGTCGATCATGGTGGGGCCGCGGTTCTCGAGCTGCCAGGAACCGGCCGCGCCCTTGCTGATGACGTCCAGCACCAGGCGCATGTCCAGGCCCGCGCGCTCGCCGAAGGCGATGGCTTCGGACAGGCCCTGGATCAGGCCGGCGATGCTGATCTGGTTGACCATCTTGGCCAGCTGCCCGGCGCCGGATTCGCCGATGCGGGTGACGGCGCGCGCGTAGGCGGCGATGACCGGCTCGGCGCGCGCAAAGGCGTCGGCGTCGCCGCCGCACATGATGGTCAGGATGCCTTTTTCCGCGCCGACTTCGCCGCCCGAGACCGGGCCATCGACAAAGTGCAGGCCGCGCTCGCCGGCCGCCGCGCACAACTCGCGCGCGACGTTGGCGCTGGCGGTAGTGTGGTCGACGAAGATGCAACCGCTGGGCGCGCCGAAGAAGGCGCCGTCGCGCCCGGTCAGCACCGCGCGCAGGTCGTCGTCGTTGCCGACGCAGGAGCAGACCACCTGCGCATCGCGCACCGCCTGCGCAGGGGTGGCGGCGGCCTTGCCGCCGAAGCGCTCGACCCAGGCCTGCGCCCTGGCGGCGGTGCGGTTATAGACCGTGACCTCGTGGCCCTTGGCGGCCAGGTGGCCGGCCATATGGAAACCCATGACGCCCAGTCCGAGGAATGCGACACGCATGCTGCTGCTCCGTTGCTTGTTTGATGTTCGGGATCGGTGCGGCGCGGGGCGCCGGTCCCCGAGCGCCGGTCCCCGAGTATAAGGGCCGGGTGGCGCCGCGGACAGATACAGAACCGCGGGTGCTGTGGCATGACAGGCTCGGGGCGGCGAAGACCCTGACAAGTCACAAGCGGGTCAGAACCCGCCTACGCCAGCATCCGCCCTTGTCCTATCCCTTGCGCCGCGCACGCTGCCTACATTGAACACAGGTTGCACCCCCGAAGGAGCCGACTCATGTCATTCGCGCTATATATCATCGGCCTGCTGGTCCTGGTGGGCGGCATTGCCTGGGGCCTGTCGACGGCCGGGCTGGCGCCGGTCTATATCGGCATTGCCTGCCTGATCGTGCTCGGCATCGGCATCATGGCGGCCGTCTCGCGTACCCGTACCAAAGACCCTTCCTGACATCCCTGCTGTTACCCCGTCTTGCGGCTGCGGGCCGCCACCGCCTCCGCATCCTGCAGCGGCGGGCTGGCCAGCCGCGCGCGCACGGCCGCCGCCAGCTCGGCCGCCGCCGGCGACAGGCTGCGGTTGCGTGGGGTCACCAGGCCGATCGAGCGCTCGGTCACCGGCGCGGTCAGCAGCCGCTCGACAATGCCGGGCTGGCGCACCGTGCCGGCGGCGATCTCAGGCAGCGCGGCCACGCCGAAGCCGCATTCCACCATGGCCGCGATGGTAGCCAGGCGTTCGGCCTCGAACACCGGCTGGAAGCGGATGCGGTTCTGCAGGAAGGCCCATTCCGCGTACTGGCGCACGCTGCTGGGATGGGTCATCGACACATGCGGCGCGGCGGCGGTATCGGCCCAGCGCAGCGGGCCCGGGCTGCGCGCCAGCGGGTGCGCCGACGGGATCAGCAGCACGAAGCGGTCCGATAGCAGCGGCTCGTACTGCAGGTCTGCCTGCTGCGGGTTGGCAGCGGTCAGCGCGAAATCCACATCGCCGGCGCGCACCAGGTCGAAGGCCGGCCCGGACAGGGTGTCGAACACCTTCAGCGCGACCTCGGGACGGGCCTGGTGGTAGGCCATCAGTACCCGCGGCAGCACCCGCGCCGCCAGCGATGGCAGCGCGGCCACCGCCACCTGGCCACGCTCGGCGCTGGCGATGCCGGTGACGGCGTCGATGGCGCCGCGGAACGCCGCCTGCAGCAGCGCGGCCTGCTGCATGAAGACCTGGCCCGCCGCGGTCAGGCGCACGGTGCGGGTGGTGCGGTCGAACAGGCGCACGCCCAGCGCTTCCTCGATGCGCAGGATCTGCGTGGACAGGGCGGATTGCGACAGGTGCAACTGGCTGGCGGCCTGGCGGAAGTTCAGCGTGCGGCCCAGCACCAGCGTGGTTTCGATGTCGCGCATCGACAGGTTGATGTTCATGCGAGCGGCGGTACGGCGGCAGCCGTGGCCGGACCCTCAAGTCGATTGATCTGGTTTGGTGATCATTTTATCCAGAAAATCGACTTCTTCAATCAAAGCGGCTTCTCTACACTGGCGGGATGCCAGGAGAAACCATGTCCAACGCCACCCCCGCGTCAACGCCATCCACCCTGAGCCGGCCAGGCGCCGCCCATGCCGTGGTGGTGGGCGGCGGCACCATGGGCGCCGATGTCGCCGTGGTGCTGACCCGCGCGCTGTGCCGCACCACCATGGTCGAACCCGATGCCGGGCGTGCCGGCGCGCTGCCCGCGCGCGTGGGCGCCAACCTCGCCGCAATCGGCCGTGAAGCGGGCGCGGAACGGCTTGCGGTGGCGGCGACGCTCGACGCCGTGGACTGGGCATCGGTCGACCTGGTGATCGAATGCATACCCGAGGACCTGGCGCTGAAGCAGGCGCTGTTTGCCGAGCTGGTGGCGCGTGCGCGCCCGCACACGCTGCTGGCCAGCAACAGCTCCAGCTTCCCCATCAGCGCGATCGGCGCCGGCCTGGACACGCGTGAACGCATGCTTGGCCTGCACTTCTTCATGCCGGCGCACCTGGTGCCGTTGGTCGAGGTGGTGATGGCCGAGGCCAGCGACGAGGGCCATGCCGACGCGCTGGCCACGTTCATGCGCCGCTGCGGCATGGTGCCGGTGAAGGTGCGCAAGGACCTGCCCGGCTTCCTCGCCAACCGGCTGCAGCATGCGCTGTCGCGCGAGGCCTTCAGCCTGATCGACCGCGGCATTGCCTCGCCCGAGGACGTCGATGCGGCGGTGCGCTTCGGCTTCGGCTTTCGCTTCCTGGCGGCGGGACCGGTGCTGCAGCGCGACCACGCCGGCATCGACGTGCATGCGGCCGCCGGCGCCACCATGTACCCGACCTTCTGCAACGACGACCATCCCGCGCGCTGCCTGTCCGAGCGCGCCGCCGACGGTCGCCACGGCATGAAGCGCGGCGAAGGTTTTTACGCATGGACGCCCGAAACCATCGCCGCCGAGCGCGCGCGCTATGACCAACTGCTGCGCGCCGGCCTGGCGCTGATCGCGCCCGAACTGCCCGAGATCCAGCCATGACCCATACCCCCTCCCAGGCCGGCACTGAGACTGCCGCGCAGCGCGCCGCACTGGCCGACTCGCCGCTGATCGTCACCGTGGCGCCCAACGGCGCCTACAAGCGCGCCAGCGACCATCCCGCGGTGCCGCTGACCGCGGCGGCGCTGGCGGCGGAAGCGCGTGCCTGCCTCGAAGCCGGCGCCGCCATGATGCATATGCACGTGCGCGATGCCGAGGGCCGCCATTCGCTAGATGTGCAGACCTACCGCGACGCGCTGGCGGCAGTCAGGCAGGCCGTCGGCGACGCGCTGCTGGTGCAGGTGACCAGCGAGGCCGCCGGCGTGTACCAGGCCGCCGAGCAGATGGCGATGGTGCGCGCGCTGCGCCCCGAGGCGGTCTCGGTCGGCCTGCGCGAAGTCGCGGTGCCGGAAATCGCGGACAGCGAACTGGCGGCGTTCTTCGCCTGGCTGGCGCGCGAACGCGTGATGACGCAGGTGATCCTGTATGACGCGGCCGACGTGCGCCGCTGGCAGCAAATGCGCGCGCGCGGCATGGTGCCGCCGGGTGCGTGGTCGGTGCTGTATGTGCTGGGACGCTACGCGGCGGGACAGGTGTCGTCGCCGCACGACCTGCTGCCGTTCCTGCAGGCCGCCGCCGAGGGTGGCGATGCGCTGCCGTGGGCGATCTGCGCGTTCGGTCGCGAGGAGAATGCCTGCGTGACCGCGGCCGCCGCGTTCGGCGGCCATGTGCGGGTGGGCTTCGAGAACAACCTGCTGTTGCGCGACGGCAGCCGTGCGCCCGGCAACCATGCGCTGGTGGCGCAGGCGGTGCAGGGCGGGCTGACGCTTGGCCGGCCGATCGCGGTCGCGGCCGATGCGCGCCGCATCTACGGCGAGGTGCGCTGAGGAGGGCGCGCCGCGCGGCGCTTTAATGAGCCGTCAGGGGCCATCAGGCGCCGTCGCTGAAGCTGTCGCGCGGGCCGTTGGGGTTGTGGGCACCGTCGGCGAACGGGTTGCGCGCGCCGGTCGCGGTGTGCGCGCCATCGGCAAAGGTGCTGCGGGTGCCGGTCGCGGCGTTGGCACCGTCGGTGAACGGGCTGCGCGTGCTGGTGATGCCGTGCGCGCCATCGCTGAACGGATCGACGCTGCGTGGCGCGGCTTGCGCGGCGCCGGCAACGCCGGCAATAAGGGCGGTGGCGACAAAGACTTGCCTGAGTGCATGCATGGATCGCTTCTCCGTAAGGTTGCCGGCCCGGAATGGGCGGCGGTGTGGCTAGTCTAGGTGTCGGCCACCCACACGAGCATGACCGCCACATGACAATGCCGTCATCCCGCGGGCATTAGTCGGCACCGCAAGCACGCCGGAGAAGCTGCCGCCGGGCAAAGGCTGTAGAATCATGGCTGTCCGACCGGCCTGTGGTTCCATCGCCGGTTTTTCATTGCCCGCGGAAATGCAGCGGGCCTCTCACAAGAGTCATGTCCGAGTCTGATTCAGCCAAACTCGCTGCGGTGGCGTGGATCCGCGAGCAAATGGACCGTCATGCCCTGACCCTCGACGACCTGGTCGAGGCCGGGTGCTTCGACAACGTTGCGACGGCATCGGCAGGCGCCGAAGAAGCCGCGCCGTCGGCGGCCACCGCCGCGGCGCCGAAGCCCGCGGGCGCGCGCCCGTTGTACCGCAATGCCCTGGGCCAGAGCTGGGACGGGCAGGGCGAATATCCTGACTGGCTGCAGCGGGCGGTCAACGCCGGGCAGTCGATCGAATTTTTCCGCGTCGATTAAGTCGCTGCCAGGTCCCTGCTAATTCCGTGTGAGCGTCGAGCTCAGCAGTGCGGGGGCAGCAGCCGCAGCACCGGCAGCATCGGCAGGATGCCGGTGAATGCCGCCGGCGTGGCCATGGGCGCCACATGAGAGCGGTGCACGAACACCTCGGGCGGCAGCTCGCGCAGCACGTCGGCAGCCGCGGCAGGCTGCGGGGCAGTGCCCGCGGCAGTGTCCTGCGGAGCCTCCGGCTCGCCCAGCTGCAACGGCGCGCCGGCGCCGGCCGGCTCGGCCATCACGCGCACCGCGCTGCCGCCGCAGCCCGCGTCGGCGGCGCCGTCCAGCGACGCTTCCGCTGCCAGCTTGGCCGCGACATGGCGGTCCGGCAGCGACAGGGCAGCCGCCTGCACCGCGCCGCACATCCGGGCGTCCGCCGCGATGCCCGCAGCGGGCGCAAGCAGGGCAAGGGACAGCAACAAGGAGCTAGGCAGGCGTTTCATCGCAGGGAAACCGGCAGAATGGGAGACGGTGCGCGCGGGACAGTCGCGCGCACGGGAGGTGAGCGCGCATTCTACCGGGGATCTGCGCGGCCATGCCGTGTTAATGCGTTGGCATGGCGATGACATTTCTGCAATCTTTACCCATTTGCCGCCATCCTCGGCTAGCGTTACGCCATGGCGGCACTGGGCCGCCCGAAAGTGACTGAATCATGCGTATCCTGATTGTCGAGGACGAACCCAAGGCAGGCGACTACCTGCACAAGGGCCTGACCGAATCCGGCTTCGTGGTGGACCTGGCGCGCGACGGCGCGGACGGCCTGGCCCACGCGCGCGAGCATCCCTATGACCTGATCGTGCTGGACGTGATGCTGCCCGGCCTGGACGGCTGGGAAGTGCTGCGCGAACTGCGCCGCGAGCGCGACACGCCGGTGCTGTTCCTGACCGCGCGCGACGAGCTGTCGGACCGCCTCAAGGGCCTCGAGCTCGGCGCCGACGACTACATGGTCAAGCCCTTTGCCTTTGCCGAGCTGGTGCTGCGCATCCGCACCATCCTGCGCCGCGGCCCGCTGCGCGAGAGCGAATTCATCGAAGTGGCCGACCTGCAGATCGACGCCATCCGCCGCCGCGTGGTGCGCGCCGGCCAGAAGATCGACCTGACCTCGAAGGAGTTCGCGCTGCTGTACCTGCTGGCGCGCCGGCGCGGCGAGGTGCTGTCGCGCTCGCTGATCGCCTCGCAGGTGTGGGATGTCAATTTCGACAGCAACACCAATGTGGTCGACGTGTCGATCCGGCGCCTGCGCGCCAAGGTCGACGACCCGTTCCCGCGCAAGCTGATCCATACGCGGCGCGGCATGGGCTATGTGCTGGACGACGGCGACGAGCGGGTGCAGGACGCATGATGCGGCTGCCGTCTTCGCTTACCACGCGGCTGGCGCTGGCCTACGGGCTGGCCACCGCGGCGATCCTGGCCAGCGTGGCGGCCTACCTGTCGAGCGCGCTGTCGGCCCAGCTCGAAGGGCGCGACGAGAGCGAGCTGGTGGGCGAGGTGCTGCTGGTGCGCCACCTGCTGCGCGAGGTGCGCAGCGAAGCCGAGATCCGCGCCGATACCCACCGCTTTGCCGATATCGCGATGGGCCACGAGGGCCTGATCCTGGTGGTGCGCACGCGCCAGGGCGAGCCGCTGGTGACGCTGAACCCGCGCAACGAGACCGTGCCGCCGCTGCGCGTGCTGCCGGCCACCACGCAGCCCGAGAAGGGCATGCTGCAGACCTGGCGCCCCAAGAACGGCGTGCCCTCGCGCGGCATTGCCGCGCTGGGCCAGCTGGGCGACTCGGACAAGGCCGTCGAAATCGTGGTGCTGCGCGATGCCGGCTATCGCGTGGCGCTGATCCGCGAGTATCGCCACCAGTTGCTGTGGGCCACGCTGTGCGGCGCCGCGGTGGCCGCCGGGCTGGGCTTTGCGCTGGCGCGGCGCGCGCTGCGGCCGCTGCGGCGCATGGCCGCCGACGCCGCCGCGGTCACCACCAGCCGCCTGGCCACGCGGCTCGACGTGGGCAGCGCGCCGGCGGAGCTGCGCGAACTGGCGGCCGCGCTCAACGACATGCTGGCGCGGCTGCAGGACAGCTTTTCGCGGCTGTCCGAGTTCTCGGCCGACCTGGCACATGATTTCCGCACGCCGATCAGCAACCTGATCGGGCAGACCCAGGTCACGCTGGCACAGAGCCGCAAGAGCGCCGAGTATGAAGCGCTGCTCGAGTCCAACCTGGAGGAGTACGAGCGCCTGGCCCGCATGATCGAGAACATGCTGTTCCTCGCGCGCGCCGACCATGCGCAGGTGGCGCTGGACGTGCGCACGCTGGACGCGCGCGAAGAGCTCGACAAGATGGCCGAGTACTTCGAAGCCGTGGCGGCGGACCGCGAGGTGGTGCTGACGGTCTCCGGCTCCGCGCCGGTGGAGGCCGACCAGACGCTGCTGCGGCGCGCGGTGACCAACCTGCTCGACAACGCGCTGCGCCATGCGCCGGCGGGCAGCACGGTGCGGGTCGACGTCGCGCGCGCGCCGACGGCCGCGGGCACCGGCACCGGCGGCGCTACGGGCACCAGCATCCGCGTCAGCAACCCCGGCCCGGCGATTCCGCCGGAGACGCTGCCGCATATCTTCGGCCGCTTCTATCGCGCCGATCCGTCGCGGCGCAACTCGGCGGCGTCGACCGGGCTGGGCCTGGCCATCGTCGACACCATCATGCGGCTGCACGGCGGCAGCGTGACGGTGCGCAGCGTCGACGGACTGACCGTGTTCACGCTGCAGTTCCCGGCTGAGCCGGTGCCGATGTCGCTGCCTTCCGCCCCCGCGGCTGTATCCTGAGTCCGCTCTTGCACTTGCCTTGCGCGCGCGGATAATGGCGCGCGTGCCGGGCGCGCCGCTGCGGCGCGTCCGGCAGTTCCATGTCATGCAACCCGATGGATAACCAGGAGAGCAACATGCAGGTGCAACCTTATCTGGACTTCGGCGGCCGCTTCGACGAGGCGGTGGCTTTTTACGGCAAGGTGCTGGGAGCGCAGGTCACGTTTGCGATGCGCTACAAGGAAGCGCCGCAGGACCAGGGCATGGCGGTGCCCGATGACTGGAAGGACAAGGTGATGCACGCCAATCTCCAGATTGGCGAGAACCAGGTGATGGCTTCCGACGGCCG
The DNA here is from genome assembly GCF_023952475.1 of Cupriavidus sp. WGlv3. GTDB lineage: Bacteria > Pseudomonadota > Gammaproteobacteria > Burkholderiales > Burkholderiaceae > Cupriavidus > Cupriavidus phytorum. Next base: position 253,630 of record NZ_JALHRX010000008.1, read on the forward strand.
TCCCGGCGAGCGCCCGGCATTCAGCGGCTTCAGCCTGTCGGTAGGCGAGGTCAGCCGCGACGAAGGCCAGCGTATCTTCGACGGCCTGAGCCAGGGCGGCCAGGTGGTGGTGCCGTACCAGAAGACCTTCTGGGCCGAAGGCTTCGGCATGCTGGTGGACCGCTTCGGCATGTCGTGGATGGTCAACTGCGAGCACTAGCGGCCCGCCGCGGCATGGCCGGCACCACGACGGCCATGCCGCTTGACTCTGTAGCCACTACAGGGTCTTCAATGTCATCAGGTCAAACCAGCGCGAACAACAAGACATGGCTCGCACGTCACCTGAAGACGCTCTTCCACACGATCACGCCGTACAGCACGATAGGTCGCATGGCGCCTGCCATGCGCATGAGCACGATCACCACGGCCACGCTCACGCTCACGCCCCGGAACCGGCACCTGCCGCGTGTTGCGGCGGCGGGTGCGCGTCCACCGTCGCGCTGACGCCGCCGGCTCGGGTCGAGGTACCGGCCGGCGCAAGCACCGCTGCCTGGCGCATCGACGCCATGGATTGCCCCACCGAGGAAACGCTGATCCGCAACAAGCTGGGCGGCATGGCCGGCATCGCCGCGCTCGAATTCAACCTGATCCAGCGCGTGCTGACGGTGCACCACACGCTGCCGTCGGCGGAGCCGGTGGCCCGCGCGATCGAAAGCCTGGGCATGCGGCCGGTCCCGCTCAGCGCCGAAGCCGCGCAGCAGGTCCTGCCCGAAACCACCGCACGCAAGCCATGGTGGCCGCTGGCGCTGGCCGGTGTCGCCGCGCTGGGGGCCGAGGCGACGGAATGGCTGGGCCTGGGTTTGCCGTGGCTGCCGGCGGTGCTGGCGCTGGCGGCGGTGGCACTGGGCGGGCTCACCACCTACCGCAAGGGCTGGATCGCGCTGCGCAACGGCAACCTGAACATCAACGCGCTGATGAGCATCGCCGTGACCGGCGCGCTGCTGTTGCGCCAGTGGCCGGAAGCCGCGATGGTCATGGTGCTGTTCGCGCTGGCCGAGCGCATCGAGGCGGCGTCGCTGGACCGCGCCCGCAATGCCATCCGCGGCCTGATGGCGATGGCGCCGGAACTTGCCACGGTGCGCCGCGCCGATGGCAGCTGGGACACCGTGCCGGCCGCTGGCGTGGCCGTCGGCACGCTGGTGCGCTTGCGCCCGGGCGAGCGCGTGGCGCTCGACGGCAAGGTCGTGCGCGGCCAGTCGGCGCTGGACCAGGCGCCCATCACCGGCGAAAGCGTGCCGGTCGACAAGGCCGAGGGCGATGCGCTCTACGCGGGCTCGATCAACCAGTCCGCCGAGCTCGAATACACCGTGACCGCGCCCGCCAGCGACTCGACGCTGGCGCGCATCATCCACGCGGTCGAGGCCGCGCAGGGCAGCCGCGCACCCACGCAGCGCTTTGTCGACCAGTTCGCACGCATCTACACGCCCACGGTGTTCGCGATCGCGCTGGCGGTGGCGGTGGTGCCGCCGCTGCTGGCGGGCGGCGGCTGGGTGGACTGGATCTACAAGGCGCTGGTGCTGCTGGTGATCGCCTGCCCGTGCGCGTTGGTCATCTCGACGCCCGTCACCATCGTCAGCGGGCTGGCCGCGGCGGCGCGGCGCGGCATCCTGGTCAAGGGCGGGGTCTACCTGGAGCAGGGCCGCGAGCTGGCCTGGGTGGCGCTGGACAAGACCGGCACCATCACGCACGGCAAGCCCGCGCAGACCGACCACGCGCTGCTGGCCGACGATGTCCCGCACGCGCGCGCCATTGCCGCCAGCCTGGCGGCGCGCTCCGACCATCCGGTCTCGCGCGCGGTGGCCACCGCGGCGCAGGCCGACGGCATTGCCACGCTGTCGGTGGAAACGTTCGAGGCGCTGGCCGGACGCGGCACGCGCGGCACGGTGCAGGGCGTCGAATACCGGCTCGGCAACCACCGGCTGGTGCATGAGATGGGCGCATGCTCGCCGGCGCTGGAAGCGCGGCTCGAGGCGCTGGAGCGCGAGGGCAAGACCGTGGTGCTGCTGGCGCGGGTGGACGGCCGGGGCGCGGCCACCGCGCTGGCGCTGTTCGCGGTGGCCGACACCGTGCGCGACACCAGCCGCCAGGCGATTGCCGAGCTGCATGCGCTGGGCGTCAAGACGCTGATGCTGTCCGGCGATAACCCGCACACGGCACAGGCGATCGCGGCGCAGGTCGGCATCGACGAAGCGCGCGGCAATCAGCTGCCGCAGGACAAGGCCGATGCCATCGCCGCGCTGGCGGACGCGGCCCATGCCCGCGGCGGCCGCATCGGCATGGTCGGCGACGGCATCAACGACGCCCCGGCGCTGGCGCGTGCCGACGTCGGCTTCGCCATGGGCGCCGCCGGCACCGACACCGCGATCGAGACCGCCGACGTGGCGCTGATGGACGACGACCTGCGCAAGATCCCGGCCTTCGTCCGGCTGTCGCGCCGCACCGCCAGCATCCTCAGGCAGAACATCGCGCTGGCGCTCGGTATCAAGGCCGTGTTCCTGGTGCTGACGGTGCTGGGGATGGGGACGATGTGGATGGCGGTGTTCGCCGATATGGGGGCGAGCTTGCTGGTGGTGTTCAATGGGCTGCGTGTGGGGGCGCGGCGCGGGGGGTGATCACTGCAAGGAGGTGTATCACGCTCGCGGTTTGCTCCCCTCTCCCGCCTGCGGGAGAGGGGAGCCTTGCTCATACGGCGTGGGCTGCGATTCAGCGCAATGCCACGTTGGGCTGCACGATCAACTCCCCGCTCCGCCCCGGAATCTCCCCCCACGTCACCGGCAGGCGCGGCAGCGTCGTGCAATCCAGCCCGCGATACCACGTGCCCATCGACACCAGCTCGTGCCCCTGCGCACGCCAGCCCGCCAGCAGCCGTTCGAACACGTGCGCCAGCTTGCCGCCTTCGAGCTCGGCATGCAGCGTGAACACATGGTCGCGCGTGCCTGCGGTCAGTTTCAGCAGGGCCGTGTGGACGTTGTCCTCGGTCAGGCCGTCGGTGCCGATCAGCTCGTCCAGCGTCGGCAGCGTGGTCGGCATCTGCACGTGGCGGCAAGGCACGCCGGCGATGGTGGGGATATAGGGCGCGGTGCCGCGGCCGTCAGAGGCGTAGGCCATGTCCCAGATGTCGATCTGGCGGAACGCGGCCTCGTTCATTTGCCAGCCGGCCGCACCGTGCGTGGCCGGAGGCTCGCCGAAGATCTCGCGGAAGCGCGCGAAGGCGCGCTGCATCTGGTCGCGGGTCCAGGCGGTATCGCGCTCGCGCACGTTGTCCTGCCAGTAGACGTGGTCCCAGGTGTGGATGCCACATTCATGCCCGGCGGCGCGCGCCGCGCGCATCTCGGCGGCGCCCTTGCGGCCGATATCCGGACCGGGCAGCAGCACGCCGTACATCAGCGTGCGCAAGCCGTAGTTCGACACCACCGAGGTGCGCGACACCTTGCGCAGGAAGCCAGGCCGGAACACGCGCCGCAGCGCCCAGCCGGTATGGTCCGGGCCCAGGCTGAACAGGAAGGTGGCCTGCGCCTGCGCGGCCGCCAGCAGCGACAGCAGCCGGGGCACGCCTTGGCGCGTGCCGCGCAGCGTGTCGACGTCGACCTTCAGGGCGATCCGTGCCATGTGCGTGCGCGCTCAGTTGCCGGAATCGACCAGCGTGCGGGCCTCGACCACCTTGCCCCGGTACGCCTCGAAGATGCGCCGCAGCGCCGCTTCCATGCCGATCTCG
>NZ_JALHRX010000080.1 GCF_023952475.1 Cupriavidus sp. WGlv3
CCTTGAGTGGGTGGTAACCTCCAGCGTTGCAAAGCGCTGACGTCTGGTATCATTTTAGTGCAGAAAAAATGGACCGACTCGATAATTTGAATTAGATTTGGCCCAGGTCAATTTCAATCCCGCCGAACACCTTGAAAGAGATTCATTATCGTCCCTACAGGTTCACGATTCGCCTGTATCCGGATGACGCTCTATGCACAGTCGGCTTCCAACTGCAGGAGCTAACTCTCTTCTTCAACATTGTTGATCAGGTCAGAGCCTTGGCAAGAACGGACAACGCAGTGGATGCGACAGATACGCTGCGGTGTTGCGCACTCATTGAGTGCTACTTGGCGACATGTTATGCCCTAAACAGAAATTTTCTGACAGTCCCTACCAGCGATCAGTTCGCTGCGTTCTTGACTAACGTTGTCGCCAATCACATTCCGGGATGACTTCAAGCCAATCAAGTGGAAGTATGACAATCTATCGCGACCGCGGACGCAGCTTACGGCGACAGGTTTGTTGTCTGCGTGGAGGCTTGTCTGGCTGATCGGCTTGCTTTTGACCCACCTCCCGCACCAGGCAGGAGATCCTTCGCGCTTGTGGATGGTGTACTGATTCGCATTTTCTTTGCTTGTGCTGCTCGGTGTTTTCGCGTGGTCAAAGAAGCCTTAAAGGGAAAAGACTAGAATTGGGAAATCGCTTCAAGGATCAATCTTTTAAAAGCAGAGGTGTAGCCCAGCCAATGCAGGACTTTTTTCGTCACCACAAATACGTGATGATCTACTTCCTGTCGCTTTGAGCTATAGTTCCAGGACCAAATCGAAATTCACCAGATGCGTCCCGAACTACCCGAAAACGACGCCAGAAGGCCGACTGACGCACAGGCGCGTTACAGCGCCGGTTGGCGCAGCACGCTTGTCAGCGTGGCGGTCAATATCGGCCTGACCATCGCCCAGGGGGCGGCCGGCATCATCTCCGGCTCGCAGGCGCTGATTGCCGACGCCGCACATTCGCTGTCCGACCTACTTTCAGACTTTGTCGTACTGGCCGCCGGAGCGCAAAGCAGCAAGGATCCGGATGCCGATCACCAGTATGGACACCTGCGGTTCGAGACAGCAGCGTCGCTGGTCCTGGGTGTGCTGCTGCTGACGGCGGCGGCGGGCATGCTGTGGGCAGCACTGGGCAAGCTGCAGCATCCCGCCGGGCCACAGCCGGTTCAGCCAATGGCACTTTGGGTGGCAGTGGTCGCGCTGGCATCCAAGGAGTTGCTGTTCCGCTACATGCTGGCCGTGGCGCGGCGGGTCCGTTCGAGCATGCTGGTAGCCAATGCCTGGCATGCGCACTCGGATGCGGCTTCATCGTTGGTGGTGGCGCTTGGCATCGCCGGCAACCTGCTCGGCTATCACAGCCTCGACCCGATCGCGGCAATGGTAGTGGCGCTGATGGTCGCGCGCATGGGACTGCGCTTCAGTTGGGACGCTCTAAATGACCTGATGGACCGCGCCGCCGACAAAGTAACCGTCGCCGACATTCGCGCCACCATGCTGGGCACGCCCGGCGTGCTCGGCTTGCACGACCTGCGCACCCGCAAGATGGGCGACCAGGTGCTCGTTGATGTCCATCTTGAAGTCGAGGCCACGCTGACAGTGGCACAGGGCCATGCGATTGCCGTCGATGCCCGGCGGCGCACGATGGAGCACCATCGCGTACTCAACGTTATGACTCACGTCGACCCGGTTTACTTTACGAAAACCCTCAAGGCAGAATAGATGTCGCCCTGTTTTTGGGATATCCAAGAAATTAGAGTGTCTTGGTCTCGTTGTCATCGGACCCGGTGGCAGCTTGGGTGTTCAACGGTCATCGAAAAGAGAAATATGACATCGCGTGTTCTCGTTGCTGAGCTGGGTACGCCATGGTAGAAGAAAATCGTATTCCTGATAGGCCATTTGGGAATGATCGCACTCACGCAGTTGGCCCATAAATTCGGACTGAATGGCCATTCCCGTGGAAGTGCACCATCCAAGCGATGTGCCAAACGAGCAAAGTAAATCCTCACAAAAGACGCCGTTAAGACC
>NZ_JALHRX010000081.1 GCF_023952475.1 Cupriavidus sp. WGlv3
GCTGTCGAGGGGTTTTGCACAATAAGAGCCTGGCGATGACCTACTTTCACACGGGAATCCGCACTATCATCGGCGCGGAGCTGTTTCACGGTCCTGTTCGGGATGGGAAGGGGTGGTTCCAGCTCGCTATGGTCACCAGGCATGAGGGGTTGTGGCGCTGTCGGGTAGGACAGCGTCACGAATCGGGATGTAGTTGGGGTTGTGCGTATTGTGCCAACCGAGGGGCACAGACACGATCACACACACCAGGTGAAACACACTGGTTATAGGATCAAGCCTTACGGGCAATTAGTACTGGTTAGCTTAACGCATTACTGCGCTTCCACACCCAGCCTATCAACGTCCTGGTCTCGAACGACCCTTCAAGGAGGTCAAGCCTCCAGGGAATCCTCATCTTCAGGCGAGTTTCCCGCTTAGATGCTTTCAGCGGTTATCTCTTCCGTACATAGCTACCCTGCGATGCCTCTGGCGAGACAACAGGTACACCAGCGGTACGTCCACTCCGGTCCTCTCGTACTAGGAGCAGCCCCCGTCAAGATTCCAACGCCCACGGCAGATAGGGACCAAACTGTCTCACGACGTTTTAAACCCAGCTCACGTACCTCTTTAAATGGCGAACAGCCATACCCTTGGGACCGGCTACAGCCCCAGGATGAGATGAGCCGACATCGAGGTGCCAAACACCGCCGTCGATATGAACTCTTGGGCGGTATCAGCCTGTTATCCCCAGAGTACCTTTTATCCGTTGAGCGATGGCCCTTCCATTCAGAACCACCGGATCACTATGTCCTGCTTTCGCACCTGCTCGACTTGTCGGTCTCGCAGTTAAGCACGCTTTTGCCATTGCACTTTAGGTACGATGTCCGACCGTACCAAGCGTACCTTCGAACTCCTCCGTTACACTTTGGGAGGAGACCGCCCCAGTCAAACTGCCTACCATGCACTGTCCCCGACCCGGATTCACGGGCCAAGGTTAGAACCTCAAACAAACCAGGGTGGTATTTCAAGGACGGCTCCACGTGAACTAGCGTCCACGCTTCAAAGCCTCCCACCTATCCTACACAGATCGGTTCAAAGTCCAATGCAAAGCTACAGTAAAGGTTCATGGGGTCTTTCCGTCTAGCCGCGGGGAGATTGCATCATCACAAACACTTCAACTTCGCTGAGTCTCGGGAGGAGACAGTGTGGCCATCGTTACGCCATTCGTGCAGGTCGGAACTTACCCGACAAGGAATTTCGCTACCTTAGGACCGTTATAGTTACGGCCGCCGTTTACCGGGACTTCAATCAAGAGCTTGCACCCCATCATTTAATCTTCCGGCACCGGGCAGGCGTCACACCCTATACGTCCACTTTCGTGTTTGCAGAGTGCTGTGTTTTTATTAAACAGTCGCAGCCACCATTTTATTGCAACCCCTTCACCCTTCTGGCGCAGGCCAGTCAAGCTACCAGGGCGTACCTTATCCCGAAGTTACGGTACCAATTTGCCGAGTTCCTTCTCCCGAGTTCTCTCAAGCGCCTTAGAATACTCATCTCGCCCACCTGTGTCGGTTTGCGGTACGGTCTCGTATGACTGAAGCTTAGAGGCTTTTCTTGGAACCACTTCCAATTGCTTCGCAGCACTAGGCCGCTCGCCCCGCATCCTTGAATCCCGCGCCCGGATTTGCCTGAGCGCCTTCTCCAATGCAGGGACCGGGACTTCCAACACCCGGACAACCTTCCGCGATCCGTCCCCCCATCGCATCATACGACGGTGCAGGAATATTAACCTGCTTCCCATCAGCTACGCATCTCTGCCTCGCCTTAGGGGCCGACTCACCCTACGCCGATGAACGTTGCGTAGGAAACCTTGGGCTTACGGCGAGGGGGCCTTTCACCCCCTTTATCGCTACTCATGTCAGCATTCGCACTTCTGATACCTCCAGCATCCTTTACAAGACACCTTCACAGGCTTACAGAACGCTCTCCTACCACGC
>NZ_JALHRX010000082.1 GCF_023952475.1 Cupriavidus sp. WGlv3
TTTTCTTTTTGTGCGCCCGGCAGGGCGCACTCACTTGAGGGTGAAAGTCCCTTACACACCCGGCAAGGGGAAGTGTTAGCCATAGGCAAGGGTTCCCCGGGCGACTGGGGGTCTGAAGGAAGCCCGAGGCAAAGCGCTGGCCTGACGAACAGGAAGCGGATATGAGGCGACGCATCTGGGTAAGGCAGCAAAAAGGGCCAAAGCCCAGTACTTGCACGGAACGGTGCGGCGTAGATCCGACAGGCATAAGCGTGAAGGTGGGTGCGTCATACCCGGGGAGATCTGTACCGCTGCCACGGTGCTACCGGCGTCGAGAGGTGTCGGGATGGCGGTGCAGAAGTCAGCAGAGGCCATATTAGGCGAGCCGTTGGCGCTGAAGGGCCGAACATGAATGAGCGCGATTAGGACGACAGACCTCGATGCTTACCGACGAAGCCCAAATGCACGAACGAGTGCAGCCCACAGCGGAGGAAGGCGGGCGGAACCTGCCCGGGGCCGATGGGGGTGCGGAGGCTGGCACGGCGGCTGTTGGGCAAACGAAAGCGCGGGCGCCATCGCTGATGGAGGCGGTGGTCGAGAGAAGCAACATGTGGCTGGCGTACCGGAGGGTGGTCGGCAATGGCGGTGCGGCCGGGGTGGATGCCTTGGAGGTGACGGCGTTGCGTGACTGGCTGAAGGTGAGCTGGCCAAGCGTCAGGGCGGCGTTGCTGGGTGGTCAGTACATCCCGCAGTCGGTGCGCGCGGTGGACATTCCCAAGCCTTCGGGCGGGGTGAGGACACTGGGCATCCCGACGGTGGTGGACCGGCTGATCCAGCAGGCGCTGCTGCAGGTTCTCCAACCGCTCTACGAACCGGGGTTCTCCGAGTCGAGCTATGGCTTCAGGCCGAGGCGCAGCGCCCAGCAGGCGGTCTTGCAGGCACAGCGGTACGTGCAGGAAGGCCGGCGATGGGTGGTGGACATCGACCTTGAGAAGTTCTTCGACCGGGTCAACCACGACATCCTGATGTCGCGGGTGGCACGGCAAGTGAAGGATGTCCGGGTGCTCAAGCTGATCCGGCGGTATCTGGAAGCGGGGCTAATGCGTGGCGGGGTGGTCGAGGCGAGGAGGCAGGGCACGCCGCAGGGCGGGCCGCTGTCGCCGCTGCTGTCGAACATTCTGCTGACGGATTGGGACCGTGAACTCGAGAAGCGGGGGTTGGCGTTCTGTCGCTACGCGGACGACTGCAATATCTACGTCCGAAGCCAGGCAGCAGGACAGAGGCTGTTGGCCGGGATGATGACGTTCCTTGCGGAGCGGCTGAATCTGCAGGTCAATGAGGCCAAGAGTGCCTGTGCGCGGCCTTGGGCACGCAAGTTCCTGGGCTACAGCCTGACAGCGCATCGTCAGGCCAAGCTGCGTATTGCCCCGGAAAGTCTGCAAAGACTGACCGGACGAATCAAGGAACTGATGCGCAAAGGGCGAGGAAGGAGCCTGGCTCACACGATAGCGGTGCTGAATCCGGTGCTGCGCGGGTGGATCGGGTACTTCCAGCACACCCAGAGCAAGCGGCCATTGGAGGAGCTGGACGGGTGGATACGGCGCCGGCTGCGGTGCTTGCTATGGCGGCAGGCCAAGAGCCGTGCTACCCGCACTGTGATGCTGCGTCGGCAAGGCTTAACGGAGGATCGCGCGTGGCACTCGGCTCGCAACGGGCAGGGCCCATGGTGGAATGCCGGGGCTCGCCACATGGGCGCGGCCTTCCCGAAGGGCTACTTCGACGCCTTGGGGTTGATCTCGCTGCTGGATACTCAGCAGCGCTTGCAGTCTCGTTCGTGAACCGCCGTATGCGGAACCGCACGTACGGTGGTGTGAGAGGGCTGAGGGGGTGACCCCTCACCCTACTCAATC
>NZ_JALHRX010000083.1 GCF_023952475.1 Cupriavidus sp. WGlv3
CCTTCTTCTTGAGGACCGGATCTTGTGCAACGGAGGCAGCTGTCCGCATCGCACGACGTCGAACCGGTCAACCAATTATCCTAACAGCCGGTTTTCACGGTTGGCATGACATCTTCCAACGGTACCCGTGGTCTGACGATTCTACAGCCAAAGACCATTACATCCAGGACTTTCAGTATGACTTAGATATCTTGCAGCAGATGTTGAGTTGGAACAGAGGCAAAGTCGCCGGAATTGTAGTCACGCCAGAGCCATCGGTCTTTCCTCCGGAGTTACTCCACCAAAGCGCTAGAATGGCTATGCTGCATGGAGCGCTTTTGATCGTTGACGAGGTGCTTTGCGGACTTCGTTACGCCGACGGTGGTTACTGCCAAGCACACCGGGTCCCGGCCGACCTGATTACCTTGTCCGAAGGACTCGCACAGGGAATTGGCCTTTCTGCGGTTATTGGTACGGCCGATGCCATGTCCGGGGCGGATGGTGTTTATCTTGGCAACACCTACTTACGTGAAAATCGAGCCTTCGTAGCTGCTAATCTAACGCAGCAAATTTTCGAAGAAGATGGCATTGTAGCTCGCTTGGCGGATAGCGGCGCAGTGCTCAAGAGGTTGTTCCACGAGTCGTTCGCTAGCTTCGGAATACCCGCGCGTGTCTTAGGAAGCGACGCCATGTTCGATATTGTCATGCCTTCGCAAAGACATGGAAGTGCATTTGTCCGACGGTGCCTTCAATACGGTATATACACAGGCTACCCGGCAACTTACATGAGCAATATTTCCATGGGCAACACATTCTTCAGCACTTTACAAGAGGCGCTGAAGGGTGCGCTCGCGGACTACTGCAAAGACGAAGATATGACCGCGCGGGTTACAGATAGATCCATGATCGAATACTGTTGGCGAGCGTTTCGCGCGACAGCGAACACTTGCCTCTCCAACAAGACTTATTGGGCACAATTATGAAAGGCCGGTACCGAGATGCCCACAGCCAAGGATTACCGCTCGAACCCGCCCCCAAACGCACAATCGCCGAATAACTCGCATCGCTACAGTTGCAGAGATGTCCTATTACTTTCGCAAATTGCCGTAGCAGCATGGCTGCGGCTTTCACCGATATTACGTGATAGGCTAAATTGAAGGCCTATTTGCTGACCGGTTCGGTCCGAGTCGCACCAGCACTAATATTATTCCGCGCAAGACTCATTTGCCATTAAATTCAAAGACTCCGCCTGAGTTTAGTCAACGACAAACTTGGGGATCTGCTTAGGAGTACCAAGTGAATTGTACGTGCAACGTCCCTCAATTCCTGCGCCGTCTTATATCCGCTCACCCGAAACGCGTAATCTGTGGGAACCTCATACATTTTGCGCGTATCTGCAAATCTAGACTCGTCAGCAGTTATCGTGTTCATGAACACGGTGTAGACTGGGTACTTTGCCGCCCCCAGAAAGGCTCTCCGCGTTTCCGTTGTGGGACAAACAAAATCCACAATGCAATGGTCGTTCGCACCGTAGTTTAGCGTCAGATTGGCGATTTCCGCCATACGACGAGCGTGCTCGATTCGGTGCACAAAACTAAACGTCAAGTCACGATTTATATTATCCCGAACAAAATCCGCATTAACCCAGCTGGCTGTCGGAATTAAATCCAAAAGCATTCTAGCAAGTGTAGTCTTGCCAGATCCCGGAAGGCCTTGAATCATGACGATAGCACGCCCTCTTTGTTTCATATTCCACTTGCTCATGATTGATGGCCGTGTCAACGAATGCAGCAATAAATTCAAGCGTTTTTCAATGAATTCTTAAACCACGGTTGGATCGATCTACGTTCCCATTTTGCCAACTTCGCATTCGGGCCTCAACACAGTTTACCGAAACTTTGCTAG
>NZ_JALHRX010000084.1 GCF_023952475.1 Cupriavidus sp. WGlv3
GTCATGGTGATCGTGTCCGGTCGCATGGCGGCTCCCTGGCTGGCTCAAGGCCGTACAGGTTACCCGGACCAACTCGGACATTTGAATCTGGCTATAACCGGACATTAAAATCTGGCGCCAACACCTTTTGTCTAGGCGGTTTTGAAAGGTCGTCGCCTCCGCTAAATTCAAATGTCGGCATGGGCGTGCTTTTTGTGCGGGGTTGCGTTCTTTTGCGGGGTAGCAGTAGGGCGGTGGGGCTGGCCTGACGTGACCGAATTCCGCTCAGGGTGGGGCGGTGGATTCACCGTGGGCCAAGTTGAAAGGTCCGCTTTCTGCTTGAGTGGCGCCGCGGCCAGCGCGCGCTCCAGATCGAGCCGGTTGATCAGCCGCTGCCGCTTGACGTTCAGCGGCGCGCGATGGGGCCGAGCGGGTTCACCCTGCAGCGTGCGCGACGGCCCCGCCTGCTGGCGATCGTCGCGCTGCGCCTGCACCTTGGCAGCCAGTGCCAGCACCGCTCCCAACCGCTTGTTCTCGACGATCGCACCCTGGTCCATCTCGCCGAGCCGGTCATAAGTGGTGTAGGGCAGGGCAGCGCCATCGGCCCACAGCTCGATGCGCCCGTCCGGATACTCGGCGACCTCGATATACCGATGAATCAGGCGCCGGTGCTCGGGCCGGTCCGCGAGCAAGTACATCACCTTGTCGTACTGCAGCGTGAGGCTTTGCGAGACCTTGCGCCATTCGCGCCAGCTGAAGATGCGCGCCAGGTCCTCGTCGCCGCGCAGCGGCCGGTGCGCATCGAAATCGCGCCTGGGCACCTTGGCGAAGCGCGCATTGAAGTCGGCGATGAAGTGCGGGGCAAAGGCGTTGGCGGCGGCCATCGTGCTGATGCCGCGCAGCCGCAGCTCCTTGACCAGCCGGTCCTGCAAGGTGCCGTTCATCCGCTCGACGCGGCCCTTGGCCGGGCTCGAATTGGCGCACAGGATGTCGATATTGAGCTCGAACAGCGCGCGCCCGAACTGGGTGTAGCCGCGGCCTTCGGCGCTGTCCCTGGCGTTGACGCGGAAGATGCCGGCCTTGTCGCTGTAGAACGCCATCGGCTTGCCATGGCGCTCGACATAGGCACGCGTGGCGGTGAAATACGCCGGCGTCGACTCGGTCGGCACGAACAGCAACTGCATCAGGCGTCCAGTCGCGTCATCGACATAAACCAGCAACGTGCACGCCGGCGCCCGGTCCTCGAACCAGCGGTGGTCGCTGCCGTCGATCTGCACCAGCTCGCCCAGGCAGGCGCGGCGGTTGCGCGGCTGGTGCACCTTGGGCGGGCGCAGCTTGCGCGGCACCCAGAAGCCGGCGTCGATCATGATGCGGCGAACGGTCTCCGTGGCCAGGTCGATGCCATGGCGCTCGCGCAGCTTCTCGCACGCCAGCGTCGGGCCGAAGTCGGCGTAGCTGTCGCGGATCAGGCCGCGCACCCGGGATTCGACCCCGGGCGGCAACTGGCGATTGCTGTCACGGCCGCGCTTGCGTGAGCCCAGGCCACAAGGACCGTCCTCTCGGTAGCGCAGCACCAGACGTTCTACCTGGCGCCGCGACAAGCCGAGCTTCTCGGCGGCACGCCAGACCGCCAGGCCATGGTCGACCACGGCCTGAATCACCTTGAGCCGATCGAGTTCGCGCATCGTCATCGTGATGGTCTCGGGCTTGCGCATCGCGGCCTCCGGTCTCGGATGGACGGAAAGCCGCCAGCATGCCAGCCTTGGCAACGGGGTACGACATTTCTATTTGGCTCAAGTACGACATTACTATTTGGGTCTAACACCTTTCCTTCGCATAAT
>NZ_JALHRX010000085.1 GCF_023952475.1 Cupriavidus sp. WGlv3
GGGAAGCCCAATGGGCTTCCCTGCGAACGCCGGCACGAGGCTGGCAGGTTACGGAAGGACGTCCGCGGCGATGGCGGCCACCTGTTCACGGAACGCGAGCGGATTGACCAGCGCCGTACGCAGCTCTATCACGAACTGCCGCACGTCCTGCGGACGCTTGGACCAGCCGCGCCCGAAGGTGGCCGCAGCAAAAGCCTTGAGCTGCGTTGCCCCTTCATCGCTGTCCAACGCCAGGCGGGCAACGAGGTCTCGGTACTGGCTCTCGAGATCGTCGTCCTCGTGCGGTGGCTCCGCACCTGCGCTGTGCACAGGCAGGGTATTTCCGTCGCCAGTGTCCGGGTCGTGGGCGAGGTCGGCAACATCTGCACCAACACTCTGGTCCCCTTCCAAGGCGTAGGCGGCCTGATTGGCCAGTTCCAGAGCAGGCACCGGGCGGTCGGAACCGTCCAGCAGCGCGGCAATGTCGATTTCTGCGTCAAGCGTGATGAGCCATTGCATCTGGCGCACCGGCTTGCCGCCGTCATCGATACGGCTGATCTCGACTTCCTGCTTGGACATCCAGAACTTGACGCCCACCAGCCTGCCACGGGCCATCGCAACAGTCTGCATGGCGGCGTGAGCCTTTTGCAGGACGTAAATCGAGGTCGTGGGCATTTCGATGAGACCAAGGCCCGTTGCGCACGGCACGGCGAAATAGAAACTGGCCGAGAGGTTGCAATGTCCGCCCTGGTACTGCGGGCATTCCTGCGGGTCACAAATGCCATCAGGGACATCCTCGTCCTGACGCAGGATGATGGTGCGGCCGCCCCACATGCGCTTGGCGCGGTTGGCGCGGGCGTCACGCACAGGTGGCGCGTACATCTTGCAGTAGCGCCTACCGTCGGAGCCATACTCGGAGAAGTACTGTCGACCGCTGTGCGTCCATGCCACGAGCTGGTTGGGCATGTTGCTCAGCCAGTCGTCGAACGCGAACACCACGGGAAAGCGCCAGAGGCGATGTCCATTGCCGTCGTTGCGGTCCTCGCCGTAGCGCCGCACGATGTCCTCGGCCAGCGCCGGGTTGGCGAAGTCAGAGGCACGGCAGGTGAACCACGGAACGTTCTTCGGCACCATCGGCATCTTGATGCCGGTCGCCCGGGTGATCTCGGCCGCAATACGCTCGAAGCTCTCGCCTCGAGCCAGGCCGGCATCGTGGATCCGCACGGCTTCGGGCTTCTCGCGCGCGGCCTTGGTCAGGACCTTGATGCCGGGCCGGATCTTGCCGATGATCGGCGGCCGCATGGGCCGCTCTTCTAGCAGGCTTCGGCGTCCGCCGGGCTCGCTGTAGGTGATGGGTGCATGCATTCGTCCATTCTCCTTTTCTGAAGGAACTGAACGACCTGCGCCCGGATGGACACAGCATGCTCCCGAAGGCGCAGGGCTGTGTCGGCCCCGCGCTGGGTCGTTACGCGATTGAGGAAATCCGCTCGCGCGGTTTCCGAAAGACTGGCGACATGAGCCGCCTCACAAAGTGCGCGCCAGGCGTGCGGCATGTCCTTGTACTGCGGACGGCGCAGGTCCAGCGTTGCCGCGATGGCGGCGGAAATCTCGGCGTTCTGGTGCATGAGCGTCTCCTGAAGATCGAGGTCTCTCACCAGAAACAAAAAAA
>NZ_JALHRX010000086.1 GCF_023952475.1 Cupriavidus sp. WGlv3
CTAAGTTGCCACATTCGGTAAGCTACTGCCTCCTTCGTTGGCACAGGGCTCAAAATTGCTGTGTTACTTGGTCCCACAGCTTGCCGCCGCCAGGCAAGGTGTTGTGATTGTGCTGCGAGCGCAATAGCCAATCCGCCGGGTGGCCCAACTCCCTTGCTTTGACCATCAGCGCCCATGATGTCCGATTCCAGTGAGCTACATAGATGTCAACGCCGATTTAAATTTGACCCACTTTGGCAAGAATCGCCGAAGTAAAACTGACCCACCTGGCTCCCGTCAGCCAGCCGCCTTGGCGGCGGCTCGGCCGTTCGTTTGACCTGCCCGGCGCTTGTCCTTGAGCCGGTAGCTTTCCCCTGTAATCTGCACGATATGGGCGTGATGCAGGAGCCGGTCGAGCATCGCCGCCGTTAGCGTCTGGTCGTCGGCAAAGGCGGTCGCCCATTGCGCAAACGGCAGGTTGCTGGTCAACACCATCGAACCCCGCTCGTAGCGCTTGGCGACGACATTGAAGAACAGGTTCGCCTCTTCCCGCCCGAACGTCAGGTAGCCGATTTCGTCGACCACCAATAACCTGGGTCCCATCACGGCCCGATTGAAGTACTCGCGCAGCCGCCCCTGCTGCCGCGCAGTCGCTAGTTGCATCATCAGGTCAGCCGCCGTCAGGAAGCGGCTCTTGATGCCAGCCTGCGTCGCGCGATAGGCCAGCGCCGTCGCCAGATGTGTCTTGCCGACGCCGGACGGCCCGAGCAGCACAACGTTCTCGGCGCGCTCGATAAACGCCAGGCTGCCCAACTCCTGTATCTGCATGCGCGGTGCGCCGCTGGCGAAGCCGAAGTCGTACTGCTCCAGCGTCCTTACCGACGGCAGTGTCGCCAGCTTGGTCAGCACCTGACGCTTGCGCTCCTCGCGGGCGGCAACCTCGGTGTTGAGCAGCCGCTCCAGGAAGTCGGCCAGACTGGCGTCCTCGGTCGCCACCCGCTGTGCCAGCGACCCCCACTCCAGCGCCACGCGGTCTAGTTTGAGCTGGCCGCACAGGTTGGCAATGCGCTAGTGCTGCAGGTTCATGCCGCCACCTCCAGCAGGCTGTCATACACGGCCAGCGGATGCTGCAGGCTCTCGCGCGGGATGGGGCGCATGGGCCTGCGTACAGGCAGCGGTCTGCCCGCCTGCGGTAGCGGCAGCAAGGCCTCTTGCTCGACGGCAAGGCGCACCACGGGGCGCTCGCCAGTGGTGGCATGAACCCGTATGTTGGCCACCTCCGTCAGCCAGCGGCCAATGTACTGGTTGGCGGCCTCGACATCCAGCTTCAGCCCGGCTTGTTTGAGCGTGGCGGCCAGCGGCACGACAAAGCTCTCCTTGAGATAGCGATTGAAGCGCTCGACCTTGCCCTTGGTCTTGGCGCGATAGGGACGGCATACCTTCAGTTCGAAGCCATACCGCTCGGCCTGCGCCAACAGTTCCCGGTCCCAGCGATGGCGGCCATCGCCGTGCGCGTCGCGCTCGACGACCACCGACTTGGCGTTGTCGAACAGGATGTGCTCGGGCACGCCGCCGAAGAAAGCCAGCGCCTCTTCCAGACAGGT
>NZ_JALHRX010000088.1 GCF_023952475.1 Cupriavidus sp. WGlv3
TGCCTCTCGCTGCATGTGCCGCCCAAATTGCAAGAGTGAACGACATTCCGAAAGAGTTTACAACCCCACCCGCTATGTCATTGACCGTAAACGACTTTCTGCAGAGCACCAGCCGCCAGGAGTTGTGTGTAATGAGGTGCCTTTAGCGGGGGCCTGGTCGAAGATATACCACGGCGTTCCTGCTTGCAGTAGTGTGAAAAGCAGCACGGCAACCCATTCACAACAGTAGGGTTGAGAGCTCCTACACACAATTCCGCCTGTCGAAGCAGGCCGGAAATGGTTCTGCCTTTCGCAGTTGTCAAACACCGGCCTGCCGTTTGATTTACGACAAACAGTCGCATCTATGACATTCGATGTCTAATTACATTGCGCATTGCCAAAGCGCCATGCCATTGGCATATATATTGCGATTGGATGTTTCTTGAGAGCCTGCCTTGACGACGCCTATGGTATGAGCGCCCCCCCCGGTTGAAGCCTAGCTCAGAGCCGATATTTAATATCCCCGGTGAAACTCACAAACGATATCGAAATGGCAGACATCTGTACAACTCAATCACTCCGTTCATGGGAAACGAAGCCGATAGGCTGTGTGGCGGTGTACGGCCGGTCAACGATGAGATCACGGTCATGGGGCGCAGGAATAATGCACGAGGAGAACTTGACTGCTCTAGCGCTATCCCCTTGGCATGGACACGGGTTAAACATCACGCGGACTCTGTCTTACTCGCATTTTTGGTTTTTTTAAAGCCACTGGATGTTAGCCTTTGGTAAAAAATTAAAACTTTAACCTAAATTCCAATAACAACCCCATCCCTTGGGATGGCCAACGAAATGAACAATACCATTACTGATTGGCATAATGATCATTTGTACTTCGCTCATTTACTAGACCTACTCCAAAATCAAATCGGGGCTTTTTTTGAGGGACGACATCCTAATTATCGATTGATAGCTAAAATCGTCGAGTACATGTGTGATTATGGCGATCGCATTCATCACCCTCGAGAGGATGTTGCTTTTTCTTTACTGGTGAAGCGAGATCCCGATATACAGCTCGTGGTGAATCGACTTCTACAGGAACATCTAGTGATCGCGGAAACCAGCGCCCAACTACTTGACCACTTCAAGGGCGCCGAATGGGACGTTATAACGCCTAGAGACGTGTTAGTGGCGCAAGCGGCAGTATATCTTGCTTACTATCGCAATCATCTATCTTCCGAGGAAAAGCTAGTCATGCCACGAACAGGGGAGATGCTGACTGCAGAGGATTGGGCCAAAGTCGGTGCCGCCGTCGTTCCGGAGAGCGTTCATCCGGTATGTGGGATAAGTCTTCAGGAGCATTTCGCGACATTGCGCAAGCAAATACATGATGAGGAGCAGTTGGATCGGTGAACTGAATACCGGCGACCCTTTTTCCAAGTCACAAGCGGCATACAAGTTGACACCTTTGACCTCTAATGAGCGATACGTTGTGAAAGCGTTTCGATCAATTAGAC
>NZ_JALHRX010000089.1 GCF_023952475.1 Cupriavidus sp. WGlv3
CATTTCCTTATACGGAAGTCATGACTCTTCCCTCAGTGTTTGAATAGTGAGCGCGGCGTCCATGGTTCGCTGCATGCCGATCCAGATCGTCTTGGCGCCGGGCTCGCCATCGTTCTTCCGCCCAAGGAACCCGCCCAGGGAAGCAACCAACCGAATCATCTGATTGAGTGTGACCGGTGTCTTCGGGCGAGCTTTCTTGGAGAGCACGTATGCCCCCCGAATCTCGTCGGCATCGAAGAACAGCGACGCATCCAGATCCGGACAGGTTCTGCCCAACCGCATCAGGCGGGCAATGCGCCATGCCACCACCATATACAACGCCAAGGCCCGCTCCACACGATCCATGTGCGATAGCTGTAGCGCCTCGACCTTGCAGCCGGTCTTCAGGACATGGAAGAACATCTCGATCTCCCACCTTGCCCGATACCATTCAACAAGTTCGTTGACCGCATCAGCGTCCTGCGCTTCTCGGTTCGTCACCAATCGCCAAACCACTGGCTTGACGCCTGCGGGCGCTTCGATCTCCCTTGCCGCCACACAGGTGAACTCCGCTCCGACCAGACCCGGCAGCTTCATACGCTGGGCGCGTAGTTCCTGTTTGACCTCGCGCGCCTTCTGGCCTGCTCGCCCTGGCAAGATAAAGGTGATTTCCCCGAGTACCGGGCTGGCGTCGACGCTATCCCACAACTTGCCGCCCTCGGCCAGGTTGCGGTTGTGTTGGCTGCGGATCAACCAGTCGGCCGGTTGGCCAAGTTCCTGGGCGCGCGCCATCAACTCGGCAATATCACCCTCGCGGTCTGTCACATACACCAGCCGTGTCTGCGGCAATAGCGCGGCTTGCTCCGCAACCCGTTCATATCCTTCAATCCAGCGTACGCTTTCCTTGATCCCGCCCCGGTTGCCATCGGCGTCCTTGGGCTCCCGAGCCCACATCCAGGCATCGATCACCCCCAGCGGCTCGCGGTCAGGCGTCACCGCGTAGGTCGGATGCAAAAACATGCCCCGCTGGGCTTCATAGGTCAACGGACCCAGCCCGTCGATCTCCTGGCCATTAAAGTTCAATTCGGTTGTATCAGCGATGCACAGCACCACCGGAAACTGCGCGGCCCTCGCTGCAGTGCGCTCCCAATGCGGCTGCATTACGTCCCGCCAATCGATCTGCTCATTGCCGAGAAACCGATATGCCGCGATGGTTTGCGACCAGTCATCGCATGCGCCGGGGATGCTCGCCGTCGGCAGAGCCGCAAACCGCTTGAGCAGCTCCTTGGCGCGCCGATCCCGCCCCGGATCACCAAGATCCAGACTCTCGAATTCCTCGTCCACCCATGCCCCCGACTCGTTGCTCATTGCTGCGCGAAAATCCGAGAGTAAACGCGAGTCTGGCGAAGTTAACAACCCCCTTACCTCGAAATTCCCGGGACTTCAAGCTCCAAGCCTCGCCGCGGAGACGGTCCTACTTCCGTATAAGGGGATG
>NZ_JALHRX010000009.1 GCF_023952475.1 Cupriavidus sp. WGlv3
ACGCCGCCCAGTGCAGCCTCGATCTGGCCGAGGGTCCGCTGCTGCGTGTTGTCGCGCTGCAAGGTGGCGAGCGCTGGCAATTGCTGCTGGTGATCCATCACCTGGTGGTCGATGGCGTGTCGTGGCGCGTGCTGGTCGAGGATCTGCGCGACGCGTACGCGCAACGCCGGCAAGGCCAGCCTGCCGTGCTGCCCGCACGCACCGCGTCGTACCAGCGCTGGTCGCAGGCGCTGCGCGCCAATGCCAAAGAGCGCGGTGGCGAAATGGCGCACTGGCGGGCGCTGGCGCAAGCCGATGCCAGCCTGCCTTGCGACGAACCGACGGGCGCCATGGCCATCGCCGAACGCGACACCGTCACGCTGACGCTGCCGGCCGAACTGACCCAGGCGCTGCTGCAGCGCACCCCAGCGGCGTACCGCACGCGCGTCAACGACCTGCTGCTGACGGCGCTGGCGCGAGCACTGGCCGGCTGGAGTGGCCGCGATCGGGTGCTGATCGACCTCGAAAGCCATGGCCGCGTCGCCGGGGTTGACGATACCCTCGACCTGAGCCGCACCGTCGGGTGGTTCACGACGCTGTTCCCGGTCGCGCTCGAGGGCACGGGCGCGCTCGATGGCGCGATCAAGGCGGTCAAGGAGCAATTGCGGGCGGTTCCTGGTGATGGCATCGGCTTCGGCCTGCTGCGTCGCTTCGGCTCGCCCGCGCAACAGGCGGCGCTGGCCGATGTGCCGAAGCCTGAAGTGGTGTTCAACTACCTGGGCCAGCTCGACGCCAGCTTTGCCGACGACAGCCCGTGGCGGCTCTCGGGCGACAGCGCGGGCGCCAACCAGGACCCTGCCACGCCGCTGTCGCATCCGTTGTCGATCAGCGGGCAGGTGCAGGACGGTCAGCTCAAGCTGTCGGTGGCCTATGCCCGCCGACGCTATCGCAGCGCAACGATCGAAGCGCTGGCGGCGGCGTTTCGCGCCGAACTGGAGGCGGTTGTCGCCCATTGCACCGCCGGGGCCGCGGGCCTGACGCCGTCCGACTTCCCGCTCGCCCGCCTTTCGCAGGCCGGGCTGGATGCGCTTGGCCTGGCGCCGCAGCAGGTGCAGGACCTCTACCCCTTGTCGCCGATGCAGGCCGGCATGCTGTTCCACAGCGTGTTTGGCGAGCGCGGCAGCGCCTATACCAACCAGCTGCGCGTCGATGTCGACGGCATCGAGCCGGATCGCTTCCGCGCCGCATGGCAAGCCGTGCTGGCGCGCCACGACACCCTGCGCAGCGGCTTCCTGCACCGGGCAGACCCGCCGCTGCAGTGGGTGGCCAGGCAGGCGGCGCTGTCCGTGCTGGTCGAGGACTGGCGCGGACGCGGCGCGGACGAGATCGACGCCTTCGCTGATGGCCAGCACGCGCAGGGCTTCGACCTCGAGCGCCCGCCGCTGATGCGCTTGGCACTGCTGCGCACCGGCCCGCATCGCCATCATCTGGTCTGGACCGTGCACCACCTGCTGCTCGACGGCTGGAGCACCGCGCAACTGCTCGGTGAAGTGCTGCGCCACTATGCCGGCGAAACGCTGCCCGCCAGCGGCGGCCGCTTTGCCGACTATATCGGCTGGCTGCAGTCGCGCGACGCCGTCGCCGGCGAAGTCTTCTGGAAGGCGCAACTGGCACCGCTCGACGCGCCGACCCACCTGCTGGCGGCGCTGCCGGCCCCGGAAGACGGCCAAGGCCAGGGCGAGCATCACCACGAACTCGACGCCGCAGAAACCAGCGCGCTGGCTGGTTTTGCCCGCGCGCAGAAGCTCACGCTGAACACGCTGGTGCAGGCTGCCTGGCTGTTGCTGCTGCAGCGCTGCACCGGCCAGCCGTGCGTGGCCTTCGGCGCCACCGTGGCCGGCCGCCCGGCCGAGCTGCCGGGCGCGCAGCAGATGCTGGGGCTGTTCATCAATACGCTGCCGGTGATCGCGTCGCCGCGTCCGCAGCAAGCGGTGGGCGACTGGCTGCGCGAGGTGCAGGCGCTGAACCTGGCGCTGCGCGAGCACGAGCACACCCCGCTCTACGACATCCAGCGCTGGGCCGGCCAGGGTGGCCAGGCCCTGTTCGATTCGATCGTGGTGTTCGAGAACTATCCGGTCGATGCCGCGCTGCGCCGCGCTCCTGCCGGGCTGTCGTTCTCCGGCATCGGCAACCGCGCCGAGACCAACTACCCGCTGACGCTGCTGTTCGCGCATACCGACACGCTGCACCTGACCTGCCGCTTCGACCGCGCACAGCTGGCCGAGCCGCATGCCGCGCAGCTGGCACGGAGCCTGTTTGCGGTGCTGCGCCAGCTGGCCGCCGACGCGGCGCGTCCGCTGGGGGAGATCGCGCTGATGGCGCCGCCCGAGGCACGCGCCGCGCTGGCGCTGGGCGCCGATCCGCAGCCCTATCCCGCCGCGGAACCGGTGCACCGTCTGTTCGAAGCCCGTGCTGCCGCCCATCCCGACGCGATTGCGCTGTGCTTCGGCGAAGAGCGCCTGACCTATGCGGCACTGAACCGCCGCGCCAACGCGCTGGCGCATCGACTGATCGCGCAAGGGGTTGGCCCGGACGTGCCGGTCGGCGTGCTGGCCGAGCGCTCCGTCGAAATGGTCGTCGCGCTGCTGGCCATCCTCAAGGCCGGCGGCGCCTACGTGCCGTTCGATCCGGACTATCCCGCCGACCGCCTGGCCTACATGATCGAGGACAGCGGCGTGGCGCTGGTGCTGATGCAGCGCCCCGATGCGATGCCGGCGCTGTCCCGTGCCGTGGCCGGCGTCGACCTGGCCGATCCGGCGCTCTATGCGCAGCGCGGCGAGCATAATCCGTCGCCCGCGCTGTCGCCGGAAAACCTGGCCTACGTGATCTACACCTCCGGCTCCACCGGCCGGCCCAAGGGCGCCGGCAACCGGCACGGCGCGCTGCACAACCGGCTCTGGTGGATGCAGGCGCAGTACCAGCTGGGTGCCGGCGACACCGTGCTGCAGAAGACTCCGTTCAGCTTCGATGTCTCGGTCTGGGAGTTTTTCTGGCCGCTGATGACGGGCGCGCGGCTGGCGCTGGCGGCGCCGGGCGACCATCGCGACCCGCAGCGGTTCGCCGCGTTGATCGCGCAGCATCGGGTCACCACGCTGCATTTCGTGCCGGCGATGCTGCAGGCCTTTGTTGCCGATGGCGCCGTGGCCGCCGCGTGCGCCAGCCTGCGCCACATCGTCTGCAGCGGCGAAGCGCTGCCGGCGGACCTTGCCCGGCGCACCATGGCCTTGCTGCCGCAGGCGGGCCTGCACAACCTGTACGGCCCCACCGAGGCGGCCATCGACGTCACCCACTGGACCTGCCGCGACGACGGCGGGCATGCGGTGCCGATCGGGCGCCCGATCGCCAATGTCTGCGCGCATGTGCTGGACGGAGCCATGCATCCGGTGCCGGACGGCATCGCGGGCGAACTGTATCTCGGCGGCGCCGGCCTGGCGCGCGGCTATCTCGGCCGCGCCGCGCTGACCGCCGAGCGCTTTGTCGCCGATCCGCACGGCGCGCACGGCGAGCGGCTCTATCGCACCGGCGATCTGGCGCGGCGGCGCGCCGACGGTCAGATCGAATACCTGGGGCGGCTCGACCACCAGGTCAAGATCCGCGGCCTGCGCATCGAGCTGGGCGAGATCGAGACATGCCTGCTCGCGCACGGCAGCGTGCGCGAGGCCGTGGTCATCGCGCTTACCGGCGACGGACCGGCGCGGCTGGTGGCCTATGTCGTGCCCGCCGCCGGTTCGGCGATCGACACCGACGCGCTGCGCGGCTGGCTGGCGCAGGCGTTGCCCGACTACATGGTGCCCGGCGCCATGGTCGTGCTGGAGCGCATGCCGGTCACGCCCAACGGCAAGCTGGACCGCCGCGCGCTGCCGTCGCCCGAATTCGCCGGTACCAGTGCCTACGAGGCGCCGCAGCCCGGCGTGGAAGCGGTGCTGGCCGGCACCTGGGCCGCGGTGCTGAAGGTGGCACGCGTGGGCCGCCATGACAACTTCTTCGAACTGGGCGGCGATTCGATCCTGAGCCTGCAGATCGTCGCGCGGCTGCGCGCGCTGGGCTGGCTGCTGACGCCGCGACAGCTGTTCGAGCGGCAGACGCTGGCGGCGGTGGCCGAGGCGTTGTCGCCGCTGGATCAAAAGGCCGACGTGGTGCATACCCAGGCATCGCCGCGCCGGACCAGCCTGCGCAGCGAGGACTTTGCGCTGGCACGCCTGTCGCAAGGCCAGCTCGACGGCCTCGGCCTCGACGCCGCGCGGGTGCAGGACCTGTATCCGCTATCGCCGATGCAGGCGGGCATGCTGTACCACAGCGTGGCGCGCGCGGATGCCGGCAGTGCCTATATCAACCAGCTGCGGGTCGAGGTCGAGGGGCTCGACCCCGGCCGCTTCGCCCGGGCCTGGCGCGCGGCGCTGGGTTGCCACGATGCCCTGCGCACGGGCTTCCTGCAGCGCGGCGAGCAGCCGCTGCAATGGGTGGCGCACGCGGTAGAACTGCCGCTGGTCGAACACGACTGGTCGGCGCAGCCGGCCGAGGCGCTGCCGTCCGCGCTGGACCAGTTCGCGGCGGCGGACCTGGCCAAGGGTTTCGACCTGGAATGCCCGCCGCTGATGCGGCTGGCATTGGTGCGCACCGGTCCTGGCCGGCATCACCTGGTCTGGACCGTGCACCACCTGCTGCTCGATGGCTGGAGCACTTCCCAGCTGCTGGGCGAGGTGCTGAAGCGCTATGCGGGCGAGACGGTGGCGCCGCCCGAAGGCCACTTTGTCGACTACATCCGCTGGCTGCAGCAGCGCGATGCCGGCGCGGCGCAGGCGTTCTGGTCCGGCCAGCTCGATGGCTTCGACACGCCCACGCGGCTGGCGCAGGCGCTGCCGGCGCCGGCCGGCAGCGAAGGCTACGGGCTGCTGCAGCACGACTGCGGCGCGGCGCTGACCGAACGGCTGTCAGCCTACGCCCGCGCGCAGAAGGTGACGCTCAACACCGTGGTGCAGGCCGCGTGGCTGCTGCTGTTGCAGCGCTACACCGGCCAGCGCCGCGTGGCCTTCGGCGCCACCGTGGCCGGCCGGCCCGCGGACGTGCCTGGCAGCGAGCAGATGCTGGGGCTGTTCATCAACACATTGCCGGTGCTGGCCGCGCCACGGCCAGAGCAGGCGGTGGGCGACTGGCTGCGCGAACTGCAAGGCTTCAACCTGGCCGCGCGCGAGCATGGGCACACGCCGCTGTCCGATATCCAGCGCTGGGGCGGCCAGGCCGGCCAGCGACTGTTCGACAGCATCCTGGTGTTCGAGAACTTCCCGCTCGAAGACGCGCTGGCATCCGCCAGCCGCAGCGGCCTGCGCTTCGCCACGCAGGGCAGCACGGGCCTGACCGAATACGAGATGGACGTCGAGGTCAGCCTGCGCCAGACGCTGCGGCTCGGCTTCACCTACATGCGGCGCGCGTTCGACGCCGCTCAGGTGGCGCGCATCTGCGCGCAGATGACGGGGCTGCTGGAAGCCATCGGCACCGTGCCGGGACAAACCGTTGGCGCGCTCAGCCTGCTGACGCAGGATGAGCACGCGGCACTGCTGGCGCTGGGCCAGGGCGAAGCGCCTGCCGGCGAGACCCTGCCGGTGCACGCGCACATCGCCCGCCACGCCGCGGCCCGCCCCGACGCCGTCGCCGTGATCTGCGGCGAACAGGTGCTGCGCTACGGCGAGCTGCTGGCCCGCGCCGACCGCCTCGCTGCTGTGCTGCGCGCACGCGGCATCGGCGCCGAGGATCGCGTTGGCATCGCCCTGTCGCGCTCGCCCGATTTGATCGTCGCACTGCTGGCCGTGATGCGCAGCGGCGCCGCCTACGTGCCGTTCGATCCCGCCTATCCCAGGGACCGGCTGGCCTACCTGTTCGACGACAGCGCGATCCGGCTGCTGGTCACCGAGCCCGCGCTGCTCGATGCGCTGCCCGCGCCGGCGGCGCTGCCCGTGCTGACGCTCGATACGGTCGACGATGGCATCGCGCCGCTGGCGGAGCAGCCGATCCACCCCGGCCAGCTCGCCTACGTGATCTACACCTCGGGCTCGACCGGCCGGCCCAAGGGTGTCTGCGTCGCGCACGGCCCGCTCGCCATGCACGTGGCCGCGACCATCGACGCCTACGAGATGGGCCCCCATTCGCGCGAACTGCATTTCCTCTCGTTCGCCTTCGACGGCGCCCACGAGCGCTGGCTGTGCGCGTTGGCCTGCGGCGGCTCGCTGCTGCTGCGCGACGATGCGTTGTGGACACCGGAGCAGACCGCCGCGGCCATGACCCGCCACGGCGTCACCAACGCCGGCTTCCCGCCGGCCTACCTGCGCCAGCTGGCCGAGCATTGCGAACAGAGCGGCGAGTGTCCCCCCGTGGCGCTCTACTCGTTCGGCGGCGAGGCCATGCCGCGCGCCGCGTTTGCCCAGGCACGCCGCGCGCTGGCACCACAGACCTTTATCAACGGCTATGGCCCAACCGAAACCGTGGTCACGCCGATGGTCTGGAAGGTACGCGCCGACGCGCCTGAAGCCGAGTTTGCCGGCACCTATGCGCCGATCGGGCGCCCGGTCGGCGCGCGCCGCTGCTACCTGCTCGATGCCGAACTGAACCTGGTGCCGCCGGGCGTGGCCGGCGAGCTTTACATCGGTGGCGAGGGGCTGGCGCGGGGCTACCTGAACAAGGGCGGCATGACCGCCGAGCGTTTCGTTCCGGATCCGTTTGCCGGCGATGGCGCGCGGCTCTACCGCACCGGCGACCTGGCGCGCTGGCTGCCCCACGGTCAGCTCGAATACCTGGGTCGCATCGACCAGCAACTGAAGATCCGCGGCTTCCGCATCGAGCCGGGCGAGATCGAGGCGCGCATCCTGGCGCAGCCCGGTGTCGGCAACGCGGCGGTGATCGCCGCCGAGGGACCGTCCGGTGCGCGGCTGGTGGCGTATGTGGTGCCCGCTGGGGGCGCGACCGTGGATGGCGCCACGTTGCGCACCGCGCTGTCTGCCGAGCTACCGGACTATATAGTGCCGGCCGCCTTCGTCGTGCTCGACACCCTGCCGCTGACGCCCAACGGCAAGCTCGACCGCCGTGCCCTGCCTGTACCGGGAGCGGAAAGCGCCGACCAGCACGTGCCCCCGCGGACCGAAGCGCAACGCTGGCTCGCGCAGGTGTGGCAGGACGTGCTTGGCGTGCCGCGCGTGGGGCTGGACGACAACTTCTTCGCGCTCGGCGGCGATTCGCTGCTGAGCCTGAAGGTGATTTCCCGCGTGCGCGCCAACCGGGCACTGGGGCTGGACCTGAAGCTGCGCGACCTGATGCGGACGCCGACCATCGGCCAGTTGCTGCCGGACGGCGAGCCTGCCGCGGCCTTGCCGGATGCCACGCCCGCCGCCGCGCTGCGCGTGCTCGCGCCTGGCCCGGCAAACGCCACGCTGCCGCCGGTGGCCTGCGTCCACGCGGCGCTGGGCACGCTGTTCGACTACGACGCCATCGTCGCGGAGCTTGGCGCGCAGCGCACGGTCTATGGCTTCCAGGCGCGCGCGCTGGCCGATCCGGCATGGCGCGACGCGTCGCTGGCATCGATCGCGGCGGACTATGTGCGGGAATGGCGCGTGGCGCAGCCGCAAGGGCCTTACCTGCTGCTGGGCTGGTCGCTCGGCGCGGCACTGGCCACGCTGATGGCGCGCGAGCTGGAGGCACAGGGGCAGACGGTCCAGTGGCTGGGCCTGGTCGATCCGTTCGTGCCGGAGCCGCGTTCGCACGCCAGTGCGGCGCCCGGCTGGCCTGCGGCGCTGGCGGCGTTTGCCGAGCGACTGCTGCCCGGCGCGGAACCGCTCGCGCTGCCGCGCGATGCCACTCCCGAGCCCGACGCCGAAGCCGTACGCGCCCTGCTCGCGCCGCGTATTGCCGCGTCCACTGCACCACAGGCCGCGCTGGGCGCGGACGAGCTGGCGCACATGTTCCTGGCTGCGCACCGGCTGGGCTTGCTGGCCGCGGCCCAGCGCACGCTGCCCGTGGTAAGGACGCCGCGCGCGGTCTGGTGGCGCACCGGCCGTGACGGCGCTGCCGCGCGGCTGGCCGGCTGGCTCGGCGCACCGCGTGAAGAGACCGTGCTGGACGGCGTGGACCACCACGCCATCGTGCGCGACCCGCGTTTGCTGGCGCAGCTGGGCCGCAGCGTCGAGGCCCGCCCCGAGCCCGAGCGCGAAACCGAAGCGCCGCACCCGGCTACCGGCACGGCCACCCTCCCGACGTAGGAGGCTGCGAATGAAATTTCTTAACGCTAATAACAATGATTTGCATTTACAATACGGCCGAAATCAAGAAAGCCGAATTCCAGGAGGAATATGCACAGGGGTAGAACGGGTCGCCCGGGCCGGGGTCGGCCAGGCCATCAACCATTTGCGCTGACGGCGCTGGCGCTGGCAGTCTCCATGCAGTGCGCGCAGGCGCAGGACAGCGGCACGGCGCAGGCGCGCACCACCGCGGAGGTACAGCTGCCGACCGTCAGCGTGCGCGCCGACAGCGTCGAGAACTACGGGCCGGCGAACAAGAAGTCGGTGTCCGCCACCAAGTCCGATGTGCCGATCGCGGACACGCCCCAGTCGATCAGCGTCATCACCGCCGACCAGATGCGCGCCCAGGGCGTGCAGCGGGTCGAGGAAGCGCTGCGCTACAGCGCCGGCGTGCGCACCGAGCCGATCGTCGATACGCGGCGCAGCACGTACATGATCCGCGGCTTCACCGTGTCCCAGAACAGCCAGTACTGGGACGGCCTGAAACTGCCGGCGTCCGGCGGCTACGGCGGCTGGGAGCTGGAGCCGTACAGCCTGGAGCGCGTCGACGTGGTGCGCGGCCCGTCGTCGGTGCTGTACGGGCAGACCTCCCCCGGCGGCCTGATCAACCAGATCAGCAAGCGGCCGCAGGCGGAGACCGCCAACGAGATCAACCTCAGCTTCGGCAACTTCGACCGCAAGGAGGTTTCCGGCGACTTCACCGGCGCGCTCGACCAGGACGGCAAGGTGCTGTACCGCCTGACCGCGCTGGCGCGCGACAGCGGCACGCAGACCGACATGGCCGGCGACGACCGCTTCTTCATCGCGCCGCAGATCACGTGGCGCCCCACTGATGCCACCAGCTTCACGGCCTACGCGCAGATCTACCACGACAACGCCGGCAACAGCGCCAACTTTTTGCCGGCGCTGGGCACGGTCACGCCGCTGGCCAACGGCTCGAAGATCCCGACCGACCTGTTTACCGGCGAGCCCGGCTTCGACCGCTTCAAGCGCGAGCAGTACCTGGCCGGCTATGAATTCTCGCACCGCCTGAACGATACCGTGACGCTGCGCCAGAACCTGCGCTACGGCCACATGTACGTCAGCTACGAAAACATCGGCGGCAACGGCGGGCTGGTGGCGAATCCGCCCAACGGGCCCTACCTGATGCGGCGCATCGGCTTGCGCTCGAACGAGTCGTTCGACCTGTTCACGGTCGACAACCAGGCGCAGATCAAGGTCAGGCATGGCATCTTCGACCATACCATCCTGACCGGCATCGACTACTCGCGCTCGACCTTCAACCGCCTGCGCGGCCTGACCGGCAACACGCCGGCCGCGCAGCCGCCGCTGAATATCTTCAACCCGGTCTACGGCAACTTCGTCGCGCCGAACTACCAGACCGACGAGGACACCACGCGCAGCCAGATCGGCTTCTACCTGCAGGACATGGTGCGGATCTCCGACCGCTTCATGCTGCAGCTGGCCGGGCGCTATGACAAGGCCAAGGTCAGCACCGACACGCGCGCGCTGTCGACCAACGCGGTCACCCGCACCGGCAGCGACGACGGCAAGTTCACCGGCCGCGCCGGCCTGCTGTGGGAAGGGCCGTACGGTCTCTCGCCCTATGTCAGCTACTCGACCTCGTTCGAGCCGGCCACGGCGGTGCCGCTGTTCGGCGGCGGCACGCCGCAGCCGACCACCGGCAAGCAGTACGAGGCCGGCCTGAAATGGCAGCCCACGGGCAGCCGCAGCTTTGCCCAGCTGTCGTTGTTCGACCTGACCCAGGCCAACGTGCTGACCACCTCGCCGGTCAGCGGCTTCTCGTCGCAGCTGGGTGAAGTGCGGTCGCGCGGCGTGGAGCTGGAAGGCACGTGGTCGGTCACGCCCAACTTCAACATCCTGGCGTCGTACACCTACACCGACGCCGAGGTCACCAAGGCCGGCCCGAACGCGCCCAACGCCGGCAAGACGCCGCAATACGTGCCGCGCCACATGGCCTCGCTGTGGGCGGACTACCGACTGTCCAGCGGCTTCCTCGCCGGGGTCTGGCTGGGCGGCGGCGTGCGCTACGTCAGCAAGACCTACGACCAGACCAACGTGACCGAGGTGCCGGGCTTCACGCTGGTGGACCTGGCCGCGAGCTATTCGTTTGCCCGGCACTACACGCTGCGGCTGAACGTCAACAACCTGTTCGACAAGACCTACGTCGCCGCATGCGACAGCGCCACCAACTGCTACTACGGGCGCCGCCGCACCATCATCGGCACGGTGACGTACCGCTGGTAAGCCGGGCATGGCCTGGCATGCCTATACCTGGCGACAGGCACGGCCCCGCACCCGCAACCCGGGTGCGGGGCCGTGCCCTTGCAGGAGTCCCATCACATGAAAGCCCCCACGCTACGCTTCTGGTACGCCATCCATCGCTGGACCAGCCTGCTCTGCACCCTGAACCTGCTGGTGCTTTGCCTCACCGGCCTGTTGCTGATCTTCCACGAGGACATCGACGCGCTCGCCGGCCAGGAACACCACGGCCTGGTGTCGGCCGAACGCACCCTGCCTGTGCCGGCGCAGCGCCCGCTGCTGCAGGGCATGGTCGACGCGGCGCGCGCCGCCCATGCGGGCCAGACGCCCAAGTCGATCGCCTTTGCCGAGGATGACGCCGATGCCGTCGGCGTGCGGGTCGGCCCGCCCGGCGAGCCCAAGCTGCGCCACGGCACCACGATCCAGTTCGATGCCGCCACCGGGGCGCCGCGCAAGCCCGGTCCGGCCGGCGAGACCGTCAGCGGCTTCATTCTCAAGCTGCACCTGAACCTGTTCCTGGGCCTGCCCGGGCAGTTCTTCATCGGCTTTATCGGCGTGCTGTTCGCACTCAGCCTGATCAGTGGCCTGGTGCTCTACGGTCCCTTCATGCGCAAGCTGGCCTTCGGACTGGTGCGTTTCGGCAAGCCGGTGCGCGTGGTGCAGGCGGACCTGCACAACCTGTTCGGCATCGTGGTGATGGTGTGGGCGCTGGTGGTCGGGCTGACCGGCACCTTCCTGTCGTTTTCGCCGCTGATCATCGGGCTGTGGCAGAAGACGGAACTGCAGCATCTGATCGCCACCCTGCCCGGCCCGACGCCGCCGAAACTCGTGCCGGTCGACCGCGCGCTGGAGGCCGCCCACCAGGCCGTGCCGGGCAAGGATCCGGCCTTCGTGTTCTATCCCGGCACCGAGTTCTCCACCGGCCGCCACTACGGCGTGGTGCTGCGCGGCCATACCGAGCTGCAGAAGCGCGTCTATGCGATCGTGCTGGTCGATGCAGGCGACGGCAGCGTCGCCGCGGTGCGCGGCATGCCGTGGTACCTGCAGGTGCTGCTGCTGTCGGCCCCGTTCCACTTCGGCGACTATGCCGGCAGGCCGCTGCAGATCCTGTGGGCGCTGCTGACCGCGATCACGGCGGGGGCCACCGTGACCGGGCTGATCTTCTGGCTCAGGCGGCCGCGGCGCAGCCGCGAGGAGGCGCGCGCACCGCTGCCGCCGCAACTGTCGGGAGACCAGGCATGAAGCTGATCGACGATACCTGGCCGATGCCGGTGCTGCTGGGCGCGCTGTCGCTGGGCGGCCTCGCCGCCGGCATTTTTGGCGATGGCGCGTGGGATGCGCTGTGCTGGGTCGGCCTGGGCGTGCCGGTGGCGGTTACTGGGGGCTGGCTATGGCGGCAGCGGCGCGCGCGGAAGCAGTCTCCGCACCGCTGAGCCGGGCGCGTGCCCGCGCATCCGCCATCAGCGGGCACGTGCCGCAATACCGTTCGCCGGGCAGGCGATGGTTCAGGCAGCAGATGCGCCGCACCGCCGTTACGCCGGGTACCCCGGGCTCCGCGCCTGGACGGAAGGCGCCGTGGAAGGGGTTGCCGAAGCCGTCGGCGGACACGGCATTGCTGCTCCAGGCCAGCACTTCCGCGCGTTGTGCCGCGGCAAGCGTGGGATGTGCGGCCAGTTGCCGCGCGACGCCGGCGGCGGCGACGCCACCGGTGCACCAGAGCAAGCGCGGTGATATGCCCGCGGCGGCGGCGAAGGCTGTCACCACTTGCGGCAGATGTTGGATGAGCAATGGCGACAGCAAGCGCGGCAGCGTCCCTGCGGCCGGCGCGCCGTCATCGGGCAGAACCAGGGTGGCCAGACGGCCATCGGGCGCGGCTTGCCATGCGAGCGCCGGATGATCGAACGGGAGGCCGCGCCGATGCAGGGTTGCGGCCACCAGCGTGCCTGGCAGGATTGCCAGCGTGTAGTCGCGGAACCATGCGGCTGCGAGCGCGCGCCGATCATTGCAACTCAGTGCCTGCGCCAGGCTGGCGAGGCAGGCATCCGCCCAGCTGCGGTCCAGGGCCGCGGTGCTGAGCGGGGGGTGGGCTGACTGTGCGGCAATGGACAGGCGCTCGCCGAACGGGCGTAGCGGGCCGGTAAAGAATGGCGCAAGCAAGGGGATCATCGGGGTTCTGGTGCGCGCGGCCCCGCGCCATATGCGGGGGTGCCTTACGGATGACGAATGCGCTGGAGTGGAAATTAGTGGCGCTGGCGGGTTATTGTGGTTGGTTTGGTTTGGGTGTCGTGCTTGGCGGGCGTGGCTGTTTCGCCGGCGCAGCCGGCGACCTACTTCTTGGCCGAGCGCCAAGAAGTAGGCAAGAAACGCGTCGCCTGTGCGGCTGGCAATCAATTCCGCGGCGTGGGTGGTTCGGGAGGTGGTGATTTCCGTTTGGCGTGGGTGCCCGTTCGAACCTGCTAACGCTATGTGAGTCAGGGGCGGTGCCTTCGATCACCTGCTTTTGAACGATCCCAACAGGGTGTAGGCAGCCTGCTGCTGGCGCTATCGGTGGGACGCCTTCGGCTGCGCTGCGCGCGCTTCCAATCTTAGGTCTACTGCTCTGGCACGGAGTGCATCGCTGCGCTCGCACGCGTTGTCGCGGGCGATCTCTCTGGCTTTTGTTGCCCGCTTGTTTGCTCCCCTCTCCCGCTCGCGGGAGAGGGGCCGGGGGTGAGGGCCGGCGCATCCACGAAGTCAACCGCATCCATCTGCGCGCATCACCTCACCCCCGGAATTCCGCGACGAACCTAATTTTCCCCCGCCGCCGCACGTCATCCGCTCAGTAACGACCCTCCGCCTCCAAGCCCGCATGACGCTATTTGCCTCCCTGCCGCGCACGCTGCGCCTTACCATCGTCCTGGCCGCCGCGGCCAGCCTGGCCGCCGGCCTGTGCGCGGTCGGCATGGTGGCGCTGATCAACCGCGTGCTGGCCACGCAGGGCGCCGAAGCGCCGCGGCTGGCGCTGCCGTTCGCGGCGCTGGCGATCGCGGTGCTGGCGTGCCGCACGCTGGCGTCGACGCTGTTCGTGCGCGTCAGCCAGAGCGCGCTGGCGCGCATCCGCGCGCAGATCTGCGAGCGCTTTATCGGCGCGCCCTATCCGCATATCGAGCAGACCGGCAATGCGCGCGTGCAGGCGGCGCTGGCGGACGACAGCACCCATGTCGCCAACGGCCTGTCGGTGATTCCGGTGGTGCTGACCAACGCCATGGTGGTGCTGGGCTGCCTGGGCTACCTGGCCTGGCTGTCGTTGCCGACCTTCGCCATTGCCTGCGCGATCCTGGGTGTGGGTTCGTGGATCTATCACCTGAACCACCGCCGCGCGCTGGTGCACCTGAAGCAGGCCGGCGTCGCCCAGGACGCGCTGCACGGCCAGTTCAAGGCGCTGGTGGCCGGCGCACGCGAACTCAAGCTCAACCATGACAAGCAGCGCGGCTTCCTGCGCGACAGCCTGGGCACCACGCTGGAGGCAGTGCGCGCGGCGCGCACGCGCGGCCTGTCGATCTTCTTCGTGGCGCTGGGGTTCGGCAGCTTCCTGTTCTTCGCGGTCATCGGCGGCGTGCTGTTCGCGCCGCGCGCGACGCCGCTGGATCCGGCGGTGATGACGGGCTTCACCATCATGTTCCTGTACATCATGTCGCCGCTGGAATCGCTGCTGAACGCGCTGCCGGCGCTGAGCATGGGCCGCGTCGCCTACGCGCGCATCGAGGCGCTCGGCGCCGATGCCGACCCGGAAGCGCCGCCGGGCGCGGCGCCTGCCGCGTCGTTCTCGTCGGTGGCACTCGACGGCGCCAGCCACCGCTACTTCCACGAGGGCGAGAACAGCTTCTTCGCGCTCGGGCCGGTCGACCTGGTGCTGCGCGCCGGCGAGATCGTGTTCCTGGTGGGCGGCAACGGCAGCGGCAAGACCACGCTGGCCAAGCTGGTCGCGGGGCTGTACCCGCCGCTGTCGGGCCGCCTGCTCCATAACGGCAAGGCGGCCGACCCGGCGCGGCTGGCCGACTACCGGGCGCTGTTCTCGGCGGTGTTCTCGGACTTCCACCTGTTCGACACGCTGCTCGCGCACGACCCGCAGGACGAGGCCCTGGCCAACCGTCTGATCGAGCGCTTCCAGCTCGGCCACAAGGTCAGCGTGCGCGCGGGCCGCTTCACCACGCAGGCGCTGTCGCAAGGCCAGCGCAAGCGGCTGGCGCTGATCGTCGCCTGCCTGGAGCGCCGGCCGGTGCTGATCCTCGATGAATGGGCCGCCGACCAGGACCCGCTGTTCAAGGACATCTTCTATCGCGAGGTGCTGCCGGAACTGCGCGCGCAGGGCAAGGCGATGCTGGTGATCTCGCACGACGACCGCTACTTCGGCCTGGCCGACCGCGTGGTCAGGATCGAGAACGGGCAGATAGCCGGCGACACCGCGCCGCCCGTCGCCACGCCGGTGCCGGAAGCCTCCGCCGCCTGACCCCTTCTTCCCCTCCGTACCGATCATGGCACTGCATCCCGATCTCGAAGCGCTGCTCGACATGGTGGAAATCGCCACCGCGACCGGCAAGCGCCCGGTCATCCACCAGCTCACGCCGGCGCAGGCGCGGCGCGAATTCGACGCTGCCTCGGCCGCGCTGGACCTGCCGCCCGAGCCGCTGGCGCGGGTCGAAGCGCTGCTGGTCCCGACCCGCGACGGCCAGCGGCTCGATGCTCGCCTCTATGCGCCGCGCGCGCACGGCGACGGGCCGGCGCTGCCGGTGCTGCTGCACTTCCATAGCGGCGGCTTCACCGTCGGCAGCCTGGACTCGCATGCCGCGCTGTGCAGCGCGCTGGCATCGCGCACGCCGTGCGCGGTGCTGTCGGTGGCGTACCGGCTGGCACCGGAACACCGCTTCCCGACCGCGGCCCACGATGCCATCGACGCGCTGGCGTGGCTGGGCGCGCACGCCGCCACGCTGGGGCTGGACCCGGAGCGGATTGCGGTGGGCGGCGACAGCGCCGGCGGCACGCTCGGCGCGGTGCTGGCGCTGGCCGCGCGCGACGACCCCGCGCTGCCGCAGCCCTGCCTGCAGGTGCTGTGCTACGCGGGACTGGGCGGGCGCACCGACACCGATTCGCACCGGCGCTACGGCCAGGGCTACCTGCTGGATACGGAGACCATCAAGTGGTTCTACCGCCAGTACCTGCGCGATGCCGGCGACCGTCGCGACTGGCGCTTCGCGCCGCTGCTGGCGCCCGATCATCGCGGCGTGGCGCCGGCCCTGCTGGTGCTGGCCGAGTGCGATCCGCTGCGCGACGAGGGCCATGCCTATGCGCGCAAGCTGGCCGACGCCGGCGTGCCGGTGACGGTGCGCGAGTATGCGGGCATGGTCCACGAGTTCCTGCGCATGGGCAATATCGTTGCCGATGCGGCGCAGGCGCATGAGGACATCGCCGAGGCGCTGGCGCAGGCGTTTGCCTGTGTGCCGGGCCGCGTGCAGCCGCTCGCGGCGGACCTAAATTCGACGGCCGCTGCCTCGTCTCGATAGGCAAGACGGGCAGCGCCTCGCGCGTGCCCGCAACCATCGCCTCGCCTGCACAGGACTTCGATGCCGACTACGCTCTCTCCCTTCCCTCGCCACGTCTCCTTCGCCGCCGACCCCGCGCTGCGCTGCGAAAGCCGCTTCGACGGCGCGCAGCTTACCGTCACGCAAGCCGCCGCCGCGCCGGTGCGCTTCGCGCTCGACGGCGACGCGCTGCGGCTGCTCGATACCGAGGCCGATGCCGCCGCGCTGGCGCATGCCGCAATGGCGGCACTGGACGCCGCGTTTGCGCACGGCGCGCCGCGCACGCTGCGCGTCCAGCTCGAGTCGCGCGACGCCGAGCGACGGCTGCATGCGCTCGGCGTGCTGGTGCGCGATGCGTCCGGCGCGCGCGGCAGCGTGGCCCATGCCGGGCTGCTGTGGCAACGCCCCGAGCTTTACCTTGCGCCATCGGCCGGGCCGTATCCGCTGCGCTATGCGCTGACCGACGGCAAGCGCCATCCGCAGCGCGCGCCCAAGCCGCACGGCGTGGTCTATGCGCGCCATATCCCCTGGCTGGACCGGACGCTGACGCTGCGCGCCGCCGGGCTCGAGCGCGACCTGCCCCTGCTGCACCGCTGGATGAACGACCCCGAGGTGGCGTATTTCTGGAACGAGGAAGGCGACGAGGCCAGGCATCGCGCCTACCTGCAGGGGCTGATCGACGACCCGCACATGCTGCCGCTGATCGCCGCCTTCGACGACGTGCCGTTCGGCTACTTCGAGGTGTACTGGGCCAAGGAAAACCGCATCGCGCCGTTCTATGACGCGCACGATCACGACCGTGGCTGGCATGTGCTGATCGGCGAGCCGGCCTTCCGCGGCAAGGCCTTCCTGACCGCCTGGTTCCCCGCGATCCAGCACTACCAGTTCCTCGACGATCCGCGCACGCAGCGCATCGTGGGCGAGCCACGCGCCGACCATGTGCGCCAGATCGCCAACCTCGACAAGGCCGGTTTTTCCAAGGTCAAGGAGTTCGACTTCCCGCACAAGCGCGCCATGCTGGTGATGCTGCTGCGCGAGCGCTTCTTTGGCGAACACCTGCTGTTCCCCTCCCTGGCCACCCCTTCGACTGCTCAGCAAGGACCGAACCCATGACGCTACGCGAGATTTCCCCGGCCGCCCACGACCTGGTCGGCATCGGCTTCGGGCCGTCCAACCTGGCCCTGGCAATCGCGCTGCAGGAGCAGGCCACGGCCGGCCGCACGCTCGACGCGCATTTCATCGAGAAGCAGCAGGACTACCAGTGGCACGGCAATACCCTGGTGGCCCAGAGCGAGATGCAGATCTCGTTCCTGAAGGACCTGGTGTCGATGCGCAACCCCACCAGTCCGTACAGCTTTATCAACTACCTGCACCGCCACGGGCGCCTGGTCGATTTCATCAACCTGCGCACCTTCTACCCCAGCCGCATGGAGTACAACGACTACCTGCGCTGGGCCGCCAGCCACTTTGCCGCGCAATGCAACCATGGCGAGGCAGTGGCGCGGATCGAGCCGGAAGCCGAGCGCGGCCGCATCGGGCGCGTGCGCGTGGTATCGGTCGATACGCAGGGCCGCGAGCACACGCGGCTGGCGCGCGCCATCGTGTTGTCGACCGGCGGCACGCCGCGCATTCCGGAGGCGTTTGCCGGCCTGTGCGGCGACCCGCGCCTGACCCACCACAGCGGCTACCTGAACTGGATCGGCACGCAGCCGTGCGCCAGCGGCAAACCGATGCGCATCGCCGTGATCGGCGCCGGCCAGAGCGCTGCCGAGGCCTTTATCGACCTGCATGACAACTATCCTTCGGCCAAGGTGGACTGGATCATCCGCGGCGCGGCGCTGAAGCCGGCCGACGACAGCCCCTTCGTCAACGAGATCTTCGCGCCGGCCTACACCGATGTGGTGTTCGAGCAGGCGCAGGCCGGCCGCGACCGGCTGATCGACGAATACCTGAACACCAACTACTCGGTCATCGACGCCAACCTGATCGACCAGATCTACGCCATGCTGTACCGGCAGAAGGTGTGCGGGCAGTTCCGCGTCAACCTGCTCACCTGCAAGGCGGTGCAGGCCGCGCAATGCAGCGCCGGCGGCATCGAGCTGGCCATCGGCGCCACTGCGCCGGGCGCGCCCGCCGATACCGACACGCGCCGCTACGATGCGGTGGTGCTGGCCACCGGTTACGAGCGCGAAAGCCATCGCCGGCTGCTGGCGCCGCTGGCGCGCTACCTGGGCGATTTCAGCGTCGACCGCAACTACCGCGTGCGGGCCGCGCCGGAGCTGGCGGTGCCGGTGTACCTGCAGGGCTTCTGCCAGAGCAGCCACGGACTCAGCGACACGCTGCTGTCGGTGCTGCCCGCGCGCGCCGAGGAAATCGCCAGCGACATCCACGACGCGCTCGCCGGCGAACGCCGCTGGATGGCGCAGCCGGCTCAGGCGGGCGGCAACCAGG
The DNA here is from genome assembly GCF_023952475.1 of Cupriavidus sp. WGlv3. Taxonomy (GTDB): domain Bacteria; phylum Pseudomonadota; class Gammaproteobacteria; order Burkholderiales; family Burkholderiaceae; genus Cupriavidus; species Cupriavidus phytorum. The sequence goes on from NZ_JALHRX010000009.1 coordinate 18,614, forward strand.
CGATCGCCGCCGCGTAATCGTCCGGCGCGGCAAGCCGGTACAGCTGGATCCGCGCCAGCGCCGCCGCATGCCCGGCGAGCTGGCCGGCGAGTTTGCCAGATTCAGCCACCACGGCCAGGCGGCCCGCGCCGCCCTGCCCGTCCGCCACCACCGACACATGCTGCAGGTGGTCGGCAATCCCCAGTCCCGACGCCTTCAGCAGCGCCTCCTTGGCCGTCCATAGCAGGAAGAACGCACGCGGCCAGGCCTCGGCCGACAGCGGCGCCAGCCACGCGCGCTCACGCGGCGTCAGGCAGTGCGCGGCCAGTTCGCGCATCGTCGCCAAACCCAGAGCCGGGTCGATGCGCTCGATATCGACGCCGACCTCACCGCCTGCTTCCGCCAGCGCGATCCACGCGTAGTCCCCCGCATGCGCGACGTTGAACGCCGGTGCCGCGATGCCGTCGAGATAAGGCTTGCCATGGCTGCCGGTGCGGAAACGCAGCGTGGACGGCGCGCACTCCAGCCGCTGCGCCAGCATGGTACGCAAGGCCACGCGCGCGCCCGTGAAGCGGCTGCGGTCAGCGGCTTGCCGCAGCGTGGCGCAGTGCGCCTGCTCGGCAGGGGCCAGGCAGCTGGCAACCGCAATCGCCGCCGCATGCACCGGATCGGCCAGATCCACCTGCCACAGCGACAACTGCGGCACCGGCGCCGGGAGGCGGCGCGGAAATTCGGCATGGGGAAGGTTTCGACAGTCCATCCAAGTCGTGACGAATGGCGGCGGCACAAATTTAAGGAGGCTCCGACGGACTAGGAAGCGGCCTAGCGCCACCTGCCCCGCCCCTAGACGAAGCATCCACCGAGAAATTTAATTTCTCTCATATGCCGAAACGGTGCCATTAATTTCAATCTGGATAACATCTGCGTTACGTTTTACTTTATTGCGAATCATTCGCATTCGTATTAACGTACGACTCCGCACCGCAGCAAACCCAGGAGCCGCCCCCATGCTTTCCCTGACCGAAACAGGCCTACACGCCGCTCCCATCCTGGCAGGCGATTCCCTGCTCGGACTATTCGTAGCCAACCGCCGCGCCCTGGTCGGCGCCGCTGCGCGCATCGTGGGCACCCGCGACCAGGCCGAGGACGTGGTCCAGGACGCCTTCCTGCGCCTGCGCGGCATGGCCGACGAGCCGTCGATCCGCTGCCGGCTCAGCTACCTGTTCCAGGTGGTGCGCAACCTCGCCATCGACACCTACCGCCGCCAGACGCTCGAGCAGAAATGGATGGCGCCCGAAGACGAAGGCATCAACGCGCCGTCGCCCACGACAACGCCCGACATCATTGCGATGGACCGTCAGGCGCTGTGCGCGCTGGCCGGCGCGCTGGCGGAACTGCCCGAGCGCACCCAGCGCGCCTTCGAGATGTGCCGGCTGCAGGGCATGACGCAGAAGGAAATCGCGTCGGAGCTCGGGGTCTCGCCGACGCTGGTGAATTTCATGGTGCGCGACGCCTGCATCCATTGCCGCGCCAGGCTGACGCGGCAACAGGCGATCTGAACGCGATGCGCCGGTCCTGCCGCTACGCAGCCACTGCGAACCGCTCCGCCAGGAACGCCGCGCATGCCGCCCACGAGCGCCGGTCGGCCGCGGCATCATGGACGATGCCGCGCTCCGGGAAGTTGGCGCCCTCGAACGTAAACGCGTGCTGCGCATGGCCATAGGCATGCAGCTGCCAGTCGGCTCCGGCCTGCGTCAGCTCGGTGGCGATGCCGAGCACGTCCGCGGGCGGCGCCACGGGATCTTCCCAGCCATGCAGCAGCAGCACGCTGGCGTCGATGGGGCCCTGCGCGCCGATGCGCGGCGGCTGCAACACGCCGTGGAAGCTGACCGCGGCCACCAGGCCGGGGGCGGCGGCGCGTGCCAGGTCGAGCGCGCACAGGCCGCCGAAGCAGTAGCCCACCGCGGCCATGCGGCGAGGGTCCACGCCGGGCAACCGCGTGGCCGCGGCAACCCCGGCCAGCAGCCGCCGGCGCAGCAAGCGGCGGTCGGCCAGCAGCGGGTTCATCAGGTGCGCGTTGTCGCCCTGCTCGTCGCCGCGCACGCCCTTGCCGTACACGTCGGCGGCAAAGCAGGGATAGCCGAGTGCCGCGAAGCGGTCGGCGCAGCGGCGCATCGCCGCGTTCAGGCCGCTCCACTCATGGGCCAGCACCACGCACGGCGTGCGTGACGCGGCCATCGCGGCCGGCCTGGCGAGGTAGCCCTCGAAGACCGTGGTGCCATCCGTATAAGAGATAAAGCCGCGCTCCGGCGGCAGGCTTGCAGCGTTCATGGTTCCCTCCGTTCAGGCTGCCAGCATGCGGCCGCGCGGGAACGCTGTATTGAACGTTTGGGACGTGCCTGGCCCACTCACAGGTAGAACGCCGGCGCCCCGGCCGGGCGCTGCCCGAAGGAAGCCGCCAGCGCCGACTGCCCGCTGCGCGCATACGCGCCCGGTGTCTGCGCCACGCGGCGACGCCATGCGCGGATCTGGTGGGACTGGTCGCTGTAGCCGTGCAGCGCCTCGTCCGCGCCGCGCTGCACTGCCTGGATGCTGTGCTGCAGGCGCTCCAGCTCCATCAGCTGCTTTGGCCCCAGCCCCAGCTGCTGCGCGAACCAGCGGTTCAGCTGGCGCCGGCTGACCGCCATCAGGCTGGCGACTTCCTGTACCTGCCGCCCCTCGCGCAACAGCGCTTGGGCCGCGCGCATCGACTGCAGCGCCGCCGGCTCCCGCAGCGCCGCCAGCCGCCGCAGCAGCCACGCATCGAGCCGGGCAACGATCCGTGCCGGCATCCAGGCGGCGCTCAGGTCGGCGCTGAGCGCGTGGCTGGCACGGTCGCCCAGGTACCCGGCGAGGTCCAGCAACTGGTCCCTGCAGTCGGGCCCGATGCCGGGAAACAGCCGCGCCAGCCCGACGCCGCTCAGCATCGCCATGACGAAATACGTATCGGACCACGACTGCCAGCGCCGGCTGGCGGACTGGAAGCCCAGCAGCGACACCGTCGGCACGATGGGGCCGCCCACCATCGCGTTCGGGCGGCCGAAGTTGACCGACAGCACCGCGCCCGGGTACGGACAGGTGGTGATATCGCTGCCGGCGTAGGCGCCTTCCAGGTCCTGCACGAACCAGTAGCCGTCGACATAGGGCGTCAGGGGTGGGCACGGGGCGAGGACCTGGAACATGACGGAGGGGCGCTGGGGTGGGCACGGGCATACCTTTATCACAGGCGCCCCGCCCTCGGCGCCAACACCCGGCCCCATGAAAAAAAGCGGGCTTCCGAAGAAGCCCGCCTTTTGTTGCTACGAAGGCCCTGCAATGACTGGCGTCGCCGCCGTCATCCCCGCTCAGGCCGGTACCTGCGTTCCGGCTGCCGCCGTCTCCTTCGAGAACAGGCTCCTCGCGTTGGCGACGTGGCTCTTCAGCACCGGCCGCAGCACCATGATCGCCAGGAAGGCCGCGGTCAGGTCCATCGCGGCCACCGTGTAGAGCACGGTGGACCAGGTACCGGTCGCTTCCATCATCAGGTTGCCGATCGGCACGAACAGCGCGCCGATGCCCTTGGCGGTGTAGAGCACGCCGTAGATCTTGCCGATGTGCTTGGTGCCGAAAGCGTCGCCGGCGAGCGCCGAGAACAGCGAGTAGACCTCGCCCCAGGCCAGGAACACCACGCCGGACAGGATCAGGAACGCGTACGGGTTGCTGCCGAAGTAGCCCAGCGCGATGATGCCCAGCCCTTCGAGCGTGAAGGCGATCACCATGGTCTTTTCGCGGCCGATATTGTCCGAGATCCAGCCGAACAGCGGACGCGAGATCCCGTTCATGATCCGGTCCAGCATCAGCGCCAGCGGCAACGCGGCCATCACGAAGAAGTGCAGGTCGACCTTGAACTCCTTCACGCCGAGGTCCTTGGCGATCACGCCGAGCTGGGCCACCGCCATCATGCCGCCGGTGACGACCAGGATGAACATCACAAACATCAGCCAGAACAGCTTGGTGGACATCGCTTCCCTGAGCGTGTAATCGCGCGTGGCCTGGACCAGCTTCTGCGATGCCCTCACCTCGGTACCCTTTGGCGCGCGCAGGAACCATGCCGCGACAAAGGCGATCCCACCCTGCAGCAGGCCGAAGAACAGGAAGGTGTGCTGGAAGCCCTGCGACTCGATCATCGCCGCAATCGGCAGGATGGTCGCCGCCGAGCCCGCGCCGTAGCCGCCGGCGGTCAGGCCCACGGCCAGGCCGCGGCGGTCCGGGAACCACTTCAGGGCGTTGTTGATGCAGGTGGCATAGATCGAGCCCACGCCCAGTCCGCCCACCGCCGCGCCGACGTAGAAGCCCATCAGCGTGGTCGCCTGCGAGTTGATGCACCATGCCGCGCCGATGAACACCGCGCCGAATGCGACCATCATGCGCGGCCCGAACTTATCGATGAAGTAGCCTTCGATCGGTGCCAGCCAGGTCTGAACCAGCACAAAGACGGTAAACGCGATCTGGATGCTGGCGCGCGACCAGCCATAGGTGTCCTGGATCTCCGGGACGAACAGGGTCCAGGCGTACTGGATGTTGGCGGTGGCGATCATGCAGATCACCCCCACCACCAGCTGCATCCAGCGTGTGCCTTCCGGGACCTGGTGATTACCGCTCAGCCCCATTGCCGATGGATTACTCATTGCGCGCTCCTTGAATAGATTGGCCATTAACTCGCGACAGGGCAGAGGAATATACGGTCGCGCTGCGCCTCAGCTTAGGGGTGGCTGCTGGCATTTCATGTCTCCTAATGTCATTGGCATTTTTGCCTCTTATCTCGACGCGACCTGAGGTCTCCGCCCTCACCTCTCTCTCAAACTTAGGAGCGGCGATGGGATACACAGTATGTGATATATCAACGAAGTCAAGCGAAAGCCGGGGCAGGGTTTTCACTGAATTAATGCGAACCAGGGATGGGCGCCGGATATTCACGACAAAATCGCATCAGAAGCTGTATGCAAAATCTGGCCGCGGTGCCGGATGACGGCCGCAATGCCTTTGCTGGCGCCGAAATCCGGCGCTAGCTCCGGGATCGATGAGTACTTTTTCTGAATCCACCCCGGTCACAATGGCGCATAATCATTACAATATTGTCATGATGACAGCCGGGTCATGATTACAGAATTGTCATGGTTATCTCGCGGTCACCGTGGAAGATTCAGGCTAAATGCCTTTTATTTATCACGCGCCGACATAAAAAAAATGCCCGCAGGCGGACCTGGCGGGCTGAGGCATGGTGCGTGACATCGGCCGCAACATGTAGCTGCAGTTATAGGCGATAAATGACGCCGGTCAAATACCGGAAATGGGTTTTACGCCGATTAATCGACAAACTCAGAGAAAACCCTGAGCCAGTCTTTCAGCCGCGCCGTCGATTATGTGGAAAACCCAGCCGATTATGACAAGCCTGTCATTTTCAAGCGACGCGTAAAAACCCACGGCGTTGGCGCGACGCTGGCCGCTCCATGTAGACAAAAACGTCACCGCCGGTGCGTGGAATAGACAAAACAGCAAGCGCAGTAGAGCGCCTCGTAAAGCCGAGCCGCCGGCTGACAGCCTGACCCGCTATGCGCGAGCATCATAGATCGAATAGATAAAATTCGGCGCGGAGTAGATGTTTTGGTAAGCCCGATAGAAGCTATGGTAAGCTCCGCGGGCATCTGCCCCATCTTTCACCGGTCCCCCGCATGGCTCATGCACCACTAGGCTACGACGCCTTGATCCGCCAGTTCGGCTTGCGCGTGCCGCCCTTGCGTTGCACCTCCGCGCTGGGCGACAAGACCGGCGTGCTCAGCACGCATACCGGGCCGGACGGCACCACGCGCACGGTCTACCCGCGCAACCGCTACCGCGGCGGCGACACCACGGTGGACCACCTCACCTTTGCGCTGAAGAAGGAACAGCTCGACCTGACCGTGCTGGCGGCGCTGTTCGAGCAGCCGCAGGCGGTGCAGGAGGTGCGCGCCTGGCTGGCAGCCACGCCGACCTCGCGCTATGCCCGGCTGAGCGCCTTCTATGCCAGATGGCTGGCCGGGGCGCAGTTCGATTACAAGCTGCCCGCGGGCGCGCCGCGGGTGCTGGCGCTGGATGAGGCGGAATACGTGACCGGCCCGTCAACGCCGGACCTGCAGTTTGGCATCCAGAACAATCACCTCGGGCCGGCGGCATTCTGCCCGGTGGTGCGCCGTACCGAGAAGCTCGCGCGCTGGCTTGCCGCCGACCTGCCCGGCCGTGTGGGCAGTGCCATCCGGCGCCTGGAGCCCGAGTTGCTGGCGCGCGCGGTGGATTATCTCTACCTGGCCGAGACCCGCTCGACCTATTCGATCGAGCATGAGATTCCCGATAACCAGCGCGTCGCCAAGTTCCGGCGGCTGCTGGAATATGCCGGCCAGCGCGCGCCGCTGACCGAAGCGCAGCTGTGCGAATGGCAGAACGAGATCATCTCGGGCCTGCGCGCCGAATACAGCTTCCGCGACCAGCAGAACTGGCTGTCGCGCGGCGGGCGGCTGCGCAATATCGCGGACTATATTCCGCCGCCGCCGGCGCAGCTGGGCGCGATGATGGACGGCATAGCCGCGGTCGCGGCACTGGTCGAGTCCCACGCGGCAAACCCGATCGTGGTGGCGGCCTGCGTGTCGTTCGGCTTTGTCTTTGCGCACCCGTTCTATGACGGCAACGGCCGCCTGCATCGCTTCCTGATCCACCACCTGCTGCGCCAGGCCGGCGTCACGCCCGAGGGCGTGGTGCTGCCGGTGTCGGCGCGCATGCTCAAGCAGCTCGACGTCTACGCTGGCTTGCTGAAGGCCTATTCCGCGCCGCGTACCGCGCTGCTCAATTACGCGCTGGATGCGGACAGCGACACCATCCTGATCAAGTCGCCGCAGCCCTACTGGCTCTATGCCTCGTTCGACGCCACCGCGCTGTGCGAATTCGTGTTCGAGTGCATCGAGCAATGCGTCGAGCAGGACCTGGCGCAGGAGATCCAGTACCTGCGCGCGTACGACGCCAGCGTGACCCGGCTCGAAAGCTGGCTCGACCTGCGCCAGTCGCGGCTGTCGAACCTGATCGACCTGATCGTGCAGAACCACGGCGAGCTGTCGCGGCGCAAGCGCAAGCTGTTCGAGGACATCACCGACGACGAGCTCGCCCGCATCGAAACGGTGGTGCGCGACGAGTTCGCGGACTACCTGGAGCGCCACGCCAGCAACTGAAGCGCGCCCCCCCGCGGCCCTATCGCGTCACGTCGAGTTCCCAGCCAGGCTCCAGGTGGTCCGGGTTGTCGGCCAGCCGATAGCGCGGATTCAGGTTGATCAGTTCGCGCAGCGCGAAGTTGGCCACCTGCTGGTCCGGCGTCATCGCCTGCGCCCGCGCCTCGGCCTTCTGGCCGTCGGACAGCAGCGTGTCGAGATGCGCGCCGGCGATGCCCCATAGCGTGGAACCGGCGACGTGGTCCGGGCTGTGGGGCTGCACGCTTACCGATCCGGATGCGGGGCGCTCCCTCGGGGTCTCGCTGGGCGGTTCTTTCGGTGGGTCCTTCGGCGGGGTGGATCCGCCGGGATCGGTGGTCGGCGGGGCCGGCGGAGTCGAGGGGCCGCCGCTGGGCGTCGGCGTCGGCCGCGGCGCGCCCTTGTCCTCGTCCTTGAACAGCTCCACCAGGATCTTGGCGCCGAAGTTGACGATCACGCCGCCGCCCAATAGCACCAGCCCCTTGGGCATGGCGCGGCCGAAGAAATCCCATTTCTGCGCCAGCCATGGCGTGACCGGCTTGTCCACGGCGTCGGGATCGGCGGCCTTTGCCAGCCGGTTTTTCTCGGCATTGATCAGCTTCTGCTCGTTGCGCGACTGCAGGTGCGCGCCGATGCCGAACACCGCCAGGCTGCCTGCCTCGATCGCGCCGACCACGCCGCCGGTATGCACCATGTCGGCCACGGCCAGTGGCACCGCGCCGACCGAATATGCGTTCATCACGAACTTGCGCAGTCGCGCGCCCAGCAGCGCGGGTTGTGCCAGCCCGCTGTGATAGCCCGCGCGGGCGGCGAAATTGACCGTGCTCAGCACCGAATTGGCGGCCAGGAACACCGCGTTGCTATAGGTCAGCGGCTCGCCGATCTGGGTCACGCCGTGCTCGCCGAACCACAGCATGGTGTTGCCGTTGTTGATCGCCAGCGTGGTCAGCTGCAGCGCGTCGTTGACCTGCCCGGCGCGGGTATCGGGCGTCAGCAGCGAGGCACCGATGGTGCCGATCACCGCCTGCGCCTCGCGGATCTTGTCCGCGGCCTCGGGCAGGTCCTTCTTGTCGGCATGGTGGGCGTAGGCGTCCAGCTGGTCGAGCGCCCTGGCAAACTTCTGCTGGTTCGCCTCGTTGATGCCCCACGCCGCGGTGCCGGGCTTCTCGGTCAGCGCGCGCCGCAGCCAGGCGATATCGGCGGGCGCGTGCGTGCCGGCGCGCCGGATCACCTTGTTGGCATGCACGGTGCGCCCCATCGCCACGCTGCCGCGGTAGATGAAGCAGCCGGCGCTGGTCAGCACCAGGTTGGCACCGGTCTGCGCCGAGATCGCCGCGGCGCCGGAAGCCGCGGCGAAGGTGCCGGCGGCCGACACCGCCAGCGCGGTGCGCACCTTCCACGGCCGCGGGCCATTGCTGCCGGGCGGCGGTGTGTTTGCGGCCGGGCCATGCGAGATGGTGGCGCGCACGACCCCGCCCTCGCCGCCCTGGGTGCCGTCGCTCGCCCTGGCGCGCGCGGCCTGCTGCATCCGGTCCAGCATGCGGTACACGGCGCTGCCTTGCGACGCATCCGAGCCGGTCTCGACATGGGTCAGGTCGGCCACCTTGACCGTACCGTCCGGGAACAGCGCGAACTCCACGTCGCCCAGGTGCAGGCTGCGCGTCTTCATGGTGTCGACCAGCGCGGCGATATCGTGCGCCGAGCGGTCGTTGAGCAGCGCGGCATGCTCGGGCCGCAACTGGCCGGCAGCGTCGAACAGGTCCTTGGTGCTGGCCGCGTAGCGTTCGTAGCCGATGGCCGGGCGCCCGAACGCCTCGAGCGACGCCGGCCCGAAGCTGCGCACGGTCTGGAGCCCGTGCGTGCCGGCGGCGTCGGCCATGGCGGCGCGCTCGCCGTGCACCATGTCGCCCAGCCAGGCCTCGTTGGCAATGCCGACCGCCAGGTCCTTGCCCAGCGCGAACACGGTCTTGGCGCCGCCGCTGCCCAGCCGCGGGCCCAGGTAGGTTTCCAGTTGCACCCGTTCGCGGGTGCCATCGGGCCGGCGCAGGAACACGTTGCCGTGGTGGTCGATCTTGAAGCTGTGGCCGGCGTAGGGGTCGGGCTGCGGCGAAAGGCGGCGCCAGCGGCCCGGCTGCGCCAGGTCGATCTGGCTCTTGCCGGGGTCGTGCGCGTAGGCGCCGCGGCGCAGCGCGAACTCCGGCACAAGCACCTCGGTCCTCATCACGTCGGCCACCTGCTGCGCCAGCATGCGTCCCTGCGGCGCGTGCGCGCCGTCCAGCGCCAGCACGATGGGCTGGCCGGGCTCCCAGTCGTGCGCCAGCTGGAAGGCGAGCTCGTGGGCGCCGATGCCCTCGCCCCCCTCGCCACGCAAGCCGCCTTCAGGGCGTACGGCCCCGACCACCACCAGATGATCCCTGGGCGCGTTGACGCGCACCGCCGCCTCGCCCAGCGCCAGTTCGGCCCAGCGGTCCGGCGCCTGGCGCCAGCTGGCCGGCACCGGATCGCCGGCGGCGCGCGCGCCATGCTGGCGCACCGGCTTGCCGCCGCGGGTGACCGCCACCACTGGCAGCGCCGGCATGGCGCCGTGGAAGCGGCCGCCGTCCTGCACATGCACCGGCGCGCCGGAAGCGGCCATGGCGGCGGCATCGGCGGCCACGCGCAGGCGCGCGCCATAGGCCAGGTCGCTGCCCGGCGCGCGGAACGCGTCCACGTCGAGCCGGCCGTCGGCGCCGTAGACGCGCGCGTTCAGGCCGGTGGCCAGTTGCTGCACCAGCGACACCGCGCCGTCCTGCCCGTAGCAGCCGTACAGCACCACCGGCATGCCTTCCTGGTAGTCCGGATGCGCGCGGATGCGGTCGATCACCGCCGGCGCATCGAGCAACGGCCGCGGTCCATCGTCGCGGCCGCCGGTCCGCATCGCGATGCCGCCGAACAGCCCCTCGGCGCGCACGGTGAAATGCCCGGGAATCTGCGGCACCGACACCGCCACCGCCTCGTCGCCAAAGGTCTTCTGCCCCGCCTGCTGCGCCAGGTCCAGGTCCGCGCGCCCGCGCGGAAACTGCTCCAGCTGGGCCAGCACGTCGATGCGGCGGCCGTCCTGCTGGCGCACCAGCGGCAGGCCGGCGCGGAAGTCGTCGGGCAGCGCGGCGCGGATCTCGCCGTGGTAATCCGGATTGAGCGCAAACCCGTCCGCGTGCGGCTGGTGCCCGCGCAGCGACAGCGGCACCGTGCCGATCACGCTGCGCGCGTCGACCGCGCCATGCCGCGCCGCCTCGCGCTGCGAAACGATGGCGATGCGGAAGTTGCCGCCCGCCTGCAGCGCCGGGCCCAGGTCGCGCATGGCCTGCTGCAGCGACAGGAACGACGCTTCCGGCAGGCCCGCGCGCAGCGGCACCGACAGCCCATCGCCATGGGTCACCACGTAGTGCACGCCGGCCAGGCGCCCGCCGGAGCCGTGGATGCCGTCGACCGTGGCCTCGATCGCGGCACGGCTCGGCGCGCCATCGCGCACGGACCAGCTGCCGTCACGAATCTCCGGCCGCGCCGCGGGCATCGCCGCCGGCGGGCTGCCCGCGTCGTCGGCGCGGCTTGCCGAAGCGGCCTTGCGCGGCAGCTGCCCGCCGTGCGCGACCACCGCTTCGGCGGCATCCGCCAGCGGCGTGCGCGCCAGCGCCGGCCCGCCCGGCAGCGGCGCGCGCGCGGCACCCGGCCCGCGCGGCTGGCCGCCGGCGGCGGCGCGTCCGTACAGCGTGATCACCGCCTGATGCACCTCGGTCGAGAAGCCATCCACCGTTGCCACCCGCTCGCGCGACACGCCGTCGACGGCGCCGGCATCGGCCGCGGCCTGCAGCACGCGACCCAGTTCCTCGGGGCTCTGGAAGCGTTCCGGCATATTGCCCCGGCGCAGCAGCAGCGCCGACACCGCATACGCGCCCCAGTTCGACACGCTGGCGGTAACCACATGGTCCACCGGCACCACCGCGGCGATATCGCTGCCGTCGAGCGCGCGCGGGATCAGCCCGCCGACGCCGCCCATGCCGGCCTCGTTGCCGCCGTCGCCGACGCCCAGGGTCTCGATGCCGTCGATGGCATTGGCTTCCAGCACGATCTGGTCCAGCGCCGGGTTGAAGTCGTCGATGCCGATGCCGCGCATATTGTGCTTGGTGCCGCGCGCGCTGCGCGACGGCAGCTCGATCGCCATCACCCGGTCGGGGCCGACCTCGCGCAACAGCGCGCGCGCCGGTTCGGCGGCGCGGCCCACCGGTGCATCGAACACGCGGATATTGTCGAGCGGCTCGCCCATCTCGCGCAGGATGCCTTCCAGGATCGGCCGGTTGGCCGAATCGACCACGTAGGTCACCTGCTTGCCGCGCAGCCGCAGCGCGCGGCCCAGTTCCGCGGTGCCCGGGGGCCCGTCGGTTTCCGGCATGTCCTTGGCCACCGAGAAGCCGGTCACCAGCATCACGTTGCTGGCGTCTTCCAGCGACGCCGCCGCGCGCTCGGCCCCTCCCGGCATGTAGAACTCGCGCAGGCCGCGGCCGATGTAGTTGAAGCTGACGCGGTCGACCGGCGACAGGTGGCGCCCGCCGTCCACCAGCGCCAGCGCCGGCGACACGTCGGCGGCCTCGCCGAAGGCGGTCTTGAACACGCGGATGTCGGGGCGCCGTCCCATCGCGTGCGCCAGGCCGGACACCCGCGACGGCTGGCCGGTGGTGAAGACGATGGTCGGCAGGGTCTTGTCGTCGGGCACCGCCGACGGGTCCAGCGGCTGCTCCAGCAGTGCGCTGCGGTCGATCAGGCCCTGGTCGACCAGCATCTCCACGCCCTTGCGCGCCTGGTACTGCATCGGGTCGATCAGCCTGACGTCGCTGCGGCCGATGGCATCGAGCTGCTGGCGCACCAGCGTCTCCAGCGCGGGGTAGTGGGTGCAGCAGAACCACAGCGAGGTGGCGTCGGCCGGGATCTGCTCGGCGTTGATGTATTTGGCCACCAGCCCCTTGAGCTGGTCCAGCTTTGCGCCGTCGGCCAGGTGCATCAGGTTGTTGACCGCATCGGCCCACTCGGTCGCGCCGATCTCCTTGACCGTGACGCTGCCGCCGCTGGCCTCGGCCACCGCTTCCAGGTAGGCGTGCAGCTTGACCGTGCCGGGCGTGGCCACCACCACCGGGCGCGCGCCGCCCTCGGTGACGATCTTGGGCGCGGTCTGCATGATCAGGTTGACCACCTTGGCCTGGTGGGTGCCGGCCAGCGCCTCGGGAAACGCCGTGCACGCGGTGTTGCAGGCAAACAGGTCGACCGCGCCCTTGGCCTTCTGCGCCGCGACCACGCCGGCATGGACCAGGTTGACCAGGTCGCCGCGCTCGCGTCCGCCGTAGGTGCCGGCGGCATGGTCGGTAAAGGCCACCACCTGCACCGCCTTGCCGGTCATGGCATAGGTGTGGCGCGCGATGTTCTGCGCGGCCAGCAGGCCGCCGTTGCTGGAATCGAAGGCGGTGATGACGATCGCATCGTCCTGCACGCGGATGCCGAAGTCGGCCGGGTCGATGCCGTCGGGCAGGAAGCGCCGCTGGATGCCCTCGAACAGCTGCGCCATGTCCAGGCCCGCGGGCAGGCGCTCGGACGCCTTCTGCAGCAGCTCGTAGACCCCCTTCTGCACGGTCTTGTCGTAGCCGCGCACGCTGGTGGCGCCGACTTCCAGCGTGACGCCGTCGCGCGCCTTGTGGCGCGCCATGGTGTCGAGCAGCGCGCCCACGGTTTCCACGCTCGGCATGCCGCTGTCGCGGCCCAGCGCGCGCTGCACGCCGAAGCCGATCGCCTGCGCCGCCAGGTTGGAGTTCATGCCCGTCACCAGGTGGTCGGCGCCGACGTCGGACCAGCTGTCGGCCAGCTGCTCGGTCACCGCCATGTCGCGCAGCAGGCGGTCGCGCGCGGCGCGCATGCCGGCCTCGTTGCCGTGGTCGCCGACGGCAATGGTGACCATGTCGGCAATGTCGTTGGCGTCGATCAGCAACTGGTCGAGCATGGCATTGCCGCGCACCCGCTCGCCGTTCTGCAGCCGGTATTCGTTGTTGGTGTTGCGCCCGGCCACTTCCACCGCCACCACCGCCTGCGGCTTGTGCATCGCCAGCAGCGCGCGCGACTGGCGCCCGGCGCTGGCGAAGTCGCGGGCCGAGAAGGTCTCGACGCGCGCATTGGGCTGGTTCAGGTCCTGGCGCAGCATCTTGCGCAGCGTGCGCGCATGGGCGCGGTCGGTGACATAGACCACGTCCTTGCCCAGCGAGGCCAGGTAGGCGCCCAGCGAGGCCGCCCCGACCGGGCCGTTGGTCTCGGCGCGGCCATGGGCGGTCAGCGGGCCGGTGACGATCATCACCGAGTCCAGGTCCGCCAGCGCGCGTGCGGCCATCTCGGCGCCGTAGGGCACGCCGATGTTCTCCATGCTGCCGTCGATCCACAGCACGTTGTCCAGCGGCGAGATCGCGTTCTGCCGCAGCGACATGCGCGCGGGCGCTTCGGGCCCGTCGGCATGCGCCACCACCGCGGGGCCATGGCGTATCGTGCGGCGCTGCACGCCGGCCTCGCCCTCGGCCATGGGGTGGCGCGGCGCGCGCGCCAGCGCCGGCGTGCCGCTGGCAGTGCGGCGGCGCGAGGCCGGCACGGGCGCGTCGGTGCGGCCGCTGCCGCCGCGCTCGCCCGACGGGTTGCGCGCGGCGGACTCCGTCGCGTAGCGCGCCATGGCCCGGCTCATGGCGCGGTCCATCATGCCGTGGATCACCCGTTCCTGCAGCATCGCGCCGCGCGTGACCGCCATGTCGAAGGCCGCGGCGGTGCTGAGCCTGGCCGATTGCCAGGGCGTGAGCCGGTGCGGCGTGCGCAGGTCGCGGGCTGGAGCCGTGCCGCCGTCGCTCGTCGGCCTGGCGGAGCCGTTGCTGCGCTCCGGCGTCGCGGCTCTGGCCGCGCCCGGGGCGGGTTCGCCTTCGGCCTGCCTGCCGGAACGGCCGGAATGGCCATCGGCGTCGGTGCGCGCGACCGGCTGGCCCTCGACGTCGCGCCCGGCCGTGCCCCGGCGCGTGGTGGGCCGCGTCGCGGCGGGCACGCCATCGCCGTCCCGGAACGCCCCCAGCGCGTCCGGCGCCACGCCGCGCGCCGGTCCGCCGACGCCGGCCGGGTCGCCCGCGCCGACGCCGCGCCCGCGCATCCCCTGGTAGCCGTCGCGCACGGATTCGCCGATACGCTTCTGCACCGCCATCGGCAGCATCTGCGTGGCACCCATCAGCAGCATGGCGCCGTTCTGCAGTTTCTCCGACACGCTCATCTCGCTGCCATGCTCGGCGAACATGGCTGCCTGCTGCAGCGTCTGCACGCCGCCGATGCCGAAGCCCACGCCATTGAGCACGCGGCTGGCGCTGCCGTAGTGGCCGGCGCTTTGGGTCAGCATGCCGCCCGCCATCTGGCGCAGCGGATTGGTGCTGCCAGCGAGCCGGGTGCCCGCGTTCATCGCCAGCGCGCCGGTCTTGGCCAGGCCCATGCCGCCCATGCCCGCCAGCGAGCCGGCCACGTTGAGCCACTGCGCCATCGCTTCCTGGCTGGCGAAGGGATTGACCGACCGGCCATGGTCCGCAATATTGTCCAGCGCGGCCCACGAGGTGCCGACGCCGTACCCCATGCTGCCCACCATGCCGACCCACGCCGCGGCCACCAGCGGCGTCAGCGTGCCGCCCGAGGCCACCGCCAGCACCCCGCCCGCGACCGCGCCGACCGCGGCCACGCCCAGGTTGACCCAGCCCCACACCTTCTCGCTGGTGGTGACGATATGCGCGTCCATCGAGGCATAGCTCGCATGGCCGTCGCGGCCCAGCTCCAGGTTCTCGGCAAAGTAGACCGTGCCCTTGTCGGAGAGCAGGTTGTTCTCCTGGAAATCGCGCTTCGCGTCCAGTTCCTCCTTGCCGTAGACCGAGCCCTGGTCGTCCACCCACAGGGTCTTGCCGTCCTTGCCCTCGAACTCGAACACCGCGGTCTGGTACGGCACCCCGCCGGGCCCGGCCACGTACATCGGGATCGCCTTGACCGTGGTACCGGCCCTGGCGTCGGCGGCGATCTGTTCGCGGATCGCGTTGGCGTCGCCCTGCGGCGCGCCCAGGGCGATGGCCTCGGACAGCCCCTCTTCGTCCGAGGCCTTCGCGCTGAGTTCTTCCTTGCGCATCGCCAGGCTGTCGAAGGTCTGCCGCAGGATCTCGTCCTTGTCGAGCTCGAAGCGCTGGTTGGCCTCCTTCGCCTCCTCGGTGCCGGCGTAGTCCTCGCTGCCGCGCTGCACCGCATTGCGCAGGTAGACGTCGGACATCACCGGCGCGTCCTTGCTCGACTTCAGCGACTGCTCGAACGCCGCCGACAGCCCGATGTGGCCCTTGGCGGCCGCGTCCTGGGCGCCGCCATAGATGCGTCCCTGGCGCGACGAGCCGCCCTGGTTCATCATCATCAGCATGCTGACCTCGTTGTCGCGATCGGTCAGCCAGCTGGCCGTGCTGGTCGCGGCCGGGGCCGTGCCGGGCTTGGCCTGCGGGTTGCGCGCATGGTAGCCGGCATCGGCCGCATCGACCAGCGCCGACAGGCCATGGTAGAAGTCGTCCCAGTCGTTGTATCCGGGCGACTGGCTGTTGTTGCGCCCGGTCCAGTCGTTGCTGTACTCGGTCTTCACCGTATCCAGCAGCGTGCCGGCGTCTTCCTCGATCAGGTGCGGCGCCACTTCCTGCAGGTACACGCCGACCTTGTCGGCGTACATCTTCTCCTGGCCGATAATGGGCCGGCCCTCGTCGTCGTGGGTCTTGTTCTTCAGGTCCAGGTCCATCGACGCTTCGATCTGCGCCTTGAACAGGTCGCTGCTGAAGCGGTCGTTGTGCACGTCGACGTAGAGCTGGCGCTCCTCGGGCGTCTGCGCGGCATCGGCGCCGGCCTTGCGGATCTGCAGCGCGCCGGTGACGTCGCCGCTGTCCAGCTTCTGCGCGATGCCGCGGGTCATGGCATCCACCCGCAGCGGCACCGAACCCTCCATGAAGCCGAGCATCCGGTTCAGGCCGCTGGCGGCCTGGTCGCGTTCCGCCTGGCTGAGCTTGGGATCCTCGCTGCGCGCCTTGAGCTGCTCGACGGTGTAGCCGAGCAGGCCTTTTTCGGCGACGCCCTTGTCGTAGGCGATCCGGGCCGGGTCGGTCGCTGGCAGGTCGGGGGCCGGCACCAGGGCGTCCGCGCCCAGCGCCTTGAACATGACGTAGCCGGCCGGGTTGTGTTCCATCAGCGCGCGCTCGGCCTGCGGCAGGTCGCGCGGCGTGGTGGAGTTGGGATCGGTCCTGGCCTGGGGATCCAGCGTCAGCCCCTGCGCCTGCGCCATCGCCAGCGTGGTCGGGTCGTTCTGCGCCAGCTTGCGCTCGAAGTCGGTCGACGGCGTCAGGTGCTCCATCTCGCCGGCGATGCGCCCGCGCAGGTCGATCCGGTCGATCAGCTGGCCCATGCCGCCCTCGGTGCCATAGCGCGCCTTCAGGTCCTGCACCGCCTGCGCGCGATAGCTGTCCGGCACCTTGACGCCCTGGCCCGACGCCAGCGCCTGCAGCTGCGCGTCGGCGTCGCTGACCTTGCCGTTGGCCAGGGTCAGGTCGTACGAGCGGTCCGCCATCGAGATGGTGCGGTCGTGCGGATCGTTGCGCAGGTCCTTCAGGGCCTGGTCGGCGTCCTGCTTGTAGCCGTTCGCCGCGACCGTGTCGATCTCTTTCTGCATGGCGGCGAGGAAGGTCTCCTCGGCCTTTACCCGTTCCTGCTGTGCCTGCTCATGGGCGTCGCGCGCAGCCACCAGCTGGTCATCGGCCTCGAGCTCGAAGCGCCGGATGCCGCCGGGGATCTTCAGGTAGGCGGCCTGTTCCTCGTCGACCCTGGCGGCGGCCTGCTGCTCTTTTTCCTGCGCCAGCACCACGTTGAAGCGCGCGCCCTGGGTGTCGCGTGCCTGCTGCGTGCTCTCGGTCTTCAGGAATTGCGTCTTGGTCTCTTCGATATTCAGCGCGACATTGGGATCGTCATAGCGCTTGCGGATCTCCTCGGCCTTGGCCTCGACCGCGGCCTTGACATCCCCGCCGGTGGCCGCGGCGTTGTTGGCGGCCACGCGCAGTTCGTTCTGCGCGCCGCCCATCACGTTGCCGTACTTCAGGCCCAGCGGCTGCCACTGCTTGTCGGTCATGGCGCGGCCGTCGAGATCGGCCACGACCTTGTCATAGGCGTCCTGCGCTTGCTGCTGCCAGCCATCGGTCAGCGCCTTCGCATCGTTTTCCTTCTTCTTGCGCGCTTCCTCGGCGGGGTCGGTCTTCGGTTTTTCCGGCGCCGGCGCATCGACCTGCATGGCCTTGGGCGACTGCGCGCCGGTGGCGTTGGCGGTGTAGAGCGCCGGCGTCACCACCGCCGCCTGCGGCTTGTCGGGCTGGTCCGCGGGTCTGGCCTGCTGATTTTGTTGGGTTTGTTGCGACTGTTGCGACTGTTGCGCCTGCTGCGTGTTCTGGGTGTCTTGCTGGCGCTGGATCTCGCGCGCCTCGGCGGCGCGCTGGGCGCGTTCGGCAGCTTCGCGGGCGGCCCGTTCGGCGGCCTCGCGCGCGGCTTCGGCGGCGGCGCGGGCCGCGGCCTCGGCGGCCGCGCGCGCGGCCGCCCGGATGGCATCCATGAAATCCAGCATGACGCAAGTCTCCTGGCGACGCCGGCGCGTGCCGGCAGGTCAGACGGTTGCCGATGCCCTGGCGCGCGGCCGAAGCCATGCGCAAGCAGCGGGCAAGCCGCGGGCATCATGCGCGCCGATTCTGCGCGCGTCGGCGGCGCAGGCCAACTATGGGAATTCGTAGGGCCTGCGCCGGCAGATTGGCTACAGGCGGTTGTTGTCGAGGTCGGTCACCAGCATGCAGCCGGGCGCATGGGTGATGCAGATCTCCGGCCGCGCCTCGCGGATCACCGCCTGGGGCGTGACCCCGCAGGCCCAGAACACCGGGATTTCATCGGCGTCGAGCGGCACCGCGTCGCCGTAGTCGGGCGATTCGATATCCTCGATGCCGATCAGCCGCGGGTCGCCGATATGCACCGGCGCGCCATGCACGTCGGGATAGCGCGCGGTGATCTCGGTGGCCAGGATCGCATCGGCGGCCTTGAGCGGGCGCATCGACACCACCAGCTTGCCCGACAGCCGGCCCGCCGGCCGGGTCTCGATCGCGGTGCGGTACATGGCCACGTTGCGGCCCAGGTTGATGTGCTTGAGCGGCACGTTGGCCGCTAGCAGCGCCTGCTCGAACGAGAACGAGCAGCCGATGGCAAAGGCGACGAAGTCGTCGCGCCACAGCTCGGTGATGCCGGTGGTCTCGCGGTAGGCGTTGCCGTCGCGGTAGACCCGGTACATCGGCACGTCGGTGCGGATGTCGACATCGCGCCCGAGGTTGCGGAACACCGGGTCGCCCGGATCGGTCACGTCGATCAGCGGGCAGGCCTTGCGGTTGAGCGCGCAGAACTGCAGGAAGTCATAGGCCCAGTCGCGCGTCAGGATCACGATATTGGCCTGCACGTGGCCGCGCGCCAGGCCGCTGGTGTGGCCGTGGTAGCGGCCCGCGCGGATCAGCTGGCGCAGTGCGGCGGGGTCTTCGGGCAGGAGCGAGGCGGCGTGCTGGAGCGGCTGGTTCATGGTCGGCAGGCAGGCGCCGGGCGGCGCGCAAAGTCGGGTTGACCTGCCGATTCTGGGCGCCCGCCGGCGCCGGCGTCCAACAAATCTTTCGGATCGAGCGCGATAAAGGAATCCGATGACTACGAGCCCGCGTGGGGCGCCGCCGGTGCCGCCGCGGGCGCCTGCACCGGCACCGCCATGTCCTCGCCCACCTCGGCGCAGAACTCCGCCACCACGCCGGTGGCCAGCCCGACGATCGACTCGTTGACCTCCAGCCCCGCGCCGATGCGCCACGAGGCGACGATATCGAGCGCGGGCGGATGGTTCTCCACGTCGACCACCGACAGCGTGCCATCGGCCAGCTCCTTGCGCACCAATGCCGGCGGCACCGCGCCGATGCCGAAGCCGTCGCCGATCAGCCGCGTCATCGCCGCCACCGAGTTCACGCAGTTGATGCGCGGCGAGGCCACGCCGTTCAGGTGGAACAGGCTCAGGATGTCCTGGTGCGGGCGCGAGTTCTTGACGAAGGTGATGACGCGCTCGGCGGCCAGTTCGTCGAGCGAGGCATAGGGCCGGTCACAGGCGGAGCCGGTGGCGACGATCCAGCGGATCGGGTAGCGCGCCAGCTCGACATTGCGCACCGTCTCCAGCCGCAGCAGGTCGGTCTGGAAGATCACGTCGAGATAGCCCTTCTGCAGCTGGTCGCACAGGTTCAGCGCGGCATCGGCGGTCAGTTCGATCTCCAGCGCCGGGTAGGCCTGCATGGCGCGCTTGACCACGGTGGAGAGCCAGGTATGGATCACCGAGTCCATCGCGCCGATGCGCACCCGCCCCGCGATGGCGCGCGAACGGTCCAGCGACTGCCGCATATGGTGCATGGTGTTCACCATCTTCTCGGCATACTCCAGCACGCGCTGGCCCTCCGGCGTCAGCGTGACGCCGCGCGAATCGCGCAGGAACAGCTTGACCCCCAGGTCTTCCTCCAGCACCGCGATGCGGCTGGAGATCGAGGCCTGGGTGCTGAACAGCTTCTCCGCGGTCAGCCGGAAGCTGCGCAGGCGGGCGACCCAGACAAAGGTTTCGAGAAAGCGCAGGTTCATGGGCGATGGGGATGGGCTGCCGCTCCGGCGTCAGCGTGTCGAGCGAAAGAATCTACGCGATGACACGGTGGCAAACAAGCGTTTGACAGCGGCGCTCGGTAGCGTGGCCCGCTGCAGTGCGGCATCGACGCGCCGCGCTCACGCGCCCAGCGGCGACGGCTGCGACGGCGTCGGCGGCTGGCGCGGCGGGATCAGTGCCGGGCCGCGCGCCGCGTCCTCTTCGGCCTCATGCTGCGCCGCTTCGGCCTGCGCCTTCATGCGCTGCAGCGCGGCCAGCAGGTCGTCGCCCAGCGCCTCCGGGTACTCCGCGCGCGCGCCGTCGGGCACGGCCGACGGGTCCAGCCACACCTGCCAGGTCACGCGCGTGGTGCCTACGTCCTGCCCCGGCGTGGCCTGCAGCCGCCCGCGCGTATGGCTGGAGAGCTTGCGGTAGCTGTACGAGTACGGCCCCTTGTCGGTCAGCACGTCGACCGCGGGCAAGCCGCCGGCCTGGTGGGCCATGCGCCGTACCGTGCCCGGGCTGCCGTTGCCCAGCACCACGCGGCAGTCCTTGTAGACGGTGTCCCAGTCCGGCACCGCGCAGTAGCCGCCGGCCAGCTGCCAGACGCGCGCCGGATCGGCCAGCACCTCGACCGAGCGCTCCACGGGGATCAGCTGCGCGTGCGCCGGCGCCTGCCACGCCAGCAGCAGCGCAGGCACGGCGAGCCGGAGCGTGGACAGGGTCAGGCGGACAAGGCTAGGCATCGGCAAGGCGGCACGCGCACGGTGAGGGCAATGGGTGCAAGCCTAGCCGAGCGCGGCGGCGTGTGCCATTACCGAAGGCTCGTAGCGCCTGGGGCTTGCACCACCCCGGCCTACGGGTTTCCGTAGGCCCGTGGCCAACCCGCATGCGCTGGCGCGCCGTATGCTTATGCCCTCGCGGGTCCGGGCCCGCGCGCGCCGCCGCGGCATCGGGGAAAACCCGCGGGCCGTGGCGATGACGCCACGGGCCGGAACGGCGCCAGCCGCGCATTGACGGGCGTTCAGCACAGGAATCAATTTTTCTTATCGGCTGCCGCCCGAAAAACTAGTTGGACGCCGGCTACCGGGCCTTTCAAGAATGCAGTCAGCGGGTGCACCGCGGGAGGCGCTGCAAGCCCGCACCGCCGCGCCATCGACACGCGCCAGCGGTAGCCGGCAATGCCTGCCGGGACCACAAGGCAAGCGCCGCGTACCGCGCGCCCCTGCCAGGGCCGAGCCAGACATACCAAGACGAGGAATGCATGGAAACGCAGATCGGCAGTATCCAGAGCCCCCAGCCATCATCGCCCGCCAGCGCCGAGGCAGCACCGTCGCGCGGCTTTTTCTCCTGGTACCGCGACATCACCGCCAATGAGCGCCGTACCTTCTGGAGCTGCAAGGTCGGCTATGCGCTCGACGCCATGGACACGCAGTTCCTGAGCTTCGTCATCCCCACGCTGATCGCCACCTGGGGCATCAGCCGCGCCGACGCCGGCTTTATCGGCACCGCCACGCTGCTGACCTCGGCCGCGGGCGGCTGGGTCGCCGGCATCCTGTCCGACCGCATCGGCCGCGTGCGCACGCTGCAGCTGACCATCCTGTGGTTTGCCTTCTTCACCTTCCTGTGCGGGCTGGCGCAGACCTATGAACAGCTGCTGGTGGCGCGCGCGCTGATGGGCTTCGGCTTCGGCGGCGAATGGACCGCTGGCGCGGTGCTGATCGGCGAAGCCATCCGCGCGCAGGACCGCGGCAAGGCGGTGGGCATGGTGCAGGCCGGCTGGGCGGTGGGCTGGGGGCTGGCGGCGCTGCTCTATGCGCTGGTGTTCTCGCTGCTGCCCGCCGAGACCGCATGGCGCGTGCTGTTCCTGATCGGGCTGCTGCCGGCGGTGTTCGTGATCGTGCTGCGCCGCCTGGTCAAGGAGCCCGAGGTCTATACCGAGCACAAGGCGCGCGAGGCCCAGGCCAGCGAGAAAACCTCGTTCGCCGCGATCTTCTCGCCGCGCCTGCTCAGCATCACGCTGCGCGCGGCGCTGCTCACCACCGGCGCGCAGGGCGGCTACTACGCCATCACCACCTGGCTGCCGACCTTCCTCAAGTCCGAGCGCGGCCTGACCGTGCTGGGCACCGGCGGCTACCTGGCGATGGTGATCGTCGGCTCCTATATCGGCTACGTCACCAGCGCCTACCTGACCGACCGCATCGGCCGCAAGCGCAATTTCATCCTGTTCGCACTGGGCTCGATGACGATCGCGCTGGCCTATACGCACATCCCGGTCAACGACACCGTGATGCTGCTGCTCGGCTTTCCGCTGGGCTTCTTTGCCTCGGGCATCTTCGCCGGCATGGGTGCGTTCCTGACCGAGCTGTTCCCGACCAGCGTGCGCGGCTCCGGCCAGGGCTTCTGCTACAACGTGGGCCGTGCCATCGGCGCGTTCTTCCCGTTCCTGATCGGCCATGTCAGCCAGCAGATGTCGCTGGGCCATGCGATCGGCATCTTTGCCGCGGCCGCGTATGGCGTGCTGATCCTGGCGGCGCTGACATTACCGGAAACGCGCGGCAAGGCACTGGAGGCGTAGGCCGCAACATGACACCGCCGCGGCCTGGCGCCGCGGCTCGTGCAGACCACAATAACAATCACGGCAGCCCCACGCCGGGCTGCCCAGTTTTCTTCCGGCGGGAATCGGGTCAGCAGTATGTCGGGCTTGCCAGCTCGACGGCAGTGCAGCGCAGCCGCGATACGCGCTGGCGATGGCCAGGCTCCGTGCAGCATCGGCGGACCGCCACGACCGGCACGACGCCCCGCGCCCCGCAATGCCGCCGCGCAGGCCAGCCCCATTTGCGCGCGTGGACCGGCTCACAAGGCCGTGTTCGCACGCCAAGACTCGTTGTCGGAGGCCTACATGATCAAAGATGTGGAAGTCGTGCCGTACCGTGACGCGGGGGCGTCCGGGCATGGCACCGCAGCAACCACCGCACGCCCCACGGCCCGCCCGGCCACCGCGCCTGGCAGCGCCCCGGCACTGGTGGCCAACAACGGCATCAAGGTATTCGGCGAGCGCCACCTGGTGCCGGTCAGGCAGCGCGTGCGCCACGGCGCCACCCCCGGCCTGGTGACCGCGCTGCAGGCCGAGCCGACTCACGAAGGCCGCAGCGCCGTGATGCAGTCCGCCATCCGCGCCATCGGCTTCGACTGGCTGGGCTATGCCACCGCCGCGCATGTCGGCGGCCAGCTGCAGCCGCGCACCTTCTTTGAAAGCTATTCGCCGCCGGGCTGGCGCGAGCGCTATTTCCGCGAGCGCTACTACGAAATCGATCCGCGCACGCCGCAGCCGGGCACCTTCTGCCTGCCCACCGTGTGGGATGCCGATGACCTGGCACAAACGCCGCTGGGCAACGTGCCGCCACTGCGCCGCCGCCGCTTCCTGGAAGACCTGCGCGACGCCGGCGTGCGCAGCGGCATCTTCCTCAACCTGCCGATGCCGGGCAACAGCGAGTTCGTGCTGATCAGCTTTATGTCGGGCATCGAAAGCCGGCGCTGGATCGGCGATTCGGTGGTGGGCCAGGCGCTGGCGATGGGGCTGGCGCTGCATGAGTTCCTGACCTGCCACGTCGAGATTCCCGCGTTTGCCGGCCGCCATCGCGAAGGCCTGTCCGACGTGCAGCGCGATATCCTCGCCTGCCTGGCGCAGGGCCTGTCGGACAAGGAGATCGCGCGGCGCATGGACATGTCGATCTTTAACGTCGACTACCACATGCGCCGGCTGCGCAGCCACTTCGGCGTGCGCAACCGCGTGCAGCTGGCCAGCGCGGCGACATTGCTGCGGCCGCCGGGGGCACCGCTGTCGGTGGACAGGGACAAGGACGCGGCGGGGGTGATTGCGGCTTAGTTTTCGCTATCGGGTTAGCTTTGGCTCGACCGACGGTGTACTCCCTCTCCCGCAAGCGGGAGAGGGAGCAAATCCGCAGCGTGGATATTCCCACCCCACCTCACTCCCCCTTAGCCCACCGCATCAACTCCGCCACCCGCTCGAACAAGGTCTGGTCGATATACCGGTCCAGCGGCACGTTCAGGTACAGCCGCTGCGCCAGGTCCGAATCGAAGGCCGACGGCACCAGGTAGTCCGCCGCGGCCTGGCGGATGCGCGCCGCCACCTGGCCGCTGCCCTTGGCCACCACCCGCGGCAGCGTGCCGGGGCCGTCGTAGCGCAGCGCCACCGCGTACTGGGTGGAGTACACCACCGCGGTCGACACCCGCACCCGCTCGCTGACGCCGAAGAATGCGGCCTCGAAGAAGGCCGCGCGACGGCGCCCGGCCATGATCGGGTCGCCCTGGGTCTCCTTGTATTCGCGGCGGTACTCGTCGACGCTCATGCGCTGGCGCTTCATGAACTGGTGGCGCTCGTGCACGTAGTCCACCACCGCCATCACCAGGTAGATCACCGCGGCCCAGCAGCACATGCGCAGGATGATGTAGGCGACCAGCAGCAGGATTTCCGCGGGGCGCGCGTAGCCGGTGCGCACGCCGTCCTCGATCGCGCCCAGCGCCAGCACGTAGACAAGCCCCGCCAGCAGCAGGATCTTGACCAGGATCTTGGCCAGGTTCACGAGGTTGCGCACGGCGAACATGCGTTTCAGGCCCTCGGCCGGGTTCAGCCGCGCCAGGTCAGGCTTGATCTGCTCGAACGCCACCAGCGGCCCCACCTGCAGGAACGCGCCGACAATGCCGCATACCAGCGCCAGGCCGACGATCGGCAGCACGCCCATCAGCAGGAAGCGCGCCGCGGCCTCGCCCAGCACCAGCATCTGCTGGTCCGCCAGGTGCTGCGGCACGCTGCCCATGGCGCTATGCCACAAGGCCTGGAACAGCCGCACGAAATAGCGCCCCAGCAGCCACAAGCCGGCCAGCACGCCGAGGAACACCACCGCCGAAGTGACGTCGCTGCTGCGCGGCACCTCGCCGCGCTTGCGCGCCTCGTCCAGCTTGCGCCGGGTTGCCTCGAGGTTCTTTTCGCTGTCGCTCATTGGGTATCGATATGCCGCCGCCGGTGCTAGCGCGCCGCGCCCCGGCGCAGCATCTCGATCAGGATATTGTCCGGGCGCAGGAAGCCCTGCAGCGTATCCACCATCACCGCCAGCATCAGCACCAGCATCAGGAACGCCACCGAGATCTTGACCGGCTGCGCGAACTGGAACACGTCGAACTGCGGTACGAAGCGCGCGATCAGCGCAAAGCCCAGCTCGACGATCACCAGCAGCAGCAGGATCGGCGCGGCCAGCTTGACCACCCACGAGAACAGCGTACCGGCGTAGAGATTGGCAAAGCCCATCGACGCCAGCGACATCTCCGGCCCGAACGACATCACCGGCCAGAACGCGAACGACTCCACGATCACCCCGGTCATGGCGATAAAGCCGCCCAGCGCCGCGAACAGCGCGATGCCGAAGTGCGACAGCAGGTTTTCCATGGGCCCGTCCTCCTGCTGCGTCACCGGGTCGAAGAAGGTGGCGTTGCCCGAGCCGGTCTGGAAGTCGATCAGCTCGCCGATCATCTGCAGCGCCACGAAGAACAGCCCGAACGCCATCCCCAGCAGCAGCCCGATAAAGGCCTCCTTGAAGATCAGCACCAGCCACAGGCCACCGGCGACGGCGTCCAGGTCGATGCGCGCGCCCGGCGACACGAACAGCGCGATCGCCAGCACGATGCCGTTGCGCACCACCCCGGGGATGGCCTGCTGCGACAGGAACGGCAGCACCGTAAACGCCGTCAGCAGGCGCGGCATCACCATCACGATCGGCATGATGACCTCGCGTCCCCACTGGAACAGCAAGGCGGGATCGAGCAGTTCGCCCTGCATCTCAGGCATGCCGCGCGTCGTGCCGATCAGCGTGCCAGGCGCGCGCCGCGGCTTCGTCGATGGCTTCGTCCTCGCGCCGCCCGGCGCCGGCGCGCAGCGCGCGGCGTTCGCGCAGCGCCAGTTCGCGCGCGCCGTCCAGCCGCGCCTGCGCGCGCAGCAGCGCGCGGCGGGCCTCGTCGAAGGCGGCGCGCCGCCGCGCCACGTCGTCGAGCACCGTGGCCAGATTGGCATTGGCCCGGGCGATGCGGGCATCGAAGGCGCTCTGCCAGCCCTGCGCATCGAGCAGCCCCGACACCGACACCCCGCCCTGCGAGGCGCCCTGCCGCAGGCGATCGATAAACGCCGCACGCTCGGCCAGCGCGGCCTGCACCGCCTGCTGCGCGGCCTCGGCCTGCTGCAGCCCTGCCATCACCTGCGCGCGGTGGTGCTGCAACGCGCGCAGCGCGTCTTCCTGGCGGCGCTGGCGCACCGCCTCCAGCTGGCCCAGGCGCGGGTCGGCGCCGCCGGCCGTCATCGCGCGGCTCCCGCAAGCGGTGCGGGCTCGCGCACGCGCAGCGCCTGCGCCAGCTTGTCGACGGCGCCGGCAAAGGTATCGAGCCGCGCCGCCGGCTGCGCCAGGTAGGCGCGGATATCCGGCATCGCCGCCACGGCGGCGTCGGCGACCGGGTCGGCGCCGGGCCGGTATTCGCCGATCTGCAGCAGCAGCTCCAGCTCCTGGTACCGGGCCAGCAGCTGGCGCAGCCGCGCCGCGTCGCGCGCATGCGCGCCGGCCACCACCTGCGGCATCACCCGGCTGACTGACTGCAGCACGTCCACCGGCGGATACTGGCCGGCGCTGGCCAGCTTGCGCGACAGCACGATATGGCCATCGAGGATGGAGCGCACCTCTTCGGCGATGGGGTCGCTGTCGTCCTCGCCTTCAGTCAGCACGGTATACGCCGCGGTGATCGAACCCTGCACGCCGGTGCCGGCCCGCTCCAGCAGCTGCGGCAGCATCGAGAACACCGACGGCGGATAGCTGCGCCGCGTCGGCGGCTCGCCGCTGGCCAGGCCGATTTCGCGCTGCGCGCGCGCCAGCCGCGTCAGCGAATCGACCAGCAGCAGCACGCGCCGGCCCTGGTCGCGGAAATGCTCGGCGATCGCGGTGGCGGTATAGGCGCAGCGTACGCGCTCCATCGGCGAGCGGTCCGAGGTGGACACCACCAGCACCGTACGCGCCATGCCGTCGGGGCCCAGGTTGTACTCGATGAACTCGCGCACCTCGCGGCCGCGTTCGCCCACCAGCGCGACCACGTTGACATCGCTGGACGCGCCCCGCGCCAGCATCCCGAGCAAGGTGGACTTGCCCACGCCGGGCGGCGCGAAGATGCCCACGCGCTGGCCCTCGCCCAGCGTCAGCAGGCCATCGATGGCGCGCACCCCGGTGGCCAGCGGCTCGCGGATCAGCCGGCGCGTCAGCGGGTCGGGCGGCTCGTTGTCCACCGGCACGCGCGCCACGCCGTCGAGCGCGCCCTTGCCGTCGATGGGCTCGCCCAGCGCGTCGAGCACGCGGCCCAGCAGCGCGGCGCCGGCCGGGCACTGGTGGCCGTGGGCCGACGGGATGACCTCGGTCAGCGCCGACACCCCGGTGGTGCGCCCCAGCGGCGTGAGCAGCGCGGTCTGCTGCACGAAGCCGACCACCTCGGCCAGCAGCGGCGGCTCGCCGGGCGTGACCAGCTGGCACAGCTCGCCCACATGGGCCTGGATGCCGGTGGCGTTGATCAGCATGCCCACCGCCTTGCTGACGCGGCCGCGCATCGCCACCGGCGTGAAATGCTCGAACGCGCGTTCCAGGTCGGCGGCGGCATGCTGTAGCGCGGCTTCGATATCGGTGGCGGGGAGTTCGGTGGACATGATTGTCAGCCTCAGAGTCAGCCCGCGCGGAGCCGCCGCGCAAAGGCTTCGAGCTGCGCCTGCAGACCCACTTCCATGGTGCCCGAGGGAGTCTGGATGCGACAGGCATCGGGTTCCAGCCCGGGCTCGACCACCACGTTGGCGCGGCGCGGCCACTCCTGGGTCTCGGCCAGGCGGTCGAGCAGGCTGCGCACCGCCTGCTCGCGGCCCAGCGGGATCTGGATGGTGATAAAGGGCTCGGCGCGCACCAGCGCCTCGACGCGCTGCAGCGCCACCTCCAGGATGATGTCGGGGTCGAGCTCGCCGGCAATCTGCTGCACCGCCTTCATCACGATCTCGGCCATGGTGCGGCGCATCGCGCCCAGCTGGCGCTCAGCCTCGGCGGCGGTGCTGACCTGCGCCGCGGCGTGGTCGGCGTGCGCGCGCGCCCAGCCTTCGCGGTAGCCGTGCTGGCGGCGCTCCTCGGCCTCGCGCTGGGCTTCGGAGCGGATATGCATGGCCTCGCTGCGCGCGGATTCGATCACCGCGGCGGCGTCGAGCAAGGCGGCATACTCGGCCTCCTTGAGCACCTTGCGCTCGGACAGCAGCTGCAGGTTTTCGCTGGTGATCAGAAAAGCCAATGCCATGCCGGGAACCGTTCGGGGATCAGGTTGAGCAGCAACAGCTCGCGCAGCTGCGCGGCCTGCGCCGGGGTCAGCGCTGCCGGCGACAACGCCGCCAGCCGCAGGGGAAACTTGCGCTGCAGCGCCTGCAGCAGCGGCGCCGCGTGCTCCGCGTGGGGCGCCGCGGCGGCCATGAGCCCGCACAACAGCCGATAGCCGCGCTCGGCCATCAGCCGGCCGGCGCCGGCCGGATGCGCGCGCAGCGGCGCCAGGTTCATCGGCAGCGCCGGCAGCGCCGGCACGCGCTTCAGGATAAAGGCGACGGCGTGGCGATCGAGCCGGCGCGCGGCGCGGCGCATCGCGCGCGGCGCGCTGCCGATCAGCGGCGCCGCCAGGGCACCGGGCAGCGGCGCGATGCTGTCGGCCAGCTGCGCCGGCAGCATGCGGCGCTCGCTGGCAAAGCCCGCCTGGTGCACCGCCAGGCCGAGCCACCACGCCAGCAGGCGCAGGTCGCTGCGCGGCATCAGCACCAGCCGTGCCAGCGAGGGCGGCGCCTCGAGCAGGAGGTGGATCACGGCGTCACGAGCGGCGTCCGCGCCGGCCAGGCCCAGCGGCTGCGCCAGCACGTCGGCGGCGGCGGGGCCGAAGCGCCCCGCGCGGCGCCACGCCAGCGGCCAGTCGGCCGGCAGCCAGCTGGGATGCAGATGCGTCAGCGGCCGCTGCAACAGGTCCGCCACCACGCGCGCCAGCGCCGGATCCGGCAACGCCGGCGGCGCCGGCGCCAGTGCGGCAGCCAGCGCGCCGGGCAGGTAGGCGCCAGGCGCGGCCTCGGCGGCGGCAACGGTGGATGGCGCCGTCAATTGGCGCTCCGCGGCGCGCCGCGCCGCTGCGGCCAGCGCAGCACGCCGCGCTGCCATGCCACCACGGCCGCCACGGCCAGTGCAATCGCCACCGCCGCGCCGACCGCGATCGCGGCGAAGCGTCCGACCGCAAAGCCGGCCGCCGGCCTCGGTGCGCCCGCCTGCGGCGCGAACGGGCGCGCCTCGACCAGCGACAGCGACACGTTGTCGTGGGTCACCCCTTCGATGCTGTGCGCCACCATGTCCTTGACGGTCGGCACCAGCAGGCGCAGGTCGGTATCGGCGCGGTGCTTGATGAACACCGCCGCCGACGACGGCCGGATCTTGTCCGAGAGCGGATCGGTGGCGGGGATCACCACATGCACGCGCGCGGTGACCACGCCGTCGATATTGCGCAGCGTTTCCGACAGCTCCTGCGACAGCGCGAAGATATAGCGCATCCGTTCCTCGGTCGGCGTCGCCACCAGTCCCTGCTTCTGGAACACCTGCCCCAGCGAGGCAAAGCGTTCGCCCGGCAGGCCTTCGCTGCGCAGGATCTCCAGCGCGGCGGGCAATTGCGATTCCTCGACGCGCACGCGCCACTGACCCTCGCCCGTGCCGCCGCTGGTGTCGGCGCGCGCCTTTTCCGCATCGATGCCCTCGGCGGTCAGCGCGGCCAGCACCTGGTTGGCCTCGGGTTCGTTCAGCGACGCGTACAGGTCGACCTTGCATGCGGCCAGCGCCAGCGCCATCAGCGCCGGCGCCAGCCGGGCCGCGCGCGCAAGGCGCCGGCACAGCGGTGGCGTGGGCATCATTGCTGGTTCTTCAGCAGGCTGTTGAACAGGTTGGTGCCGGCGCTGCCGATGCTGGAGGTCACGTGGATCGACGAGAACAGCTCCAGCGACTGCGTCTGCAGCAGCATGGCCTGGTAGACCACCTCGCTGGTGCTGCCCTGGTAGATCGACGCGAACATGCCGTCGCGCAGTTCCTGCAGGCGCGCGGCCTGGCGCGCCGATTCCTCGCCGGCCGAGACATAGCTGGCGCGGATGGCGTTACCGAGCGTGGTCGAAGTGGGGTCTGCTGCCTGGCTCACGTGCGCGGTGCGCGAGCCATCGGCGGCGCGGCCCTGCTGGACCATCTGCGCGAACTGCCGGGCATCGGCCGGGTCGGGCTGCGCGGCGGGGGCCGCGGCCGGCGACTGGTGCGCGGCAACGGTGGCGCTGTCGGGCGCGGCGCCGGCGGCGGTGGTCGTGGCGGCTATGGCGGCGGTCGGGTCCATCATGGCTCTCCTTGCAAAGCGTTGGGCGCCCCGGCAAGCCGGGGCGCATGGCATGCCTGCCGTCAGTTGGTGCGCGAGGTCTGCTTGACGTCCTGCATCGCGCCCTGGACCAGGTTGGCCTTCTGCGTGTTGTGGGCCATCTCGCTGCTGACCACCGCGTTCTGGCGCGTCAGCGTGTCCTGCAGGCCCAGGATGTTCACCGAGAACTCCTGTGCTTTCTGCTGGATTTCCTGCATCTTGGCATTGAGGTCGACTTCAGCCATGACAATCTCCTTCAGGTAGGTTGGCGTCATACACCTGCCCTCCGGGGGCAAGCGGCATCTGCGCCCGCGGGCGCAAATCCTGTGGCACGGCGCGCGCGTGCGCCGTCATCGCCGTGCCTGCGGCGGCACCGGGCTGTCCTTCAGCACCACGCCGTCCGCGTCGATCCGTTCGATCTCGGCGCCGTTCTTCAGCACCGCGCCTTCGAAATAGCGCGCGCCGTTGGCCAGCTGCACCGAGCGCGTGCCGTTGCCGTCCTCGGTGATGCTGACCACGCGCGCGGGAAACACGCCCTGCCAGTTCTCCATGTGGCCGTCGCGCACCTGCCGGCGCCGGCTGTCGGCGGTCTCGCGGTAATCGATCTTGTCGGACACCAGCACGCCCGGGTGCAGGTCCTCGATCACGCGCCGCACCTTGTCGCGCCCGTGCACCGGGTCGGCGGTGCCGCTCAGCAGCACGCGGCCCTGGCCCTGGTAGGCGATGCCCACGCCGGGCTCGTCCAGATAGCGCTGGATATGCTCGATCAGGTCGTCGGCCGAACGCACCTGCTGCTGCACGCCGCGGCCGAACGGCGCCAGCGCCTGCACGATGCGCTGCCGGTCCACGCGCGAATTGACGAAGCCCTTGACCGTGACCGTGCCGTTGGGCAGCGACACCACCTCCAGTTCCGGATACGCCGCCACGGTCTTGCGCACCGCCGCGGGGTCGGCCTGCTGCGTGCGCGGCGCGAGCCCGCCGTTGGCATAGGTGGCGGCGAGCCAGCCGGCCCCGACCAGCCCCACCACCCCGGCCACGCCCAGTGCCGCCAGCAGCGCGCGCCCGGGCCGGCGCCCGTCTTGCTGCTGTGCGTCGGCATCGCGCGCGGCGCGCCGGCCGGATTCGGCCCAGGCAAAGAGCGTGTCGGTGGCCTCCGACACGCCCGGCTGCGCCCGCAGCAATTCCACGTCGAGCGCGCCGATGGTGAGGATGTCGCCGCCTGCCAGCGCGAATGCGCGCTGCGTGGTGGCGCGGCCATTGACGTTGACCGCGGCCTCGCCGACGCGCTCGGCCGATACCGCCAGCTCGCCCACGTTCAGCACCAGGTGGCGCGGCTGCACCTCGGCGCCGGGCACGCTGATGTCCACGTCGGCCGCGGTGCCGAGCACATTGGCGCCGCGCCGCAGCGTGACCTGGCGGCCGTAGACGTCGCCGCCGAGAAAGCGCAGCGTCCAGCCGGAAGCGTGAGAATCGCGCAGGTCCGCCATCAGCTCATCCCCGGGATCACCAGGCGCGGCGTCAGCAGGTAAAAGCGCTCCATGTTGTTCTGGCGCTTCTCCTGGTACTTGAACAGGTTGCCGATGATCGGCACGTCCTGCAGCAGCGGCACGCCGGACGAGGCGTTGATCTTTTCTTCGGTGGTGTAGCCGGCGATCAGCAGGCTCTTGCCCTCTTCCACCATCGCCTGGGTGGTGATGGAGCGGCGCCGCACCACCGGAATGCGGTCGACGGTCTCGCCGGACAGGTTGCCGTCGGCGATGTCGATGGTCAGCATCACCGCGCGGCTCTGCTGTTCGTCCACCACCAGCGGGGTCACGCGCACCGCCGTGCCGGCGGTGACGTTGAACAGGCCCGCATCCTGGAAGCCGTCGACGCGCACATAGAATTCCTGCAGATTCTCCAGCGCGGCCTCGGTATTGTCGAGCGTCAGCACCTTGGGCCGCGCGACGAAGTTGGCCTGCCCGCGCTCGGCCAGCGCCTTGACGCGCGTGAGCAGGTAGCGGGTCACGTCGCTGCCGATGGCGCCGGTGAACTGCAGGCCGCTGCCGATGGTCGCCGCAGTGGTGCCGGCCTCGTTGGCGAGATTGCCGAAGCTCAGCCCGGCGTTGCCGTTGCCGCCGCCGAGCTGCAGGTCGACATGGGGCGTATGCAGGCGCCAGTCGACCCCCAGGCTGTCCAGGTCGGCCTGGCTGATGTCCATGATGGTGACCTCGATCTCCACCAGCCGCGGCTTGACGTCGAGCGATTCGATCAGGCGCCGGTACTGCGCCATCTTGTCCGGGGTGTCGCGCACGATCACCGCATTGAGGCGGGTATCGGCCTGGAACTGCGGCAGCTGGCCGCTGCCCCAGTTGTTCTGCATGCCAAGGCCCAGGCCGACGCCACCGCCGCCCCTGGCGTCGAGCATCTGCGACGGGTCCGCGCTCGGGATGCCCCCGCCACCGCCGCCCTCGCCCATGCGCAGCTGGGCCTGGCGCGTGGCGCCGCGGCTGGTGCCCAGGCTGGGGCCGGTGCCGGTGGCCAGCGTGCGGTTGCGCCCGTACAGGTTGCGCAGCACCGTGACCACGCCGGGCACGGTCATCTCCTTGCCGGCGCGGTTGATGCGGAAGTCCGAGGCCCACGAGTACTTGAGCGGGAACAGCTGGATCTCGGCGCGCTCGTCGGCGATGGAGCGGTCGTCGACCGCGCGCACGGCGGCGCGCACGGTCTCGACGTAGCGCTTGGGCCCCGACACCATCAGCGTGCCTTCCGCATCGTTGATGGTGATGGGATAGCGCGAGTCAGGCACCTGCATGCGCTCGAGCGAATCGCGCAGGCGCGGGCCGGAGCCGCGCGCGATCGGCAGCACCTCGCTGCGCGCCTCGCTGGCGACGTCGATATAGAGTAGCGAACCGTCGTAGTAGTAGGTCAGCCCGAACATCGAGCACACGCTCTTGAGCACGTGCTGCGCGGATTCATTGAACTTGCCGCTGATGGTCCCTTCGACCTTGGGATCGATCACCGCGGTGGTGCCCTGCGAGGCGGTCAGCTCGCGCAGGAAGTCCGCCAGCCGCTTGTCGCTGGCCGAGGCCTGGAACGGCTTGTTGGGCCAGCGCAGGTCCGCCGCGCGCGCCGGCTGCGTGCCGCCCAGCAGCGCGCATGCCAGGCACAGCAGCCCTGCAGCGGTGCGCCATGCCGGCAAGCGCGTGGCGCGGCCAGTCGATCCGTGTTCCCCGTGGTACCCCAGCATCATGTCAGTTTGCTTGTCCGTTGTTCCTGCGTGGTTGCCTGCGCATCGCTTCCGCCTCGTTAAAGAAAGGTCAGCATGGTTTGCAGCGCGCGCTGCGCGAAGCGCATCACCTCGCCGCCCAGCCAGCCGCCCAGCAGCACCAGCGACACCAGCACCGCGATCAGCCGCGCCGAGGTGCCGATGCTCTGGTCCTGGATCTGCGTCACCGCCTGCAGCACCGCCACCACCAGCGCCACCAGCGTGCCGATCAGCACCACCGGCAGCGTGACCCACAGCACCACCAGCAGCGCCTGGCGCGTGATGTCGAGGATGGTGTCGGCGCCCATCTCACTCTCCGGCCGGGTTCTGGATCCAGCCCACCGGCACCAGCGTCACGTCTTCATCGACCTCCTGGTACGACAGCACCGGGATGCGCGGCGCGACTGGCTCGATCAGCCGCTTGATATAGCGGCGCACGTCGACGCTGACCACCACCACCACGCGGGCGGCGCCGGCACCGCCCGCCGCGCCCGCCTTTTCGGCGGCCTGCTCCAGCAGCACGCGCAGCTGCTCGCGGATATCGCGGGTGACGTCGTGGCTGAGCAGCAGCAGGTTGCCGCGCGCGGCCTTCTCGATCGCGCCCTGCACGCGCGCTTCCAGCGCGGGCTCGAACAGCACCGCGTCGAGCGAGCGGTTGGCGCCGACATGGCGGCTGGTGATCAGGCGCCCCAGGTCCACCCGCACCAGCTCGGTCAGCGCGATCGCATCGGTTTCCTTGGGGGCCCAGGTGACCAGGCTCTCGAAGATGGTGCGCAGGTTGCGGATCGGCACGCCCTCCTGCAGCAGCCGGCGCAGCACGTCGGTGACGCGCTGCAGCGGCACCACGCGCGCCAGCTCCATGACAAGATCCGGCGCTTCGGCCTGGATCACGTGGATCATCGATTGCACGTCCTGGATGCCCAGCAGCGGCGCCGCATGCTGCTTGATGACCGCGCCCACGTGCACCGCCAGCACCTCCTCGCACGACAGCGTGCGCACGCTGTCGGCGGCGCCAGGCTCGGCCGGCACCCACACCACTTCCTGGAACGGGCCGAACGGCGCGCCGGCCTCGGCCACGCCCTGGTCGACACGTGCGCGGGCACCGGGCTCCAGCAGCCGCTTGCCGGGGCGCAGCACGCCCCCGGACGCCACCACGTCCTGCACGCGGATGGCATAGGCATCGCGCTCGGCCAGCGCGCGGTGCTGGATGCGCAGCCGCGGGAACACCATGCCGAGTTCGGCCTCGACTTCGCCCTTGGCGGTGGTCATGCGCTGCTCGAACAGCCGCAGGTCGATACGCCCGCGCAGCGCCTGGTCCAGCTCCAGCGCCAGCGCCGGCGCCACCGCGGCCTGGGTGCCGGCCGCCGCCGCGCCCTCGTCCGCATCGGCCATCTCAATCCAGGTGACGGTGCCGGTGCTGCGCTGCGCGCGGCGCAGCAGCAGGTAGCCGCCGCCGGCCACCACCAGCGCCATCAGGCCGAAGGTCCACTTGGGAAAGCCCGGCACCACCACGAACACCGCAATGGCCAGGCCCGATACCACCAGCGCCTTGGGCTGTGCCAGGAGCTGCTTGCCGATGACCTCACCCAGGTTGGGCGAGCGGGTGCGTTCTTCATCGGACGAGACCCGCGTGATCACCACCCCGGCCGCGATCGAGACCAGCAGCGACGGGATCTGCGACACCATGCCGTCGCCGATGGTGAGGATGGCGTAGCGCTGCAGCGCCTCGCCGATGCTCATGTCCTTCATCAGCGTGCCGATGGTGATGCCCGCCAGGATATTGACCAGCGCGATCACCACGCCGGCGATAGCATCGCCCTTGACGAACTTCATCGCCCCGTCCATGGCGCCATGCAGCTGGCATTCCTGCTCGAGCGCGCGGCGGCGCTCTTGCGCCTGCCCGGCGGTGATGGTGCCGGCGC
This sequence comes from Cupriavidus sp. WGlv3, assembly GCF_023952475.1. Lineage (GTDB taxonomy): Bacteria > Pseudomonadota > Gammaproteobacteria > Burkholderiales > Burkholderiaceae > Cupriavidus > Cupriavidus phytorum. Next base: position 54,305 of record NZ_JALHRX010000009.1, read on the forward strand.
GCACGTCGGCGTCGATGCTCATCTGCTTGCCCGGCATCGCATCCAGCGCGAAGCGCGCCCCCACCTCGGCCACGCGCTCCGAGCCCTTGGCGATGACGATGAACTGCACGATGGCGATGATCAGGAACACCACGCCGCCGACTACCACGTTGTTGCCGACGATCAGCTTGCCGAAGGTATCGATGATGTGGCCCGCGTCGGCATGCAGCAGGATCAGCTTGGTCGAGGCAATGTTCAGCGACAGCCGGAACAGCGTGGTGAACAGCAGCAGCGACGGGAACGTCGACAGCGACAGCGCCGACGGGATATAGGTGGCGACGATCAGCAGCGTCAGGCTCATGCCCAGGTTGATCGTCAGCAGCAGGTCCAGCAGGAAGGTCGGCAGCGGCAGCACGAACAGCGCGATCACGGCAAACAGCAGCAGCGTCAGCGCCAGGTCTGCCTGGCGCGACGCCGCCGCCGCCATCTGCTGCAGCCCCGGCGCGCCCGGGCCGAGGCCGCGCGGGAACGCTGGGAGGTTTGCCGGGAGTTTCGCCATCGTCCTTGCCGGTGGGATCAGTGGGCGCAGTGTATGGCCGGCCCCGCACAGCGACCAGTACCGAGGATTCGTAGCGCGCGCCGCACATCCGGCCTGCACGGCCGGCGCCGGGCGGTTTTGCGCGCCGGCCTACAAGGCCTCGTAGTGGACGTGGCTGCACCCCGCTGCTTATCGTTGCGTCTCGAGCAACCGAGCCTCCCAACATGTCTTCCGTCCTGCCTCGCCCTGGCCGCGACCCGTCCGCCCAGGCGCCCGCCGCGGCGCCGCCCGGTCACGCGCGCGTGCTGGTGCACAGCGCCGCGGCGGCGGCACGGCTGGCCACGGCGGGGCTCGATACCACCCCGGCGCTGCCGCATATGGAGCCCGATACCGCGCGGCTATCCGGCTGGCTGGCCTGCCGCGCGGCCGCCGTGCCGGTGCGAGCGGGCGGCCAGGACTGGCAATTGCGTTTTGTCCCCGCCGATCCGGAGATCGCGGCGCGGCCCGGTGGCGGCTATGCCTTCACCTTTGGCGCCAGCCACGGCGTGCTGCACTGGGATGTGGCCAGCGAACGGCTGCTGCTTGCGGCGCCCGGCGCCGCCGAAGCGCTGCCTGCGCTGCTGCGCTACGCGCTGATGGCGGACGCGCTGGCCGACGCGGTGGCGGCACTGGGCCATGCCGTGCCCGACGCCTTCAGCTGGCAGCCCGATGCCGCCCGGGCGCAGGCAGTGGCTGCGGCACATGCATTTGGCTTCGAGCTGCGGCGTGAGGCATCGCCGGCGCGGCTGCGCGGCACCCTGCAGCTGGACCGGCCCGAGCGCCTCGCGGCGCTGCCCGCCGGGTTGCCCGCGCCGGCACCGGCGTGGATGGAGCGCCTGCCGGTGCCGCTCGCGGTGCGCATCGGCACCACGCGGCTGGCGCTGGGCGAGATGCACGGCATCGAGCCCGGCGACATCGTCGGCATCGACGACTGGCATTCGCAGGGCAGCGCGCTGGTGGTGCGCTGTACCACCGGGCGCCACGGCCCGGACTGGACCGCGCTGGCCGAAGGCCGGCGGCTGGTGGTACAGGCCGGCGCCGACAGTACGGATGTTTCAAACGGAGCGCATATGGAAGAGCAAGATCCCGCACGACAGGCCCAGCCCATGCCCCATCCCGACGCGGCGCAGCCGACGCTGTCGCGGCTGGACCGCCTGGAGGTGACGCTGCGCTTTGAGGTGGGCGACGTCGCGGTGCCGCTGGCCGAGCTGCGCGCGGTGGCACCGGGCTATGTGTTCGAGCTGCCGCAGCCGCTCAAGCAGAGCGAGGTGCGCATCGTCGCCAACGGCAACCGCATCGGCACCGGCACCCTGATCGCGGTCGGCAACCGGCTGGGCGTGCGCATCACCACCTTTGCCGGCGGCGACGCATGAGTCGCGGCAGGCCGCCCTCTCCCGTTCTGCCCGGGTGCATGCGATGAACAGCGGACTCTACAATCCGGTCCTGATCCTGACCATCATCCTGACGTTCGGCATTGCGCCCTTCGTCGCGCTGATGGTGACCAGCTATACCAAGCTGGTGATCGTGTTCGGCCTGCTGCGCGCCGCGCTGGGCCTGCAGCAGGTGCCGCCGAACATGGTCCTGAACGGCATCGCCATCATCCTGACCGCCTACATCATGGCGCCGATCGGCTCCGACGCCTTCGACGCCATCAAGCGCCGCGCCGACGCCAACGCCGCCTTCAACGTCAACGACGTGGTCACCGTCTACGACGCGGTCAGCGGCCCGCTCAAGGAATTCCTGGTCAAGCACACTGAGGAGCGCAACCGCACCTTCTTCGTCCAGTCCGCCAAGCGCATCTGGCCCGAAGGCCGCGCCGACGACCTCAAGTCCGACGACATGATGGTGCTGATCCCCAGCTTCACGCTGTCCGAGTTGACGCGGGCCTTCCAGATCGGCTTCGTGGTCTACCTGGTATTCGTGGTGGTCGACCTGATCGTCGCCGCCATCCTGCTGGCGCTGGGCATGTCGATGGTGGCGCCGACCACGATCTCGGTGCCGTTCAAGCTGCTGCTGTTCGTGATGCTGGAGGGCTGGACGCAGCTGATCCAGGGGCTGGTGTTGTCGTATCGGTGAGGGTGGGTGCCGTCGCTCTCATCCCACTGGGACTGTGACGAGTCAGGGACGATGCGTACGAAGCCAATCCTTCAGGGCGTCATTCATCCGCGCGCCGCGCTGGACTCGCTATACCACTCTCGACACCGGGTGGTAGCCCGCCATTTTCGCGTCGGCCGTCAGCAAGGTCATGCCTTCGCTGAGTGCCTGGGCCACCAGCATCCGGTCGAACGGGTCTTTATGCTCCGCGTGCAGAATGAGGCCGTCGAGCGTTCGTGGGTGCTGTTTGCTCAGATCCAGGCTCTTGTAGCCGCACAAATCGAACACCGCAGATGCCTGTGTCGCCGTAACCGGAAGCTTGCCAAGCGAAGCTTTGATGCCGATTTCCCACAGGCTGACCACGGAAACAAAGATCTCGTTGGCCGGATCCGCGATGACTTGCCGGGCGACGGCCGGCAATTGCGGGCTGGCCAAGGCAGCCCAAAGCGCGATATGCGTGTCGAGCAGAACTTTCAACCGTGTTCTCCCAGAAAGAGCTTGCCGACCTCCTCGTCGCTCTCGTTGAACCGGTCAAGCGTCAGATCATCGAACGCATCGCCAAGAAGCGCCCTGCCTCCACCGATACGTTGCGACTGCGGCGACGGAACCGGTACCAGTTGCGCAGCCGGTTTGCCGTTGCGGGCAATGATCACGACCGATTCCGCGCCCGACTCGACCGCGTCGACCAGTCGGGAGAGTTGGCTCTTCGCGTCATGCATGTTGATCGTCAGCATATAGCCTCCTAGCTAGGAAAGTTAGCTAAGTATAGCCCAGGCGAACCCGATCCGAACCGTGTGCTCGTGCCCCCATCCTGCTCCGGAGCTAGCTTTTTACGTCAAATGACTCGTGATACTTGACCACGCCCGAGGGCACGTGCGGGCCGAACGCTATGGCTTGAAAGTACTCTGCCGGAACCCCGGGTAGTACGAGCGATGACTGTGTCGAGAATCCAAAGCGGGAATAGTAGGCCGGTTCCCCCAGTACCACGCAGCCATGCGCGCCGGACTGTTTCAGGCGATCCAGGGCCGCACGGATGAGCTGCGAGCCCACCCCGATGCCTTGATGAGCAGGCAGCACCGATACCGGACCAAGTCCGTACCATTGCGCACTTCCGTCTGAGATGTCGACCGGGGAAATGGCGACATGGCCGACAACTTGGCCGGACAGTTCCGCGACAAGCGAGATCTGCGACTGTCCCGCGGCCCTCAGGGCCGTGATGATCAGTTGGAAGTCGTTGATGCGCGCAAGGAAAGAAGTTCCCACGGTGGTCATCGGGGCCGGGCTGTCAGGATTGGCCGCTGCGCTTTCGCTGTCTCGTCGGGGCATCCCGGTGATGGTTGTGGAGGCGCAGCAGAGCGGGGGCGGATGCTGTTCGACCGAGGTTTCCGACGGATATACCTTTAACAATGGCGCGGTATACGTGGCCGTGCCTTCATTGCTTCATGCCGCCTTCGGGCGCCTGGGCCTGAGCTTCGATGACGAAGTCGAGCTCATCGGCATAGCAAAGCCCCACGCCACCTTTCTGGACAATGGCACCGCAGTGCACCTTTCAACCGCGGAGCACTCGTACGTGGACGGCGCCGACCACAACCGCCGCACGCAGGCGCTTCGAGACGGGCTCGCCAGGCTACGGGACGATTGGCGTCCGATCTACGGAACCCTGGTCCGCGACGTGCTGCCGGAAGAACCGTCGCTGCTACGTACGATCGGCAAACTCTGGAGGCACCTGCCGCGAATGGGCGGGCACGTAAACGGCCTGATCGCGTCCTATTTTCCGGATGGGGATCTGCAGGCTGCCGTCGCGTCCACGTTGCTCTACACGGGGCTCGCACCCGACCGGCTGCCCTCGACACAGATCATCGGCTTGCTGGCTTTGCTGGAAGAAGGCTTTCACCTGCCGCGCGGCGGCATGGGCGCCATTAGTGATGCGCTGCTGCGAGCCTTGCGGAGTCAATCCGTCTCGGTACGTTTCGGAACCCGCGTCAAGGAAATCGTCGTCAGCGACGGCCGGGTGCATGGCGTTGTGCTGACCGACGGAGAACACATCCCGGCCTCGCACGTCGTCGCCACGTGTTCCGGATTGGGTGTCGTGAAGAACCTGCTGCGTGCCGCCGACGTCCCGCGAAACCTGGCCGCAAAGGCAGATAAGGCGCCGTTGTCACACAGAGCCATCTCCATCCAGATCGGATATTCCGGTGCTGCGGCAGCCGACGCGTTCATCGTCAACCATGTACCGGCGATGGAAAAACAAGGCGCCATGCACGTTCTGAAACCCGACGTCCCGCAATGGATTTCGTACACGCAGCCAACGCGGGTTCTGCCGGAACTGGCACCTGGAGGCAGGCATGTCATCGAGTTGTACGCGCCCGCCAGCGATATTCGCTCGGTATCCGAATGGAATCCGGCATGGAGCGATTCGGCAGTGGAGAGATACCTGGACGCGTTGCGGAAGCGAGTGCCGGGCATGGCCATCGAAACAACCCGCGTGCTCGATCCGCAGGACTTTGCCCGGGAACGACAACTGTATGAAGGTGCGCTGTATGGAATTGCCCCGGGTTCGCCACCCCACCGATTCCTCCCGCATCGGACACCGATCGGCGGGCTATACCTGGGCGGACAAACCACGTTCCCGGGCTATGGCGTGCCGTCGGCAATGCTGTCTGGCATACAGTCCGCGGAGTCGCTGGTTGCGGACTTGTCTCGGTCGAGCTGACGTCATTGGCCAGGGAGCGCCGGCTGGCATCAGCCTGGAAGAAGCCATGGACTACGATGCCTTGGGCTGGTCACGACACCACCGCCCTCACCTCCGCCACCTCCCCCTCATGCGTGTGGTCCACCACCGCCACCTTGGCCAGCTGCAGCGCCCGTACGCGCTGCCCCGGCAGGCCGAAGCTGCGCGCCAGCTCGTCGATGCGCAGCGCGGGCAGCGGCTTGCGGCGGTCCAGGCCGGCGAAGCGATACTGGTTGTAGAGCGCCCATGACAGCAGCACGATGCCGTTGAACAGCCCCACCAGCACGTAGACCGTCAGCGTGCCCATGGTAGGCAGCAGCGCGGCCCAGAACGGTACGCCGGGGCCCGCGGAGGCTTCCTCCAGGATGGCGCGGATGCCGCTCGCGCCGAGGTAGAAGAAGCCGGCCCAGGCCAGCGCCGTGAGCACGGCGTCGAGCAGCCAGCGCAGGCGCGAGCCGCGGGTACGGATGATCATGCTTTCGGGTTTCATGACGACCTCATGGTGTGGATGCCCCGGTCGGGGCTGGTCCAGCGCGCACGCTGGCGCCGGGTCTTGAGCATGACCTTGGGAAAGGCCAGCAGCGTGGTCAGCATGCCGACCATCCAGTACGCCAGCGGATACCAGATGATCCAGTACAGCGTGCGCGCCAGGCGCGGCTCGTAGCGGCGGTCGATCAGCACGCTCAGGCCGAACTGCAGCAGGCACACCGCGGCCAGCACCATGCCGGTAAAGCCCGGCGGCATCAGCTTCTGGATGCGGATATTGGCCGGCAGCTCGACGAAATGCCCCAGCGCCCACAGCAGCAGCGACATGGCGAAGGCGAAGGCCCAGCCCGCCGACAGGCAATACTCCGCCATCAGCGGCCACAGCCGGCGGTGGCGCCAGATCCAGATCGAGCGCACGTTCTTCATGAACACCTCGGCCCCGCCCTGGGCCCAGCGCAGGCGCTGCTTGAGCAGGCCGCGCACGGTCTCGGGCATCAGGATCCAGCACAGCGCGCGCGGCTCGTAGAAGATCGACCAGTGGTCGCGCTGCAGCTTCCAGCTGATGTCGATGTCCTCGGTGATCATGTCCAGGCTCCAGTAGCCCACGCGGTCCAGCGCGCGGCGCCGGAACGCGGCGACCACGCCCGAGACGGTGAAGACCTGGCCGTAGACGCGCTGGGTGCGCTTGATCAGGCCGATGATCGACGAGAACTCCCCTACCTGGATCCGCCCCACCAGCGTCGAGCGGGTGCGGATGCGCGGATTGCCCGTGACTGCGCCGACGCGTGGATTGGCCACCATCGGCGCGACCAGGTAGGCGGCGGCGTCGGGATCGAGCGCGGCATCGCCGTCGATGCAGACCAGGTATTCGCCGCGCGCGGCCAGCGCGCCCATGCGCAGCGCCATGGCCTTGCCCTGGTTGTGCGCCAGGTGCACCACGCGCAGGCGCGGGTGGCGCGCCGCCAGCGCGTCGAGCAGGGCGCCGGTGCCGTCGCGCGAGCCGTCGTTGATGGCGATCACCTCGAAGTTGCGGTAGCGCTGCGCCAGCGCCGCCAGCAGGGTTTCCTCGCCGTTCTTTTCCTCGTTGTAGCACGGCACCAGGATCGAAATGAACGGCTCGCCGGGCACCTCGGGCGCCTCGCGTTCGGCGCCCCAGCGCCACTTGCGCTCCCAGTGCCACCAGAAGTACAGGCCGCCGGCGATCCACAGGCCGGACATGAACAGCGGATAGAAGAACACAAAGGCCAGCAGCAGGTCACCGGTGGCAAGGGCGGCCAGCGCGAACGGCAGCGCCAGCGCAAGGCACAGGATGACCAGGGCAAACAGTCGTTCGATCATGGTGCGGGGTACCAGGCGTTGGACAGCGCCGGCCGGATCACCTCGAGCCGGGGCTGGTTGTTGTGGAAGTCGTCCGGGTAGTAGCCGAAATTGCGCGCGCCGCGGCGCTGCAGCCGCTGCATCCAGCCGGCCAGCACCGCGCTGTCGACCGGACGGGCCCCAGGGGCGCGCCAGTCACGGGCTTGCAGCTCGAACACGGTGCGCCGCAGCGCGCCCGGGCGCTGCGCGATGATGTCGACCATGCGGTCGAGCCATGCGTTCTCCTGGCCCGCCGGCACCTGCTCCATGTATGGCATCGCCATCGGCGCGGTCCAGTCGTAGGCGGCAAGAAAGTCGTCCAGGTTCTGCGCGAACCACGCTTCGCTGTCCGGCTGCAGCACCGGCAGTGCGAAGATATTGCGCGCGGTCTTGATGGCGGGCCCGCGCACCTCGCGCACGCGCGCGGTCAGCTCGTGGGTAAGGTCCACCAGCGCCCGGCTCTTCATGCGCGTCCAGCGCTGCATCTGCTCGGGGCTGGCGCGCAGCTCGGCGATCGAACCGGGCAGGCCCGCGGCGCGATACGCGGCCAGCGCCGGCGCGCTGGCATCCTCGAAATCGCCCAGCAAGGCGTCGTCGTGGAACAGGATGCCGTCGAAGAAGGCGTGGCGTGCCAGGTCCTCATACAGGTCGCCGATGCGGGCCCGCGCCACCGGGTCGAACGGCGACAGGCGCCGGTACTGCTTCGGGTCGACCGCCGCCGTGCCGGTGGCCGGATCCCAGCGCGCCACGCGCGCCAGCGACGGGTCGAGGTCGAAGCTCAGCACCGGCATCCACGCATACACCTTGACGTTGGCGCGGTTGTCGAGCTGCCACGCGACCCGGTTGAACAGGTCGGCGCGCACCGGCAGCCAGCGGTTGGGGAAGTACACCGACCTGATCAGCCCGTCGCCGTCATCGTCGGAGAACGCCTGCAGGAACACGGTGTCGATCTTCAGGTCGGCGATGCGCTGCACCAGCAGGCCCAGGTTGCGTTCGACCTGGGCGGGATCGGGATCATAGACATAGTCCAGGTCCACGTGCGCGACGCGCATGCCGTTGGGCTCTTCCATCGCGACCACCGAACGGGCGAAGCCGCGCAGGCCGGGATCGTCACTGAGCAGCAGGCGCGCGCCCGACATCATGCGGTCCACCGTGGCCAGGCCGTCTTCCAGCGTCAGCGCCATCTGGTAGCCGTTCTCGGCGACGATGCGCAGCGCCGCGCCGCCCTCGGCGCCGTACGGCCAGATCCACACGCGTACCGGCTTGCCGGTGACGGCGCGCACCTTGGCGGTGATGCGGGCCACGTCGGCACGAAGGCGCGCCTGCTGCGCGGCATCGCTTTCATAGCGGCCGGTGCCGGCATCGAAGGCGCGCACCGCCGCGGCCGGCTCGGTATTGCCCTGCGGGTTGGCGCGCACGCCGTAGTGCAAGGCATCGGTGTGCGCGCCGATTTCCACCAGGCCCGATGCGGCGATCTCGCGCACCTGCTGCCAGTCGAGCAGGCGCTCGCGGGCCGTCGGCGTGCCGCCGAAATCCACCGGCTGCCCCGGCGGGGTATCGAGCCAGCTGCCTACCGGCGCCAGGACGGCCGGCCAGCGGTAGGCCTTCAGGATCGGCAGCACGCGCGTGTAGAAGCTGCGGTAGCCGTCGTCGAAGGTCAGCAGCACCGCGCGCTCGGGCAGCGGCGGCCCGCCGCGGCGCGCCGCCAGCACCTGGTCGACCGAGACCGCGCGGTAGCCGTTCTCGCGCAGCCAGGCCAGCTGGCCGACCAGGTGGTCGGTGCGCACGCTCAGGTAGGCCTGGTCGGGGTCCTTGTCTTCGATGTCGTGATAGGCCAGCACCACCACATGGTTGCGCGGCCACGGCTGCTCGGCGGCCGCGGCCGGGCGCTGTACGGGAGGCGTGAACACCGGGATGTCCTTGGCGCAGCCGGCCAGCAGGCACGCGGCCAGCACCAGCCAGAGCAGGCGGCAGGCGCGCCGCAGGGTTGCGTTCATGGCTTGCATTCCTGTTCAGAAGCGGTAGGTCATGTCGAAGACGATGCGCAGCTCGCGCTCGCGCTGGCCGTCATAAGGGCGGCTGGTGCCGGTCACGGTGGCGCCGACCTCGAACACGTCGTTGGTGCGGAAGCGCTGGCCGTAGCCCAACAGCAGGATCGCGCCGGTGCCGAAACCGCGCTGGCTGTAAGCGCCAGTGCCGGCCAGGAACTGCTGCTCCCAGACGGTCTCGTAGCGCCGGTACAGCGTGTGCATCAGGCGCACCGACGGCAGCACGGTCAGGTCCGAGCGCGGGTTGTAGTACGGCGTGTCGGCGCGGCTATTGCGCGATGCCCACAGGTCGACCAGCAGGTCGGCTTTCAGGTGCGGCGCGGTGTAGAAGCGCTGCACGCCGGACACGCCCACTTCGAGCCGGTCGTTGCCGTCGCTGAAGCGCGACGGCGCCACCGTCAGCATCCATTCGCTGGCCTCGCTGCGGCGCCAGCGCGCGTAGGCCTGCACGGTGTCGGCATAGATGCCGTGCTTGAGTGCCTGCAGCGGCGTGCCGGTCGAGCGCAGCGCCGCCGAGGCGCCCACGCGCCAGCGGTCGTCGATGTCGTAGTCGGCGGCGATGCGGCCGCCCTGGCGCGCGCCCTGGCCATAGCCATGCAGCGACAGCTCGCCCTCGACGGTCAGGTCGCGCACGCGCCATTGCGCGCCGGCGCGGGCCCAGCGGTAATCGACGCGGCCCTCGTCGAAGCGGCCGGTGGCATAGCCGATGCCGCCGAAGGCCCGCCAGTCGTAGTTGACCGGCGGCGTGTACAGCACCGCTTCGATGCCGAAGTTGCCGTTGCCGACCACCGCGCTGTCATTGGCCAGCCCGCGGTAGCCCTCGATGCGGAGCTCGGCCTTGTTGTGGACCTGCCACTCGCGGTCCAGGCGCCGCGCGGTGAGGTCTTCGGGGAAGCGCGCCAGGGTGTCGTCGCGCAGCAGTTCGGCCTGGCGCCATTCCTGCAGATCCAGCGCCGCGTGACCCTGCTGCACCTCCACCGGCAGGCTGCGCGGGTTCAGGGTCTCGCCCAGCTTCAGCTCGCCTTCGGCCGCGCGCGGCCAGCCGCGGGCGCGGTAGACGTCGGCCAGCGCGGCGCGCAGGCCGGAATGGCCGGGTGCCTTGCGCACCAGGTCTTCCAGCTTCTGCTGCGCCGAAGCCGTGGCGTCGGCCTGCAGGTCGGCCCGGGTGGCGGTCTGTTCGGCCTGCAGCCACAGGTCGTTGGGTTGCCGCATGGGCTGGCCGCGCACCCAGCGCCAGCGCGGCTGCTCGGCGCTGGCCTGCTCGACGGCCTGTGCGGCGGGATCGAAGGCCTCGGACTCGGCGTGCGCGTAGTAGAGGCCGGTCTGCGCCTTGAGCCGGGTTTCGGCATCCAGGCCCTGCGGGTAGGCGTCGCGCACCTGGCGGAACAGCGGCGCTGCCTGCTCCGGCTGGCGCAGGTACAGGTAGGCGGCGGCGACATCGCCCAGGGCATAGGCCGGGACCTCGACGCCCTCGGCGCGCAGCGCCTCGTATTCGTTCACCACGTCCTGCATCCGGACCCGCGCATGCAGCGCGGCGAGCCGGTCGATGCGCGCGCGGCGCAGTTGCGGTGCGGCCGGCGGCCCCAGCGCCTGCAGTGCGGGCAGCAATGCGTCATAGCGTGCCAGCGCGCGATCGGCAATGGCAAAGCGCTCGCCCTCGGTGCGCGTCGGCATGTCGGCCAGGCGCACCAGCTCGGCCACGACGTCGAGATCCAGCGCCAGGCGCGCGCGCTGGTCGAACAGTTCGGGATGTTCGCCCGCGACGCGCAGCGCCGCCTCCGGCAGTCCCGCGCGCTGCAGCGCGCCGGCATACTCGCGCACGACATCGGCGCGTTGCGGCGCGCGCAGGTACGCCTGGTCGGCCTCGAACAAGGCCGCATACGGCTCGCCGGCGCGCGCCTGCGCGTAGGCCAGTGCCAGGCGGCTGTCGACGGCGGCGGGCTCGCGCTGCACCAGCACCTGTCCCAGCGCCACCGCCTCGGCGGCCTGGCCGCTGTCGGCCAGCACCTTCACCTCGCCCAGCGCGAATGCCGCATGTGTTGGAAAGCGTTGCCGGCCCTCGCGATAGCGCGCCAGCGCCTCGTCCCAGCGGCGCTGGTCGCGCAAGGCGCCGGCCACGGCCGCCAGCACTTCGGGCGGCAGCGCGCGGGTCTGGCCCAGATTGCCATAGGCTTCCAGCACTTCGCCCGGCCGTCCCGCCCAACCGGCGATGACGATGCGGTCCCACGCGACCCGCTGGTCCGACGGTGCGCGCGCGACGCGCTCGCGCAGCATCGCCAGCGCGGGCGCATAGTCGCCGGCGCGGGCACCCTGGATCAAAGCGTCATAGTCGGAATCCGCGTGCGCGAGTGCCGGCAGCCAGCACATTGCCGCCAGGCCCGCGGCGAGCCCCGCGGTCAGTCCGGTACCCAGCGCGGCGGGACCGCGCCGACGCCTCCCTTGCCGCCGCAGCGCCCCGTCGCGGGTACGCTCACGGCGCTTCATCAGTGAATCCATGGGATCCGTAGCCTGTCTCTGTGTTGCCCAAGCTGCCGCCGCGCACCGTTGACACAGGCGCGCGCGGGCTTGAGCTCCGTTATCGGCTTATCGCATGGCGGCACGAGGACACGGAACCCGATCGGGCCTGGCCGGGTGCGAAAACCGGCAGAACAGGCCTACGGGATCCGGCGCGGCACCGAGGAACTGCGCCGGATGGCCATTCGCAGCGGGAATGGCGTCGTGCAACCGCAGGGCCGATAAATCGGGCTGCGTTGCCGCTAATGCGAAGGCGATTGTAAGGAGAGTGCGGCGGAGAGATTGTTAATTTTCGCAAACGAATTGGTGACTGCATAAATTATCCAAATCACTAATTCGTTTATGTCGCGCGCGAAATATCCGGATTCGGTTGCGCGATACGGAGCCTGGTGGGGGCCTGCGATGCAGCCCACATCCCGCACAGACGAGGCTTTTACGGGAATCGATGCATGCTGCTTTCGCTATCAAAATTCAACATGGTTCCGCCGATTTCAAGCAATAAATCGATCCGGCCATGTGCATCTCCCTAGCAATAATTGATTATGATTTTAATGACATAACCCGAATAGGCCAGAGAACATTTATCCCCCGATCAGGGGATGGAATGGGATTTTTTGCTTAACGGATTTGGGGGATTGGCGCCGCGAGGACGGTGCCTGGAATATCTGGGGGCCTGACTTCGTGGGGGCGCCGGTCCTCTTCCCCGCCCCTCTCCCGCAGGCGGGAGAGGGAGAAAAAAAACGCTCTCAGGCGGGCAGGCGCAGTGTGGCCTGCAGGCCGCCGCCTTCGCGATTGGCCAGCTGCAGCGTGCCACCAAGCGCCTGCGTCAGTTGCTGCGCGATCGCCAGGCCCAGGCCGGTGCCGCCGGTGCCGCGGTTGCGCGAGGTTTCGACGCGGTAGTACGGCTGCATCACGCGCTCCAGGTCCGCCTCCGGAATGCCCGGACCGCGGTCCTGCACGGCGATCTGCAGCCAGCCATCGTCCTGACGCGCTACCGCCAGCGTGACCTCCGCGCCGAACTTCAGCGCGTTGTCGATCAGGTTGGTCAGGATGCGCCGCAGCGCCTGCGGGCGTGTCAGCAGCGGCGCCCCGGCGTGGCCTTCGATGGCGATGGCATGGCCGGCGTCGAGGTAGTCGCCGGCAAGGCTGTCGAGCAGCGCATCGGGATCGATGCGGGCCGGGGTCTCGGTGCCACCCTGCAGGGTGCGCGCATAGGCCACGCCTTCGCGCACCAGGTGCTCCATCTCGCGCAGGTCGTTGTAGAGCTTCTGCTGCGTGGGCGAGTCTTCCATCAGGTCCACGCGCAGCCGCATGCGCGTGATCGGCGTCTGCAGGTCGTGCGAGATCGCGGCCAGGATCTGCATGCGCTCATCCAGGTAGCCGGCGATGCGTGCCTGCATGGCGTTGAAGGCGGCGGCGGCATGGGCTACCTCGGTCGGGCCGGTTTCGGGCACGCGCTGCGCCTTCAGGTCCGGCCCCAGGTTCTCGGCGGCGCTGGCGAGCTGGCTGAGCGGGCGCGTGACCACGCGCACCGCGAGCCAGGCACAGGCCACCAGCAGCGCCAGCTGCGCCGCCAGCATCGCCAGCAGCCACGGCGAGACCAGCGAACGCCTGGGCTGCACGTCGATCGTCAGCGGGCTGCCGTCGTGCAGCCGAAGGTGCACCTGGAAACCACCGCCCGGCTGGCTGCTGGCCGAGACCGGATAGCGGCCCTGCAGCGCCTCGGCAATGGTGTCGACGGCCTTGCGCGCCAGCGGCGCGCGCGGCGGCTCGCCCGGGGTGCCGGCATCGAGGCGGTAGCTGTAATTGTCGCGCCGCACCCGCTCCAGCCAGGGCGCGCGCTGCTCCGCCGGCAGCATGTCGAGCATCGCCACCGAGCTGGCCACGTCGCGCTCCAGGTTGCCCAGCATCAGCCGGTCGGCCGCGCTCTTGCGCTCCATCATCACCAGGCTGTACGACAGGCTCTGCGCCAGCACCAGCCCGACCAGCAGGATCACCATCAGCCGCGCGAACAGCGTGCGCGGCCATGCCAGCCCCTTGCGCGCGCGGCCGCTCATGCGCGCTCCTCGCGGATTTCGACGGTGGCGCTGAAGACATAGCCGCCGTTGCGCACGGTCTTGATGTAGCGCGGCTCGCGCGCATCGTCGCGCAGGCGCTGGCGCAGGCGACTCACCAGCAGGTCGATCGAGCGCTCGAACAGCTCGGCGTCGCGGCCCTGGGTCAGGTTCAGCAGCTGGTCGCGGGTCAGCACCCGTTGCGGGTGGTCGACGAAGACGCGCAGCAGCCGGTATTCCGCGCCGCTGAGCGCGACGATCACGTCCTGCTCGTCGATCAGGTGGCGCGCGTTGGTGTCGAGCCGCCACGGGCCGAACGCCAGCACGCTGGCGGCCTCGGTGACCTGCAGGTTGGGCGGCAGCATGCGCGTGCGCCGCAGCACCGAGCGGATCCGCGCCAGCAGTTCGCGCGCGGCGAAGGGCTTGACCAGGTAGTCGTCGGCGCCCATCTCCAGCCCCAGGATGCGGTCGGCTTCCTCGTTGCGCGCGGTCAGCATCAGCACCGGCAGGTTGCGCCGCTCGCCCGCGCGCAGGTCGCGGCACAGCGCCAGACCGTCTTCGCCGGGCAGCATCAGGTCCAGCACCACCAGGTCGACCGAGCCCTTGTCCAGCGCCGCGCGCATCTCGCGCCCGTTGGCGGCCAGGGACACGCGCATGCCGCTGCGCTCGAGATAGGCGGCAACCAGTTCGCGGATTTCGCGGTCGTCGTCGACGATAAGGATATGGTCCTGCGGGGTCATGGCGGGTCCCGGAATCGAAGAAGGAGAAGAAGCAAAAGGGGGCGGCCGGCGCTGCCAAGGATGGCCCTCGCCTTTCCCGGTGCCGCCATTATGCGGCGCTGGCGGCGCGCTTTGTATCGCTGTGTATCCGGGCCGGGCCCGGACAAGAAACATTGCACAGCGGGCCGGATGCGGAAACAACGCCGATACGCCGGGGCGGTGCAATGCAGTCATCGCCAATCCCCGAGTCCACCGCCATGATCGATGCCTACCTTGCCTTTGCCGCCGGCGTGCTGACGATTGCGTCGCCGTGCGTGCTGCCCGTGCTGCCCATGCTGCTGGGCGCTTCGCTGGGCGAAGCCAGCCGCCTGCGCCCGCTGGCGATCGCGCTGGGCTTCGTCTCCGCCTTTTCCGCGCTGGGCATTGTCTTCGGCGCGCTCACCAGCGCCTTCAGCGACGCCCCGGGCGTGGTCCGCAACGTCGCCATCGCCATCCTTTTGGCCGCCGGGCTGGCGCGGCTGTGGCCGTCCGGCTTCGCCCGCCTCACGGCCCCGTTCGCCGCGCCGTTCGCCGCGCTCACCGACCGCGCCGCCGGCGCCGGCAGCCGCGCCGGCAACGGCCTGGCCGGCGGCTTTGTGCTGGGCATGACGCTGGGCGCGGTATGGACCCCGTGCGCGGGCCCGGTGCTGGCCTCGATCCTGGCGCTGGTGGCCAAGGCGCAGGACCTGCACCGCGCCGCCGGCCTGCTGGCCCTGTTTGCCGCCGGCGCCGCCGTGCCGATGCTGGGCATCGCCTACGGCGGCCAGTTCGCCACCACCCATGTGCGCCGGCTGGCACGCCATACGCCGCGGCTGCAACAAGCCTTCGGCGTGCTGGTGGTGGCCACCGCCATCGCCATGTACTTCCAGTACGACACCCTCGCCGTCGCCTGGCTGACTTCGCTTTTCCCCGCAACCCAACCTGGAGCCTGAACCATGCCCCGCATCCTTCGCACCCTGTTTGCCGCTGCCGCCTTTGCCGCAGTTCCCCTGGCAATCCAGCCCGCCGCCGCCGCGCCAGCCAATTACGGCACGGCGCCCGAATTCACCGGTATCGGCAAGTGGCTGAATTCCGAACCGCTGACCCTTGCCGGCCTGCGCGGCAAGGTGGTGCTGGTCGATTTCTGGACCTACAGCTGCATCAACTGCATCAACACCCTGCCCCATGTCCGCAAGTGGTACGACAAATACCGCGACCAGGGCCTGGTCGTGGTGGGCGTGCACACGCCGGAGTATGCGTTCGAGCGCTCCACCAGCAACGTCCAGGCCGCGCTCAAGCGCTTCGACATCCGCTACCCGGTGGCGCAGGACAACGCCTATGCCACCTGGAACGCCTGGCGCAACCAGTACTGGCCCGCGCTGTACCTGGTCGATACCAACGGCAACGTAGTCTACAAGCACTTCGGCGAAGGCCAGTACGCCGAGACCGAGGCGGCGATCCAGAAGGCGCTGGGGCAGCGCCGCTGAGCCCCAAAGCCGCCATGCGGGCGGCTTCCGGGGCCTCCGCCTTGTCTTCCAGCGCATGGGAGTTGATACAAATTGTATGCAATCTTTGTATCACGGTTCGCTGATCCCTGTTATTCTTGCACGCCTGTTGAGGCGGGGATGCAGGTCCTGCCCGCCTCGCTCGCGGAGCTGCCGCACCTGGCCCGCGAGCGTGCACGAGGGCGCCGGGTTCCCCGCCCGGCGCCAGAAGAACAAGACAGCCCGGAACATCCGGGCAGACGACAGGAGACACGAATGGCGCCCTTGCTGTTCCAGGTGGAAGACCGCCCCCCACGCTTGACGACGTTCCTGCTTGCGCTCCAGCATCTGCTGGCCGCGCTGGGCGGCATCATTGCGGTGCCGCTGGTGATCGGCGGCGCGCTGCGCCTGCCCTCCGACCAGGTGATAGCGCTGGTCAATGCCGCGCTGCTGGGCTCGGGCATCGTCACCATTATCCAGTGCAAGGGCGTGGGCCCGGTCGGCATCCGCATGCCGTGCGTGATGGGCACCAGCTTTGCCTTCGTCGGCGCGGCCATCAGCGTGGGTGTGGAGCACGGCGTGGCCGGCATCCTGGGTTCGGCGCTGGCCGGCTCGCTGGTGATGATCCTCGGCAGCTTCTTCATGCCGGCGATCCGCAAGCTGTTCCCGCATACCGTCACCAGCGTGGTCGTGACCATGATCGGCCTGTCGCTGATCCCGGTGGCGATCGACTGGGCCGCCGGCGGCCAGGGCAGCAGCCGCTACGGCGCCCCCGGCAACCTGGCGATTGCCGTCGCCGTGCTGGCGCTGGTGGTGGCGGTGGTGCAGTGGGGCAAGGGCATGCTGTCGGCCTCGGCCATCGTGGTCGGCATTGCCGGCGGCTACCTGCTGTGCCTGGCGCTGGGCCTGGTCGACTTTACCCAGTTCCACCAGGCGCCGGTGTTCGCGGTGCCGCAGCCGCTGCACTTCGGCATGTCGTTCCCGATCTCCGGCATCGTCGCCATGTCGATCGCCTTCCTGGTCACCATCGTCGAATCGACCGGCACCTTCATGGCGCTGGGCTCAGCCACGCAGCGGCCGGTGTCGGGCAAATGCCTGTCGCGCGGCATCCTGTGCGACGGCTTTGGCTCGGCCTTCGCGGCGCTGGTGTGCAGCCCGCCGCTGTCCACCTTTGCGCAGAACGTCGGCGTAGTGTCGCTGACGGGCGTGGCCAGCCGCCATGTGGTGGCGCTGACCGGCGTGATGCTGCTGCTGGCCGGGCTGTTCCCGGTGCTGGGCGCGCTGGTGGTGACGATTCCGCAGCCGGTGCTCGGCGGTGCCGGCCTGATGATGTTCGCGATGATCGTTTCGGGCGGGATCCAGATGCTCAGCACGGTCCGCTTCACGCAGCGCAACACTCTGATCGTGGCGGTGTCGATCGGCTGCGGCCTGGCCGTGACCTTCCGCCCGGAACTGCTGGCAAAGCTGCCCGCCTTTGTCCACGAGGTGTTCGGCTCCGGCATCACGGTGGGCTCGCTGTCGGCGGTGATCCTGAACCTGCTGCTGCCCGGCGGCAAGGAAGCCGCGGCCGACGAAGCCGGCCACGGCACGGTCGGCGAGGCCGCCTGAATGCCACCACGCCGGCTGCGCTAGCGCGCGCCGGCGGCCATGGATGGCTTCAGTAGCGGGTACGGATTGATCGCCCCGCGCGCCGTGTAGATGCCGTAGTGCAGGTGCGGCGGCGTGCCCCGCGCATTGCCGGTAGTGCCCACATACCCCAGCACGGTACCGGCGACGATGATGTCGCCGGCGCGCACGCCGGCATACCGGTCCAGATGGGCGTAGTAGTGCATCTGCCGCCCCGGCCCCATCACCCACACCACGTTTCCCCCGAGCTGATTGGTGCCGACGCGCGTGACGATGCCTTCGGTGGCCGACACCACCTCGCGGCCGCGCGGTGCGAAGATGTCGATGCCCTCGTGCTTGCGTCCGCCGGAACGCGCGCCGTGCCAGGTATCGCGCAGCGCCCGCGAAGCCACGCCCGCAACCGGCACCGGCAGCGCCGCCGGCGCAGGCCGGGCGGACAGCCGGGCCGCGTAGATGGCGCGCTCCAGCGGCGGCTGCAGCCAGGGCCAGGCCAGCCACCCCAGGCCGATCCACAGCACCAGCCATGCCAGCCGGCGGACCAACGCAAGCACAGGGGGAAGGAGACGCGACGCAGCCATATGCCTTCGACGGCAGCCTGGCATGCAAATTCCCCGCCCAAGCCCGGTTCATGGGCCGCACCCGCCACTTCTGCTCGGTGTGCGGACCGAACCATCGGCGCCGCGGCCAGTCATAACTGGACCGTTTTCATTTGCAACAGGAGAATCCATGGACTGTCCGGTGTGCCCGCAAACCCAACTCGTGATGTCCGAACGCCAGGGCATCGAGATCGATTACTGCCCCAAGTGCCGCGGCGTCTGGCTGGACCGGGGCGAACTCGACAAGATCCTCGAGCGCTCGGTGGCGGCAGCCCCGGCGCAGCAAGCCCCGCTGCAGCCCCCGCCACAGCAGCAGGCGCCGGTGCACAATGCACCGCCGCAGCAGGGCTACCAGCGCGGCTACGGCGACCGTGACCGCGACCGCAATTACGAGCGCGAGCAGAAGCACTACCGGAAGAAGAGCATCTGGCACGAGCTGTTCGACTAAGCCGGACAGCGATTGAGACAAAGGGCGACCACGGTCGCCCTTTCCTCGTTTACGTCCCGCTACAGCCCGGCCGCCAGGCCGTCGCCGCGCGGATCGGCAGCGCCATACATCACGCCGGTGACCGGGTCGATCAGGATGGCGCCGGCATGCCCCATGGCGTCGGTGAAGGCCTGCACCCGCTTGACCGGATGCCCGCGCCGCGCCAGTTCGGCGGTCACCGCTTCCGGCACGCGGCCCTCGATCTTGAGATCGTTCGACGACACGCCCCAGTTGCGACCATAGAGCAGGCGCGGCGCATTGACCGCGTCCTGCGGCGACATGCCGAAATCGACGATGCGCGTCACCAGCGCCGCCTGCGTTTGCGGCTGCCCCTCGCCGCCCATGGTGCCGTAGACCAGGAACGGCTTGCCGTCCTTCAGCAGCAGCGCCGGATTCAGCGTATGGAAGGTGCGCTTGCCCGGCGCCAGGTGGTTCACATGCGCGGGATCGAGCGAGAAAAAGGCACCGCGGTTCTGCAATAGCACACCGGTGCCGCTGGGCACGATGCCGGAACCGAAGTCGTGATAGACGCTCTGGATCATCGACACCACGTTGCCATCCTTGTCGGCGGTGCCGAACCACACCGTATCGCCGTGCGGATCCATCGGCTTCACGTCCGCGCCGGCGCGCAGCATGCTGATGCGCCCGGACTGGGCCTGCCCGTGCCGCGACGACAGCAGCCGTTCCAGCGGGATCTGCACGAAGTCCGGGTCGGCGAGATAGCGGTCGCGATCGGCAAACGCCTGCTTGGTGGCCTCCACCAGCACGTGGTAGTAGTCGGCCGTGCCCTCGCCAAGCGCGCGCACGTCGCGCTTGTCCAGGATGTTCAGGATCTCCAGCGAGGCAAAGCCTTGCGTGTTGGGCGGAACGTTGACGGCCTGGTAGCCGCGGTAGTTGACGGTGATCGGCTGGACCCAGTCGGCGCGGTGGCGGGCAAAGTCGGCCTGGGTCAGCACGCCGCCGTGCGCCTGCAGGTCGGCCACGATCTTGCGCGCGATCTCGCCCTGGTAAAACGCCGCGGCGCCTCCTGACGCAATCTGCCGCAGCGTGCCCGCCAGGTCGGGCTGGCGCAGCGTTTCGCCCATCCGGTAGGCTGATCCATCCGGTTTCAGGAAGGTCTGGCGAAAGCCGTCGAAGCGCTGCAAGGCGCGGAATTCGGTGTCGGCCGGGTCGAGATTGACGCGGCTCCACGATGCCAGCGACGCCGACACCGGGAACCCGCTCTCGGCATGGCGGATGGCGTCGGCCATCAGATCCGGCCATGGCAGGCTGCGGCCCATGCCCTGGCGCGCGTACTGGTACGCCGCTTCCCAGCCGGCGACAGTGCCGGGCACCGTGATCGCCGACAGGTAGCCGCGCGCGGGAACCCGGTCGAGTCCCTTGTCCCGGTAAAGCGCGATGGTGGCGCGTTCGCCGGCGCGGCCACTGGCATTGAGCGCGCGCACCTCGCGCGTGCGGGCGTTGTAGATCAGCCAGAAGGCGTCACCGCCGATGGAGTTCATGTGCGGGTACACCACCGCGATGGTCGACGCCACCGCGATGGCGGCATCGACCGCATTGCCGCCGCGCTCCAGCACGCGCAGCCCGGCCTGCGTCGCCAGGCGGTTGGAAGAGGTCACCATGCCGCCGGTGGCCATCGGGTTGAGACAGGCCGAAGGCGTGTCGCAGTACTTGCCGGCCTCGTCGACGGCCCATGCCGGCGCGGCGGCCAGCGTCAATGCCGAGCACATGCCGGCCAGGCGCAGAGCGGTGAAGAATCTGGTGCGATGCATCGCAGGCTCCCTGGGTAACACAGCGAAGTTGCATGCCGGAGCAGACGCAACCGGCACGAGCGGTAGAGCGGATTGCCCGGATTGTCTTGTGGGGCGAGCGCAAGTTAGCCTGCGCCAGACAATCTGGCTAACGGCAAAGTCGCATCCGGTGTCGGCAATCGGACATGAGCGGACATCGGCCGCGGCGCTGCCCGTGCCGCCAGCCCTCGTCCACCACTCCCTCCACCACTACCACCGGACCACGCATGCCTGCCCATGATCCCGCCCTGCGCGCGCTCGCGCGGCTGCCTCGCCCGCTGTACGGCCACATCGAAGCCTTGCCCAACCGCGTGCTGGGCTACCGCCACCGGCATCCCTGGTGCCAGTTCGCCTATGCCCTGCAGGGCGTGCTGGAGGTATGGACCGACCGCGGGCGCTTTGTCGCGCCACCGCAATGGGCGGTGTGGATTCCGGCCGGCGTGGCGCACCGCGTGCGCTGCGCGACGGGCACGCGCATCCGCAGCCTCTACCTGGACAACAGCGTCGACAACAGCGTGCGCGCGGCGGCGCGGGCCCGTTGCCGCGTGCTCACCGTCAGCCCGCTGCTGCGCGAGCTGATTCGCACCTTCAGTCACCTGCCGGCCGAATACGACGAGCGCGGCGCCGACGGGCGCCTGGCGCGTGTGCTGATCGACCAGCTTGGCGCCGCACCCGAAGTGGAATTCATGCTGCCGCTGCCCGCCGACCCGCGCGTGCGCCTGGTCTGCAACGGCCTGCAGCGCCATGCCGACCGCGACACCAGCCTGGCGGCGTGGAGCGCGCGGCTGGCGGTCTCGGGCAAGACCCTGACGCGGCTGTTCCAGCGCGAAACCGGGCTGACCTTCCGCGCCTGGCGCCAGCGGCTGCGCCTGCTCGATGCGGTGCCGCGGCTGGAGCGCGGCGAAGCCGTGACCGAGGTGGCGCTGGACTGCGGCTATGAGTCGCTGTCGGCGTTCATCGCGGCGTTCCGGCGGCTCTACAACATGACGCCGGGCGAGTTGTCGCGCGCCAACCGCGTCGTTGCCGCGGGCAGTTAGCGAACGCCGTCAGGCACGCTTGCGGTGGCGCCGCGCCGCTTCCGCCGCGGCGTCGCGCAACGCCGGCGGCAGCGCGCGGATCTCGGCCATGAAGAAGGCCCGTTCCGCCGGACGCAACGCGGACAGCTGCCCGGCCAGCCGCTCCACCGCGGCGCAGGCGGCGGCGGTGGCGCCCTGCTCATGGGTCAGGTACCACGCCGATTCCAGCAGCAGGTTGGCCAGCTGCAGCGGCGCCAGCCTGACGTGGCCGGCGTCGTGGTCTTCCAGCGCGAAGGCGGCCACCGCCGACCAGCGCACGAAGCCCCTGGCCGGCGCAAACGGCGCATGGAACGGCCGCAGCGCCTCGACCGCGTCGGCCACCGAAAGCGGCCGCTGGCGGCGGAACATGGCCATGCTGTCACTGGCGCTGGCCGGGCGGTCCAGCGGCGGCGCATCGGGCCCGCAGCTGCCGCGCGCAATGCGCAGCAGGAAGATCGCGTTCCACGCCGTGCCGCCGCCGACGCCAAAGCGGTCGCAGATCCATTCCGACAGCCCGAGCCAGCGCATCGCCTGCCGCTGCACCGCGCTGGCGGACAGGCCGCGCCCGCCATCGATCAGCCCGTGGCGCCAGAACAGCCACAGGCTTAGCCCGATATTGGCCGCGGCATGCTGCACGGCATCGACCGAATCGGCTTCGTAAGCGGCCTGCAGCGCGCCGGAAAACGTGTCCAGCGCGCACTGCGCCGCGGCCGCCGCGGCCGCATGCGCGGGGCGCATGGCATCGGCCTTGTGCAAGAGCGCTTCGAGGTTCAGCACCTCGAAGCGCACGCGCGGGTTGTAGCGCACCACCAGGCGCAGCTCGGCATCGGCGTTCAGGTGCTCCAGCCCGGCACGCGCGCCCTCGCCGTCGCCGCGCGTATAGCGCTCCCAGGCGCGCACCACCTGCGCCATGGCCTGGAACGCCGGCGTGGCCGCGCCCGCGTCGGCCGCCTGCGCCAGCCGGTCGAAACGCCGCAGCGCGGCGCGGCTCTGGTCGAGGCGCCCGCAGCGGCGCCACGCCTGGCTTTCCTTCAGCAGCGACAAGGCCTGCTGGAAACCGTCACCCGCCAGCCGGCGCGCCGCGCCGAACGACTCGGCCACGGCGAAGCCGTGGGCGCCCGCATGACCGTCCTGCGCGCTGCGCATGGCCTGCGTCAGCTCGCTCCAGAAGGCCATGTCGCGCATCACGTAGCGGGTGCCATCGCGCTCTCCCGATTGCGCGGGATGAGCACCGGCAGGGAAGCCCAAATGCCGCGCCAGCGCAACCGGGCCCAGCGTGCGGCCGTTGGCGACGAAGCGCAGCCGGCGCGCGCTGGCTGCAGCCAGCCAGAACGGCCCGCGGCTGCGCTGCGCCGGGTTGGCCGCGGCCGGATCGCACGCGCGGTCCGTGCCCCACCCCACCACGATGCCCCAGCGCGCGAAGTCTGCAAATGCGCGCGACACCAGCATGCGCAGGTTGGCCGCCGTGGGAAACGCGCTGCGTACCGCGGCGGCAGTGACCACGCCCTCGCCGCTGCGATGCGCATGCCAGGCGCGCGCGAGCAGCCAGACCGACTGGTAGCGCGCGGGCTGGCCATCGACCCGGTAGGGACTCGACACGTCGATATGGATCGGGGCAGGCGAAGCGGACATCGATCTGGCAGGAGCATCAGTGGCGATGCCCGCCATGTTACGCAAGTTACAGGGCAGGCGGTTGGCGCTGCGCAGGCGCTCTCCTATGCTGCGCATCACGGTCCGGGCCCGGATTATCTTTTCCCCAACTTCTCACGCACAACCATGAACAATCGTCTTGCCCGTCTGCTGACGCCGGTGGCCTTCGGCCTCGGCCTGCTTGCCGCCCACCTGCCCGCGCTGGCCGCGCCAAAGGAAGCGCCGCTCGACGCCGCGGCACTGTTCCGCCAGGCCGATACCACCGGCACCATGGTGATCTACGACCTGCGGCGCGACCGCATGCTGACCTACAATCCGTCGCGCGCCGCCACGCCTTATTCGCCGGCATCGACCTTCAAGATCATGAACTCCCTGATCGGCCTCGAGACCGGCGCTGTGGCCGACGTCGACCACGACAAGCTGCCCTGGGACGGCAAGGTCTGGCTGGTCGGTGGCAAGGCCGTGCTGCCCGAGGCCTGCAACGCCGACGTGCCGCTGCGCGTGGCCCTGCCCAACTCATGCGTGCCGGCCTACCAGGCATTGGCGCGCCGGGTCGGCAGCGCGGCCTACCAGCGCTACCTGACCGCATCGCACTATGGCAATGCCGACAGCTCCGGGCCGGTGGACCGCTTCTGGCTGAACGGCAAGCTGCAGATCACCGCCTACCAGCAAATCGATTTCCTGAAGGGCCTGGTGCAGCGCACCCTTCCGTTCTCGCCCGCCAGCTTCAAGGCCGTCGACGACATCACGGTGCTGGAGCGCACCGCCGATTACACCCTGCACGGCAAGACCGGCTGGGCCGACTCGGCCAGACCGGCGGTGGGCTGGCTGGTCGGCTGGGTCGAGCGCGGCAATGACGACTACCTGTTCGCGCTGAATCTCGACCTGCTGCGGCCGGAGCATGCCAGGGCGCGGATGGAGATTGCGCGCGCGGCACTGCGGCAGGCGGGAGTGCAGCCGGACTGAGGCCGGGCTCACCCTGTAGCGGCGGAACTATTAATGCAATTTTAGGATTGCGCTGATTTACCGGTGTGCATTGGATCTCTAGCTTGACTCGGCCGGCCTTTCCCGCGTGTTCCAACCTGCGTTACGCGGGAGCCTGCCGGCGTCCGAGCAACGGGACGGCCAGGACCGTCCCCATCCAGAGGTGAAATCCAATGAGACAACTGTTCATGCCGGCAGCCCTGCTGTCGGCAATCGCTTTGCTGACAGCCTGCGGCGGCGGCGACGATGGCACGAGCACCACGGCGCCACAATCCCCGCCATCCGACAACCAGCCCGCTCCGGAACCGGCGCCCAAACCAGCGCCCGAACCGGCGCCGACGCCAGAACCCAAGGGCGAACTTCTGCCCAGCCTCAGCGCCCCACAAGCAGGCTCGACCGCCGCGGTGGGCAACGGCAGCGAGGGAATCTGGGTCAGCTTTACGACGACCACGCTGATCGATTCCAGCGGCAGGTTCATCCAGCCGAGATTGATGGCCGTGCTGGGAGGCACGTTCCAGTTCTCAGGATCTACCTGGACGCTGGGCCCCGACACCCTTTATGAAACCGGACTACCCAGGCCAGTCACGGGCAGCGGCACCATAACCGCCGGCCAGCGCTTTAACGGCAACTTCGTGATTCCGCCGAATACCGATACCAACGAACTGGCGGGCATCTACGATCCGTCCAATGCACTGGCCGTGGACCAGGCCGCGATCGCCGGCAGCTGGAAGCAGAGCGGCTTTGCCATGCAGATCGATACCGAGGGGCATGTCACGGGTACCTACACCATCGGTACCCGCGTGTGCGACCTGCAGGGTACCGCCACGCTGGCCACTCCCGGCTCGGCGAAGAACCTGTACGCGGTCAGGATCTTCGCCCAGGCGTCGACGCAGCCGGGCACCACCGGGTGCGCGCTGTCGACCGGCATCCCGCACAACGGCCTTGCCGCGATCCGGCTGATGCCGGCCAACGGTGAAGTCATCGTGAACAGCAACACGCGCTATGTGCGCACGCTTGCCATGGTCGCCAGCACCGGCACGGGAGGGTTCTTGGCCACGCAGATGTCGAAGCAACCGCAGTAAGCGGCACGCCGGCGGGGGGGCGCGGCATGCGCCGCCCGCATCGATGCCGCAAAAGCCCGTAGCGCTCGCCTACGGCAGGAACGCCGGCGACAGCAGGCGCAGGCCCACCGTAAAGAAGCGCGCCCCGCTACCGCCGCCGAACACGTTGCCGTAGGTGGTGTCGACCTGCACCCGGTCCTGCACCACCCAGAAGCGAAAGCCGCCCTGGAATGACGGCCTGCCGCGGTTTTCGCCGAAGGTCTCGGCGATCAGGAACACGCGCGGGTGCAGCTGGGTCTCGGTGCCTACGCCCCAGGTCATGCGGGTCTGGCGATTGCCGGTGTCGCGATTGGCGCCCAGGTTCAGGTGCGCGACGAAGCGGTCGTCCGCGAACGAGAGCGACACCGGCACGTTGACATAGAGATTGCCCAGCACCTTGCCGGGCTCGGCATCGGGATGGTGGATCACCCCGCCCGACAGCGCGATGCCGTAGCCGTTGGTGTCCAGCGGCTTGAGCAGGGTCTTGGCCTGGAACTGCACGTTGGTGCCGTCCCAGCCACCATCGACGCGCTGCAGCGAGCCGCCCAGCGTCAGCTCCAGGTTGCCGGTGGGATTGCAGCCGGGCAGCGCCCACAGCTCATTGCCGCCGGACTGGAACTGCATCCACGATTCCAGCTGGCAGGCCTTGGGATCGACGATGCGGGCATCGTCGGTGATCAGCGGCCGCGCCGCCAGCGCCGGCCGGCAGGCCGCGGCCACGATGGCCAGCGCGGCCACGCGTACGAAGAACGGGTGCCACACCATGGCAACCTCCTGAGCAAATACAGCCATCTGGCCGGCGACGATACACGCGGGCCATGACAAGACATCGAAAGGCAGCAAGGGAGGTCTGGCACCGGCGGGCACAGGCATGGGCCTGGCCGCATGGGGGCATGGCAGCGCCGGGCGGCGGCACTGCAGCGAAAGACCGCAGTGTCTCAGCGCGCCGGCGCAGCCGGGGAAACTCCCGTTGCGCGAGAAGGACTGGGACAACTGTCCACGGATAGCTCCGTTGGTTGGAACGGGGCGCAGTGTAATGCCGGCCTGTGGTGCGGTCAACCTGACCCATGCGCCACGCGCATGGCGGCATGCGGAGATATCGCTACCGCCCGCCGGCCGCCTTCTCCTAACATCGTCGGCACCATCTGCCCGGCCGGGCGCGGACCAGCGACCGGCCCTTGCCCCCGGCAGGTGCCACAGAGGAGGAAACCCGATGCCAAACAGTGCTGCGCCAACGAGCGCGCCCTACACGCCGCCGACCCAGGCGGCGCCCGCCATCCAGCCCAGCCAGCGCCGCCGCGCCATCATCGCCACGGTGATCGGCAACGGCCTGGAGTGGTTCGATTTCACCGTGTACAGCTTCTTCGCGGTCATCATCGCCAGGCTGTTCTTCCCCACCGGCAACGACCTCAGCTCGCTGCTGCTGGCCGTGGCGACGTTCGGCGTGGGCTTTTTCATGCGCCCCGTGGGCGGCATCGTGCTGGGCGTCTACGCCGACCGCGTCGGGCGCAAGGCGGCGCTGTCGCTGACGATCCTGCTGATGGCGCTGGGCACCACGCTGATCGGGATTGCTCCCACCTATGACCAGATCGGCATCCTGGCCCCGCTGCTGATCGTGGTGGCGCGGCTGATGCAAGGCTTCTCCGCCGGTGGCGAAATGGGCGGCGCCACCGCCTTCCTGACCGAATATGCGCCGGCGCGCCAGCGCGCCTACTACTCCAGCTGGATCCAGGCCAGCATCGGCGTGGCGGTGCTGCTGGGCGCCGCGGTGGGCACCTTCGTCACCAGCTCGCTGAGCCCCGAGGCACTGAACAGCTGGGGCTGGCGCCTGCCGTTCCTGCTGGGCATCGTGATCGGTCCGGTGGGCTACTACATCCGCCACCACCTGGACGAGACCCCGGCCTTCCGCGATACCGCCGAGCGCGCCGATTCGCCGCTGAAGGAAATCTTCCAGGCCTATCCGCGCGAGACCGCGGCCAGCTTCTCGATGGTGATCCTGTGGACCGTGTGCACCTATGTGCTGCTGTTCTACATGCCGACTTACGCGGTCAAGGTGCTGAAGGTGCCGCAGACCGACGGCTTCGTCGCCGGCATGGCGGGCGGCTGCGCCATCATGGTGTTCGCGCCGCTGGTGGGGCTGCTGGCCGACCGCATCGGCCGGCGCGTGCTGCTGAGCGGCTCGGCGCTGCTGATCCTGGTGCTGGCGTGGCCCATGTTCGCGTATATCAACCACATGCCCGGCCTGGCCTCGCTGCTGGTGTTCCAGCTGGTGTTCGGGGTGCTGATCGCCACCTATACCGGCCCGATCCTGGCGGCCTTTTCGGAGCTGTTCCCGGCGCGGGTGCTGTCGACCGGCCTGTCGGTGGCCTACAACTTCGCGGTGACGATCTTCGGCGGCTTTGCCTCGTTCATCATCACCTGGCTGATCGCCACCACCGGCAGCAGCATGGCGCCGGCCATCTACGTGATGATCGCCGCCGCCATCAGCCTGGTCGGCACCCGCTTCGTGCGCGAACCCTCCTACCTGCAACAACGCTGACATGTCCCATCCTACCCAGATCCTTTTCCACGGCGGCGATGTGCTCGAACCCGGCACGGGCGAACTGCTGCGCGGCCACGACGTGCTGGTCGAAGGCGAGCGCATCGCGGCGGTCGGCCCGGCCATCGACGCGCCGCATGCCCAGCGCATCGACGCGCGCGGCAAGACCGTGATGCCCGGCCTGATCGACTGCCACGTACACGTGCTGGCGTCGCTGGCGAACCTCGGCCTGAACGCGGTGCAGCCCAATGTGCTGGTCGCGATCCGCGCCCTGCCGATCATGCAGCGCATGCTGGAGCGCGGCTTTACCACCGTGCGCGATGCCGGCGGCGCCGACTGGGGCCTGTCGCAAGCGGTGGCCACCGGGCTGGTGCCCGGCCCGCGCATCTTTGCCTCGGGCAAGGCGCTGTCGCAGACCGGCGGCCATGGCGACTTCCGTCCGCGCTCCGATGTGCTCGAGCCCTGCTCGTGCGCCTTCCGCGCCGGCGCCATTGCGCGCGTGGCCGATGGCGTCGACGCGGTGCGGCTGGCAGTGCGCGAAGAAATCCAGAAGGGCGCGACCCAGATCAAGATCATGGCGTCGGGCGGCGTGGCGTCGCCGACCGACCCGATCGGCAACACCCAGTACAGCGAGGACGAGATCCGCGCCATCGTGGCCGAGGCCGAGGCCGCGCAGACCTACGTGATGGCGCACGCCTACACCGGCCGCGCCATTACGCGCGCGGTGCGCTGCGGCGTGCGTACCATCGAGCACGGCAACCTGGTCGACCGCGCCGCCGCCGACGAGATGCGCAGGCACGGCGCCTTTGTCGTGCCGACGCTGGTCACCTACGATGCGCTGGCGCGCGACGGCGCCCGCCTGGGCCTGCCGGCCGAATCGGTGGCCAAGATCGAGACCGTGCGCCAGGCCGGCCGCGACTCGCTGCGGCTCTACGCCGATGCCGGCGTGCCGATGGGCTATGGCTCCGACCTGCTCGGCGAAATGCACGACCACCAGGCCGACGAGTTCCGCATTCGCGCCGAACTGCTGGGCAACCAGGAGGCGATCCGTTCGGCCACTTCGATCGCCGCGGCCATCCTGCAGCGCGAGGGCGAGCTCGGTACCACGCGTCCCGGCGCGCTGGCCGACCTGCTGCTGGTCGACGGCAACCCGCTCGCCGACATCAGCCTGATCGCCGGCCAGGGCGAACGCCTGAGCGTGGTGATGCAGGCCGGCCGTATCCACCGCCGCGCCGGCTGAGCCGGCTGCCGCCACCCGGATGCCACGGGTGGCGCGTTCCTTCTGCCCCTCCCGCCGGCACGTGCCGGCGGTCTATCATGGCGGCATCCCCCGGCCCGGACGCCTCCATGCGCATTTCCCCGCTCCCGCCCCTGCCCAACCTGGTCGCCTTCGAAGCCGCGATGCGGCACGGCAGCTTTACCCGCGCCGCGGCCGAACTGCACCTGACGCAAAGCGCGATCAGCCGCCAGGTGGCGCAGCTGGAACGATTCCTGGGACGCAAGCTGTTTATCCGCGAGCCACGCGCACTGCGCCTGACCGTCAGCGGGCAACGCTATGCCGAGGTGGTGCAGCGCCTGCTGGTCGGCTGCGCCGAGGCCACCGAAGACGTAATGAAGGTGCGCAGCCACACCGCGCTGACGGTGGCCTGCTCCAGCGGCGTCGCGGTGCTGTGGCTGACGCCGCGGCTGACCTCGTTCCGCGCCGCCCACCCCGAGATCCAGCTGCGCCTGACCGTCAACGACAGCCTGTCGGCGCTGTCGCCGGCGGAGTTCGACATCGGGCTGTATTACCTGCGCGAAGGGCCGCCGCCCGGGCTGGCCGCGCGCCGGCTGTACGGCGAGGAAGTGTTCCCGGTCTGCACGCCCGGCTATCTCGGCGGGCGCACGCTGGCGCCGTCCGACCTGGCCGGCGAGACCCTGCTGATGCTCGACGACGGCCAGCGCCAGTGGATGTCGTGGCAGACCTGGCTGGCCCACCAGGGCCTGCCCGACGCCACGCCGCGCAACGTGCTGACTTCGAACCAGTATCCGATCCTGCTGCAGCTGGCCATGGAGGGCCAGGGCATCGCGCTGGGCTGGCGCCACATGATCGACGCCTGCCTGCGCGACGGCCTGCTGGTGCGCGCCTGCGACGCCAGCGCCAGCCTGGGCGGCGGCTACTACGCCGTATGGCCGCGCGACCGCATGGAACCCGCCGCCGCGCGCGCGTTCCGCAACTGGCTGGTGCGGCAGGCGACGGCCGGGTCGTGACGGCTCAGGACCCGGCCTTGTAGTTCGTATCCTTGACGATCTTCGCCCACCTTGCCGCGTCGTCGGCGATGGTGGCGGCGAACTGTTCGGGAGTGCCGCCCACCACCTCGTAGTCGATCGCGGCCAGCCGTTGCCGGATCTCGGGCTGCGCCAGGATGCGGTTCATCTCCTGGTTCAGCCGCGTGACGATCTCCTTGGGCGTGCCGGCCGGCGCCAGCAGGCCGGCCCACGAATTGAACGCCATGCCGTCGAAACCGGCTTCCTGCATGGTCGGGACATCGGGCAGCGCGGGCGAGCGCTTGGACGCGAACACCGCCAGCGGGCGCAGCTTGCCGGCCTTGATCATTGCCATGCCGTTGAACGGGTCGATGGTCATGTCGACCTCGCCCGAGACCACCGCCTGCATCTGCGGGCCGGTGCCGCGGTACGACACGCTGACCACGTCGGGGGTGCCCGCCGCGCTCTTGAAGGTGGCGCCGATCAGCTCGATCATGCTGCTGCCGGCCGACAGGCTCAGCGGCCGGGACTTCGCCTTGGCCAGCGCGACGAATTCCTGCACGGTCTTGGCCGGCACCGAGGGGTGCACCACCATCACGAAGCCGATATTGCTGATCTGCGAGATCGGCGCGAAGCTTTTCAGCGGCTCATAGCCGGCCTTGTACAACACCGGGCTGAGGGTCTGCGCGCCGGCGGTATTGAGCAGCAGCGTATAGCCGTCCGGCGCCGCGCGCGCCACCACGTCGGTGCCGATGATGCCGTTGGCGCCGGGACGGTTCTCCACCACCACCGACTGCTTCAGCGCCTCGCCCAGCTTCTGCGAAATCAGTCGCGCCACCACGTCGGTGGCGCCGCCGGGGGCAAACGGCACCACCATGCGGATCGGCTTGCTGGGATAGGTGTCGCTGCTCCAGGCCAGCGCGGGCATCGCGCTCAGCACGGCGGCGCACAGCATCAGGCGGCGGCGCGGGTTCGGTTGCATCGGGGGTCTCCTGAATGGCGGTGGTTGGAAGCGGTGCCGGCATCGAGGTGGGCACCCGCCGTTATTCATAGTTATGAATTAAATTTTACGCACATAAATTTTATCGTCAATTAGGGGTATGTGCGGACAGCGCAGCCGGTGGAGTGCCGGGCGGAAGACGCAGGCAGCACCGTACCCGGCGCAATTCCGCCATGGCATGTGCCTTGCGTTTCCATCAGGCTTTGACGTCGGGAACCAGAGCGTCGCGCCCGACGCCGGGGTCTGGAATGCGCCGGTGATTCCGGACCGGGATCATCGCGCGTTCGGCGCAATCTACCGGAGATCAGCCATGGCCAATGACAAGCATCCGCAAGGAAATCCGCGCACGGATCGATGGGATCCGGCCGCCCTCGAGCAGGCATTGCGCGGACTGGACTATCCCGCGACGCGCGGCGCGCTGGTTTCCACCGCGCGCGACAACGACGCGGATGACGCGATCGTGGACGCCCTGCTGGGCATACCTGAGCAAAACTACCGGGATGCAGCGGAAGTGGCGCAGGCGGTTGCGCGGCACCTCGGCATATAGGTCGAGCCGCCGCGCATGCCGGAACCTGTGCCCGGGATTTCAGCGTCGATCGCTGTACAGCGGATCCAGGTCGTGCCGGAACAGTTTCCGCAGCGGAATGGGGTACTGGAATGCCAGCACGGGCTCCAGGGCGCCCTGCTGGTTCCGGAACACCTCGAACAGGCGGCGCCGGCGGTCGCTGTCCCAGCCAAAGACATAGACGTAGGCGCTGCCCCGCCACGCCAGCGTTTCGGCGCCGAACGGCGGCCCCACGTCGGCGAGCGGACAACAGCGGGCACAGAGCGCCAGGGCAGTCCTTTCCGGTCCGGTAAGCTCGTGGCTGGTGTCTGTTTCAAACGGCGCGACCAGGCCCGGGGCGAGCGATAGTGGGGGGCCGTTGGGGTGTGCCGGCGCTAGGCGGTGAACTGGCGACTGGTGGGCAGGCACTGTCTCACTCCTTTTTTTTAGAGTTCCATATCGCGCGCCGACGGCTCCAGCCGATCAAACGCGAATGATTCGCGCCTTCATATCGCTTTGCTTCTCCCCAAAAAGAAAGCGCCCGCGGATAGGACCTGGCGGGCGAGCTTTCCTCGATGCGGATGGGCGCATTCGGACCGTGCCGATCTTGCCCTGCTATGTCGGTCGCAGCATATCCCTCTAAAGCACTACGGCGGCAACGGCGCATCCCGCCGCCAGGCCTTCAGGTCCGCCGCGGGACGGCTCAGGCCGCGGCTTGCGCCAGCGTCGGGTAATCGGTCAGGCCCTGGGCCCCGCCGCCGAACAGCGTGTCGCGCTGGTGCAGCGCCAGCGGCGCGCCGACGCGCAAACGTTCGGGCAGGTCAGGATTGGCCACGAACGGCCGGCCGAACGCGATCAGGTCGGCCCAGCCCGCGGCAACGGCTTCGCGCGCACGCTCCGCGTTGTACTTGCCAGCGTAGATCAGCACGCCCGGGAAGGCCTCGCGCAGCCGTTGCTTGAATGCCACCGGCATCAGCGGCGCGTCGTCCCAGTCTGCTTCCGCGATATGGAGGTAGCCGACGCCGAGTTCGCCCAGCAGCTTCGCGGCGCCAAGGTACGTCGTCTCGGGATCATCGTCGACGCAGCCGTTGAGCGTGGTCAGCGGCGCCAGGCGGATGCCGACGCGCGACGCATCGCCGGTACCTTCGATCAGGGCCCGCGCCACTTCGCCGAGGAAGCGCAGCCGGTTCTCCAGCGAGCCGCCGTATTGGTCCGTGCGCGTGTTGGCGCCCGAGTCGATGAACTGGTTCACCAGGTAGCCGTTCGCGCCGTGCAGCTCGACGCCATCGAAGCCCGCCGCGATCGCGTTGCGGGCGGCGGCGCGGTACTGGTCGACGATCTCGCCGATTTCCTCCACCGTCAGCGCGCGCGGCATCGAGGCCTGGACGAAGCCCGGCGTGCTGCCGTCCTCCCCCGCGATGAAGACGTTGACGCCCTGCGCCTGCAGCGGCGACGACGACACCGGTTGCTGGCCGCCCAGCAGACTGGTGTGGCTGAGTCGGCCAACGTGCCAGAGCTGCGCAAAGATGCGGCCGCCGGCGGCGTGGACCGCGCCGGTCACCTTGCGCCATCCGGCCACCTGCGCCGGGGTGTGGATGCCCGGCGTCCAGGCGTAGCCCTTGCCGAGCGGGGCGATATACGTGCCCTCGCTGACGATCAGGCCAGCGCCGGCGCGCTGCGCGTAGTAGGCGGCCATCAGGTCATTGGCCTCGTCGCCGGGCTGGCTGGCGCGCGAGCGCGTCATCGGTGGCATGACGATGCGGTTCGGCAGCGTCAGGCCACCCAGTTGCAGCGGTTGAAACAGCGGATCCTTGCTCATGGTGCTTGTCCTGTCAGGTTCGCGGCCGGGGGCCGCGAACGGGTCATCGGGAAGGTCGGCGCGTCAGGTCACTCAATCCCATTGCGGCGCCAGGCCGTCCGGGCTGACCTCGCGGCCGTTGCGCTCCAGCGCCGCGATCTGCGCCATGTCGTCTTCGCTTAGCTGCAGGGTCTGCGCGAGCAGGTTGCTGGCCAGGTTCTCCCGTTTGGTCGACGACGGAATCACCGAGTAGCCCAGCTGCAGCGCCCATGCCAGCACGACCTGCGCCGGCGTGGCCTGGTGCCGCTGCGCGATCGCGCCGATCACCGGGTCGCCCAGCACCTTGCCGTAGGCGAGCGTCATGTACGACGTCACGTGGATGCCTTCGCGCTGCAGGAACCCCACCAGTTCGCGGTTCTGCAGGTAGGGGCTCAGCTCGATCTGGTTGGTCGCGATCGCGTCCTTGCCGACCGCGGCGATGGCCTGGCGGGTCAGCGCGATATTGAAGTTGGAGACGCCGATCTGCCGCGTCAGGCCCTTTTCCCGGGCCTGCGCCAGCGCGGTCATGAAGGTCTCCACCGGCACGCCGTTGCCGGGCGCCGGCCAGTGGATCAGCGTCAGGTCGACGTAGTCGGTGCGCAGCTTGCGCAGGCTCTCTTCGAGGCTCGGCACGAGCTTGTCCGGGGCGTAGTTGTCGACCCAGATCTTGGTGGTCAGGAACAGCTCGTCGCGGCGCACGCCGGAAGCCGCGACGGCCTCGCCGACCTCGGCTTCGTTGCCGTAGATCTGCGCGGTGTCGATGGCGCGGTAGCCGAGCTCGAGGCCGTTGCGGACGGAGTCGATGACAACCTGGTCTTGCAGGCGGAAGGTGCCGAGGCCGAAGGCGGGAATCTTGTTCATGCGTTTTGCTCCTGGGAGAAGACAGGGAAGGCTGGTTCGATGCAGCCATTCTGCACGCCGTAACTGATGAGATAAACGCCTTTACTGGACAAAAATATTTGATTTTTATTCAAGGATTGCCACGCGCTGCCGCATCGTCTATAAACCAATCTGTCTTGATTCCGGCGCACCCATGAAAATCACGCTCGACGAACTGCTCGCCTTTGCGACCGTGGTCGACAGCGGCTCGATCACGGCCGCCGCGCAGCAGCTCGACCTCACCGTCTCGGCCACCAGCCGCACCCTCGCCCGCCTCGAGGAAAAGCTCAAGACCACGCTGCTGCGCCGGACCACGCGCCGCCTCGAGCTGACCGAGGAAGGTCAGGCCTTCCTGCACGACGCGCGCGCCATCATCGACTCGGTCGAAAGCGCGGAAGAGCAGATGCTGGCGCGGCGCGAGAAGCCGTCCGGGCGCCTGCGCGTCGACGCCGCGTCGCCGTTCATGCTGCATGTGATCGTGCCGCTGGTGCGCGGCTACCGCGAGCGCTTTCCGCAGGTGGAGCTGGAGCTGAACAGCAACGAGGGCATCATCGACCTGCTCGAGCGTCGCACCGACGTGGCCATCCGCATCGGCCGCCTCAAGGATTCGACGCTGCATAGCCGGCTGATCGGCAACAGCCGGGTGCGCATGCTGGCCAGTCCGGCCTACCTCGACGCGCACGGCCACCCACGCAAGGCGCAGGATCTCGGCAAGCACGCGCTGCTGGGCTTCAACCAGCCCGAATCGCTGAACGTGTGGCCGATCCTGGGTGCGGATGGCGAGCCCTACCGGATCGAGCCGGCGGTGTGGTCGTCGAGCGG
This sequence comes from Cupriavidus sp. WGlv3, assembly GCF_023952475.1. GTDB lineage: Bacteria > Pseudomonadota > Gammaproteobacteria > Burkholderiales > Burkholderiaceae > Cupriavidus > Cupriavidus phytorum. Next base: position 89,521 of record NZ_JALHRX010000009.1, read on the forward strand.
CGAGACGCTCAGGCAACTGGCGCTGGAGGGCGCGGGCATCGTGTGCCTGTCGGACTTCATGACCGCGCACGACCGCGAGGCGGGCCGGCTGGTGCAGGTGCTGGCGCGCCAGACCCAGGACGTGCACCAGCCCATCCATGCGGTCTACTACCGCAATACCGCGATCTCGGCGCGGATCGCGTCGTTCGTCGACTACCTGGTCGAAGCGATCGGCGGCAAGGGCGGCGCGCGCCAGGCGGCGTGGGCCCAGCCGTGACGATGTCCTAGGCCACCACGAACCTGGGATCCAGCCGGGCCAGCGCAAACGCGCGGGTGTGCGCGACAAAGGCCTTGAGCAGGATCGACGGCGCGCGCTGCGCCGAGAACAGCACCGAAAAGTCGGTGGTCAGCAAGGGGTCGAACATGCGGAAGCAGACCCCGTCGCCCTTGTATTCCAGCGCGGTGATCGGGTCGATCAGCGCCACGCCCAGCCCCTCCTCCACGAACGCGCAGATGCTCCACGACACCTGCGTTTCCACCTGCACCTTGCATTCGATGCCGTAAGAGGCAAAGAGCGCATCGATCTGCAACCGCGAGTCGAGCACGCGCGGATGCGAGACGAAGCGCTCCCCCGCCAGGTCCGGCGGGCGGATGACTTCCTGGCTGGCAAGCCGGTGCCCGGCCGGAATCGCGCACACCATCCGGGTCGACAGCAGCCGCTCGCCGTGCGTGCTGGGGTGGTTCATCGACAGGATGGCAAAGCCCACGTCGCAGCGCTGCTCCGAGACCATGTTGACCACCGTGCGCGACGAGTGCGGCAGCATCGTGATCTGGATCTGCGGGTGGTCGGCCATGAACGCCGCGATCGCGCGCGGCAGGAACGACAGCGCCAGCGCCGGCGCGGCGGCGATCTGCAGCGAGCCGCGCTGCATGTCGCGGATATCCAGCGCGGTCTGCGCGATGCGGTCGATGCCGACCAGCGAGCGCTGCACTTCCTCGAACAGCGCCTGCGCCTCGGCGGTGGGGTGCAGCCGCCCGCGCATGCGCTCGAACAGGGAAAACCCTACCGCCTCTTCCAGATCGGCGATCAGCCGGGTCGTCGCCGGCTGCGAGATGTGGAGCATCTCGGCGGCGCGCGTGACGGTCTGGCAAAGCATGACGGCCCGGAAGGCCTCGAGCTGGCGGATTTTCATGCTGCAAGTCTATAACACCATGTTATCGATGTCCCAAAAAAAAGAATTTTTCACGGCCCTAGCATCCTCCTAATCTATCCCGACACCGCATATTCCCAGACGTTCTTCGTTGCGGTGCAGCGATAACCCGCCTGCATGGTTTTGGGGATCGATGGCAAGTTGACGGTGCATAACAGGGAGGAAAGCATGAAACAGCAAGTTCTCGCCGCGGCCGTGGTCGCGTTGTGCGGCACCTCGGCCGCGCTGGCCCAGCAGCCGACCCTCTACGTCGGTTCGTACGGCGGCTCGACCGAAAAGGTGTTCAAGGAAAAGATCATCCCCGCCTTCGAGACCCGGCATAAGGTCAAGGTGGTCTATGTCGCGGGCAATTCCACCGACACGCTGGCCAAGCTGCAGGCGCAGAAGGCGCGCCAGGAACTCGATGTGGTGCTGCTCGATGACGGCCCGATGTACCAGGCGCTGCAGCTGGGCTTTTGCGATGCCGTCAAGGATGCGCCGGTCTACAAGGACCTCTACCCGCTGGCGAAGCTGGGCGACAACAAGGCCACCGGCATCGGCGTGGTGGCGACGGGCCTGGTCTACAACACCGAGGCATTCCGCAAGGCCGGCCTGCCGAAACCGGATTCGTGGGAGGTGCTGGCCGACAAGAAATTCCGCCAGAAGGTCGCGATCCCGCCGATCAGCAACACCTACGGGCTGCAGACGCTGATCATGTTCGCCAAGCTGCGCAAGGGCGGCGACCAGAATGTCGAGCCGGGCTTCGCCGCGCTGACGCGCGAGGTCGGCCCCAACGTGCTGGCCTGGGAGCCGTCGCCGGGCAAGATGACCGAGCTGTTCCAGAATGGCGACGTCACGCTGGCGGTGTGGGGCAGCGGCCGCGCGCAAAGCCTGAAGGACACCGGCTTCCCGGTGGAATTCGTCTATCCGAAGGAAGGCGCCCCGGCGCTGCTGACCGCTGCGTGCCCGGTGGTGCAGAGCGACGTGGCCGAGGCCTCGCAGGCCTTTATCCAGTACCTGCTCACGCCCGAGGTGCAGACCGTGCTGGCCGACAGCCAGGGCTGGGGACCGGTCAATGCCAGGGTCAAGCTCGAGCCGAAGGTGGCCGCCAAGGTGCCGTACGGCAAGGCCCAGATCGACACGCTGCTGCCGACCAACTGGACCGTGGTCAACGAGAAGCGCGCCGAGTGGACCAACCGCTGGAACCGCACGGTCGAGCGCTGAGCCCGCACCACGATCGCCCCACGATAGCCACCAGGACTGCCCCCGCAAAACCATGAGCTTCCTCACACTGAGCGGCCTCGCGAAGGCCTTCGGCAGCTTCCATGCCGTTGAACACCTCAGCCTCGATGTCGAGCGCGGCGAATTCCTGTCGCTGCTCGGCCCGTCCGGCTGCGGCAAGACCACCACGCTGCAGATGATCGCCGGCTTCGTCGAACCCACGCGCGGCCGCATCGTGCTGGACGGACGCGACATCACCGCGCTGCGCCCCGAAAAGCGCGGCATGGGCGTGGTGTTCCAGAGCTATGCGCTGTTTCCGCACATGACCGTGGCCGGCAATATCGGCTTCGGCCTGGAGATGCGCGGCGTGGCCGCGGCCGAGCGCGGCCGCCGCATCGACGAGGCGCTCGAGCTGGTGCGCCTGGGCGGACTCGGCAAGCGCTATCCGAAGGAGCTGTCAGGCGGCCAGCGCCAGCGCGTGGCGATTGCGCGCGCGCTGGCAATCCGGCCCGAGGTGCTGCTGCTCGACGAGCCGATGTCCAACCTCGATGCCAAGCTGCGCGAGGACATGCATATCGAGCTGCGCGCGATCCAGCGCCAGCTCGGCATCACCACCATCCTGGTCACGCACGACCAGGTCGAGGCCATGACCATGAGCGACCGCATCGCGGTGATGCATGGCGGGCGCATCGTCCAGCTGGCCACGCCGTTCGAGGCCTACGAGCGGCCACAGTCGGCCTTCGCCTCGGGCTTTCTGGGCAAGACCAACAGTCTCGCCGGCGTGGTCGAGCAGACCAACGCGCGCTGCTGCGAAGTGCGACTTGGCGACACGCTGGCGCATGTGCCGCATGAAGGCCGCCAGGTCGGGCGCGAGGTGCAGGTCTACGTGCGTCCCGAGAAGATCCGGCTGGGCCAGTCCGGTGACGGCGGCATCCCCGGCACGGTTCACACGCGGCTGTTCCTCGGCAACCACTGGATGCTGGAGATCGACAGCGCGCTGGGCCGGCTGCGCGTGAGCCAGCCCAACCTGGGCGAGACGCCGCCGGCCGAGGGCGCGGCCGTCAGCGTGCTGTGGCACGACCAGGACCTGCGCGTGCTGGCCACCGAAACCGCCACGGAGGCGCGCCATGCCTGATACCGCCACTCCCAACCTTGCTGGCGCGCACGCGATGGCGCCACGCCTGCCGCGCAGGCCGTTTGCCGGCGCGGCCCCGTGGCTGCTGTCGGGCCCGGCCCTGCTGCTGTTCTGCGCGATGCTGCTGGTGCCGCTGCTGCTCACCGGCCTGCTGTCGCTGCACGCCTTCGACGGCACCCGCGGCGTGCTGCCGGCGCTGACCGCGGCCAATTATCTCGAGATCCTCGGCGACAGCTATTACCACGAGATTTTCCTGCGCACGGCCGGCATGGCACTGGCGGTAACGGTGCTTGCGGTGGCGTTCGGCGTGCCCGAGACCCTGATCCTGTCGCGCATGCGCAGCCCGTGGCGCGGCCTCTTCCTGATCGTGATCCTCGGGCCGCTGCTGATCTCGGTGGTGGTGCGCACGCTGGGGTGGGCCATCCTGATGGGCAACAACGGCCTGATCAACGAAACCCTGCAGTGGCTGGGCCTGGTCGAAGCGCCGGTGAAGCTGGTGTTCACGCAGACCGGCGTGATCATCGCGCTGACGCACGTGATGATGCCGTTCATGGTGATCTCGGTATGGGCCTCGCTGCAGAAGCTGGACCCGCAAGTCGAGCAGGCCGGCCAGGCCTTCGGCGCCTCGCCCTTCACGGTGTTCCGCCGCGTGATCCTGCCGCAGATCCTGCCCGGCATCCTGTCGGGCAGCATCATCGTGTTCGCGCTGTCGGCCTCGGCCTTCGCCACCCCGGCCATCCTCGGCGGGCGCCGCCTCAAGGTGGTGGCCACCGCCGCCTACGACGAATTCCTGAACACGCTGAACTGGCCGCTCGGCGCCGCCATCGCGGTGCTGCTGCTGATCGCCAACGTGATTGTCATCGTCGGCTGCAACCGGCTGGTGGAGCGCCGCTTCCGCCAGGTCTTCGAAGCCTGAGGAGCTGATGCCATGCGCAAGAACGGTCCCCTTTCCCTGCTGTACCACGCCCTCTTTATCGCCTTCATGGTGGCGCCGCTGCTGGTGGTGGTCGCGGTGTCCTTCACCGGCAAGGGCTATATCTCGATGCCCACCGACGGGCTCTCGCTGCGCTGGTTCCGCGCCATTGCCGATGCGCACGAGCTCGTCGATGCGATCTGGCTGTCGCTGACGCTGGGCCTGGTCAGCGCCACCATCGCGGTGGCGCTGGCGGTGCCCGCGGCGCTGGCGCTGATCCGCCATCGCTTCCCCGGCCGCGGCGCGCTGATGGCCTTCTTTCTGTCGCCGCTGATGATCCCGCACGTGGTGCTTGGGGTGGCCTTCCTGCGCTTCTTCACCACGCTGGGCGTGACCGGCTCGTTCTTCTGGCTCGCGCTCACGCACGTGGTGGTGGTGATGCCCTACGCGCTGCGCCTGGTGCTGGCCGCCGCCACCGGGCTCGACCGCGATGCCGAGCGCGCCGCGCTCTCGCTCGGCGCCAGCCGCTTCACGGCATTCCGCCGCGTGGTGCTGCCGCTGATCCTGCCCGGCGTGGTGGGCGGCTGGATGCTGTCGTTCATCCAGAGCTTCGACGAGCTGACCATGACCGTCTTCGTCGCCACGCCGGGCACCACCACGCTGCCGGTGGCGATGTACAACCAGATCGCCCAGACCATCGATCCGCTGGTGGCTTCGGTGTCCACGGTGCTGATCGTCGGCACGCTGGTGCTGATGGTGCTGCTGGACCGCATCGTCGGCCTCGACCGCGTGCTGATCGGCAAGAACTGAACTTCGACTGACATGACCACATCCGATCTGATCGTGATTGGCGGCGGCCTGGTCGGCACCGCCATCGCTTACGGCGCCGCCGGGCAAGGCCTGCGCGTTACCGTGCTGGACGAGGGCGACGACGCTCTGCGCGCCTCGCGCGGCAATTTTGGCCTGGTCTGGGTCCAGGGCAAGGGCCTGGGCATGGCGCCCTACGCGCGCTGGACGCTGGGCTCGGCGCGGCTGTGGCCGCAGCTGCGCGATGCGCTGCGCGACGAGACCGGCATCGACGTGTGCCTGCGCCAGCCTGGTGGCTTCCACCTGTGCTTTTCCGAGGCGGACATGGATGAGCGCCGCCAGCGCCTGCAGAGCATCCAGGACGCGCTGCAGGGCGACTATCCGTTCGAGATGCTGGGCCACCGCGAACTCGCGCAACGGCTGCCCGGCGTGGGCCCGGCCGTGGTCGGCGCCAGCTATACGCCGATGGACGGGCACACCAACCCGCTCAAGCTGCTGCGCGCGCTGCATGCCGCCTGCCAGCGGCGTGGCGTGCGCATCGTCGGCGGGCATGGCGCGCAATCGATCACGCCGGAAGCGGGCGGCTTTACGGTCAATGCGGGGGAAGGCGGCCACGCGCGCTTTGCCGCGCCGCGCGTGGTGCTGGCCGCCGGCCTCGGCAACCGCAAGCTTGCCGCGCAGGTCGGCCTGCATGCGCCGGTGGCACCGAACCGTGGCCAGGTGCTGATCGGTGAGCGCGCCAGCCACTTCCTCGACTTCCCCACCACCTATGTGCGCCAGACCGACGAAGGCACGATCCAGCTGGGCGACTCGATGGAGGACGTCGGCTTCGACGACGGCACCACCGCCGGCGTGCTCGCCGACATTGCGCGCCGCGGCGTGCGCAGCTTCCCCGCGCTGGCCGGCCTGAAGCTGGTGCGCGCCTGGGGCGCGCTGCGCGTGATGAGCCCGGACGGCTACCCGATCTACCAGGAAAGCCCGACCTGCCCCGGCGCCTTCGTCACCACCTGCCATAGCGGCGTCACGCTTGCCGCCGCGCATGCGCTGCGCGTCGCCCCGTGGGTGGCCGGGGGCGAACGGCCACAGGGGATCGACGTATTCACCGGCGACCGCTTCCTGAACTCCAACCAGACCTTCCACCATGCCCACTGATCGCCTGTTCAAACGGATTGCCGCGTCCGCCGCCCATGGCGGCGCCGACACCGTCACCATCGAATTCAATGGCGCGCCGCTGCGGGTGCCATCCGGCTGCAGCGTTGCCGCGGCGCTGCTGGCCAGCGGCGTGACCCGCTTCCGCAATTCGCCGGTCAGCGGCGAGCCGCGCGCGCCGTATTGCATGATGGGCGTCTGCTTCGAATGCCTGATGGAGATCGACGGGCAGCCGAGCCGGCAAAGCTGCCTGGTGACAGTGCGTGAAGGCATGCGCGTCCACACGCAGGACGGCGCCCGCACCCTGCCATTGCCCGCGCCGGTAGAGGCTGGCCACGCTGCGGAGGTGGCCCATGGCTGAGCATGACGTCGACATCGCCATCATCGGCGCCGGCCCGGCCGGCATGGCGGCGGCGGTGGCCGCCGCGGCCAGCGGCGCGCGCGTGGCCCTGCTCGACGAGCAGGAAGCCTGCGGCGGCCAGATCTACCGCGCCATCCAGAGCGCGCCACCGGAGCGCCTGCGCATCCTCGGTCCCGACTACGCCGCCGGCCGCGCGCTGGCCGACCGCTTCGCCGCCAGCGGCGCGCAGCACATCACCGGCGCGGCGGTGTGGCAGGTCACGCGCGAGCACGCCGTGCACTACCTGCGCCAGGGCCGGGTCGCCAGCGTGCAGGCGCGCCAGGTGATTCTCTGCACCGGGGCCATGGAGCGCCCGTTCCCGATCCCGGGATGGACCCTGCCCGGCGTGCTGACCGCCGGCGCCGCGCAGATCCTGCTCAAGAGCGCCGACGTGGTGCCGGCCGAACCGGTGGTGCTGGCCGGCTGCGGGCCCTTGCTCTACCTGCTCGGCTGGCAATACGTGCGCGCCGGCGTGCCGATCCGCGCCATCGTCGACACCACCGACGGCGCCGACTACCAGCGTGCGCTGGCCCACCTGGGCGGGGCGCTGGCAGGCTGGCGCTACCTGAAGAAAGGCCTGGCGCTGATGCGTGCGCTGAAGCGTAGCGGCGTGCCGTTCTACAAGGGCGCCACGGAACTGGTGGTCGAGGGCGACGAGGCGGTGCGGGCGCTGCGCTTCACCAGCCACGGGCAGTCGCACCGCATTGCCACGCATGCCGTGCTGCTGCACCAGGGCGTGGTGCCCAATACCCAGTTCAGCTGGGCACTGCGCGCGGCGCACCGCTGGGACGACACGCAGCTGTGCTGGCAGCCGGTGGTCGACGACTGGGGCACGCTCGACCTGCCGGGCATCTTCGTTGCCGGCGATGGCCGCGGCATCGGCGGCGCGGTTGCGGCCGCGCTGCAGGGCGAGCTGGCCGGCCTGGCGGCGGCCCATAACCTCGGCCGGCTCGACGCCGCGCAACGCGACCGCCAGGCCGCGCCGCTGCGCGCCGCGCTGCGCTCGCACCTGAGCATCCGGCCCTTCCTCGACGCGCTGTACCGCCCCAAGCCGGCCAACCGCGTGCCGGCGGACGACGTGGTGGTCTGCCGCTGCGAGGAAGTGACCGCCGGCGCCATCCGCGGCTTCGTCGCGCTGGGCTGCAGCGGGCCCAACCAGGCCAAGTCGTTCGGCCGCTGCGGCATGGGGCCGTGCCAGGGGCGCCAGTGCGGCCTGACGGTCACCGAGATCATCGCCGACGCGCGCGGCGTGCCGCCGCAGCAGGTCGGCTACTACCGTATTCGCCCGCCGATCAAGCCGGTCACGCTCGGAGAACTTGCCAATGAAGGCTGACAGCGGGGCCGATGCCGACGTGATCGTCATCGGCGGCGGGCTGCAGGGCACCTCGAGCGCGCTGCACCTGGCGCGCAAGGACTTGCGCGTGACGCTGCTCGAGGCCGACTATTGCGGCCGGCACGCGTCGGGGGTCAACGCGGGCGGCGTGCGCACGCTGGGGCGCCACCTTGCCGAGATTCCACTGGCGCTGGCCTCGCTGGAACTATGGCACCGGCTGGCAGACCTGACCGGCGACGACGCCGGCTTCGTCCCCAGCGGCCAGCTGAAGGTGGCCGAGACCGACGCCGAGCTGGAGGTGCTGCGCCGGCGCGTGGCGCAGCTCGAAGCCCTGGGCTTTACCCACGAAACGCTGGTCGACGCGCACACGGTGCGCGCCCTGGTCCCGTCGATCGCCCCCCATGTCACCGGCGCGATCTGGGCAAGCCGCGACGGCCATGCGCTGCCCTACCGCGCCGTCACCGCGTTCCGCCGCGCCGCCGAAGCGGCCGGCGCGGTCATCCATGAAGCCACTCCCGCCGGACGCCTGGAATACGCGCGCGGCCGCTGGCACGTACACACGCCGCGCGGCGTGTTTCGCGCGCAGCGGCTGGTGAACGCGGCCGGCGCCTGGGCCGGCGCCTTCGCCGCGCAGCTCGGCGAGCCGGTGCCGGTCGAGGCCGGCGGACTGATGCTGATGATCACCCACCGCGTGGCGCCGTTCGTCAGGCCGGTGCTGGGCGCGACCGGGCGCGCGCTGTCGTTCAAGCAGTTCGACAACGGCACCGTGCTGATCGGCGGCGGCTTGCGCTGCGCCGCCGATGCCCGGGCCCGCCATGGCGAAGTCGACATGCTGAGGCTCGGCGCCAGCGCGCAGACCGTGACCGCGCTGTTCCCGCACCTGGGCCCGCTCGGCATCAATCGCGCATGGGCCGGGGTCGAGGGCTTCCTGCCGGACCAGATACCGGTGATCGGGCCGAGCCGCTCGGCACCGGACGTGGTCCACGCCTTCGGCTTCTCCGCACACGGCTTCGAACTGGGGCCGATCGTGGGACAGATCGTAGCCGACCTTGTCACCGAGGGCCGCTCCACCCTGCCGATCGACGCCTTTGCCGTCGACCGTTTCGACCAACCCCGCAGCGCCACGGCCGGCGCGCTGCGCGACTAGCTTTCAGCCGGCTCCTTTTCCAACTTTTTTCCCGAGGTCTTACGGATGAGCAATATCCAGCGTTTCCAGTCCACCAAACGTCTTTCCCGACTCGTCGTGCATAACGGCGTGGTCTACGTGGCCGGCGTCACGGCCACCGATGCTTCCGGCGATATCGCCGCGCAGACGCGCGATGTGCTGGAAAAGATCGACGGCTACCTCGCCAGCGTTGGCAGCGACCGCAGCCGGCTGCTGTCCGCGCAGATCTGGCTCAAGGATATCGAGCAGGATTTCGCCGGCATGAATGCCGCCTGGGAAGCGTGGATCCCCGAGGACGCGGTCCCCACGCGCGCCACCTGCGAGGCCAGGCTGGCGCGGCCGGAGCTGCTGGTGGAGATCATCGTGACGGCGGCGGTCTGACGCAACATTCGCCTCAGACCGCCACCCCGCGCATTACTCGCCGTACTGGAACAGCACGCGGCCCTCGCCCGGCACGCCGGCGGCCGCGTGGGCCTGCGTCACCGCGCCAGCCATGGCCGCCAGGGCCATCCATAGTGCAAGCAGGCGCTTCATGACGCCGCTCCGGCCAGCGTCGCTTGCAGCGCTTGCAAGCCATCGCGATAGATGCCCTCGAACAGCCGCGATGCCTCGTCGTCGCTCACGCCGGCGGGCGTGAACTGGCCGCACCACTCGACGCGAGCGGCCTGGTCGCCGTCGATGCCGATCACGCGCAGCGTGGAGCGGTAGCCGGTAACCGGAAACGGCGCCCGCAGGATCGAGTAGGTGTAGCTGCGCGCGCCCTGGTCGAAGGCCTCGAGCCGTTCGACGATGGCGTCGCCGTCCGGGTTGAGGAGGCTGCGCACGCGGCCGCCCTCGCTCAGTTCGCTCTTGGGGATATACGGCAGCCAGTCGGGCAGCGAATCGAAGCCGCCAATCAGTTGCCAGACGCGGTCCGGTGACACCGGCAGCGTGATCGTTGCAGAAGCTTGTGCCATGGTTGGCTCCCTGAAATCAGAATGCAAAACAGGATCAGATGCGATCGCCAGGCAGCGGCGCGTTTGCCGCGACCAGGTGCTGCGCGCGCAGCTCGCGCCAGAAATCGGCCGGAATCTTCTCGTTCAGCGCGGCGACGTCCTCGGCGATGCGCTCCGGCCGGCTCGCGCCCGGGATCACCGCGGCCACTGCCGGATTGGCCAGCACGAATTGCAGCGCCGCGGCCTTGATGCTGACGCCGTGGCGTTGCGCGACTGCCTTGATGCGCTCGACCCGGGCGATGATCTCGGGCGGTGCCTTCTGGTACTCGAAGTGCGAGCCGCCGGCCAGGATGCCCGAGCTGTACGGGCCGCCAACCACGATCTCGGTCTTGCGCTCCGCGGCCTTCGGCATCAGGCGCTGCAGCGCGCGCTCGTGGTCGAGCAGCGAATAGCGGCCCGCCAGCAGGAAGCCGTCCGGCTGCGCTTCGGCCAGGTCCAGCGTCAGTTCGATCGGCTCGACGCGGTTCACGCCCAGGCCCCACGCCTTGATCACGCCCTCTTCGCGCAGCCGGGTCAGCACCTTGAAAGCGCCTTTGCGCGCCGTCTCAAAATAGGCCAGCCACTCGTCGCCGTAGAAGTCCTGGGCGATGTCGTGGACCCAGACGATGTCGAGGCGGTCGGCCTTCATCCGCTTCAGGCTGTCCTCGATCGAGCGCAGCGTGGCGTCCGCCGAGTAGTCGTTGACCATCTTGTTCGGGCGGCCGGCGGCAAACAGGCCACTTTTCTCGCCCAGCGCCCGCGCGCTGGCGTCCTCGACTTCATCCAGGATCAGGCGACCGACCTTGGTGCTAAGCACGTATTCGTCGCGCGGGTGCCGGGACAGCGCTTCGCCCAGCCGGATTTCGGCCAGGCCCGCGCCGTAGAATGGCGCGGTGTCGTAGTAGCGCACGCCTTGCGCCCAGGCCGCGTCCACCGTGGCCTGCGCCTCTGCTTCCGGGATGTCGCGGAACATATTGCCCAGCGGGGCGGTACCAAAGCCGAGTACGTTGCCGGCCAGTTTGTCCTTGATGCTCATGACTGCTCCACAAAGTAAGTTGGGGTGAAGGCAGTCTAGGGTGGCCAGTTAAGTCTGTCCAAGACGGAATTTGAAAGACTTGATACCCTATAGGTCTGAGCCTCACCTATCACCCACGCCTGGACATGCTGGATATCCGTCAACTTCACTATTTCGTCGCCGTGGCCGAGGAAGAGCACGTCGGCCGCGGCGCCGAGCGACTCCATATCTCTCAATCACCACTTAGCCGGCAGATCGCCCAGCTCGAAGAGAAGCTGGGGCTGGTGCTGTTCGAGCGCTCCCAGCAGCGCATACGCCTCACACGCGACGGCCGCACCTTCCTGGCAGAGACCCGGGCCTTCCTGACCCACGGCACCCGGCTCGAATCGCTGGCCCGGCGTCTTGGCCGCGGCGATGAAGGCGGCCTGTGCATCGGCTACCTCGAATACGCGATGCACTCCGGCATCCTGCCGAACGCACTGCGCGAGCTGCGCCAGGACCGGCCTGCCGTGCATATCGCGCTCTACAACCAGCAGTCGGCAACGCAGCTCGAAGGACTGCGCCAGCGCAGCCTCGATATCGCGCTGGTGTGCGACCCGCCCTTGCCGGACGATCCGGACCTCGAGGCCGCCCAGGTCCTCAACGACCCGATGCTGCTGGCACTGCCCGAGGGCCACCCGCTGGCCGGGGCCGAGCCGCTCACCCCGGCCGACCTCGCCGCACAGAAGTGGATCGGCGTGATGCACCAGGAAACCGCGCTGCGGCACGACGCCTTCATCGCGGCCTGCGCCAGGGCGGGTTTTACCCCCGCCATCACCATGGAAGCGACCGAGCCGCTGGCCGCGCTGGGGCTCGTGGCCGCGGGGCTGGGCGTGACCACCATCCAGCGGAGCCTTCGTCACCAGGCACCGGCCGGCGTAGTGCTGCACGAACTGTCGTGGCTCGACTACCGCACCCCGTTGTGGGCGGCCTGGCACAAGGTCAACCTGCGGCCGCTGGTCGAAATCTTCCGCAAGACCTTGCTGCAGTCGAGCATGATGGCCACCGATCACACCGCGGCGCAGGCAGCGTGAGCCGCACCGGTACTGCGCGGCAACGCAAGCCGCGATCCGTGGGCCGCCACGCAGCGGCGTCCTTGACACCCACGCTATCCCGCCTCTAATAGCCTTAGGTACCGTCAAGCTGGCAATGACGGCCGGGAGGCGAAATGCGCTGCAGCCAATGCGGCTTCGGCAATCTTGCTGGCGCCAACTTCTGTGAGGCGTGCGGGGCGCGGCTTGCCCGCGTGTGCCCGCAATGCGGCGCCGAGGCCACCGCGGCGGCGCGGTTCTGCCGCGTCTGCGGCGTCGGCCTGCCCGACGCCGCCCCCGCCACCACAGCGCCTGCGCCGGCCGCGGCGCGCCCGGACAGTCCGGCGCCGGTCCACTACACCCCGCCGCACCTGGCCGGGCGCATCCTGGCCGAGCAGGCGGCAATGGAAGCCCGCGGCGAAACCGCCGGCGAGCGCAAGACCATCACCGCGCTGTTTGCCGACATGGCCGGCTCCACCGCGCTGACGCAGGACCTCGACCCGGAAGACGCACGCCGGCTGATCGATCCGGTGGTAACGCTGATGATGGAAGCGGTCCACCACTACGAGGGCTACGTCGCCAAGTTCCTCGGCGACGGCATCCTGGCGCTGTTCGGCGCGCCCATCGCCCACGAGGACCACGCCCTGCGCGCGCTGTACGCGGCGCTGCGCATGCAGGACGCGATGCACCGGCACAGCGACCGCGTGCGCCTGGAGCAGGGCATTCCGCTGCAGGTCCGCATCGGCATCCATACCGGCGAGGTGGTGGTGCGCTCGATCCGCAAGGACGACCTGCACACCGACTACGATCCGGTCGGGCACACCATCCATATTGCCTCGCGCATGGAGGGCATCGCCACGCCGGCGTCGATCCTGGTGAGCGAGTCGACCCACAAGCTGACCGAAGGCTATTTCGAATTCACGGCACTGGGCACCACCAGCGTCAAGGGCGTGCGCGAACCGCTGGCGGTGTACGAGGTGATCGGGCCGGGGGCCTTGCGCACGCGGCTGCAGGTGGCCGCGCACCGCGGCCTGGCGCGCTTTGTCGGGCGCCAGGACGAGCTTGCGCACCTGAACGCGGCGCTGGAGCTGGCCAAGGCCGGCCACGGGCGCATCGTCGCGGTGGTCGGCGAGGCCGGCGTCGGCAAGTCGCGGCTGTTCCATGAATTCAAGGTCAGGTCGCAGCAAGGCTGTCTGGCGCTGGAGACGTTCTCGGTCTCGCATGGCAAGGCCTTTGCCTACCTGCCGCTGATCGAGATGCTGAGGAACTATTTCCAGCTCACGGCGCACGACGGCGACCGCAGCTGTCGCGAGAAGCTGACCGGCAGGCTGCTGACGCTGGACCGCTCGCTGGAAGAGCACCTGCCCTACCTGCTCTACCTGCTCGGCGTGGTCGAGCCCGACTCGGCGCTGCCGACCATGGACCCGGCCCTGCGGCGCCAGCGCACCTTCGACGCGATTGCACGGCTGCTGGTCCGCGAAAGCCAGAACCAGCCGCTGGAAGTCATCTTCGAGGACCTGCAATGGCTGGACGGCGAGACCGAGGCCTTCCTCAACATGCTGGTCGACCACGTGCCCGGCGCGCGCATCGTGCTGCTGGTGAACTACCGGCCCGAGTACAGCCACCGCTGGGACGCGGGCGCGCATTACTCGCAGCTGCGCCTGCAGCCGCTGGGACAGGCCGAGGCGCAGGAGCTGCTGACCGCGCTGCTCGGCGACGACCCCAGCCTGGCGCCGCTGAAGCGGCTGATCCTCGACAAGACCGAAGGCAATCCCTTCTTCATGGAGGAAGTGGTCCAGACCCTGGCCGAGGAAGGCGCGCTGCTGGGCCAGCCGGGCAGCTACCGCATCGAGAAGGCGCCGGCGCTGCTGCACATCCCGACCACCGTGCAGGGCGTGCTGGCCGCCCGCATCGACCGGCTGCCGCTGCCGCAGAAGGAGCTGCTGCAGACCCTCGCCGTGATCGGCAAGGAGTTTCCGCTGGGCCTGGTGCTGCGCGTCACCGGCCTGCCCGAAGAGCGCCTGCATCCGCTGCTGCGCGACCTGCAGAGCGCCGACTTTATCTACGAACGCCCCGCCTTCCCCGAGGTGGAGTACGCCTTCAAGCACGCGCTGACCCAGGAGGTGGCCGGCAGCTCGTTGCTGACCGAGCGCCGCAGCGCCTTGCATGAAAGCTCGGCGCAGGCGATCGAGGCGATGTTCCACGGCCGGCTCAAGGACTACTGCAGCGAACTGGCCCACCACTACAGCCACAGCGGCAACGTGCCGAAGGCGGTCGAGTACCTGCACTGCGCCGGCCAGCAGGCGCTGCAGCGCTCCGCGCAGGAAGAAGCAATCCGGCACCTGAGCGAGGCCATTGCCCTGCTCAAGCGCCAGCCCGACAGCGGCGAGCGCGAACGCCTGGAGCTGACGCTGTTGCTGACCCTGGGGCCCGCGCTGATCGCCGCGCGGGGCCAGGCCTCTACCGAAGTGGAGGCCAATTACCGCCGCGCGATGTCGCTGTGCGAGCAGGGCCGGCAGACACCTTATATGTTCTCGGCGCAGCTGGGCATGTGGGCGTTCTACCAGCTGCGCGCGCAATACCAGGTGTCGCTGCCGCTGGCCCGGCGCCTGCTTGCCCTGGCCACCGAGTCGCAGAAGCCCAAGCAGCTGGCCGAGGGCCATCGCGCGCTGGGCGCCACGCTGTTCCGCCTGGGCCTGCTGGAAGAGGCGCGCGCGCATATGGAGGCCGTGCTGGCGGTGCCGCATCCCGAACATTCCGCCTACGACTTCCTGACCGGCTACGGCCGCGACCCGATGGTCCATGCCACCAGTACGCTGGCCTGGATCCTGTGGTACCAGGGCTTTGCCGACCAGGCCCTGGCGCGCAGCCGCGAGGCGCTGACGCTGGCCCGTGCGCGCCCGGATGCCTACAACCTCGCGCTGTGCCTGGTGTTTGCGGCGGAACAGTACCGCTGGCGCCGGAATCCCGCGCAGGCCAGGGAGTTTGCGGAAGCCGCCATTGCCATTTCCTGCGAACAGGGCTTCCCGATCTACCTGGCCTGGGGCACCGTGCTGCAGGGCTGGGCGCTGTCCGAGCAGGGCAGCCACGAGGAAGGCATTGCGCTGATGCGACGGGGCCTGGCCGCTTACGAGAAAACCGGCGGCGAACTCGGCATGCCGAACCTGCTGGCGATGCTGGCCGAGGCCTGCGGCAAGGCCGGCCAGCCCGCCGCCGCGCTTGACGTGCTGACGCGCGCGCAGGCCATGATCGAAGAGACCGGCGAACGGCTCGATGAAGCCGCCGTCTATCGGCTGCGCGGCGACCTGCTGCTGCAGCTGGCCGCGCCCGATGCCGGCGCGGCCGCCAGCCATGAAGCCGAGGCCTGCTTCCAGCGCGCGCTCGCGGTCGCCCACGGCCAGGGCGCCAGGCCGCTGGAACTGCAGGCCGCGCTCAGCCTGGCCCGGTTGTGGCAGCGCCAGGGCAAGGGCGACGCCGCGCGCGAAGCGCTGGCGCGCATCCACGGCAGCTTCAGCGAGGGCACCGATGGCGCCGACTGGCAGGAGGCGCAGGCCTTGCTTGCCGAGCTGGCCGAGCTTGCCAACAACGACGCGGCCCGCGACCCGGGCCCGGCGCGCGCATGAGCACCGCCGCCGCCAACCCGCTGCAAGAGCGCTTTGTCGCGCTCTGGACCCTGGCGGGCGGCACCCGCGCGGCCGACGCTTATGCCGACCTGGCGCGCTGCTACGGCGAGCCGACCCGGCATTACCACACCCTGGACCATGTGCGGCGCTGCCTGCGCGACCTCGACTGGGCGCGCAGCGCGATACCGGATGCCGCCGACGTCGAACTGGCGCTGTGGTGCCATGACGTCATCTACGTGCCCGGCGCCGCCGACAACGAAGCGCGCAGTGCGGCGTGGCTGCAGCACTGGTCGGCCGGCACGGTCGGCACCGCCGCACGCGTGGCCGCACTGATCCTGGAGACCACGCACGCCGACGTGCCCGCCAGCCTGGCCGGGCGCTTCACCGCCGACATCGACCTGGCCGCGCTGGGATACAGCCGCGCGCGCTTCGAAGACAACGGCGCGCGCCTGCGCGCCGAGCGCACCGACCTGGACGATGGCGCCTATGACGCCGCCGAACGGGCCTTCCTGCAGCGCCTGCTGGCCAGTCCCCGCATCTATGCCACCGACCTGTTCCGGTCCCGCTACGAGGCGCAGGCCCGTGCCAATCTGGCCTGGCGGCTGGCCCGGCCGGCGCCTACAGGAATTCCCCGGTGATATCGACGCTGGAGCGCTGGCCTACGCAGTCATAGTTGCGCTCCAGCCAGAGCGTGGCGGCCTGGCGGCCCTGGTCGCGCAGCCTGCACAGGAAGTCCCAGTCGGCGTTGTACTTGGTCGAGACCCCGAGCGTGGCCATGGTCTCGTCCGAGCGGATCGAATGGATCCACATCTCCTTCATCTCGTTGCGGTCGATCTTGCCCTGCTGGATCAGCGTGGTAACGAAGCCGATCGCTCGCATCTCGCGCATCAATGACGAATTGAAGCTGACCTCGTTGACCCGGTTCAGGATCTCCGCCGCCGTGGTCGGCACGCCGCGGCGCACGATCGGGTTGATGTGGACGATCACGACATCGTGGGTCTCGCAGTGATAGATCAGCGGGAAGATCGCCGGGTTGCCGACATAGCCGCCGTCCCAGTAATGCTGGCCGTCGATGCTGACCGCCTGGAACAGCGTGGGCACGCAGGCCGAGGCCAGCACCGCGTCGACGCTCAGCTCTTCCTGCGCAAAGATGCGGATGCGGCTGGTCTCGATATTGGTCGCGCACAGGTACAGCCGGATCGGGCAATGCGCGCGCAGCGCCGCGAAATCCACCTGGCCGAGCAGCACGTCGCGCAGCGGATTGGCATTGCCCGGGTTGAACTGGTACGGCGACAGCAGCCGCAGCGTGATCTCGGCCATGGCGTACAGCGGCGAATGGTTCAGCCCCAGCGTATGGCTGCCCTTGAACCACGGCAGCCAGCGCAACGGGTTGAAGCGCTGCGCAGAGTGCGCGATGGCCTGCCAGAAGTCATGCAGGGCCTGGCGCGCGCCTTCGCTGCCGCCCTGCATCAGGCCATAGGCCAGCACCGTGCCGTTCATCGCGCCGGCGCTGGTGGCGCTGACGCCCTCGACCACCAGCCGGCCATCTTCCAGCAGGCGGTCCAGCACGCCCCAGGTAAACGCGCCATGCATGCCGCCGCCTTGCAAGGCCAGCGCCACGGGCTTGGCTTGGACAGGCTCGGGCGGCATAGGTATCTTCCCCTGGGCGGCGACAAGGCGCCATGCTCCAGTGTAGGGAAGAACCGCGCCCGGGGCGTAGGGCGCCGTGCGTGGTATGACACACAGCGCCGCGCCCGCCACGTCATGATGGTCCCAGCGATCGTGGCAGCGGCATCACTTGCGGACGTACCGCGCCCCGCTACGCCAGCTCGAACCCGTGCCGCACCAGCGGCAGCGAGCGCAGGCGCTGGCCGGTCGCGGCAAACAGCGCATTGGCCAGCGCCGGCGCCAGCGTCGGCACCGCCGACTCGCCCACGCCACCGATGCGCTCGCCACTGGGCGCCAGCACCGCCTCGAAGCGCGGCGTCTGCGCCAGCCGCAACAGCGGATAGTCGTGGAAATTGGATTGCTGCACGCGGCCGTCGGCAATGGTGATGGCGCCCGTCATGGCCGCGCTCAGGCCCCAGATGCTGGCGCCCTCGAGCTGGCGCTCGACCGTCGCCGGGTTGATCACGGTGCCGCAGTCGATGGCGTTGACGATACGATGCAGCGTGATGCGCTGGCCCTGCACCGACAACTCCACCACCGTCGCGCACAGCGAGCCCCACGCCTGCGACAGCGCCACGCCGTGGAAGCGCCCTGCCGGCGCGCTGCCCCAGCCGACGTGCTGCGCCAGGCGCTGCAGCAAGCGCGCCGGCCGCGGTCGGTCGGCCAGCAGGTTCAGTCGGAACTGCAGCGGATCGGCTTTGGCGTGATGGGCCAGCTCGTCGATAAAGCTTTCGGCGAAGAAGGTGTTCTGCGTATAGCCCACGCCGCGCCAGAAGCCCACCGGCACGGCGGTATTGACCATCGCATGGCGCACGGCGACGTGGGCCAGCGCGTAAGGCAGGTCCACCACCCCTTCGACCGATTTCGGGTCGACCCCGCCCTTGACCCGGTCCGGGAAGTTGCGGACATTGATCGACGAGCAGGCCAGGCGCGCATCCAGCGCGCGGATGCCGGCCGCGTCCGGTGCCAGCACCGCGCTGAAGCGCGCTGCCGCCGCGGGGCGGTAGAAGTCGTGCTGGATGTCTTCCTCGCGCGACCAGATCAGCTTGACCGGCTGCCCCGCCGCCTTCGATGCCAGCGCGGCCTGGACCAAGACATCGAACTCCTCGCGCCGGCCGAAGCCGCCGCCGACGAAGGTTCCATGCACGGCGATGCGGTCGGCTGGCAGCCCCAGCACGCCCGACAGCCGCTGCGCGATCTCGCCGCAGACCTGGGTCGGGCCCCAGATCTCGGCGCGGTCGGCGCGCACGTCGGCGGTGGCGTTCATCGGCTCCATGGTGGCGTGGGCCAGGTATGGCACCTCGTATTCGGCGGTGTAGGCCTGTGCGCCCTGCACCTGCGTGTCAGGATCGCCTTGGCGCAGCGCTACCGCCGAGGCGCCGCGCGCGGCATCGCGATAGCCGGCCATCAGCGCCGCGTCGCTGGCCGGCTTGCCTTGCGGCAGCTGCCAGTCCGGTTGCAGCGCGGCCAGGCCCTTGCGCGCGGTCCAGTAGCTGTCGGCCAGCACCACCACCGCGTCGTCCAGCGGCACCACGCGCCGCACGCCGCGCACTGCCAGCGCTGGCCGGGCATCGACCCGGCGCAGCGTGCCGCCGAAGGCCGGGCACCCCATCACCGAACCGACCAGCATGCGCGGCACCTTGACGTCGACCCCGAACACCGCGGCGCCGCGCGTCTTCAGCGGAATGTCGAGCCGGTCCGTCGGGCGGCCCAGCAGCTTCCAGTCGCGTGGGTCCTTCAGCACCACGCTGGCCGGGCGCGGCAGCGTGGCCGCGCGCGCGGCGAGCGCACCGTAGCCGAGCGTGCGCCCGCTGGGCTGGTGCCGCACCACGCCCTGCACCGCGCGGCACTGCGCCACCGGCACGCCCCAGCTTTGCGCGGCGGCCTCGCGCAGCATTTCGCGCGCGGTGGCGCCGATGCGGCGCAGCGGCTCGAACGACCAGCGCGCCGAGGTGCTGCTGGCGGTGGCCTGCACCTTGAACATGCGGTTGTTGTAGACCGGGTCGGTCGGTGCCAGCTCGGCGCGCACCTGGCGCCAGTCGCACTCGAGCTCTTCGGCGATCAGCATGGGGGCGGAGGTCATCACGCCCTGCCCCAGCTCGGCCGACGGCACCATGATGGTCACGCCGCCGTCGGCATCGATGCGCAGCCAGGCGTTGACGTCGTCCGGGTCGCGCGCGGGCGCGCGGGCCTCGGCGGCCTTCGCCAGCGGCAGGTGAAAACCCAGCACCAGCGCCGCGGGCATGGCGCCGGCGGCTTGCAGGAAACGGCGGCGGCTTGAGTGGAGATGGCTCACGATGACGCCCTCCCCTTGGGGTCGCCCGCGTTCTGCGCGGTGGCGGCGCGCAGGATGGCGCGTTCGATGCGCGGATAGGTGCCGCAGCGGCACAGGTTGGTGATGCCGGCGCGGATCTCCTCGGGCCGTGGCGACGGGTTGTCCTTCAGCCACGCGCAGGCGGCCATGATCATGCCCGACTGGCAATAGCCGCACTGCGGCACTTGTTCGGCAATCCACGCGCGCTGGACCGGGTGCGAATTGTCGGCCGACAATCCTTCGATGGTAGTGATGTCGGCCCGCGCCACGCTGCCGACAGGCGTGATGCAGGCGCGCACCGCCTTGCCGTCGACATGCACGGTGCAGGCGCCGCACAGGCCGGCACCGCAGCCAAACTTGGTGCCGGTATAGCCCAGGTAATCGCGCAGCACCCACAGCAGGGGCATGTCGCGTTCGGCCTCGACGGCGTGGCGCTTGCCGTTGATCTTCAACTGCAGTTTCATGGGGGTCTCCTCGTTGCGCACCGGCTTCGGGGCGGCCGGTTCGGCTGCGAGCCAGTATCGGCCGGGCGGCATGGCGGGACAATCGACTTGTTTTGCCAGCACCTGTGAGGCAAGATCACAGCCATGATCCGCAGGCTCCCCTCGATGCAAGTGCTGCAGGCCTTTGCCGCCACCGCGCGCACCGGCAGCATGACGCGCGCGGCCGATGCGCTGTGCGTGACGCATGGCGCCATCAGCCGGCATATCCGTGCGCTGGAGTCACAGCTGGGCTGCACCCTGTTCCTGCGCGCCGGCCGGCAGCTGGAGCTGACCGCCACCGGCCGTGAACTCGCCGACGACCTCGATCGCGCCCTGCGCGCGGTGGAGCTGTCACTGGCCGGCGCGGCCGAGCGCCGCGCGCGCGAGCGCCAGTCGCTGCATGTCAATGTCAGCCCCGAACTGGCCGGCGCCTGGCTGGTGCCCAGGCTGCCGCAGTTGCGCGAGGCGCTTCCCGGCCTGGACCTGTCCATCGCCGCCAGCACCGGGGACCCCGACTTTGCCCGATCCGACCTCGACGTCAGCCTGCGCTACGGCCCCGCGCCCTTCACTGGCTACCAGTGCCTGAAGCTGCTGGACGACGACATCATCGTGGTTTGCAGCCCCGGCTTCGCCCAGCGGCATGCCGGCATGACCGCGGCCGATGCGGCGCACCTGCCGCGGCTGCGGCACGCGCGTTTCCGCTGGTCGCAGTGGGGCGCCGCCGCGGGCGTGGTACTGGACGAGCCCGAGGACGGCATCGTGTTCGACTGCCGCGCGCTGCTGATCGAAGCCGCGGCCAGCGGGATGGGGTTGGCCCTTACGCGGGGCTTGCTGGCGCGCGAGGCCATCGCCGCGGGCCGGCTGGTGCGGCCGCTGGCGGACAGTTTTCCGGCCAGCCATAACTGCTACATCGTCTGGCGTGGGGATAATCCCAAGCAGCGGTTGATCCGGGGCTTTGCGGAGTGGTTGCGGGAGGTGGCTTTGCGGGGGTGAGAGGGATCACCGGTCTTGTGATGGACTGAAGTCACTCGATATTTGCCAGCCGCGTCCCCGCCGCCAGGAAGGTGCCCGCGGCCGCCTGCCACGTTACGCGGCCGGCGCGATGCGCGTGGACCTGCATCTCCATCTTCATCGCCTCCATCACGGCGATCAGGTCGCCTTCGTTGACCTCATCGCCGACTGCCACCTTCCAGGCCTGCACGGTGCCGGCGATCGGGGACGGCAGATCGGCGGCGTTGGTGGCTGCCGCCTGCGCCGGTGTCGTGGCACTGTCCTGCGCCGGCGCCTCGGCCAGGCCGCGCAGCAGTTGCGCCGGCAGGCCGAGCACCATGCGACGGCCGTCGATCTCGATGGCGGTGCGCAGCAGGCTGCCATCGTGCCGGGGCTCGGCGCGTGCGGCCGCTGCCAGCGGCTCGGCGAAGTCGGACTCGATCCAGCGCGTGTGCACCTTGAAGCCATCCGCGCCGAGGAAATCGGCGTGGTCGATCACGGCACGGTGGAACGGCAGCACCGACGCCACGCCTTCGATGCGGAACTCGCGCAGCGCGCGGCGCGCGCGTGCCAGCGCCTGTGCGCGCGTCGCGCCGGTCACGATCAGCTTGGCCATCAGCGAATCGAACGTGCCAGGCACCACCGAGCCCGATTGCACACCCGAATCCACGCGCACGCCGGGCCCAGACGGGGCGTCGAAGCGCTGCACCGGGCCTGGCGTGGGAAGAAAGCCGCGGCCCACGTCTTCTGCGTTGATGCGGAACTCGATCGAATGGCCCAGCGGTACCGGCGTTTCGGTGATCGACAGCGGCAGGCCGTCAGCCACGCGCAGTTGCTCGATCACCAGGTCAACGCCCGTGGTCTGCTCGGTCACGGGGTGTTCGACCTGCAGCCGGGTGTTGACCTCCAGGAAGGAGATCGCACCGCCGGTGCTGAGCAGGAATTCGACGGTGCCGGCGCTGGTATAGCCGGCGGCGGCGCAGATGTCGCGCGCGGCGGCGTGGATGCGCGAGCGCTGCGCGTCGCTCAGGAATGGTGCCGGCGCTTCTTCCACCAGCTTCTGGTTGCGACGCTGCAGCGAGCAGTCGCGCGTGCCCAGCACCACCACATTGCCATGCATATCGGCCAGCACCTGCGCTTCGATATGGCGCGGCTTGTCGAGGAACTGCTCAACGAAACACTCGCCGCGGCCAAAGGCCGTGACCGCCTCGCGCACGGCCGAGGCGTACAGCTCCTCCACCTCATCCATGCGCCAGGCGATCTTCATGCCGCGGCCGCCGCCGCCGAAGGCGGCCTTGATGATGATCGGCAGGCCGTGCTTGTCGGCAAAGGCCAGTACCTCGTTGGCGTCCGTGACCGGGTCGGGCGTGCCGGCGACCAGCGGGGCGCCGACCTGCAAAGCGATCTTGCGCGCTTCCACCTTGTCGCCGAGCCGGGCGATCGTCTCCGGCGACGGGCCGATCCAGATCAGACCGGCATCGATCACCGCCCGGGCAAAGGCTTCGCTTTCCGACAGGAAGCCGTAGCCGGGATGCACGGCATCGGCACCGCTGCGGCGCGCGATATCGAGCAGCCTGGGGATGTTCAGGTAGGTGTCCGCCGGGCGCTCGCCGTCCAGCCCGTAAGCCTCGTCGGCCAGGCGCGCATGCAGCGCGTCGATATCGGCGTTGGCATAGACGGCGACGGATCCCACGCCATAGTCGGCGCAGGCGCGGATGATGCGGACGGCGATCTCGCCGCGGTTGGCAATCAGGACTTTCTTCATCGCAAATCTCGGTTGGTGTGCGCGCTCAGGCGCGCAGACGGCTGCAGTTCAGTCGAGTTCAGTTCTGCGAAGGCGCCGATCGGGTTGAAGCGCAGCCAGGCGCCCACCGGGATCTGGCCAGCGCGGTCCAGGTGGTGGGGTGCCACCGCGCCGATCACGGGATAGCCGCCGGTCAGCGGGTGGTCGGCCAGGAACAGCACGGGCTGGCCGCTGGGCGGCACCTGCAGCGCGCCGAGGGCGGTGCCCTCGCTGGGCAATTCGCCGGGGATGGCGCGCTCCAGCGGCATTTCGCCGGCCAGGCGCAAACCCACGCGGTTGGACTGCGGCGTGACCTGCCAGCGCTGCGCGGCGAAGCGCGCCACGGACTCGCGCGTGAACCAGTCGGTGCGGGGACCCAGCACTACGTCGAGCACCACCTCCTGTTCGATGTTGGGAAGGTCGGGGGCGGGCTGCGTTGGCATGCCGACCACGGCGCCCGCCGGCGCGGGCAACAGGCCCAGCACGTCGCCCACTTTCAGCGGGGCGGGGCCGACGTTGGCCAGTGTGTCGGTGGCGCAGCTGCCCAGCACCGGCGCAACGGCAAAGCCGCCGCGTGCCGCCACATAGCAACGGGCGCCGGCAACGGGCTGGCCGATGCTCAGTGTGTCGCCAGCGGCGAGCGCCACGGCCTGGTGGCTCGGGACGCTCCATTGCCGGCCATCGGTAGTGCGCACCGTCAGCGGTGCATCGGCGCCGGTGACCGCCAGCACGGTTTCGCCGTGGCTCTGCAGTTGCAGGCCGCCGCCCACGGTCTCGAGCGCGGCGCCGTCGCTGCGGTTGCCCACCAGCCGGTTGGCTGTCTTGAGGGCCGCCTGGTCCATCGCGCCCGAGGCCGAGACGCCCTGCCCGGCCTGGCCGTGGCGGCCCAGATCCTGGAACACGGTCAGCAATCCCGTCCCCTTCACCTTCAGGGCGGCGGCGCCGCGCGCAGCGCTTGGGTGGCTGCCGAGATCGGCCGCCGGGGAAACATCGGGCACCGTCCCGCCAACGCTGGCGGTATCGAACGCGCCATCGAGCGTGGCGATCTCGACAAAACGCACGCGATAGCCGGGTTGCAGCAGCGCGGGCTGTTCGCGGCCCAGGTCCCACATTGCCACCGGGGTAATGCCGATGATCTGCCAGCCGCCGGGGCTGGCCTGCGGATACACACCGCTGAAGGTACCGGCCAGGCCCACGGCGCCGGCCGGAATGCGCGTGCGTGGCGTGCTTCGGCGCGGCACGTCGAGGCTGGGGTGGCCGCCGCTCAGGTAGGCAAAGCCGGGAGCAAAGCCGGTAAAGGCAACGGTGTACTCGCTGCCGGCGTGGCGGCGCACCACTTCGTCGGGCGTAATGCCCAACAGGTGCGCAACCTCGGCCAGGTCCTCGCCGTCGTAACGCACCGGGATCTCGACCAGCACGCTGCTGCGCTCGACGCGCTGCGACAGGTCGCGCGCGGCGATGGACCGCACCAGCGCGGCGGCGCTGGTGGCCGACGGGCGGAAGTGGACGAGGATCGTGCGTGCGGCAGGCACCAACTCGTCCACGCCGCAAAGGGGATCGCGCTGCAGCGAGGCCAGCAAGGCCAGGGTCTGGTCCAGGTCGGCCAGCTCCACCAGCAGCGCATTAGAGGTAACGGGCAGGAAACGCAAAACGAGCTCCGCAGTGACCCGGCGGTCTTAAACGTGATACGCGCTGTCAGGCACGTCGGTGATTAACATGTGGCCCGGCGCATGGGTCACGGCAAACGGCACGCCGGACGCCATCACGGCCGCCTGGGGCGTGACGCCGCAGGCCCAGAACACCGGGATCTCGCCCGGCTCGATCCGTACCGCGTCGCCGAAGTCGGGCTTGGCGATATCGGCAATGCCCAGTGCGGCCGGATCGCCGACATGGACCGGCGCGCCGTGTACCGACGGGAAGCGCGCGGTGATGCAAACCGCGTCGGCAACCCGATGCGCGGGGATGGGCCGCATGGACACCACCATCTCGCCATGCAGGCGGCCAGCGGGCCGGCACTGGCGGTTGGTGCGGTACATCGGCACGTTGCAGCCGTCGGCGATATGCCGCACCTCGATGCCGGCCTCTTGCAGCGGCGTTTCAAAGGTGAAGCTGCAGCCGATCAGGAAGGTGACCAGGTCCGGCTGCGCGGACCACAGCGCCGTGGCATCCGCCACTTCCTCCGCCAGCTTGCCGTCGCGCCAGACGCGATACAACGGAATATCGGTGCGCAGGTCAGCCCCCTGCGCGAGCGCGGTCTGGTATGCGCCTGCCTCGGTCACGTCGAGCACGGGACAAGCCTTCGGGTTGCGCTGCGCGTACAGCAGAAAGTCCCAGGCCCAGTCGCGCGGCAACGCGATCATGTTGGTTTGCGTCATGCCCGGCGCAATGCCGGCGGTGGGCTGCACCGTGCCGGCGCGATAGCTAGCGCGCGCTGCGCGGGCGGCACGGATGGCGTCCGCGGCGGCCGTGGCGCGCTCCGGTGCGGAAGCTTGCATGTTGTGTTTCTCCAGTGATTTCAGGTGGCGCTGCTGCCAATATCCAGCATGGGGGCATCGTTGCCCATGCTCCATGCGCTGAAGCTCTCGCCCAGGTCGCCGTTGAGGTCGACCTGCATGATGTCAGGCTACCGTGCGCGAAGTTGCCGCGTCAGCCGGTTCATCAGTGCCAGGCTCGGCTTCGCCGAGCAGTTCGCGCCCCTGCGTTTCCGGCAACAGCAGGCAGGCGACAACGACCAGCCCATAGGAGCCGGCGGCGAGATAACCGATGGCGACGCCCAGCGACATCGTCGCGCTCATATGTCCGATCATGGCCGGGAACACAGAGCCGACCGCGCGGCCGAAGTTGTAGGAAAAACCTTGGCCGGAACCGCGGATATGGCTCGGATAGAGCTCCGTCAGGTAAGCCCCCATGCCCGAGAAGATGCCCGACAGGAAGAAGCCCAGCGGGAAGCCCAGCAGCAGCATCGCCGCGTCGGTGATCGGCAGCTGCGTATAGCAGATCACGAGGCTGGCCGCGCTCACCGCGAACAGCATGAAGCAACGCCGGCGCCCCAGATGGTCGGACAGCCAGGCGCTGGTGAGGTAACCGGCGAAGGAGCCCGCGATCAGCACCATCAGGTAGCCGCTGGTGTTGAGCACGGACAGGTTGCGCTCCATCTTCAGGTAGGTGGGCAGCCACGTCGTTACCGAGTAGTAGGCACCTTGCATGCCGGTCGCCAGCAGGCTGGCCAGCACCGTGACGCGCAGCACGCCCGGCTTGAAGATCAGCATGAAGTTATTGCTTTGCCCGGTGCGTGCCAGCTTGGCCCTGGTTTCCTGATACACCGCGGGTTCGCTGATATTGCGGCGGATATAGAGGATAAAGATCGCCGGCAGCACGCCGGTCCAGAACAGTACGCGCCATGCGTATTGCTGGTCGAACGCCGCATAGATGGCCCAGAAGGCAATCGCCGACAGGCCCCAGCCGACGGCCCAGCTGCTTTGCACCAGACCCACGGCCTTGCCGCGGTGGCGCGCACGGATCATCTCGGCGATCAGTACCGAACCGACCGACCATTCGCCGCCGAACCCGAGGCCTTGCAGCATGCGGGTCACGAACAGCTGCTCCGGCGACTGGGTGAATCCGCTCAGGAAGGTAAAGAAGCTGAACCAGAGCACGGTCAGCTGCAGGATCCGCACGCGGCCGTATTTGTCGGCCAGGATGCCGGCCAGCCAGCCGCCGACGGCCGAGCTGATCAGCGCGCCCGTCGCGATGTAGCCAGCCTCGGCCTTGGTCATGCCCCACACCAGGATGAAGGTGGGAATCATGAAGGTGTAGATCATGTAGTCGAATGCATCGACGCCATAGCCGACGAAGGCGGCAAAGAGCGTCTTGCGCTCTGCCCGGGTTGTTTCTTTAAGCCACATGGTTTGCGCTCACTGGTAGGGATAAAGCGTGTACCAGGCTCATCGAGCCGTCGTCACGACGATGTTCCGGTAGCGAGCGGTAACACTAACCAGCGGCGCTGCTTCCCAGCGCTGTTTAGCAAAATGCATGCCGTGTTGATATATCTGCACGCATCACTCAACCACCTTGAACACATTGTTGAACAATATTTTGACTGGATCGATCGTGGTATACACCTAAGCCAGCGGGGAAGGCGAGGTTGGCACCAATCATGTGTATATTGTTCAACAAAGTGCGCTAACATCCTGGCCCAGGGCATCCCGGTACCAGCCGGCCCCATTCAAGCCAACATGACCACCAGTACTGACATAAGAAATTTGGCCGAGCGGGTCACGGAACAGATGCGCCAGCGCATCGTGCGTGGCGACTTCGCGCCGGGGCAGCGCTTGTCGGAAGCGGCGCTAAGCGAAAGCCTGCAGATCTCGCGCAATACCTTGCGGGAAACCTTTCGCGTGCTGACCAAGGAAGGATTGCTCAAGCACGAGCCCAACCGCGGGGTATCCGTGGCGATTCCGAGCATCGCGGCCATCATCGATATCTACCGCGTGCGCCGCATGATCGAATGCCAGGCGATTGCCCAGGCCTACCCCAGCCATCCGGCCAGGAAGCACATGCGCGAAGCGGTGGAAATGGGACTGCGCTGCCGCGACAACGGCGACTGGCAAGGGGCCGGCACCGCCAATATGGAATTCCACATGGCCATCGTGGAACTGGCCGACAGCGAGCGGCTGAACGTGATGTTCTCCCACCTGCTGGCCGAACTGCGCCTGGCTTTCGGCTTGCTGCAGGATCCGGAATTCCTGCATGGCCCTTATGTCGAGATGAACCAGCACATCCTGCAGTTGTTCGAATCGGGCAAGCTGGCGGAGTGCGCCGCGGCCCTTAACGACTACCTGGTGCAGTCCGAACGGATCGTGCTGTCGGTTTGCGCGCGGCACCCGATTTTCAAGGGGCGTTGAGCGCTGTCGCGCAAACTCGCGAAAAGCTTCCCCCCAAGCCCTCCTATCCCACCCAGGCTGCCGTATCGTCCAGCGGATAAACCGGCCTTTTGACCCGCCGGAACGGAAACCGCTCATAGCGCGAACTGGTAACCCCCTCCCCGTCGCACTCCACCACCGCTTTGGCAATCGGCACGAACACCGGCCGGCAGTACATGCGCGACTTCAGCAGCAGGAACCTGGCCCGATGCGGATCAACGCCGATATGGGTGAAGATCCCCAGGTCCCAGTGCTCTTGCGGGGTCTCGGTCACGATCACCTGCGCCGCGCCGATGTCGAGCAAGGCGGTGCGTCCCATGCGGACGCGTTGCCCGGTGTAGGTCGGTCCGGTGATGGTGTACTCGCCGTCGCTGATCGCCGCGACCGTGCCGGTCAGCGGCATGCTTTGCGGATAGACCTCCAGCTGGGGCAACGCCACCTTGTCGCCGACCGGCAGCGTGATGCGGGCGCCGACGCCGGCGTCGACCAGCGCCGCCACTGCCTCCGGGTCGCATACGGGCCCGACCGCGATGCCGGTCAGTCCTTGCGCCAGCGCTTCGTGCAGCACCGCCATGTTGTCGCAGGTGCCGCCGGACATGCAATTGTCGCCATGGTCGAGCAACAGTACCGGCCTCGCGTCAGCACTGCCGGCGCTGTCGGCAAGCTGTGCGGCGCGCGCGATGGAGCTGGCGAGCGGCTCCGCCTGGTAGGCAAAGGCATCGCGCTCGGACCACGCCTGCGCCGCGATCCGGCTGGCGACCTCGTCGGCCTTGGCCTGGTCGCCGTCGCCGACGACGATCACGCTCAGGCATGGCGCGGCGATATCGGCCAGGCCGAAGCCGGCCAGCACCGACACCGCCAGTATGCCGTCGCGCTCGGCCTCGCGCGCCAGCGCCACGGCGCGCAGCATGGCGCCTTCGTCGGTGCGGCTGCGCAAGGTGTGCGTGATCAGCGGCGGGCGCCGCCACGCCATCACCGGCCGCACGCGTCCCGCGATCATGTCGAGCAGCAGCCGGCCAGCGTGTGCGCCGGTTTCATACATGTCTACGTGGGGATAGGTCTTGAAGCTGACCGCGATGTCGGCATGGTCGACCAGCGTCTGCGTGATGTTGCCGTGCAGGTCAAGGGCAACCGCGAACGGCGCATGCGGCAGCACGCCGCGCAGGCGCCGCAGCAGGTCGCCTTCGCCGTCGTCGCTGTTTTCGGCCACCATCGCGCCATGCAGGTCGAGCATTACCGCATCGCAGCCGTGGGCCGCCGCGATGATGGTGTCGCACAGGTAGGTGTAGGCGTCGGCGGCGACGCGTCCGCTCGGGTTGGCGCCGGCGATCACCGGCACCACGATCTCGGCGCCGGCGGCCTCGGCCAGGTCGATGAAGGCGGCGGCGGCGGTGCGGGTGCCCCTGGCGGCGCGATAGGCGGCGTCGCCATAGGCCGGCGCGAACGCAGCCAGCGGCGTCGGCACCGGTGAAAAAGTGTTGGTCTCGTGGTTGAGTCGGGCAATCAGGATCTTCATCGGGCAGTCCGTTCCGGTGTCATGGCCGCGTGGCGGCATCGAGCATGGCGTGCAGCAGCACGTTGCAGCCGGCCTCGAGGTGCTCGGGCCGCGCGTCTTCGATTTCGTTGTGGCTGATGCCGTCCTTGCATGGCACGAAGATCATCGCCGCCGGGGCGACGCGGGCCAGGTAGACCGCGTCATGGCCGGCGCCGCTGATCACGTCCATGGCGGAATGGCCGAGCCGTTGCGCGCCGCCGCGCACGGCCTCGACCAGCCGCGCATCGAACGGCTGCGGCGGGAAGTACACCACCTGCTGCAGATCGATGGCGATGCCGCTGCGCGCCGCCAGCCCGGCAACCTGGGTACGCAGTGCCGCGTCCATCGCGGACAGCACCGTGTCGTCGCCGGCGCGCAGGTCCACCGTCATCGTCACCTTGCCGGGGATGACATTGCGCGAATCGGGATGCACGGCCAGGCAACCCACCGTGCCGCGGCCATGCGGCGGATGATCGAGTGCGATGCGGTTGACGATGCCGACCAGCTCGGACGCCGCCAGCAGCGCATCCTTGCGCAACGCCATCGGCGTGGGGCCCGCATGCGCTTCCATGCCGGCCAGCACCACGTCATACCAGCGCTGGCCGAGCGCGCCGGTGACCACGCCGATGGTGGTGTCGTTGGCCTCCAGCACCGGCCCCTGCTCGATATGCGCTTCAAAGTAGGCGCCGACCGGGCGCGCGCCGACCGGCTCGGGCCCGGCATAGCCGATGGCCTGCAGCGCCTGCCCGACGCTGATGCCGTCGCGGTCGCGCTGCTGCAGCACGTCCGCCAGCGCGAACTCGCCGATGAACGCGCCCGAGCCCATCATCACCGGCACGAAGCGCGAGCCTTCCTCGTTGGTCCAGACTGCGACCTCGAGCGGGGCATCGGTGACGATGCCGGCGTCGGCCAGCGTGCGCAGCACTTCGATGCCGGCGAACACGCCATAGTTGCCGTCGAACTTGCCGCCGGTCGGCTGGGTATCGATATGGCTGCCGGTCATCACCGGCGGCAGGGCATGGTCGCGGCCGGCGCGCCGCGCAAAGATATTGCCGAGGGCATCGACGCGGACCGTGCATCCGGCGGCTTTGGCTTCGGCAACAAAGAAGTCGCGGCCTTGCCGGTCCAGGTCGGTCAGCGCCAGCCGGCAAACGCCGCCCTTGGGCGTGGCGCCGATGGTGGACAGGCGCATCAGGGTGTCCCACAGGCGCTGGCCGTCGATGCGCAGGTCGGCGCGTGCGCCGGCACTCGCCGCTGCCGCGCGCGCTGCTTGCAATGTCGTCATGTCATTTCTCATGGTTCAGGCCGCCAGGCCGACGCCGAGATAGCGGTCCTTGACCGCCTCGTCGGCGCGGAACGCGTCGTTGCTGCCGGTGTAGACCACCCTGCCCTGCTCGATGATCACGTGGCGGTCGGCCAGCTGCGTGCAGACCTCGAGGTTCTGCTCGACCAGCAGGATCGGCACCCCGGCGGCCTTGATGACCTTGAGCTGCGCCACGATCTCTTCCACGATCACCGGGGCCAGCCCTTCGACCGGCTCGTCGAGCATCAGCAGGCGCGGATGGTTCATCATGGCGCGCCCGATCGCGAGCATCTGCTGTTCGCCGCCGGACAGCTGCGCACCGCCGTTGCCGCGCCGCTCGCGCAGGCGCGGGAAGATGCGGTAGATGTCCTGCAGCTGCCACGGCGAATCGCGGCGCGCGGCCAGCTTGAGATTCTCTTCCACCGTCAGCAGCTTGAAGATGCCGCGATGCTCGGGCACCAGGCACAGGCCTTCGGCGGCAATCCGGTGCGGCGCCATGCCGGCAACCTCCTTGCCGCGAAAGATCACGCGCCCGCCTTTGGGCTCGACCACGCCGGCGATGGCCTTGAGCGTGGTCGACTTGCCGGCGCCGTTGCGCCCCAGCAGCGTCACCAGCTCGCCTTCGCCGACCGCCAGCGACACGCCCTGCAGCACATGGCTCTTGCCGTAGTAGCCATGGATCTCCTGTACGTCGAGCATCATCCCTTGCCTCCGGTGATCATGTTGCCGAGATACGCGGCACGCACGCGCGGGTCGCCGCGCACGGCCGCGGGCGGCCCTTCCATCAGCACCTTGCCTTGCTGCATCACGGTGACGGTGTCCGAGATATCCATGACGATGTCCATGTTGTGTTCGATCAGCACGACGGTGTGGTCCTGCGCCAGCCCGCGGATCAGCCGCTTCATCGCGCCGAGGTCGTCCACGCCCATGCCCGAGGTCGGTTCGTCCAGGAAGATCGCGCGCGGCCGCGCCGCCAGCGCCATGCCGACTTCCAGGCGGCGTTGCTGACCGTGCGACAGCACGCCCGCCGCGCTGTCGGCGACGCGCGCCAGTTCCAGCCGTTCCAGCACCTGGTCGACCACCTCGCCGCAGGCGAGTTCGCCCACCGGCAGGCGCCATCCGCTCATGGCCTTGCGCGGCGACGTGCCCAGCGCTGCGAGGCGCAGATTCTCGCGCACCGGCAGGCTCGGGAACAGGCTGGTGACCTGGAACGAGCGCGCGATGCCGCGCTGCACGCGCTGGTAGTCGGCTTCGGCCGTGACGTCCTTGCCGTCGAAGACGATGCGGCCGGCGCTGACTTCCTTGGTTCCGGTCAGCATGTGGAACAGCGTGGTCTTGCCGGCGCCGTTGGGTCCGATCACCGAATGGATCGTGCCCGGCATCACGCGCAGGTCGACCCCGCCCAGCGCCATGAACTTGCCGTACTGCTTGACGATGCCGGTGGCTTCAAGAATCGGTGTGGTGGCGGTGCTCATGCGCGTTCCTCTTGCGTGACGGGGGCGCGGCGCACGCCGCGCAGGCGATCCCATAGCGTGGCGCCCAGCCCCCACAGCCCGCGCTGCATGAACAGGCTGACCGCGATCAGCAGGAAGCCGAGCAGCATCAGCCAGCGCGGCCACAGCGTCGACAGCCAGTCCGCCAGCAGCACATAGAAGGCGGCGCCCAGCACCGAGGCAAAGATGTTGCCAGTGCCGCCGATCACGGTCATCACCAGGATCATCTCGCTGGCGTGGTAGTCGATATTGGTCAGCGGCGCGATGCCGGTCAGCATCGCATGCAGCGCGCCGGCGAGCCCGGTCACCGCGCCCGAGACCATGAACGCCAGCAGCTTGAATGTCTTGACGTTGTAGCCGACCGCCAGCGCGCGCTCTTCGTTGTCGCGGATCGCCAGCAGCGTGCGGCCCAGCACCGACTCGGTCACGCGCAGTACCACCAGGAACACCGCCAGGAACAGTACCGCGACAAAGCCGTAGAACTGCCACGGCGACGCCAGCGGCACCAGCGCATGGCCAGCCACGGACAGCGGCGGACGCGGGATATCCAGCAGGCCGTTGTCGCCGCCGGTGATGCCGGGCGTGGTATAGGCAAGAAAGTAGAACATCTGCGCGAACGCCAGCGTCAGCATCACGAAGTAGGTGCCGCGCTGCCGGATCGCAAACCAGCCCACCAGCGCCGCGGCGGCCGCGCCGATCGCGATCGCCAGCAGCAGGGCCAGCGGCATTGGCAGGCTGGCGCGGGTCAGCGCCAACCCCACCGCATAGCTGCCCAACCCGAAGAAGATGCCCTGGCCGAACGAAAGCAGGCCGGTGTAGCCAAGCAGCAGGTTGCACGCCATCGCGGCCATCGCGTAGATCAGCACTTCGGTGGCAAGCGTGCCGGAGCGCATCGTCAGCGGCAGCAGCAGCGTGACGCCGAGTGCCAGCCACCAGAAGCGGTAGCGCAACAGCCATTGTCTTTGCATAGCCATCATCCCCTCCCCAGCAAGCCATGCGGACGCAGCAGCAGCACCGCGGCCATGGCGACATAGATCATCAGCCGCGCGCCTTCGGGCCACAGCGTGCTCATCAGGCTCTGCACCACGCCGACCAGCAAGCCCCCCACCAGCGCACCGGTGAAGCTGCCCATGCCGCCCACCACCACCACGATAAAGGCCACGCCCAGCGCCTCGACACCCATGAACGGCTCGGCGCCGCGGATCGGCGCGGCCAGCACGCCGGCGATCGCCGCGGTGGCGGCGCCGAGTGCAAACATCAGGCTGAACAGCCGGAACACATTGATGCCGAGCAGCGACACCATCTCGGTGGATTCGCTGCCCGCGCGCACCGCGCTGCCCAGGCGCGTACCTTCCAGCAGCCACCACAGCCCGATCGCCAGCAGGCCGGTGAAGCCGATCACGAACAACCGGTACTTGGGATAGATGAAGTCGCCCCACATCACCACGCCCTGCAGCGCATCCGGCGGCGGCACGTCGACGCCGAGCGGCCCCCAGCCGACGATGATGAGTTCCTGGATGGCCAGCGCCAGTCCCACCGTGACCAGGATGTGGAACTCGTGCGGCTGCGCGTAGACATGGCGCAGCATGACCTTCTCGGTCAGCCACGCCAGCGCGCCGATGATGATCGGAGCGAATACCAGCGCCACCCAGAAGTTCATGCCGATCTGCAGCGCCTGGAAGCAGAGGTAGGCACCCAGCGCATAGAAAGCGCCATGCGCGAAATTGACGAAGCGCAACAGGCCGAACACGATCGACAGCCCTACCGCCAGCAAGAAGTAGAGCATGCCTATGCCGACGCCGTTGATCACCTGCAACAGATAGACGTTCATGAGTCGTACGGATGTAGGAAGCCGCCATGCCGCGCTTGACTGCGCGGCACGGTGCTTCGGTGTGCTTCAGTGTGTGAATCGCCGGGGCGGCGGCCCCGCAGCGTCAGGGCCTCAGGCCATCTTGCACTGGGTCTGCTCGACCGGCAGGAAGGCCTTGCCGACGCTGACGATTTCGGCGTAGTCGTCCTTGTCCTTCATGCGTGACCTGGCCTTGCCCTTGAGCAGGTAGTAGTTCTTCAGCACCTGGTGGTCGGCGGCGCGGATTTCCTCCGGCCCGGTCAGGCCCTCGTACTTCAAGCCTTCGAGCGCCGCGACCACGGCCTTCGGATCGGCGCTGCCGGCCTTGATCATGCCGTCGACCATGATCTTGGTGCAGATGTACGAGCCGGCCAGGCTGTAGTTGGGATTGGCCTTGAACTTGGCCTGGGTGCGCTTGACCAGGTCGCGGTTCAGCGGCGTATCGACGCCGTGCCAGTACTGCGCGCCGAAATAAACGCCCTCGCACAGGTCGGCGCCGAGCGACTCGAACTGTTCCAGCCCCGAGGCCCAGGCCAGCAGGATGGTGGTGTTCTTCTTCATGCCGAAGCTGACCGCCTGGCGCAGCGTGTCGGCGGACTGCGAGCCGAAGTTCAGGATCAGCAGCACGTCCGGCTTGGCGGCCAGCGCATTGGTCAGGTAGCCGCTGAATTCTTTCTCGGTCAGGGCGTGGTAGCTGTTGCCGACATGCTCGATGCCCTTCTCCTTGAAGATCGCCTTCGCCGCCGACAGCAGCCCGTCGCCGAACACATATTGCGGCGTGATGGTGTACCAGCGTTTGGCCTTCGGCATCGATTCGATCAGCGGCCGCACGGTGCGCTCGATCGCGCCGAAGGTCGGCACCGACCAGCGGAAGGTGGCGCGGTTGCAGTCCTTGCCGGTGATCTCGTCGGCCCCCGCGGTGGTGACGAACACGCCGCCGAACTTTTCCGCCTCCTTGCCCATGGCCAGCGATTCGGACGACAGGATGCCGCCGGCGAAATAGCGCGCCGCCTTCTGCTGCGCCAGCTCCTGCACCTTGCGCACCGCGGTGGCCGGCTTGCCTTCGGTGTCGAGCACGCTGTAGCGCAGCGGCCGGCCCAGCACCTGTCCGTACTGGTCGAGGGCGAGCCGCATGCCCAGGTCGGCGAATTTCCCGTTGGCGGCGAAGGCGCCCGACATCGGCACCGGACAGCCGAATTCCAGCGCCTCGCCCGCGGCAAAAGCGCTCCGGCCATGGATCAGGGAAGTGGGGACGGCGGACAGCGCCGCCAGTTTCAGCAGGTCACGACGATTCAAGGCTCACTCCTCGTTATGTGGGGATCGGGCTGCACGGGGCGAAAGTCTGGCCACGCCATGGCCTGGCGCTGCACCGTCTCCCCGACATGCTGGTGACTTTCGCCCGGCGCCGACACTGGCCGAGCAAGAATCGAACCTGTTTATTCTATTTATACGTATAAATAGAATAGAATCATCTTAGGAGTCGGCCGGAATCGTTGTCAACAAAGGAAAGGTCAGGGTTTACGCACCCTCGGCGCATGGCGCTACGTGCGCCGCGCATGAGGCGACGGCGGGACAGAAAGGTACGCGCTGAACCCGGCAATGCCAGCGAATCGGGCAGCATGCACGCGGCTGGGGCAAGCCGCGGCCCTGCGCCGGCGCGCTTGGCTAGAATGCAAGCGCCCAGGCCTCCATGGCTTGCGGCGCATGACAAGGAAAGAGCAATGGCGATGTTTCGGGAGGGCAAGACCGGGACCATCGAGATCCGCAAGCAGAAGCGCGCGGACCTGGTGGCGGAAGAGCTCAAGCGGCTGATTACGCAGCGCAACCTGCGCCCGGGCGACAAGCTGCCGCACGAGGTCAAGCTGCAGCAGATGTTCTCCGTCAGCAAGAGCACCATCCGCGAGGCACTGAAGTCGCTGGAAGTGCAAGGGCTGATCCGGGTCAGCACCGGACCGGCGGGCGGCGGCACGATCGTCGAAGTGCCGCTGGACCGCACCTTCCAGCTGATGCAGAACTACCTGTTCTTCAAGGACGTCGGCATTGCCGACATCTATACCGTGCGCCGGCTGCTGGAGCCGGAACTGGCCGCCGGCGCGGTGCCGCATCTGACCGATGACGATTTCCGGGCGCTGGAACGCACCATCGACCTGTGCGACCCGGCCTCGGCCGCGGCCGCGACGCCGCTGCTGGACCAGCGCCAGGAAGACCTGACCTTCCACGACATCCTGGCCGCCGCCAATCCCAACCCGATGCTGCGGTTCTCATGCGAGCTGATCAACGAGATGATTCGCCAGCTGGTGGTGTTCGGCAACGACACCCCTGCCTGCGAGCACGAGAAATTCGGCGCGGCCAACGTCAAGTTCCACAAGCGCATTGTCGAGGCGGCACGCCAGCGCGACGCCGACACGGTGCGCGCGCTGATGTCGGCGCATATGGAAGAGTGCACGCATTACGTCACGCGCATGAACGGGCGGGTCCATGGCCGCCTGGTGCTGGACTCCGAAATGCCGCGGCGCGGCCGGATGCTGCCGGCGGACGACGAATGAACCGCGCACCGGCGCACCCGCTATCGCGTCAGCCGGCCGCGTCCAGGCGCGCCACCGCCCTGTTCAGCCGCGCCACGCCTTCGGCGATCTGCTCCGGCGCCGCGCCGGCGAACGACAGCCGGAACGCGGGCCGTGCGCGGCGCTGCGCGTAGAAGCCGGCGCCGGGCACGAACAACACCTTCTCCGCGATCGCATGCGGCAGCAGCGCGGCGGCATCGTCGACGCCTTCCAGCGCAGCCCAAAGGAACATGCCGCCGGCCGGCAAGGCAAAGCGGATGCGCTCGCCAAAAGCCAGCCGCAGCGCCTCGGCCAACCGGTCGCGCTTGTCGCGGTAGAACGCGATCTCGCGCTCCACCTGCGCGGGCAGCCGCCCGTCTGCCAGGTATTGCGCGACCGCCAGCTGGATCCACGGCGGCGTGCAGAGATCCGACACCTGCTTGGCAATCACCGCGCGGCGGATGATTTCCGGCGCGGCCACCATCCAGCCGATGCGCAGGCCGGGCGCCAGCGTCTTCGACAGGCTGGCCAGGTGCACCAGCCACGGACGGGCATCGGGCACCTGGTCGCACAGCGCCAGCAACGACGGCGGCGCGGTGCCGTCGAAGCTCAGCGCGCCATAGGGATCGTCTTCGACCAGCACCACCTGGTGCCGCGCCGCCAGCTCGAGCAGCCGCAGCCGGCGCTCGGGCGACAGCGTGGCGCCGGTCGGGTTGGCGAAGGTCGGCACGGTGTAGATCAGCCGCGGGCGCACCGCGCCGTCGGCCAGCATGGCCGCGAGCGCGTCGACGTCCATGCCGTGCTGGTCGGACGGCACGCCGCGCACGTCGGCGCCCGCCAGACGCAGCGCCTGCAGCGTCGCCGAATAGGTCGGCTCCTCGACCAGCACCACGCTGCCCGGCTCGACCAGCGCGCGCACCAGGAAATCGAAGCCCTGCTGCGAGCCACTGGTGACCAGCAGCTGGTCCCGCGTCACGGCGGCACCGCGCCCGGCCATCAGCGCAACCAGGGCGTCGCGCAGCACGGGCGCGCCTTCGGTGGCGCCGTACTGCAGGCATTCCGCGGGCCGCTCGCGCAGCACCTGCGCGGACGCCGCGCCAATGCCGTCGGCATCGAACAGCGCGGCCGACGGGTAGCCGCCGGCGAAAGAGATCATCTCCGGGTCCGACAGGTACTTGAACAGCTCGCGGATCGGCGAGCCTTCCGGCTCGCGCAGCGCGGGAACGAACGGGTAGGCGGCGGTCATGGTCAGGCTGGCCTCAGCATGCCGCGGCGGTCATCTTGAAGATGCCCTGCGCATTGCCGGCATCGAAACCCAGGTCGGTGCGCGGGACCGCCTGCGCGTCATCGACGTAGCGGTCGCGGGTGATGAACTCGTAGAACGAGCCCGGCACCTCGCGCATCACCTCGGCGCCGTCCGCGCCCACGAAGGCACGGCGCACCGGGTCGGCGCGGAACGCGGTCTGGCGCACGCGTCCGCTGCGCGACACTTCCACCTTGTCCTTGATCGGCCGGCCCAGGCGCTTCTGCGCCTCGGCCAGTGCGAACACGTCTTCGACACGGTCGGTGGCATGGTTGAAGGCATTGCCCTCGGTGGCGATCCACGCCATCTCGGCCGATTCAGCCAGCAGGGCCTCGTAGTCGGCCAGCCGCGGCGCGGCGTGATGGCGCTCGAAGCAGCGCGCCAGCGCACCGATCAGCTCGCCGGCATCCGCCAGCGGCAACGACCCTTCGCGCTCGAGTTCCCACAGCAGCGCCTGCGCGCGCGGCGTCAGCGGATCGACCGAGGTTTCGAGGACGCGGCTGACGGCCTGCTGGAAGCCCGCGCTGAAACGCTCGGGATGCAACTCGCTGACAAAGAACTGCGCGATCTCTTCCGGCGCGTCTTCATGCGCGTACGAGCGCCCGGTCATGCCGATGCGGTCGAGCGGATAGGTGCCGTTGAGACGGTAGCCCAGCGGACGCAGGATGCGCGTGAAGGCGGCCTCGCCGGCGGGCAGCGCGCCGTGGTCGGGCCAGCGCACGGTGCGCAGCGCGCCATGGTCGAAGTGGACCTTGCCGCCCGCTGCGGCCACGTCTTCGGTGTAGGCCTTGCCGGTCGGCACGCGCTCGAGGATGCCGGCGAACAGCACCAGGTTCAGCGCGTGGGCAATCTCGGCGCGCGACGGGCGCCCGGCTTCGCCAGCCGGCAGTTGCGCGGGCGCGCTCACCAGCGCGGACAGGCGGTCGGCGCCGGTGGTGCCAAGATGCAGGGAAACGAGTTGGTTGATGTTATTGCTCATGATGCAGGGAGATCCCCTCAGGCTGATAACGAGATGAAATTCAATGACGGCTTTCAGTCCACCGAAGCGCCGGACAGGCGCACGATCTCGCCCCACTTCTGGCGGTCTTTCTTCAGCACCTCGGCGAAGGCTTCGGGGGTGCTCGGCGCAGGTTCCGCGCCGAGGTCGCGCATGCGGGACTGCACGGCGGGATCGCCGAGCGCGCGCGCCAGGTCCTGGCTGATCTTCTGCGCCACCGCGCTGGGTACACCGCGCGGCGCCAGCAGGCCGAACCACGGGCTGGCGTCGAAGCCCGGCACCGGGCCGGCGGCGGCCACGGTCGGCACGTTGGGCAGCGCGGACGAGCGCGCCGGCGTGGTCACCGCCAGCGCCTTGAGCTTGCCGGAGCGCACGAACGGCAGCGACGCCGGCAGGTTGTCGAACATCACGTCGACGCTGCCGCCCATCAGGTCGGCAATCGCCGGGCTGCTGCCTTTGTAAGCGACGTGGCTCATCTCGGTGCCGGTCATGCGCTGGAACAGCTCGCCGGCCAGGTGCGTCGAGGTGCCGTTGCCCGCCGACGCCATGTTGACGCGCTTCGGGTTGGCCTTCAGG
Source organism: Cupriavidus sp. WGlv3 (assembly GCF_023952475.1). GTDB lineage: Bacteria > Pseudomonadota > Gammaproteobacteria > Burkholderiales > Burkholderiaceae > Cupriavidus > Cupriavidus phytorum. The sequence goes on from NZ_JALHRX010000009.1 coordinate 129,252, forward strand.
TAGGTGATGAACTCCGCCAGCGTCTGCACCTGGGCGCGCTCGGCAAACGCCGGCGACAGCACCACCACGTTGGGCACGCGCGCCACCATCGTCACCGGCGCGAAATCGGCCGCGGCGTCATAGGGCAGCTTCTTGTACAGGGTGGGATTGATGCCGAACTCGCCCACCGAGCCCATCAGCAGCGTATAGCCGTCGGCGGTGGACTTGGCGGCGACGCCGGTGCCCACGATCCCGCCCGCGCCGGGCCGGTTTTCCACCAGCACCGGCTGCTTCCATTGCAGCGCGAGCCGCTCGCCGACCAGCCGCGCCACCATGTCGGTGGTGCCGCCCGGCGGATACGGCACGATGATGCGCACGGGCTTGGCGGGAAAATCCTCGGCGGCGACGAGGCCGGATAGGGTCATGCCAAAGGCGAAAGTGCCGGCGGCCAGCGCGCTGAACAAGCGATTCATTGTTGTTTTCCTGTCTACCTGATGGTTGTCGTTATGGCGGTGCCGCGATGGTGGGGGCCGCGGGACCAGGGCTGAATCATTTCTCATCAAGTCCGCCGGTTCAAGCGAGATTTCGGTATAGGATGATGACTTTATGTCATCAACTACCCTTTCCTTCCCGCAATGCGGCAACGCCTTCCCAGCCTTTCCAGCCTGCGTGCCTTCGAAGCCGCCGCACTGCACCTGAACCTGCGCCGCGCCGCCGCCGACCTGTTCATCACGGAAAGCGCGGTATCGCGCCAGATCGCCGCACTGGAAAGCCTGCTCGGCGTGCAACTCTTTCACCGCGCCAACCAGCGCATCACGCTGACCGCGGCCGGTGCGCTCTATAGCGTCCAGGTGCGCGAGATGCTGCGCAAGCTGCAGCGCGACACGTTGGAGGTGATGGCGCATGAAGGCGCGGGCGGCACCGTCGAACTGGCGTGCGTGCCGACCCTGGCGGTCGAATGGCTGATCCCGCGGCTGCCCGATTTCTACGCGCGCCATCCCCGGGTGGTGGTCAATATCAGCGCACAGTCCGACGTGTTTCTGTTCGACGGCACGCCCTACGACGCGGCGATCCACTTCGGCGAAGCGGTCTATCCCGGCGCGCGGGCCGATCTGTTGTTCGGGGAAGAATCCGTGGCGGTGTGCCACCCGCAGCTGTTCGGCCGCAAGAAACGACTCAGCGCGCAAGACATCGCGCATGCGCCGCTGCTGCACCTGGCCACGCGCAGTTTCGGCTGGAAGCAATGGATGGAGGCAGCCGGCATCGACGACGTCAACGCCATGCGCGGCGCCCGCTTCGACCATCACAGCATGGTGATCGCCGCGGCGCGGGCCGGCCTGGGCATCGGCCTGGTGCCGCGCTTCCTGGTGGAGGAGTACCTGGCGAACGGGCAACTGGTAAGCCCCGTGGCCCGCTCATTGCGCTCCACCAGCGCGTATTACCTGGTCCAGCCCGATACGCGCCCGATGAGCCATGCCATGCAGCATCTGCGTACCTGGCTGCTGGAGGCGGCCTCGGCATTTGCCGAGGGCCAGGGCACAGGATCTGTGGGACCGAAGTCGGTTGCGCGGGATTGAAGGCCGCAGGCGTGCGCGGCCTAGCCATTCTCCCCGCGCCACACCCGCTGCAGCTCCCACGCCGGCACCTCGCCCGCCGGCTGCGGCAAGGCCTGGGCTTCGGCCAGCATGGCGCCGGCCTGCGCCTGCAGCTTGTCGAGGCAGCGCGACAGCACCCGCGCCTCTTCGGCCGTCAGGCAGGCGGCCAGCTGCGTATTGAAGTCACGCGCCTGCGCAAAGGCGGTGCGGTAGACCGCCTCGCCCTCCTCCGTCAGCGTGAAAGCGGCCGCGCGCCGGTCCTGCGTGCGCGTTTCCCGGCGCACCAGGCCGCGTTCCGCCAGTGCGTGCACGGCGCGGCTGGCCAGTACCTTGTCGAGGCCGGCGCTCTCCGCCAGTTCGGTCAGCCGCGTGCCGGGCTGCTCTCCGAGGAAGGAAATCATGCGCCATTCGCGCCGCGTCACGCCCGCCCGCGCGCGCAGGTGCAGCGCAGCCGCGCCCAGCGCGACCCGGTTCAGATGGTAGACCCGGTAGTTGATGAAATCGGCCAGCCGCCGCGGCCGCTGCAGGCGGTTGCTGTCGCTCCCGCTGTTCTCGCGCGCCATGCCACACCCTCGATTTAGTTGACTTTGTCAATTATATCGACGGGTGTTAGCTTCCTCTCCATGCCGGCCGCCGGCGCATAACAGACAGGAGACACCGTGAGCCCCAGCAACTTCGTTCCCCGCCTCGTCGCATGCCTGCTGGCCGTCGCCGCGGCGTGGACCGCACCTGCCAGCGCGCAGTCGGACCGGCCGCTGCGCATCCTGGTGGGCTACCCCGCCGGCGGCACCGCCGACCTGGCCGCGCGCCTGGTCGGGGACAAGCTGCGCGAGACCCTGAACCAGACCGTTGTGATCGAGAACAAGCCCGGCGCCGGCGGGCGGCTGGTGATGGACTACGCGCGCACGCAACCGGCAGATGGCAATACGCTGGTGGTGGCCAACTCGGCGGTGATGACCATCGCGCCGCTGGTCTACCGCAAGCTCAACTACGATATCCAGCGCGATTTCACGCCGGTGGCGCAGGCCGCCAACTTCCAGCTGGCGCTGGCCACAGGTCCGGGCAGCCCGGCGCGCTCGCTGAAGGATTACGTGACCTGGCTCAGGGCCGGTGCGCAGAACAACTCCTACGCCTCGCCCGCGCTCGGCAGCATTCCGCATTTCTTCGGGCTGATGATTGGCAAGCAGGTCGGCGTCGACATGCTGCACGTGCCGTTCAACGGCTCGGCGCCACTGATGAGCGCACTGGTCGGCGGGCAGGTGCCGGCCTCGGTCGACACCCTGGCCGACCTGACCGAGATGCACCGCGCCGGCAAGATCCGCGTGCTGGCGACCTCGGGCAAGCATCGCTCGGTGGCGCTGCCTGACGTGCCCACCTTTACGGAACTCGGCTACCAGGGCATCGAGGGCGAAGGCCGCTATGGCGTGCTGGCGCCTGCCGGTACGCCGCGCGCGGCGCTGGAGCGGCTCAACGCCGCCATCGTCAAGGCGGTGCAGTCGCCCGACGTGCGCGACCGATTCCTGAAGCTGGGGCTCGAACCCGCCACCGGTCCCGCCGAGGCCTTCGCCGGGGTGCTGAAGGCCGACGCAGCCAAATGGGCGCCGGTGGTCAAGGCATCGGGATATACCGGCGACTGATGCCGCCAGCCGGCTTCCCGCAACCTTACCGACCATGACGATCCGCAATACCCTTTTCATCATGTGCGACCAGCTGCGGCGCGACCATCTCGGTTGCTACGGGCACCCGACGCTGCGCACGCGCAATATCGATGCCCTGGCCGCGCGCGGCGTGCGCTTCGACCGCGCCTATGTCACCTCCGGCGTCTGCGGACCCAGCCGCATGAGCTTCTACACCGGCCGCTACGTCAGCAGCCACGGCGCCACCTGGAACCGCGTGCCGCTGTCGGTCGGAGAAGTCACGCTGGGCGAATACCTGAAGGACAGCGGGCGCGCACTGGCGCTGGCGGGCAAGACCCATGTGATGCCCGACCACGCCAACCTGAAGCGGCTGCACCTGGACGGCGGCACCGAGCTGGAGACGCTGCTGCGCAGCGGCCACTTCACCGAAGTCGACCGCCACGACGGGCATCACGCCGAGCCGCGCAGCGCCTATGCCGACTGGCTGCGCCGGCAAGGCTACGACAGCGCCGACCCGTGGACCGACTACGTGATCAGCGCCGAGAACGCGCAAGGCGAGATCGTCTCGGGCTGGCACATGCGCAATGCCGGGCTGCCGGCGCGCGTGGCCGAGCCTCACTCCGAGACCGCCTACACCGTCGGCCAGGCCATGCAGTACATCGCGGCGCGCGGCGACGATCCGTGGGTGCTGCACCTGTCGCTGGTCAAGCCGCACTGGCCCTACCTCGCGCCCGCGCCGTACCACGCCGCCTATGCGCTGGACGATTGCCTGCCGCTGCAGCGCCACGACGCCGAACTCGAAGACCCGCATCCGGTGCTGTCGGCGTACCGCACGCAGGAGGAATGCGCCAACTTCATGCGCGCCGAGGTCTCGGACACGGTGCGCCCGGCCTACCAGGGCCTGATCCAGCAGATCGACGACCGGCTCGGCCTGCTGTGGGAACAGCTGGAACGGCTGGGCCGCTGGGACGACACGCTGATTGTGTTCACCGCTGACCATGGCGACTTCCTGGGCGACCACTGGCTGGGCGAGAAAGAGCAGTTCTACGACACCGTGCAGAACATCCCGCTGATCGTCTACGACCCCTCGCCGCAGGCCGATGCCACCCGCGGCACCGCGCAAGACAGCCTGGTCAGCGCGGTCGACGTGGTGCCGACGGTGCTGGATGCGCTGGCCCTGCCGCCCGCGGACCACCGCGTCGAAGGCCGCTCGCTGCTGGACCTGACCCGCGCCGCCGTGCGCGACGGCGCGGGTGCGTGGCGCGATGCCGTGGTCTCCGAGCTGGACTATGCCTACCGCGGCGCGCGCGTCGCGCTGGGCCGCCATGCCGGCGAATGCCGCGCCTGGATGGTGCGCGACGCGCGCTGGAAATACGTGCACTGGCAGGGCTTCCGGCCGCAGCTGTTCGACCTGCACAACGATCCGCAGGAGTACTTCGACCTCGGCGCCGACCCCGGGCATGAAGCCGTGCGCAGTGCCATGCGGCTGCGCCTGCTGGACTGGTTCTGCACGCTCAAGCCGCGCGTGACGGTGACCAACCAAGAGGTCGCGGCCAAGACCAATGTGTACAAGCAGGCCGGCGTGTTCTTCGGCGTCTGGTAGCCGGAGCGCCGCCGCAACTGGCCCCGCGTGGCAGGCGCCGGTTGCCTGAAAAAGTTGCACGGTTTGCCTGTCGATACTGCAACCGTGTGCCGCGGCCGGCATCTCAGGCCCGCATCTGGCGCCGCCCGGGAGCCAGGACCCGGGCGGCGGTCCGGATGGCGTATCCCTTGCAACAGGTGCCGGAGGGCCCTGTGTTCGGGCCGGCAACCGGAGCGATCATGAAGAACATCTGGATCCTGGTGGCGGATGAATCCGTCGCCCGCATCTTTGCCTCGCATGGCGACAGCGCCCCGCTGGAAGTCGTCGAGGAAATCACCGACGCGGCCGCGCATGCCGACCGCGCCGACCTGCGCCGCGACGCCTATGGCCGCCGGGGCCAGGCCGCCGCCCAGGGCGACGCCGGACACCCCGGCGCCCACCAGGTGGGGCCGTCGACGGTCACGTCTTCGGCGGGCGAGGACGAGCTGCACCAGGAAGCGCAGCTGTTTGCCCGGCGCGTGGCCGATTACCTCGACAACGCACGCAACAAGCAGCGCTTCGACGAACTCGCGCTGATCGCGGCGCCGCGCTTCCTCGGGCTGTTGCGCAAGACCCTGCCGCCCGGCGTCACCGACGTGATCACCCGGGAAATCGACAAGGACTTCAAGTACGTGGCCAATAACGACCTGCAGCAGCGGCTGGCCGATGAAGGCATCGTGCCGGCGCGGCGCGACGAACGCGTCAATACCGGCCGCGACCGTTAGCAGGAAGGCCTGACAACGCAGCCGCCCGTGCTGGCGCAGGCGGCTGCGCCGCCGTCAGCGGGCGGTGCCGGAACCGCTGGCGGCGCCACTGCTGCCGCTCGAGGTACCGCTCGGGCTGGTGGTGCTGGTCGCACCGGAAGTACCGGTGGACGTGCTGGCGCCAGGCGTGGTGCGGCTGCGGTTCTGTTCCGTCACCGCGCCCGATCCGGACAGCGAGCCGGAGCCGCTGGTGCTGCCGGTGGCGGTGCAACCCGCCAGGATGCCAAGGGCGAGCAAGGCTGTGCCGATGCGTAAGGGTGTTTTCATGTTGTCCTCCATCTGGCAGGTTGGCGGCAAGCCTTGCTGCATGGCGCAGCCTGCCGGCAGGGCGCCAGCGGCGCCGCTGCGCTGGAGAAGACGCAACGGACGTACCAGATTGGGATACACGGGGGGCACCGCTGCGGCGAAGCGGGCACGGCAGCGGACCGTGCCTTCGCCGCAGTAAGAAGTACGTGCGGCCGGTAAAAGTTACCGTGCGGGTACCTGATGAGTGCGGGATCGGCGCTCCGTTGCGGCGCTTGCTGCAATCGCCGGCCTTGGACTCGGCGCTTTAGCGCGTCAGCGTCCACTTGTAGGCATAGCGGTCCGGCCGGAACAGCAGGTCGGCGCAGAACAGCGGCGTGCCTTCGATGTCGTAGGGCGTGCAGCGCAGTCGCAACAGCGGCAGGCCTTCGGCGACGTCGAGCTTGCGGGCCACGTCGGCCGGCGCCGGGATCGCGCTGGCTTCCATCGCCACGTCGCGAAAGCGATACCCCAGCCGGCTTTCGAACAGCGCCATGGCGTCGTTGGTCTCGACATCTTCCTGCACCAGGCGGCGCATCAGCGGCTCGGGCCCCATCAGGTTGAAATAGGCGACCGCCACGTCGTCCCAGTAGCGCACCGTGGCCACGCTCAGCACTTTCTCGCCCGGCTGCAGGCTCAGCGCCGCGGCCACATGCGGCGGCGCCCGCAACAGGCGCACCGACGCCAGCTTGCCGTAGGCCAGTTGGCCCCGCGCCCGCCCGGTCTCATAGAAGCCGGTGAGCGCGCCGAGGCTGGGGGTATCGGCCGGCCGCGTCACGAAACTGCCCTTGCCATTCACTTTCTCGATCAGGCCGGCGTTGTGCAGGCCGGACAAGGCCTGCCGCACCGTGATGCGGCTGACCCCGAACTCGGTCATCAGCTCGGCCTCGGACGGCAGCTTCGCCCCGGGGCCGAAGGTGTTGCTGGCGATTCGCTGGCGAATCTCGCTTTCGATCTCTTTGAACCTGGGCAGCGCCACGTGTGTCCCGCCCCGCGGGCGGCTCCGAACTGAGTGATGCGGATGAATGAGGCGGATTATACCTATCATGACAGGTGTCGTCATAACCTATTGACCTGTTATAACAGGTAATGGCAGTATCCGTCGTCACCAGCGCTCTGCGCCCCACCCATCACCGCGTGCTGGCAACACAGGAGACAACTCAATTGGAAACCAGGGCAAAAGACACCGTCGGCGCGCCGGCGGAGTTCGACTACATCGTCATCGGCGCGGGATCGGCGGGCTGTGCCGTGGCCGGGCGCCTGGCCGAGGACGCCAGCGTCACGGTGGCGCTGCTCGAGGCGGGACCGCATGACCATCATTACGCGATCTGGGCGCCGGTCGGCATCGCCGCCGTGGTGCCCAAGGCCGGCCCGCGCAACTACGCCTACTACACCGAGCCGCAGGCGGGCCTGAACGGCCGCCGCTCCTACCAGCCGCGCGGGCGCGGCCTGGGCGGCAGCTCGTCGATCAACGGCATGGTCTATATCCGCGGGCACCGGCGCGACTATGACGACTGGGCCGCGCTGGGTTGCCGCGGCTGGGGCTATGACGAGGTGCTGCCCTACTTTCGCCGCAGCGAGCGCAACCCCCGGCTGGGCGGACACCAGGACGCACTGCATGGCAGCGACGGGCCGCTGCACGTCAGCGACCTGCGCTCGCCCAACCCGTTCGCGCAGCGCTTCGTCGAGGCCGCGATGCAGGCCGGGCTGCCGCGCAACGACGACTTCAACGGCGCCACCCAGGAAGGCGCGGGCCTGTACCAGGTGACGCAGCGCAACGGCGAGCGCTGGAACGCGGCGCGCGCCTACCTGCACAGCGGCAACGCGGCCGACACCGCGCTGAACGGCGGCCGCCGCGGGCTGGCGGTGATGACCGACACGCAGGCACTGCGCATCCTGTTCGACGGCAAGCGCGCGACCGGCGTGGAGATGGTCCGTGGCGGCGCGGTGCAGGTGCTGCGCGCGCGGCGCGAGATCGTGCTCAGCGGCGGCGCCTTCAATTCGCCGCAACTGCTGCTGGCCTCCGGCATCGGCCCGGCCGCGCACCTGCGCGAGGTCGGCATCGACGTGGTCCACGAGCTGCCGGGCGTGGGCGAGAACCTGCAGGACCATCTCGACATCATCGTCAACAAGCAGCTGCAGACCACCGAGCTGTTCGGCAAGACCGGCCGCGGCATGCTGAAGCTGGCGCGCGAGGTGATGCGCTATCGTCGCACCCGCACCGGCATGGTGACCTCCAATATCGCCGAGGCCGGCGCGTTCCTGCGCAGCCGGCCCGAACTGGAGATCCCCGACGTGCAGCTGCACTTCGCGGTGGCGCTGCTCGGCAACCGCAACCTGGGCAACCTCGGCCACGGCTATTCCTGCCATGCCTGCGTGCTGCGTCCCAAGAGCCGCGGCCACGTGCGCCTGCGCAGCGCCGACACGCGCGAAGCCCCGCTGATCGATCCGCGCTTCCTGTCGGCCGAGGAAGACATGGCCGGCATGGTCGAGGGGGTGCGCGCGATCCGCCGCATCTTTGCCCAGCCGGCACTGGCGCAGCACGGCGGGCGCGAGGTGCTGACCGACGCGTTCGGCCCCGGCAGCGGCAACCAGGCGGCGATCCAGGACTTCGTGCGCAACCATGCCGATACGGTCTACCACCCGGTCGGCACCTGCAAGATGGGCGTCGACGACATGGCCGTGGTCGATCCCGAACTGCGCGTGCGCGGCGTGCAGGGGCTGCGCATCGCCGACGCCTCGATCATGCCGACCCTGGTCGGCGGCAACACCAACGCGCCGGCCATCATGATCGGCGAAAAGGCCGCGGACCTGCTCAGGGCCGCGCTGCGCTGAGCCAAACCGCACAGGAACAACACACCAAGGAGACCACCATGCAAGCCACCGCACCCGCCACCATCAGCCCGCAAGACTACCGGGCGCTCGAGCAGGAGCCGTTTCCCTTCACCGTGCGCCGCTGCACGCCGACCATCGGCGCCGAGGTCGAGGGCATCGATTTCCGCGAGACGCTGGACCGCGACACCTATCTCTCGCTGCGCCGCGCGCTGCTGAAGTACAAGGTTCTGTTCTTCCGCAAGCAGGCCATCACGCCGGCCCAGCACGTTGCGGTGGCGCGGCGCTTCGGCGAGCTGGAAGTCCACCCGATGTTCACCAACCATCCGGAGCATCCGGAACTGGTGGTGTTCGGCCGCAACGACAAGACCCGCGGCCGCGAGAACCTGTACCACTCCGATGTGTCGTGGCGCGAGATCCCCTCGATGGGCTCGATGCTGCGCTGCCTGGAGTGCCCGGAGGTCGGCGGCGACACCATCTGGATCAACATGGCCGCGGCCTACGACAACCTGCCGCAGGAGATGAAGGACCGCATCGCCAACCTGAAGGCGGTGCACGACGCCATGCCGGCATTCGGCACCGCCCTGAGCGAGGAAAAATACGCCGAGATGCGCGCCAAGTATCCGCCCATGGTGCACCCCGTGGTACGCACCCATCCGGAAACCGGCGAGCAGATCCTGTTCGTCAACGAGGCCTTCACCACGCACTTCGCCAACTTCGCCAAGGAACAGCCCTACCGCTTCGGTTCCGATTTCCGGCCGGCGGAACTGGACCTGATGCAGTACCTGTACCGCCAGGCCGCCGCGCCCGAATACCAGGTGCGGCTGCGCTGGCAGCCGGACACGATCGCGCTGTGGGACAACCGTTCCACCCAGCACTACGCCGTGCAGGACTACTTCCCCGCGGTGCGCCACATGAACCGCGCCACCATCATCGGCGACCGTCCGGTCTGACCGAAAACCAACCCATCGAGGCAACCGGACATGCATAGCGTCGACAAGTTCTATATCCAGGGCCAATGGGTGCAGCCCGCCGAGGGCGCCACCCACGCCGACATCATCGACCCGGCCACCGAAGCAGTGGCGGGCAGGCTCGCCATGGGCACCGCCGCGGACGTGGACCGCGCCGTGGCCGCCGCGCGCGCGGCCTTCCCGGCGTGGTCGGTATCCACCCGCGAAACGCGCATTGCGCTGCTCGAGCGCATCATCGCCGCCTACCAGGCGCGCATGGCCGACCTGGCGCAAGCGGTACGCCAGGAGATCGGCGCGCCGATCACGCTGGCCACCAACCTGCAGGCGGCGATCGGGCTGGGGCAATTGCGGGCGACGCTGCAAGCACTGCGCGACTTTGCCTTCGAAAGCCCGCGCGGCAAGAGCCATGTGCTGCGCGAGGCCATCGGCGTGGCCGCGCTGATCACGCCGTGGAACTGGCCGCTGAACCAGATCGCGGCCAAGGTGGCGCCGGCGCTGGCGGCGGGCTGCACCGTGGTGCTCAAGCCCTCGGAGATCGCGCCGCTGGATGCGCAGATTTTCGCCGAGATCATGGATGCCGCCGGCACGCCGCCGGGCGTTTTCAACATGCTCTATGGCGAAGGCCGCGTGGTCGGCGCCGCGCTGTCGTCGCATCGCGAGGTCGACATGGTGTCGATCACCGGCTCGACCCGCGCCGGCGTGGAAGTGGCCATCAGCGCCGCGCCCACCGTCAAGCGTGTGGCACAGGAGCTGGGCGGCAAGTCGCCGCTGATCGTGCTGGACGACGCCGACCTGCAGGCCGCGGTGACCAGCGGCGTGGCCCAGTGCATGGTCAACTCCGGCCAGACCTGCGTGGCGCCCACGCGCGTACTGGTGCCGCGCGCACGCTACGAGGAAGCGGTGCAGATCGCGGCGGCGGTGGCCAATGCGGTGAAGGTCGGCGATCCGTCCGATCCCGACACCAAGATGGGCCCGATTTCCAACCGCGGCCAGTATGACAAGGTGCAGCGCCTGATCGGCATCGGCATCGAGGAAGGCGCGCGGCTGGCCGCCGGCGGCCCGGGCCGCCCCGACGGCCTGGCGCGCGGCTTCTATGCCCGCCCGACCGTCTTTGCCGACGTGCGCAACGACATGGCCATTGCCCGCGAGGAAATCTTCGGGCCGGTGCTGTGCCTGTTGCCGTACGACAGCGAAGAGGAAGCCGTGGCCATCGCCAACGACACGGAGTTTGGCCTGGCCGCCTATGTCGCCTCGTCCGACCCGGCGCGGGCGCGCAGGCTGGCGGCGCGGCTGCGCGCCGGCAACGTGCGCATCAACGGCGCGATGATGGATATCTCCGCGCCCTTCGGCGGCTACAAGACTTCCGGCAACGGCCGCGAGTACGGCCCCGAAGGCATCGCCGAGTTCCTCGAGACCAAGACCGTGACGGGCTGAAGTCGGCCCGGCCATGCACCGCCCGGCCGCCGGCACAAGCCCGGCCGCCGGGCGGTGTCGTCTGGGCGACGCATGCACCCGCGCTGCCGCGCTTGTCTGACATCGGCAGGCGGCGGCGTCCGACAGTCCAACGCCTGCCGGAACGCTATCTTCGAGGGTAGCGCCAGGCCTTTTGCCGAAGCGCCCGGCTATGTCGACCGTTCCCGATCCCACCGCCCCGGCGCTGCCGCCAGCGCAGCCCGCCCCACAACTGACCGACGATGGCCGCCCGGCAGGCGCCCCCGCGGATCCGTCCACGCCAGTGCCCGCGCTGCTGACCGATGCCGCCGTCGCCGGCGCGCTGCATCGCGCCAGCACCGCGCTGATGGTGCTGGCGGTGTTGTTCTCGCTGTACGCCGTGCACGTGGCGCGCGACTTCCTGGTGCCGGTGGTGATCGCGGTGGTGATGGCCTACCTGCTCGATCCGCTGGTGTGCGCGCTGCAGCGGCTGGGGCTGGCGCGCTCGCTGGCGAGCACCATCGTGCTGTTGGCGCTGCTCGCCGCGCTGCTCAGCGGCGCCTACCTGCTGCAAGGCCAGGTCGAGTCGATGGTCAACAGCCTGCCGGAGATGGCCAGCAAACTGTCACGCTCCGTCGGCGCGCTGCTCAGCGGCGACGACTCGATGTGGCAGAAGATACGCCGCGCCGCCACCGTGCTCAGCGGCACCGGCCAGCCGCCGCCGGCGCGCGGCACCCATGTGGTGGTGGAGCAGTCGGCGGGCCAGATCAACAACATGCTGCTGGCCGGCTCGGTCAGCATCTTCACCATGGCGGCGCAGGCGGTGGTGGTGGTGTTCCTGTTGTATTTCCTGATGCTTGCCGGCGATACCTTCAAGCGCAAGTTCATCAAGATGGTCGGCACCACCATCTCGGAAAAGAAGATCAGCGTGCACATGCTGGACGAGGTCAACCGCTCCATCCGCCGCTACATGGGGATGCTGCTGGTGACCAACGCCGGCCTGGGGGTGTGCACCTGGCTGCTGCTGAAATGGCTGGGGGTCGACAATGCCGGCAGCTGGTCGATCGCGGCGGCGGCGCTGCACCTGGTGCCGTACTTCGGCGCGCTGGCGATCGCGCTGTGCCTGGGCATGGTGACGTTCATGCAGTTCGGCACGCTGGGGATGGCCGCCGCCGCGGCCGGCGGCTCGCTGCTGATCGCCACGCTGATCGGTTCGGTCATTACCACATGGATGACCGGCCGCATGGCGCGCATGAACGCGGTGGCGGTGTTCGTGGCGCTGCTGCTGTTCACCTGGCTGTGGGGTGTGTGGGGGATGCTGCTCGCCATACCGCTGATCACCATTGCCAAGGTGGTGGCGGATCACATCGAAGGCATGGAAGTGGTGGCGGAGTTCCTTGGCGAGTAGCGTGCGTTCGCACACCTGTCGCATCGCCACTGCACCGCTATACTGAAAACAGCGAATGCTGCACCACAGCATTACAGGCGCAGCCCTTCGCGCGGAGGAAACCACCATGTCTCTATGCGACCAATGCGAGTCGCAACTGGACCGCCCCGGCCATGTGCCGCCGCATCCGCAACTGGCGATCTCGGCGACGCTGCGCATGGCGAGCGGACAGAATGCGTTCGTGTACCGCTGCGCCCGCTGCGGCCAGACCCTGCTGCTTGCGTCCGATGACGAAGAAGCGCCGGACCGCTGGACGCGCCTCGACGCGGACGGCTGGCGCTGAACGGGGACACAGCGCTGTTGGCGCCGCCTTGATCCCGCGCAACACTGCTGACTAGCAGCGCCGACATAATGGCCCAATCATGGCCAAGAAATTTCCCATCCATCCCAGCCATCCCGAGCGCATCTGCTGGGGCTGCGACCAATACTGCCCGGTCGACTCGATGCGCTGCGGCAACGGCTCCAGCCGCACCCAGCATCCGGTCGAACTGCTGGGCGACGACTGGCTCGAATGCGGCGACTGGGGCATCGAGGCGCCGTCCGCCAAGGCACCGTCCGGAACCACCCCCGGGTAGCGGGATTACAATCGTTGTCTCCGGCCCAACGACAAAGACCCGGCGCCACTGCCGGCATACACCGAGACAACCATGCTGAACCTCCAGGATTCCTCGCTGCTGCGGCAGCAGTGCTTGATCGACGGCCGCTGGATCGATGGCGAGCGCCGCATCGACGTGACCAATCCCGCCACCGGCGAGCGCGTCGGCCAGGTGCCACAGCTGGGCGCCGAAGAGACCCGCCAGGCCATCGAGGCCGCCAACCGCGCGCTGCCGGCGTGGCGCGCCCGCACCGCCAAGGAACGCTCGGCGCTGCTGCGCAAATGGTTCGAGCTGATCATGGCGAACCAGGAAGACCTGGCCCGCATCATGACCGCGGAGCAAGGCAAGCCGATCGCCGAGGCGCGCGGCGAGATCGCCTACGCGGCCTCGTTCATCGAATGGTTTGCCGAGGAAGGCAAGCGCGTCTATGGCGATACCATTCCCGCCCCGGTCAGCAACCAGCGCATCGTGGTGACCAAGGAACCGGTCGGGGTCTGTGCCGCGATCACGCCGTGGAACTTCCCCGCCGCCATGATCACCCGCAAGGCCGGCCCGGCGCTGGCAGTCGGCTGCACCATGGTGGTCAAACCCGCCTCGCAGACGCCGCTGACGGCGCTGGCGCTGGTGGCCCTGGCCGAGCGTGCCGGCATTCCTGCCGGCGTGCTGTCGGTGGTGACAGGCTCGGCCAGCGCGATCGGCGGCGAGATGAGCAGCAATGCGCTGGTGCGCAAGCTGACCTTCACCGGCTCGACCGAAGTCGGCCGCGTGCTGATGGCGCAGACCGCCGCCACCATCAAGAAGGTGTCGATGGAACTGGGCGGCAACGCGCCCTTTATCGTGTTCGACGATGCCGACCTCGACGCCGCCGTCGAAGGCGCGATCGTTTCCAAGTACCGCAATGCCGGTCAGACCTGCGTCTGCGCCAACCGCATCTACGTGCAATCCGGCGTGTACGAGGCATTTGCGCAGAAGCTGGTGGCCGCGGTGGCGGCGCTGAAGGTGGGCAACGGCATGGACGACGGCGTGCGCATCGGCCCGCTGATCGATGACAAGGCCGTGGCCAAGGTCGAGGAGCATATCGCCGACGCGCTCGGCAAGGGCGCGCGGCTGCTGCAGGGCGGCCAGCGCCATGCGCTCGGGCACTCCTTCTTCCAGCCCACGGTGCTGGCCGACGTCGCGCCCGGCATGCTGGTGGCGCGCGAGGAAACCTTCGGTCCGCTCGCGCCGCTGTTCCGCTTCGACACCGAGGACGACGTGGTCGCCATGGCCAACGACACCGAGTTCGGCCTGGCCAGCTACTTCTATGCGCGCGACCTGGGCCGGGTCTGGCGCGTCTCGGAACGGCTGGAATACGGCATGGTCGGCGTCAACACGGGCCTGATCTCGAACGAGGTGGCGCCGTTCGGCGGCGTCAAGCAATCGGGCGTGGGCCGCGAGGGCTCGCATTACGGCATCGACGACTACCTGGTGATCAAGTACACCTGCATGGCCGGCATCTGACCCGGCGCGCCCTCAGCCCGCCGTACCGGCGGCGTGCCGGGGGCCGGACTGCGGCGGCGCCAGCCGGCAGCTGTCCCGAAAGCGCGCGATCTGGTCGTGCAGCTGCTGCATCTGTTCGATCTGGTAGCTGGCCCGCTCCTGGCTGTAGCGGGTGCCGGACTCATACAGCGCGCCGTCCGCGGCGCGGGCCAGGCCTTCCAGCGCCTGCGCCAGCGCGCGCCCCTCGACGCTGCGGTGCCGCCGCAGGCGCCACGACAGCGCCTCCTGGCCCTGGTCGAGCAGGTTCTGCTGCAGGTAGCCGAGCCGCTCGGCAAGTCCTTGCGCGTCGTGCAACACCGACAAATAGGCGCATACGACCGCGAGCCGCTGCTGCATCTCGCCGCCGGACAGCAACTCGCGCGCGCACGCGCCCCAGGCCTGTGCCTGGGGCCCATGGTCCTGTTTGCCGCATTCGCGCACATAGACGTCCAGCGGCAGCACCGACACCGCCAGGCCGGGCGGCAGCACGCTGGTGAAGCGGCTGGCGATGGCCTGCTGCAGGGTGCGGTCCAGCGCGCAGCACGTCCTGATGTCCGCATCGACATAGAAGTCCAGCGCCGGCTGCCGGCCGTGGCCCACCGAGACCACCGCCCGTACCGGCGGTCGCCCTGCCATGGCCAGCGTTTCCAGGCCGGCTTCGATGCAGCGCTGCTCGGCGGCCTCGGCGCCCAGGGCCTGGACGATGTCCTGCATCTGCAGCGTGCCGGCGATTTCGGTGCGGTCGACCGCGGGCGGCCAGCCGCCGCGGCGGTCGGCGGCCATGGTCATCCGCTTCAGATCGACATGCGTGATCGCATTGCCCGTCATATAACCCTCCGATTACAGAAGTCGTGTCTCAATCCCGCCGCGATGCCATCACGATCGCAGCATGCATGCCGTGCAAGGCGTGCGGCGGCTCGGCCCCGGTCAGCGCGGCCACCAGCAGGCTGTCATCCAGCCGGAAGCGGTACAGCATCAGGCTGGATCGCGCCAGCGCGATGATCTGCGTCGGCGTCAGCGATGCCAGCAGGCGGCCCATCTCGCGATCCAGGCCGAGCCGGAACAGCGCCTCGGCCTCGTTCTCGCGCATCAGCCGCTGTACCAGCAGCAGGTAGGACAGGTTCAGCGCCTCGATCTGGCGCAGGCTGTCGGGGTCCGCTTCCTGGTGCAGGTCCGGCACGCGTGCGCACGAGGGCTTGTCCTGTTCCATCTCAGTCTTTCACCGGTGCGGATGCGGCGCGGGTGCGTGCGCAAGGATCATCGGCCGCGCGGCAATGGCCCGCAGCGCGGGCTTGTCGAGCAGCGTGATGGTGCGGTGCCGTACCGTGATCAATCCGCTCTCGGCCAGCCGCGAGAACTGCCGGCTCACCGTTTCCAGCGTCAGGCCGATATAGCTGCCGATTTCCTCGCGGCTCATGCGCAGCACAAAGGCCGACGAGGAAAAGCCGCGCAGCGCGAAGCCGTCCGCCAGCCACAGCAGGAACGTCACCAGCCGCTCTTCGGCCGTCATCAGCGCCAGCATGGTCTGCACCGCCCGCGCGCGCTGCAGCTGGCCGTCCAGCGCCAGCAGCAGTTGCCGGCCGAGCGGGGCCAGCGTGGCCGCGGCCAGGCGCAGCGCGTCCACGGTGAACAGGCACAGCTTGGTGTCTTCCAGCGCGGTGGCGTACGAGGCATAGTGCGGGCGCACCAGGCTGTCCAGCCCGACCATGTCGCCGGGAAAGTGGAAGGCGACCACCTGGGTGCGCCCGTCTTCAGTGGTGACATGGGTCTTGATGGTGCCGACGCGAATCGCATAGACCGATGTCACC
The DNA here is from genome assembly GCF_023952475.1 of Cupriavidus sp. WGlv3. Lineage (GTDB taxonomy): Bacteria > Pseudomonadota > Gammaproteobacteria > Burkholderiales > Burkholderiaceae > Cupriavidus > Cupriavidus phytorum. The sequence goes on from NZ_JALHRX010000009.1 coordinate 145,733, forward strand.
GGGTCTCCCAGCAGGTACAGGAATTCGCCCTTACGCAGGCGCACCATGCGTTGCGCTGCCTCGACGCCTGGCGCGCCGCGTGCCTGGCCGGCCGGTGCGCACTCAGGCCAGGCGCCGGCCATCTGGCAACACGTGCTGCACGGCATGGCTTCGCGCTGCGGCTGGCAATCGTCGGACTGTGTCATCTGCGCGGTAGGCTGGAAGACCTGGAGAACCTCGTGCGTCCATTCTATGGAGCCGCACTGGCCAGACAATCCGTACATTCCGATTCTCGGCACGGAAGCGTCCGAGGTTGCGGTGTGCCGGCCCGCGGGACGTCCGTGCTGCACTTGGCCGTGCGGCGGGTGCCAGCGAAGCGCAAGCAGGCGTATCCTTACCGGACCATCAGGATCGGATGCGCCGGCAGCGCCGGCACGTCGCCCCAACCCATCCCATGACAAGACGCCCCGACGATCCACCGCCCATTGCCGGCAATGCCAGCAGCCCCGAGGCCAGCGGCCCGGACCTTCCGCACGCCGCCGATACCCCCTACCGGACGCTGGTGGAAGCCGTGCAGGACTACGCCATCTTCACGCTCGACGTCGGTGGCCATGTCTCCAGCTGGAACAAGGGCGCGGCCCGCATCAAGGGGTACCGGCGCGAGGAGATCCTGGGCAAGCATTTCTCGCATTTCTATACGCCCGACGCGGTGGCCCGGCGCTGGCCCGACGCCGAGCTCAAGGCGGCCGCCGAACTGGGCCGCTTCGAGGACGAGGGCTGGCGCGTGCGCAAGGACGGCAGCCGCTTCTGGGCCAACGTCGTCATCACCGCCCTGCGCGACCCCGACGGCCGGCTGATCGGCTTCGGCAAGGTCACGCGCGACCTGACCGAGCAGCGCCGCGCCGCCGAGGCGCTGCGCCAGAGCGAGGAATCGCTGCGCCTGCTGGTGGAAGGCGTCAAGGACTACGCGCTCTTCATGCTCGATCCCGGGGGCCATATCGTCAGCTGGAATTCAGGCGCGTCCTATATCAAGGGCTACCGCCGCGACGAGATCATCGGCCGCCATTTTTCGCTGTTCTATCCGCAGGAAGACGTCGCCGCGGGCAAGCCGGCGCGGCACCTGGACCTGGCCCGGCGCGCCGGGCGCATCGAGGACGAGGGCTGGCGCGTGCGCAAGGACGGCTCGCTGTTCTGGGCCAATGTCACGCTGACCGCCGTCTACGACGATTCGCGCGCGCTGCGCGGCTTTGCCAAGGTGACGCGCGACATGAGCGAACGCCGCCGCCGCGAAGAGCTGGAACGCTCCAGCCAGCGCCTGAACGAGTTCCTGGCCACGCTTTCGCATGAGCTGCGCAATCCGCTGGCGCCGGTGCGCAGCGCGCTGACCGCGATGCGGCTCGCCCCGGGCGACGGCGCGCTGGCCAATCAGAGCCTGGCCTTGATCGAGCGCCAGGTGACGCACCTGAGCCGGCTCGTCGACGACCTGCTCGATATCGGGCGCATCACCTCCGGCCGGATCGAGCTGCGCACCGGACCGGTGGAACTCGACGAGATCATTGGGCTGGCGATCGAGGGCGCGCGCCCGGCGCTCGATGCCAAGTCGCAGCGCGTCGACGTGCAGGGCACGCCCGGCGCGATCCGCATGGATGCCGACAAGACCCGGCTGGTGCAGGTGCTGCAGAACCTGGTGCTCAATGCGTCGAAGTTTTCACCGCCCGGCTCGGTGGTGACGATTGCCGCGGCGGTGCAGAACCGTACCCTTGAGCTGCGGGTGACCGACCAGGGCCGCGGCATCTCGCCGCATGCGCTCGAGGACATCTTCCAGCTGTTCGTGCAGGAAAGCCGGCCGGGCACCGATGTGCAGGGCGGGCTGGGCATCGGCCTGTCGCTGTGCCGCTCGCTGGTGGAGCTGCACGGCGGCACCATCGCGGCCTCCAGCGCCGGGCCGGGGCTGGGCAGCACCTTTACGTTACGGCTGCCGCTGCCCGCCGCGCGCCCGTCCGACGATGCGCACCGCACCGCCCTGCCCGCCACCGGCCCCGACCAGGCCGACCTGCAGGCGCAGCGCATCCTGCTGGTCGACGATAACCGCGACGCCGCCGACAGCCTGGCGATGCTGCTCGAGATGTGCGGCCACGAGGTAACCATCGCCTACGACGGCTCCGAAGCCCTGCACGTGGCGCCGCGCTGCCGTCCGCATATCGCGCTGATCGACCTGGCCATGCCGGGCATGGACGGTTTCGAGGTGGTGCGGGCCATGCGCGGCGTGGCGGGCACCGAATCGACCCGTTACGTCGCGCTGACCGGCTTCGGCCAGCCGGCGGACCGGCAGCATACCGAGGCCGCCGGCTTCGATGCGCACCTGGTCAAGCCGGTGGAGCTGGAAACCCTGTTCGGCACCATCGCGCGGCTGCGCCAGCCCGACTGAGCCGCACGGCATCCGGCCGAACCCGACCTTCGCCAATCCCGAACCCGCGCGCGCCGCCGCTGCGACACACTGACGCCCGTTCCATCGCAACAGATCAAGGAAAGGAGACAGCGATGCAGGGTTGGATCAGGCGTGCGGCCATGGGGCTGCTGTTTGCATGCGCGGCCACGGCCGCAGGCACCGCACTGGCGGACTACCCCGACAAGCCGGTGCGGCTGGTGGTGCCGTTCCCGCCGGGCGGCGCCACCGACCTGCTGGCGCGCGAGATCGGCAACGCGCTGTCGGCGCGGCTGCAGCAGCCGGTGGTGATCGACAACCGCCCCGGTGCGGGCGGCAACCTGGCGGCGATCGCCGTGGCGCGGGCCCCGGCCGACGGCTACACGCTGCTGTTCGGCACCTTCGGCTCGCTGGCGGTGAACAAGAGCCTCTATGACAAGCCCGGCTACGACCCGCTCAAGGACTTCGCGCCGGTGGCGTCGGTGGCCTACCTGCCCAACGTGCTGGTGGTTCATCCCAGCGTGCCGGCGCGCACCGTGCCGGAACTGCTGGCGCTGGCGCGCAAGGAGCCGGCCAAGCTGACCTACGGCTCGTTCGGCAACGGCTCGTCGTCGCACCTGGCGGGCGAATTGTTCACGCACCTGGCCGGTGTCGAGATCACGCACATTCCGTACAAGGGCAGCGCCGCGTCGATGACCGACCTGATCGGCGGGCGCATCACCATGATGTTCGACAGTGTCTCCACGGCGCTGCCGTATATCCGCGACAAGCGCGTGCGCGCGCTGGCGGTGACCACGCAGAAGCCGTCCGAGCAGTTGCCCGGCGTGCCGACGCTGGCCGCCGCCGGCGTGCCCGGCTACGAGCTGACCGCATGGTTTGGCGTGGCGGCCCCGGCGGGCACGCCCAAGGCCGTGATCGACCGCCTCAACGGCGAGATCGTGGCCGCGCTCAAGCAGCCGGACCTGGCCGCCAGGCTCGCCAGCCAGGGCACGGTGCCGTTCCCCGCCACGCCGGCGCAGTTCGGCAGCTATATCCGCGCGCAATACGAGAAATGGGACGGCCTGATCAAGTCGGCCAACATCAAGCTGGACAACTGACCGCCTGGCCTCAGGCTGCGTCCGGCGCGCCGAAGCGCCACGACAGCCGCGCCGCCGCCTGCCGCACCAGCGCGGCGGTGGCGCCTTCGGTGCTGCTGTCGAAGCTGCCGCTGGAACCCATCACCGCGATCACCAGCGCCAGGCTGCCGGTGTGGTCGAACACCGGTGCCGCCAGCGTGTCGATGCCCGGCACCGGGTGGCTCAGCGCATTGTCGATGCGCGCGGCGCGCACCTGCGCCAGCCGCGCGGCGTAGGCCGGCGCCAGCTTGCCGCCGGGTCCGCGCACCTGGTCGGCGGCGGCACCCGCCATGCGCAGCGCATCGTTCTGCAGCAGGCCCGCCAGCACGTTGTCCGGCAGGTGCGCCGCGACGTTGCGGCCGATGGCGGTATGGACCAGCGACAGCACCGTGCCCACGCGCAGGCTGACATGCTGCGGCCGCGCCGATTCTTCCAGCCGCACCACGGTGGGCCCCAGCGGCCCCAGCACCGCCATCGCCACGCTCAGGCCCGTGGCCCCGGCCAGCTCGATCACCTCCGGCTCGGCCTCGCGCGTCGGCGACAGCCGCTGCAGCGCGATCAGCCCCAGTTCCAGCGCCAGCGGTCCGCACAGGTAGTTGCCGGCGGCATCGCGCGCCAGCAGTCCGGTCTTCTGCAGGCTGACCAGGTGCGGAAAGGCCTTGGCCGCCGGCATGCCCGCGGCCAGCGCCAGGTCGCGCAGCGGCAGCGGCCGCCCCGCGGCCACCAGCGCGCCGAGCAACTGGCCGGTGCTGTCGAGCGACTGGATGCCGCGCTGCGGCTTGCCGTCGTCGGGGTCCTGCGGGGTTTCGCTCACGTCGCTCATGCCGTTCATGCCTGTTCACCGTCCGGTTCGCGCAGCGCCGCGCCGATCTCCGCGCCCGCGGCAAGCAGCGCCCGCGCCGCCGCGCCGTGCCAGTCGACATCGATGGCACCGGTCGATCCCACCAGCGTCAGCACCAGCCGCAGCGCGCCGGCGCCGTCGAGCACCGGCACGCTGAGGCTGCTGACGGCCGGGCTGGGCGCATCGATGCTGCGCTCGATCCCGCGCGCACGGATTTCCGCCAGCCTGGCGCTGAACGCGGCCAGGTCGGCTTCGCTGGCATCCGGCTGCTGCGCCTGCCACAACGGCTGCCACTGCGCCGGCGGCTGGAACGCGCAGAACACCCGGCCGGTGGCAGTGGCCGCCAGCGCCATCACCGTGCCCACGTGCAGGTTGACGTGCAGCGGCGCGGTGGCCGGCACATAGCGCACGATAGTCGGTCCCTGCGGCCCGGCCAGGCAGATCGCCACGCTGCAGCCCAGCGCCTGCGCCAGCGCGTCCGCGCGTGGCAGCGCGGCGCGCCAGGCGGCGTCCTGCTCCAGGTGCAGCAGGCCCAGGCGCAGCGCCAGCGGTCCTGGCTCGTAGCGGCCGGACAGGTGGTCGCGCTTGATCAGGCCCAGCCGCGCCAGGCTGACCAGATAGGCATGCGCCTGCGCCGGCGCCAGCTGCGCGGCGTCGGCCAGCGCCGCCAGCGGCATCGGCACGCGCGCCGCGGCCAGCGCCGCGAGCAGGCGCGCGCCCACCTCCACGCTCTGGATGCCGCGCTGCGCCTTGTCGGCATGCGCCGGTGCGCCCGCCGGTGTTACCGCTGCTCGCGCCCTGGGTCTGGCCATCAGCGTCCTGTGTGATCGGAAAAACCGGATATTAATCGAACGCCTCCCGGATCCGGCCGCACGCGGGTTTACCCCCATCTCGATCCGGCCGAAGTTCGTCGCTCCAATCATTTGTCATAGGCTAATCATTTAGCTATTGATTAATTTCTCGACCTTTCCTAAGATGGCATTACCCCGTCGCGACACGGCACACCCGGCCGTGCGACATCCGGAAATCCATACGAACGGGGGCGAGACAGCCAGTGCCACGTCGCATGCGCTTGCGGCCATTCCCGCGCCGTCCCGCCCTGCCCACAAAAGGAAAAGACGCCATGTCCAAGGCATTCGCATCGCAGGCCGACCTGGAAGCCAAGCAGATCACCTTCACCCAGCTGTCCGAGAACGCGTGGGCCTATACCGCCGAGGGCGATCCCAACTCCGGCGTGGTGATCGGCGATGACGGCGTGCTGATCGTCGACACCACGGCCACGCCGGCGATGGCGCAGGACCTGATCGCGCGCATCCGCACCATCACCGACAAGCCGATCAAGTACGTGGTGCTGTCGCACTACCACGCGGTACGCGTGCTGGGCGCGTCGGCCTACTTTGCCGAGGGCGCGCAGCAGGTCATCGCCAGCCGCGGCACCTACGAGATGATCGTCGAGCGCGGCGAGGCCGACATGAAGTCCGAGATCGAACGCTTCCCGCGCCTGTTCGCCGGCGTGGAAACGGTGCCGGGCCTGACCTGGCCGACGCTGGTGTTCGACAAGGAGATCACCCTGTTCCTGGGCCAGCTGGAAGTGCGCATCGCCCACCTGGGCTCTGGCCATACCAAGGGCGACACCGTGGTCTGGCTGCCGCAGCAGAAGGTGCTGTTCTCCGGCGACCTGGTCGAGTACGACGCCGCCTGCTACTGCGGCGACGCGCAACTGGCCGAATGGCCGGCCACGCTCGATGCGCTGCAGGCGCTGAACCCCGAGAAGCTGGTGCCGGGCCGCGGCCCCGCGCTGACCACGCCCGATGAAGTGAAAAAGGGCATCGCCTACACCAAGGACTTCGTCACCACGCTGTTCAAGTCCGGCCAGGAAGCGGTGGCGGAAAAGCTCGACCTGAAGGCCGCGATGGCGCACACGCGCCGCGCCATGGACCCGAAGTTCGGCCACGTCTTTATCTACGAGCACTGCCTGCCCTTCGATGTCTCGCGCGCCTACGACGAGGCCAGCGGCATGCGCCATCCGCGCATCTGGACCGCCCAGCGCGACCAGGAGATGTGGGCCGCGCTGCAGGACTGACGACGGCACCCCGGCAAGCCATCGCACAACAAGGTATTTCAGGTGGAGGAGACACAAGCATGAGCAGCATCGACTACCAGCGGCTGACGTTCGCCTACCAGCCCTGCGCGGAACAGCAGCGCGCCGGGCAATCCGCTGAGGCCGCGCCCGCGGCGGTGCATCCGGTGGTCGTGGTCGGGGCCGGCCCGGTGGGGCTGGCCACCGCCATCGACCTGGCGCAACGCGGCGTGCCCGTGGTGCTGGTGGACGACGACTGCACGCTGTCCACCGGGTCGCGCGCGATCTGCTTTTCCAAGCGCACGCTCGATATCTTCGACCGTCTCGGCTGCGGCGAACGCATGGTCGACAAGGGCGTGCGCTGGCATGTCGGCAGGGTGTTCCTGCGCGACGAGCAGGTCTACAGCTTCGACCTCCTGCCCGAGAGCGGCCACCGCCGTCCGGCCTTCATCAACCTGCAGCAGTACTACCTCGAAGGCTACCTGCTGGAGCGCGCGCAGGCGCTGCCCAATCTCGAGATCCGCTGGCACAACAAGGTCGTCGGCGTGGAAAGCCGCCGCGCGCCTGACGCCGGCGTGGGGCTGACCGTCGAGACCCCTGACGGCTGCTACCCGCTGGCCGCGCGCTATGTGGTGGCCGCCGACGGCTCGCGCAGCCCGATGCGCAAGCTGCTGGGGCTGGACAGCAAGGGCCGCACCTTCCGCGACCGCTTCCTGATTGCCGACGTGAAGATGGAGGCGGATTTCCCGGCCGAGCGCTGGTTCTGGTTCGACCCACCCTTCCATCCGCACCAGTCGGTGCTGCTGCACCGGCAGCCGGACAACGTCTGGCGCATCGACTTCCAGCTGGGCTGGGACGCCGACCCGGTGCTGGAGAAATCGCCCGAGCGCGTGATCCCGCGGGTGCAGGCGCTGCTGGGCAAGGACGCAAAGTTCGAGCTGGAGTGGGTCAGCGTCTACACCTTCTCCTGCCAGCGCATGGACAGCTTCCGCCACGGCAATATCCTGTTCGCCGGCGATGCCGCGCACGGCGTCTCGCCGTTCGGCGCGCGCGGCGCCAACAGCGGTGTCCAGGACGCCGAGAACCTGGCGTGGAAGCTGGCCTACGTGCTGCAGGGCCATGCCTGCGACCGGCTGCTCGACACCTACGCCAGCGAGCGCGAATTCGCCGCCGACGAGAACATCCGCAACTCGACCCGCTCGACCGACTTCATCACGCCCAAGAGCGCCGCCAGCCGCGTGTTCCGCGACGCGGTGCTGGCGTTGTCCAGGCGCCATGCGTTCGCGCGCGCCCTGGTCAACAGCGGCAGGCTGTCGGTGCCGGCGGTGCTGCATGGCTCGCCACTGAACACCGAGGACGCCGCCCCCGATGCTGCCGGCAAGCTGGTGCCCGGCGCGGTCTGCTGCGATGCGCCGGTCTCCGGCGTGGACGGCGCGGGCTGGCTGCTGTCTTACCTGGGCGGCGCTTTCACCTTGCTGGTGTTCGGCAATCCGGAGACGATCGAGGCCGGCACGCTGGCCGACCTGGCCGCCCTGCAGCAGGCCGGCACGCCGCTGCAGCTGGTCTATGTCACCGACGCCGCGCAGCCGCCCATGACCTGCACCCACGCCACCGTGCTGCACGACGACGAAGGCCTGGCGGCGGCACGCTACGGCGCCACGCCCGGCACCTGCTACCTGGTCCGTCCCGACCAGCATGTGTGCGCGCGCTGGCACCGTCCCGACCCGGCCGCGATCCGCGCCGCGCTGGCGCGCGCCACCGGCGCCGACCTGCGCGCACCGCAGCCGGGCCGCATGGCCGCCTGATTGCCCGGACGCCAGCCCTGCCCCACGGAGATTGCCATGCCCAATTCGCTCAACACCCAGCCCAACCTGGCGCGGCCCGACGACTTCTACGAGGCCCTGATCGAGATGCACCGCGACCTCGACGAGGCCCAGAGCCAGGCCGCCAACGCGCAGCTGATCCTGCTGCTGGCCAACCACATCGGCGACCACGATGTGCTGCTGGCGGCCATGACCGAAGCGCGCGCCGGCATCGTCGCCAGCCCGGACACGGCGCCGGCCTGACCGGATAGCCAGGCGCAGGCGCGGACCTGTCCGAGCCTGCGCCACCCGCTGTCCTTCAACACATCCCGGGCCAACGCGCACCAGACGCGGGCCCACTGGCGGCAACCGCCCGGCTGCCTGCCGCCGCAGCCACCACCGCACGGAGACAACATCGATGAGCCATCCGGTCTCAGGGGAGCTTTCGTCCCTATCCAGCCTGGCGCCTCCCGCCCCAGCCCCCACAGCCCCCACCGCACTCGCTGCGCGCGACGAGGACGCGCTCTACCGCAAGGTCTGGCTGCGCATCATTCCCTTCCTGTTCGTCTGCTACGTGGTGTCGTTCCTGGACCGCATCAACATCGGCTTCGCGCAGTTGCAGATGAAGCAGGACCTGGGCTTCAGCGATGCCATGTACGGCCTTGGCGCCGCGGTGTTCTACGTCGGCTACGTGCTGTGCGAGGTGCCGAGCAACATGCTGCTGGCGCGCTTCGGCGCGCGTCGCACCTTCACCCGCATCATGGTGCTGTGGGGCACCGTGTCGGTGGCGATGATGGCGGTGTCGACGCCCGCGCAGTTCTACGCGCTGCGCTTCCTGCTGGGCGTGTTCGAGGCCGGCTTCTTCCCCGGCATCGTGCTGTACCTGACCTACTGGTTCCCCGCGCGCCGGCGCGCCGCGGTGATGGCGATCTTCTTTGCCGGCGTGGCGGTGGCGGGCGTGCTGGGCGGACTGGTGTCCGGCTGGATCATGCGCGACATGGCCGGCGTGCTGGGCTTGCAGGGCTGGAAGTGGATGTTCGCGATCGAAGGGGCGCCGGCGGTGCTGTTGGGGCTGGCGGCCGCACGCCTGCTGGTGGACGGGCCGCAGCAGGCCAGCTGGCTGAGCGAGCGCGAACGCGCCCACCTGCTGCGCGACACCGCCGCGCACGCCCAGGGCGGCGGCCATTCGCTGCACGCGCTGCGCCAGGTGCTGCGCAACCCGCGCGTGTACGTGTTCGCCTTTATCTATTTTTCGCTGACCTGCGGTTCGCTGGCGCTCAGCTTCTGGATGCCGTTGATGATCCGCGATTTCGGCGTGACCGACGTGATGTCGGTGAGCCTGTATTCGGTGGTGCCGAATGCGGTGGGCGCGGTCGGCCTGATCTTGATCGCGCGGCATTCGGACCGCACCGGCGAGCGCCATCGCCATTTCCTGCTGTGCACGGCGGGCGGCGCGCTGGCGCTGGCGGCGCTGACCTTGCCGCTGCCGGGGCTGGCCGCGATGCTGGCCATCCTGTCGGTGGCGGCGGTGCTGATCTTTGCCGCGCTGCCGGTGTTCTGGGCGCTGCCGCCGGGCTACCTGCCGGGCGCCGGCACCGCCGCCGGGATCGCCTTCATCAGCAGCATCGGCATCACCAGCGGCATCGTCAGCCCGTGGGTGATCGGCCAGATCAAGACCCGCACCGGCAGCCTCGACCATGCGCTCTACCTGCTGGCGGCGCTGCTGCTGGCAAGCGGCCTGGCGATGTGGCTGGGCGTGCCGAAACTACCCGCGCGGCCGGCGTGAGCCAGGCCTCGGGAAACCTCAATTCCGGATGGTCCGCACCCGCACGGGTGCGGCGTTCAGTGGGATCGGCCGCAGGGAATCACGGAGGCGATTTCCTCCCGCATCACCTCGACCACATCGTCGATTTCCAGCCCCTCGGCGGTGACCAGCACGTCCTGTCCGCGCCCGATGGCGTAGACCACGCCGCGCCAGCGGCCGGGCTCGACGGCCTCGCACAGGCGGATATTGAATTCGGTGTCCTGGTCCTGGCTATACACCGTCACCAGGTCGCCCACCTGGGGAGTGCGCACCGCTTCTCCGTCGAACGCCCGGGCCACCACGGTCACCGGCGACTGCGTCAGCCCCCTGGCAAATCTTGCACGCATGGTCCGCTCCTCTTATTGCGATCCAAGTCCAGCTTACAAGAGGCCGGACAAATAACCAGGGATTTCCATCCGAAAGTGGAACCGGAAGCGCTTCGCGCCTGTCAGACGCCGCCGGATAGACAGCGCGCGCAGATCGACCACAATAAAAGGACCGATATCCGAGGAGACCCGACATGGGCAGCAACATACACGTCGTTCCGCACGACGAAGGCTGGGACGTCATCCACGAAGGCGCACGCTACGCCGAATCGCACCACGCCACGCAGGAAGAGGCGGTCGCCGCCGGCACCTCGCAGGCGCAGCGCGAGCACGTCGAATTGCTGATTCATGGCCGCGATGGCCAGATCCGCTCGCGCAACAGCTTCGGCCACGATCCGCGCACCATTCACGGCTGACCCGCACTGCTTGCCGCAACGCTGAGGATGCCGGCACGCAGCCGGCAGCCCGCGCCACCATGCCACAACACCGGGCCGACCCGCACGCCGCGGCCGCGCTTGTGTCCGCCCTTGCGGCCGCGACCGTGCCGTGGCCGGCGATCGACCACGCGGCCGAGAGCCCGTTCATCGGCCCCTTCGCCAACGCTGCCGCGGCGCTGGCCGATCGGCTCGGCCATCATCGCGTGGTGCTGCTGGGCGAGAGCACGCATGGCACCGCCGAGTTCTATCACGCCCGCGCCGCACTGACCGCGCAGCTGGTGGCCCAGCACGGCTTCGGCATCATCGCGGTGGAGGCAGACTGGCCTGACGCCGCCGCGGTCGACCGCCATGTGCGCGGGCGCCCGCCGCGGCCCGCCGAATCCCCTGGCGCCGCCTTTACGCGCTTCCCGGTCTGGATGTGGCGCAACCTCGAGGTGGCGCGCTTTATCCGCTGGCTGCACGCGCACAATGCCGCGCTGGCGCCGGCCCGGCGCGCCGGCTTCTTCGGCCTCGATATTTATAGCCTGGGCGCCTCGATGGCGGCGGTGCTGGCTTACCTGGAAGGCGTCGACCCTCGCGCCGCGCAGGCCGCGCGCGAGCGCTATGGCTGCCTGGAACCGTGGCGGCGCGATCCGGCGCGCTACGGCCGCGCCGTGCTGCATGGCACCCATGCCGACTGCGAGGACGCGGTGGTCGAACAGCTGCAGGCCTTGCTCGACAAGCGCCTCGCCTATGCGCGCGACGGACACGAGGATTTCCTTGACGCCGCGCAGAATGCGCGCCTGGTGGCTTCGGCCGAACGCTATTACCGCGTCATGTACCACGGCAGCGACGACAGCTGGAACCTGCGCGACACGCATATGTTCGAAACCCTGGAGCAGTTGCTGCACGCCCATGGGCCGGCATCGCGCGCGGTGGTGTGGGCGCACAACTCGCATATCGGCGACGCGTCGCACACCGAGATGGGCACCAGCCAGGGCCAGCTGAATATCGGCCAGCTATGCCGCGAGGCCTTCGGCGACGCGGCCGCGCTGGTCGGCTTCAGCACCTACGATGGCACCGTCGCGGCGGCGACTTCGTGGGACGGGCCCATGGAAATCAAGCAGGTGCGGCCCGCGCGAACAGACAGCTACGAGCACCTGTTCCACGCCGCTGGTCATGCGCAGGGCTGGACGGATTTGCGGGGTGACGGTGTTGACGACGGCAAGGGCAGCGCCGTGCACGACGAACTGCGCGAACTGCTGATGCCGGCGCGGCAGGAGCGCTTTATCGGCGTGATCTACCGCCCAGAGACGGAACTGCAGAGCCACTACGCACGCGCCATCCTGCCGCGGCAGTTCGACGTGCTGGCGTGGTTCGACCGCAGCAGCGCGGTGCCGGCGCTGCCCGCTGCGCCGGCACCGGGCGCGCCCGAGACCTGGCCTTCAGGACTCTGAGACGCTGGCGCGGCCCAGCCGCTCCTTGCCTCAGTTATTTGCGGCTCTTCGGCGCCTTCGGTTCCGAAGCCGGATAGTCATACCGTTGCGGCGATTGCGGCCCCTCGTTGACGGCGGGGCTGGCCGGCGTGGCAGGCGTTGCCGGTGTGGCGCGGGTGCCCGGGCCGCCTGGCGTCGCGGGTGTGGCAGGCGTTGCAGGGGTGGCGCGGCGCGTGTCGCCCTGGCCCGGCATGACATCGGAGGCCGACGTGCCCGGCGCGCGCGTGTCGGCGCCAGGACGCGTGGTGGTGGTGGTCTGGGCCCACGCGGGCACGCTGAGTAGCGCGGCCAGCGCAAAAATCGCGGTGTGTCTCATGACAGTCTCCTTCCTCGTGAATCCATCGCTGATGGCCAACGGCGTTCGGCAGCGGCCGGAACTGGCTCCGTTGCGAAAGCCATGCCAGCGTGCGCAACTCAGCCGCCGGTACGATCGGGCGCGACCTCGATCTGATTGACGACGTCGCACCCGCCGGCATGCGTGCGCACGCAGGCCTCGACCGCATCGCGGTCAGCGGCGCTGCCAATCGCGCCACGCAGCGTGATGCGGCCTTGCGCCACGTCCAGCGCAATCTCGCTGACGTCGAGGCCGCTCTCCCACAAGCGCTCGCACAGCGAGGCCTGCAGCGCCGTGTCGGCCGCGCCGACGGCATTGCCGCGTGGGTTGGTGTCCGTCTTCGGGGAAGCAGGCATGAGCAAGGTCCGCGCCGCGGCCTCAGTACATGCGCATGCCGTGGCCGGGATGGCCCTCGGCCGCGGCCGGCCTTGCCACATGCAGGTGGTTGACCAGATCCCTGACGCCGAAGACCTCGTCGGCGATATCCTCGATGCGGTACTTCTGGTGCCGGTCCGGCACGCTGCCCTCCAGCGTCACCACGCCCTGCTGGACCCGCACCTCGACCTCGTTCAGGTCAAGCCGGCCACTGCGCGTCAGTTGCTCGCACAGGTCTTCCAGGATGCGTTCGTCGCTGCGCTGGTAGTTGCGCGGCCCGACCGGCCGCCATGGTTCCGTCCCGCCACGGTAGAGGTCCATGCGCTCGTTGTAGCCGGTGAACTGGCGGTAAGGGTCGGTCCTGCCCCGGGCTTGCGGGGCCTGGGCCTCGTGCGGCCGCCATTCCCCGGTACCGCGTCCGGCAACGCGGCCGCCGCCAAATTCGCCGGGGTCGACCGGCTGGTCATAGTCGTACACGCCATAGGCACCCACGTAGTGGCTGCGCATATCGGCCTCGGGCACGGCGCTTTCGTGCCATGGCGGGCCGCGCCAGTTGTCTCTGCGATCCATCGTTGCCTCCGTTGTTGCCTCCGCTCCTGCCTTGGTCTGTTGCGCTACTTCAGCCGGGGCGGTACCAGGCCGTGGTCCGCGGTGCGCAGTTGGCCATGGCGCAGCTGCTCGACCGCGCACGCCAGCGCACGCGCCACGTTGTCGACTTCGCCCTGCACGCTGGTATCGTGGTCCAGCGCGACATGGCTGGTGGCATAAGGCTCGTAGTAGCCGATATACCGGTCCAGCCGCGCCTGGGCGCCGGCATCGATCAATCCCATCCAGTCCAGCCAGTCCGACAGCGCGCGGCGCACACCTTCGATGCCGGCGACGTCGCCATGCACCACCAGCCCGTAGGCGCGCCCGGCCAGGTGCTTGGGATAGTCCCAGCCCGACAGCTCGATCGCCTTGGCCCTTGCCACGTCCTTGCCGCGCGTGGTGGTGGGATCCGGGTTGCCGCCATCGGCGCAGACCAGCCGGTCCATCATCAGCTTGAGCGGGCTGCTGACCTGGTACCAGTACACCGGCGTGACGATGAGCACGCCATGGCAGGCGGCCCAGCGCGGGTAGATCTCGTTCATCCAGTCATTGACCTGGCCCAGCGCATGGTTGGGATAGCAGCTGCACGGCCAGTGGCACAGCGGCATCGCGGTCGATACGCAGCCCTTGCACGGATGGATATGCAGTTGCGCGTCGGAAGTCAGGTGGCTCAGGTCGAGCAGGTCGACCTCGATGCCCTGCGCTTCCAGTCGCTCGCGCGCCCGCCCGGCCAGGCGCCAGGATTTCGACATTTCGCCCGGGCAGGTGTAGTCGTTGCGCGAGGCCGCACACACCAGCAGCACGCGCGAGCGCGTGGCCGGGTCGGCCTGGCGCTGCTGGGCCACGCGCACCGCCTCGCTGGCGGCGCGCCATTCGTCGGAGAGGTCGTAATCCGGGTCGGCATAGCCCGCGCCCGCCTTGTGCGTGAGCGGCGCCTTGCGGCTTTGCTCATAGGCGTCCCAGGCAATGCGCTCGAGCCGGCCCAGCGCTTCGTCCTCGTGCCGATAGGCGGGGTCGGTAAAGCGCGCCAGGAAGCGCTGGCGAAAGACTTCGCGCGGCAGCGGACTGGTTACCTGGCCCTTGCGCACGTCCTCGGGGTTGCCGGCGTGGCGCGGCGCGCGCGGCGCATCGTGCGCGGGACGGTCGGGGCGCGTGGGTGGCTTCGGCGGCTGCTCGGGCATGTCGGTCTCCGTACAAGTCGTTGCGCACCGGACATGCAAGATGAGCGCCACCACCGCGCAAGGTGTGCGCCGCGCGCGGCGCGCAGCTTTTACAGGCGCGCTCCGGCGCTGCATGTACATTTTTCCCCGCATTAGCACCCGCCGCTGCCGCCAGCGGGCGCTTGCTGTCCCTGCAGCGCCGCGCGTGCACTAGCCACTTGCTGGCACGGAACCTGCCGCCCTGCGGGAAATCGACTGCGGATACCGCGATGGAGAGCATGCGAGTGAGTGCGATAAGCCACGGTGGTGCTGACGGCAGCAACAACGTCGGCATCGCGCGCTATCTGCTGCGCCATAGGCTGCGCGTGGTCACGGCGGAATCCTGCACCGCCGGCCTGATCGCCTCGCGCATCGCCGAGGTGCCGGGTTGCGGCGATGTGTTGCGCTGCGCGATCGTGGCGTACTCGCCGTCCGCCAAGGAACAGCTGCTGCAAGTCCCGGCGGAGACCATCCGGCGCCATGGCCTGACCAGCGAGGCCGTCTCGCTGGCGATGGCGCGCGGCGCCATGCAACTGACCGGCGCGGACCTGGCGATCGCCAACACCGGCGTTGCCGATGGCGGCGGCGACGGCGATATCCCCGCCGGCACGCAATGCTTTGCGTGGGTGTTCCGTCGCCACGGCCATGCCGCGCACGACGTGGTATCGCATGCGGAAGGGATTGCGGCATTTACCGAGACACGCCGCTTTGCCGGCGCGCGCAATGCCGTGCGCGAAGCGGCCGCCGACTGGGCGCTGGCACGCATCTGCCATTACCACGAACTGACGCGCAGCGGGCAAGGCCGCGAGCCGCGCACATGAATCGCCGGCGTGCCGAAACGGCATGCCGGCAATCCCGAGGGCCCTGGGCCCGACCGACGTAGTCTTGCAACGGAGACCATCATGAAACGCACTCTCGCTACCACGGCACTGGTCGTCGGCACCGCGCTCTGCCTGCCGGCCTTTGCCCAACAAGCCCCGGCGTCGCCGAACGTGCCGAACCCCAGCGTGCCGCCGATCGAAGGTTCGCCTCCGGCCTCGCGCAACCAGCCGGCCGCTACCGACATGGGCTCCGCTTCCGCCCCCGGCGCCAAGGACACTATGAAGAAATCGAAGTCGAAGTCGGACAAGGCCTCGAACACCGCGCCCAGCAAGAAGCCGCGCGAGCAAGGCGCGCCCGCCGCACCGACCGCCGATGCGCCGAGCGGCCCCAAGGGCGATTCGCCGGATCCGGCGCCCAAGCAGTAAGCGCCCGATCAATCCTGAAAACACGCGGCGCGCCGTGCGCGCCGGCTGCTCGCCTGCAGCGCCCGCAACGCAACGGACTATCGCGTTAACGGGCGTCGCGCCAGGCTAGCCGCCGCCGCGCATGGCCCGCGTCGCCTGCGCCAGCAGCGCCTCGCGTTCACGCCGGCGCCAGCGCACGCAGCGCCATAGCTCCTCCAGGTAAGGGAGCCCCGCCAGCAGCACCACCGCCACCAGCAGGCCGGCCAGATAGGCCGGCGGCAGCGGCTCTGCCTTCAACGCCAGCGCCATCCGCGCCGGCTCGGAGCCGCGCCCGAACAAGGCCAGAAACTGGCCCCAGTGCAACACCACCACATACGACGCCGCGGCCAGCGGCAGGACTTCCAGCAGGCTGTGCATGTGCTGCTCGACCGGTGCGATATGGCGGCGCCTGCTGGCGTAATGCACATCCCACCATGCGGTGAGCTCGTGGATGACCAGCGCCGCCAGCACCACCGCGATCACCAGCGCGTTGACCTCCAGGAACAGCACCAGCAGCAGCGGCAGCCCGACTTCGGCCAGCATCAGCATGTGCAGCAGCGATTCGGTGACGCCGGCGTTGCGTTCGATCTGCGTGGCCCGGTGGCAGAGCCAGTCCCCCACGCCCGCCAGCAGCCACAGCGGCACCAGCCCGTACATCAGCACGAGCCGGGCGGCATGTTCGAAGGCAGGGAGGTCGGCCGGCATGGCAGTGCTGTGGCCCGATGCGCGCCGGCTACGGCCGCTCTTGCGGCGCGCGGTACTGCTGTCGCAGCACCCGGAACAGCTCGTGGTTCACCTGCACGCCGCGATACTGCCTGCGCACCACGGCGCGCAGGCGCGAGCCCAGCACATGCGTGCGCAGCGCCCGCGCATAGCGACGCTGCACCGCATGCTCGCGCTTGCTGATGGCCTGCACGATGGAACGGTCCGACCTGTGCTTGCCCATCCCTTGTGTCGTCCCGGGGGCCGGTGGCAATGCCTCCGGCACCTCGCCCAGGTCGAGCAGGCACGCCTGCAACTCATGCGCGGCCTGCGCGAACGCATTGGCGCGGCTGGTGAGCACGGACTTGAGATGCGGGTTGGCCGCCGCGATGGCAGCGCGGCGGCAGCCCAGTTCGCCCTCGCGGGAGGCCGCGATCAGCGCGTTCAGCAACAGGATTTTTTTCTTCGCCATGGCACACCTGCCCTGGTCCGCGGGCGGACCGTGAAGTCACCGATCGGAGCCGGCGGCTGCCGGCGGTTGCGCGTTGGCGCCGGACATGTTGCGCACGCCGGACTGGTCCAAGGATAGCGGCTGGCCCGGCCTGGCGCCAGCTGCGGCGAAGGCGTGCTGCGCGGCGGCCCGCCACGCCTTGCGCGCCTCGCGCATGCCACGCAGGTTCATGGCGATCAGCGCCAGCTGCAGCACGATCAGCGCATGGGCTTCGCCGTGCCAGCCCCACGCAATCCACAGCACGTTGCTGGCCAGGAACACCCAGAAGCCGGCACGCCGCCGCGCGATCGAGCGCGAACCGACCAGCCAGGTCGCCACTACCGTCACCACCATTGCCGGCCATTGCGCCGCCTCCAGCCACTGATCCATGGGTCTCCTTAGATGGCTTGCCACGTGCCGGCGATGGCACGCATGGGCTCAAAGGGGCAAGAACCATACCGGCGCGCGCACCGGCCGGCAGCGGCCGTGCGGGCTTGCGCGTTATTTCCATCGGCGCGGCGGCCACCAGTACTTTTTACAAGGCGTTGCCGGATCGGCACATGCGCTGCCGCGCCGCACGCCCTTGCGGTGCTTGGGCGAACCGGCCCGTCGCGGCGCGCGGGCGCGCTGGCACGCACTTCGCATGGCAGAGCCATCCCGGCGGCAGGCCGCAAGGCGCCGCTCCGGGATTTTTGTTGCTCCGCCGGAGCGAAACACCGGGAGGACATGTGCGGATCTGCCAGATCGACCTGACCGGAACGCCCGAAGCCGATCAGCATGCGCTGCAGCGTGTGGCGGCACTGGGGTTCGACCACGTATTGATCGGCGGCTGGCCGCACCTGCCTGAGGACGACACGCTCGCGGCGTGCGCCCGGCATGGACTGGCCCCTCTGCTCGATATATCACTCGACCGTTATATGGCGGACGGCGCCGCCGGGACCGACGATCTTCCCGATGCGGCCTGGATCGACACCGCGGCGCCCGCCTTCGCGCCGCATGAAACCGACAACCACATCCCCGGCTCGCGCCTGCGCTGGCATGACCGGCAGATCGCCGAGGCGCTGGTGCAATGGTGGGCGGCGCGGCTGCGCCTGGCGTGGGCCGCCGGCGCGGCCGGCTTTTGCTGCCGTGCGCCGGCACGCGTGCCGGGCCAGTGCTGGGCCGCACTGCTGGCGACCTTGCGTGGCGATGCGGTGCCGGAAACGGCGCGCGGCACGCCGCGCTTCCTCGCCTGGACCCCGGGGCTGACGCCGGCACAACTGGACGAGCTGGCGCCCGCCGGCTTCGACGGCGCCTTCTGCTCGCTGCCGTGGTGGGACTACCGCAGCGCCTGGCTGACCGAGGAAATGGCGCGGCTGCGCCGCCTCGGCCGGGTGCTGGCGGCGCCGGCGCTGGCGCCGGCGCGCCATGACGCGCTCAGCGCGCGGCGCGCGCTGTGGACTGCCGCGGCGATCGGCGACGGCATCCTGGTGCCGGCGGGATTCGAGACCGGCGGCGCGCACGCGCGCGATCCGCTGGCGCCGGACGGCCACGTGCATGACGGCGTGCCCTACGACATTACCCACGAAGTGCTGGAAGCCAATACCTGGCTGGCGGCGCGCGACCCCGCGCCGGCCCTGGCGGTGCGCCTGCTGAGCGGCCCCGACGCGCCGCTGACCGTGCTGGCGCGCCTGCCCACCCCCGACGGCCATGGCAATGGGCCCGATGCCGCGCCCCGCCGCGATGACCCGGCCGTGCCCGACGCGGGCCCCGCACTGGCGGTGGTGCTCAATCCCGATCCGATGGAGCCGGCCAGCCTCGGTGCCGACCGCGTGCTCAGTGCCATGCCGCATGCCAGCGCCCGCCTGGAGCCCGCTGCGGGCGGCCCTGGCGGCACGCTTGACGGCACCAGCCGGCTCGATGCGCTGTCCAGCATCACGCTGGCGCCGGCCGACATCCGCCTATACGAAGTGCCGCCGGTGCCGCTGAGCCGGCCCGGCATGCCGCGGCCCGACGCGACCGCGCCGCACGGCCACGAAACCCTGGCGGTCACCGGCCTGGGCAGCGTGGTCGCCGCCATGGAGGCGCCGCGCATCGCCATCGAACAGGTCGAGCCCGCCTGCGACGCCGGCCGTTTCGCGGTGCGCCGGGTGGTGGGCGAGCGTGTCGCCGTCAGCGCCGATATCTGGATGGATGGCCACGACAAGCTTGCCGCCGCGGTGTTATGGCGCGCGCCGGGCGAGACCGACTGGCACGAGACACCGATGCTGCCAGGCATCAATGACCGCTGGGAAGGCAGCTTCCCGCTGGTGGCGCTGGGCCGGCATGAATTCACGGTCGAGGCCTGGCGCGACACCTACGCCAGCTGGCTCGACGAAATCGGCAAGAAGCGCGCGGCCGGACTCAACGTCGCGCTCGAGACCGAGGAAGGCGCGCGGCTGGTGGCGGATGCGCTGCTGCGGCCGACCGCGAATGGAAAAGCGGGCAACGGCAGGAAAACCGGCAAGAAAGGCAACCAGAAGACCGCCGACAGCGAACTGTCCGCCATCGTCGACGAACTGACCGCCACCGCCGGCGATGACGAACGGCGCCTGCAGCTGCTGCTGTCCGAGCGCACCGCCGCAGCCATGCAGGCCGTGATGCAGACCCCGGCCGGACGCCCGTTCGCGTCGCGCCATCCGGTGGCGATGCCGGTCGAGGCCGACCGGCTGGCGGCGCGCTTCGCCAGCTGGTACGAGCTGTTTCCGCGCTCGCAAAGCAACGACGCGCAGCGCCATGGCACCTTCGATGACGTCATCGCGCGCCTGCCCGCGATCCGCGCGATGGGCTTCGACGTGCTGTACTTCCCGCCGATCCACCCGATCGGCCGCACCCATCGCAAGGGACGCAACAACAGCCTGCGCAGCGAGCCGGGCGACCCGGGCAGCCCCTATGCCATCGGCGGCGCGGAAGGCGGCCACGATGCGCTGCATCCGGAGCTGGGCACGTTCGAGGACTTCAGCCGGCTGATCGACGCCGCCGCCGCCAACGGCCTGGAGCTGGCGCTGGACTTCGCGATCCAGTGCTCGCCCGACCATCCGTGGCTGCGGGACCATCCGGAGTGGTTCGCGCACCGGCCCGACGGCTCGCTGCGCTACGCCGAGAACCCGCCAAAGAAGTACGAGGACATCGTCAACGTCGACTTCTACGCCGCGGCGCCGGCCGGTGCCGCGCTGTGGCAGGCACTGCGCGACGTGGTGATGTTCTGGGCCGACCACGGCATCCGCATCTTCCGCGTCGACAACCCGCACACCAAGCCGCTGCCGTTCTGGGAATGGATGATCGCCGACGTGCGCGCGCGCCATCCCGACACCATCTTCCTGGCCGAGGCCTTCACCCGGCCCAAGATGATGGCGCGGCTGGCCAAGCTGGGCTTCAGCCAGTCGTACACCTACTTCACCTGGCGCAACACCAAGTGGGAACTGACTGAGTACCTGACCGAACTGACGCAGAGCCCGCTGCGCGACTTCTTCCGGCCGCATTTCTTCGTCAACACGCCCGACATCAACCCCTACTTCCTGCATCACGGCGGCCGGCCCGCGTTCCTGATCCGCGCGGCGCTGGCGACGCTGCTGTCCGGGCTGTGGGGCATGTACAGCGGCTTCGAACTGTGCGAGAGCGCGCCCTTCGTGCTCGACGGCAAGGTGCGCGAGGAATACCTGGACTCCGAGAAATACCAGCTGCGCGTGCGCGACTGGCAGCAGCCCGGCAATATCGTCGCCGAGATCTCGCGCCTCAACGAGATCCGGGCCGGCCACCCCGCGCTGCAGAACCACCTGGGACTGCGCTTCTACCATGCCGGCAGCGACGCGGTGCTGTGGTTCGCGCGCTTCGTGCCGGGCACCGATTATCTGTTCGGCGACGACGTGCTGCTGGTGGCGATCAACCTCGACCCGCGCACCGCGCACGATGCCGATATCGAAATCCCGCTGTGGGAATGGGGCCTGCCCGACCAGGCCGGCCTCGCGGTGCAGGACCTGATGCGCGGCCAGCGCTTCGAGCTGCGCGGCAAGCACCAGCGCATCCGCCTCGACCCGGCGCAGCTGCCGTTCGCGGTCTGGCATGCGCAGCCGCTGGAACGTCCCGCCCCCCGCCCACCTGCTGCGCCGGTCTCGACCGACCCGCACGGCGCCTGACAGGCATACGTGGAGACACGGATGAAACGCCTTACCGAAACCGCCAGCGCCGCCCTGCTCAACGCCGACCCGCTCTGGTACAAGGATGCGGTCATCTACCAGCTGCACATCAAGTCCTTCTTCGACGCCAATGGCGATGGCGTGGGCGACTTCGCCGGCCTGCTCGGCAAGCTCGACTACCTGGTCAACCTGGGCGTCGACACGGTATGGCTGCTGCCGTTCTATCCGTCGCCGCGCCGCGATGACGGCTACGACATCGCCGACTACCGCAACGTCCACCCCGACTACGGCACGCTGGCCGACGCGCGGCGCTTTATCGCCGCGGCGCACGCGCGCGGCCTGCGCGTGATCACCGAGCTGGTGATCAACCACACCTCGGACCAGCATCCGTGGTTCCAGCGCGCGCGCAAGGCCAAGCCCGGCTCCGCGGCGCGCCGCTATTACGTGTGGTCCGACCATGACCAGGCCTACGCCGACACGCGCATCATCTTCTGCGATACCGAAAAGTCCAACTGGAGCTGGGATCCGGTGGCGGGCGCGTATTTCTGGCACCGCTTTTACTCGCACCAGCCGGACCTGAACTTCGACAACCCGCAGGTGCTCAACGAAGTGCTGTCGGTGATGCGCTTCTGGCTCGACATGGGGGTCGACGGCCTGCGCCTGGACGCGGTGCCCTACCTGGTCGAGCGCGAAGGCACCAGCAACGAGAACCTGCCCGAGACCCACGCCGTCATCCGCAGCATCCGCTCGCACCTGGACCAGCACTTCCCCGGCCGCATGCTGCTGGCCGAGGCCAATATGTGGCCGGAGGACGCGCAGCAGTACTTCGGCCTGACCGGGCCCGACCCGGAAGGCGACGAATGCCACATGGCGTTCCATTTCCCGCTGATGCCGCGCATGTACATGGCGATCGCGCGCGAGGACCGCTTCCCGATCACCGACATCATGCGCCAGACGCCGGAGGTGCCGCCCAACTGCCAGTGGGCGATCTTCCTGCGCAACCATGACGAACTGACGCTGGAGATGGTGACCAGCAGCGAGCGCGACTACCTGTGGGAGGTCTACGCCACCGACCGGCGCGCGCGCATCAACCTGGGCATCCGCCGCCGCCTGGCGCCGCTGATGGAACGCGACCGGCGCCGCATCGAGCTGATGAACAGCCTGCTGTTCTCGATGCCGGGCACGCCGGTGATCTACTACGGCGACGAGATCGGCATGGGCGACAACATCCACCTCGGCGACCGCGACGGCGTGCGCACGCCGATGCAGTGGTCGCCCGACCGCAACGGCGGCTTCTCGCATGCCGATCCCGAGCGCCTGGTGCTGCCGCCGTTGCAGGGCCCGCTGTACGGCTACGAGGCGGTCAATGTCGAGGCCCAGGCGCGCGATCCGCATTCGCTGCTGAACTGGATGCGGCGCATGCTGGCGCTGCGGCGCAAGCACCGCGCCTTCGGCCGCGGCACGCTGCGCTTCCTGTTTCCCGGCAACCGCAAGATCCTGGCGTACCTGCGCGAGTTCGAAGGCGAGCACATCCTGTGCGTGGCCAACCTGTCGCGCGCGCCGCAGGCGGTGGAGCTCGACCTGTCCGCGTTCAACGGCCGCGTGCCGGTGGAGATGATGGGCGCGACGCCGTTCCCGGCGATCGGCACGCTGACCTACCTGCTGACGCTGCCGCCCTATGGCTTCTACTGGTTCGTGCTCAGCGACGAGGCGCAGCCGCCGTCGTGGCACGTGGAGGCGCCCGAACAAATGCCAGACCAGATCACCCTCGTGATGCAGAACACGGGCCGGCCCGAGCTGACCGAAGCCTCGCGCCGGCTGATGGCCAGCGAGGTGCTGCCGCACTACATCGGCCGGCGCCGCTGGTTCGGCGCCAAGCACGAGCGCATCGAGCGCGTCGCGCTGGCCTACCTGCTGCCGTTTGCGCGCGGCAGCGGCGGCGAGGACATCTACCTGGGCGAGGTCGAGGTGGGCCTGCCCGGGCGCACCGAGCGCTACCAGCTGCCGGTGGGCATCCTGTGGGACCGCGAAAGCGCCGACGGCGTCTCGCAGCTGGCGCACGGGCTGTCGATGGCGCGCGTGCGCCAGGGCAGCCGCGTCGGGCTGGCCACCGACGGCTTCGTGGTCGAACCGTTCGCGCGCGAGGTGGTGCGCGCCCTGCGCAACGACCTGCGGGTGCACGCCGGGCCCGACGTGATCCACTTCCGCGCCGAGCCCGGGCTGGCCGCGCTGGAACTGGAGCGCGACCCGATCGAGTACATGTCGGCCGAGCAGTCCAACAGCTCGCTGTCGTACAACAACACCGCCGTGCTCAAGCTGGTGCGCCGGCTCTCGGGCGGCATCCACCCCGAAGCCGAGATGACGCGCTACCTGACCGCGCAGCGCTATGCCCACGCCGCGGCGCTGCTGGGCGAGGTGGTGCGCACCGGGCCGGACGGCGTGCCGCATACCATGATGCTGCTGCAGGGCTATATCCTGAACCAGGGCAACGGCTGGGACTGGACCCTCGATTACCTGGGCCGCGCCATCGACGATGCGCTGCCGTCGCAGGACAGCGAGGACGAGTTCGCCGAGGCCATGAACGGCTACGCCGCGCTGGCCGGCACGCTCGGGCGACGGCTGGCCGAACTGCACGCGGTACTGGCGCGCCCCAGCGACGACGATGCCTTCGCGCCGCTGCCCGCCACCGACGACGATGCGCGCGCCTGGGCCGCGCAGGCGATGGAAGCGTTGCAGCGCGCCCTGAGCCGGCTGCAGGCACCGTCCGCCACCGAGACCGCCAGCCCGGCCTTCGAGGCCGATGTGCAAACCCTGATGGCCGCGGGCGATGCGCTGCCCGGGCTGGTCGAGCAGCTCGCCGCCGCGGCGCCTGGCAGCTTGCAGACCCGCATCCACGGCGACTTCCACCTGGGGCAGGTGCTGATCGCGCAGAACGACACCTACCTGGTGGACTTCGAAGGCGAGCCGGGCCTGCCGCTGGACTGGCGCCGGCGCAAGACCTCGCCGCTGCGCGACGTGGCAGGGCTGCTGCGCTCGCTCGACTATGCCGCGGCCACGGTCGGCACCGACCGCAGCGAACGCACCCACAGCGAACTGCCACCGCAGCTGGCGGAACGGCGCGCGGTGCTGCTGGAGCGCTTCCGCACCACCGCCAACGAGGCCTTCCTGAACTGCTACCGGCAGCACATGGAGGCCGCGCCCGTGCCCTGGGTGGCGCCCGACCAGCTGCAGCCCCTGCTCGACCTGTTCCTGCTGGAACGCGCGGCGTATGAAGTCGAATACGAAGCCGCCAACCGGGTCGCCTGGATCGACCTGCCGGCCAGCGGGCTGGCCCGCCTGCTGCGCAAGCTGGTGCCGACCGGAGAACCGGCATGAGCGCTCCCGCCAGCACCGCCGTCGGCACGCTGCCCGGCCATGAACTCGACGCCCTGCTGGGCGGCCGCCATCCCGATCCGTTCGGCGTGCTGGGGCCGCATCCGGATGGCGACGCCACCCTGGTGCGCGCCTGCCTGCCGGGGGCGGCGTCGGTGCAGCTGGCCGATGCCGGCGGCGCGCCGCTGGCGGAGATGGAGCGGCTGCATGGCGGCGGCGTGTTCGCTGCCCGCTTGCCGCGCGCGGCCGCAAACGGCGCCGCGGCCTACCGGCTGCGCGTGCAATGGTCCGACGGCACCGAGCAGTGCAGCGCCGACCCCTACGCCTTCGGCCTGCTGCTGGGCGAGCTGGACCTGCACCTGATCGCCGAAGGCCGGCACTTCGAGCTGGGCGCCTGCCTGGGCGCGCAATGCCAGCGCGTGGACGGCATCGACGGCGTGCGCTTCGCGGTGTGGGCGCCGAATGCGCGGCGGGTTTCGGTGATCGCCGACTTCAACGGCTGGCACCCGGCGCGGCATCCGATGCGGCTGCGCCATCCCAGCGGCATCTGGGAGTTGTTCGTCCCTGCCGCGCTGGGTGCGCAGCCCGGCAGCCGCTACAAGTACGACCTGCTCGATCCGCGCGGCACCGAGCTGCCCGACAAGGCCGACCCGCTGGCGCTGGCCGCCGAACCGCCGCCCGCCACCGCCTCGGTGGTGACCGGCCCCGGCCAGGGCGCGCCCCCGTTCACCTGGCACGACGACGACTGGATGGCCCGCCGCCAGCAGCGCGACCCGTACCGCACGCCGATGTCGGTCTACGAGGTCCACGTGCTGTCGTGGCTGCGCGCGGCCAACGATGCGCAGCACGGCTGGAACATCCTGGCCGACCGGCTGGTGCCCTACGTGCAGGAGCTGGGCTTCACCCATATCGAGCTGCTGCCCATCACCGAGCACCCGTTCGGCGGTTCGTGGGGCTACCAGCCGCTGTCGCTGTACGCGCCCACCGCGCGGCTGGGACCGCCGCAGGCCTTTGCCGCCTTCATCGACCGCTGCCACCAGGCCGGCATCGGCGTGATCCTGGACTGGGTGCCGGCGCATTTCCCCACCGATCCGCACGGGCTGGCGCAGTTCGACGGCACCGCGCTGTACGAGCACCAGGACCCGCGCGAAGGCTTCCACCAGGACTGGAACACGCTGATCTACAACCTGGGCCGCAACGAAGTGCGCGGCTTCCTGCTCGCCGGCGCGCTGCACTGGCTCGAGCACTTCCACGCCGACGGCCTGCGCGTCGATGCGGTCGCCTCCATGCTTTACCGCGACTACAGCCGCGAGCCCGGCCAGTGGGTGCCGAACCGTTTCGGCGGCCGCGAGAACCTCGAAGCCGTGGACTTCCTGCGCGAACTCAACGCGGTGGTCCATGAACGCTGCCCCGGCGCGCTGACCATCGCCGAAGAGTCCACCGCGTGGCCCGGCGTGACCGCCGGCGTGGCCAGCGGCGGGCTCGGCTTCGACTTCAAGTGGAACATGGGCTGGATGCATGACACCCTGAAGTATCTTGGCCACGAGCCGGTCCACCGCGCCTGGCACCACCAGAACATGACCTTCGGCCTGGTCTACGCCTGGTCCGAAGCCTTCGTGCTGCCGCTGTCGCACGACGAGGTGGTGCACGGCAAGGGCTCGATGATCGGCAAGGTGCCGGGCGACGAGTGGCAGCGCTTTGCCGGCCTGCGCGCCTATTACGGCTTCATGTGGACGCATCCCGGCAAGAAACTGCTGTTCATGGGCGGCGAGCTGGCGCAGTGGCAGGAATGGAACCACGACGCCGAACTCGACTGGCCGTTGCTGGACCAGCCCATGCACCGCGGCATGCACACGCTGGTGCGCGACCTGAACCGGCTCTACCGCGAACTGCCCGCGCTGCATGCGCTGGACCACAGCCCCGAAGGCTTCCAGTGGGTGGTCGGCGACGACAACCACAACAGCGTGTTCGCCTGGCTGCGCCGCGCGGGGGCGAACAGCCGCGAGGTAGTGCTGGCGGTGGTCAACATGACGCCGGTGCCGCGCCAGGGGTACCGTATCGGCGTGCCTTATGCCGGCACGTGGCGGGAAAGCCTGAATACCGATGCTGACGTGTACGGCGGCAGCAACGTCGGCAACGGCGGCGCCGTGACGGCCATCGACGTGCCTTCGCACGGGCAGCCGGCTTCGCTGGCGCTGACGCTGCCGCCGCTGGCCACGCTGGTGCTGCGCTTCGACCAGGTTGACGGCAGCGAAGGCGCCATGACATGACGCGCCAGTTCGCTGACCGGCTGCTGCCCGGCAAGCCGTTTCCGCTGGGCGCCCACTGGGATGGGCTTGGGGTCAATTTCGCGGTGTTCTCGGCGCACGCCTCGCGCATCGAGCTGTGCCTGTTCTCCGACAACGGCCGCAAGGAACTGGCCCGGCTTTCGCTGCCGGAATGCACCGACGAGATCTGGCATGGCTACCTGCCCAACGCGGCGCTGGGCACGCTGTAT
Organism: Cupriavidus sp. WGlv3; assembly: GCF_023952475.1. Classification (GTDB taxonomy): domain Bacteria; phylum Pseudomonadota; class Gammaproteobacteria; order Burkholderiales; family Burkholderiaceae; genus Cupriavidus; species Cupriavidus phytorum. The sequence continues at coordinate 172,993 of NZ_JALHRX010000009.1, forward strand.
GGCTATCGTGCGCATGGCCCTTACGACCCCGGCCGCGGGCACCGCTTCAACCCGCACAAGCTGTTGCTGGACCCGTATGCGCGCCAGCTGAGCGGCCCGGTGCGCTGGTCCGACGCGCTGTTCGGCTACCGGCTGCAAAGCGCGCGCGCCGACCTCACGCCGGACCGCCGCGACAGCGCGCCGACCATGCCCAAGGCAGTGGTGGTGGACGAAAGCTTCCACTGGGGCGACGACCGGCCGCCGGCCGTGCCCTGGCCCGCCACGGTCATCTACGAGGCCCACCTGCGCGGCCTGTCGATGCTGCGCGACGACGTGCTGCCCAACCTGCGCGGAACCTTCGCCGCGCTGTGCGACCCGCGCTTTATCGACCACCTGGTGCAGCTGGGCGTGACCACCGTCGAACTGCTGCCGGTGCACGCCATCCTGCAGGACCGCTTCCTGCTGGAGCGCGGCCTGCGCAACTACTGGGGCTACAACACGATGTCCTTCTTCGCTCCCGAGCCGGCCTACCTCGGCACCGGGCAGCTGCAGGAATGCAAGGTGGCAATGCGGCGCCTGCATGCCGCCGGCATCGAAGTGATCCTCGACGTGGTCTACAACCACACCTGCGAAGGCAACGAACTGGGGCCGACGGTGTCCTGGCGCGGACTCGACAACGCCAGCTACTACCGGCTGATGCCCGGCGACGAGCGCCACTACATCAACGACACCGGCTGCGGCAACACGCTCAACCTGTCGCACCCGCGCGTGCTGCAGATGGTGCTGGACTCGCTGCGCTACTGGGTGCATTGCTACCACGTCGATGGCTTCCGCTTCGACCTGGGCAGCACGCTCGGACGCGAAGGCAACGGCTTCGACGCGGGCTCGGGCTTCTTCGATGCGCTGATGCAGGATCCGGTGCTGAGCCGTGTCAAGCTGATCTCCGAGCCCTGGGACCTGGGCCCCGGCGGCTACCAGCTGGGCAACCATCCGCCCGGCTTTGCCGAGTGGAACGACAAGTTCCGCGACGTCAGCCGCCGCTTCTGGCGCGGCGACGCCGGGCACCGCGGCGAGATGGCGGCGCGGCTGGCGGCCTCGGCCGACCTGTTCGACCGCCGCCGCCGGCGCCCGTGGGCCAGCATCAACTTCATTACCGCGCACGATGGCTTCACCCTGGCCGACCTGGTCAGCTACAGCGCCAAGCACAACGAGGCCAACGGCGAAGACAACCGCGACGGCACCGACGACAACGCCAGCGCCAACTGGAGCCCGGACGGCAGCGTCGAAGGCCCCACCGACGACCCCGACATCCTGCTGCGCCGCAACCGCGTGGCGCAGGCGCTGATGGCCACGCTGCTGCTGGCGCAAGGCACGCCGATGCTGACCGCCGGCGACGAATGGGGCCGCAGCCAGGCCGGCAACAACAACGCCTACTGCCAGGACAACGAGCTGTCGTGGCTGGACTGGAAGCAGGCCCAGGCGCCCGGCGCGCAGCCGATGCAGCAGATGGTGCGCCGGCTGCTGGCGCTGCGGCGCAGGCTCCATGCGCTGAGCGGCGACCGCTTTGCCCACGGGCGCGAAGAACCGGCGCCGGGCATCGCCGACATCGCCTGGTTCGACACCGACGGCAAGCCCCCCACGCCCGAGGAATGGGCCGATCCGGAAATCCGCACGCTGGCGCTGCGGCGCGCAGCCGCCCCGCCGCAGCCGGAGCGCCCGATGCTGGGTACGCTGGCGCAGGCGGCGCCCGGCGATGCGCGCGCGGTGCAGGTGACCCTGCTGCTGCTCAACGCCGGCGACAGCGATGCCACCTTCCAGTTGCCCGAGCCCGCGCTGCCATGGTCCCTGCTGTTCGACAGCAGTCGGCCCGACGCCAGCGATGCCGAGCTGGCTGGCGCACAGGTGCACGAGTCCCAGGCGGTCGCCGCCCACTCGCTGGTGCTGCTGGCCGCGCGGGCCCCCACGCCGCGGGAGGACCACGCATGAGCCGCGCTGGCGCGCCCTCGCCGCTGCAGGCGCTCGCGCTGCGCGCCGGCCTGCTGCCGCACTGGACCGATGCCTGGGACCAGCCGCGCGCGGTCGGCGACGCGGCCTTGCGGCGCGTGCTGGAAGGACTGGGCCTGCCCTGCGGCAGCCCCGGCCAGTGCGCCGCCTCGCACGCGTGGCTGGCCGCCGACGACGCGGCGCATGCGCTGCCGCCGCTGGTGACGGCCGAGCGCGGCCAGCCGGTCGCGGTGCCGTGGCCGCATACCCTGCCGCAGCGCGCCTACCGGGTGACGCTGGAAGACGGCGCGATCATTGCCGGCACCGCGGTGCGCGGCGCGGGTGCCGACGCCGCGCTGATGCACTTGCCCGCCATCGATGTCTGCGGCTACCACCGGCTGGACCTGGGTGATGGCCATGCCACGCTGGCGGTGGCGCCGCGGCGCTGCTACGGCGTCGCCGACGCGCTGCGGCATGCCGGCCGCGGCAAGGGCGACGGCGAAGGCGCGCGCACGTCGCCGTGGGGCCTGGCGGTGCAGCTCTACAGCCTGCGGCGCGGCGCGGCCTGCGGCATGGGCGACCTGACCGCGCTGGCCGAAGGCTGCGCCAGCGCCGCCCGCGCTGGCGCGGACGCCATCGCCATCAACCCACTGCATGCGCCCTTCGCCGCGCTGCCCGAGCGCTACAGCCCGTATGCGCCGTCCAGCCGGCTGTTCCTGAACCCGCTCTATGCCGACCCTGCCACGGTGTTCGGCCAGGCCGCGGTGGATGCCGCCATCGCCGGCCTGGACGCGGGCGCCACGCTGCAGGCGCTCGACGCCCGCAGCGAGATCGACTGGATCGCGCTGGCGCCGCTGCGCTACGCCATCCTGCGCTGGCTGTGGCAGCGGCGCGAGTCCCTGCTGCCGCGCGCGGCGCTGGACGACTATGCCGCCTTCCGCGCGCGCGGCGGCACCGCGCTGCATGCGCATGCCTGCTATGAGGCGATCCAGGCGCGCCGGCTCGGCGACAGTGCCAACGGCAACGTCAACAACCAACGGGCCGCGCCGGACTGGCGCTGCTGGCCGGTCACGCTGCGCTCGCCGGCGGATGCCGCGGTGACCGCCTTCGCGCAGGCTCATGCCGACGACGTGGGCTTCCACGCCTTCGTGCAATGGCTGGCCGATGATGGCCTGGCACGGGCGCAGCGGGCGGCGCGGGACGCCGGCATGGCCATCGGCATCATCCGCGACCTTGCAGTGGGCGCCGACCCGGGCGGCAGCCAGGCCTGGACGCGGCAGCCCGAAACCCTGGCCGGCTTCCATGCCGGCGCGCCGCCGGACCTGTACAACCCGCTCGGGCAGGACTGGGGCGTGGCGGTGTTCTCGCCGCGCGGGCTGCGCCGGCACGGCTACGCGGCGTTCCTGGAGATGCTGCGCGCCAACCTGTCGCACGCGGGCGGACTGCGCATCGACCACGTGCTGGGCCTGGCGCGCATGTGGCTGGTGCCGGCCGGCGCGCCCGCCAGCGACGGCGCTTACCTGCGCTATCCGCTGCAGGACTTGCTGCGGCTGGTGGCGCTGGAGTCGTGGCGGCATCGCGCCATCATCATCGGCGAGAACCTCGGCACGGTGCCGCCGGAACTGAATGCGGCACTGTCGGCGCGCGGCGTGCTGGGCATCGACGTGCTGTGGTTCCAGCGCGAAGCGCAGGCGCAGGACGACGCACGGGATGAGGCAACGGAAGAGACCGCCGACCTGGCCGGCCAGGAGGCAGGCACAGCCGCCTTCCTGCCGCCGCAAGACTGGCCCGCGGATGCCGTCGCCACCACTACCACACATGACCTGCCCACCGTCGCCGGCTGGTGGGCCGGCCAGGACCTGGCGTGGCGCGACCGGCTGCAACTGCTGGCGCCGGGCGAAACCCTGGCGCACGCGCAGGCCGGCCGCGCGCGCGAGCGCGTAGCGCTCTGGCAGGCCTTGTGCGAGGCCGGGCTATGCAGCGGCGCCGTGCCCGCGCCCGACCACGCCCCGCTGGACGCGGTGCTGGCCTGGCTGGGCACGGCGCGCACCGCATTGCGGCTGCTGCCCGTGGAAGACTTGCTCGGCCTGCCCGAGCAGCCCAACCTGCCGGGCACCACCAGCGGCCATCCCAACTGGCAGCGCCGGCTCGATACCGAGGTGCGTGCGTGGTTCGGCACCCCGGCGCTGCGCGCGCGCGCCGACGCATGGCAAGGCATCCGTCCCGGCGCACGCCATCCGCCGGCGCAGCGATGAGGGCTACAAGTCCCACCGCCACCGCCAATGTGCCGTGTCCGGAACCGCCATTCGCATCGATCGTGCAACCGCCTTTCGATCCGCTAAGCTTGACCCACCCCCCACGCGCAGGAGCCCCGCCATGAACGAAGCCGTCCGGCCCGAGCATGCCGATGACACCCGCACCGCCCTGTCCGGCGCCAGCCTGCGCCAGGCCTTTCTGGACCACCTGTTCCACACCCAGGGCAAGCTGCCCGGTCACGCCAGCCAGAACGACCTTTACCAGGCCGCCGCGCATACCGTGCGCGACCGCCTGGTGCAGCGCTGGATCAGCACCGCCGAAGCCTACCTGGGCCAGCCCTCGCGCACGGTGGCCTACCTGTCCGCCGAATTCCTGATGGGTCCGCACCTGGGCAACAACCTGATCAACCTGGGCATCTTCGAAGAGGTCTGCGAGGCCATGGAGGCGGCCGGACTCGACCTCGCCCGCATTCTCGACCAGGAAGTCGAGCCGGGCCTCGGCAACGGCGGCCTGGGCCGGCTGGCGGCGTGCTTCATGGATTCGCTGGCGACGCTGGAGATTCCCGCGCTGGGCTATGGCATCCGCTACGAGTACGGCATCTTCCAGCAGACCATCATGGACGGCATGCAGGTGGAGAAGACCGATACCTGGCTGCGCAACGGCAACCCGTGGGAAATCCAGCGCTCCGAATGGGCGGTGCAGGTGCGCCTGGGCGGGCACACCGAGCACTACACCGACGACCGCGGCCACTACCGCGTGCGCTGGGTGCCGGCCAAGACCGTGGTCGGCGTGCCGTTCGATTCGCCGATCCTGGGCTACCGCGTCAACACCGTGAACACGCTGCGGCTGTGGCGTGCCGACGCGACCGAGGCGTTCGACTTCCATACCTTCAACCGCGGCGACTACCTTGGCGCCGTCAGCAAGAAGGTGACCTCCGAGAACCTGACCAAGGTGCTCTACCCCAACGACGAAACCTCGCAGGGCAAGGAACTGCGGCTCGAGCAGCAGTATTTCTTCGTCGCCTGCTCGCTGCAGGACATGCTGCGGCTGCTTGCGGTCGACGGCATTCCGGTGACGCGCTTCCACGAGAAGTTCGCGGTGCAGCTCAATGACACCCACCCCGCCGTGGGCATTGCCGAACTGATGCGGCTGCTGGTCGACGAGCACGACCTGCCCTGGAACGAGGCCTGGCACATCACCGAGAACGCCTTCGCCTATACCAACCACACGCTGCTGCCCGAGGCGCTGGAGCAGTGGCCGCTGCCGCTGTTCGGGCGGGTGCTGCCGCGCCATCTCGAGATCATCCTGGAGATCAACGCGCGCTTCCTGGACGAGGTGCGGATCCGCTTCTACGGCGACGAATCGCGGCTGGCGCGGCTGTCGCTGATCGACGAGCATGGCCAGCGCCATGTGCGCATGGCCAACCTGGCGTGCGTGGGCAGCCATGCCGTCAATGGCGTGGCCGAGCTGCACTCGCGCCTGATGCGCGAGGATGTGCTGAAGGACTTCTACGAGATGTGGCCCGAGAAGTTCACCAGCATCACCAACGGCGTGACGCCGCGGCGCTGGCTGGCGCTGTCCAACCCGCGGCTGACGCGGCTGGTATCCGATGCGATCGGCGATGGCTGGATCTCTGACCTCGAGCAGCTGCGCGCGCTGGAGCCGCATGCCGAAGACGCCGGCTTCCGCGATGCCTGGCAGGCCGCGCGGCTGGCCAACAAGACCGACCTGGCGCAACTGGTGCGCGACACCACCGGCGTGGTGATCGACCCGTCGTCGATGTTCGACGTGATGGTCAAGCGCATCCACGAATACAAGCGCCAGCACCTTGCGGTGCTGCATGTGATCGCGCTGTACCACCGCATCAAGTCCGACCCCGGCGCGCAGATCCAGCCGCGCACCTTCCTGTTCGGCGGCAAGGCCGCGCCCGGCTATGCCTATGCCAAGCTGATGATCCGCTTCATCACCTCGGTGGCCGACGTGGTCAACCGCGACCCGCAGGTGCGCGACCGGCTCAAGGTGGTGTTCCTGCCCAACTTCAACGTCACCTACGGCCAGCGCATCTACCCGGCGGCGGACCTGGCCGAGCAGATCTCGCTGGCCGGCAAGGAAGCCTCCGGCACCGGCAACATGAAATTCGCGATGAACGGCGCGCTGAATATCGGCACCATGGACGGCGCCAATATCGAACTGCGCGAAGCGGTTGGCCATGACAACTTCTTCCCGTTCGGCCTGACTGCGCCCGAGGTCTATGCGCTGCGCGACAGCGGCTACGACCCGGCGGCGTATTACCACAGCAACCCGCAGCTGCGCGCGGTGATCGACCTGGTGCAGCAGGGCTTCTTCTCGCGCGGCGAGCCCGGCCTGTTCCGCCCGTTGTTCGAGCCCCAGCATGGGCACGATCCCTACCTGCTGATGGCGGACTTCGCCGCCTATATCGATTGCCAGCAGCAGGTGTCGGCCGCGTATGCCGACCAGGCGCGCTGGCAGCGCATGTCGGTGCTGTCGTGCGCGCGCTCGGGGCGCTTTTCGTCGGACCGGGCCATCCGCGAATACTGCGAGCGCGTCTGGCATGTCGCGCCGGTGCCGGTGCGGCTGCTGCACCGCGCCAGCGGCGCACCCTGGCAGGTGGAGGCCGGCGCGAGCGGGCCGCGCGCAGCCTGAGGCGGGGACCCCTTGGCGCGCTGGTGGCATGGGCGCAAGGCGTAGCGTAGTTTCTACAATGCCACAGGTAACAAAGCCCGCGCCGCGCTGCGCTGCGAGCTTGCCGGTGGCGCCGCGAATGCGCCGTTCTGCTGGCATGGAGTTCGCATTGCGCAAGGATCCTATTCCCCCAGAAGGCAGGAGCCGAATTTGAACGCCGACCCCTTTCTCCTCGCCCCCGGCACCCGCTCCGCGGTGCCGCCGCTGGCGCCGTTCGACTGCTTTGCCGCGCCTTCGGCATCCGCCTTCCGCTCCCACGACGAACCCTCCCAGGACTACCTGTTCGGTCCGGCCTGGCTGCCGGACGGACAGGTACGCTTCCGGCTGTGGGCGCCCGACGCCGCCGAACAGGGCCAGGCGGTGCGCGTGGAGATCGCCGGGCTGGGGCCGGTGCCGATGGCATGCGGCGCCAACGGCTGGTTCGAGGCAGTCGTGCCGGGCTGCGCGGGCGCGCGCTACTGGTTCCGGCTCGACGACGGCACCACCGTGCCGGACCCGGCCTCGCGCTGGCAGGCCGACGATGTCCACGGCCCCAGCATCGTGCCGGCACGGGACCCCGCCAGCGCGTTTGCGTGGACCTGCCCGGACTGGCGCGGCCGCCCCTGGCACGAAGCCATCGTCTATGAAATGCACGTCGGCCTGTGCGGCGGCTACGCGGGCGCCGCGCAGCAACTGCCGCGGCTCGCGGCGCTGGGCTTCACCGCGGTCGAGCTGATGCCGGTCGCCGAGTTTCCCGGCACGCGCAACTGGGGCTATGACGGCGTGCTGCCGTTTGCGCCGGAGTCCGGCTACGGCACGCCCGACGAACTGCGCGCACTGGTCGACCGCGCCCACCAGCTCGGCATGATGGTGCTGCTCGACGTGGTCTACAACCATTTCGGCCCGGAAGGCAACTACCTGCACCGCTATGCCAGCGCCTTTTTCCGCACGGACCGCCAGACCCCATGGGGGCCGGCCATCGATTTCCGCCGGCCGCAGGTGCGGCGCTTCTTTACCGAGAACGCGCGCTACTGGCTCGAGCAGTTCCGCTTCGACGGCCTGCGCCTGGACGCCGTGCATGCGATCGAGGACGAAGGCTGGCTGGCGGCGCTGCCGGGCGAACTGCGCACCGCGCTGGCCGACGGCGATGACCCGCGTCGCCATCTGCACCTGGTGCTGGAGAACGACAACAACGATGCCGCGCTGCTGGCGGCAGGCTACGATGCGCAGTGGAACGACGACGCGCACCACGCGCTGCACGTGCTGCTGACCGGCGAGGACGATGGCTACTACCGCGACTACAGCGCGGCGCCGGATACCAGCGATGGCGGTAATGGCGACAGCGCTGCCGCCGGGCGCGGCGCGCCTGCGCTGCGCCACCTCGCGCGCGTGCTGGGCGAAGGCTTTGCCTACCAGGGCGAACGCTCGGCGTTCCGCTCGGCCGCGCTGCCCGCGGTGGCGGAGGGCGTGCGGCGCGGCCAGCCCAGCGCGCACCTGCCGCCCACGGCCTTTGTCTGCTTCCTGCAGAACCACGACCAGACCGGCAACCGCGCGCTCGGCGAACGGCTGGCGCAACTGGCCGGGCGCGACGCGCTGCGCGCCGCCATCGCCTTGCAGTTGCTGTGCCCGCAGGTGCCGCTGGTGTTCATGGGCGAGGAAACCGGCAGCGCGCGGCCGTTCCTGTATTTCACCAGCCATCCGCCCGAACTGGCGCGCGCGGTGCGTGACGGGCGCCGGCGCGAGTTCGCCGCGACCGCCGCGTTCCGCGACGACGCCCGCGCGGCGGCCATCCCCGATCCCAACGACCCGGCCACGTTCGAAGCCTCGCGCCCGCAACTGGACGATGACGGCGACTGGACGCCGTACTACCGCGAACTGCTGGCCGTGCGGCGGCGCGAACTGCTGCACCGGCTGGCCGGCTGCCAGAGCGCCGGCGTCGACGTGCTGGGGCCGGCGGCGCTGTGCGCGCGCTGGCGGCTGATGGACGGCGTGGAGCTGAGCCTGTGGCTCAACCTGGGCGACGAAGCCGTGCCCTGCACGCGGCCATGCCACGACCGCAGCACCGCGCTGCATGAAAGCAGCGCCGGCGCGGCCGCGGCCCTGTCGGCCGGCCTGCTGCCGCAGCGCTCGTGCGTGGCTACCGTGTGCGAGCCCGCCGCGGCCCGCGCGCGATGATGCCTGACGGCGCGCCGCAAGCGCTGCCGCGCGCAACCGCCCGGCTGCAGCTGCACCCCGGCTTCACCTTTGCCGATGCCGCCGCCGTGGTCGGCTACTACGCCGCGCTGGGCGTCAGCCACCTCTACCTTTCGCCCATCTGCGGCGCGCGGCCCGGCTCCACCCATGGCTATGACGTCACCGATTTCACCGCTGTGCGCGACGAGCTGGGCGGCGAGCCCGGCCTGAAAGCGCTGGCCGCACGCGCCCGCGACGCCGGCCTCGGCCTGGTCGTCGACATCGTGCCCAACCATATGGCCGCCGATCCCACCCACAACGGCTGGTGGCGCGACGTGCTGGCGCATGGCCGCGGCAGCCCTTACGCGGCCACCTTCGACATCGACTGGACCCCGCGCGACCCCGCGCTGCACGGCAAGGTGCTGCTGCCGATGCTGGGGCAGTCGTACTGGGACACCGTGGTGGCCGGCGAACTGCGCTGGGTCCCGGCCAGCGACGATGCCCCCGCCCATCTGCGCTATTTCGACCACACGCTGCCGCTGGCACCGGGCAGCGTCGACACCGAAGCCGAGCGCGACGGCGCGGCCTGGTACGACGCCACGCATGCCGAGGGCCGCGGCCGGCTCCATGCCTTGCTGGAACGCCAGCACTACCGGCTGGCCTGGTGGCGCACCGCGGCCGCCGCGCAGAACTGGCGCCGCTTCTTCGAGATCAGCGACCTGGTGGGCGTGCGCGAGGAGGACGAGCGGGTGTTCGACGCGGTTCATGCGCTGGTCCTGCGCCTGCTGCGCGAAGGCTGGATCGACGGCGTGCGCGTGGACCACGTCGACGGCCTGGCCGATCCCGCCGGCTACTGCCGCCGGCTGCGCGCCGAACTGGACCGCCATGCCGCCGCCCGCCCGCCCACGCTGCGGCTGGAGCGTCCGTGGCTGGTGGTCGAGAAGATCCTGGGCCCGCGCGAGCGCCTGGCGCCGGACTGGCAGGTGCATGGCACCACCGGCTATGACTTCATGGACGAGGTCGCCGCGGTGCTGCATGACGGCGACGGCGAGGCGGCGCTGGACACGCTGTGGGCCGCGGTCAGCGGCGATGCGCGCGACTTTCCCGGGCAGGTCGAGGCCGCGCGGCGCCAGGTGCTGGAGCGGCACCTGGTGACGGAATTCGAAGGCGCCGCCGCCTGCCTGCGCGACTGCGCCGAGCAGGAGCCCGGCACGCGCGACCTGACCCGGGCCGCGCTGCGGCACGCGCTGGCCGCGCTGATGGCCGCAGTGCCGGTGTATCGCAGCTACTTCGACGCGCGTCCGGCCGAACGCGATACGGCCGCGGCGCATGCCGATGATGCCATGCTCGAACAAGCCATGCGGGCCGCGCGCGCCGGCCTGGCGCCCGACGAAGCGGTGGCGCTGGCCTTTATCGGCGGCTGCCTGCGCACCGCCGCGCCGGCCGACAGCGAGACCGGCGCGCTGCGCCGCCGGCTGCAGCAGTTGATGCCCGCGCTGGCGGCGAAGGCCGGCGAGGACACCGCGTTCTACCGCTACGGCCGGCTGCTGTCGCGCAACGAAGTCGGCAGCGATCCGGCCCGGCTGGCGATGCCGCCCGCGCAGTTCCACGCACGCATGGCGGCGCGGCGGCTGGCCTGTCCCTATGCCATGCTCGCCACGGCGACCCACGACCACAAGCGTGGCGAAGACGCGCGCATGCGTCTGGCGGTGCTGAGCGAGGTGCCATGCGCGTGGGCCGATGCCGTGGCCGCGTGGGAGGCTGCCTCGGCATCGCTGCTGGCGACCTTGCCGCAAGCGCCCGACCCCGGCGACCGGCTGATGCTGTACCAGACCCTGGTCGGCGCCTGGCCGATGGAGGACCTGAGCCTTGCCGACGATGGCGGGGCCGCGCAGCCCTTGCTGGAGCGCGTGGGCGCGTGGCAGCGCAAGGCCATCCGCGAAGCCAAGCGCCATGGCAACTGGACCTGCCCCGACACCGACTACGAAGCTGCATGCGAGGCCTTCCTGCGCGGCCTCTCCGCACACGCGCCAGCGGGCGGAGCCGGCAGTGTGCTGGCGCAGATCGGCCAGTTCGCGCAGCGCATTGCCGCGGCCGGGGCCCTGAACAGCCTGGCGCAGGTGCTGGTGCAACTGACCGCGCCCGGCATCCCCGACCGCTACCAGGGCTGCGAAGGCTGGGACCTGAGCCTGGTCGATCCCGACAACCGGCGCCCGCCCGACTACGCGCGGCTGCAGGCACGGCTGAGTTGCAGCGCGGGCTGGGCCCACTGGCTGGCGCACTGGCGCGACGGCCGCATCAAGCAGCAGCTGGTGCGCCAGGTGCTGGCGGTGCGCCGCGCGCATGCGGCGCTGTTCGCCGACGGCCAATACAGCATGCTGGCCGCGCAGGGCGCGCTGGTGCCGCAGGTGCTGGCGTTCGCGCGCAGCGCCGACGGGCGCCAGGCCATCACCGTGGTGACCCGGCTTGCCGCCGCGCGCGTCGATCCCGCCCTGCCGCGCATTCCGCAAGCGGCCTGGGGTGATACCACGCTCAACGTCGGTGCGCCGCAACCGAGCCGCTGGACCGATGCCCTGACCGGCCATGTCATCGACGCGCCCATGGGCCGCCTGCGGCTGCGCGAAGTGCTGGGCGGCCTGCCGGTCGCGCTGCTGCTGCGCGAGCCCTGATGCGTCGGGCTCAGGAGTGCGGCGGCGCCGTCGACTGCAATACGACCGGCGCGAACGGCCCGCGCGAGGCCTGGGTCGGCGAGGCGCTGCGTTCCTGCGGCAGGTAGGGCCGGATCACCACGGCCACGTAGTCGTCTTCCTTGGGCGTTACCACGATGTACGCGAGCCCCGACATCACCAGGCCGACCTCGCCGAGTTCGGTGGCAATGCGCGCCACGATAAAGCGCTGCAGCAGCATCGGGTTGACGCTGTCGTCGATGGCAAGCGCGGCGGTGCAGATGGTCAGGAAGCAGCGTTCGACCTCGCGGCACACCACCACCACTTCATCGATGGCATAGCCGGCGCGGCTGGCGCGTACCAGCACCGACACCCCCGAACTGGGCGCGGCGCGGTGCCATCCGGGCTTGACCTTGAAGCTGGGCAGGGCCAATCCGGAACCGGTGTCCTGCGCGACGGTGTTGAAACGCTGGGCGAAGTCCGAAGGTGTGATCGCAAGCAGCTGGCGCTCGACCGGTGCCGACGACACCGATACCGACGAGGCCAGGACCACGGTGGACAGAATGCTGGCTAGGTTCATAGCTTCCTCGCAACGGCTATACGCTCCCCCGCGCTGTCGGGCCCCGCAGCACACGGCCGCAAGCTGCGCCGCGGCGGGAAGGCCGGCGTTGCGGGTGCTCGCCGGCACCTGCCGCACGCCAGTTGTTGCCAGCATTTCCTTCACTATAGACAGGACCGCACGCCAGCACAGGACGGAACGCAAGCGGCACGCCAGGCGCCGCGCCGCAGCCCGCGCGCGGCGCCACCAGCCACTGCGGCGCGCCAGCCACGCGCGCCATGCAGTTTCTGCAGCGCCTGTAAAAACTACGGCGCATGCGGCACCGCGCCGCGCCGGCGGCGCCGCCGCATGCCGCACAGTCCGCGCCGTGGCGCAGCGTGGGCCGGCTGGTGGCAGTGGCTGCGCCCGTGGCCATGCGGGAACGGAGCTTGCAGGCAAATTGCAGGTGCGGGCTGACCGCAGGCCCGCCAGCATATACAGGAGGGCCTTATGACCGCACGCTACCGCTTCATCGCCGCGCTGGCGTTGCCGCTGGCCGTGCTGGCCATGACGGCCTCCGCGCCGGGCATGGCGGCACCGACCGATGCGCCCGCGGCGCCGTCTTCCACCGGCCGTACCGCGGCGCCACGCGACACCGCTGCCGCCAGCGACCGCGCCATCACTGCCGAGGTGCAGGCGCGCCTGGCCAATGCGCGCACGCTCGATCCGGGCAGGATCCGGGTGTCGACCACCGACGGCGTGGTAAAGCTCGAAGGCACCGTGCGCGACGACAAACAGCGTACGATGGCCATGGAGCTGGCGCGTTCCGTGCGCGGCGTCAGCGCGGTTTCGGATGAACTGCGCGCCGGCACCGATTGACGACCTGTCGCCTGACCGGCAGCGCCATGCCAACCTTGATGGAGACGTGATGAGCACCCATCGCCAGCCAGACCACGACACCACCCGCCGCCGCAGCGAGCCCCGCGACCCGCACAAGGGCGGCCCGGACACCGAGCACGAGCGCGGCAAGCCGGGACGCGACCGGCGCCACGATGTCGAGCGCGAGCACGACATCCCCGACGAAAACGGCGAGCCGCCCTCGGTCAAGCGCCCCGGCGGCAAGCCGGAAGAAAGCGAGCCGCCGGTCGAGAACTACTGAACCCCGGCGACCTGCCTCGCACCCACCCCAACAGGAGGCATGATGAGCAAGACCGTACGTACCGGCCCCACCCGGCATGCCGGCACCCGCACCGATCGCGTGGGCGGCCCGTCAGCGGGCCGGCGCGAAGGTGCGCAAGCGGCCTCCGGCCGCGGCCGTTCGCGCCAGAATACGGCCACCGGCGCGGCACGCGCCGAGGCCGGCAACATCCCCAGCACGCTGGACCCCGACCTCGACCAGGAAACCAACGATATCGAGAACGAGCTCGAGCAGCGCGACGAAGACGCGCACAGCCCCGAGGAAGAGGAAACCCCCGAGGAAGAGATCGCCGATGAAGTGGTGCGCGCGGCCGAGGCACTGCCCAGCGACGTGCCGGTCGACAAGGCCGACCGCACCGACGAGCGCGAAGAGAATCCGCCGCGCCCGCCGCGGGTGGATTAACCCGACGCCATAGCGCGGCTTTGCAAAACCCCAAGCCGGGCGGCTCCCGAAGTTACGGAGCCGCCTTGTTCATTCGGACGCCAGGATGCCGTAGGGGCGCACCCGGATGTGGTTGATCACGTCCTGCACGCCGAACACGCGTTCGGTAACCTCTTCGATGTCGTACTTGCTGCGGCGATCGCCCACGTGGCCCTCCAGCGTCACCAGGCCGTCCTGCACCCGCACCGTGACTTCGCTGACATCGAGCTCCTGCGCATGCGCGAGCCGGTCGCAGACTTCATCGTGGATGCGGTCGTCGCCGCGGCGGTAGTTCTTCGGGCCGCCGCGGCGGTAGCCCCGGTACGCCGGCGCGTCCCAGTCGTCCGCGCCGTAGCCGCCCGCGCTGCCCGCGCTACCGTATGGCGCGCCCGCAGGCCCGCCATACCAGTCGCGCCGGCCCTCCCAGCGCTCTTCGCCATAGGGCACGCGGCGCCGCGACCATTCGTCTTCATAGCGGGCCTCGTCCCAGGGTTCGGTGGCCGGCCCCCGGCGCCATGCCTCCCTGCCGTACCAGCCTTCTTCCTCGGCCTCGTACAGGCGGGTGTCGTCGCGCGGCAAGCGCTCGGCGGTATTGCCATAGCGCCCCGCGGTCAGGTTGCGCTGCCTGCGGTTGCGCGCCTGCGCGGAAATGCCGCTGTAGCCCTGGTCGTTGCTGCCGTACTGGTGATCGGGGCGCCTGCGCAAGTATTCATCGTCACGGTGTTTCATTGAAATCCTCCTTCGCGTGCGCAGTGGTACGCCGCTCATTCCACCCGCCTTCTGGCACCTCGAAACAGGCCACCAGCGGCAGGTGGTCCGAGGCCACGCGTGCCAGCGGCGAGCGGTGGCTTGCTACCGACACCAGGTGCGCGCGCGGCGACACCCAGATGCGGTCCAGCGCGAACATTGGCAGCCGCGATGGAAAGGTGGCCGTGTGCGGGGTGTGTTCGAAATAGGCGTGCAGCCAGCGCAGCGGACGGCCCCACAAGAACCACTCGTTGACGTCGCCAAGCAGGATCGTCGGCAATGGCGGCGCGGCGGCGACGTAGTTCAGCAACTGCTGCACCTGGTGGCGGCGCTCGCCCGGGCGCAAGCCCAGATGCGTGGCGATCACGCGCAGCGGATTGGCGCAGCCGGAGGCGGTGCAGGCAACGGTCGCGTCGATGGCGCCGCGCGGCTCGCAGCCCTTGACGGTCAGGTCGATCTGGTTCACGGCCTCGGGGGCGAAGCGCGTCAGCAGCGCATTGCCGTAGTCGGCGCTGCCGCGCACCCGCGTAAAGCCCGACACCACATGCATGCCGGTATGTCCGGCCAAATATTCCAGGGTATGGTCGTTGCTGCTGCCCGATTCCACTTCCTGCAGCGCAACGATATCGGCGTCGAGTTCCGCCAGCACGGCGGCAATGCGGTCGGGGCGATAGCGGCGATCGGTGCCCACGGCGCGATGGATGTTGTAGCTGGCCACCGTCATCTGGGCCAGCCCCGCCGCGCGCGTTGGCGGGCAATGCAAGGCCGCCGGTGCCCCGGCCACGGCCGGGGTATCGCCGGGCTCACGCGCGTGGGCAGGATTTACAAGGGACGGTAAGTCCGGTTGCATTCGCATGGCCGGTCTCTAGGAGCGATTGGAAGGCGCGATGCTCAGGCCCCGTCGAGGAACTGGTTGGGCCTGCCGATGCGGCGGCCCAGGTCAGGGCTTTCCCAGCGGGCGCCCTGCGTATACGGGTCCGGCGTGCGCTGCATGGTGGTGCCAGGCATGCCAGGCTGCGCCGGCATGGTCGACGGCTGCGCCTCCGGCGCGGTGGCCGCAGGTGCCGTCGGGGCAAGGTCAGTACGCGTCGGCGCATTGGCGCCCTGCGTGTAAGGATCAAACTTGTCGGTGCTGCGCGCGCCCTGCGAATACGGGTCGTAGGAGCCGCGCGGCGTACCCGGCGTCTGTGCCATGGCGGGGATGGCCGCCGCCGCCACGGCGATGGCAGCGAGCAGTTGGCTGGTGCGAATATGCTTCATGGTTACCTCCGTTGGGGCGCGATGTGCGCGCCAGTAACCATGGGCAAGCGAAAGGCGTGCCCGTACGCCTTTCGCGTCGCCGTGCTCCTGTCCTGACGGGCCTCAGGCGATACTCACCTTGCCCGCCTCGGCGTTGCCCCGCGCCAGCACCGGCACCAGCGCCGCGCCCGTATGGCTGGCGCGGTTGCGCGACAGCGCTTCGGGATCGGCCGCGCCGACGATGGTGCCGCCGCCCGCGCCGCCTTCTGGACCGAGGTCGATGATCCAGTCGGCCTCGGCAATCACGTCGAGGTCATGCTCGATCACCACCACGCTGTGGCCGCCGTCGGTGAGCCGGTGCAGCACGCGGATCAGCCGCGCCACGTCGGCCATGTGCAGGCCCACGGTCGGTTCGTCGAGCACGTACAGCGTATGCGGCGCCTTCTGGCCGCGCCGCGTGATGTCGTCGCGCACCTTGCTCAGCTCGGTCACCAGCTTGATGCGCTGCGCCTCGCCGCCGGACAGCGTCGGCGACGGCTGGCCCAGCGTCAGGTAGCCCAGTCCCACATCCTTCATCAGCTGCAGCGGATGGGCGATGTTCGACATGGCGGAGAAGAACTCCACCGCCTCGTCGATCTCCATGGTCAGCACTTCGCCGATATTCTTGCCGCGCCAGGTCACGGCCAGGGTCTCGGGGTTGAAGCGCTGCCCGTGGCAGACATCGCACGGCACCTTCACGTCCGGCAGGAAGCTCATGCCGATGGTGCGCACGCCCTGCCCTTCGCACGCCGGGCAGCGCCCGTCGCCGGTGTTGAACGAGAAGCGCGAGGCGGTGTAGCCGCGTGCGCGCGCTTCCAGCGTATCGGCGAACAGCCGGCGGATGGTGTCCCACACGCCGATATAGGTCGCCGGGCAGGAGCGCGGGGTCTTGCCGATCGGGGTCTGGTCCACTTCCAGCACGCGGTCGATGGTTTCCCAGCCGGTAATCGCTTCGCAGCCATGCCAGTTGTGCTGGACCTTGAGCGGCTTCCTGGCGCCGGCCTTGCCCGCGCCGTTGTCATCTTTCGCCGCATTGCGCGCGCGCCGGGTCGCCGGCGACGACAACACCGAGCGGCCCACCGCATCGAGCAGGTTGGTCATCAGCACATCGCGCGCCAGCGTCGACTTGCCCGAGCCTGACACCCCCGTGATCGCCACCAGCCGCGACAGCGGCAGGCGCGCGGTCACGTGGCGCAGGTTGTGCAGCGACGCGCCGTGCACCGTCAGCCATTCCGGCGGATCCGCCGGCTTGCCCGCTGCGCCGGGCCTGACCTTGCGCCGCGGCTGCAGCGGATGGACGATCGGGTTGGCCAGGAACTGGCCGGTGGTGGAAGCCGTCGCCGCGGCCAGGTCGGCCACGCCGCCCTGCGCCACCAGCGTGCCACCGCGCTTGCCCGCGCCCGGGCCGATGTCGATGATGTGGTCGGCGCGGCGGATGGTGTCTTCGTCATGCTCCACCACCACCAGCGTGTTGCCCTTGTCGCCCAGCTTGCGCAGCGCGTCCAGCAGGATCTGGTTGTCGCGCGGATGCAGGCCGATGGTGGGCTCGTCCAGCACGTAGCACACGCCCTGCAGGTTGCTGCCGAGCTGCGCCGCCAGGCGGATGCGCTGCGCCTCGCCGCCGGAGAGGCTGGGCGCGGCGCGGTCCAGGCTCAGGTAGCCCAGCCCCACTTCTTCCAGGAACTGCAGGCGGCTGCCGATCTCGCTGACCACGTCGCGCGCGATCTCGGCGTCGCGTCCGGCCAGGCGCAGCCCGTCGATCCAGCGACGGGTCTCCGATACCGTCCATTGCGCCACGTCGACGATCGCGCTTTCATCGAACGTCACCGCGCGCGCCACCGGATTCAGGCGGGTGCCGTGGCAGTCCGGGCACGGCGTGTCGACCACGCCTTCGGGTTCCTGCTCTTCCGACGGCAGGCTCTGCTCGCGGCCGCGGTTGTCGTCGGCCAGCACGGTGTCGTCGAAGGCCGCGCGCTGCTCGCGCGTCAGCGCCAGCCCGGTGCCGACGCAGGTGCCGCACCAGCCGTGCTTGCTGTTGTACGAGAACATGCGCGGGTCCAGTTCCGGATAGCTGGTGCCGCATTGCGGGCAGGCGCGCTTGGTCGAGAACACCTTGACCTCGCCCACGTGCGCGGTGCCGCCGTTGTGCATGGCATGGTCGAGTCCGTCCAGCGGCGCCAGCAGGTGCATCACGCCCTTGCCGGCTTCCAGCGTCTGCGCCAGCAGCGCGCGCAGTTCGGCCTCGTTCTCGGCCGACACCACCAGGTCGCCAACGGGCAGCTCGATGGTGTGCTCGCGGAAGCGGTCCAGCCTTGGCCACGGGTCCACTGGCACGAATTCACCGTCGACGCGCAGGTGGGTATTGCCGCGCGCCTTGGCCCACTTGGCCAGGTCCGTGTAAACGCCTTTGCGGTTCACCACCAGCGGCGCCAGCAGCCCCACATGCTGGCCGCGATGGTCGCGCAGCAGCTGCGCGGCGATCGACTCGGGACTCTGCGAGGTCACCGGCGCGCCGTCATGCACGCAGTGCTGGATGCCCAGCTTGACGTAAAGCAGGCGCAGGAAATGCCAGACCTCGGAGGTGGTCGCCACCGTGCTCTTGCGGCCGCCGCGCGACAGGCGCTGCTCGATCGCCACCGTCGGCGGGATGCCGTAGACCGCATCCACTTCGGGCCGGCCCGCGGGCTGCACGATCGAACGCGCATAGGCGTTGAGCGACTCCAGGTAGCGGCGCTGGCCCTCGTGGAACAGGATGTCGAACGCCAGCGTCGACTTGCCGGAGCCCGACACGCCGGTGACCACATTGAACTTGCCGTGCGGGATGTCGACGTTCAGCGCCTTCAGGTTGTGCTCGTGCGCATTGACGATGCGCACCACGTCCTCGCCTTCCACCTCGCGGCGCGCGCGCCGCGCCTGCAGCGCGGCCTGCAGCGGCACGCCCTCGGTCTCGGCGCGTTCGGCGGCCAGCGTGCCGGCCTCACCGAGCGCCGCGTCATAGTGGATCAGCGCCTGGCCGGTATGCGACTCGGCGCAGCGCTTCACGTCTTCGGGGGTGCCGGCGCAGACCACGCGCCCCCCTGCATCACCGCCCTCGGGACCGAGGTCGATCAGCCAGTCGGCGGCGCGGATCACGTCCAGGTTGTGCTCGATCACGACCAGCGAATGCCCGCCGTCGAGCAGCTTGCCGAAGGCCTGCATCAGCTTGGCGATATCGTCGAAATGCAGGCCCGTGGTGGGCTCGTCGAACATGAACAGCCGGCGCGGCATGGTGCTGGGCCGCGTGCGCGACGGCGTCGCCTGCGCGGCTTCGGCGAGGAAGCCGGCCAGCTTGAGCCGCTGCGCCTCGCCGCCCGACAGCGTCGGCACCGGCTGGCCCAGCTTCATGTATTCGAGCCCGACATCGACGATGGGCTGCAGCACGCGCAGCACAGCCGCATCGCCGGCAAAGCAGGCCGCGGCCTCGCTGACGGTAAGTTCCAGCACGTCGGCGATGCTGAGCAGGCGTGGCAGCTGGCCGGGCGCGGCGCGCTCGATCTTTACCTCGAGCACTTCGGGGCGGTAGCGGGTGCCGTCGCAGTCCGGGCAGCGCAGGTAGACGTCGCTGAGGAACTGCATCTCGACGTGCTCGAAGCCGGAGCCGCCGCAGGTCGGGCAGCGCCCGTCACCGGAGTTGAAGCTGAAGGTGCCGGCGGTATAGCTGCGCTGCAGCGCCAGCGGGGCCCTGGCGAAGAGCTTGCGGATCTCGTCGAAGGCGCCGACATAGCTGGCCGGGTTGGAGCGCGCGGTCTTGCCGATCGGCGACTGGTCGACGAAGACCACGTCGTCGACCAGCTCCGCGCCGGTCAGCTGGCGGAACGCGCCCGGCGACTCGGTGGCCTTGCCGAAATGCCGCGCCATGGCGGGATACAGCACATCCTGCAGCAGCGTGGACTTGCCCGAGCCGGATACCCCGGTCACGCATACCAGCCGCTGCAGCGGGATCTCAACCGTGACGTCCTGCAGGTTGTGCTCGGTCGCGCCCGCCAGCACGATGCGCGGCTGCTTTTCGTCGACGGGGCGGCGCTGCCAGTGCGAGGCGTCGGCCACGCGGCGGCGCCCGCCCAGGTAGTCGCCGGTCAGCGTGCCGGCCTGGCGGATTGCCGCCGGGGTGCCGTCGAAGATGATATTGCCGCCGCGCTCGCCGGGGCCGGGGCCCATGTCGATCAGCCGGTCGGCGGCCAGCATCACCGACGGATCATGCTCGACCACCACCAGCGTATTGCCCGCGTCGCGCAGCCGGTGCATGGCCTCGACGATGCGGTTCAGGTCGCGCGGGTGCAGGCCGATGCTGGGCTCGTCCAGCACAAAGAGCGTGTTGACCAGCGAGGTGCCCAGCGCCGTGGTCAGGTTGATGCGCTGCACCTCGCCGCCGGACAGCGTGCGGCTCTGGCGGTCCAGCGTCAGGTAGCCCAGGCCCACGTCGCACAGGTACTTAAGGCGCGTGCGCACCTCGGCCAGCAGCAGCTTGAGCGCATCGTCCAGCATCGCGCTGGGCAGCGACAGCGCGTCGAAGAAGCGGCGAATCCGTTCGATCGGCAGCAGCATCAGGTCATGCACGGTCAGGCCCGGCAGCGCCTCCAGCCGGGTGCGGTCCCAGTCGACGCCGCGCGGCAGGAAGCGGCGCTGCGGCGCCAGCACGGCGTCGGCATTGTCCTTCGAGCCCAGGCGCCACAGCAGCGACTCGGTCTTCAGGCGCGCGCCGCCGCAGGTCTCGCAGGGCGTGTAGCTGCGGTACTTCGACAGCAGCACGCGGATGTGCATCTTGTAGGCCTTCGACTCCAGGTAGTTGAAGAACCGCATCACGCCGTACCACTGCTTGTTCCACTGCCCGTTCCAGTCCGGCGAGCCATGGACGACCCAATCGCGCTCGGCCTCGGTCAGCTCGGCCCACGGCGTGTCGCGCGGGATGCCGGCCTTGCCGGCATAGCGCATCAGGTCGTCCTGGCATTCCTTCCAGGCCGGCGTCTGCATCGGCTTGATCGCGCCGCCGCGCAGCGTCTTGCGCGCGTCGGGGATCACCAGGCCCAGGTCGACCCCGATCACGCGGCCGAAGCCGCGGCAGGTTTCGCAGGCACCGTAGGCCGAATTGAAGGAAAACAGCGCGGGCTGCGGGTCGGCATAGCGCAGGTCGCTGTCCGGGCTGTGCAGGCCGGTGGAATAGCGCCACACCGGGCCGTCGTCGCCGTCGCTCAGCACGTAGATGTTGACGCGCCCGCCGCCCCGCTTGAGCGAGGCCTCGATGGCCTCGACCACGCGCACTTTCTCGGCATTGCCGATGCGGAAGCGGTCCGCGACCACGTCGAGCAGCTTGCGCGCGCCGGTGGGCGACTGCACCACGCGCTGCGCCTGCACGCGCGTATAGCCGCTGACCGACAGCCATTGCTGGACTTCCTCGTCGGTGGCCGATTCCGGCAGCTCCACCGGGAAGGTCACCACCAGCCGCGCGTCGTGGTGCGGCTGGCCGGCGGCCGTGCGCGCGACCAGATCGGCGTAGATGGTTTCGGGCGAGTCATGCCGCACCGGTTGCGCGGTCTGCTTGTCGAACAACTCCGCCGCGCGCGCGTACAGCAGCTTCAGGTGGTCGTTCAGCTCGGTCATGGTGCCGACCGTCGAACGCGAGCTGCGCACCGGGTTGGTCTGGTCGATGGCAATCGCCGGCGGCACGCCATCGACGCGCTCGACCTGGGGCCGGTCCATCCGGTCCAGGAACTGGCGCGCGTAGGCGCTGAAGGTCTCGACGTAGCGGCGCTGGCCTTCGGCGTAGAGCGTGTCGAACACCAGGCTGGACTTGCCGGAGCCGGACGGCCCCGTGACCACGGTCATCTCGCCGGGACGCAGGTCGAGATCGACATCCTTGAGGTTGTGCTGGCGGGCGCCGCGAATGCGGATTAGCTGCTTGCTCGACACGGTTTCTCTTTCGGATCAGGACGTTATAGGGAGGCCGGGAGAGCCCCGGACCACTGTACATCCATACAGTCTATCAGGTTGGAAAGGAATTCGTATCGAATGGCCTCACTCGCCGGGCTGCCGCGCTTGCGCCGGGCCTGGACCCCGGCCGGGCGGCGTTTCACTCCTTGCGCGGCGCCGCCGTAGAACCCCGCACGATCAGGTGCGGCTGCAATTGCACGGTGACCGGATCCGCGCCCGGCTTGCTGATCTTCCTGAGGAGCAGGCGCGCCGCCTCCTCGCCCATCTCGTGTACGGCGATCCGGATGGTCGTCAGCGGCGGCGTCAGTGCATCGACGAATGGCATGTCGTTGTGACCGATGACCGAGATGTCATCGGGACAACGCAGGCCCTGCTCGCGCAGGTAGTCATAGCAGCCCATCGCGAGCAGGTCATTGGCCGCCGCAATCGCGGTCAGCGCAGGCAACGCGGCCATCAGCTGCTCGCAGGCGACCCGCCCCGCATTGCGCGAATAGCTGGATGCCTCGACCACATGCCAGTCCGCTCGACGCAGGCGATGGCGCCTGACGGCCTGGACAAAGCCCTCGCGGCGCAGGTAGCCGGTCGACAGCGATGCCGGCCCGGCGATATGCCCGATGCGACGATGACCCAGCTCCACCAGGTGATCGACGGTCAGCTGCATGGCCCGCACGCTGTCGCTCACCACCGAGGACACGCTGCCCGATCCTTCGCCGCGGTTGACCATCACCACGGGGACATGCCGTGCCAGGCAGTACTCCAGCACCGGATCTTCCCGTTCCGCGGTGGCCAGCACCAGCCCTTCGACCTGCCGCCCGAGCAGCTGGTCGATCACAAAGCGCTGCCGGCGCTTGTCGCTTCCCGCATTGACCACGATCGGTACATAGCTTTGCTGCGCGAGCACGGCCTCGATCCCGGCCAGGATCGGCGGGAACACCGGGTTGGCGATATCGGGCAGCACGACACCGATCAGCCCGGAGCGCTGCGTGCGCAGGCCGGCGGCAATGCGGTTGGGAGAAAAGCCGTGCGCCTCGGCAACGGCCAGCACGCGCGCCGCCACGTCCTCTGCCACGAGATGCCGGGTCGCCGGGTTCATTACCCGCGACACGGTCGAGTAATGCACGTCGATCTCGGCAGCCAGGTCTTTGAGGGTCAGGCGCTTGCGCTCGGGCATGGAGGGTGATGGCGGGGAAGGATGGGAGTTCGCCATTTTAAGCCAGCACGCAAGCCGTGCCGCGGCGCCCCGCCCGCGCCCGGCGCTACTGCCCCGCAAGCGCCCCGGATTGACGGATGACCGGCGCAAGCTTGCCAATCTCTGCCTGGATATACGACGCGAATTCCTGCGGTGACGAGCGCTTCGGCTCTGCCCCCTGCGCTGCCAGCCGTTCGCGCACGTCCGGCGCGGCCAGGGCCTTGCCGATTTCGGCGTTCAGGGTATCGACGATCTCTTTCGGCGTGCCGGCCGGCGCCAGGATGCCAAACCACGAGTCGAAGGCATAGCCCGGCAAGCCGGACTCCGCCACGGTCGGAATATCGGGCAGCGAACTGCTGCGTCTGGCCGTCGTGACCGCCAGCGCGCGCAGCTTGCCCTGCCGCACGAACGGCATGGCCGACACCGTCGGGGCGAACATCATGTCGCCGCGGCCGGCCATGACGTCGGTCAGCGCCTCCCCCGTGCCCTTGTACGGGATATGGACGATGTCGATGCCGGCCTGCATCCGGAACATCTCGCCACTGAGATGCGTGGAGCTGCCGGAGCCGGCCGAATCGAAATTCAGCATCCCTGGGGCCGCCCTGGCAGCCGCTACCAGGTCGCGCACCGACTTGTACTTGCTGCCGGCGTTGACCACCAGCACGTTCGGCACCGTCGCCACCAGCGAGACTGGCGCGAAATCCTTGACCGTGTCGTAGGCCAGCCTGGGATACAGCGTGGCGTTGATCGCATGGCCCACCGACACCAGGATCAGCGTGTAGCCGTCCGGCGCCGCCTTGGCGACCCCGGTCGCACCGAGCGTGCCGCCGGCGCCGGGGCGATTGTCGACGATCACCTGGTAGGTACCGCCTTCGCCCATCTTGGTGCCGATGATGCGCGCCAGGATGTCGGTGGCGCTGCCCGCGGAAAACGGCACCACCAGGCGGATTGGCTTGCTGGGATACTGCGCCTGGGCCATCGCGGCGGGCGCGGCAGCAAGCAGCAATGACGAGGTCAGCGCCACCACGGCGCCTCGGATGGATCGAATCATGGTCTGTCTCCTCACTACCGGATCGGGTCGAAGCGGCGCGCCTTAGAAGAAATGGCGCATGCCCAGGGCAAAGGTCTGTGGGTCGGCGCCGGCGCTGACGCCGAGTTCATTGATGGCAAAGTCGTAGATCGCATTGCGCTTGTTGTTGATGCGGCTGTAGTAGGCGTACAGCGCGGTGCGTTTGGACAATGGGTAGTCGTAGCCCACCGTCACCTGCGTGGCGCCCGTCTCCGCGCCGCTGCGGAAAAAGCCCACCGTTTCCGTGGCGTTGCCTGCGCCATTGCCGGCCAGCGCGACCCCCAGGCGCACGCTGCCAGGGCCCAGCTTCTGCACCAGCGAAGCGTAGTAGCCGTTACGCGTCAGGTCGCCGGTGGCGGTGCGGTAGTGCAGCCGCTCATAGACCAGCGCGACGGTGGTGCTGGAAAACTTGTAGGACACGCCCGCCTTGATCGCATCGTCGTTGCGGCCCGCAGTCTGGTAGTGCTGGTGCAGTTCGTATGCCAGCACCACGTTGAGCGGACCGTTGTCATAGGCGGCGGAGAAGGAGTACAGCCCAGGATTGCGCGGCACGCTGGTCTTCTCTTCGTTGACACCCCAGGCAGCGGCGCCGCTGAATCCCGCCAGCGAGGGCGTCTTGTAGACAATGATGTTCTTCTGGCGGCGGTCGAAGGCGCTGGTGTCCTGCACGTTGTCCGTGCTCGACGCCGACCCGTTGCCCATCAGCGCCATGTATCCGGCGGTGGTGGGGTAATACGGGTCGTAGCCCGCGGTCGCCTCGGTATAGGGCGTCTGCCAGTGGCCCATGAACAGGGTCCCCGCCTTGCCCTGCAGGCCGATGCGCGAATTGCGGCCAGCGATCTGGCCCTGGCCGTTATCCAGTGACAGATTGCTCTCGATTTGCCAGATGGCCTTCAGGCTGCCGCCCAGTCCTTCTTCTCCGCGCATGCCGAAGACAGAGCGGTTGTTGGTCAGGCGGCCAGTGCCGCCGAGATGCGTGCCGTCGGTGGCCGTGCTGGCCCGCGCATATTCGAGTGCCGTGTTAAGACGCCCGTACAGGGTCACGGTGGACTGCGCGCCTGCCTGCCCGGCCCAGCCGGCCGCGGCACTGGCGGCCAGCAGCCAGGCGCGTGCGCGCATGGGGGCGATTGTCATGGGTGTCTCCCTTTCCTTGTTGTGGTTGTGGTGGTTGTCGTGGTTGTCGTCGCACTGTGCCGGCGAACCCCAGGCACTGCAATCGTTTGCAGAGCAACGTCAAAAAATCAGGTTGTCGGGAACGGCATCGCCAGCAGCAGCATGGCGGGCCGATTGCCCGGATTCGACACCTGTCGCGCTTCCCCGGGCGCGAGCCGGACCGAATCGAACTGCCCCAGCAGCACGGTTTGTTCCGACGTGCGGATGCAGACTTCGCCTTCCAGCACGACGTAGTGCTTTTCCACCGCCGAGGCATCGAGCGCGGTATGCCCGCCCGGCAGCAGCACCGAGACGCCGAGCCACAGCGACGCCGCGGGGCCCGCTTCATGGCCTTGCAGGCGCAGGCAATGCATGCCCTCATGATTCGCCGGAAAGTACGCCGGCGCCTGGGCGAACCGGGTGACGTTCATGGCTTGAGCACCACGCGTTCCGCCGCGCCCTCCAGCACGGCACGGTAGGCCTCCCTGGCCTGCGCCAGGGAGTAGGTGTAATCGGGCAGCACCGGGAAGGGCCGCAGCTTGCCGCTTGCGAACATCGGCGCCAGTTGGTCCAGGATCCCGGCGCAGGCGCAGCTGTCGAGCGCCAGCGTGTCCACGCCCACATAGGTATGCTGGCCGCGATAGAAGGCGAAGATATCGAACGGCACCGGCTTCTCGATGGTCGAGATGAAGATCTGCGTGGCGCCGATCGCCATGCTGCGGTTGGCCTGCTCGAAGTACGGACTGCCGACGGTGTTGTAGACGATGTCCGCGCCGTGCCCGCCGGATTCTTCGCGCACGACCTCGGCAATCGGCTCGCGGCTGGCATCTATCATGCGGACCGCGCCACTCGCATGGCCGCGGTAAGGCTGGGCCGTGCGTTCCACGGCAAAGACACGCGCGCCCAGCGCCGTGGCGATCTGGATGGTGGCCTGCCCGACCTTGCCATTGCCGCCGCACACCAGCACGGTGCTGCCGGGCTGCGGCATGCCCGCGCGGCGCAGTCCTTCATAGGCCGTGATGAACGGCACGCCCACCGCGCCCGCTTCCAGCAGCGATACCGATTCTGGCTTGGCGCGCACCGCGGCCGCGTCGATGCGCAGGTACTTGCCATGTGTGCCGTCGCGGCGAATGCCCAGTTCGCCGCCGCTGCCCCACACCTGCAGCCCCAGCAGTTGCGACGGGCCATCGACCACCAGGCCGGCATAATCGCGGCCGGGCGTGCGCGGCCAGACCGCGTGCGGCATCAGGCCCAGCGTCGCTTTCACGTCGCTGGGGTTGACCCCGGCACTAGCAACTTCGATGATGCACTGATCAGCCGCCGCTTGCGGACGCGGCATGCCTTGCAGTTCCAGCTGCAGGGTCTCGATATCGTTGGCTTTCTGCTTGACTCGGATAGCGTTCATGATGGTTTCAGTTAGGTTGAAATGTGGCGTGCGGCAGTTGCTTCACGCCTCGCGCAGGCCAAGCGTGCGGCGTGCCTGCGCCGGGGAGGCAAGCTCGCCGCCGAGCGAGCGGACAATGTCGCGCGCCTTGGCGACCAGCGCGGCGTTGTCGGGTGCGAGCACGCCTTTCTCCAGGTAGATGTTGTCTTCCAGACCGACGCGCACATGGCCGCCGGCGAGCCACGCCTGGGCGACGATGGGAAACTCCGCGCGGCCAATGCCAAAGGCGGACCAGTGCGCACCGGCCGGCAGCATGTTGCGGGCGTAGAGCATCGTTTCCGGCGTGGGGGCAAAGCCATACTTGACACCCAGCACGAAGGTCCAGAGCCCGGGGCCGTCCAGCACCCCTTCGCGGATGAAATCGAGGGCCATGTTGAGGTCGCCCGAATCGAAGATCTCCAGTTCCGGCATCACGCCGGCGGCACGGATGATGCCTGCCATCTTGCGCACGTTGGCGGGCGTATTGATGACCACGTCGGCACCGGAATTCATCGTGTTCAGGTCGAGCGAGCATACGTCGGGCCGCAACGCCGCAATGTGTTCGACGCGCTTCGACGGGTGCAGCAGCGTTGTCCCCGGCGCGGCCACGCGCGGCTCGTGTTCGCTCGGCACGAAGCGCCCGCCCGGGCCGGTGGTGAGGTTGATGATCAGCGCGCGGTTGCGCTTGCGGATGCGGTCCATGACGTCGGCGTAATAGTCGAGCGACATCGATGGGCGCCCGGTCTCCGGGTCGCGTACATGGATATGGGCGGCGGCGGCGCCAGCTTCGGCGGCCTCCAGCGCGGCATCCGCGATCTGTGCCGGCGTGACCGGCAGGCCGGGGTGCTGTTCAGGCGTGACGATGTTGCCGGTCACCGCGCAGGTGATGATGGTCTTGCGTGCATGCATGGCGTTCAGGGGTTACGTGGTTGGCGTGGTTTCGGCCTAGCCCAGCTGGCGACCGCCATCGACCACGATGGTGGTGCCGGTGGCGAAGCGCAGCGAGGTGGCACAGGCGGCGATGGCATCGGCCACGTCTTGCGCCTGGCCGATGCGGCGCAGCGGCGTGGTCCGGGCGGCGCGCTCGTTGAAGCTGTCATCGCGTCCCGGCACGAATCCGGTGTCGACCACGCCCGGGGAGACATTGAGCACGCGGATCGCCGGCGCCAGCGCGCGTCCCAGCGACATCGCCATGACGTCGAGGCCGGCCTTGGCCGCGCAGTAGGCCACGTTGCTGCCCTGCCCGGTGCGGCCCGCGATCGAGCCGACATTGACCACCAGCCCGTCGCCGTTGGCACGCAGCAGCGGCGCGAAGGCGCGGATCGCCGCGAACTGGCCGCGCCAGTTGATGGCGAACAGCTCGTCGATCAGGGCGTCGTCCAGCGCGTCGAGGTCTGCATGCGGAATGGCCCGCGTAAAGCCCGCGCTGTTCACCAGGATATCCACGCGCCCGTAGTGGTGGCTGGTTTGGTCGGCCAGCTTCCGCAGCGATGCGCTGTCACCGATCTCGGCCACCGCGGCCAGATGGTTGCCGGCCGGCAGCACGGCAGCGGCGCTGGCGGTCTTGTCGGGATCGCGGCCCGCCAGCACGATGCTGGCGCCCAGGCGCGCCAGCGTCTCGCCGGCCGCAAGGCCAATGCCACCGCTGCCGCCGAGGATCACGGCTACCTTGCCGGAAAGAGAAGATGCGCTCATGGTTTCGATGTGGGTAGTCAGGGATGATGCGAACGCCGCGCTCAATCGATGGGCGGCTTGGGAAAAGTCTGCTCGCCCGGCTCGAGCGCGAAATCGAACGCGAGCGTAAAGAACGGCGCCGGCAAGTCGCCCCACGGGCTGTACCCGTGGTCGTGCCGCTGCAGCTGGCCGACGAGTTGCCGGTGCACGCCAAAGGTGACATCGGATGCGAGCTGGGCCGGTTCGTCGGCGAATACCTGCGTCACCAGCGTGCGGTAGCCCGGCGCCGCGACGATGAAATGGATATGCGCCGGCCGGTACGGATGGCGCCGCTGCGCGGCGAGCAAGGTGCCCACCGGCCCGTCGGTCGGCACCGGATAGCCTGCCGGGCGCACGGAGCGGAAATGGTAGTGGCCGCCTTCATCGGCATGGAAGCAGCCGCGCAGGTTGCGGTCGGGCTGGGTCGGATCCTGGTTGTCGTACAGGCCCACCGGTGAGGCCTGCCAGACTTCGACCAGCGCGCCCGGCAGCGGCGTGCCGTCGGTGGCGCGCACGGTGCCGCTGACGAACAGCGGCAGCCCGGGCGGATTGTCCTGCACCACACAGTCGCCGCACGCATAGCGCGGCGCGTTGGCGCGGTAGAACGGGCCCAGCAGTGCCCCGGGCGTGCGTCCGTGCCGCGTGCCGTTGTTGATCACCGTGACCAGAGTCGACAGCCCGAGCACGTCAGCGGCCAGCACGACTTCGTTGTGCGTGGCATGCGTGGCCTGGCCCAGTCGGGCCACGAACTCCAGCGCAAACTCGAATTCCGCATCAGTCAGGCGCGCCTCCCGCAAGAAGGCATGCAGGTGCCTGACCATCGCACCCATGACGAAGCGCAGGCGCGGCTCGGACGTTTGCGCCATGGCGGCCTCGACGATGCGGGTGACTGAATGCTCGTCGTCGACCAGTGCGAGCGGGTCGCCCGGTGATGGCTGCGCGGGTTCTACGTAAGTTTTCATCTGCCCTCCATTGCAAACGTTTGCAGTGGTTGGATTATCGTCACCAGCAAGATCCAGTCAAGGCGGATTTCGCTGCGCAGTCCCGGCGGAATGGCAGGTCTGAGGCAGTTAGCGCAATAAATTCAAGACGCTACGGCGCAGAGGTGGGACAAACCCGTAGGCCTAGCAAAGTGCAGCGATGGCAGCCCGTGTGTGACCGGCTGCTAGCCGTCTTGAGGAACGGCAGCGTGACCAGGCAGTTCGGCCCGCCGTTCCAGGTACGCGGCCGCAAAGTCGGCGAAAACTCGACATGCCGGGTTATGCGTCGGCTCTCGCCAGATCAGATGCAATTCGGCCCGCACGTCGTCGCGCCAGATCGGGCGGAACAGCACGTGCGGAAAATGAAGGTGGCGAGCCGACGCTGGCACCAGCGCCACGCCCAGGCCGGCGCGGACCAGCGCGATCACGCTGTGGGTCTGGCTCATCTGCTGGACCACACGCGGCGGCCTGGACGTGCCCGCCAGCACCGCACCGATGAGGTCGTGAAAATACTTGCCCTCGGTAGCGGAGTACTGGATAAACGGCAAACCCGCCAGATCCTTGCGTCCGATTTGCGCGCGCTGCGCCAGTGTGTGCCCCGCCGGCATTGCCAGTTGCAGCGGCTCGCTGACTGCCAGGCGCCATTGCAGCCCCGGGCCCATGTCTGTGATCGGCCGCATGAAGCCAAGATCGATGATGCCCGCCTGTAGCGCACCGACCTGCGCGACCGTCACCATTTCGTGCAGGGTCGCCTCGATTTCCGGTAGCGCCTCGCCGGCGTTGGCGATGAGATTCGGCACCAGATCGTAGCCCGCCACCGCGGTAAAGCCGATCCGCACCTTGCCGCTGACACCTTTGTCGATCCGGCGTGCCGTGTCGACCGCGTGTCCCGCCAGCGCGAGCAGGCGCCGGGCGTCATCGAGCAGCGCGGCGCCGGCGGCGGTAAGCCGCACCGCACGGCTATTGCGGTCGAACAGCCGCACGCCAAGCGATTCTTCCAGCAGCCGGATCTGCCGGCTCAGCGGCGATTGGGTCATGAACAGCCTGGCGGCTGCTCGGCCGAAATGCAGCTCTTCGCCCACGGCGATGAAGCAGCGCAACTGATTGAGATCGGGAACCATAGATCATGCCAACTATTGGATTGATCGTTGCAAATTATAGCTTAGACATGCATTGATCGCGTTCCTATACTCCGGCCATTCGCAACCGACTTCATGCCTGCCAGTGAAACGCGCCATTCTCCTGACACAACCGGTCGTACCCAGCCTTGAAAGCAGGCTGCAGGCCGACTACGAGATTCACCGCCTGTATGGCACCACCACGCCTGACGCGTTGCTCGACGAACTCGGCCCGCGCATCGAGGCAGTCGTCACCGGCGGCTCGCTCGGATTCAAGGCGGCCGCGATGCGCCGCTTGCCGTCCCTGAAGATCGTGGCGGTGTCTGGCGTCGGCACCGACGCGGTGGACCTGCCCTATGCACGCGAGCGCGGCATCCATGTGACCACGACACCCAACGTCCTGACGGCTGACGTCGCGGACCAGGCGCTCTGCCTGCTGATCGCGGTGTACCGGCGCCTGACGCAGGCCGAGCGCTATGTGCGCGCCGGCCAGTGGGGCAAGGCCCCGCTACCGCTTGCCCACCGCTTCAGCGGCAAACGCGTCGGCATCGTCGGTCTCGGCCGTGTGGGCCGGGCGATTGCCGTGCGCGCGGCGGCGTTCGACTGCCCGGTGTCGTACACCGACCTGCGCGCCTTCACCGAAGTCCCTTACACCTTCATGCCAGACATCGCCACGCTCGCGGCCAACTGCGACGCCCTGGTCCTGGCCGCGTCCGCGGATGGCGCGAAGCCAGTAGTCGATGCCGCCGTGCTGGACGCGCTCGGGAAGAATGGCGTCCTTGTCAATGTGGCGCGAGGCAGGCTGGTGGACGAGCCCGAACTGGTGCGTGCGCTGGCATCGGGTCGCATCGCCGGCGCCGGGCTGGATGTCTTCGCCGATGAACCCGCCGTGCCCGCCGCCCTCTTGCAGATGGATAACGTCGTCATCCAACCCCATCGCGCCAGCGCCACCTGGGAAACCCGCGATGCGATGGGCGAGATCGTGCTGGTCAATCTCCGGGCCGCTCTGGCCGGCCAGAGACCGCCTGACACAGTGCTGGCATAGGCCCTGCCTTTCCTGCGGACCATCGCTTCATCGAACCGGCGCCAGCCAAGAGCGCCACGAAAACTTCCGGAGACACTCGTGCCATACCATGTTCTGTCAGGCCGTTCCCTTTCACTGCCCGCGCTGGGCTTGCTGGCCGTGGCGGCTGTGGTTGCAGTCGCACCCCGCACAGCGGACGCCGGCGCTTATCCCGAGCGGCCGGTCACTATCGTCGTGCCCTTTCCCCCGGGCGGCGGCACCGACACCGGCGCACGGCTGATCGCCGAGCGCCTGGCCGAACTGTGGGGCCACGCCGTTGTCATCGAAAACAAGCCAGGCGCTGCCGGCCAGATCGGCAGCACTTTCGTGGCGCGGGCGAAGCCGGATGGCTACACCCTGCTGATGGGCAATATCGGTACGCATTCGATCAACCCGTCGCTGTACAAGACGGTGTCCTACAACGCGGTCAAGGACTTCGCGCCGGTGTCACTGGTGGCCGAACTGCCACTGGTCATGGTGACCGCCAGCGCCAACGCCGCCAACACTGTGCCGCTGGCCATCGCGGCGAGCAAGCGCGAGCCGGGCAAGGTCACCTACGGCAGCTCCGGTAGCGGCAGCTCGATGCACCTTGCCGGCGCCGTCTTTGCCCGCCAGGCCGGCGTCGACATGCTGCACGTGGCCTACAAGGGGGGCGGCCCGGCCGTGGCGGACGTGATGGCGGGACACGTGAACTACGCGTTTGCCACGCTTTACGAAACGATGGGCCTGATCAAGGGCGGCAAGCTCAAGCCCGTGGCCGTTACCAGCGGCAAGCGCGCGCCGCTCATGCCCGACGTCCCGACCGTGGCGGAAGCCGGGCTCGCGGGCTACGAGTCGATCTCCTGGATAGGCATGTTGGCCCCCGCCGGCACGCCGCCAGCCATCGTCGGCAAGATTGCACAGGACGTGCGAACCGCATTGGCCGATCCGAAGGTAAAGCAGACGCTTGTCGATCAGGGCGCGGTGCCGTCAGGCAGCACGCCGGAGGCGTTCGCATCCGTGATTGCACGGGACACTACCCGGTATGCCAAGGTCATCCGCGAGCAGAGCATCAAGGCGGAATGATCGCGGCCGCCCCATGCGCAGGGCTACCGCGACAACGCGTCTGCCACCGCCCTGAAGGCCCGGAACGTGATCGCGTTGTTGGCCGCATTGCCGGCCACCGGGTGCGAGGCGTAGCGCACGATGGTCAGTTCGGCCTGTGGGTCGATGTAGATGCGCTGGCCGTGGATGCCCGCAGCCTGGAACATGCCGTGGCTGTCGTGCGAGACCCACCACATGTCGCGATAGCTCCAACCCGGCAACACCGTCGCGCTGCCGGACCTGGCAAACAGCTCGCGGCTGCCGCCGCGGCGGATATCGGCCACCACCGATGCCGGGATGATCTGCTTGCCGTTAAAGCGCCCGTTGTCGCGGATGGTCTCGCCAAAGCGCGCGAGGTCGCGCAGGGTGGTGTTCAGCCCGCCGCCGCCGGATTCGGTGCCGATACTGTCGACGGTGAAATACGCGTCCTGCTCGGCGCCCATCGGCTGCCAGATCCGCTCGGACAGCAGCTTCGCCAGCGACTGGCCCGAGACGCGCCGCACGATCCACGCCAGCAACTCGGCATTGACGGTCTTGTAGGCGAACGCGGCATCGTGGCTGCCCTCCTTCTGCAGCGTCTTCAGGAAGTCATAGAACGTGCCGGGGCCGTTGTAGTTGGCCGGGCGCGCCAGCATGCCGCCGGCGCGCGCGTAGTCCCAGACCTCGGCCTTGGGATCGGCATAGTCCTCGGAGTAGCGCACGCCGATGGTCATGTCCATCACCTGCCGCACCGTGGCATCGCCATACGCGGTACCGGCCATCTCCGGCAGGTAGCGCGTCACCGGCGCGGCCGGGTCGAGCTTGCCTTCTGCCGCCAGCATGGCGGCGAGCGTGCCGACGAACGACTTGGTCACCGACATCGCGATATGCGGCGTATGGCTGTCGAGCGCGCCGAAATAGCGCTCGTAGATGACCTTGCCCTGGTGCATCACCAGGATGCCGTCGGTATAGGTCAGCGCCAGCATCTCGTCGAAGGTGCGGCGCGTACCGTCGGCATCGGTGAACGGGATCGCGCCGATGGCCTGCTCCGCGCGCGGCAGCGTGCTTGCCGGGCCGGGTCCGCGCCATACCGATGCAGTCGGCCCCAGTTCGCGCACATGTGAAAACAGCCAGCGGTTGCGCGGAAACCGGTTGCCCCCCGGCACATGGGTGATCAGCTTGTCCGGCGGCGGCGGAAAGCCCTGCATCCAGCCCATCAGGTTCGGATCGGTGGCCAGCGCTGCCGCCACCGTCGTCGCCGGTGCGGCGGCCGGAGGCGCTACGCTGGGCGCACTGGTGGCGGGCTGGCTCCACGCCGGCAGGCTCGCCGCAAACAGGGCCACGCCAGCCAGGCGGCGCCATGACCGCTGGGATTTCCGATGGGGTTTCAACGACATGCTGTCTCCTTGCATTATTTTTGATCGGGGGTCGCTGCCCTCGCCTCAGTCCGCCAGTGCCTGCGTGCCCTGCTGATGTGCGATCAGGGCGTTGGTGAGCTTGTCGATGCAGCGATCCAGCGTCTTGACTTCAGCCTCGGTCAGCACCGACAGGAACATCTTCTCCAGCATGTCGCCGCGCTGGTAGGTTTGCGCCACCAGGGCTTCGCCGGCCGGCGTCAGGTAGAGGTTCAGCTGCCGGGCATCGGCTTCGCCCACTTCCCGGCGCAGCAAGCCGCGCCGGGACAGCGCGGTGACCAGCTTCGATGTCACCGTTTTTTCCAGCAGCACCAGTTCCATCAAGCGCGTCAGCGTCAACCCCGGTTCCAGCCCGGCGAAACGCAGCACACGCAGTTCGCGCAAGCCGATGCCGAATTCCCGCTCGTAGAAGCCGGAGGCAGAATTCTTGGTCATTTCGCAGAGCCGGTTCAGGCGGAACGACATGAATTCGAGGATGGAGTGGGTCGAGCGGGTTGCGTTGGACATGTGGACGGTAAGTGGGGCGGCCAATGGATTCTATTTTCAATAGTTTCCATTGGCAACTATATGAGCCAATAAATGCCCCTGCCGGGGCAACACGCGCGCAAACGCGTTCAGTCGAGCAAATGCCCCATCCGCGTGCGCTTGGTCGCCAGGTATTTCTCGTTTTCGGCGTTGGACGGGACGATGTGGCGCAGTTGCTCCGAGACCGTGATGCCTGCTTTCTCGAGCGCGGAGGCCTTCAGCGGGTTGTTGCTCATCAGGCGCACGGACTTGACCCCCCACTGGTGCAGCAGGTCGGCGGCAAAGGCGTAGTTGCGCGCGTCGATGGCCTGGCCCAGGGCCAGGTTGGCGTCGACGGTGTCGAGGCCGCCGTCTTGCAGGCGGTAGGCGCGGATTTTTTCCGCCAGGCCAATGCCGCGCCCTTCGTGGCCGCGCAGGTACAGCAGGATGCCGCGGCCCTCGGCGGCGATCTTTTCCATGGCGAGTTCGAGTTGCGGCCCGCAATCGCAGCGGCACGAGCCGAACACGTCACCCGTCAGGCATTCGGAATGCATGCGGATCAGCACGTTGTCGCCCGCCACATCGCCCACGCTGAGGGCAAGGTGCTCGATGCCTGAATCGGCGCCCTTGAAGGCGTGCGCCGTGAAGTCGCCGAATCGCGTCGGCAGGCGCGCCGAGTCGATCAGCTCAATTTCTGTGTCGTTCATACCGGAATTCTTGGTCAAAAGGCGAGGGCGCAGCCCGGCACCGCCGACATTATGAGCGGAATCGGGCGTTCGCGCTGGAATTCCCCCGCCGGGCCTGGTTGCGGGGGTGGTCGGCCAATTCCTACAAGCGCAAGCGCCGTCGACTTATGCACCCGCTTCAAACGGGTCCCTAGACTCGGTATACAGGACATGGGTCGTCCCCGGCGGGCACGGAAACAATGCGCAGCTCCCGCCTCGTGGCACGGCCGCAGCAGGAGTTCGCCATGACAGCCAATCCGTTGAATGCCGAGGCCGCCGGCACCAAGCTCGCAGCATTGTTCGACACCAAGCTCGCGGCCAGCGGCGCCGCCGAGCGCGTTTGCTACGAGGCGCACCTGAAGCGGGGGCAGGTGCGGCTGGTGCACCCGTACGAGATCCATTTCGGCCGCAAGCTCGAGCCCGAAAACGACGGCATCGTCCACACCGCGGTGCGCTCGCACCTGATCATGGCGGCGTTGGGCGCCATTGTCGGCCTCGCCGTGGTCGGCATCCTGCACCGGCAGGCAGTCGACGCGGTGCTGCAGAGCCCGGGCCTGGCGGCCGGCGCGGCGATTTTCCTCGGGGTGATGTTCGGCATGCTGCTGGCGGGCCTGATGACCGCGCGGCCGGACCACCAGCTGGTGATCACGCCGGTGCGCGAGGCCGTGCAGCATGGCCGCTGGGCGGTGCTGGTACACCCGACCACGCCACAACAATGCAACGAGGCCCTGCGCGCCCTGCGCAACACCACCAGCGAAGTGCTCAGGACCGCTTAATCACGGCACGACCGAATCACGGCTCGACTGAGGTCTCGCGCTTGAGCGTGCGCAGCACGAAGGTCGAGCGGCTGTGGCGCAGGCCGGGCAGCTTGTAGAGCTTGTGCCGCAGGAATTCCTCATAGCCCTGCGTGCCGGCCACCGCCACCTTGATCAGGTAGTCGTATTCGCCGGTCAGCAGGTAGGCCTCCATCACCTCCGGCAGTTCCGCCAGGGCCTTGCCGAAGCGGTACAGCATGTCGTCGTCGTGCCGCTCCAGCGTGACTTCGATCAGCACGGTGTCGGGCAAGCCCAGCGCCTTCTGGTTCAGCAGCGCGGCGTAGCCTTCGATGACACCGCTTTCTTCCAGCGCGCGCACGCGGTTCCAGCAGGGCGTGGCTGACAGGCCCACCTGCTCCGCGAGGCGCGCATTGGACAGGCGGCCGTCGCGCCGCAGCTCGCGCAGGATGCGGCGGTCGGTGTCATCCAGTTTGGGGGACTGTGCCATCAAACACCTTAGGAAAAGAATAGTCTTCTTTTTATTTTATCAAAACACGTCAGTTATCCTGATATTTTTGCGAATATGGAGAAAATAGAAAGCCAATTCTTCGGCTCGACTGGTAAATTTACCTGCATAGATCGACTGCCGGAAACCACACATGCCAGCCACCCGCCCTGTCCCCACCCTGCGCCTGTCGCTGCGTCTCGCCCCTGCCGACCTGTTCGGCGCCATGGAATGGGTGCTGGCCAACGCGCGCCGTACCGGGCTGGCGCCACAGCAGCTGAGCTTTGATGCCGCCCCGAAGGCCGTGATGCATGCCACGCTGACGGCAGACGATGCGGGCCTGCTGTGGCTGTTCCTGCGCCGCCTCGATAATGGCTTCGACGTGGAATTGCTGGTGGCGGACGTGGAGGATCCCGACGATGACATCGTGGCGGAACCGGCGCCGCGCGCCGCCACTCGCCGCGACCGCCCCGCCGAACTGATGTTGACGGCTTGAATCGATCGGGCGCCGCTACGCCGCCGGCGCCAGCAGCTCGATGCCGTCGAGTTGCGCCGCGCAGGTATCGCGCACGATCGCGACAAAATCCGCCACGTAGGGCCGCCGCGCCATCGCCGCCGGCACGGTCGCGTAGAGTTCGCTCCACAGACCCTTCACGCCGATGCGCTTGGCCAGCACGTAGTCATGGTCGACGTAGTTCTTGACGCCCCAGTTGGGCAGCGCCGCCACGCCGCGGCGGCTCGCCACCAGTTGCAGCACCGCCACCGTCAGTTCGGCGGTGCGCCGCTCCAGGTGGATGCCGGCGGGTTCCAGCACCTCGCGGATCAGGTCGATGCGTGACTCGGGCACCGGGTAGGTGATCAGGGTTTCGCCGGCAAGATCCGCGGCTTCGATGCGGCGCTTGTTGCGCAGGCGGTGTTCGTTGGCGATCACCGCCAGGATTTCAAAGCGGAACAGCGGCGCCACCTCCAGCCCGCGCCGCGCGGCCGGCTGCGAGCCGATCACCATGTCCGCGCGGCCGTTGCGCAGCAGCGCGATCGGATCGGCATGGAAGCCCGCGACCAGGTCCACTTCCACTTCGGGCCAGCGCCGGCGGAACTCGTCCATCACCGGCATCAGCCAGTCAAAGCACGTATGGCATTCCAGCACCACGCGCAGCTCGCCGCGGGTGTCGCCCTTGAGCCGTTCGATATCGCGCTCCGCCGCGCTGACCGCGGCCAGCACCTCGCGCGCCAGCGCCAGCAGGCGCTCGCCCGCTGGCGTAAAGCGCAGGCCCTGGCGCGTGCGGTCGAACAGCGGCAAGCCGTAGTGCGATTCGATCGCCTTGATCTGGTGCGACAGCGCTGACTGGCTGACATGCACGCGCTCGGCCGCGGTGGCCAGCTTGCCGGACTCGGCAATGGCAACCAGCGAACGCAAATGGCGGACCTCGATCATGCACGGCTCCCACGTTGCCGCTTTTTCGTATTGATATGAAATCGATTCATATATTGTTTAAAACTTGTCGCTTGATTCATTTTATGGGCAAACCGACACTGTGCGCCAGACCTCTACCGGAGCAACACCATGGCACGCACCCATATCCTCGGCTTTCCCCGTATCGGCGAACGCCGTGAACTGAAATTCGCGCAGGAAGCGTTCTGGCGCGGCGAACGCACCGAGGCCGAACTGCGCACGGTGGCCGCCGAACTGCGCCGCCGCCACTGGCAGCTGCAGGCCGAGCGCGGCCTGGACACCGTCGCCACCGGCGACTTTGCCTGGTACGACCAGATGCTGAGCCTGACCGCGCTGCTGGGCGCGCTGCCGCGCCGCTTCGGTTTCGACCCGGCGCAACTGACGCTGGCCCAGTACTTCGAAATGGCGCGAGGCAACCGCGAGCAGCCCGCGATGGAAATGACCAAGTGGTTCGACACCAACTACCACTACCTGGTCCCCGAGCTGGACGCCGACACCAGCTTCGACGGCGGCCCGCAATGGTTCTTCGAGGAAACCGATGAGGCGCTGGCGCTTGGGTTGCGCGCCCGTCCGGCGCTGATCGGCCCCGTCACCTACCTGTGGCTGTCGAAGAGCCATGTGCCCGGCTTCGACCGGCTGTCGCTGCTGCCGCGGCTGCTGCAGGCATATCGCCGCATCCTGGGCCAGCTCAAGGCACGCGGCATCGAATGGGTGCAGATCGATGAGCCGGCGCTATGCCTGGACCTGGAACCGGCGTGGCTCGATGCCTTCGACACCGCCTATGCCGTGCTGCAGGAGGGTGGCCCGACGGCGCGCCCCAAGCTGCTGCTGGCGACTTACTTCGACAGCGCCGCCGACCATTCGCAGCGCGCGGCCGCGCTGCCGGTCGACGGCTTCCATATCGACCTGGTGCGCGCCCCCGAGCAGCTGGCGGCATGGCAGGCCGCGCTGCCAAATCACGCCGTGCTGTCGCTCGGTGTGATCGACGGCCGCAATATCTGGCGCACCGACCTGCGCCGCGTGCTGGACCTGCTGCGCCCGCTGCACGGCGCGCTGGGCGAGCGCCTGTGGCTGGCGCCGTCGTGCTCGCTGCTGCATGTGCCGGTGTCGCTGGCGCAGGAAGCGCGGCTCGATGCCGAACTGAAGTCCTGGCTCGCCTTCGCCACCGAAAAGCTGGACGAACTGTCGGTGCTGGCCCGCGCACTGAACCAGGGCGACGGCGCCGTCGCCGACGCCCTGGCCGCGTCGGACGCCGCACAGGCGTCGCGCCGGGCCTCGCGGCGCGTGGTCAATGCACGCGTGCAGCAGCGCCTGGCTGGCGTGAACGACGCGATGGCGCACCGCGCCAGCCCCTTCGCCGAGCGCATCGAGCGCCAGCGCCAGGCGCTGGCGCTGCCGCTGCTGCCGACCACCACCATCGGCTCGTTCCCGCAGACCGCGGCGATCCGCCAGACCCGGGCCGCGTTCAGGCGCGGCGAGATCGGCGCGCTGGAATACCTGGAGCGCATCCGCGCCGAGATCGCGCTGGCGGTGCGCAAGCAGGAAGCGCTGGGGCTGGACGTGCTGGTGCACGGCGAGGCCGAGCGCAACGACATGGTCGAATACTTCGGCGAGCAGTTGTGCGGCTACGGCTTCACCGAGAACGGCTGGGTGCAGAGCTACGGCTCGCGCTGCGTCAAGCCGCCGGTGATCTACGGCGACGTGTACCGCCCCGAACCGATCACGGTCGACACCGCCCGCTACGCCCAGTCGCTGACCGAGCGGCCGATGAAGGGCATGCTGACCGGCCCCATCACCATGCTGCAATGGTCCTTCGTGCGTGACGACCAGCCGCGCGCCACCACCGCGCGCCAGCTCGCGCTGGCGATCCGCGACGAGGTCTGCGATCTCGAGCAGGCCGGCATCCGCGTGATCCAGATCGATGAACCGGCTCTGCGCGAAGGACTGCCGCTGCGCCGCGCGGACTGGGACGCCTACCTGGACTGGGCCGTGACCGCGTTCCGCCTGTCGGCCAGCGGCGTGCGCGACCAGACCCAGATCCACACGCATATGTGCTATGCCGAATTCAACGACATCCTGCCCGCGATCGCGGCAATGGACGCCGACGTGATCACCATCGAGACCTCCCGCTCGGCGATGGAACTGCTGGAGGGCTTTGGCGACTTCGACTATCCCAACGAGATCGGGCCGGGCGTCTATGACATCCACTCGCCGCGCGTGCCGTCGGTGCAGGCGATGGAGCGGCTGCTGGAGCGCGCCTGCGAGGTGGTGCCGCCGCAGCGGCTGTGGGTCAACCCCGACTGCGGGCTGAAGACGCGCGGCTGGCAGGAAACCGAAGCGGCGCTGGCCAACATGGTCAGCGCGGCGCGCGCGCTGCGCCAGCGCCTGTCGGCGCCGGAAATCGCGGCGTGGAAGCGCGTCGAGCGCACTGCCGCGCCCGGCACCGCACCGGTGCCGCACACGGCCGGCGCCTGCACTGCCTGCGCCACGCACGCACACTGACCAGCCAGCCTCACGCAGAACACCGCGGCGTAAAAAAACAGGCCGCATGCCCGTCGGGGCATGCGGCCTGTTTGCCTGCCGGCGCCAGGCGGATCAGTTCACGCGCATCACCGGCGGCGGCATCCAGCTGCCATCCAGCAGAGCCTGTTCCGGCCAGTACGCGCGCAGCATCATGTTCAGGCCATCGGGCGGCGCCGGCAGCCAGTTGGCGGCCCTGGCGCCGGCCGGGCGCTCATGCTGGATGTAGATGTCGAGCGAGCCGTCGCGGTTGTAGCGCAGGCGGTCGCGGCTGCCGATGGCATAGCGCTGGATCGGGTTCGGGACAAAGGCCTGGCGTTCGTTGTACAGCGTCAGCGACCAGAACGCGCGCGCCGGCGGCAGCTGGTTCTTGTCGAAGTGCAGCACGTAGCGTGCCCCGCCCTGCAGCGGCTTGCCGTTGGCATCGGTGCGGGTGGAGGCGTAGATCGCATCCTCCGGCAGGTTGGCGCCCAGCCCCACCCACGCCGTGACCGCGCGGCGGCCATAGCTGGTGCCGTAGGTGCCCAGGTCGCGATGCATGACCCAGCCGTTGCCGGCGTCGGCGTTGCCCTTGCGCGCCGCCTGCTCGATCGCCGCCAGCGCGGCCGTGGCCCCTTCCTGCACGGCCCGTGCGGTGGACGGCTCCATCACCGTGGTCTTGAACGGCACGCCCGGGCGGATGCCCATGCGGCGCATTTTCTCGACCATGGCGCTGTCGGCCGGCGCCGGCGGGTTGGCCGGCAGCAGCGCGGCAAACCGCGTGAAGAACGCCTGCGCGTCCATGGCCGCGACCTGCTCGACCGGCGCGCTGGTGGCGTCCAGCGCGGGCCGCGCGGCGACCTTGTCCGGCACGCGTCGGCCGCCGCCCCAGGCCGACAGCGGCGTCAGCCGGTACTGGTCCTGCAGCCGGTGCACCGCCGCAAAATCCTGCTTGCCGCTGGCCTGGGTACGGCCGATCAGCCAGACCATCGACGTGGGCGAGCGGATCTCCTGCACGCCCCTGGGCAGCGTGCCGCGCCAGTCCGGACCGGTGATGGCGAAGTTGCCGCGGCGGGTGCCGGTGGTGCGCTTGCCCGGTGCGGCGAACACATTGGTCCAGGCATCCATCAGCGGCATCAGGTAATAGCGCCCGCGCGTATCGGGCACGGACAGGATCACCGGCTCGCGCGACAGGTCCAGCCACGCCGACGAGTACAGCGTGTCGGCATTGGGGCTGACCACATCGGTGAAGGCGGCGTCCGGGAAGGTGC
Organism: Cupriavidus sp. WGlv3; assembly: GCF_023952475.1. Classification (GTDB taxonomy): domain Bacteria; phylum Pseudomonadota; class Gammaproteobacteria; order Burkholderiales; family Burkholderiaceae; genus Cupriavidus; species Cupriavidus phytorum. The sequence continues at coordinate 214,775 of NZ_JALHRX010000009.1, forward strand.
GCTTGTGGCTGAAGGTGTTGACGGGCGTGCGCAGCGTCATCAGCTCGCGCGTCACGTCCATCAGCACCATCGGATAGGCAATGGTGAAGACCTCGGCGGACAAGGCCTTCATGGCCTGGTCGGAAGGCGGCTGCTCGGCGGCGGCCGGGTTGCCGGCATAGTCTGGCCCGGTGGCGCAGCCGGACAGCATGACGGCGAGCGTGACCGCGCCCGCCAATTGACGAAAGATAAGCTTCATGACCCCGATTCCCAAAGTTCTTGCGTGTTCTCCGGGCATTTCGGCTATGACTGCCGGCATGTCGTCCCGAAGGCGCATCTGTCCGTCGCATCTTGTCCGCCGGCTACGACCCTGTCAATTCCTCGAATGCGGGGATTCGAGACCGGGCGCACCAACGGCAACAGACCCTGCGGCGAAGGGGTGCATGATAAGCCACGCGGACGGGCTACGGAAAGGTCGGCGGCTCAGTTCTGCGCGATGGCGGAGCCGTGCTGGGCCAATGGCGTGACCTGGATCTCCATGTACGGGTACAGCGGCAGCGCGGTCAGCACGGTGTGCAGTTCATCGTTGTCGCTGACGTCGAAGATGCTGACGTTGGCGTACTGGCCCACCACGCGCCACAGATGGCGCCACTTGCCTTCGCGCTGCAGGCGCTGCGACATGGCCTTTTCATCGGCCTTGAGCTGCTCGACCAATTGCGGGTCGAGCGATGCGGGAATCCTGACGGTCATTTCGGCCATGAACAGCATGGGGTCTCCGGGTGTGGGGTGGCGATGGACAGCGTGCGCGGCCCGGTTCAGAGGCGGCAGGTGCCGTCGAGATAGGCCTTGCGCCAGCGCACGATGCGCACCTCGGCAAACAGGCCCGCCGCGGCGAACGGGTCGGCATCGATAAAACGCTGCGCGGCCTCGCGGCTGTCGACATCGACGATATAGACGCCGCCGCCGGCGTCGGAGCCGTCATCGTTGAGCTTGGCGCCGCAGGCCAGCAGCAGTGCCTTGTGTCGACGGTTTCGATCAGGTACGGCATGCGGTTCTCCTGTCAGCCTTGCGGCCTTGCATCAAAGTCTGGCAATCTGCGCGCCCCACATCAGCATCGCAGCGATATAGACGGCTCAGTACCGCATCTGGACATCATCGACCTTGCCAGTGCGCGCGTTGTACAGGCAGGCGTAGTGGAAGCCGATCGCCGACGAGCTGTCGTCCGGCTCGAACACGCCTTCGCCGTTGACCGAGGTCTGCGCGTTGGGGCGCTGGTAGTACTGTTCGCGGTCGGCCATCAGCATGACGCTGCCGGGTTGCGGATAGCGGCGCTGTAGCGCTTCCGCCACCGCCGGCTCGCAGGCCGCGGAAGCCGCCCGGGACATGGCCTGGGGGTCGACGGTGATGCGGGTGGTGGGCGGCGGCACCGGGCGCGGTGCCCGTTGCGGCGGCGTCTCGCAGGCCGCCACCAGGCAAGCAACCGTCAGGCACAGGTAAGAAGCTCGGATCACGCGGACCTCCTCCGATGGGAGCGCCGGCGGTGGCACTCCGGAAAGTGAAGCGGAGCTATCAGGTTACTGCCTGTGGCCGGAAAAGCCAAAGCCCGCCCGCTCGTGTCCGCCGGCTCGGAGCATCGTGGCAGCCGCCGCGGCGCCGGGATTCCCCGGACTTTCGAATCCGCGAACGCGGCTAAACTAGCGCACGCGGCCGCGCCCTGCCTTGCCCCAGGCGCGCCGCGCGTACAACCCACGATGCCGACCAATGACAACCACAGAGACAAGCGGCAACCGCCCTGCCCAACCCATCCCGCTGCTGCGCACGGCCGCCAGCCTGCTGGTGGTGCGCGACGCGCCCGCCGGCATGGAAGTGCTGCTGGTGCGCCGCGTCGAACGCGCCAACGACCGCAGCAGCGGCGCCTATGTTTTTCCCGGCGGCACCCTCGATGCGCAAGACCGCCACCTGCACGCTCACGCGCATGGCCTCGATGACGCGATCGCCAGCGAACGCCTGGGCCTGCCGGCCAGCGGCCTGGACTTCTACCTCGCCGCGGTGCGCGAATGCTTCGAAGAGGCCGGCCTGCTGTTCGCCTGCGATCATCAGGGGCGCCCGCGCGCGCCGCACGAACTGGACGCCGCGCAGCTGGTGCTGCTGCGCGAGGCCGTCCAACGAGGCGGCCCCGGACTGGCCCACGCCTGCGAGCAGCTGGGCCTGCGCCTGGCGGCGGACCGGCTGGCCTATCACAGCTACTGGCTGACGCCGCCCGGCCTGCCCAAGCGTTTCGATACCCGCTTCTTCGTCGCCATCGCTCCGGAGGGCCAACTGGCCGTACCCGACGGCACCGAGATCGTCGAACACCGCTGGGTACGCCCGGCCGAGGCCGCCGACCCGGCCAGCGGCCTGCCGATGATGCATGTCACGCGCCGCACGCTGGGCTCGATCGCGCAGTTCGAGAGCGCCAGCGCCTGCTTTGCGTATTTCTCGCAGCTGCGCGGCATCGCCTGCATCATGCCGCGCCTGGCAAACGGCGCGGCCGGGGTGCGCCCGGTGATGCCGAACGAGCCCTGCTACGCCGAGATCGGCCGCATCGATCCCGACGGCAAGGTGCACGGCCGCTACGAGCTGGCGCCCGGCGTGCCGGTGCAGTTGTCGCAGCGGGTATGGCGCGTCACGGCCAACAACGGCAGCGTGATGACCGGCCCGGGCACCAACACTTACCTGGTCGGCGGCGGCGCGCGCAACGAATGGGCCGTGATCGATCCGGGCCCGGACGATGGCGACCATGTGCGCGCCATCCTGGAAGCGGCGCCCGGCCCGATCCGCTGGATCCTGGCCACGCATACGCACCTGGACCACTCCCCCGCGGCGGCGGCCTTGCAGGCCGCCACCGGCGCCACCGTGCTGGGACGCGCCGCCCCCGCCGGCCCCTGGCAGGACACCACCTTCGCACCGCAGCGCGAACTGCAGCACGGCGAACGCCTGGCCCTGGCCGACGATTGCACCCTGCGGGTCTGCCACACCCCCGGCCATGCGTCCAACCACCTCTGCTACCTGCTCGAGGAAGAAAAGACGCTCTTCACCGGCGACCACGTGATGCAGGGATCGACGGTGGTGATCGGCCCGCCCGATGGCGACATGCGCGCCTACCTCGACTCGCTCGCGGCGCTGCAGGAAGAAGACCTGGAGTGGCTGGCGCCGGGACATGGTTTCCTGATCGCGCGCCCGCAGGACGCGATCCGCATCCTGGTGCGGCACCGCCTGCAGCGCGAGGCCAAGGTCGCCGGTGCGCTGCGCGAACTTGGCCCGGCCGCGCTCGGCGAACTGGTGCTGCGCGTCTATGACGATGTGCCGCCGCGCATGCATCCGGTGGCGCAGCGCTCGCTGCTGGCGCACCTGATCAAGCTGCGCGACGAAGGCAAGGCGCGGGAGGCGGATGGCGTCTGGTCGGAAGCCGCAGGCTGAGGCTGGAGGCGCCCGTTGAAGATTTTTCGGCGGGGGGCTTGCGCAATTCAATAATTGCGATACAATTGCGCCTCTCGTGTGCGGCTGTAGCTCAGTTGGATAGAGTACTTGGCTACGAACCAAGGGGTCGTGGGTTCGAATCCTGCCAGCCGCGCCACCTATGCAGAAAGAAAAAGGGCTTCCGGAAACGGAAGCCCTTTTTTGTTGCCGCGCGCCTTGCGCGCGACTGCCCCCCACCACCCCTACCATCGATAGCGCGCGCCGACGGTGCCGCTCGGGTTGCGCCCCGCCCTGACCTTGAACCACAGCTTCACGCCGGTCTTGGTATTGCCATGCGCGCCGATATTGAACGAGAACAGTCCGCGCAGCAGGTCGGCATCGATCTTGGTGCCGTTGATATTGATGACCTGCTTGCGGCTCTCCTGCCACCAGTCGGCCTCGACGAACGGATAGATGCCGGCCAGCCGCGTCGGCTGCGCGCCGTACAGGCGCACGCCGATGCCGGTGGCGCTGGCATCGCCGGGCATCGCCTCCGACAACTTGTTCGGGTCCGCGCTCGTGCCGGGCTGATAGGCCAGTTGCAGCCGCGGCTGGATGGTCAGCCCGCCGCCACGCGGCACCACGGCATCGACCGCCAGCGCCATGGTGCGCACGCGATTGTCGGCAAAGCCGCTGGCGGTGGTGATGTCATCGAGATGCAGCGACGACCGGCGCGCACGTTCCGGCATGGCCGCGGTCTCGCGGTCCGCGGCGGCAAGGCCGGGGGCATCGTCATCGGGCCCGGCGCCGATGGCGCGTGGCAAGGCGGAAGTAGATGGGGATGAGGATGGCGGCGGCACTGCCGCGTATTCGACGACCACCGGCTCCAGCGGCTGGACCATCCAGCCACTCGCTTCGGAGCCGCCGGCCAGCGTATCGGAAAACTGCACCGGCTCCGCCGGTGCTGGCTGCGCCAGGCTTGCCTGCAGAGGCAAGTCAGAACCCGCAGGGTCCTGGAAATCCGGCAAGGATTCGTCTGCGTGGGCCACCGCACACATCAGCATGGCGAGCATGGCGCAGAAGTGCAGGGGATGGTGGACGATGCCGGGATGCGCGGCACAGCCGTGCCATCCGGGGTTCGTCCCCGCCTCCCTCTCTCTCGATGATGACAAGACGACAGTCATGGCAACCACCTTCGGGACGTTATAAATGCCTGCCCGATGAGCTTGAGCATAGGTCAAATGCCCCGCCAGCGTTAGCCGCGTATGTTCGGCTGCGCGCGCCCGCGAAAGCCTGCCGCAGAGCGGCCGGCGCCGGCGCAAATCGCGGAAGATTTGGACAGCTGCCGCGGCCTTTTCGTCAATAATGTCGGGATTGACAGAATTTTCACGCATGGCCCGGCCACTGGCAGCCGGGTGGAGACAGCATGGCCCTGCGGCAACGCGCCCGACAGCTTGATCCCGGCAACGGTATTGCCCTGACCGCCGGCAACGGACCGCGCCGCAGCCTGCAGCACAAGCTGGCGCTGGCGACCACGGTGGGCGGCCTGTGCACGGTGGTGCTGGCGGCGCTGGTGATCGCCGCCTCGTACGGCGACTTCGCCGCGGCCCGGCAGAACCTGTACGACATCTCGGCGTACCGCGACGTGCTCGACGCCGCCAACACGCTGTCCGCCGAACGCGGCCCGGCCAACAGCGTGCTGGGCGAACCGCCCTCGCCCCACAGCGCGGCGCGCGAGCGCCTGCAGGCGTTCCGCGCCCGCAGCGACGCGGCGCTGGCGCGGCTGTCCGCGCCGCCTCCCGCCCCCTTCGGCTTGCACAGCCATCACCTGCCACCGCTGATGGTCGAGCGCGTGCGCGAACGCCTGGCGCGGGCGCGCGCCGAGATCGACGAACTCGCCGCACGCGCGCCGCAGCAGCGCGACATGGACGAGATCCGCCATGCCATTGAAAGCATGTTCGAGGTCGTCGACGCGCTGCAGCCCGCCATCGCCTGGCAGGTGCGCGAGCTTTCCGTTTGCGATCACGGCCTGGCCGCGCCCGCGCTGACCGGCAAGATGCTGGGCGACCTGCGCGAGTACGCCGGGCGCATGGCGTCGCAGATCATGGCGCCGGTGGCAGCGCGCCAGCCGATGCCGGTGCAGAGCCTGGTCGACGCGACGCGCTCGCGCGGACGGCTGCTGGCGCTGTGGCAGCTGGCCGGGCCGGCGTACAACATGTTCGGCGCCGCGCCGGCGCTGGAACAGGCCTATGCCGACGCCGGCCACCAGTTCTTCGGCCGCGGCGTGGCCATGGTCGACAGCCTGGTCGCGCAGGGGCGGATCTCTGGCAACTACTCGATGACGCCCACCGAACTGACCAACCGCTACGTGCCCACGCTGGAGCCGCTGGAGCGGCTGCGCGGCGTGTTCCTGGACGAAGTGGTGGCGCATTTCACCAGCACGCGCGAGCGCGCGCTGCGCCGGCTCGCGGCCGCGTGCGGCACGTCCGCGCTGATCCTCGCGGTGCTGGGCTACATGCTGGTGTTCGCGCGGCGCGCGGTGTTCCTGCCGCTGCTGCGTGCGCGGGCGGAAGTGATCGCGCTGGCCGAGGATCGCGCCCAGCCGCACCAAACCCCGCCATCCAAGGCTGCCATGCAGGCCAGGCGCACGGGCCAGGCTGCGGAGATGCGGCGCCTGTTCGATGCCATCGACATCCTGCGCCGCAAGCTGCGCGAGCGCGCCGCGCTGACCGCGCAGCTGGAGCAGCAGGCCCGCACCGACAGCCTCACCGGCCTGCTGAACCGGCGCGCGCTGGAGCTGGTGGCAGCGCAGTACGGCGCGCACGAGCACGCCAGCCTGGTGCTGATCGACGTCGACCGCTTCAAGCAGATCAACGACCGCCACGGCCATGCGGCCGGCGACCAGGTGTTGCGCAATATCGCCGCGCAGATGCGCGCGCTGGTGCCGGCCGAGGGCGTGCTGGCCCGCTTCGGCGGCGAGGAATTCGCGCTGTGGCTGCCGCACGGCCGGCCCGGCGAAGCCGCTGCGCTGGCCGAAACGCTGCGCGCGGCCATCGCATCCCGGCCGGTCTACCTGTCCGGCACCACGCAGCTTGCCGTGACCGCCAGCTTCGGTGTCGCCGTCGGCCATGGCGGCGCGAGCCACTGGCAACGCCTGTTCGGCGCGGCCGACGCAGCCATGTACCGCGCCAAGGCCGAAGGGCGCAATTGCGTGCGCGAGGCACAGGACCTGGAGGGGATGCCGGCACGCTGAACCACGGCACCAGGCACGGTCCGAAAACTACGGACGAAAAAAAAAGCCCGCTCGCGCGGACGTGGTTGCCATGAGCATGGCCTGAAACGAAGAAAGGCTCGCTTGCGCGAGCCTTTCCGAATTTTGGTGCCCAGAAGAGGACTCGAACCTCCACAGTGTTGCCACCGCTAGGACCTGAACCTAGTGCGTCTACCAATTCCGCCATCTGGGCTTCGTTTCGAAGCATTGCTGCTGCGATGCGAAGAACGAAATTATGCCGAGTGCTGCGGGTACTGTCAACAGCTGCCTGCAAAAAACTTTGTGCCGTCTATGTCGCACCGCCGTCGCGCCGGAAATCCACCTGCGCCGGCCGTCCCGGCAGCGCCAGCGCCGCGGTCGCCGCCGGCATGGTGGCAATGGTCTTGCCGGCGCGCAGCACGCGCAGCCGCGTGGCGCGCAGCCGGATTGCCTCGACCGGATCGCGCGCCTGCAGCAGCACCAGGTCGGCGCGGCAGCCCGGCGCCAGGCCATAGCCCTCCAGCCCCAGGATGCGCGCCGGGGTGGCGGTGACCGCATCGAAGCAGGCGCGCATCGCCTCCTGCCCGGTCATCTGCGCCACATGCAGGCCCATGTGCGCCACTTCCAGCATGTCGCCGGAGCCCAGCCCATACCACGGGTCCATCACGCAATCGTGGCCAAAGGCCACCGGCACGCCGGCCGCCATCAGCTCGGGCACGCGCGTCATGCCGCGGCGCCGGGGGTAGGTATCGTGCCGCCCCTGCAGCGTGATATTGATCAGCGGATTGGCGATCGCAGCGACGCCGGCCTCGCGCATCAGCGGGATCAGCTTGGACACGTAGTAGTTGTCCATCGAATGCATCGAAGTCAGGTGCGATCCCGCCACCCTGCCCTGCAGGCCCAGCCGCACGGTTTCGCTGGCCAGGGTCTCGATATGGCGCGACAGCGGATCGTCGCTTTCGTCGCAATGCATGTCGACGCGCAGGCCGCGTTCCGCCGCCAGCTCGCACAGCAACCGCACCGACTCCGCCCCCTGCGCCATGGTGCGCTCGAAATGCGGAATGCCGCCGACCACGTCGACCCCCAGTTCCAGCGCTCGCTTCAGGTTGGCGAGCGCGCCCGGCGCGCGCAGCACGCCGTCCTGCGGGAACGCCACCAGCTGCAGGTCCAGGTATGGCCGCATGCGTTCGCGCACGTGCAGCAGCGCCTCCACCGCCAGCAGGCGCGGATCGCACACGTCCACATGCGAGCGGATCGCCAGCAGCCCGCGCGCCACGGCCCAGTCGCAATAGGCAAGCGCGCGCTCGACGATGGCCTCCTGCGTCAGCAACGGCTTGAGCTCGCCCCACAGCGCAATGCCTTCCAGCAGCGTGCCCGACTGGTTCACGCGCGGCAGCCCGTACGACAGCGTCGAGTCCATATGGAAGTGCGCATCGACGAACGGCGGCGTCACCAGCTGGCCGGCGGCATCGATCTCTTCGCCCGCGCGCGCGGCCAGGGCCGGCTCGACCGCGGCGATGCGCCCGTCGGCGATGCCGATATCGATGCCGGTGCGCCCGTCGGGCAGGTTGCAATGCCGCAGGATCAGGTCGAGCATGGGTCGTGTCGTGGTATCCGGTATGGACGAGCTCAGGCCAGCGGCGCCGGCGCCAGGCCGCAGCCGCGCAGCAGCATCACCACCACATGCTCGGTGGCATGCGCATAGTCCTGCGGCTGCAGCCGGCTGATACCCAGCACCGCGCAGACCTGCGACTCAAAGTCCGCGTAGGTCTGGGTGGCGGCCCAGATGGTGAAGAACAGGTGCCGCGGATCGACCGGCGCCATCTGGCCGCGGTCGATCCACTGCTGCACCACCGCAGCCTTGCGCGACACCAGTTCGCGCAGGGCATGGCGCAGCACCTCGCCGATCTCGGGCGCACCGTGCAGCAGCTCGTTGGCGAATACGCGCGACGCATCCGGATGGCTGGCCGACAGCCGCATCTTGGCGCGGATGTACTGCTCCAGCGCCACCTGCGGCGGCAGTTCGGCGCGGATCACGTCGGCTTCCGACAGCCATAGCTGCAGCGTGTGCGCCAGCACCGCGCGGTACAGCGCCTGCTTGGTGCGGAAGTAGTAATGCAGGTTCGACTTGGGCACCCCCGCGCGCATGGCGATCTCCGCCATGGTGGCGCCGGCAAACCCGGCGCGCGCGAACACGTGCTCGGCCGCGCGCAGGATCATGGCCTGGTTCTCCTGCCGGATGCGGCCGCACGCCGCCGCGCGCGCGGGCGGCGCGCGCAGTGTCGGCGCAAGGCCGGCGCGCGAGTCCATCAGCGCGTGCCGTACAGGCGGTCGCCGGCGTCACCCAGGCCTGGCACGATATAGCCGTGCTCGTTGAGGGTGTCGTCGATGGCCGCGGTGACGATGCCGACGTCCGGATGCGCGGTGCGCAGCGCGCGCAGGCCCGGGCGCGAGGCGATCAGGCACACATACTTCATGGTGGTGACGCCGGCCTCCTTGAGCCGGTTCAGCGCCGCGATGGCCGAATTTCCGGTGGCCAGCATCGGGTCGACCACGATCACCATGCGCTCCTGGATGTCCTCGGGCATCTTGAAGTAATACTCGATCGGCTCCAGCGTCTCGGGGTCGCGGTACAGGCCGATATGGCCGACGCGCGCGGCCGGCAGCAGGTCGAGCATGCCGTCGATAAAGCCGTTGCCCGCGCGCAGGATCGACACCAGGCACAGCTTCTTGCCGGACAGCACGCGCGACTGCGTGGCCGCGATCGGCGTGCGGATGGCGATGGTTTCCATCGCCAGGTCGCGCGTGGCCTCGTAGGTCAGCAGCTGGCTGATCTCGCGCACCAGGCGGCGAAAGTTGTCGGTGGTGGTCTCCTCGCTGCGCACCAGCGTGACCTTGTGCTGCACCAGCGGATGGTCGACCACCATCACGCCGGACAGGCTGGCAGGGTCGGCCGGGTCCGGCGCGAGCGCCTCGACTGCGGGAACAGCGGTCATGTCGTTCATGGTGACGCTCCTGAAACCACGTTGCACAAGCCTTCCCTGCCTGAACGCGCCGCCCGCGGCGCGGGCCGCGCGTTCAGAACACCGTGCCGTCGCTGGTGATGGCAAACGGCGGCGCGCCGCCCGGCCGGCGCTTGGCGGCGATGCGCCGCCCCGCCGCCCAGGTGCCGCCTTCCAGCACGCGCGCCAGCGGAAACTGCGCTTCCTCCAGCCCCAGCGCCTGGCGCACGCAATCGGCCACCAGGTCCAGGCCGCTGACGGTCAGCGCGCGCCATTCGACGATGACGGGCTCATCGACCGCATGCGGTTCGGCGGCAAAGCCGGGGTCGCGCGGCACCATCAGCTCGAAGTCGTACAGCAGCCCGCCGTTGCGGTATTCGGGCAGGCCGGTCAGCGCGTCCAGGCCGGTCACGGTCAGGCCGGCGTCCTCGAGCGGCTCCAGCAGCGAATAGGTCAGCCACTGGGTCAGCTTGTGGAACGGCACCAGCCCGCCCGGCGCCGCCGGATGGCGCCAGCAGTCGCCCAGCGACACGCCCTCGACCACGATGCGCCCCGGCCACACCGGCCCGAGGCCCACCAGCAAGGTGCGCAGCAGGAAGCCGGCATCGAGCTGGCCGCCGACGGCGTGCGCCTTCAGGTAGTCATAGAGGTTGCCCAGCCGCGCCGGCCGGCCGAACAGCGCCGGGGTCGCGTCCATCACCTCGCCCAGCCGGCGCAGCAGCCCGGCGCGGCCTTCCAGCCCCACCAGCGGGTTGTGCTGCGCGACCTGGAAGGCATGGGCAATGCTGTCGGCATCGATGCGCTGCAGGCGCTCGGCATCGGCGCGCAGCGGGTCGCCCGGCGCCGCGGAGAAGCCGCCGCGCGCGAACAGGTCGAAGCTGGCCGCGCCCAGGCCTTCCGAACGCGTCAGCACCAGGTCGCTGGCCGGATCGCGGTAGCGCCATTCCGGCCCGGCGCCCGCATCCAGCAGCACGCTGGGGATCACCAGGTCGATGCCGATGCGGGCGCGCTCCTCGCGGTGTTCGGGCCCGCTCAGCGCGGCGCGCTCGCACAGCACCTGCCAGCGGTCCGTGCGCTGGTCGCCCGCGCCGCTTTCGAAATGGCGCCAGCGGCTGTGATACGGCACCTGCAGGTCCGGATAGCGCAGCCGGATAGTGCTGGCGACGTAATCGGCAATCGCATGCACGCGGTCCGGGTGCCAGGTGAAAAGTTCGGACGCGCCGCTGGCCACGTGTTCGGTGACCGCCGCGCAATGGGTGCGCACCGCCTCGGCGCACAGCAGCGCCGCCGCGGGATGCCCTTCGGGCACCGGACTCAGCCAGCCGTTGCCATGGCGCTCGTTGCCGGCACTGTCCTCGGGATACCTCGTCATTCGTTCAACCCCCTGCCCTTTGCCAGGGCCAGTTCGTTCGCATCCGGCGGCGTGTAGTGCGTGAAGTAGCCGGCGGCCACCTTGGCGTCGATCTCGACACGGGCGTCGGCGGGGATCAGCCCCTCGGGGATCGCCACCTGCTCGACCACCTCGATGCCCTGCGCCACCAGCGCGCCATGCTTCATGTTGCTCATCGACGCCCAGCGGTCGATGCGGCGGATGCCCAGCCAATGGAACACATCCGGCATCAGCTCCTGGAAACGCATGTCCTGCACGCCCGCCACGCATTCGGTACGGGCAAAATAAGTCTCGGCGCGGTCGCCGCCAACCTGGCGCTTGCGGGCGTTGTAGACCAGGAACTTGGTCACCTCGCCCAGCGCGCGTCCCTCCTTGCGGTTGTAGACCACCAGCCCGACGCCGCCCTGCTGCGCCATCTCGATGCACACCTCGATGCCGTGTGCCAGGTACGGCCGGCAGGTACAGATGTCTGACCCGAACACATCCGATCCGTTGCATTCATCGTGCACGCGGCAGGCCACGCGGGTCTCGGGCTTGCCCAGCTGGCTGACATCGCCGAAGAAATACAGCGTCATGCCGCCGATCGGCGGCAAGAATACCTTCAGGTCCGGCCGCGTCACCAGTTCCGGGAACATGCCGCCGGTCTGCTCGAACAGGCTGCGGCGCAGCACGCTTTCCTTGATGCCGAAGCGGGCCGCCATGCCGGGCAGGTACCACACCGGGTCGACCGCCGCCTTGGTCACGCGCACGTCGCCATTGGCATGCAACAGGTCGCCGTCGGGCTTGAGCCGGCCCGCGGCGATGGCCGAAAGCAGTTCCGGCATGTTGATGTGCGCACGGGTCACCGCGATGGTCGGGCGGATATCGACGCCGGCGGCGATGCGGTCGGCGAAGACGCTGGAAACCAGGTGCCCCCATGGGTCGAGCGAGACGATCTTGTCCGGGTCGCCCCATTGCGGATGCGGGCCGATGGCTTCGGCGGGTGCGGTATCGGTCAGGTCGGGACGATGGTCGCGCTGCAGCGTGCCGGAGGCGACCGCGAGGGCGCGGTAGATGGCGTAGGCGCCGGCGTGGGTGCCGATCACATTGCGCTGCGCCGGATTGCCCAGGCTGGCGATCACCGGTCCGCGCTGCGCCGCCGTGGGGGCGCCCCAGTGGATCGGCTCGGCCGGCTTGTCGCGGCGCGCGTGCGAAGTCAGGACGATATGGTCGGACATGACACCCTCGGTTCCCGATGGAATCCTGACCAAGCGGTCAGGTTTACGATTCCATACTAGGCAACCTTTGTGCCATCGCCCAATGCCCGTTTACGCCAGTGTGGCACCAGTGTGTGTGGCGCCCAACGCAAGTCCGCGGCAGCGCCATGCACGCCCGGCGTGCCGACGGCACCACGCCGGCGGGTTGCGTGCACCACACGGATGCCGCGGGCGGCCATGCCATGCGCGCAGCAGCCGCGTGGTGCCGTGCGGCGATGGTTGCAAGGGTTACATGGTCGGGCGGCGCGCCGAGCCCGGGCCAGACTCGCCGGCCGCGTCACCGCGGCCGCCCAGCAGCGCCCGCAGTGCCGCGAACGGCTGCGCGCTTTCGACGAAGCGGTAGAACAAGGCGCCCGCCACATTGCTCAGCGCCCAGGCCGCCGCCATGCCCAGAGCGTTCAGCACCGGCTGGCCCGGTGCCAGATGCGACACCAGCGCATTGACCACCAGGCACACCGGGAAATGGACCAGGAACACGGAATAGGAAATGCGCCCGAAGTAGCCCACCACGCGCGCCCGCGGCCAGCGCTCCAGCCATTCGCCGCGGCGCGCCAGCGCCAGCAGCAGCGCGGTGGCCAGCGCCACGGCAATGCGCAGCCGGAAGTCCAGCGCCAGCGCGCCCAGCGCCACCGCGCCGAGCAGCGCCAGCGGCAGCAGCGGCCGGCCGGGCGCCGATGCCCAGTAGGCCAGCGCGCCCATGCCATAGGCACCGAAGAAGTACACCGCCCAGATATCCCACGCGGCATCGCGGTTGAACCAGAACAGCGACGCCACGGCCGCCAGCGCCACCAGGCCGATGCTGACCGCCACGCCCGCCGGCGCCCTGCCGCGCGACACCGCGCGCGCGCCCCACAGCGTGCCCAGCAGCAGCGCGAACAACTGCAGGTCGATGGCCACGTACCAGACCCCGGCCGACAACGCGTCGACGTCGACGATGTCATGGAGCAGCGTCAGGTGCGCGAGCAACTGTGCCAGCGTGGGCGACGCCGGGATCGAGTCGTGCGTCATCCAGTGCCGGGCCACGGCGGCACCGGCAATGCTGAGCAGGATCGCCGCGGCAAACGGCACCACCAGTTTCTGGTAGCGGCGCCACAGCAGCGACAGCGGGTGCTGGCGGATCTCCAGCCGACCGTTAGGCGCCAGGCTGCGCGCCGCCAGGAAGCCGCTGATTACCAGGAACACCTGCACCGCGATGCGGGCGTAGTCATAGAGCCAGTCCACCAGCCCCGGCGCCAGCCGGTACGCGGCATCGGACATCGGTCCATAGAAGGCGAGGTGGTGCAGGACGATCAGTTGCGAACTGACGGCTTTCAGGGCGTCGATGCACGGCAGGCGCGACGGGCGGGAGCTCATTGTTATAGGGAGGATGCAAAGGCACGGAAGGCGCGATTCTACCTGTTGCACCACCACTCAATGTGGCGCAATGCATACATCCTGCGGATTGGTTACACAGTGGACCCGCTTGTTGCGAGTTCGACAGCCGCTGTACCGGCGCAGCGGCAGCTGGTGGGCGTCATTGGCACAGCGCCATCAGCGCGATCCACGCCTGGGCATGCGCCGGATCGAGCCACCCCGCCAGCGCCACCGCGCACACGACGGCGCCACCGAGTACCGACAGCCAGGCGGCGAGCGCGGTGGCGCCGGGCCGCCTCATGGCCGTGCCGGCGCCAGGCCGGTGCGGGCGATCTGGCGGTCGTCGATCGGCGAATGCAGCGCCGCGGCGACGATCCCCAGCGCCATGGCGCCGTACCAGACCGCGTCGTACGAGCGGCTCAGCTCAAACACCAGCCCGCCCAGCCACACGCCCAGGAAAGAGCCGAGTTGATGGCCCAGGAACACGAAGCCGAACAGCGTGGCGAGATAGCGCACGCCGAACACCTGGGCCAGGATGCCGTTGGTGAGCGGCACCGTGCCCAGCCACAGCAACCCCATCGCCGCGCTGAAGGCGTACAGCGTCGCCGGGCTCAGCGGCAGCAGCAGGAACAGCGCCATCGCCGCGGTGCGCGCGAGATAGATGCCGGCGAGCAGGTACTTCTTGCTGTGACGCCCGCCCAGCAGCCCGCACACATAGACGCCCGCCACATTGGCCAGCGCAATGATGGCGAGCGCCGCCATGCCGTCGGCCGCACGCATGCCGCGGTCCAGCAGATAGGCCGGCAGGTGGCTGGCGATGAAGGCCAGCTGGAAGCCGCACGCAAGAAAGCCCAGGTTGAGCAGCCAGAAGCCCGAATGGCCGAAGGCCTCGCGTAAGGCGGCGTTCAGCGGCTGGCCCACCGCCGCGTCCGGCGCGTGGCGCTCCGGCGCTGCCGTCGCGCCGCGGTCCTGGAATGGCAGCGCCAGTGGTGCCAGCACGGCCAGCACCACGGCAAGCAGCAGCAGCGCGCCCGCCCATCCCCTCCCGGCAAGCAGCGCCTGGGCGCCCGGCACCAGGACAAACTGGGCGATGCCGCCGACGGCGCCGGCCAGCCCCAGCGCGCGGCTGCGCTGCGCGGCCCCGGTCATCCGGCTGAGCGCGCCGTAGACCACGCCGAAGGTGGTCCCGGACAAGGCCACGCCGAGGCAAAGTCCCGCCGACCACACCAGCGCCGTCGACGTATGCGCCTGCGTCATCCCATAGAGCCCCGCGGCATACAGCGCCAGCCCGCCCGCCATCACCTTCCACGAGCCGTAGCGGTCGGCCAGCATGCCGGTGAAGGGCTGCGCCAGGCCCCAAGCCAGGTTCTGCACCGCCATGGCAAAGGCGAAGGTCTCGCGGGTCCAGCCGCGCTCGGCAATGATGGGCAGCATGAACAGCCCTTGCACATGGCGCACGCCCAGCGCCACCCCCATCAACACGCCACCCGCCAGCACCAGTACCCAGAGTTGCCGCCACCAGGGCGTGGCGCCCGAACCGGAATAGCGTGGCAAATGGATGGTCATGACAGCCCTCTTGTCGATCGATGGCGCCCGCAGCGCGATGGCTCTATTGCAAGCGACGGCAGGCCTTCCTTCAACCGATCTTTCGGTCGTCCTGCCATGCGCACCACGCATGGCAAGAATCTCCGGGATCGTGCTGTAATGAGGTCTCGCGCGTCTGCCTGGAGCTCGCTGCATGTCCACCCCGCTGGTTCGCCTGTTTTCGCTCGACCTGCTCAAGGGCTTCGTCGCCGTCGGCCGGCGCATGAGCATTACGCAGGCGGCGGACGACCTGTGCCTGACCCAGTCGGCGGTAAGCCGCCAGATCCATGCGCTGGAGGCGCAGCTGAAGGTGCAGCTGTTCGTGCGCAAGCATCGCGGCGTCGCCTTCACCGCCGAGGGCGAGCGCTTGTTCCGCAGCGCCGACAGCGCGTTGCAGCAGCTGCAGGACGTGGTGGCCGAGGTGCGCCGCAGCGAGGGCCGGCAGCCGGTCACCGTCACCGCCAGCATCGGCGTGACCGGCCTGTGGTTGCTGCCGCGGCTGGGCAGCCTGCAGAAAGCCCATCCGCACCTCGATGTGCGCCTGTCGGCCAGCAACCGTATCAGCGACCTGCGTGAAGAGGGGATCGACCTGGCGGTGCGCTATTGCCGCGACGCCGCGGCGCCGCCCGATGCCGTGCGCCTGTTCGGCGAGCACATCGCCCCGATCGCGCATCCGTCGCTGCTGGCCGCGCTCGCGCCGCACGGCGATGCGCTGCTGCAGCTGCCGCTGCTGGAATTCGACGATCCGCGCCCGTGGCTGCAATGGCGCAGCTGGCTGGCCGCGCGCGACCTGCGCCAGGCCAGCCAGCGCGGCATGCTTCGCTTCAACCAGTATGACCAGGTCATCCAGGCGGCGCTGGCAGGGCAAGGCGTCGCGCTGGGACGGCTGGAATTAGTGCGGCCGCTGGTCGACGGCGGGCAGCTGGCACTGGTGCCCACTGCGCGGCACGCGCCGCCAAGCCCGAACGCCTACTGGCTGATCCAGGCCGCCGCGCAGCCGCGCGCCGACGTCAAACGCGTGGCGCAGTGGATCTGCCAGGAAGCCGCGCGCACGGTCAAGACGCCCGCGCGCCCCGCAGCCAGCTGAACCGCAGCGGCCCGGCCCGGCGCGGTGGCGCTTCGATCCGGCACAGCGCCGGGCCCGCGCCGTGCAGCGCCGCGACAAATACCTCGGCATCCGCTTGCAGCCGATGGCGCTCGCCTGGTGCCAGCAACACATCGGGCGACGGCCGCCCCGGCACCTCGAAGGTGAGCCACAGGTTGCCGCCGCGGCAGACCAGTTCCGTGCCGGCGCGCAGCCGCAGGCCGAGGCATTCCGCTTCCAGGGAAAAAGTGCGTGACATGAAAGGCTCCGGTTAGGGCCCTTTCATTGTGCTGAGCGGCGTCGCACGCTGCCATGAGCAATGCGTCGGCCAGCCATCTGCCAGCGGCATGCGAGCCCCGCAGGGCTAGCGCTGCCCCGTGCGCGTCCCGGCCTGGGCCAGCGCCTCGCCGGGGGGCGCGACGTTGAGCGTCGGCAGCAGCAGCCCCATGCCCGCGAGGATGCGGTACTGGCTGGCCAGTTCGGTGTACTGGCCCGTCACATAGGCGGTGCGGGCGCTGAAGTACTCGTTCTCGGCATTGAGCAGGTCCAGCAGGCTGCGCTGCCCGATGCGGAATTGCCTGCCGTAGCTGAGCCGCGTGGCATCGCTTGCCTGCACATATTGCTGCAGGCTGGCCAGGCGGTCCTGCGCGGTACGGTTGGCGTTATACGCCAGCGACACGCTTTCCTGCACCTGCCGCCGCAGCCGTTGCAGGTTCTGCTCCGCTTCCTGGATCTGGAAGCCAGCCTCGCTGATGCGGGCCTTGTCGGCATTGCCGCGGAACACGTTATAGCGCACCCGCAGCATCACCCGGCGCTCGTCGGTGGTGCCCAGCACACGGTCGCGGTCGCGTGCCCCGCCCACCTCCAGTTCCAGCCTTGGCCACAAGGCCGAGCGCGCCTGCGCGCGTGCGGCCTCGGCCTCGGCGATATCGGCCTGGCCCGCACCCAGCGCAGGGTGGCTGGCACTGGCCACTTGCTGCGCCTCGCGCTCGGTCGCGGGCAGCACGGCAGCCAGCGATGCCGGGCGGGACAAGAACTGCGGCGTGGTCCCGACCACGCGCACGAACGCCGCCTCGGCATCCTGCAGCGCGCCTTGCTCCGCCCGCAGGCTGGCCTTGGCCAGGGCCAGCCGGCTCTCGGCCTGGTAGAGGTCGGCGCGGCGCAGTACGCCGTTGTCGGCGCCGAGCCGGATCTGGTCATGGATATGCTGGTGGGCCTCGAGATTGGCGATGCCGATCGCCACGGTTTCCTGCCGACGCAGGACCTCGACATAGACGCCGACGGTGCGCAGCGCGATGTCTTCGGCGGTAGCGCCGACCCGGTAGGCCGCGCCTTCGATCCGGGCGCCCTGGCGCTCGACATCGCTGCTCACGCCGAAACCGTCGAACAGCATCTGCGTGATGGTGACGTCGGCGGCATTGCGGCCATACGAGGCGTCCGACATCCCGGCCAAGCGGCTGCTCTGGCTGTCGAGCCGCACGCGCCCGGTGGCGCCGCCGATATCGATCCGCGGCAGGTAGCCGGCGCGCGCCTGCTTCAGCCCCTCGTCGGCAGCCAGCCGGCGGCTGCCAGCGGCCAGCACTTCGGGATTGCTGTGCACGGCCAGGTCGACCGCCTGGGGCAGCGCCTGGGCCGCCGCGAGCCGCGGCAGCGCCAGTGCCAGTGCCATCCACAGCAGCACGGGTGCCAGCCGGCACCATGTCGTCGTCATGCTTCCCCCTGCCGGGTACACCGCGCTCGTGCGCTGCACGCTCCGAGCGCGGTACCCTACCCGCTTATTATGGTTTTGATACTGCCGGCAGCGGTGCCGCCGTCCTGCCTTGCCGCTTGTTGCTGTCTCCCCTCTGCTGCCCTGTCCGGCCCTGCTGCCGGTGGCTGGCTCAAGCCGTATGGATGTTGCCGTTGCTCAGCAGCGTATTCAGGTCCAGCCCGACCACACCCTGCAGCACGGCGACATCCTGGAACGCAGTGGCGCTGCCGCCGCCGTCACGGTCCAGGCTGACCACGGTATTGCCATCGACCTCCGCCAGACGCACGAATTGCGCCACATTGGCGCTGGTCACGCTGACGCCCGACAGCAGTTCCGACAGGTCCAGCACGTCGCCGCCTGCCGACGCCGGCGCGAGGTCGAAGTCTGTGATCGTATCGACCGAAGCGGCCTCGGCGCGCAGGAAGCGGAAGCTGTCGCTGCCTGCGCCGCCGGCAAGCGTGTCCGATCCGGCGCCACCAGTGATCAGGTCGTCGCCCTCCCCACCTGTCAGCTGGTCATCGCCGGCGCCGCCACGGAGCACATCGTTGCCGGCCGAGCCGTTGATCGTGTCGTTGAAGGCCGACCCGATCACCCCCTCCATGCCCTTGTAGCTGTCCGTGCCCAGGCCGACGCTGCCAAGATTGACCGAGGTCGCGCTGCTGCTCTGCACCAGCGTGAAATCGATCGCGCCGGTGGCATCGGAGAAGTCCAGCAGGTCGATGCCCGCGCCGCCATCGACGGTGTCGTTGCCCGCGCCGCCGCGCAGGATGTCGTTGGCACTGCTGCCGGTCAGCGTGTCATTGAAGCGTGACCCGATCACGCCTTCCATATTGCTGTAGGTGTCGCTGCCAAGGCCCGCACCGGACAGGTTGACCACGGTGCTGCCTTGCATCAGCGAAAACGTCAGCCCGCTGCCGGCATCGGAAAGATCCAGCATATCGATGCCGTCGCCGCCGTCGAGCGTATCGTCTCCGGCGCCGCCTCGCAGCACGTCATCGCCCGCGCCGCCGCGCAATGTGTCACTCGCTGCGCCGCCGATGAAGACATCGCTGGCCGGGGCTCCGGTCAGCGCATCGTTGTTGCTGCCGCCGTCGAGGTATGAAGCCTGGTAAGTCTGGCTTGCCAGCGTCACCGATGCCGCGCCATTCGTCGACGAGACATTGACCGTCACGGTGGCCGTGCTGGTTCCGCCCGCGCCGTCGGAGACGGTATAGCTGAAGCCTCCCGCCGCCGCGTTGCTGGAGTCGAACATGATGTAGCTGTTATTGGTGCCGGGCGCGAACCGCAGGTTGCTGACGGCTCCGGTGGCCCCGGTGAGCGCGGTTATCGCAAGCGCCGAACCATCGACGTCGACGTCATTGGCGAGCAAGGCACTGACCGGTATCAGGATGCTGCCGGTGTTGTTCGAGACATAGACCACGTCCGCGGCCGCCACCGGCGCATCGTTGACAGGATGGATGGTGATCGCCACGGCATCGGTGTCGGTCGTCGCGCCGTCGCTGGTCTGCATCTGCAGCAAGGCCGTGCCGGCATAGTCCTTGTCGCCGGCAAACTGCAGGCCGTCCAGTGCGGCATGGATTGCCGCGTCGCTGCCGGTGAAGGTCATGGTGCCGTCCGCGCTGCCATCGCCGGCCAGGAACTGCAGTCCCGCCGTGCCGTTCAGCGTAATCGTGCCGCCGCTCGCCGTCAGCGTCACCGTGTGGCTGCTGCCGTCCACATCGAAGAAGCCGAGCGCATTGCCGGTGGCCGTGCCGAATACGAGCGGCCTGTCTTCATCGACCGACTGCAGCCCCGGCACGCTGTTGACGGCGGCATCGTTGGCGCCCACGACATTGACCTTGATTTCCTGGCTGGCGCTGAGGTCGGCGGAGTGCACGGTCAAAGATTCCATAACCTGCTGCCCGGCAGCCAGCGCATCAGCCTTGCTGTTATCCAGCGTATAGGTCCAGGCGCCGGTGGTGGTGTCGAACGTGAACGTGCCGTACTGCCCTACCAGGCTGTCCGGCGGCACCGGGGCGAAGTAGGCCTCGCCGGTATCGACATCGCTGACGGTCAGCGTGCCGCTGGCCGAGGCGTCGCCTGCCGTCGCGTTGGCCACGCCACCCGCTTCAGTCACCGCCGTGTCTTCGCTCGCGGACGCGGTGATGGTCGCCGCGTCGTTTGTGCCCGTGATATTGACCGTGATGGTTTGCTGCGCGGTCTGGTCGGCTGACCACACCGTCAGCGCGTCGCTGGCCTGCTGCCCGGCCGTCAGCGCATCGGCCTTGCTGTTGTCGAGCGTATAAGTCCACGCGCCGGTGGTGGTGTTGAACGTGAACGTGCCATATTGCCCGACCAGGCTGTCCGGCGGCACGGCGGCAAAGTAGGCCTCGCCGGTATCGACATCGCTGACGGTCAGCGTGCCGCTGGCCGAGGCATCGCCTGCCGTGGCGTTGCCCACGCCCCCCGCTTCTGTCGCCGCCGTGTCTTCGCTCGTCGATGCCGTGATGGTTGCCGTATCGTTTGCACCGGTGATATTGACCGTGATGGTGTGTTGCGCGGTCTGGTCGGCAGAAGACACCACCAGCGCATCGCTGACCTGTTGCCCGGCAGTCAGCGCATCGGCCTTGCTGTTGTCCAGTGTATAAGTCCAGGCGCCGGTGGCGCTGTCGAACGTGAAGGTGCCGTACTGCCCGGCCAGGCTGTCCAGCGCCACCGCGGCAAAGTGCGCTTCGCCGGTGTCGACATCGTTCACCGTCAGCGTACCGCTGGCCGTGTTGTCTCCCGCAAGCGCGTTCGCCACACCGCCGTTCTCGGTCACCGCCGTATCTTCGCTCGCCGACGCGGTGATGGTCGCCGCATCGTTGGCGCCGTCGATCCGGATGCTCAGCGTCGATGCCGCCGAGGCCTGGCCATCCGTCACGCTATAGCCGAACGACTCATCGAGATGGTCGCCGAGGCGCAGCGACTGCACCAGCGGATTGCCGTTGTCCAGGGTGTAGCTGTAGCTGCCGTCGGCGTTGATCTGCAGCGTGCCGTACTGGCCGGCATAGGTGCCGGGACTGGCCACGGCCAGCACATTGCCGGCATCGACGTCGCTGTCATTGGCGAGCACGTTGCCGGTAACCGGGTTCGGATGGTTGTCTTCGCCGATGGCGTTGGCATCGGCCGCGGCGGTAGGGGCATGGTTGTCGTAGCCGGCAAAATCGGATTTGGTCAGGTCGTGCAGGCCGTCCAGGCGAATCACCATTTCGGCCGTGGCGGGATTGCCGTCGACATCGACGTAGACATAGGTGTTGCCGCCCGATTGCTGGTACCAGGCGCCATGGGCGGTCGGCGTCAGGCCGCCCCACTGGAAGCCGGTGTCGCCCAGCACCGGGCGCAGATCCAGGCGATCGGTGCCGCGCTGGAAGTCGGCGATGACATCCATGCCGGCCGCGGTGGAATCGGAGACAGCGTTGTAGAGGAAGGTGTCGCGGCCGCTGCCGCCGCCCAGCGTGTCGCCGCCGCCCCCGCCGGCGATGGTGTCGTTGCCGCCTTCGCCGTAGACAGTGTCCCGGCCATTGCCGCCGGCGATGATGTCGTCGCCGCCGACGACGGCGCCGTCGCCGTTGTCGCCAAAGATCAGGTCATCGCCGTTGCCGCCCTGGATGCGGTCATTGCCCGGCTGCGCCGATTCATGTCCGCGCCCGCGCAGGTAGTCGGCATGGCTGTCGTAGCCGTCGCCATACAGCGTATCGCCGCCGTTGTCGCCGGCGTAGAGCGTCGACGCACCGTCGGCGCTGCCAATCACGTCGTCGCCGCTGCCGCCATAGACCGCGTCGGTGCCGTTGCCGCCGGACAGGCTGTCGTTGCCGCGCCCGCCGAACACACGGTCCTTGCCGTTGGCGCCCAGCAGCGTGTCGTTGCCATCGCCGCCCTCGACGATATCGTCGCCATTGCCGGCATCGACATAGTCGCTGCCATCGCCCGCGCTGACATAGTCGTTGCCGTTGCCGCTCAGAATGGTGTCGCTGCTTGCGGTGCCGATGAGGCTGTCGCTGCCGTTGGTGCCAGTCACGGTTGCCATGGTGGTTCTCTCTCCGTCCTGAATGCAGGCCTCGCGGCCATGCCTTGCCTGTTATCGTTGCAAAAAGGCTCGCGTGCGAGCGCGGTCCCTACCGTTCACGGAACGCCATGTCCCGGGTCTTGATGATGGGCTTGAGCAGGTAATGGAGCACCGTCTTCTGGCCCGTCAGTACATCCACCGTGGCAACCATGCCGGGCAGGATCGGCACCTGCACCGCGCTTCCTGCCGGTCGGTTGTCGCGGGTGCGCACGCGCACCAGGTAGTAGCTCTCGGGGCGCTCGCCGGGGCGCTCCGGCGTGAGCGTATCGGCGCTGATATGTTCGACGGTGCCGGCAAAGCCGCCATAGATGGAGAAGTCGTAGGCCGACAGCTTGACCACGGCGGGCTGCCCCGGCCGCAGGAAGGCGATGTCGGCCGGCCGCACGCGTGCCTCGACCAGCAGCGTGTCTTCCAGCGGCACGATTTCCACCAGGTCCATGCCCGGCTGGACCACGCCACCCACGGTGTTGATCTTGAGCTGCTTGACGATCCCGGCCAGCGGCGCGCGCACCAGGGTGCGATCGACGCGGTCCTGCAAGGCGGTGTTGGTCGCGCTCAGCGCTGCCTGCTCGGCCCTGGCCTGGTTGAGTTCGCGCATGGCCTCGGCGCGGAAATGCGCGCTCGCCTCGTCGAGCTTCTGCTGGCTCTCGCGATAGGCCGCCTCCAGGCGCGGCATCGCCAGCCGCGACGCGTCGAGCTCGCCCTTGAGGTCATTGGTCTGCCGCTCCAGCCGCAGCACATCGACATCGGAAACCACGCCCTGCGCCACCATCGGCCGCATCATCGCCAGCTCCTGCGCCACCAGGCGGTGGCTCTGCCGCAATTGCTGCTCGCGCGAGCGCTTTTCGGCCAGCTCCTGCCGGCGCTGCTCCGACTGCTGGCGCAGCACGGCCAGGTTCGCTTCCAGCGCGTGCTTGCGCGAGGCGAACAGCGAGCGTTCCTCGGCCACGAAACGGCGCGTATCGCCGTCGCCGCCCGCACTGGCGACGAAGTCGGTGCCGGCGGCCTCGGCGCTCAGGCGCGCGATGCGTGCCACCAGCGCATCGTCCTTGGTGCGGCCTTCCTGGTACGAGGCGGTAAAGCGCGTATCGTCGATGCGCATCAGCGGCTGGTCCTTGCTCACGACCTGCCCGGGTCGCACCATGATCTGCGCCACGATCCCGCCTTCCAGGTTCTGCACCACCTGCACCTGGCTCGACGGAATCACCTTGCCCTCGCCCACCGTCACTTCATCGACCCGCGCCAGCGCCGCCCAGGCCAGCGCCACGACGGCAAAGCCCGCGGCGCACCACAGGATCCAGTGCGCGAACCAGCGTGGCCGCGACAGCGCCGCCGCGTCGCGCGCATCCATGAAGGCGGTATCGTCGGCGTGCGGCCGCAGGGCGGCGGCCAGGCGGCGCGCAAGGGTACGGGGCTCAGGCCGAGGCGACATGGAGCTTTCTCCCCGCGAGCGCGTTCAGCACCTCGGCCTTGGGCCCGTCCGCGACGATGCGGCCCTGGTCCATCACGATCAGGCGATCGACCAGGCTCAGCAGCGAGCCGCGGTGGGTCACCAGCAACAGCGTGCGCTCGCCCAGCGCTGCCGCGAGCCGCGCCTTGAACTGCTCCTCGGTGCGGTTGTCCATGGCACTGCTGGGCTCGTCGAGCAGCAGCAGCGGCGGCTGCAACAGCTCCGCGCGCGCGATCGCGATGGCCTGCCGCTGTCCACCCGACAGCCCCTCGCCGCGCTCGCCCAGGCGCAGGTCATAGCCCTCGGGCAGGCGCTCGATGAAATCGCTGACACCGCCCAGGCGCGCGGCGCGCAGCACGGCGGCATCGTCGGCGTAAGGCGCGCCCATCACGATGTTGTCGCGCACGGTGCCGCTGAACAACATCACGTCCTGCGGCACATGGCCGATGCCGCGCCGCAGCGCCGCCGGGTCGAGCTGGCGCACCTCGGCACCGTCGATCAGCACCGCGCCGGCATCGGGCGGATACAGGCCCAGGATCAGCTTTTCGATGGTGGTCTTGCCCGAGCCGATGCGGCCGATCAGCCCGACCCGCTCGCCGCTGGCAATGCGGAATGACACACCGTCGAGCGCGGCACCGTCGCGGCCGGGATAGCGGAAGCTGACCGAGCGGAATTCGATCTCGCCGCGCAACGGCGGGCGGTGCAGGAAGTGCTTGCCGGGCGGGCGCTCGACCGGCAGCGCCATGGTCCGGTCGAGGGCGGCCAGCGCGGTGCGGGCCTGGTGATAGCGCGTGGTCAGTCCGGCCATCTGCGACAGCGGCGCCAGCGCACGCCCGGCCAGGATGGTGCAGGCGATCAGGCCGCCCATGGTGAGGCGGTCGTCGGCAATCTGGTAGACGCCCATCACGACCACGGCCAGCGTGGCGGCCTGCTGCGCGAACAGCGCAGCGTTGATGACGCACGCCGACAACCAGCGCGAGCGCAGCGCCAGCCTGGCCATCTGCCCGACCACCTGCTCCCATTGTCGCTGCGCGACCCCTTCCGCACCCGTGGTCTTGATGGTCTCCAGCCCCACCAACGTCTCCACCAGCGCTGCCTGCCGCTGTGCCGCGCAGGCACTGCTGGCCCGCACCGCGCGCGACAGCGGTCCCTGCAGCGCCAGGCTGAGGCCAAGCACCAGCGGCACCGTCAGCAGCGGCACCCACGCGAGCGGGCCGCCCACCCAGAACATCGCGGCGATGAAGACCGCGGCAAACGGCAGGTCGACCAGCGTGGTGATGGTGGCGGAGGTCAGGAAATCGCGCACCGATTCGAATTCCTGCAACTGGCTGCTGAGACTGCCGACCGAGGCGGGTCGTGAGCGCATCTCGATGCCAAGCACTTTCTCGAACACCGTGGCGGACACCGTCACGTCGATGCGCTTGCCGGCCACGTCGACAAAGTAGCCGCGCAGCATGCGCATGGCGAGCTCGAACAGCAGCACCAGGCCGACGCCCACGGCAAGCGCCCACAGGGTCTCCAGCGCATGGTTCGGCACCACGCGGTCATAGACGTTCATGGTGAAGAGCGGCATCACCAGCGCAAACAGGCTCAGCAGCAAGGAAGCCACCAACACCTCGCCATAGACCGGCCAGCACTGCCGCATCACGCCCCAGAACCATGCCTGCGGCGCGAGATCGGGCACGGCATCGATGGCAGCCCGGGCGGCATCCGAACGGTACGCGGGCCGGGCGAAGATGGCGTGTCCGGTGTAGCGCGCCAGCAGGTCTTCGCCGCGCACGGCCTGTTCGCCGTCACCGAACTCGGGCAGCACCACCACCAGCATGCCGTCATCGGCGCGGCGCACCAGAATGCAGGCCTCGCCCTGTTCCAGCAGCAGTATCGCGGGCAGCACGCGGTCGGGGATCTCGTCGGGCTTGCGTCGTACCAGCCGCGCGCAGAGGCCGGCGCGCGCCGCGGCACGCGCGCACAACGCGGGGGTAAGGCGATGGCCCTCCAGAGGCAGCCCTGCGACCAGGGCCTCGGCCGAGGCCGGCTGGTGGAAGTACCGGGCCAGCCAGAGCAGGCAGTCCAGCAGCGCATCATCGGGACGCGCGTCGCCGCGCAGACCCGGAACGGCATCCCGGATCTCGCGCGCATGCGTGGCGGCTGCGTGCATGGCACAGGTCCCGGCGTTACCGCGACGGCGGACCAGACCGCTGCCGGCCGATGGCGCCTGCCGCCATCGTCGTGCGCCCGCGATTGCTTGCTGCCATGGTGCCCCCGTCCCGTTGCCATGTCGTTTTTTGCAAGCGTAGGTGAGCCCGACACCGGCGCCCATCGGCCGGATGGCGCAACCGGCGCTTCCAATGCCCGCGCGAGCCTCATCCGTTTGGCGTTTCACCAATGCAACCGGTGCGGGGAGCCGGGGCCTACCCTGGGAATTTGCTTATGACGACAATATCCTTCGCCCCGCGCGCTCTGGGGTATACCCTAGCGTCTTCGCCGGATTACCGGCTGCTTTCCAGTTTCCCCCGCATGACCGCTTTCGCCTTGCCTGCCCAGACCACCCGCCTTTCCCGCGCCCGCCGCCCGCTCGCGGCAATCCTGCTCGCCGCCGGCGCCGCCGCCATGCTGGCCCCGGCCGCGGCACGCGCCCAGAGCCCGGTGCTCGACAAGATCCGCGACGCCGGCACCATCGTGCTGGGCTACCGTGAGTCCGCGCTGCCGTTCTCGTTTGCCGACGACAAGGGCCAGCCGGCCGGCTATGCCGTCGACCTGTGCCTGCGCGCGGCCGAGGCGGCGCGCCAGAAGCTGGGCCTGAAGGACCTGAAGGTGCGCTGGATGCCGCTGACGCCGCAGAACCGCATTCCGGCGGTGGTGAACGGGCTGGTCGACCTGGATTGCGCCCCCAACACCAACTCGCTCGAGCGCCAGAAGCAGGTTGCGTTCAGCGTCTCGCACTATGTGTCGACGGTGCGCATGCTGGTGCGGGCGGACTCGGGCGTCCGCTCGTTCGGCGACCTGCGCGGCAAGACCGCGGTCACCAGCGCGGGCTCGACCGGCGACCGCCACGTGCGCCGCTTCAAGGGCCAGTACGGCTATCACGACGTCTACGCCAAGGACCACGGCGAATCGTTCCTGCTGCTGGAATCGGGCCGCGCCCAGGCCTTCGTGATGGACGACGTGCTGCTGGCCGGGCTGCGCGCGCGCGCCAAGGACCCCTCTCAATACGTCATCGTCGGCCCGGCGCTGTCGGTCGAGCAGAATGCACTGATGCTGTCGAAGGCCGATCCGGAATGGAAGCGCCTGGTCGACCAGACCCTGGCCACGACCTTCGCCGGCCCCGAGGTCAAGGCGCTGCAGCAGCGCTGGTTCCAGCAGCCCATCGGCAGCCGCGGCATCAACCTGGCGCTGGCGCCTTCGGGCGAGGTACGCGCGGCCTGGAAGCATCCGTCCGACGCGGTCACCGAATAAGGCATGCCGGCGGCACCATGCGCAATCGCGCTGG
The DNA here is from genome assembly GCF_023952475.1 of Cupriavidus sp. WGlv3. Classification (GTDB taxonomy): domain Bacteria; phylum Pseudomonadota; class Gammaproteobacteria; order Burkholderiales; family Burkholderiaceae; genus Cupriavidus; species Cupriavidus phytorum. The sequence goes on from NZ_JALHRX010000009.1 coordinate 241,888, forward strand.
CGCCGCAATTCAGGGTTTCCATGAGGTTGCCGCGCCGGGCAAGCCCCAAGTTGACAGTCATGAATGATGTTGGCGACACTGGCCCGAGCCATCCCTGTACCGGGCAGGCCATAGACACGACCGCCCGACGGCGGCATATCTCAGGAGAAACCATGAACAAGTTCGTCGCGACCGCGATCGCACTCTGCCTTGGCGCCGCTTCGCTGGCCGTGCAGGCACAGACTGGCGGCAAGCAGCAGTTCGATCCGCATACCCAGGGTGCCAAGTCGGGCGAGAAGTTCGACCCGTACAGCCAGGGCGCCAAGGCCGGCGACAAGTTCGACCCGTACAGCCAGGGCGCGAACAAGAGCACCCGCACCAACCTGACCGACCCTGCCGCGCCGGCCGCCGACAAGAAACCGGCCAAGCAAGGCACCAAGAAAAAGAACAACAAGAGCAGCAAGAAGAAAGCCACCCCCGCTCCGGCCGCCAGCTGAACCACGGCTGCCGCCGGATACAGGAAAACCCGCCACGGCGGGTTTTTTTGCGCCCTCGCGGGCGAGGTGGCCATGGCGCCGGCTACGGCGCCTGCGTGTCGCGCTCCAGCGCGGTGACATCGACGCGCTGCACCTTGTCGTCCTGGCGCACCTCGGTGCGCAGCACGAAGGCCTCGGCCGGGCAGTACCAGTCGGTGACGTGCATCACGGTGGGCTCGACCTGCACCAGTTCGCCACCGATCATCAGCGGTCCCAGCGAGGTGCGCTTGTCGTAGGAAATCGGCTGGCATTCCTTGCGCCCCATCAGGGTGTCGATCATCTGCAGCCTGCCCACGTGGCGCGAGCCGATATGGATGGTGGCACGCTGTGCGTCCATGGTGCTGACCGCTTCATCGGAGCCCAGCGGATAGACCTTCAGCGAGACACTGGAGCGGAACACTTCGCCATCCAGCGTGGTGCCTTCGCGCAGGTCCAGGCCGGCGTAGTTGAACACCCCCTTGCCGCGGAACGCCGCCTCGCCATACATGCGGGCATAGCGGGCGCGCGCGTTGATGACCGCATGCTGGCTTTCGATGCTGGTCTGCGCCTCGGGCGCACTGCGCTCGATCACCACCTCGTGGACCTGGTTGGTGATCACCGGCGGCCCCATCAGCGCCGACAGCGCCGACTTGGAATTGACCTCGAGCTGGGCGCGGCACCCGGTCGGGCTGCGCTTTACATCGCGCAGGGTCATGCGGATCGACATCGGCATCACGCCGTCGCCTTCCATCTGTACATGGGAGCCGGAGCGGAACCACGGCGCATTGCACAGCACCGCCGCGGCGGCCGCCTGTGCCTGGCTGGCCGCCGCCTGGGCGATGCCGCCGGTGCCGGGCAGCACCGCCATCCCCTGCGCGCTGGCGGGTGGCGCGGATAGCCCGACCCCAAGCGCCACGAAGGCTGCCGCGCACGCCACCAGGCCGGCCTGCGGGTTTTGCTGAACCTCTGTCTTCACATCGATCCCCGTTCTGGATTGTCCCGCGCGCATTCAGTGCCCGCCTGGCTGGCAACTGACTGGCTATCGGAATTATCGCGTTTTTGTTGCGCGTGTAACTGGTCATTTCACGCCGGCGCCGGTCTAACGGACATGCCGACAAGGATGCCGGGGCCAAACCAGGCGTTCACCTGGCAGCATATGCTTTATACACCGCATCTGTCGTATAACCGGCGCTGCCGGCACTTCCGGGACCCGTCCGGAGTGACTTGGTCGCCGTGCTACCATTGCGCGCCTCGCGTATTCCAGCGGTTGTGGCGTTCCGGGCGCCTGGCGGTCGCGGCGTGCCTGCGGCGCGCCCACGCGGATGTTCTCGCGCGCTGTCCACCGCCAGACCCGGCTCTGCGTTGTGATGGCTTCCCCGTCGCCGCGCGTCGCCCGAGACCTGGTTCGCCGCGCTTTTCCAGGAGATCCATGCGTAGTTCATCGACCTCGCGGTTTGTCGCCGCGCCGTCCATCGGAGCCACCGCAAGTACCGTCATGCTGGTTGGCCTGCTGATCCTGCTGGTGTGGTTCGGTACCCTGGACATGCGCCACCTGCTGCGCTCCGATGAAGGCCGCTACGCCGAGATTGCCCGCGAGATGGTCGCCACCGGCGACTGGGTCACGATCCGCTACCACGAACTCAAGTATTTCGAGAAACCGCCCTTCCACATGTGGGTGACGGCGCTGGCCTACACCCTGTTTGGCATAGGCGACTGGCAGGCGCGCCTGTGCGTAGCGTTGTCCGGCATGCTGGGCATCGGCGTGTCGATGCTGGCCGCGGCCCGCTGGTACGGCTGCCGCGTGGCGATGCTGACCGGGCTGGTGCTGGTGTCGACGCCGATGTGGAATGTCGCCGGGCACTTCAATTCGCTCGACATGACGCTGTCCGGGGCCATGGCGTGCGTGCTCGCCTGCATGCTGCTGGCCCAGCATCCCGCGGCCACGCCGGCCGCGCGGCGCAACTGGATGCTGGCGTGCTGGGCAGCGATGGGGGTGGCGGTGCTGGTCAAGGGACTGGTCGGCCTGGCCTTGCCCGGGCTGGTGCTGGGGGTCTATACGCTGGCGACGCGCGACTGGAAGCTGTGGGGTCGCCTGCATCTGCTGGCCGGCATCGCGGTGCTGCTCGCGGTCACGGTGCCGTGGTTCTGGCTGGTGTCCGAACGCAACCCGGAGTTCCTGCGCTTCTTCTTTATCCACGAGCACTGGCAGCGCTACACCTCCAGCGTGCACCACCGCGAGGGCGCGCTCTGGTTCTTCGTGCCGCTGCTGCTGGGCGGCTTCCTGCCGTGGCTGGGCCTGGTGCCGCAGATGTGGCAGGCGGTGCGCGAGCGCGCCGGGGTGGCGCGCGGCAATGCGCCGCGCCCGTTCCAGCCGGCGCTGCTGGCCGGGCTGTGGGCGGTGGCGATCTTCGTCTTCTTCAGCCTGTCCGGCTCCAAGCTGCCGGGCTATATCGTGCCGATCTTCCCGGCGCTGGCGCTGCTCGCCGGCGTGGCGCTGGATACCACCACGGAACGCGCGTGGCGCTGGCAGGTCAATGCCATGGTTGCGCTCGGCGTGATCGGGCTGATCGCGATCCCGTTCGTCGGCATGATGGAAAAGCCGGGCACGCCCAATGCGGTGTATCGTGAATTCGCGGAATGGCTCGCGATCGCCTTTGCCGTGATGCTGGGCGGCGCGCTGCTGGCTCGCCGTCTGTTGCGCACGCACGGCGTATTCCCCAGCGTGGTGGCCTATGCGCTGGCCATGTTCCTCTGCGCCACGGTCGGGCTGCGCGCCCACGAAGTGATGGGCCGGCCGAGCTCCGGCGCGGACCTGGTGCCCGCCATCAGCGCCGTGCTGGCGCCCGACATGCCGCTGTACAGCGTGCGGCTGCTGGACCACACGCTGCCGTTTTACCTGCGCCGCACCACGATCCTGGTCGAGCATCCGGACGAACTGGAATTCGGCATCAGACAGGAACCGCAGAAGTGGATCCCCAGCGTCGACCAGTTCCTCGCGCGCTGGCAGGACGGCCAGCGCGCGGTGGCGATCATGGCGCCGCAGACCTACGCCGCACTGGCCGCGCGCGGCGTGCCGATGCACAAGATCGCCGGCGACCGCCGGCGCGTGGCGGTCGCCAATTTCGCCCTGCCCGGACAGCCAGCACAGACGCAAGCACCGTAATCCCCAACCGCCTTGCCATGACGCTTTCCACCTTTGCTTTCATCCTGACCGGCGTGCTGCTCAATGCGGCGGCGCAGCTGCTGCTCAAGGCCGGCGTCAACGCCGTCGGCGCGATCACGCTGGATCGCGGCACGCTGCTGGTGACGGCGCTGCGCGTGCTGACGCAATGGCCGGTGCTGGCCGGGCTCACGCTGTACGTGGTCAGCGTGGGCGTCTGGATCGTGGGCCTGTCGCGCGTCGATGTGTCGATCGCCTATCCGATGCTGTCGCTGGGCTACGTAGTCAATGCGCTCGCGGCCTGGTGGCTGTTCGGCGAGATCATCGGCCCCTTGCGCGTGGCCGGCATCCTGCTGATACTGGCGGGCGTCTTCCTGATCGCCCGCTCCTGAAGGCTGCCCGCGCGCCTTCGCCTGGCCTGACCGCCGCTGCCTCCTTCGCCTGCCATGACCGCTTCCGCTCCCGCCTTCCTGCCGTTCGTGCGGCCCGAGATCGACGCCGCCGCCATTGCCGAGGTCGGCAAGGTGCTGGCCTCGGGCTGGATCACCTCCGGACCGAAGATGCAGGCCTTCGAGGCCGCGCTGTCCGACCTGTTCGGCGGGCGCCCGGTGCGCACCTTCGCCAACGGCTCGGCAACCATGGAAATCGCGCTGCGCATCGCCGATATCGGCCCCGGCGATGAAGTCATCACCACGCCAATCACCTGGGTCGCCACCGCCAACGTGGTGGTGGCCGTGGGGGCGAAACCGGTGTTCGTCGACATCGACCCGCGCACGCGCAACCTCGACCTCGACGCGGTCGAGGCCGCCATCACGCCGCGCACGCGCGCCATCATGCCGGTCTACCTGTCAGGCCTGCCGGTCGACATGGAACGTTTGTACGCGATCGCCGCCAGGCACGGGCTGCGCGTGATCGAAGACGCGGCCCAGGCGATCGACTCGCGCTGGCGCGGCCAGCGCATCGGCGCCTTCGGCGACCTGGTCAGCTTCAGCTTCCAGGCCAACAAGAACATCACCACCATCGAAGGCGGCTGCCTGGTGATGAACACGCCCGAGGAAGCCGTGCGCGCCGAGCGCCTGCGGTTGCAGGGCGTGATCCGCACCGGCCTGGACGGCATGGATGTCGAGGAGCCGGGCGGCAAGTTCAACCTGACCGATGTCAACGCCGCGGTCGGCCTGGCCCAGCTGCAGCGGCTCGACGCCATCACCGCGCGCCGCGCCGAACTGGCCGACACCTATTTCCGCTGCGCCGCCGACAGCGGCCTGCAGGCCCTCGGCATCAAGCTGCCGCAGGCGCTGGACCCGCACGCGGCCACCACCAACTGGCACATGTTCCAGGTGGTGCTGCCGACCGAGCGCATGCAGGGCGGGCCGGCGCAGGCGCGGCAGAAACTCATGGAAGCCATGCGCGAGCGCGGCATCGGCACCGGCGTGCACTACCCGCCGGTCCATCTTTTCACTTACTACCGCTCACTCGGCTGGCGCGAAGGCATGCTGCCGCACGCCGAGCGCATCGGGCGCGGCATCGTCACGCTGCCGCTGTTCCCGGCGATGCAAGCCTCGGACGTGGAGCGGGTCTGCGCAATCCTCAGCGAAACATGCAAACGTCTTTCCCAATGAGCCCGGTCCAGGTCTCGGTCGTCATTCCGGTCTACAACGAAGAAGAGGGGCTGCAAGCCCTGTTCGATCGCCTCTATCCGGCGCTGGATGGCCTCGGCGAAAGCTACGAGATCATCTTCATCAACGACGGCAGCGTCGACCGCTCGGCGCAGCTGCTGGCGGCGCAGTTCCACAAGCGCCCGGACGTGACCCGGGTGGTGCTGTTCAATGGCAACTTCGGCCAGCACATGGCGATCCTGGCCGGCTTCGAGCACACCCGCGGCAAGATCGTGATCACGCTCGACGCCGACCTGCAGAATCCCCCCGAGGAAATCCCGCGCCTGGTCGAGACCATGCGCGCCGGCCACGACTACGTCGGCACCATCCGCCGCCAGCGCAACGACACCGCGTTCCGCCGCTATGCCTCGCGCGCGATGAACCGGCTGCGCGAGCGCATCACCAGGATCCGCATGACAGACCAGGGCTGCATGCTGCGCGCCTATGACCGCACCGTGATCGACACCATCAACGCGTGCCGCGAGGTCAATACCTTCATCCCGGCGCTGGCCTACACCTTTGCCTCGAACCCGGTCGAGATCGAAGTCAGCCACGAGCAGCGCCACGCGGGGGAGTCCAAGTACTCGCTGTACCAGCTGATCCGCCTGAACTTCGACCTGGTGACCGGCTTCTCGATCGTGCCGCTGCAGTGGTTCTCGGCCATCGGCACCTTGCTGTCGCTGCTGTCGGGGGTGCTGTTCGTGGTGCTGCTGGTGCGGCGCTTCGTGCTGGGCTCCGAAGTGCAGGGGTTGTTCACGCTGTTCGCCATGAACTTCTTCCTGATCGGCATCCTGCTGTTCGGCGTGGGCCTGCTGGGCGAATACGTCGGCCGCATCTACCAGGAAGTGCGCGACCGCCCGCGCTACCGCATCAAGGCCATACTCGAGGCCGACCCGGCCCGCACCGTGGAGCCGTGATGCGCGCCGTCGTCTTTGCCTACCACAATGTCGGCGAGCGCTGCCTGCGCGTGCTGCATGCGCGCGGCGTGGAGGTGGCGCTGGTGATCACCCACCGCGACCGGCCCGACGAGAACATCTGGTTCCGCCGCGTGGCCGACACCGCCGCCGAGCTGGGCGTGCCGTTCCTCTATGGCGAGGACCCGGCCGATCCCGCCATCGCACAGGCCGTGCGCGACGCGCGCCCGGATGTCATCTTCTCGTTCTACTATCGCGCCATGATCCCCGCCGGCGTGCTGGCGCTGGCACCGGGCGGCGCGTTCAACATGCACGGCTCGCTGCTGCCGAAGTACCGCGGCCGCGTGCCGGTCAACTGGGCGGTGCTGCACGGCGAAACCGAGACCGGCGCCACGCTGCACGTGATGGAAGCCAGGCCCGACGCGGGCGATATCGTCGACCAGACCGCCGTGCCGATCCTGCCCGACGATACCGCCGGCGAAGTATTCGACAAGGTCACCGTGGCGGCCGAGCAGACGCTGTGGCGCGCCCTGCCCGCGATGATGGCGGGACAGACGCCGCGCCGCCCGAACCGGCTCGCCGAAGGCAGCTACTACTCCGGGCGCAAGCCCGAGGACGGCCGCATCGACTGGAACCGATCCGCCGCCGAGGTCTATAACCTGATCCGCGCGGTCGCACCGCCCTACCCCGGCGCGTTCACGGAAGTTGGCGGGCAGCGCTTCATCGTGGCGCAGGCGCGCCGGCCGCTGCCGGATGCCGCGCGGCCGCTGCCTGACGCTGCATCAGGCGGCACGGCAACCGGCCTGCAGGTGCGGGACGGCCAGGTCGTCGGCGTATGCGGCGACGGCGGCCTGGTCATCGTCACGCAGCTATTGGCACCGGACGGGACGGCCGTCACGCCGCAGGCGCTTGCCCCGCATCTCCATACCGAACAGTCCAACGAGGGAAACCGATGAAAAAGGTCCTGATTCTCGGCGTCAACGGCTTCATCGGCCACCACCTGACGCGCCGCATCCTGGAAACCACGCCGTGGGAGGTCTACGGCATGGACATGAACACGGACCGCCTCGGCGACCTCGTCGACCACCCGCGCATGCACTTCTTCGAGGGCGACATCACCATCAACCGCGAGTGGATCGAGTACAACATCCGCAAGTGCGACGTGGTGCTGCCGCTGGTCGCCATCGCCACCCCGGCCACCTACGTGCGCCAGCCGCTGCGCGTGTTCGAGCTGGACTTCGAGGCCAACCTGCCGATCGTGCGCGCCGCGGTCAAGTACCGCAAGCACCTGGTCTTCCCGTCGACTTCCGAGGTCTACGGCATGTGCGGTGATGAGGAATTCGA
>NZ_JALHRX010000090.1 GCF_023952475.1 Cupriavidus sp. WGlv3
CCAATCCACCCAAGTTTAGCCGTCAATAGAATCGCGATTTGCCCCCGCGAACGCTTGACATGTGACGAGGTTCGAGCGGCCGCCGCCCTGCTTGCGCTGGCTGTTTAGCGCAAGCAGGGCGGCGGCCAATAGAGGATCGCTTCTCGATCTTCGCTTGGCTCTCATGCCCCTGACCGATTTGTTCGCTTCGCTTACCGAATATCTGCACACCAAGGTCTTTCACGATCTTGCTCGCCATCCCGAACGACCCTCCGCATTCACCCGTCAGCGCAAGCTCACTCTGCCGACACTGATCGCCTTCATGCTTGGCAACTTGCGCATGGGCGTACAAGCCGAACTCGATCAATTCTTCGCCGCGCTCGCGCGCCAGAACATCTTGCGCCGTTGCGTCAGTGAACAAGCCTTCGCCCAGGCTCGCAGCAAACTCAGCGGCGATGTCTTTGCTCACCTCAATGACTGGCTGCTTCGGCAGGTGTCAGACCATTTGCCGCGCTGGCATGGCTTTCGGCTAGTCGCCGCGGACGCCTCACACCTGCGTTTCGCCATCCGCCACAGCCATCTGCCTCGAGCCGCCACTCGCGATCAACTCGCCTTCGGCCTATACCTGCCCGGGGCCGAGATCATGCTCGCCGCCTCACTGCACAGCGTGCACGAGAACGAACGCCAGATCCTGTTCGAGCATCTGGACCGCCTGCAATCCGACGACTTGCTCTTGCTCGATCGCGGCTACCCCGCCCGCTGGCTGGTGGCCGTGCTCAACCAACGAAAAATCCCTTTCTGCATGCGCGCCGACGGTAGCGGCTTTGCTGCCGTGCGGCACTTCGTCCGCTCCGGTCGCGACGAGGCCATCGTCACGCTCCCGGCTCCAGCCCGAAATGACGCGCGCGACTATGAGTGTGCGGCTACTCCGCAGACCGTCCGGCTGATCCGGCAGATCTCGCCAGCCGGCAAGGTGCGCGTGCTCATCACCAATCTGCTCGACATGCACCACTATCCGGCTGCCACCTTCCGCGATCTCTATCACCAGCGCTGGCGCCTCGAGGAGGCGTTCAAACGCCTCAAACACCGCATGGCACTCGAACATCTGTCCGGCCTCTCGCAGTTGGCCGCCAGGCAGGACTTCGGCGCCAAAATCCTATGTGACAACCTGCACGCCCTATGCTGCCTCACCGCCGCGCAGGAACATGACATTGACTCGGACCATCGGATCAACCGTACCTACGCCATTACCGCGCTCAAACCTGTCCTGCCTGCGGTTCTGCTCGGCCTGCGCTGGGCCAGGGCTGCTCTGAATGAGACCTTGGCCTTGATCGCAACACGTATCCATCGCGTGCGACCGGATCGCGCCAAGCCCCGTCCGCCTCGCCAGAAGCCTCATCATGCTGCCTATAAGGCTTGTTGATGCTTACAGTAACTTGGGTGGATTG
>NZ_JALHRX010000091.1 GCF_023952475.1 Cupriavidus sp. WGlv3
GCCAGGTCGCGCCGCCGTCCCGGCTCTCGAAGATTTGCGTGCCGACCGAGAGGAAAATCACGTTGCCTTCGTCGGGAGAGGCTGCCAGTGAACATAAGCCTGCCGGCTCTGCACCACCACCAATGAAGGTGGCCGCATTGTCGGTGGAGCGCAGGTGCCCCTCGTCACCGCAGATGTCGACAACACCGTGGTGGACGATGACGCTCCACACTCGCATGCCCCCATAGGCTGGCGTGGGATCAATGTAGCGCCACGTGACGCCAGCATCGGTGCTGGTCGCCAGACCGCAGCTTGTGCCCACGTAAATCGTGTTCGCATTCGCGGGGTCAAACGCAATACCGAAAGCCTCGGGCTCCGTCCTGTCCACTGCGAATCGGCAATCACTCGCACTGGGGCGCGCGGTGGGAGGAACTGTCCACGTGGTGCCGCCGTCCCGACTGACGCTGATCCCGGAGTCCGGGGTCGTCTTGCCGTCGAACCGCGAGGTAGCAACGAGGATCGTGGGATTATTCGGACTGAACTTCACATCCCAGACTGCCTGCGCGCGGTGCCCGGGAACATATACCCAGTTGCGCCCGCCGTCGGTCGTTCGATACAGGCCGCCCCATTCGCTGGCCGCAAAGTAGATCTGGTTGTTGGTGGGATGCGCGCCAAGTTTGTTGACGCGCCCCCCCGCTAGCACTGTTTGCATCGGACGTGTGGCGGTCCGAATTGAGTGGGCTGATGTTGTCGATCCGCCAATTGACCTGCGCTTGGGCCACAGGGGAGCCCTGCGATCAATGCAACGCCGAAGGCGGCAATCGCCCTCCGCACACGCTGCCTGAATGGGCTACACCGCACATGTCTTCTTTGTTGTTCGCTCCCCTGCAAGGCGGCAGCAGACTGACCTTCACGCATGATCGCCTCCCCCATTTACGTTGCGATTTTTACCGCGGATTGCTTGACCGCAGGGCGCCTGGTGACAGACGCGAACCCCTTTATGTCTTCGACAAGCCGCCCTTACCTCGGCTGCACGAAATCGGCAGGGCAGACCGGTACTCGGCATACGTTCTCCGCCGCCGTCATGGTTTCGGCATCGCGCTCGTGCACGACGCGCACGCCATAGGTAAGCCCAGGTTGCATGCCTTCGATCACCACGGTGCGCTGAGGGTGCTCCCGCGCGCTTTCGACCCCCTGGGCGACCACGCGCATCTGCTCAAGCCCTCCAGTGCGAGCGTCGCGCTGGAGGGCTTCCTGGAGATCCGCGGGCAAAGTTGCCTGCGCCGAAGGCAGGACGAGCACCTGCCGCAGGCGCTGTGGAGTCAGCGCCGGATCACGGGGCACGATGCGGTTCGCCTGCACCTTGTGGAAGACAGCAGGGTTCACGAGATGTCGTAGGCGCTCCACGTCGAGGCC
>NZ_JALHRX010000092.1 GCF_023952475.1 Cupriavidus sp. WGlv3
CACTCAAGGAGGGAGGCCGTATTCCAACGGACCATGCCAATAGGGGGATTGTCTAGTGTGTGCTTGTGCGCAGAATCGGGTCTGCCAAAATTGTGGCGCCTGAGTCCTCTTGAGACCGTGCCATTTATCGCCCATCATTCGGAAGGGGTGGATGCCCAAGACCTCGACACGCTGGAGCGCCCTGGTCGAAAGTCTCGTAGACATCTATCCGAGCTATCCTTGTATCGAACTGTACGGACAATTTCTTGTGAAAGCCCTCGTTGGGACAACTGGGGCACATTTCCAGGGGCTTTGTCATGCCTACGTCAGACATAGAAGCGATTGCAGCAGCGCAAAAAGCGGGTGTTGAGATCCTGTACGGGCTTACCAGTAGAACGCTCGAGGGATTTCACAAGGTTGCGGAACTGAACTTACAGACGATGAAATGGACGTTAGCTGAAACCCAGGCGTGCACGCGCAAGGCATTTGAAGCCAAAAACGATGGCGACCTACCGGTGATGGAAGCCAGGATTTTGCTACCGCTGGCCGAAAAGGCTCAAGCATACTGCCGGCAAGGGCTCGAGATAGCCGCGGAGACGCGTGCCGACCTTGCGACGGTGGTCGAAGCCCAATATGAACAGAGCAAGCGCGTAATGCAGGACTATATTGATGCGGTCGAGCGTGTCGCTCCTTCTGGCTCGGGAACTGCCATGGCCGCCTGGAAGTCGGCTCTGACCGCTACAACAAGCTTTCTCGATGCGATGCAGCGAACAGCCAAGCAGGTGGGCAACATCACCGAGAACAACGTGAACCTCGCGGCCTCACTCGCATCGTCCTCTGCCCTGCAGCCGTCTAGTAACGCTGCGCGGGCCGACAAAGGCTAGCACGCTGCGGCGGCGGGAAGTCTTCACGGAGGGTCCCGCCCAAAAAAGTCGGATTGATGGCTGAGCCTATCCAAACGCCTCACCTAGAATCAGCAGTTCAGCGCTTCGATGGTAGCATGTGATAGTCAAGCGCCGCCGACAAGAAGACTGGCGCCTTGGGGATATTCCGATGCCTCGTTGAGCACACTTGATGCGAATATTGCACCCTTCATCCTGCCCTCCTTAGAAACAACCTGCGGTCGCAAAGCGCACGTGGCATCCGTCAGTAGATAATCTGCGTAAGAACTTTGGGCTTGGACAGCCAGATACTAGCTAACGCACCATACTTGGCGAGGCCTTCTAAGTAAGCGCTCAATTGACGACGTCTGGTATTGGAGGCTGAACGTTGGCAGGCTTGCGTCCGCAAAGACTTTGCGGACGCAAGCATGATCCAAGACGAGATTGACCTATTTCCGCTGCAGGCGGTGCGAGTCCGCTCCAATGGGAAGCGAGACTACGAGCCAGCGGC
>NZ_JALHRX010000093.1 GCF_023952475.1 Cupriavidus sp. WGlv3
CCAGCAGCGCCGCCACCGCCAGCGCGATCACTTCCATGCCGACCGGCGCGGGCGGCGGGAACAGGACCGCCTCGTTGCGCTCGATCAGGCCGGTGTCGAGATCGGCGGTGCGGAACGCCTCCGACTTCACCAGCCGCTGCAGGAAGGCCACGTTGGTCGACAGCCCCACCACGTGGTACGCCGCCAGCGCCTGGCGCATGCGCGCCAGCGCCTCGTCGCGGTCCTTGCCCCAGACGATCAGCTTGGCGATCATCGGGTCGTAGAACGGGCTGATGGTATCGCCCTCGCGCACGCCGGCGTCGATGCGCACGCCGGCCGGGCCGTGGGCATCCTCGCCGCGCATGAACTGCACCGCCGGCGGCGTGCGCAGGAAGCGCAGCGTGCCGGTGGACGGCAGGAACTGCTTGTCGGGGTTCTCGGCGTAGATGCGCGCCTCCAGCGCATGGCCGTCGATGCGCAGTTGCTCCTGCGTCAGCGGCAGCGGCTCGCCGGCGGCGACGCGCAGCTGCCATTCGACCAGGTCCTGCCCGGTGATCATCTCGGTCACCGGATGCTCGACCTGCAGGCGCGTGTTCATCTCCATGAAGTAGAACGAGCCATCCTGGTTGGCGATGAACTCGACCGTGCCGGCGCCGACGTACCCCACGGCTTTTGCCGCGGCGACTGCCGCTTCGCCCATGGCGCGGCGGCGCTCCTCGGTCATGCCGGGCGCCGGCGCTTCCTCCAGCACCTTCTGGTGCCGCCGCTGCACCGAGCAATCGCGCTCGAACAGGTAGACGCAGTTGCCGTGGGTGTCGGCGAACACCTGGATCTCGATATGGCGCGGACGCGTCAGGTACTTCTCGACCAGCACCTTGTCGTCGCCGAAGCTGGCGCTGGCCTCACGCTTGACCGACGCCAGCGCGGCCTCGAAGCCGTCGCCGGACTCGACCACGCGCATGCCCTTGCCGCCGCCGCCCGCGCTGGCCTTGAGCAGCACCGGATAGCCGATGCGGTCGGCCTCGCGCCGCAGCAGCGCCGGATCCTGGTCCTCACCGTGGTAGCCCGGCACCAGCGGCACCGACGCCTTTTCCATCAGCTGCTTGGCCGCGCTCTTGCTGCCCATCGCGTGGATCGCCGACGCCGGCGGGCCGATAAAGACCAGCCCGGCCGCGGCGCAGGCCTCGGCGAAGGCTTCGTTCTCGGACAGGAAGCCGTAGCCCGGGTGGATCGCCTGGGCGCCGGTCTCCCTGGCCATCTCGATGATGTGGTCGGCGCGCAGGTAGCTGTCGCGCGCGGCGGCGCCGCCGATATGCACGGCCTCGTCGCAGAAGGCCACGTGGCGCGCCTCGGCGTCGGCGTCGGAATACACCGCGACGGTGCGGAT
>NZ_JALHRX010000094.1 GCF_023952475.1 Cupriavidus sp. WGlv3
GGTACGGTTCACTCACATAGGTAACAGAACAGTTCAAGCACATAGGTAACAGTTTTCTACCCTGCATGGGCGACAGCCAAAGGGAGGCGCCCATGCCCTGGAGTGAGCTCAAACCTATGGACCAACGAGTTCTGTTCATTGCCGAGCATCTGCGCCGCGCGGACAGCGTAAGCGCGCTGTGCGAGCGCTATGGCATCAGTCGCAAGACTGGCTACAAGTGGATCGAGCGTTACGCCAATGAAGGCGCCGGCGGGCTCGCGGACCACAGCCGCCGCCGTCATGCGCAGGAGCGGATCGCGTACCCGATCCGCGAGGCGATCCTGGAGCTGCGCGGCCCAGCGGGCAAGGAGCTGGGGCCGAAGAAGATCCAGCAGCGCCTGGCCGAGCGGTTTGGCGAGGCAGAGGTGCCGTCTCGCACGACCATCTACAACATCCTGAAGGCAGCGGGCCGGATCGATCCGCAACGCAGGCGCCGGCGGGTGATGCGGTATGGCACGCCGCTGCGCTCGCCACGCGAGCCGAACGCGCTGTGGAGTGCGGACTTCAAGGGGCAGTTCCTGACGGCGGACCAGTGCTGGTGCTACCCGCTCACGGTAATGGACCATGCCAGCCGTTACCTGCTGAGTTGCAAGGGGCTGGGCGGTCCAAAGCTGGCGCCGACCAAGTCGGTGTTCAAGCGGCTGTTCCGGCGTTATGGGTTGCCGGACCGGCTGCGCACCGACAACGGCGTGCCGTTCGCGTCCACGGGGTGTGGAGGACTGTCGCAGCTGTCGATCTGGTGGCTGAAGCTGGGAATCGTGCCGGAGCGGATTGAGCCCGGGCATCCGGAGCAGAACGGCCGGCACGAGCGCATGCACCGCACGCTCAAGCGCGCGACGGCGTTGCCCCCAGCGGCGACGCTGGCAGCGCAGCAAAGGCGCATGGATGCGTTCCGGCGCTTCTATAACGAACAGCGCCCCCACGAAGCACTGGGCCAGCAGACGCCGCGCAGTTGCTACACGTCATCGCCTCGGGAGTATCCGAGCCGGCTGCCGGAGATGAGCTATCCAAGCTACATGGAGACGTACCGAGTGGGCAGCGCCGGGCTGCTCTACCGCCACAACCTGGTTATGTATGTCGGACACTTGCTGCGAGGAGAACTGGTGGGACTGGAAGCGATCGACGACGGCGTCTGGCATGTTCACTTCGGCCCGATCGTGATTGGAGAAATAGATGAACGCCACAACCGCAAGCGCTATCTAAGTCTCAAAGTGTTACCCATGTGAGTGAACTCGTTTGTTACCCATGTGGTTGCTCCGTACATTTACTGCCCTGCGGGCGGCATGTCTTATCGTAGTGTGC
>NZ_JALHRX010000095.1 GCF_023952475.1 Cupriavidus sp. WGlv3
ACAGGATCGCTCGACTCGTGTCAGATTTGCGCGAGAGCGTCTCCAACGTGGCTCTCAGCCACGCGTGGAGTTGATCGAGTAGTGGACGCGCTTGCGCCTGTCGATACGCCTGGCGCACATCGGGTGGTTTGCCCCGGATCTGCTCTTCGATCTTGTAGAGCGCGCCGATGCGTTCCAGGGCCTCGGTATTCAAGGAATTGGGGCGAGCTGCATACAATTCGTAGAACTGCCGCCGGGCATGGGCCCAGCACGCTGCTTCGGCAACCCGTCCCGTTTCGTAGATCGCCTGGTAGCCGCCGTAGGCATCGGCCTGCAACGTCCCGTTGAACGATTCAAGATGCTGCTGCGGGTGGATGCCCTTGCGGTCCGGCGTATAGGCAAACCAGACGGCCGGCGGAGTAGCATCGCCCGACGTCCGGTCGTCACGCACATACACCCACAAGCGTCCAGTTTTAGTCTTGCCATTGCCTGGCGCGAGCACCGGCACTGGCGTATCGTCGGCATGGAGCTTCGTCGCCGCCATGACGTGTCGACGCAGTGTGTCGACGAGTGGTTGCAGCAGCGCCGCACTGTGACCAACCCACTTCGCCAGCAACGAGCGATCCAGCTCGACGCCTTCACGCGCATAGATCACCGACTGTCGGTAGAGCGGCAGGTGATCCGCGAACTTCGCGACCAGCACGTGGGCCAGCAGTCCCGGGCCAGCCATGCCTCGCTCGATGGGGCGGCTCGGCGCAGCAGCCTGGGCGATGTGATCGCAGCATGAACACGCCAGCTTGGGTCGCACATGCCGGATGACCCGGAAGCTCGCTGGCACATATTCGAGCTGTTCGGAGACATCCTCGCCAAGCTGCTTCATCGGCGCACCGCATGCCGTGCAGGTATCACGTGATTCGGGCCAATGAGTCTGGAACTCGCGCGGCAGGTGTTCTGGCAACGGCTTACGTTGTACCTGTTCCGGTGCCGTACGCGGCGTCCTGTGGATCTCGATGGGTGCGGCACCTTCGTCGGCCTCGAGTTCTTCTAGGCGAAGTTCGAGCTGTTCGATCTGGCGGTCCAGCTTCTCCGAGCGACGGCCGAACTGCATGCGGCGCAGCTTTGCAATCAGCAACTTGAGATGCTCGATCTCCGCCTTGTCCGTTGCCGTCGCTGCCTTCTGCGATTCGACCACGTCTTGCAGATGCCCGATGCGGGCATCGCGCTCCAGCAAGAGGGCTTTGAGCGCTTCGATGTCGTCCGGGTACGCGTTCGCCGTCGTCATGCCAGCAGTCTACGCGCCGGCACTCAGGTTTACAACGCCGAGATCGGCTCCGCCGTGCGCACCGGCTGTCGCC
>NZ_JALHRX010000096.1 GCF_023952475.1 Cupriavidus sp. WGlv3
GGTTCTTCGCAGAAAACCGTGGCCCGAAAGAGCACATTTTGTATGCTGATGTCTGTTTCTTCAGGTATCAGGGGGATGTGTGCTGGATCGCAAGACGCTGCAAGCACTGGGTTGCTGGAAGGGCTACCGGCTGGAGCGCGTGGAATGGCCGGAGGGAGAGAGCCGTACGCTGTCGTTGTACTTGAAGCCGGTCAGCAAGGTCATGCATTGCGAGGAGTGTGGCGCGCGCTGCCATCAGGTGCATGAGACAGTGGTCAGGCGAGTCCGGGACCTTCCGCTGTTCGAGTATCGGGTCGTACTGCACGTGCCGCGCCGGCGCGTTTGGTGCGACCGTTGCGGCGGTCCGAGGCTGGAGCGGCTGGAATGGCTTGGGCGCTACCAACGCGTGACGGCCCGCTTGGCCCAGGCTTGCGGCCACTTGTTGCGCCACTGTACGGTGCAGGCGGTGGCGGCCTTCTACGATCTGGGCTGGCACACAGTTAAATCGATCGATAAGGCTCGCTTGCGTGAGGCAGTGGCCGAGCCGGACTGGTCCAATATCCGCTACCTGGCCATGGATGAGTTCGCGCTACACAAGGGGCATCGATATGCCACGGTGGTAGTCGACCCCATTGGGCGGCAGGTGCTCTGGATCGGACAGGGGCGCTCACGCGAGACCGCCCGAGCCTTCTTTGAGCAGCTCCCCGCCGGCGTTGCGCAGCGCATCGAGGCCGTCGCCATCGACATGACGACCGCGTATGAGTTGGAGATCCGGGCGCATTGCCCGCAAGCAGAGGTGGTCTTCGACCTGTTCCACGTGGTAGCTAAGTACGGGCGTGAGGTCATCGACCGAGTACGGGTGGATCAGGCCAATCAGCTGCGGCACGATCGGCCGGCCAGACGGGTGCTCAAGTCCACACGCTGGCTACTGCTGCGGAATCGGGAGAACTTGAGCGTCCCCCAGGCGGTTCATCTGGATGAGGTCCTGGAGGCGAACCGGCCATTGCTGACAGTCTATCTGTTGCGCGACGAGCTAAAGCGGCTATGGTTCTACCGCCGCCCGGCGTGGGCGCAAAAAGCTTGGGAGCAATGGTGCGAGCAGGCTCGGCAGAGCCGAATACCTGCCCTGGAGTTGTTTGCGAAGCGCCTGCAAGGCTACTGGCATGGCATCTTGGCCCGCTGCCGCCACCCATTGAACACCAGCGTGGTCGAAGGCATCAACAACACCATCAAGGTCATCAAGCGCCGCGCGTACGGCTATCGCGACGAGGAATACTTCTTCCTCAAAATCCGCGCAGCCTTCCCCGGAATTCCTCGATGAACC
>NZ_JALHRX010000097.1 GCF_023952475.1 Cupriavidus sp. WGlv3
GATTACCACTGCGTGCCGCGCGCAGGTACGCTAGCCCGCTGGGGTCACCCGGCGCATCATGAGTTGAGCGTCAAGCGCCGTGTCAATGACGCCGGCGAGCAGGGCGAGTACTTGGCCGCCGACAGGTTGGCGTCGAGATTGACCTCACAGCGCATGTGACCCTCGATCCGAGTCACCGGGTCGACGACCACGCGTCGCCCGCTGTTGTCAAGGTTGAATCCTTGGGTGGAATGGGCAGTCATGAGACGTCCTTGTCTCTCTTGAATCTGGTCAGCGCGGCTCAATGCTCGGCGCCGCTGGTGCCTTGGTTCTTCTTCTGAGCCGTACGCTTGATGGCCGACACGGCCGCGTGGGCTGCCACGGCAGCGCCGACCACTCCGGCCGCCGCGCCGCCGACCTTGTCGGCGTTGGCCTCGATGCCGAACTGGTGGATGTTGGTGAGGCGGTCGTAGAACGAGCCCTTGTCCCAAAAGCCATCTTCCGAGCAGCCGATGCAGCCGTGGCCGGCCTGGATCGGGAAGCTCGTGCCCTCGTTCCATCGCGTCGTCGAGCAGGCGTTGTAGGTGGTCGGACCCTTGCAACCGACCTTGTAGAGACAATAGCCCTTGCGCGCGGATTCGTCGTACTAGGCCTCGACGAACTGGCCGGCATCGAAGTGTGGGCGGCGGTAGCACTTGTCGTGGATACGCTGGCTGTAGAACATCTTCGGCCGGCCCTGGCGGTCCAGCTCAGGGATACGGTCAAAGGTCAGCATGTAAGTGATCACGCCAATCATCGCCTCGGCGATCGGCGGGCAGCCGGGCACCTTGATGATGGGCTTGTCCGTGATCACCTTGTGCACCGGCGTGGCCTGCGTCGGGTTCGGCTTGGCGGCCTGCACGCAGCCCCATGATGCGCAGGAGCCCCAGGAGATGACGGCCTTGGCGTCCTTGGCCACATGCTTGAGCTGGTCGATGAAGGGGCGCCCGCCGATGATGCAACTCATGCCCACCTGGTTCAGCGGACGGTTGCCTTCCACCGCTAGGATGTAGTTGCCCTTCTACTTAACAATGACCTCCTCGAGGATAGTGAACGACTCCGAACAACAAGTGCATTCCAGCCCATGCAGCCACAGCATCGGCGTGCGCGGTTTGGTCTCCATGGCGTGTGCGATCTGCGGCCCGAACGTCGGGGCCCACCCGAGCGAGGTGGCCGTGAGCGAGCAATACAATACTTGAGGAAGGTGCGTCGCGAAATGCCTTGTCGTCGCATGACCTCATAGCAGGTTTCCATCCTTCAAGTATCCAGAGTTG
>NZ_JALHRX010000098.1 GCF_023952475.1 Cupriavidus sp. WGlv3
GCGCGGAGCCGCCTCGATTGAGTTCAGGTTCAAGGAGTTGCTCAGCGCGAAGCATGAGACTCCACGATGTACTGGAGTGCTTGTTCGCATTGTTCCAGCGACAACACATGAATGCTCGGGGTTGCGACATTCAGATCAAGCGATGCGAAAAAAAACATTTCATGCCCCGGGCGTTGAAGTCAACGACACCGTCGCGCCTAATCTTTACAGCGACTAATAGTTCGAGCGCATCGTGCAATTGGACCTTTCGCTCCCGCAACGCTGCGTTGGCAAGCCGACCCAGTGGCATGTTGTTCTTGCTCCATTTGCGCACGTCGATCCAAATTCGGCAGGCGGCGCAGATCCATACATGCCCAAGATCATCAAGAGGCGATACGCCGCTTCACCCGCGTCAAGAACCGACCTGACGCCACAGTAATTTCCGACCGGTTGGGGAAGTGCAGAAATCGGGCGACCAACGGATGTGGCTGGGCCGTACTTTAGCGCCCGACGATTCAGTCTGCTCCCACTACTACAACGCACCGATTGCTGGCGCCACTTGCGGATAACGAAAGCACTCAAATATTATATGCCCTGCTGCGAGGGTCTTGTGGAAGTGGTAATTACAATCCTGAATTGCGCATATCTTCCCAGCGATTTCCGGAAAAAAATACAAAGGAGCGACGATGGTGCCAAACTCGCGGACAAATTAGCGCCACGCCGCCAGATAGTTAAATGGCTATCAAGTGCTCAGAGCTTACGAATCTTTGACGCCTGCGGCCCCTTCATACCCTGCGTGATTTCAAATTCTACTTTCGCGCCCTCCTCCAGTGACTTGAAGCCGGCACCTTGGATTTCCTTGTAATGAGCGAACAAGTCTTTACCGCCATCATCGGGCGTGATGAACCCATATCCTTTTTCACTGTTGAACCACTTTACAATACCAGTCGCCATTTCATCCTCAAAGTTGCTATTGTTTTGGCCTTGGGCCACATCTCTTGCTGGAAAAACACTACTATGTGTGCAATAGCATAAATATAACCACGCTTGACGCTATGACAACATAGTAATGCGGATTAAAAAGCCTTCTGAAGAAAAACTCAATTCATCAGTGCGAACCGAATCCGTGACGAAAGTTCGCCCCGTCAACGGCCCATGCGCCGCTAGTTTCGCCAACGGCGCGCCAGTTGGCGCTAAAATGCCGCCACCTGCATTCTTCTACGTTTCCTGTCAGAATGCGTATTGCACTTGCTTAGATGAAGCCCAATGCAGTTAGTTCATAAGCGCCGGCGAAAAGAATCGAGCGC
>NZ_JALHRX010000099.1 GCF_023952475.1 Cupriavidus sp. WGlv3
CTGGTAATCTGTGTCGCCTTCGGCCGTCAGCGATGCTCGTCGGCAAGCACCGAGAGCCCCAGGCCAACGTGGCTGAAGTAGCGGCGATTGAACATTGCCGCCAACGAGTGTTGGGTCGGCGCGACTGGCAAGGAAGCAGGCGTTGCCGTGGAACTGGGACGCCAGCGGCTTCACAGTGTGGCGCCCGGAGCAGCGCGCTCACAAAATGTGCTCTCCAGACGGATATTTGCGTATGCTACCTTCGCGGACAACCATGTTAGTCATGGAGGGACGCGCCAGTCTGCGTGGGGCCGTCGCTTGGGCCGCGAGGGTGATCGCGGCCGCAGACGAGCAGCTCAGGGATGAGATTTTGGGGGGCAGTAGCACTGTCGGCGGGCGGCGAGATCGGCTGAATCACCGGCTTGGGTCTGCTTGCAGAGTTGACGGAGGCAATTGGCTACATCCAACGAGACGATGACTTCAAGCTCATCGGCCGCGCAGCCGAGCGCTGGCAGCGGACCATGGTGGGCGACTGGTCGATCGGGCGCCGACGCGGCGAATGGCAGAGGCAGCCGCCGCTGGATGAGACGCTTCGCGAACGCCTACGACAACTGCTGGACGCGCCAGCCCCTGAGCGCAAGGCGCAGGAGCAACTCGAAATATTGACGAAACCACTTGATGGCGATCAGTCTTTTCCGCAAGTGCGCGAATGACTGAATCGCAAGCGATCCGACGCGTTCAGCCGCGTGGGGGACGGCACGTCGGCCGAAGAGATTACCCGGCGGCTACTGGTGCGTGGCACGCCAACAGCCTTTGCCCCGGCGCTAGCTGTACTGGTCATGCAACGCAACCTTGAAGGGAGAGGGCACATCCGACGATGAACCTAACGCTGCAACGGTAGGGGCAGTGCGGTCTTATAACGAACCTGCTTGAGCGCGAAGCTAGAGCGAATTTTCTCGATTCCTGGAATCGGCGTAAGTTGTTCCAGGATGAATCTCTCCAAGGCAGCCATGTCGGCCACTGCTACCCGAATCAAATAATCGCTATCGCCTGTCATTAAATAGCACTCCATCACTTCGTCGTATTCGGCGATGCGGCGTTCGAACTCTGTCAAGGAGTCCTTACTTTGGTATTTCAAGTTAATTGAGATAAAGACATTCAGCCCTAGGCCTAGAGCGGAAGCACTGACAAGTGCGACATAGCGCCGTATTACGCCGGCACTCGCGAGGGCTTTGACCCGAGCA